>NZ_JBQGPY010000003.1:0-7441 GCF_052072235.1 Brevibacillus fluminis | reverse complement strand
GAGATAGGTCTCCTTATGGTTAAATTTAGTAGCATCGACAACTACTAGATTACCAGACGGAGGCTTTTTTTTATACCAATTTTCAACATGGCTTCCTTTGCCCTATACTCTTGATGTATTTAGCCTCTATCAAGTCAAAACAATCGCCTAGAGCGCAGCGCAACTTCGGTGCCAACCAAACTATCAACCCGCGAAGCTACCAAACAGCTAAGCGATCGATAGATTAATCGGCACCGGCTCGTGCAAGCACTCCCCTATACTGGGGTTCCACCCCAGCCCCCGATCACAGCATCCCACTTTACATATTGAGCAAGCTGTTAAACCTGCTCTGACTGTCCTGACTTGTCCTGCTGGCGCTTGCGAGCTGCTGGTTTTGCCAACTTGTCCGCAAGCTGCTTGTTTTCTTCTTGGAGCTGAACGACCCGATCACGCAATATCTCTACCTGACCAGACAGACGCGCCTGCTCGATCTGCGCGATCGACAACTCTTCATTGGCCTGGTCACGCTGGCGATATGCGTCAACACGGAAACGCTCATGGTCTTGTGCAGCTGCTGCACTGACACGTTTAGCCTCGTCAAGCTGATCGCGCAAAGACTGGTTAAGCGTCTGCAACTCTACTATGCTCATAAGCTGCACTCTGTTCGACTCCGTGAGCTCGTCGATCTGCGTAGTGAAACGGTTAATATCCCGATGTGCAACTTCCAAACTACGCTGCAACTCATCGTTGCGCGCTGTCGCTACAGCCTCATCCATGCGCACTTGCTGCAACAAGTCACTCAGTAAATTTTTTTGGCCCTGCTCACCAAGCAACGACGTTTGCAGCTCTTCGATCTTGTTGCGCTGCTGCTCGACCTCCTCAACAAGACGATCAGCGAACGCAGCTGCCTCTTGCTGCTGCTGCTCCATCTGTTGCCGGACAGCCTCCATTGCCTCGCGCTCTGTTTTTAGACGCTCATTGGCGATCTGCTGTGCCAGTGCCCATATCTCACCCGACACACGGTCTACAAGCTCTGTGAGTGCCTCTGGTGCCGTCTCGCGGATCGGTGCAGCTGGTGCCTTGCGCTCAGCCCTCCAGTCTTTAAGCGCAGCGCTAATGGTAGTAAAACTGCCACCGCCGAGCCTCTCGCGCACAAGTACCTGTGTCGGCTCCTTACCTTCCGCAAAAATAGCCTCCGCTGCCGCCAAAATCTCTTCACGTCCTACACCTGGTCTTGCCATGCTCTCATCCTCATTTCGTATCGTATTGTATTTCGTATTTCATATTTTTATTATACAGTAAAATACGATACATTACAATACGATACGATACAATTCCGAAAAAATTTTCCTTTCCCGGTCAAACTACCCGGAAAACCTCAGCGATAGCTTGAAAAGTAATAACAGCAAGACACAGGAAAGCTTCCAAAAGCATCTATATCCCTCCTTTGTGCAAGTAAGTCGGCAACTTCTTTATCCCAAGCTCTTGATCAAACTTCTTGATCAAGTCTCTTTCCAGCTGGTTAAGCGTAAACAGAACCATATGGACCTGCCCACTTTTCACCTGTATACGCGCCATATCCAACTGATGCAGTATCGAAGCCCGCGGTGTCAGCATCCGTTCACCCCTTCAAAAACACTTGTTTTTCAACGTCATCTGCCCAAGAGTCATATGCATCTGCTACCGCTTGGTCAAAGATCGTAAAACCGCCTGCAAACCTATCACTTGTTTGCGGATTGATGCACTTCCACCAGATCAGCGGCCCCATCTTCTGCACCTTGTTTTCGAACTGCGTGACCCGGCGAAGCGGCACGGCAACGTCCTTCAAACTTTGCGCGGTATACCATAGGTCAACGCCTTTGTGCCTGTGTTGACGCCAATGTGCCATAACCTCGAACGGAATATCCTTCCAGAATCCCGCTGGCGCTACTAGACCTGCCTCATCGATCAGAATGACCGCGTCTCTCACATTAAAAAGCTCCGTGACCTGTGTCCATCTTTCCGCGCCTTTCAGAGGGTAATTCGCATAGACCTTGCGGCCTTTCCGCATTTTCTTCATCGCCAACCGTGTCATGAGATACGTTTTCCCTTGTCCCGGTAAACCTGTAAACGCCTCGATCATATCGCCTTTTCCTCCGCTTCCTCGTTCTTTTCCTCGAACATTTTCTTGTGATACCGTCGATCAAGCGCAACCGCCCGGTCATATTCCGCCTTTTCCTTCGCGATCTGCTCCGACTGGCTCACCATCTTGGCGATCCGCCGCGCCATCATCAAGTCCATAAGCTCTTGGTACTTACGTCCCAAGAAGAACGCCATGAAGAAACACACAACATACCCCATCACCCTGCACCCCTTATCAAATTGATTGTCCGAGTAATCCAGTAGTAAGCCGCCAGAACGATCTGCAACGCCACCCACAGACCCAGAACGATCAAAACTGTATCAACCGGCATTAACACATTCGCCTTGTCAAAATACGGCTTCAAAGCCGCTACATCGGCTGCAAGATCATGTGCCCACGAGAACCCCGGCAAAGCCGTTGCCATCGTGTTCAGCACATCCGATATACCATTTATCAAAAAGTCCACTACAACGCCTCCTACGCCTTCAGATGTGGCGTAAAACGATTGATCAGATACAACCCGAACATTATCCAGATGATCGCGTTTACCACAATCCTGATGATCGCTATCCACCCGAACTTCTCCATCTGCTCTTTCGTGAACAACTTGACCGTCACACCCTGCGTAATAGGCACGACGAACGTCAGATCAGTATCAGTCCCTGACATCAAATCAGGCAATTTGCCCTTACCAATGTCTGCCCCTTTGTTCGGCAGCTGTCCTCCGGTGTCCCCTCCCCCATAAGGATTACTGCCCGGGCTTGGCACAATTGGCGGCGGCATGTTGCTCGCTGCGTCTCCGATCGCTCCGCCGATCTGCGAACCAGCGGCACCAGCCGCGCCCGCACCCATCTTATCTGCAAGATTATTTAACGCATCCTTCAGACCGTCGATCGCCGCTTGACTCGGCGTAAAAAAATTCTGCATCATGTTCTGCAAATCGTTCAGCATATCTGGCCAGTTGATCACAAACACCGTGTAAGGCGGCGTCTGCTTTTGAATATTGCTTCGTGCCGACTCTACCCCATCCAACTCTTGCGTCACGTAATAGTAGATTGTGTCGCCGTTGTCGAGTCCGTTTATCTCCGTGATGCCCGAAGTTGCATCTGCTGTCCACGTCCGGATCACCGAATAAGTCTTATAGTCTGTAGATAAGTACAAGCGCAAGGTTGCGCCTGGTATCGCTTGATCGTACTTCACAATAAAACCGCCTGTTATCCAGTCCGCTTCAACCAGCACAGGTGGCTTAACAGTTGCAGCAAAACTCAAACTCGGTACCAGTAGCACAGCGAGGAAAAGCAAAAGGGCCAAGGCGTAAGGCTGCCGCCTTTTTAGCCTTGGGCCCTTCTTTGCTTCTCCTCTTGTGCTGAAGAGAGCGCCCAACATCATATTACTTGGCAGAGGACAGCCATTTTTTGAGCAAGCGCCACGTGTACATGCCGAGGATTACGATGATACCCAAGGCAACGGCTGCACCGATCACGACGATCGCGTACGTTCCTGCAGTACCGAACGAGTCAACCATACGCTGCATTACGCTGGTGCTGTCTGGCATCGTTGGCTCTGTCAATGTAGCACCTGCCGCATGTGATTCACCCTGCTGGAAAACCAAAGTCGCAGCCATCAAAAATGCGGCACTTGCTACCGCTTTGCTACGTTTTTTTACTGCATCCAGAAACTTTTTCATATGTCCTGATTCCTCCAATTATTTAGCTGCTCGCAGCCATTTTTTGAGTAAGCGCCATATATAAATACCGAGAATTCAATTATTCCAAGTGAAACCGCTGCACCGATCACAACCAGCGCATATGTACCAGCTGTACCAAATGAGTTGACCATCCTCTGAAAGATGTTCGTGCTATCTGGCGGCACTGGCGGTTGCAAAAAGTCCTTAACCAGTGTTTTAACAGTGGTCGATTGACTCACTCCATCGCTATCCGTTACTGTTACAGGATAGGAAGTATTTTTCGTCAGACCTTCCTTTTTGAAGCTCCGTTCGCTCGTTGTCGTTGAGGTACCAGCCCAGACAACTGTAAACGGGGCTTTTCCATTTTTCCAAGTGACTGTCGCACTGGTTGTCGTCGCAGTGTACGAAAGCTCACTCAAAACTGGCGGCGGCGGATCAAGCGTTTTGACCGTGATTATCTCACTCGCTGTCGCTCCACCAGTATTCACCGCGCGAATGTAGTATTGGTAACTGGTCGACGGTTGCTTATTCGCATCCTTAAAGGTCGTTGTATCTCCAGCAAGCGTTACTACCTTTACGCCATTCCGATATAACTCAATATTGCTTGCACCAGTTGCCGTAAAAGACAGATTCACCGTATCTTCCGTGACACTATCTGCCTTAATCGTCACATTAGATGGCGGCGGCGGTGGTGGCGGCGGATCGTTAGTCCTTACGGTAAGCGTTGAGCTATTCGCCGAACCAACTATGTTTATAGCTTTGATGTAAAAGTCATATGACGTTGAAGCCGTTAGCCCGCTGACCTTGTATGATGTTGCCGTGCCCGGAAACGTTACAAGCTTTGCACCGTTCTTGTACAACTCAATACTTGATGCATCAGTTGCAGAAAAGGTCAAATCAACAGTTGTTTCTGTCACCGTTCCTTTGCTGATCGTCACATTAGACGGCGGCGGCGGCGGCGGATCTTCATACAATTCGATTTCAGCCAAATTCGACCAGCTGCCAGAAGTCGAGACTAACTTCATGTTCGTTGCGTAGACTGGTGGATCAATCGTATAAGTCGCAGTCGGGACAGTATTTCCAGAAGCAAAAGTTTTCGAGTAGGTCAAAGTAGTACCATCGTACAACTCAAGCCTGATCGTACCGTTTGACGTATATAGGAAATATTGGGTAATCAGCTTTCGTGTTCCCCATGAATAACTACCCGTTCCGCCAAATGCCACTAAGGTTGCATTATCGCCATCAGTCGCATTTTTCGACGATCCGCTTTGCGTACTCCAGCCACCAATCACAGCATGATTTATTACTGGTTTTAACGTTGCCGCCTCAGCCTGTGAAGTGAATGAGAACAAGAGCAAAGCCATCAGCCACAAATAGCGGTGACGTAAGATTACAAAAATTTTCTTCACCTCCTTTCCAAGCCTTCAAGAACGAGCTTTAACCAGCCGATCACAAAGCCAGCAAAAAGAGATAACAGCAAAATTTCGCCAAACCATTCGGCTGCGCGTTCAATATCCATCATCCACGCCCCCCGAACCTCCTGCTTCTCTCAACCATGATCGAACCAGAACCCACATGGCGCTGAAAAATCCCATCGTGATCAATGTGAACAAAAGTTCTTCCACGCAATCCCCTCCCCTACCATCTTACGATATATACGCCCAGCATCACCGCCAGAAAAACAACGCCTATGCCGCAAATCGCGGTCAGTAGACTTTGATTGTCCGCTAATGCGTGTTGCAGCTTGTACATGTGATCGAGGTAGTCGATGAGCTGCGCTTGCTGCTGGATGATCGTATCCAGCTGCGCCGAGTAATCAACAGCAGGTGTCGTAGTCTCATCCATCTTTAAAAGTCATCAAAGCTCGATGAGCGCTCAATATGTGCTTCTGGGTCTATGATCATTTCATCCGCCACAAAGCCAGCTACAAACAGATTCAAATATCCATTTTTATTGGCGTTGACATCGCACACGAGCGTAATATCTTGATCTTTCTGAGGATTCAATCTTCCGTCCTCAAACATTGGATAGTACGCCTTATTCCCCACTTCTACTTTCAGCGTGTGAAACAGTTTTTTGCCCTCTTTCGGGGTACCTCTTTTCAGCCCTGTTACTTTTCCGCACAATACCATGGACATTTAACATTACCCTCTTTCCTATTTTCGTGGGAACGGGTTTTCTTAGTTAAGATTACTCGTTCGACAATAATCGTAAAAAAAAATGGGAGATTTAGCAAGTCCTACTTTCTCTATTTCCCCATTTTTTTAAAATAATCTGTCAAAAGGCGCTCGATTAGGTTGCTGTAATCACCATGTTCTCTTAACTTTTTTATCGTGGCTCCCTTTAGGCCAATCGTCAACGTTTGCTTTTTCTCGTCTTCTGGAAGCCTTGGTCTAGGCATAATCCCCTCCCAAATATCGACATTTTGAAACGAACGTATTCTAGCATAACAAAAAGACCGACTATCAAGTAGGACAGTCAGTCTCATTTTTTGCAGTAATACCTTATTGTCATCCCCTGTTTTCTTTCAACCACTCGCGAACGTGCTGCAAGTAAACATCATGATGACGCTCGATGAAATCGAAATCTTGATCGGTTAAAAGGTCATATCCCTCTTTCACGAGTTTCATCACGATTTCGCCAAACTGATCATGCGACGCTGTAGCCAACTGTGCCAACGTTTTCTTAACCGAGTTGTCCACCCACTTGTGCTTTTTAACCAAAGTATTCTCAGCTGGCTTAACCGTCAGCTTTAGCACCTCAGCTGCACCCAAAAACTTCTCCCACCATGGCTGAACTTTCCAACGTGCCTTGTTCGTATCTGATGGAGACTTAACCAGAAACTCTATGTAATTCCGCAAAATCCCGACTACCGCCTCGCCGATCTGTCCCTCACGATTCGAAAGAATTCCAGCCAGAACTGTTGCTCTCTCACGTCTAGTCTGAATCTCTGTTCGATTCCAACACTCCAGGGCGGCCAAAACCTCGAAACCCTTGCCGATTCGTTCCTCGCGTTTGTCGTAAAAACGAACCTGAATTTCTGACGACGGGCGTCCAAGGTACACTGTTTTTCCGTAATCGACCTCGTCATGAATGTCGATCTCTTCCATGATCCGTGCCTTTTTAAACCGACTCCGCACCTGACGCTTCTTCAAAATTCGAATCAGCTGCTCAATCGAAAAATAACCTTTGAAATCATCGATCGCCACATCAAGCCGTGTAAAATGCCCATTCAAATCCAGAGCCATCGCAAACAATTCATGCCAAGTAACACTCGAAGCCTCTTCAAACTCACGGCAGCCCTGACCAGAAAACTCGAAATGATAGTGGTCATTGCCTCCCCAGTAGAAAAACATATTGCCGTAATATAGGCCAGATTCCCACCCTTTTTTTCCAGCACATTCGATGAATTTTTCTTCTGGAAGACCAAAAGCGACAATTATTTCCCGTATGCCATATCTCGGCTCTTTCAAAGTGCAAGAAACCCAGTCGACAAGCGCGCTCAACCCCTCTTTAAACTCAGGGGCATTTGTATTTATAACCCCCCTGTTAGAGATGGGGGTTAACGGTGCTTCCGCATTATTTCCCAAAGAAAAATCTTTGTCAGAAGTTGCGACTTCCCAATCGTTCCACGAACCGTTATAATCAGACAT
>NZ_JBQGPY010000002.1:0-3552 GCF_052072235.1 Brevibacillus fluminis | reverse complement strand
GGTGTTATTCCCGATGCTTTTTGAAGTTCGCAGAATCGTATGTGTAGAAAATTAAACAAACCCTAAACAATGAGTTGAAATTTCATATTGTTAATATTTATTAATGTATGTCAGGTGCGATGAATCGTCATTGTATTCCCGGATTAACTATGTCCACAGCCCTGACGGGGAACTTCTCTGCGGGAGTGTCCGGGAATAATTAAAACGATGCACACAGGGTTTAGCGCGTACACGTATTGCATTATGCCAACGCCCCGGTGCTGACACGGAAGAAACCGGACGTTATGATTTAGCGTGGAAAGATTTGTGTAGTGTTCTGAATGCTCTCAGTAAATAGTAATGAATTATCAAAGGTATAGTAATATCTTTTATGTTCATGGATATTTGTAACCCATCGGAAAACTCCTGCTTTAGCAAGATTTTCCCTGTATTGCTGAAATGTGATTTCTCTTGATTTCAACCTATCATAGGACGTTTCTATAAGATGCGTGTTTCTTGAGAATTTAACATTTACAACCTTTTTAAGTCCTTTTATTAACACGGTGTTATCGTTTTCTAACACGATGTGAATATTATCTGTGGCTAGATAGTAAATATAATGTGAGACGTTGTGACGTTTTAGTTCAGAATAAAACAATTCACAGTCTAAATCTTTTCGCACTTGATCGAATATTTCTTTAAAAATGGCAACCTGAGCCATTGGTAAAACCTTCCATGTGATACGAGGGCGCGTAGTTTGCATTATCGTTTTTATCGTTTCAATCTGGTCTGACCTCCTTGTGTTTTGTTGATGATTTATGTCAAATATTAGGAATGTTTTCACTTAATAGTATTGGTTGCGTAACAAAGTGCGGTCCTGCTGGCATTCTGGAGGGAAATACAACCGACAGATGTATGTAAGGCCAACGTGCTCAAATCTTCATACAGAAAGATTTGAAGTAATATTTTAACCGCTAGATGAAGAGCAAGCGCATGGAGCGACAAAATGAATAAAGAACAATCTGCTGATGATCCCTCCGTGGATCTGATTCGTGTAAAAAATATGCTTAATAGCACCATTTCTATGAGTTACCCTGATGTTGTAATTGCATGTATAGAACATAAGGTGTCTCTGGAAGCATTCAGAGCAATTGAGGCAGCGTTGGTGAAGCACGATAATAATATGAAGGATTATTCCCTGGTGGTTGACTGATCACCATAACTGCTAATCATTCAAACTATTTAGTCTGTGACAGAGCCAACACGCAGTCTGTCACTGTCAGGAAAGTGGTAAAACTGCAACTCAATTACTGCAATGCCCTCGTAATTAAGTGAATTTACAATATCGTCCTGTTCGGAGGGAAGAACGCGGGATGTTCATTCTTCATCACTTTTAATTGATGTATATGCTCTCTTTTCTGACGTTAGTCTCCGACGGCAGGCTTCAATGACCCAGGCTGAGAAATTCCCGGACCCTTTTTGCTCAAGAGCGATGTTAATTTGTTCAATCATTTGGTTAGGAAAGCGGATGTTGCGGGTTGTTGTTCTGCGGGTTCTGTTCTTCGTTGACATGAGGTTGCCCCGTATTCAGTGTCGCTGATTTGTATTGTCTGAAGTTGTTTTTACGTTAAGTTGATGCAGATCAATTAATACGATACCTGCGTCATAATTGATTATTTGACGTGGTTTGATGGCCTCCACGCACGTTGTGATATGTAGATGATAATCATTATCACTTTACGGGTCCTTTCCGGTGAAAAAAAAGGTACCAAAAAAAACATCGTCGTGAGTAGTGAACCGTAAGCAATTGTGTTTGTTAGTCGCTTTTTTTTTTGGAATTTTTTTTTTGGAATTTTTTTTTTGCGCTAACAACCTCCTGCCGTTTTGCCCGTGCATATCGGTCACGAACAAATCTGATTACTAAACACAGTAGCCTGGATTTGTTCTATCAGTAATCGACCTTATTCCTAATTAAATAGAGCAAATCCCCTTATTGGGGGTAAGACATGAAGATGCCAGAAAAACATGACCTGTTGGCCGCCATTCTCGCGGCAAAGGAACAAGGCATCGGGGCAATCCTTGCGTTTGCAATGGCGTACCTTCGCGGCAGATATAATGGCGGTGCGTTTACAAAAACAGTAATCGACGCAACGATGTGCGCCATTATCGCCTAGTTCATTCGTGACCTTCTCGACTTCGCCGGACTAAGTAGCAATCTCGCTTATATAACGAGCGTGTTTATCGGCTACATCGGTACTGACTCGATTGGTTCGCTTATCAAACGCTTCGCTGCTAAAAAAGCCGGAGTAGAAGATGGTAGAAATCAATAATCAACGTAAGGCGTTCCTCGATATGCTGGCGTGGTCGGAGGGAACTGATAACGGACGTCAGAAAACCAGAAATCATGGTTATGACGTCATTGTAGGCGGAGAGCTATTTACTGATTACTCCGATCACCCTCGCAAACTTGTCACGCTAAACCCAAAACTCAAATCAACAGGCGCCGGACGCTACCAGCTTCTTTCCCGTTGGTGGGATGCCTACCGCAAGCAGCTTGGCCTGAAAGACTTCTCTCCGAAAAGTCAGGACGCTGTGGCATTGCAGCAGATTAAGGAGCGTGGCGCTTTACCTATGATTGATCGTGGTGATATCCGTCAGGCAATCGACCGTTGCAGCAATATCTGGGCTTCACTGCCGGGCGCTGGTTATGGTCAGTTCGAGCATAAGGCTGACAGCCTGATTGCAAAATTCAAAGAAGCGGGCGGAACGGTCAGAGAGATTGATGTATGAGCAGAGTCACCGCGATTATCTCCGCTCTGGTTATCTGCATCATCGTCTGCCTGTCATGGGCTGTTAATCATTACCGTGATAACGCCATTACCTACAAAGCCCAGCGCGACAAAAATGCCAGAGAACTGAAGCTGGCGAACGCGGCAATTACTGACATGCAGATGCGTCAGCGTGATGTTGCTGCGCTCGATGCAAAATACACGAAGGAGTTAGCTGATGCTAAAGCTGAAAATGATGCTCTGCGTGATGATGTTGCCGCTGGTCGTCGTCGGTTGCACATCAAAGCAGTCTGTCAGTCAGTGCGTGAAGCCACCACCGCCTCCGGCGTGGATAATGCAGCCTCCCCCCGACTGGCAGACACCGCTGAACGGGATTATTTCACCCTCAGAGAGAGGCTGATCACTATGCAAAAACAACTGGAAGGAACCCAGAAGTATATTAATGAGCAGTGCAGATAGAGTTGCCCATATCGATGGGCAACTCATGCAATTATTGTGAGCAATACACACGCGCTTCCAGCGGAGTATAAATGCCTAAAGTAATAAAACCGAGCAATCCATTTACGAATGTTTGCTGGGTTTCTGTTTTAACAACATTTTCTGCGCCGCCACAAATTTTGGCTGCATCGACAGTTTTCTTCTGCCCAATTCCAGAAACGAAGAAATGATGGGTGATGGTTTCCTTTGGTGCTACTGCTGCCGGTTTGTTTTGAACAGTAAACGTCTGTTGAGCACATCCTGTAATAAGCAGGGCCAGCGCAGTAGCGAGTAGCATTTTTTTCAT
>NZ_CM125436.1:5450000-5888559 GCF_052072235.1 Brevibacillus fluminis | reverse complement strand
CAAAAAGCCCCTCCTTTCTTTCGTAATCTAAACAAAAAATATCATTCACACGAAATGTGGATAAATGAATTAAGATGAAAAAGGATAACTAATGAAAGAGAAAAAAAGTAGACGGTTATCCGCAGACGTGTGCATAATGAAATGCACAAGGCATTAGATTCTGTCCACAATTTTATCCACATGCTGTGGATTATTATTAGGAAGCAGAATACTTATCCACTCTTCAAAACATACACATGATAACAAAAAAAATAAGCAATATCAATGGTTTTTTAAGACTTATCCACAAACACTACCACTTGTGTACGACAGATATTCACACCCCTATATTTTGTGTAAAACCTGTAGAAAAACTTGTCGAAACATGAAATGTGGATAAAAAATCTATCCACAACCGGCTGGATAAACTTGTGAATGAGGATGGCTTCCAAACCACTTGACTTTTTGCCTATTTGTTTCTATAATCCAAAAGAATGCCTTTTAGGGACGGAGGTGTAAAAGGTATGAAGCCAAGTTTTAACCCAAATAATCGCAAACGCAAAAAAGACCATGGTTTCCGTAAGCGTATGAGCTCTAAAAACGGTCGCAAGGTCTTGGCTGCACGTCGTCGCAAAGGTAGAAAAGTTCTTTCTGCATAGGCCACAAGTTAAGTGGCCTTTTTCTATACATAAAATTAGGGAAAAAAAGAGTGAAAAATCGTCTATACTGAGTGGATGAGTTCACTTTTTTCCACTATAATGTTGATGTTAGGGGTTGTTCGCCTTGCATCATTCGCATCGGCTGAGAAAAAATGAGGAGTTTCAAGCCATTTTTCAAAAAGGAAAATCGGCCGCGAACAAGCAGTTTATTGTATATTCCTCTTTATCTGGCCAAGCTGGATACCGCATTGGCATCTCTGTCAGCAAAAAGCTCGGAAACGCTGTTGTGCGCAACCGGGTGAAACGACTGATCCGGGAAGCCTGCTCCAGATTGGAAGATAAGATTCAAACAGGGATAGATCTGATTATCATTGCACGACCGGGCACAGAATTGATGGATTTTCAATCATTGTGCAACTCGCTTCAGCATGCCATGAAGCGGGCAAAAGTGTTGAATGCGCAGACGCTGCCCAAAACGCACGAATCACATGAAAAACATGACGCAAAAAGAGGATAAAACGTGATGGCTGCCGTTTTTGTCTGGCTGATCCGATTCTATCAACTCTTCATATCTCCATTAAAGCCTCCGACGTGCCGGTTCATGCCGACTTGTTCGCACTATGCTTTGGAAGCGGTCCAAACGCATGGGGCTGTAAAGGGAGGATGGCTTGCCGTGAAGAGAATCGCCAAGTGCCATCCGTTTCACCCGGGCGGATTCGATCCCGTCCCGTCAGAAAAGAAAAAAGGAGGACCATCTCATTGAAGAAACATCTTTTCCTTATGGTCCTGTTAGGCCTGATCGTATTGGTCTTATCGGGTTGTGGCACGAATGTTGCCAGCCCGCAGCCAATCGGGCCGGATGCTACCGGGATATGGGACAAGTATTTTGTGTATCCGCTTTCCTGGCTGATCAAGGAAAGCTCGATGATTTTGGGCGGAAGCTATGGATTGGGTATCCTGGTTGCCACCATCATCATTCGCTTGATTACGCTTCCTCTGATGGTGAAGCAGATCAAGAGTTCGAAAATGATGCAGGCGATTCAGCCTGAGCTGACCAAGATCCGCGAAAAGCATAAAAACGACCCGCAGAAAGCGCAGCAGGAAACCATGCAACTGTTCCAAAAGAACGGCGTAAACCCGTTGGCCGGATGCTTGCCGATGTTTGTGCAAATGCCGATCTTGATTGCGTTTTACCATGCGATCGTACGCACGCCGGAAATCAAGGCCCATTCGTTCTTGTGGCTTGAGTTGGGTGTGAAAGACCCGTATTACATCTTGCCGATCCTCGCTGCGATTACAACGTACTTCCAGCAAAAGATGATGGGTTCGATGACATCTGCAAACAATCCGCAAATGCAGATGCTGACGGTGATGATGCCGCTGATGATCCTGGCGATTGCCGTGACATTGCCATCCGCATTGTCGCTTTACTGGGTATATGGAAACTGCTTTACGATCGTTCAAAGCTACTTCTTGTATCGCGATCGTACGCCGAAAGTAGGACCTAAGGAGGGAACCGCCAAGTGAAAAAGGTGGTGGCCATTGCAAAGACGGTTGATCTAGCTGTTCAAAAAGCCTTGTCAGAACTGGGTGTTCCACGCGAACGGGTTTCGGTCCGCGTCCTGGAAGAGCCGAGTAAAGGATTGTTCGGTTTGATCGGCGCCCGGGACGCAAAAGTTGAGGTCGAGTTTCAGTATGATCCTCTTGAAGAAGGGCGCCGCTTTCTTGCAGATGTCCTGCAGCAAATGCAGGTTGAGGCCACGATCGAATCACGAAAGGCGGACGATGGCACATTGTTTGATATCCAGGGCAAAAACCTTGGAGTCACCATCGGCCGCCGCGGTCAAACCCTGGATGCACTTCAATATCTCGTAAATGTTGTAGCCAACCGCCATGCTGAGAAACACGTCCGCATCGTCTTGGATGCAGAAAATTATCGGGCGCGCCGGAAGGAAACATTGGAGCAGCTGGCTGACCGGATCGCCAAAAAAGCGCTTCAGATGAAACGAAACGTTCGCCTGGAGCCGATGTCGGCAGCGGAACGCAAAGTGATTCACGCCTTCTTGCAAGCCAGACCGGATGTTGTGACGTTCAGTGAAGGGGAAGAGCCGCACCGCTATATCGTTGTTGCACCAAAAGAAGCCTGATTGATCGGGCTTCTTTTTTTCGTCCCAACGGTTTCATCATATGAGCCTCTCTGGTTCGCCGAACTGCGGCACGATGTTTTTAACCGATTGGTTCGGATCATACTGAGGGTAAATGGAAAGGGGCAGCGGCGGTCGAATCTTTCGCGTGCTGCACATTGTGAATAAGTGGGGCGCGCTTTCGTTGCTGTCTTTTGAACGGATCCTGTGATATTCTAGTTAGTTAGAGGAATTGCATTTTTTCGAGGTGAAAAAAGTGGAAATGGATACTATCGCAGCGGTCGCGACGCCGATGGGTGAAGGTGGGATCGCCGTCATCCGTGTGAGCGGGACCGAGTCGCTGGAGATTGTGGATAAAATTTTCCGGGGCAAACAGCAGTTATCCACTGTGGATACCCATACGATCCATTATGGAAAACTGGTTGAGCCGGATACAAATGAGGTTGTGGAAGAAGTGCTTGTCTCCGTCATGCGTGCGCCGCGTACGTTTACGCGTGAAGATGTCGTGGAGGTCAATTGCCACGGGGGACTTGTTTCTGTGCAGCGCGTGCTGGAGTTGATCTTGTCCAGCGGGGCGAGATTGGCGGAGCCGGGCGAGTTTACGAAACGGGCGTTTTTGCATGGGCGCATCGATTTGTCGCAGGCGGAAGCGGTCATGGACTTGATCCGCTCGAAAACGGATCGGGCGATGAAGGTCGCATTGTCGCAGGTAGAGGGGAAACTGTCCCGCTTGATTCGCGACTTGCGCCAACTGCTGATTGAAGCGATGGCACACATCGAGGTTACGTTGGACTATCCGGAGCACGATGTCGAAGATTTCACGCAAAATCTGCTTCGAAACAAGTGTCTGGAAGTTAAAAAAGAGATTGGCGCGCTGCTGCGAACGGCCAGTCAAGGGAAGATTTTGCGAGAAGGGTTGTCCACAGCGATTGTAGGGCGGCCAAACGTGGGGAAATCGTCACTGTTAAACAGCCTGGTGCAGGAAGAAAAGGCGATCGTCACCGATGTGGCGGGAACGACCCGCGATGTGATTGAGGAATATGTGAATGTGCGAGGCGTGCCGCTGCGTCTGATCGATACCGCAGGGATTCGTGAAACGGAAGACATCGTGGAACGCATCGGGGTAGAGAAGTCGCGCAAGCTGCTGCAGCAAGCCGATCTGATTTTGATCGTGCTGAATTACAATGAACAGCTCCAGGCGGATGATTACGCGATTTTTGAAGCGGCGAAAGGATTGCCGGTCGTTTTGATCATCAATAAATTCGATCTGCCGCAAAAAATCGATTTGGAAGAGGTTAAAAAACACTTCCCTGATCAGCCGTTGGTGATGACCTCCGCGCTTCAGGAGCGAGGGATCGACCTGCTGGAAGAGGCGATCGCGAAAATCTTTTTCAGCGGTCGCGTAGAGCAGGGCGACATGACGTATGTAAGCAATGCGCGGCATATTCATCTCTTGAAACAAGCGGCAGCCGCCATGGACGAGGCGCTTGTCGGAATTGACGACCACATGCCTGTGGATATGGTCCAGATCGACATAAAAAAGGCTTGGGAGCTTTTGGGCGAGGTTATCGGCGAAAGTGTTGGCGACGATTTGATTGACCAGATTTTCTCGCAGTTTTGTCTGGGGAAATAGGAGGAGAGCAAGATGAATACAAACTATGAAGCAGGACATTTTGACGTCATCGTCATCGGTGCGGGCCATGCCGGCTGTGAATCGGCGCTGGCTGCAGCAAGAATGGGCTGCCAAACGCTGTTGTTGACCATTAACCTCGATGCGGTTGCCTATATGCCATGCAATCCATCGGTCGGCGGTCCTGCCAAAGGGCATGTCGTGCGGGAAATTGACGCGCTGGGCGGCGAAATGGGCAAAAACACCGATAAAACGCACATCCAGATGCGCATGCTGAATACCGGAAAAGGCCCTGCGGTCCACGCGCTCCGAGCGCAAGCCGATAAATTCGCGTATCAGCATCAAATGAAGCAGACGATCGAGAATACGCCGAACCTGATTTTGCGTCAGGCGATGGTTGAGGAACTGATTGTGAATGACGGCGTCTGTGAGGGCGTCGTGACGCAAACAGGCGCGCGCTACACAGCAAAAGCGGTTGTTTTGACGACAGGAACGTATTTGCGCGGAAAAATCATCATCGGCGATTTGCAATATGAAAGCGGCCCGAACAACATGCGTCCATCGGTACGTCTGGCTCACCATCTGAAGGAATTGGGCCTGGAGATGGTGCGTTTTAAAACGGGAACACCGCCACGTGTGCATAAAAGCAGTGTGGATTTCTCCAAAATGGAGATCCAGCCAGGTGATGAGGTGCCGCGGGCTTTCTCTTATGAGACAACAGAATTCATTACGGATCAGCTTCCTTGCTGGTTGACGTACACCAATGAAGATACACATGGCTTGATCAACTCCAACCTGCATCGTGCTCCAATGTATTCCGGCGCAATCGAGGGCACTGGCCCACGCTATTGCCCTTCGATTGAAGATAAGGTGGTTCGCTTCAATGACAAGCCACGCCACCAGATCTTCCTTGAACCGGAAGGCCGCAATACGGAAGAGATGTATGTACAAGGCCTCTCTACCAGTTTGCCGGAAGATGTCCAGCTCTCCATGCTTCGCTCGATGGAAGGAATGGAAAACGTCAAAATGATGCGTCCCGGCTATGCGATCGAATACGATGCGGTCGTACCTACACAGCTGTGGCCGTCCCTGGAAACGAAAGTGATCGAAGGGTTGTTCACCGCGGGTCAAATCAATGGAACCTCCGGCTACGAAGAAGCAGCTGGGCAAGGACTGATGGCCGGCATTAACGCCGCACGGAAAGTGCAAGGCAAAGAGCCGATCGTGCTGGGCCGCGAAGAGGCGTACATCGGCGTATTGATCGATGATCTGGTGACGAAAGGGACGAGTGAGCCATACCGTTTGCTGACTTCCCGCGCAGAATATCGCTTGCTGCTTCGTCATGACAATGCGGATCTGCGTTTGACTGACATTGGCCATGAGATCGGTTTGATCAGCGAAGAACGGTACCAGCGCTTCCAGAAAAAACGCGCGTTAATTGAGGCGGAAAAGGAACGTTTGCATACCACTCGCGTGCGTCCTGATCAAGAAGTGGTACAAGCGATTTTGAAGGAAGTCAATTGCCCTGAGCTGACCGAAGTTATCGATTTGGCGCAAATGCTGCGCAGACCGGAGATTTCCTATGAGCATATCCACAGAATGGCACCTGCGCCGGAAGCGCTGCCAGCAGACGTTTGCGAGCAAGTGGAAATTCAAATCAAGTATGATGGCTACATCCGCAAATCACTCCAGCAGGTTGAACGAATGAAAAAAGTGGAAGAGAAACGGATTCCGGCAAACATCGATTATCAGCAAATCTCCGGCATGTCCAAAGAAGCACGCGAAAAAATGGGGAAAATCCGTCCGCTTAACATTGGGCAGGCATCGCGCATCTCCGGGGTGAATCCGGCTGACATTTCCGTGCTGATGGTCTACTTGGACCAATATCACCGCGTGCTTGCCGGCACAGGCACAGATGAATAAGGAGCGTACGGATGGATAGAGAGCAGTTTGTCACAGCCCTTGCGGAAAAGGGAATCAACCTGTCAGCTGAGCAGTCGGAGCAATTCGCCACCTACTATCGCTTGCTGGTTGAATGGAATGAAAAAATGAATTTGACCGCCATAACCGAGGAAAAGGAAGTGTACAACAAGCACTTTTATGATTCGGTTTCCGGAGCGTTTTACTTCCCGTTTGATCAAGTGGAAAGTGTAGCCGATATCGGGGGAGGCGCTGGTTTTCCCAGCGTTCCTCTCAAAATATGTTTTCCACACCTGAAAATGACGGTGATCGATTCACTGAACAAACGGATGAACTTTTTGAATCATGTTGGCAAAGAGCTGGGCTTTACCGACTTTACGCCTACGCATGCGCGAGCGGAGGAAGCTGGTCAAAATCCGAAGCTGCGTGAATCGTTCGATGTCGTAACAGCGCGGGCCGTTGCGCGACTGAATTTGCTAGCCGAGTTCTGCCTTCCTTTCGTTCGCCTGAACGGCACGTTTTTGGTGATGAAAGGAGCAGGCGCATCGATTGAGCTGGCAGAAGCCAAGAAAGCGATCAAGCTGCTCGGCGGAAAAACGCAAAAGGTAGAAACCTTCGAACTCCCGGAAGAGGCAGGAGAACGCAACATTATCATCGTGAAAAAACAGGAAGCAACGCCAAAAACATATCCGCGTAAAGCGGGGATTCCTGCCAAAAAGCCGATTCTTTAACAATAGACGTCACCCTTCAGACTGCAGTTGATGACTGCAGTCTTTTTTTGTACAGTTAAGTGCAACCTCGGCTTAAGCCAAAAACGTGGCGTAGCCAGGTTTTCTAAGTTATTGGCGATTGTGGCGAACAGTGAGATAATCGAGTTGAAAACATACATAACCTCCTGATTTGATGTTTGATTTAGCAAGACCGGCATATACATACTAGAGAAACCACCTAAGGGGTTGTCGAACAAATGAACGTATTGCTATCTACATTTTTCCCTCCAGAACTGCCCATCATTTTGCTCCGGCTTTTTCTCGCCTTCGTAGCCGGAGCGATCATGGGATTGGAGCGGGAACGATTCAACAAAGACGTACATCGAACAAAAGCAGCGGGTTTTCGAACATACAGCCTGGTTTGCTTTGGCTCATGTTTGTTTGGGCTGGCATCGATCTACGGTTTTTCATCCAACGGAACGAACAATGACCCGGGGCGGGTTGCAGCACAAGTCGTCACAGGTATGGGCTTTCTCGGCGCAGGGGCAATTATGAAATACAATGGGGAAGTGAAAGGGCTGACCACAGCTGCCGGCATGTGGGTCGCTTCTGCCATTGGTCTGTTATTCAGTGCGGGGATGTATGTGACAGCAATTATTGCTGCTTTTTTTGCCTATCTGGTTTTGGATTTCCATCGGTTGTTTCCTCATCTTTTTACTTTTCTTAAGGATAAGCATGTTGAGGATGAGCCGGCAGAGGAGCCGGTCAAAAAAGCGAAGCCCGTTCAAGGCGGAGATGAGGACGATTGAGCGGGATGGTTGTGTTTCACGTGAAACGATAGGAGATCGGGTACTCGGTTTGGGGACATCTTGCGGAAGACTGAGATTCCTTTGTTAGTTGGGATCGATGATTGGAACGATGAGGCAGCATCTCATCTGCATGTAGTTGGTTGGTCGTTTATAAGGGCAGCTATGGCTTAAGCCAAAAGCTTGGCGTAGCCAGGTTCTCTAATCGTATAAGAATGTATAAGTGCGCGCGCTTATACATTCTGGAACGCAAGACGGAATACCTCAGCGTTACTTCCAGCATGAGCATCGGTAAAAACCTCCATAGATCGAAGGACCTGCTTCTCGAAAGAGTTTTTGAAAGACGTTTTTCTTATAACACGAAAATGAAACGTTCTCCGTATGAGCCATTCTGAGATGGAAACGGGGGACTTTTTTATTTTTCGATAAGTGTGATTTGAACATGGGAATCATGAGCTTCATAGATGACCTTGATTCCGTGAATGATCGGGCAGCAAGGACGAGGAATGCGACCGTTCAGACATTTACAGAAGGTGGGCAATCAGGAGCGAGCAAAAATCATGCTCTCCAAACTCAGCAGTAGTTCCTTTTTCCTGATTTCATGATGGTCATGCCGACATACGGATAAAAAGTCGCTTTCCGCACTGAAAAACGCGAAAAATCAAGAGAAAATCAGTGTTTTATCGTTGGGGAGAAAGAAGCTTTTCAAAGGGAAATCAGCAGGATTTTCCTGAGCGCATGAAGAATTAAGTAGGCGAGTGGAACGTGTTTAGAATTGGGGGATCTTCGATATGACAGTAAAGGATCAATTTTCAAGGATGTTCGGGTTTTCTGATAAATCGGAGAATGAAGAGGTTCGTCAGATTCCTGTAGATACCATTGTTCCTAATCCCTATCAGCCCCGTACGGTTTTTGATGATGAAAAGATAGACGAGCTTTGTCAAACGATACGAACGCATGGATTGATTCAACCGATCGTAGTGCGCCTGCGTAATAACCAATATGAAATTATTGCGGGCGAACGCAGATGGCGCGCAACCAAAAAGCTGGGTCTGGAGCGTATTCCCGCGATCGTAAAGGACTTGAACGATACACAGACAGCATCTATCGCATTGATTGAGAACTTGCAACGTGAGGGATTAACCGCAATTGAAGAAGCGATTGCTTATCAAAAGCTCATCGAGCTGCATTCATTGACACAAGAAAGCCTCGCGCAGCGGTTGGGTAAGGGACAATCGACCATCGCCAACAAGCTGAGGCTGCTGCACTTGCCACAGAGCGTCCAGGAAGCGCTTATGGCACGCACCGTTACCGAGCGTCATGCGAGAGCGCTGCTGCCGTTAAAAGATGCGGAATGGCAGGAGAAGGTGCTCCAGGAAATCATCGAACGGGAATTAAACGTAAAGCAAACCGAAAATCGCGTAAAACTGCTGCTTGAGGCGATGGAAAACCCCAAGAACGAAAAAGAAAAGAAGCCGCGTTGGAAAGCATTTTCAAGAGACACGCGCATTGCGATCAATACGGTTCGTCAATCGATCGATATGGTCATGCAAACGGGGTTGCCTGTCGAAACGAATGAAGAGGATAATGAAGAGTATTTCCAATTTACCATTCGGATTCCGAAAAAACGAGAGTAGCGGAGGGTTTCCGGCGGAAAGAGGCGGCAGGTTTTCTGGTTGTGGAAGAAACACTTCGAAAAGACTTCTGAAAGAAGTTTTCTTTTTGTTTAGGAACGATCTGATAATCTTTTTGCAGTCCCACATTCAGCTAGGGAACATTGAATTGGAATTTTTCGCAAAGACACCGAGAACATACGTAAAGCAATCGTCCTTATTTGATTGATACCAGAAAGAATCAATTATCAAACATAGCTGCCGATGACAAGAACTTCGAAGAGAAGTTTTTCTTTTTTCGGTCGGAAATATGACTCTCAGACGAGGGAAATCGCGTGTTGAAAAGAAACAGCAGCACAATTGAATGCTGAATCCAGAAACCCACATCCATTTTTACCGGTAGTTACATTCCTCAACAGCTTTTCCTATGATTTCTTCTATTTTTTAGCAATAAAGTACGTTAAGATAAGAAAGTAGAAGTAGATTCGTTAAATGAGGTGGAGAAGGTGGGCAAAGTAATTGCTGTAGCCAATCAAAAAGGAGGCGTTGGGAAGACGACGACAGCCGTCAACCTGAGCGCGTGCCTCGCTTCTCTAGGGAAAAAAGTATTGTTGGTTGATATCGACCCGCAGGGGAACGCAACCAGTGGAATTGGCGTAAATAAAGCAGATGTTCATTACTGTATTTATGATGTGCTGATTAATGATATTAGTCCGGTGGAAACCACTTTGCCAACCGATGTAGAAGGATTAAAGGTGATTCCAGCTACGATTCAACTGGCAGGAGCAGAAATCGAGCTAGTGCCAACCATTTCCCGTGAAGTCCGGCTGAAGAAAGCGCTTGAAGTGGTCAAAGATAAATATGATTATGTGATCATTGATTGTCCGCCATCCCTGGGGATTTTGACGGTTAACTCTTTAACAGCATCCGATTCGGTTTTGATTCCGATCCAATGCGAATACTATGCGCTGGAAGGATTGAGCCAGTTGCTCAATACGATCCGCCTGGTTCAAAAACACCTGAATGCGCAGCTTACCATTGAAGGCGTTCTGTTAACGATGTTGGATGCCCGCACCAATTTGGGAATACAGGTGATTGAGGAAGTAAAGAAATACTTCCAAGACAAGGTGTACCGGACCATCATTCCGCGTAACGTGAGATTGAGTGAAGCTCCGTCTCATGGACAAGCCATCATCACTTACGACCCTAGGTCCAGAGGTGCTGAAGTTTATACCGATCTGGCGAAGGAAGTGGTAGGGATATGAACAAAGGTTTAGGAAAAGGGCTTGGGGCGATTATTTCTTCGAATGTCGAGGCAGAAAGTGATCAGGTGACAGAAGCTCCTGTTGCCAAAATTCGTCCAAATCCGTATCAGCCGCGCCGTGAATTCGACGCGGCTGCGTTGCAGGAATTAGCTGAGTCGATAAAGGAGCACGGCATTATTTCTCCTTTAATCGTGCGGAAAAGCATAAAAGGCTTTGAATTGGTTGCAGGGGAAAGACGTCTGCGTGCAGCGAAGGAAGCAGGTCTGGCCAAGGTACCGATCATTGTCAAAGAGTATACCGATCAGCAACTCATGGAGATCGCTCTCATCGAGAATTTGCAGCGTGAAGACCTGAACCCGTTGGAAGAAGCAGAAGCGTATGAGAAATTGATCCAGCATTACTCCTATACACAGGATGCGTTGGCAAAAAAACTTGGGAAGAGCCGCCCACATGTCTCGAACATTCTCCGTTTGCTCCAATTGCCTGATAAGATCAAGCAATTGGTCACACAAGGAGCTTTGTCGATGGGGCATGCGCGAGCGCTCATTGCGGTTGAAGACCAAGAACTGCAATGGAAGCTGGCGAATGAGACCATCACAAAAGGGTTGAGTGTGAGACAGTTGGAAGAGCTTGTCCAGCAAATGAATGTTTCACGTGAAACAAAGGCGAAAAAGAACGCCAAGAAGGATAAGGCTTTGGTTCAGTTGGAAGAGCGCTTGCGAAATCGACTGGGCACATCGGTCCACATCAAAAAGGGCAATAAAAAAGGAAAAATCGAAATCGAATTCTTTTCACAGGAAGACTTGGAGAGAATTTTAGAATTGCTTCAAGCCGAATAACGCGCACTTCCAAGGAGGAACACATGCGAATTATTTATTTGGATAACGCTGCTTCTACATGGCCGAAACCAGACGGCGTAAAAGAACGGATGGCAGAGGTTATCGAAGGATATGCGGCAAATCCAGGCAGAGGCGGCCATGCGTTGGCAATGAAGGCAAGTAAAGTCCTGTTCCAGACACGATTGCAAGTGTCCCGGTTATTTGGGATTAAAAACCCGAATGACCTCTTTTTTTATATGAACGCGACGCAGGCGCTAAATCAGGCGATTAAAGGATTTGTAAAACCCGGCGATCATGTCATTACCTCGACGGTGGAACACAACTCGGTCCGTCGTCCGTTGGAGTTTTTACGCAAGACGAAGCAGGTGGAGCTTACGTACATAGAGCCTCGAGAGAATCAGCTCTTTGAAGCGCAAGATTTTCTGCAAGCGATTCGCCCTGAGACGAGATTGATTGCGATCAGCCATGCCTCTAATTTGACAGGTGTCATTCTGCCGATCGAGGAAATTGGCAAGATTGCAAAAGAACGTGGCATCGCCTTTCTTGTTGATGCGTCGCAATCCGCTGGCGTATTGCCGATCGACGTGGAGAAAATGGGCATCCACATGCTTGCTTTTCCTGGACATAAAGGCTTGTACGGGCCACAGGGAACAGGTGGCTTGTACGTGCACAGCAGCATTGACCTTGAACCATTGATTCATGGCGGTACCGGGAGCCAGTCTGAGGCCATCGATCAACCGACGACAAGGCCTGACAGATACGAAAGCGGGACGGCAAACACGGTTGGCCTTGCAGGATTGCTTGCTGGCATCCAATTCGTAAATGAAAAGGGAGTCGAACAAATTCACCAGCACGAGTGGGGGTTGGCGAAACAGGCGATCACGCAGCTGCTTGCGATCGATGGTGTGGAGGTATATGGTCCATCCCTTGACGTGGAGAGGGTTGGCGTTATCGCATTTAACGTGAAAGAGGCCGATGCTGCAGAAGTATCGTTTATTCTTGACCAGCAGTTCGGGATCGCTACAAGAGCGGGCTATCATTGCACGCCATTGGGCCATCAAACCGCTGGCACCCAGCAAAGAGGGGCCGTTCGCGCGAGCTTTGGCGTATTCAATACCGAGGCGGACGTAGATGCGCTGGTTGCCGCAATTAAAGAAATCGCCGCAGCATTTTAATAACAGACAGAGACATACACCAGGGGAAGTGTTGACATGGTATTGCTTGGTACGCTGGCAAATGTGGCGGCCATCATCGTGGGGGCTTTAGCAGGAAAAGTATTATCCGGAATACCGGAAGGCATCAAAAAGACAGTGATGCACGGTTTAGGGCTTGCGGTCATTATTCTTGGGTTGAAAATGAGCTTTGAATCGAAAAACTTTTTGTTGATGATCATCAGCCTTGTGGTAGGGACCATTTTAGGCGAACTGATCCAAATTGAGGATCGGCTCAATCAAGTAGGCAAATGGCTGGAGAAAAAGCTGGGCGGAAAAGAGGGTGGCATAGCCAACGGTTTTGTGACTGCGACGCTTGTCTATTGCGTCGGGGCCATGGCTGTACTAGGCTCCCTTGATAGCGGCTTGCGTGGAAATCACGATGTTTTGTACACCAAATCGCTGCTTGATGGCTTTTCAGCCGTCATTTTCACTTCAACGCTCGGAATCGGTGTGCTGTTTTCAGCCATTCCGGTACTGCTTTATCAAGGCTCAATCGCACTGCTTGCGACACAAATCAATCAATTTGCCGGAGAAGACTTGATCAGTGCCATGTTGGTTGAATTGACGGGTGTTGGCGGGCTCTTGATCATTGCGATTGGGATCAATGTGTTAGGCTTGTTGAAAATAAGAGTCGCAAATATGCTGCCATCTTTGTTTATCGCCGCAATCGGGGTACCGGTTGTTACATGGTTGACAAAACTGTTGGGAGCATAGAAATGGGAAAAAAGGCGAGTTCACGGATAATCGTGAACTCGCCTTTTTGTTCAGATAAAAATTTATCAAATTTTTATCCAGTAAAGGGCAACCGCGGCTTAAGCCAAAAGCATGGCGTAGCCAGGCTTTCTAATGCAACGGAGGGGTGGGAAAGCAAAGTATTTTTGAGCGAAGCAAGTCGGTGAAAACGTAAAAATCAGTGCTGAATGGATGACAAAAGACGTGTGCAAAGGTTAGAAGTAGCAGGTCCCGGGTGCTAAGCTCGAATAGAGAAAGAATCGTAGCAAAAGGCTTTATGGTTCACAGCGAAAGCATGGAATAGCCACATAGCAAAAATGGTTGCTGGCAATCAAAGCGAAGTTACGAACGCAGTGCACATGGACAAAAATCAAGAAGGTCATAGCATGTACAGAAAATCGACATAGCAGCATAGCAAATAAAGGAAAAGTAGAGTCCAGCAGCATATTCAGCATTACGAGCAAAGTTTCATACGTTGAAAAAGGAATGAGGGCTTAAAAGAAATGGATCACATAGGAAAATTCAGCAAAAGCTCATCAAGTAACCAGCAGCAGAAACAGAAACATCATAAAACAACCGTTGCCAAGATGGCGGTCAAAACACCAATAAGATAAAAAAATCATTCATCGTTATATACGCCAATTGAGACGGTTTTAGAGGCGGTTGCAACAAAAGGGAAGGGTGGGGTGCCGGGTCACAGAAAAATAGCAAAGTCAACATTGTCGAAAGAGGGAGAAGCGTGGAAGAAGGAATAGAGAGAAAGCGGGCGGAAACAAACGACATTTGTCTAAATGAAACAAGCAAGGGCAAAATGGGGACAGAAAGACCGGAATTTCAACAGAAGTCGATGATGGAAACGGGAAAAAATGAAAAACGAGCGCGAAATGGCGATTGAAACGAAACAAGGTTGAACTCACAACGAAGAGGCTTCCTAGTTTGAAATGAGCTAGCATCATTCCAAAAAATTCAGCCGCAGTTTGTTCACGTCATTTAATCAAGGGAAAACGTATTATAACGCTTTTCTGTTTTGAGCAATTGCGTGTCGGCGTATTTCAATGAGGCCGCGATGACCTCTGCCATGCGCATGACCAGGAACAGCCGGGTGTTTTGCAGCACAAAATACTCCATAAAGCCGCCTACATTTACGATGCCTGTAATATGAAAGCTGCCGACCGATGGAAGCTCTTTTTTTACACCCGCTCCAGGCTTTAACGGTCCATCTGCGACATGAATGGAACCAACATTGCTGTATTGCCCCAAACAAGCATCGATGGCGATGACCAGCGGATTTTGATGAGTATGTGTGATCAGTTCAATCTTTTCAGCCAGATTGACTGCGTGTACAGGCTCTTCCAATGTGCCGTAGACGTGCATTTTATGCAGATATTGATCTTTCAGTTTGGTTCCAACCAAAGGGCCGAGGGCATCACCGGTCGAGCGGTCCGTTCCGATGCACAAAACCACGATGTCTTGGTCATAGGAACGCAATGTCAGGCAATGATAGAGGTGCTGAGCCAGGAGATCCACAGCATTATCATTTCGATGCTCGACTTTTATGGAAGGATAGGAAACCGGATAAGATGGATTCAGATTGCTCATGGCTACCTCCTGTAGAGAGAAGTATTCACAGTATATGGACAGAGCACGAATTTTATACATATTTCGGAAATTTGCCGCCGGATTGGACAGAAAAGAGGGAGAAGTGGTGCTAAGGCTGGAAACCTAAGCAACCAACAAGTAAAATGGTGAGAGGAAAGGGGAGACGAGCAGTGCCAGACGATACGGTTTTGATCGCATTTGATTCCACACAGCAGGCGTTGCGCGCAGAAATGCTGCTGGAGTATGCTGACATCGATATCGATACGCGGCCAACGCCAAAAGAGGTTACGGCTGGCTGCGCGTTATCTATAGAATTTCCACTGACGGATTACCCGACTGCCCGAGAGATCGTTGTTGAACAACAAGTAGAGATCCGCGGATTTTTTCGCAAATTCTCAGATGGCTATGTAGAGATAGATCAGCAGGGAGAGAGAAAAGAATGAATGAAGAATTGAAACAGGTGGACAAAATAACCGATTTTTTGCTTAACCCCGATTTATGGGTGAAGATTGGGAGCGTCTGTATCAAAATTCTCCTGATCATCGTCGTTTCGCGCGTTTTGGTTACTCTTTCGCGAGCTGCGATCAACCGGATCTTCCGCAACCGTGAAGGCGGCAAACTGCAGATTGACCAGCGGCGTTTGGAGACGCTGCGCGTATTGGTGAACAATGTTTCGCGCTGGGTGCTGTTTTTTCTGACCGTTCTGCTCGTGCTCGACCAGCTTGGTTTTGACTTGCGCCCGGTGTTGGTCAGCGCGGGGGTTTTGGGCCTGGCCATCGGCTTTGGCGCCCAAAGTCTTGTGCGGGATGTCATCACTGGATTTTTCATCATTTTCGAAGACCAGTTTGCAGTGGGAGACGCGGTGACGATCAATGCGTTTAGCGGGACGGTGATGGAAATTGGCTTGCGCATCACCAAATTGAAGAGCGCAACCGGTGAAGTCCACATCATTCCGAACGGGACAATCACCCAGGTGACCAACTTTTCTTTGCAAAATACCGTCGCATTGGTTGATGTCGCGGTCGCGTATGAAGAGAATCTGGATCGGGTGCAGGAAATCATCGCCGAAGTCGCTAAAAAGGTGAAAGAAGAAAATGAAAACATTGTGAGCGATCCGCAAGTGCTGGGGGTACAATCGCTCGGTCCGGCTGAGGTTGTCATTCGGGTTACGGCAGAATGCAAACCGAATACGCACTATGGAGTGGCAAGACAGTTGCGTGCGAGCATCAAATCGGAATTCACCGCAAGAGGCATTGAGGTACCATACCCGAGAATGATCGCCATGCCGAATGCGAAAGAGCGCGCTTGAGAAAGGGGTATGGATGTGGAGAGAAAACAGTTTCAATTAGGTGATGTGGTGCAGATGAAAAAAGCGCACCCGTGTGGCACAAATGCATGGAAGGTGATTCGGATGGGGATGGATATCCGGATCAAATGCACAGGATGCGATCATAGCGTCATGATTCCGCGCCTGGAGTTCGAACGCAAAATGAAAAAGGTGCTGCAGTCAACGGAGCCCAAAGAAGAATAAGCCTGAAAAATATTTGCACCCCCTTTTTTTCTTTTCCTATAATTCGGGAACAAGGAAAAAAGGGGGTTTTGTTATGAGGCTGTGGAGTGTGAAGCGGTATCTGCTGGTGGTGGTTGGCATCCTTTTGATCATAATGCAATCGGTATCACCGGTGATGGCAAAAGAAGCGGAGAAAAGCATGGCGACATTCATCCCCGTTCACGGCGCATCAGCTATTTCGGTGAAAGGGGAGATAAGCCTGACGTTCCGCTCCAAGGTAAAGCTTGCAAACGGCGAGGCGCTTACCTCCAAAAAGGCGGAAACCATTGCTGCACTGATCGATGCGCGGACAGGGAAGAAGCTTGAAACCACATACAGTTGGAGCCCTACGAAACGAAAGCTTACGCTAAAACCGGTACAGCAGCTTCCCTATCAAACCGATTTTGCCCTAAAGCTTTTTCCCGGGACGGTAAAAGATGCGGATGGAAAGCTGAATGGTGCGGAGGAGGCACGGTTTACGACCGAGCCGCGGGAGCCGGAGTTCCTCATTGTCACTACACCCTCAAACTTGGCGCAGAATGTAGCAGCCAGCAGCCCCATCACTCTCACCTTCAACAAAGCCATTCAACTGCCGAGCGGCAAGCCGATTACAAAAAGCACGTGGGAAAAGGCGATTGAAATAACCGATAAAGATCAGAAAAAAGTAAAATTCGAGCCGTTTTGGGATGCAAAAAGCATGCGGGTTACGCTCGATCCCGAAGGAAACCTGCAAGCGGGGATGCGCTACACGGTCGTACTGGCAGAAAAATCGCTAATGGATCGTCAAGGCTCAAAAAACGGCCAGTTTTCTTTCTCTTTCACAACAGCAGCACAACAGGATCTCATTCCTCCTGCAGTGACAATTTGGCCGGCGAATGGTTCAAAAAATGTGTCTCTCAATTCGAATGTAACGATTCAATTCGGCGAGAATGTCGTGGCGGCAAATGGTGCCGAGCTTGCCAATGCGGAGGTGATCGGGCTGGCAATCTGGAAAGATGAGCATGGAGGGATGGTATCCTATTCGGCTACATGGAACAAACAATCACGGACGATTACATTGCGGGCGAAAGGAAAACTTGCTCCGTACACGACGTATTCCATATTGTTTCCGAACAGCCTGGTCAAAGATGAAGCGGGCAATCTGAACCGGTCGACACAGATCATGTTTTCCACAGGCGGAAAATAACGAATCGGAAACAACAAAGGATGCAGCACACAATCGGCTGGCATCCTTTGTTTTTAGCGGGGACGAATTAATTAGCGGAACCGACAATAACGAGCAAAATGAACAGGACGAGGATCAAGACAAAGCTATTGTTGTTGTTGTTAAACGGACTCATCGCAAGCACCTCCAACGAACTTTTCACATGCTATCGTATGAGAGGAATAGGCGAACGGCTATGGGCAGGCGCCCATTTTGCAAAAATCGCTTGAGGAGTAGGGAAGCCGGCAAAACGCAGGAGAGAATGAGCAACCTGCCACTTTGTTAACAGTCCATTCGAGGAGGTTAAGTTATGCACAACTAATCCACAAAAAATGTGGATAAAAAAGCAGCTTTTGTGCCCAAACTAAAAGATATCCCCAAGGATAACCGGAGTGGACAATAGTTTTATCCACAAAGTTATCAACAAGCGGGGATAGTTTCTCGATTTGTGATATCTGATTTATAAAAATTTTCTGCTTGGAGCCTGTGGATAGGAGGAACACGCTATGAAAAAGTCAGTATTGTTTGCGGTGACGGCCGCGGTTTTTTCGTTTGCCGTTGTATCAGCACCATTCATTCCATTGAGTCAGGCCGCTGCAGGCAAGCAAGTCCCGCACTATAAGACGAGAACGGAGATTCCGGGAAAGTACAAATGGGATCTTACACATATTTATCCCGATAAAAAATCGTGGGAAGCCGATTACCAAAAAGTAGAGAAGCTGGCCAAAAGCTTTGGGAAAAAACAGGGGACGCTTGCCGCTTCCGCTGCGAATCTGGCATCCGTTCTGCGGGATTATGCCGATTTAATGCGCATGTTTGAAAAGGTTTCTTTATACGCATCGCTGTCTTTTGACGTGAATTCAGCAAATCCGGAGCTGCAAGAAATGAGTGACCGGGTCAGCAATTTGCAGACACTGATCAGCGAGAAGACAGCTTGGGTGACACCTGAGATCGTGGCCGTTCCAACCGCCACAATCCAAGCCTATCTGAAAGAAAAGGAACTGGCTGATTTCCGGGTGTTTGTTGGCAACATGCTGCGCACCAAACAGTATTCACTGCCAAAGGAAATGGAGGAGCTGCTGGCACAATCAGCACCGCTTGCCGGGATGCCCGAAGGCGTGTTCCGAATGCTGTCCAAAGACGTGAAGCTGCCAAAGATCAAAGATGAAAAAGGGCAGGAGGTCCAGCTGACTCCGGCTAACTATGTCTCCTATGTTGAAAGCCAAGACCCGCGGGTAAGAAAAGATGCCTTTATGGCGTATTACCAGACGCTGGCAGGCTTTCAGGATTCTTTCGCCCAAACGTTGGGGGCTCAAGTGAAAGCAGACAACTATTATGCAAAAGCCCGCAAATTCAAATCTGCCCTGGAAGCGAGCCTGATTCCGAACGATATCCCGCCGAAAGTGTACGATGAGCTGATCGAAACGGTCCATGCTCACTTGCCGCTGCTTCATCGGTATATGGGGCTAAAGAAAAAACTGCTCGGGGCAAAAGAATTGCACATGTACGATATTTACACGCCGATCGTCAAGGCGGATACGGCGTACATTCCGTATGAAAAGGCAAAGGAACTGGTATTGGAAGGGCTGCAACCGTTGGGCGATCCGTATGTAAAGGCGCTGCAGGAAGGCTTTGATGGCGGCTGGATCGACGTTTATTCCACAGAAGACAAACGCACAGGGGCCTATCAAATGGGTTCCTATGACGTTCATCCGTATTTGCTGCTGAATTATCAAGGCACCTTCGATGACGTCTCAACGCTTGCCCACGAGTTGGGCCATGCAATGCATTCGTACTATACAAACAAAAAACAACCGTATACGAATGCCGGTTATGCCACCTTTACCGCCGAGGTAGCCTCCACGTTGAATGAAACGCTGCTGTTCAAGAGCATGTATGCCAAAGCCAAAACAAAGCAGGAGAAAATGTACCTGCTGAATCATTACCTGGACACGTTCCGGACCACTTTGTTCAGACAGGCGCAGTTCGCTGAATTCGAAAGGCTGATCCATGAAAAGGAGCAAGCGGGTGAATCGCTGAATGCCGAAGCGCTCAAAGGACTGTATCTCGAGCTGAACAAAAAATATTACGGCAAAAACGTGGTTTCCGATCAGGAGATCGCCATGGAATGGGCGCGCATCCCGCATTTTTATTCCGATTTCTATGTCTATCAATATGCGACGAGCTTCGCTGCATCGCAAGCGTTGGCCAAACAGGTGCTGGATGAAGGCAAGCCGGCGGTGGATCGCATAAGGGAAAACTTTTTGTCTGCTGGCAGCTCGGATTCGCCCATCGCGATTTTGAAGAGAGCGGGTGTGGACATGTCCACCTCAAAGCCGATCGATCAGGCGATGAAAATCTTTGAGGAGACGCTGAATGAGCTGGAAAAGCTCAGTGCGGAAAAATAACGGATCGCGTATTTCCAACTTTTCTTGCACAGGCCTTTGTCTTCTGCGATTGTAATCATAGAAACAAATCTTTATACTAAGAAGGATGTGATTACGGAAATAAGGAGTGTATTATAGATGGGTGCTTCATGCGGTATTGTTGGTTTGCCGAACGTAGGTAAATCGACGTTGTTTAACGCCATTACCCAAGCAGGCGCGGAGTCGGCCAACTATCCGTTCTGTACGATCGATCCAAACGTAGGTATCGTGGAAGTGCCAGATCCGCGTTTAACCAAATTGACCGAGATTGTTGTGCCAAACAAGGTTGTTCCAACTGCGTTTGAATTCGTCGACATCGCCGGTCTGGTTAAAGGGGCAAGCAGAGGGGAAGGATTGGGCAACCAATTTCTCGGACACATTCGTGAAGTGGATGCGATTTGCCAGGTTGTTCGCTGCTTTGAAGATGAGAACATCACACACGTAGCGGGCAAAGTAGACCCGCTCAGCGATATCGAAACGATCAACCTTGAGCTTGTTTTCGCAGACCTGGACTCTGTAGAGCGCCGCATCGAGCGGATCGGCCGCAAAGTAAAAGCCGGCGACAAAGAAGCCAAACAAGAATTGGACGTTTTGGAAAAGCTGAAGGCTGCTTTCGAAGAAGGAAACGCTGCGAGAAGCATAGGGCTTGATGAAGAAGAAACGAAACTGGTTCGCGATCTGCATCTTTTGACGATCAAGCCGATGCTGTATGTATGCAACGTCGCTGAGGACGGAATTCATACGGCTGACAGCAACCCGCACGTGCAAGCGGTTCGTGAGCATGCAGCAAAAGAAGGCGCGCAAGTCGTCATCATCAGTGCAAAAGTAGAATCCGAAATCGCCGAGTTGGAAGGCGAGGACAAAGCAATGTTCCTCGAAGAGCTGGGCCTGCAAGAGTCCGGACTCGACCGTCTCATCCGTGCAGCCTACGAATTGCTTGGTCTGGTGACGTATTTCACGGCTGGCGTACAAGAAGTGCGCGCGTGGACGATCCGCAAAGGAATGAAAGCTCCGCAAGCGGCTGGCGTGATCCATACTGACTTTGAACGCGGCTTTATCCGTGCAGAAGTCGTCGCCTATACGGACCTTGTCGATGCTGGCACGGTAGCCGTTGCACGCGAACGCGGCAAATATCGCCTGGAAGGCAAAGAGTATGTTGTGCAAGATGGAGATGTCATGCATTTCCGTTTCAATGTATAAGAAAAAATCTTGCTTGACTGGGCACGGTTTGATATAATATCGAAATGCGAGTATTTTTTGGGGTGCATAGTTTATGCGTTTCAGCACTCGCTCCTTGCCCGAACAGGGCCGTTTAGTCCAAAAGGAGGTGAACAAGGATGCGTCAATACGAGGTAATGTACGTGTTGCGTCCAGACCTTGAAGAAGAGAAAGTGAAAGCGAACGTTGCGCGTTATAGCGATGTCGTTACTAACTTCGGTGGTGAAATCACCAAGCTTCAAGAAATGGGCAAGCGTCGTCTTGCGTATGAAATCAAGAAGTTCCGTGAAGGCTTCTACGTTTTGATGAACTTCAAAGCTAACGCTGACGCTGTTGCTGAAGCAGAGCGTTTGATGAAAATCAATGACGACGTAATTCGTTTTCTCTTCGTTCGTGAAGACCAGTAATTCGTCGTTTTGAGGGAGAGAGGGACCCGCGGTGAATCGAGTCATTCTTATCGGTAACCTGACAAAAGATCCAGAACTGCGTTATACTCCTAACGGTGTAGCTGTTGCAACCTTTACATTGGCCGTCAGCCGCCCACGTGCAAACCAAGCGGGAGAACGCGAGACTGACTTCATTAATATTGTTGTTTGGCAAAAACTAGCCGACCTGTGCGCATCTTATTTGCGTAAAGGAAGACAAGCTGCCGTAGAAGGTCGTTTGCAGACTAGATCTTATGACAACAAAGAAGGCAGAAAAGTATATGTAACTGAAGTTGTAGCAGAAAACGTCCAATTCCTGGGCGCGCGATCTGGCAATGAAGGCTCCGGTTTTGACCCTGCTTTTGGCGGGGGCGGAGGCGGCGGAGCAAAACCGCCTGCTAAAGGTAATGACTATGATCCGTTTGGTGATCCGTTCGCCGATGCTGGCAAGCCGATCAACATTTCTGATGATGACTTGCCGTTCTAAAACGTAAGATAACTTTCACATTCCTGCAAAGGAGGGACTTACATGGCACGCAAAGGACGTCCGAATAAACGTCGTAAAGTTTGTTACTTCACTGTTAACAAAATCAAGAAAATCGACTATAAAGACATCGATCTCTTGAAAAAATTCATCAGTGAGCGTGGTAAAATTTTGCCACGTCGTGTAACTGGTACTTCTGCGAAGTATCAACGTGCCCTGACAATCGCGATCAAGCGTTCCCGTCAGGTAGCATTGTTACCATATACAGCAGAATAATCGTTGCTCATACGATTGCTCGAAGGCAGTGCAGGGAATCCCTGCCTGCCTTTTTTACATGTAAGAATATATAAGCGTTCGCGCCTGTGAGGAGCATTCTGTTTGGGATTCATCGCCACGGGCGGCAGTTTGCTTTTTTGTCGAGAGATGCTAGAATTATGTAATGCCCAGTACAATGAAACGGGATATTTGGAGAAAAATTTGTTTACCACGTTCGGGAGGAGTAGCGGTCAATGTCTACTCGCAATAAACCAATTGTCGAAAACGTAATCCTGCTGGTCGTTGCACTGGTCTTGTTGTTTATTAGCGTACATACGATTTTAGGAATGTTTGCCTTTTTGCTTGTGCCAGTACCATTTGTTTTGCTGGCATCGCGAAGTACCGGACGAGAGCTGCTTTTGTTTATCGTGCTGTTTGCGATCGTCAGCTATTTCTTTGCCGGGCTTGGCGGTAGTTTGATGGCCATCATGTTTGGCTTCATTGGTGGCATGATGGGAAGGACGTACCAACGGCGACGGTCGGCGCTTCCTGCGATCGTCATCGGTGCGGGAGCATCATTTGTATCCCTTGTTCTCGGGCTTGCGCTCACCAAGTATGTATTCGGGGTCGATCTCATCACCGGGATGGAACGGACAACGGAACAGCTGATCAGCGGTCCGGGCTCGCTGCCGACACCAGGATGGCTGACCAAGGAAGAGTGGAAAAGCGAGATTGACATGCAGCTGAAGCTGTTTGAATTGGTGCTTCCGTCGATCATCGTCGCCACCAGCTTTATCATGAGTACGGTTGTTCACTGGTTCGCAAGGCTCACCTCCAATCTGCTCAAGCGGCCGTTGCCTCGCTTGCAGCCTGTTCGGGATTGGAATTTTCCTCGTTCGCTCATCTATTATTATTTTGGGGCTTTGCTCCTACTCTTGATGTTTGGTAACGCGACCGAGAAAACCTTTCTGTCGAGTGCCTTGAACAACGTCAAGGTGATGCTGGACATGGTGTTTATGCTGCAAGGGCTGTCGTTCTGTTTTTACGTTTTATACCGCAGGGGTTGGAAAAAACTCTCTCCAGTGCTTGTAGTCGTTCTATTTATTTTTCCATTACTAACTTATATACTTAGCTTACTCGGTATTTTGGATTTAGGGGTCGGATTGCGAAAGAGAATGGAAAAGAGAAAGTGAAGAGGGGCTGAAGGAATGCCCAAGTTTCTATTGAAGCGTTGGTATGGGCTGCATATGGTTTTAGCTCTCAGCTTTTGCTTGCTGCTGTTAGCGATTTTGACACTGTTTCATTGGATGTATGGGGCTATCGGCATCGTTTGCCTGATCGGGCTTATTTTATTCGCATTGCAGGCGGAAAAAGGGTTTCAACAAGATTTGCGCCTTTATTTGGCAACCATCTCCCATCGTGTAAAAAAGGCGGGGGACGGCGTCATCCAGGAAATGCCGATCGGGATCGTTCTCTTTAATGAAGAAAAAACGATTGAGTGGACCAATCCGCTGATGCAGGTCATCGCGGACGAAGAGTCCTTGATCGGAAAAAACTTGGCTGACGTGCTGCCTGGACTGGTCTTGAAACCGGATCAAAAACGAATTGAATTTTCATTTAATGATCATGTATACGAAGTGCTCGTTCGTTTGGAGGAGCGCTTGCTCTATTTCCGCGACATCAGCGAGCAAAAAGAATTGCAAGGCCGCTACCAGCGGGAAAAGACCGTGCTCGGCATCATTCATCTGGACAACCTGGACGAGTTGGCACAGGTCATGGACGATCAGAGCCGCACGCTGCTGTCGACGAGTGTCTCCGGCGTCATCAACGAATGGGCGACAAAGCATGGCGTTTATTTGCGCAGGGTGACTGCCGACAAGTTCCTGGCCATGATGGACCGTCAAACGTTGGATAAGCTGGAGGAAACCCGCTTTGACATTCTCGATGTCGTGCGGGAGATGACGGCTGACAACAAGATTCCGATCACGCTCAGCATCGGGATCGGGGCTGGCGTTACCTCCCATATGGAACTAGGCCAAATTGCTCAGTCCAGCCTCGATATTGCGCTTGGCCGCGGCGGCGACCAGGCTGCCGTGAAGTCAGGGAACAAAATCACGTTCTACGGCGGCAAGTCAAATGCTGTCGAAAAGCGCACCCGCGTACGGGCAAGGGTTATCGCTCACGCGCTGCGCGATTTGATTCACGAAGCAGAGCAAGTCATCGTGATGGGACACAAGCAATCCGATATGGACTCGATCGGCGCGTCCTTGGGCGTGTTGAAAACGGTCCAGGTGCATAATAAGCCCGCTTACGTTGTACTTGATGAAATCAATCCTTCCATCGAGCGATTGATGAAGGAGATTAACGGCAGCCCCGAGCTTGCAGAAAGCTTTATCACGCCCGAGCAGGCTTTGCGGTTGATTACAGGGCGCACCTTGCTCGTCGTCGTCGACACGCATCGTCCGTCGCTGGTGATCGAACCGCGTTTGCTGTATGAAACAAGCCGGATCGTGGTGATTGACCATCATCGCCGCTCGGAAGAATTCATTGAAGATCCGGTGCTGATCTATCTCGAGCCGTACGCATCCTCCACTGCGGAGCTTGTCACCGAGCTATTGCAGTACCAAAGCGACCGGATCAATATCGACACACTGATCGCGACCGCGCTTTTGGCCGGGATTGTTGTCGATACGAAGAGCTTTGCTTTCCGCACAGGGTCGCGTACATTTGAGGCTGCTTCCTTCCTGCGGCGAAATGGCGCGGATACCGCTACGGTGCAGCGCTATCTCAAAGAGGATTTGAGCAACTTTGTCAAACGGGCTCGAATCGTGATGAATACGGAAATTTACCATACGAATATGGCGATCGCTGTCGGCAATCCGCAGGAGAGCTACACGCAGGTGCAGGTCGCACAAGCGGCGGAAGTGCTGCTTACGCTATCCGGGATTCAAGCGGCATTTGTCGTCGCAAAACGGTCCGATGATACCGTCATGATCAGCGCCCGATCCCTGGGCGACATCAACGTCCAGTCGATCATGGAGCAGCTTGGCGGCGGAGGACATCTGACTGGGGCAGCGACACAGATTGAGGGCATCAGTCTGAACGAAGCGGTCAGACGGTTAAAAGAAGTCATTGACGCGTTATGATAAAGGAGGTCTTTTGCCATGAAAGTCATTTTCTTAAAAGATGTGAAGGGTCAAGGCAAAAAAGGCGAGCTGAAAGAAATTTCCGAGGGGTATGCACGTAACTTCCTCTTTCCAAAAGGCCTTGCCAAGGAAGCGACAGAAGGCAACATGAAAACGCTGGAAGCGCAGCAAAAGAGCGAGGAAAAGCGCAAAGAGCGCGAAAAACAGGATGCACAGGAATTGGCATTGAAACTGAACGAATTGACTGTTAAGATCAAGGCGAAAGCAGGAGAAGGCGGCCGTTTGTTCGGTGCGATTTCCAGCAAGCAAGTGGCGGAAGCATTGGAGGATCAGTTCAAGATCAAGCTGGACAAACGCAAGCTGGATATGGATTCGATCCGCGCCCTTGGCGTTACCGAAGTCAAAGCAAAGCTGTACCATGATGTGTCGGCTGTTTTGAAAGTCCATGTAGTGGAAGAATAATTGATACGAATGAGGGGTGTGACGTGAGCGACCTGTTTTTGGACCGAGTGCCACCGCAAAACATTGAAGCTGAGCAATCCGTTTTAGGTGCCGTTTTCTTGGCGAAGGAAGCTCTCATCACGGCTATCGAGTTGCTGCGGCCCGAAGACTTTTACAAGCCTTCGCACCAACGCATATTTCAAACGATGCTGGACCTGTATGAAAAAGGAGAGCCTGTCGACCTCGTGACAGTGACTGCCGATCTGCAGGATAGTAAGTTGCTTGATGAAGTTGGCGGCGTCGCGTATCTGACAAGTTTGTCCGGATCGGTGCCGACCGCAGCGAATATCGAGTATTACGCCAAGATTGTTGAAGAAAAGTCGCTTTTGCGGCGATTGATTCATACGGCGACGAAAATTGCGAATGACGGTTATGGCCGTGATGATGAGGTAACGGAAATCATCGCGGATGCCGAAAAATACATCATGGAAATTGCGCAAAACCGCAATAGCGGCGGTTTTGCACCGATTCGGGACGTTTTGCTCGAGACGTATGAGCGCATCGAGTTCATGAGCCAACGAAAGGGCGACATCACCGGGATTCCTTCCGGGTACCCGGATTTGGACAGAATGACTGCAGGCTTCCAACGTTCTGACCTGATTATCCTGGCCGCTCGTCCATCCGTAGGGAAAACGGCCTTCGCCCTCAATGTGGCGCAAAACATCGCGGCTCGCGCGAATGAGACGGTCGCGATCTTTTCGTTGGAGATGGGTGCCTCCCAGCTGGTTCAGCGTATGCTGTGCGCCGAAGGGAACCTGGATGCGTCCAAGATGCGGACAGGGAATCTGGAGGAAGATGACTGGCAAAAGCTGACGATGGCGATCGGGACGCTTGCGAAGGCGCCGATCTACATTGATGATACCCCTGGGGTAACGGTTCAGGACATCCGGGCAAAATGCCGGAGATTGCAGACCGAGCGCGGCTTGGGGATGATTCTGATCGATTACTTGCAGCTGATCCAAGGGCGCGGGAAAGGGGACAACCGGCAACAGGAAGTTTCCGAGATTTCCCGAACGTTGAAAGGGATCGCACGTGAATTGAACGTCCCCGTCATCGCTTTGTCCCAGCTGAGCCGTTCGGTAGAGCAGCGGCAGGACAAACGTCCGATGATGTCTGACATCCGCGAATCCGGTTCGATCGAGCAGGATGCGGATATCGTTGCGTTCTTGTATCGTGACGACTACTATGACAGAGAATCGGAAAGCAAAAACATCATCGAGGTCATTATCGCAAAGCAACGTAACGGCCCGACTGGTACGGTAGAGTTGGCCTTTTTGAAAGAGTTCAACAAGTTCGTCAGCCTGGATCACCGCTATCGGGATCAGGCCAGCTAAATACATCTTGAACGAGAAGAAATGCCGCAATCGGGCGTTTCTTCTTTTTTTCATTTATATTCCGAACCTTAATGCAGAAGTGTATTTTTATTGTTCGGTTTTTTCGTTGACATCGTGGAACGGGTTTAGTACACTAAGATTGTTTGTTTGCCTAGATAAGAAATATGACTAGGAAACTAGGATCAGGAGGTGTTTGTCGATGTCAACAGTTGTTGTCGTCGGAACCCAATGGGGCGATGAAGGTAAAGGTAAGATTACGGATTATCTGGCGGAAAGCGCTGAGGTTGTAGCGCGTTACCAAGGTGGTAACAATGCTGGGCATACCATTATTTTTGGTGGGCAGAAATACAAGCTTCACTTGATTCCGTCCGGTATCTTTTATAAAGACAAAATTTGTGTGATCGGTAATGGTATGGTTATCGATCCAAAAGCGTTTGTAACCGAATTGGAATACCTCCATGGCTTTGGTGTCTCTACGGATAATCTGCGTGTCAGCGATCGCGCTCACGTCATCATGCCGTACCATATCAAATTGGACAGCGTGGAAGAAGACAGCAGAGGCTCGAACAAAATCGGTACGACTCGCAAAGGGATCGGACCTGCATACATGGATAAAGCGGCGCGCATCGGTATTCGTATCGCTGACCTGCTCGATCCGGAAGAGTTCAAAGCCAAGCTGGAACGCAACCTGGCTGAGAAAAACCGTCTGTTTGAAAAAATGTATGACACCACAGGCTTTGATTTGAACGAAGTCCTGGAAGAATACTTGGGTTATGCAGAAATCATTCGTCCCTATGTAACCGATACGTCTGTCGTATTGAACGATAAAATCGACAACGGAAGCCGTGTGCTGTTTGAAGGCGCGCAAGGCGTTCTGCTCGATATCGACCAAGGGACGTACCCATATGTTACATCGTCCAACCCGATTGCCGGCGGCGTAACCATCGGTTCTGGTGTAGGTCCATCCAAGATCCATCAAGTGATCGGGGTAGCGAAAGCGTACACCACTCGTGTAGGCGACGGTCCATTCCCAACTGAGCTGCATGATGAAGTTGGCGACCAAATCCGTGAAGTGGGTGCGGAATACGGTACGACAACAGGCCGTCCGCGCCGCATCGGCTGGTTCGACAGCGTGGTCGTTCGTCATGCTCGTCGCGTCAGTGGCATTACCGGTTTGGCGATCACCAAGCTGGACACGCTGAGCGGGCTTGATACACTGCGGATCTGCACGGCTTACAAATACAACGGTCAAGTGTTGGAGTCCTTCCCGGCAAGCCTGAAGGTGCTGGCTCAATGTGAACCTGTGTACGAAGAATTGCCAGGTTGGCAAGAAGACATCACGAACGTGAAAAACATTAACGATTTGCCAGAGAATGCGCGTCACTACGTGGAGCGTATTACCCAGCTGACTGGCATCCCGCTGTCCATCTTCTCGGTCGGACCAGACCGTGAACAAACAAATGTAGTACGCGGCATTTACGTGTAATTGGTGCCGTTTCTGAACAAAAGCAACCGCTTCGTAGTCCGAGTGGTTGCTTTTTTTTTCTCAAGCACAGTTTTGGGGACAGACACCAGATGCGCCCATCTGGGCATATGGTATCCCATATCAAATGCGAATGGGGTGCTGAATCAATGGGATTCGATCAAAAAGCAATGACACTGGTAGGCAAACAAGTAGAGGTTAAAATGTTCAACGGGCTGGTAATCTCCGGAACAATGTCGCACGTCAGCAAAGGATATGTATGCTTTATTCTCAAACCAAAAGAAGAAGAGCAAAAGAAAACAGCGATCCGCCGGTTGGCTCTCCGCGATATTACTTCAATGGTAGAGGTTTAGTCATCATATGATTGCTCATTCAAAATAGCCACCTTCCTTTTCGCAGAGAAGGTGGCTTTCATTCCTCTTTTTTATTACGCGAAAGAATTTATAAGCGTTCGCGCTTATGAATTCTGGAGAGCAAGAAAACTTTCCTATAAACCGCGGTCGCTCATCCTTGAGAAGTCATCGATAGAAGTTAACTTACACCTCTCCGCCACATGCGCGGATAATTGCCACAGCTTCATCGCCTCTTTCTTCCGGCACGACTGCAATCAGTAAGACGGTTCTGCCGACACCGTCATGGGAGCCGTCAGCCATTCCGCTCGCACTCGGATTTGCCGCTGCCAAAATGCTCGCGTCTTTTGACGAAAAATCACCGGCAAGCGTAAGGGAACCGAGACTGGGAATTTCCCCGGAAATGGGATTCATAATCTTATCCGATCCATCTCCCGGAAACAAACCGATGTGATCTACCTGTACGGTTTCAAAGCCCTTTTGCTTCAGCTGCTTGGCGGCCTTTTCCGCATCTTCCTCCGTAAAAAAACCAGCCAAAATGTTGCGTTCCTCCAATGCTACCCCTCCTGTTGAACTGTTGGATAAAAATATGACCATTTATTGACCATATTATTAAACTTATTCTTTGAGCTTATTCGACAGCATTTTACACTTGATGCAAGCACCTTTTTTATGGTAAATTCGACATAGTTGTTGTCTTTAGGCACATAGTCAGATTTGTTTGACATTTCAAAAGAGGAAAAAAGTACCATTTTACAAATAGCTAGTAGGCACAAAACAATGGGGGTATCTTATTACAGGAGGGGTAAAATGTCGTTTTCCAACTGGATGGAACGGTTGAAGCAGCGAACGAAACCGATGCTTCAATCCATTAATCATCATACGAAAACTATTACAAAGACTGCATCCACATACATAGCTACCAACAAAAAAGCCGCATTATCCGTATCAGCAGGTCTTGTGCTCACCGTTGTCGGAGGAGCAGCCGCAAGCGCATACTATCAGTCGAATGTCATCCCGGTTTACCACGTTTCCGTGAACGGCAAGGAAGTGGGCATTGTAAGCAGCCCTGACGTGGTTCGACAATGGGAGAAAGAAAAACTTCAACAAGAGCAGGAAAAACATAACGGATTGACCCTTAAGCTATCTGACTACATAAGTTTTACAGAAGAGAATTTGTATAAGGGAAAGTTTGACAACGAAGCAACACTCAAAATGTTAGATCAAACGGCAAAAATCCAGGTGCAAGCAACCAAGATTATCGTCAACGGTGACGTAGTCGGGTATGCGGCAAGCCAGGAGCAAGCTGACCTCGTTTTAGCCACCCTCAAAGACAGACTATCCGGCGTGAAACTGAACGCTTCCGGTAAAAAAGCTGTAGCCGCTGCTTCCCTGGAAAGTGTAGCAAAAAACAGCGCCATCAAGCAGGTGAAATTTAAAGAAGAAATCAGTATGGAGGAAGAGTCCGTTCCTGCCGATGAAGTTTTGACTGCGGACAAGCTGGAAGCTTTGCTGAGCAAAGGAACAGCGCAACAGGTCGTCCATACGGTTGAAGAAGGCGACTGCATCACATGCATCGCAAAGCGTTACGGAATTACGTCGAAAGATATTTATGCAAACAATGCCGGCATGAATGAAAATACCGTGCTGCAGTTGGGCCAGAAGATCAATGTTACGGCGATCCGCCCAAAAGTGACCGTTCAGGTTGTAGAAGAAGTGAAACAGGATGAAATGATTGACTATGCGACAGAGACCCGAACGAATGCCAAAGTGCCAAAAGGGGAAACGAAGGTCATTCAGGAAGGGAAAGAAGGAAAGAAACAGGTCACATACAAAGTGACGAGAGAAAACGGCGAAGTGGTTGACCGCGAAATGCTTTCGCAAAAAGTCATCGCACAGCCGGTAACCAAAATCATCGAGCGTGGTTCCAAGGTGATTCCTTCACGCGGGACAGGCCGCATCAGCTGGCCAGCTGGCGGTTATATCAGCAGCGGATTCGGTTCGCGCTGGGGACGCTTGCATGCAGGAATCGACATCGCGGGATCAGGTATCGCGCGTGCAGCCGATAACGGCCGTGTAGTTGAAGCGGGCTGGCATGGCGGATATGGAAACATGATTTTGATCGACCATGGCAATGGTCTGCAAACTTTATATGGTCATTTGAGCAAGATCGAGGTAAGAGTCGGCGAAGTTGTCGAGCAAGGGAAAGAAATCGGTGTAAAAGGTTCTACAGGCGATTCCACAGGCGTCCACCTTCATTTCGAGGTGCGTAAAAACGGTGTTCCGCAAAACCCGATGAGATACTTGAGCCGCTGATCGATCAAACGAACACATGAATACACAAACGTTACGACGTTTTTAATCGAAATAGGTACAAATGGGGGTTCGCTGAATTTGCGAATCACATAAAAAGATGGTAGGGTCATACTCAGAAATGAGGATGGCCCTTTCCTGCTTCTGGGTGCGGATTTGGGCAGGAAAAGCGTTTTTGCAAGTGGAACTGATAGTAGATACATTGGCTGCGCTATTTCTTTTGGTGGAGCCGTAGTTGCATAAAAAGGAGTGTGAAAAGGATTGAAACTCCTGGTAGTCGATGATGAACGGCCCATCGCCGATATTTTAAAATTTACGCTTGAAAAGGAAGGGTACCAAGTCGTCTGCGCGTACGATGGCGACGAGGCAGTCCGATTGGTGGAAATCGAGAAGCCGGATTTGATCTTGCTCGATGTGATGCTGCCGGGACGCGATGGGATGGATGTTTGCCGTGCTGTCCGCCAATCGTTCGACATGCCGATCATCATGCTGACGGCGAAAGACTCGGAGCTGGATAAGGTGCTGGGACTGGAGCTGGGCGCCGACGACTACGTGACGAAGCCTTTTTCCGCGCGTGAGCTGGTTGCTCGCGTGAAGGCGCATCTGCGCCGACAAAAACCGAAACAAACGGACCGTGACGGTCACTTGCTGCGCGTGCATGAGCTGGAAATCGACATGCACTCGTATACGATAGCAAAACTTGGCGAAATTCTCGATCTGACGCATCGTGAATTTGAGCTGCTGGTGTATTTGGTGCGGCACCAGGGCCAGGTCTTGACGCGCGAGCATTTGCTGCAGGCGGTTTGGGGTTTTGATTACTACGGCGATGTACGCACCGTCGACGTCACGATTCGACGTCTGCGCGAAAAGATCGAGGATGATCCCAGCCAGCCGAAATACATTATTACGCGACGCGGATTGGGTTATACGCTGCGTAATCCCGTCGTGGGGGGAACAGCGTAAATGCGGCTTGGCTTTCTTCGAACCATCCAATGGAAAGTCGTCGTCATGTACATGCTGCTGATTTTGCTGGCGATGCAGTTCATCGGCGCTTATTTTGCTCGAGAGGTCGAAAGCTACTATACGAATAACTTTTCGGAGACCTTGAATACGCAGGGCACGCTGCTCGCGGCCAACGTGGAGCGGTATTTCCGCGCAGCGCGGGACGGCAAGGACCAGTCGCAGGAAGACAAGGCAGGAATCGACAATCTGGTCTACAGCCTGGTCAAGACGGGCGATGTGCAAATCATCGACCAAAACGGCAAGGTGATCAGCACCAACCGAAACGATAAGAGCATCATCGGTCAGCGGACGACGCAGTCGGAAGTGACGGTCGCGCTGCTGGGGACGCGCAATGAATCGCTGCGCATCGATCCGCGCACCGGTGAGCGGGTCAAAGTATTGGCTGTACCGGTAAAAGGCGACAATATCATCTATGGGGCGGTCTATATGGTCGCATCGATGGAAGGCATGTATGTGACCATCCGCAAGATCATCAACATTTTGGCCACGGGGACCGGGATCGCCCTGCTGTTTACCGCTGGCCTCGGTGTCGTGCTGGCGCGGACAATCACCACGCCGGTGAAGGAAATGACCAGACAGGCCAAGGCGGTTGCCGAAGGAGATTTTGATCGGGCCGTGAAGGTGTACAGCGGGGATGAAATCGGTCAGCTCGGTGTCGCCTTTAACCATATGACGATTCGGCTGCGTGAGGCGATTTTGCAGCAAGAGGAAGAGCGGGAAAAGCTCGCGGGAATCCTCAGCAACATGAGCGACGGGGTGATCGCCGCCGATCGGCATGGGCAGATCATCTTGATGAACCCTTCTGCCGAGGATATGCTGCAAACCAAAATGACGGATGTGGTGACAGCCGGCAAAACGCTGCATGATGTATTGCGGCTGCCGCCCGAAGATGAGATGCCGCTTTTTGCGGAGGAGCCGTTGCTGATTGAAATGATGCTGGCAAACCGGGAGATCGTCATGCTCAGCGTGAACTTTACTCCGCTGCAGCAAAATAGCGGGAAGAAGGGCGGGATCATCGCGGTGCTGCAGGATGTCACGGAGCAGCAGCGTTTGGAGCAGCAGCGCCGCGAATTCGTCGCCAACGTCTCCCATGAGCTGCGGACGCCGCTTACCACGATCAAAAGCTATGTCGAGGCATTGGTCGATGGGGCTGTGGACGATGCAGAGCTGTCCAATCGTTTCTTGCGCGTCACGATGACGGAGACGGAGCGGATGATCCGGCTGGTCAACGACTTGCTGCAGCTCTCGCGCTTTGACTCGCAAGGGATTCGTTTGCACAAAAAGGAGATCGACATCGGGCGTTTGCTCAAGTATGCAGCTGACCGGTTTGCGATGCAGAGCGAGCAGCAAGGAATTTCCTTTGCGCTGGAGATACCAAAGGAAGTGCCGCACGTGCTGGCTGATCCTGACGCGCTCAATCAAGTGCTCGACAATCTGATCTCCAACGCGATCAAGTATACGCCCGAAGGAGGCGCGATTCAGCTCGGCTTGAGCTTGAATTGGCAGCAAAAGCGGATTTATGTCAGCGTCAGGGATACCGGAATCGGAATTCCCAAGCGCGATTTGAAGCGTATTTTTGAGCGGTTTTACCGGGTGGACAAAGCGCGTTCGCGCAGTCAGGGCGGTACAGGTTTAGGGCTGGCAATCGCCCGTGAGCTGGTTCATGCGCATGGTGGCGAAATCGCGATTGAAAGCGAGTGGAACGAAGGGACGACCGTCACCTTCTGGATATCGTTTGAGAAGCGAGGTGAGGGCCGATGAGGAATTGGCTTGAGTCAGGGAAGACCGTTCTGCTGAATCTGCTGATCCTCACCAGTTTTGTGTTAACCAGCCTCTTGTGGAATAACCAGCCGGAGTTCCAATACATCGAGCCGGTGACCTATACAAAGGCGAAGCAAGTCCAGGAAAAGCAGCTGGAAGAGCTGCTGCGGCCCGATTCCATTGTTTTTCACTATGGTGAGAACAAGCACACGCGGGCACTCGCCAACAACGACTGGTACCGCTATATTACGAAAGAAATGGCCAAGTGGTATTTTTATGATTTCACGCCGCACCCGCTGTCGAAGACGGAGTGGGAGGATTTGACCCAAAACCGAATCGGCCTGGAGATTTTGTACCGCGATTCCGTGCCCATTTCCATCATTAATAAGGTTTTTACATTCCGCGGCGAAGTGTATGATCAACTCAAGCAGATGGATCGGCTGTGGCTGTACTATGATAAAGATAACGACGTCGTGTTTGCCCTGTTCATGTCCAAACGCGATAAGCAGGTCGTCCGCGCGCGGACGGTCGTGAGCGTGAAAGATTTGCAGGAGTCGTATTTGCCCGTGGGCAAACGGCTTCCCGAGCAGATTTTGAAGGTCGTCGCCGACAATACCATGCAGGACAAGGATGTTCCGGTGTATGACCGCCCGAATCCCTATTGGCAAATCTATTATTTGCCGAAAGATCCTTTGACCATGCGACAGTATCGCTACAATTACTTGCCGATCACGGAAACCGAGCTGATGGATGCGTTCTTCCTGGACCGCGCATTGGTCAGGCAGATTGTCGAGCGGGACGGGACAACGATTTATACCGATGGCAGCCGGGCTATTCAGATGGGGCAAAGCGCGCAATCGATCACCTTCACCGATCCGGCTTTCCAGCAAGGGAAATCGGATGTCACCGAAGAGGAGAAGGTGCGGGCAAGCGTATCGTTCATTAACCAGCATTTGGGCTGGACTGATGACTATTTGTTTGAAAAAATCGAGGATGGCGACGGGCAGGGCGATGAGATCACGTTTCGGCTCTTTGTCGGCGCCTATCCGCTGATCGGCATGAACCGCGACCAGATCGATTCGATCCGCGTCACGCTTGAAGATGGACAAGTCGTCAGCATGAAGCGCTCGCTGATGGATTTGGACAAGTATATCGATTATCAGGAATGGACGATTTTGTCAGGCAGCGAGCTGTTCAGCTATTTGCGGACAAAAGACATCGATACGCGGCGGGTCAACAATGCGTATCTGGCATACCAAATCAAGATGTTCCAAGGCTATGTGGAATTAAACCCGGTATGGGTCGTAGAGACGGTCGATGGCAGGCAGTATGTCATCAGCGCCCGTTCGCTGAAAGCGGGGGGGAAAGAACATGGACTGGAGTAGAGCGAAGACGATTTTGATCTGGGCCTTTCTTGTCCTCGATCTCTTCCTCGGGTATCAGGTTTCGGCGACGCGCCACTTGCAGTGGGCCAATCCGGAAGCGGCCAAGGGAGCGGCGGGCGATATTGAGTTTTATGCCAAACAGCAAAACATCATGCTGTTGACCGAGATTCCGCAGGAGACGCCGGAGATGAAGTATTTGAATGTCGAGTACCAAGGCTTTCAAATCCCGATGAACATGATGCCGGGCCAGCGGATCACGCTGCAAAAAACGGCGATTGTCTCTTATTTTAACCAGCCGTATTCAGCGAGTGACGTGAAAAATCTGGACGATTGGCTGCAGATGATGGGCCAGCGCGTCATGTATGCTAGCAGCTACCATCCGGACAGGTTCCTTTCCAACAAGGACCGTCTGTTTTACTGGCAGTACAACGGCAAGTACCCGTTATTTGTCGCGCCATTGGAATTCGTGATAGAAGATAATCTCATCAAGCGCTATCGGCAAACCTATGTCCATATCCGCAATCAAGGGTCGGGACGGCAGGTGATTTCGGCCTATACCGCACTCCGGTCGCTGGTCGAAAACGAGATTATCAAGCAAGGCGAAAAGATTGAGGATGTCACGCTTGGCTACTATGGCTATTACTACGATGCAGATATTCAGGTGCTCGCGCCTGTATGGCGCTTCATCCACGATGGCAGAACCGATTATATCAACGGCTTCACCGGCGCGATCGAGCGTCCGCCGGATGAGAAGCACAGCGTACAGCAATGAGAGAAATGGGAGAAGGCGATGAAGGTTGAGATTTAGCGTACTGGCAAGCGGAAGTACGGGCAATGCCATCTATGTCGGCACCGACCGTACCTCCGTCTTGATCGATGTGGGGATAACAGGCAAGCAGGCAGATGCTTCGCTGAAAGAGGTCGGCGTCGATCCGAAGGAAATTAAAGCGATTTTGGTCACGCATGAGCACGTCGACCATATCAAAGGGATCGGCGTTTTCGCCCGGCGCTACGGCATCCCGATTTATGCTAACCAAAAAACGTGGGGCGCCTTGGACGGACAGATCGGTACGATCGCGCCGGAGCATCAGATGTTTTTTGAGATTGGCGAGAAAAAGGAATTCGAAGACTTGGGGATCGAGTCGTTCGGTATTTCGCACGATGCTGTCGAGCCCATGGGGTTTTGCTTTTATCACGGGCAAAAGAAGCTCAGTGTCGCGACCGATCTGGGGTATGTCAGCAACAAGATCAAGGAGACGATTCGCGGGGCGGATGCCTATGTGTTTGAATCCAATCATGATGTAGAAATGCTGCGGATGTCCCATTACCCGTGGAGTATCAAACGGCGCATCCTGAGCGACGTGGGGCACTTGTCCAACGAGACGGCGGGCGAGGCGCTGACCGATTTGCTGCAGGGCCAAGCAGAACGAGTCTACCTCGCGCATCTGAGCAAAGAGAACAACATGATGGAGCTGGCGCAGCTGACGGTGAAGAACATCCTCGAGGAAAAAGGGCTGAAGGTCGGCGATGATGTTTTTTTGCGTGAAACCTACCCGCACCGCCCTACGAAAATGGAGGAGCTGTAGGCGTCGAGAAAGGCACCACTTTATTGGCAGAAGGCAGTTGTTGACTTAATTGCGTATCGATTTGGCGTGCTGTGGCGAGTAGCTCTTCTCTCGTCAGCACGCCTTTTTGGATGAGCAGCTCGATGATGCCGTGGAGCAAAACGGTATTGTGGTATTCGGTCTCTTGCAAATCAGCCAGCTTGGCCAATACATTGACTTCCTGAAAGGGAGAAAAGGGATTGCTCACGATTGGTCATCCTTTCCATTGCGTTTTACTTCCTAGTATACGCCGGCCCTTGTGGTTCTATGCTTTCAGCAAATCGGCGATTCCACAAGCTTTCCATAATTCTCACGCCACTTTGCCGAAAGTGTTTCGTATACTAAGGGTGTCGAAGGAAGTATAACGAACTGCTGAAGCAGATAAGCTAGTAACGTGTGGAAGGAGAGAAGAATAATGGGATACTATGATGACATGTACGAAAAAACGGAACGACGCAAGCGCAGGGATCTGGGAGTCGGCAAAATGGTCATGACCTCCGTGACCTCCGCTGTCATCGGTGGTATGGTCGTTCTCTTAATGCTCCCGGCTATTTCAAAATCAGGATATATTCCAGCAATTCAATCGGGTGCGTCTGCAATGGCGATGGGCAACTCGATCATGCCAACGGCAGTTTCGCAGCCAATCTCGGTTAATGTCGATACAGCAACAGTCCGCGCAGTAGAAAAAGTTGAAAATGCCGTGGTTGGGATCGTCAACATCCAAAAGCAAACCGACATGTGGTCCAACCAATCGAGCAATGTGGAGACAGGTGAAGGCTCCGGCGTTATTTTTGAAGTGAAAAACGGCAAAGCCCACATCATCACCAACAACCACGTAATCTCTGGCGCGCAAAAGGTAGAAGTGTACCTGGCAAGCGGAGATAAAGTGGATGCGAAAATTTTGGGCGCCGATCCGCTGAGTGACTTGGCGGTGCTTGAGATCGACGGTTCCAAAGTGACCAGCGTCGCTGAACTCGGCGACTCGTCCACATTGAAGGTAGGAGAACCTGCAATCGCGATCGGGAACCCGCTCGGCATGAAATTTTCCCGTACCGTTACACAAGGGATCGTCAGCTCGCTGAACCGCTCGATGCCAGTTGACCTGGATGAAGACGGCCAACCGGAATGGGAGCTGGACGTGCTGCAGACTGACGCAGCGATCAACCCGGGTAACAGTGGTGGCGCTTTGGTGAACATGTACGGACAGGTCATCGGGATCAACACGATGAAAATTTCCAAAGAAGGCGTTGAAGGTCTGGGCTTCGCGATCCCGATCAACGACGTGAAAAAAATCAGCGCCCAGCTGATGAAAGACGGCAAACTGGTTCGCGCTTATATCGGTATCACGCCGCGCGACCTGACCAATATTCCGCGTTACCACTGGACAGAAACGCTTCACCTGCCAGATAACGTCAACACCGGTGTCGTCATCATGAACACCGAGCAATTCTCGCCTGCAGCCAAAGCGGGCTTGAAGGAATACGACGTGATCACCAAACTGGATGACACGGACATCACAAGCAGCGCTCAATTGCGCAAATACCTGACCCTGAACAAAAAACCAGGCGATGATGTTGTGGTAACCTTCTATCGTGACGGCTTCAAAAAGACAGCGACTGTGAAATTGAGCCAGCAGCGAGGCGGCAATAACTAATAAGGTTGGAAGAGGTGCCTGAGGGGTGCCTCTTTCTTTTTTGTGCAATGGTGGCGAATTGGGTAGAATAGGAGCAGAAGAATCGAGGGAAATGAGGACGAATGACATGATGAAACATGAAGATATGAAAGAACGGACACTCCGGATTCAAGGGAAAGACGTAGAGCTGCAGGCGGGATTTCCGGTTGTGGTGAGCTGCATGGAAGACGCGGAAGTCGCGATTGATGAATATGTGGATCAGTATGAAACAGCACCTGATACGTTCCGGCGCTCGGACGTGGAAGATGAGACGGTGCCGCATGTCTGTGGCGAGTGCGGTGGCGCAGGCGAGATTGTGCTGCTGAAAGAGAAGGGGCTGTAAGGAACGTGCAGATTACGATTGTGACGGTTGGGAAGCTGAAGGAGAAGTATTTGAAGGAAGGGATAGAGGAATACAGCAAACGGTTGACGGCGTATTGCAAGCTGCAGGTCGTTGAGGTCGCGGATGAAAAGGCACCGGAAGAGCTGAGTGCGACGGAGATGGAGCAGGTCAAGCGCAAGGAAGGTGAGCGCATTTTGGCCCAGCTGAAGCCGGACCAGCATGTGATTGCGCTGGCGATCGACGGGCAGATGTGGTCGTCGGAGAAGCTGGCGGCGGAGCTGGATCGGCTCGCGACTTATGGGAAGAGTCAGGTGGCGTTTGTGATCGGCGGGTCGCTGGGGTTGTCGGCAGAGGTGTTGAAGCGGGCGGATGCGCAGTTGTCGTTTTCTAAGATGACGTTTCCGCATCAGTTGATGAGGCTTATTTTGGTGGAGCAGGTTTATCGGGGGTTTCGGATTGTTAGGGGGGAGCCGTATCATAAGTGACGGATAATTTTTTTGTTTTTTCAGCCTGGGAGGGAAAAATGAGTAAAAACAAGGATAACGTAAACGAAATTTTCCGTGAAAAAGTTATTACTGAAAAACTGAATAAAGAAACACTGACTCCTAAGGATATTCGGAGTATTTTACGGGTAAGTGAAGACACGTTTGAAAATTGGCTTACACGTTTTTACGAATTGTATAACTTTGTTAAAAGTGACTTTAAACCATCTACACGATATGAATATGATAAAGATTGGCATGGCTTTTTGCTAGTATTGCTTGACTCATTGATATTACATCCAGAGTTTAGTCGTGACAAGGCCAAACAGATATACTCTTTGGACAGGGTAAAGGAATACAACGAAAAATTGTTTCAAAGCATCGAAACATACGTTCCTAATCATTTGCAGACAGCAATAAAAAACCATGCCTCTTATGTTCGTGCTGAAAAGGAAACAGAATTAATTGTGGAGCTTGAAAAAAAGGTAGCCCAAGTAATGGCTGTTATTCAGATGATGCCTGCGTTACTTCGGTTTCAGGTGCTTTTGAGGATGAACAAGGCTCTGGATACTTACCATCTAAATCTATCTAAGCAACTATCAACGTATTACATTAAAAACACACTTGAATTAGGACATTGTGATGAAGAAACTCGAAAACAGCGGGAAATTGAAGAAGAGGAACTGGATAAGCTGATTAGCTACCTGTTAAGAAAATCGATTGATAATCAAAATAAGAAATTGGAACCAAGCAAAGAACATTTAGCAGAAAATAATATCAATGACAAAGATTATGAACGACAAGTAATCGAAGCTCTGTTTGAGCAGGTTGTATTAGGAGAGTTCAAAGAACGGGCTAACAGCAGAATACAGAAGTTGATAGAGGACACGGAAGCGGCTATACTAAGTCATCCATCAAATGAGGAGATCGTTACTAAGGTTATTAACGTGTTGGACAACCCAGACAACCCAAAGGAAAAACTAGTTCGGTCTTGGCTAGAACAGGTGCTAAAAATAATTGCTCTGAGTGATCGAAAAGGAGACAGAAATAATCAGGAAGCAAAACAGATTTTACAACAAATCATGTATGAAAATTTTCTACAGGATTTTAATAATTGACTTCAAAGGTTTAGGGGGAAAGACGCTCAGACGTCTTTCCCTTATTTTGTTTTCGGCATTGTTTTAAATTAAATAACATAATCCGATGAGCGCACATCAATAGAACAGGGTAAGACATGCTCAGTCTACTCATCGGCAGTTTAATTCTACTAGTAGAAAATAGATCGGAGGTGAAATTTATGACGATGTCTATTGTAGGATACAAGGTTACGTTCCATGAAGGCAATGTTCGATTTGAACCGGGTTTGCTCCAACGTGAGGACCCGAAAGTGGTTCAGGAATACATCTATCACAAGATGCTAAAAGATGTGAAAAAACTAAAGCCAAAACCAAATCGAGTGAGCCTGACATTCCGAGGTGTGCAAGCTGAATGGGTATTGCCAAAGCCGATAACGTTTCACACTCAGGATGAGGTAGATCGGTTTGTAAATCAAATCAATAAGGGCTTCAAGAAGAACTGGTTTGCACGACAATTCTCACTCGACTTGATACCAGTGTGTAATTGTTAGCTAGCAAGATCGAATATGGCAAAGGGGTATATCCCTGTTTGCCGCCTGATTGCACTATATGTAATGGGAAATCCGGCCAAGTACGATAAACCACAATCATTAAACGGAAGGAATGAAAAATATATGAAACACAACGTAACTTTCATCGATACTCGCAATGAAGTTAAAGACACTTTCAACTTCATGTATGAGCATGTTCGTTATCAGCAGGGTACTTTTTTGCAAGAAATTCAAGTTGTTATTACAGGCTTCAATGGGATACGTTTTGCTAAAGTTACGGACCCCATTGAAAAAGATTGTATGATGCATCAACTTTTATGGGAACTATTTTACATTACTGACCATTGCACAAGTAATGTTACTATCTCTGATTCTGAAATAATTGTAAGTTGGGCATTACCGCTTCATATCAACATAGGGTGCTTTACTGCTAAAGAGATTAATGAAATAGAAGACAATGTAAAATTGTTCCTAATGCAGATAGACGGAATCATTATTGAAGATTGTAGCTTACTTATGGTTACGGACGCTAGTACTGATGAAGAGTTGGCTTATTTCCGTGACACCGTCTTTTTCCAGAATCAGGTTTGCAAAATGCTTGGGCTTCAAATGTCAATAAAAGTAAATCCTCATGTAACTAGGTAAAATGGCATTAATGGTCGGCAAAGTGGCTTTAGCCACTTTGCCCAAGTCATCGCAAAAAATGCAATAAAGAGGGATAGTAATGCATAACACCGACCTTGTAAACAACTTAGCTGATAATAGTGCAGGAAATTATGCTTCAACTCAAGACAACGATTCATCTATTAAGTCATACGCCGTTTGGTATGCCGAAAACAACTTTCCCATCATCCCACTTTGCCCGCATAACCATGAAGGGATTAGTGAGCATCACCTTGGCGTTTGCAGTAAACCAGGAAAAACGCCACTACTAAAAGGCTGGTCACAGCGGGAAGTTCCTTTCCTAGAAGAGATAGAAAAATGGTACCGATACTGGCCAAAAGCAAACATTGGTCTGATTTTAGGCAGCGTCTCCGGTTTGGTTGCTGTCGATGTAGACGGCGAATTCGGGGAACTTACACTGAAAGATTGGAGTCAAGGTAATTTGCCCCCTACATGGGAGTTTACAACCCCAGGCGGTGGGCGCAGGTTGCTTTATGCTATCCCAGAAGGAGTTACTTTGACTAAACATTTCGAAGCAGATCGCAACAATTATCATGAAGAGTGTGCTTTGCTTGGAGAAGGCCAACAAACGGTCGTCCCGCCCTCCATTCACCAGAACGGAGGTATTTACGAATGGGTGGAAGGCAGAGCTCCGTGGGACCTAGAATGTACCGAAGCACCTGAGTGGATGATTCAGAAGATGACAAAAAAACAAACGACAGCTAATAAACCAATTGGTCAACAGGATCAAGTCAACATTGACGTAATCCAAACCTTGTCAGAAAAGTGTCCCATGTTTCGGCAGGCAGTGCAGGTGCAAAACGGGACAGGCTTGTCTGAAGAAGAGTGGTTTCGCTGGGTGTCGATGCTTGTCAAAGCTGGATATGCTGAACAAGCTCTACATTTTTCAAAAGTATCCACCAAACATGATAGACGTAGTTCCAGTCGGATAGAAGAACTAAAGTGTTCAAGCAATGGGACGTACGGACCGACACGTTGCTCAACAATTGGTTGTGATGAATCCCAGATTCAGCATTGTTTCGGTAAAATTCGTACCAATGAGCAAAATGAAATCACAAACAGTCCAGTTCAATTCATCATGCAAAACTCAAAAAAGCCAGCTTCTCAAGGGATGGAGAAGTGGGTGCAGCTTGTAAAAAATACAAAATATCACATAGATCAGCAAGGTAACCTATGTGGGGTTTCTTACAAGAAGGACGGATTCCCTAAATATACACCATTGGCCAACTTTATGGCGAAAGCGACAAGGATAGTTTGCAAAGATGACGGGGTGGAGCGGCAGATGCACTATCAAATGGAAGGAATCATTATAAAAACACAGCAAGAACTCCACCCCATTCTTGTCCCTGCTGCTGATTTTCCTGGCTTGACTTGGCTACATCAATGGGGATTGGCTCCCAATATAGAACCAGGTCATTTGGCAAAAGATCAGGTTCGGCATGCCATTCAGACGTTTTCTCAGGATCTTCAGAATGAAAATGTGTATACCCACTTAGGTTGGCGTAGGATTGACGGACAATGGTGCTATCTCCATGCTGGAGGATGTGTTGGCCCAAGTAATGTAAAGGTTGAAGTCGACGACCGGCTCCGTAGGTACAAGTTGCCTGAAAATGTGGACGATCCAATCGCAGCCATGAAAGCCAGCCTCAGTTTGTTGGATCTTGCACCTAAGAAGGTCACTTTGCCTTTGTTTGCCTTGATGTTCCTTGCCCCATTGTGTGAATGGCTACGTTCTGTGGATTTAGAACCCGCCTTCATCCTTTGGCTACATGGGGAATCGGGTGCACGAAAATCATCATTGGCGGCACTTTTTCTGTGTCACTTTGGATCGTTTACGCCTAAAACACCTCCGCTTAACTTCAAGGATTCAATGAACTCGATGGAAAAAAGGACGTTTGATTGCAAGGATTCTGTATTGCTGATCGATGACTATCATCCTTCGGCAAACCCACAGGACGCAAAGAAAATGGAGCAGACAGCCCAGCAATTGATGCGTACCTACGGAGATCGGGTCAGTCGAGGGCGAATGAGACAAGACACATCCTTGCGCCGGGACTATCCGCCTCGGGGATTGGCACTTATAACGGGTGAAGACCTAATTAGCGGTCAATCGAGTAACGCCCGTTACGTCAAAACAGAACTTCGACCTGGTGAGTTAGATTTAGTGAAATTAAGCGAAGGTCAGTCTCAATCGAATCTGTTGGGACAGGCTATGCGCGGGTATCTGGAATGGCTGGCGATAACCATGGAAGAAACGCCTAAAAATGAATTATATACTCAATTCCAAGAAAAAAGAGATTCTGCGCTTCCAAGCCAGCAGCATGGAAGATTGGCTGAAGCGGCAGCATGGCTCTTTCTGGGTCTCCACTTTGCTTTAGAGTACGCGAGCAGTATTGGTGCTGTAGAAATAGTAGAGAAAGAACGATTGTTGGACGTGGGGTGGAATGTGTTTCTTTCACTTTCTGAACAACAGGGTGAACGAGTCTCGGATGTCATGCCAAGCACCCGCTTCCTCAGCGTAATCTCTGAACTACTGGCAAACAAATCCATCCATACTCTGCCGACTGAAGCAAGGACTGATGACCTCTCACTCGCACCGACTAATAGCACACTGGTAGGCTGGCATGACAAAGACTACTACTATTTCCTTCCTGATGTGATCTACAATACGGTTTCCAGCTTTCTGGCTAGACAGGGAGAGCATCTCCCAGTAACATCTAGCACTCTCTGGCAACAGTTGGAGCGGCAAGGAATCATACGTGTAGAGGAAGAGGAAACAGATGGAAAGGTGAGAACCCGCCGACTAATCAAAAAAAGGGTGGGGACTAATAATCGTCCTAGATTGCTTTGGATCAAGGCTGAACACATTCGAGGCGAAGAAGCTGGTAGACGAACAGCTAATAAAGGGAGCCAAAGATCCATTCTCAGTCACCAGTCACCTGAAATCCAACAAATCTTCGAAGTGGAATAATGGGGCAATACCCCCTCAGCACTCGGGTCAGGGGGCGCTAACTTCTCTATGGGAGGCAAGGGCTTCTAGCAATTTCGCCCCCAAAGCCCCCAGTAAAATGATAAATACAATAAAAATGCCCTCCCCTCTGACAAAATAATCTCCCTGTCTACAGCAAGGCAGGGGGGGAAATGGGGGCCCAATGGGAGTGTTTGATAAAGCATCAAGGAAAATCTAGTACCAAAACACCAAACAATAGGTGGGTGTCTCCACTTTTTTAGGGGCTGGGTACGGTTCTCCGATCCTGATTCAACTGAGAAAAAGGAAAATGAATTATCGGAAAATTCAAATATTTAATATTTCCTTGAATCTGCTGCTAACACCTGATCAGGAGGGATTTCTTTGAGAATTATCATGACAGCGGCTGACATAGCCACATTGCAACGAGCAAATGCACTTCCACTTGACTACATGAACTACCTGGAAGAAGAGTTTCTCGGACTCTACCACGCTCTCGGATGTGATCAACCATTAGAGGGCTGGTCTCTTGAAAGAGATGGCTACATGGTTGTGATCGAAGCAGGTGACCACAATTTCCAGCCAGTCGGGCTCACGGATGGCTTGCGCCGATCCATGCCAGAGTTTGTGGAACTGGTCACAACAGGGAATCAGCCACTCTACCGGATCGGCGTACTTTACAACAATGACTTTATGATGTTGTTCTACACATTGGTTGGTATCCATGACGCTGAAACGGAAACATGGTTGCGAGAAATGGCAGAACAAAATGGGAGGGGGGAGAAGTCATGATACTTTGCAGAAAGTCCTCCTCTAATTTCTGCTATAGCCAAATGCGAGACGACCAGTTGCTCGCGTCCATTGTTTCCGAAACATCAGCCCAGCACTTGCTTAACAGGTACGGCAATCTAAAGGAAGTGTTTCTCTACACTCATCAGCAGGAACTTGAGCGGATTCCTGGCATCGGGAAGGCTAAGGCGATTCAGCTAAAGGCAATTGCCGAGTTGGTAGCTCGAATTATCCAGGGAGAACAGAAGTCCAAAATATTTGTCCGGTCACCAAGAGACATCATGGACCTTGTGTCAGACATGCAATTGTTGCGGGTGGAACAATTTCGGGTTTTATACTTCAACACCAAAAACAGGCTTATGCATGTAGAAACGATCACGCAAGGGACAGTAGATGCAACGGTAATTACGCCGAGAGAAATTTTTTCTCCCGCTGTTCGGCTCCTAGCAAGTTCCGTTGCCCTCGTTCACAATCATCCATCGGGAGACCCAACCCCTTCCTATGAAGATCGTGAGGTAACCCAGCGAATTGTAGATGCGGGTGCGGCTCTCTGCATTCAGGTGCTTGATCACGTAATTATCGGAGCAGGGACCTATTACAGCTTCAAAGAGCAGGAGGCAGTCATATAACATGTTTTCCTCGAATCGCTACGTTACCAAGGGTGTACATGACGAAGTGGGAACAGATATTCAACAATTGCTATGGAGCATTATCGATGTTCGCAAAAATCGCGGCGATACAATGGATTATTTACAGGTGTTTGAACTGTTCGTTGAAGTACAAGAGGGACGAGCAGTACAAAAAGTGTGTAACCGGCAGGAGCAGCCTTATCACCAAGAAACGATTGCATTCAAGTCCATTGAACGCCCTATACAAACTACCATCTGGGTCATCGACAGCGGTGATTACTGTACGATGCTGTACCCGCATGAGTACTAAGGTGGTGAGAAGATGTTGTGTAAAATTCTCCGCATTGTCTTGATCATTCTGCCCGTTATTATTCAGGTGCTTTGTTCCGACAAGCTCATAACAGATAAACCAGTAACACCAATTGATTAAAGTGCCACGTCCCCCTTCCGAAAGTGGAAGGTACGGAAGGGGGGATTGCTACAGAAAGGAGTTCTTCATATGATCACCCATGCGCAAACTGCGAACCATCGGTATTCACTGATGCTTGATATCCTCTCTGACATGATTTTGAATCATGCCAGCAAACTTGAAGCAAAGGACAAAATGCCAAAGAATCCACGTCCCGATTGGAGTGCCTTTCTCCAGAAGCTGGATCGTGAGGCTGACGACGAAATGGATCGCGAATTGACTGCACAATTGCTTGGCACCTATGACTATAAGATTATCGCCTGATGGAGTGTTGGGACATGCCAGATCAGAACAGTGTTGCCATCTACGTCCGGGTCAGTACGGAAGAACAGGCGGAGTATGGCTATAGTATAGAAGCGCAACTTGAACTCCTTCGGCAATATTGCCAGGCTCATCACAAAACGATTTTCAGAGAGTACGTGGATGGTGGGGTTTCAGGCAAGTCGGTTGACGGCAGAAAAGCATTGCAGAGTCTCCTGCGGGATGCAAAACAGCACCGCTTTCGGGAAGTGCTGATCTGTAAAGTGAATCGCATGGCCCGAAATGTTGTGGATTTGATGGAGATCGTCCAAACCTTGCACGAACATGACTGCACGCTCCATTCCCTTAGCGAAAGCTTTGACAGCCAGACTCCGATCGGCAAATTTATCTTGCAAATGCTAGGTGCGACAGCAGAGTTTGAGAGAAATACGATAATCGAAAACACGAGAATGGGGATGCAGCAACGGGCAAAGGCAGGTATTTATTGCAATACCCCGATCCTGGGTTACGAACTTGTGTCAGATGACACGGGAGAGACTCGTTTTTGTGTACACGAAGAAGAAGCCAATGTAATCCGGCATATTTTTCAGTTGTATGCCCATGGCAATGGATTGAAAGCCATTGTCAATCAGTTGAATAGCGAAGGATTCACTACCAAGAAGGGCAAACACTTTTCGATTGGGATTGTTCGGGATATACTTCTGAATCCCGTGTATATCGGCAAGGTTCGTTACACCTCATTTGATGGACAGAGTGTAGTCGTTGACGGCCAACATGAAGCAATTATTTCGACCGAGTTATGGGAGCAAGTGCAGCAACAATATGCTTCTGCTCCCAGGTCGGTCAAAAAAGTAGTAAAACGCAGCTATCCATTGACAGGCATCTTGAAATGCCCCTCATGCGGAAGTGGAATGATTGCCCATCACATTAAGAACAGGAACAAAAACGGTAGCATTCGCTTGTACCATTACTATATATGCAGTAATTACACCAACAAAGGCGGAACAGTCTGCAAACCAAACAGCATACCGGCTGAAAAAGTGGAGGAAGTAGTCTGGTGCCAGGTTGGACACTTTCTTTCCAACCCTGTGTTGGTTCAGGATATTGTAGAGCACGCAAACAGTAAACAACGGGAACGAATTATTCCATTGCAGCTAGAGTTGGAGCGAATGGAAAAGGACTTGGAACAGCTTCAACAGCGGAGACAAAAGTACCTTGTTTTGTTTGAACAGGATGGCATGGAACAACGTGATTTGGTGGAAAGACTGAGGGAGCTAAAGGATCAGATCCAGGCTCTCATGCAGAAAAAGCAGGGAATCATTGAAGAAATCGAGACACAAGAAAGAGAACTTGTTCCGCTGCCAACCATTCTGACTGCTCTCAATCAATGGAAAAAGGTTCTGAGTGTTGCCTCCCCAGAGCAAAAAAACTCCTTGTTACGTGTATTGGTTGACCAAATTACGATCAATGCACAGAGGGAATTGGAGAGCGTAACCGTAGATTTCGGAGAGGCATTGCGCAAGCAACGTGACGTGTCAGCGTAGAAAGGAGAAGAAAATGGAACACAAAACTGTTCGTGTCGCCATATATGCACGTGTAAGTACAGAGGAACAGGCGGAACACGGTTATAGCATAGATGCTCAATTGGACACCTTGCGAAATTACTGCAAAATGTACGGCAAGACCGTTTATGGCGAGTATGTTGATCGGGGCGTATCCGGTAAGTCCGTTGAAGGACGTTATGAACTGCAACGCTTGCTTCGAGATGTAGAAACAGGTGAAATTGACGAGGTAATCGTGTGGAAGATGAATCGTCTTGCCCGAAAAACCATCGACCTTTTAAAGATGGTGGATCATTTCAGCAAATACAAAGTCGCTTTCCGCAGTTTCACCGAGAACTTTGAAACGGAAACGGCCATGGGCAAGTTTGCCCTACAAATGCTTGCCGCTGTTGGTGAACTGGAGCGCAACACCATTGTGGATAATGTAAAGATGGGCTTGAAGCAAAGGGCGAGAACAGGCAACTACAATGGCGGACTTGTGCTCGGATATAGAAGCCTTGCTACAGGCGATAAGCGAAGCAAAGGAAGTAGCCTGGAGATTGTACCGGAAGAAGCCGCCATAGTCAGAAAGATATTTGAACTGTATGCTTCCGGGAAAGGGTTGCGTGCCATTGCTAACCAACTGAACCATGAAGGCAACAAAACGAAACTGGGCAACCCGTTTAGTACGACCGCTGTTAAAGAAATCGTGACCAATCCGCTCTATGCGGGCATTATAAGATACAACCGATTTGAGAACTGGAATGAAAGACGACGCAAAGGCAAAAATCCTGATCCCATTATCGTAGAAGGCAAACATGAACCAATAATTCCGAAAGAACTGTGGGAAAAGGTTCAGGTGCTTCACAACGAAAAGTCCAAGGTGAATCCCCGTGTGTTTGATGGTCAATACCTTCTTACCGGACTGATCCGCTGCCCTGAGTGCGGAGCGCCAATGGTAGCGAACCGAACCAAGAACAGGCTGAAAAATGGTACGTTTATCATTCGTCGATACTATTCATGCAGCAACTTCCGCAACAAAGGCTCAGCAGTTTGTCATGCCAACAGTGTGGGTGCTGATTATGCCGAACAGTACGTCCTTGACCGAATTCGGGAAGTTATATCAGAGCCTCGGATTTTGCAAGACCTTTTGGAAACGATTAACCACCGGAAGTCAAACACGATTGGTCCGCTCAAGCAGGAATGGCAGTCAATCGAAACGAAACTTGCGGCCATCGATGAGAAGCGCAAGAAATATTTCGCTTTGTATGAAGAGGATGCCATCGACAGAGAGATGTTTGTCACACGAATTGATCAGCTTTCGGATGAATCAGAAGCCTTGCTCCAACGCAAAGCGGAGATCAACCATGAATTAGGAGCTGAAAATGATGAGCCAATCACAGCCGAATACATCCAGGGCGTACTGCAGCAATTTGATTCCTTAATTCAATTGGCTACCCTGGAACAAAAAAAGTCGTTGCTTCGCTTAATGATCAAAGAGATTCACATCAATGAGAAACGAGAGATTACTTCTATTGTGATGACATTCGACGAACAATCGCAAACGCTTTTTTTAGGAGTAGACCCTTCCGCCATGCAAGCGGAAGGGTCGTCATTTTTGTCCAAAGAGAAGGTACATTTGTTTCGTGCACCAAACAGATTTACCATCATTTTGTAACAATTAGCCAAGAACGGAAGGAGGGACGTACTTTTTCATCTGGCAGGAGAGAATAGTTTTTTCGATTCGTGTCTGCAAAAGGTCGCCGCGCAGCTTTCCCTCCATGTTGTGTATGGACTGAATGATCTCACTCATCGTATTTCCACGCAAATCAAGATTTTGTTTGTAGATGTAGTCCAGCAAAAGAGAAAGAATCTCCTCGCAGGTTTGGATGTTACGGATCAATTCATCTTCCTGGCAAACCAAGTGTTCATACTGTTCAGACAGATTTTGCATCGCAGAGCCTCCTTATGTCTAACCGATTTTAGAACATTTGTTCTAGATGTTGATTCACAGGATAGCGGTAGAATCCTACTTCTGCTTTGACAAAAATGAAAAAATCCTCCTTCTTTACTTGCAGAAGGGGGATTTACTTTCGTTTCCGGTCATCCCATGCCAATATGGTTTGGACCAGATGCAGCACCATCGCCTGATCTTCAACCGGTCGCTGGGACAGCAGTTCAACAATTTTGGTTAGACCCGTTTGTCGATGCTTGGGGTCAATAGACTGAAACAGTTCTTCCAAAGAAATGCCTAGTCCTGTTGATACTTTATACAGCGTTTCGATGGTGAGGTTCTTTTCGCCGCGTTCAATTTGTCCAATGTAGTTCGTATGGAGGCCAGAAAGTTCAGCCAATTTGTCTTGACTCCATCCTTTTTCTTTACGCAGAAAACGTAACTGTTCGCCTAGCTTCTGCAAGAGATCGTCCATTGCCGTACCACCTCTTACTCAGCTTAAAGCAGGGAAATAGTGTTTTTAACACACGATAGATGTTATTTGACCATACAACAACATTTATAGATAATATTTAGTAAGAATTTACTATCTATAGTGTTACTTTTTAAAGTAAAGAACTACTATTTATGACTTGACTAACGGAATCGGAAGAAAAAAGGAGTCTGTCAACCATGTGGGATGTTTTGGCGAGTACGGGTTTTTTCGGCTGTATCTTCTGTGTAATAGGGACCGTGATCTTTGCGATTAAACGAAGGCCCCTTTGGAAAAAGTGCTTGGCACTCGGAGGACTATGTTTTGTGATCTTTGTAGTCGCAGTAATGAATATACCTCCAGATCCAGAAAAACGGAAAAAAGAGTTAGCAGCTTCTCAGGCTTCGTTTGCTCAGGGTAGTAAGGCTCTCGAAGCGAAGCATTATGAGGAAGCATTAACAGCGTTTCAACAGGTAGCAAAGGAGGACACGAAAAATTACCAGGAAGCCCAGTCCAAGATTGCGGAACTTTCCCGTCAAGTTGCGCAAATCAAGTTGGAAAAAGCGATCCAGCTTTATGAAGCAGAAAAATACAAAGAGGCACAAGGTCTGCTTGAGCAGGTGGTTGAATTAGACCCAAGCATCGCACGAGCCCATTTGTATCTTGGGCTAGTGAACCTTTATCCCTTGGAATCAAACACGAGCAGTTATGGACAAGTGAATCAGGCTATCGAATCTTCTCCGATACTAACCTACGGTGATCTTGTTCGAAGGGAGGAATCCATTGAAAAAAATGAATCCCTCCACAAACAGGCCAGAGAGTATATCGACTCCATGCAGGATGCCATTGATTCCAGCGAAAAGAGCGTGACAAAAGCCACCGAACTTGACCCAACCTATAAGGAAGCGTTGGGGGCATCGGATGTTCTACGAATGCTGGAGCAATTTCTGGACAAAATTGATCAGTACCATAAGAAATGTATAGAGATTGCGGAGAAGCATCAGGACATTCTCGCTTTGGAGAAGAAGTGGAAAAAAACCTGGGATTCTGGCGATTTTAAAAAGTTGGATGAAATTGACCCGGAAATAAGACAAGAGATTCAGGAAATTCAAGAGGAGTTAGAAAAAACGAAGGCCGAAGCAGCGTCGCTTTCCGAGGAGATTTCCTCTATTCAAAAGCAAGGACAAGCCAAAATGAAACAAATGAAAATAATATTCCCCAATCTTTAATGAAGGTGAATCTGCAACATTTATAAACTCAAACTTCCATGAACGGAGAGAAACATTATGAAAAAGAATCTAGTCGTTTTCTTGTTAATTGTTCTTGTCGCAATAGGCGGATTTATGGGATGGCAACAGTACAGTAAAAATGAATACACCAAGAATCTTAAAAATGCAATGGCTCTGATGATAACTGAAAGTTGGAAAGCCCAAGAAATGGCTGAAACGTATAACCAAGTATGGAGACAAGCCATAGATGGCGGAGTTGAGATTGATGGCCAGACAACGGATGATTTTAACCATGCCTTGAATTTGCAGGCCGAATCTTTCAAGAAACAGGGGAAAATTGATCAAGTGAACAACGGAAAAAAAGAAGTCGATAAGGCAATGCAAGCCGTGAACAATCCACCTTCCGATCTGAAAAAGGCATACGAGACAGCATTTGAGCTCTATGGCACATATTCGGAAATGGTGAAACTAGCCAATTTCCCATCCGGTACGCTACTTGAATTCAACAGGAAAATCGATGACTTGGCGGCTAACATCGACAAGCAAAAGAGCCAATTTAATGTACTGATTCCGATAGATGATATATCAAACGCAAAAGCATCAAATGGCGGCGATAACCACAGTAATCCCGGTTCCGCTAATACGAACCAAACGGAAGCCCCTGCAAAAGAATCTATAGGCGTGAGTCAACCAACAAGTACTACAACATCTAGTGAACCCAGTAGCACAGACTCCAGTTCAAACAATGCTGATACTGATTTGATAAAAGACCTGACACAGTTTAACGGTACTTGGAATGATCAGACTGAAGATGGAGCGGGTGATGCCATCACGATTACTTTTAAGGACGGACGCAATGCTACGATTTCGTTAGGCTCCTCAACAAGTGGTGCGGCTATGTTTACCGATACGGGTGATATTGAGGTAACATTTAATGAAAAAGGTGAAGCGAATTTTAACTTTACAGATAGTTATTCAGGAATCACAGGAAAAGGCACTGTTACACTCGGAGACAAACAAGTTACGGTGACGACGAAACTCGATTCTGAACCACAAGAATTCAGTATCTTTCAAGGAACCAAAACTTTCACTAAAAAGCGGTAGTGGAAACAACATATCACTAAGACCCTTTTCGCATTGATGCAAAAAGGGTCTTCTTTTTGCTGTTTTTCAAAACTTGGCCAAAATCTTATGAATGATAAAGGAGCGAAAAATTCATGAAACAAGTACATGAGCTAATTCTGGATCGACTTAAAGCAGAATTCGAACATAACCATTTGAAACCCGACAGTACTGAATTCGATACGAACGTCTGGGTCTTAGCGGCTGCTATTATTCCTTTTGAAGAGAAAATCGAGAACTCGGCCTATCTGCCTTATACCCTTAAGGGAGCCGAGTATTATGATGAAAATAACGATATTCTGGCAAGAGAATATTATTTATCCCAGGGAACCCCGACACACATCGTTAGAGTCGTTCTTGGCATGAGTTCACCGGCTGGCATTTCGCCATATGTTGATGGAACAGACGTTTACTTGGTTGTAGATGGCGAAAAGCAAACAGTTGATTTTATATGGGAAGAAGTTTGGGCGGAGGGATTACCTAAGTTTCATGGGGGGACTATTCCAGATTCTCTGAAATGGGTAAAGCAGATGAATGAGCCGTTTTGCTTTCAGAAAGATGATCCATTCATAAGGGAGAAGCAATAAATGACCAGGTAAAAAAAACGTAAGGAGTTTTAAAAAGTAATCGTTTCCTCGTTTTTATGAGAAGGAAGTGTTATAAAAAATTGCCATAGTGGAAAATATCTTTCGGATACAGGGCTCTCCCATATTATTCCTTCTCTTTTTTTTATTTAAAATTCTCGTGAGCTGTTAGTAAAAATTTTAATTACCCCGAAAAATAAAATATTTACTTTTTTGAGCAAAGGCAATATAATGCCAATAACAAGTAAAAAATAAACGATTAACTTTTTAAAGTGAGGGATGTACAATGGAAAATAACCATCAACTTAAGAGGCAAACCAAAGAGAGAGTAATACCCCAAAGTACTTTGCAAGCAGTACGTGATCTGATTTATCAGGGAAAAGGCTCTATCGTTCCACAGTTTCGCAAACACTTTGAATGGAATTCATTAATGGTGGCACGGTTTACGGATACCCATGAAGGGGCACCGGATGTGTTAGACCTTATTGCGTTTAAAGACCCGGAAGAAAAACGCTATCTTCTGGAAATGCAATTGGGAAGTAAGGATATCCCGATGGAGTTTGAAAGAAGAATTGTGGATAAAGACATGTTCTTAGTCGTCGCCATCCGGGGGACTTACAACTCATCTAAGCTAGTTTTTCTCACTTGGGTGGATCGCCTAGAAAAACCATCGATTGTTGAGTCCGTGTACGATCGTCACTTGCTCGCCGACCAATTGTTCTTACATACAGAGAAAGGGGAATTGAACTTCCAGCGATGTGTCCGTAGGTGAAAAACGAATAACAAGGAGATGATAGTACAATGAAAGTACAATTCTTCGGTTTGATCGATAAAGTCGTAAGAAACGCTTTACCCATATACCAATATGACCCAGTGGTTATGCCTTTGTCGGCATTACGTTATGCGCACTTACATCAAGAGAAATTAGGCTTGCACTTACCGTTCTCATGGGAAGAATTATCCTATGATCGGTCAGGTGAATTGATTCATCGGGGATTGAATGATCTAGCCCATCAGAAGCCTAATATTAGCCTAGGATTGAGTTTGTTTAACGCAGAGAGTGTTAGAAGTATTTTACCTGAACTAGTCTATCATATTGGAAAAATGGAATTTCCTGAAGATAGTCGTGAGCTTCTGGATGCATATTTTGAAGCTGGAGCAAAGTCTAAAGGTAAGGTCGGAGTTATGATCGAACCTAAAGAACTTAGTGTAATTGGCACAAGAATTCTAGGTATTAAGCCAGGATCATCCGTATACGATTTTTCCTGCGGTTATGGCAGAACTCTCGTAGAGGCCGCACGATTCAATTCCAATGTTTCTGTATATGGCAATGATGTTAATCATGAAGTAGTGGGGATTGGGCAATTATACTGCTTTATGAGCGGGATACAAGAATTTGAGTTGGATCAGCAAGATGTACTTGAGTTGTTAACCTATGAGAAGGTATTAGATCGGAAATTTGATTATGTCATTTCGCATCCCCCTTTTGGGCTTAAACTTGACCAAGAAATTCGCACAAAATATGGGGCAGTAAGAAGAGATGCCACTATCGGGTTTGTTATTCACGCATTGGACTCCCTAAAGGAGGATGGGAAGGCGGTAGTAACGGTAACAAATGGAGTACTATTTCAAGGGGCTGCTACCGGGCAGATAAGAAGAACATTAGTGGAGGATGACCTGATTGAAGCAGTTATTACGTTGCCAGGAGGTATCTTCTCAGGAACTGCTATTCCCGTGACAATGCTCGTACTTAATAAGAAAAAAGAGGCCGATCGTAAAGGAAAGGTCCAAATCATAGATGCTACCTCGCTAGGTGAACGAAAACGAGGGGTGACGGTCATTTCTAGTCATGAGATTGATCAGATTCTGGATTGTTATTCCGAATTGAAGGAGGACAAAAAACTAAGTCGAATCTTGGATGTATTTGAGATTCGGGAAAACGGCTATAATCTGTTACCCAGTTCTTATGTACAGATGGAGGATGCAGAATCGAACATTGGGGACGTACAAATTGATCGTTCTATGTACGAAAAGAGCACACCGACAATACCATTAAAACAACTTGTAACTATTTACAGGGGACTAAATACAGCAAGTAGTATAGATGCTGATGCTATTCAAGCAAAAGTCATACAATTATCGGACGTTAAAGATGGGGTGCTGCACTTAGAAACTGTTGAGAATTACGGAATTAGGGCAACAACGAGAGAAGAAGAAGCTGAGATACAAACTGGGGATGTGCTACTTACGAGCAGGGGAATAGCCATGAAGTTTGCCGTGGTTCCTGATTTGGAGGGGGACGAACCGTTTTATTTGTCAGCTAACTTCATAGGTCTTCGTCCGCTTCCTGGGGTCAATCCATATTTTCTATTAGCGTTCTTTGAGAGCCCTATTGGAGAATCCTACATTCGTGCCTTGCGGAAAGGAGCTTCATTACCAATACTAAACGTGAAGGACATTCAAGATATCCCTATACCTAAACTAAGTGCAGAAGAGATGGTACTGGCGGGGCATAGCTACAAAAAGGCAAAGGATGACTATACCCAAGCTCTAGAAGCCGCTGAACAAATGCGTATTGCCAAATTAGAACAGGTCTATGAGAAAACTGGTCTAAGTAGAGGCTATAAGAAGAAACGATAGGTTAATCACCATTAGAGGGTTTATAATTGATTGTGTGGTTTTAAACCCTCTTTGATAATCGGAAATCAAATTAATTCTATCACATCACATGATGAGAATGTTGTTAATGCATATTGTAATAAGCTGAAGATATGAAAACAAGCAACTTTGCTTTTCGTGTGGAAAGATGGCCGATTCTTGCATCACTCGATCAATTAGTGAAGGAATACCTTCATAAAGACCCTAATACAGCGATGGTCAAGTTTCGTGGGTTTAGGAAAAACGCTGGAGCAGCTGATCGCTAAACTCTCCAATCACGAGAATGTCAGTATGGTCATATTGATAAATGTTTGTATCGCTCTGGGTGTCGACTACGGTCACATTGTGGAATTAGCGCCGGACAAGCAGATAATTAGTTATTATTAGGAAGGAACGAAGTAAACTATGGCAAAAAAAACTGTAGCGAAGGAACAATCGCTTGAGAGCATTTTATGGAATTGCCGGAACGCCCTTAGGGGAACGGTGGGCGGCAACGAAAAAAATCGCGACGCCGTTTTGGGATTGGTTTTTCTGAAATTTGCCGGTGATAAATTTGAAAAAAGGCGCGAGGCAATAAAGGCCCAGTACGGTGATGTACCGGCGTTTCTTGAAAAACCCTCTTTCTACCTCTCTGAAAATGTGTTCTATTTGAGCGAAACTTCACGATGGTCATACATTGTAAAGAACGCGAGCTCCGATGACATTGCAGTTATCATAGACAAGGCGATGGCAGATATTGAAGATAAGAATAAATCCTTAAAAGGTGCGCTACCGCAGAACTTCTATGCGACGCTTGGTGCTAGAAGTGCATCTATAAAAGGGTTGATCGACGAAATAAATAAGATAGACGAGAAGAAATTTCAGGACAAAGACCTCATCGGCAGGGTGTACGAATACTTCTTACAGGTGTTTGCAATTGATGCCGGTCAGGGAGCTGAAAAAGGAGAATTTTATACTCCCGCCAGCATCGTAAACCTAATTACTGAACTCATAGAGCCTTACAGTGGACGGGTCTACGACCCATGCTGCGGAAGCGGCGGTATGTTTGTACAGTCAGTTAAGTTTGTGGAACGGCACAACGGCAACCGACTGAAAATCTCCGTCATCGGGCAGGAATCCAATCCCGACACATGGAGGCTAGCAAAAATGAATCTGGCTATCCGAGGTATTTCCTATGACCTCGGCGACAGGGCAACTTCAACATTTATTGACGACCGCCACAAGGATGTAAAGGTCGACTTCATCATGGCGAATCCTCCTTTCAACCTGAAAAACTGGCGAGGCAAGGATGAACTCACCGACGATTACCGTTGGAAAGGCTATGATGTACCTCCCGTTTCTAACGCTAACTATGCGTGGATTCTGCATATGCTCTCTAAACTAGACGTATCTAATGGTATTGCAGGCTTTCTGCTTGCCAACGGCGCTTTGAACGCAGGAGGCGAGGAATACAAGATTCGCAAACAGCTTATCGAAAACGATAAAGTTGAGGCAATTATTGTCCTTCCTCGTGATATGTTCTATTCGACAGATATCTCGGTTACGTTGTGGATTGTCAATAACAACAAAAGAGCTCGTACGCTGAACGGGCGCGAGTTGCGTGACCGACAGAATGAGGTGTTGTTTATTGATCTGCGTCGATGGAATCAAAATGTCTATGAAAAAAAGTATGTGATGTTCGACGAGAATCAAATTGCCGCCATCAAGAAGATTTACAACGATTGGCAGAGTACAGATAGGTCGGCTTATTCCGATGTGCCGGAACTTTGTAAATCGGCGACGCTAGAGGAAATCCGCTTACGGAACTACTCCCTCGTCCCGAGCAAATATATAGAGTTTATCGACCACGATTTGGAGATTGATTTTGCCGCTGAAATGGCACGGATTCAGGGCGAGATGCGAGAGATCCTGAAAGCAGAGAAAGTCTCGCAGGCCATGTTGGAAACTGCGTTTAAGGGGATTGGCTATGGGATTGAGTAGGCTGGGCGAGTTAATCGAACAAGTAAACAGGAAGAACAGCGCCTTGCAATATGGCATTGACGATGTCCGGGGCGTGATGAACACAAAGGGTATGATGCAGACGAGAGCCAATGTGACTGACCGCTCTTTTGACAAGTTTTACATCATCGAACCCGGCGAATTCGTCTTTAATCGCAGGACTACAAGAAATGGTGAGCGGTTGGGTCTTGCTTTCAATGACACTAACCGCGCTTACATTTTCACAGAAGACTACGTTGCATTTACCATCAAGGATAAAGAGAAACTGTTGCCTGAATACCTTTACATTTTCTTCCAACGAGATGAGTTTGATCGGCTTGTTAGGTACAGCTCTTGGGGAAGCGCAACAGAGTTCTTTAACTGGGAAGACATGTGTGATATCGTAATCGACCTTCCGCCGCTGTCCATCCAGCAGAAGTATGTAGATATTTACAATGCCCTGCTCCAAAATCAAAAGGCATATGAAAGTGGGTTAGAGGATCTTAAATTAGCCTGTGACGCCTATATTGATGAGTTGCGACGGACTTTGCCGCATAAAGCTATTGGTGAGTATATAGAATTATCAGAAGCGAAAAATGAAAATTTACAGTATGGTATTGATGCGTTAAGAGGCGTATCAATCAATAAAGTCTTCATCGAAACGAAAGCTGACATGACCGGCGTTTCTCTAAAACCATATTTACTTGTTGAACCGGATGCTTTTGCTTATGTACCAATCACGTCGCGTAACGGTGAAAAAATTTCGCTTGCTCATAACAGCTCTGACGAAACCTATATTGTTTCGTCGTCTTACATCGTATTTAGGGTAAATCAAAAGGATAAGCTGATCCCCAGTTATCTGAATATTTTTTTCGGTCGCTCAGAATTTGACCGATACGCTCGCTTCAATTCATGGGGCAGCGCACGTGAAGCGTTCGCGTGGGAGGATATGTGCGAGGTAAAAATCCCAATCCCCGACATTAAAGTTCAGCGTTCAATCGTAAATATTTATAACGCTTATATCACGCGCAGGGACATCAATGAGAAATTAAAAGCCCAAATAAAGGACATCTGCCCAATTTTAATAAAAGGATCGCTGGATGAAGCTAAAAATACTGGCTCTTCGAGGTTAGCAGTAATAACTTGAAATTGCTAGGCTTGACTCGGAGTCTTTGCGGGCATGATTACTTGCGAACAATGGCGTAACTGTGTGGCATGATAGGTTAATCGCCCTATCATGCCAACACCCCAAGTAATGTCAAGCTTGGGATTCGATTGTTAATAAGCAAAATACCTAAAGAATGGAGGTCGAACATGGATATTAAATTTATAAGGGGTCAATTTACCGAGGAACAATTGGAAAAAGCCATAATCGAGTTGTTTTTGGCGCAAGGCTATACCCATGTGTTAGGCGATTCCATACACCGTAAATTTGAAGACATTTTGCTTGAGGATGATTTGCGTGCATATCTTGCCAATAGGTATAAAGACGAAAGTCTGACTGAAAATGAAATACAAAAGATTATCAATCGCCTGAAACTTATTCCACCTGAACCACTGTATCAAGGCAACCGTGAGGCGTTTTGGCTTGTAAACGAGGGTTTTGACCTCCTGCGCGACGACGCAGGGAAAGTTGCACTTCACGTGGGTTATATTGATTATGATGTACCTGAGAACAATATCTTTAAGGTTGTCAATCAGTATTCCGTTCAGGGCGAACGCCTGCGCCGCCCCGATATGCTATTGTTCATCAATGGCATACCTGTCGCAATATTTGAGTTCAAATCGGCAATCAAGGAAGATACGACCATCCATGACGCTTGGGAACAGATTCATATCCGCTACTGTCGTGACATCCCCAAGCTGATGAAATACTGCTTCCTCTCCGTCATTACGGACGGTGCAAACACAAAGCTTGCGAGTATCTTCACGCCTTACGAGTATTATTACGCATGGAATAAGGCTAGCGACGAGGAGAAGGTTTCTAACGGCATTAGTGCGCTGTTTACCATGATTAAGGGCGCTTTCGCCAAAGACAGGGTGACGGCTATTCTCCGCGACTTCGTGTATTATCCTGACGAGAGCAAAAGCGAACTCGCAGTCATTACCAGGTACCCGCAGTTTTTCGCGGCGAACAAGATGCTTGCGAATATCAAGGCGCATCTGCGTCCGTACGGCGACGGTAAAGGGGGTACTTATTTTGGTGCGACAGGCTGCGGGAAAACTTATACTATGCTGTTTCTTTCCCGTTTGCTTGCACTTCGGGAACGGGAAACATTCAATAACCCTACTATCGTCATAATAACGGATCGGGAAGATTTGGATACCCAGACTTCCGAGTTGTTCGTCGCGTCCAAACGCTACCTACACGATAAGAATGTGAGAAGCATTGAAAGCCGAAAAGATTTGCAGGAGGCACTTGGTAGTGCAGCAAGCGGTGGCGTTTACATCACAACGATTCAGAAGTTCTGTGAATCGACGGGGCTTCTCTCTGACCGTAGTAATATCATCTGTATCTCGGACGAGGCGCACAGAACACAAACGAATACAGGAGCAAAACTGAAAGTGACCGACAAAGGCGTTACAACCACTTTTGGTTTTGCGAAATACCTTCGTGATTCTTTCCCTAACGCGACCTACTGTGGCTTTACTGGAACGCCGATTGACGAGACCATAGCTGTGTTCGGCGACGTGGTTGACAGTTATACCATGAAAGAATCCAGTGACGACGGCATAACCGTCCGCATTGCCTATGAACCGCGACTTGCGCGGGTTATCCTCTCCGAAGAACAAGCGAAAGAAATCCAGCGATATTACGAAAAATGCACGGAAGAAGGCGCGAATCCAGAGCAGGTCGAGGAGAGCAAGCGTGCTATGAGCGAAATGAAGCGCGTTCTCGGCCATCCCCACCGACTGAAGCGGCTGGCGGCGGACATTGTGTCCCACTACGAAGCGCTATGCGCCGAAAAGCCCGCTATAGTACAAAAAGCCATGATTGTCTGCGCGGACAGAACGCTGGCTTTCAAGCTGTATAAAGAAATCATTGCTATTCGTCCTGATTGGAACATCCCAAGAAAATCAGAAAACGAAGCCTCACTATCCGAGGAAAAGCTGGCCAAGCTGATTCCGCTTGAAAAAATAAAATTGGTGGCAACGCAGGGAGACAACGACGAAAAAGAATTATTCGACCTATGCGGCAACAAAGAATACCGCGCGAAATTGGACAAGCAGTTCAAAAACAACGATTCCAACTTCAAAATTGCAATCGTAGTTGATATGTGGATTACCGGTTTTGACGTGCCGTCTCTTGCCGTGATGTACATCGATAAGCCTATCCAGAAACACACTCTTATTCAGACAATTTCACGTGTCAACCGCGTGTTCGAGGGCAAGGATAAAGGCTTGGTGGTTGACTATATCGGCATCAAGGAAAATATGATGGAAGCCATCAAAATTTACGGTGGCCCGCAGGAAAGCCCGATTGATGAACTGCGGATTTCTCTTTTGGTGTTCCGCAATCATCTGTCTTTGATTGACGCGCTCATGAACGGTTTCAACGCGGATAAATTCTATTCCGGGCAGCCCCTGGAGCGGCTTGTTTGTCTGAATGCGGCCGCCGAATATGTGCAGATAAGCAAAGAAGTCGAAACGCGTTTCATGGATTTATCGCGCAAGCTGAAAGCTGCCTATGAAATTTGCTTCCCGTCAGGCGAGTTGACCGATGAGGAAGTTACAAAAGCGCAATTCTATCTCGCAATTCGCTCTATCATCTATAAGCAGACGAAAGGCGACGCACCGGACGCGGAAATAATGAATCGTGTGGTCGAGAAAATGGTGCAGGAGGCTATCACATGCACCGGAATCGAAAACATTGTCAACGCCAATAAACCGGAAGATGTTTTCGGCAACGAGTTCCAGAAACAATTGGATAAGATTGACCTTCCAATATCGAAGTTTAACGCTTTGCTTAAGCTGCTCAGGAAGGCGATTTCAGGCTACGGGAAAACCAATAAGGTCAAGGCAATTGCCTTTGACGAGCGGTTAAAAAAGGTTGTCGACACCTATAATAACCGCGACAAACTTGTTTTCACCAGCGAGGTCGTGGCGGACTTCATCAATGATCTATCTGACGAACTGATTAAAATACTGACCGATTTACAGGAGGATAAGGCATCCTTTGAGAAACTCGGCATAACTTATGAAGAAAAGGCTTTCTATGATATTCTGGTCAAGGTGCGTGATGAACACCAGTTTAAATACGAAGATGAAAAATGCCTCTTACTTGCCAGGAAAATCAAAGAGTTGGTTGACGATAAAGCTCAATACGCCGACTGGTCAACGCGCGACGATATCAAGAATCAGCTTAACATGGATTTGACGGTTCTGCTTTATGAAAACGGTTATCCGCCGGAGTGGGACGAGGAAGTCTTTGAGCAGGTGCTGGAGCAGGCGGAGAATTTTAAGAAATACGCTTAGTAAAGCATGCCGGGAAGGTAAAGACGGTGGCAAGTACGTTTGAATCAAACGATTAACTTGTATCGGAAACCTTAAAGGAATTAGATATTGGCACGACCAAATACCCCAATGCGTTGTGATGACGGTCGAAACGCATTGGGGTTTATAAAATTTTATGCTACTTGCCAGAATACCGATTAATTTAAGAACTGATTAACGTAGTGATCGTCTTTAGAGAATCCAGGTAGGAAAAGGTTGATTACCTCATCTTTACGATAACGCCAATAATTATCAGCGCAATATTTTTTCGTTTCTCCACAAGCTTGTGCTATTCTCTTTCCTTCTGCAGGATGCATATCACTATAAGCTCTAAGTTGCCGAAGAGTCATATCATCAAACTCAGCTGTTCTTTTTCTGGCCATTTATGTCACCTCGATTTTCTGGATAAGGCTATTTTCCCCTATGTACAAAAAAATACTCGCGATTTGGTAATAAAGGGAACGGCGGAAATTGTTATGGGCGATTTTTGAATACAAGTTCCCTCAGCAATCACTTTTAATACGAACAAACGTTTGGTATAATGTTGGAAACGGATGTTCAGGGGTTATTCTTTACGGTTTAACAAGTAGCTGTGGCACTGTTATAACGTTCTTTCTCGCCAACAGTAAGTCAAATTACAAAATTAAAAGAAAGGAGGAGTGGAAACACCTTACGTTCACCCGATCTCAAGAGTTCAAAGCCGATTACATCGCAGGTAAGCTCGATGACAAGTTATTTTTTCATGCTGCGGTACATTGGTATCAACCAAGATATATTAACGCAGTTGTTCTCAAGTTCAGATATTAAGCAGTTCACCATATCAGGGTGGTGTGGAAATCGTTTTCTAAAGACAGGATGAAGCATTGTCTGTTCTAGGAAACCCATGGTGCCCGAGTTCATTAAAATATGGAGAACTCAGCTTGCAGGGATTATTCTCCTCTTTGTCGAAGAACTGGGCAAAAAGGAGGATGTCGAAAGTGCCAGATAAAAAGAAGAACTTCTATGCGTATCAGATTGACTTGCATTATCTGAAAGGACGTCAACATCAGGTCGATGCTGTTAAGTGGGACGAGAAAATCGTATGCGACCTGTTCGACCATATTAGTCAACTGCCGGATAATCAGAAGACGCAACGGTTTCACGATTCATGGTTGATCTACTTGGATCATTTCTCAATTGAAACTAACTATTTATTTGGGCGATTTGCATATGCTGAGTATGGAACAACAGGGGAATTGATTCATGCCGATAACCTTACTCGTCGTCCTAATCCGAAGCACTTGAGGGAAGGTGAGACGCTATACACTTATTTCTTGATTCGTAAAAGTGATGGCCTCCTCTTGCTCCAGTCACATATGAAGTTAAACAGGCCGCGTGTAGAGGAGTATTTAGAACAGCTTGGGAAACCTGTGATTCGGAATAACCAATTGACTTATATCCAAATCTGCACCCTGTTGGACAATTCATTCTTTGATAATATTCAGGCGTTAAACTCAGTTAATAAAGTCTCGATTGAGGTCACGACCGCCCAGGCTGCCGCTGACGAGAACGCTGCTGTTCAGATGCTTCAATCAGAAGCTGATCGAATGGACGCGACAACAGTTAAGCTAGACTTCTCTGCAAAATTCAGGAGGAGTGGATTAGCTGGCGCAGTACCTTTCATCAGAAGATACAAGGATAAACCGGGGGTTACTAAGATTGTGGTAAAAGGCAAGCTAGCCGGTGCCGAAAAGGTGATTCGCATGGACGAGTCACAAGAAAAATATACACGGAGCGTAGAAGTTGATGGGACTGGGCAACCTACATTACGTTCTGCTGAAGCTGTATTAAGCCAAATTGCCCAAACCAGAGCTCCGTTAAGGAGAGAGGACGAGGATGCGTAAATTAAAAGCGTTCTATAAGGCGAATAACTTCCCTATAGTAACGTTTAAAAGGTATTGGAAAGACGCGTCGACATCCGAACTAATAGTCGACTTGTTTTTTCCGGTTGTGTTAGCAGTAGTCCTGCTATATTTCACCTCGTTTACTGCCGATAAGCTTTCGATGTTGATTGAAAAGTTTCAACAGGTAAGCGGACAGGTTATTGCGGCGATTTCAATATTAGCCGGATTTAATATTGCGAGTATAACAATTCTTTCCACAATAACTGGGGGGCCAACAAGAAAACTTAAAGAAGCAAAGACGGCTGACAACAAGATGAGGCTTTTTGATACCGTAGTGTGTTTCTTTACTTGGGCTGTGATTATACAGCTCATCGTTGTCTTTACAAGCATCATTCTTTTTTACGTTGGCTCGTTTATTCCAGATTCATTGAAGAAATGGCCGATCTATTGGTGGGCTTGGGGCTTGGCTGGTCTTTGGCTATTAATCACGATACATTCGATACTTCTTTCAATTCGGAATATGAAGACCCTCTACTTATATCTAACATACAAAGAAGAGGAAAATAAATCAAATCAGAATACGAGTCCATAAGCAAATCAACGAAGGAGCATGCCGCGGCGGCTCCTTTCGTAATTTTCGTCGTTTCCTCCGTTACGGTGAAAAGAATCACAATTGATTTACATAAAGCTGATATTTATACCATACAATGACTTACGGCAAAATAAGCGAAGAATTATGGTTTAGTATTTCTGAACTCGTTTCTGCGAAAATCTACAGTGATAACCAGAATCATCATTTGATGCATGACGGATTTTTTGTAGAGCCAAAGAGAACGGGATGGTATAATTTAACTAATTTCGTCGCGGGGAGAGGGTTGCATGATAAGTACTACTGCCCTTAATTATCAAGAGTTTAAGGATGAGTGGCTAACAGATGTTATGGATGGTAATCCATCATCTGTAGAACTAGGTAAACGTTTTTCTACTAAATTGGTAACTCAATGGCTAGAATTAGATAGCTATTCAGATGATTTTGTATATTGTGATGGAGCTGGTGACGGTGGTATTGATTTAGCCTACCTTCTTAGAGGTGAAGATAGTTTACAAGATGATGCAGAGGGCGACACATGGTATTTAATACAAAGTAAGTATGGTTCCGCTTTTGCAGGAACAGCAACACTATACGAAGAAGCTGTTAAAGTTATTGATGCCATCGAAGGATTAAGAAGTAGCCTATCCTCTCTTTCTTCAGATTTAATTGACAGATTGAGAACTTTTATTTCTTCATCCTCAGAAAAAGACAAACTTGTGTTGGTTTTTGCTACTGTTGATAATTTAACCGAGGAAGAAAAGAGGGCTGTAGAAGCAATACAGTTAATTGGCAAGAATAGAATAGGCTCTATCTTTAGCGTTGAAACTGTTTGTATCGAGACGATATATCGTAGGGTTTTGGAGGAAACAACATCCTCTAATCAAAGGTTGACAGTAAAATTAAATGGTCAACTTGTTCCATCAGGAGATGAACTATTAGTTGGCTCTATACGACTCGTAGATTTATATGAGTTTCTTAAAAGCTACAAACATAAAACAGGGGACTTGGATTTAATTTACGAAAAAAATGTAAGGAAATTTTTAGGGAATAAACGGAAGGTTAATAAAGGTATTGAGAAAACACTTCTTGAGAAACCTGAGCGTTTTGGTCTCTACAATAATGGTATTACAATTGTTGTGCAGGATTTTGAAAAACATGCTGAAACCGAATACGAGTTGACTGAACCATTCATTGTTAATGGTTGTCAAACTACTAAAACAATTTGGAGTGTTCTCCTTAAAAAGTTAGATAGTGGGGGGACAGGTTCCAATCCGGAATTAGATGATTATAAATATAGACTAGGGAAAGGCATTGTCATCTTAAAAATCGTTAAGGTAGGTTCTCAAGGAGAGGACTTACTAATTGAAACAACAAGGTACACAAATAGCCAAAATGCTGTAACCGAAAAAGACTTTTTAGCACTTGAAAGGGATTTCAGATCGTGGGCAGATCAAATGGGATCCAAGTACAATATTTATCTTGAAATTCAAAGAGGTGGATGGGATTCAAGGAAGGCACAGCAGAAACAGAATCCGTCAATAATCCCATTTTTTACAGAACATGCTAATTGCTTTGACTTATTAAAGGTATATTCTGCGGGCTGGCTTGCTGAAGCGGGATTAGCATTCGGTAAAAATCCCCCCTTTGCACCTGGAGGGAGTATCTTTACGCAAATAGTTAATGACTCTAATTTTGGGCTTAACGATCTTTATGCTGCTTATATTCTAAGTAAAGAAGGTGAAAAGTATAAGTTTGGTAGAGGTGCTGAAAAACCAACCAGGGGCCAAACTAGATATCTGTATTTCTTTGTACTTATGGAACTTCTAAAAGATTGTATATTACAAGCTGGCCAGAATAGCTACTATGAAGATAGATCGTTTTACACTAAATGTATTCTTAAGCTAAATGACATTAATAACAAGGATGCCTTTAATGAATTGCAGGAAAATGCAATTGCAGTAATAGATGAATACATGTTGCCAAGCGGAGACTGTACTTATAATAGAGAACCAAAATTCTCAGGGGATATTAACTCATTCTTGAAGTGGGAACAACTTGGAAAGGGAGACCACACACCAATATTAAAGGAACTTATTGGGCTTTATAAAAGACAACTAAGAAGGCGACCCGAATATAGCTCAATAATCGAAACTATTAAAGAGACAGCATCTGAAATCTAGGCAACTTTCCCAATACCAAAACAGTAATAGACCGACAAATTTTTCTTTTTTCACAGCCATGGATTAGCGAAATGAACCACTGCTATTAATATTTAGGCACCTGAGAGGTGCCTATTAATTTTACTGTTAGAGAGTAAAGTGGAGATTTTTTAACATGTCAAACAGATTTTATTAGTTAGTAAAGAAAAATTGAACCTCAGACCTGTTACGGACAGGCGTATCATAAGTGACGGATTATTTTTTGGTGGGAGAGAAGGACAAAATTGACCGTCCGACCCGTTACGGTGAACCGTATCACAAGTAACGGAAAGTTTTTTGGGAGGGGAGCGGGCAGAAGCCTCTAAAAACGGCTTATGTGTCATGGGTTTACCTTCCTTCACATTTGCAAGAATCCTTTGTTTTAGGGGCAAATTCGGGCGTATTTTATACTAGATTACGAGGGTGTATCGGTAGGGGGGCTTTTGCTTGGGGAAAGCAAAAGCCCCCTCCACCTTATTGGTGGAAGGGGCTAAGGTTAAAAAATACTTTTTGATTCCTTCGTCGAATTCCAGCTCGATTCCCTCTATTTCTTTGCCAGCCTTCTTGATGTGTACTTGCTTGATTACCGTTTGCAGGAGGGTTTTCTGCGTGTTGTGCGGCGAACTCTCCAGCAAGTTGTGGAACTTCGTCATTACGGCACGGACTTCCTTGATGGAAATGGGATTGGACGAATTCGATTCCAATTGCCTTTCAGCCTCTCTCTTGCGCTGGGTAAGCGTGTCGTATTTGCCCTTCAGTTCGTTTAGTCTTTCGAGCAGAAAGTCGTTGTCAATTGTGTCGCTTTCGTACAGCCTGAAGTACTTTTGTTTCTGAGCATCGAGCGTTTTCAGTTCCTTTTCCAAGAACGCAATTTCTTTTTGGAGTGGAGTGACACTTTTCACACGGTCCTTGTTGATCTTATTTACGATGTCGTCGAGTACCTTGGGATGTTGAACTACCTCAGCGATTCGCTCCAGCACGTAGCTTTCAACGAAGTCTGCACGTACGGAATTGGAACTGCAGGCGCGACTCCCGTTGTTCTTGAACTTGTTACACACGTAGTAGCGACGGACGACAACAGTACCATCTTTGAGCGTGTCTTTGACCCGGTGTGCGCCAAGTGTACCGCCACATTGTGGGCATCTCATCAGTCCGGTCAGGAGATAGGTTCCCTCGTACACCCTAGGAGACGTTTTGGACTTTTTGCCGTACAGTTTCTGAACGGCCTCCCACATGTCCAGGTCTATGATGGGCTCGTGTTCTCCGTCTGCTATTATCGGGTCGGGATTGATCCCCTTGCGACGCTTTTCGTTCCAGTTTTCGCGGACATTGTAACGGATTTTGCCAATGTACACAGGGTTATTCAGGATGGTTTTGACCGCAACCGTGCTAAAAGCGTTGCCTGGCTTTGTTTTGTAGCCTTCTTTGTTAAGCTGGTTGGCGATGCTTCTAAGACCTTGGCCAGCGGCGTACATGCGGAAAATTTTACGAACCAGTTCCGCTTCCAGAGGATTTATCATGAGGACGGAATCAGTGCCTTTTCCTGAGGGAACTTCCACGACGTCGTAGCCAAGGACGTTACCGCCATTCCATTTGCCGTCCCGAGCCCTCTGTTTCATGCCCATTTTGACGTTCTCGACAATGCTATTACGTTGGAATTCGGCAATTGCTCCAAACATTTGAAGGTTGAGTTTGCCTGATGCTGTTTTAGTGTCGTATTGCTTTTCCGAGTAGCTGAGAAATTTTACGTTGTGGTGATCCAACTTGTCGAGGATGCTCAACAGATCGGACATTTTACGGCTAATCCGATCCATCCTCCAGACCACAACTTCGTGGATCAGGCCTTGTTCCACATCACGTAACAATTCCTGGATAGCAGGACGTTTATCAATGCTTTTTCCGGAGATCCCAGCATCAATATATTCTTTGAAAACGACCTTTTGTTCGGATTTGCACAATGCCCGTAAAAGTTCTATCTGAGCGGGGATACTGTATCCCTGCTCTGCCTGCTCCTCAGTGCTAACACGGGCGTAGATGGCGACATTTATAGCGATCGGTTTATTTTTTGTCTTTGTGTTGACCATGTAACTCTCTCCTACGTTATGCAATTTGACGGAAATCTCGTGTACCAAGCAGTTGTGCCGTCAGTTCAAAGTCAGCGAATTCATCATCTTCGCGCTCCAACTGAGCGCAGATGTACTGGATTGTTCTTTCATCAACAGAAGCCTTGGCTGACCGCTTGTGTGTGGAAAAGTAGCTGGTGACCATTTCAGCCAAAATTTGTACCATCGCATTGTAGTTATCCTGCGTGGTTGGTTGCATGGCGCATACCTCCTGGGATATTGTTACTATTTTGACTGTAGTCTAGGTGTTTGAGCCAGCACCGCCTGAGATCGTGGAATCTCAGGACAGTGCAGTGCAGTCGAGTTCAGCAGTAGAGCAAAACGGAAAACAGTCTCTCACCTTGCGTTGCTTGGAAAGTACACCAGAGCAGCCAGAGCGTCTAGGAAGCGTCGTTGTTAGGTGAGGAAACAGGTTTGCGCCTTTCAGTTAGACCTTTCGGTACTACTAGTGGTTTAGGAGGCGTTTTCCTCGTTTGCTCAGGCGATTCAACTGGAAATACTTGTTGCGGTTCCGGTTGCAGATCGCTTGTTGGAAGTACATCGTTGTCATCATCATTCTCAAAAAGCTTGGAGACATCATTTTCGACCGAAGGCTCCGAGACGGGTACTTTAACAACTGGAGTTTTCTCTGTTTTCACAGGCTTTGGGCGTTGGTCAGTCCTTTTTACAACGGACTTTGGCCTAGCTTGCTGTGTAGTGCTCACAGTGGTATTGCTAACCAAGTGGGGTGCGTTACTGTCGATGTCATCATCGTCGAAGAGTTTAGAGATATCGTCTTTCGGCTCTTTCGTCAGTACAAGTCCGGGGTAGTATCGCCAACCGTTACTCATTTTTATTTCAGGTATCGGTAGCCCAGCTTCCAAGAGTCCCGTTTTAAAAGCTGCATAAAACAGCTTACGGTTCCTGAAAGCTGTTGCGGCAAACTCCGCTTCGCCAGTTCTTCTGCACCATACTTGAAAAAACTCGAACAGGTCGTTTGTACCAAGCCGATCCTCTGGCCTGCCAGCATGTATGTGATCGGCAACGAAAGGAATGGCCGGATTTTGCTCATTTTTATAGTTAGAGACAGCCTGGTTGATGGCATTCGAAGTGGAAAAACTGAAATCTTGCTCTTTCAGCCGTTTCAGGCCTTCCATTGCGAAATTGAAGATGCCAGGAAGCTCTTCAACTAGCTTTTGAAGAAGATTTTTGTCAACTTCGTTAGCTTTGAACACTCTACGGAACGGAACGATCACTAACCTTCTGTAGAAACCGTGAGACTTGTCAATGGCCACCGGAAGGGCATTGAGACCAAATACCAGTTTGCAAATCGGTTTGTAGCTGAATCCTTTTTCGTGTTTGTTCTCCACCCGAATGTTGTCACCGGATACAATCGTTTTGATTTGTTGTGTGTTAATCCCTTTTTCACTAAATTCATTTTCTGCCGAAACATTGAGGATTTTACCGACCAGTTCAGCACGGGCAAAGGGCTGGTTAAGCTCGTTCATGGCGACGTGCGAAACATTAAGACGTCCAACCAGGTGTTCGATTAATTCGATCAGTACAGATTTACCGTTTGACCCAATTCCCTCGAAAATGAACATTTTATGTGCACGTGTTTCAGAAGTGCAGCAGTACCCCATGATTTCTTGGACAACCTTTATGGTTTGCTCGTCGCCTTGGAAGATTTCCTGGAGAAATTGCAGAAACCTCGGGGCCTGAGCTTGTGGGTCATACGAAATGGGATTCTGGATGCTGGAGAGGTATTTCGGGTCATGTGGTTCGAGCTGAAATGTATCGGTATTGTACATGCCATTGGCTAGATTGATGTAGCTTCGGTTACAATCAAACTCTTCCACAAACGGGGACGCTCTGAGTATGGTAGCCATGTAGCCAGCCTCCCATTTCGGGCTCCAGATGTTTTTTTGTACATTTTCGATCTCTCGATACAGGAGTCGATGCAACTGTTTTTCACGAAATGGCTTCCACACAACATTCTCGTAGTAGAAAAAGCGTTCCCCCGTGGTTAGTCGTAGGTTATACTTGGTAATCATGCGTTTGGCAAAAATACTGGTATTCAAACGAAATTCGCCTTCGTGAGCGTCAAATTCAAAGCCTAGTTTCTCTAGCTCGGCCAATTTTTCAGGTGAATAATGTGGTTGCCCAGCCGACTTGGCAGAAGTATTGTTTTCTGCCTCCACTATTTGCTTCCATGCATCGCTGAGGTCTCGTGAGGAAACTCCAGCACTTGTAAGCTGTGCCTTCATCCGTTGGAATTCGGCTCGATCACTTTCTGCAAGCTGGCCCAGGGCTTTCAATACTGGAAGTTCAAAGGGAGCACCTTTATCGCCTGCCTGCCATTTTTCTAGCACGTCATTAATCAGGGAACGAATGTTGTCCAGTGTTTGTGTTGTTACCACGTTGGTCTCTCCTCTCGTGAAAAAGTAGAATCAGAATACCAATTGGAGATGGAGTTTCGCCAACGACACAGGATGGAGCAATCGGGAGAAAAAATTACACCGCCACAAAACGCCGACACAGGTTTTGCTGTGGAGAACGGGCACAAAAGGTTCGTTAAAAGGGTGAGGTCGGACGAAAAATGACCCTTGAAATTTGTGGAAATCAGCTTTTTTGGCACAAAAGTAGGCAATTTTGGACTTCGTATTTTTGGGAGCGGGTTCGATACTCTTTTTGTGGCGGAAATCCAGCCTGAAACCGATTGTGGTAACAGCGAAAATATTTTTTAAAAAAGTGCCCTTCAACCGTGTGAAGGGCAGGTGCAGAGGGGGAATGTTCAGCTTTTCCCTTTACCAAGTAACACAATGACCTCAGCGACGAGAATCACGATTTTTACAATGGTCGCTGGATTCATAGTTGTTGCTCCAGCCATTGCAGAATCTCTGTATCTCCGGCAACAGCAGCTTCGGGAGCATAGAAAGCCATTGCGTATTCGTTCGAGTAGATCACTACGATTTTGTACCAGCATTCTTCGTACCGTTCCACTTTCTCGACAAACTCGGGCAAACTGCCAAGCAAGCCCCGATCCTCTCTGAATAGTCCGACCACGGACAGGTCACGAAGGTTATCCCCCTTCTCCAGTACGACCATGAAACCATAGTGATCCAGCGCAAACTTTTCGTCCAGGCCGTCAAAATCGAACGCCTCTTTTAGTCCAAGAAACTCCTCCTCCAGGTATGCCTGGAAGCATTGGGAAAAGACTTGTGCTTCTCGTAAGCATCGTACATCTTCCAGCATTTTGATCGTTCTCATATTACATGTCACCTTTCTTCATCTGGTAGGCAAGCAGTGCCTTTTGGATTTTTGTGTCCAGCCATTCCTGCCGAAGCCGTTGCTCGACCTCGTGTATGATGGTCAGGATTTCGTTGTACGTTTGTTGCTTGAGTGGTTGTCCCGTTTGGTAGAGGTTGTCCAGGAGTAGCATTGTGCACAGCTCACAGGTCTGGATGCCGAAAACGATGTTGTCCTCTTGCAAAACAAACTGCTCGTATTGTTCGGCTGGCATTGTCATGCTCGTTCACTCCTTTTTTGACACGAAAAAACACCGCTTCGCTTGGATTTTTGCGAAACGGTGCTTTATGTTACGGTTTATTGACTTACATCTTTCTTTGCTTTACCCAGTCCAGCAATCCACTTGATTATTGCAAATGGTAGTGTGACTACCCGCCAGACAAAACGAAGCAGTCCAAAGAGGAAATCAATAATCATCGAGAGCCATCCCATCAAAGCTCTGAAGAGAAAAGAAAGAATACCCAGTGCGAGGATTATCAGGATGCCGTAAAACAAAATGTCTGTCATGGTACCATGCCTCCATTATTGTAATATGTAAAGAAACACACGGATTTTATGAAAAATGCCCCACACCGATTATTGGGTGTAGGGCTGTTGGTTTGTTCGCTCTGTGCTTTTACTCTGACACGGTATATTCCGATTCTTTACTTCCAAGCCATAGAATTTCCGTAAATGTAGCTTTACCGCCGTATTGACAAGGTTGTTGATCCGATCAATTTCCCCTGATTCGTACAGCTCCTGTACCTTCTCGTACACGTCGTTTTCGAGGTAGGTTGTAACCCGTTTGAACCGTTCCTCAAAGCGAGCCCTCCTTCTTGGAAAATTCCTTTCTACTTCTTGATGTTTACCACGATATTCGTTCTCTAATGCAGTAGTCTGACTAGGACTCTTTACCTTGGTGCTGGCTGGGTACGCTATCACAGTTGATGTAGCCTGTTCTTCTGGTTTTAGTTTCGGTGCAAGAATTCTATTTTCTTGGACTTTATGCCTAGCAAACTTATCGCCTTCTATGGTTTCTTTCTCTGGGGAAGAATCCGAAGGTGTTTTATCAACCTCCCTTACTGTTTTCTTTGCATGCTGATCTGCTATTATTTTTGCAAAACTTATCTTTCTGTTGCTCATTATTCCTTTTCACTCCTACCGAATTTTTCAGATGCATAAACGTGTACAAAACGTAAATGTAATGTTTATGTATTTGTTTGAAGAAAGTGAATCGAAAGTGAGCCTGTTTTTTACCCCCACCCTTCAGGTAATTTCAGGAAAATGATATGTTTATGATTTGAATTGATACATTCACGTGTGAGTGCGTGCAATAGCAGGATAGTAGGGCAATATGATAGAGTGTGAGTAGATGATGGTATTCTGGTGCAGTACAGTTTGCAGTACAGGTGTAGATCAGCTACGATCCCTTGTATGATAGGGAAGGTCAGCAGTGCAGCACCTCCTTAAGGAATTGGTTACATTTAGGACAACATATTTCGTTTAAGAGATATATCTTAGCAAAGATGAATTCTCGGTAGGAAAATTTAGCAGTATAATGAAGATACGAGTGAAAGGGGCTGGAGTGTTTGCTATGAACTACTCAGATTGGACGGAAGTTAGTGTTAATATTTCACAAATATTGCTTGATTATGATAATCCTCGGATTTTTCTAGATGATCCGAATCAGGATAATATATTGAAATTTTTAATGGAGGAAGAAGGTACGATTGAGTTAGCAAAAGAAATCAGTATTAATAGGGGATTGCCTCCAGCAGAAAAGCCTGTTGTCATAATGGAAAACGGGAAATATGTGGTAGTTGAGGGAAATCGGAGAGTATCTGCTTGTAAACTGCTTTATGAACGTTCACTCGCAAAGGACCAAGCCAATAAGGTGCCCATTATTGATGAAAACCTGAGATCTTACCTAGAGAATTTTCCTGTGGTGCTTGCACCAAGTAGAGATTCGGCTGAACCTTATATAACGATGCGCCATTCAGGTGAAAAAGGCATTAAGAGATGGTCAACGATTGCAACTACAAAAAGGTATATAAATAGATTCAGAAAAGGAGAGTCTATTAACCATATATCCAGAGTACTTGGAGAATCAGCAGTTACTGTTAGAAAAGGTATTAGGTTTTTTATATTCCTAGAATTTGTGAGAAATGAGCTTTCTTGGACGGATGAAGAAAAGAAAAACTTAGAGATTTATAAAATGGAAACAACAAAACTAGATAGATTTCTTCCTTTTTCAAAAAAGGCGAAAGAAATATTGCAGATTGACTTTTTAGCCGATCAAAGTATTACAACTAGTTTACCTTTAGAAAAATTTAAGGAAGCACTTAAAATAATTATTAGACGTGTTTACTTAGATAATGAAATAGATACTCGTTCGAGTATAGATGATGTTTTCAACTCCCAGATTATTAATTTGTGTTCGATTACTCCAGAGGAAACTGAAAGTGATGCAGGCACGCAGGGTGGAGCAGGCACGCAGGGTGGAGCAGGCACGCAGGGTGGAGCAGGCACGCAGGGTGGAGCAGGCACACATGGTGGAGCGGGTACACAGGGTGGAGCGGGTACACATGGTGGAGCGGGTACACAGGGTGGAGCGGGTACACAGGGTGGAGCAGGTACACAAGGTGGAGCAGGCACACAGGGTGGAACAGGTACACAGGGTGGAACAGGTACACAGGGTGGAGCAGGTACAGAAGATGGAGCAGGTACAGAAGGTGGAGCAGGCACAGAGGATAGTGGAGGGAATCAAGGTGGACCAGGAGGACGATCTGCTCCTGATGTAGAAAAGTATAGCTATCTAACAGGAGCCTATCCTTTTACAAACAAATACAGAGAAAACAAGAGAATTAATGCCTTACTAAAAGAACTTAAAAACATTAAGTATAAAGAGAATAGAATGGGTTCTATGTATTTGATACGTTCGTTACTTGAAACTTACACACATGAATATATCGATCATTTTACCAAATTTGAGAGAGATATATACAGAATGAAGGGTGTAGCTAGAGAAAGAACAAAACGTAATCAAAAGTTAAGAGAGCTTTTATTAGACCATATTAAAGTCCATATAAAACAACACTTTCCATCTTATGAAGAGGAAATTGAATTGATTGAGATCACTTTCACAGAAAATAACAACACTGCAGCAACGAAAATTATAAACTTTTATATACATTCACAAACTCAGGTACCGGATTATCATGAATTACTTGATGCGTGGAAAAAGGTATCAAAAATAATATTCTGTTTAGACGAGATATTGTATGAAAGGAAAACTCAATAATTTTTTGTATAGAGAAGTTTTGCAAGGAGGAACATCAATTGCCTATTACTCACTCACCGCTTCGTTATCCAGGAGGAAAGACTCAATTATACAAGTTTGTTAGAAATATAATCAAACTGAATAATATTTCCTCACCAATTTATGTAGAGCCTTTTGCTGGAGGAGCTGGGTTAGCAATTGAGTTGCTTCTAAAAGGGGATGTCGATTCAATAGTAATTAACGATTTTGATGAGGCTATATACAAATTTTGGCACAGCGTTCTTTATAACACTGACAACCTAATAGATCTTATCGAAAATACACCTGTTAATATCGAAGAATGGGAAAAACAAAGAGACATCTATAATAATCAAAATAATTATAGTAGTCTCGAAGTTGGTTTTTCTACCTTTTATCTGAATCGGACGAATCGTTCTGGGATAATAAAAGGAGGGCCAATCAGTAGAGATAACAGTGGGAAGTACACCTTAGATTGTCGATTCAATAAAATTGATCTAATAAACAAGATAAGACGTATAGCCGATTTGAAAGATAAAATTAGACTTTATAATTATGACGCAATATATTTAATTCAACATGTTTTGCCCACTTTTCCTACTAGACAGCTTTTTATATTTTTTGATCCGCCTTATTATAAACAAGGGAAAAACCTTTATACTAATTTTTATAGTCATGATGACCATAAAGAACTTTGTTTTATAATTAAGGGGATAACGAAGAGTAATTGGATAACAACTTATGATTATCACGAGAATATTGCTGATCTATATAAAGACGTACCCACAAAAATATACCAAATTAAGTACTCTGCAAATAAAAAAAGGAAAGAGGTAGAATACCTGTTTCATAATCAGAATACTGTTGTTGAGTCATTCGATAAGGTACAGTTTATAGTTCAGAAAGAAGGTTGACCATCGAGAGAGGGTCAACCTTCTTTTTAGAATGATTTTAGGAGATTTGCTACTCCCTATTCCTCACATTCAACGCACTTCGCACCATTTAATGAACCTTTCGGAAATAGCATTCCACAATCAGAACAAAAGTCATAGCGGTCTTTATGATTTTCGCATACACGAAAGCCATCGTTTGTAAAATACTCTGACTTTTTATTGTCACAATGAATGCACTTGGCCATGCGCATCGCCTCCGTCTGGACGTAATGATTTTGTAAATCTATTATATTATGAGTTGTTTCCATTTACCAAGTAAATACAAATGTAGTCACAACTAAAATTTTGAGCGGTAATTTAGTATTTCAAGGCATCATATCCCAAAGAATGGTCTTGAAACTTGCCGTTACAGACTGCGCGGAGAACCGTATCATAAGTGATGTATTTATTTTGTTGGAAAAATTTACAGCATAGTATATATTTAGTTGTGTGAGTCAAAAGTCATGATATTTCTTTGTATTATTTAAGGTGGGATGAAAATGAGAGCAATAGCAATGTTTAATAATAAGGGCGGGGTCGGAAAAACTACCCTTGTTTGCAATTTAGTTAGTTATCTATCTCTAAGATTGGGAAAAAGAATATTAGTTATTGACGCAGATCCTCAATGCAACACAACAATAAATATACTCCCTGAAGAACAATTTGAAAGGTTCTATTACAAAAGAGAGGGTTTTACCATATATGATATTTTGAGACCACTGCACAGGGGACAAGGATACTCAGAAAAAATTAATTTTTACCCCGTTGAGAAGTTTGGTGTAGATTTTCTTATTGGTGACCCCCGCTTGTCCTTAATGGAAGATTTACTATCAAATGATTGGAAGGATGCAACATCTGGTGAGCCAAGAGGGCTAAGAACAACTCTTGTGTTCAGTGACTTATTAAGAAAGTGTGAAGACTACGACTATGTTTTTTTTGATATGGGCCCTTCGCTGGGGTCGTTGAACCGAGCAATACTACTTGCTTGTGACTTCTTCTTAACTCCAATGTCGTTAGATATTTTTAGTTTACTAGCCCTAGAGAATATTGGTCAAACAATGGATGCTTGGAGACGGCGGTTCTCACAGGGGATAGAAAATAACTTGGATCCGGATGCTATTGAAGGGTTAAGGAAAGAATTTAATATTAAATTTGTTGGATACGTGACTCAACAGTACACAGCAAAAACGGTTGACGGTGTCAGGAGGCCTGTCAAGGCATTTGATCAGATATTAGACTCTCTTCCAATTGTTCTTAAACAAGAATTAATAGATAAAGTCAATGGAGATATAAAGGGTATTCAATACGAACTCGGGTCAATTCCTAATTTGCATAGTTTAATTCCAATTTCACAATCTGCCCATAAGCCAATTTTTGATTTAGAATACAAGGATGGAGTTGTAGGTGCTCATTTTTCAAAAGTGGAAGAGTTTAATCAAATTATACATGAAATTTCTATCCATCTCTTGAGGAATATGGAGGAGATGTCATGATTACTTGGCCGAGGGAACTTATTAGAGACATTGCAAGAAGAAGGACTGTTATTTTTATTGGGTCGGGTATCTCGAGCAATTCACAAAATAGGCAGGGTTTACGACCACCAACATGGGAACAGTTCCTTTTAGAGGCCCTAGAAACTTTGCCATCTGGAAAAGAAGACATTAGAAAGTATATTGATGAGAAAGATTATTTAACGGCATGTGAGATTATTTATAATAGAATGGGAAGAACTGCATTTAACGATTTCGCAACGCAAAAGTTTCAACGTCCCGGTTTTGAAAGCCATGAAATTCATGAAGCTATATTTAAATTAGATTCAAGAATAGTGGCTACCCCCAATGTAGACAAGATATATGAAACCTACGCGAATAGTGTCACGCGAGGTACGATTGCAGTAAAAAATTACCATGATTCAGATCTTGCAAATAAAATCAGATCTGAGGATTTTGTAATTATAAAGGTTCACGGTTCAACCGAGAGTCCAGATGGAATGATTTTTACTAGAAAACAATATGCCGAAGCAAGATATAAGCATGCTTCTTTCTATCAAATTATGAGTGCATTAGTAATGACCCATACTTTTGTGTTTTTAGGATGTGGTTTTTCCGACCCTGACATTAGGTTAATTTTGGAAGAATATACTTTTACTCATCCTGGTTGTAGACCTCACTTTTTTGTAACTCCTACTGAAAATATTAATGCTGAATTTAAAAGAATGATTGAAGAAAATTTAAGTTTAAAAGTATTAACCTATAGTTCAGCAAACAGTCATAGGGAATTATCTTTATCATTAGCAAATTTAGTATTGCTGGTTGAGGAAGAGAAGGATGAAGTATTAAAAAATCTGGTTTGGTAGCATAAGTGTTTCTTATAGTTTTTTCAATGAAAAAAATAGGTAAATACTTTTTTAGCTTAAAGGGGCTGTCCAATAAGTCCCTAAAATAAAAAGTTGGGCGGAAAAACGTCATGTTTTCCGTCCAACTTTTTTTGTTCTGTCGCGTTTGCAGTAAAGTAGCTTGGCGGATGCCCGCCACCTTCAGTAGATTGTGGGCCAAAGCCACAATCCCAAACTCGGTGTGAACCTTCTCTAGCCCTCGCAAGGAGAACCGCCGGAACGACCTGTTGCCCTTGATGTGACCGAATACGCTCTCTACCTCCACTTTACGTCGAGCATAGATGGCGGATTTCTCGTCATCCTCAAGAGCTTTTTTGGCCTTTGCTTTTACCTCTTCCCAGATCGTATTCCAGTGTACCTGGCGGTTCCCCTTTGCCTTGGTGCAGCTTGCCTTGAATGGACAATCACTGCAATCTTCACATTCATAAATCTTAAAGCTTTGTTCCAGGCCAGAAGTGTTTTTTTTCGTTTGGTATTTCTTAAAGCGAACGTACCGGCCATTTGGGCAAACAAATTGGTCATCGCGCTCTTCATACATCCAGTTGGAGGCGTGCCGGATGTCTTTCTTGTATCGACGTGTTTTCTCTTTCATGTAGCTGCCGTAAGGAATGAGAAAATCAAAACGCGGCTCTTTTTCTTCGCCCACCGCATACAAATAGTTCTCTTCGCTGCCATAGCCCGCATCGGCAATCACCATTTTCGGCATGGGCAAAGAAGACGCGGCTAATCGCTCCATATGTGGCATAAAGCAACGCGTATCTGTAGGTCGCTGATGAAGGCTGTAAAACAAAATGAATTGGTTTTCCGTGGCCATTTGCACATTGTAGCCCGGCTTCAGTTGGCCATTTTTCATGTGATCTTCCTTCATCCGCATAAACGTGGCGTCCGGGTCTGTTTTGGAATAGCTGTTGCGATCACCAAAGCAGGCTTTCTGCTGCTCATACTTGGCGAATCGGGGAAGAAAATCCTCCCGAATTTGTTTCAGCGGCTGCTTCAAGGCACTGCGCTCTTTGCGTAACTCTTTCCGCTCTTCGCTGCCGTTTGCCTCCGCTATTTGTTCCGTCAATCTTTCCACCTTTTCCTCCAGCACGACTGCTGCTACTTCGAGCTTGGTAGGCAGTTCATCTGGTTCCGCCGCCGCGTATTCGCCAGCTTCTTGCTGCGTGAGCGTATGAATATGTGCAAGGGCAGCCTGTACTTTTTCCTTGAGCTTCTCCTCGAAGCGTAATGTCGATTTCTTCCACACAAACGAATACTTGTTAGCGTCAGCTTCGATCTTCGTACCATCTAAAAAGTACTGCTCCATCGTGATATAGTTGTCTGCGATGAGCGTTCGGATCATCGTTTCAAACAGCTCGTCCATGAGCGTTTTCATGCGCACACCACGAAAGTCGTTCAGGGTACGGAAGTCGGGCTGTTGCATCGCTGCCAGCCACATGGCCGGGAGATTTTCTTGCAGTAGCTTTTCGATGCCACGACAGGAATAAACTTTTTGTGAGTAGCCGTAGAGCATGACTTTGAGCATCATTTTGGGATGGTAGGCACTTCGGCCTCCGCCTGTATAGTGAGCAAACAACTGCTCATCCGGGATGGCTTCAATCATCTCGTCAATCACGCGGGCTACGTGATGGGGAGGAATGTACATCTCCAGATCCAGAATCATCTGAGCCTGTTTGTTGTCATAGTCTTTAAAGGTAGGTGCAAGGTTTCTTTTGGAAACGATCTTTTCTTCCAAATCCCCTAGAGGAAGGGTCAGCCCTGTGGTATACTCTTCTATAGTAGTCATTTGATGAAGCATAAAAACCGTCCTTTTGTAGAGTGTGGGTGTGGTAACTTCCATTCTACAGGAAAAGGCGGTTTTTTTGTGCCTTATTTTAACATGTAACAAAAACGGGGCGTCCAGCGGTCAGTTTTCACTGACTTTCTGGACAGCCCCTTTTCTTTAAAAAGCAAACTACCGATATCCCCCCATCCCTTTACTTAATCTCCCACGTAAAAACCACTGTCACCATCAAAGGCGTCTTCTCTATTCCAAAATATCTCTGGAAACTCATCGATAGCCAAACAAAATCGCAAATTATTGTCTCGGTTTAAATTAAAGCTAGTAGTAAAATAGAGCTCCAATGCCCTGTAAAAAGTAGGCAAACGTAAAAGGAAATGCAAAATTAGGAGTCTTCCAAAAGGAGGCTATGGACAACCCTTCTGTCTTTATCGTCAAACGATGGACAAAGTAAAAAATCTTTTGGCATGGAAAGTTTAATCGATAGATTATTTTGAGGAACGATATCATACCCGTAAACTCGCTACTGGCAATGCACAAATACCTGCAGCACAACAGAGCCATTTCATATGCCCTCGTTCTTTTTGCTATAATGTACCCAAAGCAAAATTAACTACCATAACCCAAGGAGAACCGAATGCCCAACCTACCCAATTGCCCAAAATGCAGCTCCGAATACGTATACGAGGATGGCAGCCTCTTGATTTGCCCGGAATGCAGCCACGAATGGTCGCCTGGCGCAGAGAGTGAGATCGGCGAAGAGAAAAAAGTTGTGAAAGACGCCAATGGAAATGTGCTAAGCGATGGTGATACGGTTACAGTCATCAAAGACCTGAAAGTAAAAGGAAGTTCGTCGGTCATCAAAATCGGCACGCGTGTCAAAAACATTCGTCTGGTGGAGGGCGACCATGACATCGACTGCAAAATCGAAGGTTTCGGAGCGATGCAGCTGAAATCGGAGTTTGTGAAAAAGGTATAGGTGCAATGCGCAGTGCGAACATCGCAAGCTGATGTATGTAAAACTACAGAGATAAAACAGATGCAAACGTGGCCTGCATGCATATAATCAAGGGAGTAGGGATTGTCCTGACCGTTTTGAATGATCAATGACGGTTGGGGCAGTCTTTTTTAATTGTGTAAGAATTGATAACCGCTAGCACATATACATTTTGGAGCGGAAGAAAAACTTCCACAGATTGATGGGCTGACTTCGCTGAAATGACTTCTGACAGAAGGTTTTCCTATCGGTCAGTTTTAGCACGAGTGAACTATCTAGAAACTGTAGTCCCGGGAATGATGCGAAACGCCTTTCAACAACCAGCTGTTAGGTTTACCCGAAAGAATCCCCTCCATCAATAATGTACAGCTATCGCCACCACCCCAACAAATCTACATTTTCCCCCAATTCTTCGCTACACCCTTACAGGAAAATTGCGCCCGGTTGTGTAAGATAGTATACCGTGAGAGTCATAGCATCATTTACCCGTGATCAAGGTGGAAAAACAACATGCGACTAATATCATTGGATCAATGCCAGGCAGGCATTAAACTCGGACGGCCGATTTATAATGAAAATGGCGTCGTTCTTTTGGCTGAGGGTGTCGAGCTTACCGACAAGCTGATCGATAAGCTGAAACAATATAACGTTTCCACCATCTATATCGAGGATGCTGCATCGGAAGGCATCGAGATTGTCGATGCGATTCCTGAGGAGCTGCGGATGGAAGCGATCAATACGATCAAAGTGGGGCTGAGCGATATTGCGCAGCTCAGTGTCGCGCATTCGAATATTCAAAGCATGATGAAATCGGGGCGGGCGATTCGCAGCTTTCAAAAGATTTTTCGCGGTATCATTTCAAACCTGACCGAAAACCGCATGGCGATCAATTTGCTGGCGACGACCAAAATCCAGGAAAGCTATGTCTATACCCACAGCTTGAATGTGGCGATCTATTCGTGCCAGTTGGCGCTTGAAAACGGTTTGCCGCTCAAAGACATCGAGGAAATCGGGCTTGGTGCCATGCTGCATGATTTGGGCAAGCTGTACGTTTCCCGCGATATTTTGCAAAAGCCCGGCAAGCTGACAGACGAGGAGTTTGAGCAGGTCAAACAGCACTGTCAGCTGGGCTTTGATACGATCCGCAAAGTGCACGAGATTCCGTTGCCTGTCGCGCATTGCGCTTTGCAGCATCACGAAAGAATTGACGGTGCCGGCTATCCACGAGGTCTCACGGGGGATGAGATCCATCGGTATGCCAAGATCATCAGCGTTATCGATGTGTTTGATGCGGTGACGAATCCGCGCCCCTATCGGTCGGCGGAGCTACCGCATAAAGGGCTGGAGCTTTTGTACGCTGGAAGCGGAACGCAGTTTGACAGTCGGCAGGTGGACATGTTCAAAAAATGCATTGCGATCTACCCGCCAGGATTGACGGTGAAGCTGAATGACGGCCGCGTGGGCATCGTGTCCGAGTACAATTTCCACGCCGTCGGACGGCCGCAAATCCGGATCATCCAGGATGCTGAGCAACAAAAAGTTAAACCATATGAAATCGATTTGACTTTGCAGGAAAACCTGACGCTGGAGATCGTGGAAGCAGCGGCGTTGCTGCCCTCATAGGCGACTTTTTGCGAAAAGATTGGAGAGGAGCTGTGCCGTATCATGACTGAAAAAAATCTGTTGACGGCGTTTAAACAAACCATGTTCCGTGGGGTTGGCCATGGGCCGCGAACGCTTCACGCGTTGAAAGAGTCTTTGCGCGACCTGGATGATAGTGTGGAAAGCGATATGTACGGGAAAGGCGCGATTATCGAAAATTTTCAACAGAAAATGGCGCAGCTTTTGGGCAAGGAAGCAGCGGTGTTTTTCCCGAGCGGAACGATGGCCCAGCAGATCGCGCTGCGCATTTGGTGCGACCGCAAAGGGCTCAAACGGGTGGCGTACCATCCTCTTTGCCATCTCGAAATTCATGAAGAAGACGGTTTGAAAGAATTGCACCGGATTGAACCGATTTTGCTAGCGGACAAAAACAGCTTGATTCGCCTGGAAGATGTGATGAACATCGGCGAGGATATCGCCTGTCTGCTGCTGGAACTGCCACAGCGCGAAATCGGCGGTCAGCTGCCGGATTACGAAGAGCTTGCCGCGATTTCGGCCTACTGCCGCGAAAAAGGGATTATGTTGCATCTGGACGGTGCTAGACTGTTTGAAATTCTTCCCCACTACCAAAAGACAGCTGAAGAGATTTGCCAACTGTTTGATAGTGTGTATGTCTCCTTTTATAAAGGAATTGGCGGGATTGCGGGCGCTATTCTTGCGGGAGAAGAAAGTTTCCTGAAAGAATCGGTCGTGTGGAAAAGGCGCCATGGCGGCGATTTGATCAGCTTGTACCCGTATATCGTCAGCGCCGATCATTATTTTGAACAGCGTTTGCCGAAGATGGGGCAATACTATGACAATGCAAAAGAGCTGGCTGGATTCTTCAATCAATGCCATGGGGTGGAAACGCGTCCGGCTGAGCCGGTGTCCAACATGTTCCATGTGCATATCTCATCGCCAAAAGAAGTTGTCGAACCGCTCCTGATAACGATTTATGAATCGACGGGAATTGGGCTGACGGGGAATTTGAAGGAAAACGATGGCGGAGGCTGTTATTTCGAGTTGAGTGTGGGCGATCAATACGACCACATCCCGAAAGAGGGATTACAAAAGGTATTTTTGCTTCTCGAAGAAGGGCTGAGGGCAGCATCTTCCTCAAGATAATACGGGGGATTTCCGCAGAGTTGCATAAATGGCGGTTGCGAAGAGAGTCATCCATGATCAAATGACTTGATAGGCAGCCGTCTTTTTTGTATGTGAGTAAAACGGGCCATTCGTTAACGCGCGAAAATTTCCCCGGCAAAAGGGAGGCAAGTTGCGGCTGGGGCTGGCATTTATAACAATCTTACCGGAAGCTGTTCATGGTGAAAAAAGGAGCGATGGAACATGGAGCTTATCGAACAATTCGGCGCGATCGACATTTACCTGTTCGATCAGTTGCTAAAGGGCAGGATTACAAAAGACATGCGCATCCTCGACGCCGGCTGTGGCAGCGGGCGCAATCTTCCTTACTTTTTGCGGAACGGATACAACGTCTATGCGGTAGATCGTTCGGCGGAGGCGATTCAAGCGGTGCAAAAGCTTGCAGCGGAGCTGGCACCGCATTGGTCTGCAGATCAGGCCAGGGGGGAGACGGTCGAGCAGATGAGCTTTGAGGCGGACAGTTTTGATTTTGTGATCAGCAGTGCTGTGCTGCATTTTGCCCAGCATGAGGGGCATTTTCTGCAAATGCTCCATGAGCTGTGGCGCGTGCTATTCATACGCCTGGCGTCTTCCATTGGAATTGAATCGCAGGTGGAGCCGTTGGGGAATGGTCGATACCACCTGCCAGACGGAAGCGATCGTTTCCTCGTGACCGAGGAGATGATGATGCAGCTTACGGATGAGCTGGGCGGAAATCTCATCGAACCGTTGAAAACCGTGCAGGTCGCTGGCCTGCGCAGCATGAGCACATGGGTCTTGCGAAAAGGCAGCCTTCCATCCCTCAATTTAAACGGAGCACGTTCAATCATGTTAAAACGTTGGGAGGAGATCGATGGAGGCAACGCTTGGCGAATGGTTTCGCCCCATACTAGCTAACGGCCGCGATTCTTCTTCCCATCATTGAAAAAAGAGGCAACCCGCGGTCTGATTGGACGTAAGCGAGCTGCCTCTTTTCGTTTTTGGTACCTAAGCTCCGGCCTGTTCAGGCTCTTCTTCTCGTTTCGACAAAATTTCTTTCTTCAAAAACCATGTGACGATAAAGGAGGCGATGACAAAAAACAGCGAGATGAAGAAAATGTGTTGGAACGCTCCCGCAAAAACGCTTTGAATCTTATCCACCAAATCAGGCGCCAAGCCTGCGGGAATTCCGCCTGTGGCAATGTTCTCCACTTTCCCTGCCGGAAGCTCACCAGCTAAACCGGAAACGCCTTCCTTGATGTTTCGCGAAAGCAGGCTGCCGAAAATGCTGAGTCCGATGGTTGCCCCGAGCGATTGGAACAGTTGCACCGTACCGAGCGCGACCCCGCTGTTCTCTTTTTCGACCGATTCTTGCACGATCAGGTTGTCGCCTCCAAATAACGCGCCGATTCCAAGGCCGATGATGAAGAAGGTGATGACGATATAGAGCACGCTGGTGTCGACGCCAATCTGCGACAGCAGGTAGAAGCCGATGATCGGCAGGATGAAGCAGGTGATGAACAGGTTGCGGTAGGGCACTTTTGTGATCAGAAAGCCGTTTACGATGCTGGACGGAATCGCACCCGCCATGAAGGCGAGCGTCAGATAGCCGGCAGCCGTTGGCGTCAGGCCCATGACGTTTTGGGCAAAGAACGGGAAAGTCGCAATGCCGCCCATGATACCGAGCATCAGAATCAGGACGAGAGTCGACAGGACAACGACATTTCGGTTGCGGAACAAGTGCAGCGGAATGATCGGTTCCTTGACTTTGGCTTCGATCCAGATGAACAACGCGATGAACAGTGCAGCCAGTACGAGCATGCCGATGATGATCGGGGACGACCACGACAATCCGTTGTTATCGATGAGCACCGGTGCGAGCAACAGCGAAAGCAGGGCGAAAACCAGGGTGATGGCACCTGCCCAGTCGATGCTGCGCTTCTCCTCGCTGCGCGATTCGCGCATGCCGATCGACAGGACGACAGCAGCCAAAATGCCGACGGGGATGTTGATTAAAAATACCCAGTGCCAGTTCACGTGCCCGACCATGTAACCGCCGATCGTAGGGCCGAGCAGCTGTGGAAGAATCATTAACGGCCCGAAAAGGCTTTGGATTTTGGCCCGCTGCTCCAGTGGATACGTATCCCCAATAATGACTAAGGCGAGCGGCATCAAACCGCCTGCGCCGATCCCTTGTATCCCCCGGCCGACCAGAAGCATGATCATCGAGGTGGCGAGGCCGCTGACGATGGAACCGGTGATGAAAAGCGCCATGCAGCTGAGATAAACGCGTTTGCGGCCATACAGGTCTGCGAGTTTGCCGAGGATCGGCATGAACATGGTCACGGCCAGCATGTAGACGCCAGCGACCCAACCGTACAGCGACAATCCGTGCAATTCGCGGATTATGGTCGGCATGGCCGTCGAAACAACGGTTTCGTCCAGCTCGGCAAAAATCAGGCCGATCAGCAAGCCGGTCAAGACGAGCTTTTTGTTGTTTTCCTTTTGGATGGTCATTACGTACACTCCTATTTCCAAATTTATTCTCAGGCAAGAATAAGCAGTGTTTATGAACTGAATATGAACAAGGAAAAACGCCTGATGACGCGACCAATGAGCAATACCTACCTGATTATAGTGGAAGTGGATGGATTTTCCCTCATCCTCGAGACGGAGTTGTGTGAGATGGCATGCAATCGAAGCTGCACAGCGCATTTTGGGATTACGCTTCTTTCATCCCCAATTCCTGAATGCGCCGAATCCAACCTTCCAATTTTTGTGCGGTCGAGGTTTTCACCATGCCGATCTCTGTAATTCGCACCGGATTGACGCCGCAAAATTGCAGGATACCGCGCTTCATGATGCGATGGCCCGCCCGCTTCAAAAAGAAGCGGTAGTACCAAAGGGGAGAATTGTACGTCCTCCTTGATTTACGCATTTTCTTACTGTGAAGTGACCGATCCTGTGGTTCAATGATAATAAGCACCTGTGATATGGAACATGATGCCAAACGCCGAATTCATGATCATTTGCGCAAAGAAAGGAATGATGCTATGAAAAATCATGGAGTGGCAGCTTCATTCCTGCTTCCTGTCATGAGAACGATTGTGCGCAAAGGGCTTCGGTGGGATTCGTTCTGCATGATGGCAGCGATCGATGCGAATTTGCTCCACCAGGAGGACGCGCGTATTCCTGAGGTTGAATATGAGCGGATCGTTCAGGCGGCAGCCGCTTTTACGGGGGATGACGCTTTTGGCCTGCATCAAGGCCAGGGGATGAATCCATCCGATTTGGGCGTGCCGGGTTATGTCATGCTTCATTCCAAAACGCTCGGTAAAGCGCTGGAAGCTTATCAAACGTACAATCTGATCGTCTGCAGCAACTTTAACGCGACATCTCGCCAAACCGGAGTTGACGGTCGCGGAAATCGCCTATTTGCTTCATTTTTCAGAGCCTAGCGCATTTCATACGGCGTTCAGGAAGTGGACGGGGAGGGCGCCGGGGGAATACCGGCAGCAGCTTCAGGAGGGAAGAGGCATGGAGGACTTCGTTCCTTGGAAATGATTTACCAGCCAGAGGAGATACGGTATTCTTGTTGATAGGTTAACACGGATAGTAGACAACGCAAGGAGGCTCGAAAAGAGGATGAGCTGTTCTTTTTTTGCATGTGCATCCGAGATGGACTTTCAGCATTATCTCGAATTTTTGCTTGAGCATTACCGTGACTTGCACCTTCCTTATCCGTTCCCGGTCTCGCTCAGCTTCATTGGCAGTCCGGTCCTGATGCAGCAGGGCTCGATTCTCTGCTATGACGAACATGAAGACAGCGTTATCGGGGCATTGGGATACATCTTGGGAACCGGGGAAAATCACTATCAGGATACGCATGTCGTCCAAATACAAGCTGTTTGTCTGCATGAGTCATATCGTGGTCGTACCGTCTTTCGCAAAGGGCTCCAATTTTTCACGGACCATCTTGCGCAACAGTACGAGGTAAGCGAGATTCGGTTCTTCGCCCCAGCAGACGACAAGCTGCATCGGCTGCTTACCAAAGTGTCCGAGCAGATTGCCACTCGTGAAACAGACTTCGGGCCACTGAATGAATATCGGGCAGCGTTCTCCGAGTGGCAGGCAAAGGTTGCGAGGTTTTCCCCATGAAACGAACGATGATTTGGACAGGGAGACGCATTTATGCTGAAGGTCATTAAAAATCTGCTGCGCTATTTGCAGCCTTACAAGCTTTCCACAGCACTGTTTTTCTTGACGATGCTGCTTCATTTGGCATTCATTTCACTGGCGCCGCTCAGCTTTCAAATCTTGATCGATAAAGCGATCGAGCCGCATGACAGCGCGTATTTCTTCATGGTGATGAAGGTGCTCGGCATCAGTGGCGTGATTTGCGTTGGCTGCGGAATTGTGAGCGATTATGTGCTGGCACGATTAAATGCCCGCGTGCAGGCTGATCTGCGCCGAAAGATGTTTACCCAGATGCAGCACCTTCCGATCAGCTATTTCCAAAAGGCCCGATCCGGCGACTTGCTCTCCTATTTTTCCACTGATTTGCCGTCCATCGAAAATGCGATGACGGCGATCCTGACCATTGGCATTCAATCGTTCTCCGTCGTGCTGATCAGCACGCTGGTGCTGTTTTATTTACAGTGGAGCATGGCGCTGCTGATCCTGATCGGGGCTGCCCTGATCTTTATCGGCCCTTATTTGCTCGGGCGGCGCGCCCAGGCGGTGAACACGGCGTATCGTGAAAAAATGGCAGCGATGCTTGGTGTCGTGCAGGAGAACATCAAGGCGCAAAAGGTGATCAAAGGCTTTAATCTGCAAACGGACGTGATTGAGTCGTTTGCTGCGAGGCTCAAATTGTTTTCCGTCGCCAATTACGGCAAAAACCTCATGAGCGCGCAGCTCGAACGCATCCCGATGGTTAGCCTGCTGCTCATCAACTTCACGATTATCGGATTCGGCTCCTATTTGGCGCTTGAAGCATACATCACGGTAGGCGCGCTTGTCGCATTTTTCACCATGTACACGTCGATGGGCAATTCAGTCTTCAACCTGACGTATATCCTCCCCGTTTTTACCGATGCGCTCATCAGCATGGAGCGGATCGACCAGCTGTTAAGCCACCCCCGGGAGGCGCAGGGGGGAACTGCCTCTGCCCGTTTGGAGGAGCGGCGCCCGGATATTGAAGTGGATCGCTTGTCGTTCGCCTATGATGACAAGCGGCAGGCGCTGCAGCAAATCAGCATGTGCATTCCGGCGGGAACAACCGCTGCATTCGTAGGCTCCAGCGGTTCGGGGAAAAGTACGATGATGCAGTTGCTGCTCGGCTTTTATGAGCCTGACGAAGGAGAAGTCCGAATTAACGGCACGCCCTTTCAAGACGTGGAGCGCAAAGCGTTTCGCGAACAGATCGGCGTAGTTTTTCAGGAAAACTTCCTGTTCCAAGGAACGCTGCTGGACAACATTCGCGTAAGCAAGCGCGACGCTAGTCTGGATGAGGTGATCGAAGCGGCGAAAAAGGCGGAGATTCATGACCATATTGCCAGTCTTCCCGACGGCTATGAGACGGTTGTGTACGACGACGGAAACAATTTTTCCGGGGGACAGCGGCAGCGGCTGGCAATCGCCCGGGCGATTTTGCGCGATCCGTCCATCTTGTTCTTAGACGAGGCGACCTCGGCGCTCGACCCGATTGCGGAAGCAGCAATTAACCGGACGTTCGCAGAGCTTTCCCGCAACCGGACCGTCATCACCGTTACCCATCGTCTGGCATCGATCAAGGATGTTGATCATATTTTTGTGTTCCATCAAGGGAAGCTGGCGGAAAGCGGGAGCCATCAGCAGCTGTTGGACAAGGGCGGTCTTTATCAAAAGCTGTGGGAGAAGCAGAGCGGACTGTCTATTTCCTCCGGCGGGCAGGAAGCGACCATTGACGAAGAACGGCTGTCACTGCTTCCGTTTTTCCGCGGTGTCGATCGTGACGTTCTCAAAGATGTCGCGCACCTGTTCAACACGGAGACCGTTTCGGCCGGGCAACCGATCATTCAGGAAGGAGATGTGGGCGAAACGTTTTATTTGATCGCTCGCGGCAGAGTGGAGGTCACCAGGAAGACTCCCGATGCGGAGGCCGGCTTCACTCGGCTTGCTGTACTGGAGGACGGAGACCATTTCGGGGAGATTGCGCTTTTGGAAAATGCCCCGCGCAACGCGACCGTGACGGCGTTGACCCCATGTGTGCTGCTGACGCTTCAGCGCAAGGTGCTTCACTATTTGTTGGCAAAGCATCCTGAAATCGACGCCCATGTCAGACAAACGATCAAGGCACGGCGGAACTAGGAGGTGTATTCAATGGCATTGCATTTCAGGCGTTGTTTGACCGATGAGGATCGAGCGAAATACGTGCTCTACTTCATCCGCAACCGCGCTGATTTCCATTCGGGCTGCTCGCTGGCTGATGCACTCATGCACATCCTGCACGCGATTCATGACTCGCATATTATCATGATTGAAGACGATTGTGGGGGCATGGCCGGGTGGGGTCATTATCGGTACATCACAGACAATCCGGAGACAGAGTCGAAAGAAAAGATCGCATTCGTGGAGTCGGTCATGCTGGAAAAGGCGTATCGGAGCAGCCGGCAATTTCTCATCGGTTTCCGTTTCCTCATCAACCAGATCGCTGACGAATCACCTGATGTCGACACGTTCCAGTTTTACGCCCGGGAGGATCATGCCTACCTGAACCGGCTTTATGGCAAATTCGCGCAAGTCATCGGCAAGCGTGAGGGGTACTTTGGAAGCGAAACTCTCTTTTCTGCCAAATTCGCCTGTTTGCGTGAATATCTGAACGGATGAAAATGTGAAATAGGTAACGGAATGAATAATTGACGGTATGTAATTTGGAATGATATATTTTTGTTAATAAGTACCAACGGAGATTTGAGAGAGGAGGATGAACAGGATGGTCTATATACCATGGCCTAAAAAAGATGGCAGAAAACCTTTTCAAGCATCTTTTCTGGACTTGCTGAAGCAAAACGAGCAGTTGCGAGCGGCGGCGACCGCGCCAGTAGTTGCCGCAAAATAATAGCAAATCGGAATCTACTATACGCGGGATGGTAAGCTGTCGTCTGAGGATGCCAGCTTATTTTGTTTTCCGGCAAAAAACGCCTATCATATTTGGCATGTCAAAGGAGGAGTTGTCTTGGAGAAAACGTACGCGTTGGAAGTTGCGGGGATCACTCGTCATTTGCCGATCATCCCGATCACGGAAAACCTTAGCATCGCCAGTTTTGTCATTCTCGGCGATACCGAGCTGGTCACGGCTGCAGCACCGCTGCTCGCCGCAAAGCTGCCTGAGGTCGATCTGTTGATCACCGCGGAGGCAAAGGGGATTCCGCTGATTCATGAGATGTCCCGCGTCATGAACATGAAAAAATATTATGTCGCACGCAAAAGCACCAAGCCGTATATGGAGTCGCCGCTGATCAATGAGGTGGAATCGATCACAACGCAGAAGAAGCAAATTCTTTGTCTCGACGGAGCTGACGCCCGGGAAATCGCTGGCAAGCGCGTGGCGATCATCGATGATGTCATCAGCACGGGCAAATCGTTGCAGGCGATCGAGGATTTGGTCGTCAAAGCGGGCGGAATCGTTGTCGCGCGCGCGGCGATCCTGGCCGAGGGAGATGCTGCAAACCGCAGCGACATCCTCTTTTTGCAGGAGCTACCGCTGTTCTTGCATCCGCAAACCAAATAAATCGCGTGAGTTTTGCATGAAAAAATCCCTTTCTTTCGTCTTTCGTAGAAAGGGATTTTTCCGTTGATGTGCGATTCAAGCGTTAGCCCCCGAGTAACGAACGCGACAGCTTCAATGCATTGATGACGATTTTAAAGCCATTTTCTTTTTGGGTGCGGATGACGGAAACCGCTTTTTCCTCATCCTTTTGGCGCAGGGCTTCCACTAAAGCGTGGTGCTCGGCGTTGGAGGTACGCAGGCGGGCCGGATCATGGTGGAAAATCATCTTGGAATTTTCGCTGCGCATGAACAGATTCTCGATCATCTCGATCAGGATAGGCGAGTGAGAGGCGCGATAGAGCAGCTGATGGAATTGGCGATTCGTCGCGGTGTAAGCAGGAATATCGTCTTTTTCGATGCTGTCGTCCATGCTGTGGACATAGCTCTCCAGCTGCTCCAGCTCCTCAGCTGTCGCAGCGTGTACCGCAAGCCGGGTGGCGAGTGTCTCCAGCTCGACGCGTATCATAAAAATTTCTTCCAGGTTGTCGATGTTGAGCGGTGCGATCCGGGCGCCACTGTGCGACTTCAATTCGAGCAGTCCATCTGACGCCAGCTTTTTGACCGCTTCCCGAACAGGAATATCGCTGACGCCGAGCTGACGCGACACTTCCCGGATCACCAGACGATCCCCGGGCTTGTAGTGGCCCGTCAAAATTTTTTCTTTCAAAAACTCGTAGACTTTATCTGATTTGGTATTTCCTTCGAGATCACCGATCGTCATAATGTGCGCTCCCTTGCATGGAATCAATGTGCCGATGCGAGGTATCGGCCAAAAATAGAAACCAACTAAAATATATCATCAGTAATTGAAATTATATATGATTCAGGCGATTTTGTACATTTTTCAATAAAAAGCGCTTGAAGTTTCGTGACAATTCTTATAATATACACTCATCGAGTTAATTATATATAATATTACTACACATTATATGTTATTGTGAAATGCTTCCAATTCATTCCGACGAGAAGGCGAGTTGATACGATGTATGCAGAACTGCTTGAGGGCGCCTATGACCTCCATGTACACACAGGACCGGATGTAAACGAACGAAAGCTTGATGACCTGGAAATGGCCGAGCGAATTCAACGCATAGGGATGAAAGGGTTCGGGATTAAATCGCATTACTTTTGCACGGCGGAGAGAGCCCGACTGGTGAAAAAGCTGTATCCTGACGTTCATCCGATCGGGGCGATCGCGCTCAATTACCCGGTTGGCGGGATTAATCCAATGGCAGTCGAGATGGCTGCCCGAGATGGCGCAAAGATCGTTTGGATGCCTACCTTTGATGCAGCCAATGAGCTGCGCTATTTATTGGCTCAGGATAGCTACGGCGAGCTGCCGCCTTGGGCAAAGGTGCAGCTGGAATTGAGTCAGCAAGGGAAAACGAAAGCGGGCATTACCATTTTGGCGGATGGCGAGTTGACGGAGGCGGCGCAGGAAGTTTTGGCGATCATCGCACAGCACGACCTCATTCTTGCCACGGGTCATTTGGGCAAAGACGAGATTTATCCGCTCGTGCGTGCCGCCCGTAATCAAGGCGTGAAAAAAGTGGTCGTTACGCATCCGACGTTTTCTTCTGTAAGCCTTTCCAAAGCGGAACAGAAGGAGCTGGCTGATCTCGGTGCCTACATGGAGCAGTGTTTTGGTGTCATCACGCCAACGTACGGAACCGATTGGGATGAACTATTTGAAATGATTCGCTTCGTCGGGCCGGAACGGACCATTCTGTCGAGTGATCTCGGCCAAGTGAACAATCCGTATCCTGACGAGGGAATGGCCACTTTTGTCGCCAATTTGCTGAACAACGGTTTTTCCAAGGAAGAAATCAAGCGAATGACAACGGTGAATACGACCTTTTTGGTTGAGGGCTAGGAATAGGAAAACGACAGGGGACTACCAGGAGGGATATAAATGGGGAACGCAACAATCAAGGCGGCGAACTGGAACACGATGCAGGAAGTGATGGTGCGGGAAGGCGTGACGAGAAAAGCCTTCAGCGGGGAAGGCGCGACGCTCGCCTTGCATGTCCTGCACCCGGGGCATGAGCCTAAGCCGCACCATCACACATATGAGCAGATCGTCTACATTTTGAGCGGCAAGGTCAATTTTCACGTGGGCGATGAGATTGTTTATTTGGAAGCGGGCGGGCTGCTGGTCGTTCCGCCGAATGTGGAGCACTATGCGGAAGTAGTGGGCGACGAGCCGGTCTATAATCTCGACGTTTTCACACCGAAAAGAGCGGAATACGATGCGTAAACAAGCCGGTCACTCATCGTTCAAGCAGTTGTTGGCAGAAGGCAAGCCGCAAGTGGGGACATTCGTCAAAATCTTTTCAGCCGAAATCATCGAGCTGTTGGGCATGGCCGGGTTCGATTTCATCGTGATTGATATGGAGCACACCACCTTGAGCTTTGCACAGGTCGAGCAAATGGTTCGGGTAGCTGATCTGCATGGCATGAGCAGCATGGTGCGGATTCCTGACGCGTCGAGGAGTTCTGTGCTCCGGGCACTCGACCTGGGTGCGACAGGCATCCAGGTTCCGCAGCTGCTGGATGAAGGAGAAGTGCGTGATGTCGTGGACAAAGCCAAATACCCGCCGGATGGGACACGTGGTGTCACCTATGCCCATCGGGCGGCGGGGTTCGGTCACACGCCGAAAAATTATTTGGCACAAGCCAATGAACAAACGACGATCGCCATCCATATCGAAACTGAAAGCGCTTACGAAAAAGTTGATGCGATTTGTCAGACCGCAGGCGTGGATATCGCGTTTATCGGACCGGTTGATCTCGGCATTTCACTCGGGAAGGGACCGGACTATCTGCATGGTGAGCTGGCCCACCCTGTCCGACGCATCCTAGCGGTTTGCCAAAAGAGGGGCGTGCAGGCGGGCATCGCTGTCGCAAACGAGGAGCAGTACCGTTTTGCCATCGAAAACAGGATTCCGTACATCGTCTGGTCATCGGATGTCGCGTTGTTCAAAACAGCGGTCGATGGCGTCGCAAACGTCACAGCTTTGCGTGAAAATGTGTAACACAATTGCATTGAGGGGGGATTGTCCGTGGGAAAAGCAATGACAAACAACATGGCTGTGGCCGAAGAGCGGCCCAATGAAAAATTGAGTGACGAAGGCAAAAAGACGTTACTCGCAGCATTTTTTGGATTCACTGTGGATATGATCGACGTGTATTTGCCGATCATCGCCTTAGCGCCTGCGATGGTCTATTTCCAGCCGGCGGACCTGTCGCCGACCGTATCAACGACTTTGTATTTCCTGGTGTTTGTCCTGTCTCTCATCGGACGTCCCGTCGGCTCGATGATATTCGGTTATTTCGGCGATAAGATCGGCCGCCGGAAAACGACGCTGGTTTCCATTTTGGGCATCGCCGTTTCCACGCTGCTCATTGCACTGCTGCCCGGCTATGCGGCCTGGGGGCTCGGCGGAATCGTCACGATGGCGATTCTGCGCCTTGTGGCCGGGATTTTCATGGGGGGCGAATATACGTCGGCGAATCCGTTGGCGATGGAATATGCGCCCAAGCGGAAACGCGGATTGTTTGGCGGATTCATCAATGCGGGCTTCCCAGCTGGAACGATCGTTGTGTCGGTTGTGACTCTTGCTACCTTAAAGCTTTTCCCGGCGGGTGACGCTACTTCTGCGTATGCGGTCTGGGGCTGGCGGATTCCTTTCGTCATCGGTGCTTTGCTGTCGTTTGCCTTATTCTTATACTCGTACTATAAAGTGCCGGAATCTGAGGTGTGGAAGGAATCGAAAAAGGCGGAGAATCCGCTCAAAGACCTGTTCAGCAAGGCGAATCTGGCCCAGCTCGGCCAAGTGTTTCTCGTGATGAGCGGCGTCTGGTTTGTCACGAATGCGATCATTTCGTCGCTGCCAGGCATGCTGAAAATGCTCAAGGTGGACAGCGCTGTCTCCACGAATGCACAGCTTGTGACCAATATCATCATGTTCGTGCTTTTCATCCTTGCGGGAGCGATCAGCCAAAAGATCGGACGAAAAGCAGTTCTGGTTATATTCGGGATTCTCGGCTTCACCGTCGCACCGCTTCTCTACTATTACTTGCTCAGCAGCGGTTATCAAAATACCGCCACCCTCATCCTGCTGGTCGTGCTGGTGAACTCGCTGGTTATTCCGGTGTTCGGCGTTTTGACCTCCTATATTACGGAACGGTTCCATACCGGAGTGCGGGCATCGGGGTACGGGGTAGGCTACAGCCTGGCGTTGATCGTCCCGGCACTGACGCCATTCTTCATGCTTGGTCTGCAAAACGTGATGCCTTATTTGTATACGCCGATCGTCATCCTCGTCGTTGGCGGACTCTTCATTACGGTAGGCGCACTGCTTGGACCGGAAACCAAAGATGTAGATTTTTAAACACAAGAAACGAACCGATGGCTGTCACCGGTTCGTTTCGTTGTGCTTGCAGGTGATGTCGGGTAGGAAATTTCTTGGTGTTTTGCTGCAAACATTCGTTTTCTCGGCAGCGTTTTGCCCATGATGACCGGACCGAGACCGGCAAGGCCAAAAGACAGGCCGAAAAAACAGACATGCAACGGTGTCGACGTACGGCATCAGAAGCGAGAACGGAGCGGATGCCGGAAAAATATCGGGCAGAAACGCGTTATACAAAGTGGGTTGGGAACCGCGGAAAGCTCCCAACCCACTTTGTTTATCCTTACAAACGAGCCATACCCATCGCACGCTCTACTTTGTGCAGCATGTCATTGGCGACTTTGTTTGCCTTTTCTGCGCCTTCGGAAAGAATGTCATCCAGCTCGCTGGAATGGAAAAGCTGTTCGTAGCGCTCCTGAATCGGGCGGAGCGTCTCGACGACAACCTCAGCCAGTTCGGTTTTGAATGCGCCGTAGCCTTTGCCCTCGTACTGTGCCTCGATCTCATCCAGCGATTTGCCGGAGCAGAGGGAGTAGATGGTCATCAGGTTGGAGATGGCAGGCTTTTCGGTCTTGTCAAAGCGCACGACGCTGTCTGAATCGGTTTGCGCACGCTTCATTTTTTTCACGATTGTGTCGGCATCGTCGAGCATCGAGATGAAGGCACCCTGGTTCGGGTCGGATTTGCTCATCTTTTTGGTGCCATCGGCAAGGGACATGATGCGAGCGCCCACTTCCGGCAGGCGAACTTCCGGAATTGTGAAAATCTCGCCATAACGGTTATTAAAGCGTTCAGCCAGATCGCGTGTCAGCTCCAAATGCTGCTTCTGATCCTCGCCCACCGGTACAAAGTCTGTTCCGTACAGCAAAATGTCCGCAGCCATCAGTGGAGGATAGGCCAACAGACCGCCTGGAATCGATTCGCCGCGACCGTTCGCCTTGTCTTTGAACTGGGTCATGCGCTCGAGTTCGCCGAGGTACGAGCTGCAAAGCATGATCCAGCCGAGCTTGGCATGCGCTGGCACTTCCGATTGGATGAAAAGCGTGACTTTTTTCGGGTCGAGCCCGACTGCGAGATACAGCGCGGCCAATCGGCGAATGTTTTGGCGCAGCGTCTCAGGCTCTTGGGGAACGGTGATCGCATGCTGGTCGACGATGCAGTAATAACAGTTGAATTCTTCTTGCAGCGGTACGAAATGCTTCATGGCCCCGAGGTAGTTGCCCAGGGTCAGGATGCCGCTTGGCTGAATGCCGGAAAAGATCGTTTTCATGAGAATGATGCTCCTTTCAATGCTTTTTTTAGGTCATACAAATACAAAAAGGTCCATCCGCCCTGGACAGGGACGAATGAACCGTGGTGCCACCCTTGTTATTTCACGCATGACAAGTAATTCTTGCACATACGCAAAATCGCTTTAGCCGTACCCGATGATACGGTGTCCTCTGATAACGTACGGACGCAACGCCAAAGCCTACTGCTGTTCCGAGAACAGGTTCGGTTTGGAGCTCGGAAGCCCATTCAACATCCACTCGACACTGATTCGCACCAACCATCAGCTCTCTGGGGTCTCGTAAAATGCCTACTCTTCTTCCTCATCGCATGAAAAATCATACCCTTTGAGCAAACATTTTAACCAGTCATCGAAGAAAATGCAAGAGGCTGGTTCTCCTTACTCCTTGATTTTCTCGAAAGAGGCGTTATTAAGCCGGAACATCGTCTTGTAACCCGATTCATCCTATATTTGGTTAACCGGGTGTAAAAATCGTGAAGCACACTGTGGTGCTAGATCCGGTCTGTATCCGTTTCAAACAAGACTTTAAGCAGACCTGGAAAAAGCGCTTCCAGATCTTCGGTGCGCAGCGAGTAAAAATGCTGCTTGCATTCAATTCGCACTTTGATGACACCCGACTCCCGCAAAACCTTGATATGGTGGGAGAGCGTAGATTTGGCCACATTGACCTGAAACGTTGCACAATACAGTTCATGTTTATTGTACAGGCACTGGGCAATTTTAAACCGCACGGGGTCACTTAAGGCGTGCAGGACAGAAGTCAGCTTAATGCTGTCAATAGACGGTTGGAATGGTGTTCTCATAAAAAAATTGTAGCAAAAGTAACGGTAAACATCAATGTTTGATAAATATCGAACATTAGAACTTGAAAAAAAGAAGTACAACGCCGAGCAAGTCAACCAGCCGCTCGCAAGGCTGGTTTTTTCGCGTTTTTCCAATGTCCGAATTGCGTGTGGGGGGAACACTTTTTAGAAAATTAAAAAGAAAAAATTAATAACACTGTCTTTTTCAGTAGTTTCCGGTAGAGCTGTGGTTACGATATGTCTAGAAAAAGAGACAGAAGGGGGAACTTGGTTGATCAGCTTTCATCAAGTGAATAAACATTACGGGAGCTTCCACGTCCTGAAGAACATTAATCTGCACATCAACCAGGGTGAAGTTGTCGTGGTTATCGGTCCATCAGGTTCCGGCAAAAGCACGCTGGTCCGGTGCATCAATCGGCTGGAGACGATTACAAGCGGAGAACTGGTGGTCGACAACGTCAAGGTTAATGACAAGCAAACCGACATAAACAAGCTCCGGCGCGACATCGGCATGGTGTTCCAGCATTTCAACCTGTATCCGCACAAAACGGTGCTGCAAAACATCACGCTCGCTCCGATCAAGGTGCTGGGCATCCCTGAGAAAGAGGCGATTGAGACAGCGACCTACTATCTCGAAAAGGTAGGGATCCCCGATAAGGCGGAGAAGTTCCCGACCCAGCTGTCAGGCGGACAGCAGCAGCGTGTTGCGATCGCGCGCGGGCTGGCGATGAAGCCCAAAATCATGCTGTTTGATGAGCCGACTTCCGCGCTTGACCCGGAAACGATCGGGGAAGTGCTCGATGTCATGAAGAAGCTGGCCAAGGAAGGCATGACGATGGTCGTCGTCACGCACGAGATGGGCTTTGCCCGCGAAGTTGCGGATCGCATTGTTTTCATGGACCAGGGCCAAATCTTGGAGGAAGCGCATCCGCGGAACTTTTTCGCCAATCCGCGTGAAGAGCGGGCTCGCTTGTTCCTGAGCCGCATCTTGAATCACTGACCGAATGTAAGCGGTCTCATAAAGAGAAAAAACAAAAGAAAAGGGGAAATCAATTTGAAAGCGAATCGGATGTTGAAAAAAGTGGTAGGTTTTGGATTGGCAGCGATGCTTGGCGCGACGATGCTGGCAGGCTGTGGCGCAGGTAAAACAACAGAGGGTGCGGCTCCTGCAGGTCAAGGACAGGCGGCAGCGGCCGGCACGCTGGCGAAAATCAAGGAAAGAGGCAAATTCGTTGTCGGCGTCAAGTATGACCTGAACCTGTTCGGGCTGAAAGATCCTACATCCGGCAACGTCGAAGGGTTCGATATCGATATCGCCAAGGCGATCGCCAAAAAAGTGCTGGGCGATGAAAATAAAATCGAGTTGAAGGAAGTTACCTCCAAGACTCGCATTCCGATGCTCAAAAATGGAGAGATCGATGCGATCATCGCAACGATGACCATTACGGAAGATCGCAAGAAAGAAGTCGATTTCTCTGACGTCTACTTCCTGGCAGGCCAATCCCTCCTGGTGAAAAAAGACAGCCCGATCAACGGCCTGGCTGACATCAAGAAAGGCATGAAAATCCTCACTGCGAAGGGTTCTACCTCCGCTAAAAATATCCGCGAAAAAGCCCCCGATGCAGAGATCCTCGAATTCGAGAACTATGCAGAGGCGTTCACAGCGCTGAAAGCAGGTCAAGGTGACGCTCTGACGACCGATAACGCGCTCTTGTACGGCATGGCCAAACAAGATCCGAACTACCGCGTCACGAGCGAAACGTTCACGGAGGAGCCTTATGGAATCGCGGTAGCCAAAGGCGACTCCGAGTTCACTGCCACCATCAATGATTTGCTGAAAGAAATGAAGCAAAACGGTGAATACGACAAGATTTACGAAAAATGGATTGGCGAAAAGCCAAAGAAATAACCGATTCAGATGAGTTGCCCAGGATGAGCGGTCTCCCTACCGCTCATCCGCTCATTTCCATACATAGACAGGGGGATTCGCAACGCAGATGCTTGATTTTTCCATCCTTTTCGATCACTGGGACTATTTCCTCCAAGGCTTTGGGAATACGCTGAAAGCCAGTTTGCTTTCGCTCGTGGGCAGTTTCTTGCTGGGGACCATCATGGCCATTTTCCGGATCGCCCCGCTGCGCCCTTTGCAATGGGTGGGAACCGTGTATGTTGAATTCATCCGCAATATTCCGTTGATTCTCGTCGTCTTCTTTTTCTTTGTCGGGCTTCCCGCCATCGGTATCCGGCTTGAACCGTTCGTTGCCGGTACGCTTGGTCTGACGGTTTACACAGCGGCTTTCATTGCGGAGACGATCCGTGCCGGCATTCAGGCTGTGCCCAAAGGGCAGACCGAAGCGGCCCGCTCCTCGGGGCTGACTTATGGGCAAACCATGCGCCTGATCGTTTTGCCGCAAGCGATGAAAATCGTCATTCCGCCGATGGGCAACCAGTTTATCAATCTGGTGAAAAACTCATCCGTGCTGGGCGTGATCGCCGGCCTCGACCTGATGTATTTCGGCGATCTGATTTCCGCAGATACGTTTGTCACCTTTGATGTGTACATCTTTGTCGGTATTTTTTATCTGATCTTGACGCTTCCGCTCAGCATGATCGTCGGGTATTTCGAACGGCGACTGGCGAGAAGCCGATAAAAGGGAGGGAAAACCATGGATTTTATCGGCGCATACGCTCCCTCACATCTGACCTTTTTGCTGGAAGGCTTTCTGGTTACACTGGAAGTGGCTTTCTTGTCCATCGTGTTCAGCTTTGCGATCGGCATCATCGTAGGGACGCTTCGTTACGCGAAAATCCCGGTCGTCTCGCGCATTCTCGCGGTCATCGTTGAGCTTGTCCGCAACTTGCCGCTTCTGCTGATCATCTTTTTCACCTACTTTGCGCTTCCAGAAGTGGGACTCAAGCTGGAGAAGTTTTACGCAGCGATTTTGGCGCTGGTCATTTTTGAATCGGCGATGCTGTCGGAAATCGTCCGCAGCGGCTTGAATTCCGTAGAGAAAGGCCAGTTGGAGGCTGCGCGCTCCTCCGGTCTTACCTATAGCCAGACGCTTTGGCACATCGTGCTGCCGCAAGCCTTGCGCCGCATGGTGCCGCCGATCGTCAGCCAGTTTATCTCGCTGCTCAAAGATACGTCGCTGGCCGTCGTCATTGCGCTGCCTGAGCTGATGAACCACGCGCAAATTTTGAATGGACGCAATGTCAATTATGTCATTCCGACCTTTTTGATAGTGGCGGTCATGTATTTTGTCGTAAACTATGCGCTGTCTGTATTCTCAAAGCGTCTGGAAAACAAACATGTATAATCATTCCGGTTTTGCAGATCTCCATTTCCTAGTAATATAGGAATGGGAGATCTTTCATTTTGGGAAAGGGGTATCTATGCGCGATCGCCTGTTTATGCTTGTGATCATCATGCTGGCTACTGCCTTTTTTGGTGAGATGAAAGTGAACCCGTTCGGGGGTTCCTTTCGTTTTTCCCTGGGGATTGCCGCATTCTTTTTTGGGCTGCTATGGTTTCAATCGCTGCCCGTTTTGCTGACCGGTTTTTTGACGGGGACGTTTATTTGCGGCTTTCGGGTTGGGTTGGACATGATGATCAGCCATACCGCCCTGCTTGACAGCTTGCAGGCCCATTTGCCGTCCGCCTTTTACTATTTCAGCTTTTCCCTGCTGATCCATTTGAGCCGGGCGCGGCAATATCTGGAGTTCCCGCTTGGAGTAGGGCTGATCGGAGCCACCGTCGATTTCGCCTCCAACATGGTTGAGCTGTTCGTCCGCCAGCTGTTCGGCGATTTTCCCGACATGACGTTGCAAAGCATTTTGATGCTTCTCTTTTTCGGGGCTCTCCGCAGTTTTTTTGCTGTTGGCCTTTATAATAACTTTATGATTCGCCAGGTCCGGGCTGTCGGCGAGGTGCGGCAGCAGGAACTGGAGAAGCTGCGGATGATCAACACGGAGCTGTACGGGGAAGCGTTTTATTTGCGAAAATCGATGTCCCATCTTGAAGAAATCACCCGAGAAAGCTATCAATTGTATACCCGTTTGCTCATGTCAGAAAATACTGAATCTTACAAGGCGCTTCAAATTGCAGAGCATGTGCATGAAGTGAAGAAGGATTCGCAGCGCATGCTGGCCGGTTTGTCGAAAATCATCAACCAGGAAGGGCTGGATTCAAGGCTTGCGATTACCGATTTGTGCCAGCTCGTGATCAGGGCCAATCAAAAATATGCCGAAATGATCGGGAAGCGGATTCAGTTCATGATGACGTGCGAAGTGGACTTGTCAACCAGCCAAATCTATGAGCTGTTGTCGGTGCTGAACAATCTGGTGGCCAATGCGGTCGAGGCGATTCCGTCGGCGGGCTGGATTGAGCTGGCCGTCGAGCTGAGGCAGCGGGACATCGTGTTTCACGTGCTGGATAATGGACCGGGAATTCCGCGTGAAGAGCGGGAATGGGTATTCGAACCAGGCTACACCACCAAATACGATCAGGCCGGCAATGCCTCGACGGGAATCGGACTTACGCATGCGCGGGGCATTGTCCATAGCCTGCAGGGCAACTTGAGCATTGTGAACGACCACAAGCAATTGACTCATTTCGAGGTAACCATACCTACGGATCAACTGTTGCGGAAGGAGAGTGTGCTATGATTCGTTTCTTCCTGATCGAAGACGATGCGGTTGTGCGCAGAATGCTGGAGCGCATCATCAATGAAAGCGGTTTGGGCGAAATCGTCGGACAAGCGAGCGACGGCATCAGTGTCTCGATCGACCAGCTGTTCGGGGTCGATGTCATCCTGATCGATCTCTTGATGCCTGGTATGGACGGGATTCAAACGATCAAAAAGCTGAAGGGCGAAGGATTTGGCGGCCGTTTCATCATGGTGTCACAGGTGGAAAACAAAGAGATGATCGGTGAAGCGTATTCGCAAGGAATCGATACGTTCATTCAAAAGCCGATCAACCGGCTGGAGGTACTGTCCGTTCTCAAGCGGGTAGCCGACCATCTGTCGCTGGAAGCGTCGCTTCAATCGATCCGCAAATCGCTGCAAATTTTGGACGTGAAGGTGATGGACCAAGCCAGTCACGGCTTCGCGAAAACGCCCACCTATGGCATCGGGGCGTATGAGCAGACGAATCTGGAGCAAAAGGCCCGCCAGCTGATGCTCCAGCTGGGGATTGCAGGCGAGGCGGGGGCGCCTGATCTGCTGTTGCTTGTCCAATGGCTTACACAGGAGGAACGCAGCGAACTGCTGCGCGATCTCCAGCTGAAGGAAGTGTATGCACAAATTTTACATAAGCTTCATGGAGGATTGGACGTTCAGGCAGCTGGAAAAGAAGTCCGGGCGATGGAACAGCGCATCCGCCGGATGGTGCTGCAGGCGTTTAACCACTTGTCATCGCTTGGCTTGACCGATTATGCGAACCCAACCTTTGAGCATTTCGCGCCGCGCCTGTTTGATTTCCAGGAAGTGCGCCAGCGCATGCAGGAGCTGGAGGCGGGGGAAAAAACGACGAAGTGCCGCATCAGCGTGCGCAAGTTTTTGTCTGTCTTTTTACTGGAAGTAAAGGCATAGCAGTACACCGAGAAGGAGCGCGTGGGAACCGGATGTTTCGGGGCCGACGCGCTCTTGTGCTTCAATCTTTTGCAAAACCGCCACAAAGCTCGTTTGGATCAGCCGCTTGCTTTCTATATAATGTGTCTAACGATGAGTGGCAGGAGTAGAGGCAGAATGGAACGAAAACAACGGATCGAGGCAGCTGAACGCTTCATTCAGGCATGCTATAAAGAGCTGGGCAAAACAGACGAAGTGATGGCAGCACGACTGCAAGAAATACGCGAAGCGGTGGCTGAACGCGGCTACTACGAGCATACGAGCGAAGAACTCCAGCATGGGGCAAAAATGGCATGGCGCAACAGCAACCGCTGCATTGGCCGGCTATTTTGGGAATCCTTGCAGGTTCTGGATGCGAGAGAATGCAAGACGGAGGAAGAGATGGCGCAGGCGTTATTTCGCCATATCGCATTCGCTACCAACGGCGGTATCATACGCCCGACCATTACGGTTTTCCGCCCGCACGTCACGGAGGAAACGCAAATACGGATCTGGAATGACCAGCTGATCCGGTACGCAGGGTATGAGACAGAGGACGGAATCATCGGCGATCCCATTTCGGTCCCACTCACAGCTTACTGCCAGCAGCTGGGGTGGCAGGGGGCAGGGACGCATTTTGACATCCTACCGCTCGTGCTGCAGATGGGCAACAGACCGCCGCAGTTTTTCGAGATCCCGCGGGACATCGTGGTGGAAGTGCCGCTGACACATCCGGAAATCCCTGCTTTCGCCGATTTGCAGCTGCAATGGTACGGGCTTCCGGTCGTCTCCGGCATGAGGCTGGAGATTGGGGGAATCGATTACACGGCAGCTCCGTTTAACGGCTGGTACATGGGGACGGAAATCGGTGCGCGCAATCTCGCCGATGCGGACCGCTACAACATGCTGCCCAGAGTAGCCGACATCATGGGGCTGGATCGAAGCCGCGAAGCCACGCTTTGGAAGGACAAGGCGCTGATTGAGCTGAACGTAGCGGTGCTGCACTCTTTTAAGGAGCGCGGCGTCATGATCGTCGATCACCACACCGCAAGCCAGCAGTTCCAACGGTTCGAGGAGCGCGAGCAGCGTCACGGTCGCGGGATCACAGGCGATTGGACCTGGCTCATCCCGCCGATTTCCCCGGCGGCCACCCATATTTTCCACAGTGCGTACGAAGATCGCATCGAGACGCCGAACTTTTTTTATCAGGAAAAGCCATATGAAAAGAAAAACTGAAGATATTAGGTCAGGCGAAAAAGATCATCCGTTCCTCGTTCGGATGATCTTTTTATTTGGGTTGTCGTCAAGCGTTTCACTGTGTATTATATTGATAATGATAATCATTATCTTTATAAAAGGAGCTGGATTGACTATGTTTCGATTTGCAAAAATCGGTGCCCCTGCATTGATGATGGCACTTCTCTGCGTTTTGGCGGCATGCGGCCATTCAGCCGGGAGCAGCACTGCGCAGCCATCAGCGGAACCGGCATTTATCACCTACAAAGCGGCAAACGGCGAGGTCAAGGTTCCGAAAGATCCGAAGCGCGTGGTCGTGATCGCCGACAGTTACACAGGTGATTTCATGGCGCTCGGAATACAGCCGATCGGAACAACCCAGGGGGCACTGGAAAACCCGTATTTCAAAGGGAAGACCGACGGGATGGAGAACATCGGAGAAGGGACATCGATCGAAAAGATTCTCGAGTTGAAGCCGGATCTGATCATTGCTTTCACAGGAACGGAAAATCTCGACCAATTGGAAAAAATCGCACCGACCGTAGCGATTGAGTATGGAAAGCTCAATTACAAAGACCAGCTGCGCGAATTCGGCAAAATGACCGGACGGGAAGCGCAGGCGGAGGCATGGATCAGCGGCTGGGAGAAAAAAATCGCTGCGCTCAAGCCGAAGGTGGAAGCGGCGGTGGGGGACAAGACGGTTTCGATTCTCCAGCCTTATGCAAAAGGCATTTATGCGTTCGGTGACAAATACGCGCGGGGCGGAGAGATCATTTACGGCGAATTCCACCTGAAAGCGCCGAAGGCGGTCCAGAAGGAGACGATCGATAGCGGGACAGGCTGGGCCAATGTGTCGCTGGAGACGCTGCCTGATTTTGCCGGCGATTATATTTTCACCAGCGCCTGGTCAGGCGACGATGCTGATCCCGGCGCCGTCTATGACACCAAAGTGTGGAAGGCATTGCCGGCAGTGAAAAACAACAAGGTTTTCGCGATTGACCGAAAAGGTTCTTTATACAATGATCCGATCTCGCTGGAAGCGCAGCTGGACGATATTGTAGCGAAGCTCACCGAGAAATAAGCGATGCCATCCGGAGCTTTTCCTCTTTGTAACGTGGGAAAGCTCTGTTTGAAAAAAATGGCAAAAAATCAATTCCATTAAAAAATTGTTTTCTATACTGTTTGTGCTGGAGATGATATATAATAGTATTGAAATAGTAAGTCGTATTGTAGGAGACTTTGTGAATTTTGTAACAAAGTCTGCGGCCTTTTCGATTGTACAGATAAGAATTTCATAAAATCCTTATCCGGAATTCGTACAACTAAGGCCCCGCAAAAAGCTTGGCGGAGCCAAGTTTTCGAAATAAGACGCACAGCATCAGACTTTATCACAACGTAAAGGAGTTAAGTTATGTCTGAACAAGCAGTAGTTACCAAAGAAGAGACAGTTGCACGTGTGGATGTACTTGATCAACTGATGAAACCTGAAGTACAGGAATCCTTGACTGTCTTGGTTGACAACCTTCCCAAGCTGGCAGAAATGGTGACCATGCTCACCAAAACGTACGATATTGTACACGGTCTGGCTACCGACAAAGTATTCGTTGAAGATTTGAAAGGCGGCGTGGAGGAGTTCGTGAAACCGATCCAGGAAAAAGCGATGGGAATCGCGGCAGCCGCTTTGGAAGCGAATGAGCGCTCTCAAGAAGCGACAACGACCGTGGGCCTGTTCGGCATCCTGAAAATGCTGAAAGACCCTCAAGTGCAAAAAACACTGCACTTCGCACAAGCATTCCTTGAAGTATTGGGCGAGAAAAACAAACAAAAATAAGAGAAGCGATCTTACAACAACGCTGATGAAATAAGGATGGAGGATTCGTATGTCAAAGCAAGTATTGATCTTGGGCGGCGGATATGGCGGTTTGTTGACCGCATTAACAGCGAGAAAACATCTGTCTGCTGAAGAAGCTACTATCACAGTGGTGAACCGTTTCCCAACTCACCAAATCATTACCGAGCTGCATCGTTTGGCTGTAGGCAACCTGAAAGAGAACAACGTAGCGCTGTCTTTGGACAAGCTGCTGAAAGGCAAAGACGTTAATCTCGTAATCGACACGGTTGAGGCGATCAAGCCAGAGGACAAACGCGTGACATTGGCAAGCGGCGAAACGCTGAGCTACGATGTGCTCGTTATGGCGCTTGGAAGTGAAACGGCTTTCTTCGGAATCCCAGGTCTGCAAGAGCACAGCTTCACGCTCAAATCGGTCAACGATGCAAACAAAGTTCGCCGCCATGTGGAAGAGCGCATCGAGGCGTACAGCAAAACCAAAAACAAAGCGGACGCTACAATCGTTGTCGGCGGCGGCGGATTGACCGGGATCGAGCTGGTTGGCGAATTCGCTGACATGCTGCCAACCTTGTGCCGCAACAAAGGAGTAGATTTCAAAGAAATCTCCCTCTACTGTGTTGAAGCAGGTCCTTCCATTCTGGCTGGCTTCAACCCTGAACTGGTTGAGCGTGCGAAAACCAGCTTGGAAAAACGCGGCGTTACGTTCCTGACCGGCGTTGCGATCACCGAAATGAAGGAAAAATCCGTATCCTTGAAAGATGGAAGCTCCATCGAAACGAGCACGCTCGTATGGACTGGCGGCGTGCAAGGAAATGCTTTGGTTGGCGCTTCCGGCATCGAGTGCAACCGTGGCCGTGCAACCGTTAACGCATTCCTGCAATCCACGTCCCACCCTGATGTGTTCGTAGCTGGCGACAGCGCTGTTGTTTTCCCAACAGGCCAAGAGCGTCCTTATCCTCCTACAGCACAGCTGGCATGGCAAATGGGTGAAACTATCGGATACAACATCTTCGCTTCGTTCAAAGGTGCACCGATGGAAGAATTCAACCCGGTATTCTCCGGAACACTGGCTAGCTTGGGCCGCAAAGATGGTATCGCGACTCTCGGTGCGAGCCAAACTCGCCTGAAAGGCATGCCTGCTTCTTTGATGAAAGAAGCGAGCCATATCCGTTACCTGACTCACATCAACGGCTTGTTCTCGCTGGTTCACTAATACGATTGAAAAACCCGGCTGACCGTTATGGTCTGTCCGGGTTTTTTTGTGTTTGGTTTACTTCAATACATACCGTGCGCGGGAAGCGACAAGCCCTTTGGCATTTGTATCCTTGTCATCGATTTTTCCTTCCACAAAGGGGATGCCCGCCTCTTGCAAGCGAAGCCTGTTGGAGTTGAAATGATGGAAATCGATGAGCACGGTTTTCTTGCTGGCTTTGATGTCGGCAAGCTGCTGTTTGGCTGCCTCATTGACCCAGGACTGGTCGGAGATATGGGAGCTATTGACCATCACCATGTTGATCAGCAGTACGCCAAGCAGCATCCGGCTCGCATTCCGGGAAAAAACGCTTCGCGATTCCAGTCCGGCAATCGCGATCAGCACAGGGATTATCCAAAGCTGCGGCACATAGCGCGCCCACCACGATTCCGGATTGACGAGTACGCTCGCCAAGAGAATGCCGCTGATCAACAGCACCGGTGCTGCCTTGCGCCTGTCTCCGGCGAGCACCGTGACGAGTACGACCAGAAGAAGCAGGAGCGCTCCGCCAAACAGCGGTCCGAATCCGGCAACGCGCACATCAGGCGCATTGAATACTTTTAACTCCGCAGATGTGAGGGTAAAAGGCAATTTCAAGGAGGTTTCGTCTTTTCCCGCGATGTTTTCCGATTTGGCGAACAAAGAAATCGCGAGTTTTTCGATGCTGCTTTTTCCCCTGAAATCATGCGGGCTGTTGTAGGTCATAATGTCGACGGCATGCGGCCCTGCCAGCGGATAAAAGGGATGGCCCTTCGTCAGCGTGTTGGTCACGTACGGATTGTAGCCCACTACCGCGACGGCGAGCACAAAGCTGGCGGCGAAAGCGGCCAGCAGCCTTTTCCAGCGCCTCTGTTTGTCGTAGAAGAGGAACAGGAGAAAGATGCCTCCTCCAAGCAGCACCGCATAGACCAGTGCCGTGAATTTGACCTCGGCCAGCAGCATCAGCGCTGCGCACAATGCGGCCAGCACCCAGCCGTGATAACGCTTGAACAAAAGAACGCCGAGAGCGCAAATGATCAAGATGAGCGACCCGAGCTGACCATCGATATAATACGATGTCGCCTGACAAATCACGACCGGATTGCAGGCGAGCAGCAGCGAAATCAGCACGGCCCGCGTCTTTTTTTCCGGATAGGCGGCAAGCATCGCAGCCACACTGAGCAAAAATGAGGAGAACAGAAGCAGCAGGTTGAACATTTTGCCCAGCTCGATCTGATTCGTCACCTTGTACATGACCGCATCCAGCAGCCACGGCCCTTTGGCGTAATGGTTAATCCACAGATAGAAAGCCGTCAAAATTTCTTTTCCGTCCATTTTCGCGATCTCTTCCTGGCTCGGTGCCAACAAGGGCGGATCGACAACGGGGTTCCAGCCTTGGGCCAACAGCATGATGGCCTCCTGGTGATACGTTTGGCCGTCAAACGACAGGTCGTAGGTTGTGGCGCTGACATACCAGCACAAGCCTGCGATTACCAGCAGACCAGCCAGAGTCCACACCATCCAGCGCCCCCGGAAAACGGGAACAAATGTATAAATGGCTCCCACTAGGCAAATGAGTGCTGCAGTTGCCGATAGCCAGAAGCTGAATGCCGACACCGGGACACCGAACAGGAACAAGACGGAGGTCGAGGTGACGATGGCCGCCATGAACAGCAGCAGGGTGATTCCGAGCAGCAAGGTATAGGTGGCAGTACGGTTTTTCATCGCAGTCACTCCCTCCCGCTATCCCAGCAGCCCTGGGACAAGCTTGGCGAGGGTGTGCAGTACGAAGGCGAGCAATACGCCAAGCACAATTCCTCCGACGATCTCCCATTTCGTATGCCCCATGCTTTCCCGCAACGGTTTGCTTCCCGCCGCTTCCGGGTGTTCCTTTGCCAATTGATTCAGCAGCGCAGCGTGTCTCCCAACCGCTCTGCGCAAGCCGGTTGCATCGATGATGATGATGAACGTCACCGCCACACCCAGTCCGAATACAGGATGCGTAAAGCCTTCTTGCAGGCCGATCAGACAGATGGTCGTCACCATTACGGTCGTATGGGTGCTGGGAAAACCGCCGTTTCCCACACGATGACGCGCTTCTTTTCCGAAACGCAGATAGTTGATGATAAATTTGGTCGTGCCCGAAACGAGCCAGCCGATAAACGGCGCCAACACATATAGCATGAAAAAAACTCCTTCGATTTGATGCTAGGACTGCGAAATCACAACAACGCCGACAACGATGATCGCCAGGCCGGCAATGCGCATCGGTGACATCGGCTCATGGAAAAACCACACCGACATCGCAGCGACCAAGACATATCCCAGAGCAGCCATCGGGTAAGCGTAGGATAGCTGTACTTTTTCGATGGCAGCGATCCAGACAAATGCGGAAATGCCGTACAAGGCCAGCCCAACCATGATCGGGAGGTTGGTCAGGTAGTGCACGAATTTCATTAGCAGCATGTCATTTTTCCCGGAAAGCGAAGAAGCCCCCATTTTCATGGCGACTTGCCCCGATGCGCTGAGTATGACGGAAATGAGGATGAGAAGCAGTGATGGCATAACGGAATCCACAACCTTCTGTGCTGTTATTCAAAAAAGTGAATGATGCCGGCCACGGCGATGACGTACAGCATGATCGTCACGAAAATGGGCTTGTCCTCCAGCAATACCTTTTCGGGGCTGCCTCCCTTGTTGGTGATCGTAATCAGGTAGAGGTAGCGGAAAATGCCAAAGATGACAAACGGGATCGTCCACATCAATTGGACCGTCCGGCCCGAGGTAAAGGTGAACAACGAGTAGCTGATGATGGTGGCCGATGTGACAATCGTATTCAATTGATTCAACAATTCGGGCGAATAGCTCTCCAGCACTTTGCGGTGAGCCCCTTTTTCTGTCTGCAAAAGATGCAGTTCATGCCGCCGTTTGCTGATTGCCAAAAACAGCGCGAGCAGCATGGTGCAGAGCAAAAACCAAGGCGTGAACGGGGTGCCGATCATCAGGCTGCCGCCAATTGCGCGGAGCACGAAGCCAGCGGAAATGATCATGACATCCAGGATTACAACGTGCTTCAGCTTGAACGAATAAGCGACATTGAGCACGAAATAGAATGCCAGTACAGCCCCGAAAAGCCGGTCAAAATAAAATGCGGCCAGCAGCGAACCGATCAAAAGAAATGCGCCAAATGCAATCGCAAGCGCAGGATTCAGCGCGCCAGACGCCATCGGCCGGTGTCGTTTCTCCGGATGGTTCCGGTCATTTTTGATGTCGGCGAAGTCATTTAATATGTAGACACAGCCCGAAACGAAGCAAAACAGGAAGAAGGCGATGACGGACTTGCCGACGACGTGAACGCTCACCTTGTTCAGCGAAAAGAGCAAGGCAGCGAAAACGAGCAAGTTTTTCGTCCATTGATGCGGACGGAGTTGGCGAATCAATAAAAAAACTACGTTTTGCGCAGGTGACTTTACTTTTACTTCTACTGAGTTTGATGTAGCCCCCATAAGTCTCTCCTAATCAAAAGAATAGTGTATCGTAGTAATGACGATTTTTGTAAGAATAACGTTACATGATCGGATACAAATTGGCAAAAATTGTAGAATTGTCATGATTCTAGCAATCCCTGCCCGCTGAACAGATGTGCAGGCCAGGCACGGCAATCATCATACCATACAAGTGCTTGCAAGAGGAGCCACTTTCATTGCGAAAAACGTACCATTTGCAGGGGAAAAGCGTCTATACCGCTTGTTGTCTTCTCTTCACTGATGTAGCATATATTTTCGAGGACAAAAATTGTTCATCGACGTTGTGAGGGCAGGATCGCTTGCAACCACACGATGTCGATTGTTGCATATGCACGTGGAGAAAGCGAGGAAAGGAGGGATCATGATGGAAGAACATCTTCATGGTACATACAACTGGCTGTTGATCACCTTATCGTACGTGATTGCGGTTACGGCTTCTTACTCTGCTCTGGATTTGGCGGGCAGAATCAGCACTTCTGCCGGAAGGGAACGCTTGCTTTGGTTGATCTGCGGTGCGCTGTCGATGGGGATCGGGATCTGGTCCATGCATTTCGTCGGCATGCTCGCCTTTTCTCTTCCCCTGAGGATTTCCTATGACAGCAAAATGGTTATCGTATCGGTATTGCTGGCGATTTGTGTTTCATTCATCGCGCTCATCGTCGTCGGACGCAACGAGCTGAAACGAATGCAGCTGATCATTGGCGGACTTCTGATGGCGGCTGGAATCGTGGGGATGCACTATGTTGGAATGGCCGCAATGAGCGTCGATATTCACTATAAGCCGGTGTTGGTAGGATTGTCGGTCGCGATTGCAGCGACGGCGTCGCTTGCCGCACTTTGGCTGTTGTTTTATTTTCGCAAGGATCAGGCGCGCCACGTCGCATTGTCCAAGCTGATCAGCGGGATGATCATGGGTGCGGCGATTGCAGGCATGCACTACACAGGCATGGCCGCTGCGGAATTTCAGCCGAGCACGGGAGCCGAGCTGACGGCGCAGAACGGCATTAAGCCGGGGATTCTCGCCGTTATCATCGCGGCGAGCACGCTGTTCATGCTCGGTTTAACGATGCTCGGTGTCGTGATCAACAAACGACTGTCGCAAAAGGATCTGGTTATTCGTGAAAATGCGAGATGGTACCGTTCGCTCTATGAAAACAATGAAGACGGGATCATTTCAATCGACACAAAAGGACGCATCTTGAGCTTCAATCCGGCCATGTCGCGCATCACAGGTCTTCAAAAGAAAGCTTACGTTGGCCAGCATATTTCCCGCATCGGCCTCGACCAGGTGATGGCAGGGGAAACAATGCCGGAAGATACGCCAAGCAGGCGCGAAACGAGCATCCTGCATCAAAACGGCGATCCGCTTGCATTGGCCGTCACGCAAATCCCTGTGCGTATCGATGGGAAAGTCGCAGGGTACCATATCATTGCCAAAGACATCACCGAAGAGAAGCGAATCAAAGAATCGATTCAGCATTTGGCTTATCATGATGAGCTGACGGGATTGCCGAACCGCCGCAAGTTCAATAGTCTGATCGAGGAAGCGATCGAACAGAACCGGAAGCAGCGAGCGCCATTCGCGGTGATGGTCGTTGACATCGATCGGTTCAAGATGATCAACGACTCATTGGGGCATGCGTACGGTGATTTGTTTCTGCAGATGGTCAGCGAGCGGATGCAGGCCAGCATGAAGGACCATCAAGCGATTCTCGCCCGAATGGGGGGAGATGAGTTCACATTTCTTTGCTTTCATGATGAGGTGGAGCGTGATGCGGCCGTGTTGGCGAAGCGGATCATCGCGTCCATCCAGGTTCCCTATCATCTGAAGGACAATGACTTTTACGTGACGGCCAGCATCGGGATCGCGATCTATCCCGAGCATGGCACCGATGCCGGCGAATTGCTGAAAAACGCAGATACCGCCATGTATGAAGTGAAGAAAAGAGGCAAGAACGATTACGAGTTTTATTCGGATGAGCTTGATGTGTTCCTTCGCGAAAAGATCGAGCTTGAAGACGATTTGCGCAAAGCCATTGAGCGCAACCAGCTGCATATTCACTATCAGCCGCAAATCAGCACGGTACATAATCGGATCACGGGGGTAGAGGCTTTGGTCCGGTGGAACCACCCGACAAAAGGCGAAATCCAGCCTGGCGTCTTCATTCCGATTGCGGAGGAAGCCGGCATCATTTTCGAGATTGGATCGTGGGTGCTTCGCGAAGCATGCAGCCAAATGCGCAAATGGCACGATGCCGGAGGGCCGCTTATTCCTGTCTCCGTCAACTTGTCGTCACAACAGTTCCACCATTTGAACCTGCCGAAATATATCCGCCAGATTCTTGAGGAAACGGGCTTGAAACCGGAATATCTCAACTTGGAAATCACCGAAAGCATGATGATGGATGCGACGGTATCGACCACCATTTTGCAAGAGCTGGCGGAATACGGGGTCCGATTCAGCCTGGATGATTTCGGAACCGGGTATAGCTCGCTTGGATATTTGCGTAAGTTCCCGATCCACAAGCTCAAAATCGATCGCTCCTTCATCACGGACATAACGATGAACAAGCATGACCAGGCAATCGTGGCGACGATCATTTCCATGGCCAATCATTTACAGCTGGATGTGATCGCCGAAGGGATCGAAACGCAGGACCAGCTCGACATTTTGATGAGCAATGACTGCAAAGAAATCCAAGGCTACTATTTCAGCCGACCGCTTCCGGCAGCAGAGGTGGAGGAACTGCTCTTTGCCCATGCAAAAACAGAACAGACAAGCTGATGTCGTTGATTGCGGCATCGGCTTTTTTCGTTCAGGATGTCACGAAGTGCAGCTGTAAAAAATTTTAACTGGCTTCCTTCAGTAAAATGATTTTTAATTAAAGGTATCAAAATAGATAGCATGACAATTATACAGCAAAGAAGGAATTAACATGCCGTTTTTACGTTTTAAAGGCTTTGACAAAGAAAGGCTCACGGCTGTGGCTCCGCAAATGATCGAACGCTTTGCGGCGATCGCCAACATTCCGGAGGAGATCGTCAAGCTTGAGCTTTTACAGGTGGAGGCGATCAATAAGACGCCGCTCTCGCTGGAAATTTTCATGTTTCAACGCGAGCAGCAAGTACACGATGCGATCGCTGCCATGATGAACCAGCTGCTTGAGGAGCATGGTTTTGCCAACGTGCACATCTTCTTCATCATCTTGAATCCATCGCTTTACTATAAACAGGGACAGCCGCTGAAGGAAGTGCCGCGACTGCCGGTGTCCCATTCATAACAGCGAAAAAACCATTGGGCTCCTATCGTCCAATGGTTTTTTTTACCCCCGTATTCATCGAACGAACAATCATCCGGGCGAACTTGCCAGACATACAGGTAACGACACAAATGATTATTGATTATTCCGGACGACATGATTATAATCATAACTGTCGGTTTATATGATAATGAGAATCATTACCGAATAGAAATTCATTCCTCTGGATGAGGAGAAGTAAGGAAGAGCTATGAAAACAAGATATTTGGTTCCGCTCCTGATTCTTTTATCTCTGATTTCGCTGTTTATCGGTGTGAAGGACATATCCCCGCTCGATTTGTTCAATTTGAGTGAGGATAAGACACAGGTTTTGTGGATCAGTAGAATTCCGCGATTGATCAGCATCGTGATTGCCGGAGTGAGCATGAGCGTGATCGGATTGATCATGCAGCAGCTGACCCGGAACAAATTCGTTTCTCCGACGACAGCCGGAACGATGGATTCGGCCCGCTTCGGGATCTTGATCGCCATGCTGCTTTTCACCAGCGCGACGACGATCCAAAAAATTACCGTCGCCTTTATTTTCGCGCTGTTGGGAACATTCGTATTTATGAAAATCCTCGATCGCATCAAGTTCAAAGACACGATTTTCATTCCGCTGGTCGGGCTGATGTATGGGAATGTCGTCGGTTCCATCACCACTTTTTTTGCTTACAAGTATGACCTGATTCAAAACATGTCTTCCTGGCTGCAGGGCGATTTTTCCATGATTCTCAAGGGGCGCTATGAGCTGCTGTATATCAGCATCCCGCTGCTGGTCATTTCGTATCTGTATGCCGATCGGTTTACGGTGGCCGGGATGGGAGAGGAGTTTTCGGTCAATTTGGGGCTGAACTACAAGCTTGTCGTCAATATCGGCCTTGTGCTGGTCGCGCTCGTCTCTTCTGTCGTCATTTTAACCGTAGGGACGATCCCGTTCCTCGGGCTGATCATTCCGAACATCGTCACGCTGTACCAAGGCGATAACCTGAAAAAAACCCTTTCACATACCGCATTGCTGGGAGCTATCTTCGTCCTCTTTTGCGACATACTGGGCCGCATCATCATTTATCCATACGAGGTCCCGATCGGTCTGACCGTCGGCGTCATCGGAAGCGGCATTTTCATTTTCTTACTCATGAAAAGAAAGGCATATGCGTGATGAAAACGAAGATTTGGATTCTTGTCGGCATTGCCGTGGCTTTGATCGCGACCTTCCTGTTGATCAATGCAAACGGAAACTGGGACTATGTGCTGCCGCGGCGGACGAAGAAAATAGTGGCGATGATTCTTACCGGCGGTGCCATCGCCTTTTCCACCATGGTGTTTCAAACCATTACGAACAACCGGATTTTGACCCCGAGCATCATCGGGCTGGATTCGCTCTATCTCTTTTTCCAGACGTTTGTCATCTTTGTCTTTGGTTCGGCCAGCATCACGATGTACAACAGCCACCTTAATTTCATTTTGTCGGTTGCGCTGATGGTGCTGTTTTCAGGACTTTTGTTCAAAATTTTGTTCCGGCGAGAAGGGCAAAACATTTACTTCCTGCTGTTGATCGGCTTGATTATGGGGACCTTGTTTCAGAGCATGGCGACCTTTATGGAGGTGCTGATCGACCCCAACGAGTTCAGTTCGCTGCAAGGCAAGATGTTCGCCAGCTTCAATAACATCAATACCAACATTTTGGCGATTGCCGCAGTCGGTATGCTGGGCACCACGCTTTACTTCATGCGGTATGCCAAATATCTCGATGTGCTGGCGCTCGGTCGGGAGCAGGCTGTCAATTTGGGGGTCAATTATGACCATGTCGTCAAGCGGCTCTTGATCGTCATCACCATCCTTGTTTCGATCGCGACGGCGCTTGTCGGCCCGATCACATTCCTGGGGCTGCTGGTCGCCAACGTTGCGCATCAACTCCTGAAAACGTATCGGCACAACGCTTTGATTCTCTGTTCCATCCTGGTCAGCATCATCGCTTTGGTTGGAGGGCAGCTGATTGTCGAAAGAGTGTTCACCTTCGCAACAACGCTGAGCGTCATTGTCAATTTTGTAGGCGGTGTTTACTTTATCTACCTTTTGTTAAAGGAGAATCAATCATGGTAGAGGTCAAACATGTTTCCAAAAAATACGGCAGCAAATATGTGATCGAAGATGTGTCGCTCACGATCGCCAAGGGCAAAATTACGTCCTTCATCGGGCCAAACGGTGCGGGGAAAAGCACGCTGCTCTCCATGATCAGCCGTCTGATCACAAAAGACAGCGGCAGCATTCGCTTGGAAGGCCAGGAAATCTCCGCGTGCAAAAGCAGCGAGCTGGCCAAAAAGATTTCCATCCTGAAGCAGTCCAACCACATCACGCTCCGTCTTACCATCCGTGAGCTTGTGCGCTTCGGCCGCTTCCCGTATTCGCAAGGCAAGCTGACGAAAGAGGATACGCGCTATGTCGACGCTGCGATCCGCTACATAGAGCTGGAAGACATTCAGCACAAGTATTTGGACGAATTGAGCGGCGGGCAAAGGCAGCGCGCGTACATTGCGATGGTCATGGCCCAGGATACGGAATATATCCTGCTCGACGAACCGTTGAACAATCTCGACATGAAGCACTCGGTGCAAATCATGAAGGTGCTGCGCCGTCTGGTCGATGAGCTGGGCAAAACGATCGTCATCGTGATTCACGACATCAATTTCGCCTCTTGCTATTCCGACTATATCGTCGCGCTCAAAGACGGCAAGATCGTGCAGGAAGGGCCGACAGAAGAGATCATCGCTTCTCCGGTTTTGAAAGAGGTCTACGATATGGACATCCAGATCGAGGAGATCGACGAAAAAAAGATTTGCGTCTACTTTTCGTAAAGCGTCATGCAAGCCTGGTTGAAGTTAGCAGAGTAGCCGGCTAGCAGGCTGTTCCGCTAATTTTACAACAACAATACTTTTATTGAGGTGAATCAAAGTGAATAAAAAAATGCTCCTATTCATCGTAATGGTTGCTATGGCAATCATCGCGGCAGCATGCGGCTCTGGCACCAATGGCGCACAAGCGCCGGCAGCGCAAACAGAAGCCCCAAAAGAGGCGGCAACACCAGCACCGGAAGAATTGACGATCAAGCATAAATTGGGTGAAGCCAAACTGAAAAAGAACCCGCAAAAAGTCGTTGTATTCGATTACGGTGTTCTCGACTCTCTGGATAAGCTGGGCGTGGAAGTAACAAGCGTCCCGCAAAGCAGCTTGCCAAGCTACCTGGAAAAGTACAAGGACAGCAAGTATGTCAATGCAGGTACATTGTTTGAACCGGATTTTGAGAAATTGAACGAGATCAAGCCGGATGTCATTTTCATCTCCGGCCGTGCACAAGACAAGTATGAAGAGTTGAACAAAATCGCGCCAACCATCTTCCTCGCCGTAGACACGACCAAGTATATGGACTCGTTTGCAGCAAACATGAAAACGCTGGGCGAAATTTTCGGCAAAGAAAAAGAAGTGGATGCGGAACTGGCGAAAATCAACGACGAGATCAAAGCGGTTCACGATAAAGCCGCTGCAAGCGGAAAAGCGCTGGTTGTTCTCGCGAATGAAGGCAAGATCAGCGCGTATGGCGCAGGCTCCCGTTTTGGAATCATCCATGATGTACTCGGATTTGCGCAATCCGATGAAAAAATCGAGGCATCCACGCATGGCCAAAGCGTTACGGCAGAATATATCGCAGAGAAAAACCCGGATTACCTCTTCGTCATCGATCGCGGAGCAGCAGTCAAGTCCGATAAGAGCGCGCCATCCGGCAAGCAAACGATTGAAAACGATTTGACCAAAAAAACAAATGCAGCGAAAAACGGCCGCATCGTCTACCTTGATCCGAACTATTGGTACCTGTCCGGCGGCGGACTGATCTCGGTCGCGGAAATGGTGAAAGAAATTTCTGCAGGTATTAAATAGAAGAAAGGCAAAAAAAAGAACCCTTTTCATGCATGCGAGTGCGATGGGAAGGGTTTTTGCGCCAAAAGTCAGGCTTGACCTAATCGTAGGAAAGCTCTTCGTTGGCAACATTCTTTTTGGCGCTGAATGCAAGCAGTTTGCCAAACTGTGTCTCCAGCTTCTGGCACATCCACAATACAGCGATCAAGCCAGCGAGTGTTACGCTAAGGGAGAGCGGAAAGAGCCACATCATCGTAGGGTGAGCAAAGAAGGGGATGACCGCGACAGCAAGGACGGGGGCAGCCGTAATTTTATAATAAAGGATCAGCGAGATCGTAATCAGGCTGGCAAACAAAAAGGAAAACACGCCTGGATCGATGAAAAAGAAGATGCTTCCGATCAGAGAAGCGGCAATGGCAGCAGCGCTGATGGTGAACAATTCCTTCATTTGATTGACGCGGCTCATGAAAAAGAATGCGATTGCCGCCAAGGTTGGAAAGAAAAACATTTTCAGCATGGGATTTACGGAAGATAGCCAGTAAGCGAGCGCAAGATAAAAACAAACAGCGATAGGTTTCAATGTCATTTGATCGTATTTCCTTCTATTTTGATAGGAGCAATATGTAATGAATCACAGAAGATTTTACAGGGATGCCCGGATGCTGTCAATTGAATTCGTTATCGAATGTTGGAGCGTTTGACAGGAAAATAAACTTGACGAAACAACTTTTGTGTAACTAAAATAGTTACACCATTGATAGAGAGAAGGAAGGGGAGGAAAAACCATGAGCAATCTTGCGGATGGAATCGAGGCCGCATCCGTTGCGACAGCCCGTTCCCGCAGGCTGTGGATGGCGATCATTTTGGGTTCGCTGTCTGCATTCGGACCGCTTTCGCTCGATATGTATTTGCCAGCTTTCCCGGTGATTGCCGACGAGCTGCACACCAGCGCTTCGCTCGTGCAGTTCAGCTTGACGGCATGCTTGCTGGGGCTGGCGCTTGGACAGCTGTTCGCGGGGCCGATCAGCGATGTGCGCGGCCGCCGGAAACCGCTGTTGATCGGACTGATCGTTTACGCCGCTGCATCGCTGCTGTGCGCATTCGCACCGTCGATTTGGAGCCTGATTTTGCTGCGGTTCGTTCAAGGCGCTGCCGGTTCGGCCGGAATCGTCATTTCACGCGCGGTTGTCCGCGACATGTATTCAGGATCGGAATTGACCAAGTTTTTCTCCCTCTTGATGCTGATTAACGGGGCAGCGCCTATTCTGGCCCCGATCGCCGGGGGCCAACTGCTGCGGGTGACCCCGTGGGAGGGCGTATTTTACGTATTGTGCCTGATCGGCCTGCTGATGTTTTTTGTCGTATTGTTTGGGCTGCCGGAAACATTGCCCGCCGCCAGCCGTTCCAAAGGCGGTCTTACCAATACGCTGCGCACGTTCAAAGGCTTGCTCGGCGACCGGCTTTTCATGGGCTATGCATTGTCCCAGGGGCTTGTTTCAGCCGCGATGTTCGCGTATATTTCCGGGTCGCCCTTTGTGCTGCAAGACTATTTCGGCGTATCTGCCCAGACGTTCAGCTTGATGTTCGCCATCAATGGCGTGGGAATCATCATTGCGGGCCAGGTGACGGGACGGTTAGCCGGCCGGATCAGCGAAACCAAGCTCTTGGTCACCGGTCTCACGCTGGCTGCTGTCGGCGGTGTTACGTTGCTCATTACGATCCTGACCGGTGCCAGCCTGGCGGTCTTCTTGCCGCCGCTGTTTGTAGTCGTTTCGTGCGTTGGGATCGTATCGACCACAAGCTTTGCCTTGTCGATGCAAAGCCAGGGTAAAAATGCGGGAAGCGCATCCGCGCTCATTGGCGTGCTTTCCTTTATTTTCGGCGGACTGGTCGCTCCGCTTGTAGGGATCGGCGGAAGCCATACGGCAGTACCGATGGGCGTCGTCATCGCAATCGCCGATGTCGGCGCGATTCTCTGCTACTTCCTTATGGTTCATCGCAAAAAGGCAACTGCCGCCACTCGTGCCCAAGCATAGCGAAAAAGCCGTCAGAGGCTAGGAATCCTTGCCTCTGGCGGCTTTTTGCCGTTACTGTTCGCGAACGTAACATTCGCTCGGAAGCGCTTCAAGAAACGGGCTTATTTGACCCAGCGAGCAGAGATGCAGCTCATGCATGGCGCGCGTGCACGCGGTGTAAAAAAGCTTCCGCTCCTCCTCGCGGCTGTATTGCGCAGCGGATGCGTCATAGATGATCACGGCATCGAATTCCACTCCCTTCGCCAGATAAGCGGGGATGACAAGCGTACCTGGCTCAAAGGACACGGTTTCCTTCTCAATCAATCGGATCGGCAGTTCGCGTGCCAAGAGATCATATGCCGCTTGGCTTTCCTGCGCGGTTTTGCCGATCACCGCGATGGTCCGATGACCGGACTTTTGCAGCGCCAAAATCCGCTCTTTGATTTTGGCCGCATGTTCTTCAGGCGATGCGGTTACAGTCAGCGTCGGCTTTTGACCATCCCGGTTGAATGGCTCAATCGCTTCCCCTCCATCGATCAATCTTCTCGTCAGCTCGACGATCGGGCGGGTAGAGCGGTAGCTTCGCGTCAAAATGATGGTCTCTGTCTCATCGGCGCCAAAGAACGTGGAAAATTGATCGAGGCTGGCATCAGCCCGCACATGCGCATAGATCGCTTGATTCAGATCGCCCAAAACAGTCATTTTCGCGTAAGGAAACAGTTTTTTGAGAAAGGCGAACTGAAAAGGCGAATAATCTTGCGCTTCATCGATGAATACGTGTCTGACCGAGGTGTTGGTATGAAAGCCCTCGATTCTTTCTTTCAAATACAAATAAGGCGTCGCGTCCTCATAGGCGAGCTGGGCTTTGCCCAGTTTTTCTAGCGTGTGTGAACAGATCGCATCCCATTGAACAGGTGCAGCCTCGACAGCCACAGTGGATTGTTCGGACTTGGCAAGCGTAAACAACTGCTGATACACAGCCGGCATGTCAATGAAGCCAAGCCGCTTTACCTCGGTCCCGATCGGCGCAAAATGCTCGTTGATGACAGAGGCCGCAAGCAGCTTCCGTTCCATTTCATAGTCGTCAAACGTTGCGCCGGACATGCGTTTTTTCTTTTGCAGCTGTTTGTAGACACGGTGAAAATCTTCGTTATCCAAAAGCTCAAGCTCATCTTCGACCCATGGCTTATTGCGTTCCCGGCGGGCAATTTCTTTCAATTCGCCAAGCAGCCATTCCGCAAGCAGCCTCATGCGGTTCGGGATCGCAAGCGACGGATCAAGCGAATAGAACCGTTGGGCGATCGTGTCCGCAGCAATCAGCGTGCGATCACGAAAACGAATATCTTTAAATCGCATGTTTGCTTTGCCAAGCGTTTCGAGATAGCGGTCGATCGTCCGCATGAACGGAAGCGAGGCTTTATATTGAATCGCAGTAACGCGTGTTTTGTAATGTGGGTCGTGCATGGCGGTGTGAACATATTCAAGCTGGGTGAAAGGGTCCTCCAGCTCGAACGTACTGCCGAGCCGATGCTCGAGATATTCATGAAACGTCGTCTGCTGCATGTTTTTCTCGCCCAGCTCAGGCAGCACGGTAGAGATATAGCTGTTAAACAGCGGATTGGGTGAGAAAAGGACGATTTGTTCGGCTTGCAGCGTATCCCGGTAACGATACAGCAAATAAGCGACGCGTTGGAGCGCGGCTGATGTTTTGCCGCTGCCTGCCGCTCCCTGCACGATGAGCAGGCGGCTTCGTTCATTGCGGATGATCCGGTTTTGTTCGCGCTGAATGGTTGCGACGATGCTTTTCATCTGGGAATCCGATTGTTTGCCCAGCACTTCCTGCAGCAGCTCATCGCCGATTGTCACACCAGTGTCGAACATGCTGCGAATGTGTCCCTCTCGGATGATAAACTGGCGTTTCAGTTCCATCTTGCCGGAAATGGTGCCGCCGGGCGTCTCGTATTCCACCGGTCCAGGCGAATAATCGTAATAAAGGCTGGCGACAGGTGCACGCCAGTCGTATACAAGAAATTGCTCATCCTGGTCATCGAGAAGCGACGCGATGCCGAGGTAAATCTGTTCGGACGACACCTCGCCATCTTCAAGCAAGTCGATCCGACCGAAATAGGGGGAGAGCTTGAGCCGCTGAAGTGTTTTGAGCTGCTTTTGTGCGTGCCGATGAGTGCGTTCCCGCTCTGAAAGCACTTCCGCTTGCTGCTTCATGCTCGCGTATGTTTCCGCCGCTTCATGTGCGTCATCGAAATTGACGGTCACATCGTCCCAGAAATTCCGGCGGATTTCGACAATATCGGTTTTTATGTCGGTCACATTCTGCTGAAGCGTAATGATTTGATTGTCGATCTCAATCATTACCTGATCAAGCCGCGTCTGTTCCTGACGCAATTCTTGTCCGTCCGTGCTCACGGAATCACTCCTTTTCGTAATCAAAGGGTTTGACAACAGCTCATCCATTGTGGTACAATTATTTTGGATAGATACAGTCTGTTTAGATGGGCTGTAAGCGATCGTTTTCTAATTGTACCATAAGCAGGATGCTAATACTATAGCGTTTTTTTTCGCATGTAATAAAACGGAGCCGTTCATGACGCCTCCGTTTTTTTGTTGCGTAAAAAGGTGGTTGGCTGTGGAATGTGATCTATACAAGCACTGGCGGCCCAGGTGCATGAGTGATGATCACTGTCATCGCCGATGGCAGGCGGGTCGTTGCCTTTTGGCGATCAACTGCATGGGGGAATCCGCGTATGGGCAGCGATGTCTCGTTTCTAAGGATGCCGGATATAATCGAAAACGGAAACTGTGATATAATAAGCCAATCATTTCAAGGAACGTCCAAGCGAGACGGCAAGCCGTCTAAAGAGAGGGATCGCTTTTCATACGATGGATACGTTGAACAAATTTCAAAAGGTAGGGATTCGCACCGAGTTTGTCCATACGCTGCGCGATTATGGCATTCTCGAACCGACGCCGGTTCAGGATCGGACCATTCCGCTTGTTCTTGCCGGGCGCGATGTCATCGCGGAAGCCCAGACGGGGACGGGGAAAACATTGGCCTTTCTTTTGCCGATTCTGGAGAAGGTCGATCCGCAAAGCAAGCGGATTCAAGCGCTGATTGTGTCGCCGACGCGGGAGCTGGCTCTCCAAACCACGGCGGAGGCCAAAAAGCTGGTTGCCGATGTAGCGGACATCCATGTTCTGCCGGTGTATGGAGGCCATGATGTCGAACAGCAAATGAGGCAGTTGGAAGGCAGCGTCCATGTTGTGATCGGGACACCGGGGCGCTTGCTCGATCATTTGCGACGCGGCACGATCACTCTTTCCGATGTGAACATGCTGGTGCTCGACGAGGCGGACCAAATGCTGCACATGGGCTTTTTGGGTGAAGTCGAGCAACTGCTCGAAGCGACGCCCGCCACGCGGCAGACGATGCTGTTTTCCGCTACGCTGCCCGAGCCGATCCGCGAATTGGCGACCAAGTTCATGCGTTCGCCAGAGGAAGTTCAGGTACGGGGCAAAACCGTTACGGTGAAGGATATCAAGCAGGTCGTGGTGGAAACAACGGATCGGGCCAAGCAGTCCGCCTTGTGCAGCTTGATTGACATGTACCGCCCTTATTTGGCGATCATCTTTTGCCGCACGATTCGCCGGGCGAGCAAACTCAACGCAGCCCTGCAGGAGCGTGGGTACCATTCCGACGAGCTGCACGGCGATTTGTCGCAGGCCAAGCGGGAGCAAGTGATGCAGCGCTTCCGTGATGCCGACATCCAGCTGCTGGTCGCAACCGATGTCGCTGCCCGCGGGCTCGATGTCGATGGCGTTACGCACGTTTTCAATTACGACATTCCGCATGACGTGGAAAGCTACATTCACCGCATCGGGCGCACGGGCCGGGCAGGCGGAAAAGGGCTTGCCATCACGCTGGTGGCGCAAAAAGACCAGATGTTTTTGCAGCTGATTGAAGCGGGAATCGGGCAGTCGATCAAACGAAAAATGATGGATGGAATGCAGGAGATAGGCGATAACAAAGCCCGCACAAGCGGCAGATCGGCGGAGGCGGGCAACAAGCGGCAACGGCACGGCGGTCGGTCCGGTGAAGACAACGGACAAACGCGCACAAGCAGCAGACCGTACGGGAGCGACGGCAAAAGTTCTCGTCAAAAAGGCCAACTTTCCCCGCCTTCCAGACAAAGCAGAAATGTTGCTGGGAAACCTAATCAAAAACCAATGCAAGGCAGCGCTCGCCGGCCCGGTCGGAGTTCATCTCCAAAACGGGGACGCTAGCCTGCCAAACGGAAAAACCCGGGCTGCCGATGAGTGACAGCTCGGGTTTTTTATGAATGGCGTTATTCCTACATGGTCTGGTCCTTATCTGTGTGGTTGACCACCGGATTCGCATCGGTCTGTCTGGCATTGCCCGATTTCAGCTGTTTTGCTCCTCGAAGCTTGCCCTAAAATCGACACATTAGGAGAGAATCACACAAATTTCGATAATAATAGAAAAATTATGAAATCAATTACAGAATTTTTGTCGGAACCCATGTAAAATAGTAGGTGACGAGCCGTGTGTTACTAGCAGATACAAAATCCGATGAAATGGGTGACGTACATGCAGGAATGGGCAAAGGCAGAGCAAGTGGTTACGAGAGATGACTTGTGGAAGATCGTACTGGGAGCAGCGTTTTTCGGGAGCGGAGGAGGAGGCTCGATCGACGGAGGCAAACGATTGATCGAAGACATTCTCCAGCAAGGCAAACCGATCTCGATCATTTCGCCTTCACAGGTGAAGCCGCAGCAAATGGGCGCAGGAACTGCAATGTTGGGATCGCCTTCCGCATTAAAAAAAGCGACTGATTTAGGTTCTACCAAACTGGCATTGGATGAGCTTGAAAAAGCGATGCAGGTGACTTTTTCCTTCGTTATGCCGATGGAAGTCGGACCGGTCAACAGTTTGGTGCCGATTGGCGTAGCTGTCCGCAAAAATATACCGGTTGCCGATGTGGATGGGGCGGGCCGCGCTGTGCCTGAGCTGGAAAACACCACGTTTACCGCCGCGAACATTCCCGTTTCACCTACAGCTTTAGTAAACGCACCTTCTGCTGTTAATCCGCAGATCAAAACCATTTTGGAAATCGACACGTCTTCTATCAAAGGAAGCAGTGCGGCAACCAATATGGAAACATTGGCACGGTCGATCGTACAAGCATCCAACTTCGGTGAGATGGGCGGTTTGGCGACGTACCCGCTCAACGGAAGCCAGCTGTCAGGCGCAACGATTGCCAATACGCTGACGCTCGCACATTACGTCGGTGGAATCATCAGCCAAGCGGTCGATAGCCACCAGGACCCTTTGCCGAAAGTGCTTGCTTTCCTGCGCTCAATCGGTATGCCTTCTTACACATTTGGGACAGGCCGGGTCATCGAGGTTAAAAAGCCGTCCGGGCAAGGCGGTTTCGATGTCGGTTATGTCAAGGTGCAGAACCAATCGGGCGATGTGCTCGTCATCAACTATCAAAACGAAAGCTTGTTTGCGTATGTGAATACACCATCAAATATTTGGGCGATGGCACCTGACCTGATTTGTTACATGACGCCGACCGGTCCGCTGACGAATGTCGAGATCGAAGAAGGGCTGGTTGTAACCGTCGTCGGGTTGCCCGCAAATTATAAAATGAGGCAAACCGTGATCGTAGACAGCTTCCTCGACGTGCTCAAAACGCTGTGCGGCTACGATGGCCCGTACATTCCAATCGAAAAGCTGCATGCAACCGGAGTAGAAGAAACGGTAGAAAGCACGCAATAGGATGATAGACAGCAAGCGGCTGGACCAAAGAAAGGTCCGGTCGCTTTTGTTTTCGCAAAAAGGCGAGATTGGGACAAAATTCAAGGGAGTTGCTATTTTTCAAAGACGCTGTCATGTAGTAGGATGGGGAAAAGAGCAAAAGCAAGGGTGATACGATTTTGTTACAGAAAGCGGAGGATGTCCTGAAACGTTATTTTGGCTATCCGTCCTTTCGGGAGGGCCAAAAGAAAATCGTCGGCAGTCTGCTTGCAGGCAAAGACACGATCGGCATCATGCCTACAGGTGGCGGGAAATCGATTTGTTACCAGGTTCCCGCGCTGGTGCTCGACGGGGTTACGATCGTCGTGTCGCCGTTGATTTCGTTGATGAAAGACCAGGTCGACGCGCTGAACGGCATGGGGATTTCGGCTGCGCAGATCAACAGCTCGCTCGATCTGGGAGAAGTGCGGATGCGCCTTGCCAAAGCGCGCCAGGGAGAGTACAAGCTGTTATACATCGCTCCGGAGCGGCTGGAGTCAGACAGCTTCCGCGCCTTGCTCCAAGAGCTGCCGATCTCATTGATCGCGGTTGATGAGGCGCATTGCGTATCGCAGTGGGGCCATGATTTTCGCCCGAGCTATCTCGCTGTTGCGGACGCGATCCGGTCGCTTCCTGTCAGGCCGATTGTGGCGGCGCTGACCGCGACGGCTACACCTGAGGTCACAGAAGATATTCGCAAGCAGCTGTCGCTTATCGACGAGGAAGTATACATTACCGGCTTTGGCCGCGAGAATCTCATTTTGTCCGTGCGTAAAGGCGAAGACAAGCGTTCGTTTGTCCAAGAGTTTTTGGATGCCAACCGGCAGCAGGCGGGCATCATCTACGCCTCGACCCGGAAAGAGGTGGATGCACTGCACGATTTTTTGGCGGGTAGAGGATATTCGGTCACGAAATACCATGCGGGGCTGTCAGAAACCGAGCGCGCGCGCAACCAGGAAGCGTTCCTCTATGATGACATCCGAACGATGATCGCCACCAACGCATTCGGAATGGGGATCGACAAATCGAACGTGCGATATGTGATCCATTACAACATGCCCAAAAACTTGGAGGCTTACTATCAGGAGGCCGGTCGTGCCGGACGGGACGGGGAAATGAGCGAGTGCATCCTGCTTTTCCACCCGCAAGATATCCAAACCCAATCGTTTTTCATCGACCAAAATCAGCAGAGCGAAGATCGAAAGGCTTATGAATACAAAAAGCTGTACGCCATGATCGACTATTGCCGGACGCCAAGATGCCTGCAGCAATCGATCGTCCATTATTTCGGCGACCTGTCAGCCCCTGTCTGCGGCCGATGCGGCAATTGCACGGACACGACAGAGCCGGTCGACATCACCGTTGAGGCGCAAAAAATCTTTTCCTGTGTGAAGCGGATGGGAGAGCGATTCGGGGTCGCATTGATCGCGCAAGTTCTCAAAGCGTCGAAAAACAAAAAGGTGAGCCAGTTTGGCTTTGACAAGCTTCCTACCTATGGCTTAATGAAGGATTTCACCGAAAAGGAAATCGCTGATATGATTCATCTTTTGATCGCGGATGGATATTTGGGCGTAACCGAGAGCAAATTCCCGGTCGTGACCCTTGCACAAAGAGCGATCCCCGTTTTGAAGGGCGAAGAGAAAGTATGGCAAAAGGTCATGCTGAGACCGGTCAAGCAGCAGGTTGAAGACGGTTTGTTCGAGCGTCTGCGCGATCTGCGCAAAACGATTTCGCAGCAGGCCGGTGTTCCGCCTTATGTAATTTTCCACGATAGCACCTTGCGCGAGCTGTGCAATGTGAACCCGCAAGACAAGCGTGCGATGCTTACCGTAAAAGGTGTCGGGGAAGCGAAGTTCGAAAAATACGGACAAGCATTCCTGGAATGTCTGCAAAACTATGCCGAGGAGAAGGCGTCGGCTCCGATCAAGTAATCGATTGGGAGCCGATGGAAGCCGCTCTTCGGCTTCTTTTTTTGGGGGCCAAACTGAATTGTGTTTTAACGTAAGGTGATTTTGTGAATACTTTTAAACAAATAATTGAACAAAATGTGAACATCATCCAAGAAGTGTGGTAATATAGTAAAAGGAAGAAAAATCCATTTTCTGCGAAGGAGTTATTTTACATGCAAAATGACGGGTTGAAAGCCTCCGAGATGCTCCGCTGGTTCGCATGGATCGCGATTGGAATCGGTTCGTTATTGCTCATCGGAAGTGCAAGCGATTTCAGCTCCTCGAATCTTCCTTTCATGGTGTCCATCGGCTTCCTGATCGCTGGTGTGAACATTTTCGTGCTCAGCACCGCCTTCAAATTGCTGATCATCCGGACAGAAGACAACTAAACATTGATCCTTCACAAGTGTTCCACGCAACGTATGGGAAGTCTGCCAAAATATAGGCGGGCTTTTTTATTTTGTACAGTAATCACAAAGTGACAAAACGAACGACCCTTTCACAAATGTGACACAAAGGTAAAAAGTAACAACAGCGCAGCCAATAGGATGTCGAAAGAAATTATGACAAATTTATAATAAAAATTTGAATAAAAATTGAACAACAAGTGAAAATTGTGTTACAATGTGTTCATAAGAAAAAAACGAAAATTTAAGCGGACAAGGGGTCTTGCATGATGAATAACGAAAGAAAAGCAGCAGACATGTTGAAATGGATGGCTTGGACAGTAGGAATCATCGGTGCTTTGTTAATGGCTTTCAGTGTAAGCGATTTCAGATCGAGCAACTTTCCATTGATGGTGTCGATCGGCTTCTTGATCGCAGGCATGAATATCTTCATCTTAAGCACAGTATTCCGTTTGATGACACTCAAACACAAAGAAGTGTAGGGAACAGCATGAAAAACATACGATAGAGCCTCCCGCTGCGCAGCCAAAAATGGGAGGCTCTTTTTATATGGAAGGAACGCTTTGTGACGAATCGACCTGGCATGCACGCACGCATGCCGGGTTTTTTGTTTTGCAGGCAAATCGATCTGGATGTGAACGGAAAGTCCTTTAAAAATAGTTGGGTATTGAAACCAGTAATGGATTCGATTGTTCATCGGAGGAGATTCGTAACAATATTATGATCAACTCGTGACCGACTCGTGAACACTTTGTAACAAAAAAGCTACGAAATAATGAACGTAGCAAAAAAGCGGTTCAAAAAAACTACGGCTCTGATACCATGTAGAGGCGGTAGTAACTCGTGTTTATCTATATTGAAATTACGCCACGGCTTGTAATGCTTTTGCAGTTGTTGGGAAAGAGGAGGGACTAGGAGAATGAGTGGAAGAAAAATGCTGAGACAAATCTCTTTTTGGGTCTTGGCAGTGCTGGCAAGCGTCCTGTTGTCGGGGTGCGGAAGTGAGTATGTTGTCCTGAATCCGAAAGGACCGGTAGCCGAGACACAGTACAATCTGATCGTCATTTCAACGATCTTGTGCGCAATCATCATCATTCCGGTATTTGTCATCACGGCTTTTATCATTTATCGATACCGCGATACAAAGGACAACAAGGCCCCATACAAACCTCAATGGGCGCATAATACAGCGCTCGAGGTAATCTGGTGGAGCATTCCGGTCGTCGTTATTGCGATTTTGGGTTACTTTACAGCTCGCGACACGTACGCTTTGGTCGAGTCGCCAAATAAGGAAGTGAAACCGATCACGATTCAGGTTACTTCGTTGGATTGGAAGTGGATGTTCACTTACCCTGAACAAAACATTGCAACTGTCAACTATTTGGAAATTCCGGCTGGCGTTCCTGTTCAATTTCGTTTGTCCGCAGATGGCCCGATGAACTCGTTCTGGGTACCGGAGCTGGGCGGTCAAATTTATGCGATGTCCGGTATGGCAACCAAAATGTACTTGCAAGCTGACAAACCAGGCGAGTATGAAGGATTGGGCGCCAACTTTACCGGTAAAGATTTTGCCCATATGCAGTTCAAGGTAATTGCCAAGCCGCAAGCAGAATTCGATCAATGGGTGAAGGAAGCGAAAAGCTCCAACAATCCTGTTATGACCAAGCAAGATTATGAACAGCTCAGAAAGCCTGGCTTGTCTGATGTGAAGACATATTCTGCTTTCCCGAAAGGTCTGTTTGAAGAAATCGTGATGAAATATAGCCATGGTCATGATGGCCATATGAGTCAAGAGCAGTCTGCAGGCGATCAAAAAGCTGAAGGCAGTGCAAGTGAAGCCCATCAAATGCCCGGCATGGATATGAGTCAGATGCCTGGTATGGATATGAGTCAGATGCCTGGTATGGACATGAGTAAGTAGTAAGGGGAGGAGGAATACCAAGTGTGGGAGAATATTAAAGAGTTTGCCTCGACGTTCTTTGTAACAGGCGATCCACTGATCTACGGTGCGGATGTTTCCATCGGTCTCACTGTGGTAGCAATCGTTTTCGTTCTCACCAAGTTTAAAAAATGGGGTTGGCTGTGGCGCGAATGGCTGACTACCGTTGACCATAAGCGGATCGGGATCATGTACTTGATCGCCTCGCTTTTGATGCTGTTCCGCGGTGGGGTTGACGCCCTGCTGATGCGTGCGCAGTTGGCATTCCCGAATGTAGAATTTCTGCATTCCGAGCACTATAACGCAATTTTCACCACACACGGAACGATCATGATCTTGTTCATGGCGATGCCGATGATGTTTGCCTTGTTCAATATGGTCGTTCCGCTTCAACTCGGTGCGCGCGACGTTGCGTATCCGTTTTTGAATGCTGTCAGCTTCTGGATGTTTATGCTTGGCGCAATGCTGTTCAACCTGTCGTTCGTTATCGGGGGCTCCCCGGATGCCGGCTGGTTGTCGTATCCGCCGCTGTCAGAAAATGATTTCAGTCCGGGACCGGGTCAAAACTTCTGGATCTGGGGGATTCAGATTTCCGGTATCGGTAGTTTGGCTACGGGGATCAACTTCATCGTAACCATTCTGAAAATGCGTGCCCCTGGCATGAAATTGATGAAAATGCCATTGTTTAGCTGGTCTGTTTTGTCCAGCTGCGTCATGATCATCTTCGCTTTCCCGATTTTGACTGTGACGTTGGCTTTGCTGTTCCTCGACCGTTTTGCCGGCGCTCACTTCTTTACAATGGGCGGCGGAGGAAATCCGATGATGTACCTCAACCTGATCTGGATGTGGGGTCACCCGGAAGTATATATCGTCGTTGTGCCAGCCTTCGGTATTTTCTCTGAAGTCGTGGCTACGTTCTCGAAGAAAACGATTTTCGGTTACAAATCAATGGTCTTCGCCCTGATGGGTATCGCCATTTTCTCCTTCTTTACCTGGGCCCACCACTTCTTCACGATGGGTACAGACGCGAGCGTTATCGTATTCTTTGCGATCTCGACGATGCTGATTGCAATCCCGACCGGGGTGAAAATCTTCAACTGGCTGTTTACGATGTTCCGTGGACGCATATCCTTTAAACAGCCAATGCTGTGGACGATTGCCTTCATCCCTTGCTTCCTCGTAGGGGGAGCGACGGGTGTCATGCTGGCGGTTGCTCCGGCAGACTATCAGTACCACAACAGCTACTTCCTGATTGCCCACTTCCACCAAGTTTTGATCGGTGGGGTTGTGTTCGGTTACCTGGCCGGTATTTACTACTGGTGGCCAAAACTGTTCGGCTTCAAGCTGGATGAGAAATTGGGTCAATGGGGCTTCTGGTTCTGGAATATCGGTTTCTATGTGTGCTTCATGCCGCAATACGCACTTGGCTTCATGGGTATGACTCGTCGTTACTATACGTACGGCTGGGACCGCGGTTGGGCTGACCTCAACCTGATCTCCACAGTCGGCGCATTCTTGATGGGTGCGGGCTTTATCTTCCAGGTATGGCAGATCGCGTACAGCATCAAACATGGCGAGCGCGATACAACAGGCGACCCATGGAATGGTCGCACGCTGGAATGGTCGATTCCTTCTCCAGCACCGTTTTACAACTTTGCCGTCGTTCCTGAAGTGAAGGATGCCGATGATTGGTGGCTGACGAAACAAGAGATGGCAAATGGTACGTACAAGAAAAAACCTGTGCATCTGGAACCAATCCATATGCCGAAAAACTCGGGAATTCCGTTTATCATGTCTTGCTTCTTCTTCCTGGTCGGATTTGGCTTTACGTTTGGTTGGGTATGGATGGCCGTGATTGGATTTATCGGCGTGGCCCTGTCGATGTGGGCGCGTTCCTTCCAATACGATACGGATTATTACGTACCGGTGGATGAAGTGCGGAGCACGGAAGCTTCACTGGGGAGGGTTATATAATGCAACAAGTGGCAAAACATCATGACCATGGTCACGGGCACGACCACGACCATGGCCATGAGGATCATGAACAGCTTAAGGTACTTGGTTTTTGGATCTTTGTCGTAACCGACTGCATTCTGTTCGGCAGCTTGTTTGCCACCTATGCGGTGCTGATGCACAACTACGCAGGTGGACCGACCGGCAAGGAACTGTTTGAATTGCCGGGTGTTATCGCCGAAACCTTTATCCTGTTGACGAGCAGCTTCACCAGCGGTTTGGCTGTGCTGGCAATGAACAAAGGAAATGTGAAACAGCTGATCGGCTGGCTGGTTGTCACAGCGGTGTTGGGCTTGTCCTTCGTCGGTTTGGAGGTAACAGAGTTCGTCAACATGGTGCACGAGGGTGCAACCATCGCGACCAGCGGCTTCTTGTCCGCGTTCTTTACGCTTGTTGGTACGCACGGTCTTCACGTGTCGGTCGGTTTGTTCTGGATGGTGGCGCTGATGATTCAGCTCGGCCGCCGCGGTATCACGCCGGTTACACGCCGCAAAGTGACCAACTTGAGCTTGTACTGGCACTTCCTCGACGTCGTGTGGATTTTCCTCTTCACCGTCGTCTACTTGATGGGGGTGATGTAGGATGACGCAACATGAAAACCATGGAGATCACCACAATCACGGGTCGCTCAAGTCGTATGTAATCGGGTTTGTTCTCTCGATCGTGCTGACGATTATCCCGCTGGTGCTGGTCATGAACCAAATGCTCGACAAAACGGCTACCGTGATCACGATCATGGTCATGGCGGTTCTGCAATTCGTTATCCAGTTGTTCTTCTTCATGCATGTTCGCGAAGGTGAAAAACCGCGCTACAATGTGCAAACGCTGATCCTGGGGCTTGTGATCGTATTTACGATCATCGCGGGTTCGATCTGGATTATGGCGTTCAACAACTTGAAGTAAAAGAAGGCAAATTCATCGATCGAGGCAGGGCACAAGCGAGTGTCTTGCCTCTTTTTTACGTACAATCGTCTGGAAACAGCGTGTACCTTGACTTTGTGACCGCGCTGTAACTATAATGGTTGCATCGAAGGGATGAAGCGTATGAAAATCAGTAGCCGTTTTACCGTAGGTGTGCACATTTTGTCGTTGCTTGCGACTTCAGCGGGCGGCCCCTGCACGTCGGAATGGATTGCGGGCAGCGTCAATACCAATCCGGTCATTATCCGGAGACTGACAGGGCAATTGAAAAAAGCTGGTTTGGTGAATGTACGTCCGGGCACGGGAGGCGCTTATCTCGTAAAGGACGCTTCCGCTATTACCCTGCTCGATGTGTATCGTGCGGTGGAAGTGGTGGAGGAAGGGCAACTGTTTCATTTTCATGAAGAGCCGAATCCGGAGTGTTTGGTTGGGGCGAATATTCAAGCGGTGCTGCGGCTGATATTGCTGCGCGCACAGTCAGCGATGGAGCAGATATTGGCTGATGTCACGCTGGAGGAATTGGTCACCACCATAATCGAAAATAAATCCACTCGTTCGTAAACCCGCTGATTGAGCGGGGTTTGCTTCGTCCAACAAGGAAAAAGGGGCGTCTCCAAGTCGAAAAAACGACTTTTGAGACAGCCCCTTTTTTGCATGCATTCACTATTTCCCCTCCACATGATAACGACGCTGCGAAGGGATGTTGACGAAAAAGCGAAGGTAAATCAGGAACAGCAAGAGTACGATGCCTTGCGCAACGATCGCACCCGTAACAGAGACGCCAAGGTAGACGATGATGTAATAAATGCCGGAGCCGACAACCATCAGCAAGTTTTCGATGAAATTTTGCACGGCGATCGTTTTCCCGGAACCGACCATTTCTTTGCCTTCTTCCTGCAGGACGGTGTTCATCGGTACGATAAACGCGCCGCCTGTAAAACCGATCATCAGCAGGAACAAAATCGCGACAGGCGTGATATGGAACCACGGGAACAAGACGATCAGGAAAAACAAGCCGAATCCATACGAAAGGGAACGGGTGAAACGGTTGAGTGGAATCAGCTTGGGCGCGAGAAACGCACCGTTGACAATCCCGATCGAGGTTGTGGCAAAAATCAGCGAAACGGCAAAGCTTTTCGGGTCAATGGCCAATGAGACGGGAATCCAGGCAAGCGCCGCCACCCGCAATACTGCCGAGCACATCCAGAATGAGCCGGTACCGATCAGCGACAGCTTGGTTTCCGGTTTGCGCATCAACAGGTTTACGTCTGCAAAAAATCGCCGCGCTTCCTTGCCGTAACGGATCGCTTCATTTCCGTGCATCCGTGGAATGAAAAAGGTCATGAGCAACGACGCGCAATACAGCGCCAGGCAAATCAATGATGATAAGGTAGGCGATGTCATGGAAGCGATGGTTCCACCGCCTCCGATCCCTGCCAAAATCGCGATGATCGTATAGGCTTCAATGCGGGCATTGGCTTGGAACAAGGCGGATTCATTGTCCGTCAGCTCAGGCAAGATGCCGTATTTGGCCGGTGAGTACACAACCGCGCCTACGCCCACGGTGAAGTAAGCCAGCATCAAGAACAAAATGTGTGTGTGATCGGTGATCAGCAGCACCACAACCCCGATCCCTTTGATCAAATTCCCGATGATCAGGACGAATGATTTCGGATGTTTGTCGGCAAAAGGTCCGACAAGCGGGGCCAAAAAAAGATAAGGCAAAAAGAATGAAATCGATACGAGTGCAAGCGATGAGGGTGAAAAACCGTTGTCCGTCAGCAAATTGTTGATGACAAACAAGATCATGTTATCGGCAAAGGCGGATAAAAACTGGGTAAAATAAAGGGCTTGCAGCGGTTGTAAACGTGCCTTCATGATTTCACCATTCCTTGTTCGGCGATTTGTTTCAAGGTGACATAGTCGGTTTTTCCACTGCCCAAAAGCGGCAATTTTTCAATCCGTTGGACGGACGCGGGCAGAAGCAGCGGAGAGTATTGCTTCTCTGCCAAAAAGGCACGCAGCTGTTCAAGGCGGACGGTTTCGTCAGAGGTATAGAGCAGCACTCTTTCGCCTTTCCGTGAATCGGTGACGGTGACCGCCGCAAAATCGGAGTGACCGTAGCATTGTGCCGCCAGCTCTTCCACCAGATTGAGGGAGACCATTTCGCCGCCGATTTTGGCAAAACGTTTGATCCTCGATTTGATCGTGAGGTAGCCATCCGCATCCATCTCCACCAAATCCCCCGTTTTGTACCATTCCGGAGCAGGCTGGAATCCGGAGCCGTGAATCAGATACCCTTTCATCACATTCGCTCCTTTTACAAGCAGCTGGCCACCTGTAGCGATTCCTTCCACCGCTTCTAGCTTGCTTTCAATGCCCGGCAAGAGACGGCCTACGGTTCCCGACTTGTTGGCCAAAGGTGTGTTAAGCGACAAGATCGGAGACGTCTCGGTTGCCCCATAGCCTTCAAAAATGCGGATACCGAACTTATCCATCCACATCTGCCGTACATCGGCTTTCAGTTTTTCAGCGCCAGCGAAAACATAGCGCAATGAGTAAAAGTTATACGGATGTGCATATCTTCCGTAGCCGGCCAGGAATGTCGATGTGCCAAACAACATGGTGATATTCTGATCGTAACACAATTCTGAAATCACTTTGTAGTGCAGCGGGCTCGGATACAGAAAGACAGGGAATCCGGCGATGACTGGCAGCAGCGTGCCCGCCGTCAAACCAAAGCTGTGAAACATCGGCAGCGCATTGAAAATGTTATCCTTTGACGTCAGGTCGATAACGCTTCTAACTTGCTGAATGTTGGCAAACAGGTTGGCGTGTGTCAGGATGACACCCTTCGGTTTGCTCTCGCTGCCGGAAGTGAACAAGATCAGCTCGTTGACAGCGGCTTCCGCCTTCTTCCCGCTTGCCACCTGAACGAGCGCGGTGAGTTTATCTGCTGCGGTAGCAGAATTTTTGATGTCTTCCAGGTATAAAAAGGTCACTTGTCCCCGCATACCTTCAATCAAGTGCTCAAGTTTGCCTTTTTCGATGAACTGGCGGGACGTCAGGACCGTATCGATGCCCGCTGTTTCACAGCAATCGAGCAAGGAGCGAATCCCGAGTGAAAAGTTCAGAATCGCTGGTGTCGTTCCGTTGCGGAACAGGGAAAACAGCGTGACGACATGGCCGATGGCATTTGGCAGCAGCACCCCGACGGTTTGCTTTCCGTCCAGCGCCTTTTTCAACTTGTTTCCGAGCAGATGGCTGCCGATAATCAGCGTCCGGTAGGTGATGCTGCTGGCGGTATCTTTGGCGATCTGCGTCTTGCGTCCGTTGAGGCGGGCAGCCTCCAGCATCTCGTTGAAAAGATTGACGTGTTCCTTGTTTCGCGCCAAGAAAAGCTCATGCTGCATCGTTGTGAGGATTTTGTCGCTGGCAGCAGCTTTTTGCTCGCGAATGGAAAGCTCTTCTTGCCTGTGCAAAACAAAGGGCGTTCCGACGGACAACGTGACGCGCGGAAACCAGGAGAGGCGCAGCTTGCCTTTCAAATACGAGAAAATCGAGCGTTCCAGTCCTTGGATGATGATCGGGTATACCGTCGCACCTGTGCGCAGCGCCAAATATCCGACGCCGCTGTACATTTTCATCAGACCGCCCGTCGTGGTAATCCGGCCTTCCGGGAAAATGACCAGCGACTCGCCATTTTTGATCACCCGGATCATTTGGCGAATCGAGTATGGGTTGAGCGGATCGACGGCCAGATGTTTTCGGAAGCGGAGAAAGAACGAAAACTTCTTGGCGATCTCTGTATTGGCGACAAAGGTTGTCTGTTTGGGGAGAGAAAAGGCGAGAAGGATGGCGTCAAGCAGAGAGACATGGTTCGGGATGATGATCGACGGCTTGGAAAAGTCGATTTTGTGCAAGCCAGTCAGGCGGGGGCGGAACCAGGCTGTCAGGATCAACTTGATGAGTGCGTGTATAAGAAACATGAAACAACACACCTTTCCGAATGCGAGTATTGCCTTCATTCTACGGCGTGGGGGGAATAAAAAAAGTACCAACATTCATTGGTACCTGATGCTAATACGAGCCTGCAGCGTTCGGAAATGGCGCTAGAACAGCTTTTTTTGCTTGGCCTTGGCGGCAGCTTCCTTGCTCGTCTTGGCGCCCATTTTTTTCAGGATGCGGTTGATATGGTTTTTGATGGTCCGCTTTGTGATGAACAGCGTTTTTTCGATTTCTGACTGGGTCTGTCCCTTATGGATCAGCTGCAAGATGTCGCGTTCGGCCGGTGAAAGCAGCTTTTTGCTCTCTTCCTGCTTCAGACGCAAAAATTCATTGCGCAATGCGGCGGCGGCAGTCGGATGAATGGCGGATTGACGGTTGTACGCCGCACGAATCGCGTCGGGAATTTCCTTGAAGTCGGTCTTGCTGATATAGTTGACTGCGCCGGCCGCGAATGACTCGACCATGACGTCTTCCGCAGTCAATGAGGTGAGCATGATGATGCGGCAGTCGGGCTGCAGTTCAGTCAGTTCAAGCGCCGTTTCAATCCCGTCCAGATTGTTTTCCGTCAGGTTGATATCCATCAGGACGACATCGGGTCTGTGCTCGGTAAAAACTGCGACGGCTTCCTCTTTGGTCGAGGCTGTTCCTGCTACGGTCATGTCGGTTTCTTTGTTGATATACGAGGTCAGGCCCTCGCGCCAGGTGTCGTCGTCTTCGACGAGCAGCACGTGAATGCGCGTCATGTCAGTTTCCCCTCCTTTTCTGATCGTTTAGTTGGTCACCAATCGTTTACGGGGAAAATAGAGATAAATGGTCGTGCCTTCGCCATGGAAGCTGTAAATTTCCAGGGTGCCCTGGTGTTTTTGCATGACGTTGAAGCAGTAGGATAAACCCAGACCAAAGTTTTGCCCGGTTTTTTTGGTTGAGAAGAACGGGTCCATGACATGGGGCAGATTTTCCTTGGAGATGCCTACCCCGGTGTCTGTAACCGAAATGACCAAATGTTTTTTGGATAAATAGAATCTGAGAATCAGCGTGCCTCCGGCTTCTTTCATCGCTTCAAAGGCATTCATGCACAGGTTGGTCAAAATTTCTCGCAGCTGCACGGGATCGCCGCGCATCGACAGGCCCGCGTCGAGATCGGTCTCAAGGGCTACCGCGTATTTTTCCGCATACGGTTTCAGGTTGCGAAGAACTTCGTCGATCAGTTCGGCCGGGCGAATTACCTCTTCTTTAATCGTGATTTCCTGCAGCTGCCCTTGAATCCGGTTCATCATGTCCAGTATATGCTGGGAAGACTGGATGAGGATATCGATATCTTTTTTCAAGTCCGGCTGATTCGTCTCGATGGCATACGATTGAATGCGGTCGGCGAACAGGGTGATCTTTCCGATTTCGTTTTTGATCGTATGATTGACGATTTGGGCGCCGGATGTCAACGCGCGCAGCGTGCTGTTCAACCGGCGCCTCTCCACCCGGAACTTTACGCCGAGAAAGCCGTATTTGACACTGATAAACAAAATGAGAAGAAACTGAATCCCGACGATCAGGATGTTGTAGCGCCAGGCTTCGTACTGATTTTGCGTCCGCATGATGTAGATGGTCGTGAACACGAACATCAGGGGGACGATGACCAAAATGTTGGTGAACAGGCGGCTCCGGCGCAGCTGCGGGTCTTTTTCCTTGCGGTACAGCACAATCAGAATGACGCTCGCTGCGAGGAAATACGGCAGCGCCCAGCTGACCATCACCCAGTAATTAAACGAAAGCACCGGGTAAATCGGCGTCGTAGCAAGCACGAAAAGAGGCGGGATCAGGGCGAGATACTGGATCAGCTTTTTCGTTTTGCGTGCGATGAAATCGCCGGAATGAATCGCAAACATAAAGAAAGCATAAGGCAGACCCACCTGGCAAATAAAAGAAGAGAGTCTGCTGACAAACATCAAAGCAGGCTCTACGGCCAGTTGCACATTGGCAAAATGATCGAACAGCGGGTATAACGATTCGTCCACAACCGCTGAAAAAAAGCCGCAGCCGCCGATAAAGGCTGTGGCGCTGGCCCAGCGGATGGAGGTTTGCTTCGGGTCGGTGAACAAGACGAGAAAGCCGAGGGTCCAAATGACCAGCCATATGATTACCATCATGTCGGACCCCTCCCAACTAGCGAATATACAAGTATTATAACGCACCGTCCCTGTTCAGGTCTCATCGGATTGACGGGGGCCGAGAAGGGACCAAGGAAAATAGATAAGCATGTGGAAATAGAGTAGTGGAAGATCACGTTTTAAGGAGGCATTCATGAAACCGATCATCGAAATTGCGCAACGAGCAGGGGTTCCGGAAGAGGACCTGGAGCTGTACGGAAAATACAAGGCGAAGCTGGCTCCTGAATTGTGGGACAAAGTCAAGCATCGCCCGAACGGAAAGCTGATTTTGGTAACGGCGATGAATCCGAATCCGGCAGGAGCGGGGAAAACGCTCACGACCATCGGGCTGTCGCAAGCTCTCAATGTGATTGGCAAAAAAGCGATTGCTGCACTTCGCGAACCGTCTCTCGGCCCATGCCTCGGCATGAAAGGCGGAGCGACAGGGAGCGGCAATGCGGAGTTGCTTCCCGCTGATGATATCAACCTGCATTTTACCGGCGACATCCATGCGATCACGACCGCGCATAACCTGCTGGCAGCGATGATCGATAACCATATCCATCACGGCAATGCACGCGGGCTCAACCCGAAAAAGATCGTGTGGAAACGGGCGATGGACATGAATGATCGGGCTTTGCGCACGATTGTCATAGGGCTTGGAGATGGGAACGGGACGACGCGGGAAGACGGCTTCATGATCACGACCGCTTCCGAAATTATGGCGATCCTGTGCTTGAGCGAGAATATGGATGACCTGCGCGAGCGGCTCAACCGGATCATCATCGGCTACGATTTCGTCGATCAGCCTGTCACCGCAAAGGAAATGAATGCGGTGGAAGCAATGTGCGTTTTGCTCAAGGATGCCTTGAAGCCGAATCTGGTGCAGACGACGGAGGGCACTCCGGTCATCGTCCACGGTGGGCCGTTTGCCAACATCGCACACGGCTGCAGCAGCGTCATCGGCACCAAGCTCGCCTTGAAGCTGGGCGATTATGTCGTGACGGAAGCGGGATTCGGCGCTGACCTTGGAGCGGAGAAGTTTTTTAACATCAAGTGCAGGAAAGCGGGTTTGACGCCATCGGCGGCTGTGGTCGTCATCACCGTCCGCGCCTTGAAATACAACGCGGGCATCGCCATTGCCGATCTGCAAGCTGAAAATCAGGCGGCGCTGGAAACAGGATTCGCCAATGTGCTGCGCCATGTGGAAAATTTGCGCGGATTCGGGATACCGGCAGTCGTGGCGATCAACCGGTTTGCCACTGATTTGCCGTCAGAGCTGGATGCGGTCATCGCCATGTGTCAGCACAACGGCATCGAGGTAGCGGTTTCCAATGTTTGGGCAGAAGGGGGAAAAGGCGGCAGGGAGCTGGCGGAAAAAGTGGTTCGCGCGGCAGAATCGAACGCAGACACCTTCCGTCTCCTCTACGAAGACTCCCTATCCGTAAAGGAAAAAATCGAAACGATCGTCAAAAACATCTATCGCGGCTCATCGGTCGTCTATACCGCGGCTGCGGTGAAAACGCTGAAGCGCATTGAAGAGATGGGCTTGTCCCATTTGCCTGTATGTATGGCGAAAACGCCGTATTCGTTTACCGATCAGGCAGATCGGCTGGGCGCGCCCACCGATTTCGAGATTCACGTCAGCGAGATCCGCGTATCGGCGGGAGCCGGGTTTATCGTCGCATTGACGGGAAGCATCATGACGATGCCGGGCTTGCCGAAAAAGCCAGCCGCAGAAACGCTCCGCTTGGAGACAAGTGCGGAAGCCATCAAATAAATAAAAAAAGCCCCTGTTGTGCGGGAAGAGTTGGTTTGACGCTGGTCAAAGCCTATCCTCGCACAACGGGGTTTTTGTTATCGTGTAAGCGTACTATGTCAAATACTTTTTTACTCCGTTTGGGTATAGCAAATACACCTAACGTATTGTTTGTAAAAAAATTACAATCAGCAACTGACAAGGAAGCTGTATGGTATTTGTCAGCCCTTCTTGACACTAAGATGGGTGTAGCCCTCGCTTACAAACCTGCATGGATGCATTCTGGCACGAGTACGGGTTCTTTTCCAACGTACAATTCGCATTTACAGGACGAGGGGGATAAGGCTTATCACCGAGGTCTATGCCTCCAGAATTTGATTCGATCTCCCCTTGGTCCAAGAGGGACTGGCAAATACATTTGTTTTTTTGATGTTAAGAAGCCGTTAAGTGATTCGCTATGCTATGGTATTTCAGTTTCTTGTTCATCTCATCTGCATATTGCTTCTGAACGTTTTGGGACAAAAATGGTTTTTTGTCACGTAGCATGGCAAAGGCGATCTTGAGGAACTTGTTACCCATCGCAATGTGAATCTTTCGTGCGTGCTTTCCTTTTTCCTTCAGTCGTTCGTAGAAGGGGCGAAGGTCAGTGTTGTGTAATGACAAGCTTTTTCCTGCCGTATACACAACAAACCGAAGGTGATCATTTCCTTGTTTGGAGATGGATCCGTAATACCCTTTCCCTCCACCAGATTGGATGACAACAGGATTTGTCCCTGCCTTTTTTATGATCTGATGAGGGTTCTCGTACTGAGAAACATCGCCCATTTCGGCATATGCTTCTGCTGCCGTTACAACGGCGATTCCAGGGATGGAAAGCAGCAGTTTTCCATCGGTTTGAAGCAGGACTGATTCAATTTCACATTCAAGGCGACAGATCTTTTGGTCGTATCGTTCTAAATCCTCCAGCTTCATGGAGAGGAGAAGCAACTCAGCGGCCAGTTCCTCCTTAGGGCGTGACAACGCTTGATTTGCGGCATGAAGCAGCTTTTGGATGGTGGAGGAACGAATTTTAAGATTGTGCTTCCGTGAGCTTTCCCGAATTCCCTGTTCCCCTAACGCCAACACCATAGACGGATGAGGGGAGTATTTCATGAAAAAGAGCGAGGATTTGCCCCACATATCACTGAAGATTTTCGTCTTGATTGGCTTGTGGTGGTCATCGGGGGAGAAGCCTTGAAATTCCCTCCAAATGACGTCCATAATCCCCCTGATTTCCATTCGCAAGGAGGAGCGTTTGCGTACTTCTGACCTTCTTGCCCGCGTAAGGGTAAGAAGCTCACGGTACTTCCCCTCTGGAAGTTTTGTTTCCGTTGCTTTGTTGCCTACAATGGCATGAGCAATGGCGACTAAGTCGAGATCGTCGGTTTTGCACCAATTCAAGGCGCTTGCACGTTCTTCTTTTGTCGTATAGGGGTTGATGATTTGAACGTCATACCCGTGCTGACCAAGAATTCGAACGATGTCCTCATAATAATGTCCTGTCGCTTCGATGCCGAGGAAAATGCGAACCGCGTTGCAATCCTTTTCGGCCTGCTTGATTCTGTCACATAGCGATTGAATCCCGTCCCTATTGACGGAGAAGAAAAAGGGTTTTACAATGATGTCGCCGAAATAATTGCATATGAGGGCCTTTTGGTGGAGCTTTGCGGCGTCAATTGCGACGATGAGCACCTGCTCCAGGTTGACACCTCTAAGATGTTGACTGAACTTGTTCCCTTTACGCCCTTGAATATGTGAGGATTTCCCCATGCGACTCCAACCTCCTATTGTGGTGATAGGTGTGTTTGATTGAAGTTCCCTGTCAGGTACTTCTTTCTTTCGTAGTCGCTGGGGATTTTCCTTTTGTTTAAGGACATTATTTCATACACCAGAATTTATAAGTGCATGCGCTTATAAATTCTGGAGCGGAAGAAAAACTTCCACAGATCGAAGGATCTGCTTCTTGAAAGGACTTCTGAAAGAAGTTTTTCTTATTTTACAGTGATTGTGCCTGTCATGAACGTATGCGGTTTGCAGTAGATTTGATAAACGCCCGGCTTGGAAAAGGTGACAGAGTATGAGTTTCCTTTGCTGATCGGGCCGCTGTCGAAGGAGCCATCCTTGGCGGTCACGGTATGGTTGACATCGTCCGAATTCGTGAAAGTAACCGTTGAACCGGCCTCCACGGTGATTTCCCCCGGCATGAACATGTAGGAATGGATAGCAACGGTATACGTTTTCGCCGCTTGCGCAGGAGCGGGCTGATCCGTTGGAGTCACCATCGTTTGGAAATGGACAACCTGCTTCACTTCAGGGACGATTGGCTTATGGTCATTGCCGACCAACTGGACGGTCAGCGTATGGTTTCCTGGCTGCACGTTATCGAATACAGCCGGTTCTCCCGAGATCATTTTGTAGGCTACCTTTGGATCTTTGGGGTCTGTGTCAAGCCATACGTGGATGTGGCCTTGCCCGGCTGCGGCCTGCATGTGCTGACGGAAGTCAACGAGTTGATGATGGAAGGCAGCGATGCCTACCTTGATTTGAGTGGTATGCAGGACGTCGCCTTCTTTTGGCGAGAGAATGCGGAAGGAGGCGGCATTGTCCGTTTTCACCGCTGCAGTCCGAGTCGCCGCTTGATAGGTTACCCCCATGCCGAGATATTCGCCGAGGAAGCGCAGCGGTATGTAGGGAACCCCGTTCATCATCGTGGCCGACACATCCGTCGAAACCGGAACGCCATTGATCGTGGCGGAATTGCTGTCGATGGGGAACACATAGAGATTGGAGGCCATTTTGAGCGTGATCGTTTTCTTGCCGGCATCGTACTCGTACGTCATCCCCAGGTGGTTCGACATTGCTTCAGCCGGGACGAGCAGGCGGTTTTTGACCAGCACGGGCTGTGCAGTGAAATGGACTTCCTTCCCGGCGACAAGCACTTTTACGGGAACCGTTGAGGCGGCTGCTGCGGGATGCGCTTCGCTCATCGCCCCCAACCCCAGCATCCCTGTGACGATTGCGCCGGAAAGAAGCAGAGACATCATTTTTTTCATGGTTCATTCCTCCTCTTGAGCGTTTGTTACTCAAGATAACGATGGAAAACCGGAAGCGGTTTGATCGATCAGGCTACGTTCCCAAAACTTTTTTTCCGCGCGGTTTGGTACCCGCCGCATCAGGCTCCAGTGTAATGCCGATCGCTTCAAATGCCACTTGGTCTTTTCCCATCTCGTACGTCATGAAGCCATTCCCGTTTTCATCGACGCGGAAAACACCTGCGCTTTTGCGTTTGCCTTCATGGATCAGCCAAACCTGATACGCTTCCGGTCCATCGGTGCACGTCAGCCCTTGCACCTGAAAGACAAGTTTTTTTACTTCTCCCTGCGTGTACAGCCATGCTTTTCCTTGGGCTTGCGGCGGCGTGTCCGCTGTCGGCTTGAGCGCGTATTCCTGCAAGACCTGTGACGGGAGCAGCGATTGCTGCTGCAGCTGGGCAAGCTCGTGGCGAAGACTCATGTTATGGGCGAAGGTGATGATCAGAAAAAGCCCCAGTGCTGCGCTCATCCAGTGCGGATTGAAAGAGAAGGCATGCGCCAGCCGTTTTTTCCAGGATTTTTGTGCGGGGGGATCAGCGGGGAAGATGGAACTCATGACTTCCTGCTTCAAATCAGCTGGAACAGCGACTTCTTCCATATGGTACGGTATCAATTCCCATGCCTCCTGTAGCTCTTTTGCTTCTTGCCGGCAAGCGAAACAAGCGGTCAGGTGGGACTCGACATGTTTTTTCTCTTGATCCGTAAGCTGACCGGCGATATAGGAAACCAGCTCATCAGCTGATAAACAGGTACCGGGTATTCTCATGGGTCATCCCTCCATTTACAGTACGAGATGATGGCGTAAAATTTTCAGTGTTTGATGCAAGCGGCTTTTGATGGTGCCAATCGGTTCGTTTCGCATCTTGGCGATTTCGCTCAACGAATAGCCCTCCCAGTATAAATGCTGGATGAGTTCGATTTGGCTTGTGGAAAGAAAGCGGTATGCTTTTTCCACTTGCTCGCGGATCAGCTTGCGGGAGGTGACCTCTGCAGGATCGTTTGCGGGATGATCGGTAATGGCTTCCCATCGCTCCGGCTCGAGCGGAATGACGTTGTGGTAACGCTTTTCCGCGCGCAGATGATCAATGGTGATATGCCGGGTAATCGTTAAAAGCCAGTTGACGAACTGCCCTTTTTCAGGGTCGTAGCCTTTTTCCGTTGTCCATAACCGTGTAAATACCGCCTGTACGACGGCCTTAGCCTGCTGCTCGTCGCGCGTCGCTTTCAGTGCGAAGGAGTAGACCAATTTGATGTGGCGGTCATACAGCTCCTCTAGTGCTGCCCGCTGTTTTTGCATGACCAGCCGCATGATGTCAGCGTCGCTCAATGTCTTCATGAGACAGCTCCCACCTCTTTTTCCTGATCGCTTCTATTCTCCCTAAGGTAACGTGCAAAAGTCCAGATCGGTTTGACTGTTTTGCACATTGTTTCGGCGTTTCTCTGATATTCCTCTGACGTTTCCCGTTTAGTCTACTAGGTAAAGAACATGCGAGGAGAGGAACGCGATGACAAACATTTTCGATCTTGACCGGTTGTGTGCAATCGACAAAGAAGCTGCATGGAAAGAGGCGTATGAGGAGGAACTGCACAAGCTGGATGAAAGCTTCCGGTTGGTGACGCTGCTGGAATATGAGGCGATCACCCGCAATCAGGAGGATGCCCGTTTGGAGGAGTTGCAGAAGCAGCATTTTGCCCTTTTTAGCGATCCGCGGTTCGCCCAGGTGCTCGGCAAATGGGAGCAACTGCTTGCGGATGGTACGTGGAAACGAAGGCTCAAAGTGCTGCAAAACGCTGCGCGCGAGAAGGAGATCGAGAATCACCCGACGGTAGCAGCGTTGAAAAACAAGCTGCAAACGCACCTGACCAATCAGAAGTTTACCCATCAGGGAGAATCGTACCCGTTTTCGTCGGTGCAGTCGCATTTGATGGCGAATGCAGACCGCGACCTGCGCAAAGCGCTATTTGATCAGGTGAATCACGCAGCCGTCGAGATGGAAGAGGAGTTCCGGGCGCTGATCAAGGCGCGCAACGAGCTGGCGCGGCAAAAAGGCTATCCGACCTATCACCGCTACCTGTTTGAGGGAATTATGCAGCTCGATTTCGAACTGTACCGAGCGGAAGGTTTTCAGATGATGGAGGCGACAAGGGCGATTTCCCGGGAATGGTCACAGCGCTTCCAGGAAAAGTGGGGCTACGCGGGTACGCAATACTACGACGCGTTTTACGCTGCTTTGAACTTTTTGGAGATTCCCCGTTCGCTATTTCCGCAGGATCGGATCAAAGAGGCGCTTCATTTCACCTGCCGCCATTTTGGGCTCGAGCCGGAGCGGATGCCGCTGCAAATCGAGCTGCTTGACATCCCGTTTGGCGGGATGATGAACGCGATCGCGACGGATGACCTGCGCATCGTCTTGAAAAAGCAGGATGGCTTTTCCCGGTATGGCGTGGCGCTGCATGAGCTGGGCCATGCGCTGTACGAATTTTTCTCGGCGCAGCAACCGCCGGAGCTGTTCCGGTTTAAAAACATTATCGGACATGAGGCGATGGCAGAGATCGTGATGACGATCGCTTCGCAGAAGGAATGGCTGCGGGATTTTCTTGGCATGGAAGAAGCGGTGTTGGCACAGACTGCTGAGGCCGAGCATCTTTTTTCACTTACATTGACCAAATTCTATTTCTATCAAAGCATGGTAGAGCACGTCTTGTATGAGAATCCCGATGGCGATCTCCAGGCAATGGCGGACCGGATGTTCCAGGAGATCTTTGGCGGGGACAGCGTGGGCTTGCACCCTGCTGCGGAAATGATGTTTCTTGCATATCCGGTATATGTACAAGATTACATCTACGCGGATGGCGTGCGGGATATGATTCGCGAGCATTTTGCCATCTCCGGCCTGTATGGGCAGGCGGAAGTTTTTGCGGCGATCAGGAATGTATTTATGGAACCGTCCGAGGCGCAGACGTGGCAGGAGAAAGTGGAGAAGCTGTGCGGAAAACGTTTTTCGCTGCAAGCGTTCGCGCAATTTCTCGCAAAAGAAAAGTCGTTTTGATCGGCGGGCAGGTCCTCTACCTTGTCAAAGTGTGCAATGACTGGTATTTTCATTGAAAGACAGTAATTGCACAGCGATGAAGGAGGAGAACCATGCATACGTTTGAACATATCGAGGAAGCACGTGACTATATTTTGCAGCAAACCGACTACCGTCCGACCATCGGGCTGATCCTGGGCTCGGGTCTTGGCGGTCTGGCTGGAGAAATCGAAGAGGCGGTCGTGATTCCGTACGGCAGCATCCCTCATTTTGCCCAATCGACAGTGGAATCCCACGCAGGCCAGCTGGTGATCGGCAAGCTGGAGGGAAAAGTTGTCGTGGCGATGCAAGGCCGCTTCCACTACTACGAGGGGCATTCCCCAGCGGCTGTCACCTTCCCGGTGCGCGTGATGAAGGCGATCGGCGTGCATGATCTGATCATCACCAACGCGTGCGGCGCTATCAATGAAAGCTTCCAGCCAGGCGATTTGATGGTAATTTCCGACCATATCAACATGATGGGCATCAATCCGCTGATCGGACCGAATGATGAGCGGCTGGGCGTGCGTTTCCCGGATATGTCCGCCGCTTATCACCCTGAACTGCGTGCGCTCGCACGGAAAGTTGCGGACAAGCAGCAAATCGACATTCAGGAAGGCGTGTACGTATCGTGGAGCGGTCCGGCATTCGAAACACCAGCGGAAATTCGGATGATGCGGATTGTCGGCGGCGATGCGGTCGGCATGTCGACCGTGCCGGAAGTAATCGTAGCGAACCATGCAGGACTGCGCGTGCTGGCCATCTCCTGCATTTGCAACATGGCTGCAGGAATCTTGCCGCAGCCGATCACGGCGGATGAAGTGTTTGAGGCGGCAGGCAACGCCCGCAACAAGTTTGCCGCGCTCTTGAAAGGCATTTTGCAAGAAGTGTAATTGAAAAAGAAAGCCCACTGATCGGAGCAATCCTTGATCAGTGGGCTTTTTTCATCGTTTAAGCAGCGTTATGGTTTCCAGGCGGTACCTGCTTTTTCATCCGCAGATTGTAGAAGAGATAGCAGAACAGCATGAACGGAATGCCGAGGTACAGCGCGATCCGTTGGTCAGGATCAAACGCCAAGCTGACCAGAACGGTGATGTTCAAAATCAAGGCGATCAGCGGCAAAATCGGGTAAAGCGGTGTAACGAACTTGAGGTCGGCCACTTTTCCGCCTTTGGCCAAATATTGCTTGCGGAACGCGAGCTGGGATGCCGAGATGGAAATCCAGCCGACTTGTGCGCCCAGACCTGCGATCGACAAGAGCCACATGAATACGGTATCTTCCGCGATGACGCCGGAAATGAGCGAGAGAAGCGCGATTGCGAACGTCAGCAGAAGCGCATTCATCGGAATGCCTTTTTTATTGACCATGCCCAGCTTCGGACTGGTCATGCCGTTTTTGGACAAGGAGTACAGCATCCGCGTAGCGGCATAAAGACCGGAGTTTGCTACCGACAAGAGCGCTGTCAGCACGACGAAGTTCATGATGTCAGCTGCATAAGGGATACCGATCTGATCAAAGACAACGACAAACGGGCTTTCGATAACGCCTGCCTGTTCGGTTGGAATCAAACCGGACAGGACGAAGATGGCAAGAACGAAAAAGACCAATGTGCGCCAAACGGTCGTACGGATCGATTTTGGAATGGTTTTTTCCGGCTCTTTGCTCTCGCCAGCCGCAATCCCGATCAACTCGGTTCCCTGGAAGGAGAAGTTAACGGTGATCATGGTAAGAAGGAGCCCGGTAATGCCATGAGGCAAAATCGACGCATTCATAAAATTGCTTAGCATCGGAGCCGGTTGTCCGCCTTTCAGGTGAATCAGGCCGAACATCGCACAGCCGCCCAAGATGATAAACAGGATGATTGTCAAAACTTTGATGCTGGAGAACCAGAATTCAGTCTCACCAAAAGCGCGTGCGGACAATGCATTTAACAGGAAAAGCACAATCCCGAAAATCAGGCACCAGAGCCACACGGGGGAGTTAGGGAACCAGCGCTGCATCGTCAATCCTGACGAGAGCAGTTCCAAGGCAACAGTGACAGCCCAACCAAACCAGTAGATCCAGCCGACGGTAAATCCGGCAGCAGGGTTGATGAACTTCGTGGTGTAGGTTTGAAACGAACCGGAAACAGGCATCGCAACGGAAAGCTCGCCCAAGCAGAGCATGGTTAAATACATGATGAAACCGCCAACCAGATAGGAAATGATCGCGCCAATAGGGCCTGCCTGACCGATCGTATATCCGGAACCGAGGAAAAGACCGGTACCAATAACTCCACCCAGGGAAATCATGAACAGGTGTCTGCTGCTCATGGAACGTTTCAACTCGTGACTTTGATTGTTCAACGCTGTCATGAAACCTCTCCTTTTAATCATTTTCTTTTTCGTTGCAGAGTTTGATGCTTTAATGAATGCGTTTTCAGCGTTTAGTATTGCAGTTTTTGTGCCAAGTCATTTTAACAAATTAAATGCGGGAAAAGCGAAAAAATTTTGTACAAAAGTGCAAAGAAACTTTCCTTCGGTGCAAAGAAACTGTGCAAAGAACCACGGCGCATAAATTACGGTAATTTTTTTGCAGTGGCTGGTTTGTCTTGATCAAAGAGACAAATAATAACTTCCGTGTGCATCGTTACTAGGAACGAGACAAGCATGGGGAGGTAGCCAGTGATGAAAAACGATTCTGCACAAAAATCAACGTTTGTGCCTTATGTACCTGCATCCAAATCGCTCCCGGAGCTAACGGCGGTGGCGATTGTTTTGGGCATTGTGCTGGCGGTCGTTTTTGGAGCGGCCAATGCCTATTTGGGCTTGAAGATCGGCATGACCGTCAGCGCATCGATCCCCGCTGCGGTGATCTCGATGGCCTTGTTGCGCGGGGTATTCCGGCGCCAATCGATTTTGGAGAACAACATCGTCCAGACGATGACGACGGCAGGCGAGGCCGTTGCTGCCGGTGCGATCTTCACGATTCCGGCGCTGTTCCTTTGGAACCTGACCCCGAGTCAGTCTGTCCTGGCGTTTATTGTCCTGACGGGCGGTTTCCTCGGGGTATTGATGATGGTGCCGCTGCGCCGCTTGCTCATCGTCAATGAGCACCATACGCTGCCCTATCCGGAAGGGACGGCATGTGCGGAGGTGCTGATCTCCGGCGAGACAGGCGGCGTGAGCGCGCGCCTCGTCTTTGGCGGGTTTATCGTCGGAGGAATTTTCAAGGCGCTTGGGGACGGCTTCCTCTTGTTCAAGACGGAAATCGAAACCAATGTGGCCCGGTTTAAAAATGCGGTCATCGGGATGGACACCTATCCCGCTTTGCTGGGTGTCGGCTATATCGTCGGTCCGTCCATCGCCGGGCAAATGATTGCGGGCGGGTTATTGGCATGGCTTGTCTTTATTCCCATGATCAGTTTTTTCGGCATGGCGGGAACGACGCCCATTTTGCCTGCGAGCGATCCGATCAGCAAAATGGACGCCTGGGGCGTCTGGGGCTCATACATCCGCTATATCGGCGCGGGCGCCGTCGCAACCAGCGGGTTAATCACGCTGGCGCGGACATTGCCGATGCTGGGGCGCTCGCTGCGCGATACGTTGCAAGGCATTCAGCGCGGCGGGCAAAACGGCGGGGGAATTGCCGAGCGCACGCAGCATGACATTTCCTCCAAGTGGCTGTTCGGAGGCATCGTGGTCTTGTTGCTGGTCATCGCGTTTGCGCCGTTTACGAACGTAGGCATCTTGGGGGCCATTTTTATCGTCATTTTTGGTTTCTTGTTCGTGACCGTGGCATCGCGCATCGTCGGTGTGGTCGGCAGCTCGTCCTCCCCGGTTTCCGGAATGACGATCGCGACGCTTTTGATCGTCACCTTTGTCTTTCAGATGGCTGGTTATACCGGGCAGGACGGCATGGTGGCCGCATTGACGGTCGGGGCGATCATTTGCACGGCGCTGGCCGTGGCGGGGGACATTTCCCAGGACCTTAAAACCGGGTATCTCGTGGGCGGGACGCCGTGGAAGCAGCAGCTGGCGATGTTGATCGGGGTGGCTGTTTCCGGGCTGGTGATCGGGTTCATTCTCGCGGTGCTGCATGCTACATACGGAATGGGCTCTGAGGCGTTGCCCGCACCGAAAGCGGTGCTGATGAAGGTCATTGTGGAAGGGATCATGGCGCACAATCTTCCGTGGGACTTGATCATGATCGGTGCCGCGACTTCCATCGCGCTCGAATTCATGGGCTTGCAGTCGCTCACGATCGCGGTCGGCATCTATTTGCCGATCCATGTAAGCACCCCGATCATTGTCGGCGGGTTCGTGCGCTGGCTGATCGAGGCGTTCACCAAGGATGAAGGGTTGAAAAAGAGCCGGGTGGAAACAGGCACCCTCTTTGCATCGGGTTTGATCGCCGGCGAGTCTTTGCTGGGCGTGATCATCGCGATCATGATTTGGCTCAAGGTGGCGATGCCTGAGCATGTCCTGTTTGCAAACGGGCTGGTCTCGCTCGTCCTCTTCCTCATCGTTACGCTTGTGCTGTGGTGGGTATCGCTGCGGGCGAAGCCATCGGAGGGGCGGTCATGAGAAAGCGGCATAATTTGCTTGCCATGTCACCGGTTTTGACGGCAACGGTGCGACTTGACCGCTCGGAGGATGCCTCCATTCTGCTTGTCGAGCGAAAAAGCTGGCTCGAGCGACTGTCCGTCCGGTTTCTCAAGCAGCCCGCCCACTTCCGCATCCGCCTGGATGATTTGGGGACACAGGTGCTTTCGCAATGCACGGGGAAACAGACGGTCCAGGAAATCGCCGACGAGCTGGGGACGCGGTTCGGCGAAGCGGCAGAGCCTGTTTTGCCCCGTCTGGTCATGTTTTTGCAGATCGTGGAAGAACACGGCTGGATTCGCTGGGAAAAAGAAAAACGGTAAAGGATGGCCGGTCAGCCTGTCGGATTTGATAGGTGCACCGGCTGTTTTTTTGCGGAAATGAAGGTATTTTCCGTTCTATTGTGCCGATTTCGTAGATTTTGGGAATCGGACGGATGGCAGTTCTCTTTTTGGGCATACAGTTGATAAGGGAAAGATAATGTTTATCCGCTGATTAAGTTGAACTCGTGCCGATGAATCAGTATTATTTATAAGAAGAAGTTCGTGTACGATGATTTTTTGCGAATGAAAGGTTGAGCGAAATGGAAAAGACGATTCCATCGAATTTTATCAAAAACATCGTGATTGATGATCTGGAGTCAGGTCGCGTCAATCAGGTTGTCACCCGTTTCCCCCCAGAGCCGAACGGTTATTTGCACATTGGCCACGCCAAATCCATCTGCCTCAATTTTGAGCTGGCGGATGAATTCAAAGGGAAGACCAATCTGCGCTTTGACGATACCAATCCGTTGAAAGAAGACGTGGAGTATGTAGAATCCATCAAGGAAGATGTCAAGTGGCTCGGCTTCGACTGGGACAACTTGTTTTTTGCTTCCGATTACTTTGAAGAAATGTATGAACGGGCTGTGCTATTGATTAAAAAGGGCAAAGCATTCGTTTGCGACCTCTCCGCCGAGGAAATGCGCCAACTGCGCGGAAGTCTGACCGAGCCGGGCAAAGAAAGCCCGTATCGCAATCGGTCGGTGGAAGAGAATCTTGACATGTTCACCCGCATGCGCAATGGCGAGTTCAAAGACGGTGAAAAGGTTCTGCGCGCCAAGATCGATATGAGTTCGCCAAACATTAACCTGCGCGATCCGGTGCTGTACCGTATCTCGCATGCGACCCACCACAACACCGGCGACAAATGGTGCATTTACCCGATGTACGATTTCGCCCATCCGATTGAGGATGCAATCGAGGGTGTTACGCACTCCATCTGTACGATGGAATTCGAGGATCACCGCCCGCTTTACGACTGGGTGATCCAGGAGTGCGAAATGCCGCACGTGCCGCACCAATATGAGTTTGCGCGTCTGAATGTGACCAATACGGTCATGAGCAAGCGCAAATTGAAGCAGCTGGTTGATGAGCAATATGTGGACGGCTGGGATGATCCGCGCATGCCAACCATTTCCGGTCTGCGCCGCAGAGGATTTACACCGGAATCGATCCGCGCTTTTTGCCGTGAGATCGGCGTCGCCCGCAATTACAGCGTGGTCGATGAGAAAATGCTGGAGCATTTCATCCGCGAAGATTTGAAATTAAAAGCGCCGCGGACAATGGGCGTGCTGCGTCCGCTGAAAGTCGTCATCACCAACTATCCGGAAGGGCAAGTAGAATGGCTCGATGCGGAGATCAACTCCGAAAATCCGGAGATGGGCGTACGACAAATTCCGTTTTCCCGCGAGATTTACATCGAGCAAGACGACTTTATGGAAAACCCGCCGAGCAAATATTTCCGCTTGTTCCCAGGCAATGAAGTGCGCCTGAAACATGCCTATTTCATCAAATGCAATGACGTTGTGAAAGATGAAGCGGGCAATGTGGTCGAGCTGCATTGCACCTATGATGTGGAAACCAAGAGCGGAAGCGGCTTTACCGGCCGCAAAGTGAAGGGGACGATCCACTGGGTAGATGCGACCCATGCGTTACCTGCGGAATTCCGCCTGTATGAGCCGTTGATCATGGACCACCAAGCGGAAGAAGGCGAGTCTTTCCTCGATCACGTCAATCCGAATTCCCTGGAGATCGTGAACGGATTCGTGGAGCCAAACATGAAAAATGCGAAAGCCCATGACAAGTTCCAGTTTTTCCGTCACGGTTACTTTAACGTCGATCCGAAAAACACGACCGCAGAGAAGCTTGTGTTCAATCTGATTGTATCCTTGAAAAGCTCGTTCGAGCTGCCGAAATAAATCTGCTTCGCCAAAAACCGCTGATGCCGGATGTGCATCGGCGGTTTTTTTGTTGGACAAAAACTTTTATTTTTCAGACAAAAGCACATTGTTGATTTTTTCTGAGTATTTACACTTGCTGTTTTTGTCTGTTATAATCCGAATATCTTAAGTATCAAATAATGAACCATTGTATCACTATTTGATACACATAGAAAAATGGGGGGAGTAAATGTGAGAAAAAGGTTTGGCTTACCAAAAGTTTTGTCATCCGTTGCCGTACTGTCGATGCTTGCTTTGGCAGGATGCGGCGGTGGACAATCGGCGCCAGCGCCTGATGCTGGCTCTGCGGCTCAATCCAACCAGCAAGCTGCACAACCAAGCGGGCAGCCAAAAGATGGCGGTATTTTGACACTCGCGCTTTCCGCGAATGCGAAAACGCTTGATCCGATCAAGTACACCGCTGTTTACGAATCAAATGTGATGCGCAATATTGCGGACACGCTTGTTGTGTACAACCAAGATTTGTCCAAACTCGAACCGTCTCTGGCAACGGAGTGGAACGTTTCTGACGACATGAAGGTGTATACCTTCAAGCTGAGAGACAACGTATACTTCCAGCCCGGCAAATTCCAGGACGGCCGCAAAATGACGGCGGAAGATGTGAAGTACAGCCTGGAGCGCTCCGCACAGCATTCGGCGATGAACCGTCTGCGCGGTGTCGAAAAAGTGGAAGTAACGGGGCCGAATGAAGTGGCAGTACACCTTACTGCGCCAAACGCTGCAGTCCTCGCTGCATTGACTGACGTAGGTAACGTGATCGTTCCGAAAGAGGAAGTGGAAGGCTGGGGCGATGATTTCGGCAAGCATTTGGTCGGTACCGGTCCTTTCCAATTGGAAAGCTGGGCAAATGATGGCGACGTGAAAGTAAAGCGCTTCGACAAATACTGGGGCGAAAAGCCGCACTTGGACGGCATCACCTTCAAGTTCATCACCGACGGAAACATGATGACAAACGCGCTGCGTTCCGGCGACATCGATATTGCAACCGACATCAAAGGCCAAAACCGCGCGATCGTGCAAAAGGATGACAAGCTGTCCTTGCTCACTACGCCAGGACTTTCGATTTCGTTCCTGGGCATGAACATGAAAGAAGGCCCGACGAAAGACGTGAAAGTGCGCGAAGCGATGGCGATGGGCACAGACGTGCAAGGCTTGATCAAAGCGGTTTACCAATGGGGCGGAGCAGAGCCTTCCATGCTGCCGTTGCCAAAAGGCTCCTGGGGCTATGATGCTTCCGCAGAAGCAAACGTACCGAAGTATGATCCGGCCAAAGCGAAACAGCTGTTGACGGAAGCAGGCTATCCAAACGGATTCAATACCGAGATTTATGTAGCGCAATCCCGCGTGCCGGAAGCAACGATTTTTGCGACACAAATGAAAGAACATTTGGGCATTAATGTGGAGATCAAAACGGTTGAATGGGGTACTTTCAGCGACATCGTCTCCAAAGGAAAAGCGCCGTTGTACATCGCTGGTTGGACCTGGTATCCGGACCCTGACTTCTTCCTCTTCCAAATGTTCCACAGCAAGCAAATCGGCGCGCTCGGAAACGGCTACGGCTTCAACAATCCAAAAGTCGATGAGCTTTTGGATCGCGCAACAAGCGAAACAACCGATGAAGCAAAACGAAAAGAACTGTATTCCCAAGCGTTGAAACTGATCGTTGACGAAAGACCTCGCATCGAGCTTGGTCTGATCGAAATCGTTGCAGGGACTCAAAAACATGTACAAGGCTTCAATGTGAAGGCCGACAACTCCATTGTCATCGCTGGTAATGGCGTAAACGTCTGGTTGGACAAGTAAGTATTAGCCCTCTGAAGATGGGGAGGAGATCAAGTTGCTCAAGTTAGTGTTAAAACGACTGATTGATTTGATTCCCACTTTATTCGTAGTGGCCATTACAGTGTTTATCATTACGCGGTTGATTCCTGGGGATCCGGCAGCAGTCATGCTGGGTCCACAGGCTTCTGTGGAAGATATCAATGCCCTGCGCGAAAAATTGGGATTAAACGAACCGCTTTACCTTCAATTCATTCATTACATCGGTGATTTGCTGACCGGGAATCTGGGCTTCTCGCCTAACTACAACCAGTCGGTTACCTCACTTATTCTTGAGCGTTTTCCAAGCACGCTGATGCTTGCCGGAAGTGCCTTGCTGATTTCGCTTCTGATTGGAATTCCAGCCGGCATCATCTCTGCAACAAAACCGAATTCTTTCTGGGATTACATCGTGATGATTCTTTCCTTGGTCGGTGTATCCATTCCGATTTTCTGGCTGGGCGTCATGCTCGTGTTGTACTTCAGCGTCAATTTGGGCTGGCTGCCGGCGACCGGTATGGGATCGATGGACCAAGGCTTGGGCGATGTGATCAAGCACCTTGTTTTGCCCAGCGTGGCGCTCAGTACCATTCCGATGGCGACGTTCGCGCGCATTACCCGCTCCAGCATGCTGGAGGTCATCAAACAGGATTACATCAAGACAGCCCGTGCCAAAGGGCTTTTGGAATTTTGGGTGGTTTGGAAGCATGCTTTGAAAAATGCGTTAACGCCGATTTTGACCGTGTTGGGGATGCAAATTTCCATGCTGTTGGGCGGCGCTGTTTTGACCGAAACAATCTTCAGCTGGCCAGGAATGGGGCGGTTGGTGGTCGATGCCATCGAAAGCCGCGACTTCATGGTCGTACAAGGAACCGTTTTGTTTATTGCCGTTATCTTTGTCGTCGTCAACCTGTTGGTTGATATTATGTACGCTGTGGTGAACCCGCGCGTCAATCTTTCGAACAAGGGGAGGAGTTAGAACGTGAACAGCAACATGACGTCCGTCTCAACCGCCGACGCTCCGGTTTCCCCGAAAAAGCAAAAAAATGAAAACAGCATCATGAGAAGGTTGCTCAAAAATCGATTGGCATTCATGGGCATGATCATCATCTGCATCATGATCATCTCGGCGTTGTTTGCCCCGCTGATCGCAACGCATGACCCGCTGAAAATGGATTTGACAAACACCCTGACAGAACCGGGCGTAAATGGACACCTGCTTGGTACAGACAACTATGGGCGCGACTTGTTCAGTCGGATTGTATATGGCGCACAAATTTCGTTGGTCGTCGGCGTTTTCGCTGTAGGCCTGGGCGGCATTTTGGGGACGATCCTCGGCTTGCTCGCCGGTTATTACGGCGGCCGCATCGACGCCATCATCATGCGCACCATGGACGGATTGTTCGCCTTTCCGTTCATCCTGCTTTCCATCGCTTTGATGACCGTGCTTGGCTCCGGGCTGTTTAATGTGATTTTGGCAATCGGGATCGCCAACATTCCCGGCTTCGCCCGCATCGTTCGCGGACAGGTGCTTTCCGTCAAGGAGGAAGAGTATATCGAGGTTACGCGTTCGCTTGGCGCCAATCATTCCCGCATCATTTTCAGCCATATTTTGCCGAACTGCATGGCGCCGATCATTGTCTATGCAACGATGAACGTGGCCGGGGCGATCATTTCCGAAGCGGCCCTGAGCTTTTTGGGGCTTGGCGTTCAGCCGCCGACGGCTTCCTGGGGAAGCATTTTGAAGGACGGGAAAGATTTCCTGGTCTTATCTCCGCATATGGCCACCTATTCCGGCTTGGCGATTTTGCTTTCGGTGCTTGGTTTCAATCTGTTCGGCGATGGTTTGCGCGATGCTCTGGACCCGAAAATGAAGGTGTAAATGAGGTGATGAACAAGTGGCACAGCCAAACGTTTTACTTAGCGTAAAAGATTTGGAAGTATATTTTTACTCCTCGGGCGTGGTGAAAGCCGTCAACGGTGTCAGCTTTGACCTGGGGCAAGGGGAGAGCATCGGGATCGTGGGCGAATCCGGCTCGGGGAAAAGCGTGACGGCTACCGCTATTTTGGGATTGATTCCATCACCTCCCGGCAAAATCGAGAACGGTAGCATCGAATTTGAAGGCAAGGACCTCACCAAGCTGTCCAACAAGGAAATGCGGCATATTCGCGGCAACGAAATCTCGATGATTTTCCAAGACCCGATGACGTCGCTCAATCCGGTTTATACCGTGGGCAATCAGATCATGGAAGTGATTCGGCTGCACCAGAAAGTGAACAAGCAGGAAGCGAGAAAACGCGCGGTCGAGATGCTGCAATTGGTCGGCATCCCCGAGCCGGAACGCCGCCTGGATCAATACCCGCATGAGTTTTCCGGGGGCATGCGGCAGCGCGCGATGATCGCGATCGCACTTGCGTGTAACCCCAAGCTGCTGATTGCCGACGAACCGACGACGGCGCTCGATGTGACGGTTCAGGCGCAAATTTTGCAGCTGATGAAAAATTTGCAGGAAAAGCTGAAAACCTCGATCATCATGATTACCCATGACCTTGGCGTCGTCTGGGAAAGCTGCCACAAAGTGCTGGTGATGTATGCGGGCAATACCGTCGAGTACGCCACCGTCGAGGAGCTGTACCGCAATCCGCGCCACCCGTACACATGGGGACTGCTGGATTCGCAGATCAAATCAGACACGAAGGACAAGGGCAAGCTTCCATCCATTCCCGGCAATCCGCCCGATTTGCGCAAAGCCATTTCCGGCTGCCTGTTTGCGCCGCGCTGCCGCTATGCGAAGGACAAATGCTTTGCCGAAAAGCCAGGCTTGGTGGATGTGGGACAAGGCCACATGGTAGCATGCCATTTCCAAACCGCAGCGGAACAGCTCGTCAGGGAAGGAGGAGAATAACATGCGCGAAACCATTTTGCAGGTACAAGATTTGAAAAAACACTTCCCCGTGAAGGATGGCATGCTGTTTTCCAAACCGTCCCGTTTCGTGAAAGCGGTCGATGGCGTCAGCTTTGATGTGTTCAAAGGCGAAACGTTGGGCATCGTGGGCGAATCCGGCTGCGGCAAGTCGACAATGGCCCGGCTGATCACCCAGCTGATCCGTCCGACGGCAGGCTCTGTTCGGTTTAAAGGCAAGGATCTGGTCACTCTTTCCGAGCAAGAGATGAAAAAAGAGCGCAAATCGATCCAGATGATTTTCCAAAATCCGTACGCTTCGCTCGATCCCCGCAAAACCGTCGAGCAGCTGATCATGGAGCCGCTTTTGATCCACGGCGTCGGCACCAGGCCGGAGCAGAAGAAGCGGGTAAAAGAGCTGCTGGAGGTTGTCGGCTTGAGCGAATACCATGCGCAGCGTTATCCGCATGAATTCAGCGGCGGCCAACGCCAGCGCATCAACATCGCCCGGGCGCTGACCCTGAATCCGGACCTCGTGATCTGCGATGAGTCGGTATCCGCTCTGGACGTTTCGATTCAAGCGCAGGTGATCAATCTGCTCAAAGATTTGCAGAGTCAATTTCAACTGACCTACATGTTTATTTCCCACGATTTGAACGTGGTGCGCTATATCAGCGACCGGATTGCCGTCATGTATCTCGGCCGCGTCGTCGAGCTGGGAACCTATGAGGAGATTTACCGTTCCCCGCAGCATCCTTATACGCGCGCTCTCTTGTCCGCGGTGCCAAAAGAAAGTCCATTCGAGGAAAAGCAGCAAATCATTTTGTCGGGAGATGTGCCAAGCCCGATGAACCCGCCGTCCGGCTGCCATTTTCACAAGCGGTGTCCGTATGCGACGGAGGCATGCAAAACCGACAGCCCTGTGCTGCGCGATTACCAAAACGGCCACATGGTGGCGTGCCATTTGGCTGGCGAAATCTAGCCATCTGGCTAAAACGTGGAAGAAAACGGCCCGGTACCCGGTGTCTTGGATAGATTCGAGAGGATGCTCAACACAACACGCGTAACGTCAGGAGGAACAAAACGATGTCTTTGAAACATGTGATGGAAATGTTCGATTTGCTCGACAGCTCGACTGCGAGCGGTGAGGCGATCAAGCAATATTTTGCCGATCGAGGCTTTACGAATGTGGTCGTGCAAACAGTCGAGGGGGATAAAGGCTCGACGGATTTTATCAAGGTGACCGTGCCGGGCAAAAACGGCAAAAGCAACGGCGGAACAGCGCCAACGCTCGGAATCGTCGGTCGTCTCGGCGGTTTGGGCGCTCGCCCGGAGCAAATCGGATTTGTTTCCGATGGCGACGGCGCGCTGGCTTGCCTGGCCGCAGCTGCCAAGCTGGTGGAAATGCAGCAGCGCGGAGACGTTTTGGCGGGCGATGTCATTTTGACCACCCATGTGTGCCCGGATGCGCCGACACAGCCGCATGACCCGGTTCCGTTCATGGATTCGCCGGTCGATATTTTGACCATGAACAAATATGAAGTCGTAAGCGAGATGGACGCGATCCTGTCGATCGATACGACAAAGGGCAACCAGGTCGTGAACCATAACGGATTCGCGCTTTCGCCGACTGTAAAAGAAGGATACATTTTGCGCATCAGCAACGATTTGCTCGATCTGATGAAGCAAACGACAGGCAAGATGCCGGTGACGTTCCCGATAACGACGCAAGATATTACGCCGTATGGCAATGACTTGTATCATATCAACAGCATTTTGCAGCCGTGCGTGGCGACAAACAGCCCGGTCGTCGGCGTGGCGATCACAACGAGCGTGCCGGTGGCGGGTTGTGCGACGGGTGCGACCCATCTGATCGATGTGGAGCAGACCGTTCGTTTTGTCATCGAAGCGGCGAAATGGTATGGCGTGAACAAGTGCTCGTTCTATGACGAACAAGAATTCGAGCGCATCGTTTCTTTGTACGGCACCATGAATCACTTGCAAACCCTCGACGGAAAGGTGAAGGTACAATGAGTGAAGCAATCCGCGTTCTCAAAGACCAAGCAATCGCAGCCGTAGAAGCCAACCAGCAAGAGTTGATCGATCTTTGCTGCAGGCTGATTCAATTCCCAAGCGAAAACCCGCCGGGAAATTCCACCCCGATCAGCACGTATATCGCTGATTATTTGGCGACGCACGGCATTGAAACCGCTTGGCATGAAGCGGCCCCGGACATGTGGAATCTGATCTCGCGTATCGGATCTGGCGACAAAGGGAAAAAATTGATTTATTGCGGTCATACCGATGTCGTTCCAGCCGGTGACAGAAACAGATGGGATTTCGACCCGTTTGCCGGGGAAGTGAAGGATGGCTGGATTTTGGGTCGGGGTGCGAGCGATATGAAGGGCGGCTTGGCAGGAATCATTTTTGCCATGACGATCTTGAAGCGTCTGGGTCTCGAATTGCCAGGTGAGTTGGTGCTGGCGATCGTGCCGGATGAAGAAACGGGCGGCGACCTCGGCGTGCCGTGGCTTTTGGAACGCGGATTGATTCAGGGCGATGGCGCGATGATCGCGGAACCATCGTCTCCGCTGAATCCGACATTGGGTCAAAAAGGTGCCTGCCACTTCCGGCTGACGGTAAAAGGTACGCCTGGCCACGGCTCGCTCGCGCCTCTTGCCGGGAAGAACGCGATCACCGATGCATTCCGCGCGATCGAGGAGATTCGTCAGGTGTGGAATTATCCGGTGAACATTCCTGAGGAAATGAAGCCGATTATTGAGATTTCGAAAGTATATATGAAGGAAAATGAGCGGATCGAGTATAAAGAGATACTTGAGCGTATTTCTTGCAACATTGGTACCATTCAGGGCGGCACGAAATCGAACGTCGTTCCGGACACATGCGTCGTCGAGGTGGACACGCGTCTGCCATTTGGCGTGACGGGCGATGAGGTGCTAGCGTTCGTACGCGACAAGCTCGACCAATTGGGCATCGATTACGACATCGAACCGTTCGGCTTCCGCAGCAATGCGAACTACTCCTCGCCGGAAGACCCGGTCTGCCGGGCGATTGTAGACAACATTTCGTACGTTACCAATGAACATGCGTATGGCGTGCTGCAATGGGCTTGCAGCGATGCGCGCCATTTCCGCAACTATTCCATACCTGTTTTGCAGTATGGGCCTGCCTATCTGCCAAGCATTCATAATTTTAATGAGAAGGTGCTCGTGGAAGATGTGATTCGCTGCGCGAAAGTGTATGTTGCGGCTGCGATCGACTTCCTGCACCAAGGCTAATATCGGAGAAGGGGAGTTTTTCATTGTTAAAAACGCTGGATCTTGCACTTAATATTTTGCTTTGCTTCACAAAAGAGAAAACCTCGTGGGGAGCACGGGAGTTGGCCAAGGAGCTTGGAATCAGCCATGCCAATGTCTATCGTATTCTCAGCACGTTTGAGGCCAATCGATTTCTGGTAAAAGATCCTGAGACAAAGAAATACTCCCTTGGTATCCGCTTCTGGGAGCTGGGGCTGTTAAGCTATGACGCGATGAATGTGGGCAAGCTGCTGCGTCCGGTTTTGCAACGATTGATGGAAGCGACCAGTGAATCGGTCATGGTGACCAGCCTGGATGATAACCAGGGACTGACATTGGAGGTTTTGGAGCCGGACAATGTCGTGCGGTATACCGTAACGGTGGGGAGCAGAGCGCCTTTGTATGTGGGCGCTTCCTACCGCTCCATCCTGGCATTTATGCCGGAGGAAAAAGTCGAGCAGATCATTGCCCAAGGCTTGGTGCAATATACACCGAAGACGATGACGAACCCGGATGTATTGCGTGCCGATCTGGCTACGATTCGTGAGACCGGAATCGCCCGCAGCGAGGGGGAGTACACTCCGGATATCATCGCGCTGGCCGTGCCGATTTTCCATTATAACGGTAAAATCATGGGCTCGCTCACCATCTCGGGACCGACGTATCGGATGACGGACGAGAAGGTGGAGCATTGTATCGACATGCTGAAAAAAGCGAAAGCAGAGATCGACGAGATCGTGACCAAGTACCAGCTCGACTTATCGCATTATTTCATCTCAGAATAGGAGCTGGCGGAGAGAGGAGAATGTTCCGTGCTCGAAACCATGTATGACCAATTGGCGGAGCTGTACCAGGAAATGGTGGAGCTTCGCCGTTATTTTCATATGCATCCGGAACTGTCGTTTGAAGAGGTGGAGACGCCGGCAAAGATTGCGGCATATTTGACTGAGCTGGGAATTGAAGTGAAAACGGGTGTAGGCGGCAATGGAGTGCTTGGTTACATCCGCGGCGGCAAGCCGGGCAAAACGGTCGCCTTGCGAGCCGATTTCGACGCGCTGCCGATCCAGGACGAGAAGGACGTACCGTACAAATCGCAGGTTCCGGGCGTCATGCACGCTTGCGGACATGACGGGCACACGGCCACGCTGCTCGCTGTGGCCAAAGTGCTGCAAGCCAATCGGGAAAAGCTGGCCGGAAATGTCGTGCTGATCCATCAGTTTGCCGAGGAGGTCGCGCCAGGCGGTGCCAAAGCGATGATTGAGGCGGGGTGTCTGGATGGAGTCGACGCCATATTCGGCACACATTTATCCTCCAGCTTCCCTACGGGTGTTGTTGGGTACCGCAGCGGCTCCATCGCGGCCGCTTCCGACCGCTTTTCCATCGTCATTCAAGGCAAGGGCGGGCATGGCGCAGCTCCGCAGGAGTCGATCGACCCGATTGCGGTGGGCGCTGTGCTGATCACGCATCTGCAGCAGATCGTCAGCCGCCGGATCGATCCGCAAAGGCCGGCGGTTTTTACGATCGGGTCCTTTCATTCGGGCGAAGCGTTCAATGTCATTCCCGATACGGCGACCATTCAAGGCACGGTGCGCACCTATCATCCGGAGGTGCAGGAACGAATCATGGGGGAATTGGAACGGATCGTAAAAGGGACGTGCGAAGCCGCCAATGCCAGCTATTCGCTGCACTATACAAAAGGGTATCCGGCGGTGATCAACCATAAGCAAGAGACGCTGCTGCTGGCCGAATGCGCCAAGCAAGTGCTGGGCGAGGAGCATGTCTTTGAAATGGAGCCGTTCATGAGCGGCGAGGATTTCGCCTATTACTTGCAGAAAGTGCCGGGCACATTCTTTTTTACCGGAGCCAGCAATGAAGAGCTGGGCAGCTCGTACCCCCACCATCATCCGCGATTTGACATCGATGAAAAAGCGATGCTGGCGGCAGCCAAAGTCATGGTCACGGCAACGGTGCGCTATCTGGAAAATGCCGCTGCCGGGAAGGATGGAGGGAGTCGGTAATGGGGATGGCAAAACGGAAGGTCACGCCTGAAGATTTGTTTTCGCTGCAGTTCGTCGGCGATGTACAAATTTCACCGGATGGTAAAAAAGCGCTCTACGTCCATACAGCAGTAAACGGGGAGAAGGACGGCTATTTTTCCTCCCTTTGGCTGACCGATTTCACGGACCAGGGAAGCCGCTTCACACATCCACAGCCGGATCGCCTGGTCAAAGACCACAGCCCGAGATGGTCGCCGGATGGACAAAGCATCGCGTTTCTCTCCAATCGTTCAGGAATGGATCAGGTGTGGCTGATTCCGGCTGATGGCGGCGATGCGAAACAGCTGACCGAGTTGCCGACCAATGTACAGTCCATTGCATGGTCGCCTGATGGCAAACGGCTGGCGTGTCTCATCCAAGACGTTGAGGATACGTCAACGACCGATGTGAAGGTGATCACCAAGCTGCGCTACAAACACGATTCCAAAGGGTTCCGCGGACACCATATGAACCACATTTGGGTCGTGGAGGCAGCATCAGGTGAGGCTAGGCAAGTAACATCTGGCGATTGGGAAGATATCGACCCGGTCTGGTCGCCGGACAGCCGCTCGATTATCTTTCTGTCGGACCGCTCGGAAACGCGCGATTTCAACCATGTGCCCGCACTATGGAAGCTGGATGTGGAGACGGGAGAATGCGTGAAGCTGGTTCAATGCGCAGGTTTTACCTTGGCGCCGCGGTTTTCGCCTGACGGCAAGTGGATTGCCTACTTCGATCACCAATACGGGGAAACCAATGCATGCAATGATGAAGTGTGGCTGATTCCCGCTGAGGGCGGCGAAGCACGCAACTTGACAGGGATGCTGGACCGTTCGACCGCCAACTGGGTCGGATCGGATGTGAAATGGGACGCCGGCGTGCACCAGCCGACATGGTCCAAAGATGGCCGCTATCTTTACTTCCTGGTAACCGAAGGCGGAAACTGCTGGATTCACCGGGTGGAAGTCAAAACCGGACTCATTGAGCCTGTCGTTACCGGCGATCGTCTGGTCGTAACTTCCTTCGCGATGCATGATGACGGTGTGGAGCCGTTTTTGGTCTATGTGGTGGCACATCCGCAATCCACCGGCGACCTGTACGTCGAATCGCTGGGAAGAGACAGGGAAAAACGGCAGCTCACCGACTTCAATCAGCAGCTGTTTTCCGAGCTTGCGCTATCAGAGCCGGAACGCATCCGTTTTGAAGGTGCTGATGGCTGGGAAATCGAGGGCTGGCTACTGAAGCCGCCGAATTTTCAGCCTGACGCGAAATATCCTTTGATTTTGCAAATACACGGGGGGCCGCACACGTGCTACGGCTTTTCGCTGAATCACGAGTTCCAGATGCTCGCCTCGGCCGGGTATGTTGTCTTGTACACAAATCCGCGCGGCAGCCAAGGGTACGGCAAAAAGTTTGCCCGGGCTGTTTTGGGCGATTGGGGCGGCAAAGACTATGAAGATTTGATGCGAGCGGTAGATTATGCCTGCACGCTGGATTACGTCGACGCCGATCAGCTTTTCGTGTCCGGCGGCAGCTACGGCGGTTTCATGGTCAACTGGATCGTGGGGCACACCGATCGCTTCAAGGCGGCGGTGACGCAGCGAAGCATTTGCAACCTGTACAGCATGGCCGGGTCGAGCGATATCGGTTTTTATTTCATCGACACGGAATTTGCGGGCGCAGATTTATGGGAGCATGAGGAGTTCATCATGTCGCGTTCCCCGATCCGTTACGCACGCCATGTCAAAACCCCTGTCCTGATCGAGCATAGCGAAAACGACCTGCGCTGCCCGATGGAGCAAGCGGAGCAATGGTTTATCGCATTGAAGCGCCTCGGCGTCGAAACCGTGCTGGTCAGGACGCCGGATGAAGGACATGAGCTTTCACGCTCCGGGAAGCCGAAGCACCGCATTGAGCGGCTCAAGCATATTTTGAACTGGTTCGAAAAGCATCGGAGCCAAGCCTGACAGGCAGTTCAGTTATCATGTTGAAAGAGTGAAGCAAGCGTTTGGCGGCCTTCACTCTTTTTTTATTTTGTTTGACATTATTTCTAACTTTTGGTAAATTAGAAACAGGAACATATGTTTGTTATCGGGAGGATACAAGAATGCCAATTGTCGAAACGAAGGAAAGACTGGTCATCATGGGGATTGCCGCCAGCACGACAAACGAGGCGGAGTGCAAAGGTGACGGGGAAATCCCGAAGCTGTGGCAGCGATTTTTTCAAGAACAGGTAAGCGAGAAGACCCCGGCCAAGGTTGACCAAGCGCTTTATGGACTGTACACCGACTATGAGGCTGACGTGAATGGCCGATACACGATGCTGATTGGACATGCTGTGGAAGAGCACGCCGAAGTACCGGAAGGGTCTGTGAAGAAAGAGGTGCCTGCCGCCAAATATCTCGTTTTCACCTCCCAGGAGGGACCCATTACAGAGGTTGTGCCAAAGCTCTGGCAGCAAATCTGGGATTATTTCGAGCAATCCGATGAAAAGCGGACCTATACGGGTGATTTCGAGCGGTATGACGAACGCTGCATGAATCCTGAGCAAGCCGTCGTCGAAGTGTACGTGGCTATCGCGTAAGGACAATATTCAAGAGGAAAGGAACCCGTAGTATTAGGGTTCTTTTTTTCGTGTAACGGCGGTTGCTTGGCGCAATATGCATCTTCGGCTATGATTAAGACTATAGTTAACCTAATGACAATTAGATAAAGGACGGCTAACATGCGAAATTGGAAGAATATTCTGTGGTTGTCGATTCCGTCCGTTGCTTCGTTCGCAACGGGGACCGTGACAGGAACCGTGAACCTGATCATGGTGGGCCAATTGGGCGTCTTGGCGATCGCCATCGTGGGAGTCTGCAACATTATCATGTATAATGTATGGGGATTTATTTCAGGGATCGGCCATACCGTCAACTATCTGGTTGCCCAAAATTACGGAGCCAACGACAGCAAGAAAGCGGTGGAGCGCACCCATATCGCACTTTATCTTTGTTTGCTCATCGGACTGTTCGTCTTTTTGCTGGGGACGTTCGGCGCAGGGTGGCTGCTGAAGTTGATGGGCGGCTCCCAAGAATTGATCGAGCAAGGCGAAGATTATTTGCGCATCCGCTTCTGGGCGATGATCTTTTCCACGCTGAGTTTTGTCTTCCACGGCTTCATGCGGGGAATCGGTGACACGAAGACGCCGATGGTGTTCTCGATCACGAGCAACGTGCTCATGATCTTCTTCACCTACACGCTCACGTATGGAAAATGGGGCTTGCCAGAACTGGGCTTGCCCGGTGCTGCCTGGTCGATTTTTATCGGCGAGCTGGTCGGGCTGATCGGCTGTATCCTTGTCTATTTCGTCAAGCTGCACCCGCAGTTCCACACGAGAACGGTGATTCCGATCAATCGGCAGGAAGCCAGGCTCATCAGCTGGGAGAGCTTTAAGCTGGGTGGGCAGGAATTGGCGCTGGCGCTTTCCATGTTTATTTTTACGATGTTCGTGACCCGATTGGGCACGGTTCCGTTGGCAGCCAATGAAATCGCGTTGAGCGTCATGGCTTTCGGTTTCATGCCGGCATTTGCCTTCGGGTCGACGGCTACGATTCTGGTCGGTCAATATATCGGCAAGGGCAATGCGCAGATGGCGAGGAGAATGGGGACGGAAACAGCGACGATCGGGAGCCTGTTCATTTTGCTGCTCGGCTTGGTCGAGTTTTTGCTTGCGGAGCCAATCGCCCGCATTTATACGGCTGACCCGGACGTGTACCATCTCGCTGCGTTTTTGATCGAGATTTCCGCGTTTTTGCAAGTGTTCGACGGCTTGCTTAACTTTTACGCAGGAGGTTTGCGCGGAATCGGCGACACCGGCTTTCTGTTCAAAACGTCACTCGTGCTCTGCTTTGTCATGTTTGTCCCGCTAACCTATTTGCTGACATTTGTTTTCGGGTTGAACAGCGTGGGCGCGTGGATTTCCCTGTATACCTTTTTAATGGCATTCGGCATCATCGTCATGATCCGCTTTTACAAGGTGGATTGGGCCAAAGTCATGCCAAAATCAACTGAAGCGTAAGGTGGTTCGTACAATTATGACCAAGCTAAAAAACGACTGGTCTCCCCTGCTGGAAGATGAGTTTACCAAGCCATACTACTTGAAGCTGCGTCAGTTTCTGATGGAAGAATATCGATCGAGACCTGTGTTTCCCGATATGTACGACATTTTCAACGCACTGCACCTGACGCCGTACAACGATGCCAAGGTGGTGATTCTCGGCCAGGACCCTTATCACGGTCCCGGGCAAGCCCACGGCCTCAGCTTTTCGGTCAAACCGGGCGTCAGCACGCCGCCATCGCTGCAAAACATCTATAAAGAGCTGCAGACCGATCTGAACTGCTACATCCCGAACAACGGGTATCTGGTCAAATGGGCGGAGCAAGGCGTACTGCTGCTGAACACCGTGCTGACGGTTCGCGCCGGGCAAGCCAACTCGCACAAAGGAATGGGCTGGGAGCAGTTCACCGACCAAATCATCGCGACGCTCAACCGCCGGGAAAAACCGCTTGTTTTCATCCTATGGGGCCGACATGCGCAAGAGAAACGCGAGTTGATTACCGGCTCGCATCATTACATCATCGAGTCGCCGCATCCAAGCCCCTTTTCCGCCAACCGCGGCTTTTTCGGCAGCAGGCCGTTTTCGCGCGCCAATGCGTTTTTGGAGAAAATCGGCAGCACGCCGATCGATTGGCAAATCCCCAATCTTGATCCTGCCGAGCTTGCGGCAGCGAATGAGCGGGAAAAGGTGAAAACAATCGAATAGTAGACGGATATACGGTGCTGACAAATTCGCCATTCGGGCGGGTACATTGTCAGGCCGTATTTTTTATGTGCAACGATGTCACAGCCATTGACTTGGCGGGGAAACAAAAAAACCATCCGGGACGAATCCCAAATGGTTTGCTTGTGTTGTATGGTGCCGAGGACCGGACTTGAACCGGTACGGGAGAAACTCCCGACAGATTTTAAGTCTGTTGCGTCTGCCTATTCCGCCACCCCGGCAGAAATAGTCAACACAAATTTATCATTTTTTACCTGGACAAGTCAAGAGTTTTTCATCATGTCTAAAAGAATAGAAATACACTAAACACTGCCCATGTTCGCCGTATTCGAAATGCGATACTCTTCCATTTTTCGATAGAGGGTATTGCGTCCAATTTGCAAGAGCTTAGCCGCTTTGCTTACATTCCCGCCACTCGCGGCCAGCGATTTTTGGATCGCGGCAATCTCGGCTTCACGCAGCGATAAAATCGGTTGGCTGTCATCGTAGGCAACGTGATCGGGGAGATCGAGCTGCAGGTGGTGGGCTTCAATCTCACCGCCATCGGCCAAAAAAGATGCTTGCATCAGCACGCTTTGCAGCTCCCGGACGTTGCCGGGCCACTGGTAGGATCGAAGAAGCTTCTGGGCATCCGGCGCGAGGACCGGAACAGGAGCGTCCTCGTCGTTGATCTGGCGCAGCAGATGTTCCGCCAACTCGATCACATCGCTCCGCTCGCGCAGCGGCGGCAGAGTAATCTGGATGCCCTTGAGCCGGTAATAAAGGTCGGCGCGGAAACGACCGGCCTTGATCTCTTCGGGCAGGTTGCGGTGCGTGGCGGCAATCACGCGGGCATGCACTGGTCTTGTGCGGGTGCTGCCGACAGGGGTGACGACTTTTTCTTGAAGCACGCGGAGCAGGGCGGCTTGGGCCCGCAAAGACATGTCGCCGATCTCATCCAAAAAGATCGTGCCCTGCTTGGCGGCCTCGAATTTGCCGATGCTGCCTTCCCGGTTAGCTCCGGTAAAAGCGCCGCTTTCGTAGCCGAACAATTCGCTTTCGACCAGGTTGTCCGGTATCGCGCTGCAATTGACGGCGATAAACGGCTGTGCCGCCCGTGTGCTGGCCTGGTGGATCGATTGCGCCACGACCTCTTTCCCGGTGCCGCTTTCACCGAGCAGAAGCACGGGGTAATGGGTCAGCGCCGCTTTTAAGGCGAGTTCCTTCGTTTGGACGATGCGTTTGCAGGACCCGGCCAGCCGTGAAAAGCTGGTCAGCAACCCGCGCTGATCAGGAGTGTCTGTTTTTTTATGAAGGGCGACAGAGCGCCACATTTTGCTGGTTTGGTCCGAAATCGTTTGGGTCGTATAGCCCTTTTTTCCGACAAATTCTTTTCCCAGGCAATCTTTGCCGAGTATCCCGACGGCAGCGGCGTTTGCGCGGACGATGCGCCGGTCGCGATCAAGCGAGACGAGCGGCGTCTGATGACTGGCAGAAATTTGGTCGAGTTCCTTCAATGTCAGCAGATGCTCATGCCTGGATGTTTCCAGCAGCAGCTTGTTCTGCAGCGAATCAGCTGCCAGACTGGCCAGCGAGAGGATGTACGGATGAAACCCTTCCTTCTGCCCGCTGATGTTGATGACGCCCAGAAATTCGCCTTCTGCGTCGTAAATGGGGGCCGCGGCACATGTGAGGAACTGATTTTCCCTGAAAAAGTGCTGTTCCGCATGAATCCGCACGGGGCGGGCTTCAACCAGGGCGGTGCCGATCGCATTCGTTCCTTTGCGGCTCTCTTCCCAGTTGGCGCCGACTTGAAGCTGCACGCGCTGGGCATGGTCGGCAAAATCAGGGTCGCCGATCGTGTGGATGATGTTTCCCTGGCGGTCGACGAGCATGGCGATATGTCCCATTTGATGGATGAACGGAAAAAGCTTTTCGAAAATCGGCACGGTGTATTGGATCAGCGCCTGATTTTCCTTGATGATTTCTTTGATTCGCTTGCCTGTGATGATTTGATCATTTGCTTGGTCTGTCGGGTGTAGGCCGGTTTGATGACAGCGCTGCCATGAACGGGTAACCAAAGCGGAAGAATCCGCATACTGCAGAAATGCCAAGGAATAACCCTCCCTTACGCACCTAAATGATCTTTGTCATCAGTATAGCATGTTTGTCCGATCACTGTCTGAATAGTCTAAAGTTGTTCGAAAATGGAACAGTTCGGTGTTCGAAAGTGGAGCATTTGGATAGTGTCGCCGTGAAGCGAAAAGCGCAAATTCAGCCATACGGACGTTGGCATAATACGTGCTATTTAAGAAAGCGAAAGAAATTTACATATGGGGAGGGTTTTTTGATGATTTATGCTCAACCTGGACAACCTGGATCAAAAGTGACTTTTAAACCACGTTATGAAAACTACATCGGTGGCAAATGGGTCGCACCGGTTAAAGGCGAGTATTTTGAAAACGTTTCACCGGTGACAGGCAAAGTGTTTTGCGAGATCGCGCGCTCCACGTCTGAAGATATCGAACTGGCGCTGGATGCCGCACATGCCGCAAAAGATGCATGGGGACGCACATCGGTAACGGAAAGAGCCCTCATTTTGAATAAAATCGCAGATCGCATGGAAGCAAATTTGGAAACGCTTGCGGTAGCGGAAACATGGGATAACGGCAAGCCGGTAAGAGAGACGCTGGCTGCGGACATTCCGCTGGCGATCGACCATTTCCGTTATTTTGCCGGCTGCATCCGTTCGCAGGAAGGCGCACTGTCCCAAATCGATGATTCGACAGTGGCTTACCATTTCCATGAGCCATTGGGCGTAGTGGGTCAAATCATTCCTTGGAACTTCCCGATCCTGATGGCGACATGGAAGCTTGCTCCTGCGCTTGCGGCGGGCAACTGCGTCGTCCTGAAACCGGCAGAACAAACGCCTGCATCGATCATGGTACTGTTGGAACTGATCGGCGATCTGCTGCCAGCTGGCGTTGTGAACGTCGTCAACGGTTTCGGTCTGGAGGCAGGCAAACCGCTGGCATCCAGCAACCGGATCTCCAAAATCGCCTTTACGGGTGAAACCACAACCGGCCGCCTGATCATGCAATACGCATCGCAAAACATTATCCCGGTCACATTGGAGCTGGGCGGAAAATCGCCGAACATCTTCTTTGAAGACGTGTTTGCGAAAGACGATGCGTTCTTCGATAAAGCGTTGGAAGGTTTCGTCTTGTTTGCACTGAATCAAGGCGAGGTGTGCACATGCCCATCCCGCGCCCTGATCCAGGAAAGCATTTACGATCAATTCATGGAAAGAGCGATTGCGCGCGTGGCAAAAATCAAGCAAGGCAATCCGCTCGATACGGAAACGATGATCGGTGCTCAAGCATCGACGGAACAGGTAGAAAAAATCCTGTCCTACATCGATATCGGCAAGCAAGAAGGGGCAGAATGCCTCATCGGTGGTCAGCGTCAAGCGCTTGAGGGCGATTTGGCTGGCGGCTACTACATCCAGCCGACCGTCTTCAAAGGCCACAACAAAATGCGCATCTTCCAAGAAGAAATTTTCGGACCGGTCGTTTCGGTTACAACGTTCAAAGATGCCGAAGAAGCACTGTCCATCGCAAACGACACGCTGTACGGTTTGGGCGCAGGCTTGTGGACGCGTGACATCAACACAGCATACAACCTGGGCCGCAGCATTCAGGCAGGTCGCGTATGGACCAACTGCTACCATGCATACCCGGCACATGCTGCGTTCGGCGGCTATAAAGTTTCCGGTATCGGCCGCGAAAACCACAAAATGATGCTGAGCCACTACCAACAAACCAAAAACTTGCTGGTTAGCTACAGCCAAAATGCACTCGGCTTCTTTTAATAGAGGCTGAAGATGGAAACGGTAAAGCGTGTTTTAGCAACCGATACGGCTTTGGCGTTGATTGAAAAGCTGCAAGCCAAGCATGGCCCCCTGTTGTTTCACCAGTCCGGGGGCTGCTGCGACGGCAGTTCGCCGATGTGCTATCCGAAGGGGGATTTCCTGATTGGCGATTATGATGTGCTCCTCGGGGAGATCGGCGGTTGCCCGTTTTATATGAGTCAGGCGCAATTCGAGTATTGGAAGCATACGCAGCTGATCATTGATGTCGTGCCTGGTCGCGGCGGTATGTTTTCCCTCGAAGGACCGGAAGGAGTGCGCTTTTTGACTCGCTCCCGCATCTACACGGACGAAGAGTGGAAGGCGCTCAATCCATAAACAAGACGTTCGTAAATAAAAATGGAATGATTGTCAAAAATGTTAACAACCAGCGATTCTGGTTGTTTTTTTCTTTGTTCGCCTGAAAATTGTCCGGCTTGTAACAAAGTGGACGAATGATAGACGGGGTTTATAGCCCGGTTGGGCCATACGAACCGAACGGGTAATTTGCTATGATCGTAAAGGAAAAAGATGAGACGGATGGGGTGATGGCGATGAAACACATCAGGATGGTTCTCACGTTCGCTATCCTTTTTCTCCTGTGCTTACAGACGCTATGCGTATCGGCACATGCCGGATTGGTGGAAACAAGCCCGAAAAACGGGGAGATTGTCAAAGATGCGCCAACGAAAATAGCGTTGCGTTTCACCGAAACGTTGGAACCGGATTTGGTTTCCATCCGCTTGTACGATTGGAACGCAAATGAAATAAGCATTGAAAAGCCGAAGCTGCAGCGCGGCGATGCATCGACGGTTTACGCCGATCTGCCCAAGCTGGCGCAGGGCTCCTATACGGTTGTATGGTCGGTCGTCTCGGAGGATGGTCATCCGGTCAAAGATACGCTGCTGTTTTCCGTCGGTGCCAAAAGCGCGAGTGTGAAAATGCCGAATGAAAACCCGAATGCGAAATACGCAGCATCGCTGAACAACCTGTTCTTGATTGTGATCCGTTATGTGACGCAAGGATTGATCCTGTTGATGGGCGGTTTGGCTTTTGTCTCATGGCGGGCAGCCAAGCATTCGCTGCCGTCCTTCCGGGAGATACTGGGCAAAAACGTGATGTACAGCTGGTTGCTGCCATTGCTTGGCATGCTTATGCTGTGGCTGCTGTATGAGGCGACATTGCCGGAAGTCAATCTTACGAAAGCGCTGCTGAATGGCGACTGGGGGTTGCTTGGGCAGTCGCCGTTTGCCGTCATGATTCTCGTATCGACGTTGCTCCTGCTGCTTATGGCAATTCCGAAGATGGAAACAGGATGGTACATCACCATGTGGCTGCTGGCCGTGACGGTCCAGGCATTGGGCGGCCATGCGTGGGGAATCGAACCGCTGGCACTATCGATCCTCGCGCGCGTCATGCATGTTTGGACCGTGTCGCTCTGGCTAGGGGCCCTGCTTTACCTGGTGTTGATCAGCGTGCAGGGCAAGCGTGACAATGCGTCGTTCAAAGCGTTTTTCCTGCGCTTGGTGGCGGTTGCCGCTTTCTGCACATTGGCATCCGGTGCGGTGCTGCTTGTGATCCAGACCGATTGTGCCAGCATCATCGGCAGTATTGGAACATGGAGCTGCCTGCTGCTCGGCAAGCTGCTTGTTGTGGCTGCAATGCTTTTCCTCGCTTGGCGCCAGACGAGAAGCTGGCGTGGCGGCGAATCTTTGAAACAGACGCTTTTGCGCGCAGAAACAATCTTGGGGCTGATCGCCCTGCTGGCAGGCGTATGGATGAGCCAAACGCAGTATCCGCTTCCTGCCGCTTCGCACGATCATCAACATGTGGAATACGAACAGGGGGAATCGAAATGAAAGTACAAAGATGGTTGAGCAGTATTCTGTTGTCGGGCGCTATTTTGGCACTGGCCACTACAGCGCAAGCGCACGTGAACGTGTACCCGAAAGAAACGAAGACCGGAGCCTATGAAAAATACACTGTCCGCGTACCGGTTGAAAAAGATGTGAACACCACAAAAGTGCGTCTGGAATTCCCGGACAATGTGAAAGTAAGCACGGTAATGCCGATTGCCGGGTGGGACTATGCTTTCGAGAAAGACTCGGAGGGGCGGAACAAAGCCATCACGTGGACGGCGACAGCGGGTGGTCTGAAGCCGCATGAATTCATGGAGTTCGCGTTCGTGGGCGCCAATCCGAAGGAAACGGGCGAACTGACATGGAAAGCGTATCAAACGTATGCGGACGGGGAAACGGTCGAGTGGACCGGTGACAAAGATTCCAAAACGCCGGCATCGGTAACGACCGTGAATGCAGGTGCGGGCGAGGATGATCACGGGGCTGCGCAAACGGCTGCACCAGCCCAAGCCGCCGCACAAACGGGCGGAAGCAGCAATACGCTGCCGACCGTGCTTGCAGGCTTGGCTCTGCTCGTTGCGATCATTGGTTTTTTTAGAAAGAAAGCATAAGCAAGCATGAAAGAGTTAGCAAATCGACTATAGCTAACAAAAACAAGCAATTGAATACAATGTTAACTATTTTATAAAGGGATGAGAAATGCATGGAGGGTATTACCTCTTTAACATTTCTCATCCCTTTGATCAATTGCCTAATGATGCACCAATATTTTAAACGGAATCAGGAACGCCAATTACGTAATCTTGTATCCACTTGAACCATAGACTTTACTATTTTTGTTAATTGCTCTGGTGTTGTTCGTCCAGTGATAATGTACCACGTTTTTCCGTTATCATAAGACCAGCCAGCATCCGAACAGACGCACTCATTTGTTTCAATGACTGTAATTTGTCCTTTTGTCGCACCAGTAACAGGAGTAGTTCCCTTTGGTATGGTTGCCATAACACGCTTTATGATCGTAAAAGCATTGTTGGTACTCTCTGCCCATACTAAGTATTCCCAGCCATTGGCCTTCCAGATAAATGCCCTCTTGTTAGCGAAGTAATCCATCTCAAACCCGTTGAACGTAATGGTTCCTTCCGGTATCTCAAATGATTCGTATGTGGAGAAAGGCTGTTTTCGATAATTAGGTAAAGTTCCTGCTGACATCGTCATTACATCGAAAGTAAGAGTTCTTGATTGTCCATCAAGGACTCTTTGTCGCGAAATTTGGAACAAATAACGGTCTTTGCTTGCTTCCAACTTGCTCACGAATAAAGGCCCCAGCTGTCGAGAAAATTTAGATGATGCTACATGAGAAGGAATATATACGGGAATATCTACTTTTTTTAGTACGTCGAGAAACTTTCCATCCCATGTAAATGGTTCGACTTCGTCGTCTTGACTAGCGTTAGCAACAGGTACAAAAGCAATGAGCAAAGCTACGAATAACAACATAATTTTCTGCATGAAGCACCTCCATACTTATTTTCTAAGTTGTGGTAGTTTCTATGCAGAACGATCATTCACAATTTAACGCAGAAACCCTCGCGTTTTTAATAAAACTATGCGGGGATGCCTTTTCCTTCTGTCATGGCCATTTTACGGAAGCGGCTGTGGAAGCGGAAGAACAGGAAGATGGCCCGGACATATACATCAAGGGTAATGCCCAGCCATACGCCGGTAATGCCCCAGCCCAAGTGGATTCCGAGTAGATAGATGCAGGCCATCCGCACGAGCCACATGCCGATGAAGGTGCTGTACATCGGTGTCTTCGTATCGCCGGACCCTTGGAGCGAGCTGGTGAGTATCAACAGCATCGCCAATCCAGGCTGATAGGCGGCCATAAAGCGCAGGGCGATCACGACCATGTTGGCAATCACCGGGTCAGTGGTGAAAAAGGAAGCGATCAGGGGGGCGAACACAAAGAGCAGGATGCCCACGATCGTCATCAGACAAGTCGCCAAGCCCATGTTGAGAAAGGCATAGGATCGCGATTCAGAGAACCTTTTTGCGCCCACCAGCTGTCCAACCAGGATGGAGGTGGCCACCTCGAAGCCGACACCAGCCAGCACTACCATCATTTCCATGTTAGAAGCGATCATATGGGCGGCATAGGCGTTGGTGCCGATATTGATGATCAGGCTATAGTAGAGAATGACGCCGAACCGCATCAAGAGTCGCTCGATCATGACCGGCGTGGACAGCTTGAGAATCGGCATGGTAAACGGGCTTCTGGTATACGGAGGGTCACTCGGATGCTTGGAAAAAATAGCGAGATCGGATTTTTTCAGCGAGTACAGCAAGGCGACGCTGCCGATCGCGCGGGCGAGGACTGTCGCACACGCTGCACCGGACACGCCCAGACCGGCGAATTGCCCGATTCCGTAAATGAATATATAATCGAACGGAATGTGGATCAAATTGACCCACAGGCTCACTTTCATCGGCGTTTTGGTATTGCCGCTCGCTCGAATGATGCTGCCGGCGATAATCATGATCGACATGAAAATAGTGGGAATTCCGACGATTCGGAAGTAGGCGGCTCCATCCTTGAGCACGGTGGGTTCTGCCCCCATCAGCTGCAGCAGCGGTTCGGCAAACAGAAACGTGATGATCCCGAACAAAACGCCCAACAGAACAGCCAAAAAGATCGATTGCCGGGCAATCCCGCGCGCCCGCTCATAATCTCCGGCACCGATGCTGCGGGTGATCAGGGAAGAGGCCGATACCCCCATCGCCAGGCTGACGGCCATATAAACCGACATGAACGCGTTGGCGACGCCGGCAGCGGCTACCTCGACGCTGCCCAGCCGGGAAACGAACAAAATATCGACGAAGCCGACCAGTGCCTGCAGGATTTGCTCCGTCATGGCAGGCAATGCTAAAGTGAGAATGATAGAAATTTTGGTGCGGAGGGAAGTTTGCCCCTCCTCCCCCAAAGCGGTTGGCACAACGATCACTTCCTCATGTTTGCTCCCTGAAATCATAACAGAGAAACGCCAAAATAGCTTCTATCGATTGTATTTTTTTTATGAAAAACGTCTCGACGTTTTTCATTAGATTGAATGTGACCGCTTGCGGTCAGCACTTTTGTCCCCCGATGAGAGGGGGAAAACGGTTATGACCGTTTTTGCAAGGCTAAGACGAAGAAGGTGAAAAGCTTCCGATGAGGATCAACAAATTCATTAGCGAAACGGGTGTCTGTTCGAGGCGTGAAGCGGACAAGTGGATCGAAAGCAAGCGGGTGACCATCAACGGGGTCATTGCCGACCTGGGCAGCCAGGCAGAGCCGGGCGACGATGTGCGGGTCGACGGCAAACCGATCGGTGCGAAAAAAGCGCCGGTCTACATCGCCGTGCACAAGCCTGTCGGCATCACCTGTACGACAGAGCAGCACGTTCAGGGCAATATCGTCGATTTCGTCAACCACCGCGAGCGCATTTTCCCGATTGGGCGGCTGGATAAGGATTCGGAAGGTCTGATTTTGATGACCAATGACGGGGACATCGTGAACAAAATTTTGCGCGCCGAGAACAATCATGAAAAAGAGTACATCGTCACGGTAGACAAGCGCATCACGCCCGAGTTTTTGCGTGGCATGGCCTCCGGCGTCAAAATTTTGGGGACGGTCACCAAGCGCTGCAAGGTTCAACAGGTGGATGAGTATGTCTTCCAAATCATCTTGACGCAAGGGTTGAACCGGCAAATCCGGCGCATGTGCGAAGCGTTTGGCTACCAGGTAAAGCGGCTGAAGCGCGTGCGGATCATGAACATCCAGCTGGGCAACCTGAAAAAAGGGACATGGCGCAATCTCGAGCCGAAGGAACTGAAAACGTTGTTTGCCCAAATCGGGTATCGGCAGTAAGTCTACACGTAAAAAAGCATCCCTTTCCACATGACAACGGTGGAGCGGAATGCTTTTTTGCGTATAGAGGGTTAATCGCGGCTTTGGATGACAAGCAGATAGCCGCTGTCGATCTCTACCGTCCCCGTATCGGCAACCAGCACATTGCTGATGCCAAGCGACTGTCCGATGGTGAGAGTCGCCTTGTGCAGCGGGTATTGAAAGCCTGTGAGCGTGATTCCCGTCACATCCATGGTGAGCGGCAGGAGTGAGACGTGGGAGAAGCGGCTTTTGCGAAGCTGCACCGTGCGATCGATCAAAAGCAGCTCGTTGGTTTCGTCGACGATGCGGCACGGAATGCCTTGCTCCAGGGCGATGCGCAGCAGATGCACATTCGCCAGGCTATGGTCGAAGCGGGTGCCAAGCACACCTAGCAGAACGATTTCCCGAGGCCGATGCCTAAGGGCCCAGAAAAAGCCCATCTCCGTATCGGTCAGATCCTTCATGATCGGATCGCAGGCGTCCAGCTCCGGGCAGCTGTTTTTGATTTCCTGCAGCTCTTCTGCGGTAACCGAGTCGAAATCGCCCAAGGCAAAATGGGGGGCAAGGCCGCGCCGGACCAAAAAGAGCGCACCGCGGTCGATTCCCACCAGAACATCGTCTGGCTGAATGTCCGTTACGGCCCAGTCGCCCAGATTGCCGCCGCTAAACAGTAAAATGCGTCGATTGGCATACATGTTGTCGTCCCTCTTTGTTTCTAACGTTCGTGTTGATTTGAAATGATCATACCACGATCGGGGAGAGGGAACAAAGCGCGAATGGGCGATGTGACGTTCTATACGCCCACGTGTCGGATGTACGTATTGATGAACTGATGAATGTTGGTCAGAAACGGCGGAATGTACCATTTTTCAAAGCCGTACGCGAGCAGTTTCTTCGTCTCGATAAAGCGTGCCGTCTCGTCGGATGCACCCATGACGACGGAAATCAGCCGTTTGTTTCCGAGTTTGGCCGTTCCTGCAAAGCAATAGCCGGCTTGGTTGGTATAGCCTGTTTTGAGGCCGTCTACTCCTTCGAATTGAATATCGGGATTGTTGGACGTGAGCATCATGTTGGTGCTGGTCACGCGGATGCCATCGTAATCGAGCTGGGTGGAGGACAGCCGCGTCGTCTCCAGCACTTCCGGGTAATCGTTGATCAAGCGGTAGGCGAGCTGGGCGACGTCATGGGCGGTCATCACGGTCGATTGCGTGCCTTCCAATCCGGTTGCATTCACAAAGTGCGCATCGTCGGACAATCCCAGTTCTTTCGCTTTCTGATTCATCAGCTCCGCGAAATTGGCCTCGCTGCCCGCGATTTTTTCCGCCAGCGTCACCGCTGCATTGTTCGCGGACGAGATGACCATCGCCTGATAAAGATCGCGGATGGTTAAGGTGTCTCCATGATGGACGGCGATTTTGGCTGCTTCCTCTTCAAGCCGTGCATGGGTGATCGGGACGCGGTCATCCCATTTGAGCGACCCGTCATGAATTTTTTCCAGGACGATGTATTCCGTCATCATTTTGGACATGCTGGCAGGCGGCAAGGGAGTGTCGCTATTGAGGGAATAGAGCAGCTTGCCGGTGTTGGCGTCCATAAGAACAGCTGCTTTTGCGACGACGGTAGGTGTATTTTCACGCCAATGGCGAACGGTAACAAACAAGATGACGAGGACCAGGATGAAAAGGAATAAGCGCCGGGTAGAAAATTGCATGCTCTTGAACTCCTTCTTGTAAAAAATCGCTTTGCTCCATACTTGGAACAGTATAGAAGGCAAAGTACAAGAAGGCGGAAAGAAAAAGTAAAGAAAAGCTAAAGATTTTCCTAAAAAAATAAGCCCCTTTTTAAGAAGGGGCGGCTCCATTCAGACTCTTCAATTTGACGGTAAAAATCGTTTTTTCCGAGTCGCTGTAGGCGGTGATGCTGCCTTCATGCAGGTCGATGATGCCTTTGGCGATCGCAAGTCCCAGGCCGGTTCCCCCGGTATACGCCGAACGCGATTTTTCAATACGGTAAAAGCGCTCAAAAATGTGCGGCAGATCGATGCTGGGGATCGGTTCGCCATAATTGGTCACATCGATGACGATATGCTCGTCCTCTTCGCGGGCAGAGACGTCGACATAACCGCCGCTTTTTCCGTAGCGGATGGCGTTTTGCAGCAAATTCTCGAATACGCGCGCCAGCTTGTTGCTGTCCCCAAGCACCATCAGCTTGTCCATGGAGATGTCGGAGCGGCATTCCATCTGCGCCTCTTGCAGCTGCAGGCGGAACTGGACGATCAGCTGGCCCAGCATTTCGGCCATGTTGATCGGAATTTTGGTGATGGCGAGACCGGTATTTTGTACACGGGTGTATTCGAACAAGTCGTTGATCAGCGTGTTTAAACGCGTCACTTTTTGATAGGCGATCTGAATGTAATAACGCAGCTCCAGCTCGTCTTTATAACGGTCTTGCTCGATGAGCCCGAGGTAGCCGATGATCGAGGTCAAAGGCGTGCGCAAATCGTGCGACACGTTGGTGATCAGGTCGTTTTTCGCCTGTTCGGAGCGTCGTTCCTCCTCAACAGCGAGCTTCAGCTGGGCGACAAGTCGATTGATGTCTTTCGCCAATTGCTTGGTATGCTCGTTACCGTACGTGGTGATGCAGACCTGGTGATCGAAATGGCCGTCCGCAATGAAACCGATCTCCGTGATCAACTGCTGCAGGCAGCGCTCCTCGTATTTGCGTTTTTCATAACGGTAAAACAGGTAGAGGTAAAATAAAAAAATGCTGAACAGAAACAAATAATACAGCAAGGTGACGCCGAGCGATTCGGTCAGTTGATAAAATTTTCCCGCGCCGACAAGGCTGATGAAAGCATCAAGCAAACCGCTCAGCGTGATGGAACTGTCGATGAAGCTGAGCACGATGCGGTACATCAGGCTGATGGTCAACGCCGTCAGGCCAATGGAAAGGACCAGCATGCGGATGATACGCCATTTGGGCAGGGAGAGCAGGAAGCCGAGCTGGTTATTTTTCAATTTTGTACCCCACGCCCCAAACGGTTTGAATCAGCTTCTCCCCGTTTGTCGCTTCTTCCAGCTTTTCCCGCAGGTTGCTGATATGAACCATGACCGTTTTGCTCAAGCCCGCGCCGTTTTCTTTCCACACCAGTTCAAAAATTTCATCGGAGCTGTACACCCGGCCAGGATGGCTGGCAAGCAGGTACAAAATATCGAATTCGATCGATGTCAGCTTGATGAACTCGTTTTCCACCTTGACCGTATGATTTTTTTTGCTGATTTCCAACGAATGAATCCGAATGCAATCATCGCTGCTTACCTGTGGCGCACTGCTTTGGAAGGAGGCGCGGCGCAGCAAGGCTTTGACGCGCACCACCAGCTCCAACGGATTAAAAGGCTTGATCATGTAATCGTCGGCGCCTGTCATCAAGCCGATGATCTTGTCCATGTCCTCCGCCTTGGCGCTCAGCATGAGAATCGGGATATTGGAGGTTTTGCGCACCTGCTTGCATACCTCCAGCCCGTTAAGCTTGGGCATCATCACATCCAGCACCATGACGTCGATTCGCTCCGCAGCGAGCTTGGCCAACGCTTCTTCACCATCATAAGCCTTATGAATGTCATAGCCTTCATTCCGCAAGTAAACATCCAGAAGATCCACGATCTCTTTGTCATCGTCAATGATCAAGACACTTTTGTTCATAACAACGTGTTCTCCTAACAGCTTGTCATTTGTCTGCTACTATTTTTATACAGATCAGCCGTGATGACAATGCTTATCCCTGTTGTAAAAAAAAGCAAACAGGGGAGTTGTGTTTTTTGATAATTTGGATTAAAGTGAAATCAATTGATAAAAAATATTTTATCGGAGGGCTGCGAAGTGGTTACGATCAAAAAATTGAGCGAATGCACGTTTCTTCAAGCAGTGGAGGCATGGAACAAAGGCTTTGAAGGCTATTTTTTTGATGCGACGACGACGGTTGACCGATTTATTACCCGTTTTGCGTATGAAGGCTTGTCATCGGATTTATCCATTGTGGCTTTCCAAGACGATCAGCCAGTCGGATTGATCCTGAGCGGTGTCCGCACGATTGACGGGAAAAAAGTAGCGTGGAACGGCGGAACCGGTGTCGCATCGGCATACCGAAAACAAGGTGTCGGACGGGAAATGATGAAAGCGCTGATCGGGCTGTATGAGGAAGCGGGCATCGAGGTGGCGATTCTCGAAGCGTTTCGTCAAAACGAGAAAGCGATCGCGCTGTATCAGCAAATGGGCTATGAGATTATCGATCAGTTGCTTTTCCTGCAACATACAGAAGCGTTCGAGACCAATCCGTTTGCCGGGGCAGAGCAGCTGCCTTTTACGGTGAAGCACGGCATTCCGCAGGATGTGCGTCATCTCGGCTTCTCTGACACGATGTATCCTTGGCAGACCCAATGGCAAGGCGTTCGGGACGGGGAATCGCTGATTGTGCTGGATGCGGCCGGACAAGAGGCTGGCTACGCCATTTACAAGCGGAGTTTTGATGAAGCGGGCAAACTGCTGCAGATCAGCTTGCTTCAGTGCGAAGCGCGGCCGGGACATGAGCAGGCGGACGAAATCGTGCGTCTCGCACTGTCGCACGTGTTTGCCCCGTGGGATGCGGCGTGCAAGCGCACGACATTTAACCTGCCGGCATCGAAGGAGCGCGTTGTCCAGGCACTTGGCTCTGCCGGGTTCACTCCCGCGATGGAGCAGGTCTATATGCGAAAAGAGCTTTAAAAAACAAGCGGATGCGCCTCGGAAAAATCGGGGACACATCCGCTTTTCTTTTTTTGTTATGCCTTGGAATTCGTCCGATAGCGGTCGTACAAGGCGGTTTTGCGGTCGAAATAAGGGGAGACACCGCCATTTTTGCGATTCTCCTGAAGCAAATCCAAATCAAGCGTATGGATGATCACGCTGTTTTTATTGGTTTCCCCGACGGCCAGCGTACCGCTTGCCGGGAAGGGGTGGTCGCTTGGCGCAAAAAAGCCTGCCTGGCAGTAGCCGGCGTCGATTTGCGGAACGTGCGGCAGCTCGCCGACGATGCCGCCCAGCACCACGAACAGCTGGTTTTCGATCGCACGGGCTTGGGAGCAATGGCGCACGCGCCAATAGCCCGCTGCGGTATCCGTATAGGATGGGCACAAAATGATTTCGGCGCCCATGTCGGCGACGATGCGCGAACCTTCCGGAAATTCGATGTCATAGCAAATCTGGATGGCCAGCTTGCCGTGCTCGGTATCATACACGTTGTAGCTGTCACCGGCTGTCAGGAACCATGAACGGCGTTCCTCCGGTGTCGGGTGAATCTTGGTCTGGCGCTCGATCCGGCCGTCCGGGAAGAACAGGAACGCCGTGTTCAGATAGCCGTCATTTTCTTTATGGATATGGGTTCCGCCGAGAATCGTCATACCTGTCTGGCGGCTGATCTCGGTAAATGTCGTCATATATTCGTCTGTGTGTCGATCCAGGTATGCACATGCATCCGGCGTGCTCATCTCCGGCTCCAATGCCAGCAGATGGCCGGTCAGGTACTCGGGGAACATCAGCAGGTTGACGCCGTTCTCTTTTGCCGTTCGCACATGCGCGTTTACCTGGTCCCAGAATGCTTCTTTTGCTTGCAGCGGACCGATTTCATATTGTACGGAACCGATTGTCGTCTTTGCCATCGTAAGCGGCTCACTCCTTTATAGCGGGGTTTCTCCATTCCACCAAAACGGCTTTGTTGAGAGATTCCTCGTCTTCTACATAGTTTTCGAGAATCTGAATCGGGGTCAGGCCCTGTTTGAGCATGAAGCTGAGCACTTGATCGTAAAGCTCGCCTCGGACGACCCGCTCCACATACGCTTGACCGCTCATGTGAGCGGCATGTTGATGATAGCCGGGAATGCGGCATCCCGCGAGAAAACGTTTGAGGCCCAATTGTGTGACCAATTGCTTGCGTGCCTCGTATAAAGCTTTGGCTACGCCTAATTTGCGAAACGCCGGCCGCACGCATACATCGATGCCGTACAAGCTGTCTCCATCAGGCTGGTGACTTTTGCGTATATATCCATTGTCCGCGACTTGTGCCCACGTATGTGGCTTTCCGTCATAGTGAATGATCAGCGAAGTGGACGATCCTGCGATGGTTCCGTCCGGGAGTACAGCAATCATCGCGCCTTCCGGAAAGGTTTCGATATGGGCAGCGATTTGCTCGCGGCTCCACCAAAGCTCTTCGGGGAAGGGCGGAGGAAATGCTTCTCGCTGCACATCCAAAAGACCGTCAAAATCGTTCAGCGTATAAGAACGGATCAGGATGCTCACATGGTTCACTCCCTTTCATGAAAGACTATCATGCATAGTATTGTACCACGCACGGTTTCATTCGGGTATGATAGTCATGGTATAGTGAGTAGTGGGATAACACACCCAAGGACAGGAGTATGGAGTATGCAAAAAGTTGAATTGATTGCCACCGCCACCTTTGGTTTGGAGTCGGTTGTTGCGGAAGAAGTGAAACATTTGGGCTATACGGACGTCAAGGTAGAGAACGGTAAAGTCATGTATACCGCTGACCTGTCCGCGATTGCCCGCTCCAATCTGTGGCTGCGCACGGCAGACCGCGTTCGTGTGAAGATCGGGGAATTCCGCGCGACGACCTTTGACGAGCTGTTCGAGCAGACAAAGGCGTTGCCGTGGTCCGACTGGATTCCGGCGAACGCAACGTTTCCTGTGGAGGGAAAATCGGTCAAATCAACGCTCTTCAGCATTTCAGACTGCCAGGCGATCGTAAAAAAAGCAGTGGTGGAAAGCCTGAAGAAAACGTACAAGCAAGACTGGTTCGAAGAGCAGGGGCCGCTCTTCAAGATTGAAGTGGCGCTTCTGAAAGATATTGCAACATTGACGATCGATACCTCCGGAACAGGCTTACATAAACGGGGATACCGCGAACGGATCGGGACTGCGCCATTGAAGGAAACGATGGCGGCTGCGCTGATTCTGTTGTCGCGCTGGAAACCGGACCGCGTGCTGATCGATCCGTTTTGCGGGTCCGGCACGATTCCGATCGAAGCCGCGCTGATCGGGCAAAATATTGCCCCGGGAATGAACCGTGAGTTCGCCTCGGAGAGTTGGCCGATTATTCCCAAGGATGTATGGCGCCAAGCGCGCGCGGAAACGCATGACTTGGCCCAGTATGACCGCAAGCTCGAGATTGTCGGGACCGACATTGACGAGGAAGTGCTCCGCATCGCCCGTGAAAACGCGCTGGAAGCGGGCGTCGAAGATCAAATCCACTTCCAGCGGATGGCGATGAACGAGCTGCGGACGAAGAAAAAATACGGATATATCATCTGTAACCCGCCATACGGCGAACGGCTGAGCGAACGTCGCGAGGTGGAACGCCTTTACCGCGAAATGGGACAAGTATTCGGCAAGCTGGATACATGGTCACATTACGTCATCACCTCCGACGAGCAGTTTGAACAGTTTTTCGGCCGTCAGGCGAGCAAAAAACGGAAGCTGTACAACGGCAACATCAAGGTGGATTTCTATCAGTTTTTCGGCCCTAAGCCGCCGAGAGTCCAACGGCCTGAAACAAATCAGGACGAAGAGTGATGCATGTACAGCAGGCGCCGCTAAATGAGCGGTGCCCTCCAGTTTTTTACAGATAAGAGGAGGAACCATGAAACGAGGAAAGCATCTCGCCGGTAAACTCGCTGCGCTTGGCTTATGCGCGGCGCTCCTGGCCAATTCGGCCTGGGCAGCAGAGGGCACCACTCCGGTGACGATGAACGGAACACCCAATGCAACGTCTGAGTCGAATGTCACCGCACCTGTGCTTTTTACCGATTTGTCTGGCAGCTATGCCCGCAAAGCGGTGGAACAGCTTGCAGCCAATCAGTTTTTGAGTGGAAAAGGGGATGGGAAATTCAGACCGAACGACCCGATTTCCCGACTGGATGCGGCCACATTGCTGGCAAAAATCGTTGGCTTGCAGCCGAATGCGCAGGCTGAGCCGCAATTCGAGGACGTCCCGCATGAGGGGCTGCAGGGAGCCTATGTCGCGACTTTGGCAGAAGCGGGAATCATCAAAGGAAGAAGTGAAGCAACATTCGGCGCCAGAGACAGCATGACACGCCAAGAGCTGGCCGTGGTGCTTCACCGGTTGATGGAGCTGGCCGGGGAAAAAGCTCCGAAAGGCACAGCGACGGTGGCGTACCAGGATGAGCAGGAAATCGCTGATTATGCCCTGGATGCGGTAGCCGCTGTCACATCGATCAAATGGATGCAGGGGAACAATGGCCTGTTTTCGCCGACTCGTGTCGTTTCACGGGGAGAGGCTGCCGTCATTGCCGACCGTATTTTCGCGGCAAGACAGGCAAAGCTCGCCAAGGTCGATTTTGAAGTGGACAAGTCCAAGCTGACGATGGTAGCAGGGACGAGCGAACAGATTCATGTGACGCCGAAAGACGGCGAAAAGCTGTATTTTTCCCCGATCTTTTCTTTTGACCAGGCGGAGGTTGGCCGGATCTTGTCTGACGGAACGTTTATTGCCGGACCGAAAGCGGGGAAAGGGACGATTACGGTTACCGTCGGGCAAAAAAGTGTCACCATCCCCGTGGAGATTACGCCGGACGGCACCCCGAAAGAAGGGGAGGCAGCGGCATCGACCGAACAAAAGAACACGCTGCCGACGGACTGGTTAGCGGAAGAAGGATTTACGAATTACGGACCTGATAGTTTTACTTCCATTCAGACGACAGGACCTGTTGATACGTTTTTGAGCGATATGGAGAAAAAATACCCCGGACCGGTGGGCGGGTTGACCAAGCCATCGGACGCATGGACAGGCTATTTCCGCCAGATTGGTCGGGAAGTGACGGTGGCCTTGCCTGAGGCGAAGCGAATTTCGCACATTCTGCTCACATTCCGCCAAGAGCGCAAGTCAGGTGTCGAGCTGCCGCCCGGCATGGAGGTCGAGCTGTCCCAGGACGGGAAAGTTTGGTGGTATGCGGGGAGTGTGACTAACGATTTTTCTCCGTCTGACATGACCCCGATGAACCATACCATGATGGTCAGTCTGCCGGAGATGGAGGCGAGCTATGTGCGCGTCCGATTCCCCGTCAAGGTGATCGTGTTCGCGCGCAACTTGCAAATTTGGGGTTCGGATGAGCCGCAATCAACCGGCTCTGCTGCTCTTGCCCCTGTCCTGCTTGGCCCCGCCAAAGAGCGCACATCGCTCGAAGACCAAAAAGCGGGCGACCGACTGCAAAACATGCTGCTGGCGTATTCAGGCGGCTATGCCGAACGCGGGGTGTGGACGAAGGATGACTTCCTCCCGTTTGTCGGGTATATCTCACAGGACGGCAAAGTCTTGGACCAAATGTTTGACAGCATCCTCTTTTTGCCGTATCCCAACCTGCAGACGACGCAAAAAGGCTGGAAAGCGTATCTCGACGACCTGTTCCTGGGGGGCAGACAGCTTGACGCGCTGAATGAAGCGATGCGGGAATACAACGAGCGGCGCGGCACGCTGGTCAACAATCCGACGAAGGAAAAAGTCGTGCTGACACTGCCGTATCCGGCGCCGACGCAAAACGACTTCGGGCAAGTTTACAGCGACATGGTCCCGTTTTCCTTTGCAGCCGACAAAGTGGGCGACGAGCGGGCTTACAAGTTCCGCAAAATGGCGTTGGAATGGTATTTCAACGATATGATGAAGCGCTGGAAGAGCGCGGACTTCAAGTATCTGCAGCTGGAGGGAATCTATTGGTTCCATGAGTTTGTGGATGACGGGGCGCCGCATGAGCGCGAATTGATCCGGGACGCTTCCACGATGGTGCACCAAAATTCGCTGCGCTTTTACTGGATTCCGTACTTTGGCGCTGCCGGGCTGACCGAGTGGAAAACGCTTGGCTTTGACTATGCGTTCCTGCAGCCGAATTTCTACAGCGACAAGGAAATCCCGGTTGACCGGGTGGAAGGTACCTTGGCTGTGGCCAATCAGTACGGGATGGGCATCGAGGTGGAAGGCGACGAGCGGATGGTTCGGGACATGCGCTTCTACCGTACGTATTACAACCAGTTGATTGCCGGGCACAAGCTGGGGATCGATAAGGATAAGGTTCACGCCTACTACTACGGTTCCAAAAGCTTGCTGGAGGCGTTCCGCAGCAAATCGCCGCAAGCGCGCGCCGTTTATGACGATACGTACCAGTGGATGCGCGGGCGTTTTCAGCAAACGGATTATTTGATGCCGGAAGTGGCGCCGGTACCGCCTGCGGATGGTTCGGCGACCACGCCGGGTACGACGACCGCACCTGGCACGCCGTCAACACCAGGCACGCCGCCGCCGGTGGCACCAGCTGCACCGCAAAACAAGTAACGAAAAAGGGTTAGAGGCATACCAATGGCCGCTAACCCTTTTTTGTATAAACATCGATCCGACTAAGCCTACATGCTCGCAGTCGTTCCCTTGTCATGCGTCTCTCCTGTTCCAAACGTCGCGGGAAGCTTGCGGAACATGATGACATACAGATACGCGCTGATAAGACCGCAGAGCAGGATGATGCCAAACACCCCAAGCGGCGGCATCCACTGGGACGCGGTGATCAGCAGCGGGGCAAAAAAACGGCCGATCGAAAATTGCAGCGTGGTCGCACCCATGTATTGCCCCCGCTGGTCTTCCGGCGCATATTTGCTGACGAAGCTTTGCGCGACAGGCGTACGGATCAGCTCACCGAGTGTCAATACGGCGATACAGCCGAACAGCAGCCACACATTTGTCGTCAACCCCATCATTGCCATCCCGAGTCCGAAAATAATCGAAGAGATGATGAAGGCGCGGCGATCATTCCATCTGGCTGTCCAGTTGGTCACAACCAACGTAAACAAAACCACCAGCAGCCCGTTCAGGCCGACCATCCAGCCAAACAGCTTGGTTCCGCCAATCATGAAGGAAAAATCACCCCAGCTGAACAAAGGCTGCACCGGCACATATTCCTTGATGTAGACGGCCATGTAAAGGTCGAGCTGCATCATGATGATTGCGACCAAAATTCCGCTGATGATGTAGAGCGCAAACACTTTGTCGCTGAAGATGACGGAATAACTGCGCCATTGCTCCTTCAGGCCAAACGTAGAACGGGCCGCTTGGTTTTTCACCTCGCCCGGCAGCGACTCCTTGATGATGAACAAAATGGCTAGCGTATAAAGCAAGGTGACCGCTGTACAGACGATCAAAAGCGGCGTGCGATAGTAAATGTAAAAGAACGAGCCGAGGACGGGACCGAATACCACCCCAACGTTCATGGCCGTATAAAACGTGGCGAAGACATGGCGACGATCCTCCTCAGGCGTCAAATCCGCAACCATTGCGGAGCTGGCAGGCCAGTAGAGAGACCCGCCGACACCAAGGCCGATAAACGCGATATAGTCGATCCAGGGGGAACTCGATAGCGTAAACAGGCCAAGCATGACCGTTTGCAGTCCTGCTCCAAGCAGCATCGTGGGGCGTCGCCCCAGGCGATCCGCCATTTGCCCCCCGATCAAGCTCGCATACACACCAAGAAGCGGAGGAAGCATGAGCAGAATGCCTGCTGTATCCTTGCCAAACGCTTCGCTAAAATGAAGGGCCATAAAGGGGAAAAACATCCAATAACAGACGTGGAACAGCGTTTCCCCCAGCAGGCGTACTTTCAGATTGACATCCCATGTTAGCCAGCTCATCATGGCCACCTCCATAACTCATTTAGTTTCAAAACAAAACCGCGCACGAAGGAAAAAAGCGGTCATCAGATACTAGACCCATCCCTTGTGCGCGGTTTAGTCGCATTCCCTTGCCAGGTGTGGCGGAAAACACGAAAGGCGAAAGCTCACCCTGCCATCGAACGATAGCAATCGAGCCGTTCGCCCCCATATCGATTCATATGGAAACGTCGGATGGATCAAGCATCCTGTCAATCAGAACGTCTTGACGGATATTCAGGGAGATCGCAGCTCCCCGAACGGGAACCGCCTACAACATTGATTTGACAGGAATGAACATTGATCCAACCTCCATTTCAACAAATAATTGGCAATTTCGCTTAAGGAGTAGCGTACCTCAACTGTCACATGAAAAGCAAGAAAATTTTGTCTGACAGGAAAATTTCTTTTACAATAAAGAAGCTGGGGTGCTTTGCGGTGGCGAGAGAACCCACCCATGGCTTGCCCTGTGATAGACTAGAAGTAGAATCGAAACGATGGAAGGGGTTATGAGGAATGTTGGACCCACGCATTAGCAAGCTGGCGGAAAATTTGGTCGCTTACTCCGTTGAGTTGAAGGAGAAGGAAAGTCTTTTGATTGAGGTGCGCGGAGAAGGGCACGTCTTGGCCCGCGAGCTGGTCAAGCAAGCCTACGCGGTTGGCGGATACCCGTATGTTCGCTACATTGACGAACAGATTCAGCGGGAAATCTTGCTGGGAACATCCGAAGAGCGCACGGCGAATCTGCGGAAATGGGAAGAGCAAATGATGGCTGACATCGATGCCTATATCGTGATCAACGGCTTCACGAACGACAGCGAAATGGCTGACGTTCCTGTGGAGAAGCGCCGCATTCATCAAGTGGGGATGCGTCCGATCATGGACCCGGTCATCAACAACAAGCGGTGGACTCTGCTCAACTTCCCGACAGCTGCGATGGCGCAAAACGCAGGGAAGCCAACCGCTGCATTCGAGGACTTTTATTTCGATGTATGCTCGCTTGACTACGCCAAAATGGGCAAAGCGTTTGAACCGCTGAAAGCGCTGATGGAACGTACGGACAAAGTGCAGATCAAGGGGCCGGGCACAGACCTGACCTTCTCGATCAAAGGCATTCCGGCGGTCATTTGCGCGGGCGAACGAAACATTCCAGACGGGGAAATCTACACGTCTCCTGTGCGCGACTCGGTGAACGGCACGATCTCCTTCAATGCAGCGACGGTCTATATGGGCACCAAGTTCGAAAACATCCGCCTCACGTTTGAAGCGGGAAAAATCGTGGAAGCGGTCGGCAGCGATACCAAGCGTCTGAACGAAATTTTGGACAGCGACGAAGGCTCCCGCTATATCGGGGAATTCGCGATTGCGGTCAACCCGTACATCCTTCATCCGATGGGCGACATCCTGTTTGATGAAAAGATCGACGGCAGCTTCCATTTCACTCCCGGCCAGGCTTACGAGAGCGCAGACAATGGCAATCGCAGCGTCGTTCATTGGGACATGGTCAATATCCAGCGCGCTGATTACGGCGGCGGGGAAATTTGGTTCGATGACGTGCTGATTCGCAAGGACGGCCTGTTCGTTTTGCCGGAGCTGCTCGCGTTGAACCCGGAAAACCTGAAAAACTAGAGTTTTGCCCCTCAATCCGCTACAATGGGAAAAAATGCGCGGATGTGAGGGGTTTTTTTGTGAGTCAGAGCAGATGGCGGGAATATGTGGCGACGGAAGCGGACACCGAGCTGACGGTCGAGCAGGTGATTCGGGAAAAATTGATGGTGTCTGGCAGAATGCTGCAGCGTTTGACCCGCAGCAAAGGTATCCAGTTGAACAGAAAGACCCCGTTTTTGGGACGGAAAGTAAAAGCGGGCGATCGAATCAGCGTGCGGGTAGTAGACAAACCGGACCCGGCAGCAGGTGCAGGAGCACAGAAGCTGCTGGTGAATCCGGATTTGCCGGCTCCCGACGTCTTGTATGAGGATAACGAATACATCATTATCAACAAACCGGCCGGAATGATGGTTCATCCGGTCGGCGAAGGGCAAAATGAGACGCTTGTGCATGTGCTGACCGCATACTGGGCGGCCAAAGGAGCACCGGCTGTTCCTCATCCGGTCCATCGACTGGACAAGGAAACATCGGGCACCGTGTTGATCGCCAAAAGCAGCTACGCCCACCAGTTGGCAGACCGCCTGCTGCGCGACAACAAAATCAGCCGGGAATATGTGGCGGTTTTGAGCGGGGTCGTGGCTTCTGACGACGGGGCGGTCAACGCCCCGATTGCGCGCGATCCTATGCATAAAGTGCGCCGCCGCGTGCATGACAAAGGCGAGAATGCCGTTACCCACTACAAAGTTTTGGCACGGTCGGAGTCGATGACACTGGTGGAAGCGTGGCTGGAGACGGGACGTACCCACCAGATTCGCGTTCATTTTGCCCATCTCGGCCATCCGCTGCTCGGGGACACCCTCTACGGCGGCGAGCGAAGCAAAGCGACGGGACAGGCGCTTCATGCGCACCGGCTATCGTTTGTTCACCCGGTCACAAACGCTCCGATTGCCGTCGAAGCCAAGCTGCCGGCAGGGCTGGCTGCTTTTATCGAACAGGAATTCAAGCAGAACATCTAACAGCAGGCTGCGGAAGCTGAAGGAATGACTTCAGGCTTTTGCGGCCTGTGTTTTTGTCTTGTGATCGGATTGAAGTGAGCGGCAAAAAAATTTTTTGATGAAAGCGCATGCAAGTGTTTACACGCATAGGGGGCGAAGGTATAATCTGGATGTTGCTAGTCATGAAAGCAAGTAACTACTTGCTTGTGCTGGAGGTTTGAAAGAATGAATGAAGACTATACGGATATACACGAGGGCAAGGGAGCCGAACAGGAAACGCGGCAGCGCATCATCGCCGCCGCCAAGCAGCTCATGGCGGAAAAAGGCTACAAAGGCGCAACCACACGTAAAATCGCTGGGCTAGCGGGCGTAAACGAAGTGACGATTTTCCGCCATTTCAAAAATAAAGAAGGGCTCCTCGATGCAGCACTGGTGGAAATGACCGCGATCCGCGAGCCGCTGGAAGCGTTTCTGAAAGATTTTACCGGCAGCGTTGAGGAACTGCTTGCTGCCTATGCGAGACGCTACTATGAAATTTTGGTCGAACGCAAGGACAGCTTCATCATCTGCATGTTTGAAGCGCGCGACAGGCCGGAGCTGGCCCAGTTGTTTTGCCGCATACCGGAAGCAGCCATCGAGGTTTTGCGAGCCGAGCTGGGGAAATTGGCGAGCCAGGGCATTCTCGACGACCAGAAAGACCACGGCGTTGCTGCCCATATGCTTCTGTCTACGGTTTTAATCGAATTTATTGTTCATCAGCACATTGGATTGGAAACGGCTTGTCCGATGGACGAATACCAGGTCATGCAGCATGCGTCTAACATCTTGTTCACCGGGCTACGAAAATAAAGCGCACGAATGGAGCGAGAGCGAACCATGAAAAACAAATGGCTCACCGTATTGTTACTTTCCGGGCTGGTTGTCACGACGGCCGCATGCAGCCAAAAAGATAACCCGACAGCCCAACAAGCCCCGGTGGATGCAAAGCAAGTTGAGGCGATGCCGGTCAAGCCGGAAAAAGTGGGACGGATCAGTGAACTGTCGGCCACACTGCAGCCTTATGAAGAAGCGACAATATCTTTTGAAGTAGGCGGGCGCATCACCCAGCTTGCAAAAGAAGAAGGGGATGCGGTCAAGGCAGGCGAAGTGCTGGCCAGTCTCGATTCCCAGGATTATTCCCTCCAGCTAGCCTTGGCGGACACGACGGTGAAGCAGTCGGGAGCCGTGCTGAGCAAGGTCAACAACGGAGCGCGCGAGCAGGAACTGCTGCAAGCCAAGCTGCTTGTGGATAAAGCGACCATCGGCTATCAAAAAGCGCTGGACGACTTCAATCGCGTGCAAAAGCTGTTCAAGGAACAGGCTGTTTCGCAAAACGATCTGGACAACGCGAAGGATGCTTTGGACATAGCCCAGAAAGATTTGGAATCAGCCAAACAGTCATACTCGCTGACCACGCAGGGCGCGCGTGTCGAGGACAAAGCGGCGCAGCGCTCCACCTATGATCAGGCGCTGGTTGCCAAGCAGCAGGCGGCACGGACGCTTTCAAAAACGCAGCTGGCTTCCCCGATCCAGGGGACTGTCCTGGCGAAGCTGAATGCGGCCGGTCAGATGGTCAGCCCAGGGGCTCCCGTTTACAAGATCGGCATGATCGACACGTTGAAAACCGTCCTGCCCGTTCCGGACTATGAGATCGGGGCGTGGAAGGTAGGAGATTCGGTTGAGGTGGCTCTCTACGACCAGAAGCGTACGGGCAAGGTAGCGAAAATATACCCGGCGACGAACGAAAGCACAGGCACGATCGGGGTGGAAATCACAATTCCCAACCCTAAGCATGACTGGTTTGCGGGGCAGGTGGTCAAAGCGAGCAAGACGATCGAAGGAAAAACCGGCATTTTTGTCCCTGCCGCAGCCGTCATCAGCCAAGGGGAAGCGCAGCCGTATGTGTTTGTCGTGAACGGCGGGAAAGCGGTCAAAACAAGCGTCACCATCGGCGAGCTTATCCAAAACAAGCTGGAGATCACCTCCGGTCTCAAGGAAGGGGAGCAACTGGTGACCAAAGGGGCTGACCGGCTGTTTGACGGAGATGCCATCGAGCTGACGGGAGGGGCCAAGCAGTGATCGGATATATCGTTAAAAAACGCAAAATCACACTGCTATTCTTTGTCATGGTCGCCATGGTTGGCTTCATGAGCTTTTTCCAGCTTCCCAGGCAAGATTACCCTGACATCATCATAAACGTGGCGACGGTCACGACCGTATTACCCGGTGCGTCGCCGGAAAAAGTGGAGCAGACGGTCACCAAAAAGCTGGAGGAAAAAATCAACGAGCTGCAAGGCATCAAGTCGATTCAATCGACCTCCAGCCTGGGTGTTTCGGTCATCGTGATCGAAACGGAAGGCGATGTCGAGCCCAAGCAAAAGTTCGACGAGCTGCGCAAAAAAGTGCAGGATGCCAAAGCTGATTTGCCGGATGACGCCAAGCAGCCGATCATCAATGATGACCTGAATCGTACCTTTATTCAGTCGATTGCCGTCTATTCCGATTCGCGGGAACAAGTAAACAGCCTGCGCGATTTGCTGAAGACGTGGAAGGATCAGCTTCGCACCATTCCCAATGTCGCCGATGTTACGATCGGCGGGTTGCCGGAGCAAGAGGTGCGTATCGATGTCGATACGCAAAAGCTGCAAAACTACGGGCTTTCCTGGGCACAGGTCATGTCCGCAGTCAAAACGGAAAATGAAAAAATTCCGCTCGGCGATTTGACGGTGAGCGACCGCACGTATCAGCTCAAAATTAATGAGACGCGCAGCGTCGATGAGCTGAACAACATCATCCTTTCCAAAACGCCGGAAGGTTTTCCGGTCTATCTCAAAGACATCGGTAAAGTCACCATGTCGACCGAGCAGGTAAAAACATATTCGTACTACAACGGGAAACCATCTGTCACGCTGAGCATCAACGCAGAGACGGGCAGCGATGTTCCCGATCTGCAAAAACGGGTTGACGCGATGATGGAGACGCTGGGAAAAACGCTGCCTGCCTATGCGCACATGGAGTCGATCTATTCCCAAAACGAGCGGGTTAACGAGCTGTTCAGCGAGCTGGTTCGCGAAATGGGCATTGCGATCGTGTCGGTGCTGCTGGTATGTACGCTCGGCTTGAACGTGATCACCTCGCTTGTCGTGGCCATGGCGATTCCGATTTCGATCGCCGTTGGTCTAATCTTCCTGCCGCCGATGGGCATCACGCTCAATTTTATCTCGATCGGGGCGCTCATCATTGTCTTGGGGATTTTGGTCGATGACGCGGTCGTCGTCAATGACAACATCGAGCGCAGATTGTCCGTACTGCGTGAAAAGCCGTTCGACGCCTCCGTCAAAGGCGCGAAGGAAGTATCCATCTCGATTCTTACCGCGACCCTCGCGACCATGGCATCCTTTGCCCCACTGATGTTCCTGAGCGGAAACACGGGGCAGTTTATCAGACCGATGCCAGCGATCATTTCGTTGACGATGCTAGCATCCATGATTATGTCGCTCACGATCATCCCGATTTTCCGGGAATGGTATGAGAAACGCAGCAGAAAGAGCGTCGATTCCTATCGCAAGCCAGCAGGGCTTTTAGGCGTCCAGATTCATCAGCTCACACAGTGGTATGCCAACCGCTTGATGCCCCGAATGCTGAAGCGGCCGCTTTTGACCGGGATGGTCGGCGTGTTGATCGGGACCGCTGCATACGGTTTGATCCCGCTCACACCGGTTCAATTGTTCCCCAAATCCGACCAAGAGGTGTTTTTGGTCAATATCCGCGTGCCGGTAGGAAGCAGCATTGAAAAGACCGACAAGGTGGTTAGCGACGTTTCCGATTGGATCATGCAGCAAAAAGGCGTTACCGATGTAGCCGCTTATGCAGGGGAAAGCGCCCCGAAAATGTTCAGCGGAGATACCGATAACGGCTCGGGCATCACGGTGGGACAAATTGTCGTTAAATATGACTCGCATCAAATGCATGCTTCCGATATCATTGAACCATGGCGCAGCGAACTGAAAAAACGGTTCCCGGAAGCCAGCGTCATTCCGAAAGAGCTGGATATGGGACCGCCGGTCGGCACGCCGATCGCCGTGCGCATCTACGGACAAAACATCGATACGCTGCGCAGCATTTCCAAAGAGTTGAAGGAGAAAATCTCCAAGGTTCCCGGTACCCTTGATATTCAGGATGACATGGGAATCGAGCGGTACACGCTTCAGTTCGAGGTGAACAAAGACCTGATGCAGCAAAAGCTGGTCAATTACACCGAGCTGTCCCGCACGCTGCGGCTGGTCAGTGAAGGGATCGAGTTCAGCCAGTTCGATACCGGGAACGATCTGATTGACATGAAAGTATATTTGGAAAAAACGGATGAAGATCCGTCGATGATTTTCCAGCGTTTGACCGTCATGAATGCGTTGGGACAACAAATCCCGCTTTCGCAGCTCGCGCAAATCAAACCGACGTTCAGCATTCAGAAAGTGCTGCACCGCAACTTGTCGCGTGAAGTGACCATTTACGGTGACGTGAGCGGACGCACAGCCACCGATGTGATGAAGGATATTTTGCCGATCGTCAAATCGACACAGCTGCCGGAAGGCTATCGCTATGAAATTGGCGGGGAAACATCGGAGCAAACCGACATCTTCCTTGATATGGGCAAGCTGTCGATCATCGTGGTGTTCCTGATCTTGATTTTGATTGCGATGCAATTTTATTCGTTGACCATGCCGGTGCTGGTCATGAGCACGATCTATCTTGCTTTTGCCGGCAGTCTGATCGGGCTGTTCATCACACAGACGCCGCTCGGCTTCATGACGATGATGGGCGTGATCTCGCTGTCCGGGATCGTGGTGCGAAACGGTATCGTGCTGATCGAATTTATCGAAGAGGCGCGCCATGCCGGCACAGAGCTGAAGGAAGCGGTCATCCATGCGGGTGAAGCGCGGTTGCGGCCGATCTTGCTTACCTCCTTTACGGCGGTAGCCGGACTGACGCCGCTTGCCCTGACAGGCGATGTGCTGTTCAAGCCGCTGGCTGTGACGATTATTTTCGGTCTGCTTTTCTCCACGATGCTGACGCTGATCGTCGTGCCTGCTTTCTATATGGTATTGGCGAGAAGGAAGGCAAAAAGGCTCGCGAAAAAAGCCGCAAAACGGCCTGATTTGTATGGAGAGCAGGTCGAAGTATAAAATGAGAGTGGAATGAGCAAGGGGGCCTGGTTACAGGTCCTCTTGATTCCTTTCCAAGAAAAGGATGGTGGAGCATCGTGCTGCAGGAGCCGGAACTGTTACATGAGGAAAAAGTATTCAAAGACCCGGTGCACCGCTACGTCCATGTCCGGGAAAAGCTGATTTGGGACCTGATCGATTCCCCCGAATTCCAGCGTCTCCGCCGCATCCGTCAGCTGGGGACAAGCTATCTCACCTTTCATGGCGGCGAGCATAGCCGCTTCAACCATTCACTGGGCGTCTATGAAATCATGCGCCGCATTTTGGAAACCTTTGAAGGCAGAATTACGCTGACGCGGGAAGAGAAGCTCCTCTGCCTCTGCGCCGCGCTTTTGCATGACGTCGGGCACGGGCCGTTTTCCCATTCGTTTGAAAAGGTGTTCCGCTTCCATCATGAAGAATGGACCAAGGAAATCATCACAGGCGATACCCACATCAATCAAATTTTGCGCAGAGTCAGTCCACAATTCCCGCAAAAAGTGGCGGAGGTCATTGCCAAGACCTACAACAACAAGCTGATCATCAGCCTGGTTTCCAGCCAGATCGATGCTGACCGGATGGATTACTTGCTGCGAGATGCTTATTTCACGGGCGTCAATTACGGCAATTTCGATATCGAGCGCATTTTGCGCGTGATGCGTCCCCATGATGAAGGGATCGTGTTCAAATTCAGCGGCATGCATGCCGTGGAAGACTACATCATGTCCCGCTACCAAATGTATTGGCAAGTCTACTTCCATCCCGTGACGCGCAGTGCGGAGGTTGTCCTGAACAAGATTTTTCAGCGGGCGAAGCATTTGTATCAGCAAGGCTTTGCTTTCCAGCGGGAACCGGTCGATTTGCTGCCGTTTTTCCAGGAAAAGCCGACGCTTGCAGATTATTTGGCGCTCGATGAGTCGGTTGTGTTTTACTTCATGCACCAGTGGAGCCGTGACGCTGACCCTATCTTGTCGGACCTGTGCAACCGCTTTCTTAACAGGAATCTCTTTCAATACGTCGAATATAATCCGAGAGATTTTCGCCGTTTGAGCGAGCTGAAACAGATGCTCACCGACGCCGGAATCGACCCGGCCTATTATCTGGAAGTTGACTCTTCCTCCGATCTTCCTTATGATTTTTATCGCCGCGGAAAAGAAGAGGAGCGCATTCCGATCATGCTCCTCATGCCGAACGGCGAAGTTGCGGAACTGTCGACCAAGTCGGAGATCGTCGAATCGATTAGCGGCAAGCGCCGCTTTGACTATAAACTATTTTTCCCGGCGGACAAGCTGGATGCGTTGCCGCGCAATGTCGCGGATGAGATACGAATACGTCTAGGAGTGATGGAGGATGCTTAACGGTCACGCCAAAATTTTGCGCCTGATAGAAATCGCAGGTGAGGTAAGCGGCCGCAAGAAATTGCACAAGATGGTGTTTATCGCGAAAAAGCTGAATGTAGATTTCGATGACCGTTTTCAATTTCACATGTACGGACCGTATTCGGAAGAGTTGACGCTGCGTGTTGACGAGCTTTGCAATCTGGGCCTGCTTGACGAAGAGATGGAGACAAAGGGCGCGATTCAAAAGTATCGATACATACTCAACGAGGTCGGCAGCGATTTCCTCCGTTTTCACGAGGCGGACCTCGGCTACGGGGAGGCGTTGATTCGCCGGATGAACCAGGAGAATTCCCGGTTTCTTGAGTTGGTTTCTACCATTCTCTATTTCGATACGCTGACGTATGAGGAAATGAAGGAAAAAGTCTTTACGCTAAAAAGCAAGCAAAAATATACAGAGGAAGAGATTTTGAAAGGACTCGCTTTTGTGGACGAGCTTCGTGGATTACAGCACTGATCAGGAATTTATTATGTTGAGCGTGAAGTCGTTTGAAAAGCCACACCTGCTGATTTTTTAGAGCGGGTGTTTTTTGAGTATGCGAATGGGGAAAGCTCTGCTGCACGATGCGGCGGAGCTTTTTTTCTTGCAAGTAACCCGGCTTTTTTTGTCCCAACCCGGGAAGCGATAATGGGTTAAACGTTGGGGGAGGTAACAGGATGAACAAGCTCATGGAAAGGACGGGAACCGTACGGAAATGGGTCATCGTGATTGTGATTTGCGCACTCTCATTTGTCGGCGGGCTATTGGCAAGCAAGGCGGAGGAAGTCGTGGATATCGGCGACCTGTCGCCTCAATCGGATATGCAGTGGGCGATGGAAAAGGGATTTCTCGATTCGGGATTGCAGGAGAAGGACCCGATCACACAGGCGGCTTTCATCAAGATGCTGGTGCTTGCCTATGCCCCGAAAGAAATCGGGCTTATCGTGCCAACGGGCGCGGAAAATCATTGGGCTGCCCCATATTACGCGACAGCCAAAAAGGAAGGCATCATCGGCTGCTCCTGCATCATCAAGCCCGACAGCCCGCTCTCTGTAAAGGAGGCAGCCGATCTCGTCACGCAAGCCGTCACACATGCAAGGAAGGGAGACATCGGTGTCGGTGTAAACGAAATAGCCGGATGGATCAGGAAACAAAATCAGGAGGAAAATCAAATAAATGTAAAGGAATCGGCGGGGCTCATACGGAAAATGGAGGAGACGATTCATGGAACCAGTTGATGGAAAATAGAGATGGACGATGGAGGGGGATTTTTTATGAAAAAAAGCATGCAAATGGTAGTGGCAGTAAGCGTCATTTTGGGGACAACAGCAGCCTATTCGCCGAGTTTGGCCGCAGAAAAACCTGCTGCGGCGGTAGCCCAATCGGATTATGCTGGGCATCCGTTGAAAAATAGCATTGATTACGTACTGAAGAATCGGCTGATGTGGACGTACCCGGATGGAAGTTTTCGGCCGGAGCAGGCGGTGACGCAGGCGGAGTTGGTGTCTGGTCTGGTGACGATCAAAGGCTTGAAAAAAACCGCGCCCGTGCCTGAAATTGCAGCGGGTCACTGGGCAAAGGCGGCATATGAGAAAGCGAAAGCGGATGGCATGCTGGATGGGGTGACGATTCGGTCGTTTGCGGTTTTGACTAGGGAAGAGGCGGCTTTTTTGGTTATTAATGCGATGCAGAGTGTGAGGAATTCTCGGGGGTTAAAAGATAACGAGGATTATTACAAAAATCTCCCCAACATTCAGTTTGTAGTTGGTTATAGGTGGATTCCGAAGAAGGCAGGGAAATTTCCAAATGGGGTATCTACAACAATTTTTGATGGGATGTCCAGCTTTACTCGAGCGGAACAAGCCTATACCTTAAAGGAACTTTCAAATGATATAGACGAAATGAACCTAGCTAATCAACTTGCAGATAAATTTCACGCTTCTTTAAAAATTGAAAAGGGAGCTCTTGTTGGAACAGTTCCATCGGGAGCGAATCGATTTATGATTATGGGTTCAATCATATATACAGACAATTCCTTTAAATTGTTACAGCCCGATTCTGTTTTCAAAGAAGATCTCTCCAGGATTTCAAGAATTGTGTTTACGATAGGTACGTCTTATAGAAAAGGACTTGTAGAGTATCGGTATGATAATTTTAATCCTCCAACAAGGGTTCGAAGGTGGTTTTAATGGTATTCAAACTTTACTCAAAAAGATTGTATTTTTTAATGATAACTATAATATTGCTATGTAATGCAATATTAACTTCAGATTTTTTTGTTAATGCTTCAAGTGGGTCACCTAATTCGCATTCAATAACATCTGGTTATATTAACGTAGACAAATCTGTTACCGGGACCAACGACCTTTCAATACAGATATTGGGAAATATCGATATTGGACCGGGTGATTTTGCAAAATTATTTGTAGCTGATGTTGCTGTAGACGGGTATGTTAGAGGTCGTTCGAATGTTTTTAACATATACACTAGAGGCGGGGAAATCGTCAAAGATGAAAACGGCTACCCCTATGTTGATAGTTCTGAAATATCCGAGTGGGCAAACATTTTAGGCGGGAATCCTAGCTTTATGACCGATGCCAATGGTTTACATTCTTCGACGATTTCGGGTGGTGTAAACCCATCCTTCACCCCCTACAAAGCCTACCTCCTCTCCCGCATCGCATCCATGTCCGGCGGGAAAGGAGAACCCATCACCTACAAACTAAAACCCGGGGCGGACCCAAAAACAAAAGACCGTGACGAAGAAGTCTACTACGCACAGCTAAACTTCAAAACATCCCCCCGCCCCCAAGGCGGCATCGACATCGGCCCCAAAACAAGCGTCAACGTCGGAGAAGCCGTCCCCATCAGCTTTTGGGCCGAAGACTACAGCTACTATGATCGCGGCATCAAAGTTCTCAGCTACTACATTTACAACCTCGACACTGGAAAAGTTGAAGTAGAATTCCGGGATCAGGCAAAAGAATACAACGACCCCAGAGGCGATGGAGCGAATTACGGAGGCACAGCGAGCCCGTACAAACTGGCGATAAGCGGTCAATCGTTCACCCCAACCAAGCCGGGCCGCTATGAGGCGCGTGTGCTAATTACGGACCTGCACGCCCGCAACAGTCAAAACGCACCTGCGGTCGATGGGATAGGTGTCCCTTATGCGAAGCCGTTCACCGTCGGGGGAGGCATTTGTACCCCGATCCAATCAACCATTAAAATTTCCGGCCAATCCGATCAACCGTTAACCTCCGGCGGCACCTACAAACTCCCCCAAGGAAAAAACACAATCAACAGCATCACCTTCCCGGTCGCGGGCACATTGCGGATCGACGGCACGACGATCGGGACAGGCACAACCTTCAGCAGCATTTTGATCGATACGGATCGGTCAGCAACGTTCATTCCAACGGATTCGACAAAATGCGAATGGACCTTCCGATTTCTGAAAGCGGACCCCGTTTCTACAGAGTGTGCGGACTGCAAGGGCGTGCTTGCTGTTCAAACTTATACGGCCAGCGGAAAAGGGGAATTGAACGCGATGATTCCCTCGGGCGGAACCCAGTTTGTCGCCAGTGATGCAGACTACTTGCGGATTGAGACGACAATCCCCGGCAAATGGTATGACGGCAGTGGAAACATGATTCGGATGTCTGCAAATGTGAAGCCAACCAGTTTCACCGATGCTTCCTTCTATCACAGCAGCTTCACGATCAAATTCGTCAGTGACGATGGCAGCTATTGCTGGTGCAAAACATTCGAGCGGAAAGGAGCGGAAGGCAGCGTTTCATGCCCGACTGTTTATCGGGAGGGATACGGCACCGTAGATAATGGCGCAACGATCACGGATATCCCGTTGGGAGGATCGCTGAAACTGTCAGCCACTTATGTAGATGCCAACCGGGACAAGCAGTCGGCAAATCTTTACTGGCAGATCAAGAAGCCGGATGGCACGACTGTGAAACAGGTTTGGACGTCTAATGAGAAAGGCGGATGGGGGCTGTTTCCCAGCAGCTTCTTGAATTTGCCGATTACAAACGGCTATGCACCATCCGACCAAATCATTCAATTCGATAAAAAAGGAACTTATACGATTTCATACAGCTATGAGGGGCTGGTTGGGGAGCCGTATGATTCGTGGCGGGCCAAAAATTGCGTGTGGTCCATCACGGTGACGATTATTGACTCGCAGAATACAGTGTGCAGTGATTATTCCTACGATGTCGAGCTTGATGGGCAAAAAGTGATGCTGACCGGAGCAGGCACGCAAAGCTCGCCATTTGTGTTGAAAGTGCCAAAAGGCGAGCCGAACGAGGCGATTTTCCGATTGCTCTACAAAGGCAAACCACAGCAAGCAGAAGGGTACTTTGAAATCAATTCGACGTATGGCAAGCAAGGAGCATGGGGGACTGCATTCTCCTATGATTTTGGGCCAAACAAGGCGAATGTCCCCGAATTTACGCTGTTTGCCTATCCGCGCGATAAAGAAGACTGCAAAACTTATTTCAAAATCATCTGGGGCGAACCGAATCCATTCGTGTGCAGCGATGTGTACGTAACGGCGAGCGTAAATGGCGCAGAAATGCCGTTGACAGGTACAGGTACACCCGCTGATCCGTACAAAATGGAGCTGCTTGTGAACAAGGATTACACCGTCGATTTTAAAGCATTGCTGCACAAAAACGGCACAGGGACAACCAATGGCATCGAAAGCGTAACGTGGGAGCTGACAAATGGAAAAGGTACGACATCTGTTGGGACCGGCACCACGTATACGCGAGCATTCAAGGAAATTTCAGCAGGAACGTACACGCTCAAAGTCCGCGTGAAAGGGAAAGGACAGCTTGACCCTTGCCCCGATAAGCAGTTGATCATCGAATTCCGCAGCCTGACGTGCAAAGACTTGTTCATCCAATACAAGTTTTCCACCGACAGTCGGTGGTCGTTCGACACGGGGAGCGCTATCACGACAGCGCCCGGCAAAATCCACCCGATTCTGATTGATGCAAACACAGGCATCAAGCTTGCCGTGACCTCTGATAGTCAAACGCCTTCCGCGCAAAATCAGCTGAAGGTGACGTGGACGATGACCGACACGAAGACGGGTAAAACCATTACCAACGATTCGGCGTCTCCCAGTGTGTTTTTTGAGAAAAACAAGCTGGCTGAAACGAATTATCTGGTCAAAGTGAAAGTGACCGATGCCGCCAATCCTGCCTTCACCGGTTGTGAGCTGTACATCAGCTTCGATTTAACCAGCAAAAATTCCGCCTGTGACTCGTTTTTTATCCATGTTTATGCATTTGCCAACAAGAATCAGACGATCGATCAGGCGCAAAGCTTCCACAACTACAATGGCAAAACGATCAAACTGGACAAATCGGCAGCGATGTATTTGATCGCCATCAGCAAAAGTCCGAACGACATCGATGACGGATATTCGGAGTCGATAAATGTCGATTGGACAGTTCCGACGCCATGGATAGATAGTCCGCTGTTCGATGACAAGGAAGTGAACTGGACTGTTTTCCAAAAAAGCCCCGTCCCAGAGGGAACCTACAAGATAACGGGCAAGCTCAATGACAAAAACTTCACGGCAAAGTGTGACTTTGAAGTTACCATTGTCGTGGGCGATAAGACGGCCCCCGAAGAACCGACACCGTGCACGACCTGCAATCCAGGCGGCGGTGTAGACGGCGGAAGCATGAAAATCAAGGTATACGATTCGAGCAATCGGCTGCTGGTCAGCACGGCGGATGGCGTGTGGGAAAGGGAGCCGGCACGTATCGATGTAGAGATCGACCAAAACAAGCTGGATGCTGCTTTTGTCAAAGTGGACAGCGAAATAAAGAAAGCGATAGACGACAAAAAAGCCGAGCTGCTTGCGAAATATGCGGACTCCGCCTATGAAAAAGTGAAAGTGACTCCCAAGCCGGAGTCGTGGGTGGCCAAGACGGATGCCAAAACCGTATGGCCGACCTCCATTCCGCTAACGGTGACAGGTCCTGGAATCAATAAGCAGTTTTCACTTTCACCAAAAGTCGAGAAACAAAGCAGCATGTATGAAGGAACAATCACTCCTACGCTCACGACCTGGAATCAAACGTTGAACAGCGCTGATTATGTTGTCAAAGTCGATCCGTTCGCCATCGATGTCCCTTATCAGGTAGACTTCGCCGTCACCTATGAAAAATGCGAAGAGATTGACGACCCGAATTGGGTGCCAGATCCGGATCATCCGGATGAAACAGCGCCGACCATAAAAAAATGCACGCCAGGCACCGAGTCGGCATCGATCAGCAACCGGTTCGCAATCACTGTTTTGGGGGATCAAACCAGTTTTGAAGTGTACGAGCCAAACGCGACCGGTTCATTGGGGCATACAGCGGAATGGACGGAATACCATGCGCGGGATCGCTACGCGAACAACCAAGCGAATGATTTTTACGCCGGGGAGCGGATATTGACGAAGATTGAACTTTTGCCGAAGCATATGCATCCGTTCAGCAAGCAGTATCCCAAAATCATTGCAGCGCAAGCGTGGATTCTGGAAACGGGAAAACGGAATACGACACTCCAATCCAATCTCAACCTGTTGGCATTCTCACCGACTTTATGGAAAGGTGCACAGCAAACGATCGCGAAGCTCGGTGCACGTGAAACCGGTGTGGATACACCTTTGATGGGAGACAAACAGAAAGGATTTGAAAAAGGGGGCAGTTACGCCGTCTATTTTCACATCCAATTTGCCTATCAGGTAGAGAAGGGCTTCGCGTTTGGCAATAAAGTCGGGATGTCAGGCCATGAACAAACGGACTACAAAAGCGTTTTCCGGATCATTGCCAATGCATGGGAGCGCCAGGGAATCCGTAATCACACAAAGCAGTAAATATTTTTGCGACCTCCTCTGTCTTTTTATACCGTTAAAGGTAGAAACAAGGAGGAGGGGGTCTTTTCATGGCGAAACTGTTGAAATCGATGATATGGATGCTTACTCTCGTGCTCGTCGCCATCCAACCTGTCGCAGCTGCAGCTTTTGCGAAAGCGTTACAAGAAGAAGAGCTGTTTATCAAAGAGAAGGCAGCTTGGATGGAGAATGGGCAGCTTCATGTCCAGGTCGAGCTTGACCGCGAATACCCACGCATCGCGCTTGCAGTCTCAACGGGTGAGGAGACAGAGGAGATCAGTTTTGAGGATACCGACCGCATAGCTGTTTTGGTCGATACGCAAGAGCGTTTCGGTCAGCTCCTCTTTTCAATAAAAGCTTATGAGAAGCAGGAGATGGTCGCCAGTTCGTTACTCCGAATCGCAGACCATGAATTATCGTCAGTAGGAAATTCCTCAGTCCTTCAAGTCGAACAAGCGAATTGGAGTGATCAGGCTGAGCCGGCCGAACCACTTGAACTGGAGTTGCTCACGAGTGCAGCTGCGATACCACAAGCCACGATTAAAAAGCAGGCTGAGCGGTACGAGAAAGACTGGAAAAAAAGTAAGCAGAAAAACGAGCGTATGCCAGGGAAGGCATCCAATCAGGACCGTTATGAAATTGAATCGAACGACACCATGAGCAAAGCGGATTGGATTACGGCGAACCACAATGGTTATGGGAGGATCGGCAAAGCGGGAGACATAGACTATTGGAAGGTAAAGCTCCCTGAGAGCGGGAAGTTCACCGTTTGGCTTGGCGAGATGCCTGCCAACCAAAACTACAATGTCTATGTTTACGATTCCGGTGGGAATGAAATGAAGCGCTCGGAAAACAAGGCAAGCATGGATGAGTGGATTGATGGGCTTTCAGGAGAGAAAAACCAGTTCTTTTATCTTTTGATAAAAGGTGAGGACGACTCTTTTGACAAGTACGTCTATTATCGATTGAAAATCGACTTTGCAGCAGAAGGCGTTGAAAACAAACCGGATGAGCATGAACCAAACGACGATGCAAAACAGGCAACATTGATTCAATCTGACCAAACCGTGCCTGCCACCATCCATACGTTAAAGGATGTTGATTACTATAAACTATCGTTGAACATGCCTTCCACGATTTATCTCGAATTAAGCGATATTTCCGAGGAAATGGATTTGGATTTGTTTTTACTTGATTCGACAAAAAAACAGGTAGGTCGGTCGGAAAATCCCAAAAATAAAAACGAAGCCATCTCATACAGCGGAAATCCCGGTGATTACTACATAAAGGTGGCTGCCTCGCAAAAGTCAAAACCTTCAAGCAAGCCATACAAGCTGTCTGTAGGTGCCAAAACCATCCCCGTTATTCTGATCCCCGGAATCGGTGGCTCACAGTTGGCGGTGGATAACGGGAAGGTGACGTGGATTAACGAAGTGGACGTTGCGAGCAACCAGATCATTGAGCACAACCTCGCCTTGACTCCTGTCTCACCCGGAAGCAATAAGGTTATATCCAAAAATGGCGTAACCATCACCCCTGTTACGGGGGAGTACGGGCTGGCTGGAATCGAGAATCTCACGGTCATGTCGAAGATGGGCATGCAATATCATGATCTGATAAATGATCTGCAGGATGCAGGCTATGAAAAAGGAAAAACGCTCTTTGGTTTCCCGTATGACTGGCGGCTTGATATCCGAGAGCAGCAACCCCTTTTCCAAAGCAAAATCAAGGAAGCCCTGGCTGCATCAGGCGCCGAAAAGGTTCAATTGGTCGCCCACAGCATGGGGGGAATTTTGGTTAAGGACTATCTGTTGGCTGATTCAAAGCGTGCGGCACAAATTCACAATGTCATAACGATTGGTACACCTTACCTTGGCGCTGCTGCTGCTTCCAAAGCTTTGCTTCAAGGATACAACTTCGGAATTCTGCTCCTCATGCCGCTCACAGGATTTAAAATTGCCGAAAATGCACCTGCGGTATATCAATTGGCCCCTGGAGATGAATATGAAAGGCAAATGCTCGCCCAATTCAACCGCACTGTCTACGGGTATATCGATCGGTTTCAAAAATTCAACCCATTGCCTCTTTCCGAATTGAAAAAAGAGTATCCCAACAAACCGCTAACGGCTTTGGCGCAGAGCCGTAGAGCGGTATGGGACAAAAAATATCCCAATGTGAAGCAAGCACATATTGTCGGTGACTCGCAAAATACGATTATCGGAGTAACCCGATGGGGGGAGCTGCCAATCAATCAAAATCCAAGTCTCTATATCGAGTACATTTTTGGCCTCGGTGATGGTACAGTTCCGCTTTTCAGCGCCAATAATCCGGGAAGTGCGAAAGCGAACATTTACTATACAAAAACAGATGGGCACATGGAATTGCTGAAAGAAACGCCTGTCCGGAAACAGGTGATGAGTCTTTTGCAAGGAAATGAAGAAACGGTCGCAGGAATCCAAAAAACGCCGCACAATGTAAAGCAACAGTCGCTAACTGCGTATTCATTCACAGGCGATAAGAGCGATTTCCGCGACTTGCAGCTTCAGATTCGAAATAAGGAAAATGATCAGATAGAACTGGTTCGGTTTACTGCAGAAGGTGATTTGGACCGCGAGCAGTCTACGAAAAATTATCTGCTTGAAGATGCGGTGGGTAGTGGAGACCGTTATAACCTCCAAATTATCGTCGAGACAAAAGCTGAGCTTGAAATCATCGTGGATGACGGCAGAACGAACGGGTTGTCTATTTCTTCCTATGACAGTAAAGATGGCCGAACCGCCAATCAATTGCTTCTGAAACAGGCAGGAATGAAGGCACCACAAAAGATAACGATTGAACATAATCGAAGCCAGCGAAATGTAAAGGCGGACGGAAAGGCACTGAAAGTAATGCCGCTTCAATTCAACTGAAGGGTAAAGGGAGAGGGGAGCAATGACGAAAAGATTGGGTATTTTGGTTATGAATTTAGCCCTTTTGTTTAATGGATTCATTCTTTGGGCGGTCACATCTATCACGATCACGGGAAAGTCGTCTATTGATCCATTGCCGGTTTTTGCTGCCTTCTTTTTCTATGCGATCACGGCGATCGGCGCGAATTACCTGTTATTTCGAATGGCGGGAGCAAAAGCAAGAAAGGACGCCTTCACATTCTCGCTATTTATGGTTGGGGGTGTGGCGTTCATCATGGTCATTACCCACCTCATGTAGATTGTAAGAAACGAACAGAATGAAAACTGCTGCTGCGAGCCACCTTTGTTTCTCGATGCAGCAAATGTGGGGGGAAGTATGAATCGGTCATCAAAACGCATCGCACTGACCGTTGTCGGGTATCTGTTTCTTTCCTTGGTTGGGTATTGGTTTATCGGCGTGTATCAGATCATCCCATTGCAGTTCGGATTTGAGACAAGAGAAGATGTGATCGCGACGTTGGTGACCCATATTCTCTACGCCGACTATGCGTTTTCCTGTTACTTTCTCGGTTGGTTTCTCCTCTGCAGAAAGGACAGCAGGCTGAAGGGATTCGTCTACACGCTGGCGACAATCGTGGTGGTGAGCATGTACATCGTTGCAACAAAGGTATCCGCGTAAACAGGCTGACACCCCGAGGGCGACAGCCTTAATCCACCCACCCCCAACTGCTATCGCCTTCAAACCTGTCTGTTCTACCTAAAAATTGCACATCCTCTGTTCTTCACGGTACAATAGAAGTAATGAAAGATCCGGTACAATACGGGATACCGATAAGGATAGAGGGGTGTGTGAAAAAAGTGGATCTGTTCGATAACAAAAAGAACTCAGGCTTTACGATCCTCAGCGGAAAAACGGATGTCCACGGTGGATTCGGGCAGGGAGTGCTGGATTTGAATGCCGTGTCGTCGGTAATCATTGACGGCGAGGAAGCTTATATCGACATGGGGGCGCTGCATGCAAAAAGCGTCGTAGAAAAAGGAATCAAATGGACAACGAATAAAGAAGAAGTGCCAAACGGCAAGCCGTACTGGCTTATTTGGGTGACAGTTGACCGCAATGAAGCAGGGCCGTATTACGCAGGCGCGACTGCTTGTTACATGGAAATCGATCGGGAAGCACGCCGCGGCTACAAAATTCTCGCCGACCATGTCAATCGCATGGATTACTCGATGAAGCGCCGCATCATGCTGAGCGAACTCGATGAGACCAGCAAGAAAGCGCTGAAGAAACTTTTGATCGATAATAATGAGACGATGTGGCAAAATTCTTCTGACGAATTGAAGGAAGCTCTCGCTTAACAAAAAGTCAAGAATCAAGCCGATTCGTACAATAAAATTGAACGGTATGTGAACAAACGGTGAAATCAATTGTACGAGGCTTCCAACTCAGGTAAACTTATGTTTACAACTGCATACATGTTATACTAGGTCAGCAAACAGGGAAAGAAACCGTCATCTTTCCCTGTTTGTCTTTATTATGGCTGAAAAAGTAAGCGCTTTATATTTGGGTTGAAAGCGGTTTCTGCTGGAAAAAGACTTTCCCGTAATGAGTAAGCGGAGATTACGGCACACTACTTCTGTATGAGCGAATGATGCCTATAAAAAAGGAGTGTCATGCCTTGGAAACGTATAACCAAATTCCGGATCAGGAGCAGTCTACCCAGTCGGCAGGAAACGCTGCAAACGATAACTTTGCGAGACATGGCGGCGTCCATTTCCGCAATAATGCGTCTGCGCAAGAAATCAACAACTACGTACGGAAGCTGCCGGCTGGAAAGCGGGAAAGCCTGTTTGAGGTTCTCGAGCAGTTGGATCAGGCCGGCCTGATTACAGTTCTTAACGACCATGTCTTCATGGATGGCAACGGTGTAGTCGGCGGAGACACGGGGAGCGAAAAAGGCCAAAGCGGACAAGCGTGAAACAACATAGCTGCGAGACGCGCGTCATCGCGGTTCAAGCCAAGCCATATTACCGCAAAAAAACAAAACCGTCAGCTCGATCTGCTGACGGTTTTCACAATCAATGGCGTTGTTCAATGCTTATCCATCAATGACTAGGGGTTCCATAAACCTCTGACGCGCTGCCATACCGATGTTCCTTCCGGGGGTGTGATCGGCTTCGGCTTTTCGTTCGGGTTGGGCAAATGGTCTGTGCAATACTCTTGCGGTTCTGATCCGAGCGCAAAGTATACCAGCTTTGGTGTCGGGCAATGCTCGGTAGCCAGTTTGCCTGTTTCCATGTCCACGTAAACCGAAGTGACCCCGGCGGGTATATCGAAAAGGGCAGGCGGCTGCTCTTTTAAGGCGCTCTCCATGTAATCCGCCCAGATCGGAGCGGCTACGCGCGCATCCTTGATCGGATCGATTTTTTTCCCTTCATCGTACCCGACCCAGACCGTTGTGACCAGCTGCGGCGAAAAGCCGACAAGCCAGGAATCATAATCCGTTGAACCGGTTTTCCCGGCAACCGGACGGTTTAACATGTTGGCGACACGATAAGCAGTGCCTTGCGGTTCGAATACACTCTGCATCATGTGCGTCAAAATAAAGGTGGAAGCGGGATCGACGACCGGGGTCTTGGCCGCAGTCTCTTCGACCAGCACCGTTCCTTGGTTGTCTTCAATTTTCGTGATGGCCGTCAACGGAATCTTTTCGCCGTTATTCGCCAGCACGGTATAGGCAGCTGTCATCTCAAATGGTGAGACGGGCGATGTGCCCAAAGCTAGTGAAGGAACAGCTTGCAATGGGCTTGTAATTCCCAACAGGCGCGCCTCGTCGACGACTTTTTGCGGGGTGATCTGCTCAATGGTTTTCACTGCATAAATATTGTCTGACGTTGCGATTGCTTGCTGCATGGGAATGAAAGCATTGGCATAGTGATCGCCAAAATTGCTCGGAATGTATTCTTTGCCGTTGTCGTACTTGAATACGGTCGGCTCGCTTTTCATCAAGGTCAGCGGTGTGAACCCGTTTTGCAAAGCGGCCAAATACAAAATCGGTTTGAACGAAGAGCCGGGCTGGCGCAGGCTGAACACCCTGTCATACTGGCTTTTTGCATAGTCCCGCCCGCCGACATACGCCTTGATTTTACCGGTAGAAGGTTCTACGGAAAGCAAGGCTGCTTGCAGGTCGGCATTTTCTTTCGGCAAATGCTTGGCGAACGATTCCTCCGCTTTTTTCTGCATGTTGTAATCAAGGGTCGTGTAAATTTTCAAGCCGCCATGTAAAAATTGATCTTCATCAATCCCGTATTTGCTTTTCACCAACTCGGCGATGTAGTCGCGGAAATAAGGTGCACTCAGGACCTGGCGTTGGGCGCTTTTGTCGCGGAACACCAGATTCTCATGGTAAGCGGCTTCCGCCTGTTCGGCGGTGATGACGCCATCTGCCTGCATGGCTTGCAGGATCAGCTTTTGCCGAGATTTGACCTTGTCCATATGTTTGTATGGATTATAAATCGACGGACCTTTTGGGAAGCCCGCCATCGCAGCGCTTTCTGCCAGCGTCAGCTTGTCGGCATCTTTGCCAAAATACGTTTGGGCAGCGGCTTGCGCTCCGTATGCCGATTCTCCGTAATAAATCTGGTTCATGTACATCTCAAGAATTTCTTCCTTGCTGTAGTTCAGTTCCAGCTGTACCGCGAGGATCGCTTCCTTGATTTTCCGTTCCCACGTTTTATCCATGGTCAAATACAGATTGCGGGCAAGCTGCTGCGTGATCGTGCTCGCTCCCTGCACTTTGTCCATGCTGGTAACGTTGATGTAGACGACTTTTGCCAGACGTTTAAGGTCGAAGCCGTAATGTTCGTAAAAGCCTTTGTCCTCGATGGCGATCGTGGCTTGCACCAGGGATGGGGCGATTTTGGACAAAGGCACGACCACCCGGTTTTCTCCTTGGTGAAGCGTATCGAGCACTTCGCCACCTTGGGCGTAAATGGTTGTCGTTTGGTTGATTGTGGCCGCAGGTAGCGGTTGTGAGCGAAGATAGAGAATAAACAGCAATAAGACAAAAGAGGCGCACAAAACCAGAAAAATCCCCAGCTTGATCAGCCGTTTCACTCGGCGGAGCATGCGGAGCAACGAGGACTCGCGAATAACCTCCATAGGTCGTTTTCCCCCTCTCGATGTGGATGGGATCATTTTTTTGTTATGCGTGAGCAACACGCATAACGGACATACTAAGCCGAAAACCTTTTACATAGCAGTATGGGTAAAACTAGCAATTGTTATACTTGTCCGATCACTTCTGACAGGCTTGGGAGACGCATGGCTCCGCCGTTTCTGCAAGCAGAAAATTTACTTGCAATTTGGATGGTAGCCACTATAATTCAATTTGATGTGAAGAAACCCAAAAACCCTAAAGTTCCGGGCAAAACCATCAAAGAATGTTTGGTTTTTATCTAAAGGAGGTTTGGTGTTGTATGAAAATGGAATTGTGGTATACCGAAAAACAAACAGAGGACTTTGGCATTACGGCCAAGATCAGCGAGACCCTATATAGTGAGCAAACTGAATTTCAGCAACTTGATATTATTCAAACAAACCAGTTCGGACGCATGCTGGTGCTCGACGGCTGTGTTATGACGACCGATCTGGATGAGTTCGTGTACCATGAAATGATCACGCACGTAGCGCTCAACACCCATCCAAACCCGAAAAAAGTTTTGGTCGTAGGAGGCGGCGACGGCGGAGCGATTCGTGAGATCGTGAAGCATGCTTCTGTCGAAAAAGCCGTTTTGGCTGAAATCGACGGCGGCGTTATCGAGCACAGCAAAACCTACTTCCCGCAAATCGCTTGCGAACTGACTGGCAATCCGCGCGTTGATGTGCAAGTCATTGACGGCATCAAGCATATCCACGATCACAAAGGCGAATACGACGTGATCATGGTTGACTCCACAGACCCGGTTGGACCGGCAGTCGGCTTGTTTGAAAAAGGTTTCTATCAAGGCATTTACGACGCGCTGAAACCTGATGGCATCCTGGTTGCGCAAACCGAATCTCCTTGGTTCCACAAAGAACTGATCAGCCGCGTGTTCAAAGATCTGAAATCGATCTTTCCAATCACCCGTCTGTACACTGTGAGCATTCCAACTTACCCATCCGGTCTGTGGAGCTTCACCATCGCTTCCAAAAAGCATGATCCATTGGAAGTGGATGCAAGCAAAATCAAAGACCTCGATACGAAATACTACTCGGCTGACATCCATCACTCCGTCTTCAAGCTGCCGAAATTCGTAGCTGATCTGACTCGCGAATAGGAGGAAACCATTCCATGCGCTTTGATGAAGCATACTCTGGCAACGTATTTATTCGCAGTCATGCCAACTATGAAGAAAGCCAAGCGGTAATCTACGGCATGCCGATGGACTGGACCGTCAGCTTTCGTCCGGGCTCCCGTTTCGGCCCTGCCCGCATTCGCGAGGTATCGATCGGTCTGGAAGAATACAGCCCGTATTTGGATCGTCTGCTGGAAGAAGTGAAATATTTTGATGCTGGCGACATTCCATTGCCATTCGGTAACGTGGAAGGCAGCATCGATGCGATCCGTTCGTTTGTAAGCCAAGTGCTGGCTGACGGCAAAATGCCGATCGGCTTGGGCGGGGAGCATCTGGTCACATGGCCGGTCATTCAGGCTGTGTATGAAAAATACAAAGACCTGGTGATCTTCCACTTTGATGCGCATACCGACCTGCGCGACAGCTATGAGGGGTATCCGTACTCGCACTCCACGCCGATCAAGAAAGCGTGCGACCTGATCGGCGGCAAAAACGTCTATTCCTTCGGTATCCGCAGCGGGATGAAGGAAGAATTCGAGTGGGCAAAGGAAAACATGCACCTCTACAAATACGATGTGCTGGAGCCGGTGAAGCAAGTGCTGCCGACAATCGGCAACCGTCCGATCTACTTGACGATCGACATCGATGTGCTTGATCCATCCGCCGCGCCTGGCACGGGAACGACGGAAGCGGGCGGGATCACGTCCCGCGAACTTCTGGACACCATCCATTTCATGGCGCAAAACGGCGCCAATGTGATTGGCTGCGATCTGGTGGAAGTCGCTCCGGTTTATGACAACAGTGAAATGACACAGATCGTTGCATCCAAAATGGTGCGCGAACTGATTCTCGGATTCGTCAAATAATAGCCGTTTTCGCAAAGAACAGCGGTGTGCTTTATAAGAAAATGCTCGGGGAAAAATCCTCGGGCATTTTTTGGGCGATCGTCTTGATCGTCGCGGTGACAATCGGCGTTTCCTAACAAAAATGGCTTTGCAGATAACGGGCTGCGTCAAATTTTTTGGCGTAGCCTTCGCTTTATCGACTGACAAACCGATGGAGGTATGAATGATGCGCACAACGATCGAGCAATTGAAGCCGGCTATTTTTTCCCTCTATGAGCATTTGCATCAACATCCGGAAGTGAGCTGGAAAGAGGAGAAGACGACCGCTTTCATCGCAGACTTGCTGGAGAAGCATCAGTGTCGTGTCACAACTTTTGACGATGTGACCGGCGTGGTAGCCGAATGGGGCGATTTGACACCGGGGAAGCTGACGGTCGGGGTACGCGCAGATATGGATGCCCTCTGGCAAGAGGTGGACGGCGTTTTTCAGGCCAACCATTCGTGCGGACACGATGCCCACATGACAATGGCGCTGGGTGTCCTGATGGTCTTGCAGGCGGAGGGTGTCAAACTGCCGGGACGACTCAAGCTCATCTTCCAGCCGGCAGAGGAAAGCGGGAGCGGGGCTCTAGCGATGGTGAAGAAGCAAGTGGTGGATGACATTGATTTCTTGTACGGGGTCCATTTGCGTCCGGTGCAGGAAATTCCCTGCGGAACAGCCTCCTCTGCCATCATGCACGGTGCGGCGGGCACCATTTTCGGACAAATCAAGGGGGCCGATGCACACGGCGCGCGCCCGCATCTTGGCGTCAATGCCATCGAGGTGGCGGCCACGATCGTCGAGCAGCTCAAAGGCATTCACCTGAACCCGCTTGTACCGTACTCCGTCAAAATGACCCAGCTTTCTGCGGGCAGCAAAAGCAGCAACATCATTCCCGGCTCGGCGCAATTCCACCTGGATTTGCGCGCGCAGACGAATGAAATCATCGACGCCCTGGTTGCCAAAGTCGAGCACATTTTGCAACATGTGGGCCGTTTATACGAGACAGACTTGTCTTACGAAATCACCGAGCGCGTATACGCGGCAGAGGTGAATGAAGAAGCGCGGAAAATCATGGCGGAGGCCATCATCGAGACGTTGGGGGCGGAAAAGCTCGAACCGCCGATTCTGACACCTGGCGCGGAAGATTTCCACTATTACACCAAAGAGCGCCCCGGCCTGCGGGCGACGATGCTCGGGCTGGGCTGCGGCTTGTCGCCTGGGCTGCATCATCCGCACATGACATTTGAAAAAGAAGCGCTGCTCGATGGCATCGAGATTTTGACACGAACGGTACTCAGCACCTTTGAGCACCACGCAGCGAAGTGAACAAATTGCTAGAGATAGAGAGAGTCCTGCAAAAAGCAAAAAGGGCTCTCTTTTTTGACGATGTACGGAAACCCCTCGCTATTTTATAAACATTTTTATTTACAAAGTATAATTTTTCAACTATCATAATGGCAGGAACTTTTTGGATGGGGGAATTACCGTGAAAGAGGTATTCGGCAACCGCAATTTCCGCAAGCTGTTTTTTGCCAATCTGTTTTCCGGCTTCGGCCAGGGAATGAGCATGATCGGAATCTCCTGGTACTTGGTGGAGACGACGGGTTCGGCCCAGCTGTTAGGCTCTACGATGCTGATTTCGGCCGTGCTGATGTTTTTTGTCGGCCCGTATTTGGGGACGCTGATCGATCGGTTTTCACGGAAAAACATCTTGCTGATTGAAAACATCGTCGGCTTCACGGTGCTGATCATGCTTGGCGTCTGGGGATTTTTCGCTCCGTATGGCGAATGGATGCTGATTCTCATCTATATGATGACCGGTCTGATCTTTCAGGTGCATTATCCGGCCCAATCGGCTTTGGTTCAGGAAGGCTTCGCGGCGAAGCATTACAACGACATCAACAGTCTGCTCGAAATCGAATCCCAGACTGCCAGCGTTCTGGCGGGGGGATTTGCCGGAATCATCTTGAGTAAAATGGGCCTGCATTACGTCCTGCTTTTCAATGCGCTGACGTACTTGTTCGCTTACCTGCAATTGGCGCGGATGGCGTACACATTTACGCTTGCCAAACAGGCATCGTCCAACGCAGGCGTTTCCTGGTTTTCGCAATTTGCGCAAAGCTGGGCATTCATCCGGGAGCGAAAAGGCTTCCTGCTCTTCGGGATCACCGCGCAGCTTCCGTTCATCTCGGTCATGGCAGGCAACCTGCTGGCGCCGGTGTTCGTCAACCAGACGCTGAAAGCTGACGTGCTCGTCTACTCTTTGAGCGACATGACCTATGCGGTCGGTGCAGTAGCGGCGGGATTTTTGATCATGTCGATCGCGCGCAGGCTAGGTGATTATGCGGCGATGACAGGAATGGTATTTTTCTTTGCGCTCATTTATTTTCTGATTGTCGCCATTCCGAACGGCTGGGCGTACATCACCCTCTTTACGTTTGTCGGCTGGAGCAACGCTGCGACCCGGCTGATTCGACAATCGGTCTATATGCTGGCGGTGCCGAAGCATTTGATGGGGCGTGTGCTGAGCTTCATGAATTCGCTTGGCATGCTCATGCGGCTGCTCTTGATCGGGTTGTTCACGTGGATGCTGGATTTGACCGGAGCGGCGGCAGGATACCTCATTCTCGGCATTTTGCTGCTGGTTGCGGGTATTGGGATTATGGCTTCGATGCGGAAGGTATCCGGGCAGATTCCTGCCCATGCAGAGGACTTGTCGGCGATTGCTGAGCAAAGCTGAGCTTTTTTTCACCGGTTGATTTCGTTACAATCAAAGGAAGACCGAAAAAAGTGAGGCAGCTGAAGCAAAAATGAAAGAAAACGTAGCGATTCGACTTACCACAATCCACAAACTCGACGGGCAAAAAGAGAAATCGCAATACGAATATGCCGGCTTGGGCGTGAAAAAAGCAGGCGGCTGGTTTTTCTCCTATAAAGAGCAGCTGGATGAAGGCGTAGTCGTACAAACCGTCATTAAAATCAGCGAGAACGACGTAACCTTGCTGCGGCAGGGCGGTGTACAGATGAAGCAAGTTTTCAAAGCGGGCGGGCAGAGCCAAAGCGTCTATCAAAGCCCGTATACGAGCTTTGCGATGGAGACGGGAACGAAAAGCTTGCGGATCAAGCAAGAAAACGAGCGCCCCGCAAACGTCAGCATCCGGTACCGCTTGTGGATGAACGGGCAGGAGACCGGGGAATATGACCTTCAGCTGTCATTTGCGTGGTATGAAAAGTGAAAAGAAAAGGGAATAGGCAAAAAGAAATGAAGGAGGTGTCCCATTCGATGGTCATGTTTTATCTGATCAATGGCTTAGCATCCGGAATGATTTTGGCCGCTTTTCTCGCCTTGTGTGATTCCTTGTTTGCAACAACCGCGTTCCAGGTTTTGATCGATGTCAGCTATGTGCCTCCATTGGCCGGGCTGCCGTCGATTGTGGAGCTGATCATTCATCTGATGATTTCCATTGTTGTTGCAGTCGCACTTCTGGTCTTTTATCCACGCAAAGCGGAACGTTCGCCGATTCGCTATTTGGCGATCTGGCTGGGCGTGTTTTTATTGCTGTATGTTCCGTTCAGCCTGTTGAGCGAGCAGCCGTTGACGATAGCGGGATTTCTCGTATGGGGAGTGGGACACCTTCTCTACGTCGTTTATCTGGCGTACCAAAAGTACAAACACCAATAGCGCCGGAAATTCGGCATATGTGACAAAATGTTGGCAGCGTGGAAGAGGAGGAATGACAGCATGCCGATGTCGGAAACAGTGGAGATGCTCCAAGCGATTTTGGGGACGATCGATGAAGGGATTCATGTCGTAGATGCGAGCGGCATCACGATTTTTTATAACCATGTGGCGGCCTCCCTGGATGGTCTTACACAGGAAGAGGTTCTCGGAAAGCCCCTGCTCGATGTATTTCCCTCACTGGATCAGCAAACGAGCACGCTCTTGCGCGTCATTGAAAACGGCCAACCGATCCTCAATCAGCCGCAAACCTACACAAACTGGCGCGGCGTGCGCGTGGAAACGATCAATACGACACTGCCAGTGCGAGTCGGGAAACGGCTTGTGGGCGCGGTTGAGGTGGCCAAAGACATACGCAAGCTGCGGGAGTTGTCCGAACGCCTCATCGATCTGCAGGCCCAGATTGCGAAGCCGAAGCGGACAAAACAGTCGGAAGCGGACGGCCTTATTTATCATTTCGAGGACATCATTACGGGCAGCGAGCCTATGCACAAGCTGATCGAGCGTGGAAAACGGGCGGCTCGCACCTCATCGCCCGTGCTGGTCTACGGTGAGACAGGGACGGGGAAAGAGCTGTTCGTTCAGTCGATTCACCAGGCATCTGGCCGCAGCGGACGCCCGTTTATCGCGCAAAACTGCGCGGCGCTCCCGGCTTCCCTTTTGGAAAGCATTTTGTTCGGTACAACCAAAGGGAGCTTTACGGGAGCGGACGACCGGCCGGGATTGTTTGAATTGGCGAATGGCGGCACGCTTTTTCTCGACGAGCTGAACAGCATGCCGCTGGAGCTGCAAGCCAAGCTGTTGCGCGTGCTCCAGGATGGGCATATCAGACGAATCGGCAGCGAACGCTCGGTTCAGGTGGATGTCCGGGTGATCGCAGCAGTGAACGAACCGCCGCTTGAGACAGTCAAAAAAGGCGCGATGCGGGCTGACTTGTTCTACCGGCTCAATGTCGTATCGCTGGAGCTGCCGCCATTGCGCGAGCGTCGGGAAGATATCGACCTGCTCGTCGGCCATTTTATCGAAAAATACAACCGGCGTTTCGGCATGCAGGTGCAAGGGATCGATACCGCAGTACAGAAACGGTTCCATTCGTATGGCTGGCCCGGCAACGTGCGGGAGCTGGAGCATGTGATTGAGGCGGCGATGAACATGGTCGACGGCCCAACCATAGCGGCTGAACACATTCCCGCCCATTTATGGGAGCGCACAAGTCTCGACTCGCATAAAGAAGGCATGGCGCAGATTGCATTGCCGCTGCCGCTGCAAGAAGATGGGGCGTGGAAGCTGCCGGAGGTACTGCGCAAAACCGAATCCGTACTGATCGAAAAAGCGATGAGCAGAACGGGGGGCAACATTTTGCAAGCGGCCAAACTATTGGGGATCCCCAGACAGACGCTCCAGTACAAATTGGCGAACTTGGGCGGGCTGCGTCATTGAAAGGTGTTGAAAGGTGCCGGAAATCCGGCACGATCCTTGTAAGCGAATACATGACCGATCGTGAAAAATCGCATTACATCAGTGTTTCGAATTTTTAGATTATGTTGGCATGGCTTTTGCATCTCTTTATCTGGCGTAGAGCGACAAAGAATAACATCGCTACGAACGAGGGGAGATGGCAAACATGGCAGTAAAAATGCGTGATTGGCGCGAAGTGGAATTGTGGAAGGATGTCACCGAAGAACAGTGGAATGACTGGATGTGGCAACTGACACACACCGTTAAAACTGTAGATGATTTGAAAAAAGTAGTAAATCTCACCCCTGAAGAAGAAGAGGGCGTCCGTATTTCCAACCAGACGATCCCATTAAATATTACACCATACTACGCGTTGCTGATGGATAAGGATGATCCAACTGATCCTGTTCGCATGCAGTCCGTACCGCTTTCGCAGGAAATGGTCCGCACCAAATACGACATGGAAGACCCGCTTCATGAAGACGAGGATTCTCCGGTTCCAGGCCTGACTCACCGTTATCCGGACCGCGTGCTCTTTTTGGTAACCAACCAGTGCTCGATGTACTGCCGCTATTGCACGCGCCGCCGTTTCTCCGGCCAAATCGGCATGGGCGTACCTAAGAAACAGCTGGATGCCTGTATCGATTACATCCGCAACACGCCTGAGATCCGCGACGTGCTGATTTCCGGCGGTGACGGACTTTTGATCAATGACCGCGTTCTGGAATACATCCTGAGCAACCTGCGCGCAATCCCGCACGTGGAAATCATCCGTATCGGTACCCGTGCACCTGTCGTATTCCCGCAGCGCATCACGGAAAACCTGTGCGAAATCTTGAAAAAATACCATCCGGTATGGCTCAATACGCACTTTAACCATCCAAAAGAAATCACGGAAGAATCCAAGCGCGCGTGCGAAATGCTGGCGAATGCCGGTGTGCCATTGGGCAACCAAGCGGTTATCTTGGCTGGCATCAACGATTGCGCGAACACCATGAAAAAACTGGTGCACGAGCTGGTCAAAATCCGCGTGCGTCCATACTATATCTATCAATGCGACCTGTCCGAAGGAATCGGCCACTTCCGCGCACCTGTAAGCAAAGGGATCGAAATCATCGAAGCGCTTCGCGGCCATACGTCCGGCTATGCAGTGCCAACCTTCGTGGTGGATGCACCGCACGGCGGCGGTAAAATCCCGGTCATGCCAAACTACATCATCTCGCAATCGTCCGAGAAAACCGTTCTCCGCAACTTCGAGGGTGTCATCACCTCGTACCCGGAACCGAAGCACTACCATGCGCATGATGAAGAGAACTGCGAATATTGCCAAGCAGCAAAAGGCACTCATGTCGGGATTCATGCGCTGATGCGCGATGAAGGCAACAACCTGGAGCCAACCGAATTGAAACGCAACAAGCGCATCAAGGCGACCAAGGTAAAATCGCTGGCAGATGTTCGTACGGAGCAAAAAGAAAAGAAAGAGCACAAAGAAGTTTCCAACACCTAAGCATGTAAATGGAGTTGGCCTACCGCCCTGTGATAGTTAGCAGGGCGGTTTTTCCTTTTGGGAGAAAAATGTGCCACACAGCCAATTTTTCGCAAGCAAATCTAAGCTATGACAAATCGGGGGCCATGTGGTATAGTAGTAAATGAGCGAGCGCTCAGTCTGATACGACCTTATACAAGGCACAATCATTTGAATGAATAGTCATTCATTTATTTTGAGTTTTTTGATAATATAGAGAAAAAAAGCAGGGGGAGTGGGAGGCCGTGGATTTTTTGCCTTTATTGAATCTGATTGCGTTCTTTCTGGTTTTGGCTTATGGGCTCTATCTATTTGCCCACGTCGTGTACAGTCGGTACCTGTTTATCAAGCTTGGCAAAAAAAGCAGCGTGAAGGACGACTTTTCCGCGAGGTTGAATCTGATTCTGGAAAACGTCGTGTTCCAGAAGAAGCTTCTGAAGGACAAAAAGAGCGGCGTCATGCACGTCGTGATGTTTTACGGCTTCATCATCCTGCAGTTCGGTGCACTGGAGCTGATCATCAAAGGGTTGGTTACGGGTTTTGAGCTTCCTTTTGGCAGCGCTCACAAGTATTTCAGCCTGATGCAGGAGATCACGACCTTCCTGATCTTGCTGGCAGTAGCTTTTGCTTACTACCGCCGCTATATCGAGAAGCTGAAGCGTTTGAAGCGCGGTCTGAAATCGGGGCTGGTGCTGATTTTCCTCTCCAGCTTGATGGCGTCTGTTTTGCTGTCTCTGGCATTTGAGCAAGTTTGGCTCGGCCATGCAGCTTCCGGCTTTGCACCGATTTCCTCGCTGATTGCCCTGGCGTTCGCCGGCATCGGCAAAACGGCAGCAGCCGCATTGTTTTACGTGTTCTGGTGGATGCACCTGATCGTTTTGCTCGCGTTCGCCGTATATGTTCCACAGTCCAAGCATGCACACGTTATTTTTGCAGCGTTCAATGTTTGGTTCAAAAAGCTCGACCCGCCCGGAAAGCTCTCCACGATCAACTTCGAGGATGAGACGCAGGAAGTGTTCGGTGTCGGAAAAATTGAGGATTTCACACAAGTGCAGCTGATCGACCTGTACGCCTGTGTGGAGTGCGGACGCTGCACGAGCATGTGTCCGGCATCGGGAACAGGCAAAATGCTCTCGCCGATGGATCTGATCGTCAAAATGCGCGACCATCTGACGGAAAAAGGGGCTGCAGTGACATCCCGCACGCCGTGGATGCCGAGCTTTGCTTTTCCTGATGCAGCAGCAAACAAGCTGGCTTTCCAGGCAACCGAGGCAGCCGCAACAGCGGAAGCGCCGGAAAAACAGGGCGCAGCCTATGAAGTCAATCTGATCGGGGATGTCATCACCGAGCAAGAGCTGTGGGCGTGCACGACCTGCCGCAATTGCGAGGACCAATGCCCGGTTATGAATGAGCATGTCGACAAAATCATCGATCTGCGCCGCTATCTTGTCATGACGGAAGGCAGCATGCCGCAGGAAGCGCAGCGCGCGCTGAACAATATCGAACGCCAGGGAAATCCGTGGGGGATTAACCGGAAAGACCGGATGAAATGGATCGAAGGGCTGCAAGGACAATATGAGGTCCCGACCGTGAAAGATACCGACGAGTTCGAGTACCTGTTCTGGGTCGGCTCGATGGGCTCGTTTGACAACCGCAGCATGAAAATCTCGCATGCGTTTATCAAGCTGATGCATGAGGCGGGCATCAAGTTCGCGATTCTCGGCAATGAGGAGAAAAACTCGGGCGACACGGCGCGCCGGATCGGGAATGAATTTTTGTTCCAGCAGCTCGCACAGGAAAACGTTGCCCTGTTTGAAGCATATGATGTGAAAAAGATCGTCACGTGCGATCCGCATGCATTCAATACGTTTAAAAACGAGTATCCGGAATTCGGACTGAAGGCAGAAGTGTACCACCACTCTGAATTGTTGGCACAGTGGGTCAAGGAAGGGCGCCTGAAGCCGACAAAAGAGGTGAAAGAGCGGATCACTTATCATGATTCGTGCTATCTCGGCCGCTACAACGAAATTTACGACAAGCCGCGCGAAATTCTCGAAGCGATCCCGGGTGTGGAAATTTTGGAGATGAAGCGCAGCGGCTGCGACAGCATGTGCTGCGGTGCAGGCGGCGGCTTGATGTGGATGGAAGAGCACGAGGGAACGCGCGTCAATGTGGCGCGAACCGAACAGGCTCTTGAAGTGAACCCGACAGCCATCGCCAGTGCCTGCCCATATTGCCTGACGATGATGAGCGATGGCGTCAAGATGAAGGAAGCCGAAGACCAGGTAAAAACAAAAGACATCGCGGAAATTTTGGTGGAGGCACTGTAAGCGGGATTCATAGCAAACAGGCGGGTGAGGGAAGCGAGCATTTCGCTTCCCCTGCTTTCGCAATTCAATTGAGCGAGCGATCGATCAGATGGTATAATATAGCATTGATTGCGGAATGTTCTTACTTTCAAACGGCAAGCTATCTGTGAGGGGAGTGGAAGCGAGATGAAAACGGTAATTGTCGGCGCGGCGCGTACACCGATCGGCAAATTGGGCGGTTCCTTGAAGGATATTCCTGCAGTCGACCTGGGGGCGATCGCGATCAAAGAAGCGCTGAATCGCGCTGGCGTGGCTGGTGATCAGGTGGAAGAAGTCATCATGGGGATGGTCGTTCAGGCAGGAGCAGGCCAAATTCCTTCCCGGCAAGCGGCTCGCAAAGCGGGATTGGCGTGGGACGTCGCCTCTGAAACGATCAACAAAGTATGCGCATCCGGAATGCGCGCTGTCACCATGGCGGACCAGATTATCCGTGCAGGCGATGCCCACATCATCGTGGCGGGCGGAATGGAAAGCATGAGCAATGCGCCGTATGCTCTGCCGCAAGCGCGTTACGGTCTGCGGATGGGAGACTCGGCCGTGACGGACCTGATGATGCACGATGGCTTGACGTGCCCGTTTGACTCGGTGCCGATGGCGGTTCACGGCAGCAATGTTGCCGCAGAGTACGGCATCACCCGCGAAGAGCAGGACCGCTGGGCGTACATAAGCCAGCAGCGTACAGCGCAGGCGATCGCGTCCGGCAAACTGGCGGAAGAGATCGTGCCGGTTCCGGTACCGCAGCGAAAAGGCGATCCGCTGCTGGTCAGCACGGATGAGGCGCCGCGTCCGGAAACGACGCCGGAAGGACTCGCCAAGCTTCCCCCAGTTTATAAAAAGGATGGAACGATAACAGCCGGCAACGCACCTGGCATCAACGACGGTGCGGCAGCGCTGGTGCTCATGTCGGACAGCAAAGCGTCCGAGCTTGGCGTAAAGCCGTTGGCTACGATCCTCGGCCACGCCCAGGCAGGGGCAGAGGCACCGTATATCGCAACGACGCCCGGTTTGGCGATTCAGAAGCTTTTGGCAAAAACCGGCGTGTCGCTTGCGCAGATCGATCTGTTCGAGGTGAACGAAGCGTTTGCCGCTGTCGTGCTGACGAGCGGGCAGATTGTCGGTTGGGATGAAAATAAAGTGAACGTGAACGGCGGTGCGATTGCGCTCGGTCATCCGATCGGGGCCAGCGGAGCCCGCATCGTGATGAGCTTGATTTATGAATTGCGACGCAGGGGCGGCGGACTCGGTATCGCAGCGATTTGCAGCGGGGCCGCACAGGGAGATGCGATTCTTTTACAGGTAGAGGGGGCGTAATCAAATGAACGTACAAACATTCATGGTAATCGGTGCCGGCCAGATGGGCAGCGGCATCGCACAAGTAGCCGCACAGGCAGGTCTCGATGTGATCTTGCACGATGTGAAACAGGAATTCGTGGAGCGCGGGCTCGCAACGATCACCAAAAACCTGACACGCAATGTGGAGAAGGGCAAATTGAGCGAAGAAGAAAAAGCCGCGACACTATCGCGCATCCGCTTGTCGACGGATTTGGCAAACGGCGCGGCGGCTGATTTCGTCGTCGAAGCCGTGACGGAAAATATGGCGGTCAAGACCGAGATTTTCAAAACGCTTGATGAAGTGTGCCCGCCGCATACCGTGCTGGCGAGCAACACGTCTTCCTTGCCGATTACCGAGATTGCAGCGGTCACCAAGCGACCGGAAAAAGTCATCGGCATGCATTTCATGAACCCGGTGCCTGTCATGAAGCTGGTCGAGGTTATTCGCGGCTTGCAAACGGCGGACGAGGTGTACCAGCTTGTCGAAGACCTTTCCCGAAAAATGGGCAAGGTACCGGTCACAGTTAATGATTTCCCCGGCTTCATCTCCAACCGGATCTTGATGCCGATGATCAATGAAGCGATCTATTGCGTGTACGAGGGTGTCGCAACGCCTGAGGCGATCGACGACATCATGAAGATGGGGATGAACCATCCGATGGGCCCGCTGACGTTGGCTGATTTCATCGGTTTGGACACATGCCTCTATATCATGGAAGTGCTGCATGAGGGATTGGGCGATTCGAAATACAGACCGTGCCCTCTGCTGCGAAAATATGTGAAAGCAGGCTGGTTAGGCCGCAAAACAGGCCGCGGCTTCTATTCATACGAATAGGCTTTTTACGCGAATCAAATTGAACGGAAGAAAAAGCTTGGAGGGGTAGGGCAGCGATGAATCTGCACATGACCGAAGAACAATTGATGATGCGCAAAATGGTTCAGGATTTTGCCAGAAAAGAGATTGCGCCTTTTGTCGCGACGATGGAGGAGACCGAGCAGTTTCCACGCCATCTGATCAAGAAAATGGGAGAAGCCGGTTTGATGGGCATACCGATTCCGGAAGAGTGGGGAGGAGTCGGGGCCGATTTCACCTCATACATTCTCGCCATTCATGAAATCTCCAAAGTGAGCGCGACTGTCGGGGTCATTCTATCGGTTCATACATCGGTAGGAACCAACCCGATTCTGTATTTCGGCACGGACGAGCAGAAGCGGACGTACCTCCCCAAGCTGGCTTCCGGTCAGTTTCTCGGCGCATTCGCTTTGACAGAGCCTGGGGCGGGTTCGGATGCGAGCAGAATCCGCACATCAGCCGTCCGGCAGGGAGATGAGTACGTTTTAAACGGCAGCAAGGTGTTTATTACCAACGGCGGCGAGGCTGACATTTACATTACGTTTGCCGTTACCGACCCGTCTGCCGGAACGAAAGGAATCTCCGCCTTTATCGTAGAAAAAGGAACACCAGGTTTTTCGATCGGCAAAAAGGAAAAGAAGATGGGACTGTATGGTTCCAGCACGACGGAATTGATCTTTGATCAGGCGCGTGTTCCTGCTGCCAATCGTTTGGGAGAAGAAGGCGAAGGATTCAAAATTGCACTGGCCAACCTGGATCGGGGGCGTATCGGGATTGCGGCGCAAGCGCTTGGAATCGCGGAGGCAGCTTTCGAACTGGCGACGAGCTATGCGAAAGAGCGGAAGCAATTCGGCAAACCGATCGCATCCCATCAGGCAATCGGCTTCAAGCTGGCTGACATGGCAGCAGAGGTCGAAGCCGCGCGCTTGTTAGTCTACCGCGCAGCCTGGCTGCAAAGCGAGGGCCTGCCATGCGGGCAGGAAGCAGCGATGGCGAAGCGGTTTGCTTCTGACACAGCGATGAAAACGGCGACGGAAGCGGTGCAGGTTTACGGCGGCTACGGCTATACCCGGGAATATCCGGTGGAGCGGCTGTTCCGCGATGCCAAGGTCACCCAAATTTATGAAGGAACCAACGAAATACAGCGTCTCGTAATTGCAAAACATCTGCTTTCCTAACACAAAAGGATACATGAGGGGGAGACCGGCATGGATTTTCGTTTAACAGAAGAGCAAGAAATGATTCGCAAAATGGTTCGGGAGTTCTCGGAAAACCAGGTGGCGCCGACCGCGACGGAGCGCGATGAGGAAGAGCGGTTTGACCGCGACATTTTTGAGCAGATGGCGGAGCTGGGCTTGACCGGCATTCCATGGCCGGAGGAGTACGGCGGTGCAGGCGCCGACTACCAAAGCTACGTGATCGCGGTAGAAGAGCTGTCCCGCGTCGACGCCTCGATCGGGGTCACGCTTTCGGCTCATGTCTCGCTGGCAAGCTGGCCGATCTATAAGTTCGGTACGGAGGAGCAGAAGCAAAAATTTCTGCGCCCGCTGGCGGAAGGCAAAAAAATGGGGGCGTATTGCCTGACAGAGCCAGGCTCCGGTTCCGACTCCGCAGGAATGCGTACCACAGCGGTGAAGGACGGAGACGATTACATTTTAAACGGCAGCAAAATTTTCATCACCAATGCCGGAGAGGCGGAAACGTACATTGTCTTCGCCGTTACCGATCCGGCAGCGAAGCATAAAGGCATCAGCGCCTTCATCGTGGAGAAAGGCATGCCCGGGTTCACGATGGGGAAAAAGGAGAAGAAGCTGGGGATTCGCTCTTCCTTGACGCTGGCCGTTCATTTTGACAATGTGCGCGTGCCGAAAGAAAACTTGCTCGGCGAAGAAGGCCAAGGCTTCAAGATCGCCATGATGACGCTTGACGGCGGCCGCAACGGAATCGCTGCCCAGGCGTTGGGGATTGCGCAGGGAGCTTATGAGGCTGCGCTCAACTACGCCAAGGAGCGCGTGCAGTTCGGCAAACCGATCAGTGCGCTGCAAGCGATCCAGTTCAAGCTGGCTGACATGGCGACCAAGATCGAAGCGGCCCGCCTGCTGACCTACCAAGCGGCATGGCTGGAAGACCAAGGACTCCCTTATGGCAAAGCTTCGGCGATTTCCAAAGTGTTCGCCGGCGACACCGCGATGGAAGTTACGACCGAAGCGGTGCAAGTGTTTGGCGGCTACGGCTATACCCGCGATTATCCGGTCGAGCGCTTCATGCGCGATGCCAAAATTACGCAAATTTACGAAGGTACGAACGAAATACAGCGCGTCGTCATCAGCAATATGCTGCTCAAAGAGTAGCTGGCGGACGGTGGCATGCCGATCGGGGAAAGGCATGCCACCAATTCCACCCCGAAAACAAGAATGGGGATTGTGGCTTCCTTTCCACTCATCGTATAATGATAGGAAGCGAGAGTGATTGGTCGCACTATTTTAAAATTTCTGACCAAACGCTCAGTCAGTATGAAAGGTGGGCCCATTGTGTCAGAACGTAAGAAAACGATCCCTTCTTTGGTGAAGGACCCGAAACTCATTGAAAAGCGTCGCGAGCAGATTATCGAGGCAGCTGTCGACCTTTTCATCCATAAAGGCTTTTACAAAACAACGACCCGTGAGATCGCCCGCGCTTCGGGCTTTAGCATCGGGACGCTGTACGAATACATCGAGTCCAAGGAAGATGTGCTGTACCTTGTGTGCGACGCGATCCATGCCGAGGTGGAAAATCGTCTGCGCGAGGCGATCAACTTCAATGGCAGCGGGATGAAAATTTTGAAGCTGGCGCTGCGCAGCTTTTTCCGCGTGATGGATCAAATGAGCGATCGCGTGCTTTTGATTTATCAGGAAGCCAAATCGCTGCCGAAGGAAACGCTGCGCTACGTTCTCGGACGCGAGGAAGCGATCAGCGGGATTTTCGAGGAGATTTTGCGGAAAGGAATTGCCGACAGCTCGATCCATATCGATGAGAAGCATGTCAAGCTGATGGCTGACAACATCATGGTGCTGGGGGAAATGTGGGTATTCCGCCGCTGGGCTCTGCACAAGCATTATTCGTTGGATGAATTCATCGAGAAGCAAACGGCGCTTTTATTAGGCGAAATGAGCAGCGAGAAATAGCTTACACAACTGTGCGCCGTCAACAAAGAGCAATTGAGAGAAGCGAGGGGAAACTGCGATGGAAACGCAAAGCTATCGTCCTGTCAATAAAATCAGATTTGTGACGGCTGCCAGCCTCTATGACGGGCATGACGCCTCAATCAACATCATGCGGAGAATCCTGCAATCGTCCGGCGCTGAGGTGATTCACCTCGGCCATAACCGTTCCGTCGACGAGGTGGTAACGGCCGCGATCCAGGAAGATGTGCAAGGAATTGCCATCAGCTCGTATCAAGGCGGACATGTGGAGTATTTCAAATATATGATCGACCTGCTTCGCGAGCGCGGGGCCGGGCATATTCGCGTATTTGGCGGCGGGGGCGGCGTCATCGTCCCCCGCGAAATCCGCGAGCTGGAAGAGTACGGGGTAGCCAAAATTTATTCGCCTGACGATGGGCGCAAGCTTGGCTTGCAAGGAATGATCGACGACATGCTGCGCCAGACCGATTTCCCAACGGTCAAGCAGCTGCAAAACGAGTGCGAGCTTGTCAAGGAGCAAAAGCACGACGCGGTGGCCCGCCTGATTTCCGTAGCGGAATATGCCGTGAGCAACCCGGGCGCTTTCGCGGAAGTGGAAGAGAAGCTCGCGACGGATTCAGGCAGAACCATTCCTGTGATGGGGATTACCGGTACGGGCGGCGCGGGAAAAAGCTCGCTGACAGATGAACTGGTACGGCGTTTCCTTTATCAATATAAAGACAAAACGATCGCGATCCTTTCCGTCGACCCATCCAAGCAAAAGACAGGCGGCGCGCTGCTGGGCGACCGGATTCGCATGAACGCGATCAACAGCCCGCGCGTTTACATGCGTTCGTTGGCAACGCGCAAATCGGGCTCGGAGCTGTCGGCTGCGGTAACCGATGCGATTAAGGTGGCAAAAGCTGCGGATTTTGATCTGATTATTGTGGAAACGAGCGGGATTGGCCAAGGTGATGCGCAAATCACCGATGTCTGCGACGTCTCCGTGTATGTCATGACGTCCGAGTTCGGTGCGCCGTCCCAGCTGGAGAAGATCGACATGCTTGATTTTGCCGATTTGATCGCGATCAACAAGTTTGACCGCAAAGGGTCGGAGGATGCGCTGCGCGAGGTTCGCAAGCAGTACCGCCGCAACCACAATGCCTTTGAGCTTGCGGATGAAGAAATTCCTGTCTACGGCACGATTGCCAGCCAGTTCAACGATGCGGGCACGAATGTCTTTTTTGCGGCCGCCATGCGAGCGCTCGTTCGGAAAACGGGTGTCGATTGGGACGTCTCTTCGCTCGACATCACACCGGTGGAAATCTACAAAAAATCGCTGATTCCAGCCGACCGTGTGAACTACTTGCAGGAAATTGCCCAAACCGTGCGCGATTACGGCGCGTTTGTCGAGCAGCAATCGGGTCTGGCGCGCAAGCTGTTCCAGCTTCACGGCGCGAAAGAGACGCTGCTCGCTTCCGGCGAGGCGTTGTCCGGTGAGCTTGTGGCCTTGCTTGACCAGCAGATCAGCCATTTCGAAGAGCAGCTTCATCCCGAATGCCGCAAGCTGCTTGCCAAGTGGCCGGCGCAAAAGGCTGCCTATCAACAAGATCAGCTGGTTACGAAGGTGCGCGATAAGGAACTGGTCACCAAGCTGTTTACCACCTCCTTGTCCGGCACGCGGATTCCGAAAGTTAGCGTTCCGCAGTTTGTCGATTGGGGCGAAATTTTGAAGTGGCTGCTGCGCGAAAACGTGCCGGGCGAGTTCCCGTATACGGCAGGCGTGTTTCCGTTCAAGCGGGAAGGCGAGGACCCGAAACGCCAGTTCGCGGGCGAGGGGACACCGGAGAGAACGAATCGCCGCTTCCACTTCCTGTCGCAAAACGACGAGGCGAAGCGACTCAGCACGGCATTCGACAGCGTTACCTTGTACGGGGAGGACCCTGACTATCGCCCGGACATTTACGGCAAGATCGGTACGAGCGGCGTCAGCGTTTGCACGCTTGATGATATGAAGAAGCTGTACGCGGGCTTTGATCTGTGTGCGCCGAGCACGTCTGTGTCCATGACCATCAATGGTCCGGCTCCGATAATTTTGGCGATGTTCATGAATGCTGCGATCGAACAGCAAATCGACAAGTTTGTGGCAAGGGAAGGACGCCAGCCGAACGAAGAGGAAGCTGCGCAAATCAAAGCGTACACGCTCGCCAACGTTCGCGGCACGGTGCAGGCGGATATTTTGAAAGAAGACCAGGGACAAAATACGTGCATTTTCTCGACGGAGTTCGCTTTGCGGATGATGGGGGATATTCAGCAGTATTTCATCGACCATAAAGTGCGCAACTACTACTCGGTATCCATCTCCGGCTACCATATCGCAGAGGCGGGCGCCAACCCGATCACACAGCTGGCGTTTACGCTGGCGAACGGATTTACGTACCTGGAGTATTACTTGAGCCGCGGCATGAATATCGATGATTTTGCGCCGAATCTGTCATTCTTCTTCTCCAATGGACTCGATCCGGAATACACCGTGATCGGCCGCGTCGCGCGCCGTATTTGGGCAACGACGCTGAAAAACAAATATGGGGCGAATGAGCGCAGCCAAAAGCTGAAGTACCATATCCAGACGTCCGGACGTTCCTTGCATGCGCAGGAAATGGACTTCAACGATATCCGTACGACGCTGCAAGCGCTGGTCGCTATCTATGACAACTGCAACTCGCTGCACACCAACGCATATGACGAGGCGATCACGACACCGACGGAAAACTCCGTACGTCGCGCAATGGCCATTCAGATGATCATCAACAAGGAACTCGGTTTGGCGAAAAACGAGAACCCGCTGCAAGGCTCGTTCATCATCGAAGAGTTGACCGATCTGGTGGAAGAGGCCGTTCTCCAGGAATTCGAGCGTCTCGGTTCCCGCGGCGGCGTGCTCGGCGCCATGGAGACGCAATACCAACGCGGCAAAATCCAGGATGAATCGATGTACTATGAGATGAAAAAGCATACGGGCGAGCTGCCGATTATCGGCGTCAACACATTCCTGAATCCGAACGCTTCCGAGGACGATTACGAGATCGAATTGGCGCGTGCTTCCGAGGAGGAGAAGGAACAGCAGATTCTCAATCTGCGTGCCTTCCAGGAGAAGCACAGGGACGTCGCGGGGCAAGCCTTACATCGTTTGCAGCAGACGGCGATTTCGGGCGGCAACATTTTTGCCGAGCTGATGGAGACGGTGAAGGTGGCGTCCCTTGGGCAAATCAGTGCAGCGCTTTACGAGGTTGGCGGCCAATACCGGCGGAATATGTAGCATTGGACGTTTTTCACGCAAATAGGGTTGAAAACCTTGCATTATCGGCTAAAATAAGGAATACTGTAAGTTAGCCAAGTTATTGTTGTGAAAGGACGTGCCAAGGTTGAGCCAATTACTCAAGCATATTGAAGCGGAACGACTAAGCGAGATGGCGATGGTGGACATCGCATATGAGATACTGAGAGAAACCAATCGTCCATTCAACTTTCGCGAAATAATGGATGAGATTTCCGCCATGCGTGGTTTGACAACTGAGCAGACGATGTCCATTATCGCACAAGTGTATACAGAGGTTAACATCGATGGACGCTTTATCTGCATCGGTGACAATACCTGGGGATTGAAACGCTGGTATCCGACCGAAACGATCGAAGAAACCCAAGAGGGTGGCGGCAAGAAGAAGAAAGTTGTGCTTGACGACGACTTCGATGATTACGATATAGAAGATGAAGTTGAGGCAGAATTCGAAGAAGAAGACACTACCTTCGACGAAACGGAAGATGATTTCCTCGACGACGAGTTCGAAGAAGAAGTCGATGAGGACGACGAAGAGATTATCGACGACGAAGAGGCCTTTGAAGATGAGGAAGAGGCGGAAGAGGATGAACTCGATGAGAGCGATGAAGACGAGGAAGAAGATCGCTAACTTGTCTTGACTTCCGCACTCCCGCATTATAAAATACTTTTTGGGCTTCACATGAAGATCGGTTAAATAAGGAAAACTATAAAACAAAAGTGCCCCTACCCGTCACACACGGGATAGGTATTGCTTTTGTTTTTTCTTTTGTGTTGCTTTCCACCACATAACGACAGCACTTATTCATGATCGATATCGGAATAGGGAAAGAGAGGACGCACGCAATGGCGAAGTACATTTTTGTTACGGGCGGGGTTGTATCCTCACTCGGTAAAGGTATCACAGCAGCATCTCTCGGTAGACTTCTGAAAAACAGAGGATTGAAAGTAACGATCCAAAAGTTCGATCCTTACATCAACGTCGACCCGGGCACTATGAGTCCATATCAGCACGGTGAGGTATTCGTTACCGACGATGGAGCGGAAACTGACTTGGACTTGGGACACTACGAGCGTTTTATCGACATTAACCTGAGCGCCAACTCCAATGTGACAACCGGTAAAATTTACTCGTCGGTCATTTCCAAAGAGCGCCGCGGCGACTACTTGGGCGGTACGGTTCAGGTTATCCCGCACATCACCAATGAGATCAAAGAGCGCGTTTACCGCGCGGGCAAGGAAACGGGAGCGGATGTTGTCATCACTGAGGTCGGCGGTACTGTCGGCGACATCGAGAGCTTGCCGTTCCTCGAAGCGATTCGTCAGGTGAAAAGCGACATCGGCCGCGAAAACGTGATGTACATCCACGTGACGCTGGTTCCTTACATCCGCGCTGCAGGCGAAATGAAAACCAAGCCGACACAGCATAGCGTAAAAGAGCTGCGCAGCTTGGGCATTCAGCCAAACGTGATCGTGACGCGCACCGAGTTCCCGCTTCAGGCGGACATGAAAGAAAAGCTTGCTCTCTTCTGCGATATCGACAAAAATGCGGTAATCGAATGTGTTGATGCCGAGACACTGTATGAAGTTCCGCTGCTGCTGCAAGAGCAAGGGCTGGACGACTATGTGTGCCGCCATCTGGGCCTTGAGTGCAAGCAAGCTGACATGACTGAGTGGAAAGCATTGGTTGATAAAATCAAAAACTTGAAACATACGACGCGCATTGCAATCGTCGGTAAGTATGTCGAACTGCACGATGCGTACCTGTCCGTAGCAGAAGCGTTGTATCACGGCGGATACTTCAACGACACGGACATTGACATCAAATGGGTCAGCGCTGAAGACGTTACCCATGAAAACGCAGCTGAGCTGCTCGGCGATGTCGATGGCATTTTGGTACCGGGCGGATTCGGTGATCGCGGTATCGAAGGAAAAATTGCCGCGACTCGCTATGCACGTGAAAACAAAATCCCGTTCCTGGGCATCTGCCTGGGTATGCAAGTGTCTGTCATCGAGTTCGCACGCCATGTAGCGGGTCTCGACGGCGCGAACAGCTCCGAGATCAATCCGGAAACCAAATATCCGGTCATCGACCTGTTGCCTGAACAAAAAGAGGTTGAGGACAAAGGCGGCACCATGCGTTTGGGTCTGGATCCAACGAAGGTTGCCCCAGGCAGCCTGACAGAAAAAGCGTACGGCAATTCGCTCGTATACGAACGCCATCGCCATCGCTATGAAGTGAACAACGAATACCGCGAGCAGTTGGAGCAGCTGGGCATGAAATTTGCCGGTACGTCTCCTGACGGACGTTTGGTTGAGATCGTTGAAATTCCGGATCATCCTTGGTATCTGGCTACCCAGTTCCATCCGGAGTTCACTTCCCGTCCAAATCGCCCGCAGCCATTGTTCCGCGATTTTGTAAAAGCATCGCTTAGCAACAAATTGAAGTAATTCCACGTCTATCCTCTTTGACAAGGTCTGCGAGTGCCGGCCAATGTCAGGAGGATAGATTTTTTTCTATCAATAAATCGAGAAATCAAGCGAATTTTTATAAGAATAGGGAGGATTTTCCTGAACGTTGGGCGAACTCTAGTCAATTAATAAAATCGTGGAGATCAGGGGGACGTGTTACGATGCGGGAGAAGAAAATTTTAATCGTAGATGATCAATATGGCATTCGCATCCTGTTGTTCGAGGTACTCGGAAAAGAGGGCTACACGACGTTCCAAGCAGCGAACGGTAAAAAGGCGCTGGAAATCGTTGAGAAGGAATCTCCGGATCTTGTTATTCTCGATATGAAAATTCCTGGCATGGATGGCATCGAAATTTTAAAGCATATTAAAAAAATCAATAAAGATATCAAGGTGATCATGATGACCGCCTACGGTGAATTGGACATGATTAAGGAAGCGACCCAGCTCGGGGCGTCCACTCATTTCACCAAGCCGTTCGATATTGATGAACTGCGACTGGCTGTCAGCAAACAATTGGTAAGTTAAACGCAACTGTTAACCCTACATAGCTTGTGGTATAATAAGCCAAGCAAAATCACCTGAACCACAAGAGGGAGGATTTTTTTCACATGCCACTTGTACCGATGACCGCGTTTCTGGAAGATGCTAAAAAGAATAAATATGCCGTAGGTCAGTTCAACATCAACAACTTAGAGTTCGTTCAAGCGATCACACAGGCTGCGATCGAGGAAAAGTCCCCGGTAATCTTCGGCGTGTCCGAAGGCGCTATGCGCTACATGGGTCTTGAGTACACCGTAGCAATGGCTAAGGCTGCTTCCGAAATGGCTGGCGTGCCAATTGCTTTGCACTTGGATCATGGCAGCAGTTTTGAGGTTGTCATGAAATGCATCCGTGCAGGATTTTCTTCCGTCATGTTTGATGGTTCCCATCATTCTTTTGAAGATAATATCCGCTTGACCAAGCAAGTAGTTGAAGCAGCTCATGCTGTCGGCGTTTCTGTCGAAGGTGAGCTTGGAACAATCGGCGGTGTTGAAGACGACGTGAACGTGGATGAAGACGCTGCAACGTTGGCGAAGCCTGCTGAAGCGATCCGCTTCTGGGAAGAAACCAAGGTTGACTATTTGGCGATCGCTGTAGGTACAGCGCATGGCATGTACAAAGGTGAGCCAAAAATCCACTTTGATATTATTGAAGAAGTAGCGAAAAACATCGGTGCGCCTATCGTATTGCATGGCGGTTCCGGCGTTCCTGATGAGGCGATCAAAAAAGCGATCAGCTGCGGTGTAGGCAAAATCAACGTGAACACCGAGAACCAGGTTGCTTGCACAGCGGTAATCCGCGAAGTGCTTGCTGCGAAACCAAACGAAATCGATCCACGCAAATATCTGACGCCTGCTCGAGATGCAATCAAGGAAGTTGTAAAAGGTAAGATTCGTCTTTTCGGCAGCAACAACCGCGCGTAAGCAGGAGGATAACCATGCGATTTTTAATTGATACAGCAAATGTGGAAGAAATCCGCGATATTCACGAATGGGGCGTTTTGGCTGGCGTTACGACCAATCCTTCGCTCGTTGCCAAGGAAGGGCGCGATTTCATTGACACGCTGAACGAAATCATCGACACCATCGATGGTCCAATCAGCGCGGAAGTGATCAGCGTCGACGCCAAAGGCATGATCGAAGAGGGCGAAAAGCTGGCTGCCCTGTCCAAAAACATCGTGGTGAAAGTGCCGATGACCGAAGAAGGTTTGAAGGCAGTCAAAGTGTTCGCCAAGAAAAAAATCAAAACAAACGTAACCTTGATCTTTAACGCAAACCAAGCGCTGCTTGCTGCGCGTGCGGGCGCTACGTATGTGTCCCCGTTCCTCGGACGTCTTGACGACATCGGCCAAGACGGCTTGCAGCTGATTTCCGACATTGCGGAAATTTTCGAGGTTCATGGTTTGGATACAGAAATCATTGCAGCGAGCATTCGCCACCCGATCCATGTGACGGAAGCGGCTAAGCGCGGCGCGCATTTTGCGACGATCCCTTACAAGGTTTTCAAACAGCTTCTGCAACACCCGCTGACCGACAGCGGACTGCAAAAGTTCCTGGCCGACTGGGCCAACATGCAAAAGTAAAAGCTGATCATCAGCGGTTCGCGAGCACCTTTTCCGTCGGAGAAGGTGCTTCTTTCAAGAAAAGCTTCTCTATCAGCCGCTTAGGAAAAACCGTTTTCCTTTGAAGGAGGAAGCTTTTCTTGTGTTTAGCAAAGGATCAATGCCCATACAAGAGTCAGATTCTTCACGATCAACGATCAAGTAGATAAAGATATGCCTGAGGAGAGCGGTTTATGGATAAGCTTATCATTAGCGGGGGACGTGCGCTCAATGGGTCTGTCACCGTGAGCGGCGCAAAAAATAGTGCGGTTGCGCTGATTCCCGCTGCTTTGTTGGCCGATGGCCCGGTTGTCATTGAAAACTTGCCGAGGATTCAAGATGTTCAAATCTATTTCGACCTGTTGCGCGAGATGGGTGCGGATGTTCTGTTTGAAGAAGATTGGATGGAAATTGACGGACGACCGCTGAAGCCTATGTATTTGCCGAATGGACGCGTAAAAAAATTGCGGGCATCCTACTATTTGTGGGGAGCCATGCTAGGGAAGTTTGGCGAAGCGCATGTCGGGTTGCCAGGGGGCTGCGATTTGGGCCCACGGCCGATCGATTTGCATATCAAAGGGTTTGAAGCACTCGGCGCCACAGTCGAAAATCAAAACGGTGTCTTAACGATCAAAGCCAAGCAGCTAAAAGGGGCACGGATTTATCTGGACCTGGTCAGCGTCGGGGCCACAATCAATATCATGCTGGCTGCAGCAAAGGCTGAAGGTGTCACTGTCATCGAGAATGCTGCGAGGGAACCGGAGATCGTGGATGTGGCCACGCTGCTGAACAATATGGGGGCCAATATCAAAGGGGCAGGTACCGATAAAATCCGGATCGAAGGCGTCAAGCGATTGAGCGGATGCCGCCATACGATCATTCCCGACCGGATTGAAGCGGGAACGTACATGATTGCGGCCGCAGCGACAAGAGGGACTGTGACATTGGAAAATGTGATTCCGAAACATTTGGAATCGGTAACGGCCAAATTGCGAGAGATTGGCGTAAACGTGGAGGTAGATGGGGATTCTATCACCGTGTATGGACAAGAGAAATATCGCGCCATCGATGTGAAGACCAATCCGTACCCAGGGTTTCCAACCGATTTGCAGCAGCCGATCACAGCTCTGTTGACCCAAGCCAAAGGCGTCAGCATTGTCACCGATAACATTTATGGTGCGCGCTTCCGCCATGTGGATGAATTGCGCCGGATGGGCGCCTCCATTAAAGTAGAGGGGCGTTCGGCCTTGATTGAAGGCGGAAAGCAGCTGATGGGCGCGAAAGTCATCGCATCCGATTTGCGGGCTGGCGCCGCGTTGGTGATCAGCGGTCTTGCTACCAACGGAATTACCGAAGTAGATGGTCTGGAGCATATTGATCGCGGCTACGAGAACCTGGTCGAGAAGCTGCAAAAGCTGGGTGCGTCTATCATAAGAAGAAAATCACCAGAATCGGCACGAGAGCGATAGAATAGCCGACAGGGAGGAACAAAATCATGGAACGCAGTTTAACACTCGAATTGGTTCGCGTGACGGAGGCGGCAGCGCTCGCTTCGGCGCGTTGGATGGGATTGGGTAAAAAGGACGAGGCGGACGGAGCGGCGACCACCGCGATGCGCGATGAGTTCAACAACATCCCGATGGACGGCATTGTTGTCATCGGTGAAGGGGAAATGGACGAAGCGCCGATGCTGTACATCGGTGAAAAGCTGGGGCAAGGCGTAGCGCCTTTTGTAGACGTTGCGGTTGACCCTTTGGAAGGGACCAACATCGTGGCGAAAGGGACGTGGAATGCCATCTCGGTCATTGCAATTGCGGACCGCGGCAATTTGCTGCACGCTCCCGACATGTACATGGAAAAAATCGCGGTCGGGCCGAAGGCAGTCGGAAAAGTCGACATCGATGCCCCGATTATCGATAACCTGAAAGCGGTGGCGCAGGCGAACGGCAAAGACGTAAGCGATCTGGTCGCGATCGTTTTGGACCGCGATCGCCATAGCCGCATCATTCATGAAGTTCGTGCAGCAGGCGCGCGGATCAAGCTCATTCCGGACGGCGATGTGGCTGCGGCGATCAACACCGCGTTTGAAAATACGGGCGTTGACATTTTGTTCGGATCTGGCGGCGCTCCGGAAGGGGTGCTGGCTGCTGTTGCATTGAAATGCTTGGGTGGAGAAATTCAGGGGAAATTGCTGCCACAGGATGCGGCCGAGCTGGAACGCTGCAAACAAATGGGGCTGGTAAACCCGCACCAGGTGCTGCGCATGGAAGATATGGTCAAAGGCGACGACGCGATTTTTGCGGCGACAGGCGTTACAGATGGGGAGCTTTTGCGCGGTGTTCGCTTCCAAGGGATGCGCGCGACCACACATTCTGTCGTCATGCGTGCGAAGACGGGAACCGTCCGTTTTATTGAAGGCAACCATCGGTTGGAGCGTAAACCGCGCTTGGGTCTATAGGAGGAGGATTATCTAGGTGCTTCTATCGGAATTGGAAGAAAAGAAATTAACGGAGCTGTACAAGCTGGCCAAGGAGTTTCAGATTCCGTACTATTCGCAAATGAAGAAGAAAGAGCTGATATTTGCGATTTTGCGGGCACGTGCTGAACGTGACGGCTTGATGTTTATGGAAGGCGTTTTGGAGATTTTGTCGGAAGGGTATGGCTTCCTGCGCCCGATCAATTATCTCCCGAGCTCCGAAGATATTTACATTTCCCAATCGCAGATCCGCAGATTTGATCTGCGGATGGGCGATGTGGTATCGGGAAAAGCTCGTCCGCCAAAAGAAAACGAACGGTATTTCGGGCTTTTGCAAGTGGAAGCCGTCAACGGAGAAGACCCTGAACAGGCATCCGAGCGTCTGCACTTCCCCGCCTTAACACCGCTTTATCCTCAGAAAAAACTTGTTCTCGAAACGGCACCTTCCAAGCTTTCCGTTCGCTTGATGGATCTGATCGCGCCTGTCGGCTTAGGGCAGCGCGGACTGATCGTAGCGCCTCCGAAAGCGGGAAAAACCATGCTGCTCAAAGAAATCGCCAACAGCATTACGGAAAACCATCCCGATATTCATTTGTTCGTTCTCCTGATCGATGAACGGCCAGAAGAAGTGACCGATATGCAGCGCTCCGTAAAAGGTGAGGTCGTCGCTTCGACCTTCGATGAACTTCCGGAAAACCATATCAAGGTGGCGGAATTGGTGTTGGAGCGGGCAAAACGTTTGGTTGAGCACAAAAAGGACGTCGTCATCCTGCTTGATTCCATTACCCGCCTTGCGCGTGCGTATAACCTGGTGATCCCTCCAAGCGGACGGACGCTGTCTGGCGGTATTGATCCGGCTGCGTTCCATCGTCCCAAACGCTTCTTCGGTTCGGCCCGCAACATTGAAGAGGGCGGCAGCCTGACGATTTTGGCGACGGCTCTGGTCGAAACCGGCTCGCGGATGGACGACGTGATTTATGAAGAGTTCAAGGGAACGGGTAACATGGAACTCCATTTGGATCGCAAGCTGGCAGAGCGCCGTATTTTCCCGGCGATCGATATTCGCCGTTCGGGAACGCGTCGCGAGGAACTGCTTTTGTCCAAAGAAGAACTGGAAAAGCTGTGGGCGATTCGTAAAAACATGAACGAAAGCCACGACTTCATCGATCATTTCCTCAAAAAGCTGGGAGATACCAAGACGAACGCAGAGTTCTTGCAAACGCTGGAAGCTGCGCCGGCGAGATCGACGGCGAGACAGTCTGGCAACCCGACGGTGAGTTAACGCTCACCGTCATTTTTTTTATCCGGACGAATAAACTGATAGAGTAGATTCGATCAGGGGGGTTGCTAAATGGGTGGCGTTGGGATCGCTGCGGATATGCCGAATTGGACCGACCAGGGGGAAGCGAAGCGCTTCGTCATTGAGCAGACGCTCGCACAAGCGCTCAATCCGTTTTCATCCTGGCAGAATGGAAATAAGCCGGATCAACAGCAAAAACCGACCGTGCTGATGTATGCGGTGCAGTCGGGGGACACCCTTTCCTCGATCGCGGAGACATACGGGATGACGCTCAGTGAGCTGATGGCCCAAAATAAAATCGACAATCCGAATCTGGTCAGCGTCGGGATGCGGCTTACGATTCGCAAAGACGGGATCGTGCACATGGTAAGTCAGGGGGAGACGCTGGAACGTATCGCACAGCGCTACGGAACCACTGCGGAAGAGATCGTTGCGCGCAACCCGCTCGTGAAAATATTGGACAGCCAGCTGTATGTCGGTCAAAAAATTTACATACCGTCGCCTATGGCTGAGGCTCCTTCCGTACAGGTCGGGAGCTTTCAAGCGAGGCGAGAGATGGCGGAAGCGGCCAACCGTTTGGCCATGCGCGGCCTGCGGATGAAGTGGCCGGTTGCCGAACCGACGATTACAAGCGGATTTGGCGCGCGGTGGGGGAAGATGCACAAGGGCATTGACCTGTGGAATGAAAAAGAGGAAAACACGCCGATTACGGCGGCGCGGGCAGGGATTGTCGTCGAGGCGGGCGTTCATAGCGATTACGGCGATTTGGTCATCATCGACCATGGCAACGGTTTGCAGAGCTACTATGCGCATATGGGAAAAATCGACGTCTCCGTCGGGCAGGCCGTGCTGGCGGGAGATGTTCTGGGCTATATGGGACGAACCGGGGATGCCACAGGCTATCATCTTCATTTTGAAATTCGGCAGGATAACATCCCGGTCAATCCGCTGCCGTTTTTACCGCGCTAGGAAAGGCTTGGTAAGGAAAATCGTACATGCACCGCCTCAGTTTACTTTGCCTGCCCATTACGTTACAATGGCGGAAGCAAAGAAGCGAGGCGATTTTTCATGTATTTGGTATATGCGGATCAGAACGGACAAGTGTATGACCATCCCGGTTTGTGGGCGATCGCGCGAAACGGAGATATATTGACAGAAGTTTTGGAGGACGAGCTGATTCCGCTTCCGGAAGGCTCGACGCTGGTGAGTTTGCCCGATACTGTTCCGGTAGGGATGGACCCGGAAACCGGAGAGATGACCAAACTGGACGGCTGCAGTGCAGTCGGCGCTTTGGTGCCGCAAGGGTTTACCCGTCTTCTCCTGCCCGGTTATATCAAAACGTCCAAGGAATCGAAGCTGCCCCTGTTCGGCTATACGGCAGTTGTGTGGAAAGACGGCGGTTTTTGGGTGGCTGCCCGCAAAAGCGATGAACCGCACAAATGGAACCCGATGAATTTCCCGATGGACGAGCTGCGTTCCCGTGTGGAAAGCACGCTCAAGCAATTTCCGGAAAACCGGATTTTGAACCATCTTTCCCATTGTGCGCTTGAATATGAGTGCTTGACGGCATCCAATAACTTTTTCCACCGCTGGGAAGGCAGCTTGCCGGTATCGTATACCTGTAACGCGGGCTGCTACGGATGCATTTCCGAACAGCCGGATGACAGCGGCTTCCCGTCGCCGCAGACGCGCATGAATTTCAAGCCGACGGAAGATGAGCTGGTGGAAGTCATGCTTCATCACCTTCAGACGCCGGAGAGCATCATCAGCTTCGGCCAAGGCTGCGAGGGCGAGCCGTCCACGATGGCGTCCATCATTGTGCCAGCCATGCGGCGCGTGCGTGCCCAGACTGACATGGGCTTTATCAACATCAACACGAATGCAGGATTGACCGATCATATCAAAGGGATCGTAGATGCCGGGCTTGATCTGATGCGCATCAGTATTATTAGCGCAATCGACGAGCATTATAATGCGTATTACCGGCCGCGCGGCTATACGCTAGAGAATATCGCGCGATCGGCCGAGTACGCCGCGTCAAAAGGGGTGTACACCTCGATCAACTATCTCTGCTTCCCGGGCGTCTTCGACCGCGAAGAAGAGATGGAAGCGATGATCAACTTCATCAAACGGACAGGCATCAAGCTGATCCAGATGCGCAATCTGAACATCGATCCGGAGAGCTATCTGGCGATGATCCCGAAAGCGCAGGGCGAAGTGTTCGGAATGAAGCAAGCGATCGAAATCTACCAGGAAGAATTGCCGGATGTCATCATCGGCTCCTTCACCCACATTCCTCCTTCCGAATTGCAGAGAAGGAAAAACATGGTGTAGCAAAAGCTGGCTCTTGCATTCGGCCATTTTGCATGTTAGTATTCTTTTATTGTGTAAATTAACTCTGTTTCGGGAAACGATTCAGGGCGGAAAGAGGCGAGAAGAATGAAACAAGGTATTCATCCTAAGTACAATCTCGTAAAAGTAACGTGTGCATGCGGAAACGAATTCGAATCCGGTTCCGTTAAGCAAGCTCTCCGCGTAGAGATTTGCTCCAACTGCCACCCGTTCTTTACCGGTAAACAAAAATTCGTTGATGCTGGTGGACGTGTAGACCGCTTCAAACGCAAATACAACCTTTCCTAATCGGCAACGACGGGAAAGCGAACAAGGCCAGATAGTGAAAGCTATCTGGTCTTGTTTTTTCGATCAGAGCGAACAACTTGTATCAGAACAACGATGTTGGAGGGAAATCCATGGCTGTAATCGTCTGGTTTCGCCGGGACTTGCGCGTGCATGACCATGCAGCCCTTTATCATGCAGTAGAAACAGGCGAGGAGATTTTGCCGGTTTTTGTTCTCGATGTGCGGCAAGAGAAAGATGGGCAGTCGGGGAGAAAGAGTCAAGCGCTGTTCTCCGCGCTTCGCTCCTTGCAAGGAAATCTCGCCGATCTGGGTGCACGCCTTGTGATCAAACGCGGTGAACCAGCAGAGGTACTGGCAGAGCTGGCGAAACACTTTGGAGCCGACAAACTGTTTTTCAATCGGGAGTATGCACCGAAAGCCATCAGCCGAGACGAGCAAGTGGCGGCGGAGCTACAGCGTAACGGTATTTTTACGCAAACGTTCAAAGATATGGTTCTGCATGAAGAGGGAGAATTGCTGAACAAGCAAGGTAAACCGTACGTCGTTTTTACGCCGTACAAACGGGCGTGGCTGACTTTGCCCAAAGACAAGCCGTTTCCAATGCCAAAAAAACTGCGTGCGGCAACGGGTCTTGAGAGCTATCCTTCCGATCTGATTCCAGCGCTTGGCGGGCAAGGCTCGGCGAAGGAGCAAGTGAGGGAAGAGGAGCTATACGGGGAGCGGGCAGCACGCAGACGGCTGGGTCAGTTTCTTGATACGCAGCTCGCTGGGTATAAATTGCAGCGCGATCTGCCCGCGGTGGATGGTACGTCGCGATTATCTTTTGCCTTGCGGACAGGCACGCTTTCGATTCGCACCGTCTATCATTCGGTCCTGGAACGGATGCATCAGATGTCGGGACCTCAATCGGAGGCTGCAGAGACATTTGTCTCGGAACTCATCTGGCGCGATTTTTACCAGCAAGTGCTGTTTCATTTTCCGCATACGGTCGAACAAGCATTTTTGGCGGATTATGAGCAGGTGGAATGGGATGACAACGAGGAACTTTTTCGCAAATGGTGCACAGGTCAAACGGGTTACCCGATGGTGGATGCGGGAATGCGACAATTGAACCAGACGGGGTGGATACACAATCGCGTGCGGATGATCACGGCCTCTTTTTTGGTCAAGGATTTGTTGATCGACTGGCGCAAGGGCATGAACTATTTTGCCGAACAGCTGATTGACCATGACGAGGCCGCCAATTGCGGCGGTTGGCAGTGGTGTGCCTCGACGGGTACTGATGCACAGCCATACTTCCGTATTTTTAACCCGGTTTCACAAGGGGAAAAATTTGATCCGGATGGCACGTACGTGAAGCAGTACGTACCGGAATTGGCACATGTTCCAGCGAAATATGTCCACAAGCCATGGACAATGCCAGAGCTGCTCCAAAAGGAGTCTGCCTGTATGATTGGCCTGGATTATCCGCCGCCTTGTGTCGATCATGCGATAAGCCGACTGATTGCGATCGAACGTTTTTCACAAGCAAAAAAGTTGGGAAATAAATAGTTCGGACGATTGGCGAATCGGACGCGAGATGCTATGATGGACAAGCGATCATGAGCATTCTTGAATACTTTGTAAATAATTGGTGATGATTCCATGTACTTTATGAAACAGAACGGTTGGATTGAAGTCATCTGCGGCTGCATGTTTTCCGGCAAAAGCGAGGAGCTGATTCGCCGGATTCGGCGCGCCAAAATCGCGAAGCTGCGGGTGCAAGTATTTAAACCGCGCATTGATGATCGGTACCATGCGATGGCGGTCGTGTCCCACAATGGTGTCATGGAAGATGCGGTAGCGGTCAGTTCCGCACGGGACGTGCTGGAGCTTGTGAAGCCGGACACCGATGTCGTGGCGTTTGATGAAGTACAGTTTTTTGACGACGAGATCATTGAAGTGTGCCAGTATCTGGCGGACAGAGGCGTCCGTGTCATCTGTGCCGGGCTTGACCAGGATTTCCGCGGCGAGCCGTTCGGGGTGACGCCGATTCTTCTTGCTGTAGCCGAGTATACGACAAAGCTGGAAGCGATCTGCGCCGTTTGCGGCAGCCCCGCTACGCGCACGCAGCGCCTCCTGAACAATGAGCCGGCTGATTACCACGACCCGATCATTTTGGTTGGGACGGCGGAGAGCTATGAAGCCAGATGCCGTCATTGCCACCAAATTCCGGGGAAACCGGGGTTCGTCAAGGAATCGGCGAAACAAGCCTGATTCAGCGTGTGCCAGCCAAAAAGCCACTTTTCTTTTTTGCATGGGTGTGTTCTTCATTGCGCACACTAGGCAAAACAGGAGGTGGCTTTTTGCATGGGTACAAATTCCCGCCTGCATAAAAGTACAGTCTTACTTCTAACCGCCGTGCTGTCCCTGACCGTGCTTGGCGGCTGCAATACGTATCGGGCCCAGCAAAACGAACAGTCGGCGACACCCGGGGCCAATCGTGAAACATTGATGGGGCGCAACCAAAACCCGAACATTCTGGTTGGGAAGCATAGCGTCCGCAATTATTCCGTCGATGAAAAAAGCCTGGAGATGTCGGCAAAGAGCGTGCCGGGTGTTGAAGGCGCGCGTATTTCAATCAGCGGCGGAAACGCCTATGTGACGCTGGATCTCGCCCCGAACATTACGGCGCAGCATGCCCGCGACATCGAGCGGCAAGTCATTGCGAACCTCGTCCAAAAAGCGCCGCGTTACGACTATCATTTGACCTCCAACGACGGTGTTCATACGACACCGTAGCGCACGCAATCCGAGTTGTTGATGCCTTGGCATTGACAGCTTTTTTCTTTGACTTTTCAAGGGTTTTTTCCTATAATTTTAATGTTAACCATCATTCATCTTATATGGGGTGAAGTGCAGTGTTTGATCGCTTATCAGCAGTTGAAGAGCGTTATGAAGAAGTGAATAACTTATTGTGTGACCCCGATGTCATCAGCGATACAAAGCGTTTGCGTGAATTATCGATTGAACAGCGTTCCTTGGAAGAAACGGTTACCGTTTATCGTGAATATAAATCTGTCACAGAGCAGTTGGATGGCGCTAAAATGATGCTGGACGACAAGCTGGACGATGAAATGCGCGAAATGGTGAAGGCCGAGATCGCTGATTTGACCAAGCAGAAAGAACAGCTGGAGCACAAACTGAAAATTCTGCTGCTTCCAAAAGACCCGAACGACGACAAGAACGTGATCGTTGAGGTTCGCGGGGCAGCCGGCGGCGATGAAGCCGCGCTGTTTGCCTCCGATCTGTACCGCATGTACACCCGCTATGCTGAGCGTCAGGGCTTTAAAGTGGAAGTGATCGAAGCCAACGAGACAGAGCTTGGCGGCTACAAGGAGATCATTTTCTCGGTCAGCGGACAAGGCGCTTACAGCAAGCTGAAATTTGAAAGCGGCGCGCACCGTGTACAGCGTATTCCGGCTACGGAATCGGGCGGACGCATCCATACGTCTACCTCTACCGTACTGGTGTTGCCTGAGGCGGAAGAAGTGGAAGTGGAACTGAACGAAAAAGATATCCGTATCGATACGTTCTGTTCCAGCGGTGCCGGCGGACAGAGCGTCAATACGACCAAGTCTGCTGTTCGTGTGACACACATCCCGACGGGGATCGTCGTATCCTGCCAGGATGAGAAATCGCAGCACTCCAACAAGGATAAAGCGTTGCGCGTACTGCGCGCGCGCCTGTTCGACTTCCATCAGCAGCAAGCGATGGCCGAGCAGGACGCGACACGCAAAAGCTTGGTGGGGACAGGTGACCGTTCGGAACGGATTCGCACCTATAACTTCCCGCAAAGCCGCGTGACCGATCACCGCATCGGCATGACGCTCCACCGTCTGGAAAGCATTTTGTCCGGCGAGCTGGATGAAGTGATCGACAACTTGATCATGCATGAGCAAACCGAGCTTTTGCAAAGCCAAGGTGTCGTGTAATATGGTACAGCCAACAACGATTCGAGAAGCCCTGCTCCGGGCTTCTTCCTTTTTACAGGAGCATGGCTGCAAGGACCCGCGGTTTGAGGCCGAGCTGCTGCTGCGCCATGTGCTCGGTATGGAGCGGGCAAAATTTCTCGCCTCATTGCCTGATCCGATGCCGGATGGAGCGGCTGAGCGGTTTCAAGCGCTTTGTGAGCGCCGGGCAGCGCAAGAGCCGCTGCAGTATGTAATCGGAACCCAAGAGTTTTTCGGGCGTGAGTTTGTCGTGCGTCCCGGTGTGCTGATCCCGCGGCCGGAAACGGAAATCCTCATCGAGCAAGTGCTTCAGTACGCGGACAGGCTGTGGACAAAGGAAAGCGAGCTTGCGGTTGTGGATATCGGCACGGGGAGCGGCGCGATCGCATTGACGCTGGCAAGCGAGCGACCGCATTGGGCGGTTTCAACCGTCGACTTGTCCACAGATGCGATCGAGATTGCCCGCGACAACGCCAAGCGGCTTGGGCTTGTGGATAAGGTGAGATTTTTGCAAGGCGACTTGCTGGAGCCGCTCCTTTTGCAGGGGGAACGGGTCGATGTGCTTGTCTCCAATCCGCCGTACATCCCGAGCAGCGATGTATTGGAGCTGGATCGTGAAGTAAAGGAGTTCGAGCCGTTGCTTGCGTTAGACGGCGGTGAAGACGGCCTGAATTGCTATCGGCGCTTATGTGAGGCGCTGCCTCGCGTGCTGAAGGAGCAGGCGTTGGTCGCATTTGAGGTGGGGATTCACCAAGCCCAGGACGTTGCCAGGCTGATGCTGGCAAGCGGTGTGATCGGCGAAACGGCGATCGTTCCTGACCTGGCGGGCATCGACCGCATTGTAGTGGGTGTGCGAACACAAAAAAGTTGAAACTGTGTGTATATTTCTTCCATTGCCCGTCCATACTGACGACTAGAGAGATACAAAAGAAACAAAAACAAGCGTCGGTATTCGAGGGGAGACGATGAAAGATGAAACGGTTCTTACTTGTAGTGTTTTCGTTGGTAATCGCCATGATGTGCTGGGAGCAGCAGCGTTCGTCAGCCAATGTGCTGGATAACGGGCCAATCCCGCAGGAATCTATCCGTTTACGCATCATTGCCAATAGTGATTCTGTCACAGACCAATGGTTGAAACGTGAGGTAAGAGACGCGATCGTCGCCCAGATGAACACCTGGGTCAAAGAAATCGGCTCCTATGATGAAGCGCGCCAAGTGGTGGCCAAGCGTCTGCCGGAACTGCAAAAGCTTGTGGATAAAACCATCGAAGCCCGCGGATTTTCCTACCCGGCTGTGGTTGATTTCGGCCAAGTGCCGTTCCCGACCAAGCTGTACGGTTCCTATGTGTATCCCGCTGGCAATTATGAAGCGCTCCGTGTGCGAATTGGTGAAGCGAAAGGCCAAAACTGGTGGTGTGTGCTGTTTCCGCCGCTGTGCTTCATCGATATGGCCAATGGCGACGCGGTCGCACATGCCGAAGAGCAGACGGGGGCAAAATCCCCACAACCGGCATCTTCAAACGAGCCTTCGTCTTTCGAACAGAAGGCAGGCCTGGAAAAAATGGATGACACGTATCAAAGCATAGATGAAGAGCGCTCGCTATTGCGGGCAGAGCGTTGGATGCAGCCAGCTGAACTTGTCCACAGCGAAGGTGAAACGAAAGCGGAAACGACACCGGAGACAAGCGAGCGTGCAGCAAAACTTGAGCTGGAGGCAAAAACCGAACCGATTGCAGCAGCGACGACGGTCGAGCAACCAGCGCCAAAGGTGGAAGTGCGGTTTTTCCTCTGGGACAAACTGGCCGCCTTGTTTTAACGCAGTACCTAACGATGCTCCCCCTCCCCTACCTTTCGAGGTAGGTTTTTTTTCGTGAGTTTATCCACAAGTTACCCACAGGTTGTTGAAAACTTCTTGGGGAGCTTTTATACTAGGGGCACAAACTGTATTTAGACAGTGGCCGGAAAGGATTTTTAACAATGTTACTACCGATGGTTACAAAGATGTGGATTGTGGATAAAGGTGTGGAAGACCTAAAGACTTGTGCACAGATTGTGGATGCAGCCCGATTGATCCAGCAGGGAGAGGTTGTTGCGTTCCCGACGGAGACCGTTTACGGACTCGGCGCGGATGCATTGTCCAATCAAGCTGTGGAAAAAATATTTGTGGCCAAGGGGAGGCCGAGCGACAATCCGCTGATCGTGCATATCGGCAGTATCGGGCAGCTGGCTACGGTTGTCTCGCAGGTGACAGACGATGCCCAGCGACTGATTGAAGCCTTTTGGCCCGGGCCGCTGACACTGATTTTGCCGAAGCAGGATACGGTTGCCGACCTGGTGACGGCAGGCTTGGAAACGGTTGGCGTGCGGATGCCGGATCATCCGGTCGCCTTGGCGTTGATCAACGCAGCAGGCGTGCCGATTGCCGCTCCGAGCGCCAATCTTTCAGGCAAGCCAAGTCCGACAACCGCTCAGCATGTGCGCCAAGACCTGGAGGGACGGATCGCGGCGATTGTGGACGGCGGAGCGACTGGCGTCGGTGTGGAATCGACCGTGATCGACATGACCGTGAAGCCGGCGATGATCTTGCGTCCGGGTGGCGTCACGTTTGAACAGTTGCAGACGGTTTTGGGAACAGTAGAGATAGATCCGGCCTTTTTGCTGGGAGCGGAGGAAAGTCCGCGTTCCCCAGGCATGAAATATACGCACTATGCGCCGGAGGGTGAGCTGTGGCTCGTAAACGGCGAGCGGGAGGCTGTCCGCAAACGGATGGAGAGCATGCTGCGCGAAGCCCGTCAGATGGGCTGCAAGACAGGGGTACTCGTCACTGTGGAGAACGCGGCGGAATGGGAAGGCAGCGATTGTGCCGACGCGGTTCTTTCCTGTGGTTCCTTGTCCGATTTGGGCAGCGTCGCCCGCGATTTGTACGGGGTGTTGCGCCAGTTTGACAGCCTTGGGGTGCAGTTCATGGTGGCGCCGGTCTTCCCGCGAAAAGGCATGGGGCTTGCCGTCATGAACCGGTTGGAGAAAGCGGCAGGCGGGCGCGTGGTAACCGCCTAAGATGAATGTTTCCCCTCTTGTCCGCATATGGTGAAGAGACAGGAGGGGGAGGAAACGTGGATATCTCATTGTTTCAATGGGGGCAGTTTATTACCTTGCTGCTGATTTCGCTAGCGCTCGGGATGGATGCCTTTTCTTTGGGAATCGGCGTCGGAATGGGTAAACTGCGACTGCGTGAAGTGCTCTCCATCAGCACAACGATCGGTCTGTTTCATGTAGCCATGCCGCTTTTGGGGATCTGGATTGGGCATACCCTCTCCAGCGTCGTTGGGGATATAGCCGTATTGATCGGCGGCGGGGTCCTGATCGCGCTCGGCATACATATGTTATGGAGTGGTTTCACACAGGAAGAAAAGCAGAGCCAGCTTTACACCAAAGGCTTCGGCTTGATCCTGTTTGCGGTTAGTGTCAGCCTGGACGCGCTTTCGGTCGGCTTTTCCTTCGGCTTGATCGAGGTGAACCAGCTTCTGGCGGTCACGCTCTTTGGCGTCACGGGCGGTTTGATGGCCGGCTGCGGTCTGATGATCGGGCGCAGTTTCGGGGGATGGCTCGGCGACTACAGCGAAATCATTGGGGGCGTCATCCTGATCCTGTTCGGGTGCAAATTCCTCTGGTAAGTCCCTTGGAAACGTGCGTATAATAGGACAAACCATATTGTGAAAAAGGAGGGTAACAGATGAAGGTGCTGTTTGTTTGTACCGGAAACACCTGCCGCAGCCCCATGGCGGAAGCGTTGTTTCGGGACAAGACGGAAGGCAGATTCGAGGTCAAATCAGCTGGCGTCTCTGCTTATGCGGGGCAACGTGCATCGGAACACGCCAGAAAGGTTCTGGAGCTTCGCGGCATCGCACACGATCATGCTGCGCAGCGTGTTGACGATCATCTGATTGCCTGGGCCGATCTGATTTTGACTATGACCCATGGACATAAAGCCATGATCCAGCAGTATTTTCCCGGCGTGGCGCATAAACTGTATACGCTGAAGGAATTCATTGGTGAAGCCGGGGAGATCGCCGATCCGTATGGCGGGGATTTCACGCTTTATCAGCAATGTGCTGCCGAATTGGAGCAATCGCTCGACAAGCTGCATGAGAAATTGCGGGGCTGGTTATAAACCAGTCCCTTTTTAAGGCTCGTCCGGATTTCGCCAAAAAATAGGCGTTAACCGAACGTTTTCTGGTTTTTTAACAGTAATGTAACAGGTTTTGCCCCAGTTCTAACAAAATACAGTGACATATCTTCGGGATTAGCGGTATAATAAGCATGAATTACGAAAAAGCGAGGGAACTCACATGAAAGTTGCATTGGCTGCCGATCACGGCGGATTTAAGCTGAAACAAGAGATTAAATCGCTTCTGGAGTCGATGAATATCAGCTATGAAGACTTTGGCTGCGAGTGTGAAACGTCGGTCGATTATCCGGATTACGCGCTGCCGGTGGCTGAAAAAGTGGCATCCGGCGAGTTTGATCGGGGTATTCTGGTTTGCGGCACAGGGATCGGCATGTCGATTGCTGCCAACAAGGTTCGCGGCATTCGCTGCGCGCTGGTGCATGACACGTTTTCGGCAAAAGCAACACGTGAGCACAACGATTCAAACGTATTGGCGATGGGCGAGCGAGTCATCGGACCAGGCCTTGCTTTGGACATCGTGAAAATTTGGCTGGAGACTGAATTTTTAGGCGGTCGCCATGAACGCCGTGTGGACAAAATCAAGGAGATTGAAGCCAAGCACGCGGGAGTGAAGTAAGATGGACCTGGACGTATTGAAGCAACAGGTCAAGACCATCGTGGCAGAAGTGCAGCAAAGCGCCAAACTGGGAGCCGGACGCCTGCTGGTTATCGGCTGCAGCACCAGTGAAGTGCTGGGCAAGCAGATCGGCAAAGCGGGCAGTGCAGAGGTAGCAGCCGCGCTTTACAGCGGCATTCGCGAAGTGCAGGAGGCGCACGGCTTTGATGTGGCCTTTCAGTGCTGCGAGCATCTGAACCGCGCGCTGGTCATCGAGCGGACAAGCATGGAGCGGTTTGGTCTGGACGAGGTGACGGTCGTCCCTGTTCCGACAGCCGGCGGAGCGATGGCAGCTTATGCGTACCGACAATTGAAAGATCCCGTCATGGTCGAGCATATTCAAGCGCATGCAGGAATCGATATTGGCGATACCTTTATCGGCATGCATTTGCGACATGTGGCGGTGCCGATTCGGCCAAGCTTGCGGCAGATTGGGGAAGCGCATGTGACGGCAGCGCAAACCAGGCCGAAGCTGATTGGCGGCGCACGAGCCGTCTACGAGCTGACGGATGCAAATAACAGCTGTTCATAACTACTATATAGAAAAAAGAAGCGATAGGAGGCTATCAAGCCATGTTTGAATTCTTGAAAGAGCAAGACCCGCAAGTAATGGCAGCAATGCGCCAGGAATTGGGAAGACAACGCGACAAAATCGAGTTGATCGCATCCGAGAACTTCGTTAGCCGCGCTGTTATGGAAGCAATGGGAACCGTTTTGACCAACAAGTATGCGGAAGGCTATCCAGGTCGTCGCTACTACGGCGGCTGTGAATATGTCGACATCGTTGAGGATATCGCTCGCGATCGCCTGAAAGAAATTTTTGGCGCTGAGCATGCCAACGTACAGCCGCACTCCGGTGCACAGGCGAACATGGGCGTTTACTTCACCATTCTCCAACCTGGCGATACGGTACTCGGGATGAATCTGTCCCATGGCGGTCACTTGACGCATGGTAGCCCTGTTAACTTCTCTGGAACCTTGTACAATTTCGTAGAATACGGCGTGGATGAAACCACTCACCGCATCGACTATGATGTTGTTCGCGCCAAAGCGCTGGAACATAAACCGAAGCTGATCGTTGCAGGCGCGAGTGCCTATCCGCGCGAAATCGATTTTGCCAAATTCCGTGAAATCGCAGATGAAGTCGGCGCTTACTTCATGGTAGACATGGCGCACATCGCCGGTCTGGTTGCGGCAGGCTTGCATCCGAACCCGGTGCCGCATGCACACTTTGTCACTTCCACTACGCATAAAACATTGCGCGGTCCTCGCGGCGGGATCATCCTCTGCAAAGAAGAGTTTGCCAAAGCGATCGACAAGTCCATGTTCCCGGGCGTACAAGGCGGTCCTTTGATGCACGTGATCGCTGCCAAAGCAGTCGCTTTCGGCGAAGTGCTGAAACCGGAATTCAAAGACTACGCAAGCCGTATCGTGAAAAACGCGAAAGCATTTGCAGAAGCGTTGACGGCTGAAGGTTTGACACTCGTATCCGGCGGTACGGACAACCATCTCGTGCTGGTTGATGTACGCAGCACAGGTTTGTCCGGTAAAGAAGCGGAGCATCTGCTGGATGAAGTTTCAATTACAACGAACAAAAACACGATTCCTTACGATCCGGCCAGCCCGTTCGTCACGAGCGGAGTGCGCATGGGTACGCCAGCGGTGACAAGCCGCGGCTTTGATGAAGAAGCGATGAAAGAGGTTGCCGCAATCATCGCACTGACATTGAAAAACCCGCAGGATGCAGCGAAGCATGAAGAAGCCCGCGCCCGCGTGGCCGCACTTTGCGCCCGCTTCCCGCTCTACGAAGGCTTGCAATACTAAAAGAACCAAACAGGCCCAACGGCGTCATGCCGTAGGCCTGTTTTCGCGTTTTCAGCCGAAATTGACGGTTGCGGTCGCAAACGCTATTATAAGTAGGATGTCCGCAAAGCAGAAACGGAGGAACATACATGAGTCGTGTATATGTGTTCGACCACCCCTTAATCCAGCATAAATTGACGTTTATTCGTGACAAAAATACGGGAACGAAAGAATTCCGCGAATTGGTAGATGAAGTTGCGACTTTGATGGCGTACGAGATTACCCGCGATATGCCATTGCAAGAAACCGAAATCGAGACGCCGGTCACCACAGCTAAATCCAAGGTGCTCGCCGGTAAAAAAATCGGCTTGATTCCAATCCTGCGCGCCGGCCTCGGCATGGTTGACGGCGTACTGAAGCTGATCCCTGCCGCAAAAGTGGGCCATATCGGCTTGTACCGCGATCCGGAAACATTGAAGCCTGTTGAATATTATGCCAAGCTGCCGACCGACATCGAGGAGCGTGAGCTGATCGTGATCGATCCGATGCTCGCGACCGGCGGTTCCGCATCCGTCGCGATTGCGGCTTTGAAAAAGCGCGGTGCGAAAAACATGAAGCTGATGTGCCTGATCGCCGCTCCTGAAGGAATCAAAGTGGTGCAGGAAGATCATCCGGACGTAGACATTTTTGTTGCTGCAGTCGATGAGCAGTTGAATGACCATGGATATATCGTACCAGGGTTGGGCGACGCAGGTGACCGTCTCTACGGAACGAAGTAGGTGCGATGATGAGCGAAAACCGTAAGCAACTCAAAGTGATGACCGTATTCGGGACAAGACCGGAAGCCATCAAGATGGCGCCGCTTGTCCACGAACTCGGCAAGCATCCCGAGCAGATCCAATCGATTGTCTGTGTGACTGCACAGCATCGGCAAATGCTGGATCAGGTGCTGGAAATTTTCAGCATCACCCCGGATATTGATTTGAACATCATGAAAGATCGCCAGACCCTCCTGCAAATTACGACCCGTGCGCTGGAAGCGTTGGATGAGGTCATCAAGGAGCAGAAGCCGGACATCGTGCTCGTGCATGGCGATACGACGACGACGTTTGTGGCGAGTCTCGCCGCATTTTACAATCAAGTGGCGATCGGCCATGTCGAGGCAGGCCTGCGTACATGGGACAAATACTCGCCATTCCCTGAAGAGATGAACCGCCAGCTGACAGGCGTGATGGCAGACCTGCATTTTTCGCCGACCGATGGTGCAGCTGACAACCTCCGCCGCGAAAACAAGCCGGAGGAAGCGATCTTCGTCACAGGCAACACGGCGATCGATGCGCTGCAAACAACGGTGCGCGCTGACTATACGCATCCGGTTTTAAGCAAAACGGCAGGCAAAAAGATGGTGCTCATGACCGCTCACCGCCGCGAAAATCTGGGTGAGCCGATGCGCCGCATTTTCCGTGCTGTCCGCCGTCTGGTCGACGAGCATCAGGATATTGCCGTGGTGTATCCGGTGCACTTGAATCCGGCTGTGCAGGAAGTGGCCCAGGAAATTTTGGGGAGCCACGAGCGCATCCATCTGATCGAACCGCTGGATGCATTTGACTTCCACAACTTTGCGCGTCGCGCCCACCTGATTTTGACCGATTCCGGCGGTGTACAAGAAGAAGCGCCTTCGCTTGGCGTGCCTGTCCTCGTTCTGCGTGATACGACAGAGCGTCCGGAAGGCATCGAAGCGGGCACGTTGAAGCTTGCCGGGACCGATGAAGATCAAGTGTACCGTCTGGCGGACGAGCTGCTCCGCGATGCTGCAGCCTATGAAAAAATGGCGAAAGCAGCCAACCCGTATGGCGACGGCAAAGCCTCCGAGCGCATCGTGGAAGCGATTCTCTACCATTTTGGATACAAGAGCGAGCGTCCGGCGCCATTTCAGCCAGGCCACGCAAAATAAAAGGATGAGGCGTTTGATGACGCCTCTTTTTCCTTTCGCAGCTACATAGAGACTTTTCGTGATTGTCGAAATTTACCAGAAAAAATCGACGGAATCGATGAAACCAAACAGCCAAAATCCGCGTCAAACGAATATGGATAATTTTGCACGCGAGACGGCTTATTCTTATAAAAAGAGAGATAGTTTTTTCCTGAGGAGAGGAGTTTGCACCGTGAAAAAGCATAAGGTCTTGTCGCTCGTCACGGCTGGCGTCATCGCGTGGGGAGCGATTTTTCCGTTGGCGGCAAACGTGGCGGAAGCGCGAGTTGTGACCAGCCCGCTGTCGATCATGTGGCAGCAGACGATTGGTGAAGGAGCCACGCTGATAAAATATACCAAATCTTTCGGCGATCAACAGGTGACGGTCTTTGTCACCAAAGCGGACCTCAACAATCAGTATCTTGAAGTGAAGCCGGTGTACGGCACAGGCGGCTTGCTGACGCAAAAGCAAACCGTCACCCAGATGGCCCGCGAAACAGGAGCCATCTCGGCGATCAATGCCGACTTTTTCAACATGACAAAACGCGGTGCGCCGTTTGGGCAGGTGCTCAAGGATGGCGAGATCATCTCGTCAATGGGGCAGATCGATTACTGGTACAGCCTCGGAATCACCGACGACAAAACGGCGGCGATCGAACATTTCACGTTTTCCGGCAAGGTGACGGCTCCAAGCGGCGTGACGTTCCCGCTGCGCGGAATCAACAAGGAAGAGTACAACACGACAAAAGGCAAAAGCCATCTAGATCAATTGAACATGTACACGCCCAAATTCGGCAAGACAAGCCTTGGGCCAATATCCGGCTACCAAAACATCGTGGAAGTAGTCTTTGACAACAACGTGGCGAAAGAAGTGCGAATCAATCAGCCGGCCGCGACGATTCCGCCAAACGGTTATGTGCTTTGGGGACAAGGAGCAGCTGCCAACTTTTTGCTGCAGCAGTTCCCTGTGGGCTCGACAGCGCAGATTGATTACCAGAATGCCCCGACCGACCGGAACTGGATGCAGGCGGTAGGCGGTCAGCTGCTGCTGGTCAACCAGGGCAAGGCGATCACGTCCTTTAATGTGGACAGCTCGGTCAAAGGCTTGAATGCGCGGACGGCGGTAGGGGTTTCCCAGGATGGCAAAACCATGTACATGGTGGCGGTCGACACGGCCAGCAGCTCCGGTCTAAGTCTCGAAGAGCTGGCACAGATCATGGTGGAGATCGGTGCGTACAAAGCGGTCAATTTCGACGGCGGCGGGTCCACCACAATGTCCGCGCGGATGCTGGGCGAGACGGATGTGCGGGCGATCAACACGCCTAAAGGCGGAGCGGAGCGTCGCGTGCCGACGGGACTTGCCATCTACAATACGGCGCCTCCGGGCGATTTGCTCGGTTTTCAGATCAATGGCCCGACAGAGGTGTTGATCGGACAAGCTGCCGAATTTACAACCAAGGCATACGATACGCATTATTTGCCTTATACGATCAAGCCTGACCAGATTAACTGGCAGGTCGGAGCGGATGCGGGAACATTCGAGCAAAACAAGTTTATCCCGAGTCGTTCCGGCACGACAACGATTACGGCAACAGTCGGCAATGTGTCGCAAAAACGCGATGTGAGTGTCATAACAGGTAAGGACATCGAACAGATCATCGTCGGACCGAATCCGATCAATATCGCGCCTGGTCAAACGCTTGGGCTTGATATCAAGCTGAAAACCAAAAAAGGCCAGATGATTGCGGCAACACCGAAAAGCGTAACCATTTCGGTTGATTCACCGTCGGCTTCGGTCGACGACAATCTCCAGCTCATTGCGGGCGACCAGGTCGGGAAAGCCAACCTCAAGGTTACATACGACGGGCTCAGCACGACGGTGCCAGTAAATATCGGCGCATTTGAGCAGCCGTGGCTGACATTCGACAACCAGCCGTCCATGTACCATACCGCTTATCCGGATTCGCTCAGCTCGCACGGTTCCTTCGCGGCAGTGAGTGCCGGCGGAAACGATCCGGTATTCCGTACGAAAAAAGCAGCGAAACTGACGTACAATTTTGCCGGCGCGCCGGAAAGCGATTCCCGGATCGCGTATGGCCGACTTGGCTCCAAGCCGGAAGACATCCCGGGCAAGCCGTTCGGTATGGGCCTGTGGGTATATGGCGACAGCAGCAATCACTGGCTGCGCGCAGAAGTGCTCGACGCAAAAGGGAAAGTCTATTACGTCGATCTGGCCAAGCGCATCGATTGGACAGGATGGCAGCAGGTGAAAGGATACTTCCCGGCAGCAGCGGTGTATCCATTGCAACTGCGCAGCATCTATGTCGTCGACCCTGCAGAAAACAATGAGATCCTGCCGGAGAGCGGCACGGTTTATTTTGACGAAGCGTCCCTGCTCTATCCAGCGGAGAGCGCTGTGAAGCCTAGCGGCAAAACGGTGCAAACCAACACGCCAGGAACCCTCTCGTTGGGCGCGGAACTCGACATGAGCTATTCGTTTGCAGCCACGTCGAGCTTCCTGGATACCGTCTCGCTTGGTGTGAATTCGATCATCAACCAGCAGCTGCCTGGCTACGTACCGGCCGACTATGCGTTTACCGTGAAGCCGGGAGCGCTGAAGGCGGGCAAGCAGGACCAATTCGGCAATACGACATCCACAGTGAAGCTGGCCGCGAAAAACTGGATCAAAGGAAAAGGAATCGGTTTGCTCTATGTGAATGAGGCGAACCAGACATTTGATCCATTGATCGGCCAGGTCGATGAACAAGGGAAGTGGGTCTATCCGATCAACGCATATGGAACCTACATCCCGTATTATCTCGATAAGCCGGCCGATGTGCCGTTTGTCGACATCATCAACCATCCGGCCAAGGATGAGATCACCTATATGGCCCAGAAAGGGTTGGTCAAAGGGATTACCAACGAATTGTTCGGACCGGAAAATTCGTTGACAAGAGCGCAGTTTGTCACGCTGTTGGCCCGCGTCTTCGCGTGGGAGCTTCCGGCCAAGCCAAAGCTCTCCTTTAAGGACACCATTCCCGACTATGCGCAAGGACCTGTGCAAGTCGCGTTGACCAAAGGCTTGGTAAAAGGCTACACCGATAAAACGTTCAGACCCGACCAGGCTGTGACCAGGGCGGAAGCGGCCGTCATTCTCGACCGCATTCTGCAAAAGAAAGCCCAGCCTGCCCAAGCACCAGCCGATAGGAAAGCGTGGCCGCAATGGGCGTCCGCTGCAATCAACAACGTAGCGGGCCAAGGGCTGATGGACAGCCAGAACGGCAAGTTCGAGCCGAACAAACCGACTACACGGTCTGTGACAGCAGTAGCGCTCTATCGAATCTTGCAGCAGAAGAAATAGGGAAGCCCCTGTGAAAGCCGCATCCACCTCCTATGAGGCAGGATGCGGCTTTTTTTTAAAAGAGGTTACGTGTAAGCCCAGGTTTTCGAACTGCAAAGAGCCATAACTTAACGTTTTTTTAATCATTTTTGTAACCTGCTCCTCTTATAATGGAAGGATGCCACAGTGTGGCTACGCCGATATAAACAAGCGAGGAGTGGAAGCGATGAGTAAAAAGGAAGTTGTGATTGTCAGCGCAGTGCGTACCGCAATCGGGAGCTTTCAAGGGGGACTAGCCGGTGTGTCCGCTACCAAACTGGGCGCTTTGGTGCTGGAGGCAGCGCTTGAGAAGGCTGGAGTAGGGAAAGAGCAAGTCGGTGAGGTCATTTTGGGCAATGTGCTCCAAGCGGGCCTGGGCCAAAATCCTGCGCGTCAGGCAGCGATTCAGGCTGGCCTCGAGCACGCGGTTCCTGCCATGACCATCAACAAAGTGTGCGGTTCCGGTCTGAAAGCCGTCCATCTTGCTGTCCAGTCCATCCTCGCAGGAGATACAGACGTCATTCTCGCAGGCGGTATGGAAAACATGAGCCAAGCGCCTTATCTGCTGGAGGGCGCGCGCAACGGCTATCGAATGGGCGATCAAAAAGTAGTGGATTCGATGATTCGCGATGGACTGTGGTGCGCATTCAACGATTACCATATGGGGATTACTGCGGAGAATTTGGGTGAAAAGTATCAGATCACCCGTGAGGAACAGGATGAATTCGCAGCGTGGAGCCAGGAGAAGGCAGTGGCCGCGATCGCAGCGGGACGCTTTGCAGATGAGATCGTTCCGGTGCCGATTCCGCAGAAAAAAGGAGACCCGGTTCTGTTCGCAACCGACGAATTCCCGCGCGCAGGCGTCACCGCAGAATCGCTCGGCAAGCTGCGCCCTGCATTCAAAAAAGACGGTTGCGTAACGGCCGGCAACGCTTCGGGTATTAATGACGGCGCAGCAGCGCTGCTGATCATGTCCCGGGAAAAAGCCGATGAATTGGGCCTTAAGCCGCTGGCCCGGATCGTTGCAAACGCCAGCGCTGGTGTTGACCCGAGCATCATGGGGATCGGTCCGGTTCCTGCGACCAAACGCGCGCTGGAAAAAGCCGGCCTGTCACTGGAAGACATCGATCTGATTGAAGCGAATGAGGCATTCGCGGTTCAATCCCTTTCGGTTGGCAAAGAGCTGGGATTCGACAAGGAAAAACTGAACGTAAACGGCGGCGCGATCGCGCTCGGACATCCGATCGGCGCGAGCGGCGCACGCATTCTCGTCACGCTTGTCCATGAGCTGCAAAAGCGCGACGGCAAATACGGCTTGGCGACGCTGTGCATCGGCGGCGGTCAAGGTGTTGCAACGATAATTGAGAAGATTTGAACCAATTGTGAACGGTTTGTGTACAGTATGACTGGAAGTTGACAAAGCGGATAAATCTTCGTTAATATGGATGAGGGCAAAGGGTATGACCACATGCCCTCTCCTTATGTCGAAAGGGGATCAGATGCATGTCGAAGCTGGATAATCCTTGGCAAGCCATCGTTTTTGTCAGCTTTATCGGGATTGATTTGGCGATTTGTGTCATGGCGGGCGTATGGCTCGGACAATATCTGGATCGACAATTTGCAACAAGTCCCGTATGTATGATCATCGGGTTGTTTTTGGGTTTAGGGGTCGGTATTTATAGTGTGTATCGATTGATCCGTTCGTATTTGTAAGGAGATAGTTAGGAGATTGAGCATGCAAGAGTTTACGACAGCAATGCGCCAAACATTCCGCTTCGCCTTCTTTTTTATGGCTGCTTCTGTGATACTCTGGGCACTGTTGCCTGAACACAAGGTCTTTCTCCAGAGCATCTTCGCAGGTATGTTTGCTAACACCATCAACAATGCCGTACTGTTCAGCAAAGCGTGGAAAACGACGAAACCGGGCAGCCGCCCCAGAGGAACGGGGATGTTGCAGCGATTCGTGATGGTTGCGTTTCTCGCATATCTGACGGTGCGATTCCCCGAAATATTCGTCATATCTGGTGCACTTATAGGATTTTTCCTCATTCAAGTGGTCAGCCTTCTATTCGTTTATCGCTCCTTTAAATAGATACAGTTGTTTTACACATGCACTTAACAAGGAATCTTTACAAATCTTAATTTTGTCGATAGAAAGGGGTGAAATACATGCATTTATCTCCGCGCTTTGAATGGTTGGGTTTGGTATTCGACATTCCTACCATGATCATGATGGTGGTAACCGCTCTGGTAGTATTTTTACTTGTGGTTGGATTGACACGAAATATGTCGTCTGGCGTGCCTCGCGGAGCTCAAAATTTCATCGAATGGGTGATCGACTTCATTCGTGGAATCTCCGGCAACTTTTTGGACAAGAAGTACGCGTCCCGAGTGGTTGCGCTTGGCTTGACCATTTTCCTGTATATCTTCATCGGGAACCAGCTGGGCTTGGTTCTGAATATCACCACCTCTTACCATGGGCAAATCAGTGAAAGCTTCATGAAACAACTGACGCTGTCCGGTACACCGGAAGCTGCTCATGCAAAAGAAGAAATGATTAAAGAAGAGTTGGCAAGCGAACACGGTTTGCCAGTATCCTGGTGGAAATCGCCGACAGCGACTCCTTCTGTAACATTTGCACTGGCGTTTGCCGTTCTCCTTTACTCGCACTATCTCGGTCTGCGTAAAGGTGCAGGCAAATACTTCAAGCATTATGTGGAACCGCATCCATTGATGCTCTTGCTGCACATTATGGAGGATTTCATCATCAAGCCGCTGACGCTCCCATTGCGTTTGTTCGGTAACATTTTTGCCGGTGAGGTCTTGATCTCCGTACTGTTGGGCACAGGTGTCCTGGTAGCGACGCTGCCATTGATTGTATGGCTGGGTTACTCCGTATTCGTCGGTTCCGTACAAGCGTACATCTTCACAACGCTGACGATGGTGTACATCTCGCAAAAAGTTAACGAAGATCACTAGGTTTTCCTTGGAAAGAACCGTTTTACAACAAAAACTAATTCACGAACATTTTAAGGAGGTATTTTGTAATGACTGGTTTGTTTGCTGCTGGTATCATGTTTGGTCTCGCTGCTGTAGGTGCAGCTATCGGAAACTCTTTGGTTATTAAGAGCACAATTGAAGGTGTTGCTCGTCAACCTGAAGCACGTGGTAACCTGATGGGTCTCATGTTCTTGGGTCTGGGTCTTGTAGAGGCGTTGCCAATCATCGCTGTTGCTATGGCCTTCGTATTCATGAATAGATAAGCTTGTGCAAACAAGCTGAAGTGGCGGGGGCTAGACCTTCGCCTCTCTTATGTGGAGAATGTGTGAAACGTTTTCCTCTTGAAAACAAGGCGGTCACGGCCGTTTTGTACAGGCTTCCTGAATGTTTTTCTATGCGACTAGGATTCTCCTGTTAGACCGGAAGGAGTGAAATTGAAATGGTAGACTTGGGGACTGTATCTCTCGAGTGGGGAACGCTGATATTCCAGATCATCATTTTCTTGGTGTTACTGGCACTCGTTCGTAAATTCGCGTTGGGCCCGGCGCTTGGCGTTATGGAAAAACGCCGCCAACATATTGAAGCAGAGATTACCGGTGCGGAGCAAAGCCGCCAAGAAGCTGAAAAGCTGTTGGCAGAGCAACGCCGTCTGCTTGATGAAGCACGCCAAGAATCCAAAGCGATTCTGGATCGCGCTGCGAAACAAGCAAGCGATGAAGCTGCTCGCATTGTTGAAGAAGCAAAAACATCTGCTGAGCGTTTGAAAGCGGATGCCAGCGCTGATCTGGCGCGTGAAGTGGAAAAAGCAAAAGCGGAGCTGCGCGATCAAATGGCAGGCTTGTCCGTAATGCTGGCTTCCAAAATCATCGAGAAGGAATTGGATGAAGCCGCTCAAAAGAGCACGATTGACCAATTCCTGAAACAAGCGGGAGATCGCCTATGAGTAGCGGTGTTGCAAAACGCTACGCACGCGCACTGTTCGAAGTAGCGAAAGAGCGCGGGCTGATCGAGCAAATTGAGTCTGAATTAAAAGATATCGTTGCCGCTGTTGAGTCAAATCAAGAGTTGGGCAAAATCTTGAGCCACAATCAAATCTCCAGAGAGTCGAAAGAGCAATTGCTCAAAGATCTCTTTGGCGCGCATGTTGCGGCGGAGACGCTGAACTTTTTGAGCGTTTTGATTGACAATGGTCGTGAACTCGAACTGGGTGAAATCGCAACTGCCTATGTCGCGATGGCGAATGAAGCGCGCGGCGTTGCTGATGCGGTTGTAACGACTGCCAAACCGTTGGGCGAAGAAGAAGTGAACGAGCTTGCCGTACAATTCGGCAAGAAAGTAAACAAGACGCTTCGCGTGCAAACGGTTGTTGATCCAGCAATTCTCGGTGGCGTGGTTGTACGAATTGGCGACCGTCTGTATGACGGTAGCATCAAGCGCAAATTGGAACAGTTCGCGCACCAATAATAAAACGTTTCTGATGAATGGGGTGACATTTACGTGAGTGCAATCAGACCGGAAGAAATTAGCTCGCTCTTGAAAGAGCGCATTGCTAACTATAAAGCTGAAATTGAAGTAGTTGACGTCGGTACGGTTATCCAAATCGGTGACGGTATTGCTCGCGTGCACGGTTTGGAGAAGGTAATGGCTGGGGAACTGGTCGAATTCCAAAACGGCGTAATGGGAATGGTGCAAAACCTGGAAGAAGGCAACGTAGGTGTCGTTATTCTCGGTCCATTCCGCGGCATTAAAGAAGGCGACAGCGTAAAACGTACAGGCCGCATCATGGAAGTGCCTGTAGGCGAAGCGTTGCTCGGTCGTGTCGTTAACCCGCTCGGTCAACCGATCGATGGTTTGGGTCCTGTAAACACAACTGAATTCCGTCCGATCGAAAGCCCTGCGCCTGGCGTAATGGCTCGTAAATCGGTACATGAACCGTTGCAAACTGGTATCAAAGCGATTGACTCGATGATTCCAATCGGCCGTGGTCAGCGTGAGTTGATCATCGGTGACCGTCAAACAGGTAAAACATCCGTTGCGCTCGATACGATCATCAACCAAAAAGGCAACGGCATGATTTGTATCTACGTTGCGATCGGCCAAAAGCAATCCACTGTTGCAGGCGTAGTGGAAACACTGCGTAAGCACGGTGCGCTGGATTACACAATCGTTGTATCCGCGACTGCTTCCGACCCGGCACCACTCTTGTACCTGGCGCCTTACACAGGCGTATCCATGGGTGAGTATTTCATGTACAAAGGACAACACGTTCTTTGCGTATACGATGACTTGTCCAAACAAGCGGCTGCATACCGCGAAATGTCCCTGTTGCTCCGCCGTCCTCCAGGTCGCGAAGCGTACCCAGGTGACGTATTCTACTTGCACTCCCGTTTGCTGGAGCGCGCTGCGAAGCTGTCCGATGACTTGGGCGCAGGTTCCTTGACTGCATTGCCGTTCATCGAAACACAAGCAGGTGACGTATCCGCATACATCCCAACCAACGTAATCTCCATTACGGATGGTCAGATCTTCCTTGAGACCGACTTGTTCAACGCAGGTCAACGCCCAGCGGTGAACGCGGGTATCTCCGTATCCCGCGTAGGTAGTGCGGCACAGATCAAAGCGATGAAAAAAGTTGCGGGTCCATTGAAGCTTGAATTGGCACAATTCCGCGAGCTGGCTGCGTTCGCGCAGTTCGGTTCCGATTTGGATAAAGCAACGCTGGCGCGTTTGACTCGCGGTCAACGCCTGGTAGAAGTGATGAAACAAGGCAACAACGATCCAATGCCTGTTGAAAAGCAAGTCATTGCGATTTACATGGCGACAAAAGGCTATGTTGACGATATTCCGGTAGGCGACGTAACTCGTTTCGAGAAAGAGTTGCTGGCGTTCATCGAATCCAACAAGCCACAGCTGTTGGAACACATCCGTTCCACAAAAGATTTGCCTGCTGAAGCTGATTTGAATGCAGCGATCGAAGAGTTCAAGAAGGGCTTTGCTGTAAGCCGTTAATTTTGCTCTCAACAGACATCTTATGCATGCCGGGCGGTCCTTCCTCCCGGTATGCGTCCCCAAGGTGGTGAAAACGAGTGGCTCTAGGTTTGAAAGAGATTAAGCGCCGTATCAATAGCTTTAAAAGCATGCGCCAAATTACCAAGGCACTGAAAATGATGTCTGTAGCGAAACTTCGCCGTGCACAGGATAAGGCGGAAGCGGCACGTCCGTATACACGCAAAATCCAAGAAGTTATCGCAAGCATTGCCAGCGGTACATCCGGCTCCAAGCACCCGATGCTGCAGGTTCGCCCGGTGAAAAAGACCGGCTATATCGTCATCACTTCTGACCGTGGTCAGGCTGGTGGCTATAACGGGAACATGATTCGCAAGGTGCTGCAATCGATCAACGAGAAGCACAAGTCGCAAGATGAGTACGTACTCTTCGTGATCGGTCGCAAGGGGCGCGATTTCTTTAAGAAACGCAATTATCCTGTGATTGAAGAAGTCGTTGGCTTGCCGGAAAACCCGAATTTTGCCGACATCAAAAAAATTGCCAGCGCAGCCGTCTCACTCTTTGCTGAAGAGAAGATTGACGAGCTTTACCTGTGCTATAACCGTTTCCAAAGCGCAATTTCCCAGATTCCGACTGTGGACAAATTGTTGCCGTTGGAGCCGGTTGAAAGTGCCGCACAGGGTGCGAACTATGAATACGAGCCTTCTTCCGAAGAAGTGCTGGCAGTTCTGCTGCCACAGTATGCAGAAACATTGGTGTATAGCGCGCTGCTGGATGCGAAAGCTTCCGAGCATGGTGCACGTATGACAGCGATGGGTAACGCGACTGACAATGCGACGGATATGATCAACAAGCAAACGCTGTTCTACAACCGTGCGCGTCAAGCGGCGATCACGCAGGAGATTTCCGAGATCGTTGCAGGTGCGAACGCACAGGCGTAATAGATTTGGATAACGTAACTTCCAATTAAGCTTCTAGGAGGGAAGAGAGAAGATGGCGAAAGGGCGCGTGGTTCAGGTAATGGGACCGGTCGTCGACATTGAATTCGACCGTGGCTCGTTGCCTGCCATCTATAATGCGATTAAGATTGAACATAAAGCAACAGCAGCTGGTGAGCGCGAAATCAACCTGACTGTTGAAGCAGCGACTCACTTGGGCGACAACATCGTTCGTTGTGTAGCGATGTCTTCTACAGACGGTTTGGTACGCGGCATGGAAGCGACAGACCTGGGCGGACCAATTTCCGTTCCAGTAGGTGCGGTAACGCTTGGACGCGTATTTAACGTACTGGGTGAACCGATTGACCTGCAAGAAATGGGCGATGTACCTCGTCGTGACCCAATCCACCGTAAAGCTCCTGAGTTCGCTGAACAAGCGACAACCGTTGAAATTCTGGAAACAGGTATCAAAGTTATCGACTTGCTCGCTCCTTACATCAAGGGTGGTAAGATCGGTCTGTTCGGTGGTGCCGGTGTAGGTAAAACCGTTACAATCCAGGAATTGATCAACAACATCGCACAAGAGCACGGCGGTATCTCCGTATTCGCTGGTGTAGGTGAGCGTACCCGTGAAGGTAACGACCTGTACCACGAGATGAAAGATGCTGGCGTATTGCCAAAAACAGCGATGGTATTCGGTCAAATGAACGAACCACCAGGTGCGCGTCTTCGCGTAGCGTTGACCGGTTTGACCATGGCGGAATATTTCCGTGATGAAGAAGGCCGCGACGTTTTGCTGTTCATCGACAACATTTTCCGCTTTACCCAAGCTGGTTCTGAAGTATCCGCTCTCTTGGGCCGTATGCCGTCCGCGGTAGGTTACCAACCAACATTGGCAACCGAGATGGGCCAATTGCAAGAGCGTATCACTTCCACCAAAAAAGGTTCTGTAACATCCATCCAGGCGATCTACGTTCCTGCGGATGACTACACGGACCCGGCTCCTGCGACTACGTTCGCTCACTTGGACGCAACAACCAACCTGGACCGCGATATCGCCGCTTTGGGTATCTTCCCGGCGGTTGACCCGTTGGCTTCCACTTCCCGTGCACTGACTCCGGCAGTTGTCGGGCAAGAACACTATGATGTAGCGCGCGGCGTACAAAAAATTCTGCAACGCTACAAAGAATTGCAAGATATCATCGCAATCCTTGGTATGGACGAGTTGTCCGATGAAGATAAATTGACGGTAGCACGTGCACGCCGTATTCAGCGTTTCCTGTCCCAGTCGTTCCACGTTGCTGAACAGTTCACTGGTAACCCAGGTCAATACGTTCCACTGAAAGAAACCGTTCGCAGCTTCAAAGAGATCCTCGATGGCAAACACGACACTCTGCCTGAAGCAGCGTTCCTCTATGTTGGTACGATTGAAGAAGCAGTAGAAAAAGCGAAGAAAATGGCGTAAGACAACCCTTGAAGGGGGAGACTGAAAGTGAGCAAATTGACAATTGAAGTCGTTACTCCTGAACGGGTTGTCTATAGCGGTGAAGCAACAATGGTAATCGCGCGCGGCGTTGAGGGTGATGTCGGTATCATGCCGAACCACATGCCGCTCGTTACCCCGCTGAAAATTGCGCCTGTTCGGATTAAAACGGTAGGCGACAAAGAGACGGTAATCGCTGTAAGCGGCGGTTTCATGGAAGTTCGCGGTACACAAGTGGCTATTTTGGCCGAGTCCGCTGAACTGCCTGAGGATATTGATGTCGAACGTGCGAAGCAGGCAAAAAACCGCGCTGAGCAACGTTTGAACGAAAAACATCCTGACCTCGATATTCGTCGCGCTGAGCGCGCGCTGCAACGTGCGATTTCGCGACTCGAAGCCACCAAAAACATCTAAAGTCAAAAATCCCCGCAGCTGGCAAGGCGCGGGGATTTTTTCTACTGGTTTGGAATCTGGGGCTGTAAGGTCAACTTTTTTCCAGGGAAATGAACTTGACCGTTTTTGTTTGGAAAGATTCCCTTGTTTATGTATATAATAAGGCTGAAGGGGAGTGAGCTCATGCAAACGATTCGACTAATGCGCACACACAATGGAGAAACGGTTATACCCGGCGGATACCGTGCCAATGGCTGGTCCAGTGTACTGCCGCATGAAATGAACGTGTTGTTTCATGCTTTATGCTACCTGGTAGCAAAGTATGACAGCAAGGAAGAGATGATTCAGGGATTCCGTGAAATCAATGCCTTGAACGGAACCTTTGATACGCTGGATAAAGCAAAATTCAAATCAGAAGAGTCCTATGAAAATTACATAAACCTGTTGGAAACCCATAAGGAATTTCTGAAGCGCTCCAACTACGAGTACCCGAAAACGAAAGAAGAAGCGATTGAGCTGATGATCAAGTGGGGTCTCGTGCTGGATCAAGGCGACGTTTGGGACGTGCCTGTACATCCGTTCCCGGAAGCGCAGGATATTTTTGTCCTGAATGAACGCGAGAAATTCGCGTTGGATCACCTGAAACTGGAGTCGCTGATTCATCCGATTTTCAGCAAGCTGATTCTGCATCTTCATGAGCAGGAAGACAATCATTTCAGCATGACAAAAGCGGAAATGAAAAAGCTGCTGGATATTGAAGACGCGCTGCTCATGGAAGTTTTGGTGAAATTGATTCCATACTTGAAGGAACCAATCGAAAATCTCCAGGACCTCTCCGATACAGACCCGATGGAATTCACGGTCGAGTGGGAGAAAGTATACGAGGATTTCCTCGGCGGCACCTACCAACAAAACGTACAATAAAGACAACCGTGCAACCATGCGAAATTGACAGCTTAGAGAAGACTTCTCTAGGCTTTTTCCTTTGTCAATCGTTAGACACATATTTACCAATTTGTTATAATGGTGAAGGTATTTTCCTGTGTCGAATTTGACATAATTCGACTTTGTGCCACATAACTTCAGCTTAATGGAGGTAACGGTGATGAGTGCAATCTACACGAACAATTACGTGATTGTGGCCATCTTCATCCTGCTCGGTGTCCTGCTCCCGGTTGCGACCGTAAGCATCATCGGGCCACTCGTACGCCCCAGTAACCCTTCCGCTGAGAAGACGACCACTTATGAGAGCGGTAACATTCCGGTCGGGGATAGCTGGGTTCGATTCAATGTCAAGTATTACATCTTTGCCCTGTTATTCGTTATTTTTGATGTAGAAACCTTGTTCCTTTACCCATGGGCCGTTGCCTATAACCAGCTCGGCCTCTTTGCGCTGGTTGAAATGGTTATTTTCATTGTTTTGCTGGTTATCGGTCTTGTCTATGCATGGAGAAAGAAGGTGCTGGAATGGAACTAGATCTCAGAAACGTTGCGCCTGATTTGCAAGAAGAGCTGAATCGAAATGTCATGTTCACCACGCTTGAGACCGTGAAAGGCTGGGTGCGCAGCAACTCGCTTTGGCCGCTGACGTTTGGCTTGGCCTGTTGCGCCATTGAAATGATGGGCACCGGTGGAGCCAACTATGACCTTGACCGCTTCGGCGTGATTTTCCGTGCATCGCCTCGTCAATCTGACGTGATGATTGTGGCTGGGACTGTAACGAAAAAAATGGCCCCGCTGCTCCGACGCCTTTATGACCAAATGGCAGAGCCGAAATGGGTGATCGCCATGGGCTCATGTGCGACTGCAGGCGGACCTTATGTGAAATCGTACAGTGTCGTAAAGGGTGTAGACCAAATCGTACCGGTCGACGTTTACATTCCAGGCTGTCCGCCGAATCCTGCGGCACTCATCTATGGAATCAACAAGCTGCAGGAAAAAATCCGGTATGAAGCGAAGACTGGAAAGCGGGTGACCAGTCAATGAGCGATGAAAAACGCAAACCGACGCCGGAAGAGAAGGCGGCAGCCGCAGCGGCAGCTCGTGCGAAAGCAGAGGAAGCGCGCCGGCTAAAAGAGCAGAAGGAGCTTGAGGCGGCAAAGCAAGCGGAAGAGGCGCCAGCGCCAGTCGTCGAGACGCCAGAAAACAACGAATCAAACGATTCCATCCAAAATAACGTGGAAGAGGCAAAAGAGGCTCCGCCACAAGACGATCTTGCGCTGGCGAAGGCAAAAGCGGCAGCCGCAGCCAAAGCGAAAGCCGCGGCAGCAGCGGCGGCAAAGGCTAAGGCTGCGAAAGAGGCTGAGAGTGCAAAAGCCGAACCGAACGCCGTGGAAGCCGATAACGAGGCAAAGGCAGTGCCGGCAGATGATGATCTCGCGCTGGCCAAAGCAAAAGCGGCAGCAGCTGCAAAAGCCAAGGCGGCAGCGGCAGCAGCGGCAAAAGCCAAAGCAGCACAAGAAGCGGGCGCGGGGGAAGTGGCGACGCCAGCGGCAGAAGGCGCCGATGCAGACGCAAAAGCAGCGGCAGCTGCAGCAGCCAAGGCGAAAGCGGCTGGAGGTGCAGCGGACGCAGGAGCAGCCGAGCCGGAAGCACCGAAAGAGCCATCGAAAAACCAACCGTACCTCGATAAATATGTCAAAGCAATCGCCGACAAGTTTGGCGCCGAAGTAATTGAGGCGTCGTACATCAACGAATTAGCGAAAGACGTACCTACCTTAACGATTCAAAATGAACGCTGGCATGAAGTAGCCCAATTTTTAAAGGCGGACGAGCAGCTTCATTTTGACTACCTGTCCAATTTGCATGGCGTCGACTATGAAGATCGGATGGAAGTCTACTATCATTTTTACTCCTATAAAAATCGTCAAAGCCTCGCAGTGAAAGTGAAAACAAACCGAGAGCAGCCGACTGTTCAATCCGTAATGGACTTGTGGAAAGGCGCAGACTGGAACGAACGGGAGACCTACGACCTGCTGGGTATCCGGTTCCCGGGCCATACCAACCTGACGCGCATCCTTTTGCCAGACGACTGGGTCGGGTATCCGCTCCGCAAAGACTATGTACAGTACGATGAGGAGGTGTAGGGTATGAGCTTGGAAGTCACGTCAACCAATTCATATACCTCCCCGGATACGGGCATTCGCACAGAAGAAATGCTGCTCAATGTCGGACCGCAGCATCCGAGCACACACGGTGTGTTCCGTTTGGTAGTGAAGATTGATGGCGAGACCGTGACGGAAGCGATTCCGGTTATGGGCTACCTGCATCGCGGCACCGAAAAATTGGCGGAAAACTTAAACTACACGCAAATCATCCCGTATACGGACCGCCTTGATTATGTCTCTGCGATGACGAACAACTATGTGCTTTGCCACGCAGTTGAAACCATGCTGGGCTTGCAAATTCCCGAGCGGGCCGAATTCATCCGTCTGATCGCGATGGAGCTGAACCGCGTCGCCAGCCACCTTGTCTGGTGGGGGACGTATCTGCTCGACATCGGGGCGATGGGGCCGTTCCTGTATGCGTTCCGCGACCGCGAGAAAATCCTCGACTTCTTCAACGAGCTGTGCGGTGCCCGGATGACGTTCAACTACATGCGTGTGGGCGGCGTTAAATGGGACGTCCCGCCAGGCTGGATCGATCGCGTGAAAGAGTTCGTCCAATACATGAAAAAGGAACTGAAAAACTACCACAATCTTGTGACCGGCAATGAAATTTTCATCAGCCGTCTCAAGGGAATCGGCAAGTTTGACGCGAAGACGGCGCTCGACTATTCGCTTTCCGGCGTCATGCTGCGGAGTACAGGCATCAAGTGGGATTTGCGCAAGGATGAGCCGTATTCGATTTATGACCGATTCGAGTTTGATGTGCCGGTTGCTACTGAGGGAGACTGCATGTCCCGCTATCATCTGCGGATGGCAGAGATCGAACAATCGCTCCGCATTTTGGAGCAAGCGCTCGAGCAATTCCCGAGCGAGGGCGAGATTTTGGGCAAGGTGCCACGGGTCATTCGTCCGCCAGTCGGCGAAACATACGTGCGAATCGAAGCACCGCGCGGCGAGATCGGCGTGTACATCGCAAGCCAAGGCAAAGATAAGCCGTGGCGCCTGAAGCTGCGCCGCCCATCGTTTAACAACCTGCAAATTTTGCCCAAGCTGCTTGAAGGCGAAAACATCGCCAACATGGTGGCGATATTGGGCAGTATCGATATCGTGCTCGGGGAGGTTGACGCGTAGTGAGAGAATTGCTGCAACAGACGACATCCCTCTGGAACGTTTCGCTGTTTGTGATTGCCGCTGTCGTTTTGCTTATGATCGTGTTGGGCTTCGTGACGTATGCCATCTATTTCGAACGTAAAGTCATCGGATGGATGCAGCTGCGGATCGGTCCAAACCGCGTCGGCCCGCTTGGCCTTTTGCAAACGGTCGCGGACGTATCCAAGCTTTTGCTGAAAGAGGACACGCGTCCCAAGCATGCTGACAAAGCCTTGTTCGCTTTGGCTCCTGTCCTCGCCTATGCACCTTCTTTTGCTGTCCTGGCGATCATGCCGTTCACCGACAAAATCCAGTTTGCAGACATCGGAATCGGTGTTTTGTACTATGTAGCCTTGTCGGGGATTACGGTGCTTGGCGTCATCACGGCAGGCTGGGCCTCCAATAACAAATACTCGCTGATCGGTGGCTTGCGCGCCGCAGCGCAAATGATCAGCTATGAAGTGCCGCTCGTCATGTCGATCGTCGGCGTCGTGCTTTTGACCGGCAGCATGAATTTGCGCGAGATTGTCGAAGCACAGACCGACATGTGGAACATCATTCCGCAGTTCCTCGGATTCGTCGTCTTCATCATCGCTGCGCAAGCCGAGTTGAACCGTTCGCCATTTGACTTGCCGGAGGCCGAATCCGAGCTCGTCGCAGGCTACCATGTCGAGTATTCGGGTTTCCGTTTTGCCATGTTCATGCTCGCTGAGTATGTCTATATGTTCGGCATGGGGTCCTTGGTGACGATTTTGTTCCTTGGCGGCTGGCTGCCGATTCATCCGGCGCTCGGGTTCATCCCTGGCATCGTTTGGTTTATTCTCAAATTTTCACTCTACATCTTCTTTCAATTCTGGGTTCGTGCAACAATGCCACGTCTGCGTGTCGACCAACTGATGTCGTTCGCCTGGAAATGCTTGTTGCCGCTGGCGCTTTTCAACATTTTGCTGACCGCCGTCGTGATCTCGTACCAGCACGGCATGTTTCAGTAATCGCGCCTGAGCAAAACCAACGACTACCAAAGGGGTGAAACATATGCTAGGTTTGGCAAAAGGATTGGGCTTTACCTTCAAAAAGCTCACGGAGAAAAAAGTGACCCACTTCTATCCGGATGTGCCGTTCCCAATGCCGCCGCGTTTTCGCGGAATCCAGCACTTTTCTCCGGAGAAATGCATTGTGTGCAACCAGTGTGCGCGCATCTGTCCGACCGAATGCATTCAGCTGACGGGCAGACCCCATCCAGACCCGGAGAAAAAAGGTAAAATTATCGATACGTACGACATTAACTTCGAGATTTGCATTCTGTGCGATCTCTGTACAGAGGTATGCCCGACAGAGGCGATCGTCATGACCAACAATTTCGAGCTGGCGACTTACAGCCGCGACGAGCTGTACAAGAACCTGAAATGGTTGGATGACAACAATACGAACGTCAGGGAGGAGAACTAGCGATGAGCGGTTCGTTTGTTGCATTTTTTATCCTGTCTCTCCTGACGATCGGGGGAGCGGTCTTCATGATCAGCTTTAACCGTGTCGTACATATGGTCATCTCGCTCGGGATCACCTTTCTTTCCATCGCAGGTCTGTTTATCCTGCTGGGGGCCGAGTTCGTTGCGGTATCGCAAATTCTCGTCTACTCCGGTGCGATTTCGATCCTGATGCTGTTCGGGATCATGCTCACCAAGCATGATGACAAGGAAGAGGGCTCCCGCAGCTTGAAAAAGAGACAGTATGTCAGCTTGTTGTTCGTAGCGGTCTTTTTCATCATCGTTTTCTGGGGCATCCAAAATACGGTGTGGCCGAATGTGCCGCAGGAAGCTGCGACTGACGTGAGCAACGTCAAGCAGATCGGTTTGGCGGTCTTCACCAATTATGTGATTCCGTTCGAGCTGTTGTCTGTGCTGCTGCTTGTCGCATTGGTGGGCGCGATTATCATGGCCAAGAAAGAGGGGGGCAAAGAATGATGGCTGTACCGGTTTCCTCCTATTTGCTTGTGGCTTTGATCCTCTTTTGCGTCGGCATGTATGGCGCCTTGACGAAGCGCAACGCCGTTATCGTGCTGCTGTCCATCGAGCTGATGCTCAATGCCGTCAATATCAACCTGGTCGCGTTCGCCAAAATGGGACTTCATCCTGCGCTGACCGGCCAAATTTTCACCCTGTTTACCATGACGGTCGCTGCGGCTGAGGTTGCCGTCGGTTTGGCGGTGCTGATCGCCCTGTACCGTAATCGCGATACGGTCAATGTCGATGAGATGGATTCGATGAAACGCTAGAGGAAAGGGAAAGGTGAACATATGGATACAATCATGCAATACGCTTGGCTCGTCCCTCTTTTCCCGCTGTTGGCGTTCATTTTGATTGTCTCGTTCGGCAAACAATTGAAAGAGGGAGCAGCCTGGGTCGGAATCATCGCGGTAAGCGCTTCGTTCGTGCTGGCGCTCATGACCTTCATGGCCCGGTTTCAAGAGGGCGCAGTCGATGTAAAATATCCGATCGAATGGCTGCACATGGGCGACATCATCGTCCGTATGGGCTTTGAGGTTAACCAGCTCAATGTGATGATGCTGTTGATCGTCACATTTGTCAGCTTGCTGGTGCAAATTTATTCCCGCGGCTATATGCATGGGGACGAACGGTTCCCTGTCTTTTATCAGTATTTGTCGCTGTTTACGTTTTCGATGCTGGGTTTGGTTATTTCGCCGAACCTGCTGCAGGTCTACATCTTCTGGGAACTGGTAGGGGTTTGTTCGTTCCTGCTCGTCGGCTACTACTATTTCAAGCCGGAAGCCAAAGCGGCTGCCAAAAAGGCATTCATCGTCACCCGGATCGGGGATGTGGGGCTGTTCATCGGGATTGCGCTTCTCTTCTGGTGGACGGGCAGCTTTGAATATACGGAGATTTTCAACGCCATTTCTCTTGGCAAGCTGGAGCCTTGGATGATCACCTTGGCAGCCATTCTGATTTTTATCGGTGCGATGGGGAAATCCGGTCAGTTTCCGCTGCACACGTGGTTGCCTGACGCGATGGAAGGCCCGACTCCGGTTTCCGCTTTGATCCATGCGGCGACGATGGTAGCGGCTGGCGTGTACTTGGTCGCTGCCGCTTATCCATTGTTTATCGCTTCCACGGCGGCGCTCACTGTCGTCGCCTATGTCGGCGGCTTCACAGCGATTTTTGCCGCCTCCATCGGATTGACCCAGCGCGACATCAAGCGCGTGTTGGCATACTCGACCGTCAGTCAGCTCGGCTACATGATGCTTGCTTTGGGCGTAGCGGGCGCTGCCGGTTATGTAGCAGGCACGTTCCATCTGATGACACATGCATTTTTCAAGGCGCTGCTTTTCCTTGCGGCGGGCAGCGTGATCCATGCCGCGCATACGCAAGACATTTTCGAAATGGGCGGCTTGTGGAAAAAAATGAAGGTGACCGGCTGGGTTTTCTTGATCGGCTGTCTGGCGATTGCCGGGATTCCGCCATTTGCCGGCTTCTGGTCGAAAGAAGCGATTTTGGGCGCAGTCGCATCTGCCCATCGCTATGATTTGCTGGCGCTCGCGCTGATCGCGGCGTTTTTCACCGCGTTTTACATGTTCCGTCTTTTCTTCCTTACCTTTGTCGGCAAGTCGAATGTGAAGGAGAGCGTGCATGTGCATGAATCGCCTGGCACCATGACGCTGCCGATGATCCTGCTGTCGATTCTCGCGATTGTCGCCGGGTTTATCAATACGCCGTTTGGGCCGGTGCTGCAGGAATGGATGATGAGCGGAACAACGGGAGAAGCGATCAAAGGCGTATTCGGCGATGCAGAAGGCCATGCCGCGGCATGGGTGCAAATCGTCGCGATTCTGGTCTCGCTCTTGGGTATCTGGCTCGCTTACCTGATGTATGCGAAAAAGTCGGTGTCTCCTGCAAGCATCAAGAACGCGTTTCCTTGGGCGTATCAAATGTCCTATCGCAAATACTACATCGATGAATTTTATCATTTCGTGTTTGTTCGCCCGCTCGCAGGGCTTGGATATGTGCTTGATGCGTTTGACCGCTATATCGTTGACGGCTTGGTGGGCTTGGTCGCAAAAATCGCGCAGGCAATCGGTGCGGTTCATGCGCGCCTGCAAAGCGGACAGATGCAAACGTACGGACTCATCGTCTTGGTGGGCATCGTGCTGCTCCTGATTGGCTTCACGGTAAAAGGAGGTGTTCCGCTTGGGAAATAATATGCTGCTATCGTTGATTACGTTTTCGCCGCTTCTGGCGATTATCGTCCTGGCGTTCATTCCGAAGCAGCAGGGCGGCGTAATCAAACAGATTGGGATTCTCGGAACGCTTTTGCCGCTTATCATGTCGATGATGCTGTTTGCCAATTTTCATTATCAGCAGTCAGGCATGCAGTTTGCGGAGCACCATGACTGGATTTCCATTCCGGTCGGCACGGATCAGGCGGGGCAAGTGTTCGAGTTCAAGATCGGGTATGAGATGGGAGTCGACGGGTTGTCGATGCCGCTGATCGTCCTGACGGCAGTTATCGCGACGCTTTCCGCTGTGGCTTCCTGGAGCATGAAGAAGCGCCTCAAGGAATACTTCATTTTGTTCAATGTGCTGTTGATCGGGATGTTTGGCGTATTCGCTTCGCAAAACCTGTTCCAGTTTTTCATCTTCTTTGAGCTGACGCTTGTGCCGATGTTCTTTTTGATCGGTATTTGGGGATATGGCGAACGCGAAAAAGCGGCGAACAAATTCCTGATTTATAACGGGGTCGGATCGGCCATCATGCTGATCGCGTTCCTGATTATCTATCTGACCATTCCGGGAGTCGATGGCAACCCGACGATGAATATGAGCCAGTTGACGGAAGCGCTCACGTCTCCGAACAATCAGATGCTGGCACAGCTACCGGAAAGTTTTAAATTCGGGCTGTTCCTTGCACTTTTCATCGCTTTTGGCATCAAGCTTCCGATCTTCCCGTTCCATACGTGGATGCTCAAGGTTCACGTGCAGGCTCCGCCAGCGATCGTGATGATCCACTCCGGGATCTTGCTGAAAATGGGCGCGTACGGTTTGCTGCGCATGGGAATCGGTTTCTTTCCGGAACAAGCCTATCAATTCGCGACGTGGATGGCTGTGCTGGGTGTGATCAACATTTTGTACGGCGCTGTGCTCGCTTTTGTACAGAAGGACATGAAAATGGTCATGGCCTACTCCAGTATCAGCCACATGGGGATCGTCCTGCTCGGGTTCGCGGCGATGAATACAATCGGCTTCCAGGGAGCGATCTTCCAGGTTGTCTCGCACGGTTTCATCTCTGCGCTGATGTTCTTCCTCATCGGGGTGATCTGGGAGCGGGTCGGCACCTCGACGATCAGCGAGCTGGGCGGCATGGCCAAATCAATGCCATTTGCCAGCGGTATCTTTTTGACGGTCGCGATGGCGTCGCTGGGCTTGCCAGGCATGTCCGGCTTCATCAGCGAATTCCTTGCTTTCCTCGGCTTGTTCGGTTCGATGCCGGTCATCGCGGCAATCGGAGCGCTGGGGATTATTTTGACGGCAGTCTACCTGCTGCGCGCTGTGCTCAAAACCACTTTCGGACCGACGGCAGAACGGTTGAAAGGCGCTGCTGATGCACAGCCGATGGAAGTCATTCCGATGGTCATCCTGCTCGGCTTCATCCTTCTGATCGGGATTTACCCGGCTGTGCTGGCAGACCCGCTGCAGCAAACGTTGAAAACAATTGTCCCAATCGTCACCGGGATAGGGGGGTAAGCGATGGGCGCGAATACGATTTTTTCATATAACTGGAGCTACCTTCTGCCTGAATTCACGGTGCTCGGCTTTGCGACAGTGCTGTCGCTGCTGGATCTCTTTTTAGGGAAGCATGTCAAACGGTCGTTGATCGGCTGGCTGTCTCTCATCGGCGTTTTGCTTGCCGGATATTTTGTCATCCATAATGTGATGACGGTCAAAGATCCGGTGTCTTACATGGCCGACATGCTCCTCATTGATCATTTCGGCAATGCTTTCAAGCTCATCTTTTTGGGCGGTATGGCGTTCACCTTGCTGCTCTCGCTTGCCAATAATCGGGACAACGATGAGGTCAGCCATCAGAGCGAATATTACTACTTGCTGCTGACAGGCTTGCTCGGGGCGATGGTGATGGCGTCTTCCGCTGACATGATCACGTTGTTCGTCGGGCTCGAATTGCTCTCGCTGTCGTCCTACGTCCTGGTCGGTTTGCGGAAGAAGTCGATTCAAAGCAACGAATCGGCGATGAAATATGTCGTTTCCGGCGGGATCGCCACCGCTGTCACGCTGTTCGGGATGTCGTACCTGTACGGTTTGACAGGGGCGACCAACCTGGTTGAGATCTCGAAGCGGGTAACGGAGGCGTATGCATCGGGCTACAGCTTCCTGGTCATTCTTTCGTTTGTCTTCATCGTGGCCGGCCTGGCATTCAAAATTTCCGTCGTGCCGAACCATCTGTGGACGCCTGACGTGTATCAAGGCGCTCCGACGCCGGTGACCGCATTCCTGGCGGTTGTCTCCAAAGCAGCCGGGTTTGCCCTGGTGTTCCGTTTCTTGTTCACGGCTTACATCGGTTTGGTCGGTCCGAATGGCGAGCGCGTCTTTTTGTCGGAGATGAGCTGGTATCTGTCGATTATCGCCGGACTCTCCATGATCATCGGGAATACGATGGCGCTGCGCCAGACGAACGTGAAGCGAATGATGGCTTACTCGGGCGTGGCGCAAGCCGGCTATCTTCTGGTTCCGTTTGTGACGCTGACACAGCTTTTCTTTGAGCAAAGCCTGTTCTATCTCTTTGCTTATCTTTTGGTCAGCTTTGGGGCATTCGCCGTGATCATGATTGTGTCGAAAGACCAGAAGACAGAGGACATCAAGGCGTTTGCCGGTCTGTACCATCGCGCGCCGTTCGTGGCGATTGCGATGACCTTCTTCCTCTTGTCGCTGGCGGGGATTCCGATCAGCATCGGATTTTTCGGCAAATTTTATCTGTTCATGAGCGCGATTTTCCACAGCAGCTACGTGCTTTCGGGTATCATGATCGCGACCAGTGTGATATCGTATTTTTATTACTTTGGGTTCATCCGCCAAATGTACATGCGCCCAGGCTTGACGGAAGCCAAGCTGAAGGTGCCGGGTACCGCAGGCGTGGTCATCGTGATCGCTGTCCTGGCGACCATCGTTTTTGGGATCGTTCCTGGCGTGGCGCTTGATTTCTTGCATACGCACTTCAATCCGAATTTTAATTTCGGCGGGTTGCAGATGCCAAGCAAATAAGCGAATGGCGGAAAAAATGAAAAGAAGGTTGCGGAAAAAAGAAAAGGGATGGCGCAGACGCCTCCCTTTTTTCTTCGCAGGAACCAACGTAAAAAGGAGGTGGAATCATGGGTTCTCTCGCAACGACTGGTCTGCTCAACATCATCGTCTCCATTATCTGCATCGCGGCGAGCTGGTGGGCTTTGCAGTCTTTTCGCTTTGATCTGTTTGTGAAAAAAGCGAACAGCGCACAGGCCAAGCTGCTCCAGATCCTGCTCTCCATCGTGATCGGCAGCGGTGTGGCGCGGTTTCTGATGGAATATCTCGCTTCATCCCTTTTGCTGCGGGACTTGTTCTAAAAACGACAGGTTAAATTTGGTATATCCCTCCAGTATTTTGTGCAAACTATGCTTACATAGAAAAAGCGTGTTGAAATGGGGAGGTACCAAATGAGGAGAGGTTGGCGGACGTACGGCTTGCTGTTTGTTTGTCTGGTTTCGGCGGTGGCTTATTACGGAAACGTTTCTGCGAAGACGCAGGAAGCGGAGGCAGTTGCAAGCATCACGGAAAAACTTGAGCAAAACAGCATCGCAGTGACGGACGCGACTGTCCGCATGTCGGTAACCTTGCCAAAACTCACTGGTGCCAAAGCACTAGCGGAGCAAAATGAAGCGTGGGCGGCTGCCTTGCAGATTTCGCCCGACCCAGCAGTAGAAAAGGAAAACGGTGTGTTTGTTTACCAGAATACCGCGGTTTTTGCGGCCCAGGAGCTGCAATATCGGCTGGTGGGTGTTCCCAATACTGGGAAGCTGGACGCATATCTTGTGGTGACAGTCAAGGGAAAACGCAACCATTTACAAGATATAGTGAACAAACAGCAAAACGTCATCAAACTGTTGCAAAGACAAGCCTTGATTCCGCAAATTAGCACTTGTATTGCCGGAATATACAATGATACACTGAGTGTTGATCAGCAGGAGGAACGGATATTTTCCATATTCCGCTCCCTCCAGGCAAGCGAGATCGAGCGTCTCAAAGACGAAACGGTAGTCAGTATTTCCGGTTATACTCGCTTGTGGGATCAAGCAATTCTTTCTCATAATCAAAAAATGAATCTGCAGGTGGCTGCCCATCGTGACGTCGAGCAAAAACTGACTCGATTCACGGTCGGGACCCCCATTATTACAGCGGAATATTAAGCATTGGCACGCGGAGGGGTACACATTGGATAAAATCGTTGTCCGCGGTGGTAGGGCATTAGCGGGAAATGTGAAAGTATCGGGCGCAAAAAACGCAGTTCTTCCCATTATTGCGGCATCGATATTGGCTGAAGAGGGCACATGCCTGATTCATGAAGTTCCTGGTTTGGATGATGTCCATACCATATGTGAATTGTTACGATCACTACAGGTAAACGTTACATATGATAATGAAACGTTGACAGTTGACGCGACCGGTTTGAAGGGCATTGAAGCCTCCTATGATCTGGTTCGCAAGATGCGCGCATCGTTTTTGGTCATGGGACCACTGCTTGCCCGAAAAGGCAGAGCGCGGGTGGCATTGCCTGGAGGTTGTGCAATTGGAACACGCCCGATTGACCAGCACCTGAAAGGGTTCGAGGCAATGGGCGCCAAGATCGAGATCGGACAGGGCTTTATTGAGGCGACGGTAGATGGCCGTCTGAAGGGCGCCAAAATCTATTTGGACATTCCAAGTGTAGGCGCTACGGAAAACATCATGATGGCCGCTGCATTGGCGGATGGAACGACCGTAATTGAAAACGCTGCGGAAGAGCCGGAGATTGTGGATCTGGCGAATTTCCTCAACGGCATGGGTGCCAAAATTCGCGGCGCAGGGACAGGCTCCATTCGGATCGAAGGCGTGGAGCGCATGCGCGGCTGTGTTCACTACGTGATTCCTGACCGGATCGAAGCGGGAACGTTCATGATTGCCGCTGCGATTACAGGCGGCGACGTGTTCATTGAAGGCGCAATTTGTGACCATGTGAAATCCGTTTCGGCCAAGCTGCGCGAAATGGGCGTCGGTATCGATGAGCAGGAAAACGGCATTCGCGTTTGGCGCAAAGGGCCGCTGAAGACGGTGGACGTCAAAACGCTGCCGCACCCGGGTTTCCCGACGGATATGCAATCGCAGATGATGGCGTTGCTGTTGGCCTCGGAAGGGACAAGCATCGTGACGGAAACGGTTTTTGAAAACCGCTTTATGCACGTGGAAGAATTCCGCCGCATGAGCGCCAATATCAAAATCGAGGGCCGCAGTGCGATTGTGGAAGGCGGCGTGAAGCTGACGGGAAGCAAAGTAACGGCAACCGATTTGCGCGCAGGTGCGGCATTGGTCCTCGCTGGCTTAATCGCGGAAGGAGACACGGAGGTTTTCGGTCTGCACCATCTGGACCGTGGCTATGTCAACTTTACGGAGAAGCTTCAAAAGCTGGGGGCGGACGTGGAGCGAATCAACGTCGAAAAGCAGTCGGCATTGGAAATGGAAGCGAAGCATCAGCCCATAAAAGTAAATCTATCACCGAATTTTGCCTAAGACTTCCACCCAGGAAGTCTTTTTCTTTTTTAGAATCGGTGTGGTATCATGGGGGAGAAAATGAAGGGAGTGGGGCTTGTGAACAGAGAGAAACAAAGAGAGCTCCTGCGTTTGTTAGAGGAAGACAGCCGTCTGACCAACGAACAAATGGGGACGCTATTGGGCGTTGCAGCGGAAGAGGTAGCGGACGAAATCAAGCGGTTGATCGACGAGAAGATCATCGTCAAATTTCCGGCCCTGGTAAACTGGGAACGCGTCAATGACAATCCGTTTGTAACGGCAATGATCGATGTAAAAGTAGCGCCGAAGCGCGAAGTGGGCTTTAACGAAGTGGCGGAGCGAATCTCCCGTTTTCCCGAGGTGGAGGCGGTCTATCTGATGTCTGGCGCCAATTACGACTTGTCTGTCGTGATGGAAGGCAAATCGATGCGCGAAGTAGCGGATTTCGTTTCGCAGAAACTGGCTACTTTTGAAGGGGTCATTTCCACAGCCACACACTTTATTTTAAAACGATACAAACATGATGGCATCTCGTTCGAGGAGCGCGATGACGACCATCGGATGGTGGTGACCCCGTGATGAAGCAAGCGACAGCAACCAATACAAGACTAGCAAAGACAGTCGCCGAACTGAAGCCGTCGGGAATCCGCCGTTTTTTTGATTTGGCGGCTTCGATGGAAGGGGTAATTTCCCTCGGTGTGGGCGAACCGGATTTCGTCACGCCGTGGCGTTTCCGCGAAGCATCCATCTCCTCGCTGGAGCGCGGCCATACGGCATACACATCAAACGCCGGCCTGCTCGAGCTTCGCAGAGAAATCAACACGTATCTCGAAACGCGTTATCAAGTGTCCTATCATCCGGAAACGGAGATTTTGGTCACGGTAGGCGCTTCGGAAGCGATCGACATCGCCTTGCGCGCGGTGCTGAATCCTGGCGATGAGGTGCTGATCGTCGAGCCGTGCTATGTCTCCTATGAACCGATCGTGAGACTGGCGGGCGGCGTCCCTGTCTTTTTGACGACAACAGCGGAAAACAGCTTCAAGCTGACTCCGGAAGAGCTGTCGGCCAAAATCACTTCCCGCACCAAAGCCGTGATTTTCTGCTATCCGAATAACCCGACCGGCAGTACGATGAGCAAGGACGAATGGCTCAAAATTACGCCGATCCTGGAAAAACATGATCTTCTTGTCATTTCCGACGAGATTTATGCGGAGCTTACGTATGACAGCTCCCACTATAGCTTTGCTGCCCTGCCGGGGATGAAGGACCGCACAATTCTGATTTCCGGATTCTCCAAGGCGTTTGCGATGACCGGCTGGCGCCTGGGCTATGTCTGTGCCTCGCCTGACCTGCTGGCAGGAATGCTCAAAATCCACCAGTACACCATGCTGTGTGCGCCGACAATGGCACAGATGGCTGCGCTTGAAGCCATGAAAAACGGCCAAGGCGAAGTGGACCGGATGGTAGAGAGCTATCGCCAGCGCCGCAACTATATCGTGCATGCGTTCAAGCAAGTGGGTCTTGCCTGCCACGAACCGGAGGGCGCTTTCTATGCATTCCCTTCCGTCAAATCGACGGGCCTGTCTGCCGCTGATTTCGCCGAGCAACTGCTGATGGAGGAGAAAGTGGCGGTTGTGCCGGGTGATGTATTCGGTGAAAGCGGCTATGGTCATATCCGCTGCTCGTATGCGACCTCGCTTGAACAGCTGGAGAGAGCGATGGAGCGGATCGGCCGCTTTGTCTCTCGCCTCTCTTAATTTGCAAACATAGCAATTCGTTTCTATCGTTCTATCCTCCCCGACGCGGACATAGACTGTAATCGTCTAAGTTGTCCAGTACGCACCGGGGAGGATTTTTGCATATGCGCATGCGAAACTATCTGATTGTTCTTCTAGTTGCGATTCCGCTTGTGATCGTCGCCCTTCCGGCCCTTCTCGTCAAGTACGCCCCTTCATTTGCACCCACGCCCAAGACTGCCAATCCGCAGGCGACTCCGCTTGCGATCAACGCAGCATCCCAGATTCCCATCAACGTATACCGAACTGCGACCAAAACGATCGAAACGCTTCCCATCGAATCGTATATCGAAGGCGTGGTGGCGGCCGAAATGCCGGCGGAATTCGAGCTGGAAGCATTGAAGGCACAGGCGCTTGCCGCACGGACCTACATCGTCAGACGTCTGCAGGAAGGAGCGTTCAACGATGTGCCGAAGGGGGCGGTGGTGTTGGATACCGTTCAGCATCAAGCCTTTATCGACGATAAACAGCAGCGGGAGCGCTGGGGAGAGCAATACGCCTGGAAAAGCAAAAAGATTCAGCAGGCTGTGCTGGCGACAGCGGGAGAAGTGCTGACCTATGACGGCAAGCCGATCGACGCGACGTTTTTTTCGACGAGCAATGGTTTTACCGAAAATGCGGATGAATACTGGGCGGAGAAAATTCCTTACCTCAAAAGCGTGCCGAGTCCTTGGGACAGTGAATCGCCGCGATATTTGCAAAAAACGACGATTCCGCTGGCGGATTTCGAACAAAAGCTCGGGGTGCGGCTCGATACGCCAGCGATGCAAGGAAATGGCGGCAGGTGGTACACCGTTCTCAGCGAGACGACGGGCAAACGCGTAGGGAAAGTGCGTGTCGGCGACAAGGAGTTTACCGGGCGGGAATTAAGGGAGCGACTGGGGCTGAACTCAACCGCATTTACCATGCAGCTGAAAAGCAATGGCGTGGAAATCACCACGAGCGGCTATGGTCACGGCGTAGGGATGAGCCAGTGGGGGGCGAACGGAATGGCCAAGGCGGGCAAGAGCGCCGAGCAGATCGTGAAATACTTCTATCAAGGGGTTGCGTTAGAAAACTACGGAAAAATGCTCAAAAGTTAACAAATTTTTACTTTTCCCCATTCCATCAGGTTTATGCACCGAAAAAGTGGTGATACTGGTGGATGAGGTGATAAAAAATGGAAGATCAAAAAAATCCAAATCAACCGATTCCTTTGAAGAAGTCAAAATCCTGGAAAACCTTTCTGGGGAAGAAGTGGGCGTTTCCCGCAATCTACATCGGCTTAGCAGCAATCATCCTCGCATTCGTGATGTGGTATCAGGGCAACGTGTTTCATGCAGTAAGCGATGAGCTTAGCAAGCAGCCGACGCCAGTCGCACAGAACCAACCGGAAACAACGGCACCAAACACAGAAGTTTCGCAAGATGATGCAGTACCAGTCAGCAAGGCAACACAACCGCTCGCATGGCCAGTGGCAGCAAGCGTGAGCTACTCCAAAGCCATGGATTTCTTCAATGATGCAGCCGCGAAAGAAGAGCAAGCCAAAGCGTTGGTCAAGTACAACAACTCGTACATCCCGCACACAGGGATCGACATTGTCTCCACGGATAAAAAAGGATTTGATGTCGCCGCTGCCCTCGATGGCAAGGTGAAAAAAGTGGAAAATGATCCGTTGGTAGGCAATCTGGTTGAAATCGAGCACAGCGGCAACATGGTCACCGTGTATCAAAGCCTGGACAAAGTGACGGTTAAGCCTGGCGATGAAGTGAAGCAAGGACAAGTGCTTGGCGCAGCTGGCCGCAGCACATTTGAAAAAGACGCCGGCATCCACCTGCACTTTGAAGTGCGCGTTGATGGCAAGTCGGTCAACCCTGAGCAATACTTGAATCACACTGAGCAACAATAACAGGCGAAAGGCCCGTGCGAGAAGCGCGGGCTTTTTGGTATGAAAACCCGCATGACCGCGCACTTGCAGCCGCTCTTCCAGGCGCGTTCGGTACACGCTATAGAAAAAAGTTATCCACTTCCCGGCTTGTCAGGCTTGGAAACGGAGAATATGTGTCCCTGCCTACCCATATATTGTATCAGACAATTTCGATGCAGGGAGGCGAGTAACGTGCACGATTACATCAAGGAGCGAACCATCAAAATCGGCCGATATATCGTGGAGACAAGAAATACGGTTCGCATGATCGCCAAAGAATTCGGAGTATCCAAAAGCACAGTGCATAAAGACCTGACCGAACGACTGCCTGAGATAAATCCTGAACTTGCCAATCAGGTGAAAGAAATTTTGGAATATCACAAGGCAATTCGTCACTTGCGGGGAGGAGAAGCGACCAAAATCAAGTACAAGCGGAAAAGCAAAAAAATCAGAGTGGAGCAGGAAGAAAGTGTCTAAGAAAGACTTGTCCTCTCTCCCATTACATCCTATGATAGAAGGATAGCAATGTACACGGTACAGGGAGGCCCTCGCATGTTTAGCAAGGATATTGGGATTGATTTAGGAACAGCCAATGTGTGTGTTTATGTAAAAGGAAAAGGCATTGTGCTGAATGAACCCTCGGTGGTAGCCATCGATAATCAGACGAAAAAAGTTTTGGCTGTTGGGAATGAAGCACACAGAATGGTCGGCCGCACCCCTGGGAACATTGTTGCGATCCGCCCGCTACGTGATGGCGTGATCGCGGATTTTGAAATTACCGAAGCCATGCTGCGCCATTTTCTGAACAAGATTGGCGGAAAAAGCTTGTTTACCAGACCACGCATTCTTATTTGTTGTCCAACGAATATTACATCTGTCGAACAAAAAGCGATTCGCGAAGCTGCAGAGCGCTCAGGCGGAGCTCGCGAGGTATATATTGAAGAAGAACCGAAGGTAGCAGCCGTAGGAGCAGGGATGGACATTTTCCAGCCTTCCGGCAACATGGTGGTCGATATAGGCGGTGGTACCACGGACGTAGCGGTATTGTCAATGGGTGATATCGTCACCGCCTCTTCTATAAAGATTGCCGGCGACAAATTCGATATGGCAATCATGCGCTATATCAAGAACAAATACAAACTGCTGATCGGGGAACGGACAGCAGAGGATATCAAAGTGCAGATTGGGACCGTTTACGGTGGACGCCAGGACGAAATGGACATTCGCGGACGAGATATGGTTTCCGGATTGCCGCAAACCATCACGATTCGTTCCGAGGAAGTTCAAGATGCCCTGGCTGAATCAGTTAGCTCGATTGTACAAGCCTCAAAAAATGTTTTAGAACGAACACCTCCGGAGCTTTCTGCCGATATTATTGATAAAGGGGTTTTCCTCACGGGTGGAGGCGCGCTGATCCACGGGCTGGATCAATTGCTCGCCGACGAATTGAAGGTACCGGTACTGGTAGCGGATGACCCGATGATGTGCGTTGCCAAAGGGACAGGCCTCATGCTTGACTATTTGGACAAGGCCCCTGTTCAGCGCAAGAACAAACTGTTTGGATAGAAACAGGAGGGGTGTTACGTGATTCGAGGTTTGTATACCGCAGCCTCCGGAATGCTGGCGATGCAGCGCCGCCAAGAAGCGCTTTCCAACAATCTGGCCAATATCAACACGCCGGGCTACAAGGAAGATGTGGGCGTGATCCGCTCATTCCCTGAACAGCTGCTCGCAAGAATCAATGATCAGAATGGGCCGACTGTGGAGGGCATGCCTTCCATGACGGGCCAACCTGTGCCGATCGGCAAATTGCATACGGGTGTCTATCTGTCAGAGACGCTCCCTACATTTACGCAAGGGGATATTGCGCAAACGGACAGCCCATATGACGTGGCGTTGACGGACAACCTTCCGCCCGAGCAGGTAAACGGGAAAGCGGTCAAACGGACCATGTTTTTCAGTGTGGCACGAATCCCCGATACGACCCAGCCGGCAGCTGCCGACCAGATCCGCTACACGCGAAACGGGAGCTGGAGCGTGGATGACAGAGGTTTCCTGGTGACGCCGGATGGTTACTATGTGCTGGATAGCGAAAATCGGGCGATCCAGGTCAATGGTTTTACGGATGCGAACGGAAACACGGTGAGCGCCGGACAAGACCTCAAGATCACCTCGACAGGCGAGCTGCAAGTGCGCAAGCCGGACCCGAATGCGAGCGATACATACGAACCGATTGGAGCAGACCCGAATAATCCTGTGCGCATCGGCTTGCGGGTGGTGACCGATCCGAACCAGCTGGTGCGGGAAGGCAATAATTTGTACCGCTGGGATGGGCAGAACGCGCCGGTTGATGCTTCAACCGATCCGAACCTGAACGGATTTTATGCAATCCGGCAAGGCTGGGTCGAGCGGGCGAATGTGAATCCGGCGCAGACGATGACGGAAATGATGACAGCGCTGCGTTCCTACGAAGCCAACCAGCGCGTCCTGTCTACGCTTGATTCGACATTGGACAAGGCGGTCAATGAGATCGGCCGCGTTAACGGCTAACATCAGGTAGACGAAGGGAGGTAGGTTTTCAATGCAATCGTTGCAAATTTCGACAGCAGCCCTGCGCGGCGTCCAACAAGCGCTGGATACAGCGAGCAATAATATCGCAAACCTCGATACCGTCGGGTTCAAGCGGCGCGGAGCCTCGTTTTCCGAGCTTTTGAACGATTCGATGGACAGCCAGCCGTCGACAGACAAAGCCCGCACTTCGCCAGCGGGCCTGCGTATCGGAAGCGGGGTGAAGGTGGGCCTGACACCGCTCGACATGACCCAAGGCAGTGCGAAGCAGACCGATGTTCCGACCGATCTGATGATCGAAGGGGAAGGCATGTTTTTGGTGAGCCGCTACAAGGGGATGGATGCGCAAGGCAATGTGCAGGAAGAGTACCGCTTGACCCGAAACGGCGCCTTTCATCTGTCGATGGACAACCAGGGCAGCAACACGGTCTACAATTTGGTGACGGCATCAGGCGATGTGTTGCTGGATGAGAAAGGCTTGCCGATTGAACTGCCGACGGATGGGGAAATTACAGTTAGACCGGATGGACAAGTCCTGCACAATGGTGAGGAACTGTCAGCTGTCAAAATCCCGGTGTTCAAGCTGGATAATCCGGACAAGTTCAAGCAAGCGGGAGAGAACGAATTTCTTTGGCAGGACCCCAATGGAGACAGTCCGTGGAACGTGTTGAATCAATCAGATGCGACACTGCGCCAAGGCTTTCTTGAAATGTCCAATGTGGATTTGAACAAAGAGATGTCGCAAGTGATCCTGGCACAGCGTGCTTACCAGCTGAATTCCCGCGCTATCGAAATTTCCGATCAAATGATGGGGATCGCCAACTCCATCCGCAGTCGTTAAAACCTAAACGGAGGACAACCCATGAATCGTGTGAATGAAAGAAGCTTTCCGCGCGAAAGGCCGGAAACAGAACAACAAAGGCCGAGGCGTGTAAAAGGATGGGGACGGGTGGCTGCCAAACTCCTGATCGTTCCGTTCCTGCTTTTCTTTTCATTGATGATTGGGCTGGTCATCGGATACAGTGTTCTCGGAAAATTGCCTGCCTCGGAAGTGTTTCAGATCAGCACGTACAAGCATATGTACGATCTGATCTTCTCGGGCACGTAAACAAAAAAACCCTCAGAGAAGCGTAGCTGAGGGTTTTTTGCGTATGTATCCATTTACAGCAAGGCTTCCAGAGCGCCTTTGTCTTTTAGCAAAATGAACTTTTTATCAATGCTGATCAAAAACTTGTCCTGCAGCTCCAAAAGAACCTTTGTCACGGTCTCGCGAACCGTCCCCACCATGTCGGCGATTTGCTGGTGAGTCAGCTTCATGTTGATCAACAATCCGTTCTCTTGAGCAACACCATGGTCGTTGCCGAGCATAAGCAACGTTTTGATGATCCGGGAGCGGGCATCAAGGAAGGTCAAATCCTCAATTTGCTCGTTGGCCCGGCGCAGTCTGTCCATCAGGCTGTCGACCAGGTTGAGCGTCAGCTTGGGGTTGTTCGCGAGCAGCATTTGGAAATCTTTGCGTTTCATCGCGTACAAGACAGTCGGCTCCAACGCTTGCGCACTGGCGGAACGAACCTGGTTTGTTTGCAGAACCGCCATCTCGCCAAAATAATCGCCATCACGGAAAAGGGCCAAAATCACTTCGCGCGACCGGTCAAACCGGAAAATCTTGACCAAGCCGCTTTTTACGATAAACAATTCTTCACCAGTGTCGCCTTCGAAAAAAATCGGCGCCCCTTTTTTGTAGCAGCGCTCAACAAACAGCTTTCTGACCTGCGCCAGTTCTTCAATAGAAAAGTCGCAAAAAAACGGCACTTCTTTTAAAAAGTGCGACGTAGACAACGTCCTTCATCCTTTCCCAAAAACACCTTTCTCTTACTAATAATAGGAAGAATCAAATTATTTCACAAGGGGAAGCGCCTCTTTTGTTACGCAACACACAGATTCAGGCTGAAAAATACGCAATAATAGAGAGGGATCAATATGAATGTCCAGGTAAAATGTTGATTGTTCGAGGTGGATATGCAGAATAAACGCGGGTTTTATCGATTGGAGCCGAAACGGCCATTTTGTGCAAATATGGAGATTATTCGGATTAGAAAGAATGTAATTCAAACGGGAAATGCCCAAGTCTGTATCGATGATATCGCTGCGGGCGGGCTCCGATTTGTTTCCGATCTACGCATGATTGTGGAAGAGGAGATTGTCCTGCAGTTTGAATTGACGATGCTGAATCAGCAGCTCAAGCTACAGGGCAACATCGTGCGAAAAGTTGAATTGCCGGACGGTTTGTTCGAATACGGCGTCAAGTTCGCGATGGATGAGACGACGATTGCCAAGCTGTCTTATCAGGTCAATCAGCTTGACCTGCTGTTCAGGCGTAACCCCTTGCCCGCTCATTGTTATTTCTGCTCGCAAGAAGAGAAGCGCGGTTGCTTTAAGGAGAAGTCAGACCCAAATGACCACCGGTTTTTGGGACATGCCTGATACTCGTCAGGCCATCGATCGATGTCAGAATAAAGGAGTGTTTCATGATAAAGCAAACAAGAGCAGTGCTGACCGCATTGCTGATTACGCTTGTCGTGGGCTGGCTGTATCATAATGATGCCCTTTACAACGTGGAAGTCAATTTCGTCGACCGGATGACAAAGGAAATCCGCACGGTCGACAGCCGAATCGTCATCGTCGGGATTGACGATGACAGTCTGAGCAATCTCGGTCAGTGGCCGTGGCCTCGCTCCATTCATGCCGGGCTGATCAAGCGGATCGAGCAGGCGGGGGCGAAGGCGATCGGCCTCGACTTGATTCTTTCCGAGCCTTCCCAAGACCCGGCCGACGATGCAGCGATGCAGGACGTGCTGACGCAATCGCCCAACGTGATCCTGGCGAATACGTTCATCTTCCCCAGCAAACAGGAAGACGCGGGGTCGCTCAAGTACGACAAGCTGCTGAAGCCGGTGTACGACGTAGGTGAACAACAGCAAGCGCACATCAACGTCTTTGCGGATCGCGGTGACATCGTGCGGCAAATTTTGCTCGGCGTCCCGACGAAAGACGGCAACATGCTGCCGGCGCTCAGCGTTCGACTGGCCAACTACTTGTTGCCGCCAACCAAACAGATCACATACGAGAATGGCATGTGGAAGCAAGGAGCCAGTACGCTTTTTACCAATCAAAAGAACCAGCTGTATTTCGCGTTTGCACAGCCACCGGGCGGCTATACGATGATTCCGTATTTTGACGCGCTGAATATGGACCCGGAAACAATGGAGGGCGCGTTCAAAGACGCGATCGTTCTGATTGGGCCATATTCCGTCGGGCTGGGTGACCAATACCTGACGCCGACCAGCAATGCCACAAAAATGTTCGGTGTCGAAATTCACGCCAACATGGTGCAGAGCCTTCAAGACAGCCGCTATTACCAAACCATTACCGGCAGCTCGGAATGGATCGGATGGGCCTTGTTGTTTATCCTTTCGCTCCTGACGTATTGGCTTACGCGCCGAGCGAGGCCGTGGCTTGCCTTTGTCCTCTTCCTTGTCTTCTTTATCGGTTATGCCGTTATCGCCATTTTGGCAAACGTCTTGCTCAATTTGTTGCTGCCGTTCACGTATCCGATTTTGGCCATCATCATTTCCTACGTCATTTCGATCGTGAACCGGTACTTGGCAGAACGCAAGGAACGAAACCGGGTGACATCCCTGTTCAGCCGCTACGTCTCCCAACAGGTTGTAGACGAAATCCTAAGCTCGCAGGAAGCGCAAAACCTCGGGGGCACGCGCAAAAATGTGACGCTGATGTTCGTGGATATTCGCGGCTTTACCCCGCTGTCGGAGCGGATTGAGCCGGAAGAAGTCATTCAGGTGTTGAATGAATATCTCGATTTGTGCACACAGGCGGTTTTTGCCTATGAGGGAACATTGGATAAATTCATCGGTGACGGGGTCATGGCGATCTTCGGTGCGCCGATTCCGCTTGATGACCACCCGGTGCGGGCCGTGCGCGCTGCGCTGCAAATGAAAAAAGGATCGGCCGCTTTAGCGGAACGATTGACCGAAAAGTATGGATACTCCGTGTCTTTTGGCATCGGCTTGAATTCAGGGGATGCGGTTATCGGGAACATTGGCGCCAAAAACCGGCTCGACTATACGGCGATCGGCGATACCGTCAACATGGCGGCGCGTCTGGAGTCGAATGCCAAGCCTGGCCAGATTCTCATCAGCCAGTCCACCTACGACTTGGTAAAGGAGCTGTTCGAGATCGAACCGCTCGGCGAGATCAAGGTTAAAGGCAAAGAAAAGCCTGTCGCGGTCTACCAGGTCATGGGAGAGAAAGAAAAATAACAGGGGGGTTGCAGCATCATGCGAATCGCATCGAAAAAAACAGCGTTACTTGGACTCGTGGCGGCTGCCCTGATCGCACCAGCTACAGGCGCTTTTGCAGAAACGGTCGCCCGCGTGGAAACAGCGTTTATCCCGCAAGGAAGCATGTATGGAACGGCGCTCGCCGGCAAGACGCTCTATGTCAGCGAATTGGACACGGGTTTAATCAAGGCATTCCACACGACGGACGAACAGGAAGCGACAATCGTAGCCCAGTCACTGCTTGCGCCAAAAGGCATGGCAGTGGCACCCGATGGTACGCTCTATATCGCCGACAGCGGCCATCACCGCATCGTACGCGTGACGCCTGCCGGGGAAATGAAAACAGTGGCAGGTTCCGGTGAAGCGGGGTACAAAGACGGGCGTGCCAGCGAGGCCCAATTTTATGAACCGTCCGATGTGGCGATTGCGCCGGACGGTTCGCTGTATGTCGCCGATACGCTCAATCATCGGGTCCGTAAAATCGCTGCGGACGGAGCCGTCACGACGGTGGCGGGCAGCGGAACGGAAAAAGATGCCGATGGCTGGCTGATCGGCGGCCTGCATGACGGAACGGCAGCCGAAGCCCGGTTCAATGAGCCGTCTTCGATCGCGCTTGATCCGAACGGCAACCTGTTTATTGCCGATACGGGCAACCAACGGATCAGAGAGCTGACGACCGCAGGTACGGTGAAGACGGTAGCGGGCGGCGGCGAGGAGCGGGTGGAAAACCGGTACATAAAAGGCGGATACGCCGATGGGCAGGCGGCCAACGCGCGTTTTTATGCTCCGACAGGGCTGGCGTTTGCCCCGGATGGCGGACTCTACATCGCTGATACGATGAATCATGCGGTTCGTCTACTGTCCGCTGACGGTACCGTGAGCACGGTAGCGGGCGGAGACTTGCACGGTTACGGCAACGGTTGGGGAGTAGAGGCCCAGTTGGACGGCCCGGCAGACATCGCCGTTGATGGAAAAGGGACGCTATGGGTCGCAGACCGTTGGAATCGCACCATCCGTACAATTGACAGAATCGCGCTTCCGGAACGAAAGCAGCCTGCGGATGTGCGGTTCGTCTGCAACGGAAAAGCGCTACAGTTGAAAACAAAGGCGGTCGTTCGCCAGGGCGCCACCTATGCGCCGCTGCGAGAACTGGCAGAAGCTCTTGGCTTTACGGTCACTTACCAGGCTGCTTCCAAACAAGTGACCCTCACCAACCGAAGCGGGGCAAAGCAGCTCGATTTACGCACAGCAATCGTCATCAATGGCAGTACGATGGCGCCTGTTCGAGAGCTGGGGAATGTGCTTGGTGTCCAGGTTGCGTGGAGCCCTGCGTACAGACTGGTTGATCTGACTTCATCTGTGAAGTAGGGGAGGCTGACAGATGACACTGTTTGAAGTGCTGCTGGTGGCCCATTTTGTTGGCGATTATTTGTTTCAAACGTCATGGATGGCGATGAATAAAGCAAAGAACTGGGCCGCGCTGCTGGTCCATTGCGCTGTGTACACACTGGTTCTGTACGTCGCGGCGAATCTCATCTGGGCCAAGCAGCCGCTGTCGTGGCCGGCGCTCGCCGTCATTTTTTTCGGCCATGTCATTTTGGACCGACGGACATTTGTCGCATGGTGGGTGCGCAAGATCATGATGGCGCCGGAGAGCAGCTGGCTTGGCATCATGGCTGACCAGATTTTTCACTTGTTGCTCATTGCATGGGCGATTTACTTGTCATAGTCGGGAATAACACAAATCGAGTAGGGGAGTGAATAGCGTTGGGGGGTACGATTCAGCGATACATGATGTGCTTGCTGCTTTTCATCGTAGTGGCAGGCTCGGTCTTGCCATCGTTTGCTGCTGAGAAGCTGGAGCGTGTAGCCAAGCTGTCCCACATTGTAGGGGATGTCCAGGTTAAAAAGGCAGGCGGTGCGAAACCGTTCAAAGCTTTTAACAACATGGCGCTAACCCGTGGTGACCAGATTACAACAGGGAAAAACAGCAGTGCACAGCTCGATCTCGACGATGGCAGCAAGCTGGTTGTCGGCAGCAATACGCAGAGCATGATCAGCGATTTGGTCAAAAATGCGCAGGGCGGCAACCAGACGGCGGTCAAAGTCGTGTCAGGCCAAGTCTGGTCCAAACTGCAAAGCTTGTCGAATAGTAATGACTCATTCAAATATGAAACACCGACCGCAGTCATGGGCATACGGGGAACGATGCTTTTGGTCACCGGCAACAGCCTTTTTGTGACAGAGGGAGTCGTTTCGCTTTTGGGGAAAGGCTCGCAAGCGGAGACCGCACTGGTCAAGTCGAATGAGTGGGGAGAAGCCTCGGGGACAGGCAGGCTCGACGGCGGTCTCATCAATACGAAAACGTTGGTAGATGCGATGGATAGCCAGGTGCTTCACATCGCGACAGAGGACATCATCCATGCTGTGTATGAAGCGTACAGCAACCCTGAGCTTGTGAAACCGGGCAAAGGGATGTCCAATGAGTTTTTGCAGCACGCTGCCGAATTTGTAGCTGCGGCAAAGGAGAAGGACCCGACGATTCAAGTACCGTCAGACTTTTCCCAGGTGGTGCAAGAGGTTGCGAAGCAGATTGCCGACAACCTGAACAGTCCGATGAATCCGAATCCGGTGGATACGATCTCCGCAGGCAAAAAGAAGTCGAGTGACGACCAACAGTCACCGACATTGCCGGACCAAAATCCAACCTTGCCAGGTTCGCCTGGCAGTAATGGCGGCTCTTCCACTCCTCCGACTTCAGGTAACAGCGGTGGAGGCGGGGGCAGCGGAGGTAGCGGTGGCTCTGGCGGAGGCGGTGGAGGTGGGGGCAGTTCCCAATCCATTATTGACACCGTAACGGCAGCGCCGATCGGGGATGGCAGTTACAGCCGCGTGACGGTAAAAGGAACGAACACGACTTTCAAAACCAAACCGCTTATCGTAAATATTGATGAAAAGCAATGGGGCGATGTACCGTTCTCCGTTGGCACGGTCAATACCATATCGGATACAGAGCTGAATTTTGAAGTGAGCACGCCGGACGATGGCCGATACAAGCTGGAATTCCTGTATGAGGGCAAACCGTACAGCTATCAAGTATCGTTCCTGAATGGTCCGTCCCGGATTGAGAGCATGAACGTGACGACAGACGCATCCTTCAAGCGGATCGGGACCATACGCGGACGCAATCTTTCTTTGTCGTCAAGCGGGTTGGCCTTGTCCATGGAAGGCGGCAATGACAATGTGAAGCAAAGCATTCAGGTCAAAGAAAAGCAAAGCATTCCGCTTGTAAATTTCCAGGTTGTCAGCAATAACACCATAAACTTCACGATTCCAGAGAGCACCACAGAAGGCACGTACGCGATTACGCTGAAAATCAACGGCAAAACGTATACGTTCCCTTCATTCACCGTACCGCTCCGCGTGGTTAAAGTAGATGCGGTGCTGGTAGAGACGACAGATGCGGGACGATCCATCACTGTCAACGGCAAAGACGCCCATTTCAAGCAAAACGAAACCACGATCAGCGTGTTGAATCAAGCGGGACAGGTCGTGTACCAGCTTGCCGGCAGTCAGCTTACCGTCATCAGTGAGACAGAGCTGCGCTTCCAGCTGCCGCCATCTGTAGTAGGGGACGTCACGTTCAAAATCGTCAGCAAGCATGAAGAAGGCCGCGGCACACTGGGATTGCCCAAAGTGGCCGAACTGGAGCTGGGCGCACAGAGCGAGCCGCTTTATGTCGGCCAAACGGTACCATTCAAAGCCAGCGCCAAGCTGACCGACAAGACAGTGACAGACGTCACGGAAAAAGCGGTTTGGACAGCAACGCCCAATGACCTCGCCGCCATTTCCAAAACAGGAGAGTTCACCGCGAAAAAAGCGGGGAACGTCACAGTGACAGCTGCATTTGAAGGAAAAACGGCAGCGCATACCTACGCGATCCAAAGCAATATCAAAGAGCTGAAGATCACGCCGAGCCAGGCAAATGTCAGTGCAGGGAAAACGTTCTCTTTCCGTGCGATGGCAACGCTTCTGGATGGAAAAACGCAGGATGTCACCGATTTGGCGGCATGGACCATTGCAGACTCCAGCATTGCGACAATTTCCGGCCATACAGTAACGGGCGTCAAGCTGGGTACAACAACGGTGACCGCGACGATCGACAAATACCAGGCAACTGCGCAAGTAACCGTGAAACCAGCGGTGACAGCCCTCGCGATTACACCGCCGCAGGCCAGCATCAATGTCGGACAGACGACCAGCTTCAAGTTGACCGCGACTTATGCGGACAACAAAACGGAGGACGTAACCTCCCAGGTTGAGTGGAGCACATCGGATGCAGGAGTGGCCCAAGTCACGTCCGGGATCGTGACCGGCGTAAAAGCAGGGAATGCGACAGTGACGGCCAGCTATCAAGAGCAGACGGCGCAGGCTGGGGTGACGGTGAGTGATGTGGTTGTGCCGCAGCCGCCGGCAGGGCCGGTTGTGGAGGTAAGCGGGGCAGGCGAGACATCCCGCCATGAGCTTTTCCTATCAGGCAGAGCTGTTGGGGCAGATTACGTTCTAGTCACCTTGGTTAGCCCAAATCATGTACCTTCTTCCCCGCATACTGTCTCTGTGTCAACAGACGGTTCGTTCACATTTACGTCCGGTCAGCTGAGCGAAGGGGTTTGGAAGTACAAAGTAGAGGCGGTTAAAGCGGGCGTTTCCAACCCCGCCACTGCAAAAACGGGAACGGTAACCATCACAGTTTCTCCTTCTGACGTTTTACCTGAACTGAAAGTAATCGCTGGTCAGGAAAGTATTGTCTCTGAAATTGCAGGTAACGTGGTCAAAGTAGCTGCTGGCAAAACGGTAGGTGACTTGCGTTCCGCCTTGGAGGTAGCAGGAAACGGCACGTTTGTTATTACAGGTTCTGGTGGCAGCCTTCCAGCAAATGGCACGTTGGTGACCAACGGCATGATGATCGCAACCAAATACAGCAATGGAAGAAGCGGCTTCCTCTATACGATCAGTGTTGTGGGAACAACCGATACGGAGCCGCCTGTGCCGCTCTCGGTCAATTTGATTCAAAATAGTAATGATACGACCACGATTGAGATTTTGTTTAATGAAGCGCTTGATTTTCAGTCGGTACCGTCAATTGATGATTTCACAGTCAAATCTACGTGTGGTTTTGATTGTGGCGGGCAATACTTCGAAACCGAAGCCGTTGCCAGCGTGACGGTAGAAGGGAACGCTGTCCATCTCCTAGTTGAAAGTCCGCAGTATATTTCAAGAGATGGTTCAAGCGCGAAAGTATCCTATAGTGGCACGGCCATCAAGGACCAGGCAGGGAATGCTGCTGAAACATTCAGCGATCTGCTGACAAATCAACAGCCGGTTGTAGGAACCATCGTGCTGGAAGGACTTCCGGCGGTCGGGCAGCAAGTATCGAGCAGCTACTATACCGTTCATGATCCGGACGGAGATAGCTTGGCCGATCCGCAGGTTGAATGGAGAATAGGCGACAGCTCGCATTTTGAAAGTGCCACTCCGATTGCGGGGGCGGATACAGGCTCCTATACAATTCAACCGGAGGATGTCGGCAAGTACCTCTTTTTCGTGGTGAAGCCGCTCGCGCTCAGCGGCACGAAAATCGGTGAGCCGGCAGGGCGTCCCGTGGGACCGATCGTTGCCAATGTCAGTGAGTTGGCTCCGAAAATGTCGACATTCACAATCGAGCCGGCTACAAACGAAGGAATCAAGATCAGTGATATTTCGTTTGACGATCCAGGTGCAACCATCATGTACAGCATCTATCCGAATCTGGATGAACCTTTACCGGGTTTGCCAGGTCTCCCGCCAATACGTGGCGAAAGGGAATTTGCACCGCTTGCCGCAAAAGTAAATGAGCCGTTGGAATCCTCATACCGATACGATGAGTGGACGGTGCCACGGGATGACATCATGATTTCGGCGTATTCAGAGATCACAGCGGTTGCCATCAAGAATGGTAACGTGGTCGCCTTCGAGCGCAAGACCATTACGCCGGATATGCTGACGGGGATGGCAGATGAAGAAGCGGTTGAGCTGGACAAAAACGCATTGGAAATCGTGTTTGACGGTCAGGACAATGAAAACAGCGTCACTACGGATGTCATGCTGCCGAAATATGGGGAACATGGTTCGATGATTGCCTGGACCTCTAGTGACGATTCGGTTATAACGATCACCGCTGATGTTCCGTTCGGAATGGTTGGGGAAGTCACGCGCCCGGACACTGATACGACGGTTACTTTGACCGCAACCATTTCCAGAAATGGAGTTCAGGCTACAAGAGAGTTTTCGCTGAAGGTGAAAGGAACGTCCGAGTCACCGTCGCAGACAGAGCCTAAGATGGTGAAAACGAATGTAAGCTATGACTTGCAAAATCAGATCATCACCATCCCGTACGATCAGCCGTTAATCGATGCAACGGAAGGGCATTTGGCTGAAAGAGTCAGTCTTTCAACGGAAGGGATCTCCACAAGTTCAATAGCAGAACGGAATGGCGGCGGTAGTGTTTCGGTTGACGGTAACAACCTGGTCATTACTCTTGGGAATCCATTGATTGGGAACCAGAATTATGTTGTTGTACCGAGCATGGCTGTTAAGGGAGAGCTTGGGTCCATGTACAACGTGATGGAGCAAACGGACAAAATCGCCGGGCTGATTACGGTGGAAGCTCCAATCAATGTATCCTTTATCGCACCAGATGATTCAATAACAATAACGTTTTCAAAGCCAATAAAGGCTGAGTACAAAGCGGTTGTAGAGACTGCTCTATCCAATGGCATGACGGACAGCCAATTTACTTTTGTGTGGTCGGCGGACAACCAAAAACTCACATTCACACAAGACGGTGCCGCAAATGGATCAGCGATTGTTACGGGTATCATTAATGCAGTGATGATTGCTGGGGAAGATGATCCTGTCACAAGAAATGTGCTGCTGGTATTCCCAACAATCAATTAAATCCCCCCTCCCCTCGAGGGGGATTTCTGTTTTAATTGCCGACCCCACGTCTGTAGCGTTATAATGTTGGCATATTATATAGAAAGAGAGCCCACATCCAAAATCTGCGCAACCGAGGGGAGACTCTTGCGGAGGGGTAATTGGTGAACATTCCGAATCTGCTTACCTTTTTTCGTATTTTGCTCATCCCTGTCTACCTGCTGGTCTTTTTCTCATCAGGCCCATATCATGTGGGGATAGCATTGGCAATTTTGATCTTGGCGGGCTTGACCGATATCATTGATGGCTACATCGCACGTACATACAACCAGGTAACCTCCTTTGGCACCATGATGGACCCTTTGGCGGACAAATTAATGATGCTCGCTGTTGTCTGTTCCTTGTTTTTAACAGAGCGGATTAGTGTATGGACCGCCCTGTTTTTCTTTGCCCGTGATCTGGGCATGATTGTAGCATCAGCCATCTTTCATTTTCGCGGGAAAAAAACCGTGCCTGCCAACGTGTTTGGCAAAGTGACCACGGTGCTGTTTTATATGACCTTCCCGCTGCTGATGTATCGGTACGTCTACGCTGAAGAAATCCTTTGGGCGGTGATGGTCTTCTCATTTGTGACCAGCGCGCTCTATATCGGCAAATATCGCATCTTAAACAAAAATAGCTCGCACCAATAAAGGAGAACAACAAACGTATGGAAAACAAACCGCTTCTCGATATCAATCAAATTCAAGAAATCATCCCGCACCGCTATCCGTTTCTGCTCGTAGATCAAATTTTCGAGCTGGAAAGCGGAAAGCGCGCAGTCGGCCGCAAAAACGTGACGATCAATGAGCCGTTTTTCCAAGGTCATTTTCCAGGCTACCCGGTCATGCCGGGCGTCCTCATTGTCGAAGCGCTTGCGCAAGTAGGGGCAGTGGCTGTGCTCAGCATGGAAGAGAACAAAGGGAAGCTGGCGTTTTTTGCCGGAATCGACGAATTCCGCTTCAAGGATCAGGTGAAGCCGGGAGACACCCTCGAGTTGACCGTGGAGCTGACCCGATTGCGCGGCACGATCGGCAAGGGGCACGGCACCGCAACCGTAAACGGCAAGGTTGTCGCGGAGGGCGGCTTAATTTTCGCGCTCTCCCAAAAGTAGGGAATGCACCTGAATAAGCTTGTACTATCAACAAAATTCGAGTAGAATGGCGTAGATGTAACTTTTCTGTAACATTCACGTCAAACGAGATAACTGGCTGGAGGCAATTCGTCATGAAAGAGGCCAAAATACTTGGGGTGTCCTTCTCCACCCTCGGATTCAACGCGACCGTTTCCGATCTCGTTGCCCGGGTAGAGGCCAGACAGCGGACGCATGTCGTCACCGCAAACCCTGAAGTGGTCATGATCGCCAAAGAAAATGCTGGTTTTCAATCGATTTTGGACCAAGCTTATGTCGTGCCGGATGGCATCGGAATCGTCTACGCAGCCAAAATGCTTGATAAGCCTTTGCACGAGCGGGTCACTGGCGTTGAACTGGTGGATGCCCTCATGAAAGAAGCTGACAGGCAGGGCTGGAAAGTCTTTTTGCTCGGCGCCTCACCCGATGTCAACCGAATGGCGGCAGCCCGATTGGAGAAAGACTTCCCGGGGGCCAAAATCGTGGGTCGTCGCGACGGATATTTTTCCGCGGACGAAGAACAGCTTTTGATAAACGAAATCAACGCAGCATCGCCAGACTTATTATTTGTCGCAATGGGCGTTCCCAGACAGGAACTCTGGATTGCGAAGCATTGGTCCCAGCTAAACACGCCAATCGTCATCGGAATCGGCGGTGTTTTTGATGTATTGGCAGGTACGGTCAAACGCGCGCCTGTCTTGTGGCAAAAGCTGCACCTCGAATGGCTGTACCGTCTGCTCAGGCAGCCATCTCGCTGGAAACGACAGCTGGCCATTCCGCGTTTTGTTGGCGCGGTTCTGATGGAAAAATGGGGAAAACGATAATTTCAGGTTAAGATAATGATTTGACGTGTGCGTAAGAAAAAAAGTTTTTCTCAAATGAGAGAGGAGATCTTTTACGATGTCTAGCTATGTCTTCGGACTCTTGACCTCGCTGCTTGTCGCTTTATTGGCTACACCCTATGTGAAAAAGTTTGCTGTCAAAATCGGAGCCGTGGATGCGCCTGACCAACGTAAGGTGCATACACGGATTATGCCGCGTATGGGGGGCCTGGGGATTTACCTGGGGTATGTGGTTGCATTCTTTCTGTTTGTTCCGCTGACCAAGGAGATGATCGGGATCTTCATCGGCGGCTCCATCATCCTGATTGTCGGAATGCTCGATGACAAATTCCAGCTTTCGCCCAAGCTCAAGATGCTGGGTCAGCTGATCGGCACGATCATTGTCGTCATTCCGTTCGGTCTCAAGATCGGGGTCGTCAATCTTCCATTCGGCGGAGCGACCATCGACTTTTCGAGCGGCTGGATGATTTTGCTCGCGATACCAATCACGATGCTCTGGATCGTTGGGGTGACCAATGCGGTGAACCTGATCGACGGACTGGACGGTCTGTCCGCTGGGGTTTCTGCGATCGCGACAGCGACGATGGCCGTGATGGCATTGATAAAAGAACAGCCGGACCCGGTCGTTGCCACATACTGCTTCGTGCTCTTGGGTGCGATTCTCGGATTCTTGTTCTTCAACTTCCACCCGGCTCGCATCTTCATGGGCGACACCGGTTCCTTGTTCCTCGGCTTCAACCTGGCGGCACTGTCGATCATGGGCTTTAAGGAAGCGCTGTTTGTTTCCTTCATCATCCCGATTGTCGTGCTGGGTGTGCCGCTGTGGGATACGTTCTTTGCGATCGTGCGCAGAATCGTCAACAAAAAGCCGATTTCCGCACCGGACAAAGGGCATTTGCACCACTGTCTGCTCAAGATGGGCCTGTCCCATCGCGCAAGCGTCCTGGTGATTTACGCGATCAGCATCTTTTTTGGGACAACTGCGATCGTGTTGACCAAAGCAGCATTGTGGATTTCCATCATTATTATGGCGCTGCTGCTCTTCATCATCCATATGGCGACGGAAGTCGTGGGGCTGGTCAGCCGCAAGCACCGTCCCGTCATCAATGCGTTCCGCCGTATCAAACTGAAATACGCGGGCCGTCGCAGCCACTAAAACATGAATCCCTTTTCTCCAAGAGGACAAGCTCTTGAGGAAAAGGGATTTGTTTGTTTCTTCTATATAATATAGAAGAGATACTGTTGGCATGCTCGTTTAATCTTCCGCGTCGGTGTCGCCTACAGCATCGATCGGCACCTCGATATACAGCTTCTCGCCACGGCTGATCTCGGCTTGTCCATTGGTGAGATCGGTCATGCGCAAAACGAAAGCGTCCTCTTCCCCATGCAGCACGTGAATCAAAACCGTGACTTTATCCGTATAAATAGTATCGGCCACCCGGCTGTTCAGAAGACGCAATTCATTTTCGACTTTTCCCCACCAATGATAATCGACAGTGACCGATATTTCCTGATGAAGGAGGTGGGCGACGATGCCTGCCGCTTGCAAGCCGGTGACGGTTCCCGCTGTATAAGCGCGAACAAGGCCGCCGGCGCCCAGCTTGATTCCGCCAAAATAACGAGTAACGACGACGACCGTATCCTTCAGGCCGTTCTTTTTGATGCATTCGAGGATCGGCTTGCCCGCCGTGCCGCTTGGCTCGCCATCGTCGCTTGACCGTTGGATCTGATCATTTTCACCGATCACGAACGCAGAGCAGTTGTGCGTCGCGTCCCAGTGCTTCTTTTTGATCATGTTGATGAAGGCGACGGCTTCTTCTTCCGTTGTCGCCCGTTGCGCATACCCGATGAACCGGGAACGTTCGATGACGATCTCGTCTTCGCCGTAACCGGCCACGGTTTTATATTGATCTAACATGCAATCACCTCATGCTATAAGGATAGCCAAAAAACCATTGCGATGGCAACGGTGTAGAAATTGTGGAAAATGCTTAAATGAATGAACAATTTCCGGAACATGTGCTATAGTGGAAGAGGATATAAAGCAAAGAATTTTTTTGACCAATAAAGGAGTGACAATTCATGAATTACCCATATTCGAAAAAAGGCTGGATGGCTCTGACGCTGGCAGCTGTCATGTTAACGTCCGTAGGAGTTGCCCAAGCGGATAGTGATAAATCGTCTGCTAAAGACGCACAGCAAACGACCGCGAGCAATCCGTTTGCAAGCACGGAGCAAAAAGCAACAACCGACACGGCGGCAAAACCGGCAGCAACACCAGCTGCTACACCAGCAACAACACCGTCTGCAACAACAAAAGCTCCAAAAGAAGTAGCGGCTAACACACCGGCAACAACACCTGCGGCAACGCCAGCAACAAAACCAGCGACTCAATCGCCGGCAGCAGCCGAGCAACTGTCGATCCAATCGGCGATGGACCAGGCGCTCGCGACCAACACAACGCTGAAATCGCTGCGGATCGATATTGATACGGCAGACATCAACGCACGCCTGGTGCATGAGTCCACGAATGCGATCAAAGTCGACTTCATCGATTCCGTTGGCACCGCGCAAAACAAATACGTGAGCGATGCCAAATCCCAGCTCGCGAAAAAGCTGAATGCACTGTCCTATACAGCGACAGAAAGCAAAATCAAGCTGAGCGTGCAAAAAGCCTACTACGATCTGGTGAATGCACAATCCCAGCTCGAGTTGAAAAAGCAAAGCTTGACCCGCGCGCAAACGCAGCTGAAAGTAGCCAATGCATCCGTTGCAGTTGGAACCCGCGCGAAAACAGATGTATTGCAGGCAGAAATGGGCGTATCGGGCGCACAGGCAGCATTGGTTTCCGCCGAGAATGCGGTTGAAGTGGCACGCTTGACCTTGAACCAAACGATGGGTGTTGATTTGAGCAAGCAGTGGGTACTCACCGATAAAGACAAAATCGGGACTGTAAGCGAATTGCCGCTTGATCAGGCGACAGCCAAAGCGATCAAAGACCGTGTAGAAATGGCACAGCGCCAAGGTGACGTAGACGTAGCGCAACTCAACTACGATCTGATCGCCAAATACTCGGCTGCTTCCACCTATTCCGGACAAATTGCCAAAAATGACATCGAAAAAGCCAAACTCGCTTTGGAAGACCAAAAAACCAAAATTACAATGGAAGTAACGCAAAATTACTTTAACCTGAACGCAGCGAAAAAAGCTGTAGAGTTCAACCAAAAAGCCAAGGAATCGGCTGCAGAAAGCTACCGCTTGACCAACTTGCGCTTCGAGAACGGACTTGCTACTACCCTGGAAGTGATCCAGGCGGAAGAGGAATTGACGACAAAAGAGAACCAGTACCAGGATGCGCTGCATCAGTACCATCTGGCCGCGATGAATTACCAGACATCGATTGGCGAGTAATGTCGAAAAATAGTTTACTGGAAAAAGGTTGCGGGTGACTTTCGCTAGGGTGTTCAATATAATACAAGTTGTAGCGGTGATTAGAAAGTCATGAGAAAATAATTAAAAAAAACTTTGGTTTGCACCGCAACTTTTTGAAACCTGAGGCGTTTAATAGAATGTCAAAGTAATTCGGGGAATTGTGCAAGAAATGATTCACGTAGTCTAGTAACTATGTTACACTAATGAATGTCCCATTTTCGATCTAACAAAAAACGCTAAATATTTCTAATCATTTACAAATTGCGATCCTGCGAAAGGAGGTGAAACGCGCTTGCAGGATTCGGGCGTTAATAAGAAAGATAAAGTAAAGAGAATGTTTCCCCAAGAACAATCTGATTATACTAGAGGAGGAGAATGTAAGGTTATGAAAAAGGTTGTTAATAGCGTATTGGCAAGTGCCCTCGCTCTTACTGTAGCACCTATGGTAGTAGGCGCTGAAGAAGCTACTCAAGCTCCACAAATGGATCCAGGTCTCCAGAAGACCGTTAAACGTCTGTCCGCTTTGGGTCTGATCCAAGGTTATGGCAACGGTGACTACGGTACAGACCGCAGCATCACTCGCGCTGAGTTCGCTACTCTGGTAGTACGCGCTCGCGGTTTGGAAGAAGGCGCTAAACTGGCTCAATTCCAATCCAACTTCACTGACGTGAAACCTTCTGACTGGTTCTCCGGTTATGTAAACGTAGCGTCCGGTCAAGAAATCGTTAAAGGTTACACTGACCAAACTTTCAAAGCTGGCAACAACGTAACGTATGCTGAAGCAGTTGCTATGATCATCCGTTCCCTCGGTTACGATCCAGCTGTTAAAGGCGTATGGCCAAACAACTACATCGCGAAAGCTTCCGAGCTGGGTATCTCCAAAGGTGTTAAAGTTACTCCGGACAAACCAGCTACTCGCGGTGATGTATTCATCATGCTCGACAACTCCTTGAACGTAGGTTTGATGAAACAAGTTGAGTATGGTACAGACGTTCGTTTCGAAATCTACGATGGTAAAAACGGCAACCAAAAGAAAACACTGTTGTCCGAGTACCTGAACGTAGACGTATACGACCAAGACTGGGCTAACAAAAACGGCAACAAGTCCCAAGACTTGCCATTCGTTAGCAACGTACCAGTAATGGGTCTGGGCACGCTGAAAGCAAACGAAGTTTCCTTCACAGGTTCCGCTTTGAAAGGTACTTACAAAGTAGCTGACGGCATCAACGTTAACGGTTTCGTTGGTCAACACGTACAAGTGTGGGTAAAAGACGACCGTGAAGATTATGTTGTTTGGATGGAAAACTCCGATGACGAAGATGTACTGAACCTGCGTACTGACACCGTCTATCTGAAAAGCAAAATCCAAAATGACGGAAAAAACATCTCGAAAGACAACCTCGATGACGTCGAGTTGAAATTCGACAACGACAAAACTTACTCTTTGGCGAAAAACGACAAAGGTAACATTGACGTTAAAGTTGTTTACAACTTCAAAACATACAGCCGCGCAGAAGAAGGCTTGAAAGCGATCGCTGACATCAACGGTAAAGTTGCTGCTTCCGCGAAAGTGGTTCTCAACTCCGATGGCGACATTTCTTACATCAACGTATTTGACGATGCTACTGCTGACCAAGCAAACACTGGCGTGAAATACGGTTCTGAAGTGATCGAGAAAATCGACGCTACAAAACAAAAAATCACTAACCTGGAAGATGGCTCCTTCGATCTGAAAGACAAGGAAGAAGGCAAAGATTTCTTGGTTTACATCAACGGTGAACTGAAGAAATTGGCTGATCTCCAACCAATGGACGTATACAGCGTATACTATCCAGAAGGTAAAAAAGACAAGTACATCATCATGGCTACTCGCCAAGTTGTTGAAGGTAAAGTTGACAAAGTTGACGCTCGTAAAGATGGCGACAACCGTCTGGTTATCGGTGACAAAACATACCGTATCCGTAGCGGCGTAAGCTACACTGACAACGCTGGCAAAGACATCAAAAAACCAACTGACGCTGACCTGCGTGACAAACTGCGCGACCTGGATGGCGTAGCTGTTAAAGTTTACCTGGGTGCAGATGGACGCATCCGTCACATCGAAACCAAAGACAACGTTAACGACCGTCGCTTCAAAGCAATCGTTACAAAAGACGTTGCTTACGACAACAGCACCGACAAATACACGTTTGTAGCGTACACTGAAAAAGGTACAAAACAAACAGTTAGCGTTGACGCTGAAGACATCGAATGGTCCAAAAACGGTGAAGAATTGACAGATGCAGAGATCATGAAAAACCTGGTAACTGTCGATGCTAACAAATCCAAAGGCAGCTTGCACCTGGTTGAAATCACTTTGAACTCCAAAGGCGATGTTGACAAGGTTAAAGTTCTGGATGACGTAGTAGTAAATGAATTGTCCGGTCAAGCATGGGACGACGCAGCTGACGAAGACGACTTGGTACTGAACGTTAAAGACGAGAATGGCAAAAAACATTCTTACGATGTAACTGACAGCACTGTTGTATTCGACATGACTGGTGAAGTGAAAACTTCCGGTAACAACCGCCATGAACTGAAAGACCCACGTCTGGCTAAGTTCAAAGCTGTTGCGAAAGATAACAAGAAAACCGTTTACTACACAACTGATGACAACGAACTCGAATATGTGTTCGTAGTTGCTGGTGGTTCCGTATCCGATAACAACGAATACGGCTATGTAAAAACATTCACAGTTTCCGGTGGCGATGACGCAGTAGTTCTGTTGACTCGTGAAAACGGCGAACTGAAAGAAGTAACGTACAAACTCGACGGTAGCGTGAAAGACGCTCAAAAACGTTTCAACCGTTGGGACTTCATTGAATACGGTCTGAACGGTGACAACGAAGTTGTTATCAAAGACGCTGTGAAAATCGTTGACGGTAACTTCGATGACGATGCTTCCCAAGTGAAAGTGCTCAGCAACCCAGATGCTGCTGACCTGGATGACATCCGCACAGGTAAAGTAACGAAAGTTGACGGCAAGAAAATCACTTTCGAATACCTGGATGAAAAAGGGAAACCACAAACAGATACTCTGTTTACAACAGCTAGTACTGCATTCTTCAACACTGATTTTGAAGACATCACTAGCGTAAACGAAGACGATTACGTTGTTCTGATCGACACTGACGACGACGGTAGCAACCTCGACTACGTCATTGTTGTAACTGATCAAGACGAAGTTGATGAAAACGATTGGGATATGAAAGCATTCTTGGGTAGCAAAGCTACGCCAGAACCTTCAACTGACCTGGTTGACTTCAGCAAAGTAACTCCAACCGTTTACAACCAAGCAGGTGTGAAAGCATACCAAGTTGCTGGTGCAAAAGGTGCGGTTGACACTACTAAAGTTAAGTCGCTGCAAGTGAAAATCGGAACCAAAACTTACGATGTAGAAATCAATGCTGATGGTTCCTTCGACACTGGCAAAAAATTGGTGTTCGGCGATGTTACTTCCTACACTTTGATCGTAACTGACAAAGACGGCAAAGTAACTGAAACGAAAAAGAACTTCTAATTAATGTTAGAAGGGTGCTCCTCACCTAGGTGAAGAGAACAGATTGACTTGGGACTTTGATAGATCGGTAGTCAGAGGGTCTCGTACCCTCTGATTGCCTACATAAGAGAACAGGTCGATCACTACACAGTTTACCCAATTGGACTGCAACACATACAACCAAGAAATTCGCATCACGGCAGTCCGAGTTTAATAAAAAGAGTCCTATCAAACATTTAGTTGGAGGGGTAGTACGTGAAAAACAAGAAGTTGGCACTGTCTGTCTTGTCTACAGCTGTTGTAGCTAGCATGGCTTCTTCTGCATTCGCAGCAGAGCAAGGTTTCTACATTGGCGGCGACGTTAAACATTATTATTCTCTGGATTCTTTCTTCTCCTCGAAAAACAGCTCCAAAATCGAAGACGAAGCTAACAAAGTTGGTCTTGATCAAGTTGTTTACGTGGATGACGAAGGTAATGCAGCTACGCTTGATGACCTGTTGGCTGATGGCGAAGATGCACTTACCGACGACCTGGAAGCAGTGTTTGGCGATTCCTTGCATGACAACTTCAAATCCGTTGACCAAGACGGTAAAGAAGGTTCTGTAGTACAACCTGAGCCAGCAGATGGCCCTGTTGCTGCTGATCTGAATGCAGCAGTAGATGGTAACAAAGTAACCATCACCGGTACTACTAAAAACGCGAAAAAAGTTGAAGTAACAATTGTTGACAAAGACAACAAAGACGTTGCCACTAAAACTGTAGACGTAGTAAGCGACAAATTCACAGCTGAATTCGCTGATCTGGCTGCTGGCGATTACACTTATGAAGTAGTTGCAAGCAACGATGATGAAGATGGCGATGTTCAAAAAGGTAGCAAGTTTACTGTTGCTGCTACTGAGTTACAGGTTAATAGTGTAACTGCGGTTTCCACTAAGTCTTTCAAAGTTGAATTCAACAACGCTGTTGATACAACAAAAGCTCAGTTTGCTATTAAAAAAGACAATGTAACACTTAACCTTTCCGAAGTGAAATTTGCAGATGACAAAAAATCCGCTACACTTTCACTCTCGACTAAGCTTACTAAAGGTGACTACGCTGTTACAGTTTCTGGACTCACTACTGATGCGGTAACAAAAACAGTATCTGTAGAGGACGAGAAACTTGCTAAAGTTGAGTTGAGCGATGTTGCAGTTTTAACTTCGTATAATCCAACAACTGGTAGCACTTTTGACGTAAACTACAAAGCCTACAACCAGTATAACGAAGAGATTACGAAGTCTCTCCTGGATGATAACATTAGCTGGAACTACCCACTTGGTGTTCAACAAACAGCTATTGACAAATCTAAAGGTATCATTTCGCTTAAAGCTCAAGCGAAGTCTGGTGACAAATTTAAGATTACAGCTGTTGATGCTGAATCCGGATTGGTTCTGCAAAAAGATATTACTATCGGTGATGCAGCAACAATCGGAGATGCAACCAACTTTGCACTCTACAATGCTGACAAAAAGCAAATTGATACTTCTAACGTAAGTGATTTTGCTGTTGTATTTGAAGCGAAAGACCAATACGGTAACCCTGTAAAGGCTGCTGCTTTTAACAACGAAATGGTTGTTACATCGAGCAATCCTTTGGTTGCTGGTTTGAATGCAACTCCTGTTGCAGATGGAACTGGCGATAATGAGGGTAAGTTGGTTGTTGCACTTAATAAACCAACTCCAACAAACATCGCTGGTACAACTTCTATCCGTATGATCTCCAAGGTAACTGGTAAACAGTTTAAGTATGATGTTACCGTTAAGGATGTCGCTGCTGTTGATACGTTCACAATTAGCGCTCCACAAGTACTTGTTGCTGCTGGTGAAACAGTAGAGATTCCTTTCACTGCTGCTGACCAATACGGCACTGCAATTACTTCTTTCGCTGATTTGGATGGAAAAATCAACTTTGTAGCTCCAAACGGTTCCATTAAGTTTGAGAACGATTATGTAAATAAGAAAGCTGTTCTTAAATACACGGCACCAACAACTGCTGGTAAATATCTGATTTCCGCTTCCACTGCGAACGGAAAACAATCTACAATTTTTGTAGATGTTAAAGCTTCTGCAACTGCTTCCGTTGTTTCCAAAGCGAAAGATATTACTAATTCTTTGGCAGTTGGTGCGAATGTAAAAGTTGCTGCGAAGAATTTTGAAGTAGTTGACCAATATGGTCGAGCAGTGAAATTGGATTCTAATTTCTTCGGCACTTACTATCTCAATGTTGAAGCGTCTGACGGTACTGCTGATACAGTAACACTTAGTGCTACTAAGATCACTAACACAACGGATGTTTTGACACTTGCTGCGGCTAAGAAAGGTACTGAGAAGTTTAAAGTATCTATCGTTAAGAAAGCCGGCGATGTACCTGTAGCTGGTAGCGAGATCGAATTCAATGTTTCTGTTGTTGATGGTGCTGATGTTACACAATATGTCGCGGATGATGTTGCAACAATTTATGATGATCAAAACACTGGCTACCAAGTTGACCTGAAAGTTTACGGTAAAAAACAAGATGGTACAAAAGTTGCTGTTCCTTCCTCGAAAGTTACTGTAGTATCTTCTGACAGCAAGGTTACTTATGATCCTTCAACTGGAAAATTAGATGCTAATAAAGTCGTTTTCGATACAAACCAAACAGAAAAAGTTGTAGTTCTTACAATCATTGTTGACACTGCAAATGGACCTGTTGAAATCACCAAAAACGTAACTGTAACGAAGAAAGCTCCTTCCTTGGTGAGCATTTCGTCTGTATCGACAGAAGATGTTTCTGTATCCGGTGGCGTTGCATCCATTGCAGCAAACCATCTGACTGCAGCTACATTGGTTGAAGCTTTCGAAGGTACTGATAGCTACGGTGAAACAGTAGCCTTCAGTGATGGTTCCGTTATTGCACCTGGAGTATACATCACATTTACTGGTGCAAAAGATGCTAAACCAATGGTTGACGGTGGCCTTGCTGATCTTACACTCACTAATGGTGACGCAGCAAATGCAGCAATTACTGGCGCAGAAGCTGGCGACTCCTTTAATGTTACTGTTGTAAAAGAAGGTAAAACTTCTACACTTAAAGTAATCGTTGGTGCACCTACTGCCCCTTAATAAAACTACGAAACGTTACTTCCTAAACTCAATTGAGTAAAAGAAGTGGAGAATCCCCCAACCAGTTTGGTTGGGGATCTCTCTAACTACCTTGTTCAGAAGATTGGTGAAATTCCAATCCGTGAGAACAGCCCATAACTTACGAGCCTAATCCTCCTGCCCACCTTTTTGTCCTAACCAGACATGGCGTGTGAAGTCAGGTGAAGTCGTACTTGCTGAAATGCAAGGCGGGGCTCCTTAAAAGCAGACTATGGTCAGGCGACGAATCCATGTTGACCCAATCGAAGATAGCTGTTGCCAGGTAAGATGCTAGGGGTTTGGCAACAGTCGATGTACCCGTAATGGTACAGACGAAGCAGGCACAATTCAGGCTGTTAAACCTGCTTTTCTCCGGTTGTAAAGTGGGGACCTAAGGTCTTGCAAAAAAAAGGGATAGACAAGGTGGAACGTTTGAAGTCTTGCCGGAAGAGGCGGGTTAGCGCCAGTGAGGCCGGTAGGATGGCGGCGGGTTCGTAGTAGTGTAGATCGCATGCCGTTTGAACCTGTAGTGGTAACACAGGCAGGGAGGAGAAAACTTGCGGGAGCGAAGGGACCCAGTCAGTTGTAGAATCTCAATCACATGACTTATTTCCCCAAAAAGTAAGTCTAACATGGAAAACGGTAGTCAATGTAGATGAATGTCTCGTTGGCTACCGTTTTTGTGTGAACAATTGAATGCTGACCGTTCAGAATTTGTTTAGTATGGGTTGGTATCATGAAGTTGGGGAAATAAGGAGTTAGTGAACTGATTTTAAAGGTTACAGAGGATTACTACAATTGATGGCACGCCGTGTGCGATGAAAGTCGCCCGCACGGTGTAGGCTTGGCGAAAATCTTTGATAAACGAAGAGTAGCCAAGAAAAGCAAACAGGGAATGACCGAACATGTGCCTGTGGATAGCGATGTTGATTCAATGAATGTCATGTATAATCCCGACACTGACTCATTCGAGTTCATGTAAACAATTTCAGTTTAACTAAGTATGCGGTGTTGAACATTTTTATGTTTTAGGGGATTCTGTTTAAGAATCCCTTTCTTTCTTTCTTTAAAGATCACTCAGGGAACAGGGTGTTTGCATTGTATGAATTACTAACGATTACGGAGCTTACCGTAAAGAAATTCATCACTCTTGCTTCTGGAAAAGCGAAAGTGTACATTCAAAAACCGGATGCTCACTGGATTGGTTTTGGTATCGAATTTCATGATGAACCTGTGGGTCTGGTAGTTGCTGCCGTTGGCTCCTCTGGCAGGGGGCCAACCATTTTATGTTTACATGTTGTAGAGGAACATCGGAATCGGGGGCTTGAGCAGCGGCTCCTCGATCAGATAGAACATGCTTTGTTGTCACGTGGGCATAATCAAATAAAAATGGAATACTTGAAAGTGCTTGTTTCCCCTTCCGGATCAGCGGGAAATGAATTTGATAGTGAGTCTGTTTTTTTGCAAAATGGCTGGTCTCCCTTTACATCAAAAGTAGAAATGTATACACTTTCTGGAGAACATTTGGAAGATTGTAACTGGATTCCTTCCATCCGCTTGCCGTCCGGTTTTTCGGTTTCTCCCTGGGAAGAGCTTTCTGTTGAGGAACGTCAGGTTATCCAGAATGGAAAAGAGAATTGGTATCCTGCTGATCTGTGCCCCTTTTTTGAAGAGGATAAGAACGATCCACATTTTAGTTTGCTTCTTCGGTACAAGGAAAATATTATTGGATGGTTAATTGCACAGCGAGTTGCGCGAAACATGATTTATTACAAAGTTTTATTTGTTCGTCAGCAATATCGGCAATTGGGAAGAGGAATCAGCCTTCTGGGGATAGGCTTAAAAAGGGCTTCAGAGGGAGGATTCGCGTACGCTATGTTTTCGATTGATCGAGAAAATATCGCGATGTCCGACTTTGTTAGAAAACGCTTAGCCCATCTTGTTATTGGGAAAAAAGTGTTACGTGTTTCCGAGAAAGTTTACTAGTATGAGGATGGAAATGGTATATCATTTGATGGGTCTGCCTTGTCGGGGTAGGCTTTTTTGTCGTAGATATAGAAGTTTGAAAATTGGTTTCTTGTAAACGTCAGGTGCCGAATTGCTAAAAATGCTGAAACTATAAGCATTCTCCATTTGTGATATACTGGGGTTGGGGAAATAGGAAATGTTTCTACAATTGATGGCACGCCGTGTGCGATGAAAGTCGCCCGCACGGTGTAGACCTGCCAAAATCTCGATGCTCTGTCGGAGGAAATTGCAGATTAGGCAGGAATAGCAGTTCAGCACCAACCAAAGCATCGATTGCGATTACAGACAATGCTGCTGGCGATGATACCCTGGACATCGCAAACGTCCCTGCCAATGCTGTTATAAATGTTTACGATGCACCAACAAACGGAAACATCATTGCTACCGCTACCCAAGGAAGTGCCGTAGGGCCTGTCTCGATCACGGTCACAAATGGTTTTGGCAGTGTAACGGATGTCTACCTTACCAGTAAGGAGCCGAACAAAGGCGAGAGTGTGAGAGTCCGGTTGCCTGTCATGGATTTGGCCCCGACCTCTACGTTAGATCGGATGTCCATCTCGTGGAGTAATTCTGCCGGGTACCAGGACGTCCATGTCTATTTGGATGATGTTGATCAGGGGAGGATCGGAAGCAACGCTACTTCTTATGAGTTTACCGGATTAACGTTGGGCACGATGTACGAGGTTCGTTTGGAACTGAAGAACCCGACTCAAGATGCGCCGACGATCACGGTTACGCGAAATATTCCTACGCAAAGCGAGTTATAGTTGGAACGAACTCCATAGTTGGAAAGCTCTGCTTCAGCCTGCGACCATGTATTGCGGGTTTTTTTTGAGAAAGGTTCCACAAAAAAACGATTGTTCAGTATTTGTTTAGTGCCTCGGTAGTATGATCGTATTGGGGAAATAAGATACATCATGAACGGAGGACAAGAATTCTACCATTGACGGAACGCCGTATGCGCTGAAAGGCGCCCGTACGGTGTAGGCTCGACTCGAAAGCCGAAATTCAAGCGGTATAAGGCGAGAATAGCAATTTAGGACCTTTGACGGTTGTGGATGCTTACTTGTTTGATGTGCGGAATCAAGCTCTCTCCAATGGAGACGGAGCCTCTGCACATGCAGGACAGGATGGGAACATTGATGAGGTAGTCTTGAAATTCAACCATGCTGTGAAAGATTCGACTGTCAGAGCGGCGATCGCAAGTGGAAAAATCAAGATTGGCGATACCGCAGCTGATATTGTGGATGCGGTGACAAGTGCAGGCCAAAGCGGGTCGAGCTTTACCGTCGCGAATGAAATTGATCCGCGAGTAGCGAACGACGAATATGTTACGATTGCAGTGAAAGCAGGGGTTGAAGGAACAAGCGCGGTTGCGGGTGACATTACGGTATCGGGAGTCGATGCGAACTCGATTACGGACATCGTGGGTACGCCGTTGGGAGCTGTAGCGACTGCTGACCTGGCAGAGACGGATAAAGCGGCACCCGTTGTGGTATATGGGTATACTGGAAGCGCAACAACCATGTTTGTTCGATTCAGTGAACCAATCGGCGTCGCACCTGGTTACAACTGGCCAAACCTGGCAGGAGGTATTAACGGGACCGGTTTGACGGTGAATAGCGCGGCAGCGGTGTCGGACTATCCTGCGTATATTCGTCTGGGGATTGCAGCAGTAGCAGATAACTACACGACCAACGATATGGAGATCGCTGGCGGTTTGGTGGCAGATGCCGCCGGGAATACGAATGGCCAGCAATCGAATATTCCCGTGAAAGATCGTTTTGTTAGTGGGGCAACCAATCCTTACGTGAACGTTGCGGGTCAACTTGAGGACGTTGAATTTGGATTTGATCAGGTAAACAATGATACCGCCCTCGGCATCGCGGCATACTATATTGGATTCCTTCCTGCTAACCAAAATTATAGAGGAGTATACAATGCTCTCGATAATGTCAGCGGGGATACGTATGAGCAGAGACTGGAAACATTAATTAGTGATGGCAAGGTGAAGAAAGTCGAGATGACCCCAAGTGACGATGGGGTAGCGACTGCGATTGGTACATCTCTTACAAAAACGGTAGATGGAAACGCTCTGGAAACTGACGTGCAATACGTTCCATTTGTACTGACATTGGACACCGAGGATAATGCTTATTGCTTCAGTGGTGCAAAAACTGTGATTGTATCGTCGGGTAACTAATAAAAGCTAGATTTGCAAAAAGAGCCTGTTTTGTTGGAAACAGGCTCTTTTCCATGTGCTACATCCCCTCCACCTTCCCCAATCCCTGCCCACCCCCATCATAAAAACTGTTAATTACCAAAGAAAATAGTTGTTGTTCCCGAGAGCCGAGAGCGAAACGAAACTGGAGGAATTGGCGATGAGCGAACCGACGATTCGCAAGGCGGTTAATGTGCTGGAGTTTTTGAGCCAGGAAAGGAGGTTCTCGTGGAAAGTGTCTGAACAGCATTCCGGTGGTATAATGGAAGTACAGACCACGAACGGGTAAGGGAGAGTGATGGCGTGGCCAAGCGGATGAATCCAATTGTCGATTTCGTGTTCAAACGGATTTTTGGCACCGAGGAAAACAAAGATCTGTTGTTGTCTTTCCTCAACGCGACGTTAAAGCCAGAGGAAGGAAATCAGCTAAAGGAGATCATGCTGGTTGACCCGCACATCAACGCAGATCAGGTGGGAGACAAAGCATCCATCCTCGATGTAAGGGCGAAAACGAAAACCGGCGAACAGATCAACATCGAAGTACAGCTGCACAACAAGTACGACATAGAGAAACGCTCCCTGTACTACTGGGCGAAGATGTTCGAAGGGCAACTATCAGAAGGTGAACCATACCGGAACCTCAAAAAGACGATCACGATCAGCATTATGGATTTCTCCTATCTGCCATCCAAGAGCTATCACAGTGTTTTTCGTCTGAGGGAAGATACAGAGAACTTTGTCTTGACTGACAATCTGGAAATTCATTTTCTTGAGCTGCCGAAGCTTGGATTCGAGCATCAGGAAACCAGTGATCTGCTGGTGAAGTGGCTGTTGTTCCTGAAAGCTGAAAGCGAAGCAAAACTGGAGGAATTGGCGATGAGCGAACCGACGATTCGTAAGGCGGTCAATGTGCTTGAGTTTTTGAATCAGGATGCCGAGGCTCGCAGGCTGTACGAAATGCGGGAGAAAGCGTTGAAAGATGAGGCTAACATGATCCAAGGAGCAAAGGAAGAGAAAGCAATGGAAATCGCTAGAGAGATGCTTGCTGAAGGCGACAGTGCAGCACGAGTTGCCAAACTAACCAAACTTCCCTTAGAAGAAATCGAGAAACTGAAAAAGCAGCTTCACTAACTAAAGCTCAACTAGAATCACAAACGGCCCTGTCTCCAATCAATGGATGCAGGGCATTTTTGCTTTCAAAAATAGTCAAAGGAGTGGGTGTACATGCTTTTCCCGACCCTACCCACCAAAACAATAGGAGACAGCTTTTTCTGGGACACATTGGACAGGAGAAATGGCTGGAAACTTCAAAAGAACATCATCACCGAGCACTACCGCATCCTTGACCCTGAGAATGTCCGTCAGGCATGGAGTAACGATGAGGTCGAGATGTGTCATGCCTTTCGGAAGTTCATGTCTGGAAGTAGTGAGTAACACCGCCCTGCGTACATCAAATGGCTGCGGGGCATCTTTGCGTTTCAGGGGGAAAAGGAAAATATATACGGGGAGGCATCCAATGAATCTAACTAACAAGCTGCTCTTGAACATGATGAAATTAGGGACTACGATGAAGGCAGGCGAAGATTCGTATCAGGATCTGTGGATCTTGGCTTTTTCTGTTCAATCGTTTGCTGATATTGAAAAAAGTTCTCCAATGCTTTCTTACAAGGAAGACGACGAGAGTAGGCGGTCTTACGGGGAAGTAGGTTTGCCAACACACATTGTAAGAATGGTTTTGAAAAGGAAGCAGTCAGGTCTGGTCAATGGCATTGATATCTACGTAAACCTCCCGCAAGAGACAGGAACCGTTGATTTGGTCTGGGAGGATGTGTGGGAAGATGAGGGGCCGGGAGAGATTCAAGCAGCTCTCGGATGGGTCAGTCAGTTGGCTGAGCCTTTTTACGTTCAATTGGATAATCCATTCCGATCAGCCAAGATACCCTGAACAAGAAAACGACTGAAAGTAGCGTAAAGTGTACCGAAAAAATCATTAGGAGGTCAGGTTTTTTGGAACCCCTCTGACAGAAGAAACGGCTGGAAACTGCTGCATAACACGTTGAAGTTCGCATGAAGCTGTCCCACCTGTCTTATCGGCGCACGCTAAACGAGTTTGACTTCTCCTTTTAACCGGGAATTGATGAGCGACTGATACGTGAATTGAAGGCGCTGACGTTCGTTGGGAGGCAAGAAAATGTGCTGTTTCTCGGTCCTCCTGGCGTGGGCAAAACGCATTTAGCGGTTGCCATTGCCATGGAGGCCATTGGACAAGGATTACCTGTCTATTTTGTCTCACTCGCACAGCTCGTGGGCGATTTGCGGAAAGCTTACGAAGAGAATCGCCTGGATAAGCGATTGAGGGTATATCTCCGTCCACGCATCCTCATCGTGGATGAGGTGGGCTACCTCCCCCTCGATCCACTTGCCGCGAACCTGTTTTTTCAGTTGGTTTGTGTACGCTACGAGAAAGGAAGCATGCTTCTGACTAGCAATAAGAGCTTCAGTGAGTGGGGCGAACTCATGGGTGATCCCGTTCTTGCAACAGCTATTCTGGATCGCTTATTACATCACTCCCACGTCGTGAACATCCGAGGGAACAGCTACCGACTCAAAGAAAAACTAAAAACCGGAATCTATTCGACGCCAAGCGCACAGGTGGGTCAAAAAAATCCCGGCGCTGACATTAATAACGGAATATACGTTTTTATTCAAATTTCAATACTATATTATCGATAGGAATATGTCAGAAAGGAGGTTCTCAAGGAAAGTGTCTGAACAGCATTCCGGTGGTATAATAATAAGTAAATAATGTTGTACGGGGAAAATGGGGTGATGGTGTGACCAGGTACATGGACTTGAAAGTAGACTTTGCTTTCAAACAGTTGTTCGGCACGGAAGGCAACGAGCCGATTCTTCGAGCACTCCTCAACGCGGTTCTCAAGCTGCCGAAGGATGAGCAAATTGCCTCACTGACCATCTTGAACTCAGAGCATGCGGAGGCCCGAACTGAAAAAGACGGTGACGATCAACATCCTTGATTTTGATTTAATCAAGGAGACAGATAACTATCATTCCACGTTTCGGCTGTTCGAGAACGAGGAGAAGTTTCTCCTGACTGACGTGATGGAAGTCCATTTTGTAGAGATGCGCAAACTGGTGAGGCTATGGGAGCAACGAGCCGTCAATCTCCAGAAGAATGAAAAGGAAAGATGGCTGCTGATGCTGGAGGCAGATGATCGGGGAGACATTCGTAGGGAATTGGAGGCGATTGCGATGAAAGATCCGGTAATGAAGAAAGCGTTTGATCAGTGGGAAGATCTGAGCCGAGATGACAAGAAATGGGTGGAGTACGAGACTCGGAAGAAAGCGATTCAGGATGAGCTGTCGGTTGCGAAAGAGGCTGAATTGCGACAGATGAAGGCTCGGGAGGAAGGATTGGCAGAAGGAAAAGCAGAAGGAAAAGCAGAAACAGCTCGAAACCTTCTGACACTAGGTGTGGATGTTGACACCATCGCCAAAGCAACTGGCTTGTCTTTAGGAGAAATCGAAAAACTAAAACAAAAACTTCACTAGCTCGACCCGTCATGTTCCGTAAGTACCGCCAGAGCGTGACGCAATCGCCACCATTGACACTACACGAAAGTAAATCGCTGAAAGTAAGCCCTACGTCCATTCAAAGGATATAGGGCCATTTTGTGTTCTCAAAATAACCAAAAGGAGTTGTTGTACATGCTTTTCCCCAACGAAACAGGTCCTTTTCCATTTTCTACATCCCTTCCACCTTCCTGAATCCCCGCCCATCCCCTATAATAAAAACTGCTAATTACCAAATAAAATGGCTGTTGTTCCTGAAAGCTGAAAGCGAGACGAAACTGGAGGAACTAGCGATGAGCGAGCCGACGATTCGTAAGGCGGTTAACGTGCTGGAGTTTTTGAGCCAGGATGCGGAAGCTCGCAGACTGTATGAAATGCGGGAGAAGGCGCTCAAGGATGAATTGAACATGATTGAAGGAGCTAAGGCGGAAGGTAGGGCAGAAGGTCGAACAGAAGGCGAGCGGCAAAAAGCTCTGGAAATTGCCAGAGAGATGCTTGCAGAAGGTGACAGTCCTGAACGTGTTGCCAAGCTGACCAAGCTGCCACAAGAAGAAATAAATAAACTGAACCAGCAACTTCACTAAACTGAGGTTCAGTTTGAAATCAGTCCTGTGTCCAACGAATGGATGCAGGGCTTTTTGCCGCCACACAATTCCTTGGATGGAACCCTTCGACTTCCCGTAAAAGTCGGATATGCTGCTGTTGTGGCACTCCCAACATTACTCTCATTATTTACTGGAATAAGCCTGAAAGAAGGTTCTCGTGGAAAGTGTCTGAACAACATTCCTTTGGTATAATGGAAGTACAGACAATGAACGGGTAAGGGAGAGTGATGGCGTGGCCAAGCGGATGAATCCAATTGTCGATTTCGTGTTCAAACGGATTTTTGGTACCGAGGAAAACAAAGATCTGTTGTTGTCTTTCCTCAACGCGACGTTAAAGCCAGAGGAAGGAAATCAGCTAAAGGAGATCATGCTGGTTGACCCGCACATCAATGCAGATCAGGTGGGAGACAAAGCATCCATCCTCGATGTAAGGGCGAAAACGAAAACAGGCGAACAGATCAATATCGAAGTACAGCTGCACAACAAGTACGACATAGAGAAACGCTCCCTGTACTACTGGGCGAAGATGTTCGAGGGGCAACTTTCAGAAGGTGAACCGTACCGGAACCTCAAAAAGACGATCACGATCAGCATTATGGATTTCTGCTACCTGCCATCCAAGAGCTATCACAGTGTTTTTCGTCTGAGGGAAGATACAGAGAACTTTGTCTTGACTGACAATCTGGAAATTCATTTTCTTGAGCTGCCGAAGCTTGAATTCGAGCATCAGGAAACCAGTGACCTGCAGGTAAAATGGCTGTTGTTCCTGAAAGCCGATAGCGAAACGAAACTGGAGGAACTAGCGATGAGTGAACCGACGATACGTAAAGCTGTCAATGTGCTGGAGTTTTTGAGCCAGGATGCCGAAGCCCGTAGACTGTATGAAATGCGGGAGAAGGCGCTCAAGGATGAATTGAACATGATTGAAGGAGCTAAGGCGGAAGGTAGGGCAGAGGGTCGGGCAGAAGGTCGAACAGAAGGCGAGCGGCAAAAAGCTCTGGAAATCGCCAGAGAGATGCTTGCAGAGGGTGACAGTCCTGAACGTGTTGCCAAGCTGACCAAGCTGCCACAGGAAGAAATAAATAAACTGAAACAGCAACTTCACTAAACTGAGGTTCAGTTTGAATCACAATAAGTCCTGTGTCCAACGAATGGATGCAGGGCTTTTTGCCGCCACACAATTTCTTGGATGGAACCCTTCGACTTCCCGTAAAAGTCGGATATGCTGCTGTTGTGGCACTCCCAACATTACTCTCATTATTTACTGGAGTAAGCCTGAAAGAAGGTTCGCGTGGAAAGTGTCTGAACAACATTCCTTTGGTATAATGGAAATACAGACAACGAACGGGTAAGGGAGAGTGATGGCGTGAACAAGCGGATGAATCCAATTGTCGATTTCGTGTTCAAACGGATTTTTGGTACCGAGGAAAACAAGGATCTGTTGTTGTCTTTCCTCAACGCGACGTTAAAGCCAGAGGAAGGAAATCAGCTAAAGGAGATCATGCTGGTTGACCCGCACATCAATGCAGATCAGGTGGGAGACAAAGCATCCATCCTCGATGTAAGGGCGAAAACGAAAACAGGCGAACAGATCAATATCGAAGTACAGCTGCACAACAAGTACGACATAGAGAAACGCTCGCTGTACTACTGGGCGAAGATGTTCGAAGGGCAACTTTCAGAAGGTGAACCGTACCGGAACCTCAAAAAGACGATCACGATCAGCATTATGGATTTCTCCTACCTGTCATCCAAGAGCTATCACAGTGTTTTTCGTCTGAGGGAAGATACAGAGAACTTTGTCTTGACTGACAATCTGGAAATTCATTTTCTTGAGCTGCCGAAGCTTGGATTCGAGCATCAGGAAACCAGTGACCTACAGGTAAAATGGTTGTTGTTCCTGAAAGCCGATAGCGAAACGAAACTGGAGGAACTAGCGATGAGTGAACCGACGATACGTAAAGCTGTCAATGTGCTGGAGTTTTTGAGCCAGGATGCCGAAGCCCGCAGGCTGTATGAAATGCGAGAGAAGGCGCTCAAGGATGAACTGAACATGATTGAAGGAGCTAAGGCGGAAGGTCGGGCAGAGGGGCGAACAGAAGGCGAGCGGCAAAAAGCTCTGGAAATCGCCAGAGAGATGCTTGCAGAAGGTGACAGTCCTGAGCGTGTTGCCAAGCTGACCAAGCTGCCACAAGAAGAAATAAATAAACTGAAACAGCAACTTCACTAAACTGAGGTTTAGTTTGGAATCACAACCAGTGACCTGCAGGTAAAATGGTTGTTGTTCCTGAAAGCCGAAAGCGAGACGAAACTGGAGGAATTGGCGATGAGCGAACCGACGATACGTAAAGCTGTCAATGTGCTGGAGTTTTTGAGCCAGGATGCCGAAGCCCGCAGACTGTATGAGATGCGGGAGAAGGCGCTCAAGGATGAACTCAACATGATTGAAGGAGCTAAGGCGGAAGGTCGGGCAGAGGGGCGAGCAGAAGGCCGGGCGGAAGGTCGAACAGAAGGCGAGCGGCAAAAGGCTCTGGAAATCGCCAGAGAGATGCTTGCGGAAGGTGACAGCCCTGAACGTGTTGCCAAGCTGACCAAGCTGCCACAAGAAGAAATCAATAAACTGAAACAGCAACTTCACTAAACTGAGGTTCAATTTGAATCGCAACCAGTGACCTGCAGGTAAAATGGTTGTTGTTCCTGAAAGCCGATAGCGAAACGAAACTGGAGGAATTGGCGATGAGCGAACCGACGATTCGTAAGGCGGTTAACGTGCTGGAGTTTTTGAGCCAGGATGCCGAGGCTCGCAGGTTGTACGAAATGCGGGAAAAGGCGTTGAAGGATGAAGTAAGCATGATTGAGGGGGCAAAGGAAGAAGGTAAAGCAGAAGTGGCTAGAAAAATGATTGCTAAAGAAATGGATATTTCCTTGATCGTTGAATTGACGGGACTTTCTGTAGAAGAAATCGAAAAACTGAAACAGCAACCGCACTAACATTACCTCCATGTTACACATACAGCATCAGTACCGAAAAAGAGACGCATCTGTCACAAATGACGCTACACGAGGGGCAAAGCGGTGTTGATGAGGTGCAAAAGATTGCAATAATAGGTAGCCCTGCGTCCACCGAACGGAAGCAGGTTTTTTTTGTACGATGGATTGTAGTACGAAGTGCGACACCTTTAACCAGATCCGGTTTATCAATCCGGTGCGCTCTCCACCTTCCCAAATCCCCGCCCATCCCCTATAATAAAAACTGCTAATTACCAAATATTTGGAGTTGATAGAATGTCCTTGCTTCACAAACCTGCCAAAACGGCTTTATTCATCTTCACCATGCTGGCTGTCATGCTGGTTGGCATCTTGCCTGCCTTTGCAGCCAACGCTGTGCTTCTCGACAAAACAACCATCACCGCGGAGCTTCAGTCAACCTCCAAAGCCGATACGTATAAACTGAAAGTGTCTGGGGTAGCGAAAACCGCTGACATCAGCAAAATCTATGTAAAAGTCAGCGACAAATCGTACAAGGCCACGTTCAAAAGCAGCAGCAAATCGTTTTCTCTCAGCAAGGACATCACGCTCAAGGGCACGAAGCCGACATCGATCTCCATCGAAGCGACTGCCAAAAACGGCGATACGGAAACGTTGTCTGTCTCCCTTGCCGCAAACGCAGACCTGATCGACCGCTCGTCGCTCAAGGTAACCAAAGCCAAATTCATGACGCGCTACGCTTACACGGTCTCGGGCAAACTGGCTGCGGATAACGTGACATCGGTAGAAGTGACCATCGGGGATCGCGTGAAAGAAGTGATCCCGGAGAACAAAGCCTTTTACATCGAGGTTATTGCCAAAAACGCGACTAGCGTAACCATTAAGGCAGTCGATAAAACCGGCAAAACCGATACGTATACTTACACGATCAAATGAGCGAAAAACTCCCGCTGCTTTTCTTGGATAAGCAACGGGAGTTTTTACTTTGAACGGATAGTGACTAAGCTTTCTCTTTTTTCTTGCCCTGCCCCCGAGCCGGTTTGCTCTGCGACTCCAGCACATGCAGCTTGAGCAGCTCATCCGCAATATCGTGTAACAGCTCGACTTTTTCAGGCGGAAGTGCGCTCGCTTTGCTGGCAAGCGAAGCGGCCAGAGCGGCAGATTCAGCGGAATGTACCACAGGATGGGCAGTAGATTCCCGTTCGCGGACCAAAAAAGAAGCGGGATCGGTCCCGGCCGCCAACGTCAAATCTTCTTGCCCTTTCAGAATCCAGTCAGTAGAAACGCCGAAAAATGTCGACAGCGCGATCAGTGAATTCCCTCCCGGCACGCTGCCTTTTTCCCATTTGTTCACACTGCCGCGCGAGGCGCCGATCTGATCTTCCAGCTCATTCATGGAAATATCCCGCTCCTGCCGCAATGCACGTATTCGATCTCCGATGGAACTCATGAACCTACACCTCACAAAAACAGACTGAAAAACAAAGGAATATGAATAATGTTCATAGAAAATAATCAGTAATAACAATTGACGAAACTGAAAATAATCAGTAATATGAAAAATATGGGAAGTAGCTTCCCAATGAAATTATATCAGTTTCTCTAAAGGCTTGGCTACGCAAGACATGTGAGCGGAGGTGAATTTATGGTGAGAAAGCGGCCCATTTCTGAGTTGGGTTGGGCCATTAAAAAGAGGCTGGCAGAATTGCAGATGGACCAGCGCGAGTTTTGCCGGCGCTATCATATTCCGGAAAATCGACTCGGCGACATCATGACAAACGCGCGGAAGGCAACGAAACATCGTAACCGGATCGTGGAAATCTTGGACCTTGAACGGAACAGAGACAGTTAGGAGGACAGGCTATGCGTGCCTTTGACCCGGATTCATGGGATGATTGCTTGTGGTGGTTTGAAGATTCGCCTGAAACGATAGAAGTGATGGGGAAACAAAAGAGAGACATTCTGGAGTGGGCGCAGCAAAAAGGAAAAACTGTGCGCGAAAGCATCGAATGGTTCCTGCAGCTTGAAAAAGCGCGCAAATGGAACCGGGAGAAAGGGGAAAAGGATTTCCTCGCGACACGAAGAGCTGCGATTCTGGACATTCAGGAGCGGGAGAACAAGGTGAAAGCGTGGTTGGCTGAAAAAGGCAAGCGGTTGGAAAACGATCCGGTCTATGCCGATTACTTCAATTATCAGAAGGAGCAGATTGTACTCGAACTGCTCAAGGCGAAAATTTCGATACCCGCTATCATTCGCTGCACGGAAATCGCGCCGGAGGAAATTTTGCAGATACGAACGAAAAGTGAAGAAGAGAAACTTGCGCTTGGAACATAAAGCGGACGATAGGCCTCTCCCTGGTTGCAGCTCGGCAAAGGGACGGGGCGTTTATTTTTTTCGTACGGAAGTATGTGATGGCTTATCCGAAATATGGTAAATTGGTAGTGTGATTCAATTAGTAATTTTAGGAATTATGCAATCGAATGAGAGAAGGGAGAGGAGCTTTTTGTATTTACGCACGATGAGATACTTGCTGATCGTCGCTCTTGTCGTTGGCATGGCGCTGCCGACAGCAGGTTTTGCCCAGTCCGTCGAGACGACGCTGGAGCAGCCAGCCGCGAATGCAGAGCAGCCAACCGAACAACCGGCCGCACATACAGAGGAGCCGCAGCAGGCTTTGGCTCCAATCATACGCGTGACAGACGCGAATCAGAAAGAGTACAAGACCGGTGATACGGCAGATACCGATGTCGAAGTCACGATTTCCCATACCGCTTCTTTTCAGTATACGGTGCAAGCCGATACTGCGGATGAGTCCTCTGAGGGTAGCTCCGATGAGCCTGTCACCGTAAAACTGGCGGGAAAAGCGGATGGCTTGCCACACGCCTATGTGATTACCGCAACGGACAAAGCAAATGGCGAGTTGAAAAGCACCTTTGAATTGACGATCACCAAACCTGCTGCTGACGAACCTGCTGTTGTGCAGCCTAAGCCGCGAAAGCCACGGGTGAAATCGCAGCCGCAGGTGCAGACACAAGTGAATAATGCGCAGGTGACGTTTTCCGCGATCTCGGGGACAGGCACGATTGCCGATGGCGGGAAGGCAACCGATGACGTGCAGATCACGATTACGCCCGCAACAGCAGGTTTGGGCTATAAGTATTCGGTAGCCGCACCGGATGCCCAGCCTGACGATCCGGCTGAATTGACGGGAAGTACGGATCAGGATGTCGTGAATGATGGTAGCAAGTTTACCCTCAAAGGAAAAGCCGATGGCACAGCAGTCAAATACGTGATCACGGTAAAAGGCGCCACGCCGGAAGTCTCATCCACGTTTACCGTGACGATCGAACAACGCCAAATGACCATCACCAGTCCGCAAGCAGGAACGACGGTCCAACCAGGCGACAGCATCGTGCTCAATTTCGACAAGCCGTTGAAATATTGGGAAAACAAGCCGGATGTAATAACAGGCACGGATGTAACCACCAACTTTACCCCAATTGCTTCGATTAAAAAGCAAGGGGATCAAACAGGCATTACCTACACGGCCACTTGGGACGGAAATGCCAAAATCACACTGAAGCCGAACGCAGCGCTTACTTACGGTGCCAAGTATGACGTCACCGTGCAAGAGAAAAAGATCAGAGATGCCAACTATCGTTTCAATAAAGCATTCACAGGCACGTTTACGGTCGATACGCAGCCTGGCGCAACGTTTTATCCCACCCACAACGCGACAGGCGTCTCGCCTTTAATTCAGCCGACCGTCACCTTCACCAAGCCGGTGTTTCTGGCAGGCAGCAAACAGCCGATTACAAGCGCCAACGCGGCGAGCCTGATCGATTTTAATGGCGGCGCGTTTACCGCCAGCTACAGCGGCCAGGTGATCACCGTCACCCCGACCAATCCGCTGATCAATCGCCAAAGCTATACGCTCAAATTGAAAGCAGGCGTGGTTGTGGATGCGAATAACAATCCGAATGCGGAAGCGTCCGCTGTTTTTATGGTCGAAGATAATGCGCCGCCATACGCTACGATCACACCTGCACATGGTGCGACGTACGTGTCCAACACGGCAGCCTTGCGGGTGAAATTCAGCAAGAAAATGTATTTGGCAGGCAACGGGTTTGTCGAGCTGAATTCTGCCAACGTGGGCAGCGTCAACATTTTCAGCCTGCTCGACGAATCCAACTATCCGGTGGCGACGACCAGAACCTATGATGTCGTCAATAACGAGCTGTACATTACGCCGGTGGCTCCGCTTGCCTACAGCAAGACTTACCGTCTGCAAGTAAATGCTGGCGTGCTGCGCGATGCTGCGGGCAACTACAACACAGCGGCGTACTCGCAGTTTACGACGACGCCTGACTTTTTCCCGCCGTATCTGGTGTTCACCCCGTCTACAGGCACCTCGGGCGTCCAGCTGAATGCCAGCGTGGTCATCAAGTTCACGGAGCCTGTGACATTGCAGACGTCCGCTTTGACCGATTATGTCACGATCAAGGACATCAACGCCAACAGCTTGATCGCGTTCCGTCCTGCTTGGGACGCTTTTACGCAAACGTTGACGCTGACACCATCCGCCTATTTGCAGCCGAACAAAGGCTACATCGTGACCGTGCTGCCGAATCTGGTGCGCGATGTCAGCGGGCTGGGCAATCAGCTCTCTACAAGTATTTTTTACACGCAGTATGACTTGACTCCGCCGACCTTCACCTCCGTTCCGCTCAATGGCGCATCGAATGTGGCTGTCAACGACACGTTTTATGTGACGGTGAGCGAACCTGTGAAACGCTCGAATGGGGAAGAGCTTACGAACAGCAATGCGGGAAAAGTCGTGTATCTCTACGATTCCCTGAACAAAGCCGTGGCGACGAAGGTGACGTGGGATGCTGCCGCCAACAAGTTCGCGATTACGCCGACCTATCCGCTGCGCTCCGGCGCGAGCTACCGCTTGGCGATTGCGGCTGGCGAGCTGCGCGACCTGGGCGGCAACCCGAACAATTTGTTCTATAGCGACTTCCGCACGGTCGTGCAGTGGGGAGCGCCGATCATCTCGGCAAGCATTGCGAATGGACAGACCAACGTGCCGCTCGATGGCCAACTGCTGATCTTCTTTGACAAGCCTGTCTCCTATGCGGACGGGACTGCGCTTTCCAACAGCAACATTGCCAAGCTTCTGACATTCCGTGATGAACGAAACGTAAACGTGCCGTTCACCGCAAGCTGGGACGCAGACAATCTGAGGGTGACGGTCACGAGCAAGTCGAAACTGCAGACCAGCCAAAAATATACCGTGGCGATTGATGCAGGCAAAGTCATGGATGGATTAGGCAATCGGAACAATGCGTTTGGTATCCTCTTCACCACGGTTTCCGCCGCCGATCTGCCGACGGTCATTTCCGCGCCGGTCAACGGGGATTACGACATACCGGTTGATACGGACATCAATCTGCAGTTCAACAAGCCGGTGCGCTTGGCGGATGGCAGTCCGATTACTGCCTCTGCCATCGAGTCTTTGATTTCGTTGAAAACGAGCCGACGCGATTCGGTAGCATTCCAGGCCGAGTGGAGCCCATCCGAGCTGGTGATGACGCTCGTTCCCAAAAAGCGTTTGTCCAAAAACGAATCGTACACGCTTTATTTGCCGGCAAACGCATTTACCGACATGAGCAACAATCCGGTTCCGGCCTATATCGCAAGCTTTTCGACACAATACGACGCCAATTTGCCAAAAATCGCGTCTGTGCCGATGAACGATGATACGAATGTGCCGGTGGATAAAAAAATCGAGGTTGTCTTCTCGGAAGACGTGACGCTGAAAAGTGGCGCAAAGCCAACCGCAACAACCCTGAAGCGGCTTGTCGCCGTCTATGACGAGAATTTCAGGACCGTCGCAGCCTCGTACTCGTGGAACAGCACGACGAGAACCTTGACGATCAAGCCGACGCAGCTGCTCCGAATCAATACCGCCTATACGATTTCGGTCGGCCCTGATTCGGTCTTCAACAAGTCGAAAAAAGGAAACGGCGGATACATCGCTACCTTTAAAACGACCGCGACGGCAGATCCAATCAAAATCACCACCACGCCGAAGAACCTGGCAACAAACGTGTCCATTCGCGACGACCTCAAAGTGACGTTCAGCGATGCGGTGACGCTGGCGAACGGCTCCACGATTACCAGCAGCAATCTCACAGGGCTTGTACAGCTGCTTACCGTAGACGGCAAGTCGGTTCCGGCCAAGCTCACATGGGACAGCTCCAAACGGACGATTACTGTCGATCCCAAGCTTTATCTGGAACAGAAGAGCTACTATACGCTGTATATTCCCGCTGGCAGCTTCAGCAACCAGGCAGGAGCGGTCAATGATGAACTGAAAGTCACCTTTATGACAGGTAAGTAATGTATGGGGCCTTGCTTTTCGGAGTAAGGCCTTTCCTTTTGCATAAGGATTCGTAGCCGTTTGGGATGGTAAATCCGTACATTGGTGCGGCCGGTTTTTTTGCTTGTGGGGGTTAAGATATGCTATAGTGAAGGTCAAATAGTGCTTGACTAATGAGCAGACGGGAGCGTACCATACATGTTTTCCTTCTTGAAAAATTGGCGTAAAAACGATGCCGGGCAAACAGCGGGAACGCAAGAAACTGTCAAAGAAGAGTCAGTGATGCCAGCCGGCGAAGCTGGTGTAAAAACGCCTGTTCCGGCAGCAGTTCCCGAGCAAACCGAACAGGATACATCGCTATCGTTGCACCCTTCCTGGGAGAAAGAAATGAACGCCCAGCAAAAGTATGCGATGTCCTTCATGGCGAACGACTTGCCTGCGATTCAGGTCGGACACGTTGCCTTGGCGGGTATCCATTTGCATCCCCACGAAGAAGGGGTGGAAGTGACTGCATTTGTGCGTAATGGCTTGCCGCAGCCCGTGCGTCTCGGCAAGATGAATTTATTGATATTGATCGGAGACAACGAGCTGTTCGCTCGTCAGGAATTCGACCTTGCAGAGCTGGATGACATTCCGGCGTTTTCGGCGCGTCCGTGGAGCTTTATTTTCCGGCGCGAGAATTTCCTGTTAAAAGACGTGATGCTCCTGAACTGGAAGCTTGCGTTTGAGCTGGCACAGAAGAAACTGGTGCTGCCACAGCAGCTGGAACTCGAAGAATCGTGGATCAAGGCACTGAACGATACGCAGAAAAATAGCCTGATCGAGCTTGCCCGCAACTTGCCTCCGCTTCAGCCGAATGAAGTGAACGTGCAGAGCGTTCAGTTGAGTCAGGACAATGAAGGTGCGTTGCGCGCATTGCTGCTGATCCGCAACGGCTCGGAGCAAGCGCTGACGATTGAAAAACTCCCGTTGGCGCTGCATGATGCAACAGGAGAGATTGTCGCGCAAGGGTTGTTTGAATTGGGCAGCTTCACGGTCAATCCGCATACAAGCAAGCCATGGCTCTTCATTTTTCCAAAAGAGAGCTTGTTGAAGCAAGACCCGGATCTTTCACGGTGGAAGACCTCACTGATCCAATAAGAAAGGGGAGTTACGAATGTTTTCATTCTTTAAAAACTGGTTCCAAAAGGATCAGACAAGTCTGCGCCCGCTCGACGAAATCAAAAATGATTTGGCGGAAGATGCAAAAGGAACAGGACAGGAAGGGCAGCCGGGTTATGTGCAGAGCGCCCAAATCCAAAAGGTTGACACCGAGCTTTCCCTTCATCCAGGATGGGAAGAGCGCCTGGATGGCGAAAAGAAATACGCACTGCGCTTTTTGCAGGCTGAATTGCCGAAAATGCCGGTTGGGACTGTCGGCGTTACAGGCTTCAGCTTGATTCCCGAAGAGGAAGGGATTACAGTCGCTTTGTTTTTCCGCAATACGACCGAGCATCCTGCGCGCTTTGAAAATCTGACGCTCTCCGTTTTCCTGGATGACCGTCTGTTTGCCAAGCATCAGTGCGATCTGACCAATATGGGGGCGGTTCCCTCCGGAACGAGCCGTCCGTGGGAAGTCTTTTTCCCGAAAGAAAGTTTCGTGGATGACAACTTCTCCTTCGCTCGCTGGAAGGTTATGATGGATGTAGGCAGCCGGAAGCATGTATGGCCGACGCACCTGGACCTGGACCCTGCCATGGAAGCTCGCATGACGGAGCGTCAGAAGGATAAACTGGAGTATATGGTCAACAACCTCCCGTCCTTGGAGCCTGATCAGGTTGAGATCGTAGGCTTTGACCTTGGAAAAACAAAAGATGGCTCTATCGTGATCGGTGCGTTGATCCGCAATGCGACCGTGCACGAATATGCACCGGAGACGCTTAAGGTGAATATAACGGATGCTGTCGGCGACGTTGTGGTAAAAGGCACGATGGACATGAGCAAGGTCCGCGTGAAGCCACATACCAGCCGCCCGTGGATTGTGGTATTCCCGGCCAATATCGTACGGAAGCCGAACGCGGATCTGCGTGAATGGCATCTTCACCTGATCGATTAATAAATAGTGATGAGAAATGCTGGCGGTCTTCCTTTGTGTTGACCGCTTTTGGAACGAGGGGGCAATAAAGATGAGTTGGTTATTGGAAAACTGGTTTGGTTCCAGTGAAAGCTTGGAGGACGTCAAAGACGAGATCCAGAATCATTTGCACCGGGAGTCGTATATCGGCATTTCCGGCATTGAAAATCCAGAGCAATCTGCTACGCGCATTCCGGCAAAAGAGCTGTCGCTCATGCTTGTCGGTCCATGGGGGCAAAATCTGGATGATGCCGAATCCGAGCTGATGCAGCTGATTCATGATGAAATGCCGTCCGTTGTGCGCGATGAATTTGGCATCCTTCCGTTTTTCACCAACGTCTTGAAGGAAGGCTATCTGGTTTTGAGTTTTATTCGCAACGCGAGCAATCGCGAAATGCTACTGAATAAATTGCCGTTGGCTCTCGTTACCATGGACGGAACGATCGTTGCCACGAAAACGTTTGATATGCTGCAATTTGGCCCGGTCGCCGACATGAGCAGCCGCCCTTGCGAGTTCATGTTTCGCTGGAGCGAATTCAACTTCATTCCGGAAGAGGAAGTGCCGCTTTCCCTCGTGTTTTTGCCTAGGCAGAAGAAGGGCCAAAGAAGCGCAGAGCAGCTTCAGCAGGCGAGCAGCTTGACTGCGGATGAACAGGAGAAGTACGAACAGCTGGCGATGACCGAGCATCCGGTCAAAGACGGCCAGGTGAAACTGCGCGTATTGGAAATCATGCCGGGCGAAGAGGGCGGTCTGAAGATCATCGTCCTGTTTAGCAATGGTTTGGATAAACGCTTGGAATTCACCGAAGTGCCGATTCATGTCCGCGACCGCCAGGGAAATGAAGTCGCTTCCATGCACTATGGCATGAAAAACTTGCGCGTTGATGCGATGAGCACGCGAATTTGGGCTTTTTATGTGCCTGTCGAGTCTTTGAAAACGACGGAATTTGCTCCGGAAGATTTGACTGCCAGCATTCCTGAAGCGAAACCGGAAAAAGAATTGTTGGATGATGAACCCAAGGGATTGATTCAGTAACCACACAGAAACCTCCACCACGTTGGGATTAACGTCTGGAGGTTTCTTTTGTGTGAGAATCGCGTGGATCATTTTGGGAATGATGGAAACGGTTTGTGGCATCTTGTGATTGTTTTGCAGCAGTGTGCTTGCTATGCTAGACCAAAGGCCAGATGATTTGCAAATGCTTAACAATGGGACGAAAAAAAGTCGAAAATGAAAAAGGAAGCCTCATAACAAGTAGATGAAGGACATGAAAGTTGAATTTTTCCAAGGGGAGGAGAGAACAAGAAAATGAAGAAAACCATGAAGTGTATATGTGTCGTGACCATTTTCGGCATGTTCTTCTCGACTCTCGATCATCCACATGTTGTACAAGCCTCTACGTTTACCAATGATCCGCATTTTCAAAAACAGACGCATCTGAAGCAAATCAAAGTAGATGGGGCTTGGGATAAATATACGGGGAATACGGCGATCACGATTGCTGTATTGGATACCGGGGTCGATACGGATCATCCGGATCTGAAGGGGAACCTGGTTCCAGGAGTCAATCTGGTCAGTCCGCAAAAGACGCCGGAGGACGACAGCACGAACGGCCACGGTACGCAGGTTGCAGGCATTTTGGCCGCTCGCGGTAACAATAGCATCGGCGTGTCCGGCGTTTTGTGGAACGCGAAGGTCATGCCCATCAAAATCCTCGATCGGCAAGGGCAAGGGACAGTGGAGCTTTTGGCAAGCGGAATCAACGCTGCAATCGATCGCGGTGCCAAAATCATCGTCACTTCTTTAAGCAGCATCAGCACCTCAAAATCGTTGGAAAATGCGGTGAACAGGGCGGAAGCAAATGGGGTCATCATCGTCTCGGCAGCGGGGAACGAGGCCAATCGCGTCACCTATCCGGCTGCCTATCCGACCGTGATCGCTGTCGGCGCCGTTCAGGCCAACAACAAACCGCTTTATCAATCCAACATCGGGCCGGAGTTAAATCTGATGGCACCGGGGTGGAATGTGTATACGACGGTAAAGGGCGGCGGCTATGGCCCGATGTCTGGAACTTCTGCTGCCGCACCGCAGGTTGCAGGGGCAGCGGCTTTGATTTTGGCGAAATATCCGTACATGACGCCGCTTGATGTTCGGCAATTGCTTTACCAATCGGCGACCAATCTCGATGCGGACGGATGGGATCGCAAGACCGGTTACGGACTTTTGAATGTAGCGAATGCACTGAAGGTTCGACCTTCCCTTGATTTTCTGGAACCGAACAACAGCATGTCGAACGCCAAGCCGTTTCCGATCGAGTCGCAGATACGTGCGCAGCTCGGCAGTACAGATACGGTGGACTGGTATTATATCGATGTGCCTTATTCCGGCAAGGTATCCTTCACCTCGCTCGTCACATCCAAAATCTCGACCCCGATGGCGGCCACCTTTTATGTGGAGGACCGGCAGCCGGTGACGTACTACCTCGGAAATGGCGATACGTTATCGATTCCGTCAAAGGCTGGGCGGGTTTATGTCAAACTGGAACGAAGCGGCGGGGTCGAATCGTTTACCTATACGCTGACCAGCTCGTTTGCCATCGGATCGGACCGCTATGAGCCAAACGATAACCAGACACAGGCGCGGCCGCTTCCGCCAGGCAATCACGTCTCCATCATCGGGAATTACGACAAGCCGGGCGACCGCGACTGGTTTTCGTTCTATGCCCGCGATTACGGCAGGCTGGAAGTCGAGCTAACACCTGACAACGAACGGATGGACCCTGCGCTGAATATCGGCAAGGAAGGCAGCCAAATGTATGAGTACGTCGGGGGAGACCGTGACAATCCGGGCGTGAAAGCTTCGCTTGACGTTTCGCCAGGCAAATACTATATCCGCACCTATGATTACTCGGGCAGTCCGGTCAACGGGGAATACAGCCTCACAGTCGACTACACGCCGGTACGCAAAGACACCAATGAGCCGAATGATACATATCGACAGGCGACAAAGCTTGGCAGCGGCAGCTTGATGACAGGCACGCTTGCAACCAGGAACGATTACGACTGGTTCCAGTTTACAGTCGATTATGAATCGTACGTTACGATAAAAGCACCGAACATTCCGGTTCAGTCTGGCGTCACTCTCGATCTGTACAATGCCAATAACCTGAACTTCGCCCAGTTTTCGGAGACCGAGGTCGCCCAGCTGGCGGATCAAGGAAAAAGCATCATGAGCATGAAGCTGAACCCGGGAACGTATTACATTCGCCTGCACAGCTACGTGCCGTTCCAGTACGACGCCTATCGGCTGACTTTGACGAAAGAGCGGATGGTTGCCGGTTACCGCGACATCACCACGCATTGGGCGCGGGCGGACATCGCCCGTTTGAGCCTGAAACAAGTGGTGAACGGTTTTCCGGACTACACCTTCCGGCCAAATGCGGCTGTGACGCGGGCGCAATTCGCGGCCATGCTCATGCAGGCGATGAAAAAAAGCGGTCTCTCGGTTCCAACTGTGTACCGCAGCAATCCGTACTCCGATTTGACACATAGCCATTGGGCGTATCAGCCGCTCATGCAGGCATACCAGTTAGGAATTATGAAAGGGTACGCCAACGGCACCATTCAGCCGAATAAATCGCTGACCCGGGCAGAGATGGCCCAGATGGTGGCGCGCGCCAAAGGCTACTATTTGTACCAGCACAGCTATTCCAGCTATCGGGATGTATCAAGCAGCAACTGGGCTTCTCCCGCTATCGAAGCATTGTCGTTGCGCGGGTTGATCAACGGATACAGCGGTAACTTTTTTAAACCAGGTGCTTATGCAAGCCGTGCCGAAATGGTAGTGCTGTTGGGAAAAGCATACGATCTGTAAGCAGGGAAAAAGGAGGCAGCTAGAGATGAACAAACGCACAAGAAACAAATGGCTCATCGGCCTGGGGTTCGTTGGGCTCACCATTTTTGCCACCCAAGCGTGGGCAGACGGAGCGGGATCGAGCGGCATGCCTGGTTCCGCAGATGATCCGGTCGTGACCAAAAGCTACGTGGATCAGCAAATCCAGCAAATTGCAGGCGGCGGCAACCGGTTGGTGGTCGAGGAGCTGCGTGCTGGACAAACCTTGTATGGCTACGAAGGGACCGAATTCATCGTACGCACCGGAAAAGTGGTTGCGGTAGCGGGAATGAATGGCGATGGATTGACGGATATTACCGCTGGCGCAGACTTGCGCGGCGGCGCTGCGGTGCAGTCCAACCACTTATTGCTAATCGCCCGTTCGGACTCGCGCGGCCTGCGTTTAGCGCCAGGGAATAATGGGGTAGCCTATGTAATGATTCGCGGCAACTACGAAATAAAATAAGTGGTTGACACCCCGATAAAAAATGATTATTATCAAATGCGTAATGGATACTCTTATCCAGAGCAGGCGGAGGGACTGGCCCAATGAAGCCCGGCAACCGATAACGACGGTGCTAACCAGCAGGATGGATGACCATTCTGGCCGATAAGAGGTTAGGGAACGCATACAAAAAGCACCTTTTCCTCACAATTAGGGAAAAGGTTTTATTTTTGTGGAGTACAACGAACCTGATTCGCTGATTCGGCTTATCCCCCAGCTTTACAGAATAAAGGAGGAAGAATCATGTCTTTACAAAAAGGTCGTCGCTTGTTTACTTCAGAGTCCGTTACGGAAGGTCATCCTGATAAGATTTGCGACCAAATTTCCGATGCAGTATTGGACGCTATTCTGGCAAAAGATCCGAATGCTCGCGTGGCTTGCGAAACATCCGTGACCACTGGTTTGGTGTTGGTAGCAGGTGAAATTACAACGAGCACATATGTAGATATTCAAAAGCTGGTTCGCGATACCATCCGTGGTATCGGCTATGACCGCGCGAAATACGGCTTCGATGCTGACACGTGCGGCGTCATCTTGGCAATCGGCGAGCAATCCGCTGACATCGCCCTCGGTGTAGACCAGGCGCTGGAAGCAAGAGAAGGCAAAATGACCGATGCGGAAATCGAAGCGATCGGTGCGGGCGACCAAGGTTTGATGTTTGGTTTTGCTTGCAACGAAACACCTGAACTGATGCCATTGCCAATCAGCATGGCTCACCAGTTGGCACGTCGTTTGACTGAAGTGCGCAAAGACGGCACACTGTCCTACCTGCGCCCGGACGGTAAAACGCAAGTAACCGTTGAGTATGACGGGGACAAGCCTGTTCGCATCGACACGATCGTCATTTCCACCCAACATGCGCCTGAGACCACTTTGGAGCAAATCAAAGCGGATCTGACTGAGCATGTCATCAAAAAAGTGGTTCCAGTGAACTTGCTGGATGACCAAACCAAATACTTCATCAACCCGACAGGCCGTTTCGTAATCGGCGGACCTCAAGGGGATGCTGGCTTGACTGGCCGTAAAATCATCGTTGATACGTACGGTGGCTATGCACGCCACGGCGGCGGTGCGTTCTCCGGTAAGGACCCAACAAAAGTTGACCGTTCCGGCGCATATGCTGCACGCTATGTTGCGAAAAACATCGTTGCTGCTGGCCTCGCTGAAAAATGCGAAGTGCAGGTTGCGTATGCAATCGGTGTAGCACAACCTGTATCCATCAGCGTCGATACGTTTGGCACAGGCAAAATCAGTGAAGAAGCATTGGTGCAATTGACTCGCAAACATTTCGACCTGCGTCCTGCCGGCATCATCAAGCAACTGGACCTGCGTCGTCCAATCTTCAAACAAACCGCTGCTTACGGTCACTTTGGCCGCAACGACCTGAATGTTCCTTGGGAGCAAACAGACAAAGCGGAAGATCTGAAAAAAGATGCAGCTGAACTGGTAAAGTAAGCTCGCTATCGATAAAACAAGGGAAATGCCTAGCCACCGCGCTAGGCATTTTTTCAATTCGCCAAAACTCTACATCATTGGCAGGACATACATAAAGGAATTCCTGCTTTTTTGTCGAACATGATAAAATGAAAAAGGAGGAGTCTGCGTGTTTAAAAGGATATCCTTCTTGATTACGTTCCTGATTGTACTGGTGACAGTCGTAGCGGGCGGTTTCTGGTCGGGCGGGGCGACTGACTCTGTACAGCCAGCCGTTGCACCGGGGGCCGTGGAGGCGCAGACTGCGAATGAACCCGCTGAGGCAGCTGTTTCGAAAGAGGCAGACTGGCAAAAACAGCCCGAGCAACAATCACAGCCGGTAAAAAAACAGAAGTGGTACGATAATCAAGTGGTCGTGTTGACATACCACCATGTGTCCGATAAGACGGATCGACAATATGAGATTAGCCCATCTGAATTGAAGGCGCATCTGGATTTTCTGCGCGAAAATGACTTCCATCCGATTTCATTGACGGAGTTCCTCCGTTTTGTGGATACGGGCGTATTGGCGACGGAGAACGCCGTACTGCTCACGTTTGATGATGGGTATGAAAGCTACTATACCGAAGCATTTCCGTTGTTACAGCAATACGGGTACCCTTCCGTCAACTTTTTGATTGCAGGGCGGCTGCGTGATTCGGTAGACCGCAAGCGACCGAACATGACCACGCCGCTATCGGAGCAAGAGGTGAATGAGCTGTTGGCATCAGGGTTGTCCGATATCGGCTCCCATACCTACAGCCTGCATGAACAAGCGGAAAAAAACGAATGGGGAGATTTGACGCCGCAGACGGCTCCTGTTTATCTGGAGGACTTGTCCCGTCTGGAAAACGAGCAGGAGTACAAAAATCGGCTGTACGTTGATTTCATGATGTCGCGAGTCGCGCTTTCCCAAATCGCGAAAAAGGAGATTCGGGTGATTTCCTACCCGTTCGGTTTCAGCAATGAGACGGTGACGGAAACCGCCAAGCAAGCCGGTTATCAATATGCGTTTAATTCGCGTCCCGATGTCGTCAAGGCCGGAACGAACCGTTTCGAGCTGCCTCGCTATGACGTCGGCATGCATACATTTGATACACAGAAGCTGTTGGAACTATTTACGAAGGTGAAAACGGGTTTTTGAGAGGAGCAGTCATGAGCCAAAAGGTTGATGTCAATCTGCTGGACGGCGTCTTCAAAAAAACAGTGAAGACCGTGGAGGCCAGCAGAAAACAGATTTTTGAGATTTCGGAAAACGCCCGCCGTGAAAGTGGCACGATGAAGCTGGAGATCATGGAGATTCGCAATGAGATCGGCAAAGTGATCGATCGTGTGGACAAGCTGGAATTGGCGTACCGAAAAGCAAAGTCCCGTTTGGCTCAGGTAAGCAGACATTTTCATAGCTATACCGAAGAGGACATACGAGTCGCCTACGAGGAGGCTCACAATATCCAGATTGAGCTGACCGTAAACCGGGAGCGCGAGGCCAACCTTCGCCGCCGCAGGGATGAATTGGAGCGGCGTCTGCGCAGCCTCGAGGAAACGATCGCAAAAGCGGAGAACCTGATGTCCCACATTGGCGTCGTGCTGAATTACCTGACAGGCGATCTGAGCAAGGTGGGAGAAGCGCTGGAGACGGCCAAGCACCATCAGATGCTGGGCCTGCGGATCATCCAGGCGCAGGAAGAAGAACGCAAGCGCGTTTCCAGAGAAATTCACGACGGTCCTGCGCAGTCGATGGCAAATGTCGTCCTGCGCACGGAGATTGTCGAGAAAATGCTGAAGAACGATCGAATGGTGGAAGCCCAAATGGAGCTGCACGAATTGAAGGACATGGTGCGTTTCAGCCTGTCCGATGTGCGGCGGATCATTTTCGATCTGCGCCCGATGGCGTTGGATGATCTCGGGCTCATTCCTACCATTCAGAAATATTGCCAAACGTTTGAAGAACGCACCAATTTGCATATCAATGTAGCTGTTTTTGGCAAAGAGCAGCATTTGGATAGTTCGGTGAAAGCCGCGCTGTTCCGTTTGATACAGGAGTGCCTGAACAATACGCTCAAGCATGCCCGCGCGAAAAAAGTGCAGGTAAAAGTAGAATTTCAATACGAGCAGGTGATCATCGTCGTCAAGGACGATGGAGTCGGGTTCGTCGTATCGGAAAAAAGCTCGGATGGAGAGTCCTTTGGCATTTTGGGCATGAAAGAGCGGACGCAGCTGTTGGAAGGCACGATGGAGATTCATTCGCAGCCAGGCCAAGGGACGAGAGTACAGTTCCATATTCCGATCAAAAGATAGAGACTAGAATGCATTCGCGGAAGGTGAGAAAATGGAGAAACAGAAGGAAAAAATCAGTATCGTCTTGGTAGATGATCATCAATTGTTCCGTGAAGGAGTAAAACGAATTCTGGAGATGGAAGAGGACTTCTGTGTAGTTGGGGAAGGCTCCGACGGCTCCGAGGCGGTTGAATTGGTCGAAAAGCACAAGCCGCAGGTACTCCTGATGGATATTAACATGCCAAATGTGAACGGTGTGGTCGCATCCGAAGAAGTTGTGACCGTCAGCCCGAAGACTCGCGTGATCATTTTGTCGATCCATGACGACGAGGGTTATGTGTACCGGACGCTCCGTTCCGGTGCTTCCGGCTATTTGCTGAAGGAGATGGGCACCAGCGAGCTGGTTGAAGCGGTACGCGTCGTTGCGCGCGGAGGCGCCTACATTCACCCGAAAGTGACGGGCAAGCTGATTGACGAATTCCGTCGACTGAGCGAACAAGAAGAGACGCTGGAACAAACCGCGGCTTATGAGACGGCTGTAACGGTCGATCCGCACATTATCGAGTCTTTGACCCGCCGTGAGCTGGAAGTATTGCAACTGATGGCTGAGGGGAAAAGCAACCGTGCGATCGGTGAGTATTTGTTCATCAGCGAAAAAACGGTAAAAAACCATGTCAGCAGCATTTTGCAAAAGCTCAATGTACAAGACCGCACGCAGGCCGTCGTCAACTCGATCAAAAATGGCTGGGTGCGCCTGTAGGCAAAGTTGCGATAGCACGGAGTGCAAGATGAGCATACCCTGTCAGTAGGGAGGGATGCTCATGCTGTACGAGTTGTTTACGTGGCTTTTGGTATCGTATAGCTGCGCGGGTTTGATTGCGTTGATTGCCGCTCCCATTGTTGGCCGAATCCCGACTGTTTCAGGAAAAACGCCAATTTTGGTGAAACTTCATCTATATCAATCTGCCGAGCAGCTGGAAGCAGTGGTTCGCCGGTTGCATTTTGCATCGCGTAAAAACGGTACGCCGGTTCGGATTTTGCTTGCCGATCACGGTTCGACCGATGATACGCCAGCGATCATCAAGATATTGGAACGCAATAAACTGCTGTTCACTACGGAGGAGAGCGCGTCAGCGCCTGCTTACGTTTTGGATCTGCGCGACCCTTCAACAAGTGAGAGCTGATCAGCTCTCTTTTTTATTTGCGCACCCCCTCTGTCTTTTTCCACAATAAAGGAAAGGGAGGGGAACACACATGCGGAATTATCTCGTCTACATCAAGGCGGAAGTGAGCGGGCGCATGCCTGCAAGAGCACGGCTGCAATCTCCGCAAGCATATGTCACACCGTGCTTTTCGGTGGACAAGCTGTTTTGGGAAGAGCAGGAGTCGAGGAGGCTGTTTGTGATCGGGAGCAGTACCTCGTTGGCCCTGGCTTTTGCCATTCGCGAGCAAATCAACCGCCATGTGAGCAAACGCGGCGTATTCAGCGAAGCGGTGGTAGACGAGTTGCGCGGCATGGTCTCCAGAATGGTCAAACAGACCAATCGGTTGTACGGGCAGCGTGTGGCAGACGCACCAAGCCCACCTGCGGCTGAGGCGTATTTTTCCGTGTCAACCTGGAAGCAACCCCCAAACGAGCCTTCCGAGGCAAGTGCATACCCATCCCACCTGTCAAATCCGCTCACCATGACACACAACCAACTCATAAAAGAAGCAGCACATTTATACGGCCAAATTTCGGGACGGGCCTTATTCCTCGATGAGATAGAACGATTATCGGAAAAACAAGGTCAGCCGATTCGCTTTATGCAGGAGGCGCTGCAGTGGCTTGTTCTGCAAGAAAAGACGGAGATCTATCCAGGAATCAGCCTGAAGCTGCATAAAGGAATCGTGCGTCATTCACTCACCTTCCGCTGCCAACGTTGCGGTAGCGCGCGGCATATTCTTTTATGCACCTGTCATACATGCGGCCAGGGGTGCGCCTATTGCACCGCCTGTCTGGACATGGGGCGGAGCAAATGCTGCACGCCTTATGTATGTACGCCAATGCCACAGTGTGAAAGTGGGGCAGTAAAAGAACCAACTGCCAGTCCGCTGCAATGGTCTGGTCAATTTTCGCCCGCCCAATCATTCGCGGCAGAACATGCACGGCGCTTTGTGGCCTCGGGCAACCAAGCGGGAGGGTTTTTGATCTGGGCCGTCTGCGGCGCGGGCAAGACAGAGCTGATCTTTCCTGCCATCAATGAAATCGTGGCAAAAGGAGGGCAGGTGCTGGTGGCCACCCCGCGCAAGGATGTCGTGCTGGAGCTGGCACCGAGGCTGGCTCGTGTTTTTCCGACGACCAAGGTTATTGCCGTCCACGGCTCCAGCCTGGAAAAATGGCAGGATGCGCAGTTGGTCATTTCGACCACACATCAGGTGATGCGGTATTACCGACGGTTTGCGCTGGTCATCGTCGACGAGGTCGATGCCTTCCCGTTTCGAGGGGATGAGATGCTGTACCGAGCGGTTGAACGAGCGGCTGCGGATGGGGGGAAGCGCTTGTTTCTCAGTGCTACGCCACCGCGCGAGTTGACCCGCAAGCTGGTAAGGAAGAAGTTTTTTCAGATTGCGCCGTCTTCGGCTACACATGTCATGTTGCCGCTGCGCTACCACGGTCATTTGCTGCCGGTGCCTCAAGTGGTGCTGGAACGCCAGCTTGAACGGAAACTGCGCACAGGGGTGCCGATGGAGAGCCTGCTGGGGGCGGTCGCCCACACGCTCGACGCAGATCGACAGCTGTTTCTTTTCGTGCCCCGGATCGAATGGATCGAACACGTCGTGCGCTATATCGGTCGTTTTTTACCTGCTACCGATGGACTGGTGGCGGGCGTGCACGCAGCTGACCCCGAACGCGAGAAGAAGGTCACCCTGTTTCGGGAAAAACGGTTGCGGCTGATTGTAACCACGACCATATTGGAACGCGGCGTGACGATTCCGCGGTCGGATGTCATCGTGTTAGGGGCCGATGCCGGTGTTTTTGATGAAGCGTCATTGGTGCAAATCGCAGGGAGGGTAGGGCGGTCCGCAGATGCTCCGGATGGGATGGTGCGCTTCATTACGGCAGGCAGCTCGCGGGTGCCGCACACAGCCGTAAAGCAGATCAAGCGAATGAATCGTTTGGGGATGAGCGTGCGAAAGGAGCAGGTGAACCATGGGTGACAAGATGTGTTTGGCTTGCAATCGGAGCCTGGTACAAAAGCGGTTGGAGGAAACATGGACAGTGCTGGCCCGGAGCCTTGTCCCCAGCAGCGTTTATCCGCGACTGTACCGGTTATTCGGTCAATTGCCGCTATGCGCAGGCTGTCTCAGTGAGCTTGTCATTTTGCAGGGCGTACATTGCCTTCGTTGCGGTCGCAGTTTGCAGAGCTGGGTGGGACAAGGCGAGCTGTGCGGCGATTGCGCGCATATCGCGCATGATCCGCTTTGCTGCAACCGGAGCCTGCTTCGCTATGACGGGTGGATCAAGGAACGGATCGGCACCTTCAAATACCGTGGCGACGAGCGATGGGCGCACTGCTTTGCCGTGCTGATGGCGATCGGCTACGTCCGTTATTTTCGGGATGCCGGCATTTCGCTGATCAGCTACGTCCCCCTTCATGAAAATCGGCAATGGGAGCGTGGTTTTAATCAAGCCGAGCTGCTTGCCGTCCAGCTCGGGCGTATCTTGCGTTTGCCTGTAAAATCGCTTTTGCTGCGGACAAAAGAAACGGACAAGCAGAGCAAGCAAGTCGGGCGCCTGGCCCGCCAGGAAAGCATGCGGGACGCATTCGCGATGCTACCTATACCGCTTACTAGAGTCAAAAAACTATTGATCGTCGACGATATTTATACGACCGGCTCTACGCTACGCTCCTGTGCCACGGCAATCCATGCTGCCGCTTTACCGACTGCTGCGAACAAAATCGATGTTTGCAGTCTCACATTATGCCGTTGACTATGGAAAACTACATAAAACGGTCATAGTCGTTTTTGTCGAAATACGTTATAGTGAAAGTAAGGATTTTCCCGATGGGATAGTCGGTGTAAGGGGAGAGAATTGCCATGAGTTTGGGAAAGTTGGCTAATTGCACAAGCTGTGATGCGTTGTTCGTCCAATCGACGCGAGATGTTTGCCCTAAGTGCTATCAAGCCATCGAGAAGGATTATGAAAAGTGTGCACAGTTCTTGCGCAAACGCGAAAATCGCGGGTCTACGCTACAACAAGTGAGCGAGGCTACCGGCGTTTCGGCCAAGCAGATCACGCGGTTTATTCGGGAAGGCAGAATTTCTATCGCGAATACGCCGAATTTGGGATATCCATGTGAAAATTGCGGCACGACGATTCAAAAAGGCACATTTTGCGATAACTGCGCTCATGATCTAAAGCGAGAGATCAACCAACAGCTTGATGTGGATCAGCGCTTGGCTGACTTTGAAAAAGAACGTAATGCACAAGGCTATAAACGCAAAGACCACATTATTGAATAGGAAAACTAATCATTTTTGTGAAAAATGCCGATGATACTACTGAACAGGTAGTCATCGGCATTTTGTTTTGTAGATAAGGGGATGAAAAAAATATGCGAATCAACGAAACGAATCGCACTGGAATGATAAATGCGTACAATAACACCGCGAAAGCAGCCGCATCCAAGGAAGGCAAGCACAAGATGGGCAAAGATGAGGTGCAAATCTCAAGCGAAGCACTCGAAATGCTGCGCATGGGTGAGGACACGGAGGAAACGCCGCAAGTTCGCAAGCAGCGTGTCCAGTCCATCAAGCAGGCGATCGAGGATGGAACCTATCAGGTGCCGACCGAGAAAGTGGCGGAAAAGTTCCTCTCGTTTTGGAAAAAGCCCTAAAAGCAAAGGGGTAAAGGCAAATGGACTTCATGAACAAGCTGTATGAGCTGCTCGGCAACTTGCGCGACCTGCATGCTGCCTTGCTGACGTTAGCGGTTGAAAAAAAGGAAGTGCTCATCGCCGGAAATACGGATGGGCTTGTACGGATCATGCAGAAAGAGCAAAAACTGGTGAAAGCGATTGAAGCGGTGGAGGCTGCGCGCATTCAGTGCATCGAAAAGTTGCTGAGTGAGCGCAGTTATCCCATTACGGTCAAAACCTTGGATGATTTGATCAAAATGACCACAAGTGCAGAGGAAAAGTCTCAACTGACCGCACATCGGGAGGAGCTTCTGCGAATCGTATCGGAACTCCGTGCGGCAAACGATTTGAATCAGCAGCTATTGGCGCAATCGCTCTCCTTTGTGGAAATGTCGCTCGATTTCATTACCGCTCCGCCAGAGGACGATTACATCTATCACAAACCGAATGGGCAACTGTCCGGCGGATACACGCAATACCAGTCGTACCTTAACAAGAAAGCATAGAGAGGTGTTACGATGCGTTCAACGTTTCATGGGATTGAAGTGAGCAAGCGGGGCTTGTTTGCCCAGCAATCCGCGCTTGATACGACGAGTCATAATATTGCAAATGCGAATACGGAAGGCTATACGCGCCAGCGCGCGAATATGCAGGCGACACCAGGACTGCCTGCACCGGGGATTAACAACAGTACGGCACCTGGTCAAATTGGGACGGGTGTTCAAGTAACAGACTTGCAGCGCATCCGTGAGAGTTTTCTCGATACACAAGTGCGCAACGAAAATAAGCATCTTGGTTATTGGGATGCAGTACAATCCGGGTTGGGCAAACTGGAAGCGATCATGAATGAGCCGTCTGACACAGGTTTGCAAACCGTTATGGACTCTCTGTGGGAGTCGTGGCAGGATTTGGCGAAAGAACCGAATAGCCTTTCTGCGCGCGCGGTCGTGTCTCAGCGTGCGACTGCATTGACAGAGACTTTTTCCAGCATCATGACTTCGATGACGGAACTGCAAACAGACTTGGACAATACGATTGCCACGAACGTGCTGGATATCAATTCGATGGCGAAACAAATCGCAGACCTGAACAAACAGATCGCCGATGTTGTGCCGCATGGCTACCAGCCGAATGATCTATATGATCAGCGAGATGTCTTGCTCGACAAGCTGTCAAAGATGGCCGATATCAAAGTGACGGAAGCCGAAAGCGGCATGGTCAACGTGACGATTGAAGGAAAAGAATTGGTGACCGGCCGGGCATCGGTTGAAATGGCGACGGTGAAAAACGCGATTACAGGCTTCAATGACATTACATTGGGCGGAGCAGAATTCAAGCCGACAAGCCAAGGGACGTTGAGCGGGAATCTGAAGGTGCGCGGTGAGGCGACCGTGACGACTGTGAACGGCCAGCCGGTTGTCACCAAAACGGGGTATATCGCAGACTTGACCTCCCGCTTAAACAAACTGGCCGTAAGCATGTCGACGGAAATCAACAAATTGCACCAAACTGGCGCGAATATTTTTGACATTGAAAACCGGAAAACAAACCCGAATGCCCCTTTGCAAGGGCTCATGTTCTTTGTAGATAGCACGGATCCGACAAAACCGCCAACAGACGCTTCGAAGATGGCGTTGAACCCGGCGATCGTAGCGAATCTGAATGCCATTGCGGCAGCACAGACAAAAGCGTCGGAGGGCAACGAAGCGGGGACGTCTTTCGAAGGGGACGGGCGCAATGCGCGCGACATCGCATCGATCAAATTCCACGTGTTTACGTCAACAGAAGGTCTGGGTGAATCGACGACTCTGGACGACTACTACCGTTACTCCATCGCGAAATTGGGTGTAGACAGCCAGGAAGCGCAGCGGATGGACAAAAACTCGGAGATTTTGGTTGGGCAAGTGGAGAATCAGCGCTCCTCGATCTCAGGAGTATCTCTCGATGAGGAGATGTCCGACATGATCAAATACCAGCACGCCTATAGCGCAGCAGCTCGTGTGATGACAAGTATGGACGAATTGCTCGACAAAGTGATCAATGGCATGGGCAGAGTTGGCCTCTAATCATAAGTCACGAAGGATAGGAACGGAAAGGGGTAAGCACGAATGGCAATTCGCGTTACACAAAATATGCTGAATAGCCACATGCTGCGCAATCTGTCCAACTCGATGGGCAGCATGGACAAGTATCAGGAGCAGCTCTCCTCAGGGAAAAAAATAGCAAGACCATCTGACGACCCGGTCGTGGCGACAAGAGGGATGTTTTATCGGTCTTCTTTGGTGGAGAATGCTCAATTTCAGCGCAATGTCAACGAAGCGACATCTTGGATGGAGTTAGCTGACAAGGCGATGGATGAGCAAACGAGCATTATGAAACGTGTAAATGAACTGGCTGTCTATTCAGGCAACGTCTCATTGAACAGCGACTCTTTGAAGGCAATTGCGGAAGAGATTGACCAGATCAAAGAACAGATGGGTAATATTGCCAATCAGACGGTTGGCGGACGCTATATTTTTGCCGGAACCGATACACAAAATCCGCCTTACAGCTATGAGCAAGGCGATTTTGTCAGCACGAATAACGCGGAAATCCGATTGGAAATGAATAAAAATGTTTTTTTGCCGATCAATGTAAGCGGACAGGCTCTTTTTAATTATCCATCCAACGACAAAAACGTTTTCAAGCTTCTTGATACCATCTCTGCCCAATTAAAAGAGGGTAAGGATGTGACGAGTTACATCACAGACATCCAGCAGCAAGAGGACAACCTGAACGCCCAGCGTGCCTCGCTGGGGGCGCGGGTGAACCGGATTGAATTGATCAGCGATCGGTTGCAGAATGAGGAAGTCAACGTGAACAAGCTGATGTCGGATAACGAGGATGCAGATATAGCGAGCGTTATTACCAACCTGAAAACGCAGGAGAACGTGCACAGTGCGGCTTTGGGAGCTGGGGCTCGTATCATCCAACCGAGCTTGATGGACTTTCTGAGATAGCGGCGGCTTGAGGGGAGAGTACGCATATGCTTGCGCAAATCCGCATGGAACAAACCTATGCCCAAATCGGTCTGCAAACAGATCGAGGCGTACAGGAGATCAAGCAGCCGCAGGCCGAGCTGAACATGCATCAGGAGCCTGCTGAACTCCATATCAAACAGTCCCTGGGTGTTCTCAAAATCGATACAACAGAGGCTAGGGCGCAGCTGGATTTGAAGGGGATTTTAAGGCGTAACCGTGAGTATGCTTCACTCGGCCGTCAAAAAGCGCTGCAAGCAATCGCCAAGATAAGCCAGGAAGGCGATCAGATGCGGCATATTGAGAAAAAAGGGAACAAGATTGCCCAGATTGCAGCGCAAAACGACGGAATTTATACAAACACCAATGTGCTTCAGGCAGATTGGACATCAGATGGGATCACAATTTCCTATCAAAAAGCTGAGCCTCAAATAAACTGGAAAGTGAATGGTGTGAAGATGAATCCGGAGATCCACAAGCCGGAGATAAACTATACACCAGGCAAGGTTGATGTCTATGTTCGGCAAAAAAATAGCCTGACCATCGATGTGGTTGGCGGGAATCTCGACCAAGGATTATAAAGGCAGCATTCAAAATGATGACACCCATAGAGGTGTCTTTTTTCTTACTTGAAAACCTTTTTATGCCGATATAACAAATAGTGAATGAATGCACGGCTCTGAAGTGTTTGGGAGGTCAAAACATGAAAGTAAACAATTCCTCAAATCCGAATCAGGTACAGCGCAATGATCAACCGGCCGACTTGCAAGAAGGAGAAGTTGTAAAAGCCACGGTCAAGGAAAAACTGCCGAATAATGAAGCGATCGTACAAATAAAAGGAAAAAGCATGCAGGTGAAAGTTGATGGCAACGTATCCAAAGGAGATAACGTTACCCTGCAAGTAACCGACACAGATGGGAAGCTGCCGAGTGTCAAGGTAATGCCTGACTCCTCTGGAAATGGCGGAGCGCAGTCGCAATCACCAGATGCCGCCAGAGTGATAAGAGGCTTGGGGGAAACCCCCACAAACGATTTAAAAATGGCGGTCTCACTGGTCATGGGACAAGGACTGCCAATCGATAAATCGATTTTGGGGCAGCTGAAGCTGTTTATGGAAAAAGGTGCAGGTACGGTTGGGCAAAAGCTGGATGCCATACAGGCATTACTGAATAAACAGGCCCCCATTACGATGACGACATTGCAGGCCGTAAATGAGGCGTTGAACGGTGCGGGGCTGAAAAGCTTGCTTCAACAATTGCAGCCTTCCGGAGACAGCGTAAAATCGCAAGATACCCAAACGCCCGGAACTCTCATGGATGCGCTTGAAAGCACCCAATTATCTACCACCAATACGAGTACAAATTCAACGAAGCAAACGCTGGCTGATCTCAATACATTCAAACAACTTGTCACGAGAGAGCCTAATCTCAATAAAGCGATTGTCCAGGTGAAAAAAAGTATTGCCACCCTTCCAAATTTGGGAGAGGAGATCAAAAGACCACTACAAAAGGCAATTGTAGAAGCAGAGCAGTTCCAAGAGATGGGGCGCTCGCATATTGGTAGAAATGTGCTGGCAAAGGCTCTCGATACGGCAATCGACAAACTTTCAGCAGAATCCGACCCTGTACCTACTAAGGCCAAAGTAGAACAAGACAACGCCATAGACGACACTACGCCTTCCCAAAGCCAAAACTATTTGCAGAACGAAGCTATGCAAGCTGTTGGGGCAAACAGCAAAGACATACTCATCACGCAAATCACCCGGCGATTAGGCGAGGCAGCAGAAGATTTCAAGGCCGTAAAGCGTGAGATCGTCCGCAACCTCGACAATTTGGAGAAAAGCATCCCGACAGCCCGCATCAACGTTTTGCCACAGGTAAAACCGCTGCTTGAATCGACGATCGACATGCTGGACCGCACCATTTTAAAAAGCGATATCACCATGTTTACCGATATGAGCATGGAAAAAACGCTGATGGGTGCGAGTGGTCAGTTGAGCCAGGCCCGCAAGCTACTGGCACAAGGGGATAACGAACAGGCAGCACAGCTGGTTAATGATGTGAAGCAAAGTTTGGATAAGCTGAATTTCAAGCCGACGATCACACGCGTCCAGCATTTCCTAACGGCAGACAGCATTTTTCAAGGCGGTGTGTCAGATGGGCAGAAGCTCTCGTTGCAAACGGAGCAACTGACACGTGCCTTTTCCCCAGAGCACGCTTCAGCACGATCTACGTTTGAATTCATGCGGTCGCTGGGGCTAAATCATGAAAGTGAGGTTGCGCAGGCGGTTGTCCTGAATAAAGATCAGGTCGAACCGCAGGAGTTGCAAAAAAACCTCAAGGCAACAATGCTGCAAATCATGAAGCAGCAAGGCGACATCGCTTCCCAACGAATCGGCGATCAGCCGATCGATAAAGCGTTTATGAACCTGACCGGCCAGCAAATATTGAATAAAAATGATACACAGTCAAGCATGCAGTCTCTCTTCTTTAATCTCCCTGTGATGCTCGGAGCCAAGGTTGAGGATGTCAAAGTGTTTGTCAACGGCCGTAAAGAGGGAGAAAAGATCGACTGGGAAAACTGCAGCTGCTACTTTTTGCTCGACACGAAAAAACTCGGTGAAACGGGCATCATGCTGACCGCGGTCAGCCGCAATCTGTCTGTATCCATTCGGAATGATTCACCGAATTTCAAGGAAACGATGCAGCCTTTGGTTGATAAATGCCGAGATCGTTTGAAAGAGATCGGCTATAACATCACGAATGTGCAATTTGACAAGCTGACACAGGAGTCAGCGAAGCCAAGTGTCGAGGAGAAGCCGGCCGAAAAATCAGGCACCGATATTGCGCGATTCGTGACGGGACAGAAAGGATTTGATTTCAAGGCATGAATCACAAGTTTTTTAACCAGAAGCGAAAAAACGAGCTAAACGGTCCTTCTGCAGCCGTCATCCGTTATGACTCCGCAACCGATCGGGCACCTACCGTTGTTGCGCAGGGACGCGGCGCTATCGCGGACAAGATCATTTCCATGGCCAGACAGCATGACATACCGCTGCAGCAAGATTCTTCGTTGATCGGGGCATTGATCGATATGGATTTGGGTGACAACGTCCCGCCCCAACTCTACTCGGTCATCGCCGAAATTCTCCTTATGCTGGAGGAAATGGAAAACCATCGATATTGATGTAAAGGCAGGCATAGCTTTGCCCGATATAAGAAAGAGAAGGAAGTAGCAGGGGGGAAAACCGTGAGCAATCCGATTACAGAAGAAAGCCTGTATCAAATGACATCGCAGGAGCTGACCCTGCTATTGTATGAGGCGTTGCAGAAGAACCTGGTACGCGCCTCTGATGCGATCCATGGAGAGCGGCTGACAGACGCCAACCTGTTCTTGCAGCGCTGCAATGATATCCTGCATCGGCTTGGTGTGGGCATTAATTACGAGGCAGGAATCATTGCCGATCAATTGGAGCACATCTACAATTACATGGCGGACCGGATCATCGAAGCGAACATGCAGAAAGACGTTGCGAAAATCGAAGAGGTCCAGCAACTGCTTAAGCAAATTATAGATGCCTGGAAGGAAGCGATGCACAAAGCGCAAGCGCAGCCTGCGGCAGCAAATACAGTGAAACGGAGAATCAATGCTTATGACCAAGATCTCTTTGATTTGGAGCTGAGCGTTGATCGGAAAGAATAGAAACATTCGCAATCGCGGAGGAGGTTTACCAGAAGATGAGGATTAACCATAATATCGCTGCCTTGAATACATATCGCCAGCTATCGCAAAACCAGAACAATGTGTCGAAAAGCCTAGAGCGGCTCTCGTCTGGATTGAGAATCAACCGTGCTTCCGATGACGCGGCTGGTTTGGCTGTTTCGGAAAAAATGCGGACGCAGATCCGTGGGTTAGCGATGGCCCAACGGAATGCGATGGACGGGGTTTCCCTAATCCAAACAGCAGAGGGCGCCCTCGATACCGTGCATTCCATGCTTCAACGTATGCGTGAGCTGGCTGTACAGGCAGCCAATGGAAGCAATACCGATGATGACCGCAATTCCATTCAGGCGGAAATCAATGCTTTGACCACTGAGGTTAACCGGATTGGGAATACGCTTGAGTTTAATACCAAAAAATTGCTTAACGGTTCTGTATCGATCAATACGATTACGAACGTTGGAAACTTGAAAGAAGGTACTGAGGCAATCACTGGATCTTTGGCATCGGGTAACTTGACCATAGGTACTAGTTTATTGACGATTGATTCTCGAGATAAGAGCACCCAATTGAATGGATATAAGATTCAATTTGGCGTAGATAACAATTCACCTGGAGCGAAGGCGAGTGTGACCGGAACGATTGGTGCTAGTACAGGGGATCTGACGATTACATCTGCTTATGAAGGCATGCAATTGAACAATTACAAAGTTAAATTTGTCGACAGCGATTCGTCACTTTCCGTTATTGTGACAGGGGATGAAATCGTGGTATCGGGGGACTGGAATGCAAGCGTCACAACAGCACCTGCGGCACTTACTGATGTCGAGAACGCAATCAACACAGCGTTGCAAGCAAAAGGATTAGATGACATTAAGTTGAGTATTGACCCTGCAAAAACATACACTCCTGCTGAGTTCGATGGGAAGAGTTTTACGTTAACAGGCGGCCAAGATAAGGTGACTGCATCTCTTTCTGGCCGTACTATTACGGTAACAGGTGACTGGGATAATTTAACTGCTACTCCAACCCCCCTCGATGTCCAAAATGCAATTAATCAAGTATTGAAGAGTGAAGGGCTTGGTCCAATCGACATTTCGTTCACGGGGACTTTGACTTCTGCAGACCTCGCCAACGCTGGATCTATCACATTGGCAGGTGGTGTGGCAGAGGTTGCAGCTAAAAAAGCGGAGCGAACCGTGACGATTGCCACCACTCCTCACCAGGATGACGTTCTTACAATCGATGGCAAAAAAATCGGTTTTTGGGACAGTAAAGATGACAAATATGCAGATGCAGCGACAGCAAAAGCGGCGTTAGGTGCCGATGAAGTCATCGATATTTATGATGGGGTAGGATATAAAGATACTTCCGCCATCGCTTCCAATATCGTGGCGCTCTCCTCTCTAAACAGCAACAATTTTTATCCAAATGTCGATATGACCGTCTCCGATGGCGGCAGTGAACTGATCATTACAGCTAAAGCTGCTGGTGCGACGGGCAATACCTTTGCAACCTCTTTTAAAGGAAGCCCAGATTCCGGACTCGCCATGCAGATTGGAACGAACACCGGGCAGCAATTGGTCATCGATATCCCGAACATTCGCTCGCAAGCGATGCGCATCTCAGGGATTACCTCAGGCGGAACAATTTTGTCACAGGATGGAAAAGTTCAGGCAAAACTATCTTTGAATAAAAACGTATCGGATGGAGTCAATAATGCGGTTTCCGAATACAGCATCGACGTATCGACACAAGAAAATGCGACAGCGGCGATCACCATTTACGACGAGGCCATCGGCTTCGTTTCCAACGCTCGCGCCAAGCTGGGTGCATACCAAAACCGATTGGAATATACCGAGAGTAACCTGAGTGTCTCTGAAGAAAACCTGACTGCAGCAGAATCGCGGATTCGCGACGCAGACATGGCACTAGAGATGACCAACTTTACGAAAAACAACATCATTAATCAGGCAGCGACCGCCATGCTGGCCCAGGCCAATCAATTGCCGCAGGGCGTGCTCCAACTCTTGCAGTAGAGACCTACTAGGAAAGTATGATAAGCTGTTGCTAAACCAAAGCCCTTCCCTTGCGCAAGGGCTTTTCTTTTTACTTACCACGTGAAACGGGTGAACGCGCATGGACGTCAATAAGATAGGTATGATGGGGCTAGACAAGCTCCGCCCAAAACAAGAAAAGCCCCTTGAGAGCATCAGCTTTCAAGAACTGATGGCCAAAGGCCGTGAAAAAATCAATCAGGAAAAGTTCCAGAGGCTGTTACAGGATATTGATGAGCAGGGGAAAATACTGGCCGAGTCACGCACCGTAGAAGATTTGCGGCGCTACAAGCAATTGGTGAAAGAACTGATGAATGATGTTGTCAAATATGGCATTTCCCTGGAAGAAAGACGCGGCTTTAACAGGCGTGGGCGAACCAAAATTTATAAAATTTTGTCGGAAGTAGATAAGAAGCTGCTGCAGGTAACAGATGAAGTGTTGAAGAAGGAAAGCCGCGGATTGAGTATTCTCGATCTGGTCGGGGAAATCAAGGGCTTGCTCATTAATATTTTTGCATAGACAGGTGGTCGCTTTCCATGAGAATTCAAACGCCTTTATTTGGAGAAATTGAGATTGAAGAGAAACAGATTGTCACGTTTTCCCATGGAATTCCGGGGTTTGAGGAGGAGACCGAATACGTATTTCTGCCTTTAGATGACTCCCAATTTGTCATCATGCAATCGGTTCGGTCCGCCCTCTATTTTATCGTTGTGAATCCGTTCCCTATTTATGTAGATTACCATTTTGAAATTCCACGTGCCGAACTTACACAGCTTCAGTTAGAGAGTGAGAAAGATGTAGTTGTTTATAATATTGTCGTGCTCAGAGATGAATTGGAAGAATCAACTGTCAACATGCAGGCGCCCTTGATCGTAAACATTCGCTCGATGAAGGGAAAACAAATTGTACTGAATCAATTTCAGGTGAAACAGCCGTTGTTTCCAAACGGCATCCATGTCACGAACGGTTAGGGGCTATTCAGATGCTGGTGCTATCACGCAAAAAGAACGAGTCAATCATGATAGGTGACAACATCGAAATAAAGATCATAGGCATAGATGGAGATACGATTCGAATCGGTATCGATGCACCGCGAAATGTGGATGTACACCGCAAGGAAGTCTATCTCACAATCAAGGAAGAAAATAAGCTAGCATCTCAATCAAAACTCGATTTGTCAAAGCTAAAAGGACTGGTTGTGAACAAAAAAGAATCTTCTGATGTCGAAAATAGAAAAAAATTGTAATCAGGACTAAATAACCAGGAACACTCTTCCGATATAATGAATGTAAGGATAGAGCAGGCCAAGCGCGCGATTGATTTGCCTGTCCAAAACAGTTTTCCTCTACAAGGACGTGGGGGAACAAATTCAGGGAGGAATTTTCCTATGATTATTAACCACAATCTACAGGCGTTGAACACGTACCGCCAATTGGGCATCAACTCCGCTAACGGAGCAAAAACGACTGAAAAACTCTCCTCCGGTCTGCGTATCAACCGTGCAGGCGATGACGCAGCAGGTTTGGCGATCTCTGAAAAAATGAGAGCGCAAATCCGCGGTCTTGACCAAGCTTCCCGCAATGCTCAAGACGGTATCTCTATGATCCAAACAACAGAGGGTGCTTTGGCTGAAACGCATAGCATTTTGCAACGTATGCGCGAACTGGCTACTCAAGCTGCCAACGATACTAACGTAAACGTTGACCGCGATGAGCTGCAAAAAGAAATGAACCAACTTTCTTCCGAGATCAATCGTATCGGTAACACCACCGAATTCAATACGCAGAAAACACTGAATGGTGGCGGCGTTGAGAAGACTTTGGATGTAAAAACGCTGAAAACGGGTGCGGCTCAAGGGAATATGGGCAGCACGACTGCATTGGGTACTAATACAGGTGCAGCAGCAACTCTTACAGCTACAATTGGAAACGTCCTTGCAGCCGCTGGTGACAGCAAAACGTTGGAGTTTAACGGAGTTAAAATTAAACTAACGCGTGGTGAGGATCAAACTACCGTTAATGCTAATGGAGCAATTACTTCATCTGTAATTGATGCTGATTCCAAAACGATTGAAATCAACTACAGAGATAAAAACGGTACCGGTACTGCAATTACCGTTAATGATCTCGCACAAGCAATTCGTGACGGATTAACAGCATACAAAAATGATGCAAATACTTCCGAATTGAAAGATTTCACAATTAGTGGAGCTACTGACAAAGTTATCATTACTGCTGCAGGTCCAACTGGCTCAAATGGTGCAGCTGGTAAGGTTGACTACTACAACAGCTTAAAGCTTAAAGGCGATGGCGGTACATTAACTGCTGACGTGAACTGGACCACTTCGGGTTCTTATGATCGCACTGATGCGAATTCAACTGCTGCAAAAGTAACTCCTGTTAAAAACAGCACAGCAGCGGTAGCGGCTGAATGGGAGGCTGCAGTAAGCACAATCGCAGCTGGTAAATCCGCATCTGTTACCTTTAACGGAGTAACAGTAACACTGAACAGTGCTGCAACAGCAGTAGCTGCGTCCGCAACTAATGGGCGTACAGCTTCTGTTACTGTTGTGGATGGTTCCAACGAGGAGACTGTAGCAAATGCACTGAAATCTGCGTTTGAAGCTGCAAAATCTTACGGTGGTAGTGAACTGAAAGATTTTGACTTCTCCGTACGTGGTGGAGGAGCAAACTCTTCTTTCGTTATCAAGGATAAGGCGACAAACGGCGATGCTAACAACAGCTTAAAAATTGACGTTGATGCTCAGGCAGGTAGCAGCTTTACACTCGCGGGTACTACTTCTGTCGGTTCTTCTACAGCTGGCGTTGATGAAGTTCGCGGGGAGTATACCTACGATATCGGCAAAGCATTTGAAGCTGCGGGCACAACAGTTACGATTGCAGGTAAAACTTTCTCTGCTGTTGAGAAAGATGCCGTTGCATTGGACGGCGAGTTTAACATTGGTTCCGATGCAAAACAACAAGCGATCAGCCTTGCAAAAGCAATGAATGCTGATAAAGATATCAGCGCACGTTTTGACGTTATCGCTGATGGTTCTAAAATCAAGCTGATTGAAAAAGTCGGTAAAGCAGCTGGTACAGATCTCACTGATGGTATCGTTCAAAATAACAACTCTTCAAACGGTAAATTCTCGGTTAGCCTTGATGAATCCGTTAAAGTTGGCGGCAAATACTCTATCGGTGGCGTAGATATCCGCGTAACTGACGATATCAATGATGCTGATCTGGCTACTGGTAAAGCTGTATTGTACGATCCAACCCTGAATGGACAGGCGCTGAAACTGCGTGATGCACTCACAGCTAACTCCGCAATTAGCGAAAAATTCGATGTTACTGCTTCCGGCAGCAACTTGATCCTGGAGCAAAAAGACAACCATGAATCCTTGAATGGTATTGAAGCTGAAACAAACACCGCTGCATCCGGTAAATTCCAAGCTTCTTTCCAAATCGGTGCAAACTCCGGTCAAAGCATGACGATCGAAGTAGAAGACATGCGTTCCAATGCTTTGCACATTACTGGTGACGGTAAATCCAACCAAGTAACTGCGAAAAACGGCCAAGTGGCAACTTACTCTGCAGTAGCGAACGTATCCAACGGTACTGACAACAAATCGGTTGAATTCGCACTCGACGTAACAACTAGCGCGAAAGCAACTGCTGCAATCAGCGTAATCAACGACGCGATTGAAAAAGTTTCCGCACAACGTTCCAACCTGGGTGCTTTCCAAAATCGTTTGGAGCACACAATCAACAACCTGAACACCTCTTCCGAAAACCTGACTGCAGCTGAATCCCGTGTACGCGACGTGGACATGGCGAAAACAGTTATGGAAAACACGAAGAACAGCATCTTGGCTCAGGCTGCACAAGCAATGCTTGCTCAAGCAAACCAAGCGCCACAACAAGTACTGCAATTGCTCCGTTAATTCAACTAACGGAAAAAGAGACTCCAGATATTTGGGGTCTCTTTTCTTTTCTGGACTATTCATCTGCGTCACGAATTCGCCGATACATTAAAAGAGAGAATCATGGATTTTACTCATCGCAAACGGGGAAGGGAAGTTTAAACGATGGAAAAATATATAGATGTGATAAAGCAAACGCTTGAGTTATCCGAGACAGGATTAGAGGGGTTGCAACACATGCAGGCACAAATTGAAGAGGGCTTTTTTGAACAATCATTAACGCTATTTACAGATGTACTTGCTGCTCATTTTGAAATTGAAAAATCTGTCGCTCTCTTTTCTGAAAATCTCCCTGAAAATAAACTTTCTGTAATTTCCCAACAATTAAATGAAGCTGCAGTTGAATTGGCAGAAACCTATGAAAAAGGGGAAAGAAGTGCTTTGGGCGATGTATTGGGAATAAAGGTCATCCCACAGTATACTGAATGGAAAGAAGAACTCTATCGTTGTTTGCATCCTTACGTTGTAGCGTAAACGATATGATTGCCGTTCATCTAAAATTATTGGTATAGGTAAATATTCAAACAGCAAATATTGTTACCCCGACTCATTGTTACCAGAGAGTCGGGGTATTTTCTCATAACCGTCATCGAACCTAAATCTTTCCTCTCAATTATCCGATAACATAAATGTGAAGAAGTGCTTGTCAAGCATACGGAAGATATGAATTGTAGGAGGAATAACCTTGGTAACTCGAATAAACACAGGGGTCTCAGGACTGGATATAGACAGCTTGGTCAAACAATTAATGACAGCCGAGCGAGCACCTTTAGACAAGCTTAAACAGCAAAAACAACAACTAGATTGGCAACGAACGGATTATCGGGACATGAACACATTGCTTTCTGGATTGCGTGATGCGGCCTCGAAGATGCGGTTGCAATCGACCTATCTGAGTAAGAAAGCTACAAGCTCCGATGATACAAGTGTAACAGCTACGGGTTCGCCTAATGCTGCAGATGGAACCTACAAATTAAAAATTAAATCACTGGCTACCGGCGCATCACTTACATCCGATGATGTTACAGCGACAAGCGCAACCAATCCTACGGGAAAAGGCGATTTATCTGCCAAGATGGGTGTTTCGACAACACTCACTATTACCGGCGATAAGGGAAATGCCACCATTAAAATTGATAAGGATGATTCGTTAGCAACTGTTATTGCGAATATCAATGCAAAAACGAATGCGACTGGCGTACGTCTCAACTACGATGTGAACGTAGACAGGTTGATGTTTGTTTCCACAAATACCGGAAAAGATGCAAAAATCCAAATTACATCCACTGATTCTACCTTCTTAACCAGTAAAATGAAATTGAACACTGCGGCAACTGCAAGCGAAAAGGCGCAAACCATCATTGGCTCACAAACCTTTTCCATTACCTCAAAGGATAAAGAAGGAAATGACGTTACGACGATCACAAGCGATGCTTTTGTTAATAGTAAACTTGAAGCTGAACAAAAATTAACGGTCAAATATGGCACAGATTCATACGATTTCACAGTTACAAATCGCACTACACTTCGTCAATTAATGGACCAGGTAAATTCATCAGCTCTCGGAAAACTTGGTGTTTCTTTTACGATGGATGACAATGGGAAAATCAACATTTTTAATCCGGATCAGACAAAAACAGTTTCATTTGAAGATGGTACTAGTGATGACGTTGATATTGTAAGTAACCTTGGTTTGAAATCTTCCAGTGTAACAGTGAAGGGTGATATTACTTATACCAAGGTAGCTGGTCAAGCAGGCAAGGATGCAGAAGTTACGTACAATGGAATCGATACAACGTTCTCAAACAATACATTCTCCTTAGACGGAATTACGTTCCGAGCATTAAAAGCTGACCCTGCCAAAGAGCTATCTGTAACCATTACCCAGGATGTAGACACCGTATTTGATGCGATTAAGTCATTCATCGATAAATACAATGAAGCGATCGAAAAAATCGATACGAAAACAACAGAAAAAAAATACCGCGATTTCCTTCCTCTAACCGAAGATCAGCGTAAAGCTATGAGTGACGACGATATCAAGTTGTGGGAAGAAAAAGCGAAGAGTGGAATGCTGCGCGGAGATATGGTGCTCACAAGTGCACTGAGCAACATGAGAAGCGATTTTTACAACACAGTAAGTGGGTTAGGCAGTGGACAGATTAACCAACTGACACAAATCGGCATTCAAACCGGTGACTACACTGAACGTGGAAAACTCACGATCAAAGATGAGGATGCCTTGCGCAGTGCCATTGCTTCTAATCCGGACCAAGTTATGCGACTCTTTACACAGGATGATACAACGGCAAAGATGTCATCAGGTGATGGTATTGCCAGAAGGATCTACGATCGTCTTGATGATGTCATGAAAACCATTACCAAAAAAGCTGGTTCTGCCAAAGATCTTGCAGACGATAGCACATTAACCAAATCAATGGCGGATCTCGATAGTCGTATATACGATATGACCCAATTAATGACTGACAAAGAAAATGCTTACTACAAGAAATTTAGCGCAATGGAAACGGCATTGAGCAAATTAAACGCACAAAGCTCATCCTTGTTGCAAGCCTTGACACAAAACCAATCCAATTAAATAAATAATCAATTCTGAGGAACGAAGGTGAATAAAGTGGAAATTCGTAATGATCAGGTGTATGCAAAACTGGCTTCCTCACATCAAGGTGGCACAGTGAAGGATTTTCCTAACGATGCGGATAAACCGCAAGAAAGCGAGGCTGATAAGCAATACACTTCCAAAGAAATAGGCAAAGCTGTAGATAACCTGAACAAATTATTAGAATCCAATCAAACCCACCTAAAATTCAGAATGCATGATAAACTGAAAGAGTATTATGTGGAAATCATCAATGACGTCACCGATGAAGTCATCAAAGAAATTCCATCAAAGAAACTGATGGATGTCGCAGCAAAGATTCAAGAGATGGTAGGCTTATTGGTCGACGAAAAAATGTAAAGAGCTAGACTCCGTTATCTGTTAACGTGGAGAGGATGAACGTCATGCAGCACAATGCACTGAATACGTACCAGTCTAATGCAGTAACAACAGCGACACCGGGTGAACTTACACTAAAGTTATACAATGGGGCAATCAAATTTATTAAGCAAGCAAAGGTCTCGATCGAAGAGAAAAATTTTTCGAAAGCGCATGAATTCAACATTCGCGTACAAGACATCATTGGCGAGCTGATCATCACCATGAATCGCGACATTCCCATTTCAGCCCAACTGCTTACCATGTACGACTACCTGTTACACCGCTTGGTAGAAGCCAATCTAAAGAAAGAGATCGCTGTCCTTGATGAAGTGGAAGACTTCCTCACCCAATTCCGTGATACGTGGAAGGAAGCCATGCAGTTGGCCAAGGCTGCTAAATAGATAGCTCGATGACAGCGAGCCACAACGATATGGAAGAACGATTGAACCGGTTGCTGAAACTGACGGAAACGTTGCAGGAGCATGTTTTACACAAGCGTGATGAGCCAGATCTTTGGGTCCAGATCCTAGATGAGCGGGAACAGGTGGTTCAGGAGCTGCAAGCTTATAGCCAATTCGGTCATTCACTGCATGAATCTCATCAGCAGATGATTGGAAAAGTCCTGAAAATTGATGAGCAACTAAGACCAGTAATAGAGGCAGCAAAAAAAGAGGTTGGGGACCAGATTAATCGGATGGAACGCAGCAAGCTGGCGAAAAAACAATACGCGGAAGCCGACCATTATGGTGGCTACGACGATTATGGCTACAGCCACTTCTTCGACCAAAAAAAATAACATTATGTTCCCATTTCTTGCCCCATCACTCCTTGCTATACTAGAACGAAAGGAAGGATGTGATCGGATGCAAGACGAGATTTTTTCATTGCTGCGTGCCATACGGGAAAGTCAGGAAGTCACCAATTCCAAATTAGAGGCACTTACTTTTGACGTAAGACGACTTGAGGGGGAAGTAATCGGTCTCAAGCAAGAAGTAGCCTGTCTCAAGCAAGAAGTAGTCTGTCTCAAGCAAGAAGTATCCGAACTCAAACAAGAACAAATTCAATTCAGTAACCGATTGGACCGTTTTGAACAACGTTTCGACAACATGGAAGCAGACTTCAAAGTCCTGTACCAGGACTACCGCTTCATAAAGCGCGACATCCAAAAAGTGAAAGACGCTCAAGGGCTATTATAAGCACACTATAAGCATGAACACGAAAAAACGGTCGAACACTCGACCGTTTTTCCTCTGTCCGAATGAATCTTAAACAGCCAAGGATGATGCTAGATGCTTACGTCCAGTCGTTGCCCCAACGTCGGATGAGGCGCAGCTGCACTCGCCTGTACCCCGGCCGTAGCAGTCGCCATATCCTGAATCATGGCCGTCGCCTGTGCGACCTGCGTAGCCTGCTGCGTCTTCAAAAGATTGATCCCCATTGTTTGGCGAAGTTGAAACAGCGGGCTGTCAATCACGCTTACGTCCATATCGGTTGCTCCTTCCCATTGTCAAAGTCTTACAATATTAGTATCGGACTCGCCTCTGCTATAATTGAGGGGTCTGTATTTTCGAAGGATTCGGATGGTGAACCACACGATGAAGTTTTCAACCAAACGCCGCTCGCTGCTTCTGATCGCGATCGTGGCGCTCATTTTGATCCACGCGGTATACCTCAACGGCAGCATAAAAGACTTGTTCAACGTAACAGCGATTGAGCTTGTTCTTCTCTCCGTTGTCATTTCCTATGCGATCAAGCGCAAGCATTTGCAAATCAAACCGTTGCTCCATCTGCTGATCCACGGCAAAGAAACCAACCTGGAATTGACCATCAAGCGCTTCTATTATTATGCGCTGGTCCAAAAAGAACAGGGTCACATCGAGCTGGAGCATGAGCTGGAGAAAGAGGAAAATTCTTTTGTCCGCCGCGGCAGCTTGCTGGCCATCGAAGGGGTGCCGGAGGATGAGCTGCGCCTGATCCTGGAGAATGAGCTGAAAGGGGAGCAGTACCGTTATCAGCAGATGGGGGGCTTCTTCCGCCTTGTCGCCTTGCTGGCCCCGGGGATGGGGCTTGTCGGGACGCTTTTGGGGATGACAGGGGTGCTCAAGACGCTGTCCGACTTTTCCCACACGGGCTACAGCCTCAGCTCCGCCGTCGTAGCTACGCTGTACGGGGCCTTGCTGGCCAATATGTTCGCGCTTCCGTGCTACTACCGGTTAATGGATATTTACGACCGCGAGATGTTCGAGAAGCGGCTGTACATTGAGGGTTGCATCGGTTTGCAGCGCAGGGAGATTCCGCGCGTCCTGTTTGAAAAGCTGAATTCGTTCCTGCCGTCAGACCAGAAGCTGGTGCTGGTGAAGGAGCCTGGCAGCAGCAAAGGAACGATTGAAAGGCAGGAGCAAAGCTATGCAGGATGACCGTCTGTACGACGAAAAGGAGCTGGAGAAAAGCTGGCTCCTCAGCTACAGTGACTTGATTACGCTGCTTTTTGTCATTGTGGTGGTGATTGCGGCGGTATCGTCTGTCCAAATGAAAGAAAAGATGGAGCAGGTCAAGCAAGCGCAGGACAAGCAGGAGCAGCAGGCAAAAGACATGTCGAACGAAATCGGCATTTTTGAAGCCAAAAAGAAAAAGCTGGAGCAGGAAATCACCGCCCTGCAAGCCTCTCGGGACCAGCTGGCGGCGACGACGAAGCCGGTCAAGACGGAAGTCGAGCACCATGAGAAGAGCATGGAGACGATGAAAACCCAGCTGTCCGGGGCGCTCCACGAGTTCAACATCGATTTCGCGGAGACGGATGCGGGCCTTGTGATCCGTTTGCCGGAAAAAGTTTTGTTCAAAAGCGGCTCTGCTGACCTTGAAGAGGATGGAAAAAAAGCGGTGGGGGCGATCGCTTCCATTTTGCAGAAGTTCCCGAACTTGCTGCGCATCGAGGGGTATTCCGATAATACGCCGATTGTCCACAGCCCGTATCGGACCAACTGGGAGTTATCCTCAGCCCGGGCGCTTTCGGTCATGCGGGAAATGGTCGATACATATACGCTGCCGCCGACCCGGTTTGTCATTGCTGGATGGGGAGAGCAGCACCCGCTGACGCCCAATCTGACACCGGAGCAGCAGGCGGAAAACCGCCGTGTCGAAATTGTGATTCTCCCTGAAAAAGAAGAGTGAAATATTTGGAGTTTTCTAATAAAATAATAATGAAAAAATTCAGTTACCCAAAGGAGTGATGCCCAGCTTGTGCACAACTATCTGTGGATAATGTGAACAACTCTGTGGAGAAGGCAAAAATAGCGAACTGGATATGTGGACATCTTGGGGAAACTTTACATAAGTTTTACACAATGCGAGTTGGTTCGACAAACTCAGTTTATCAATACGCCGGAATATGGGCAAAATGTGGGAGAACGAAGAGAGTGTTTTAGGGGGCAATTCAATGACCGGAAAAAAGAGAGGTTCTCTCCTTCCCCTGGCAGTAGGTTTGGGTTTGTTGCTGGCAAGCTGTGTAAGCGGGTGTTCTCCCCAATCTGGCAATGCGTCCGAGAAGGTTTATGTGGTGGGGACGGACGCGGCTTATCCACCATTTGAATCCGCCGAGGGCGACGGTTTTGCCGGATTTGACATCGATGTCATGAATGAAGTCGCGAAAGCAGCCGGATTTCAGCTGGAATGGAAAAATACCGGATGGCCCTCGTTAATCACTGACCTGTATGAGGGGAAGGTGGATATCGGTATGTCGGCTATTTCCATCACGGACAAGAGAAGGGAAGCCTTTGATTTTTCCGATCCGTATTTCGAGGCCAACCAGTTGATTCTGGTGACAGAGGATTCTCCCATTAGCAAGCTGGCTGATCTGCAGGGAAAGCAGATCGGTGTACAAGCGATGACAACCGGTGAAGATATTGCAAAAAAAGCGTTTGGCGACTCTTATGCAGGCATCAGGAGCTACAAGGAAATGCCATCCGCCGTCAATGATTTTTTAAGTGGGCGGCTCGATGCAGTCATTGGTGATAACGGCGTTATTATTTATTATGCGACCAAAATCAAAGATAAAAAGTTTAAGCTGATCAAAGACGAAGCTTTTCCAAAGGAAAGGTACGGCATCATGGTGAAAAAGGGAAACCTTGAGTTGGTGCAAAAGATCAATCAAGGATTGCATACGATAAGAACCAATGGCACGCTGCAAAAGCTTTACGATCGTTATTTCCAGCAGCAATAGTGTCGAATCATGCCGACGGGTCGGGTGCTTTTCGACAAGCTCCCGACTTATGTCGAGCCAGGGGTGACGGTATCCGGGAATCGACAAAATACCGTATAATCCTTGAAAATCAAGGCTCGCAAGCGCTGATCTTGTCATTTGACTTGGGCGCGAGGCTAGTGATATATTCGACTCATGAGACGGACATCCAGTCTCACACAAGTTTGTAAACAGAAAGGAATGTATTGCATGCTAGGGAAAGTGAAATGGTTTAACGCTGAAAAGGGTTACGGTTTCATTGAACGTGAAGATGGCGGCGATGTATTCGTGCATTTCTCGGCCATTAAAGCAGAAGGTTTCAAATCTCTTGATGAAGGACAAACTGTTGAATTCGACATCGTTGAAGGGGATCGCGGCCCACAGGCGTCCAACGTTTTGAAGCGCTAAGTGTAACCGCTTACTCGACTGATAAAAAGCCCTCCGGTACAAAACGCCGGGGGGCTTTTGTATGTAGCACAAAGAGGGATGAACTCACTGAATTGGTAGAAAAACCACAATAATTTTCGCAGAAAAAAACAGAATCAAGCAGGATTTTTCCTCCGTCCGCCGAATACATATACCATAGACGGAAGGAGGTTTGATCCCATGAACTTCAATATTCGTGGTGAAAACATTCAGGTTACTGACGCACTTCGTGATTACGTCGAAAAGAAAGTCGGCCGTCTTGACCGCTATTTCGACACTAGCGATAGCATCGAGGTAAATGTAACCATGCACGTCCTCCGAGGAGAAGGCACCATCGAGGTCACCATGCCGATGACCGGCGTTATCATTCGCGCCGAGGAAACGGATGCTGATATGTATGCTGCCATCGATTTTGTTGTGGAGAAGCTGGAACGCCAAATCCGCAAGCATAAAACCAAACTGAATCGTAAGCTGCGTCTCGTGGCAAACAGCAGAGTTTGGGTACCAGATGCCGAAGCAGCGGCAACGCTGGCAGAAGAGGAAGATGTCGATATCGACATCGTTCGCACGAAGCGCTTCAACTTGAAGCCGATGGATGCAGAAGAAGCGGTCATGCAAATGGATATGCTGGGCCATAGCTTCTTTGTCTTCCAAAACAGTGAAACAAACGATGTGAATGTAGTATATCGCCGACACGATGGCAAGTATGGTTTAATTGAACCGAAATAACCAAATAACCGATCAACCAACAGGGAGTTGCGACTGGCAACTCCCTTTACTTGTTGTAGGGTTTTTATTTTGTTAAAATATTGACTTAGGATTAGTCAGAGAGGGGCGACCCTAATGTTAGGGCTTGTAAAGAAGATATTCGGTGATAGCAACGAACGTGAAGTCAAGAAGATGTTCAGACGTGTTGAGAAAATAAATCAAATGGAACCAGAGTATGCCGCGATGACCGATGACCAGCTCCGCGAGAAGACGGCGGAGTTCAAGGCGCGCTTGGCAAACGGGGAAGACCTGGACAAGATTTTGAACGAGGCGTTCGCTGTCGTGCGCGAGGGCTCCAAGCGCGTGCTGGGTATGCGCCACTTTGACGTGCAGCTGATCGGTGGTATGGTGCTTCAGGAGGGCCGCATCGCCGAGATGAAGACAGGGGAAGGGAAAACCCTCGTTGCGACGCTCGCAACGTACCTGAACGCCTTGCTGGGCAAAGGCGTCCACATTATCACAGTCAACGATTACTTGGCGGAGCGCGACTCCTCGATCATGGGGCAGCTGTACAACTTCCTCGGTTTGACCGTCGGGTTGAACAAGCACGGCTTGACGCCGGAAGAAAAACGCGCGGCTTACAACTGCGACATCACATACGGTACCAACAATGAGTTCGGTTTTGACTACTTGCGCGACAACATGGTGCTGTACAAAGAGCAGATGGTGCAACGCCCGCTGTTCTTTGCGATCATTGACGAGGTGGACAGCATCCTGATCGACGAGGCGCGGACGCCGCTGATTATTTCCGGTGCCGCCAATCGTTCCAATGAGCTGTACTACATTTCCTCGCATTTCGTGAAGCGTCTGGAAGCAGAGACGGACTATACAATCGATGAAAAGCTGAAAATCGTCTCCTTGACCGACGAAGGCGTAAGCAAGGTAGAAAAAGCATTCAATATCGATAACTTGTACGATACGGCGCATATGACGCTGAACCACCACATCATGTCTGCGTTGAAAGCCCAGGTGCTGTTCAAACGCGATGTCGATTACGTGGTGCAGGACGGCGAGGTTATCATCGTAGACGAGTTTACCGGCCGTCTGATGGTCGGCCGCCGCTACAGCGAAGGGCTGCATCAGGCGATCGAGGCAAAAGAAGGACTGAAGGTGCAAAGCGAGAGCATGACGCTTGCGACCATCACCTTGCAAAACTATTTCCGTATGTACCAAAAGCTGTCCGGCATGACCGGTACCGCCAAAACGGAAGAAGAAGAGTTCAAAAAAATCTACGGCCTGGATGTGGTGGTCATTCCGACCAACCGTCCGATCCAGCGTCAAGATTTGCCTGACCTGATCTTTAAAACGGAAGCGGCCAAGTATCGCGCGGTCGTGAACGAAATCGTGGAGCGCCACAAAAAAGGACAACCTGTCCTTGTCGGTACGATCTCCATCGAAAACTCCGAGCGGCTGTCCGTGATGCTCCGCCAAAAAGGCGTGCCGCATAACGTGCTGAACGCCAAGCAGCATGCTCGCGAGGCAGAAATCATCGCACGCGCCGGCCAATACGGTGCGGTTACGATCGCAACCAACATGGCGGGCCGCGGTACCGACATCCAGCTGGGGGAAGGCGTCGCTGAACTCGGCGGTCTGCATATTTTGGGGACGGAGCGCCATGAGAGCCGCCGGATCGACAACCAGCTGCGCGGTCGTGCGGGTCGTCAAGGTGATAAAGGTTCCTCCCAGTTCTTCTTGTCGTTGCAGGATGAATTGATGCGCCGGTTCGGTGCTGAAAATATCATGAACATGATGGACCGTCTCGGCATGGAAGAAGATATGCCGATCGAAAGCCGCCTCGTTTCCCGTGCCGTAGAATCGGCACAGAAGCGCGTGGAGGGCAGCAACTTTGACGCGCGTAAAGTGGTTCTGCAATACGACGATGTCATGAACCAACAGCGCGAGGTCATCTACAAGCAGCGCCGCGATATTTTGGAGAAGGAGAATCTGCGCGATGTCGTGCTGGGCATGATCAACAGCGTGATCGAACGCAACGTGGAAGCGTACTGCCCGAAAGAAGAAGTGCCGGAAGACTGGAAGCTCGACGAGTTGGTGGAAGCTGCAAACAATGGCTTCCTGCGCGAGGAGACAGTGACGCTCAAAGATCTGAAAGGCAAGGAAGCGGAAGAAATCACGGAATTCCTCAAAGCGGAAGCGGAGCGCCAGTACAATGCGCGTGAAGCCGAAATTCCTGAAATGATCCGCGAGTTCGAGAAAGTGGTCGTGCTGCGTGCAGTCGACAGCAAATGGATGGATCATATCGATGCGATGGAACAATTGCGTCAAGGGATTCATCTGCGCGCTTACGCACAAAACGACCCGCTGCGTGAATACCAGTTCGAAGGATTTGAGATGTTCCAGGCGATGGTGGCGAGCGTCGAGGAAGAAGTGGCGATGTACATCATGAAAGCGGAAGTCAGCCAAAACCTCGAGCGTCAGGAAGTCATCAAAGGCCAGGCGGGAGGTCAGGAAAGCCTGAAAACAAGCGGGCCATCCGAGCAGCCGCCGGTCGGTGACAACGACGAAGAAGATCATAAGAACCGTGCGCAGCGCCGCGCAGCCGATCAGGAAAAGAAGCGTAACCTAAAGCGAATTCGTTAATGCAGCATAGCATAGAGAGTGAGCGGTAGTTTGAGGAGAAGGTGGTTTTGCCCATGGCTTTGATTGATGTAGCAGACGTAAAGCAAGAGATGGCCAGCATGGCTAAGCGATTAGCGGATATTAGGGGGTCTCTTTGACCTCCCTGCCAAGCAGGAGCGAATCGGTGAGCTGGAAGACAAAATGCTGTCCCCGGATTTCTGGGATGACAACGATGCTGCCCAGAAGACGATCAGCGAGCTGAATGTCCTGAAATCACTGGTTGAAACGATGCAAAAGCTCGACTCTTCCTATGATGATCTGCAGATGATGCTGGAGCTGGCGGTGGAGGAAGGCGATACGTCCCTGATTCCGGACCTGTACCAGAGCGCGCAGGATTTGAAAAAGGAATTTGAAGGCTTTGAGCTGGAGCTTTTGCTCAGTGACCGATACGATAAAAACAATGCGATTTTGGAGCTTCACCCGGGTGCGGGCGGCACCGAGTCGCAGGACTGGGCCTCGATGCTGCTGCGCATGTATACGCGCTGGGCAGAGGCCAAAGGGTTCAAGGTGGAGACGCTTGACTATCTGCCTGGGGATGAAGCGGGCGTGAAGAGCGTAACCCTCTTGATCAAGGGGTACAATGCGTACGGATACCTCAAATCGGAAAAAGGCGTCCATCGTTTGGTGCGCATTTCTCCATTTGACTCGTCCGGCCGACGCCACACGTCGTTTGTTTCGTGCAATGTCCTGCCGGAAATCGAGAACGACAACGAAGTGGAGATCCGGTCGGAGGATTTGAAGATCGACGTATACCGTGCGAGCGGTGCGGGCGGTCAGCATATCAACACGACCGACTCCGCCGTGCGGATTACCCACTTGCCGACCAACATCGTGGTGACGTGCCAAACCGAGCGCTCCCAGATCAAAAACCGCGAGCGGGCGATGAAGATGCTGGCTGCGCGACTTTTTGAGAAGAAGCGCGAGGAGCAGGAGAAAGAACTGGCGGCGATCCAGGGCGAGCAGAAAGACATCGCGTGGGGAAGCCAGATTCGCTCGTACGTTTTCCATCCGTACAGCATGGTGAAAGACCACCGCACAAGCGCGGAGACAGGCAACGTGCAGGCGGTCATGGACGGCGACCTGGATATGTTCATCGACGCTTACCTCCGTTCTCAAATGAACCATGGGTAAATAAAATAAAGTGACGCCGAGAAGCTGCCTTATGACGAATAGGGCGGCTTCTTTTTGTTGGCAAACCGGGAAAGGATGAACGATATGAAACGAATACCTATCGTACTTGCACATCGCGGTGCATCAGCGAATGCGCCGGAGAACACGCTGGCCGCATTTCGGGAAGGGCTTGCCCAAGGAGCGCAAGGCGTCGAGCTGGATGTGCATCTGACGGCAGATGGCAAGCTGTGCGTAATCCACGATCATGAGCTGGGACGGACGACGACAGGGAGCGGGCTTGTGCACGAAAAAACGATGGAGCAGCTGAAGCAAGAGGATGCAGGGGGCTGGTTTGGTCCGGCATTTGCGGGCGAACGAGTTCCCGAGCTGGATGAGGTGCTGGCCGTGTTTCCGGAAGGGCATCTGATCAATATCGAGATCAAAAGCGGTCCGGTGCGCTATCCCGGCATTGGGCGGAGGGTGGCAGAAGCGATCGGGGACTGGAAAGAGAAGCATCGGTTACTCATCTCCTCATTCGATCATCAGGTGTTAGAAGAGGTGTATCAGACGGAGCCGGCGCTTCCTCTCGGCCTTTTGTTTGAAGCCCGCCTTTACCGATTGGAGAGCTATATCCAGAGCTTGCCGTATCCTGTCCATGCCGTGCACGTCTGGCATCATCTGGTGGATCACGAGCTTGTGGAAGAGGCGCATAAGTTGGGCCTGCTTGTTTTACCCTATACCGTAGATCATGAGCACGATGTGGCCCGGCTTGCTGAGGCTGGGGTGGATGGCTTGATCAGCAACGGACCCGGCCGAGTTCTTTCTCTCCTTACATAAGCGGGAAGTTCACTAGAATGTGACACCCAAACCAGACAGTTAGTGTTATACTGAACACGAATGATATGCAACATTTACCAATCACCCAGTCAAGTTCTGCAAGGTGGAAACGGAGGCGTAGTCATGTTGTATGTAGCAAATTTGCCAATCGTGGATCAAGAGTTGAACGCCAAGGTGCGTCCTGCTCACCTCGACTATATCAATGACCTGTTTTTGAAAGGGCAAGTGGTGATGGCTGGCCCATTCACCGACAAGCTCGGGGGAATGGTGATTTACAAAGCCGATTCGTTCGAAGAAGCCAAACGCTTGGCAGAAGCAGATCCTGTTATTGTCGAGAAGGCACGTACGCTGGAATTGCGCGAGTGGAACGCACTTGACTTGCCGCTCAAGTAACCGGTTTATCGGCAGGGTGTTCGTATATCTTTTGCCATGAGAGGGATACTGATACCGTCATCTGTTTATCCGTATGACGATAAGAGGGGGAAGACGATGAAACGTGTAATGGGACTTGCACTGGCAGGGCTGTTGGCGATTTCGCTCAGCGCTTGCGGCGGCAATCAAGCGGCACAACCGCCAGCAGAGCAAAAGCCTGCGGAAACACCAGCAGCAGGCGGAACAAGCAATGCAAGCGTAGACGCTGCAAAAGCGGAAGCGACTTTTAAAAACACCTGTGCCGGCTGCCATGGCCAAAACCTTGAAGGGATTGTCGGTCCGAATCTGCAAAAAATCGGTGGACAGCTGTCGAAAGACCAAATCCTTGAAATCCTGAAAAACGGGAAAGGCGGCATGCCGCCAAACCTCGTTTCAGGTGCAGATGCCGATAACATCGCGGCGTGGCTGGCTGAAAAAAAATAGGCGAAACCAAAAAAACGTCCATTCCCGACAATTGTCGTGCGAATGGGCGTTTTTTTGTCTTTTGCACGGACAAGTTTTCAAATAGCGGAAAAGTGATTGAATCTATGTTGCATTTTTATTATCATAGTTGTATAAAAATACAACGAATGGAGACGTGCTGTATGTTGCGTGCAGGAATTATCGGCGCCACCGGTTATGGAGGCGTTGAATTGATCAGGCTGTTGTCGATGCATCCGGAGGTGGGCAGCCCGCGTGTTTATTCCAGTTCCTCGGAAGGAACGGCTCTCGCTTCTCTCTTTCCCCATCTTCATCAGGTGGAGCTGCCTCTTTTGGAAGCAATTGATGTCCCATCGATCGCTGAAAATAACGATGTGGTGTTTTTGGCGACACCTGCCGGGGTAAGCGTACAGCTGACGCCGCAGCTGCTGCAAACGAATGTCAAAGTGATCGATTTGTCCGGCGATTTGCGGCTGAATTCGGCCGAACAATACCAAACCTGGTATAAAAAGCAGCCTGCCGATGCCCAGACGGTAGAGCAGGCGGTGTACGGCTTGCCCGAGTATAACCGTGAGCTGGTCAAGCAAGCGCAAGTCATCGCCAATCCGGGCTGCTATCCGACTGCCACGCTGCTGGGCTTGCTTCCGCTGGCAAAAACCGACTGGGTGGCCCCTGAAACATGGATTATCGATGCCAAATCGGGCGTTTCCGGAGCTGGCCGCGGTGTTTCGCTTGGCGTTCATTACAGCGAGCTGACCGAATCGATCAATGCTTATAAAGTCGGCCAGCATCAGCACACGCCAGAGATCGAGCAAGTGATTCAAGAGCAGACCGGCAAAGCGCTCTTTGTTCAATTCACGCCCCATCTGGTGCCGATGACGCGGGGCATACTGGCGACGATCTATGTGAAGCTGAAAAAACAGGTAAGCGCGGCTGAACTGCAAGAATATTACGAATCCGTCTATGCGGATGAACCGTTCGTGCGCATTCGACCGTTCGGCGGCCACCCTCGCACCAAAGAGGTGTCCGGCTCCAACTTCTGCGACATTGCACTTCATCTCGACGAACGGACCGGCCGTGTCATCATCCTCTCTGTCATTGACAATTTGATCAAAGGGGCAGCGGGGCAGGCCATCCAAAATATGAACATCATGTGCGGATTTGAGGAGACTGCGGGTCTTCCCAAGGTGCCGCTTTACCCATAGGAGACAGGAGGGTGCTTCATGGCATCGCTGATTGTAGTAAAATGCGGCGGCAGTACGATGCAAGAGCTGCCGGATGAGTTTTTTGCCACCATTGCCAAACTGAAGCAGGACGGCAAGCAAGTGGTGATTGTGCACGGCGGAGGCCCTGCGATCAATCATCTGTTAAAGAAGCTGGCGATTGAACCCCAATTCATCGATGGGCTGCGCGTGACGTGTGAGGACACCATGCGGGCGGTCGAGATGGTTTTGGCCGGGTCAATCAACAAATTCCTCGTTCGCCGTGTCCAGCAAGCAGGCGGGAAGGCATGGGGAATGAGCGGCCAGGACGCCGGCGTCATCATCGCGAAGAAGACAGCGAAGCCGCTGGGGCTGGTCGGCGAGATCGAGCAGGTGAACAAAGAGCCGATTCTGGCGGTGCTTGCGGCAGGTTGCATTCCGGTGATTGCGCCATTGGGGATCGCAGCGGATGGATCGGCGGTTTTTAACATCAACGCCGATGTGGCGGCCGGGGCAATTGCCGCAGCCCTGTCAGCCGACAAGCTGATGATGATCACGGACGTTCCCGGAATCCTCGAAACGCAGGAGGACGGCACCAAAACGGTCAAGGCGGAAGCCGATTCCGAGGAGATTAAACAGATGATTAACAGCGGCGTCATCTATGGCGGCATGATTCCGAAAGTCACATCGGCGCTTGATGCGCTCGGCCAGGGCGTGAAAGAGGTCGTGATTTGCAAAGGAACCGCTGAAGATTTGCTAAAAGCTTTTGCGAATGAAAAAACAGGCACATCGATAAAAGGAGCGTGAGTCCATGGATACGGCGGAATCAGTATGCAATTTGATGAATAACTATGCGAGATGGTCCATCCGTTTGGTGAAAGGCAAGGGTAATGCGGTTTGGGACGAGGCGGGCAAAGAGTATCTGGACTTCACCTCCGGAATCGCCGTGGCGTCACTCGGGCACGTACCCGATTCGGTCGCAAAGGCGCTGCATGAACAGGTGGATGCGCTGTGGCATTGCTCCAATCTGTTTGAAATTCCGGTTCAGGAAAAGCTTGCAGCCAAGCTCGCAGACTTGTCCGGCCTGGACGGTGTTTTCTTTTGCAACAGCGGCGCGGAAGCGAATGAAGCGGCAATCAAAATCGCCCGCCGCTACGCGCAAAAGGTGAAGCAAACGGATCGCTACGAGGTGATCACGTTCGAGCAGTCGTTCCACGGCAGAACGCTGGCGACGTTGACTGCAACCGGTCAAGCCAAAGTAAAGGAAGGATTTGCGCCGCTGCCAGAAGGGTTCGTCACGGTGCCATATAACGACAGCGAGGCATTGAAGGCGGCGATCACGGACAAAACTTGCGCCATCATGCTCGAGTTGGTTCAAGGGGAAGGCGGTGTCCATCCGGCGGAACAGGCGTGGGTCAATGAGATTCGCGAGCTGTGCGACGCTCATGATCTGGTTCTGATCGTCGATGAGGTGCAAACGGGCATCGGCCGCACAGGCACATGGTTCGCCTTCCAGCAGTACGGCATCAAGCCGGATGTCGTATCACTGGCGAAAGCGCTGGGAAGCGGCTTTCCCGTCGGGGCCATCATGGCGGTGGGGAAAGTCGCCGAAGCGTTCGCGCCCGGCTCGCATGGCTCCACATTTGGCGGCAATCCGCTGGCGATGGCAGCGGGCCTTGCAACCGTAACGGAGATCGAGGAGCAAGGATATTTGCAAAAAGTGAATCAATTGCATGACGTATTAGTCGGAGAGTTGAAGCAGCTGCAAAGCCTGTATGCAGACAAGGTGATTGATGTGCGCGGGCTGGGGCTTTTGCTGGGACTGGAGCTTAGCGTGCCGGTCGCCGACATTCTCGCGTACATGAGGGAAAAAGGCGTGATCTTGCTGCAGGCGGGACCGCAAGTAATCCGCATGCTCCCGTCATTTGTGACGACGGAAGCGGAAATCAAGCAGGTGATCGCGCTGTTAAAAGAAGCGATCGAACAAACCGCATAGCGATAGACGAATGCAACGAATTGGCGCACTTGCAAAAATTCGTTGCATTTTTATTAATCAAACTGTATAATCATTCATAACAAAGCATATGTATGCAACGTGATGAATATATATAGATCGAAAGGGAGCAAGGAGAGGAGATGGCCATGGTGGATTCACATTCTAAATCATACGGGCCCGGATACCTGACGTTGGAGACAGGGGACGTATTTGCAGGTCAATTGTACGGTGCGCCGTTGGAGACGAGCGGCGAGGTTGTGTTTATTACAGGGATGACCGGTTATCAGGAAGTGATGACCGACCTGTCGTTCGCAGGACAGATCGTGACATTCACATACCCGCTGATCGGAAATTACGGAATAAACGATTTGGACAACGAAGCGCAAAAACCTGCTCTGTCCGGCATGATTGTAAGCGAACTGTGTGAAGAACCGAGCCATTTCCGCTCCAAGCACTCGCTGGCGGAAGCCGCTTTGCATTACGGGTTCCCGATTCTATCCGGAATCGATACGCGCACGATTACCAAAATGGTGCGGGCGACCGGTGATTTGTTCGGGATCATTTCCGATAAACCGCTGACAGTCGAAGAAGTAGCAGCAGCGCGCAACAAACATGCGAAAAAGTCGCTGGTAGCCGATGTTTCCTGCCAAAAGCAGGAGCATTATCCTGGCAAAGGCGAGCATGTCGTTCTGATCGATCTGGGCATGAAGAAATCGATTCTCGACTCGCTTCTCGCTCTGGGCTGCAGCGTGACCGTCGTGCCGTTCGATACGACATTCGCCCAGATTCAAGCCTTGAAGCCGGATGGCCTGGTTTTTTCCAACGGTCCTGGCGACCCTGCCCACCTCACCGCCTATTGCGCGGAGTGGCGAAAAATGGCGGAAGCGTATCCTACGCTCGGCATTTGCCTCGGCCATCAGATGATCGCGCTGATGTATGGCGCGAAAACGGGACGCCTTGCCTACGGCCACCGCGGCAGCAACCATCCGGTGCGCGAGCTTGCGACCGGCAAAGTGTATCTCACTTCACAAAATCACGGATACGTCGTCAAGGACGATACCATTGATAAAAAACAGCTCGCCATCACGTATGTGAACGTCAATGATGGCTCTGTCGAAGGCGTGCGCCATTTGCAGCATCAGATCATGAGCGTGCAGTTCCATCCGGAAGCGCATCCTGGACCGTCTGACACCGGGCATATTTTCAACCAATTCATACAATCCATGCAAGTGATAGGAGCCAAGCATTATGCCTAAGATCGAACACATCAAGAAAGTGCTAGTCATCGGCTCTGGCCCGATTGTGATCGGTCAGGCGGCTGAATTCGACTACGCTGGAGCACAAGCCTGCCTTTCTTTGAAAGAAGAGGGCGTGCAGGTCGTTCTCGTAAACAACAACCCGGCTACCATCATGACAGATGAGCAGGTGGCCGATAAAGTTTATCTCGAACCGCTGACGGTTGAATCGTTGACAGCCATCATCGCCAAGGAGCGTCCGGACGGCTTGCTCCCGACGCTTGGCGGCCAAACGGGCTTGAATCTGGCTGTCTCGCTGTCAGAGGCGGGCGTTTTGGAAAAATACCAGGTAAACCTGCTGGGAACGCCGCTTTCCACTATTCAAAACGGGGAAGACCGCGAGTTGTTCAAGCAGCTGATGAAAAAAATCGGCGAGCCTGTACCGGAGAGTGAAACGGTAGAGTCTGTGGAGGATGCGGTCCGTTTCGCTACTTCCATCGGTTATCCGGTCATCGTGCGCCCTGCTTTCACATTGGGCGGCGCGGGCGGCGGAATTGCCGACAACGAGGCACAACTGCTGGAAGTAGCTACCCGTGGCCTCGACGCGAGCCCGATCAACCAAGTGCTGATCGAACGCAGCGTCAAAGGCTGGAAGGAGATCGAGTACGAGGTCATGCGCGACGACAATGATACGTGCATCATCGTCTGCAACATGGAAAACCTCGATCCGGTCGGCATTCACACCGGCGACAGCATCGTCGTGGCGCCATCGCAAACATTGACGGATCAGCAGTACCAAATGCTTCGCAGCGTTTCGACCAAGGTGATTCGCGCGCTGGGCGTTGTGGGCGGCTGCAACATTCAATTCGCATTGGACCCGTATTCGGATCAATATTATTTGATCGAAGTGAACCCACGGGTAAGCCGCTCAAGCGCGCTGGCTTCCAAAGCGACCGGCTATCCGATCGCACGGATTGCGGCGAAATTGGCGTTAGGCTACCGTCTGGATGAAGTGCTGAACCCGATCACCGGATACACGTATGCCAGCTTTGAGCCGGCTTTGGACTATGTGGTAGTCAAAATCCCGCGCTGGCCATTCGACAAGTTCCCGTTGGCAGACCGCTTGCTCGGTACGCAAATGAAAGCGACCGGTGAAGTGATGGCGATTGCCCGCAATCTCGATGCAGGCTTGTTGAAGGCCGTGCGCTCCTTGGAGCTTGGCTGCATTCATCTGGAGCGTGCAGACGTGGCCGCTCTGTCCAAGGATGAACTGACCCTGGCGCTGAAAGACGCGTCTGATCTGCGCCTGTTCGCGCTTGCGGAAGCGATGCGGAAAGGCTTTACCGAAGAAGAGATCCAACAAATAACCGGTGTCGATCCGTTCTTCCTGCGCTGCATCGCCCGGATCGTTCGCACCGAGCAGCAGCTTGCCGCAGCAGGATGGGACAACATCTCGGCGGAAACGCTGGCAGCAGCCAAAAAGCAAGGCTTCGCCGACCAGACGATCGCCCAACTGACAGGCGTCGACGCCGCGACCGTACGAGCGAAGCGCAAGGAGTTCGGACTTACGCCAAGCTATAAAATCGTAGATACGTGCGCAGCTGAATTCGATGCGCAAACGCCTTACTACTACTCAACCTGGCAAGGCGCAGACGAAGTGGCTGACATTGACGGGCAAAAAGTGATGGTGCTTGGCTCGGGGCCGATTCGGATCGGGCAAGGGATCGAGTTCGACTACTGCTCGGTTCATGCAGCCAAGTCGCTGCAAGCCAAAGACATCGCGGCGATCGTCGTGAACAACAATCCGGAGACGGTCAGCACGGACTACGAAACAGCGGATCACCTTTATTTTGAACCGCTTACGGTAGAAGATGTCTTGCATGTGGCCGAACGCGAAGGCGTAAAAGGCGTCATGGTCCAGTTCGGCGGGCAGACCGCGATCAATCTGGCACAACCGTTGGCAGAAGCCGGAATGACGATCATGGGCACGTCCCTCGCTTCCATTGACATGGTGGAAGACCGCGAGCTGTTTTACCAAATGCTGCGCGATCTGGACATCCCGCACATTCCTGGCCGCGGTGTGGAATCGCTCGCGGGAGCGCTTGAAACAGCTGAGGAGATCGGCTATCCGGTCTTGCTGCGCCCCTCTTACGTAATCGGCGGTCAAGGCATGATCGTCGTTCAGGACAAAGTGGAATTGACGACAGCCGTAGAAGGCTGGCTCAACAATCAATTGATGAAGAGCTTTTTCCCGCTCTTGGTAGATAAATATATTCCTGGCATGGAAGTCGAAGTGGACGCTGTCTGCGACGGTACCGATGTGCTGGTTCCAGGCATTTTCCAACACGTCGAAAAAGCAGGCGTGCACTCCGGCGACAGCATGGCGCTCTTCCCGGCGCCGAATTTGACAGAAGGGCAAAAGACGACACTGGTCGATTACGCCAAACGGATCGCTGAGAAAATGCAGGCGGTGGGGCTGATCAATATCCAGTTCGTCGTGGCGGGCGACATGATTTACGTGCTTGAAGTGAACCCGCGCGCGTCCCGAACCGTGCCGATCGTAAGCAAAGTGACAAAGGTGCCGATGGTCGAGCTGGCTGTTCGGGCACAATTGGGGGAAAAACTCGCAGCGATGGGTTACGGAACAGGGCTTTTGCCCGAGATTTCGTTTGCCGTCGTCAAAGCGCCAGTCTTCTCCACGATCAAGCTGAACGGCGTCGATCCGGTGCTCGGACCGGAAATGAAATCGACCGGCGAAATTCTCGGCTTGGGGCGCACGTTTGAAGAAGCGGCGGCCAAAGCGTTCCGGTTCAAGGACTCATCGTATCCGAAGCTTGTGCCAAACGATACGCTGTTCATTTCGCTCGCTGACGATGATAAAGCGAAGCTGGTGGCATCTGTAACCGAACTGCACAAGCGAGGCATCCGCTTTGCCGCAACCAAAGGCACGGCGTCATGGCTGCAAAACGCAGGCGTGGCTGTCACAGCCATCGTTGAAAATGAGCAAGATTTTGGCCAATTGATCCAATCGGGCGGCCTGACGCTCGCTTTCATTACCGCAACAAAAGGAAACCGGCACGGACGTACAGGGTTCCGGCTCCGCGGTTTGGCGGTGCAAAAAGGAATCCCGCTGTTCACGGCTGTTGAGACATTCGAGCTGTATGTGGCTTCACTGACGAAAAAGGAGGGTGACAATCATGATGAATGTGAAGATATTGGAACATTATCAAAAATTGCAATCGCAAAGCCTTAAAGGAAAAGATGTGCTGCGCGTCGACGAGTTTACCGGAGAGGAACTGTCGTACCTGCTCCAATCTGCGTTGCAGTTAAAAGAGATGCAGAAGAACGGCCATCTGTATCAACCGCTCAAAGGAAAAACGCTGGGGATGATTTTTGACAAGGCTTCTACCCGCACGCGCGTTTCTTTTGAAGTCGGCATGTACCAGCTGGGCGGTTTGGCGATGTTCATGAGCGGAAAAGAGTTGCAACTTGGGCGCGGCGAGCCGATCAGCGATACCGCGAAAGTGCTGTCCCGCTATGTCGATGCCATCATGATCCGTACCTATTCCCATGCTGATGTGGAACTGCTGGCGGAGCATGCATCGATTCCGATCATCAATGGTTTGACCGACCGCTTCCATCCATGCCAGGCGCTCGCCGACATGCTGACCATCCTGGAGCACAAAGGCAAGCTGGAAGGCGTCAAGATGGCGTATCTGGGAGACGGCAACAATGTGGCTGCCTCGCTGGTGCTTGCTGCCGCTGCTTTGGGCGTGGAGGTCCGCGTGGCGACGCCGAAAGGCTATGAGCTGGAGGCCGAGGTAGCGGAACAGACCAAGCTGCTGGCTGCGAAGAGCGGCGCCAAGGTCATTTTGACCAACGACCCGCAAGAAGCATCTTCCGGTGCCGACGTCTTGTACACCGATGTTTGGACCAGCATGGGCTTTGAAGCGGAAAACGAGATTCGCCTGAAAGCTTTTGCGGATTACCAAGTGAATGAGCAAATTGCCAAACTGGCTGACCCGGATCATCTGTTCATGCATTGCTTGCCTGCCCACCGTGGCGAGGAAGTGACAGCAGGCGTGATCGATGGACCGAACTCGGTTGTATTTGATCAGGCTGAAAATAGACTGCATGCGCAGAAAGCGATTTTGGCGGCAGTTATGTAAGGAAATTGAAGCGGTTCCCTCCCATTTGGACGGAACCGCTTTTCTTCGGGAAATTTGGATAATATAGGTCTAGTGAACTATTATCCTATTACCTAATTCTTTGTAAGATGAAGATACAACAAGATTTGCAATTATCATCTTTGTAAAGAAAGCGTTTTCGAATTCTTGTCGTATGGGAGGAGAGCCGTATGAAAAAAGTATTTTTCGCTGTACTGGTTGTTGCGGGCATCGTAGCAGCGACTTCCGCTGGCTGGAGCGCTTACCCCTAAACCGAGCAGCAAATAATTGGAAGGCAGCCGCTTCTTGAAGAGGTTGCTTTTTCGGCAGATGGGAAAGCGCAACGAAGGCTCCGCCAAAGGCTTGGCGGAGCCAAGTTTCTATAACAGATAAGTATGTGCAATAATCAAGGTTCCGCCAAAGAATCGGTGTAACCTGGTTTTTCATACAGATAGATAGATGAAAAAAAGAGGAGGAACATCCATAAATGTTGGACGTGGTAGTCGTTTCGTTTGTGATCGCCTTCCTTAGAGGGGGCCGGATTCGGGAGATGCCCCAGTTTCGCAGCTTGTGGGCGCTCGGAATCAGCATCCTTTTGCAAATAGGCTCCGCGTTTGTCGGCGAGTATGCCGGAGTGCTGGTCTCGATCTCGTACGTATTTACGCTATTGTTCTTCTATGGTAACCGCGAGCATGAGGACATGCGCATTTTTATGATCGGGTGGCTCCTGAATGCGTTGGTGATCTGGGCGAATTACGGCAGGATGCCTGTCGATCTGGAGCAGGCGACGAAAGTGCCTTTCCCATTGGAAACACTGATTGCCGGTACTGATTTCAAGCATGTGCTGCTCAATGAAGAAACGAATCTCCCGTTTCTCGCAGATTTCATTTACAAGCCTTTTTACTTTAAACGCGTCATCAGCATTGGCGATCTTTTTGTAATCTTGGGTACCTTCCTGCTCGTGCAACGCATCATGAATAAACCGCTATCTTTAATCCGCCTGCGAGAAGGTAAACACTATGCGCCAAAACATTAGCTTGCGACTTAAAGGAATATTTGTTACCGTCGGATTCCCGATTTTGGCGCTGCTCATTTTGCTCTATGTGATGCAAGACTGGGAGTCCAAAGAGAACCTGCAGATTTTGTTCATTTATACGCTTCTGACGGTAATCGTCTGTTTTGCTCCCATTCGTACCTATCATGCGGTACTAACCTTAAACAGCGCAATCATTCTCTCCGGCATTTTGCTGGAGGGAACGTGGTTGGGAACATGGTCAGCCATCCTGGAAAATATATTGCTGGCCTTTTTGTTCAAGGCGCATAAGAAAATGCTGCCGAATATCGGCCAATGGCTGGTCACGATCTGGATCGTCGGCTGTCTGAAAACGTGGCTGGATTCCTACAACATCCCCTGGATGATTGCCGACGTGCTGCTCATGTTCGTTTTCTTTGTGGCGAACACGGGACTATGCGCGATTCTCATCTCTCACTATGTCAACGTGTCGTGGTGGACCAAAGTCAAGGAAATGGTGCGGGGCGGCACAAGCGTCTACTTTTTGCTCATGATCATGGGGGATATCGGCGCAAGGCTGGTTGCGCATTTCGGCTGGCTGGCGATTTTGCCGGTTTCCATCGCTTTCTTGACGATCAACGTCGTGTTTCGCCAATATTTCAACGGGTTGATCAAGCTTGAAGAGAAAGTCGCTGAAGTGAACTCGCTCAATCATTCCTTCCTGACGGCGTTGGCGCACTCCGTCGATGCGAGAGATCCATACACGCATGGGCATTCGCATCGCGTAGCCTCCTTTGGGCGCGAGATTGCCAAAGAGCTGCACGCCTCGCAAAGATTTGTGGATGATGTGTATTTTGGCGGGATTTTGCATGATATTGGAAAGATCGGGATCGAGGACTATATTCTGAAAAAAGAAGGCAAGCTGACGGACGAGGAATATGAACGAATCAAGGAGCACCCTGTCATCGGCTATCAAATCCTGAAGCAGTCAGGCGTGTTCGAAGAGCTTTTGCCCGCGATCCGTTCCCATCATGAGCGGATTGACGGAAAAGGGTATCCCGATGGGTTGAAAGGGGAGCAAATTCCGCTGATCGCTCGCATATTGGCCGTAGCCGATGCGTTTGACGCGATGGTGTCTGATCGCCCTTATCGGAAAGGGATGCCGGTGGATGAAGCGCTCAATCGTATCGACGCTGGTGCTGGCACGCAATTCGATGTAGAGTTGGCCCGGGTGTTCGTCCAATACATAAAAAAATTGCCCCCTGATAAACTGGAGGCAATGATCCGTTCGGAGGGCCGCATGGCTACGCAAAACGAAGCGACATTGGAAGAGGTACTCGTGTAGGGGTACCTTTTTTGTTTTTCAAGCCCACATGCGCTCGATCTGCGTCCCGTCCGATGAAAAGCGCAAGACGTAGACATCGGGATTGGTGAGTGCTTTCCACTCGGCAAATCCATACCGGTCGTCGAAATGCTTGAGCAGCAAGGTCATCAGGCCGCCGTGGGTCACTACTGCGGTTGCCTCGGCATGGTGCGCAAGGATGTCTCGGATAGCTGCAGCGCCGCGCTGCATGGCGGTGCGGTTTGATTCGCCGCCTTCAAGGCACAAGTCCAAATCGTCGAATGATTGGGACAAAGGCGTAAGCCAATCATCGAGGGGAACGGACGATAGAACGCGTTCTGTCAACCGTGAGTCTGTCTCAACAGAGAGAGCTTTCCGCTGGGCGAACGGTTCGATGGTCTGGCATGCCCGCAAAAAGGGGCTGGAGACAATGCGCTCGATTGCCAATGGTTCCAGGAAGGAGGCGAGCTGTACCGCCTGGTCTTGTCCGGTCGCCGTCAAGGGCGCGTCGGGTTCTTGGCCGTGTGCCTGGCAATGTCTGATCAAATAAATACGTTTCATGTCGTTCCGTCTCCTCTTTGCCTTTTTCTTCCTGCTTGTCTGTATGTATGGCAGATGCGATACTACAAGTATATGACAAGATAAGGGAGGAAAAAAAGCATGGTGGTCCCTACTTTCCAGGACGCAGAAATCATCCTGCGCCTGTATGACCAATTCGAATCGGAACGCATTCGCGCGGCGCGGCGCTGGTTGAGCCAAGAAGTGACGGATGGAACCTATGAGCAGTTTCTGGAGAGATTCCCGGTCGGAAGTGACGGGTACATGAACTTTCAAACGCTGTATGGCTTTTTCGAAATGGTAGGCGTTCTGTTCAAAAACAGGCTTGTTCATCCCGACCTTTTGTTTGACATGTGGTACATCAATGGCATTTTCAGCAAACTGTATCCGATTATCGCAGGAATTCGTGAAGGCGGAGACGTGCATGTAGCGGAGAACTTTGAGAGTCTGGCGCTTGCCGAGCTGGAATGGATCGGCAGGGTGAAAGGAACCGAATACGTCCCCAACCTTCCGTATGCCAAATGAGTACATAGCGGTATCAACACCCGGATGATGGCCAAGAGGCTGCTTCCGGGTGTTTTTGTGTCTGAAATGCGGAAAGGGAGAGGATAGAAAAAGGGGATATACAAGTGAAAGGAAAGAGCATATAATGAGTTCAAAAAAGCGAGTGATTACTCACTTTTAATCTGGAGGGGGAATTATCATGATGCGACGGACCTTTTGGATCGGGGGGATTGCGGCCGCCTTGCTGGCACTGACAACAGGCTGCTCGTTTTCCCATCATGATGCGGCTGCCTTATCGGGGACGTTGGAAGCAGAAGAGCTGCCGGTGGTTGCGGAGGTAGGCGGCACTCTGCTGAAACTGGATGTGGATGAAGGAGCAGCGGTCAAAAAGAATGACGTCCTCGCCGTCATCGATGATAGAAGCTATGCGCTGGCCGTCAAAGAAGCCGAGGCTGCCTTGATGCAGGCCACCGCCCGATTGGAAGAAGCCAAAGCCGGGTCCCGCAACCAGACGCTGAAAAAAGGAGCGGCACAAGTCCAGCAAGCCGCATCCGCAGTGACAGTGGCACAAGCGCGCGTCAGACAGGCCAAGGCGAATCTGGATCGTGTGCAAGACCAGATGAATCAGGCGCAAAGCCAGCTGGAAGGCGCCAAGCAGACGCTCGCGTACCAGCAATCCCGCTTGCAGGATACAAATCGGCTGTTCGCAAGCGGTGCGGTTTCCAAGCGGGACCTGGACGCACAGGCCGAGGTTGTCAATCAGGCGCAAACCCAGGTGAACCAATTGAGAGCGCAGCTCTCCTCAACGCAGGCCCAGTATGCCGCGGCAAAGGAAGACTGGGAAGCGGCGCAGGCTACCGTCGGCACGTCAAAAGCGCAGATGGACAGCGCGCAGGCCGATCTGGCCTTGTTGCAGGAAGGAAGCACGGATTACAATCTGAAAGCGCTCTTGGCCGCACAGCTGCAAGCCCAGGCAAAGCTGGACGAAGCCAGGCTGCAGGAGGAAAAGACACAGGTGCTTGCCTCGGCTGACGGCTCCATCCTGCGCAAAAACGTTACGCAAGGCGAGCTGGCAAAAGCGGGTTCCACCTTGTTCACCATGATGAAAAAGGATCAGCTCAAAGTGAAGGTATATATACCGGAAGCTGAACTTGGCCAAGTGCATGTCGGGCAGAAAGTGACGGTAAAAGTCGATGCTTACCCGAATGAGCAGTTCCCCGGTGTCATTCGTTCGATAGCCGACAAAGCGGAGTTCACGCCCAAAAACGTACAGACCACAGCGGAGCGAACCAAAATGGTGTTCGCCGTCACCGTCGCCATGGAAAGCGGCTTCGACAAGCTCCGCCCCGGAATGCCTGCGGACGTATACGTGACAGAACAGGTGGGAGCGAAATGAGCGAGGTCGTGATTCGGTGCGAAAACTTGACGAAGGTGTTCCAGGAGCGGATCGCTGTCAATAACGTCTCCATCGAGATTGAAAAAGGGACGATTTACGGATTTTTGGGGCCGAATGGCTCGGGTAAGTCGACGACGATCCGCATGTTGTGCGGCCTTTTGGTGCCGACCTCCGGGAAGGGGGAGGTACTTGGGTTCGATGTGATGACCGAGAGTGAGGAAATCAAGCAGCGGATCGGCTACATGTCACAAAAATTCAGCCTGTATGAAGATTTGACGGTTGAGGAGAACCTTGATTTTTATGCCGGTGTGTACGGAATTTCCGGTGCCGAACTGGTGAAGAGGAAAGCCGAGCTGATCGAGATGGCGGGTTTGACCGGGCGGGAAAAACAGCTGGCAGGATCGCTGTCTGGCGGCTGGAAGCAGCGGCTCGCCCTCTCGTGTGCGCTCTTGCACCAGCCAGAGCTTTTGATTCTCGACGAGCCGACAGCGGGTGTCGATCCGGTGTCGCGCCGGATTTTCTGGGATGTGATCCATAAGCTGGCACGTGCAGGCATGACGATTCTGGTCAGCACGCATTACATGGATGAGGCCCAAACGTGCGATGCCATCGGGTTTATCTTTTTCGGCACGCTGCTGGCCCAAGGGACACCGCAGCAGTTGATCGAGCAAATGGGTGCGCACAATCTGGAGGACGTGTTCATCGGGCTTGTCGAGCAGGAGGAAGCAAAGCGGAAGGCGGCGAGAAACGCAGGCACAGCCAAGGAAAGGGAGGGGAGGGCATGAAGCATTTCAGTTGGTCGCGCTATCGTTCGATTGTCAAAAAGGAAGCGATCCAGATTCGCCGTGACCGTGCCAGCCTCGGCATTGCGCTGGTTATGCCGATCATGCTCCTGTTTTTGTTTGGGTATGCCGTCAATACCGATGTCGAGCACATCGCGACAGGCGTCTGGGATCAGAGCCACTCGGCGGACAGCCGCGAATTGGCACAAAACCTGGCCAACACGAACATTTTCGCGATCGCGACGTATGTGCAGAGCGATGACGAACTGGAGCAGCTGATCGATCAGGGCAAAATTGACGCAGGGCTGGTGATACCCGCCGATTTTGCCACGAAACGCGATCGCAATGAGCCGGTGGCCGTTCAGTTGCTGGTCAATGGCTCCGATCCCAACATCGCCAGGACAGCGGTGTCGAATGCGCAGCTGATCGTACAGAACAAAGCGATCTCCATTCAGGAGGCCAACATGCAAAAACAAGGCATGGGCAAGCTGGAGCTGCCGCTTTCCCTGGAATCGCGGGTGTTGTTCAATCCCAACATGGAAAGCATCGTGTTCAACATTCCCGGCTTGATCGGCCTGATCATGCAAAACGTGACCATGATCCTCACCGCTTTTTCGCTGGTCCGGGAGAAGGAGCGCGGCACGATGGAGCAGCTGATCGTCACGCCGATCCGCCCCCTGGAACTGCTCCTTGGCAAAATTACACCCTACGTCGCGATCGGCCTCTTTTCCTTTTGTATCGTGCTCTTTCTCGGAACGTACTGGTTCGGTGTTCCGGTAAAGGGAAGCATCCTGCTGCTCGTGCTGTTATCGCTGCTCTTTCTCATCACGACGCTTGTGCTGGGCATTTTCATTTCGACGATCGCCAAAACGCAGCTGCAGGCGATGCAGGTGGCTTTTGCCTTCATCCTGCCGAGCGTGCTTCTCTCCGGCTTTATGTTTCCGCGCGATACGATGCCGCTCGTGATACAATGGTTGGGTGGGCTCGTCCCGCTTACTTATTTTTTGGAAATCTTGCGCGGCATTTTTCTCAAAGGCGTGGATTTATCCGCGCTTTGGTTGGATACACTTGGCATGACGGCATTTTGCGTTGTGATGATCGTGATTGCCATGCTTCGTTTCCGCAAGCAAATCGACTAGGGAATATGGTCGAATGGGAGTTAAGGAGGATGCGAACGTGAGTGGGGATGCATTTGAAGAAAATATTCAAGTGTTTTTGAATGAGCTGAAAGATGAAGATGTCATGACAGCCAAGCAAAAAAGCATTTTGCAGGCGGCCATCAAGCTGTTTGCGGAGAAAGGGTTCCATGCCAGCTCGACGGCAGAAATCGCCAAGGAAGCGGGCGTGGCAGAAGGGACGATCTTTCGCCACTACAAATCAAAAAAGGACATCCTGATCGCAGCGGTAGCACCGATGGTCGTCAAAAGCGCGGCACCGTTTCTGCTGAAGGATGTCCGTACCATATTGCAGCCGCAGAAGGAGCAGCCGCTCGGCGAGGTGTTCACCAGCTTGTACAAAAACCGGCTGGCACTGCTGGAGGCCAATCGCGATCACGCCCGCATCCTTTTTCAGGAGGCGTTTTTCCATGAAGAGCTGCGCGATGCGATCATCAATCATGTCGGAAAGGTAGCCAAAAATCTGGCGCAGCAATTCATTGAAAGCAGAATCGCATCCGGCGAGCTGCGGCCGCTCCCGTCAGACATGATCGTGCGCGCATTCATCTCGATGCTGGCAGGCATGGTCATTTTCAAATCGGTCGACGTGTTTGACGACATCCCGATGCGTTCGGATGATGAGCTGATCGCGATGACCGTCGATATTTTGCTTAACGGGATTGCCAATCGTCCTGTTCAGTCGTGATTTCCCCCGTGACAGGGTTCATGTAGGTAGATTGGCTCGGGATCGCAGGGAGGTACACCAGTTTTGGCGACTCTTTCGGGTCAAGAGGCACGACGTAAAACAGCTCAAGCTTCAATTGTTTCAGATACATCGCTTTCGCCGTTTCCAGTGGAACGGCGTTTTTGTTTGCCGGAACTGTCGGTTGCTTGGTCTGCGGATCGTATTCAAAGCGTGAGATTTTGCCGCTGAACTTGTTTGCGATGATGCGAAGGAAACCGCTGCTGTCATTGAGAATGCCGTCTTTGGAAACAGGCTGCATCTCGATTTCGGTTTCATTGTCAGAACAGCTACGCAGCTTGATGGAGATCGACTCCACATCGGCAGGAAGATACTGCTGGGCAAATCGAATCCCGGCCGGAAGCGCTCGATCTGCCGCGCCGGATTCATCAGCGGGAGCGGACGCTTGATGGCGTCTGAGGGCAACGCTTTTGATCAGCCCGGTTTTGGGCACCGTGCGCACCTCGACCGATTGCACGTCTGTCGTGACGGCAGGGCCCCACGTGTACAGCTTGACGGTTTCGGCGCCATCCTTCTCGATGCTTTCCTTCAGTGGAAGCGTGCCAGGCTCAAAATCAAATGACGATGTGAGCAAGGTCATGGCCTCTGTCACGGTCTGTACGGTCAACGGTTTTGCAGCGGTGGATACAGGTTGTATGCCGACGAACCGATCTTGATGTGGATCAGCTGGCTCAGCGGCACCGGATACAGCATTGATTGCGTTTTTATACATAATTTTGTATGTATATTCGTTGTTTTTGGAAGCGGGGATGACTTCAACCTCTTTGGCAAACGCTTCTCTCGCTGTTTCCGGAGTAATGACCTTGAAGCGATTGGGGAAAGTGTCCTCTTTCGGCAGCTTGATGTCGCTCTGTTGGTAAGAGACAACATGACCTTCCCAGTCGACCCAAATGGTTGACCAGCCGTTTTGCAGCGGGATTCCATTCACTTTTTGATACACCTTTACCCCGAGCAAATTCTCCTTGTTGGTTTTCGGTTCTCCAACGATCAATTCGTCCGATATGGCATAGCTGCCTGGCAGCAACGAATCCGAGAAAGCGGCGGCAGCTTTTTTCGCCAGCGCTGCAGTGGGTGGGGCGGGCGACTGCCAATCAAGCGTTTTATACTCATATTGAACAATATCTCCACTTTTCTGCTCGAATACGATGTGAGCGGTAGCGGTCAGCTTTTGTCCCGAATCGGCTGCCAAATGGACGCTCCAGAGAGCAGGTCTGCTACCGGTATCCTCTTGAGCATTCACGTAGTTCAGTTGCAGTTTTTTCAACTCAGGCAAAGCATTTTTCAGATCATCGACACGGTCCAGCACACTTTGCGGCGTCTGCTCCGACAATGCGCTTATCCCGCCGGAAGCATCGGCGAATGCGCTCGCTGGCGCAAATGCCAGCATGTTTAGCACCATCGTACTCGCGACTACTTTCTCCCACTTCAAAATAAAACGCCTCCTTACCCAGTTAATTTGGAAGTATCAGGTAACGGTTACAAAAACAGTACGTTTTATCGGTAAAAAAGTAACAATTTTTCCTGTTGTATTTTTATTAACTCGAATGTATAATTACTCATATACATTCGAACGAAGTGAGGAGAAAACAAAAATGAGCAAAGAAAAAATCGTATTGGCCTATTCCGGCGGTTTAGATACATCTGTAGCAATCAAATGGTTGCAAGACACATACAATTTCGACGTTATCGCGGTAGCGTTGGACGTAGGTGAAGGGAAAGACCTGGATTTCGTACAGGAAAAAGCGTTGAAAGTAGGCGCCATCAAATCCATCGTGGTTGATGCGAAAGAAACGTTTGCACAAGAACTGGTTTTGCCTGCATTGAAAGCAAACGCGATGTACGAAGGCAAATATCCGCTCGTTTCCGCGCTGTCCCGTTACCTGATCTCCCGCGTATTGGTGGAAATCGCAGAGAAAGAAGGGGCGGTTGCAGTAGCGCACGGTTGCACGGGCAAAGGGAATGACCAAGTGCGCTTCGACTTGTCCTTTACCGCTTTGAATCCGAACCTCAAAATCGTTGCGCCTGTCCGTGAGTGGGGCTGGACGCGCGATGAAGAGATCGAATATGCAAAACAAAACAACATTCCAATTCCGATCGACCTCGACAACCCGTACAGCATCGACCAAAACCTGTGGGGTAGAAGCTGCGAGTGCGGCGTGCTGGAAGATCCATGGGCAGCTCCGCCAGAAGGCGCATACGATTTGACCAAATCCATCGCGGATGCTCCGGATGAAGCGGAAGAGATTGAAATCACGTTTGTAAAAGGCGTGCCAACCGCGCTGAACGGCGAGGAAATGCTGCTGTCCGATCTGATCCTGAAGCTGAACAAAATCGCAGGCAACCACGGTGTAGGTCGCATCGACCACGTAGAAAACCGTTTGGTAGGGATCAAATCGCGCGAAGTGTATGAGACACCGGCGGCTACAACGTTGATCCTGGCACACCGTGAGCTGGAATTTTTGACACAGCCTCGCGAAGTGGCGCAATTCAAGCCAATCATCGAGCAAAAACTGTCCCAAATCATTTATGAAGGCCTCTGGTATTCGCCAATCCGCAATGCGGTAGAAGCGTTCATCGAGGAAACCCAGCAGCATGTAACAGGCGTCGTGCGCGTGAAGCTGCACAAAGGCCATGCGATCGTGGTAGGCCGCAAATCCGAGCACACCTTGTACAGCCACGAACTGGCTACGTATGCAAAAGGCGATACGTTTGACCATAAAGCAGCGATCGGCTTCATCAAACTGTGGGGCTTGCCAACGAAAGTTCATGCGCAAGTGAACGAAGGCTACCTGCAAAAATCGTTCAAAACCAACATCAACATTGTTAAAGAAAAGGATGCGATTACCCAATGAAACTATGGGGAGGACGCTTCACAAAACCGACCAATCAATTGGTAGATGAATATACAGCCTCGATTACATTTGATCAGCAGATGTGGCGCCAGGATATTGTCGGCAGCCTCGCTCATGTCGCCATGCTCGGCAAGTGCGGCATCCTTCCTATGGACGAAGTGAAGCAAATCATCAGCGGCTTGAAAAAGGTGAAAGAAAAGATCGAGCGCGGCCAGGTGACATTCACGGTGGCGAACGAAGACGTCCATATGAATATCGAGAAGCTGCTCATCGATGAAATCGGCCCTGTCGGCGGCAAGCTGCACACCGGCAGAAGCCGCAATGACCAGGTGGCGCTGGATATGCACTTGTATCTGCGCGAAAAAATGATGGAAATCATCCAACTGGCCATGTACCTGCAAAAAGCGCTGGTGAACCAGGCGGAAAATCATCTGGATACCGTCATGCCCGGCTATACGCACCTTCAGCGTGCGCAGCCGGTGCTGCTCGGCTATCATTTGACCGCCTATGTATCGATGCTGCAGCGTGACATCGAGCGCTTGCAGGAGAGCTGGAAGCGCGTCAATGTGCTGCCGCTCGGAGCAGGTGCGCTGGCTGGGACGACATTCCCGATCGATCGCGAATTCGTTGCGGAAATGCTCGCTTTTGACGGGATTTACGTGAACAGCATGGACGCGGTGAGCGATCGTGATTTTATCGTGGAGTTCCTTTCCGCATCCGCGCTGCTGATGACGCATCTCTCCCGCTTGTGCGAGGAGCTGATCATCTGGAGCAGCCAGGAATTCAATTTTATCGAGCTGGATGATGCATTCTGCACAGGCTCGTCCATCATGCCGCAGAAGAAAAATCCGGACGTCGCCGAACTCGTGCGCGGCAAAACGGGCCGTGTCTACGGGAATCTGTTTGGTCTGTTGACCGTCCTGAAAGGCTTGCCGCTGGCGTACAACAAAGACATGCAGGAAGACAAGGAAGGCATGTTCGACACGGTCGCAACGCTGCACGGCGCATTGGCCCTCCTGACACCGATGATGGAAACCATGCAGGTACGCAAAGAGCGTATGCGCCAAGCCGTAACGAACGATTTCGCCAACGCGACCGATCTGGCCGACTATCTGGCTTCCAAAGGCTTGCCATTCCGCCAGGCGCATGAAGTCGTAGGCAAAGCGGTGCTGTACTGCATCCAAAACGGCAAATATTTGCTGGATTGCTCCCTGGAAGAATTCAAATCGTTCTCCCCGCTCGTCGAGGAAGACATTTACAACAGACTTGATGTCGACACAGTCGTCAACGCACGCAATGTACTGGGCGGCACCGCCCGCAACCAGGTCGAAAAACAAATCGCCACATTCCGCGAGAAGCTGGTCGTTACACAAGCATGGATCGATGCCAACAGTCAAAAAGTGATGATCGAATCGCTGATTGATGTAGGGTCGCCGGTATAAATAAGTAATAGGAAACCCCTTTCTGATAGAAGGAAAGGGGTTTTTGATGCTTTTTTCTCCATCCCCTTCAAGTGTTTTTTGTGGCCAGAGCAGCGGATTTTTGCAAAAAAGCGCGGCGCAGCCTTTGCCATGCCCGTCCCCACAGCCCCCAGCAGGCATGGCAACGGCGGAGCGGCGCTTTTTTGCAAAAATCCCCGATCGGCCACAAAAATCATCCCCTCCCCACTACTTTTTCGACAAAAAGATGAGAGATTTAGGGGATAACATTGACCTTTTTACGGTGGTATAATGGGAAGAACGGGCGCCAATTTGCGGAAAATGTCTGTTGTTTGCAACAAAAAGACGATGGGAAATGTCGAAAAGATTGCGATACATAGGAGAAATCTGAGTAGTTGGGAAGTGATTAGTTTGATCGAGATGTTTGATGTGTGGAAAACCTATCCCAACGGAACGAACGCGTTAAAAGGGATCAACGTCCGCATCGAAAAAGGGGAGTTTGTCTACGTCGTCGGTCCGAGCGGCGCAGGGAAATCGACCTTTATCAAGTTAATGTATCGGGAAGAAAAGCCAAGCAAAGGACAAATTTTTCTTGGCGGATTTAACGTAAGTCGAATCAAGGAACGACAAATACCGTCGGTTCGACGCAGCATTGGTGTCGTGTTTCAGGATTTCAAATTGTTGCCGAATTTAAGCGTGTTGGAAAATGTCGCCTTTGCGATGGAAGTCATCGAAGCGCCGCAAAAGATCATCAAGCCGCGGGTGATGGAAGTGCTTGGTCTGGTCAAGCTCAAACACAAGGCCAAAATGCTGCCGAACGAGCTGTCCGGCGGGGAGCAGCAGCGTGTCGCACTGGCGCGGGCTCTGGTCAATAATCCCGGCATCATCATCGCCGACGAGCCGACCGGTAACCTGGACCCGGAAACCTCCTGGGACATCATGAACCTGTTCGAAGAAATCAATAACCGTGGGACGACCATCGTGATGGCGACGCATAACCGCGAAATCGTCAACACCATGCGCAAACGGGTTATTGCCATCGAAGCGGGCGAAATCGTGCGCGACCAGCAGAGAGGGGAATACGGTTATGAAGATTAGAACGCTGGGGCGTCACGTGCGCGAGGGGATGAAGAATCTGGGCCGCAACGGCTGGATGACATTCGCCTCGATCAGCGCGGTGACCATCACCCTGTTTATTCTCGGAGTGTTCTTACTCCTGGCGTTCAACGTCAACTATATTGCGCAAACGATCGAGAAGCAGGTGGAAATCCGCGTGTTCGTCGATCTCTTGGCGGATAAGCCGGCTATTGAGCAGCTTGAAGCAAAATTAAAGGCATTGCCAAAAGTGGAAAGCGTCCAATACGTGTCCAAAGAGCAAGGCTTGGTCAACTTCAGGAAAAGCATGGGGGAAAAAGGATATTTGCTGGACGGCATGGAGAAGGAGAATCCGTTTCCCGATTCATTCGTCGTCAAAACCAAACAGCCGCAGGATACGGCGGAAGTCGCGCAGGCGATTAAAAAAATCCCGTCCATCACCGATGTGAATTACGGGGAGGGCACGGTCGAGAAGCTGTTTGTCACGACCCGAACGGTGCGCGACATCGGGATCGTCTTCATCGTCGGACTGGCGTTTACCGCGATGTTCCTGATTGCCAACACGATCAAGCTGACGATCGTGGCGCGCCGCCGCGAGATTGAAATCATGAAGCTGGTCGGTGCGACCAACTGGTTTATTCGTTGGCCTTTCTTTGTCGAAGGACTGATGATGGGCATGGTTGGCGCGCTCATTCCGATCCTGGTTCTGGGCTTCGGTTATCATTACCTTTTGAGTCTGGTCACCAATGGAAGTGTGATTCCGTTCTTCAAGCTGTTGCCGCTGTTCCCGCTGGGCTATCAGGTAGCGCTGTTGCTGCTGGCGATCGGTGCCTTCATCGGGATCTGGGGCAGTATGGTTTCCGTACGTCGCTTCTTGCGTGTGTAAACAAGTACGAAATAGCAGGTTTGTGAGACTGAACCTTTGGGGAGGAAGAGCATGAACAAGAAGGGGATCCTTTTGGCGGTTCTATCCAGCGCCATCGTGTGGAGCAGCTATCCGGCTTCGGTCGGGTATGCAAGCAAATCTTTGGACAAGATCAATCAGGAAATCAATGAAATAAAAAAGAAGAAACGATCGCAGCAGTCCGAAATCAACAAAATCTCCGGACAAATCAATGAAATCCAAAAGAAACAAGTAAATCTGAACAATGAGCTGATGGCGATCGATTTGCGTCGCAATGAGACGCAAGGACGGCTCGACAAGCTGGACAAGCAGATTGAGGAAACCACGGCCAAAGCGGTTCAGGCGCAAGAGCAGCTCGATGAAGCGGAGGAGCGCGTCGCGAAGCGCGAAACGATGCTCAAGACGCGCCTGCGCTCCATGTACGAGCGTGGCAACTCCACCTACCTGGAAGTGCTGCTCGGCTCCTCGGACATCGGCGACTTCCTCACCCGCCTGCAGGGTGTCCAGCTGATCGTCGAATCGGACACGCGCATTTTGGAAGACAATCTGAAAGACAAGCAGACGGTCGAAGCGAAAAAAGCCGAGGTCGAGAAGCATCTGAAAAACTACGAGAATATGTTTGCCGAGGCGGAAAATCTCAAAGCCGAATTGGACAAGCAGTACAAACAGAGCACGGTGATCAAGGCGGAGCTGCAAAAGCAGGAAAAAGATTTGCATGAAATTCAGGCAGAGGAAGAAGAAAAGCTGCTGGCTTATGCCAGAGAGGAAGCATCCAAATTGGCGGAGCGCTCCAAACTGCTTGCGGCAAGCAGCTACAGAGGCGGAGCACTGGGACTTCCGTTGCCACCAGGCAGCTTCCGTTTCTCGTCCGGGTTCGGGATGCGTACCGACCCCTTTACCGGAAAGTCGGCTGGGCACAACGGTCTCGACATGGCCGCGCCAAAAGGGACAAGCATTTTCGCGGCTGAAGACGGCATCGTGATCGTCGCCAGCTATGTGAACGGCTTTGGGAACTGCGTCATGATCAAGCATAACGAACATATCACCACATTGTACGGGCATATTCGTGAGGGCGGAATCAAAGTAAGTGCGGGACAAGCTGTGAAAAAAGGCCAAAAAATCGCGGAGGTCGGCTCTACAGGCCGTTCCACCGGTAACCACCTGCATTTTACAGTCTATAAGGATGACGTTGCGGTAGACCCGAGACCATATTTACAGTAATATGGGTAACACAAATATTGTGAACCGGGATTGCATAGAATAACTGCATATGTTTTTCACCCGGATTACAAAGGATGGTGTCAAAGAGCATGCGATGGACCGGACGTCAAGTTTTCGTGATGATTCTGCTCTCCATGGTCGTGAGCAGTTTGTTAACCTTCACACTCATCAGCAGCGGACAAGCCAGCCCGACAATGCCGGTTGCCGCACAAGCGAATGGTAACGGTACGCTGCCGAAAGCAGCAGCCAAGCTGAACGAAGCGTACCAGATCGTCAAAGGCAAGTTTATCGATCAGGTGTCCGATGACAAGCTGATCGAAGGGGCCATCAAAGGGATGATCGGTTCCCTGGATGACCCGTATACGGACTACATGGACCCGGAGTCGGCGCAGCAGCTGCAATCGATGCTCAATTCCACCTTCCAGGGAATCGGTGCGGAAGTGACGCTGAAAAACAATCGCGTCACGATCGTGTCGCCGTATAAAGGATCGCCTGCGGAGAAAGCGGGCTTGCTGCCGAATGACCAGATTCTCAGTGTAAACGGGGAGTCGCTGGATGGCCTCGATCTGAACAAAGCGGTGCAGAAGATTCGCGGTCCAAAAGGGACGAAGGCTGTCCTGAAAGTCATGCGCCCTGGCGTATCGGAGCCTTTCACAGTCGAGTGCATTCGTGACGACATTCCGATCGAAACGGTGTACAGCAAAACGATTGAAAAAGACGGCAAAAAGCTTGGTGTGTTGGAAATCGCGCAGTTCTCGGCAGAGACGGCCGATCATTTCGGCAAGGAGCTGAAAAAGCTGGAAGATCAACACATCGACGGCTTGATCGTCGACGTGCGCGGCAACCCTGGCGGTTATGTCGAAGCGGTCAGACAAATCGGCGAGATGCTGATTCCGAACAAAGGCGTCATCGTTCGCGTTGCCTACGGCGACAAGAGCAAGCCGGAAGAAGTCATCAAGTCGACGCTGGATAAACCGAAGCCGTATCCGATCGATGTGCTGATTGACGGCGGAAGCGCCAGCGCCTCGGAGATTTTGGCCGGAGCGATGCGGGAGAGCGGCGGCTACAAGCTTGTCGGGGAAAACTCCTTCGGGAAAGGAACCGTGCAAGCGACCGTTGAAATGCAGGACAAGAGCCTGATCAAGCTGACGATCGCCAAATGGCTGACACCGAAAGGCACATGGATTCATAAAAAAGGAATCGCGCCGGACGAAACGGTGAAGGAGCCAGACTACTTCAAGGTGACGCAGCTTCCGCAAGACCAGGTGCTGAAACGGGATATGAACAGTGCAGACGTGAAAAACCTGCAAATGATTTTGACCGGCTTGAAGCTGGGGCCTGTGCGTACGGACGGTTATTTCGATGAGAAGACGGAAGCGGCGATCAAGTCCTTCCAGGCATCGAAAAAGCTGACCCCGACCGGTCAAGTGGACAAAGCGACAGCCAATGCGCTGCAAGAAGCGATTGTCGCTGTGCTGAAAGATCCGGCAAACGACGTGCAGCTGCAAAAAGCGGCTGACGTGCTGGTGCAGCAATTGAAAAAGTAAATCCAATTTCTGCTAGAAGGGAATTGCTTTTCCGGTGTAGAAATGGTAACCGCGGGACGAATCGGACCGCGGTTTTTCTTTTGCGTATGGCGTTTCCGATTTTTTGAATACAGACAGGGGGTGAACGGATGAATGGTTTGGTAAGCTTTTTTCTGAATCCTGGGTTGTACCTGTTTATCCTTTTTATATATTTGCATTATCGCAAGCAGATGGCGTTTGAAAGGCAGCTTTTCTCCGCGCGAATCCAGACGCCGCTGATTCAAACGATGCGTTCGATCGGGATGGGCATCGTGGGCGGGCTGTTCGTGTCCGTCGTCTCGGTTGGTCTCGGTCTGGTCGTACGAGTGCAGGATATGTGGCTGCTGTCGGTGATTGCGCTGATTTTGGCGATGGTCCGGATTCGTTTTTTGTGTCTGGCCTACGCTTCCGGTGTACTGGGCTTGCTGCATATCATTGCCGGCTGGCTGCCGGAGCTTGTCCATGTGCAAGGGTTTGGAGCGGTTTGGCAGGTGCTGCTTGATGCAAAGCCGCTGCCGCTTTTGGCGCTGGCTGCGATCCTTCATTTGGCGGAGGCGTTCCTGGTGCGCTGGAATGGCGGAAAAGATGCGTCTCCTTTGTTCATGGAGGGGAAGCGGGGGCGGATTGTCGGTGTCTATGAGCTGCATTCCTTCTGGTTTACCCCGCTGGTGCTGCTCGTTGACGTTCCGACCGGCTGGAACGTAGGGCATTCGGCGTTGTTTCCCGGGTGGCCGCTGTTTTCGCCTGATGCGGCATCGTGGAGCCTTTTGCTGCTGCCGGCTGTCACGGGTTATTCCGATTTGACCAAAGCGATGCCCCCCAAGCAGAAGGCAGGCGAGATCGCTTCCCAGCTCGGCCTGTACTCCTTGCTTTTATTGGCATTGGTGTACGGCGCAAGCTGGCTGCCCGGTTTGCTTTTTCTCGCCGCCTTGTTTGCGCTGTTTGGGCACGAGGGCATGGTGTTTTACAGCAGATGGCGTGAAAATAAACTGCCTCCGTATTACATCCAATCGTCGCGCGGCATTAAAGTGATGGCGGTTCTTCCGAATACGCCCGCAGCGGAAATGGGGATTTTGCCGGGCGAGATTATCGTGAAGGTGAACGGCGTCGCCGTCAAGGAAAAGGCGCAGCTGTATCCGGCGCTGCAAGTGAATCCGGCGTTTTGCAAGCTGGAGGCGCTGACCCATGATGGCGAGATCAAATTTTTGCAGTGTGCGATTTATGCGGGCAGCCATCACCAGTTGGGGATCATCGTGGTGCCCGACGCGGCGACGCAATATTTTATCGATGTGCGCAAAAGCAGCGTGCTGCAGCTGATCAAGCAAAAGATGCAGAAAACCGACATCGGCGCATAGTCCGGGTGATCGGCGGGATTACGGAGGAGCAGCAGGCGTATTTATGCGTGGTCCGAACCGCCGTTTACGCTTGGCTGGCTGATCGAGGACGATGTCGTACATATGGAGCATCATCTCGAGCAAATTTTTGGGGAATGAGCAAACAAAAAGGACCGTGCAGGATGACTCCTGGCGGTCCTTTTGCATGTGAAGAAGACTACGCTTTTTCCACGTCGCGGTATGCTGCATGGTAAGTCGGGCCAACATATTGGTTAAGCGGGAAGGAGTGGCGGATCGCTTCGGTGATGAAAGCTTTCGCTGTCAAAATCGCGTCGCGTACCGGTCTGCCTTTTGCCAGCTCGGCCGTGATCGCTGCGGAATACGTACAGCCTGCACCGTGCGTGTAAGCTTTTTCGATGCGGTCGCTTTCCAGCAGTTCGAAAGTCGTGCCATCGTACAGAACGTCGACAGCGCGCTCATGCTGCAGCTTGCCGCCGCCTTTGACGAGTACGTACTTCGCGCCCAGTTCATGGATGATCGCCGCTGCCTCTTTCATTTCATCAAGCGTTTTTGGCGTGCCTTTTTGGCTCAATTGACCTGCTTCAAACAGGTTCGGGGTGACAACGGTCGCTTTCGGGATCAGCACATCGCGATAGCTGATCGCGGTTTCCGGATGGAGAGCTTCGTCAGCGCCTTTGCAAACCATGACAGGGTCGATGACGAGGTTTGGCATGTTCAGCTCTTCCATTTTGCGAGCGACGAGTTCGATCAGCTCGCTGGAACCAAGCATCCCTGTTTTGAAGGAATCGATGCCGATGCCGGAGACAACGGTTTCAATTTGCGCTTCAACCAGCTTTGTATCGATCGGGAATACATTATGAAACCAGCCGTTTGCCGGATCTTGTGCGACGATGACGGTCAAGGCGGTCATACCGAACACTTTGCGTTCTTGGAATGTTTTCAGGTCCGCCTGAATACCCGCGCCTCCGCTAGTATCGGAACCTGCGATTGTCAGGGCTTTATAGATTTTCATGTTAAACCTCCCTCAGATAGCCTGTCTACGCTAACAGATTATCGCAAAAAGCGTGAAAAGTAAATTCCCTGTGCAGAAAATTCTACTAAATAGATAGGAAATAGATTGGGGTTACTTTTTGGGCGATGAACAGGTTACTATAGAGAGAGAAGAATTGGGGGAGGGATCAGGATGGAGTTGACTTCTGTTCCTGTTATTGTCCAAGCTTTTAGCGAAATGTTGCCGCAACGCGTCTCGATCGCGATAACGGATCAATCCAAATATATCTATTACCAACCGAGTGAAAGCATCGACCTCAAAATCAAGCCGGGCGACCTGCTGCGGCAGGGGACCGTTTCGCTGCAGGCGCTGACCGAACGGAAAAAAGTCGCGCAATATGTGGATCGGGACGTGTTTGGCGTGCCGTATTACGGCATGTCCATTCCTCTTGTGATGCGTGGCGAGCTGGAAGGGTGCGTCACGGCGATTTTCCCGAAAATCATGCCGTGGGAAGAGGTCAAGCTGCCCAAGCACCGCTTTTTGATCGGCAAGGCGGAAGATCGCTGGGTGCCGTTTTCCTTTGAGCAGATCGCCTATATTTCCGCAGATGAGAAGAAAACATGGCTGCATACCAAAGACGGTCAGTATCGGAACAAATACAGCCTGGCTGAGCTGGATTTGATTTTGCCGCAAGACCAGTTCGTGCGGTGCCATCGTTCCTTTTTCGTCAACGTGAACGAAATCGCTGAAATTCAGCCGGATTTTCACTCTACTTTTATGCTGGTGATGAAGGATAACGCGCAAAGCCGTATTCCTGTCAGCCAGACGTACGCCAGCCAGTTTCGGGCGCGGTTAGGGTTTTAATCCGTTTTTATGCTGGCTCGTCGCCGATTTCGCTGGCTCGTCATCTTCAGCGCTGTTTTGTCGGCTTTGCGGTACTCCTGGGCAGAAGCTGTGTTATTTTTGTCAAAAGTACAAAAATGCGAATGGCAGGTGTGGGTAAATGTTATGTGAGCGCTTACGTGATCAACGTTACCAAGAGAGAATCGTGTCCGCCGAGGAGGCAGCAAGCTGGATTCACGACGGAATGACAGTTGGCCTAAGTGGGTTTACCCGGGCCGGAGATGCCAAAGCAGTGACAATGGCATTGGCAGAGCGTGCCAAACGGGAAAACAAGCCTTTTAAAATAAATGTATATACCGGTGCTTCCCTTGGGTCCGATGTGGACAAGGTGATGGCGGAAGCCGGGATTGTTCATAAACGATTGCCGTTTCAGGCGGATTCGGTCATGAGAAACAAAATCAACCAGGGAGAGATGTTGTTCGTCGATCAGCATCTGTCGCATACGGCGGAAGCGGTTCGGGCCCATGTGCTTGACCCGATCGATTTTGCCATCGTGGAAGCGATTGCAATTACCGAGGACGGGATGATCATCCCGTCCACGTCCGTCGGCAATTCCAGCGTTTTTGTGGAACAGGCCAAGGCGGTGATCGTGGAGCTGAATATGGCGCAGCCGCTCGCTCTTGAAGGCGTGCACGATATTTACGATTTGGAGGAGCAGGGCCAACGGGAACCGATTCCGTTGACTGCGGTGGATCAGCGCATCGGCCTGCCGGGCATTGAGGTCGATCTGGACAAGATCAAAGGCATCGTCATCACGAACCAAAAAGACTCCCCTTCGACGATCGTCCAGCCGGATCAGGAGACACAGCAGATCGCCAACCACTTGATCGCATTTCTGAAAGATGAAGTGAAGAAGGGGCGCCTGACCAACTCGCTCGCGCCGCTGCAATCGGGGATCGGCTCGGTCGCCAATGCCGTGTTCAACGGCTTCCTCGACTCAGACTTCACCGATTTGCAGGTATACTCCGAGGTGTTGCAGGATGCGGTGTTTGAACTGATTGATGCAGGGAAAATCACGTTTGCATCCGGCTGTTCGATCACCCTGTCGCCTGCCAAAATGGAAGAGGTGCTGGGGAATTTCGACCAATACAAAGACAAGATCGTGCTGCGTCCGCAGGAGATTTCCAACCATCCGGAGATCATCCGCAGGCTGGGACTGATCGCGATCAATACGGCGCTTGAAGTCGATATTTACGGCAATGTCAATTCCACGAACGTACTCGGCACACATATGATGAACGGCATCGGCGGCTCCGGCGATTTCGCCCGCAATTCGCGGCTCGCGGTATTCGTCACCAAGTCGATCGCCAAAGGGGGCCGCATCTCCAGCGTCGTGCCGTTCGTGTCACACGTCGACCATACCGAGCATGATGTGGACATCATCGTCACGGAGCAAGGATATGCTGACCTGCGTGGGCTGGCGCCGCGCGAACGGGCGATGCTCGTGATCGAAAACTGCGCGCATCCGTCGTACCGCCAGCAGCTGCGCGAGTATTACGAGGAAGCGCTGTCCCGTGGCGGACATACGCCGCATGTGCTGGAAAAAGCGTTTTCCTTCCACACCCGCTATCGGGAGGAAGGAACGATGCAGGAGCATGCGCTCGCGACCCCGGCAAGATAAGCAAACATGCACACAGAAACCTCTGCGATTTAAGCGGAGGTTTTTCTTTTTTGGGGCAAAGACGGTCGGGCGATAAAAAGTTTGGTAAAGCCAAGTTTTTCTCCCACTAGATTCAGTATGCATAAACATACATAATAGGAGCATGAGAGAAAAGAGAGTGGCGGGTGAATGAGATGAATGCGGGTGTTGGAAAAGTAAGGGAGCTGCTTGCCCATTTGACTGAACCGCTTCCGTTTGACGTACATGTCGTGGAGTCGCCTTTTTCGGCGGGTGCGAAGGAGAGCTGGCCGACGTTGTCGCTGCCGCAGGACTGTCTGATCGTGGAGCGGGTGTTTGTTTCCGGTGTCTTGTTTGCGGTGAGGGAAAAGAAAAGCCATGCCATCTGCATGAATTGTCATCAGCAGCAGGAGTGCCCGGTTACGACGGCGATTTTTTCTCCCGTCCTGACACAGTCCGTCTCCAGTCTGGCGATGATCAGCGTACCCAAAACAGAGGCGCAGCAATCGTGGTTTCAGGAGCGGCTGGAGCAGATGACCGAGCACAGCTATGCGCTTGGCGAGCTGTTGGTCAGCAAACTCGGTGTTGGACGCAGTACCAAAGAGACGGAACAGTTAAAAAAAGAGATTAGCGCCTTGCTGTCGCTCACGTCGGAAGCGGTGCTGGTGGTGGATGCGGAAGGACAGATTCTCGAATTGAACCAGCCGATGTGCACCTTGATGCAGCAGTCGCGCCTGCAGCTATTGGGCGCGAGCCTTTTGCCGCATATCGGGGAGCAAGGATGGAAGCAGCTGAAGCGCGGCAGAGATTTCGATACGGTCGTCCTGACGCCGGCTGCGCTGCCAGGCAAGAAGGAAAATGTCTGGAAGGTACGGAGCAAATCCATTTACGAGACGGATAAATTGACGACGATGATGCTGCACATTACGGAGGGACCGGCTCCTTCCAAAAAGAAGCTGCAGCAGAAGCGCACGATCTATACATTTGACGATATAAAAGGAAACAGCTCATCCGTCCGGGCGGTAAAAGAACAGGCACGCCGGATTGCGTCCGGGGAGACGACGATCATGATCCGGGGCGAAAGCGGAACGGGCAAGGAAGTGTTCGCACAGGCGATCCATTGCGGGAGCCAGCGGCACGCCGGACCATTTGTCGCGATCAACTGTGCTGCCATTCCCGAATCGCTCTTGGAAAGCGAGCTGTTCGGCTATGAGGGCGGGGCGTTTACCGGAGCCAAAGGTGAGGGAAAAGCAGGGCGATTCGAGTTGGCGCACGGCGGGACGATTTTTCTCGACGAGATCGGGGACATGTCGCTGCATTTGCAGGCCAAGCTGCTGCGCGTCGTGCAGGAGCGAAAGGTCGAGCGTGTCGGCGGAACCCATTCGCTCGATGTGGATGTGCGGATCATCGCGGCAACGCATCGCAATCTGGAGAAGATGGTGGCGGAGGAAAAATTTCGCGAAGACCTGTATTACCGGCTGAATGTGATCCCGCTCAACATCCCGCCGCTGCGGGAGCGGAAGGACGATATTCCGATTTTGGTCGAGTATTTCATGAAAAAGCTCTCGCTTGATCTGGGACGCACGCCGAAACGACTGTCCCAGCAGGTGCTGGAGCGGCTGCTTGCGTATCGTTGGCCGGGGAACATCCGGGAGCTGGAGAATGTGGTCGAGCATTTCGTCCAGCTGGAGATCGGCGATCTGGTCACGTTGCAGAGCATTCCTCTGCAGCTGCGTGAGCAATCGATGGGGCACGCGGAAGCAGAAAGGCGGGTGCCGCGCCGGCACAGCAGTGAATCGGAGGAAAAGGAATCGCTTTTGCAGCTGTTGGATCAGTATGGGCGAGACACGGAAGGGAAACGGCAGGTCGCAGAGACGCTTGGCGTCAGCTTGCCGACGCTTTATCGCAAGTTGAAAAAATGGCGTTTAAAATAATGATAAAACGCGCAAAAACGTGAAAAAACGAGAGTAATCACCAGTGTAAACACAAATTTTGACGTAATTTGCATGATAGAAAATGAGAAAAGCGATGAGAAAGGAAATTCAATAAAAATTTTTTGTATAAACATTCACTGCTTTTACCTGCTTATTCATTGATTGGCATGGTAGTTGCTTATATAGGGATGCACCGAAAGGGGTTACAAAATGGCGTGGAAAATCACCAAAAAGGATATTCCTTATTTCGCGCTCGGCGCCAAGTTTCTTGGCTCTGGCGGAGGAGGAGATCCGTTTACGCTCAGTTCGCTGGTGCAATCGATTATGAGCGATTCGCAGGAGATTGAAATTTTGCCTTTTACCGAAATCGCGCCTAACGATCATATTGTCTGTCTCTCCAGCATCGGCTCGTCTGTGATTTGCGACGAAAAGATGTCTACGGGAGAAGAGGGGCTGCTTGCGCTGGATTGCTATGAAGCAGCGCGTGCAGCGAAAGCCACGGCATTGATCGCCCTCAATGTGGGGGGAGCCAATGCGATGGTCCCTTTCATCGTCGCAGCACAGCGCAACCTGCCGATTGTAGATGGTGACGGTACAGGCCGCACGTTTCCGGAAATACACATGTCCTCCTTTCATTTGATGGGAGTGCAGGCTGGTCCGCTTGCCATGAGCAACCAGCATCGTGAAACACGTTTGTTTGATGAAGCCGATAATTACCGGATCGTCCGTGAAGCCAGGCAGCAGGTTCACCCGATGGGGGGAATCGTGTATATCGCCGGATTCGGGATGGACGGAAGGCAGATGAGCACCGTGATTTTGCCCAGTACGCTGCAATTGATTTATGAGTTGGGGCGGATTTTTCTCGAAACGCCCAGCCGGGCAGCGTGCCTGCAGGAAATGTATGCGGTGCTGACCAACTCGATCTTTGGCGCGCCGCACTGTCTGATCCAGGGGAAAATTCGCGGGATCAGCCGCAGTTTTCGGAACGGCTTGATCGAGGGACGCTTTGAGATTTTGGGTACGGAGCGATGGGACGGCCAGGTCGTGGAGGTCGGATTCGGCAACGAGTACAACTATGCGCGTAAAAACGACCGCTACTTGTGCCTGACGCCGGACTTGCTGCTGGTGCTCGATGAGGAAACGTTTCAACCTTGCATGACGGAAGATTTGCAAGAAGGACGCTTGGTTACGATGTACGGTATCCCTGCCCCCAACGTGCTGCGTACCAGCGATATGCTGGAGTTCGTTGGACCGCGCGCGTTCGGAATTGACACCGAGTTCATCCCTGTAGAATTTGCTAGCGAGGCTGGTGTTTGAGATGAAGCTGGGAATTGATGTAGGCGGGACCAATACAGATGCCGTGATTTTGTCCAAGGAAGGGCGCTTGCTCGGCCAGGCAAAGCAGGCGACAACACCGGATATTTTGACCGGCATCCGGCAGACCGCAGCGGGTGTGCTTGTGGAAACAGGCTATTCGCCCGAGCGGATCCAGGGCATTTTTGTCGGCACGACGCAAATGCTCAACGCCCTGTATCAAGGGCGGGGCCTAACCGATACCGCGCTGGTGCGGATTTGCCCCAATCCTTCGCGGATGAAGCCGGGAATCGGCTGGCCGGAAGGAATCGCCCGGCACATCAAGCTGGTCGAGCATTTGGCCGGCGGGGTGGAGCTGGACGGGTCCCGGCGAAATAAGATTGATTTTTCTGGAAAAATTGGCAATCTGATCGAACGGCTGAAAGAGAGCGGCTGCGGGGCGGTTGCCATCGTCAGCACGTTTTCCTCCCTTCACCATGAGGAAGAGAGTGAGCTGGCGGCATTGATCAACCGGGCTCTCCCGGAGATGTCGGTAACGCTTTCCCATTCAGTCGGCAGCATCGGCTTTTTGCAGCGGGAAAATGCAGCGTTGCTCAACGCGATGCTCTCCAATGTGATGGAAAAAGCCATCGGCGGGCTTTCCGCGCTGTTCTCCGAGCTGGGCTTCCGCTGTCCGTACTGGTTCGTGCAAAATGACGGATCGCTCATGTCGCTGGAGAAGGCGCGGGCTTACCCGATCATGACGATTGGGTCCGGCGTCGCCAACAGCTTGCGTGGCGCTTCGTTTTTGACCGGGCTCGACGATTGTGTCGTCGTCGACATGGGGGGAAGTACCACCGAGGTCGGGCTGGTACTGGGCGGCGAGCCGCAGGAGTTGACGCGCAATTCAAAACTGCTCGGCATCCATGTGAATGTTCGCTTGCCGAAGGCCACCTCGCTTGCGTTTGGCGGTGAAAGCCCGATCTACACGATCGACGGGCTGCCGCAGCGGGAGCACAGGCTGACGGATGTGTTTTTACAACTTTACCCGCACACGTATTTGCCCCGCCGCCAGCCGGGAGCGGACGTTCCGCAGCTGGAGCGGGAGGAAGCGGAGCACGTGATCAAGCATGTGATCGATACGCTGCGGGAGACCATTGACCGGGTCCAGCCGGTGAAGGAGCGGCTGCCGATTGTGCTGGTCGGCGGGGGCAGCCCGCTTTTGGTCGATCGGCTGTTTTACAAGTACGGGGAGACGATCCATCCGCCCGGCTTTCAAATTTGCAATGCGGTCGGGGCGTGCATGGCGCCGGTCAGCTGGCAGATTGACCGGATCTATTGGCTGAACGACCGGACCAAGGAAGAGATCGTCGATGAATTGACGCGGGAAGCGTTGGTCGAGGTGGAGCGAAGCGGGGGCGTGAAGGATTCGATCCGGCTGGTGCAAGTAGAGGAAATCCCGTTCGACTACTACAAAGGCGAGGTCATCCGTCTGCGCGTCAAGGCGACGGGCGAGCTTCAGCTATAAAAGTGAGATTGGTATACATTCAGGAGGGATGGCTGTGCGCATGATCGACATGCACAATTTGGAAAATATCGCGATGGGAGCGGCCGTGCTGGGAACAGGCGGCGGGGGCGACCCATACGTAGGCAAGCTGATGGCGATGGCAGCGATCGAAAAATACGGACCGGTGACACTGCTGTCCCCCGATGAGGTAGGAGATGACGATTGGACGGTTGCGGCGTCGATGATGGGAGCGCCATCGGTCATGATCGAAAAAATCCCGAGCGGCACCGAGGTGATCCGCGCATTTGAAGCGATCCGCGATTACAGCCAGAAAGAGATCAAAGCGCTTTATCCGATCGAGGTCGGAGGCGTCAACTCGGTTGTTCCGATCGTGCTCGGCGCGATGACCGGATTGCCGGTCGTGGACATCGACGGGATGGGACGGGCTTTTCCGGAAGCGCAGATGGTGACTTTCCATCTGGCAGGCAAGCAGTCCGCGCCGATGTCGATTGCGGATGAAAAAGGCAACACGCTGATCGTAAACGGCATAGAGAGCATCTGGAACGAGCGAATCGGCCGCGCGGCGCTGATCGCGATGGGCGGTTCGGTAATGACCTGCGATTACTTGATGCAAGGCCGCGATTTGAAAGCGTCCGGCATCCACAACACGCTGACGCTCGCGGAAAACATCGGCGAGAAGGTGCACAGCCTGCGCCGTCAAAACCAGAATCCGATCACGGCGCTGCTCGATGTGCTGGGCGGAAAGCTGCTGTTTGAAGGCAAGATCAGCAATCTGCTGCGCCGCAATACGGGCGGCTTCACCAAAGGGGAAGCGTATTTTGAAGGAATCAATTCCTACCAGGGCAAACGGGCGATGATCGGCTTTCAAAACGAATTCCTGGTGGCAAAAGTCGACGACGAGATCGTGACGACGACCCCGGATTTGATCACCGCGCTCGATCTGGAGACAGGCTTCCCGATTACCACGGAGGTGCTGCGCTATGGCAGCCGCGTGGCGTTGATCGCCATTCCGTGCGATCCGAAATGGCGGACGGAAAAAGGGATTCAGGTAGCTGGCCCGCGCTATTTCGGCTATGACATAGACTACACCCCGCTATCGGTATAAGGAGGACTTAGTGATGACGTATCGGATTGGAATCGACGTCGGAGGGACTCATACCGACGCCGTGATTTTGGATCAAAACAGCAACATGGTGGCGAAGACCAAATCAGCGACGACCCCTGACATCGGGACAGGCATCCAAAAGGCGATTGCCGCCTGCATGCAGCAAAGCGGCATCGACCCGGCGCAGGTCACGCATGCGATGCTTGGCACCACGCATTGCACCAACGCGATTGTCGAGCGGCACGGCTTGTCCCGCATCGGGGTCGTGCGGATCGGCGCGCCGGCTACGCTGGCGATTCCGCCATTTACCGGCTGGCCGGACGATTTGAAAAACACCGTGTTTGTCGGCAGCGTCATTGTCAGCGGCGGACATGAATTCGACGGTCAGCGGATTGCTGCGCTGGACGAAGCGGAAATACGCCGCGCCGGTCGCGAGTGGAAAGGGAAAGTGGCGGCGGTAGCCATTACTGCGGTGAACTCGCCGGTCGATACGGAAGATGAGCTGCGCGCCAAGGAAATCCTCGCAGAAGAGCTGGGCGAAGGCGTCCATTTCTCGCTCTCCTACGAAATCGGCAGCATCGGTCTGTTGGAGCGCGAAAACGCGACGATTCTCAACGCATCGCTGGTAGAAGCGGCGAAGCGAATGGTCGACGGGTTTGAAAGCTCGCTTGCGGAGAACGGCATCGAGCATGCGCAAATTTTCCTCAGCCAAAACGACGGCACGCTGATGCGCTCGTCATATGCGCTGCGCTTCCCGGTGCTGACCATCGCATCCGGTCCGACCAACAGCATTCGCGGCGCGTCCTATTTGACCAATGAGCAAAACGCGCTGGTCATCGACGTCGGGGGCACGACGACAGACATCGGCGTGCTGGTGCAAGGCTTCCCGCGCGAGTCGTCACTGGTGGCGGAAATCGGCGGCGTGCGCACCAACTTCCGCATGCCGGACTTGCTCTCATTTGGCTTAGGCGGCGGCACGCGCATTCGCGAGCTGGGCAAAGATGTGCAAGTAGGGCCGGACAGCGTAGGCTATCAGCTGCCGCAAAAAGGGCTGATTTTCGGCGGGGACACCTTGACTGCCACGGATATCGCCGTCGCTGCCGGACAAGCGTCGCTCGGCGATGCCGCCAAGGTGGACCATTTGCCGAAGCAGGATGTAGACGCGGCGTACAAACGGATGATCGAGCTGGTGGAAGAAGCGATCGACAAGATGAAAACTTCCGCTGACCCTGTTCCGGCGATTCTCGTCGGCGGCGGCAGCATCCTGTTGCCGGATGAGATGGCCGGGGTGTCCAGGGTGATCCGCCCTGCCAACTTTGATGTCGCCAATGCGATCGGCGTCACGATCGCCCAGGTGAGCGGACAGATCGAAAAAATTTACTCGCTGACCGATTGGGGCCGTGACAACGCGCTGGCGGACGCGAAAGAAACCGCGATCCGCGAAGCAGTCGCAGCCGGCGCGGGCGAACAGAGCGTAGAGATCGTGGATGTGGAGGAAGTGCCGCTTGCATACTTGCCTGGCAATGCCGTGCGCATTCGGGTGAAGGCTGTGGGCGAGCTTTCGGTATAGACAATAAAGAAAAAAGGGGAGCAATCAGATGAAAAAGGTACTAAAAACCGGCCTGATGATCGGTCTGATCGCAGCGTTGACGGCTTGCAGCAGCCAAAAGGCACCTCAAACAGAAGGCGGCCAAAACGGATCGGCCGCACCTGCGGAAAACGGGGCTGCAGCAGGTGGGGAACCGAAGGGCGGCATCGCCGTCTATGGCTACCACGACGATACGATGACGTTCTGGGACCCGAGCGACAGCTATTCCAACGAAATTATCGCGATGAACAATATGTACGAAACGCTCTTGCGCTACAATCCGAAAACAAAAGCGTTCGACAAAGAGTTGGCTGAGAACTACACCGTTTCCAAGGACGGTCTGACCTGGACCTTTGATTTGCGCAAAAACGTGAAATTCCACACAGGCGCGCCGATGACGGCCGAAAGCGTGAAAAAATCAATCGAGCGCACGATCAAACGCGGCAAAGGGGCTGCCTTCATCTGGGATTCCGTGGACAAAATCAATGTCGTGGATGAAGATACCGTCGAGTTCAAGCTGAAATATTCCGCTCCGCTGGATACCGTTGTTTCCTCCGGGTATGCCGCCTTCATCTTTGATGCCGACGCATTGGATAAAAACGGCGAACAATGGGTCAACGAAGGGCATGACGTGGGCTCCGGTCCGTATACGGTGCAAAAATGGACAAAAGGCAGCGAGCTGATTTTGACCGACTATCCTGAATATTGGAAAGGCTGGAAGACGAACAACTTCCAGAAAGTCGTTTTCAAGACCACGCCGGAAGCCAATACGCGCCAACAAATGATGGAAGCGGGCAAAATGGACTTCACCGACCAAATGCCGATTGAAATGGTCGAGTCCATGAAGCTGAACGGTGACATCGCCGTCGATCAGACGAGCAGCTTCCAGCAGCTGATCATGCAATTCAACACGCAAAAAGCGCCGCTCAACAATCCGAAGGTACGCCAGGCGCTGGCTTACGCGATTCCGTATGATTCTATCGTCAAAGACATCCTCGTGGGCACGGGCGAGCAATCGCGCGGAAACATTCCGAAAGGTCTGTGGGGCTATGACGCTTCTTTGAAGCAATACAAGTATGATCCCGAGAAAGCCAAGGCGCTGTTGAAGGAAGCGGGTGTCACCGGCGGCAAGCTGACCTTGACCTATCTGTCCGGCGACGAGTTCGAGCGCCGCATCTCCGAGCTTTTGAAGGTGGAGCTGGGCAAAATCGGCTTTGATGTGGAACTGAAAAGCATGCTGTGGGAGGCGCAATGGGATCTCGCGAAGGCGCAAGACCCGGCGAAGCGCCAAGACATCCTGTTGATGTACTGGTGGGCTGACTATGCCGACCCATACAGCTTCATGAAAAACCTGTACGGCTCTGAAAAAGACATCGTGTTCAACCTGGCATATTACAACAACCCGGACTACGACAAGCTGATTGAGGAAGCGAAGAAAGTAGCTGGTGTAGACCGTAACAAAGCCATCGCGCTGTACAAGCAAGCACAGGAAATTTTGATTGACCAAGTGCCTGGACTCTCTGTCTACGATGTCGAGTATGTGCGCGTGCGTTCCGCCAAGTTCAAAGGTTATATCGACAACCCTGCCTATCCGAACGTCGTGTTCTTCTACGATACCTATCGAGAATAAAGGTGTGATCGCTGATGGTTCGCTTCATCATCCGACGCCTCCTGCTGGGACTTCTGGTCCTGGTGGGGGTGTCCCTGATAACGTTTTTTATCGCTCGCGTCATTCCGTCAGAGCCGGCTGCACGCTGGGTGGGAGCACATGCGACAGCAGAACAAATCCAGGCGGCGAAAATCGAGCTTGGTTTGGATCAACCGCTTTACGTGCAATACGCAACGTACATGAAAGGCTTGGTGACGGGGGATTGGGGCAAGTCTATCCGCACGCACCAGCCGATTTTGGATGAACTGCTCACGTTTCTTCCCTCCAGCCTGGAGCTGATTTTTGCCGGGATGCTGATCGCGATTATCGTGGGCATTCCGCTCGGAGTGATTTCCGCCGTCAAAAAGGAATCATGGGTCGATCATTTGAGCCGCGGCTTCAGCATCGGCGGCGTCTCGATTCCGACGTTCTGGCTCGCCTTGATTTTGCAGCTCGTGTTCTTCAAAACGCTGGGCTGGCTGCCGCTTGGCGAACGCGTCAGCACGGATGTGGCGCTGCTGTACCCGATCGAGGAGAAAACCGGGTCGTATCTGCTTGACTCCTTGCTACAGGGTAATTGGGACTTTTTCACCGACGCCTTGCTTCATTTGATCTTGCCCGCGATTGCGATGGCCGCGTACCCGATTGGTCTTGTTACCCGGATGATTCGTTCATCGATGGTCGAGGTCATGGGAGAGGAATATATGCGCGTGCTGCAAGCTTACGGGGTGTCGCGCCGGAAACGCGTGTTTCTTTATGCGCTGAAAAATGCGATGTCGCCGACCGTCACGTCCTTGGGTCTGACGTTTGCCTATGCGCTGACAAGTACGTTTCTAATCGAAGCGGTGTTCAGCTGGCCGGGACTCGGCATGTACGCATCCCAGGCGATCCTTTCATCGGATTATCCGGCGGTGATGGGCATTACGCTGCTCGTTACCATTTCGTATATTTTGGTCAATTTGCTCGTCGACATCTTGCTGGTTCTGCTCGATCCACGGATCAAGCTGGGCGAGACAGCGTAAGGAGGGATCTGGATGATAACGTTTCTGAAAACGAACAAACTGGCGCTGACCGGCGTCGTGATCATTGCGATCCTGCTGGTTGTCGCGCTCATCGGTCCGCTCCTGCTGCCGTATCCGCAAGATATTCAACAGGAAGTCCATCTTGAGCAAAAGCTGCTCGCGCCATCGGGGGACCATTTCTTCGGAACCGATGAGATGGGCCGGGACATTTTTTCACGCGTCATGTACGGCACGCGGATTTCATTTGAGATCGGGCTGCTCGCGATTTCGCTGTCCATGCTGATCGGTGTGCCGCTCGGGCTGATCGCCGGTTATTTCGGGCGCTGGGTCGACGAGGTCATCATGCGTGTCTGCGATATTTTTCTCAGCTTCCCGTCGCTTTTGCTGGCGATTGCGATTGTGGCGCTGCTCGGGCCATCCATCTCGAACATGATGATCGCCATCGCGCTGTCGTGGTGGCCATGGTATACGCGTCTGATTCGCAGCCAGGCGATCTCGGTGAAGGAGCGCGGGTTCGTCGAAGCGGCGAAATCGATGGGCGTGTCGCCTGTGCGCATCATTTTGCGCCACGTGCTGCCGAACAGCCTGTCGCCGATTATCGTGCAGGCATCGATGGATTTTGGCGCCATCATTTTGACCGCTGCCTCGCTCAGCTTTTTGGGCCTTGGTGCGCAGGCGCCAACACCGGAATGGGGATTGATGATCAGCACCGGGCGCAACTTTTTCCTGACCAGCTGGTGGTATGTCACCTTCCCGGGCTTGTTCATTTTGGTGACGGTCATGGCATTTAACTTTTTGGGTGACGGATTGCGGGATTATCTCGATCCGAAAACCAGAGACCAGTGAGGAGGGGGAGGACGAAATGAAGCAATTGCTGAACATGAAAGACGTCCAGGTGCGCATCAAGACGCACACCCAGGAGATCACGGCTCTGGACTTGGAGCATCTGACGCTTCATGAGGGCGAGTTGGTTGCGCTGGTCGGGGAGACCGGCTCGGGCAAATCGATGACGGCCTCGTCGATCATGCAGCTGTTTCCGACGCAAAAGGCGTACATCGGCAGCGGCAGCATCACGTTCGAAGGGATCGATCTGTTGACATGCTCGCGCAAGCAGCTTGACCACCTTCGCGGAAAAGAGATCACGATGATTTTCCAGGACCCGATGAGTTCGCTCAACCCGGTGTTCCGTATCGGCGCCCCGATTATCGATGTGATCCGCACGCATACCGGCGTTTCGGCGAAAGAAGCACGCGAACGCGCGATTCAGGCGCTGAAATTCGTCGGGCTGCCCGATCCGGCCCGGATGCTGAACCGCTATCCGCATGAGCTGAGCGGCGGGCAACGGCAGCGCGTCATGATCGCGATGGCGATGGTGTGCGAGCCGAAGCTGCTGATCGCCGACGAGCCGACGACCGCTTTGGACGTAACGATTCAATCGCAGATTTTGTTTTTGATCGATAAGTTGAAAAAAGAAAAAGGCACATCCGTGCTGTTCATCACGCACAATCTGGGCGTCGTCGCCAAGATGGCAGATCGGATCGCCGTGATGTATGCGGGCCGGATCGTGGAGACGGGTCGGACGCAGGACGTATTCCGCTCGCCGCGTCATCCGTACACGCGCATGCTGCTGGACGCGATTCCGCGCATCAGTGAAGAACGCGACCGACTGCCGGTAATCGGCGGACGGGTGCTGAGCCCGGCGGAAGTAGGGGGCGGGTGCCGCTTTGCCAACCGTTGCCCGCGCGTGACCGACCAATGCCGTCAAGCGGTGCCGCCGCTTGCAGCCGTCGGCGATTGGCATGAAGCAGCTTGTTTTGAACCGCTGGAAGAGGCGAGGTGAAAGGAAACCGATGACGACACCGATTTTGGAAGTGGAGCAACTGAGCAAGTTTTTTACCGTTCGCACAGGCTGGCTGGGCGACAAGCAGACGGTGCATGCCGTCGATGATGTCAGTTTCTCGCTGCAACCCGGCGAATGCTTCGGGCTGGTCGGCGAGTCGGGCTGCGGCAAGAGCACCTTGTCCCGCACGCTGCTGCAGTTGTACCGCCCAACCGCAGGGACGGTTCGCTTTGAAGGGCAGGACCTGTTTGCGATGGGCAAGCGGGAAGCTCGTGAAAACAGCAAGCATATCCAGATGGTGTTCCAGGACCCGTTCTGGTCGATCAACCCGAAGATGAAGATCGGCGCCATCATAGAGGAGCCGCTCGTCACTCATACCAAGCTGACAAAGACGGAGCGCGAGGCGAAGGCCCGCGAACTGCTTGAGCAGGTGGGGTTGCCGGGCGATTTTGCCAAACGGTTCCCGCACCAGCTGAGCGGCGGGCAGCGGCAGCGTGTCGGCATCGCGCGGGCGATCGCGCTTGATCCGCGGATGGTCATTCTCGATGAGCCGACATCGGCGCTCGACATGTCCGTGCAGGCGCAGATTCTCAATCTGCTGAAAGACTTGCAGGAGCAAAAAAACCTGACGTATTTGCTTGTGTCCCATGATTTAAGCGTGATTAAACACATGTGCACCCGGATGGCCGTTATGTATCTGGGGCAAATCGTCGAAATGGGCGATGCGGCATCGATTTTCAAAAATCCGCTGCACCCTTATACGCAGCTGCTGCTACAGTCGCTGCCGAGCATTGATGAAACCGAGTTTGCGCTCTCCTTTTTCGAAGGGGAGATGCCCAAGGCGGTGAATCCGCCAGCAGGCTGCCGTTTTGCTACGCGTTGTCCACAGAGGATGGACACTTGTCAAACGACACCGCAGCAGCTGCTGGAAGTGAAGCCGGGACATTGGGTTCGCTGTCAGGTCGCCTGCGGATAAAAGGGGGACCACATAACGATGAGAACAATCACTCTGCAAGAGTTGGAAGATATGCTGCACGGCGCGTGCATTTACGGTACAGGCGGAGGCGGAAGCCTGACGGAAGCGCTTGAAGTTGTCCGCAACATGTACGCGCAAGGGAAAAAAGTCGAGCTTGTTTCGCTCGATGAGGTCGGCGACGACTGGATGGTCGCGTCGCCGTATTACGTCGGCTCGGTATCGCCGCGGGCGGAGGAGATCGTCAAGCGCTTCGCCCATTTGCCGGTCATGCCGGAGGAAGTGCCGACATTGGCTTATCGGGCCTTGGAAAAATACCTCGGCAAACCGATCCAGGCCGTGATGGCGACAGAGCTGGGAGGCAATACGGCTTGCGCGATGGAAACGGCGGCAAGCATCGGCATTCCGCTGGTGGATGCCGATCCGGCCGGTCGCGCCGTGCCTGATCTGGCGCATACGACGTTCAATGTGTTCGGCGTATCGATTGCGCCATTCGCCTTGTCCAACCGCTATGGCGATACGATGATCGTCACCAATGTCGTGGATCACTCGCACGCCGAAATGATCGCGCGCGGATTCGCCATCCAGTGCGGCAATCTCGCAGGTGTCTGCGATCATCCAGTCGATGGAAAACGATTGAAGCAATCGGTCATCAAAGGCACGCTAACCCAAGCTGAACGGGTCGGACGCGCGATGCGCCTCGCCAATGAAGAAGGGCGCGACCCGATCGAAGCGATCGTCGCAGCTGGCGGCGGACAGCTTTTGATGAAAGGGATCGTCCGTGAAGCGGATTGGCAGGACGTGAAAGGCTTTACCGAAGGGAACGTGCTGATCGATCCGCAAGCTGGGGTAGCTGACCAGGAACCGCTTGCGCTCTGGTATCGCAACGAGCATATGACCGCCAAGCGCGGCGGCAAGCTGCTCTCCATCATCCCCGAGCTGATTGCGATCGTCGACGGCAAGACCGGCATGCCGATCCTGAATCCTGATTGCCAGCCAGGCATGGAGGTGGCGGTCATTACCTTCCCGGCGCCCGCCGCATGGGAAAGCGACCGCGGCCTGTCCATCTTTGGTCCGGAATATATCGGGATGCCACGTCACACGTACGCAGACGTGAAGGGGAGGTAAGCGGATATGAGAGTAGCAGTAGATATTGGCGGAACGTTTACCGATCTTGTCTATCTGGATGAAAAAACCGGCCAGGTCGGCATGGTCAAATCAGACACGACCCCGCCACATTTTGAGCAAGGTGTGCTTACTGTCATCAAAAAGGCGGGCATCAGCGGCGAGGAGATCGACTTTTTCGTACACGGTTCCACCGTGGTGATCAACGCGTTGACCGAGCGCAAAGGCGCGGTGACCGGCCTGATTACGACCAAAGGCTTCCGCGACGTGCTGGAGATCGGCCGTGGCAATCGCCCGGACTTGTTCAATCTTTCCTTTAAAAAGCCGGTGCCATTCGTACCGCGCCATCTGCGTCTGGAAGTCCACGAACGTTTGAACCATAAAGGAGAAGTGCTGCAAGAGCTGAATATCGCGGAGCTGGATGCGATCATCGCGCATTTTCGTGCGCAAAACGTGACGGCGATTGCGATCTGCCTGATTCATGCGTACAAAAATCCCATCCATGAGCAAGCGATCGCAAGCTACATCAAGCAGGTCTGGCCGGAAGCGGCCGTGACGGCTTCGCACGAAATCACCAAGGAGTGGCGCGAGTACGAGCGGACCAATACGGCGATTTTGAACAGCTACGTGATGCCGCTCACCGCCAATTATTTGGACAAGCTTGAAAAGCATCTGATTGAAAACGGGGCGACCGGACGCAAAACGATCATGCAGTCAAACGGCGGGATCACCACGTTTGCACATGCCAAGCAAGCGCCGATCAATCTGGTCGAATCCGGCCCGGTTGCCGGGATGTACGGAGCGGCGGTATTGGGCAGCCTGCTGGGCTATGAAAATGTCATTGCGCTCGACATCGGCGGCACGACGGCGAAATGCTCGCTGATTCAATCGGGCGAAATCTCGATTACGACCGACTACAAAATCGAATGGGACCACCGCTCCGCAGGCTATCCGATCAAAGTGCCGGTCGTCGACATCGTCGAAATCGGCAACGGCGGCGGTTCCATCGCCTGGCTCGATGAAGGCGGCGCACTGCACGTCGGACCGAAAAGCGCTGGCTCGATGCCGGGACCGGCTTGCTACGGCCGTGGGGGCACCAATGCGACAACTACCGACGCTAACCTTGTCATCGGTCGCCTGAATGCGGCGAATTTCCTCGGGGGCGAAATCAAAGCCGACATCGAAGCGGCGCGCCAAGCTGTGAAGCCGATTGCAGACGCGTACGGTACCAGCATCGAAGAGGCGGCGCTCGGCATCGTGCGCAAGGCAAACGCCAACATGGTCAATGCGCTCAAGCTGATTTCCATCCGTCGCGGTCATGACCCGCGCGAGTATACGATGGTGGCGATGGGCGGCGGCGGACCGATGCACGCGATGGCGCTGGCCCGCGAGCTGCAAATCAGCCGTATCATCGTGCCGGTCGCATCCGCTGTATTTTCCGCCTGGGGCATGCTGCTGTCCGATTTGCGCAAAGACTGGCTGCGTACGTACAACTGCCGTTTGGGCGAACTGTCCCCGGATGCGTGGAATGCCGAATGGGCGCAAATGAAGCAGGAAGCGCATGCAACTTTTACCGAGCAAGGCATAGCGGATGAGCAAATCGCGCTCTCGCTGTATGTCGACATGCGTTATTCCGGCCAGGAGCATACCGTCAAGGTTTCCGTACCGGAAAACGCTGATTGGGACGAGCTGCTGAGTCAGCTGCGCGAACGTTTCCACTTGCTGCATGAGCAGCACTATTCCTACCGTTTGCCGGATTCCGAGATGGAAATCGTCAATCTGCACATGACCGGTTTCGGCCGTCTGGAAAAACCGCAGATCGCCGAATGGACAGGCGGCGGTACAGTCGAGCAGGCGATTGTCGAGAACAGACGCGTTCATTTGGACGAGTTCGGCTGGCAGCAAATTCCGGTGTATCAGCGTGACCTGCTGGCAGCGGGCGAGCGTTTTGCCGGTCCGGCGATCGTCGAGGAGCCTTCCTCATCATCTGTCATTTACCCGGATCAGCGCTGCTGGGTAGATCGGTATGGCAACCTGATTGTGGAAGGAGCGGAATAGACATGACGCGTACGGTCACAGACCTGTTTACACTGGAAATTGTCAAAGACAAGCTGATCGCGATCAGCGATGAAATGTTTTACGCACTGCAGCGCACGAGCAAAAGCCCGATCATTTATGAGGTGCTTGATTACGCGACCGGGCTGACCAATGCGCAAGGCGATCTGCTGACGCAGGGAAACGGCATCACCGGCTTTTTGGGCAACCTGACGTTCGCGGTGAAGGATACGCTGGAAAAGTTCCGGGATAACCTGCATCCCGGCGATTTGATCATGACGAATACGCCGTACAGCGGCGGCGGCTCTCATTTGAGCGACGTCGCGCTGGTGATGCCGATTTTTTACGAAGGCCAACTGGTTGCCTTCTCGGCGAACAAAGCGCACTGGACCGAGATCGGCGGCATGGCGCCGGGCAGCTGGACCCCGCTTGCGACGGAGATTTATCAGGAAGGGCTGCAGCTGCCTTGCATCAAGCTGTTTGATCGCGGCGTGCTGAACCAGGCGCTGGTCGACATCATCGAGGTGAACGTGCGGACGCCGGATTTGTCCATCGGCGATATGTGGGCACAGGTGTCGGCACTGCGCACCGGGGAAAAGCGGATCAAGGAAATTTGCCACAAATATGGCGCGCAAACCGTGCTGGACAGTATGAACCGCCTGCTTGACCAAGGGGAGGAAATCGCCCGCGCCGCTCTGCGCAAAATGCCAAACGGCGTCTATGAAGCGGAAGACTGGATCGATGATGACGGGATGGGCAGCGGACCGCTTCGGGTACATGTCAAAGTGGAGATTACGGACGATGAATTCATCTGCGACTTCCGTGGCAATCCGCCGCAGGTGCAAGGGCCGATCAACAGCACGTATACCGGACTGGTCTCGGCGATCCGGACGGTTTTCGTCGCCGTCACCAATCCGGCCCAATCGATCAACGACGGGGCGTTCCGGCCGATCCGCGTGCTGACCGACCGCAAGACGATTTTCACCGCCGAGCGGCCAGCGCCCGTCTCGATCTATTGGGAAAGCAATGAGTACGTCAGCGAGCTGATCTGGAAAGCGTTGATGCCGATTGCGGCGGACAAGCTGACGGCAGGCCATTTTCTCAGCGTCTGCTCGCTGATCATCAGCGGGAACCATCCGGAGACCGACGAGCTGTTCCTCCTGGTTGAGCCGAGCGCGGGCGGATGGGGAGCCGGCATGGCGCAAGACGGGCAATCCGGCCAGTTTTGCATCGGTGACGGGGAAACGTATGTGATCCCGATCGAGGTGGCGGAAGCCCGCTACGGCATCATCGTCGACCAGTTCGCCTTGAATACGGACGGTGGCGGTGCAGGTGAACGCCGTGGCGGAAGCGGCTTGATCCGCGATTACCGCGTCGTCGGCGACGAGGTGCAGGTGAGCGCCTCCTTTGGCCGCCACCAGTTCGTCCCGTGGGGGGCAAATGGCGGGCACAGCGGCACGCGCAACGCGATTCAGCTGTTCAAGGATGGCGTATGGCACGAGCCGACAGGAAAAGTCGGCGGCATCACTTTGAAAAAAGGCGATATCGCCCGATTCATCACCGGCTCTGGCGGCGGCTACGGCGACCCGCTGCAACGCGAACCGCAGCGCGTGGCGGATGATGTGAAAAACGGCTACATTACGCGCGAGGAAGCGGAGCGGACGTACGGCGTTCGGGTAACGGACGATTACGGATACGAACTGACTGCGATGCGCCAGGCATAACTTGAAACGAATGCGAAAAGCCAACGAATGACAGAGGGGATGCCTCTGATTCGTTGGCTTTTTTTTGAGGGAAAAAGCTCTACAGGGTTCAAACAGAGTGAAACTACGCTTGTGGAACCGACGGGCTCAAACTGTATCCGGTGATTTGGGACGGCTTCACTTTTTTGCCGTCTGCCAGGACGAATTCGACCAACCCGTTTTTCATGCTGACCGCCTTGATCGTGGAGGTCGCCTCGTTGGTGGAGGAGGAGCCGTCCGTATTCGTGATGACATCTTGGTAGGTGACGCCATAGCCGATCATCTGTGCATACTTCAAATTGTTGTCGACGGCATTCACGTCACCCTGGACATTCATTCCCGTCACCTTGTCCATGGGCAGCTTTTTGTTGTCGTCCAACGTCAGCTCGACCTGGTTGTCCTTCAGGGAAATCCCGCTTACGACGCCTGTTTTCTCCACATCGGTGGTCGTGGTTTGGCCGTTCACTGTCGTTGATTGCGATTCCTTATACGTCACCTGTTTGCCGATCAGTTGAGAATACTTCAGCGTATTGTCCAGCAAGCTGCCGCTTGTCACCGACTTCGATTCGATGCCTGTGATTTTGTCGCGCGTCACCCAGTTGCCGTCGATCTGGAACTGCACCTTGCCATCGACCATTTTGACTGCGGAGATCGCACCCGTTTTGGTCTGCTTGGTCAGTTCGCCATCGACTTCCTGCTCCCACGAATAGGTCGCATCCTTGCCGATCAAGCCCTCGTATTCCTTGACGTTCAGCAAGCTGCTGTTGGACTCTTCCATCAGCTCTTCCATTTTCGTCAGCCGCTCTACCATCGCCATCAGCGATGTTTGCTGCACGAACTGCTGGTTATCCATCGGCGAGAGAGGGTCCTGGTTTTTCAGCTGTTCGATCAACAGCTTCATGAAAGAGTTGGAGTCAAAATTCAAGCCGCTCGCATCGGCTTCTTTTTTGTTTTTATAGCTATATTGTTCAGGTACATATGTTGTATTGGTAACGGAATCCGCCATGGATGCTCCCCTTTTCATAGACACTCGCTCATGTTTGTATTATCGGAAGAACCCTATTGCACACTTAGACAAACGTTTGTTCGAATAAATGGCTTAAATTTGTATTTTTTGTGCTATAATGGTGAATGAGACGATACAAGGAGAGGAACGGAACATGGAACGTTTTCAATTGGTTTCCGAGTATCAGCCGTCCGGTGACCAACCGACGGCGATTGCCGAACTGGTTGCCGGCGTGAATGCCGGCAAGCGCCATCAGACGCTGTTGGGCGCAACAGGGACGGGCAAAACCTTTACGGCAGCACAGGTGATCGCGCAGGTGAACAAGCCGACGCTGGTCATCGCCCACAACAAGACGCTGGCCGCGCAGCTATGCGCAGAGTTCAAGGAATTTTTCCCCAACAATGCGGTGGAATACTTTGTCAGCTACTACGACTACTATCAACCTGAAGCATATATTCCCCAGTCAGACACCTTTATTGAAAAAGATTCGAGCGTCAATGACGAGATCGACAAACTGCGCCATGCGGCAACAAGCGCATTGTTCGACCGCAGGGATGTCATCATCGTCGCATCGGTTTCCTGCATCTATGGCTTGGGTTCGCCGGAAGAGTACCGCAATCTGCTTCTGTCACTCCGCGTCGGCATGGAAAAAAGCCGTGAAGAAGTGCTTCACCGGCTGATCGACATCCAATATGACCGCAACGACATCAATTTCGTTCGCGGTACATTTCGCGTGCGCGGCGATGTGGTGGAAATTTTCCCGGCCTCCCATAGCGAGCAGGCGATTCGCGTCGAGTTTTTCGGCGATGAAATCGAGCGGATCACCGAGATCGACGTGCTGACAGGCGAGCTGCTGGGGCAGCGCGAGCATGTCGCGATCTTTCCGGCCTCCCACTATGTAACCGGGGAAGAAAAAATGAAACGCGCGATCGAGAGCATCCAGGCGGAGCTGGAGGAGCGTCTCGCGGAGTTCCGTGCAGCAGGCAAGCTGCTGGAAGCGCAGCGTTTGGAGCAGCGCACCCGCTATGACCTTGAGATGATGATGGAGATGGGCTTTTGCTCCGGAATCGAAAACTATTCCCGCCATCTGACCGGATTGCCTGCAGGCCATGCGCCTTATACGCTGCTCGATTACTTCCCGAAAGACTTCCTCATCATGATCGACGAGTCGCATATGACCTTGCCGCAGATCAGGGGAATGTACAACGGAGACCGTGCGCGCAAGGACGTGCTTGTCGAACACGGCTTCCGTCTGCCATCGGCGAAGGACAACCGTCCGCTGCAATTCCAGGAGTTCGAAGAAAAGGCGAACCAGCTGATTTACATTTCCGCGACCCCGGGGCCATACGAAATGGAGCATTCCCCTGAAATGGTCCAGCAGGTCATCCGTCCGACCGGTCTGGTCGACCCGACGATCACGGTGCGCCCGATCAAGGGACAGATCGACGATTTGATCGGAGAAATTCAGGCGACCATCGCCAAAAACGAGCGCGTCCTCGTCACGACGCTGACCAAGAAGATGTCGGAGGACCTGACGGATTACTTGAAGGAAATCGGCATCAAGGTGCGTTATTTGCACTCGGACATCAAAACGATCGAGCGGATGCAGATTTTGCGCTCGCTGCGATTGGGCGAATTCGATGTGCTGATCGGGATCAACCTGCTGCGGGAAGGCTTGGACTTGCCGGAAGTATCGTTGGTCGCGATTCTCGATGCGGATAAAGAAGGCTTTTTGCGCAACGAGCGGTCGCTGATTCAGACGATCGGCCGCGCCGCGCGCAACGCCGAAGGCCGCGTCATCATGTACGCTGACAAAATGACCGATTCGATGGCCGCTGCCATACGCGAGACAGAGCGTCGCCGCGCCATTCAGACCGCATACAACGAAGCGCACGGCATTACGCCGCAGACCGTCAAGAAAGCGGTGCGCGAGGTGATCGAGGCGACCCGCGTCGCCGAGGAAAAGGCCGATTACCTGCCGCATGCCGATTTCAAAAAAATGCCGAAAAAAGATCGCCTAGAGGTGATCGCGCGAATGGAAGAAGAAATGAAAGAAGCAGCGCGCAGCCTGTTGTTCGAACGGGCAGCCGAGCTTCGTGACCTGATTTTGGAACTAAAAGCTGATCTTTAAGGAGTGAGAACTACTTCATGCCGCTAGAGCATATCGTCGTAAAAGGAGCACGTGCACACAATCTGAAAAATGTAGATGTGGTGATTCCGCGCGACAAGTTCGTCGTTTTGACCGGCTTGTCCGGTTCCGGTAAATCATCGCTCGCTTTCGATACCATTTATGCCGAGGGGCAACGGCGGTACGTAGAATCTCTCTCCGCTTATGCGAGGCAGTTCCTCGGTCAAATGGATAAGCCGGATGTCGATTCGATCGAGGGATTGTCTCCGGCGATTTCCATCGACCAAAAAACGACAAGCCGCAACCCGCGCTCGACCGTCGGGACCGTCACGGAGATTTATGACTACCTGCGCTTGATGTATGCGCGGATCGGAAAAGCGGTCTGCCCGGAGCACGGCATCGAAATCCAGTCGCAAACCGTCGAGCAGATGGTGGACCGAATCATGGAATTCCCCGAAAAGACCCGCATGCAAATCCTCGCCCCGCTTGTCCAAGGGCGCAAGGGGGAGCATGTCAAACTGCTGGAAGACATCCGCAAGCAAGGGTTCGTGCGCGTGCGCGTGGATGGCGAAGTGCGGGACTTGTCAGAGGAAATCAAGCTGGAGAAAAACAAAAAGCACAGCATCGAGGTTGTAATCGACCGGATCGTGGTGAAGCCGGATGCCCATGCGCGGGTGGCTGACTCCTTGGAAACCGCGATTCGTCTGGCCGATGGCAAAGTCATCGTGGACGTGATCGATCAGGAGGAGCTGCTGTTCAGCGAAAAACACGCTTGCCCGATCTGCGGCTTTTCGATCGGCGAGCTGGAACCGCGTATTTTCTCCTTCAACAGCCCGTATGGCGCGTGCCCGGAATGCGACGGGCTGGGTGTGAAGCTGGAGGTTGACCCCGATATGGTCGTGCCCGATATGACCAAATCGATGGAAGAAGGGGCGATCGAGGCTTGGGAGCCGAAGTCCTCGACGTATTATCAGCAGCTGCTGGAGTCGGCTTGCCGCCATTTCAACATTCGCATGGATGTTCCGATGGAGGAGCTTCCGCCTGAGCATGTGCAGATCATTCTGTACGGTTCCGAGGGGGAAAAGATTCATTTCCGTTATGAAAATGAATTCGGCCAGGTGCGCGAAGCGGTCGTTCCGTTCGAAGGGGTCATCCCCAACCTGCAGCGCCGCCATTTGGAAACCAGCTCAGACTTCATCCGCGAACAGATCGAAGGCTTCATGAGCCAAAAGCCGTGCCCCGTGTGCAAAGGGCAGCGCTTGCGGCAGGAAAGCCTTGCTGTCAAAGTAGGGGAGCGCAACATTTCCGAGCTGACCGACCTGTCGATCGCGGATGCCCATCAGTTTGCGAGCGGCCTTGATCTGAATGAGAAGGACGCCAAAATCGCCAATTTGATTATCAAGGAAATCAAAGCCCGCTTGCAGTTTCTGGTCGATGTCGGCCTGGATTACCTGACATTAAGCCGAGCAGCCGGCACGCTGTCCGGGGGAGAGGCACAGCGCATCCGCTTGGCAACCCAGATCGGGTCCAGCCTGATGGGGGTTCTCTATATTCTGGATGAGCCGAGCATCGGTCTGCATCAGCGGGACAACGCACGCCTGATCAAGACGCTCGAACACATGACCAGCCTCGGCAACACGCTCATCGTCGTCGAGCATGACGAGGATACGATGATGGCGTGCGATTATATCATCGACATCGGACCGGGAGCGGGCATCCATGGCGGACAAGTGATTGCGGAAGGAACGCCGCAGGAAGTGATGGAAAACCCGAATTCGCTGACCGGTGCCTATTTGAGCGGCCGCAAGTTCATCGCCGTACCTCCCGAGCGCCGCAAGCCAAATGGCAAAAAGCTGCGCATCGAAGGGGCGAAGGAAAACAACCTGAACAACGTCAGCGTCGATATTCCGTTGGGGATCTTCGTCGCGGTCACAGGCGTATCCGGTTCCGGGAAAAGTACACTCATAAACGAGATTTTGCATAAAGCGCTGGCGCGCGAGCTGAACAAGGCCAAAGCGAAGCCGGGTGAATACCGCAAGCTGACCGGACTTGAGCATCTCGACAAGGTGATCGATATCGACCAGTCGCCAATCGGCCGTACGCCGCGTTCCAATCCGGCTACCTACACCGGCGTATTCGATGATATTCGCGACCTGTTCGCATCCACGAATGAGGCAAAGGTACGCGGCTACAAAAAAGGCAGATTCAGCTTCAATGTCAAAGGCGGACGATGCGAGGCTTGCAGCGGCGACGGCATCATCAAGATCGAGATGCACTTCCTCCCTGACGTTTACGTACCGTGCGAGGTTTGCCACGGCAAGCGCTACAATCGGGAAACGCTCGATGTGAAATACAAAGGCAAGAGCATTGCCGACGTCCTGGAGATGACGGTGGAGGATTCCTTGGAGTATTTCAAGAACTTGCCGCGCATCGAGCGCAAAATTCAGACACTGTTGGATGTTGGTCTGGGCTACATGAAGCTGGGTCAGCCCGCTACCACACTGTCCGGCGGGGAGGCGCAGCGGGTGAAGCTCGCTTCTGAGCTGTATCGCAGAAGCACAGGGCGCACCTTGTATATTTTGGATGAACCGACGACAGGGCTTCATACCGACGACATCGATCGTTTGCTCAAAGTGCTGCAGCGCCTTGTCGACAACGGCGATACCGTGTTGGTCATCGAACACAATCTCGACGTGATCAAGACAGTCGACTATATAATTGACCTGGGCCCGGAAGGCGGTACCCGAGGCGGACACATCGTTGCGACGGGCACGCCGGAAGAAGTGGTTAAGGTGAAAGGCTCTTACACCGGTCAATTTTTGGAACCGATACTCGAGCGTGACCGCAAGCGGACGCAACAACGAATCGAGCAGCTTGTCACGGGGTGATAACAAATGTTTCGCTGGATCATCCGCCTGCTCCTGAACGGAGCAGCGCTTCTTTTCATCAGCTGGCTTTTCCAAAGCATTCAGGTGACAGGGTACGGCGTTGCCGTCCTGGCTGCGTTTATCCTGGGCATCGTAAACACGCTGATTCGCCCGATCTTACACTTCTTCACCACGCCATTCCGCTGGCTGACGCTCGGCCTGTTCTGGTTCGTCGTCAATGCGATTACGTTCGCATTGACGGCCTACCTGATCGAAGGCTTCGAAGTCGGCCCTTGGCCAGACTCCTTCATCACAACCGTCCTGGCCGCAGCGCTGATGAGTTTGTTCGGCTGGTGCATCGAGCAGATTACGAGCAAGTCTGAATAAATGGATGACAGGAAAAATACAAAAAGCGTTCTGCCGATGGGGCAGGACGCTTTTTGTTTGAATGACTGTTTATTCACCTCTAAGATGAGGTGGCTTTGGTTCGTAGATATATGAAACACATAAAATCCCCGCTAAATTCATGGCAGACAACGTTGCAAAAAAACTGCAAGACAGTACCGCTAACTTCTTAAACATTACCGTTCAACCCCTTCTCGTAAAAAAGTTTTTTCGAAACGTTTTACAAGATGAAAAGAAAGAGGATGCAGAAGTAAAGCTTGTAAAAGGACGGCAAAGCTATAAGCATAAGCGAGGTTGTAATAGTTAAAATATAGCAGGAAATACGCCAATGGACAACCTAAAATTAGGAAAGTAGTGACAATTCTCTTGCTTTTTCTTTTTGCTTCGTCACTAATCTGCACATAGGTATGATTTGCGGGAGCATACCGCCAGTTGACGACAAACGAAAATACGACAGCGACCATGATCGTAATCGAAGCGAAAAGAAAATTGGTCGTTGGCATGTGCTTGACAGCCAAACCAAGCGATAGAGCCAAAATATTGCCTACGATAAAGCAAGAGTGTGGGTTGCTTAAATGTACACCTCCCGTAAAGTTACGGAAAAGAAAATAGAAAAAGGAAAGAACGATTGTTTCCGAAAAGGAGTTGAGAAACCATGAGCAAACAGCGAGGGACAGGACTGTAAGCAAGTACAAGAGAAAAATTTCAATTCCATGCGAGACTTGTCCGACAGTATGAGAGGCATCTGTATTAGAAACAAGTTTTTTGGCAATTCGAATCGATAGCTTTTCACTCCAACTCATCGTATCCCATCCTCCAATTATTTCTGCAGCGTGATAAGAAATTTGGTGACGCCATTTTTTGAGTCTAAGGAAATGGTTGCATTGTACCTGTCGATAATATTTTTCACCACGGCCAACCCAACGCCACCTTCACCAGATGGTTTTGTTGTAACACCCAGGTCATAGATATGGGCTTGTTTTTCAAGTGGAATTGTCGGGCCGCTGTTCTCGATCAACAGGAATTGCTCTTTGTCGGTTTCACCCCATTTCAGGAGAATATATCGATCATCGTTATTTTCTCCTTGTAATGTTGCGCGAATCGAATTATCTAATAAATTCCCTAAAACGGCAGTTACATCCTTTGACTTCATTTTCTCGAACTGCAGGATGCTGTCGATTTCAAGTCGGAAATTGATGTGATTTGCAACGCAGATTGCCATTTTAGAGTGGAGTAATGCGGACACTGCCGGGTTTTTTACACCTTCGACAACTTGAACAAGGTCAGTTGCTTCTTTCAATAAGTGCTTTACGTACTCGGCTGCCAGATCATATCTTTCTACCTTTAAAAACCCATCCAACGCTGTATAATGGTTTATCCCATCGTGCTTGATAGAACGGATTGCCGTTACGAGATCTTGGATATTTTGCAAATATGGCTTTTCTGTTTCCTCTTCCACACGGTTAATTGCGAGTGTAAGGTATTTCCAAAACAGAAGAACAAGAATAATGTAAAGGACCAAGATAATGACAAGATACACTGTCATCTGTAACGAGATGAATTGAGTAAGATCGTCAACGTTGCTTTTTTTAACGAGATAGGTTGTACTTAGTGACATTATTAACAAAAATTCTATTCCACCAGTCCATAAGACCAACACCAAAAAACGGTGGTGTTTGCTTTTGGGAATGATTTTCCGTATATCAAATTTTAATTTCCGCAAAAGAATCGTCAGCAACACAAGTAGCAGCAAATAGAACCAGACTGCCCCGATTAGTAAATAAGGCTGATGTAGAAGCTGATCTAAATTGACTTTAAAACTTTGAAATAGCATTAATACGAAAAATTCTGATGTAATCGAAAAAATAAAAGCACTTGTACAGACACCGATAGTCAGCCAAATCGTCAAGCGGAAAAGAAAAAAGACCAGAACATTCATCCACAAAAAGAGCGAAAGTATTTTAATTAAGTAAGGCAATTCGATGTTTGACAAAATAGTGGTCATTACTGAAAAAAGAATGCCGAAAATCGCCCATTTTCGTAAATTAGGCAAAAGTGCCTGATTAAATACAGCGAAACCTACCATGAGAAAAATAAAAGCTTCCGGTAAGTCTATAAATAGGTAATTAGAAAATACGTTCAATTTCTGGCCTCCTTTCCAGGCACTAGTCAGTTATTTTATCAACAAGTATGGAATAATTCGGATAGTCGTCAATTTAATCTTAGGCGAAAATTCTGGTTATGTAAACGATATCCATTTTCGCTGAAAATCAGGTAGTTGTAGCTAGGGCTACCATTTCGCTACAATATACATAATAAAAAGTGGAGCCTGCATCGCATGCGATACCGCTAGACGAGGAAACGCATGCTGCACGCAAGTGGCCTTATCCACGTGAACGAAAAACGTCGAGTCGTTTTTCTCGAAAAAAGGGGAAAAAGAGATGCGCAAAACCAAGGTAAGCAATCTGGTCGAACATTTTCATATGAAAGTTTTGAGTGGTGAGGAAGGACTGGGTCGCGAAATTACCGTGACCGACCTCAGCCGTCCGGGCCTGCAATTGGCCGGTTACTTTCCGCACTACGCTTCTGAGCGAATCCAGCTGATGGGAATCTCGGAAATCGAGTTTTTCTCCACATTGAGCAGGGAAGTGCGCTTGGAACGAATGCGCTTGCTGATGCAGGACAATACGCCTTGTCTGTGCGTATCCCGCAATCAAGACGTGGCGCCTGAGATGATTGAGGTGTCCAATGAGCGGAACATCCCGATTCTCCAATCGCCTTTGGCAACGACCAGTTTGGTCAGCAAGTTAACGAACTTTTTAGAGAATAAGCTGGCGCCGACGTCAACGGTACATGGCGTGTTGACGGATATTTACGGTGTCGGCGTCTTGATCATGGGCTCAAGCGGTATCGGGAAAAGCGAAACAGCGCTTGAGCTGGTCAAGCGCGGGCACAGGCTGGTGGCGGACGATGCGGTCGAGATCCGGCAGACCCAACAGGGACAGCTTATCGGCAGCGCGCCCGAGCTGATTCAGCATTTGCTGGAGATTCGCGGCGTCGGCATCATCAACGTTATGACGATGTTCGGAGCGGGGGCCGTGCGCAACGCCAAAAACATCGCGATGGTCGTGCGCCTGGAGCTGTGGGAAGAGCACAAAATGTACGAGCGGCTGGGGCTGGATGAGGAACGTTTCAAGCTGATCGATACCGAGATTCCGATTCTTACCGTGCCGGTTCGCCCGGGCCGTAACTTGGCGGTCATCATCGAGGTGGCGGCGATGAACTTCAGGCTGAAACGGATGGGCTACAACGCAGCGATGACGTTCTCCAAACGGCTGACCGATACTATCGAGGATGTGGATTCCGACATCTATTGAGAGCGAAGGAGCAAAGTGATCTATGCCTCGTAACACGGAACGCTACACGGTGAACGGTGCCAACCCGCTGTGGCAGCTATACAAGACAGTGAGCTTTTGGAAAGTGATGAAAAACTTTACCGTCATACAGATGGCCCGCTATTGTCCCATTCTTTCTTGGAAAAATTGGCTGTACCGGACCTTTCTACACATGGAGATCGGGAGCCAATCGGCGGTCGCGCTGATGGTCATGATGGACATCATGTTCCCGGAGCGAATCAAGATCGGCAACGATTGCGTGATCGGCTACAACACGACCATTTTGGCCCATGAATATTTGGTTGACGAGTATCGGTTAGGGGATGTCCGGATCGGGAGCAAGGTGCTGATCGGAGCGAACTGCACGATTCTCCCGGGGGTGACCATTGGCGATGGAGCGATTGTGGCGGCGGGAACCGTCGTGCATAAAGACGTCCCGGCTCGTACGTTTGTCGGCGGCAATCCGATGCAAATTATCAAAGAACTGTAAATAAGAAGGGGGAGAAGAGATTCTCTCCTTTTTATCTTGCCAGCAAAAGTCAATTTTTCAGTCTCATGTTGACTGCATTCTGATAACGTGATAAAGTGTTCCTAACACAAAGCGCTTTATCTTGTTAGAGAAGTAAAGCATTCGGAGGGGAAGTTTTCAATGTCTAAGCCGTTGGTATTCGAAAAACCGCTGGGCATGCGGGACATATTGCCTGAGTCGTTGGCGAAGCAACGGCATCTGGAAGCGGCATTGAAGCATTGTATCGAGCGGTGGGGCTATGAAGAAATTGCCACTCCATCATTGGAGTATTACGACACCGTCGGGTTGGCCAGCGCGACATTGGCTGACCGGATGTTTAAATTGCTGGACAAACAAGGGCATACCGTCGTTCTCCGGCCGGATATGACGACACCGATCGCACGCGTCGTATCTTCCTTATATAAAGATGTGCCGCTGCCGATCCGCTTGTTCTACCAGGCGAATGTGTTCCGTGCGCAGGAAAAAGAAGCGGGACGCAATGCGGAATTTTTCCAGACGGGCGTAGAGCTGATCGGTGACGCATCGGTGGATGCTGACGCGGAGGCGATCGCGATCGCCATCTATTGTCTGCAAGCTGCGAACGTTTCGCCGATCAAGATCGCGATCGGTCATGTCGATTTTCTTGACGGGCTTTTGGACGAAATCATTACCGATCCGATCATTCATGAGAAGTTCCGCCGCTTTTTGCATGACAACGACTATGTCAGCTATCGCCATTTGGCAGACACGGTGGAAATTGGCGATCAGGATCGCAAACGGCTGCATGCCATCTTGAATTTGCGCGGCGGCAAGGCAAAAATCGCGGAGGCGCGGGAGCTGACCATCAACGGCAAGGCGCGCAAAGCGGTTCAAACGATCGAATCGCTCTGGCAGGCGCTTGAAGCTTACGGTGTCACCGAGCACGTTTTGCTGGATTTCAACCTGATCAGCAACCTCAACTATTACACCGGCGTCGTGTTCGAAGGATATGCGGCAGACCTCGGTTCTCCGTTGGTTACCGGCGGGCGCTACGACAAATTGCTCGACCAGTTTGGACGACCGGCTCCGGCAACAGGTTTTGCCATCAAAATGGATCGGCTGATGCAGGTGACATCCTTCGAACAAGGCGTGGAAAAAAAGACAACCGTCATAGGGTACGCCGCTGCCAATCGTGAGCAGGCCGTGACGATGGCACAGCAGCTGCGCAAGGAAGGAAAAGTGGTCATCACCCACTTGCTGGCAGATGGCGAAACGCTTGCAGCATTTGCACAGCGCGGAAATTGCGAGACGATCTGCTTGGTGGCACAGGAGGGAAATTCATGACACGGGGAATCAATGACCAAAAGCTGACGATCGCGATGCCGAAAGGTCGCATTTTCGAGGAGTCGCTCGTCTTTTTACAGCAATCGGGGTTGAATGTGACCGCTGATTTGAAGGAATCCCGCAAGCTGATCATCCCTGTCGAAGGGGCGCAGCTCGAATTTATTTTAGCCAAGCCGACGGACGTTCCGACGTATGTGGAATACGGTGTCGCAGACGTTGGGGTGGTTGGCAAGGACGTACTGTTGGAAGAGGAACGGGATGTATACGAGCTGCTTGATTTGCAGATCGGCTACTGCCGGATGATGGTTGCGGGTATGCCAGACTGGAAGCCGGTTGAGGCGCCGCGCGTCGCGACGAAATATCCGCGCATCGCCAGCCGTTATTTCCGTGAGCAGGGCCAGCAGGTGGAAGTCATCAAGCTGAACGGCTCGGTTGAACTCGCCCCGCTGATCGGATTGGCGGATCGGATCGTGGATATTGTTTCCACGGGTCAAACGCTGCGGGAGAACGGACTCACCGAGATGGAGCATATTTGCGAAATCACCACACGCTTTATCGCAAACCGCGCCAGCTACCGGATGAAAAGCGAAGCGGTCGATGACATCGCCAACAAATTTTTGCAAGTAATTCCAAAGCGGAAGTAGGAGTGGGGACGACGTGATTACAATTGTCAGCTCAACCGATTTCGATACGAGACGCAGCATCGACAGCGGCACGGAAACGCAGGTGCGTGCGGTGCAAGAAATTCTGTCGCGCGTAAAGGAAGAAGGGGACGAGGCGGTACGGGCGTATACGGAGCGTTTTGACCGGGTCAGACTGGAGCAGTTTCGGGTAACCGAAGAGGAAATCGCGCAAGCGGCAGGTCAGCTTGATCCGCTGGTGCTGGAAGCGCTGACCGAAGCGGCGCAAAATATCCGCGATTTCCACGCCAGACAAGTTCGGCAATCATGGTTCACGACCAAAGAGAGCGGCACGATGCTCGGTCAAATCATCCGGCCGCTGAAGCGAGTCGGACTGTACGTTCCAGGCGGCTCTGCTGCGTATCCTTCTTCCGTCTTGATGAATGCCATTCCAGCCCAAATCGCCGGCGTAAGAGAGATCATTATCGTGACGCCGCCTGGTCAGGACGGAACGATCAATCCAGCGATCCTGGCGGCGGCGCAAATTGCGGGCGTGAAGCAGATTTACAAAATGGGCGGGGCGCAAGCGATCGGGGCGCTCACATACGGGACAAAGCAAGTTCCCGCCGTCGACAAAATCGTTGGGCCTGGCAACATTTATGTGGCGCTGGCCAAGCGGGAAGTGTATGGACTGGTCGATATCGACATGGTTGCAGGGCCAAGCGAGATCGTCGTTTTGGCCGATGAAACAGCAGAGCCGCGCTATGTGGCTGCTGATATGCTGTCGCAGGCCGAGCATGATCCGATGGCTTCCGCCGTCTTGGTCACGAACTCGAAAAAGCTGGCAGAGCAAGTCGCGACCGAGCTTGAGCGCCAGGTTGCCCTGCTGCCAAGACGCGAAATTGCCGAGGCTTCCATTCGGAATCACGGAGCGATTTGTCTGGTCGACAATCTTGACGCCGGCTTCGATGTCGTAAATCGACTGGCACCTGAACATTTGGAATTGTTGATCGAAAATCCATTTGAACAATTGGGCAAAGTGGAGAATGCAGGAGCCATTTTCCTCGGAGAATACAGTTCAGAACCGGTAGGCGACTATTTTGCCGGAACGAATCACGTGCTTCCGACCAATGGCGCAGCGCGGTTCGCATCCGGCTTGTCTGTGGATGAATTTATCAAAAAATCGAGCGTCGTCTCTTACAGCAAACAGGATTTGGCGCGCAATGGCAAAAAAATCATGGCGCTGGCCGAGCAGGAAGGGTTGTCGGCCCATGCGCGTGCGATAGAAGAACGATTAAAAGACCTATAGAAAAAACAGGAGTGAGAACAATCATGGAAGCAGTCAATCGATCCGCCCGCATCAGCCGCAAAACAAATGAGACAGACATTACGCTTGGCTTTGGCATTGATGGCGAAGGGAAAAACCGCCTGGAGACGGACGTTCCGTTTCTGAATCACATGCTGGATTTGTTCGCCAAGCACGGACAGTTTAATTTGGATGTTGTGGCAAAAGGGGATATCGAAATCGACTACCACCACACGGTCGAGGATATTGGCATTTGCTTGGGGAAGGCGCTGCGGGAAGCGCTTGGCGACAAAAAAGGAATCAAGCGGTATGGCAACGCGTTTGTTCCGATGGATGACTCGCTGGCACAGGTGGTCATCGATTTGAGCAACCGCCCGCATCTGGAATACCGCGCAGCCTACCCATCCACGCAGGTGGGCCAATTTCCGACCGAGCTGGTCCATGAATTTTTGTGGAAGCTCGCGCTGGAAGCGAGAATGAATTTGCACGTGATCCTGCACTACGGTCAAAATACGCACCACATGATTGAAGCGATCTTTAAAGCGTTGGGCCGCGCTCTGGATGAGGCCACTTCCATTGATCCGCGCGTCAAGGGCGTGCCGTCAACCAAAGGGGTTTTGTAACATGATCGGGATCGTTGACTATGGAATGGGCAATCTGTTCAGCATCAGCAAGGCGTTGGAGCGTCTTGGCTATGACTACGAATTTGTCACCGATGCTGGAAAGCTGTCCGCCTATGATGGACTTTTGCTTCCGGGAGTAGGGGCATTTGGAGATGCGATGCGCAACATTCGCGAGCTTTCCTTGGATCGGGCGCTTCGAGACTATGCGGCGAGCGGCAAACCGATTCTGGGCATTTGCTTGGGCATGCAGCTTTTGTTCTCGCGCAGCGAAGAGCATGGCTCACATGAAGGGCTTGGCCTGCTTTCCGGGGAAGTGGTCCGTTTTCAAGGCGATTATAAAATCCCGCACATGGGCTGGAACCGGCTGTCGTTGAAAAAAGGCGCGAGTCCGCTTCTTGATGGGGTAAAGGATGGCGATTATGTCTATTTTGTTCACTCGTTCCATGTGCGTGTACAAAGTGACGACGTGTTGCTGGCAACAGCTGATTATTATCAGGATGTAACGGCCATCGTAGGCCGCGGAAATGTATATGGCATGCAGTTCCACCCGGAGAAGAGCGGGGATACGGGCATGCGCCTGCTGGACAACTTTGCGAAACAATGTGAGGGGGTTACAACGTGAGTTTTACCATCTATCCAGCCATCGATATTCGTGGCGGAAAATGCGTGCGGCTGTTCCAGGGAGACTACGCACAAGAAACGGTATACGGGGAGTCGCCGCTCGATGTGGCCAAGCAGTGGGTTGCGCAAGGGGCGAAATGGCTTCACCTGGTCGATTTGGACGGTGCGAAAGCAGGACAGCCTGTGCATGCCGAGCTGGTGCTATCGATCGCCCGTTCTGTCGATGTGCCGGTGCAGATCGGCGGAGGAATCCGGACGCTTGAAGATGTGGCCGCCTATTTGGAAGGTGGCGTCGCTCGCGTCATTATCGGCACCGCTGCGCTGGAGAACCGGGCCTTCATGGAACAAGCGCTGTCCCGGTACGGCAATCAGATCGCCATTGGCCTGGATTGC
>NZ_CM125436.1:5125000-5445000 GCF_052072235.1 Brevibacillus fluminis | reverse complement strand
CAGGGTGAAGGTAGGGTAACACCTACTGGAGGCCCGAACCCACGCACGTTGAAAAGTGCGGGGATGAGGTGTGGCTAGCGGTGAAATTCCAATCGAACTCGGAGATAGCTGGTTCTCCCCGAAATAGCTTTAGGGCTAGCCTCGGACTTAGAGTTTTGGAGGTAGAGCACTGATTGGGCTAGGGGCCCTCATCGGGTTACCGAACTCAGTCAAACTCCGAATGCCAAAAACTTATGTCCGGGAGTCAGACGGCGAGTGCTAAGATCCGTCGTCAAAAGGGAAACAGCCCAGACCATCAGCTAAGGTCCCCAAGTGTATGTTAAGTGGGAAACGATGTGGAGTTGCCCAGACAACCAGGATGTTGGCTTAGAAGCAGCCACCATTTAAAGAGTGCGTAATAGCTCACTGGTCGAGTGACTCTGCGCGGAAAATGTAACGGGGCTAAACATACCACCGAAGCTATGGCAGTCCTAACGGACTGGGTAGGGGAGCGTTCCAAGCAGCAGTGAAGCCGTACTGGAAAGAGCGGTGGAGCGCTTGGAAGTGAGAATGCCGGTGTAAGTAGCGAAAAGACAAGTGAGAATCTTGTCCACCGAAAGCCTAAGGGTTCCTGGGGAAGGCTCGTCCTCCCAGGGTTAGTCGGGACCTAAGCTGAGGCCGAAAGGCGTAGGCGATGGACAACTGGTTGATATTCCAGTACCACCGTGATTGCGTTTGAGCGATGGCGTGACGCAGGAGGATAGGGTGAGCGGCCTATTGGATGGCCGTCTAAGCAGTAAGCCTGATGTGTAGGCAAATCCGCACATCATAAGGGCAAGCTGTGATGGCGAGGGAAATTTTAGTACCGAAGTCCCTGATTTCACACTGCCAAGAAAAGCGTCTAGTGAGCAATCTGGTGCCCGTACCGCAAACCGACACAGGTAGGCGAGGAGAGAATCCTAAGGTGCGCGGGATAACTCTTGCTAAGGAACTCGGCAAAATGGCCCCGTAACTTCGGGAGAAGGGGCGCCTCGGTAGGGTGTTAAAGCCCGAGGAGGCCGCAGTGAAAAGGCCCAAGCGACTGTTTAGCAAAAACACAGGTCTCTGCGAAGCCGCAAGGCGAAGTATAGGGGCTGACGCCTGCCCGGTGCTGGAAGGTTAAGGGGATGGGTTAGCGCAAGCGAAGCTTTGAACCGAAGCCCCAGTAAACGGCGGCCGTAACTATAACGGTCCTAAGGTAGCGAAATTCCTTGTCGGGTAAGTTCCGACCCGCACGAAAGGCGTAACGACTTGGGCGCTGTCTCGGCAAGAGACCCGGTGAAATCATAATACCTGTGAAGATGCAGGTTACCCGCGACAAGACGGAAAGACCCCATGGAGCTTTACTGTAGCCTGGTATTGGAACTTTGTGCATCATGTACAGGATAGGTGGGAAGCTGAGAAGCAGGGGCGCCAGCCTCTGTGGAGCTGTCGGTGGGATACCACCCTTGATGTACGGAGTTTCTAACTCGGCACCCTTATCGGGTGCGAGGACCATGCCAGGTGGGCAGTTTGACTGGGGCGGTCGCCTCCTAAAAAGTAACGGAGGCGCCCAAAGGTTCCCTCAGAATGGTCGGAAATCATTCGTAGAGTGTAAAGGCACAAGGGAGCTTGACTGCGAGACCTACAAGTCGAGCAGGGACGAAAGTCGGGCTTAGTGATCCGGTGGTTCCGCATGGAAGGGCCATCGCTCAACGGATAAAAGCTACCCTGGGGATAACAGGCTTATCTCCCCCAAGAGTCCACATCGACGGGGAGGTTTGGCACCTCGATGTCGGCTCATCGCATCCTGGGGCTGAAGTAGGTCCCAAGGGTTGGGCTGTTCGCCCATTAAAGCGGTACGCGAGCTGGGTTCAGAACGTCGTGAGACAGTTCGGTCCCTATCTGTCGCGGGCGTAGGAAATTTGAAAGGAGCTGCCCTTAGTACGAGAGGACCGGGGTGGACATACCGCTGGTGCACCAGTTGTTCCGCCAGGAGCACAGCTGGGTAGCTATGTATGGACGGGATAAGCGCTGAAAGCATCTAAGCGTGAAGCCCCCCTTGAGATGAGATTTCCCACAGAGTCAATCTGGTAAGACCCCTCATAGACGATGAGGTTGATAGGTTCGGTGTGGAAGCGCGGTAACGCGTGGAGCTGACGAATACTAATCGGTCGAGGGCTTATCCACAATTAATCCACAATCACTTGCGTATTCAGTTTTCAGGGAACAAAAATCTACATGAACTATCTATGGAGCTGTGGTGAAGTTGGAGTTCACGCCGGTCTGTCACACCGGAGGTCGCGGGTTCGAGTCCCGTCAGCTCCGCCATTTATGGCGAATTGTTTTTACGTAAGGCTCGGTAGCTCAGTCGGTAGAGCAGAGGACTGAAAATCCTCGTGTCGGCGGTTCGATTCCGTCCCGAGCCACCATAGTGTGAGCCATTAGCTCAGTTGGTAGAGCATCTGACTTTTAATCAGAGGGTCGAAGGTTCGAGTCCTTCATGGCTCACCATGTTTTTTGCGGACGTAGCTCAATTGGTAGAGCGTCGCCTTGCCAAGGCGAAGGTCGAGGGTTCGAGACCCTTCGTCCGCTCCATAACATATTCAATAAGCAACCGTATCGATAACAAGTACATGTTCACACCACTTGCTTCATGGCAAGTGGTGTTTCCATGTTTCAATACGTATTTTTTAGCAATGGAGGGTGTATGAACAGCAGAAGCAAGAAAGAGACGAAAAAAGCAGCGGTTCTGCCGTACATGTGTGAAGCCGGTTTTTTTGTCGATAGAGGCATGCGTTTTTTGCACCGAAGCGACTATGATCGGGCACTCCGATGTTTTCGACGTGCAGTAGAATTGGAGCCGTCTAATCCCGAAAACTTGTGCCATTTGGCGGGTGTGTTGGCTGAGACAGGGCAGTTTGAGTCATCAAACGAACTGTTGTTTCAAGTGGTAAACGAGATTGCGCCAGAAAAATCGGAAGTCTTGTTTTACCTCGCCAACAATTTTGCCAATATGGAGCAGTATGAAAAAGCAGAGGAAATGGCGCTTCGTTACCTGCAGGAATCCCAGCAGGTGGAGTATCAGGAAGAAGCGCACGATCTCCTGGAATACATTTATTTTGAAATGGGTATATCTCCGCGCCGCTATTTCGGCACACCGCTGGAACCGCTGTATATTAAGCATGATGCAGCCCGCAAAAGCCTGGAGGAAGGCAAGTTTTTCGAGGCGATCCGGACATTGGAGGAAATCGTGGAAGAGAAGCCTGATTTCATTCCGGCCTGCAACAACCTGGCGCTGGCTTACTATTATACAGGAAGCATCGACAAAGCGATGAGCATGATTGACCAGACGCTGGAGCACGAGCCGGGGAATCTGCACGCGCTGTGCAACTTGGCGATTTTGCTGGCGCACTGCAACCGGATGACCGAATTGTTCCCGCTATTGGAAGATCTGAAGAAAGTGGTTCCGTTCCATCCTGAATATGCTTACAAGCTGGCGACGACAATGGGCGTGCTGGGACAGCACGAGGAGGCGTATCACCTCTTTGTCCGCTTGTTCCGCCGATCGTTTCCACAGGAAGCGAGCGCATTGCACTTCGCAGCGATTTCGGCTTATTCGACCAATCGAATTCAGCAGGCGATTCGCTGGTGGCAAAAAGCCAAGCAAATGGATCCGACTGCCGGCATTGCGGACTACTACCTGCAGCTCGCCCAGGAGCGACTGCTCGGCAAGCACGATGAGGAAAAGGAACGCAAACCGATCCCGTACTATTACCATCAGCCGATGGAACCTTTGCCGGAAGAAATGAAATGGAATTCCGTAGAAGAGGTAAAGGACGATTCGATGATTCGTTCCTCTCTTCTGTGGGCACTCCAGTACGGCAAGGAAGAAGTGCAGGAAATGGTGATTCAAACGCTCGGCATGATCGGCGACGAGGAAGCCCGCTCGACATTGGAAAGCTTCAGCGAAACGACGAACAGCGCCAAATTGAAGCAAAAAGCACGCATCGCGTTAAAACAGCTCAAAGCCAAGCTCGCACCAGACAGTGCGCCGAATAGAACCAAAGCAAACCTGCCCGCACAAGCGGACATCGCGGACGATGAGGTGAGCGCGAGCATCAAAGCGAGCTTCTCCACGGATGCAGACAAGCCTTTGCGCGAATGGGCGCTTATGCGTTGGACAGAATACCTTGAGAAAACAGCGCATCCGCTGCATGTGCGCAAGCCGGTTGCGTGGGCGGCAGCGCTGGAGTATTTGTATCAAAAAAGCAATGGCCAAAAAGTAACGCAGGCAGCCGTAGCCCAAAAATTCGATACGTCAACGGCGACTTTGGCGAAGTGCGTAAAAGAACTATCTATGCTTGATTTAAATCTATTCTAACTTTATAATAAGTATAAATAAGAGATAATCCAGGCAATGCGATAGGAGGTTTTTTGCATGAGTGAGGAAAAAGTGTACGACGTAATTATCGTGGGTGCCGGCCCTGCAGGGATGACGGCTGCTGTATATACTTCCCGGGCAAACATGTCCACATTGATGATCGAACGGGGGATTCCGGGCGGTCAAATGGCGAACACGGAAGAGATCGAGAACTATCCGGGTTTTGCATCCATCCTGGGACCGGATCTGTCTACCAAGATGTTTGAGCACGCGCAGAACTTCGGGGCTGAGTATGCTTATGGCGATATTAAAGAAGTGCGTGATGGCCACCCTTACAAAACAGTGGTTGCTGGCGACAAGGAATACCTGGGCAAATCCGTGATCATCGCGTCCGGTGCGGAACACCGCCTGCTGGGTGTACCAGGGGAAAAAGAACTGTCCGGCCGCGGCGTTTCCTACTGCGCAGTATGTGACGGTGCTTTCTTCCGCAACAAAGAGCTTGTTGTCGTGGGTGGCGGGGACTCCGCTGTTGAGGAAGCGGTCTTCTTGACCCGCTTTGCGACAAAAGTGACGATTATTCACCGTCGCGACTCGTTCCGCGCACAAAAAATTCTCCAAAAACGTGCGATGGAAAACGAGAAAATTGAAGTCATCTGGAATTCCGTGGTGAAAGAGATTCGCGGTGAAAACGTGGTGAGCAGCGTACTGATTCAAGACACCGTGACAGGCGAAGAGTGTGAATATCCGACAAACGGGGTATTCATCTATGTAGGGATGGACCCGCTCTCTTCCAGCGTGGCCGGTTTGGGTATCACCAATGAGGCTGGCTATATTTTGACCGATGAAAAAATGAAAACGGTAGTGCCAGGCATTTTTGCTGCCGGAGACGTACGCGAGAAAATGCTGCGTCAGGTAGTAACTGCAACGGGAGACGGTTCCATTGCCGCACAATCGGCTCAGCATTACGTAGAAAACTTGAATGAACAGCTAAAAGAACAGAATGTCACAATCTCTTAACCTTTTTGTAACATAGCTGAAACAATACTACGATATGATGACTATGATGAATTGACCCCCTTATCTTATACGTTGGATGCGTGGCTGGATTAGCAGCCACGTCTTTTTTTTACAGATAAGAATTTAGAACAATTCGTATCCAGTATAAGGGCAACCAAGGCTTCTTTTTCCGTAAAAGGCGCACGACATGCCTGTGACTGTGACTCGACCAAGTTTTTCATTCATAAATCAGAGTATACGTTTCAACCGATCAATGTGGTATTCTTATGACAGGCTCAACAGGAGGCGAGATTGGTGACTGAACAAGGAAAAGAGAGAGCGATTAACCTACTGATTATTACCGGAATGTCGGGAGCAGGAAAAACGGTTGCCGTTCAAAGCCTCGAGGATCTTGGTTTTTTTTGCGTCGACAATCTGCCGTCCATTCTGATCCCGAAGTTTGCGGAGTTAATCAAGCAAACCAAGCAGAGCGGTGGAGGGATTGAACGCGTAGCCTTGGTTATTGACCTGAGGAGCCGCGAGTTTTTCGAGAGTCTGTCCGATGCAATCCAAACGCTGAATGAAATGGATGGAATATCCTATCATATACTGTACTTAGAAGCGAATGACCAGACGCTTGTTTCCCGTTATAAAGAAACGCGCCGTCGTCATCCGCTTTCCCCGAACGGCTCACCGTTGGAAGGGATAACCGCAGAGCGCCGCATGCTGCAGGAGATGAAGGGGCTGGCACATCAAATCATCGATACCAGCCAATTGAAACCGGCACAGCTGCGCGAAACGATCGTCAATCAATACAGCCTGCAAAGCTCGCCGTTGTCCATTAACGTGCTTTCCTTCGGTTTCAAGTACGGGATTCCGATCGACGCCGACCTGGTGTTTGACGTGCGCTTCCTGCCCAATCCCCATTATGTGGACCACCTCCGCCCGAAAACCGGGTGTGACGCAGAAGTCTCCGAGTACGTATTAAAATGGAGCGAGACAAAGGAGTTTTTGGCAAAACTGCTTGATCTGCTCAGCTTTACCTTGCCTTATTATCAGCGCGAAGGAAAAAGCCAGCTCGTGATCGGCATCGGCTGCACAGGCGGAAAGCATCGTTCGGTCGCGATTGCGGAGCATATCGGCGAAGTGTTTGGCAAAGAGTACACAGTACGTGTGACACATAGAGACAAGGATAAAAACAAGTAAGCAAATGGTGGCCGCACACGGTCACATCGACCATTTTGAAAAGCGTGCAGACGTTTTTCATGAAAAAAGAAGGTGACATATGTCCGCAGGGAGAATGAGAACACACGAGCCAGAGTTGCAGCGTGTTGTTGTAATTGGCGGGGGGACGGGTCTCTCTGTTATTTTGCGGGGGTTGAAGCAAGAGCACCTGCATATTACAGCGATTGTCACGGTAGCCGATGATGGCGGGAGTTCCGGCAGATTGCGGGAAGAAATGGATATGCTGCCGCCGGGCGACATCCGCAACGTCCTGACCGCACTGGCCGATACGGAGCCATTGATGGAGAGGCTGATGCAGCACCGTTTCACGACGGGGGCCGGATTAGCCGGGCATAATTTGGGAAATCTATTGATTGCCGCCATGAACGAGATCACGGGAGATTTCGTAACCGCTGTCAAAAAACTGAGCCGCGTACTCGCTGTGCGTGGCGATGTGCTGCCGGCTTCCAATCAATCGATTTTGCTTAAAGCCGAGATGGAGGACGGGTCAATCGTTGTCGGCGAATCGCAAATCCCTCTGGCGGGCAAACCGATTAAGCGAGTTTTTCTCGATCCGGCAGATGCAGTGCCTCTCAATGACGCCTTGACCGCAATCAGTGAGGCCGATATCATTGTTCTCGGTCCTGGCAGTTTATATACGAGCATTGTGCCCAATTTGTTGGTTCACGGGCTTTTTGAGGAGATTCAACGATCAAGTGCGCAGAAGCTGTACATCTGCAACGTGATGACACAGCCAGGGGAAACCGACGGGTATACAGCGGCGGATCATGTGGAAGCGATGTACCGGCATGTCGGCGTCCCGTTTCTGGACACGATCATGGTTAATTCAGCAGAGATTCCCCCACATATTCAAGAAAAGTATGCCGAAAAAGGAGCGACGCCGGTTGATAGCGACATCGAACGATTGAAGCAGATGGGGCTGTCGATCATTGCAGAGCCGATGGTGACATTCGGCGACGGTTATTTGCGCCATGATGCCACGGTGGTCAGCAAGCAGGTGGTTGCCTTGATGAACCGAAGAAAGGAGTGATCCCTTATGTCTTTCGCCGCACACACCAAGAAGGAACTGACGATGCTGACAAACGATACCTGCTGCAACCGTTCTGAATTGGCTGCGTTGATTCGCATGAACGGGAGCATCCAATTTGGGGCAGGCCGCTTTGTCCTCGACGTTACGACCGAAAATGCGGCGATCGCTCGGCGAATTTATAGTCTGATTAAACAAGTGTTTCAGGCTCACGCAGAGCTTCTCGTGCGAAAGAAAATGCGTCTGAAAAAGAACAATGTCTACATCGTGCGCATTCCACATCGTGCGAAAGAAATTCTGCAGGATTTGCGGATCATGGATGACACGCTCAATTTTTACCCGGGCATTTCCCCGGATTTAATCAAAAAGTCCTGCTGCCGCGCCGCCTATTTACGCGGAGCATTTTTGGCTGGCGGATCGGTCAACCATCCGGAGGCTTCCAGCTACCACCTGGAAATCTTCTCGGCTTATCAAGATTTTTGCGAGGCGTTGACTAGTTTGGCCAACCGGTACCGGCTTAATGCAAAATGCATCGAGCGTAAAAAAGGCTATGTGATGTATATTAAAGAAGGGGAGCGCATTACGGAATTCCTGAGCTTGATCGGTGCCCATCAGGCGCTGCTCTATTTCGAGGACGTGCGGATCGTAAAGGACATGCGCAACTCGGTCAACCGGTTACACAACTGCGAAATCGCGAATATTAACAAGACGGTCAATGCAGCGACCCGTCAGATGGAAAATATCCAGATGATCCAGCGTGAGATCGGCTTGGAGAATTTGCCGGTGCGGCTGCGGGAGGTAGCCGAATTGCGGCTGCTTCATCCGGACATCAACTTGAAGGAGCTTGGCGAAATGATCCCGAGCGGCCCGGTGAGCAAGTCCGGAATCAACCACAGACTTAGGAAAATTAACGAAATCGCCGATAAATTAAAAGAAAAACAAAATATATCTTTAGGTTAACATGATATACTTTTATAATATACTAAAGGACTAGGAATTAGGGAGGTATTGGCATGGTTCAGCAGCAGGTTTTAGTAAAATTAAAAACTGGCCTGCAAGCGCGCCCGGCTGCTTTCTTTGTGCAAGAAGCCAACCGCTTTGCATCGGAAGTTTTTGTAGAAAAAGAAAATAAAAAAGTAAACGCGAAAAGCATTATGGGCATCATGAGCTTGGCCATCAGTTCGGGTACGGAGATTACAATTTCGGCAGAGGGCCCAGATGCTTCCCAAGCGGTAACCAATCTCGCAACATTGGTAAGCAAAGAAGAATAGGATAAACGAGCAAAACCATCGGCTGTTGACGATCGTCAGCATGAGATGGTTTTTTGTTTGCGCATTAGCATGTTTTGGAGAACAGGATGATTTTGTCGAAATGGGGCATCCCTAATGGAGTAAACCAAAGGAGGGATGTTTGTGAACGGAAACGACAAGCACGAGAAAAACGATTCGCTGCATGAAGGACGAGACAGCTGTTTCATGGACATTGATCGCATGGTGAACGAAGGACTGGGCGGCGGAGTCGTCTGTGACCAAAACGGGCTGATTGAAGAGACGACCACCGATACGATGAGACAAGCTTGTTTCAATGATTAACAGCGCAGCACAGGCGGTGCGGATACCAGGAACGCCTGATCGATACGAATCGTGCATAACTTGTGAATAACCTCGATAGCAGGAGAGTTATCCACAGAAAAAGGGAGCGGGTTTTCGTGATGAAAACCGCTCCCTTTTGCCGTATCAATGGTTACTTGGCGGAAGTGGGCGTCGAGGTGATAACCTCGTCGATCAATCCGTATTCTTTCGCTTCTTTTGCAGACAGGAAGTTGTCGCGGTCCGTATCGCGTTGGATGCGTTCCAGCGGCTGGCCTGTGCGCTCGGAAAGAATCTGGTTCAAGTGCTCGCGCATTTTGATGATGCGTTTTGCTGCGATTTCGATATCGCTCGCTTGACCTTGTGCGCCACCCAACGGCTGGTGAATCATGACCTCGCTGTTAGGAAGGGCAAAGCGTTTCCCTTTCGCACCGGAAGCCAGCAAGAATGCGCCCATGGATGCAGCCATGCCGATGCAGATTGTGGATACATCCGGCTTGATATGGTGCATCGTATCGAAGATGGCCATCCCTGCCGTAATGGAACCGCCCGGGCTGTTGATGTAAAGACTGATGTCTTTTTCAGGGTCTTCCGCTTGAAGGAACAGCAGTTGGGCAACGATGCTGTTCGCGACCACGTCGTTGATCGGGGTGCCCAAGAAGATGATCCGATCTTTCAGAAGGCGAGAGTAAATATCATAAGCGCGCTCACCGCGATTCGTTTGCTCAATGACGGTTGGAATCAAATTCATATGCATGTTTATTCCTCCTCTCTATCATACTCAATATCATACACAATTGGTCAATGAAGGTCAAACGCGAAGATTGTCGTTCACACTTCAGTAATTCCCAAAAAACATGCTTCTAAACCTTGTCCCCAAAAACGTTAGTTATCCACAAAGTTATGCACAAATCCACTAACAGGAACACACGTTTCGTGGATAACTTTATAGAGTGTAAAAAAATAAAGGTATTTTTTGTTAATAAAGAAGGAGTTCATTACCATATTGTAGAAAGGATAATGTTATTTCACAACTATTCGTAAAAGGGTGTGTACAAAATGTTGAAAAAGGTATCAGGTCTTATGCTTGCGGCAACTTTGGTGATGGGCAGTGCGGCTGGGGCAGCCTTCGCTGCGCCAAAAGCTACGGTTGCACCGGTGAAGACCGCTACCCAAACCTTTACTCTGAAGGTAGATGGTACGGAGATCGTGTTCAAAGTAGCGCCTGCGGTCGACAATAAAACCATCTTGGTTCCGGCAAGCGAGCTGCTTGAAGCGATGGGCGGTACCGCCGCATGGGATAGCATGACGAAATCGGTCCTGCTCGCCAAAGATAAAATGTCCGTCCGCCTGTATGCAGATAGCTCCACAGGCTACAAAGCGGGCAAAACGATCAAAGCTCCAGCGAAATCCAAAGCCGTCACAGGCGCTGTTTTGGTGCCAATGACATTTGTGGTTCAAGAGCTGGGCGGTACAATCACGTGGGATGGCAAAACATCCACCTTCACGGTGACAATGCCGCAAGTGAAAAAGTAAGCGGCTCAAACGCCAAAAAACTCCACCGTAAACGAGCGGTGGAGTTTTCCTTTTTCGCATGGATGCAAATAAAAAAAGACCAGTAACAACCAGTCCTTAGTACGCTTTTATGGTACGCCCGAAGGGAATCGAACCCCCGCACGTGGTTCCGGAGACCACTGCTCTATCCACTGAGCTACGGGCGTATAGTAACGATTTAATGAAGTTTAGCCTAAGGCAACTCCACCTAAATCATTATAGTTGATCAGTGGGAATTTTGCAAGCGTTACCGAGTGGGAACGTTACTGTTTTGCAGATAATTGTACAAGCAAATTTCCATGAAGTTAAATATTTTGTTGATTTTTACAGAAAAATGCCGTACGATGAAGATTTTTTGCAAGTATCTGGCGAATCATGACGATATTTGCTAGAATCTAGTATGATTTCCTGCGATTCGTAGTAACCATTTCTGCTCAAAGTGATTACAATAATATATATGAAGTTGTGAATGCGCTTTTAGAATCAGTATATTTGAAGTAGTGAAAAAATAAAAATAACATAAATTCTTTTTGGCAGGAAAATTGCATAATTATGTCGAATAAAGATGTAAAGAGAGATGCGACGCGTATAAGCCGCTGCTAGTGTAGTCAGATGTAAAGGGGGCAGCAAAGAAAATGAACATGGGATTTGGGCTTTACCAAGAACAGACGCTTAAACTGGTCATGACACCTGAGTTGAGGCAAGCGATTACCATTCTTCAATATTCAGCAGTTGATTTGCTTGGGTATCTGCAAGAGCAGGCGACGGAAAACCCGGTGATCGAACTGCAGGAAGTCAGTGCAGCGTTCGACTATCCGAAAAAAGAAGAGGAAAAGCCGATCGCACAGGTCGACTGGAAGGAAATTGTAGGAAACCGCGCGACAGGCGAATATTCAGCAGGTAAAAATGAAAGCACTTTCAACCCGCTCGATCATGTGCACGGTCCGGACTCAACCTTGTTCGAGCATTTGGAGACGCAATTAGGCTATGTCAAAGGCTTATCGCCGACACAGCGAAAACTTGGCATGTATTTGATCGGAAATTTGGACGAAAAAGGCTATTTGGAAATCAGCCTGGAGGAAATCAGCGACAAGCTTGCCGTATCGGTCGAAGAAGTGGAGGATGTGCTGACAGTCATCCAGCACTTTGATCCGGTCGGCGTCGGGGCGCGCAACCTCGAGGAATGTTTGCTGCTTCAGCTGCAGCATAATGGTCAGGATGATGAGCCAATCGTGAACCTGGTGCAGCATCATCTGCTTGATTTGGCAAATAACCGTTACCAGCGCATCGCCGATTCGTTGAAAGTGACGATCAGCGAGGTGCAGCAGATGGCTGATTTGGTGCGTACCTTGAATCCGCGTCCGGGAGCCGCATTCTATCATGGTGAAACGAAATTCGTCATTCCCGATGTGACCGTTGAAAAAGTCGGGAAAGAATACGTCGTGCTGGTCAATGACGCATCCGCGCCACGGCTGACGATCAACAGTTTTTATGAGAAGCTGCTCAAACGGGAAAATACGCAGGATGAAGCGCAAAAATTCATTCATGAGAAGCTGAATGCCGCATTGTGGCTGGCGAAAAGCTTGGAGCAGCGCAGGCTGACGCTGATGCGTGTCACACAGGCCATCGTCGATTTGCAGCGCGATTTTTTCGAGCATGGGGTACACTACTTGAAGCCGATGACGCAAAAGGAAATTGCCGAGCGGGTCAGCTTGCATGAATCTACGATCAGCCGCGCCACGAACGGCAAATATGTGCAGACGCCGCGCGGTGTGTTCGAACTGAAATATTTCTTTACGTCCGCTTTATCGACCGCAAGCGGTGACGCGGCTTCTTCTGAAAGCGTGAAGCGGCGGATCAAGCTGTTGATCGAGCAGGAGGATCGCAAACAGCCGCATTCCGACCAGAAGCTGGCGGAAATGCTGCTGAAAGAAGGGATCGAGATTTCGCGCCGCACCGTTGCCAAATACCGTGAGGAAATGATGATCGCTTCCTCGGCAAAAAGAAAGAGGTTTTAAAACCAGATGAACGATACAGCATTGGACATTACCTTGTACGGTCGTGCCGGCTGCCATCTTTGCGATGATGTGGAGAGGAGCATCCGGCGGATCGGCAGGGAGATCCCGCTCACGCTGCACATCGTCGACATTCATTCTGATCCGGCGTTGCTGGAAGCGTACATGTTTACGATTCCGGTTGTGGCGATCAATGGTGAACAAGTTTTTGTATCCATTGAGTCTGTCGTGACGGAGTGGGAGCTGCGGGAAGAATTGGAGAAGCGTGTGAAAGGGACCCGGTTGTAACCGGGTTTTTATTTTTAGTGCTTTAATAAACATATGTATTGAATTAGTGTATTAATAGGTTTATAATAGAAATGGTCAAATGTGGAAACTATAATGCCGAAGGAGCTGAATGAACATGTACGATATTGCTATTATCGGAGCAGGTCCAGCAGGAGCAAGCGCAGCGTTGTTTGCCGCAAAAGCCGGGAAAAAGACGCTGCTGGTGGACAACGACAAGAGCATGACAAAGCGGGCATGGATCGAAAATCATTATGGCGTGGCAGAAATCACGGGTCCGGATATGGTTGACATCGGGAAAAAGCAGGCGACCAAATTCGGGGCTGAATTGGTCACGGCAACCGTGACGAACGTGGTGAAAAATGAGCAAGGCTTTACGGTGGAAACAGAAGAGCAAGGCTCCTTTGAAGCAGCGCATGTGATTTTGGCGACCGGGGCATTGACTACATTGGCTGAAGCGATTGGCGTTGCCACTACGGAAGGGAAAGAGCCGCGGATCAAAACCGTGTTCCAGACGGATGCGAGCGGAAAAACCACAATTCCAGGCATCTGGGCGGCGGGTACTTGCGCAGGTGTCAGCGTGCATTCGATCATTACTGCCGGCGATGGGGCAAAAGTGGCGATCAACGTAATCAGCGAGATCAATGGCGAGCGTTATGTCGACCATGATGTTTTGAAAACCAACTAATCGAAATAGTAGAAGGCAGCCGTTCATCATTTTGACGGTTGCCTTTTTTCGTGTGCTTAATGCAGCATGTAGTAGAAGGTAAATTTTTCATATATCCTATTTACTTACAAAAGGTAAGTTGATATGATTTGGTTATTACATAAAAGGAGCGAGTTCCATGAGCGATTTTACTAACCTTGTAAAAGCAAGACGTTCGGCAACGAAATTTTTTGAAGGTACAGAAATCGCTGACAGCGAGTTGGAAGAGATTTTTCAATTGGCGAAATTCGCACCGTCGACTTTTAATTTGCAGCACACGCATTACCTGGTAGTCAAAGACCCGGAACGCAAGGAGCTTGTCTATGAAGCAGCGAATCGTCAATACAAGGTGAAAACCGCCTCGGCAGCCATCGTGGTATTGGGCGATCTGGAAGCATACAAGCAGGTGGACAAGCTGAACGAAGGCTTTTTGCATCTGGGTATTATGAGCAAGCAAGAATATGATCAAACCGTGGAGTTCGTGAATGGTTACTACGAGGGGCAAGGAGACGTGTTCAAGCGGGATGAAGCGATTCGCAATGCCAGCCTCTCTGCCATGCTCCTGATGCTGATCGCCAAGGAAAAAGGCTGGGATACGTGCCCAATGAACGGGTTCGATCCGCAAAAGCTGTCCCAATCGTTACACATACCGTCGCGCTATGTACCTGTCCTGCTGATTGCCATCGGCAAAGAAGATACGTCCAGCCAGCGTCCGCGCGGATACCGCAAGCCGACAGGCGAGTTCGTTCATTATAACACCATCAGTTAAGCCACATGGGCTTGGCACACGCAATCCTGCTCTTTTGCTTCGGGCGAAGAGCAGGTTGCCTTGCAGAAGGCTGATGAATATGCTAAAGTAAAAGAGGAAAAAGGAACAGTACAGTTCGCTTATTTTTTTGGTTTAAGCGGGACGTAAAAAGTATATAGCGGGACGTTTCGTGTCCCTTTATTAAAGGTAAAGGATGGGAATGATGCGGGAAATTATTGAGTTGCACACCAAGTTGGTTCCCGATTTGGTTGAAGTGTTGCGCAAGCGTTACCTGCTATTGAAGTCGATTTCCCACATGCAGCCGATCGGTCGGCGCGCGCTTGCCGAAGAGATGCAGACGACAGAGCGCATTTTGCGGGCCGAGTTGGATGTTTTGAGAGAAGCGGGCGTGATTTTCGCCACTGCCGTCGGCATGAGTTGTACGGAGGAAGGAAACCGCCTTTTAGAACAGCTTGAACCAATGGCGGGCGAATTATTCGGTCTTACCGATCTGGCGGAGCGCTTGAAGCAAAAGCTGAAGATTCCCGAGGTCATCGTCATCAATGGCGATTCCGATCAGTCAGAATGGGTGAAGCAGGAGCTTGGCCGAATCGGTGCGAGAGTGCTCAGACAGCAGGTGAAGGAAGGCGACGTGGTCGCAGTCACAGGCGGTACAACCATCGCCAACGTCGCGTCGCATCTTCAGCCGTCACCGCAGTTTCGCTCGGTACAATTCGTGCCGGCACGCGGGGGATTGGGCGAGAACGCAGAGATTCAAGCGAACACGCTCGTATCGGTCATGGCGGCGAAAAGCGGCGGACAGTACCGGATGCTGCATGCTCCCGATCGGGTAAGCCCGGAAGCTCTCCAAACCTTGCTGGCTGACCAGCAGGTGGCGGAAGTGCTGGAGCTGCTGCGTTCGGCCCGGGTCGTGATCCACGGCATCGGCGACGCTCTGACGATGGCCAAACGCCGGAAGTACGATGAAGGCGAGCTGAGTGAATTGGCACAAGCAGGTGCCGTCGGGGAAGCGTTTGGGTATTACTTTAATGAAGCGGGCGAGATCGTGGAGCGCGTCTCCACGCTTGGGCTTCAGCTCGATGATGTGCGTTCGGCCGAGATGGTGGTATCCGTTGCGGGCGGTGCGAGCAAGGCGAAAGCGATTCTTTCCTTTGCCCAACAGTCGTGTCAAAATGTACTTATCACTGACGAGGGGGCTGCTCGGACGATTTTATCGACAGTCCAATAGTCGGGAATAAACCGTGAAGGGATACGTACACGATGACATTCCGAGGCTATTTGCCCGTACTTTCGCTGATCGCTGGCATCATCATCTGTCTGTTGTTCAATCTTTCTCTCGCTTTTGGCCTTTTGGCTGCGGTGCTGGTCACCCTCTGGTCCGTGCGCGGACTCGGATTTACGTATCGGGAGCAGCTCGCTTTCGGCTGGGGCGGATTCACGCAGACCAAACCGGTGCTGCTGATTCTCGGCCTTGTCGGTCTCATGATCCCGATTTTGATGATGGCAGGCACCATCCCGGCAATCATTTATTACGGATTGTCCATCGTCAATGTGCACTACTTGCTGATTCTCTCGTTTTTGCTGACAGCCGGGGTTTCGTATTTGCTCGGAACATCGGTTGGCACGCTCAGCACGATTGGCCTTTCCTTGTTGGGAATCGCCCATGCGGTACAGCTGCCACTGCCGATGATCGCAGGTGCGTTGATCTCCGGCGCGATGGTGGGGGAGCGCTTTTCGCCTTTGTCGAGCAGCCGGCTGCTGGTGCTAAGCAGCATCGGCGGCGACGAGCAGATTACGCGTTTTGCCAAGTCGACGGGACTTTTGGCGATGGGGATTACCGCTGTTTTGTTCCTCGCGCTTGATCTGACGCGCGACAGCGTATCGGCATCGGGTGTGATCGGGTCTTTTCAGCAGCTGATGGAGCAATACTTCCAAATTTCGCTGCTGAAGCTGATACCGCTTTTGGTGCTGGTCGGATCATTCGCTTTTCGGGTCAAAGCGGTGCCAGCGCTCTTTTACGGGCTGGTAAGCGGTGTGGTCTTGCTGCTTTTCTCCCATCCGCCGCAAATCGGCGAATTTGTCCGCTCCATGCTGTATGGATTCGATCTGAATTCGCAGACTAAGCTGGATGAAATGGTGCACGGCGGCGGGATGATCGCGATTTTGAAGGTACTGGTCGTCATCAGCCTGGCTGGGTTCATGAACGGTATCTTGAACAAAGCCAACGTGCTTTCGCCCATCGTCAACCGTTTGATGGGAGAGACCGGCAATCCGGTCGTGCTGGTGATCAAAAGCGTGCTGCTTTCGCTCTTGGTGATCATCATCAGCTGCAATCAAACGATTCCCATTCTTGTTTTAGGCGCGACGCTGCCGGATCGATTCCAGCGCCTTGCAGGCGGCAAGCAGCTGCTTGGCCGCACGATGCTGGATGCTACGCTCGTGATGCCTCCGCTTGTTCCGTGGAACGGGCTGGCGATGGTGATCAGCGTAACGCTGGGCGTTCCGACGCTGCAGTCGCTGCCGTATTCATTGTTTTTGCTGCTTTTGCCGCTCATTACGATATTGTTTACTCGGTTTGCCCAGCCCAAGCGGATGGAAGCATCGCAAAGGCAGGTGAACCATGCAGGATAGATAACGATACTCAGGAGGAATGAATGATGTTGAAAATTGGGATTAATGGTTTTGGACGAATTGGTCGTAACGTTTTCCGAGCAGCGCTGAAACAGGACAATATCGAGATCGTAGCGATCAATGACCTGACGGATGCGAAAACGCTGGCTCACTTGCTGAAATATGACTCCGTGCACGGCGTGCTCGATCTGCCTGTCGAAGCGGGAGAAGGCACATTGATCGTCAATGGCAAAGAAATCAAAGTTTTGGCTGAGCGCGAACCGGCTAAGCTGCCTTGGGGCGAGTACGGCGTGGAAATCGTAATTGAATCGACAGGCCGCTTCACAAAGCGCGAAGACGCTGCGAAGCACCTGGAAGGCGGCGCAAAAAAAGTTATCATTTCCGCACCTGCTACCAACGAGGATATTACCATCGTGATGGGCGTAAACGAAGACAAGTATGATCCAGCGCAGCATACCGTCATCTCCAACGCTTCCTGCACAACCAACTGCCTGGCGCCATTCGCAAAAGTGTTGAACGACAAGTTCGGCATCGTCCGCGGTCTGATGACGACGGTTCACTCTTACACCAATGACCAGCAAATCCTTGACTTGCCGCACAAAGACTTGCGTCGCGCACGCGCAGCGGCAACCAACATCATTCCAACCTCCACAGGCGCGGCGAAAGCAGTTGCATTAGTACTGCCAGAGCTGAAAGGCAAACTGAACGGCTTCTCGATGCGCGTGCCTACGCCAAACGTATCCGTTGTCGACCTGGTGGCTGAATTGAAAACAGATGTAACGGTAGAAGAGCTGAACAGCGTGCTGAAAGAAGCGGCAGAAGGTCCGCTGAAAGGCATCCTGGCTTACTCCGAAGAGCCGCTTGTATCGAGCGACTACAATGGCAACCCGGCTTCTTCGACAATCGATGCGCTGTCTACGATGGTGCTCGAAGGCAATATGGTGAAGGTCGTTTCCTGGTATGACAACGAGTGGGGTTACTCCAACCGTGTCATCGATCTGTGCCAGTATGTTGCACAGCGTGGCTTGTAAAACGTACAATAGAAATGTTGTGGAAAGGGAGAGCAGTCAAATCAGCATCTCCCTTTTCCCTATGATCAAAAGTTTATGATACGTATGCGTTATAAGGAGGTTTTTGTACGTGAACAAAAAGTCGATCCGTGATATCGAATTGGCTGGTGCGCGCGTTTTTTGCCGTGTCGATTTCAACGTTCCGATGGCGGAGGGGACCATTACCGATGATACCCGTATCCGCGCGGCGCTCCCGACGATTTCCCACCTGATTGAGTCAGGGGCGAAAGTGATTTTGGCAAGCCATTTCGGCCGTCCAAAAGGTGCTGTCGTGGAGGACATGCGTTTGACCGCAGTAGGCGAGCATTTGGCCAAGCTGCTTGGCAAGCCGGTGAAAAAGCTGGACGAGTCGACAGGGGAAGCGGTGGAGCAGGCGGTAGCCGCCATGCAAAACGGCGATGTGTTGCTGCTCGAAAACGTCCGTTTCCATGCGGGTGAAGAGAAGAACGATCCGGAACTGGCGAAGCAGTTTGCCAAGTTGGCTGATTTCTTTGTCAATGATGCTTTCGGGGCGGCGCACCGCGCACATGCCTCCACAGCTGGAATCGCGCAATACATACCGGCTGTTGCCGGATTTTTGATGGAAAAGGAAATTCAATTCCTTGGCGGCGCGCTGTCCAAACCAGAGCGTCCGTTTACCGCAATTGTCGGCGGTGCCAAGGTAAAAGATAAAATCGCCGTGATCGAGAATTTGCTGACAAAGGTAGATACATTGATCATCGGCGGCGGAATGGCCAACACCTTTATTAAGGCGCAGGGATACAGCGTCGGCGCTTCTCTGTGTGAAGAAGACAAGCTGGACCTGGCTCGCACGCTGATGAAGCAGGCGGCAGACCGCGGCGTATCGCTTTTGATGCCGGTTGATGTGGTTGTCGCAGACAAATTCGCGGCTGATGCAGCTACGAAAACCGTATCCATCGAAGAAATTCCTGATGGCTGGATGGCGCTCGACATCGGACCGAAATCGGCTGAGGTGTTTCGCAAGGCGGTGGAGTCGTCCAAAACCGTCATTTGGAACGGGCCGATGGGCGTATTTGAAATGGACGCTTTTGCAAAAGGAACGATGGCGGTTGCAGAAGCGATGGCAGCTTGCTCCGGGACGACCATCATCGGTGGCGGCGACTCCGTGGCAGCCGTTGAAAAAGCTGGCGTAGCTGAAAAAATGACGCACATTTCCACGGGCGGCGGCGCTTCGCTGGAATTCATGGAAGGCAAGGAGCTGCCTGGCGTAACCGTGTTACAAGACAAATAAAGGGTGGGTGCGAACGTGAGAACACCGATTATCGCAGGAAACTGGAAGATGTTTAAAACCATTGCGGAGGCAACTGATTTCGCCAAGCAATTGACAGCGACGAAAGCGATCGAGGGCGTCGAGCAGGTAATCTGCGCCCCATTTACGACGCTGTCGGCTTTGGCTGGCATTTTCCAAGGAACGCCTTATGCGCTCGGCGCGCAAAACGTGCATTTTGCTGACCAGGGAGCATTCACCGGGGAGATCAGCCCGCTGATGCTGAAGGAAATCGGCGTGAAATACGTGATTATTGGTCATTCGGAGCGTCGCCAATATTTCAACGAAACCGACGAGACGGTGAACAAAAAAGTGCTCGCTGCGCTTGGCCATGGCTTGCTGCCGATCGTCTGCGTGGGCGAGTCGCTTGCCGAGTTTGAAAGCGGCAGCACCGAGCAGGTTGTCCGTACGCAAACGGAAGCGGCATTGAACGGTTTGACCAGCGATCAGGTGAAGCAGATCGTCATCGCATACGAACCGATCTGGGCCATCGGTACCGGCAAGTCTTCGACGGCGGAAGACGCGAACAAAACGATCGGTTACATTCGCGGCTGCGTTGAGCGGCAATTCGGAGCGGAAGCGGCGGCTGCAGTTCGCATCCAATACGGCGGAAGCGTGAAGCCGGACAATATTGAAGGATACTTGCGTCAGTCGGACATCGACGGCGCATTGGTTGGAGGAGCCAGCCTCACCGTTGACGGGTTTGTGCAATTGGTGGCAGGTGCCTCGGCAGCGAGGGGGTAAACAGACGTGACACAACGACCAAAACCGGTAGCATTGCTTATTATCGACGGCTTTGCCCTGCGTGGGGAAACGTACGGAAACGCCGTCGCACAGGCGAAGAAGCCTAACTTTGAACGATACTGGTCCCGGTTTCCGCATGCGACGCTGGAAGCGAGCGGATTGGCGGTAGGTTTGCCGGAAGGGCAAATGGGGAACTCAGAGGTGGGCCACTTGAATATCGGCGCAGGACGCGTCGTTTATCAAGATTTGACACGGATTACGAAGGACATCAAGGAAGGCGGCTTTTTTGAAAATGACACGCTGCGCGATGCGATCGTGCATGCCAAAACGAACAACAAAAAGTTGCACCTGTTCGGCTTGCTTTCCGATGGCGGCGTTCACAGCCATATCCGCCACCTGTTCGCTTTGCTGGAGCTGGCGAAAAAAAATGATTTCACCGATGTGAACATCCATGCCTTCCTCGATGGACGGGACGTGGCGCCGGACAGCGCTGTCGGCTATATCGAGGAGCTGCAGGCCAAGATCGATGAGCTGGGCGTAGGGAAAATCGCTACGGTGCAAGGCCGCTATTATGCAATGGACCGCGACAAGCGCTGGGAGCGGATCGAAAAGGCGTATCGCGCGATGGTTTATGGCGACGCGCCGCACTATCAGGATCCGATCAAAGCGGTGAAGGAATCCTACGAGAAATCGATCATGGATGAATTCGTCATGCCGACGGTAATCGTCGACGAGGCGGACCAGCCGATCGGCAAAATCGCAAGCGGCGACTCGATCATTTTCTTCAACTTCCGTCCGGACCGGGCGATTCAAATCTCGCAGGCGTTCACGAATGAAGACTTCCGTGGATTTGACCGCGGCGTAGACCACCCGCGCGACCTGCACTATGTTTGCTTGACCCATTTCAGCGAGACGGTGGACGGCTACGTAGCATACAAGCCGGCCAATCTGGACAATACGCTTGGCGAGGTATTGGCGCAAAACGGCCTGACGCAGCTGCGGATTGCCGAAACCGAAAAATACCCGCACGTCACCTTCTTCTTCAGCGGCGGTCGTGAAGCGGAATTCCCGGGAGAGAAACGGATTTTGATCCCGTCCCCGAAAGTGGCGACGTACGATCTCCAGCCGGAGATGAGCGCGAATGAAGTCACGGATGCCGTTGTTGCGGAGATCGAGGCTGAGAATTTTGACGCGATCATTCTCAATTTCGCCAACTGCGACATGGTAGGGCACTCCGGCATGATGGAGCCTACCATCAAAGCGGTAGAAACCGTCGATGCGTGCCTGGGCCGCGTCGTCGATGCGATTTTGGCCAAAGGCGGCGTCGCGATCATCACGGCAGACCACGGCAATGCCGATCTGATGCTGGACCCGGCAGGCCGTCCGATCACTTCACACAGCACATATCCCGTTCCGGTGATCGTTACGAAGGAAGGCGTCACGCTTCGTGAAGACGGGATTCTTGCCGACTTGTCCCCGACAATGGTAGAGTTATTAGGTGTGCCACAACCAAAAGAGATGACAGGACGTTCTCTTTTGCAAAAAGACGAAAGAAGATAGGGGCTGGGTTGAGATGACAATGATTACTGATGTGTATGCACGCGAGGTTATGGACTCCCGCGGGAACCCGACGGTAGAAGTGGAAGTGTATTTGGAAGACGGTTCTTTGGGCCGCGCTGCGGTGCCGTCCGGCGCATCTACAGGTGCGTATGAAGCGGTTGAGCTGCGCGATGGCGACAAGTCCCGTTACCTTGGCAAAGGCGTACTGCAAGCTGTGAAAAACGTAAACGAGATCATCGCCGAAGAAATCATCGGCATGGACGTGTTTGACCAAGTCGGCATCGATATGACGATGCTGCAGCTGGATGGCACGCCAAACAAAGCAAAGCTGGGCGCAAACGCGATCCTCGGTGTATCGATGGCAGTAGCGCGCGCAGCAGCGACATCGCTGGGAATTCCGCTTTACAACTACCTGGGCGGCTTCAATGCAAAAACATTGCCAGTGCCAATGATGAACATCCTGAACGGCGGTAAGCATGCGGATAACACCGTAGACATCCAGGAATTCATGGTGATGCCGGTAGGCGCTGAAACGTTTGCGGAAGCGCTGCGCACAGGTGCGGAAATTTTCCACTCCCTGAAAAAAGTGTTGAGCAGCAAAGGCTTGAACACAGCGGTAGGCGATGAGGGCGGTTTCGCTCCAAACCTGAAATCCAATGAAGAAGCGATCACCACGATTTTGGAAGCAATCAAGGCTGCTGGCTACGAGGCAGGCAAAGACGTATTCCTCGCGCTCGACGTAGCAGCTACTGAAATGTATAAAGACGGAAGCTATCATTTCGAAGGCGAAGGCGTTGTGAAATCGACGGAAGAAATGATCGCGTTCTACGAAGATTTGGTAAGCAAATACCCGATCATTTCGATTGAGGACGGCTTGTCCGAGGACGACTGGGATGGCTGGAAAGCGCTGACCGACCGTTTGGGCAGCAAAGTGCAGCTTGTTGGCGACGACCTGTTCGTAACCAACACCGCGCGTCTGGCTCGCGGTATCGAGAACAGCACCGGTAACTCCATCCTCGTCAAAGTAAACCAAATCGGTACGCTGACCGAAACATTCGATGCGATCGAAATGGCGAAACGCGCTGGTTACACAGCGGTGATCTCCCACCGTTCCGGTGAAACCGAAGACTCCACAATCGCTGACATCGCGGTTGCAACCAACGCGGGTCAAATCAAAACAGGTGCGCCATCCCGTACCGACCGTGTGGCGAAATACAACCAATTGCTCCGCATTGAGGACGAATTGGGCGATACCGCACATTATGGCGGCCGCGCGGCTTTCTACAACCTGAAGAAGTAAGGAAATAAAAAAGTGCTCTCCCGATTTTGGTCGGGGGAGCATTTTTTTGATCGTATAAGAATTTATAAGTGCTTGCGCTTATAAATTCTGGAGCGGAAGACGGAGTACCTCAGCGTCACTTCCAGCATAAGCATCGGTAAAAACATCCACAGTTCGAAGGACCTGCTTCTTGAAAGGGCTTCTGAAAGAAGTTTTTCTTATTGTGCCGGTTCGTCATCAGTCGTTCTTGGTGGCAAGAGATAAATAGCGATTCACCGTTGCACGGGCGAGGCAGGCAGACGAGTCGACCAGATGGACGGGATGTGCCGCCTTGTCCAGCACCACATTCAAATCGGTGCAGGCGATGATCGCGGCATCAACCGAATCTGCCAGCTCAAGGCTGAGCGAACTCCACAGCTTTACGGCATCGTCGATCTGACCGAGCTTGATCGCTGTGATCAGCTGATTGACGGTATCCTGCCATGCGGCGTGATGGACTGGTTCAATCGCCTGCTTCGCGAGCGCGTCTTGATAAATGCCTGCCTCAACGGTGGCGTTTGTTGCCAGAAGCGCGACTTTTTTTGCATGGGCGGGGATTTCCTTCAGTGTCTCCGCGACCATATTCAGAAGCGGAATAGAGAGGGAATGCTGTACGTTGGCGAAGTAGAGGTGTGCCGTGTTGCACGGCATGGCGATAAAAGCTGCGCCCGTGCTTTCCAGCTTTTGCGCGCCGGCGATGATTGCCTGCTCCATCTCCTCATGGCATACCGGCCTGTCGAAATAAAAGGGGGTGGGACAGGAGTAAACCATCATATGGGGAAAGTCCATGTCATACGTGGCCCCATAAATCATCTGGCATTGCTCGACGACTTTATCGACGAATGGGCCTGTTGATTTCGGCCCCATGCCTGCTAAAATACCGATCATGCAGAAAACCTCCTTGCGTGGCTGTCCTATCAAGTGTAGCGCAGGATGGGCAATCAGACTATGTACGAAGGTAGGTGGTTTGGGGGATGAACAGGCATGATTGAGTGGCAATTACGAAAAAATCGCAATTGATAAGAAAAGTTAGAGGATATGAGATGCTAGAATAGAAAGTAAAAGCAAGGAAAACAGTGGACTTGGGTATCGAATAACTTGGTTGTGGAAAAGAATGGGGACAGTGGGTTTGGCAGTTACTTTTAAAAGGGAGTGAAGAAGGCAATGATTCACAAAATTGGCCAAATTATGTTGTACGTCAACAACCAGGATGAGGCAGTACAGTTTTGGACCGAAAAAGTAGGTTTTCATGTCGTTTCGGAAGAAAACAACGGTCAGGGCATGAGATGGATCGAAATCGCCCCGAAACATGGCGCAGAGACAAGCCTTGTTTTACACAATAAAGAATTCGTGGCGAAAATGTCACCAGGATTGAACCTTGGAACGCCTTCATTACTGTTTTTTACGGAAAACCTCGATGACATGTATCGTGACTTATCAAGCAAGCAGGTCAAAGTCGGGGAAATCGTACAGATGCCGACCGGCAGAGTGTTTAACTTTGCCGATGAGGAAGATAATTACTTCGCAATCCTGGAGAAAAAATAAGACCATGCAAAAAGCCCTTTCTACGGTTGATCCGCCGAGAAAGGGCTTTGTTTTTTTATAATCTTCCGCTGGCGACCAATTCACGCACCTGTGCTTGCTGTGGGCGCCGCCCTTTTCCGTATGGGATGCACATCGGCGATCCGTAAAGCGGGTCACGGGTGATCTGGCATTCCATCTGGAAGACGTCGCGCACGAGCTGCTCGGTGATGATCTCCTCGGGCCTGCCCTGCGCATAAATCGTCCGGTCGTTGACGGCGACGATATGATGGGCGTAGCGGCATGCGAGATTGAGATCATGCAGCACCATTACGATGGTGCGCTGTTCTTTTTCATTCAGTTCAAACAAAAGATCGAGAATCTCGATTTGCTGCGCGAGATCGAGATAGGTCGTCGGTTCGTCCAGCAGGATCGTCTCCGTGCCTTGGGCGAGAGTCATCGCGATCCAGGCGCGCTGACGCTGGCCGCCGGAGAGCGAATCGACAGGGCGCTCCGCCAAATCGGTAAGGTTGGTTGCTTGCAGCGCCCCCATGACCATTCGTTCATCTTCCTCTGACCATTGGGACAGCCAGCTTTGGTACGGATAGCGTCCTTGCTTGACCAGCTGGAGAATCGTGAGTCCCTCCGGAGCGACAGGGCCTTGAGGCAGGATGGCGAGCCGTTTGGCAACCGCTTTGGTTTGCCATTGGTCGATGGCTTTGCCATCCAGCAAAATCGCGCCAGACTTTGGCTTCAGCAAACGGGCGAGCGAGCGGAGCAGCGTCGATTTCCCGCAGCCGTTTTTTCCGATGAACACGCTGATCTGACCTTGCGGGATGTGCAGGTCGAGATTTTCGATGATCGGCTTCTCGCCATAGGTTAGCGTAAGTTGCTTCGTTTCCAAAGAAGTTGCCATCAGGGGTACCTCCTATACATATGTTGTCCGCGCATGGTCAGCGGTTTTTGTAGAGCAAGTAAATAAAGAACGGTGCCCCGATGGCTGACGTGATCGCGCCAACCGGCACATCGACGGGAGAAAAGGCGACGCGTCCGATCAGATCGGCGCTGGTGACGATAAAAGCACCGACAATAGCCGAAACAGGGAGCATCGTTTCAAAGGACGGCCCCACCAATTGCTTGGCGATGTGTGGCGCGAGCAGGGCGACGAACCCGATCGCGCCGCCGATCCCGACAGCTGCTCCGCTCAAGCCGACACATATAAGAATCAGGACGAACTGCTGGCGCTGGACCGCGCTGCCGATTCCTGCGGCGATGCTTTCGCCCATTTGCAGGGCGTTCATGTTGCGGGCAAACACCATGCTGAGGCCAAGCAGCACCACGGTCCACGGCAGCAGCATGATGACGTCCGTCCACTGTGTGCCATACAAGCTTCCGGTCAGCCACGTCATCGCTTTGGCTGTCAAATAAATGGGCGCTTTGACAATCAGCGTGGTCGTGAGGGCAGCCATGATCGCTTTGATCCCGATTCCGATCAAAACCAGGCGCATCGGGGTGACCCCGTTCTTCCACGCCAATCCGTACAAGATCGCCGAGACGACAGCGGAGCCCAGAAACGCCGCGAACGGAAGGAACTGGATGCTCATTGTTTCAAATAAAGTGAGAAAGGCAACCGCGGCGACCGAGGCACCGCCGGTAATGCCGAGAATGTCCGGGGAGGCGAGCGGGTTGCGCGCCACGCCTTGCATAATTGCGCCTGCTGCGCCCAATGAGAGCCCGACTAATAGAGCGCAAATAATCCGTGGAAGCCGGAACGTCTGAATGACCAGCACTTGATCTTCCACGCCTCGCCCGAGCAAAACTTTTAACACCGCAAGAGGGGAGTAATTGGTTTCACCCATACCAGTGCTGACGACTGCGACTGCAAGTGTAGCCACGATGAGCGCAATGGCAGCAATCACGCCGCGTTTCGGCAGCAATTGCGAGGTCGGGCCGACTCGCATGGTCCAAAAACGATTGAATCCACTCATCCTTTTGCCAGCCCCTTTCTTGCCACATAGACAAAGCCGGGAGCACCGATGAGGGCGGTCATGACGCCGATCGGCATTTCATTCGGGAATGCCACGAACCGGGCGGCGATATCGGCGGCAAGCAGCAAGATCGCGCCGAGCATGCCGCTGTACAGCACGACCCAGCGGGTGTCGATGCCGACGAAAAACCGCGACAGGTGCGGTGTAACCAAGCCGACGAAGCCAATCGGGCCCGCTACAGCGACGGAACAGCCGCTTAGAACGACCACGATTAGACCGCTCACGATTTTGACCCAAAGCGTGCGCTGCCCCAGCCCCTTTGCCACATCCTCGCCCATCAAGAGCGTGTGCAGCGGCTTGGCGACCAGCAGCGCCGCAATCCAGGCAGCCGCCATATATGGCAGAACATTCGTCAAATAGACCAGCTTGCGACCGGCGACGGAGCCGGAGATCCAGAACAGCACCTGATCAAGCGTCTGCTCGTTAATGGTCAGAATGCCGTGTGTGATGGAAGAAAACAGCGCCGTAATCGCCGCCCCTGACAAAGCCAGCTTCACCGGGGTGATGCCTTCGCGTCCGGCTGAACCAAGCAGGTAAGCCAGCACGCCGCTTATCGCAGCACCGGCAAAAGCGAGCCAGGTGAACTGGGAAAGCGATTGAACCGAAAAATAGGTGACGGCCAGCACGATCGCAAGCGCTGCGCCGGAGTTAAGTCCAAAAATTTCAACATCGGCCAACGGGTTCCGGGTCAAAGCCTGCAGCAATGCCCCCGCCATGCCGAGGCAAAGACCGACTGCAGCCGCAATCAGAGCGCGCGGGACACGGACCTCCTTAATGACGATATGCTCATTGGAGCCGTCAAAATGGGTGTACGCATCGACTGCCGTATGCCAGCTTGTGTCGATGACGCCAAAAATGACGCTCGCATACATCAGGCACAAGATAAGGACTGCTCCCAATCCCAGACCCAGCCATTTCATGAAGTGATTCGAGAGAAGAGCATTCATTATGTAATATCCTTCTTCCTTTAATAGCCGATCATTTACATTATTAGTGTAGGGATGGGCGAGTGGTTTGTCAATGAATTTGAGACTCATTATCATTTGAGTATTGACGTACTTAACAAATGCATGTACGATTATATAGGTGCAAGTGATTGTAATTCTCATTCTCACTACCATCATAAGGGGGAACTTATACATATGCTTTCGTTTAGCAAAAAGAAATCAACCGTTCTGGCATGGATGACTGCGGTCATGGTGATGCTGGCAGGCTGCGGAACCGACAATCAGGCTGCTGCGCCTGACAAAACAGCCTCCCAAACGACCGAACAATCCCAGGGAAGCGCGGCGCCGTCCGGTGAAGCATCGTACACGATCAAACACGCGATGGGTGAAACCACCATCAAGGGAACGCCGAAGCGCGTTGTTGTTTTGGCAACACAAGGGGTTGAAACCGTACTCGCTGTAGGCGTGAAGCCGGTAGGGGCGGTGTCCTCTTTCACCGGCAACGATTTTTATCCGCATGTAAAAGGCGAGCTGGAAGGCGTTAAAGTCGTGGGAACCGAATCCCAACCGAACCTGGAAGCCATTGCTGCCTTGAAGCCTGACTTGATCCTGGGTCTGAAATTCCGTCAGGAGAAAATTTACTCGCAGCTTTCTGCGATCGCACCGACAGTCTTTGCCGAGCAGCCGCGCGGTGACTGGAAAGAAAACTTCACCCTGTTTGCAGAGGCATTGAACAAAAAAGCAGAAGGCGAAAAAGTGATTGCCGACTGGGATAAACGCGTTGCCGATTTCAAGGAAAAAGCCGGCGACAAATTGAAAACGAAAGTGTCTCTCGTTCGCTTTATGCCAGGTAAAACCCGCATTTACTACAAGGATACGTTTGCAGGCGTCATTTTGGAACAACTCGGCTTCGCTCGTCCGGATGCGCAAAACAAACCTGACTTTGCCGACGATGTAACGAAAGAACGCATTCCGGATATGGACGGCGACATCATGTTCTACTACGTGTACGAGACAGGCGATAACAAAGCAAGCGAGCTGGAAAAAGAATGGACCAATGACCCGCTCTGGAAAAACCTGAATGTCGTGAAAAACAACAAAGTCTTCAAAGTCGACGATGTGACATGGAACACATCCGGCGGCGTAAAATCCGCCAACTTGATGCTGGACGATCTCGAGAAGTTCTTTTTGACAAAATAATGCAGTGCTGGGACGGAAGTGAAATGCTTCCGTCTTTTTTATATTGCTGAAAAAGTTCAATCCTGTTACTATTTTGAAACAGTAACATTTGGACGGTTTAGGGGCTGGGCGAATTAGAAAACCTGGCTACGCCAAGCTTTTTGGCGGAGCCGCGGTTGCACTTATACTGGATAAGAAAAAGCCCCGAGAGCAAGTGCTCTAGGGGCCTGTCCGTGCCGATTCATCATGGCTTCTTATTTTTTCGCTGCAAGCCATTCAGCAACGGCTTTGATTTCGTCCGCTTTTTTCAGCATTCCAGGAGGCATGCCGCCGCGTCCGTTCTTGATGATGTTTTCGATTGCTTTTGCATCATGCCTGCTACCAACTTTGGTCAAGTTCGGTCCCGCGATCCCTTCGAGGTTTTGCCCATGACAAGCGGCGCAAGTTGATTTAAAGACAGCCTCCGCGTCAACTTTGGATGGTGCAGTTGCCCCACCAGTAGCTTGTTCTTCGTGCTTCGGAGGGAAATAAATAGATCCTACAAGAGCGATAATGAACACGAGAAACAAGATACCAAACGATGTAGAAAAGGCCCTTGCGGAGTCGACAATGTCGTTTTGATTCATATCTTTCTTGAAGTTAGAACCAGCCATGAAACAAAGACCTCCTAGTCAATTGTAGAGATACTACCTGCAATTTTACGGCAAAATGTTGACGGTTGCAAGGCGAGTGAAAAACAGACAAAGAAAGTACACATTTCCAGTTGCAATTGCTGTGGTTCTTGAAGACTGGGACGAATTATGTTACATTGATAACAGTATGTGCTCGTATCATAAGTATGAGGTGAACAAATAATGGCTTTGGCTGCGAAAATTCTGCTTGTTATTGCCGCGATCGGCTTAATTGCTGTTGTTCTTTTACAATCCGGAAAAAGTGCTGGCTTGGCCGGTTCCATCGGCGGCGGTGCCGAAATGATGATGGGGAAACAAAAAGCACGCGGTATCGATGCAGTGCTTGGCAAGTTGACCGTTGTGTTTGCCGTTGTGTTTATGTTATCCACTATTTTGCTTGGTTATTTCTTGAAGGCTTCCTAAAAAGTAACCGATTCGTGAACGAAAAGAAGACAGCGAGGGCGTCCTTGCTGTCTTCTTTTTTACCATTGGGGGCTGGAAACAAATTCCGACCAAAATGCGTGCAGCCATGGCAGAGCCCATGCAGGAGTTTTCTTCTGTTGCGGATTGCACATGTGCTGTTTTGCCCATACTATCAAGTAAGGAGAATGTTTTTAGACAGAGGAGAGGTTTAATGAAAGAACAAGAAATATTGACGTTCATGCGTGAAGAAGCGTACCATCCGATGACGGTACAGGAGCTGGAGCAAGCGTTTCAGATTTCGGATGGAGCCGGGTTCAAGGAATTAATCAAAGCGCTGAACATGCTGGAGGACCGCGGCGAGATCATTCGCACCCGAGCCAATCGCTATGGCGTGCCGGAAAAGATGAACCTGATTCGCGGACGTTTGCAAAATCACCCCAAAGGTTTCGGATTTGTCATCCCGGAAACGCCGGGAGAAGCGGATATTTATGTGCATGCCAACGACATGAACGGTGCCATGCATAACGACATCGTTCTTGCGCGGATCGAACGCCAAAGCAGCGGTCAACGTCTGGAAGGCCAGATCGTCCGGATTGTCGAGCGGGGCGCGACCGAGCTGGTCGGTACGTTTTCCGATGAAGAATACTATGCGTTCGTTATTCCGGACGACAAGCGGATCGGCAAAGATATTTTCATCCCCAAATCGGCGTACCACGGTGCTGCGGACGGGCACAAGGTTGTCGTCAAAATCGTCAATTATCCGGAAGGAAGGGCCAATCCTGAGGGAGAGGTCATTGAGATTCTCGGCCATAAAAACGACCCTGGCATCGATATTTTGTCGATCATCCGCAAGTACGGGCTGGCTGAAGTGTTTCCTGCCGACGTCATGGCGGAAGCGGAAGCCGCGCCGGGCGAAATCAGCGAAAGCGAGCTGAAAGGCCGCCGCGACCTGCGCGACCGGATGATGGTCACCATCGATGGAGCGGATGCCAAAGACCTGGATGACGCGGTTTCGCTGGAAAAGCTGCCGAACGGCAACTATTTGCTCGGCGTGCACATCGCGGACGTCAGCTACTACGTCAAGGAAAATTCCGCACTGGATCATGAAGCGTACAGACGGGGAACCAGCGTGTATTTGGTCGACCGCGTGATTCCCATGCTGCCGCACCGTTTATCCAACGGGATTTGCAGCTTGAATCCAAAGGTGGATCGACTGACGGTTTCCTGCGACATGGAGATGGACCCGCAGGGCAATACGGTGAAATACGACATCTTCCTCAGCGTCATTCGCACCAACGAACGGATGACATATGGCGATGTGCGCAGCATTCTCGTCGACAAAGACGAGGCGCTGATCGAAAAATACGCCGAACTCGTGCCGATGTTCCAGCTCATGGAGGAGCTGTGCCTCAAACTGCGCAACAAGCGGATGAGCCGAGGCGCAATCGATTTTGACTTCCGCGAGGCCAAAATTTATGTCGATGCCGAAGGGAAGCCGAGCGAGATCGGATTCCGCACCCGCTCCATCGCGGAGCAAATCATTGAGGAATTCATGCTGGCCGCGAACGAAACCGTCGCCGAGCATTTCCACTGGATGAAAAAGCCGTTTATCTACCGCGTCCACGAAGATCCGAAGGAAGAAAAGCTGATTGCGTTCATGGAATTTATCACGACCTTCGGCTATTCTGTTCGCGGCAGAGGAAACACCGTTCATCCACGCGCGCTGCAGCAGCTGTTGGAGGAAGTGAAAGGAACGCCGGAAGAAGTGATCATCAGCACCGTGCTGCTGCGCTCGATGAAGCAGGCGCGCTATGATGCGGAAAGCCTCGGACACTTCGGCTTGGCAACCGACTTTTACACGCACTTCACTTCACCGATCCGCCGCTACCCCGACCTTATCGTCCATCGCCTGATTCGCGAATGGGTGGAACACGGCGTAATGAGCGGCAAGCGCGAAGAGCAATGGGCAGAGCGATTGCCGGAAATCGCGGAGCATACATCTCGACGTGAACGCGTCGCAGTGGATGCCGAGCGGGAAACGGACGATCTGAAGAAAGCGGAATTCATGCTGGAGCACCTCGGTGAAGAATTCGAAGGCGTCATTTCCGGGGTCACCTCGTTCGGGCTGTTCATCGAGCTGCCGAATACGATAGAAGGCTTGGTCCACGTCAGCTTTTTGACCGACGATTATTACCACTATCACGAAAAAGCATACGCTCTCGTCGGCGAACGTACCGGCAAGCAGTACCGCATCGGGGACGTCGTGGAAGTGCGCGTCGCGAATGTGAATGTGGAAGAGCGCGCCATCGATTTTGAAATCGTCGGCATGAAAAAAGCCAATACGTTCCGTCATGAAGGAAGAAGCCGTGGAGCCAAAGTCATCGATGGCGGTGGCAGCAAAGGCGGACGCGGAGGGAAGCGGGAAAAAGGCCGTCGCAAAGATGTCGAACCCGCTGCAGCGAAGCGCAAACGCGCCAATGAACGCGGAGGCCGCAAGCAGGGCACAGGTGCTCAAGGCGCGGGCGTCGTTTCATTTAAAGGCAATGGTTCCGGTTCGGCAGAGGGCGGCGAATCAGCGCAAAAGCCTAAGCAATTTTGGGAAGACCTCGTGAATGCGAAAAAGAAACGCAAAAACAGCGTGGCCAAACAAGCCAAGCGCAAACGCAGGTAATATATAATAAGGAAGGAAAGGGGGAGGCACGAGTCGGACTCCTCCTTTCCGGGTCCTCCTGATGTAGGAGGCTATTGCCCGATGGTGCAGTTTGTGCTAAACTAACATTTACCAATCTGGCTAAAACCGAGGTGATCCACATGTCTGGAAAAGGGACCAAAACGTTGGCGCAAAACCGCAAAGCACGCCATGACTATCACATTGAGGACGTCTACGAAACCGGTATCGCCTTGACAGGCACGGAGATCAAGTCGGTGCGCGCTGGACGCGTGCAGTTGAAGGACAGCTTTGCCCGCGTGGAAAACGGACAAGTCATGCTGCACAACATGCACATCAGCCCGTACGATCAGGGCAATCGCTTTAATCATGAACCGGAGCGGACACGCAAGCTGTTGATGCACCGTTTGGAAATCCTCAAGCTGATCGGGCTGACTCGCGAAAAAGGCTATTCGCTCGTGCCGCTGAGCATTTATTTGAAAGGTGGCTGGGCCAAAGTGGAGCTGGGTCTGGCGAAAGGGAAGAAGAACTACGACAAGCGCGAGGATCTCAAGAAAAAGGATGCCATGCGCGAGGTCGAACGTGCGCTGCGGGAACGGCAGAAAGGATAAGACAGGGAAGAAGGAGATGCTTTCCCTGGTTGGCACAATCTCCTGCTGTTGGCGTAAACTCCCGTTGATTCACGAATAACGGAAGTGCTATAGTTATTACACGAAGCGAAATACTTTCGGATTCGCTTCAAGAAAAGAATGGCATCGGTAACGTTGTACGCTGTACCACCAACTCGTAGTGGAAGCTTTGCCTACACCATGGTGCCGGGCTTGTCTGCTGAAAGACGCAGCCATGTACCGTTGCATGCATGATGATCATGGGGGCGTTCTGGATTCGACGGGGATGGTAGAGCATAAGAAGCGAGCCGGGGGGTTGCGGACCTCGTCATCAACGCAAACGCCATTAACTGGCAACAAACAACTTTCTCTCGCTGCTTAATAACCAGTGAGGCGCTACCACTCCATCGCCCATGTGGCGTGACTAGCGCTCAACTTTAGTGGGATACGCCGGAGACCTCCGCCTGGGGTCAAAGGAAGAAGATCAATCAGGCTAGGTTACGGGTCAGCGCGTCACTCCGCGAATCCATCACCGAAACTCTAAATGAGTGACTGCGCTCGGAGATGCTTATGTATCGCTGTTTTCGGACGGGGGTTCGAATCCCCCCGCCTCCACCTAATAAATCCACAATTTTAATCTTGAAGATAACATCTACATGCTCTTTGTAGACGATCACCTTTTCGACATAGCTACCGATGAACTTTTTGATCTCGGGAATGTTTTTCTCAGCTACATAATACTTGAACATGCCAAACAGTTGTCGCAGGATTTCCTCCGTGATGACTGTTTTTTTGTTGTCCAATTCCAGCTCTTTGATGCTGAACGTAAGTTTGTTTTTCTGTTCCTCCAATTCCGTCATTTTCTCCAGGAAAGACGTTTGGGTAAAGCCTTGTACAACTGCCGAAACGATATTGTCGAGCTGCTTGCTGACGTCTTGCAGATTTGCTTTTAGTGCCGTCAGTTCCTCTTGCCTTTCGGTATTCAACGAATTCTGGTGTTCGTTTAGCTGCTCGACGAGTTGGGGAATCACATCGTCATTGAAAATTTTGTTGTGCAGCTCTGAGATGACGTAATTTTCGATGTGTTCCCGGCGCAATTCCTTGTTGTCACAGTTTTTCTTATTGTCTCGGTTGCCGCAGCGGTAGGTGACGTACTTCATTTTGTTTCTACCAATCGGGCGGCAGTTGCCCATCATGGCAAAGTTTTGGCCTTGTTTCTCCAAACACTCACCGCAAACAATCAAGCCGCTGAGGAGGTAGGATTCTTTTGCTTTGTAAGCGGCAGGGGAGCGTTTGTTTGCATTCATTTTTTCCACGACCTTTTGGTAGTCCTCGGGGGAGACAAGAGCGGGCATACCATCAGGAATGCGAATCACGTCTTCATCGCTTTTTACAGAATGACTGTTTCGCTTGCCGAATGCGTCTTTGCTTGCTGTTTTATTGAAAACATACACACCGGAATACTTTTCGTTCCGCAGGATGTCGTGAATACTGTTTTTGCCGAACGGCCTGCCCAATTTTGTCCTGTACCCCTTGGCGCTGAGTGCATCGAGGATTTTACTGTAGCCGTAGCCGTCGAGGTACATAGAAAAGATCAGTTTGATCGGTGCTGCCTCTCTTTCATTGATGATGTACTGCTTTGTTGTTGGGTCTACATCGTATCCAAGGGGAGCGAGGCCGCCTGTATGTTTGCACTGGTAGGCGTTTTCCCTCATGCCTTTCATCACTTCTCGGGCAAGGTTTTTGCTGTAGTATTCAGCCATCCCTTCCAGCAGGGATTCGAGAATGACACTTTCCGGTGAACCGTCCAAGTTTTCCGTTACACTAACCAGCTTGATTCCGTTTTGCTTCAGTTTTCGTTTGTAGGTGGCGCTGTCGTACTTGTCACGGCTGAAACGGTCTAGCTTGTGAACGATGACTACTTCAAACAGGCCGAGTGAGCTGTCCTGAATCATCTTTTGAAACTCGGGACGCTTGTCAGATGTGGCGCTTTTGGCGCGATCGGCGTACACCTTTACGATGTCGTAGTTGTTACGTTTAGCGTAATCCTCGATGGCGCGGATTTGCGCGTCGATTGATTCGTCACGCTGATTGTCGCTGGAGAAGCGAGCGTAGATGGCTGCTTTTTTGTTCATGTCTGGTTTCTCCTCTCTTGAAGTAAGCTCCCCTCCCCAGTTGGAGGGGAGGGGACATTGGTTATCGGTTCAACTCATGGTACATCTTGCCGAGCAGAGCAACTGCGGGTTCGTAGTAGCGGCGATTAGCGTCGTAATCAATGGGTGCCTCCTTGATCACGGTCAGTTTCTCAGGCAGGTACTGGCCGCTTTTCAGGCTTTTGCGAGAGATGGTTGTTTTGTATGAATGGATCATCGTATTATGCCTCCCATATTAGTTCGTTAGTTTTCAAAATCCCTAGCGTATCAGTAAGGATCAAATTTATGATATATGTCTGAATATTTAGTTTTTTCATTTTTCAACTTGCCTGCTTTCGCTCGGTGATGTTAACTCCCGTCACAATGACCTGCAAGTAGCGTCAGCAGGGTCAGTACCGACAACAGACAGGAATGGCACACTGTCGGTACTTCCGCTTCTGACGGTACACTAGGAGCATCACAGGTCGGTTCTATTCCTCATCCACGAACAGACCTTCCAAATCAGTCTATTCACTGTTGGCAAGTTGTGGCCGTGTTCTTGGCAGGGAGTTTTCATTCACTGGACTAGGCTCATTGTCACTGTTTCCTTGCGCTGGACTTAGTTTTTCGATGCGAATCACCTTTGCATCCCCAGCATGGCGAATGTCGTACACAATCCCCAACTGCTTCAAGTTCGATTTCACTTCCTTCAAACGACGACTCAGCATGTGAGCGGCTTTCGGGAAGGATGGGACAAACACGTTGATTTTCTCTTTCAGCGCAACCATTTCCAGAGCTTTCAGCAGTTCTGCCACCGTCCCCTTGTACTTGACTCTGTCATTCATCAACGCTACGACAGCAGCAGCGACTGGATGGGCAGAAACAGCCTCATCATTGGATTTGTTTTGATTGCTGAAATACGCCTCAAGGAATCGCTTTCCACCTAACCCTAGCGCTTCTGCGATGGCGTACCCCCAACGTGTAAAGTCTGCCATCCGTGCCAGTTTGTCCAATTGCAGAGTAGGGTGGATCTCCATCGCTTTGGAAAGTGCCTGAAGTGCGCCACCGACGATGAATGGCTTGTCGGCATTAAATGCCTTCCATACTTCTTTCTCTTCCTTACGCTCACTTTCGTCAATTCGCTCCAGTTCAATCACGATGGAACGATCCAACAGGTCAGCCCTTGTGGCTACAACATTGATCCCATTCAGTCCGACACATCGACGAAAATCCAAAATGGTTTCGTCATCGTCACTGTAGAGCGTGCGCTTGCTGAATCCTCCTCCAGTCGAGGCGATACAGAGCAGGTCACTTTTTTCGGCAGAAAGCGTGTCGAGATTGTCAAAGCAGGGCATGTAGTTGTTGGCGAGGGAGAGTGCCAGATCATTCTTACTATTAGGCATGGTAAGTAAATCACGAACGGCTGGGTCAATAATGGCCCTCGTCATTCTCATCGTTGTGGATTTCGACGCTCCCTTCTCCCCACTCAATACGAGAACAGGGTGGGGGATGTTCGGGATCAAGCAGGCGACAAGATAGACACGGTAGAGTAGTTGGTCATCAGCATCTTTTAATCGTACATGGTTAAGGACAAGGCTTAATTCTCCGTCAAAGTCAGGCTCTACCTGAGCTTTCAAATTCTTGTTTCGCAAAAAAAGAGTGGGGGGATCGTCTAAAATGCTACAACCCTGTGGTGTGATTTCTACTACCCTCCGTCTTGCGTCAGCAAGGTCGTAGTAAAATGCGTCATCAAGTTCTGCCACTCGCAACTGAAGCGAATGCCGATCTCCTTTAAACAGGGCTGTACTCTCCATGACACCGAGCGCTTGATTCATGGCATCGGTTCCAGGTGCTTTGCCTGTCGTCTCAAAAAACTTCTTTATCAGCCACAATTTGAAGGAACGACTCCTCACTTTCCATTGTTCCGTGTGGCCGTTGATCTCCACAGATGCGAAAGCTTCCTCGATTTCGTTGCTGAAAAAGGTAGCCTCATTCCCAAGTCGAATGAGAATGTCGGATTGCGTCTCTTCTCCACCCTTTGATTCGTCTGAAGTCTGTCTCCAGTCTGGTTCCAGAGAATCACGCAGCGTTTCCCATGTGTGATGGGAACAACTGTTGTGATGGCAGCCAGCCGCAATGCCTCCGCTGTCAAATTGGACGATGAAAGCACTCCGATTGGTGTGGGCTTCGTTCCACGGACACGTTTCCAGCACATATTTCGTTGCTTTGTTTTGCCAAGGTGATTTCAATGCCACATCGATTTCATGCTCGGCTAGCCACGATTCGAGGTCAAAATTAGAACGATTTGCTGCTGCCTTCTTTGCCTTTTTCTGAGGTTCCTTGACTGTTGGAACTTGGTTGGCTACCGTTTGCAATTGCTCAACAGACACCGGGACTAATTCTTCGGGACAATTAAGAATTAGTGACAAGCGATGGGGACGGTCTTGCGTATTGTCTCCTTTGCATGCAATCGTTCCGTACAGTTTGCAAATACGTGCAGCGTTATACGTTGTCGTGTCGATCTGTACCTGATCCGTACTGAATTGCAAATCGAGGGCTTGCAGAACCTTTTTGACAAGCTCTGTACTTTCATGGGTGTTGGGCAAGTCGATGTAGTAGAGTAGGTGAGCGCCATTCCCACTATCTGCAAGAACGGGAGCAGGCCACTCCTGTCCACGGAGAGCAGCTTCGACCTGTTCTGCCAGCTTCACTGCCGCCTGATGCTCTTCTTTAGTAGAAGAAATACCTGACGGACGTACAGGATCAAAATCGACGAGAAGCCAATACCGATGGGCAATGTCTGCATCGCTTGTGGTTTGCTTGGCTCGTTCCATGACCCGATTATCTGCCCGCGCAAGTAATGCTGGCATAACAGGATTTAGGGTCACGTAGACAGGAAACTTACCATTGTAGTCCTGCGCTGCTTCTGCAAGTGCGTCGTTGTCGCTAAAGTACCCACTCACTGTACCTTTATTTGTATGAAGTACGCGTAGCTCTCTCACTTCATCCGGATTGCTCAAGATCGCGAGCATTTGTATCATCTCAGCATATGATTTTTCCGTGTCAAACATGATGTTTCTCCTCTCTTTGTCTCAAGCATGGTGAAAAGGTCCCCCTGTAAATAACTTACAGGGGACAAGTGGTTACTCTTTTCCTTCTGCTAGATCCTCCAGTTCCAAATTCAAATTCTGATCGTCATCGTCAAAGAAATTGTCTTCATCCACTTCAACCGGTTTGATTGCTCTTTTTGTAGGGACGGGTGGCTTTGGTATAACAGCGGCCTTTCGTTTTGTCATTTTTACGATGTTGCTGTAGGTCTGGCCGTCTTTTTCGGTGTTCTCGACAACAACAGTCACTTTCATGCCTGTTAAACGATCCAAATCTAGTTCATCTCCTGGCTCTGGTAGTGATTCAAGATCGTCTAGCTGCTTGATAAACTTTCCTTTCAAGCTCCACGTAAAGGTAGGGGAGACGTACAAGGTTTCCGTTTCATCATCTAGAAGCTTGACGTTGACCTTGAAATTGACCACTTCACGTTTCCCATCGGGATGAAAGCGGCTTTCCATTTCTTTGATCTCTACCGATTCGAGCAGGCCGTCGTAAACGCCATCTGGTACGTTAGGTTGGGCAGAAACAGGACGCTCAAGAATACGCTTGTTCGTTGGCTTAAACATGTGGCAGGTCTCCTTTTTTTTGTTTTGGTCACCCGTTGTCCAGTATGTAGCGTCAGTAGCAACCATAGAGTCGGTTGGAATGGACGCTATTGCTGCTACTGACAGTATTTTAGGAACAAAGGAGGGGGGTTAGACGGACGCTACATTGTTGGTCAACCAAACCGTTTGATGTTCCTTTTTCTCTTTGGTAATCAGCTGGACAAACGCAACCGGAATGTCTTCCAGGTACGTGATGGCGAGTAGGGCGTTTGGCTGCCTCTTGACCATCCGGTATGCCTTATTAATGGCAGCTTCAACCATCACCATGAGCGTTTCCTGTAAAGGCAGATCGCTTTCTACGACAATCGACTGACACAATTCTTGGATACTTGCCGTTAGGATTTTTACAAAACGATTGGCCTCGCTTTGCTGCTTAAAGAACAGGGGAGTGGAAGCTGCCCACTTCACCATCACGGTTTTGCTCGTACCCGTTGGAGCAGAAGCGATTTCATTCCAATCAATGTACGATGGTACGATCACTCGATCGGAGCAATCATGGCAGGTAGATGGATCAAGCTCAAAGGTGATTTCCTTCGAGATGTTTTCAGCTACTTGTTCATTCACAAGTTCCCAGCTTGGAATTTTCTTCCCACTAAGAACGGTGTACGCTTTGTTCGCGATGCCCCATTTCGTTGTTACGGTGAGATTTTTCATGGCGATCATGTGAGCTACCTCCCAAAATTTTTTTAGTTTTCAAGGATCGTGGATTGCTTCGCTGTTGCTGTGTCTCCATTGTAAAAAAAATGCGATTCCGTTATTACGACAGCTTTGTTTTTCTTTTTTGTCGCATTGAAGATCCCAGTCCCCATGCGGCTTTCCCCTACTTTTTGAAAAAAAGAAAAGACAGGAGAAGCGACTTCTCCTGCCCATCTTGACCTATTCATCTTGTGCTTTAATAATTTTCTCCCACTTGTGCCACTTTTCATCTATTCTCCGATGCGCGGACGCAGAAGCAAATTTTTTTAGATCGATCCTTGCTAAATCATCGTAAGGAATTTCTACATCAGCTAGGTCTACTTCCATGAACTCACCAATCGCTTGTTCTTCTTCTGGCTCAAACAAAGACAACCTCACCCTGTCATTTCCACCAACGTCATCCTCGGTCATGTCGTCAACAACAGCCTCTTCCACTTCTACTAGGCGGTTGATGGACACTCTCCATTGTTGCGAAAAGTCCTGCATAGCTTTTCTGTACTGATCGAGTAGCTGCATCCGCAACTGGACGTTCAACAATCGGTTAAGTGTTTCCCAGTCCTCACCAATGGTAGCTTCGACTTCTTTTTTGATCTGGTACAACCGCTGTCTCCTGCTGAAACCTGTATAAAAATCCAGGAGCGCTAACTCTGCTGCTCTATCCTTTTCAGCCACACTCTTTTGGATCGCCTGCTCTACTTTCCCGATGAGCTGGTTAAAGTCGTCGAATGAGACTTGTGTAAGTCGCTTGGTTCTCATCTTTTTCAGAAAAGGGGACATGTACTCACGAAGGAGGGTTTTCACGAGCCACACTTCATTCTCTGGAATCAGGTAATCATCATTCGGTTGCTTGATGGTATCTTTCCCGAAAGAAAACAGGTTTTCAGCATAGCGGAGGATGTTCCGGTAGTAGTTGTCAAAGTCATACTTCTTTTCTAGTTTATCGAGCTCTTCTCTGTCCTTCTTGGGCAACTTTTTCCCTATTTCGAGGTTATGCTCCTTTTCTCTCAGTCTGTTATATTCATGATCCGCTTCTCTTTCTTCATTTCGTAGCTCCAATGCGATTTTGTGCATAGGGATTCCCGGAAGTTGTTCCTGCTCTGACATGATAGCTTAGCCTCCTACTGTGAGTGGTCACATTCAACAGTAGCAGACATTTTAACATCTGGATACTACCGCCCCCTAATCTCTGCGAGTAGCGTCAGTACCAGCAGAAGTGTCACTCAGGAAAGCAAAGTTGACGACACTGCTGCTTTTGACGCTACGTGAGGGGAATCGGAGGATCAACTTTTTTCACTGCACATCAAGCATTGGTGCATCCATCATTTTCAATGGATGTACCAATGCGGTTTTGTAATTCACTTTCGATGCTCCTGCTCCTGCAGGTAGAAACGGACTGCCTCTGCTACCAACCAGCTGTAGCTTGGAATGTACCGTTCCTTTTTTAAGTTTTCCATCATTTTCATTAGCTCTCGGTCTACGTAGATGGTCATCTTCTTATGGTGCTCGTAAAAATCCGGTCGTTTTTGTAGTCCGGGGTAGGAAGGAGTAGGCTGACCAAAATCCGCGTTTTTCACGTTTTGCCGTTCTGAAAATGCCAGTACAGACTGGGCTTTAGGCGGGTGCTGTCTGAGATTTTCGCATTCTGGTTCTATTACAGTCTCCTCGTCGGCTTCTTCCCACACACAGCCTACGCCCCTGTTGTCTGTTGACTCAATCGTTTTGCCTTTCTCGCGCGATTGAGTCCTGTCCCAGTTGATGCCGTGTGTCGATTGACCGTTTCTAATTTGCTCTTTTGCCCCTGACAAATCCAAATTTCGTTTTCGTCGCTGAAACATTCTGATCCCTCCGCTTCTTTGCATATCGAAGTCGACGTCGTCGGAAAAGTCGACTTTTATCAAAATGTTTCTCTGCGTGTGAAAGTAAAAAAATAGGGCAAGCCAATGGCTGCCCTTGAATCTGCCATCATGACCTGATAGGTCACCTAAAGCAGTTTTGCACGAAGCTCTTCTTGGTTGAGCCCATACTCTTTTGCTACTTTCGCAATCGCCAGTTCCCGACTCATGCCAGCAAGAACCAGTTTCGCAAGTATCCAGATCAATTCATTTAATGGTGGATACACGGAAAATATCCCTTTCGTTTTTTACTTTTTTTGCGCCAAATAGAATATGCAGAATGGCGAGAATGAGCTCGATGGTGAACATGTCTTTGCCTTCACTAATATTCCTGTGGTAGGAGCATTGTGCTATACTCTCCAGAATCGATAACCCAAATCGTAACTCCGATGGCCAAATTTTCGATGTGATTAACGTAGATCACTTCCTGATGGTAAGGTTGTTCTTGCCGATTCAAGATCTTCTGCAACGGCTCCCCGTCTACAAACTCTGCTGAAAGTTCAAAAACCTCTAGGTAATCCAGTTGATCTCCTTGTTCTTGTCTTTTCTCAAGGATACTCCATAGGAGGAGTTGCAGTTCAAACGGCACGAGTTCGTTCACACCTCGTGTGACATATCGATCTGAGGAAAACATGGCTCTGTTACTCATGTTTACATGTACCCCTTTTCCTTCAAGCTCACAAAGGTACCCTCGGAACCCACGATAATGTGATCCAAAACAGTGATACCCAGCAAATCGCCTGCTTGCATAAGTGTTTTAGTTAGGGAGATGTCCTCCTGACTGGGTGTGGGATCGCCCGATGGATGGTTGTGAGCAACGATGATTGAACTGGCATTAGCCAAGAATGCAACTTTAAAGGTCTCACGGGGATGCACAATACTGGCACTCAGTGAGCCAACGGACACTGTGTGAATGGCAGTCGGTTCATTTTTGGATGAAAGGCAAAGCAACAGGAATTGCTCTCGGTCCGCTTCATCCAGAAACTTCTGAAACAGTCCGACAGCATCCCCAGCCGTTCTAATTCGCCGTTGCGGGTACAGGAGGCTTGATTCTCGCACCATTTTCACTCGGACGATGTTAACCCGTTTCGCTGCTTCTTTGATCGTCTTCATTCCACATGCGCCTCCAGCCAAGTTTGGATTTCTTCATCATCGGTAATAGCCACCTCAGGAAGGTAGAACGCCATGCCGTACTCATTGGTGTAAATAACGACAATCTTGTACCATAGCTCTTGATCGTACTCCACCTTTTCAATGAATTCCGGTAGGCTGCCAAGCAAGCCGCCGTTTAGTCTGTTTAGACCGACAATGCTAAGATCCCGTAGATTATCTCCTTTCTCAAGAACGACCATGAAGCCGTGTAAATCCAGAGTGAATGCCATGTCCGCACCATCGAAATCGAATGCCTCTTTCAACTCTAAAAATTGATCCTCCAAAAACTTGGAAAATTGCTCGGGAAAAACTCGTGCTTTTTGCAAGGAGCGTATATCTTGTATGGTTTTGATGGTTCTCATTTTCGTCCTCCTAAATCGAGAGAGGCACCTTTCCCCAGAGTCGTTAGGGGAAGGTGCCTCTCTCGATTTTTATTGATTAGTAGAAGTTGTTATTTGCTGAACCACATTCGTCCGTCGTTCAGTACATCCATCTTTTTGGTTTTCGATCATTCTCCTTTCCGTAAATATAAAAGAGCCATCCACTTGAGAGTGAATGGCTTTGTCGGTCAATCGCGTATTTGCAATACATCGATTGCAAAATAATAATATCTGCTTGAATAATACTTCATTACATATCGAGCAAGAATAAGGATCAATAGAGGTTTATGACCACAGTAGGTTAATTTTGAACAAATGGCTCCCATACTTGTTGCCCTCGTAGTAATATAACATGCCCATCTTTAAAACCTACCTTAAAGACTTCCGGCCCGGAATCTGTATCAAACTCAAGGTTACCTTCTTTAAAGTGCCAAAACTTATTACATATAGAGCAAGATGCTCCATGAGGAATGATCCATTGATCGCTTTCGTCAAACATGCCATTTTCGTAAAGAGTAAGAATCTCATGCCTTTCATAGTTGGCCCATTGACCGATAAAATCTTCTGGACTAAGTAAATAAACAAATAGAGACTTGCTATCATTTTCTTCGGTAGGGATACCGAGTTGCGTTTTGTACTCACTAAATGAAATTGTTCCGTTTGGAGAGTGAAGGAACATATCACCACTAGTAGTATCAACGATATAAGAAATGCCTTCTGCTTTTTCAGTTCGTGAGATCGGATCAAATGAATAATATTCTTTACCATCGATCTCAATTGTAGGTCCATTTGTGCTTAAGGCTAATCCGATAGCTTTCTTGATAATCGCCTCAGCCTGCTTAGCTGAAAGTTTAGTAGTTGCCTGCTGTTCGTTGTTTTTTTGTTCATATGCAACTGTACTTGAGTTAATATCCGGTTTGGTAACAGTTGAACTGGGAGATGTTTTTGGGGAGCTAGTTTCTGATTTCTCTCCAACATCAGTTTTTGTTGCAAAAGGTGTATCTGACGAAGGGGCATATTCCATATTGGCAGAAACGATCATCACAACAAAGCAGACAAAAGAAAGGAATACATTTCTTTTAGTAGTACCTTTTCTTTTAAACAAACTAATTACAGCCAGTATGAAGAAAGCTATCATCGCAATGAAAGCTAACAAAAATATGAAAATCCACATTATTTGGTACTCCTTCTATAATTTATTGGGTATATATACGTTGATGTAAAGAGAAAAGCCGACCTACTGGTCAGCTTTTCATGATTTCAGTAACTAACAACTATCGTTAAAGAATATCAATAGCTACCACTACACCATCTACAATCGTCAAATTCAGAAGCATGTTTGCTTGGAGCTTTGTCCACTCGCTTGGATGACCGCTTTCGGTAACTTCAACATTTGATGCTACTGGGTACTCCTTTTCTTGGTCATTTACAAGAACGACAACCATCCCTTCCGGAAAGGCAACAGCTAAGCCCTCAACAATTGTTTCAGATGGGGAGCTTTCAGATGGACTAAGATCTGTTGCTTGTTGGTCAGGGGTGTTCACCGCCGTATTTTGGGTTTCGGAAGTTGTTACTGTGTTCGGCTGGTCGGGTGTAACCTGAGAATCTGTTACAGCATTTTCGGTCGCTTCAATTTCTTTACCCTCAAACACTTTCGCCAATAATGCTACCTGCATAAGTTTGTTTTGCGGTATGTCATTGAAACCAATCGTATGGATTTCAAATGATCCTGATTCGGGATTGACGATAAATTGCATCCTTGCCTTCACTTGTTGCTGTTGATAGGTAAAATCCCCTGTAAACTCAACAATCTTTTGCCCAGTGTCTGAGTTGAACGCTGTCCACTTGGGTGATCCGAAAAACTTGTCAAACGAATCACCGATTTTTTGGTTAGGTCTCGCCTTAAAGTTTCCTTCCCTTACAATATCAACGTATTTTTGTTCGGCAGAAAACTGTGAAATAAGATTATCAATGGGGGTAGCCAAATCGATCCCGATCCATGAGAGAACTTTCAGTAGGAACACAAAGGCAACAATTGCATAGAAAATTGTTTTTACTACCTTGAAAACCTTTTTCCATGCGGGTATTTTTTTCTGATCATTAACTGGTTCGGTGGGTGTTTGTGATGTCATATTTTCTTCATTTTGTATTGTATTCATGACAGTTGTTCCTTTCTGCGTGATCTTAATGAATAAGGGGGGCTACTATCTTTTGGAAATCCAATTGTTAAATTCTCTCTCTATGTCGGAGTACGAGCCGAATTCCTTGTTGAAAGCTTTCTCCCAAGTGGATTCGCTGCTCATGAGCATTTTGTGAACTCTGTTTTCTCCATAACGCTCATACAGGAAGAAGGAGAGAACAGTACCATCGGCATATGCATCCCTAGCGCTGATTCCTTTTGAAGAGAAGGTGATTCGACTCTTATCTTTCTTAACGTTGTTGATCAAAATGTTTACGGAATCCATGTCATTGCCATAGTGGAATCCGAAATACTCCTCAATCCCTTGTGTAAACCAGTCAGGTGCTACATAGATGTCATTCCATCCTTGACTCTTTTCACGAATTACTTTTCGGAGGGGGATTGTCATGATCTCGTGAACAGTTGTCGTACGGAAGTAGGTATCATCAAAGGTCTTTCCAGTGTTCGTGCAGCAGTTAGACCGGTGAGCATCTTTTGCAAGCAAATGCAATGTGAATGACCCGTCATTATTACCCCAGAGGCTCCATAGACCAACATCAGCCAGATCTGTCGGCTTGTCATAAAGAATGACTTGAACAGGTTTTGGTTCTTTCAACCATTGTTCAACGTTGCCCAGTTTACCAAACTCCTCCTTAGAGGACTTCATAGCCAGTTCTAGATACCTATACATTGCATCCGCATCTTTTTTGTACCCTTTTGGATATTCAACAGTGAAGTATTCGTTCTTAAGAGGAGCGTTGTCCTGATCGCTTCCTCCACCATTACCGTTTTCAAGCTCATGGATTCGTTCCTTTAATCGTTCAATCGCTTCTTTTAGCTTCTTGTTTTCCTCAAGAAGTTTTTTGTTCTCTGCACGAAGTTGATCGATCTCCCCGCCGACATTGCCTCCTTCGGTTACAAAATTAATTTCCTGAGTCTTAGTAGAGGATGAGGTGCCTGTAGTAAAGTGAACAATCATTGTCCCGTGAGACTCGCCGCTGTTGTCCTTCAGACTATTAAGGGTTAGAAAGAATTCACCTTTCTTGGTAAGTGAGGTTTTTGGTTTCACTTGGATGTATTTCTTGCTGGAATTATAAGTAACGGTAACAGACTGAGTTGTACCGTCCTTGTTGGTGATCGTGATATTATTTGTGTTAACAGTCGACTTATCAATGTCCTTGTCGAACAGAACTTTCCAGGTGGTCCTGGTTGATAGATTGCTGAAATCGTAGGAGTAATCCGATGTAGAAGAAGAGTTTTCTTTAGCGACAGCAGTGCTAACGGGATTTAGGCTTGTCACTGTTGCAAAAACTAGTGTGAAGGCGGTTAATATGGGTAGAAGGCGCTTAAACAAGTAAATATTCTCCTTTCAAATGTCGAATTTTGGAATGTTTTAGCATATTCCTATTATAAGAACTTATAAGTTCTTTAACAACATAAACCGATAGTTTGGTATTCTTTCGAGCTTGCAACACCCCCTCTACCATTGGAAAGAAGGGGTGATAGATGTGTCTGACCTTCGGAAGTTAGTGGGTGCCCAAATCCGTGTGTTGCGAAAGCAGAAAGGGCTGTCTCAATTAGAATTGGCCACAAAGGCCGGGCTTCAAGATACATACGTGGGTGGAGTGGAGAGGGGTACCCGTAACATTTCCCTTGAAACCTTGGAAAAGATTGTTGGCGCTTTGGAGGTTGAGCCAGCGGAAGTGTTCCATTTTGGGAACATTGATGTGGAGACTGAACTGCACGAAAAGAAGCAGGTCTTGGATGTTCACCGTTCATTTTTAATGAACAGAAGTCTGGAAGAAGTGAAAATGGTTCAACGAGTTGTCAAGGACATGTTTAGCACGATTGATTCAGAAAAACGGAAGTGATTACTGCTCTATTAGTTGTATTGAAAGGAACAGATTTTCAATCCGAATCCCCAGTACGTTGTCTTCCAGACTCTTCTCGATGGCCTGTATGGATGAAAGGATTCTTTTTGTGGCACAGAGATGAAGCGTTTCGTTGCTGTGTCTGACAAAATCCAGTAAAGCCACGACCAGTAGCTGGGCATGTGTCGATTTGCTTCAGCAGATCATCTTCTTTCATGTGTTTTCCCCTAAGGTCTTTCATTTGCTATTCCTCGCTTTCTTTTCCCATCGTTAAGCTGATATTTCGGGTTTATGGCAACTGATTCGTCTAAATTTTGCTTCCAAAAATTCATGTTGCGAGCCGAGTTGTTGGCTTCTTTGGTGAAGGCTTCTTTTAGGGCCGGATTGTTCATCTGAAAGTAATCTCTGCCTTTTTGGCAGCCGAAAAGGGCAATCATGGCGTACTGGTAGCTTGCAGGATTGCAGATGCCCCCAGTGCCGAGAGGGATGAGCTCGGCAATCTGGCTGATCGTCAGAGTCGCGCCCGCTTGATCGCTTTGCTCTAATGCGAGCAGAAGGCAAGCGAACAGAACATCGGCGTTGGAGCGGAGCTTGATCTTGCTCAGGTCGAACCGCTTTGAGGACGCCGTTTCCCAAGAAAACTCGCGGATTCTCGGCTCGATCGTCCGGAAAGCCGCTGCTACATTCCTGTAGGCGTGCCGATTGCCGTAAGCTTTGAGGAAGCGATCCAACTTGTTGCGCGAATCCGATCCATAGGGTAGCTTCGGAAGGATGAGCCGGAAAAACTGGCTGTACTGCTCCAAAGCGGCGAACGAGAGGGGATGAGGATGCTCGCCGACTGGGAGTCCTGCTGTTTTCATTAGCTCACGCATGGCGCTGATCCGGTGTGAATCGACGATCTCGATAGCGTCGGGGTGCATCAGGTGCAGGAGGAATGCGACGGCGTTGAAGCCGTTTTGCCAATCCGTGAGTTTCTGCTGCCAGAAGCGAAAGACTTCCGATGGCTCGAAAGCTGTGTTTTCGGTAAATTCCGGCCACGACTTGATGAAGGCGTTGATTGTCCGGCTGTGTGCCGAAGGCAAGTCATTTCTTGCCCAGCCGCCGAGGGGCCACCGAAGCACCTGACGGAGCGTTTCCAATGGGAGGGATTTCGGGTCGGAAAAGGTTCGCCTCCAGGGCTCCAGCGGCTCGACCGGGTATCTGGCGTACGGGAAGTGTGCCAAGTGCTCGTCGATCCGATCTTGGATGAGAGCTGAGATTGCACGTTTTTCTTTCTCGTTGGGGTTGATGGACATTTTGATCACTCCATTTTCAAATTTATAAAGCGAAAGTACCGTCTTTTGCTCCTTTAGGACACTTTTGACAGTACTTTCGCTTTCGATGGAACGTTTCACGGCTAAGGTCAACTTATTGATGTCACCGGGATCGACTAAGCAACCTCCCAAAACATCCTGAGCAACACGGGACGGGGAATTGTTGTTTTGCCTAGCTGGGGATCAGTTATTAGAACCCGAGGATTTCAATGTTGTTTCAAAGAAATAATATATGTTCCAAAGCAGGATCGTTTCGGTAATGAAAAAATCCCCTTTTGCCCAGAATGAGCAAAGGGGAGTACGTTGAATGATTACCTTCTTAGTTTGTTATTCATTTCACGGATTTTTAAATATTTTTCTATCTTTTCTGCAATAGGGGTCTGAAGAAGTTGATCAACCAGATCGTTTAAGAACGCGTTACCAGTTAGTACCTTCAAATATGTGCTATTAATTTTCTCTTTCTCAATAATTGAAATTATTACCTCAGTCAATTCTTCTTTACTTAAAAAATTCCGTACAAACACCCATGCTTTCGGAGTTAGTTTTAAAGACTTAACAGCATTTTCTTTTGTTGGCTCAAACAAGAATAGTTCACATGCCCTCTTTTGACGATCCGTGAAGGCATACTTCCGATAAACATCTCTAATTCTTTCAATGTAACTGCTCTCCTTGTTATCCTGTAAAACACTGTTCAGTACATGCAAATTTTTGCTCATGTCATTTTCATCCTTTCGTTTGAAATGAGGCAATACTTCATTCGGTGAACACAAAAAAACACTCATTACAAAAAAATCCCAAAGTAGTTTTGAGATGCTTTTGTAATCAGCGTTATTATCCAAACCTAGTATGTAGGTTTTACCAAATAACTTCGTCCTGCCTTTTGGTTATCCTCAGCTAGTTTAGTTAGAGGTTGTCCACTGGCTCAGGTGCTGAAGTGTTGTATTCATTATATTAATAATAAGTCTTTTTGGAGAAAATTGCAATTATCAATATGGGGATGTATAAGATGAATGGCTTCAATTTGAATAGTTAGCTGTTAGCGGGGAACGTTTAAAAGGAATACTTGATGTAAGGGAATTGGTAGTAAAATATTTCCTTGCATTGTAAAATAGTGTTGAATGTTAAGAAGAAGACAGGAGTTCGTCATGGAAGCTATCGAATGGATAATTGGTGCCATCATTATATTTGGATTTGTTGCCCCTGCGATAAAATCAAGTAGTAAGAAGCGTAAAAGTAACAAAAAGAAGAAACATTGCCTCTTAATTTGTTATTCTATATCACGGATTTTAATGTATTTTTCAATCTTTTTTTGCACAAGGGGTTTGAAGAAGTTGACAAACAAGATCATGTAAATACTCATTACCTATTAGAATCTATAAATATAAGCTACAATCTTTCTCTTTTTTGGAAAATATCTCGAAATTTGTTATTCTAAATAATGAGAAAGTAAGATTAAGTGAAAGAAGGGTCCAATAGTATGAAAAATGTATTAGATTTTCTAAAAATGCATCACGAAGCTTTTTTTCAAGCAAAACCATATGCCGATTTTACAGGTCAGCCAACTCCAGAAGACTCTAGGGCCTGGTCCCAAATTCTGGTCAGTTTACTTACTGGAATTAAAGGTCCTGGTAGGAAAAAGGGTGCGGACTTGATAGACGGTTCCGATGTTAAAGCGGCAAATACCTGGGGAGCTATCGATACACCAAGATTCAATGGAGTTATAAAAGCTGGCACAAAAAGTAGTAAGTCTGGTAATATGGCTTCTCTTGATGCAATGCCACTTCTGTTCTTTGTTTTATGGGATAATGAACCAAATTCAAATAGAGAAAGGGTTAGAGTCTGGGTTGTCAGAACACAGAAGGATGAAGTTTTTAGGGAAATGTGTAGGAAGTGGTATAAACAAGTAGAAAGCGGTCAGATCATAAGTACAAATTTTCAACTTCATCCACCGAGAAATAAAAATTCTAATGAATTTAGAAATACCTGTGGAAACCTTGATTATCCTTTACTTTTGAACGCGATTTGGGATGGATCGAAATATGAATTAATACATTATGATCCAGATGCTTTAAACAGTGGAATGTGTACTCCTAGGTAAAAACAGAGGGTAGCGATTTGCTCGCTACCCTCATTTTTTATATTGATCAGATTATTTTTTTACTGATAGGGTTCCATTTCACAAGAACGGTGCTAATCTCTTTTTCCATGTAATCTCAGAATGTTATGAGCTGACCAGCGTCATCGTCACCTAAAATTTGGGATTTAGCAAATGGAATACGGTTTTCGGAGATAACCCCTTAACCGCAGCATTGATTAACCGCCTTGTGCATCATGCTCACATCGTAGCCTTCACAGGAGAGAGTTATTGCCTTCAGCATGCTCTATCACACCGCTAATTTTTATAAATTTAGTCTGGCATGGCTATGCACAAAATGGTTGCCGAACTCTGCACTTTTTGCTTGCCAAATACAGGTCAACCGTGTATTTGCAATACATCGATTGCAAAATATATTTGCTTCAAAAACTTTTTCATTACTTACTGTAGGAACAATTGAATGCCCGATTCATTATTGCTTTTTAAGAAATTGGCTTTCTACATAGTCATAATCTTCGTATAGACCTTGTGAACAGAAAGGAACAGTTTGCTTCAGATTGGACTTTGTAATGGAAAAATTAAGCACACAATAGTTATTCAGTGCACGGAGAATAAAATATGATAGCACTCAATAAAAAAGTTGATAGCACTCATTTGATGGTATATAATGTAAACACAACCAACCGAGGGGGAATTTATCGTGTTTACATTTATGGATGAACAAACGGTTAGAGAAACCATCGAGAGTATTTATTCAAGAGGCCTTAATGAGGAACGGGAAATCCAGGATATTACAATGGATATTACAGCCAGATTCAATGTAAGAGCACTAAGCGTTGAAGAACGTGTGATGTTATCACGGATTATTTTGGGGATGTTTAGTAAACGCGATAGAATGGAACTTGCAAAGAATCTATTAGAAGAGCAAGTTGTTGATCAAAGAAAGAGATTGGCACTTTGGAGTACGACAACAAGCCAATCAGCGCAAATTGATACTGGCTATATTGCTCAGCATCTTGTGTCCCTCGTTACGCAGGTTCCTGGACAGGGGATGAGGGGAAGAGGCGATGACCTAATAGATGGATCTGAAGTGAAGTCTGCAAATTTTTTAGATTCACTAGATAAGAAAGGCGCAGTAGCGCCTCGGTGGAATTTTACGGCAAACAATACGGAAATCATGGAAGGTTTTTTGAATTACACTAAACTTTATCTAGTATCAATGGATCTAACACCTGAAGGAAAATTCAGAGTGAGGATTTGGATGGCCAATGTTCAAGAGCATGAGGTTTTAAGGGAAAGGTACATCGAATGGATGGATAAGCTTGGTTATCCGAAATTCCAAAATATGACGCGTAGAGCAGATGTTAATTTTCAACTGTTCCCGCCAAGAAATCGCACAAATGATGATTTTGCTCGTCATGGCAACGGACGTGAAGATGGGTTCGAGAAACTGAGAGTGGAACTGGAAAATACTGAGGGATCAAGATTGATTTTTCATGCCGAGGAAGACTCGAATGGAGACGTTCAGATCCATAAGTTTGAATAGTAAAAGGAAAGAAGCGGGGTATATTTTGTTCCCGCTTCTTTCTTTCTTAAACACCAAGTAACTCCTTCAAATGAAGCTTTTGCTCCAGTAACTCCCTTGTTGCACTGTACTTTTGTTGAATAACACGACGACTTCTGTCTCCGAGTGCCAGTAGATCATTGTAAATTGTAGTTCCTTTTTTTGGCATGGGAATAAGTATACCGCTAAGTTGATCTCTTTTAATCCGATTGTGAGAGGAGGAGGTACCAGCTGTCAAACACTCTATTTGATTTCTAACCAATTCCATATTAAGTAGCATTAGAAGTAAATAAGGATCGACACCATTTTTTGCTACAAGGATCTCAAACTCATTGGAACACACAAGCTTTTTGTTAAACTCGGGGACAACAGCTACCCGGGGGATTCTTGGATTTATCTTTGAAAGTATGACATCCCCTTCAAAACACTCATTTCCTTTAGTTACGGGTTGGAATTCGTTTACTGCTTCAAAATCGATTGTATAATCGGGGTTTATATGCAGTACGCTAATATGTCGAATATCATCATTAACATGCAGGGCTTTTCTTTTCTTATTTACAAATTCCGCAATTTCCCCAAGCTCTTTTACATCAAAAAGGGTCCGGTCTATACGTTCAAGCAGAATCATAGTTTTAAGACGGTCAGACTTATAAAAATTAGGAGTAAGAAAATTATCAAGAAGATGTTGTTCATTAATCAGAGAGCACGAAGGATCATCTAATTCAATTCTATATATCTGAGATTGGATTAATTCCTTTTTAGAATGAGTATAGGCTTTTGAGATAATAGGCATTTGATTTATGCCTTTTTCCAGTTTTACAGGTACACCTTTTCTTTCCTTTACGTCATATCCAATATCATCACAAACGGACATAAAAATACTATTATTATTACTTTTTTTCTTTTGTAAGTATAGAATCACACACTTTGTTCTTGTGCCAGCTTGTGCAAAGGTAACCCCGGGCAAATCTATTATCGCTTTAATGTCACATGTTTTGAGTATTTCGTCTCTAAAATTAGAGTATATTCCTTTTGCTGACACAACACTATCGGGTAAAACAATGACGAGTCTACCTAGAGGTTTTAACAATTTGATACACCTATCCAGCAAAATTAATTCTGAATCGATATTAGAAAATTCACTGTCTAAGTTGTTAAGTATTGAATATATAGTTGTATTTTTTACCTCCTGAATATTATAAACAGCGCCAAAAGGAGGATTTGTAATAATTAAATCTACTTTCTCTATAAAGTCATCTAAATTTGATCCGTTGGTTATACTATTTCCATGATAAATATTTGATATATTCGCTCCCATAAATAACATATTTATTTTCGATAACCTAACCATTCTATCTACTTTATCTTGCCCAATTGCACCATTGGTTTTTAGATTTCCAATTATTTTCTTTTTGTTTGATTCAGGAATATCAAGGGATTCTACATGTTTCAACAAATATCTTAATCCTTCGATTAAAAATGTACCTACTCCACATGTGGGATCCATCATTAAAAATTTACCTTCTGTTTTGATAAGAGAATTATTAAAATCCGCGTCCTGAAAAATATCATGGAACACCATATCAAGAACGGGGTAGATGATTTCTTGAGGTGTCATGTATTGCCCATCTTCTTTGTTATTCCGGAAGTTATCTCTAACAAAATGGCCGAAACATTCATTAATAATATCAAAATCAGAATGGATGCCGCTGTGTAACAGAGAGCTAAAATCAATCTTACTAATTTCCTTTACTAGATTAATAGCAAATTCGTTTTCAGATGGTTGGATATTTAAGCTTGGATTGGGTCCAAAAATATTAGTACCATCGTTATTGAAAAACATAGGTTTGCTGCTGACGTCTTCAAATACAAATCTTAAAGCTTTTGAAATGGCTTCTTTTGCCCCGTACATTTCTTGTGCAATGCGCTCTAAGCTATTTAACTCAAACCGATTAGTTCCTACCATTGATTCGTAATAGCTTGTTACAAGTAATTTTACAATTTCATCTAGCTTTGCATTAGAATCATCAAGTCTTCCGTTACGATAAAATTCTTCTCTCAGATTCATAAGTACTTCATAAAATACTTGATAATTGATAACCTTTTGCATAATAGGCATCTCCTAGTTCAACAGATTATATAAAACTATACAGGAACATGCGTTCTAAATCAAGATACACATCCTGATTTAGGATGTGTATCTTGATGATTATTGTACCATAATCGGTTTTTAATACAATACTCTAAAAGTGGGCTTCTGCTAATGGATCAATTTCTAGGCTGCAATCTTGGACATACGTAGTAGCACTGTACGCCTAATTGTGGTTTTAAACTGCCACGACCCGCCTCCACCATACATTTCAGTGATGCCACCTGTAGAGGTGGCTTTTTTTGTTTATGGCAGAGGCTCGCTATTCATTGCGGTTTGAGAAGTGCGTCATATCAAGGCTTTTTGTTAGTTGGTCAATGTATAGCGGGCTAAATCTGATGTTATTCGAGTCGAGCAACTATGATCGGGAGTCAGGCAAGTGCAGAAGTAGCTTCTTGCACATATTGAAAAATAGTTTTAGATAAGAACCTCTCTGCCGGTTTTCCACAGAGAGTATTTGTTTTTTCCTGATTTCGTTTACTCCTCCAATTTTCTGACGACACTGAATCTATCCTGATAAATATGGAGTGAATGCTTGTGCAGGTTGTGATTGATGAATATGGCTATGCCTTGCGTAAGACCAGTGAACGTTTGGTGATTCGGGACAAGGAGAGAAAAGTTGTACAGGAAATCCCGTTTTTCCAAGTGGATGATGTTGTCATTTCCTCGAAGGGAGTGTCCATTTCCTCAGATGTCGTAGAACAGTGTATCGAAAACGGGATCCATATTCATTTTTTATCCAATAGAGGAGAACCTTTTGCCAAACTTGTGTCACCATCTTTGCAAGCAACAGTTGCCACAAGAAGAGCACAATTACAGGCTTACAACGATGAACGTGGTGTGGGAGTCAGCAAGCATTTTGTGCGGGCAAAAATAAGAGCGCAAGTCAATCTCGTAAAATACTGGGCTAAAAACCGGAAAGACAAGAGTGAGAATCTACAAAGCCTATTTCAAACGACAATAACGAATATGGAACAAAGGTTGGATGAATTAGAACACATTCAAGGCAACAAAGTGGATGATATACGCAGCGCGATAATGTCAGTAGAGGGACGGGCAGCGTACGCTTATTGGGAAATGGTAAAGCAATTGCTACATCGGGATTTGGGATTTCAGGGAAGGGAGCATCGGGGGGCAAAGGATTCCGTGAACCTCGTACTGAACTATGGGTACGGTTGCTTGAAAAATGAAGTAGCGAAAGCAGTGTTATTGGCAGGTTTGGAGGAGTGTGCAGGGTTTCTTCATGTCGATCGGTCAGGGAGGCCTTCTTTCGTACTTGATTTTATGGAAGAGTTTCGCCAGTCCGTCGTGGATAGAACTGTGCTTTCCATGTTTACAAAAGGGTTTGTACCCAAACTGGATGAAGAAGGGTTGCATGTGGAAAGCCGCCGTGTGATTGCACGAGAAATTCAGGAACGTCTGGAGAGCAAAGACAGGTACGAAGGGAAAAAATATCAGCTGAAAACAATCATCCAGAGACAAGCCTATCATCTCGCCACCTATTTTAGAGGAGAACGAGATTACAAACCATTTGTTTGGAGTTGGTAGAGGGTGCATTTACTGGTGATCTACGATGTTCAAGAGGATAAAGTCAGGACAAGAGTAGCTGAAGCCTGTAAAGACTATGGATTGTGTCGTGTTCAAAAAAGCGCATTTAAAGGCGAACTTTCCAATAATCGCTTGCAAGAGTTGTATTTGCGTTTACATAAAATTCTCGGTGTAGATGTTGGAAACATCCAGATGTACCCATTGTGTGAAAAAGATAGCAAGCAGGTGAAAGAAATTGAAAATGTCCCCTTTAATTGAAGAGAATGTTGCTTTTGCTAACAATGTGGAGTTGAATGTTACGGATTTAAAGCAGCATTTGTACTGTGCACGTATTCCTTACTATTTTTATGTAATGCCAGTTCCGCGTCCCGTATCTTACAAGATGAAGCATGGGGTCGTCCAGCATCTTGAATTGGATCGGTTGGAGAAACGAAGAGGATACCGTTCCTATGGTCTAACAGAAGGAGAGAGGTTGTTTCACCTGCAAGTGAAGAGTGAATCACTGGGGATATACGGCAAGCTGGATTTGACGATTGCGTACCAGAAAAAGGGGACAACACACTATATACCCGTTGAGTTTAAGTACACCGAAAATCGGATTTTTACCAATGCGAAATACCAGGCGACTGCGTACGCTATGTTGTTGGAGGAACATTTTCAAGTGCCTGTTCATGAGGCTATCATTTATCAAATTCCTACGAAGACGGTTCATCCTGTGAAAATAAATGATGGCATGCGCAAACATGTGAAAGATAGTTTAACCGTTATTCGTCGCATGTTGGAGAGCGAGTCTTTCCCGGAACCAACTTCGCGTGCCCGCTGTCATGACTGCGAGTACAGGAGATATTGCAATGACATTCAATGAAAAGAAAAGCGTTACCCTCCTCACTGAGGCTGTCAAAAAGCAACAAAGAGTTTTGTTTGTAGGCAGTCATCCCTTGCTAATCCAGCAGAGACAGCAAGAACTCCTGCAGGTGACAGGGGGATACATCGGGATTCAATGGCTAACTCTCCACCAGTTGGTTGAGCGTTTGATGCAGCAAAATGGGCAGGGATATGTTCGGATCGATCAACCGCTACGGGAGGACCTGATCGAGACCGTCATGTTGCAGCTTGAAGGCGAAGGTAAGCTTCCTTTACTCAGTGGAAGTCTACGGCATGCAGGGATGACCAAATCTGTTGCCTTGTGGATCGAAGACCTGGAAAAACGATCACAAGAAGACTGGCTCCCCGCTTTTCAAAAGAGGACGGAGCCTGTCCTACAAGAACTTGGTCTCGTGTATGGCGGATACGATGAGCTGATTCACAATCGCGATATCCCTTACAAGGAATCCGAACAGCTCATGTATCTGGCTATAGAATATTTGAAGGAGCTGCCTAATGCAATCGACATGTCGGCTGACCTTGTCGTTGTTGAGGGAGAGTTCCCCGCCTTTCCTGGTGTTGTTCGGTTGATGGAGGCTATTGCGAGACTCCCTGCGCAGGTCGTTTTTATCTCAGCTTCTTCCTCGGCTTTGCTACCTGTTTCCCGTGGAAAAGCGAAATGCCTGATTGGGATGAGCAGCAACGATGAAATTGATCAAGTGGGGGAAGCTATCATTCAACAGCTTGAAGAAGGGGTTTCCACGAATGAAATTGCTATCGTGACACCGAATGTTGCTTATCTCCAGAAGGTCCATCGCGAACTGCGCAAGAGAGGAGTTCGAATAAGAGGGCAGAGGAGCTTATCCTTGCTGAATTTGTCTCTGGCGAAACGGCTGTTGGCCATGCTGCAATTACAAAAATATAACTGGCAACGCAAGCATCTCTTGACGTGTACAAGCCTGTACGCCACCATGATGGGGATGTCTGATACGGAAATTGCCTGGGGACGGGCTGTCATCAAGGAATCGGGAGTGCCTGCCGAATTTGGAAGATGGCTTTCTCTTTTTAAGGGACGAGAAACGAGAAGCCGCCTCAGAACCATGCATCTACTAGAAAATGGGGAATTTCATATCGCGCCACCGTTCGAGGCTTATGCTCAAAAGTGGATCAGATTTCTTTTTTGGTTGAGAAGACGACTTCAATCTGTCTTTCTCGAAGAGACGTGGGAAACCCATCTAAATGGTTTGTTGGAAATGGTAGATGCAGACGAAACGCTAGCGCGAAAACACCGAGGCCACTCCCAGCAATGCACAGAGTACGAAGCTGTGCGGAATGCCCTTCGAACAAGACGAGAAATTGCTTTGATTTATAAAGACCCGAAAAAAGGCAGATTGATTAAACTGGATCGTTTCGTGAAATGGTTTCGTGAACGGATGACCTTTCTTCAATTGTCTATGCCTTTGGAGACGAAGTATGATGGCTTGCATGTTCTTTTGGCCGATCAAATCTATGGAGCAGAGTTCGCTTATGTATATATTGTCGGCTTGGCAGAAGGAATTTGGCCAAGGTCGTCTAGTCCACACTGGATTTGGCAATGCCTTGAACAGAATGGATTCCTAAATGGTGTAAAAGCTCCTTCAGTAGATGAGCTGGTTGAGGAAGATGACCGGCTTTTTGGCTGGGCAGTGATGTCTGCCCAACGAGAGGCCATCCTGTCTATGCCATTGCGTGCAGAGCGAGGGCGTCCCGCGGTCCCATCAAGCTATATAAAAGAATGGAGTGAAGAATCGGAGTTTGGGCAAGGAACGACTAGAAAAAGCGAACGGGATTTACCAACCGGTTGCAAGAAAATCAGTAGCAAGACTAAGGCAGTAGCTACTCCTTCTTTTTTTGATCCGGCAATTCCGATTAGTGTGACGGGCATGAATGAATATGCGAAATGCCCGTTTTCTTATTTTTCTTATCGCGTATTGGCAGTGAGGGAGGAAGTAGAGCGTCAGGAGAAACTGCTACCAACAGATATAGGCAGCATTCTGCATCACGTGCTTAGAATGTTGAGTGGGGAGAAGTTGAAAACTGTCGATGAGCTAGTACATCAGGCTGTTATCTTTTTGGACGAGGAATTGCATCGGTATGAAAGGACATATGGTTTCCGTGGTTCAAAATGGGAGGGGCAACGCAACAGTCTAAGAAAAAAATTGCAATTGTTCCTTCGTACAGAAAATGAGCAACTGGTAGATAAAGACGGAGTAGTACAAATGGCCGAATGGGGCTTTGGACGTGTTCATGCGGAGAAAATGGATGTTTGTTCATGCGAGGAGCCTTTGCTATTCAAGCAAGATCAGAGGGAATTGCGTCTTTCCGGTATCATTGACAGAGTCGATTTAAGTGACAAAGGATTTACGATTGTAGATTACAAGCTATCCCAAAGCCCGACCAATCGAGAGATAGAGGGGGGCTTAGACCTACAAATGGCCTTGTATTTGATTGCATTTGAAAGCATGGGTGGTGTAGAAAGTTCACCATTAGAAGGAAGATTCGCTGTTCTGAAAGATCCCGGAAAAGGTGGACGGATTACTTTTTCGGCGAAAAGTGAATTTGAAGCATATAAAGCAAGAGTAACACAGCACCTTTTTCAATTGGTAGATGCGATGGCTTCGGGAGACGTCTTGCCACTCCCGCGTCATGTCGCAGCGTGCAAGCATTGTTCTCTGCAAGCTGTTTGCCGAAGAGATGAGTATGCAAAAAGAGAGGAGTGAAGGGATGGAAAGATTAACGGCATCACAACGTCAGGCAGTCGAGGCAAAAGGCTCACGGATTCTGGTTTCAGCGGGGGCAGGATCTGGGAAAACAAGAGTGCTGGTTGAACGAGTACATCACTTGACTTCTCACAGAGGTGTCGCACCGGAACGAATTCTGGCTCTTACGTTCACGGATCAATCTGCAAACGAGATGAAGGCGCGAATAGATCGCAAAATGGGTAACGCTGGGGTTGCTGTCCTGACTTTTCATCGTTTTTGCGGCAGGATCGTCAGAGATAACCCGTTGCTGGCAGACGTGGATCCTGCTTTTACCTTGCTAGATGAGGCAACAGCAAAAGCATATATACGAGAAGTGATCGATCGGGAACTATATCTGACGGATTCCAGTGAACTGATCGAATGGATAGAGGAGTGCGGTGAAAAGACGGCGCTGGAGCTGTTCCATTCTTTTTATGAGTCGTGGCGGGAGAGCCCACTTGACTTGGATGAGCTTCGTGAAAAAACGGAAGTGCGGCTAGCCGCTGAGTTAAAGCAGTGTCGGGAAGAGTTGCAAGTGATCATGGCACAACTGGGAGATCTTTATCATTCCGGTACGATAACTGCATCAGCTACATTGGTACGAATGAAAAAAATGATGATTTCCTGGGAGGATTTTACCCGGTTAGGTGGGTGGCGTTCTTCTCTTAAAGACGAAGGGATATATTTGCAGGCAGAGAGATGCTTGCATGATTTATTTAGTGAAGTGACGAAAAATGTGTCGCGGGAAGCCAAAGCGCATTTTGAGAAGTTGTCGATATGGAAAAAAGATCAGCTTTGGAGAGAATTTCTACTGGACAACGCGGTACGTTTTCGAGAAAGCATCTTTAGCTTGATGAAGCGAGTCGATCAGGCTTATCGGGTATGGAAAGAAGAATACGGATGGTGTGACTTTGCGGATTTGCAGAGGAAAGCATATGGGCTGCTCCACAATCATAGGGAGATATGCGTCAAGTACGGAAGGATGTACGATCATATTTTGGTGGATGAGTTTCAGGATACCAGTCAGATTCAACAGGGAATTCTGGACAAACTAGAAGCAGGAAGTAACCGCTTGGCATCTCTGTTTATGGTAGGGGATGCGAGACAGTCTATTTATCGGTTTCGTGGGGCAGACGTAAGTGGATTTGAGCGAATACGAAAGCAGTTGGGAAAGAACGATTCGTTTGTTTCTTTACGGGAAAATTTCCGCTCATCGCCTTCACTGGTAGCATTCTTCGCTGAAATGACCAAAGGATTGTTTGGAGATGAGGGAACTGCGCCGCCGGGTTTATCGGAAGACGTAAACGCTGGGAACACTGCCATTGAATTAATGATCCCTTCCCCGGACGAAACGGATGATCCGAGAGAAGTGGAAGCACAGTTAATCGCTCAGCGAATTGTGGCATTCGGCCCAGCATTGTGGGGGGATATTGCCATCCTTTTGCAGACCCGAACTCATCTAGCCAGATATCAGCAAGCGCTCGATCATAAAGGGATTCCGTATGTCGTTTACGCAGGGACTGGTTATTGGAAGCAGCAAGAGGTGCAAGACCTCTATCATCTATTACGCACGGTGGAGAATATCGAGGATGATATTTCGTTGCTTGGATTTTTGCGAGGACCGCTTGTTGGACTATCTGAGCATGGGATGTGGAAAATAGCAGAACAAGCAGGACTGAGGCAAGGATTTTTGAATTTCATGGCTCATGAAGACACATGTTGCAGTGGAGAAGATCGAAACCGTTTGCTTGAGGCAAAAAGAATCATATGGAGAGTAAGGAGTTTAATTAATCGTGCGGGGTTAGGAGATTGGCTCCATTCGGTTTTATACGAAGAAGGGATTGCGGAGAAATTGGGTTTTCTGAGCTTTGAGCCTGTGATTGAATTGGCTGATGAATTGGAGCGGCGAGGAGAGTTTCAGTTAGCTGATTTATTACTCTGGTGGCAACGACTTCGAGAAGGGGACGATAAGGAGGAGACGCACCTAAAGGAAGCTGCAAACGGAAAGGTCAGGATCATGACCATCCATGCAGCAAAAGGACTAGAGTTCCCGATTGTAATCGTTCCTGATCTTACCCACCGCTATTCAAAAGGATTAGGCAGGCTGCATTTCAGTCGTGATTGGGGTTTAGCCAATCAGTATTATCATCAGAAAAGCAAAGAGTGGTTGCCAACACTAAGCTATTGTCGGGCTCAGGAAGAAGAGCGACGAGCAATTGCTGAAGAACAAAAACGCTTGCTTTATGTCGCCATAACACGCGCGCAGGAACGGCTGATTTTCTCTGGAGCTGCTGCAGCCTTTACCGACAAGCCTTCTATTGAAGAATGTTCCAACTGGTTTGATTGGTTCCCGTTTCTGGTGCCTGAATTGAGGAAGGGGGTAAGCGAGCAAATCGTGAGGAGACAAAATTGGAGTTTGCTGGTCAAAATAGGAACAGAGCCGAGTCCATTCAAGAAGGAGATGCACAAGACTCACGCGATGGAAAAACTTGTATTCCGAAACCAGGAGAGGCAGTTGAAGAAGGGGAAAAGCTATTTTTCCAATCGAATGTGGAGCGTAACAGAGTGGGTCGAGCTGTTGGCAGATGACCAGAAAAACAAGAAAAGGGAAGGTAACAGCTCATTTCGTGGCCGAGGACAAAATAAATTGGAAGTATATGAATGGGGCCGTGTTTTGCACCGGGTTTTGGAGCACTTGCGAAAGGACCACGATTTGAAACATATACGTGAACATCTTTTTAAAATGGCACTGGCCTCTGTGGGTGTGACGAGTCAGGAAGCCCATGTATTCGCGTGGGGAAAGCTGCAGAATGACATTATTACATTTCTGAATAGTGAGTTGCATACCGAATGCTGTCATGGAAAGTTGGTTTACAGCGAAATGCCGTTTGCTATTCGGTTATTTGAGAATGTTCAGGAAAAGCGGGCTTTGTCGTTGAATGGAGTCATCGACAAAGTGTGGCTAAAGCCAGATGGCAAGGCAACCATCGTAGACTTCAAGACACATCAGTATAAAAATGCTGTACAGCTTAAACGAATTGTTGAAAAATATACGCCACAGCTCCAATTATATTCGTATGCGGTAGAGAAGTGTTTGCATTGGCAAGTGGACCGTGCAGGCTTGTACATGACTGCTACTGGGAATTTTGTGGAGGTACCATGTGACTCTCAGTCGAGAGAAAGACTGTGGGAAAAAATGTACGACCTTTGGAGCAGAATTGAAGGTCCGACAAGAGAAAACGAAAAACGCCTTTTTTCATAATAAAGGCGTTTTTTTACGGTTAGTGCATGGAGGGAAATAAGGAGGGACACCGAATTATCCAATATATGTAAAAGTGAAAATACGCTGATCAATGACCCGTTAAAGGGGACAAGTAGGGAGGACGAAGTATTGTTTGAGGAACTGAGAGTGGCGCAATACCGGTTTACAATAGAGGCGGGGGAGCGGGGGTTGGAACTGCCAGTCTGGAAGGCATCAACCTTTCGAGGGGCGTTTGGTCACGTTTTTAGACGCTTGTCCTGTGTGCATGCGGAGCAAGCTTGCGCCTCCTGTACCGCTTTATCCTATTGTGCTTATCCCTATATTTTTGAAACAAGACCGGATCAGGAAGATGGGTTTATGGGAAAATACGATCAAGTTCCCCGCCCCTATCTTTTCGAGGTGCCACAGGATAAACAGGTGCATTATGAGGCTGGAGATCTGCTGACTTTTGATTTGCGCCTGTTTGGCAAGGCAATTGATTATGCGCCGTTGTTTGTGACGACTTTCAAAAACCTGGGACGAGAAGGGATCGGTACAGGCAGAAAACCGTATCGGCTCCTTCATGTGGAAAACAGAGATGAGTACAGAGGTTGCCACCGTAGAGTGTACATGGATCTGGAGAGCGGGATGGTGCATCAGCCGATTGTCATCACAGGGAAAGAGATTATAGAACGGGAACGTGCTCGGATAGAGGGAGCTGGTGATGCGGGAAAAATGATCATTTTTTTCGAGACGCCCCTGCGATTGAAATGGAAGGGAAAGTATACCGACGATGTACAGTTTCATGTGCTGTTTCGCAACCTCTTGCGCCGTATGACAGGCTTGCTGCAATTTCATCATGATGTAAAGCCTGAGTGGCCGATTCGCGAGCTGGTGGAGCGTGCGGAGAAAGTGAGACTTGTGGATAAACAAGTGAAGTGGCTGGATTATGAGCGATATTCTGCAAGGCAGGATGTCAAGATGATGATGGGGGGAATAGTTGGGTGGGCTGTGTATGAAGGGGAACTTGCGGAGTTTATGCCGTGGCTGAAGGCAGCGGAGCTTATTCACTGTGGGAAGAATACGGCGTTCGATTTGGGACGAGTGAAAGTGTCGTTTTAATTTGCCCCTTATTTTTGGAACTAAATTGGATGTGTTAAAAATCTTTGTATTCTAAAAATAAATCCTCATCACATATAAATTAGGTATGTCTGTGAATGAGGGGAGGAACGGTGGTGAACTTTTTCATTTTTCTAATCATCATTAGACCAGAGAAGACAACACAACGGTTCTGGAAGCGTCATAAGTAAGTAACGCTTCCTGGAGAGGTGATTAGAGGGATCACCTCTCCAAAATATAATATGTGTAGAGAAATTTGAAAATAACCCGTATTTAAACGAGGGGACTGAAACTTATTCTTGGAATCCATGTTGGTTGTGTTTGTAATGAATGACCCGCCAAAAGGGGACAAACGATGCTTCATTACAATAAGGAGGTCCGATCATGCAGAACTTTTTTTCCGAACTCCTCAAAGCCAAGCCAGAAGATAATTCAATCGAACCTCATCCCTACCAGCTTCAAGTAGCAAAACGCCTGTTAGAGGGCCGCAACCTAGTCCTAACCACCCCCACTGGAGCAGGCAAGACGTGGGCAGCTCTTCTCCCTTTTTTGTACGCACGCAAGCAAAAGTTGGAGTTTGCAGATAGAGTTATCTATTGCTTGCCATTACGCACGCTGGCCTCCTCCTTATATGATTCTACAAAGCAAGCGCTCGAAAGAAATGATTTTAAATCAACCTTGAATATCGAAGTTACTCTCCAAATGGGCAACCAGCCAAACGACCCGTTGTTTCAGGGGGATGTCATTTTCACAACCATTGACCAACTGCTCAGCGCCTATATCGGCTTGCCTTTCGGAACGTCAAAGGCAGCGGCCAACATTCCCGCCGGCGCTTTGATCGGCGCGTATGTCGTCATTGATGAATTTCATTTGCTGTCGTATACGGAAGCGTTGCCGACATTTTTGGATATGATGAAGCGACTGCAGCCTTACACGCGTTTTTTACTGATGACGGCTACTTCTCCTGAGCCTGTAGTTTCGGTGCTAGAGAAGCATCTGGATGGGATGAGCGTGAAATTGCAAACAGAGGAATTGAACAAGCTGTCCACGAGAAAGCGCAGCTTGTACTGGCGCGACAAGCGGATGAGCGGACAAGATATTGCGAGCAGGCACCAGGGTGGTCGAACGCTGGTTATCGTCAATGAAGTCAAGCGTGCGCAAAGCTTGTATTTCGAGCTGGCAAGCATCTTGCAACAAGAAGGACGAGCGATAGAGGTACGCGTATTGCATTCGCGAATGTTCCCCACCCATCGCGAGGGTGTAGAGTCGTGGATAATGCAAGCTTTTTCTCAGGAATCGAAAGAAGAAGCTATCCTGATCGCAACGCAGGTGGTAGAAGCAGGGCTAGATATTTCCGCTACGCTTCTGCTGACGGATTTGTGTCCGGCGAATGCGTTTTTGCAACGAGCAGGAAGGTGTGCGCGTTTTGCCGCTCAGGAAGGGACGGTAGAGGTGTACTCGCTAAGAGAGGGAGGTGTCGAGCATTTTCTTCCGTATGTCTCCCGCCAGTATCAAAAGGAAGAAAGCGACGACTACCAGATTATGCTCAGAACGGAGCGGGCGTTAAAGGAGCTTGCACCGGGGACAATCATCACGCATGAATTGGAAAAACAACTGATAGAGACCGTACATGGCGAAATAGACAAGAAACGAATCGCGCTAGTCATGCACGATCTGTTCTTGCGGGAAGATCAAATTACACGGGCTTTGATACGCGGAGATGCAGAGATGGGCGAACTAGTCCGGGCCATCGATAATATTTCCATCATTATTCATCATTTACCTGAAGAAGTGGATTTGCACCGGAAACCAGAAATGGTATCGATGGGACGAAAAGGGCTTTACTTTTTTCTGAACGGCTTGGAATGGACAAAGGAAAAATGGGAGAACCAGCAACTGATTTTGATTCCCCAGTTTCCCGATTCACAGGATATTTCCGCGCGTGTTACATGGAAGCCGATCCAGTCCCCCAAAGAAGTTCTTGCTCATATGACGGTGCTTTTATCGCCAGAGCTGGCGAAGTATCACCCGGTCGTGGGGTTGCAGTTGAAGAAAGAGTCGCAGAACCAGAAACAAACTGACGAGCGGGTGTCGAAATTTTTGGACGACGAGAAAAAGGCGGCGACCCAACGCTTTAGCTACCAACGGGAATCTTATCTGGAGCATGTACAAGACATACGCAGAATAAACCGGGAAGAGAAAGGAAAATATTCACAGTCGACGAATTTCCTTTCCAGAAGGTTTCGAATGACTCCAGATCAGATAGAGGAAATAGCCGATTTGGTGACAGCCTTGCACGACGTGGGAAAACTAGGAGTAGAGGTACAGCGCAAGATGCGTCGCTGGCAGACGGAGTACAAACGGAAAGAAGAGCTGGAATTGCTCGCCCACACTGATTTTGATGGTACGAATCAGGAAGAGCGGGATGCCTATCGGTTAGGGAAATATAAGCCGCCACATCATGCAGTGGAAGGTGCAGTTGCTTTGCAGGAATGGTGTGGAAAGACATTTGACAGAAAAATCGCCGTCCCGATCCTGCTTGCCATCATGCGCCATCACAACGCGTACAGCAAGAAGTCTGACAAAATTGTCTTTTGCAAGGGAGCCAGAGAGCATGTGTTAAAAAGCTTGCATGGATTGCCATATGAGCCAGTTTTGAAGCCGCATTCGATTCAGTATCGCCCGGACGAGCTTGTAAGTTGGTTGCGAAACAATGATGTGCTGGCATTGTACTGGTATTTGTCACGCAGATTGCGACTCGCAGATCGGGCTTCACAACAGTTGAAAAACCGGAAGCAGAACGGAAAGGAGGGGACGGATGACTGTTTATCGTGAGTTTTACATCGGGAAGAGAACAGGAACCTATGCTGATACGCTTGCTGCTGTAGGTTTGACGAAAATGCTCCGAGTCTTGCAAGGAGGTGACAGCTCACTGGTATCTGTTACGGAGCAAAGCAGTCGATTTGGCGTAAAGCTGGCAAAACCTCTCGAGTTGAATGAAGAAGGAGTCTCTATACTGCAGCGGGACCCGCTCTACTATTTTATCGCGACAAAGCCAGGGGAAAATGCTCCTGAAGGGATCGTCCCCTATGATTATGTGGCGAACAAGGCAATCATAGATGCCTATCATGAGGCGCGCAAACGAAAAAAGGGAGGAGAAGAGCAGGAGGAGCTTCCGAATGTGTCATCCAAGTTTTATGTCTATCAGAAAGTTCATATACTGCAAGGAATCAGCGCGAGGAATAAATTGTTGGAGGAAATTGTTTTCGCAAAACAGGAAGAGCTGGCTCAGGCGGTGATTGCGAAACTGGAAGCTCTTGCAAACGGGAAGCTTCCCGGTGAGGTCGCAACCAAATTCAATCCCAAAGTCGCTGCCGTACAAGTATTTAATCCGAGCGTAGGAAAAGGGGTTAACCGCCTGAAAGCAGATGGTGCAGCACGCGGTCCATTGCCGTCTTCGTTTATCGACTGGTTCGAGGAATGGCTGCGTTTTATTGGCTCAGATATCGTCTTGTCTGGAAATTCCATTGGTGACGACATCAAAATGAACGTGGTGGTTCCTGCAAAAGCGAGCTACCGTCATCTAAACGAGTTGGAAGAACTCAAGTTCAGCTATGTGCGTACATCGCGTAAAGCAGACATATTGGCTGTATTTGACCTTGTACTTTTTCTGGTAGGTAAAGCCGATGTTCCTACAGACAGTGAATGGGGCTACAGAGTACATGTTGGCGAGACGCCGAGGGATGTTTTTTCAGCCGTGCAGACTGCCTATTTCAAGTCTTTAGGTTCAGCCAAGCCCATTTCCAATATTGCTAGCATCGGCTTGCCGCAATGGTTTAAGGTGCAGGGCGAAGCGGATATCGTACGATGGGAAACACTTATCAAGGAGCATCGCGATGTGCTGTTTTTGCTGAATGAGGATTTTACGGAAGAAGCAGAGCTCCTCCATCTGTATCGCGATTTTCTCTCTAGCGATGAGTGGCAGTCGTTTCTCCGATTTCTTGGCAGTTATGGCTGCTGGTGTATGAAACGCAGGGAAGCTGATAAACCGGCAAGATCTTTTATGAAAAATCATTTGGAGGAGTTGTTTACATTGAGTCAACCTCGGTTGCCTGTGGTGGAAATCATCAATAACAAAGGCTTTCAAAACATCGCCAAGGCGATTAGACAAGCGACGGTCAGCGAGCAATATGCAAAAGCAAAAGGCAGGCAAATTTTTGAAGTCAAATACGGGCTGTTTCAGGAAATTAAAAGAAAGGCCAAATTTCGCGAGGAGCTGTTAGCGGTCATTAGCGATTTTATAAACGAGTTCAATTATGAAAATGCCAGACGTGAGGAGCAACTACGAGAAGCACCAGGACGTCGGCGCAAACGGGTATCTATGCAAGACCTCCAGGAGTTTGCCGAATTGATGGACCGTTTCCCGAATCAAAAGGAAACAGAAGCGATTGCGATGCTGTTGATTGCCTTTGCCTCGTGTAAAGATGACAAAGGAGCAGATACAGAAGATCAGGAAGTAGAATTGACTTATACTAATGAGGAGGTAGAAATATGAGTATCCCCTTTCAATCTTTGTCAATCTCTGGATTGCTTACTCTCGATATGCATGCGTTGAACAATGAGGGGGCTGAGGGCAATCAGCTTCAGACACGTATGGTTCATATTGTGGATGGAGACGGTGAACCTACAGTCGTCAACGCGATCTCTGGAGATATGCTGAAACATATGCAAGCCGAGCATTTGCATGGACTCGCAGTAGAAAAGGGTTTGGTTTTGTGCGCAGGATGCCAGAAATTTAATGCAAACCGGATCAATGCAGATAGCGATTTTATTCAAACACTCGGAGATAAAAATGCCATCAGTGATACTGTGAAGAAAGTTCTCCAGCATTGCGCCGTGGATGATCTTGAAGGCGTGTTGATTACCCAAGGTGGGCGCTCTACTCCACGTAAGTCTACGGTCGAGTTTGGGTGGATGGTCGGACTCCCGGAAAAAACAAGGACCGAGTCCTATTTTCACGTGAAGTTTGATCCGAATCGCGGACAGGGATCGGGTAGTGAATCTGGAGCCAATCTCGGACAAAACATTTTTTACAGACCTGCAAGCTCAGGGGAGTATGCGGTTGTCATGAATGCGGAATTATCCCGAGTTGGGTTTAATGATGTCGAGCGGGAATATCAAATTTCGATTGAGGATCGCAAGGAAAGAGTAAAGGCGCTGCTCGAGAGTGTTTTGCTCACTTTTATCAAGCCGCTTGGCGCACATAGAAACACGCAATTCCCGCACATTTTGAACTTTACAGGTGTTGTCTCTACCTCTACATCTACTGTGCCGGCTCCGACGGTCAGTCCTTTGAAAAAGCACTTTTCTCAAGAGTTGCTGGGAATACAGGAACAACTAAATCGGTTGTATCCCGAGGCAATTACCACCTACAACTTTTCGTCCCAGGCAGAATTTACAAAGATTATGGTCGACTTGATCGAACAGGTAGGGTAAAGGTATGTGGCTCGTGACTACGTACTCGCCTAACTCCCTTTTTTCCTTGAGGACATCATCGTCGACCAGCTCTGGTGGAAAAACGAATCTGGTCCCGACGATGTATAGTGTAAAAATGGCGTTGCTAGATGCAGCTTTCCGTAAAGGAATCGATGGAAGGGAAGTATTTCCTTGGATTCGCAATCTGGATATACGGTTTGAACCACCTAAGCAAGCCATTGTAAATAACAGCTTCATTAAAATCCAAACGGAGCCAAAGGACAAGAAAGCAGGACCGGCTTTCATCTCCTCTGTAGGGTTTCGCGAGTATGTTTTCTTTGACGGTGAGCTTGCCATAGCGATTCAAACAAAGGAGCTTACCGAACAGCTGGTATTCTTATTGAAGGAGCTGCTTCTCCATTTGCATTACTTGGGGAAACGGGGGAGCTTCTTGCAAGCGACGAATCAAGAAGTGCGACAGGAGCTAGGTGAAAGCTTCAGTTCCTATTTGGGGGAACCGGCGTCATTTAGCGAGTGTGTCGTGATGCAATACCTCGATGACATGGGGCCCAAGGCGACTTTTGAAAGCATCAGCTCTTTTGATGATGCCAGTGCAAAAATGGGACGGGACAGGGTCATGAAAACGGTATTTATTCCGTATCAACAAAAGCGGGCAAGCAGGGATTTTACTTGGTATTCTCGGGAAAAAGGCTGATTCGTGAGTTTAAGGAGAAGGAGGTAAGTTTTTTCTCCTTCTCTTCATAAATGGGAAGGTGGGGTGATTGCAGGAGGAGATGATGAGGGGCTTATAAAAAGAAGGCAAATGCCTTATTATTGTCGTGAGAGTACATAATTATACTCTTGAGAGCGAATACTAATGGCAGACGAGTAAAGCAACTGAGAAAAAACGATTTTCGAGGATTGAGCCTGTTTTTTGACAAAAAGATCATGCTCGAAAATAATAAGGAATGTTGAGCACTTTGACTGCGAGTAAAGCCTTGGCATTGCTGGATTTATTTATGCCGATTGAGGTCGGTTACATTACGGACCCGAGGAACGAGGGGACTGAAACCTGTAGCAAAATGATGGCACGGTGTGTAGGGTTATATAAGTTACATTACGGACCCGAGGAACGAGGGGACTGAAACTCCCGACGCACCGTTTCCCTTGTCGACCGCCTTGCCGTTACATTACGGACCCGAGGAACGAGGGGACTGAAACCCTAGTTGCCAAAGGAGGAAGTTCGGGTGGAGCGTAAGTTACATTACGGACCCGAGGAACGAGGGGACTGAAACCAAAAAACGTACCTTGCTTCTTGTTAATCTCCTTCAGTTACATTACGGACCCGAGGAACGAGGGGACTGAAACTGCTGTATTTAAGCGATTGACTGGATATTCTGGCAGGTTACATTACGGACCCGAGGAACGAGGGGACTGAAACCGCATTGTAGGACCGTACAACATGTGTATTACACACATGTTACATTACGGACCCGAGGAACGAGGGGACTGAAACCAGATTGTATCCATTGGGCTTGCTTCTACCAAAGTAGTTGTTACATTACGGACCCGAGGAACGAGGGGACTGAAACAGCTCGACGTTTTGGCATCACTCATAGGCAAAATTATGTTACATTACGGACCCGAGGAACGAGGGGACTGAAACTATGTGTGGATACTATCCGCGTCACGAGTGCCGGTGCGTTACATTACGGACCCGAGGAACGAGGGGACTGAAACACAAAAATCAAAATTAAGCCAAACGATAGATACCATAGTTACATTACGGACCCGAGGAACGAGGGGACTGAAACTGATCTGTACGAACCGGCGGAAGCGTCGGGCATGCGGAAGTTACATTACGGACCCGAGGAACGAGGGGACTGAAACATCAGCCGCGTGCTGGCGTTCGAGGAGCTTACAACCGTTACATTACGGACCCGAGGAACGAGGGGACTGAAACTCTAAAATCATTGCATTAATAGAATCGGTTTCCATAGTTACATTACGGACCCGAGGAACGAGGGGACTGAAACATACGGCTATGAAGCCGTGGTTGTTCCACGCGGAAGTTGTTACATTACGGACCCGAGGAACGAGGGGACTGAAACAGTTCGTATTGCCGATGTGGTCAATCCTGTTGAATCGTTACATTACGGACCCGAGGAACGAGGGGACTGAAACTTGGGATGCAGTACCGGCAGCCATTGTCGGACAAGGTTACATTACGGACCCGAGGAACGAGGGGACTGAAACTACTGAACTACTTATTTTTTCATGTCTTCTGCGATTCGGTTACATTACGGACCCGAGGAACGAGGGGACTGAAACGGGTAAGCTTAAGTTGGATGACGGCACGTATTGCGGGGTTACATTACGGACCCGAGGAACGAGGGGACTGAAACCTTTGCCTGCGAGCTGGTATTGGGCGGCACGGCTTATGGTTACATTACGGACCCGAGGAACGAGGGGACTGAAACAAGCGCCGACTCGTAGTTCGTCAGGTTCAGATCGTTGTTACATTACGGACCCGAGGAACGAGGGGACTGAAACTCGTATTCGCTCAGTGCTCGAAAATTACCCCTTGGTCGTTACATTACGGACCCGAGGAACGAGGGGACTGAAACCTTGCTGATGGAGAAGCGGCGCCGCAACCAGACGACCGTTACATTACGGACCCGAGGAACGAGGGGACTGAAACTAGGAGTGAAAATAGAATTTTCCAGGTACATGTTCTCAGTTACATTACGGACCCGAGGAACGAGGGGACTGAAACGGAAAAGAGCATCAAAAAACCGGCTGCCTGTAGCGCCGTTACATTACGGACCCGAGGAACGAGGGGACTGAAACAGAGCAAGGAATTGAGTACGACTCGCGCGGCCGACTGGTTACATTACGGACCCGAGGAACGAGGGGACTGAAACAGCTTCCGCAACGTCTTTGCCCACTTTTCCTACTCTTCTCGCCAGATCGCCAAAGCTGCCCGTGAAAACATGATGTTCATGTGGATCACAGGCAGACAACGTCCGGACTTCCGTACCATCAACCGGTTTCGCTCAGACCGGATGAAAACCGTACTCGAGACCGTATTTGCCGCAGTTCTTCATTTCCTGGTCGAAGAGAATTACGTCCAACTGGAGCATTACTTTGTGGACGGTACCAAGATCGAAGCCAATGCGAACCGGTATACGTTTGTTTGGGGAAAAGCGGTCGTCAAGTACAAAGCCAAGCTCCAGGAGAAAGTACGGACCTTGTTCGCCACCATTGAGGAAGCCGAGAAGCAAGAAGAAGGAGAGCACGGGGGCCGGGATCTTCTCGAGTTGGGCGAGTCCTCCACCATCACAGGTGAAAAGCTGGAGCATGCCGGTAAGCAATTGGAGAAGCGCCTGCAGGAGAAGCCAAAAGACAAGTCCCTAAAGAAGGCCGTGCGCATGATCCGCAAAGACCTGCTTCCTCGCCTCCAAAAGCACGAGACACATGAGACGATTTTAGGCAATCGTGTTACAGCAAAACGGACCATGACGCGACATTTATGCGAATGAAAGAAGACCACATGCGAAATGGCCAACTCAAGCCTGGCTACAATGTGCAGATCGGCACCGAAAACCAATTCATAGTCGGCTACAGTGTGCACCAGCGGCCGACCGATACGCGCTGCCTTATCCCTCACCTTGAAAAAGTAAAGTCGCAGGTAGGCAAGCTGCCAAGAAGCGTTATCGCAGATGCGGGGTATGGCGGCGAAGAGAATGATGATTATCTCGAGCAGAACGAAGTCGAAGCTATCGTCAAATACAGCACCCATCACCGCGAAAAAAGCAAGTCATGGCAAAGAGACATCATCAAGATCGACAACTGGACGTATAACAGCGAGCAAGATACGTGGACATGCGCAGCAGGACAAACGCTTCATTTCCGTAGAGAGAGCAAGGAAAAAACGGAAAGTGGATGCGAAATCGTGTACCGTCATTACAGAAGCGCCGGTTGCGAAACCTGTCCGTTAAAACCGCAGTGTACGAAAGCCCAAGGCAATCGCGAAGTCAAAGTCAGCATGAAGTATTTGCGGCTAAAGAGCCAAGCAAGTCGGAAGCTCCGGAGCGAAGAAGGCTATGCCCTGGCAGTGCGGCGCATGATTGAGCCGGAGCCCGTGTTTGGTGCGATGAAGAACAACCGAGGTTTCAAAAGGTTCCTGCTTCGAGACTTACCGAAAGTAAGTCTGAAGGTCGGGTGGCTTTCGCTTGCCCACAATTTGCTGAAGCAAGCAGCCGTGGATGCCAAAAACCAGGGAGCTACGCGTTTACAGTCCGCTTAGCTCCCTGATTTTTCATTATTTTCAACATATCGTGTTGCTGAGGGTGTTCCGAAGTTTACTTTTGGGACACCCTCTTTGTTTTTACAGAAACCGTAACCGTTTTGCAGTGCTCTCCTCATGTGGGTGCTTTTTTTGTTATGTATCAAAGACGATGATTAGATCGTGCAAGTCCGAATCGGACGGAAGGCTCGGTCGCGGAGGAGCGATAGCGACAAAGCGTGTCGGAATCAACCAATGAAAAGCTCTGCGTTGAAATTTCTACTAGCGATTAATCAAGCTTCCGGCTAAATCGATACTAATTGCGTTCTAAGTGTTAAAGGTTTCACCTAGTTAGAAGTTGTATTTCTATCTCATTCGTGCAGATTCAACTAAAAACGGGAACTTGTGTTTGTATTTTGGGTTATCTTACCTTATTATAAAATTATAGGAAATGTACTTATATTCCCGAATAATTGGGGGAGTAAAGGATGAAATACACTATAGAAAGTATCTCTCAACAAATTAGAGACAAGGTGGAGGGAAAATTTCAAATACTTCTGAATAGGTTAGCGGTGGATCTAGCATATGACTTCATTTTCCGTCCCAAATATATAGTTACTCATGAATTTGATTCACCTTGGGACTACTCGGGTACTCTTCTTCGACTAGATGAGGGATTTTCATTAGATGATTACCCTTGTATAGGAGATTTTCTTGAGGAATATACCGGGAATTCAATTGCATCTTATATCAGTGGTTGTGGATTCTTTCATGATACCTATGAAGAAAAATATGAACAGTTGATTTCTGAGTTTATTTTTGATTGCTATAATGAGGTTCTGTCTCATATTGACGTCCAGGTTTTAGTTGATCTACTTTTGAAGAATGGATGTGAAATATCGGAAGATGATAAAACCGACATTATTCAAACGATCATTGATTTTGAGTTGTTTGAAGAGGTGCATTGGTATCATTTGGATCTGTTAGAACGAATTAAGCCGATGAGTTTTAAGCTATTGATTTTTCGTGGCAAAGATGAGGCAATTAAACAATATAATGATAATTTGCTGTCTATGAAAAAGAGATAAGAAGAACTAGACATAAAAAAAGAAATCACAAACAAATTATGGTGCAAAATTCAAAAATTATATCGGATGTACACAGGCGAAGCTTTACAAAAAGTTGAGATAAAGGACTATGCAATGTTTAAAGATTTTTTGGATCATTATGAGATATCGAAAGAGGAAAGAGCACACTTAGCTGATCATATGAGTCAATATTTTTCCCGAAGAGTTTGTTACTATCTGAAAAATACCGAAACATAGTAGTAAACCTAATAAGTGCTTCCATTCCAACTATTATCAATCTGATTATCACCCGCCCACACCAAAAGTGTAATATGGAGCACTGCTCGAAACGTGAGTGGTGTTTTTTTATTTGTCTTCCGTAAAGAGCTTTTTGGGGATGACGGATTGTCAAGCCAAGTGCGACAGAGCTTTTATGAATGATTCGTGAGCTGTCTTCCAGCCCAGACATTCTCTTGGACGGTTGTTCATGAGATGGAATTCTTGAAAACAAGCTCTTCCTCAGAGACCTCCGCAAAGTAAATGGCTAGATCATGTGCTGACTCTAACCGTTCATAGCAGGCAAATTCTTTCCCCCGATCAACGGTGGCGGTTTGAAACGTCCCTTTGGGAAAAGAATCCGCGACCACTCCAAATGCCTTCTCTAAAGAGGATGGGGTGCGATCAGGCATCTTCACGGCAAGATAGAGGCGGGTCTTATGTTCAGCGAACGTAGCGACGCATGCTTTGTTTTTGCCCCGACCTGAAACAACCGTATCCAGCTCCCAGTGACCAAAACTCCGACGTGTTCTTACTTCGTTGGGGCGCTGCGAAATGGACTTGCCTACGTTGAAGCGGCCACGCGTTTCGACAGGACCTCGGCGGTTGCCTTTGTGGCGTAGAACAACAGTATCTCCTTTAACCAGAAGACCTTGATACAGCCAGCGATAGATGGTTTTAAACGAAACCTGCTGTTCGGGGCATTCTTGACTCGTTCGTCCGGCAATCTGCTCGGGAGACAGTTTTGGGCAACTTCCCGGCAATGTATTGCTCCCGTTCGGTTGTCCATTTGCCACGAGAAATCGAGCGTTTACGTCGTTTCTCATAAGCCACATGAGCAGCCTCAGCCTGGTATTCTTCTGCCCGTACCCTCGTTTTAACTCACGAGTAATGGTAGAATGATGCCGTTTGAGTTCTGTAGCAATCGCACGGGTAGATCATCCCAAGCGATGGAGGGGATGGTAGTGTGATTGGGGGATAGCAGGCTAATGCTAATGCAATGACCGCGTTTATCCAGGAGCACATCGGCATACCATACGACCTCTGGCAGACGATCACGAATGGCTTGTATTTGCTGACGGGCTTGCCGATCCGCTATGCTCCCAACCGGATGAATTGTAGCGAGACTGTTGACCGGATGTTCGCCGTTGCCGGGATCAGGCTGACGGCAGCCCCAAACAGGCTTTCCTACCGCATGCGAATGTTGGAAGGTTGCGCCCTGTATTGTGCGCTGAGCCTGTGGCGAAGGGGTGGTTTTCTGGCAGTCAGTATCGTCTAGGAGTACGAAAATGGGTGTATTTGACTGATTCGCTTGATGAAAACGCTTTTCCAAGAATGGTGCTGAGCAATACGTAGAAGAAATGATTCGTTCCAATTGCCGTGTGCAAGGACATGGCTCAAGGTACGCCGATCTCGATGATGGCGACTTTCACGGTGAATATGCCTGTGCATCCTTTGCTACGTATCCCGTCCAGATAGCGAACGATGTGATTCATAACGGGTTTCGAGAAATACAGAGGTAATTTCCAGTCTCGTAAAATGTTGTTCAAATCTTCTTGATGTGCTACCCATAAACGTATGAGACATGCTGGATTTTCCTCTGCGTAGAAGTGGTTGGTGGTACTTCTATTTTTACACAGAGAAAAGCTAACTGTCTCTTTTTCTATACAATTGTAAATTTGTGCTACTGGTTATGAGCACGTACAGGTTTTACCAAGAATGCATACGCATTGAACGTAGCGAACAGTTCTCGCAGAATATTCTCTGTGATAGCTGTTTTTATTTTATAGCAAAAATTTAGTTTTATCGAAAATTTACCTATAAAAATAAATGTATATGAAAATCAAACTATATAACTTAAATGTGGCAAAAAAACAAAGGTTGAACCGTTCGAAATATTGTCACAATTTTTCGGGAGGACTTCCCAGCAGACGATCCGATATCAATTGGAAACCAGCTTATGTGCCGCACTCATATTATTCGTCAGCAGCGTGTATATAAAGAACGCTTTTCTTTGTTCCCTTGTGCTTCCATGCAGTTTATGTTTTAATGCCGACAAACTAAGAAATCCTATCAGATATTTGCTTGATACGCTTCGATACTTCGAACTGGTTTGGGCGAAATGGTTAAGAAACTCACACATCGAACTATTCCATTCTCGTTTTTCTACTGTCTCCCTACCTTCTGATGGACCAAAGAACATTACATCTTTAGGAAGAATGATGTTCGGCAGTCCTGATTTAGGAACATTTGCATGTATTGTTGACTTCTTTTGAACGCGTTGCAAAAATGCTCTCCATAGCTTAGTACGGTTGCGCTTTATCCGGAAAAGGCAGTTGCCCAATCGATCCTTGGCAACTAGTAAATAGACTTGCTTATGATCTATCCGCTCATTTTTTGCATGTTGAATAAAATTGGGTTTGAGATGAGGGGGAATCTCGAACTCCTCCGCTTCAATGATTCCCTGCAGTCGCTCTTGATAAAGTTCCGTAGCGAGCTGCATGAACTTTTTTCTCCAACGGTAAAGAGTTACCTTGCTCAGGCCTAATTCCTTCGACATTTGTCCCAAACTTTCTCCTTTAAGCACCATTTCCATAAAATCAAGCCATTTTTTGGGATGGCGGCTGCGGTGCATGAGAGATTGCGACAAATCATTAACAGTAGTTCCACATTTACACTTATAGCGTTTACGTCCTCGATAATAAGCATGGAACACAAAGGCGTCTTTTCGTTTGCATTTCGGACATTGGAGACCACCATATTGAGCATATGACCGATATTGTTTCCAATTCCTTTGAATATCTGCCCATAAATGTTGATTTTCTGCCACTCTGCGTTCCTCGTCGGGTCTTCGTTGAGTCATTGTTTCCCTCCTCGCTACAATCCCATATTTTTATTCTAGCATGTTCCGATACTCATAAACCACAATTAAAGTAATAAGTGTAAAGGTGATAAATTGGTAAAAATTAACAATATGGCATTTTCCCATATTCACCATTACCATATTCGATAAGAAAAATCGGACGGGAGGATCGTCATCTTGGACCATTCTATGTCGCCTGCGATGCTTCGGGGCGTTCCCGAATTTCGCTATTTAAATGCAGACAATGTCGCTCGCTATCGAGCAGTGATGCGCTATTTCTACCAGGAATACCAACGGCTTCGGTACTGGCTTCGGGTAGAAGAGGTATTCGAAGGTGTAAAGCTGTGGGGGATTCTCGAAGGATATACGGTTGAACAGTGCCAGGCAGATCTGGAACAGCTTAAGGAATGGCGCAATCTTGCCTCCAGGCACGATGGCGGCCGAGCTCAGACCGTTGAAGAGTACATGAGAAAGAAGAGTCAGTATGTGCTGACGCCCTATTCAATCGAGATCGAGCGAATGCTGCAAACGCTAGAAACCATCAAGGGATATGGAGGTTCGCTGGAGACGACTTATCTGGATACGATAGCGGAGTGTCTAGTAGCTGTGAGGGAGAGCGGTGGCTTTTTTAAAGAAGGGGAAGCTGCGGCTTGTTGGGGAAAGCTGTATCAAGCTTTTAAGACCATGCATGAGAATGCTGCTGACTTCATCGCCAGCATGAACTCGATTCAAGCGGAACAGATGATGGCTACGGAAGCTTTTTTGCTGATGAAGGACAAGCTGACCGACTATTTGCAGCATTTTATCAAAGGGCTTCAGAAAAAAGCTTATCAAATCGAAGGGCATTTGCAGAGAATCTCCCGTATTGTGGCGGAAACGTTCATAGAGCATGCAATAGGCGACGAGATGAGAAAGCCTCGGTTGGAGGAAAGTTTCTCAAGTGAAGAGATGGCCGCTTCTTTGCAGCAAGGCTGGCAAAATCTGCGTAGATGGTTTTTGGGGGAAGGAAGCGAGCAAAGCGAGCTTGTACTGCTGGAGCGTGCAACCAAAGAGACGATTGCGAAAGTGGTCCGTTGTGCAGTGAGGCTGCAGGAGCGAAAACGGGCCGGGATCAGCAGGAAGAAGGAATTGGAGTATTTGGCCCAGTGGTTTGACCGTCTGACTTCGATGGATGAGGCCCACTGCCTAGCCGCTTATGCATTTGGGCTGTTCCCTAGCAGACATCTGCAAGGCGAGGATGAGCGCACAACCGATCTAACTGATATCTCCATGTGGCATGAAGTACCCAAGATTCGGCCCGTTCGTTCACGAAGTCGGAAAAGACTTTCACGTTCTGAGACGGAGCCGGTTCGGCAATCGGGGAGCAGGAAGCAGGCTGCACGGGCCGTTATTGAGCGGCAGCTGCAGGAGGAGCGCGAGTTTGTTCATCGGATGGCCAGTAAGAAACAGGTACGCATCTCTGAATTGGGGGTCCTCGATGCCAAGACGCGTTTGCGGTTATTGCAATGGATTGGCCGTTGCATGGGTAATTCTTCCCGCACGTTCGTGACAGCAGAGGGAGTCAAAGTACGGTTGCAATTGGCCCAGGCCAGCGAGATGACAACACTGGTGTGTGAAGACGGCATATTGGACATGCCGAACTATACGCTCTTGTTTGATGCGCCATATAAGGAGGAGACGGTTCATGGGTAGAGGAGGGACTCGGTCATGGGCTTTGCGGCGGATGCGGATGCAAGGCAGATCAGGCGATGATATTTGGCGGGAACGACGCCAGACATGCGCCCTGGCACTGCTCAATCGACCGTGGATTACAAAGGAGGAAGACCCGGAACTGTTTTATTGGATTCGTGACCAGTATCGGGAACTGAGGGACTGGTTTGCGGAATACGCCGGATTTTCCCTGATGCTGACGAGGTCGATGGCAAAATTGGACAAGGCACCGTTGCGGGCATTTCCTTGGATGGGCATCCAGGAATTTCGGGAGCCGCGTGATTATACCTTTTTCACTTATGGACTATGGTATTTGGAAGGGAAAACGGAGCTTGACCAATTCCTGTTAAAAGACATGGTGGTACAGATACAGGAACAGATGGTTGGAACGGGGCTGCATGTCGATTGGGAACTGTATCAGCACCGTTTGTCGATGGTGCGTGCGTTAAAGAAACTCAAGCAGTTTGGGGTGCTGATTGCGGTGGATGGCGATGAACAGGATTGGGCCCATAACGATGAAAATAACGTCCTCTACGAATGCACCCCCAATGTTCGATATGTGCTGCGTCAATTTCCGGAGGAGCTATCCCGATTTACTGACATCCATGAGCTTAACGCCCAGATGGTCTATACAGACACACCGGACGGAGAGATGAGGAAGCGCCGTCATCGCGTCTACAGAAGACTTTTGCTAGAACCAGTCATCCTGGATCAGGAATGGGACGCTGATGATTTGTACTATGTCATTACCCAAAGGAGATCGTTGATCGAGCAGCTTCGCATGATGTTTGGCTGGGAAGGCAGTCGGTACCGGGAAGGATTGCTGTTTTTTCATCCTGACGCTACGAGTGATGGGGAGCTTTTTCCCACCTTGGCGTCAATTTCTGATCTGGTATTGCTGTTGGCGGGAGAATTGAGACGGCTGCAGCACGCCGAGTCCTCGCTGTGGTACGTGGAAGCCAATGGGGAGTTGGTGTTGGGGCGTGCAGATTTGGAGAATCTGTTGCTTGTTTTGCGCCAGCGCCACAAGGAATATTGGAGCAAGGAGCACAAGGAAATGACAGCGGCAGAATTGGCGGAAGCACTGACCAAGCATCTGAACGAGTGGGGATTGGGTCGATGGCGGGATGAGAACCGGTTCGCCATTTCTCCGGTTCTTGGCCGTTGGAATGGCGTCTATCAAGCGACAGATACGGAATAAGGGGGAGGGAGATCGATGCAACTAGAAAATGAATCAAAGAATGAGTCTTTCGATAACGTTGCGGAGCATCAGAAACGCAACCGCTGGGAGATGACCCGGGCAGGCATCTTCAATTTTTGGGTGTACGATGACGAAGAAATCTCGCTGGAGGAAGGTCGTCTCATCCTGCGGGGGACAAACGGCGCCGGAAAATCCGTGACGATGCAAAGCTTCCTTCCGCTGGTGCTGGATGGCGACAAGCGGCCGCAGAGGTTGGACCCGTTTGGTTCAAGGGATCGCCGCATTGAATATTATTTGCTTGGGGAAGACGGGGAGCATTCGAACCGGATCGGGTATTTATGGATGGAATTCCACCATCCCCAAAAAGGCCTATACAAAACGATCGGCATCGGGCTGCGTGCTCGCAGAGGGGCATCCCAGGTTAGTTTCTGGGGATTTTTGCTGGATGATGGGCGCCGGGTGAACCAGGACTTCTGGTTGTATGACCGGATTGCCTGGTTGGAGGGGAAAGGAAAGTATCCTCTGGATCGCCGGGAACTCGAAAACAAGATCGCCGCTGGGGGGCAAGTGGTACAGGAGCAAAAAGCGTACCGCGACCTGGTGAACAAAGCGTTGTTTGGGTTTTATGACAGCGAGGCATTTACCGATTTGATGAATTTGATCATCCAGCTTCGCAGCCCGAAGTTGTCCAAGGATTTCAAACCATCGGCGATTTATCACATTTTGACGGAAGCGCTCCCGCCGCTTCAGGAAGATGATCTGCGACCGCTTTCCGAAGTCTTGGAAGATATGGACCAGATTGCGGATCGTTTGGATGAGCTGAAGCTGCATCAAAGCGAGCTGGAAAAGCTGGAAAAATCGTATGACCGCTATAATCGGGTTCTCCTCTATCAAGCATCAGAAGAAGTGCTCGATGCCAAAGCAAAAGCGGACGAAGAAGCGAAGGAAGTAGAAAAGGTTCAGTCTCAATGCAACGAAATGGGACAGAAATTGGCGAAATCCCATGAGCGTTTGCAAGGATATCGCGGACGGTTGCAAGAAGTGGACGCCGACCTCGATGTCCTGAATCGGCATGAAGCGGTGGAAAAGCAGAAAGAATTGCAAGCGTTGGAAAGGAATTTTGCCGAAACCGGTCAGTATTTGGATAAATCGCGCGCACGCATTGATGCACTAATGCTGCGCAAAGATCGAATACAATCGGCATTGGAGCGAAATGAAGGTCTGAAGTTGGAGCACCTGCGCGCCCAGGAAGATCAGTTGCTGGAGCTTGAGAGTTTGGCAAGGGAGATGGAATTTTCCGAGCATGATATCTACCATCGCTATTGGTACCAGCATCCGCCTGATGAAGACGGGTTTGTTCTGGAATGGAAAAAGGATGTGGCCCGCCACCGCGATGCTATCGAATATGCACGGAAGATAGCCCAGGCCGAGCGGGATGCATGGAACAGCCTGCAGGAATTGGAGAAGGAACTGGGAGCCATCCGGCAGGAAAGGGACGTAGCCGAACTGGCGAAGGTTGAATCTGAAAAGCAGACAGAAGCGGCTCTGCAGCACCTGAAAGAGGAGATTGTTCAGTGGAAACAGCGTGTAAAAGGACTTTCTGTAGAAGAAGGGAAGTTTCAACGAATTTTGCAGGCGGTTTCCGCTATTTCCGTGGAAAACCGGAATTTCGCCGATGTGAAGCAGCCTGCCATCGAAGCAGCGGAAGAGGTTCGGAGACAATGGAAGGAACAGGAATGGCAGCTTCGCCACGACATACAGCGAATTGAAGAAGAGCGGGCCACGTTCAAGCGAGAGCAGCAGGCGTGGAAGGAGAGCCGTGAGCCGGAGCCGGTACGAAACGGCCAACGAACATCCGCTCGTATAAACCGGGGGGCAAGGGGAGGGGCTCCGTTGTATGACGTTTGCGATTTCCTGGATCACTGGACCGAGGAGGAGCGGGCACGCATCGAAGGTGTGCTCGGTGCATGCGGTCTTCTTGACGCATGGGTAGCACCGGATGGTTGCCTTGGTAGAGTCGATGAAGGGGAAGAGGTATGGGTTGTTCCCTCACCAGTAGAGTGGGGATACACCCTCGCTGATGTGCTAAAGCCTGTCCCCTCGCCGGAAAGCGGCCTGGATGAAGCGATGATCGATGCGGTACTGCGGTCGTTTGCCTGGAGAGAAACAGAAGACACCCCGCCATTTGAAGAGTTGGACGCAACGTCGATCTGGATCGGTTCTTCCTTCTTTCAATTGGGGCCGGTTCGCGGATGTGTAACCGATACCCAACCAGCCCGTTTTATTGGTAAGGAGGCCCGGCGCCGCTTCAAAATGTCCGAGATTGAACGATTGCAGGTAGAGATAGAGGCATGTGAGCAACAACTGGGGGAAATGACAAAGCAAGTAAGCGAAATCCAAAGGGCGATTGCTCAGGTAGATGAAGATGTGAAGTCGTTCCCAAATGACAAGCAGCTTCAAGAACGATTGAATGTGCTATCGGAAGCCGTGCACCGATTCAGTGCTGTAATGACCCAGGTCCAACGGATGGCCGATCGCGTGCGGGAAAAGAACAATCAATGGCAGCAGTTGAAAATCGAGTTGGAAGTGAGCACGGAGCAATGGTCACGCCTCAAAAACCTGAGAGAATTGCAAGCAGCAAGAGAAACGATTCAGCATTATTTGAACGGCATTTCCGAATTGCATGGAGAGTGGAAAGAGTATAGGAAGGCATTCTGAATCCATTCGGAGGTTTCAAGAAGAGACAGAGGAACTTTTGGCGGAACTTGAAATTGAATCTGAACAGGTGGATGAGTTGGAGGAGAAATATCACTCTTTGAAAGTAAAGGTCGAGAGCCTGCGTCGCCACATGCAGGAATTGGGCATTCACGATCTGTATGAGCGCATCTCCCAGTTAGACAAAGAAAAACGTGATTTGGTACGACGGATCACTGATGAAAACGAATGCATAAGAAAGGATGAAGCCGAACAGGCGCGGCTAGCGGAGCGGCTCGAAACAAGAATGGGCCGATTCGACGAACATCAACAGGCCGTAGATGAAGCTTTACGACGGTGGAACGGGGAAATTTCTTTAGGTCTCGTAACGGATTGGACGGATTTATCCGGAGCGGGACAGGACAAAATTGATGTTTTCCGGCTTTGCAAAACTATCTTTCATGAACTGCAGCCTTCCTCGGCAGGTAGAAACCGTGAAAGTGTGACTTCTTCGCTATTTGATCAGTTCAATACAGTCCGCCATTTATTGATGGATTACGTACTGGAAGCCATGGTGAATGACAAGACAGGGCGGATAACGGTTTTATCTATGCGCGATCGATTGCGGCCGCAAACACCATCTGCCCTGTTGGGGGAGATCAATGCGTTGATTACGGAGCAGTCCGATTTACTGGATGAAAAGGACAGGCAGCTCTATGAAGAAATTATCTTGCGCAGTGTAGGCAAGACGGTTCGCCAGCGCATTATGCGTGCCGAACAATGGATCAAGGAAATGAATCGGCTGATGGCAGAGCGCAACACCTCAAGCGGCTTGAAATTGCAGCTGCAATGGGTCCCCAAAGCCGCTCAGTCAGAGAAGGAGATGAACGCCGAACAATTGGTGGAGCTTTTGCGCAGGGATGCGCGGCTGCTGCGGGAAGACGAGGTTGAACGAATGATCCAGCATTTCCGCTCGCGGATCCAATGGGCAAAGCAGGGAGCGCAAGAAGAGCGGGAGTCGCTTCGTAAACACATCTACGAGATCCTGGATTACAGGACGTGGTTCCAGTTTAATCTCCGGTACAAAAAAGGCGGGGAAACAGGATACAAAGAGTTAACCGATTCAAAATTTAACGTAATGAGCGGTGGCGAAAAAGCAATGTCCATGTACATCCCGCTGTTTGCCGCAACTTATTCCCGATACGCGGACGCCAGCCCGGAAGCGCCCAAAATCATCTCTCTCGACGAGGCGTTTGCCGGTGTTGACGAAGAAAACATCCGTGACTTGTTCAAGCTTCTGACCGAAATGGATTTCGACTATATGATGACCTCACAGGTGCTTTGGGGGTGCTATGATACGGTTCCGAGCTTGTCTGTGGTAGAAATCTATCGGCCCAATGATGCCGACTTTGTCACGCTGTTCCGCTATCGCTGGAATGGGAAAAGGATCGAGCTATTACAGAACGATGAATCGGCTGCTACGAGTGAGGAGTAGTGGCTATGGACGAAAAACAAAAGAATGAGATTCGGGCATTTTTTTCCGAACCGGGGCTTATACGATTTATCGATGCTGTTCGAGACACATATCGCCGGCGTAATGTGTCCGGATTCGTTCGGCTCCCGCAGCTATCTGCCGAAGAAAGTGAATCGCTTACAGGATTGCTGGAGGGACTTTGGAAGCCAGGGGAAGATTTGAAATTCTCGATGAAGAGATTGGATACCCTTTTACAGCAAAGTGGTTATGAAATCACGATTCGAGAATTGCTTGCCTGTCTGGACGGTCAAGAAGTGTTGACCCGTGCGGAAGAGGAACAACAAGCAGAGCAAAATTGGAACCTCTTTATCGATGAGGCGCTGCAGGCAGTGGGAGGTGGGCAGTTACCGGTCCAAATTGTTGAATGGATGGAATCGTTACGGAAAGGGGCGGCACCAGGAAGCCGGATTTTGCGAAAAATGCATGTGCAAAATGCGGAGGAAGCACACCAGCAACTTGTTTACTGCTTGGTAGCACTTTGTCGTGTCTGGGAGTTGAAGCAAACAAAGGATGCACAGGTTGAATGTGAAGCCCCTGAGATGGTGATCCGCCTCCCCGTTCTGGCTGCAAAGGTTGCTAAAAATGCACACGCGTTCGATATCAAGAATCCTGCCGGTCGGTTGCTGTGGTACGGTCTTCAGGAGATTTTTTCACGGAAACCGGATGACAAGTCAAGTGACTCACTTGATACGTTGGAATTGAATAGCGGGTTCGGCGAGAATGATGCGGCTGATCCGGTTAGAAGCTTGGAAATCCGGAAAACGTATCGCTTCGCAAACATTGCTGACGATGATATCTCTTCCCAGGTCATGCTTTTTGCGCCCCACTTGACCGGAAGGAAAGAAGAACTCGTAATGACACTGCGACAAGTAGAGAGATTGCCTGTTATGCCGAAATTTTCCGGGTTGTATGTGGTGGAGAACCCCTCGGTGTTTGCAACATTGCTGGATGGAACGTTGCAACGTGAGAAGCGAAATAACCGTACCATCTACGACACTCTTCCGATTTTACTATGTTTAAATGGGCAGCCAAGTGCGGCAACCATTCGGTTTATAGACCGCTGCTTGGAGGCAAGAGACCAAAGTAACTTATGGCTTTACTATTCCGGAGATTTTGATGTAAAAGGAGTTGCGATTGCACAAGGGCTTGCTCGGCGATATGCAAAGTATTTTGTGCCATGGCGGATGCGTTTTGCAGATTACGAGAGGCATACAGAATACGGATTGCCTTTGTCGGTGAAGGAGAAAGAGCAACTGCAAAATATGAGGGTAGATTGGGATGACCGACTTTGTTCCAATATGCTCTTGCTTGGTGTGAAAATTCACCAAGAAGTTTTTGTCGAAGAACTGATGCAAGATTGGGTAGATGCTAATGGGGGGCAGGTGTAGGGATTGTTGCAGGGATCACAAGAAGAGGATATTGAGAAAGTATGGAGTGAGTTAAAAGATTTCCTAACGATTCAAACAGATCGTGAAAAAATAGTGAAATTTGTTAAGTGGATGAAGCAAAAAGCTGACTTAGCATTCGGTTCGGAGCCTGCCTTTCAATTTCCGATTTTTCGAAAGGGAATTTATTGGGCGGAATTAGGAGAAAACATCGGAAGCGAAGAAAATAAGCATCGTCCGGTTGTCCTTCTATGGAGCACAAAAGAAGCCCCGATCGCAGTTGTTGTGCCACTTACTACTCAACGTTTAAATGATGAGTACTTTTTCCATATTGATCTGGAACATTTTAATAACACAGTGCTTATTGAACAAATTCGAACGATAAGTTTGAGGAGAATCACCTATCCGCTACGAGCAAAAGGAAGGGTAGCTTCCGTAAGTAATCAGGATATAGTGAAGATTGATGATGCGATCAGGATGTTATTTACCACAAGACACAACGTTACTTGACAGAGACTTTTTTTCGTGCAATAATTCAAAGTGAAAGCATTGATCCCGTGAACGATCACGTACACCTTAATTGATCCCAAAAGAGCAACTATCATAGTTGCTCTTTTGTCATATTTCATGGTTTACTGCATACAATATGATTACATTGATCCCATAGCATTTGCTATGTACAGGATTGATCTAGGGGAAAGCCTGGAAGACCTCCTTTGAAATAAGGAGGTCTTCTTACCATGACACTGTGGATTATGAATTGAACTGCCACGACGCGCCTCCACTATACACATCATTATTCTTTTTACACCGCATAAGAGCGGTGTTTTTCTATTACGTTTGCTAAAATAAGTGATCATGATCATCAGCGGGGAACGGTTGACATGCCATTAATGGATGAACTTGTAGACCTATTTAGATAACAGCGATGAGCATCGGTACTACTTAGATGTACAGACCGGACAAGTAATTCTGGAAATGGATGAAGCCTATACGGGAGAGCCCGGAATCGATTGGGACGATGAGGAGATTATGCCGAAGAGGAAATTAAAGATTGGTTGGAACGGTTCGGCTTGTCATATGAGCAACTTGTCGAGGCATATAACAGCAACTGCCCTTGAGTGGGTATAAAGAAAGGAGCGCTTGACAAGAATTGCAGAACAAGGTTAGACATTCGGTGCATCAGTTGATTTTGGAAAATGGATACGTGAGTCCGTTGGAGTTGCTCTTGAAGATGGAGAAGATCTCACCCAAACTTGTAGAGGAAACGGCGTTACTCTACGCATTATGTAAAACGCAAAAAAACATGTCTGGGAGAAGTGAACAATCATGAAGCTCAGCAATCTTAACAACTTCATAGATCCTGTCATATTGGAACGAGGGCAGGAGTACATCTTCGGCGGACATGTCCTGTCGATTGAGGAAACAGGCGATTTGGTTTTTCGGGCAGAGGTTCAAGGTAGCGAACGATATGAGGTTTATGTAGAGTTGACCAACGATGGAACCGTCCTTTCCACGGAATGCGATTGTCCGTATGATTATGGGCCGGTTTGCAAACATCAGGCTGCGGTTTTACTCAGGCTTCGTGATGACAAGGCAGGGCTTGCAACATCCAAGAAAAGTGAGTTGCCGATGAGTCAGCACAAAAATTTGAGGAAACTGCTGGAGGCCGAGAACAAAAAAAGCCTGATTGACATCATTCTTTCCCTCGCATCTGATGATGAGTCTGTGGAGCAGCGAATCAAGTGTAAAGTTTCCAGAGCCGGAGGAAAAAATGTTTTGGGAGAGTACAGGAAACTGATTCGTTCGCACATGAAGAGCTACGCTGACAAACATGGATTTATCAGCTGGAGGAATGTTACAGGTGCCGTTAAAGGTGCGGAACTGGTGGCGGAAAAGGCACGGGAAGCTGCAGAGAATACCGATTGGATTGGGGCAGTGAGAATCAACCTCTGTATCTTGGAAGAAATGGTGGATATGGTTCAAATGGCGGATGACTCGGGAGGAATTGTCGGTTTTATCATTGATGAAAGCTTGGAGCGAATTCATGAATTGACGTCGGCCAGTGAGTTCATCCCTCAAGCAGATCATAAGACTTTGTTCCACTTGCTGTTGGAGGAATCGAAACAATCCCGATTTGACGGATGGCCGGATTTTCAGTTGGCATTACTGGGACATGCCTCCAATGTGGCGACGAACAGTGATCTGCGAAAGGAATGGGATGAGCATGCTTCCCGGATGAGCAAGGAACAAAAGGGGAGTAGTTGGGACAAAAATTATTTCGCAGAGCAAATCGCTTTGATGCGTTACCGGCACATGCAAGAAAACGCGGGAGAGAAGCGGGCGAGTGAATATTTGTACGATCAGCTCCACTTTTCGGAGTTTAGGGAAATGGCCATACAGCATGCATTAAACAGTGGGAACTTCACGGAGGTCATTCAGTTAGCTGAAGCAGGGGAAAAATCGGATGAAGCGAAAGGGTTGCCCGGGCTGGTTAAACAATGGAAAAAATATCGGTTTGAAGCTTATCAACGTTCCGGGCAGATCGAACAGCTTCGTGAACTAGGTGAGGAACTCGTACTGGACGGAGAATATCCATGCTATCAAAAGATAAAGGACACGTATTCTCCGGTAGATTGGCCGCCTGTTTACAAGAAATTAATGCAAAGTCTTGCGAAAAAGGGTGGATGGAACGATGACGTCTACACGCGAATTCTTTTGGAAGAGCATGATACGGAGCTGCTTCTGGAGTATGTCGCGAAAAGGCCGGACAGGATCGAAGAATACTATCCTTATTTAATGGAGCAATTTCCGGAGCAAGTAAAGGAATTGTTTGGAGCTTTTATTGCAGCAAAAGCAGAGCAAGCAAGCAATCGGAAACAATATTGGAATGTATGCCGAATCATTCGATTGCTGGAGAAAGCAGGCGGAAAAGTGGAGGCGGTAGAAATTGCAAACACGCTTCTTGGAAAGTATCCCAACAGGTCTGCCTTTAAGGATGAATTGATGAAGCTACACTACGGGGGGTAACGAAAGAAGATGGTGAACCAAAAGCCAAACGGTTTCCCGCAGCTTCTTTACATTTTATTGGGACCTTCTAACCAAAAAAAGAGATAGCGGCCAATGATCCCACGGCCTATCGCGCTTCGATGATTGCCTAGAAAACGTTGAAGATCGGCAGCAAATTTTTTGACCAACCGTTCGCGATAAAAGATCGAGCAGCATCATATTCCACCGCACTATCTACTCCCTTGAAATACGAACAGTTATCACAGGCTATCCTCTGTGATAACTGTTTTTTTGCTTTGCAACCCGACAGCTGCACCCTCTTTTTTCATAAGGCCGTTTGCAGAGAAATACGTTATTCTAACGGGATTCATGATCAAAATCGAATGGGGAGAGGTTCGTGTATTGTCATACTTGCGGAAAGCCCTGTAACCATGAAGCGAAATTTTGTAAAAACTGCGGCAGTCCTTTACGAAACCAAGGCAAGCTTCCTCTTTTGCAAGATCGATACCTCCTCTTGAATGAGATTGGCCGTGGCGGGATGGGGGCTGTTTACCTCGTCCAAGACCTGCGATTCTCGGCAAAATTGTGTGTGATGAAAGAAATGCTGTGCCCATCCTCTCGGGAAAGTGACATTCAGGAAGCCATTCAACGATTCCACCTGGAGGCGGATACACTGGGATTGCTCAGACACCCTGGCATTCCATATGTCATTGACCGCTTTCACGATCAGCAGCGCCACTATCTAGTAATGGAGTATGTGAACGGTTTGGACTTGAAAAAAGCGCTGCAGTTATATATGGAGAAGTACGGGGAAGCCTTTCAGGTCGATCATGCCATGGAATATATGTACAGATTGGCCTTGATTTTGGACTATATTCATACCAGAGTCCCGGTTGTCATTCACCGTGATATTAAGCCGGCGAACATCATCATCGATACCGAGGGACAATTGAAGCTTGTTGATTTCGGCATATCCAAATCCCAAAATCAACGGGGGCATTCCGGCATCATCGGTACGATCGGCTATGCGCCACCGGAACAGTTGAAGGGGTTTTGCGATGAGCGCTCGGACATTTATTCGCTCGGCATGACCATCCACCATCTGCTTACCGGAAAAGACCCGACGCAGGAGTGGAATGGGGAAGTGGGCAGATTGCGTGCGAAGAATCCGGCAATTCCTGCGCAAGTGGATGATCTGATTCACTGGATGACACAGCCGAATCCATCCGCAAGGCCAGCTCGGGCGGACATCATCGTCCAGCAGCTAACCATGCTGGCGAACCGGCTGGAACCTAATTTTCTTCTGCACAGCCGAAAAGACAGCCCTTTGCATACGATGATTGAGCAGTACCTTTCAACCACAAAAATGCCGGAAACTCGTGTGGTTAAAGCCTGTCACCGATGTCGGACAAAAAATCTGGCGTTTAGCCAATTTTGCAAAGAATGTGGACAACGATTTTGAGTATTAATAAAGTATCAGGACCGAAGAACTATCTTTTATGGAGGAGGTCAAGGATGAAGGCATGTTCAAAGTGTGGAACATCCAATGCGGATCATGCGAATTTTTGCCAAGCTTGCCGTTCGCCGTTGCAGGTGGTGAGTGCAAGCGGCCAGACATCGGGGAGAACGGTGAAGTCAAACAGCAAGTTCTGTCAGACGTGTGGAGCAAGCGTGCAGCCGCAGGACAAATATTGTGAAAAATGCGGGACCCAATTGGCAAATCAGGTAACAGCAGTGGTTCACAGTCATGGAGAGACCCGGCAGGGAACAGAGATTTCCCAGGATGATCTCATCGTATTTGTAGGAAATAACCAAGCCTATTATCTTCAGAAGTGGATGACGTCTTTGCAGCCGGAGAAACGCAGCGGATGGAATTGGGTTGCCTTTTTCTTTGCTCCGATGTGGTTTGCCTACCGGAAAATGTATCTGCAGGCATTTATCTTTTTTATTGTGCAAAGCATCGTCTCTTCCATCACGTTCGGAATCACCGGTTTGGCAGGAGCCATTATTGGCGGTCTATTCGGAAACGCCTATTATTACAAGCATGCGAAACAAAAAATCCAACAGACCATGCTCAGTACGGATAACCCCGACATGAGAAAAATGAAGCTGATGCAAGCAGGCGGTACGAGTAAGGGGGCCTTGATTCTGGTCATCGTTCTTTGGCTGCTCTGGAGCACCCTGACTACCCTTGCAGGAATGCCGGCCTAAATGTTTGGAAAATTCAAACGTTACTTACCCTGGGTGGGGTTCCTTTTCTCGCTCGTTGTCCTCTTTCCTGATCATGCGGATGCCAATAGTGCTCCGGTTTACAGCCCCAGTCTGAACACTCCGTTATTCCCGATCATGAATACCGAAATTGTCGTGAAAGATGAACAGCTCACGTTTTCCATTGAAGATGATGATTTTTATAAAGCAAACGTGGATGTGCACTACACGTTTTTCAACCCTTTGTCGAAAAACATCACGACCCAGGTCGCCTTTCCGTACTCCGGCCATTCTTCAGCGAATCCGTTTCAGGTGACGGTCGACGGGAAGAACCTGGAGCCGCAAAGTCTCGTGCGGATCGAGGACAGGAAGCGGTATGAGCGGTTTTTACAAACATTTGCGGCGGAAAAAACGATCATGGTTGACCCTGTAACAGGCGACATCAACGATGACTGGGGTCATGATGGTTCGTACGATGTCCAATTGGTCGTGTTTCCGCTGACGTTTGAAGCATTGCAGGAAAAAGACGTGCGCATTCACTATCAGCAAATGGCTGGAACGGATAATGTCCTCTACATGAATCCGGTGAAGCTGTATCAATACTATTTGCTGCCCGCATCTGCCTGGAAGATGTTCCAGCATCTGCATGTCACCATCATCACCCCTCAAGATGTATTTTTCGCCGCAAATCTTCCTTTTGAACAAATGGCTGGAGCCGATCAGAAAAATCGTTGGGAAGGTGATTTTCCCTCACTGCCCAAGGTGAATCTGGCGTTTTCGATCATGACGCGGGAAGGGCTGCTTTGGAATATTGCTTCGAGAGAATTTTATGATAGCATCGTGCTTCTGCTCATCACCCTGATTGGTGCGGTCATAACCATTTTTCTGGCAATCCAGTTTCATCGCACGAAAAAATGGTGGTTACATTGGTTGATAGGTCCAATCGCCACGAGTGCAGCCGTTACGGCTGCGGTCATTCAGTTCATCCTTCTGCTTATTTTCGCGGTTCCGATCTTTTCGCGAAGTACGTGGATCGGTTCTTACGGCATCATCGCTACATTTTTCCTCACGATCTTTTTCGGCGGCAGTTTCTATGTGATTACATCCATCGTCATTCACATTCTCGCAAAAATGAAGCAGAAAAATGCGTGAATGCTTATTTGCCTTGTGAATGAAAAACCATAGGGAAGAGAGGGATTGGTATGGATTGGTTTCTGACGGATGGCGACGGTGAAAATGATCACTTGGCGCATGACACAAATGTGACAGAAGAGGTACACGAGGTTCATCAACCTGTGGTGGAAGAACTTGCGCAAGATACGTTGGGTGCGTTTGACGATACAGCACACAACTCGGCACTCGACATTGATATTGAGGAATACCATTCTCAGCCTGCGGACGGGTTATGCGTGCCGTATTCACTCATCGGTATTGCGGATCAGTTTGTCGGCTATGACATTCCGGAGGCTGAGTTTGTCGCGGTTGCCGAAGCGAATGGATTGATCGCGTACAATAACGACGGCACCTGGTCGGGTATGACCCTGGAAGATGCCACGAAGCTGCTCGACTTGTATGGAATCCCCTCTCATGTCGAGCAGGGCAACATTGATACGTTGATCGAGAATTTGGAAAATGGCAACAAGATCGTCTTGGCCGTAGATTCTGATGAAATCTGGTATCCCATGGAAGGCGGTGGCCTCATGGAAAATCAGGCGGATCATGCCATCCAGCTCATTGGCATCGATACGTCTGACCCGAATAATCCGATCGCCATCGTAAATGATCCAGGACAACCGGATGGGCAGGCATGGACGCTGCCATTGGGATTATTGGAAGAGGCGTGGGCTGACTCCGGCTATTCCATGCTGGTGACAGGTCCGGCGCCTGATGGTACTGCCTTTGACTTTATCAGTCTGATTTCCACACCGACGGAAGACGTGCAATCAACAGCCGTTGACGTTCAATATGAGTCGTATACCATCCAGCCAGGCGATACACTTTGGGATTTGGCGATACGCTTCAATACGAGTATAGAAGAATTGGTTGAACTAAATGACATTGAGAATCCTGATCTGATCATCGCAGGCGAAGAGTTAAAGATTCCGACCAACTAATGAAAGAAATCGAGTGTGGAGTGCGCCTTTCATGGATCAGCGAAAGGAGAAGGAAACTCCCACTCGATTTTTAGATTGAGCCAGAGGTCAGGAGGTTTCCATGAAAAACAGCAGTGACATTTTATCCACTTGTCATGCCGTATTAGAGAAAATAAACAAATTAGCCGTGAAGGAAGGAAAAACGCAGGCCGTGACGGAGGTGGAGGAGCTTCAACGGTACATTCACTCTCTTGGTTCTGCCGGAATCAAAACGGTCACCGTCATTCTTGGAGAATTCAAACGGGGGAAATCCAGCTTCATCAATGCGCTGCTTGGCGAGGAAATCTGTCCAGTCAATACGGATATTACCACCAGCATTGTGTCACAAATCCAGTACGGCGCCACCAATGACGCAACCGTGTACTTCACCAATCAGGAAACGAAAACGATAAAGAAAGAGGAGGTTTCCCGTTATGTAACGGAGCAAGAAAACCAGGACAATGTCAAACAGGTTCAACTGGTTGACATCATGACGAATAACAAGCAGCTGCAGGACACAGAGATGATCATCGTGGACACCCCCGGGCTCGGTGCTTTGAACAAATCCCATTCCGAAATCACCCTGAAATATTTGGCAAAAGCCGATATTATCCTGTTTGTCAGCGATGCAACCTCACCATTTACCACCTCGGAATTGGAGATTATCGAAACCGCCTACCGCATCAGCAAACATCTGTATTTTGTGATGACGAAAATTGATCTCATTCGCGGATGGAAGGAGATCGTGCAAGAAAATCAAAAAAAACTCCGCCAGCTCCTTCCCGAATTAGCGGAGAGCACGACCTTTATCCCGGTTTCCTCCCACTACAAATGGGATTACGTGGAGAATCAGGACATCGATAGCCTCAGCTTCAGCAACTTTGAATACCTTGAACAGCTTCTCTTTCAGGAGCTGCAAAGCAAGGTGGCAAGCCAAAAAGTCGCAGGGCCAATCATGGAAACGCGGAAAATTCTTCAGGAGAATTTTCAAAAACCATTTTTTCAAGATCAAAAGTCGTTACATGATTTGAACCCGAAAGAAGCGATATTGGCACAGATCCAGGAGGAAAAAGCCAGAAAGGGAAAACTACAGCGCACGGCTTGGGTCAACAAACTGTCCGAGGCGCATACGGAGTTAAGGTTTGGCGCGAAAGAGCTGCTTGAAGATCGGATGAAGCAGTTGAGCAAAAAAATTGAAGCAAAAATGAAAGATAAAAACTTTTACAAAGACACCAACGGGGTGAATCAATACCTCAACAATGAACTGTTTATCATTTCTACAGAAATTGATCATCTGGTCGATGGCTTTGTTGCGGAGATGTTTCGCTATCTGCAAACGGAATACGCGATCGACAGCATGGTCCAGGAGGAGGACGGCCTGTTTGAACAGATCGATGTGGATGCCGTCGCGGTCGGGCAATTTGAGCGTAAGTCTGCCATCGACAAAACGATGAGCTATGTCAGGCATTTTTCAGGCATCATTACGTTCTCCTCGCTTGGGTCGATCTCAGGAGGGCTTATTTCCACTGTTTTGGGTGGTGCGGTTGCGAGCGGGATTGGCATGGTCGCACTGGCCGTCGGCGGAGCGATTGTGTTTTTATCCCGGGATAAAGTGAAAACGGTGGAACTGCTCAACGAATGCAAAGAGATCATTCGAGAGGCGCGTACCACGTTAAACATGCGGCTGGATAAAACGCTCTATAAAATTCAGAAGGAAATCAGGGAGACCATTGAAAAAAAACTCAAATCCAAAATCGAGGAATGCGATCAGCGCAGTAAGGAACTGGAGATTCGGCTGAATCTGAATTCGGTGGAATTTGCCAAAATGAAAACGGAAATGGAAAACAAAGGGAAAGTGATTGCGGAGATCGATAAAGAGCTGATTGCGGTTCTAAAGGAAGTGCAAAAATCGTCATGACAATCATTCATACCGCTGATTTGCTGGTAACCGACGTCATCAACATCCTTTCGAATTACAAGGAGCTGCAGTCGATTCAGGAAGAATTGCAGGCAGTTAAGGCCAGGTTAAAAGAGCCGTTGCGCGTCGCTGTCGTAGGCGTGATCAAAGCGGGAAAAACGACCCTGCTGAACGCGTTGATGGGTGAGAAGCTTCTGAAAACAGGCGAAAACGAGACCACTTTCAATGTGACCTGGTACAAGTACGGTGAGAGGCCGGAATTGATGATTTGTCTAAAGGACAGCAGGATGATCAAAGAAGATGTTTCCCTGTTGAATGAATGGACGACACATAACCACGCCAATCCCGAGATAAAAAACGTCGAGTATGTCATTTATAAATACCCCAGTCCGATTTTGAAACAGATCGAGTTCATTGATACACCCGGGCTGAAATCGACTCATCAGGACGATGCGGAAAATACCCGTGAATTCATCGGGCTGCCGGTGAATGAATTAGCGGACCGAACGACGTCGGAAGGGTCGAAGGCGGATGCCATCATCTACGCTTTTCAGCGGGGAATATCTGACGATGAAAACAAGATGCTGGAGATGTTCCGCAATCCGCTGTTCTCCCATGCCTCGCCGATCAATGCCATCGGAGTTTTGACCAAAGTGGATATGTACTGGGGGAAACAGGTTCCGGCCCCCATGCAGGAAGGAAAGAAAATTGCCGATCGATACACAAACCATGAGGAGATCCGCAGCCTGCTTTATGAGATTGTGCCGATTAGCGCCAAGATGGCGGAAAACTGCCGCAGCTTGACTGAGGAACACATGGAGGTGCTGTACAGGCTGTCCCGGCTTGACGAGGCCACCTTGGGCAGGATGTTTAAAGGTGTTCACTTCTTTTGTGATTTTGCATTTCCGCATGTACAGGTGACACCCGAAGAACGAACCCGGCTGTATGATACGTTAGGCTTTTACGGAGTCTATGTGGCCATTCAGGCTGTCAGGGAGGGGATCACCGCACCGGTTGAGCTGGCGAGACATGTGAGCAGGCAGAGCGGAATCCCGGCGTTAAGCCAGAAGATTCGGCAGCATTTTGGAAACCGATCGTTCATGATTAAATTTCAATATGCATTAAGCCGGATCAAATCACTTTGTCTGTCTGCATCCATCACCTATCGCAATCACCAGGATATCAAGCAAAAGATGGATCATATCATCAATCGATGCGATGAAATCGTCGCACGGGAGCACATCTTTCAAGAGATGGAAGTCCTGCAGTTCTTTTATCAAGGCCACTTGCATGTGAGCGAGGAAGAAAGCAGAGAGCTGCTTGAGATAACCGGAGAGTATGGAAGTCATTGTGAAGCCAGATTGGGCGTGGAGGAAGGATTGTCGATCTTGAGCCTGGCCCGAATCGCTCACGAGAAGTCCATGCGATGGATCAAAAAAACGGATGACATCTTCTCCAATCGATATGAGATTCAGGCAGCGCGCGTAATAGCCCGTTCGTATGAAATTATGTACTTTCACTTAAGCAGTGTAAGCGGCTTCCAAACTTCCGGGTTCGACGATGGAGGGTGAATGGTGAAGCGATGGCGAGAATAGGGATTGATTTTGGCACGTGTTTTACAAGTGCAGCCTTCATTGAGAATGGAAAGCCTGTGGCGATCGATCTGAGCACGGGAATCGGGAAAGGCGACAAATTCTCGATGCCCACCTGCGTATTTGTTGACGAGCATAAGGTGCTTGTCGGACAAGTGGCTGACAACAAAAGAAAGTCGGACCCCAGCCGGTTTAAAGAGCATTTTAAAAACGACTTGATTGATAACATTCCGTACTCGATCCAAGGCAGGTACTTTTATCACCCCAAGGATTTGGCAAAGGAAATTCTCCTGCATGTAAAAAAACAGGCGATGAAACGTCTGGATGTGGAAAGAATCGATCATGCCGTTATTACCTATCCTGCCAATTTTAGTGAAAAATACCGCGACGCGCTGAAGGAAGCGGCTTTCAATGCTGGATTTGTCCGGGTTGATCTGCTGGACGAACCTACTGCCGCAGCGATTTATTACGCGAGCAAAGAGAAAATCGAGATTGGGACAAAAATTTTGGTATATGACCTGGGTGGGGGGACGTTTGATGTTGCCCTGATCGAAAAAGCGGAGGAAGGATTTTCGCTTCTGACGCCATCGAAAGGAATTGCGAATTGCGGTGGCAAGTATTTCGATGACGAGATTGAACGGCACATCATCATGGAAACCAAAGAGCTGTCAGATGAAATCGCCCGATTAAAACAGGGCGGCCAGGAATATGACAAAAAAATTCTTCAGTTCATCAAAGATAAGATCCAGGAAGCCGCATTGGACGTGAAAATACAATTAAGTGAAGATGTGATCGGCACGGCCTATATCACAACCAATGCAACGAACGCACCGATCGAATACAAATTGACCCGCGCCGCTTTTGAAAAATTGATCAGCAAAGACATCCAGAATTCCTGCAACAAGATCAAAGAGGTGGTTCGAAATGCCGGGCTGACGATGGCGGAAATTGATCGGGTTTTGCTTGTCGGAGGCAGTACGCGCATTCCTTATGTCGTCACGATGGTGGAACAAACCGTAGGAACAAAAGTCAAGCAGGACGCCGACCGCGACTTGGTTGTTTCCTTTGGCGCCGCGCTTTGGGCCGAGCGCTGGGCAGAAGCAGGCAACGAAGCGGAACAGCATGAAAACATCGAGCATGAACCGCTTTCGGATAACCCGCTGCCGAACTTTCCAGATACGATCACCAAGATTGACGATACGCCTGTCCCGCCCGAAAACCGCAACGACTTCCGGTGTTCGACGGTTGAGGAAATCGTGCGAGCCATTTCGGAGGCTCCCCGCGAAGCGGTGATTACCATCGAGCCGGGCAGATACGAATTGCCAGAGTCGATTGTGCTGACACGGCCGCTTTCCTTGCAAGGAGCGGGAAGTGACCGTACTTTTCTGGTGATCTCTTCCTATTCGGCGATTTTGATTGATAGCGATGAATATAGCGGCAGCATCACGGGCGTGACCATCATCCACGAGGAAAGCACGAGAGACATTTCGCCTGATGAGCTGCTATACTCCATCCGTGTTTTGAAAGGGAATGTCGTCATTTCGGATTGTTCGTTTCGGGGGGAAGGAGATGTCGAATATGTTGGCGTTGCGTTTGAGGGGTTCTCAACCGGCAAGCTCATGCGATCGGTTTTTGATTATTACGCCAAAGCCATCCAAGTGCTTGGCTCGTCAACCCCAGTCCTTTTCGAAAACCGCTGTATCAACTCCTGGGAAGCCGGTATTTACGTCGATCATTTTGCCCAGCCGCTGATCGAAAACAACATCTGCAGCGGGCATGCGGATTTTTCACCGATCGGGATTTGGATAAAAGGAGAAGCAAGTCCCACATTGATCCAAAATCTTTGCGACCAAAACAGGCACGGAATCCATTTTGCGGATCAATCGACGGGCAGCCTGACGGATAATCAATGCGAACACAATCTGGAAAACGGAATCCTTTTGACAGACCAGGCGGACCCGATCCTTGAGAACAATATTTGTACAGATAATGCGCGGGCGGGCATCTTTATCGCGCTCTCACAGCCAAGCGCGAACGCATCCGTTCAGCGAAACATTTGTACAGGAAATCACACGGGGATCGTCATCTCCAAACACGCGACTCTTCCCGTAGAGGGGAATCTCTGTCAGGAAAATACCAACCATGGCATTGAGGTACTTCTGTCGGCAAGCGCTTTTCTCGGATATAACGATTGCATGCAAAATGGGCAGGACGGGATCTGGGTGGGGGGAAAAGCTGCGCCAACACTCCAAAACAACGTATGCCAAGGCAACAGGCGTTATGGCATCAGCTTTTTTGATGAGGCAAGAGGCAAAGCGCTGCAGAACGATTGTACTTCGAATCAACTGAAGGATGTTTTTTGTACGGACGTCGCAGAACCAATCATCAATCACATTCCCATAAAACCAAGCATGTTGGCAAAATTAAAATATTTTTCGAAATGAGCAACGAAAACGGCGATCTTCGGAGGAATTTTTATGTGTACATCGCGTTTCCTGCAGAAGGTATTTCTGTTCTTCTTCGTTTTTTGTTTGCTTGCTCCGTCCGCTCAAGCGGCTGATCCAGCAACCTCTTTTCCGGAACCCACATCCACGCTGATTCCCGTCATGAAAAGCGTTGCCGAGTTAAAGGAAAATCAGGTTCAAATGTGGATTTCCCAAGCGGATTTGAGCAAAGCCACCGTCGATATTCAGTATGTCATCCATAATCCCTCGAATGAGAAGATTACGCTTCCCGTTACCTTTCCCTATCAAAATTTTGATGCAATTAAAGAGTTTCAGGTGCTTACCGATGGAAAGCCGATTACCTTGAAACGATTCACGGAGATCACCGATCAAGCCAAGTATCGGGAGAACCTGGTGAAATACGGGGCAGATAAATGGCTGGCAGTGGACCCGATTACGGGGCAAGTAGAGGAAAAAGCGGCCGACTTGCACACAATCGAAAAAGTGATGGTACTGCCGCTCACCATAGCTGCCAAGCAAGAGATAACCGGAACCATTCATTATATTCAGAGTGCCGGGATTCAACAGAAGAATGAAAAGCAAACCGTAATGGCGTATCAGTACCTCCTTCTGCCGGCAGCTTCCTGGCGTCAACTGGATATGTTGCAACTGCGTGTCATTGCGCCAAAAGATACATCTTTTGCGGCTACGCTCCCCTTGAAAAAGAGTGGGAGCGCCGGCGAGTTTCATCCTCCGCTGCCGCAGCAGGTTCAATCCGACCTGAAATCGTGGGATGTGTGGGAGCTGAAATTCAATGGAGTCCCATCGAAAAACTTGTCCTTCTCCGTGATGGAGAAGGGGAGTGAGGAAGGTAGTGATCAAGGTGCTTTTACCTGGATGACGTATCTTTTCATGGCAATTGCTGCTGTACTTCTCTTGATGGTACTAATCAGCAAGTTGAAAAAGCAAACGTCCGGTTGAGCGTGGTTCTTGGGATCAATGACTTGGCCAAGTTTGCGAGGAGCTAGCGAGTTTAGCTCCTCTTTCTTTTTTGAAAGGAAGCACTGGTACTCACACATATGTACTGTAAGAAACGGGTTCATGCCCCTCCGCATATACATAAGCATTATGAACGGCGGAGGAATGACGGGTATGATAAAAATCGGTCAATCATTGATCAATGGCGAAACCATTCGGAATCAACTGCGTTTGAACCAGACACAGCTGGAAATCGTAGAACGGATGTCAGCGAGCCAACACGTGTTCTCATACGATTCTCTGGATCAACTGAAGTTTGAATTAAAGCTAAGAAACGACATCGTCGAAACGGCCAAAGCGCTTAATGATAGCGGTGCTTCGTTTGCCTCCTTTTCAAGATCGCGAGCGAATCCGGCATATTGGCATCTGACCGATTTTGGAGGTTTTCAACTCCGGTATGGAGTGAAGCCTTCCGACGCCATTCTCGATATTTTTATGAATGGTTCCGAATATGCTTTCGAGTGTTCAACCGCAATTATTATTGTTTATTATCGAGCGGTGCTGCAATCGATTGGTGCACGATCGTTCAACCGGTTATTTCCTGCGATTTTGCTTTTTGACGGTCAATTTGATGAGGGACTGGGATTAACCACACAGGATTTATCGAAAACAGTAATCCTGCCAGGAGATGTATTGTATTTCGACAATCCTGATTATAATCCTGAAACCCCCGAATGGATGGGAGAAAACGTTGTGTATGTGGGGAACGGTTTCTTTTATGGCCATGGAATCGGGATTATGGGAGCCGCAGACATGATCGATAATCTGAATACGCTAAGAAAGCCAGGGGCGAGACGTTCAGCTTATTTGATGGATCGGGTTGCCCGTCCGGATTTTGCCTCTTTGGCCCGGTACAGCACGGATTCCATGCCTTGAACGCTCAATATTCTGGGGGTTTTTTCAGAAGATAGGCAGAAAACCTCTAACCGACTGCTCGCGATCACTTGCGGAACAGTCGGTTAGTTGATCGGGTGAATCCTTGGTCAAGGTATGCCTATCCGGTGTATCGAATCGTTGGGGAAGGAAATGGAGCAGTGGCTTAAAAGCATGTAAATGAAAGAATCAGCCTTAGATCAAATCCGGTATATCTCCACGACCTTCCCGTCCATCTAAACCCTGCAACGGACCTGGCGCCTACGAATACAGGGAAAAACCAGAATTGATCCCCATCTACGAGCCAAAGATAGGTAAAACGAAACAGACAACCCGAAATCGCTCCAGGATCAATTCGAAAGGGAGCAGGTTGCATGGGGATGAAGGTTGGGGGAGGAGATGTCGGGGGCGGCACCTGTTGTGATCCTGGCGGTCGACCTGGAGGTGGTCCAAAAGGTGGTCCAAATGCCATTGAATATCACTCCTTTTACATGATCTTTGACCATTGTATGTTCGATCGAATCACAATGATTGGGCAGATTTTGTCCGGGGTTGCGACTGTTTTCCGTTCAATCCGACGTTTCTTGCTTTTCCTTGCGCTCCGACACTCTGTTGCTGCACGGTATGTGACGCTTCGATGGCTGCGTTGTTTCCGGCTGCGCTGCTTTTGCCGGCGCCGCTCGCGATCTGTGTGGTGTTTGGCCTCACTCCTTTGCATGGTTGTCTTCGATTAGTAATGCGAGAATACGCAGGGGGGTGTTGGACAACGGGCTGCATAAGAGAAAATGTACAGATGCACAAGGGCTGCTGCCTGCTAATTTTTTTGAATGGAAGAGAGCGGCAGGCTACGTCCAAAACAAACAAAAGCAACTGCACGGGAAGTGGCAGTTGCTCGTGTTTCAAATGATCTTGAACAAACCTTCGTTTATAAATGGACAATCTCAATCCGCGGGTCGAACTCACGCAAATACTCCACAACCAGCTTGCGGTGGCAATGGTGCGGTTTTTCTTCGCTGCATAAAAAGCAAGGGACCTTGTCGCCCAGCCATTCGTGCATGTGCGTCTCGACTTTTCGCTCCTGCAGCAGACCGAGGAACGTCTTCTCAAACTCGCTCCACGCAATCTCTTTTTGCTTCACGGCTTTCATCAAGCTTTCCGTTGGCGCTAGCGACAGCTCGTGGCGGTATTCGATATTCAGCAGTTCCAGGATGTATTCGAGGTCGTCCTTCTTGGTGAAGCCGGCCAATTGGGAGGTGTTATGCAAACGTACGTCGATCAGGCGTCCGACGTTGTTGTCTTGCAGGGCTGACGCAAAGGTGCGCAGCGATTTTTTGGAAAAACCGATGGTTGTGGCTTGCATGTGCATTCTCCTTCGCTGCCTTTGCTTCATCTCCTTGCAGAGTCCGGCAGATGGTAATGGGTGGGCTGAATGGGTCCATACGATTCTATGTTAGTGAGGGAAGAAAGCGCTGTCAACAAGCGAACATTCTTCCAGGGGCAAACGAATGATTCTATGAAAGGGACTAGCAGCACATTCCAACTTTTTAAAATTTTATTTATTGATTGAATTCATTTTACTTTTGTCATATATTGGTTCTTATCACCACTGAGAAGGAGCAGATATATGCGCTTCAGGGATTTGCATCCGAATATAAAAATCCGGTTTGTGGAGATGTTTGTCGCCAACATTCTCGGGAATATGATTTATCCGTTCATGACGATTTATTTTGCCCAACGGATGGGGGCTGCGCTTACCGGAATCCTTTTGATGGTGAATGTGCTTGTCGGGGTCGTCGCTGAATTTTATGGAGGGACGCTGGCTGACAAGGTTGGGCGGCGGAAGGTGATTTTGTTCTCGGAGTTTTTGCGGTTTGCCGCGTTCGGTATTACCGCCCTTGCCAATTCGCCGTGGTTTGATTCCACGTGGGTCACGTTTGCGATGGCGATGCTGCTCAGCATCTTCTGGGGGCTGTCGTCTCCGGCGCAAGAGGCGATGCTGATCGACTGTTCCACGGAAGCGAACCGTCCGTTGATTTACGGGTTTGGCTACTGGGCATGGAACGTTTCTGTGCTGGTCGGCAGCTTGGTTGGCGGGTTCTTTTTCCAGACGCATCGGTTCGAAATCTTTTTGGGCGCTACCTGTGCTTCCTTGCTTTCGCTTGCTCTCATCTACTTTTTTATCCAGGAGACGTATGTTCCCGAAAAGCGGGAGCAGTCTGAAAAAAATCCGCTATTATCTATCATTTCCGCTTACAAATCGGTGGTTACCGACAAGCTGTTCATGCTGTTTTTGCTGGCAGGTCTCTTAAACGGAGCGATTGAGAACATGGCCGGGCAGTATACGAGCGTGCGGCTGATTCAGGAGTTTCACCCGCAGCAGTTGTTTTCATTCGCTGGCTTCAGCCTGCAGGCGGACGGGGTGAGAATGTACGGGCTGCTCACGGCTACCAATACGTTCATCGTCGTTTTGCTGGGGCTGGTTGCCGTCCATGTGATCAAGATGCTTTCGCAGCGATTCGCGCTGGTGGCCGGAATTTTGCTCTATGCCGCCGGGTATTCGATCGTTTCGTTCACGAACCAGCCGTGGCTGCTGATTCTGTTCACCGCAGTAGCGACAATCGGCGAGCTGATTTGGGTGCCGGTGATGCAGAGCACGACGCCGAAGCTGATACCGGATGATAAGCGCAGCACGTACATGGCGGTTCTCGGCACATCGTTCAAGCTGAAGATGATCATGGCATCCCTATCCGTCACACTCGGTTCCTTTGTGTCCTCCTATGTGATGAGCGGTCTGTTTTTCCTGTCCGGGGTCATCGCGATCGTGCTGTTTTCCGGATTGTTCACCAAGCTGGAGAAAAAAGAGCAGGAACAGGTAAGCGGCGGAATCGCGATGTAGCCAGAGGTTTGCCAAAAATCTTGAAATCCCCCGGGCTGATCTGACTCTCTCTTTTGCAAGAAGAGGGGGGCGGGTCGAGTGAGGGGGATTTTATTCTCGCTAGAACAGTTTTGCCATATGGTATTCATCGATAAATTGCCCGTCCACCAATAGTGAATGGCGCTTGGTTCCCTCGATTGCGAATCCCGCTTTTTTGTACAGCGTACTTCCCGCCTCATTATGCGTCATGACAGTCAATTCGAGCCGGTGTATGCCGGTGACCGCTACATCGCCAACAAGGGAGGAACCTCCTTTTTTCCAACTTTCCGGCACAGCGGTGTCATGAAAGTCGGTTTGGTGGATCAAATGAGAGGAAGCCAGCGACTTTTATATGTACACATTCATGAAAAAAGGCAAGCCGACGATCAGAGCCTCTGTAAACAGCACAGGCTTTTTCGATCGCGTTTCGGTTGTGCCGGAAAGCGGGATGTGCGTGCACATCTGTGGCGCAAGAAGTGCAGTTCACGCCAGAATTGGCGCAAAAAATCCGCGATCGGGCTGGTAAAGGAAGAAGGGGCGGCTACCGGAAGCTGTGCGCGGCAGCGACGGCGGTCGCTTGTCTGGCGACTGCGCTTGCGGTTTGGAATCCCGATCCATCCAAGCTCCAGAATCAAGTCAAGCAATCGGCGGCTGCGCTATCGGACCAAAAGAGCAAGGCGATCATGCAAACAGCTTTGCAGCCGCTACAAAAGGCGATTCCCGAGCTTAGCGGCTACAAGCTGGAGATGACGGGAAGCACGGCTGGGATGATTACGTCATTTTTGCGGGAAAAAGATGGTGTGTACGCGAACATTGCCGTCAACAAGCAGACGGGTCAACTTGAGGTGTTCAAGTGGTCGACGGGAGATGGAGCGCAGAAGCAGCCGCCCGCACACGTGGCGAAGGAGAAGGCGGAGCAGTTCCTGCAGGCGATGCTCGGCGAAAGAAGCGCACAGTACAAGCAGGTGGCCGCAGGGGAGATCGCCCGGCCGCGCAGCGGTTACCTCGATTTGGATGTGCCGGCGATCGCAGTCATGTACAAACAGATGAAAAATGGGGAGGCCGTACCTTTTTCCGATGTGGTGATTTGGGTCGATGGCGCCGGCAAAGTCGTTTCGTACGGCAAAGTGAATGCAGCCGAGCAAGCGACTTTTACCAGGCTGAAAGAGGCGCTGCCCGAATTGAATCCAGATGCCGTGCTATCCAACAAGGGGTTTCATTCGTCAGGCTATTCGTTCCTCCTGACGAATGCAGACAAGGAAGGGAATCAGGCACTGATCAGCATGACGGGGCAAGGCGATGCAGTGACCGATTACGCGGTGGAGAGCGCAGGCGGCCGGGAGGAACCTGTCGCATGGGCGCCAAAAACGGCAGCCGTCGAGAAAGCAGACCAATTCCTGCAAAGCATGCTCGGCAAAGAGCGGAACCAGTATCGGGAAACTGGGAATGCCGCTATTCCCACCTACATGCGCTATTACAACGACATCCCCGTGCTGGAAGATAATCTGTATGTGGCTGTAGATCGAAGCGGGCGCATTCGTCAGTACAGCCGCAGCGACGTTGCACATGATCCCGCTTTGCTGCCGGACCCGTCCAGCGCGGTTTCCAGACAGAGCGCGGAAGGCGTATTGGCGAAAAACATGAAGCTGCGCTACATCGAGCAAGCGGTCATCAAGCGCTATCCGCAGGCAGGCGGGAAGCCGGAAGTACGGCCGATGCTTGACTACACGCCCACAGTTGCTCACTTGCAAATAGGGGTTAGCCGTTCCCTCTATTGGTACATCGATGCCGTAACCGGCAAAATTCACTATGGCACCGGCAACAACGGAATGGATTACGACCGCCGAGGCACGCATGAGCCGATCACGCTCAATGCTGGCAAAGCCAATCAGCCGGTCATGGTCAAAACGAAAGAAGAGGCGGCAAGTTTGCTGGCTAATACCGTTACATCAACATCGATGCAATTACGGGAAAAGCTGTGATCCATTGAGTAGAAGCAAAAAGCAAGGCGGATTGTGGGATGGAGCCACGAGCTGCCTTGCTTTTTTTTGCTGGAGGCTTATTACAGGCCGAGAAACTGCTCCACTTGCCCGCTCAGCATGCGAAAGGCGTGCGGCCGCAAGCTGTAGAAGGCCGCAGTCTCCCCGACCGTATGGTTCATTACAAGCCCGGCGGAACGAAGCGTGGTGACGTGGTCATGCACGGTGCTTTTCGCCAAACCGGTATAGGCGGTGATCTCATTCAACGTTCGCGGCTGCTCTTTCAAATAGCGCATGATCTTCATTCTGCTTCGGTCGGCGATGCAGCGAGTGAAGCGCGCGATCTGCATGGGCGGTTCGTCCTCGGCGAGCGGAAGGGCATCGACGGCGTACATGCAGATTGTGCTTGCGCCGAAGTGATGGATGAGATTGAACGGGCTATAGTGATGCTGAGGGATCAGGAACAGTTGCTGCAGTCCTTCCTTTGGCTCGAAGCGACATCCGTTGGTCACCTCGCCGCTGAACGCGACAGCATCATCATAGCGAATCTTTGCCCATTTTTGCTGGTTGTTCTGGAGGTTTTCCATGATCCGCGGGTCGAGATGGCGGAAATAGCATTCATCCCATTGGGCGAGCAATTCGAGCATCTGCTCCCGGATCAGGTGTAAATTGACGGAAAACGTGCTGACATACGGGACAAGCCGCTCATACATCTCACCGACGGACAAATCCGCAAACCAGTCGAGAAAGTCAGCAGTCGTCTGCTTGTGTGGAGACTGGAGGATCAGGATGGAAAGCGGATGCCAAAAGGTATGCAGAGCGACCTGCTCCAGCCGGGCGGCAAAATCCACAGGGAGCTGCGCTTTCGTCACTGTTACCCACTCCGTTCCAAGGTCCAGCCGCTTTTGGATTTTTTTGCATAAAAAAGCGTACAAGCTGATGAACAGCTCGTTTGCGGGCGCAAATCCTATCTCAACAGAATATGCCATTCTATTCGCTCCCTACCGAATGAAATTGTTTTTTAATTATAAAGCAGTGGGGCACAAAATTGTACCTGGTTGGTTGAGGGAGAGCGTGCGGGCAAAGAGAATGGCGAAAAAGAAACTGCAAAAATATGGATGACAAACTCTTTTTGTTCGGTTATGATTTGAATTATTAAAACGTTCGGTGTGTACCGAATGATAACAGAGTTTGTTTTTAACCGTATGACAATGGGAGATGATCGCATGAAAGCAGTGGCATTCGATGTGAACCAGGTAGCGCCAGCCCTTTTCCATGAGTGGGAAAAACCGCAGCCGGACGCAGGGGAAGTATTGATTCGTCTTCATGCTGCCGCGCTCAATCACCGGGACATCAATATCACCAATCCGAAGAACAAGGTTTCCTTCGTTTATGGATCGGACGGGGCCGGCGTGGTGGAGAAAATAGGAGAAGGCGTGACCGGATGGAGCCCAGGGGATGAGGTGATTCTCAACGCGATGGTTGCATGTCTAACGTGCCCTGCTTGTTTGGCGGGGGAGCATTCGCTTTGTGAGAACGAGAGTCTTTTGGGCGGACGGATCTGGGGCGGCACGTTTGCGGAATACATCAAAGTTCCGGCGCGCAATGTGGTACCCAAGCCGGATCATCTCACCATGACCCAAGCTGCGGCACTGCCGATGGCATTTGGCACAGCGTGGCGTGCCCTCATCACGCAGGCGCGCTTGACGCCAGGCGATACCGTGCTCATCCAGGGGATTGGCGGGGGCGTTGCGCTGGCTTGCTTGCAAATTGCCGTGGGCATGGGAGCGAGGGTCATCGTTACGTCAGGCTCGGCGGACAAATTGCAAAAAGCCATCAACATGGGGGCGTATGCGGGGATTCATTATAAAGAAGAGGATGTTGCTGCCCGCACCAAGGAGCTTACGGGCGGCAAAGGCGCGGACGTGATTGTGGCGAGCACTGGCGACGTATTGTCCAACAGCATCCAAGCAGCTGCGAAAAAAGGCAGAATCGTGCAATTCTCCTATATCGGCAAACCGGTGGAGTCCTTTGATGTGGACCAGCTTATGTTCAGGCAGCTCGCGCTGATCGGATCGGCGATGCATACGCATGGTGAGTTTGAGGCGGTGCTGCGTTTCGTGCATGAGAAAAAGATCGTGCCGATCGTGTCGGAAATCCGCCCGCTGGAGGAGTTTGCGGATGCGTTCGCGAGCATGAGGCAGGCCTCGCAATTCGGCAAGATCGTGTTGACCATGCCGCAAACGTGATCCGCGACCGACAGGAGTAGGTCTGCCCGAGGCGAATACCATACACCGCAAGACGATTCGGATGACGGGTGACCGGGATGAACGATGCCGTTCACCCCGATCACCAGCAGGCATCGCAACCAGCCGTGCCGCTGCCCAATCCGCTGCAAAAACGGGAGCGGATCATGCTGCGGGGGGAGATCCTTTCGCCGATGAACCCGCCATCCGGGTGTATTTTTCATACGAGATGCCCGTTTGTAATGGACCGCTGCAAGCGCGAGGCCCCCGTGAAGCAGGAGGCCGCGCCGCAGCATTTCGTGTCTTGCCACTTGTATTCGTAATGACAAAAACACCCGGGTGCGGGTGTTTTTTTTTAGGCTGCATGTGAGGGAAGCGTGTCACGAAGGGGTAGTACCCGCTTGCGCTTGGGCATCTTCCTGAAGCTGCCGCAAATGCGCACGACCCCATTCGCTCATAAGCTGCAGAATCGGGGTAAGGCTGGAGCCGTACGAGGTCAAGCTGTATTCGACCGTGACGATTTTTCCGCTCTGTTCGGTTCGCTTGATCAGACCGTCGGCTTCCAGCTCGCGAAGCGCTTGTGCCAGCATCTTGCCGGTGATCTCGGGGATCAGCCGTTTGAGTTCGCCATAACGGTATGGCTTGTGGCCGAGATGCCACATGAGGCGGGATTTCCACTTTCCCCCCATCGCGTCGACGGTGACCTCGACAGGGCAATAGTATTTCTTTTTTTGCATGCGGCTCCAACCATGCAGCTTGTGGCCAGCTACGGGCACTATTGGGGCTACGCGTGCGCGTTTTTGCTTGCCGCTGTCCTGATCGCAGCTTCTCTGGCTTTTTTTTACCGGACAGCCGAAAAGCGACCGGGCGCGCGCAGCGATGAACTTCGCGGGAGTGTGCAGGAGAACCGCGCGGGGCGGAATTCAGCCTGAAGATGCCTGCCAAAACAGCCAAAAGGTCTGCCAAGTGCAATCGACTGGCAGACCTTTTGGCTGTTTGGTTACTCGATTTCAAAAGCGGTGTTGCGGGCGTTGTCCGAATCCTCGGGCTGGGCACCGAAATCGGCGAAATCAACCTCGCTTTCGACGATGGTCGTCGTCAGGCGGGGATAGCCTTCGATTTCGACCTCGACGACATCGCCGGGCTGGACCGGACGGGAATTGGCTGGCGTGCCGGTCAGAATGATATCGCCGGGTTCCAGCGTGATCAGGCGGGATAGGTCGGCGACGATATAGTCGAACGGAAATTTCAGCGTGCGGGTATGGTCTTCCTGGACGACTTTGCCGTTCACATAGGTGCGCAGCACGAGGGTGTGCGGGTCCACCTGATGGGCGGGAATCAGCGCAGGGCCGATCGGGCAAAAGCCATCCTGCCCTTTGACACGCAGCATGGAGCCGGCATCGGATGTGCGGAAATCGTGCAGGCCGTAGTCGATGACCGGGCTGTAGCCGGCGATATAGTCCCAGGCTGCTTCGCGCGAAACGTTTTTGGCTTTTTTGCCGATCACCAGCGCGATTTCACCTTCATAGTTCAAATATTGCGTATTTCGCGGCCGTGCGACCTGGGCCCGGTGGCCGGCGAGTGAAGAAGGCGGTTTCATGAAATAAGACGGCCAACGCGGGTCTTTGATGCCGAACGCTTCGATCCGGCTGGGAAAATTCAGGTGCATCGCGATGATTTTGGTCGGTTCTGCCGGAGCCAGGAACTGCGCATCGGCAGCGTTGATGATTTCACCATTATCCAAAATGAGCTGTTCGCCATCGAGGTAGCCTTTGACGATCTGCTCCCCGCGTTGTACACGGACGAGTAGCATGACGATTCCTCCCTTACTGTGCGTTATCGTTTGTGCTGTTCGACGACCTCGCCGCCGATCATGGTATAGCCGAAGGAATGATAGTAGCCGCCGAGCATCTCGATCGGCTCCAGCGCTTTCAATTCTTCAAAAGGCGAATCGAAAACGTTGATGCTCGCTGTTCCCTCCCAAATCGGGCTACATTCCTTGTCCACACCTTTGACGGTGACCATTTCGTAGAGCGCAGGCTCCAGGCTGTCCCAGCGCGGGAAATGGCGGCTGTTGTATTGCGGCGGATTGTTGACCTGCGGGCCTTTTTCGGCGAGCCCGATCAGCTGTACCTGTGCTTCAATCAGCCTTCTGCCGCCGACCGAGAGCGTAGCGCCCAGCTTTCCGCCCGGTGCGATGCGGGGGCCGGCTTTCCCGACGGTCACGGGCCGTGTCATCCAGACATCGCCGTGCTTTTTGGGGAATCCTTGCACCCAGCCGCGCAGCATGGCAAAGTCTTTGTCCACCCAAATGTAGACGCAGCGGCAGATCGGCTGGCCTTTATACTTGGCACCGACATAGACCATCGCTTCCTTGTACTGGGCATGATACGGGTCCAGCCATTCCTCGCCTTCATCGGTGCAAGACTGCCAATCGGCGAAAATTACGGAGACGGCACCGGGATCGTCGGCAGGCTCCAGCTCATCCGGCAAAAGGGCGATGACAGCATCCGGGTTGGCCCGGTATTCCACCAACAGCATGTCTCCGGAATAGTGCCAGGGAGGGGCAGGCAGCAAATTGGCTTTTCCTTCAGGAGAAAGGGGGAGCGAAAATCCGCGAAGCTTTGACATAGACGGTCAATCCTTTCCTATGAGAATGGAAACAAATGAGGTGGGGTGCGAAACACAAGCAGATCATATCATATCTAACGTTTAGTATCAAATAATTTATTTAATTTCGATAATTTTGATTCCAGTCATCCCATGCCAATGATGGGAGCCAATTCATGTGCAGTTTCATCGGAATTGAATCGGTGTGCCTGAAAAGGGTGGAAAAATTGGATGTCCAGGGGAGCGTCTCGACCGGACCGCACTGTCATATTTCGTCCCGATCATGGTTCATGAATTGGATCTGAACAACAGCCAAATCGGCCAGATCAACATGTGGCAAACGATCGGCTACGCTATTTCCGGCCCATTGATCGCATTCCGATCGGATCGGACGGGGAAGCGGAAAACGTATTTGATCGTCGCGGTTTTGGCGACGTCAGTCTTCGCGGCACTGTCGGCCGCCGCTCATTCGTACTCGGCGCTTCTTTTTCTGCGCACATTGGTGGGCGCGAGCGAGGGGCCGATCCTCCCGCTCGCGATGGCGATGGTGGCCGCCGTGTCCAGTCCGGGGCGGTTTGGGCGGAATGCGGGTATCGTAAACAGCGGCGTAGCGGTTATTGCAGGGTCGGTCGGACCTGTGCTGGTCACGCAGCTGGCCTCGATGATCAATTGGCGGATCGCATTTCTTTTGGTAAGCGTGCCAAGCTTTCTGCTGGCACTGGCGTTCGCTCCACTGTATTTGACGACGGTGGGCAAACTTTCCGTGGAAAAAATGGGGTTCGTCATGTCGACATTGGGGCTCATCACGATCATGTGGGCCGTCGTTGTTCCGCTGCTCTCCGACTATTTCGGGCGCAAACCGGCACTCATCGGCTTTTCCTTGCTGGGCGTTGCCGGACCGCTCGCACTGTACCTGGCTCCCGAATGGTTCGGCACGCTCGTCATCATTTCGCTGATCGGCGGCATCATCGGTGCCATCGCTCCGCTGTTCATGAACATCATCCCGGTCGAAACCGTCCCGGCCCACCTGTCCGCGACCGCCAGCGCGATCATCATCGGCGTCGGCGAGATCGTCGGCTCATTCGTGCTCGGCATCGGAGGATCGTTAGCCGACTCCTACGGCCTGCCGATCGTCATGCTGCTGGCCGCCATCGCGCCTTTATTGCTTGCGCTTTTATCCATGGCGTTGAAGGAAACCAGGCCACGCAAATCGGAGGCCACTGAAAAACTTACGCTTTTTCGAAGTACGAAAAAGCGATTGAACAAAAAAGACGACTATCCCCCATTTATTGGATGAATAGTCGTCTTTTCATTTGTTTCATCTTGTTTTAGCCTCGTAATTTACTCTGTCAGCTTCAATATTCGCTTCAGATTAACGGCGAATATCGCCATAGCACCTTGCATTTGCATCCCTAACAGACCCGAGGACGACGCTACGTCGTACCCGTGTCGGTGTTTTAGTTCACTGTTCTTTGCTTCAATTTTGTAACGTTCTTTCGCCTTGGCTTTAAAGTACTCGCTTTCCTGAAATGCTGCTTGTTCTGAGTGCTCGTCCGACTTCATTGTTACAGCGTACGTCTTGCTGGCTCCACCGTTGTAACACCCTTCCTTAAAGGGGCAACTCTTGCACTTTTCTACATCAAAGTAGTATATTGTCCTTTGGTTTTTCCCGCCTTCTTTCCTCCTAGCTTGCTTTGCTTTCCGAATCGCCATATGGCCGGCCTTACATACGTACATTCCTGCATCTTTGTTAAACTCGAATTCATCTTCTTTCTTACGTCCGCCTTGGGTGATCTGCGGATTCAACTTCGCAATCAATTCAATATCATTGTTTTTGCTATACGCGATGTTGTCTTTTTCTGAATATGCCGTATCGCCAATCACCGTCTTCACGTCCATGCCCGCCGCTTTGCTTTTCTCTACGAGCGTCTGTAGCTGCTTGCCGTCGTTCTTCTCTCCAGTCGTGACAATGGTAGCTGTAACGATTCGTTCTTCGGTCATTGCGAGGTGCGTTTTGTAGCCAAAGAACGACGAGTCCGCGCTCTTGTGACCGACACGCGCATCCCGATCTTGCGAGATGCGCAGTTGCTCCACGTCATCTTCAACGGTCTCTTTGAGCAGATTCAGCGGTTCTGTGATTTTTGGCAATAGGGCGAGTCCAAGTTGCTTCTCGACAGCTTGTACAAGTTTCTCACAATATTCGATCTCCGCTTCAAGCGTATCTACTACGTTCTTGGCGGGAAGTTTCTCTTTCAGAGATTCATCTACAGAATAAATCGCTTTTCGTAACTTACGGGAACGATCTTGCAAGATCTCTCTCGGAGATTTCTGATTGTAACGGGCCTTCGTATGCGTCGCGTCCACAATAATAGCCGTGCTCTTTAGGATGCCCTGGTCAATGGCTAGTTCGACAGTCTTGCCAATCAGCAAATCCAGTAAGTTCAGGTCTTTAAGTCGTAGCTTGCGGAACTTGGTGAGCGAACTCGGATCAATGACAGACTCTTCCGGTGCCATTTGAAGAAAGAATTTGAACGACATGTCGTATCGGGAACGCTCGACCACATCCACATCCGATAGCTCGAAAATGGCTTTAAGGAGCAAATATTTAAACATCCGCAAGGGGTCGATAGCGTTGCGGCCGTTGTCCAGACAATAGTTTGCTTTCAATTCGCCGTAGACGAAAGAGAAGTCCACCAGCTCGTTAATCTGGCGCAGCATGTTATCCTTTGGCACAATAAGGTCGTATAGTGCCGTATAAGGGCTGAACGCAAATGAGATTTGGGGCTGGAACAATGGGCTTCACGCCTTTCGCTATAATACATTAATTATACAGCAAAGAAGGTACTGCTCCCTCAATGTATTTGAGGAAAGGTACCTTCTTTGCTTAAAGGACTTTTTCAGTGGCCTCCGCAAATCGCAGGCGGGGCTTGCTGGCACGTCGAAATTCGTGCAGTGAAGAGAGAAACGCTTAACTGCGAATGCTAGTTTGCTATGACATCCAAAATAATAAGAATGCGTTCTAGCCATAAAGAGGGGTTCTGCAACGATGTAGGACCTCCTTTTATTATTTTTTCTCCTCAGCAGCAAAGGGATTTTCGGAAAAAAGTGGAGCGACGCCTTTACGATGCCCACCAGGCGGAGCGAATCAAAGGGAAACGCTTTGCGCCACATCTACGTCCCTGAGATACTTCCGCCGCGCAGCGTGTGGCTTTGGGGCGCAGTTTCCCTTTGATTCGCGGAGCCGTTCTCCCCGACCCGCAGCAGGCATCGTAAGAGCGACGCGTAACTTTTTTCCGAAAATCCCCGTGCTTCCACCACAGCCCAACTTAATGCTATAATCATAATATATCTAACGGTACTCAATATTTCGGCAAATCAAGCGAGCAGTGCTTTAGGAGGAAATCATGCCCCCGATTGACGAGGAATTATTGCCTGATGAATTGGATGTTTTGAATCGCCTGACCGACTACAAAATCGACTATAGCGCCATGAAAGTGTGCACGCACCTGTATTGGGCGACGCAGCGCATGCGCAACAAAATGGAGCAAAAAGTGCTGTCCGAGTACAATCTGTCCTGGACCGCTTTTTCCATCCTGTACGACCTGTGGATCTGGGAATCGATGGAGACGCGGAAGCTGGCCGTCTCGGAAGGCGTGACGGTTGCGACGATCAGCAGCATCGCCAATACGCTTGAGCGCAAAGAGCTGTGCAGGCGGGAAGTCGATCCGAATGACCGCCGGCTGGTCCGCTTGCGGATTACGGAAAAGGGAAGGCAGATCATCGAAGAGCTGTACCCCAAGTTTAACCAAGGCGAATCCCAGGTCGTCAAAGGATTGAGTATGGAGGAGCAAAAAGCAGTCACCAAAATGCTGCGCAAAATGATCGAGAATATCGATGAGATTTAATCTGCGCCTGGCCGAAAAGCCGCGTCCCGAAAAGAGGGGCGCGGCTTTTTGCGTGCGTAAAAAACGCGAGCCACGGTGTACCTGCTATTTTTTGAATTGTTAGCTATTTAATGACTTGACAAAACAATGGGAGCCTTCTATTCTTATGCTATCGAACGTTAAATATCTAACGATAATCAATGTTGTAAAATTTCTTAATTTTCAAGTTAGTGAAAATGGATTGCGTGACCGTCCGTCAGCTTGGCAGCAAACGCTGATTTGGCGGAATTGGAAGCGCACTCAACATTTCGAGGAGGAGTAGTATGGCAGCCAGAACAGGGAAGCAATTTCTTCAGGACTTGCGCGATGGGCGAGAGATTTGGTTGAACGGCGAACGGATCGAGGATGTCACGACACATCCCAAATTCAAGGGTGGTGCCGAGTCGATGGCGAGGTTGCTCGATCTGCAGCATGAGCACCCGGACATCATGCTCTATGACTCGCCGGATACAGGCGAAAAGGTTGGCATCACCCACATGATTCCCCGCAGCAAGGACGACATCAAGCGCATCCGCAAAGCGATGAAGCTGTGGGCGGAAGCTTCCGTCGGCTTGATGGGCAGAAGCCCGGATTACATGAATGTGACGTTTGCCTGCTTTGCCGGACACGCGGATGTGTGGGCGCGGCGCGGCAACGAAAGAGGCGCGCAAAACATGATCAAGTACCAGAAGCATGTGCGCGAAAACGATCTGATCATGACCCATTCCATCATCAATCCCCAGGTAGACCGCTCCGTCGCGGAAGCGGAGCAAGGAGGAGGCGAGGTGTCGCTGCACAAGGTGGGGGAAACCGACGACGCAATCATCGTCCGCGGCGCCCGCATGTTGGCGACGTTGGCCCCTTATGCGGATGAGCTGGCTGTTTATCCCGGCAGCGATATTCGCCTGCAGGACAAAAAATACGCCATCTGCTTCTCCATCCCGATGAATACGCCGGGACTCAAGTTCATCTGCCGCGATTCGTTCAGCAAAGACCGCAGCGCCTTCGATTACCCGCTTTCCTCGCGTTTTGATGAAATGGATGCGGTCGTCATTTTTGACGATGTGCATGTGCCGAAGGACCGGGTGTTCATGGACGGCGATACGATCGGCTATTCGGAAGTGATCGGGGCCGGGTACTGGCGGAATTACATCATCTATCAAGCGATGACGCGCGCGCTGACCAAGCTGGAGTTCGCGTTCGGCCTGGGCCACAAGATCGCGGATATGACCGGCGTGAACGCATTCGATCATGTGCAAGAAAAGCTCGGCGAAATCTGGAACATGATGGAGATGACCCGCTCGGGTGTGGTGGCTGCCGAGGAAGGCGCGTTCGAGGTGGAAGGAAAAGGCGTCTGGGCGCCTGACGATCGGCCGATGCTTGCGCTGCGAGGGCTGATGCCAAAATGGATTCCACGTGCGACCGAGCTTCTGAAGCTGATCGGCGGCGGCGGCTTCATGCTCACGCCGAGTATGGCTGACATCGAGGGGCCGCTTGCCGACGACATCAAGAAGTATTACCAGGCGAGAAATGCCGACGCCGAAAACCGCATTCGCCTGTTCCGTCTCGGCTGGGATTTCGTCGGATCGGAGCTGGCGGGCCGCTGCGATCTGTACGAGCGCTTCTACTTGAGCGATGCGTTCCGCATGACGGCATTGAACTACAAGCTCGCGGACAAAACGCAGCCGGAGCGATTGGTGAACCAGCTGCTGGCCGATCCGGTGCAAAACGGCCAAGACGCGAAAATAGGGGTGAACTAAATGCTGACACAAAGCAAACGAATCAATATCGCGGGTGTGGAAGTTTCGCCTGACCACTATATCGGCGGAAAGCGTGTAAGCTCGGCATCCACGTTTCAGGTGATCAGTCCGATCGATGAATCCGTCATGGGCGAGGTGGCGGCGGGGGGCCAGGCGGAAATCGATCTGGCCGTTCAGGCTGCAAAAGAAGCGTTTCCGGCATGGGCTGCACTCGGCCCAAGCGGACGTGCTCCTTATTTGAAAAAGCTGGCCGATGTGATCGAGGCGCATCTCGAAGAGCTGGCCATCGTGGAAACGACGAACAACGGCTCACTGCTGGAAGCGAGCCGGCTGCGCGTCATGAAACGCGGCGCGATGAACATTCGTTTTTTCGCGGAATGGGCGGAAACGCTGAAAGGCGAGTCATGGGAAGCGAACGGTGTGCAGTACAGCGTCCATTACGATCCATCGGGCGTCTCGGGCTTGATTACGCCGTGGAATGCCCCGTTCATGCTGTCGACGTGGAAGGTCGGACCTGCTCTGGCCGCAGGGAATACGGTGGTGATCAAACCGCCGGAATGGGCGCCGTTCACATGCTCCCTGCTCGCTGATTTCGCCGAGGAGGCCGGGCTGCCTGCAGGTGTTCTCAATGTTGTGCAAGGGATCGGGGAAGACGCGGGAGCAGCGCTGACGGCACATCCGGACGTTACCCGGATTTCGTTCACCGGCTCGGAGGAAACCGGCAAAATCATCGGGAAGGCAGCTGCCGATCGCATCGTACCGGTCAGCCTTGAGCTGGGCGGCAAGTCCCCGCTTATCGTGTTCGCCGACTGCGATTTCGCTGCTGCGCTGCGCACAGCGCTCGGTCAATATGACAACGCAGGGCAAGTCTGCCTCGCCGGCACGCGCATTTTGGTGGAAGAATCGATCGCGAAAGACTTTATTGAAGGCATGAAAACCGGTGCCAAGGAGCTGGTGCTGGGCGATCCGCGCAAGCCGGAAACGCATGTCGGGCCGCTGATTACCCGCGAGCATTTGGAACGGGTGCAGGGGTTTGTTGAGCGGGCGCGTGCAGCCGGAGCGGAAGTCGCTTACGGCGGCGGGGTTTCCTCTGCGCTTGGCGGCTTGTACTTTGAGCCGACACTGTTTATCAATGTGCCGGAAGATGCGGAAATTTTGCAGCGGGAAGTGTTCGGTCCGGTCCTGACGCTGCAGACGTTCAAGACCGAAGAGGAAGCCATTGCGCTTGCCAATCACACGGATTATGGCTTGGCAGCCACCATTTTCACCGGAGACGAGGAGCGGGCGAACCGGGTCGGGGCTGCGGTGACAGCTGGTACGGTCTGGGTCAACACATTTTTTGCACGCGATTTGTCGGCACCGTTTGGCGGGGCGAAAAACTCCGGAATCGGGCGCGAAGGCGGCAACTGGAGCTTTGAATTTTTCTGCGATGTCAAAACGCTGGCGAAGCGGAGCGGTTCGTTTCAATAAAGCTCGACCAAACAAGTGACAGGGAGGCAACTATCATGGGGGAAATTATCGGGGCAGGCATCATCTCGCACGTACCGACGATCATGCTGCCGGAAGAGATTCGGCTGGAACTCAATGAAGGCAAAGATTTCACAGTGGTCACCGGGCTTCGCCGCCTGCGTTCAGAGGTGCTGGAAAAGCTGAAGCCGGACACGATCGTGATTTTTGATACCCATTGGCATACGACGTTTGAGACGGTCGTGGACGGGCGCCATCATTACAAAGGGCTGCATACATCGGACGAATTGCCGCGCAGCCTGTGCGACATTCCGTATGACTACGCGGGTGACCCCGAGCTGGCCGATCTGATCGAGGAAGCGGCGAAGGGAAAACCGGACACATGGGTGCATGTGAGCCGCAATGCCAACCTGCCGATCCACTACGGCACGGTCAACCTCGTTCATTATTTGCATCAAGGCGAGAAAGTGCTGTCGGTCAGCTGCGCGCAAACAGGAGAGCCGGATGATTTCCTGAAGTTCGGCAAAGTGCTGCGCGAGGCGATCGACAAGAGCGGAAAACGCGTGGTGCTGCTGGGATCAGGCGGTCTTTCCCACCGCTTCTGGCCGCTTTCCGTCATCCGCCAGCACGAGTCGGCTGACTTGTCCCACGTCTTCACGCAAGAAGCGCGTGCGATGGATGAACATGTCATCCGCTTGCTGACCGAAGGCAAGCATAGCGAGGTCATCAGCCTTATGCCCGAGTACCGCAAGCATGCGCCGGAAGGACGGTTCGGCCACTATCTCATGATGGTCAGCGCGCTGGGGGGAAGCGGCTGCACGGCCCCAGGTGTGCAGTTCTCCGACTATGAAGCGTCGGTCGGCACCGGGCAAGTGCATATATGGTTCGATCGGCCGGATAAAGGCTGGACCACGTAACGGCTGCGAACACGCTATCAAACGGGCAACTTTTGATGACGCGACGATGGAGGATTGGAACATGCAACCAAACAAAATGGCCACATATACGGACACAAGGCCGGATGCAGTCAAGGAAATCATCACGCGCCTGGAGCGGCAAGGGGTCAAATACGTCCGCGTCACTTATAGCGATATGCATGGATACCCGCGCGGGAAAGACATTCCCCTCGAGTATTTCGCCAATGTCATAGAAGATGGGCAGACGTTTTGCGTAGCCAATCTGGTCGATGGCCTGGACGGCATTCCACTGAATGCACCCGGAATGGCCCCGGACCGCGGATTTCCCGATATGCGGGCCGTTCCCGATTTATCTACGCTGGCGACCATTCCGTGGGAGCCGCATACCGTGCAATGCCTGGCCGATCTTTACGATCACAACGGCAAGGAAATCGACATTTCGCCCAGGCAGTTTTTGAAGCGGGCGGTGACGCTTTTTGAAGAAACGCTGAACCTGACCCCGGTGTTCGCGCATGAGCTGGAGTTTTATCTGCTCCAGCACACAGAGGCAGGCTGGAAAAAATACAGCGATCGTCCTTCCATGGTGTACACGGTCGGACGGCGATCGGATGAGCGGGGCATGCTGCATCAATTTTTGGACGCGGGAAAAACGCTGGGCTTGCAGCTGACCGCAGCGAACCATGAGATCGGCGGCGGGCAATTCGAGGTCAACATGCTCCATGGCACAGCCACCGAGTCGGCCGACCGCGCGTTCCGCTTCAAAAACATGGTGAAAGAGATCGCGGCCTGCAACGGGCTCCACGCCACATTCATGGGGAAACCGTTTACGCACGAGCCAGGTTCGGGCTTTCATATTCATGTCAGCTTGCTGAACGGGCAGGACGCGAATGTGTTCCATGACCCGCAGGCGGCAGACGGCTTGAGCCAAATCTGCAAGCATTTCATGGCAGGCGTGCTTCGCCATGCGCCGGCTACGATGAGTTTCCTCGCGCCTACCGTCAATGCCTACAAGCGGCTCGTACCCGACAGCATGGCGCCGCTCGCGGCAGATTGGGGCTACGATGTGCGCACGGCATTTGTCCGCATCCCGGCAGAGCGAGGGCGGGGAAGCCGTCTGGAGCTGCGCGCAGGCGATGCATCGGCGAACCCGTATCTGATCGCAGCCGCATGCCTGCTTGCCGGCTACGACGGCATCGTCAACGAACTGGAGCCGCCCGGCCCGGCGGGAGAAGGCGGCCAAGGCATCTCGCTGCCGCGCAATTTGCATGAAAGCATCGAGGTGCTGCTCCGTGACCAGCGGCTTTGCGAGCTGATCGGCGCACCGATGGTCAAAGCTTTCACCGCGATGAAAAAGGTGGAGGCGGACCGCTTTCAAAAGCACGTCACAGATTGGGAGTTTAACGAATATGTCTACCATATTTGATGGACGAAAACCGATCATCGGCATTACGCCTTGGCGCAGGGATTTGCCTACTTTTCTGGGGGAAAAGACGGATTTGTATACGCTGGATCCAGAATATTCGAACTGCATTGAGCTGGCGGGCGGCGTGCCGGTCATCCTGACGCAAAATCTGGCCAATATTGCGTCCTACATGGAGCTGCTCGACGGGCTGGTCGTGTCGGGCGGCGGCGATGTGGACCCGCGCAGCTATGGCGAAGAAAATAGCGGCCAATCGTATGACGTCAACGAAAAGGCGGACGAGTTCGAGATCGCCTTATTGCGGGAAGCGGCAGCACGGAGGTTACCGGTCTTGGGGATCTGCCGGGGCTTTCAGATGATGCAGGTCGCGTTCGGCGGGGCGATGCACCAGGATTTGCACAGCGTGTACCCCGCTCATCCCAAAAACCAGGGGGATGCCGAGACGATTTTGGCACAGCGCCATCCGGTCAAGCTGGCGGAAGGCTCCTGGCTTGCCCGGGCATACGGGACGACGGAGCGCATCGTCAATACGATCCACCACCAATGCGTGCGTGTGCTCGGGGACGGATTCAAGCCGGTCGGCTGGAGCGAGGACGGGATTGTCGAAGCGGTGGAGGCCCAGACACAGTGGCAGGCCATCGGTGTCCAATGGCACCCGGAAAAGCTGAAAAATGAAGCGGAGCTTGGGCTGTTTCGCGCATTTATTGAAGGCATCGAAGAAAACAAGCGGAAGGAGCGGTCTTGATACCGTCGAGGAGGTTATTCAGCAAGCGAACGACTCGATCTATGGGCTGGGAGCAGGCATTTGGACGCGGGACATCGGGCTTGCCCACGGGGTAGCCAAGGCGCTCAAGTCAGGGATGATCTGGATCAATGCTTATGGCGCGGTCGATCCGGCAGCCCCGTTCGGCGGCTACAAAATGAGCGGATACGGGCGAAAGATGGGCGAATACGCGATGGAGCTTTACACCGAGGTCAAGTCGGTTTGGGTCAAGCTGAATCGGATGTAGGGAAGAAGCTGTTCCGATGTCGCATAGGGATGACGCGGGAAGCAGCGGGTAACAGCCACCTGAATCGGGTGGCTTTTTTGTACGAGGAAGAAAAAAGAGAGGCCACCCGGATGATCCACGCCTGCCCGACATACAGGCGGAGCAACGTCAACAAGCCCGATCTTTCGCTTGACCGTACGATTTGACCGCGCGATAATAGGCTAAAGTCATTTTATGAACGCGTTCATATTTTGAATACGATTCTATCAACGTATGTGTAACGGGGTGAATCTAGCATGGCAGCTACATTTGAGCACAATGGATTGATTGACTGTGACGTGCATCCGGTTTTGAGCGATTTCAATGAATTGATTCCGTATCTGGATGAATCGATCCAGCAGTATATGAATATCGGCAAATTCGCCAAAGGGGCGCTCTCCAAGCAAAACAGCGGGTCGTTTAAGTTTCCCGCGTCGGCCTACGCCAATCCGCTGCCTGTCCCGCTGCGTGCCGATGCGTTTCCGCCGTCGGGGGATATTCCGGGGAGCGATCCCGCTTTTTTGGCCAAAGACTTGTTTGACCGCTGCCGGACGACAACCGGCATCCTGAATATCGGGCACGGGACGATGGCCGCTTTCCACAACGTGGAGGTTGCTGCCAAGTACACGTCAGCCGCCAACGACTGGCTGTACCACAGATGGGTGAAAAGCGACCCGCGTTACAAGATGACGATGGAGATCACGCCGCTCGATCCTGCGCTGGCCGTCAAAGAGATCGAGCGCATCGGCAAACGCCCGGAAATCGTCGGCATCAACATGCACTGTGTCAACATCCCGCTCGGCAAGCGGCATTACTGGCCGATCTATGAAATCGCGGAAGCGTACAACCTGCCGATCGTGCTGCACCCTGACACCGAGGGGACGGGCGAGTATGCGGCCAGCTTCGGGGTGGGGCCAGCGTCCACGTATATGGAATGGCATACATCCCTCGGCTTGATCGGCCAGCGGAACGTGATCAGCCTGGTATGCGAAGGCGTATTCGAGCGATTCCCGAACTTGATGGTGAATTTCATCGAATACGGATTCTCCTGGATCGCACCGACCATGTGGCGGATGGATAAAAACTGGAAGGCTCTCCGCCATGAGGTGCCATGGGTCAAAATGTTGCCGAGCGAATACATCCGCCGCAACATCCGCTTCGGCACGCAGCCGATCGAGGAGCCAGCCCGTCCGAAAGATTTGGTTGAGCTGATCCAAATGATCGATGCAGAGCACATGCTCCTGTTTTGCAGCGACTATCCGCATTGGGATGGCGATGAGGTGGAACGGGCATTCCTGCACTTCCCCAAAGAGCTGAAGCACAAAATCTTTTACCAAAATCCGCTGGATTCATTCAGGCTGTAAGCAGGGGGGGACATGGTCATGAGCAATAACGGCAAGCATCGCGTAGCAGTCTGTTCCTCTGCAGAACTGGCCGAGGGCCAGCGTCAGCTTTTTGACATCGACGGCGTCGAAATCGGCTTGATCCGCGTGGAAGGAAAGTGCCACGCCTTTCGCAACAGCTGTCCGCACCAAGGCGTGCCGATGATCTACGGTTCGGTTGTCGGGACGATGGTGCCTTCCCGGCCGCAAGAATACGTCTATGGACACCACAATGAAATCATCCGCTGTCCGCTGCACGGATGGGAGTTCAATCTGAAAACGGGAAAAGCGCTGTTTTCGCCCAGCGTCTCGCTGAAAATGTATCAGGCTGAGGAGGAAGCAGGCGAGATCGTCCTGTATATGGACCGGGAGCCAGTGCAGGTGAAGCGCAAGCAATTTTTCTGCGCGCTCTAGTCATTCCTGGGCACAACCTTCCCGCGCATCGCGGAGCTTCATGCCGGGGGGCGAGGGGAGGGTTTCAGGCGTGCAGGCCAAGTTGTGTATAATTAAGAAAGGCAACATGCCTGTAGCCAAGATCAGTAGGGGAATGAGTGGAATGATGAACAGAAAAGACATCAAAATAAAGCGCATGCTCCAATATTTTGTCGATGCCACCGTACAGATCATAAAAGAAGAAGGCATCGAAAATGTCAGCGCGCGCAAAATCGCGGACATCGCTGGCTATACGAGTTCGACGATCTACAACTATTTCGGCGAGCTGTCCCATCTGCTCTATTTCGCCTCCATGCGCTTTGTGAAAGATTACTTGCTGGAGCTGCCCTCCTATTTGGAACGGGGAAAAACCTACACGGAAAAATATTTGCTGAGCTGGGAATGCTTTTGCAAACATTCCTTTGCCAATCCGCAAATTTACCATGCGGTCTATATCGCCGATCTGGGAGAAAAACCGGAGGAAATGCTGGCCCGTTATTTTTCCATTTATTCCAGCGATTTAGTAGGGTTTTCCGACGAGATCCGTCCGCTGCTTTTTGAGTCTGACTTAACAACGAGGAGCAAGGCGCTGCTCGAGATGGCCAAGCGGGAGCGAGAGATTACCGACGAAGCGATCGAGGAAGTCAACGAAATGGCGGTGCTCATCTGGGAAGGAATGATGACGGCTCTCGTGAACAACCGGCGGAATACCGACCCGCAAGAAGCGGTAGAAAAAACGATGAACTATATTGCAAATATTGTGAAAATACTTGAAAGATAGAGGTTTGGGCAAAAAGATGGCACTTGTCTGCCATCCTATATTTTTCTCTTGATCATTGTGCCCAGTATAGAGATAATAGCAAGTGTCCTTTGATTTGGTAACGCGAAACCGCGGTGTTCTTTTGATTCTTTCCCCGGTTTTGGTGTGAATCGGCGAGCTGGAAGAAATCGTTCATTTTTTATATTTGTAAAAAACCTTGACGGATGGTTCGATAGCTAGTATATTCAATTCCATAGTAAACCAATCGGATATCCGGTTAATAGGAGGGCAATTATGAAGAAATCGTACTTATCCATTTTCCTGGCGATGGCTGTAGCTCTGGTAGTGACCGGTTGCGGAGCTGGCCAACAACCTGCTCCACAAGCTGGCGGCGATGCGAATGCCGCGAAACCTGCCGCTGAAGAAAAATTGAAACTGGGCGTTATGGCCGGTGCGGAAGAAGAGATCTGGAAAGTGGCGAAAGACGTCGCCAAGAAAGACGGCTTGGACCTCGAACTGGTAACGTTCAGCGATTACGTTCAACCGAACAAAGTTCTCGAAGACGGCCAACTGGATGCCAACGCGTTCCAACATCAGCCATACCTCGATGAATTCAACAAAACCAACGGTACGCATATCGTGAAGCTGGCAGACACCATCAACTATCCAATCGGTGTGTACTCGCAAAAAATCAAAAACTTGTCCGAGCTGAAAGACGGCGATGTGCTCGGTCTGCCAAACGATCCGACAAACGGCGGACGCGCGCTGGTTCTGTTCCAAAGCGCAGGTCTGATCAAATTGAAAGACGGCGTGACCACAACCGCAACGGTTAAAGATATTGTAGACAACCCTAAGCATCTGCAGTTCAAAGAGCTGGATGCGGCGTTCATTCCGAAAGCGCTGGGCGATTTGACAGCAGCGGTGATCAACACCAACTATGCGATTGAAAACGGTTTGTCCCCAAGCAAAGACGCGATTTACCGCGAGCCGAAAGATTCCCCATGGGTGAACATCATTGCGGTTCGTGAAGCAGACAAAGACAAACCGGTCTTCCAAAAGCTGGTGAAAGCATTCCAGTCTGAAGAAGTGAAAAAGTTTGTAACCGAGAAATACGGCGATTCCATGGTTCCTGCTTGGTAAACGATTCATTACTTTTGTACACAGGTCTCCTCGATACATGAGGGGACCTGTGGTTTGCTTTTTCCAGCACAGTTGCGGTAGCAGAACTATTTTTCATGATGGGGGTAGGTGGATACCTTGATAAAGCTAGAAGGAATCTCGAAGGTATTTTATCAAAACAAGCGGCAGATCACAGCGGTCAAAGAAGCGACGCTGCACATCGAGAAAGGCGAGATTTTCGGAATTATCGGCTTCAGCGGTGCGGGAAAAAGCACGCTGATTCGCTGCATCAATTTTTTGGAGAAGCCGACATCGGGCAAAGTGCTGATCGGCGGCGTCGATCTGGGCAGCTTGAATGAAGCGCAGCTTCGCGGTGTTCGCCGCAAAATCGGCATGATTTTTCAAAACTTCAATCTGTTATCCTCCGCTACCGTCTTTGAAAACGTAGCTGCGCCGCTTCGCCTGGTACATGCCCCGAAACAGGAGGTTGCGAAAAAGGTTCGCGAGCTGTTGGAACTGGTCGGCTTGAAAGAAAAAGAGACGATGTATCCGTCGCAATTGTCCGGCGGGCAAAAGCAGCGCGTCGCGATCGCGCGCGCATTGGCGAGCGATCCTGAAATTTTGCTGTGCGACGAGGCGACATCGGCACTCGACCCGCAGACGACAGAATCGATTCTCGACCTGCTGCTGGAAATCAACCGGAAGTACAACATCACCATCGCGCTGATCACCCATGAAATGCATGTGATCAAGAAAATTTGCGACCGTGTGGCAGTGATGGAGAACGGCGAGGTTGTCGAGCAGGGCAAAGTGCTGGATGTCTTCTCCAATCCGCAAAAGCCGATTACGAAAAACTTCATCAAGAGCATCTTTGACGTGAACCTGCCGCAGCATCTGGTCAACAAGATTCAGGAAGAGCAGGTGCCGGGGAAAATTTTGCGCATCTCGTTCATCGGAGACAATGCCGCAGAGCCGATTTTGGCTGATTTGGCCACCAAGTTTACGCTGCGGCCCAACATTTTGTACGGAAACATTACGCAAATCAAGGATACGACGTTTGGCTGCCTGATCATCCGCGTGACGGGTGAAGCCGAGGCGATTCAGGCGGGCATCGATTATTTGGCAGGGGAACGGCTGCAGATTGAGGTGATTGAACATGCTGACTAATTTTTTTCAAAGCTTTGTGGAAAACAGCGACCTGTACGCACAGTCGATTGAAGAAACGGCGATCATGGTCGGCTATGCATTGGTCATCTCCACGATCATCGGGCTGATCGTCGGCGTCGTGCTGGTTGTGACCCGCAAGAACCATATTTATGAAAACCAGGTTATCTTTCAGATTCTCAATGTGATCATCAACATCTTGCGGTCGCTGCCGTTCATCATTTTGATGGTGGCCATCATTCCGTTTACCAAGCTCGTCGTCGGAACGACGATCGGCGTGAAAGGTGCGATCGTGCCCTTGATTGTGTATACGGCGCCGTACATCGCGCGCTTGATGGAGTCGGCGCTGCTGGAAGTGGACAAAGGCGTCATTGAAGCGTTTCAGGCGATGGGAGCGACCCGTCAGCAGATTATTACGCGCGTCTTGCTGAAGGAAGCGAGACCGGGCCTTATCCTCAGCTTGACGATCGGGGCGATCGGCCTGATCGGGGCGACCGCGATGGCGGGTGTGGTTGGAGCGGGCGGTTTGGGTGACGTCGCAATCCGTTTCGGTTACCAGCGTTGGGACCCGGCTGTCATGCTGACGTGCGTCATTTTCCTGATCGTGATCGTGCAAGTGATCCAATCGCTGGGCGAGCTGATCGCCAAGCGACTGCGCAGACGCTAACGCTGTGCGATCGATCCAACCAAGCTGACAGAAATCAGGTGACAGACAGATGACAGGCACACATGAGGTAATCATATTGGGAGCAGGTTCGATGGGGATGGCGGCGGGCGCTTTTTTGGCCAGGCAGGGCGTCAAAGTGCTGCTGATCGACGCGTTCGATCCGCCCCATGCCAACGGTAGCCATCACGGAGATACCCGCATGATTCGCCATGCGTACGGGGAAGGCAGCAAATATGTTCCATTGGTGCTACGGGCACAGGAGCTGTGGGGCGAACTGGAGCGAGAAACGGGGAAGCGTCTGTTTGAAAAGACAGGCGTGCTGGGACTCGGCGCATCGGATTCGCAGTTTTTGGAGGAGGAGATCCGGAGCGCTCGTGAATTTTCCTTGCCGCTGGAGATTTTGCAGGCCGATGAGATGGTGAAAAGGTGGCCAGGCATCCGGGTGCCGGAATCGTTCATCGGGGCTTTCGAACCGGCTTCCGGCCTCTTGTACAGCGAGGAGTGCGTTCGAGCATACCGTGAACAGGCAGTAGCGCATGGCGCGAAACTGCTCATGAATACCCGGGCGCAGGCAATCGAGTACCATGCGGATGGCGTGACCGTGCGGACCGAGCGAGGCGATTACCATGCCGACAAGCTGATCGTGACGGCAGGTGCATGGACCGGATCGTTGCTCTCCGATTTGTCCATTCCATTGCAGCCGATCCGCAAGACCGTAGTCTGGTATGAAGCGGACGAATCGCTTTATGGCGCCGGCCGCTTTCCTTCTTATTTCATCGATTTGCCGGAGGAGCGTTTTTACGGCTTCCCGAGCATGCAAGGCGCAGGCTTGAAGATCGGCAGCCATGATGCCGGGACACCGGTTGATCCGGACCGTGTCAATCGGACGTTCGGCGCTTTGGACAGCGATGAAGGCAGTCTGGCGGCGGTGAGCCAGCGCTTTTTCCCTGGTGTGAAGGGCCAACTCAAAAATGGCCAGGTATGCATGATCACCTGGACACCTGACCATGATTTCATCATCGACCGCCACCCGCTGCACGAGCATGTGCTGATCATCTCCGCTTGCTCGGCGCACGGCTTCAAATTCGCCAGCGCGATCGGCGAAATGGCGATGCATCTGACGCTTGCAGGCAAAACGGATTTTGACATCGCGCCGTTTTCGCTCGGCCGGTTTTTGCCGAAAAAATAAACAGGTACGGAATAACAAACAGGCTCCTGCGTTGTGCAGAGGCCTGTTTTTCTTCGTTTATTCCTTCATCGTCTTCCAATATTCGTACGAATGAACCGCCATTCCGGCAAAGGAGGGGTGCTCCGACAGCAGGGGAGACAGCTTGGCCAGCTGTGCGTTCATGTACGTTTTTCCTTCTTCCGCAAAGCTGACGAAGTTCCCTTCGCCGCTCTTCTTCGCCTCCACCGCAATGAAGATGCGCTTGCCCAGCTCATCAGCGAAAGCCAGTTCTTGCGCCGAGAGCGCGGAAATGCTGTTCGATCCCACAGCCCGGTCGCGGTAGGCCATTACAGTCGCATGATCATGCTGCGCGATCAGCCATTTGCCAAACGATGCTGCGTCATCATTGGGCAGGGCGATGCTGTCCAGCCAAAACGGGATGTCGCAGCCGATTTCGAGCCCGGGTGTCTTGCGGGCTTTGGCTGCATATGCCTCGATGTTTCCCATCCATTGCCCGATGACGGCGGACTGCCTGGTTTTCCATTCGGGCAAAAGGTACGGCTCGATGTCGAGGTGGATGCCTGTGAAGCGTTCCTCTTTGCTCACGCCGGCATTGTAAGCGAGCACCCGGTCGACCCATGCCAGCAGGCTGGTGCGGTTTTGCTCCAGACCCCAGCTACGCTCTCCGCCCAAAGCGTGGACGGCGATTCCGGATGCTGTCGCTTTTTTGATGAAGGTCTGGTACTCGGCGGCTTTGCGCGCAGGCGAGAAGTTGAGGTAAAGCAGCGTGACGCCGTGTTCCTTGGCGAACGCCAGTATTTGCTCCGGCTCAGAGGAGATGAGCTGGGATTGCCACAGCCAGGTAGCTTTTGTCTCTGCCTTGGCGGCGGAGAAGCCGGTTACGACGATCAGTGCGGGAATAAGCAGAAATAGTCCGATAATCCGTGGTGCGTACTTCATCATGCGTTCCTCCAGAAGTCAGTCATGCTGAGGGGAAAGGAAAGGCTGCTTGCAAAGGGTGCCAAATTTTTCTTCTCTTTATTCGTATCGTCGTTTTCGGTGTATTGCATGAGTCACGATACGCTTTATTTTAATTTTCAGAATACTAATTGACAATCGTGCCCAGTAAATGGTATTTTTTGTAACAGGAAAACGTTTTCCCATAAAACGGAAAGAAGTGACCGACCATTACAGTAACCATTAAGGACATCGCACAACTCGCCAACGTATCCATCGCAACAGTCTCCCGGGTCTTGAACAATTCCAAACCCGTTCGTCCGGAATTGCGGGAGCGAGTCATGAAGGTTGTGGAAGAGACGGGCTTTCAGCCGAACGCTGTCGCCAGAAGTCTGGTCAACAAGGAGACCCGGATCATCGGGGTGATGATTCCCGACATTTCCAACAACTTTTACTCCAACCTGATCTATGGAATCGACAGCGTCATCAGTGAGTATGATTACAGCCTGTTTTTGGCCATCTCGGACGAAGTGGTGGAAAAAGAGCTGAAATTTTTGCGGCTGTTCAAGGAAAAGCAGCTGGACGGCGTGATCATGGCGAGCATCCATTTTCTTGAAGGCCATTTCCAGCAGCTGCAGGACATTCAGGTGCCGCTGGTCGTGACGGGCCATGATTTGCCTGGCTACAACATCCCTACCGTCAACATCAACAACGTCCAGGCTTCCTACGATGCCACCGCCTATCTGATTGCGCAGGGGCATCAAAAGATCGCCTGCATTTCCGGCCCGCTGTGGGACCCGCCGTGCGGCCTCGACCGTCTGGGCGGGTATCGCAAGGCGATGCGGGCGCACGGCCTCGACATTCATGACGGCTTCATGCAGGAAGGCGAGTTCACGGCCAAAAGCGGCTATGAAGCGATGCGGAAAATTTGGGAGGAGAGCGTCCGGCCGACAGCCGTCTTCGTGGCGACCGACCTGATGGCTGTCGGCGTCCTGAATTATCTCTATGATCAAGGAGTCAAGGTGCCGGAAGACGTCTCGGTCATGGGCTTTGACGATTTGGAAATGGCGTCGCTGACGCGTCCGATGCTGTCCACCGTGCACAATGATCCGTACATGTACGGGCGGGCGGCGGCGGAGCAAATATTGAAGCAGCTGCGCAACGAACCGGTGGAAAGGATGAGTATTGTCCCGCATGATCTCGTGATTCGGCAAAGCGTGTGTGCGATCGGGAAGTAAGCATCCATTTTCATAAAAGCAATCGAATGCGAGAGGGGGAAGCGTTTTGAAACTTGGCGTATTCACCGTCCTGTTTGCGGAAAAGCCGTTTGAGGAGATGCTCGATTATGTGAAGGAGGCCGGGCTGGAAGCGGTAGAGATCGGCACGGGAGGCTATCCTGGCGATGCGCATTGCAAGCCCGACGAGCTGTTGGAGCATCCCGACAAGCTGCGCGCGTTCAAAAAGGCGGTGGAGGACCGGGGCCTGACGATCAGCGCGCTCAGCTGCCACGGCAATCCGCTCACACCGGACAAAGAGTTTGCCCGGCATTCCCATGAGACCTTTGTCAAAACGGTCCATTTGGCCGAGCGGCTGGAGGTTTCCGTGATCAACTGCTTCTCCGGCACGGCGGGCGACCATGAGGGGGCCAAATACCCGAGCTGGCCGGTGGCGCCCTGGCCCAACGAGTACCGCGATGTGCTGACCTGGCAGTGGGAAAACAAGCTGATCCCGTATTGGAAAGAATGGGCGGATTACGCGGCATCCCATCAGGTCAAGGTGGCGCTGGAGATGCATGGCGGTTTCCTGGTTCACACCCCCGGCACGCTGCTCAGGCTGCGCGAGGCGGCTGGCGAAAACATCGGGGCCAACTTTGATCCGAGCCACATGTGGTGGCAGGGGATCGACCCGGTGGCGGGGATCAAGATTTTGGGCAAGGAGAAGGCGCTGTTCCATTTCCATGCCAAAGACACGTATATCGATCAGGAAAAGGTGAACATGTACGGTCTGACAGACATGAATTCGTATGCGAATCTGCAGGAGCGCGCCTGGTACTTCCGCACGGTCGGATACGGGCACGATGCGAAAGACTGGGCCGACATGATGAGCGCGCTGCGCATGTACGGCTATGACGGGGCGATCAGCATCGAGCATGAAGATGCGCTCATGTCGATCGAGGAAGGGTTCACGCGCGCGGTGGCCAACCTGCAGCAGGTGATTTTGCGCGAGCCGGTCAAAAATCTGTGGTGGGTGTAGGAGGGAGAGCATGGCGGAGAAGCGGAAATGGAAAATCGGCATCATCGGTGCGGGAAGTATTTCAGAAGCGCATTTGGAGGCGATGAAAGGGGATTCGCGGGCAGAAGTGATGGCGATCGCCGACATCTCGGAGGAGCAAGGGGCGAGTCGAGCGGAGCAGTATCGGATTCCGCAGGTGTTCACCGATTACGGCGAGATGCTTAAGCTTGCGGACATCGATGCGGTCATCGTCTGCGTCCCCAACTACCTGCATATTGAAGCGACCAAAAGCGCGCTTGCGGCCGGCAAGCATGTGCTGTGCGAAAAACCGATGGCGATGAACGTCGCGCAAGCCGAGGAAATGATCGCGGCAGCCAGGCAGGCGGACAAAATCCTCATGGTGGCGCAAAACAACCGGTTCCGCAGCGACACCCAATACGTGAAACAAATGCTGGAAGAAGGCAAGCTGGGTGAGGTATACCATGCCAAGGCGGGCTGGGTCAGGCGAAACGGGATTCCTGGCTGGGGCAGCTGGTTTACGCGCAAGGATTTGGCGGGCGGCGGCCCTTTGATCGATATCGGCGTGCATATGCTCGATGTCGCCTTGTGGCTCGTCGGACATCCGAAGCCGGTTTCGGTGCTCGGCCAGACCTATGCCCAATTCGGGCCGCACAAGCGCGGCTTGTCGGAGTGGGGCCGAAAGGATGAGAGCGGCTATTTTGATGTAGAAGACATGGCGGTTGCCATGATCACGTTTGAAAATGGCTTCACGCTTACGCTGGACGCAAGCTGGGCTTCTCACATCAAAGAGGAAAACGTTTTCCTTGACTTGTACGGAAAAGAGGGCGGTACCTCGCTGCGGCTGATGGATCAGCAATTCGCGTACTACCACGAGCTAAACGGCGCTGCCGCCACCACCGAAATCCAGCCCAATCCGGTGAAGGAGCGGGTGCAGCTGTTCCGCAATTTCCTCGATTCCGTGGAAGGGACGGCGACGCCGCTGTGCACGCCGGAGCAGGCGCTGTACATCAATCGGCTGATCGAGGCGATCTACCTTTCGGCGCAGACGGGGGAAGCAGTCCGATTGTGAACATGGTTTCAGGGAAAGAAAACATAAGGGGGAAATGGAATGAAAGTTTTGAAAGGACTTACATCGGTCGGGCTCAGCTTGTCGATGGCAATCTCCTTGGCAGCATGTTCATCCACTCCACAGCAATCCGCGCCCGCGTCCACTCCGCAGCAGCCGGCAGCACCTACCACAGAGGCACCGAAACCGGAATCCGCACAGCCGCAGCCTGCGGCGGAAAAAGTGAAGCTCGTCTATGCCCGCGGCAAGGACGTCACCGAATCCACGAAAAAGCTTGTCGAAGCTTTCCAGAACGCCCATCCCGACATTGAAGTCGAAATCCGCGAAACGCCTTCCGACACCGGCCAAAGCCACGACCAGTACGTCACCATGTTCAGCGCGCAATCATCCGAAATCGATGTGTTCGACCTCGATGTTATCTGGCCCGCAGAATTTGCCCAAGCGGGATATTTGCTCCCGCTCGACCGCCTGATCGAACAGGACGGGATCGACACCAGCAAATATATCAAGGGCGCCTTGGATGCGGGCAATTTTGGCGGCCAGCAGTGGACCATGCCCAAATTCATCGATGCCGGGCTGCTGTTTTATCGCAAAGATTTGGTCAAGGAAGCGCCGAAAACATGGGATGACCTCATCGCGCAAGCCAAGGCGACAAAAGGCAAGGACGGCATCAAGTTCGGCTATTTGATGCAAGCCAAGCAATACGAAGGGCTTGTCTGCAACTTCGTCGAGTTCGCCGCTGCCTACGGCGGCAAGATTTTGGATGAACAGGGCAATGTGGCGGTGAACAACCCCGGCACGATCAAAGGCTTGAAAAAAATGATGGAGATCGTGAAGTCCGATATTGTGCCGAAAAATATTACGACATTTACGGAGACCGAATCCCATACCGCTTTTATTGAAGGACAATCGCCGTTCATCCGCAACTGGCCGTACCAGTTCGCATTGGCACAGGATCAAACCCAATCCAAAATCGTCGACAAGGTCGCGATCGCTCCATTGCCTTCGGGCGATGCACGCTCGGCGGCGGCGCTCGGCGGCTGGATGGGCGGCATTAACAAATACACCAAGCATCCGAAAGAGGCATGGGAATTCCTCAAATTCATGACAGGTGCCGAAGGACAAAAAATCTCCGCCGTCTCCGGCGGTCTGGCACCGACGCTGCTGCCTGTGTACAGTGATGCGGACGTCCAGAAAGCGAGTCCGCTGTTTGCCAACCAAGATTTTGTCAATGGCGTCAGCGCGGCCGTGTCCCGCCCGACCAGCCCGATTTACCCGAAAATTTCCGAAGTAATCCAAATCGAGGTGTCCAAAGCGCTGGCTGGTCAGCAAACGGCCGAGCAAGCGGCGAAAAACATGGAGACCAAAATGAACGAGCTGATGAAAAAATAAGGCAGGGCACGAAGGTGTAGCCGTAAAAGCCCTCAAGGAAAGCGATGCTGACATCCTTGGGGGCTGCTCACTTTTCGCATGCAGGAAAGGAAGCTGGTGATGGATGACCCGTGTGAAAAAAGGATCACTGTCGGAGAAGCAGATGGGCTATCTTTTGATTGCCCCGGCCTTGCTGATCATTCTCATCATTGCGATTTGGCCTGTCGTACGTTCATTTTGGATCAGCCTGCATGACATCAGGCTCAACGATCCGACCAAAACCGAGGTGCACAACGCGTACGGCCTGGACATGGAGCGGTACGTGAACTCGCTGCCGATTTTGCTGCGCAATCTGACCAAGGAGGCAAATGCCGCCGAAGGCAGCGCCAAGGAAGAGCTGCTGGCATTGAAACAGCAGGCCGAACAAATGAAGGCGACGCTCGCGCAATCGGGCGAAATCGCCCAGCGCTACCAAGAGATTGACAAGCTGTTGCTCGATTTCAAGCCGGTGCCCAATGAACTCAAGTATGTCGCGCTGTCCGATGCTCAGACGCAGGCGCTCCGTGCGACACTGCAGGATCTGGAAACGAAGCTTATGGAAATGGGCAAGCAGAAGCAGCTGGAAAAGCCGGAGGGGGTCATCGCGGTCGTCAAAGGGATCGAAGCCTCGATCATTTCGCCCAACTATGTTGGTTTTGCTTACTATCAGCAGTTTCTGGCGGACAGCCGCATGTGGGCGGCGCTGTACAACACGCTTTTTTTCACGGTGGTATCCGTCGCCATCGAGCTGGTGCTGGGGCTGTGGATCGCGCTTTTGATCAACAAGCAGTTTTACGGGCGCGGTTTGGTGCGTGCGACCGTCCTCATTCCTTGGGCGATCCCGACCGTCATTTCCGCCATGATGTGGAAGTTTTTGTATGACGGACAAAATGGCATTGTGGCGTATCTGTTTGAACAGACCGGATTGGTCGCGGACATGGGGATGCTGCTGACGACAAAGGCGGGAGCGATGTTCTCCGTGATTTTGGCGGACGTGTGGAAAACGACGCCGTTCATGGCCCTGCTGCTGTTCGCCGGACTTCAGACGATACCGCACAGCCTGTACGAGGCGGCGGAAGTCGATGGGGCCGGCAAGGTGCAGCAGTTTTTCCGGATCACGCTGCCGATGCTGAAGTCGACGCTCCTGGTCTCCCTCTTGTTCCGCACGCTGGATGCATTCCGCGTGTTCGACCTGATCTATGCGCTGACGGGAGGCGGGCCGGCCAACTCGACCGAGACGATTTCCATCTACGCGTACAAGACCATGTTTGCGCAAATGAGCTTTGGCGAAGGGTCTGCGCTCGCCGTCATCGTCTTTTTGTGCGTAGCCTTGATTTCGATCGGGTATATCAAAATTCTGGGCGCCGACCTGCTCGGTGAAGGCGGAAGATAGGGGGGAGAGCATGCAGAAAAAAGCAGGACCGCTGTTCTATGTCTTTTTGACACTGTTCATATTCATTGTCATGTTTCCGTTTGTATGGATTCTCCAGGCGGCGCTCAAGCCACCGGGCGAGCTGTTCGGAGACCATGCCTTCCGCCTTGTGCAATCTCCCTCCTTTGACAATTTTGTCCGCGTCTTTACGGAGCGGCCGTTTGCCCGTTATTTGTGGAACTCCACCGTGGTAGCGACGCTTACCACGCTGTACTCCATCGTCATCGCGTCCGCTGCCGCCTATGCGATCGCCTGGCTCAACTTTCGCGGGAAAACGATCATTTTGGGGATCGTCCTGGCCGTCTCCATGTTCCCGCAGATCGCGACCATTTCGCCGATCTTCATGTTCATGCAGTCGATGGGCCTCACGAACAGCTATCTGGGCCTGATCCTGCCGTACACGACATTCGCGCTGCCGCTTGCCATCTGGAATTTGACGATTTTTTTCCGTAAAATCCCGAGCGATTTGGGAGAAGCGGCCAAGGTCGACGGCGCGACAATTTGGCAAACGATGACCAAGGTGTTTTTTCCGCTCGCCATGCCAGGCGTGTTCACAACCACGATTCTGGTGTTCATCGCGGCATGGAACGAATTTTTGTTTGCGCTCACGATCAATACGCAGGAGGCGATGAAGACGGTTCCGGTCGGTATCGTCATGTTCCAGGGGCTTTATACGATCCCGTGGGGCGAGATTTCCGCTGCGTCCATCATCGTCACGATTCCGCTTGTGATCATGGTGCTGATTTTCCAGCGGCGCATCATCTCCGGGCTGACATCGGGCGCGGTCAAGGAATAGGAAAACCCTGCTGAAGCGAGCAGGGTTTTTTTATCGCGCTTGCTGCCGCACGGGGGAAGGCGAAGGAGAGAGCGCTTTTTTTCGCGCTTCCAGCTTCTGCTCCGGGGACAGCTGCCGGTAATTGTACAAGGCGTATTCCCAATCGCCGTACATCGGATTGGGCAGTACGATGAAGGAGCGGCCGAATTTTTCTTTTAACAGATCCACGGCCTTGCTGCGGTCTGCCACGCTGCGCCCATCGAAAATTTGCGCGAAGTCGCTCAGGTTGTCGCCCATCAAAAGCACGATGTGATGGTCGCGCTCGATCTGCTGGCGCCGCGATTCCTTGGAGCTTTCCCCATCGGAGAGGAGCAGGTGGGTTGCCCTCGCCTGCGGGAAACCGGCAGCTATCAGGTTGCGGATAGTGCTGTCGGTGTGCTCGACTGAACGATTGGACACGTAGTAGATGTCCACGCCGCGCTTGTGCGCTTTGGTTAAAAAGTCGACGGCGCCGGGAAGCGCTCGCGCTTGGGCAAGCTTGACCCACTCGTTCCAGGAGAGCGCCTCTGTACCGCTGTGGTTTTCAAGCTGTGCGACGTTATACGGGCTGTTATCCAGCAGCGTTTCATCGATATCGACGATCACGGCCCGCTTTTTCGTGACGGACCGGTCGGCCAAGTCTTTCTCCAGCATCATGTCTGCGAGGGCGAATGCCTGGTAGTAGAGCGCGCGGGCTTCAGCGGAAGTTTGGTACCAGGTGTAGGCCATGACCGATTGCTTCAGCAGTTCATCGGAAGGGTCCGGGCGGGCTGGCACTCTGGCATACGGTGCATGTGCCGCGAGCAGCGGAGCGGGAATGAGCAGCAGACATGCGGCGAACAGCGCCAGCGCTGCGAATGGGCGGTTTCTCATCGGGCGATTCCCTCACTTTTTGTACATGGTGGTTGTCATGACGCATCGTGCGTGATGCATTACTAGCGTGCGTCTCTTTTTCCTGATCCATCCATTTTTTTGCCCGATAAAAAACCGCCAGTTTTCGCTGACGGTTCGGTTGTATGCTTCTGCATGGGCCTATGAGGTATAGGAGCGGGCCAACAAAATTTGCTGCGGTGCTTTTTTGGCGAGCAGCGTAAGCACGATTCCGGTAATGATGAACTCTGGGACCAGGTACGACAGATTGTACAGCGCGGAATACGTGGCGACCGGCATTCCTTCTGGTGCGTAGGAGCCGAACCAGACAACCCCTGATGTGAAGTGGCAGAGGAAGCGGATGGCGATTGCGCCAAACAGGAACGACCAGACTTTTCCCAATTGCGGCACGCCGGCAGCAGGACGCGCGAGTCCGACAAGGCCGACAGCGGTGTAGGCGATCGGATAATCGAGCAGCAGCTGTACCGGATGCACGACATAGCCGCCGATCAGGTGGTCGAGTTCGCCGACGAGAAGGCCGGTGATCAGTCCCGGCACCACGCCCCGGCGCAGGGCGATGATGGCGATCGGCAGCATGATGAGCGAGATGGAGCCGCCCTGCGGCATTTGAAACAGCTTGATCATTCCAAGAATATAGGCAAGAGCAGCCATGATGGCAATTTCGGTCATAATGGTGAGGCGTTTCGTATTCATTTTGTTCCCTCCGTTTTATGGATTCATTGATCGACAAAAACAACTGCCAACGAAAACATCCTTCCCCCTTTCAGCATCGGACTGACGGCGGAAGCGGTGGGAAAACAAAAATGAGTGCATACGGCAGCAAGCGTTCATCGCGCGTTTTGACAGCAAAAAAACCGCTGTGCAAGCAACGGTTTTATCATACAGATGAACATCACACAAGAGTGACTCCATATCATTCCCTCCGCCGGCATTATCCAGATCAGGTCAAACGGTCGACAGCAGCATAGCTGTCCTCTCAGCCTGGTTCCCCAAGCTCCCGCATATTCAATTTTACATAATTATGGTAGCAAATATGTCTGGGTTGTCAAGGGAAAAGCGGGCTCGAACTGTTTTTGTGTACCCCGGTATTCGTCCAATCCACAGCATTTGTCCCGTCATACACTTATCATGACCATAGACGAAGGAGTGGATTGCCATGACATATAATCGACCACCGTATCCGCCGCCCGGTGGTGGGGGAGGCGGGAGCCAGATGTTTCCGCCGGGAGGCAGCCAAATGTTTCCGCCAGGGGGAAGTCAGATGTACCCGCCGGGAGGCAGCCAGATGTTTCCACCGCCACCTGGTGGACAGCATCAGCAAGGCGGGCCAGCAGGGCCGCCGCCTCATCGAACGCCACAGCGTCCGCAAAATCAGCTGTATCGCGTCGATCCCGGCGCCATTTCCGGCTGCTTGTACCGCTACACGTATGTTTGGCTCAATAACGGGCGCCATTTCTGGTTTTATCCAACGTTTGTGGGCCGCACCTCCGTTTCCGGATTCCGCTGGCAGGGCAACATGTGGATGTATTACGGGATCGATCTCAACCGGATCGAATCGTTTACCTGCCACTACTAACGGCGCGTGCTTCCATGCTCATCAGCAAAAAGCCACCTTTTAGGGTGGCTTTTTGGTCGTGTAAGAATTTATAAGTGCATGCGCTTATAAATTCTGGAGCGGAAGAAAAACTTCCACAGATCGAAGGATCTGCTTCTTGAAAGGACTTCTGAAAGAAGTTTTTCTTATCGTTATTCCGCAGCGATAGGCTGCGCCGGGCAGGCTTCTTTCCCTTGCCGCTTTTCCCATAAGTGCTGTCCGCGATGAAAAAACGGAAAGGCGAGAAAGGTAAGCAGCATCAGCACCCCGAATATGACCGGTCCTTGCCCGAACCCGAAGGCGTTGAGCAATATCCCGCCGAGCCACGCCCCGCCGCTCTGGCCGATGAAGGCGAAGCCGCTCGCGCCATAATACGCTCCGCGCAGGTGTTCAGGGGCGATTTCGCCGATCAGCACATCGCCGATGACAAAGCAGAGAATTTCGCCGATCGTAAACAACACCATTGAAAAAGCGAGCAAAACCATGTTGTCAAACACCCCGAATCCGAACAAGCCGATGCCGAACAAGAGGCAGCCCGCTTTCAGCGAGGTTAACGAGGAGAAGCGTTTCATCAGTTTGGCCAGCGGAAACTGAAACACCAGCACGGACAAGGTGTTCACGATAAACAGGAACGAATACGTCTCGACGCGATCGTTGCCGATATATTGCGATAGCGTCGTATCCAGATGCGAGTAGGCGCCTGTGACAAACACATTGCCAAGCAGAAGATAGCGAAAGACTTTATCGGTGAAGACGGTTTTCACCATCTGCCGGATCGGGATGGTGGTCATTTTTTCCCGGAGCTGCTGGCGATACGTCAGCATGAAACAAACGATGACCGCCACATAGAAGGCAGAGATCGCGCTGCTGGCCAAAAACGGCAAAAACGAGGCGGACCCTCCGGCGCCGAGCTTCAAGCCAACAAGCGGCCCGATCGCCCCGCCGATATTAATCGCGAAATAACGCGCATGAAACGCATTGGCACGTCGTTCCGGCGGCGTCACATCCGTAAGCAGCGCTCGCGCGGCCGGCTCGAATATGCTGCGGCACAATCCGTTGATTGCACTTAGCACAAAAAACAGCCATGTTGCATCAGCCAGCGCGAAACCGGCGAAGGCAAGGCTCCAAACCGCCATCGAGCCGATCATGACCGGATAACGCCCCAGCCGATCGGACAGGCCGCCAAAAAAGCTGCTCAACGTCCCGACGAAAAAACTGACGGCCAGTATCGCGCCGATTGTGGCCGGATCAATCCCCTTCACTTTTCCCAAGTATATGCCCAGAAAAGGAATCGTCATGAAAAAACCGGTGCGCGACAAAAACGTGCCGATGATGACCCCCCACGCGACCGGATGAAAGTGAAAAAATTCGCGTAAACGTGCAGCATTGATGCTCATCAACGATCAACCTCCCTCAAGGGAACTATGGTTTCATTATAGCTATCCCAAAAGCGACAAAAAGGGTATGATTCGATTACAATTGTTCACCTTTTGCGGGAAGGAAAGGGGAGGTGCTGTGCAGACGGTGTTGTATTATTGGGAGCTGCGCCACTGGCTGAAGCCCCATGCGATCAACACGCCCATCGCGATAACGGTTGAGCAGCTTGCCGGTGTCTGGCACTGTACGGCCCGCGATGTGAAAGCGATGATCCGCAAGCACGGTCACACCGTGCCTCGCCCATGCCTGGGAGAGCCATCGACAGGGCAGGGAGTGGATCTTTTATTTGCGCAAAGGCATCATGAGGAGCTTATAAACGAAGAGAGGGGATGAACCGGATGACGCTGTTTTTTGCGTGGATCGTCAGCGGACTGTTGACGGTGATTGGAATCATGCATGGGTATTGGTGTTTTGGCGGCAAGGCCGGGACAAAGCAGGTGATCCCGACCAGGAACGGCCAACCGCTGTTCAAGCCGGGTAAAATCGGCACGGCGATCATCGCGCTTTTGGCATGGGCAGGTGCGTTTTTGCTGCTTGTCCAGGCGCATGTGATCGAGGTGCCCCTTCCAGCTTGGATTCCAACCTGGATTTGCTGGGCAATGGTGGCTGCGCTCTATATGCGGGTCATCGGCGACTTCCGCTTTATCGGCATTTCCAAACGATACAAGACCTCGCTTTTTGCCAAATACGATTCCATGATCTACGTTCCGCTGTGCTTCACGTTGGCCAGCCTGGCTTTGGTCGTCATGCTGAACACATGAAAAAACGCCCGATCAGTCAGCGGTCGATCGGGCGGCAAACACACTTTGCGCATGCAAGATAAATTCGGCGGTCATGGGGGAGACGGTCTGCAAATCGCGGACGGCCATGACCAGCTCGCGCGAGATTGCGGGGCGGAGCGGAATCGGAGCGACTTTTGGCAATCGTTCCGGCATGTACAGCTCCGGCAAAATCGTCACGCCCACCCATTCCTGCACCATGGCGAGGATAGTGCCTGCATCGCGCACCTCAAAGGTGCTGACGGGGACGATCCCGTTGTCATGGAGCAGCTTTTTCATGCAATCATCTTTCAGCATGATGAAGCATTTGTCGGCAATCTGCTCGAAAGAAAGGGCCGTTTCCGTGCGAAGCGGATGATCGTCGGGGATGACAACCATCATTTCGTCGCGGACGAGTGGAAAGACATGCACGTCTTTTTCCGGATGGATGGTAAAGCCGACATCCACGACCGAACCGGCGAGCCAATGGTTCACCTCGGCATGCTCGCCCTCAAACAGAACGATCTCCACCTGCGGGTACCGTTTGCGGAAAGCGCCGATCAACCCGGGCAAGATCCGATTCGATACGCTATGAATGGAGCCGATGCGCAAGGTGCCTGTTTCGATGCCTTGATAAGCGTCGGCTTCTTCTTTCATGCAGCTGGCGATGCGCAAAATCTCCCGCGCGTGTTGCAGCATCCGCTCGCCGATGCTGGTGATCGCGATGCCGCTCCGGCTCCGGTTGAACAGCGTAATGCCCAGCTCATCCTCCAGCGAGCGAATCATCTGGGAAACGGCCGATTGGGTGAAGCCCAGCGCTTCCGCGGCCCTGGTAAAATTCCTCGTTTCCGCCACCGTAATGAACACATGCAGCTGGGTGTGTGTCATCCTTCTTCTTCCTTCCATTAGTTAAAACTAATCAAAAGTATCACGAAACATCGTTTTACTGATTATAACACAGTTCGTATACTTGGTTCTGTCAACGGCTTCAAACCGTGAAAACAGGAGGAGAGAGAACATGCATCCGGATTGGCAAAAAATTTGCAACGATTTTCTGCAGGCAACATCCTATGCGATCGGCGATTTGGAGGAGGGCTGGGCGGCCAAGTTTGACTTTTCCAAACGCGTCCCGACTTATTTGCGGTACCTGGAGGCAAAGGTGCGTATTCCGCTTGGCAAGCCTGACTTTCCGGCATCACCTGATTTGTGGGAGCTGGTGCAAAACCGCCGGGCGCGACGCAACTTTCTCAATCAGCCGCTCACATTAAATGAGCTGAACATTTTGCTGTGGGGCACCCAAGGCATCACGGCCGACATGGGCGACTATCAGCTGCGCACGACTTCTTCGGCAGGAGCCTTGTATCCGATCGAAACCTATCTGCTCATCAATCATGTGGAGGGCGTGGAAAAAGGGCTGTACCATCTTGATGTCGAGGAATGGTGTCTGGAGGGGCTGAAGCTGGAAGATGTGTCCGAGATCGCCTATCTGTTTACGGAAAAACAGGAAATGGCGCGCCGGGCTGCCGTCAATTTTGTCTGGACTGCTGTCGTCGAACGGACGAGACAAAAATACAAGGAACGCGCGTATCGCTATATCATGTGGGAGGCAGGTTACGTCGCGCAAAATCTCCATGTGGCGGCAAACGGCCTGGGGCTTGGCGTCTGCTCGATCGGGCATTGGTTTGATAAAGAGATGAGCGAGTATCTCGGCATCGATGGCATCGAGCATCTCTCGGTTCAGATGGCATCGGTAGGCAAGGTAGAAGGGATCGACTGGCTGCGCGATCGCCGGCCGTCGTAAGGATGAGCTGCCTCGGCCCGATGAAACGTAAAACAACCTGCGAAGCTGCAAAACGATAGAGGGTTTTGGCCAGTAAAAAGGAACTAGTAGGAAACCGGCGGCTTTGCTGCCCATCACGGATGGAGGTGGCTGAATGGGATTTGCCTTTGATCATATCGTTCATCTTGTCAACGACCCGCTGCAAGCGGCGGCAGATTTGCGGGCGCAAGGGTTTCACGCGCTTGAAGGCGGGCGTCATACCCATTGGGGGACGTACAATTCGCTTTGCTATTTCGATCTGGGTTACATCGAGTTTTTGGGCGTGTATGACCGGACGCTGACCGAGGCGGAACAGGAAAATCTGCTTGTCCGGGACTGCGCCCTGCGCCTGCCACAGCAGGAAGGTTTCGTCCGCGTGGCAATCCGGACGGACGACATCGCCCAGACAGCCGAGATGCTGAAAAAGCGCGGCCTTCACGTATCAGGCCCGTTTCCCGGGAGCCGCGTGCGCCCGGACGGCAAGCGGCTGTCGTGGTCGATGCTGTTTGCAAGCCACCACGAATCGTCGTTGCGCCTGCCTTTTTTCATCCAGTGGGGGGAAGGGGACGAGGAGCGGCGTGCTGATCTGACGGCGCGCGGCACAATTGCTCCGCACGAGCTGGGACCGCTTGCGCTTGGCTCAGTCAAAATCGCCGTAGCCGACCTCGCTTCCCATATACACCAGTGGAGCGGCTGGTTTGGCTTGGCGTGCGGCGAACATTTCATCGACGAGGGAATGCAGGCGGTTTGCCAGACGATGCACCTGCCGGGGGGAGACCTCTTGTTTTGCAGCCCGACCGGACCTGGGCCTGTGGCCGACATCATCGCGGCGCAGGGGGAAGGTATTTTTGAGTTGGAGGTAGTCGGGGCCAATCAGGAAGGCGTACTCGAACGAATCGGTGCAATCTATCGATGGTGTAAATAAAGAAACAAAAGACTGATCAATCCGAAAAGGGCGATCAGTCTTTTGTTTTTTTCCGAATGATTTTTCCCATGATATACCGCTGAAACAATCGGGGCGTATGCTAAACATCACCAATATACATAGAAATGGTGGAGAGCACACATGAGATTGACGATTTCAGGCAAGCTGAGAGCGGGGCTGTTTGCCATCTTGGCGTTGATGTTGGCGATCGGCGGGGTATCCGTCTACAAAATGACGGAGATGGGGGATCAGGCAAAAGAGGTGAATGAGCGCTGGGTTCCGGCCATCAAGCTGCTGGGCGAAATCAAGGCGAACCTCATCGATATTGAGCAGCACTCGCTGCTGCTGGTGCTGGAGACGGACAGCCAGCAAAAAAGCCAAATCGAAACGCACATGAACGCAGTAATAGAAGATTTGCGCAAAAATCAAAGCGAGTATGAAGCGCTCATCACAACGGATGAAGAGCGAAGCATCTTTCAAAATTTGACCGAAACCGAAAAAGAGATGGCTCAGCTGACGGAAAAGCTGACAACAGCAGGCAAGGCGAATGACATCCAAAACGCCAACAAGGTGGCAAAAGAGCTGAAAACGTATTTGGACAAGGCGCTCGAGCTGGTCGGGCAAGGAATCAAACTCACGGAGTCTTCATCGGACACAGCGATGGACAACTCGGTCAAGCTGTATGAGACGGGAAAATGGTTCGTCAACGCGATGAGCGTGATCGCGATCTTGCTGACCATCGGCATCACGATCCTGCTTTCCCGCTCGATCGCCCGACCGTTGGTTGCCATGGAGCGAACCGCGCGAAAAATTGCAAACGGCGATTTGACGATCGAGCAGATCAACGTGCCAAACAAGGATGAGATCGGCGATTTGGCGGATTCCTTCAATGAAATGGCGCGCAATCTCCGCAGCTTGATCGCCCAGGTGAGCGAAAGCGCCAAGCAAGTGGCTGCCTCTTCCGAAGAATTGACGGCAAGCTCCGAGCAGATTGCAAGCGCCACCGAACAAATCGCGCACACGATGGAAAAAGTGGCGGTGGGGGCGGAGGAACAGGCGCGAAGCATCGAGGAGGGCGCGAGGTCGATCGACGACATGTCGGCAGGCGTGCAGCATATCGCCAGCAATGCAGAAAGCGTCACGGAAGCCGCGATTGAAGCGTCGGCCATCGCCGCGGAAGGGAACAAAACCATTCAGACGACGGTCGAGCAAATGAACGCGATCCATCATACGGTGGACAAGCTGGCGGAAGCGGTGCGCGGTTTAGGCGTACGTTCGCAGCAAATCGGACAAATCACAGAGGTGATCACGGGCATCGCAGGCCAAACCAACCTGTTGGCGCTGAATGCAGCCATCGAGGCAGCGCGCGTAGGCGAGCACGGCGCAGGGTTCGCGGTGGTGGCAAATGAGGTGCGGAAGCTGGCGGAGCAGTCGATGAAATCGGCCGAGCAAATCGCCGAATTGATTGCGGCGATCCAGGAAGAGACGACACAAGCGGTAGCCTTGATGGAAACCGGAACAGAAGAGGTGGCAGCGGGGGCGGCGGCAGTGAACCTGGCCGGGCAGGCATTCGAGCAAATTCAGCGCTCCGTCCACGAGGTGACGATCCAAATCCAACACGTCTCGACGGCCACTGGCCAAATGTCCGCAAGCACCGCGCAGGTTGTGCAATCGATCCATGTCATTGCGGATGCGGCAGAGGTGGCAGCAGAAGGCACGCAGCATGTCTCGACGATCGCAGAGGAGCAGCTGGCTTCCATGGAAGAGATCACGGCAGCCGCCGCATCGCTCACGGCCTTGTCTGAAGGACTCCAAACCGCAATTGGCAAATTCAGCGTGTAACAGGCAAAAAGGAAGGACCGCCAGCGCGATACTGACGGTCCTTTTTACGATGATTATCGGTCGAGCTTGACGTTTTGATTCGCGCGCAGATGGCTGTGGCGGTAGCTGTACGCAAAGTAGATCACGATGCCGATCACCAGCCAGACCAAAAAGCCAACCCACGTGAATGCCGGGAGATTCAAAATCAGATAGCCGCAGAACAGTACGGACAAAATCGGCAGCAGCGGCACCAATGGTACGCGGAAGGTGCGCGGCAAGTCCGGATTGGTTTTGCGCAGCACCATCACGCCGATCGAAACGACGATAAAGGCGAACAGCGTGCCGATGTTGGTCAGGTTCGCCAGCTTGTCCAGCGGAACGAAGCCGCTGAACAGGGCAACGAAAACCCCGACCGTAACCGTGCTGTGCATCGGTGTCTTTGTTTTGCTGTTGACGCGGGCAAAGCGTCTAGGCAGCAAACCGTCACGGCTGATCGCAAAGAACAAGCGGGTTTGACCAAACATCATGACGAGCAGCACGGTGGTAATCCCGCAGATCGCGCCAAGTGAAATCAAACCGGCTGCCCAGTCCTGCTGAACGAAGGAGAGGGCAAAAGCGACCGGATTCGATACGCCCAATTGCGTGTAAGGGACAATTCCGGTCAAGACCAGAGAAACCGCGATATACAGGATGGTGCAAATCGCCAGAGAAGAGATGATTCCGATCGGCATGTCGCGCTGCGGATTCTTTACTTCCTCGGCAGCCGTAGACACGGCATCGAAACCGATGAAAGCGAAAAAGACGGTGGCAGCGCCGGTAACGACACCGGAGAAGCCGAATGGCATGAACGGAGTCCAGTTGGACGGCTTGACGTACCAAACACCGACAGCCAGGAAAAGCAGAACAACCACAATTTTGATGATAACCATTATATTATTGAAGCGCGTTGACTCACGAATCCCTTTGGACAGCAAAACCGTCATGACGAAAACGATCAGCACAGCAGGCAAATCGACGAACGTCCCTTTTGCCGCATCGTAGGCACCTGTTATAGCGACGGGCAAATGGATGCCGAATCCGGCCAAAAGCCCTTGTGCATAGCCAGACCATCCGCTCGCGACCGCTGCTGAAGCAAGCCCATACTCCAGAATCAAGTCCCACCCCAGAATCCACGCAAAAATTTCGCCAAATGCCGCATAGCTGTACGTATAGGCGCTGCCCGACACCGGAACGGTCGATGCAAACTCGGCGTAGCAAAGCGCCGCGAAAACGCATGCAAGAGCGGCGAGCACGAAAGAAATCACCAATGCAGGTCCGGCATGCTCAGCAGCCGCGACCCCTGTGAGAACAAAGATACCCGTTCCCACGATCGCCCCGATCCCCAGCATGGTCAAATCGAATGCACCCATGCTTTTTCGTAAGGAGGTATCGTGGTTAGTAGCCTGCGCCAACATAGATTCAATCGACTTTTTTCTGAAAAAACTCATATTTTTTGATAACCCCCAATACTGTCTCTCATAGTGATACGTTTGACATTATAGCGCGAATGAAAAAGAAAATTAACAAACAATTTTTAACTGTGTGTAAAAAAAGTTTAATGATCGATAAATGTAATTTTATTAAAAATGTTGATTATATAGTGAACTTTAGTATCGCATCGTTCCAACAGAGTAAAAAAATAGTAGAATATCGAATAAACGCTGCTGGCAGGAGAGTGCGATGAAACGATTGATGAAACGGATTCTGTTGGGATTTCTGCTGTGGTTTTCTGTCCATCTGGTTATCATCACGATCGACGGCTTGCTTGACAAGAAGCAGGCAGCTGACGTGGGCGTCGTTTTAGGAAACAAGGTGGAGCCGAACGGCCGACCGTCGGACCGATTGCAGTCCCGCCTGGAAAAAGCAGCAGAGCTGTACAAGGAAGGATACTTCCCGCGCGTGATTGTGAGTGGAGGAGTCGGGGTAGAAGGGTTCGATGAGGCAAAGGTCATGAAGCAGTATTTGGTGGACAAAGGCTTGCCACAGGAGGCGGTCATTGTGGACAGCCAGGGCTTGAATACAATCATGACGGCACAGAACACGCAAGCTATCATGAAAGACTTGCACATGCAATCGGCCATGGTGATTACCCAGTTCTATCATATCAGTCGGACCAAGCTTGCCTTTCATCAGGCGGGGATCGATCCTGTTTATTCCGCACATGCCGATTTTTTCGAATGGCGAGACTTGTACGCACTGTTCCGCGAGTTTTTTGCCTACCACAAGTATTTGCTTTTCCAAACACCATAACGCTCCGGAAGGGGGATGGCATGAAGTCATGTCGTTCCTCTTTTTTTGCATAATATTCCTGTTTGTCTGCGTTATTGTTGAAAAACAGCGAAGAATAAAAAAAAACAAATAATAATCATGTACAAACAAAAACGAAGGATGTATAATCTGTGATATAAAGACAAACAGGTAAAAACAAAGATAAAAAAATAAACATAATGTTGTGACAACAGCATCGTTTCGTTTGCACAGCGAATAGGAGGACGTTTATGTCTGAATACGTTCTTGAACTGAAAGGAATTACGAAAACGTTTCCAGGCGTCAAAGCGTTGGATCAAGTCCACTTTCAGCTGAAGCCGGGGGAGATCCACGCGCTGATGGGCGAAAACGGGGCGGGCAAATCCACCTTTATCAAAATCATCACGGGCGTGCATCGTCCCAACGAAGGCGAGATTTACGTCAATGGGCAGCTGACGGAAATCAAAAACCCGAAGGATGCGCAAAAGCTGGGAATCGCTGCGATTTATCAGCATGTGACCTGCTTTCCCGACCTGAGCGTCACGGAAAACATCTTCATGGGGCACGAAAAGATCGCCAAGGGGACAAACCGCATCCTCTGGGGACAGATGCATGCGGAGGCGCAGAAGCTGTTGACCGAGCTTGGCGCCAATTTCGATCCGAAAACGAAAATGGGTGCGCTTAGCGTAGCCCAGCAACAAATCGTCGAAATTGCGAAAGCGCTTTCGATGGATGCGCGGATCATCATCATGGATGAGCCGACCGCCGCCCTTACGGCGAGAGAAAGCGAGGAACTGTACAAAATCGCCGAGCAGCTGCGGGACAAAGGGGCTTCGATTATCTTTATTTCCCACAGATTCGAAGATATGTACAGATTGGCTTCCAAGGTGACCGTGTTCCGCGATTCAAAGTACATCGGCTCCTGGGGCATTCACGATATTTCCAATGAAGACTTGATCGTTGCCATGGTCGGCCGCGAGATCACGCAGCTGTTTCCGAAAAAGGAAGCCAAGCTGGGCGAGGAGCTGCTGCGGCTGGAAGGTTTGGGCAAAACGGGCTTTTTCGCAGATGTGTCTTTCACGCTGAGACGCGGAGAAATTCTCGGACTGACCGGATTGGTCGGGGCGGGACGCACCGAGGTTTGCCAGGCGCTGTTTGGGATCACTTCCTATGACAAGGGCCGGGTTTTGCTGAAAGGCCAGGAGATACGGGTGAAGAGCCCGCTGCACGCAATGGAGCTGGGCATCGGGTACCTTCCGGAAGACAGGCAGAAGCAGGGGCTTGTGCTGGAATGGGGCATCGACCGCAACATTACGCTCAGTGCGCTCGACAAGCTGTCCAATAAAGGCTGGATTCAGGAGAAAAAGGAAAGCGAGCTTGCCAAAACCTTGGCGGAGAAAGTGCATGTGAAGGCGCGCAGCATTTTTGATCTCGCCAGCTCGCTGTCCGGCGGGAATCAGCAAAAAGTGGTTGTCGCCAAGCTGCTGACGGCGGACTTGGACATCATCATTCTCGACGAACCGACAAAAGGGGTAGACGTCGGCGCCAAGTCGGCGATCTACGAAATCATCAGCGAACTCGCTGCGCAGGGATATGGCATCATCATGGTTTCCTCCGAGATGCCTGAAGTGATCGGAATGAGCGACCGCATCGTCGTCATGCGCGAGGGCCGGGTGACCGCCACGCTCGATGGGGCGAATGTGACGCAAGAAGCGATCCTGGAGGCTTCCATGGTGAACAGCGCCATCCCGGCGGCAAGCGGTTCTTAGGGAAAAGGGAAGAAGGTGGGAAGGATGTCAATTGGTGCGAGTATAGCCAAGTTTCGCGAACTGGGGCTGTTGGTTTTCATAGTGCTGCTCTCCATCGGCGTGCAGCTGCGCAACCCCAGCTTTCTGACGTGGGAAAATTTGAATGATATGGTGACGAATACGGCGATCCTCGCCATTTTGGCGGTAGGCATGATGCTGGTGATCGTCACGAGGGGAATCGACCTCTCCATCGGCGCGACGCTCGCGTTATCAGGAATGATCGCTGCGTTAACCGTAAGCGCTTACCCGGATACGAATCCGGTCGTGGCGATCTTGCTCGGCATCGCGGTCGGCGTGGTGAGCGGCGTTGTTATCGGATTTTTGGTTTCGAAGGCAGGGATTTTGCCGATCATTGCGACGCTCGGGATGATGAACGTGTTCCGGGGGGCCACCTTTATCGTGAGCGGCGGGAAGTGGGTCAGCGCCCACCAGATGCCGGATTCGTTCAAAGCGATTGCAACCAGCTCGGTGCTTGGAATCAACACGCTGATTTTCATCGCCATTTTGATCTACATCGCATTTTATTACTTCATTACGTACACGCGCACCGGCAGGCAGATTTATGCCGTCGGGAGCAATCCGGATTCCGCGAAGATCAGCGGGATCAACAATGACAAGATTTTGTGGCTGGTCTATACGATCATGGGCGGTCTGTCCGGTCTCGCCGGCGTGCTGTGGGTATCCAAGTTCGCTTCCGCACAGGGCGATACGGCATCCGGCTATGAGCTGAGCGTCATCGCCGCGTGCGTGCTCGGGGGCGTCAGCATTGCAGGTGGCTCCGGCAAAATTTCCGGCATTATCCTGGGTTCGATTTTGCTGGGCATTTTGAACAACGCCCTGCCGTTGATCGATGTGTCGCCGTTCTGGCAAATGGGCATTCAAGGCTCCATCATCCTCATCGCCGTCATCATCAATGCGCTGGTGAAGAGAGGCGTCGACCGCAACAATCTGATGAGGAGGAGAATCTGACCATGGAAAAGAGAGTGATCGAGGGCAGCAAAGCGTTTTCGTGGAAAACCTTTTTCCTGCAATGGGAATGGATGCTCGTCCTGATCTTTATTCTGGTAAACATCATCAATGCCAACCTGTCCCCTTACTATTTAAGCGGCGACAGCCTGCGCGATGCCACCATGACGTTCCTCGACAAGGCGTTCATCGTGCTGCCGATGGTGTTCATCATCATCCTGGGTGACATCGACATCTCGGTCGGCTCCATCGTCGCCTTGTCCTCCGTCATCATGGCGGACCTTTATACAAAAGGAGTGCCGATGGAAATCGCGGTGGTGATCTGCCTGGCGACAGGCACGCTCTGCGGCTACATCAACGGGCTTTTGATCACCCGGTTCAAGGAGCTGTCGGCGGTTATCGTCACGCTGGCCACCATGATCATTTATCGCGGGATCGCGTATGTGATCCTGGAAGACCAGGCGGCGGGCAAATTTCCCGAATGGTTCAGCTATCTCGGCTGGGGCTACGCCGGCTCGATTCCGTTCATCTTCATCGTCTTTGTCATCTGCGCCATCATTTTTGGCTTGCTCTTGCATAAAACAACGTTTGGCCGCCGCGTCTACGCGATGGGCAGCAACCTGACGGCCAGCCAGTTTTCCGGTATCCAGGTCGATAAAATCAAGATCATCGTCTTTACGCTCGCCGGGCTGATGGCGGCGGTCACCGCCTTGTTCCTCACCTCGCGGATGGGCAGCACCCGTCCGAATGTTGCGACCGGCTATGAGCTTGACGTCATCGCGATGGTCGTGCTTGGCGGCGTGAGCACCGCAGGCGGAAAAGGCAAGATGATCGGCGCGATTTTGGCGATCTTCCTCATCGGCTTCCTGCGATACGGCCTCGGGCTCATCAACGTGCCAGCACAGGTGCTTTTGATCATCATCGGTCTTCTGCTCATCTTTGCGGTCATGGTGCCGAATTTGAAAGGCAAACTGGGCAAACTGCGGAAAACGTCTTGAGACAGGTGCATTACAGTTGAACAAACTGTTTTGTATATGAATTGAAAATGGGGGGAATTTCAGTGAAAAAAGTAGTGACGACATGCTTATCACTCATACTCGCAGCGTCCGTGTTGGCTGGCTGCGGCCAGTCGGCGACGACAGATCCGGGCAAACAAGGCGATGCCGGAAGCGCTGCGGGCGGCAAAAAGCGATTCGCCATCATCTTCAAAAACACGGGCAACCCGTATGGCGAAAAGCAGATGGAAGGCTTCAAAACCGCGATTGAGGAAACGGGCGGCGAGGCGATTCTGAAAGCGCCGGACCAACCGACCGCCGAAGCGCAGATTCAAATGATCGAAGAGCTGATTTCGCAAAAAGTCGATGCCATCGCGGTGGTCGCCAACGACCCGGATGCATTGCAGCCTGCTTTGAAAAAAGCGATGGATGCGGGCATCAAAGTGCTTTCGCTCGACTCGGCGGTAAATACAAAGAGCCGTATGGTTCACATCAACCAGGCTGACCCGGAGCGGATCGGCCGCGTACAAATCCAGGCTATCTCCGAAATGATCGGCGGCAAAGGCGAAATCGCGGTATTGAGCGCAACCTCGCAAGCGACCAACCAAAACCTGTGGATCGATTGGATGAAAAAAGAGCTGGAAGATCCGAAATACAAAGACATCAAGCTGGTGAAAGTAGCTTATGGCGATGACTTGCGCGACAAGAGCGTTTCGGAGACCGAAGCGCTGCTGAAATCGTATCCTGACCTGAAAGGGATCATCGCGCCAACGACCGTAGGGATCGCAGCTGCGGGCAAAGTGCTGACCGACAAAGGGCTGAAAGGCAAAGTGATGCTGACCGGACTCGGCTTGCCAAGCGAGATGGCTGAATATATTGAAAGCGGTGTCAGCCCGTGGATGTACCTGTGGAATCCGGTGGATGTGGGCTATCTCGCTGGCTATGCGGCTGACGCGCTGGTGAAAGGCACGATTACAGGCAAAACCGGCGACAAATTCAAAGCAGGCAAACTGGGCGACAAAGAAGTGATCGCCGATGGCGACGGAACCCAAGTCATGCTGGGCGATCCGTTCAAATTCGACCAAAGCAACATCGGCGAGTGGAAAAAAGTGTACTAATCAATAGCTAGCCGTACCATCATGCCTCCAGCAAATCGGGTTTGTTGGAGGCATTCCCATCAGAATACGTTGCGGAGGATGTGCCATGGGCCGATTCGCCAACCTGAGCCTTGTGAAAAAGATGATCGCAGCATTTGTCATCGTGTCGCTGGTCTGGAGCGCCATCTGTGCGGGGACGATCGCGTACATGCTCCAGATGAAAGCGGCGTATGCCGAGCTTTTGCAGCAGGATGCGGCGGCAGCCCTTGCCGCAGAGGAGATTCAATATCAGGTTGCAACGCAAAATCATGCGCTCGTTGCTTATTTGGTCGCGGTCGGTGCTGGTGCAGTCACGGACCAGCAGTCGATTCAGGCGATGCAAAAAGCGAACAGCCGCATTGCCGAGCTTGGGCAAAAGACGCTTGGGCTTGTGCGCAACGGCGATGACCGCGAGACGCTTTCCCAGATCATCGAATCGAACAGGCGCTACAGAGAGAAGGCGGAGGAAGTCATCCGGGCGGTGGAGCAAGAGTCCAACAGGAAGCGGGCGGAAGTCATCATGCAGACAGAGGTTGTCAATCTCTCCGCTCTCATGATTGCGCGCGCTGCTGAGGTAGCTGGCAAGCAGCAGGCTGCCATGAACGAAAAAGAACAGCAAAACACAGAAAAAACGGCACATCTGATACAGACGGTGATTATGAGCGGGGCGGCAGCCATGTTTTTGGCGATTGCGGCAAGCTATGCGGCAGCCAAAAAAATGACCCGTCCGCTGATCAAAATGGTCGACCAAACCGAGCGAATTGCCTCGGGGAATTTGAACATGGAACAGTGGGAACAGACGACGGGCGACGAGATCGGCCGGCTGTCCCGCCACTTTCAGGAAATGGCGCATCAGCTGCGCGGATGTATCGAGCAGATTGCAGCCAGCTCCGACAGCATCGGCGGATCTGCCGTTCATTGGCAGGCGAGCGCGGAGCATACGACAGCTGCCAGCAGATCGATCGCGCAAATCATGCAACAGGTGCAGGCCGCCATCATGGAGCAAATGCAGCAGGTCGAACAGACTGCGAGGCTTGCCGTTGAAATGTCGGCAGGAATCGGACAGATTAACCAAAGCGCGCATCATACTGCCAGCCGTGCTGAGCAGATGCTCCAGCTTTCCCGAAAAGGGACGGAAGAAATGAAAAGCATGGACAAACAGATGGCACAGATTCGCCAGTCTGTGCGTCAGTTGCAAACGCAGTTTTTGGAGTTGCGAGCCAAAAACGACAACATCGGAAAAATCGTTGGCTTCATCCTGGACATCGCCAAACAGACCAACATGCTTGCGCTCAATGCGTCGATCGAAGCGCAGCGGGCAGGGATGCATGGTCGTGGATTTTCGGTCATCGCGGAACATATTCGCCAACTCTCCATACAAACCGGGCAATCTGCCGCCCAAATCCAGACGTTCGTGGGCGAGATCGCCATCGGTTCCGATCAAACGACCGCCTCCATGGAGAACAGCATGCGTGAAGTGGAGCGGGGGATAGCGGCTGTGCTGCAGGCAGAGCAATCTTTTGCAGCAATCGGCCAGGCATTGGAGTCGTACCACGGGCAGATGCAGGAGGTCGCGAGCGCCTCATCGTCCATCGAGGGGATGACGGGGCAAGTTGCTGCCGCGATCGAGCGGATTAACGCTATTTCGCAGACGACGTCCGCCCAAACGCAGGAAGTCACCGCCGCTACGGAGGAGCAGCTCGCTTCTATGGAAGAGATTTTGCATGCCGCCAAAGGCTTGACAGCCCTCGCAGGCGACTTGCAGCAAGCAATCTCCCGCTTTCGGTGGTCTTGAAAAATAAAAATAAAAACATATATTCAAAAATAAACAATAGTATTATAATCAATAACAAACGAAAACGAAGAAATCTTTGGAGGTACGAAATGATACAGAGCTTATGGAATCAAACCCAAGCCGAACAACTTCAAAGTGGATTAGATGAGCTTGTCTACCGTTCCAACCTGATCGGAAGCGACCGCCGCGTCTGCAACTGGGGCGGGGGAAACACCTCCGCCAAAACAACCGTGCAAGATTTTCGCGGCAGAGATGTTGAGATTATGTGGGTAAAAGGCAGCGGTTCCGACTTGGCGACGATGAAAGCGGGCAATTTCACAGGTCTGCGGCTGGACGATATCGCCCCGCTGTTCGAGCGGGACTCGATGACCGATGAGGAAATGGTCGCGTACCTGGCACACTGCATGATCGACAGCAAGCATCCGCGGGCATCGATCGAAACGCTGCTGCACGCATTCCTTCCTTATAAGCACGTCGACCATACGCATCCGGATGCGATCATCAGCATCTGCTGCGCGGACAACGGGAAGGAAGTGGCGCAGGAGATTTTCGGCGATCGGTTTGTCTGGGTGCCATATGTACGCCCTGGGTTCACCCTTTCCAAAATGATCGCGGAAGGCGTGCGCAACAATCCGAAAGCCGAGTTGGTGCTGATGGAAAAGCACGGCTTGGTGACATGGGGCGATACTGCGGAAGCGTGCTATGCGCAAACGATCGCAATCATCCAGGAAGCGGAAGCTTATATTGAAGCGAAAATTCAGGAAGACGCCGTGTTCGGCGGCCAAAAGTTCGAGAGCGTTCCGGAAGAAGAGCGCAGACAAATCCTTGCGCAGGTGATGCCGGTCATTCGCGGCGCAGTCAGCGATGCCAAGCGGATGCTGCTCACCTACGATGATGCAGACGATGTGCTGCAATTCGTCAACAGCAAGGACGCCCAGGTGCTGTCGCAAATCGGCGCGGCGTGCCCGGATCATTTGGTACACACCAAGATGGTGCCGCTCTATGTCGAGTGGAACCCTGCCACAAGAGATGTCGAGGAATTGAAGCAAAGCGTACTCGCGGGAATCGCCCGCTTTAAAGAGGAATACCGGCAATATTTTGAACGAAACAAAAACGAAGGCGACCAGATGTTTGAAGCTGCGCCCCGCGTCATCCTGATCCCGGGAATCGGCATGGTCAACACGGGCAAAAGCTGGTCGAATGCCAAAGTGAGCGGTGCGCTGTACCATCGGGCGATCGCCGTGATGCGCGGCACAACCGCACTCGGCCGATTCGTCTCGCTCAGCGAAAACGAATCGTACAATGTGGAATACTGGCCGCTGGAGCTGTATAAGCTGACGCTGGCTCCGGCCGAAGCGGAATTTTCCCGCAAGGTCGCTTTCATCACCGGCGGAGCGGGAGGCATCGGCAGCGAGACGTGCCGACGGTTTGTAGCCGAAGGCGGACATGTCGTCGTAGCCGACCTGAATATCGATGGCGCGCAAAAGGTGGCGCAGGAGATCAATGAAACGTATGGCGAAGGACGCGCGATCGCCGTGCGGATGGATGTGACCAAGGAAGAGGATGTGCTCGCCGCTTTGGCGGAAGCAGCGCTCGCTTACGGCGGCGTCGATACGGTCGTGAACAATGCGGGGCTGGCGACGTCGAGTCCTTTCGAGGAAACGAGTTTGAACGAGTGGAACTTGAACATCGCGGTTTTGGGCACCGGCTACTTCCTGGTTGCGCGCGAAGCGTTCAAGCAGATGAAGGCGCAAAATCTGGGCGGGAACATGGTGTTCGTCGGCTCCAAAAATTCGGTGTACGCAGGCAAAAACGCGACAGCATACAGCGCGGCCAAAGCGCTGGAGGTGCATCTGGCACGCTGCATCGCGGCAGAGGGCGGCCAATATGGCATCCGTGTCAACTCGATTTTGCCCGATGCGATTTTGCAAGGATCGGCGATCTGGAACTCCAACTGGCGCAACGAGCGCGCAGCCGCTTACGGCATCGAGCCCGATCAATTGGAAGAATACTACCGCAATCGTACGACCTTGCTGGTTAACATTTACCCGAAAGACATCGCGGAAGGCATCCTGTTTTTCGCTTCCTCCAAATCGGAGAAAACAACCGGCTGCATGCTGACCATCGATGGCGGCGTACCGGCAGCGTTTACGCGCTAGGGCAGCACTCATTTTTTGCAGACGTTATGACAGGAAACGGTTCTGAAAAAGGAGAACCATCCAAATAGGAGACCGACACCAATACGCAGTGGAAAGAGGATGGCCATGCTTGTAGCAGAACGACTTGAAAAAATCGTCCGTCTTGTCAACGAAAGAGGGAGCATTCGGGTTTCCGAACTGAGTGATGTGTGCAGCGTGACGGAAGAGACCATCCGCCGTGACTTGGACAAACTGGAGCAAGCGGGTCGTCTGCTGCGAAGTCATGGCGGTGCGGTCAGCATGAAGGACCAGCACGCAGAAATCCCTTATGCCGAGCGGGAAATTTTGCATATGGACGAGAAAAAGCGGATCGCCCAGGAGGCGATTCACTTCATCGAACCGAATGACAAAATCATTCTGGATGCCAGCACGACCGCGTGGTATATGGCGGCCATCGTGCCTGACATTCCGTTGACCGTCGTTACCAACTCGATGAAGGTCGCGATGGAGCTGTCCGGCAAGGAAAAAATTCAGGTGATCGCCACAGGCGGCATCATGGCTCCACGCTCGTTGTCTTATGTCGGGCCACGCGCGGAGAGCTTTTTGGACACGTATTACGTCGACAAGGCGTTCGTCTCCTGCAACGGCATTCATTTTGAGCGGGGACTGAGCGAGTCGAACGAAATGCAGGCCAACGTGAAGAAAAAAATGATCGGCATTTCTGAAAAGGTTTACTTGCTGGTCGACTCCAGCAAATTCGGCAATCAGGCATTCACCCAGTTCGCCACGATTGATCAGATCGACGAAATCATCACCGACGAAAAGGCGGATGCGGAAGTCATTCAAAGCTTGCGCGAACGGGCGGTGCAGGTGACGATTGCACGGTAAACGGGGATGGAAAGAGGGGGGAGTGCGGCTAAGCCCCGTCTAAACGACGGGACTAAGCCGCACCAACATGTCTGATAAGCTGACAATTGGAAAGGAAGGTGATTTAGATGAAAATCTCCCTGTTTGTCACATGTCTGTGCGACAGCGTCTATCCGGGCGTCGCCGAGGCGATGGTGCGGTTGTTGGGCAAGTTTGGCGTACAGCTTGATTTTCCGCAGGTGCAGACATGCTGCGGGCAGCCAGCTTTCAACAGTGGCTACTGGGATGCGGCGCGGGAGTCGGCGAAGACGCTGCTGGCGGCTTTTGATGACAGCGATTTCGTCATTTCGCCGTCGGGCTCCTGTACCGGCATGATCCACCATTACTATCCCGAGCTGTTCGCTGACGATCCGGCCATGTTGGAGAAGGCCGAGCGGCTGAAGGCCAAAACTTATGAATTTACCCAGTTTCTCGTGGGTGTGCTGGGGATTGAGGATGTGGGGGCGGCGTTTCCGCACAAGGTCACGTTTCATCCGTCCTGCCACGGATCGCGTTTGCTGGGGGTAAAAGACGAACCGACAGCTCTGCTCAGCCGGGTGAAAGGAATGGAGCTGGTTCCGCTGCCGTTTGCGGAGGATTGCTGCGGCTTCGGCGGAACGTTCGCTGTCAAAATGAGTGAAATTTCTGGCGCCATGGTCTCGGAAAAGGTGGACCACATCCTGGAGACGGAGGCGGAGGTGCTGGTCGGCATGGACATGGGCTGCCTGCTCAACATCGCGGGCAATCTGCGCTACCGTGGAAAGCCGGTGCGGGTCATGCATATCGCGGAATTGCTGTATGAGGGGGTGATGAGCCGTGAAGGAAGCAGCAGGCAGCACGGTTAAGGAACGGGCAAAAGTCGCGCTCAACGACGAGTTTTTGCGCAACGCGGTCAAATTCACGACGGAGCGGCTGCGCAGCGGCAAAAAAACGGCATCGACCGAGCATGGCAACTGGGAGGAGTGGCGGGAGCGCGGCCACCAGATCCGCCTGCATACCATCGCCCATCTCGACTACTACTTGAATCAGTTCGTCGAAAATGCGCGGGCCAACGGGGTTCACGTTCATTTCGCCGAAACGGCGCAGGAGGCGGTTGCGATCACGATGGAGATCGCCCGGGTGCGGGGCGCGCGCTCCGTGGTCAAATCCAAATCGATGGTGTCCGAAGAGCTGCATATCAATCATGCGCTCGAAGAGGCGGGCATCGAGGCGGTAGAGACCGATCTTGGCGAATACATCATCCAGCTGGCGCATGAAACCCCGTCACACATCATTATCCCGGCGATTCATAAAAACCGCTATCAAATCGCCGAGCTGTTGTCCAAAGAGGCGGGCGAGCCTTTAACGCCCGACACGACGGTGCTGGCGGGCTTTGTCCGCAAAAAGCTGCGCGAAAAGTTTCTCGAAGCCGACATTGGCATGACGGGCTGCAATTTTGCCATCGCGGAAAGCGGCTCGATGGTGCTGTTTGAAAACGAAGGCAACGCCCGGATGGTGACGACCGTGCCGAAAACGCAAATCACCTTGATGGGGATGGAGCGGATCATTCCGACGTGGGACGATCTGGAGGTGATGGCGACGCTGCTGCCGCGCTCGGCGACCGGTCAGAAGCTGACCGTCTACATGTCGGGAATCACGGGGCCGCGCCGGGCGGAAGACGGCGATGGGCCGGAGCAGATGCACATCATCATCGTCGATAACGGCCGCTCGCTGCAGCTGGGCGATCCGCATTTTCAAGAGCTGCTTAACTGTATCCGCTGCGGCGCCTGCCTCAATGCCTGTCCTGTCTACCGCCATATCGGCGGCCATGCTTACGGCGGCACATACAGCGGACCGATCGGGGCGGTGCTGACGCCAGCGCTCAACAAAAATGTGGCGGAATGGGATGACATCGCCAACGCGTCCAGCCTGTGCGGCGCCTGCTATGAAGCGTGTCCGGTCAAAATCCCGCTGCACGATATGCTCGTCTATCTCCGCAACCGCAAAGTGGAAAACGGGCTGGGCGCACCGGAAGAGAGCATCGGCATGAAAGGCTTCAAGTATGTGATGGCCAATCACAAGCGTTATGGAAGAGTGCTGAAAATGGGCAAGGTCGCGCAAAAGCTGCTGATCCGCGACGGCGTGATCAAGGCCAAAATCGGCCCGTTGAAAGGCTGGAACAGCTACCGCCACACGCCCGCACTGCCAGCCGAATCATTCCGTGAGAAATGGTCGTCGCTTGAACAGGAAGTCCGGCAAAACGCGTCTGCCATGGACGACGAGCTGAAAAAACGGCTGGAACGCCAGCTGCAGCAGCGCATCGAAGGAGGGGCAAGCCATGAGTGAAGCGACAGATCAAGCATTGCAGCGGCTGGCGGAGAAATCGCGCCAAAAGCAGCAGACATTCATGCAAAACATCGCGGATCGGCTTGGGCGGCCGCGCGTGACGGAGAAGCCGCATCATCCGTTTAAAGGAGCCCCTGACTTTTGGCGCCAGTTCGACTTGAGCCAGGAGGACAAGATCGCGCTGTTCAGCGAGAACTGGAAAAATGCCGGCGGTCATGTGTGCCGCTTTGCAAATATGGAAGAGGCCAAGCGATTCATCACCGAGAAGGCGCAATCGCTGCAAGCCCGTCTGCTCGTCCGCCAAAACCAGCCGGAACTGGATGCGCTCAAACTGGAAAACGAGCTGCCCGATACGCAGATCGTGGTCTGGAAGGCGGAGGAGAAGGAGTCGCTGCTCACCCATGCCGCAGGAGCGGATATCGGCCTGGCCGTTGTAGATTATGCAGCGGCGTATACCGGGTCCATCGTCGTGACGTCATCGGGGGACAAAGGCAGGGGAGTCAGCCTGCTGCCCACCGTTGTCATGGCGATTATCCCGGTGGAGCGGATGAAAACGCGGCTTGGCGAGGTGTTGGCCCATTTTGACGGACGCCCGCGCGAATCGTTTCCGGCAGGCATCCATTTCATCTCGGGTCCCAGCCGATCCGCCGATATTGAAAACGACCTGACGATCGGCGTGCACGGTCCCGGCGTCGTTTTTGCCCTGATCGTCGGATAGGCGCGACGGAACCGAATGCGGACGGGATGGTGCAACCGATGGAAATCACACGTTTGACCAAAATCAACCATTATGAGCAAATTACCGAGCAGATCAAGCAGCAGATTATAAGAGGCGAGCTGAAAGCAGGCGAACGGCTGCCCTCGACCAAAGAGCTGGCCGAGCGATTCGGCGTCGGCCGCTCATCCATGCGGGAGGCGCTCAGCGCCCTGAAAGCGATGGGGCTGATCGACATCCGTCAGGGCGGCAACAGCACGGTGATCGGCCCCTCGCAGCAAGAAACGGCGCCGATCCCCGGCCTCGCGCATTTGCAAACCAACAAGCAAACAGTGCTGGAGCTGCTCGAAGCCCGCAAAGCGCTCGAAGTATCCAATGCAGGCATCGCCGCCACGAAAGCGACGGAAACCGATATTCGCCAGCTCGCAGCCATCGTTTCCCAAATGGAGATGCATATCGGCAACGAGGAGATCGGCGAGCAAACAGACTGGCAGTTCCATTCCACCCTGGTGCAGGCAACCCACAACTCCATCATGGTCAGCCTGTTCACCAGCATCTCCACCCAAATGGAATCCGCCATCCGCGACACGAGAAGAATCGAACTGTACGCCAATAAATCGGTCTCGCAAAGACTATACGAGGAACATCGGGCTATCTACGAAGCGGTGCGAACAAGAGATGCAGAATCAGCCCAACGCACCATGAACGAACACCTCATCCATGTTGAAACCATTTTGATGAAATATCTCAAGTAGTGGGTTTTTATGACATTACACAGTTATTCAAAAACAAAACAAATAAAACGGGTGTGTTTTTCGTTTTGTATGTGTTGACTCACTAATACGGGTCGATTACTATTATCGTGTAACCGTTTTCTTGCATGGGGAGAGTTGCGAAAATTTCGGGTATTGGAAAAAGAAGGTCGCTACGCTGAATCCTCCTTAAATAATCTTTTTTGCTATTCCATTCATTTTTGATCTTGTTTATTTTTTCTATCCAATAAAAGTTTGTGGACCACTGCAGCGAAGGGCCTTGCGGGAAAAAGGCGCAGCGCAGCCTTGGCGATGCCGACCCAGGCGTAAGCGGAAAAGCGGAACGGCTTTCGCGCCTAACATCATCCGTGAGATACACCCGCCGCGCAGCGAGTGGCTTTTGGGCGCGGTTCCGCTTTTCCGCTTACGCCGGACTCCCATGCCCTCAGCGGGCATTGCCAGTGCGGAGCAGCGCGTTTTTCCCGCAAGGCCCCGCTCAACCACTACAACCAACCAATCAAGAAAGGGTGCCAAAAACCATGATCCGAAAAGCATTCGCGATGAAAGTATTTGCCGACGCCCACGAGGAATACAAAAAACGCCATGACGAAATCTGGCCCGAAATGACCGCCATGCTGCGCGAACACGGCGCACACAGCTATTCGATTTATTTGGACGAACAAACCAACACCCTGTTCGCCTATCTGGAAATCGAAGACGAAGCCCGCTGGAGCAAAACGGCCGAAACCGACATTTGCCAAAAATGGTGGGCGTACATGAAGGACATCATGGAAACGAACGAGGACAACAGTCCGGTCAGCATCGAGCTGAAAGAAGTGTTTCATCTGTAAGACTGCCAACGATAGAGGAGCATTGCCATGCGAAACCATATAGCAGTAGATATCGGTGCATCGAGCGGCCGTCTGGTCTTGGGCACAATCGTGGAAGGCCGCATCCGGCTACAGGAAATCCATCGCTTCAAAAACGGATTTGTGGAAAAAGAGGGACATTGCTACTGGGACATCGATACCCTTTTTGATGAGGTGATCGCAGGTCTGAAAAAAGCGAAAGCACAGGGGATTGACGACTGCACGCTGGGAATCGATACGTGGGCTGTCGACTATGTGCTGCTGGATGAAGCAGGGCAACGGCTGCACGATGTATACGCATATCGTGACGACCGAACCAGCCAAGCCATCGCTGACGTGACCGCCCGCATACCGGCGCGAGCCATTTACGAAAAAACGGGCATCCAGTTCCAAAGCTTCAACACGTTGTTCCAGCTGAGCGTGCATGACCGCGAACAGCTGCGGCAGGCTGCCAGCATTTTGCTTGTTCCCGATTATTTGCACTACCGCCTGACAGGGCAGCGGGTCAATGAGGTGACGAACGCATCGACGACACAGCTCTTGCATTTGCAGACGAAAGACTATGATAAAGATTTGCTGGCCCTGCTTGGCCTTTCGCGCAGCCAGTTTCCGCCGCTTATGCAGCCGGGGGAGTCGCTCGGGTATTTGAGCGAGCCATTGCGCGCAGCGCATGATCTGCCGGACTGTGAAGTGATCTGCGTGGCCACGCATGATACCGCATCGGCGGTGCTGGGCGTTCCGGCGAGACAAGGGGAGAATTGGGCGTATTTGAGCAGCGGGACGTGGTCGCTGCTCGGCGTGGAGGCAAGCCGTCCCATCACGAGCGAGCAGGCGCAGGAAGCGAATTTTACCAACGAATGGGGCGCATACCAGACGTTCCGGTTTTTGAAAAACATCATGGGACTGTGGCTGATCCAGGAAGTACAGCGCCATTGCGGGGGCACGTACTCGTTTGCCGATTTCGTCGCAGCGGCAGAGCAGGAGAAGCCGTTTCAATCTTTCGTGAACTTTGACGATAACCGGTTCCTCAACCCGCACAACATGATGGAGGAAATCCAGCGCTATTGCCAGGAAACCGGTCAGCCTGTGCCACAGACGCCGGGACAGATTGCGCGCTGTATTTTTGATAACCTGGCTATTCTGTATGCGCTGTCGGTCGAAGAGATGGAGGCCATCACTGGCAACGCGATCGAGGTCATTCATATTGTCGGAGGCGGGGCGCACAACGATCTGCTCTGCCAGCTGACGGCTACGGTTTCCCATAAGCGCGTGACGGCAGGGCCGACTGAATCGACAGCGCTCGGCAATCTGGTTGTGCAAATGATCGAGACGGGCGAGGTGGCCGATCTCCACGAGGCAAGGCAGCTGATTCGCCAATCTTTTGACGTGAAGGAATTCGTTCCGGCAGAGACGGCGGAGAGAGCGGCGTGGTTCCGTGAATTCCGCAAATATACGAAACAGACGTGAAGGTTCCCATCAACATACAAGCAGGGTGAAGGAGGCAGTGAACATGCAAAACGGGATTGAGGCAAGCTATCAGGAAGCCAAAACATTGTATGGAAAACATGGCATCGACGTCGATCAGGTGCTGGAAAATCTGGCAAAAATCAAGGTGTCGATGCACTGCTGGCAGGGCGATGACGTGCGCGGGTTCCTCAACCGTGATCAGGAGCTGACGGGAGGCATCGCGGTCACGGGCAATTATCCGGGAGCGGCACGGACAGCGGATGAGCTGCGGCAAGATCTGGAGAAGGCGTTTTCGCTGATTCCGGGCAAGCACAAAGTGAACCTGCACGCCATCTATGCGGATACGGATGAAAAGGTGGACCTCGATCAGCTCGAGCCCAAACATTTTGAAAGCTGGGTCGCTTGGGCCAAGGAGCAGGGGCTGGGCCTCGATTTCAACCCGACCTGCTTTTCGCATGAAAAGTCGGCGGATGGCTTCACGCTCAGTCATGCCGACCCGGCGATCCGCCAGTTTTGGATCGACCATTGCAAGGCGTCGCGCAAAATCGGCGCGTATTTTGGCGAGCAGCTTGGGCAGACATGCGTCACCAACGTCTGGATTCCCGATGGCTACAAAGACATTCCGGTAGACCGGATGGGACCGAGGCAGCGGTTGAAGGACGCGCTGGATGAGGTGTTCAAGGAGGAGCTTAACCCCGCTTTCAACCTGGATGCGGTGGAAAGCAAGGTGTTCGGCCTTGGCTCCGAAAGCTATGTGGTCGGCTCGCACGAGTTTTACATGGGCTACGGCATCCAGAACAACAAGCTGATCTGCCTCGATGCAGGACACTTCCATCCGACAGAGATGATCTCCGGCAAACTGTCCGCGCTTGCGCTTTTTACGAAGGGGATTTTGCTCCATGTCAGCCGCCCGGTCCGCTGGGACAGCGACCACGTGGTCATCATGGACGACGAGCTGCAGGACATCGCCCGCGAGCTGGTGCGCCACAATTTGCTCGACACGACGCATATCGGCCTCGATTTCTTCGATGCGAGCATCAACCGGATCGCCGCCTGGGTCATCGGCATGCGCAATACGCTGAAGGCGCTGCTGCGCGCGATGCTGGAGCCGACCGAAACGCTCAAAAGCATCGAGCTTGCCGGTGATTACACATCCCGCCTGGCCTTGATGGAAGAACTGAAGTCGTACCCGTTCGGCGCGGTCTGGGATTACTACTGCGCGAAGCAGAATGTGCCGGTGCGCGAAGAGTGGCTGGCCGAGGTCAAGGCGTATGAGAAAGAGGTTTTGGTGAAGCGCGGGGAGCAGGGCGTGGTTTGCAAGTAGCTTTCATCATTCAATCAAAAACGGCAGGCAACAAGCTAGGTCATCGTTCCAGCTTATTGCCTGCCGTTATTTTTTCTTGCATTTCACCCGCCATGCTCGCGAAAGATCGCTTCCACCTTGGCTTTGGCCGCGAGCGACCAGTCTTCGCCGAGGCTTTTTTCCAGCTTGAGCGCAGCGCTCCGGGCATTTTTGACGAACCCGGCTTGCAGCAGCAGGGAGATATAGCGGTAGTGAATCTGTTCCGCATACGGATCGCACGCCAGCATCCGTTCGAAATAATCGATGCCTGCGGTAAACTGCATCTGCTTCCAGTGGTGCTCGGCCAGTTCCAGCAGGACTTGCAGATAGCTGTGCCTGAGCCGTTCGCGCGCAGGTTCGATGAACGATTCGTACGGGTATTCGGCAAGCAGATCGCCGCGGTACAGGGCGGCTGCTTGCTGCAGCTTTTGCAATCGCTCTTCGCCGGTCGCCCCGTGCTGTGCGATCAGCTGGGAATAGCGAGCCAAATCAAGGTCGATCTCCTCCATATTCAAATAATAGGAGTCTTTGGCCTGCAGGATATACCGCGATTCTCTGCCCGATTGCGAGGTTGGCTCCAACGCTTTTCGCAGTGTCGAGAGCGATACGAAAAAGCGGTTTTTTTTCGATTGGTAGTCACCGTCCGTGAACAATTCCTCCAGCAGGAGATCCTGAGGCACCTTTTTGCCGTAATGGATGAGCAAATAGTGAAACAGCCGCAGGCTTGCCTTCCGCTGGAGCGAAATCGGCTTGTCTCCGAGCTTCATCTGGAAGCTGCCGAGCACATGCACGGTGAGGGCGTCGTTCGCTTTCACTCCCGCTTCCGGCAGAATTGGCTCGGCAGCTCGTTTCGCATCGCGCCTGAGCGCGGTGATCGCTGCCAGATGGCTTGCCGTGATCTGCTGAAAGTGGCCGTAATTGCGGAAATGCGCGGCTGCTTTTTGCATGCATGTTTCCGCCTCGGCGTAGTCGGCTTCCGCCAAATATGTGAGGGAAAGCTCCATGAGCGCCCAGCCCAAATCGGTGTCGAGGCTGGATTTCTGCGCCTGCTCCAAGCCTTGCATCATCCATGTGCGGGCTTGCTCGTAGTTTCCTTGCAGCCGGTATAATTTGCCGATGGAGATCAACGGGTAAACCCGTGCTCCGACGTCCTCGTATTCCTCCGAAAACCGCACCATTTCCTCCAGGAGCCGCTCGGCTTTGTCAAATTCCTGCTGCTCCAAAAGCAGCTCGGCCATCACCCAAAACGTGTGCGTCAAATTGTTGAAGGTCCCGTATGCTTCCGAGTTGGTCAGCGCCAGCCGCGCATATTCCAGGCCTTGGGCGAAATCGCCGGTGAACCGGCAGCACTGTGCCAAACAGGAGTAATTGAGCGACACCAGGTCCTGGTCGTGCAGCTTCTCGCTGCCATCCAGCGAATCGCGAAAATGCCGCTTCGCTTCCTCCATCTCTCCGCTGTAAAACAAGATCAGTCCCAGACGGTTTTGCAGATAGGTCAGCGGGGCGGACAGACTGCTTTGTGAAAGCGCCGCAATGTTATCCTCAAGTGGGCCGATGAACGTGCGCAAGATGGGGATCGGGATGCAGCGGCAAAAAAAGAGATTGAACGTGACGGTTGGAAATGTCGGACATAGCGTATCGATCGAGCCGTTGAGGAGCAGCAAAAATCGTTCAGGGGTATACAGTTCGGTCATTTTCCGCAAAAGCTGCGCCGCAAGCGCGAACCGTCGGCCGGAGATATAGTGGGAAAATGCATGAAAATACTGATACTTCTTCTCGTAGACATGCGCTACTTGGGCGTGAAGGTCGCAGACGGCCTTTTTCCCGAATTGCTTGAGCAGCCGCTCATACAGATAGGCACGGACGATGGGATAGAACTGGTAGGTTCCCGCCGGTGTTTTATAGACGAACAGATGGTCTTTCAAAAGCGTTCCGATGATCGGTCCGGTATTGGTACTCTCGATGTAGTGGAGCAGCACCTCGGGGTCAAGCTCCTGCAGCAGGCTTGCCTTGAACAAAAATTCCTGCGTGGCATCCGGGAGGGAGCGGATGACTTCTCCACCGATATATTCAAACACTTCTTCGGGCGGAGAGATTCCGCGCCAAAGCTGTTTGCGTTCCTCATAGCTTTTTTCGCGAATCACTTCATGGATCAGCGGCAGCAAGACAGCCCATCCGCTTGTTTTTTGCAGCAGCAGATCGTGCTCGTGCTCCATCAGGCTCATGCCGCGCACCGTTGTGAAATAGGCACCGACTTCCTCGCGGGTAAACGCCAGTTGATCCATCGAGATTTCCAGCAGCCGGTTTTGCACTTTCAATTGCAATAAGGGAAGCGAGGGGCGGACTCTGCTGCTGATCATGACCGTGACGTGCGCAGAGGAGAAGCGGATCAGCTTCATGATGATGTCTTTGATTTCGTCGCACGAATCGATGAAATGGTAGTCATCGAGCACGATCGCCAGGGGAGAAGCCCACGACGCAAGCGCCTTCAGCAGCTCATCGAGCATCGCGTCCGGACGGTTATTCGCGAGCTGGGGGACAACCTCGGCATGGGCTGCAGCCTTTTGCAATCCTGCCAACATGTATCGGAGAAAAGGCAGGGACTCATTGTCTTCAGATGTGAGCTGATACCACAAGGTGGGCAGTTCTTTTGCGCGGACATAGCTGGCGAGCAGCGTTGTTTTGCCGTATCCGCTTCCGCCCGTGATACAGACCAGCGAGCGCCCCAACGAACGATCGAGCTGCGCGAACAGGCTGTCCCGATTCAGGACAGGCGGTAATTCAGGGATGTTCAGTTTGGATTCCAGGATGTTCATCGCTTGAAGGTCACCACGCATCATGAAGAAGGATTGTAGTGTCATTATAGCGTGTAAGAAAATGGTCTGGAAGTGTAAGGATGCTGTAAACCGCGCGAAATACAATCAAAATTGATTCGATTACCACCATCCGAGAGGAGATGCACATGAAGCATACGTTGTATGAAAGAAACAAGCTTTTGTTGACGCTGTATGCCGCCACCGTTTTGTCGGGGATCGTCGGCAATTATTTCTCTGGTTTGGAAGCGTCGCTCAATCTGCTGGTCGCCTCGATCGGCGGCGGCACGATCCTGCTTTTGGCCCTGCTGGTGTTCAAAAGGTGGCTTGTTTCCCAGACCAAATACATTTTCGCGCTCGCACTGGGCGCGCTGACTTATTTGGTGGGCATCACGCACCCGGAGCCTTCTGCCCACACCATGATTTATTACAGTTTGGCCTTATTGTCCCTTTATCTGGATTCACGCCTTATCATCGTGTCCGGTTTGATCAATCTTGGGCTGGTGAACGTCGACTATGTGACACTGCCGGGCATGTTCGCGCCGCATGATCCGAAAGAGCTGTTCATTTACAATGAAATGCTGTTGCTCGTCATCGTGCTTTTGCTCGTGCAAAACAAGATCGGCGAAAGGCTGCGGAAAGAGTCGGTGCTATCGGCGGACAATGCCCAAGCGGCCAAGCGGCAGACCGAAAGTGTTCTGCACAAGGTGAATCTTACGGCGGCTGAGCTTGACCAGTTTCGCGGCGCCTTGAAGCAAAACGTCACGGCGACAGGGCACATTTCCAGGGAGCTTTTCCAGGCATTCCAGGAGATTGCCGCCGGGATCGAGGCGCAAGCGAACAATGTCAATGAGGTGCGCGATTCGATTGAAGCGATCGATGAAGGGATCCAGGTCGTCTCCCAAGCCTCCGAAAATACCAAGCGGCTCTCGCAAAGCACCGCGATCATGACGGTGGAAGGGAGCCAGCATGTCGCTACGCTGTCCCAGCAAATGACGAAGGTGGATGTGCTGGTGCATGAGACGGTTTTGCTCATGAATGAGCTGCGCGAAAAAAACCGCTCGATCAATGATATATTGCAAACGATCACCACGATCAGCCAGCAAACCAATCTGCTGGCTTTAAACGCCGCCATTGAATCGGCGCGCGCAGGTGTGCATGGCAAAAGCTTTGCCGTCGTCGCGGAAGAAATTCGCAGCCTGGCGGATCATTCGCGGAAGTCGACGAAGGAAATCACGAACATTTTGGAAGAAATTCAGATTAAAACCAACATCGTCTCAGACAAAATCATCGTCGGGCAAACGGAAATCCGCGAGGGGCTGCAGGTTGCGACGAAGACGGAATCGATTTTCGGGCTGATTTCGGAGACGACGGAAAGCGTCCGGAAGCAGAGCGTGGAAGTAGAAGGGCTGGTGAAAACCATTCAAGGCAACTCCCACGCGATTTTAAAAGACATCACGTCTGTGGCGGGTATTACGGAAGAGGCGGCAGCATCGGTGGAAGAGGTCGTCGCCAGCGCCGAGGAGCAGCAGAAGCAGATCGACGAGATTGTGACGCAGTTCCGCGTGCTGGAACGGCTCATGATGAATTTGTCCGCATTGGTGAAGGAGGGGCAAACGGAACGATAAGGGAGCAAGGGAGATGATGGTGTCCATGGAACGTTCGGTATCTCGCGCACGCTCTTATTTTGTTTCTGCGGTGCGCTACAAGGAGATTGCTTGTCGGGAAACGGTCATTGTGCTGGTCGTCAGCGATCGTAAACTTTTCATCGATGGAATGCGCGCCTTGTTGCAAAGAGAGACAGACATCATCATGAAACATGCCTCCTATGAGCAGCTGCAACGAAGTCTGGATCTGGAAGAGGACGAGCCTGGCGTCGTTTTGTTCGACGGCGAAGGGTGTGAGGATGCGATTGTGCCAGAAGCGGCGATGCAGCGGTGGCAGCAGGCGAAGATCATTGTCCTCTCGCCGTTTCTGGCGCTCAGCTACCCCAGGCTCTCGGTGAAAAGGCGCGGGGTGGTCGTCACGTCGCTGCGGCCGAGCAGTGTCGCCCAAACGATTCGCATGGTGATCAGCGGAAACTGGTTTTTGCCGTTGCAGGTTGTCCAGCGATCGGCAGACGAGCCTGTTCCGCAATGAAAAAAAGAGCCTCCGTCATGTCACGAGCGTTTCGATGACAGACGGGGGCTTTGTTTCTCTTATTGAGCTTGCGGCAGATTTTCAGGCTGCGCTGCTTTGCGAGCTGCCGGCGAAGCCGCGCTTTTCTTTTTCCTGGACTGCTTCAGACGCATCATGACCAGGCCGGTAACCATCAGCAACGTCGGCACGAGGCCGCCGATGGCGTACAAAATCTGCGTGACCAGTCCGCCGATCCGTCCGGTGTGCAGCGGGAACAGCCATGTTTGGTAAAGGGAAGCAAAGCTCGTATCTTTTACAGAGTCGGTGATGGCGAGCACCTTTCCGCTATACGGCTCGACCCATGCCCGCGCGTTGCCGATGCTCGCTGCGGAAGGATCGTACTGATGGGAAAGGCGGAACTCGATGACGCCTTCCTTTTTGCCTGCCTCGGCCTTTTTCGGCATCCGGATTTGGGTGATCGTCGCGTCAGGCATTTCTTTTTTGATCGACGCGATCATGTCGTCGAGCGGTATGTAGCCCGCAGGAAGCGGCTTGGCGACGAGAACCTTGTCGGACGGCGATGTGCTCGTCTTCAGATTAAAGGCGCCCAAAATGTCTTTGCCAAACGGGAAAAGGAAGCCTGTCAGCGAGACGACCAGCAGAAACGGTACCCAGGAGATGCCGAAGACACGGTGCACGTCAAAATGACGCACGTATTGATTGGTCGTACGGCGGATGACAAAGCCGCGCGCCCAGTTTTTGAGGCCGGGGAACCAGATGAACATGCCGGTCAGTAAAATAAGAAAGAAAAAAATAGCGATAATCCCGACAATCGTTCTCCCGTTGTACTCTTTCAGCAGCAGGTTTTCATGGAAATCAGACAGCCAACCGGTCAGCGTATCGGCGGACGATTGCGTCCCGAGGATGTGGCCTGTGCCAGGATCGACGTAGACCATCAGCGATTTCCTGTCAGCTTTGATGGAAAACGTGTAGATGCCTTCCGAACTCATTTCGTTCGGACTGTAGATGCGCGAGATTTCCGCCTGTGGATAGGCAGCAAGCACGCTTTCCAAGGCAGCCTGATACGAGACGGCAGAGCCTGGGGTTGCCTTGTACAAATCGGCGTTCAGCATCCGGTTAATCTCGTCTTTAAACACCAGTGCGCTGCCGCTCAAGGCGATCAAGCAAATGAATGTGCCGGCAATGAGGCTCAGCCACAGGTGAAGCTTCCCCATCGTCTTTTTGAGCTTCATAATGTTTCGTTACCCCCATCAACGATTTTGATAATCATTATCATTGATAATAATTATCGATCTCAATAATAGAGGCTCGCGTGCGCTTTGTCAATCGTGATCGCGTTAGAAAAACAAAATGCCCCTCATCCCAAACGGGACGAAAGGGGCTTTCGTTACGTCAGACTCATGATTTTTTCCGCTTCACGCACACCTGACAGATAGGCGCCGTGGACGCTCGCATAGTCCGCCCGGTTGGTGGCTTCCCCTGCAAAGAAGAGGCGATTTGCCACCGATTCCGCGACGATGTCCATGTCATCCGGCGTCGAGGCTCCGGTGTGTGCCGTATAGGAGCCGCGAGCATACGGATCGGATGCCCAGCGCGTGATTTTTGCGTCTACAGGGTGAGGGATTTGTGCCCCGTATTGCTTGCGGAGCGATTGCATCGCGTGGTCAACGATCTGTTCATCGGTCCATGCTTCGATTTCATCGCCTGGAGCGGACGAGTAGGAACCGAGCAGCACCGGCTGCTTCGTATATTTGTACAAGCTCAGAAACTCGCCGAGATGCCGGGCAGAGCTGTCAAGGGAGATGGCGCTTTGCGATTGATCCCAAAAAACGTGCGGGAAGCGCAAGTAGACTTTATTGAGGCTGCCTGCATCCAAGCGGCTGATCGCTTGCTGCTTTCGCTCCGGCAGCTCGGGATGAAAGGCGACCTGGCCGCTTTGCAGAACGCCGAGAGGAAGCGTGACGACAGCGCGCTGCGCCTGATAAATGCCATTGTATGTCCCGATGGCGACGCCTCTGTCGTTGTAATGGATCTGATAGACGACCTGGTTGAGGTGGATGTCCAGCCCTTTGGCGATGTCCGCGTACACTTGTTCAAAACCGGAGATCGCGCTCGCTCCGTCCGCATGCAGCATCTCATATTTTTGCGCCAAAAAGCGAATCGGACTGCGGTAATCGATTCCGTGAATCCATGATGCGCCCAGTTCGAGCGGGACGCCGAGATCATGGTTCGTCCAGATGCGGCCGCCGATTCGGTCGCGCGCCTCCAGGACGACAACTTGATGTCCTCCTGCCTGCAGCGCGTGCGCCGCTGCCAAACCGGCAATGCCAGCGCCGATCACGATGACATCCGTCCGATTGACAGGAGTCGGGGTGGTGGCAGCTTGGGCGCGACCCGTACCCATGAGCGTATCCGTCACATCTCCCCAAAGCAAACCTGTTAACGTAGCAAACATACTCGTTTTCAGGAATGAGCGTCTACTAACCTTTTCGAACATTTTGCAAACTCCTTTCGAATGGAACGTCAGGTGATCGTGCGAAAACCTACACATGTTATACCATATTTTTCAGGAGTAGCGATATACCCCCTTTGGATGATTGACGTATTGCAGCAGACTCTCTAAACTAGCAATACATACCAGTACGCATGTATTGCATATTCAATAGAGAAGGGATCGACATGATACATACAATACTTGTCAGCCAGGCAGATGAAGAATTTTTGTATCAGCTATACGCGGCGTCACGCGCTGAGGAGTTGGCAGCGTGGGGAATGGATGAGGGGACTCGCGACATGTTTTTGCGCATGCAGTGGAATGCGCAGCGGCAATCGTACGAGCAGCAATTCCCGGGTGCCGAGCATCAGATCGTTTTGGAAGACGATAATAAAATTGGGAAAATTGTGATTTATCGAACCGAACAGCAGATTCGGCTGGTGGATCTCATCATTTTGCCGGCTTTTCAAAACAGGGGGATTGGAACGCGATTGCTGCAGGAGCTGCAACAGGAGGCAATGCGGGAAGACAAGCCCCTGTTTTTGAGCGTGCTGCAAACCAATCCGGCCAAACGGCTCTACGAAAGGCTGGGTTTTCTCGTCACGGGCGGGGATGAGGTCTATGCCGGAATGGCGTGGCAGGGTACGTGATTATGCAAGCAAACAGGAAAATAGATTTCGAGAGATGATGCTGGCATTCTAGCAAGCGGAGGAGAAAAAAGATGAGTCAACCGTATATTGGTGAAATTCGCATGTTTGGGGGGACTTTTGCCCCGAGTGGTTGGATGAAGTGCGAAGGGCAGCTTCTGCCGATTTCGGAGTATGAGGAGTTATTTAGCCTGATTAGAACCACGTATGGCGGGGACGGGCAAGAGACGTTTGCCTTGCCTGACTTGCGCGGGAGAGTGCCGATTCATTGGGGCTCCGGCGGCGGCGATAACTATTCGTTGGGGCAAATGGGAGGAGTAGAAAACGTTACGCTGACGGTGAGCCAGATTCCGGCGCATACGCATACGCCGATCGCGTCGACGAAGGCGGGGCAAAGCTCGCCATCCGGCAGCTTATGGGCGACACTGCCGCTCTCTGCCTACCAGACGGATACAGCGAACCTGCAACAAATGAACGTGTCGGCGATCGATCCGGTAGGAGGCAGCCAGCCGCATGATAATATGATGCCGTATCTTTCGGTTAATTTCATTATCTCTCTTTTCGGGATATACCCGAATAGTAACTGATCGCGTAATTCGTTCAATGACTTACAGGAAGGCGTGAATCAAATGGCGACACCTTATTTAGGCGAAATTCGCATGTTTTCTTCAATTGTTGTGCCAAAAGGCTGGGCTTTGTGCAATGGCCAGCTTCTGCCAATCATCCAGAATCAGGCGCTGTTTTCTATCTTGGGTAACACGTATGGCGGGGATGGACGAACAACGTTTGCCTTGCCGAATCTGCAAGGAAGGGTACCTGTGCATTGGGGATCGGGAAGCGGCGGGACGATCGTTTTAGGGGAAGCGGGGGGCGAAATGGCTCACACGCTTACCACTCAAGAAATGCCGGTTCATACTCACCAAGTGAAGGCATCGTCGGCTTCAGCGAATGGAATAACGCCTTCGAACAACGTCTGGGCAGCTCAGGAGAATTGCTACAGTCCGGCTACGAATCCGTTGCCGTATCCGCTTACGCAACTGCATCCAGCTGCAGTTTCAACTGTTGGGGGGGGGCAAGCCCATCTCAATATGCAGCCGTTTTTGACGATCAATTTTATCATCGCCTTACAAGGCATTTTTCCAGGTCGTAATTAAGGAGGAGTCAACATGTCGGATCAATTTGTCGGCGAAATTCGCATCTTTGCAGGAAATTACGCGCCAGATGGCTGGGCGCTCTGCGATGGCCAACTGGTGTCTATTGCGCAAAATCCCGCGCTGTTTGCCGTTCTCGGCACGACGTATGGAGGCGATGGAAAAACGTCATTCGCGTTGCCAAACTTGATCGGTCGAGCGCCGATGCACCATGGGCAAGGTCAGGGGCTGAGTGACCGAACCCAAGGGGAGCAGGGCGGGACGAGAACGGTTACCCTGACAAGCACACAGATGCCAGTGCATACCCATATCGCTTATGGCTCTGGACAAATCGGAAACACCAACAATCCGCAGGGGGCGGTGTGGGCGCAGCCGCCGGTACAGGGGAAATTCAACAAGACGCAAACGCCGTTGTACGCTTCATCCGGCAATGCGCCGATGAATTATTCCGCGCTGCCGACTGTAGGAGGCAGCCAACCGCACAACAACATGCAGCCGTATTTGGGCCTTACCTTCATCATTGCCACAAAGGGAATATATCCGCCGAGGGGATAGCGATTTTTATAATCTGTGATTCACGCCGGTTTCGATGCAGTTAACAAAATGGAGGGATTTCATTGCGAAGGTCACGTTGCCTTCCCCTGGTATATCGCTTTTTTTTGATTTTTTCTTTATTTGCGCTTCTTTTTCATGCGGGCGTTACGGGCCAAACGGCTCTGGCTGCGCCTGCTGCTCCGACCTGGCTGAGTCCTTCCGCCAACACGGGCTATATGCTGCAAGGTGTCCGCTATGGAGCAGGCGAATGGCTTGCGCTCGGCATAAACAATACGATCGCCTCTTCAGGGGACGGAAAGAACTGGACCCTTTATCATCCGAACGGCGGCTTTAACGAATGGGCCGATGCCGTCTATGACGGGGGAAACTGGATTCTGGTCGGCAGCGGCAAAATTTTTCAATCTCCTTCAGGAACAGCCGCATCCGACACCGGCTGGACCGCATTGAAAACCGATTTTGCCAGCAACTTGTGGGGGATCGCGTACGGGGGCGGGAAATACGTTACCGTTGGCAGTGATGGCGTGATCCTCACCTCAAGCGATAAAGTGTCGTGGACTACTCAGAATTTGAGCGGGGAAAGCGGAAAGTTCCTTGCGGCAGTGACTTACGCCAATGGACAATTTGTGACGGTCAGCACGTCCGGCAACATTTACGCATCGACGGATGGGCAGTCGTGGTCCAAGGTTTATTCCGGCAGCTCGCCCATCAACGGCGTAACCTTCGGCAATGGAAAGTTCGTCGCGGTGGGAAGTGGCAAAGCGTATACATCGACCGATGGCAGCTCGTGGTCAGTGTCGCCTGATTCTGTCCCGGTGCTGTATTCGGTCGATTACGGCAACAACAAATACGTCGCTGTCGGGGCAGGGGGCATCCTGGCCACCTCGACGGATGGAACGACGTGGAGCACCGATGAGCAGTCAAACACCTTGCAAAACTTGTACGCGGTGCGATACGCGCCGGAGCAAAGCCGCTTTGTCGACGTCGGCGAAAACGGTGTGGTGCGAACGCAGTCGGGCATGAGCGACTTGTCCAATTTGACGATTAGCGCCGGAACATTGACGCCGGCATTCGCCCAGGCGACGAAAAGTTATACGGCAAGCGTCGGTACAGCGGTAGATCAAATCACGCTTACGATGACGCCAGTCGATTCGGATGCCACGATCCTTGTCCAAGGCAACAATGCGGTTGTGACGGGGGGAACGGCGAGCAGCAATGTGTCCCTGAATCCTGGTGCAAACACCATCCCGATTCGAGTGACGTCACAGGACGGCTCCAAGCAGACAGACTATACGCTGACCGTGACAAGAGCCATACCGAATGCGCCTCCGACCGACATCGGGCTGGATAAGACCAGCCTCCCCGAAAATGCGGGCGTTGGCACATTGATCGGAACGCTTTCCGCGACAGATCCGGATTCTACGGTGTTCACGTATTCGCTGGTGAGCGGGTTTGGCGATAATGCGAGCTTTGCGATCGCTGGAAACCAGCTGAAATCGAATGCCGTTTTCGATTTTGAAACAAAGAACAGCTTCAGCATTCAAATTCGCGTAATCGATTCCGGCGGAGCGAACTATGACAAGATTTTCACGATTCAGGTGACAAATGTAGCGGAAGCGCCGACGGTCAGCAACAGCAGCAAGAGCGGCGCAGAGGACAATCCGTTGCTGCTGGGTGCAGCTGATTTCACTGCCGCTTATGCCGATCCGGAAAACGATAGCCTGAAAAAGGTGCAGGTGACGAGCTTGCCCAATGCGTCAGCAGGCACGTTGAAGCTGAACGGGACGGCGGTTGCGGCGAATCAGGAAATCGATGCAGCGGACTTGGGCCAGCTCGTTTTCGAGCCTGTGGCCAACTGGAACGGGACTGCCGCCTTTACGTGGAAAGGAAACGACGGGACGTTTGACTCCGCCAATGCAGCGACATTTACGCTGACGATTGGCGCCGTCAATGATCTTCCAACCGTGACGGACAGCACGAAGAACGGTACGGAAGATACCGCTGTGAAATTTGGGGTGACTGATTTTGCGCCGCAGTTTGCAGATGTCGACGGGAATGCGTTGGCAGGCATCAAAATCGTGAGTTTGCCGAATGCCGGGGCGGGCACATTGATGCTGAACGGCACAGCCGTAAAACTGGATCAGGAGATTGCGGCAAACGCACTGGACCAGCTGCAATTTGTCCCTGCTGCGAATTGGTATGGCACCGCGAGCTTTGATTGGAAAGGCTTTGACGGCACCGACTATTCGCAATCCGCCGCAACGCTGACGCTTTCGATCGTGGCGGTCAATGATCCGCCGACGGTAAGCAACAGCGCGAAAAACGGCACGGAAGATACGGAATTGCCATTTGCACAAGACGATTTTGAACAGCAGTACCAGGATGTGGAGCAGGAAGCGCTGGCCAGCATTCAAATCGTCAGTTTGCCTGCACATGGGACGCTGAATTTGAATGGAGCAGCGGTCAGCGTCAACCAGAGCATCGCGGCCAATCAGCTGGGGCAGCTCGTGTTTGTCCCGGATGCGGACTGGAATGGCAGCACCAGCTTCACATGGAAAGGCTACGACGGCCAGGCGTATTCGGCAGCGGCAGCAGCGTTTACACTGACGATCGGCGCGGTGGAGGATTTGCCTACGGTGACGGATGGCATCGCCGACGGGGTGGAAGACCAGACGTTGCCATTGTCGCACGGCGTGTTTGCTCCTCATTTTGCCGATGCCGACGGAGACAGTCTGCATGACATCCAGATCGTCAGCTTGCCGGATCACGGAACGCTGCAGCTGAATGGAACGGATGTCACCGTGGATCAGAAGCTGACAGACGCCGAGCTGGCGAATCTGTACTTTGTCCCGGATAAAGACTGGAACGGTGAGACCAGCTTCTCCTGGAAAGGAAGCGACGGCAAAGGAGAGTCAGCTACAGCAGCGAAGCTTTCCATCGCAATCGCGCCTGCGAACGACTTGCCGACCGTTACCAACAGCAGCAAGACAGGTGATGAGGATACGAATGTCGCCTTTGCCCTGGCCGATTTCAGCGGGCACTTCAGCGACATCGATCAAGACAACTTGCGCAAAATCCAGATTGTCACCCTGCCGACAACCGGCCGCTTGCAGCTTGAAGCGACCCTGGTGACAGGCGGGCAAGAGATTGCCGCAGCGGACTTGGGCAAGCTAGTCTTTGTGCCTGATACGAACTGGAGCGGCACGACAAGCTTTGCATGGAAAGGCCATGACGGCACAGGGTATTCGCTCAATGAGGCGGTGATCGAGCTGACCATTGCCGCTGTCAACGATGCGCCGACTGTGACGGCCAGCAGCAAAAATGGCACGGAAGATACGGCATTGGCGTTAGGGTCTGCCGACTTTACGCTACAGTATCAAGATGTCGAGAACGAACCGTTGGCGAAAGTGCAAATCGCAAGCTTGCCAGCGCACGGTGCGTTGAATGTCGACGGACATGCCATCAGTGCGAACGATGAACTGACAGTGGCCGACCTGGATCACCTCAGCTTTGTGCCGGATGCCGACTGGAACGGCAGCACGAGCTTTACGTGGAAAGGCTACGATGGCAACTCGTATTCCACGCTGGCGACGTTCACGCTTGTCATCGCGCCGGTTGAAGATTTGCCGACTGTGAAAAACAGCCGCGTAGCTGGACAGGAAGATCATGTCTTGGCGTTTGTGCCGGCGAATTTCAACGACAATTTCACGGATGTCGATGGCGACAGCTTGAGCCAAGTGCGGATTGAAAGCTTGCCAGCCAATGGCGTCCTGACGCTTGACGGCAACCCGGTTTCGGCAGGGCAGGTTATCGCGGCAAGCGACCTGGGTGCTTTGAGCTATGCGCCGCAAGCCAACTGGCACGGAACAGACAGCTTCACCTGGAAAGCCTGGGACGGCAAAGGGTATTCGGCCGATGCCGCGACGATTGACCTGACCATTGCGCCGGAAAACGATCCTCCGACAGTGAGCGACGTGACCATGAACGGCGATGAAGACAAGGAATTGGCGTTTGCGCCAGACGACTTCACCGCGCACTTCACAGATGATGACGGCGATCATTTGAGCAAAATCCAGATCGTCATGCTGCCAGCACACGGCACGTTGACACTCGACGGAGCGGCTGTGAACGAGAACCAGGACATTGCGGCGGCAAAGATCGGCAAGCTGCGTTTTATACCGGATGCCGAATGGAGCGGCAGCACGAGCTTTGTGTGGAAAGCGCACGATGGCATCGACTACTCCGCATCGACGGCAAATGTGATCGTGAACATCGCTGCAATCAACGATCCGCCAACGATGGATGACAGCAGCAAAAATGGCATGGAAGACACAGCGGTTGCTTTTGCGGCAGCTGATTTTACCGGCGTTTATCACGACGCGGAGAATGACAGCCTGCAAAAGGTCAAAATCGTTTCTCTGCCAAACCACGGCACATTGCTGTTGAACCATACGCCTGTCGCTGTGGATCAGCAAATCGATGTGAATGAGCTGGATGAGCTGACGTTCGCTCCTGATGCGGACTGGAATGGAACGACCGGCTTCACATGGAAAGGGTACGATGGCGCCGATTACGCCACGAAAGCGGCAGAGCTGTCCATTGACATCGCTTCGGTGAACGACCTGCCGACGGTGAGCGACAGCAGCAAAAATGGCTCGGAAGGCAATGTCATGACGTTTGCGGTCAATGACTTCACGACCCATTTCAACGATGTGGACGGGGACGCTTTGCAAAAAGTCCAAATCGACTCGCTGCCGACAGGCGGAACGCTGAAGCTGGATGGAACGGCGGTCAGCCTCCACGACGAGATCGATGCGACCGATTTGCGCAAGCTGACCTTCACGCCAAAGACGAGCGGAACGACCAGCTTTACATGGAAGGGAAGCGACGGCAGCGGCTATTCAAACGATGCGGCTACCCTGACCCTGCGAATCGCTCCGGTCATCGTGATCCCGCCGAGCAGCAACGATGCCGATTTGCGCAGCTTGTCCATCTCCGGCGGCACGCTCAAACCGGAATTCCGCGCAGACCAGACAGCGTACAGCGTCGAGGTTGGCAGCGATGTGACCCGGATTACCGTGACACCGATCGCTTCCCATTGGGCAGCGGCGATCATGGTGAATGGCAAAGCGGTGGCAAGCGGAACGAGCGAGACGATCGCGATCAACGATGGCGGCGCAGACGTGCAGATTGTCGTCACCGCGCAAGACGGCACGACAAAAACGTATACGATCAGCATCAGCCAGGGCGATGCGCCGATTACGGACATCAAGCTCGACAAGCGCAGCATCTCCCTGAAAGAAGGAGATCGTCCGGTTCAGCTGAACGTGAGCGTCGAGCCAGCCCACGCTTCAACGAAAGGTCTTGTCTGGACGTCCTCCAAACAAGAGGTCGCTACGGTTGACGACACCGGCACAATCGTGCCGCTGTCCGTTGGAACGACCACCATCACCGTTTCCACGCCTGACGGCAAAATCAGCGCGACCTGCCGAGTGACGGTAAAAGCGGGCAAGATTCAGGAGCTGCTCGCAGAGCCGCAACTGCTTGTGCTGGGTGAAGGAGAGTCCGGGAGCGTCGCCATCAAGGCGTTCTATGGCAATGAGACGGTGAAAGAAATCGAGGATGGAATCGTCTGGTCGAGCGATGATGAAGAGATCGCCACCGTGACAGACGGCGAAATCACAGCGGAAGCAGAAGGCACCACATTTGTTACTGCGTCCTACAAAGGCAAGAAAGTCAAAATTTTGGTCAAGGTGATTCCGGTCAAGTTCGTGGATGAAGCGGCGGTGAAGGCTGCATTCACGCCGCCTGCAAAAGGAAGCTCGCGCTACAAGCTGACGGTGGCGGGAACGCTTTTGACCAAGGAGAGCGTCACCGTTCAGGTGAAGCTCGGCACCAAAACATACAGCGCGACGATCGGGAAAGACCGCAGCTTCAGTCTGGATCGCGCGATGACGTGGAAGGGTGAAATCCCTGACCGGATCGACGTCGTCATCAAGTCGAGGAAGGCGGGGGGCAAAACGCAGATCGTCACGGTTCCGCTGAAGACGTTTGATCCGGAATCGATCGAGGTGACGGAAAAGGGCAAGGGCGAGTACACCATCACCGGTGACTTGCTCGACCCGTCGCTTGTCGCAAAAGTGGAGGCCGTCACCAAGGATGGCGAGCATTATGCCGGCAAGGTGGACGATCAGCAATTTGTAATCTCACTGAAAAATGTCAAAGAGCAAACCGTAACCGTACGGGTCGTCTTGTACTCTGGCTTTGAACAGGAAGCAGAAGTCGAGATCCCGTAGCAGCACAACAGGAAAACAGGCAGCCTCTGCATGAGGGACTGCCTGTTTTTTGTCGTGATCTTTGATGGGACGTGCCGTTAACCTTGAGGGAAGTGACGTTACCGCAGTAACCGGACAGCGAACAGCGGCATACATTGGGCGGGTAGGCATGAATCCATTTGTGGGAGGTTCACATGATTCCTGGGTACCCTTACTATTCCTATAAAACCGAGTGTAACGTGGTCCCGATCTCCTTCCCGCCGCAGCATCAGGATCGACAGCCGGGGCTTGAATATTTGATGGTCCCGCGGCCGATTTCGGAAAATCCGTCGTATCTCGGCTCGCAAAAGCTGAAGGATAAAGTGGCGATCATCACGGGGGGAGACAGCGGGATCGGGCGTGCGGTGGCGATCGCCTTCGCCAAGGAAGGGGCGAATGTCGTCATCCCGTATTTGTACGAGACAGAGGATGCAGAGGAGACTAGACAGCGCGTGCAGCAGCTGGGGCGCGAATGCTTGCCGATCAAATGCGATCTGCGCATGGAGCGGTCATCGGCCGATGTTGTCAACCAGACGATCGGGACGTTTGGGAAGCTGGATGTGCTGGTCAATAACATCGGCGTGCAATTTCCGCAGCAAAGCATTCTCGACATCTCGGCACAGCAGCTGGAAGATACGTACCGGACCAATATTTTTTCGTTCTTCTATATGACCAAAGCGGCGCTCCCGCATTTATGCCAAGGCAGCTCCATCATCAATACCACTTCTGTCACCGCCTATGCCGGGGAAAAAACGCTGATCGACTATTCCTCGACGAAAGGCGCGATCGTTTCGTTTACGCGCTCGCTGTCGCTTAACCTGGTCGAGCAGGGGATCAGGGTGAACGCCGTCGCACCCGGCCCGATCTGGACGCCACTGATCGTATCCAGCTTTTCGGCGGAACGCGTCAGCACATTCGGCACAGACACGCCGATGAAACGGGCCGGACAGCCGTTCGAGCTGGCGCCGACGTACGTATATTTGGCCTCGGATGATTCGAGTTATGTAACCGGACAAGTTTTGCATGTAAACGGGGGCACGATGGTGGAGTCATGACATGGCATGCAACCAAAAAAGGAGCGTGAAGCGTGGGGATTACGCTGCCTTCTCCTTTTTTTGCGGTTTCAATGATCTTTCAACAAGACGGTAAAGGTCGTTCCTGCCTGGAGCTTGCTTTCCACGGAGATTTTTCCTTTATGCTTCGCGACGATTTGCGCCGCGATGGACAAGCCGAGGCCGGTTCCGCCGGTTGCGCGCGACCGCCCTTTGTCGATTCGGTAAAACCGTTCGAAAATAAAAGGGAGATCCTCTTCCGGGATGCCGCAGCCGGTATCTTTGACCGTGATCTTGAGCTTTTTGTATTTCACCGAAGCGACTGAAACGGCGACGAATCCGCCCGAATCGGTGTACTTGATGGCGTTATCGATCAGGATATAGAGCAGCTGGCGGATCTGGTCCTTGTTTCCGTGAAAAGGCAAAGGGCCAAGCTTCTCCTCATCCGCGAGCGTGAGCTGCACGCCTTTTTGGGCGGCGCTGCCGTACATTTGCGTGCAGACTTCCCGCGCCATTTGGCCCACGTCAAATTGCTCCTGCGCGTCATGGGGAAGCTCGGCTGCATCGGTTTCGCTGCGCGCCAGGGAAAGCAAGTTTTCCACCATGCGGATCATGCGGGTGATTTCGTCCATCATGCCGGTTAATACCGTTTGGTGAAAGGGGGGCAAGCTCTCCTTTTTCTCCGCCAAAATTTCCGTAGAGGAGAGCATGACGCTCAGCGGGGTCCGCAGCTCATGGGATGCATCCGCCGTAAATTCCTTCTGGCGCTTGTACGCCTGGGTGATGGGAACCATGGCGCGGCCGGCAAAAAAATAGCCGGCGGCTGTTCCCAGTCCGAGCAGAAGAACGGATGTAATGGTGAGCAGCAGCTGCATCTGGCCGAGCAGCTGATCCATGGAGGTAATATCTTCACCGAAATACACGATCGGATCTGATGGATCAAGCCCGTCAATCGGCGCTCGGAAAATCGCGTACGTCTTGGTTGTACCGTCTACTGTAAGCTGAATGTGGTCCATTTCGCCTGGCTCAAGCGGCTGCTGGCTGATGAAATCACTGACTGTTTGCGTCAACTGAACCTGGGATTCTCCCAACGAAGTAATGGGGGGGCCTCCCTCAGGCCCCTGTACGAAAGCAAACTGCGTCGGTTGCAAAAAGTCCCAATCGACCCGCCCCTTCCGGCCTTTTCCTTTGTCGGGAAGCGGAGGCGGTTTGTCCGGCTCCCAGTCGAACATGTGATGCTCCCGCGATTCATGCCCGATTTTGGCCGTCAAAAATTGCAAGCTGTCTTTCACGTTTGCCGTGATGACGAACGAGAGGGAAAAATAAAAGAAAAAGACCATGACGAGGAGCAGCAGAGCTGCGATTCCTCCATAAAACAGCGTCAGCTTCCTGCGCGTCTGTTCAAACATGGCTGTTTTCCTGGCTGTTGGACAGACGATAGCCGATCCCCCGGATGCTGTGGATCAGCTTATGCTCGAACCCGTGGTCCACTTTTTTGCGGAGCAGCTTGATGGCGGCATCGATCGCATTCGGTGTGATGGCGGAATCGACTCCCCACACTTGATCGAGGATTTGGTCGCGGGAGAGAGTCTGCTCGGCGTGACGGATAAAAAGCAGGATGAGCTGGAATTCCTTCTTGGTGAGGGAGAGGGGCACATTGCCGCGCCTCACTTCATGTGTTTGCGTGTTGACCGTCAAATCGCCGAAGGTGTAAATCTCATCCTGAAAAACAGCGAGATTCGTGCGACGGCCCAAAGCGTTGACGCGGGCGAACAGCTCTTCAAACGCAAAGGGCTTGACCAAATAATCGTCAGCCCCCGTGTTTAAGCCCTGTACCCGATCGGATACAGAGTCTCGTGCCGTCAGCATCAGCACGGGTGTGGTGTCTTTTTGTTTGCGAAGCTCTTCGCAGATTTCCAGCCCGCTTTTTTTCGGCATCATCCAATCAAGAATGTAGAGATCGTAGCTGCTTTTTTGCAAATAGTCCTCGACCAGGTCCGTGTCGCTGACCCAATCGACCGTGTGATATTCCTGGCTAAGCTTATAGTGCAAGAGCGGTCCCAGCTTCAAATCATCCTCGATCAGCAAGATATGCACCGGCTTTTTTCCTCCCGATCACCATCCGAACGATGAGTAATACCAATAGTATGCCAAACGTGCTGACATACAGCAAATACATAAGAGGAGATTGGGAATCCGTTCCCACTTCGATCCCGTGGATCATGGCCATGACAAACGTCGGGTACGAACCGATATGGATGATGCGCCACAGCGTTTTGTTCAGTTTGGCTCGCAGGTCTGTCGTCAGGATGATCACAAGCGTGCCATACAACGCGAGTGAACCTAAGCCGTTCCAGAGCGGATCGTTTTCTGCGGCAAACGGAAGCAAAATTTCCTTCCATGAAAACGGCATGTACGTATCCACGATCAACAGCATGGCATGAAGGATCGCGCTAAAAGTCCCGGTAATGGTGGCGTACGAGTGAACCTTGTAGAGCGTGGCTTTCGCTTTTCCTTTCCAGACCGGCATGCTGTACAGCATCCCCAGGCTAACGCCGAAAAACAGCAAAATGTAAGCGGTGATGCCCAATGTGCGGATCGATTGCCAGATCGGCAGATTGGTAATGATCTCAACCATGGTGTATCCATCCTTCCTGTTCAATGGTGTCGTGAATGAAAGCAACGGCTGTCCCATGCCAGTTCGCTTCCAAACGATTGCGGTCGCCTGCGAAGTGCAGCTCGCCCGTCTGGGTGACCAGCAAGGCGTCACAGTGGGGGAGATGGCGTCCAAACAAGGGGAGGAAGGCAGAAAGGCCAACGATGCAGGCAACCTTTGCCCATACTTCGCATTCGGTGACATGGCTTCCGACAATCGTGCACTGGACGATCTCGCTTTTGCTCGGGCGCAGCGTGCGCGGATCGATCAGGTGGTGCATGTCTCCTTGTTTTGTCTGCCAGCGTCTTCCCAACACGCTTGAGGTGGCGACCGCTCCGTCGACAAGCGCGACCTGGGCGATTTCCACATCATTGTCGCGGGGATCAGCGATTCCCACGAGCCAAGGCTCATCCTCATCGAATCCGCCCCACACGAGCAAATCCCCGCCTGCATTGAGAAATCCTCTTGTCACGTGCTTTTCGCGCTTCAGCCAGTCGCCCAACCGGTCAACCGACCAGCCTTTTACGATTCCTCCCAAATCGAGGTGCGTCCCGGGACCAAGCTTTACCGACCGCATAGATGCATTCAGGGAAATCTGGCAGTCGTGGGGAACCGGCGGCTGTGCCAGGATGTCCCGCATAGGCGCAAGCTGCTCAAAGGAACGGGAATACCCTGCATGCTGCAACGCATCGAGGAGCATGAAATGAAAGATTCCGCCTGTCTTGTGCCGGTACATCTCTGCGAGTGCCAGCACTTCTGCCATTGCAGCCGAAATCAATGTTGTCTTTCCAGACAGCTGGTTGATCCGGGAGAGTTCGCTGTCAGGCAGGAAACGGCTGAACCGTTTTTCGGTCCGGGCAAACCAGTCCGTGACGTCTTCTTGCAGCGGTACGTCGGTTCCCAAGCTGACCTGAATATCCGTGTTCATCGCACGGAAGGAAAGTTCGCGAAAGGGTGCCATCGTGTATTCCTCCAATATGTAGCATCAGGAGCGACGGGATTTGGTATGGGACTTTTTGGGCTGTTCTTCCACATCGCTTTGGCTGTCCGTATTGCTGTTGTCAGGCACCGCTGGCTGTTCCACGCTTTCGGATGATGGCGCATCTGCCGGGCTGCTGTTTTCGACGACAGGCTCCGGAGCGGCTGGAACCGGTTCGGCGGGAGGGGCCGAAGGTTGTTGTGCCGCAGCAGGTGCAGGCTGGTGTACGACAGGAGCAGGTTTCTCATTTGTAGGCTGCGTTGGTGCAGCAGCTTTTGGCGCACTTTTGGCAGCAGCGGGTTTTGAAGCGGAAGCAGTTTTGACTGCTGCCTTTGCTTTTGGCTGAGCGCTGCTATGTGTCTTTGGCGAATTCGTTTTATTGGGTAAAGGCGCAGCCTCTGTTTGAGCTGGTTTCGCCACGCTTGTTTTCGCGGTTTCGGCAGAAGGGGCAGCAACGGCGGGCTGTTCGCTCGGCGCTGTTTTGGCGCTGGCTGCTTCATTCGCTTCATGTTCTGGACCGGCCTCATCCTCCGCTTTCCACTCGTCGATGACAGGGTCAGCCGCAGCGGTTTCTTCTGGCTCATCCCCTTGGTCGGCGGCTTGCAAGGCGGCTTCATGGGCTTTTTCAAAAGCAGGATCAGCCTTGGCCGTTTGCATCAACAGCGCCAGAGAAAAAACAACGCCACCCCCGACTTTCCACTTCAACCATTTGGATCGTTTTTGCTTTTTCATCGTGCATGCCTCCAGTCGAGAAGATAGTCTCATGGTAGTGACCGTTTCTGAAATTCACATGAAAAATCATCTGGAAAAACGAACAAGAGTTGTGGGGGTGGACATCTTGGACGATGGATTTTTTGATGGCGTCGGTGTAGCATGAAATGTATGGATTTTCAGAAGAAGAGAACAGAACTGGCAGGAGGGAGAGGAAAACGCATGTCACTTTCAGCAGTCAATCAACCCGATGGAATTTTTCGCTCTGTATGCTCGCTTGATTGTCCGGACCAATGCGGGCTGTTGGTCCACAAGCAGGATGGCAAAATCGTCCGCATCGAGGGGGACCCGGATCATCCGGTGACACAAGGCGCAATCTGCAACAAGGTGCGCAATATGACCGCCCGCATTTACGATGAAAAACGGCTGACGCATCCGTTGAAGCGCGTCGGCGCCAAAGGGGAAGGCAGGTTCGAGCGGATCAGCTGGGAGGAAGCGATCCAGACGATTGCCGCTCGTTGGAAGGAACTGATCGCTCTGCATGGACCGGAAAGCATCATTCCGTACAGCTTTTACGGGAACATGGGCAGATTGACGGCGGAAGGCATGGATCGCCGCTTTTTCAATCGGCTCGGCGCCAGCAGGCTGGATCGGACGGTGTGCCAATCGGCCGGAACGAAAGGGTACAGCTACACGATGGGCGCTTCCATCGGCACAGACCCCGAGGATACGGTGCACGCCAAGCTTTTTGTGATGTGGGGCGTCAATGCGGTCAGCACCAACATGCACCAGGTGGCACTGGCTGAAAAGGCGCGCAAGAACGGCGCGCAAATCGTGGTCATCGATGTGCACAAAAACCAGACGGGACGATGGGCAGACTGGTTCATCCCGATTTTGCCGGGGACGGATGCAGCGCTGGCGCTCGGGCTGATGCACATTTTGTTCGCGGAAGGGATGATCGACAGCGAGTTCCTCGCGCAATATACGGTCGGCCACGAGGAACTGCGCGAGCATGTGAAGCAATACGACCCGCACAAAGTCTCAGCCATCACAGGCGTGCCGGTCGAGGACATCTACCGGCTGGCTCGCATGTACGGGCAGACCTCGCCGGCGTTCATCCGCATCGGCAACGGTCTGCAGCATCACGACAACGGCGGGATGATCGTGCGCACGATCGCCTGTCTGCCTGCCTTGACAGGACAGTGGCTCGTCAAGGGCGGCGGCGCGATCAAAGGGAACAGCCGGTTTCTCGCATTCAATACGGCGGCGTTGCAGCGGCCGGATCTGCTTGCAAACAAAGGAACGCGCCTGATCAACATGAACCGGATCGGGGAAGCGCTCTTGAACCTCGATCCGCCGATTCGCTCGATGTTCGTCTACAGCTGCAATCCGGCGGTCATCGCGCCGGAGGGCAACAAGGTACGGCGCGGGCTGATGCGGGACGATTTGTTTACGGTTGTCCACGATCTGTTTTTGACGGAGACGGCGGCTTATGCCGATATTGTTTTGCCTGCCACATCGGCATTCGAAAACCTTGATTTTTACACATCTTATTGGCACCACTACATCCAGCTGCACCAGCCGGTCGTCGAGGCGTACGGCGAGAGCAAGTCGAACTCGGAGGTGTTCCGCCTGTTGGCGCAGGCGATGGGCTTTGCGGAGCAGGCGTTCCGCGACAGCGACGAGGACTTGATTACGCAGGCGTTAAGCGGTCACGGCAACGGCTATATTGCGGACGTTACGTATGAAGCGCTGAAGGAACAGCCGTACATCAAGGCGCGGCGTGAACCATTTTTCCTCGATGCATTGGAAACGCCGAGCGGCAAAATCGAGCTGTACTCCGCTGCGATGGAACAAGACGGCCACCCGCCGCTGCCAACCTACACGCCGCTGGCGGAAGACGGGAATGATCCGTTCCTGTTTATTCCGGCGCCGAACCACAACTTCTTGAACTCGACGTTTTCCAATAACGCTAAGCACATTCAGCTGGAAAAAGTCGCGCGCCTGCACATGAACAGCGAGGATGCCGAACGGGCGGGGATTGCCACCGGCGACGTCGTGCGAATCTGGAACCAGCGGGGCGAAAGCGAACTCGTCGCCGCCGTAGGCGACAATGTGCTGCCAGGCGTGGTCGTGAGCCAAGGGTTATGGGCGGATTTGCCGGGGACCAAACAGCTGGTCAACTCGTTAACGCCAGACCGGATTTCGGATATGGGCGGCGGTGCGACCTTCTTTTCGGGGCGGGTGAATGTGGAAAAGAAACGGGCGAAGGCTGAATAAGCGAGGCAAGGTCAGCAGAAAAAAAGAACAGTCAGGGCGATTTCCCCCTGACTGTTTTTTCATGCAAATTACTTAACGGTCACCTTGATTGCAATCGTTTTTCCGCCATAGGTTACAGTTATGGTTGATTTCCCTTTTGAGATGGCCTTGACCACCCCTTTGGAAACCTCAGCTACCTTGGTGTTGCTGGAAACCCAATCTGCCAGATTCGTGATCTCCTCTGTGGTATTGTCTGTGTAGACAGCCTTTACGGTTATTTTTGTGCTTTTTCCGTTGGGGAGGGTAACCGAGGTTTTACTCGGCTTCAATTTGGAAACGATCATATCAGTAACTTTTACCGGGATATCCACTGACAAACCCTCATATTCAACCGTAATGGTCGTCGTACCCAAAGCATTGGCCGTCACTTCTCCGTTTTCCACACTTGCGACTGTGTCGTCTTCCACAGACCATGTTGCGTTATCACTAATGTCTTCTTTCGTGCCATCCGCGTAAACGGCTTGAATCGCAAGGGTAGCCGTTTGATCAGGAGCTAAAAGCAAGGCGCTTTGGGATGGTTCCAGTGAAACAAGCTTGTCCGGGTCGGGATCGCCGCCGCTGTCACCGCTCTTTTCCAGAACATAAGAGAGTGTGGCCAGGGAAGAAGAGATTCGATCCACCCTTACTTTGGCATAGACGTTATCACGAATTTTCATCAAGTATATTTTTCCGTCCGCTACGCCACGCAGAGACGTATCGAATCCGGTGAGATTATTATCGGTCGGTTCTTGCAAATCCTGGTTCGGCAATTCAAGAATCGCTCGTGCTCCGATCGCGCCATATCGGTTGATGACAAAGTCGGCATCGTCTCGTTTGGTTGTCACTTGCTTGCTGGTCAGATTGAAACCGCCTTGGCTCAGCTCATCTCCAAAAGCCAGAATGGTATCCAGCAAAGGGGAGTATTTGGCGGTTTGCACCTCGCCCCACATGATTTGATTGTCGCTTGTTGAGCCAGCCGATACTTTCACTTTTACGCTGGCGGTAAAGCCGCCATCCACGGTTGTGGCCGTAATCGTCGCTTGACCTTCTCCGACAGGTGTAACGGTTCCGGTAGCGTTAACGGTCGCGACAGATGTTTTGCTGGAACTCCACGTAACCGTTTTGTTTGTTGCACCGGAAGGCTTGACGGTGGCAGTCAGCTTGCCGACAGACCCGCCTTTTGTCAGTTCGAGTGTAGATTTGTCAAGGCTGATGCCTGTCACACGAACTTCACTATCAGAAGAAGAGAGTTTGCCGTTCGTTGCGATCGCATAGGGTTGTGAACCTTTTGGAACGTTGTACCCGGTGACTTTAACGGTATAGGTACCTTTTTCGGGTGCCGAAAAGTAAAGATTCTCTACGTTGTTCAGGTGATCTCCACCGTTTGCTGCATACGTTTTGCCGCTTGGGCTGGTGAGCGTCAAATCCAAATCGTTGACGAGAGTTTTCCCTGCGTTCGGGTAACTCGGGTAATCTGTCCAAACCAGCGTTGTGGAAAATGGCTTGGATGGATTGTTCACAGTAATGGTGTAGGATGTACTTTGACCGGTCTTAAGGCCAGCAGTCTCATCTTTATAATCAGAAGCGATGGCCGCTGCCAGATTCGCGCGCCCAAAGCCTTGATCAAACAGATTTAATCCCAGATCGTCTGAGCCATTCACAATCATCGACTTGATCAATGCTGAGCTGGGCGAACTGACGCCTTGTTCATTTAAAAACTGTCGGACTTGCGCGACTCCGCCAGCGAGGATCGGTGTTGCCATGCTGGTTCCGCCCATATAAGCGTAAAACTGATTACTCACGGTGGCATCGAATGAATCATCAGGGGCGAGAGCGGAGCGCGTAGATAAAATCCATGTTCCCGGCGCTACGACATCAGGCTTGGTACGTCCGTCAGCGGTTGGGCCGCGACTGCTGAAATAAGCAATTTCGTTCGGGTTGTCCGCATCGGTAATTCCGTATGATACCAAATCGGGACGATTATTTTCAGATGCTCCGACCGAGATCACGTTTTTTGCAGTAGCGGGACTTCCGATCGTCCGTTTGCCATTTTCCCCCTCATTTCCTCCTGCAACCAGAACCGACATGTCTTTATGATCCCAGATAAACTGATCAACGATGGCGGAGCTGTATCCATACACGCCTCTGTCGTCAGTTCCCCATGAGTCGGAGTGGATACGTGCCCCTGCGTTATACGCTTCTGTTAAAAATTGATTGAAATCACCAGTCAATTCACCCTCGCTGTCACTCATCGAATGGAAGACCAGCTTGGCATCCGGTGCCATTCCTTTTACTTTGCCGTTGGAAGCTTTGCCCGTTCCCACCACAGAGCCTGCGACATGGGTACCGTGGCCATCCGGATCGCTTGCGTCATTGGGACGCCCAACCGGGATGAGCTTTTTTACCCGACCGACAAAATCAGGATGGATGTTCGTCGTGCTTCCCTGGTCCAACCCGGTGTCGGCAACACCGATGATTTGATTTTTTCCCGTATAGCCCGTTGAGGCAAGGGTATCAGAGTGAATGATACCTGCAGCGCGGTCATTGGAAAGCACCCAATGCTCTTTGGGAAGGACAGCGACGATGTCGTCAGAAAGAAGCAGATCCTCCAAATCAGTGCCTTTTACCGATAATTGCGCAAACCCTTTCGTTGTTTGGGTAGGGGAAAAGCGTTTCACTGAGCGAGTCAGGTCTTTTTTGCGGTCAAATCCTACCGCGGTGACTTCCACTTTTTCATTTTGGTCAAGCGCCTGAAGGAGTTCCGGGGAGAGCTTGTAGGCGGGATGGAAAGGACGTACGCTCACAACGAAGGATAATTCCGTCAGTTTGTCTAAATCGGAAGAATCTTTTACTTTTGCCAGATAGGAATATTCAGGCAGGTAATCTCCGAGTGTTGCCCCTGCTTGTTCAAGCGACTCCTTCCATTCCTCCTGAATCGGGCCGGAGCACTTGATAACGACCAAGTGGGCAGAAGCGGGAAGGCTGGATAATTTGCGATGGGAGGCTTCGGTTGCGAACATGGAGCGGTTGACTGATTGAATTTTGGCAGACTCTGTTTCCCGTTTTTGCAAGCTGTCGGAGGCATGGACAGGCAAGCCGCTCAGGAGCATGCAAACGATCAGTGCTCCTGCTGCCATCCGTTTTGTCGTACGTTTAAACATAAAACACAACCTTTCCGAGATGATCTACATTTCTGGTATCGAAGTAGGACTTTAGTAGGGATGCTTGGCTCATTTTTCTATATCTTACCATAAGGTTCAGAATGATGTGGGGAAATGGAAAAATCAAGGGATTTTGAACGGAAAAAGTTTTTCCGCTTCCCCATCGTAAAAGAAGGATGTCCCTCAGTCTTGATCAGACTTTTGGGACATCCCCATGTTTTCGCTTACCCCCGCATTGATTTTGTAGCACAGGCTTTTGCAAGGCGACTGGATCGGCGGAACGAGAAACAACCTGCCGATCGCCATCACCCGCGCGATCGAGAATCAATGCTTTGTCGTCAGCATCAACCATCCGAATCCGGTCGGGATGGGACACTCGGTGGCAGTCGACCCGGAAGGAAGGATCATTGAACAGCTAGGCGACTCCGAATCGTTCACGATCGTGTATTTGAATCTGGATGAGGTTCGGCGCGTCAGGGAAAACGGGTCCATGGGCATGTTCGGGTTTTTGAAAATGCTGAAAGGGTTCAAGGAATCGGGGATTTCGGTTGACGAATGCTACTCGGCCGGCATTGCGGAAGCGCCCGTCTATCAGTCCATGCCAACGCCCTTCCCGAAAACGCCGGCGGACATCCAAAAATACGCTCCTGCAGAAAAAACGGTAAAAATATAGATGTTCCTTCTACACTGGTGGCTCGCCGCCAGTGTTTTTTGTCATCTCCTGTTCATCGTCCGTTCATATTCGGGCCTTATCCTTCTGTAGCAGAAGCGCCGCAACCCGCGTGCGGTCAAGACCGAAAAGAAGGGGGCCTGAACACAGGTGCTGTGGTTGACCCGTTTTTCCGTAAAAAATCCTGTCGCCGTCCTGATCATCTCGCTGCTCGTCGTTTTGGGCGGCGTCTATTCGTTCCTCGTGATCAATATGGAAAGCGAGCCGCAGGCCAAATTGGGCATGCTGACCATTTCCACCGCGTATCCCAATGCATCGTCAGAGGACGTGGTGAACGATATTACCAAACCGTTGGAAACAGCCGTGGACGCGGTGAGCGGCGTCAAAGAGTATATCTCCGCATCCGAGGAAAATCACTCGTTGATCACCGTCTCGCTGGAAGAGTCGGCAGATGCGGACAAAGTGCAGCGCGACGTGGAGAAAAGCATCGCCAACGTCCGTTTGCCGTCCGGAGCCGGGCGCCCCAAGATCGCACTGCAAATGGTCGGGAGCGAGCCGCTGTATTTTTTGGCGATCAGCAACCAGGGGCAGTCCCGTACAAATGAAGCTTTTTACCAGCTGGTGGAGGACCGCTTTGTCGACCGCCTGGAAAAGCTGGACGGCGTATCGTCCGTTCAGGTGATCGGCATGCAGAAAAAAGTGGTCCGGATTAAGCCGAAGCAGGAAATGCTGCTTCATTACGGCCTGACAGCCAGCGATGTGAAACAGGCGGTTGCCGCGCAGCATGTGGCAAGCTCGGCGGGCAGCGTCAACGCGGATGGAACGGAAATGATCGTCCGCCTGGAAAATGAGTATACCGATCTGGAGCAGATCAAGCATACGAGATTGCGCCTGACCGGCACAGGCACGATGGCAGCGGGTTCAATCGAGCTGGGCGACGTGGCCGAGGTAGGCTGGGATACGTCCATCATGTCCGTGAGCCGGCTCAATGGAAAGCCTGCCGTAGCGCTGCAGATCGCCAAGACGCCGGAAGGCAACATCGTGAAAATCAGCGGCGCGATACGCGCCCAGCTGGATGAGTTCCGCAAGCAGTATCCCGATTTGCGGTTTGAAATCGTGTCTGACCGCTCCGATTATGTGAAGTCGTCCATCGGGGGGATGGCCAGGGAAGGCGGCATGGGGATCGTCATGGCGGCGATTGCCATCTATTTGTTCCTGCGCCATGTCAAATCGACATTGATCGTCCTCGTTTCCATCCCGCTCTGCGTGCTGATCAGCCTGACCTTCCTGCAGTACATGGGCGTCAGCATCAATTTGATGAGCCTGTTCGGGATGACCGTCGCGATCGGGCGGGTCGTGGATGACAGCATCGTCGTCATCGAAAACATTTTCCGCCACGTCCGCACAAGACCCGGCGAGAAAGCAACCGTGCTTGTCGCCGTAAAAGAGGTGGCAGGGGCGATCACGTCCTCCACGCTGACGACGGTTGCCGTTTTTTTGCCGATCGCGTTTGTCAGCGGAATCATGGGCGATTTCTTCAAGCCGTTTGCGCTGGCTGTCGTCTGCTCGCTGCTGGGCTCCTTGCTGGTGGCGGTCACCGTCATCCCGCTTCTGGCGAGCGCCACGATGCTAGGTGAGCAGGAACCGGAAAGGCGCGAGGGAAGGCTGCTCGCCGCATACGAGAAGCTGCTGGGCTGGGCCTTTGCCCACAAAGGCAAGGTTGCGGCCATCACGCTGGCCATGTTTCTCGCAAGCGCCGGCCTTGCCGCCAGTCTGCCAACCGGATTCATGCCGGAGCTGAACATGAAGCTGCTTTATGTGAAAGTGAGCATGCCGGCCGGCACGGCGCTGGAAGTAACCGACGCAAAGCTGAAGGAGATCGAAGCGGCTGTTCTGCGGCAAAAAGAGGTTGTCTATGTGCAGAGCCGAATCGGCGCGCCGCTGGACGAAGCGAAGAAAACCACCCTCGGCAATTTGACCATCAAGCTGCGGGACGATGCGGAAGATGACGCTGTGCTGAACAGGGTGAGAACGGCTGTAGACCCGTTGGTACCGGTAGGGGCGCAGATTTCCTACAGCAAACCGGCTGCTGGCGGCCAGGGCGGCTATCAGATCGAGATCAACGCTGACGACTCGGGAGCCTTGAAGGAAGCCGCGACAGTCATCAAGGCCGCAATGAAGCAAAACCCGCTGCTCGCCAACATCAAAGACAATCTGTCTGAACAAATAGAGCAGCTTTCCATCAAGGTTGACCGCGAACGGGCGAGTGAACTGGGGCTGTCGCCCGGTCAAATCGCAGACGAGGTGGAGACAGCCATCGGAAACAACAAGCAAAAGCAGATCGTGGTGAACGGAAAAGAGTACGATTTGATCGTTGGGACGGGAGAGGCAACCGGGATCGCGCAGCTGGAGCAAATGTGGGTTCATTCCCCGCTCGGTCAGCAGGTACCGTTAAGCGAACTCGCCTCCTTGAAAAAAGAAGTAGTTCCCGGGCAGGTGCTGCGCAAGGATGGCAAGCCGTACGTTCAGATTACCGCAGACATTTTGAGCGAGGATAAGGGCGGGGTCTCTCAGGAACAGACGAAAGCGCTCCAGCAGCTGAAGCTGCCGGCAGGCGTGACGATCAGCGCGGAGGGGCTGCAAGCGGATATGCAAAAAGGCTTCATTGAGATGTTTGCCGCCATGGGGGCAGCCGTCCTGCTGGTGTTTCTCGTCATGGTGATCACCTTCGGCAATCTGTCGGCGCCGCTTGCGATCCTGCTTTCCTTGCCGCTCGCCTCTATCGGCGGCCTGCTGGGATTGTGGCTCTCAAATGGTGTAATGGACATGACGGTTCTCATCGGCTTCCTCATGCTCATCGGAATCGTCGTCACCAATGCCATCGTCTTGATCGACCGAGTGCAGCAGCTGCTCGGGGCAGGCGAGTCGATCCGCGCAGCCCTTGTGGAAGCGGGGAAAACGCGCATGCGCCCGATCATGATGACCGCAATCGCCACCATCGCTTCGCTGCTTCCACTGGCATTGGGATTTTCCGAAGGCAGCCTGCTGTCAAAAGGACTGTCGACCGTTGTCATCGGCGGTCTGCTCACCTCGACGTTGCTTACGCTTGTGGTCGTTCCGGTGGGGTATGACAGCCTGTATCGCTTCATCAACCGCAAGCGTTCGCGTCGCAAAAACAACGCTGCACAACTTGAAGGGGGAGTAGCAAATCGATGAAAAAGCAAACGAAGGTGATCGCTCTAGCCGCGTCTGTCCTTGTGGGCGCAAGCCTCGTGTTCGGAGGCTGCACGTCCCCCGCGACAAAGCAGGAAGAACTCAAGCCGCAGCCTACGGCAGTCACCGTGGCCGTTCAGGAGGCAAGGCTGGGCAGTCTGGCGGATCATGCATCTGTCACAGGCAGCGTGAGGGCAAAAGAGACAGGCACCGTGATTCCGGCAGCATCGGGGATCTTGCTGAAGCTCCATGTGAACAAGGGGGATGTCGTCCGCAAAGGCCAGGTCATCGCCGAGGTGGACCCGACCCAGCAGCAATTGGCGGTAAAAGATGCAGAGGCAAAGCTCGCTGATGCCGAGGCCAGGCTCGCCCAGGCGAAGGTCATCCAGACGGCGCAGCCGGATCTGCCCTCGTCTGCCCTTGCACAGCAATCGCTCGCCAATGCGAAAAAAAGCTATGAGCGGATCAAAAAGCTGGTGGCGGAAGGAGCGTTGCCCGCGAGTCAACTCGATGCTGCCGAAGCCGACTTGATCAAGGCGCAAACGAGCTTTCGCACCACTTCCGTATCGGATGCAAAGGATCAGCAGGGGATTGCGATTGCAAACGTCGGCGTACAGCAAGCGCGGGTAGGGTTGGAAAAGGCAAACCAGGCATTGCGCGATACCCGGATCAGGGCGACGATGGATGGCACCATCTCCGAGCTGAACGCCACTGTCGGGGACTTGCTCACCACGCAGGCGCCTCTGGCAAAAATCATCAATCTGCGGGAAGTCATGATCGCGGTGCAAGTGCCGGAGGGGCAGCTGGCCGCGTTTGCTGCCGGAAAAGAGCTGCAGGTGGCTATCCCGGCGATTTCGCTGAAGACCACCGGCAAGGTCAGCTTTGTGGGCATTGCCTCGCAGGCTACGGCCAACTTATACCCGGTTGAAATCAGCCTCGCCAATCCGCAGGGGGCGATTTTGCCAGGCATGAGAGCCGAAGTGACAAGCGGGGAGCTGGCAAAAGAAACGGGGATTTTGGTTCCGTCCGAAGCGATTGTGCGGGAGGGGGCGAAAACGTTCGTTTTTGTCGTGAAGGAGGGCAAGGCGCGCAAGGTAGAGGTCGAGGTTGCGGAGGAGAACGCAACGGATGTGCGGATCGGGAAAGGGCTTGCTGCGGGCGATCAGGTCGTCATCACGGGTCAGTCAGAGCTGGCCGATCAAGCAGCCGTCACGGTTGTTCAAAACTGACAAGGGAAACGGGAAGGATGAGAGGGAGGGCAGATTGCCTTGGCCTTCATTCATTTGGTAACCTTGATAGGAAGAAGGCAGAACCTGTTTAACGCTATTTTCCGAAAACATGAGCCAGCATGAGATGTGCGATCGAGGGAGGGTATCCGATGAGAATCAGCATCCTGGTTGTGGACGATGATCCCCACATCCGCGAGCTGCTCCGCTTTTTCCTGACAAAGGAAGGGTATCGGGTGCAGGCTGCAGCTGATGGAGAAGAGGCGACGCGATTGCTGATGGAGGAACAGATCCATCTGGCGGTCGTCGACGTCATGCTGCCTGGCAAGGGCGGCTGGGAGCTGTGCCAGGAGATTCGCGAGTATTACGACATTCCGGTGATTTTGCTGACGGCGAAAGGAACCGTAAAGGATAAAGAAAAAGGCTTTCTGGCCGGTACGGACGATTATGTGACAAAGCCGTTCGAGCCGGCCGAGCTGCTGTTTCGGATCAAGGCGCTGCTGCGCCGCTACCAGATGGTCAGCCGCAACGTCATCACGATCAATCGGACGGTGATCGACCGCAACAGCTATGTCGTGCGTGTGGGAGAAGAGCAGATGCATCTGCCTTTGAAAGAGTTCGAGCTGTTGGCGCAGCTCGCCAGTTTCCCGGACCGGATTTTTACGCGGGAGCAGCTTTTGGAGCAGATTTGGGGCGCTGATTATGCCGGGGGCAGCCGGACCATCGATGTCCATATCAAACGGCTGCGGGAACGCTTTGATCCGTACGGCGACTTCACCATCGCGACGGTGCGGGGCCTTGGCTACAAGCTCGAGGTCGCCTCGCCATGAAATCGCTCTATGTCCGGCTTGTCGTGACGTTTGTCGGGATTGTGTTTCTTAGCAGCCTGCTGGGGTTTTTCATCGCCAACGGGTATTATCAGCAAAACTTGAAAGCCTTCAATGAACAGAAGCTGACGCGAATCGGCGAGGACATCGTCGATTTGTATCAGGAGAAAGGCACGCTTGGGCTGAACGAATTTTTTCAACGGATCGGCGGCATCAACTATCAGATTTATCTGGTCGATGAGAATGGAAAAGGCACTTTTTTCGGCGCGCCGTTCCGTGATAAGACGATTGCACCGGAGCATGTGCAGCGCGTGTTGGCAGGGGGGATGTATCGCGGGATTACGGAGGAAAAGCACGGGCTGATGGTGACCGGCTTTTTTGAAAATACGCTGACGAACAGCATCGGCCTGCCGATCCACTCCGATCACAAGACATATGCAATGTTTTTGCGCCCGAATACGGAAGGGCAGTTCGGCGAGGTGCAGATCATGCTGACCGTGCTTTTGATCGCCACTTTCGTGCTGAGCATCCTCTTCATTCTCGTGTTTACCCGCTATCTGGTGTGGCCGATCAAAAAGCTGACGCGGGCGACGGAAAAAATCGCAGGCGGCGATTATGCGATCGGGTTGGATATTTCGCGCAAGGATGAGATTGGCACGCTGGCCACCCATTTCGAGAAGATGACGACAGCCCTCAAGCAGCTGGATGAGATGCGGCAAGAGTTCGTCTCCAACGTCTCGCACGAAATCCAGTCGCCGCTCACGTCCATCCAGGGCTTCACCCAAGCGATTCGGACTGGGGAAGTCGACGCGGCACAGCAGGAGGTTTACCTCGGCATCATCGAGGAGGAGAGCAGGCGCTTGGCCTCACTCAGCAAGCAGCTGCTTGTCCTCGCGTCTCTCGAAAAGGAGACAGGCTTGTTCGAGCCAAAGCAATACCGCCTTGACGAGCAGATCCGGCAGGTCGTGCTGCTGTTGGAGCAGCAGTGGCGCGAGAAGCAGTTGAATGTGGAGCTTGATTTGCCGGAAACCCAGATCATCGCCGACCCGTCGCTGCTCAATCAGGTTTGGATCAACCTGATCGCCAACAGCATCAAATTCACCCAGCCGCACGGCACCATCTCCGTATCCATACGCGCCGACAAAATGATCGTCGTGACGGTAGCCGACACCGGCTGCGGAATCGCCCCTGAAGATGTGCCACACATTTTCGAGCGCTTTTACAAAGGCGACAAATCAAGAACCCGCACCGCTTCCGGCAGCGGACTAGGACTCGCCATCAGCCATAAAATCATCAAACGCTCAGGCGGAGAGATCGAAGTGCAGAGTGAGCCGGACCATGGAACGGTCTTCTCGATTAAACTTCCGCGCAGTACCAAAGTGTAAACGAGGTACTGCTTTTTTGTTTTTAATGTTTTTACCCATTCCGCTCGACCACTGCAGTGAGGGATTTTTGCCAGAAAGCGGAGCGAAAGCTTTGGCGATGCCTCCCAGGCGGAGCGGAAAAAAGGGAAACGCTCTTCGCGCCCAATGGCCTCCTTGCGATACATCCGCCGCGCAGCGAGTGGCTTTTGGGCGCGGTTTCCCTTTTTTCCGCGGAGCCGTCCAGTCAATCCCCCAGCAGGCATCGACATGCCTTTCGCGCAGCTTTCTGGCAAAAATCCCGGCTCCTGCACCCCACCCCTCAATTCACATTCAGTTCATAAAACTATCGTATCTTTTCCATGCAAACGAAAACAGCAATGAGCCTTCGGGCCAACGATACAAAACGCAAAGGAGAGATACGACAGATGAAGCAACCCGAAACAAAACAAGCAGGAGGCTGGCAAGCTTTTTACCATCTGATCAAAGAAACCCGCCCATCCAAGCTGCTGCTCGCCACCGCGCTGTTCATGAGCGTGGCGACGACGCTGGTTGGTCTGGCGATCCCGCTTGGCACCAGCAGATTGGTCGACAGCTTTTCCATCTCTACGATCAGCGCCTCGCAAATCGTCCTGTTGGCTGCGGCTTTTCTCGCGCAGGCCATCGCGCTCGGGCTATCGACCTACATGCTCAACCATGTCGGCCAAAACATCGTGGCAAGCCTGCGGGACCGGCTGTGGAAAAAGCTGCTGTCCTTGCCGGTAAGCTACTATGACAACCACCAAACGGGCGAGACGATCAGCCGGATGACCAATGACACGGGGCTGGTCAAACAGCTGATCACGGAGCATTTGTCCAACTTTCTCAGCGGCGTCATTTCCATCACGGGATCGATCGCGGTGCTGTTTTACCTTGACTGGCGAATGACTTTAATCATGCTGACGGCAGTGCCGGTGGCTCTCGGCATCCTGTTCCCGCTGGGGCGACGGATGCGCCTGATCGCGCGGGGACTTCAGGATGAAACGGCCAAGCTCTCCGCTGTATTGACACAGGTGCTCTCCGAAATCCGTCTGGTCAAGTCTTCGAACGCCGAAGAACGGGAATACGGCAACGGGAAGAAAGGGATTGCGGCGCTCCTGCACTTCGGGCTGAAAGAGTCCAAAATCCAGGCGATGATCGCACCGATCGTCTCGTTTGTGCTGATGATGCTGCTCGTGGTGATCATCGGCTACGGCGGCATGCGCGTATCAAGCGGCGCGCTGACAGCCGGAGGGTTGGTGGCGTTCATTTTGTACCTGATCCAAATCATCATGCCGATGGGCCAGCTGACGATGTTTTTCACCCAGCTGCAAAAAACGATGGGCGCGACGGAGCGCATCGTCGGCATTCTCGCGGTCGAAGCGGAAGAGTACGCGAAAGGCCATGAAGTGGAAAATGCGAAGCAGCCGATCCGTGTCGAGCATGTCACATTTGCCTATGAAAATGGCGGGCCGATTTTGCGCGATGTCAGCTTCACCGCCCAGCCGGGGAAAGTGACGGCGGTCGTGGGGCCGAGCGGCAGCGGCAAGACGACGCTGTTTTCCCTTCTGGAGCGGTATTATCAGCCGAGCGGCGGTACCATCCGGCTGGGCGTGGACGAGATTAGCGACTTTTCGCTGGAATCGTGGCGCAGGCAGATCGGCTACGTCTCGCAGGAGAGTCCGATCATCGCAGGCACGATCCGTGAAAACATCTGCTACGGCGTCGACCGTCCGATACCCGACGACGAGCTGGAGCGCGCGGTTGAGATGGCGTATGCCAAAGGATTTATCGAGGATCTTCCGAATAAATACGAGACAGAGGTGGGCGAACGGGGCATCAAGCTGTCGGGCGGACAGCGCCAGCGGATCGCCATCGCGCGGGCCTTGCTGCGCGACCCGAAAATCTTGATGCTTGATGAAGCCACCTCCAGCCTGGACAGCAAATCGGAGATTGTTGTGCAGAAAGCGTTGAAAAACTTGATGAAAGGGCGCACGACACTGGTCATTGCCCACCGGCTTTCGACCATCGTTGATGCCGACCAAATTTTGTTTATGGAAAAAGGGAAAATTACTGGGAGCGGCACGCATGAAGAGCTGCTTTCCACCCATGCGATGTACCATGAATTCGCGACGCAGCAGCTGCGGATGAAGGAGCATGCGTAAAGGAGGCGAGAAGCTGTGACGAAGCTGTTGGTTGTAGATGATGACATCAATATCCGCGAGTTGGTCGCGCTGTTTTTGCGCAATGAAGGCTTTGACGTATATGAAGCGGGCGATGGCGTCGATGCGCTCGCCCTGCTGGAATCGGTCAAGGTCGACATGGTGATTTTCGATATTATGATGCCGAATATGGATGGCTGGACGCTGTGCCGGGAGCTGCGCGAGTTTTACGATTTGCCGCTGCTCATGCTGACGGCAAAAGGGGAGACGACGCAAAAGGTGAAAGGCTTCGAGCTGGGCACCGACGACTACCTCGTAAAGCCGTTTGAGCCGGCGGAGCTGGTGGTGCGGGTGAAGGCGCTGCTCAAGCGCTACCGGATTTCGATCTCGCAGACGGTGCAGATCGGCGAGCTGACCTTGGACCGCAAAACATACGAAGTTTTCTGCGAGGGCAAAAGCATGACGCTGCCGTTAAAAGAATTCGATCTGCTGTTCAAGCTAGCCAGCTATCCTGGCAAAACGCTGTCCCGCGAGCTGCTGATTGAGCAAATTTGGGGCTATGATTACGAAGGCGACGAGCGTACCGTGGACGTCCACATCAAACGGCTGCGCGAACGCTTTCCTGAGGAACGCCATTCGTTTCGGATCAAGACGATCCGCGGGCTGGGGTACCGCCTGGAGGTGCTCGCTTGAAAAAGTTTTGGCATGTCGTCCGCCATGTGCTCGGGTTCATCGCCATCGTCGCCGCTTTGTGCGCCAGCTGGTGGGCCGCTTATTATCTGACCGAGTATGTGTACCGCAAGTTTGACATTCAGTTGGCGGACTATTTTCGGCAAGTCCTGACCGGTTTGGTCGGCATTTTTCTCCTGGGTGCGGTGGCAAACATCATCGGTCGCTTGTTTCATCCCAAACGGATGCGCGGCATCCATATGCTGCTCGATGCGATCCGGCGGATTTCCAAAGGGGACTACAATATCAACCTGAACATTCAGGGCGATGAAGACCACCCGATCAATGCGCTGGCCCACAGCATCAACAACATGGCGGTCGAGCTGGGGCAGATGGAGCAAATGCGCCAGGAATTCATCTCCAACGTCTCGCACGAGATTCAGTCGCCGCTTACCTCGATCAGCGGATTCGCGCGGGCGCTGCAAAACGAGCGGCTCGGCCCGGAAGAACGCGCGCACTATCTGGGCATCATCGAGGCCGAGAGCTTGCGTCTGTCCAAGCTGAGCGACAACTTGCTGAAGCTGACCTCGCTTGAATCGGAGCACCATCCGTTTGACAAAAAAGCGTTCCGGCTCGACAAGCAGCTGCGCAGCATCGTGCTGACGTGTGAGCCGCAATGGCTGGAAAAAGACATCGAAATGGCCGCATCGCTTGCGGACATCACGATCGTGGCGGATGAAGATTTGCTGAGCCAGGTGTGGGTCAATCTTTTGCACAACAGCATCAAGTTCACGCCACATGCAGGCACGATCGGCGTCCAGCTTCATCGGCGGGATGGTGAGGCCGTCGTCCGCATCTCCGATAGCGGCATCGGAATTGCGGCAGAAGATCTCGAGCATATTTTCGAACGGTTTTACAAAGTGGACAAATCCCGGAACCATCGCCTGGGCGGCAGCGGGCTCGGCTTGTCGATCGTGAAAAAAATCGTCGAGATGCATCAGGGGCGGATCGAGGTGGCGAGCACGCCGGGGGAAGGCACCGTGTTTACGGTCGTGCTGCCGATTGGTGCGCACCCACAGCCATAAAAAGGATAAAGGGAAAGCCGGAAGGAGTGTCCGGCTTTCCCTTGTGCCGTTTTCAGGGACAAATTTGGTTCCGATTTATGGCCGTTTTTCCAACGCAAGCCGAATGCCGAAGCCGACCAGTACCAATCCGCTTACACCCTGGATCGCGCGCTGGACGGACGGCTTTTTCATCCACACGCTCAGCGTATCGATCAAGAGCACGTAGAGCAGGAACCAGGCGATCGTGATGGCGGTATACGTCATGCCCATCAGCAGAAATTGCCACAGCGTGTTGCTATGCGTGTCGACGAATTGGGGAAGGAACGTCAGGAAAAAAACAGCAACTTTGGGATTGAGCAAATTCGTGAGAAATCCTTGGCGGAAGCTCGATTTGCCCTGGTGCTTGTGCCCGCCGGATTCGTCCGGCTCCTGGGCGGCTTTGTTTTTTAATGCCCAGAGCGATTTAACGCCGAGGTACAGTAAATAGACGGCGCCGGCGTATTTGAAGAGGGAGAACAGGACAGCGGATTTGACCAGGATGGCGGATAGGCCGAGTACGGCCGCTGCCGTATGAATGACGAGCCCGCACGAAATTCCCAGCATCGTCTGGAACCCGCCTTTTTTACCGTGCAAGATCGTGTTTTGGGTCGTCAAGCCGGTATCAGGGCCAGGCAAGATGACGAGAAGCGTCGCCATCAGGACAAAAAGCGAAAAATGTACCATTGATGATCCCACCCATTGTGTATGTTGCAGAAAATTCTATACCAAATGAAAAGCAGCGGCAATTGGTTTTTCAGCTGCACCATGATGGGAACGCCGAGTAAAAAATCGAACCCTGTGAAAAATGCTCCAGCATCGTCCTGTTCAACGCTGTTTTCGGATGGCAAGGCAGATCAGGCATTCAAATGAAACGATCATGCAAGCTCGCTAACCGCTTTCCTCACATTGGTGTCGACCTCGACCTGCGAAAAAACAAACTGCGTTTTGGTGGCGGCGAAAGGGGTTACGGTGTTGATGAAGGCTTCAATCTGTTCCATGGAACGGGCGGAAAGCTTCACGAGAAAGCAGGCGTCCCCCGCAATCCGGTAGCAAAATTCGCTGTCCGGATAGCTGGCGATAAATCGGCTGAAGCGCTCGTATTCGCCGGTTTTCATCGTGAGCATGACGAAGCATTCGAGCGGGAAGCCCATTTTTTTTCGGTTGATCTTGATCGTGTAGCCTTCGATGATCCCCTGGTCCTCCAGCTTCCGCACCCGCTCCGCCACAGATGGAGCGGACAGGTTAATCCGCTTGGCCAGCTCGCGGATGGACAGCCTGCTGTCCAATTGCAGCTCAGATAAAATCTTGATGTCGGTTTGATCCATATGGAAACCTCCGTGAGTTGATTTTGTTGCAAACGAAATGCAGATGTGTAAATTGCGTTTCAAATGGAGTGTGAACGCTCTTTCTTTACAAATATCATAGATATACAGCTTTATCTACACTCATTGTAACGGAGGTATTCTTATGGCACGCATTTCTTTTTCCGCAAACGGGGCAACGCCTTTCCAGCGTCTTTTGGGTCATAACGAAGCGATTTTGGCAGGGTGGAACGCATTGGGGGAGACCTTTTCCGGCGGCAGGCTGTCGGCGGAGCTGAAGGAGCAGGTGCGCCGGACACTGGCATTCGGCAATGGCTGCGAATACTGCATGGCAAAAGGGAAGCCTGCGGATCTGCACATCGATCCGCGTGAATCACTCGCCGTCGCATTTGCAGGCATCGTGCTGGAAGGCCATCAGCGAATCGATGATGCCGTATTCGATGTGCTGCGCGAGGCGTTCGATGAGCAGGAGATTGCCGAGTTGCTCGCCTATATTTGCTTCACGACCGCCTCGCAAATGTTCGGTGCGCTCACCCGGCTTGAGCCCGGGCCTGAACCAACGGTTTAAAGCATGGAACATAGTCGACATTCTCCCGTGCGGACCCCCGTACTATACTCGATATACGAAAGAGGGGGAAGCAATGATGGAGAATCGTGTAAGTGTTTTGGGCACAGGACGGATGGGCAAGGCGCTGGTAAAGACGCTTGCGCCCCATGTCAGCCGCTTGCGTTGGGGAACGCGCGATCCGCAAAAGCTGGCCGCGTTAATTGAAAAAGAAGCGGGATTGTCACATGTCGAGGTTTGCACCTATGAAGCGGCGCTACAGAGCGAGGTCATCATCCACACGTTGTGGCTGAGGCATTTGCTGCCATTGGCAGAAGCAAACCGCGAACGGCTGGCGGGAAAAATTCTGGTCGACGTGACCAATCCATTCACAGAGGATTTCACCGATTTCAGCCTCCCGTGGGGCACGTCGGCGGCGGAGCAAATTCAGCAGGCGCTGCCGCAGACATTTGTCGTAGGGGCGTTCAAAAACACGTACTTCCAAGTGTTTGACCAGCCTGTGCACCAAGGGATGGTGAGCGATTGTTTCGTGACGGGCGATGCGGAAGACGCGAAGCGGCAGGTGCTGTCTTTGTTTGCGCCGCTGCCGTTTCGTCTGCTCGATGGCGGCGTCTTGGCGAACAACCGCACGATCGAGCGGATGACGCTGTTGGAACGCGAAATCGCTTTGCGGTACAAGTCGTATCCGTATGTGTCACTGCGACTGTTCGGAATCGATGAACAGCCGCACACAAAACGTGAAGCGACTGTCGAATGATTAGAGAAAAGGCCCTGCTCAGGCAAAATAGCGAAGCAGGGTTTTTTCGAGGGAAGCGGCATGCCAGATCAGTGAAATCGTCCGCTTTGCCGCTTCTTCCTCGATCGGCATCGCCTGCAAATCGGCATGGGGCAGGTGCAAGGCGACGAGTTCGGGGACGATCGCCATCCCTGCGCCAGCGGCGACAAAGCCGAGCAAAAAATCACCGAAGCCGACTTCCGTTTTGATGGCAGGGACGTGACCGTGTGTAGCCATGATCGTGCCAACCGTTTTGCGCACGCTGCAATCGGGCGGATACATCACGAGCGGTACGTCGGCAAGCTCGCCAAGTGACACGGAGGCGGCGTTTGCCAGCGGGTCGGACGTTCGGGTGACGGCGTAAAAGCGTTCCTCGAACAGATCGACAACCCGCAGCGACTTATGGGTGGGGATGCGTTCAATCACCGCCGCATCCAGCTCTTCTTTTTTTAACAGGGCGAAAATCTCGGATGACGTAGGGCGAACGACAAGTTCAATCTCAATCGCGGCAGCTTCCATCGCCACGATTCGCTTCGGCAAGTAATGGGCGGCCAAGCTGGGCAAGGTGCCGAGCCGGATGCGCCGCTTTTGCCGACATGCTTGCATATCGCGTTGAATGTGGGCAAGCTCGTGCAGCAGCGGTTGAATCCGCTCCGCCAAAAGCTCACCGCCTGGAGTCAGCTCGACGCCGGATGTAGACCGGTAAAACAAGGAAGTGCCATAGTAGCTCTCCAGCCGCTTGATTTGCTTGCTCAGGGCCGGAGGGGAAAGATTCAGCTTTTCACTCGCTTTCGAAATGCTTTTTTGCCGCGCGGTTTCGAGAAAGCTGTAAAAATAGTCGGTATCCATAGCGAAAACCTCTTTCCGGTGAATTTACAGTAATTGCCGATTGAAAGCCCACGGTTTCAATCGTGGGATGGGCAGGGCAAACACATAGCACATGTGTGAGTGCTATTCTTTTTAAATTTATCGTATCAGTTTGATTATAGTACTGATACAATAGTCATATGGGACAAGAATATAGACGTACAGCTACCACAGTATCTCTCATCAACTATCATTTTGTTTTTTGCCCTCGTTATCGAAGAAAAGTGTTAGTGACACAGGTGGAAATTCGATTCAAGGAACTACTTGAGATGATATGCCAAGAGAACGACTGGCGTATTGTAGCAATGGAAGTCATGCCGGATCATGTCTATCTGTTCCTGAACTGTCTTCCCACTGACTCTCCATCAGACATAATGGCAAAAGTGAAAGGAGTGTCATCTCGAATATTGAGGCAAGAATGTAAGCATCTTGCTCATTTGCCGAGTCTGTGGACACGCTCTTTTTTCGTAAGTACAGCAGGAAACGTATCAAGCGAAACAGTACAACGTTATGTCGAAGAACAAAAGAAAAGGGGGTGAGCTCATGCAATCATTAACTGTAAAAATCCGAATTTTCCCTGATCATCCAGATGTTCTACGCCAATTAGGAAAAGAGTATATTCGGGTAGTTAACCAACTGAGTGAACAGGCGGAACAACTTGGAGTGTTTCCGAAAGTGACAACCAAAGATGTAGAATCCCAACTCCCCTCTGCCGTCTGTAATCAAGCCATTCGTGATGCCAAGAGTGTATACCGAAAAATCAGGAAGTTGGGGACTCGCCCCATTCTGAAAAAACCTGTCTATTTCATCAACAATCAAAACTACACGGTATCCGAAAATACAGTTGCCTTCCCGATCGTTACAGATGGAAAGGCGAAGAAAACAACGTTTTGTGCTACGATGACGAGCCGAGATAGGGAATGGTTAGGCAAAGGAAAATCTGGATTGATGCGTATCGTTGAAAAGTCAGGGAAATGGTACGCTCAAATTTCGGTAGAAGTGCCTACAAGCGTAACAAACAACGAAACCATCATGGGTATTGATCTTGGTTTGAAAGTTCCTGCTGTTGCTGTCACTTCTACAGGTAAAACCCGATTCTTCGGAAACGGCAGACAGAACAAGTACATACGAAGAAAGTACCAACAACGTAGACGTAAATTAGGGAAACTCAAAAAGTTGTCTGCCATTCGCAAACTTGGCAACAAAGAACAACGTTGGATGAAAGATCAAAACCATAAGATAAGTCGTCAAATTGTCAATACAGCCATTCAGGAAGGTGTGTCCATAATCAAGCTTGAGCGACTAAAGAATATTCGCAAAACGGCAAGAACAAGCCGTAAAAACGCAAGGAATCTGCATAGTTGGACATTCTATCAGCTTCAGCAGTTCATCTCCTACAAAGCAAATCTTTCTGGTATACAGGTTGTGGAGGTCAATCCTGCCTACACTTCTCAATCTTGTCCTGCCTGTAGAGAGAAGAACAAAGCGAAAGACAGAAGGTACGAATGTTCATGCGGATTCAAAACTCATCGTGATCGGGTTGGAGCTATCAATATCATGCGTCAACCTGTGGCAGATGGTAACAGTCTGTCAGCCTAAGATGCTAGATGCACTGTCTTAGGACGGGCTGATGAGACAGCCCTAAACTTGGGGGAACTACGGATAGCAGAAATGCACTTCCGACTACCACCCAAGAATCCCACTGATACCGAAGGTGTCAGCTTGCGGCTTTAGCCGTGGGAGTCTCAAAGCCGATCATACACTGTCTGCCGCCATTTGCAAATGCGTCATCACACATCGCGGCAGGCAATACCCGTGGCCGGTACGGCAAGCGTATCTCGCCCAACTCATTCCCGATGATGCCAGGAGTTCGTACATGGCGGTCAATACGCTGGTTTTCCAGGGGGCGCGAATCATCGCATCCTTGTGCATCACGGCTGGATCGGTCGTTTCGCCGGTCACCATGGGCGTCTTCTTCGGCGCAATCGGCCTAATCAGCATCTTGTTGTTTTTTCAGGTCATTCACAGGCTCAATCGAAACAGGCAGCAGCAGCTGTCTGCGTAAAGGGAGAGACTATCGTTTGTGAGAAAGGGGATCGGCTCGCTCGGGGCCGGTCCGTTTCAATTTTGTCCCAGTTACGAGGGCGAGATCTTGAACAAGCTGGAAAAAAGCGCTATGATAAAAGGGAATATACGTTCGTTATTTTTCGTTATAGGGGGAATCGAAATGAACCGATGCGGATGGGTGACGCAGGACCCGCTGTATATGGACTACCACGACAAGGAGTGGGGGGTGCCTGTTTACGATGATCGGCTGCTGTTCGAGTATTTGAATCTGGAAGGTGCCCAGGCAGGGCTCAGCTGGTATACGATTCTCAAAAAACGGGAGAACTACCGCAAAGCGTTTGACAATTTCGATGCCGAGAAGATCGTCGCCTATGACGAGCGAAAAATCGAGGAGCTGCTGCAAAACGAAGGCATCGTTCGCAACCGTCTCAAGGTCAATGCCGTGATCGAAAACGCTCGCGCTTTTTTGCGGGTGCAGGAGGAGTTCGGTTCGTTTCGCGACTACATCTGGTCGTTCGTGGGAGGAAGCCCGCTTATCAATGATTTTCAAAGCATGAGCGAGGTGCCGGCCTCCACCCCGATCAGCGACAAAATGAGCAAGGACTTGAAGAAGCGCGGCTTCAAATTCGTCGGCTCCACCATCTGCTACGCATTCATGCAAGCGGTCGGCATGGTCAACGATCACATTGCCTCATGCGACTGCCGCGCTGCTGTGCAGACAGCGGGGAAGTAAGGGCATTTACATCGAAGGATGCAGGGGCGTCTCCAAGTCGAAAAACCGGCTTTTGAGACAGCCCCTTTGTCATTTCCGAGAGAATCCCCCATGCATCGGCGAGAAGTTGATGTGATGTTATATATTCTGACAAATGAATGTATTTATGAAGTTTGTAAATATTCGTGTAATAAAATATTACATAATTCATGTTGAAAACAATCGGGTTGTTGTGTAAAATCCGAATTAAATAAATCATGTCAGGAAATATAACATTAAAATACAACAGAATCGTTCGCGCCATTGCATACGGAAAAGGAGGGGAAACATGGGGTATTTGTATGATGTGATCATGAGGCAGCTCAACAAACAGAAAAAGTCCGCGTCAAAGACGTATGATCCGAAATACAAGGAGGGGAGCCGTGTTGATCGGGGCACGAGTGATAAAAACGTCCCTGGCAGTCCTCCTGTCCATCCTGATCGCCAGAAGCGTTGAGCTGCACACGCCGCATTTTGCCGGAATGATCGCCGTTCTGTCTGTCCAACCCTCCAGTGGGGATCGGGCATGTTCTGGCGGGAGCGCATGCCGCGACATGGCAAAAACGCAATCAGCCGGGCCATGCCCGATCGTAGGACAGCAGTTATGATTTTTCCGCTGAAAGGCTGCGGTTCATAAGCTCCTGCACCGATGTCGCCACAGATTCGCGCAACGAGTACATTGTTCGGAAGCCGCTTGCTCTGATCTTGTTATCATTCCAGATCCGATCGACGGTAAAGCTTTTGACCATGAACGGATTGACGCGGTAGCTCGCCATCTGCTCGGCAGTCAGCTGTTCGGGGATGGAGAGGACCGGGGCGACTGTACCGGTGCATCGGTCGATCTCGTCTTTCAGCTGCTGCCACGTCGTATCGAATCCTTTGAGCAGATAGACGCCGGGGTCGCGCTCAGGCTTCTCGCTTGTGCCTAACCACACCATCGCGCGCCCGATGTCGCGGGTGTCGACGAGCGAGACTTTGCCCGAGCCATCTTTGATCAGCGGAAACGTCCCGAGGGAGTAGGCGCCGAACAGACGGGAAAAGAAAGAGGTGATGTCGCGTGGACCGATTGCGCTGGCCGGTCGCAAAATCGTGATATCCAGCCCGGTTTGGGCGGCAACCTCGGAGACGACGGCTTCGCGTGCGAGGGCTAGCTGCTGGATCGGGAATTCGGGCTGCGTGGGATACGCTTCATCCATCGGTTCGCCTGTGCGGAAATCGTAAAGAACGATGGTGCTCAGCTGGATGAAGCGCGAAACGCCGAGTAAGGCCGACGTTTCGGCGAGTGTCCGCGTCAGCTTGACCTCAATCGCCGCATCGAGCGAAATGCTGGTATCGAGCTTGGCGTCAGCGGTGCAATTGTACACGGTGTCATGCCCGCGGATCGCAATGCTGATTTCGCTTGGTTGATCGAAATCGACCGTGACCATCGGGACGCCCAGCCTTTCCAAAAACAACGTGTTGCTCGTGCAGCGGACGGCAGCCGTCACGTCATGTCCTGCTGCATGAAGCTGTTCCACCACATGGCTGCCGATAAAACCGGTTGCGCCAAATACGATTGCTTTCATCTTCTCCACCTCTTCGTTTCATCATGTTTAAACTTTTAAACATATCGTGTGTAAAAAAAGTGCGTGGCGCACTCTATTTCCGTCATGCCGCAGCGGACGGTTCATCCTTCTTCAATTGTGTTGATCAGCTCTTTAACCGGGAGCAGTGATTCCCTGATTTGGCCGCTTAAGGTGTAATATTTTTCTTTTCCGCTTTTAAGAAAAGCGACCAGACCAGCTTGTCTCAATATTTTGAGATGGTGTGAAACCGCCGGGCGAGACAAGTCGATCTGCTCGGTAATCTGGTTTACATTCAAGCTGCCCTGATTGAGGAGGAGAGCCAGAATCTGCTGGCGGTTCACATCGCCCAGTGCCTGAAAGACGAGCGTGCCCTGCTGCAGCTTTTCCAGAATGCGCTCCTTGTTCGTGCATGCCGCGCGCTCCATGCCATCACCTGATATGTTTAAAGTTTTAAACATGTTAATCATAAGCGACTTGCGGCACTCTTGCAAGAGGGGGCTGCCGTTTTCGCCCATGTTCAACGGCAGTCTGGATGATGTTGGAATAGCGAATCCGAATCCGTTCATACTAGGGAAAAAAGCGAGGTGGACCGGTTGAACTTTTCTCTTATCATCGGCTTCGTAGAGTCGCTCACATCCTATTATCTCACGTTCATCTTCCTCGTGATGGGACTGTTGCTGCGCTTTCGCACGTATCCGGCTTACAAGAGCAGGCAGCTGACGATGGATGCAGCATGGGCGAGAATCGGCGGGATCGTCTGCATGATCGTGTCGGGAATCGTGCTGGTTTCTCATTTTCTGTTTATTTAGTTTGTCCGATGCGGCGGATTGACGTTTCGACTTGCACCGCAACCTCTGCATCTTTGAAAACCTGCGGCCAATCTTTCTTGTGCGCCTTCCAGTATTTGTAGTGGTGCCTGCGCAACTGCTCCCCGAATCCAAAAATATCAGCCTGGTACACCTGCTGTACCTTCCGGATGTGAGTTTCCAAATCTTTTTTGATTTTTTTGCTGAGCAGTTGTTCCTTCTCCCTGATTTTTTGTAATGTGGGGTTGCGGTTGAATCCGTCCTCCGCGATATGCCCTTCAATCTGGAGGCGGATTTGAAAGACTGGCCGGCTATCCCGCATTGCAGCGTGAATGGTGGCACGGCTTGATTTGACCTCAAATGTGGAATATTTTCCGTTTTCGAGAAAGATCACTTCGTCTCCTGCGCTTTTCGTGCCGACGATCCACCGATGCGCTTTGACTTCCTCACCGCTGAGCCATCCGACCAGTTTATCTTGTTTGAAAACAGCTCCCCCGGAAAACCTTACTTCCCGGTAGTTCGGTTCGATCTGCGGCAGCAAGCTGTCCGCACCAGCGTGCAGATTGCTGGTGAACTCGCCGACTGCGGACATGAGCGGGATGCGTGTGGTCTTCACCTGCGCTTCCTCCGTAAGCATGCTGATATAGCGCGCGGGGACGGGCATCAGCCGTGGACGCACCTCCAGCACATCCTTCGCTTCTCCTTTGGCAATCACCAGCTTGATTTTGCGCCGCATTTCCTGGTCGCGCAAGAAGAGGTCGAGCGGCTTCTCAATTCCTTCCCGGGCCAATTCTTCGCCGATCACAACCACCTGGAGGTGCTCATAAAACGGCTTTCGCGCAATTCGGGTGGCGGTTAACCGGATGCATTCAAAAATCGACTCTCCGACCGTGCTGATGTTCCAGATCGGTGCGATGTTAGGGTTCTTCACCTTCCCTGAAAGAGCCTGCGCCTCGGTCAATTGAACGGTTAGCCGGTATCGGGTCTTCTTTTTGTCCTTGCTCGGCAGCTTGTCGATTCCAACGCCCATGACAAAGAGGCGGTCCTGAATCTCAACACGATCCCAGCACCCGGCGAGGAGCAGGGAGACGAAGAGGATGACGCACAGACAAGGCAGCGACCACAGCTTCATGATTTGGCCCTCCTGTTTTTCCAAAGGTAGACGACCGACATGGATAGCGGCGTGAAGATGGTCATCGCCATCCCAACCCAGCTGACGACATCGCTGAGGTTGCTCACCTCAAAGTCATTGCGCGGCAAAACCGCGATCAAAAAGACGACAGGAAAAAACAGCATGCTGATCACGCGCTGCTCCTGCATCTTGAACAGCTGCGAGGCAATCAGGCTGGCACAGTAATGGAACAGCATGATGGTCGTGACGGTGAACGGAATCCAGACCAGCATCATGATGGAATCGAGGCGTTCGATGAAAGCGCCCGGCACCTCGATGTTTTTGATCACGGTCAAGGTTGGGTACAGCAACAGCGTCACTTCCGGTGCTCCCATGACGGCGATGCAGATGACCGTCACGATCGTATAAAGACCTGTGACGATCAACAGGGAGACGATGGCTGCGGTGCGGGAACGCTCCGGCTTTTCCATGAATGGCAAAATGAACAGCAGCATCTCAAAGCCAAGAAACGAGAACGACGTCGTGGGCAAGCCTCTCAGCACAGGCCCCAAGCCGTCTCCCAGCACGGGCAAGAGGCGTCCGAAATCGGCGTCGCGCAGCGTTTGCGTCAGCACGAGCAGCAGCAGAAGCAGGGAGAGCGGCTGAAACAGCTCGTTAAATCGCGCGATCGCGTTGATCCCATGCTGCACTACATAGGTACTCAGCGACAAAAGCCCGATGACGATGACCTCCATCGGTGTCAAATCGAGGAGGAACAGCTTGGTCACATCGGCCGAGACACGGACAACCATGCCGACGAACAGCAGGAAATACAAGAGAAAAATGACCAGCACCAACGTTCCCAGCCACTTCCCGAACAGCAGCGGTCCATAGTGGATCAAGCTTTGCTCGGGATAGCGCGTCCCGATGAAGCTGATCACGCTCACAATCAAGATCGCGATCAAGCCTGCCAGCAAAATGTCGATCCAGCTGTCGACGCCTGCCTTGCTTGCGACAAGCCGCGGGAGGGAAAGCACTCCGACACCAACCACCGCGCCGAACAGCACGACGGTTACCTGTGGAGCGGTAAGCCTGTCCTTTATCACGCGTTACCATCCTTTCTTGCGTTTACGGAGGTTCATCCGTACGCGATCAAGCGGATGCAAAATCTCGGGGCGTTCCGTTTGGTTGGTGAGCGGCGCCCGGATGATAATGTCTTTCCAGTCGCTAGGCCGATAAGGGGCGAACGGCGAGAAATAATTGATGCCGAAAGATTTGAGTGAGATCAGATGGGCAGCGACCGCGAGAATGCCCAGAATCACCCCTAATAGCCCAAGCGTGCTGGCGAGGATCATCAGCGGGAAGCGCAGGAGACGGATGGCGATTGCACCGTTATAGGCCGGAACCAAAAAGGAAGAGATGGCGGTAATGCCGACGACAATGACCATGACGGGACTGACGATGCCCGCTTCAACCGCTGATTGGCCGATTACCAAGCCGCCGACGATGCCGATGGTCTGTCCCATCACTTTGGGGAGCCGCATCCCTGCCTCGCGCAGCATCTCCAGCGTGGTTTCCATCATGAGCGCTTCCAGAATGCTTGGAAAAGGCACCTGGGCTCGGCTCGCCGCGATGCTTAGCGTCAGCTGTGTCGGGATCATGCCAGGGTGGAAGGAAACGAGTGCAATGTAGAGTGAAGGGAGGACCAACGCGATCAAAGCCCCGAGAAACCGGATTGCGCGAATTGCCGAACCGAAGATCCAGCGCTCAAAATAATCGTCAGGAGCCTGAAACAGCATCGAAAATGTGATGGGGACGATAAGCGCGCTGGGTGAGCCGTCCACGATGATCACGACGCGGCCCTCGCCAAGGGCGCTCACGACCCGGACCGGCAGCTCCGTATATTGCGCCTGCGGGAACGGGGAGTACCAGCTGTCCTGAATCCATTGCTCGATCGTTCCGCAGTCCAGCACCTCGTCGATATCGACGGTGGCGAGCCGTGACTGCACCTCCTGAAGGATCGTCGGATTGACGATGCCGTCGACGAACACCAGCGCCACTTTTGTTTTGCTTCGCCTGCCGAGTATGCTCATCTGGACTTTTAAGCCGGTGTCCGGAAATCTGCGCCGAATGAGCGACAGGTTGACGGAGAGCGATTCGACAAAGCTGTCGCGCGGGCCGCGGATGATGCTCTCGTTTTCGGCGGCCTGGATGGTGCGATTCTCGCTTCCGCCTCCATTCGCCACGTAAGCGGTGGAAGAACTCTCGAAAAACACGACGATGTTCCCGGACAAAATCGCCGTGATCGCTTCATGCAGATCGGGCAGGGGCGTAAGAATCGGACCGCCTTGCCCGGGAAGTGGATGTATATTTTGACCGATATGTTCATTCGCAAAGGTAGTGTCGACCAAGCTGTTGAGATAGAGCAATGTGACACAGTCATCGCCAATCTGAATCGGGTGCGAGACGAAATCGGAAGTGTCCCGAAATGCAGCGTGCAGTTCTTCCACCCCATTCATTTCTTCACATACCCCCTCGTCTGCAGATGAAGGTAGTGTTTTACGTTTATGGAAAATTATTCGTCCAAAAAATATTATTCGACAATCTGTAATAACCTTCCCAATCGTTCGTCAAATGGTGAGAGTTGACATTATGAGGCAGAGGGAAGGAATTCGGAATGAAAAAAATGGTGAAACGCGTCGGCGGATTGTTGCTGCTGCCCGCATTGCTTGCAGGTTGTGCCGGATTGAACCAAGAGGGGACCGGCGAGACTGCAAGCGCGGTGCAGGAGCCGCCGGCCATTGCGGCACAAGTAAAAAATCCCGCAGCACAGATCACAGAGCCGAAACAGGAAACGGAAAAAGAGGCGAAGCCTGCGCAAACAGAGGTGCCAAAGGGCGATTGGGTCGCGTATAAAGGGCCGGTGGAGCACATCTTTTTTCACCCGCTGATCGCCTATCCCGAGCTTGCCTTCGACAATGACAGCATGACAAAAGGCTATGACGACTGGTTCGTCACAGTGAAAGAGTTCGACCATATTTTGGAGGACCTGTACAAAAACCAGTACGTACTGATCAGCATGGATCAGCTGTATGAGCAAAAAACGGTGAACGGGAAAAAGGAGCTGGTCAAAAAACCGCTCATGCTGCCGAAAAACAAAAAGCCGCTCGTGCTGTCCGTGGATGATATGAACTATTACGACTACATGCTGCAAAACGGCAACGTCTACAAGCTGATCCTCGATGAAAAAGGGAGAGTGGCGACCTATTCGCTTACGCCGAAAGGGGAAAAACGGATCGCCTACGACAACGAAATCGTGCCGATTTTGGACACGTTCGTAAGCGAGCATCCCGACTTTTCCATTGACGGCGCCAAAGGGACCATCGCGCTGACCGGCTATCAGGGCGTGCTCGGCTACCGCACGAACGAGCTGACATCGCCAGCCTACCAAACCGAAAAAGCCGACGCGATCAAGGTAATCAACCGGATGAAGGAGACCGGCTGGAGCTTCGCCTCCCACGGATACGGCCACCGCGACGCCCATAAGATCAGCTACAAAAGCCTTGTCGAGGACACGGAGCGCTGGAAAAAAGAAGTCGAACCGCTTGTAGGCGATACCCCGATTTATATCTACCCATACGGCAGCCGGGTCGACACCGACAGCGACAAATACAAGTATTTGGTCAAAGCAGGCTTCCCCGTCCTCTGCGGCGTCGGACCGCAGCCCTACCTCAAATACAAATCCGACTCCATCATGATGGACCGCCGCCACATCGACGGAATCGCACTGAAAACGCAAGGAGACAAACTGAAAGACCTGTTTGACAGCAAAGAAGTGATCGATAGCGTCAGGCCAAAGGGGAACTAAAAAAAGCATCCCGATCCACGCAAAATAGAGCGGATTGGGATGCTTTTTTTTACACGCCGCAGCCAAGGGATTTTTGGAAAAAGCGGAACGCAAGCCTTTGACAGGGCCGACCGAGACGCAGCAGAAAAACGGAACGATCTTTCGCGCCCAACATCATCCATGAGAAACACCCGCCGCGCAGCGAGTGGCTTTTGGGCGCGGTTCTGTTTTTCTGCGGAGTCGTACAGTGAATCCCCCAGCTGGCCCAGTCAACAGCGGCCGTGGAGCTTTTTCCAAAAATCCCGGTACCTGCACTACAGCCAGCCAAAAACTCAAACCGTAAACCGCATCACAATCCCCCTAAGTTCCGCCGCCATCTCATCAAGCCTGCGCGCAGACGCCGACATCCTCTCCAGCGAATCCAGCTGCTCCCGTGTCGAGCGAGCCACGAGCGACAAGTGATCCGCCGAATCTTTGGAAATCGTCGCCAGCTGCGTGACCGTAGCGGAAACCTGCTCCGAGCTGGCCGACATCTGCTCGGAGACCGCCGACACATCCTGCACCTGCAAAGCGACATGCTGGGTCGCCTCCCGAATATGCCGAAATGCATCGCCAGCCTCGCGCGCGACGCGCATGCCCGTTTCGACCACCACGGCGCCAGCCGCCATCGCCTGCACGGCTTTGCTGGTGTCCGCCTGGATTTCCTGAATCAGACTGGTGATTTGCGCCGTGGAGCGGGCCGATTGCTCCGCCAGCTTCCGCACTTCATCGGCGACGACCGCGAAGCCTTTGCCTTGCTCGCCGGCCCGCGCCGCTTCGATGGCGGCATTGAGGGCGAGCAGGTTGGTTTGGGCGGCGATGTCCGTAATGACATTGACGATGCTGCCGATTTCCTGTGACCTGGCGGAAAGCGAGGTGACGACAGACTGCGAGAGCGCTACCGACTGGCTGATCGCATTCATTTGCTCCACGACCTGATGAATCGAGCCGTTGCCATGCTCCGCTTCGTCTGCCATCTCCTGCGACGATTCCGCCACCTGCGCGGAGCTTTCCGCAATTCGCTGGATGCCGATCGACATTTCGGTCATGGCGCGGGCATTTTCATTCGCTGATTGCGACTGTGTATCCGTGCTGCCAGCCAGTTCCTGGATGGTGCCCGACATTTTGTGGATCGCGCCAGTGCTCTCTTCCACGCGGGTGGCAAGCTCGCTCGCAGATGCCGCTGCCTGGAACGCGTGCTGCTGCACGCCTGTAATGATCGTGCGCCACAAGGCGATGACGTTGTTCAACCGGGTTGCCAATTGCCCAAGCTCATCTTTGGAGGAAACTTCCACCTCTACGTCCAGGTGGCCGTCGTTCATTTTTCCGACGGCTGCAAAAATCGCCCGCAGCGGGCGCAGGAAGCGGCGCAAAAACGAAAATTGCAAAAGGAAGACGCCGCTAAACGACAGCAGGAAGATGACAGCCAGCCAGAACAGCAGATCGTTGCGGCTGCGCGTCATGATGCTGGCGTCCATGTCGATGCCGAAAACGGCGATGACCTGATTGTTTTCATCCATGACGGGCTGAAGGATCGAGATCCAGGTGCCGTATGAGTCGGTGTACGTCCCGGTGTTCACGGCTTCCTTCGTCACCATCATTTGCTTGTAGGCACTCACCCATTGCGGCACCTGCTCGAACATCACGCCGAGCTTGTAGCCGGCTTCCTGCACATGGGTCGGGATGGCAACCGTCAAGTTTTTGTTGTCGTCGGTCAGCTCGGCGCCAAACAGATAGCCTTGGGCAATGTTGGGGTTATCCTTGGACATCCGGTCCAACTGAGCGGTCAGTTTTGCCTGAAGGGGAGACGCGGGGTCGTGGTCGGTGAGCGCAGCTTTGACATCAGCCGCTGCCAGTTCCCCTTTGGCGTAAGAGGCGAACCCTTTGGCTTGTCCATCAAGGTTTCGCATCAAAAACGACTGCTGCACATAATAGCTGGTCAGGCTGAGGATGATGCCCATCAGCAAAATGGTGACGCTCGACAACGCCAGATTTTTGCCGAAAAAAGAAAAGCGGAACAACTGCTTGCGTGACATGCTCGACACTCCTTTGACAAAATCATGATGCAGTGATAAATAAGCAAAAATAATGCCAATGATTGTCATATATTGGCGTGTCATAAGACGAAGATGTCGAAAAATACTTTCGAAAAGTTTGAAAAAGAACGATAATGGAAGGAGGTTAACTTTTGGACAGGGGGGAGTTCCTATCGGTGACTGTATGAGGAAAGTGGCGATCATCGCGGGTTCCAAGAAGACCGCGGGCGCCATCGCAGGCCAATTGAATGCGATTTTGGGCGAATTGATTACGTTCATCGGTTTTTCCATGCATGAATGGATGGAAAACAAGGATGACTTCCATATGGTGCTGATCAGCACGCAGACCATCTTCACGCGTCACATCGCACCGCGCATCAAGACGGGGACGGTCATCTTTGTCATCAGGCGGACGCTTTTGCGCAAAAGTTTGGAGAAGGTGATGGCGATCCCGTCGGGGAGCAAGCTGCTTGTTGTCAATGATGAAAGGGACTCGGCGGAAGAAACCATCGCCTTGTTGCGCGAATTGGGGGCCGGTCACATCGAGCTGTATCCCTATTTTCCGGGCGCGGCTGCGTGGGAAGCGTCAACGGTGGCGATCACTCCGGGAGAGCCGGAACTCGTGCCGCCGTTCATTCAGCAGGTGATCGACATCGATGAGCGGGTCGTGGACGTCAGCACCTTGGTCGACATTTTGACCCAGTTCCAGCTGCTGAACAACGAAACCCGCACGATGCTCTCGCGTTACGCCGACAAGATCGTGACCCGCAGCCAGGGCATCCAGTTTACGCTTCAGGGGCTTTTGCACATGAAGACGATTTTGCAGCGGACGCTCAACATGGTGCAGGACGGCGTGATCGCCTACGATCATGACGGCACGATTACGTTGTTCAACCGGGCGGCGGAAACGATTTTCGGCTGCACGTCCGAGGACGCGCAAAAATTCACGGTGGAAGGGCTTCTGCATCGGGAGGGCGTAGACCCGATGACGTTCGTGGAGGAGTGGAAGGACTGCCTCGTTCACATCAAAAAGCAGAAGATTCTGATGAACCGCCAGCACATCATCGAAAATGGCCATGTGACCGGCGGCGTGCTGACGCTGCGGGCAGCGAAAAAGGTGGAGGAGCTGGAACTCAAGCTGCGGCTTCAGGCCAAAGGCTATGAGGCACGCTACTCCTTTGGCGACTTGATCACCGTCTCGCAAAACATGATGAAGGTGGTTGCACGCGCCGAAAAAATGGCGAAGAGCGACTTGAGCGTGCTGATTCTGGGCGAAAGCGGGACAGGCAAGGAGCTGTTCGCGCATGCGATCCACCGTGCCTCACAGCGTGCGGGCTACCCATTCGTGGCGGTCAATTGCAGTGCATTGCCGGACAATCTGCTCGAAAGCGAGCTGTTCGGCTACGAGGAAGGCGCCTTTACGGGAGCGAAAAAGGGCGGGAAGCCAGGCCTGTTCGAGCAGGCGCACAAGGGTACGATTTTTTTGGACGAAATCGGCGACATTTCGCCCAACATGCAGAGCAGGCTCTTGCGGGTGCTGCAGCAAAAGGAAGTGCTCAAAGTAGGGGGAACGCGGCTGATGCCGGTCGATGTCCGCATCATCGCAGCGACCAACCGCAATCTGGCGCGCATGGTCGCAGAAGGCAAATTCCGCGACGATTTGTATTACCGCCTGAAAATTTTGCAGCTCGAGGTACCGCCGCTGCGGGAGCGCCGCGAGGACATCCCGCTGCTTGCCGCCTATTTTCTCGAACGGCGCGGGGCCAATCAGGAGGGGCTGGAACCAATCCACGAAGCGCTGCGGCGCTACCATTGGCCAGGCAATGTGCGGGAGCTGGAGAACACGATGGAGTACATCGCCTTCATGAATGATGGCCATCTGACGGTCGAGGATTTGCCGATGTATACGGACGAATCGGCGGCGGTTGCACGATCTCACGCGGGGGCGCTGGAGCAGATGGTGTCTGTACAGGCGGCGGGAATCCGCGTCGAGCAGCTCGTTTTGGAAATCATTCACCACGCGAAGGCGGCGGGCAAAAACGCCGGCAGGCGGGCGATCGTGGCGGCAGTCAAAGAAAAAGGGCTGATGATTTCCGAAAATGAAGTGAGAAAAACGATCGACAAATTGCGTGACGCCGGCTATGTGGAAGTTGCGGCGGGACGGGCAGGGTGCCGGTTAACCCCAAGCGGGTTCCAAAAAGTACGAAATGGAACTGGATAAATGGGATGAATGGGATAATATCGACCTGTTTATCCCGTTTTCTTTTTGTGTCTTTCTCCATTTGCCGTGGCGAAAAGAATCCGGCGGCATCCGGCCATATTGCGGCAAATCATCGTTTTGATCGACTTGGCACAACTTTTGCACAATCATCTCCGCAACGTTTCCCAAAGGTGAGGATGTCGTTTTTGGGACGACAAGAAAGCAAAGGAGGTGGGTGTGATGGAGGAATCCCTCATCCCGCTAGCCAGCGATCTCATTCGCATGAAAAACACGAGCAGGGAAGCGGTCAACAAATCGGCAGAATATTGCGCGAACTGGTTGCGGAAGCAAGGGCTCAGCGTCAAGGTTGTGGAAAACAAGGGGCTGAAAAGCGTCGTTGCGACCGCAGGGCAGTCTGACAGCGGCAAAACGCTGATCCTGAATGGCCATCTGGATGTGGTGCCAGGAGAAGAGGCCGACTTCATTCCGCGCGTAGAAGCGGGCAAGCTGTTCGGGCGCGGCAGCTACGACATGCTGGGGGCAGTCGCTGCGATGATGGTCGCGACCGCAGACGCAGCCAAGCAGAATGCATCCTGCCAGGTCATGCTGCAGCTTGTCCCGGATGAAGAGACCGGCGGCGCGCATGGCACAGGTTTTTTGGTGGAGGAGGGAGCGCGCGGCGATTTCGTCATCTGCGGCGAACCGACCAATCTCCAGATCGCCGTGCAGGCAAAAGGCGTTTTGCAGCTTTTGGTGGAAACGAGCGGCATTGCCGCGCATGGAAGCCGTCCGTGGCTGGGCAAAAACGCGATCACACACGCGTTTGAGACATACAAGCGGATTGAGCAGCTGGAGTTTTTGCAGGCGAGCAGCACGTTTTTTCCCAAGCCTTCCTTCAACCTGGCCAAAGTGGCGGGCGGCGGGGCGATCAACCAGGTGCCGGATCATTGCGCCTTTTATCTGGATATTCGCTATTTGCCCAATCAGGATGTGGATCGCATCCTCGGCCAAATCCGGCAGGCAGCATCCGATGCAAAGGTAACGGTGCTGCAGCAGGGAGCGCCGGTGCAGACGGATGAGAACGACCGGTTTGTGCGGCTGCTTCAGCAGACGACGAGCGAGCTTGCAGGGTCATCGATCCGATTGTTCGGTCAGGACGGTTCAGCCGACACGCGCTACTATGCCCGTCATGCGATACCTGCCGTCGAATTCGGTCCGATCGGTGCCAATCATCATGGCCCCGACGAATTTGTCGACATTGATTCGCTGTATTTGTACCAACGAATTTTGAACCGGTTTATCACCAACATCGATGAAAGGATGATTTTGCATGAAACTGAAAAATAAAGTGGCGATTGTCACAGGAGCAGGTTCGGGGAATGGGCGCGCGATTGCCCTGCGCATGTTTGAGGAGGGGGCAACCGTCGTCGTGGCGGACATGAACGAAGCAGGCGCGCACGAGACGATCGCGCTCGCGTCGGAAGGCAGCAAGGCGATGGTCGTCAAGGTGGATGTAACCAAGAAGGAAGAAGTGGAAAACATGGTCGCGCAAACGATCCGTGAGCTGGGCAAGATCGACATTCTGGTCAACAACGCGGGGATCGTGGCCTTCACGCCGTTTCTTGAACTGGGCGAAGAGGAGTGGGATCGGGTGCACAACGTGAATTTGAAAGCGCCGTTCCTCTGCTCGCAGGCGGTCGCCAAAGAAATGATCAAGGCCGGCCAAGGCGGGCGGATCATCAATATCACGTCGGTGGAAGCGCATCGCGTCGTCTCCAGCAGCGGCAGCTGCCAGCCGCATTACAACTCGTCCAAAGGCGGCCTGCACATGCTGACCAAAGCGACCGCATTGGAGCTTTCCTCCCACGGGATCACCGTGAATGCCGTAGCTCCCGGCGTAGTGCAGACGCCGTTTACGGAAAAAGGGCTGGCGATTCCGGAAGTCAAGCAGTGGATTCTCGATCGGGTGCCTGTCAAGCGCGTAGGCAAGCCGCAGGATGTCGCCAATGCGGTCGTGTTCCTCGCAACGGATGATGCCGATTACATTACGGGCAGCACGCTGGTTGTCGACGGCGGCTGGACCATTCACTAAGCCTGCCATTTTTGCAGAACGGAGGGAATGAACGCGATGGGAAAAATTGACCTGGAGCAACTGAAAGACCGTGTCCAAAACGGCGAGATCGATATGATCACCGTAGCCGGCGTCGACATGCAGGGGAAGCTGTTCGGCAAAAAGATGCCGGCGCGGTTCTTTTTGGACGATGGGCAGGACGGCATTCATACGTGCGCGATCAACTTCATTTGGGATGTCAGCTTGAAATTTGCAGAAAATTACGCGTTTTGCAATTTTGATACAGGCCTGCATGACATGAAAGTCGTACCTGACATAAGCACGCTGCGCGATTATCCGTGGATTCCGAAAAATGCGATTGTGCTCGGCGACATTTACAACAAGGACGGCTCCGAGGTGAGCATCGCTCCGCGGCACATGCTCAAAAAGCAGCTGAAAAAAGCGGAGGCGCTCGGCTATCGGGCGTTCGCAGCCTCGGAAATGGAGTTTTACATTTTCAAAGAGACGGTAGATTCGGCGCGGGCGAAACAGTTCAGCAACCTGCAGCCGCTGTTCTCGTACCCGATCGATTATTCCATCTACCGGCTGAATGTGGACGATTGGTTTTTGGGGCAGGTGGCGCGTCATCTGGAGGCGATCGGGATTCCGCTGGAAGCGGTCAAAGGCGAGTGGGGCAACGGGCAGATCGAGATCAACGTGAAATATGCCGAGGCGCTGGAAATGGCTGACCGCACCGCCCTTTACAAAAACGCGATCAAAGAGATTGCCGCCCAAAACAACCTGATGGCCACCTTCATGGCCAAGCATGACACGAACGATTCCGGCAGCAGCGGACATACCCATATCAGCCTGTGGGACGAACACGGCACCAACCTGTTTTACGACGCGGACCATCCGTACCGTCTGTCAGACACCGGCCGCTATTTTCTCGGCGGCATGATGGCGCTCGCGCCTGAGCTGATGCTGTTTTACGCACCTTACATCAATTCGTACAAGCGGCTGGCCAACACAGGCGGCGCGCCGAACACGCTGACATGGGGCGAGGACAATCGGACGACCTCCTTCCGCGTGGATGGAAAAGGCAAGTCGTGCCGGATCGAAAACCGCATCCCCGGCTCTGATGTGAACCATTACTTGGTGTTGACCGCGATGCTTGCTTCCGGACTGTACGGCATCGAGCACCAGATCGACATCGCCGCGCCGACGACAGGCGATGCTTCACGAGCACCCGGCGTCAAACGTCTCCCGGCCAATCTGGCGGAAGCGATCAACCAGCTGGAACAAAGCGAAATTGCCCGCCAGCTTTTAGGGGCTGAGGTGGTTGAGCATTATTTGACGGCAGCGAAAAATGAACTGAACGACTACTTCCTGGAAGTCACCGATTGGGAGAGAAAGAAATACTTCGAGTTTATCTAGCAAAAAGCGCATCGATGTAAGGGAAAGAGAGGCGAGGAGAAGCGGATGTACGGGGACAAGTACAATTTTTCATTCATCAATGGGGAAAAAGTTCAGCTGGCGGCTACGAGCGAGGTGATTAACCCGGCGACAGGCGAGGTGATCGGGATCGTCCCGGATGGCGGCGAGGAGCTGACTCGCCGGGCGATCGATGCGGCGGCACAGGCGTTTCCGGCCTGGTCCAAACGGACGGCCGGACAGCGCGCAAGCTATCTGCTCGATTGGGCGGAGCGCGTGCTTGCCGACAAGGAATCGCTCGCACAGCTGCTTTCGCTCGAGCAAGGGAAGCCGCTCGATGAAGCGCGCGGCGAGATCGAGGGCGTTGCCGTTTATATCCGCTGGTATGCGGAGGAGGGCAAACGTGCCTACGGCGAAATCATTCCGGCGTCGCGACCGGGGCAGCAGCTGCTGGTGTTCCGCGAGGCGATTGGCGTTGTTGGCTTGATCACGCCCGCCAACTTTCCGGCTGCGATTCTCGCGATGAAGGTGGCGCCCGCGCTCGCTGCAGGCTGCAGCTTTGTGCTGAAGCCTGCGGAACAGACGCCGATGATCGCGCTCGCGCTGGTGAGCCATCTGTTGGCGACAGGTCTGCCGGCAGGTGTCGCCAACCTGGTCACCGGCGATCCGGCTGAGATCGGCAGCACGCTGCAGGCCGACCCGCGCGTGCGCAAAATCGCCTTTACGGGCTCGACGGCGGTCGGCAAGATTTTGATGAGGCAGGCGGCTGAAAATGTGCAGCGCTTGACGCTGGAGCTTGGCGGCAACGCCCCGGTGGTCGTTTTTCCCGATGCCGATCTCGACAAAGCCGTGGACGGCATCATGGGCAACAAGTTCGAGAACTGCGGGCAAGTCTGCAACGGCATCAACCTGATCTATGCCCACCGTGACATTCATCAGGCATTGGTCGAAAAGCTGGCGGAGCGAATCAAGGCGCTGAAGGTGGCGCACGGAACGGAGCCGGGCTGCCACATCGGCCCGATGATCGACCCGTCCTATCTGGATAAAGTGGAGACGCTGGTCAATGACGCGGTGGAAAAGGGAGCCAGGGTCGTGACCGGAGGCTACCGGATCATGGAGGACGGCTATCGGAACGGTTATTTTTACGCACCGACCTTGCTTGACGGCGTACATGCCGACATGGAGCTGACGCGGCGCGAGATTTTTGGACCGGTTGCACCTGTTCTTACCTTCACCGATGAAGCGGATGTGCTGCAACGCTGCAACGACACGCCATACGGCTTGGCGGGCTACGTTTATACACGCGATGCGGCGCGGATGTTCCGCATGATCGCAGGGCTTCAGGTCGGGAATTTGGCGATCAACGGCACCTCGCTTGCCAATCCGCAGACACCGTTTGGCGGTGTGAAGGAAAGCGGGATCGGCCGCGTGGGCGGGCATCAAGGGCTTGAGGAGTATATGGAATTGAAATACGTGGCGCTTACCCTGGAGTGAGCGCCACTCCTCCCAGGAGGGCTTTTGTCTAAAAAATGAAGAAACGGGGGATGTTCATGTCAGATGTGGCGATTCAAACGACGGAAAATGAGCAAGGCACCAATCTGGGCTACAAGCAAGAACTGAAGCGCAGCCTCACTTTGAAGGACCTGATCATTTACGGCCTGATCACCATGCTGCCGATTGCGCCGATTCAGGTGTACGGCTTGATCGCGCAGGAAAGCTTCGGGATGGCTCCGCTGGTTTATTTGGTCGGGGTTGTCGCGATGGTCTTCACCGCCATGAGCTACAGCCAGATGAGCAAGGAGTTTCCCATCGCAGGCTCGGTTTATTCGTATGTGCAGCGCGGGCTCAATCCGCACATCGGATTCGTGACCGGCTGGCTTATTGCGGTGGATTACATTATGGCGCCAGCGTTGCTGACGGCTTTTTCGGCGATGTGGCTGGGCAGCATTTTGCCGGGTGTCCCGACCTTTGTCATCATTTTCATCTTCCTTGCCATCAATACGTTCATCACCGCCCGGGGCGTCAGTCTGACCGCCAGAGCCAACACGATCTTCCTCATCCTGGAGCTGGCGATCCTCGTGATCTTCCTCGGTTTCGCCATCAAGTACGTCTTCATCGACGGGCACGGAACCGGCGGCTTCTCGCTGGCACCGATCTTCCAGCCTGACAAAATCGATTTCCATTTTATCGCAAGCGCCGCATCCATCGCCGTGCTCGGCTTCCTTGGCTTCGACGTGATCAGCACCTTGTCGGAGGAAGTGAAAAATCCGCAAAAAACCGTCGGAAAAGCCACCGTCGGCGCATTGGTGATCATCGGCACGATCTTCATGCTGCAAACCTACCTCGCTGCGCTCGCGCATCCTGACTATGCAGGACTCGACCCGGATATGGCCTTTTTTGACATCGCTCGCGAAGTGGGCGGCGATTTCCTGTATTACGCGTTCATTCTGGTCGGCGTAGCGGCGGTCGGCATCGCCAATGCGCTCGCGATCCAATCGGCGATCTCCCGAATCATCTACTCGATGAGCCGCGACAAGCTGCTTCCGTTCTCCGGCATCTTGGGCAAAATCCATCCGGTTTACAAAACGCCGTTTAACGCAACGATCTTCGTCGGCCTCGTCTCGTTTGTCGTCGCGCTGCTCGTCTCGATCGAAAACATCGTGCAACTGATCAATTTCGGCGCACTCACATCTTTCATGGTGCTGAACCTGACCGTATTCGTGCACTTCTACCTGAAAAAAGGCCGCCGCGACGCCAAAGGATTTGTGAATTATTTGCTGCTCCCAGTGATCGGCTTCCTGATCATCTTCTACGTCTGGTCGGGATTCGATTGGATGACGTTTGCTGTCGGGACCAGTTGGCTGATCATCGGGGTCATTCTCGGCGCTGTCAAATCGAAAGGATATAAAGAAGTTCCGCCGGTTTTGCGAGATATGTAAGATTCGTGGATACGAGCTGCAGCCAAGGGATTTTCGAAAAAAAGTGAAACGCAAGCCTTTGACAGGACCGACCGAGGCGGAGCAGAAAAACGGAACGTCATTCGCGCCCAACATCATCCACGAGATACACCCGCCGCGCAGCGTGTGGCATTTGGGCGCGGTTCCGTTTTTCTGCGGAGCCGTGCAGTCAATCCTTCAGCGGGTCCGGTTAACAGCGGCGTGTAACTTTTTTTCGAAAATCCCGGGACCTCCGCCGCAGCCAAGGGATTTTCGAAAAAAAGTGAAACGCAAGCCTTTGACAGGACCGACCGAGGCGGAGCAGAAAAACGGAACGTCATTCGCGCCCAACATCATCCACGAGATACACCCGCCGCGCAGCGTGTGGCATTTGGGCGCGGTTCCGTTTTTTTGCGGAGCCGTGCAGTCAATCCCCCAGCGAGTCCAGTCAACAGCGGCGTGTAACTTTTTTTCGAAAATCCCGGTACCTGCACAAAAGCCAAATGCCTTCCCGCATGCTCACCGAGTGAGGGAATTTCGACGAGGGTGCCGGTTTTTTTCACTCCTGCCAAGCGAGCGCAAAGCTGTGCTAACATAAAAGCACAACAAAAGAGAGGACGGTGTGCATGAGCCAGGCTTGCAAAATCAAGTTCAGGCAGGATACGCTGCGGGTGAGGAGCATTCTTTGCGACCATGATCCGCTCGGCTTGATCCGGAGTGGGGCACCAGCGGATGAGTATGACCGGCACGCGGCCAAAACATTGATCATCTTGCACAAAATCAAAAACGGCCAGCAAACATCGGCTGACCTCCATGCTTATCTGAAGGCACTGGGCGACCATGCGGAAATCGATGCGCTCTGTGCCGAGCTGCTCGCGGTGGCAAAGGGGCTCGACGATGAATCCCCACCCACCCCTCATTCGAGCCAATCGTAAAATTAGCCGCTTGCGACGAGGCAGTATGCCTGTGCGAGCGGCTTTTGCTGCGAAAATGCTAGCCTTCCCCTTGCAGATCGCTTGCCTTCAACGGCTTCCGAAACGTCTGCCGCAGCCCTTCCCAATTGACGAACACGATGCCGATAATCGTGATGACGGCGCCCATCGCCATGAACCATGTCACGGTTTCATGATAGAGGATCATGCCCAGAACCATCGCGATGATCGGGGAGATATACAGCCAGGTGGAGGGGAAAACGGGATTGGTTTTGGCGACCAGCCAATAAAAGATGGTGTGGGCGACCATGGAGCCGATGACAACCAGATACAAGAGCGATGCGAGCGCCTTCCCGGTAAACATCGCTTGCAGCGTCTGCGCATGGAGCGGTTCGGTGAACAGGGAGAGAAGCAGCAGCAACGCGCCGCCATACGTCATTTGGGCGGCGTTGAGGGCAATCGGCGATGTATCGGCGAAGCGGCGGATGACCCGCTTGGAATACAAGGCCCCCGATGAGTAAAACACTTGCCCGAGCAAAATCGCCAGGCAGCCGAACAGCCACAGCAGGCTCGCTTTCATGGACACTTGCGGGAGCACGATGAGAGTCACCCCGCCAAGGCCGATCAGGCAGCCGACGACGGCATTGCGGGCGACTTTTTCGCGCAGGGCGGTTGCCTGCAAAAGCAAAATCATCATCGGCGCCGTCGCGGACAAGATCGCGGCAGTTCCCGATGACACGTGCTGTTCAGCCCAATAGAGGGGCGCGAACGTGCCGAAGGTGAGGCCGATTGCCGTCAACAGCATCTCCTTATGCAAAAGCAGCGAAAGCCGCGCTTTCTTTTTCACGATCATCCACGCCAACAGCAGTACGCCCGCCAGAAAAAAACGCAGTCCCGCAGAAAAAAACGGCGGGGCTCCCGCATCGATCCCGACTTTGATTGCCAAAAACGTGGTTCCGAAAATCAAGCACATGATGAGGTAATTCAAAATGACCATGGTAACGCCTCCTTGGTACCGATTATAAGAAGACAAAGACAGAACAGATCATTGTTGACAGAACAGATTGGGCGGAGATTTGGTATGATAAGGGGGGAGGGGGAGTCTGTGATGACTAAGGTTTTCTTGTCCGGCGCGGGCAGCAAGCCGCTGTTCGAGCAAGTTTATGAATATATCAGCACGCGTATCCAGCGGGGAGAATGGAAAGATGACGAGAAGCTCCCGTCCGTACGCGAGCTTGCCGCCGAACTGGAGGTTCACCGGTTGACCGTCTTCAAGGCGTATCAGCTGCTGAAGGACGCGCGGCTCGTGTATGTAAAGGATAAATCCGGTTATTATGTCCACCCCGGCAACCGGTTGCCGTTTCGCGACATCGATTCGCCGATCGTGTCGTCCTATATTCAGAAAAGCCATCTGTCCGAAATTCATCGGGTGCCCGCCACCTACCAGTTTTCCTACGCCCTGATCGATCCCAATCTGCTGCCGAACCGCTATTTTTCCGAATATGTAAAGGAGATTTTCGACCTGTATCCAAAGGTGCTCAGTTCCTATTCGACGGTGCAGGGAGATGAGGAGCTGCGCGAGACATTGTCGCGCTACTTTACGGAGCAGCATCGCTTCCATCTGCCGCCTGAAGACATTCTGATCACGTCGGGCTCCCAGCAGGCGATCGCGCTGGTGGCGCGGATGCTGGTGCAGCCGCTCGATACCGTGCTGCTCGAACGCCCGACCTACAGCGCTGCCATCGATATTTTCCGGCAGCAAGGTGCGCAGATTATCCCGATCGACATTCATCCGGATGGGTATGATCTGGATCAGCTGGAACAGGTGATGAAGCAGTTCAAGCCGCGCTTGTTTTACCTGAACCCGACATTTCACAACCCGACGGGCTATACCGTCCCGGCCGCGCAGCGCAAAAGGCTTGTGGAGATGGCGGAGGAGCATCGCTGCTTCCTGGTCGAGGACGACCCGTTTCATGACATGTATTTTCAGCAGGAGCCGCCTACGCCAATGTTCACCTATGGGACGGAAGGCTATGTCATCTACATCCGCAGCTTCAGCAAATACATTGCGCCCGGTCTGCGGATCGCTGCCGTTTGCTGCCGCCCTGCGCTGATGAACCATCTGTTTGCCGTCAAATCGCTGGCGGACAACGGCACCCCGCTATTGAACCAGAAGGTGTTCCACCATTATTTCACGTCGCAGCGGCTGCAGCAGCACATTGAAAAACTGCGCATCGCGCTTGCCATACGCAAAAATATTCTGGAAGAGGAGCTGGCCAAGACTGATTGGAAGTGGCACAGCCCTGCAGGCGGTCTCAACCTCTGGATCGAGCTTCCGGAGACGCTCCCGCTGGATGCGCTTTTGGCGAATAGCATCGGGCAGTCCGTTTCGTTCGTCCCCGGCTCCATCTGCGATCCGGCGAAACGCGCGGATTCCTGGATACGCCTGAGCTACTCGTACATCAACGAACAGCTGTTGCGCGACGGGGCGAGGCGGCTGATTCAGATCGCCGACGAATTGGAGCAGCAGACAAAACGATAAGGCTTCAGCACGTTAGAAAACCTGGCTACGCCATGCTTTTTGGCTTAAGCCGCGGTTGCACTTATACTGGATAAGATTTTATAAAATCTTATCTGTACAAAAAAGAGCAGCTGTCCGATTAGCGGCAGCTGCTCTTATCGTCTCCTTCGCCGCTCCCAACGTCCCCGTGCAGGGGATGACGAGCAGAATCGCCACAGCGATTTCACCGCAGGCGATAAACAGGTTGTACAGCGGGGAATAGCCGAAAAAATGCCAGGCCAGACTCAGCGCCGGGACGAACGGCCCGGTGGAAAACTGCCCAGGAAAGATTTTACAGTTGTCTTGCGGTTTTGTAAGGAAAAGGGAGAGGAATTTCACATGCTGCTGTGAAATAGAGCTTTGATTGACTATACAAAATATGGTATTCTTTTTGTAACTATCGTAACTTATTTTATAAGTTACATAATGCGAAAAGGGGAGTGATAATGATGTTCACCCGATTCATAGCGAATCATATTCCACAAGGAAAGAAGGAAAGTTATGACATCATTCGTTGTTCGCCCGATCAAGCAAGAGGAATGGGAGAAGTTTGCCGCAATCGGGTGTGCGCCTGAGCATGTGGCAGGCTGTCAACGCTATCTGGAGCAGATGCTGGCCGCAGGATCGATGCGCATCGATTGGTGTTTTGTCGCGGAGGAAGCGGGCCAGCTCATCGGACGTATCGCGAGCTGGACGCTGCCATCGGTCGGAAAGCCGCTTGATTTCGTGCTGCTCGACCTTCCCTGGGAGCGGGAAGATTATGTGGCGATCGGCTCGGCATTGGTGCATGAGGTAGTGGCGCTTGCCCGCAGCCTCGGCGGGGAGCAGATCGGTCATGTGCTGGATACGCCGGCTGTGTCGCCCCAATGGCAGCATCATCCGGAACGGCGGCAAACATTGCTTGCCCATCTCGGTTTTCAGGTCGAGCGCAAGACCGACCGGTTCGAATGGAACTCCGCTGTGCAGGCGGGTGAACTCGATTCCAGGAGCGCCGCCGCGAAAAAGGCTGGCGAGCTGCGGTACCGTTCGCTTGCGGACGTGGGCCAGAACGCATTCGTTCAGGCGGTCATGCGGGTATCGGAGGGGACGTTTGACCAATTCATTCGCGAGGAGCGCGAGCGATTGGGCGCCCTTGAACAAGCCCATTCGTTTTTTACCGAGCTGCAGCGCATGGCCTATGAGCCACACTGGTGGCAGCTTGCCTATACGCCCGGTGGCGAGCTGGTCGGGCTGATCATGCCGACACAAACCCCGGGGTTCGCCACGATCGGCTATATCGGCGTGGTGCCGGAACAGCGGGGGAAAGGGTATGTCCATGCGCTGCTGTATCATGGCACGAGGATGTTGCTCGACAGCGGAGCCACGGTCATCCGAACGGATACGGATGTCGATAACGTGCCGATGGCGCAAGCGTTCCGCGCGGCAGGGTACGATCACTTTACGTCGCGGAGCGAATATTTGGTAAAAGGATAGGTAACGATCCAGTTTTCGTCCGCTCTCTCTGGTATACTCGGGAGAAAAATAGATCGAGTCATCGACGTGAACGTAAAAGGATTTGTGTACGGCTCCAAGCTGTTTGGAGCCCTTTTGCTGGAACAGCAGCGGCGAGGCGTCATCGTCAATATGTCGTCCGTATCTGGCGAAGAAGGCAGCTCGGATGCGGTGTATGGGCTATCCGCTCATACAGTGCTCTTCTTGCTTTCGGAAAACGCGAGGAATTACACCGGTGCCACATTCGATCTCAATAATGGCTGCTATCTCCGATAAAACCGCCGAATTGGAAAAACTGGCTGCACTTATATCTGTTCAACAAAGAAAAAGGGGCAGAGGAGCAAACATACATTTGCTCTCCTGTCCCTCTTTTCACGTTGCTAAGCCGTTTCCTGCTGAAGCTTGGCCCGATTTTTAACAATCATCTCGTGTTTCACAGCAAAGACATCACCGGAAAGAGTTACTCTCCCGTGTCAAAACGGCTCGCCCCGCGGGTGATGGTCGGGGGCAAAACCGTGACGCTGAGCGATTTTTTGTGGGAGGAAGGGGCCCGAGAAGTATACAACGAGAGCATTTACCGCTACGCGTGCACGGTAAAAAAAACGGAAATGATCCCGGAAGGAACAATCCCGGATGAAATTCACCTCGATAATGCAAACTTTGTTTTAGAGAAAACGCCGCCCGCTGCAGAGGCGCTGAACGCTCCGGTCATGATGGACGAACAAGATCGGCAGCTGCAAGGGTCCGTTGCAATCGACGGCCGAATCTATGGGACTGCAGCTCGTCATTGCAGACGTTGAGCTGGTTCAATCCGATTTATATGCGATACTTGCGGAGCAAAAATTGCGTGTGCTGTAATGTGCAAAACAGCGAAAAGAACAATGGAAAGGTACTTAACAATTGTAAGTGAGTTGGGTATAATAGGGCTCACGAGATAAAAAAGGAGTGGATTTGCTATGACACAAACCAGCCAAAGCTTGACTGCCATCGAAGTAATGAAAGAACGCCATTCTGTTCGCCAATATGAGCCTGGGGTAAAAATTCCGGAAGCCGACCTGCAGGAAATCCTGTCCCTCGCTGCCAGTGCGCCATCCTCTTGGAACCTGCAGCATTGGCGTTTTCTCGTCATTCAAGACGAGGCAAACAAGCAAAAGCTGCTGCCGATCGCATACAACCAACAGCAAGTCGTTGACGCGTCCGCTGTCGTAATGGTGCTTGGCGATTTGCAAGCGAACCTGGCCGCGCCTGAAGTCTATGCCAGCGCAACGCCGGAAATCCGCGACATGATGGTCAAACAAATCGAAGGCGCGTATGCCAACAACCCGCAGCTTGCCCGCGATGAAGCGATCCGCAATGCTTCTTACGCTGCGATGCAATTGATGCTCGCGGCAAAAGCGAAAGGCTACGATTCCGTACCGATGGGCGGATACAACCCAGCAGCGCTGATCCAGGAGTTCAACATTCCGGAGCGTTACGTGCCAACATTGATGCTGCCGATCGGAAAAGCGGCCAAACCGGCTCGCCCGACCGAACGCCTTCCGCTCGCACAGCTGGTCATCAACGAGCGCTTCTAAACAGCGAGCGATGGAGCCAATCCGCCGCAACGAGGGAGAAACCGCCATGCTTATGGTCCATGTCCATTTTCATGTGAAAGAAGAGCATATCGAGGCATTCAGGGAGGCGACGCTGGAAAACGCGCGCAACAGCATCAAGGAGCCGGGAGTCGCCCGCTTTGATGCCTTGCAGCAGCAGGACGATCCGTCCCGCTTCGTTTTGGTCGAGGTATACCGAACGGCGGAAGATCAGCAGAAGCATCGGGAGACCGCGCATTTTGCCACATGGCGGGCAGCGGTGATGGACATGTTGGCCGAGCCGTATACGTTCGTCAAATACGACGGCCTGTTCCCGGCCGAATCGGTCTGGTTGGGAGACGGGCAAGATCAGGCATAGCTTTACAAGCGAAATACCCATTGCGAGCAAAAAGAGCACCCTTACGCCAATGATGGCGCGGGGCGCTCTTTTTTTCTTTGGTTTACAGCTGATTTAGCAGCCGCTTTGCTTCCAGATACAAGACGTAAACGAACTTTTTCGGGTTGATTTTGGCGGTAGAAGAGGAGGTGTCCGTCTGGTTTTCCAGCTCCAGCATTTTTTTGCGCACCTCGGTGAAATCGAAGAACTTGGACGCGTAGTTTTCAAAAATCGGATTGGCGTAGTCGGTCAGGCCAAGTGAAGCCAGATGGGACAGCGCCTGCGAGATGGCTCGCCTGATTCGCTGCTCCGATGCCTTCACTTCCTTTTGCAAGGCTGCGCTCGTCGCGTCTTCCCCCAGTTTTTTGACTGCTACACATTGATACAGGTCTTTCAATGCCGGAAACTGCGTCTCATAGAGGGCGGCCGCTTCGGGGCTGGCGATGTATTCGAGCATGTCGAGCAAGTCTTTGCTGCCGCTTTCGCCGATCATGCCCAGCTCGCTTAACACATGCTTGCCTGCCGTGCGAATGGATTTTTCTGCGGGGATGGCCGGTTTGGTCTCAGGCGACTTGCCCAAATTCAGCGCGCTAAGCGACCGCTGAATGTCTTCCACTGACCGCTGCAGGCGAATCCGCTCGCTTACCTTTTGGATGACGGTGATCACTTCCAGTCGGTTGATCGGCTTGGTGATGTAATATTCGATCCCGAGCGAGTACGCTTCGGCAATCATCTCTTTCGATTCGATTTGCGAGATCATGATGATTTTTCCCGCGAAAAACGGGGCGATCTGGCGGATGGTTTCAATGCCGTCCTGAATCGGCATCAGGAGATCGATCAGCAAAATGTCCACCTGCTTGAGCGCAAGCAGTGATTCGTTTACAAAGGAACCGTCCTCCGCTTCTCCCGCAATCGTTCCGAGGTCAGCATCCTCGATAATATGGGTGAGCATGGTACGGACAGCCGGATCGTCATCCGTAATAAAAAAACGCATGGGAATCACCCCTTTTTCTTCATGTGGGCATGTATACGTGCTTTCGGCAGCTTGACGGTAAAGGTCGTCTCGCCGGGGATGGAGTCGACTGTCACATGCCCGTCCAGGCTGTCCACAACTTCCTTCACATACGTAAGCCCAATCCCTGTGGACGGCTGGCCGGTCAAGTCGAATTTGGTCGTGAAGCCGGGCGTGAACAGCACCTGCGGATCTTTTGCCTTGATTCCCGGGCCGTTGTCAGTGACTTGCAAAATCACCCAGCTGCCTTCCTGCCGGATCACAATGGCGATGCGGCCGCTTTCAGGAATGGCTTCGATGGCATTGGTCACCAGGTTGTTCAGCAAGGAGAGCGTCGTATAAATCGGAAAAGGCATCTCGGGCAGATCGCAGCGCCAGTCAATCTCAATCTCTTTGCCTACCAGGCGGGCGTATTTGAGGTTGGCTCGCACGGCGATTCGCCCCAGCTCGGCAAGCGGCATTTCGTCCGTCGCATTTTCATTGGAGATCATTTTGGACAGTCCGGCATAAATCCGCTGGTTGTCCTTTTTGATTTCGTGCACCTGTCCGGCGATGTGGAGCGCGGTCTGCGCGAACGCCTCGGACTGGCCCAGCGGGTGCTCCTTTAGTTTACGATAAAAATCATAGCAATTTCTCGTGATTTCTTCCGAGTGGCGCAGATTTTTTTTCAGCAAAATGGATTCCTCGTACAAATCAGACACAAGCATCAGGATGTGGGCATGACGCTTGCGCTGCTGGGCCTCCAGCCGCTGTGACTGCCTCAGCTCGATCAAGGCGAAAAAGCTGAGCACGAAGAAGCTGCGCAGAATGGCAAACGCCGTGATTTTGCCGAGCGTCGCGATGGTGAAGATGTCGCTCGCAGGCTCGCGCAACAGCAGCTCGATAATATTGCCCAAAATCTCCACGGCTGTTCCCAAAAGACCAACCAGCAACGGTCGATGATGAAAGCGGTTGATGCGAAACAGCGAGTAGAAGCAGCCGAACGATAGGTAGAAAAAGAAGACGGGTATATAGGAGTGGAACGAGCTGTACACGGAAAAGCCGTCCGCCGCATAAAACCAGTCCAATCCGATGCGGAACAGCACCACCGCGATGCCGACAGCCAGTCCGGACAAATAGGATGGAATGCGGGGCAGCCACAGCAAAAAGAAAAAGAATGCGGTCGTGCCGAAGCTGACCCGAAAATCATTGGCAAACGGGTAAAATTTCCATTCACCAGCCAGCGGGACGACGACCAGCATCAGCAAAAACATGTAGAAGGTTTCTCTCATTGCATACACTCTTTTCGCAGAAATCGTAGAAAAATCTTGGAATTTGCAGATTATTCTCTAAGGAAATATAGATTTTTGTAGTTTTTTATAGGTATACGCTTACATTTAGACAATATCACCATACTTGCGCAAATGCAAAGAAAGGGGACCTTATGAAAAAATACGGATTAGCTGTCCAGATTTTGATCGGTCTGGCACTTGGTATTCTTGTTGGTGCACTCTTTTTTGGAAATCCATCTGTTGAACAGTATTTACAGCCAATCGGCGATATTTTTATTCGATTGATCAAAATGATCGTGGTTCCGATCGTCGTCGCTTCTCTGGTCATTGGGGTTGCCAGCGTCGGAGACATGAAGCAGCTCGGGAAAATCGGCGGGAAAACGATTCTGTATTTTGAAATTGTCACGACCATTGCGATTGTTGTGGGATTGCTGGCCTCGAATATTTTTCAGCCGGGCGTCGGCGTCGACATGAGCCATCTGGCGAAAACGGACATCCACTCTTATGTGGAAACGGCGGAAACCGCCACACACCACAGCTTCGTTGATACATTCGTCAACATCGTGCCGAAAAACATTTTTGATGCATTAACCAAAGGCGATATGCTGGCGGTCATTTTCTTCTCCGTCCTGTTCGGCCTCGGCGTAGCGGCGATCGGGGAGCGGGGGAAACCGGTTCTGGCCTTCTTTGAAGGGGTTGCCGAGACGATGTTCTGGGTAACGAACCAAATCATGAAATTCGCGCCATTCGGTGTTTTTGCCTTGATTGGCGTAACCGTTTCCAAATTCGGCTTGAGTTCTTTGGTGCCGTTAGGAAAGCTGGTTTTGCTGGTGTACGGCACGATGTTCCTGTTCATCGTTCTCGTCATGGGCGGTATTGCCAAAATGGTCGGGACAAGCATTTTCGCGATCATCCGCATCCTCAAGGACGAGATTTTGCTGGCGTACTCCACAGCAAGCTCGGAGACCGTTTTGCCGAAAATCATCGAGAAGATGGAAAAGTTCGGCTGTCCGAAGGCGATCACCTCTTTTGTCGTGCCGACCGGATATTCGTTTAACCTGGACGGATCGACACTGTACCAAGCGCTGGCTGCGATTTTCATCGCGCAGATGTACGGCGTTCACCTGTCGATCGGCAGCCAGATCACACTGATGCTGGTGCTGATGGTGACCTCCAAAGGGATCGCGGGCGTGCCGGGCGTATCGTTCGTCGTCTTGCTGGCGACGCTGGGCTCTGTCGGCATTCCGCTCGAAGGTCTCGCGTTCATCGCGGGTATCGACCGTATTCTCGACATGGCGCGCACCGTCGTGAATGTCGTGGGCAACGCGCTCGCTGCAGTGGTCATCTCCAAGTGGGAAGGCAAGTATGACAGCGCAAAAGGAAAAGTGTATTTGCAAAGCTATCAAACCAATAGCCGCAAAGCAGCATAAACACCAAACAGCCACCCGGGTGCATGACGGGTGGCTGTTTTCTTTGATAGAGAGTAGGTCATCCGGCAGCGTCGGGTTGGCCTTTTTCTTGTGGGCGGCGTTTTACCGGTACGTATCGTGGATCGGCGCGAATACGGTTTCGCTGGAATCGCGGGCGCGTCAGTATAGGCTACCCCGCGACTTAAACAAACTGGCAGCTGGGCACCTTTTGCAGGCACGAACATATGCTGTGAAAAAAACGGTTTGGAGTGTTTTGCAGATGTGGGATGAACGGAAAGTGCTTGAGGTGGTTCGCAAGCATCTGCCGCCGACAGCAGAAATATGCCGGGAGGACGACTGGCCTCGTCGCGCATGTGTGCGTCTGGAAGATGTGGACGGCGATGGGATGCAGGAGATAGTGGGTACATACCACTTGGAAGGCAACACGTACATTATGGGACTGAAGGTGGATGAGTCAGGCTGGCAGGTGGTCGCCAATCTGATCGGCAGCCACCGGTACCCTCATGATTTTTACCGTGGTGGTGCTCCTTATTACTGGTATTATCTCGCCGAAGCCCAGCTCAAGGCGAATCTGCCGCAGCAAGCGGTGAAATCGATTGAAGCTGGCTGGCGATTAAAAGAAGCCGGTCCATCGCGCGAAGCTTGGCTGGAATTGCTGCAGCAAGTGCGGATTGAATTGGTCAGGCAAACGGTGAACCTGTTTCCGGCGTCGGTCAAAACCGATCGGGGGACGAAATGGGGCTATATCAACGACAAAGGGCAGCTGGTTATCGAGCCGCGCTATGATTTTGCCGACGATTTTCAGGAAAATGGCTTGGCGATCGTCACGCTCCTGGATAAAAACGGGCTGATTGATAAAGACAACAAGTACGTGATTGTGCCGAAATATGATGCCATCACACGGTTTTCGCAAGACCGCGCCGCTGTCGTCGACAACGCCGGCTTCCATGTGATCAATGAAAAAGGCGAGATTTTGACCGACAAGCCGTACAGCTTCATCGGCATGTATCAGGAGGGCAGGGCGTTGTTTTCGCAAGTCGATCCCCAGGGCACGAGCCATTACGGCTATTTGGACCGGGACGGTAAAGAAGTGATTCCCGCCACGTATCAAAGCGGGACCGACTTCCATGAAGGGCGGGCAGTCGTGCAGGCAAGGCCGAATGAATTCATTCTGATCGGCCGCAACGGCGAGCGTCTGCACACATTCGCGTATGCCAATGTCGGGCAGGCGGGAGACGGTCTCCTCGCGTTTCAGGAGACGGAAAATGGCCCTTATGGGTATGTAGACGAAAAAGGCAACGTCGTGATCACCCCCCGTTTCTTGACCGCGCAGCCTTTCGAGAAGGGGAGGGCCATCGTCAATGCGGCGAAAGACTTTGCGGAGAACAATCAATACGGCTTGATCGATAAAAAAGGAACGTTCCTCATTCCGGGAGAGTACAACGATATCCATTGGCTGAAGGAAAACCGGGTGGCTGTCGGCAAGGCGAGAGATTCGCAGCGGCCTTACCTCGGCTCCAGATTCGCGATTGCGGATACGGACGGCAAAATCTTGACCGATTTTCTTTACAACGAAGTGATGGAATACCAGGACGGCAAAGCATCTGCCAATGATGACCGGCATACGTTTTTCATCAACCGTGGAGGGCAAATCGACCGGTTTTTCCCCATGCTGGAGGGAAGCGGCACGCTGACACAGGAAAACGATCTGGTCAAAGCGCTGATCAACCAGCGCGTATCGTACTATACGCGCACAGGTAAACCCGTCTGGCGGCAAAATACGGTGATCCCGCTGACCGATCAATTCCGTGTCCGGGAAGAGCTGTTTAACCCGAACAAAGACTATATCGTCTACTATCCGCGAGTCGAGGGCATGGCCAACAAAGACGCGCAAAACAACATAAACGACCGGCTCAAGGACATGTCGCAGGTGAAGCCGATTCCGGCCAACGAACAGCTGGACTACAGCTATTCGGGAGACTTCTCGGTCGAGTTTTTCCGCAAGCATCTGCTTGTGCTGCTGCTGGTCGGCTACAATTTCCCCTTTGGCGCTGCACATGGCATGCCGACGCAGACATACGCGCACATCGATCTGGTTAAAGGAAAGATGTACCAGCTCAAAGACCTCTTCAAGCCAAACAGCAATTATGTAAAAGTGCTGAGTGAAATCGTCGGGAATTTGATCAAGAACGACCCGCAGTACTCCTACGTCTTCCCAGGCAGCTACAAGGGCATCAAGCCGGACCAACCGTTCTATGTCAAACAGGACGCGCTGTATCTATATTTTGCGCCGTATGAAATCGGACCGTATGCCGCAGGCTTCCCGACCTTCCGCATCCCGTTTGCGCAAATCATGGATATTATCGATACTGAGGGCGATTTCTGGCAATCGTTTCATTGAAATATATGTAAGAAGGGATGGACCATTTTATGGTTTTCATCCTTTTTATCTATTTATCGAGCAGCGAAGGGATTTTCCGAAAAAAAGCGGCACGCAGCCTTGGCGATGCCTACCAGGCGGAGTGGAAAAAGGGAAACGTCTTTCGCGCCACATCTACTTCCTTGAGATGCTTCCGCCGCGCAGCGTGTGGCTTTGGGGCGCGGTTTCCCTTTTTCCACGGAGCCGGTCACTCCGACCCCCAGTGGGCATTGTCAGAGCGCAGTGACGCTTTTTTTCGGAAAATCCCCGTCCCGCCACAATCGCAACTTCCATGCGCCCTTTCCCTCCCAATTCATGATAAAATGAGAAAAATCGCTCAGGCAGAGGCTGTGTAACAGAAAGGTAACGTGCGCATGATAAAAGCTATTTCTACCGGAACCAACAAACGAATCAGAATCATCTTGATTGTCGCCATTATTTTGAGCTTGTGCTTCATGTCCGCAAACCTTTTGCTGACCTATGACAGTACGATTCGGACGGTAGAGATTTCCATTGCCACGCAAAGCATGAAAACGGCGGCCGACATCGCCAGTGAGGTAGATGTGGCCAGCTTTGAGCGGTTTTTGCAGAAGCCGACTGCCGAGAGCGAGGATTTCGTCAAGCTGAACCGGTTTCTGAACGACTATCGCAAAAAGATCGGGGCGAAGCATGTGTATATCGTCACCATGGACGATGAGGGCAAAAGCCGGGTCATGATCCTCGGCATTTCGCCCGAACTGGCCGCCCAAACCTATATCGGCGAGCCATGCACGCTCACGCGGGAGGAAGCGGAGCCGGCGTACCATGGCGCGACCTTTCATACGAGCATTATCCACGACCCCAAATACGGCAGCTACATGACGGCCGGCGCCCCGCTCATGAATGCGGACGGACAGCTGGTCGGAATCATCGGCATTGATACGGGTGTCGAGCTGCTGCAGCAGATTGAACAAAATGCGCTGAAAAATAGCATTTTTCATATATCCGCCAATTTGCTGATCCTGATTTTGATCGTGGTCAGCTATACCGTGATTCGCCGCTGGTATCAGCGGGAGACGCTGCGGGTCGTCGGCGATTCGGAGCAAACGTTCCAGCGCGAGTTTCGTTCCATTTTGACATCGATCCAATCGATCCGGCATGATTTCGCCAACCATTTGCAAGTATTGTTCGGCCTCTTGGAGCTGAAAAAATATGCGCGCGCCCAGGAATATTTGAAGGGGCTGCAAAGCGATGTCAAGGTCGTGGCTCTCTCGGCACAGGTCGCGAACCCTGCATTGCTCGTGCTGCTGCACTCGAAAGTGGAAAAGGCGCGGGGGCAGCATGTCGAGCTGGAGTTCCAGATACCGCCGGAGGAAACGTTTGATGGGGTCCTTTCCTCCGACATGATCAAGATTTTATCCAACCTGCTCGATAATGCGATCGAAGCCGCAGCAGGCGGACCGGCGGAAGAAGAGCGGTGCATCTGGCTCACCTTGAAAAAAGTCGGCCAGACGTATCAGTTCACGGTGGAAAATACCGGGGGTACGATTCAGGCGGGCGAATTGCAAAAGTTGATGCAGGAAGGCTATACGACCAAGCAGACCGATGAAGGACAAGCACGCGGCTATGGGCTGAGCATTGTGCGCGAGGTTGTCGGCAAATATGCCGGGGAAGTCAACGTGGCCTCTGCAAAAGGGCGGACATGCTTTTCTGTTCTGCTCCACATCTCGGAGCGGCAAGGCTGAAAAAAAGCAGGGGCGTTTCAACGACGAAAAGGAGGCAGCGAGGAACCATGCACAAGCAGCAAATCAACGTTTTGATAGCCGAGGATGATGAGCTTCAGCAGGAACTGCTCGAAGGATACCTGGCTCCTTTGGAAAACGTCCGGATTGCCGCCAAGGTCAGTTCGGGCGATGAGCTGATCGCAGAAGCGACGCTGCGCGCCGATCTGGACGCCATGATTATCGACCTCAATCTGGGGACAGGCCGGGGAGGCTTGGAAAGCTATTCGATTCTCAAGCTGCGCGGAGTCCATCTCCCCACGATTCTCGTCACCGGCATGGCTCCGCACGCCAGCGTCACCTATGATCTCGGCATCGTCGACATCGTGGAGAAGCCGTATACCGCCCGCCGACTCAGACAGGCGATCGACAAGCTGCGCAGCCATATCGCCTATCAAGCCTTCATGCAAGCGGGCGGACTCTATGTCCCGATCATCAGCGACGAAATCATCCAGAAGACGCCCGCCGACATTTTGTACATCGAATCGATCAACCGGACGATTCTGGTGCATACCCGCCATGAGGCGCTTGAAAGCAAAATCCCGATAAAGGTGTACGAAAGCTACTTGCAGGACAGCTGCTTTTATTTGACCCATCGCTCGTTTTTGGTCAACATGAAACAAATCAGCCGCATCGAAGGCAGCGACATTTTTTTCGATCAGGTGCACGGCGAGAAAAAAGCGCTCATCGCTGAAGACAAGACGCACGAAATCGTCTCCTATTGGTACAACCTGCAAAAATGGCTGTAACGCAAGGAAGTGGAGCCTGTCAATCCCGACTCGTATCGACAAATCCCCTCTTGTTTCGACCGAATCTGTTTCAAAATTTTCTGAAACAAGTCTACTATAAAAACGAGGACTACTTACGTTTTTCTAGTTCAGGGGAGGGGTTCGGCTTGCAAAACAGCCAGTACAAACAAGAGTTGAGACGAACGCTGACATTCAAGGACCTGGTCATCTACGGCATGGTGTTCATGGCGCCGCTCGCACCGATGCAGGTATACGGGGCGGTAGCGCAGCAAAGCTTCGGGATGGTGCCGCTCGTGTACGTGATCGGCGTCATCGCCCTGATGTTCACCGCTTTCAGCTACAGCCACATGAGCAAGGAGTTTCCGTACGCCGGCTCCGTCTATTCGTATGTGAGCCGCGGGCTGAACCCGCATGTCGGCTTCATCGCCGGGTGGCTGATCCTGGCCGACTACATTTTGTGTCCCGCGCTCCTGTATGCGTTTGCGGGCGTGTGGATGGCAGGGGTTTTGCCGCAAGTGCCCGCATTTGTCTGGACGCTCATTTTCGTTGTGTGCAACACATTGATCAATGTGCGGGGTATCACGATGACAGCCCGGGCCAATTTGGTCATGTTCTGGATGCAAATCGTCACACTTGTCGTTTTCCTGGGCATCGCTGTCAAATTCGTGCTGATCGACGGGCACGGGATGGGCGGCTTCAGCCTGGCGCCGCTGTATCAGGCGGACCACGTCGATTTTGGTTTCATCGCGACGGCGACTTCCATCGCCGTGCTCGGCTTCCTCGGGTTTGACGGGATCAGCACGCTCGCGGAGGAGGCGCGCGATCCGGTGAAGACGGTCGGCAAGGCGACGGTTTTCTCGATTTTGTTCAGCGGCCTGCTGTTTTTGATCCAGGTGTACATGGCGGCATTGATTCATCCGCAGTATGAAACGCTGAACCCGGATATGGGCTTTTTCGAGATCGCCAAGGAAGCGGGCGGGCCAGTGTTTTACACGATTTTGATTCTGATCAACGTGATCGCGGTCGGAATCGCCGTGACGCTCAACGTACAGTCCGCCACCGCTCGTGTGCTCTACTCGATGAGCCGCGAAAATCTGCTGCCGTTCGCACAGGTGCTGGCCAAGATTCACCCCAAATTCCAGACGCCGGTTAACGCGACGCTGTTTTGCGCGCTGCTTTCCATCGTCGTAACGTTCAGCCTGTCGATTGAGACGCTGTACAAATTCGTGACGTTCGGCGCCATCACCGCTTTCATGATGCTGAACGCCACGATCATCGTCTATTTTTACGGCAAAAAGCGTATGCGTGGAGTGAAAGGCTTCCTCACCTATGCGCTCACCCCGTTCATCGGGCTGCTGATCACGGGCTATGTCTGGTCCGGCTTTGACAAGATGACATTCATGGTGGGGATCGGCTGGGTACTGGTCGGCGTCGTGGTCGGCTATGTGAAATCAAACGGCTACAAGAAAGTGGCACCTGTCATCAAGGAACTATAATAAGGAGGACAAGAGCATGCGTTTGCAAAATAAAATTGCGATTGTAACAGGAGCAGCGAAAGGGATCGGGGCCGCGATTGCGATGCGGTATGCCGAGGAAGGCGCGCGCGTGGTCGCGACGGATATTAGCCCGGCTGGTGCCGAGGTCGTCGCACAGATCGTCGGCAACGGGGGAGAGGCCGTCTTTTTCCAGGCCGATGTGTCCAAGGCAGACCAGGTGCAGGAGCTGATTCGATTCACAAAAGAAACGTACGGCGTGCCGTCCGTTCTGTGCAACAACGCGGCGATCAATGTGCCGGGCTCGGTCGTGGAGCTGGATGAAGAGGTGTGGGACCGCACGATGGAGGTCAACGTGAAGTCGATGTTCCTCACGTCCAAATACTGTGTGCCGGAAATGATCGCAGCGGGAGGCGGCTCCGTCGTCAACATGGCGTCTGCCAACAGCTTCGCTGCCGAGCCGCGCCTGTCCGCGTATGTAGCTTCCAAAGGCGCCATCCATATGCTGACCAAACAAATGGCGCTTGATTTCGCAGCCGACAACGTGCGGGTGAACTGCATTTGCCCGGGATGGGTGGATACAGCCTTCAACGATGCACATGCCGATTTGTTTGGCGGCCGGGATGAGGTGCTCAAAAGCATCAGCGATTTCCAACCGATCGGCAGAACCATCCAGCCGATCGAGATCGCCAATGTGGCCGTTTTCCTGGCGGCCGATGAATCGTCGGCAATGACGGGAAGCGCTGTCGTGGTAGATGGCGGATTGACATCGAAATAAACAGATCAAAGACTTGAAGGCCGGCCGCCCCCACAGGCCGGTCTTCTTTTCGCTTCCGTTTTTGTAACGCAACGGCTTATTGTGAATTTGCCTTGATCCCCGCATTTTTGAGCGAACCGATACTGATGATGCTGACGGCAGGATTGATGTTCACCTTCGCTTGGGAAAATGCCAATCCCCAGTCATTTTGCACTTGTTTCCACTCGTTGTAGGCAAAGGCCCGAGCATAAAGGCCGAGCCCGATCGGGTCCAGCTGCTGTTTTTGCAGTTTTGCCACAAGCGCGCTCATCTCTTTCCTGATTTGATCAGCAAGCGCCTGTTCCAATTGTTTTTGCTCCTTCAGCGGATTGGCATTGACCAGAACCTCATTGAGGACAATCCGGAAATTGAAATGGAGATCGAATTGAAAGCGCCCGTCACGATGAGCGGTTCTATAGGTGAAACGGGTGTAATCGATCAAAAAGCTGACCGAATTCCCGAACTGTCCCTTTTTCTTGAACACATGTTTGGGAAGCTCAATGTTCAAGGAAACGGGGTGTTGAATATCCCGCTGCATGATCAGCAAGTAGGAGCTTTCTTTTGGATTGAGCGTGTCGACATAGAATCCTTTCTTGTTTAACAGGGAAGTGCCTGCGATGTTCAGTCTGTTTTCAACTAATTTCGTTTCTGTCAAAAACGGTGTGATGCCTTTTTCGTAATATTGATGGTAAAGCGTACGGACGGACGTGAGGACGGATGACTCGCTCGTATGCGCCGACTCCACCAACTCACGCAAATAAACCGATAAACGCGGCTTATCCGCTATTTTTATCTCCATGACTTGTCGAATCGGGCTGTCTACCATGACAAGATCGGCCTTGAGCGAGCTTTTGGGATCGCGGAACACAACATCCAGCAGCTCAAAAATGCTTTTTTGCTGGAGCAGTTTTTTCGTAAAAATGATGTTTTGTACTTTTCCCGTTGCGACGGTGCCAATCGCCTCGTCCTCAAGGTGGTCTCTGCCTTCACGGAGGGATTTGGCGTGAACGTGCATAATCTCCGTTTTCTGCTTTGCCTCTCTGCTGAATACCGGGGCCGCGGTATAAATATCCAAGCTTCCATCCTTCGCCAAATCGATCCCGTACGTCAACAGCAAAGTGATTTCATCCAGCTTCATTTGCCCAAGGCAACCTGACAGCAGCAGCGTAACCGGGAGAATGATTGCGAGAAGTCGAACGTTCATTTGTTTTGCCTCCAGCGTGTTGGATCGACAGCTACGACATACAGCCATAAAAAGACAGGGAAAAAATAAGCCATGATCATGCCGTATTGAGCGCTCCAGTTTTGCAGCTGGCTGACCTGGTGAAACGTAGGGTTAAAGGCGAAGCTCAGTAAAATGAAAGCAATGGTAAAGGCGATCAACGGTGGGCGATGATCGTGCTTGCGCAGAAGCTGGCTGATCCCCAAGACACCGATGAACAGGTAAGGAATCCCGCTGGAAGCGATGATAAACAAATAAAACGCTGAAAAGATGATTTCAATTCGTTCCACAAAAGAAAACTCGAGTGTCTCGAACAGATTCAGCGTTGGCCAAATATAGGTGACAACCTGGTCAGGGCTAAACCGGATATAGCAGACCAGCGTGATCAGCAGAAAAACCAGCATGGAGATAGTGTTCGCGATAATGATTCCGCGCGTGGCCCGTTCTTTTTTTTGCAAATAAGGGTACAAAATAAAAGCAAACTCGAATCCTAAAAACGACAGGATGGTTTTCGGGACAGCCTTGAAAACGGGCAGCCAGCCTTCCTTCAAGATGGGCAGCAGGTGGATGAGGTGGCCCTGTTTTAGCGCAAGGAAAAAAACAGCATCCAGATCAAGAAATAGCTGATGAATTCGGCAAAGCGCCCAAGCATCCTAATTCCACTCGCAGCGAGCATGTAAGCGGGAATCGAAAACAAGATCACAAGATAATAGTTTGCGGTTTGCGGCAGCACCCATGTCTGGGTAACATGAACCTCCACAAACAGGGAATTGACGTAGGAGAAGAGCGCAAACAGAATGAACAGAATGGAAAACGCTGTGCCCAGCCATTTCCCGAAATAGCGGGGGAGGAGGCCGAAGATCGTCTCTTCAGGACTGCGTTTCATGATCTGGATGATCATTACGCTCACCGCTATCGCAATCAGCCAGCCCAGCACAATGGAAATCCAGCCGTCCGTACTTGCGACTTCCGCCAGGTCCGAGGGCATGGTGAGAATCCCGACGCCAACCTGGGCCTGCACGATAAAAAACACGTACTGCAAATAAGTGATCTCGTATTTTTTCATGTGGAATCATCTTTCCTACGATTATTGCCCTGGCGAATCGTTTGCTGGGGGCGATTGGCAACCGGCCGTTTCATCATCCACTGAATCGGCAAGCGGATGAGCGCGTCTTTCCAATCCGAGAAGCGAACGGGCGCAAAGGGGCTTCCATAAGGCGTTCCCAACGATTCCAGCGAAATGAGATGGATGATCAACACCAGCAACCCGACGACAATCCCGACAAGACCGAACAGATACGCGGCAATCATCATGGGGAAGCGGAGGATTCTCACAGCTGCCGACAGGTCGGCATTCGGCATGATAAAGGAAGCGATTGCCGTTGTTGCGACCACGATGACCATGATGTTGCTGACAATGCCTGCCGAGACGGCCGCTTGTCCGATGACGATACCGCCGACAATCCCTACTGTCTGGCCAATTTTGGAAGGCAAGCGCAGCCCGGCCTCTCGCAGCATTTCCAAAGCAAGCTCCATGATGATCGCCTCCACAAACGGAGGAATCGGCACCCTTTCGCGGGATTCACCGATCGAAAGGATCAAATCGAGCGGAATAATATCGTAATGAAACGTGAGCGCGGCGATGTACAACGCCGGTAAAAAAATCGAGATAAAGAAAGCGGCGTAACGCATCGCGCGAATGAAGGATGCGACGATCCAGCGCAGATTGTAGTCATCGATGCTTTGAAAGAAGGATGACAATGTCACCGGGCCAACCAAGACGCTGGGGGAATGATCAACGACCATCACGATTCGTCCCTGGAGAAGCTGGGAAGCAGCGTTGTCCGGGCGTTCCGTCGACAAGAACTGGGGAAACGGCGTAATCCGATTGTCCGCGATCAACTCTTCCAATTCCCCTGTCGTAATGATGGCATCAATATTGATACGTTGGATGCGTTCTTCGAGACTCTGCAACGATTCCACATTTACCACATCTTCCAGATACAGGAGCGATACTTTTGTTTTGCTCCGCCAGCCAACGACCAAATCTTTTATTTTTAAATCCTGATCGGGAATGAAAAGGCGAAGCAGCGAGATGTTATACCCGCTCGATTCGATGAACCCGAGATGGGAACCTTTTAAGGCGGACTCTGTCTGCGGCTCTGTATTGGATCGCTGCGGCCATCCTGGCGTATTGAGTATCAGGCAATAGGGCGCGCCATCGACGAACAGCACGCTTTTCCCAAAGAGGATGGATTCCTTGATGGCTGCCCAGGAGGAGGCAGTCTGTTTCAGGCCTACTGGCAGCTCCAGGTCAGACAGCTCGGTGAACGAATGTCTTTTGAACAACAACGGGTGGAGGATGTTGTTGTTGATAATGTCGTTGTCGACGATCCCGTTCAAATAAACAAGCAGGGCAGTAACGTTCGTTTCACTGATCACGAACGTGGAAGTGATCAGGTCGGGTATATCATGAAAAATCGTCTGCAGCCTCTTGCGGTTCGCGGACAAATCGGCACTGATGTGCTCATCGTTGCCTCGGTGCAGCAGCTCTTGAATGGCTGATTTGCGAATCCGTTTATAAAAAAGCCTCATCGCGTAGTCTCCCGAAAGAAGAGAGTGGTGTCACTGTGTTTTTAGATTTTGTAGTTTGCCCGGATTTATTCCAATTGACGGCATTGCTGCCAGCGCCCCCCTTTCAACCAGCCCAAAAGAAAGAAGCATGCTGGTGCAGCGGCATGCTTCTTTCTTTTGGGCTGGGCTTACAGCTTGTCCTCAGCAGAAAGGCGCCTCTAGGGCGCCTGCACATATTTCGCGCGGTATTCGTGCTCCAGGATGCTCATGAGGATCGAGTCGTGGTACTGGTGGTTGTAGAACAGGGCTTCGCGCTGTACGCCTTCCTTCACGAATCCCACTTTTTCATAGACATGCTGTGCGCGTGCATTGTAGGAAAAGACGTTCAGCTCGATGCGGTGCAGGTTGAGAATACCGAAGCCGTACTCGAGCATCAGCTTCATTGCTTCCGTGCCGTAGCCTTTGCCCTGGAAGTTCTCGCTGATGGCAAGCCGGATGTTTGCAGTCCGGTTCATGCCGTCGATGTCCTGCAGCGCAATGTCGCCGATCACCGTGTCATCCTCGCATAGCGCGATCAGCAGCAGGACCGATGAGTTGTCCTGCGATTTCCCGTCGATATAGCGGGCGATTTGCTCCTTGGTGAAATGCTTCTGCGTTCCGCTTAAGCGCCTGACCTCCGGGTAATACAAGGTGCGGTAGTACAATTCGGTATCTTCCTGATTGAGCGGACGCAAATAGACGCGCGCTCCTTCGAGAAAACGTACGGGACGATCTGTTTCTTGTGGCACGTTTGGCATAGGGAAAACCTCCTGAATAATGTATCCTTACTATAAGGAAAAGCTGCCTGTTAGCAAATGCGCAGTTTATAATAAATGAAAAGGACAGAAAAGAGGGAGCCAGGCGTGCTGATTGTGCCGGTTTTGGAGGAAGATGAGGATACCCCTCATTACGTACAGCTTTATCGATTTTTCAAAACGGAAATCGCCACGGGCCGGCTTTCCGAGCAGACGCGGCTGCCTTCTGTCCGAAAGCTTGCCGATTTGCTGTCGCTGAGCACAACACCGGTCGAGACGGCGTATCAGCAGCTGATGGCGGAAGGCTTTATTGGAAGCAGGCCAAGGCAAGGCTATTTCGTGCAAAAGCTGCTCGAACCGTATGCGCAATTGGGCAAAGGTCAGCCGGAAGCGGTAACAGCGCCGCCGCTGCTGCCAAAAGGCGCCTACGCGTACGACTTTCATTTGTCCAAAAATGATTTCAGCGTGTTTCCGTTCCAGACGTGGAGGCGGCTTGTGAATCAAACCATTCAGCGGGAGCAGCAGGACCTGCTGTTTTATGGCGATCCCCAGGGGGAAAGCGGACTGCGGCAGGAGCTTGCCCGCTATTTGCGCCAGTTTCGCGGAGTCGCGTGCGTCCCTGATCAGATCGTCATCGCGGCCGATCACTATGTGCTGCTGTCGTTTTTGGCGTTGCTGCTCAAGGAGGAGCACGCCCGGATCGGCATCGAAAATCCCAGCTATCCGCTGCTCCGCACCACCTTTGCCCGGCATGGACTGAAGATGGTGCCGATCCCGCTTGAAGATGATGGCATCTCCATTCAGGAGCTGTATCAAAAAGAAGTGCGGGTCGCGTGCGTCACTCCTTCCCACCAATACCCGAGAGGAATGATCATGCCGATCTCCCGGCGATTGCAGCTGTTGGAGTGGGCGAAGGAGACAGCGGGACTGATCATCGAGGATGATTATGACGGAGAATTCCGCTATCATGGCAGGCCGATTCCGTCTTTGCAAGGGCTTGTGCCGGATGCCCCGGTCGTTTATCTCGGGGGATTCGGGCAGGTGGTGGCGCCGGCGATGTGCATCAGCTACATGGTGCTGCCGCGCTTTTTACTGGAGCGGTACCGGCAGCTGTACCGCCAGCTTTTGTTCGAGCAGTCATCATCGCCGGTGAATCAGAAAGCGATGCAGCTGTTTATGGAGAAAGGGCATTTTGAGAAGCATGTCCGCAAGATGCGCAATGTGTACCGGAAAAAACACGATGCGCTCATCGCAGCGATCCAGAAGCATTTGGGAGAGAGGGTGGAAATCATCGGGAAGGACGCGGGGTTCCATCTGCTGCTTCGGGCCAAAAGCCCGCGCACGGAAGCCGACTTGTTGGGCAGCGCCAGGCAGGCGGGCATTAACCTCGCCTCCGCGGCGTACACCTGGTTTGGACCCGATCAGGAGGAGCGCAAAGAGTTCCTGATCGGGTTCGGTGGAATTGATACGGATAAAATCGAGCCCGGAATCAAGCTTCTTCGGGAGGTATGGTTCGATTAAGGCTTTTTCACAGGGCGTCTCTCGATTTCTTCGCTTACGACAAAAGCCAGATCGTCATTGCCGAAAATAGACAGCACGCCCAGCAGCGTGGCGTCAGGGATTTCTTCCGATTCTTCGATCGGTACGGTAAGCTCTGTCATTTGCTTCAACAGCGGGTTTTCGCTTTGTGCAGGATAAGCTCTGCAATAAAGCTCCTGCGGGTCAAGCCCGTTGTTGACACACCATTGCGCGAAAATCAGGATCATCATGCCTTCATCCCGTTGATAATTTTGAATCACCTGTTCTTCCATTTCTTTTTTGTTCATCTGAATTCTCCTTTGCGTTTGGCCAACAAACCTGTGCCTCTTATTGTAGGTAAGGAAAGGGACTCGGGCAAGCAAAGAAAGCAGTGGTGCGTCTTGAGAAAATTGGGCCTGTAATCGCTCGTTGTTGTAAAAACGGATGTAGTCATTTATATCTTTTGTATGTATGCAGATAATACCGCTCGCATTTCAGTGTTCCCCAGAAAGCCTCCATTGGGCCATTATCAATGCACCTGCCGACTCGGGACATGCTCTGGTTCACTTTCTTGCCAATCGTAAAGAGATATACTGAAAACCTCGATCACTATGAAGTAGAGGCTTGCTTCCTTTTGCCATTTTCAGGGCTGAACCGCACATATTTCTTTCTCTTTCTGCGAATCACCGACTGGATACCCTGTCGCTTCATCAGGCGGTAGATTCGTTTGTGGTTAAGCCGTTTCCCGGTCTGTCGGCGCAAATGAAGGGCTAATCGACGATACCCATAGATGCCCCCGATATTATTGCATCCTTCCCCCTCTTACGAAGATTCCTTATTTATCACATCTATCGCTGATGTATATTTTCTCGATAACGGTATATGCTATAGAGGTTTTTACACATTGAAAAAAAATTTTTTACAAACGCAACAGTGAGGTTTATAATTAAAATATAAAGTGAAAAGAGGTGTAGCAAATGAGTATCAATTTTTTTGAACATCAAAAGACAATAGCCAAAAACTTACTTACTTTTATTCGAGTAAAAGGTCACTCCAAATTATCCTTGTCGAAACTAACGGGTATATCTCGACCAACCATTGATCAACTTCTTAAAGGTGAGAGTCCATCCCAAACAACTTACAATGGTCAAATCGCAAAGATTAACCAAACTTTTGAACTGCCCGACGACTATTTTATTACAGCCCAAAGCACTCCTTCACTCACTCACCCGCTCGCCTATGCCTATTCAGATCACCGCGTAGGCATGGAAAAGAGTGAAAAAGCAAAAGAACTTTTGGAAGGATTAGATAACGTACTGGACATTTACTCCATGTATGTATAAAGGAGGTATAGCAAATAAGTGAGAATAACGAGTGAGAACCTAGATCAAACCGTTGAACGTAACGAGCAAATTGATCGACAGATCCAGAATCATATTCGTTTCATCGAAAAACGTTTAATAAAGTGGAAGTCTCTTCCGATAGAAGAACAAGCTTTGGGAATCTTAAAAGAACACAATTTAATTGAGATTCCTATTCCTGACAGCAATTGGGGTGGGGCGATTCGGAAATTTCACGGTCAAAAAGCTGTTCCGATAATCAATACTGCTCAACCAAGACTTTACCAATACTTTATCTATTGGCATGAGATCTACCACTTAACCGAGCATGAGGAAATGAGCCTGCACAATGAAGATAACTATGAAATTTCGACTGAGTTTGACTTAAACGAAAGAAAAGCTGATTATTTTGCGAGTCAGATGATTTTTGGTTATTCCGATCTGTACGATTACTTTTACTCTCTGGATTACGATGATTTCATTGTGAAGATTGCTCACTGCATGAAATCATTCAAAGCTCCATACAAGGCTGTACTAATTCAGCTGTACCAAATGGGGAGAAGAAATCAAAACGATCAGCTTCAAGAGAAAATAAAATTGTATTTCGACAAGCAATGGTCAACCAGCGAATGGGCAACTCTTTTCCAGGAATACGCTTTAGATGATAGCTTGATTAAACCTTCCTACGTAACGAATATGAATTCGATCATCAATGCTATAAAAAATCAAATTGCACAGCACCCTGATGTAGAGTTATTTCAAGATAACTTGAAGGTGGTGAAGGAATGGGAGGAAAAGTATAAGCAAGTTCAACGAGAGTTAAAGGAGCGGTTGGATGGGCAGTTATCGTGATATTGAAGGCTTTCTACGAGAAAAAAGGAACGTAAAAATATTGATTTTGGATACGAACAATATCCAATTCTTTTATCAAAATCGGGAAGTATTGACACAATCATTCATTTTTGAACCATACGACATGGTTCTCATTCCTGGATGGGTACGTGCCGAATATGCACATCATGATGGCAAAGTTGCATATATATTAGGCATTACCCCTCCCCTATTTTTTGTCGAGGAATCCGAAGATTATTTACCCATGATAGGGTATATGGATAAGCGGCTTATGGAGCTTTTTCGTGTCGCGGCTCCTTTCAGAGAATCTCAACGATTCTTTAGTCAACACAGTAAGCTTGAAGCTGATGAATTGCCCGATGATTGGATAGAGCTTTATTACGATAACGGCTTCTTTACAAGACAAACGGGGTCGTTGATAACGAAGAAAAATGCAGGCGAGGTATCCATACTTACGTTAGCGTTCCTATTACTCTCTCATTACCCAAATGAGATTTCAAACATATCAATTGCAACAAGCGATTTTGGAATCATAGCTTTGAAGAAAAAGGTACTGGAAGTGGCGAAAGTCCCTCCTTTACAGCTCAATGTGACCAATAAACCTCCAATTTCTTATTTGAGTACGGACGTTGCGCTTTTCAACGCTGTGAAAGCAGGAATCATTCGATCCCAAGACGTTTCGATATTACGCCCTAATCCCAAATCGTCTATCTTTGTTGAGAATTTTGACGATGGAAGCTCAGGTTTACATGAAACAGTAGTTGATACGCCCTCTTTTTTGGAAATGTGCAGTGATCCCGACAGGTATAAAATAGTGTTCTAATTGTCCTTATCAAGATGTTCTGACTTGAGTTTCGACCTCAGAATCCAGATCCACGATGAGTTCCGCAGGCAAACAAGGCGAGATGACCAGCTGGTTTAACTTTCGCAAGTCCCGTTTCCGCTACCATGCTATTCCATGAAACAAGCGCTCCACAAACGCCACTAAACATGTCCGAATATAAGCTGCGCATGTGGAGCGTACGTCGCATTTTTATCCGGAAAAAAGGCGTCCGCTGCCAGTTTTCGGCAGAGGCACCCGCCAACTTGCTTTTCGCTTCCAGCTGTGGTAAAGTTCAACTATAGCCAACGCTTTGATTCACATATTGTAAAGGGTTGACATTTGAACGGATTGTACCTTTTACAATATGTGAATTTTATTTTCATGGAATAAAATGATCATGTTACATTAAAATGTTGGAGGTATTTGTTCATGCAAACAGGTACAGTTAAATGGTTCAACGCTGAAAAAGGTTTCGGTTTCATCGAAGTTGAAGGCGGCAGCGACGTATTCGTTCACTTCTCCGCGATCAAAGGCGACGGTTTCAAAACTTTGGATGAAGGCCAACGCGTTCAATTTGACGTAGTTCAAGGCAACCGCGGCCCACAAGCTGAAAACGTAACAAAACTGTAAGACAAAAACCAAGCTGCCCGATACAAGCAAGTAAAGGGCAGTTCTTCTTTTGGTCAGACATAATCAAAGGGGGGTCTTCATGTTTAATGGTAAGAAGTCGATAGAGGAAGTTCCGAAGGAAAATACGCCGATCTGGTCTTGCACGAAAGAGGGATGTAACGGTTGGATGCGTGCTAATTTTACATTCGAGCATCTGCCGACTTGCCCATTGTGTACGTCCCCGATGGTTAGTGACAGCAAAATGCTGGCGCCGCTCACCAACTATAACCCGATTCAAAAACAGGAATAGTCGACGGCAGCCATTAGAAACCTGGCTACGCCAAGCTTTTTGGCGGAGCCGTGGTTGCACTATCTGTAAAACAAACAAGACCGCAATCCGAATGAACATCGGATACGCGGTCTTTTTCCTTCCATGGTTTCTTTATTCCACGTGGCGGAAGCCTTCCTCGTGCAAGTAGAGAGCGGCTTCCTTGTACGATTCAAATGCGGATTCGAGATGAGCGCCGTCATACACATTCCACAGCTCGTTTTCGCGGACCAGCAGGAGGGTGTGGCCTTCCTTGTTGCGCCATGTCTCTTCTTGCGGCTCGTCCGCATCCGTTCCCGTTGTTTCTTTCGCAGTCGGAACATAAGGCGGCTGGGAGAGCATGTGGATCACTTTTCCAATCAAGGTGCGCAGGTCATCGGCCGAGTAATCGCGGATGTTGACCATGCCTTTGTCGTCCTTTTGATACCCTTTCAGGTGGCCGGCGTAAACGAAGCCGTTGCCATTCGGATGGAGATGGTAGACGACGTTCTTTTTCTCATGGAGACTCTCTTCATAGTGATAGTTCAGCCGGCCCAGTGATACTTTCTTTTCCTGCAATTCCGGGAATGAAGCGATGATCGCTCGTTTTTCTTCGAATGTAAGCATGGATTCCTCCGTAACGATTATGGTGGTGATTCCTTTATTATACCATAGCAGGGAGTGCGAACACATGAATGGACAAAATCGCAATGACATCAAGCCGGGGCTTTCGGTCAGCATTGTGCTGAAGCAGGACCAGCGCACAGGCAAGCTGACGCGCGGCATCGTCAAGGACATCCTGACGAATTCGGGCACACATCCCCATGGCATCAAGGTGCGGCTTGCAGATGGACAAGTCGGGCGGGTGAAGGAGATTCATCCCTCCTGACAGCCTGATGCGTCCCCGTTGCGCAACGCCTTCGGCTCTGGACGAACAGAGGAAGGAATAGTACGATCAAGGCAAGTGAAAATACGATGAGACTGCAACAGGGGTGTTTCGTATGGCCAAAAAAGGGTTGACGATTGGGAAATTGGCAGCTCCCTTTCGCCTGGATTCAACGCAAGGCATCAAAACGCTGGAGGAATACAAGGGCAAACCGCTCGTAATCGTGTTTCTGCGCGGGACATGGTGCCCGAACTGCCGCAAGCAAATGCCGGAATTAAACGAGTATTACGAGAGATTTTTGCAAAAAGGGGTCAATCTGATCGCGATTGTCGGCCAGAAGCTGGCGAATGTGCAACGCTATGTGGAAGAGAACGGCATCAAGTTCCCGATCCTTTCCGACGAAACGCGGGACGTCATCAAAGCGTACGAAGTGTTTACGCCGATCAAATGGGACTCTTTCCGCATCGCAATCCCGAGTACATACATCATCGATGAAAACCAGGTGATCCGGTATTCCTATATCGGGGAGAATCAGGCGGACCGGCCGTCAGCGGCCGAGATTTTGGAAATCATCGATTCGCTGTCGGTTGCGGCCACGCCGGTCAATACGGTAGAGGACGAGCTGCCCATCTTTTTGACCAGCATGCAATCGACCCTCCAGGACGTGAGCCAATCGGCGACGTTCGTCTCGAACAGCGTCGAAAACAATCTGAGCAATATCGAGGGGCTGAAAGCGTCCTCGCTCGACAACTACGAGCGGTTGGAGGAATTCGTCGGCGCCTACCACAGCAAGTTTCAGGAGCTGAATCAATACAGCCAGCAGCTGGCTGCGACATCGAAGGAATTCACGGACATTCAGCATAAAAACGATCAGATGAGCCAAAACATCCAGGCGACCCGCGCCTTGATGGAGGAGCTGATCACGATGACCCATGTCGTGAACGAAATGAGCCGCACGATCTCCGCCATCTCGAACCAGACCAAAATTCTCGCCTTGAATGCATCGATCGAAGCCGCCCGCGCCGGAGAGCACGGCAAAGGCTTTGCCGTCGTGGCGCAGGAAGTCACCAAGCTGGCGAACGGGACGGAGCAATCCGCAGGCAACATTACGGCACAGCTCAAAGCGATCGACGAAACCATCAACCGCAGCTTCGCGTCGTTCACATCGTTTGAAGAGACGATGAACACGGTGCGGGACAACATCACGACCAACTCCGCAAGCATCCTGACCATCGCCGACGGCATCAAACAAGTCGCCCACGACACCCTGCAGCTCGGCAACGAACTGGACGACATCAAAGAAAGCCAACAAAAAGCGCAAGTCCACCTGCAAACCATCGAAAAAGTCGAAAGCAGCATCAAACAGGAAATGACCGAAATCGTAAACGATATGCGTCTGAATATGGAGCAGCTGCAAGTGATTAAGGAAAAGACGAAAAAATAAAAGCAACGAAAAATCCTCTCCCATCGAACGAAGGAGAGGATTTTTTATTAAAAAGACCCCAGAGCGCTACCCCCAAAACCATTCCCATCCCATTTTTTTCTGAGAGAAGGGGAAACCCAGGGATTTTGGCAAGAAAGCGGAGCGGAAGCTTTAGACATGCCAGCCAGGGCCGGCGAAAAAACGGGAAACGCTTTGCGCCACATCTGCTTCCTGAGATTCACCCGCCGCGCAGCGTGTGGCTTTGGGGCGCAGTTTCCCGTTTTTTCACCGGACCGTTCTCCCCGACCCCCAGCAGGCATGGCTACGTTTCCGCGCAGCTTTCTTGCCAAAATCCCCTCGCCTCCACCAACCATACTCATTCTCATATTTCTATCAGAAAACTCTTATCCATCCCTCATCTTTCTATCAGCGTGTTCTCAGATTTCCCAAGTAAGATAAACACTGTAAGAAACACCTGATAACTTCCAAGGAGGATGAAACAATGAAAAAACCAGGATGGAAAATGGGATCGGTGTTTGCGCTGCTGATGTGCACATCATTAGCTTTTGGTGGACAAGTTCATGCAGCATCGCTTGATTCCGTCAAGTCCGGGGCAGATGCCTCCGTAAGCGCGACTGCGGCGAAAAGCAGCGCAGGTGCCAAAGTGATCAAAGCCGGCGAAAAATACATGGGAACACCCTATAAATACGCTTCAAGCCGATACGACAAAAGCACGATGGATTGCTCCGAATTCACCATGTGGGCATTCCGCGAAGGTGCTGGAATCGATCTGGGAAGAGGGGGTGCCCGTTCCCAATACAAAAAAGTGAAGCACATCTCCCGCAGCCAACTGAAGGTGGGGGACCTGATCTTCTTCTCGACGAGAGCAACGATGAAATATGACAAAAATTCGATCAATCGGATCGGGCACGTCGGCATCTATGCCGGCAACAACAAGATTTTGCACACCTACGGCAAGGGCGGCGTTCGTTACAGCACGCTGACCGGCTGGTGGGACCAGCACTTTGTTGCAGCGGGGCGCGTTTTGAATTAAACTTGATGTGTCAGATATTCTTGGGGAATATAGATAGATGAAATAGCAACACCCTTCTTCAGAACAAGAGGCTGATGAAGGGTGTTTTTTTCGACGTATAGATGGCGCCCTGGCGCATGGCCTGTGAAAAAATGCGAGGAACGGTGATTGCGATGGAACATCATCTTGGCGGGCTGATCGCCCACTATGGGTATGCAGGTATTTTGATCGCGCTCTCCCTCGGGATTGTCGGGCTGCCGATCCCCGATGAGACGCTCTTGACGTATGCGGGCTTTGCAGCATACCAGGGGACATTGAGCTTGCCGCTTGTCATCCTGTTCTCCTTCTGCGGATCGGCGTCCGGCATTACCGTCAGCTATGCCATCGGGTACAAGCTGGGGCTGCCTTTTCTGAAAAAATTCGGTCCGAAAATACATATCACGGAAGAAAAAATCACTGGCACGCACCGCATGTTCGAGCGGTACGGCAACATCCTGCTGATCATCGGCTACTATATTCCCGGCGTGCGCCATCTGACGGCCTATGTGGCTGCGATCTCCCAAATGGATTTCCGCAAATTCATGGTGTTCGCCTATACCGGCGCGTTCATCTGGACGCTGACCTTCGTTTTGCTGGGGTATTTTTTGGGGGAGCGCTGGGTTCTTGTGCACCAAGGCATCAAGAGGTATGGCGTGTACGTGCTGATCGCCTTATTGCTGATCGCAGCAGGCGTGTGGCTGTATCGGCAGCGGAAAAAAGCCGTGTAGCAGCGCGGCTCTTGCCATCTCCCGCTCGTCTGTGTAACGATTAGGACAGTAAGGAAGCTGGAGGTATGTTCATGATGACACCAGAGGAGTTGCCGGAATCCGCGCAAATGCTGATGCAGCTTGATTTTCACGATGCGGACGGCAAACCCGGACCGATGGTTTTTCGCAACCCGGTCAAAATTCTCGTCGCCAATCAGGTGGACGAGATCAAACCATTATTGAAGGAGCTTCAGCAGGGCGTGGAAGCGGGGCTTTATGCGGCGGGGTATTTGTCGTATGAGGCGGCACCCGCGTTCGACCCTGCTTTTCGCGTGCATCGCGATCATGCGATGCCGCTTGCCTGGTTCGGCTTGTTCGCCAAGCCTGAGGAGCCTGCCGCAGCGGATGCGGACCAACAGGGCTCCTACCAGATGTCCGAATGGCAGCCGACCGTAGACAGGGAGCGCTACAAGGCGTGCATTACAGCGATTCGGGAGGCGATCGCCAGAGGCGAAACGTACCAGACGAACTACACGATTCGGCTGCGCGGCAGCTTTTCCGGCGATGCGCAGTCTTTTTACCTTGATTTGCGCAAACGCCAGCACGGGCATTATTCGGCCTATTTGCAGGTGGGACGCTATCGGATCTTATCGGCGTCGCCCGAGCTGTTTTTCCGCTGGCAGGGGAACAAGCTGACGACCAAGCCGATGAAAGGGACGGTCAAGCGGGGGAGGTTCGCTGCGGAAGATCGGGCGAATGCGGAGTGGCTGGCCCGCTCGGAAAAAAACAAGGCGGAAAACGTGATGATCGTCGACCTGCTGCGCAACGATCTGGGCACCATTGCAGAAATTGGCTCCGTGCACGTACCGCGTTTGTTCGAGATCGAACGGTATCGCACCGTCTATCAAATGACCTCGACAGTCGAGGCGACGACACGCGATGAGACGACGATTGAAGAAGTGTTTGCGGCGCTCTTTCCATGCGGCTCGATCACCGGAGCGCCGAAGGTCAGCACGATGAAGCTGATTGAGCAGCTGGAGGATTCGCCGCGCGAAGTGTACTGCGGGACCATCGGCTACATCACACCGCAAAAAGAAGCGGTATTCAATGTGGCGATTCGCACTGTTTTGATCGATGCAAAGACAGGGGCTGCCGAATACGGTGTCGGCGGAGGAATCACCTGGGATTCGCAAGCAGAGGATGAATATGACGAGGTGGTCGCCAAATCGGCGATCTTGACTGCGGAGATGCCGGCATTCAGCCTGCTGGAAACGATGAAGCTGGCAGGCGGGGAGTACGAGCTGCTTGCTTGGCATCTCGCGCGCCTGCAAGAGTCGGCCGCCTATTTCGGCATTCCGCTCGATCGGGGACAGCTGGATGCAGAGCTTCAGGCGTTTGCGCGCAAGACGAACGAGACCATGCGCGTCCGGCTGCTGGTTTCGCAGCAAGGGGCGATTGCGCTCGAAGGCACGCCTTTAGCCGAGCAGCCGATTGTGCCGCAGCCATTTGCGGTCGCAAGCCGCCCCATCGCTTCCGCCAATCCGTTTTTTTACCATAAGACGACCGAACGCTCCATCTATCAGGTGCATAAGAGCGAGTATCCCGATGCTTTCGATGTGCTTCTATGGAATGAACGCGGGGAGCTGACGGAATTCACCATCGGCAATCTCGTCCTAGAGATCGGCGGGGAGAAGCTTACGCCGCCGGTCACGTCCGGCTTGCTTGCCGGAACGCTGCGGGCGGAGCTTTTGGCGCAAGGAGCGATTGTCGAGTGCGTGCTGACGATGGATGATCTGGCCCGCGCGACACAGGCGTGGCTCATCAACAGCGTGCGCGGCTGGGTGCCGGTCTACCGGATGGACGATTCGCCTTCCCATTCGGCATAAAAATGATCGAGGTACGCCAGCATGAAAGCGTGGCGCTCCCATGCCAGCTGTTTGCCGTAGTCGGTATTCATCAAGTCTTTGAGCTTGAGCAGCTTTTCATAAAAATGGTTGATCGCGGTGTCATTGCCGCTGCGGTATTCTTCTTGTGTCATCTGCTCGCGCACAGGCAGTGCGGGATCGTGCATGGCGCGGCCTTTTGCGCCGGAGTAGGCGAATACGCGGGCGATGCCGATCGCGCCGATCGCATCGAGGCGGTCGGCATCCTGCACGATTTTGCCTTCGAGCGTGCGCATGGACGGGCGATTTCCGCCTTTGAACGACATCGTGGAGATGATCTCGACGATGTGGGCGGCGGTTTCCGGCGGAACCTGCTGGTCTGCCAGCCAGCTTTTGACCAGAGCCAGTCCGATTTCTTCGGATTGGCTTATTTTTTCATCGGCCACATCGTGCAGCAGCGCGGCCAGCTCGCAGACGAACGAGTCAGCCTGCTCCATGGCGGCAATTGTTTTCGCCGTGCGGGACACGCGGTAAATATGCCACCAGTCATGGCCGCTGCTATCGTTTTTCAGGATGTCCTTGACGAAATTTTCGGCCTCTGTGAGAATGTGGTCTTTGTCCATAAAAGCTGTCTCCGTTCTTGGTAAGGTTGAATGGCGGGAGGGCCGCCGGGCTATGTTTCCGACTGGATGCGCTTCGCCTCGGAATAGAGCGCCTGAATGAACTTTTTCATGTTGATCCGAATATCCGAGGACGGGGACGAGCCGCCATTTTTCAGCTCGGTCATCTTCTTCCATACATAGGTAAATTCAAAAAACTGCGATGCGTAATTTTCAAACTTCCAATTCGTCAGATCGCTGAGGCCGAGCGAAGCCAGATGGGTGAGCGACTGATAGATCGCCCGCCGTACCCGCTGCTCGGACGCCTTCACCGCTTTCGTCACGTTCGGGTCATCCGGCGACGATGCGCCCAGCCGCGCATGAGCGATATGCTCGAATATGTCCTTGAGGGCGGGAAAGCCGGTTTTGAACGTGTGCCGCTGCTCATGCTCATGCAAGTAATCCACGATGTCCAGCAGATCGTTGCTCCCGATGTCGCCTGCGATTCCCAATTCGGTTAACACAACTTGTCCTGCTTCCCGCAGCCCTTTCGTGGCAGGCGAGGGGGGCTGCCGCAGCGCTGATTGATCATGCTGGAGCACCGGGAAGAGCGATTTGTGGATGTCTTGAATCGACTTTTCCAGGCGGGCTTTCTCGATCACTTTTTGGATGATCGACACCACCTCGATGCGATTCACAGGCTTGATGATGTAATATTCGCTGCCGAGCGAATAGGCCTGCGCGATCAATTCTTTCGTTTCCACCTGCGAGATCATGATGATCTTTCCTTTAAAGGACGGTTTCAGCGCGCGGATTGTTTCAATGCCGTCCCGCTGCGGCATCAGCAAGTCGATGAGCAAAATATCGACGTTGCGCATCGCCAGCATCGGCCCGTCGATCATCGCGCCATCCTCCGCTTCGCCCACGACCTCGCCCAAATCACTGTCTTCGATGATTTCCGTCAGCATCATCCGAACGACTTCATCGTCATCCACAACAAAAAATCGCATCGTCTCACCCTTTCTCGCTTATCGATTCGATTGGCAGCCGTATGAGAAATGCCGCTCCCGCACCGTCAGTCCCATCCAGGAGGACAATCTCTCCCTTTTGTTCTTCGACCACTTCCTTCACATAGGACAGGCCGATGCCGGTAGAAGGAGCGCCGGCATAGTCGTATTTTGTCGTAAAGCCGGGCTTGAAAATGAGCTTTCGGCGCCGTGGCAAAACACCGGGGCCGTTGTCGCTGATCTTGAGCATCACGTGCTCGTCCTCTCTGGTTACGTATAGGGAAATCTCGCCGTCGTCCTGGATGGCTTCCACCGCGTTGGCAACCATGTTGTTGATCAGCGACAGCATGGTGAACACATGGTAGTGCGGATGCACGCCTTCGATCGAGACGGTAAAATGAATGGTTTTCCCCAACAAGGCAGCGTACTTTTCGTTCGAGCGGACGACGATGCCGGCCAGTTGGTGAATGTCCATGTAATCGGTCAGATTCTCATCGGAAATCAGCTTGCGCAGCCCGGCAAAAATACGCTGATTGTCTTTTTTGATCTCATGGACTTCTCCGGCGATGATCAGCGCCTGTTTGGCGAAGCGCTGGTCCTGTTCAAGCGATTGCAAGCCTTGATACAGCTCAAACGATTTGACTGTAATGGTCTCGGCGCTTTGCAGCGTTTTTTTCAGGTGAAGCGATTCCTCGTACAGATTGGAAATGAGCATCAGCATGTGCTCATTTTGCTTCCGCGTCTGTTTTTCCCGCGATTGCGCCTCGTACAGCTTGATCATGTTCAGGAAGCTCAGCACGACGAAACTGTGCGAGAGCGCGACCATGACCATTTCTTGCAGCGCTCCCCACGTGATAACGGTTGGGAAGAACACATATTGCGAAAGAAGCTCGATCAGGTCGGCCGCCACTTCAATGACCATGCCGACGCCCCCGATGATGAGCGTCCGGTTGTGAAACCGTTCCATTTTGATCACGGTAAACAAAAGGGAATACGTGAAATAAAAGAAGAAGCTGGAGTAATGCTCCAAAGCGGAGGCAGTCCAATCAAAATGACTCTGGGTCGTGCCGTCGATGAACATGCGGAAGAAGACCACAGCCATTCCGGTCAAAAATCCGGGCAATACGGCCGGCACACGTTGGAGCAACAGCAAAAAGAAGAAAAACGTGGGAGCGCCGAAGCTGATCCGAAACGTCTCATTCACCAGGTAAAATTTCCATTCCCCCGCCAAAGGGACGATGATCAGCATGAGGGCGACGATGTATCCATCTCTCTTTGTGTATGAATCAATGCGCAATCATTCCACATCCCGTTTGTTTCATTCTTTTCTATTCTTATCTGTAACACCGATCAGGAGCAAGAGGAGAAAAAAATTTGTGACCGCGTTTGAAACAATTTGTTGGATTTTGTTTTATTTTGTAGGGTGGATTTATTCTGTTCAATATATGTGTTTTAGGCTGTCTGGAAGCGCTTTCAGGCATTTGGAAAAAGAATGACTCACAAGATGGGGGGAAGAGCTTGATTCAAGAAGCAGTCATGGATGAGGGTGTTCCGGGGCTTTCCAGGGAGGATGTATTGCAGCGGTGGGTCGTCAAGCATCGGGCGATGGCCTCGCAAGGAAAAGCCGCCAGCTATATCCCGGCATTGGCGAAAGTAGATCCGATGCAGCTCGGCATCTGCATCATCGAACCGGGCGGCGCGATGATGACCGCAGGCGACTGGCAAGTGCCTTTCACGATGCAAAGCATTGCCAAGGTGGTCGGCTTTATCGCAGCCTGCTGCCATTGGGGCATCCCGTACGTTTTGGATCGGGTGGACGTCGAGCCGACGGGCGATGCGTTCAATTCCATCATACGCTTGGAAATGCACAAGCCGGGCAAGCCATTCAATCCGATGATCAATGCGGGAGCGATTACAGTCTCCTCGTTGCTGCCGGGAGGCTCGGCGGAAGAAAAACTGGGCTATTTGTACGGAATATTCCAAAAAGTAACAGAGACAAGGCCAGCCATCGATGAGGAAGTGTTCCAGTCCGAATGGATGAACGCGCACCGCAACCGGGCCTTGGCTCATTATTTGAAAGACACCGGCTTCCTGGCGTGCGAGGTGGAGGAGGCACTGGAAGTGTACTTGAAGCAGTGCTCGATCCAGGTCAACACGGAGCAGATCGCCATGATTGGATTGGTCCTGGCGCTCGACGGCTTTCATCCGCTGTCCCGCAAACAGGTTTTCCCGAAAGAAATCGCGAGACTGGCCAAAGCGCTGATGCTGACTTGCGGCATGTACGACGCTTCCGGCAAATTCGCGGCGAACGTCGGGCTTCCAGCCAAAAGCGGCGTATCCGGCGGCATCATGACACTGGTTCCCGCCAACCGCAGCAAGGAGGCATCCTTTCCCGACGGGTGCGGCATCGGCATTTTCGGACCCGCGATCGATGCGTGCGGGAACAGCGTCGCAGGCGTTTCCCTGTTAACGGAAATGGCACGGGAATGGGAGATCGGCATCTTTTGACGCAGGCGTTTTTCTTTACATTTCTAACCAAAAATCTTTGCTACGAGGTGACAGTATGCAACAATTTTTACTGGATGCAACAGGCGCGATTAACGATTTCATTTGGTCTTATGTGCTCATCTTCATGCTTGTTGTACTCGGTCTGATGTTTACGTTCAAGGGCAGATTTTTGCAAATCCGGATGATCCGCGACATGCTGGGCGCGATCCGCGAAGGGAAAAAAGGGACAGCAGGCGGTATTTCGCCGTTCCAGGCGTTCTGTATTTCCATGGCCGCACGCGTCGGCACGGGCAACATCACCGGGATCGCCATCGCGATCGCCTTGGGCGGCCCGGGTTCTGTCTTCTGGATGTGGCTGATCGCCATCATCGGTTCCGCGTCGAGCTTTGTGGAGAGCACGCTGGCGCAAATTTATAAGGTGAAAGACAATGGCGGGTTCCGCGGCGGCCCGGCCTACTATATGGAAAAAGGGCTGAACAAACGATGGATGGGCGCTCTGTTCGCGGTTTTGATCACGCTGTCCTTCGGTCTCGTCTTTAATGCGGTTCAGTCCAACACGATCACGATCGCATTCCAAAACTCGTTTGGCACCGACCGATTGATTCTGGGTCTGATCATGACGGTCGCTTTCGCCGCCATCATTTTCGGCGGGGTAAAACGCATCGCCAAATGGTCCGAGTACATCGTCATCGTGCTGGCGGTTTTGTACATCGGTATGGCACTGTTTATCGTGCTGATGAACATTACCAAAATGCCGGAAGTCATCGCACTGATCGTCAAAAATGCATTCGGCTTGGAGCAAATCGCTGGCGGTACGCTCGGCGCGGCTCTGATGAACGGGGTGAAGCGCGGCCTGTTCTCCAATGAAGCGGGTATGGGTAGTGCGCCAAACGCGGCAGCAACCGCGACGACCAGCCATCCAGTGAAGCAAGGTCTGATTCAAGCGTTCGGCGTATTGACCGACACGCTGGTGATTTGTACGAGCACGGCGTTCATCATCTTGCTGTCCGGCGCGTACAAGCAGCAAGGGTTGAGCGGCATCGAGCTGTCCCAGGCGGCGCTCAGCATTCATATCGGTTCCTGGGCATCCGCGTTCCTTGCCATCATGGTGTTCCTGTTTGCATTCAGCACGCTGATCGGCAACTACTATTACGGTGAAACGAACATCGAGTTTTTGAAAACGAACAAAACATGGCTCATGCTGTACCGTGTTTGCGTGTTGGCCATGGTGATGTTCGGGGCGGTGGCGAAAGTGCAGCTGGTTTGGGATTTGGCCGACCTGTTCATGGGCCTGATGGTAATCGTCAACCTGATCGCGATCTTCCTGCTGTCCAAAGTCGCGTTTGCAGCGCTGCACGATTATCAGCGTCAGAAAAAGGCGGGCAAAGACCCTGTCTTTTACAGCGACAGCATTCCAGGGGTGGATCAGCTGGAAGCGTGGGAGCCTTCGCCTTCCGTGATGAAAACGCAAAACGTGGGATAAGCCTTTGAAAAGAAGCCTGATGGGAAAGTCAGGCTTCTTTTTTTTCGTGCAGATTGCGCAAATAGCTGCGTTTTTCTGCATCGGGGGAAAGGTTGACGTTTGCGCGGTGGAGCGAGTGCCGGAGATTCAATTCCCTCGCATCGGACGGATGGCCGATTCCGAGGAAATCGCCAATGTGGTGGCATTCCTCGCCTCGCCGGGGTCCAGCTACATGACCGGATCGATTATTGCGGTTGACGGCGGGCTGACGTTGTAAGCAGCGAAACGTACACAATTCAAAGGAGCGGCGGACATTGTCTGCTGCTCTTTTTTCGTTGACCAATGCTCGGTATTGGTGTCATACTGTCATAAGACACTATGTATCTTACCTACATAACCATACATGTTACATGCAGGAGAGGGAGGCCGATCCACTTGCGCTTTACCATCGATGAAAAATTGTCGCTGCCGATCCATGTGCAGCTGAAGGAGCAGCTAAAAAGCTTGATCCAGCAAGGCTTGTATCAGCCGAATGACCAGCTGCCGAGCGTACGTGAGCTGGCGGGTTTTTTGCGGATCAACCGCAATACGGTGCAAAAGGCGTACACCGAGCTGGAGCAGGAGGGCTTTGCCGGGAGCCGGTGCGGCATCGGCATGTTCGTCGCTCCCGATGCAGCCGATAAATTCCACACGATGCAAGATGAGCTGCTCAATCAGACGATCTTGGCGCTGGATGCGCAAGGGATCAATATTCAGGAATTCGCCTTCGCGTTGCTCGCCCGTCATCAGGTGCGGTGCGCAGAGCGGGGAATGCGACCTGTCTTGCTGTTTGTTGAATGCACTGCATCCCAGGCGGCGGAGCTGGCAGGCGAGCTGGCGACAGAAACGGGCTATGTGGTGAAGCCGTGCGTGCTGCGCGACCTGTCCGCACAGGAGGCGAGCATCCGCAGCGGCGATTACGATCTGATCGTCACCACGTTTTTGCATGTGGAAGAGGTGGAGGACTACGTTGAAAAACTCGGGCTGGAGAAGCGGCTGCCTGTTGCGGCGTGCCTGCTGGAATCGAACATTCTTGCCATGAAACGGCTGCAAGGCTTGCCGAAAGGAAGCCGCGTGGGCATCGCTTGCGCAACATGGGAGGGAACCGGCAACATCCGCAAATCGATCATCCAATCGGGGCTGGATCATGTGGAGCTGGTTGAAGGAGCCGGGGAAGCGCCGGACACGCTGCCGCTCCTGCTGAACCAGACGGCATGCATCGTTTGCTCCAGCTATGTCGCCCCTTTGATTCAAGCCTTTTCGCCCACCATGCCCGTCATTATTGACGACCAGACACTTACGAAGCAATCGATCCGCCTGATCAGCCAGATGATAGAAGGAGGTGCGCGGACATGAGCCAACCAGCTGTTTTGAATCCGGCCAAATTTCCCCAATCTCAATGGCTTGCCGATGGGGCTGTGCTTTTGGTCGCGATTTTCTGGGGGTCGAGCTTTCTCGTTTCCAAGCAGGCGCTTGTCGTTTATCCCTTGTTTCTCTTTTTGTTCGTCCGGTTTTCGATCAGCTGTCTGTTGCTCATCCCGCTTTCCTGGCGGCAGCTGCGCCAAGCTTCCCGGGAAACGTGGCGGATCGGGGCGATATTCGGATCGTTTCTCTTTGGCATATTCGTGCTGGAGACGCTTGGGGTCATGTACACGTCCGCGACGAATGCGGGGTTCATCATCAGCCTGTGCGTCGTGCTCGTGCCGCTGATCGAAGGCATCATCCAGAAGCGCTTTCCCAGCAAGCTTTTGCTTGGAGCCGTGCTGCTGTCCGTCTTGGGGACGGGGCTATTGACGCTCAAGCAAGGCTATCATTTCAACACAGGCGATGTCTTGATCCTCGGGGCAGCGGTTACGCGCGCATGCTTCATGATTATGACGCAGCGGTTGACGCGCGGACGGCAGGTCGATTCCGGTGCACTGACCGTCGTACAGCTGGGCAGCGTGGCTGTGCTGGCGGGAGCGGTGTCATTCTTTTCCTACCCGATGGAAAATCTGCTGCCGCAAACGGGCACACTGTGGGTAGCATTGCTCTATTTGGCGCTGTTTTGCACCATCTATGCGTTTTATGTCCAGCTTTCCTTTATCCGGCGTACGTCACCGACCAGGGCGGGGGTGCTGCTCGGGACGGAGCCTCTGTTCGCGGCGCTGTTCGGCGTGGCGCTCGGCGGAGAGGTGCTGTCTGTTGCAGGCTGGATCGGCGGCTTCTGCATGGTCGCCGGCACGTTTATCGGACGGTATGCGGAAGAGAGGCGCAGCCGCAACCGGGCGACAGAAGCGCGAGACAAGAGGTGAACATATGGAAAATACCCCTTTTACCGTAGAGCGGCTGCTGCAGCTGCCCGTCTTTAAAGGTGCAAAGGTGATGGCGGGCCACGCGGGCGTCACGAATGAGATTTATTACATCGACAGCATGGAAATGCCGGATTTGACCGGATGGCTGCGCCCCAACGAGCTGATTTTGACGACGGGTTATTCGTTTCGCCACGAGCCGCTGATGCTGTGCCGTCTGCTCGACGAGATGCATCGCGTGGGCGGAACGGCGGTCGGGATCAAAACGCGGCGCGTCTTGCAGGAAGTACCGGCGGAAGCGCTGCAAAAAAGCAACTTGTACAACATCCCGCTGTTTGACATCCCGCTTGAAGTGCCGTTTATCGATATGACGCACACGGTGATGGACAAGATTTTGCAGCGGCAGGCGTACATGCTCCGCGAAGTGCGGGAGGTCAATCAGCAGTTCACCAACATGGTGCTCAACCGGCGGACGACAGAGCTGGTGGTGCTGGTCGGGCATCTGCTCTCGTGCGAGGCGGCTGTGCTGAATCAGGATGAGGAAGTCGAAAGCTGTACAGCGCGCTTTGTGTCGGCGGCGATCGTGGAAAAACGGCCGATCCAGGTGGGCAGCCGAGTGACCGGCTATCTGGCGATTACGCGAGCGCTGGCGGATTCCGAGCATTTTGAGCAAATGTGCCTCGATCATGCGATTACGGTGCTGGCGATCGAGTTTACTATTAGGCAATCGCAGCAGCTGCATCGGGAGCGCGAGCAGGAATCGTTTTTGGTCGAGCTGTTTTCCGGCTCCGCCCATCAGGAAGATTTGCTTCGCTACCGTGCCAAGCAGCTCGGCATCCCTGCAGGTACGCACCACTATGTGATCGTGATCCGCATTCACGGCAAAGGCGAGGAGATTGCGAAGCTGTACAGCCACTTTTTGCAAAAGGTCAACAAGCTGGGCGCATATGCGCGCAAAGGTGTGATCATCAACGACTCGCTGATCGTCCTGTGTGCCACCGCCCATAACGACGCGGAAAAGCAGAAGGAGGAGGTCAGCCATCTGCTGGCGGAGCTGACACAAAAGACGGAGGAGCTGGGCACTCATTTTCAGCTGTCTGTCGGGATCGGCGGCACGCGCGAACAGCTTGCCGACGTCCCGGCCAGCTGCAAGGAGGCGCAAAAAGCGATCGCGATCGGCCAGCATACGCTGCCCAAGCAGAAAGTGATCCATTTCCATGAGGTGCTGGTGGAGGATCTGCTGTTGGACGTAGCAGACCATCCGGTGCTGGCATCCTTGACCTCTATGCTGATTGAGCCGGTGGTCGCCTACGATAAGGAGTATAGTACCGAGCTTTTTGCGACGCTGGGAGCGTTTCTACGATCGGGGGGCAATACGAAGCGGGTGGCGGAGGAGCTGTTCATCCACCGCAATTCCGTGCTGTATCGGCTGGAACGGATCAGCGAGATTCTTCAGACCGATCTGAATGATGCGGAGGTGCGATTCCGCCTGGATGTAGCCATGCGCGCATGGAAAACGCGAGGCGCAGACGTGCATTCGATTCTGTGAACCGCGAAACCTTGATAGAATCAGCTGTTTGTGATCGTGCCCAAAAAGGGGCGCGATCTTTTGGGTCGCTTTCCATAGGGGGAAGCGGCTCGTTTTTGTTAAAGTGTAAATACACAGAATTTATATAAAGAAATGCAAATTTCGATTGGGGGCGTTGCAGCATGCGCGTATACAGAACCATTGGTTCTTTATTCGGTACAAAGGAAGCAGTCTTATGTTAAAGACTCTTGACCAAGCGTTGAAGCTCTTGCATTCTTTCACGCGGGAACGCCCGCAATGGGGCGTGCGCGAGTTGGCCGCCGAGATGCAGATGAGCCATACCGTTGCGTACCGTATGTTGGTTACGTTTACACGGCACGGCCTCTTGACGCAAGACCCTGAGACCAAGAAGTATCGACTGGGCCTGAAGGTGCTGGAATACGGGGGAATCATCCGCGACCAGCTTAACATCACAGACATCATCTACCCCGTTATGAAGGCGCTCTCAGACAAAACCGGCGAATCGATTTTTCTCACGTGGCTTGACGGTTCGGACGGCATTTGTACCGAGATTGTGGAAAGCAATCAGAGCATCAAGTATGCCTTGTCCGTAGGAAGCAGGACGCCGCTGTATGCCGGCGCATCCAACAAGGTGATCATGGCCTACATGCCGATCGATGTGATCAAGGCGATTTTGGAAAAAGGCTTGCAGCCAAAAACGCCCCATACGATCGCGAACCGGGAATCCCTCCTGCAGAACCTAGAGACAATAAAAAAAGCAGGATGGGCGTATTCCCAGGGCGAGTATACCGAGGACACATTCGGTGTGGCCATGCCGATTTTTGACAGCAGCGGGAAGCCGGTCGCTTCCTTGACGATCGCCGGCCCCACGTACCGGATGTCGGATGAAAAAGTGCCGGAGATGGTAGAAGCGCTCCGGAAGTCAATCGATAGCATTCATCAATTCGTACAGCAAATCATGTAAATGGGGGAGCAGCATATGGCAAAAGACAAAACACCAAGAGAAAAACATCCGTCCGTTTTTGAACCGTTCTCACTCATCCTGAACATTGTCCTGTCGGTATTCGGGGCAATCATCGGGATGCAGCTGATCACCTCGCTCGGGGTTACGCCGAGCACATCGATCATCGGGGCATTGGCAGCGATGCTGATCGCGCGCATTCCAATCGCCGCCCTGATGAAATTCAAGTCGGTCCACCGCCAAAACCTGGTACAGACCGCAATCTCTTCCGCAACGTTCGGCGCAGCGAACAGCTTGCTGATTCCAATTGGGATTCCGTTTGCGATGGGCAAGCCGGAGTTGATCGTGCCGATGTTGATCGGTGCGGCGCTCGCCATGTTCGTCGATTCCGCTTTGCTGTACAAGCTGTTTGATTCCAAAGTATTTCCTGCATCGGGGACATGGGCTCCGGGGGTTGCGACGGCGGAAGCGATCATCGCGGGCGATAAGGGCGGCAAGCGCGGCGCGCTGCTCGGGGTCGGGACCGTCATCGGTTTGATCGGCTCCTATTTCGGCATTTCGATGTCAGCGTTCGGGGTTGCCTTCATCGGGAACATTTTCGCCCTGGCGATGTTCGGTATCGGGCTTTTGCTCCGCCAATATTCGATTCCGCTTTTCTCCGTGGACGTGAACAAACTGTTCATCCCGCACGGTTTCATGATCGGTGCAGGGGTTGTGGCCTTGTTCCAGGTCGCTTTCGTAATTTTCAAAAAGAAAAAACCGGCAGCAGCAGGTGCAGTCGCAGCCGAGGAAACGTATACGCAAGATGATAAAACCACGTCCCGCGTGCTCGGACTTGGCTTTATCGCCTACCTGGTCGTAGCCTTGATCGTGGCGATCGCAGGCGGGATCATCACACAGATGTCGGTTGGCATGTTTATCGGCTTCCTGATTTTTGCCGCATTCGCCGCTTATGTGCATGAACTGATCGTCGGGATTGCCGCGATGCACTCCGGCTGGTTCCCGGCATTCGCAGTCGCCTTGATCACCTTGATCGTCGGCATGATGATCGGCTTCCCGCCGGTCGCGCTCGGTTTGCTTGTCGGCTTCAGCGCAGCAACCGGACCTGCTTTTGCCGATATGGGCTACGATTTGAAAACCGGTTATATCCTGCGCGGCAACGGCCGCGACCGCGAGATGGAGCTGCAAGGCCGCAAAGAGCAGTACATCACCGGTATGATCGCTTTTGGCGTGGCGCTGTTGACCGTCTTGTTCACGTATAAAGGATTTTTTGCACAAAACCTGGTGCCACCGGTCGACAAGGTGTATGCATCGACCATCGAGGCAGGCGCTTCCCCTGAAATTGCCAAGCAGTTGTTGTTGTGGGCGATTCCGGGCGCGATTCTGCAGCTCATCGGCGGGGCGAACCGCCAGCTGGGCGTCATGTTCGCAACCGGTCTGCTGATCCTCAACCCGAATGCGGGCTGGGCCGTCCTCGCTGGTATTCTGATCCGCGTAGTGGCCCTGAAGGTGAAAGGCAAAGACGCGGAAAGCACGCTGAGCATTCTCGCCGCCGGCTTTATCGCCGGGGATGCAATCTACAGTTTCTTCAGCTCCGTGTTCAAATTTGCGAAGAAATAAAGACAACCTGGAGGAGAAACCGCTATGGCTAAAATGACGTTGACCAAAGAAATGATGGAGGCAGCTGTCTTCGGAGGCGCCGTACTCGGCGGAGGCGGAGGCGGCTGGATTGAGGAAGGTCTGGAAACAGGGCGGCTTGCGTTGGAAGTCGGCGCGCCGCAGCTGTATACCGCAGACGAGATGGACGATCACGATCTGCTCGCAACCGTCGCGCTGGTCGGCGCGCCAGCCGCGAAAGAGCAATACACCAAGCCGATGCATTATGTGCGGGCGCTGCAGTTGCTGGAAAAGCTCGTCTCACAGCCGATCCGCGGCATCATCACCAATGAAAACGGCGCTGGCACGACGGTAAACGGCTGGTTCCAGGCAGCTGTGACCGGATTGCCCGTCATCGATGTTCCCTGCAACGGCCGTGCGCATCCAACCGGCGTGATGGGGGCGATGAACCTGCATGAGCGCGATGGCTACATTTCGCACCAAACCGCAGTCGGCGGGAGGGACGAGCGTTACCACGAGGTGAGCATCAGCGCCAAGCTGCAGCAGGCGGCAGCGCTGGTGCGGAAAGTGTCCGTGGAAGCAGGCGGACTGGTCGTCGTGGCGCGCAATCCGATCACGGTCGGCTATGCCCGTGAAAACGGGGCGCCTGGCGCGATCAGCCAAGCGATTGAGGTCGGACGCGCATTGCTCGGCTCCAAAGGCGAATCCGCGATCGAGGCCGTTTGCCAAAAGCTTGGCGGACGGATCGTCACGGCAGGCACCGTCGACGAGTTCACACTGGAAACCACCGGCGGCTTCGATGTCGGCCGCGTCGTCATCGCGGGGCACGAAATGACGTTCTGGAACGAATATATGACGCTCGAGCAAAACGGCCAGCGTCTGGGAACGTTCCCGGATCTGATCATGACGCTCGATGCCAAAACGGCGAGACCAGTCGTATCCGCCGCTATTGAAAAAGGGCAGCAGCTGGCTGTCATCCACGTGCCGAAGGAAAATCTGATCTTGAGCGCCACCATGCGTAACCCCGAGCTGATGACCTCAGTGGAAGCCGCTGTAGGGAAACAAATCTTGCCATACATCTTCGCGTAAACAGAGGGAGGAACCAAATCATGTCGTTGAAACAAACCATTACCGTATTTGAAACCATGGACAGTGCATACGTGAACGGGGAAACCATCAAAGCATTGTTTGCAGAATATCCGCAAGTAACCGTTACAGTACAAACCGTCCCAGGCGAACAATGCAAAACCGATTTCGTCAAAATCGTCATCCCGGGCAAAAAGGGCAAATCCACAGGCGGAACCGCGCCAACCTTTGGAATCATCGGACGCTTGGGCGGAATCGGCGCGCGTCCGAGCCGGATCGGGATGGTATCCGATGCGGACGGAGCAGTTGCAGCGGTCGCGAGCGCACTCAAGCTCGCGGACATGCAAAAAAACGGCGATGTGCTGGCAGGCGATGTGATCGTTAGCACGCACATTTGTCCGGATGCACCGACACAACCGCATGAGCCGGTCGATTTCATGGGCTCCCCGGTTGGTATCCTGACAATGAACAAGCATGAGGTCATCCCGGAAATGGAAGCGATCCTTTCTATCGATACGACAAAAGGCAACCGCGTGATCAACCACAAGGGCATCGCGATCTCCCCGACCGTGAAGGAAGGGTACATCCTGCGCGTCAGCGAAGATTTGCTGCGCATCATGGAAATGACGACCGGCGCTTTGCCGGTGACGTTCCCGATCACCATGCAGGACATCACGCCGTACGGCAACGACCTGTTCCACATCAACAGCATTTTGCAGCCGTCGGTTGCCACCGATGCCCCGGTCGTGGGCGTCGCGATCACCGCGCAATCCGCTGTTCCGGGCTGCGGCACAGGGGCAAGCCACGAAACCGACATCGCGCTTGCGGTCAAATTTGCGGTTGAAGTAGCGAAAGAATACACCAATGGCGTCACCAAATTTTACGATGAGGCCGAGTTCGCGCACATTACAGCCCGCTACGGCTCCATGAAAATTTTGCAAACCATGGGCAACGTGTAAGAGCAGGAAACGAAACGGGCAAAAGACAGGGAGGGGTACGATTCTCCCTGTTCTTTTCCTGAGCTGAATAGACAAAAAATTCTCGTGAAATCGGAAACGAAAGCTGCGCTTACGCGAAAAGGCATAAGCGTCATGGGGGATGAATGGGGCATGAGACAACTAGGCATGATTACGATTGGGCAAGCGCCGCGCACAGACGTCGCGCCGATTGTGGAAAAGTATCTCGAAAACCGCGCCGTGCTGGTGCAGGCAGGCGTGCTGGACGGCATGACGCTGGCTGAGATCAATGCGAATCTGGCGCCGGGGCCGGGCGACTATGTGCTGACATCCCGGCTGGTGACCGGCGAGTCGGCCGTGATGGCGCGCGAGCGGATCCAGCCGATTTTGCAGCGCAAGATCAACGAGTTCGAAGAACGGGGCATCACGAACATTTTGCTGTTATGCACGGGCGTTTTCCCTGGTCTGCGCGCCGAGCAATCGTTTCTCATCGAGCCGGATCATGTGATTCCACCTGTCGTCGCGACGATGGCGAAAGGGCGCAAGCTCGGCGTTATCGTCCCGCTGCCGGAGCAGGTGGATGCGCTCCGCGATAAATATTCGCCGCATGGACTTGACCCGGTGTTCGCTGTTGCTTCACCATATAAGCATGACCTGCAAGCGTATCAGACGGCCGCCAGCCAATTGAAGGGCGAGGTCGACCTCATCCTCCTCGATTGCATGGGCTATACGGAAGAGGCGCGCCAATTGGTAGCCGATTTGACTGGCCTGCCCGTCATATTGTCGAATGCCATCATGGCCAAAATCGTTTCGGAAATGATCTAACACACAAAGGAATGATGAACGTGTCAGTAACCACAGTCAGCAAAGGACTTCTCGTCCAATGCCTCGGATTGAAACAAGGAGAGCGCTTCCTCGTGGTAGCGGATGATGTGAAGAAGGCGCTTGGTGAAGCGGTATGGCAAGCAGGCCGGGAGCTGGGCGCGGAAGCGATGCTCATGGTCATGCAGGAACGTGAAAGGTCCGGGCAAGAGCCGCCGACAGCCGTAAGCGAAGCGATGAAAAACGCGGATGTGGTCATCTGCATCACCGAACATTCGCTCACCCATACGAAGGCGCGCAAGGAAGCCGCCGCCGCAGGCGTGCGCCTCGCCACCATGCCGGGCATCACGGAGGACATGTTCCTTGAGGGCGCGGTTGCCGCCGATTATACAAAAGTAAAAGCATTGACGGAAAAAGTGACCCAGCTGCTCTCGGACGCGCAGCGCGTGCGCATCGAAAAAGACGGAAAATCATTCTCCTTCTCCATCGAGAGCCGCCCGGGCGTACCGAGCACAGGCGTCTACCTCAATCCAGGCGAGTCCGGCAACCTGCCGTCCGGCGAAGCGTACATCGCACCGGTCGAAGGCTCGGCCGAAGGAGAAATCTTCATCGATGGCTCCATCTCCGGCATCGGCAAAGTGGATGAGCCCGTGCTTTTGACGGTGAAAGAAGGCCGCATCGTGGCGACAACAGGTGCAGACGGCGACAAGCTGCTGCAAATCCTCGGCACCGGCGACGGCCGCATGCTGGGCGAGTTCGGCATCGGCACCAATGACAAAGCCCGCATCACCGGCGTCGTGCTGGAGGATGAAAAAGTGTACGGCACAATCCACGTTGCATTCGGCAGCAACAACACGTTCGGCGGCACGATCGCCGCAGGCGTGCATATCGACTGCGTGGTGAAAAGTCCGGACGTGTATCTGGATGATAAAAAGATCATGGAAAAAGGGAACCTGCTGGTGTAAGGCAGGATAACGGGAAAACAAGAAAACAAGCTGACGCCTTGGATGGGTGTCGGTTTGTTTTTTTTTTTGTGAGAATTGGTGGTGAAGAATGTTTTAGTTTACATTTATATGAAAATTTGTAATCCTTCTTCCAGGTGTACAAAAATGGCTGGAAGCTCGGAAAAGGAAGCGGCAATGAACTTGTTGGTGAGAAAGAAGTAACCGAGTATTTGAATAAGTTGACGGACTTGAAAAATGCTCCAGCTTATGAAGTGCAAGAAGAATTGGGCGATTACTACGAGAATTTGGGGGACGTCACAGGCGAGCCGCAATGGAAGCGACTTGTCACAAACAGCGTCTGGAGTACCGATCTTGTCGCCAGTTATAACAACTATAAAAAATTGATTCTTTCAGGCTCTTCCGAGGATCACCAGCTGGTCGATCAACTTCTTGGACAAAAGGCTGCGAACTGGGAGGAGATTCCTCAGCTGAATAACTATGCAGAGGCAAAGTCTGAATTTGATCAAGCACTCAAGGACGCAGAGATAAGCTTTGAGACACATATCACATAGTTTTTCCTGAATAATCCGCAGGGAGAAAAATATATGAAGTTGTTTAATGAACAGAATGACAAATACACAAGTTTCCAATACCATAACATTGACTCACCAATGAAAGTGAATTATCTAGGACCAAGAGATGGAAAGCACCAATATTATATTGTTTCAACGGATAAAGATATTTCGAAATCAATGCTAGAGTAGTAAGTAAGGGGGGAATTTATATGAGCGATCATTTTGGCTCGCTTTTTACGGGATGCCGGATCGATATTATCGAGAGAAAGCGATGGGGGGATTTGGTAGCCAGGTATCTATTTTCTTTACCGGAAGAAGTACGTCCGTTGCTTACAAGATCGCCAATGCGTAAAAGCGGTGAAACAATAACAAATACCATTCCAATTACACAATACTCGGACGTTCTTTATGCAGAATTGAGAAACCCTTCTTTTAATAGCGCTCATACTTTCGATAAATTAGCATCTTATATCATCGAAGATAACAGGTCTTTGTACATTTCTGCAGGATCAGAAAAAAATGAGAGTTTCACGCTTGATATAAATGGAGATTATTTTGAATGCAAGACAGACCTGTTTATCCAATTATTTCGGCAAGCATGGCATTTATTCGATTTTGATTATGGATGTATAAGAGGAATCGTAAAATACGCTACTCTTGATAACTACAAAAAAAATCTTTCACCTGACTGGCTATTTCAAAATGGTTTTTATGAGAACTGGGCGATCGCCATCAGCCCGATTTTAATCGAATCATTCGGTGGACGTGAACACCTTCTCGCCCTCCCTGCTCAATTTCCGGGATGGGCTGTCGAAGAACTTCCGCATGGAGGGCTGTTTATTTACGATCCAACAAAGCCAATGATGGAAACCTTTACATCCAAAGACGTGTCAATGCGTCACGAACTGATGAAATACGTTGGCGAGCAATGGTTTGATGGAGAAACGGTATTACCCACATCTAATAAAGCAATGGAATTGCGGAAAAGGTACGGGGAAGCCATTGTTGAGAACGCCAGTATGGCAAAAGTACGATACAGAATCAGAAGGGAAAATCCCAACTACCACCAAGAAACCCTCCACCAACGCCAGGCAGCCCTCGCCGCCATCCCGACACGCCTGCCTGAACTGATCGCCAATCCCGTCTATGACGAGGCCGAACTGCACCAAATCGAAGCCTGGGCCAAAGCCCGCAATTTATACAACACAGACCCGGAGGACATGTCAGCCTACTACCATCCCGACATCGATCTGGTCGGCTACTACTACGGCGAGTGGCTGCGGAAGCGATTGGGGGGCGAGTGGGCGGTGGATTTTGAGGACATTGAACTGCCGGAGTGGCAAATCAAGTTGGCTGGTGAAACCGAGCCATTCCGCCGCAGGCTGTACCCGATAGACGAGGTGCGGATTGTGATGCTCGTCGACCCGGAGCGGTCGCTGTTGAAAGAAGCGAACGCGATGATTCGGACGATGGGAGAGAACTGAGATGGGGACGCATTTCACTTGGTATCCAATCGTGCCGGAGGTGCCATTGGAGACGGTGCTTCAAACCTATTGTGAATGGCCGGACCCGGAAGACCCCCGCCAAAGTTACAAGCGCGACAAATGGTTCAAAACGGTAAACCAGCCGCAGACGATTGAAAGTCTGGAGGATTTGTTGCTTCATTACCAGCCGGGGATCGTGGTGACGGAAGAAAACGGGCGAAAATCGTTTGCATTGTGGATGCCGACAGGTGATCCGGTCGATCTGATGCTGGACTATACGGTATATGTACCCGACGACAACCTGTATCGTGGCGTGACGTTCAAACTGGGATCGAATCAGCAGGATGACCGCCAGTGCTTGAAGCAAAGCTTGCATTTTCTTGCCTATCTGACAAAGCGCGGACATGGGCTGGCAAGCGCGGAGGATGGCGGCTGGCTGGAGCCGGGGTGGCTGGTACGCACGGCAGAAAAGCAGGAGAAGCTTCCGGTGTACAGCCGCTTTTTGAAGCTTGTTGTGGGTCGCGCCCAGCAGGCTTATCGGCAGTGGAAGAAGGGCGAATGAAGTGCATGGAAAATAGAAGTTGGGGGTTATTATGTCCAGTTCTTACGAAGCATTTTTCGCGGTTGATCGGATTCATTTAATCGAAAGAAAACGATATGGGGATCTGGTGGCACGCTATCTCTTTTCCCTGCCACCGGAATTGCGTCCATTGTTACCCCGGTTTCCGTTGGAAAAGAGAGGAGAATCGATTCCTGTTACAATCCCGGTAACGCAATGCACCGATTCATTTTATGCAGAACTGAGAAATCCGCATACAAAGAGTGGACAAGAGATTCACAAATTTCCGTCATACGTTAAAGAAGATAACATAGCATATCGGGTAGCGTTGGGATCAGCGAATAGCGTCGGATTTAATTTTGAAGTAAACGGCGATTACTTTGAAGAGAGGCAGCTACTGTTCATCTCATTGTTTAGGCAGGCATGGGAGTTATTTGAGTTTGATTATGGAGTTATCAAGGGAATCGTAAAATATTCCGATTTGGTGGACAACTATAAGCGGAAAATTTCGCCGGATCTTCTGTTCATGTATGGTCTATATGAAAATTGGGCCATCGCCATCAGCCCAACGATCATCGAATCGTTTGGTGGACGCGAACATATTCTTGCCATCCCCAGTCATTTCCCGGGGTGGATTGTTGAAGAGTTGCCCCATGACGGTCTGTTTATTTACGACCCAACAAAACCGATGATGGAAACCTTCACACCCAAAGACGTTGCCATGCGTTATGAGCTAATGAAATACGTAGGTGAGCAATGGTTTGACGGGGAAACGATCCTCCCTGCATCCCGCAAGGCAATGGAGCTTCGGGAATTGTATGGTGAACGGATACTGGAACATTCCAGCCTGGCGAGAATGAAAGGCACGATAGAATATGAAAATCCCAACTACCACCAAGACACCCTCCACCAACGCCAGGCAGCCCTCGCCGCCATCCCGACACGCCTGCCTGAACTGATCGCCAATCCCGTCTATGACGAGGCCGAACTGCACCAAATCGAAGCCTGGGCCAAAGCCCGCAATTTATACAACACAGACCCGGAGGACATGTCAGCCTACTACCATCCCGACATCGATCTGGTCGGCTACTACTACGGCGAGTGGCTGCGGAAGCGATTGGGGGGCGAGTGGGCGGTGGATTTTGAGGACATTGAACTGCCGGAGTGGCAAATCAAGTTGGCTGGTGAAACCGAGCCATTCCGCCGCAGGCTGTACCCGATAGACGAGGTGCGGATTGTGATGCTCGTCGACCCGGAGCGGTCGCTGTTGAAGGAAGCGAACGCGATGATTCGGACGATGGGAGAGAACTGAGATGGGGACGCATTTCACTTGGTATCCAATCGTGCCGGAGGTGCCATTGGAGACGGTGCTTCAAACCTATTGTGAATGGCCGGACCCGGAAGACCCCCGCCAAAGTTACAAGCGCGACAAATGGTTCAAAACCGTAAACCAGCCGCAGGCGATTGAAAGTCTGGAGGATTTGCTGCTTCATTACCAGCCGGGGATTGTGGTGACGGAAGAAAACGGGCGAAAATCGTTTGCATTGTGGATGCCGACAGGTGATCCGGTCGATCTGATGCTGGACTATACGGTATATGTGCCCGACGACAACCTGTATCGTGGCGTGACGTTCAAACTGGGATCGAATCAGCAGGATGACCGCCAGTGCTTGAAGCAAAGCTTGCATTTTCTTGCCTATCTGACAAAGCGCGGACATGGGCTGGCAAGCGCGGAGGATGGCGGCTGGCTGGAGCCGGGGTGGCTGGTACGCACGGCAGAAAAGCAGGAGAAGCTTCCGGTTTACAGCCGCTTTTTGAAGCTCGCTGCGGGTCGCGCCCAGCAGGCTTATCGGCAGTGGAAGGAGAAAGAGTGAGGGCTTTTATCGTTAAACATTCCACGCCTAAATTTTTGAGATTTTGCAAAAATCTCAGCCAATTACCCATAAGGCTTTACGAGCATAAAAAAAGGACTTCACCCCGACTTGGAGAAGGTTTCGAGTGACCAAACCAGAAAACCTCAAGTGAGGGAAGTCGCTTTGTATATTCTCCAAGAAAGTCTATTTTTCTTTGAACAGTTGCAAAAACTTGAATCGAAAGAGCGGCTACCCTTCTTTTTTTCTGCGCTCGATTTGCGAAAGTATGTCAAGCAACTGAAAACTCTTTCACCCCGTGGAACATGTTGGACGCAGGATATGACCAATTGAAGTTCGGATTCAGGAAGAAATCAGAAGACTTCCGCATGTTTGCTGTTCAGATCGGTATCTGGTGATTGAGAGAAAGAGGGAGTGGTAGAGGAGGTTTGCGGACCGTATCGTTTTTGTCGGCGGTAGGAACAGCATTAGGAGGCGAATTGAGGAGGAACGGTAATGCGTAAAAAGGTAAAACGAATCGTGATGTCCCTGATATTGTTGGTAGCAACGGTATTGCAGCCGGGGCTGCTTCCAGGTTGGGGAGAGAGGGTCTATGCCGCGAGCGGCGACATCAGTACCTATGCTGGAACCGGCACGGCAGGTTATTCGGGCGACAACGGACCAGCGACATCAGCCCAATTGAACACCCCGACCAGAGTAGCAGTAGATAGCAGCGGGAATCTATATATTGCGGTACGGGCCAACAATGCGATACGCAAAATAGATACTTCGGGGAAGATCACCACCGTGGCTGGAACCGGCGCTGCAGGCTATGGGGGAGACGGGGGGCCAGCGACTTCTGCACAACTGAACTTTCCGGATGGAGTGGAGGTAGACAAGGACGGAAATATATATATCGCGGATTCTTTCAACCACAGGGTACGCAAAGTAGATACAACCGGGAAGATCACCACCGTGGCCGGAACCGGCACTGCAGGCTATGGTGGAGACGGGGGGCCAGCGACAGAGGCCCAACTAAAAGATCCGACCGGAGTGGCGGTGGACAACGACGGGAATCTATATATTGCGGATTATGAGAACCACCGGATACGCAAAGTAGATACAACCGGGAAGATCACCACCGTGGCTGGAACAGGCACTAGAGGCTTTTCCGGAGATGGGGGGGCAGCGGCATCCGCTGAACTGAACTATCCAGGCGATGTGGCAGTAGACAGCGTCGGAAATCTATATATTTCCGATCAGGAGAACAGACGGATACGGAAGGTAGATACATCCGGGATGATCTCCACTGTAGCCGGAGGGGGTGTTTCTACGGATGAGGGCGTACCTGCGACATCGGCCCAATTGAAAATGCCGGTAGGAGTATCGGTAGACAGCAGAGGGAATCTCTATATCGGTGATAACATTGATCGCAAAATACGCAGAGTAGAGCCAACTGGGAAAATTACCACCTTGGCGGGAAACGGCTCGTATGGTTTTTCAGGCGACGGCGGACCAGCGATTTCCGCCCAATTGTCTACTCCCTATGATGCCGTGGCAGACAGCAGCGGGAATATCTACATCGGAGATGCAAACAACCATCGGATACGGAAGGTGACCGCACTATCCCGCAACGCGAACATGAGCAACCTGGCATTGTCGCAAGGTATGCTTAGTCCGTTGTTTACTCCGTCCGAGACCAACTATACGGCCAGTGTGGCCAACGACGTATCGTCCATTACGATAACGCCGACAGTGTCGGACAGTAGCGCAACGGTGACGGTGAACGGTACGGCGGTGACGAGCGGAACGGCCTCCGGAGCAATAAACCTGACCGTAGGCAGCAATACGATCACGATAGTAGTAACCGCGCAGGACGGTACAACCAATACATACACCATAATCGTGACAAGAGCGGCGCTATCGAGTAACGCGGATTTGAGCAACCTGATATTGTCGCAAGGCACGCTTAGTCCGGCGTTTGATCCAGGTACGCTTATCTATACGGCCAGTGTGGCAAACAGCGTATCGTCAATCACAGTAACTCCAATCGTGTCGGACAGCAACGCGACGGTGACAGTGAACAGTGCTTCGGTGACAAGCGGAACGGCCTCCGGGGCGATAAACCTAGCCGTAGACAACAATGCGATTACGGTAGTAGTAACCGCGCAGGACGGTACAACCAATACATACACCATAATCGTGACAAGAGCGGCGCTATCGAGCAACGCGGATTTGAGCAACCTGGTATTGTCGCAAGGCACGCTCAGTCCGGCCTTTACACCCGCAAGGACTGATTATACATCGAGCGTGGCAAACAGCATAAGCAGCATCACGGTAACGCCAACAGCAAGCGACAGCACCGCGACTATGCAGGTTCGGGTCAACGGGGGAACGTACACACCGGTGATGAGCGGCAGCCCCAGCGGCGCGCTGAACCTGAACGAGGGAGCGAATACGGTTGACGTTCGGGTTACGGCGCAGGATCAAACGACTGCAAATACGTATCGAATCAACATCACCCGCGCACAGTATCGACCACCGTACTATCCCGTAACCGGAATTTCACTTGACCGGACCCATCTCGTTTTGACCATGGGCGGAAAGACGGAACGCCTTCAGGAAAGCATCCAGCCACGTTATGCGACTTACCAGCAAGTAACCTGGAGCAGCAGCAATCCGGATGTGGCGAGCGTGGGCGAGAACGGTGTTGTCACGCCACTCTCTCCCGGTACCGCAACGATTACGGTGACGACAACCGATCAGGCCAAGACGGCGGAGTGTCAGGTAGAAGTTGTCGAACCGATTGAGCTGGTCGGATTGAACGTGTCTGAAAAGACTGTTTTGTTGAAGCCAAATCAATCTTCTCGCTTTACGCTGTATGCACTCTATTCCAACGGCACAAAAGAAGACATCACGAGAGAGAAAGAAGTCACCTATCGCTCCAGCCCGTCAACAAAAGCAACCGTAAAACGGGGAAGAATCATAGCGGGGGAAAAAGAGGGCAAGGCGACAATTACCTTCACCTACCGAAACAAAAGTGTAAAAATCCCTGTGATCATATCGAAAACAGGGGTGACCAAGTTGGAATTGCAGCCGATCAATCTGCCAATAGAGGTGGATCAGGATAAACAGCTCCGATTGACAGCAACGCTTTCGAACAAGGACACACAGGACGTGACGGATCTGGCAACGTGGTCAACCAGTAACCCCGCGATCGCAGCGGTAGATGAAAACGGCAAGCTCACAGCCATTGCCCCCGGTACGGCTATCATCACAGCCACATACGGTGGACGGAAGACTGATACTTCAATCGAAGTGAGCGAGGCGAAGGTGGTCAAACGGCTTTCTGTAAACAAACGGACGATCAGCATTTCAGCAGGAAAAGGACAACAGGTGAAACTAACCGCCTATTATCAGGATCACTCGAAACAAATCGTTACCGAACTGGCAGAGTGGTCAAGCGAGGACGAGACCATTGCCAGCGTGAAAAATGGTGTAATCGTCGGAAAAACCGAAGGAACGGTGGAGATTCTGGCGAAATACCGTGGAAAAAAGGTCACGATCACGGTTACGGTGACGAAGTAACAAAAAAACGCTAGCAGGAGAAGCAGAACCATTCCGCCGCAGGCTGTATCCCGTCCAATCAGCAAAACGACCGGCAATGCCTCAAGCAAAGCTTGCATTTTCTGGCCTATTTGACAAAGCGCGGAGGATGGCGGCTGGCTGGAGCCGGGGTGGCTGGTATGCACGGCAGAAAAGCAGGAGAAGCTTCCGGTGTACAGCCGCTTTTTGAAGCTTGCGGTGGGGCGGGCGAAGCAGGCGTATCGGCAATGGAAGAAGGACGAATAAAACGTTTGGACCAGATGATCTCACGAGAAGCTGGCGTTCGATTTTCCGGGTGCCAGGTGGGGACGCATTTTGCTGTCAGGTGAAAATGCCTGACGTTTTGACGAAATATTACCAATTCCTCCACCAATATGCTATCATACAAAAAGTTATTTACTGGAAAAGGGGAATTTTCGTTGGCTAAATTCGCGCTTTTTTCGCTCCTTTGGTACATTACCGGCAGCCCGATCCTCGCCATCCTCGTGCTGCTCATAGTGCTTTATTTGCTCGATCTGCGCTTTGTCCGTCTGCTGCCCAATCTGTTCCGGCCGATCCAGCAGTCGCGTCGGCTCTCCCGCCTGAAGCAGGATTTGCGCCTGAGCCCGCACGACACCTCTGCCAAGCTGGAGGTCGCGCGAATCTACATGGAGAAGCGCCGTTACCAGGAGGCGTTGCCCTATTTGCTAGAAATCCGGAACGTGATGAGCGACTCGGCGGAATTCCTCTGCGATTTGGGCATTTGCCTGATCAAGACAGGGGCGACGGGTGAAGGGGAGTCGCTGATTTTGCAAGCTTTGGACAAAAATCCGCGGGTCAAATACGGCGAGCCGTATCTGTATCTTGGCGAGGCATTCGCCGCAACCGATGTGAACAAGGCGCTGGCCTATCTGGAGGAATGCAAAAAGCTGCATTCGTCCTCGGTGGAAGTCATCTACAAAATGGGTCTCCTCTATGTGCAGCTGCGGAAGCCTGTGGAAGCGAAGCGGGCATTCGCCGAGGCTGTGGAGGTATACCGCGGGCTGCCGCGATACAAAAAACGGCAGGAGCGCCGCTGGGCGATCTTGGCCAAGCTGAAATGAGCCACTCGATTGATGAAGTGCCCCCTGTCAAGTAGACAGTGTAAAAACAAAAAAGTTATTCTATTACCCTCCGTTCATATGTTACAGAACGGAGGGTTTTTTCTGATCTTATGTTTATGCAGCTTGTTTTCGATACTCGTTAGGAGACAAGCCATTTAAACGCTCTGTATAGCGGTAATTGTTGTAGTAGCGGATATAACGGCTCACGTTATGAAGTACGTCTTCGTAAGTGTCGTGTTTAGCCAAATAAAAGCTTTCTGACTTAAATGTTCCCCAAAATCGTTCAACGGGTTGATTATCCAGGCATCGACTCACACGAGACATACTCTTGCTAAAACAATATTTATTCATAAGACGATTGTATTCATGTGAAGTATATTGAAAGCCTCTGTCGCTATGGAGAAGTGGAGTTACTCCTGGGTTCTTCCTATACGCTTTCTTCACCGTATCCATAACGAGTTTATTGTTGTTGGAGTGACTTAAAACCCATGAAACGACGGAGTTATCGTATACATCAACAATAGCGCTCAGATAGGCTTTACGACCATTCCCGTACTTCAACTCGGTGACGTCTGTGCACCATTTCAGATTTGGAGAATCGGCGTGAAATTCACGATTCATTACATTTTCAGCCACATGTACTTCAGAGGATTTTACGTAGTTTGGCCGTTTCTTACGAATGACGGCTTTCAATCCAAGAGCACGCATTATTCGATAATAACGCTTTTCGTTGTAATTTTTCTTGAGTTTTCGATTCAATTGTGTGCCGATTTGACGATAGCCAAGAGCGCCCTTTCGTTTGTCATAGCGAAGTTTCACTTCCTTAGCGAGTGAAAGAATGTCAAGTTCTCTGGTGGATGGCTTCCATTTTAGCCATTTATAATAGGCAGATCGAGCAACTCCAGCTAGCTCACACAGCTTCGTGATCGCGTAGCCTTTCTCCGTATGCAGTTCTTGGATCGCGTGATACAAGTCTGCATGACGAACTAACGTGAGCGTGTATTTCGTCGCTTGATCTCTGCCAACTTTTTTGCGAAGGCATTCTCCATCTCTAGGTATTCGTTTCGAGCTTCTAATTCCTTGATCCGTAGTCTTAGACGTTCCTGCTCATCGAGTTCCTCTACAGGCTTTTTGCGACCGCGATTGTCCCTAAGAGCATCCTCACTGCCTGCTTGATATTTCCGAACCCAGGCGTACACCTGCTGGTAAGATACACCGTACTTTTCGATAGCTTTCTGATAATCTAAACCATTAGCGATTGTATATTGAGCAATTTCAATACGTTCTTCGAAAGTTGTTTTACGTCCTTTATTCATACGAGATAGTCCTTTTCCCTTACGTGTAGGTTTCAATTCTATCTCATTAGTATACTTGGAAATCCATTTCCCCAAAACACTTCTACTTGAAATACGATGCTTCTTTGTCGCCTCTTCTACGGAGCAATGACCAGACAGTACATCTTTAATAGCGGCAAGCTTCAATTCTTTTGCGTATGATTTCCACGTATTCGATTCCTTTAACCCATCCAAACCATCTGCTCTATATTTTCTTATCCATTCTTTCACAGTGTGTGAGCTAACCCCTAGCTGCTTCGCTTCATAGTTTGAATTTGATTTGTGCTCTAAGCATCGCTGTACAACATGTAATTTCGTTTCAAAAGAAGTTAAACTTCTTTTAGACATCATAAAAACTCCCATCATTGTAGAAGTAGAAGTTTTGTTTTTTTCTACTGTCTACTATGATGGGAGCATATCATTGACGAGTCGGCTCTTTTCTTTTGCCAAATGCAGCCTCGCGCATGAATCGGGACCATTTCGGCCAATCAAAACTCTAGCAACACTGTATCTTTTTCCTAGAAGATTCGTCTTAGCTTATGAGTGTAATCGAAAGTATTTGACATTTGGTTGGTGGAGGTATGTTTGCAATGATGGCAGAAAAGTCGAATAAATGGCAGTCAGCAGTCAGCCGGCTGCTCCTGTTCGCCATGCTTGTCGCGTGCTTGCTTGACCCGCTGCTGCCGCGAGCGTTCGCCGAGCAGGCGATCCAGCTCAGCGTCACGGCAGGCATCGGGGGCGATTATCGGGAGTCCGACACGATTCCGGTGCAGGTGACCGTGATGAATGGCGGCGGCACCGATGTGGAAGGGAATGTGGTGATCGCGACCGGCAATGGCAGCGATTTGTTCTCGGCGGCTTATTATCAGCCGGTTTCCGTGGCGAAAGGTGCCACAAAGCAGGTGACGATCCTTGTGCCCGGCTCTGAGATCGGGCCGAACAGCTATGTCGCTTTGCAGCAAAACGGGGAGACCGTCGCCAAAACGACGATTGGCGGGAGGCGGTACAGCCAGGATTCCTTGCTGATCGGGGTATTGGCATCCGACCCGGATACGGCCAATTTTTTGGGCACAATGCCGAAAAATAAGTTTTCCGAGCAGGTGCGCGTCCTGCCGATGAAAGCGGAGCAAGTACCGCAGGCAGCGGCGCAGCTCGGCATGCTCAACATGCTGATCATCAATGATTTCGCCTTGGATTCGTTAAATGAAAAGCAGGTTCAGGCGATAAAAGAATGGACGCAAAACGGCGGGATGCTGATTCTCGCGGGCGGTGCGGCCTACGCCAAGTCGGCGGGCGCTTTGGCTGAGCTGTCTCCCGTCGCCGTGACGGGAGTGGGGAGCGTCAGCAGGCTCTCCGGCGTGGCGGCGGAAAAAGAACCGCCGGTGCAGTTGACAGGGCCATTTTCCGTGAGCGTGGGTACCTTGAAAGAAGGAAGGCTGCTCGCTGCGGAAGGCACCGTTCCTGTGACGGCAGTCCGCTCGGTTGGTCAGGGGAAAGTGCTGTATGTGGCCTACGATCTGGCACAGGAGCCGGTGGCGAGCTGGTCGGGCAACAGCCGGTACTGGGCCGACTTGCTGACCAAAGCGTTCGGCAGCAGCTTGTATACGCATATGAACAACCCGGCAAACGACATTTGGGCGCTCGACAACGCTTCCGACCGGATTCCGGCGCTGAAGCTTCCGGAAGTGCCGTGGCTGGCGCTTTATTTTGGGCTGTACGCCCTGCTCGTGGGTCCGGTCTTCTACTACGTTTTGCGGAAAAAGCGGAAGCAGAGCTATATGTGGGGGATCGTTCCGGCATTTGCGGTCGTGGCGGGCGTCGGCATTTTCGCCTATGGCGCGGGCCAGCGCGGCTCGGGCGTCGTGCTGCACAGCTCCGGCTACCTGCAATTTTCGCAGGCGGGGCAGGCGAAAGGGCTCGAGGTGGCGGCGGCTTTTGTGCCGCGCAGCGCCGACTATGAGGCAGAGGTGAAGGGAAGCTCTCGCGTGTGGCCGATCATCAATGGGCGCGGCAGCGAAGTGGAGCCGAAAGTATGGATTTCGGCCCAGAACGACCATACGACAGCACAGTTTCGGGATGTGGAATTCTGGTCGGTCCGCAAGCTGGGGATGATGACCGACATCCCGAATGCCGGTTCCTTCATCTCCGACCTGTCCTATCGTGATGGCAAGCTGAGCGGGACGGTGACGAACCGGACCCGGTACCCGCTGCACGATGTGAAAATCATCGCAGGACAGACGATCCAGCCGATTGAGGATCTGGCGGCCGGTGCGAGCGTGAAGGTCGATCTTTCCTTCAATGCACAGGCGCAAATCGCACCGGGACGGCAGTTGTATTCCAGCAAAAACAGTTTGATCCCGCAAGCGGTGCAAAACAACAGCAACGCCGAGGATAGCAGGGAGTGGATGATGCTCGACATTCTGGATCGAGGCAGACAGAGTGCGCTCGACAACTCCAACGGTGTGATGCTGCTGGGCTGGAGCGACATGCCGATCAACGATGTGGAGATGAAGCGGGAAACCGTGCGCAAGGAGCATTTGACGCTGGTCACTTCACCGCTCTCCATCAAGCCGTCGCCGGATGGGACCGTCTTCTACCCGGCCGGAACGTTCCAGGCCATCATGACGGAAAGCACGGCTGAAACCGATGAGGTGGACAACGGCTACCAGATGAGAGCGGGGGATATTACCTTCGAATTCCATCTGCAGGAGGAAAACCGGCAGCTGCAAGTATCCAGGCTCTACATCTATACATGGTCAGAAGACAAGACCTTGTTTGACAAGCAAGTGTACAACTGGAAGACGAAGGCGTTCGTTCCGTTTGATCAGGCGTTTGCCGACAACAAGCTGGAAGGCGCCAAACTCGGCACGTTCCTCTCACCGGATGGCGTGCTGCGGGTGAAATTCTCCCATTCCCGAGACGAATACCGTCATATCGGCACACCTGTGGTCGGTGTGGAAGGAAAGCTGGTGAAACCATGATTCAAATCGAACAGTTAACGAAGCGGTACGGCAAGATGGAGGCGCTCAAAGGCGTGTCCCTGTCGATCGAGAAAGGCACGGTATTTGGATTCGTCGGACCGAATGGCGCGGGCAAATCGACGACGATGTCGATTTTGGCGACGCTTCTCGAGCCGACGAGCGGCAAGGCGTATGTCGGCGGCTTTGACGTCACCAGGCATCCGCGCGAGGTGCGGAAGCTGATCGGCTATATGCCGGACTTTTTCGGTGTATACGATTATTTGACCGCGGAAGAATATCTCGACTTTTATGGCGCCAATTACGATATTCCGCCCGAGGAACGCAAGGCGATCATTCCGCAGCTATTGGAGCTGGTCAATCTGAGCCACAAGCGCGACGCCTATGTCGATTCGCTGTCGCGGGGGATGAAGCAGCGGCTCGGCCTTGCGCGCTGCCTGGTCCATAACCCGGAGGTATTGATTTTGGACGAACCGGCTTCCGGCCTTGACCCACGGGCGCGGATCGAGCTTCGCGAAATTTTGAAAGAGCTGCGCGATATGGGCAAAACGATCATTATCAGCTCGCACATCCTGCCGGAGTTGGCGGAAATGTGCGATGTGATCGGCGTGATCGAAGAGGGCAATCTGGTGGCGTTCGGCAAGGTGGAGGAAATTTACGCCCGCATGCAGGAGAAACGGGTGCTGCGCATCCGGCTCCTGGATCGCGTCGACGAGGCGATGGCCCGGCTGCGCGAGGTTCCGACCGTTGCCGGTGTGACGCGCGAAGGCAACTGGGTGGTCGTCGGATTCAGCGGGGACGATGCCGATCAGGCAAAGCTTTTGCGCGACTTGACGGTCAACGATTTTCCGGTCGCTGCCTTCAATGAAGCGCAGGGCGATCTGGAAGAAATCTTTTTGGAAATCACGAAGGGGGTGGGCTCATGAATGTCATCCGTCGATTGCGTAACCCGGTGCTGGTCAATGAGCTGAAGCTGCGGATGAGGACGAAGCGTTCGCCCTGGATTATCTTTTTATACTTGCTTGCGTTAGGCGGCATCTCGCTGACGATGATCTTTTTGGTCACCGGGAGCGGGACGTACTATCGCCCCGACCAGACGAGAGAGCTGTTCATGATGCTGTCGATGTTCCAGCTGGCGATGATCTGTTTCGTCGTGCCGGGGCTGACGGCTGGCGTCATTTCCGGCGAACGGGAAAGGCAGACGCTGCCGATCATGCTGACGACCAATGTGAGCGCGACCAAGCTGATTTTGGGCAAATGGCTGGCGTCGCTCGGCTTTATGATGTTTTTGATCGTGGCCTCGCTGCCGCTCTACACGATCGTCTTCCTGTACGGCGGCATCTCGCCGGAACAGCTTGTAAAAGTATTCGGGTTTTACCTGGTGACGATGCTTGGCTTCGGCAGCGTCGGCGTGCTGCTGTCTACGCTGATCAAGCGGACGGGGGTTGCGACGGTGCTGACCTATGCAGTCGCCTTTGGGTATACAGCCGGTACGGCCGTCATCGGCGAGGTGGTGCGCCAGTTCATCCGCTACCAGCTGCGCAATTCGGGAGCGAGCAGCACGCAGGTCAACTCGGCCTGGCCGGATTTTCTGAACAGCCTCAATCCGTTTTTCGGCATGCTGAACATTTTTGAGGAAGGGCCGATCCGCATCTTCCGTGGGGGATCTATGGCGAAATACGGGCAGCTGTCGGTCGACCCGTACTGGATCTATTGCGCCTTTTTGCTCGTGTTGACGGTGATCTTCCTCGGGTTGGCGATTTATTACGTCAAACCGGTGCGTCCGCGCCTGGGCAAACGCGCGTAAAGGAGCCTTCCGATCATGTTGAAATGGCAAGATGACGAGATGTTGACACTGCTTGGGCCGATTCAAAGGAAATTGCTTCGTCAAAAGCTGGTTTTGCGGCTGGCTGGCTCTGCCACCATCGGATTGGGGGCGGGCGTGCTGCTGCTTCTCTTTGCGCGCTTTTTGCCGATTTTTTACTACAAATGGGCAGCCGTTAGCTTTCCGGTGCTGGCACTTTTGATCGGGTTGCTCTGGACGCTGCGGAAAAAGCCGACGCTGGTCGCGGCTGCCAAGGAAGCGGACAGACACGGGCTGGCCGAGCGGACGGTTACCGCGCTGGAAAATCGGGCGCAAACCACGATGGTAGCGCAAAGGCAGCGGGAAGATGCGCTGTCGCGGCTGCGCGGTGTGCTGCCGCAGGTGCTATCCGGCATCGCGGTGTTTCGGCTTTCCCGGATCAAATGGATCGGATTGTCGGCGGCGCTGGCAAGCTGGCTCACATTGTTTTGCTGGCCGAACGGCATGGACCAGGTGATCGCGCAGAAGCAGCAGGAGCAAGTGCAGCTGGCAGAGGCGAAAAAGCAGCTGGATGAGCTGGCAAAATCGCTTGCGAGCGAGAAATCGTTGAGTGCGGAGCAGAAGAAAAAGGCGGCTGACATCATGGACGAGGCGAAACGCAAGCTGGCTTCGGCGAATGATCCCGCCGACCGACTGAACGCACTGCGCGCGGCCGAAAAACAACTGGAGAAATGGAAGCAGGCACAGAGCGCCAAGCAAGAGCTGCTGCAGCGGCTTGCGCAAGGCATGAACGGCGTGCAAGGAATGAAGCCGGATGAAGCGGCAAAGCTCGCTCGCGAGCTGCAAAAAGAAGCGGAAGCGCTGGCGAAAACGGCCGCAGCCGCAGATCAGAAGGAACTGGAAAAGATGATGGAGCTGTTGAAGCAGGCGAGCGCCGCGAATAACCCGCAAGCGGCCGAACAGCTCAGCCAGGCGATGAAGGAAGCGCTGCAGCAAATCGCCCAATCGCAGCAGGCCATGCAATTCGCGGCCCAGACGATGGCAGCGTTGCAGCAGTCGCAGCAATTGCTGGCGGCAGCCGCGAACGCACAGGCGGGCAGCGGGGCGACTGGTGCCGCAACTGCGGGGGGAACCGGCCAAGCAGCTGTTCCGGCGATGGCGGGGCCAAGCGGCACTTCAACCGGACAGCCGGGCGGGCAAGCTGGCACCTCCGGACAGAGCGGAACAGCAGCGCAGGGGACAGGGAACAACCCATCCGGAAGTCAGGCAAATGGCCAAGGTACAGGACAGGGCCAAGGCAATGGAAAGGGCCAGGGAAACGGCAATGGACAAGGCGCAGGGCAAGGGAGTGGCAATGGCCAAGGGAGTGGCAACGGCCAAGGCTCCGGCAGCGGAAAAGGCAGCGGGGCCGGGCTTGGCGACGGCAGCCATGAGTTCGTTTCAGTCCCGTCCGAGCGGATTACGACACAGGGCGGACCGACGGAAACGGTAGGCGGACCGCTTGGCGAAGGTCCATCCGATACGCGTCAGAGCGGCAGTACACAAGTATCGGCTGGCACAGCCCGACCTTATCAGGAGGTTTACCAGCAGTATGCACAGTTTGCCCGGGAGAGCATGGAAAAAGGGAGCATCCCCGGCGACTATCAGGATATTGTCAAAGATTATTTCAGCAACATTGAACCGTAGGGAGATGTGAACATGGAGCAGACAGTGGAGCAATGTCTCGACCGGGTTGAACGGGTGCGGCAGGAGATCGGCAAAGTGCTGGTCGGGCAAAAGGATGTAATCGAACAGATGCTGTGGGCGGTTTTTGCCGGCGGGCATGCCTTGCTTGAAGGGGTGCCGGGCCTTGGCAAAACATTGCTCGTCAAAACGATGGCGCAAGCGTTCGAGCTTTCGTTTTCACGCATTCAGTTCACGCCGGATTTGATGCCGGCAGACATTACGGGCACAAATATTTTGCGGGTCGATGAAACGGGGAAGCAATATTTTTCGTTTCAGCCGGGTCCTGTCTTTGCCCAAGTGGTGCTCGCCGATGAGATCAACCGGGCGACTCCGAAAACACAGAGCGCGATGCTGGAGGCGATGCAGGAGCGCACGGTGTCAGCCGGGGGCGTGACGCGCGAGCTGCCGCAGCCGTTTTTCGTGCTGGCGACGCAAAACCCGCTGGAGCAGGAAGGCACGTATCCGCTGCCGGAGGCGCAGATGGACCGCTTCCTGCTCAAAATCGAAGTGCCGTTCCCGTCCGAGGAGGAACTGCGTGAAATTGTGCTGCGCACGACGATGGCGCCGAATGCGCCGGTGGAAAAAGTGGCGAGCGGCGCGGAAATCATCGAGATCCAAAAAAATGCGCGCGACATTTTGATTGCGGACCCGGTGCTGCGATATGCCGTCCGGCTGCTGGTGGCGACGCATCCGGGCGATACGGCGATCGGCCCGGTGAAGCAGTATGTACGCGCCGGGGCGGGACCGCGCGGCGTGCAGGCATTGGTGTCGCTGGCAAAAGTGCGGGCGTTCCTGGCGGGAAGGTACAACGTGGCGTATGAAGACATCGATGCGGTCGCGCTGCCTGCGTTGCGCCACCGGATTTTCCTCAATTTTGAAGGGGAAGCGGGCGGGGTGCGTCCTGACCGGATCATCCGCGATATTCTCGATGCGCTCGGGAAGGAACGGTCATGAGCGGGCTTCTGGATTCCGCGTGGCTGCAGCGGCTCGAACGGATGCAGATGACGACCCGGCGTCTGGCGAGCGGCGCGCATGCGGGCAAGCGCCGCTCCAAGCAGCTAGGCAGCTCGCTCGAGTTCGCCGATTATCGGGCGTATGCGCCGGGCGACGATTTGCGGCAGCTTGACTGGAATGCGTATGGACGGTCGGGGAAGCTGTTCGTCAAGCGGTTTTTGGACGAGCAGGAGCTGCACGTCTCGATCTATCTCGATTGCAGCCGCTCCATGGGCTACGGGCAGCCGAGCAAGCTGCACCGTTCGAAGCAACTTGCAGCAGCGCTCGGGTATTTGTCGCTGTGCCACCTCGATTACGTATCGGTGTATGCGTTTGACCAGTCGCTCCGCGGGGCGATGACGCGATTGCAGGGCAAAGCGAAGGCGGCGCAGCTGTTTTCGTTCCTCGAATCGATCGAGCCGGGCGGCGCAGGCGATTTGAATGCAGCGCTGCGCTCTGGTCAAGCCGTGTCGGGCAAACCGGGCGTCTCGATCATTCTCTCCGATTTTCTCTATGAAAACGGGTATGAGAATGGCGTCGCATTCGTGCAGGCGGCGAGGCAGGAAGTGATTTTGGTGCAGGTGTTGGCGGAGGAAGAGCGGAATCCCGCGTACCAAGGGGAGCTGCGGCTGCTCGACAGCGAGACGGGGAGCGCCAAGGAGATCGCGTTTTCCCCGGTCATGATCGAGGAGTACGCGAAAACATTGAGCGCCTATCAGGCACAGCTGTCCGCCTTTGCGTTCGGGCGCGGCATCGCGTATGTCAGCGTAGAAGCGGAGCAGTCGCCCGAGCAGATCGTGTTCGGGATTTTCCGGCAGGCAGGCTTGATTCGATAGAGGGGAGGAAGCGGCGATCATGCAGTGGATGGCTTTAGGCAACCTGGGATTTTTGGCGATCATCCCGGTGATTCTTGCCCTGTATCTGCTCAAGCGCAAGTATGAGGATCAGGAAGTGTCGAGCACGCTGCTCTGGCAAAAGACGCTGCAAAACTGGGAAGTCACGCGGCCGTGGCAAAAGCTGCGACGCAGCCTGCTGCTTTTTTTGCAGCTCTTGGCAGCGCTGTTGCTGGTGCTGGCGCTGATCCGGCCGGCGATTCCGGCTGAGGGGGCGGTCACCGACCATACCGTGCTGGTCATCGATGTGTCGGCAAGCATGCTGACTCGCGAAGGCGATGCGACGCGGATCGAGCTAGCAAAGGCAGGAGCGAGAAAGCTGATTGAAACTATGGGTGCCAAGCAGACGGTGACTTTGCTGGCGGCCGGCCGCGAGCCGCAGGTTCTGCTAGCCAAAAGCAGCGACAAGGCTGCGCTGCTGGGCAAGCTCGATTCGCTCGCAGCCACGCTGGGCACGTCCGATTTGCGCGCGGCGCTTTCGCTGGCGCAGGCAATCGCGGCAACCGAAGCGGGCAGCGGGATCATTTGGTATGGTGACGGCGGGTCCGAGCGGATCACGGGAATGGATGCGGGTACAGCCGGCAGCTCGTTTCGCTTTGTACAGGAGGGCCGCACCGATGAAAACAGCGCGATCGGGGCGTTTGTCACGCAGCCCGGCGAACAAGGAACCGACGGACTGCTCCGCATCGACAACTATGGAAAGAAGGCCAAAACGGGCAAGGCGACCATCTATGATGGGGAGGGCCAGCTGGTCGAGACAAGCGATTTCAGCGTGGAGCCGAACGACAGTCGTTCGCTTCCGTTCCACTCCCTTCCGCCTGGCCCCGCGTATCGCGCGGTCATCAGCGTGGATGGCGATGGCCTGGCGCAGGACAATGAGGCATGGAGCGTCCCGTTTGCAGCGCAAAAGGCGAGAGCTGTGCTGGTGTCACCGGAGGGCAACCGCTTTTTGAGCCAAGTGCTGAAGACAGGGAACTTGTTATCGGTGGAGACGATGGACAAGCTGCCGACCAAGGCGGACGGGGCAGCCGATCTGTGGATATTCGATCGGGTGGTGCCTGATGTGCTGCCTCCGGGAAACGTCATGCTGATCGGTCCGCAGCGCAAGACGGCATGGCTGCCGGTTCTCGGCGAGCGGGAGCTTACGCATGAAGCACAGGCAGCGCCAGACGAACCGCTCCTCAAGTATGTCGACTGGAAAGATGTGCACGTGGCGCAGGCTGCGGCACTGGGCGAGATGCCGGGCATGCACAGCCTGGTGAAATCGGGCGAAATCGACCTCGTGCGCAGCGGAACCATCAACAACCAGCGTGCGGTCATCGTTTCCTTTGATCTGCATGACTCCGATTTTCCGCTGCGCCCCGCGTTTCCGATCTTTATGCAAAACGCGCTTTCGTGGCTGCTGCCAAAGCAGTCGTCGCCGATTACCGGCGCCCAGCCGGGGGAAGCGGTGACGATCCCGCTGACACCGGGCGCATCTTCGCGGACGCTCGTATTACCGGATGGCAGCCAGGAGAAGATCGCGGCAGAAGGAAGCTCGTGGTTGTTGCAAGTGCCGCAGCAAGCGGGGCTGTACCGGTTGGAAGAGGAAGTGGGTGGAGCCAGGCAGGGGCGCTATTTCTCCGTGCGTCCAGCCTTGGCAGAATCGGATATTACTCCACGGGTGATGAGTGTGGCTTCCGCTGCCTCTGGCGGGCAAAAGGGCGATGCGGCACAGTCTGCCGCCACGACGGCTGGCAGCAGGGAGCTGGCTACTTGGCTGGCGGCATTGGCGTTGCTGGCGGTTTTTGCGGAATGGAGGGTGTATCAGCGTGGGTATTAGCTTTCAACAACCGTATCTTTTACTGCTGCTGTTGCCTGCGCTGTACATGGTCTATCACTGGTGGCGGCAGCAGAAGCGGATGGCGCAGGCAAGGCGGATCTGGATCGCGTGCGTGCGTACCGCGATGTTTTGCCTGCTGATACTGGCGGTGGCAGGTACGCAGCTCGTCCATCCGGTAAAGGCGGAAACGGTGGTGTTCGTCATCGACCGCTCGGCTTCGATGAAGGATGACAGCCGCGCCACCGCGTTTTTGGCCGAGGCCGTCAAGCAAAAGCGAAGCGAGGATCTGTATGGCGTCGTGGCAGTAGGTGGCGATGCGGCGGTCGACCAGCCGCTCACGACAAAAGATGAGCTGCAGGCGCTCGGCGTGCAGGTCAATCGCAATGCCACCAATCTGGCAGATGGCATTCGGCTGGCAGCGGGGATGATTCCAAGCCAGGCACGGGGCAAAATTGTGCTGGTGACCGATGGGCTGGCTACCGGCGGCGATGTGGAGAAAGAAGCCAAGCTTGCGGCGGAGCGTGGCATCGCGTGGGAAGCGGTGCTTTTGCAGCAGCCGCAGGGCGATGAGGTGCTGGTCTCGTCCGTACAGGTGCCGGACCGCCTGTATGCCGGGGAGGAGTTCCCGATCAAGGTGGATGTCGACAGCACTGTGGCGACCAAGGCGACCCTGCGCCTGTACGAGGGAAACCGCGAAGCGGGCAAACAAACGGTGCAGGTGGAAAAAGGCAAAAACCGCTTTGTTTTTGCGCAAAAAGCGGTCGACAAAGGCTTTCACCGCTATCGGGTGGAAATCGAGGCCGAGCGGGATACGCTGAAAGTCAACAACCAGGCGCACGCATTTTCGCAGGTCGCGGGCTCTCCATCCCTTTTGATCGTCGAAGGGCAGCCTGGGGCCGCACGTAATCTGGTCAATGCCTTGCAGGCCGGAAGCATTCAGGCAGTCGTGAAAGATCCGGCCTTGCTGCCAAAGGAGCTGGACGATTACAAGCAGTATGCCGGAGTCGTGCTCGCCAATGTGGATGCGACCAAGATCGGCGATGACGACATGGAGCGCATTCGCACCGCTGTCCGCGATCTGGGACTTGGCCTGATCATGACAGGCGGACAGGACTCATTTGGCATGGGCGGCTGGTTTCACACGCCGATTGAAGAGGCGCTGCCGGTGTACATGGATTTGCGCGGCAAAGAGCAGCAGCCTTCCCTCGGACTGGAGCTGGTGATCGACAAGTCAGGCAGCATGTCCGGCGACGGCCGGGGCGCGGACAAGATGGAGCTGGCGAAAGAGGCGGCGATCCGTGCGACCGAGATGCTGACCGAAAAGGACCAGATCGGCGTGATCGCGTTCGACGGGTCGCCGTGGACCGTCGTCGAGCCGCAGCAAGTCAAGGACACGCAAGCCATTCGCCAAAAGATCGGGAGCATTTATGCCGATGGCGGGACGGACATTTTCCCCGCATTGCAGATGGCGTACGATGAGATCAAGAAAATGAAGGCGCAGCGAAAACATATCATCCTTTTGACAGACGGCCAATCCGGCCGGGATGACGACTATGTGGGCCTGCTTCAGCAGATGACAGGGGAAAATATCACCGTGACGACGGTTGCGGTCGGGGACGATGCGGATACGACGCTTTTGGAAGATATCGCACAGTGGGGGAAAGGGCGCTATTATTTGTCGACCGATCCAGCTTCCATTCCGAAGATTTTCAGCAAAGAGACGGCGTTGGCCAGCCGCACCTTTATCGTGGAGCAGCCGCAGGTGCCCGCGCTCGCCGGAGCGAGCGACTGGGCGCCGCTGCGCCAAGGGCTGCCGCCGCTGCGCGCCTATGTAGCGACGACAGCGAAGCAGACAGCAGAACAAGCGCTGGTGAGCCAAGACGACGACCCAATTCTGGCACGCTGGCAGTATGGATTGGGCCGCGCTGTCGCCTGGACGAGCGACCTTGATGGCAAATGGGCGCCCGATTGGGTGAACTGGGCGGGCAACAGCCGCCTGTGGAACGAGATCGTCGCCTGGACGCTGCCGCAAATCAACGAAGGGCAATGGCGGACTGAGACACAGCTGGACGGGACGACGGGCAAGCTGACCGTTACGCTGCCAAAAGGCGCGCCATTGCCGCAAGAGCTGGAAGCGGTGGTGCTTGACGCGCAAATGAAGCGGCAAGCCATCCGCGTGCAGCCGACAGGGCCGAATGAGCTGCAAGGAAGCTTTGAGATTGGCGATCCGGGCAGCTATCTCATTCAGATCGTGGAAAAAAGCAGCGGAAAGGCGATCGCCAGCCAGACGACCGGACTGACCGTCTCCTATTCGCCGGAGTTCGGTCTGCCGCAGGACGGCGGGCAGCGGCTGAAGGAATGGCTTGCGGCAACCGGCGGAACCTTGATCGGCGATCCTCGGGATGTGTTTGCTGGCAAGCTTCCGGCCAAGTGGGAAAAACAACCGATTACGGAATGGCTGCTGATGCTCGCTGCGTTGCTGTGGCCGGTGGATGTAGCAGGACGCCGTTTGCAGCTGCCGGATCGATTCTGGCAGCGTTTGGCCGGATTGCTCCGATTGCGCCAGACAGAGGTTGCCGCGGCACCTCCTGTTACGGAAGGAGGCGCCGTCCTGGAACGTCTGGGCGGGGTGAAGCGGCGAACGCGGGACGAGCAGGTGGGAGGACGGGCCGCCGCTGCTGCCGCAGAGCCGAAGACGACAGCAGGAAGAGGCGCAGCGCTGGCAGGCATGCGCAAGCAGCAGGAGGGGGCGCGGCAAGCAGCTTCGGCAGCGCCAAAAGAAGCTGCGCCTGCATCTGCTGCAAAACAACCGACGGCGTCCAGCGACCGCAAGCCGCAACAGGGCGCCTCGCAGGGGCAGGCGGGTGAAGCGTTCAACCGGTTGCTGGCTGCGAAACAGCGCAAGCAGAAGTAGCGGAACAAGATGGTGTGGGACGATAGTAAGGAAAAAGGTTAGGGACCAATACGGCCTCTAACCTTTTTTGTACGAAATGAAATCAACAACTCTATTTATTGTCGGCCCAACCGCTCCAACTCGGTTTCGATCTTGAAAACGCGCTTATTGAGAACAGCTATTTCATCGTCTTGCCGGTCGATTTTTTTATCGATCCGCTCCAAGATGGCAAGAATGTCTTTTGGTTGACTAGCTTCCAAACGTTCAATGGCATCCAGAATGGACGCCTGACCTTTTTCAAGTCGTTCGAGTCTGGCATCCTGATTTACTTGCAGTGCCTCCAATCGGCTCTGAGCGGCTTCAAGGTTGCCTTGTCGGGCTTCCAAACGTTCCTGTCCGGCTTCGAGGTTGCCTTGTCGGGCTTCCAAACGTCCCAGTCCGGCTTCAAGGTTTTCCTGCCGCGCTTCCAATCGGCTCTGAGCAGCTTCGAGGTTGCCTTGTCGGGCTTCCAAACGTCCCAGTCCGGCTTCGAGGCTTTCCTGTCGGGCTTCCAATCGGCTCTGAGCAGCTTCGAGGTTGCCTTGTCGGGCTTCCAATCGGCTCTGAGCGGCTTCAAGGTTGCCTTGTCGGGCTTCCAAACGTCCCAGTCCGGCTTCGAGGTTTTCCTGTCGGGCTTCCAATCGGCTCTGAGCGGCTTCAAGGTTGCCTTGTCGGGCTTCCAATCGTCCTAGTCCGGCTTCAAGGTTGCCTTGCCGGGTTTCCAAACGTCCCAGTCCGGATTCAAGGTTTTCTTGTCGAGCCTCCAACCGGCTTTGCCCTGTTTCCAAGTTTCCCAGCCTTGTCTCTATAGTACCGACCCTTGTTTCCAAACGTTCCTGTCCAGCCTTCAAGTCACTTACATCCGTTCGGATTGCTCTCAATTCTAACAACACTTCATTCATAAGATCCTTTTCCATTGCCGCACACCTCACTTACCGATCATTGTATCACGAGTAAGCGGGCGGGGCAGTTTTTTTCAAGCGGAAAGACCAAGCAATTTTGTCCCATTCTTACGAGAAATTAAAGTAAATTCATCGGATTTATTTATTTGCATAAAACAAAAATGTAAAAAATCACCTAACTAATTTCCGTTTCTTTTTTTTTTCTTTTTTCACCCTAAATCCCAATCCCCCGACTGCTGTGCAGCCCAGGGCTTCGCGGAAAAAAGCGGAGCGCAGCCTTGGCGATGCCCGCTAGGCTCTGGCGAAAAAAGCGGAAACGTTTTTGCGCCACATAGCATCTTTGAAATGCTCCCGCCGCGCAGCGTGTGGCTTTGGGGCGCAGTTTCCGTTTTTTTCGCCGGAGCCGTTCACCACGACCCCCAGCAGGCATCGTCAGAGCGGAGCACCGCTTTTTTCCGCGAAGCCCCCACTTCCGCAGCAGCCTTCACAAAAAACTGACGGTGCTCTGCTTCAATGTGCTCGGCGATGTGTTCCGCGTCGCCTTTGACCCGAAGGTGAACGAGCGTTAACGCAACGAATGCCACACGGGATTCCAACAAGCTGGGAGTGAAACGCATGAACGAAACGATCGTAGAAGTCACCGACTTGAAAACGTCTTTCTTTACCCGGGCGGGACAGGTGCAGTCGGTGCGCGGGGTTTCCTTTGCCATCAAAAAGGGTTGAAATCGTCGGAATCGTCGGCGAATCGGGCAGCGGCAAAAGCGTGATGGCCAAATCGATTTTGCGGCTGATTGCGGCAGCGGGCGCTGATCGCCATGGCGCTTTCCTGTGAACCGGAGCTGTTGATCGCAGGCGAGCCGACGACCGCACTCGATGTGACGATCCAGGCGCAAATCCTCGATCTGATGAAAGAGCTGAGCGCCAAGACGAACACGGCGATCATGCTGATCACGCACGATTTGGGCGTGGTCGCGCAAATTTGCAGCCGCGTGATCGTGATGTACGGCGGCATGGTGATGGAAAAAGGACCGGTCGATGACATTTTTTATCGCCCGCAGCATCCCTACACGCAAGGCTTGCTGAAATTGCTGCCGAAAGCAAACGGCAGCGAGAAGGAGCGGCTGACGCCGATCGAGGGAACGCCGCCCAATTTGCTGATTCCGCTGCCAGGGTGCCCGTTTGCGGATCGCTGCCCGCATGTGATGGAGAAATGCCGCCAGGAGCTGCCGCGCTTTGCGGAGGCTGGCACCGATCACGATACACGCCGCTGGCTTGGCATCCAGGAGACGAAGGAGGTGGCAGGCACCGATGGCGCGAAATGAGGTTTTGCTGGACGTGCAGCATATCAAAAAATATTTTCCGGTAAAACGCAATCTGTTCGGGCGTTCCAGCCAACAGGTCAAAGCCGTGGATGACGTGGGCTTCAAGCTGTATCGCGGCGAACAGTAAACACAGAACATGCGAAAAAGCATTGCTGCATGGGCAATCCGATGAAATGGATTCGCTTGCGGCAATGCTTTTTCTTTTTGAGCGGATTTAGCGGACGAGCTGCCAGACCGCGTGAATCACCCATTGCGATTTCATCACCACATATATCACCCAGATCGCTGTGCTGCATACCCAGCAAAAGCGCGTGATGAGCTTTTCCATAGGACCGCCGTTGCGAAACAGGTGAAGGGCGACGCGCAGGCGCGGGACCACCAGCGAGTGAATGCCTTCCTGGCCGAACAAATCGCCGACCAGATGTGACCACCAGCCGATGATGAAACCGAGCGCGCTGGCATAGACGAATGCCGAACCGCCGGATGCGACCGACCAAAGGCCGAGCGTCAGGCAGATGGCGAATTCAGGCGTGTGAATGACCCCGCGATGCCGGACCAGCGGCAAAATAAACAGCGCCCCGCCCAAAAAGGCGAAAAACCAATGCAGTTGATAGGCATACCAGGCGTACAGGACAAAAGCGCCGACACCAAACAGCACCAAATCTCTGATCTTGGTCAGCAAGAGGCAAAACACACTTGCCGCAAGCCAAAAAGGAAAGCTGCCGATCAGTCCATCCGGCAGCGAGATCACGGCTTGTTCAAACGGGATGCCGATCCCGAAGCGCCGATTCAAAAAGACGGCCAGCAGCAAAGCGCCGATCAGCGCGAGCACGCCTGCGGCTGATTTGAGCGACCGCCTTGTTTGGGGCGAAAAGGGACTGATCACTTTGCTCGCGGTCGACGTTTTGTGATCGATGTCGGGTGCGAGCGAGCCGATTCCAACCGCCGCGACGCCGATGCCAAAGCCCGCCAAAGTAAGCGTCGAAGCAAGCGGGGCCAGGCTGAGATAGGCGCTGCCCAATGCGACCCCAAGCGCCAAATGACCGGATTTGTTCACATGTGTTCCTCCTTCCGAACGGATTCATCGCGCTTTTCGCTTGTACAGATAAGAATTTATAAGTGCTTGCGCTTATAAATTCTGGAGCGGAAGAAAAACTTCCACAGATTGAAGGACCTGCTTCTTGAAAGGGCTTCTGAAAGAAGTTTTTCTTAAAAACGATCTTGACTATGATAGCATGAAAAGAGGAAAAAAGAGAACGTTTGTACGCACTTATTTTTTCGAGCCGTTGATGAATGATGTGAGATCGGCCGGATGCGGTGCCATTTTGGCGCGTTTGTCCCGCAGCGTTTTTCCGCCAGATGGCTGCGAAATGCCAGTTGCTCCCCGAGAAGATCGGAAAGCCTTTTGCCCGGCTGTCGCTGCAAAACCGGTGGTCCTCACCCAGATTGACATTGCAAACCGCACTTTGCGAAAAACACAAGGCTCGCGTATGGTAACATGAAAGATAGCGAACGGCAGAAGAAGGAGTGTTTGAAAACATGGTCGATCGATTGCAGCTATCCGCAGGAGAGGTTTTGGCGAGCCGCATTGCACAGCTCAAGGAGCTGTTTCCCGAGGCGGTAAGCGAAGGCCGGATCGATTGGGAGAGGCTGATGCAGCTTGCAGGAGAACAGGGTGAGGCGGGTGCCGAGCGCTACGGGCTTGGCTGGGCCGGCAAAAAGGATGCGGTCCGGACGCTCCAGATCCCTAGCGTGGCGACGCTGTTGCCTCATCCGGATCAGTCGCTTCGGTTTGATACGACAAAAAATCTGGTCATCGAAGGCGACAATCTGGAAGTCTTGAAGCTGCTGCAAAAAAGCTATTACGGCAAAGTCAAGATGATCTATATCGATCCGCCTTACAATACAGGCAATGACTTCATCTACACGGACAACTATCGCGATAGTTTGCGAGACTATTTGCGCTATACCGGACAAGCTGACGAAGAGGGAAACCCGCTTGCCGCCCGCGCGGACAAAAGCGGACGCTATCACTCCAACTGGCTTTCCATGATGTACCCGCGCCTGTTTTTGGCGCGCAATCTGCTGACCGATGACGGCGTTATTTTCATCAGCATCGACGAGATCGAACACGCCAAGCTGCGCCTTTTGTGCGACGAGATTTTCGGCGAGGAGAACCATGTGGCCGATTTCGTCTGGCAGAAGAAAAAAGGCGGCGGCAACGATTCCAAGTACGTTGCAGTGGAACATGAGTATATCGTCATGTACGCCAAAAACGAAGCAGCACTGCATGAGCTGTTCGAGCCGTACAAGCCGGAATATTTGGCCCGCTATCGCGAGGAAGACGAGCAGGGCCGGTATTATTGGGATACGTTCAAGCGAAAATCAGGCAAGCAGTATTATCCGATCGAGTGTCCGGACGGGACGGTGCTTTCGCATGACGAGTTGGGCCAGCCGATCAGCTGGCTGCGTTCGGAAGCGCGCTTCCGCGATGATTTGGCCAAAGGCGAGGTACGGTTCGTACAGACGCACAACGGCTGGTCGGTTCAATTCAAGCAGCGGCTGCCGGAAGGGAAAAAGCCGCGCAGCCTCTTCCTGGAGGAGTCCGTGCTGACACAGCAGGGGACGACGAGCGACGGAAGCAATGAACTGCTGCAGCTGTTCCGGCAGGAGCTTTTTCCCAATCCCAAGCCGGTTTCGCTGATCAGCCATCTGCTCGGCTTCAGTGTCGGCAAGGATGATCTGATCCTCGACTTTTTTGCCGGCTCGGGTACCACGGGGCATGCGGTCATGGCGATGAACAAACAGGATGGCGGCAATCGCCGCTTTATTTTGGTGCAGCTGCCGGAAGCCACGGGGCGGGATGATTTTGCCACGATTTCGGCGATTACCAGAGAACGGCTGCGCCGCGCTGCGGCCATGATGGATCAAGAGGATGGCGGAGCGGGGCAGGACCGCGGCTTCAAAGCGTTTTCGCTGGCGTCCTCCAATTTCAAAATTTGGGACAGCGCCAAAGCTGCGCAGACCGAAGCGGAGCTGGCCGATCAGTTACGGCTTTTTGCCGACCATGTCGTCGCAGATCGCACGGCGGAGGACATGCTTTACGAGATTTTGCTGAAAGCGGGCATCGAGCTTACCGCGCCGATCTGCACGGAGACGGTCGGCGGCAAAACGATCCATGTGATCGGGGAAGGCGAGCTGCTCGTGTATGTGGAGTCTGAGATCGGAAGCGAGCAGGTGGGTGCGATCATCGCGCGCAAGCCGGCGCAGGTCATCTGCCTGGATGAAGCGTTCGGCGGGAACGATTCGCTCAAAACCAATGCCGCGCTCGAAATGAAATCGCACGGCATCGCGTTTCGCACCGTGTAGGAGTGACGAACATGAAACTACAATTCGACAGTCAGCAGCAGCACCAGCTGGATGCGATCCAGGCGGCGGTTGACCTGTTTGACGGGCAGCCGCTATCCCGGGGGAACTACGAGGTGAATCTTGACGCGCTGGCAAGCGGGATGCTGTCCGAATGCGGGTATGGCAACCAGCTGGCGATCGATGAGGCAAGCATTCTCGCCAATGTGCAGCGCATTCAGGCGAGAAACGGGCTGCCGGCAGCGGAAACGCTGGATGGCATGCATTTTTCCATCGATATGGAGACGGGCACAGGCAAAACCTATGTCTATTTGCGGACGATCATGGAGCTGCAGCGAAAATACGGCTTTACCAAATTCATTATCGTTGTCCCGAGCGTGGCGATCCGCGAAGGGGTGCTGAAAAATTTGCAGCTGACCCGCGAGCATTTTCACGCGCTCTATGAAAATCAGCCTTATGACTACCATGTCTACGATTCCAAGCGCATCTCGTCGCTGCGCCAGTTTGCCCATGCCGACAAGCTGCAGATCATGGTGATCAATATCGATGCGTTCAACAAAAAGGAAAACAACATCATTCACAAGGAAAACGACCGCTTGTCCGGCCGAAAGCCGATCGAGTTCATCCAGGCGACGCGACCGATCGTGATCATCGACGAGCCGCAAAACATGGAGTCGGCGCAAGCGAAAGCGGCGATCAACAGCCTTGAGCCGCTTTGCACGCTGCGCTACTCGGCGACCCACCGGAACCTGTACAACCTGCTGTACCGCCTCGATCCGGTAAAAGCGTACGACTGGAAGCTGGTCAAACGGATCGAGGTGGACTCGGTGCTGGATGATCCGGATTTCAACCAGCCGTACATGCGGCTCGACTCGGTGGAGGCGGCAAACGGCAAGCTGGTCGCCAAGCTGCTGATCGATGTGCAAAAAAGCGGCGGGCCTGAGAGAAAGCTGGTCACGATCAGCAAAACGGGGACAGACCTCCATCAGCTGTCAGGCGAACGGGAGCAGTATCGCGGGTATGTGGTCGATCAGATCGACTACGCAACCAGGACCGTCACGTTTGCCAACGGCCGCCGCATCCAATGCGGACAAGAGTATGGCGGGCGCACGGATGAGCTGATGCGCGCCCAGATTCGCGAGACGGTCAAGGAGCATCTGGAAAAGGAGCTGCGCATTCAGGAGCTTTTGCCGGAGGGGAGAAGGCTCAAGGTGCTTTCGCTGTTTTTTATCGACAAGGTGGCGCATTATGCCGATGAAGACGGGAAGATCAGAAGGTGGTTCCTGGAAGCTTACCGCGAGCTGCGCGAAAAGCCGCGCTATGCTACGCTGCAGCTGCCGGATGAAAATCTGGTGCACAACGGCTATTTTGCAACCGATGCGCGCGGCAAGGCCAAAGATACGAAAGGAAATACGAAGGCGGACGACGATGCGTACGAGCTGATCATGCGCGACAAGGAACGGCTGCTTTCGCGCTCCGAGCCGCTCCGCTTCATTTTCAGCCATTCCGCGCTGCGCGAGGGCTGGGACAACCCGAACGTGTTCCAGATTTGCACGCTGAACGAAACCCGCTCCGAGCTGAAAAAACGGCAGGAAATCGGGCGCGGCTTGCGTTTGCCGGTGGATGAGACGGGCAACCGCGTTTTTGACAGCAGCATCAACCGGCTGACGGTCATCGCCAACGAAAGCTACGAGGATTTCGCCGCCGGTTTGCAGCGCGAGATCGAGGAGGAGTGCGGGGTGACGTTTTCGCGCGAGCGGCTGGACAACAAGCGGCAGCGCAAGCAGCTTCGCCTTGTGTCCAAATGGCGCAGCAATCAGGACTTCCTCGCTTTGTGGGAGCGGATCAAGCAGCGGACCCGCTATCGCGTGGAGTATGAGACAGAAGCATTGATTCGGCAAGCGGGGGAAGCGATCAGGCAGATGCCGCCGATAACAGCCCCGCGCATTCGCACGCAGCGGCACAGCGTCGAGGTGACGGAGCACGGTGTCGTCACGCAGATGCTGGCCGCGCGAGAGCAGCGGATCGAGCCGGAAATAGCCAGACCGGTAGCGGTTCCCGATCTGATCGGCTATTTGCAGCGGGAGACGGAGCTGACGCGCCGCACGATCGCCGATATTTTGATTCAGTCGGGGCGTCTGGCCGATGCGCTGGTCAATCCGCAGCAATTCCTCGATCAGACGGCACGGGAAATACGCGCCGCGATGACCAGACTGATGGTGGCCGGGGTCAAATACGAACGGATCAATGGCAGCGAATACGAGATGCTTTTGTTTGAACAAAATGAAATCAGCAGCTACCTCACGCGCGCGATCGATGTGAAGCACTCGCTTTACGATGCGGTCGAGTGCGACTCCGAGGTGGAAAAGCAGTTTGCGCTCGAGCTGGACGCCCGTGAAGACGTTTCTTTCTTTCTCAAGCTGCCGCGCTGGTTTAAGGTGGATACGCCGCTGGGAACATACAATCCCGACTGGGCGGTGGTCAAACGCGAGAGCGGGGAAGAGGCCAAGCTGTATCTCGTGGCGGAAACGAAAGCGACGCTCAAGGCGGACCAGCTGCGCGACAGCGAAAATCTCAAAATTACGTGCGGTCAGGCTCATTTTCGCGCCTTGGAGGACGTGCAGTTCAAAAAGGTGAGCCATGCGGAGCAAATTTGATCGGCAATCAAGTGTGAAAGGAGGGGCAGGATGCAAACCACCGGGATTCCGGATCATCTGTCCGAGGGGCTGCGCATCTTGTTCGTCGGGTTTAATCCGAGCCTGAAATCGGGCGAAAGCGGCCACCACTACGCCAACCCGCACAACCGGTTCTGGAAAATTCTCCACCAGTCGGGACTGACGCCGCGCCTGTACCGCACGGAAGAGGACGGCGACCTGCTCAAGTTGGGCTACGGCTTCACCAACATCGTCTCCCGACCGACACAGAGTGCGGCAGACATCACCAAGGAAGAGTACGCAGAAGGCAGGCGGCAGCTAAAGGCAAAGATCGAAACCTACCGCCCCCAAATCGTCTGCTTCGTCGGCAAAGGCGTCTACGAGCAATACAGCGGCAAAAAAGACATCCCCTGGGGCATGCAAGCAACCCCGGTCGTCCCCGGCACTATCGAATTCGTCGCCCCATCCTCAAGCGGTTTGGTGAGAATGAAGCTGGAGGAGATCGTGGAAATTTATAGAGGACTTACGAAACTACTGAATCAACTGGGAAAAAACCAGCTTTGAATGGCTGGTTTTTCTTTTTTTTCATCCCCCAAATAGAAAAGCTGGCTAACCGCAACAGAAGCACCGCAAGGATTTTTGAAAAAAGTGGCGCGCAGCCTTGGCGATGCCATCCACCCCCGACCCCCAGCAGGCATCGTCAGAGCGGAGCGCCACTTTTTTCAAAAATCCCTCGCTATAGCAACCGACTAGCCATCTTTTCCAACACACTAACGCTTTACCGCAATAATGACGATAATTGTTACATCTTGTAAAATGATGGCAGTAACTGTTATAATCAATCTGAACAAAAGATCAACGATGTACATTTGTTCAGATTGGAGAGATACGCAAACATGTCCATCATCCATGATGAAAAAATCCGATTGCTGGTGAAGGTAAGCTCTCTTTATTATATCGACGGCTTAAACCAGCAGGAGATCGCCTCGCGCTTGGGCATTTCCCGCCCTCAGGTCAGCCGTATGCTCAGCGCAGCCAAAGCCGAGGGCATCGTGCAGATCACGATCCGCAACCCGTATTCCGAGGAGCAGCGCTACGAAAAAGCGATTGCGGAAACGTTTGGCATCCATGACTGTATCGTCATCCAGCCCTCCGATGCCGATGCGCGGATGGTCGACCTCCATTTGGGACGAGCAGGGGCCACCCTCTTGGAGTCGGTACTGAAAGAAAACGACATCGTCGGCGTGATGGCAGGCCGCGCAATCGCCTCACTTGCCGAGGAAATGCGTTTCTCCGGGCGCAAGCACCTGCAATTCGTGCCGCTTGTCGGCGGGTGGGGCTCGGAAGGCTCCGCCTGGCACGCCAATTCCAACACCCGCATGATGGGGGAAGGACTCAAGGCCAAATACTGGTTCCTCAATGCGCCGGCGATTGTCGGAAGCACGGATGCCAAAGAAGTTTTGCTCAAGGAAAAAGAGATCGGCGACGTGCTGGCGATGGCGCGGCAAGCCAAAGTGGCGGTTGTGGGAATCGGCCAGCCGACCCCGAATGCGACGATCGTTCGTTCCGGCGTTTTTACGGAAGAAGAGATGTGCGCTGTGATGGAGCAGGGCGCGGTCGGCAACCTTTGCACCACGTTCATCAATGAGAAAGGGGAAGCGATCGCTCATGAAGCCGAGCAGCGGATGATTGGCTTGTCGGCAGCCGAGCTTCGCCAAATCCCCAACATTATCGCCATCGCCAGCGGCGAAGAGAAGGTGGCAGCCATCGCGGCGACGCTGCGGGGTCGCTGGATCGATGTATTGATCACCGATATGGCAACAGCCAAGGCAGTTTTGGAGTGGCATCGCTCGCATCCGGTTTCCTGACGAGGCCGGATCGCGCTGATGATAATAAAAAAAGAGAACATTCAGGAGGAAGTAGCATGAAAAAGTTCATCGTGATTCTCACTGCATTGATGGTCGTCATGGGGTTGGCCGGATGCGGCAACAAGGCTGAGAATGAAGGCGGCGCAGATGCGGCCAAAGCCGAAAAATCAATTGCGATTTTGACTCCATATCTCTCATCTGTTACTACGAATGAAATGGTCGAGGCACTCAAAAAACAGGCGGAATCCCATGGCTGGAAAGCCAATGTGGTCGATACCAAAGGCGACGTTGGGCAACTGGCGAGCCGCATGGAAGACATGATTGCCAAAAAGGCGGACGCGATCGTCTTGGTCAGTACGGACCCGAATCAACTGAAGGTGCAAATCGGCAAAGCGAAAGAAAAGCAAATTCCGGTATTCGGCTGCGATTCCGGCTACATTGATGGCATGGTCATGAATGCAACGAGCGACAACGCGCAAATGTCCACCATGATTTCCGACTATCTGTTGAAAACGATTGGCTTCAAAGGCAATCTCGTCGTTCTGACATACCGTGCCCACCCAGGCGTGCTGAAACGCAGTGAGACGCTCGATGGCGTACTGAAAATGAACAAGGATGTAAAAGTGCTGCAAGAGCAACAAGTGCAAGTGCCAGGTCCGATCGAAAGCGCCAGACAGCAAATGGAAAACATTTTGCTCGCGAACAAGGACGAAGGTTCCGTGACGGCCGTTTGGGCAGGTTGGGATGAGCCGGCGATCGGCGCTGCGCAGGCGATCGAGGCAGCGGGCAGAAAGAACATCATCGTAACAGGCATCGACGGAAATAGTCAGGCGATTGACATGATTAAGAAAGGTTCGCCACTTGTCGCGACCGTAAAGCAAAACTTCCCGGGCATGGCTGAGATCGTTAGCGAGCAAATCGATAAAGTGTTCAAGGGCGAAAAAGTTGAAAAGACCGAAATGTACGCGCCTGCTTCCTTGATCACCAAAGAAAACGCCAACTAAGCCGGCAATCACGTACGTGGCAGGCAGGTAGGGAGGATTTCGCATGAGTTTACTTGAGACCGTGTCCCTTTTGAAGCAATTCGGGCCGCATGTCGCACTCTCCAGCGTCTCCATCGACATCAAGGCGGGAGAAGTGCATGCGTTAGTGGGAGAGAACGGGGCAGGCAAGTCCACGTTTATCAAAATGATTACGGGTGTGTACGCGCCGGATGGCGGCGAGATTCGCTGGGAAAACCAGCAGGTCAGCATCGGCCATCCGCGTCATGCCCGCGATCTCGGCATCAATGTTCTTCATCAGGATCGACAGCTCGTCCCGACTTTTACCGGCTATGAAAATTTGTTCCTGGGCCAGCATTATCCGACCGATTGGGGCCGCGCCAAGATCAATTGGCGCGAAATGAAGCAAAAAGGGGATCGGTTGAAAGCGGAGTTCGGCATCGAGCTGGATTTGAACAAAACCGCACAGCAGATGTCACCGCCGGAACGAACGATGCTCGAAATCCTCCGCGCCATGATGCTCACGTGCAAGCTGTTCATTCTCGATGAGCCGACGGCATCGCTAACCGATCATGAGGCGGAGCTGCTGTTCGCGCTCATCGACAGGCTGAAGGCGCAAGGGACCGCGATCCTCTATGTTTCCCACCGGATGGACGAGATTTTTCGCTTGTCGGATCGAATCACGGTGCTGCGCAATGGGCAAAAGGTTGCGACGACGCAGACGCGGGAAACGACGAAAGACCAGCTGATTTCCTTGATGACAGACGGCCAGATGAAGCAGCATGGCGCCGAAAAGCGAAAGCTGCGGCAGGGGCAGGTCATCATGCAGGTAGCGGATGTGCGCACGGCGGACGGGCGTGTAAAAAAAGCGGATGTAGTCGTGCGCGAAGGCGAGATCGTCGGAATCTTCGGTCTGGCAGGAGCGGGGCGCACGGAATTGCTTGAGGCGATTTACGGTGTCCGCCCCCTTTCCGGCGGTTCAATCCAGCTTAACGATAAAACGATAAGCGCGCCCACGCCCGCCGCTTCCATCCGCGAAGGGGTCGTGCTTATTCCGGAAGATCGCCGTCACGATGCGCTGATCATGGGGATGACGATCCGCGAGAACATGACGCTCCCCGTGATCGGAAAGTATGCCAAATGGTTCGGGCTTGCGGAAAAACAGGAGAAACAGGAGGTTCGCGGCTGGATGGAGGCGATGAAGGTGAAGGCGGTCGGTTCCGAACAGACCGTTTCGCAGCTCAGCGGCGGCAATCAGCAAAAAGTGGTTTTTGCCAAAGCGCTGCTGTCCAATCCCAGACTCTTTTTGTGCGACGAGCCGACACAAGCGGTCGACGTCATGACACGATCGGAAATCCACAACCTGCTTCGCGCAAAAGCCGAAGAAGGCTGCGGCGTCGTCTACGTTTCTTCCGATTTGCAGGAAGTGCTTGAGGTGGCAGACCGGATCGTCGTCATGCACGACGGCAAAACAATCGCCTCGGTCGAGAACGATGGGGTGACTGCAGAACAAATCCTTCACCTATGCTATCGTCCGGAAAACGCAGCGACTACGGACTAATCACCCCGAAGAGGAAAAGGATGTGGAAAACATGCAAACGGATGCGTTCAGAATCATCCGGACCTATGGGACGGTTATCGCCGCCATACTCATCATCATCGGGTTTAGCGTGCTGAGCCCGGATTCATTCGCCTCTATCGACAATGCGATCAACATTACGAGGCAAATATCTTTTCTCGTCATCATTGCAATCGGTGCCACGCTGGTTATGGCGGTCGGGGAGTTCGACCTGTCCGTCGGAGCGATGGCCAGCATGGGCGGCGTCGTTGCTGCCAAGCTGGCGGTAGCAGGATATCCGATGGCGGTCGTCTTTTTGGTACCGCTTATTGCCGCGCTGATCATCGGCTATATCAACGGATGGGTTGTAACCCGGTTCCGTGTGCTTTCTTTCATCACAACGCTGGCGATGGGGACGATTCTTGGCGGGTTCACCTTCTGGCTGACAGGCGGTGCGACGGTATTCGAAAACATTCCGGACGCGTTCCGCTATATCGGACAAACCGAATGGGGCAGCATTCCGCTCTTGTCGATCATCATGATCCTCATCGCCCTGTTGTTCTGGTATATCATGACGCATACGCCGTTTGGACGGAAGCTGTATGCGATCGGCGGGAACGAATCGGCTTCCCAAATCGCCGGGGTCAACGTCAAATGGAACAAAAACGCAGCGTTCGCGCTTTGCTCGATGCTGGCAGCGCTGACCGGCGTGCTGATGGCCTCGCGACTCGGCTCCGCGCATCCGACAGGCGGCAACGGGCTGTTTCTCCCGTCGTACGCTGCAGCATTCCTCGGCATGACCGCTTTTAAAGAAGGCGTGCCCAACATTTGGGGAACGTTTGTCGGGGCGGCGATCATCGGCATTTTGGCAAATGGCTTGACGATTTTGGAAGTGCCGTCTTTCATGCAGGATGTCATCACGGGAATCATCGTCATCGCCGCCGTCATTTTGCAGCGGTTGGGGCGTGGTGTGCGATGAGGTTTCAAAACAAACGCGATCGCGAGGTGTATCAGGCGGCGGTCAATTCCAGCGCAGGCGTGCTGGTGGGGTATCTGGTGGCAGGCGACCCCACCCCTCACGACTCGTTGGATTGGCTGGCGGAGGCGGTCGACGCAGGCATCGATATTTTGGAAATCGGCGTGCCGAGCCGCAACCCTTATGTGGATGGCGAAATCATCAAGCGCGGGCATCAGCGTGCACATGAAAACGGCGATCCCTCCGAATGGCTCCTGCCGTTTTGGCGTGACCTGCGCTCGCGGACAACGGTCCCGCTTTGGGCGATGGGCTACAAAACGGATGTTGTGGATAGCGGGCTGTATCTCGAGCTGGCCAAAGAAGGGCTGATCGATGCGTTGGTGCTGCCTGACTGCCCGTTGGCTGAACAAAACCAGATTTGCGTCGAGATGGAGCCATACGGTGTCGACGTGGTCCGCTTCGTCAATCCGGCGATGTCCGATGAAGAGCTGCAGGCAGCGGTATCGCAGTCGGCTGTGATTTATGCGCAAATGTACGCGGGCACGACAGGCGATCCGCTCTCCCAGTTCGGCGATCTGGACGGCCTGCTGGTGCGCACGCGCCAGCTTTTTGACGGCATGATTGTCGCAGGATTTGGCCTGCGCAGTCCCGAAAAAGTAGCCCAGGTAATGAAAAGCGGCTATGACGGCGCTGTCGTCGGTTCGGCGCTGGTGGCCCGGTGCGAGTTTCAGGAGCGCGATTACTTGTATCGGTTGATCTCGGAAATGAAGCTGGGCACCTGCCGTGCGCAAGAGGGGGAGAAGCCGGATGAACAAGGGCTATGTAGCCTCAATTGATATCGGATCAACAGCGGTAAAAGGCGTGCTGGTGAATGCGGCAGGCGAGCTGTACCACGAAGTGACCGTACCTGTGGAGACGGACTATCGCGAGGGACATATCGAGCAGGACCCGGAATCATGGTGGCAGGCAACGGTCCAAATCGCCAATACGTGGTGGCGCGAAGGTGTCGATCCTGCCGAGGTTCGCTGTCTTGTCTGCAGCGGCCAGATGCAGGATTGCATCCCTGTCGATGAGAGCGGAAAAGCTCTTTATCCTGCGATCCTTTATTCCGACGGACGTGCGGAGGAAGAGGCAAACAAGCTCGCCCGGACGCTTGGCGTAGAGACGATGCGCGAGGTGACGGGCAACCATTTTGACGGTACGTTTCCACTCGCTAAAATCGTGTGGCTTCGCGATCACGAGCCGGACATTTACCGGCAGACCCAGCGGTTTTTGTTCGGCGCAAAAGACTATGTGATCTACAAATGCACCCGCGATGCGGTCGTCGATCCAACGACAGCCTCGACGGTGGGGTTGATGAATCAGAAGTCCCGAACATGGCAGCAGGAATGGCTGCCTGCGATCGGCGTGGAGGCGGACAAATTGCCGCAGATTTTGGCTGCGCATGAATGTGTCGGCACAATCGGCGATGCGGCGGCGGCCGTGACCGGATTTGCTGCGGATACCCCGATTTTGTGCGGGATCGGCGATGCGGGGGCCTCGACGCTTGGGGCAGGCGTGATGGAGGAGGGCGACCAGTACGCTTATCTTGGCACGACGGGGTGGGTGGCAGCCTCGACTTCCGTCATCCGACGGTTGGAAGGAGGCGTCTTTCATCTGGCGCATCCGGTCGAAGGTCTTTCCATCGCCATTGCGCCGTTGCTCAATGCGGGCAATGCGCATAAATGGGGCGTGAAGCTGCTCGGATGCGATACGGATGATTATGACGGGTTCGAGAAGCTCGCCGCTGCTTGCGATCGCGGGAAAAACAGCGTGCTGTTTTTGCCGTACTTGAACGGGGAGCGCTGTCCGATTCAGGACCCGGATGCATCGGGGAGTTTTGTGGGCATGCGGACATCGGCGGGCAAGGAAGAGCTGGCAGCAGCTGTGCTGGAGGGCATATCCTTTGCAGTCCGGCATGTTCAGGAATATTTGCAGCTGCCGGACACCGGCTCGCCTTTGACGCTGATCGGCGGTGGAAGCCGAAGTGCGGCCTGGTGCCAAATTTTATCGGAAGTGACCAAGCGAGAGATTCAGGTTCCCGCCGATTCGCAATTTTTGCCTGCGCTGGGCGCTGCCGCGATCGGCTTCACGTTTTTGGGGTGGGCGGCCGACTATCGCGGGTTCAGGGAGCAGGTGCTGCATGCCAGGTCAAACCGGAGCTTTGCGCCCGCACCTGCTCTGCTCGAGCATTATGACCGGCAGTACGCAAAGTATGTGCGTCTCTATTTGTGTCTGAAGGACATCACGTAAAGGAGGCAAACGGATGGACCGGGATGCCTTGTATCGTTTTTTGCAAAAGGATGCGGAGGAGCCGTTTCAAGGTTGGGACTTCCGCTATTTGACCCGGACGGGAAGAATCGCGGAGTTTCCGCTTAGCTGGAATTACGCCAGCAAAGTTTTGACCAGGCTGCCGCAGATCGATTCGCTTTTGGATATGGGGACGGGCGGGGGAGAGCTGTTGTCTCTCTTGTCTCCGCTGCCGCGGACAACGGTGGCGACGGAAGGGTATTTGCCCAATGTAACGATCGCCAAACAGCAATTGGAGCCGCTTGGCGTCAAAGTGATCGAGGCGGATGGCGATGATAAGCTGCCTGTTGCCGATGGTGTTTTCGATCTGGTCATCAATCGCCATGAGTCGTTTTGTGCAGAGGAAGTGTACCGTATCTTGAGGCCGGGCGGGCAGTTCATCACGCAGCAGGTCGGGGGATTGAACGAACAGGAGCTGAATCGGCTGCTGGGGGCGCCGGTGCCTGCGGATTATGCGCATTGGAACCTCGCGTTTGCTGTGGAGCAATTGGAGGCGGCGGGCTTTCGCATCGTGGAGCGAATGGAGGAATTCCCCGCATCGCGTTATTACGATACCGGAGCGATCGTCTATTATTTGAAGGCGATCCCGTGGCAGATACCTGATTTTACGGTGGAGCGATATTTGGACGCGTTGTGCGACATACAGGAGCGGATCGAGGCGGACGGCCATATCGACATCCCCAGCCACCGGTTTTTCATTGTCGCACAGAAAGCGAAATGAAACAGCAGATGATTGTGAGAAACGCTTGTCTTCTGCGATGCGGGAAGGCGAGCTTTCTCTCTTATGGCTATGTATTTTGCAAGTTTTTATAAAAAAGTTCAACAAAGCTATTGCTTATTCAGAAAAAGTATGCTAGATTTAAATTCCTGAAGTTGATACAAACACTTGCCTGACAGGTTAACTCTTGTTAGGGCTTCAAGGATTCATATGGATGGATGTCCGAGCGGCCGAAGGAGCACGATTGGAAATCGTGTAGGCGGGGACAACTCGTCTCGTGGGTTCAAATCCCACTCCATCCGCCATTATGGCCCGTTGGTGAAGCGGTTTAACACAGCAGCCTTTCACGCTGTCATACAGGGGTTCGAATCCCCTACGGGTCACCATACTTCACGGAGGCTTAGCTCAGCTGGGAGAGCATCTGCCTTACAAGCAGAGGGTCGGCGGTTCGATCCCGTCAGCCTCCACCAGATACATAAAATGCTATGTAATGAGCATGATATGTAGGTCGGGTCAATATTTAATAACGTCGCGGGGTGGAGCAGCTCGGTAGCTCGTCGGGCTCATAACCCGAAGGTCACAGGTTCAAATCCTGTCCCCGCAACCAAATTTTCTACTTGTATGATCTAGGATTAACATCTTGTTCAAGTAGGATCGTAGTGCCCGCAGGGTGCAACCAAATATGGAGCTGTGGTGAAGTTGGAGTTCACGCCGGTCTGTCACACCGGAGGTCGCGGGTTCGAGTCCCGTCAGCTCCGCCATTCCAAAGAAGCTGCGAGACGGGTCTCTCACCCGTTCCGGGTTTACCCTCGCAGTGATTCTAAGTAGTATTTGCTCGGGTACAGCTCATCTGGCTACGCAAAGAAGCGATTCGACGCAGTGTCGCCAGCAGGTAGCGAGTCCCGTCAGCTCCGCCATTTATGGCGATGGTATTCCAAACGAGGCTCGGTAGCTCAGTCGGTAGAGCAGAGGACTGAAAATCCTCGTGTCGGCGGTTCGATTCCGTCCCGAGCCACCATATCGTGTATGTGCCGGTGTAGCTCAATTGGTAGAGCACCTGACTTGTAATCAGGGGGTTGTGGGTTCAAGTCCTATCGCCGGCACCACTTTTGGGGTATAGCCAAGCGGTAAGGCAACGGACTTTGACTCCGTCATTCCTAGGTTCGAATCCTAGTACCCCAGCCATTTTCTCTTACGTGAGAGCCATTAGCTCAGTTGGTAGAGCATCTGACTTTTAATCAGAGGGTCGAAGGTTCGAGTCCTTCATGGCTCACCAGTTTTTAAAAAAGAATATGCGGTCGTGGCGGAATTGGCAGACGCGCTAGATTCAGGTTCTAGTGGTGGCAACACCGTGGAGGTTCAAGTCCTCTCGACCGCACCAAAACATATGCGGACGTAGCTCAATTGGTAGAGCGTCGCCTTGCCAAGGCGAAGGTCGAGGGTTCGAGACCCTTCGTCCGCTCCATATGTGCCCTTAGCTCAGCCGGATAGAGCGTTTGACTACGAATCAAAAGGTCGGGAGTTCGAATCTCTCAGGGCACGCCATTTTTTAAATGAATACTGTATGTGCCGGTGTGGCGGAATGGCAGACGCGCGCGACTCAAAATCGTGAGGGAAACCGTGGGGGTTCAAGTCCCTTCACCGGCACCACATATTTGCGGGTGTAGTTCAATGGTAGAACTCCAGCCTTCCAAGCTGGTCGCGTGGGTTCGATTCCCATCACCCGCTCCATTTTTTTGCGGAGGGATACCGAAGTGGTCATAACGGGGCGGTCTTGAAAACCGTTAGGCGGCAACGTCACGCGGGTTCGAATCCTGCTCCCTCCGCCATAATATTCGGGAGTATAGCCAAGTGGTAAGGCACGGGTCTGCAAAACCCTTATCCCCGGTTCAAATCCGGGTACTCCCTCCAGTTACAACTACATATGTCTCAGTAGCTCAGCCGGATAGAGCATCCGCCTTCTAAGCGGACGGTCGGGAGTTCGAGTCTCTCCTGAGACGTGTTCTTATTTGCGGTCGTGGTGGAATTGGCAGACACACCATCTTGAGGGGGTGGCGGG
>NZ_CM125436.1:4795000-5115000 GCF_052072235.1 Brevibacillus fluminis | reverse complement strand
TCCCTATCTGTCGCGGGCGTAGGAAATTTGAAAGGAGCTGCCCTTAGTACGAGAGGACCGGGGTGGACATACCGCTGGTGCACCAGTTGTTCCGCCAGGAGCACAGCTGGGTAGCTATGTATGGACGGGATAAGCGCTGAAAGCATCTAAGCGTGAAGCCCCCCTTGAGATGAGATTTCCCACAGAGTTAATCTGGTAAGACCCCTCATAGACGATGAGGTTGATAGGTTCGGTGTGGAAGTGCGGTAACGCATGGAGCTGACGAATACTAATCGGTCGAGGGCTTATCCACAATTAATCCACAAGCAATAACTTGCGTATCCAGTTTTCAGGGAACAAGGAAAGTCATCCGAAAAGGATGGCTTTTTTTGTTGTAAAGGCAAGTGGAAATATACGATTCGTAGCTTATGATCCGTTGTGCTAGAGTTTCCTAAAATATAGTAGAATATGGGTGTTGTGTGAAATCAATCAACGGAGGACGATTCCCATTAAGGCGGTCCGCTATTCGCTCATATCAGTTGCATTGCTGGTCGTTGCGCTTGTTTCGGCGGGCTTCTTTTTCCGCTACGCCTCGCTTTTCGCCATTCCCGCCATTTTGGCTGCACCGTTTGGCCTCGCTTCCGCATTGCTGGGGCGATTGCGGGGAGAGGAAGGGGTTTTGCGCCATCTCGGCGTTTGGGGGAACGCGCTGTTGCTGCCTGTATCGCTGTTTGCTCTGATGTGGTACTTGCTGTTCACCCTTTTCTGGGGGGATGCATGATACAAGCGGGATTCCTTATCCGCCCGTGTGAGGTGTTCGATCCGCTAGCGCTTTGCTGATACAAGCTGCCTATCAAAAAACAAGAACGTTCGTCCTGAAAGACTGTCAGAACAAAACTGACGGTCTTTTTTCATGTGGAGCCATACCCATTCCTGCAATCAGCGAAAAGTGCTTCTGTAAGATTCCACGACGCGATTCGTCTAAAGGGTAAGCAGAAAGCAAAACACCTTGAGTGGAGTGACGAAAATGAGACCGATCGCGATGATGAAAACACCGCTGCTGATGCTTCTCCTCACGGGGGCCATCACCGTAACAGGATGTCAACAAACAGCGCAGGTGCAGGGCCAGAGCCAGCAACCCGCATCGAATACACCAGCGATTCAAAATGAACAGCCTGCGCCCAGCCAATCGGAATCTGAATCTGCAACGCAACCAGCAACCACAGGCACAAGCGGGACGGCATCTGCAGCAGAGCCAACAGCGACCCCGACTGCGCCAGCGCCCGTCCAGCCGTCTTCAGCAACTCCCCAGCCTCCATCCCCGCCAAAGATGGTCCCCACGGCAGAAAGTCAGTCACAAGCAGCTGCGAACGTCCCTTTCGGCAAGCTGACGGCGGCTCGCTTGGCGAGCTTTGCCACCGGATGGCTCGGCGGAGAAGGGTGGATTGCGAAGACAACAAACGCAGGACAAACCTGGGGCGTGCAAAAAAACGTGACGGGAACGGTCACACAGCTTTTCGCACTCAATGATCAGACTGCATGGGCGACGGTCAAAATGGCAGGGAAAAGCATCGACTTGCAGCTTTTGCATACGACAAATGGCGGCAAGACGTGGAACATTGCAGGAAAGGTTCCGCAGGAAGGCTTCCTCCATTTCGTATCCGCAACAGAGGCATTCAGCGGAAACTGGCGGACGACAGACGGCGGCAAAACGTGGAGCAAGCTGCCGATCCCGCCCAAAACGATCGGGGATGCTTATTTTCATGACAAGGCAAACGGGTGGGCAGTCACCTATGACAACGTGAACATGCAAATTCAGCGAACCGCAGACGGGGGAAAAACATGGAAGCCGGTCATGACAAAACGCACGATCGCCCTCACGAACGCCATCATCCGCTCGGCAGGCAGCAACGACGCATGGGTCGAATGCATCGGCGATTCCGGCATGACCCAAACCTCCTACTCCCTGTTCCACACGGCAGATGGCGGGAAAAGCTGGCAGACCGTCATCGCCAAATCGTCAGCAGGCGGCGGACCAGCTCCTGGTTTCCCCATGGAATACACAGGCGGACCGACAATCGGCGGATCAAGCCCCGGCACCTTTTATGTGCTGAACACCAAGGAAGCATTTATCGGGGCGCAATGCATGGCATGCGACAAACCAAACACCATCGGCTGGACGTTAGACGGAGGAAAAACGGTTGCCGCAGGAACGGCCGCTTTCGAAGGTTTTGGTGAGCAACTTCTTGCCTTTGCCGATGCCAAGCATGGCTGGTGGATTTGCACCGACCAAACGGCACCATCGGTTATCTATACAACCATGGATGGCGGTCAGCATTGGAAAAAGGCGCATGTATTTGCCACGCCAAGCCAGTCAAAATAACGGCCAAAAAGAAAGGAGCAGAAATCCGCTCCTTTCCACATAAGTGTAGCAGGAAGGCAAAAAGAGAACCGTTAGCCAAGATGAACCGCACGTCCCATTATGAGCAGCAGTAATAAACAAGGGGGATGCCGTTCAGATCAGCAAAAAATGGTTCTCTTTTTTTATGTTCGCTCATGCTTTCAAGCGTTTGCCCGTTCTCCCGAGGAATTTGAGCACACGCTTGGTAAACAGGGAGGAATTGCGGATAGGTGAATGGTTTTCTTGTTTGCTCGCCATGACCGATCACCTCATGCTTTCATTTGACACAGATAATAGGTGTTTTCATTTTATCATAAGTTTTATTTTAAAATAATTATTGTTTTAATTTTATTATCATGATATATTGATTACATTCTTAATTGAAAACCATTTTCACTTACAAAAGGAGGCGCAGGCAGGAATGGATCATCGTCAACACCTTACAACGAATCAGGGGGCTCCCGTCGCCGACAACCAGAATTCTCGCACCGCAGGCAGGCGAGGCCCCACGCTTCTGGAGGATTACCATCTGATTGAGAAGCTGGCGCATTTTGACCGTGAGCGCATACCCGAGCGCGTCGTGCATGCGAGGGGGGCGGGAGCGCACGGCGTATTCATCACGACTGTCGGGATGCAAACATACACACGGGCAGCCTTCTTGCAAAAACCAGGCATCGAGACGCCGGTGTTCGTCCGGTTTTCCACCGTCATTCATGGGGGCACCTCGCCCGAGACGCTGCGTGACCCGCGCGGATTTGCAGTCAAGTTTTATACGGAAGAAGGCAACTATGACTTGGTCGGAAACAATCTGCCGGTCTTCTTCATCCGCGATGCCATCAAATTCCCTGATATGGTGCATGCTTTGAAACCTGCGCCCCATACCAACATTCAAACGCCGAACCATTACTGGGACTTTTTCTCGCATTTACCTGAATCGACTCACATGCTGAGCTGGGTGTTCTCCGATCTGGGCATTCCGGCGAACTACCGCCAGATGGAAGGGTTCGGGGTGCATGCGTTCAAATGGGTGAACGAAGCGGGCGATGTCGTGTATGTCAAATACCATTGGAAGCCGCATCAAGGCGTGAAAAGCTTGACGGCCGAGCAAGCCCAAGAGCTGGGCGGCAAAGATTTTAACCACGCGACGAAAGATTTGTACGAGGCGATCGAGAGGGGCGACTACCCGGGCTGGGATTTGTACGTACAGCTACTGGACCCGCAGGAGATGGACAATTTCAGCTTCGATCCGCTTGATGCGACAAAGGTATGGCCGGAGGATGCGCTTCCGCTGGTCAAAGTGGGAACGATGACGCTCAATCGGAATCCGGCGAATTACTTTGCAGAGGTTGAGCAGGTGGCATTTTCGCCGAGCGTGGTGGTGCCGGGCATCGAGCCGTCCGAGGATAAGCTTTTGCAAGGCCGTCTGTTCTCTTACCCGGATACACAGCGGCATCGCCTGGGGCCAAACTATTTGCAAATTCCGGTCAACTGCCCATACGCGCCTGTCCGCAATCATCAGCGCGATGGCGCTATGACCGTGAAGGCCGATCCGTCGCCGATCAACTATGAACCGAACAGCTATGCGGACACGCCGAAAGAGGCGCCGGCATACAAGGAAAGCGAACCGCAGTTGCAAGGTCGCATCACTCGTCAAAGAATCGAAAAAACCGATGACTTCACCCAGGCAGGCGAGCGCTATCTCCGTTTTACACCGGAAGAGCGGACCAATCTGGTCAAAAATCTCGCAACCGATATGAGCGGCGTTGATGAGCCAATCAAGCTGCGCATGATCTGCAACTTCTTCCGCGCGAATGTGGAGTTCGGCTCCCGTGTCGCGCAGGCGCTTGGCGTGGACATCGCCGGATTCGTGCCGACGCAAGCGGAAAAACCGGATCAGACCGATTCCGCAGCCAAGTAACAACACAAAACAAAAAGCCCGGTCGACGAGACAGACTCAGTCGGCCGGGCGTTTTTCATTCGGGAACAGCAGACGTTCGTTCGCGCTTGCGCCAGACGGACGCGTTCAAAAGCACGATGCCCAAAAGAACGCTGCACCCTCCGGCAAGCTGGGCAACCGAAACGGGCTCGCGGTAAAACACAGCCCCGATCACGAGCGCAATCACCGGAGAGACATAGGTCCAGGTAACCGGAAAAGTAGGATTGGTTTCTTTGAGCAGCCAATAAAACATGCCGAAGGCGAGAATCGAGACGATGCAGGCCAAATACAGCAAGCTGGACAGGCTGGCTGTCGTAAACGAAATCGGCCGTGTATCCTCGAACAGCAAGGAGAGAATGAGCAGTCCGACGCTGGCAAACGTCATTTGCAGCGCGTTGAAGGTGAGCGGCGGCACGGTGTGCAGCAATCGCTTGGAGCGGATGACGCCGATTGCATAGATGAATTCCGAGGAAATGATCGCGAGCTTGCCGATCAGCGGCAGCGGCCCTTGCTCTGCAGCTTCCGGCGTTGCGCCGACTACCAGATAAATCCCGACGATGCCGAGCAGAAGTCCTGCGAGCAGATGCCAGCGGAAGCGCACCTGACCCAGTGCAATCGTCAACAGGGTGCTAAATATCGGAGCGGTGGCGACCAGCAGTGCAGCCATGCCGGAGGAGATATGCTGTTCCGCCCAGTAAAGCGAGGCAAAAGGGATCGTCGTCATCAAAAAGGCGACGATGGCGATTTCGAGGTAGGAGCGCAGCGGCAGCGGAGTCCATTGCTTGCGCAAGCCGAGAAAAGCCAAAATGAGCGCACCCGCCAGCAAAAAGCGGAGGGCAGCGAAGAAAAAAGGCGGCATACCATCCGTAAGCCCGAGCTTAATCGCTAAAAATGACGTACTAAAAATCAGACACATAACAATATAGTTTAACAAGATCAATAAAAGCGTCCCCTCTCTTCTGTATTGATGAAAAGAATACCAAGGGGGCGCGTTCGTGTGGTACTATCGATATCGAATAAGGGTATAACTACCGGTTATAACGGTGAGTAAGGAGAAACGCAATGTTTACACTACAGCAGTTAAAATATTTCGTGAGCATCGTCGAACGGGGCAGTTTGAACAAGGCGGCCCAATCCTTATATCTCTCCCAGCCAGCTTTGACCAAGCAGGTGGCTTTGCTTGAGCGCGAGCTGGCGTGCAGCCTGTTTTTGCGCAAAACCACGGGGATTGAGCTGACCGACGCAGGGCGGTATTTCTATGAAAAAGCGTGCAGCATTCTGGAGCAGTCGGAGCAGGCCGTGCAAGCGGTGAAGCGTTATACGACGACCAGGCAGGTGCGCATCGGCGCGTTGCCGAGCCTCGGGAGCTTCTATCTGCCGGATTTGTTGAGCAACGAGCAGGTGAAAGAGCAGCCGAGCCAGATGGTCATCCGGGATACGACGAGGGAGCTGTGCGAGCTGCTTGTGCGGGGACAGATTGACATCGCTTTCGTGCAAGATTATGAAGGGGGATTGGAGCTGCCGGTGCGCCCGCTGCTCCGCGAGCCGTATGTCGCGCTCTTGCCAGCAGGGCATGAGCTGGCGGAGTTGCCCGCCATCAGCTTTGCGGCGCTTTGTCGGGAGCGGTTGGTCATGTTCAAAGATCCGTGTGACATTCGCACCGCATTCCGCCAGCAGTGCAGCATCCAAGGGATTGCGAATCCCAATGTGGCGCTGGAGCTCGATTTCAATGATTCCATCGTTCGCTTTGTCGCCAAAGGGTACGGTTTGTCTTTCGCGCCCAAAATGTTGGCCGAAAGCATGCATGATCCTGCCATCGTTAGCCGGGAATTTGACGCCGATTCCTTTTATCGGACGATCCAGGTGGTGTACGAGCCGCAATTTGAGCCGTATGTGGAGGTGCTGACCGATTGCTATCGATTGAATAAATGAATCAGGAGTAAAGCTTGCGCGATCGGCAAAGCATTACTCCTGTCATGCACATCATCTATTGGGTTTCGCGTTGATTTTGCTGTTTCAACAAATCGCGGATTTCCGTCAGCAGCAGCTCCTCTTTGGAAGGTACTGGTGCTTCGGCCGGTTTTTCCTCCGATTTGCGCTTGAAGTGATTGAGTCCTTTGACGAACAGGAAAATGGAGAAAGATACGATCAGGAAATCGATGACAGATTGAAAGAATGCCCCGTACTTGATCGATGCTTTATCGACTGTCAGCGCCAGTCCAGTCAAATCCAGGCCCCCCATCAACAGCCCCAGAATCGGCACCATCACATCGTTGACCAGGGAACTGACGATTTTGCCAAAAGCGCCCCCGATGATCACCCCGATTGCCAAATCCAGCACATTGCCTTTCATGGCAAATTTTTTAAATTCATTCCACATGGGAGGTCTCTCCTTTACCGTAAAGCTCTGTTTTTCTTTTTGCCATCATATCATATTTTGCCAGCGTGCGCGTTCGCCTTAAGACACAAAAAACCCGTCCACACCTCCATAAAGAGCAGGAAAGGGGAACGGGTTTTTCCAGTTTATTCTCATGCGGTTACGCTTTCTCTGTCGCGGCGTCCGTACTCCACCACCCAGGTAATGATGCGAGCGGAGATGCTGACTGCCAGCACCGTGTACAGCGTCGCCATCAGCGGCAAGTACAGGAGCGAAAGTCCCAATACAACCAAGTCGATAATCAGGAAAACCGTACCAACCGACAATCCGGTGAATTTGCTGAGGAACAGCGTCAAAATGTCGTCGCCCCCTGTAGCGCCACCGTAGCGGAGAACAATCCCTGCGCCAAACCCGGTCGTGATCCCGGACAAAATGGCTGCGATCGGCATGTATTGGTGCATATCGAACACCAACGGCGAAAAACGATCACAAATCTCGTAAAACACAGTAAATGCAGTGGCTGCGATCATCGTATTCATCAAAAACTTGCGCCCTTTCAGGAACAAGGCAAGGATGAAAATCGGAATGTCCAGCGCCAGCATCGTAAGGGTAGGCGAGATGTTAAAGGCGAATTTGCCTAAAAGCGCCAAACCCATGAAGCCGCCTTCAGTCAGATTGTTTTGGAAATTGATGTGGTAATAACTGAAAGCCAATAAAAACGTACCCAAAATCATGACCAACAACTGTTTGCTTTGCTTTTGTTTTGCCCTCATAAAGAATGCCTCTCATCATAGTTAGTTTAGACTCGCACCCAACTAACTACGATGGTCATCCTGGAGGGATCACCGGTTCTCATCTTAAAATCTCGCTTTCGTAGCTAGTTTGGTGTGCGTTGCGCAACAGTCAACTACCTACGACGCTAGATATAGGAGAGGTCATAACGTTTCCAGACGGTCCTGTAGGGACACATGGTATCCTGATCCTTTCTTCAATCTGATCTCATTATACCATGAGCGCAGGGTCGCCTAAAAACAGGAAGGACAGGGGGAAAACAGCGCTTCTCCTATGAAAAACAGAGGAGAATGCGAATCGTGCAGAATGGCAGTATGAATTCGGCGGTTTTTGCTGATAAACGGCCGGTTTTTGCGGGTTGTTCGCAACTATTCCACATGCTCCCGCTGTTTTTTCCGTTCCAGCACTTTCAGCGCTTCCCGTCTGCTTAATGGCGGCAGCTGCCTGCTTTCCAGGAAGGCGAGCACAGGCGCTGGGTCTGTCTTGGTATATTCCCGCAGCGCCCAGCCGATCGCTTTTTGGATGAAAAATTCATCGGAAGGCAAAGCGCGGTCGATGATCTGGAACAGCAGCGGCAAGTCGGTTGCCCCTTTGTAGGAAAGCTGGAAAAGAATCGCTGTCCGCTTGAGCCACATATTGTCCGAGGAAAGCCATTTTTCGGTGTAGACCGGAATTTGCTCCGGATGCTGCCGGAAATACGCCCCGACCAGATGCGCGGCAAGCACATCGACGGTGTCCCACCACGATTTGTCGGCAATCAGGTCTTCGAAAAGCCCGATGGCATCGCGGGGCAGAACCTTGCTCTGCTTTTCCAGCAAAGCCAGCGCGATATACTGGTACTCGCGTTCCGGCAGTGCCCAAAGCTCGCGGACAACAGCCTCCAGCTCATCTGCGGCAGGCTTGCCGTTTTCCTTCAAAAAGGCGCGCAGCAATTCGGTGCGCTTTGGCGTTTTGATCCCGAGGAACGGAAATAAGTTCCGCATATAGGCGCTCATCGGCGCAGCTTCGGATGAATTTTGGTAGGGAAACAGGAAATTTTGCAACTTTTTTACAAAAGTTTTGGTCATAGTAGGCAACGCTCCTTTTCTTCTCCAAAAATGACGATATAATCAATAGATATGATTGCAAAAGAACCGACGGAGTGACGTACCATGATAACGGAAGAATTTGCCCGGTTTCTGGAGGAGAGCCAGGATTGTTTGATTCGTGAATTCCGAAAAAGTGTCATTCTTTCCGAGTGGGACCTAAGCCATGAAGCAATGTCTCAGAATATTGTTGCCATGTTTCATCTGGTCATCGGTTATGTAATGGATAAAAACACCCTTGAGGATGTGACACAGCTGGCTCACAAAGTGGCTGTCGAACGGATTCATGCAAAAAGCAACATCGGTGATTTCGTCCATAACGTAAGTCTGGGCAGGCAGGTTCTGTTCCAACATATCTACCAGAACGACGCTTGTGTCAAGTGGGGATTCGAACTCTTGACCAAGATCAGCAACTGCTTTGACCATTTTCTCACCCAAACGGTGACGCGTTACAATGAGCTGAAAAATACCGACCTTGAAGAGAAGCAACTGTTTATTGACCAGACCCACAAAGATCGGTTGACCCTCTTGGCGCAGATGTCAGCGAGCTTTGTCCATGAATTTCGCAATCCGTTGACATCGGTGATGGGGTTTACCAAGCTGCTGATGCAGGAGAAGCCCGATCTGCCCTATTTGGATATCATGATGAACGAACTGGAGCTGCTTAATTATCGGGTGACCCAATTTTTGCTGGTCTCGAAAAAAGGCCATTCCATGCAGATGAAAGGGCCGATTCTGCTCGTTGATTTGTTCGAGGAGACGCTGGCCTTTTTGTACCCGCAAATCGTCGATGTGAACGTAGAGATCGACATGCGAATCGACCCGGGGCTGGGGATGATCGGATACCGTGAAGAAATCCGCCAAGTATTCTCAAATATCATTATAAACGCAATTGACGCTGTATTAAAACGAAACGGGGAGCGCGTGGTCTGGATTGACGTGAAACGGGAAAAAGAAGACATCGTCATCAGCATCGCCAATAACGGGCAGCCGATCCCGCAGGATTTGCTGCCGGTCATTTTCGAACCGTTCGTGACGACCAAGGAGCTTGGTACGGGCATCGGCCTCTACATTTGCAAGCAGATGATCGTTCGCCATGAAGGCACGATCACCTGTACCTCCGATGAGTCGTTGACGACGTTCACGATCCGTTTTCCTCTGCCGCGGCATGAGACGGATGAGGAGGAGAGAAAATAAGAGGGGAAGCGTGGGCTGTGAAGGTGCTCACGCTTTTTTTCGTCCGATCAGGCGGTGGGTTCCGGCGCGGCAACGTCATTTTCCTGCACCCATCGCTTGGCGAACTGCAGGAAAGCCCGGGCTGCTGGCGATGCGAGCGAAAGGGAGCGCACAGCCAGGCCGATTTCGCGAAATACCGGAGAAGGGGCGAGGGAGGCAACCTGGACACCGTCCATGTGCTGTGGAAGAGCCATCCGGGGCAAAATGCTTGCGCCGATGCCTTCGCGAACCATATTGACGATCGTGGCTGACTCGCGTATCTCGAACTGGACGTGCGGATGGCATTTCGCACAGTCAAACAAGTCTCCAATCAGCGTCTGGCAACCCGCGATCGGCATGATGAACGGAAGGCGTGCCAGTTCACCCATGGTGATTCCGTGTCGAACGCCAGAAGGGGAAAGGGTGTCGGGAGCGAGCAGTGCAACCATCTCGTCCTGGACGAGCGCAACGGACTCCAGCTGTTTGGCAGGAAGGGTGATGAACCCAAGATGCACCGTGCCAGCCGCCAGCCAGCCCTCGATCTCCTCGTAGCTTCCTTCCTTCACCTTTAGGTCGATGCCTGGGTAGGCGGATTGAAACGAACGGAGGAGACGCGGAAGCCAGCGTGCCAAAATGCTGGGGAAACTGCCGATGAAGAGTGCACCTGTGTGCAAGCCTGTTTCCAAGGCGATCTCCTGTGCAATAAGCTCCCGCTGGTGGAGCATCTCGCGGATGCGAGCGACGATTTTTTCGCCGATTCCGGTCAGCGTAATGCCTGTTCGGCTGCGATTGATCAAAGTGACGCCGAATTCCGCCTCAAGGCTTGCGATCGCATGGCTGATCCCGGGTTGACTCATGGCCAGTGCGTCTGCCGCTTTGGAAAAGCTGCCGGCATCCACAACGGCAAGCAGGACTTCCAGTTGGGTAAACGTCATGAGAGTACCGCCGCTTTCTATAAGTGTTTGATCATAGTATATATAGGAAACATTCATTTGACGAATGTTATTTCACGTCCTATCGTTAAGGTAAAGAATCGAGCATACGCGATGGGAAAGAAGGTTTGAAATGATGAGCAAACAAATACAAGTCGGCATAATCGGTCTCGGGGGAATGGGGGGCAAACTGTTCCACACGTTTCTTGCGCACCCGGACTTTCAGGTGACGGCGGTGTGCGATACGGACGCGAAACGCGCGGAAGAAGCGGCCAAAGGGGCGGGGGATTTGCCATGGTATACGGAGTATCAGCTTCTGTTGCAGGAGGCTGCGCTTGATCTCGTGTATATCGCAGTTCCTCCCGCCTTCCATCACCGGATTGCGCTCGATGTGCTGGCGGCAGGAAAGCATATTTTGTGTGAAAAGCCGTTGGCCAACACGCTTGAGGAAGCAGAGGAGATGCGAGAGACGGCGCGGCGGGCGGGCGTTGTGCACGCGATGAATTTTCCCACGTACTATCGCGCTGCTTTTCGCGAATTGTCCGCGCGGATGGCGCAAGGGTTTTTGGGCGAGGTGCGCCGCGTAGAAATTACGACGCATTTCCACCAGTGGCCGCGTCCGTGGCAGCAAAACCCCTGGATCGGGGGGCGCGAGCAGGGCGGGTTCGTTCGCGAGGTGATGCCGCATTACATTCATTTGACGCAGAGCTTGTTCGGCAAGGTTGCTGCCGTCGACTCCCAACTGGAGTATCCTGAAGATCCGCAGGCATGCGAGACCGGAATCGTCGCCACCCTGCGTCTTGAGGATGGCCCGTCTGTGCTGATGAATGGCGTCAGCCAAATCGCCCGCAAGGAACGCGTCGCATTCACGCTGTATGGTACGAAGGGGACGCTCGCGCTGGTCGACTGGAGCCGACTGGAAGGCGGCGGAGTTGGTGAAGAGTTGGCTGAGATTGCTGTCGGTCCAACCGACCATCTCGCGGACATGCTCACACAGCTCGCTTCTACCATCCGCACGGGCGAGGGCGACGTGGTTGATTTCGAAGCGGGGTATGATGTGCAAAACGTGCTGGAAAAGTTGCTGCAAAGCAGGGGATAACCTTACCCCCTGCTTTTTCGTTCCTCCCATTCTTCCCGCAGCATGCCCATCTTGATCGCATCGTAATACGCACCGCGGACGATCCGCGCCTTGCGCACGCGCGCTTCTTCCTGCATCCCGCATTTGGCGGCGAGGCGGATCATCCGCTCATTGCCTGACCAGGTGCCGATACCCAAGCGGACGGTATCCAGGTGGGTAAACAAATAGTCGATCCACATTTGGAACGCTTCGGTTCCGTAGCCGCCGGACCAGTAGCGAGAGTCATAGATGGCGATGCCGATTTCGAACCAGTTGGTGACCTCGCTTACCCAATACCGCCCGACGGTTCCTTTCAGCTCGCCGTCGATCTCGATGACCAGCTCGGTGCGCGGAGCAGCGGTACCTAACAGCGACAGGCTTTCGTCATGCTTTTTGCTGAATTCTTCAAGCGTAAGCTCCGGAAGCGGCGCATAGGGCCCATTCCAATTGAGGTGCTCCCGGTCAGCAGCGAGATACTTCCAATAGTAGATTTGCTCGATATCCCCCGGCTGCAAATCTCGCAAAATGACCCGTTTTCCTTGCAGATGAACATGCATATGCGTTTTTCCTCCAATCATCAACGCCGATGTGATACGCTTATGGTAAGGGAAAATTGACATGATCGATAGTGTCAGTCATGAAAAATATGACAGGGTCAGATTGCGAGGAACAAACCGAATGGATATGACGCCACGCTTGCATCCCGAAGCGGAAGAGCCACTCTATGCGCAAATCTATCGCCATTTCCGCGAAACGATCATGGACGGCCGATTGGCTGCCCATTCCCGGCTGCCGTCTGTCCGCCAGCTGTCCCGCTCGCTTTCCGTAAGCAAAATTACGGTGGAAACCGCCTATCAGCAGCTTGCCGCCGAAGGCTTCATCGAAAGCCGGGCGCGCAGCGGCTTTTATGTGGCGGAATTGGAGGAGCGAACCATCGACGAATCGGGGGAACCGATCGTCTCGGGTCATCTGGCGAACGGGCAGTCTGCGCATGTCTGCGTGCAGGATGATGGCGTGGCTGAGGGGGACGAACGAACAACCGCACCGCCGATCGCTTACCATTTTCACGGCTCGATCATCGATCTGGAGCATTTCCCGTTCACACAGTGGCGCAAATGCGCGAGTGAGGCGCTGGATTTGTTCCGCGATGATTTTTCATTTTACGGGGAGAACCAGGGAGAGCCGGAGCTGTGCGAGGAAATCGCCCGTTACCTGCAGCGCGCCCGGACGGTACGTTGCAGCGCTGCGCAAATCTTGCTCGGAACGGGTTTCCAGCAGGCCATCGGCTTTCTCGCCCTGATGCTTGGGCCCGACCGCCGTATCATTGCGATGGAGGAGCCGGGGTATGCCGATGTGCGCGAGGTGTTTACGCAATATGGACACAAGGTGGTGCCCATTCCGTTGGAGGAGGATGGGCTCAACGTCGAAAGGCTGGCGGAAAGCGGAGCGCATGCCGTCTATGTGACACCGGCGCACCAGTATCCGCGCGGCATGGTGATGCCGATCAGCAAACGGCTGAGACTCTTGCAGTGGGCGCAAGAGACAGGCGGCTACATCATCGAGAACGATTATGACGGCGAGTTTCGCTACAATGTGAAGCCGACGCCATCGCTGCAAGGCTTGGACCGAGACGGCCGGGTCGTATACATCAGCAATTTTTCCAAAGCGCTGTCGCCGGCCTTGCGGGTGAACTACACCGTGCTGCCGCCTGCCCTGCTGGAGCGTTACTTGCAGCACTTTTCCTTTTACCCGTGCCCGGTTCCGCGCATTCATCAGCGCACGCTGCAGCTGTTCATGCAAAAAGGCCACTGGGATCGCCATGTGCGCCGGATGCGCAGCCTGTATGGGCGCAAGCATGCCGAGCTGCTTGACGCGATCTCGTCGATCATGCCCAAGGATCGGGTGGAGGTCGTGGCCCAATCTGCGGGCCTTCATATCGTCCTGCGGATCAAGCTGGCTGCGACGGCCGAACAGTTGGCAGCAGAAGCGGCGGCACGCGGGGTCAAGGTATATACGACGACACGAAGCTGGATGAAGCAAAATCTTGATGCTGTGCCGCACATTTTGGTTGGGTTCGGCGGCATGCGCATCGAGGACATCCGCCCCGGTATCGAACGGCTGCACGAGGCGTGGTTCGGCGCAGAAAAAAAGAGAGCCCGCGAACGGTGAACGGTGGGCTCTCTTTTTTCTGCGTGTTTATCCTTTTTTCAGTTCGTCGGTTTTGACCAGTTTGCCGTTTTTAAACTGCACGATGCTTGCTTCCAGCAGCTCGCCTTTGCCGAAGGAGGAGGTAGGCGGGGGTGCAGGAATGTTTCCGCTCATTCCTTTCCCATTTTTCACCTGCCGCGTAAGGCCAGAGCGTCTTTTACCAGCTTGATGAACTCCAGCTGCTCTTCTCCCTTGGCGACAGGCTGCGCCACTTCCAGCACCGATTCGAGCGAGCCATCCTGCACCCACGGGCTTCCGCGCAAAATCTCGGCATATTGGGCAACGGCACAAAGGAAGAGCAGCTCGGGAGCGGGCTTGCTGCTTGCAGGGCCGATCGCCTTCTCGATTTCCTCCGTTTTTCCTGAGTCCGGGTTTTGATAGCGGAGGCGGACCTTGCCCAGATCGTGCGAACTGTTTCCTCGCAGTTTCACCTCATACAAGGCGGTCACACTGTGGCCGCTCCCGATTTCGCCCCCATCCACGCGATCATTGCGAAAGTCTTGATCCGCCACGTCCCGGTTTTCATAGCCGAGCAGACGGTATTCCGCCACCTGCTTGGGATCGAACTCGACCTGAATCTTGGCGTCCTTCGCAATCGTTTGCAGCGTGCCGGTCAATGCTTCGGTGAACACCCGGCGCGCCTCGGAAAAGCTGTCGATGTAGGCGTAGACCCCATTCCCTTTGTCGGCAAGCTGCTCCATCAGCGTATCGTTGTAATTGCCCATGCCAAAGCCGAACGTGCTGAGCAAAATGCCGTCGGAGGCGTATTGGTCGATGCGCTCCAGCAAAGCGGAGGCGCGCGTTTCGCCCACGTTGGCGACGCCGTCCGAGCAGAGGATGACACGGTTGATGCCGCCGTTCAAAAAAGACTCTGCCGCCATCGCATAACCAAGCTGCAACCCTTCCTCCGCGTTGGTTGATCCTTCCGGTATCAGATAGTCGAGGCTGGCCAAAATTTTGCCTTTGTCCTGGATGGAGGTCGGCTCCAGCAGGCGACGCCCGTTCGAGCCGTACACGACGATTCCGACCCGATCCTCCTCGGTCAGCTGATTCACCAGCACAGCGAGGCTTTGTTTCACCAGCCCCAGGCGATTTTCCCGATTCATCGATCCGGAAATGTCAATGACAAAGACAAGATTCGCCGGCTTGCGCTCATGGGCGGCGATTTCTTTGCCTTTGATCCCGATCCGCACCACATCGCTGCCAGGGGAAAACGGGGAGGGGGCTGCATCTGTGAAGATGGCGAAGGTGCCGGTTTTGGGAGGTTCGTAGGCAAGCGGAAAATAATTGATGAATTCCTCAAGCCGAACAGCGCTTTCGGGCGGCAACGAGCCGCGGGAAATGTAGTTGCGCATGACAGAATAAGCCCCGGTGTCGACATCGACGGCGAAGGTGGAGAGGTGGTCTTCGGCTGTCGAGACAAAGGCGTTGGTACCGTACGATTCAAAGTACATGCCGTTCCCGATGGCGTTTGGATGAGGAGCGGACGCACTGGAATCCGCGACGGCCATTTGTCCCCGGGATTGGCTTTGCGCCTCATTGCCGCCTGCCGGGGCGGGTGCCTGGCCGCTGCTGCAGCCTGCGGTGACGAGTGACATTGTGACGATGAGCCCCATGATTTTTCTTTTTTTCAAGGTAAAACCCCCTTTGATGCTATGACGTGGAAAAATAAGGAATGTTGCATGGAAAAGCCCCGTGAAACAGGTTCACGGGGCGATCGGCGAGGCAAGCGGGCGCTGCCTTAGCCAAGCAATTCTTCCACGCTGTCGCGGAAGACTTTCGTATGGTAATCGATGTCCTCGATTGTTGTCTGTGAGGAGATCAGCGCCATGTTATGGAACGGCGTCATCAAAATGCCGCGATTCAGCGCATACAGGTGCATGTAGCGGTCCAGCTCGTAGTCGGCTGCGGCAGCAGCTTCTCCGCCATTTCGCGGCGCTGTGTCGCGGAACCAATACTCGGTGCGGCAGCCAAGGCGCTTGACGATCCACGGGAGCTGTTTCTCATCAATCACGGCTTGCACGCCATCGGCAAATCGCTCGGCGAGCGCGATGTTCCGTTCAAAATACTCTTCGGTCAGCACATTTTCGAGCGTGGCGCGCATCGCTGCCATCGAGAGCGCGTTGCCGGCCAGCGTGCCGCCGATCCCCCCGACATCCGCACCTTCCAGATCGATGGAACCGCGAATCATTGCGGCTACCTCATGGCTGAATCCGTAGACAGCGGTCGGGATGCCGCTGCCGATCGCTTTGCCGACCGTGAGCATGTCAGGCTTCAGCCCGTGTGCACCGGTGTAGCCGCCAGGTCCTGACGACATCGTGTGCGTCTCGTCGTAAATCAGCAGCGTGCCGGTGCGGCGTGTCATTTCCCGCAGGGCATCGAGGAAACCCGGTTCCGGGTGGATGATGCCGATGTTGGTCATTGCAGGCTCCGCCAGTACGGCAGCGACGTCGCCGGGGGCCAGCGCTTTTTCCAGCGCTTCGATATCGTTGAACTCCACAACCTTGGTGGTCATCGTCGGATCGATGGCCGGCCCGATGTTGCTCACGCGGCTGTGGGCATTCCCGTCCGTCAGCGTGATGAACGTTTCGTCCACGGTTCCATGGTAGCAGTAGTTGAAGACGAGCACATACTTGCGCTTGGTAATGTGGCGTGCCAGTCGGAGCGCGAAGCGGTTGGCGTCCGTCGCAGAGACGGCCACCTGCCAATACGGCAGACCGAATCGGCGGGTCAGCTCCTCGCCGACCCAGATCGCATCCTCTGTCGGTAGCATGAATGTGACGCCTTTGCGGACGCGGTCCGCGATCGCCTCGACAGAACCTGTCGGCGCATGACCCGTCATCGAGCCGGTATCGCCGAGACAGAAATCGATGTAGCGATGGTCATCCACATCCGTGAAATAGGCGCCGGAGCCTTCTTTGACAAACAGCGGGAACCCGCCCGCCCATTTTACCATCCAGTTCATCGGCACTCCGTCGAGCAGGCTTGCTTTTGCCCGCTCGTACAGCGCTTTGGAGCGAGGATGCGTTTCTTCAAACAGCTGCAGCTCTTTTTCAATCAGGGATTGCAGTCGTGTGCGATCAATCATGGATCAAGTCTCTCCTTCACCAGAAAAGTGGTTTCCGCTGAAGAAAATGAGCAATTCTCGTGCCATTGGAAAAACTGGCTACGCCATGCTTTTGGCGTAAGCCGCGGTTGCACATCTCTGTAAGAAAAAAAGCCCGATCAGACGGACTGATCAGGTCTGGCGATTCGTTGCCGATTTTTCAAATTTGACAAATTGGCGCTGCAAAAAAGAAGGGAGCCGACAAAATGAGGCGCTCCAATCAGGTTTGTTGTTTTTGACAACCATTTTTCAAATTTGACAAACGCTACGGACGCGCCCGAATGCCCAGTTCGCGGATGCGGCGGTACAGCGTCGATTCGCTGATCCCCAGGAGCTTGGCCGCTTTCACCTTGTCCTCCACCGAATAGCCGGTCTCCCGCAGCACACGCTCAATGATCTGCTTTTCGAATACATCGAGCTGTGCCTTCAGCTTGCGCGTTTCCTTTTCTCCCGCATCGGTGCGGCGCAGGCGGGCGGGGATGCTGTCGACCGTGATGAGTCGCTCGGTCGCCAGATTGACGGCGTACTCCACGACGTTTTCGAGTTCGCGAATATTTCCCGGCCAATGGTAGCCGACCAAAAGCTCCATCGTCTCCTCATCGAACCCGCTGATTTCCTTGCCGATCAAGCGGGCGTGCCTGGCCAGCGCTTGCGTGAGCAGCAGGGGGATGTCTTCCTGCCGCTCCCTGAGCGAGGGGAGATGGAGCGGAATGACATTCAGGCGGAAAAACAAATCCTCGCGAAATTCTCCGTCCGCGATCATCTGCTCCAGATCACGGTTGGTGGCCGCGATGACGCGGACGTCGACAGACAGGGAGCGGGTGCTGCCGACCCGTTCGATCTCCCGGTATTGCAGCACATGCAGCAGCTTGACTTGCAAATGGAGAGAGAGGTCGCCGATTTCATCGAGAAAAATCGTGCCTCCGTTCGCCAGCTCGAACTTGCCAACTTTGCCGTTTTTGCTGGCACCGGTAAAGGCGCCGGGCTCATAGCCAAACAGCTCGCTCTCCAGCAAAGCATCGGGAATCGCGCCGCAATTGACGGTGATGAACGGCCGTTTTTTGCGGGAGCCGCTATGATGGATCGCCCGGGCGAACAAGCTTTTTCCTGTTCCGCTTTCTCCGGTAATCAGGACGGTCGAGTTGCTGAGTGCGATTTTTTGCCCTTGCTCTTTTACGCGCTGGATCGTTTCGCTGGTGCCGATGATTTCCTGGAACGATGAGCTTTCTTCCTTTTCCGTCAAGTCATAGACCATCCGCCGCACATCGGCGCTGTCGCGAAACGAAAGAACAGCGCCGAGCGGTGCATGGTCTGCGCTGCTTGCGCCGTGACCGCTGGCGTTGATCGGCATCACGGTTGTAAAAAAATGCATGGGCATGCCGGCGCGGCGGAGCGTGGAGCGCGTATGGATCTCCTCCCGATCGCGGTAGCCTACGCCGCTTTGCAGCACTTCGTGAAACGAGCTGTCGGGCCAGATCGTGGAAAGGGCGATCCCGATCAGCTGCTCGCGCGTTAGCCCGATCAACCGTTCCGCCATCATGTTGCAGGAAGTAATGATCCCATCCTTATCGACAGCCAGGATGCCGTCGCGGATCGTTTCGACGATGCTCGTCAGCTCCGTAGCGATTTTGGTTTCGGATACTTTGCTTGCGAGCAAATCGGCCATCCGTTCCAAAAACGTGAGCAGAGGGCCACGGTTGCCGAGGAGCGTATGGCGCTGTTGCTCGGTGAAGGCAACCAGCCCCATCAGGCCGATCACCCGTCCGCCCAGCTTGATGGGACAGCACACTTCGGCCAGCTCCGCCTCCAGCGCGGCGTAGTCCGCGTTGTTTTGGGCATCTTCGATGACATACGGTTCGCCGGTTTGCAGCACCTGGCTGTACGTCAGCCCGGACTGCACGTTTCCCTCCTCTTCCTTTTGCCCGATCTTTTCTTTATAACGCCCTGTTCCGGCGATGATGGTCAGACGGTCGTCGATGATCTCGACGTCGATTCCCAATGCGGCGGTGATCGCTTCCGCAACCTCCTGGGTCGTCTGGCGAATATCCAATAAACGTGACATGACAGGTGACCTCCGATCGCGTAGCCTCAGGAAAACGGCAGATGTTAGGAAAATTGTATCGAAAAAGCAGAGCGGCGGGCAATGATTTTGCGGCTGCGGGATTCGCATGAAGGCAAATATGCAAGGAAATAATAGACACAACCTTGGCTTTTGACAGGAGGGCAGCGATGCGCGAGCAGGCTCCGGAACAACTGAAACCGTTATATCCGAGCCTCCAGGATAACATCACGAAGGTGCTGGAGGAGCTTCATTTCGCTTCAGACATTGTATTGCGCGAGCTTTTGATCGGCACGGAAGAAGCGCCGCTCCGGGCTGCGCTTTTTTATACGGAAGGCTTGGTGGATACGCAGTCGCTTCATCATTATGTGATGGAGCCGCTCATGCTCAAAATGGACCCGGCGGAGTGGGCTGCCGTTTTGCACGCGGAAGAGGGCTTTTTGCAACGGCTTAAAAACGACGTCATCACGGTCGCCGCCGTTATGGAAATCGCCGATTTCGATAATCTGTTCACCTCGTTGCTGTCCGGCAACGTCATTCTTCTCTTTGAGGGATTGGATGTCGGATTTCTGCTTTCCTTGAAAGGCTGGGAAACCCGGGCGATCTCGGAGCCATCGACAGAATCGATCATTCGCGGGCCCCGGGACAGCTTTACAGAGACACTGCGCACCAATACCGCGCTGATTCGCCGGCGCATCCGCGACACCCGGCTGCGCGTGGAGCAGCGGATGGTGGGGCGATCGACGAAAACGGACGTTGCGATCATGTATATCGAAGGGATTGCCAATGAAAAAGTGGTGGAAGAGGTGCGCACCCGTCTGGACAGGATCGATTTGGACAGCGTGCTGGAGAGCAGCTTCATTGAGGAAGAAATCCAGGACCGCACCGCGACGCCTTTTCCCACCATCTTCAATTCAGAGCGGCCCGATGTAGTGAGCGCGAATTTGCTTGAGGGGCGCGTTGCCATCGTCGTGGACGGGACGCCGTTCGTCTTGACGGTGCCTGCCCTGTTCGTCGAGTTTTTCCAGTCTGCTGACGATTACTACCAGCGTTCCGACATCAGCACGCTGCTGCGCTTTCTGCGCCTGCTCTGTTTTTTTATCGCGCTGATCGGTCCGTCGCTGTACATCGCCATCACCACGTTTCACCAGGAGATGCTGCCGACCCAGCTTTTGATCAGCCTGGCAGCGCAGCGGGAGGGTGTGCCCTTTCCCGCATTTATCGAAGCGCTCGTGATGGAAATCACGTTTGAGATTTTGCGCGAAGCGGGCGTGCGGATGCCGCGGGCGGTCGGGCAAGCGATGTCGATCGTTGGTACGCTGGTCATCGGGACGGCGGCGGTTGACGCAGGAATCGTTTCCGCCGCGATGGTCATCGTCGTCTCGATCACCGCCATCTCGAATTTTGTGTTTCCGGCATTCAACATGGGGATTCCCGTGCGGATGTTGCGGTTTGTGCTGATGGGGCTGGCTGCCTCGTTCGGCATTTTCGGCATCATCGTCGGCTTGATCGCGCTCGTCCTGCATTTGTGCAGCCTGCGGAGCTTTGGTGTGCCGTACATGAGCCCGCTTGCCCCGATACAGATTTCCGACCAAAAAGATGTGCTGGTCCGCGTCCCGCGCTGGATGATGCTGACCCGGCCCCATCTGATCAGTTCCTGGAACAATGTCCGGCAAAAAAGCAACCGGCCAAAACAGCGCCAATAAGCCGATGGAAAGGGGGAGTTGAGGCGAGATGCGGAAAAAGGGACTTTTCTTGGGGCTGCTCTGCCTCCTTCTTTTTGTTTCTGGCTGTTGGAACCGGCGGGAGCTGAACGAATTGGCGATCGCGGTCGCGCTTGCGATTGATAAGGATGGAAAAGACTACAAAGTCAGCGTGCAGGTGGTAAACCCGGGCGCGGTTGCCTCAAAGGGTGGAAACAATGGCTATTTGCCCGTGATGTTTTACCAGCAATCCGCCGGCACGGTTTTCGAAGCGCTGCGGAAAATGACCAGCGTGTCTCCACGCAAAATCTACTTGTCCCATCTGCGCATGCTGATCATTTCGGAGGAGCTGGCGCGGGATGGCATCAGCAAAGTTCTGGATCTCGTCCTGCGGGATCAGGAAGTGCGGAGCGATTTTTATGTCGTCATTGCAAAAAAAGAGCATCATGCGGAAGATACGTTGAAGATTTTGACCACGATTGAAAAAATTCCGGCGGTCAAACTGTTTTCTTCACTGGAAGCGTCGCAAAAAGCGTGGGCGCCGACGAGTGCCATTACGCTGTTCGACCTGGCATCGACCTTGGCGGAAGAAGGCAAGGAGCCGGTTTTGACCGGGCTTGCGCTGAGGCACCTGAACAAACAGGGAGAAACCCGGGCGAATATCGACAACATCCAGCCGATTACCACGCTTGCCTATTCCGGGTTGGGGGTTTTTCGGCGGGATAAGCTGATTGGCTGGTTGAATGAGGAGCAGAGCAAAGGCTACAACTACATCACCAACCAGGTGAAAAGCACGATCGGTGAAGTCAAGTGCCCGAAAGGCGGAATCATAGGGCTGGAAGTCATCCGCTCTGAGTCCAAAATCAAAGGGAAGTTCGTCAACGGCCAGCCGGAAATCACGATTCAGGTCCGGGTCGAGGAAAATGTGGGGGAAGTGGCGTGCAAGATTGATTTGACGGACCCGAAGGTGATCGCTGAGCTGGAAAAAGCGGCGGAAAAACAATTTGGGCAGCTGATTGCGGCGACCATCAGCTTTGTGCAAAAGAAATACCAGGTCGATATTTTCGGCTTCGGCTCGGCGCTGCATCGTGCCGACCCAAAGACTTGGAAAAAGATCCGAAAAGATTGGGAGACCACATATTTTCCCAAGCTGAAAGTTCACTTTGAACCGGATATTCATATCAGGCGGCTTGGGAAAGCAACCAACTCGCTGACGCAATATATCAAGGAGTAGAACGTATGGGGAGTGTAGTGGGAATACTCATCGCGATTTTGGTCATTTGTTTCATTGAGGTGCCGAGTCTGCTCAAAAAAAAGCAGAGGCGGGAGCTGTGGACATTTTCGGTTCTGCTGCTTATCGGGACAGGGCTGAATATCGCCCTGGCGCTGCATATTGAACTGCCGAATCCACTGGATTGGATCATTGCGGTGTACAAACCGGTCAGTGATATGGTTGACCGTTTTCTCAAATGAGCAAGGGTGTGCCGGAAAAAAGAAGGTGGGGAGAAGATGCAGGATAATGGAAAGATCACGGCTGCGCAACTTCGTCTGCTCGTCTTGATCTTTACAATCGGAAGCTCCATCATAGTCGCGACCGGCAGTGTGGCCGCCGGGGCAGGGCGGGACGCATGGATCTCGGTGATGGTCGGGGGCGTCATTTCCCTTGGCTTCGTTTACGTGTATGCAGCTCTCTACCGTCTTCATCCGCAGCTGACGCTGGTACAAATGAATATGCTTGTTTTTGGCAGATGGATCGGTCAGTTGGTGTCGTGGGTCTATTTTGTCTACTTTCTGCTTCTGACCTCACTTCTGGTTCGAGAAATCGGCGATTTTTTAACGACGTTCTTCCTTGTTTATACGCCGATCCAAGCGATTCACATCATTTACTTGCTGATCATCGTTTGGGGAATGCGGATCGGCCTCGAAGCGTTGACCCGCGCCGCTGAAATATTTTTTCCTTGGCTGCTGCTGCTTTTTTTCATTTTGATTGTCTGCCTGATTCCGAAGATGGACATCGATCACCTCTTGCCGGTGATGGAAAACGGGGGGAAACCGGTCATCCGGGGTGCCATCCCTTTTCTCGGGCTTCCTTTCCTGGAGCTGGTGACCTTTCTGATGATAATGCCGACCGTCATTCAGCGACAGCAGGCTGCTCGTGCGCTTTTTCAAGGAATGGCAGGGGGAACCATGCTTCTCTTTCTGCTCGTTCTGACAACCATTTTGGTGGATGGCGCATTGATAGCGACAGATGCAACGTACCCGAGCTACACCTTGACAAGGCAAATCAGCATCGGTCATTTTCTGGAACGGATCGAAGTGGCCATCGCCATTCTGTGGTTCGTCTCCATCTTTTTTAAAACGAGCGTCAGCTATTATGCATTAACCGTCAGTCTGGCACAAATGCTAGGGCTCCAAGAGGGCCGACAGCTGACCATCGCGATGGCGCCGCTTGTCATCGCTGGCTCCCTGCTGGTTTCACCCAATTTGACGAGTTTCCGCACATTCATTGGAACGGCATGGACTCCACTTTCGCTGACCGTCGGTTTGGCGATCCCGCTTTTCTTGCTTGCCATAGCCAAAATACGAATTCACCGCAAAGAAAAGCAACCGTCAAACAGCGGATAGTTTCCGACGGTTGCTTTTTTTACAGCACCACTCAATCACTGATGACCAAAATGTTTTTGGGAAGCTGACCGGTTCGGCAAATCTCGGAAATGGCATCATCTGACATCCGGCCGCAGACGAGGATCAGCGATGTCGTGATGTTGTCAAAGCAGAATCGCGAAAGCCGGGAGATGTTTTGCGTACCGCGGAAGACTCTGACTTTGCCTTTAAAATTAGCCGCGGAGAACAGCACAAGCGTTACGTTGTCGGGTTCTCTCAGGTTGCTGACACGAAAACTGGAGAGCCTGTTGTTGAAATCGAAGGCGTGCATGTCGCGGATCGCAACACCGCCGCGTTTAAAGCGAATCCGGCGCCCCTTGTAGTTTTTCTGGGAATACAGCGAAAGACGAAGACTGGTTTCCATCTCTTTTCACCTCATTCTCTTAGTGATCGTTACACAATATGAAAGAGTCGGGTAGGGTTCTTGTACGAATGTGAATGGTCATCTGCTTGTTTTCGCGTTTTTACAGGGAAAGAAGCCGCAAATCTAGCACATTTTGGAGTGTCAATACCTGCAGGAAAAGGTTGTAACTTTATTTCTGCTCGTTCGTCATACTTACAGAGTTGGAAAAAATATTCTGCCAGAGTAACTGAGGGGTAATGCAGATGAGCAATAAGCCAGGGGAATTAACCGCAGTCGGAATCAATCACAGCTACGGTGCGGGCAAACTGAAAGTGCCGGTGTTGTACGACGTGGGGCTACATATCAACAACAGTGAATTCGTCGCGCTTTGCGGGACGTCAGGGTCAGGAAAATCGACGCTGCTCAGTCTGTTGGCGGGATTGACGCGGCCGGAGGAAGGGCAGATTTTCATCAGCGGCGAGGAAATCTCCCGATACAACGAAAATCAGCTGTGCCTGTTTCGGCGCAGATCGATGGGCTTCGTCTTCCAGTCTTTCAATCTGCTGCCCAATTTGACCGCATTGGAAAATGTCGAGCTGCCGCTTGTCTTCCTCGGCGAGAGCAGGCGCAACCGGATCAAGCGGGCTAAGGAAATGCTTGCGATGGTTGGCTTGGAAGAGCGGATGAAGCACCGTCCCAATGAGTTGTCGGGTGGACAGCAGCAGCGCGTCAGTATCGCCCGCGCTCTTGTAACCAAGCCGAGCATCGTCTTGGCGGATGAGCCGACAGGGAACCTCGACAGCGCGACGGAAGAGGAAATCTTGATCCTGATGCGCGAGATGAACCGCGAAAACAAAACGACATTCGTCATCGTCACGCACGACCAAGGGGTGGCGGAGATGTCGGACCGCGTGATTTATCTCAAGGATGGCAGGGTCATTCAGAAGGAAGGCATGCTGGCGTAAATCATGCAAATGCATAAAAAGGTGTGGGAGAATTGAAACTATTGGATTCATTGCGGATTGTGTGGCGCAATCTGTGGCGGATGAAGCTGCGGACCATCCTGACCTCGATCGGGGTCATGATCGGTACGGCTGCGATTGTCGCCATGATTTCGCTCAGCTTGGGCCTGAAGGAAAGCGCGGTAAAAAGCCTGGAGAATTTCGGCAATCTCACTGAAATGGAAGTTGCCCCGATGTATTGGGATGAAAAAACCCAAAAGCCGATTCCGCCCGATAAAGTGAAGAAGCTGAATGAAGATGCCGTTCTGGAACTCAAGCAGATTCCGGGCGTACAAGCTGTCATGCCAACACGGCAGCTGCACAGCGACGCCAAGCTGAAAATCGGCAGGCGTGAGGGACATCTGCAAGTGATCGGCGTAGACGTCAAGGAATCGAGCGTCATGAAAAAAAGCACGGTTGAAAAAGGAGAATACCTCAGCGGACAGCCGAACGAAATCGTCATTTCCTACGAGGTCCCCCGCGAAATGCGCGATGTGGAAAAAGATAAGCGTGAAGAGCGGAAGCGCCGCGCCAATGAACGGGCAGGGCGTCCAGCCGATATGGGCGGCGGATTCGGAGGGGAGGGCGGCCCTGACATGCCGGCTGCGTTCAATGCGGTCGGCAAAACCGGAACCTTTGTCCTGAGCCGCGATTACGAAGATTCGAACGGCGACCGCAAATTTGAGAAAAAAGAGATTCGCGTGCGAGTGGTCGGCCAGTTCCAGAAAGAAGAAAACAGCCGCTTTGGCCGAGGCCCGGTCGCCTATGTGCCGCTCGCCATGGTGGATGAAATGAACAAGTGGCTGGAGCAGCAGGACCAGCAAAACAATGGCGGTGACACGCCGCGCAAGCGCTCTCGCAACGATAAGGCGAAGCCGGAATTCGAAAGCATTTTTGTCAAAGTCGACAGCCGCGAGAACGTGGAAAAAGTTGTGGAAGGCGCGCAAAAATTCGGGTATGAAATTTATTCGCCTGCGCGTGAGTTGAAGGAAATCAATAAATTCTTCTTTGTCATTCAGTTGATTTTGGGCGGAATTGCCGCGATCTCGTTGCTCGTCGCGACAATCGGGATCGTCAACACCATGATCATGTCCATCCTGGAACGCACGAAGGAAATCGGGATCATGAAAGTCATCGGCGCGACCGTTTACAATATTCGCTGGCTGTTTTTGATCGAGTCCGGTTTTATCGGGCTGATCGGCGGCATCACAGGATTGGGTCTCGCATACGGCGCGGTAGAAATCCTCAATTATGTCGCAGCCAGCAATCCGGACTTCAATTTGTTCGGCGGGCGCATGCCTGCCGGAGACACGCCGACGAAGCTGGCGGTCGTCCCATTGTGGCTCGCCATGTTCGCCATCGGATTTTCATTCGTCATCGGCTTGCTGGCGGGGATCTTCCCGGCGTTCCGCGCGTCCCGTCTAAGTCCATTGCAAGCGATTCGTTCCGAATAGACCTAAGAGAGAGAAGAAAAATAAAAGTCGTGAGCAGAATGAGAGGGTACTATGAGCAAGAAGAAGTGGATCATTATCAGCAGTCTCGTGGTTGTGTTGGGGGGCGGAGGCTATGGCGGCTATCATTATTGGAAAGCGAATTCAGCCGCTGAGGAACCGGTCATGGAGGAAAAGCCGCAGCTGCCTACGGTGACTGCTGACATGGGCGAGGTCAAGAAGACGATTTATGCGACCGGGACTGTAGAAGCCAAAGCGCATGAAGAGGTAAAGCCGGACATGTCAACAAAGGTGGAGCGGATTCTGGTCAAGGAAGGGCAGCATGTCAGCAAAGGGACACCGCTGTTCACGTTTGACAGCGCAGATGCGGAATTGCAGATTCAAAAGCAAGAGATCGCGCTCTCCAAATTGGAGCGGGATATGCTGGAGCTGGGCAAACGAAAGGACAAGATCGTTTCGGATAAAAAAGGCAAGATCAAGGAGATCATGGTCAAGGCAGGGGAAACGGTATCCACCAATCAGGTGATCGCCAAAGTCATCGACATGGATCATCTGAAGATCGTCGGAAAATTTTATTCCGTGCAATCAACCAAGTTCCAGGTTGGCCAAAAAGTGCGCGTCTTCCTGCGTGCATCGCTCACCTACACGGAGGGGGTCGTAACCAAAATCGATCAGGTCGGGAAAAAGGTAGACAACGCCGGCGTGCTGTATGACGTTGAGGTGTTGGTGAAAAAGGACAGCGGATTGGGCGTCGGCGACATCGGCCAGGTCGAATACCGCGGGCCGAACGGCGAGATCGGGCTGAGCCAAATCGTCACCAAGTTCGAATTCCCTGAAGAGATGGAAATCGTGGCGGGTACGGAAGGGAAAGTCAGCAAAGTGCTCGTGAAGGAAGATGACGCGGTGCAGCCTGGCCAAACGATGGTCGAGATGGACATGGAAGCGAGCGATCTGGAAAAGAAAGAAAAAGAGATTAGCCTGAAAGAAGCGCAGCTTGAGTTGATCCAGAAGAAGCGCGACTTGAGCAAAAAGCAGGTGACGGCAACCGTCGGCGGCGTCGTCACCAAGATCAACGCCAAAGAAGGCGAGCAGATCGACGGCAGCAAGCCGGCGATGGTCATCATGGACATGTCCTCTGTTTATATGAAGGCATCCGTCGACGAGGTGGACATTCCCTACATTCAGGTGGGGCAAACCGTCGATGTCTATGTGACGGCGTTCGGCAACCAGGTTTTCAAAGGGAAGGTCGTGGAAATTCCGCAGGAAGGCACCACGCAGGACAAAACGGTCCGCTTTGAGGTGAAGATCTTGATCGCCGACGGTGGCAAGATGAAGCACGGAATGACGGGCGATTGCGACATCAATGTCAACAAGGTAGAAAACGTGGTGCGCCTGCCTGTGAATGCGGTGGAAGTGCTGGAAGAAGGCAAAGGCACCGTCATGGTGAAAGATCCGAACAGCGGCGAACCGACGCCGAAGGAAGTGGAGATCGGTATTGAAGGCGCCGAGTTCATCGAGATCAAGAGCGGCATTAAAGCCGGCGATGAAGTCATGGTCACAGGCGGTATGGGATAAGATCATGGGCAGCCTCTTCTTGCGATGGAAGAAGGCTGCTTTTTTTTCGGCCGCGATCAGGAAACCCCTGTTATAATGAAAAAACGCATGGTATGTTACGGCAAAGAGGGGATTGGATTGAAGGCCATTTTGCTTGGCATCGCGGCATCATTTTTTTTCGCATTTACCTTTGTGTTGAACCGGGCGATGGACCTGTCGGGTGGTAGCTGGCTGTGGAGTTCGTCGCTCCGCTACTTTTTCATGGTTCCGCTTCTGCTCGGTCTGGTCTGGTATCGCGGCAATTTGCGGGCGCTGTTCGTGGAAATGAGACAGCGGCCGTGGGCATGGGTGTGGTGGAGCTTTGTCGGCTTCGGATTGTTTTATGCCCCGATCACCTTCGCCGCGGCTTACAGTCCGGGCTGGCTTACGGCTGGCACATGGCAAATCACCATTGTGGCAGGCTCGCTTTTGGTCCCGTTTTTTCAGGATGCAGACGGACGGAAGCAAAAAATTCCGCTGCATGGCCTGTGGATGTCAGGCTTGATTTTGCTCGGCGTCGCCGTCATGCAGCTGCAGCATGCCGAAGGCTTGTCTGTGGCGCAGTTGCTGTTCGGCGTCATCCCGGTCTTGATCGCCGCCTTCGCCTATCCGCTGGGCAACCGCAAGATGATGGCATTGTGCCAAGGGCGTCTCGACGCCTTTCAGCGAACGCTGGGCATGACGATTGCCAGTTTGCCGCTCTGGGTGATCCTCGCGGCGATCGGGTGGAACGATGCGGGCTTGCCATCAGCCGGTCAACTTGTCCAGACGCTCCTAGTCGCGATCACGTCCGGCGTCGTGGCGACGCTGCTGTTTTTTTCGGCGACCGACATGGCCAAAGGGAATGCCCAGCAGCTGGCAGCAATCGAGGCGACGCAAGCGGGGGAGGTGATCTTTGCGGTCGTGCTGGAGATGCTGATTTTGCAAGCGCCGCTGCCGTCCGCATGGTCCAATGTCGGGATGGTGCTCGTGATGGCAGGAATGGTTTTGCACAGCATTTTGGGCCAGCGAAAACCGTTGGAAAAAAGTTCGTAATATTGTTCACAAAATTGTTAACAAATTGCTAACAAAAGACAAATTCTTTCCAATGTTTTTTAGGTATACTTAATGAGAAGTAGCTCTCCCGGGCTATGCCAAACCCGAGTGAGCGGCTTTTTTCTGTGAAAAACGGCTTCCACGTTTTTCATAATTTAGGTTATGACCGTTCGCGGTCAAACAAAACGGCCCCGACCGTTTTGCACTTATTCGATCACTGATCGCCGGTGCTCTTTTTTGCCTTGAGACTGGGGAATGTTTGCTATTACTTTTCATCTTTGTGGTTATGATAAGAGATGGAAGTAACCTGCCGAGCATTCATTCGGTACTCGTGTAAAAAAGGGTGCTAATAGATTTCCGGCTGGAGGCACAGCTGGATCTATTACAACACAGAGAAAGTGGGGTTTATTGTATGAAGAGTCGTTGGCATCATGCTATGCGTCTGCTTTTCGCCGTAATGGCGTTGACGCTAGTGCTTACGGGTTGTGGCGACCCAACCCTCTCTGCCTTAACGCCGTCTGGGCCTGTGGCAGAATCCCAATTCTGGTTGATGAAGCTTACCTTCGGCATCATGGCTGGCGTTTTCTGTGTCGTCTTCATTCTTTGGGTTTATGTTTTGCTTCGCTATCGCAAAAAGCCAGGTCAAACCGGTTATCCGAAGCAGGTTGAAGGGAATCATAAACTGGAAATCATTTGGACAGTTATTCCTTTTGTGCTTTTGATCATCATGGCGGTACCAACGGTTACGATCGGCTTTGATTTGGAGAAGCGTTATGACAAAGCTGAAGCGATGCAAGTGAATGTCACGGCTCACCAATTCTGGTGGGAATTCGAATATCCAGACCTGGGCATCCACACTGCGCAAGACCTGTATATTCCTACCGGGAAAAAAGTTCAATTTACCGTTACGTCTGCTGACGTTATCCATGCATTCTGGATTCCTGCACTCGGCGGTAAAATCGACACCAACCCTGGTGACGAAAACCACATCTGGCTCCAGGCAGACAAACCGGGCATTTATAAAGGCAAATGTGCTGAGCTTTGTGGTGCGGCCCATGCGCTGATGGACTTCAAAGTGGTTGCAGTTGACCAGGCGAAGTTCGATGAATGGGCGACAAAATTGAAAACGGCTTCTGTTACGCCAAAAACCGATTTGGCAAAACAAGGCCAGGAAGTATTCAAGAAAAGCTGTATCGGATGCCACGCGATTGGCTCTGAAGGTGGTCGTTTGGGTCCAAACCTGACCGATCTTGCAAGTCGCGAACGCCTTGCTGGTATTCTTCCTAACAACGCAGAAGAGCTACATAAATGGTTGAAAGATCCGCAAGCAATGAAACCAGGCAACAAAATGCCGAACCTGAACCTGCCGGACGATCAAATCAACGCGCTGGTTGAGTACCTCGGCGAGCTGAAAATCGATTACGATAATGGGTTGCCAAAGCAATAATTTCATATGAAACGAGCGATGAGTCAAGCCGTTTTTGACTCAAGTGAAACTGCAAAGGAGGTAAAACCGTGGCTGCACATGCTCATTCTCACAAGAAGAGATCGGGATTGTGGGACTACCTTACGACCGTAGACCATAAGAAGATCGCGATTCTCTATTTGGTGGCAGGAGGCTTCTTCTTCTTACTTGGTGGTATCGAAGCGCTGCTCATCCGTCTTCAATTGATGTATCCAGAAAATACATTGGTCGGCGGAGCCACCTTTAACCAATTGATCACCATGCACGGTACGACAATGATCTTCCTGGCTGCGATGCCGATTATCTTCGCGTTGATGAACGCTGTAATTCCGCTGCAAATCGGCGCGCGTGACGTTGCGTTCCCGTTTGTCAACTCTCTTGGTTTCTGGTTGTTCTTCTTTGGTGGCGTTCTCTTGAACACAAGCTGGTTCTTGGGCGGCGCTCCTGATGCAGGCTGGACCAGTTATCCGACATTGGCCAATCCGGAGTTTAGCGGACATGGGGTCGACTTTTACGTCGTCGGTCTGCAGATCGCCGGTATCGGTACGCTGATCGGTGGTATCAACTTCCTGGTAACCATCATCAACATGCGTGCGCCAGGCATGACGTTCATGCGTATGCCGCTCTTTACCTGGAGTTCTTTCGTCACTTCCGGACTGATCCTGCTGGCTTTCCCGGCGATCACTGTTTCTCTCGTCCTTTTGATGTTTGACCGCCTCTTCGGCGCTAACTTCTTTGATACAGCTGCCGGTGGTAACGTAACCATCTGGGAGCACTTGTTCTGGGTGTTCGGTCACCCTGAGGTTTACATCCTGATCTTGCCGGCATTCGGTGTGATCTCGGAAGTTTTGAGTACGTTCTCGAGCAAGCGTTTGTTCGGATACAGTTCGATGGTATTCGCGACAGTTCTGATCGGCTTCCTCGGCTTCATGGTGTGGGCTCACCACATGTTCACAGTAGGTCTTGGCCCGATCGCCAACTCGCTGTTCGGTGTGGCGACGATGTTGATCGCGGTGCCGACCGGTATCAAAATCTTTAACTGGATTCTCACCATGTGGGGCGGACAAATCCGGTTCACGACGGCGAACCTGTTTGCAATCGGATTCATTCCAACATTTGTTATCGGTGGTATGACAGGGGTAATGTTGGCGATGCCAGCAGCTGACTTCCAATACCATGACAGCTATTTCGTCGTTGCTCACTTCCACTACGTTATCGTCGGTGGTTTGATCAACGGATTGTTCTCCGGTCTCTATTACTGGTGGCCAAAAATGTTCGGTATCACCCTGAGCGAAAAAGTAGGGAAATGGAACTTCTGGCTGTTCTTCATCGGTTTCCATTTGACCTTCTTCCCGCAGCACTTCCTCGGCTTGATGGGGATGCCGCGCCGCGTATTTACGTTCTTGCACAACCAGGATCTGGATACAGGCAACATGGTCAGCTCGATCGGTGCGATCATCATGACCGTCGGTGCACTGCTGTTCCTGGTAAACATCCTGGTAACTGCGAAAGCCGGCAAAAAAGCACCAGCAGACCCATGGGATGCGCGTACGCTGGAATGGTCCATTCCATCGCCGCCGCCTGAGTACAACTTTGCCCAAACACCATTGGTTCGCGGTTTGGATGCCCTCTGGGTCGAAAAAATGGCGGGCAACAAAGGCATGACATATGCAGAGCCGCTCGGTTCGATCCATATGCCGTCGCCATCGTTTATCCCGTTCCTGATGTCTGTATGTTTCTTCATCGCAGGCTACGGCCTGATGTATCACATTGTTCCAGTGATCGTGATCGGCTTGGCCGGCGTACTGGTATGCATGTTCTTCCGCTCCGTATACGATGACCACGGTTATCATATCGAACCGGATGAGATTGACGAGAAGGGGGTTAAGGCGTAATGGGAAACGATCATGCACTTCACCACGGCGCTCTTCCTGACGAACCGGAAAAAGCCACCCTTGAAGGTAGAAATAAGGTTCTCGGTTTCTGGCTCTTCCTCGGCGGGGAAACCGTATTGTTCGGCAGCTTGTTTGCCACCTTCCTGGCACTCCGTCATCAAACGAATGGCGGCCCGACCGGAGCAGAATTGTTCCAATTGGGCATGGTTGCAGCCGCAACCTTCATTCTTTTGACCAGTAGCTTGACATCTGTATTGGCGATTTTGGCGATGCACAAGAAAAACGTGAGCGCGATGGTCGCTTGGCTGGTCGTCACGGTCATCTTGGGTCTTGCGTTCCTCGGTCTTGAAATTTATGAGTTCACCGAGTATGTGCATGAAGGTCACACGATGACTTCCAGCGCATTCGGTTCTGCTTTCTATACGCTTGTCGGCTTCCACGGTGCGCACGTATTGTTCGGTGTGCTTTGGATCAGCCTATTGATTGCACAGGTCTTCAAAAAAGGCCTGACAGTCGTCACGGCACCAAAGCTGTATGTTGCAAGCCTGTACTGGCACTTTGTTGACTTGGTGTGGGTTTTCATCTTCACAGTGGTTTATTTGATGGGCATTATGGGCGAAAAGGTGGCTGGATAACGATGGGAGCAAATGCACACAACACTTCGGTAGAGCGCAAACCTGTAACGAAGCATGATGGGGCAAAAGTTCATCTCGTAGCATTCTTTTTGTCGATCGTACTGACCATGCTGGCGTTTGTTGCAGTCGCGTATGAGGCGGTTCCGCGCAAATTCGTGTTTCCGTTTATCTTGCTGCTAGGCATCGTTCAAGCTGCATTTCAATTTTATGTGTGGATGCATGCGAAAGATCGCGCTCATGAATTCCCGAAAATCGCGGTATTCGGCGCAGTTCTTGTCATGCTTCCGGTGTTTCTTGTATTTACATTGTTGATTTGGTAAGTTGGTTGGGGGCGCTGGCAATAGTGCCCCCTTTCCTTTAAACTTGAGGATAGCTTGTTTGAGAGGGGGATGATTATGAATCACGACCAGATGAACCACATGAACCATTCGATGACGACAGGTTCCGGCTTTGATACCTTTGTACAGCTTTGGGGACCTGAGATCATGCTGATCGCCGTTTTGCTCGCAGCGCTTTATTTAGCGGTTGTTGGTCCTTACCGTAATCGATTCGCAGATTCCGCTCCTGTTCCGCGTCATAAAAAACTCGCCTTTATGGCGGGCTTGTTCATGTTTTACCTGGCTCTCGGCAGCCCGGTTGCATACTATGGACACCATTTTCTCTTCAGCGTCCACATGGCACAGCAGTGCCTCCTGTTCATTTTTATGGTGCCTCTGATGATCATGGGCACACCTGCGTGGTTGGTTCAACCGCTCTTCAATCGGAAAATTCTCGGGGCGGTCCTGACAAAGCTGACCAATCCGTTTCTCGGTATAATGTTTTTCAACATGCTGTTCTCGTTTTACCACATTCCGCAAATCTTCGATGCCTTTCACGCGATGCCGGCGTGGAATATCGCGTTTCACGTACTCTTGACCTTGCTGGCCTTCCAAATGTGGTGGCCGATCCTCACGCCGATTCCGAGCCAGCAGCGCTTGTCTGAGCTGCGCAAAATGGCGTATATTTTTATCAACGGGCTTTTGCTGACGCCAGCGTGCGCACTGATCACATTTGCGGGAACACCTTTGTTCGAAACCTACATGAATGCCCCTCAGCTGTTCGAGTACCACAGCGTGCTTGAAGACCAGGTGCTCGGTGGCGTATTGATGAAGCTGATGCAAGAAGCGAGCTATGGCTCGATTCTGGCTTACACGTTCTTCCGTTGGTATCGCAAGGAACGCGAAAAAGATGCGCCGCTTGACGTGCTGCCGAACCAACAAATGGCCATACTGCCTCGACCTGTCGGGGATGGCAACGGCGGCACAGCATAGGACCGACTATTTGTAAACTGAAAGGGTTTTTTTGATGGTTACAATCTTGCCTACAATCAGTACATCTTTCATCGTCCTGAGTGCGATCTGTGTTGCGATTGGCTGGTATTATGTCAAAAAGAGGAATCTGGATGCCCATCGAAAATGGATGGTCGTCGGAGGAATTTGCGCCTCGATCTTCTTCCTTACCTACGTATCCCGCACGGCTTTTGTCGGTAATACGTTGTTCGGCGGGCCAGCCGAAATCAAAATGATTTATCAGATCTTCCTGGTGTTCCACATCATTTTGGCAACGGTGGCGGCTGTCATGGGGATTATCACCTTCCTGCACGCCTACAAAAACCGGATTGCCAAGCACAAAAAGATCGGACCTTGGACAGCGTCGATCTGGTTTGCCACCGCGATTACGGGAGTTACGGTTTACACGCTTCTGTACGTGATTTATCCGGGCGGCACAACGTCCAGCGTCATCAAAGTCATACTGGGCTTCTGACAAGAAAAACCGCCGGTGCTTACGAAAGCAGGCGGTTTTTTTGCATGTGGAGCGCAGAGACGATGAAAGACTTCAGAGAAGCTTGATTCCGCTGATCAGGATCAGCAGGGTAATGCACCAGCGCAAAAGGAAGGTAGGCACCTTCGTCGAAAGAATGCTGCCGAGAAAAACGCCGGGAATCGAACCGCTGAGCAGCTGAACCATCAAGGAATAATCCACGTTGCCGAAGCTTGCGTGCGCGAGACCGGCGGCAGTGACGAGCAGTAGGGCGTGGGCGATGTCGGTTCCGACGATTTCCTTTCCGCTCATCGGGAAAAGATACATGAGAGCGAGTGCAAACAGAGAGCCGCTGCCGATGGAGGTCAACCCGACGATGAAGCCGAGGATGGCCCCGATGGCGATGGGCAGGCCGCGTTTTTCGGCGAACGGTTTTTCCGGCCGGTCACTTGGCTTGCCGCTGCGACGGGAGTGAATGGCTTTGATAATCATGCAGACGGGGATCAAGATCAGGGCGAATCCGAGCACCTTTTTGATCAGGAAATCACTGCTGCCGTAAAGGTGACGGATCCATTGGCTGGTTAATACGGCGATGATCGCGCTGGGGACGCTTCCGATCGCAAAGAGCCGGACCACCTTCCAGTTGACGGTTTGCTGCCGCCAATGCTGAAAGGTGCCGAAAATCTTCGTGATCGAGTTATAGGCGAGATCGGTGCCGACGGCGATCGTGGGTGAAATGCCCAGTAGGATCAAAAGCGGTGTGAGGATTGCCGCACCGCCAACGCCAGTCAAGCCGACCATGAAACCAACGAACAGACCGATCGCGGTTAAGTGAAAATCCATGCGGGCATCCGTCCTTTTAAAACGGTCGATGAAATTATGGTTAAAAGGGGAAGGGCTATAACACACTATGGTTAGCCACCCATTTCTGTGCAGGAGACAGAAAAAATAGGCAGAGGGAAGTTTGCTAATTTGTCACCAGTACGTGTGTTTTTGCGCTGCTGTATTTGATAAAGTAGCTTTGTCGGGTAGTAGCGAGAGTGCGCTTTTGCCCTGTTGTTGACTGTGTTTGACAAATTTCGTTACAATGACGTTATGTCGATTTTTGGTCGTTTTTGAGCCGGGTTCTTAAATAGATAGAGCGTCAGAAGGAGGTATTTTGGGAATGGATCAACCCGCCGTTTACGAAGAACGCATGCAGTCCGAGCCATCACTCGCAAGCGAGCATGTGGATACGCCAAATCAGAAAGCGACTTGGCGAGATTATTGGCAATTGTGCAAACCAGGCATCATTACATCGAACTTGATGACAGCTTTCATCGGCTTGTGGCTTGCAGCAGCAGGGACGCTGCAATTGGCTTTGACAATCAATACGCTGTTGGGGACTGCGCTGGTCATCGCGTCAGGCGCAGCTTTGAACAACTACTGGGACCGCGATATCGATACGAAGATGAAACGGACGAAAAACCGGGCGGTCGCAACCGGCAAAATTACGCCGCGTACGGCACTGCTGTTCGGTCTGTCGCTTCTGGTGATCGGCCTTTTGATTTTGACTGTGCTGGTGAATCCGCTGGCAGCCGTGTGGAGCCTGATCGGCCACGTGTTCTACGTGCTGATTTACACGCCGATGAAGCGCGTGTCTTCGCTCAATACCGTCGTGGGCGCGATTTCCGGCGCAACCCCGCCCGTCATCGGCTGGGTGGCGGTAACCGGCCGTGTGGATATGGGGGCATGGCTGCTGTTCCTGATCATCTTCATCTGGCAAATGCCGCACTTCCTGTCGCTTGCCATGATGAAAGTCGAGGAGTACGGAAATGCAGGCTTGCCGATGCTGCCGAATGTCAAAGGGTTCGAGGAAACCAAGCGTCAAATGTTCCTCTGGACCGGGGCGCTGGTTCCAGCATCGCTCTTGCTGTTTTTCCATGGCAACGTAGGCTACATTTACTTGATTACCGCGCTGGTGCTTGGCGTCGTTTACCTGGTTGAGCTGTTCAAAGGCTTCCATACGAAAGACGACATGGCATGGGCGAGAAAATTGTTTGGTTATTCCTTGATCTACCTGACGGCGATGTGTGCCGCGATGTTCATAAGCGCGATCCAGTTCTAGGGTGATCATCAGGATAAAATGAGGTGTCGAAATGGATCGGTGGCTGAAATGGCTCGCCATTTTCGCAACTATCATCATGATGCTTGTCATGATTGCCGGATCGTTGGTGACCAAAACCAACTCCGGACTCGGTTGCGGGAATGACTGGCCGCTATGCAACGGGAAATGGGTACCTGAATATACGCTGCAATCCATGATTGAATACATGCATCGGTTCGTGACCGGCTTGGCGGGGATGGTTGTCGTGCTGTTCACGGTCTGGGCATGGCGTCGCTATAAAGGAAACAAAGAGGTTCGCGCGACTGCCATCATCGGCCTGTTCTTCATCGTGCTGGAGTCGTTAGTCGGAGCGTCGGCTGTCATATGGCCGCAAAGCTCGCCTGTACTGGCGCTGCATTTCGGATTTTCCTTGCTTGCGTATTCAGGAGTATTTTTGTTAACGCTGTTCGTACTGAGCAAAGAGCGATCGCAGGTTGTTGTCCAGACAAAGCTTGCTGCGGGTCATCGCAATTTGATCTGGTTTACGACGATTTTTGCTTACGGGGTTGTGTATCTCGGCGCGTACGTCCGCCATACCGGCTCCAACCTGGGATGTCCGGACTGGCCGCTGTGCCATGGCCGGTTGATCCCCGAGCTTTCCGGCCAAGTGGGCATTCAGTTCGCACACAGGCTCGCGGCTGCCACGCTGCTATTCTTGCTGCTGGCAGTGATGGTGATCGCCATCCGTCATTACAAAGAGACGCGCCGCGATATTTACGTGGCAAGCATTTTGTCGTTCGTCTTGGTGGTCGTGCAGGTGTTCAGCGGCGGCTACGTGATTTTGTCCAAGCTGAGCTTGTTTGCTACCCTTTTCCACTCGTTTGTCATCACGTGCCTGTTCGGCGTGATGTGCTATCTCTGCCTGCAGTCGCTGAAAGGACCGCAGGAGACGAGCAGCAAATAAAAGATCGGCGTTGAACCGCTCCCGTTGTGCGCAAGGGGTGCGGTTTTTCTTTTTTTTGCCTGCCACTCCCAACAAGAGATGTTTTCCTTATACGCAGCAGTCTATCTTTTGATAGAATAAACATATGCAAACACATGATCGATTGAGGTGAGAGGAATGAGAGTGCTTCATACCGCAGACTGGCATTTTGGCCGGTTGCTGGAGGGACGTGACCGGAGATTGGAACAGGAGGCATTTGTAGCCGAGCTGTGCGCGATCGCTGACGAGAGGAACGTGGATGTTGTGCTGATTGCAGGCGATGTGTACGACTCGGTGAATCCGCCGGCATGGGCGGAGGAATTGTTTTACGAGGCATTGGAGCGGCTCTCCAAAAACGGGAAACGCGGTGTCGTGGTCATTGCGGGCAATCATGACCAGCCGGAACGGGTGCGCGCTGCGGCGCCGCTTGCACACAAGCAAGGGATCGTGCTGCTTGGCTTGCCAAAGGAAGCGCCGTTTTGTACGGAGCCGGACACGCCAGCCGAGCAGGTGCGCATTTTGCAGGGAGGGCCATCCTGGTTTGAGCTGGCGGTGCCGGGGGTGGCACATTCGGCGGTCATCATCGCCTTGCCTTATCCTTCCGAGGCGCGGCTGCGGGAACTGATCAGCGAGAGCTTTAGTCCGGAGCAGATGCAGCTCGCCTTTTCCGAGCGAATTCGCGACTTGCTGGCGGATCTGTCCGGCCACTTCCGCGCAGATACGGTGAATCTCATCATGAGCCACATGTTTGTCATGGGCGGAAATGAGAGCGATTCGGAACGGCCGATTCAAATCGGCGGCACGCATTCGGTTTCGCTGTCGGCATTTCCTGAACAGGCCGATTATGTGGCATTGGGGCATCTTCATCGACTGCAAAAGCTGTCGGACAAGCCGCTGGTCCGCTATAGCGGCTCGCCGCTCGGCTACAGCTTTTCCGAAGCCGGGCAAAGCAAGGCCGTCGTCATGCTTGATCTCGTGCCGGGAGAAGCGCCGGTAGAGGAAATCATTTATTTGCAAAGCAGCAAGCCGCTTGCCCGCTGGAAGGCGACCGAAGGCATCGGGCAGGTGGAGCAATGGCTAGCCGAGGGGCGTGACGCGGAGGCGTGGATTGAGCTGGAGCTGCATGTCAGCGATACGATCGATCCGGCCGAATTTCAGCGGTTGAAAAAGCTGAGCGACCAATTCCTCAAAATCCAGCGTGTGGCAGTAAAGCCGGAAGTGAGCAGCGAGGAAGCGGAAGAAACGCGGCAGGAGCGCGCGCAGATGAGCCCTGAGCAGCTGTTTCGGCGCTTTTATGAGCGGAAAAAAGGGATGCAGCCGGATGAAAAGCTCATTCAGCTGTTTTCCCGCTTGATGGTGAATGAACAAGCGGATGAGGGAGGCGGATTGGCATGAAGCCGATACAATTGCAGATCGCCGGTTTGCACAGCTACCGCGACCAGGTGGAGATCGATTTCGAAACATTGTGCGCAGCAGGATTGTTCGGCATCTTCGGTCCGACCGGAAGCGGCAAATCCACGATTCTGGATGCGATCACGCTTGCGCTGTACGGGCAGGTTGTCCGCGCAGGCGGAACTTCCCATCCCCAAGAGTCGCTGAATCAGCATGAGCAGCGGCTGTTTGTCTCGTTCACATTCGAATTGGGGCTTGATCGCGAACGGAAGCGCTATACGATCGAGCGAGAATTCGGACTCGACAAAAAGGGGAAGAAACGGCAGCCGGAGGTACGGCTGATCGAGCGCGCCACCGATGATGGAGCGGATATCGTGCTGGAGTCGAAAGCGACGACGGCGACACAAGCGGTTGAACAATTGCTCGGCTTGACGCTGAACGATTTTACCCGCGCGGTTGTGCTGCCGCAAGGGCAATTCTCCAAATTTTTGACGCTGAAAGGCAGCGAGCGCAATGAAATGCTGCAGCGCATCTTCCAGCTGCACGAATATGGAGAAAAGCTGGGGGAGCGGATTCGGCGGACAGTCGAACAAAATAAAGAAGCGGTGAACCGGATCGAGAAAGAGCTGGCGGCTTTAGGCGACGCGGGCCCTGACGCTTTGGCGGGGGCAGAGGCGGAGCTGGCCGCAGCGATGGAGCAGGCGCAGCGCTTTACCGCGCAGCGCGCTGATTTGGAGAAACAAAAAGCGGAGCAGGAGCAGCTGCGCGCCTGGCAAAGGGAGCTTGGTCAGATCGAGCAGGAGCTTTTGCAGCTGGATAGCCGCAAGCAGGAGATGGACTCGCTGCAAGAGCGCAGCCTGTTGATCGAAGCGGCGCTGCACGTGTGGCCGCAGCTGGAAAAAGTGGAGCGGCTTTTAGCGGAGCATGTGGCGCTTGGAACCCGTCTCGATTCGCTGCGCGCGGAAAAGGCGCAGGCAGAGCAAGCGCATGAAGAAAGCGAGCGGCGCTTTTTGCAGAGCCAGGCGGAGCGAAAAGGAGAAGAGCCGCTTTTGCTGGAGCAAAAAGGCAAGCTGGCGCAGGCGCTGGAATGGGAGCAGGAGCTTGTCGCGCTGAAGGCGGAGCTTGTGCAGACACAGCAAAAATGGCAGCAGCTTGCGGCGCGGCAAGGCGATGTGCACGCTCGTCTTGGACGGCAGCAGGAGCAGCTGGCAGAATGGTTCAAGCAACGGGAGGGCATGGAGGCAGAGCTGCGCGAGACTACCGTGGCCGTCGAAGAGCGCAAATCCATCCTCGCGCTGCGCGAGCTGAAGCAGGCGTGGGAGCGAGAGCTTGCCCGCACCCGGCAGCTGGAAGCGGAAGCTGCGCGCGCGCACGATGAGCTGGACAAGCAGACGGAAGCTGCCAAGGAGCAGGAAGTGCGCTGGAAGCAGGCTACCGCAAAGCGGGAGGAGCTGGCAGAACGCATCGCTGCTGTTGAAGCGCAGCCTGTCATGGGGGAAGAGGAACTCGCTTCCATGCGTGACGTATTGCAGCAGATGCGCAACATCGGGAAAGAATGGCGCGAGCTTGGCAAAGAACAGGAAGAGTGGGCGAAAAAGCGGGCGGAATGGGAAGCCCAGCGCAAGCGCGTGCAGGCCGCACTGGAAAAAGCAGAGGCCGATCATGCGCAAAAGTCGGCCATCGCCGTCAAGCTGCAGGACGAAAAAGCGCGGCTGGAAGAGGAACTGCAGAAATGGCGCCAGCACAACATGGCGAGAGTGCTGCGCGAGCATCTGCACGATGGGCAGGAATGCCCGGTTTGCGGCTCGGTGGAACATCCGCGTGCCAAAGCGGGAGCGGTGGAGACGGAGCATGCCATCGAGCAGGAAGGACAGGCGATGCTGCAGCGGCTGAAGGCTGCTGATACGGCTCTGAAAGCGGCTGAGCAGGAAGCGCGGGAGGCTGAGCAGCGTCTGCAACAGGAAAAGGTGGCCGCCGCGGTTACAGGCGAACGCGAGGCTGCATTGACCGAAGAGCAGCGTTCCCATGAGGCGCGTCTGGCAAGAATCAGGCAGGAGTGCCGCGATTGCGGCGAGAGGTGGACTGTCGCAAGTGTCGACGATCTCCTGGAAGTATACCAAGAGCAGGACAAGCTGCTGCGTACGAAAACGGAGGAGCGGGTGCGGCGCAAGCAAGAGCTGGATCGGCTGATGGCGGAGCAGAAGGAGCAGCACGACCAGGAGCTTGCCCAACAGCGGCTGTATGAGCGGCTGCAGGTTAGGCTGGAGCAGGCCCGCGAAAACGTCAAGGCGGCAAAAGCGCGGTGGGAGGAAGCAGACCAGCTCACCAAAGCGGCAGCGCAAGCTTTGCATGTCAGCCGCAAGGACATGCCGATCGAGGCGATCGAGCCAGTATATGCACAGATTGAGGAGCGTGACCGGCGGCAGGCGCAGCTCGTTGCCTTGCGCAGCGAATTGGAGCCGCGAATCCAGCAAGCCCAAGCGAACCTGCAAAGCTTGCAGGCGGAGCAAGCCGAGCTGGAAAAGGAAGCAGCGGTGGCGAAAGAGCGGATTGGCAAAGAGGAGCAGCTGTGGAATGAAAAGCATCAGCGCTGGCACGAGCGGACCGGCGGGGCAAAGGCGGCAGACTGCCTGGCACAGGTGGAGAGCAAGCTGACCTCGTTGCAGCAGGCTGCGGAAGAGGCGGAGCAGGCTTTTGCCCGTGCGCGCGAGGAGCGCCAGCGTGTGCAGGAAGCGCTGGTGCAGGTCGAATCGTCCGTTCAGGCGCAGGAGCGGCAGCTCGAGATGGAAAAAGCCGCGCTTGCCGACATGCTCCAAGCCACGAAGCTGCAAGATAACGCAAGCGTCATGGCGTACTGCCAGGAGCGCGACCAGCTCCCCGCTTATCGGGAAGCGATCCGCTCCTATCAAACACGTATCGACCAGCTTCACTATGATGCGGCGCGCTTGCAAGACAAGCTGGGCGACCGCGTCGCGACGGAGGAAGAGTACCAGCTTCTTTGCGAGGCGTGGGAAGCGCTGGAGAGCCAGCTGCTGTCCTCGCGCGATCGGGTGGCGGTCTCCCGCCAGACGCTGACCCGGATTCAAAGCTCCCATGAGCGCTGGCTTGCGCTGCACGCCGACTGGCAGGAACGGATCGATGAACTCTCCCGACTGGAAGAGCTGAGAAAGCTGTTTGAAGGGAAAGCGTTCGTCCAGTTCATCGCGGAAGAGAAGCTCGCGTCGATCGCGCGCGACGCTTCCTACCATTTGATGCAGATGACCAAAAATCGTTATGCGCTGGAGCTGGGCGATGGCGGCGAATTCGTGCTGCGCGATGAAGCAGCGGGCGGAATCAGGCGCGCGGTCAGCACGCTGTCCGGCGGTGAGACGTTTCTCACCTCGCTCGCCTTGGCACTGGCCCTTTCCGTCGAAATCCAGATGCGGGGCGCAAAGCTGGAATTTTTCTTCCTGGATGAAGGCTTCGGGACGCTCGATCCCGAGCTGCTGGAAGTGGTTTTGCATGCATTGGAGCGATTGCGCATGAACGATTTGACGATCGGGATCATCAGCCACGTGCCGGAGCTGCGCGTGCGGATGCCGCGCAGATTGATCGTGACGCCGCCGGAACCGCTTGGAGCGGGCAGTCAGATTCATGTGGAAATGGAATAAACGGGAAGGAGGAGAAACGGTGTCGGTTCGATTGATTGTAGGAAGAGCGGGTACGGGAAAAACGACCCGCATGATTGAAGAGCTGCACGAACGGCTCATGCGAGAGCCAGCTGGCGATCCGCTGCTGTATATCGTGCCGGAGCAGGCGACGTTTCAGGCGCAGTATCGGCTTGCCACCTTGCCCGAATTGGGGGGGACGATCCGCGCGCAGGCGATCAGCTTTGAGCGGCTGAGTCACAATCTGATGGCGGAGCTGGGCGGACATGCGCTTACTCCGGTGAATGAAATCGGGAAGCAGATGGTGCTGCGGCTGCTTTTGGAGCGCCATAGCAAGGAGCTGCAGGCGTTCCATCGGGCTGCGCTGCAGCACGGCTTCGCCGCCCAGCTCGCACGGATGATCAGCGAGTGCAAAACGTACGGCATCCATGCGGACATGCTGAAGGAGCGGGATTGGGGAACAGGGACGCTGGCAGGAAAGCTGCACGACCTTTGTTTGCTGATGAACGCCTATGATGGCTACTTGCTGGAAAACGGGTATGATGCGGACGAGCTGGTGGCCCGGATGACAGAAAATATCGGACAGTCCGACTGGATTGCGCGCGCAGAAATTTGGATCGACGGGTTCAGCGGATTTACCCCGCCGGAGTTCGCCGTGATTAAACAGCTCATGCTGCATGCGCGGCGCGTGACGATCGCCCTCACGCTTGATCCGCGGCATAATACGCCCGCCGCTGCGGCAGATGAGCTGCAGCTGTTCTACCCGACGCTGCAGACATACCAGCGCTTGCAGACGCTGGCAGAAGAAGCCCGCGTCGAGGTCGAAGAGCAGGTGGAGCTGGACGATCCGAAGCGGTTTGCCGCAAGTCCGCTGCTTGCCCATATCGAGCAGCATTACTTTTCCTGGGAGACGCCGACGGCGAGGCCGGGGGCCCGACGGGAGGGGGAACTGTCGCTCTATACGGCGGCCAACCGACGCGCAGAGGTGCAGGCGGTCGCGCTGCAAATCCTTGCGCTGGCCCGCAAGGAGAACTACCGCTATAGCGATATGGCTGTTCTTTTGCGCAACATGGACGACTATGCGGATGAGCTGGAAGGGACGTTTGCCGACTATCAGATTCCGTACTTTCTGGACCAAAAGCGCACGGTCATGCATCACCCGCTGATCGAGCTGATTCGCTCGGCACTTGAGGTGGTGACGGGGCGCTGGCGGTATGAGGCGGTTTTTCGCTGTCTCAAGACCGACTTGGTCGCAGAACTGGCGCAGCCTGTCGGGCAAAGCCGCTCGCAGATTGACCAGCTGGAGAACTACGTGCTTGCGTACGGCATCCAGGTTGGCGATTGGAAAAAGGAAGAGGCTTGGAATTATCATGGAGCCTCGATGAAAGGCTTCGAGAAAATTGATTCGTGGCGGCGCCGCTATGGAGAACCGCTGCTCTCGCTGGAACGAGGCCTGAAGCAGGCTGGTCATGATGGCAGACAGCTGGCTGCAGCGCTGTACAGCTGGCTTGTGGAGCTGCAGGTGCCGCAAAAGCTGGAAGCGTGGCAGGAGCAGGCGCAGGAGGAGGGCGATTTGGAGGCAGCGCGGGTGCACGGCCAGGTGTGGGACGGCGTCATGGAGCTGCTCGACCAAATCGTCGAGGTGATGGGCGAGCAGCAGATGAGCCTCGATACGTTCGCCAAGGTGATCGACAGCGGGATGGAAGGGATCTCGCTTGGGATCGTGCCGCCAGCGATCAATCAGGTGAGCATCGGTTCGATGGAGCGCTCGCGTCAGCCTGATGTCAAAGCGCTGTTTATCCTCGGTGTCAATGAAGGGATGCTCCCGATGCGCCCCAAGGAAGACGGCCTTTTGGACGAAGCGGAGCGCGACAGGCTCGCGGCAGCCGGCATCGAGCTGGCGCCAAGCGCCAGGCAGCGCCTGCTCATGGAGCAGTTTTTATTGTATCAGGCATTGACCCGCCCGTCGGAACGGCTATGGCTCAGCTGCGCGCTGGCTGATGAGGAAGGGAAGGCGCTCTTGCCTTCCAATGTTTTTGATCGCCTGAAAGAGCTGCTTCCGGATGAAAAGGTTCGCTTCTTTTACAACGAACCGATCAACGTCGCGGAGGAGGACGCGTTTTTGTTGGGGCGTCCGCGCCAGGTGTTCGGCCATTTGCTGACAGTGATCCGGCAGATGAAAAAAGGAACGCCGCTCGCGCCGTTTTGGCTGGAAGTGTATGACTGGTTTTTGACGCATTCGGACGATGTCGAGCGCGAACGGCGCCTGCTGTCCGGCTTTGCCTACACCAATCAGGCGAAGCCGCTGGCGAAGCGGCGCAGCAGGCAGTTGTACGGAGAGCAGCTGCGCATGAGCGTATCGCGGCTGGAACGGTTCCAATCCTGCGCATTCAGCCATTTCGCTTCGCATGGTTTGCGGCTGAAGGAGCGGCTGAGCTATCGGCTGGAACGGTTCGATGTCGGGGAGCTGTTCCACGCGTCGCTCAAGCTGGCCGTCGATAAGCTGAACGGCTCCGAGCAGGAATGGTCGGGCATGACGGAGCCGGACAGCTTGCAGCTTGCAAGCGAGGTCGTCGAGGAGCTGATTCCGCAGACGCGTGGGAGCATCCTCAACCGGACGGCGCGCTACCGCTATATGGCAGGCAAGCTGAAGCGTGCGGTGGGGCGCGCGATCTACGTGCTGGGTGAACATGCGAGACGAAGCCGGTTCGTGCCGATCGGTCTGGAGATCGATTTCGGCCCAGATGGAGAATTGCCGGGGATGACGCTTGAAATCGCGCCGGGGATCACCGTCCAGCTGGTGGGGCGAATCGACCGTGTGGACCAGTCGATCGACGGCGAGCGCACCTATTTGCGGGTGATCGACTACAAATCAAGCCCCAAGCAGCTGCAGCTGTCCGATGTTTGGAACGGGCTGAATTTGCAGTTGCTGGTCTATCTCGATGTGGTCGTTTCCAATGCCCCGCAATGGCTGGGCAAACCGGCAGAGGTCGGCGGCGTGTTCTACTATCAGGTGGCAGACCCATTCGTTACGGAAAAAAGGGCGCTCTCGGAAGCGGAGGTCGCCAAAAAACGCGCAGCCAAGCTGAAGATGAAAGGTTTGATGCTGGCGGATACGGATCTGGCCCGCTTGATGGACGAGCAGGTGGAGACCGGCAAATCGGACTTGTTCCAAATCGCGATCAACAAGGACGGGTCTTTTTCGCAGCGTTCATCGTCGGTCGCGACCAAGGAGCAGTTCGACATGCTGCAATCGTACGTGCGCGGGCAGATCAAGCAGCTGTCCGCCCGGATGATCGACGGCGACATCGCCATCGCACCGTATGCCATTGGCCAGACGGTCGCCTGCATGACCTGCGATTACAAGGCGGTGTGCCAGTTTGACGCGAGGATGGCGGGCAATGAGCAAAAGCAGTTGACCAAATGGAAAAATCCAGAGGTGTTCGCCAAGCTGGAGCAGCTGCTGGCAAATGAACAGAGGGGGGAGCAGCATGGTTCAGATCGCTGAGACGAGCAAGATCGCCAAGCCGGACAAATGGACACAGGAGCAGTGGCAGGCGATCATTCAGACCGGGAACAATCTGCTGGTCGCGGCCGCTGCCGGTTCAGGGAAAACCTCGGTTCTGGTCGAGCGGATCATCCGCAAGATGACGGACCTGCCGGAACCGGTCGGCGTCGATCAATTGCTGGTGGTGACCTTTACCAATGCCGCGGCAGCGGAGATGCGCCATCGGATCGGCGACGCGCTGCGCACGGCATTGGTCGCTCATCCGCATTCATCCTTTTTGCGCAGGCAGCTGGCTTATTTGCAGCGGGCGTCGATCACCACGATCCACAAATTTTGCCTCGGGCTGTTGCGTCAGCACTATTATGCGGTTGACCTTGACCCGGATTTTCGCATCGGGGATGAAATGGAGACGCAATTGCTGCGGCAGGATGTGCTGGAAGCCAAGCTGGAGGAATGGTATGAAGCGGACGAAGCGTTTTGCCGGCTGGCTGACACGGTTGTTGACGGGCAGGACGATGATCGGCTGATTTCGCTGATCTTTGGGCTGTACAACTTTTCGCAAAGCCATCCCCGCCCGCAGCAATGGCTGGATGAGGCGGCTTCGATGTTCCGGTGCGCAGGGACGCAGAGCATCGATGAATTGCCGTGGACACAGAGCGTCGTTCAAGAAATCGTGTCCGAGCTGGAAGCGTTGGCCGAAACGGCAGGACAGGCGATTTTGCTCGCGTCCTCCCCGGAAGGGCCGAACGCCTACGCAGGCTTGCTGGAACAGGAAAAAGAAGCGCTGCAGCGCGCCGCTAAGGCTGGAGAAGAAGGCTGGGAGCGGCTGGAACAGATGGTTCGCGCCATTTCCTTTCAGAAGCTCCCTACCGTAAAGGATTCCGATCCGGAGCTGAAAAAGCAGGTGCAAAAGCTGCGCAACAAAGTGAAAGAGGGAGTCAAGGACATTCTGGACGAGCATTTTGGCGCGCAGCCGCATGAGCTTCTGGAAGACTTGCTGAAAACGGCTCCGCATATGGAAACGCTGGCTCGCATCGTCGGTGAATTCGCGGCAGCGTACCAGGCCGCCAAACGGATGCGCACGATCGTCGACTTCAACGATCTTGAGCATATGGCGCTGGCCGTGCTAAGCGAAACGGATGAATCGGGGCAGATTGTGCCGTCCGCTGTGGCGAAAGGCTTGCGCGAGCAGTTTGCCGAGGTGCTGGTCGACGAGTATCAGGACATCAACCTGGTGCAGGAAACCATCCTGCGGCTCGTGTCGCGGGAAGCTGCTGTCGACGGGGTGTCCAACCGGTTCATGGTTGGCGATGTCAAGCAGAGTATCTACCGATTCCGCTTGGCGGAGCCCGGTTTGTTCATGCAAAAATATAAGACCTACCCTCACCCGGATCTGGCGACAGACGCAAGCGATGGCGTTCGTATCGATTTGGCCGCCAATTTCCGCAGCCGCAAAGAAGTCGTTGACGCGATCAACTTTTTGTTCCGCCAAATCATGTCGCCTGGCGTAGGCGAGCTGGATTATGACCGGTCAGCCGAGCTGATTTTTCAAGCCAGCTATCCGGAGATCGAGCCGGAGCGGCTTGCGGTCGAAATGCATCTGATCGATCGGACGGGTCCGGAAACGGAAGACATCGCAGAGGACGCAGGCGCAGCGGTCGCCGCCTCGGGAGCAGAGCCGGATGACAGCGGAACGACTGGCGAGCCCGCCGAGGAAAACCCGACGGAGGAAGCTGGTGTCGCAGAGCTGGAAGCCCGCCTGATCGCCAAGCGCATTCGCCAATGGATGGAGCCGGGGGAGGGCGAGAAGCCGCTTCTGGTTTACGACCGAAAAGAGAACGGCATGCGCCCGCTCGCGTATCGCGACATCGTGATCCTGCTCCGCGCCACGTCCAGCTGGGCGCAGCCAATGACCGAAGAGCTGCGGGCAGCGGGCATTCCGGTGTACGTGGAGCAGAGCGACGGCTATTTTGAAGCGACGGAAGTTGAGTTGATGATCTCCTTGCTCAAGCTCGTCGACAATCCGCTGCAGGACATTCCGCTGGCGGCGGTCCTGCGCTCCGCATTGGTCGGCTGCAGCGAGGAGGAGCTGGCGGAAATCCGCATTCAAGAGCCTGCAGGCACGTTTTATTTAGCGGTTCAGGCATTTGTCGAAAGCGATGGCCAGACAGAGCTGCACAAGCGCGTGCGCTCGTTTTTCCGCCAGCTGGCTGCGTGGCGCACGGTCGCCCGCCAAGGCTCGCTCACCGGGCTGCTGTCGCTCATTTATCGCGAGACCGGTTATCTGGAGTATTTGGCGACGCTGGAAAACGGCGAGCAGCGGCAGGCCAACCTGCGCCTGCTCTACGATCGGGCGCGGCAGTACGAGGCGACGTCCTATCGCGGGCTGTTCCGTTTCCTGCGGTTCGTCGAACGGCTTCGGGAAGCAGGCAGCGACCTCGGCGAGGCGCGGACGATCAGCGAGGCGGAGAATGTCGTGCGGATCATGACGATCCACAAGAGCAAAGGGCTGGAGTTCCCTGTCGTCTTTGTAGCTGGCATGGGCAAGCAGTTCAATCAGATGGACATGATGAAGCCGTTTTTGCTGCACAAGGAGCTGGGCTTCGGCCCGCAGGTCGTCGATTTGCAGTTGCGCCTGCGCTATCCGAGCCTCGCGCAAAAAGGGATCAAACACCGCTTGAAGCGAGAGATGCTCGCGGAGGAAATGCGCGTCTTGTACGTCGCGCTGACCCGCGCGCGCGAAAAGCTGGTGCTGGTCGGCTCCTCGAAAAAGCTGGCGGATCGGATCGGCGGCTGGTGCGATGCGGCTGGTCATAAAGAGCGGCTCGGCGATGGCGCACTGTTGAAGGCCAAAGGGTATCTCGACTGGGTCGGCAGCGCGCTCGTCCGCCATCCACACGCGCAGCCGCTGCGCAATTACTTGCCAGAAGGCAGCTTTGCCGCGGCCCCGGGCATCATCCGTGATCAATCCCGCTGGACGTTTCATTTCCATCAGGCAAACGAGCTGGTGCGCAAGGTGGAAGAGGATGAAAAGCTTGCCGTGCTGTGGGAGCGGCTGGTAAGGCGCGAGCCGATCGCCGATCTGGCAGCGAACAGAGACCCACAGTGGCGGCAGCGTATCGACGCTGAGCTTTCGTGGCGAGACCCGCATGCGGAAGCGTCGGCGACGAAGGTCAACTGGAGTGTCAGCGAACTGAAAAAAGCGGCGCAAATGGAGAACCAGCCGTTTGCAATGCCCAAGATCACCCGGAAGCCCCGGTTTTTATCGCAGGAGAAATCGCACCGCTTTACCGGAGCGGAGCAGGGCACCATTTTGCATACGGTGCTGCAGCAGGTGGATCTTGCGAAAGCCTTGGACAGCGAAGAACTCGCGCGGCAAATCCAGGAGATGGTCAGCAGGCAATTTTTGACGGCAGAAGAAGCGCGACAGGTCGATGTCGAGCGAATCTTGGCCTTCTTCCACACGCCGATCGGCATGAGGCTGAGGAAGGCGAAAGCGATCCACCGCGAGCTGCCTTTCACCATGGCGCTCCAGGCAAGCGAAGTGTCACCGGATTTTGCGCCGGACGCGTACAATCAGGTGCTCGTGCACGGGATCATCGACTGCCTGTTTGAGGAGGAAGATGGCACGCTGGTGCTGCTTGACTTCAAATCGGATGCGTTCCGCGATGATTCGCCCGAGCAAGCTTCCGCGCAAATCGTCAACCGCTATCGCGAGCAGATTCGCCGCTACGAGCAGGCCGTTGCGCAAATTTGGAAAAAACCTGTGGATGAGAGTTGGCTGTATTTGTTTTCAGGCGGCATAGGCGTGCGGATCGATACGGAGGATCGCGGGTAATCTATTTTGTTCCTTTCAAGGTATTGAACCAATGCTGCCGCCACGTCTGCTTATGGATCGCGATGGTATACGTTTGATGCTGCAGTTGCAATTGATAGGTGTAATAGTCGGCTGCCGGTTGGATTTCGGCCGGCAGCGGCAAGCCGTCGACAGCTTCAACTGAAAGGAATTCATCTTTCCATTGCAGACTCGCGAAGCTCCTCAGGTGCGCGAGCCCATTTTCTTTTGTCATCGGAAGCAGCGGAGTTCCGTCCAAAGGAAAGAACCTGGACTGATCGCATCCGGTGAGACTGTCAGCGACCTCATCAAACCGGGCGCACGTCATGGTCGTGACGGAAGGAGAGCCGAATTTGTCATCGGTCGTATCGATCGTCACTTGATAGGTATGCTGCTCGGACTGATAGACGATGGTATGATGGATGGGGTCCCCCTCGGTCGTATACTTGTCAAACGTCCAGCGCACAGAGGTGCCTTTTTTCGCTTCCGCAAAAAATTGCCGCTTCAGCTCGCCGTTCTCTACACGGGTATGGATGTAGGCCGTCTTGCCAATGTCGAGGACGTCCGGTGCCGGAGCTTTTACGTCAGCAAAAGGAAAGAGGATGGCAAGAGGCGTCAGCCACCTTTGTGACATCGCGTAGGTCAAAAGCAGAATAAGCCCCAAACCGATAATAAAACCAGCCAAAAACCGCCGTTTCATCACAATCGCTCCCTCAATCGTTTTCTCTTTGACGAGAGAATAGGGGGAGCTGTTTCAACCAAATTTTTTTTGCCAAGCACGAAAAAAAGAGAAGTGCTATACTGGGGAGAAAATGCTTTGATGGAGGCTACTACAGATGTACCGTTTGTCTGATCGGGAATGGCACAATTATCGTGAAAAAAACAAGGACCGCGCAAGAATGCTGATCGAGTGTCCGGACCGGGCGGGGATCGTCGCAGAAGTTTCCCGTTTCCTGTTTGAGCATGGCGCCAACATCGCGCAGTCTGACCAATATACGACAGACCCTGAAAATGGGCGATTTTTTATGCGCGTCGAGTTCGACGTCGTTGATCTGGAAAAACGCTATGAAGAGCTGCAGCGCAATTTCGCGCAAATCGGCGAATCGTTTCAAATGAACTGGTCCATCGTGGAGGCGAAGCGCCGCAAGCGGATGGCGATTTTCGTGTCGAAGGAAGACCATGCATTGCTTGAGCTGTTGTGGCAATGGAATTCCGGCGTGCTCCATGCCGATATTCCGATGGTCATCAGCAACCACCCGGATTTGAAGGAGACGGTCGAGTCGTTCGGCATTCCGTTCTATCACATTCCGGTGACCAAGGAGACAAAACAGGAAGCCGAGCAAGCGCAGATCGAGCTGGTCGAAGGAAAAGCCGACCTGATCGTGCTGGCGCGCTACATGCAGATCCTGTCGCCATACTTCCTGAAAGATTACCAGCACAAAATCATCAACATCCACCATTCGTTCCTGCCAGCTTTCGTCGGAGCGAAGCCGTATGAGCGCGCGTATGAGCGCGGCGTGAAGCTGATCGGTGCGACCGCGCACTATGTTACGGAAGAGCTGGATGCGGGTCCGATTATCGAGCAAGACGTCCATCGTGTGAACCACCAGTTTGACGTGAGCGATTTGAAGCAGATCGGCCGTCAGGTGGAGCGCACCGTATTGGCGCGTGCAGTCGGCTGGCATCTCGAAGACCGCGTGCTGGTGTATCAAAACAAAACGGTTGTATTTCCATAGAACAGACGGATAGGGAAGCTACCCTGGCGTAGCGGGATCGAAAGCAACATAAGAAGGTCACTTTCTGGAGGAATTTTCATCCGGGAGGTGGCTTTTTTATTGAATCAAAACGAAGACTCGCCGTATCAGGCGAGTTTTTTTCCGTGTGCCTCTGCTATACTGTTCGTAACATTCACTCCATTCGGAAAGGAGGTATCGACTGTGATTTTTCTGCAAGTCATCCTGCCGGTCTTGCTGATCTTTCTTTCGGGATACATTCTTCAGCGTATCTTCAAGCTGGATCTCAAGCCGATATCGACACTGGCGATTTACGTTTTGTCGACTGCCCTGGTGTTTCGCACCTTTTACAAGACAGTCCTGGATCTTCAGCTATTTTACATCGTCATCATTTCCATGCTGCTGTTGGGCGCATTGATTCTTCTCACCCTGCTGACGGCAAAGCTGCTCAAATACGACAAGCAGCAAGAGAGCGCCATGATGCTTTCGACCGCGTTTATGAACAGCGGAAACTACGGGACCCCGATCATCCTGTTTGCGTTTGGGCAAAGTGGGTTCACGTACGCTGTACAAATCATGGTCTTTCACTCCATTATCATGGGCGTGTTCGGTGTGTATTTTGCTTCGCGAGGCAAAGGGGGAGTAGGGACCGCGATTAAAGCGGTGTTCAAGCAGCCCTCCAACTATGCGGTAATTGTCGCGATCCTGTTTCAACAATTGCACATCGTCATCCCCCAGAGCTATGACCAGGCGATCGACCTGGTGGCACAAGCGGCGATTCCGGTCATCATGCTGATTCTCGGCATGCAGCTCGCCAATGTGTCGTCCGCGAACTTCGAATGGCAGGAACTCAGCGTCGCAAGCGTCATCCGCCTCATCGCCTCTCCGCTCCTGGCCTATGCAATCTGTCTGTTCTTTCCGATCGACCCGCTGCTGCGAAATGTGCTGGTCATTCTTGCGGCCATGCCGTCCGCCGCTACGACAGCGATCTACGCGATCCAGTTCAACATGCGGCCACAGTTCGTATCCAGCAGCGTGCTGGTGACAACCGTGATCAGCGTAGGAACGCTGACGTTATTGCTGAGCGTGTTGCAATGAAGGAGAGGAGAAGCCAGCAGCCCAGGGACTCGGGGAAAAAGGGCAGAGCACAGCCTTGACAACGCCAACAGAGGCGGAGCAGCAAAACGGAACGGCTTTCGCGCGTCAGATCATCCCTGAGATACACCCGCCGCGCAGCGTGTGGCATTGGCGCGCGGTTCCGTTTTGCTGCGGAGCCGGTCTTGCACGCTTCCCTGCAGGCGATGTCACGAGCGAAGCGGCGCCCTTTTTCCCCGAGTCCCCGTGTAACCACAACAGCCAACCTAAACCCGCCGAATCCGCTCCGTAATCACCCTGATCGCCTCACCCGCCTCCGAACCCTTAAGCAGCAAATGCCCAGACTCAGGAAAATAGCTGACATCAACCTCATCGCTTCCGATCGATTGCCGTAACAGACCGGCGCTGATCGCCTGAACCGTGTCATCCCGTTCTCCCTGCAAAAGCAGACACGGGCAGGTGACGGCGGGCATGATCGATTTGGTTTCGCCCAAAAGCTGGCGGAATTGCAGCATGCTGCGCAGCGGGATGCGCACCATTCCCTGCACATAGCGAGCCGCCTCCGTGCCGAAATCGTCGCGCAGATTGCGCAGCGCCTGCCTTACATCCCAGTAATGGTAGGGAGTATTCATGGTGACGAGCAGCTTGACCGGATACTGGGCCGCCACTTGAATCGCCAGCAAGCCGCCCATGGAAAAGCCGATCACGACGATCTCCGAGGCACGCATGGAGAGGCGCTTGTAGGCCTCGATCGCCGAGTTTACCCATTCGTGACGCGTGCTCTGCCGCAAATGGCGACGCGTCCGCCCATGCCCATCCAATGTCGGGCATTCCACGGCATAGCCTAGCTCGCTCAAATGGCGGGCGAGGGGCATGACCTCATGAATATCGCCAGCAAAACCGTGAAGCACCAGACAGCCGATTGATCGCATCGTATGGATGCCTCCTTTTGCGAGAAATTGTGAAAAAGCCCGATAACCCAAGTATATCTTTTGGCAGGTCTCGATTCTATTTTGCGTATAAAAAAACCAGCCTCTCGCAAAGAAAGGCTGGATTCGTTCGACCAGTAACACAGTTACAACTGAATCGTCTTCACATTCTCCGAAATGATCAACGGCGGTTCCGTGCACGCCTGAATGTCTTCCGGCGTAAACCCTTCCGCCACCTCAACCAAGACCAGCCCTTCCGCCGTTACATCCATCACCGCGCGATCCGTGATGATCCGGTTGATCACACCTTTACCTGTCAGCGGCAGGGCGCATTCGTTCAGCACTTTGGTTTCGCCGTGCTTGTTCACATGCTCCATGATCACGACGATCTTTTTCGCGCCATGGACCAAATCCATCGCACCGCCCATGCCTTTCACCATTTTGCCCGGAATCATCCAGTTGGCCAAATCGCCGTTGGCGGATACTTCCATCGCGCCCAGGATGGCGAGGTCGATATGACCGCCGCGAATCATTCCAAACGACTCGGCGCTGGAGAAGTAGGCCGCGCCCGGAATGGCGGTGACCGTCTCTTTGCCAGCGTTGATCAAATCTGGATCGATCTCGTCTTCAGTCGGGTAGGGACCGATGCCCAAAAGCCCGTTCTCGGATTGCAGAACGACGGTTTTGCCCTCGGGAATATAGTTGGCGACCAGTGTCGGCATGCCGATTCCCAGGTTCACGTAAAAACCATCCTCGATTTCTTGTGCTGCGCGCATTGCGATCTGTTCACGTGTGAGTGTCATGAATATCCTCCTTTCAACGGGTATGCTGCTTATTTGCTGACGGTCCGGCGTTCGATTCGTTTCTCGAAAGACGGAGCCTGTATGATGCGTTGCACATAGACGCTTGGCGTATGGATCGCATCGGGATCGAGTTCGCCGTTCTCGACGATTTCCTCGACCTCAACGATGGTGATTTTGCCAGCAGCGGCCATCATCGGGTTGAAGTTGCGCGCGGTTTTGCGGTAGACCAGGTTGCCCATCTTGTCGGCCTTCCACGCCTTGATCAGGGCGAAATCGCCTGTGATCGCGGTTTCCAGCAAATATTCCTTGCCGCCAAACACGCGTGTTTCGCGCCCTTCCGCAATCGGCGTACCTACGCCAGCTGGCGTATAGAAAGCCGGAATGCCCGCGCCGCCCGCACGAATGCGTTCTGCCAGCGTACCTTGCGGCGTCAGTTCCACTTCCAGCTCACCGGAGAGGAATTGGCGCTCGAATTCTTTGTTTTCCCCGACATAGGAGGAAACCATCTTCTTGATTTGCTTTTCCCGCAGCAAGAGCCCGAGACCCCAGTCATCCACACCGCAGTTGTTGGAGACAACGGTCAATTGACGGACGCCTTTATCGCGCAAGGCAATGATCAAATTTTCTGGTATGCCGACAAGTCCAAAACCACCGACCAGCAATGTCGCATCATCGTGGATGTCTGCGACGATCTCGGTGTAGGAGGTATAAATTTTCGCCATGGCGTTCACTCCCGCATCAAAAAGTTAAGATCAGATTACTACTCATTATATAAAGCAGGGTAACAAACATGTTGCAGCCAGGCCTTCTTGCAGCCAATCGGTACAGGCTCGCGTTTGTAACCGGTTTGTAACCTTGCTGTTAACGGATTGTAACGCTTTTATCCGCCCCGGGCGGTACGATGTACATGTAAGCGAAGACGCACGCGAAAACAACGAAACAACGATACAGCAATACAGCAACAATTCACGGAGGGGTATCTATGAAAAAAATGATGGCAATGACGACGGCTGCAGTGATGTGCGGCGGATTTCTGGCGACAGCATGGGGAGCGGCAAACGTTCCGGTCAACGCGATGACAACCGAGGCGGCAGCACAGACGTTTGCGCCTGGACAGGCGTTTGCAGCAAAAGAGCTGCCGTTTGCACAGAGCATGACCGTGCTTGATGCGACGCAGATCGATGTGACGGGCGACGGCGAGGCAGACGATGTGCTGTTGCTTGGTCATAAAGAAAAGGCAGACGATCTGTACAGCACAGACGTGACCGTGGTGGTAAAGGACGGGAAGGCGAAAACGTATGCGAAGCTTTCTGTCGGCAAGGTTGACGGCGGCTATGAGCCAAAAATGACCAGCATGGATTTCAATGAGGACGGCGCAAGCGATCTCTTTGTTCAGCTGGCCAACGGCGGAAGCGGCGGCACCAGTACATACAGCCTGCTGACGTTTGCAGGAGGCAAAGGAAAAGAGCTGGTTCCCCAGGAAAAATTGAGTGAAGGCATTACGCTGGAAGCCAAATTCATCGACGGCTTCAAAGTGCAAGTGACCAACAAGCTGACAGGCAAAACAAGCACAATCGACATCAGCGCGGGAAAAGAAGCGTACCTCGATGCCGGCATCTATGACAAAGCAGGCAAGCTCCTCATTCCGGTGAAGGGGGCTTATGACGGATACAGCGCGCTCACTCCACAAATCCAGCCGGATGGGACGATTGCACTGGCTGGCGTGCAGCAAATTTGGGGAGCGGCGCATGCCGATACGATCGGGATTGCCAAGACGGTATGGGCGCTGGAAAATGGCCAGCTGACGCTGAAAGAAGCGGTGATCAGCCCGCTCGATCGCGATAACCTGCCATCGGCACGCGTGGAGGCGAACAAACCGTTTACGGAAAAAGACGCGAAGCCAAACACCATGATTGTCGATGCCAAATATGCCGATGTGACAGGGGACGGAGTGAAAGATGATATTTTGCTGGTGGGCACCAAGGAAGCGGACAGCCCGTACGTGACCGATTTGCGCGTCGTCGTGAAAGACGGCAAAACCGGCAAAGAAGCGCAGACAAGCGTAGGAGAAGAAAATGGCGGTTACGAGCCAGCCTTGTTTATCGGACAGTTCAACAAAACGCCTGGCAAAGAGGTGCTGGTGGAAACGGCGACAGGCGGCAGCGGCGGCGTGTATACGTACAGCTTGCTCTCCTTTGCAGATAACAAGCCAGCCGAGGTCGTCAAACAATCGCTCCTGAACCAGGGACTCTCGTATGACATCCAATTTGCCGACCAGTTCAAGGTGAATCTGACCAGCACAGCAGATAAAGACATGCAGACGATTGATGTGAAGGGCGCCAAAGACGCTTACATCGAAATGGGCATCTACGCCAGGGACGGGGTGCTGAAAGAAAAAACAACCGGCATGATCGACGGTTTCGGCCAGCTTGCCCCGATTGATTCAGACGAGGACGGCGTGCTGGAACTGCGCGGTTTGCAGCGTATTTCCGGCGCCTACCATGCGGACGGATTGGCGACTGCGGTTTCTGTTTGGAAAGTGGACGGCGACAAGCTCATGCTGCAAACAAAAGAGATTGTGCCGTTGAAACGATAATCAACGTCCGAGGGAGTCTCTTCCTTTGCGCCTTCTTTTTGTTGGGGTACAATAAAGCCAGCGATAGGGGAGGGAAGAGAAAGAGATGATCAAACTGTTCGTAACCGATTTGGATGGAACGCTGCTGGACGACGATAAACAGGTGCCGGAAAAGAACCGCCAGGCATTGCGCGAGCTTGCAGAGGCCGGGGTGGAGATTTGCCTGGCATCGGGTCGTATGCATGGCGAGCTGACGACCATCATGGACGATTTGCGGGTGGCATGTCACCGCATCAGCCAAAACGGTTCCTTCGTCTATACGCGCGAGGAGAAGCTCTTGCACAGTGACGCGTTTGAACCTGTGCTGGCCAAACGGCTGTATGCTGCGGCGCGCCACTACGGCTTCGTGGAGATGATCAGCGTGGGACAAACGATTTATACGCCCAAGAAGTCGGAGGCAACAAAAAAGATTGAGGCACGCATGCTGATGCCATTTGAAGTGAAACCCGATGTCGTGGAGTCGTTTGCCCCCGACTTTGCGCCTTGCAAGCTCAGCTATTTTGGTGAGATGGAGAGATTGCGCGAGATGCAGGCGGCGATCCGGGAGGCTTTCCCGGGGGAAGTGGAAGTGGTCGTGTCCGATGTGGATTGCGTCGATTTCATGCCGATTCACGTCTCCAAAGGCGTGGGGCTGCGCTATTTGCTTAAAGAATTGGGTGTCAGGCCGGAGGAAACGGTCGTCATCGGCGATTCCTTCAACGATCTGTCGATGTTTGCGCTCACGCCGCACAGCTTTGTGATGGCGCACAGCGACGCGGACGTGCGCAAGCGGGCGAGCCGGGAAGCAGATTCGGTGGCACAAGCGACCGAGTGGGTTTTGCAGACGAATGCGACCGCTGGCGTGCGGTGAAAAACCAGGGAGCGGTCCGGGCGGTTATCGGTCAACCGAGCGGATCGCTTTTTTGTTTTTCAATTCCGTGCATAAGCCTTTTTATGGAACGCAGTAATGAAGGAAAACAGACGCTGCCCATCCTTGGGCAAGCGGCTTTCAGGCGAAAGCTCCACATACATCGCCTTGTACGTTTCCGGGACCCAGATGTACGTGTGGATGTAATCTGTAAGCGTAAATCCGCATGACTCCCAAAACCGGATGCGGCTGCGATTCATTTCCGATTCCTCGGCTTCCACCTCGACGATGATTCCGTCCATGCGAGGCATGGTCTGGGCCCATTCCTTCAGCATGGCCATGAAGCGCTGGCCGATGCGTTCCCCGCGCCGCGTTGCTTTTACAGCGAAATAATCGATCAAAAGCGCCGAGGCGTCAGCGGACTGCGATTTTCCGGTCAACGCCATGGCGACCGCCTCATCCCCATCCATCAAAACATGCAGATTGCACATGTTTCTCGCAAACATCCGCTCGATCAGCTCGCGTTTTTTCCGCCCGTGCGCGGGAAACGCCTCGTAATAGATCGGCTCCGCCTGCTGCCACAATGCACCGTCCCACTGATCACTTGTCAGCATGTTCATGTCAAAACCTCCTGTGGCGCTGAACGCGCCTTTGACGCTAGGCGCGTCTTGACGCTGGACGCGTCTGCAAAAAACCGCCCGGGAAAAAGGGCGGTTTGATTCATTTTATACGGTAGCCGTTGCTTTTCCAACCAACACGGAGACATCGATCGTAATCTCCAGCTTTTGCAATGCGGTGGTTCGCAAAACGTCCGCATCCGCCGCGATGGATGAGCTGCCAGCGAGCAGCTCGCTGATGTGCGCGTGAAGCACGTTGTAGAAACCGCTGTCGCACACGGCAGACCGCGCGGCGAACAAGCGACTGCCATAGGTCGGTTTGAGCGGGGCAGGCAGGAAGTTCACGTAACCGTGCCTGGCCAGATCAAAAGAATGTCGATTCAAGCATTGCACATGTTTGCCACCCACAAGCTGCATGGCGCTTGTGCAAAGCGGACAACGAAAAACGGATGCACGGATCGGTTTCATTGCCCCACATACTAAAATTTATAAAAAATAATAAAGGTTTTCAGAAAAATGATACATAACCTGTGACAGCATGTAAAATTATATTTACCATTTATAAATAATTTGCTGAGGGATTTTTTACCTAAAAAAGAGAAGAAAAGGTTTTTTACGGGGGTTGTGAACATGAAAAAACCATATGCGGTGTTGCTGGCGGTTCTTTTGTTGACGGCCGGTTGCGAAAAGCTGGAATCGCAGGTTGAGCAGCTGCGCGATCGGGAAAAAGAAACCGTGCTGAAGGTCAAAACCGTAAACGCATACGTTCTGGAGCCGAAGCAGGGCGGACTTACGCAGGAGATAACCGGTACGGTCGTCCCGCAAAAAGAATTGCCGCTGTCATTTGGCTCTTCGGGGAAAATTGCAAAAATATTTGTGCAAAAAGGAAGCGTTGTGAAAGCGGGCGAACTGCTCGCGTCGCTGGATACGACGGTATGGCAGCAGGAGATCGATGCGGCGCAAAGCCAGGTTGATCGCGCCGCGCTGCAACGGGCGAAGACGCTGAAAGGCGCGCATGAGACGGATGTGACGCAGCAAAAGCTCAAAATCGAGCGAGCGCGGCAAAATCTGGCCAAAGCGTCGGATGAGCTGAACCGCGCCAAGCTGCTGTACCAGAACGGGGCGATCTCCAAAGAGGAGCTTGATACGGCGGCGCTCGCCCAAAAGCAGGCGGCGATGAGCCTGCAGGAAGAGGAATTGAGCTTGAGCAAGCTGGTTGAAGCGGCGGATAAGCTCGATGTGGAAGCGGCAGACGCACAGGTTAAAGAAGCGGCGGCGCAATTGGGACGGGCGACACAGGATTTGAAGCAGGCACAGCTCCATGCGCCGTTTGGAGGCATCGTCGCCGCCATTCCGATGCAGGAATCCGAACAGGTGGGCGCCGGGACGGAAGTGGTGCGGCTGATCGATCCATCGTCCTGGATGGTTAAAATCCAGGTCGAAAACGACCAGATCGGCAATTGGAAAAAGGGCCAGACGGTGACTGTCGTGACCCCGGGCGGTGAAGAGCTGGGGGGGCAAGTCAGCTTTGTTTCGCCGATTCTCGATCAAGCGACCGCAACCTATCCGGTGGAAATCGCCGTAAAAGGCGATGTGGCCGATTGGAAGGCGGGGATGACGGTCACCTGCCGTTACGATGTCAAAGGCGGGAATGCGCTCCTCGTGCCAGTGTCCGCAGTGGGCATTTCCGATGAATCTCACTATGTGATGAAGCTGGCCGATGATACGGTCCAAAAAACGGAGATTCAGGTCGGACCGCTTTATGGCGAGTATTACCAGGTGTTATCCGGGCTTGCGGCGGGCGACCGAATCGTCAGCCAAGGGCTTTCCTATGTGCTTGATGGCGAAACGGTGAGGGTAGCCGATGATCAATAACAGCTATCGCAAACAGATGGTTGCGCTGCTCGCGCTGCTCCTCATCGTGTTGGGAATCACCGCATACAGCAAGCTGCCTGTCGCAGTTTACCCTGACTACGAGCTGTCCACATACCTGATCACTGCTCCGGCTAGCGGAATGACGCCGGAGGAAGCCGAGGAAAAAATCGCGCGCCCGCTCGAAGACAAGATTCGCGAGCTGGGCGGCCTGGAGAAAATTACGACGATCACGCAAGCGGGATCGGTCCAGCTTACCGTAAAAGGAAAGCCGGATGCCGGCGGCCGCTTGCAAGCCGAAATAGCCAAAAAACTCGATGAAGCCGCAGCGTCGCTCCCTGTCAGCCGCAATGACCTTAAATGGAAGCGGCTCGAACCTGAGCATGGTCCGCTCGCGTTCTTGCTGCTGCACGGCGGGGACTTGAGCACGCTTGCGAACATCGGCAAATACACCGTACGGGAGCAGCTTGCACAGGTCGCGGGCGTCTCGCGGGTAGAGGTCGGGAGCGGTCTTGCCAATAAGGTGGAGTTGGTTTTTTCGCCGGCGATGCTGAAAAATTACGACGTGACACCCGGCGAAATCATCCAGCAGCTGCAGCAGCAAACCGCACAGGCTGGAATCGGCGGAATCGGCGAAGGAATCGACCAGACGCGCTTTTTATGGACGAGTCAAGCTTCTGCGCCGGAAGCACTCGGCAAAACGATCATATCGACGAAGAAAGGCAATGTTGCACTGAAGCTGCTTGCCGAAATCAAGGACCTGCGGGGCAGTCAGGCTGACCAAATGACCTTGTATAAAGGAGAGCCGGCTCTTGCCATCAATGTGTATGGAAGGGAAGATGCGCGGGCTACCGAAACGGCGTCCGAACTGAATCGCGTCGTGGAGAGCATCAACGATCAGGGACAAGGCAAATTCATGCTGGAAGTCATCGAAAACAATGCCACGCCGATTGCGGACTTTTTGAAGCGCCTGCTGTTGTTCGCGGCAGTTACGGCAATCATCGCGGCTTCCTTTATCGGTTCCTGGCTGCGCCAAACTGCGGCTGCGGTTCTTTCCTTTCTGGCCATCGTGCTGGTTGCATGCGGTGTCCTTGGCGGCATGTGGCTGTACGGCGCGACGCTGAATGTGACGACAGCCGGGGCGTTGTTTATCGTCCTGCTGCTCGCCGTAGGAGCGTTGCTTTCGCTTTTCGCCCGATACGCCAAGCAGTCCATACACGATCAGGCGACGATCGATCGGCAAACGAGGCCGTTATTGCTTTTGGCGGTTTGGCCGATATTCGCATTGCTCGGCATCGCGGCCGTCCTGTTTACAACCGACTTTCTCAAAGCGACCGACATCCCGGTTTTGTATGAGGCAATTCCGGTATTGCTGATCGGCGCTGTAGTGTTGGCCGTTGTCATCGGATTGATCGTTCCTACGCTTGCCGCAGGATGGCTCAGGGAGCACGCGCTTACGCATCAGCCACAAGCCAGGCAGGCGAGCATGTTCACAAACTGGCTGTTCAAACGATGGGAGCGGCTGCTCGCGCGCAAAACCTTGCCGTATGTTGTCACACTGCTGGGCACCGGACTTCTCTATGTTTTCTTTCATACGTTTGTGACGGTCGACCCGTTTTTGAAAACAGACAGCGACAAGACGACGATGGTGTTGCCGACAATTCACGGCGGTACGCAGTCAGCCGCCTTGACAGCGGCCCGCACGGCTGAAGAGAAGCTGCGCACGCTCAGCGACGTTCAAGATGTGTACGTGACCGTAACCAAAGAGGAGCTGCGGTTCACGATCTATATGAAAAGACTGGCGGAGCGTGTGCGCACGCCGTATCAATTTGAAAAAGCGCTCAATGAGCAGATGCGCGACATCCCGCAGACCGACCCTTTTGCGCTTGTCGTCGGCGACGCCAAATCGAAACGGCTTGAGTTCACGATCAAGGGAACATCGCTAGGGACGGCGAACGAAATCGCATCGCGCCTGGCGGATTACTTGCAAAATTCGCGGATGCGCGATACGAAAAACAACCGGCTGCTGACCGACGTCCGAATCGGCGATACGGATTCGACCCTGTATGTAAACATGATTCCGCGGCAAGACATGCTCGCGCGCTACCATATTTCCGAAGCGGCTGTGAAAAGCCAGGTGGAAGGCTACCTGGGGGAGCAAAGCGTGGGGAACGTTCGCTGGAACGATCAGAGCCTGTCCATCACGGCATCCTATCCGAAAAAGGAGATGGAGCATGCCGATCAGGTCAAAAACGTGTTCATCCGCACTCCCGCCGGGTCTGTCCGACTGGGTGAGCTTGTGGAATGGCAGTTGGTGAAGGCACCGGCAGTCTACAAGCGCGAAGACGGCATGTACATGATCAAGGTAAGCAGCGCGGTATCCGACCAAAGCCGTATCGACGGGCTGTCGTACTACTTGCCGATCATGATGAAAGACACGATCACAATCCCGGACGGGTACACGATCTTGTCCGGGGAAGACATCCGCAAGCAGGAGAAGGAGGAGGCAGACAAGACGGATACCGCAACGCGCGTCCTGTATTCGTCACTCGCAGCAATCGCGTTTTGTCTGGTCAGCTTGCTGGTGCACCGTACGATCCGGCACGCGGCGGTCAGCCTCTTGCTTGTGCCGCTGGCGTCATTTGCAGTGGTGGGAGGATTGCTCTGGTACAACCGCCCGCTTAACCTGATGGCTGTAAGCGGAGCAGCGGCCGTGGTTGCGCTCATGCTGCAGCAGGCTTACGTGCTGATCGATGGCATGGAGCGGCAGGCAGAAGGTGTGAAGCGACCGATTGCGACGCGAATTCAAGCGGCTTTTACGGAGTATATCCCGATTATGCGCGTGCTGCTCGTGACGCTTGTGGTCGGTTTGCTCCCGCTTTTCGGCTTCTGGAGAAGGGGGGACGATTTCGTCGCTTCCTTTACAGCGGTGTTCACGCCGGGAATCGTACTGATCGCTTGGGCTGTCATGGTGATCGTCCCGGGATTATACCATGCGATGGCACTGCGCGCGGAGCGTGGCCCGGCGATGTCGCTGGCCCAGCTGAACCAGCAATTGTATGCGTGGTTCCATAATACGAAAGTGAAGCGCAAAGACCATCGCGAGTGGAAACGCAAACAGCGCGCCGCCGCGATTCAGCACAGGCGGGAACAGGCAGCGGCGGAACGTGAGCCGCGCAAAACCGGTCTGCAGCGCGAAGATTTCCAGCCGATCGCCGATCTCTCTTCGATTGACCGCCAATCGTGATATACTTGGCAGTGAGAGAAGGAGGTTCATCGGTGAAAGGTTCATTTCTCATCTATTTTGCTTTGCTGTGCATCGTGCTCGGCGCTACCTTTTATTCATCCTCGACGCCTTACGAGAAGCAGGACATTCGCGGAAACATCGGTCACCTGATCGACGCGAAGAAGGCGAGCCACTATTTGGGCGGCATTTCCTTTGTGTACGGCAAAAAGGAAATCAGCATCAAAGCGTTGGGCGTCCCGGGATTTATCGAGTTTTTCATCCGAAAGGCGACGCATTTCCTGACGTTTGCATTGACGGCGTTCCTGATGTATCATGTTCTGCGTGGCTGGACAATGCCGCAGACAGCATTGCCCTGGAGCGGTTTTCTCGCACTGGCGGCTGCCGTGCTGGATGAGTGGCACCAATCGTTCACGCCCAACCGGACGCCCATGCTGTCCGATGTTGTGCTGGATGGAACGGGTATATGCCTCATGCTGGTAATGATTGGGCTTGTTCTGGCATTTCGTACCAAGCGAAAACGGAGGCCCGTCGGCTGAAAGTGCAGGCGGAGTGGCAACGGCGCTCCGCCGCGCATACCTTGTATCAATGAGAATGGCACATTCAGCGAAGAACGTTGGCAGCTAAAATTGTATTTCTCGCTATTTACGCGTATAATGGGCTTTTCACAAAAATAAGTTATCTGCTATACTAAAAGAATGAGCCCCACGAAATGCGGCTCGTGACACTTTCGCGAAAAGATAAAAGGAGTGCAAACTGAATGGCAGTACAAGTGGGAAGCATCATCGAGGGAAAAGTGACCGCAATTAAACCGTTTGGGATGTTCGTGGCAATTAACGAAACACAACAAGGGTTAGTGCACATTTCCCAAGTGGCAAACGGATTTGTCAAAGATATTAATGAACACTTTTCCGTAGGAGCCCCAGTTAAAGTGAAAGTTCTCTCCATTGATGATGCAGGGAAAATCTCGCTTTCGGTTCGTGCTGCTCTGCCGGCGCCGGAACGTGAAGCTTCCGAAGAGCGTCGAGGCGGCGGATATCGCGGTGGCGGTCGCGGTGGAAACGACAGACGCAATGAAAACAGCGCGACTTCTTTTGAAGACAAGATGAAAAAATGGCTGAAGCACAGCGAAGAAAACCTCGCTACCATCAACAAAAAACAAGCAAAACGCGGCTACTAAGCGTTGACATATCGTAAAATGTGAGAAGGAACTTTCGGGTTCCTTTTCTTTTTTGTGCAGATATGCTCCGTCAAGGCATTTGGAATACGCGATTGCGGAGTTGGCAAGCTTAATGGAAAAATCCTTTGGAAGGCGAGGAGGGGATTGCGATCAAATATACAGTGCTTCCGCCTGTACAGCCAGGCGTAACGCTTTATGACGTCACATACGACAGCGAAGGGCATCGGGTGAAAGCGATGCTCGCGGTACCCGAACAAGCGGGCAAAAAACCAGCGCTTCTCTACTGTCGCGGCGGGTACAAAAAAGTAGGGAAGGTGCGCGCGGAACGCATCTCGCAGATGGCCTCCTTTGGCTATGTCGTGCTTGCTCCCCATTACCGGGGAAATGAAGGAGGCGAGGGGAAGGACGAATTCGGCGGAGCGGAGCTTCACGACTTGTTTGCCGCCCATGAACTGTTGCTCAGCATGGACGAGGTGGATGCGGGGCGCATCAGTCTGTATGGCTTTTCGCGCGGCGGGATGATGGCGCTGCTTGTCGCAGCCAGGCGCAGCGGGTTTCAGTCGGCGGTAGTTTGGAGCGGTGTGACCGATCTTTTGCTGACCTATGAGGAACGGGCCGACTTGCGCAACATGCTGAACCGGATCGTTGGCGACCCGCAAAAAAATCGCGAGGGCTACTTGGCGCGTTCGCCATGGCTGCTGGCTGACCGAATGACGTGCCCTGTGCTCATCGTGCACGGGACGGCTGACCAAAACGTTGGCGTGCAGCATGCAAAAAAGCTCGCAGAGGCGATGGCTGCGAGCGGGAAAGCGCATGAATTGTGGATAGCAAAAGGAGCGAGCCATCTGTTCGGGCCGCAGGAAATCGAGCGCTACACGCGGCGGATGTTTGACTGGATCATGAAGCAGGAAGAGGCAGCACGGCTACCCCAAACCTGATTCATGCGGTTTTTTCGGCAGGATGATGGTGAACGTTGTTCCTTTTCCGACCTCGCTTTTCACCTGAAGATCGCCGCCATGGTTTTGGATCATGCGCATCGTAATGGGCAAGCCCAAACCGGTGCCGTCGTCTTTATCGGAATAAAACGGCTCGAATATGCGTGTCATCTGTTCAGGCGACATGCCGATGCCCGTATCGGTTACGGCGATAAACAGCTTGTCCGCGTCTTGCGTGCTTTCGATCGTCAGCGTGCCTCCATCCGGCATCGCTTCCAGGCTGTTTTTCATCAGGTTGAGCAAAATTTGCTTGAACTGCTCCACATCGACATGCAGGAACGCGTCTTTCTCATATGTTTCCTGAATCATGATGTTGTGGAGTGCGGCCTCGCCTTTCATCAATGGCAGGATAGCGGAAACGACCTCTTCGAGCGTGACCTCCCGATAGTTGGGCTGCGATGGCTTGGAGAGCATCAAAAGCTCGGTCACGATGCGGTTGACGCGCTCGATCTCCTGGATGATCAGCGGTACATAATAACGGCTCCGGTATTCTTCTGTCAGATTTTTTTCCAAAAGCTGCATGAATCCGTAGATGACGGTCAGCGGATTGCGGATTTCATGAGCAGCGCCGGCCGCAAGCTGGCCGACCAGCGATAATTTTTCCGACTGGTGCATATAGGCCTGGATCTTTTCCTGTTCGGTGATGTCGGACAGCACCATCATCCAGCCGATTTCGCTGCCGTCCTGCTGGACGAGCGGGGCATACGAAACGAGCGCCAGGAAGGTGGAGCCATCGGGTTTGTACAACGTGATCTTGCGGTTTTCAAACCATCCGGGACCGTCGCCATCTTTGCGCGCCCATATGTCGGGCGTCGGCGACTTGGGCAGGAATGTTTCGTTCAGCTCGACAAGCGTCTGGGCTTTTTCGTTCAGATGCACTTCATTCGACGGCGTATAGTAGGTGATGACGCCGACCGGCAACGTGTTGAGAATTTGTTCGCGCACCTGCTTTTCCTCGGTCAGGATTTGGTTTTGCCGCTGCGTATGCAAGAACAGCTCGGCGACATTTTTGGACATCTTGTTGAATTCGCTGGCCAATTCAAAGAACTCGTCCCGCGCTTCATGCGTGATCTGTTTGCCAAAAGCGCCGCGCGACACCTGTCTCATCTGCTGAATCAGCGATTCGATCGGATGGAGCAGCTGCTTGCGAAAATAAAAGGCGGAGAACAGCCCGAACAGGATGGCCGCGACGGAGACGGTATACGTGATGATCAACGCGACTTGCATGCTGGTATTGGTTTGCTGGAATTCGGCATTCGTATCCGTCTCCAGACTTTGCAAGGTGAACGCCAGCACCTGTTCAAGCTGCATGATGCGCGGCTCCACCTCGGTTTTGAGCACATAGGTGACCGCATCCACATTCTTTGCTTTCAGAAGCGGATCGATCTTGTTAAAAAAAATGAAATCAAGCTCACTGATCTGTGACGCGATGGTGAACAACCGCTCATTTTCTTTCGTCCGCACAATCTGGTCGAGCAGGTTGCGCTGCAGCATGCCGCTGTAATATTTCTCCAAATAAACGGGTTCCCGGGTCTGCGCATACATTTTCAACGCGTACGTTTTCGAGTACAGCTGGTTTTTGAGGTTGAGCAGCGCGCTCGTTTGCGGCAGGATGCGCTGGGACAACCGCAGCTCATCCGTTGTAATTTTGGTCATTTGATAACTGTACAAGAGGGCGACCGTACCGATCAGCAGCATCATGAGCAAGTAGCTGAGCAACATTTTTTGCTGGAATCCCATCTTACGAAAAAAATACATTACGATTTCCTCCCGCTCCCGCTGGTCACGTGCTTTTTCTCCACGATTTGCTGGAGTTCATGATTGATTTCCTGCTGAACCGCCGGAGGAACCATCGGGCCAAACGAACTCAAGCGATTCGCCCCCTCTGCCAGGCCGAACTCCACATTTCCCTGGGGAAGTGTGCCATTGGCGTATTGCTGCAAGATCAACGTGTACACCATGTTGACATCTTGCATGATACAGGTGAGCACATTGTTCGGCGCGATATACCGCTGATCTGCAATATAGCCGATCGCATAGATGTTGGCTTTTTGCGCTGCTGTGATGACAGGCAGATTGAAGCTGTCCCCCAGCGTGTAAATCACATCGACACGATGCGCAATCAAATCTTGCGCTGCTTTCAGCGCAGCCGCATCATCATTGTAGCTGCCGACGGTCTTGACATGGACGGTGGCGAGCGGCTTGATGGAGGCGACACCGCGCTTGAACCATTCAATCTGGATCGCTTCATTTGGCTTGTTGGCCACGATATAGCCGACTTGATGCGTCTTGCTCATCAGCGCGGACAGTTTTCCCATGAGGTATCCGGAATCTTTCATATCATAGCCGATGTTGGTCTGGTTGGGATAGGTCGCTTTTCCGTTAAAGGTGATAAACCGTGTCTTGGGATAATAGGGCGCGACATGGTAAAACGGCTCGGAAAAAGCAACGCCGTGGCCGATCACCAAATCATAGCCTTGGGCGGCGTATTGCGAAGCTGTCTCGGTAATTTTTGCCGCGGATAATTGATCGGCGATTTGCAATTCAAACGAAAAACGATCGCGCAGCCGGCTGATGCTCTCCAGTGCGCTGCTGTTCCAGCCCTGGTCAAAAGAAGGTCCCTCCAATAGAAGTGCGACGCGAAATTGGGGATGAGGGGTTATTTTATTCAGCTGGCTCATGTTGCTGGAAAAACGCCACGTGATGGATACCAGCAGGACGACGACCACGACGACAAACAGAAAAGGAAACCATTGCAGTTGCCTGTTCATGACATTGGCTCCTTTCATAAATGAAGAAAACACAAAAAGCCACTATTCGACAACGAGGGGCGAAATTCCTGCTGAAATCGGGCGAATATTTTTCTTCACTGTTTAAAAACAACTATTCACATTTTGTTACTGTTATAATACAATGTAAGTAACAAAACAAAGAGCAAGGGGAGAAACGCCATGATTCCAGTGTCTGAATTTTATCGCAATTGCCACATCAAATACTGTTCCGAGTGCGGCCACAAAATCGAGGAGCAGCATGAATCCTATCTGTACGAATGCGAACGGTGCATGAATGAAAAAGCTGAATAAGAAAACATAAAAGGCCAGCCAGATGACATTCTGGATGACCTTTTTCTCTATTACCACAGCTGTTTCGCCATGCACAAGACTTTGCCGAGAGCGGGCGTTTCCCGCCATTCATACGCCTCGTAACCGCAGGACTGATAAAAAGGAACGACTCGTTGATTCTGTTCTAATACAGCGAGATGAAGAACGGTGTGTTCATTCTCACGAAGCCAGTCATGCAAGACGGTCAGAGCCTCCCTGGCAAAACCGAGCTGCTGTTTTTCGCGATGCATCATCAGCAGGCCGAGCCAGGGGTTTTTGTCGCGCGGATTTTGCAAGGTGACATGCATCAGGCCGACAAGCTGATCGCCTTGCTGCTCCCGGATTCCGATACAGTGGCTGAAGGGAAGCGCGCGGGTTTCCAGGTCGTCTTTTGCCACTGTGTCGATGGTGACGGTGCGGGAGCCTTCCGACATTTCCATGAAGTCTGGATTCGAATTATAAATCTCCAGCAACGCAGGAAAATCAGATTCGTGAAGAGGGGAATACCGAAGACGTGTGCTTTGGGCAGGAAAAGGAGTGGACATAAGGGAAACACCTCAATCAATGAATTTAACAATCATCTAATTAGATAATAGTAAAATTTATTGTTTTGTCAAGCGTTACAAGCCGAACAGGATGCAGGCGATGACGTAGAGCAGTGCGAGGATGAAACGCTCGATCCTTTGATCCATGCCACATTCTCCTTTACCATGGTGTTTGCGACCTCCAAAAAATTTGCCCTTGGTAAAATATATGCTTTTCTGGAAGTTTTGCTTCTGTACAAATGAAAAAAAGCCGTCCTTTCGCCAAAGCAAAAGGTACGGCCGAACAATTGGGCGATTCCCACGATTCATGCAAAAAGCGGTGCCAGGAATGAGCGGTTACGAGTGGCGCCTGGCTCCCGCCAGAATCGCGCCAGCCAAAAAAGCGGCACCGAAAATGAAGCCTGTGATCTGCGCGGAGGAAAAGCTTTTTTGCAGCGCGGTCCCAAGTCCACTCGCCACAATGCTCAGCAAAATCAAAATCAGTACAAGCGTCTTGTTTTTCATTCCATGTTCAGTCCTTTTCCACATAAAGCTTGTCCTTCCTACGATACCAAATTATGAAAGGACGCGCCAGTCGAAACGAAAAGCCCATGCCCGCAAATGAGGGGCATGGGCTGACGGATTTGGACTAAAACTTGTGGCCGCGCTGCATGGACGCTTGATTTTCCGTCGCATGTGCCATATGGTTGGCCAGATGAACATGCGGCGCTGCAGCGTTTTGATTGGAGTATTGGTTTTGGTATTGATTGATCGATTGCATGGATTGCGGCGACACGTTGCCGTGGAAAACGAGCGCAGCCGGCGAAACTTGATTGTTGTAGGCTGTCATCATCGGATTCGTGGTCGTGTATTGGCCTTCACCCATTCCTTGCGTGTGGCTCATCGCTTGGTGATGATGAAATTGGGCTTGCTGCTGATGGTAGTGCGCTTGTTGGTGAAGTGCATTCGCATGTGCCTGGTGAGCCTGTGCCCATTCGTGGTGCTGCTGGATCAAATGCTGTCTGTTGTGCATGAAAACGCCTCCTGACAAGTGATTGGTTACATGAAGCTGGCATGAACGATATGCCTCCTATCAGTATTCCCGAAAATGCATAGCTTACCACCTGCTGACAAATCCTACTTGCGAGGGGAAGCACGTGCCCCATTTTCAACGACAAGAAGGAGGAAAGCGCGATGGTATTGGAAAAGCAGGTGACAGAAGCGCCGCGGGTGGATATTCCCGATGAGGTGACACATACCAACCAACCGGAGATCATCGAAACGACGCCGCATCCCCAAACTCCTGACCCGCAAGCGCGGGCTTTTTTTTATGTAGGCACGATGCACCACCCGCAGTCGACATCCTGTCGAATTTTCTGGTTTTTTTTTACTAGAGAAAAGGCTCTGCATCAGCTAATATCGAATGTGCATGCTGGTTGATTAAATAGAGAGTTACTAACGTTTTTATTAGTGCGAATTATTGGGGGAGTCATGTTGGCGCGCATATTAATTGTTGATGATGCGGCGTTCATGCGGCAGATGCTGGTGCAGATGCTGGAGGACAAATACGAGGTGTGCGGTGTAGCTTGCAACGGGGTAGAGGCGGTGCGCAAATATAGAGAGCTACAGCCCGACATCGTCACGATGGATGTGACGATGCCCGAGATGCAAGGGATTGATGCGGTGAAGGAGATCATGGGAATCGACCCTGAGGCGACGATCTTGATGTGCTCGGCGATGGGGCAGCGGCAGCTGGTCATTGAGGCAATCAGGGCGGGCGCGAAAGATTTCATCGTGAAACCGTTCCAGAAAGAAAAGCTGCTGGAGGCACTGGCACGCTGGGCGTAGCATTCATACATAATCGGCATCGGAAAAACTGCGGGCACGCAGTTTTTTTACGCTTCGGCAGCCGGTTTCGCGGGTTTTGAATGAGAGGGGGAAAGCAGTTTTGCCGCTTTCGCGTTATAATAGAAAGAACAAAAAGCTCTGGCATGGATGGGGCAGCGTTTTTGTAAAAAGAAGGTGAGAAGATGGCCGAAAGCCCAGATTACTTCAATCAGTTTCAGCAGGCTGATATCGACGAACTGGCCGATGCGATCGCTGAACTGGTGCAGAATCCGATTACAATTGAAGACTCCGATCATAAGCTGATCGCCTACAGCTCGCACGGTGACAGCACCGACCAGGCACGCTGGTCCACCATTATGGGACGGCGGGTACCGGAAAAAGTGCTGACCCGCTTATGGAAGGATGGCGTTTTCGCCCAACTGCTCACGTGTGATGAACCTGTACATATTCCGGCCAAAGATGAAGTGGGCCTGGGGAACCGCGTAGCGATCGCGATTCGCAAGGGGACAGAGGTATTGGGGTACATTTGGGCACAGGAAGTCGTGCGTCCGATTACCCCTCGCGACGATGAGATTTTAAAGCAGGCGGCTCGCGCTGCGGTCCCCCGTCTGGTTCAGCGCCAAGGAAAGCGCAAAGCGGAGGAGCAGCGGCGCAAGGAATTTTTCTGGGAGCTTCTGCTGGGGAACCACGCCAGCGAGTCGGCGATCCGGAAAAAGGCCGAATCGCTGACGCTTGTGCTGCCATCTCCCTATTTGATCTGCATGATCGACGCGAGCGGCGTGCATCTGGAGCAATTTTTGTATCCGCTGTTGATGCGCGACAAGCTCTTGTGGGTATTGGACGGGACACAGCTGATCCTGTTCATCGGCCTGCCGGCGGTTGCCTCGAAGGAAGGGACCACGATCACGCAATATGTCGAGCAATTTTTGCACGAAGCGCTGTCCCGGGTGGGGGACCAGATGATCGCAGGCTACGGACAGTCGTACCAAGGCTATACCGACATTGTGAAAAGCTACCGGGAAGCGCAGCAGGTGCTGCAGGTGAAACGGATTTTTCCGCAAGAGACGAGCACCATTCAAGGCTTCCAGCAGCTGGGGATCTATCGCTTTTTGCTCCAGTTGAAAAGATGGGGCGATGCCGAAGGGTATGTCAGCGAACGGTTGGCGAAGCTGAAGCGGTATGACCGCGAAAATCAGGCGAATCTGCTGGAAACGCTGGAGACGTTTCTGGACATGGCCGGCCGGGTGAATTTGACCGCCAAACGCCTTCACATCCACATCAATACGTTAAGCTACCGGCTGCGCCGGATCGAAGAAATTTTGGAGCTTGATCTCGATGACCAAAATCAGCGCACCTCCCTGTATTTGGATCTGAAAATGGATAAACTGGAAAAGGAGCGGTAGAGGGCGTCAGACGGCATGTCGCGGTCTGTGTTTGTGAAAATCCACAAACAGCTTGCTGGTAAAATCAAGAGAATCGCCAAAGAGAATCCGGGGAAAAGACTGTACAATGTAGATATGAGTTTGAACCGAACCATTAACGTTGCCATAAAGGGAGGCTTTTATCATGATTGTAGGTATTCCCAAAGAGATTAAAAACAACGAAAATCGCGTAGCGATCACTCCAGCAGGCGTTACCGCATTGGTGCAAAACGGACACAAAGTCCTGGTCGAAACCAACGCCGGACTCGGAAGCGGTTTCACGGACGAAAACTACGCGGCAGTTGGCGCGCAAATCGTAGCGACCGCAGCGGAAGCATGGTCCGCAGACATGGTGATGAAAGTAAAAGAACCGCTGGCTCCTGAGTATGAGTTTTTCCGCGAGGGCTTGATTCTGTTCACGTATCTGCACCTGGCTCCAGAACCTGAATTGACTCGCGCTTTGATGGAGAAAAAAGTCGTGGCGATCGCTTACGAAACCATCCAGCTCGACAACGGCTCCTTGCCGCTGTTGACACCAATGAGCGAAGTAGCGGGCCGCATGTCCGTACAAATCGGCGCGCAGTTCCTGGAAAAACCGTATGGCGGCAAAGGCGTGCTGCTGGCTGGCGTACCAGGCGTACCAAAAGGTGAAGTCGTTATCGTGGGCGGCGGTATCGTAGGTACGAACGCAGCGAAAATGGCGCTCGGCCTCGGTGCGAACGTAACGATCCTCGACATCAGCGCAGACCGTCTGCGTCAGCTGGACGACATGTTCCAAGGCCAGGTGCAAACCTTGATGTCCAACAGCTTCAACATTGCCAACGCTGTGAAAAAAGCAGACCTGCTCGTAGGCGCGGTATTGATTCCAGGCGCACGCGCTCCTCGCCTGGTAACAGAAGACATGGTGAAAGAAATGGCTCCAGGCTCCGTTATCGTTGACGTAGCGATCGACCAAGGCGGTTCCATCGAGACGGTTGACCGCATTTCCACACACGATAACCCAACGTATGAGCGCTTTGGTGTTATCCACTATTCCGTTGCCAACATGCCTGGCGCGGTAGCGCGCACGTCCACGCTGGCACTGACCAACGTGACGGTTCCATACGCGCTGCAAATCGCCAACAAAGGCTATGCGGAAGCGATCACCTCGAACAAAGCGCTGGCGCGCGGCGTAAACGTGATCGACGGCAAAATCACCTTCAAAGGTGTAGCCGAGGCGCACAACCTGCCATACCACCCAATCAATGAACTCGTTTTGGTGAAAAACTAAAAATTGCCAATAAATGTTACAGGAGGAGGCGTAAAGCTTTCTCCTGTTTCGTTTAGAATGGAGGTGAAGAAAGAAGAAAGGGGTTGAATCTATGGTCCTTTCACGAAAAAGCAACCTGCTGGTTTTTCTGGTGCTTGCGATGATTGTGCTGGCTGCCGATTGGATGGCGATCGGGGGGATGACGCCGGAGGATGAAAAGATCGTCTCGCTTGGAGTCACCTTTGATTTGGTTTTGGTCGTTCCTCTTTTGTACTATCTCTGCTTTGTGCGCAAACGTGCAAAGTCGCTGCTTTCGGTCATTCCCGTCGTTTTTGCGGGATATGTGACCGCCCGCTATGTGCTTCCATCCACCAATGAACGATTGATGAGTGCTTTGCAATGGGTCATTTTCCCGCTTGAAGCGCTGCTTGTCTGCTTTGAACTCGCCGTGGTCTACTATGAAATACGCAAGCTGGTGCAAGTGATCAAGGCGTACCGAGTAATCAGGCAGACGGAGGCCCATGTGATGGACGCCGCACGCGCAGCGGTCAGCGAAGTGTTCGGCGATCGGGCGTTGGCGACGCTGATCTTTCATGATGTCGCCGTTTTCTACTATTCGTGCCTCGCTTGGCGGCAAAAGGCTTTTACCAAGCCTGATGCAGCTGCTTTTGCCTATCATAAAGAATCCAGCTGGTTTTATTTGATGCTGATGGTCTGCAAGCTGCTGATTTTGGAAGGGGTCGCGGTCCATTTCCTGCTGCAGGAATGGTCGCATCAGGCGGCGTGGCTTGTGTCGGCGAGCCATGTTTATCTAATCATCCTGCTCGTTGCCGATTACAACGCGATGCGGCTGAATCCGGTGCTCGTCGATCAAGCGGGTGTCCGCATCCAGTACGGCCTGCGCATCAGCGCGGACGTTCCTTTTTCGGAAATTGCGAACGTCACTGTTGCTCAAGGGATGGAAATCCCGAAAGAAGAATGGGAGACTACCGTCGGACCGATGTTTGAACAGCCAAACACCGCAATCGAACTGGCACAGCCGCTGAAGGTCCGGGGCTTGTTTGGCATCAGGAGAGAAGTGGGCAAAATTTACCTGACCTTGGACAAACCCGAACAATTTCGCCAAAAGATTGGCGAGAAAACCATGTATACCCGAATGATTTAACAATGCGTTTTTGAGGCGGATGTGGTATGCTCTAAGGCAGACAAAATGAGCCGAGGAGTGGACAAAAGGTGTACCAACTGGTAAGACCCCTGCTATTTGCGATAGACCCCGAAACAACGCATGAACGAACGGTAGAAGCATTGCGCCTGGCCGAGCGTATGCCAGGCGGCAAATCGGTGCTGCGGGCCATGTATGATTTTCAGGATGAACGGCTGCAAGTGAAGCTGTGGGGCCTCACATTTCCCAACCCGGTAGGCTTGGCGGCCGGGTTCGATAAAAATGCGGAGATTTACCGGGGGTTCGCTGCACTCGGCTTCGGTTGTGTGGAGGTCGGGACGATCACGCCGCTTCCGCAAAGCGGCAACGACAAGCCGCGTTTGTTCCGGCTGCCGGAGCATCAGGCGATCATCAACCGGATGGGCTTCAATAACCACGGAATGGGGGCAGCCGCCGGCCATCTCCGCAATTATCAGGAAGCGGGCATCCCGGTCGGGATCAATATCGGAAAAAACAAAGTGACGCCGAATGAAGAGGCGGCGAGCGATTACCAAAAATGTCTGGAAGCGCTGTACAGCTACGGTCATTATTTCGTCATCAACATCAGCTCGCCGAACACGCCGAACCTCCGCGATCTGCAGGAAACGGAAAGCCTGCGCCAATTGCTGCGCGCAATCAAAGCAAAAGCGCAGGAGCTGGAGGCAAACGGAGCTGCCGCAAAGCCGATTTTGCTCAAGGTAGCCCCGGATATGGCATCCGAACAGATGCATGACGTGGTCAAAGCGGCGGTCGAGGAAGGTGCGGCTGGTATCATCGCCACCAACACGACCCTCTCCCGCGAGCCGGTGAAAAACCATGAGCATGCAGGACAAGCAGGCGGCTTGAGCGGAAAACCGCTGACGGAGCGCTCAACTGCCTGGGTGAAGGAAATTTACCAGACCGTGGGCAAGGAAGTACCGATCATCGGCGTGGGCGGGATATTCACGGGTGATGACGCATATGCCAAAATCAGGGCGGGTGCCAGCCTGATCCAGGTGTATACCGGGATGGCATATCAGGGACCTGGCATCGCCAAACAGATCAATCAGCGCCTGGTTCAACTGCTGGCACGCGATGGCTTTACCCACATCCAGCAAGCGGTGGGTGTCGACGCCAGGTAAAGAGGAAAAGGAAAAGACCGAGGCAATGGCATGTCTGCCGCCTTGGTCTTTTCTTTGCTTTTTGCCGTGGCCTGCCTTCATCCGATTTTGTAATTCTGCCATGCTATCATGAATCGAATGACAGGCAACCTGTGCCAAGAGAAGGGAACGTTGTCGATGAAGGAAATCAAACAAGTAGCTGTTATCGGAGCAGGCATCATGGGGCACGGCATCGCGCAAATCTTCGCTGCTGCCGGATTTGTCGTTCGCCTGTACGACATTCATGAGCATATGCTGCAAAAGGCAAAGGAAGCGATTGAGGCAAGTCTTTCGCTGTTCGTCGCCCACGGGATGATCAGCGCGGAGCAAAAAGAGCAGGCATTGGACAATATCCGCTATACGACCTCGCTCGCTGAGGCGGCAGCGGACGCCGATTTCATCACGGAGGCGATTCCGGAAAAGGTTGAACTGAAATGGGAGATGTACCGGCAGATCGAGGAGCTGGCACGTGTGGATGCGATTGTGGCGTCCAACACATCGACGATTCCGATTTCGCAGCTTGCCCGCTATGCGAAATACCCGGAGCGGATGATCATCACCCATTATTTCAATCCGGCGTATTTGGTGCCGCTGGTGGAAGTGGTCAAGCATGAAAAGACGGCCGCTTCCATCGTGGAACTCACGCTTGAGACGATGAAGCGAATCGGCAAGGTGCCGGTGCTGCTGCAGAAGGAAATAGCAGGGTTCATCGCCAATCGGTTGCAGGCGGCAGTCGTACGGGAAGCTTTTCACCTGCTTGAAGAAGGAGTGGCAGGCGCTGCCGAGATCGATGCGGCGATGAAAGCGGGTCCCGGGTTCCGCTGGGCATTCATCGGACCGTTTGAAACGGTCGATTTCGGCGGGCTGGATACGTGGCAAAGCGTGATGAACAATGTGGCGCCAGAGCTTTGCAATGCCGCACAAGCGCCAGCGATGATCAACCAACTGGTAGAGCGAGGAGAGCTAGGGGTGAAGACCGGCAGCGGGATTTACACCCATACGCCGGAAACGGTAGCTGCGGCCATCGCGCTGCGCGACCAGCGTTTCTTGGGTTTGCTGCATAGCAAGCAGAACGAAACGGCAGGACGTTGATCGTGTAAATGACAAAAGCCGCCCGTTCTTGTGGAAGAGAGGGCGGCTGTTTTCTATGAAAATGGCGGCAAGGCTACTCGAGAAAAGTCCGGTTTGCCCGGGTGAGCAGTTCACCGAACAGCTTGCGTTCTTCCTCGGTCCAATCCTTCAGCCACAGGGCGTAACGCTCAACCCGGGCTTGTTTGGTTTCTTCCAATTGACGCTTTCCTTCTTCCGTCAATACAAACGAGCTGGCTCGTCCGTCTACAGGGTCGGGAATGCGCTTGATCAGCCCTTTTGCCTCGAGGCCGGCCGTCTGCCTGCTCACTGTCGAAATGTCGAGGCGGAACTCATCGGCCAACGCTTTCACGCCGACAGGCCCTGATTCATCCAACTGGCGCAATAAGAGATAGGCGGAACGCTCCAGATTGCCAATCCGTTTTTCCGAATTACTGATCGAGATGGAACGCCGCACGAGAAGGGACACCTCGTATTCGATCACGCCAATTGCATTTTTGTCTTTGCTCACTCCATATTCTCCCTTCGCATACACTTCCTCTATACTGTAATGTACCTCATTCCGGCAGAAGATTTCAAACGGATATGGGCAAGGAGCAGTGGCGGCAACAAGAGATTTTTGTTGCGGTTTGCAACCTTTGCGGATAAGGCCCCGTCTGTAACGATGAACGGAACGGAACTACCCCCATTTTTTGATAGCCACTCGCGAACAGCGGGTGGCTATTTGTTTGGTTTGCAGCAGGAAGCCGGAGGAGAGCCTAAGACTTTTGTATGGAGTTTCGTACATGCCATTTTACTTAGAGAGTCAACGAAACCAGCCTGTGCAAGGCGTATGAAGGAAACGGGAAGGTTTGGTTCTTTTTTGCGAAAACAAGTCCGAATAATTGGAAAACTTGTCTTTTTCTCTAATTTTGGTAAGATTGACAAACAGGATGTCTTCAATTATGCTAAATTATGACAAAATAATACAAAATCCTACATATCATTGCAATTTGTTAACGGCAAACTTATCGAAAGGTAAGGACGCAAAGTTACGGGTCTAAGGTCGTAGACTATGATCGCCGGGCTGCCGAATCAGTATGAGTGTGATGCGAAAAGACTATTCGGGCTGCCTAATAGTTTTTTTTATTGCGTTCATAACCGAAAGAACAGGAGGGCATGAAACGAGTAAGGAATGATCAACATTCAGCAACAAGCGCTACATAGAGATAGCAGTGGGAGGACGAGATGGGCCTTAAGAGTTTAAAAATCAGAATGCTTCTCTTGTTTGTCATCATTTTGGTATTCCAGGTAGGGTTATCCGGTTTCGCTTCTTTCTATACGAAAGGTAAAATTCAGCAGGAGGAAATCAACAAGACGAAGCGGCTGATCGACAGCAATATCGAGCTGGTGCAAGAGGAGTTTAACAAAATCGAATTGGTGAGCAAGCTCGCCAATGCCGCATATGAGAAGAAAATGGACGAACTGGCTGCATACCCGGACGAAACCATCAACCAAATGTTCGACCAGAAGTATCTCATGGACAACGGGTTGTATTCCCTGGATCAATATGTGGAAAAAACCAAAGCGGACATCGGGAATGCGCGCATCGAGAAAGGTGCCCGCACGGTCGCGGAAAAACGGGCGATCATGGCAGCGGAAAGCTATGATGGGCTTTTTGCAACAATCAAAAAAACCATTCCGGAATCGCAATGGTACTACTTCACTTCGGTGAACAAGTTCCAGAAAATCTATCCTTTCGTGGCCAACAAGGAAGGAAAATATACGACGGAAAAATCGATGGATGGCGAGTTTTTCACCATCGCATCGCCGCAGAACAACCCGAATCGGGAGCTTAAGTGGACGAAGCCGTACAAGGATGACCTGGGAACAGGGATGATGGTGACCGTATCCAATCCCGTTTATGTTCATGACCAGTTCCAGGGCGTTTTCTCGATCGACGTAACCTTGCAGAGCGTCGAGGCGATCGCGAATTCGTTTGCCTCAGGAGACGGGACGCACGCGATGGTCGTTGACTCGTTCCAAAACGTGCTGACAGGCACGGCGACCAAAAAGGCGGAGGACAAAACCAAACCGGACACAATCGACACCGAGATTCCGGACGCAGACATCAAAGGCTGGATGCAAAATGTTGTCAGCGCGAAAAAAGATTCGGATGAACTGATCGCCAATGACAAAATCATTTTCGCAAGCCCGATCAAAATTACAGGTTGGTATCTGTTCCTGGAAATGCCGCTTGCCAGCGTCCAAAAAATCTCCAATCAGCAATTGTTGCTTGTTAGCGCGCTCATCGCCGTTCTGATTGTCGGGATGATCATTATCTTTGCTTACCTGTCCAAGCGTCTGACCGCATTGACGGTCGTGCGTGACCGCCTGGTGGCGATCGCGTCCGGCGGAGGAGATTTGACCGGACGGATCAAAGTATCCGGTTCCGATGAAATTCGCCAGCTGGCCGATGCGTTTAACGAGTATTTGAACAAGCTGGAGAAGATGATCGGCGATATCAAAAAATCCGCGTTCCATGTCGTCAACCATTCCAATCATTTGGAAAAGAACATGGAGATCAGCACGAATTACATCGAGGGCATCAACCAGAAGAGCGCCGAGCTGAGCAGCGAATCCACCAACATTTCGGCCGTGGCGCAAGAGCTGAGCGCAGCGGTGGAGGAGATTGCGGCGACGACTCGCGACAACTTGTCTACTTTGGGCAACCTGGTTACCGAAATCACCCAGATCAGCACCTTGTCGGCGAACTCCGAGACGGTTGCCAATCGGGCCTTGCACGGCATGGAAAACATCGAGGTGGAAGTGAACAAGTCGGTGGGCATCGTCAAGCAGCTCGAAGAGAGCATGGGCCGCATCAGCGACATTGTGACCACCATGACCGGCATCAGCACGCAGACGAATTTGCTGGCGCTGAATGCGTCGATCGAAGCCGCACGGGCCGGGGAAGCCGGCAAAGGGTTCTCTGTCGTCGCAGAGGAAGTGCGCAAATTGGCGGAGGAGTCCAAGCGCAGCTCTGACAACATTTACGGCATCATCGGCGAATTGCAAAACTCCCTGACGGAGACGATCAAAACGCTGAACAATCAAGGCGATATTATTTTGGTAGAAAAACAAAACGTCATGTCGCTGATCGAACACATGGCAGAGATCAAATCTTCAATCGAAAGCTCGTCGGAACAAATCAAGACGTTTGAAATGAATGTCGACGCCCAAGCGGACGGAACGGACGCATCGTCGCAAAATCTTGGACAAGTATCCGAGAGCATTGCGGAGATGACCACGGCGCTCATTACGATCAATGAAAACCTGAAAAACCAGGCTGACATCCAGTTGGAAATCAATCAGATCGCGGTCGAAATGAAACAAACGTCCGAAACTCTGAATGGCCTGGTTGAAAAGTTCGTAATCAGCGACGATGTACGCGTCGAGGAGGATGAAAAGCAATGATGATGATTTTGGACAAACCTTATGTCTCGCAACTGCTGTCGCAGACGTTGATCAATCTGAAAATCCCTGCGGTAAAATCCGGTGAGGTTCGCATTCCGCTGGATAAATCGATCGCGTTTTTGACGGAGCAGGAAGTGATTGAGCAATTGCGAGATCCGAATGTGGCGATTCTGTGCAACTCGGAATATTCGGTTGCGTCCATTTATCCATACTTGAAAGAAACCTCGATCATCAAGCTGATCGACCTGTTTAAAAACAAGGTGAGGTTTCGTCAGCAGCTGCAAAAGCTGTTCCCGTCCTTTTTCTTTCGGGAATGCACCTATGCGGAGATTTTCAGCCTGCCGGTCGAATCGCTGACGTTCCCGTTGGTGATCAAGCCTGCACGCGGTTTCCGCAGCGTAGGGGTCTATCTCGTGGAGGGACCGGCTGAATGGAAAACGATGCTGGCACAGCTGCAGCAGGACATGAGAGCGGCGAAGGAAATTTATCCGGAAGCGGTCGTGAGCGCCAACAGCTTCATTTTGGAAGAATGGATTCAAGGTGAAGAATATGCGATCGACGCGTATTACAATGAAGCGGGGGAGCCAGTCGTCCTCAATGTGTTCAAGCGGATGTTCGCCCATGAAGCAGATACGTCGGACCGCATTTATTACACGGGGAAAAGCGTTTTGACAGAGGCGCTGGACAAGGTGGAAGCGTTCATGCGGAGCATGGGGGAGGAGCTGCCGCTGAAAAACTTCCCGATGCACTTTGAAGTTCGCATCTCCAAAAACGGACAGCTGATCCCGATCGAAGTGAACCCGCTCCGGTTTGCCGGATTGTGCACGACCGATCTGGGGGCACATGCGTGCGGAGTCAACGTGTACGAGTATTTCTTCGAGCAGAAAAAGCCTGACTGGCCTGCCATCATCAGCTCGATGGATGACTCGATTTTCAGCTTCCTCTGCGCGGAATTGCCGCTCAGCATTGAAGGCAAATCGATCGAATCGGTTCATGACCGCAAGTTCGAGAAAAAATTCTCCAACCTGCTGGACTATCGCCTGATTCCGTATGAAGAGTATCCGACTTTCTCGGTCGTGTTTTACCAAAGCCCTTCGCTGAAAGAGAATGAGCATTTGCTGCAGCTTGACCTGGAACAATATTTGGTGATGAAGTGACGAGCGCGTGCTTCATGCGCTGAATGGAATCGCGACAAAAGCATCCTGGTTTCACGTTCGCGCGTGGAGACAGGATGCTTTTTGTTGTTCTGGCAATTGGTGATGCACAGCCTCACTCGATCAATCCCAGCGCTTCGTACACTTTGACCGAAACGACGCCATTGCGGGCCAAATGATGGTCAGCCTGAAACTTTTTCAGGGCGGCGGTTGTGCTCGGGCCAAACTTTCCGTCACACGTCCCGTTAAAATAGCCGGCACTTTTCAAGCGGGATTGAATCAGCTGCACATCGCCGCCGACATCCCCTTGGGCTAAACGCCGTGGATGACGTCCCGGGTCCCCCAACACATGCCCATAAATCGTGACTTTCGTGCCGATCGGGATCATATCGAACAGTTCTGTGACATCCTTGTTTCGCATCCGGATGCAGCCGTGGCTTAGATGCTGCCCGATTGAATGCGGTTGGTTCGTTCCATGTATGCCGTATATTCCCCAAGGGACGTTTAAGCCCAGCCACCTTGGCCCGAACGACGGGCCCCAGTTTTTCCCTTTGTAGATGACGATGTACTCTCCCACAGGCGTAGGGGTGGACGGGTTGCCGACAGCAATCGGATAAGCCTTTATTTTCAGCCCTTGTTTCCGCACGATCAGCTGGTGCTTCAACGGGCGCACCTCGATGGAATAAAGACTTTGATCAGCAACAATCGGCAGCGATGGTTCCGCATGGGCAGCGGGGAACCCGATCGTAAAATGCGCGAGGGAAACAAGCAGACCGATCGCGATCGCTCGCGGCAAAAGAGAATGGATCATACGACTCATCAAGTATCACTACTTTATTCAAAAGTTTGTTCCGTAAAGGACCTCTTATATTGTTCCAGATGGTTTCGGTTTTTATGAGGGCGAGGCAGAAAGTGGCGATCGCTTAGGCCGACGGGTTTTACGAACTGTTTGCGTTTGACGGAATTTACGATACGTGGACAAGTTCTGTCGAATAAAAAAGAAGGCGACGCAGGTCGCCTTCTTTAATTATGTCCATTGTGCTGCATGTCTTTTCCGATTTCGTTCAGAAGTGTTTCTGTATAGACTCTGTTAAAAGGAGAAAGGTTTTTCGAGGATGTTTGAATGTCATATGCGGTTTTTCTTCTTTTGGTAATGATGTCAAGCATATAGCCTATACCGAACAAGCCGCCGAAGGCAATTATCATAAATACCCAGAGTGGCATCTTCAATACCCCCCTTTTTAAACTAGATACTATATTATATTCATTTTAACGTAGATGACATCTTTTTTATGCTTCCATTTTTTATGATTTAGTTAAAGTTTCCGCCAATGTAAAAAGGGCCCTCTCGAGTGAGAAGGGCCTCTTTTTTGTACAAATAAGTGCAACCGCGGCCCCCACCAAAAAGCTTGGCGTAGCCAGGTTTTCCGCAAAACTCATTGATAAATATGCGTTTTCACGCAAATTTACCCCTTACAGATCGTAATACAGCTCATACTCTTTCGGCGAAACGGTACGCTCCACTTGTTGAATTTCACCGCGCTTCAGGCTGATCCAGTTGTCGATCATGTCTTTGGTGAAGACGCCGCCTTCAAGCAGGAATTCGTGGTCGGCAGCCAGTGCGTTCAAGGCATCGCCCAGAGATGCCGGCGCGCTCTTGATCGATTCTTTCTCCGCGTCGGACAGATCGTAAATGTTTTTGTCGTAAGGACCGAAGCCCAGTTCACGAGGGTCGAGCTTGCGCTTGATGCCGTCGAGACCCGCCATCAACATGGCGGCAAACGCGAGGTACGGGTTTGCGGTGGAATCCGGCGTACGGAACTCGACGCGGGATGCTTTCGGCGTTACGGCAGCCACTGGGATGCGGATCGCAGCGGAGCGGTTTCCTTTCGAGAACACCAGGTTAACCGGCGCTTCGTAGCCTGGCACAAGGCGTTTGAACGAGTTGGTGCTCGGGTTGGTCAACGCGATCAGGGCAGGTGCGTGGTGCAGCAAGCCGCCGATGTAATAAAGCGCCATTTCGCTCAGGTTGGCATAGCCTTCTTTGTCAAAAAACAGCGGGGTGTCGCCGTTGAACAAGCTTTGGTGTACGTGCATGCCGCTTCCGTTGTCGCCGACGATTGGCTTTGGCATGAAGGTCGCTGTTTTGCCGTGCTTGGCTGCGACGTTGCGGACGATGTATTTGAACAACTGCAAATTGTCTGCTGTTTTGGTCAACGTATCGAAGCGGAAGTTGATTTCGCCTTGGCCGGCTGTCGCCACTTCATGGTGATGCCGCTCTACCTTGATTCCGGCTTGGCTCAGCAGGGTGCACATTTCGTTGCGCAGATCCACTTGGGTGTCAGTAGGCTGGACAGGCACGTAGCCGCCTTTGTTGCGCACTTTGTAGCCCAGGTTTTGGCCTTCTGCGCCCGTGTTCCAGCAAGCTTCGCTGGACTCGATCTGATAAAAGGAACCGGACATGCCGGAAGCGTAACGCACATTGTCAAAAATGAAGAACTCGGATTCAGGTCCAAAGTAAGCGGCTGTCGCCAAACCGATGTCCTGCAAATGCTTCTCCGCTTTTTTGGCTACGCTGCGCGGATCGCGGTCGTAAGGCGTGCCGTCCGGGTTCAGGATGTCGCAAACGATATTGAGGGTAACCCGTTCTGTAAAAGGATCGATATAGGCGCTGGATGTATCCGGCATCATGACCATGTCGCTCTCTTCGATGCTTTTGTATCCGACCAGGCTGGAACTGTCAAACGCAACGCCGTTCTCAAATGTGCTCTCATCGACTGCATAGCCGGGAACGGTGATGTGATGCTCGCGTCCAAGCATGTCGACGATGCGGAAATCAACGTATTCCACGTTCTTTTCTTGAATCAAGGTCAAAATGTCGCTAACTCCCATGATGATCCCACTCTCCATCTTCGTATTGTCACGGTTTCGATACTGGTATTATAGTAAGCGATGTCGAAATGTGTCAATAATATTTACGTAAAAATGTTAGAAAAGTTAACATGAAAACGTAACCAATTTTCGACTTTCCTCAAAGATGGCTGGATGTCTCTCACGCTTGGCGTCAGTCGGGTTTTCCACTACAATGAAGGAGCAGAATTCGTTCGTAATAAAAGCAAAAGAGAGCGGGGGAGTTCCATCCATGAAAGTGTTGGTACTGGGAGCGGGAGCGGTTGGCGGTTATTTCGGCGGACGGCTTGTGGAAAAAGGGGCGGACGTCACGTTTCTTGTCCGTGAGCGGCGGAAACAGCAGCTGGAAGAACGCGGGCTGATCATCAAAAGCATTCACGGCGACTTTTCATTTGTGCCCAAGCTGCTGGTGGCCGGAGAAGCTGCAGAGCCGTTTGATTTGGTGATTTTGACGATGAAGGCGTATCATTTTGCCGATGGTGTGGAATCGATTCGCCCATACGTTGGAGAAAACACGATGGTTCTTCCGTTATTGAACGGAATGGCGCATGTGGCCGCTTTGCAGGAAGCGTTCGGCAGCGAGCGGGTCCTCGGCGGGCTGTGCTTCATCGAGTCTACGCTCAACGCGGAAGGCGATGTCATCCAAACGAGCCCGGTGCACGAGATGCTGTACGGGGAATGGACCGGCGGAAGCTCGCAGCGGATGGAACAGCTTGCACAGCTTTTTGCCGGAGCGAACGCTTCGTACCGTGCGAGCGATAACATCCAGCGCGAGATGTGGCACAAATATTTGTTCATCACGACGCTGTCCGGCATGACCACGCTGATGAATTCGGCAGTAGGGCCGATCCGCGATGCGGCCGATGGGGTGGCCTTGACGCAGCAGCTTTTTGAGGAAGTGGCGGCCATCATGCGCAAGTCAGGCGCGTCGCTTGCCGATGACATCGTGGAGCGTCATATGAAAGTGTTCAACAAGCAAGGGTATGCGGTCAAATCCTCCATGCTGCGCGATATGGAAAAAGGCCAGCCGGTGGAAGCAGACCATTTGCAAGGATATTTGCTGGATTTAGCCAAGCAAAACAGCGTGGAAGCGCCGCTTTTGCGAACGATCTACAACAAGCTGAAGGTGTACGAAATCAATCGTTCCCTTTTATAAGGAAGAAGAGGTGGAAACCATGGAGGTCATTAAAATCTCCCCGCGCGGCTACTGCTACGGCGTTGTGGACGCGATGGTTCTGGCGCTGAAAACGGCGCAAAATTTTGATCTGCCCCGGCCGATCCACATTTTGGGCATGATCGTGCATAATGCGCATGTGGTGGATTCTTTTGAACAGCAAGGAATCATTACGCTGGACGGGGAAGACAGGCTGGCGCTGCTCGATAAAATCGACGAGGGTACCGTCATCTTCACCGCGCACGGCGTTTCGCCGGAGGTGCGTAAAAAAGCGCGTGACAAAGGGTTGACGGTCGTCGATGCGACCTGCCCGGACGTCACGAAAACGCACGATCTGATCCGTGAAAAGAAAGAAGAAGGCTACCACGTGATCTACATCGGGAAAAAAGGGCACCCGGAGCCGGAGGGGGCGATCGGCATCGCGCCAGACCATGTGCATCTGGTACAGACGCTCGACGAGGTGGAGGCGCTCTCGCTGCCATCGGATAAGCTGATCGTGACCAACCAGACGACGATGAGCCAATGGGACGTGAAGCATCTGATGGACGCGATCATCAAAAAGTTCCCGACCGTGGAAGTGCACAACGAGATTTGCCTGGCGACACAGGTGCGCCAGGAGGCGGTTGCGGAGCAGGCGGGCGATGCACAGCTGTGCATTGTCGTCGGCGATCCGCGCAGCAACAACAGCAACCGGCTGGCACAGGTTGCCGAAGAAATCGCAAACGTCCCGTCTCACCGCATCTCCGATCTGTCCGAATTGGACATCGAATGGCTGAAAGGGAAGACCAAGGTGGCGGTGACATCGGGGGCCTCGACGCCGACGCCATTGACGAAAGAAGTCATCGCATTCCTGGAGCAGTTTGATGAGCAAAATCCGGCCACATGGGAAAAGGTTCGGACGGTTAACATGAAGAAAATTTTGCCCACGGTAAAATAGCGGGAGGTCATTCCATATGCCCAGTTTGGCAACGGGCGAGATACGTACGGAGGCGAAACGCTCGTACATGTCGATCATTGGCCTGTATCTGTTCATTTACTACGGAACAGGCTCATTTTTTCCGCTCATGGCTCAGTATTACCAATCGATTGGGCTTAGCGGCACGCAAATCGGGACGATCAGTTCGATTACGCCGATCATCTCGATTTTTGCGCAGCCGATCTGGGGGATGCTTTGCGACAAGCTCCGCGTGCGAAGACCGATTTTGATGCTGGCGCTGCTGGCATCCTCCGCCATTTCGCTGCTGTTCACCCAGATTTCCACATTTGCCTGGGTCGTGGTGGTGTTTTCGCTTTTTTCCTTGTTTCAATGCGCGGTCATCCCGATCAACGACAGCATCGCGCTCAACTTCGCGAAACAGCAAAACATGCAATTCGGCAACCTGCGTCTGTGGGGATCGGTTGGCTATGCGATCGCCACGTTGGTGACGGGGTATGCCATTCGCTCATGGGGGCCGCACGCCATCTTTTTCTTTTTCGCGGCTGCAACCGTGCTGGCGATCGTATTTTTGCGCGGGATGAGCGATGAAGGCGAGAATGTGAGGGTGAACGGAAGCATTTTCAACGGCATCGGGGAGCTTGTACGGATGCCGCGGTTCGTCTTGTTTTTGCTGGGGGCCTTTTTCATCTTCGGGCCGATCAATGCGAACAACACCTGGTTTTCGCTCTATTACGAGCATATCGGCGGAACGGTGGTCGGAATCGGTGTGGCTTTCCTGCTGTTTGCGGGAAGCGAGGCGCCTTTTATGAAAGTAGCAGGTTATTTCGCGAGACGCTGGGGATTGGAGACGACGATTTTGATCGCGGCTGTCGCATCGGGCATTCGCTGGTTCTGGTACAGCACGGCGCCGACTACGACGATGGTGATCGCGATGTTTTTCATCCAGGGCCTGTCGGTCGGCTTCTATTTGGCGACCGCAGCACAGTTCGTCCGCGAAAACACGCCTTCGAGCTTGCAGGTAACAGCGCTGACGTTGTACAGCTCGATGGGGCTTGGATTGGGATCGATGTTTTGCAATCTGGTCGGCGGCGTCATTAAAGATACGTACGGCATTCTTCACACATACACGTTTTTTGGGATTGCCACGATGATCGGACTGGTGCCGCTCCTGTTGATCAAGCTGCGGACAAAAGCCAAAATCACCGAAATGCAATGAATGAAGCCCAAGCCCCCTCCCATAGAATGAAACAGGGAGGTGCAGGCATGGAACCGGATTATCAAGATATTCAGGCGAACAAAGTGGTCGCGGCTTTGGCTTATGTGATCTTTTTCATCCCGATGCTGGCCGCGCGTGAATCCAGATTTGCGATGTATCATGCCAACCAAGGACTTGTTTTGTTTCTCGGTGCCCTCGTCGTCAATTTCGTCGGCACGCTGATCCCGATCATCGGGTGGTTTATCATTGTGCCGATCGGCAATCTGCTGATTTTCGTCCTCGCAATCATCGGCATTATCAATGCGATCCAGGGCTTGGCCAAACCGCTTCCTTTGATAGGCAGCATCCAGCTTTTTAATAAGTGGTAGTGTGGGAAAGTTTTTGGTGAAAAGGCTTGCAATTCCGAATGGAACCAGCTAGAGTGAGTAATGGAAAAAACGATGCGAAAGACAGGGGTGAGTGTATGAGCGGCAAAGCGAAGCAAATGGCGAAAAAACTCGTATACTCATTCCTTCCAAAACACTGAAGCGTTCGCTGCTTCGGTGTTTCTTTTTTTGTTGAAGGTTGATAAGGACAGCCAAGTCAAGTTTGCAAGGGGGTTCGCAGGATGAACAGGTACAGGAGAGTGTTGATCAAACTAAGCGGCGGTGCTGTTGCGGGGCACAGCGAGTTTGGCTTTGAACCGGAGCGTCTGGAGCATATTGCCAAGGAAATCATGTCGGTCGCGGAGATGGGGATCGAGGTATGCGTCGTGATTGGTGGCGGCAATATTTTTCGCGGCAATATGGCGGAAAACTGGGGCATCGAGCGGGCCGAAGCCGATAATATCGGGACGTTGGCTACGGTCATCAACAGCCTGATGCTGCGCGGCGTTCTGAAGGCGAAAACAGAGCAGGAAGTCCGTGTCATGACGGCGATTCCGCTGGCATCGGTCGCGGAGCCGTACATCAGGCTGCGGGCAATCCATCATCTGGAAAAAGGGTATATCGTCATTTTTGCCGGGGGAAATGGACAGCCTTACGTGACCACCGATTATCCGTCTGTACAGCGTGCGATCGAGGTTGGCTGCCAGGCGCTGCTGGTCGCGAAGCAAGGTGTCGACGGGGTGTTGAGCGCCGATCCGAAATACGATGCCGACGCCCGCAAATACAAATCGCTTCATTACAATGATGTCCTGCAGCATAATTTGAAAGTCATGGACCAGTCTGCGTTCATTTTGGCCCGCGACTACAGCCTGCCGATCCATGTCTTCAATTTTGACCAGCCAGGCTCGATGAAGGCGATTTGTGAAGGAGAAAATATCGGAACGCTGATCAGCCAGGAATCGTACCTGGAGCTGGCGTAAAAATATCGCAAGCAGCTAACGCACAGGTTAGCTGCTTTTGCTTTAGCGACTCCGATGTCGTTACAAATGAGAGCCGCCGCTTGCATCAAGCAATTGACCGGTGATCCAGCGACTGTCATCTGATGCAAGGTAGGCAGCGATGTCAGCTACATCTTCCGGCTCTCCCCAACGGTTGAAGGTAGAAAGGCTGGCGGCATATTTTTGGCCGTTTGGATCTTGGAGCGTACCCGCATTCATTTCTGTGTTAATAATGCCAGGCAGGATCGCGTTTACGGTTATGTTTCGACTTCCCAGCTGTTTGGCCAAGGCTAGCGTGAATGTGTTGATCGCCCCTTTTGATACGCTGTAGGTGAAAACGCTTGGGGAGGCTGCGCGTGTTACAAACGACGATATGTTGATGATGCGGCCGCCGTCTTTGAGACGAGGCAATGCCTGCTGGGTGACAAAAAGCGGGGCTTTGACATTGATGCTCATCACCTCATCAAACGACTCTTCCGTGGCCTCCTGAAGGGTCAATATTTGCCCGATGCCAGCGTTATTCACAAGAATGTCAAACCGACTATCCCCGGTTCGTTCCCGAAGAGTCTCATCCAATGCGGCATATAAATCGCGTATGCCGCCAAGCGTGACCAGGTCCGCACCGATCGCGAAAGCGGAGCCTCCGTTTTTTTCAATCTGCCGCACAACTTCCTCTGCGTCATGTTGCCTTTTCCCATAATGCACGGCGACCAGTGCGCCTTCTTCCGCCAAGCGCAGTGCGATACCCCGGCCGATCCCCCTGCTGGCGCCGGTTACGAATGCGATTTTCCCATTCAATTTACTCATGCTCTCATCTCCTTGTCTGTGATTTATGTTAGTTATAGCATGAGGGGATATTTGAAATGTTGCTCTCTCATTCCATACGTGAGGGATCGAAGCGCAAAAAAGCCCCGTTTGGCTTCGGGGCTTTTTACATAGGTTTGTTGGCTACCCGCGATACGGGAATTGGGACGAGTACCCGTTGAATTGCTGATAGGCCTGCTGCAGCTTTTGCTGTTCGACAGCCTCCAGCTTGTACCAGCCTTTTTGGAACATGGTATTGTACAGCTCGCGAGCGCATTGCTGCGTTTCGTTCAGCATTTGGAGGTAATCGGCGTGCAGCTGCTGGTGGCTGGATTCCCATGCCGCGATGTTGAGCCCTTCCATCAAGTATTTGCATGTGGAAAGGCCATCGTTGATGAAGTCGCGGTCGTTCATCTCCGGTCCTTTTACTTGCGGCTCACCGGGCGGTTTCGGATTTTGAATGATGTTTTGGTTTTGCTGCTGCTGTTGCTGTCCGTTTGGATTGAGCAGTTGATTGATCATCATACATCGCCCTCCTTATTGCATCGTCTGCGGTTTTGGGATTTTGGCCATGGCGCTGTTGTTATCCACTTGCAGATGGGTGAGCAATTTTTGGTAGTGGCGCTGATGCATTTGCCCCGCTTTATCGAGCTGCTGCTTTACTTGCGGGTCTTTGACTTGCTGCGCATAAAACGCGAATTTTTTAAAAGCCATCAGCTCCCAGGAGAGAGCATCCTTCAAATAGGCAAGGTCTTTGCCCGTAATCACGCGCGGCGGTGTGGGAATCGGCACATTGGCTGCTTGTTGCACAGGGGGGATCAGTGTTGCTGGCATAATCATTCATCCTCCTTCACACGCATAGATGGCGTACAAGGAATAGGGTCTGCAAAGGAGGAGATATTATGCTCCCGCTACGGTGCCAACTCCAGGGAAACGATGTGGACATCGATGCTGGCAGGGGAGATATTGAGGCAATAGCTTGTTTCGTCGTACAGCGCTTGCTGCAACTGCTCGACGATCAACAGCAGATCATCACCCAGCGCTGCGCCAAGCGACAGCTGTACGGTGAGCCGGGGTAGATCGTGGAACGTGTATGTTGTTTTATGAATGCGTTTCACTTGTTCAAAGCGTTGGCACGTAATCTGGACGATTTTGCGCAGCACCTGCTCGTGAATCTGGATGCGTCCGCCTGAGAAGGACGGATGGACCACGGTCGTTTCGCCGAGCACCTCTTTTTTCGGCGAGAGGATTTGCTGGGCATGGGAAATGATTTTTTGGAAAAAATCTTTCTCGATCTCGACCCGGGGCACCGGGATGACATGTCTGCCTTGCGTCTCCCGCATATAGCGGGCCGCATCCATTTCGGCTGGCGTTTTCAAATCTTCAATCGGAATGAACTCGATCGGGTCGGTCAGCTGCAAGGCGCGGGTAATCCGGTGGATCATCCGCTGTGAGGTGCCGAGTATGAGCAGCGTCTCATACGCATGGTCCTGCAGCGCTTTTCTGACCTCGGCCGCATGCTCCTGGTAGTAAAAAATCGCGCGCTTGACGGCCTGGATTTTTGTTTTCTCATACTTGGCGGAGACGCCTGCCACTTTGCGGCCTTGGCTGATCAAGATGCCGTCATCGATGATGGCATCGACATTCAACTGATGGGCCAGCCGGAGGGCGATCGTACTTTTGCCGGTGCCGCTTGTTCCGTACAATGCATACAGCTTCATGGCTTGCACCCTCCTCGCATAAAAATTGACTAGCCCAAGTATACTACAGGTTTAGTTGAATTGCGCGCCAAGCTCCCGTGATCGTTCGGTTGCCCGAAGCACGGCGGAAACGACGGCTTCCTGGAACGAAAACGAATCCAGTACCTCGAGGCCGGCTTGGGTTGTTCCGTTCGGGCTGGTGATCTTTTTGCGCAGCAGGGCAGGCTCCGCATTGGTGGTAAGAAGCATTTGGGCCGCACCGAGGACGGTTTCCACGGTCAGACGGCGGGCGATTTCCGGTTTCAGGCCCGCTTCCACGCCTGCCTTTTCCATTGCCTCAATCATGTAATAAATATAGGCTGGGCCGCTGCCCGACAAGCCGGTGATGATGTCGAGTTCTTCTTCTGGCAGGGCATAAACGGTTCCGATCGCTTCGAACAGGTGCTTTGCAGTCGCGAGGTCCTCTTCATCTGCGAAACGGCCGCGGGACATGCCTGTGGTCGAGAGTCCGATGGCGGAGGAAGTGTTCGGCATGGTGCGAATAATCGCGCATTCGACGCCGAGCCATTCGCGCAAAAAGTCGGTGGACACGCCGGCGATGACCGAGATGACCAATTGGTCTTTGCGCACCAGGCCGCGCAGACTTTGGCACGCTTCGGCCACGTCTTTCGGTTTGATCGCCAAAACGAGGATGTCCGCTTTTTCGATCAGCGCCTTTTTGTCGCGCTCGATCTGAACGCCGAACGTATCCGAAAGCGATTGCAGCCGTTCTTGATCGCTGCGATTGGTGATGTAGATTTGCGAAGCTGGGACGAGTTCGTTGCGCAGTACGCCGCCGATGATTGCCTCGACGACCGAGCCTGCCCCGAGAAAGCTGATTGTTTTCGTATGGAACGCTTGGGCAAGCGAAAGCATTGTGTTTTTCGATTCCATGGTAATCCCTCCTTTGGGCGCGGGTTAGCGGATTTGTCCGTTTCCGCGAATGACATATTTGGATGTGGTCAGCGCCGTCAGACCCATCGGACCTCTTGCATGCAGCTTTTGCGTGCTGATGCCGATTTCGGCGCCAAATCCGAATTCTCCGCCATCGGTAAAGCGGGTAGAAGCGTTATGGTAAACAGCAGCAGCGTCGACTTCGCGGAGGAAGCGGGCTGCATTGGCCTGGTTTTCGGTCAGGATGGCCTCAGAGTGAGCCGTACCGTGCAGGGCGATATGTTCGATCGCTTCGCTGCAATCTTTGACAGTGCGGACCGCGATGATCAGATCGAGGAACTCTGCATCGAAATCGGCTTCCTCCGCTGTTTTCAAGATGGAGGCCAGCTCCGGGTGCAGGCTGCGGGTCCGCTCACATGCGCGAAGCTCGACGCCAGCTTCATGAAGCGCCTTGAGCAGCGATTGCTGGTGCGCGTGCGGCCAGTTTTCATGGAGCAGCAGCGTCTCTGCGGAATTGCAGACAGCAGGGCGGCTCGTTTTTGCATTGATGGCGATCGTTTCCGCCATTGGATAGGCTGCGCTTTCGTCCACAAAAATATGGCAGTTGCCGACGCCTGTTTCCAAAACCGCAACGGTGGAAGTCCGGATGACGCGCTTGATCAGCTCGGCGCCTCCGCGCGGAATGATCACATCGATCAAACCGTTCAACGTGCAGAGCGCATCTACCGATTCGTGGGCGGTGATCGCCAAATACTGAACGGCATCAGCAGGGAGATGCAGCGATTCGAGAGCCTGGCGGATGCTTGCGACAAGCGCCTGATTGGAAGCGAGAGCGGTGCGGCTGCCCCGCAGCACGATGGCGTTGCCGGTTTTCAGCGCGATTGCGGCCGAGTCTACGGTAACGTTCGGGCGAGCTTCATAGACCATGCCGATCACGCCGAGCGGTACGCGCACTTGCTCGATCTCGATGCCGTTTGGTCGCGTCCAGGCATCGATTGTCTCGCCGACCGGATCGGTCAGGGCAACCATTTCCTCCAGGCTGGCGATCAGCCCGTCGATCCGTTTGTCATCGAGCCGCAGACGATCAAGGTAGCTGTCCAGCTGACCGGCAGCCCGCGCCTGCTCTACATCCTCCGCGTTTGCTGCAAGAATCGTTTGGCGATCTTCATCAAGCTTGCGGGCGATCGCGAGCAGCGCAGCGTCCTTTTCCTCACGGGACAGCTGGGCGAGCCGTCTTGAAGCCTGTTTGGCCAAGCGCGCCTGTTTCTCTACCTGGTTTCGAATCTCACTCATTTCTCTCTTCTCCCTTCAATGCTCTTTTTTTGTCTAGTATGGAAAAACGGTCATGACCGCTTTGTTGCCGTGATGGTTTGGGCACATGCCCATTGATCCCGATGGATGACAGTACCGTTGCGCCGCAGCGTGCCTTCCGGCGAAAGCACCGAGCGCAGCGCACTTGCGTCAAAGCGGCTGATGCCACGGCCGATGAGCGTTTCGTCCTCCGTAAAGACTTCCACGACATCACCCTGCAAAAAGTCGCCCGTCACGTTTTTGATGCCGGCAATGAGCAAGCTGCGCTGGTTTTGCAAAATCGCGTCTGCCGCTCCGGAATCGACGTAAATTTGGCCGCTGGTCGGGGAGTGGAGGGCGATCCATTGCTTGCGGGTCGGCAGGGACGGCAAAGACTCCATGTCCTCAAGATAGCCGACATACGTGCCGTTTCCTTCGCCAGCGACGATCGAGAGCAGATCGGTTTCATCGGTCATGCACCCGATAAAGCTCGGCAAGCCCAGGCTTTGCGCCGTCTTGGCGGCGATCAGCTTGGAGCGCATGCCGCCGGTGCCAAGGCTGCCAGCGTCTCCGGCGAGCGCCTCAATATCCGGCGTGATGCTCTCGAGATACGGGATGCGGCTTGCATCCTCGTGCTTGCGCGGGTCTTTGTCGTACAGCCCGTTCGTATCGGTCAGGATGATATACAAGTCGGCGTGGACCAAACCGGCGACCAATGCGCCCAGCATGTCGTTATCGCCAAAGGTCAACTCTGCCACAGACACCGTATCGTTTTCGTTGATGATCGGGACGACTTTTTTGCTGAGCAAGAGCGAGAGCGTTTCGAATGCGTGCTGATACCGCTCGCGATCGGAAAAGTCGCCGCGCGTCAGCAAAATCTGCGCGATGGTGCAGTCGTGCTCTGCAAACAGGTCGGTGTATTTTTGCATCAGCATGCTTTGGCCGATCGCGGCCGCTGCCTGTTTGGCAACGAGCGTTCGCGGTCGCTGCTGATAGCCGAGCATCCGGTAGCCGCTCGCCACCGCGCCCGAGGAGACGAGAACGATCTCGTGCCCTTGCTTGCGCAGGAGGGAAATGGCGGCTACAAGCCGGGACATTTTGGCCGGATCGCAGCCGCCTTGTGCTGCTGCCAATGAACTGCTGCCTACTTTAACGACGATACGCTGCTTTGCCTTCTTCATGACACATACCTCCATATTTCACCGCGCAGATCAAAATAAAAAAACCCTTCCGTCCTCATGTATAAGGACGAAAGGGTTTGACTTTCGCGGTACCACCTTACTTGACGGCATGCCAAATAAGCAGCCATCCAGCTTTTCGCTCCGATGCAAGCAAGAGCGCTTTCCTTGGTAACAGGGGAAAGAATCCTGTCTAGGTTATCCCTAGCCCTCAGGGATGGGTTCAAACCGGTTCGTGGGCGAAATCTCACAGCCGACGGATTTCACTTTCTGGACCAGAAGGACGGTTCTACTATTTCCCTTCAACGCGTTCCGTTTATTTAGTTAGTAATTATGCCGAAGGATGCATCTTTATGTCAAGGGATCATGAAACATTTATCATTCAAAAATTTCTTTTTTGTACGCGCCCGACCGTTTGCTGATCTCGTATTTGTGCGTTTTTTTATCTTTTACGAGCCGGTACGTGACGGTCCGATCGCTTGCAAATTGCGGAAGCGTCGCATCGGTAACGACTGCGACAACGTCCTTGCCTTCGTTTTTGATCGTCGTGTTTTTGCCGGAGATGACCATGGGGAAGTCAGGGTAGGGGATGGCGATGTAAACCTTGTCCTTCACCACGGTCGTGTGCAGATGATTGTATATTTTTTCGGCGAGCGGTTTGGACCAATAGCGGGAAATATGTTTGATGATGGCTTCCTTCGTTTCCAAATGCTTGGGCATCTGCCGATAGGTGACGCCATCCTCCTTGACCGTCTTGGCGTCAGGCATGGAGGCGGCAGCGAAATGCAAGTCCTCCACGACCCGTTCCGCACGATTCAAAAACAGCAGCATATCTTGCTTGTGATACGTCGGATTATCGATGGCGGATACTTTTTCCTTTTTCTTTTTCTCATGCAGGTTTTTCGGATTCGTGATGCTTTTTAGCTTGATTTCTCCGTGTTCACCCGTGCATCCCACGAGCAGAAGGAATGAGAGCAGCGCAATGACCCGTTTCATCAACAGACCTCCTCACACCGAATGGTAGTATTTCCTATGGTGTGAAAGAGCGGCCCAAACTAACCGAGTTAATCATTTCCTCTCATATAGACTTGTTTGTTGATAAAATGTCCTCTATCATGGAATAGGAAAGAATGAGAATCCTTAGTAGAGGTGGAAATCATGTTCGGATTGGGCAAAAAGGCCAAGAAATTGGACTCACACGATATGCTGATCATCAAGACGGAAGAAGGAAAGCGCCATTTCTACCAAGTGACGTTTCCAAGCGTGGTCGGCAACGATATCGTAAGCATGCTGGAAAAGCTGCAAAAATCGAAGTACAACAAGCCGGAATTTCTTGGGGAAATCGGCGGATTCCATATCATTACCTATATTGAAGGCCTGATGTCCGTAGAGGTGAAGGACGAGAACGATCTGGAAGCGCATCCGCTGCCAATCCAGGACTTCGCAAACGTGCTCTTGCGCCGACTGGAAGCGCTTGAGGAGAGCGGCAAGCTGGAAGAATCCGATGATACGGCCTTTTTCATGGGCGAGCTGACGATGCTTCGCGATGGCAGCTTTGTGCCGCAGCAGTAAGGAAAAGACGATTGCAGCAGTATCTGTTTTGGTTTACAATATTTTTGTAAAGGTAAACCCAACGGGAAAAAATCAAACATTCCACGAATTTCCGCAAAAGAATCTTTTTGAATGATCTCTTGGATAGTGAGTGGAATGTTTTTTTACCCAAAAATAATGAATGACCATTCATTCATGAGGCGAAAAGGGAGGGTATTACTCGATGGAACGCAAAATTCGCAAAGCTGCCGTAATCGGCTCCGGCGTGATGGGTGCAGGCATTGCCGCGCATCTGGCAAACGTGGGGATTCCAACGTATCTGCTGGACATCGTGCCGACAGAGCTGACTCCGGACGAAACCAAAAATGGCTTGACGCTGGAGAGTCCCGCCGTACGCAATCGCATCGCCCAGACGGGCAAGGAGCGGCTGCTGAAGGAGAAGCCGGCCCCGCTTGCGGTTAAGGAAAACTTGCAGCTGATCACGGTGGGCAATCTGGAAGACCATCTATCGTATTTGGGAGATGCAGACTGGATCATTGAGGTTGTGGTTGAAAAGCTTGATGTGAAGAAGCATGTTTTTGCCTTAGTCGAGGCGCATCGCAAGCCAGGTTCCATCGTTTCCTCCAATACGTCCGGGATCTCCGTCAATGCGATGGTGAAGGGGCGTTCCGCGGAGTTCGCCGCGCATTTTCTCGGGACGCACTTTTTTAATCCCCCACGTTATCTGAAGCTTCTGGAGATTATCCCAAGCGATGCGACATCGCCCGAGATTGTTTCCTTCATGATGCAATTCGGGGAAAACGTGCTGGGCAAAGGCACGGTGCTGTGCAAGGATACGGTCAACTTCATCGCCAACCGGATTGGTACATACGGCATGCAGGTCACGCTGCATGAAATGCTCCGGCTCGGGCTTACGGTGGATGAAGTGGATGCGCTGACAGGCCCGGTGATCGGCCGCCCGAAAAGCGCGACGTTCCGCACGTTTGATGTGGTCGGCCTGGACACATACGCACATGTGGCCACCAATGTCCGCCAAAACAGCAAGGAGCCCGAGGATCAGAAGATGTTCGAGCTGCCGGCATTCCTGCAACAGCTGGTGGCAAACCGCTGGCTGGGACAAAAGACGGGACAAGGCTTTTATAAACAGGTGAAAACCGCGCAAGGCAAGGAAATCTTGACGCTTGATACCAATACACTAGAATATCGCCCGCGCGAAAAGGTGTCGTTCCCGTCATTGGACGCTGCCAAAACCGCAAAAGGGCTTCCGGAAAAACTGAAAACGCTCGTGTACGGAAAAGATCCCGGCAGCGAGTTTTTGTGGAATTCGTTCAAAAAAGTGCTGCTCTACGCTGCGGCTCGCGTGCCTGAAATTGCGGATGATATCGTCTCCGTCGACCGTGCGATCAAGTGGGGCTTCGGTTGGGAGCTGGGCCCGTTTGAAACATGGGATGCCATCGGGGTGGAGAAGTCGGTGGCCCGGATGCGCGAGGAAGGCGAAACCATTCCGCCGTTGGTGGAAGAGCTGCTCGCCAGCGGCAAAACGTCGTTTTACGAAAAAGCGGCGGGAGAGGTCCACGCTTTCACTGTCGGCGGACGCTATGCAAAAGTGGAGGAATCGGACAAAAAAATCAATTTGGCAGCCTTGAAGGAACAGGGCAAGCTGATCAAAAAAAATGCGGGTGCCGCACTGATCGATCTGGGCGATGGGGTCGCCTGCCTGGAATTCACCTCTCCCAACAACGCGCTCGGCATGGATATTTTGCAGTTGGCCAATTATGCGGCAGATGAAGTGGAGCGCAATTTTACCGGGCTTGTCATCGGCAATCAGGGCAAAAACTTTTGTGTCGGCATGAATTTGGCAATGGCGCTGCTTGAAGTGCAGGACGACAATCTGCTTGAGCTTGACCTGCTTGTTCGCAATTTTCACAAGCTTCAGGCCCGGTACCGTTCGATGCATCGCCCGGTTGTCGCAGCGCCGTTCGGCATGACATTGGGCGGGGGTGTGGAGGTTTGCTATCTGGCGGACCGTATCCAGGCATCGCCGGAGACGTACATGGGCTTGGTCGAGGTCGGCGTCGGGCTGCTTCCGGCAGGCGGCGGTACGAAGGAGCTGTTGTTCCGCGCGATGGAGCATGTACCGGAGGGCGGGACGGTTCCGGTTGATCCATTCCCGTTCGTCGCGCGCGCCTTTGAAAACATCGCGATGGCAAAAGTGTCGACAAGCGGCGAGGAGGCAAAACAGCTGGGGTACATGCGTGCAAACGACCAGGTCAGCGTCAACCCGGATCATCTGCTCTACGATGCGAAACAGCTGGTGCTTGCGATGGATCGGGAAGGCTACAAGCCGCAAGCGCCGCGCAAAATCCGCGTGATCGGCGAGTCGGGCTATGCCAACCTGCGGGCCAGCATTCGCGGGATGAAGCTTTCCGGCTATATCAGCGATCATGATGAGCTGGTTGCGTCGAAAGTGGCGTACGTCATGTCAGGCGGCAGCGTACCGGCGGGCACCGAGGTGACGGAGAGCTACATTCTCGAGTTGGAGCGGAAAGCGTTCCTGGAGCTGCTGCAGCAGCCCAAATCACAGCAGCGGATGCAGCACATGCTGGCAAAAGGCAAGCCATTGCGCAACTAAAGGAGGAGAGAGGATATGAGAGAGGCAGTCATTGTAGCCGGCGCGCGCACCGCTGTCGGCAAAGCGAAGCGGGGGAGCCTGAAAGATGCGCATCCGGTCGATTACGGAGCAGCGGTCATTCAGGAATTGCTCCGCCGCACGCCCCAGCTGGACCCGTCGCAGGTGGAAGATGTGATCATCGGCAACGCGGTGCCGGAAGCGGAGCAAGGGATGAATTTTGCCAGGCTGATCGCGATGCGCTCCGGGCTGCCGACCAGCGTGGCGGGCATTACGATCAACCGTTTCTGCTCGTCTGGCCTGCAGTCGATCGCGTACGCGGCGCATCAGATTTTGGCCGGCTCCTCCGACGTCGTGATCGCCGGCGGTGTGGAAAGCATGAGCTTGCTGCCGATGGCCGGACACAAACTCGCGTTTAACCCGACGCTGATGGAGACGATGCCGGATTTGTACAATAGCATGGGCCATACGGCGGAAGCGGTGGCGAATCGATATGGGGTAACCCGCGAGGACCAGGACGCCTTTGCGGTCGAAAGCCACCGCAAGGCAGCGGCGGCGATTGCATCAGGCAAATTTAAAGACGAGATCGTGCCGTTTCCGGTCAAAAACGTGCAGGTGGATGAACAAGGAAATGTGCGGGTGAAGGAATACCTGTTTGATACGGATGAGGGTGTGCGGCCCGAAACATCGATGGAAGGTCTCGCCAAGCTGAAGCCGGCTTTCCATGTAAAAGGCTCGGTGACCGCCGGCAACTCCTCGCAAACGAGCGATGGCGGGGCCGCGGTCATCGTGATGGAAGCCAGCAAGGCGGCGCAGCTCGGAATCAAGCCGATTGCCAAATTCCGCTCTTTTGCAACAGGCGGCGTCGATCCCGATGTGATGGGAATCGGCCCTGTGGTGGCCATTCCGAAAGCGCTCAAAATCGCGGGTCTGACGCAGGATGATATCGATTTGATTGAGCTGAACGAAGCGTTCGCTTCCCAGGCTGTCGCCGTCATCCGCGAACTGGGGCTTAACCCGGACATCGTCAACGTCAACGGCGGTGCGATCGCGCTTGGGCATCCGCTCGGCTGCTCGGGTGCCAAATTGACCGTGTCGATGCTAGGCGAACTGAAACGTCGCGGCGGCAAATACGGTCTGGTGACGATGTGCGTTGGCGGCGGTATGGGAGCTGCTGGCGTTTTTGAAATGATCGATTAATCGAGAAAGGGAGAGAAGAACGATGGCAGAGACGACCAAAAATGTAATTCGCGGCGGCAGCTTTTTGCTTGATTCCGGCACGTATGACGATGTGTTTACCCCGGAGGAGTTTACGGAAGAGCACAGAATGTTTGCCAAAACGACGGAAGATTTTATCGTGAATGAAGTGGTACCTCAACTGGAACAGATCGAACACCATCAGTTTGACATTACGGTTCGTCTGCTGAAAGAAGCGGGGGAGCTTGGCCTGCTGGGCGTCGATGTCCCGGAAAAATACGACGGGCTGAACCTCGACAAGCTCAGCTCGGCATTGATTACGGAAAAGTTCGCGCGCGGCCGCGGCTTTGCGATCAGCTTTGGCGCTCACGTGGGCATCGGGTCGCTGCCGATCGTTTATTTCGGCAATGAGGACCAGCGAAGCCGCTATCTGCCCGATCTGGCGACAGGACGCCGACTGGCCGCTTATTGCTTGACGGAGCCTGGCTCCGGCTCGGACGCATTGGGCGCAAAAACAACGGCAAAGCTGTCCGCTGACGGCAAGCATTACGTGCTGAACGGCGAGAAGCAATGGATTACCAATGCCGGATTCGCGGACGTGTTCGTGGTGTACGCCAAAATCGATGGAGAGCATTTCACTGCTTTCATCGTGGAGCGCGACTTCCCGGGCGTTTCCTTCGGCGCGGAAGAGAAAAAGATGGGGATCAAAGGCTCGTCTACGCGCACGGTGATTTTGCAGGATGTGCCGGTTCCGGTGGAAAACTTGCTGGGGGAACCGGGCAAGGGGCATCATATCGCGTTCAACATTTTGAATATCGGCCGCTACAAGCTGGCGGTGGGCGCGGTCGGTTCCGCCAAACGCGCGCTGGAGCTGGCGACCACCTATGCGAAGGAGCGCAAGCAGTTCAAAACGCCGATCGCCAACTTCTCGCTGATTCAAAACAAGCTGGCGAATATGGCGATCAAGGTTTATGCAGCGGAAAGCTCGGTTTACCGGACCGTCGGCATGTTCGAGACAGCGCTTTCGGCCTTGGGCGAAAAAGTGGAAGACGGGAAAGAGGCGCTGAAAGCGATCGCGGATTATGCGATCGAATGCTCGATTAACAAGGTGTTTTGCTCCGAAGTGCTTGATTATTGCGTCGATGAAGGCGTGCAAATTCACGGCGGCTACGGCTTCATGTCCGAGTACGAAATCGAAGGGCTGTACCGCGATTCGCGGATCAACCGGATTTTTGAGGGAACCAATGAGATCAACCGCTTGCTGATCCCCGACATGCTGGTGAAAAAGGCGATGAAGGGCGAGCTGCCATTGATGAAGGCTGCGATGGGGCTGCAGGAGGAGCTGATGAGCTACTATCCGTCCGAAATCGAGGATGCGCCATTGGCTTTGGAAAAGCATCTGATCGACATGACCAAAAAAATCATCCTGATGGTCGCGGGCTCTGCCTTGATGAAATACCAGCAGGCGCTGTCCAGCGAGCAGGAGCTTTTGGCGTTGTCCGCCGACATGCTGTCAGAGCTGTACGCGATGGACAGCGTCGTGAAGCGGACGGAAAAGGCGATTGCCAAAAATGGCGTGGCGGCTGCACAGGCGAAGCTCGATTTGACCGTGGCGTTTGTCAGCGATTCGTTCGACAAGGTGGAAGCGATGGCGAAGGAAGCGTTGGCGGCAATGGAAGAAGGCGACAACCTGCGCATGCGCCTCGGTATCTTGAAGAAGCTGACAAGGAGAAATCCCGTCAACACCATTCAGTTGAAACGCCAAATCGCAGCTCGTGTGATCGAAGCGGATGGGTATGTGCTGTAAAAAGGCGGAAGCTGTGGCATTGGCCATGACGTTCTGCAAGGAAAAAAGAGACGTCCGTCGAGAGCGGAACGTCTCTTTTTGATCGTCTGAACGGATCAGTAATAGGGGGATGAATAATAGGGGCTCTCGTAATAATCCGGGTAGCCGTACGGAACGTATGGATAGAAGCCGCCAAAGAAAAAGGGGCTGTGGCGCTCAAAGAACGGTGATTCCCGGAATCCTCTGCGGAATCCGTCGTGAAAGCCGCGTCCACTCTCGAATCCTCCATGAAAACCCCTGTGAAAGCCGCCGTGTCCGCCATGGCGAACCTGCTGGATTTTTTTCGATGATGATGCATGTATGGGCGATTCGCGATGTGGCCTGCAATATGAGGAGCATGGGTCATAGCATTTTCTCCGCTTTCTGGACAAGTCGATTCCCTCCCCGCCAAGTATACTGTATGGATATGAGTGGAGGGGCATTCGTGACTGGACGAATTGCCCCGGTAAAATGCGGAGTAGAGCGCGCATGCAAAAAGGCTGTCAACCTATGCAGGTTACAGCCTTTTTTTGTTGGCGATCGGAATTAGTAGATGGCTTCCCAACCTGCTGGAGTCACGAACAGGCGGATCGCTTTGATTTTGCGGTCATCCATCAATTTGAAGTAGTGACGATAGTAGGATGGTACGGAGATCAAGTCGCCCGGTTCCATTTCAACGTCGAAATAACGGTCGTCCTTGCCTTTGATGGCGAAAATACCGTGGCCGTCTACGCAGAAGCGGCATTCATCGTCTGTGTGGTGATGTTCGCCTTTGAATTTTTCCAACAGCGCGTCCAGGTTCGGGGTCTGGTCGGAAAGCACGATGATGTCAGCCGTTTTGTAGTCGCGGCGCGCGCTGATGTCGGCGATCTCCTCTTTGAAAGCATCGAGGATTGCTTGTTTTTCTTCCTCAGTCGGGCTGTAGTTGTCGCGCAGGTTGTTGTCCAGACGGTCAACGCCCCAATGTTCATAAATGACTTCCTGTGTCGCGAGGAAATCGACGACTGCCTGACCTGTCAAATACTCGTTGTTGTCGTGAAAACGTACTTTTGCCATGGGTGAAGACCTCCTTTTATTTTACAGATAAGAATGTTTGAAAAATTCTTATCCGGGATAAGCGTGACTGTGGCTCCGCCAAGGGTGTGGCGGAACCAAGTCTTACTAATACAGATCGGAATCTGAAACGATCCCGATCCAGCATAAGTGCGACTAAGGTTCCGCAAAAGGCGCGGAACCAAGTCTTACTAATACAGATCGGAATCTGAAACGATCCCGATCCAGCATAAGTGCGACTAAGGTTCCGCAAAAGGCGCGGAACCAAGTCTTACTAAAATGTAGCTGAAACCGTCTGCTTTTGCACGGCCTGGCTGAGCTGCAGCCAGCGCAGGTGGTACTCAAACAGGAATTCAAAAGATTCCAGATGGCGTTTCGCCTCGAAATCGTTGCCGCCCCACGCGTAAATCCCGTGATTGCGGATCAGAACACCTGGGATTTCGGGTGTAATCACTTTTTCGATCGCTTGGGCAAGCTTTGGAATGTCAGCGAAATTTTCTACAATCGGCACCGTGATCTGCGCGTTTTCTTCCCAGATGCCGAGCCCTTTGATCAGCTCCTGTCCTTGGATGCTGAAGGCGCGCTGGCCGAAATACAGCTCGGAGACGAGGTTGTTGCCCAAGGTATGAACGTGGAAGCAAGCTCCGGCATTCGGGATGTTTTTGTAGACGACCGCATGGATCAGCGTCTCCGCAGACGGCTTGAGCGTAGTCGCTTCAACCGGCTTGGCATCGCCGTCGACCAAAAGGTAGTCTTCAGGGGAGAGCTTGGTTTTGTCTTTGCCGCTCGCGGTAACCGCGAAGGTCAGGGGCGAATCGGACAGCTTGATGGACAAGTTGCCGCTCGTTCCAGGGAACCAGTCGCGCTTGGCGAAAGTCAGCTTGGCTTCATCAAGGCGTCTGAATGCATCGATTTTGCTTTCCAAAGTGATGGACATGTGTTCACACCTCTATTTCTTCAGTTGAGTGATGTCTTGCAGTATTTCAATCACGTCGTGGAACGTGGTGAATGGACGGTAGGGCAGTCCCAGCTCTTCGCATTTTTTCTCCAGGAACGAGCGGGCAATGACGAAATCGGCGATTTTGGCGCCGGCCAAATCGGTGATGGAGTCGCCGATCACGACGCGGTAATAGTCATCGGCCGAGTAGCTGCGGATAATCGTTGTTTTGCACATGCCGCATTCGTTCGAGCAATGTTCGTCACATGCATGCGGCCACGTGATCGTGATGGTTTCACCGGAAAAATCGCTATCATTGCAGTAAATGGGGTTTTTCAGCTGGAATGGCGCCAAGATCGGATGAACGAAAAAGTCGATGCCGCCGCTGGTGATCAACAGCTCGATGCCGGTGTCCTCGCAAAAACGGACGAACTCGGCGAAGCCGGGGCGGATCTTGGCTTCCGCTACGATATAGTCGACGATTTCCTGGCGGAGCGAGGAGGGGAGCAGCGTAAACAGTTTGCCTACCCCCGCGCGAACGCTGATCTCCTGTCCCAGGATGCGCTGTGTCAGCTCTTCCCATTCCGGCGGAGCAAAGCGGCGCATGATCGCCACGATGTTGTCTTTTTCGGTGATGGTGCCGTCAAAGTCACAAAACAGAACGAGTTTTTTGCCCATGGATTATTTCCCTCCCCATTTGGCCAACGCGAGGGAAAGCTCCTCGGAATCTTGCGCGGCGTCAGCCAGCGTGCGGCCTTGGACCGCTGCGGCGATCGCGTCGACAAATGCTTTCGCGCCTGCTGTCGCACCGCCCGGGTGGCCGTGGATTCCGCCCCCGGCATTGACCACCTGGTCGACGCCGAAATCGGCGAACAGCTGCGGTACCAGTCCCGGATGAATGCCTGCGGAAGGCACAGGGAACGGCCGCTTGAGCGTAACCGATGGATGGAGGAGATTTTGCGCAAGCTGCAGCGCTTCTGTTTTGTCTAACGCGACATTGCCATATGGCGACGGGAACAAGACGAGGTCAGCGCCAGCCAGCCGCATCAGCTTGCCCAACAGCAGCGGCGTCGCGATGCCGTAGTCGGGAGACGGATAAAACGCACCGGCAAGCGCGGGATGCGCCATGATCGGCACGGTCACATCAGGATCGGCTGCCAAACGGTGCAGGACATCGAAGCCAAACGCCAGCACGTTGAACAGCAGGCAATCGGCGCCTGCTTCAACGGCTTGCTTGGCGCGGTCGATCAGCTGGTGAACAGGGCCGGTCAAGTTCGCCGCATACAGCACTTTTTTGCCGGTGGATTGCTCCACGTCGCGGGCGATCTCGCCAAAAGCCTGAATGCGCGTCAGGAAAGGCGCTTTCTCATCGGCGAAAAAGATTTCGTCATCCTTCACCAGATCGAGTCCACCCATCGCTTGTGCGCGGAATTGCGTTTTCAAGTCATCAAATGGCATGCCGAGGCACGATTTGAAAATGCTCATCAAGAGCGGTCGGTCATAGCCGCGCGTCGCTTCACGGATACCTTCAATCCCGTATTTCGGACCCGGGAAGAGGGAGGAGAAGCTGTCGGGGAACTGAATATCGACCAGCTTGATTTTGCCATCCATCGACAATTTCCCAAATATTCCGGTCAGTAAAGACGGAATATCGGGCGTAAAATTGCGCGTCGGATAGCTGATGGTCACCAAACCGCGCGTTTCGCCGGACTCCAGCACGGAAAGCGGAGTCACATCGACTGCCTCGCCCAAATACGGACGCAGCTCCTCTTGCTTCGCAGCCGGCACATCTGTCCAGGAACCGACCGTCATTCCTACGGCGATCCCTTCGGCTTTTTTGCGCAGGTCTTTCGCTTGGGTCAAATATGTGACAAGGATGCGATCTTGATTCATCCAGGCAAACCTCCTTCAGACGGAAAGTCAACTCGTGTATCATTTGCTTGGCTGAGCGGGAATAAGCGTTTTTGGCAGAAAAAAAACCTCCCGTTGTCAGAGGGAGGCGGCTTTTGTTCCGTCTACTCCTCTCATCACTCAGAGACGAAACTTATGTCTCTGCAGGAATTAGCACCGTTGCGCAGCCTGTATGATCAGACATGCACATGGTTGCCGGGCGTCAAAGGGCCAGTCCCTCAGCCAGCTCACGATAAGAGTGTACAATATATCGCATAAAACAACCACTTTCAAACGTGTTTTATGCCAACCGAAAGCGGTCGAATTTGTGTCCAAAAAGAGCGCTTTTTCAAAAAAAGCATACTGATTCTCACATCATATGATGAGTACGCAAGGGAGTCAATATACAATTTAGGGATTGACACCAATTTATGCACAGAGTATGATTCGACGTATATGCAAGCGTACAACCCAACTGAATAACAATGGATACCTTATCCAGAGGTGGTGGAGGGACTGGCCCGATGAAACCCAGCAACCGACATGACGGAGCGATCCGCATGCACGGTGCTAATTCCTGCAGAAATACGTTCATTCTGGAAGATAAGGGGGAGCATAATCATGGTTACCACTTCGACAAGCGACCTCTTTTCCTCGGAAAAGAGGTCTTTTTTGCAATCGTTGTCCCGCGCCTGGTGTGAGCAAGTTTGGGCGGAGCATAAGTATTTGGTGATGGCGAAATCGTACCGCTGCTACCAGGACATTGCCAAAGCGTTCAAAGCCCAGATCGAGCGTGAGAAAACATCGGGGAATCGATGTTGGTCGGTTTTTACGGAGGAGCTGTCGGCGTTTTTGACGCAAGTGCGCGCACTGCCTGAAGATGAGGGCAATGCCCGCAATGCGCTGTTGCATGCTTTTGGCCATCTGAGCAGCAAGCTGTCCGCTGAAGAGCGGGACGAATGGCTCCGATTGGTGGAGACGGATTTGAAGCTGGCCAATGAACGGTTGTTCTTGCTCGCGATGGAGCATGGGGATGACTATTTGCAGCAATCGCGGCTGTTTGCACCGGATGTTCCCTTGGCGAATGTGTGGGTGCGCTGCAAAGGCGAAAGCTGGTTCATCCACCAAAAGGAAGCCGGCTGGGAAGTCCTTTCACCGCAGGAGGTGGGGGCCGAGCTGGGCAGCCATCGCGTCGATCGGCTGGCGCACTTCCGGCTTGCCGCGCAATTGGGCAATCTGGTCCAGCTGCTGACGCTGTATCAGGAAGTTGTAAATGAAACCGAGCCGTTGGTGACGGTCGATCAAGATAAACGATAATTTCAAGTGACTGCGAGGAGGACATAACAAATGGCATACCGTGCATTAACCGAACAAGAGGCAGTTGAATATGTTCGCAATCTCCCGAATCTTTTTGCTACTGGCGCGAAGCTCGCCAGCCATGAAATCGGGGACGGCAACCTGAATCTGGTTTTTAATATTCGCGATGAGGAAGGCGGCAAAAGCGTAATCGTCAAACAGGCATTGCCGTACGCCCGCGTCGTCGGGGAATCGTGGCCGCTTACGCTGGATCGGGCCCGCATCGAGGCGGAGGCGCTGCAAATCCAGTATAAACTTGTACCGGAACTTGTCCCGCACGTGTATCATTATGATGCGGAGCTTGCGCTGACGGTGATGGAAGATTTGAGCGATCATATCATCATGCGCAAAGGCTTGATCGCCAAAAACCGCTATCCGCTGTTCGCCAAGCACATCGGCCGCTTCCTGGCCCACACGCTTTTTTACACATCCGATATCGGTGCGCATCCGTATGAGAAGAAAGCGCTCGTCGGTTCGTTCATCAATCCGGAGCTGTGCAAAATTACAGAGGATTTGGTATTCACCGATCCATACGAGGATGCGCCGACCAACAACTTCAATCCGCTGATCCGCCCAGAGGTCGAAGCCATTTGGCACAATGCGCCGCTGAAGCGCGAAATCGCCAAATTGAAATACGGTTTCCTCACGCGCGCAGAAGCGCTGTTGCATGGCGACCTGCATACAGGTAGTATTTTTGTAACGGAAACGAGCACAAAGGTCATCGATCCGGAGTTCGCTTACTACGGTCCGCTCGGCTTTGACATCGGTGCCGTGTTTGCCAACTTGCTGCTCAATTACGCAGCGCAGCACGGTTTGGCCAAGGATGACGAGGAACGCGAAAGCTATCGTGCCTATTTGCTCGAAACCGTTGAAGATGTTTGGAGCGAATTCGTTTCGCAATTCGTTCAATTGTGGCACAAGCAGGCGAAGGAACGAAGCGCGCACGTGGAAGGTTTTTGGCAAGACTATGTCAAAAATGTGCTGCAGGATGCAGTCGGTTATGCGGGTTGCAAAATGCTGCGCCGCGTGATCGGGCTGGCTGGCGTCGCCGATCTGAACACAATTGAATCGGATGAGGTCCGTGCGGAAGCGGAACGACTGGCATTGGCGATCGGGCAGGCGCTGATTTTGGAGCGCACCCAAGTGGCGGAAGCGACAGACATCACGGCGATCGTAAACAAGACGGTGAGCTTGGTGCATAGCTAACCGGCAACAAGAATCAATCAGGAGGCTGTAAACATGACGTTATCGGAACAGTTGGTCCCGCTGAAGTGGGCTGACGATCGTTTATATCTGCTCGACCAGACACGGTTGCCAGTGGAGACGATCTATCTGGAACTGACCAAAATCAAGGAAGTATGGGAGGCAATCCGGCATCTGCAAGTTCGCGGCGCGCCTGCGATCGGCATGGCAGCGGCATACGGCGTGTACCTGGGCATTCGCGGCAGCGAAGCGGCAAGCTATGAAGCAATCCAGGCGGAAGCGATCGAGCATGCCGATTATTTGGCGACGTCCCGTCCGACAGCGGTCAATCTTTTTTGGGCGCTCGACCGGATCAAGGAGCGCTTAGCGCGCGAAGCGGGTAAAGCGCCGGAGGAAGTAAAAGCGGCCGTTCTGGAAGAAGCGTTGGAAATCCAGCGCGAAGACGAGGCGGTGTGCAAGCAGATCGGGGAAAACCTGCTGACGCTGCTCGAAGACGGCATCGGCGTTTTGACCCACTGCAACCCGGGCGCATTGGCTACGGCAGCGTACGGAACCGCAACCGCACCGTTTTACTTGGCAAAGCAGCGCGGCTGGAATTTGAAAGTGTATGCGGATGAAACCCGTCCTGTGCTGCAAGGGGCGCGCCTGACCGCGCTTGAGCTGCAAAAGGCAGGCGTGGATGTGACGCTGATCTGCGACAACATGGCTGGCATGGTCATGTCGCAAGGGAAAGTGCAGGCCGTGATCGTGGGAACAGACCGCGTGGCTGCCAACGGCGATGTCGCGAACAAAATCGGTACCTACAGCGTAGCGGTTTTGGCTAAGGCGCATAACATCCCGTTTTATGTCGCGGCGCCGCTGTCGTCCATCGACTTGAATACGCCGACCGGCGCAGAGATCCCGATCGAGGAGCGTCCGGCGGAGGAGATCACCCACGGCTTGGGCAAACAGGTTGCACCAACCGGGATCAAGGTTTACAACCCTGCATTTGACATCACGCCTGCGAGCTACATTACGGCGATCGTAACGGAGAATGGCATTTACAAACCGGAAGAGATCGGCAACAGCAAAAAATAAGAGCAGCGAGTCAAACAAGAACCGCCTTTGTCCATAACGGAAAAGGCGGTTTTTTTGACATTTATGCATGATGTTTTCCGATCGTCTCGAATTCCATATCTGCGACTTTTCGGTTGACGAATTTGAGCTTGTCCTTCATCTCAGCCAGTTCGCCCAGCAACAGGCGGTCGCGCGTCTGGTGTTCGAGGCGTAACTCCCGCTGCTCTTGCAGCAATGTCAGCTGGTTCGACTCAAAGATGTCGGCACGCAATTGAAGCTGTTTGACATCCGATTTCAACTGGGCCATATCGGTTTGTAACAAGGAAACATCGGCTTTTACCTGGGCCATATCAGTTTGCAATATGGCGACGTCGGTTTTCAACTGTTCGACGTCGGTCTGCAACTGCTTGACGTCGGTTTTCAACTGCTCGACGTCGGTCTTCAACTGCTTGATGTCGGTCTTTACCTCTCGCACATCGGTCCGCAGCCCTTTCAGTTCTCCCAAAATCTCCAGCAGCATCTGCTCCATCCGTTCAACTCCTTTACATGGCTTATGACCCATGTTACCATATTCGACAATATTTTGATATTTCCATCCGAAATAAAGAGGGTGTGCACAGTGAGAGAAATACCTTTGTTTGAGCATGCTTGTCTCAAGCCATTGCTGGTAGAGGATGCGGTCGAGATGTTTACGGCGATCGACAGCAATCGCATTCACCTGCGCGAGTGGCTGCCATGGGTGGATGACACCAAAGTTGTCGAGGACACGGTCGAGTTCATCACGCTTACGCTGGAACAAAAAGCACGGAATCAAGGGATTCATTTTGGTATATGGTATAAAGGAAGGCTGGCCGGAACGTTGGGCGTCCACCGCATCGATTGGCATAATGGCAAGACGACGATGGGCTATTGGCTGACCGAATCTTTTCAAGGAAAAGGATTGATGACGTCCGCCGTCATTGCTTATATGAGAGAATACATTTTCGGCGTCTGGCAGCTCAACAAGCTGGAGATTCATGCGGCAACGCAAAATTCGAGGAGCAGGGCGATTCCTGAACGGCTGGGCTTCCATCAGGATGGCGTCTTGCGTCAAAACGAATACTTGAACGGACGTTACGTGGACCATGTCGTGTATAGCCTGGTGGCGGAGGAATGGCAGCGCAATTATACAAAAAATTTGGATTGACAGGAAAATTTCGTTAACTTACGATAGAAAAGTCAGCGAACCGAACGTACGTACTCAAAAAGGGCTGCGGATAGAACGCAACCCTTTTCTATTCGGCAACCGATTGAGGTGGAGTAACACGGTTGCCGAGTCGGAATGGTTCGGATAAACGAATGAAACGTTACGTGGCAGGGAGAGGGTAATTTGCAAACGTTGCAGCGGTTGGCCTGGTTTTTTCGCCGCCATGCCAAACGGTATGTGATCGGCGTTCTTTTAATCTTAGGGGTAGATGTGTTGATGTTGTGGCCGCCGCGCTTGATCGGCGAGGTGGTGGACTCGATCCGCAATGAAACGCTGACCGCAAGCTCATTGACACAGGCGCTTTTGCTGCTGGTCGGGATCGGGCTCATGCTGTATTTGATGCGCATCGGCTGGCGCCACTTTTTGTACGGCGGGTCGCTCCTTTTGGAAAGGACGCTGCGCGATCGGCTGTTTGGCCATTTGACGCGGATGACACCATCGTTTTTTCACCGCAGACGGACCGGCGATCTGATGGCGATCGCCACGAACGACATCCCGGCGATCGAGGTGACGGCTGGGATGGGCGTTTTGACGCTGGTCGATTCGCTGATGATGACACTGCTGACGCTCGGCGTCATGATTTTCACGATTGATTGGAAGCTGACGCTCGCGTCGCTATTGCCGATGCCATTTTTGGCTTGGTCGACCGCTTATTACGGCAGGCTGTTGCACGAGCGGTTTTACTTGTCGCAAGAAGCGTTCGGCAAAATGAACGACCATGTGCAGGAATCGGTGTCCGGCGTCCGCGTGCTGCGCTCTTTTGTGCAGGAGCAGGCGGATGTAGAAGCGTTTCAGCGTGTGAGCGAGGACACCTTGAAGAAAAACATCAATGTGGCGCGGATCGACGCGCTGTTTGAGCCGACCATCAACATCATCATCGGCTTCAGCTTTCTTATTGGGCTCGGCTTCGGTTCGATTCTGGTCATCTACAGCCAAATTTCATTGGGCGATCTGGTTGCATTTAATTTGTATTTGGGGCTTTTGATTTGGCCGATGTTTGCGTTTGGCTGGCTGATGAACATTTTGCAGCGGGGGAGCGCTTCGCTCAGTCGGCTGGAGGAGCTGTTTGCGCAGCAGCCGGACGTGGCGGAAGCGAAAGATGCCGTCGCACACGTGCCACCGGGAGAAATCCGCCTCGACGGGCTGACCTTCGCCTACCCCGACACGGAAAAAGCGGCATTGACCGACATCAGCTTCCGGTTGGCAAAGGGGGATACGCTCGGCATCGTAGGGCGTACAGGCAGCGGAAAGTCCACGTTGTGCCGCGTTCTCCTGCACCAATTCCCGCTTCAGAAAAACGCCGTTTTTATGAGCGGGATGCCGGTTGAAGAGATTTCATTTGAGGCGCTTCGCCAAAAGATTGCTTATGTTCCGCAGGAGCACCTGCTCTTTTCGCGGACGATCAAGGAAAACGTGGCTTTCGGCAAACCGGAGGCGACAGAGGCTGAAATCAAACATGCGTTGAGCCAGGCTGAAATGCTGCGAGACATCGAGCGGTTCCCGGCCGGCCTGCAAACGATGGTGGGGGAAAAGGGCGTGATGCTCTCCGGCGGACAAAAGCAACGGATTTCGATCGCCCGTGCGCTTTTGCCAGATGCGGAAGTGTTGATTTTGGACGATTCGCTCTCTGCGGTGGATGCGCGTACGGAAAAGAAAATTCTCGCTCACCTGCGTGCCGAACGAGCCGGAAAAACGACAATCATCACTGCGCATCGGCTGTCTGCCGTACAGCATGCGCAGGAAATTATCGTGCTGGATGAAGGGCGGATCGTGGAGAGAGGCACGCATGATCAGCTGATGGCCCAGGACGGCTGGTATGCCGAGCAATACCGCCGCCAGCAAATGGAGGAGCAGGTGGAAGGAGAGGAGAGCGCATGACAGGTCAAAGCGTATGGCGCAGGCTCGTGAGCTATGCCGTCCCGTTCCGCAAGCGGATCATGATTGCGCTGGTACTGCTGCTGCTGGGGACGAGCGCCGATCTGGCCGGCCCTTTTATCGCCAAAATCGCGATCGACAGCCACATCCTGAGCATCCAGAAAAATTGGTACCAGTTCGAGCAGCTCCCCGATGGAGAAGAGCCGCAAAGCGTGAAGGTGCAGCATCATATTCTGGTTCGCGAAGATTGGATCGACCCGCAAAAAGCCGTCAAGCTGGGCGGCAAGCCGGTGCAGATCATTACGGAGAAAACGGCCTATTATTTGCTGGATGGACCGCAGCCTGATGGGGGAGCGCCGCACATTCTCCCGCTGGCAGGAAGCGGTGCGTACCGCGTGGTCTTTGCCAAGCCTGGCGGGGGCGGGGCTGCAACGGAGATGGCGGCGGTTCGCCTGACCTCGGATGAAGTCAAGGCATTGTATAGTCACGATATTGGACCGCTGATCTACTTGACGATCGGGTATGGCGTGCTGATCCTGTTTTCCGCAGGGCTGAACTATATTCAGCTGCTGTCGCTGCAAACGACGGCACAGCGCATTATCCAGCGTCTTAGAATCGATATTTTTTCGCATCTGCAGAAGCTGCCGGTCTCCTATTTCGATAAAACGCCGACGGGGTCGCTCGTTTCCCGCGTCACCAACGATACGGAAGCGATTCGCGAGCTGTATGTGAGCGTGCTCGCCACTTTTGTTCAAAACACCGTATTTTTGCTGGGGATTTTGGTGGCGCTCTACATCATGCAGCCGATGCTGGCGCTGTTCTGCACGCTGCTTTTGCCGATTGTCGCCGTACTGGTGCTGACGTATCGACGCATCAGCACGCGTTACTACACGGTGATCCGCGCGCGCCTGGCTGACATGAATGCGACGATCAATGAAATGATTCAAAACATGGGCGTCGTGCAGGCGTTCCGCCGCGAACAAGATGTGGCGAAGGAATTCGCCGAGGTCAACGAAACGTATTACCGGACGAAATTGAAGGAGATGCGGCTAGAATCGTTCATGCTGCGTCCGGCGGTCGATTTTTTATGGAAGCTCTCCTTGGTCATCATCATCTGGTATTTCGGCTCACAGTCGTTTACAGACGTGATTTCATTCGGGGTGCTCTATGCGTTTGTCGATTATATGGGCCGTTTTTTCGAGCCGATCAATATGGTGATGGACCGTTTGTCACAGCTGCAGCAGGCGGTGATTTCCGCCAAGCGCGTGTTTGATGTCATGGATGCGCCGACAGAGACGGAGGAGAAGCGGGAGCGGATGGAGCGCCCGCGCGGCAAAGTCGTCTTTGACAACGTCTCCTTCGCCTACAACGATCAGGATTATGTGCTGAAAAATGTGTCGTTCACGGCGGAACCAGGCCAAACGATCGCGCTTGTCGGGCATACGGGCTCTGGAAAAAGCTCGCTGATGAATCTTTTGCTCGGCTTTTATCCCATCAACAAAGGCTGCATTGAAATCGACGGGCAAAATATAGCGGAGCTGGACCCGAAATCTTTGCGCGAGCACGTCGGCCTGGTACTGCAGGACCCGTTCTTGTTCACAGGCAGCGTTGGATTCAATATCAGGCTGTACAATCAGGGCATCGGGGACGAAAAGCTGCGCGAGGTCGCCAAGGCGGTAAAAGCCGACGCCTTCATCGAGAGGCTTGCAGCAGGTTATGACGAGCCGGTCGTCGAAAAAGGCGCGACGCTGTCAGCCGGACAGCGTCAGCTCATCTCCTTTGCGCGCGCATTGGCCGCCGATCCGGCTATTCTGATCTTGGATGAGGCCACGGCCAGCATCGACAGCGAGACGGAAGCGGTGATCCAGGAGGCGCTTCACGTGCTTTCCAGCGGACGGACGACGTTTATCATCGCGCACCGGCTCTCGACGATCCAGCATGCGGACCAGATCCTGGTGCTGTCTCGCGGAGAAATCGTCGAGCGCGGCACGCATGAAGAGCTGATGGAGCAAAATGGCGTTTACAATAAAATGTATCAGCTCCAGCAGGGGCAGGCGGCTAGCAAGGCGGTTGTGTAGCATTGGCTATGGCAGCCCCTAGAACAACCTACGGTAAAACGTCGTAACTTAATACAGTATCCCGTTCTTCTTGCCTGATGGATGTGTGTCCAATGCAAGCAGAGCGGGGTTTTTTTGCGGAAGCTCGCATTCTGGTAGATACAGCGGGCTTCTTTTTTTGATTGTAGGAACTGTCGACCGGCCGATTTACTCGTAGCCGGTCGGTTTTTTGCCAGCCAACACGTGGAGGGGCGGGGCGAGCTGCCAGAATGAGATATATATGATTTTTTACAGTGATCGCAAAAAATGACGATTAAAATAAAAATATTTACCGAATTACTGTAATTGTTATTGAAATACAGTAAAACATGATTTATATTGATAATTAATTAAAATACAATTATTCGGAAAAAAGAGGTGATAGATGAGCGAAAACGTGGAGAAAAATGGGCTGTACTACGAATTAATGAAGAAAAAATGGCAGAGTTGTTCGAGTGTTGGCAGATTGGAAGCAAAAGTCGATTCAGATTGTTCCTTTAAAAAATACTGTATAGCTGTAATTATCCCGATCTTACTATTTTGGTTGGAAAACGCGAGTAGATGATTCCCAAAAAGAGGCCAAGGGGGAAATTGGTTGATGAAAAAGATATTGTGGATTAACCCGGTCACGACAGATGCCTTTGATCAGATTTTTGCGGACGAATTCGGCAAGATCAAACAGCCTGACACGATCGTCGATGTTGTATCCCTATCGAAATCAGCTGGTCCGCATCATCTCGAATACAACAGTTACGAATTGATGGTTATGCCCGAGCTTTTGACGACGATAAAAAAAGCCGAGGCGGATGGCTACGATGCGGCAATCATCGGCTGCTTCTATGATCCGGCGATCCGGGCAGCGCGCGAGCTGTCGCAAAAGATGGTCATCACCGCTCCGGCGGAGGCTTGCCTGCATGTCGCCACGACGTTAGGCGAAAGCGTCTCGATTATTGTCGGACGGAAAAAATGGATTCCCGAGATGAAAGAAAATGTGCATAAATACGGCTTTGCCGACAAGCTCGCTTCGTTCCGTTCGCTTGATCTGGGGGTGCATGATTTCCAGAAGGATCATGCAGAAACCGAGCGACGCATCAGAAATGCTGCAATTGCCGCAATTGAACAGGACGGGGCAGATGTGTTGGTCCTCGGTTGCACGATAGAGTTCGGTTTTTATAAAACGATCCAGGAGGAGTTGGGCATTCCGGTCATTGACGCCAGCCTGGCCCCGCTCAAATACGCAGAGTTCCTGGTTGAGATCAAGCAAAGATTCGGCTGGAGCCACAGCAAGCTGGTAGGGTATCAATCGCCGCCTGAGCTTGAGTGGGCAGCTTGCCTGCGTTGAAGATACGAAATATTCGCACGAAAGTAGGGGGTTCGAATGAGTGCAAAAGCGGAATTCAGCGAGCGGTCGACAGGAGATGCCGCTCCGATCGAGGTAGGCAAGGTTTTTGAAGAAATGCCCTTTACGTCGCAGCACTGGAAGGCTGGATTCGCTCTGTTTTTCTCCTTTGCCATCGAAGCGTGGGAATTGATGATCATCGTGTTCATCAGCGGGATGATCGCGGCTGATTTCCAGCTCGACCAGGTGCAAACTGGCGAAGTGATGGGCTCGATTTACCTCGGCATGATTCCTGGTTGCTTAGTGTGGGGGAAGATTACCGACCGATTTGGGCGCAAAAAAACGGTGCTGCTCAGCTTTGTTTTGTACGGGCTGCTTTCGTTGCTCAGTTCGTTTTCGGTCAATTTCGAAATGCTGTTTTGGACGCGTTTGATCGCAGGAGCGGCGTTATCTGGCGTGATGGTCGCGACATTCCCGTTCTTTGAAGAGCTTTTGCCGGTCAAGTCGCGGGGGCGGGCAGCCGTTTATCTGGCTTCCGGGTTCCCGATCGGCACCTTGATCGCAGTCGGCATCACGTATTTCTTTGGCCATCTCGGCTGGCACTGGATCATGGCGATCAGCTCGCTCGGCGCTCTCTGGTTTTTGGTTGTCTGGAAGCTGGTGCCCGAATCGCCTTACTGGCTGGCTGGCAAAGGTAAAACGGCGGAAGCGAAGGCTGCGTTGCTGCGGCTTTCCGAGAATAAGGTGGAGGGGCTGCTAAAAGGCCGAACGGTCACGGTGCCCCAGTTGAGTCAAGGCAATTTCATGGATATTTTCAAAGGCAAGCTGTTGAAGCCGACTTTACTGCAAACGCTGATCAATTTCTGCTTTTCATGGGGCTATTGGGCGCTGTTTTTATGGATGCCGTCCATGCTGGCGCAAAGCAAGGGATTATCCTTTGTCTCCAGCCTCGGGTTCGTCGTGCTGTCGGCATTGGCGCAATTCCCCGGTTATTTCGCTTCCTCTTATTTGACCGGCAAATTCGGCCGCAAAAAAGTCATGTTTGTGTTCGTCGTGCTCGCGGCTGTCGGCGGGTTCGGTTTCGCCGCTTCCAACACAATCACCGAGCTGATGGTTTATCTGGTGATCTTGTCCTTTTTCAGCCTTGGCGCTTGGGGCGTTTGGGATGTATGGATGGGCGAGCTGTATCCGACCAACATTCGCGGAGCCGGCTACAGTCTGGGGGCAACCGCGCAGCGCGTCGCCAACTGGATCGCGCCAACGGCAATCGGAGCGTTTCTGGCCACGAACCAAAGCTTTTTGATTACGAACGCCTTCATTACCAGCTTTCTGGTCGTGACCGCGATTACCGTCCTGTTTTTACGGGAGACGGAAGGGGAAATCCTTCATTAAAACATGTATACTAGATACAGTATACTAGAAAAAATGAAGGGGTATCAAAATGGAAGAAATTTATAAACGCATTCGCGATTTGCGCAAACAGCACGACTATACGTTGAAGGATCTCAGCGAAAAAACCGGACTGTCGGTCAGTTTTTTGTCTCAAGTAGAGCGGGGCGCGACATCGCTTGCGATCACATCGCTGAAAAAAATTGCGGATGCTTTTGAAGTGCCGATTACCGATTTTTTCGAGAATTTCAGCAACCAAAACTATGTCGTAAAAGTGGATGAGCAAAAGCCGTTTCGGATCGAGGGCAATACGGCGGAATATCGTCGGTTGGCCGGTGATTTCTCCGGGCGGATGCTGGAGCCGATGATTGTGACCCTTGAGCCGAATACGGTGCAAGGAAGCGTATTCAACCATCCGGGCGAAGAGTTTTTCTACGTGCTGGAAGGTGCCGTCATTTTCGAGGTAGATGGCAAAGAATATTTGCTCAAGGCGGGAGACTCGATTCATTATCCGTCCAACCTGCCGCACATGTGGTCCAATCCGCTCAATCAGACATCCAAAGTTCTCAGCGTGTTGACCCCGGTTATCTTCTAGATAGCCGGATCACCTATACATCTGTTCACAAGAAGGGTGGTTCTTATGAGAGTAGCTACAGATATTGGCGGTACATTTACAGATCTTGTGTATCTGGATGAAACGGGGAAAATTGGCGTAGCCAAAAGCGATACGACTCCTCCTCATTTCGAACAAGGGGTATTGGATGTTTTAAATAAAAGCGGCATCGAAAGTGCTGCAATCGATACGTTTATTCACGGGACGACTGTGATCATCAACGCGCTCACCGAGCGAAAAGGCGTAAAAACCGGCTTGATCACGACAAAAGGCTTCCGCGATGTGCTGGAGATCGCCAGGGGAAACCGTCCCGATCTGTTTAATGTTCGCTATGAAAAACCGACTCCGTTTATCCCGCGCTACTTGCGCCTGGAAGTGGAGGAGCGGATCAATTACAAGGGCGAGGTTCTCACTCCGCTCGACACAAACCAGGTGAGAGCTGCGGTAGAGCAGCTGCGGGCGGAAGGTGTCGATGCCATTGCGATCGCATTCCTACACGCCTATGCCGATGCGTCCCATGAGCGGCAGGCAATCGAGATCGTCAAAGAGGTATGGCCGGAAGTAGCGGTGACCGCTTCCTATGAGGTGACAAAAGAATGGCGCGAATATGAGCGGACAAGCACGGCGGTTCTCAACTCCTATGTCAAGCCGATCGCCGCTTCCTATATCGACAAGCTGGAGCGACAATTGGTCGAGCTGGGCGTGGCCGGCAACAAGTACATCATGCAATCCAATGCGGGGACTACAACTTTCGCCCAATCAAAAGAAACGCCCATCAACATGGTTGAGTCCGGTCCGGTCGCGGGAATTTTCGGCGCGGCGATGCTGGGCAAGCTGATCGGCGAGGAAAATATCATCGCGTTCGACATCGGCGGAACGACAGCCAAATGCTCGCTGATCAATCACGGCGAAGTAAAGGTAACGACCGATTACAAAATCGAGCATGATGACCGCAATGCCGGATACCCGATCAAGGTGCCTGTCGTCGACATCGTGGAGATCGGCAATGGTGGCGGCTCGATCGCGTGGATTGATGATGCGGGCTCGCTAAAAGTCGGACCACAATCAGCGGGCGCAATGCCAGGGCCAGTCGCTTACGGACGCGGCGGGGAAAATCCGACGACAACCGATGCGAATTTGGTTACCGGACGGCTTTCGCCGAAAAACTTCCAGTCGCAGGTAGACATGGAGGCGGTTCGCTCTGCAATTCAGCAAAAAGTGGCGGAATATTTCGATATATCGGTGGAGGATGCGGCGCTTGGCATCATTCGCATCGCCAATTCCAACATGTTGAATGCGCTTAAGCTGATTTCTGTGCGCAAAGGCTATGACCCGCGCGATTTCGCGCTCGTCGCGTTCGGCGGCGGCGGACCGATGCATGCGATGGCATTGGCGCGCGAGCTGGGTGTGAAAAAAGTCATCATCCCGATCGCGTCCGCCGTATTCTCGGCGTGGGGCATGCTGATGACCGATCTGCGCCACGATTATATCCAAACCTACATCCGCCGCGTAAACAGCCTCGATTTCACCGAACTGAACAACCGTTGGGACGAGCTGGAGGAGCAGGCGCAGACGCAATATGCTGCCGAGGGTATCGAGCAGGACAAGATCGTTTTCACCCGCTATGCCGATATGCGCTATCTGGGCCAGGAACATGCGGTAAAAGTGCCTGTGCCAGGCGGCGTGCTGAACGCGGAAACGCTGGCGGAAGTGGTCAACAGCTTCCACGGTCTGCATGAACAGCATTATACCTTTAAGCTTGAGGGCGCTCCGACTGAGATTGTCAACCTGCACTTGACCGCATTCGGAACCGTGCAGAAGCCGGAGGTCGCCAAGCTGGCGAATGTTGGCGACAATGCCGCAAGCGCTTTGAAAGAGACGCGGGCCGTTCTGTTTGAAGGAGCAGGTTGGCTGGATACACGCGTCTACGAACGCGAGGCTCTGAATGCCGGAACCGTGATTGCAGGGCCGGCGATCATTGAAGAGGTGTCTTCTTCAGCCGTCATTTATCCCGGTCAAACGGTTACCGTTGACCCATATGGAAATCTGATTGTACAAACGGGGGTGTAGCACATGATAGGCACAAATGCGAAAAACGACCAGTTTACACTTGAAATCGTCAAAGATTCGCTAATTGCGATCGGCGAAGAAATGTTCCATACATTGGCGCGCACCTCGATGAGCCCGATCATTTATGAAGTGCTCGACTTTGCCAGCGGCTTGACCGATGCCAAAGGACAGCTTTTGACCCAAGGGAATGGCGTGACCGGTTTCATCGGCATGCTCACTTTCATGGTCAAGGAAACGTTGAAAAAATACGGCGAAAAAGGCGCGATCAAGCCAGGGGATATCATTATTATCAACGATCCGTACGGTGGCGGCGGCTCACACTTGTCGGACGTAGGACTGGTCATGCCGATCTTTTACGAAGGCGAGCTGGTCGCATTTTCGGCGAACAAAGCGCACTGGACTGAGGTCGGCGGGAAAGATCCGGGTTCATGGACGACCGATTCGACGGAAATTTTCCAAGAGGGACTGCAGTTCCCGTGCGTCAAGCTGTTTGACGAAGGGCGCCTGAATGAGGCTCTGGTCGATATGATCCGCGCGAATGTGCGCTTCCCCGATCTATCTATCGGTGATATGTGGGCACAGGTAGCGGCACTGCGCACAGGCGAAAAACGCTTTGTCGAGCTGTGCGACAAGTATGGCAAAGCCGTTGTGATGGACTCGATTGACTTTTTGCTGACGCATGGCGAGCAGCTCTCGCGCAAAGAGATTGCCAAGCTGCCCAAAGGTGTTTTTGAGGCGGAAGATTTCATCGATGACGACGGGCTGGGCAACGGGCCGTTTCCGGTGAAGGTCAAGGTGACGATTACCGACGACGAATTTATTTGCGACTTCCGAGGCAGTCACCCGCAGGTACTGGGGCCTGTCAACTGCTCCTATACCGCACTTGTTTCCGCTGTGCGCGTCATCTTTTTGGCGGCGACCAATCCGTCGCAAGATATCAACGACGGCGTCTTCCGCCCGCTGCAGGTCATTGCGGACGATCGCTCGATTTTTTCCGCAGAACGACCGGCGGCGGTATCCACCTATTGGGAGACGATGATGTATGGTTCCGATCTGGTGTGGAAAGCGCTGGCTCCCGTGCTGCCGAATCGACTCAACGCGGGACATCTGCTGTCGGTCTGCGGCGTCGTGCTCTCCGGTCTGCATCAAGATACGAGCGAACCGTTTCTGATCGTCGAACCGTCTGTTGGCGGCTGGGGCGCTGGTCAAGGTTTGGATGGTGCGACTGGACAATTTTGTATCGGCGATGGCGAAACGTACAATGTGCCGGTTGAAGTGGCGGAGACGCGCTATGGCGTCATGCTCGGCGAATACAGCCTGCGCGCCGACGGGGCAGGAGCGGGTGAAAACCGCGGCGGTTCCGGCGTGATTCGCTCGTACCAGGCGATGACTGACGGGCAAACCGTGACGGCGACATTCGGCCGCCACAAATATTTGCCATGGGGCTTCAATGGCGGCGGCGACGGCTCGCGCAACGAGTTCGTGATCGTCAAGGCAAACGGCGAGGTAGCAGGGCCGTTTGGCAAGTACGCTCGCTTCCCGTTGCAAAAAGGCGATGTCGTCCGATTGATCACCGCTACCGGCGGCGGTTATGGCGATCCGCTGAAACGGCCTGTGGAAAAGGTTGCCTATGATGCCAAAAACGGCTATATCACGGTCGAGCAGGCAAAAGAAGTATACGGCGTCCTGCTTGATCCAAGCACATATGAGGTAGTGGGCACAACCCGCTAAACGCAGCAACACGAAATCGTACCGAAAAGGAGAGAACAAAGATGATTGTAGTGAAAACAGATGACGTGAAACCAGAGGACCGGCCAAGTATCTCTCTGAAAACATTATTTCCCGAAGACAGCATCGAGGGCGGGAAAACTGCTTTTGGTTATGTGACCGTACCGCCAAAAGCGCGCATTCCGCTAACGGGAACGGGGGCGCATGAAGGCAATGAATATTCGATCATCGTCAAAGGCTCGATCCTGTCCGTGTCCGGCGAGAAGGAATATCGGCTGACAAAAGGGGACGCCACGCTGATTCCAGCCGGTGAAGAGCATTGGGCGTACAATGATGGTGAAGAAGATTGCGAGATCGTGTTTGCACTGGTGCGCACGTAGGGAATAAGAACAGATAGCAGGCTGTCCATTGCGGCTGATCAACATGATCGCCACGGGGCAGCCTAGTTTTTTTCTGTGAAAAACGTTTCGGCGATTTTTTATGAACAAGAATACCGTTTGCGGAATACAAAACGGTGATAATCGTTTTGTATGTTCACCACCTTGACTTTCTCGTTACTATAGAGTGTATGATGGGGGGATGGAAAGGAGCAATCTGCTATGCCATCTTTGCGTCTCATGCAAACGACATTGATTGTTTTGGTTGGATTTGCCGGCATCAGCCAAGGGTTGACGCTGCCGCTGCTGGCGATTTTGCTGGAACAGCAAGGCGTATCCTCAATCGCCAACGGTGTCAATGCTGCGGCCATGTACATCGGCGTCATGCTGGTGTCGCCGTTTTTGGAACGGCTTCTGCAGCGCCTCGGCTATCGCGGCGCCATTATTCTCGGACTGATCCTGCTTATCAGCACTACCGTACTCATACCGCTGTCCAGCGGGCTTGTCGTCTGGTTTTTCCTGCGGCTGTTCATGGGATCGGGCGACTCGCTCCTGCACTACAATACGCAGCTTTGGCTGACGGCCATCGCGCCGCCGGAAAAGCGTGGCCGCATGCTTTCGATTTACGGATTGGCCTATGGAGTCGGGTTCAGCATCGGGCCATTGGGTATCAACCTGCTGCCGCTTGGCCTGTGGGTGCCGTTTGTTTTGGTCAGCATCCTGTACGCGTCGTCCTTCTTTTTGCTCTCCCGGCTGAAAAATGTGTATCCGGAACCGATGGGGCAGCAGCAGGAGGGCCAAAACCGTTTTGCCTATGTATTCCGCTATGGCTGGTTGGCTTTGATTCCGTCGTTTTTGTACGGCTACATGGAATCGTCGCTGAACGGCAGCTTCCCTGTTTTCGGCCTGCGCATCGGGCTGTCCATGGAGACGGTATCGATTCTGCTGCCGTCCTTCGTGCTGGGCGCGCTGATTTTGCAGATGCCGCTTGGTGCGTGGAGCGATAAGGTCGGCCGCAAACAAATCATGATGAGCTGCGCGGTCATCGGCGGGATCGCCTTCATTTTGTTCCCGCTCGCGCAAGGATCGCTGTGGATGATGCTGACGCTCCTGGTTATCGCAGGGGCGGTCGTCGGCTCATTTTACTCGCTCGGCATGGCCTATGCCGCCGACATTTTGCCAAGCTACATGGTACCTGCCGTAGGCGTCATCGTCGGTGTCAATTTCAGCGCAGGCAGCATCGTCGCCCCCAACCTGAACGGTGTGCTGCTCGGCGTCTCCCCCGGACTGATGTTCACCGTCATGGGCCTGCTCCTGCTCGCTTTCGCTATCGCAGGAATTTTCTTCCGTGTGGCTGCGCCACATTCCACAAGGCAGAAAGAAGAACAGACAGCACAAACGCAATCCATATAAAAAAAGATGTCCTCCAAGAGAGGACATCTTTTTTCATTATTTTTTTATCCCCAATAAAAAGAAGCGGGGAACGACCGCAGCGAAGGGAATTTTGCAAAAAACGGCACGCAGCCTTTACAATGCCAGCCGTTCTCCCCGACCCCCAGTAGGCATTGTAAGAGCGGAGAGCCGTTTTTTGCAAAAATCCCCGATCGACCACCGCAGCCTCTCCGTTTTTTACAACTTTCTCAGCTTCACACTGCTCGTCGTATGATCCGCCTGCTTCTCCAAAATCAACTGCGCCCGACTGCGCGTCGGCAAAATATTTTCCACCAGGTTGATGCTGTTGATCTCTTTCCAAATCGATAAAGCGGTTTCAACAGCTTCCGCATCAGAGAGAGTCGCATAGCGGCGGAAATAGGAATCCGGTTTTTGGAACGCCGTATTGCGCAGCATTTTGAATCGCTCGACATACCAGCGCTGGATGTCTTCCTCGGAAGCATCCACATAGATCGAGAAGTCAAAGAAATCGGAGACGAACACTTGCGGGATCGTTCGCGAATTGTTGGGATCACGCGTGATTTGCAGAACATTCAAGCCTTCGACGATGAGGATATCCGGCTGGCGAATGACCTGGCACTCGTTCGGCAAAATATCGTAGGCCAAATGCGAATAAATCGGCGCCTTCACCTCAGGAAGCCCCGATTTCACATCGGCCATGAATTGAATGAAGCGACGGATGTCGTAACTTTCGGGAAACCCTTTTCGCTTCATGATGCCGCGCTTCTCCAGCGTCCGGTTCGGATACAGGAAGCCATCGGTGGTGATGAGATCGACTTTTGGCGTATTGGGCCAACGCGCTAAAAGCGCTTGCAAAATACGTGATGTCGTACTTTTTCCGACAGCGACACTGCCGGCGACACCGATGATGTACGGCACTTTTTTGCTGCGATTGCCAAGGAAGGTACTGGTGGCATTGTAGAGCTCTTGCGTCGCTTCCACGTACAGGTTGAGCAGACGGGAAAGCGGCAGGTAGATGTCGGATACTTCCTGCATGGAGACGTGCTCATTGAGCCCTTGCAGTTTTTTCAGCTCGTCCTCGGACAGCGTGAGCGGAGTCGAAGCGCGCAGTTCCCGCCATTCTTCGCGGGAAAACGTGATATATGGAGAATAGTTGGTATCAACCACATCATAAGGTTTTTGGAACATGGGCGGATTGCTTCCTTTCCAGAACGGGATTATGCACGGAACGTCTCGCCAACGAAGCGTTAAGTCGTAATGGTATTCTCTCAAACAAAGCCGTTTTTTTCAACGCAAAAGAATACCCAAAGTGCGGCGATGCGAAAGAGGCTGTCGATCCTGCAAAGCGAATCGACAGCCTCTTTCATTTCTACCGTGTTTGCAGCTTTGCCAAAAAGCGTGGCGCCACCGTTTTTTGCAACTTGCTCGCTATTTCGAGCTGATATGGATCGTTTTCGTTTTTCCGTCCCACGTCACATGGGCGCCGACGGCTTCGCAAAGCGCGCGCAGACCGATTTGGCCATGCTGCTCAAGCGAAAGCGTTGCGCTTTTGCTGCCGAGCTTCACCGTCACGCTATCGCCTTTCGCGTTCCAGTTGGCGGTAGCGCCCAGCTTTTGCACAAGCTCTTTCGCGGAGACGGTGACTTTGCCATGCATGTTCATCGGAGCTTGCTGGAAGCTCTGCTTTTGACCGTTGATCATGACGGTGATGCCATGCGCTGCAGCTGCGCCATGGTTCATTTGTCCATGATTCATGTTGCCGCCCATCTTCATCTCGCTTCTTTTTTGCGCCACTTTGTCGACAAACGTCCAGTCGGTTTTCATGGCTTCCAGCTTATTGTTGTTTTTTACGAATGTATCGGCATCTGCAGCGGTCTGGAAGTAAGCGAAACCGTACTGCATCGGCGTTTTGATGTTGGCGGACACCACATTCGCCTTGCCGTACTCGACCCAGGCCAGCGTGTTGTAATCGCGGACCCACATCATCTGCGGCTCGGCGGCAAGCGTGCGCTTGTAGTTCAGCATGCAGCCGGCATCGTCAAAAAACAGCGTTTTTCCATCTGCGGTCAGCATTTGGGCGGTGAATTTGCCCATTTCCTCTTCTTTTAGATACACCTTCATCATGCAGTATGCGCATGTTGTGTCTTTGTCCGGTTCATGGGGAGCAGCCATGTGCCCTTCGTGTGCGCTGACCAGCGAAAAGGCGCCGGAGCAGAGGACAAGCGTCAACATCATCAGCATCATTTTTTTCCAATTCATGAGTGCGGTAACCTCCTTCAAATTCAACCTCTGCGAATAACGGTACCGAATCAGGCGCTCGGTTTGGTATAGCCCGATCGGGTTATTTTCAGCTGGGAAATTATGAACGTTAGGTGAATGATTGGAAAAATGGCCCAGGTGGGCTATTCCCAATTTGGCTGTTTTGCGAAGACCATAGGGTGATACCATTCGAATCTCGCGTGCATGACACAGTGAGGAGTATGACTTATGCGTGTAGGGCGAATTATGGCCGTGCTTTTTCTCTTGTTCTGCTGTTCGGTGCATGCTGCAGCGGCCAAAGGATCGTTACAGTCGATGATCGATCGGGCGGAAGCGGGCAGCACGATTGTTTTGCCGGACGGGACCTATGCAGGACCGCTTCTGGTAGCGAAGCCGCTTACGATCAAAGGGACGTCCAACACGCTGATCGTCGGGGGAGGAGCGGGGCCGGTCATCACGATCGAAGGGTCCGGCGTGACCTTGGACGGATTTGCTGTCGAACAACAGGACGGTGCCGATGGTTCTATCGCGATTGCGGTAAAAGGGACGCATCATCTGCTGCGATCGCTCTCGATTCGCACGGCGGGCGGTGGCGTCGGCCTGGTGGATGCAGCGGAAAACAAGCTGGAATCACTCCAAATCAGCGGGCAGAAGCAAGCGGGCAAGTCTCTTCATAAAGGGAACGGGATTGATCTCTTTGCGTCCCATCGCAACCGGATTGTCCAATGCGCGATCCAAGATATGCAGGATGGGGTATACGTGGAGAAAAGCGACGGAAACGAGTTGATCCGCAACGAAGTGTCAGGCTGTCGGTACGGTCTGCATGCGATGTATGCGAAAGCGAGCGTGCTTGCCGGCAATACGCTGCACCATAACACGACGGGTGCGATGGTGATGGAAGCGCAGGCGACCCGCATTGAAGACAATACGTTTGTGGATCAGCAAAAGCACGTGTTTTCCCAGGGGCTGCTCTTGTATGCCGCAAATGGCGGGACCGTTGCAGGGAACCGTTTTGAGCGAAACCGGGTCGGCGTCTATCTGGAACGCTCCAAAGGCAATGACTTGCATGCCAATCGGTTTGCCGCCAATTTCATCGGGATGCAGGTGCGGCAGTCAGCCGACAATGCGGTGGCCCAAAACGATTTCATCGGAAATGTCGTTCATGCGCAGGCGACCGAGAGCGAGGGCAACCGGCTGCAGCACAATTATTGGGACGATCATCAGGGAGTGGAAGCTGCCGACCGGCAAACGAGCAGCTTGCCGTATGAAATCGATCCGTTTTTCTTGACGGTAATCAAAGCGCATCCGGGTTACCAGCTGATGTTCCAGTCGCCGGGCATGAATTTGCTGAAGCAGCTGCTGAAGGCGGACAGCTCGATGCTTTTGGTCGATGCAGCGCCAGCGCTCGGTCCCCAATCGGTTGGGCGCGGCAGCGGGAAGGAAGCTGGCTGGCCGCTCGGGTTGTCGGCCGGAATGCTGCTTGCCGGCAGCATGACAATTTTTGTACGGGGGAGAAAATCATGAAAAAAACGATCGCGTTGCTTATCGGAATCGGAATCATCGGCGCATTGGCAGGATGCGGCACGGAAAGCGTCCAGCCGGTTCCGATTGATGAAGGCGTCGACATTTGCGAGGTATGCAACATGAGCGTGCCGAACAGCGCGTTTGCGACGGAGCTGATCGTGGAGAGCGGGCGTGTCTACAAGTTCGACGACATCGGCTGTATGCAAGAGTGGATCAAGGAGCACAACGATGAAAAAATAAAAGCCGAATTCGTCCGCGACCACCAATCGGCAGAATGGCTCGACCGGGGTCAAGCAGTTTATGCATTCGACCCGTCATTTCGCACGCCGATGGGCTACGGTGTTCTCAGCTTTAAAGACAAGGCAGGGGCTGAAGCGCTGATCAAACAGGAGCAGAAAGGCACGCTCCTGACTGCGGAAGAATTGAAGTCGCATCAATGGGAACGACATGACGATGCCGTGCAGGATATCAAGAAACAGCTGCTGCAAGAACAAGAACAAAAGAAAGAGCAGCCTGCAAAATAAGGATGGGGAATCGGTATGGTTGATACATGGGTGATGTTTCGCAAAGAGCTGCGCTCCTCGCTCAGGCAGCGTTCCTTTTATTTGTTCGGCATCCTGTTTTTGTTGATGATGGCCCTCATTTTATTGATTCAGCGCAATATTCCCGATGTCGGGGCCTATAACAATATGACCGGAACCTTGCTCAACGTGATGCTGTACTTGCTGCCGCTCATCGTGCTGTTGCTCGGATCGTTTTCCATTACCCAGGAAAAGGAGGAAGGCGGGTTTGCCCTGCTGCTGACCTATCCGCTCTCCTCTGGAAGTTATGTCATCGGCAAATATTTGGGCCAGTTCGTGTCGCAATGGGTTGTCGCCAGCTTTTCGTTCGGGATGGCCGGCGTGATTTGCCTGGCGCTGTCCATTCCGGTCGGTTTCGCGTGGATGGCGTTGCTCTATCTGTTTTCCGTCATGCTTCTCTTCACGTTTTTGGCAGTCGGGATCTTGATCGGAATCGGCTCGTCGAATCGCTGGCAAGCGCTGATGCTGTCCATCCTCGTCTGGTTTGTCTGCATCATGATCTGGCCGATGCTGCTGCTGGGGATTTTGGGGTTTTTGCCGTATCCGCTCGTCCAAAACACCTTGATCGGCCTGTCTGCCCTCAATCCTGCAGAAGCGCTGCGGATTATGCTCACCGCACAGCTGGGCGGCGGGGCCATTTTTGGGCAGCCGTACTATGTGCTGCTCGGCCATCTCGACGGAATGGCAGGCGGGGCATGGGCCATCGGGTATTGCGCTGTTTTCAGCAGCGTCCAACTCGTTCTCGGGAAAATCTGGATGGAGAGGAAGCGCAAGCATGGATAACCAACCGTCTCGGACAGACATGATTTCCGTAAGCGGCGTGAGCAAAAGGTATTGCGGACATACGGCGCTTGCGCCCGTCACGCTCGAATTCGCCCAAGGGCAAATCGTCGCGTTATGCGGGGGAAATGGCGCGGGAAAGAGCACGCTGATCAAAATGATCGCGGGCATGATCCCCCCTTCCACAGGGGAGGTAACGATCGACGGCATCGGCTGGAGGCGAAACCGCACCGCGTATGCAAAAAAAATCGGCTACATGCCGGATGATTTCCAGTTTCCCGGCGGAGTCACGGTGCGCGAATGGCTGGGCTTTTATGCCGCATTGCGTCACGTTCATCCGGAATGGATCGATGAAATGCTCGGCAAAGTAGGCTTGCAGGAACACGCGCACAAGCTGTGCACCAGCCTGTCAAAAGGCATGCGCCAACGTCTCATGCTGGCACAGGCCGCTGTGGCAAAGCCGGCGGTCCTGCTTCTGGACGAACCGACAAACGGTCTCGACCTGCATTGGATCAGCTGGTTTGTCGCCATGATGAAGGAGTTTCGGCAATCCGGGCAGACCATCGTGTTTTCCACCCATCAGCTTGAAGTGGCGACGGAATTGGCCGACGAACTGATTTACATCCACGACGGGAAGCTGTTGAAAACGTTCATTTGCAACCAGGCGGACAGGCAGCACATGCAGGAAGAGATCCAGGACCTGCTTTTCGCGGCCGCCATGCCAGGCGCCTGATCATGACGAAAAAGCACCTCAAGTAGGTGCTTTTCTATTTTTTTACTTTCCCGTTGTCCAATAGCTGGCTTACCGTGACGAATTTGTAGCCTTTTTGCCGCAAGTCGATGATGAGTTCGCGGAGCGCCTTCAGCGTCTGCTTTTGATTCAGGCCCCCATCGTGGAACAGGATGATGTCGCCAAATGTGACGTGTTTTTTCACGCTGTTGGCAATCACGGAAGCGGTGCGGCGCAAGGACCAGTCGCGCGGATCGACGGACCAATGGATGATGTCGTAGCCAGACGTTTGCACGGCGTTCATCACATTCGGGCTCATGACGCCGCCGGGCGGCCGGTAATACTGGGTCAGCAGTCCGGTGGTGCGCAAAATGCTTTGCTCGGAGCGCTTGATGTCATCGTAAATTTCCTGCTCGGTCAGCTTGTTCAGGTCATGATGGAAATAGCCGTGATTCCCGATTTCATGTCCAGCCTTCTTGATCCACTGGATGATTTTGGGGTACTTGTCGACTTGCGAGCCCAAGACAAAAAAGGTGGCGGGCACGCCATACTGATGCAAGGTTTCCAAAATCAACGGCGTATAGACAGGATCAGGGCCATCGTCAAAGGTAAGCGCGACCACTTTGCGCTGTGTGTCGATCCGGTGAATAGGCTCATAGTTGGTCCGAGGCATACCGGATGCCTGCAGCGGAACCAGCCCGATCACTAGCAAAAGAAACAGCAAGGCAAGGCGTTTGATAGCAAGCAGCTCCTTTCTGGTAATCATGCCGTATCCGGCTGATCCTAAGTTTTTATGGTACAATTGAGGGAGTTGCAAGCAAAGGGGAGAGCTGTTTTGGAGAAAAACGGACTGCTGCGCGGGCTTGTCCATACCTATCATGGAAAAGACCAGCCTGTAGACTATTATTTGCATTTAGACGACGAGAAAATCCCACTCAACGATTTGCTCGGATCGGATATTTCCATAACTTACCTGGGGCAGAAGAATTGCATTTCCTGCGGCCGCAAGACAAACAAGACGTTTAACAGCGGATATTGTTATCCGTGTTTCACCAATCTGGCAGAGAATGACCTCTGTATCGTCAAGCCGCATGAATGCCATTTCGACAATGGGACATGCCGGGATGAAAGCTTCGGCGAAACGTACTGCATGATCCCGCACTACGTGTACCTGGCATTGTCCAGCGATGTGAAGGTCGGGCTGACACGCAAGCACAATCAGTTGAAACGCTGGGTCGACCAGGGGGCGATTCGTGCCATCCCGATCGCCGAGCTGCCGACGCGGCGGATGGCTGGCGAGCTGGAGTTTCATCTCAGCCAGTATTTGCCGGACAAGACCAACTGGCGCAAAATGCTGAAGGGCGATGTGACGGACAAAGATTTGCTTTCGATTCGCGATGAGGTGTATCAACACTTTCCGGAACAATTCAAACCGTTCCAGTTGAATGAAAACGAATGGGTGGACATCACGTATCCGATTTTGGAGACTCTCGACAAAATCAACTCCATGTCGCTGGACAAGACGGAAACGATTCAAGGGAAGCTGCTCGGGGCCAAGGCACAGTATCTGATTTTAAGCACCGGCGTGTTCCAGACACGGAAGCACGCAGGGTATCAGGTAGCCTTTCGGGGCTAAATATGGTACCTTCGTGGAAAATCTTGCAAAGAGGTGAAAGGAAATGAGCCAATCGACGCAAACGCTCCGTTTCTACGGATATGACAAGTGCGGCACATGCAGCAAAGCGAAAAAGTGGCTGGACCAGGCAGGCACCAGCTATGAATCGATTCCGATCGTGGATCGTCCGCCGAGCAAGGATGAGTTGCGTGACATGTGGAAAAAAAGCGGACTGGACCTGCGCAAGTTTTTCAATACGAGCGGCCAGTTTTATAAAGAAATGAACCTGAAGGATAAGCTTCCGAGCATGACGGAAGAAGAGATGCTCGAACTGCTCGCATCCAACGGCAAGCTGATCAAGCGCCCGCTGGCAACCGACCAGCAAACGGTGACGGTCGGGTTCAAAGAAGATGAGTATGCAAAAACATGGGGGAAGCACGAATGAGCGGACGTCAACCATCCAAACGGCTCAACCAGTTGACCTCGGCCATTTTTACGGAAATGGCGGAACGGAAGCGCCAGGTCGCCCAGCGCATGCAGGTGATCGATCTGGGGATCGGCAGCCCGGATAAGCCGCCGGCTCCCCACTTGATACAGGCATTGGTTGACGCGGTGCAAAATCCGGAAAACTACGGCTACCCGGGCTCGCAAGGATCGCCTGCGTTTCGCCAGGAAGTGGCGGCATGGTATCGCCATCGTTTTCACGTTGAGCTGAACCCGGATACGGAAATTCATGCGCTGATGGGTTCGCAGGACGGCTTGGCGCATCTCGCGCTGGCATGGGCAGACCCGGGCGATGTCGTGCTCGTTCCAGATCCCGGCTATCCGATTTATGCGGGAAGCGTCCATCTGGCGGGAGCCGAGCTGTACCCGATGCCCCTTCGTGCGGAAAACAACTTTCTGCCGGATTTGGCTGCGATCCCTGCGGATGTGCGCAAACGCGCCAAGCTCATGATCCTCAACTACCCGAACAATCCGGTATCGGCCGTGGCGCCGCTGTCTTTTTTTGCGGAAGTCGTACAGTTCGCCAAGGAAAACGACATCATCGTCGCTCACGATTTGGCTTATTCGGAGATGGCCTTTGACGGGTATCGTCCGCCAAGTTTTCTGGAAGCGCCGGGTGCAAAGGAAGTTGGGATCGAGCTGAACTCGTTTTCCAAAAGCTTCAATATGGCAGGCTGCCGGATCGCTTACGTGGTCGGCAATGCCGAACTGATCAAGCCGCTTGCGATCGTGAAATCAAACATCGATTACGGTGTGTTTGACGCTGTCCAGCAGATGGCGGTGGCAGCGCTTGTGCATGACAGAACGTGCGGCGAGGTGAATCCGATTGGCTCGTTGTACCAGGAACGCCGCGATGTTTTGCTCAGCTCGCTTGCAGAGGCCGGCTGGGTCATCGAGCCGCCGAAGGCGACCATGTTCATTTGGGCGAGAGTGCCGAATGGCTTCACGTCCCGCTCATTTGCGTTCGAGCTGCTGGAAAAGACGGGCGTCGTCGTCATTCCGGGCGATGCGTTTGGTCAGGAGGGCGAGGGCTATGTGCGGATCGCTTTGGTGAAAGAGCCGGATGTGCTCCGCGAAGTTGCGCGCAGAATCAAAGAGAGCGGCCTATTACGTTAATTGTAAAAACTGTAAACATTCCTTAAAATCATTCCTACATTGTATTGACTATAATTTAGACTATTGTTATCATAGGTTGTGTACCGCGTACAACAAATTCGATAAAAAGTTGAGGAGGCACTACATAATGGCACAACGTCTTATTGGTCTACCGGCTCCTGATTTCACCATGAAAACCGCTCTGGGCAACGGTCAAGAATTCGGTCAAGCTTCCCTGTCCGACTATAAAGGAAAATGGCTCGTTCTGTTCTTCTATCCATTGGACTTCACTTTCGTATGCCCAACGGAAATCATCGCGCTGAGCGATGCGATCGAAGATTTCAAAGATCTGGATGCTGAAGTTCTCGGCGTATCCACGGACTCCATCCATTCCCACAAAGCGTGGATCAACACACCTCGCGAACAAAACGGTTTGGGCGGCCTGAACTACCCGCTCGCTTCCGACAATCTGCAAACGGTAGCGAAAGCTTACGGCGTTCTGGATGAGAACGAAGGTATCGCATTCCGCGGCCTGTTCATCATCGATCCAGAAGGCATTCTGAAATATCAAGTTGTAACTGACCTGAACGTAGGCCGTTCCGTAGACGAAACGCTGCGCGTTCTGCAAGCTCTGCAATCCGGCGGTCTGTGCGCTGCTAACTGGCGCCCAGGTCAAGCTAACCTGTAATTCACTTCTTTTTGAAATGAAGGGTCTAACTTACTTTGTTAGGCCCTTTTTTTCTCAGCACGAGCTATGCTGCCTGTTATCGAAAGCAAGTGACTTCAATTCGCATGAATAAGAATGGGGAGGAGCGGTTATAATGCGTTTGCGTGAAGAACTGCCTGATTTTCCTGGAGTTACGGAATGGGTAAACGGCCAAGCGACGAAAGCGGAATTGGCAGGCAAGCCTGTCTTGGTCCATTTTTGGTCGGTCAGCTGCTACATGTGTAAGGAATCGCTGCCGCAGATCAACGAATGGCGCGAGAAGTATGCGGAAAACGGCCTCAAGGTGATCGGTGTCCACATGCCCCGCTCGGAAGCGGATACGAACATTGAGACGATCAAGCAAACGATCGCACAGTATGAGCTGACCCATCCGATCGCCATCGACAACGAAATGAAGACGACGGATGCGTTCGCGAACGAATACGTTCCTGCCTATTACTTGTTTGACGAAAACCTGCAGCTTCGTCACTTCCAGGCCGGTGAAAAAGGCCTGAACATGGTGAAGAAACGGCTGCATCGAATTTTGGGGATTGAAGAGGAATCTTGATCGCTTTGTCCAATTATGTATAGGTATTTATTGAACAGCGATTGACAGGAGGCTAAATCAAATGGAATTTCCTAAGAATCTGCGCTACAGCGAAGAACATGAGTGGGTACGCGTCGAAGGCAACAAAGCGTACATCGGTATCACTGAATTCGCTCAATCCGAGCTGGGTGACATCGTGTTTGTCGAACTGCCTGAAGTAGGGGCAACGATCAAGCAAGATGAGCCATTCGGAAGCGTTGAATCCGTGAAAACCGTATCCGAGCTGTACGCACCGGTCACCGGTACTGTCATTGAGGTGAATGGTGAACTGGAAGATGCGCCTGAACTCGTGAACTCTTCTTCCTACGACAAGGCTTGGATGATCGTTGTCGAGTTGGCCGACGCCAGCGAACTGGACAAATTGATGGATGCCGACAAGTATGAAGCAATGGTAAAAGAATAAGATTGCTTTAGGAAGAATCCCCTGGTTGCCATTGACGGTGAGCAGGGGAATTTTTTTGCAGGTCGGGATTTACAATAAATGCCACTATGCTATTCTGGGTAAGGAACCAAAAATGCCGCCATTCGTATTTCACAGTGGCGGGAAAATTCCGAGTGGGAGAGGGGATTTGCGCGATGTTTGGCAAATTGGCAGCAGACGCTCTTGGATTAAGCGATTTGGGTACAATCATCAAACCGAAGGATTTTGACAAGACAGACTCCGATGATTATGTAATGCATGAAGACGGCGAGACCATTTATTTTCTCATCAAGTCCAAGACAGATGAATACTGCTTTACAAACCAGGCGCTGATTCATTTGGATGGAACCAGTGCGATCAGCAAGAAGCGAATGCTCCGCCGCTTCCCATACTCCACACACAAAATTACCGAAGTCGCATTGGAGACGGCCGGAACGGTCGACCTGGACATCGAGATCAAATTCTCGATCGGTCCTCATCACTATTCTATCGACGTATATAAAAAACATTTGGAAGAAGTAAAAGATTTGTACAAGGCTTTGCAAAAAATCGCCGAAATCATGCATGAAAACGAAGTTGCGCTGGAGTATGCGCGGCAAAGCCTTGAATCCGCTCAAAACACGCTCGGCCGCGTGGCAGGGATTCAAGCGGATGTGGCCAATCAGTTTAAGGAGATCAACCAGTATACCTTTACCTGGTTAACCGAGTCAAAAGAGAAGTACGTCGTGAAAGATTTTGGCAAAGTCTTTGAGAAGTTCATCAATAACTGATGAGAAGATGAAAAGCCCCTCGTCGAGAAGGGGTTTTTCTTTATGAATTGCTGTCCAAAATTTATCACTTTTCAACGTCAAAGCGTTTATGTATGATAGGAAATAGAGGGAAGTTTAGTGATATTACATTTTTTAACACAAAGCATATATTAGACAATTTAGAAGATTTAAAATTAAATATAGTTTTGTAAAGTGTGCTATAATACCAACCAAGTTGAGTTTAGCCTAGCGTAGAAGAGGAGAGAGTTTAGATGAGAAAAAGTAACAAAGCACTGGGAGTTTTTCTGTCCGTTTCCATGATGTTGACATTGGCTGCGTGCGGGGCAAAGCCTGCTGAACAGCCGCAAACGAAGCCGGAAACGACAACGTCTGGGGCCAAGCCTGCGGACAAAACCTACTCCATCGGGATTTCACAGTTCGTGGAGCATCCGGCGCTCGATGCCATTGAAAAAGGGATCGTCGACGGATTGGCGGGTGCAGGTTACGAAGACGGGAAAAACGTGAAGGTTGATTTGCAAAATGCACACGCGGATATGAGCAATACCGTGTCAATCGCGCAGAAATTTGCAGGTGATAACAAGGATATGGTCATCGCGATCGCGACGCCGACCGCTCAGGCAGCGGCCAAAGCGATTGCAGACAAGCCGGTCATTTTTAGCGCAGTAACCGATCCTGTAGCGGCAGGCCTGGTTGGGTCCTTGGACAAACCAGACAAAAACGTGACGGGAACTTCCGATAAGCTTTCGATGAAGAAGCAGCTCGAACTGGTCAAAGGCTTCATGCCGAACTTGAAAAAGTTGGGCGTGCTCTACACGACTTCCGAGGTGAACTCCGGAGTCCAGGTGCAGGAGCTGGAAGACGCAGCGAAAGAGATGGGCGTCGAAATCGTCAAAGCAGGTGTCAGCACAGGGTCTGAAGTGCAGCTTGCCACGCAATCGCTGGTCGGCAAAGCAGATGCAGTGTTGATTCCGGTCGATAACACGGTAGTTTCCGCAGTTGAAGGCGTGCTGATGGCGGCAGAGGCCGCGAAGCTGCCTGTGTTTGCTTCTGATACGGATACGGTGAAACGCGGCGCCATTGCCACTTACGGAATCGATTACTACAAGATGGGCAAGCAAACCGGCGAAATGGCAGCACGAATCCTTGGCGGTCAACAAATCACCCAAACCCCGGTGGAAGTATCCAAAGAAGCAGACCTTTATATTAATGAGCAGGCGGCAGCAAAATTTGGGTTATCCATACCTGAAGATTTGAAGAAGTCAGCGAAAGAGATCGTGAAATAACGCTCATTGATGAGAAAAGGAGCCTGTATTCGACTACGAGCTCCTTTTCTTTGTTTTCTGGGCGATTTCTAAATTAAATGAAGTGGGGGAGTTAAGATGTTCAAACAGAGAAAGAGCAAGCTAACCGTCTCATCCGTTTTATGTACATTGTCGCTTTTGTTTGTTACAGCGTGTGGGCAGCAAAGTGCTGCTCCGGCAGAGAACAAGCCGGCAGAGGCACCGAAGCAGGAAAGCGCGCAGCCAGCTGCGGGTAAACAGGTGAAAATCGGTATCGTGCAAATCGTAGAGCATCCTGCGTTGGACGCGGCTCGCGACGGATTCATCGCTGAAATGGCGAAACAAGGCTACAACGATGGGAAAGAAGTCGTATTTGACAAACAATCCGCGCAAGGTAGCATGGATACGGCAACTTCGATCGTGCAGAAGTTCCAGGGCGATAAAGTGGACATGATTTTTGCCATCGCGACCCCAACCGCTCAAGCGGCGGCGCAAAACATCAAGGACATCCCGGTTGTCTTTACAGCGGTTACGGACCCGGTTGTCGTTGGCCTGGTGAAATCGATGGACAAACCGGAAGGCAACCTGACCGGTACAACCGACATGAACCCGGTTGAAGATCAGCTGGCATTGGTCAAAGATTTGAAAGCGGATGCGAAAAAAGTAGGAATCATCTACAACGCAGGGGAAGCGAACTCCAAAGTTCAGGTTGACCTCGCGAAATCCGTTTCCGGCAAATTGGGTCTGGAAATCGTGGAAGCTTCCATCAGCAGCCCGACAGAAGTGAAACAAGCGGCTGAATCGTTGGTAGGAAAAGTCGATGCGATCTACGTGCCAACCGATAACATGGTGGTTTCGTCCATCGCAGCGGTCATTGGCGTAGCGGAAGCGAACAAAATTCCGGTTGTCGCTGGTGAAGAAAACTCCGTCAAGAGCGGTGCAATCGCAACATACGGTATCCAATACGACAAACTGGGTGCGCAAACAGCTGACATGGCTGTGAAAATTCTCAAAGGCGAAGCGAAACCTGCTGACATGCCTGTAGAAAAACAAGCGGAAATGAAACTGATCGTCAACAAGAAAGCAGCTGAGAAAATGGGTGTGACCCTGCCGCAATCCTTGCTTGACAAAGCGAATGAAGTAATCGACCAGTAATGGAATGAGGCCGATGAAGCCTTGCAAATGAGGAGGAAGCTATGAGTGTCGCAATTAATGGAGCCTTAGAACAGGGGTTGTTATTCGCGCTGCTGGCGCTTGGCGTTTATTTAACCTTTCGTATTCTAAACTTTCCTGATCTGACGGTGGACGGGAGCTTTGCCTTGGGCGGAGCCATCGCCGCCAAAATGATCATTGACGGCTACAGCCCTTTTCTGGCCACGCTGATCGCCTTGATAGGCGGCGCGCTGGCGGGAATCGTGACGGGACTGTTGACCACCAAAGGAAAAATAAATGGTCTGTTGGCAGGGATTTTGACGATGATCGGGCTGTATTCGATCAACTTGAGGATTATGGAGGGCCGTGCCAATCTGCCGCTCTTGCGCGAAGAGACGATCTACACCATGCTGAAGGACTTGCATTTTCCTGACCTGGCCATTGGTGGAACGACCTGGATCACAGGTGTTGCGATACTCTTCCTCCTGTTTGTTGTGATTATCAAGCTGATTATCGACTGGTTTCTGCATACTGATTTGGGGCTTGACCTGCGGGCGACCGGCGACAATTCGACGATGATCCGCAGCTTCGGTGCGAATACCGATTCCACCACGATTATCGGTCTGGCGCTGTCCAATGCGCTCGTGGCGGTCGCTGGTGCTATGATCGCGCAATACCAAGGATTTGCTGACGTCGGGATGGGGACAGGGATGATCGTCATCGGTCTGGCCTCCGTAATCGTCGGGGAAGTGTTGTTCGGCCATATGACGATTTTCCGTGCCACAATCGCGGTAATCGGCGGTTCTGTGGTATATCGTCTGGTGATTGCGCTCGCGCTGCGCGCCGGCTTGCAGCCGTCGGACATGAAGCTGATCACGGCGCTGATCGTCGTCATCGCGCTGGTGTTCCCGACCGTATTCAAAAACGTTTGGAAAAAAACCGCCAAAACCGCGAAGGAGGGAAAATAAATGCTGACGATCTCCAAAGCAGGCAAGGTGTTTAACGCAGGCACAATCAATGAAAAAGTCGCATTGAAGCAGATCGATCTGCATCTGGCTCCCGGTGATTTCGTAACGGTGATCGGCGGTAACGGTGCGGGGAAATCGACGTTGATGAACCTGATCTCGGGCGGATTGCTCCCTGACAGCGGCACGATCACGATCGATGGCCAAGATGTTACGCGCAAGAAAGAGCATCAGCGCGCGTCGCTGATCGGCCGGGTTTTCCAGGACCCGATGGCGGGTACAGCACCGAACATGTCCATCGAAGAAAACTTGGCGATCGCCTATGGTCGCGGCAAAAAACGGACGCTTTCGTTCGGCGTGTCGGCGGCGAAGCGGGAGCTGTTCCGCGAGCAGCTGAAAGTTTTGGACCAAGGGTTGGAAAATCGGCTGAAAGCAAAGGTGGGCCTTCTGTCCGGCGGACAACGCCAGGCGCTCAGCTTGCTGATGGCGACCTTCACCAAGCCGAAAATCTTGCTGCTTGACGAGCATACAGCGGCGCTCGACCCGAAACGCGCCGCGCTGATCGTGGATTTGACCCGCAAAATCGTGGAGCAGAACAAGCTGACCACCCTGATGGTCACGCACAACATGGAGCAGGCACTGCACATGGGGAACCGTTTGCTGATGCTGCATGAAGGGAATATCATCCTCGATATTCCGCAAGAGAAAAAACAGCAGATGACAACCAAAGACTTGCTGAGCGCCTTTGAAGAGGCGAGGGGCGAGGCATTCACCGAAGACCGTTATATTTTGGGCTAGAAAACAGCCTGCATACCATCGCTACGGCCGCGTCGAAGTTCGATGCAGCCGTAGTTTACGCACAAATTTATTTAGTGGAAAATTAAAGTTTTTACCAAGATTCAAATTTGTTGTACAATAGAGCGTGTACGTTCCATTTGGACATTTGTCTACAAACGAAAGAGGGGGTTCCTACAATGAAAAAACAGACAAAGATCGCATTGCTTTCAACAATGTTCGCCGTTACAGCAGCGCTGTCCGGTTGCGGCCAAGCTGCGAAGGCCCCGGAAGGCAATGCCAGCACAGGCGGCGGAGAGCAAGCTGCTGCCGGTGACCAAAAAATCGTCATTGGTTCCGTAGGGCCGCTGTCCGGTTCTGCTTCCGACTACGGCTCTACTGCCTTGCAAGGTGAAGAGTATGCGCTCGCGCAAAAGGCAGAAGATTTTAAAAAGCTGGGCTTCACTGTTGAATTGTCCAAGCAGGATGACCAGGCAGATCCGAAGCAAGGCGTAGCCAGCGCAGAGATGCTGATCTCCGATCCGAATGTACTGGCTGTCGTGGGCCACGTAACGACCGGTTCCTCGATTCCGGCAGCGGCGAAATACGATGAAGCGGGCCTCGTCATGGTATCCCCTTCGTCCACAGGTTCCAACCTGACGGATGCAGGCAAAAAAGTCGTACACCGCATCTGCGCGCGCGACGATCAACAAGGTACCAAAGCTGCGATTTATGCGAAAAACCAACTGGGTGTGAAAACCGCGTTCTTGATCCATGACAAAGGTGCTTATGGACAAGGCTTGGCTGAGCAAGTGAAAAAGCAATTTGAAAAAGACGGCGTGCAAGTGCTGGCATTTGAAGGCGTAACCGCTGGCGAGAAAGATTACAGCGCGATCGTCAACCAAGTGGTTGCAAAAAATCCGGACATGATCTACTTTGGCGGCTACTATGCGGAAGCAGGCATCATCGTGAAGCAAGCGCGTGAAAAAGGCTTCAAAGGCCCATTCATGGGTGGCGACGGTCTCGACTCCGCTGACATGCTGAAAATTGCCGGCGATGCGGCAAACAACGTTGTATTCACGTCCACAGTCGGCGACCTTTCCGGTTCTGACGAAGGCAAAAAATGGATTGCAGATTTTGAAAAAGCGACTGGCAAAAAAGTCGGTATCTTCACTTCTTTCGGCTATGACGCGATGAACGTAACCTTGAACGGCTTGATGGAAGCAATCAAAGCAAACGGCGGCAAAAAACCGTCCCGTGAACAAGTATTGGATGCGATCCACAAAACAAGCGATTTCCAAGGCCAATTCGTAAAAGTCAGCTTCGACGAAAAAGGCGACAACAAATTTGCGCAAGTATTTGCGTACAAATATGACAACAACAACAAAGTATTCATCGGCGAAGTAAAAGAGTAAGAAAGCGAAAGCCGGCACCGTGCCTTCCGAAAGGAAGCGAGGGTGCCGGCTTTTTTGTTTACAAATAATTTTATCCAGTGGCGCTGTCGGGTTTTCTCAGGCACAATAATAGTTAACAGGTACAGAAATAGAAAGGAATAATATGAATGGACATCAGCCCATTGCTTGATGAAAAGCTCGATGAAGCCATGTACATGCAGCTTTATCGTTATTTTAAAGAAGAGATTCAGTCTGCCCGGATTCCGGCGGCCACGCGCCTCCCTTCCATTCGACAGCTGTCCATCCATTTGCAGGTAAGCAAGACGACCGTGCTGATGGCGTACCAGCAATTGCTCGCGGAAGGGTATATCGAAAGCAGGGAACGGAGCGGCTATTATGTCGTGCAGCTGGAAGCGGACTCGCTGGCCGCGTCTGATTCCGCAGAAAAGCAAAATGACAGTCAACAGGAGCAAGAAGGGAATCGCATCCTGTATGATTTTTTCATGTCCGGGATCGATCTGGACCATTTTCCGTTCGACGTGTGGCGGAAATGCTACCAGCAAAGCATGCAGCTTGAGGAAAAAGATTTGCTTTTTTACGGGGATAACCAGGGGGAAACGGGGCTGCGCGAGGCCATTTGCCAGTACCTGTACCAATCAAGAGGCGTGAATTGCTCGGCGGAGCAGATTGTCATCGGCCCTTCCACCTATGCGCTCGTGCAAAGCTTGTGCCAGCTACTTGAATTGGAACGCAAGGACGTTGCGGTGGAAGATCCGTGCTACCCACGGGTACGGGACGTGTTTAATCGGCTTGGGTTCCGGCTGGTGCCCATTCCGCTCGAATCGGACGGCATCAGCTTGGAACGGTTGCAAGAGAGCAACGCGGAGGTGGTGTACATCACGCCTTCCCACCAATATCCGTTAGGGATGGTCATGCCTGTTGCCAAACGGCTCAAGCTGCTGGCTTGGGCGGCGGAGCGGGATGCGCTCGTGATCGAGGATGATTATGATGGGGAATTCCGCTATCGGGGTAAGCCAATTCCATCTTTGCAAGGATTGGACCGAAACGGAAACGTCATCTATGTCGGCACGTTTTCCAAATCGTTGATGCCGGCGATCCGGATCAGCTATATGGTGGTGCCGCAGCGTCTGCTTGGCCGCTACCGCAGCGGGTTGATCACCTATGACCAGACTGCCTCAAGGCTGCATCAAAGAGCCTTGGAGCTGTTTATGCAATCGGGAGAGTGGGAGCGCCATATCCGCAGAATGAGGACGCTTTACCATAAAAAGCATGCCGCGATGCTGCAGGCGATTAGGACGCATATGGGGGAGCGGGTCATCATCACCGGGCAAGACGCCGGCCTCCATCTCGTGCTGGAAGTCAAAAGCAAAGAGTCGGCCGATACGCTTGTAAACGTTGCGGAAGCGCATGGCGTGAAGGTGTACAGCACCGAGCCGATGTGGCATGAACGCAAGGAAGGAATGCGCCCGCTGCTGCTGCTTGGTTTTGGCGGATTGCCGCTTGCGCACATCGAGCCAGGAATTGAACTTCTGAACCGGGCGTGGACACCATATTATGAGAAATAAACAAACCTGGTCAAGGACCAGGTTTGTCAAAACAGCGGAATCGTCAATTCGTGGAGCGGTCGTCCGTCTTCTGCGCTCGCTTCAAAGAGCGTAATGGCAAGCGGTTGGCTATACGCGGTCAGCATGGTCGTATCCAGTTCGATTTGAAAAGTGCCCCAGTCGGGACCGCCCTTGCTTGCAGTCGTGTATCCGCTGGTTACATGCGACTGTCCGCTCGTGACAACATAGTTGACGGTCGCCTCGAATACGCGAGCTTCCCCGCTGATCACATAATGGCCGAACGCGGTCTTCTCTACGGTAACGTTGCGGAACGCTTCGTTTTGATACACCTTCCCTTGATCGCTTGCAGGCGCATTGAAGGCGAGCATGTCCTCATAAGGCACGAATCCGACGGAAACGCCGAATGTCAGCGCAGTGAAGAGCAGCGATTCTCCCATCTTCATTTGCATGGCTGTCCTTCCCTCCAGATGTTGATCCAACGCTCTTTCTAGTATGGGCATTTTCACGCCGCTAAAACCTGACGCACAAGCGCTGGAAGCGGCAGCCTGAGCGAACAGGATTTTGCTGGCTGGCATCAATTTGGTTCTAGCGTGCATGACATAAGTAGGATAGAATCTATAGGACAGGGCTTTTTAGAGGAGGAGAAACTATGGGATTTTGTTGTGGTGCTGGAATGATCGGATCATTTGGAAGTGTACGCCATTACAAAACAATGGTTCATCATGTTCCGATTATGTACTGCCCGGTTTGTGACCGGATTGAGGTTCTGCCGGCAATTGCAGGAGAATACGAAATCCTCGTAGAATACGCACAAGGGGATAATGCACCTGAAGTCGATTTCCGTGAGTTCGTCAATGTTGATCATATAGCAAACATTTTCGAGAATTGTGTTATGATAGATGCAGGAAATAATTTTGGTGATATTTTAAAGCAGCAAATCGATTTATCGCTTGATTTACTGGGTGCCGCTAAAATGTTGGAAGACGATAGCTGGAGAAAGATGCTGAACGATCGTTTGGTCAAATTGACAGAGCGCCTGCAGCAGTTCAACAAACGGAAGCAAACGTCAAACCGCAGCGCATAATAAAGAAGAAGCATAGAAAGATTGTCGCCGCTTGGGAGGAAAGGTCCATGTTTCAAATCAAAGGCGTTCATCACATTGCGTTGAATTGCCGTGATGCGATGAAGGTTGCACTCTTTTTTAAAGAAATTCTGGAGATACCGATTTCGCTGGAAAACCGGGTAGAAGGCGACCCGATTTATTTTCAATTTGGCGATATGACAAGAATCGGATTGCACCAGGCAACCATTGATGGGCGAAATGGTTTTGGACAGGTAGATCATATCGCATTTACCGTCGCATCGCATGATGAACTTGACTATCTAGTCGATAAGCTGGAAACCCGCAATATTTGTTATCGTGGACCGATCGAACGTCCGACCAGCTTTAACCTCTATTTTGAAACGCCGGACGGACATCATCTGGAAGTTCGGTTGGATAAGGATGAGGCTGATGACACCTAGACCAGGTGTCTTTTTTTTTGTAAAAGAAAAATGGGAAATATCACCATCTAAATGGAGGAATGAAGATGAAGACATTTGTACTGCCGGTAAATGGCACCTATGCACAGGATCAATCCGTGACGGTGTTTACGAGCTGTCTGTGGCAAACGACATCGACGGTGGTGGAAACGCCTGAGCGCTTGTTCGTGTTTGATCCGGCATATTTTCCGCATGAGCTCGAAGCGATCGCTGCTTTTGTAAGCTCGATTCGCAAAGGTCGGCCGATCATCCTCGTGCTGACACATGGCGACTGGGACCATATAGCCGGATTCAGCGCTTTTGCCGATGCGACGGTTGTGGCACAGAAACAGATCCTTGCCGAAGGAAGGCTGCAAGATCAACTGGGCAAAGTTTTGTCGTTCGACGAGCGGTACTATGTCGATCGTAAGCAAGCTGGCCTGCTGCCGCGCATCGATCGCGCCATTGATGGAGATGAGCTTGTCGATCTGTGGGGCGTCCGCTTTTTGCCGGTGCCTGGCCATACGAAAGACATGATGGCGACGCTCTTCGTGGAGCAGAAGTTGCTGGTCATGGGCGACATGCTGTCCGATCGGGAATTTCCGTTCATCAACGATAGCATTGCCTATACGGACAGTTTGGCAAAAATCGGGCGGCTGGCAGTAGCTGGCGACATTCAATTGCTTGTCCCCGGCCATGGCGCGCCGGCAGGAGCTGACGAAATCGTGGAGCGCATTCGCTGCGATCAAGCATACATCGAAGAAGGAAGGCGGATCGTCCGCGAAGGCCGTCAAAACGGTTGGGACAAGGAAGAGACGAAAGCGAAGTTTCTTGGCATGACCTATCGCGAACAGCCGATTGCAAAAGGGATAGCTGATATGCACGCAGGGAATTTCGAAGTGTTTTGGGAAGAGGATGTTTTGTCGAATCAATAGCAATTTGCAAAATTTGCCATTATTTTGTTCAGGCCATCGACAAAGGTAGTCATCCGCCCCAATCCCTCGTCAAAGGATTCGACGCTGCCAAAAACGAAAACGATTGGCAAACGAACGAAGCGGGGGATGGGAATGGCGGACGGACTGGCGCGATTGCTGGAAGGGTTTTGTGAACGACTCGAGAAAAAGACGTTTTTGAAACGGTTGACGCGCGATTGGGACAGCCGCGTCCGCATTAGTCCGGTTGAAGGGGAAGGCGCCGTGACGCTCATTTTCGCGCGGGACCGCATTCCGCTGGTGACATGGGCAGACACCGATCCCGTCAATCTGGTGATCACCGGTGGCGAGCAAGACTTGGTGCAACTGCTTAGCGGGAATGAGTGGGAACTGCTGCATGCCCAGCAAAAGGTGGCCGCGCGCGGCGCAATCCGCGATCAGCTTAAATGGGAAGCGCTGCTTCGCTTGACTTGTGCAACGAATTAGCAGCCGAGGAGAAAGTATGTTATAATAGGTGCTGGAAGTGGTCAGACCAATTTTGGGGATGGTCTTCCGGCATTCGCAAGCACAGCTCGGCGATATGCCGAGTTTTTCTTATTTACGCTTGCTCAAAAGCGTGGCTCATGCCTGCAAGTCCCAAAGAATCAGGAAAGACACGGCAGGGCACCGTATACATAAGGTGTACCACCTGAGTGGCGGACGCAAGAAGCAGTCTACACCATTCCCGAGAAAGACAGGCCCTTCACATTTTATTCACACCTAAATTTAAAATTATGTAGCTTATTTCGGTAAATGTGATATACTAATTACAAATTCAACGAGAGATAGAATCACATTGACGATTTGTGATTAATGGAAGGGAGATCGTTCACAAATGGAAACGAAGACGGTAAATCAACTTACTGACGTACTCGCTGCGGCAAATACACAATACAATCTTTCGGTAGCTCAACTGGTCGAGATTGCTGTTAAGCGGGGAGAAGGTGTGCTCACAGACAAGGGTGCACTTAACGCGTTGACAGGCAAGTTCACCGGTCGTTCCCCGAAAGACAAATTCGTTGTGGACGAAGCATCCGTTCATGACAAAATCAACTGGGGACCTGTGAACCAACCGATTTCCCGTGAAAAATTCGACATTCTCTACGCGGATGTGATGGAGCATCTGCAAGGCAAAGACCTGTTTGTTTTCGACGGTTTTGCCGGTGCGGAGAAGACATTCCGTCTGCCGATCCGTGTAGTAAATGAATATGCATGGCACAACCTGTTTGCTCGCCAATTGTTCGTTCGCCCATCCGAGGCGGAATTGGCTGATCATAAAGCGGAATTCACCGTCGTATATGCACCTAGCTACAAGGCGAATCCTGCGGTTCACGGCACCAACTCCGAGACGTTCATCGTCATGAGCTTTGAGCAAAAAGTGGTGCTGATCGGCGGAACCGAATACGCCGGCGAAATGAAAAAATCCATCTTCAGCGTGATGAACCTGCTCCTGCCTGAGCAAAATGTTTTGTCGATGCACTGCTCGGCAAACGTCGGCAAAGATGGCGATGTCGCTCTGTTCTTCGGTCTTTCCGGCACAGGCAAAACGACGCTGTCGGCTGACCCTGACCGCAATCTGATCGGTGACGACGAGCATGGCTGGTCTGACAACGGCGTATTCAACATCGAGGGCGGATGCTACGCGAAATGCATCAATCTGTCGGAAAAAGGCGAGCCGCAAATCTGGAACGCCATCAATTTCGGTACGGTACTGGAAAACGTGGTCGTGGATGAAAATACGCGCAAAGCGGACTACGACAGCGCGAAATATACAGAAAACACACGTGCGGCGTATCCTGTGGAAATGATCCCGGGTGCGGTTATTCCGGGTGTTGCCGGTCAACCAAGCGTTATCATTTTCTTGACCGCCGATTCCTCCGGTGTCATCCCGCCGATCTCCAAATTGAGCAAAGAGCAAGCGATGTACCACTTCCTGTCCGGTTACACCAGCAAAATGGCGGGCACAGAGCGCGGCGTAACAAAACCGCAAGCCGAGTTCTCCACTTGCTTCGGTTCCCCATTCCTGCCATTGCGTCCGGTTGTCTATGCGGAAATGCTCGGGAAAAAGATCGATGAGCACAATGCGCGCGTTTATCTGGTCAACACAGGCTGGACGGGTGGCCCTGTCGGCGTGGGAAGCCGCATGAAGCTGGCGTACACGCGCGCGATGGTAACCGCTGCTTTGAACGGCGAGCTGGAGAAAGCGGAGTTCGTTGCAGACCCAACGTTTGGCGTACAAGTGCCTACTTCTTGCCCGGACGTTCCTGCAGAAGTCCTCTTGCCGCGCAACACATGGGCAGACAAGGCAGCATATGACAACCAGGCGAAAGAACTGGCTCAGTTGTTCATAGAAAACTTCAGCAAAAAGTTCCCGGGTGCAGAAGCGATCGCTGAAGCGGGACCAAAAGCATAATCGACACCACAAGCAACCAACCGTGCAGAACCGTATCTGCACGGTTCTTTTGTAATGAAATGGGGGAATCAAGGATGAGCGAGGTCGTCGCGTTGGGCGAATTGCTGATCGATTTCACGCCGGCAGGCAAATCGGAAAAAGGCAATCAGCTGTTTGAAACAAATCCAGGGGGCGCTCCTGCCAATGTGCTGGCAGCTGTCGCGCGGCTCGGGGGAAAAACCGCCTTCATCGGCAAAGTGGGGGCGGATCAATTCGGCCGTTTTTTGCAAGAAGTGCTGGAGGGCATGGGGATCGATACGTCTGGCCTGTTAGTGACGGATGAAGCGCAGACAACGTTGGCTTTTGTGCATCTGGCGGCGGATGGCGACCGTTCCTTCAGCTTTTATCGCGATCCCGGTGCCGATGTGCTGTTGCGCGCGGACGAGCTTCGGACAGAATGGTTCGGGCACGCTCGATTTTTTCATTTCAGCTCGAATTCGTTGACCGCGGAGCCGGCTCGTTCTGCTACGCACAAGGCGATCCAGCTGGCAAAAGCGCAAAAAGCGCTGATTTCGTTCGATCCCAATATCCGGCTCCCGCTCTGGAAAGAACCTCACCGGATCAAAGAGCAGATTGAGGCATGTCTTCCGCATGTGGACGTTTTGAAAGTGTCCCGCGAGGAGCTGGAATTCGTGACCGGATGCAGCGATCTTGCGGAAGGAACGCTGTGGCTGCATGAGAAGTATGGCATCCGGGTTGTTTTTGTCACGCTTGGAGCAGAGGGCTGTTATTTCCGTGCTGGGGAGCAGACGGGGATGCAGGCAGGCTATACGGTGAAGACGGTCGATACGACAGGCGCGGGGGATGCTTTTTGCGGAGCGGTGCTCTATCGGCTGCTCCAACTCTCCGACCCGTCGGCCTGCCAGGTCGAACAATTGGCTGAGATCGTCGATTTCGCCAATGCGGCTGGCGCACTGTCTACCACAAAGATGGGAGCGATCCCCGCGATGCCGACTCGTGCCCAAATCGAGCAGCTGCGCAAACGGTGACAAGCCGATGACGATTGCGCCTGGAGCTTTGCACCCGGGGGCAATTCTGCTACACTAGAGCCAACATGTAATCGACGGAAAGGGGCGAGTGCGATGCCGACAACTGTACAACAACCGGTCTCCACCTTGTCATTGAAGGAATGGGCGGTAGCCGTCAAGGCATTGGGCGAAGGAAAACAGATCATCACGGTCCGCAAAGGCGGATTGTATGAGGAAACGAGAGAATTTAAGCTTGAAAACAACACCTTTTATCTCTATCCTACATATGAGCACCAAAATGCGGAGATGGTGAAGCCGCAGTACCATGCGCTGCTGAATGCGACGCTGGAAGGATGGAGCATCGAAAAGCCGACCGTAGAGATCGAATACTTTGCGGAAATCACGGACGATGTGGAGCTGATGGACGAGCAAAAGCTGCGTGCCCTGGCGCCATTCCATATCTGGAACGACAATTTTGCAGACGTCCGCCTGCACTGGAAGAAAAAACAGCCGCTGCACATTTTGTTCGCACGCGTATACAAGCTGGCAAAACCGTTTGAACTGCCGATCGACGAGTCCTACAAAGGCTGCAAGTCGTGGCACAATCTGCTCCAGGAAGTCACGCAGCAAGGCTTCTCGCCGGTGCTCTCCGACGAGGAGTACGAACAGCAGCGAGCTGCCGTGATGCAGATTTTGAACAGCTAACAATCGCACAAACAAACCCAGGGAGTTTTTTGACACTCCCCGGGTTTTCTGTTTGAATGGGGCAAAAGAGAATCGTTCTCAGTTGTTGGCCAGCTTTTGCACCAGCTGCGGCAGCCAATCGTTCAAGTCGTTGAAGGGAAAGCCGGCTTGCTTTGCTTTGGCAGTGCTCATGTGCCAGGAGTCGGGGACGCCGAATGGCGAGATGTCCGCTGCATCGGTTTCTGCTGCGGTCACAGCCCGTTTGTCCACCGCTTCTTCGATAAGGTGTAAGAGCGACCCGACGGTGATGCTTCCGTTCGAGCAAGCATTGACGGGGCCGGTCAGATCGCTTTTTGCCAACCAGGAGAGAAAGCGGGCCGCTTCATCCGACAAAATGAAGGAAAGCAGGGCAGCGGGATTGGGCACGCCGATCAGCTTGCCTGTGGATACGCGTTCGATCTGGTCGTGGAGCCGTTTGGTATAATCATCCTCGCCCAAAACGATCGGAAAGCGGACAGCTGCAACGGGGAAGTTCGCTTGCTGGAAAAAGACAGCTTCTGCCTGACGCTTGCCTTCCTGGTAGGTGACAGCGGCGCGTGTTCCCGGGACGATCGGGTACGTCTGTGGAGCGAAATCGGCTTCTTCCAAAGCTTTCGGCCCAAAGTCGTAAACCGACAGCGTCGAGGTCAACAAATAGCGCCCGACTCGCCCGTCGAAAGCAGCGTTTGCGTCCAAAGCATTTTGAGCAGAATAGCAAATGTTGTCGTAGACGATGTCCCAATCTTGCGTCCTGGCGGCATCTTGAAGGGAGCGCGCGTCGTCCCGGTCGATGACCAGCCGCTTGACGTTTTGCCCGAACGGATCGGCTGTGAGACCTCTGGTCGCGACGGTTACATCCGCGCCGGATTCAAGCAGTTTATGTACCAATCGTTTGCCGAAAAAACGAGTGCCGCCCAACACTAAAATTTTTTCCATGTGATCCACCTCCAGCTTCATCATACCATTCACAGCGTGTGCAACGTGAATCGAAATGTGCTGGAGAACGCAAGCGGCTGTAGCCTTTTTCGCATCCATTCCTCACGTCTAGCCTCAAGATTGCTACTATATACTAAACATAAACATTTAAAAAATACAGATATAGTTCCAACCTTGCTTTATAATTATTCTTATTATAAAATGGTAATTGAGAATGGAATGAGAATGTTAGAAGAACGAAAACGGAGGGAAATGTTCGATGAGTGTACCACATCTGCAAATAAACAATCTGCGTGCGAAAATTGAGGACAAGGAAATTTTGAAAGGTCTTTCGCTGGAAATCAAGGGTGGCGAAGTTCATGCCATCATGGGTCCAAACGGTACGGGTAAATCTACCCTCGCATCCACTTTGATGGGCCATCCGAAATACGAAGTGACTGAAGGCTCTGTTTCGCTCAACGGCGAAGACGTATTGGAAATGGCAGTTGACGAGCGTGCGCGCGCAGGTCTGTTCCTGGCGATGCAATACCCATCCGAAATCAGCGGTGTGACCAACTCCGACTTCCTGCGCTCCGCAATCAATGCGCGCCGTGAAGAAGGCAACGAAATCTCCCTGATGAAATTCATCCGTGAAGTCGACAAAAAGATGGGCATTTTGGAAATGGATCAATCTTTCTCCCATCGTTACCTGAACGAAGGCTTCTCCGGCGGTGAGAAAAAGCGCAATGAGATTCTGCAAATGATGATGATCGAGCCAAGCATCTGTATTTTGGATGAGATCGACTCCGGTCTCGATATCGACGCGCTTAAAATCGTAGCGAACGGCGTGAACGAAATGCGCTCGCCTGATCGCGGCTTTTTGATCATCACGCACTACCAACGTCTGCTCAACTACGTGAAGCCTGATTTCGTACACGTTATGATGCAAGGCCGTATCGTGAAATCCGGCGGACCTGAGCTTGCCGAGCGTTTGGAAGCGGAAGGCTATGACTGGGTAAAAGAAGAGCTTGGAATCGTAGACGAAACTGTAAACGCTGGCGCGTAAAGAAGGGAGGAGCAAACGATGACTGTAGATGTACAGCTCCGCTTCGGGCGTGAAGCGATTACCGCTTACTCAAAAGCAAACAACGAGCCCGAATGGGCATTGAATAAACGACTGGCAGCCTTTGATGCTTCCGGCACACTGGCACTGCCGCACCTGGAAAAAACCAAGATCGACAAATGGAACATCGATCAGTTCAATCCTTTTGTCACAGAAGCGAAAGTCGCTGCTGCGGATCAGCTTGATTCCGTGGTTGTTGAGCAAATCGATGCCGCAAACGTGAAAAACCTGCTGGTGCAAAAAAATGCGTCCACCGTATTTTTTGCGGCAACAGAAGAGCTTTCCGCGCAAGGCGTCATTTTCACAGACCTCGCTACGGCATTGGCGAAACACGGCGACCTGGTGGAAAAATATTTGTTCACGGCGATTCCTGCCGACGAGCACAAAGTTGCTGCGCTCCATGCAGCTGTGATGAATGGCGGGGTATTCCTCTACGTTCCACGGAATGTAGAGCTTGCCGTTCCGGTACAGGCTGTCTATGAAGTGGCAGGGGATCACTCCCTGGTCGCTCCGCATGTGCTCATCGTAGCGGAAGCGAACAGCAAAGTGACGTATGTCGATTCTTTCGTATCTGGAACAGGCACGCAAATGGTAGCAAACAGCGTCGTGGAAGTATTCGTCGGCGCAGGCGCAACCGTGCAGGTCGCATCCGTGCGCTCCCTGTGCGATGGCGTGCATGACTATTCCTTCCGCCGCGCGGTTGTCGATCGCGATGGCAAAATGGAATGGATTTTGGGCGAAATGAACGATGGCAACACCGTGACCAACAACACCACGCTGCTGAAAGGCAACGGGTCCAATGCGGATACGAAATGCGTTTCCATCGGTCGCGGCGCGCAGCGTCAAAACATCACCTCGATGGTTCAGCACTACGGCCTCAACTCCGAGTCCGAAATGGTGAGCAAAGCGGTTATGACCGACGAAGCGGTTACGATCCTTAACGGGATCACCAAGATTGAAAAAGGCGCCACCAAAGCAAACGGTGAGCAGGCAAACAACATCCTGATGCTTTCCGAAAAAGCGCGCGGCGACGCCAACCCGATTCTGTTGATTGACGAAGATGACGTGAAAGCAGGCCATGCCGCATCGGTTGGACGCGTCAGCGAAGAGAGCATCTACTACCTGATGTCGCGTGGTATTACGCGCAGAGCAGCGGAACGGTTGATCATCATCGGCTTCCTGGATACGGTTATTTCCCAAATTCCGGTGGAAGAAGTGAGAAACCGCGTTCGCCAAGCGCTCGAAAGGAAGCTGGGCTAAATGAACGCCAAGGAAATCCGCGAGCTTTTTCCAATCTTGAAGGAGCAGGTGAATGGGCATCCGCTCGTTTATCTCGACAGCGCGGCCTCTTCTCAAAAACCGATTCAAGTAATCGATGTGTTAAACACATACTATAAAACGCAAAACGCGAACGTGCATCGCGGTGTTCATACGCTCGGCAACAAGGCGACGGACGAGTTCGAAGGCGCGCGGGAAAAAATCCGCGCGTTCATCAACGCCCGTGAGACCGCCGAGATCATTTACACGCGCGGCACGACCACGGCGCTGAATCTGGTGGCATCGAGCTATGCTCGCGCCAACCTGAAGCCGGGCGACGAGATCGTCACGACGGTGGTGGAGCATCACAGCAATTTCATTCCTTGGCAGCAAGCAGCGAAAGCGACGGGTGCAACGTTCAAGTTCATCCCGCTGGCCGAGGATGGAACGGTGACGATCGAAGCGGTCAAAGCGACGGTGACCGACAAGACCAAGATCGTAGCGATCCACCATATCTCCAACGTCCTGGGCGATACGACCCCGATCAAGGAAATCGCGCAAATCGTGCACCAGCACGGCGGTATTCTCGTCGTCGACGGCGCCCAGAGCGCGCCGCACCAAAAGGTCGATGTGCAAGATCTGGATTGCGACTTCTACGCGTTCTCCGGTCACAAAATGTGCGGACCGACAGGAATCGGTGTCCTGTACGGAAAGCGCGAGTTCCTGGAAAACATGGAGCCGATCGAATTCGGCGGCGAAATGATCGATTTCGTCTATCTGGAAGACTCCACGTGGAAAGAGCTGCCGTATAAATTCGAAGGCGGCACGCCGATTATCGCAGGCGCCGTCGGACTTGGGGCAGCGATCGACTTTTTGGAGCAGATCGGCCTGGAAAATATCGAGCGTCATGAAAAACAACTGGTGAAATACGCGCTGGAGCAAATGCAAGCGATTGGCGGCGTTTCGATTTACGGACCGACCGTCGACCGTTCCAGCCTCATTACTTTCAACGTCGAGAACGTGCATCCGCATGACTTGGCAACGGTGCTTGACAGCTACGGAATCGCTGTTCGTGCCGGCCATCACTGCGCGCAGCCATTGATGCGCCACCTGCAAGTGACGGCATCCGCACGCGCCAGCTTCTACCTGTACAACACGGAAGAAGACGTGGATGCGCTTGTCGCCGGGTTGAAAAAGGCGAAGGAGTATTTTAGCAATGTCTTCTCTTGATGATCTCTATCGTCGTGTCATAATGGACCATTACCAAAAGCCGCGCAACAAAGGCAAGCTGGAAGAAGCGGAAGGCTTGACCATCAACCTGAACAATCCAACCTGCGGTGACAGCATCTCGCTGTCACTCAAGCTGGAGGACGGGAAGGTCACCGACGCCAAGTTCCTCGGGGAAGGCTGTTCGATCAGCATGTCGTCCGCATCGATGATGACCGAGGTCGTCAAAGGCAAGACGGCAGAAGAAGCCCTCCACCTGGCACAGGTGTTTTCGGATCTGATGCAGGGCAAGCCGGTCGACGATTCGCTCGATCTGGGTGACATCGAAGCGTTGTCCGGCGTAGCCAAGTTTCCTGCGCGCATCAAATGCGCAACGCTGGCCTGGAAAGCGTTGGAGCAAGGAATCAAGCAAGGCGAGCAATCATAGCGTACGGTTTTCTTTTAAGATCAACAAGAAAAAGGAGTGAGTACCATGGCGAAAAAAGCCCCTGAATTACAGGATTACCAATACGGTTTCCATGATAAGGACGTATCGATTTTCCGGACGAAAAAAGGTTTGACGCGCGAAATCGTCGAGGAGATTTCCAAAATTAAGGAAGAGCCAGCATGGATGCTCGAATTCCGCCTCAAATCGCTGGAGACTTTCTACAGCCTGCCGATGCCAAAATGGGGCGGCAATCTTGATGAACTGAACTTCGATGACATCACCTACTACGTCAAGCCGTCCGAAAAAGCGGGACGCAGCTGGGATGAAGTACCGGATGAAATCAAGGCTACCTTTGACAAGCTGGGTATTCCGGAAGCCGAGCAAAAATTCCTCGCAGGGGTATCCGCTCAGTACGAGTCTGAGGTTGTCTACCACAACATGCAGGAAGATTTGGAAAAACTGGGCGTTTTGTTCTGCGACATGGATTCTGCAGTGAAGCTGTACCCAGACATCGTGAAAGAATACTTCGCGACCGTCATTCCGCCTGCAGATAACAAATTCGCAGCGCTGAACTCGGCAGTATGGTCCGGCGGTTCGTTCATCTACGTGCCAAAAGGCGTAAAAGTGGAAACTCCGCTGCAAGCCTACTTCCGCATCAACTCGGAAAACATGGGCCAATTCGAGCGTACGCTGATCATCTGTGACGACGATTCGTTCGTTCACTATGTAGAAGGCTGTACAGCGCCGATCTACAGCACGGACTCGCTGCACTCCGCAGTTGTGGAAATCATCGTAAAAGACCGCGCGCGCTGCCGGTACACCACGATCCAAAACTGGTCCGCGAACGTATACAACCTGGTCACCAAGCGTGCCGTTGCGTATGCTGACGCAACCATGGAATGGATCGATGGCAACATCGGTTCCAAGCTGACGATGAAATATCCTGCGGTCATCATGAAAGGACCACGCGCAAAAGGGACTGTATTGTCCATCGCGGTAGCAGGTAAAGGACAGCATCAGGATGCAGGTGCGAAAATGGTTCACCTGGCGCCAGATTGCACGTCCACCATCATTTCCAAATCGCTGTCCCGTGACGGCGGTAAAGTAACCTACCGCGGTCTCGCGCAGTTCGGTCGTAAATCGGAAGGCTCCAAGTCCAACATCAAGTGCGATACCTTGATTCTGGATAACAAATCCACGTCCGATACGATTCCGTACAACGAGATCATGAACGACAACATCACGCTGGAGCATGAAGCGACGGTTTCCAAAGTTTCCGAGGATCAGCTGTTCTACCTGATGAGCCGCGGCCTGACCGAAGCGCAAGCAACAGAAATGATCGTCATGGGCTTCATCGAGCCGTTCACGAAAGAGCTGCCGATGGAGTATGCGGTGGAGATGAACCGGTTGATTAAGTTTGAGATGGAAGGAAGTATCGGTTAACCCTTGCGCCACAAGGGTTTCCGGGCTTCTAAAATGGGCTTGCCCCCATTTTGCCCCCTAAATTTTGACGTATCGCTCGTAAAGGGATAGAGATTCGTCCTCAATTTTCTTGGTAACATGTAAATACGTGTCTGCAGTGACTTTGACGCTCGCGTGGCCAAGTCGCTCGGACACGTATTTTATATTTGCACCGGCTTCAAGCAAATGGACGGCATGGGTATGCCTTAGGGCGTGAGGGGAGCTTAGCACGTTTACAAACCTCTTTGGTCCGCAGCCAGCGGCCGTCGTGTTGATGGATCGAACCCACCCATAAGGGAAACCATTCCGGTCGCCGAGCGACTTTGTTTTGTAACCCTCCCAAAATTTCGGAGGATCTTTTGCTAGGGAAATCTAAAGAAACGATTTTCTTATTAGATTGCGCAGAGCCCTTCTGCGGTGGTACGATGTAACGCTTTTACAGTGGGAGGAGGCAATCGGAAGTTTTAGACTAATATTCTGATACTTTGGATGACTGAAATGGAATTGAATGGTATCCTCTAAGAAGAAAGCCCTAACCTTAAATTCGTCTATTGGTGGTGAAATGCTGTGAGAGATACTGGGAAAACTCAATCTCCTGTTGTCCAAATGCCCACTATGGCGCAATGCAATGAACTTGCTGCCGCAGAAATTCAAAGCATTATGTCAGATGCTATGCAGCAATCATTAATTGCGCCTTTATTTAATGGGATCAGGCAGTTTAACCAGAGTTCCATGTATGACAATGTCGCAATATTCGTTGATTATGACAATGTTTATTGGACACTAACCAAGGGTTACATGCATGATCCGGATTGCTCTGACGAGTCCAAAAATCTGTTTGAAAAATTAACTGCTACATACAACCGGGATAACATACGTGTTTTCAAAGCGTACGCAGATTATGAGCAAATAAAGTCAAACTTGACTAGCCTTCAGAAAAAGCGCATTCAGATTCGGCACGTGTATGCAAACGGGAAGAAAGAGCAAGGTCGGAAAAACTCATCTGACATAGAATTGTGCCTGGATGCAATCGAACTTTGCAATGAAAATCCGAATATCTCTTGCTTTGTGTTTGTAACGGCAGACAGCGACATGATCCCTATTATGAGCAGACTGATGTATAAAGGGAAGCGTGTTGAACTCTATTCCATTTCTTCAGCAACATCCAAACAGTTCGACATGAATCGTTATGCTCATCATTATGTAGATCTCCTTGATTTCCTGGGGATCGAAGCAAAAGAGTATGACCTTGATTCATTAATCGAGCCAGCTCTCAAAGCTATCAAAGGATGGACGGACAAATTTATAACGGACAACTCTAAATTCCTTGGTGATCCAGCGTTAAAAGATCTGTTCCAAAAGGAACTTGGCATCCCACAAGACACAGGAAGCCAGTTGATTGAACGACTCGAAGTGGAAAAATTGATAGAAAAACAGCCTAAAGAGTATTATCACCGCGCAACAAAGCAAACAAGTAATAAGGCGAGCAATAAGTTAACTGCCAATGGTTTGGCCAAAATCAGTGATGCATCTCAAGTGGCAGTTGCTGAGGTTAAGGAAGGAGTCAGTCAAGCGGCAAGTGGTACAGAATAGTCCTTGACATATTGGCTAGGATTGGTAAAATAAGAAATACATTCGCTAGCAACTCTTTCGTTGATAGCTTCCGTTCGTTTCAACTTTCGCTATATTTACTTTCGTTCGCAGAAGGCAGGGATTTTTCCCTGCCTTTTTGCTTTGTCTACGCTCTGATAAGGAATGCAATGTCACGTAATTGAATGACGCGATACGGCAAAGCATCAGGTACCGTATTCCATGTTTACTCAGTATGATCAGCAAGGGGAACACCGGAGACTGCGGTTAATGCCACGGCTCATTGACGATGTCACTGCGATGGTAAGTGAGCGTTATCGGGTGAAATTGTCATAACATATCGACGGGTAAACTGGTTACGTTGCAGCTGCCCAATTTCGCAGGAGCAGGCTGGCAAATGTACCTGATGGTTGCCGGAACGCTTGCGGTCGTGTATTTGTTCCCGCTGCTGACCAAGGCTGTTCCTTCTGCGTCGGTGGCCATTATCATGATGACGCTCCTGTCCATCTCGATGAATCTGGATCTGTGCACAGTAGGGGACATGGGGGAGATCACGCAAACATTGCCGTTTTTCCACATTCCCGACATCACCTTGTCGTTAGAAGCGCTATGGTTTTTGCTGCCGCATTCGCTTGCGCTCGCTGTCGTGGCTACATCCGATATGGCGATCGGCGTTGTAGCCGGAGTCGGGATGAGTGCGCTTGTCTTTGAGTGGAAATCGGCGAAAATCAGGGCACATGGGGAAGTTGATGGCGATGGAGCGAAGGTGTACCGGATTTCGGGGCGACTCTTTTTCGGGATGATGATTCATTTTGTTGATTTGTTTGACTACAAAAATGACCCGGATTCGGTCACGATTGACTTTGGTTCGTCGCATGTGTGGGATCATTCGGCGGTGAAGGCGATTACCAAAATCGTTCGCAAATATGAGCAGCTCGATAAAAAAGTGACGATCGGCAACCTGAATCAAGAAAGCAAACGGCTGGTTGAGCAGGTCGGTCTTGCGTCACTGACCGGTCATTAGGGAGGAAGAAACACGTCGGTTCCGTAGCGGCGTGTTTCTTTTTTTATTCAGAGAATAGAGGATAAGTGTAAGCATTTACAGACATTTACAAATATTTTTTATTGTTCAGAATTTGTTTAGTGGCTGTTTGCTACACTTCTTTTGGGGAAATAAGCGAGTCAGAACAACAGGAGGATTGAGATGCAACGGCTGATGGAACGCCGTGTGCGCTGAAAGGCGCCCGCACGGTGTAGGCTCGTGATAATCCGGAAGGGATAAGACGAGAATAGCGGTGTAAACAGTTTGACAAGGATTAACAATGAGGCTTCCACAGGTCCATGGACCGTAGATGAAACGGTATTTGCCGATGCCGGTATTACGGGAGTGACGGAAGATAATTTGGCTGAAGTCGAGCTGGAGGTAGCTGCCGAATACCAAGAAAAAGGTGCACCGTTGACCAGCCAGGAAATCCAGGCAGGCGTCAATAAAGTCGTCGCGATTATGGCGGTGGATGCAGCAACAGGGCAAAGCAACACGATAACCGTGGCTCAGTTGAATGAAGCGACGGGGCTTGCAACCGCAATTCCGCAAAACGAGGCGTTGTACCGCAGTGCGATTGAGGATGCTGGCGGAATGTTCATGTTAGATACAGCGGACGATATCGCCGGGATGATCGACGTGGTCAATGCTGTGGCGTTGTTGACGGATGGGTCTGTAACTTCAGATAATCCGGCTGACTTGAATCCGCAATTACATGCGCCTGCGGCCACTTCGGGCATAACCTATACTTTTGCAGGCTACGCCCCATCCGCATATGTGAATATTGCAACCGGAACGCCGGAAAACACCGCGACCATTACTAACCGAAATCCCGGAATAGGTGGCACAATTTCGCTTTCTTTGATGATCATATCTGCAACAGGTTATTTCCAGTTTGTTGACTACATGATTACCATTCCTCCTGTCGGCGAGATTACGATTGCCAAAAATGTAGCGAACTAAGCATGGACACAATTCTACTCCGTCTTTTAACCTCACCATTACGGTGGGGTTTTTTATTTTGTTTCCCTATTGAATGAGTGGACGTACAGCACTAATTTGCAAGTGTGAAGGATAAACTAGAGTGTGGTCTTATATGTGAGGAAGGATTTACGAACCTTACTAGCGAATCATCCAATAGAATATTTTTTACCAAAATAAATCGAGGAACCTACATAAACATCACATGATAACACAGCAAAAAATCGCACAAAGGAGGAATCAGATATGAATTCATTCGAAACAATGTTAGACCGTTATGCCGAATTGGTTGTCAAAGTAGGGGTAAACATCCAGCCAGGACAAACGCTCGTCGTGAGCGCAGCGATCGGCTCCGCCGAGCTGGTGCGCAAAATCGCTCGTAAAGCGTATGAGGCGGGAGCGAAGCATGTGCATTTTGAGTGGAATGATGACGAGCTGACGCGGTTGCGGTACGATCTGGCGCCAGACGAAGCGTTCGAGGAGTTCCCGATGTGGCGTGCCAAAGGCTTTGAGGAGATGGCGGAGAATGGTGCGGCGTTTTTGTCCATCGTCGCTTCCAACCCTAACCTGCTGAAGGGCGTCGATTCCAAGCGGATTGCGACAGCCAATCGGGTGGCGGGGAAGGCGATGGAGAAGTATCGGAATTATACCATGTCGGACCAGGTGAGCTGGACGGTGATTTCAGCGCCATCTGCTGCTTGGGCGGCCCTCGTTTTCCCTGATCTGCCGGAAGCCGAACGCATCCCTGCTTTGTGGAATGCGATTTTCAAGGCGACCCGCTGCGATTTGGACGATCCGATTGCGGCCTGGAAGGAGCATAAGGCGACGCTTCGCGCCAAGGTCACCCATTTGAACGAAAAAAAATACCGTGCGCTGCATTACAAGGCGCCGGGAACCGATCTGACCATCCAGCTGCCTGAAGGTCACCTGTGGATCGGGGGCGGCAGCGTAAACAAAGATGGCGTGAACTTCACGGCAAACATGCCGACCGAGGAAGTGTTTACGGCTCCGTTCCGCGAAGGGGTCAACGGTGTCGTCAAAAGCACGAAGCCGCTTAGCTACCAGGGCAATCTGATCGAGAACTTCAGCATCACCTTTGAAAAAGGCCGGATCGTTTCCTTTACGGCGGAAGCGGGCCAAGAGGCGCTGCAGCGTTTGGTCGATATGGATGAAGGCTCCCATTATTTAGGGGAGGTAGCGCTGGTGCCGCACCAATCGCCGATTTCGCAGTCCAATACAATCTTTTACAACACCCTGTTCGATGAAAACGCCTCGAACCATTTGGCGATTGGCCGGGCGTACCCGATTTGCCTGGAAGGCGGCGCTGACATGAGCGAAGAGGAGCTGCAAAAGCGCGGTCTCAACGAAAGCTTGAGCCATGTCGATTTCATGATCGGATCGGCAGAGATGGACATCGATGGCGAGACGGCCGACGGGAAACTGGAGCCGATCTTCCGCAGCGGAAACTGGGCGTTTTAACCAGAACTACTTTACAAGCAATACCGCGAGCGTTTGAGCAGCGCATGCGGTATTGCTTTTTTTGCGATCCATCCATGGCTGCGAGGAAGCACATTCCCCGGCAGCGGCACCCTGTTGTGCGTTGGGGAAAGCAGCCGACGCCAGCTTGTGGTATGATGAAAAGAAATGGTCGAACAACGTGGAGGTTTTTGATTTTGACTGCGGCACATATTGTCATCATGATTTTGTTTGCGATTGCGATGATTTACTACACGATAAAATGGCAAAAGCGGAGAAACGACACATCCGCTCCGGGCCAGCACGTCCCTATGCAGCGCGAGGCCAACGATGCGCTAGACGCCAATCAAAAAGAAGCGGCGCAGCGTAGCGAAGGAGCAGTGCGAGAGCGGGGCGAGCACGAGGAAAAAGCATCGGTTGTTGCCCAACCGGAGCAGGAACGGTCGCTTCCGGAAGAGATTGTCACTCATTACAGGAGCTATTTCCATACAGAAGCGCAGATCGCGGTGGAAGAGGAGACGGAGGAGGGCAAATTCGCGGTGCTGCAGTTCCCGCCTGTCGGCAAACGGGCTTTTTGGGTGAGCGCCACCTGCGGTCTATCGATGAGCGGCGGCGTGGAATTGATCCTGTACTCCGCAGAGCGGGAAACGGGGCTTGCCGTCCATCTGGCTCACGTCGCGGCACAGGCAAGCAGCCGGTTTGTCCAAACAGGGCGCAGCCTGCAGCCGGGACTCGCCTTTGCTCTGCAAGGCCCGATTGTGCCAGGTTCTGCACTCACTTATCTGTACGCCAGCCATCCGCTGTTTGAAGAAGAGAGTTTCAGCCATTTTACCGATGGACAAAAAGTGGTTCGCTTTTTGATGCTGCATGCCATTTCGCCTAGCGAATACGAGTATTTGCAGGCACATGGTCCGGACGCGCTGGAGGCGCTGTTCGTCCAGCGTGAGGTGAATTCCATCGACTTTTTCCGCGCATCGGCCATCGAGGCGGATTCCATCATGAGCGAAAAGGACTGATCACGCGTGCAGCCCTCCATTTCCGAGCAAGAACGAATCTATTCCCTTGATGTGATACGCGGTGTGGCATTGCTCGGCATCCTGCTGGTGAACATGCCGGAGTATGCGTACATGCCACCCCGTTTTACAGGCGCGGACGCGTATGTGCGCCTGTTTTTTGACCTGTTTGTGCAGACCAAATTTTATACGATCTTCAGCTTTTTGTTCGGGGTCGGCTTTTGGGTATTCATGGATCGGGCGGGTAAGCGCGGGGAACAGGTAAACCTGCTGTTCTCGCGTCGTCTGCTGGTCCTGTTTTTGTTTGGCGTTGTCCATCTGCTGTTTTTTCGCGGGGACATTTTGCATTTGTATGCGGCGATCGGATTTTTTCTGCTCCCGTTTTACCGCAAGCGCGAGGGCAGCGTGTTGGGGATGGCGATCGGCTTGCTGGCGTTTTCCATGCTGCCGGTGGTCGTTCTCGCGATGATGAATCTGGATGTCGGGGGCGCGAGCGGAATGCCGTCGAACAAAGCAGGATTTTGGCAAAATGGATGGGATACGATCTGGTATGTATTCGGAAACGAAATCAGTGCGGCACCACAACTGCTTCCCGAAATTCTCGGGCTGTTCCTGCTGGGCCTATACTGCGGCAAAAAACAGGTGTTCACGCAAATCGACCGCTTCCGCCGCCCCTTACGCGTACTACAGATAGCCGGCCTCATCGCCACGCTTCCCTCCTGGTTCCTGATTCTCCTCGCCTTTTTCAAAAGCGAATCGTACGGCACGAATGCGGCCTTTGCATGGGTGTTTTTCAGCGGGAAAACATTGGCGCTGTTCTATGTAACCACCCTCATGCTTCTGCTAGAGCACCCTGCCTGGCAAAAGCGCTTTGCAATGTTTGCCAGGATCGGCAAGCTGGCGATCACCACATATTTGACGCAGACGCTAGCCTGGACGGCGCTTGTAGCATGCTTTCAGCTGGCTGGCGCAGAGCTGACGCTAGTGACCGGAACGATTCTATGTCTCATCTTGTTCGCCGTGCAGCTATGGTGTGCCCGCCTGTGGCTCGCGCATTACCGGTTCGGCCCCGTAGAGTGGCTGTGGCGCATCGGTACGTACGGCAAGCCGCAGCAGTTGAAGCGCTTTTAGATTGCTGATAATGAAACTATCAGAATCCGCTTGCTAAAAGAGATGATCATGTTCCCCATGTCCAGGCTTATGAGAGCTTTTGACATAGGGGTTTTTTTATTTTTTCCAATCTAAGCAAATGGTGTCCTTCCCCCGCAGCGAAGGGATTTTTGAAAAAAACGGCACGCAGCCTTTACAATGCCTGCCACTCCCCGACCCCCAGTAGGCATTGTAAGAGCGGAGTGCCGTTTTTTTCAAAAATCCCCGATCGACAGCCAAAGCCCACCAGCAGCCCACAAAATAGGAAAATTGTCGAAACTTTCCCCACCCCCAACTCGTATTACCTAATGGAAATAACTAACTGGAAAGGAGGCTGTTGGATGGTCTGGCAGGAATGGTTGTTTCTCGGCTGTTTGGGATTCGGACTGATTTATTCCCTCTTTGTGCTGTTTGCCGCGGACATCTCCCTGCACGGTTTCGGCCATGTCGAGATACCTCTGCTACACCCGCTCATGTGGGTAAGCGGAACCGCAGCATTCGGCGGGTTAGGTTTTCTTCTGTGGCGTTTCAGCGGTTTTTCGCCGGGGATTGTGTATTTGTTGGCCGCTTTGGGCGGCGTGGCGGTGGCGATCGCCTCGTATTTCCTGTGGATTCAGCCGATGAAGAATGCGGAGGCTTCGACCGGATACTCCATGAACGAGCTGCAGGGCAAAATCGGCGACGTGCTGGTGACCGTTCCGGCGACAGGCTATGGCGAAGTGTTGATCCCGATGGTGAATGGTGTGACGAATCACATCGCGGCGAGCTTCGAGCAGGAGACGATTGCCGAAGGCGCGCGAATCGTCGTGGTCGAGGTAAAAGAAAATGTGCTGTACGTAGTGCCATATCAATAAAAAAATGAGGTGGTTGCATGAATTTTGAGCCGGTAACGCTGGTCGTGTTAGTCGCAATCGTTGCAATATTCGTTGTTATCGGGATCGCTTTTTGGGCACGATACAAAACCGTCGGAGCCGATGAAGCGATGATTGTCACCGGAAGCTATCTCGGGACAAAAAATGTGCTGTCTGACGAATCGGGCCGCAAGATGAAGATCGTGCGCGGCGGCGGTACGTTTATTCTCCCGATTTTCCAGCAAGCCAATTTCTTGAGCCTGCTGTCGCACAAGCTGGACGTGTCGACGCCGGAAGTCTATACCGAACAAGGCGTGCCGGTAATGGCGGACGGGACGGCGATCATCAAGGTCGGCGGCTCGATCGAAGACATCGCGACCGCAGCGGAGCAGTTCATGGGCAAATCAAACGACGCGCTGAAGGCGGAAGCGCAGGAAGTGCTTGAAGGTTACCTGCGCGCGATCCTGGGCAGCATGACCGTCGAGGAAATCTACAAAAATCGCGAGCGCTTTGCCCAAGAGGTACAGGGCGTTGCCGCAAAAGACTTGAAAAAGATGGGGCTGACCGTCGTCAGCTTCACCATCAAAGATGTTCGCGACAAAAACGGCTATCTCGCGGCGTTGGGGATTCCGCAAATCGCCGCTGTGAAGCGCGATGCGACGATTTCGCAGGCGGAAGCGGACAAGGAAGCGCGGATCAGTCAGGCCAAGGCAGAGGAAGAGGCGAAAAAGGCGGAGCTGTTGAAAGAGACGAACATCGCTGAAGCAGAAAAGGACAAAGAGTTGAAGGTGGCGGAGTTCAAGCAAGAGCAGGATCGGGCGAGGGCGACAGCGGACCAGGCTTACAAGCTGCAGGAGGCCGTATCCAAGCAGCAGGTCACCGAGGAAGAAATGAAGATTGACATCGTGCGCAAGCAAAAGCAGATCGAGCTGGAAGAGCGAGAAATTTTGCGCCGCGAGCGTCAATTCGATGCGGAAGTGAAAAAGAAAGCGGATGCGGAACGCTATGCGGTCGAGCAGGCGGCGGAAGCGGAAAAAGCGAGAAAAATGCGGGAAGCGGACGCTTTGAAATACAGCATTGAAGCGGAAGCGAAAGCAAAAGCGGAGCAAAAGCGGCTGGACGGTTTGGCGATCGCCGAAGCCGAAAAAGCCAAAGGTACGGCTGAGGCCGAGGTAACGCGGCTCAAGCTGGAGGCGGAAGCGGAAGGGAAAGAGAAGCTGGCCGAAGCGTTCGAGAAATTCGGGCAGGCGGCGGTCCTCGATATCGTGGCGAAGATGCTGCCGGAGCTGGCTGCGAAAGTGGCAGAACCGATGAAGGCGATCGACAAGGTGACGATCATCGACACGGGCAACGGGCAAGGCGACGGCGTCAATCGGTTGAGCACCAATGTGACGAAGCTGATGTCCCAACTGCCGGAAATGCTCAAAGATGTTTCCGGTTTGGACGTGAACGAGATGATCGGGCGATTCATGAAACAACCGAACGCGGCGGAAGCGGCCGCACAGGGAAAACACCCGGAGGAGCCTGCACGGCAGCCAAAGGAAGCAAAGAGCGCTGTTCCTCCTCAATCAGGCGTTGAGCAACCTCGCAAGGAAGAGTAAACTGGAGAAAAAGGTTGAGGGTGAGGACATGGAGGAACATCGGTTTCAACTGAAGGCGACATGGGAAGGCGGCCTGTCTGGTACGGGCACATTGAGTGGCAAAGGGCTGAAAACGGCGATTTCCGTTCCGAGCGAAATGAATGGGCCAGGAGTTGGCACCAATCCGGAGGAACTTTTGATCGGTGCAGCGATGAACTGTTACCTGATCACGCTCGCCGCCATTTTGCAGAGGCGTACGCTCACGGTGAAATCGCTCACGCTTCAGTCGGAGGGGATCGTCGTCGTGGAAGGCGGCAAACAAAGCTTCCAACAAATCATCCATCGCCCGCATCTGCTGCTCGCGGATGCGGACGAGGAGCAGGTGAAACAAGCGGAGCAAGCGACACATCGCGCCGAACAGGCGTGCATGATTTCCAAAGCATTGCGCGGCAATGTGGCGGTAACGGTTGAGCCGAGCATCGAGGTCGTGTAAAAGCAAAGAATGTGCTGCAAGAACGGGATGGTTTCCCGACGTTGCCAGCACATTCTTTTTTCATGTTATGCCTGTCAATACCCGATCGCGCACCCATCTTTTCGTGGGTCCGAGCCGCCTTGCAGCATGCCGGTCGCCGGATCGATCAGGATGCCTTGAAAGCCGCCGAAGCAGTCGACCAACGATACGACCTTATGTCCTTTTTCGATCAAGCCGTACCGGACGCTTCCGGCGAACTCGCTTTCAAGCGCAAGCTCATGGTTCTGGTGCAGGTAGCGCATGCGCGGCGCTTCGCCCGCCTCCTGAATGTTCATGCCGTACGCAAGCAGATTTAGCAGCACCTGGACTTGTCCTTGGGTCTGCATGTCGCCGCCCATGACGCCATAGGACAAAAACGGTTGGTCATCTTTTGTGACCATCGCCGGAATGATGGTGTGGAGCGGCCGCTTGCCGGGCTCCAATTGGTTGAGATGCCCTTCCTCGAGCGAAAAGCCGGAACCGCGGTTTTGCAGGGCAATCCCGGTGTCCCCAGCCACGATGCCGGAGCCAAAGCCGTCAAAAACGCTGTTGATAAAGGAAATCGCGTTGCGGTCCTTGTCTACGACCGTGAAATAGACGGTATCGGATTTCATCTCCAGCCCGGGACCGGTTTCTTTGATGACGCGATCCATGGAGATGAGCTGGCTGCGCGCTGCGGCGTATTCCTTGCTGAGGAGCTGATCCAGCGGAATGGCGGAAAACGCCGGATCACAGATGAAATGATCGCGGTCTGCGAGCGCCAGCTTTGTCGCTTCCGCCAGAACATGCACATAGTCAGCGGAATTGTGCGGCATGGATGACAGGTCGAACTGCTCCATGATGTTCAAAATGTTGAGCATGACCACGCCTTGCCCGTTCGGCGGGAGCTGGTAAACGCGATGGCCTTTGTATGTTACGCTGACCGGCTCGACCCATGTGGAGGAATGGCTCGCCAAGTCGTCATGCGTGAGCAGTCCGCCGTGCTCCTCCATATAAGCAGCGATTTTGCGGGCGATTTCTCCTCTATAAAAAGCATCGCGGCCGCCAGCAGCGATCGCTTTCAATGTCGCTGCCAGGCGCGGGTTGACGAACAGCTCGCCTTCTCGCGGCGCTCGCCCATCAAGCAAAAACGTTTCGCTTGCAGCCGATGTAGCGCGCAGCAATGCTTCCTCGCGCTTCCACTGGTTGCTGATGATTTCGGAAACCGGGAACCCTTTTTCCGCATACTCAATCGCGGGCTCCAAAACTTGTGCGAACGTCATGGTCCCGTGTTTCTCGAGAATTTCGGCCCAGCCATCGACGGTTCCGGGCGTTGTGACCGAAAGGATGCCTCTCTTAGGCATCGACGAGAATCCTTTGGAACGGTAAAACTCCCGGGTGGCTTTTTGCGGCGCGCGGCCGCTGCCGTTTAGGGCCTCCACCTTTTTATTTTTCTGGTTATAAAGAAGCGCGAACATGTCCCCGCCAAGCCCGGTCTGCATCGGTTCCACCACCGTCAAGACAGCGGCGGTCGCAACAGCGGCGTCAAAAGCATTTCCTCCTTGCAGCAGAATGCGCAGGCCTGCCGCTGATGCCAATGGCTGGCTTGACGCCACCATTCCGTTTGGCGCGTGCACAACAGAGCGTGTCGCTCGCGGATTTCTTGCCGGACGATCAGCCATACGAGAAGTCCCCCTTTTTGATCGGATAAGAATTTATAAGTGCTTGCGCTTATAAATTCTGGAGCGGAAGAAAAACTTCTACAGATCGAAGGATATGCTTCTTGGGACTGACTTCTGAAAGAAGTTTTTCTTATTTTTCTGTAAATGAATTTCGCATATTTCTTTTGTTAAGTCAATATCGAATTTATTGTTGAATACGAAATTGTTTTTGGATATATTTATTCATAACGTAATTTATAATCGAAAAATGGTTTCATAATGTTCTTGAGAGAACGTAGGGGGAGGAGAGGGCGAGATGGGAGTTGCTCCATATCGGGAGATCGTCATCGCCATGGTGCGGACCGGTATTGTCGGGTACGGTGGCGGGCCGTCTGTCATGCCGTTGTTTCGCCATGAAGCGGTGAACAAATACAAATGGGTGAGCGAAGATGAATTCGGGGAGATTTTGGCGCTGGCCAATGCGCTGCCCGGGCCGATCGCAACCAAAATGGCTGCCTATCTTGGCTATCAGCAGAAAAAAGGGCTCGGTGCGATCGTCGCGGTTCTGGCTCACATTTTGCCGACGAACTTGGCGATGGTAGCTTTGCTCGGGATTTTGTATGCCTTGAAAGATTCGGCGGTCATCGTCGGCATGATCGAGGGGGTGCGACCCGTCATCGCCGTGATGCTGGCCCAGATGGCCTATGAGTTTTTTATGAAGGCGTGGAAGGGATTGGGGAAAGCGGCCAGCGTGTGCTTTGCCGCGCTTGCGTTCTTGCTGCTGTCGATGATTGACCTGCATCCGGCCATCGTCGTTGCCGCGTTTCTTTTATACGGCGCCTTTCATTTGCGCGTGATGAACCGGATCAAGCGGCGACATGAAGAAGCGCAACCGAAAGAAACGACGAAGTCGAACGGAGGGGTGCCGCTATGAGCTTTCTGCTTTTGATGAATCTGTTTTGGGGATTTTTTATGGCCAATATCCTTGGCTATGGCGGAGGGCCAGCGTCGATTCCGCTGATGCAGGAGGAGATCGTGAACCATTATCATTGGCTGACCAATGAGCAGTTCGGCGACATGCTCGCGGTAGCCAATGCCTTGCCGGGTCCGATCGCAACCAAAATCGCTGCCTTCGTCGGCTATCAGCAGGCAGGGTGGCTCGGCATGCTGGTAGCGACGGCAGCCACGGTCGTGCCTTCCATACTGGCGCTGATCTTCCTGCTGCGGCTATTGAATCGCTACCGCAGCTCGGATGCGGTGAAAGGGATGACCTTGCTGGTGCAGCCTGTCATCGCCATCATGATGCTTTTGCTCACGTGGGAGATGGGGCTGGTGTCTTTTCATTCCATCGGGTGGGTGCAATTTCTCGGCATCGCTGCGGTCAGCTTTTTGATGCTGACGAAATGGAAAATCCACCCTGCCGTCGTGATTGTGCTTGCGTTCGTTTATGGCGGGCTCGTGCTTTCCCATTCGGTGGCGTGAGCGTTAGCGACCATCGCGAGACGCTGCGTCCCCTTCTGTACGGTCTGTCGGGTACATTCGCCCGGCCGGCTTGTGCGGAAGGGGACTTTTTCATGAGGCTCCCGTTACAGCTTCATGCCCATTCTGCTCTTGTATCGCTTCAGCAGCAGCTGGGATTCGACGCGCATAATCCCCGGCAAGGTGTAAAGGCGGTTCAGCAAAAAGTTTTCCATCTCTTGCATGTTTTTGAATATTCCGTGCATGTGCAAGGTGCTCGGCCCTGTCATATGGTAAAGGCTTGTCACCGCGGGCTCGCGCGACAGCTTTTCAGCCACTTCATCCAGATGCTTCGGCTCAATATCGACATTGAAAAAGGCGGAAACCTGAATGCCGACTTTGGTCGGGTTGATGACGACGGTGAAACGTTCGATGACCCCGGATTCGGCCAATGCGCTGATGCGCGCCTGAATGGCAACGCGGGAAATGCCGATCTGCTTCGCCAGATCCGTGTATGAGATGCGGCTGTTGTTATGCAGTTCCTGAAGAATTTGCTTATCGATGTCGTCCAGTTCCATCTCGGGAATGCCATTCGCCTCTGAGTATTCGTAGATCATGCGCGGGCCTCCTGTAAAAGAAGATTTCTTGGCAAAAGGTAAGCGAAAGCCGATGTTCACTTTCGATACGAAAAACTATAGCGGAATGCGATTGCAAAAGCAATGACTCCGGTAGGAAGCTGATCAGTCGACCAGCATAAAGGAGCGCGGCTGAAACACGCCTTCCGTCATCTGGTACGCGCGCAGCTTTGGCTCCACTCCCGCAAGCGAAAGAATCCAGTAGCTGAGTGCGGGATAATGCCAGCCGGCATGGTCGGCGAAAGAAGGGAGCGGAGGGGTCAGCGGATGCGTATGAAAGACGCCGAGCCATTGCAGCTGGCTTTGCCCGATCTCGCGCAAAGCGGCGAGAAGCGTTGGCCCGTCCCAGTGAAAGGAAGTGCGGTCAGCTGCCAGCTGCGAAGGCGAAAAGCTGGCGGTGATGTGCGCGCCCGTCCCTCCCAGCAAGGCGGCGAATTCTCTTGGGCGTGCAGTTTGGCCTGCATCGAGCAAGCGCTCGTAGACTTTTCGATCCATCCAGAGTCTGGTATGCTTAGTGGTAAAGGGCTCGCCCATAATGGAAGAAAGCATGATTTCGATCTCCTTGTGACAAAGGATGTAACGTGATGGAAACTAGCAAACTGACCGTAGGCGTCTGCGGCTGGGGCGATCATCATGAGCTGTACACGCAGGGCGTGCGCAGCCAGGACAAGCTGTCGGTATACGCAGGCCATTTCCCCATCGTGGAAGTGGACAGTTCGTTCTACGCCATTTTACCACAAAAAAATTATGAGAAATGGGCGCGCGACACACCCAGCTCATTCGGGTTCATCGTAAAGCCGCATCAAGGCATGACCGGTCATCAGCGCGGTGAGCAGACGGTCGACCGTAAAGAATTGTTCGCACAGTTCGAGGAGAGCATTCAGCCGCTCGTTTGGGCCAACAAGCTGAAGATGCTCCTGTTTCAGTTCCCGCCGTGGTTCGACTGCAAGCGCGAGCATGTCCGGTATGTGCAAGTCTGTGTGGCTGCATTTCAGCAGTACAGCGTCGCAGTCGAGTTTCGCCATCAAAGCTGGTTTGCGCCGCCCTATCGGGACAAGACGCTTTCGTTTTTGCGCGAGCTGGGGGCGATCCATGTTGTGTGCGATGAGCCACAGGCAGGGAATGGCTGCGTGCCGATCGTTCCCGCTGTCACCAACGAAGCGCTGTCGCTCGTCCGGTTTCACGGGCGGAACAACGCCGGCTGGCGCGAAGCAGGAGAGGGACAACACTGGCGCGATGTGCGGTATTTGTATCGCTATAATGAAGCGGAGCTGCAGGAATGGGCGCCGCGAATCCGGACGCTTGGCGAGGAGGCGCAGGAAGTCTGCATCCTGTTCAACAACAACTCGGGCGGGGACGCCGTCGCGAATGCCAAGCGGTTTATGGAGATACTACACATTGAGCCGGAAGGGCTGAACCCTCGGCAAATGGAGCTGTTCTAAAGGACGTGGACGTGTCATCATGATTACCATCGCGGTCTTGTTTTTGCTGATCGGCTTGCTGGCAGGCATCATCGGCAGCCTGGTCGGCATGGGCGGGGGAATGTTTTTTGTACCTGCCCTGCTTTATGTTGTGAACCATTATGATCCCGGCGAGATGACGCCGCAGCTGGCGGCCGGCACTTCGCTGTTTGTCATCGTGGTTACGGCGCTGTCGTCATCGGTTACGTATCTCAAACAGAAAAAAGTAGACATCCAAAGCGCCTTGCTGTTCTTTAGCGGGAGCGCCCCCGGGGCGATCACCGGCGTCTATTTGAACAAGCTGTTCGATTCTCATACATTTTCGCTCGTATTCGGCCTGTTCCAGCTCGCCATGTTCGTTCTGATGATGGTGAAGGACAAGCTGAAGCCGCGCCATGTGGAATGGGAAGTCAACCGAACATATGTGGACGAGAGCGGAACAACCCACACGTACGGCTACAGCCGATGGCTCTCCATTTTGCTTGCGTTTCTGGTCGGCAATGTTTCCTCTCTGTTCGGTGTGGGGGGCGGCATTCTCATGGTGCCGGTCATGCTGATCCTGTTTCGTTTTCCTCCGCATATGGCTACTGCAACCTCGATGTGCGTCATTTTTCTCTCTTCCCTGGTCGGCAGCATCACCAATATCATGCATCATCAGGTGGCATGGCTTTACGTGCTCTCCCTGGCGCCGGGGGCTTTGGCAGGAGGCGTGCTCGGGGCCAAAATCGCTGCGCGGCTGAAAGGGCGCACGCTTGTTTTTTTGCTGCGCATTTTGATTCTCGCGATTGCCGTGCAAATGATAACGGAATATTTTGTAGGCAAATAAGAGAAAAAAGCAGCGTGTAAAATGACGGCACGACCCCATTTTCCATGAATAGGATAAGAGTGAAGGGAGGGAGCCGCGTGACGAGTACCTGTACCTTACATATTTTGCATACGAACGATTTGCACAGCCACTTTGAACAAATGCCGCATATTGCCGCGTTGCTGAAGGAAGAGCGCAGCCGGTGGGAAGCGCAGGGGGAGCATGTGCTGACGGTCGATATCGGCGATCATCTGGACCGGATGAGCGAGCCGACCGAGGCGACGTGGGGCAAAGCGAATACGCAAATATTGAATCGGAGCGGCTATCAGTACGCCACCATCGGCAACAATGAAGGGCTGACCTTGACGAAGGCGCAGCTGAATCAGCTGTACCAGCAAGCCGATTTTACCGTCGTCCTCAGCAACTTGCGCGAGCCGCAGACGGGGGAGATTCCTCCCTGGGCGGTATCGCATGCGATTCATCGCTTTGGCGACGTGCAGGTTGCCATCCTCGCCGTGACGGCTCCTTTTACTCCCGCTTATCGGCAACTCGGCTGGGACGCACTGGCGCCGGGAGCCATTTTGCTTGAGCAGGTCGCGGCGCTTCGCCCGCATGTGGATGCAGTCGTGCTGCTCTCTCATTTAGGGTATCAGCTGGATGTGGAGTTGGCTGAGCAAATCGAGGGGATCGATGTCATTCTCGGCGCGCACACGCATCATTTGCTGGAACACGGCCAGCAGGTCGGCTCGACGCTGATTGCCCAGACCGGCAAATTCGGCCAGCGGGTCGGGCATATTACGCTGTCCATCGATCATCAGAGCAGCAGGGTAACGGCAGCCAATGCGGAAGTGCTCGATCCGCTCGATTATCCCGAGGATACAGCGGTCCGCGCTTTTCTCGCGCAGGAGTTCCGGCAAGCGGAGGAGCTGCTCACGAATACCGTGGCGCAGCTGCCCGTTGATTTTCAGCTGGATTGGGAAAAAGAAAGCCCGTTTGCCACATTTCTTGCGGCGAGCATCCGCGCCTGGACAAAGGCGGACGTGGGGATGGCGAACAGCGGACTTTTGCTGACGGGGTTGCCGGCCGGTCCGGTTACCAAGCTGGAGCTGCTTCGCTGCCTGCCGCACCCGATCAATCCGTGCGTGGTCACCTTGACGGGCGCACAGCTCGCCAAAGTGATGGAACGGGCGATACAGCCCGATTTTATCCACAAAGAGCTGCGCGGCTTCGGCTTTCGCGGCAAAGTGGCAGGCTGGATGGGCATCGATGGCATGACGGTGGAATATAGGGATACACCAGACCGTACAATCAAACAAATCAAAATAGATGGTCATCCGCTGGAACCCGCTCGAGCTTACCGGGTTGCGACAGTCGACATGTTCATGTACAACCGGCGCTTGCTGCCGGAGCTTTTGGACGGGGAGGATACCCGTTTTTTTCTGCCAGAGGTATTGCGGGAAGTGCTTGCTGCCACACTGGGCAATGAGGCGATCGTGCAAACAAGCTTCACGCCGCGCTATACTCGCTGCTGACTTTTCTAGGATTTGGGGAAAGCTAAGTGTCGAGGTGGTAGTTCGATGCGCTTTGTTGACCAATTGTATGAAATGTACCGGGGCCATTTTAACGGGGCGGAAGAAGACATTATCGCCATCGTCGTCGGTACGCTGCAGGAACAGTCGGCCGATGACTTGTACCAGCTGATTGATGAGATGGAGGAGGAAGAGGTCTTCCACATGGTGGCGAACTATTTCATCGAGGTGCTGAAACGCAAAGTCGCGATGGAGGATGAGCGCCCCCGCGATGTCCTGCATTAACCAGCGGTCACTTCCCTGCGTATCCTGCAATAGACGCGCAAGAGCGCGCAGCCGGAGGAGGGAACAAGAATGATTGAGGTAAAACCCATTCGCTTTGAAGAAGGAACGGCGACAGCCGTAACCGTCTATTTGCCCAAAACGACATTGCTATCGGTTTCAACCGATCACGGGTACATCATGTGCGGGGCTTTGGACATTGGATTGTTGAATACCCGTCTGGCAAGCCGGGAAATTCTCGCGGGTCGCGCCGTCGGGGTGAAAACGATCGACGAGCTGCTTGACGCTCCGCTGGAATCGGTTACGGCGACAGCCGAATCACGGGGAATCACGGCTGGAATGACCGGACGCGATGCGATCCGCAAGATGTTTTAATCCAAACGCTCTTTTCTAAGACGCTCTTTTCTAAGAAATTGTTGCTTTTAGAAAAGCCGTGAGTTGCTTGATATTTATAGTACCAAGCGAAGCGTGCATTCACGGTAAATGGAAATCCTATAGACTTCCTGATTTTCATTATAGAACACACGTTTCCACAACAGCAATAGCAACAAAATTTGCGAAAAGAGCCAATCCAAAAATCGACAGCTCTTACTACAAACCGCTCTCTGAATCAAAAATCAGGGGCGGTTTGTTTTTTTGTACAAATCCTCACAATAGGTTCACGAAATGAACTCCTAGCACTATTTTCTATGGTAGATATTTCTATATAATTAAGATTATCTCATGGGGAAAGGTGTCGATGTGATGCGGTTGATTACACTCCGAGAATGTCAACCAGGGGCCAAATTGGCTCGAACCATCTACGCGGACAACGGCGCCGTCCTATTGGCACAAGGTGCCGTCATCACAGAGGCGATGCTAGAACGACTGGTTCGTTTACATATTGAATTGATTTACATAGAGGATGAATGGACCGACAAGCTCAATGTAGATGAGATTGTCAGCGAGGAAACGCGGATCAAGACCCTGGCCTTCATCGAGCAGACGTTTCGCCGGGTGGCCGAAGAGCCGCAGCAGTGGCAAACGCTCTTTTCCGAAGATGAGCTGGGGGCCAAACTGCAGCAGGTGATGAACGCGATCATCGATGAGCTGAGTCAAAACCGGGCGGCGCTCAATTTGTTCGGAACGAGCTGCGCGGTGGATCATTATCATTTTTCCCACTCGTTTCACGTGACCTTGTACACGATTGCGGTTGCATGGAAAATGGGGCTGCGCGATCAGGAATTGGTGAAAATCGGCATGGGGGCCATGCTGCACGATGTCGGCAAAATGATGATTCCCGCAAACATCGCGCAAAAGCCGGGGCGCTTGACCGAGGAAGAATACGAAATCATGAAGCAGCATGCGAAGCTGGGCTACGAGCTGATGAAAAACGGGGACAGCATGATGCAGTTTGCCGCCCAGTGCGCATTGATGCACCATGAGCGCCTGGACGGAAGCGGTTATCCGCAGCAGCTGAAAGGGGACGAAATCCATTCGTACGTGCGGATCTTGACCGTCTGCGACGTGTTCGATGCGCTTTCGTCCCATCGGGTCTACCGGCAGGCGCTGCTGCCGCATGTGGCGATGGAGCTGCTGTATGCCGGCGTGGACAAACATTTTGATCACAAGATCGTCGAAGCGTTCCGCAATACGATCGCGTTGTACCCGCTTGGCCTGTCCGTTACGCTCGATACCGGAGAGAGCGGTGTTGTCACCGGATACAATCAGGGGCTGCCCAGCAGGCCGATTATCCGGCTGCTTCAGGACGCGCAAAAGCGGGCGCTGGAACACCCGCTGGAAGTCGATTTGAGCAAGCAGCTGCACCTGATGATCGCGGAATCCAATCCGATCGCCACCGTCATAGCCAGTCCTTCTTTTTAAAAATGAGGTACATGCCGAGCGCCAGGAAAAACATGAAGCCAAGGACGATAAAATAGCCGTAGCGGGTATGCAGCTCGGGCATGTTGGTAAAGTTCATGCCGTAGATGCCGGTTACGATGGTAAGCGGCATGAAGATGGTGGTCAGCGCGGTGAAAATCCGTGCGATGTCATTGGCGCGACCCGACAGGGCGGACTGGTACGCTTCACGCAAGTTGGCGATCAAATCGCGGAACGTTTCGAAGCTCTCCGCCACTTTAACCGCGTTTTCGTGAATGTCGCCGAAATACTTTTGCAGCTTGTCATCGATCAGCACAAGCTCCTTTTTGTTGAGCGCGGCGATCAAGTCTCGCTGCGGCCCGATCATCTTTTTCGCATATAAAATCTCCCGCCGAAGCCCAATGATTTGGTTCAATTGGGATTTTTGTGTGTTCAAAAGGATTTGTTCCTCCAAATTTTCCAGCATGACCTCGATTTGGTCGATGACATCGAAATACGATTCGACGATCTGGTCAACCAGATGGTAGAGAAAAAGGTCGGCAGCATTCACTTCCTCCTCCCGCAAGAGGGCCGGCATGCGCTGCATCTCGTCAACCGGATGCTTGGTGATCGTAATGATGTAGTGCTCGCCGAGAAACAGGTTCACCTCGCGCAAAAAGATTTCGCGATTCGTAAATTGGATGCTGTTGATCACGATAAAATAATGATTATGGTATTGCTCCAGCTTGGGGCGCTGCTCTTCTTCATCGATGCAGTCCTCAATCGCCAGATCATGCAGGCCGAAAAGCTGCTGGAGCAGGTCTAAATCAAACAGGCCGGCCTCGATCCAGTAAAAGCCGTTGTCGGGCGGTGAAATCGTTTCGTCGATATCGTCGATTACGGTAATCAGCCCATTTTGGACCAGTCGAATTTTCATTACATGCAGCATCCTTCCGTGGACAATCCCTTGTTCAGTTATCAGTATACCATTTGTTGTAAGGAGAGATGTCTTGAGCGACGAATCTCGTTCGAATTCGACAAATGATGAACAAAATGTGAATTAGGAAAATTGGTAATTGCTACTAATAATATGCACTGCTAAAATAATGAAATAGTTTGGATGAGCTAAACCTAATACCATATATGGAATGCTATGAGAAACCGCCTCTATCCTGGGCACTTGGGCGGTTTGGAGCAAGTAGTGCGACCGGCCAACGATTTTGTTGGGCCGGTTTTTTTGACGTTTTTACCAATTGGACAGTGGAAATGGTATTTAATGCTACTAAAATGTGCGGGGTGTATCGAACGTATGAGCAAGGGTCCTTTTCATCGATTATTTCCATTTATGAAAAAAAGACTGCCGGAAAATCACATTGCATTGGTTGTGAATGAGCTGAAAAAGAAGCATGCTGTCGAAATTGCACTTGATGACGATGAGCATGTCCAGCAGATGAAAATGATCGATCTCACCGAAGAGGAACTGTTGATCTGCAAAGCGCTTCAACCCTTCATCATGGCGAATAGCGACGGGATTGTCGAGGCATTTTACCAGTCTGTGCTGGAGGTTCCGCTGCTTCATGAACTGATCCAAAAACACAGCACGATCGACCGATTGAAAAAGACGCTGCAAGCCCACCTGATCGAAATGTTCAGCGGAAAGATCGATCGCGACTTTTTGGACAAGCGCATCCGCGTGGCAGACCGCCATGTGCAAATCGGCCTTGAGCCCAAATGGTATATGGGCGCATTTCAAAATTTGCAAGCGGCGCTGATCGATACCGCCCATCAACATTTGGCGTTGGAAGAGTACGTGCAGGCAAGCAGGGTGATTACCAAAATCCTCAATTTCGAACAGCAAATCGTGCTCGAAGCGTATGAAAAGGAAAACATCCGCCTGCGCACAAAGCAATATGAAATCGTCAAAGCCGAACTGAAAGACAAGATCGGCTCCATCAGCGAGGAATTGGCTGCGTTGACCGAACAGACGACGGCATCGATCGAGGAGCTGATGGCCAACAGCTCGGAAGTCAACCGGATCGTGATGTATAGTACGGAAAAGTCGAAAGAAACGAAAGATTACGCCTATCGTGGGCAAGAGCAGGTCAAAGAGCTGGAAGCGCGCATCAGCACGATCCATCAAAGTACGGAAGAGATGGAGGAAACGGTGACCAAGCTGAATCGCTCCGCAGAGCAAATCAAGAACGTCATCCAGATCGTACAGCAGATCGCGCAGCAAACCAATCTGCTGGCGCTCAATTCCGCGATTGAGGCGGCGCGGGCAGGGGAGCACGGCAAAGGCTTCTCGGTCGTTGCGGGCGAGGTGCGCAAGCTGTCGGAGCAGACGCAGGTTTCCGTCAAGCAAATTTCCAGTCTGATCGGAGAAACCAGCCAGTATACGCAGTCTGTCGTCAAGTCGATCAACAACGTGCAATCGCTGGTGAGCAACGGGTTGAAAGAGTCCGAGGCGACGCGGCGGGCGTTTGATCAGATCGTCAGCTCCATACAGGAGAGCATCGCGCAGATCGATCGCGTGGAAGCGGAGATGAAGATTTTGGTCCGAAGCATCGATGAAATCGGCATGGCCTCGGACAAGGTCGCGATGTCAGCGGATATTTTGAATACGACCGCGCAAAAAATATAGACGTAAAAGAACCTTTCCCGACTGCAAGGAGGAGGCAAGGTTCTTTTTTCATCGTGTAAGAATTTATAAGTGCGCGCGCTTATAAATTCTGGAGCGGAAGACGGAGTACCTCAGCGTCACTTCCAGCATCGCGTCGGTAAAAACTTCCACAGATCGAAGGATCTGCTTCTAGAATGGGCTTCTGAAAGAAGTTTTTCTTAATCGCGGCGTAAGCCAAAGCGCGCAGCCTGGTTTTTGAATGGTGAGTTTCAGGGGATGCTCCCGTTTTTTTGCGCAGGGGATGCGACCATGATTTTGCCTGCGCCGACATCGTGCATGACGACCGCGCCTGCGCCGATGTGGGCCTTGGCACCGACCCGAATGCCCGGAAACAGCGTCGCGTTGGCGCCGATCTCGACATCGTCTGCAAGCGTGATTCCTTCCGAAAGATGCGCGCCGGATTGAATGACGACGCGCTGCCCGATGGAGGCATTTCCTTCGATGGTGACGGCACGGCCGATCCGGGAATGCGCGCCGATTGTGACGGAGTCGCCGACGACGGATAGATCGTCGACCCAGGCGCCTTCCTCGATGTGGCTGCCGGCATGGAGAATGACGCCGGCCCCGACCTTGACGTCATGGGCGAGTTGAAGCGGAGGGAGCGAGGAAGTGGCGGTGAAAGGGAGCTTGCCGAGCGCGCAGCTGGGACCGATGTGGCAGCCCGCGCCGATTTTGGTTTGGGCGAATACGATTGCCGTGTCAGCAATCGAGACATGATCACCGATGACCACGTCGTTGTGGATGATGACGTGGTATCCGATCTGGCAATGGGCCCCCAGTCTGGCTGTGTGATCCATCACGTATCTGCTCAACGCCCCCGACCTCCTTTGGATGGTAGAAAACCTGGCTGCGCCATGCCTTTGGCTTAAGCCGCGGTTGCTCTTATGTATAAAAAAGATTGCCCGCCGAAAGCGAAAGAGGGGCAATCCTGGCTCATTATTCCAATGTATGCACGATCGTTTTTAATATTTTGATGCGTGCGTATTTTTTGTTTTCGGCTTCGATCAGGTGCCACGGTGCAAACGGCGAATGGGTTTTGCGGATCATCTCTTCCACGGCTTCTTCGTACTCGGGGCGTTTTTCACGGTTGCGCCAGTCTTCCTTGGTGATTTTCCAGTTTTTCAGCGGATTGTTTTCCCGTTCCTTGAATCGCTTCAGCTGTTCTTCGGCAGAGATGTGCAGCCAAAATTTGAGTATGTAGGCGCCGTCGTCGTTCAGCATTTTTTCCGTGTGGTTGATTTCGTCATAGGCGCGCTGCCATTCTTCCGGCTTGGCGAACCCTTCGACGCGCTCCACCAGCACACGGCCATACCAGGAACGGTCGAAAATGCCGATCGCGCCTTTTTGGGGAAACCGGGTCCAAAAACGCCACATGTAATGATGCTTCAGCTCATCTGTGGAAGGGGCCGCGATCGGATGAACCTGGAAGCCGCGGGGATCGAGCGATTCGGTGACGCGCTTGATCGCGCCGCCTTTACCGGACGCATCCCATCCCTCGAAGACCAAGATCAGCGGAATTTCCTTTTCATATAACTTGCGCTGCAGGCGCAGAAGTTTGAGTTGATACTCTTCCAGCTGTTCATTGTATTCATTCGCATCCAGCTTTTTCGTTAGATCAAGAGATGACAAAATCATGACAAATCTCCTTTTCTTCTCTGTTTTTAATAAATTCTACCATAAAGCGAAGATAGCAAATGAATACACGCGAGTAAAGAGAATCTGCTACAATAGGCAAATAACCAAAATCCGAATCTATTAAAGAAGGGCAAGGAACATGAGCAAAGTACAAGTGAGCAACGAACAAACCAACAGTGTCCAGGTGCAGGACGTCATCATCGCCAATCAAGCTTTGAAGGAAGTATTGAACAAAACGCCGCTGCAGTACAACGAAGTCCTCTCCAACCGCTATGAATGCAATGTGTATCTGAAGCGCGAGGATTTGCAAATTGTCAGATCATTCAAAATCAGAGGTGCCTACAATCTGATTCAAGGATTGACGCAAGTAGAGCGGGAACGAGGAGTCGTGTGTGCCAGCGCGGGCAATCATGCGCAAGGCGTGGCTCTTTCCTGCAAACTGCTGAAAATATACGGGAAGATTTTCATGCCGACGACGACCCCGCGCCAAAAAATTACGCAGGTGAATCGATATGGCGGGCCATTTGTCGAGGTGATTTTGACAGGCGATACGTTCGACGACTCGTTCAAACGGGCGAAAAGCTATTGCGACGAGCATGAGATGTCGTTCATTCATCCGTTTGACGACTATCGCACGGTTGTCGGACAAGCGACGCTCGGATTGGAAATCATGAACGAGATGGACGAGCCGATCGACTACGTGTTCGCCGGCATTGGTGGCGGCGGCCTGATTTCGGGCGTAGGGTCCTATCTGAAGAGCATCAGTCCCGCAACCAAAATCATCGGGGTCGAGCCTACCGGCGCGCCGGGCATGAAAGAGTCGCTCGCCCGGGATCAGGTAGTCGTGCTTGATACCATCGATACTTTCGTCGACGGGGCGGCTGTGAAAAAGGTTGGACAGCTCAATTTTGAGATTTGCAAGGAAGTGCTGGATGACATCGTGCTTGTGCCGGAAGGGAAAGCGTGCACGACAATCCTTGAGCTGTACAACGAAAATGCGATCGTCGTCGAACCGGCCGGGTCTTTGGCGGTGGCTGCTCTCGATCTGTATCGGGATCAGATCAAAGGGAAGACGGTCGTCTGCATCATCAGCGGCGGAAACAACGACATCGAGCGGATGCAGGAAATCAAAGAGCGCTCGATGATTTATGAAGGACTCAAACACTATTTCATCGTGAATTTTCCGCAGCGTGCCGGGGCATTGCGCGAGTTCCTGGACGATGTGCTGGGGCCGAATGACGACATCACCCGCTTTGAATATACGAAGAAAAACAACAAGGAAAACGGTCCGGCACTGGTCGGCATCGAATTGAAATACAAGGAAGATTACGAACCGCTTGTGGAACGGTTGAACAAAAAAGGATTCCACTATGTCGAAATCAACAAAGACCCGGATTTGTTCAATTTGCTGATTTGATAGAAAATTTTCAAATCGATAAAGATTATTTTACTGAATAATGCTACAATAATGGCAGAAGACGGAAGGGGGTACTGTTATGCGTACGATTCGTGAATTAGGTCCGACAGAGGTGGATGCTTTTGTCGGGTTGGCGGTAAACGCTTATCCAGGCATGAATTCGTTCTCCGAGCAAGCTCGGGGCGATTTGAAAAAGCGGATTGCGACCTCGATGGAGGAGGATGCGATCTGCCGGTTTTACGGGCTGTTTGAAGACGAGCAGATGATTGGCGGCATGAAGTTTTTTGACTTTGATCTGACGCTGCTGACGGTTCCTGTCCAGGCGGGCGGAATCGGCTTCGTTTGTGTAGACTTGCTGCACAAGAAGGAAAAAGTGGCGAAGGAGATGCTTACCTACTATTTGCAACACTACTTGGAGCGAGGGGTCAACATGGCCATGCTCTATCCGTTCCGGGTTGATTTTTACAAGCAGATGGGATTCGGACCGGGGACGAAAATGCATCAGTACCGGTTCCTTCCGACGAGCTTGCCGAAAACCGGGGACAAATCGCGGTGTTCCTTCCTCAAGGCCGATGACCTGCCGGAGATGGTCGAGCTGTACAATCGGCAGGCCGCCAAGACAAATGGGATGATTCAGCGCACAACGTATGAACAGCGGGGAACCTTTGCTTCGCCGGAAACGATCGCAGTGGGCTATCGCGAGGACGGCAAGCTGACGGGGTATCTGACGTTTCTGTTCAAACGTGGGCATGAAGAAAATTTCATCTTCAACCATTTGGTGGTGAAGGAACTCTTTGCCGAAACCCCGGAAGCTTATACCGGGCTGATTGCCTTTTTGCGCAGCCAAGCCGATCAGGTGCAGCGGATCATTTACAACACGCAGGACGACACGTTCCATCAGCTGCTGTCGGACCCGCGCAATGAAAGCGGGCGGATGCTGCCATCCGTTTATCATGAAAGCCATGTTTCCGGTGTCGGTATCATGTATCGGGTGCTGGACGTCAAAGGAATATTCCGCGATTTGGCCGGACACGATTTCGGCGGTCAGACCTGCACGGTCAAAATAACGGTGCAGGACAGCTTTTTGCCGGAAAATCACGGAAGCACGATCGTTGCATTCAATAACGGGGCAGCGACGGTGAGCGAGCAGGACGCGCATGATGTCGAGATCGAGTTGGATATTTCCGATTTTTCCTCCTTGCTCGTCGGTGCCGTGCCCTTTCGCCAGCTGATGCGCTATGGCTTGGTGCGCGTGTCGGACAGCGCATATGTCGAGACGCTGGGCAAGCTGTTCGGCGCATGTGAAAAGCCGCTGTGCACGACCCCGTTTTAACCGACAGGAGTGGAGCGGGTGAACCCTCGGGCAGACGAGCCTGGGGGTTTTTTACATGCAGGCGTAAGGAATTTTCATCAGTCAGAAGGAAAAGCCGCATGCGATTGCAAACGAATAGGAAACAAAGGAAAACATGATAGAAGGAACTGTGACAGGCGAGAGGGAGTGGGCAAGAATGCTGGTAGAAGTGATTACGACGACATTGACCGATGCGAGGCTTGCGATTCAGGGCGGAGCGGACCGGCTTGAGCTGGTCACAGGCATTTTGGAAGGAGGACTTACGCCAAGCTACGGGTTGATCGAGGAGACGGTGCGGGCCGTTGACATCCCGGTCATGGTGATGGTGCGGCCGCACAGCCAATCGTTTCATTATGACCGTGACGACATTCAGACGATGTGCAACGACATCGCACGCATCCGCGAAATCGGGGCGGCGGGCATCGTCATTGGAGCGCTCACGGCTGAGCGGAAAGTGGATACGGCTGCTCTGGAGCGGCTGCTGGAGGCCGCAAACGGGGAGTTGGCGGTGACGTTTCACCGGGCGTTTGATGATGCGGCCGATTTGGATGAGGCGTTGGATACGCTGCTGGCGTATCCGCAGGTGACGAGGATTCTCACCTCCGGCGGGCAAAAAAGTGCCCTGGATGCGGTCGATCAGATGGCTCGCCTCGTGGAGCGGACGCGAGGGACTCATCTGACGATTTTGGCGGGAAGCGGTCTGACGCTTGATACCGTGCAAGGTTTTGCCGGGGCGACGGGTGTTACGGAGGTGCACTTTGGCAGCGGTGTGCGGGTGGATGGCAAGTCGCTTTTGCCGATTGATCCGGGGAGAATTCGGGAGCTAAAGGAACGGTTGGGGTAAAGGAAGTGCGCAAATCGTCGGAGGAGAGCAGTCAAAGCGATGTCTACTGACTGCTCTCTTTTGTGTTCACTGTCATTCTAGCGATCAGGAATCTCTATTGAAAAAGTCAGGAAATGCGAGGGCGAAAACACTTTTCTTGCAAAAATGGTCAAGCGTTGAAAACCACTTTTTCACTCGCTCATAGTATGCAATATGCTTGTGCAAAGGAGGTAAGATTGTGTCAAACTATTTTGGTTTAGGTGGAGCAACAGGTCCGACGGGCCCGACTGGCCCGACGGGAGCAATGGGTCCAACGGGTCCCAGCGGTCCAACGGGAGCGGCTAGCACAGTGACAGGTCCGACCGGAGCTACGGGTCCAACCGGCCCAACCGGTCCAACGGGAGCAGCCAGCACAGTGACAGGTCCGACCGGGTCTACAGGTCCAACCGGTCCAACGGGTCCAACGGGAGCAGCCAGCACAGTGACAGGTCCTACTGGAGCTACGGGTCCCACCGGTCCAACGGGAGCAACCGGTCCTACTGGAGCAGCCAGTACAGTGACAGGTCCGACCGGAGCTACAGGTCCCACCGGTCCAACGGGTCCTACTGGTGCGGCGAGCACAGTGACAGGTCCGACGGGGGCAACCGGTCCGACGGGTCCAACGGGTCCAACGGGTGCGGCAGGAGCAGCCGGAACAGCAGGTCTGCCAGGTCCAACGGGTCCAACAGGTGCTGACGGTGCGACAGGTCCAACCGGTCCGACGGGAGCAGCAGGTCTGGCAGGAGCGACGGGTCCGACGGGTCCGACGGGTCCGACGGGTCCGACGGGAGCAGCAGGTGTGGCAGGTGCGACAGGTCCAACGGGTCCAACAGGTGCTGATGGTGCGACGGGTCCAACAGGTCCAACAGGTCCAACAGGTGCAACGGGTCCAACCGGTGCGACAGGTCCGACGGGAGCAACCGGTCCTACGGGATCGAGCGCAATTATCCCGTTTGCATCTGGTTTACCAGGGTCTTTGACGACCATTGCGGGTGGATTGGTTGGAACGGGCAGCCTGATCGGTTTTGGTAACTCGGCAACCGGCGTTTCGCTTGTAGGTGGAACGATTGATCTCGCAGGCGGGCCAGGTTTGCTTCTCAACATGGCGTTCTCCGTACCGCGGGATGGTACGATTACGTCGATGGCTGGCTACTTCAGTACGACGCTAGCATTAAGCCTTGTGGGAACGACAGTAACGATTACAGCACAGCTCTACAGCTCGACGACACCTAACAATACGTTTACGCCAATTCCGGGCGCTGTGGTGACGTTGGCTCCAGCATTAACGGGAGTTCTTGCAGCTGGAACGATTAGCAGTGGACTTACGACAGGGCTGTCAATTCCTGTAACGGCAGGAACACGTCTGTTACTAGTCTTCTCTGCAACGGCAGCAGGTGTGAGCCTGATCAATACAGTAGACGGCTACGCAAGTGGTGGCGTCGCAATCAGCTAATCGAAGAGCAGCAAAAGGGAAAACGTCAGCTTTGATGCTGGCGTTTTTTCTCTGTACACACAAGACTTCGATGCCCCGGTTCGCGGCTCCACAGATCGAAGGGCCTGCTTCTTGAAAGAGAAAGAAGTTTTGCTTATATCCATAACGGCCCGGATACGCAAAGCGCCCCAATTAACCGTTTTGCCAGTTGACGCTCCACAATAAATTAGTTAATAATCTAATTAGATAATAACCTAATAAGTGAACGGGAGCTGTCTTTCCATGACCAATCAATTGCAAGCCGTCGTTGCCGAGAGCATCTGGCACCGCCGATTTCTCCTCTTGTTCTCTTCCACCATCTTGAAAGTGACCGCGGACCAGTTTGCCGCCATCGCTTTTATCTGGCTGCTGCTGGAAAGCGGAGGGGATGCCACCAGCACCACGCTTCTGTATGTGTCCAATCTTTTGCCGATCCTGTTTTTCGGCGTGTTGGCAAGCCCGTTTCTGGCAAAAGGGAAAGTGACCCACTGGATGTTTTCATCCGATGCGATCCGGGCACTGCTGATTTTGGTCGTGCCGCTCGCCCATTTGACGGGCCAGCCACCATTATGGCTGTTTTTCGTGTCGGCATTTCTGCAATCCGCCTGCGGAGCAATCTATAACCCGGCCTCGGTTTCCCTTCTGCCGCGAATCGTCTCAGCCGATCAGGTGCAAAAGGGGAATGCGCTGCTCCAGTCGGCCAATCAGATGGTCCGGCTGCTTGGATTGGCCGGGGCAGGCATGATGGTGAGCCTGCTTTCCGCTGCGACGACCTTGGTCATCACCGCAGCATTGCTTTGCTTGTCCGCACTATTGCTTCTGTTTATTCACGTTCCGGCTGAACGTACGGATGATGCGCTCGCGCAATTGAACAAAAAAACCGAACAGGCGAGCGGGGGCCTGTCCGGTTATTGGCAAAATTTGCGCCAAGGTTTTCGCGTGCTTGGGCAGCATCGGGCGATTCATGCGATGGCATGGTTTTTCGCATTTGAAAATATCGGGATCGCTCCGCTTCTCACACTGCTTGCGGTCTATGTCCAAAGCGAACTGCACGGTGAGGCGGCACTGTTTGCCATACTGCAGGGCAGTCAGGCGTTCGGGGCTTTGCTGGTCGGCTTCATGCTCGCCAAAGTGAGCGTCAAGCGTCAGGGAGCATTATTCGTCGGCGCAGCCGCCGTTGAAAGCATCGCCGTCATCGGCCTCGGCGCGTTTCCGTGGACATGGGCACTCGTGTTGTGCAGCATGGTGTTTGGCATGACGATGACGGCCATCAATGTACCCGAGATGGTCATCATCCAGACGACGGTGCCAAAGGATCAGCAAGCGGCGGTATTCGCAGCGGTGACCACCATCAGCGTCCTATTTTTGCCGATTGCCAGCTTGCTGATCGGACCGCTGGCCGCCATGTTTGGCGCGGGCACGCTGATCGCGTCCGGGGGCGTGTTTGCGCTTTTGTGCTGCGTAAGCGTGTTAGCGAATCGTAATCTGATCAAACTCAAGCTGTAGCCAGGGACGATTGTTGCGCCATTCCACAGTTACGCTCGTTCCGAAAAACTGGGAGAGCTGTTCCGATGTGAGCAGTTCAGTCGTTCGGCCGGCGCCGAACACTTCGCCATTGCGCAGCAGCAGGGCATGCTTGATCGTCGGCAAAATCTCTTCAATATGATGCGTCACAAAAAGCAAGGTTGGCGCATCGGGCTGTTTGGTGATTTCCTCGACCGTTGCGAGCAATTGCTCCCGCGCGAAAATATCAAGGCCGTTGCACGGTTCATCGAGAATCAAAAGCTTTGGTTTGGAAATCAGGGCGCGGGCGATCAGCAGCCGCTGGCGCTCCCCCTCCGAGCAATGCTGATAGGGCCGGTTTGCCAAATAGCTGCATTTCAGCGATTCCAACAGCTTCCGCGCCTCATCCAGATCATCTTCCGTCGGTTTGTCATGCACGCCGATCGTGCCCAGCCGACCGCTTACCACGATTTCCAGCCCCGTATCGCTGCCATACAGCTTTTGCTGCAGGCTGGAGCTGACCCAGCCGATCGATTTCCGCAGCTCGCGCAAATCAACTGTGCCGAATCGCTGCCCAAGCACGCTGATCTCACCGCGCGTCGGCCACAGATAGCCGTTGATCATGTTAAGCAGCGTCGTTTTGCCTGAACCGTTCAGCCCGACGAGCGCCCAATGTTCGCCGGGTTTTACGTCCCAGTTCACGTCATTGAGGATCACGGTGCCGCCTTCGCGTACCCATGTCACATGTTTCATTGAGATTGTCATACTTGTCCTCCCCTGTCTCTCTCATTTTCGTTTAGTCGCAACATTCAGTTTTAGGTTTGTGACTTATTGTAGTAGTTTACTTGGTGAAATGCCAGTGCCCAATTTTCTTGACGGGGAACCAGACAAAGGTCAGGCGAAATACATGCTGCATACAGTATAGGGAAAATGCCCACCCACGGTATGGGCAGCAAAAAATGCTTGAATGGAAAAGGAAAGATGAATGCGAATTATCTAAAAACACAGTTGACTAATCGGAATAATTGGCATTATAGTTATGGAATAGAATTCATCATCTGTTACCAGATCCGTCCACAAGCATTGTGCATTGCCGATTAAATCTTGACTATCAATGTCAAGGTTCTCAGGATTGGAGGGAGCCACTTGAAGGTATCAAGCAGAGGAGAGTATGCGTTGCGTGCCCTTCTCTCATTGGCGCAGCAGAACGGTGCGGTGCTGCCAATCTCCGCGATTGCGGAAAAAACGCTGGTGCCATTCAGCTATCTTGAACAAATCATGCTGCAGCTGAAAAATTTAGGGTATGTAAAAAGCAGGCGTGGTGTAAAAGGCGGCTATGCACTGCGGCAATCGCCCTCCGAGATCAACATCGGGGACGTGATCAGGCGTCTGGAAGGCCCGCTGGCTCCCATGAACTGCGCCAGCGTCACCGCTTACGAACAGTGTCCCCTCGAAGCCGAATGTATGCTGAAACCGCTCTGGACATTGGTGCGAGACACGGTTTCATTCGTTCTGGACCAGACGACTCTCGACGATCTGGTGAAGCGAAACTTGAAAGGCATAGAGGGAGTGAAGGAGCTTGTCAAAGAAAGCTGAAGACCAAAATCAAGAATTAGTCGTCCGAATATTGCGAGCATTGGAAGGGCTGGAGTTCGGCTCCGTGCAGATCGTCGTGCACGATTCGCAGGTCATTCAGATTGACCGGACGGAAAAGCATCGCTTTCCATTGGAAAAAGCGCAAGCGAAAACCGGCAACACGACAAGAATTTCCTAGAAAAATGAAAAACGCAGCCGATCGGACCACCGAAGGCTCCCACTGACTTGGCCAACTCTTTTTGGGCAGGTTGCGGGAGCTTTTTCTTTTTCTAATCGTTCCCTTGTTTACAGAGAAAAAAAGGAGGGTTTGTTTGTGAATCGTTTTACCGCATGGAGTAAGAAAATCGGAGCTTTTGCAGTAACAGGTGGTCTGGTCATCAGCATGGCTGGGTGCGGAGCCGGAAGCAGTACGGAGCCTGCAAAAGAGGGCAGCGCAGGCGCAAGCAATGCGGGCGCATCCGCTCCGGCAGAAAAGCCGGCCGTAGAGCTGTTGAACGTCTCCTACGACCCGACCCGGGAGCTTTATCAAGAGATCAACGAGAAATTTTCTGCCGAATGGAAGGCAAAAACAGGCCAGACCGTGACGATCAAGCAATCCCACGGCGGCTCCGGCAAGCAATCGCGCTCGGTCATCGATGGTCTGGAAGCTGACGTGGTGACGCTGGCGCTCGCCTACGATATCGATGCCATCGCGGAAAAAGGCTTGCTGCCTGCCGATTGGCAATCAAAATGGAAAGAAAACAGCGCGCCTTACACATCCACAATCGTCTTTTTGGTGCGCAAAGGCAACCCGAAAGGCATTAAAGACTGGGACGATCTGGTCAAACCGGGCGTGTCCGTCATTACGCCCAACCCGAAAACATCCGGGGGCGCACGGTGGAACTATCTTGCCGCATGGGGATACGCCTTGAAGAAAAACAACGGCGATGAAGCAAAGGCGAAAGAATTCGTCGCGAAGCTGTTGAAGAATGTGCCGGTGCTCGATTCCGGCGCGCGCGGGGCAACGACGACATTCGTGGAGCGGGGCATCGGCGACGTGCTGATCGCATGGGAAAACGAAGCGTTCCTCGCCGTCAATGAGCTGGGCAAAGATAAGCTTGATATTGTCGTGCCGTCAATCAGCATCCTGGCAGAGCCGCCTGTCGCCATCGTAGACAAAAACGTGGAGAAACACGGTACGGACGAAGTGGCGAAAGCGTATCTCGATTTCCTCTATTCCGAAGAAGGCCAGGAGATCGAAGCCAAAAATTTTTACCGCCCACGCTTGAAATCGGTAGCGGACAAATACGCGTCCCAGTTCCCGAAAATCGAATTGTTTACCATCGATGAGCTGTTTGGGGGCTGGAAAAAAGTGCAAGCCACCCATTTCGCCGATAACGGCGTTTTCGATCAAATTTATAAGCCATAGCACGCCAGGAGATGAGTCAACATGAATGGTAAGGGAGTGCGGCGCAGCGTTCTGCCGGGTTTTGGCCTGACGCTGGGGTATACGTTGATTTACGTAAGTCTTCTCATTTTGATCCCGCTTTTTTTCCTGTTTGGCAAAGCGGCGACAATCGGCTGGTCCGGCTTTGTCGCCACGATTTTCAGCGAGCGCGTCCTCGCCGCCTATTGGTTGAGCTTTTCTGCTGCGTTCGGCGCTGCGCTGGTCAACTGCGTCTTCGGGTTTATCCTGGCATGGGTGCTGGCCCGCTATGAGTTTCCGTTGAAAAAGCTGGTCGATGGCCTGATTGATCTGCCGTTTGCCCTGCCGACCGCCGTGGCGGGGATCGCGTTGACGACGATTTATTCGCAAAATGGCTGGATCGGTCAGTATGCGGAGGCGCTGGGCATCAAAATCGCTTTCACGCCGCTTGGCATCGTGTTCGCCCTGATTTTCATCGGGCTGCCGTTTGTGGTGAGGACCGTTCAACCGGTCCTCCTGGAAGCGGACCGGCAAATGGAAGAGGCCGCGCACACACTTGGAGCCAGCCGCTGGGTTACGTTCCGGCGCGTCATTTTTCCCAATGTGCTGCCTGCGCTTTTGACCGGATTCACGCTCGCCTTTGCCCGGGCGATCGGAGAGTACGGCTCGGTCGTGTTCATCTCGGGCAACATGCCGATGAAAACGGAGATCGCGCCACTCCTCATCATGACCAAGCTGGAGCAATTCGATTATGCCGGAGCGACGGCGATTGCGGCGGTCATGCTGGTGATTTCGTTTGTCATGCTGCTTGTCATCAATGTGCTGCAATGGAAAAGCGGAAAACGACATTTGGTGGGATAGGGGGAGCTGACATATGAGTGAACAAATCGCAACGAATGCTGTACCGAGAGCGGCCGCCATCTCGCGTAGCGAATCGGGAGGCTCCCTTGTCAAATGGGGGCTGATCGCGGTCGCGCTGCTGTTTCTCGCTTTTTTCCTGATCGTGCCGCTGATCCTTGTGTTCGGGGAGGCGTTTCAAAAAGGCGGGGAGATGTACGTCCAGTCGATTGTCGATGCGGATGTGGTCAGCGCGATCAAGCTGACGCTGCTCACGGCGGGGCTTACGGTGCCGCTCAACGTCGTGTTCGGAGTCGCAGCCGCGTGGGCGATCACCAAATTCGAGTTCAGAGGAAAAAACCTGCTGATTACGCTGATTGATCTGCCGTATGCCGTCTCGCCGGTTATCTCCGGCTTGATCTTTGTCCTTTTGTTTGGGGCGCAAGGCTTCTTTGGGCCTTGGCTTGCCGACCACGACCTGAAAATCATCTTCGCCGTTCCCGGCATCGTTCTGGCTACAACGTTCGTCACCTTTCCGTTCGTTGCCCGCGAGCTTATCGCGGTGATGCAGACGCAAGGCAGCGAAGAGGAGGAAGCGGCGCTTTCGCTTGGCGCCAGCGGCTGGCAAACCTTTTTTCGGGTGACGCTACCCAATATCAAATGGGGCTTGCTCTACGGCATCATCCTGTGCAACGCGCGGGCGATGGGCGAATTCGGGGCGGTATCGGTCGTGTCCGGTCATATTCGCGGGCAGACCAACACGCTTCCGCTGCAGGTAGAAATTTTGTACAACGAATACAACTTTGCCGCTGCATTTGCGGCAGCCTCTCTCTTAACCATCTTGGCTTTGGTGACCCTGGTCATCAAAAATATCGTGGAATGGAAAAACAAGCAATCGGGGAGGATTCATCCATGAGTATCGAGATAAGGCAAATTTCCATGAACTACGGGGCATTCGCTGCCTTGCAGGATGTCAGCTTGCAAATCCAAAAAGGGGAGCTGATCGCGCTCTTGGGTCCGTCCGGCTCGGGCAAAACCTCCCTGCTGCGCGCCATCGCCGGCTTGGAGGCTGTGGGAGAGGGGCAGATTTGGTTCGATGACACCGATGTGACCGAAAAAAGCACGGGGGAGCGCAATGTCGGATTTGTGTTCCAGCACTATGCCCTGTTCAAGCATATGACCATCTTTGACAATATCGCGTTCGGCCTGAAGGTGCGACCGCGCAAAAGCCGCCCGGGCAAGGCGGAAATCCGCCAGCGCGTCGAACATTTGCTCAAGCTGGTGCAGTTGGAAGGGCTCGGCGACAGATATCCGGCACAGCTGTCCGGGGGACAGAGACAGCGGATCGCGCTGGCGCGAGCGCTTGCGATCGAGCCGTCCGTGCTGCTGCTGGATGAACCGTTTGGCGCTCTCGACGCCAAGGTGCGCCTGGATTTGCGCCGCTGGCTGCGGCTACTGCAAAAAAGCTTGTCGATCACCAGCGTGTTTGTCACGCACGATCAGGAGGAAGCGATGGAGCTGGCTGATCGGGTCGTGGTCATGAACAAGGGGCGGATCGAGCAGGTCGGCACGCCGCAGGAAATTTACCATCAGCCTGCCAACGAATTCGTGTACCGCTTTTTGGGCAGGGTGAATCAGGTGCAAACCGAACCGTTCGCTGCAGACGCGCCGATCGGCTATATTCGCCCGCACGAGGTAAAGCTGGCGAAGCACGCGGTTGATCACAAAAGCGTCCCGTCGATTATTACGCACATCCATGCAATCGGGCCGATCGTGCGTCTCGAGCTGGCCCGGCCCGACAAGGAGGAGCTGTTGGAAGCTGAGCTTGGCATCGAGCGGTTTCACCAATTGGATCTCAAGCTTGGGGAGACGGTCTACGCCCAGTTAAACGATGTGGTTATATTCGGGGAAAAGGAACCGAAGCAGCGCTGTGTCAATGCTTCTCCTGCCGTGTACGGCGCCCGTTCGATACACGCGGATGCCTGAATGAAGAGCACTCCTTGAACGAAAGGGGTGCTCTTTTTTTCGGGAAAATCAGGTTCACTCCGTCTGCCGGCAATCCAATATTTTCACTTTTTTCCTGAAAATCAAGAATGGCTATTGAGGTAAAAGTGTGATCTGGACTACAATAGTTGAAAAACAAATCACACCGGAGTGAACATTTTGAAGAAAAATAAATTTCAACTAAAAAGGGAAGCGACCTATGCCAACCTGATTCAGGCAGGTATTGAGGTACTTTGCGAGCGAGGATATTCCGCCTCTTCGATTGATGACGTGGTCAGTCGTGCAGGGTACACAAAGGGGGCGTTTTACGTCCACTTTGAAAGCAAAGAGCAGTTCTTTTTGCATTTGATGGACCATCGCACTGAAAGCCGGGAATCGATGATGGCGGCGGTTTCCAAGGCGCGGGGAGAGGCCATGACGCTGCATGAAGCGGTGTCGTCCGTCGTCAAGGCGTCGATTGCGTTTGTGACGCAGTCGCCGGAATGGATTTTGGTCTATATGGACTTTTTCATCCAGTCCAAACGCAGCGGGCTGATCCAGGCGAAATATATCGAGCTTTACGCAAACTGGATCGCTGAGATCAAACAATTGCTGGAGAAGCTGAAAGAGAACGGACAGGTGTCCGAAGAAATTGACATAGAGTCGAAATCAAGAATGTTGAATGCGTTCTGGGACGGTTGTATCATGCACCATGTCTTTTACAAGGAAGAGCTGGACGAGCAAAAGATCACCGACGCGTTTGTGAAGTTACTGCGTGAATAACGGATTGCTGCGGACCAGGCGCCGCTGTTATAGAAGGCGGATTGGAATTGTACAAATTCTGATCCGCCATTCTTGCAGATTCGACGCGAAAAAAGGTTTTTTGTCATATTTGTAGAATGTACCTGTATCGTTTTCAGGTGGGATGATCCTTGGCAGGAGAGGAAAATGCGGATGAAAATCAAAACCAAACTGTACTTAGGATTTGGTTCAATCCTACTGATGCTTGTTCTCGGTCTGGGCATTATCCAAAACATCCTGATCGATATGAAAAATGTGATGAGCCATGTCGTAATCGACCGTTATGAGAAGGTAAAGCTGGCGACGGCGCTTGGCAACGAAATCCAGTCGATGAGCAATCATCTGAATAATCTGTATATAGCACCAAGAAACAAGCGCGATAACGAAGTGGAAGAGTATCAAAATGCAAGCATCAATGCGGCGACCATCCTGGCGACACTGGAAAAGCGGATCGTGCTGGAGGAACTGAAACAGCTTTTATACAAAAATACGATCCTGTTCGAATCGTACAATCGGGTCGCGGAGGAAGCCATTCAGGCGATCAATTCGGACAATACGTTTTTGGCCACCCAGCTGCAGACCATGCAAGTCATTCCGAAGCGCACCATCCTGATGCAAGGGCTTAAAGATTTTCAAAGCGCTCTGGAAGACAGCATGGACGAGACGCTCGATGGGAATATCAAGGCGTTCGGTTCGACGATTGAACTGTTGACAGCCCTTGTCGTCGTGACCGCAATGGTCGGTACGATCATCACGATCTGGATTTTGCGGAGCATCACGAGCAGCCTCAACAAGGTCACCAAAGTGATCACAAAAGGAAATTATGGCGTGCAAGGGTCGTTTCCGCGGATTGAAGTGACCTCTAACGATGAAATCGGCAAGATCGCGAGCGCCTTCAACCAGATCGCCGCATCGATGGAGGAACATGCCAAGCAGGAAAAGGAATACAAGGAAGTGCTGCAGGAACAGAACTGGCTGAAAACCAAGATCGCCGAGTTCAGCTCGATGTACCAAGGCGTCCATGATTTGCAAGCATTGGCACACCTGTTCATCACCAAAATTACGCCGCTGGTCGGCGCCGGCTTCGGGGTGTTCTACCTGAAGCAGGGAAGCGGCGAGGAGCAACGTTTCGTCAGACTGGCCGCATACGCTGCGATGGAGTTCAAGACCGAGCGGCAAGAATTCCGTCTGGGAGAAGGACTGGTCGGACAATCCGCCCTGGAGAAACGCATGATCCAAATCAACCAGCTCCCGAGCGATTATATCCAGATCACGTCAGGGCTGGGCAAAGGCTTGCCGAACTTCCTCATGGTTGTTCCTGTGCTGTTTGAGGGGGAGGTCATGGCGGTTGTCGAGCTGGCAACGTTCCAAAGCTTCGACTCGCTTCACCTGAAGCTGCTGGATCAAGTGCTGGGCAATCTGGGAATCACCATCAACAGTGTCGATGTGTACATGAAAATCGAAAAACTGCTGAACGATTCGCAGCTTTTGACCGAACAGCTGCAGACGCGGTCCGAGGAACTCCAGAGGCAAAAGGAGGAGCTGAAAAGCACCAACGAACAGCTCGCCCTGCAATTTGAGCATTCCGAGCAGAAATCTAGGGAACTGGAGAAAGTAAAGTTTGCGCTGGAGGAAAAAGCCCAGCAAGTGCTGATCAGCTCGCAGTACAAATCGGAATTTTTGGCCAACATGTCGCATGAGCTGCGTACACCGCTGAACAGCATGCTGATATTGGCGCATATTTTGTCAGAAAACAAAGAGAATAATCTCACGCCTACGCAAGTTGAGTATGCCCATACGATTTATTCCTCAGGAAATGACTTGCTTCGCCTGATCAATGAGGTGCTGGATTTGTCGAAAGTCGAGTCGGGCAAAATGGAGCTGTTTTCGAGCGAAGTGTTTCTGGCGGATGTGCAGACGTTTTTGGAACGCCAATTCGTCCCGGTGGCGAATCAAAAAGGTATCGGGTTTGCCATCACGATCGATGAAAAGCTTGCTGACACGATTTACACCGATGAACAGCGGCTGCAGCAAATTTTGCGGAACCTGCTCTCCAACGCGTTCAAGTTCACGGAAAAAGGCAGCGTCCACATGAGGTTTTACCAAACCGGTGAGGAGCAGGAGAAGCCGATGCTTGCGATTGAGGTCCGGGATACAGGGATCGGAATCGCCAAAGAGAAGCAGGCGCTCATTTTTGAAGCGTTTCGTCAAGCGGATGGCACGACAAGCCGCAAATATGGCGGAACCGGCCTTGGGCTCAGCATCAGCAGGGAAATCGCCCATCTATTGGGCGGCTACCTCCACGTGGAGAGTGAGGAAGGGGTTGGCAGCACGTTTACGCTTGTACTTCCGCTCGTGACGGACAAGCTCGCTTCCGCTACCCCGCTGGTTGCGCATGCCGAGGTTGCCAGCAGCTATTTGCCCATTGCGCCTGAGCTGCCCGGCACCCGGTTGCCAATGCTTGAAAACAGGCAAGTGCTGATCGTCGATGATGATGTGCGGAATGTGTTTGCGCTTGCGACAGCGTTGGAAGGATGCCAGATGAAAGTCCTCTTTGCGGAGAATGGGCGTGACGGGATCGAACGGCTGCGGCAGTCACCTGACGTCGATCTCGTCCTGATTGATATCATGATGCCGGAAATGGATGGGGTGCAGGCGATTCGTGCCATTCGCTCCGATGCGGCATATCGCGATTTGCCGATCATCGCGCTTACAGCGAAAGCGAGTGAGGAAGACAAAGAGATGTGTCTGAGAGCTGGAGCCTCCGCGTTTATCAGCAAACCAATCAAGGTGAACGAACTGTTGGCTTTGATTGCAGAATGGCTTCCTATTGAGAACAACCTTTGATGATAGGACGAAAAGAGGGGTTTATTCGTGAGTGCCATGTTACCCACTGAGCAAAATCCGTCACCGCGCAAAAAGATTGTCGCGCGTTTGAGGCGAATGGGCCAAGCGCCGTTCGCCAAAGCCGGTCTTCCCGCAGAGGCGGAGGACATCCAGCGCGTTCTTCGCGCCGAACACGAGCCGCCGAAAACCAACATTCTTCTGGTGGATGACCGGCCGGAAAATTTGTTGGCACTTGAAGCGATTTTGCGCTCGTCGGAATACCGGCTGGTCAGCGTGAACTCCGGGGAAGAGGCTTTGCGCTGGGTTCTCAAAGAGGAATTTTCGCTGATTCTTCTGGATGTGCAGATGCCTGGCATCAATGGCTTTGAAACAGCGAAACTGATCAAGGCGCGGCAAAAGTCGAAGCATATTCCCATCATTTTCATCACCGCGATCAGCCAGGCGACGGAGCATGTCCTGCATGGGTACACAGTGGGGGCGATCGACTACATATTCAAGCCGTTTCATCCCGAAGCGTTGCAGCGAAAAATCGAAGGGTTCGTCAAGCTCAACCAGCGAACCCTTCAACTGGAACAGGCGAACCAAAAGCTGGAGCGCCTTACAGCCGAGTTGAAAAAAACCGAGGCACTGGCCCGGATCATCGGGGAAACCTCCGTGGATACGATCATCACCATGAGCCAGAACGGTTTCATCGTGACAGCCAATCCGGCAGTAGAGAGCATGTTCGGCTTCTCGCCAGCAGAGGTGATCGGCCGTCATGTTCGGCATTTTCTCGATGAAGCGGATACGTTTACACGCTGCCGGATGGGGATTGGCGATTTTTTCGGACTGAATCAGCATGACAAAGGAATCGGGCAAATCTTTGAGGCGCGCTTCAAGCGTAAGGACGGGTCTACGTTTCCCGGCGACATCCAGGTCGGACAGGCGAATCTGGGAGACATGCAGATGTTCGTATGCTCGATCCGGGATATTACAGAGCGAAAGCGGCTGGAAGAAGAGCGGAAGGAGCAATACAATCGGCTGGAACGGCTCGTCGAGGAGCGCACGGTGGATTTGCGGCGGTCGCAGGAAAGGTTTCGCAAAATGTTCGCGTCCAGCCCCAGCATGATTGCGATTCGCTCGCTTCATGACCACCGGTATTTGACCGTAAATGAAAGCTGGCTGAATACGACGGGATATGATAGCCAGGTTGTGATCGACAATACGGATAACTTGCTGCAGATGTATTTCAAAGCGGAGGAAGGCGAACAAGTCGCACGGATGCCGGAGCTGGACGAATCGGCCCGAAACGCCAAAATATGCTATTATACCAAATCGGGCGACTTGCGTGAGGGGCTGCTTTCCTGCGAGATGATCGACATCGAGGGGGAACGCTGCATTATGAGCGTCGTCACCGACATTACCGAGCAGATTCTGCTTGAAAAAGAAATGGCCCGGCTCGATCGCCTGCACCTCATCGGCGAAATGGCGGCGGGGATCGCCCACGAAATCCGCAACCCGATGACGACTGTGCGAGGGTTTTTGCAAATGTCCAAAAGCATGCCGGACGCGCCGATGCACCAATATGTGGATTTGATGGTGTCAGAGCTTGATCGGGCAAATGAAATCATTACCGAATTTCTGACGCTGGCCAAAAATCGGACGACCAACCGGTATCCGCAAAATTTGAATGTCATCATCGATGCGCTGTATCCGCTCATCCAGGCCGAAGCATTGCTATCTGACAAGCATGTGCTTCTGGAGCTGCATCATTGCCCGAATATTTTGCTCGATGAAAAAGAAATACGCCAGCTCGTGCTGAATCTGGCGCTGAACGGCTTGGAAGCGATGGAACCGGGCGGCAATTTGACCGTCCGGACTTATCCGAAGGATGACGAGGTTATTCTGGAGATTGCCGATGAAGGAACCGGAATCACCGACGAGATTCTGGACAAGATTGGCACGCCGTTCTTCACGACGAAATCCCAAGGCACCGGGCTGGGCATGGCCGTGTGCTACAGTGTTGCGGCACGGCACCACGCATCCATCCACATCAAGACAAGCGAGCGAGGGACGACTTTTTTTGTCCATTTTCAGTCGCTATCCTAGAGCGATCAAGAGCGTTCGATCGCTCTTTTTGCATCTACTGTGTCTTTTTTACACTTCTGACCTTCTGCCGCTCCCATCTTTTCAAATACGGATAAGGGTCAAACGCCCATTCGTCATTCCCCATGTCCCGATACATCCCATAATGCAGATGCGGGGGAAACTTGCCCGATGTACCGGGTTTTCCATATCCGGAGCTGCCGACATAGCCGAGGACTTGTCCGGGTTCGACGATATCTCCCGGCTTCAGCCCTTTGCGGAAAGAAGACAGGTGGGCCAAATAATGGTACACGTTATCCATGTCACGCATGCCGATGCGCCAGCCGCCATAGCGGTTCCAACCGACTACCTCGACAATGCCGTAGCCCGTGCTTAACACAGGGGTTCCATAATCCGCGAAAATGTCGGTGCCTTCATGGATGCGGCGTCCGCCCCATCCGCGCGCATCGCCCCATGTGTTGTTGTAGCTGCAATCATATCGCGCAGGGATCGGGAATGTATGCTGGTGCAGGTCAAGCCGGCCATATTTTTCATAGATGCGGGCAAACTGGTCGATCGTTCTCACCGCGAGATCTTTCTTGTAATAATTCCACAGGCCGATGCGGAAGTCTTCACGAGAGAATCCGTAGGAAGCCAAATAGTTGGTAATCGTTGTCAGCACATCCAGATCATTGGCCTGATCCGCTCTTTGATCACCGGAGCCGTCTTTGCCGATGCCTTCAAAAAAGGTGATCGAGGCTTCATCGTAATCGTCATCTTCCGGATTGAAAAAACCGGACCACTTCTCGGGCGGTATCACAATCGATGTGACGCGATCGGTACCGGGCTGGGGCTCCGCTTTTTTCGCCCCTTTTTTCTTGCGGACCATGGTGCGTTCATATTGATCGATCGCCGCGACATAAAACCAGGGGATCGCATACAATTGCTCCATTTGCACATATAAATCCATTCGTGCCTTGTCCAAGGCAGCCTGGTCTTTTTTTTCTGCGAATGACGGGGCTGAAAAGGCCATAAGTGAAACGAATAAAATGCATGTGCTTACAATAAGACGGCAGAAGATCCTCATCTATTTCCCTCCAGCCAATAGTCTCCCCATCTAGTTTCAACAGGTCGGCGATAAATATGCTCGCAGCATTTTCCATTCCGGTTTGACAGAGATCAAACAACGTGTGCTATGATGCCAAAAAGGAAGGGGGAAGGCGCGTGAAGCTTTATCTGAAAAGCGATCGGCCGCTAACGCTCGCAGCGCTGGCAGGATTATGCCGCGAGCTTGCGGCTGGCATCGTGCCGATGACGGCAACGGTTCCGGTTTGGACGGATAAGCAGCGGGAAGCATGGATCGAACAGATCCTGCAAGTCGCAGCTCCATATGCCGATCAGGCGCCTGATGACTGGTGGCAAGAAGAGATAGACGCCTTGCGGGAACTCGCTCAAAGTCCATTTGTCACGATGGAGTGGATGGTTGCTCCGTTGATCGTGCCAAGGCAGTTTCCCGTTTCTCAGTATGCACTTTTGACAGGGTTTGCAATTCGTGAGGAACTGTCTGCCGATAAATGGCTTTCACCGCTTGCGCTGCTTTATCTGAAATCGATCGGCGCATCAAGCATGCCGCAGCAGCCTGTGAAGGTGGAGCAGGTTGCGTTGAATGAAGGCGCAGCACTCCTTTTGGTTGACTGCGTCGAGCAGGCGCAGATTCACCAACGGGAAATGAGGCAGCATGGCGAGGAGCATATCGATGAAGGGATGATGCTGCTGCAAGCCAATCTGGATGATTGTACGCCCGAATGGCTGGCGTATTGCATGGAACGATTGTTTGCAGCAGGCGCAAACGATGTGTCCGTGATTCCGCTGACCATGAAAAAAGGCAGGCAGGGCAGCATGCTGCAAGTCCTTTGTTACCAAAGCCAACTCGACGCGCTGAAGACGATCTTGTTCGAGGAGACGACAACGTTTGGTATCCGCTATTTTCCGGCAGCGGTTCACCGTTTGGGAAGGCGGGTGGTCACAGTGAAAACCCGCTTTGGCGAGGTAGAGGTCAAACTCGGATACCATCACGGCAAGCGGGTGCAGAGTTCACCGGAATATGAGGCGTGCGCAAAGCGGGCGCGTGAGGCGGGCGTGCCGCTCGGAACGGTGTATACGGAAGCAATCCGGCTCGCGGAAACGCTCGAGGATGATTAAAGCGTGCCGATCATGACGCGCAGCACGTTCGGCTGGTCGGGAAGATTGCGCGTGCCAGCGCCATAACCGATGGACTCGACCGTCATGCCGGGCAACGGGCCGAACTGCGTGACCAGTGCGGCAGCGATCCCTGCTCCGGTCGGCGTCGTCAGCTCTTTCTCGATCGTGCTGGCGCGCAGCGGAATCCCTTTGAGAATCTCCATCGTGGCTGGCGCGGGTACAGGATATAGGCCGTGATCGCAGCGTACATAGCCATTTCCGGTTGGGACAGGCCCGCAATAAAGCTGCTCTATACCGAGGTCTTCAAGCGCGAGGGCGACGCCGACGATGTCCACGATGGAGTCTAATGCGCCGACTTCATGAAAATGAACGGTGTCGAGCGGGATGTTGTGAATCTTGGCTTCCGCCTTGCCGATTTGTTCAAAGACGGCGAGCGCTCTTTGTGTCACGCGCCGTGACAGTCCGGCCGCTTCGATCAGCGCGACGATTTCCATGTAGCGGCGATGCTCATGGGGATGGCTGTGCAGCACGCGAAAAGGGTTGGCTTTGGCCTGTTCGGCTTGCTGCTCAAGATGCAGGTCGATCACATTGAGCTTGAGCGCGTGGACGCCGGTTTTCATGACGGACAGCCATTCCATCCGGAAATCGCCCAGCGACAGCTTGCGCAGCTCGGATTCAATCGTTTCCCGGTTTGCTCCCGCATCCACGAGCGCCGCTAGCGTCATATCGCCGCTCAGGCCGGAAAAACAGTCCAAATAAGCTATTTTCATGGGTGAAGTCTTCCTTTCCACCAAATAATCGGAGTTGAGATTGCCCATAAGTGTAACATTGGCCACATGGCTTGTCATGTAGCAAAGGAGGGATTTGCCATGCAAAATCTGTTGTTGTCCATTTCGCTTGCAGTAAACGCAATCATTTTGGTTTTACTGGTCGTGCTGCTATTGCGAAAAGGGAACCAAAAGCCGCAGGAACAGCTGAAGCAGCATTTGTACGCATTGGAAAAAGCGCAGGAAAAGGTAGAGCGCAGCCTGAAGGAGGAAGCGATCCACAACCGGCAGGAAGGAAATGCCGCCGCCAAGCAAATGCGCGAGGAGCTGACACATTCGCTCGGCACGTTCCACAAGACGATGTCGTCGCAGCTGCATGAGCTTACACTGATGAACGAACGAAAGCTGGAGCAAGTCCGGCAGACATTGGAGGAAAAGCTTGTACAGCTGCAGGAAGACAACGGCCGCCGCCTGGAGCAAATGAGGCAGACCGTCGATGAGAAGCTGCACGCGACGCTGGAGCAGCGCCTGGGCGATTCGTTCAAGATGATCAGCGAACGGCTGGAGCAGGTGCACCGCGGATTAGGGGAAATGCAGTCGATCGCGGCGGGCGTGGGCGACTTGAAGCGGGTTCTCTCCAATGTGAAAACGCGGGGCACGCTAGGCGAAATCGCGCTGGAGTCGCTCCTGGAACAAATTATGACCGTCGAGCAGTATGAAAAAAACGTCGCGGTAAAAAGCGGCCGCAGCGAACGGGTGGAATTCGCCATCAAGCTGCCGGCGGGCGACAGCTCTGACAGCCATGTGTGGCTGCCGATCGATTCCAAGTTTCCGCTGGAAGACTACCAGCGGCTGCTCGATGCCCAGGAATCAGGCGATGTTCAGCTTGCGGCAGAAGCTGCCAAAGCGCTGGAGACGCGGGTCAAGCTCGAGGCGCGGACGATCCGCGACAAGTACATCGAGCCTCCGCACACCACGGAGTTCGCCCTCTTGTTTTTGCCGATCGAAGGTCTTTATGCGGAAGTGCTGCGCCGCCCGGGCTTATGGGATGCGCTCCAGCGCGAGCACCGCGTCATTGTAACCGGTCCTTCCACGCTGTCCGCTTTGCTGAACAGTCTGCAGATGGGCTTTCGCACGCTGGCGATCCAAAAGCGGTCGAGCGAAGTGTGGAAACTGTTGGGAGCCGCCAAGACGGAATTCGGCAAGTTTGGCGATGTGCTGGAGAAAACGCAGAAGAAGCTCCAGGAGGCAACGAATGCGATCGATAGCGCGAAGGTGCGCACGCGCGCGATTGAACGAAACTTGCGAAATGTGGAAGAATTGCCGACAGCAGAAGCCAGCCGGATGTTTCCTGAGCTGGAAACGGTTCCATTGGAGTAACCTTTTGCGCCTCGTTGCTATTGCTCCTTGGAAAAGGACTACACTATAATAGGAGGAAATCAGAGTAATAGGAGTGGGGCCAAATGATTCAAAGGAAACCGGACTGGCTCAAGATCAACCTTGTCTCGGGCGAGGAGCTGGCAAACTTTAAGGAATTAAAGCAGATGATGCGCGGCAAAACACTGCACACTGTCTGTGAAGAGGCAAAGTGCCCCAATATCCATGAATGCTGGGCCAATCGGACTGCAACTTTCATGATTTTAGGAGATATTTGTACGCGGGCCTGTCGTTTTTGCGCAGTGAAGACAGGGCTGCCGACTGAATTAGATTTGGCTGAGCCGGAACGCGTCGCAGAAGCTTCCGAGCAAATGGGCTTGAAGCATGTCGTGGTGACATCTGTCGCCCGCGACGATCTGGCTGATGGCGGCTCGCAAATTTTCGCCGAAACGATCCAAGCGATTCGCCGTCGTCTGCCGCTTGCGACCATCGAGGTGCTGATCCCCGATTTCATGGGCAACTGGGATTCGTTGAAAACGGTGATGGATGCGAAGCCGGACGTGTTGAACCACAACATTGAAGCGGTGCGCCGCCTGTCGGACCGCGTACGTGCGCGTGCAAAATACGACCGGACGCTGGAACTGCTGCGCCAATCCAAGTTGATGCAGCCGACGATCCCGACCAAATCGAGCTTGATGATCGGCGTTGGCGAAACGATTGAAGAAATATTGGAGACAATGGACGATTTGCGTGCGGCAGACGTGAACATCATGACGATCGGGCAGTATTTGCAGCCGACCAAGAAGCATATCGCCGTGGAAAAATATTATCATCCCGACGAATTCGCCATGTTGAAGGAAGAAGGCATGAAGCGCGGCTTCAGCCATGTAGAGGCAGGACCGCTGGTGCGCAGCTCGTATCATGCGCATGAGCAGGCGAATGCAGCCAAAGAAGCGATTGCCCAAGGATCATAAGGCAAGAAAAAATCCCCTGGCTTGTCAGCAAGTACAGGGGATTTTTACTACCTGTTATTTCATTCCGGTCGTGTGATGCATGTCGGATCGGGTACCCATCCGATTGCTCTCTTCACGGTCGGTCATGCCGCCGAAACGTTTGATCAAGGCATTGATTTGCGAATCGTTTTGCGGCAACGTCGAATTGGCGTGGGTGGTCGTGCTGGCGACGCGCGTCAGCTCGGCGATCATGCCAGGGTCGTCCGTCACATAAACCTTGTAATAGCGCGGAGCGATGGACATGGCGTTCATGCGGGCTTTGTTTTTGCTGTCGTGCGCATTTTTGTGGTCCGTGGTGCAGCCGACAAAAATCTCCTCATCCGTTACCAGAACGGTGCTGCTGCGGATGCCCGGAACACTGTTGGTAACGTCGGCGACAGCTTTGGCGAGCGCATTGCGGTCCACATAGACACGGCTGTGGGCAGTCGAATAAGTACGCGCATGAACGGCATCAATCTTCGCATAGCCCATGGATGGCATGTTATTTTGCGCCGTGTTCATGCGTGTCGACTGGTACATGGATTGGCCAGGAACAGTGGCGTAGCGCGTATGGAGGCCGGCATTATTCGTGGTGCCGTACGCGCTGTAAGTGCCTGCGCCGCGATAGCCTGTCCCGCCGTAACCGGTATAGCCCGTCAAGCCGCCTGTGTTGTAGCCGTTGTTATACGTGTTGCCAGTGGCGCCATAACCGGCGGTGCCTGCTGTACCGGTGATTCCTGTACCAGTGCCATAGCCGGTTGTGCCTACGGTGCCATAGCCGTTGTAGCCGGTCCCGTAGTAGTTGGTGGTTCCATCATGCATGGTACCGTAAGTACCGATCCGATGGGCCGCATTTGTCCCATACTGCTGGAGCTTTGTTCCTGCTGGCTGATTGTAATCGGGAGCGGCTGTTTTGTTACCGCAAGCTGTCGCAAGCAAAGCCATTCCTGCCAATGCACCGTAAAGCCATGTCTTTTTCATTGGAACACCTCCTGAAGATAATGTGCCCGGACGCCCAGCGTTGTTTTCGAGGGAAAAACATGTGTACATTCTAAAAATGTGTTAAGATGGTATCGATGTTCTCGCAAAAGGAGGAAGCTGGGTTGATTCGCACACAAGCCGGTATCTATGAACTAATCGAAGAAAACCGAAACGGTTGGAATCCGGAAGCCTTTAAGGAACGGTACAGCGATGTGTTGGACAAGTACGATTTTATTGTGGGCGACTGGGGCTATGGCCAGCTTCGGATGCGCGGCTTTTATGAGAACACAAACCGGAAAGTCCCCTTTGAACAAAAGATCGCCACGCTGGATGAATACTTGCAAGAATTTTGTAATTTTGGCTGTCCTTATTTCGTGCTGCGACGCACCAAAGCGATTTCGCGTGGGGAAGGTGCAGAGCAGCTGACGCAAGCCGAATTGGAAGCGCTTGATATTAGCGAAATCGTTGTGCAGCGTACCGAAACGCCACCGCGTTTTTCGCGCGGCCAGCAAGAGGGGAAACAGGAGCAGAAGCAGCGTCCATTCCGCCAAAAAGAACAGCGTTTCAATGAGCGGTCCAATCGTGACCAGAAGCGACCATTTCCACCGCGTCAACACCGGGAAAAAGTGACCCAGGGTGAGAAGCGGGGTTCCGACCATAAACCGACCAATCCGTGATTCAACGCGAAAAAGCCTCTTTCCGGTTCGTTCCGAGAAAGAGGCTTTTTTGTCAAAAATAATGGCTGCTGATCGCATTTTGCTCCGCAGCCCCGATCGGCCGATAGCCATAATACGGATATGGGTATGGTGGATAGGGGGCATACGGATAATACGGATAGTAGCTTGGTGGATAGTACGGATAATATGGGTAATACGGATAGTAATGATGGTGATGCCTGAACCTTGATGATTCGTGATGATCGTGCCATCTTACGGGTTCAGGCGCGAATGGAGCAGCAGTCTGCATGTCAGCAGGCGATTGTGATTCAAAATTATGTTTCTCTTGCATGGGTACTCATCGACGCTCCTTCTACAAAGCTGATTTCTCGATGTAGTATACGGAGCATCAGCCCAGCAAGCGAGTTGTCCCGCTGAAAATGGGCGCAAAAAAAATGGAACTAAATCACGGTCGCGAGGAAAGCATGCAGGTCTTCCGCTTCCTCATCGTTCAGATTGAAGGCGTGGGCGAGATAGCCTTCCTCGTCCAGATCGTCGTGGCCGATAATGGCGCTGCGGCCATTTTGGATGTTGATGACAACCTTTTTGCCGTAAAAGCGGCTGGTCGTCAGGATGATCAGGTCAAAGCGGACCGTTTCGCCGGTGAAGCTCACGAACCGGGTGTTGACATTTTCCGTTTCATCGTACAGGTAAAAACGTTCATGACTCATGCAAGGCACCTACTTCCACGTCAAATTAGGTTTATTTTCAAGATTATGCAAGGCGCGAATGAAACGCACGGTTTTGGTCTTGGCTCGCATGACCAGCGAGTGGGTCTCGACCGTATCGTCACCCAGATAGCGGACGCCTTGCAAAAGCTCGCCGTCCGATACGCCGGTCGCGGCAAAAATCGCATCATCGCCGCGGACAAGGTCGTCCAGGGTGAAAACCTGGTCAGGATCGGCAATGCCCATGCGGACGCAGCGCTCCCGTTCTGCTTCATTTTGCGGTTTGAGCTGGGCAAGCATTTCGCCACCGAGACACTTGATCGCTGCGGCGCTGATCACGCCCTCCGGCGCACCGCCGATGCCGATGAACAGATCGATCCCCGTGCTTGGCAAACAGGCTGCGATCGCCGCGCCCACATCGCCGTCGCCGAACAGCTTGACCCGTGCGCCCTTTTCACGCACGGCATCGATGATATGCTGGTGCCGCTCGCGCTCCTGAATGATCACCGTAACATCCTGAATGCGCTTGTTGTTGGCCTTGGCCACCTTGTCGATCAGCGTTTCGATGGAATCGTCGAGCGAGACGGTCCCTTTTGCACGCGGGCCGACGACCAGCTTCATCATGTACATGTCTGGCGCGTGCAGCAATGTTCCCCGATCGCCGAGCGCGACGACTGACATGGCATTTCCGTGCCCTTTGGCGACAATGGTCGTGCCTTCAAGCGGGTCAACCGCTACATCCACTTCAGGAGACTCGATCGCCTGATTGCCCACCGGTTCTCCAATATAGAGCATCGGCGCCTCGTCCAGCTCACCTTCGCCGATGACGACAGTCCCGCGCATCGCGATCGTATCGAACATCGCGCGCATCGCGCTGGTTGCCGCACCGTCCGCCTCGTTTTTTTTGCCGCGGCCAAGCCACTCCGCCGAAGCGAGCGCCGCCATTTCTGTTACTCTGACTACTTCTAGCGCCAGTTCCCTGTCCATGTCGTCCTCCTTTTGCCGGTTAATCTATCGTTGTTCAAGGTTCGTACACATTTTAACACATGACAGCTTAATCGCCAGTATATATCGTGACAGAAACGATAATTCTGGTATACTGGGTGAAGAAAAGGGGGAAAAGCCATGACGGGTGGCAATTCTTATTTGCAAGAAGGCGAGTTGGTGTTACTCGCATTGATCCTTACGTTCGTGGGCACGCTATGGTACGCCAAACGCGCGTCCAAGAAGAAAAAACAATAGGCGGGGATTCATCTTGTACGACGTTAATACGACAAAAATCGAACAAGTTTTAACCCATATGAAAAAAATGTTGGAAATTTTGCATGAACTCGTGGCGGAAGGCGAGCAAAGCATCGCGAACAGCCGGGTTTCGACCGTGGCGATGGAGCGTGCTTTGCACCTGTCCATCGAAGCGATCGCTGATGTAGGCAATGCGCTGATCGACGGCTTCATCATGCGCGATCCAGGCAGCTACACCGATATCGTTGAAATTTTGCGAGATGAGCGCGTCATCGACGATCAAGATGCGAAGACCTTGACGGAGACGGTTTTGTTTCGCAAGCATCTCGTGAATGAATATACGCAAGTTCCGGTTTCGCAAATGGTCCGCCTTGTGGAGGAGTCATTGCCAGCATTAGAGGCATTCGCCCCCAAGGTACAGGCTTATTTGAAGCAGGAGCTGTTTTAGTCTGGTCAAAAATGAAAAGCGCGTACCGTGCGCAGACAATAGAGTGCTATCTTTTCGTACCAAAACAGGTGAAGGGATTTGCGGAAAAAAGAAGGACGGCGCCTTGACGATGCCTTCGCACACATCACAACCGAGAAAAGACACCCGTCGCGCAGGGCAAGGCTTTGAGGACGTCCCCTTTGTGGGTAACGTCATAACGTCGTGGAGCTTTTTTCCGGAAATCCTTGAACCACTGTTAGGACCATCAAACCAAACGGCAACTGGCCCGTCTAAGGCCATTTTTTATACTAAAATGTTTACTAAAGAGAGAAATTCGGATACAATGGTAAGAAAGAGGGGCGGTGAATAACGATGACGAGCGACAACAATTCGACCCGTGACCAAATCCTGAACATGTTGAAAACGAAGGGACCACTGCCTGTAAGCGACATGGCGGTTGCATTGGGCATTACGGAAATGGCGGTACGACGCCATCTTAATACATTGGAACGCGACAACCTGATCAAGTCATCCCTCGTCCGCCAAGCGATGGGCAGACCGACGAACGTATACTCCTTGTCCCAGGAAGCGGATGAGCTGTTTCCGCGCAACTACTCCACGCTGACGCTTGATTTCCTGCAAGATTTGCGGGAAATGGACGGCTTGGGCAAAGTGGAAAGCTTGTTCAAACGCCGGGAAGACAGGCTTGAAGAAGCCTACCGGACGCAGATGTCCACGAGTGACAAGCTGCGGGATCGCGTGGAAACATTGGCTGAATTGCAAAACCAAAAGGGTTATATGGTCGAATGGGAGCAAGACCCGACGACTGGCAACTTTTTCATCAAAGAGTTCAATTGCCCGATCGCGCAGGTGGCTCGCGAATTCACGCAGGCGTGCAACTGCGAGCTGTCGCTGTTCCGCCGCGTGCTGAAAGCGGAAGTGGATCAAACCTCTTGCATGGCAAAAGGCGGAGACCACTGCGTTTTCCGCATTCACGCAGCAGCCGAACAATAACGTATGAACAATCCACTCGATCGGGTGGATTTTTTCTATATCTCCCCAGTGGAAACAGGAGGGCATCGATGAAACGGTACAAAGGGTTTTTGCTTGATTTGGACGGGACCATCTATCGGGGGAATGAGCCGATCCCGGAGGCCGTGGTCTTTATGGAACAGCTCAGGAAGCGGAATATTCCGTACCTTTTTCTCACAAACAATTCGTCCACCTCGCCAGAACATGTAGCCCGCCGACTCGAAGGGATGGGCATTCCTGCAAAGGGCGAGGAGGTGTATACGACCAGCATGGCGGCAGCGACGTACTTGCGCGACCAGCTGCCGCAGGGAGCCGCCATTTATGCGATCGGTGAGCAAGGCTTGGTGCAAGAGCTGGAGCAGGCAGGCTATCAGTTGACAGCAGCGCAGCCGGATGCCGTCGTGGTAGGAATTGATCGCAGCTTCACCTATGAAAAATTGGCGATCGCCGCCAAAGCGATTCGCCAGGGTGCACGATTTCTTGCCACCAACAACGATGCCGCATTGCCAACCGAACACGGGCTTGCGCCAGGCAACGGCTCCATCGTTGCAGCGGTTGCGGTCGCGTCCGGGACAGAGCCTGTCGTCGTCGGCAAGCCGGAGCCGCTGATCGTTGATTACGCCTTGCGCAAGCTCGGGCTGGACAAAAATGACATACTGCTGATCGGCGACAATCTGCATACCGACATTCTGGCGGGACGCAACAGCGGCGTCGACAGCCTGCTCGTCTACACCGGCTACTCCACGGCAGCGGATATTGAACGCTTTTGCATTCACCCTACCTATGAGGCCGACAGCCTTACGCAGTGGTGGGAGGCGTATTCTCCGTTTCTTGATTGACGCGATGGGCGATGCGGCTTGAGGCCGCCGCCGCAATCGCCCCGACCAAATCATCGAGGCACGTATGGACACCGTACTTTTTGTCGTTCAATTTTTCCAAAATGCCGTATTTGATCTTGTCTACATAGCCGTAATTGGTAAACCCGATGCTTCCATACAGGTTGACGACGGCGAGCGACAAGACCTCGTCGACCCCGTACAACGGTTCATCCGCGTCGAGCATTTCTTGCAGCGGGGAGAGCAGTTGCCCTTTTTCTGCCAGCATATCCAGCTGGATACCGGTCAGCAGCGCGTTTTGCACCTCGCGTTTTTTGAGCACGGCATGAACGCTTTCCATGCACATCTCCATCTGCAGGTTGGGCACGTACTGTTTCTGCAAAAAAAACACAATATCGGCGATATCCTCAATCCGCACTCCCCGTTCTTGCAAAAGGGAGAGGGCTTTTTCATAAACCTGTTTACTGCTCACTTGACTGAATTTCATCCGAATGCCTCGCTTTTTCCAAAAGGTACTGATAGGTTGCCCCAATCGTCCGGTTCTATCCGCGAAAAATAGGCACCTATCCCGGCTGGCAGTCATATTGTGCTATAGGCAAGTTTGCAGGAGGGATCGAATATGGAGGAGATCGCAGCGAAGCTGCAGGAAAAATACGGCCTGCGCGTCTTCGGTGGCCAGGAAGTGGGCAGCAGGTATGAGTTGGATACAGACAGCGGCACATACTATCTGTTTTCCTGCCCGGCTGCCTATCGCAGCAAGGCCAAATTCGTCGGAAGCGTGGAGCAGCATCTCGCCAAGGCGAGCGCAATTCATTTGCTGCCATCGGCGACAACCTATCAGAATGAAGGATATTTTCTGCATGATGATAAATTGTATTATGTGAAGCAAGGCGTTCGTTCCGGCTCGCTGGCGAATGAGGCGTATGTGATCGGAGAGTCGCTCGCCCGCTTTCATCAGGCGACAGCCAGCTTTACGGGCGAAAAGTCGTTTCGCACATTCAGCTCGTTGGGCAATTGGCCGGAACTGTGGCGGCAAAAGCTCAAACAATTCGATGAGCACCGCGACCAGCTGGATGATCAGGAGGAAGTAACACCGTTCGATGAATATTTGCTGACCACCTACACCTATGTCAGTCAGCTTGGCGATGCAGCCGTCCAGTATTTGGAGGATACCGGTTACACGAAGAAAGCCAAGACACCCGGCAAATACGGTAAGGTCGCTTTTCAAAATTTTGATGAAAGCTTCGTCTTCTTCGCAGAATCAGGCGAGCAGCTGGTCGCCGGCGAGTGGAGCTGGATTCTCGATATGCGCAGCCGCGATATTGCCCAGTGGATCAAGAGCGATATACGCCGCAACGGATGGGATGAGCAAAAAGTTCTCGCATTTCTCGCCGGTTATACCGATGTCGAGCCGCTTGCCGAAGAGGAATTCGCTTGGGTGTATGCGCTGCTGATGTACCCGGGCCGCTTTCTCAAGCAGGTCGAGATGGTCAGGCAGTCGGCGGAAGAGGAGGAAGAAGAGTTGGAGGACATGGGAGATTGGGAGGCCAAGCTTGACGGCGAGCTGTTGGCGATGGAACCGGTGCTGCAGCATTTTCCGCGCCTGGTCAGCAACCGCTATGGCGCTGCGATTCCAGCGCTTGAGTGGTCGCTGTGGAACAACTCCTGATCCATCAAGAAAGGAGACGGTTGCAGGCATATGGCTTTTTTTGCGATCATCATGGGCGTGCTGCTTGCACTGGCGGCGATCGTTATGCTTGGGGTCAGCGTGTATGTAGGCCACAAGCTGACGAGACCGCCGCGTAAACCGGTGGACATGCAGCCCAAAGACTATGGATTGGAACGTTTTGAAAATGTGCTGTTCAAAAGCCGGGATCATGAAACACTGTTGTCCGGCTGGTATTTTTCAGCAGAGGAAAACGGATGGAAAGCGAACGGGATGTCGCTGGTTATGGCGCATGGCTACAGCCAAAACCGGCAGGAACCCCATCTGCCCGCGCTCGCGCTGGCTTCCCGGCTCGTCGCTGCAGGCTTTCATGTGCTGATGTTTGACTTCCGCAATGCAGGCAAATCCGGTGGGAACATTACGACGGTCGGTTATCATGAGAAGCTTGATTTGCTGGGGGCGGTCGATTTTGCAGCGGGACGGTCAGCGGATGGCCCGATCGGGTTGATCGGCTTTTCGATGGGAGCAGCTACCGCTTTGCTTGCAGCGGCTGAGGATGAGCGGATTCGTGCGATCGTCGCCGACTCGCCCTTTTATTCGCTGCGTGAGTATTTGATGGAAAACATGCCGCGATGGACCAACCTGCCGCACATCCCCTTCACGTGGCTGATTTTGCGCATCATTCCGCTTATGCTCAAAGTGGACATCAACCGGATCAACCCGTGGCAGGCGATCGAGCGGATCATGCCGCGGCCCATTTTGTTTATCCACGGAACGGCTGACGAAACGATTCCGCATGAGAACAGCCAGCGGCTGCTTGCAAAAGCGGACGACGCGCGCGCGCAGCTTTGGCTCGTTCCGAAAGCCGGCCATGTGAAGAGCTTTGCGACTGAGCCGGAGCAATATGGCAATCGCATCATTTCGTTTTTTCTGGAGCAAACAACAAAAACCCCTGCCAACGCGTGAGCATTGACAGGGGCGAGCACTTGCCACAATTAGAATACTTGCTGTACTTCCTTCACGCCTGGAATTTCTTCCAGGAGCGCGCGTTCGATACCCGCTTTGAGGGTAATGGTGGAAGATGGGCAGCTGCCGCACGCACCCATCAGGCGCAGCTTCACAATGCCTTCCTCTACGTCAACCAATTGAACGTCACCGCCATCGCGCTGCAGGTACGGACGAAGTTTATCCAACACTTCTTGCACTTGATCGAACATTTCCATTTCTTTTCACTCCTTCTTTACGGCAACGATACCTATACCATATGCCATGGTACCTTTATTATAATCCCCTTGCAACGAGAAATCCATGAGTTTTTATCCTTAAGTGTATTAAAAGTGTGGTAATAGTGTTCGGATTTTGCCCATTCACAATGTGTTTTGTCCTTTTGGGGTGGATTCATTGTAAATTGCTCATGTTATAATAGAGGAGAACCAAACGAAATGAGGGATTTTTGATGAAGGTGTATCACAGCGTCAAAGAATTGATCGGGAATACCCCGATTGTGGAGCTGACGCAATTTGCGCTGCCAACCGGAGTTCGACTTTTTGCCAAGCTGGAATACTTCAATCCTGGCGGAAGCGTGAAGGATCGTTTGGGCGTGGAATTGATTCGCGCAGCAGAGGAGAACGGACAGCTCAAACCGGGCGGAACGATTATTGAACCTACAGCAGGAAATACAGGAATCGGCGTTGCGCTTGCCGCCGTCGGAACAGGCTATCGTGTCATTTTTTGCGTGCCAGAGAAGTTTTCCCTGGAAAAACAGGAATTGATGCGCGCTTTGGGAGCAGAAGTGGTGAATACACCGACAGAGCAGGGGATCAAAGGGGCGATTGCCAAAGCAAAAGAGCTGGCTGACTCCATTCCAGGCTCGTTTGTGCCGCAGCAATTCGCCAATCCGGCGAACCCTGATGCCCATTATAAAACAACAGGACCGGAAATTTGGGAGCAGATGGATGGAAACGTGGACGTGTATGTAGCGGGCGCCGGATCGGGCGGAACGTTCATGGGAGTTGCGCGTTACCTGAAAGAGCAAAAGCCATCCGTAAAGACAGTCATCGTCGAGCCGGAAGGTTCCATTTTGAACGGCGGCCAACCGGGCCCGCATAAAGTAGAGGGAATCGGCATGGAATTTCTCCCGCCGTTTATGGATACAGCGTATTTTGACGCGATTCACACCATCTACGACGAAGAGTCGTTCCGCTGGGTGAAAGAGCTGGCAGCGAAGGAAGGACTCTTGGTCGGCAGCTCTGCCGGTGCAGCGATGGGCGCGGCCATGCGCGAGGCGGAAGCAGCGGCACCGGGCACCAACATCGTCGTGTTGTTCGCCGATGGAAGCGAGCGTTATTTGAGCAAAAAAATTTACCAGGGAGGAATCTAAGCATGCGATTGAAAACACGTTTGATCCATGGCGGCATTGACGGCGATCCGAATACAGGAGCGGTTTCCGTACCGATTTATCAGGTAAGTACATACAAACAGGAGGCAATCGGCAAGCACAAAGGCTTCGAGTATTCCCGCACAGGCAACCCGACGCGCCATGCGCTTGAAACATACATTGCGGAGCTGGAGGGCGGCGCACGCGGCCTTGCGTTTGGGTCCGGTATGGCTGCTCTCTCCACGATCCTTTCCTTGTTCAACAAAGGAGATCATCTGATTGTGGGTGACGACGTGTACGGCGGTACGTATCGCGTCGTCACACGCGTATTCACCCGCCTCGGTTTGGAAGCTTCCTTCGTGGACACGGGCGATCTCGCAGCGATTGAAAAAGCCGTTCAACCGAATACGCGCGCGATCATCATGGAAACACCGACGAACCCACTGCTGAAAGTGAGCGACATCGCCGCACTCGCAGACATTGCGAAAAGCAAAAATGTGCTGCTGATCGTAGACAACACGTTCATGACGCCCTATTGGCAAAATCCGCTCGATTTGGGCGCGGATATCGTGTTCCACAGCGCAACCAAATATTTGGGCGGCCATAGTGACGTTGTCGCGGGTCTGGTCGTGACGAAAGATGCGGAGCTTGGCGAAGAGCTGCACTATCTGCAAAATGCGATCGGCGGCATTCTCGGCCCGCAAGATTCCTGGCTGCTGCTGCGCGGAATGAAAACGTTGGGCGTACGGATGGAAGAGCACGAAACCAACACGCGCGCACTGGCAGAGTGGCTCAGCAAACGCAGCGACATCAAGAAAGTCAATTATCCAGGGCTGTCCAGCCATCCGCAGCATGAGCTGATGAAAAAGCAAGCGCGCGGGTTCGGCGGCATGATCTCCTTCGATGTCGGAAGTGCAGAGCGCGCGGATGAAGTGTTGTCCAAAGTGAAATGGTTCACGCTGGCTGAATCGTTGGGCGCGGTAGAAAGCTTGATCAGCGTGCCTGCTCGCATGACGCACGCATCGATTCCGGCTGAGCGTCGGGCTGAATTGGGCATTACGGACGGCTTGGTTCGCATCTCCGTAGGAATCGAAGATGTGGAAGACCTGATCGAGGATCTGGAGCAGGCTCTCTCATAAGGAAGTCGATACGGGGAGGAGAGAAGACATGGGAGTAGCGATAAAAGTTTACGGTACAGAACAACTGTGCGCAAGCTGCGTCAATCTGCCGTCTGCGAAAGAAACGGCAGCATGGCTCCAAGCGGCGGTTGCACGGAAGTTCGGTGAAGGAACGACCGAGATCAGTTACAGCGATTTTCAACATCCGGAGACAGAAGATGACAAAATGTGGGCTGAACGTATCGTAACGGAAGATTTATGGTATCCGCTTGTCATTATTTCCGGGGAAATTGTCGGAGAAGGTAATCCGAAGCTGAAAGACATTTACGCAAAACTTGAAAGCATGGGCTTGTCGCCTCTCCAGGATGGCGAAAAATAAAAGCGTCTACTCCTGCCTGTCTCCGCATACATTGTACGGATGAACAGGCAGGGGGGCGTTTTTTTCGTGGAACAGCAAATTGCACGCTATTTTGAATTGAAGCAGCTGCTGAAACAGGCGGAGGAAGAAGTCGACCGGTTAAAGGCTGAGCTGTTGGCTGCTTATGAAGCGCCGGGCACGTATGTGAGCGATGAGTACAAGCTGGTCATTTCCGTACAGGAGCGGCGTGATTACGATGACAACCGGCTGTTTCATGCGCTACCGGACAAAGATGTATGGCGGCTGCTCTCGAAAGCGGACACGACCAAAATAGCAGGGTTGGTTAAATTATCCATCCTCAACGAGCAGATTCTGAACGGAACGTACGAAGTGCGTCATATTCCACAAATCCGCATTTCAAAAAAATAAGAGTGGGACAAGAAGGTATTGTCGGCAATCGGCATACCTTTTTTGTTTTCAAACAAAAATTCACTCCTGCTAGAAAACAAAGGGCTTCATCGGCACAAGCAAGCAGGAAAGTGACAAAATCTGTCGAAAAGGGTAGGTTATCTTTTTGATCGTATAAGTATTTATAAGTGCTCGCACTTATAAATACTGGAGCGGAAGACGGAGTACCTCAGCGTTACTTCCAGCATAAGCATCGGTAAAAACTTCCTTTGACCGAAGAACCTGCTTCTTGAAAGGACTTCTGAAAGAAGTTTTTCTTAAATCCCAAGCCTTCGGGGAGGTAGGACATGAGTGATTCGACGATAGGGCCAGAGCTGGGTCAAACAGCAGACCAATCGCCCGAAGAATTTTATCAATTGATAAAATATGTTCAAGGCCTACTGTACAAAGCAAAGCGTCGCGAGGACGGTCATTTTGTCATCACGGTCATTGAAGGACAGCTACTGGAGCATCTCACGGCATATTTTCCGCACATGATCGGAAAAACCTTGTACGAGTTGTTTCCCAAAAAGGCTGCTGAACTGGAGAAGCTGTTTTTGGAGGCGGCATCCGGGAAATCTGTTCAATTTGAATGGACGCTCGGCAACAGGGTATTTTGCAACACGCTGTCGGCGATTCATGGAAATCGTCAGGAAACGGAAGTCATCGGTTCCGTCATTGACATTTCCGAACTGAAGCAGATGCAAAACGAACGTATAAATCTGATTGAAGATTTTAAAAAGACGTTGCAAATATTGCCGAATGCGGTGTTTAAGTGCTACCGGTCCGCGGAGGGCAAATTTTATTTAACACTGAACGAGGGTGCGCTGGCGGTAGAGTCGAACCTGACGACTGAGCAGGTGATCGGCAAAAGCATCGATGAATTGTTCGATCCGGTGAACGCAGCCATTATCAATCGATCCTATGAACGCGCGTTTACGGGGGAGACGGTCGAATTTTTAACAGAGAAGAACGGGCGTTACTTCCATAACTACGTCATGCCGGTATTCGAGGAAGAAGCGGACGGGACACAACGTTTCGCCGTGAAGGAACTGGTCGGATTCCATTCGGAGGTGACGGAGAAAAAGCGCACCGAGGAAAAACTTCAGGAGATCGTTCGCGCGGTATCTTCCCATACGGGGGAAGCCTATTTCCGGACGTTGGTCGAACAACTGGCCCATATTATGAAAGTGGAAAGCGTCATTTTGGGGAGGACAAGCGCGGGACAGCCTGATGTGATCCAAACGGTTGAAGTGTATTCAAGCGGAGATTTCCGCGAGAATTTTTCGTACAAGCTGTCTGATTTGCTCGATGATGACCGGATGATTGCAAACGGGATCATCGAGGGGAACGACCTTTCGCGGCATATGTTCGCGGGAACGCCGCTTGCAGACAGGGAGCCGGGCTGGCACATGGCATTTCCGCTGCTGCAAACAGACCAACACCTCGCAGGCATGCTGCTGATCGTCAACGCACATCAGCCTGATCCCCTCACCATGCAGATCATCCGAAGCATCGGCAAGGTGTTCGTCAGCCGGACGATAGCGGAGCTGGAGCGCAAGCAGGCCGAGGAAGAGCTGGTTGTCACCAATACGCTGCTGAAAGCCACGCAGGAGTCGCTGCTTGACGGAATCCTCATCGTTGACAGCCACCGAAAAATCATCGGGCACAACAGACGATTCGCAGAGATGTGGCAGCTGCCGGACGAACTTTTGAGCGGCCGGGAAGAGCCCGAGGCACTGCGGTTCGTGCTGGACATTGTCGAGCATGGCGAACTGTTTTACCAGTGGGTGGAACGCGTGTATGCGGACCCTGACAGGGTGGCACGGGAAGAGGTGCTGCTGAAAAACGGGCGCGTGATCGATATGTACACCCAGCCAGCAGTGGCAAAAGACGGCATCCCGTTTTCACGGATCTGGTATTTCCGCGATATTACCGAGCAAAAGCGCAATGAGGAGCAGATCAAGCACCAGGCTTATTTCGACGTGTTGACCGGCTTGCCCAACCGCATGCTTTTCCACGATCGTCTCAGCCAGGCGATTTCGCAAGCGAACCGCAATGGGGAAAAACTGGCCGTCTTGTTTTTGAATTTGGATCGATTCAAGATCATCAACGAAACGCTGAGCCATTTTATCGGGGATGCTTTGTTGAAGGAAGTGTCGCAGCGGCTGGCTGCCTGTTTGCATGCGGGGGATACGCTCAGCAGGCTGGGGAGCGACGAATTCAAAATCATTTTGCCGGAAATCAGCCAGGGCGAGGATGCTGCCAAGGTGGCGCAGCAAATTCTTGACGTTCTCTCGCAGCCGTTCGTTCTCGAAGGACACGACTTGCACATCACGGCGAGCATCGGGATCACCCTGTTTCCCGATGATGGAACCGATAACAAAGAGTTGGTGTTCAATGCCAATGCGGCGATGAGCCGGGCCAAGGCCAACGGCGGCAACCAGTACAGCCTGTATTCCCCCGCGCTGATTTCGACCGCATTGGAAAAACTTTCGCTCGAAAGCGAGCTGCGCAAAGCGGTGGAGCGGGGGGAACTGGTGCTGCATTACCAGCCGAGAATCAACCTCGCCACCAACAAAATCATCGGGATGGAAGCGCTGGTGCGCTGGCAGCATCCGCAAAAAGGGAGGATCTCCCCGGCCGCGTTTATCCCGCTCGCCGAGGAAACCGATTTGATCGTCCATATCGACCGCTATGTGCTCAGAAGCGCGTGCAAACAGGCAAAAGCATGGCAGGATGCCGGCTTTCCTCCGCTGCGCGTAGCGGTGAACATTTCCGCGCGGCATTTTCAGCGGAGCAATCTGATTGAAACGGTTGCGTCGATCTTGGCGGAAACCGGGCTCAGCGGACAGTATTTGGAACTGGAAATTACGGAGGGCACGACGATGTCGGATGCCGAAACCGCCATTTCGCTGATCCGCCAATTGAAAACGTTGGGCATACATATCGCGATCGACGATTTTGGCACAGGCTATTCATCCTTAAGTTATTTGAAAAAATTCCCGATCGATACGCTAAAGATTGACCAGTCGTTCATTCGCGACATTTCGGTCGATTTGAATCATGCATCGATCGTATCCTATATCATTTCGCTCGGCCACAGCTTGCATCTGAACGTCATTGCGGAAGGGGTAGAAACGGAAGAGCAGCGCGCCTTTTTGCAGGCGGGCCACTGCAATGAAATGCAAGGCTATCTGTTCAGTCCGCCTGTTCCACCGGAGGAATTCGAGTGTCTGCTCATGAAAGATAATCAGGCATAAAAAGAAGACCAGTCAAACGCGACTGGTCTTTTGTATATTCACTAGCCCAAATGCTTTTTGTACATCCACAGAACGCCGCTCTTCATGACGCGCGGCATTTGGCCGACGAGGGACAGCTTGCCCATCACGCCGAAGCCTTCTTTTTTCCCGAGGGAGCCGAGAGTTCCCTTGAGCTTGATTTTTGGCAGTGCCGGAATCGCGATGCCTTTCATTTCCGCTTTCAAGGCGACGGCGATCTGTTCACCCTGGCCTTCCGCCAACTGGGCGCTCGGCGCATAAGGGAGGCTCGCACAGTCACCGACAACATAGACGTTGCGGTAATCAGGAAGCTGGTTGTATTGATTCACAACAGCGCGTCCGCTGCCGTCCTGCTCGACAGGAAGCTCGCGGACGATACGGTTCGCCTGAATGCCGGCTGTCCACACGATGGCGTCGCTTGCGAGCGGCTGATTGTGATTGTAGACAACACCTTTTTCCACGCGATCGACTTGCGCGTGGGAAATCAATTGCACTTCATGCTCCACAAACCATTGGGAAGCGTATTGCTGCAGCTTTTTCGGGAATGGGCTGAGAATGCTTTCACCGCGGTCGAGAATGCGAATATTTAAATCAGGACGGCTTTCGCGCAGCTCGGAAGCGATCTCTACGCCGCTCAAGCCGCCGCCGACAACCGTTACTTGTCCGTACGGATTCACGTTGTTGATGGCCGCATACGTGCAGCGTGTTGCGTTCATGGTTTGAATGGAATGGGTAAACTCTTCAGCGCCAGGAATGTTATGGTAACGGTCCTCACAGCCTAAGCCGATTACGAGCCAGTTGTACTCCAGCGTATCGCCGTTGGCAAACAGTACAACCTGCTGTTCCAAGTCAACCTTCGTTACTTCACCGAACTTGGTGGTAAGACGGGAATCGGTTGGAAATGCTACTCGTACATTATGCTCAGGCTCGGTTCCGGCCGCCAAAGCATAATACTCGGTTTTGAGACCATGAAAGGGCATGCGGTCTACCAATGTGATAAAAACATCGTCCGGTAGTTCTGGGGTAAGCATGCGTTCTACAATCCGTAGACCCCCGTAACCTCCGCCAAGGATAACGAGACGTTTCATAGGAAGTATGGTCCTTTCTGTTTCTCCAATGTATTTGTTCATTTTGTTCTATCCAATCTATTTTTAGACGGATTTGTGCAAAAAAGCAAGCAGAATCTTTTTTCCCACATCTTCCACGCTGGATTTTTCACTCATTCGCGGTACAATAGAAAGGTGAAAGGCAACTTTCGTTCGGATTTGGGAAAGACAGGTGATAATCGATGAGACCGATCGTTGAGTTTTGTTCCAGCAACGTATCCTCTTACACCAAAAAGGTGTTTCAAATATTGGAAGAAGACACTGAGCTGGATGCCGTAGAATACGGCTGCCTCGGTCATTGCGGCGAGTGCTACATGGAGCCGTTCGCCCTTGTGGATGGCGAATTCGTCTCAGCGCCAACGCCGGATGAACTGCTGGTCAAAATCAAGGAAAAGCTGCGTGAATCAAAGGAAGCGCTGGAAAAGGACTTTCCCTTTTAATGGTGAAAGTCCTTTTCCATGTCTCTTTACGATCAGAGCCAAGGTGTCGAGATAGGTTTAGTATTCCTTGATTACGTTGTAGAATGTATCGCGCTCCAGCGCTTTTTTGCCGGCGCCTTGAATCAGCCAGACGAGATCGTCGACGGTTAAGCCGGCTTGGGTGAGAGCACCAGCAGCATGGCTGATCCGCTCTTCCACCAATGTGCCGTGAACGTCGGATGCGCCCATGGTCAGCGAAATTTGCGTCAGCTGCGTGCCGATGTTGATGAAATATGCTTTCATGTGCTGCACGTTATCCAGCATGAGACGGCTGATCGCCATCGTTTTCAAGTCATCGAAAGCCGACGTGCGGCGCTTGATGCCGGCAGAAGCCTTCATCGGCTGTACGGCGAGCGGGATGAAGACCATATAGCCGCCTGTCTGATCTTGCAGCTCGCGTACGCGCAGCATATGGATCACGCGCTCTTCCAATGTTTCGATCGAGCCGTACAGCATGGTGGCATGGGTTTTCAGGCCCAGCTCATGTGCGGTTTGGTGAGCGCGAAGCCAGTCGTCGGTACTCGCTTTTTCCGGGCTCATTTTTTCGCGGTAGCGTTCGGTCAAAATTTCCGCACCGCCGCCAGGCATCGTATCGAGGCCCGCCTTGATCAGCTCCTGGATCACTTCGCGGAAGCTGATGCCGGCAATGCGCGAGAAGAACTCGATCTCTGCGCCGGTGTACGCCTTGATGGCGACATCCGGGTATGCTTTTTTCAGCGTGCGGATCGTGTCCAGATAGTAATCGAACTTCTGGTGCTGGTTGTGGCCGCCGACGATATGGAACTCGCGAATGCCTGGGTAGAAGCGGGCTTCGACATAATGAAGCAGCTCATCCATGCTCATGGTGTACGCGCCTTCTTCGTCGATGTCGCGGCGGAACGCACAGAAACGACAGTTCGCTTCGCAAACGTTCGTCGGGTTGATGTACATGTTTTGCACAAAGTACACATTGTCCCCGTTCTTTTGCTGGTTCACATAATTGGCCAGCTGACCGATCGTCAAAAGGTCGTTGGATTGGAACAAGGCGACGCCATCTTCTTTTGTCAGCCGTTCTCCATGCAGTACCTTGTCGCGAATGGCTGCCAGTGATTTGTCCTGAGGTTGGAGTTCGAGGATATTCAAGACAAGTTCCTCCTTTCGTATGCGGGCTCATTCAGACTCGAATGAAAGCTCCGTTCTTTCGGGCAAGACAGAAACATCGTAAAACGCATCAAATACACCTGTCTTGATCCTGTCATTTACGCAGTCAATTCAGGTGGTTACAATAAAGAAAAGTAGAAAATCGAAGCATATGCGCTTCCCTAGAAAGAGACTGACCTTATTATAAAGCTGTTTAAGAAACGGAACAATCATAAACTAGAGGAAATAGGAGACGAGTTGGTAAAAAATTACAAAAACCGCCAATTCTTTATTCTTTTTCTTTATATGTTTGGTAATTTATGTTTGAAAATGACAGTAAATTCCTGTAGAATAAAGGCAAGTAAACTTCATATCAAAGGTAGGAGGAGATTATGATGCGGGAAAAGTTGCTCGAAAAAATCGAACTCCTTCGACAGCAAATGGTTAAATTGGGTTTGGAATGTGGATTGGATCATCCGGACGTACTGGAATGCAGTAAGCAGATCGATCGACTTCACAATGAATTACTCCAGATGGATCATGGCTCGTCTAAGGGGAAAGCATTGAATACGAAGCCTTACCGTTTTTATATATTGGAGTCCAAGATGAACTTTGCTTGAAAGGTAGCCTGCCGTATTTCGATGTGAAGCAAATAGCCAATCATGACGAATAAATACATCCGATTGCCCACAGGGTCGATCGGTTTTTTTGTTCGTATAAGAATTTATAAGTGCTTGCGCTTATAAATTCTGGAGCGGAAGAAAAACTTCCACAGATCGAAGGACCTGCTTCTCGAAAGGGCTTCTGAAAGAAGTTTTTCTTAACATAAAGGAGGCGCTACTTTTGAAAATCAGCAAGGAAAACGCAGAGCATTATCTATGGGGGGAGCGTTGCGACGGCTGGCATCTGGTGAAAAACGGGGCGCTCAGCGTCATTCATGAGCGCATGCCGGCAGACACCCAGGAGGTGCGGCATTACCATGAGCAGGCACAGCAGTTTTTCTTTGTCCTATCAGGTGTCGCTACGCTTGAGGTCGATGGGGAAGTCGTGACCATTGAACCGCATCAAGGGGTGGAGGTACCTCCGCATGTTCCGCACCAGATGATGAACAGGAGTGGGGCGGATGTCGAATTTTTAGTCGTTTCACAGCCAACCAGCCGGGGCGACAGGATCAATGCCTAAACTTGTTGAACATAACACTATCTGGATAGTGGGAACCTTGTTGGCGGACGATTTTCTTAGTATACTAAAGAGGAGAAAGTATGCTTCACAAGGGAGGGAATTAGCATGATCACATTGACGGAACAAGCTGGCTCGAAAGTGAAGGAACTGTTGGCGGCGGAAAACAATCCGAACATCTTCCTGCGTGTCGGGGTACGACCAGGCGGGTGCAGCGGCTTCTCCTACGGCATGGGCTTCGACGATGACGTTCGCGAAGGCGACCATACGATGGAGCAGTTCGGCATTAAAGTGGTTGTAGATGCGGACAGCTATCAATATATTAACGGACTCGAAATCGACTACAAGGAATCGATGATGGGTGGCGGCTTCACCATGCACAACCCGAACGCGATCGCAAGCTGCGGCTGTGGCTCCTCCTTCCGCACAGCGAAGGATGAAGGCAAAGTTGAGAAATGCGACGACTAAACGCCAGAAAAACCTCGATGGTATTGCCAAGCGCGTGCCATCGAGGTTTTTTTCTAAAAAAAGCGGTTTTCAGCATCACCCAAACCGGCGTTACATAGTACAAGGCGGACGAAGAATAAACTAATCGTGAGCCATGCGACACCAGTTTGCTGCAAATGCTCCTTTATTGCTGGGCGAGCATTTCATGCTGGAGACGCAGCTCCCGCTTGAGAATTTTGCCGCTCGGGTTGCGGGGGAGATTATCCGCGATCACGATGAATTTCGGCGCTTTAAACGATGACAACCGCTCCCGGCAAAAAGCCAAAATTTCGTCGGCAGTCAGGCTTTCTCCCGCTTTCGGGACGACGACGCCGGTAACCGCCTCGATCCAGTACGGATGGGGAACCCCAATGACTGCGACCTCAGACACTTTGGGGTGCTGGTAAATCAATTCCTCCACTTCCCGGCTGGATACATTTTCTCCGCCCGATTTGATCATATCCTTTTTCCGATCCACCACCGTAATATAGCCTTCCTCGTCCATCATCCCTAAATCGCCGCTATGGAACCACCCGTTATGAAAAGCGGCTGACGTTTTCTCCGGATCTCGAAAATAGCCCAGCATCGCATGGCTGGTCCGATGTACAATCTCGCCGATCGATCCGCGCGGGACTTCATTCCCTTCGTCGTCGACGATGATGGTTTCGACGTTGAGCGACGGCTTGCCTGCGGAGCCTGGTTTCCGCAGCTGATCATCCGGCTTGAGCACGGTGGCAAGCGGCGCTACTTCGGTCTGCCCGTAAAAATTCCAAAATTGCGCATCCGGTAAGCGCTTTCGTAATTCTTTTAACACTTCGACAGGCATGATCGCCGCGCCATAGTAGCATTTTTTTAGTGAAGAGAGATTGCGGGCCGCGAATTCAGGCGAGCGCAAAAGCGCAATCCAGACGGTCGGCGGGCAGAACAGCTGTGTTGCCTTGTACGTCTCGACCGTTTCGAGCAGCAGATCGGGAGTGGCTTGCTCCAAAATGATGCCGCTCGCCCCCAGATAGACGTATGGGCCGAGAAAGCAATGCAGCTGTGCGCTGTGGAAAAGAGGCAGAGCATGAATGGCGATGTCGTCTTCAGCCATGCTTCCGTCAATTATGGTGCTCACGTATTCGGAGATCAGATTTTTATGGGTCAGCATGACGCCTTTTGGTTTGGATTCCGTCCCGCTTGTATACAAGATATGTGCGATGTCATCATCTTGCAGCTCGACGTCCGGTTCAGTTGCGCTCGCGTGCTCAATCAGCTCGCGGAACAGGTGCCAGCCGTCCTTTGGAGCGGAAGGTTTGGAGATGATCGCTTTTAGGACGATGCTGCATCCTGCCTGCTCGATGGCGTCATCCGCCAATGCGGCGAACTCGGGGGAGGCGAAGCAGGCACTCACCTCGGCATGGCCAAAAATAAAGGCGACATCGTCCTTGTTCAGCATGTAATTGATCGGGACGAGAATGACGCCGGCTTTTGCGAGCGCAAAATTGAGGATGGCGAAGTCCAGGGAGTTGCGGGACAGCACTGCGGCGCGGTCGCCTTTTTGCAGTCCGGAAGCGTGTACCGCATTTGCCGTACGGTTGACGATCTCGTCCAGCTGTGCGTACGTAAAGCTTTCCTCGGCGTATTGCAGCGCCATTTTGGTCGGGAAACGCCTTTTGCTTCGGCGCAGCAAATCCCCTAACGTATTTCTTCTGACACGTTGAATCTCGCTCATGAACGACCCCTCCATAACAAAACAGGTTTGTTTTTGTGCCAATTGCGTTCGTGGTTGTTTTTCAGTATTATAACTCTTTTCTGAAAACTCACCAAGCAGAGGATTTGCCGCTCCCATAACGGAATGCTAAAGATAGCAAGGAAAGGAGCATGCCATGAAACGGAAATTTGCCAATCGACCGGACTGGAAACGAATTTACCAAAAAAGGTATGCATCGATGGAAAAACAAGGAAGTCGGTTTGCGGGGATCGTGACGATTTTTGCCATCGACGAGTTGCGTGAGCCGCTCGTCATGGGCTGCTGCAACGTCAGCGTCTGCGTCGCGGATGCTGGTTACGTCTGGCTGCAGCATTTTCCTGAAAACAGCCATTTTACGCTGACGACGATGTTCAATCAGGCAGGGGAGATCGTTCAGCATTATATCGATATTGTCAAAGAGCATGGGGTGACAAATGAGGGCATCCCCTGGTTTGATGATCTATACCTCGATGTTGTGAAGCTACCGACGGGCGAGCTTGAGATCATCGACGGTGACGAGCTGGATGAAGCATTGCAGAAGGGCGTCATTACGCAGGCCGATCACGATTTGGCGTGGCGGGAAGCCAACCGGATCAAAAGGCTGATCGAACAAAACCGGTTCCCGCTCTTTTCGCTTTGTGCGCCCCATTATCGGGAGTTGCTCAGAAGCGTATAGAAAAGGGGGGACCGGATTATAGGAGGGTGGATGTCACGCACTACGATCAACTGAAGGCGTGTCTTGCAAGTACGCAGCCATCCGTCGTCATATGGGCGTTAATGGGGCAGGAGGAGCTTTTGATCGAGCGGGGGCTTCATTACCTGCTTTCGCTCCTGTCGCCGCGCACAAGGCTGTTGTATTTGTCTACGGATGGAGTATTTGGGATCGGAAGAGGAGATTATCGCTTCACACCTGCGCACCGCTTTTCGATCGCTATAACTGGCAAAGTAAAATTCCGACGCTGCGGGCATAGTAGAAGAGAAAGGAAATCAACAAAGGAGGACACCGCATGTCAAACGAAAAACGCCCGACGACCGCTTCGGCAGGTTCCCGCAGCACGCCGCCCAAGACCGGCGAAAACACAACCCATAACCGTAAAAAATAAAAAACCGGGAGCTTGCCCCGGTTTTTTCATTCCCTATAATCGTTTTTAAAATTCCCAGCTGAATAAAATACAAACCGCCCCCATAGGGAGGCGGCTATAATCGAGCCCGATCGTTTATTTCTGGGTACTAACGATTATTCTCTTTGGCACATCTACCTCCGATGAAGAGGATGAGTTACCGTAAAGACTAACGCTTGTCTCCCGCGAAACTCTCGACGAGGTGATCCACTACATTGTCCACGGCACATCGCCTCCGTTACGGATTTGGGTCCGTTTAAATCGTTGACCACCGGGCTCGATGATAATAGTATGGCCAGCAAAAGGACGCTTATACATCCTAACAGAAGAAAAAATTTCCAAACGGTCCAAGAACAGCCTATTGAAGCGGATCGTTTCCTTGGTAATAATAGAGAGGCACACAATTCCTTGTATAACTGATTTTGGGGAAACTGCTTTATTCAAACAACCAGCCTGGAGTTGGTTGTTATTTTTTTTGCAGCATAGGGTCCGAAATGACGATTTGTGCATTTTTGTTCAGTTCGTCCACATAATCGTTCGGTGTCAGCTTTGTATTGTGCTGTTTGTTATAGGCAGCTGTCAGTTTTTGCACGAGCATCAATTCACGCAACTTGGTGGTCAATGTTTCCTCTGTATAGTTTCTGCGCTCCAAATAGGTCTTATAGGCGTCTTCGGAACCGAGTTTGGCTTTCAATTGCTTCAGTTGGTCCTGCACCTGTGCTTCATCGACAGTGGTTCCCGTTTTCTTGGCTTCCTGCTCGATCAAGATGCTGGACGTCATCGCGGTCAAGGTTTTTTCCCCGTATTTTTCCTTCATGGTGTCATTCAGCTGTTGCTCTGTTACTTTTTCGCCATTGATTGTGGCGACGGTAGCAGAACTATGTCCGCTGCCTCCCGAAGTGGCGACACCCAGGATGACCAGAGCCAAAGCGAGCACACTGATCGTCAGTATGGTCAGATCAAATTTTTTCACGTGATGGTACCTCCGTTTTTTTCGTGATAAGGTCTAGTACGTCGACTAGTATACAATTGAAATGTGGAAAAGCAATGAAAATGGTAACAAAAAACGATGGGAAAATCAGTATGACGCCCACTCGTCGACCGCAACGATCTGTTCCATCTGGCAAAGCGAGCACCATGTTACATGCATGCATTGCCGAAGGGAGAGATCGGGAAAGCCATTGTCCTTTTTCGCATCGTCGATTTCGCGGTAGGGACTGTAATCTCCGTAATAATCAGCCAATCTGCCGGTGTCTTCAAGCTGCAGGCTGCAATTGGGACAAAGCGAGGCTAAAGCGGTGAAGCCGTTGCAAATCGGGCATAACGATTTCATGAAAAAACCCCCTCCATTCCTACTTTGTGCGAGTTCGGAAGGCGCTATGCAGCGATGAGCGGTTCACAGGCAAGGAAAAGCCCCGGACAATCAAGCCCGAGGCGAAAAGGCGCTTATTTTTTAAAGTTATCCATGCTGGATGAGTGGCCAGGCTGCAGTTTGGCATCCGGGTTGATGTAGCCCATGGCATTGTTGACAGCGGTAGGCGCTTCGCCAAAACCCACCGCAATCAGTTTGACTTTTCCCGGATAGGTAGCGATATCGCCTGCCGCATAAACGCCGGGCATGCTTGTCTCCATTTTGGAGTTGACGACGATCGCGCCTTTTTCCAGCTCGAGTCCCCAGTTTTTGATCGGTCCGAGGGACGAGATGAAACCGAAGTTGACGATAACCGCATCGACTTCAAGCTCTTGCTCCTCTTTGGTCGTGACGTTTTGAATCACGACGCGCTCAATGTTTTTGTCGCCGTGCAGCGCGGTGATTTCATACGGTGTCACCACGTTCACTTTGGAGGCCATCAATGTTTCCACACTGTGCTCATGAGCGCGGAATTTATCGCGGCGATGGATCAGCGTCACCTGGGATGCGATCGGCTCAAGCATGAGCGACCAGTCAACCGCAGAATCGCCGCCGCCGATGACCAGCACACGCTGTCCTTTGAACGAATTGAGGTCCGTAACGAAGTAGTGCAAATTGGATTTTTCATATTTCACCGCATCCGGGTGCTCCAGACGGCGCGGTTCAAATGCGCCGACGCCCGCTGTGATGATCACGGCTTTGGAATAGTGGATGCCTTTGTCCGTTGTAATCTCAAACACGCTATCGTTATTTTTTACGACATTTTCGACTTTTTCTTCGAGGCAGATGGTTTGGTCAAATTGGGCAAGCTGCTGCTTCAAGCCATTGACCAGGTCTTGCGCCAAAACTTTAGGGAACCCCGCTACATCATAAATATACTTCTCCGGATAAAGTGCAGCCAATTGACCGCCAAGCTGCGGCATGCTTTCAATAATTTTGACGCTCGCTTGACGCATTCCGCCATAAAAGGCAGTAAACAAACCGGCAGGACCGCCACCAATAACGGTAATATCATAGACTTGATCGTCCTTTTGGAAAAGACTCAATCCAATGCACCTCCGGGTATAGGATGATGGAATAAAGCACACCTATTCATTATAAACATCATAACGAAAGAAAAAAAGGATATCGACCCAATATTGTGAAAAATAGCTTGAAAAGATTGTCGGATTATTGGTAAGATGAATACGATAATGTGAAAAGTTTGTGAAGCCTTTTTTTGGATAGAGTTGTGCATTTTTTCACAAAGTGCGGTTGCCTTTGTACTTCTATCTATTTGGCAGCGTAGCCGCAATGATTTGGGACATTTTATGTACGAACGGCTCTTTGTGAAATTTGCCACATTCTTTTCTCATAGATAAGCCAAATCGGAAAAGGAAGGGATTCTTCAATGAGCACGCCAAAAATTTTGATCCTTGGCGCAGGGTACGGTGGACTTTTGACAACGCTGAAGCTGCAGCAAAAGCTTCACTACAACGAAGCGGAAGTGACATTGGTCAACAAGCATGATTATCATTACTTGACCACGTGGCTGCACGAGCCGGCAGCGGGAACTGCTCCGGCATCCCGCGCGCAGGTGGACCTGCACAAGATCATCGACAAAACAAAAGTGAATTTCGTCAAAGGAACGGTTGCCAGCATCGAACCGGAGGCGCAGACGGCCACGCTCGAGGATGGCACTGTGCTTTCGTATGATTACCTGGTGATCGGCCTTGGCAGCGAACCGGAAACGTTCGGAATCGAAGGCTTGCGCGAGCACGCGTTCAGCATCCGCAGCATCAATGCGGTGCGCCAGATCAGCGAGCATATCCGTTACATGTTTGCCAAGTTCAAAAATGACCCGACCCATCCGGAATATTTGACGTTTGTCGTCGGCGGAGCAGGGTTTACCGGCATCGAGTTTTGCGGCGAGCTGGGCGACCGTATCCCTGAGCTTTGCGAAGAGTTTGATGTCAATCCGGATCTGGTGAAAATCTATAATATCGAGGCGGCTCCTTCTGCGCTCCCTGGCTTTGACAAGGAACTGGTCGACTACGCGATGGAAGTCTTGATGAAAAAAGGGATTGAGTTTAAAATAAATACGCCGATCAAGCAGTGCACGCCAGAAGGTGTCTTGCTTGCGACCGGCGAGGAGATCAAATCGGCGACGGTCGTTTGGACCGGCGGGGTTCGCGGCAACAGCATTGTCGAGCGCTCCGGCTTTGAAGTGATGCGCGGGCGCGTGAAAGTGGATGAATATCTGCGTGCGCCTGGTTATGAGAATGTATTCGTCGTCGGCGACTGCGCCCTCATCTTCAACGAACAAGGACGTCCGTATCCGCCAACCGCGCAAATCGCGGGGCAAGAAGGCGAAAGCTGCGGGGACAATCTCGTTGCATTGGTGCGCGGCGAATTGCTGCAAAAGTTCACGCCTGAGCTGCTCGGTACGCTGGCTTCTCTCGGTAAAGGAGAAGGCATGGGGCAGGTCGGCGGCAAGAAGCTGTTCGGCTCTTCGGCCGCTTTGATGAAAAAAGCGAGCGATCTGCGGTATTTGGTCAAAATCGGCGGTATTGGTCTTGCCATGAAAAAAGTAAAACTGTAAGAGGTATAGCGATGCGCCATTGCAGCGTTCAAGTCAGAGGATTGCTTACACGAGAAGAACTGGACCGTTACAACGGCTTGATGGAAGTCGGCGGCTTTCTGGAAGAGCAGAAGCGCTACGACCTGGCCCATCATGTCCAGCAAGAGATCGACATTTTGATTTTGCCGGCGATCGAGCGCCTGAAAGAAAAGGGGCGCGAGCGGGATCGGGAAAATCTGCGCTACATGATTGATAACGGGCTTTTGGATGAAGAAGACTGATTCCATCGCGCCTGACGAGAACAGCCGCCTTTTTACAGGGTGGCTGTTTTTGCTATACAATGGGAAAATTAACGTGTCAGGTTGGCCAAATGAATGGAGGTAGCGAAAACATGCCGAGAGATTCAAAAGTATGGCTAGGCGCGGCGGGAATTGTGCTGCGCAACAATGAGGCATTGGTCGTGAAAAAAGCGTATGGCGGCATGAAGGGCAAATGGTCGTTCCCCGCAGGCTTCGTCCAGCAGGGCGAGCGCGTCGATGAAGCGGCCGCGCGCGAAGTGTTCGAAGAGACAGGCATTACGGCGCGTCCGCTGCAAGTGGTCGGGGTGCGTTCCGGTGTCATCAAAGAGGAAATCAGCGATAACATGGTTGTCTTTTTGATGGAATACGTGAGCGGCGAACCGCGTCCGCAAGCAGGGGAAATCGAGGTCGCGCAGTTTTTGCCGGTGGAGGAAGTGCTGGCAAGCCCGCTCTCCACGCTCTACATGAAAGCCATTTTGCCGAGAGTGCTGGAGCAGCCTCCCGCGCTGATCGGCAAAGATTACCCGGTGGACCCGGTTTTTGGCTATACTTCCTATAAAATCTTTTCCTGATTTCTTTGCAAATGTGGGCTGATCTGGTATAGTAAAAAAACATTATCGAAACTTTCAGTTAATTCAGATCAGTCAACAGCCAGCAAAGAAAGGGGAATGAGCGAATGAAGCCGATCGTTTCTTTTGAGAACTGCTTGTATTGCAGCGGAGAGGGATATTTCCACGTGATGGTCGGGGGGACCGAGAGCTGCCCACAGTGCCAAGGCACTGGAAAAAATCCGGAGGACAGGGCGGTCCCGCTTGCCGTCATGACGGGAAAATAGCGAATCGCCATTTCCAGATGGATTGACCCACGCTGCGCTTTTCGCTACACTAGACGCTAGAGAACACACGTGTAGTGGAGGCGGCTTATGAATATTATTCAATTTTTGATTTCCATTGTGCTGTTTACGATTCTCGCGTTTGGAATCGGTTTTATTTTAAATATGGTGCTGCGCACGACATGGTTGCCGGTTATCGTATGCGTCGGAGTCGTCGTTGGTGCGCTTGTGTTGAAAAATATTGTCCCCACTGGTTACGATTTGACGATTCTTCTGTTCGGCATGGCCGGCTCCGTGATGAGCGGCTACACGATTCAGCTGTTGCGGAAAAAAGGGTACCGAATGTTTTAACGGTGGCGGGAAAAAACGAAAGCAGGCGAGAAATCAGCCTGCTTTCGTTTTTTTCATTATGAAGGGATCAGTTGGTTGCGGCTTGAATGGCGTTATCCCAGGATGGAAAGTAAAACAGCGCGTTGCGCATCAGCTCGGGATCGGCTGCCTTGACCGCCTTTTTGGCCAACGATCCGCCTCCCGCCTGGATGGTGCGAATGCGTTCCAACACTTGATTGTTGCTCATCGAAGGGTCCATCAGAAACATCTCCTTATGAGTGGGATAGTACCAGTCTGGAAAAGGATGGCGGGCTTTAAACCATTTTCGTTCAAGCAAAAATGTTCGGATGATTCCAATCAATCCTGTGCATTTATGTATACTTCTCTCATTTCTGGACATGACTAGTTGATGAGAGGAGGTTCATTGCTGAATGAACGCGAAGAATTGGAAGAAGTTTATTAGCGCAGCCGCACTCGGCTTGATGCTCCTGACCGGGTTCGCTACCACAGGTTACACGTACAATGTAGCAGAAACGTATTCCAGATGGGACAGCTTTGGTGTCTCGGAAAAACGGGAAGGGGAAAAGGTTGTCAAACGACGCACCGTTTCCGCCAGCTCACTCACACAAGTCATTGATAAAGACGAATACATCGATAAATCTTTTGAACAATATCCAAAAGTGCGTGTTGTGGCGACAGGGTACTATTCAGGCATTGAGTCCACGGGGAAAACGCCGGATCATCCGACCTATGGCATCACATATTCTGGGGTGAAGGTGCAGCGCGCGACGTATTCGACGATTGCGGCTGACTTGCGAGTGTTTCCTTTAGGGACCGTGCTCTACATTCCCGGTTATGGCTATGGCGTGGTAGCGGACAAAGGCGGAGCGGTACGCGGCAATACCATCGATCTTTATTTTGAAACGAAAAAGGACATTTTTGAGCAGTGGGGCAAAAAGACGCTGGAAGTGTATGTGATCCACCGCGGTGGCGGAAAAGTCACCGAGGCGATGATGAAGGGTTTGAATGAAAAAGGAATCGCCGCAATGGCGCAGCCGATCGAGTAAGGCATACAAAAAGCCGGACGGAAGAGAAATCTCTTTTGTCCGGCTATTTCATGTCGGCAACAGGATGGATCAAACCGATCAGTTGCTCCAGACCATCGAGAATGCGCGGCGATGGCCGACAAAAAAGACCTTCCTCCAACAGATGGACATTGCCGCTGGTGATCGCACGCATCGTTTGCCATTCGGGGCGGTCCGTAATCATTTCGCGCTTGATCCGTTTCAGTTCGATGCCGCACCAGACGATGCAAATATGTTCAGGATCGCGCTCCGCTACCATCTCACGGGTCGCCTTTACGTTCGCTTCGGCAAAGTCGGCGAATACGTTGACCGCACCGGCCAGCTCGCTCACATCGGTTAGCCAGTTGCCCCGTCCTGGCGTGTAAATCGGATTGGGCCACCATTCCCAGTATAGCTTGGGGCGTTCAGCAAAAGCGGCTGCCCGCAGACGCAGACGCCCGAGCCGTTCGGTGAATCGCTCCGCTGCGATTGCCGCTTGCTGCGGGATGCCCGCCGCCTGCCCGACCGCGAGAATGTCGGCGGGGATTTCATCGAGATGGCTCGGATTGAGCACAATATGCGGAATATTCCGTTGCTTCAGCAGGTCGATATTCCGCTCCATCCCCGGTACGCTCAAGGACGCGACAACCAGATCGGGCGAGAGCGCTTCGACTTTTTCCATATCGATGGTCAAATCAGGCCCCACACGCGGCAGATGCTGCCATTGCGGCGGCCAATCCGAATGATCATCCAGGCCGACGACTTGCTCATCGAGCCCCAGCTCGAAAAGGATTTCCGTGTTGCTGGGGCAAAGGGAGACAATTCGCATGTGATTCCCTCCATTTTTGCAAGTGTAAGACGAGAGTGGGCACGCTAGATGGTGTAAAATGAATAATACATAACAATGGCGATCAGGATGCCGAGCCAGCCGCCCATAAACACTTCAATGGGCTGATGCCCGAGCAGTTCCTTCAGCTTTTTCGCTTTTTCTTCTTTCGGCTTGATCTTGAAAGTGCGCATGCCTTCCAACAGATGGTTGAACTCGTCAACCAAACGATTCAACACTTCCGCATGCATGCCGGCATGTCTGCGCACGCCCGCCGCGTCGAACATCACGACAATCCCGATAATCGCGGAGATGGCAAACGAGCTGCTGTCAAAGCCTTCGCGAATCCCGACCGCCGTGGAAAGCGCGGTCACAGCGGAAGAGTGGGAGCTGGGCATACCGCCCGTGCTGAACATCAACGGCCATTGCCATGTTTTGGTCGCCAGAAAGTGGAGCGGAATTTTGATAAATTGTGCGATGCCGATTGAAAGGAGTGCCGCCCATAAGGGGAAATTGTTTAAAATTATGCTCATGAATCAGGACCGGTCCTTTCCGTAAACTGTTGCTTCTGACATTATTGTATCAGAATCGCAAGTGAATCATCCGTTAAGTTTTCATTAGTAACGTGCACAGCTTGGACACGCGCGAGGAGTGTGGAAAACGATGACTGCCCAATACCCGGAGCAATACTACGAATTTTTTCGCAAGTTCAACGTCGGCGAGTATTATGAATGCCACGACCTCCTTGAGGATATATGGATGGAGGACAAGACCAATAAGTTTCTGCAAGGAATGTTGCAGTTGGCTGTGGGCATCTACCATTTTGAATGTGGTAATATGAAGGGAGCGAGATGGATGTTTACCAACGCCCGCAAATATCTCGCAAACTACACGCCGGTTTATTGGAGCTTGAACGTGGAGCAGGTGATCGACTACATCGAGGAATGTTTAGCTGCTTTGCCCGAAATCGACAGCATTCCGTATCAAGAAGTGAAAAGCATCCCGTTTCCGTATCGAAAACTGCAACTTGAGCAACAATCATAATCGAGATTGTACCATAATATCAAGACCTCGACAAAGGAGTGTTTACAATGGCATTCACAAATCCAGACAATGACAAGCGCCGCCAGATTTTGGTGGACGCAAAAACCATCGCGGTGGTGGGCTGCTCGAACAAACCGGACCGCACCAGCTACATGATTGCCGCTGCCATGCAGCATGCCGGCTACCGGATCATCCCGGTCAATCCCGTCATCGCAGGGCAAACGGTACTGGGCGAAACCGTGCTCGGATCGCTTCTGGACATCCATGAGCCGGTGGACATCGTCAACGTGTTCCGCCGCAGCGAAGAGACGCTGCCGGTGGCGGAAGATGCCGTGAAAATGGAGCATAAGCCAAAAGTGTTTTGGCTGCAGGAAGGCGTATATAATGAAGCGGCTGCGTCCCTGGCTGCCGAGCATGGCATCGAGGTCATCATGGATCATTGCATCAAAGTGGATCACGCCATTCTGGTTCCGCGCAATCGCTAAAGGAGGGCATACATATGGAGTTGGACCAACAGCAGGGCGGCGCTCCGGCAAAAGACCGCGTGCCGCCGAATCAAAAGGTGACGACAGGCTTTCCGGTGCTGCACTACGGCGATGTGCCTGTATATGAAGATTTGCGCGACTGGACGTTCCGTCTTTTCGGTGCAGTGGAAGAGGAGCAGACGCTCACTTTCGATCAGTTGCTGGAGCTGGGCACGACCCGCGTAACCAATGACATCCACTGCGTGACCGGCTGGAGCAAGCTGGACAACGAATGGGAAGGTATTCCCGTCGAGGCGGTCGTCGCGCTGGCAAAAGTGAAGCCGGAAGCCAAATATGTCGTGCTGCACGCCGAACACGGCTGGACCGCGAACATGCCGCTCGCCGACTTCATGGCCGCGGGCAACGTGTTTGCCACCAAGCATAACGGGGAAGCGCTGACGCCCGATCACGGGTATCCGCTGCGCTTTGTGATCCCGCACCTTTATTTTTGGAAGAGTGCGAAATGGGTGCGCGGTGTGGAGTTCGTGGAGAAGGATAAGCCGGGGTTTTGGGAGAAGAACGGGTATCATATGTATGGAAATCCTTGGAAAGAGCAGAGGTTTGCGTGGGATTGAATGGGAGGAGGAGAGGCGGGAAACCGCCTCTTTGTTTGTTTCAAAGGGTGTTTTACCAATATATTTTAGAGTGCAAAAAGGGTTGAATTTTGTATCATGCAGATAACTGTGGTCAGGGTGATGACCATAAGAGCTTTGTGCGGCTGCTCTTTAGGAGCTAGGTAATAAGGTTGATGATTCAGGGGGAATTCCAGCACCTATTCATGATGTTCACAGAGGCTGGGCAAAGCAAAAGTACCTTTACGTGTGTCTGTTAAGGTAAGGTTCTTAAAGTGAATTTTATTCCAAACAAGCGTTTGACTCATGAATTCCGGTGATTCCTTAAAGCAGGAAAAACCGGCTTTTTCGTATCCAAAAGTTCAATGTATCCATAAATGGTAATTGTGCATAACCCTGTGGGTTTTCTGTGTATATATTGTGCGCATGTTGATAAGTTTGTTGATAACGTGTGGATAATGTGTAAACCTCCTATATTCTCCAAACCTCGATATTCCCCCAACGCATACGACAAAATGTCATATGACATTATAAACAGTTTATCACTAGAAAAGCTGACAATAAATTCCTACATTATTTTTAATAGCATGAAGAGGGGGCTGAATCGTCGTGATGGACTATGGGAGTGACACGCCAATCATCGAACTGAAAAGAAGAGAAATTCTGTTCCTCATCAAAAAAATAGAAAGCATCCCGGATCTGAATACAAACGATTGTGTTAGACAATTGATCGTATGCCTGAACCAATTATGCAGAATCACGGTTGTGACTCCTCCAATCACAGAAATCATGATTTATCTTCATACGTATAAACCCGTTCTCCATGATGCTACTCGAGCAGCAACGAGAACATCTACCGTCCTACAGCTATTATTCCAGATACAAGGGGACATCCAATTGGCAGAACGAAAAATCAGGCAATTTATCCGTAGTGGTTTTGTTGAAGGGAAGAACACTGTTGTTGCTAAGAAAGGTGAGCGATGTGAGTAAAAGCTACAGTCTCTCTTTTTTTCATAAAAATCTCTTACTATCGGTATCCATCGTTCTTTTCATCAGTTCGATTTTGACGGCTGCTCAGTATTATTTACAGAGCGAGGCGACAACCGACTTATTCAAACAGCAGGCATTAGGAATGGGGAACGTAATCGTTAAAACCTTACATCCAGAAGACGTAAGGGAGGTTGCCACAGCCCCGCTTGTGACGGACCATGGACAACAAAAACTGATGCGACAACTTGATTTGTTAACCCGAGAGAATGATACCCTGATACGAACGTATCTATTCCCCTCAGAAATAGACAAGCAGAGTGGCCTAATCATTCTTTCGGCAGCCCCTCGTTCCAATGCAGGATTGGTTCCCGGCTCCACGTACCACCCGCCCCAAATTTTGCTTGATGCGGTTGGAGAAACGCTGACGAATAAGAGAGCGACTACGACAAATCTGTACCATAATAAAACAAACGACGTGATCAGCGTTCTGATCCCCCTTGCTGACGGGGACAAGGTGATCGCTGTATTCGGAGCCGATCTGGATGCGAGCCTCATCGAAGAATATCGGATCGAGCTGCTTGGCAAAAGTTTGGGTCTCTTCATCCTTCTTGCAGGAATCGCCATGGTCATACAAACCATTATTATTCGAAAACTTCTATCACCTGTGAAAGATTTGATCAATGCTTTTATGGAGTAAGCAATCAAGACCCCTTCGTGGGCTTCCTTTTCTGTGTAGTGGGGCACAAACGAGGGGGCTTCTTTTGCATTGTTATTTCTCTTAATTGACAATATATTCAGAATCACGGATGATTTAGGAGACTAAATGTGAAAAAAGTGCGTAAGGAGATTTGATATGTTCAATTGGATTAAAGCAAAATGCCTATCAAATCTAGAACAGGAGTCGCAGCGCAACAACTTGTTCTTATTTTTACTGATTATCGCCATTATTTTGGGAGAAGCCAATATCCTCTTGAATGTTCCGTTTTTTAACGACGAAAATATTTATTTTTTATTTGCTGCTACGATTGGGATTTCACTCGGAATCATCTGTAATCTTCTCGTCACCACGTATTTCAAGTACATCATGATGTTCTTCATGTTTTTGTTTACCGTTCTCCATCTCTATTTGTTTAGTCCATATCCGGCAGTATTTCAGATGTTTTACTTCTATTTGGCGATCTCTCTTATTTATTTGAATTCACGATTAATCTTATTTTTTGGGTCCTTAACCGTCGTTTTCACGTTTGTGGGTCACTTGTTTTGGAAGGAGATTTTTTTTCCATGGTCCGACTTTAAGTATGTCAACATTCCATTAGGGCTGTTTATTGAGACCACCCTTGTCCTTTGGGCAATTACGAAAATCGGCACAAGTTATAACCTGATTGAGAATTCGAATCATCAAATGAAGAAGCTGTTAAAGGAAAATGAAGAGCAACTGGAGTTAATCGAGCGACAGAACAAGGTGTTAGAACAGTATGTGAATCAAATTGAGCAACTGATCCTTCAGGAAGAGCGCAATCGCATGGCGAAGGAATTGCATGACACGATCGGTCACACCATCACATCGCTGATTATCGGGATGGAAGCAACCAAAAATGTTGTGTTCACGGATTCCTCCAAGTCGCTCGCTACGCTCGACCATTTAATTGAAACAGCACGCAACTGCTTGGATGAAATGAGACAAAACGTCTATCAAATATCCATCCAGAACAATCGGGAGAACCTGGAAGAACAGATCGAGGGAATCCTGCAAGAATTCCGCCAGAATACAGGGACAGAGGTTCGTGTTCGTTCATTTGGGGATCGATATGAAATGGGCCAACAAGTCAATTTTGTATTTGTCCGCTGTTTACAGGAGTCGTTAACCAATGCCCTGCGGCACGGACATGCTACCTCGATCGACATCTCCTTGTTCTATCAATCCGAAAATGTAAAACTGATCATTCAAGACAATGGAAGCGGATTTGATGAAGAAAACATCGGTTTTGGACTGCGTACGATGCAAGAAAGAGTCGAGAGCATCCAAGGAAAACTGACCATTTCATCGGAACAGGGAAGAGGAACAAGTATTATCGTTCACATTCCACGCCAACGCTACCTTGCCAAGAATGAAATTAGCGTACTGATTGTGGACGATCATGAGTTTATTCGAGAAAGCTTTCAAATACAGCTTTCTTTAGAGAACGATGTGGATGTAGTAGGAGTTGCTTCGAACGGGAGCGAGGCTGTCCAACTTTGTGAGGAGATGCAACCCAACGTTGTTTTAATCGATATTCACATGCCTGGAATGGATGGGGTAGAAGCGACCAAAATCATCAAGCAAAAATGGCCCCATATCCGCGTCATCATTCTGACGACGTTTCATGAGGTCCAGTATGCGGTTGAGGCGATTAATGCGGGGGCAGAAGGATACCTGATGAAATCGACCAACCCCAAAAACATAGCGAATGCCATCCGACTGGTTTACAACGGAGGCGACCTCATTTCTCAGGAAATGGCAAAGCTGCTCATTTCAGAGATCCGGTTAAAAGAGAATCAGAAAAACGATTTCGCGGATGAGGCGTTGATCGATACGAAGAAGTTCAATTTGAAGGAACGGGAAGTCCAAATACTAAAATGCCTGACACAAGGGGTTAAGTATAAGGAGATTGCCATTCGACTCAATCTTTCGGAAGGCACTGTACGTAATTATATTTCAGCGATCTACTCCAAACTGGAGGTGCGAGGGCGACAGGAAGCTACACGCGTAGCCAAAGAAAATAGAATCATTTAATGAGCAAAAATTCCTAGAGATTCTAGGGATTTTTTTGTCATATGACATCTTTTATGACCACTTGATGACAACAGTTGGCTACATTAAAGGAAGACATGATACTGAGGAGGCACAACAGATGTTGAGGTGGATTAAGAACAGCTTCTTGGATAAACTGGATTCCGACGCTCAAAAGAACAAATTAACCATGCTAATCATTTTTCTCACTTATGGTTATGGAGAGATCAATGTCCTAGTAGGTGGTGGTATTCCTTTTTTACACCCGATCAACCTCATTTTCTTTGGAACGGGGGGCGCGATTTTTCTTGTCGGTGTGATCTTGGCCCGTATTCCTTCAGCTGAAAGACAGTTTAAATATGTAATGACAGGTCTCAATATTGGGTATACGATTTTGCAATTTTGGATTTTTAATAGCATTCCCAATATCTATGAAGCGATCTACTTTACGTTAGCGATGCCACTCATTTATCTTAATGGCAGGCTGATTTGGTTTGCTGGACTTAGCCTCATCGGATTCAGTTTCGTCGGATATAGCATGATGCACGATTTGTTTTTCCCGAATCGGCCGGCTGCGTTTACGAATGTTTCCATTGGGTTGTTGTTTCAAACGACGATTCTCATGTGGGGCGTAACTCAAATTGGAAAATATCTGATCGGTAAAGTCAGAAAAGAAAAGGAAGAAGCAAATCATCAATCAAAAGAGCTGGAACGAACACATCAATTAATCGCAGAAACGATTGACCAGCTGAGAGAAAATTTCAAAACGCTGAAAGAAAATGTATTGGTGTCCTCTCATTCTTCAGAGGAAATTCGGATCGCCTTTAAAGAGATTGCGTCAGGTACACATGCACAGGCAGAAAGCGTTGTTCAATCGGCCGAACAGCTTCATGATATGGAACAGAAGACAGGAAGTATCTTGTCCCAGGTGAAGGCGGTCGCAATCGATATTACCAACAGTCGTCAGCTTGCGAATGTCAGCAAACAAGAACTAACGCAGTTTGATAAAAATATGAGCGGACTCAATGAAGTGGTTCACCAGACAGGAATGGTAGTTCGAGACCTGACAGAACAGACAAACAAAATCAATGAAATTGTTACGCTCATAACGGGAATCGCTTCGCAAACAAATCTGCTTGCTCTTAACGCCGCAATCGAAGCAGCGAGAGCCGGAGAGCAAGGCAGAGGGTTTGCGGTGGTGGCGGACGAGGTGCGTAAACTTGCCGAACAGTCACAGAATTCAGCAGAAAATATTCAGGTGATTCTGAGAAGGTTTAAAGAACAAGCGGAAATGATTGAAGAGCAGATCGTTCGCGGGGAAGCCGTCCAACAAGAAAGCAATGTCATGTTGCAAAAAGTGTTTACCAATGTGGATCAACTCAGCAATTTTATTCATTCGATCAACAACGTGATGGACAGCATTGTCATACATCAGCAGGATTTTATGTCCAAATCGTCAACTGTGGCGCAAGAAATTGCGTATGTATCCAGTGTGACCGAGGAAACATCCGCTGCCACGCAAGAAGTTCTGGCAAGCATCGAAGAAGAAACCAATCGAATTACCAACTCCGTGAAGGCTTTGGAGAATGTGAATGCATCTATCGCTACTTTGGAACAGATGGTACACGAGACAGAGAGAAAGCGGGATTCGTGATACGAAATGAGGGAGGGCAGCTTTACAATGGTGGAAAACTTGTTACGTATGATTAGCACCATGAGACAGCAACTTGTTCAGCTCGCCATCCTAATTGAAAATGGCGATTTTCGGCTTGCTAACCGAAAATCGCCTTTTTTGTGTGTGAGACTGGCTCCATAGAAAAGTTGAAATGGGAAAAGGAATGTTTTCGCTTTTTATTATTTGAATAGTAGTGATAATTGGAAATGGGGGTACCAGAGAATGACCGATTGCGAAGTCGATCTTTCTGCCAAAGCGTTGCTTGCAAGTAATCTGGGTGCGTAAATCGGTCTAATCGTAGGTTTGCCACTTGAACGTTCACTGGGCAAAAAAACTTTGAAAATAAGTAGAGAGAAGGAATAAAAGATGGATATAAGATTGCAGAAGCTGGCGAAGAATATCGTTCATCATTCTACGAACATCCTTCAGAATGAAAATGTACTGATTGAAGCATTCGATGTTGAGAATGACTTGGTACAAGCTGTTGTCCGTGAAGTACAGATCAGGGGAGGGAACCCGTTCGTCAACATTCGTGATAATCAAATCATCAGAACCCTATTGATGAATGCAACGGAACAACAGGTGAAGACGTGGACAGAAATCGATGCACACCAAATGAATCGGATGGATGCTTATATCGGGATCAGGGGAAGCAAAAACATCTACGAATTTTCAGACATCCCACCTGAAAAACTACATTTGTACCATCAAATCTATCAAAAGGAAGTGCATATCAATACACGCGTAAAGCATACGAAATGGGTCGTTTTGCGGTTCCCGGACCCATCCGTTGCGCAACTTGCCAAAATGAGTACGGAAGCGTTTGAGGAATTTTTCTATAATGTGTGCACGATGGATTATGAACGAATGAGCAAAGCGATGGATACTTTGGTGGATGTCATGAATCAAACGGACAAAGTGAGAATCGTTGGCCCTGGAACCGATTTGACGTTCTCGATAAAAGACATTCCGGCAATCAAATGTGCAGGCGAATTAAACCTGCCTGATGGAGAGGTCTATACGGCTCCGGTAAAGGAATCCGTTAACGGAACAATATCGTATAACACGCCTTCCCCATACAATGGGTTTGTTTTTGAAAAAATCGTTCTCACCTTTGATAACGGAAAAATTGTAAAGGCGACCGCTAATGATACCGAACGAATCAATCGAGTGTTTGATACAGATGAAGGTGCCCGGTTTGTTGGTGAATTCGCTATTGGTGTGAACCCGTATATTAAAAAGCCAATGAACGATGTACTATTTGATGAAAAAATTGATGGCTCGATACATTTTACACCGGGTCAGGCTTATGACAATGCCGACAATGGAAATCGGTCATCCATCCATTGGGATATGGTGTTAATCCAAAGACCGGAGTATGGTGGAGGAGAAATCTGGTTTGACGATCGATTGATTCGGAAAGATGGTAGATTTGTTGTGCCTGAGCTAGAGGGGTTAAATCCGGAAAATTTGATGAACTGAACGATAGGCAGGAGCAGTAGTGCTTGCCATACAGGCTCCAATAATTCATTTGCGTTATACTTTTTCTGCTTTACTGCTTCTTTTTGAGCGGGTTTTGATTTAGACCGATTATGATCAACGGTGATCCATGGAAGGAGCTGAGAGGCGGGAAACCGCCTCTTTGTTCGTGTTAACGGAAAAGGGAGAGATTTTCTGGGGATTATACAGGGATGCGATGAATAAACCCGTATCTATCTATTACTTTCCCATCTGTTGGCAAAGCTGCATGACTTCATCGGAAAGTAACGGATCACCGTGCCCGTGAACATACCACTGGATGGATTCTTTCCCCAAGCGGTTCAGCATGTTCCAATCCACGCTATCTTCCGGCTTCCGTAGATGAAACGGAGGCGGATAGAAGCAGTCGGCTACGAAGAGCACACCTTGACCAACGACTTCCACGGTGATCGAATCGCTTGCATGGGGACCTCCTACCCATTGCAGCTGCAAAGGTATGTCATCAACATGCAACGTCAGCTGGTCGGTAAAGACGCGATTTGGCTTCACGATCTGCAATTCACTCCAGTCATCGACTACAAGCAGCTTGGCCTGGTTGCTTCTCTCCATTAATGGATTCTCCCGCATTTCACGCTCCAACCACTTTGGTCCCCAAGGAATCTCAGCCATCTTCTCCATCTCATGTGCGCACAACTGGCAGGCAATTACCTCAGCATCAAACACGCAGCTTCCAAATGTATGGTCCCAATGATGATGCGTATAAATAATGGTTGAAACAGGAGGAGCTTTTATCTCATTCAGCGCTCTCTGGATCGCCCTGGCATGGCCCGGGCTGTTTCCGCAGTCAATCAATACGGTTTGGTTAGAGGTAATGATTGCGCCCACAACGGGTTCGATACGCTCCGATTTTTTGCCATGCGGGTAGATCCAGACGTATTCCGTAATCTGCCGCAACAAAACCTCGTTTTCCGCCATGTTTCCCGCTCACTTTCTGACATAAGCTTTTCTTTCTACTTTAACAGGCGATCAGGGAAGCTGTCATTCGAAAAGAATAGCCATTGTTCGGGCGGATCAGGCGCGAGATCGGCGTCAGTCTTCGATTGCCTGGTAGACCATGGTCCAGAAGTCGTGGATAACCCGCGCCGAATCCGCAGTGGACATTCCGACCTGGGTGAGCAGGATTCCGGTGAGCTGGTTGTCCGGGTCGGCGTAGGTCGAGGTGCCGCTACCGCCGTCCCAGCCGAATTGGCCGATGGACGCGTAGTCGCCGCGGTAGGTGCGCACTGCCATCCCCATCCCCCAGCCGCCATGCTGTCCTTGACCGAATGACACATGGACGTTGTCGGCAGCCATGGCGTTTCGGACAGCTTGTTGCTGGGACGTGAGGCGGTTGGTGGTCATCAGCTCGACGGCGGGTCGGGACAAGATCCGTTCGTTCCCGTGCATCCCGTGATTCAGCAGCATTCGGAAGTAGGCGTGGTAGTCGTCGACGGTGGAGACCAGTCCGCCGCCGCCGCTCTGGAACGCCGGAGGCTGGCTGTGGCGTCCCCCTTCGGCCTCATCCCACACGATGAACTCTCCGGTCTGCGGGTCGGGGGTATAAAGGGGCGGCAGCCGGTCGATCTTGTTAGCGGGCACGTGGAAACCGGTGTCCTTCATCCCCAGAGGATCGAAGATGCGTTCACGCAGGAACGTCTCAAACGACTGGCCCGTGACTCTGGCGACGAGCACGCCGAGCAGATCGTTGCTGATGTGGTACTGCCAGCGCTCTCCGGGATGGACATATACCTGTGATTGTCGATGTATTATTTCAAGTAGGGGCATTGAAGTCATTGACCAGGGACATGGTTCATAATAAAATATCCAAAACAATCGAAATTTTCTTTAGTCCATTCCTTTGTACGTTCCCCCTATGTGTCGCAACTGTTCCCGGTGAAGGGTTTTGCCGTCATACTCATAAGAAGGTGATTATCATTTATACGATCGGAGACTTTTCGAAAATCAGCAAAGTATCTCCCCGAATGCTGCGCCATTATGATAAGATGGGTCTGCTTAAACCGAAATACGTCGAGAAAGATACGAGATACAGATACTATACAGAAGAAGAAATGTACGTCATTTCCATGATCAAAAAGCTCAGGCGCTATCAATTCTCATTAAAAGAGATCAAATCGATCGTGGAAAACAAGAGTAATTACCACACAAAAGAAATGATGGAAATGCAACTATCCCGCTTGCTTCAGTCCACCAGCGCGTACAATACGATTATTTCAGAACTGAAAAAAGAAATCCGCATATTGAACAGCACATCCCCCTCTTCTCCTTCTCTTTACGACTACGATATCATGATCGGAAACCGGCGCGAGCAGCTCGTGATTTGCAAACGGCAGAAAGCCGGTCTTGACGATTTGCACTCGATCATTACTGACTTGATCCACTTTATCCAGACGAGCAATACGATCGTCCCCCTTGGTGTGTACATGGTTATCTTTCATGACATCTACGATAAATTTGAAGTGTTTAATCCGGCATGCTCTGATATGGAAGTCTGTATCCCCGTAAATGCAGAAATTGAAAGAGGAGCGTATTCCTCCCGAAAAATTGAAGAAGGTCTGTACATCAGCACGACACATATCGGCAACTACGATTCGATCGGCAATGGTTATGTTGCGCTGCTAAAGTGGGCAAGAGAAAACAATTACATGATCGCTGGCCCTCCGATTGAACGGTGTTACAAGGATGGGTTAACCAATTGCTCGCCGAGTGAATACGTGACGGAAATATCCTTCCCGGTAACATGTTTCGAACAACCTTACTAAAGAGTGAAGCGGCCCTTAATGTCGGGGGCGCTTTTTTTTGAATCCGGTAAAAACGGAGGCTTATAGAGTATTGACCTTATCACAGTGTCATAGTGGAAAATGAAAGCGAAAGCCGGATAGGAGGCTGTCATCCATCGAAAATCATTTACCTGAAAATTCGGATTCCAATTAAAGGGGGAACGACATGTCACAGACTACTTTAAAGCGTATGACGGATCACATCTTCTACATGCCACACGATGACCGCACAGATCGACCGATCCTAGCCGCCGTTTCCGGTTCAAACCTCATATTGGGGATTGATGCAGGCAATTCATCTGCTCACGCCGATCTGTTTCTTCAAGAGCTGGCTACATGCAAGGTGCCGAAGCCAGATTTGCTTGTGTTAACCCATTGGCATTGGGATCATGTATTCGGATGCAATCAAATGAATCTCCCGGTTATTGCCCATATCGGCACACAGGAAGCGCTGGAAAAAATGGCTGTTTGGGAATGGACGGATGAAGCGCTGGATCAGCGGGTCCACGATGGCAGAGAAATCCTCTTTTGCGCCGAGATGATTAAAAAAGAGTTTCCAACTCACCGCGATATCCAGATTGAAAAGGCGACTGTCGTGTTTGAACATAAGCTGGAAGTCAACCTGGGCGGAATCAACTGTCTCATTCAGCATGTCGGAGGAGATCATTCCCCTGACTCCTGCATTATCTATGTAAAAGAAGATCATGTGTTATTCATCGGAGACTGCCTCTATCCGAATTATCACAATGGAGATTGGTCTTATACGGAAAAAAACATTGTCAAGCTTCTCGATTATCTGGAAACATTCGATGCGGATCACGTCGTCATTTCGCATCGTAATCCGTTGACCAAAGCTGAATTTCAACAGGAAGCCGCTTTCTATCGGCACATCTGCCACCTGCTCGGCAAACATGGAAACAATACATCCGCGATCAGGGCGGACCTCTCCACTTTCGTCGGAAGAAAACTCGATGAAACAGAGCTGCTCATTGTGGATTGTTTTGTAAATGGTCTCAATAGATAAAGGGGGTATGCAAATGGAAAAAGACGATAAGGTCCCGACATCGCGAACAAGGCGGGATGAATCCATACTGGGAACAAAAAGTATCCCGCGATTATTTTTGCGTTTTGCTTTGGCAGGAATTATGGCCAATATGATTATGGGAATCAATTTGTTTGTCGATGGCTATTTCATCAGCGGCTTTTCGGTCCGTGAAATTGCAGGGATCGGAATTGCCTTTACGGTCGTAGCTTTTTTGCGAATGGTTGGCGTACTTTTTGGTGTGGGAGCCGGTGCGGTCATCTCCATCAGGCTTGGAGAAGGCAAAATTGACGAGGCGAGAAGCATAATGGGCCAAATCGTGTGGTTTACCTTTTTTGTCTCCATTCTGATCGCTATCTTTGGATTGGTCTTTAATCATGAAATCATGACCATGTTTGGAGCAAATGAGGAATCTCTTCCTTACGCGGTTACATATAGCCGACTTCTGTGGATTTCCTTGCCATTATCGGTATTGGCCATGGTAGTAAGCATTTTAACCAATATCGATGGGAAACCAGGTTTATCAATGAGCAGTTGGATCTTCGCCTCGGTTTTTTCCGCAATGTTAGAATCGATTTTGGTAGGGAAGTATGACATGGGGATCATGGGTTCGTCCTGGGCAAATTCGGTTGCGCTGTCGATTCCATCTTTGTTACTATTCTATTTCTGGTTTGGCCCAACAAATCTTAAGCCAAAGTGGAAAGACATGAAAATAAAAGTAAAAACAGTGGTGAGAGTAGTTTGGACAGGCTTTGCATCTTTCTCTAGCCAATTGATGAATTTTATTGCAGTTATTATATTTAACAACTTACTGTTAAGCTACGGCGGTGAGCTGCACGTTGCAATTTTCACCATCATAAGCGGTTATATCACTTTTTTGCTTTCGCTTGTAGCGCTCGGGGGGATGATCGGACTCCAACCGATCATTAGTTATAATTTCGGTGCAGGCAACTTCGACAGAGTGAAACAAGCGATTCAAATGGCAATTGTCTTCACGGTAACCTTATTCGTGATATTGACTACAGTCTTGATTGTATTGGCCGACCCGATCATGTCTTTTTTCACTGGCGGCAATCAAGATTTACAGCAACTTGGCGTATGGACCGCAATTGTATATAATTTCCTGTTTGGTTTACATGCTATTAGTGTGCTGATCGCCGGCTATTTCGAAGCACAAGAGCGAAATTGGACCGCGACATGTATAAGTATTAGTAAAATACTGTTGTTTTTGTTCCCGTTTCTCTTCATTTTTCCAATTTATTGGGGGGTTACTGGCATATGGTACGCAGCTCCTTGTGCAGAAATACCAGGTATTCTGATTACCATTTACTTTATTCGAAAAGAATTCAAACGTTTAAAAGATGCCCCTATTATGACGACGACATCATCCACACACACTTTCCTTTAAGAGGCGGATTTCCGTCTCTTCGTTTGTTTTACATCTTGAGTCTACCGACCGAAAAAAAGGGGAATTGAACACATCCGGGGTATTGATTATGATTGTGATGATTGGAGGTGTAGCAGGATTAAATCGCTGTATACGCGCGTCGTATTGGTTTTTATTTGCATTGTGATGTTGAGTTTGTTCGCGGCGTTTATGGTCAGTACCTGGATGTTTGATGGGAGGAAGCAAAATTTCATAGAAGAAACGCTGGTGAAAGACGGTAAAACCATCATCGAAGCCTATCAGGCGAATCCTTCCGCCGAGTTGGGAGCGTTTGTGCACGGTTTCTCTGGCCTCTCTCTATACAGTATCCAACTATACAATAAAGATGGTGTGCCCCTGCTTGAAGAAAAAGAACCCATGCATGTGGAGCCGGGTAACATTCAGCAGGTTCTTGCCGGCAACATTGCACGCGGTCTGAAAACAGAAATGCCAGGTCTCCCCATGGTGGGGGTTCCTTTTTCGTTGAAAGGTGATCCTTACGCTTTGTTTCTTACGGTAGATAAACATACGGTAGAGCAAGAGCAGGAAAGTATGCCTTGGATTCATGCTTTATATATTCTGGTTCTGTTTATTGGCAGCTTTCTGATTTTGATTGCCGCACGCTATGTCGTCAATCCGATCATGAAGTTGACGGAAGCTACGAAGAGGATGGCAAAAGGGACTTTTGATTCCGCGAACCTTCCCATGAATCGCAGGGATGAAATTGGTCAATTGAGCGTGAGTTTTCATGAAATGGCGAAAGAGCTGGCGAAACTGGATCAAATGCGGAAAGACTTTGTTTCGAGTGTTTCTCATGAGATTCAATCACCGTTAACTTCCATTTCAGGATTTACGAAAGCGTTAAAGCAGAAGAAAATGAGCGAGGAGAGCCGTCTCCGCTATTTGACGATTATCGAGGAGGAGAGCGAGAGGTTATCCCGCTTGGGGCAAAATTTACTGCAGCTCTCTTATTTACAACAGGAACAGCATCCATTAAAGGTTACCCAATACCGATTGGATGAACAGCTGCGGAAGGTTGTCATTACACTAGAACCTTTATGGACCGAAAAAGCAATCAACATGGATGTCGATGTTAAGGCAGTAACCATTCATGCGGACAAAGATCAACTGGACCAGGTGTGGATTAACTTGCTGAACAACGCGATCAAATTCACTGCTCCTCACGGTACGATACGCATTCAATCGATGGGCAAAGCGCATCAACATATCGTATCGATCACAGACAGTGGAATCGGGATTCCTGAAGAAGAACTTGTCAATATTTTCAAACCGTTTCACAAAGTGGACAAAGCCCGCAGCAGTTCGGTAAAAGGAAATGGACTGGGGTTATCCATCGTCAAGCAAATCATCGATATGCATGACGGCGACATTCATGTGTCCAGCAGTCTTGGTACCGGAACAACGTTTACGGTCACACTTCCTCGCGAGAACGAGAAAACCAATGAACGATACTTATAAAAAACGATCGCCCTGCGTGGAGGCCACTGAAAAACTACCGATTCTTGAAAATCAAAAGATTTTAGGGGGTACAAATCTGTCTCCCTGAACGTGAAACGAGCCTTAGAAGCGATTCTAGAGGCTCGTTTTTCTTTGCGTATTTAGTTTCGCTCAACTAAGAGGACTTTTTCAGTGGCCTCCCTGCGTGGGGCGGTATTTTTTTTACCGTTCATGTCCATTCATATTGCGTTCACACGGCTGATTTATAGTAATGGCATGGAAAGGTAACGGAAACAAAACGAAAAATTTTGATCAGAGGAGAATCAAAGATGAAGGTATTAGTACGTGTCGTTGTCTATGTCATGACGTTCGTTCTTCTTTTCGGAGGTGTCGGTGCGTTGGGGTATATTCGTTCCAATCAGGGATACTGGATGCCCACCCGGCAAACACCAATGCCTGCTTTACAAAGCGTGAGCGTGCCTGAACATGATCCGAAAAAACCTACAGTCGCTGTCCTTTTGGCCAATCCGACGACAGAAGTGTTTGATTTTATGGTCCCGTATGAAATGTTCGCAATGACTGAGGCTTATAACGTGTATGCAGTTGCCCCGGACAAAAACGTGAAAACACTCTCCGGCGGTTTGGATCTGATGCCGCACTATTCTTTTGATGAACTGGATCGATTATTAGGGAAAAGTCCCGACCTGATTGTGATCCCCGCCATGCCTATGGTTGACGAGGCGAAGTATAAGCCTGTCCGGGAATGGATCCAAAAACATGCGGATACGAAGCTGGTAAGCATTTGCGCTGGAGGGCTGAATCTGGCCGATACAGGTTTATTGAAGGGGAAAGAAGCAACCACCGACTGGAAAAGTTTTGATTATCAAGAAATCAATAAATATCCGGAAACAAAATGGCGAAGAGGTGTGCGGTATGTGGCGGACGGGAACATCGTCTCTTCAGCAGCTCTCACTTCCGGAATCGATGCCGTCCTCTATGTGATTTCACAGCAATTAGGCGAACCGATGGCGGAGAAAATCGCGAAAGAGATGAATTACCCTTCTTACGCTTTCGTAAAAAATCCGCAGGTAGCCCCCTATTATGTTGATCGAACCGAAATGATTTTTACGTTCAATCAGGCATTCCAATGGAACAAAAAAAGCGCAGGGGTATTGTTGTATAACGGGATGGATGACGGAGCATTATCTACGATTTTTGATACCTATGCTGCTTCTGGAACGACAAAGGTTTATACGATCTCAGACGCCAAGCAGCCGATCGTTACGAAGTATCACCTTAACCTGGTTTCCCGCTATCAAATGGCGAACGCGCTGAAACTCGATCGCATGTTCGTTCCGGGAGTGGAAGCGGAGACTATAGCTGCAGCAGATGTCAAGCAGTGGAGCGAAAAGGGAAATAACGTGGTGCCTGAGTTCATTCACAGCGGTTACGGAGACAGATTTATGTTTGATGCTCCGCTTGAAGATTTAGCCAAGCAAGAGGACGTCCTCACCGCTAGATATGGTCTCAAGCGTCTGGAATACCGTGCTACCCATCTTGCTTTTGAAGGCAATCCATTTTCCTATGAAGCTTTCGGTATACCGGTTTTGCTTGGTTTTGCAGCATTGCTTCTTGCTTTCTCGATTGATAGACGATTCATGCAAAAAGGGAAGAGAGGCCGCCATCAATTAGTAACACGTTCATAAGGAGGATAACAGGATGAATAGTCTCGAACAGGCAATTTCGCTTGGGCCTGTACTTACCAAAATTTTCTGTGACGATGACATTATGGTGGCGGTTACCGACACCGAAAAGTATGTGTACTTTTCTCCTTCAAAATCACTCAATGCCGGTATCACGATCGGTCAGCCTTTTCTGAATTACGACTTGTTTGGAAACATCAAAAAATCCAAAGGCAGGGAGGAGATGATCTCTCCACCAGAGTATGGACCGCCGTTTCGGGCAATTGGATATCCGTTGTTTGACGACACCGGGCAATGGATCGGGTCCCTTGGTTTCGGGTGTAGTTTGCATAAAGAATACTTGCTCAAGGATATGATCGGGAAGTTGGAACAAATTGCGAATACAATCGGAGATCAAACGCACTCTATCACAGCCCATGCCGAACAACTCTCGGCTACGATTCAGGAAATATCGGCGACTTCCACAGCAAATTTGCAAAAGACCGAGAGTATGGATGAAGTCATATCGTTTATCCATACGATTGCGCAACAATCAAATTTACTCGGTCTGAATGCGGCGATCGAGGCTGCAAGAGCTGGCGAGTATGGGAAAACATTTTCAGTTGTTGCCACTGAAATAAGAAAACTATCGCGTCATTCTGAAGAGTCTTCGAAGAAAATCGGTGCCTTTTTAGAACAAATGAAAAGTTCAATTATAGGAATGAACGACAGCATGAATGATATTCGTCAATCTTCCAGCGAACTCGCCATTCATTCTGAATTATTCACGAAATTGACGGAAGAATTAAATCAGGTGAGCGAAACATTAAATAGCTTTGTCACGGATTTATTAAAAGCGAAATCCTGACACCGCATCGATTACAGAAAGAAGAGACGGGAAACCGCCTCTTCTTTCGTTTCAAAGGAAGCTCTCGCTGGTTTGCCGATCGGGAAGCACCTGAGTCAGTCTGACAAAGCATGTTGTTGTGCCATGCCTTCTTTTCTTGCCTCTTGTCTTATCCATGAAAATAATAATAATGACGCCACGACTGCAATTGCCACACTGATCGTCCCAAACCACGGGATGGATGACAAGGATATCCGATCCACGGCGAGGCCGCCGATTCCCGCACCTGCTGCCATCGATAATTGCATCATAGACTGGTTGAGCCCGAGCATGACTCCCGAATATTTCGGCTCAATTCGGATCAAATTGTATTGCTGTGTAGGACCGGACGACCATGCTGCAAATGACCATAAGACTAGGACAACAACGAGCATCCAAGAGTTCTTTAAAGAAACGGCAACAGCAGATAGTAACAGGAAAGCCGTGATGTGCAGGAGCATTCCCCCGATTAGCGTGAAAGTAACGCCCCATTTATCTGTACTGTAACCACCGAATTTGGAACCGATTAAGCTTGCCACGCCGAACGCCAGCAATACTCCGCTAAGCACTTCTTCATGTAAGCCCGCAACCTCGAGAAGATAAGGCGAAATGTAGGTATACGCGATCGAGTAACCGCCAAGCCAAAAGAAAGTGATCGAGAGTCCAAGAGCCACTTTTTTGCTTTTGAGGAGAGCAAGCTGTTTGGATAAAGGTACAGGGGTATCGCCTTTTATTCGCGGAATCGTTCTATGTAGAACAAAGATGGACAGAAGCCCGAGTATGGCAATGAAACCGAACACCGATTTCCAACCGTATGCAGAGGCAATCATGCGACCAAGAGGAACCCCGATAATTAGTGAGGTAGTAAACCCCATCACTACCGTTGCAATCGAGCTGGCTTGTTTACCTTCGGGCGCAATTTTCGCTGCGATATCCAAGGCGGTTACAACGACCATTCCTGCACCTAAAGCCATCAGCACGCGCGCAAACACAAAAAGCCCGAAGCCTGGCAAAACAAAAGACAAAATGTTGGCTAACACGAAAATTCCCAGCGCACCAACGAGCAGCTTTTGCCTCTCGATTTTTGCCGTCAAAGCCATCAATATGGGGGTGCAAATTGCATATACAAAGGAAAAAACAGTCACAAACTGTCCGGCTGAAGTAATGGAGATACCCAGCGTATCCGAGATTTTGTCTAAAATACCTGAAATGACATACTCCGATGTCCCGACTAAAAAGCTGACAATCGCTAAAAAATAAACCTTCCAAGTGCTCGCCTTCATTTCGCCACTCCTTTTCAATTCGCATCTACATATAATAAATTATCGATTTGTAGCGCGTGAAAAATCTACACATTACAATATATCGATGTGTAGGACTGAAACAAACCGAATCCCCAGGAGAGCATTCAGCTTGTGGTTGTCATTAAATTTCGTTAGTGAAAAATGCACCAATTTCGCGTAAAGCTTCCTCGTTTCTTTTGAAGTACGTAAACTTACCGATCCGCTCAGCCGTGATCAGACCTGCCCGCTGGAGTATCGATAAATATTGGGAAGCTGTGGACTGTGTCATTTTCAGCTTTTCTGTGACTTGACCAACACATACCCCGATTTTACTCATATCAATCCCTTCGTGGGGCGTAAAATGTTTTTCAGGCTCTTTTAACCAATGCAAAATTTGTAATCTCGGCTCGTTGGACAGTGCTTTAAAAACTTCAATCGGCTCCATACACATTATCATATCGGAATTTATCGATTCGTCAAGTTCTTTTATACAACCGCCTCGCCGAGTTTTCGTTTGAATCGTGACGAGGAGTTTGTGACAAAAATCACATCCTGAAGATGCATCACCTTTTATCATAAGGAATGAGAAGCAAGCAATCTTTATTCCCAAGTGAAGGGTGATCGTATGGTTCAAAAATGGCAGTTGCCGTTACAGACGTTGAATCTTGTCGTCGGATTTATGGTTTGGGTTATTTTGTCATCACTAATGCCTTTTATCAAGGAATCGGTTCCGTTGAGTCCGGGCGAAGTGGCGTGGGTTACAGCGATTCCCGTGCTGCTTGGTTCGCTGTTGAGAATCCCCATCGGATATTGGAGCAACCGATTTGGTGCGAGAAAGCTTTTCAGCATCAGTTTTCTCCTGTTGTTGGTCCCTGTTTTTTACATTAGCAAGGCAACCACCTATACAGATTTGTTAATCGGCGGGGTGTTTTTGGGGATCGGCGGAGCGGTGTTTTCCATTGGTGTCACCTCTCTCCCTAAATACTTCCCGAAAGAGCGGCACGGGTCGATAAACGGAATTTACGGTATGGGGAATATCGGTACGGCCGTAACCACATTTGCGGCTCCGGTTTTGGCAAAAAGCTTTGGTTGGGCCACAACCGTACAAATGTTCATTTTGTTGCTGGTGGGGTTCGCGATTCTTACCTTCTTTTTGGGGGATAAGAATGAACCAAAGGTCAATACTCCGCTAAGACAGCAAATGATGAGTGTCTACAAAAATAAGAAGCTGTGGTTGGTCAGTCTTTTCTACTTTATTACGTTTGGTTGCTTCGTCGCTTTCACGGTCTACCTGCCCAACTTTTTGGTCAGCCATTTCCAAATCGATAAAGTGGACGCTGGTATGAGAACAGCTGGTTTCATTCTCCTCGCCACGATTGCAAGACCGGTAGGAGGATGGCTTGGAGATCGATGGAATCCGTTCAAGACGCTGATGATTGTGTTTGCCGGGCTCGCCCTTGCTGGAATTTTGCTGTCTTTTTCGCCAGCGATCCAGATGTATACGGCAGGATGCTTGCTGGTTGCCCTCTGTGCCGGAATCGGGAACGGAGCAGTGTTCAAACTGGTTCCGATGTATTTCTCGAAACAAGCCGGTATTGTAAATGGAATTGTCTCTGCCATGGGGGGATTGGGCGGGTTTTTCCCACCGCTGGTTTTAACCCTGCTGTTTAATCTGACTGGGCATTATGCTATCGGGTTTATGGCATTGTCGCAGTTTGCATTGGCCAGTTTGATCATCGTGATGTGGCTGTTTTATCAGGAGAAGCTGCAGCTCGCGGCTACGATTATGGAAAATACAGGGGAAGCGATTCTGATTACCGATCCGAAAGGGGTCATCAGGAGTGCGAACCAGGCGTTTACGAGAGTGACCGGTTATGCAATGGATGAGGTGATTGGCAAGTCCCCTAATATTTTGAAATCAGGCAAGCAGGATGCAGTTTTTTATCAAAAGATGTGGGAATCGATCCGGAAGAATGGCTATTGGCAAGGAGAGATCTGGAATCGCAAGAAAAATGGCGAGCAGTATCTCCAATGGTTGACCATCAGCGCGATTCAGGACGATGCCGGTGATACGCAGTATTATGCCGGGATGTTCAGCGAGCTTACAAAGCAATAAATACCGCCAAAAACATGTAAAAAAAGTCTTGGGCTGTCGGCCCGAGACTTTTTACATTTGACAGAAATCAGGAGGGCAATCATCACAAAAAATAGCCTCTTTTAGAAAAGCAAGGTTTTTGATCAGGATATGTCCATGGGGGAGCAGATCGACGACGCCCTGTTTTTTTAGATCGGACAGCATCCGGTTGACACTTTCGCGTGTCAAGCCAAGGAATTGGGCTAAATCGCGATTGGTAAGCGAAAGATCGATGAGAATCCCGTTCGGGTGGGGCTTTCCATACGTGTTGGTCATGCGGATTAACGTGGAGTAGAAGGCGCCGATCTTTCCATTGAGAAGCAGATCGCGAAATTTGGACTGCATCCGCCTGTTCATCAGCCCCATCCATCGCAGGAACTCTACACAGAATTGGCCGTTTTTGATCAGCATTTTTTCCAGCCCTTGACGGGGGATGATCCATACCTCGCCAGCCAGCAACATGGTGCCTGTGGAGGTGTATGTCAATTCCTGCTCAAAAAGTCCGGAGACGCCGACAAGCTCACCTGCGCCAAATATTTGCAGCGTCAGCTCTTTTCCATCGTTGGTTGTCTTTGTCAGTTTGATTTGACCTGATGCAATTAAAAATAACTGGGTGGCTTTTTCACCATCCATAAACAAGGTGGCATCGGGCGTATAAGTTTTGCGAATCGCTAAGGTTTCAAGACTTTTGACAAAATCGGGAGTGACCTGATCGACAAAAGTAATCCCATTTCCGGTCATGCGGGTCCCCCTTACTGTTAAAGATACAGTCGCACCCATTATATCACCCGAAATTAAAATTTGTGCGGGAAAATCATAGTAACGGGGCGAGGATGTGAAGAACATCACATCCTGGGGTGTAGTCAGTTGCTACAATTGTCTCGAACGAAAGGACTTTGAGCGAGCGACTGCAAGGAGGGTGTTGTATGGATTATTTATTTGCTTCCAAGGTGGCGAAGCGTGCTTTTATCATCATTTGCTGTTTATTTGCCATGACTTATGTGGGATCACGCTTTTTTACTCATATTGACCTTGCGCTGTACGGGTATATGGTGGGGACGCTTGTCTTTATCGGAGGGTTTTTGTACCGGTTTTCAGCGTGGGCTGACCGCCCGCCCACCAATATTATTCTAAAAAAAGGGCTGCGTCTGCTTTTTCGAAAAAGCACGCCAAAAACAACGGTGGATCATCTGGCAACCTATCGCTTTATCTGGAATCGGGGATGGTATCGTTGGACACAGCATGTCTTGTTGGGCTGGTGATGCATCCTGTCGGCATTTGTCACGTTTCCGCTGGTGTTTGGCTGGATGTATTTTACGATGGCGGAGAACGGGTACTACCAGGTCGTGTTTATGGGTGTGAATGTCCTGACCGTACTGGCGGATGGATGGATCGCCTTTCTCTTTTACAATGCGCTCAACATCACCGCATTCATGGTGATTGGCGGCGTGGTCATGGCTTTGTATCGCAGAATCAAGAACATGCAGGCACGAGCGGAACAAACGTTTTTTTACGATTTTCTCCCGTTGTATCTGTTGCTGTTTGTCAGCGTGACAGGCTTGATGTTAACAGCAAGCAACCTGTTCCTGGGGGGCTTCGGACACCCGCTCATGACCGTGGTCCATCAATTCGCAGTCATTGTTACACTCATCTATCTGCCGTTTGGGAAACTGGCGCACATCCCGTTCCGGCCCATGAGTGTATTCGCCCGCAATTACCGCGAACATTATGGCGAACAAGAAATGAAAACATGCAAAGTGTGCGGCAGCGGCTTCGTTTCTGCCGAACAATCGGCGGACGTTATCGATGTGCTGAAGAAAAACGAGATGTCTTTCCAAATGAAGGAAGGCTTCAATCTGGCCGAACTCTGCCTGCCGTGCCGTAGAAAATATCGGATGTACCGCTTTACAGGAATTCCTACGCACGAGATAAACGCCAGGGAGGCAAACCAGAATGCAAAAGGATAAATTTTTTAAAGTCATCGAAAACAAGATTCATCCCAATGAGAAATTGGTCGGTACGCACTGCAGTTACTGCGGCATGCAGTGCGGAATGTACCTGCGTGTGGATACAACGACGAACAAGATTATCGGGGTAGAGCCGCGATACGATTTCCCTGTCAACCTGGGAAAGATGTGCCCAAAGGGAGTTACGGCTTATCAGCAGGTGAACCATCCGGATCGCATTGAGCGGCCGTTGATTCGAGAGGATGCTTCTTTAAAAGGCACATCGGAAGGATTTCGGGAAGCGACATGGGAGGAAGCGCTCGGGTTGATCGTATCCCGGTTCAAGGAAATGCAAAACGCTTACGGCAAAGATACATTGTCTGTCTACTCCGGCGTTTCCATGACCAACGAAAAATGTTATCTCACAGGTAAATTTGCCCGGGTCGGTTTGCAAACCCGTTATATTGACTACAATGGCCGCTTCTGCATGTCTTCAGCGGCGGCGGGATTTAATCGCAGCTTTGGGATCGATCGTGGTTCTACCGTTCCCTGGACCGACCTTCATCAAACGGACTGCTTGTTTATCGCAGGTTCAAACGCGTCTGAATGCCACCCTACGAGCATGTTTCGGATTTGGGAAGTGCAAAATCGAGGCGGGTATCTGATCGTAGCTGATCCAAGGGAAACGCCTTTGGCACGCCGTGCGGATATTCACCTGGATTTGCGCCCCGGTACAGATTTGGCTTTGGCAAACGGAATGGTTCACCTCCTGATCAAAAACGGACATATTGACGAACACTTTATTCAGAATCATACCAACGGCTTTGAAGAAACGAAAGAATTGGTCGCTTCCTTTACCCCGGAGTACGTGAGTGAAGTAACCGGAATTGATGTGGAAAAATTGATTCGGGCAGCGGATATTTACGGCAGGTCGCCGGAGGCTATCGTGATGTTTTGCCGCGGCGTCGAACAGCAGTCAAAAGGCACGGACAACGTGTCTGCCTATACGAACATGGCGCTGGTCACCGGCAAGATCGGCCGTCCCAAATCAGGCGTGGCTACCTTTACCGGTCAAGGCAACGGCCAGGGTGGTCGGGAACACGGGCAAAAAGCGGACCAGTTACCTGGGTACCGCAAGATGGATAATCCGGAACATGTGCGCGAAATCGCGTGCGCCTGGGGCATCCCGGTGGAGGAAATGCCGCAGAAAGGCGTCTCTGCCTATGAGATGTTCCAGCTCATGAAAGATAAAACCATACGCGGGTTGTATTTGCTCTGTTCCAACCCGGCTGTAAGCGCGCCAAATCTCAACCATGTTCGAGAGTCGCTGAAAAGCCTGGATTTTATGGTGTGCTGCGATTTTTACCTGTCAGAATCAGCTGAATACGCTGACGTTGTTCTGCCTGTGACGACATGGGCGGAGGACGATGGGACGACAACGAATCTGGAAGGCCGTGTCATTCGGCACCGCCAAGCGCAGGAGTGGTACGCCGAATCCAAGCCTGACTGGTGGATTCAGATTGAAATCGCCAAACGAATGGGACGGGGAGAATACTTTGAACACCTGAAGTCTCCCCTTGATATATTCAATGAATTGCGCCAGGTCTCCAAGGGAGGGGTAGCCGACTACTACGGGGTGACCTACGAGAAAATCGAGCAGCAAAACGGTGTATTCTGGCCATGCCGCACGGAGGATGACGAAGGGCAGCCCCATCTGTTTCTGGATAAGAAATTTTATCACCCGGACGGCAAAGCAAAAATTTGCGCCCTGCCTTACCGCCCGCCGGCTGAAGAACCGGATGAGGAATATCCGCTGCGGCTGACAACAGGACGGGTTGTCTTTCACTACTTGTCCGGTAACCAAACAAGGCGGATTCCGTTCCTGAAAGCCATGTATCCGGACCCGCTTCTCGAGGTCCATCCACAGACGGCCCGCCGTTACGGGATTGAACACGACGAGCTGGTGACCCTGAAGACGAGAAGGGGAGAGGCGCAGTACCGTGTAAAAATCATCGAGGCGATTCGAGAGGACACGGTGTGTGTTCCCTACCACTGGGGGAAAGAGGAATCCATCAACCTCCTGACCAACCCGGCGTTGGACCCGTACAGCAAGATGCCGGAATTTAAAGCATGCGCCGCGCAAATCATCAAGCAAAAACAGGATGGTGTTCGCAATGGATAAACAGGTCTTATATATCGAAATGGACAATTGCATTGGTTGTCGAAGTTGTTTGGCGGCGTGCACGCAATGCGGCGGACATGACAACCGCAACCGAAACGATGTACTGGATGTGGACCCGTTTGTCAGCAGGCAAACCATTCCGCTCATGTGCTTTCACTGTGTCAATCCGGCTTGCGCGCGCAGTTGTCCCGCCCAGGCAATTCAAATCGCTGATAACGGTGCGGTTTTGTCAGCCTTGGTAGAGAAATGCATCGGTTGTCAAAACTGTACGATTGCATGTCCCTATGGGATTCCCAAATTTGATGAAGCGCAAAATCTGATGTACAAGTGCGATCTTTGTTACGACCGGACGAAAGAGGGGATACCGCCCATGTGCGCATCGGTTTGTCCGACCAACACACTGCAGTGGATCAACGAATCGGAGCTTGAAAGCAAACGAGCGCAAGTACCGATGGCCAATGGAAAATGGATCGCCAGCCAGTCGCCGGAAGGTTTGGAAGGCGAAACAAATGTACGAATCAGTCTGCCTGGCATTCTGCAAGGAAAACAAAAGCTGTTTTAGAAAGGAGCAAGGGTTATGGAGAAGGATGACAACTATACCCATAATATCAATCGGTCCAACGAGCGCAGCCTTGATCGGCGGAGTTTTATGAAAACGATGGTAGGGGCAGCCGGCCTTTTTGCGGTATCTACCCTTCCATGGGGGGCACTGGCTGCCAAAGAGCTAATGGGTCCAACTGACAAATCGTTTCCCAAGCAAAAAGTTGCGAATCTCTCTGATCTACAGCCTGGAGATGCCGTTGAATTTGCTTATCCGGGGGAACATGACGGCGCTCTGTTGGTGTGCTTGAAGGAGGGGGAATACAAGGCGTATCAAAATGCATGCACACACCTGCGCTGTCCGGTATTTTGGGATCGTGAGGAGAAGGAGCTGCTATGCCCATGCCATCATGGAAAATTTGATGCGGCCACGGGGCGGCCGCTTGCTGGACCTCCCAGACGGCCGCTGCCGGAAATTGTCCTTCAGCAAAAAGATGGTGCCGTATACGCTGTAGGGGTGAAAAAATATGAAGAGCAACTATAGGAGCCTGCTCCTGTTGGTGTTGATACTGTTCGCAAGCATTGTATGCACGCAGTATACGGTTAATATGTATTTTGCCCAGCGGTATGTCGAGGTGCTATTGTTCTGCGGTTCCGCGGTGGTGCTGTTCCCGCTGGCATGGGTGGTTTATGTCAAAGATCGTCGCGATCGTCGAGGACAAAGAAAATGACGAACAAGCAAATGATTGCTGTACTTTACCAAAAGCTCCCCTCCCTGGTGGGGCAAAAAATGGGCATTCTCATTCGGGATTTGGCGGAGAATGCGGAACCGCACGCTGCACCTCCCATGGAAAGGAAGCTGGCAAAATGGGAGATCACGGAGGATGAGGAGCATCTGCGGCTCTATTTTAATCTTTGCCAGTTTGTCGCGATTCCCATTCTTGAATGGGCCAATGACTTTTTTCCCAGAGAATAACGGGACCCTTATGGTTGCGCAAGACAATCGGGGACAACTGGAGTATCGCGTTTCTTTTTGCAACGAACCTTGAAACAGGGGGAATTTCCTTTAGAGGAGGGGTTTCAATGGAACAACACCGTACTGGATGTATGGGGATGCTGCATGAGTTCGGAAGAAAGAGGAATTTGTGTCCGCCATTGCAAAGCTTGCTGGTCGAACACCGGTCCTTGGGTGAGAAGATGAGTCAACTTGCCCATTTGGCAAAAGAACTGAAGCGGTCTCCAGCCCCCGTTAGCGGCCAAATGCTCAAGGAACTTTACGAGTTGGGTTCCGCGTTTCGGACGGAACTGGATCAGCACTCCCGGCGTGAGGAAGAAGGATTGTTTCCCATGATGGTGACTTACATTGGACGGGAAATGGGACCGATGGCCGTAATGGAACATGAACATCGTGAAGCAAAAGTAAACATTGAGCTGTTTCTACATGTATTTGAAAAAGTGAAGCTTGCTGAACATGATGAAATAACAGCTGCCCTGACCCATTTGCAAAAGGCTGTGGAACTATTAATTCAACATTTCTTTAAAGAAGAAAATGTGTTGTTCCCGATGGCCGAACAATTATTAAGTCATGAAGAGAAAGAGCGGTTACAGGAAATGCTTCAGCGACTTTAACGAGAGCACAGCAGATTGCAATTTACGTTTTCCCCTCTTCCCGCCACGCGACGGGGGCTGTCCCATGGTCCACATGAACCATTTGAGACAGCCCCCGTTTCATTTTATCCGAAGTGATTTCTCTTGAGGATTTACTTCCTGTTTGATGTCAGAGCATCACGATCGATGGCTTGAGGCGGCTGCTCCAACCAACCATGGCTGATCAAGATATTCGCTCCATCCTCCACATAATTTCCAACTTCCACAAGCAAACGACCATATTTTGCAAGCACATCATGTCTTGCACACATAGAGATTGCATTGCCATAAGCTCGAATTCGGACCGCATACATATCCAGCTTGTGAAATAGCATCAATCGATCCGAAAAGGGGGAAACAGTGGACGTTGTCACTAACTGGTCAATGATGGGAGGAGCTGTTAACCCATCTTCTTGCATGATCGTGCTGAACGTATCGTAATGTTTGGTGGCTATTTCGAGCCCGCGCCGAAAGTATGCCTTTGACTGATTGGATTTCGCTACTTGACTAAAGCCAATTAAAACCGCTTTGCTTGTCGCGTTGTTTTCAATGTTATCGTAAAGATGCGTAATCTCCAGCGCTTGCAGCGGTCTGACTCGACCAAAAAAGCCATGGGAATAGCTGTGTTTGTCGATAAAATCCACCGTTTCAGGATAAGGAATATAAGGTGGCTTGACCATGAGGCCCTTTTTTATCAATACCGTATTTACCAAATTAATGAGTTTGACTGTCTGGTCTATACAATTCGTAAAGAACTGCCGAATATCAGTTCTTGTTACCAACGGAATTGCGATTCCATACAGGCTGATTCCCGCTTTCGCAACATATTTCAAGTAGTGAAGGTAAAAGTCATCTTCAAATAGTCTCGGCGCCGTTATATCGACATCCTCTTTCGTGAATCCTACGGGAATCGGGTATTTTTCTTGAGTAAAAATCTCTTTCAGCGATTTAATAAATTGCCCGGACAAATGCAATGCATTCTGCAGCACCATCTTGATTTCTTTATCCTCAACGTGATTCGCCATATAACTCAACACGCAAACCGACATGGTATTCCCGATATATGTAGCCCAAAGCTTCCCTTGCTCGGCGGACGTTAATTTATCATGCTCAGCTTGAGTAGATGTACCGGTTTGCACATCCTGTATGGTTTCCATAACGAACTCCTCCGTTCAGCGAATGTAATCTTGTCAAATTTTTGCCAATCAAAAGCCGAAATATGTTGCCTGTTTATGGATGGGGCGTTTGGGGTAATTTGTTTTTAAACATAAACTGCAAAAATTTGCCTGCGAGTAAACCGAGAAAACATAGCAGGAGCGGCAACCATACAGGACCCAAAAGCACGCCAAAAATCCGAAAATTGGGAGAATACATAATCCCTATTGTTGCGAAAAAGGCTGTGAAGGCAAAGGGAAAAACCGAGTAAGGGGGAATATCAGCTGAAAAGGTATCGCGGTACGCATCATAAATCGCGAACATATACACGCACGGGTAAAACATCAGCCATTGATAATCCGTTAATCGAATTGCTAATGAGGGATCACCTTGAAAACTTGCGATGATGATCTGGTTTAAATGGGATTTTTGATTGATAATGAATTCAAGGCCAAGCAAAGTCAGGCCTTTTAAAAACTTTCCGTTTAATAGTTGACCAAATCCAGGTAGAGCAATACTCCACAATATTTTTTCTATTGCTGCACTCTTTCTCAATTTTTCCTTCCCTTCCCTTGACTAAATGAAGTATTCTCCATGTGACCATTTTTATGCTTTCCCTTGTTGTTAGAATGGCAAAATGGCTGTGTTTTAAAACGGGGAGGCAGTCAGAGGCAGTCACCTATATTTGGCTGGCCGGAGCAGTGAAAAGCGAATCGGCTGCAACAGAAAAGCAGCTTGCCTCCATGGAGGAAATCCCCGGGGATTCGAGGGCATTTCCAAGAGGGTGGAGGAGCTGCAGACATGGATAAGAACATTCGCGGTGCAAAACATTCAAGAGTCTTCTTGCTGTTCCGTTGCTTTTAGAAGTGATTCAAGATCAAAGCATTTTTGAAAAAGCTCCAATAGCAAAGGTTCAACAGCTTTCGTAAATAGACCTGCTGCCTTGGACGTGGAAAAGGCAGCGGAGTACAGAATCTCTTTTCTTGTTTCACCAGGAGTAAAAAAGAAATGCACTCCGCCCACTTCCTTCCCTTCATCTAACGTTTCAACGTACGCATCGTCCTCAAGCTTTTGGTAATCATCATTGAGGCTATGCAGATCCGCGCAGTGCAAGGAAAAAGTCTCCGCTTTAAAATTGGTGATCGCAAATGACACACTGCCTTCATCATCTCTGTTGTCCACGAATACAACCTGTGAAGCAAATGCTTCAATCGTTGGCTTGTACTTGTTGCAAACATCCTCAAACAAATGAAAAAGCTTGTCAGCTTGATCGATCCATTTATTATTTATTTGTGCTTTTTTTACTTCCTTTTGCTTGATTTGTTTGTAATTTTCCACCTGGTCGTCCACAAAGGCTTCAAAAATCGTTCCTTTCGCTATTTCTTTTAGCTCATCCAACCTTTCCAGCACCTTTCAACACCATCCATTAGTAAAGTGGGCGAGAGCGGTTCAAATACGTCCAGGGCTGTCCCTTTTCGCATGGGTACAGCCCTTCCTATTTTGCGACGCGCCAAAAAAAGTAGCATAGGGGTTTTCTGGAAGCATGTGCGAGCGAGTGCAATGAGCCGGATTGGGGATGATATAGCAAAAAGGGAAAAGGAGCATGCAGATGCGGTCCATGTGGAAAGGCAGTATCAGCTTTGGCCTTGTGAACATCCCGGTGTCGTTGTATAAGGCTACAGAAGATCATAAAACGAGTTTTCGCTCCTTGCACGAGGAATGCAAGCATCCAATCCAGTACAAGAAATGGTGCCCGGTATGCGATCGGGAGATTCAACAATCCGAGGTCATTCGCGGGTATGAGTACGCTCCTGGTAACTATGTCATCATCACGGACGATGACCTGGATGAGCTGCCGTTGCCGACATTGCGCACCATCGAAATTTTGCACTTCACAGATAAAGAGAATATCGACCCCATTTACTACGAAAAATCGTACTACCTAGGCCCGGGAGAATATGGCGGAAAACCGTATAAGCTGCTGCATGACGCAATGGATCAAACAGGCAAAGTAGCCGTTGCAAAAGTGGCTTTTCGGACAAGTGAGCATTTGTCGGTGATTCGGTTACATGAAAACTGTCTGCTCATGAATATCATCCATTATCCGGCCGAAGTGCGCTCCGTTCAAGGCGTACCTGGCATCGAAGGGATCGCGGGAATCGAGGTCAGCAGCACGGAGCTGGAAATGGCCACAAAATTGATTCAAGAAATCAGCAAGAACTTCACCGGCGATTATAAAAGCAATTACGAGGAAGCGCTCAAGACATTGATCGAGGCGAAGGTGCAGAAGCAAGAAATCGAACAACCTGAATCGACTGCACGCATGAATAATGTCATTGATCTCATGGAAGCTCTCCAAAAAAGTCTAAACGTTGCGGAGGATAAGCGGACGGAAGCCCCAATGATCACCGGTAGAAAGCAGCCGGTTGTTACAGCACCGACCGAAATCGAAAGCGGCACCAACGTTTTATCGCCGACGCCGAAACGCAGAAAGCGTAAAGTGGAGTGAAAAACGGGGCTGGCTGCAAGCGGAGAGTGAATGGTATCTCATCGACCCGATGCTTCCGCAGGAGCTGTTGCCCGGTGACTGGAAAGGAAAAAAGATACTTCAGGAGTTCGCGGGGTGTATGGAAACACTAGCAAACGCCATTCCCCAGGATACGTTTTATTCGAAGTTTACGAGATGAACCCAGGTCAAACTTTTTCATTAAACGGAATAACATAGTTGGAAACTTTTCTTTCCGTTCGGCAACAATTCGTTCCACTTGCTTCCCGTTACTCGCGAAACGCCTCATCAACTTCCAGCTTTATCCTCTGGCACACATCATGCATGAATACGCTTTCAAAACGAATTCATGAGGTGATTCTTGCATGAAGAACAACCCGACCATAAACATGCCGAAACAGCAGGGACGATCCACGACGGCGATCCATGCCGGCTATCATGCCGATCCGCAAACGGGCGCATTGGCCACACCGATTTATCAAACCTCGACGTTTGTTTTTTCTTCCACGGAAGAAGGGGCGAGACGATTTGCCGGGGAAGAAGCAGGCTACATCTACTCGCGACTGGGAAATCCGACGGTCACTGTCCTGGAAGAGAAAATCGCGGCTTTGGAACAGGCGGAAGCGGGTCTTGCTTTTGCATCGGGAATGGCGGCTGTTTCCGCTGTTCTCATGGCACTGGTGAAAACGGGCGACCATATTCTCGGCACGAAAGGATTGTACGGCTGCACCTATGGATTGCTGAATCTCATGAAAGACCGCTTTCAGGTCGATTACTCCCTCTGCAACATGACCGATGAGGATTCCATTCGCCAGATGCTGAAGCCAACGACCCGCGTGATGTATGTGGAAACCCCGATTAACCCGACCATGGAGCTAGTCGACCTGCAGCTGGTCGCAAAAATTGCCAAAGAGGTTGGCGCTTGTGTCGTCGTGGATAACACGTTTATGTCGCCTTATTTACAGCGGCCGATCGAGCAGGGCTGTGACATTGTCATCCATAGCGCGACCAAGTTTATCGGCGGGCATGGGGATGTGATTGCCGGTGTCGCTGCCGGTCCGAAAGCAATCATGGACACGATTCGCATGACCTCCCAGAAAGATATCGGGGGGATTCTGGCGCCATTTGATGCGTATTTGTTGATTCGCGGGTTGAAGACGCTCGGTGTGCGCATGGATCGTCATTGCGAAAACGGCCAGAAGGTGGCTGAGTTTTTGCACAATCATCCGAAAGTGGCAATCGTGCATTACCCTGGTTTGCCCCAGTTTCCCCAATACGAATTGGCGTGCAGGCAAATGGACGGCTTCGGGGGCTTGCTCGCTTTCGAACTGAAAGGCGGCTTGGAAGCGGGGATTCGCATGATGAACAATGTGCGCTTGTGCAAACGAGCCGTCAGCCTCGGCGATGTGGACTCGCTCATTCAGCACCCTGCTTCGATGACTCACTCGGTCATCCCTCCTGAAGAGCGAGCGAAGATGGGGATATCGGATGGACTGATTCGTTTGTCCGTCGGGATCGAGGACGTGGAAGATATTTTGGATGATTTGGAAACGGCTCTTTCTTTCGCTTAATCAAGGCCAGCCCGTGTGTTCATTCCACACCGGGCTTTTTTCTATGATGGGCAACCGCAATTCCGCCAAATAGCTTGGCGCAGCCAGGTTTTCTCTTTATGATGAAACCAGAGGATAGAACGGGTGAGGTGGATTGCGTTGACGGGAATTACCTTGGAGATCAAAGGCGTGAACCGGGTGGGAATTACCCATGAGGTAATCGCATGCCTTGCCGCCAACCAGCTTGACATCATCGGAATGGAAGTAAAGCCCCACTATATTTATGTGAAAATCCCCCCGGTATCTGCGGAACAGATCAAGACAATCGTGGGCATGATCAAACAGGTGAAGGGCATCGAACAGGCCAAGACGATTCCCTCTCTCCCGGCAGAAGAACGTGAAAATCGCATCCATACGATCTTGACGACCGTTTCGGAAGGGATTCTTTTGTTGGACGGCCAGCTGCGCGTCACCACGATCAATCGGGCTGCCCAGGCGATGCTGACGATGGAGCCTGCACAGCTTTTGCATCAATCCATCGAAAAATTGTGGGGGGAACAAACGAGCGAAATCAAGCGCTGTCTGGACGAAGGGCTTGAACTGCCCAGCGTTCAAGTGAGTCTCTTGACAGGGCAAAAAAAACGCATGACCTACATCTGCAGCTACCATCCCATCATCCCCGCTGAAAACAGCGAGCGCCAAGGTGTCGTGGTTGTGCTTCGAGACAACAAGCAGATCCAGGAATGGCTGTCCACCGTTCAGCGGAATGATTGGTTTTCTTTTGATGAAATCGTTCAACAGAGCGACAATATGCGAAAGTGCATTGAGACTGCAAAACGCGTTGCCAAAAGCGAAGCAACCGTCTTTTTGCAAGGAGAGAGCGGGACAGGAAAAGAGCTGTTTGCCAGAGCGATTCATTTTGAAAGCAATCGTGCTGCCGGCCCTTTTGTCCCGATTAACTGTGCGGCCATTCCTGATGCCTTGTTGGAAAGCGAGCTTTTCGGGTATGAGCCGGGTGCGTTTACAGGGGCGTTAAAAGGCGGAAAGTCAGGGCTGTTTGAAGTTGCCCAAGGCGGAACGCTTTTTCTGGATGAAATCGGCGACATTCCGCTTCATCTGCAAGCAAAGCTCCTGCGTGTTTTAGAAGAAAGAAAAGTCCGTAGAGTGGGCGGGAGCAAAGCGCTGCCGATCGATGTCAGAATCATTGCCGCGACCAATCGAAATTTGGCTGACATGACGAGCAAAGGGCTTTTTCGCGAGGATTTATATTATCGCTTGCACGTCATTCCGATCGTCATTCCTCCGCTGCGCGAGCGAAAAAGCGACATCCCGATGCTGGCTCAATTTTTCATCCAAAAAGTATGCCGAGCGACGAACCAACCGATGCTCTCCCTCGCTCATTCTGCCATTCGCGCCCTGCAAGCTCATCATTGGCCAGGCAACGTGCGCGAACTGCAAAACGTGATGGAACGTACGGTGTACCTTTGTCCTGGCAATGACATTCAAGCGCAAAATTTGTATCTGGATATGCAGCAGGATTCGCCGGAGGAGGATTCGCGATCTCCGCTGCCGTCATCCAGGCTGCTCAAAGACCAAATGGATGCGTATGAAAAAACCTTGTTGATTCGTGCCTTGAAAGAGCATTCCTCGATTCGGCAAGCTGCGGCTTATTTAGGGATCAGCCATACGGCCGTCCTGCAAAAAATGAAAAAGTACGGGCTATCATGAGGACAGTGATTGCGAAGGATTTCTACAAATAGAGAAGAGGCGGGGAAACCGCCTCTTTTTTTGAACCACGTGACCGGGGACATCACAGGGTGCGTTGTTTAAATGATTTGAATACAGCTTTCTTTGCAATAAATCGTCGATCGATCATAAAGGCTACCATCCAGGCGACGAAACATGTCAGAAGGATAAAGCCGTAGGTTGCAAAGGGAAGCGGGCTGCCTTCCAGATGGATGTCATCCGAACGATATTCGAAACGCTTTACACCGTGCGCGGCAGTCAGCAGATCGTCTTGTTTGGCCAAGTCTTCCAACGGTGCTTCAAAAACATAGCGGTTTGGCGCATCGCTGTGAATGAGCAGGGTCTTTTCAGCGTGGCCTGTTTCGCTCCACAGCTTGAGTTCTTCCGCTGCAAGCGTTTTTGCATCGCCGCCTGGCACGATCATTTTATCCAAGCGGGGAGCGTTGGCGATTGAATGCCTTGCCACTACCGTGAGATGATGTTTCGTGACGATCGGTTCTTCCGCGCGCGAAATGGTCAAAATCTGTGTCGTTCCTGTATCCGCGTACGAATCAAAAATCGAGGACAAAGCCAGTTCATCCATGTTTTGATAGAGCATGACACCCATTTGCGTCTTATTCCAGTGGAATGCGCTATTCAGGATGTATGTCGCGAATTTTACATCCACAGTAAACGGATCGACCTTTGGATTCGCAACAAAGTGGTAGGAAGGATAGCTGATTTCTTTCGCAATTTTTGCCGCAACGGGTTCATCAAGTTTCTGGGAGATCAGATGGAGAACGGCATCGAACCCGGCGCTTTGACCGGCTGAAGTTAACGTATTGCCCTCATGCACGTACCGGACGTCTTCCTTCCATTGGGTATCGGCATACAGCTTTCGTAAATCCGGGATTGCCTGCCAGTGCGAGGTCGCTGATTTCCCTTGCAATAAGCCGGCATCGGCAAGATTTCCGGAACCGCCACAGATGCTCAAGAACGTTGTCGTCTGGTTGTTTGCATGCTGCTGAATCCACTTGCGGGTAGGGAGATATTTCGCTTCATTGATGATCGGCATGAAAGGAACCACAATGATGTCAGGACTTTTCCCTACGAGCTGATCCAATTCTTGATAGGTGTAATGCGGCATCACATCGAGCCCGCCGGATAACGACTTCACCTTGTGATCCGGGGCAACGGCGTATACGTTGTACGCATCCGTCATCGAAAAAAGCGTATACGGAATGAGAAAATCGAAATCTTCGGTAGGCATTGTCGTGTCCGCTAAAACGACGGCCACCGTGGGTTTACCCGGATCATAAGGCGGGGCTTTTACCGCCGGGAAAGATGGAACGGGCTCGTGTCGGACATTTAAGTAAAAATCGTTCTGCGTACGCATTAATCCATAATACCCAAGCCCTCCTACAATCAAAAGCAAACTCAATGCGTAAACAGTGAAACGTAATAAAAACCTCTTCATGTTTTTTCCTCCTCGAAACGTGCTTCTGTATATCAGCATAAAACCGAAATCGCCTTGTTACCGCGCAAACGATGCACAGCCCACCGCAAATTTTTGCGGGCTGCGCGCAACGTGGCAGCACGAAGCAGAGAAGGATGACATAATTTGCGTGGATTCCGCATTTATTTGCGTGGTAAAAATGGCGAACTCTTTTATAATGGGCTCAGGCACTGGTGAAACCGACATGCAAAGAAGGGAAAAGGAGAAGATGGATGTTGATGGGCGAAGGAACCGCAAATCGGGAAGTGTACAACGATGAGGCAGAAATGTTCCGAATTGTCGCGGAAAACACTTCGGACACGATTGTCGTCGTCGATAACAGAGGGATCGTTCGTTATGTTTCACCGTCATACGAGTCGCTTACCGGTGGCAGCGTGGAGGAGTATCTTGGGAAGGATGCGTTCGAGGTCGTTCCTCCCGAAGAGAGGGAGCATGTTCGAGCATCGCTTACCCAAGCCGTACAAACAAGAACATCGGTGGATGTGGAGTATCATGTCTACCATGTTCACGGCTATTTGATTGACGTTGAAGCGCGCGTCAAACCGGTTTTGGACGAAAAAGGCAACGTCCAATATGTTGTCGCTGTCGCCAGGGATGTGACCAAACGGAAAACGACAGAGCAATTGCTGCAAAAAATATTGGAAAATGTAAACGCTGCGGTATGGGCGACCGACAAAGATTTTACCCATTATATCTACTGTTCTGACACCATGGAAAAGCTTGGCGGAATTCCGAAAGAGGAACTTTGGAACAATCCGATCCGTGCACATGATCATATCCACCCGGACGATAATGAAATGCTCATGGGGGAAGTGAAGCAGAAGCTTGATAGGGGGATACCGTCCCGCGTTGATTTTCGCTGGACCCACATTCCGAACGAAACCAGATGGGGGCAGATGATTGTCCATCCTTATCGGGACAAGGCGGGTGAGCGGATCGACGGCATCATCCTCGATATTACGGAAAAAAAGCGGGCCGAGATGGCGTTGGAAGAAAGCGAGCAACGGTACAAGTCATTGTTTGAACATAATTTGGATGGCGTTTTTTCGATCGAATTGAAGCATTTTTACTTTATCAACGCCAATCGCTCCTTTGAAAGAATTGCCGGAATCAAGCTCCATGAGCTGACGGATCGATGCTTTATCGGTTTGATTTTTGACGAGGATCACGGAGCGGTGTATGAGACGCTTTTGGAAGTCATGCAGCACGGGCAACCGCGAGATATTGAATGCAGGCTCGCCAATATGCAGCAGGGAGAGAGGATCGTCAGCATCACGTTTGTCCCGATCTTTTTGGCCGGCGAACTGAATGGCATTCATGGAATCATCAAAGATATTACCAAACGCAAGCATGAAGAGCGGGAGTTAATCAAGAGTGAAGAACGATCCAATTTTCTGCAGCAGAGCTTAAATCGATTTTCGAACGACCTGGCGAATGTCATGAAAGTCTCGGAGTTGGAAAACCGGTTGCTAGACGAGGTAAGGGCCGTTCTGCAAGTGCGCCATGCCTCGATTGAAGAGGTGCCAAAGGGCCAGGAGCCTGAACTGGCAAGCGCGAATCACATTCTGGTGAAAATCGGCGAGCAGCAGCACCCCGTGTATTTGCGGGTTGAATTGGACAAACAGCTGCTTAAAATCGAAGAAGAGTGGCTGGAGACTGCCGTTCATTATGTAACGATTCTTTATGATAATCTGCACCGGACCGAGGACCTGATGAAGCGTCTGGAAGTTTTGGTCGCCTCCAATGAAACACCGAAATGGATGCTACGGCTTCTGTTCAAGCTGTCGGAAAAGGAGCGCTCCTCACTCTCCAGCGATTTGCATGACTCGGTTTTGCAAGATTTGATCATTTGGTATCGAAAGTTGGAATCGCTCCGGTCATCCACTGTCTTTGAAAACGAAACAGAGCGTGAGCTGAGCGAAATTGAAGAGGGACTTTTGGATGCGATTCATCAGATCCGCATCACGTGCAATGAGCTGCGGCCGCCATTCCTGCTGAAAATGGGGCTGGTTGAATCGCTGAAAAGCTTATTTTCGTATACGCGCATGTTTGCGAATTTCGAGATTGAGTTTTCAGCTCAGGAGCTGGATTGTCTGCTGGATGAAGAGCAGATTCTCGGGGTTTATCGGATTGTGCAGGAGTTATTGAACAATGCGTCCAAACACTCCCGGGCGACAAAGGTCACGATGGCATTGGCGAAAATCGATGACCATCTCCATTTTTCCTATTCAGACGATGGCGTAGGGGTTGACTTGTCTGCGTTGGAAGGCTCGTTTCAGCATATGGGAATCGCAGGGATCGAGAAAAGGGTGCTCAGTCTGGAAGGGAAAGTCAGGTTTGAGACTGCACCCGGGCAAGGGTTTCATGTACACATCCATTTTCCAAAAAATCAAGCGGAAAGGTGAGCGGGATGGAGGTCTTACTAGTAGACGATCATCGGTCAGTGGTTGAAGGAACCAAAATGCTGATCGAATCAGAGCCGGACATGAATGTTACGGTTGAAACGGATGTTTATTGCGTATTGGATTTGGTTCGGCTGAAGAAATTTGATGTGATTCTGTTCGATTTATATATGCCGAATATCAATGGGGCCGATTTGACGCGAAAAGTGCTTGATTATGTGCCAGATGCAGTCATTTTGATTTATTCGGGATTTGAAATTGCGCCCCATTTCAATTTGCTGATGGAATCGGGCGTGTCCGGTTTTGTTTCCAAAACATCGACCCGGGAGGAACTGATTCAATCCATCCGCTGCGCGGCAAGGAAACAAGCCATCATCCCGATGCGCCTGCTAAGACAATTGAGGCGTCAGGAGGTCATCGTGCAAGGGGAAGCGGATCATGAACCAACAACGATTACCCAGGAGGAAGATCGACTTCTCCGCGAGCTGGCGAAAGGGAAAAGCAACAAGGAGATTTCCAAAACGCTGATGATCAGCCAGCGGTCGTTGGAGTATAACTTGACGGAGCTGTTTCAGAAGCTGCATGTCAGTTCGCGGGTCGATTTGATCAAAAGAGCGAAAAGTCTGGGAATCCTCCCTACGGAGGACTTATATTGACAGGAGAGGGGCCGGTGCATGCCGGCCTCTTCTTTTTGTATAATGAAAACCCCCAGTTCGACTGGGGGTTCCAGAAAGCTTATAGCTATAAGTGGTGATCCTTTGAACTCGATGATACCATGAGAACTGGTCTGCCAACCGCTCACATGAAATCAAGGAGGACAAAGGATGGACAACAGCAGTTTAGCACACACAAAATGGAACTGCAAATACCATATTGTATTTGCTCCAAAATACCGTAGACAAGTAATTTACGGCAAACTAAAACGAGAAATAGGAAAAATCCTTCGGGAACTATGTGAACGAAAAGGAGTAGAAATTGTTGAAGCGGAGGCCTGCGTGGATCATATCCACATGCTGGTAAGCATCCCTCCCAAACTAAGTGTGTCGGAATTCATGGGCTATTTAAAGGGGAAAAGCTCACTTATGATTTTTGATAAGTTTGCAAACATGAAGTATCGATACGGAAGCCGACAATTTTGGTGCAGAGGATACTATGTGGACACGGTAGGTCGAAACAAAAAAGTGATTGAAGAATACATTCGAAACCAAATGGTGGAGGACAAGAATTATGAACAATTAACGATGAAAGAGATGATTGACCCGTTTACGGGTGAGTCGGTAAAAAAGGGCAGGTAAAGTAGCCCTTTTAAGGGCCAGCCTGTGGTAGCACGCGGTTGGCAGACTTTCAGTGCGCCTTGGAGGCGCCCGCTTGCAACATGCCCTTATAGGGCTAATGGAAGCCACCGGCTAAGCCGGTGGTTATGACTTGGGGTTCAAAAGCGCTTTGCGTGATGAGCGCAAATTTTTGCGGAAGAGTGTTCATCCTTTGCGCGTTGGCTGGCGTCACCCTCTTGTAAGATGGTTTCATCGGATAACGAACAGGACTTTTACCAAATGGAGGGACGACAAAGCCATGATCATCCTTGATAAAGTATCCAAAGTGTTTCAATTGGAAGCGGGCAGTTACACCGCATTGAAGGAAAACAGCATGTGCATTCGGAAAGGGGAATTCATCGCCATCATGGGGCCGAGCGGTTCCGGCAAAAGCACGCTGCTGCAGCTGCTCGGGGGTCTTGACCTTCCCAGCTCCGGCTCCATCACCGTCGATGGCGTTGAACTGAACAAGCTGAACGAACTCGAACGAACGATATTTCGCCGAACGAGAGTGGGATTCGTCTTCCAAAACTATCAGCTGCTTCCCATGATGACGGTAGCGGAAAATGTGTCTCTTTCGTTGGCTGCCAACAAGACGCCGAAGGCCGAGATGAAGACGAAAGTGCAGCGCTTGCTGCAGGACGTGAACCTGGCCGACAAAGAACATCATTTTCCGGCTCAATTAAGCGGCGGACAGCAGCAGCGGGTGGCAATCGCCAGAGCGCTTGCGATGAAGCCGAAGCTCATTTTGGCGGATGAGCCGACAGGCAATCTCGATCAGAAAAACGGCAAGGACGTCCTGCAGCTATTATCGCGGTTGAACAAGGAGGAGCAAATCACCATCGTGATGGTCACCCATGACCGGCAAGCAGCAGAAAAAGCCGATCGGATCATCATGATCCAGGACGGCGAAGTGGTGCAGGAGAGATTGGAAGGAGTGGAGCTGCGTTGAATTTGCAAACGGCTTGGCGCAATCTCATGCGCCGGAAGCTCCGGACGTTGCTGACGATCATCTCGATCGTGATCGGGGTCAGCGCAACGTTTGGGGTCATTGCTTCTGTCGACACCGCAAAGAGGACGTTTCCCCTCTATCTGAAGGCAGCGTTCGGCAAAGCGGATTATACCGTTTCCGGCACGGCGGAATATTTTCCCGAGACGGTCCATGACGAAATCGGGAAGCTGCAACATATCGCTTCCGTTGCGGTGGTAAAACAACCTGCGACATTGCATTGGGAACAAGAAGGGGTAGCATCCATCCAGAAACGAGTGGAAATAAGCGGCTACAGCAATTTGGATACACCGGTTACCGCGTTTCAGGTGGTCGAAGGAAATCTGTCATCGGGCGGCGCCATCATCACGGATCGAACGGCTTCTGTCTGGAAAACGGGTGTGGGCGACACCATCACGTTCGACACGGTGAACGGCAAAAAGCAAATTCAAATCGCTGCAATCGTCAAGTATACGGCAGAGTTGATGGGGCCATCCAGCTGGAGCATGGCCAAATATCATCCGTGGGCGGTTGCCGTTCCCCTGCACAAGGCACAGGAGTGGTTTGATTTGCCCGGGAAAATTCAAAACGTGCAAATCAAGACGCTCCCTCAAGCAGATTCCCACGTGTTACAGGAGCGGTTGAACGAACTGGCGAAACGGTACGGCAATATTTATACACAGCCGGTCGTGATCCAGTTTGATTCCACATCCAATGAGATGAACACGTTCTTCATGGCGTTGTATATCGCGGGATTTTTGGGGATTGCGCTAAGCGCCATCGTCATTTTCAACTCGCTTTATGTCAGCATCAAGGAACGCAAGAATGAATTTGCCACGCTCAAGACGATCGGCTATACGCCTGCACAGCTGCAGGGACTTGTCTTGTCCGAGGTCATGCTGCTTGCCGTCATCGGCACCGCCGTGGGGTTGGTGTTTGGATTCGGCCTTGCCTACCTGCTGAAAGCGGTTGTCTATATGATCTTCAGCATCCATGACGATGGCGGCATGCTGCTTGGCAAAGGGATTGCCATTTCCGCCACTTCCGGTATTTTGGTGCCGATCATCGCCGCCTTGTACCCGATCCGCCAAGCCGGGAAAGTCAGCGTGATCCAGGCATTGAAAGAAACCGCTGCCGTTTCGGCTTCCCAGAAAAAGTGGCAACCGATTCTTGGTGCGCTTCTGATCCTGTCGGCATTTTTCATCAAGCATCTGCTTCTGGTCGTGCCGTTATCGGTCGGCATCGTGCTGCTGTATCCCTCTTTGTTCAAGCGATTCGTTTTTGTGGTGAGACCGGTCTATACGCTGCTGTTTGGCTTTAGCGGTACGCTGGCTGTCAGCAACCTGCACCGGAACCTGGGCCGCACGGCGATGACCTCTGTCATTCTTTGTCTGGGAATTGCCATGATCGTCCTGATGAGTTCATTGAACTCTGCATTCGTGCAGACGTATGAAAAGCTCATTTACGCGTCCTACGGCGGCAATCTGGACGTCATGTTCCATCATTCGGAGAAAACGGATTTGGAGCAGTTGAAGCAGATCGAAGGAGTGGCCGATGCGGAAATGTACAGCATGCACTCCGTGATCTGGACATTGAATGGGCAAAAGCGCAACCTCCCCGTATTTGCGGTAGATGCGGCGCGGATCGACCGTTTTCCTTTGTTCTCGACTTCCGGCAGCACCCGCAGTCAACTGATCGGCAGCCTGGGAAACGGCGATCTCATTTTGGATCAGGTTGCATACAGCGTATGGGGCGGCAAAATTGGCGACAGCATCACGCTCGACACGCTGCAAGGAGCCAAGTCGTTCAAGGTGGTCGCCGTTGTGGAGACGATGAAGAACGGTGGCTATGGCGCGTTTATGACAAAAACTTTGTTTAAAGACAGCTTCGGGCTTACCTATGAAAAAAATGCGCTCGTGCTCAAAAAAGAAGGCACCGATCCGATGCAGTTGAGGGAAAAGATATTTGACCGATTCGGGGTTCGCATCATGAAAATGTTCGGACCGGAGGATCAAGTATCGGTCGTTAGCTCCATGCTGACGGGTTCGTTTTCGGTCATCAACTTCCTTGTCGTATTGTCGATCATCATTTCAGGTGTCGGCATTACCAATACTCTTCTCTTAAATATTATGGAGCGAATTCGTGAGCTTGGGATGATGCGGGCGGTCGGGGTTACGCGGCGACAGGTGATCCACATGGTCATTTTGGAAGGATTCGGCATCGGGCTTGCCGCTACCGTGATCGGCTGCGCATTCGGCATCCTGCTGATCTATCTGACATCTTCTTTCTTTGCAATCAACGCGTTAACCTATCAATTTGGCGTACCGTGGAGCATCATCCTGTTGATCGCCTTGTTTGGTCTGTTGGTCAGCCTGATATCCAGTTTCACGCCGGCATCCAAGGCCGCAAAAACCCATTTGAGTGAGGCGCTTCGCTATGAGTAGACGATTTCTGATTTTGCTCGTGATAGCCATGCTGCTGCTGTCAGCTTGCAGTACGATTTCATCCTGGGACAAGGAGGAAGAAACGTTTGTCAGCGATCGAATCATGGCCGACAACGTCCATGCGGAATGGACGCTTGCTCAGGACGCAGCAGCCGGACACCACAAGACGTCGATTCGCCTTGCGATCAAAAAGACGGATGGCACGCCGATTGTAAATTTTGATCAAACGCACGAAAAACTGCTGCACCTCATCGTGGTCAGCAAAGATTTATCGTATTTCAATCACATTCATCCCGAGTTGAAAGGGAACGGTGTTTTTGAAATAGCCAATGATTTTCCGGCCGGCGGCGAGTACAGGGTCATTGCTGATTTCAAGCCGACAGACGGGGATGCGATGTCCAAGATGGAATGGGTTCGCGTCGACGGCGCCCCTGCTGCACCGGTTCCGCTTGTTCCTGACACAAGCCTGGAAAAAACAATCGACGGCAATCAGGTGACACTGCAAAGCAGCGCCTGGGAGGCACAAAAAGAGGTAACCTTGACGTTTTCCTTTCAGGATGAAAAAACCAAAAAACCGATTGCCGATCTGGAGCCTTATTTGGGGGCGATCGGGCATGTCGTCATTTTATCGGAAGACGGACAAAACTATGTGCACGCACACGCGGAAGAAGATCAGGGTTCCGGACCGAAAGCCCGGTTTGAAGCGGAATTCCCCAAGAAAGGGATCTACAAGATCTGGGGGCAATTTCAGCGAAACCACCATGTTTTTACGACATCCTACGTGGTGAATGTGCAATAATCATGAAAATAGCTTCCCTATGTGCAAACAGCCCGGCTGTTTCCTGTGGGGAGCTTTTTTTTATCCCATCTGCCTTTTTGCGTGCGGCGCGCAATCTTTTGCGTGGCGATGGCGATCGTTTGCGCGATGCATGGCTTCCCGCCGCGATAAGATAATTGCAGGACACACAGAATCCTTTTGGTCAATCAAACCGATAAAGGGGTTTTTCATATGAGAGAGTTGCGTCAGTTTTTACCGTACGTGAACAAACAAAAGAAGCTGTATTTATTGGGGTTTATCGGCAGCTTATTCCGCTTTCTGATCCCGCTGTCTGTGCCGCTGGTCATCAAGTATCTGTTCGATGAGCTGCTTCGCAACGAAGCGTTTTCCCGCACGGACAAGGTAGAGCATCTTTTGTATATTGCGGCTTTCATGGTTGCGGTATTTTTTGTGGTTCGCGCACCGATGGAATATGTCAGGCAGTATTTCTTGAACAAGGCAAACAACAATATCATCATGCAGCTGCGCAAGGATGCGTTTCGTAAAGTGCATTCCCTCGATACGAAATATTTTGCCGAGCATAAAAGCGGGGAAATCGGGACCCGGTTTTTCGATGATATTGAAAAAATAAGAGGGTATATGACGGCCGTTTTTTCGAACGTCTGGATCGAAATCATCGTGCTGCTGTTTGTCATCGGTGTCATGCTTACCTTGCATCAAGCGTTGACGCTGCTCGCTGTTTTGCTTGTGGCGGTCCAATTTTCGTTAGCCCACTTTCTCGCCAAAAAGCTGAAAAAAACCACGCGCCATATGATGAGCTATCGTTCCGTATTAAGCGGTTTTGTGTTTGAAAAAATTCAGGGAGCGTTGCTCTCGAAATTATTTTCAGCGGAAAAAAGGGATAAAGAGCAGCTCGATCAGCATTTGAAACAGTACGAACGGATCACGGATCGACAGGCCGGAATCAATGCCTTTTCATTGGCTGCGGTTAACGTTCTAAGCGATGTAACCCCTTTTCTTGTCGTGCTGGTCGGGAGCTTGTTTGTGATCGACGGGAATTTGACCCTCGGCAGTCTCATCGCCTTTTTTGCCTACGTCGACAGGATGCGTGGCCCTGTTGCAGCTCTCGTGCAAGCGTTCCCCGCCATCACGGAAGGAAGCGTCGCGCTTCATCGGGTATTCGAATTCTTATCGACGCCTGTCACGATCGTGGAAACCGAGCGGCCGAAAAAACTGGACACGTTTTCGGAATCGATCACATTCGATGACGTTTCTTTTTCCTATGATGATCAAAATCAGGTGATCAAAGGCATGTCATTTACCATTGAAAAAGGAAAGACCTATGCTTTTGTAGGGGAGAGCGGGGGAGGCAAAAGCACGGTCTTGCAGTTGTTGACCCGCATGTACGATGTGAGCCGAGGGGAGATTCTCATCGACGGTGTGAATATCAAAGACTACTCGCTGGCGAGTTTGCGGAATCTGATGGGAATTGTGACACAGGACAACTTTTTGTACAGCTCGTCGGTCAAAGACAACATCAGGATGGCGAAGCTGGACGCAACGGATGAAGAGATCATTGCCGCCGCAAAGAAAGCTTTCGCGCATGACTTCATCCAGGCGCTGCCGGACGGCTATGATACGGAGGTTGGGGAACGAGGGGTGAAATTATCCGGGGGACAAAAGCAGCGGATCGCGCTTGCCCGCGTCTTTTTGAAAGATCCGGCACTGATTTTGCTGGACGAAGCAACGAGCGCACTGGATAACGAAAGCGAAGAACTGGTCCAACGCTCCATTCAACAAATCGGCCGCGCGAAAACGATTGTGATGATTGCCCACCGATTGTCCACGGTCTTGCATGCGGATACGATTTTTGTCATCAAAAATGGAAGGATTATCGAAAGCGGGGACCACCAGACGCTGATGGAGGCGAATGGTTATTACAAGGAGCTGTATGCGAAGCAAATGGCCGGCGGGCAAGAACATAAGAGTCCACAGGAGAAGTACGCTGTATCCGTTTCGTTTTAATGGCAGGATCAGTGAAATGAGCGAGGCTGCAAGAATGTGTTTGCAGCCTCGCTTCCTTTTTCTCTGTCCCCCTTCGACTCGCGCGGGGGAATCATTTTTGCCGCGTGAAGGTTCGATCAGGTGATAGAGGCAGCCGCAGCTCAGCGCAATGTCATGCAAAAATAAGGATGATAAGAAGCAGGAACAAAGCCCAAGCGCTCGGCCAAGCGTGATGAGCCGATGTTTTCGCGCCTGCATGCCCACAGCGGTTGATAGCCATTGGCCAGACAATAGGAAACCAATGCGGATGCGGCATAGACGGAGTAGCCTTTTTTTCTGAATGCCGCCGTTGTTTCGACCCCCAGCTCCAATTGGTCATCCACAATGTACGAGGCAAACGACGCGCTGACGATCTGATCGTCGTACAGCAGGGCAAAGCCGATCCCGTTTTCAAGAAAGTCCTCTGCCGAATTCCAGAAATGTTCAGGTACAACCGTGCTTTGGACTTCATGAATTTTCCGGTACAGGTCTTGATCGATTTTTGTAACGGTAAACGAAGCGGGGACCTGGATATCATGCAGGCAGGACGGAGAGGCGTAAGCATAATTGATCCGTTGGGTTTGCAGACAAAACGCATCGTTTTCCTGGCCCTGCTGCTGGCCGTCGACCTCGCGCATCTTTGATCCGAACAAAGCCGTGAGTTTCTGCTCCCATTGCTCCGGGTGCGTCAGCAAATATTTTGCCGGGAACGCGACCGCTGGATGTTTCAAGAACCGCGTCAGCTGGTGATTGAAGGCGTCATTTTCATGGTTGCCGCATAAAAGTGCCATCCCATATTTATGCACGATCAAGCTGACAGACGGATTGAGGGCGTCATCGACAAAAACATGCCCGTCTACCTTGTTTTCGATAACAACGCGGGCAAACAGGTTGTTGAAGGGAACGCTCCTTACCAGTGGAGCTGCCTTGGCATATTCCTGCGGGTGTAGTTGAATCATGGTACTTTCTCCTTCCGATGAGCTTTTTACTATGCTGATTATAAATAGCTGGAACAATCCGGTACAATTCGGATTATCACGCTCTGTACTGGTACAAAAACTCGTACAAATACTCGTCGCATGTTCTTTCGCGGTGGTAAAATGGTCACGGGGAAAGCGGCAATGAGGGGGAGAGGATGAAAAGAAAGTTCGAGGAGATCATCGATTACATCGAGGATTTGCAGGCGCAAAATCAGTTGAAGCAAGGCGAGCGTTTACCATCCATACGTGCAATAGCGGAGCAATTCGCCTGCACAAAAACAACGGTGATCCGCGCATACAAGGAACTGGAGTCCAAGCACAAAATCTACGCGGTCCCCAAAGGCGGTTATTATGTTCTTGCGAAAACGAATGCCGCGAGTAGCAGCCAGGGGGCGATTGATTTTACGGAGGTCATGCCCGATACGGCATTGCTGCCCTACCGGGAGTTTACCCATTGCATGAACCGTGCGGTAGCGCAGTATAAAGATCACTTGTTTACATACTGTGATCCACAAGGACTGTTGTCCTTGCGAAAAGCGTTGATCGATCATTTCGCAGATCAGCAAATATTTGCTTCTGAGGAAACCATTTATATTACCTCTGGTTCTCAACAAGCATTGAGCATTTTGGCAAAGATGCCTTTTCCGAATGGGAAGCGAACGATTCTGGTGGAACAACCGACCTATAGCCTGATTCAGAAAACGGCAGAACTGCACGGAGAAAAGACGATCGGGATTGCGCGCGATTTCGACGGCATCCCTTTCGATGAATTGGAGAGAATTTTCAAAAACGAAGACGTCAAGTTTTTTTACACCATGCCGCGGTTCCATAATCCGCTCGGGACGAGCCTTTCTGAAAAAGACAAAAGAAGAATGGTTGCCTTGGCGGAAAAATACGATGTCTATATTGTGGAAGATGACTATCTGGTCGATTTGGACCGTCATACCAACGTGCTTCCGGCGCATTTTTATGACGTATCAGGCAAGGTCATTTATGTGAAAAGCTTTTCAAAGGCGTTCATGCCTGGCATTCGATTAGGTGCAGTGGTGATGAACAAAGCGTTACAAGCGGAATTTCTCATGCACAAAAAATGCGCGGATCTCAATACAAGCGTGCTGGCGCAAGGGGCGCTGGAGCTTTTTATCAATAGCGGGATGTACAAGAAACAGATTCGGAAGGCACGGCTTGAATATGGGAAGAAGATGGCCTGTCTGCGTGAGTGTGTCACGCACCGAAAAACGAGTGGGATTGAATTTATCGTCCCGGATATGGGCTTTTTTGTATGGATTCGATTGAATGAAAAAATAGATCGAACAAAGTTGATCCGCCGGCTGAAAGAGAGAAACGTCCTCATCGCATCGCCGGAGAAAAATTATATCGGTCAGGCTCGGGATGAAAATAGCTTTGGCATCTGTATCGCCAAGCTATCAACAGAGCAAATACGGGCAGGGATCTCGATGATCTGCGAGGAAGCAGAGGTGCTGGAGTAAGGGGAATCCGTCCGAATCAAGGAAAAATCTCCAGGAAAATTCCTGGAGGTTTTGCTTTGGAGTGCTAGATTGCGCGGGTTATGAGCATTATGTAGAAGAGCACCTGTTCAAGCCAGATGCTCTTGAAACGATTAGTGGCAGCCGCATTTTCTATGTGTGCGGCGGCGGCAATGGCACGTGCAGGTGCAGCGATTACGTGTGCGGCGGCGTTTTTGCGTTTTCACCAGAATGCACTCACCGCGTTTTAAGGTAATGACATGACAAGTTTTGCTCATGAAGGATACCTCCTTTTCAACCGGATGCTATATTTCTACGCAAAGAGAGCAACGTCTGCTTGGACGAATTATGTGGTGAAAATACCACATTATCAAACTCGCGACACGCGGAAGCCTCAACAGTAAACGTCCTTGATCCGAAACGATCGAGGACGTTTTTGATTTATAACGGCTCACTTGAAAATGACCGTCCCGTGTGCCATCCGGTTTGAATTCCGCGCTGCCGGTTTTGTCGAATTTTTTCTCAAGCAAGGCAAACTTCGCAATGCTTACAGCTGCTGCCGTTTCCGACTCCGCTGCCTGTGCAAATCCGCCAAATGCGCCCAGTAGCATGGCGCATAGCAGCATGCATAATGCTGTTTTTGTCATTTCCCGTTTCATTTGTACACACGCTCCCTGATGAATCAATTTCGAATGGTATCACTATAACGGCGTGGGATTCCCGGGAACAAGGGAATCTCTTCCTTGCCGATCCGGGAAGTTTTTCAGGAACGTTGGTTCATGCGAAAGAAGCCGAGCCGCCCCCAAGGAGCGCTCGGCATGTTCCGTGATCCTGGCCAAACACGTGGTAACGAGTTCGATTTGGCGATTTTGGAATGAGGATGATCAGCACAAACTCCACGAATGCGTGGCGTTTTTTATTTGCATGCCGTTCTTATGATTGCGTATAATACGGGAACAAACGTTCTTGTTTTACGGAGGCGAAGTCACAGCGATGTTTACCAAAAGTGAAGTGAATGAACAGCTGCTTGAATGGCTTGCCTGGCGGTTGACGATGAAGTCACTCCGACAGGATGCCGGTGTGATGGAGACGGCTTCTCACCTAAAACTGGGGATCGGCTATGGACTGGTGCTTCGTCAGCTGTCAGAAACAGCGGCTGCGCGAGAGAAAGCGGCTTTTACCGCGATGCAGACAAGCGGCATAACCGTGCTCGGAGTTAAGGAGGACCGGGGGGAGACTTTTGTCTGGTGGAAGCAGAAGGGACGTCCGGACATGTATCGAATCGCAGATCAGCTGCTCCAGCCCGCTGCGCAAATGAAACTCGGCGAGCTGATTGAAAGGCTGTAAATGGCCTTTAGGGAGGTGTGCGTTTTAGGAAAGGAGGGAATGCGTTGGAACGCAGCCATTGTCTTCAGTTCTTTGGCACGCTGATGGGAAATGTCCAGCTGCACACTCAACTGCTGGGCATCGATGTCATGGAGTTCATTCAGCCGGATGCGATTTGACCGCAGGGCGGCTCGCTCGGTTGCGGATAGATCAAGTTTTGGCGTTTTTTTCGCTGTTTTCATCGCGTTCACCTTTGCAATCGATTTTGGTTTGCATGCTCGGGAATCAACCTATCCCAAAAAAGCGCTTGAATATTCCACGACGCCGGAAACGCGATCAAGCGCATTTTCGTTCAGCTCAACTGCCATAAATACTTCATCTGGGATTTCGAACGGCGCTTTAATTCCCCAAAACGAAGCAGGCTTGAAGCCGAATTTGGGATAATAGCGGGGATGTCCCAAAACAATGACAGAATCGTAGCCAAGTTCTTTTGCTTTTTGCAGGGCATGACGGATCAACAGCTTTCCGACACCTTGGTTTTGGTAATCCGGTGCGACGGAAACCGGAGCGAGCGCAAGCGATGGGGCAACCTGTTCGCCATTGCGGATACCGATCTTCGATAAAAGGAGATGCCCCACGATTTCTTCTTTTTCCGTATCGATGGCTACAAGCGATAATTCAGGAAGGAAAGCAGCGGATCTTCTGATTCGGGCTACCAACTCATGCTCGTTTTTATCGCTGATTTCGACCGCAGCGAATGCGCTTTTTACGACGCCCTCGGTCTGTTTATAATCTTCTGCCCGCTCTTCTCGGATCGAGATATGCATCGATCAGTCACCTCCACCTTTCAGTTACCCATTCAGTGTACAGCTTGGCAGCTGGAAAAAACAGTGGTTTCGTGAAGGGTAATTGAAGCGAAATGGGGCATTTTATACCAGAACGAACGAGAGAAATGAGGTGCTTTTTTTGCAAAAAGAGGATGCGGTATGGGCAGCATTGGAGGAAGTGATCGATCCTGAAATCGGGGTAAACATCGTCGATCTGGGGCTTGTCTATGAGATAGATGTCGATGACAACGGGCGGGCAAACATTGAAATGACGTTGACCATTCCCGAGTGTCCCTTGGCTGACGATATCGTCAAACATGTCAAAGAGGCGGTCACCGCCGTTTCGGGGATCACCGAGGCGAATGTCTCGCTTGTTTGGGAACCGAAATGGAGTCCCGCGCGAATGAATGACCGGGCCCGCGAAGAAATCAGGGCGCGTCAAAGTATCACATAGGGGCAGCTGCGTGTAACGGTTTATTGCAAATGAAGCGCCGTGGAGTCGGTGCGGACGGAATAAAGAGCGCCCTCCGGCGAAAATGGCGGAGGAGGGCGAAAGATCCGCGACAGGGCTTCGTTCAGCAGTTCTTTGACTCGGTTCATCCAATGGCAAACGTACAGATACGATTATATAAAAAATCAGCGGTCGTCCAAGACTTTCGTTCACAGTCCCAGTCCTCCGCTGGTTTATTTTTAGGGCCAGTCTATCCTTATATTTTCTGCGGGAATGAACTTCATTGCTCCAGTCTCGGTCGAGTCGGATAACAGTCGGGCGTTTGCACGTCGGACACCTCTGACAGCTTCATCAAATAATAGCATTCCTCCCGCGACATATGGTCAGCCATGAGGGGAGACAAAACGCCTAATAATTCATTCTGCAGCCGCATTTCTGTCAATTCATGCAAAAAAACCTGGAACAGCTGGATTTCCATTTCGGCCTGGCGGTTGAAGCGATTGAGTGCGGGGAAATCTTTGGCATTGGTGCGCAAGTATCCAGCCAGCTCGATCGCCTTCAGATAAAAGTGTTCAAATTGTTTCGTGAAGCGACTGCTTGTTTGCTGGCTATCATGTTCTACCATATCGAGGAGCGATGCGATGGTGGCAGCGTGTCCGGCAGCGTCCGACAGCCAAAGCAAATGATGATGGACGGCATGAAACGAGGGAACCCCGCCAGTGGACAAGTTATAGCTCAAGATGCGCTGATATTCTTCCAATTCGTTCACCATATGGTTGAGGAAGGTCGGAGACAAGCTGATGGCGATCTTTCCGACCAGGTGCCGTTCGAGCAGGTGCAGCTTGAAATCGCGCAAGCAGCGAGTCAGTTCGCTCGCCTGCAGTGTAAGCGAATGAAGCTCGTCATCGGAAAGGTTTGTGCGCGCGTACGCGAGCAGGCTGTCAAAGGAGCCGATGAAATTGCTCGCCTGCTCGATCTCTGTCTGTTCAACCGGCGCCAGCGATTGATGGATAAACCGGGCATGATCCCCGAGGATTTGCAACCAGAAACGGTGTTCAAACAACAAATCGTTTCTTGCGTCATGGTTCAACGTCATTCCCTCCCTTATTACAATCCAACCTATGTGCAAGAGCCCATAAGTGTGTAAGAGAGAGCCTGCGACTGTGCTTATTTCAAAACATCCAAGGCTTTTCTAAGCTTCTTTGCGAATTTAACGGGCTCGCTCACCGATTCCAAGTGGATGTACATCAGACGCGGATCATCAAACAGCCAGTGGTTGTGGATTGCGGTCACTTTCAGTTTCTGCTTGCGAGCAGCATCGACAAAACGCTGGACTTCTTTTTGAAGAACGGTGATTTCTGCCGTGTTTAACGATTTTCCATCACACCCTAGCGACTGGAAAACGATCTCGTGTTCGGTATCGTACTTTTTGCCCAAAATTTTTGCGTTCAGGTTTCGTTTCACCATGACGGTGCACGAATCATCTGACATGCCTGTACCGCCCAAAATGCCAGCCAGTTTCTTGCATAAGTCTTTTGGAATTTTCACTTTTGTTTCCCCCCTTCGAGTTTGCATGATACAAACTATGTCGAGGAAGAAAAAATGTACTAGTTTCATAGCTGAGAGGGCAAATACAGAAAGCTTTGATAACGGCGTTCCCTAGCGAATTTCTTTTCTGGTGGGTTACTTTTCCCTTTTTTCAAGTTTTTGCTATGATAAGGATTATCGTAATCGTTTGAATCATGCTTAAAGGAGTTGGAACATGAACGATATCAGGTCAACACTCATCCGGAATCTGCATCGCATTGAAGGGGAGCATTACGAGCTTCGTGATGGGGAAACGCAGCAGCAGTTCATAACGCTGATGCTGCAGCACATTGGCGCCCCTGATCCAGCGCTGCGCGACAAGCTTATTTATCCGACATTCCATGAGTGGATTACGAGGGAAAAGCTTACGGAAAGCGAGCTGCGCGGCCTATTGAATACGCTGATTAGCGAGAGCCATTTGTTTTACCAGATTGGCAGCGATGGAGACCAATCTGTGTACACCCGAACATTCTCTGCTTTGCAGATCGCGTTGATTGTACGTCGTCATAGGCTGAACCCTTTTTTGAACCGTACTGAATTCGTGCAGCTGAAAGATTCGCTCATTCGTTATTGCAAAGAGGAGAAAGACCTGCGTGGGTATGTTGCCGTGGAAGGGTGGGCGCACAGTGCCGCGCATATTGCGGATGTTTTGGCAGAGTTGGTGCAGTGCCATGAAAGCGATGCTACGGTGCAGCTTGAGGTTCTGACCGCCATTCAAGGGATCCTGCAAAACGGGAAACAAACCCTTGGTGAAGAGGAGGATGAACGGATTGCTAGCATTGTGGATGTAATACTGGAGAAAGAATTGCTACCGTCCCAGACAATTGCAGACTGGATCGACGGCTTGGTGCAATGCGGCAGCTGGCCGAAAAGCCGTGCTCAAGCCATTGCCCGAGTAAATGGGAAAAATATGTTGCGGAGTCTTTATTTCCGTAGAGAGCGGCAAGGACGCGCACAAGACCTTTCCGCTGTTATACAAGCTGCTGAGGCTGCTTTAAACAGATTTGCAATACGGTAAACATAAAGAGGACACGTTTAGGGGCGCGCAAAACGAAAGAGGCGGAAATCCGCCTCCTGTTCCAATCGTTCCAGCCACTCACAGCGTAAAGCTGGTGACCAGTTTTTGCAAATCTTGCGCCATCGTTGTCAAGGAGGCAGAGGCTGCGGAAATTTCTTGCAGGGAGGCCGATTGCTCGTCGGCAGAGGATGACACCTGCTGGTTTCCGGCAGCATTTTGCTCAGCTGCAGCGGCGATGGCCGAGATCGACGCAGCGACGTCTGCCGTTCCGCTTGAAATTTGCGCGGAAGAGGTGGACACCTCATGGATTTGTTCCGCGATGGTGATGACGTAGTCCTGTATTTGCTTGAATAATTCTCCGGATCGCTGCGCGACTTCCAACCCAACCGCAACTTCCTTGGTTCCGGCGCTCATCGATTTCACCGCCGATTGCGTTTCTGCCTGAATGGCGGCAATCAGCTCGGCAATCTGACCAGCGGAACCGGCTGATTGCTCTGCGAGCTTCCTCACTTCATCAGCGACGACAGCGAATCCTTTCCCGTGCTCTCCCGCTCGGGCTGCCTCAATCGCAGCATTTAGCGCCAACAAATTCGTCTGGGAAGAGATTTGCTTGATGAAATCGACAAATTGGCCGATTTCCACCGAGCGGTGCTGCAATCCTTGCACAACATTTGCCAGATGAAGCATCGTATCGTTCATCCGGTTCATTTGGGTGGTCGTGATCTGGATCGCTTCATTTCCTTCGTCGGCTTTTTCCGCTGCCTGTGCGGCGGTGGATGAAACCGTTTTGGCATTGGCAGCGATTTGCTCGATGCCTGCAGACATTTGCTCCATCGTGGCGACACAGTTCTGGATTTCGCCGACCTGCTTTTCTGCCCGAAACGCTACGCCCTGGATCGATTCGGTTATCATCTGTGTCGCTTTGCTTGTCGTTTCCGTGCTTTCCGCCAGCTCATCCGACGAACTCGCCAAAATCATTGCCTGCTCCCGCACCTTCTGCAAGATACCGCGCAGCGACTCGCTCATTGCGTTGAAATGCTCGGCCAACTGGCCAATCTCGTCTTTGGAGGAGACAGCGATGTGAACGGTTAAATCGCCTTGCTTAATTTTTTTGGATGCGGTCACAAGCGTATGTATGGGCTTTACGATGGAAGCGATGACGGCATAGTTGGCTCCGAAACCGACCAGCAAAGCAAGCGCGACGACAATGCTGGTCGTAATCAAAATGGAATCCGCCGAATGGGCCAGCTCCTGATCATAGATGGTTCCCGCCAGCTTGAGGCCGGTCAATTTATTGGTGACGAACGACATCCACATTTTTTGCCCCTGGTCCATATAGGAAAACGTGCCTGTATCCTGTTTGTACAGTTGGTTCACCCAGTCACCGGCAACCGGTGTCCCGAATTTTTCCGTCGGGTGGATCACCAGCTTTTGATGCTGATCGAGAATGGCGACGTAGCCGGAGCTGCCGATTTTTTGCTCGTCGGCGACTTTCGCGAACGCATTTATATCAAGCTCGATGGCAAAGACAGCCGAATCATCGCTGACCGTACGGGCGATCGCGATGACTTGTACACCGGTGATCGGGTCGAGGTAAGGGGCTGTGATGATTGTTTTTCCGGCAGCGTTCATCGCCTGCTCATACCACGGGCTTTTTTTCACTTCGTAGCCGCTTGGCAGGTTGCGGTCGGGAGACAGAATGGCGGTTTCCTCATTCGCCGCAATCAGCAGAAGTGCCTCCGGATGAAGGATATTGTATTTATTGAATTCTTCACGGTGCAAAAACTGCTCATTTTTTTCAAATGAACTTTCCGATAACGTCGCAGATAAATAGCCGACATCGTTCACTTTTGGCGAAATCATCTGATCGATATACTTGCTGAGTGACCGAACATTTTGATCTGCGGTTTGCATCATCTGCTGACCGACTTCCGCCTTGGCATTGATAAACGAGAATACGCCGATCGTCAGGCACGGAAGCAGCAACAACAACGATGTAAAAAGGATCAGTTTCCACTTCAAAGGCAAGCCAAGCTGTTTTTTCATTTCTCGGTTCTCCCCATATCCCAGTCGTGATTCTTTGAACGTGTGCCTGTTAAAGTGTAACAAAGCCATTCCTGTGATAGAAGAACTATGAAAACGAATTTACAAAATCTTTAATTTGCCTTAATAATAGGCGGGGCGAACCGCCATGGTGCTTTACAGTCACATCGGTCCACTCGCGCACAGGGTTGCAAAGTAACCGATTCTCGTATATTGATAGAGATGAAACGAAAGGGAGGGATTGCGCACAATGAGCAACGATGCGATCATTGCGGGAAAATCAATCAGGGAATGGAAGGATGCCTACCCGCTGCTTCAGCCGCTTTGCGAGACGGAGGAAGTGTTTTGGACGAACCCGCTCTATGCCGGGTTCGATGGGACCGCTGCGCCAGTGACTGCGGAGGACGTGCAGGATGCGAGCGATCGGCTGCAACGGTTCGCGCCCTTTATCGAAAAAGCGTTTCCGGAAACGGCGGAGTCCGGCGGATTGATCGAATCGAAGCTCGTCATGATCAAGGACATGCAGAGCCTGCTTGCAGAAAGAAGCAGTCAGGAACTTCCGGGTTCACTGTGGTTGAAATGCGATAGCCACCTGCCGATTTCCGGCTCGATCAAAGCCCGGGGCGGCATTTATGAGGTGCTGGCACATGCGGAATCGCTGGCGTGGAAGCATCAGATGCTCAGCGAGGAGAGCGACTATGCGGTGTTGGACTCGGATGCGTTTCGGGAATTGTTTTCCCGTTACTCGATCGCTGTCGGCTCCACGGGCAACCTTGGGCTTAGCATCGGCGTAATCAGTGCAAAGCTTGGTTTTCGCGTGACGGTTCACATGTCGGCTGACGCCAAGGCATGGAAAAAAGACTTGCTGCGAAAGCGAGGAGTCACGGTCGTGGAATATGAAGCCGACTATGGAAAAGCGGTCGAAGCAGGTCGGAAGCAAGCGGAAGCCGACCCGACCTGCTATTTCATCGATGATGAAAATTCCAAGCGTCTGTTCCTCGGCTACGCCGTCGCGGCAAATCGGTTGAAGAAGCAGCTGGACGAGCAGCAAATCACAGTAGATCGGGAGCATCCGCTGTTCGTCTATCTTCCGTGCGGTGTCGGCGGCGGGCCAGGCGGCGTCGCGTATGGACTGAAACTGATTTATGGCGAAAATGTCCACTGTTTTTTCGCCGAGCCGACCCATTCGCCCTGCATGCTGATCGGGCTGATGACCGGGCTGCATGACGAGGTCTCTGTGCAAGATTTCGGCATTGATAACAAGACGGCTGCGGACGGACTGGCTGTCGGACGGCCATCGCGATTTGTCGGAAAAGCGATCGAATCGCTGCTGAGCGGCATTTACACCGTGGACGATCAGGAGCTGTACCGGTTGCTGCGCGACCTTTGCGACACCGAGTCGATCCGCCTGGAGCCGTCTGCATTGGCAGGGATGCCGGGTCCCGTGCGATTGCAGCAGACCGAAGCAGGGCAAGCCTATCTTGCACGGCATCACTTGACCGACAAGATGAAAGAGGCGACGCACATCGTCTGGGCAACGGGAGGAAGCATGGTTCCCCCTGAAGTTCACGAAGAGTATTATGCAAAAGGCGTGCAGGCATCGAAACGATAAGAAAGAAGAAGCACCAAAGCGAAAAAACGCTACCGAAAAAAATCGGCGGCGTTTTTTTCTGTTACCGGCAGCATCCGCTTTGCTTGCTAGGAATTACATGAAAATCCAGCAGAAAAGAAACACTAGAACCGACTTTACATCACGGCTACGAAAACTAGCGCCCGCTATGCGGCTTTCCGCCAGCAAAGGAGAGACGGTTCAATGAAAAAATGGGGTCTGTGGATCAAAGGAAAATGGGAGGAAGGCACGCGGTATGAGCCGCTGCATGCGCCGCAAACCGGAGAGGTAATCGCCGAAATCGCCCAAGCGACGGAGGCGGAAGCGAAGCGTGCGATTGAAGTGGCACACGAAGCTTTTCAGCAATTCCGGTGGATGCCGGCGCATCAGCGGGCAGGAATTCTCATGAAAGCGGTGCAGCTTCTGGAGGCGAAAAAGGAAGAAGCGGCACAGATCATCGCCACCGAGGCAGCGAAGCCGATCAAGGCAGCGCGCACGGAACTCATCCGCACGATCCAGACGTATCAATTCGCGGCGGAGGAAGCCAAACGCATTTATGGCGAACGAATTCCGATGGACGCGGCGATCGGCGGGGAGGATCGCATCGGTTTCACGATGAGGGTGCCGATGGGGGTGGTGTCCGCCATCACGCCGTTCAACTTTCCGTTCAATCTGGTCGCGCACAAGGTGGGGCCGGCCATCGCTGCGGGCAATGCCATCGTCTTGAAGCCGGCGGAGAAAACGCCGCTCAGCTCGCTCTTTCTCGCCGAGCTGTTCCAGGAGGCCGGTTTGCCGGATGGCGTTCTCAATATTGTCACAGGCTTCGGCCCTGACCTTGGACCTGTGCTCAATACGCATCCACATGTCAAAAACATTACCTTTACGGGGAGTCCGCGGGTCGGCAAGGAAATCCGCAAACTCGCTGAATTCCGCAAAGTGACGCTGGAGCTGGGCTCCAACTCCGCCCTGATCATCGATGAGGGGGTGGATGTGGGCGCCATTATCGGCCGGGTGGTGGAAGGAGCGTTCTCGTACAACGGGCAGGTGTGCATTTCCATCCAGCGCATTTATGTGCACCGTTCGCTGTATCAACCGTTTTTGGAGCAATTGGTGGAACGGACGAAACAGCTGGTCATCGGCTCCCCTTATGACGAGAAGACGGACATTACGGCTGTAATCACGAAAGATTCGCTGGACCGGCTCTCTTCCTGGATCGCGGAAGGGGTGCAGGCGGGGGCGAAGGTGGTGTATGGCGGCACGGTGGACGGGCAAGTCATGACGCCTGCCATCCTGACCGATGTTCCGCATCAGGCCAAGCTGATCCAGGAGGAAGTGTTCGGGCCGATCGTCAGCGTCCGCCCGTTCGATCAGCTCGAAGAAGCGGTAGGCTGGGTGAACGACTCCCGCTACGGATTGAACGCAGGGGTGTATACGCCCGATCTCAATCATGCGTTTTATTGTGTCAACCATATCGAAACCGGCGGCGTGCTGATCAATGACATCCCGACATACCGCCTCGACCACATGCCCTATGGCGGGATCAAAGATAGCGGAACAGGCCGGGAAGGGGTCAAGTTTGCGTTGATGGATATGATGGAGGAAAAATTCGTGAGTTTTCACTGGGATCATACTTACGGGCGGTAAGGCAACCGCGCAGCGAAAAAAGGAGGGCAGGATGAAAGCGACGGACTTGATGGTCAAATGTCTGGAGAATGAGGGAGTCCGGTATATTTTCGGCATCCCGGGGGAAGAGAATATCGATCTTGTCCATTCGTTGGCCGCCTCGGAGCAGATCGAGTTTGTGACGGTCAGGCATGAGCAAGGGGCGGCTTTTATGGCAGATGTGTACGGGCGATTAACGGGAAAGGCAGGCGTTTGCCTGGCTACGCTTGGACCGGGAGCGACCAACCTCTTGACCGGGATCGGCGACGCCAACCTCGATCACGCGCCGGTCGTGGCGATTACCGGACAGGCGGGACTGGAGCGGATGCATAAAGAATCGCACCAATACATCGATATCGTCGCCATGTTCGCGCCTGTGACGAAGTGGTCCATCCAGGTCAAACGGCCGCAGACAATACCGGAAATCGTGCGCAAGGCGTTCAAGCTGGCGGAACTGGAAAAGCCGGGAGCGGTCCATATCGAGCTGCCGGAAGATATGGCGGAGGACGATGTCGACGCGAACGTGCTGCCCAAAACGCCGCTGCCCCAATCGGTCGCGAGCGAGGAGAGCATGAAGCAGGCGCTCGCGCTGATCCAACAGAGCAAAAAGCCGTTTATCATCGCGGGAAACGGCGTGATCCGCCAGCAGGCGTCCGCCGAGCTGCAGGCATGGGCGGAGGCGCTTGGCGCTCCGGTCACACACACCTTCATGGCAAAAGGCGTCCTGCCGCCCGACCACCCGTTGAATATGTACACGGTGGGACTGCAGATGAAAGATTATGTGCTGTGCGGCATCCATGAGGCCGATCTGATCGTGACGGTCGGCTACGACTTTGTCGAGTATTTGCCGATTTACTGGAATGAAACGAACCCGCGCCCGATCATCCATATCGATACGTGCCCGGCCGAGGTGGATGAGCACTACCCGGTGGCGGCGGAACTGGTTGGCGATTTGAAAGCAACGCTGACGTATTTGACCAGCCATCTCCAAGGGACGAAAGAATGGCGCCCCGGCGATGAGCTGCAGCAAAAACTGAAGCGTGAGCTGGTTGAGTACCACGCTGAAGGCGAAAATGGCTCCGCTGCGGAGGATCGAAGCCGGATCAAGCCGCGAGCGCTTTTGGATGCGCTGGAAAAAATCGCCCCGGACAACACCATCGTGTTATCCGATGTCGGCGCCCACAAGCTTTGGATCGCCCGCAACTATCAGCCGAAACGCCCGAACCGCGTCATCATCTCGAACGGGTTTGCCACGATGGGGATTGCCGTTCCCGGGGCGATCGGCGCCAAGCTCGCTTGCCCCGATGATCCGGTTGTCTGCATTTCGGGCGACGGCGGCTTCTTGATGAATGGCGTGGAGATCGAGACAGCCAAGCGGCTGGGGCTGGCGTTCACGATTCTTGTGCTGACCGATTCCAAATACGGTCTGATCGAATGGAAGCTGAAAAACCGCTTTGACGCAAGCTACGGGGTCGATTTTGAAAACCCGGATTTTGTCCGTTTTGCGGAAAGCTTCGGGGTCACAGGCATGCGTGTCCATCATGCGGACGAGCTGGAGGAAACGCTGAAACAAGCGATGGGACGAAACGAGCTGGTGCTGGTCGAGATCCCCATCGACGCCGCGGAAAATTTGAAGCTCGGCAAGCACTTGGGCAAACTGGTGTGCAGGCAGTAAGAATGCGGCTCACAGGAAAGCGGGTGGCAGATGATGCTGGCAGACAAAGCCGAATTGCAGCGGATTGTGGATGAATGCAGGCCGTATCTGGCAGGAGGCAAGGTAGCGGATTATATTCCCGAACTGGGTCATGCCGATCCGGCTGCCCTCGGTGTTACGGTGGCGCAGCCAGGCAGCATCGTGTCTGCCGGAGACTGCGACACGGCGTTTACCATGCAAAGCATTTCCAAAGTCATCAGTCTGATGATCGCCCTCATGGATCACGGTCCGAAAAAAGTGTTTGCAAAAGTCGGCATGGAGCCAAGCGGCGATCCGTTCAACTCGATTATCAAACTGGAGACGATGAACTCGCACAAACCGCTCAACCCGATGATCAATGCAGGGGCGATTGCGGTTGCCTCGCTGATCGACGGCAGCGATGTGGGGGAACGGTTCCAACGGGTGTGCCGATTGCTGAACCGGATCACCGGCAACGAGCAGATCGCCTTGGATGAGAGCGTGTATGCCTCGGAAAAAAGGACGGGCGATCGCAACCGCTCGCTCGCCTATTTCATGAAAAGCACCGGCATTCTCGAAGGGGATGTGGAGGATGCGCTCGACCTGTACTTTCGGCTTTGTTCCATCACGGTTCACTGCAGCGATTTGGCCAAAATCGGACTGTTTCTCGCTCGGTGGGGGCGGATTGCGGGTGAATCGGCTCCGCTGGTCGAGCCGGAGATCGTGCGGATTTTGCTCGCGATCATGATGACGTCCGGCATGTACAATGCTTCCGGCGAGTACGCCATCCGCGTCGGCATTCCGTCCAAAAGCGGCGTGAGCGGAGGCATCATGGCCGTGGTCCCCGGTAAAATGGGGATCGGCGTGATTGGCCCTGCGATTGATAAAATCGGAAACAGTGTCGCAGGCGTGCAAATTTTGGAGACGTTGTCGAACGAATTTCGCTTGCATCTGTTTGCATGGTAACATGAACAGGAATGCCCTCCGGAATCGCTGCTCGTGGCGAATCGGGGGGCATGTTGCTAAAAAGAACAAGCGAATAATTCTAAAAATTCTCAACTTAAAATATTGACATCATGTCACATACATCGTACTCTTAGTGTAGTTCCGGAACGAATGGTTTGTAAAGCATGAAATTGTTTGCAAGCGGTTGCGATGGCGCGATCGACAGACAGCCAGACAAAAAGCAGAGAAGACGGAAAACCAAAAGAGATCGACAGACATGTAAGTGACGGAATTTTTAGAAAAATAATTTTCCAAAGAATGTTTGATGTGGGGGGAATGGATTGGATGAAAAAAGCAAACAAGCAGCGGTTTTTCGGCGGTGTTCTTGCTGCCGTCCTCACTGCTGGAGCACTGTATGTGCCGTCTGAGGCGGTAAGCTTTGCTGCGGGCACAGGGACCGGCGCCGACCCGGATACATATGTCGCGCCGCGAACAGGACTGAACGTGAATGCGCCCGCTGCGCCTGAGCCATATCCGCAAGAGCCGAAAACGCTGCTGCCGGGCGAGCCGGCGGAGCCGGTCCCAGGCACATGGGGCTACGATGTCAGAACCGGCGCATTCACGCATCCGGCCATGTCGCCGGATACGGGCGAGGGGCCGCAGCCGTTCAATGGCAGTCTGCCGTATCTCGACATGAATCAATACAGCAAAAACATGAAGGTGGAAGCTTTTTATCCGTATGTGGCCGGTTGGGGACACAGCTGGCAAGCCACGTTCGATCTGAACGGGCATCGCTATCTGTACGACTATGAAAACGACATGTACAACGTATTCGATATCACCGACCCGAAAAAGGTCAAGCGCATCGACCACAAAGAATTCAACATCAAAGGGATCGATGGCGGGCTGAACCAGTTCGGTCCGTTCAACGTCAAATACAACAAGACGCTCGGCAAGCTGATTGCCGTGCAAGGCTATGAGACGCCGCGCTACGGCATTTTGGAAAATAAATATACGTCACCGGAAGAGGTCAAGGCGATTCGCGACCGCAAAATGCTGCGCGGCTTCCGTATCTATGAAGTGACAAGTCCGCTGTGGACGGAATGGAAGGTGCTGTCCGAGACGCCGCTCGACAGCAAAGCCAAAGCGAAAGACCAGCCGCAGCAAGGCTCCGGCTCCGTCGATGTGCCTGTTTATTGGGGCGACAAGTATTTGTTCGTTGCCGGCGCGCCGGACGATAGCTTTGCGAACAACGAATACAAGAGCTATTTGTACTCGAATGCGCAAATCGCCTATGACATTTCCGACCCGACCAAGCCGAAGCGGCTGTCTGTCTGGTGGGCACCCGGCCAGCGCAAAGGGGAGGAGGCGGAATACAACAAAAATCCGCGTGCCGGCAACAAGACGAGCTGGATGGGCGCGCGCATGCCGCTGTTCATCCCGAAACCGGTCGAGCAGGGCGGCAAATACGGCTATGCGGCGATGGGGGGACTCGGCTTTTATGTCGTCGATATTTCCGACCCGGCCAACATGAAAACCGTATCCCACCTCGAAATGCCGATGAGCGTAAGCGGCACCGAGGGCGACAACATCGATGTGACCAAAGTGGAAACGACGGGCATGGTTTACTACAGCGGCTATCCGCTTGGCGAGGACTGCCACGAGCCGTATAAGCACATTTATGCAATCGACGTCCGCGATCCGAAAAATCCGAAGATCGCCTACGCTCTGCCGCGCCCGACACCGCCGGCAGAGGCGCCGTTCACCGATTATTGCCAGCGCCGTGGCAGCTTCGGGCCGAAGCGCAGCGGCTATGCGGCCATCCAGCCGGGCACGCCGAACCAGCAGTATATGCCATACACGTTCTACAATGCAGGCGTGCAGATTTTTGACCTGAAGGACCCGAAAAAGCCGACGATCGCCGCTTACTTTGTGCCGAAAATGTATGGGGAAATCCCGAATGAAGACGGCAAAACGACGCGTCCGAGCGAATCGTCCAATCCGGTGCACAGCATTTTCGTCGAATGGGACCGCAACCTGGTCTGGGCATTCTCCAATCACGGCATCTATGTGCTGTCGACGCCATTGCTGGGAGAACCGATCAGCGGTGTACCGAAAAACAAGCTGTGATTTTTGCACAGACATACCCCCCGCCATTGATTGGTGGGGGGTATCGTCATTGGAGCGGCTGAAAGGCAACCTTCCAAATGCCATCATCATCCTTGATCATTTTAAAACCGGACTTGGTTGCTGCATCCTCGCCCGGTTGATACTCGATATAGCCTTCAAAATCGCTTGTCTGGATGAATTTCCCGCTCTCAATATTGTGGAAGTTTTTGCGGATTTGCTCCGTCGATCCCCGATCCGAGTCGGGAATTTTTTCATCCTCTTCCTTTGTCCATTGTACATACCCGTTTTTGCCGGTATAGAGGGCATAAACAACATCATGTTTTTGGTCCAACCTTGCTTGCACATACAGCTTGGCGATACTCAGAGGCTCCAGCCCGATTAATTGTGTATCATCCAGGTTTTTCTGAAAGCTGGCGTATGCCTCTTGTTCTTTGGCGGATAACGTAACACCATCTGATGGGGCAGGCTTTGAAGCTGGACTTGCCATTGGCGCTGTTGAAGCACTTTCGTTCCCGTAACAACCGGTAAGCGCCAAAGAAATGGCAGCGGATAATAACGCGATTTTTCGTTTCACATACAACGACTCCCTTCACCCTTCTGCTTTCTTGCGTTCACTTATTCGTATTGACGTAATCATTCATGCAGTCGTTTCCGCAAGTTTTGAAACCGCCGTCCTGATCAGGGGCGAATCGATTTTGTCAGCGGGTGAAGTGAAATCAATTCAGTTGATTTGATGCGGATTTGCCGCGATTTTTTGCGGAACGGTGAATCGGATTCGGTTCGGATAGAGAACCAGGCAGCAGCAGAGACGCAGGTTTTGCCGCAAATCGTTTTTGGTACAAAGCTTGCAAAGAAAAACGAGGGTACATACAAAAAAAGAGAGAGAACAAACAGGGGGATTGCATGCAGGAAATAAAATTCTGAATAATATTTATTTTTGAAAACCCGTGTGGTATAACTGATGATGAAGTTGTAATTTCGTCGAATGGAAAAAATGCCGATTTAACTTCATCAAAAGCGAGGTGGGTTCATGGAGAATCTCACATTCGAGCAGCGGGTGAAAGAAAAGTTCAACGGACTCTCGGCAGGACAGAAAAAAATCGCCGAGTACATGGTGCAAAATCCGGAGGAAGCGGCGCTCAGCAAGGCATTTCAAATCGGGCAAAAAGCAGGCGCAAGCGAGACGACGGTGATCCGTTTGGCGTACGCGCTCGGCTTCAGCGGGTTTTCGGAAATGCAGGAGAAGATTCAGCGCCATCTCTTGCAGCACAATCAAAACGCGTATCAGGCGAGCCACGCGGAATATGCGGCCGAAAGCAGACATGAGGCGAACCCGTTCGCGAAAGTCATCGAGAAGGAACGGGATCTGTTGGGACAAATCTTGCATCAGCTGGATGTCCAGAAGGTGTGGGATGTGGTCGATGCCTTGATCAAGGCGAGCCAGATTATGATCGCAGGTGCGCGAACCTCGCATGCGGCGGCGTACTGGTTTTCGTACACGCTCAGCACGCTGCGGGAAAATGTGATTCTTTGTCCGCCGGCCAGCGATGTTTTCGAAAGATTCAGCGATCTGAAACAGGACGCGGTGCTGTTCGTCATCTCGTTTCCGCGCTATGCCCGAGAATCGCTGCAGCTAGCAGAATGCGCCAAACAGCGGGGAATCAAGGTGATCTCCGTGACGGACCGGATGCTCTCGCCGATCGGGCGCATCTCCGACATCACGCTTACGACGGAGGAAAACGTCGAATCGGGATGCAACTCCATCTCCTTGATCATCAGCCTCCTTGACTTGATCGTCATGGGAATCAACGAGCGCGACGCGGACCGGATCAAAGCCCGCCAGCATGATTTGGAGCAGCTTTATTCCGCCTATCACGTGTTTGTCGAGTGAGTGTCACACGAAATTGTAAGCCCTTACATGATTGGAAACTAACGATGCGAAGAGGTGTATCCTATGGCTCATTCTCCATTATCAACTCCACCTAAAACAAATTCGCCTTCACAGCAGCACTTGCATCGGGGACTTCGCACAAGACATTTATCCATGATCGCCATCGGCGGGGCCATCGGCACAGGTCTCTTTCTGGCGAGCGGCGCCGCAATCAATCAGGCTGGACCCGGCGGGGCGCTCACGGCTTATATTCTCAGCGGCTTGATGGTATTCTTCCTCATGACCAGCTTGGGGGAAATGGCCACCTTCATGCCGGTGACCGGCTCGTTTAGCACCTATGCCTCCAAATTCGTCGATCCGGCCCTCGGCTTTTCGCTCGGCTGGAATTATTGGTACAACTGGGCGATCACCATTGCGCTGGAGATTTCGGCCGGAGCGATCATCATGAAATACTGGCTTCCTGATGTGCCGTCGATATTATGGAGCGGCGGATTTTTGGTACTCCTGTTTTTGCTGAACATCATCTCGGTAAAAGGATACGGGGAGTCGGAATACTGGTTTGCGTTCATCAAGGTCGCAACAATCATCATCTTTTTGGTGGTGGGTGTGCTGATCATCATCGGGGTGATGGGCAGCGACCATGTCGGCTTTGACAATTTCACAACGGGTGACGCGCCGTTTGCCGGCGGCTTCATGTCATTCCTCGGCGTATTCATGATTGCAGGTTTTGCGTTCCAGGGAACAGAGCTTGTCGGGATTACAGCGGGGGAGAGCGAGGACCCGAAAAAGAGCCTGCCGAAAGCGGTCAAGCAAGTGTTTTGGCGTATTTTGCTGTTTTACGTGTTTGCCATCGTTATCATCAGCTTCCTCATTCCTTACAACGATCCGAAACTGCTGCAATCGGATATCGAGAACATTTCTGTCAGCCCGTTCACGCTGGTTTTCCAAAAAGCAGGGTTCGCCTTCGCCGCATCGGTCATGAACGCGGTCATTTTGACCTCGGTGCTGTCGGCGGGCAACTCCGGCATGTATGCCGCGACCCGCATGCTGTGGGTGATGGCCAAGGAAGGAAAAGCGCCAAAGTTTTTAACCAAAGTCAACAGCCGCGGCATTCCGGTCAATGCGCTGCTCGCGACGACGCTCATCGGGATGGCAGCCTTCCTCACGTCCCTGTTCGGAGACGGCAAGGTGTACATGTGGCTGATCAATGCGTCGGGCTTGTCGGGCTTCATCGCATGGCTGGGGATCGCCATCAGCCACTACCGTTTCCGCAAGGCTTTCATCGCCCAAGGCCGCGATTTGAGCGAATTGCCGTATCGGGCAAAATGGTTCCCGTTCGGGCCGATCTTTGCTTTCGTGCTCTGTATGGTCGCCGTTTTGGGACAAAACTACAGCGCGTTTCTCGGAGAGTCGATCGACTGGAACGGTGTAATGGTCTCCTATATCGGTTTGCCGCTGTTCCTGTTATTATTGGTGGGGTATAAGATCGTCAAGAAGACAAAAGTCGTCTCGTTAAAAGACTGCAATTTTGACCAAGACGAATAGCGGTGTGGGCATCGGCTTGGGGGAGAAAGGAATGTTGTCACAGATGAAACAGACCGATTCGCAGACAGACCTCATCATTCGTTCGCTGCACACAGTGCCGGAGCTGGAAGAGGTGCGGAAGCTCGGTGCGCGCATATGGGGCGAGAACGACGCGATCCCGACGCATCAAACCTTGACCGCCTGCAAAAACGGCGGACTTGTGCTCGGCGCATACATCGGGGAAGAGCTGGTGGGGTTCCAATACAGCTTTGCCGGCTATGACGGCGAGCGCGTCTACCTCTGTTCACACGAGCTGGGCATCGATGCGGCATATCGCAGCAAAAAGATCGGGGAACGGCTCAAGCAGGCGCAGCGGGAAGAAGCGCTGAAAAAGGGGTACAAGCTGATTACGTGGACGTACGATCCGCTCGAGTCGGTCAACGGCTATCTCAACATCGCCAAGCTCGGCGGCGTCTGTTCCCAAAACATCATCAACTGCTATGGCGAGATGGGGGATTTGCTCAACAGCGGCTTGCCGTCCGACCGGTTTTTGGTGGAGTGGTGGATCGCGGATGACAAGCCTGCGACCCCGACAGCCGTTTCTGTGGAGGAGATGCCCGCTGTGCACGAGCGCTCGCTGCTCGCGTGGCGCTTCAACGAAGACGGTTTGCCAGTCCCGCAGAAGCGGGATGATCAGTCGACACTCGTTGGCGAGCCGTTTTATGTGCCGATCCCGTCCGGCTTCCAGCAGTTGAAGGAAAAGGATCGCGAATTGGCACTTGCTTGGCGCTTGCATACGCGCGACGTGTTCATGGCGTCTTTCGAGCAAGGGTATGAAGTGGCAGGATTCGTGAAAAATCCGGATGCGGCGGTGCCGGTGCATTTTTATCAGCTGCGGCGGAAAATGGAACGCACAGCCGGGGTATAAGGGTAGTCGAGAGACAGGAGGCCTCCTTTTGCGGAAAAACGCAGAGGAGGTTTTTTCATTTGGCGCTCAGGGAAGTGACGCGGCCTGCCGTTTTCTTGTTGACTTTCCCTCTTTTCCTGCACGTATAATAACGGGGAGCCCCACTTTGAACGAGGTGATACAAGGTTATGTTGGGTGACGGAGTGTACGTGTTGATCAAAAAAGGGGACCCGAGCCAGCTGCATGCCCGCAAATATTTGACCAAAAGCGAGCTTACCATCGGCCGTCAGGGGAACGGCGTTCAACCGGACATCGCTTTTTCCAGTCCCTATATCTCAAGGATGCATGCGGCGTTTCGCAAGGTCGGCGATCGGTATGAAATCGCAGACCTGTCCAGCAAGCATGGCACGGAAGTGAACGGAAATGCGGTCTGTGAGGAGGCGGTGGTGCTGCGCCACGGAGATCGGATCAGCTTGGCGAAGGGCGTGGCGGAACTGGTGTTTATCATCGAGCAGGACGAGCTGGATGCGACCAGAGAGCTGCCGCTGTCTGTTACAGTGAAAGAATCGCTCCTGACAGGGTTGGATATACATATTGAAAGGCGCGAGGTCCGCCTGGACGGCAAACGGATTCCGCTTTCAGGAAAAGACATGGACCTGCTTGTGCTCCTGTATCAGCGGGCCAATCAGGCTGTTAGCTATGAGGAGGTCATGGTGCACATCTGGCCGGAGCGCCTCTCTTTTTCCGAAACGACGATTCCGGATGTGGGCCGTTCGGAAATCAACGCGCTGGTCTATCGGCTGCGCAGAAAGCTGGGGCCGTATGGCGAGCAAATCATGACGATTCCCCGCTATGGGTATCGGTTGGAAATGTAAAAGGAGGAAGGTGGCGATCACCTTCTTTTTTTGATCGTACAAGAATTTATAAGTGCTCGCGCTTATAAATTCTGGAGCGGAAGACGGAGTACCTCAGCGTTACTTCCAGCATAAGCATCGGTAAAAACTTCCTTTGACCGAAGAACCAGCTTCTTGAAAGGACTTCTGAAAGAAGTTTTTCTTACTTCGGCAAAAATCTGCACCGTGCTGCTGTAACAAGGTTTGGTCTGGTTCGTATCGAAGGTAAAGCGACGATAAAGGGAAAGGCGGTGGAGGAAGTGGATTGGAGAGAGAAGGCAGCTGTAGGCGCAGCCTTTGTGCTGAAGAATGTGGCATGCAGCGTTTTTCAGCTGATCGTCCTTGGAGCGGCGGTCGTCCTGCAATTCATCCTGTGGTTGTTCTGCGGCCAATTGACCGCGCACGGGTTTGCTTTCCCGGCGCAAGCTTCGGATCTTGCATCATACATCAGCTGGAGTGTGATTTTTGTCGGTTATGCGTTTGTGTGGTACGTGTTTTGGTGGATGGTCACACAGCATGGCGGCAGATGGTTTTATTGGAAAATGGCGTTCGCCACGATTCCGCTCGTCGCCGGGTTGATCCTGTTCAATCCTCAGCAAGACCCGCAGGCGATGATCCCGTTATCAGCGGGGGAGATGAAGTTTCGCTTCAGCACGATTGCGACAGGAACGGTATTGTTCCCTCTTTATGCGATTGCGCTGCGCATGTTTGTTTTTCAAGGAGAAGGCCGGAGCATGTGGAAGCGGGCGATCCTGGCCGGTCTCGTCATCGTGGTGATCGGGTGTTTGGTGTTTGCGGCGAGCTGGCATTATGTTACGAATTGCTTGTCGTTTCCGTCTTCCTAAAATAGAACCAATAGGGAGATGCATGAGGATGGAAACGAAAGCACGGAAGCTTGTTTTGGCAGGCACCGTTTTGTATTCGCTCTTGATTTTGTATTTTATGTTTTTTGCCTTCAACCGGTTGCGTCATTCCGATTTTGACGAGTACGTCTTTATGCTGGTTCCCGAGAAAGTCCCGCTCAAATTTCCCGAGCTTTCTTTTTTCTGGCTCTTCGATTTTGGCAACATCGCTGCCTTTCTTCCTTTCGGCGTGCTGATTCCCATGCTGTATCGCACCCGATTTTGGCGCTTCATCACGGGATTTATGGCGGCGATTCTTGTTTTGGAAACGCTGCAGGCGATAACCCGTCTCGGCTCGTTTGATGTGGATGATGTGATTTCCAATACAATCGGGGCAGCGATTGGATACGCCGTTTATCGTGTGGGATTCGCTGGAGATTTGTCGTTGAAAAAGGTTTGGGCTGCGGCTCTCACGGCTGTCGCGCTGTTGTTTGGCGTCATGGTTATGTCTGAGGCCTTAGTAAAAAGGGAAGGGCCGATTCGCGCCTTGTCGGAATGGAAGGAAGCGACCGGAAGTGAACCCGTGACGGTTAATCTGGCGAGCTTCACGGTACAAGGTCAAAAAATCGAACCGAAATGGAACGTTTACAGCAGCCAGGGAGAACAAAAGAAAACCTATACCTATTATCTCGGGAACAAAACCGACGTCACGTTTTATTCCGTTTACGGCATTCCGGATCAGGCGGGCAGCAAAGGGGAAGTGACAATAGAGGTGGACGGAATTGGGTTTGCCCAGCTCAATGAACAGTATGCGCAAGGGGCGGAAGCAATCGTAATGCCGCTGCCCGCTGCCAACGAAATTACGATTGCCATCTCTGGGAACGCGAAGCTGTGGGACGTGGGGATCAGTGAACAGAAGCACTGGTGGGAGTGACGGAAGGATGGTACACTTTTTCCTGATGGAAGGAAAAGGGAAGGGTGGTTTTCGAATGAATACACAAACTGCGCTGCTCATCATCGATGCACAAGAATTTCTAATCGAGCATGCTTTTCAAGGACAAGCCTTGGTCGAGCGAATCGAAAAGCTGGCCACGCGTGCCCGGGCGCTGCAAATTCCGGTCCTGTATGTTCAGCATTGCGAGAGCGAGGGCGAGTTTGCGATCGGGACGCCAACTTGGGAAATTCATCACGGGATTCCCCCACAAGAAGGAGAACCTGTCATCCGCAAGTCTGCCTGCGATTCTTTTTTTGAGACCACCTTGCGCGATGAACTGGAGGCCCGGGGAACCCGTCATCTGGTCATTGTCGGTCTGCAAACCGAATATTGCATCGACACCACGTGCAGGCGTGCGGTTACGTCCGGCTACGACGTGACACTCGTGGCTGATTGCCATTCCACATTCGACAGCCCCGTCTTGTCAGCGGAACAAATCATTGCGCACCACAATGCGGTTTTGAACTGGTTTGGGACAGAGAAGAACCGGGTTTTTGTGAAAGGGTCTGATGAGCTTTTTGTTTAATCGAGATCGGTATCGTCTTGGTGCTTTTTTCATTTGTTTGTACTTAATCTGGACAGCGAAGGAAATCCTGTTTCAGCTTTATCCCTTCCCTCCCCCCATTGCCCTTATTGCCAAATATGTGATTTGGATCGTTCCAGTCTACTTTTACTTGACTCGGATCGATCAAATCCGGCATCCGTGGTGCGAGATTGGAGTGAGAAATGCGGCAGTTGGAGTAAAGTGGGGCGTAATCATAAGCTCCATGATCGTTGTCATTGAAGCGGGACTGACGTATTTTTTTCAGGGCTCCTTTCATTTTGATTTGGGGTGGCGCTGGCTTACGACGCTTTTGTTTGCGATTCCGGAAGAAGTTCTCTTTCGCGGGTTTCTTCTTCAAAAGCTCTCTTCCTCGCTGACGTTCATTAAGGCGAATCTGCTTGCTTCCCTCTTGTTTGTCTCCATCCATCTCCCGATTTGGCTGGTACAAGGCGGAGCTTCCCTTCCCAAACTCATCGGCAATGGGGCCACCGTCTTTTTGGTCGGATACGGTCTGTCGTTACTTGTGAAACGCACGAATTCGCTTTGGTCATCGACGATTGTCCATACGGTTTATAACTTGCTGATTTACCTTAGGGCCGCCTAAACCCGTACAAACAGCCTTCCGGCAAACGTCGTGGCGGCTGTTTTTTTGTCCTGTTTAGATAGAAAATTCAAAAAGTTATCATCAATTTGTAACCGATGCGTGAGGATTCTCCCATATATTCACAGCTTCCGCTGGCGTATCGTTGTCAGTGGGAAGGGGAAATTGTCGTGAAGAAAGTGTGGATGTTTGTCGGAATTACATTGGTGGCCGGTGCTGCGGGGATTTTCCTCATCTTTGGCAACGGGGCGACCGCTGATCCCCACGCGGAGGAGAAGCGCGCGCTGGCCGCTTTTCAAACCTATATCGCAAGCCGGGAGAACCAACAGTTCGATGTGAGGTACGGACAGCTTTCTTCCGCTGCGCAAGCTCGTGTGACAAAAGAACAGTTCGTCAGCAAATATCGCAGCATTTTTGCGGGCATTGAAGCTGACCATGTGAAAATAAAACCGGTTTTTCCGCCGATCAGCTTCAAGGGGAGCGTTGCGATGGTGAAGGAAGAAACGTAAGCGCATCAAGGCTGGTATGTGGCCTGGAACCCGACCTTCATTTTTCCGGAGATGGCGGAGGGGGACAAGGTGCGGGTGAGTACGTTTGCGCCGAAGCGCGGGGCGATTCTGGATCGAGGCGGTCATCATTTGGCAACCGACAACGTGGTCGTGGATGTGTGCATTGTCCCGCGCGACTGGCAGACGGCGCCGCAGGGAGATCAGCAGAAGCTGCTGCATGTACTCGCGACGACGTCGGAGGCCTTGGCCTCGATTTTGCAAGCGTCATCAGCCAATCCCGACTCGCCTGTCCGGCTGGCAACGCTGTCGGAAGAGGACGCACGGCTTGAGCTTTTAGTGAATGTAAACGGGGTCACGCTGCGCAAAAAGGAAGTCCGGTATCACCCGTTCAAAGAGGCGTTTGCGCATTTGGTCGGCTATGTCGGCCCGATCGACCAAAAAAAGTGGGAAGCGCTCAAGGAGAAAGGCTACAAGCCATCCGATCTGATCGGCAAAGCAGGACTGGAGCAACTGTCTGAGGGGGAACTGCGGGGAGCGGCTGGCGGCATCATCAAAATTACCGATGCCGGCGGCGCGTTGAAAAAAGTCATCGCAAAAAAGCCTGCGACAAACGGCAAAACGATTGCGCTGACGGTCGATGCGGCGCTGCAGCAGACGATCTATGAACAGATGAAACAAGATGAGGGAGCGGCGTCGGCGCTCGATCCGAAAACAGGCGAGGTACTGGCGTTGGTCAGCACGCTGTCTTATGATCCCAACGCGTGCGTGCAAGGCATGACTGCCGCGCAATGGAAGCAACTGAGCGAAAATCCGCATGGCACCGGACACAAGGCGCGGGTACCGGGAGCCATTACCTCGATCCCAAGATCAGGCAGGTGTTAACAGTCGGCTTGCAGCTTCAAGCCAAACGATGAAAGGACGTGAGCACATGAGCATTCGATACGGTGGATGGAAACAGCGGCACAGCACAATGGCGGCGGCATGGAGGCAGAAAATCGATGGGCGGACAGGGAGCGATACGAGTTAGGCGAAGAGGCGGATGATCTCGCCTCTTTTTCCTTGTACAGATAAGAATGTATAAATTTCTTATCCAGTATAAGTGCAACCGCGGCCCCGCCAAAAAGCTTGGCGTAGCCAGGTTTTCTAACATGCAAGGAAGGGCCGCTATGCTTGGAGAGCTGCCGTGATGACGGATTGCACGATATGGCGGGAATCGAACTCCCGCTCCGACACTTCCACGATCGGGTACCGGTTCGGGAACAGCTTGGCATCGATTTCCTCCGGTGTCAGCCCCAGCCGGTACAGATGCAAAATGTCGCCGGACAGGTTTTCCAAATAGTCAAGCTTGGCGGTAAGCATCAAGCGGCCGTTGGCAAGGTAACCGGCATGGCTGCAAAACATCGCCTGAAAATCATAGGCGAGCAGCGTGCGGATCGACGCGATGATCTGCGGGATCGATTCGTCGTGCATGATCAGCTTTGTTTTGGGGATGAGATACAGGTCGCCGGAAAACAGCAGTCCGTTCGCTTCATTATACAGGGCGACATGATCATCGGCGTGGCCGGGGGTGTAGATGACGTTCCACCGGTACGACCCGGTTTCAACCGAATCGCCCAAACGCTGCGCAGTGAACGGTTCGCGGATGCCCCATGTGTCCTGCCGGTATTTGCGGTAGTTGGCGGGCTGGGAGCAAGGGACAATCCCGTTTTCGTGAATCAGAATCGGCACGTTCCGGTTCCGCTCGATCCATGCCGCCGTGCCGACATGATCCTCGTGCCCGTGCGTCAATACCACCTGCTCGAAGGAAGCGGCTTCATAAAACGAAATCAGCTCGTTTTCGAGAATCTTCGCCCCGGTATCGATCAGCAGTCCATCCACGAGATAAAGATAAACGGAAGAATCTTTACCGCCGATCGACACTTTGCCTTCGACACACGTGACGTTTTCATAGGTATGGAACGTAATCATATAAAGAAAGCCTCCATTTTTCGGCATCATGCATAAATCCGGCGATAATAATGTAGTTCTTTCATTATAAACCATATGAACGATTCAGTCATTTGGGAAGCTCTTATAGTTTGCCTGAGCGCGGCTTGCTCCGGCCGGGCTATGAAGGCGACTGCCCCGGTTGGGCCGTGAATTTGACATTCATGCCGAATTTGTTCATGGTTTTTCCCCTCTCTTCTCTCATTGGGTCAATTTGATAGTTTTATTGTCTTCTATTTAGCAGTAAATTTTCAGTGACAATCCAACAGCCAGGGATTTGGGAAAAAAGATCGCCGCGGAGCCTTTGTCATTGCCAACAAAGGCGCAAACCAAAAACGAAAACGGCTTTCGCGCCTCACATCATCCCTGAGATACACCCGCCGCGCAGCGTGTGGCTTTGGGGCGCGGTTTTCGTTTTTGGTTTGCGCCGGACACCCCGACCCCCAGTGGGCAAGGACAAGAGCGCAGCGCCGAGCTTTTTTCCCAAATCCCCTCGCCTCCACCAAACTATTTTCCCACAGGTAAATTCTTGCTACACTTGTGGAAACAAACAGAGGGGAGGCCGCTCAACGAATGAAAGAAAAGCTCCGCGCATCGCTCATTGACAGCCTGAACACCAAAAAACCCTTGATCGGCGTCGCAACCGGCTCCGGCTTTTCCGCAAAGCAAGCCGTGGCAGGCGGGGCCGATTTTTTGCTCGTCTTAAACGCAGGATTATTCCGGAACGCGGGCGTGTCCACGTTAGGCTCCCTGCTTCCATTTGCCAATAGCAACGAAATGGTGCTGAAAACCGGTTACCGCGAAATTTTGCCGCATGCGGGGGAGACGCCGGTCATTTACGGCGTTTGTGCCACCGATCCGACGATCGACCCGCAAGCGCTGATCGACAAAATCAAGGCGACCGGCTTTTGCGGCGTCAACAACTTTCCGACGGTCGGCCTGATCGACGGGACCATGCGGATCGCGCTGGAAGAAGAGGGATTCGGCTTCGCCAAGGAAGTGGAGTTCCTCGCCAAAGCGTCACAGCAGGGGCTGTTCACGATCGGCTTCGTATTCAATGAGGAGCAGGCGCGGGCGATGGCGGCAGCGCAGGTGGATGTGGTCTGCGCCCACTTTGGCTGGACGATCGGGGGAGGAACCGGGATCAAGAGCGGCATCACGATTCCGGAAGCCGTCCAGCTTGCCACCCGGATTTTTCAAGCGGCACAGGACGTGAACCCGGATTGCCTGCATATGGTGTACGGCGGACCGATCGTGTATCCGGAGCAGGCGCGCACTTTTTACCGCGAAACGAGCGCAGTCGGCGTGATCGGCGGCTCCACCTTCGAGCGCATCCCGACGGAAGAGAGCATCAAGGGCGTGATCGGCCAGTTCAAGCATGGGGACGGGCTGTCGGCGGAGAACCGCTATTTGAAGCAGGAGCTGCTCAAAAAAATGCGGTTCGACGAGATCGTCGGGCAAAGCCGCGCGATGCAGGAGATTTATGAGATCGTGCGCAAGGTGGCGAACAAAAACGTCAACGTCCTGGTCCAAGGCGAGAGCGGAACGGGCAAAGAGCTGATCGTGCGCTCCATCCATTACAACAGCGACCGCTACAAGCACGCTTTCGTGCGGGTCAATTGCGCTTCATTGCCGGACAGTTTGCTGGAAAGCGAGCTGTTCGGCCATGAAAAAGGCTCATTCACCGGCGCGACGCAGCAGCGGATCGGCCGTTTTGAGCTGGCGCATCAAGGAACGCTGTTCTTAGATGAGATCGGCGAGATGAGTCTGGCGACGCAAGCGAAGGTGCTGCGCGCGATCCAGCATCAGGAATTCGAGCGGGTCGGCGGCACCAAAACGATCAAAGTCGACACGCGGATTCTGTGCGCGACCAATGTGGATTTGTACAAAGCGGTGCAGGAGGGCAAATTCCGCGAAGACTTGTACTATCGCCTGAACGTGATCGCGATTCAGACGATCCCGCTTCGCGAGCTGAAGGAAGACATTCCGCTCATGGTCAATCACTTCCTGAAAAAGATCAACGAAAAATTCGCCTGCGACATCGGCGGGCTGACGCCGGCTGCTTTCGATGCCTTGCTCGCCTATGATTGGCCGGGCAATGTGCGGGAACTGGAGCACGTGCTGGAGCGGGCCTCGATTTTGTGCAATGGTAGCCGCATCGAGTGGAAAGACTTGCCCGCGCCGATCAGGGAAGCCAGCTTGCCGACCGTTGGCGACACACGCGGGACCAGTCATGTGGAGAGTCAATGGGTCAGCCGCTCGGTGGAATCGTTTGAAAAGGAACTGATCGAACAGACGCTGCAAAAGCTGGACTGGAACCGGACGCGCACGGCGGAAACGCTCGGTTTTACGCGAAGAACGCTTTTTAACAAAATGAAAAAATACAACATTACGCCGATTCCCAAATGAGAGAGAACGTGAACTATTTTTCCCGTTACCTGATTTGGGAATTTTTTTCTCACTGTTTTGCGGCGTCGTGAGAAAAAAATTTCCCACAACCGTTGCGATACCCTGATCAAACCGGGCTGAAATGATTGGCAAGGAACTTGCTCGAAATAGGCTGTGAATCAGAGCGTTGAAGGAGGGAAAGTGGAATCTATGGGACAAAAGCCAACAGTTGTATTGCTTGGCACGCTTGATACGAAAGGGATCGAGTACGGCTACATTTGTGAGCGCTTACAGCAAGAGCATGGCGTCGAAACCATTTTGGTGGACATCGGTGTACTTGGCGAGCCTGTCGTCCAACCGGATGTGATGCGCGAAGCGGTCGCGGCAGCTGCTGGTCATCAGGTCGATCGGCTGATCGCTTCAGGCGATCGCGGAGCGGCGATGAAGGCGATGGCCGAAGGCGCCGCTGCCATCGTCAAAGAGCTGTATGAGCAAAACCGGCTGCAAGCGATTTTAGGACTCGGCGGCTCGGGCGGCACAGCTGTCGTTTCCCATGCGATGCGCCAGCTGCCGGTCGGCGTGCCGAAGCTGATCGTGTCCACGATGGCATCGGGAGACACCCGCGCGTATGTCGGGGCGGTCGACATCACGATGATGTATTCGGTCGTCGATGTCGCCGGAATCAACCAAATTTCCGCACGCATCCTTTCCAATGCCGCAGCGGCCATCGCCGGGATGGCGAAAGCGGCTGTTCCAGACATGTCGGCGAGCAAGCCGCTGATCGGGGCGACGATGTTCGGCGTGACGACTCCGGCTGTCGAGACGGCACGCAAGCATTTGGAGGAGCTTGATTACGAAATTCTCGTGTTCCACGCTACCGGAACGGGCGGGCAATCGATGGAAACGCTGATCCGGGACGGCTTTATCACCGGGTCCTTTGACCTGACAACGACGGAGCTTGCGGACGATTTGGTCGGCGGTGTGTTGACGGCTGGCCCGACCCGGCTCAATGCGGCAGGAGAGGTGGGTATTCCGCAGGTGGTATCGCTGGGGGCGCTTGACATGGTGAACTTTGGGCCGCGCGATACGGTGCCGGAACGGTTTGCAGACAGACGGCTGTATGAGCACAATGCGACAGTCACCTTAATGCGCACGACACCGGAGGAATGCGCGGAATTGGGGCGCCGGATCGCGGCCAAGCTGAACCAGGCGACAGGTCCGGTCAGCCTGTTCATCCCGCTGCGGGGCGTATCGGTGCTGTCCAAGGAAGGGCAATTTTTCCATGACCAGGCCGCTGATGAAGCGCTGATCGAGGCGCTGCGGCAAAACGTCAATCCACACATCGTCGAAATTTTGGAGCTGGATACGGATATTAACGATCCCGCTTTCGCCATAGCGATGGCGCAGCGGTTCCATGAACAATATCAAGCGTGGCTGAACAACAGATAAAAGAACACAACGGAGAATGGTAGGAGAGGATCGCATGATGACAAGAGAAGAAGCATTGGCACGTCTGCAGGAGGAAATCAAAGCGGGGAATCCGATTATCGGCGCGGGTGCGGGCACCGGACTGTCGGCCAAATCGGCCGAGGCGGGCGGAGCGGACCTGATCATCATCTACAATTCCGGGCGCTACCGGATGGCGGGCCGCGGCTCGCTGGCAGGGCTTTTGCCGTATGGCGACGCCAATCAGATCGTCGTGGAGATGGCGGGCGAGGTGCTGCCGATCGTCAAAAACACGCCGGTGCTGGCAGGGGTATGCGGCACCGATCCGTTCCGGCTGATGCCTGTGTTTTTAAAGCAGCTGAAGGAAATGGGCTTTACCGGCGTGCAAAACTTCCCGACCGTCGGATTGTTTGACGGCACGTTCCGCGCCAATCTGGAGGAGACCGGCATGGGCTATGATCTGGAGGTGGAGATGATCCGCCAGGCACATGAACTGGGGCTGCTGACCGCGCCGTACGTGTTCGATGCCGAGCAGGCGCGCAAGATGGCAGAGGCAGGGGCCGACATTCTGGTGCCGCACGTCGGCTTGACCACCTCCGGTACGATCGGGGCGAAAACGGCGCTGACCATCGATGAAGCGGCTGCGCTCGTTCAGGAGATGCACGATGCGGCGAAAGAAGTGAACCCCGACATCATCGTGCTCTGCCACGGCGGACCGATCGCCGAGCCGGATGACGCCGCGTATGTGCTCGATAACACCAATGGCATCGTCGGATTTTTCGGCGCATCCAGCATGGAGCGGCTGCCGACAGAGGTTGCCATCACGGAAAATATGCGGAAATTCAAAGCGATTTCACATGGAGGCGAATAACGTGAAGCAAATCGATCCGAAAGAAATCCCGACACATACGTTCAATTGGGGCATGATCAAATGGTTCGTCACGCCGGAGCAGACACCGGGTGCGAAGGTGACGTGCGGCGAGGTGATCCTGCTGCCGGAAGAGGGGCATGATCGGCACAATCATCCGGATGCAGAGGAGATTCTGTATATTTTGTCCGGGGAGGGTGTGCAAATGATCGGGGATGAGGAGCCGTTTCCGGTCAAAGCGGGCGACATGCTCTACATCCCGACAGGGGTTTACCACTCCACGCACAACACGGGCTGGGAGCCTCTGCGGCTGCTCGCGTTCTATAATCCGGGCGGCGCGGAGAAAGGGCTGACCACCTTGCCGGATTTCAAGGAAGTGCCTGCCGGTGCGGTGCAGAAATACGAGCGCATATAAAGCGATAGAGAAACCCCGGGCGTCAGAGGCTGCCCCGGGGTTTTTTGCTGGACAGAATTCCAGTTGAAACGAAAAAGGAGTGCCGCCCTTTCGCGTGGAAGGAGTTGGGACGACGATAAAAAGGAGCGATACCAGACATGACGACAACGATTTTTACCAATGGCCGCATCTACACCCAAGACCCGGCGCACCCCTATGTGGAGGCGATCGTGGCGCGGGATGGGCGGATCGTCGACCTCGGTTCGCACGCCGACATGCAGCTGCAATGGGGGCGTCATGACGCTAAATATGTGGATTTGCAAGGAAAATTGGCGACGCCGGGCCTGATCGACAGCCACCTGCATCTGGGCTGGCTCGGGTCCACCTTTCTCCAGCTCGATTTGAACAAAACGACATCCAAAGACGAGATGCTGGCAACCATCAAGCGGGCGGCAAGCGAAAAAACGGCTGATGAATGGCTGATCGGGAAGGGCTGGGACGAAAACCAGTTTGTCCAGGGCGGCATCCCGACCCGCGAAGAACTGGATGCGGTCGCGCCGCATTGCCCGATTTTTCTCAACCGGGTGTGCGGTCATGCCGTGCTGGTCAACAGCAAGGCGCTGCGGCTCGCCGGGATCGAAACCCGCGCGGATGCGATAGCGGCAGGCTTGATCGGAGCGGATGAGGAATTGACAGGGCTTTTGCTGGAAACGGCGGCGAACGTCGTCAAAAAACACATTCCGGAGCCGGGTTATGCTCAATTGAAGGAACAGACGAGAAAGGCGATCCAGTATGCGATGCAGCACGGGCTCACCGGCGCGCACACAGAGGACTTGCGCGATCTCGGCGGATTGGACCAGACGTACCGGATTTATGACGAGCTGTTGAATGAAGAAGGATTGGGTTTGCGCTGCAACCTGCTGCTCTATTACCCGCATCTGCCAAGCATTCGGGAAAGTCACCTGCGGACCGGATTCGGCAACCACAACCTGTCGATCGGGGCGGTGAAGCTGTTTGCAGACGGCGCTTTGGGCAGAAGAACCGCTTACTTGTCCGCGCCTTATGCGGATGATCCGACGACGAGCGGGATGCCGATCCATTCGCAGGAAGAGCTGCTCGCCATCATGCGCGAGGCGCGCAGCCTGAACATGACGATTGCGGTCCATACGATCGGCGACAAGGCGCTGGATATGGTGCTCGACGGGCTGCGGCAATTCCCGACCGTCCCGTATCGCGACCGGATCATCCATACGCAAATTCTTCGGCCGGACCAGCTTACCGCCTTGAAGGACGACAGCAAAATCGTCGATATTCAGCCGCGCTTCGTCGCCTCGGATTTCCCTTGGGTGGAGGAGCGTGTCGGCAAGGAGCGGATTCGCCATTCCTACAGCTGGAAAACGATGATCGACGCGGGGATTCACTGCGCCGGTGGCTCTGATGCCCCAGTGGAGCCGCTCGATCCGCTTTTGGGCCTCCATGCTGCGGTCACGCGGAAAGCTCCTGGCGAGACGCATGGCGGCTACTATCCGGAGCAGAAGCTGTCGATGGCGGAGGCGATTCGCCTGTTTACGGTGGGCGGCGCGATGGCTACCAACGAGGAGCAGCACAAAGGGACGCTTTCGCGCGGCATGCTGGCGGACATGACCGTCTATTCACAGGACTTGTTCACGGTCGAGCCGGATGCGCTGCTTTCGACCGGGATCAGCATGACGATTATCGGCGGAAAGGTATGCTACGCGAAATAAGCGCATCGACGATCGCAAGGCAGTTACGGACGATGACGCTCTGCATGGAGCGTCTTTTTTGCGCGCTATCGCGGGATCGACCGCGTGTGTGCAGTTTTGCCCGTTCCCCCCTTGTTTCCGCCGTTCCGGTCGTTTACGCTAGAGCCACGAGATACGAACGGGAGGACGGATGCGCATGACGGATGGCAAGCGCGTGGATGAATTGGCTGCGCTGAAAGAAATCGCGGTGACGCTCAACATTACGAACGACACCAACCATATGCTCGATGCGGTGCTGCGAAAGCTGCTTGAAGTGACGGGGCTTACGACAGGCTGGATTTTTTTGATGGAAAAAGAGCCGGGCTTTACGTGCGTGGTCGATCATCGCCTGCCCCCGGCGCTTTCCTGGGGCGAGAAGGAGCCGATGTGCACCGGCAGCTGCTGGTGTGTCGACAAGTATTGGGGCGGCCGCCTGCACAATGCCGTCAACATCATCAACTGCAAGCGGATCGAAAATGCGATCGAATACAAATGGGGCGATACCGAGGGCATTTACCACCACGCGACCGTTCCGCTGAAAGCGGGGGAAGAATGGTTCGGCCTGCTGAATGTGGCGGCGCCGGGCAAAGAGCACTTTTCCGATGAGGAACTCGCCCTGTTGACGGCGGTCGCTTATCAGATCGGGACCGCGCTGAAACGGACCAAGCTGTTCCATGCCGAGCAAAAGCGGGCGGAGCTGTACGCCAAGCTGGGGGACGCAAGCAAGGCGATCGGAGCGGTAACCGAACTGCAAAAAATCCCCTGTACCGCCGTCCAGCAAATCGGCAAGCATTTTCCGTGGGCCGCAGCCGCCTTTTTCTTGAAGGAAGGCAAGGCGATGTCGCTGCGGGCGCTGTATCAAGGCGAATCGGTCAAGAGCGAATGGAAAGCGGTCACAGCAGCCGAGAGCGGCCCGGTCGCCGAAGCGATGAAAAAAGGCAAGGTGCGCCGGGTCGAGGCGGAAGCGGACCAGGAGCTGTCGCTGCCAGCGGCTGGAATCGCGCCGTTTCGTTCAGCGGCGGCGGTTCCGATCCGGCTGCGCGGGCAGACGCCGGCATGTCTGTTGGTTACCAGCCAGAAGGCAAGCGATTTTGACGAAACCGATCTGGAGGTGCTGCAATCGCTTGCGGATCATATTTCCATCTCGATGGAAAACGCCCGCCTAAACCAGCAGCGCCGGGAATTGAGCAAGCTCGAGGAACGGAATCGGCTGGCGCGCGACCTGCATGACTCCGTGTGCCAAAACCTGTTTTCCCTGTCGCTCATGACACGGGGGATGGAAGGCATTCTCGACGGCGAGCAGGACGATCTCATGCACAACTCACTCCGCGAGATTCAGCGGTTGACGGAGGATTCGTTGAAGGAGATGCGCGCGCTGATTTGGCAGCTGCGGCCCGCGGGCCTCGAGGAAGGGCTGCTCACCGCGTTGAAGCTGTACGGGCAAAAGCTCGGCATCATCGTCCGCGATCAATTGGATGGCTTCAACGAACTGCCGCGGGCGATCGAGGAGACGCTGCTGCGCATCGGGCAGGAGTCCTTGAATAATGTGGCAAAACATGCCAAAGTAACAGAAGTGCAAGTATATTTGAAAGTGACCAAGCGCGAAGTGCTGCTTCGGGTAAGCGATGGTGGCGCCGGCTTTTCCCAGCAAGCGGGGCAGAAGCTGAACTCGCTTGGACTGATCAGCATGCGTGAGCGCGCGGAGATGCTCGGCGGCCTGTTTTCGATCGAAAGCAAGCCGGGAAAAGGGACGGTTGTCCAGGTGCTGATCCCTACTTGTTGGTAGACGGCGGAGAGGTGAAGGTTCATGAAAATAAAAATCTTGTTGGTCGATGATCATGCGGTCGTGCTGCGCGGCCTGCAATTTTTCCTCAGCATGCAAAAAGATTTCGAGATTGTCGGTGAAGCGGAAAACGGCAAGGAGGCGCTGGAAAAAGTGGCGTCCTGCCAGCCGGATGTCGTGCTGATGGACATGGTGATGCCGGTGATGGATGGGATCGAGGCGACGCGGCTCATCAAGAAAACGTATCCGGACGTCAAAATTTTGGTGCTGACCAGCTTTTCCGATCAGGATTATGTGCTCCCGGCCCTGCAGGCAGGTGCAGTCGGATACTTGATGAAAGACATGAAACCCGATCAGATCGTCGAAGCGATTCGCGGGTCGTATAGCGGAAATATTCAGCTGCATCCGGATGTCACGTCCAAGCTGATGGCCCAGGTGACGGCCGCTCCCGCTGACCAGCCGCCGGTCGCCGCCCCCGTGCAAACGGGCGAGAGGCACCATGAGACGCTTACCAAGCGTGAAAAAGAAGTCCTTTGTCTGCTCGCGCAAGGATGCTCCAACAAAGAAATCGCCGCGGTGCTGGTTATCGCGGAAAAAACCGTCAAGACGCATGTCAGCAGCATTTTGGGCAAGCTTGATCTCTCCGACCGGACGCAAGCCGCTCTTTATGCGATCAAACATGGCTATGTCGATCCTGCGTAAGTCTAGTACCTACTCCATAAGTCGTACGACCAGTCCGCCTCATCAGGCGGGCTTTTTTTGTCAAAAGATACACCTGTGAGCCGAGGTAGCGGATGGCGTGCGGCGATACAATAAAGTCACAAACAAGGATAAAACAAACACAATAAGCAAATCGACGGAGGTATTCCCATGAACATTGTCATTTTGAATGGTGGAGCTACACAAGGATCGCGGACGCGCGGATTGGCGCGGACATTTGAGCAGGCGCTGAATAAGAACGATATCAACGTGACGTTTTTTGACCTGGGTGAACATGTACTCCCGGTCTATAACGGAAGCGACGAACAATATGAGCTGACATCGGTCAAAGCGCTGCAATCGCTGGCGCAGGAAGCGGACGGCTTTGTCATCTGCACGCCGGAATATCACAACGGGATGAGCGGGGCGCTGAAAAATGCGCTGGATTTTTTGGGCTCGCGGCAGTTCCGCAACAAGCCGACGCTGATCGCCGCTGCGGCTGGCGGCGGAAAGGGCGGCATCAACGCCTTGAACAATCTGCGCACGGTGATGCGCGGGGTCTATGCACTGGTGCTTCCGGATCAATTCGTGGCTGATCCGCATCATTTCAATGATCAGCAAAAGGTGACGGATTACGATGCGCAGGAGCGAATCAACGGGATGGCGGAAGAACTGATTCGCATCAGCCGCCTTTTGGCTGCGAAGTAAAGAATGGCGGAAAGCCAGACACAATGAAGGGGGACGGAAAAGATGAAAATCACCGAATTGACGCTGTACACCGATCGTTTGGAGCCGGCGAAGCAGTTTTATACAAACGTGATGGAGCTGGAGCTGCTTGCGGAAGAGGCCGATTCGTTCACAGTCACCGTCGGCTGGACGGCGCTGCGGTTCGCGGCTGTCCGGGATCAGAGCCGTCCCTTTTACCATATGGCTTTCAACATTCCGGAAAACAAGATCGAGGAAGCGCGGGAATGGCTGTCCCAGCGGGTGGAGCTGGTTTTGCATGAAGAGGACCCGCTCATTTATTTCGAGTCGTGGAACGCGCATTCGCTCTACTTTACAGATGCGGCCGGCAATCTGATCGAGCTGATCGCGCGGCACAACCTGGAAAACGCGACCGACATTCCTTTCAGCAGCCGCGATTTCCTCTGCGTCAGCGAAATCGGGCTCCCTGTGGAGGATGTGTTGGGCACGGTGGAAGATTTGGGGATCGGGCTCGGGATCGGACCGTGGCGCGGGCCGACCGCTTCCTTTACGCCGATGGGGGATGAGGATGGGCTGCTGATTTTGGTTGCGTTCGGGCGAACCTGGTTCATGAGTGATGTGCAAGCGCGTTTTCACCCCGCCGAAGTGACCATTCACGGCAATCGGGACCAGGATGTTCATCTGCGCGGCTATGAGTTTCATATGATTGCGGCGGATGGGTATGTGTGAAAGCAGCCGTCCCCTGTGGCGAAAAGCATTCCCGCAGCGAGAGGGGCAGTAACGATGATCGATGGTTTGTTTGAAACGCATCTCAATGTGGCAAATTTGGAACGTTCGGCTGCTTTTTATGAAAATGTGCTGGGCTTGCAGCTGCTTCATGCCGATGAAAAGCGCCGCTCGCGTTTTTATTGGATCGGCAAGGAGGGGAAGGCCATGCTCGGGATTCGGGAGGATTATCCGACCTCTCTGGTGCAGCGGCAGCATTTCGCTTTCCGGATTTCCTGTGAGCAGATGGGGAATGCCCGGGCTTTTTTGCAGGAGAAGGGCATTGAGGTCCGGAATTTTTACGATGGTCCTGCGAGCGAGCTGTACGTCTTCGCGTTCATGCCGGCCGTCTCGCTTTATTTTGCCGATCCTGACGGGCATCAGCTGGAAATG
>NZ_CM125436.1:3987500-4790000 GCF_052072235.1 Brevibacillus fluminis | reverse complement strand
ACGCAGGAGGATAGGGTGAGCGGCCTATTGGATGGCCGCCTAAGCAGTAAGCCTGATGTGTAGGCAAATCCGCACATCATAAGGGTAAGCTGTGATGGCGAGGGAAATGTTAGTACCGAAGTCCCTGATTTCACACTGCCAAGAAAAGCGTCTAGTGAGCAATCTGGTGCCCGTACCGCAAACCGACACAGGTAGGCGAGGAGAGAATCCTAAGGTGCGCGGGATAACTCTTGCTAAGGAACTCGGCAAAATGGCCCCGTAACTTCGGGAGAAGGGGCGCCTCGGTAGGGTGTTAAAGCCCGAGGGGGCCGCAGTGAAAAGGCCCAAGCGACTGTTTAGCAAAAACACAGGTCTCTGCGAAGCCGCAAGGCGAAGTATAGGGGCTGACGCCTGCCCGGTGCTGGAAGGTTAAGGGGATGGGTTAGCGCAAGCGAAGCTTTGAACCGAAGCCCCAGTAAACGGCGGCCGTAACTATAACGGTCCTAAGGTAGCGAAATTCCTTGTCGGGTAAGTTCCGACCCGCACGAAAGGCGTAACGACTTGGGCGCTGTCTCGGCAAGAGACCCGGTGAAATCATAATACCTGTGAAGATGCAGGTTACCCGCGACAAGACGGAAAGACCCCATGGAGCTTTACTGTAGCCTGGTATTGGAACTTTGTGCATCATGTACAGGATAGGTGGGAAGCTGAGAAGCAGGGGCGCCAGCCTCTGTGGAGCTGTCGGTGGGATACCACCCTTGATGTACGGAGTTTCTAACTCGGCACCCTTATCGGGTGCGAGGACCATGCCAGGTGGGCAGTTTGACTGGGGCGGTCGCCTCCTAAAAAGTAACGGAGGCGCCCAAAGGTTCCCTCAGAATGGTCGGAAATCATTCGTAGAGTGTAAAGGCACAAGGGAGCTTGACTGCGAGACCTACAAGTCGAGCAGGGACGAAAGTCGGGCTTAGTGATCCGGTGGTTCCGCATGGAAGGGCCATCGCTCAACGGATAAAAGCTACCCTGGGGATAACAGGCTTATCTCCCCCAAGAGTCCACATCGACGGGGAGGTTTGGCACCTCGATGTCGGCTCATCGCATCCTGGGGCTGAAGTAGGTCCCAAGGGTTGGGCTGTTCGCCCATTAAAGCGGTACGCGAGCTGGGTTCAGAACGTCGTGAGACAGTTCGGTCCCTATCTGTCGCGGGCGTAGGAAATTTGAAAGGAGCTGCCCTTAGTACGAGAGGACCGGGGTGGACATACCGCTGGTGCACCAGTTGTTCCGCCAGGAGCACAGCTGGGTAGCTATGTATGGACGGGATAAGCGCTGAAAGCATCTAAGCGTGAAGCCCCCCTTGAGATGAGATTTCCCACAGAGTCAATCTGGTAAGACCCCTCATAGACGATGAGGTTGATAGGTTCGGTGTGGAAGTGCGGTAACGCATGGAGCTGACGAATACTAATCGGTCGAGGGCTTATCCACAATTAATCCACAAGCATACCTGCGTATCCAGTTTTCAAGGAATAACAAGGGGTGTCGGCATTTTGCCGGCATCCTTTTTGGCGTTTATCCAAAGAGTTGTCCACAGTTTGCACAGCAGGTTGTGACGAATCAGAACAATTTGAATAACCGCAACGAATCGATCAGCGCTATGATAGAGTGTGAGTGAAGATTGAAAATCGTAAGGAGGTCACCATAACAAACCGGCATGGTGGGCTGCCATCATGCACGAGGCCCAGGAGCACATCGAAATTGTGGGCATGGCGAACAGCTGCGATTCCAGTGAGACACTCATCCCCTATATCCGGGCACAGGCCGAGCAGGTGGAAGACGTTCATGCCGTGCATGATACCGTCGAAGCCGGTGGCTCCGAGGATGCCACCTACATGCTGCAGCGAGTTCAGGACAACGGCGGACTGGCCTCCTATCTCATGTTCGGGACGACGCTGGCTGCCGGCCACCACAACGAAAAATTCGACATCGACGAAAAAGTCATGGCCATCGCGATCCAAACATACGCGCTGTGCGCATTGAACGCGGACGACCTGGCGAAACGATAAACAGGCGAACGGCTCAGCGGGCGGTTTTCACGATGGGTCGTCAGCGGAGCGGTGTTCGTAATCATCGTAAATATCATCGAATATTGAACAAGGAAAAGCAAAGAAGCTGTCTTGCCGTCAACGCAAGGCAGCTTTTTTGCGCAGAAAAAGCGATCACCGAGGCAGGTTTGCAGGGACCGCCCAAAATGTGGGCTGACAAAAATCCCTTGACGCCTCTTCAAACGAGTTAATATAATAAAAACTATAACGTGCGTTAAAATAACGTTATATAAATGTTTCGTCACATATTTAGTTTCCATACACATAACATTGTTTAGGGAGGATGAAAGTATTATGGTGAAATTAGTGGCCGTATACAAAAAGCCGGAAGATGTAGAAGCATTCGATCGTCATTACTTTGAAGTACATGCTCCGCTTGCGGAAAAAATGCCTGGCCTGATCAAAATGGAAGTGAGCAAAATTTACGGCTCTCCAGCAGGCGAAAGCAATCTGCACCTGATCGCAGAAATGTATTTTGAAACTAGAGACGCACTGATGGAAGCGTTGTCATCTCCGGAAGGCCGCGCAGCCGGCAAAGACCTGATGGGCTTCGCAGGCAAAGTGGTGTCCATGCATTTCGCCGACGTGGTGTAAGCATGAGCAGGAAACAGTATCCTGACGAGCGCGAGCTGCACCGCAAGCATTACGATGAAATTTGCGCCAAGCTGGCACAGGACACGTTCGGGCAATTTCTCGGGATCAAGCTGATCGAGCTTGGCGAGGGGACGGCGACCGCCGAGCTGGTCGTCGGCGACCACATGCTGAATGCCCACGGAACCGCGCATGGCGCCGTTATTTTCTCGCTGGCTGATTTCGTGTTTGCAGCTGCGTGCAATTCTTATGGCAAAACGTCTGTCGCTTTATCCATGAACATCGGGTTTTTGGCTGCGGCATTAAAAGGCAACCGCCTCGTCGCCACGGCGACCGAGGAGAAGCGCAACAACCGGACAGCCTGGTACCGCATCCGCGTGGAGAGCGACGGCGAGCTGGTGGCTACGCTTGACGCGCTCGCATACCGCAAAAACGAGTATTTCGTTTCGCTTCCGGAAGAAGCGGAGTAGATGCATCATACAAAATGGAAAAGGGGTTCGGCGAGTAACGCGGCAGTATCCTTTTCCATTCTTTTTTCAGTTCTATCATCATCGATCTCTCGGCAGGTCATCGGGGAGGCTTATCATGGCAAACGTCAGCAACAATCGATTCAATCACTATCTCGGCATCGAGGTGCTGCATCGGGATGATCACGGGGCAAAAGTGGCGCTGCAAATCAGGCCGGAGCTGTGCAACAGCATCGAACATGTCGTGCATGGCGGCGTGACGGCCACGCTGGCAGATGTCGCGATGGGACACGGAGCCGCGCCGCACGTGGATGGCGTGCAGCAGTGCGTGACTGTGGAAAGCAAAATCCAGTATCTGTCCATGGCAAAAGGCAGCATGCTGACAGCAGAATCAAAGGTTCTGAAAAGTGGCAAAAGCATCATTGTGATGGAAGCGCGCGTTTTCTGCGACGGTCAGCTGGTCGCCTTCGCCACCGGCACGTATGCGCGGGTGAAGCCGAAGCAAGAGAAGGAAGCGTAATAGACAAGAGAAGCAAAGTGTGGAGTCTGGGAGGGTGGACGATGAGCATCAGCAATCAAGAGACCGTACGTTTGGAAATCAAGGGGCATCTCGGCATCATTACGCTGGCACGTCCCGATGAATTGAATGCGCTTAACTACGAGACGCTGGAGCGCTTGGGCGCGATCGTCGAAGAGCTGCGCCTGTCGAGCAAAGAGGTGCGCGCAGTATTGCTGCAAGCGGAAGGACGGGCATTTTGCGCCGGAGCGGACCTGAAAGAACGCCGCACGCTGACCGAGCAGCAGGTTCGCCGCAACGTTCGCAAAATTCGCGATGTTTTCTCAGCGTTGGAGCGGCTGCCGCAGCCGACAATCGCGTTGATCAATGGGTTTGCTTTTGGCGGGGGCTTCGAATTGGCGCTCGCTTGCGATTTCCGCTTTGCTTTGCGCGAGGCGAAGATGGGCTTGACCGAGGTGAGCCTCGGCATTATCCCAGGCGCAGGCGGCACACAGCGCTTGACTCGCTTGATCGGCCCGTCCAAGGCAAAAGAATTGATTTTGACCGCACGCCGGATCACGGCCGACGAAGCGTTTGCCATCGGCTTCGTGAACGGGGTAGCGGACAGCACCGAGCAGCTTGTACAGATGGCGAACTCGCTGGCAGACGAGATTTTGGCGAATGCGCCGCTGGCGGTTTATCAGGCGAAAGCGGCGATTGACCGGGGCGCGAGCGTCGATTTGCAGACCGGTTTGGATATCGAAACGATGTGTTACGAGGTAATTATTCCGACAAAAGACAGGCTTGAAGCATTGGAAGCGTTCCGTGAAAAACGAAAGCCAGTCTATCGCGGCGAATAGCCGGCATCCCGGAAAAGACCAAAAGACAGGGGGAGTATGGAATGATTTTCAACAAGGAAATGGAAACGCTGTCACGTCAAGACATGGAGGCTGTGCAGCTGGAACGTCTGCAATCGACGGTGAAGCGTGCATACGAGCGCGTGGCTTTTCATCGAAACTCGTTTGATCAAGCAGGGGTAGGGCCGGACGACATCAAATCGCTGGATGACCTTCGCCGTCTTCCGTTCATGAAAAAGACGGACTTGCGTGAAAATTATCCGTTCAACCTGTTTGCCGTCGACATGAAGGATGTGGTGCGCATTCACGGCTCATCCGGCACGAAGGGCAAGCCTACGGTCGTCGGCTACACCAAAAAAGACATTGAAAACTGGTCGGAGATCGTCGCTCGCGCCATCTGCAGTGCGGGTGGACAGCCTGGGGACGTGTTCCACAACGCGTATGGCTACGGCTTGTTTACTGGCGGACTCGGCATTCATTACGGCATCGAGCATCTGGGCGCCATCGCCGTACCGGTGTCCGGCGGCAATACATCCCGCCAAATCACATTGATTCAGGACTTCCAGCCGCGCGGATTGGCAGGAACGCCTTCTTACATTTTGAATATCGTCGAAGAAATGAAAAAAATGGGCATCAACCCGCGTGAAACAAGCATCAAGTACGGCATTTTCGGCGCCGAGCCGTGGTCGGAGGAAATGCGCAAGCAGCTCGAAGATGAGCTGGATATTAAAGCGGTCGACATTTACGGATTGAGCGAGGTCATGGGACCAGGCGTATCGATCGAGTGTCATGAGGCGCAGGATGGCCTGCACATCGCTGAAGATCATTTCCTTGCCGAAATCATCGATCCGAAAACAGGCGAGGTGCTGCCGTACGGAGAGGAAGGCGAGCTGGTATTCACCTCGCTCACGAAGGAAGCGTTCCCGGTCATCCGGTACCGCACAGGCGATATCGCGTCCCTGAATCCCGAGCCCTGCAAGTGCGGGCGGACAACCATGCGGATGTCGCGGATCAAAGGCCGCGTCGACGATATGCTGATCATCCGCGGCGTCAACGTATTCCCGACCGAAATCGAATCCGTGCTGCTTACCTTCAAGCAGCTGGCGCCGCACTATCAGGTCGTGATCGAACGCGACGGCGCACTCGACCGTTTCGAAGTGCATTGCGAGCTGACGCCGGAATACGCCAAACAGCTTGCCGAACAAGACAGCACCGCCAGCCAGTCGGCATTGGTGAAAGAGATCGGCCATATGATCAAAAATACGCTGGGCGTTTCCGTTGTGCTGCGCGTACTCGCGCCGAATTCGCTTTTGCGCAGTGAAGGAAAAGCGATTCGCATCGTCGACAATCGGAACAAGCCGCAAGCCATCTGATCGTTAGGGCTTAAAGGAGAAAGGTGTGAAAACGAGCATGGCCTATGAATTCATCACGGTCTCAATCGAGGATGCGATCGGCATCGTCGCGCTCAATCGGCCGAAGGTATTGAATGCGCTCAATCTGGCGCTTGTCGACGAACTGGTGGCGGAGCTGGAGAGGCTCGACCGCGATCCGGCGATTCGCGTCATCGTCCTGACGGGGAATGACCGTGCGTTTGCAGCAGGCGCCGACATCAACGAAATGGCAGAAGAATCAGCCATCTCCATCATGCAAAAAGACCAGTTCGCTGTATGGGACCGGATGCGTCTGATCTCCAAGCCGATCATCGGTGCGGTCAGCGGGTTCGTGCTCGGCGGCGGCTGCGAGTTGATGATGAACTGCGACTTGATCGTCGCTTCGGAAACCGCGGTCATCGGCCAGCCGGAAATCAAGCTCGGCGTCATGCCGGGAGCGGGTGGCACACAGCGGCTGACCCGCGCGGTCGGCTTGCGCAAGGCGATGGAGATGCTTTTGACCGGCGAGCCGATCAAAGCGGATGAAGCGCTGCGCTACGGACTGGTCAACAAGGTGGTGCCGGTGGAAATGTACCGAAAGGAAGCGGTGCAGCTGGCCAAACGGATTGCCGCGCAGCCGCCGCTCGCTGTGCAGGTGATCAAAAAAACGGTGCACAAGGCGGACGATTTGCCGCTTGATGAAGGCATGGATTATGAACGCAACGCCTTCTATCTGCTGCTCGCAAGCGAGGATCGGCAGGAAGGGATGAAGGCGTTTTTGGAAAAGCGCAAACCCCATTTTACCGGGAGATAGGAGGCAGTCATGTTTGAGACGATTACGTATGAAGTGACCGATCGCGTCGCCGTCATCACGATGAACCGCCCAGATAAATTCAACGCATTCACCGAGCGGATGCACAAGGAGATCATCGAAGCGCTCAAGCAAGCGCAAAAAGACGAGGAGGTCCGCTGCATCCTGTTCACCGGAGCGGGCCGCGCATTCAACGCAGGCCAGGACTTGGGCGATGTCATCGGCCAGGAGGTCGATTTCGGCGGATTTTTGCGCGAGCGCTACAATCCGATGGTGCTGCAGTTCCAAAAGACGGAAAAGCCGATCGTCGCCGCGATCAACGGGGTTGCGGCAGGCGCGGGGATGAGCGTCGCCTTGGCGTGCGACCTGCGCGTCATCTCCGCGAAAGCCTCGCTGGTCAACGCATTCGTCAACATCGGGCTCGTCCCGGATTCCGGCGGGTGCTACTTTTTGCCGCGCATCGTCGGGCTGGGCAAGGCGCTTGAACTGGCGATGCTGGGAGAAAAAATCACGGCGGATGAGGCGTACCGCATCGGCCTGGTCAACCAGGTGCTCCCTGCCGAAGATTTTGCAGAACAGGCGCTGGCCTATGCGCGCAAGCTGGCGAGCTTGCCAACCAAAGCCATCGGGCTGATCAAGCGCACCATGTACAAAGGCTTGCAGATGGATTTGGAACAGACGCTGGAATACGAGGCCTATGCCCAGGAGATCGCAGGCAAGACAGCGGATCACAAGGAAGGGGTCACCGCGTTCATCGAAAAGCGCGCGCCTTTCTTCACCGGGCAGTAGCTGCCAAAGGAGGTTGCCACAATGGAAATTACGACAGTCGGCGTGATTGGCGCCGGAACGATGGGGGCAGGCATTGCCCTCGTTTGTTCCCGCCGCGGCTATCAGGTGCTTTTGCTTGATGCCAATCAGGCTGTTTTGGATAAAGCGAATGCGTATTTCACGTCCACGCTGGAGCGGGATGTGGCCAAAGGGAAAATTACGGAAGCACAAAAAGAGGAGACGCAAAAGCGGATCACGCCCGTATCTGCGATGGAGCGGCTTGGCGATTGCGATGTCGTCATCGAGGCTGTCCCTGAACGGCTGGACTTGAAAAAGTCGATCTTTACGTCGCTCGCGCAGCTTTGCAGAAGCGACGCGCTGCTTTTGAGCAATACGTCCTCGATTTCGATAACCGAAATCGCCGGCGGGCTGCCGCATCCCGAACGGATTCTCGGCTTCCACTTTTTCAATCCGGCTCCGGTCATGCCGCTGGTCGAGGTCATTCGCGGGATGAAGTCGGGCGAGGAGGAAGTGCAGCGTGCCTATCGCTTTGCCGAGGCGCTCGGGAAGGTGCCGGTGCTGGTGACGGACACGCCTGGCTTTATCGTCAACCGGATTGCGCGTCCTTATTATAATGAAGCGCTGCGCATTTTAGGCGACGGCGTCGCGGACGTGGCCAAAATCGACCGGATCATGAAGCGGGCGGGCGGCTTCAAGATGGGGCCGTTTGAGCTGCAGGACATGATCGGCATCGACATCAATTTTGCTACGACCGAGTCGGTGTACAGCGACTTTTTCCAGGAAGGACGATTCAAGCCGAGCCGGATTCAGCAGCGGATGGTGCAGGCGGGCAGCTTGGGCAGAAAGACGGGTGAAGGTTTCTATGACTACAACAAGTAAAGCGATTTTGCTCGCGGGTGAGGGACCGCTGTATCCCGAGCTGGAGCAATTGATCACCGCGCACGGGTATCGTGTCGTGTCGGTTGAAGAAGCGGAGGCAAGCGAGGTCGGATTGGCGCTGGAAGTGACCAATGGCGATCTCGCTGCCAAAAAGGAGCGCGTCCGCGAGCTGGATCAACTGCTGCCTGCCTATGTGCCGATCGTGGCGACATCGCTTGCCATTACGGCGACAGAGGTGGCGGCGTGGACTGCGCATCCGGAACGCGTCTGCGGTTTCGGCACCTTGCTGCCGCTTGCCGAACGCGAGCTGTTTGAAATCGCGCCAGCTTTGCAGACGGAGGAACCGATTCTTTCGCAAACCGTGACGTTTTTCCAGTCGCTCGGCAAAGAGACCGAGATTGTGGACGATGAAGTGGGACTTGTGTTTCCGCGCATCCTGTCCTTGATCATCAACGAGGCGGCGTTCGCCCTGATGGAAAAGGCGGCGACCGCAGCCGACATCGATACCGCGATGAAAAAAGGCGTGAACTATCCGTACGGGCCGCTGGAATGGGCCGACCGGATCGGACTGGACGAAGTGTATGCGATCGTTCGCGGCCTGCACCGCGATTTGGCCGAAGAGCGATATCGTCCGGCGCCGCTTTTGCGCAAGCTGGTATTGGCCGGCCGAGTGGGGAAGCGCAGCGGACGGGGCTTTTATGTTTATGAGAATGAGGGTGACGCAACATGACGTACGCAAGAAAAGACGTATATGTCGCAGCGGCGGTTCGCACGCCGATCGGCAAGCTGGGTGGCAGCCTGAAGCACGTGGCCAACGATGAGCTTAGCGCGATCGTGCTTGATGCGGCTTTGAAGCGGACGCATGTGCCAGGCAATGAAGTGGATGGCGTCATCATGGGCAATGTCGTGTCGGCAGGGCCTTTCATTAATATTGCACGCGTAGGCTTGCTCAAGGCCGGTTTGCCGGAAAGCGTGCCGGGCTTGACCGTCAACCGGGTTTGCGCATCCGGTTTGGAGGCCGTCAATCTGGCGGCGCAATCGATCCAGGCCGGGCATGCCGAGGTGATGCTGGCAGGCGGCGTGGAAAACTTGACCCGTGCGCCTTATATCATGGAAAAATTCGAGCAGCCGTTTCAGCGCGGCGGCCAGACGCTGATGGAATCGTTCGGCGGACCGCGTTCCGCTCCGGTCGCGATTTACGGCGAGCTGACGATGGGCGACACGGCGGAAAACGTCGCGGAGCAGTTCGGGATCAGCCGGGAGGAGCAGGATCGATTCGCGGTGGAAAGCCACCGCCGCGCGATCGCAGCCATCGATGCAGGCCGGTTCAAGGACGAGATCGTGCCGGTTCACATCCCGGGGAAAAAAGGCGAAACCATCTTGTTCGATACAGATGAATTCCCGCGCCGCGATACGTCGATGGAGAGCTTGGGCAAACTGAAGCCGGCTTTCCGTAAAAACGGCACGGTCACCGCAGGCAATTCGTCGGGCATCAATGATGCAGCGGCAGCGCTCGTTTTGATGAGCGGCGATGCGGTGCAAAAATACGATGCCAAGCCGTTGGGACGGGTCATCCATTTTGTTGGCGCAGGCGTCGATCCGCGCGTGATGGGCATCGGGCCGGTCGCTGCGGTTCGCAAGCTGCTGGCAGAGGTCGGGATGAGCGTGGAGGAAATCGATCTGTTTGAGCTGAACGAAGCGTTCGCGTCGCAGTCGCTCGCCTGCATCCGCGAGCTGGGGCTCGATCCGGAAAAAACCAATGTCAACGGCGGAGCGATCGCGCTCGGCCATCCGCTCGGCTTCAGCGGGGCGCGGCTGTTGGGCACGATCCTGTATGAATTGCGGCGCCGCAAGCAGCGCTACGGCATTGTCACCTTGTGCATCGGCGGTGGACAGGGACTCGCCACACTGGTCGAAGCGATGCCGGAATCATAACAAGCCAACGAAAAGAAAAGCATGATTTGCCCACATGCTGCGGCCAGAGACGGGCCCAAACGCATCGTGGCGATAGATGGAGGGAGCAGGAGATGAAGACAGCTGTTATTGTTGATGCGGTGCGCACGCCGATCGGGCGGCACGGAGGTGCGTTGAAAGATGTGCGTCCGGACGATCTGGCCGCGCATGTGATCGCCAAGCTGCTGGAACGCAACGCGATCGATCCGCTTTTGATTGACGATGTAATCATGGGCTGTGCCAACCAGGCGGGGGAAGATAACCGCAATGTGGCGCGGATGGCATCCCTTTTGGCGGGGCTGCCGGTGGATGTGCCGGGCGTGACGGTGAACCGGCTGTGCGGCTCGGGGCTGGAAGCGGTGAACCAGAGCGCCAACGCGATCAAAGCGGGCGCAGGCAAGGTGTACATCGCGGGGGGCACCGAGAGCATGACGCGCGCGCCGCTCGTGATGATGAAGCCGGGAGCGGCGTTTGCACGCGGCAATCAGCCGCTGTACGACACGACATTGGGCTGGCGCATGGTCAATGAAAAGCTGGATGCGATGTATCCTGCCATCAGCTTGGGCGAGACGGCGGAAAATGTGGCAGAGCAGTACGGGATCACCCGCGAGATGCAAGATTTGTTCGCGCTGGAAAGCCAGCAAAAATACGCTCGTGCGCAAGCGGCTGGCCTGTTCGCGTCCGAGATCGTGCCGGTCGAGCTGCGCGGCAAAAAGGGCGAGGTTACGCTTTTCGAGCACGACGAGCATCCGCGTCCGCAGACCACGCTCGAGCAACTGCAAAAGCTGAAGCCCGCGTTTAAAGCGGACGGCAGCGTGACGGCGGGCAACTCTTCCGGGATCAATGACGGCGCGTGCGCGCTTTTGGTCATGGAGCAGGAGACAGCGGAACAGGCGGGCCTGAAACCGCGCGCGCGCATCGTGGCATCCGCCGTGGCAGGCGTCGATCCATCCGTGATGGGAATCGGTCCGGTTCCAGCCATTCGCAAGCTGCTGAAGCAGGCAGGGCTGACCGTGGCCGACATCGATTTGTTCGAAATCAACGAGGCGTTTGCGTCCCAGTCGGTTGCCAGCGTGCGCGAGCTTGGCATCGATCCGGAGCGGGTCAATGTCAATGGCGGCGCGATCGCGATCGGCCATCCGCTTGGCGCGAGCGGGGCGCGGATTTTGACGACTCTGCTGTATGAGATGGAGCGCCGTGGCGCGCGCTATGGCGTGGCGGCAATGTGCATCGGCGTTGGTCAGGGAATCGCGACATTGATCGAACGGGTGTAGGGAAGGGGGCGCCAAGCCTTGAAAAACGGACTTTTGCCAGGGGTGGAAGCGACCGTGCGGATCACCGTGACGGAAGCGATGCTTGCCGCCTTTGATGGAGAAGTGATTCATCCGGTCCTCTCGACGGTCAGCATGATCTACCATATGGAAAAGGCAGGGCGCGCCGTGATTTTGCCGTTTTTGGAAGAAGACGAGGAAGGCTGCGGCTTCGCGGTCGAGATCAAGCATGTCGGCCCGGCGGTGATCGGTCAGGAGGTCGTTTTCCGCGCGGTCTGCACGGAGGTGACCGACACCCGCGTCGTCTGCGAAGTGACGGCCCATACTGCGCTGGGCCGCGTCGGCTACGGCTCCTTTACCCAAGCGCTGTTCAAAAAGGAAGACATGAAGCGGCGCATCCAGGACTTGCAAAAGCAGGTCGAAGCAACGCGGTAGCACAGGAGAGTGACAAATCCTTGTCCAACCGTCAAAACAAATTGACTTAGGCTGGCTGGCTTCATTATAATGACGTACGAAATACGTCACATATCTTTCGCATCATATGAGCTGGAGCGATTTCACTCAATTGCGAATTCGTGTGAATCGATCTGGGGGTAAATGTACCATGAAACCGCAATCCATGTTGTTCACCATCTACGGTGAGTATGTCAGACATTACGGAAGTGAAATCTGGATCGGCAGCCTGACCAAGCTGATGGGTGAATTCGGACTGTCGGAGCCGGCTGTCCGCGCGGCGATTTCGCGCATGCTCCGCCAGGGCTGGCTGGATTCGCGCAAAGTGGGCAACCGCAGCTATTATTCGATGTCAGCACGGGGGAAAAACCGGCTTGAAGAAGCCGCCGCCCGTATTTATAAAGTGGAAGCGGCCGACTGGGACGGCCGCTGGTGCATCGCCAGCTACAATATTCCGGAGGAGCGCCGGGCTCTGCGCGACCAGCTGCGCAAAGAATTGTCGTGGATGGGCTTCGGCATGCTCACGACCAGCACGTGGATCAGCCCGAACAATCTGGCCGATCGCGTGAAGGAGCTTACCGAGTCCTATGACATCAAGGACCATGTGGAAATTTTTTACGCCGAGCATCTGGGCTGGAGCAATCCGAAGGAACTGGTGAAAAAGTGCTGGAACCTCGATGAGATCAATGACGCCTACAAAAGCTTCATCGATGTCTATCGCCCGCAGTACGAGCAGATGGCGGAAGATTTGCGCCAAAACAAGGACGTCGCGGACAGCTACTGCTTCGTGGAAAAGACCAAGCTCGTCCATGAATACCGCAAATTTTTGTTCATCGACCCGGACTTGCCGCAAGAGCTGGTGCCCGAGCTGTGGCTCGGCAAAGAGGCAGACCAGCTGTTCCAAGATTACTATGCCTTGCTGAATCCAGGTGCGGTCCGCTTTTTTGAAGATGCTTACGAAGTCGCGCCCGAGCAATAAGCCATTTGAATCACAGAGAAGAGAAAGCTCCGACCATGCCTGCATGAAGCATGTGTCTGGAGCTTTTTTCGCGCGAACAAGATTCATCCTGTTTCGCATCCACACGGTAAAATCAGCCCAAAATGAAGCAAATGACCGCCTATTGCGATTTTATATAACGTTATGTTATTATTACGTTACAGAAACGTATTATAATAATACCATAACATAAATCGTATCAAAGGGGGCAGGAGCATGCAGATCCAGACAGACATGAGGGAACTGACGGACAATGAAAAAATGGAAGCGTTTTTAGCCCGGATCGATCGCGGTGAAAAGATCGAGGCGGACGACTGGATGCCGGACGATTACCGCAATCAGCTGATCAAGCTGATCTCCATGCATGGCATCAGCGAAATTATGGGAGCGCTTCCGGAAAAGGAATGGGTGCCAAAAGCGCCGACGCTGCGCCGCAAGCTGGCGATCATGGCCAAGGTGCAGGATGAGATGGGACACGGGCAGCTCCTGCTGCGCGTAGCGGAAGATTTGATGGCGCCTTTGGGCAAAAATCGCGAAGACTTGCTGAACGACCTGTTTACCGGAAGACTGAAATTCCACAACGTGTTCCATATGGAAGCGCCGACGTGGGCCGACGCGGGCGTAATCGGCTGGCTGGTTGACGGAGCGGCGATCATCACGCAAACGATGTCGCTCGATTCGTCCTATGCCCCGTACGCGCGGGCGCTGCACCGCATCTGTGCGGAGGAAAAATTCCACGCGCAGCACGGCGAGAGCATCGTGCTCGAACTGGCGGAAGGAACGGCTGCGCAAAAGCAGATGCTGCAGGACGCCGTCACCCGCTGGTGGCCATCGCTGCTGATGTTTTTCGGACCGCCTGAAGACGGGCAGATTACCAGCAACCAGCAGCTGAACATGCGCTACAAAATCAGAACGCAGACGAATGAAGAGCTGCGCCAGGCTTTCTTGAGCAAATATGTGCCGCGGATTTTCCACCTTGGCTTGACGCTGCCGGATGAGACGATTCATTTTGATGAAGCGGCGAACAAGTGGGTGTATCAGCAGCCTGACTGGAATGAATTCAAGCAGATCGTCAAAGGGAACGGACCTCGCTCCAGCCAGCGTCTGCGCTTGCGGGAGATGTCCTATGAGGAATCAAAATGGGTGCGGGATGCCATCCTGGCATACGGCCGCGTCGCAGGGTAGGTGAAGAACAATGAGCAACCAGGTGAATCCGAACGAGTCGTTCTTGATTTTTGAAGTATTTAGTCAGAAGAATCCCACTTCCTCATTTGTTCACCAATTCAGTTTGCTTGCACCGAACAAGGAAGTCGCGATGACGATGGCGCGGGAAAACTTTTTGCGGCGGGAGCCGTGCATCAACCTGTGGGTGGTGCAGCGCGAGGACATTCACGTCCTGCCGGTGGAGGAGCGTCCGCTTTTGCAGCGGCTGGACAACAAGAGCTATCGGGAAACAAAGGGCTACGGCGATTTGCAATCCAGATGGCGCGCCCATAAAGAAGAGTACGAAAAACGCATGAAAAATGCGGAAAGCGGCAGCTAAGGGGGCAGGGATGATGAACGCTTACTCATTGGTGGAAACGGTCGAACAAGCAAAACAAAATCCCGACTACGCAAAAGCGCTGACGGAGCTTTTGTTTCAATTGGCAGACGATGATTTCATTTTGGCGTACCGGGGCTCGGAATGGCTTGGACTTGCGCCGCATATAGAAGAAGATGTGGCCTTTTCCTCCATGTCGCAGGACATGATGGGCCATGCGGTGATGTTTTACGAGATGCTCGAGGAGCTGGGCATGGGCAAAGCGGATGATTTGGCCCAGCTGCGCGGGCCGGAGGCATTCCGCAACGCGATTTTGGCCGAGCGCAAAAACGGCACGGGCGATTATTTGGCGGAGCCGCACTATGACTGGGCATACGCGATCGTGCGCAGCTATGTGTACGGGCTGTTCAAGCAGGCGCGCCTCGATGCGCTGGCGAAATCGTCCTACGTGCCGCTCGTGCATGCCAGCCGGAAGATGAAGACGGAGCACCGCTACCATCTGATGCACTGGCAAGTATGGATGAAGCAGCTGGCCAACAGCACACCGGAGGCGCGCGAGAAGCTGGAAGCGGCAATCGCGAGCGTGTGGGCGGACGCGGGCGAGCTGAGCAGCCTCGGGCCAAGTGCGGATGACATCGTGCGCTTCGGGCTTTTGGCTGATGAAGCGACGCTGCGCAAAGGGTGGCTGGCGCAGGCGGCAGCGGCTTTCGCACAGATCGGCATCGCGGCGCCGGGCGAGCCGGGTGTGCCGCAGCAAAACGGACGCGGCGGCGAGCATACCGCCGATTTGGCTCAAGCTTTGCAAACATTATCGGAAGTGTATCGTATCGATCCAGTGGCCAATTGGTAAAGGGAGGTGAGCCGTAAAATGGCATACGAAACGGCAGCTATGTTGGAGAATGCGTGCTGGAGGCTTCTGGAAGAGGTGAAAGATCCGGAAATTCCCGCGATCAGCATGGTGGAGATGGGCATGATCCACAAGGTCAGCGCGAATGACGGCGTCGTCGTCGTGGAGGTTTTGCCTACTTTTGTCGGCTGTCCCGCACTGGAAATCATGAAGAAAAACATAGAGGACGCCCTGGGTCCTGTTGAAGGAGTCAAGGAGGTTCATGTCCGGTTTGTCTATGATCCGCAATGGACGTCAGATCGGATATCCATAGAAGGCAGAGGGAAGCTGCGCAGCTTCGGCATCGCGCCTCCCCCGCTCGACTACAAAGAGGGCGATCCGTGGGAAGTCACTTGTCCGTACTGCGATTCGCCATACACGAAAATAGAAAATCTTTTCGGGCCGGCAGCCTGCCGCAGCATCCTGTACTGCCGCCATTGCAAAAATCCGTTTGAGGCATTAAAGCCCATCTATTAAAAAGCGGGCAGCGAAAACGAGCAGCGTAAATCGAAAGGAGCGATTCTAGTGGATCAGGTAAAACAAATGTATATCAATGGAGAATGGGTTGCAGCTGAAAGCGGCGAAACCCTTTCCGTCACCAATCCGGCAACAGGCGAAACCGTCGGCGTCGTCACATTCGGCGACAACCGCGATGCCGCAAAAGCGATCGATGCGGCACATGCAGCATTTGCCAGCTGGTCGCGCCTCACAGCGAGAGAACGCTCCAAATATCTCTACAATCTCTATGAACTCGTGCGCAACAGCCGCGATGAGCTGGCCGGCATCATTTCCGCGGAAATGGGCAAACCGCTGCGCGAAGCAAAAGGCGAGGTGCTGGGCGCTGCGGACAACTTCATGTGGTATGCAGAGGAAGCGAAGCGCGTGTACGGCGAAACGATTCCGTCCTCCGTGCCGAACAAACGCATCATGGTGCTCCGCCAGCCAGTCGGCGTCGTCGGCGCGATCACACCGTGGAATTTCCCGGTGAACATGGTTGCGCGTAAGATCGCACCGGCATTGGCAGCAGGCTGCACGGTTGTCCTGAAACCAGCGGAAAGCACACCGCTGTCTGCAATCCGCCTGTTTGAGCTGATCGAGCAAGCCGGCTTCCCGAAAGGCGTCGTCAACCTCGTCATCGGCAAACCGGAAGCAATCGGCCAGGAATTCATCGATAATCCGAAGCTTGGCAAAATCGGCTTCACCGGCTCGACCCGCGTCGGCAAGCTGTTGATGGAAGGCGCTGCGAAACAGGTCAAGCGCGTCAGCATGGAACTGGGCGGTCATGCGCCGTTCATCGTGTTCGATGACGCCGATCTGGATGCGGCGGTCGAAGGCTTGTTTGAAAGCAAATTCCGCAACTCCGGCCAAATGTGCATCTGCACCAACCGTCTGTATGTTCAGGAAGGCGTAGCGGACGCATTCACGGAAAAATTGGTCGAACGATTGAAAAAAACGAAAGTCGGCGACGGCCGTTTGAAAGATACCGAGATCGGTCCATTGGTCAACGAGCGCGCGCTGGCGAAAGTGCTGGAGCATATCGAGGATGCGAAAGCGAAAGGCGGCGTGGTGGCTGCGGGCGGCAATCGCCTTGTAGATGGCGACTATGCCAAAGGCTTCTATTGCGAGCCAACCGTCATCACGGATGTAACCGGCGACATGAAGATCGCCTACGAAGAAACGTTCGGACCGGTAGTGCCGCTCATCCGCTTCAGCGACGAGAAAGAAGTCGTGAAGCTGGCGAACGATACGCGCTACGGCTTGGCAGCGTATGTGTATACGCGCGACAATGCCCGCTGCTTCCAGATGGCCGAGCAGCTCGAATACGGGATCGTCGGCATCAATGACGGCTCCCCGACCCAAACCCAAGCGCCGTTTGGCGGCTTCAAGGAAAGCGGCATCGGGCGCGAAGGCGGCCATTTCGGCTTGGACGAATATTTGGAAACCAAATTCGTTTCGTTCGGCGTGTAGCTCAATCGAGTCAGATACAGCCAGTGTGTTCCCGGATTTACCGGGTCGCACTGGCTTTTCTATTTTACAAAAAAAGGATCTACCTCAAAGGAGGTACGGGTCATCGCTGGCGATATTTTTTGGCGAGTAGGCGAAAGTTCTAACTTTGGTTAGGTTTTTTTTACACCCCGTTCTGATAGGATGTACGCGAGTCTTTGAAAGATGGGGGAGAGATACATGGCGGGAAGAAGGACAGATCAGCCGCTGCTGGCAACATACATCAAGATCATGTTGGCATTTTTCATCGCCTTTTCGGGATGGGCAATCGTTTTTGTAAACTTGGCGCAGCCGGCAAAGGCAGCGACAGGCGACGGGACCCCGGCGAATCCGTATATCATCACGACGGCGGAGGAATTGGCGAACATCCGTACGAATTTGAGTGCGTCGTACAAGCTCGGCGATGACATCGATTTGAGCGACTTTAGTGAGGGAGAAGGCTGGGAGCCGATCGGTTCTGAATGGACATACCATCATCGGGCTTACGATCAACCGCCCGGAAGCAACGGGGCCTGTCGGGTTGTTTTCCGTTTTGAAAGGCATCGTCACGAATTTGGAGCTGAGGAATGTATCCATCACAGGGGGCAGTAGCGTAGGGGCGCTTGCAGGGGAAACCGAATGGCTGGAGCCCAGCCCTGATCCGGGGCCAGTCGCCATTCTGAGCACGATCTCGAATGTTAAGGTATCCGGTCAAGTAACGGGAGACTCAAGTGTCGGAGGGGTGATCGGCGCAGCGAGCAATGCGCGGATCGAGCAGGTTCAATCCTTTGCGCGTGTAGTCGGAATGGAGAATGTGGGAGGAGTTGCAGGCAGTCTGTCAGATTCCGTGCTTAGCCAATCGATGGCAGGCAGCCTCGTCAAGGAAGCGGATGAAAATCAAGGCACCAACTTGGGCGGCCTTGCAGGAAGTGTGATGAGGTCTACGATCAGCACATCGATGGCAGGAGGAGACGTCGTCGGAAAACAGTGGGTAGGCGGTCTCGTTGGCAGGATGATAGAAGGCTCGGTTTTCGACAGCTATGCAGTCGGCGATGTTACAGCCGACAATCAGGTAGGCGGTCTCATCGGTCAGGCGGATTTCATGGAGATTAGGAACGCTTATGCTGCCGGAAAAGTGTTTGCCAGAACAGGTTCCCTTGTCGGCGGATTGGTGGGCAAATCCAACGATGCGCTTGTTCAAGACTCTTACTGGGATAAAGATACAACCAACCAGAATAGCGATGGAAGTAGAACAGAAGCAGGCAAAACCACAGCCCAAATGCAAACATTTGATCCGGAAGGTATATTCAAAGACTGGGATGGGGACAACATATGGTTTTTCTACAATGGCGACTACCCGTTCCTGCCAATTTTCAATCCAATTATGAATCTGCAGGGCATTGATGACGAACTGGAACTGGAAAAAGGAGCCACAGAAAAGGTTGACGATGTTTGGGCGATGCATCGAAACGAGCACTCCTATGACATCAGCGGCAAGTACAAGCTGGTGTCCGACGATCCAAACATCGTGGAAGTAGACGGTAACAATTTGGTAGCCAAAAACTACGGTACCACAACCGTCCATGTCCAATATCACGGCTTTGACCAAACGATCACCGTCACGGTCCTGTCGCCCGGCATGCCGGACCCGACACCGTATTATCCGGTGAGCGAAATCAAGTTCGAGCAAAAAGACGTGACGGTGAACGAGGGTGACGATGTGATCGTGCTGCGTCCCGTGATCACGCCATCGTATGCGACGAATCAGACGGTGAGATGGAGCAGCAGCGACCCGGACATCGCGGACGTGGATCAAAACGGGCGCGTGAAGCTCGGCCGCCCTGGGGTCGCGACCATTACGGCGACGACAGCGGACGGCGGCAAAGCGGCGGTCATCAAAATCACCGTCGTCGCGAAGAAAACGGTAGTCAAGCTGATCCCGTCGGAGCGGGTGCTGGTGGTCAAGCCGAACCAGACGGCTCGTTTTACCGTAACCGCGTTGTATGACAATGACGAAAAGCAAAACATTACGCAGGATAAACAGACGGCCTATGAAAGCAAGTCCAAGGACATGAAGTTCCGCTCCAGCCGGATCAAAGTCGGTTCAAAAGAAGGAACCACATCGTTTACGGTCACGTACCAGAATAAAACGATTACGATTCCCGTGATCATTTCCAAAATCAGCGTGAAGAGCGTGGCAATCAGCGATGCGCCTGCTGCGTTGAACGTAAAGGATACACAGCAGCTGAAGCTGATCGCGACCTTATCGAACAAAAAAACAAAGGACGCTGCGGAAGATGCCACCTGGACGACCAGCGATCCGAAAGTGGTTACCGTAAGCGATACAGGTGAGCTGGAAGCGGTCGGCGCAGGGAAAGCGACCATTACGGCCGTTTATGGCGGCAAGAAGACCAAAGCGGAAGTGAAAGTGACCGCTTCAACCAAGCTGGACAAGCTGCAGATCAGCAAGCGTACGCTGCGGATGGCTCCGCAAGAGACCCAGCAGCTAACCCTGACAGCGCTCTATACGGACGGTACAAAAGCGGACATCACGAAAGAGGCGACATGGAAGGTTGCGGACGAGGCGATTGCGAATGTGGAGGCAGGACTGATCACCGCCAAGTCGGCAGGGACGACCAAAATAACCGTGACTTATGAAGAGAAAAAGCTCACCATCAGCCTCATTGTGAAATGATGGGAGAAAAGAGAAGTGCCAGCGAGGAACCAGCCAAATGAAAGGGCTGGTTCCTTTCGCATGTGACGAATCTTCGACCGGCATGTTATCATGACTTATTCAAGATTATTTTTTCGAGTCAGCAGGGATTGTGTTAGAATAGGTTGGGGTGAATCAACGGATGGCAGAAAAATCGCTAAGGGACCGGATCATCGAATCGTCGCTGCGACTGTTTGAAGAGTACGGGTACCACAAAGTGACGGTAGATCAGATTGTGAAAGCGAGCGGCACGTCAAAAGGAGGATTTTATCATAATTTCAAGTCGAAAGACGAACTCCTTTATACCGTTCACGATCACTTCATATCGTATGTGCTGGAAAAAGGGCAGCAGGCGTACCAGACGTTTGCCACGCCAACGGAAAAGCTGGACGCAATCATTCGTTCATTTGTCATGATGATCGACCTGTACCGCTCGGAAGTCACGGTCTTTTATCAGGAAAGCTCTTATCTCGCGCCAGAGTATTTTTCCTTGATTGAGGAAAAGCGCGATCACTATAAGGGAATTATGTTCAAGGTCATCCAGGACGGGATCGACTGCGGGGAGTTCCGCCAAGAGCTGCCGGTGCCGATCATGGCCATGGCGATCTTCGGCATGATCAACTGGATATACAAATGGTATCAAAAGACGGGACGCTACTCGATCGAAGAAATTGCCGTCATTTACTCCGATATCATTCTCAAATCGATTCTTACGCCAGAAACGATGAACAAGCCTGAGTATTCGCGATTCTTTTTGACCTCCAGCGACATCAACATCGCACCTGTCTAACGGCAGGTGCTTGCTTCGTCCCTTTTGGCCTGGTACAGAAGGGATTTTTTACCATGCTTCATCCAAAAGGAGTGATACGATGAAATCGAGAGGCGCTTTGCTCATTCTCGCTTTTTTCATGGCTTCATTAAACTTGCGCCCGGCGATCACTTCAATCGCTCCCTTGCTGGAGACGCTCAGGGACCAGCTGGCGATGAGCGCTTCGGTGGCAAGCCTGCTGACATCGATTCCGGTCTTTTGCATGGGCATCTTTTCGCCGATGGCCGCTGCGCTCGGGGCGCGCTTCGGCATCGAGCGGGTCATCGGCTGGTCGCTGGCGCTGATTGGCGTCGGGACGGCGCTTCGCTTTTTCACGCATTCCACCTTCTTCCTGATGGTGACCGCTTTTGTCGCGGGCCTTGGCATCGCCTCGGCAGGCCCGCTGCTTTCCGGCTTTATCAAGCGCTATTTCCCGACACGGGTGCCGACGATGATCGGGTTGTTTTCCGTCGCCCTGACGATCGGCGCATCGCTTGGCTCCGGTCTGGCAGCTCCGTTCCAAAGCCAAACCCATTCCTGGCAGGGGGCGCTGGCGGTGTGGGCGCTGCTGGCCTTCATCGCGGTCCCGATCTGGTGGATGTCGCTGCGGCGCGCAGGCGGGCGCGGTGACGGGAATGCCGCTTCTGCCCAGACAGCCAGCTTGCCTTGGGGACAAAAAAAGGCGTGGCTTCTGACGCTGTCCTTTGGTTTCATGGCCATGATGTTTTATTCGATCACGGCCTGGCTGCCGCCGATCATCGAAGGCTTGGGCTACAGCAAAGTGTACGCGGGCAATGTGCTCACGCTGTTCGCTTTGGTGCAGGTGCCGGTCAGCCTGTTCCTGCCGGCATTGCTCAAACGCTATCCCGCGCGATTGCCGTGGATGCTGCTCTGCTCCGCCTTTGAGCTGGTCGGGCTTTCCATGCTCTATTTTTCCGTCGCTCCATGGATTGCGGCGATTGTCATCGGGATCGGGGCGGGAGCTTTGTTCCCGCTGAATCTGCTGCTGCCGATCGACGCCACGACAAACGGGCAGGAAGCGGCCAGTTGGTCGGCGATGACACAGTCGGCAGGATATGTGATCGGCGCGGCGGGCCCGCTCATTCTGGGGTGGATTCACGATGCGACACAGAGCTTTTCCATGGCGGTTGTCGCCTTGATCGCACTCGTGGTCATCATGATCGTCATCCAGCTGATCGCCGTGCCGCGCCATGATGGGCAGCGGGAGCGAAAAGCTGCATAAAATCGCAAGTAAAAAAACAGGTGCCGAGATAAAAAGGCGCCTGTTTTTTTGCATCGGGAATGATTAATCTTGCGAATTGCTGGTACTCTTCTCTGCTTCCATATTGGATAAGCGGCGTTGAAAGCTCTCCTGCCAATTGGCTTCGATTCTTTCGGCGGCAGCGTCAAAGTTTTTTTCTTTTAACGAAAGAATGATTTGTTTATGTTCTTCAACCGACTGTTCAACCCCGGAAATACCGTTGAAGTAGGTAATTTCATAACGGCGCAGCTTTTTCTTCAACCCTGCCAGCACATGAATCAGCTCTTCATTTTCCGATAAATCGATGATCACCTGGTGAAAGCGAGCATCGTGGTGCTGGGCGCCAAGCGCATCCCCCTGCTTGATAGCCTGGTCCAGTTCTTCATTAATGGCTTCCAATTCCTCGATGTGCTCGTCCTTCATATTCGCTTTGGCAAAGGAAACAGCAAGCTTCTCCAGCGTCCAGATAATCGGATAGAGGCGATAAGCCTGGTTGCTATCAACGGGAGCAACCTGTGTCCAGCTGTTCGCTTTGCTTTGAATCATTCCTTCCTCTTCCAGTCGCAACAGGGCTTCACGAATCGGCGTGCGGCTTGCCCCTAACGCCTCCGCCAAATCTTGATCTTTTAATCGGTCACCCGGCTTTAATACGCCGCTAATAATCCACTCCTGAAGCTGATGATATACCTGCTCACGAATGGATGAGCGTTTAACTTTTTTGGCATGCTCCAAGATCAAATGATACGCCTCCTTCTTAGTAACGCCTGAATGTAATATATCACGTACAATTTGCAGGTTTCAATATGGGACAATTCGATCAAGCGGCCAAGTTGACAGAGAATCATTCGTTTGGGTAGAATGTAATATATTACATACCAGCATTTCGTTTTTTTACTGCTTTTACTCACATGATGCACGGATTCAATTTGAAACAGGGGGCATGCAAATGGTAGACAGCACTTCATTCAAGTACATCCCAAATAAACAAGCGCGTTCAAGCGAAACCGAGCACCTATCCGTACCTTTTATGAACGAAGAAGTGATTGGGAAGGTCAGAAGCTTTCACAAGCGTTTTCCCGAATACCAGGTGACGCCGCTGCACAGTTTGCAAGCATTGGCACGCAGGCTGAACGTTCAGAATATATGGATAAAGGACGAGTCTTACAGATTTGGCCTCAATGCTTTTAAAGTATTGGGCGGCTCCTATGCGGTTGGAAAGTATGTAGCCAATAAACTGGGCATGGATATTTCGGAGCTTTCCTTTGAGAGGTTGAAGTCGAGAGAAATGAAAGAGAGATTGGGCGAAATTACTTTTGTTACAGCGACGGACGGAAACCATGGCAGAGGGATCGCGTGGGCCGCAAGCCAGTTGGGACAAAAATCAGTCGTGTTCATGCCCAAAGGCTCATCCGAAACCCGTTTGAACAATATTAAAAAAGAAGGCGCACAAGCTTCGATCACCGATCTGAATTATGACGATTCTGTCAAGTTGGCCAAGTATTATGCTTGCGAGAATAACGGGGTATTGGTACAGGACAGCTCCTGGGATGGCTATGAAGAAATCCCCACCTGGATTATGCAAGGATACTGTACCCTCATTGACGAGACGCTTGAACAGCTGGAAAAAGAGGGGGCTGAGTGGCCGACGCATGTGTTTTTGCAAGCAGGGGTTGGCTCCTTTGCGGCAAGCGTGCTTGGCTATCTCATCATGAGGATGGGAAAAAACCGGCCGATCACGACCATCGTGGAACCGAATGAAGCGGCATGTATTTATAAATCCGTTGAAGCAAATGACGGAAAGCCTCATGCGGTAACGGGTTTCATGCCCACCATTATGGCCGGCCTCGCCTGCGGAGAGCCAAGTACGGTCGCTTGGGGGCTTTTACGCGATTATGCAGACATGTATATTTCCTGTCCGGATTATGTGTCGGCAAAAGCCATGAGGATGCTTGGCAACCCATTGCCTGGAGATCCCCGTGTCATTTCCGGAGAATCTGGCGCGGTCGGATTAGGCGTTCTCAGTCTGATTCGGGAGGAGCAAGCATTGCACCAAATCGCTTCACAGCTCCACATCGATGCGGATTCGAGAATTCTCATCATCAGTACCGAAGGCGACACAGATCCCGAGGGATACCGAAACATCGTATGGGACGGCATGTATCCGTCTTTTTAATCGGGAACCCCCGCCAACTTACATCAGGACCGGATCTGGCAGCCGGAGCAAATGGATTGGCAGACGTGATCGGAAAACTTGCGAGCGAACGCGAAACATAAACGCCGCTTTTGGCAGATCAGCATGACCGGAATTCCTGAAGAAACAAGGAGTTCCGGTCTATTTCTTCAGGATCACGTAACAGCAAAGTCTCCACCCGGAACACAGCTAAGTCTTTAGACCTATATCAGACCAACTGGTCGGTCTGATAAAATGAAGAGAAGAATTAGGTGAATACTAGGTGAATGATGAATAGGAGTGAGCTGGCTTGTTTAAAATCCATGAAATTCGCGAAATGATTAAACTGGTGGATCAATCTTCCTTGCAGGAATTCGAGGTTAAAAGCGACGAGGTGCGCATTTATATGAAGAGAGGGGTCGCGGTTTCGCCTGTTTTCGTGGAAGAGACGGCAAGCGTAGCTGCTCCGGCTGTCGCACCGGCCCCAAATGCAGCCGCGCAAGCGCCAAGCGTACCTGCGGTTGAGGTGAAACCTGCGTCTGTGCAGACAGCAGCTGCCCAAACCGGGCAACCGGCAGCAGCAGCTCCAGCCGCTGTGGATTTGCACAAAATCACATCGCCGATGGTCGGGACGTTTTACCGCGCGCCGGAAGTGGGCGCCGCGCCTTATGTGCAGCCAGGCGACCAGATTAACCGCTCGACGGTTGTCTGCATCGTAGAAGCGATGAAGCTGTTCAATGAGATCGAAGCCGAGGTTGATGGCGAGATCGTGGAAGTATTGGTGGAGAACGGACAATTGGTTGAATACGGTCAACCTCTTTTTCTGGTGAAAGCACGATAAATAGGCGAGAAGGAAAGGGGAGGACGGCCGATGATGTTTCGGGATTTTTCCAAGCCGACGTATGAAGAATGGAAGGCGCGGGCCGAGAAGCTTTTGAACGGCGCTTCATTTGAGCAAAAGCTGGTCACACAAACGTATGAGGGAATCGCCATCCAGCCGCTGTATCGCGGCGAGGATACGCAAAGCCTGCCGCACATGGAAAGCGTTCCCGGCGCTGCGCCTTATGTGCGCGGCACAGACGAGCTTGGTTACGCTTCCAAGCCGTGGGCGATAGCGCAGGAAGTGGGCGCAGCGTCGCCGGAAGCTTTCAACCAGGCGGTGCGTTACGATTTGGAGCGGGGGCAGACGATGGTAAATGTGCCGCTGGACCGGGCATCATCCGCCGGAGTGGACGCCGATCAGGCCGAGGCGGACCAGCTCGGGCAGGGGGGCGTTTCGCTCTCTACGCTGGCTGATGTCGAGCAGCTGCTCGCAGGCATCGACCTTGGGCAGACGCCGATCATGGTGCAGGCTGGGAACGCGGGATTGGCGGTCTTGGCCATGGTGGCAGCCCATTTGCAAAAATCCGGACAAGGGACGGCGCAATTGCGCGGCGTGGTAGGTGCAGACCCGTTGGGCGAGCTGGCGCGGGCAGGCGCGCTGTCCGGAACGCTCGCGGAAGCGTACGATGCGATGGCTGACGCGACGCGCTGGGCGATTGCACATGCGCCTGCGCTGCAGACCGTTTTGGTGCAAGCGAATCCGTATCATGACGGCGGCGCAAGCGCGGTGGAGGAGTTGGCGTTTGCGCTGGCGACAGGCGTTGCGTATTTGCGCGAGCTGGATGCCCGCGGCATCGAGATCGACGATGCGGCACCGCGCATGCGTTTTTCATTTTCGCTCGGCTCACACTTTTTCACGGAAATCGCCAAGCTTCGCGCGGCACGGATGCTGTGGGCCAAAATCGTTGAGGCGTTCGGCGGCAATGAACAGGCGCAAAAGCTGTCGATCCATGCGCGCACATCCGCCCGGACCAAAACCGTCCATGATCCGTACGTCAACATGCTGCGCGGCACAACCGAAGCCTTCGCCGGCGTCGTCGGCGGGGCCGACAGCCTGCATGTGTCCCCATTCGATGAAGCGATTCGCCCTGCAGATGAATTTTCGCGGCGGATCGCCCGCAATACGCAGTTGATTTTGCAAAATGAAGCCCATCTGACAAAGGTGGCCGATCCGGCTGGCGGATCATGGTATATCGAAGCGCTGACCGACGAGCTGGCCCAAAAAGCGTGGGCGCTGTTCCAGGAGGTAGAGGCAGCGGGCGGCATGGCGCTGGCGCTGCAAGCCGGACTGCCGCAGGAAAAAGTGGCTGCGATCGCAGCGAAGCGCGCGGCTAACATGAGCAAGCGCAAGGACAAAATGGTCGGAACCAATGTGTATCCGAATTTGCACGAGGCGGCCGTACCTGTGCTGACGGACGAAGAGCTGGCAGCGATTCGGGAAGAGCGGCGCTCTGCAGTGCAAAAGCAGCGGGCAGCCGCAGATCGGTCGGTGCTTGCGGCAAAGCTCGCATCTTATCGTTCGGCGGTTGCAAGCCGGAACGCAGAGAACGTGATGGAAGCGGCGATCGATGCCGTTTCGCACGGTGCCACGCTGGGCGAAATCGTCCGTGGCGGCGCTGTTCCGAGTCATACTGGCACGACCGTGCAGCCGATCCCGCTGCGCCGCGATGCCGCCGCATTCGAAGCGCTGCGGGCCAATGCCGAGCGCTACAAGCAAAAGCACGGCAGCTACCCGCAAGCCTATATCGCCAAGCTCGGCACCGTGTCCCAGTACAAAGCGCGCGCGGATTTTTCCACCGGATTCGTGGAAGCGGGCGGTTTTCAGGGGATTCAAGGGCCAGGGTTCACAGAGGTGGAAGCGGCGGCAGAAGCCGCGCTTGCATCGGATGCCAGCCTCGTGGTCATCTGCTCGCACGACGAGCTGTATCCTGAGCTGGCGCCTGCATTCGCCTCGCTGATCAAGGCCAAAAATCCGCAGCTGACGGTCTGGCTCGCCGGACGTCCGGCACCGGAGCAGGCCGCCGTATACAAAGCGGCAGGCGTCGATGATTTCATTTACATGGGAGCGGACTGCGCGGGCCTCTTGGCGCGACTGTCCCGGCAGAAAGGAATAGGGCTATGAGAAAATCACCTGATTTCACGTCAATTCCATATCAGAGCGCCGTTTCTGCTGAGTCGCCTGCGCGCGCGGCGCAAACATCGTCCGTCTGGAACACGCTGGAGCAAATTCCGGTGAAGCCGGTTTATACGGCAAAAGATACGGCAGACCTTGAGCATATCGGCTTTTTGTCCGGCATTCCGCCCTTTTTGCGCGGCCCATACCCGACGATGTATGTGAACCAGCCGTGGACGATCCGCCAGTATGCCGGCTTTTCCACGGCGGAAGAGAGCAACGCGTTTTACCGGCGCAACCTGGCGGCGGGGCAAAAAGGCTTGTCCATCGCATTCGACTTGGCGACGCACCGCGGCTACGACTCGGATCATCCGCGCGTAGTCGGCGATGTCGGCAAAGCGGGCGTTGCCGTCGACTCCATTTTGGATATGAAAATTTTGTTCGATCAAATTCCGTTGGATCAGATGTCGGTTTCGATGACGATGAACGGCGCTGTGCTGCCGATTTTGGCGTTTTACATCGTCGCGGCGGAGGAGCAGGGCGTGCCGCAAGCCAAGCTGACCGGTACGATCCAGAACGACATTTTGAAAGAATACATGGTGCGCAACACGTACATTTATCCGCCGGAAGCATCGCTGCGCATCATCGCCGACATTTTTTCCTACACGGCCGAGCATATGCCGAAGTTCAACAGCATCAGCATTTCCGGCTACCACATGCAGGAGGCGGGAGCGACCGCCGACATCGAGCTGGCGTACACGCTGGCGGACGGACTGGAATATGTCCGCACCGGGATCAAGGCGGGGATCGACATCGATTCGTTCGCGCCGCGCCTTTCGTTTTTCTGGGCGATCGGCATGAACTACTTCATGGAAGTGGCGAAAATGCGCGCAGGCCGTCTGCTTTGGGCCAAGCTGATGAGCGAATTCAAGCCGAAGAGCGAAAAGTCGATGGCGCTGCGCACGCACTCGCAGACGTCCGGCTGGAGCTTGACCGAGCAAGACCCGTTCAACAACGTCGCGCGTACATGCATCGAAGCGATGGCAGCTTCCATGGGCCATACGCAATCGCTGCACACCAACGCGCTCGACGAAGCGATTGCACTGCCGACGGATTTCTCCGCGCGCATCGCCCGCAACACGCAGCTGTATTTGCAGGATGAGACAGGGATGTGCAGCGTGGTCGACCCGTGGGGCGGCTCCTATTATGTCGAGTCGCTGACAAATGAGCTGGTGGAGCGCGCATGGGCGCACATTCAGGAGGTCGAAGCGCTGGGCGGCATGACCAAGGCGATCGAGACCGGGCTGCCCAAGCTGCGGATCGAGGAAGCGGCGGCGCGCAGACAGGCGCACATCGATTCGGGCAAAGAAGTGATCATCGGGGTCAACAAATACCGCTTGGAAAAAGAAGAGCCGCTGGACATTCTCGAGGTGGACAACGCGGCGGTGCGCGAAGCGCAGATTCAGCGTCTGGCCGAGCTGCGGGCGAACCGCGATGAAGCGCGGGTGCAGGCAGCGCTTGGTGCCATCACGGAAGCGGCGAAAAGCGGCGAGGGCAACCTTCTGGCGCTCGCGATCGAAGCGGCGCGTGCGCGCGCGAGCCTCGGCGAAATTTCGGATGCGTATGAAAAAGTGGTGGGACGCCACAAGGAAGTGATTCGTTCCGTATCCGGCGTGTACGGATCGGAATACGGGGAGGACGAAGCCGTGGAAGACGTGCGCAAGCTTGCGGATGAATTCGAGGAGCGCGAAGGTCGCCGCCCGCGGATCATGATCGCCAAGATGGGGCAGGACGGCCATGATCGCGGCGCCAAGGTGATCGCGACGGCTTTTGCCGATCTGGGCTTTGACGTCGATATCGGACCGCTGTTCCAGACGCCGGAGGAAGCAGCACAGCAAGCGGTGGAAAACGACGTGCATGTCGTCGGGATGAGTTCGCTTGCGGGCGGACACAAAACATTGCTGCCGCAGCTTGTCGAAGAGCTGAAAAAGCTGGGACGCGAGGACATCATGGTCGTGATCGGAGGCGTCATTCCGGCACAGGATTATCAGTATTTGCGCGATCATGGCGCAGCCGCCATTTTTGGGCCGGGAACGGTGATTCCTATCGCGGCGCGCAGCGTCATTGAAGAGATCAACCGCAGGCTAGAGGCCGAATAATGCGCCGCCGCCTGACGGTAGACGAATACGTGGAAGGGGTGCTCGCCGCCAACCGGACGATTTTGGCCCAGGCGATCACGTTGGTGGAGAGCAACGCCCCCGCCCACATGGAAACGGCGCAGGAAGTGCTGAACCGCCTGCTGCCGCATACCGGCAACTCCATCCGCGTCGGCATCACAGGTGTGCCTGGCGCAGGCAAAAGCACGCTGATCGACACGTTCGGCACGATGCTGTGCGACCAGGGACATCAGGTCGCGGTGCTCGCGGTCGATCCGAGCAGCACGGTGACGCGCGGCAGCATTTTGGGCGACAAGACGCGGATGGATGCCTTGTCGCGCAACCCGCGCGCATACATCCGGCCATCGCCGGCGGGCGGGTCGCTCGGCGGGGTCGCCCGCAAAAGCCGGGAGACGATGCTTGTCTGCGAAGCCGCCGGTTTCGATGTGCTTTTGATCGAGACGGTCGGCGTCGGGCAAAGCGAGGTAACCGTCCGCTCGATGGTCGATTTTTTCCTTTTGCTGATGGTAACTGGCACAGGCGATGAGCTGCAGACGATGAAAAAAGGCGTCATCGAGCTGGCTGATGCCATTTTCGTCAACAAGGCGGACGGTGCCAACAAGTCGCTTGCCTTGGCGACGAAAGAACAGCTGAACCAGATGCTGCACTATTTGCAGCCCGCGACCGAAGGCTGGGAAAGCCGTGCCATGACCTGTTCGGCTTTGACAGGCGAGGGTGTCGGCGACATTTGGTCGGTTATCGGGGAGTTCCGCGAGGCGACCGAAAAGTCGGGGATGCTGCAAAAACGGCGGCAGGCGCAGGCGGTCGCGTGGATGAACAGCATGGTGCAAGATTCGCTGTATGCCCGCTTTTACGCGCACCCCGGCGTGAAGCAAGCGCTGCCCGCGATCAGGCAAGCCGTGGCGGAGGGAAATCTCTCGGTCACGCTGGCAGCGAACCAATTGATGAAGATCTTTGAGGCAGGTGAACCGTAGATGAGCGTGATTTACGAAAAAATTGATGAACTGATGGACCGAAAACGGAAGGTAGAGCTTGGCGGTGGAGATGCCCGCATCGATGCCCAGCACAACCGTGGCAAGCTGACCGCGCGCGAGCGGATCGACCTTTTGCTCGATGACCATACATTCGTGGAGCTGAATCCGTTTATTCAGCACCGTGCAACCAACTTCGGCATGGATAAGCTGGAAGCGCCGGGCGAGGGCGTCGTGACCGGCTACGGCAAGATCGACGGCCGCATCGTCTACGTTTTTGCCCAGGATTTCACCGTTTTCGGCGGCGCTTTGGGCGAAATGCACGCGATGAAAATCGCCCGCATCATGGACCTCGCCGCGAAAAACGGCGCCCCGATCATCGGACTGAACGACTCCGGCGGCGCGCGGATTCAGGAAGGCGTCGTGTCATTGGACGGCTATGGGCACATCTTTTACCGCAATTCCATCTATTCCGGCGTGATTCCGCAAATCTCCGTCATCATGGGGCCGTGCGCGGGCGGCGCCGTTTATTCTCCGGCGATCACCGACTTTGTGTTCATGGTTGAGGGCACCAGCCAAATGTTCATCACCGGGCCCAAAGTCATTGAAACCGTCACCGGCGAAAAGATCACCGCCGAAAATCTGGGCGGAGCCAATGTCCATGCGAGCATCAGCGGCGTCGCGCATTTCACCTCGCCGTCCGAGCCGGAAGTGTTGGCGGAAGTGCGCCGCTTGATCAGCTTTTTGCCGCAAAACAACGAGGAGAAGCCGCCGGTAGTCGCGTACGACGACTTGAACGACTGGCGTGAACAGCTGACCGACCTCGTCCCGGTGGAAGGCACCAAAGTGTACGATGTGCGCAAAGTGATCGCCGAAATCGTCGACCACGGCGATTTCATGGAGGTCCAGCCAAATTTCGCGAAAAACATCATCGTCGGATTCGGGCGCATCGACGGGCATAGCGTCGGCGTCATCGCCAACCAACCGAAGGTCATGGCAGGCGGCCTCGACATCAATTCGTCCGACAAGCTGTCCCGCTTTATCCGGTTCTGCGATTCGTTCAACATCCCGCTGATTACGTTCGAGGACGTGACCGGCTTTTTCCCCGGCATCAATCAAGAGTATGGCGGCATCATCCGCCACGGGGCCAAAATCTTGTACGCCTATTCCGAGGCGACCGTTCCGAAAATCACCGTCATTTTGCGCAAGGCGTACGGCGGCGCTTATGTGGCGCTCAACTCCAAGGCGATCGGCGCGGACATGGTGTACGCCTGGCCGAATGCGGAAATCGCCGTGATGGGCCCAGAGGGCGCGGCCAACATTATTTTTGCCAAGGAAATCGAGCAGAGCGACAATCCGGCGGCCACCCGCGCGGAAAAAATCGCCGAATACCGCAGCATGTTCGCCAATCCGTACGTCGCAGCGGCCAACGGTATGGTCGACGACGTCATCGACCCGCGCGAGACGCGCAAAAAGCTGAAGGAATCGCTTGAAATGCTGCGCAACAAAAAGGAAAGCCGCCCTGCGAAAAAGCACGGCAACATTCCGCTGTAGAGCACGGACCAAGAAAGGGGAGCCGTCTTTATGTTCAAAAAGGTACTGATCGCCAACCGCGGCGAAATCGCCGTCCGCATCATCCGGGCATGCCGCGAAATGGGGATCGCCACAGTCGCCGTTTATTCGGAACCGGACCGGGAAGCGCTGCATGTGCAGCTGGCTGACGAAGCATACTGCATCGGGCCAGCGCCATCCAAGCAAAGCTATTTGAACATGGCCGCGCTGATCAGCGTCGCCGAACGTACAGGTTCGGACGCGATCCATCCGGGCTATGGCTTTTTGGCGGAAAACGCGGCGTTCGCGCAGGCGTGCGCCGACAACAACATCATCTTCATCGGCCCTGAGCCGGACGCCATCACGCGCATGGGCGACAAATCGATCGCACGGCAAACGATGAAGGAAGCGGGCGTCCCGACCGTCCCTGGCACCGAAGGACTCATCGAACGCGAGGAAGAAGCGGTCGCCATCGCGGATGAGATCGGCTATCCGGTCATCATCAAGGCGACGGCAGGCGGCGGCGGAAAAGGCATGCGCGTCGCCAACAACGAGGAAGAGCTTGTTTATTCGCTCCATCAGGCGCGCAAGGAAGCGGAAGCCGCGTTCGGCAACGCTGGCGTGTACATCGAGAAGTATTTGGAGGAGCCGCGCCACGTGGAAATCCAGATCATGGGCGACAAGCACGGCAACGTCGTCTACCTCGGCGAACGCGACTGCTCCATCCAGCGCCGCCACCAGAAGCTGGTCGAGGAAGCGCCATCGCCCGCGCTGACGGAAAAGCTGCGCAAAGAGATGGGCAAGGCTGCGGTTGAAGCGGCCAAAGCCGTGAACTACCACGGCGCCGGCACGATCGAATTTTTGCTGGACCGGCACGGCAAGTTTTATTTCATGGAGATGAACACGCGCATTCAGGTCGAGCATCCGGTAACGGAGATGATCACCGGCATCGACCTGATCCGCGAACAAATCAGCGTCGCAGCAGGCAAGCCGCTGTCATTCGCGCAAAAAGACGTGAAGATCAACGGCTGGGCCATCGAGTGCCGGATCAACGCGGAAAACCCGGCGAAAAACTTCATGCCATCGCCCGGCAAAGTGGAGTTTTATTTGCCGCCCGGCGGGTACGGGGTGCGGGTGGACAGTGCGGTCTATTCGGGCTATTCTATTACCCCGTTTTACGACTCGATGGTCGCCAAGCTGATCGTCTGGGGCAAGGACCGGGAGGAAGCGATCCAGCGGATGAAGCGGGCGTTGGATGAGTTTGTGATTGAAGGTGTGAAGACGACGATTCCGTTTCATCAGCGGCTGTTGGAGCATGAGCTGTTTGTGGCGGGGGATTTTCATACGAAGTTTTTGGAGAGCCATCCGGTGAGGGTGGAGGAGTAGGGGGGAAAGAGGATGAGGGGCAAACGCTGGCTGTGGGGGCTGGCGTTTGTTTTTTTGTTGTTGGGGAGGGGGAGATTTCAATTACTGTAAGCAACCGGGACCTTTCATTGATTTTGAAGAGCATGCAGTTGCACGAATCGTGTATGATTCTCTACTTCCGGATGGGCATCCCGAGAAGCGGGGATGGATTAGTCAACATCAGTGGTTACTGTATTATAAATTGAGGTAACAATGAGTATACTAATTCTGTATACTGGAAAGAGGTGGGGAGCATGATTTTGACTGAGGCGAGACAAGAGCATCGAACGGAAACCATGTGCAAATGTGGAACGATTGCTAAGTTGCGTGTAGGAAGTCATGCTTTCTATATCGGTCATAAGAAAATTACCGTCCATAATGTACCTCATTTTTATTGCGCGCACTGCAATAAAGCAATATTTGACTCAAACACGGATATGACTTCAATCCTTAGACATGCTTTTCTTAACAATATGGATGAAGTTGACTGGGAGACCCGGGCATTGTATGTCTAATAAAGAGTGATAAACTGTCATTGGAGATCCACCACAAGTTGAGGTGGATCTTTTTGTACTGATCAAATTCTTATCCAGTATATGGGCAATCGCGGCTTAAGCCAAAAGCGTGGTGTAGCCAGGGTTTCTAATCAGCAGGTTTGCCGTGAGCCATAGCACTGGTATAGCCAATGCTTTTAGATGCGTCAAATATTATATTTGATGGAGCGACTACTAAAAATTAAGGATTTTAAGATATTGTTCAAATACTCGCAATCAGCTTTGCGGTGTTTGTTGTCATATAGTGGGCCTTATTACAAGTGACGGAAAATATTTTACAAAATTCGGATAACCTTTCTCATCCATACCACACACAACACAAAAAGCCCCATTTTGGCAAGGGGCCTTTGACTTGTCTATTCACATAACCGCATTTTTGCCACCAAACGCGCCTACTTCATCTTCGCCGCATCAGAAGTTTTCTAAAACAATTTTTCCAATTGTCCGCCTAGTTTCCAACTTCTCGTGCGCGAGACGCAGGTTTGCTGCATTGATCGGCTCTAGTCGTTCAGTCACCGTAGTTTTTATTTTTCCATCATCGATGAAGTGCGCCAGTTCATTCAGCAATTCGTGTTGTTTGATCATGTCTTTGGTATGAAACATGGACCGTGTAAACATGAACTCCCATACAAATGTTACACTTTTAGAAAACAGCAAGTCCATTTTCAAGCTCCCTGCCCAAGTTGCCTTGTTTGTAGGAACGATAGAGCAAATTTTCCCTTGGGGGGCAATAACTTCCGCCATATTTTCAAAATGTTGAACAGTATCATTCAAGCAAAAGATATAATCTACGGTGTCAATACCAACTTCCTTGAGCTGTGGGTGAAAAGGGTTGTTGTGGTTGATGATAAAATCCGCACCGAGGCTTTTGACCCATTGAATTGACTCTGGACGGGAAGCAGTACCGATGACGGTCAAACCTGCTAGTTTGGCAAGTTGAATGGCGATCGATCCTACTCCTCCAGCTGCACCGATAATCAGAATGTTTTTGTTTTCATTTGCGTCTAAGCTAATTCCTAAACGATCAAACAGGCCCTCCCATGCAGTTATCGAGGTAAGCGGCAATGCGGCGGCGGCAGCGAAATCCAAACTTCTTGGCATATTTCCCACAATTCGTTCATCAACCAAGTGAAATTCACTGTTACTGCCTGGTCGAGACACACTACCCGCATAAAAAATCTTGTCTCCAGGTTTAAACAATTGGCAGTCAGGACCAACTTGTTCGACGATTCCAGCAGCATCCCAACCCAAAATTTTCGGTGATTCGGCTTCGTAGTTATGTTTTTCGCGAACGCCTACGTCTGCAGGGTTGACAGAGATTGCTTTTACACGTACAAGCAATTCGCGGCCTGCAGGTTCCGGTTTATCCAGGTGCAGGTCAACAAGGCTTTCCGGATTGGATATGGGGAGGTATCGGTAAGCGCCGACAGCTTTCATCTTTTGGTGAGTATTCATGGGACATTCATCCTCTCAAATAGGAAATGTTGTACAGTTGCATTGTAAATCGACTCAATTACTTAAAGTAAGTACGCAGATTTTTATGGTATAGTATGAAAAATCAAACCATGGGGGGGATAAACTGATGGGAGACCGAAGAAACAAATATGGAGTGAGTCCGGATATGCAAGCATGTCCGGTTGAAACAACGCTGGATGTTATTGGTGGAAAGTGGAAGGGGATCATTCTCTATCAGCTCTTGGACGGAACGAAAAGATTCAATGAATTCAGGCGCCTTAATCCGGGGATTACACAGTTTATGCTCACATTGCAGTTAAGAGAGCTTGAGCGGGATGGCATCATTCATCGCGAAATATATAAAGAGGTTCCGCCAAGAGTGGAATACTCCCTTACTGATTTCGGAAGGACTTTGGAACCGATCATTATGGCAATGAAAGCATGGGGGGAGTCTTACAAAGTGCGGCTTGACGAAAATCGAACGATACAAGGGAATGATGAAATAAAATAATTTAGCGAGGTGATATTTAGGATGGATAAGAAGCATATCCGTACAGAGGTAGAAAAGGCAAAGCAACATCTTGAGGATGGAAAAGAAAATTTTGCTTTAAATATGTTTAAAGAATTATGCTACAAGTATCCAGATTCCAGTGAAGTATGGCTTGAACATGCTTAGCTTTAGATGGTCTCTCAAAGGAAGACGAGGCTTTTCCAAATTATCAAAGAGCGTTAGAAATTGGATTAGAACACGACCAAAAACGTATCGCATTGCCTTTACCATAGTCGGGGATCTGTACCCACCGGAATCAAGAGGGAAGTTCATGGGCTTGTTCAGCGATGTGTTTTCTATCTCCAGCATTCTCGGGCCGGTACTCGGCGGAATGATCTCCGAATACTTAGGCTGGGGTTGGATTTTTTTCATCAACCTCCCGATCGGTATTCCGGCCATTTACCTTATGGCTGCTGCTTGGAAAGAAAGCAAGCGCTATACGAGGCGATCCATCGATTGGGCCGGTGTTGTCACGTTCAGCATCTCTATCGTCTCTCTTTTACTGGCGCTGGTTCTAAGCGGGGACTCACCAACCATTATCGCCTTGTTCAGTCTAAGCGCTCTCTTTCTTGCTTTGTTTATATGGATCGAAACGAAGGCGGAAGAACCGATGCTACCGCTTCATCTATTTAAGATCCGCGTCATTGCTTTCGGAAACATTGCCGGATTTTTTATGAGCGCCGGAATGTTTGGTGCGATTGCGTTCATTCCTCTTTTTGCCCAGGACGTGATGGGAGTGAGCCCTACCTATGCCGGTTACATCCTGATACCGCTCATGCTGTCCGTAGTCGTTACTACGACAATAGGCGGAAGGTTGATGAGCAAGGTCTCGTACCGGACCATTCTCGTTCCCAGCATGGCTCTAATGGCAATCGGATTGGGGATGCTCGGTGGGATGACGGTTGATCCGACTGCGTTGCAGCTGGTCTTGTACATGATCATTACGGGACTGGGCATGGGTGCGCTGTATCCGGTAGTCGGCACTGCTGCACAAAGTGCAGTGGAGCCTGGAATCCGGGGTGTCGCTACCTCTTCCTCTCAATTTTTCCGGTCTATCGGAGGAACGATCGGAGTCAGCGTGCTTGGCAGTTTGCTAACGCAGCGAATGGTTGCAGGTGGAGCCGAAACAGATTCTAGAGTGGTGCTGAGCCATGCCTTGAATAGTGTCTTCCTGGTTGGGCTCGGCTTTGTCATTATCGCTCTGGTTGCCTGCTTCTTGATGGGAAATGCGAGATTAGTTCCAAAAGTTAGCAAAGTGAAGCAAAGGGCTTGAAAATACATTGTGTCAAATCCAGGTCGTGCAGATATTTCACGGAACGGATTGGTGTCCGTAAGATCGGTCTCTTCGTAAAATATGTTTAGACTGACCCAATAAATGAAACAGCGGCGGACTAAATTGTCTAAGAATGCCGCTGTTTTTTATTGAACTAAAGTCATCCGTTAGAGCGCAATTGTTGAACGGGTCTTCATTCATGGAAAAGTGAAACTCGCTTTAAACTGAGTGCACACCGGCACTCCCAGTCGAAGTCTATCAATTGCTTGAGTTAAGGCTCAAAACTTATCAAAATCGATATAATCAGCAATTGAAGATAACTGCCTGTTAGTTTAATGCCCGCTGCCAGTCTACAACTTTAATCGCTGGGTTGACGCTGGCTTCTATTTTGGTCTGGCTGGCTTAGGTTTGCATACACGCCCTAAGAGAATAACTTACTGCTTTTTGTTTTTCTTGCCCTAAAGAAAAGAACCCCAAGCGAATATTAATCCGTTGGAGTTAACATGAAACTGTATAATAAACGCTTACTTCTCTTTTAGAAGGAAATCGAAACGGGTTTGAAAAATAGATTTATTGAAATCTCAAAATGCTATATTTTAAATTATTCTACTGTTTGAAATGGTTTTGTTTGAATTACTTTCATCATTTTCATCCGAGCAAATCGCTCATCCAAATTATTTTCAAGTATCCATTCATGATGTGTTTCCGCAATCATTCGCCTATTCTGGGTAGAAAGACCTTCCCATTCAAAATCTACAGAAACAGTTATCGTATGATCAGCATTTTCTGTAACGGATAAGTTTTTCGGATAATGTCCGCTTTGTTTTACTTGATTAGAAATGGTCGTGAGCCATTCATTAAATCCTTCTAGTGTATTAATTTTTGAAGTTGTGCTTAAATCCAACTCAAAGTGATCAGCTAATAGTTCTTGAAATTTATCGCTGTTCACAGATGCTGTTTCCATTAAATATAACCAATAATGCATAAATGATTTTGCACGATTTTCAGCATAGGCAGATTGAAATTGTGGATTTTCCACCGTACCTGTAGGTTCTAAATGAACTTTTGTAAAAAGAGGCAAGTCATTGTCTCTAAGTCTCAATGTTGTGGAATAATGAATTTTATAGCTATACCTACTATTATCTGGACGTATATTTTGATAAAGAATATCTGCTTCTAATGAAAGTTCCTCATCATTCAACTGTTTGATTGTTGTGTGCTCAACATGATGTGCATTTTGCCATCCTTCAAACATTTTTAATCGCTCTTCAATTCCCAGTTTCCCTTTCAAGGTTCCTGCTTGTGATAAAATTTCTACGTCACTCGCCAAAATATCTAACTGATTATCAACACGTGCTTTGTTAAGTGGAACTTCATATACTTGATACCAACGATAGTATTGGGTTAATGCTAGATGGTTATTTTGAATCATTTTAAATTTGTCCATTTTTCTACGAATCCTTTCTTGTTCTCGTTACATATGGGTAAATGGGATCTCTTAATAGGAATTCATACGTTTCACCGTTTACAATGCCTACAACCTTTGTGCTGTCATAAAGTTCTAGCATAAATCCAGCCATTTCCTTCGCAGTATGAAACTTGGGAACTACACCTTCATATTGGAATTCATCTGCATCTATAGAACGTTTACCAAATTCCGTTGCAGTTGCAGCAGGAGCTAGAACTTTCGCTTGCATGGCTGACCCATTTTTTTTCAATTCATGTGCTAAACCTTCTGTAAAGGCACTTACATAGAACTTTGTCGCGCAATAGGTCACAGCATCAGCAACGATTAAGTATCCGCCTCCAGATGAAACATTGATGATTTGCGTTCCTTCAACCTTTGCATAATCTCGTACATAAAGTGAGGACAGAATGGTTAATGCCTCTATATTCAAGTGGAGCATCGTCTCGATTTTATTTAAGTTTTGTTCCCCTACAGAAGCAAAGTTTCCAAAGCCAGCATTGTTAATCCACGTTTCGATCTGATAATTGCGAATACTTTCGTAAAATTCATAAACGTTTGCTGTGACAGATAAATCAACAGTTCGAATGATAATATCCAGTTCTGAATTGATTTCTGTCAACTTCGACTTTAACTTTTCCAATTCTTCCGTTCTGCGGGCTGCTAAGATCAAATTTTTTCCTCGAGACGCAAAAGCAAGAGCTGTTTCATACCCAATTCCTGAACTTGCACCTGTGATAACTGTATATTTCAAATGAATTCCCCCTAAATTTTATTCATTTCGTTTATTGTGATCGATCAGTGAGTTGATTATACTGATTAGAGTAAACTCTAAGTCAATATGAAATTCAGTGTGGAGGTTTTCATGTTTACGATTGGGGAAGTGGCAGAAATTATGGGAATAAGCACGCATACATTGCGATATTACGAAAAGGAAAATATAATTGTTCCCGTTCGGGATGATAATGGGGACAGACGATATGATGATTCGCATCTGAAATGGCTACAATTTGTTATCAAGTTAAAAGAAACACAAATGCCCATCGCGAAAATTAAGGCGTATGCTTCGTTGGCTTTAGAGGGGGAACATACCACTCAAGAGCGATTAAAGCTACTAGAAGAACATAAGGACTCTATTAAGAAGCAAATTAGAACTTTACAAGCTGCGGATGAGATGCTTGAACATAAAATTGCCGTTTACAAAGATTTTATCAGTGAACGAGATTAGATGCAGGCTCTATAAGGGGGATCGCCACATATCCATGAGGGGTTTAAGCCCGCTGCCAGTCTGCGACTTTAATTTTAACGAAATGATAATCGCTGGGTTTACTTCTTTAGGGAAGGGTCGTACACTGTACGTTGTACACAGTAACCAGTCGATGATAGTACAAACGTAACCAACCTTGTTAATACAGACTTGAAACCACACTTAGAAGGCTTATTCAACTTGTTTTCAGTTGGAGTGAGCTTTTTTTGCATGCAAAAACGAAACACCCAAGCCCGGTCCCTAACCCCCAGGACCGGGCTTATTCACTTCTCCCCCACAATAAGCAAAACTTATCATCGTCATAAGCGATTCTGATTGCTCATACCCCCTTCCTGTGGTAGTTTTAATTCAAATAAAACAAAGTATATAAGTTTACTCGGAATAATTCCGTCCTATGCGAGGTGCATATTGTTGGTACTCAAGGTGACAGACAGTCCATTTAGTCAGGAACAAGTGGAGCTACTGAATCGGTTGCTACCCACGCTTTCGGGAGTGCAAAAGGTTTGGCTGAGCGGTTATCTTTCGGCTCTTTCCCAAGCGGAAACAACGGTGGCCGCCGGGGTTCAAGCGGCTTCACACGCAAATGCAAGCGGGCAAGTCATTTCCAAAGAGGTGACCGTGCTTTTCGGCTCCCAATCCGGCAACAGCCAAAAGTTGGCCAAAAAGCTGACCGGCAAGCTCCAGGAGCAGGGCTTTTCCGTAACGCTCTCTTCGATGAGCGATTTCAAGACGAACACGTTGAAAAAGGTGCAAAACCTGCTCGTTGTGGTAAGCACGCACGGCGAAGGCGAACCGCCGGATAACGCCATCTCCTTCCACGAATTTTTGCACAGCAAGAGAGCGCCTCAATTGGAAGGCCTGCGGTTTTCCGTGTTGGCATTGGGCGACACCTCTTATGAATTTTTCTGCCAAACCGGCAAAGAGTTCGACAAGCGGCTGGAAGAACTCGGAGGCAAGCGCCTGACGCCCCGCGTCGATTGCGATGTTGACTACGACGAGCAGGCCACTTCGTGGATCAACCAAGTCCTGGCTGCTCTCGGTGAAGCGTCGGCAAACCAGGTCGCAGCTACAAGCATTAGCGGCACAGCGACCTTAATCGGAACACCAACCGAAACCGAATACTCCCGGTCGAACCCGTTCCAGGCTACCGTGCTGGAAAACCTGAACCTGAACGGTCGCGGATCGGATAAGGAGACGCGCCATCTGGAAATCTCCCTGGAAGGGTCCAATCTTACCTATGAACCGGGCGATTGTTTGGGCATCTACGCCAAAAATCATCCGCGCCTCGTCAGTGAGTTAATTGATGCGATGGGTTGGAAGCCAGAAGAGCTTGTACCGATTCAGAAGAACGGGGAAGAACGCCCATTGGAAGAGGCGCTCACGAGCCATTATGAAATCACGGTTCTCACCAAGCCTATTCTGGAACAGGCGGCAAAGCTTGTTTCCGGAAACGGGCTGCAGGAGCTGCTTGCGGAAGGACGGGAGCAGGAGCTGCGAGAGTATGTCCGCAGTCGTGATTTGCTGGATCTGGTTCAAGACTACAACCTGAAGGGCGTGTCTGCCAAAGATTTCGTCCCCATTCTCAGAAAGCTGCCGCCGCGCCTCTATTCGATCTCCAGCAGCTTGCAGTCCTACCCGGACGAGGTGCATCTGACAATTCGCAAAGTTCAATACGAGGCGCATGGACGTGAGCGGTACGGCGTATGTTCGAGCTATGTCGCAGACCGTCTGGAAGCAGGGGAAACGCTGCCGGTCTTTGTGCAGAACAACCCCAACTTCAAGCTTCCGGCTAATCCGGATACTCCGCTGATCATGATCGGACCGGGCACCGGTGTCGCGCCATTCCGCGCCTTTCTGGGGGAACGCGAAGAGCTTGGGGCGCAGGGCAAGACGTGGCTTTTCTATGGCGACCAGCATTTCTCCACAGATTTTCTCTATCAGCTGGACTGGCAGCGTTGGCTCAAAGAAGGCGTGCTGACGCGCATGGATGTCGCATTCTCTCGCGATTCGAGCGAAAAGGTGTACGTGCAGCACCGGATGCTGGAGAAGAGCAAGGAGCTTTACCAATGGCTGCAGGATGGAGCGCACGTATACGTATGCGGCGACGAGAAAAAGATGGCGCACGACGTCCACGCCGCCTTGATCGCCATTCTCCAGCAAGAGGGTGGGCTTGACGCAGAGGAAGCTGTCGCCTATTTGAAACGGCTGCAGCAGGAAAAACGTTATCAGCGAGATGTGTACTAGGATTGATCATAGATAGCGAGAGGAGATATGAAGCATGTCAGAAAATCATTTGCTTTCGCCAAACAGTGCTCCTCACAGCGATGTCGAGGATATTAAACGCCGAAGCGATTATTTGCGGGGAAGCCTGGCGGAAACGCTGAAAGATCGAATTACAGGGTCGATCCCTGAAGACGATAACCGTTTGATGAAATTCCATGGCAGCTACATGCAGGATGACCGGGATTTGCGCAACGAACGGCAAAAACAAAAGCTGGAGCCGGCCTACCAATTCATGGTGCGCGTGCGTGCGGCAGGTGGGGTTGTCACGCCTGGGCAATGGCTCATGATGGACGATATTGCCCAGCGGTTTGCCAACGGGACGATTCGCTTGACGACCCGTCAGTCTTTCCAGCTGCATGGCGTCATCAAGTGGAATATGAAAAATGTCATCAAAGAAGTAAACGATGCTTTGCTGAGTACACTGGCTGCTTGCGGGGATGTGAACCGCAACGTCATGTGCAACCCGAATCCGTACCAGTCAGACGTGCATGAACAGGTGTACGAATGGGCCAAAAAACTGAGCAACCATCTGGACCCACGGACCCGCGCCTATTATGAAATTTGGCTGGATGAAGAGAAGGTAGTTGACAGTCTGGAAGCAGAAGAGCAAGAACCGATCTATGGCCCCGTCTACCTGCCGCGCAAGTTCAAGATTGGGATCGCGGTTCCGCCTGCCAACGATGTGGACGTTTTCTCTCAGGACCTGGGCTTCATCGCCATTCATGAGGAAGGGCGGCTGCTGGGTTTCAACGTTGCCGTCGGCGGCGGAATGGGCATGACGCACGGCGATCCGAAGACGTATCCGCAGGTGGCGCGGGTCATCGGATTCATTACGCCGGAGCAACTGCTGGATGTCGCCGAGAAAACGGTCATGATCCAGCGAGACTACGGCGATCGTGCGGTGCGGAAGCATGCCCGGTTCAAATATACGATCGACGACCGCGGTATCGAATGGTTCATCCACGAGCTGGAGCAGCGTCTTGGCTGGAAGCTGGAGGAGACGCGGGCCTATCATTTCGAGCATAATGGCGACCGCTACGGCTGGGTGAAAGGGAGCGACGACAACTGGCATTTTACCCTTTTCATTCAAAATGGCCGCGTGAAGGACGAGGACAACTACCGTTTGATGGCGGGCCTGCGGGAAATCGCCAAGGTGCATACCGGTGATTTCCGCCTGACGCCGAATCAGAACCTCATCATCGGGAATGTCACCGGCGAAAAGAAACAGGAAATCGAACAGCTCATTCAACAATATGGGCTTACCGACGGCGCTTCCTATTCCGCGCTGCGAAGAAACTCCATGGCCTGCGTTTCGTTGCCGACATGCGGATTGGCGATGGCCGAGTCGGAGCGCTATTTGCCGACGCTGCTGGATAAGCTCGAGCTGATCTTGGATGAGGCGGGCTTGCGCGATGAGGAGATCGTCATTCGCATGACAGGCTGCCCCAACGGATGCGCGAGACCTGCCCTGGCGGAAATCTCCTTTATCGGGAAGGCAGTCGGCAAGTACAACATGTATTTGGGCGGCAGTTTCACCGGCCATCGCTTGAACAAGCTGTATCGCGAAAACATCGGAGAGGCGGAAATTTTGGCGGAGCTGCGGCCGATCTTGAACCGTTACGCGAAGGAACGGGAGGAAGGCGAGCATTTCGGAGATTTCGTCATCCGGGCGGGGTATGTGAAAGAAGTGAAGTCGGGACTGGATTTTCATAGCTAAAATGGTTGGTTAATCAAGCACCGTTCAGCCTGATCACCAACCGGAATCCAAAAAGGAGCTGCCTCTTTTCAAAGCGGGCAGCTCCTTTTCGGTACCAAAATCTTCGATCGCCAGTCAGCCTCTCACAGCCGGAATCACCCACTCTTTGATCAATGTCCACCGATCGCGAGGAGCCATGACGAATTCAGATGCAATTGCGACGACCAGGTCTTTTTCTGGAATGCAGCAAATGACGTTACCGCCATCGCCCATTGCTAGGTATGCAAAAACGCCGCCCTCTTCGCGTAACCACCATAAATATCCGTAATGATGGTGGTTCATGGCGGTAGATTCGTCAATCCATGCCTTCGGGATCACCTGATGATTGTCCCACATGCCGCCGTTCAGATAGAGAAAGCCAAAACGCGCCATATCACGGGGAGTCAGCGTCAGCCCCCATCCTCCTGTGGAGTTGTTGTTTGGGTCTTTCACCCATCCCCTAACCTTTTCCCGAATAAATCCTCAAATCCGAATGATTCCATTTCATAATCCGGGATTTGCTTCATGCCGATGGGAGCAAATAAACGTTCGTTGGCAAACGCACGGGCACTTTTTCCTGTGCTGCGAGTGATGATCGCTGAAAGCAGATGGGCCCCTGCGGTGGAGTATTTAAACGTTCCAATCGTCCCTTTTTGGCCCAGCCTATCAAGCGTATACGTTACCCAGTCGGGCTGCATACACATCTTGTCCAGCGGTTCTTGCCAGTCTTCAAAAGGGTAAGGGGCGGTCATGGTGAGAAGATGGCGTATGGTGATGTCGCGTTTCTGCCGATCTGCAGCAGCGGGAACGTATTCGGGGAAAAAATCAAGCGCCTTCTGGTCTACGCTTTGTATACATCCTGCATCGATGGCAATGCCAATGAGGGCAGACAAGACGCTTTTCGTTACAGACGCCACATGGAGCGCATCATCCGGGCCATAGCCGTGATCATATCTTTCGTACGCCACATATCCATTTCTCACTACAACAATGCCGGTACAATTGCTGTACGCGGATTTTATCACCGGTTCAAGCTGTGAAAGCTTTTCATGGTCCATTCCCAAGGCTGCCGGGTCTGCGGATTGCCATTCAGTGGTTGGCCAGTAGTTTCTTTGCATGATAACTACCTCCTGCAATGCGTTTTTGTTTCATGAGCGGCTATTTTTTCTTTACAGGAAAATACACCTCCGTAACAATGTCCTCGGGAACGGCGGCTTGACGATGGTCCGTTACATATACTTCATAGGGCGATTTCACCAACTCGTATCCTTCATGTTCCGTCCATTCCCTCAGCTTGGCGTATACCGATGTCAATTCTTGATAGGAACCTTGTAAAACCGAACGCGCGCACAGTTCGCCAGGTACATCTCGCGTTCCTTTTACCCTCTCTTTTATCGGGATGGCAAACTCTGTATCATTGCCGGCAGGATCGTATTCCTGGCTGTGATAAAAAGTCATTGGCGTACCAAGCAAGGTGAGTTTTTCATTCGCAATCTTTTCATACAGCCTGCCAAAATGCTTTTCATACCCTGCAGCATAGTCATCCCTGCTCATCCTTTGACGGATTGAAAGGAGAGTCATCGGCTTGGTTTCAACAAGTTGTACATCGATTTGGTCAAGGTATGACATAATGGAAATGCCTTTCTCTACCTGTAAAATATCGCCGCTCATTTGTTTCAAGGTATCATCAAGAGCATTCCGTTTTTCCTGGATTTCATGCCTCTTGCGAATAAGGGCAGAACGAAGCTTCTCTTCTGCTTGATCCGCTTCCCATTCCAGAATGGTTTTGATTTCTTCCAAAGAAAAATGGTAAGATTTCAAACGGTTGATAAAAAGCATTCTTTTTAACTGCCGGATGGAATAATAGCGATAGCCGTTTTCCGGGTTAATCTCATCCGGAGTGAGTAAGCCCATTTCATCGTAATAGCGAAGCGTTTTTGTAGAGACTTCACATATCTTGGAGAATTCTCCAATCGACAGCAAGAAGACACCTCCTACATATATCTCGATTCGCTACTTTGTTCCATTTCTACTGTACACTTTCCCCCAAGGGAAAAGTCCACTGCAAAATACCGCAAAAACAACTGCCCAAAAGGAGCACAACCACATGGAAATAGGCCTCAGCACATTTGTAGAAACCACACCCGATGTCCAGACCGGTGAAGTCATCAGCCATGCGCAGCGCCTGCGCGAAGTGGTCGAGGAGATTGTACTGGCGGATCAGGTCGGGCTCGACGTCTTTGGCGTCGGGGAGCACCACCGCAAAGATTATGCGGCATCCTCGCCTGCGATCGTGCTGGCAGCTGCAGCCACACAGACGAAACGGATTCGGCTGACAAGCGCCGTGACGGTGCTTTCGTCCGCCGATCCGGTGCGTGTTTTCCAAGATTTTGCGACGCTTGATGCCGTATCGAACGGGCGAGCGGAAATTATGGCGGGACGCGGCTCCTTCATCGAGTCGTTTCCGTTATTCGGCTATGACCTGGACGATTATGACGAGCTGTTTGACGAGAAGCTGGCGCTGCTTTTGAAAATTCGCGAGTCGGAAAAAGTGACGTGGACGGGCAAGCATCGACCGGCGATTCACAATCTGGGGGTTTACCCGCGGCCGGTCCAGAATCCGCTGCCTGTCTGGATTGGCAGCGGCGGAAATGCGCAATCTGCCATCCGCGCAGGCATCCTGGGCTTGCCGCTTGTGCTTGCGATTATTGGCGGGCGGCCGGTGCAGTTTGCCCCGCTTGTCGAGCTGTACAAAAGAGCGGCAGCCCAGGCCGGACATGATCCGTCCACGCTGCGCGTTGCGTCGCATTCGCACGGCTTCATTGCGGAAGACACGCAGACGGCTGCCGACACGTTCTTCCCATCGACCCAGCAAGCGATGAACGTGCTGGGCCGCGAGCGCGGCTGGGGGCATTACGACCGTTCCAGCTTTGACGCGGCGCGCAGCTTTGAGGGCGCGCTGTACGTGGGCGATCCGAAAACCGTTGCCGAGAAGATCATCCATCTGCGCAAACAGGTGGGCATCACGCGGTTTATGCTGCACGTTCCTGTCGGCACGATGCCGCATGAGCACGTGATGAACGCGATTCGCCTCTTGGGTACCGAGGTGGCACCGCGTGTGCGGGAGGAAGTTGCCAAGTGGGAAGCTTCCGCGAAATAGAAGCGCTGTGCTGAAAATGAAAAAGCAAAGACCCCTCGTACCATACAAGGGGTCTTCGCTTCATTAAAACGGAATCCGCTCGGAATCAATCTGATACCCGTGCGCTGCTGCCCACTCCACAAGCCCGTTCCAAAACGCTTCGCATGCCGACACGATTTGCTCCGGTTCCGCCAGCTTTCCGGACATGACCATCTGTGCCACGCGGTCGTAGCCGGCCGGACGTTCAGGCAGCGTGACTGCCTCAGGCAGCACCATGGCACCGGTCGAGTACAGGTGCCGGTTGTGCAGGGGGACGTGTTTGGGATGCATGTGCATTCCTCCTGATCAGATGTCAGTGCTTAGTATGATTGTAGGAAATAAAAAAACATTTGGCAAAAGTTGCATATGCCAAATGTTTTTCAGCTGTTCTTAGTGAGCCGCAGCCCCGAGCATTTCTTGCATATCTGTCTGCGCGTCGCCAATCAGTTTGATCGCAAACAAGTCTTGCAGCACTTGCAGCACCCCTGGTTGAATGAACTCCGGCAATTTCGGCCCGATGCGGATGTCTTTGATGCCGAGGCTGAACAAGCCGAGCAGGATGGCTACCGCTTTTTGTTCAAACCAGGAAAGCACGATGCTGACAGGCAATTCATTGACCTCGCACTCGAACGCTTCTGCGAGTGCAGCGGCGATTTTGATCGTCGATACGGAGTTGTTGCATTGCCCCAAATCGATATAGCGAGGGATAGTGGTGCCCGGCACGGTGCCGTAATCGACATCGTTGAACCGGAATTTGCCACAGGATGTCGTGAGAATGACCGTTTCTGGCGGCAGCGATGTTGCCAATTCGCGGTAATAGTCGCCGCCTTTGCCCGGAGCGTCGCAGCCGGCGATGACGAAGAAGCGCTTGATATTGCCTGCCTTCACGGCTTGAATGATTTCAGGTGCGATACCCAGCACGGTTTCATGATGGAAGCCGGTCGATAGCGTTTGCGTCGATTCGATCGAAGCTTCGGGAAGCGCGAGCGCCTTTTCGATCAGCGGGGTAAAGTCGTCGTTCTCGATCTTGGTCACATGCTCCAGGCCGGCAATGTCATACGAGAAGAAGCGGTCGGCATAGCTGCCTTTGATCGGCATGACGCAGTTGGTCGTCGCCAAAATCGCGCCCGGGAATTCTTCAAACAGCCGTCTTTGGTCGTACCACGCCTTGCCGATGTTTCCTTTCAGATGAGGATACTTCCGCAGTTCAGGGTAGCCATGGGCAGGCAGCATCTCGGAATGGGTGTAGATGTTGATTCCTTTGCCTTCCGTCTGTTTCAACAGCTCTTCCAGGGCAAACAGGTTGTGACCAGTAACGACGATGCATTTTCCTTCAATTTTGTTTTGTGTTACCGTAATCGGTTGTGGGACGCCGAAATGTTCCGTATGCGCCCGATCCAGCAGCTCCATCACTTTGATCGCTGCTTTTCCCACCTTCATCGCCATTGCCAAGTGTTCGTCCAGATTAAAATTAACGTTGGTCAAGGTGAAATAGAGCGCTTCCTGTGTAATGCCATCCACTTCTGGATCGATATATCCAAGCTGTCGGGCATGGGTCGCATAAGCAGCGATGCCTTTCAGCGCAAAAATGATAGTGTCCTGAATACTTGCAAGCTCTTCGTTCTTTCCACAAACGCCAACAACCTTGCAACCACCTGTTGGAGTCTGTTCGCATTGGTAGCAAAACATGAGACCATCACTCCTCGTTTTCTGATTTCGCCTTGAGTATAAAGAGAAAAATCGGAGGAGGATGTGAGGTAAATCACACACGATGTGACAGAAAAGAAAATTGTGGCGGGACGGGGTCTTGAGGAGCTGGCGCATGTGTGCCGGCATGGTAAAACAAAACGAGTGATCCTGATCACAGACAAAACGGCGTCCCGTGCGGTAGAGTAACGATAAGAGAATAAAGTAAAGAAGAGGTGCACATATGGAAATGCCAGCGCATACGACGACGCTTTACCAGTTGGTTGGAGGAGAGGAGACGGTATCGCGATTGGTACAGGCTTTTTACCCGCGCGTGTATCGGCATCCGGACCTGGCTCCGCTGTTCGAAGGCGAGATGGCGGAGATCATGCGGAAACAGCGAATGTTTTTGACGCAATTTCTCGGCGGGCCGACCTTATACAGCGATGAATTCGGCCCACCCGCCATGCGCATGCGCCACATGCCGTTCCCGATCACGCCGGAACGAGCGGTGGCCTGGTTGGCCTGCATGAAGGAAGCCATGGATGAGATCGGGCTGGACGGAATGGGCCGCGACCTTTTTTACGGCCGGCTTAGTCAGGTGGCGCAGATTATGGTGAATACCGGAAGCGATGGAACCAGACCGTGATAGTGCGAACGATACAATAAAAAGAGAAACCATCCGCAGATGATTTCTCTTTTTTTTACCCATTTTTGGTGATGAATGTGCTCGGCATCACTACCGCGACGACTTCCCCGCGGGCGCAGAGGGTATCGCCGGCAAACACTTCGGAATGAACCTTCCATCGCTTCGGATGGATTTCTTCCACGGTGCCCAGCACTTTGAGCGGAACGTCCTGTGGCGTCGGTTTCAGAAATTCCACATTCAACGTGGCCGTGACAAATCGGGGCGGTTCCGCACCGTCACCGATTTCATGCCCGTTTTTGCGGTGCAGCGCCAGTGCGGCAGAACTGGTTCCATGGCAATCGATCAATGAGGCGATCAGTCCGCCATAGACGAACCCTGGAATCCCCATGTGCTTCTGCTCGGGCGTATAGATCGTCACCGTTCGTTCGCCTTCCCAGCTTGTCCGGAAATGATGCCCGTCTTCATTGAGTCGGCCGCAGCCGTAACACCAGGCAAAATCGTCAGGATACGTATCTTGAATCGCTTTTGCTGCGCTTTCCTGCATCGGCTTTTCTCCTTTGTTCATTATTTGTAAATTTCTGACTATATTGTACCACTGGAATGACAATCCGTCACGAAGGTTTCGAATCGATTGACACTTCTGAGAAATGCGGATAGAATGGCTCCGATTCCATCAATCGAAATGTTCGATCGTTTATCCTAAAACAGAAGGGCGGTTCATACGTCATGTCGCATGCACCGAATGCCGAGGCGATCAAAAGCCAACCATCGATTGCACAGCGGTACATCGATTCACCGGAAAAGCAGCAGCGGCTGTACAAGCGGACGCTGCTGATCATCGTGATTTCCCAAATTTTTGGCGGAGCCGGACTTGCCGCAGGCGTCACGGTCGGAGCGCTCCTCGCACAGGAGATGCTGGGGACGGAAAGCTATGCAGGAATTCCGTCTGCACTGCTCACGCTTGGTTCCGCTGCGGCCGCACTGCTCGTCGGGCGGCTCTCCCACAAGGCGGGGCGCCGCCTGGGACTCTCGGCAGGATTTTTCGCTGGCGGCATCGGGGCGGTCGGCGTGATTCTCGCGGCGGTCATGAACAATGTCTGGCTGCTGTTCGCCTCGCTGCTTGTGTACGGCGCAGGCACAGCGACCAACCTGCAAGCGCGCTATGCGGGGACAGACCTGGCGCAGCCGACACAGCGGGCGAAAGCGGTCAGCGTCGCCATGGTCTCGACGACGTTTGGGGCTGTAGCGGGCCCGAACCTCGTTGAGGTCATGGGGCGATTCGCCACTTCGCTCGGCATCCCGGCTCTTGCCGGTCCGTTCATTTTAGGAGCGGCCGCCTTCCTGTTGGCGGGTCTCGTCTTTGCGCTGTTCCTCCGGCCAGACCCGCTGGTTATTGCAAAAGCCATCGCAGAAGCGCAGAAAGCGGACCAAAAGGGCCAGGCCGCCGCGCAGCATGCTGGCACGCTGTCCGGCAACAAACGCGGGATCATCGTCGGTGCCACCGTCATGATCCTGACCCAAATCGTCATGGTCGCCATCATGACGATGACGCCGGTTCATATGAAGCATCACGGGCACGGGCTTGGAGACGTCGGCCTGGTCATCGGCATCCATATCGGTGCGATGTACTTGCCGTCGCTTTTGACCGGCGCTCTCGTCGACAAGATCGGTCGCATGACGATGTCGTATGCGTCCGGCGGGATCTTGCTTGCTGCCGGGATCACCGCCGCTTTTGCCCCTGCCGATTCTTTGCCATTGTTGATCGCGGCGCTGGCGCTGCTTGGGCTCGGCTGGAATTTCGGACTGATCAGCGGGACCGCGATCATCGTCGATTCGACCGATCCGTTAACCCGCGCCAAGACGCAAGGAACGATCGATGTCTTGATTGCGCTGGCCGGAGCATCCGGCGGCGCGCTTTCCGGCATGGTCGTCGCCCATTCCAGCTATGCCACCCTGGCGCTTGGCGGAGGCTTTCTCGCGCTGTTGCTCGTCCCCGTCGTCGTGTGGTCGCGCAGCAGCAGGAAAGCGGGCGCATCGGCTCACGTGTCGTCGTAACACTAACCGCCAGGCAAAAAAACAAAAGCCCGTTTTACCACACAGATGTTTCGTGGTTGAACGGGCTTTTTTCTCGCAACAGACGATTCCTATTCCTTGCTCAACGCATCCAGCGCCATAACGATCATATCGTTGAACGTGGTTTGGCGTTCTTCCGCCGTCGTTTCCTCGCCGGTGAAAATATGGTCGCTCACCGTCAGGATCGACAGGGCATGCGCGCCGTATTTTGCGGCCAGCGTATACAAGGCGGTCGTTTCCATCTCGACAGCCAGCACGCCGTAAGTCCCCAGCTTCTCGACCATTTCCATGCTGTCGCGGTAGAACACGTCCGCCGACAGCACATTCCCGACGCGAATCGGCATCTTGTTGTCCATGCCGGTCTGATACGCTTTTTGCAAGAGGGCAAAGTCCGCGCATGGCGCATAGTCGAATCCCGGGAAGTTGTTGCGGTTGATATTCGAATCGGTGGAGGAGGTCATCGCGAGAATCACATCGCGCACCTTGATGTCTTTTTGAATCGCGCCGCAGGAGCCGACGCGGATCAAATTTTTCACGCCGTATTCGCGGATCAGCTCATTGACATAAATCGAGATCGACGGAAGGCCCATGCCTGTCCCTTGCACGGAAATCCGTTTCCCTTTGTATGTGCCGGTAAAGCCGAGCATCCCGCGCACGGTATTGTAGCACGCGGCATTTTCCAGAAACGTCTCCGCAATGTATTTGGCGCGGAGCGGGTCACCCGGCAGCAGGATGCTTTCGGCGATTTCGCCTTGTTTCGCATTGATATGAACGCTCATAATGGTATGGCCGCGTGAAGGAAAGCAATGCCTGCGCGCGACCATGTACACCTCCTTGAAATGGATTGAATGACGTTACGATGCATGCTCCCGCGCCTTGGATGGGGATGTGCGGGTGATGGAAAACCATGCGCACAGCAGGGCGAGCAGCGTGATCAGGCCGCCGACGACCGCGTTATGCGAGACGGAATACTCGTTGATGACGAATCCGCCGATGGAAGAACCGAGCGCAATCCCCAGGTGCAGCGCAGAATTGTTAAGCCCTTGCTGGATGTCGGACGTTTCCGGAGCCGTTTCGATCAGATACGATTGCTGTGCTGGCGTGAGCGCCCAGCTCAACGCGCTCCAGATCATCATGACCAGAATGAAAAGGGGCATCGAAAACGTAACGGTCGGCAAGAGGAACAGGATCAGCGTAAAGAGTGAGACGATGACCAAAATGCTTTTCTTCGACCCCCATTTGTCCGCTGTCCAGCCGCCGATTCCGCCGCCCAGCACGGCGGAGATCCCGAACAGGAAGTAAAACAAGCTGATCCAGGTCGCATTGATATGCAGCGTGCTTTGCAAGAAAGGCGTCAAGTACGCGTACAGCGTCAAATGCCCCGTCAGGAAAAACAGCGAGGTGAGCTGCGCCGACAGCATTTTGGCGTTTTTTAAGGTACGCAGCTGTTGGCGCAAAGGAATGACAGGCTTTGGTTCCATTTTATCCATAAAGGCGTAAATGCCTAACATGGAAAGCAGCGTCAGGATCGAAATCAACAGGAAAATCACTCGCCAGCCGAAATGGGTACCGATGACCAGTCCGATCGGGATGCCCAACACCAGGGAGGCGCTGATTCCCATGAAAATCACGCCGATCGCACGGGCGCGGAACTCCTCCTTCACGAGGCTGGAAGCCATCGTCACGCAAAGGATGATCAAAAGCGAGCCGCTCGCTGCCGAGATGATGCGGGAGATCATCAGCATGGAAAAAACAGGGCTGAAATACGCGACGATATTGCCGCATAAAAAGATCAGCAGCGTCCATAAGCATAAGGCTTTTCGCTCGATTTTGGCGGTCAGCGTGAGCAAAATCGGGGAGGCGATCGCAAATACCAAAGAAAAGACCGTGATCAGTTCGCCCGCCTGACTGATGGAGATGTCAAACTGGCTTGCCACCTGATCCAAGATGCCGCCGATGATCAGCTCAACCATGCCGACGACAAACGAAGCGATGGCCAACATATATACACGAAAATTCATACAAAGCAACCTCCTTTCCTGCGAATTTCGAAATCATTCTATGTGGTTACCACTAACATAGTAACCTTATTCACGACCATTGCACAAGAGTATTTTTCGAAAACGGAAATATTTTTCTCTGGAACTTTTACATAATTTCATAAACTTCGCTGTATCCAGCCAAAATGATTTTGATAAAATAATTTAATATGACTTTTTTTCATAGGGGAATTGTATGGAGACGGATAAATTGAACAAAGTAATCGAGGCTGCCAAGCTTTATTACTTGCTTGATTATAACCAGCATGAGATCGCCAAGCGTCTGGGCGTGTCCCGGCCGACCGTATCGAGGCTTTTGCAAACCGCCAAAAATGAAGGGATCGTGCAAATCCAGATCAGGGATGCGGCAGGGGATATTCAAAATTTGTCAAATGAACTTGAACAAAAGTTCGGGTTGAAAAAAGCGATCGTGGTTTCGATCCCGCAGTACGAGAACAACATCATCAAAAATTTCATTGGCGAAAAAGCGGCGGCATACCTCATGGAAATCGTGAAGGATGGTGACATCATCGGGGTGACGTGGGGCACGACGCTGTATCATGTCGCCATCGAGCTGAAGCAAAAGTTCGTCAACGATGTGAAGGTCGTCCAATTGAAAGGCGGCGTCAGCCACCTGGAGACGCACACGTACGCATCTGAAATTCTTTATCATTTTGGAAAGGCTTTCAACACGGCCCCGCTCTATTTGCCGCTGCCGGCGATCGTCGACCATGTTGTGGTCAAGCAGGCGATGGAGGCGGACCGCCACATCCGCAAAGTCCTCGAGATGGGGAAGCAGGCAAATATCGCGATGTTCACCTGTGGGCCGATCATGTCGGAATCGCTCTTGTTCCAGCTCGGTTATTTCACCGAGCAAGATATGGAAATGCTGTATGCCAAAGCGGTTGGCGACATCTGCTCCCGGTTTTTCGATATGGACGGAAACATTTGCAATGAAAGCCTGAATGAACGGACGCTGGGCATCGAGCTGGATGAGTTCAAGAAAAAGGAGTATTCCATTCTCGTGGCCGGGGGTCCGCAAAAAATCGAAGGAATTTATGGCGCACTCAGGGGCGGGTATGCGAATGTGTTGATTACCGACCAATACACGGCGCAATTTTTGCTCGACAAGGAGAGAAACCGCTCCACATAAGGAAGCGTGCCGACCAAACCGCCGAGCGATCGCGTGAGGGTAGATTTTTCCTTCCCTGCTGCATAATTCCATCCCAATTTCCCATGATATTCAGTGAGAGATTGGGATTTTTTCGTATTCCCTTGCATCGCGTGCTGCCATGATTTTCCAACTGTTGGGCGTTGCTTTACATTTGTTCGGATTATAATTTACATTTGTTCAAATCGTGTGTTATAGTTTTCCTCGTAAAGTTTCTAGGTGTGCGATTTTCCTGAATTGTAAGCGTTAACGCTTACTGATCATAAATGCTGGAGGGCGTTAGCATGAGAATGGTTGATGTCATCGAAAAAAAGCGGAACGGTCATGAGTTGACCCAACAAGAAATTCAGTTTTTGATCAAAGGCTATACGAACGGCGACATTCCTGACTATCAAATGTCCGCTTTTGCCATGGCTGTATACTTCCAGGGAATGACCCAGGCAGAGCGGGTTTATTTGACGGAAGCGATGGTGCAGTCGGGCGACCAGATCGATCTTTCCCAAATTGACGGGATCAAGGTGGACAAACACAGCACCGGTGGCGTCGGCGACACGACCACTCTCGTGTTGGCTCCGCTTGTCGCGGCACTCGGCGTTCCTGTCGCCAAGATGTCCGGACGCGGGCTCGGCCATACCGGCGGAACCATCGACAAGCTGGAAGCCGTACCCGGATTCCACGTTGAAATTACGAACGAAGAGTTCATCAAACTGGTCAATACGAACAAGATCGCGGTCATCGGCCAAAGCGCCAACCTCACGCCAGCGGATAAAAAGCTGTATGCGCTGCGCGATGTGACGGCAACGGTCGACTCGATTCCGCTGATCGCAAGCTCCATCATGAGCAAAAAGATCGCGGCGGGCGCGGATGCGATCGTGCTCGACGTGAAAACCGGAAGCGGCGCTTTCATGAAAAGCCTGGAAGATGCAGAAGAGCTGGCAAAAGCCATGGTGGACATCGGCAACGGCGTTGGACGCAAAACGAAAGCGATTATCTCCGATATGAGCCAGCCTTTGGGCTTCGCGATCGGCAATGCGCTGGAAGTGAAGGAAGCGATCGACACCTTGCAAGGAAAAGGGCCGCAAGATTTGCATGAGCTGAGCCTGGCTCTCGGCAGCCACATGGTGATGCTGGCAGGGAAAGCACAATCGCTTGAAGAGGCGCGGGCGATGCTCGAAGAAGTGATGAAGAACGGCAAAGCGCTGGAAGCCTTCAAAACATTCTTGTCCTCGCAGGGCGGAGACGCTTCCGTCGTGGATGATCCGTCCAAGCTGCCAACCGCTCGCTATTTGATCGAAGTGCCGGCGAAGCAGGCGGGCTACATTTCGGCGATTACGGCTGAAGAGGTGGGCATCGCCGCGATGATGCTGGGCGCAGGACGCGCAACGAAGGAATCCCAGATCGATCTGGCGGTCGGCATCGTGCTCCACAAAAAAGTCGGCGACGCCGTGCAAGCGGGAGAAGCATTGGTCACCATCCACAGCAACACGGAAGATGTGGCGGAGGTCATGGAAAAAGTCTACGGCGCATACAGGATCGTCAACGAAAAAGTGGCAGCACCTACGCTGATTTATAAAGAAATTCAATAAAAAGTGCCCAGGGGAAAGGATGAATACACATGAACGTTGATTTGGCGAGAATGATTGACCACACGTTGTTGAAAGCGACGGCAACCGAAGAGGAGATCGTGAAACTGGCGGAGGAAGCGAAGACGTATCAGTTTGCCTCTGTTTGCGTGAACCCGACATGGGTGAAAACCGCCGCAGAGGTATTGAAAGACACGCCGCAAGTGAAAGTTTGCACCGTGATCGGCTTCCCGCTGGGAGCGACCACGACAGAGGTGAAAGCATTCGAAACGACGAATGCGATCGCAAACGGGGCGACCGAGGTTGACATGGTGATCAACGTCGGCGCGCTGAAAGACAAAAAGTACGATCTCGTCGAAGCCGACATCAGGGCGGTTGTCGAGGCGGCAAAAGGGAAAGCACTGACCAAGGTGATTTTGGAAACCGCGCTGTTGACCAAAGAGGAGATTGAAAAGGCGAGCCAGCTCTCCGTGCAAGCGGGCGCTGATTTCGTCAAGACATCCACAGGCTTTTCTACGGGCGGAGCGACTGTGGAAGACGTCGCGCTGATGAGAAAAACCGTCGGGCAAAAAGCGGGCGTGAAAGCGTCCGGCGGCGTTCGCAGTTTGGAAGACGCACTGGCTATGGTTGAAGCGGGAGCGACCCGCATCGGAGCGAGTTCCGGCGTGTCGATCATGAAAGGTCTGACATCTACTTCCGAATACTAGGCGCAAGCAACAGCAGGGAATCGGGAAGGCCGCGATATGCGGGTCCCTTATTTCCTGCGCTCAAAATTGACGCAAGACTGGGTGGAGTTAACGATGGATATCAACATGCTGGTCAATCAGGCGATCGAGGCGCGCAAGCAAGCCTATACTCCGTATTCCAACTTTCAGGTCGGTGCGGCGCTGATCACCAAAAACAAACGGCTGTATCTGGGCTGCAACGTAGAAAACGCTTCGTACGGGTTAAGCAATTGCGCGGAGCGGACGGCGATTTTCAAAGCCGTGTCCGAAGGGGAATCGGAGATTGAAGCGATTGCCGTCGTAGGCGATACAGACGGACCGATTTCTCCATGCGGCGCGTGCCGGCAAGTGCTCGCCGAGTTCGCGACCGAAAATACGCGCGTGTTTTTGGCAAATCTAAAAGGGGACGTGGTGGAAACTTCGATTGAGGAGCTGCTGCCCGGGTATTTCTCGTCCAAGGATCTCCTGAAATAAAGGTTTTCTAAAAAGCGGAATCATAAAACAAAGAGTGGATAGCATCCAAGTGGAGGCAACATGAGTTACTTACTATCGATAGCTGGATTGCTGATTGTGTTTGCCCTGGCCTTGCTTGCGAGCAGTGATCGGAAAAAGATTAAGGTAAAACCGCTTTTGATCATGGTCGTAATCCAAATCGCCTTGGCAGGGCTGCTCTTGAATACCCAATTTGGGCTGATCTTGATCCAGGGGATCGCCGAGGTGTTCAGCCAATTGCTGAAATACGCCAATGAAGGGGTATCGTTCGTGTTTGGCGGAATCGCCAACGAAGGGGCGTCCCCGTTTTTCCTCAACGTGCTGCTGCCGATCGTCTTCATTTCGGTTTTGATCGGGATTTTCCAGCACCTCAAAATTCTCCCGTTTCTCATGAAAGGGATCGGCCTCTTGCTCAGCAAGATCAACGGCATGGGCAAGCTGGAGTCGTATAACGCGATTGCGTCCGCGATGGTCGGGCAGTCGGAAGTATTCATCACGGTGAAAAAGCAGCTGGGTGCGCTGCCTGCGCATCGGCTGTATACACTGTGCGCGTCCGCCATGTCCACCGTCTCGATGTCGATCGTCGGCGCTTACATGACGATGATCGAGCCGAAATACGTGGTGACGGCAATCGTCATCAACCTGTTCGGGGGCTTCATCATTTCCTCGATCATCAATCCGTACACGGTCGATGATCGCGAAGATATTTTGATCGTGCAGGATGAAGAGAAGCAAACCTTCTTTGAAATGCTCGGCGAGTACATTATGGACGGATTCAAGGTCGCGATTATCGTCGGCGCCATGCTGATCGGGTTCGTCGCTTTGATGGCGGCGATCAACCATACGTTCGAGCTGATTTTCGGCATCTCGTTCCAAACGATCATGGGCTACATTTTCGCGCCAATCGCGATCATCATGGGCATCCCGACGGCGGAGGCTGTTTCAGCCGGCGGCATCATGGCGACCAAGCTGATCACCAATGAGTTCGTGGCGATGATGGACTTGACCAAAATCGCGTCCACCTTCAGCCCGCGCGCGCTCGGGATCATTTCCGTCTTCCTCGTTTCGTTTGCCAATTTCTCGTCCATCGGGATCATTGCGGGAGCGGTGAAAGGGCTGAACGAGAAGCAAGGGAACGTAGTGGCGCGCTTTGGTTTGAAGCTGCTGTATGGCGCCACGCTGGTCAGCATCTTGTCGGGAATCATCGTGAGCATCGTTTTATAATGGCTTGATCGCCGGAAACGCTTTTGAAAAAGCAATTCCTCTTTCCAAGATGGAACTGCTTTTTCTTTTTTTCGGCGAACGTAAACTATGATGGCGGGAGAAGGGAATCAGTATGGGACAGGTAGGCTTGCTGCTGTCGGGGGCGGCGCTTTTTTTAAACAGCTTGGTTTTAATGGGCAGAGCAAACGGCAAGAGCGTCGGCGTGTTTAATCTTTTTGTCGGTTTCCTGCAGATCGTTATCCCGTTTTACTTGATCGTGGTATCTGACCAAGCCAACTGGACGGTCTACGGGTACGCCGCAACCTTTTTGTTCGGCTTGACCTATCTGTATGTCGGTTTCACGGCGTGCATGGGGCTCGCAGGGAACGGTCTGGGCTGGTTTTCGTTGTGGGTATCGGTTATCGCCGTCGTGTACGCGGTGGTCGCAGCTCTTCATTTCAAAGATACCGTAAGCTCGCTGACGTGGTTTATGTGGGCATTTTTGTGGCTGCTGTTCTTTCTCGGCAATGCGCTTGGGAAACGGATTGACGGGTACATCGGAAAAGTCGCGTTCGTCCAGTCGTGGGTGACGCTGACCGCGCCGTCGCTGCTCGTGCTGACCGACGTGTGGGGAGCGCCGATTGTACAGCGCTTGTGGACGTATGTGTTGCTTGCGTCGATCGTGTATTTTCTGTTTGCGCTGCGCTCGGTAAAGAGAGCGCAGGGTGAGGGACGCGGTGATGGAACAAGTGATAGAGCGGCTCAGCCAACCGGAGAGACGAACATATAAGGTAGTAAGTCAAGGAGAACAGCGGTAGCTTGGAGAGAGACGAATCCCAAGACTGCCGCTGTTTCTTTTCTTTGGAAGGGTTTTTACCCTCATAGGGAGGCATTCCATGCCTGTGAGGCGCGGGGGCCGGTTCGAAGTGAGGCGCGGGAATACCCGCGCCGCTCACACGTTTTGCGCCTTTGCTTTTTCCACTCCTCATGAGCGTGGGACACCCGCTTCCACAGCTCATCCTTTTCCAGATCGCTATAGGCGACGAGATGCTCGCCGAAAACATCGCCCAGAACAGCCAGCCACTGCGATTTCGTCTGCAGCTCGGTCTTGTGGACGCCATCCTGGTCACGCTTGCTCCAGACGCAGCCTCTCAACTCATTGCTGCCGGTCGCATGCCGGTGGCGGATGAGAAACAGATTGATCCAGGGCGACTCGGCATGGTGGCTGTAATACGCATGCTTTGGCTTGAATTCTTCCAATGACTCCACAATGTCAGGGGCAAAATCAACGCCTGCATAATTAGCGAGCGGGTCGTGTTCCAAGCGCCAGCCATTGGCGGCTACGCCCGATTCCATTACCTTGTAGCGCAGCGGAGCATGCTCATACGTGCCGAAACGCAGTGGAAGAGGCTCGTAAGGCATGTCACCAAGCCCCACATCGACAATCCAGCGGTCTTCCTCCTGATCTGCACCGGCCAGGTTGACGGTCAGGCCAAGGTGGAACGAATTGATGCGCGGCTCGGCCCCGAGCGGCTGGACGCCTGCCCGATGCATCGAAACGTTGTATCCCAGGGAACGGAGAAGCGAGCTGAACGCTCCGTTCAACTGGAAACAATATCCGCTTCTCCCTTCCAGAATGAGCCGGATGGATTCTTCCGCATCCATCCCGGCGGGTTTTCCGGCAAAAATATCGATGCATTGCCACGCAAGGGTTTCTACATGGGCTTTGTGCAGGGCAAACAAGTAATCCTTGGTCGGTTCGTGCATGTCGGAGATACCGATTCGCCGCAAGTAAGCGGCAAGCTCTTCTTTTGTCATTTGGTACATGGCATATCACCCCTTGTTTTACGCGATCCTGTTTTTTCCAAAACCTGTAGTCTCATTGTAGAAGGGGGAGCGGTTTTCTACAATCTGAAAAAGGTCATCTGTATCGATATAGATCGGGATGAAACGGAAAAGAATGACATGCCGGCGCAGCATGTTTATCAAGCGGGGAAATTTTTTTTCTAATATTCCTTTACAAGAATATTCCTGTCGTGGTATATTGAATTCAGAAAGAACAAATGATAACCGTAACAAATGATGAAGCGGTGAAACGCTTCAAAAAAGGAAAGCGACGTCATGGACCCTACAACATTTAGCGCCTTGGCTGAACCGAACCGCTTTCGCATGGTAGAGCTTCTGCGTGACGGCCCGCTCACAGTAGGGGAGATTGCGGGACGGTTAGAATTGCGCCAGCCGCAAGCCTCAAAGCATTTGCGCGTCCTGCTTGAAGCAGGAATCGTGGAGGTGGAGGCCGATGCCAACAGGCGGCACTACAAGCTCCGGGCTGAACCGTTTTTAGCGATGGAGGCATGGCTTGAAACGTACCGCAGCACGTGGGAGGAACGATTCGACAATCTGGAGCGTTATCTTCAGCAGCTGCAAGCAAAAGAGGAGAAGGACAAGTAAACACTCACACTCAGGAGGGGGTTGGCGATGACGAGCAAAATGATTACCAAGGTTGATGGGCAGGAATTGACACTGGAGCGTGTGTTCCGTGCACCTCGCGAGCTGGTGTTCAAGGCGTTTTCCGAGGCTGAGCATCTGAAAAACTGGTGGGGGCCACGCGGCTGGACGCTCACCGTATGCAACATCGATTTTCGCCCAGGCGGGGTTTGGCATTACTGCATGAAGTGCATTGATAAAAACCAAGGGGATTTTTACGGATTCGAATCTTGGGGCAAAGGCGTCTATCAGGAAATCGTCGAGAATGAGAAGATCGTGTATGTCGACTATTTCTCAGATGCGGAGGGCAACGAAGCGGAAGGGATGCCGTCGTCGCACATTACCCTGATTTTTGAAGAGTATGAAGGCAACACGAAGCTCATCAACCGTGCTCGCTACGCATCTCCGGAAGCGCTCAAAACCGTTCTCGATATGGGAATGGAGCAAGGCATTACGGAAACCTGGGATCGTCTGGAGGAGCTTGTGGTATCGCTGCGATAACCTATTCGCATGGACCGTGAAAAAAGAAAGACTCGCATTTCGTTGGAAGACGAAGCGGGTCTTTCTTTTTTGGCGTTGGTACGGTGGGTATTTCATACAAATACTCCTTTGGGGAGAGGTACATGTTTGGTGTTCAAGGTAACTTGGATAGCATGTACGATAGCATGTACTTTTTGTGTAGGTCGGCATAACGAACGGAAGATTGAACGAAACGAGAAGGGATGGGGAAGATAGGCATGCGTGTGGGAAGGGTATTTCAAAAAAGATCGTTGCTGCGCATCGTTTTGATCATTGCAATGCTCGCCAGCGGCTGTTTGGGCGGGAGGATGCAGACCGCATCGGCGGCGGATGTGCAAGCCGAGCTTTTGCATCATTTTGATATTTTTAATACGGATATGAATGGACAAAGAGGGCCAATGACCGTCAGTTCCTACTTTTACAGCGAAGATGGCAGCACGGTGGTGAGAGGAGCTGCCAGTCTTCCGCCAAAGGTGAAGTGGGCGGCTGTCGAAAGGTACTACCACCCGAATTATCCCACTTTAAGCGCTGGCTTGCGTTACATGTACTGCCGCAACGGGGTGATCAGCAGCACGAGCGATGCCGGCCAGGTGCCTGCAGACGCGACTTGGGTCACAATTAGTGATTTTTACATGCTTGATGATCCCATCTTTCAGCAATCATATCGCTATTCTGTCGATGGCGTATCTGTACAGCAAGGTTCCACGGTTCCCAACGATGCGGTCTGGGCTACCCTTGCCGGTTTTATGGAGAAATATGGTTCATGGCCAAAAAATCAGTATTATCAGCCATACACGGCAGACGTCAACGTTTTGCCCAAGATTACAAACACGCAGCTTTCCTCCACTGGGTCCAATCCGCAGTTTGCAAAAGCGGGCGATCAAATCAACTTGACATTCTCTGCGAGTGAGCAGCTCCAGGCAAGTCCGACCGTCACGATCAATGGCAAGACAGCGCAAGTGGACGCCAGCGGTGATCAGATCACCTGGACGGCGCATGTGCCTGTTGATGCAGGGATGGCGGAAGGAAAAGTCGGGTTTACGATCAATTACACGGATTTGCAAGGCGGAGTAGGAACGCCGGTTACAGCCTCCAAGGATTCATCCGGAAAAAGCGTACTGATCGACAAGACGAGTCCGGTGCTTTCCTTGACGGCAGCCCCGCAGACCCCGACGAACGGCGATGTGACGGTCACGATTTCGACGACGGAAACGGGAAGCGGAGTCGCGAGCCTGAAATGGGCGAACGGGAATCAGAATGCCGCTTATTTTTCGGCAAATGGCACGGCGCTGGGAGGAACGACGTTTGCCGCGACTGCCAACGATACGTATACCGTTTTTGTCCAAGACAAAGCGGGCAACACGGCTGTAGAGACCATCGATGTGACGAACATTGACAAAGTTGCGCCGACGATCACGCTGAGTGCGTCGCCGGTTGGAACGACGGCCGGGGATGTCACCGTTACGGCGACGATCGCGGACAGCGGCAGCGGCGTCATCGCGAAGAAATGGGCGAGCGGAGATCAGAATGCCGCCTATTTTGCCGCGAATGGAACGAGCTTGACCGGAACGACGTTTGACGTGTCAGCGAACGGGACGTATACGGTTTATGCCAAGGACGCGGCAGGGAACGAGACGGTGCAAACCATCGCCATCGGAAACATTGACAAGAACGCGCCGGTGATTTCGCTGAGCGCATCGCCTGTCGGTCCGACCAACAGCGATGTGACGATTACCGCGACCATCACAGATGATGGAACCGTCGCCGAGAAAAAGTGGGCAAACGGCACACAAAGCGCAGCCTATTTCGCAACGAACGGAACAACGCTTACGGGAAGCAGTTTCGTTACGGCGGTGAACGGAACGTACACGGTATTCGCCAAAGACGCAGCGGGGAATACAGCAGTGAAAACCATTACGGTCAGTACGATCGATAAAGTTGCGCCATCGATCACATTGAGCGCGGCGCCGACCGGTCCGACGAACGGCGACGTGACCATTACGGCAACCATTACCGACAACGGCAGCATCGCGGAGCAGAAATGGGCGAGTGGGGATCAGAATGCGGCGTACTTTGCGGCGAACGGGACAAGCTTTACCGGAACGACGTTCGCTGTCTCGGCGAATGGCACGTACACCGTATTTGCCAAAGATGCAGCAGGGAATACAGCGGTCGAAAAAATCCCGGTTAGTACGATCGATAAAGTTGCGCCAGCGATTACATTGAGCGCAGCGCCGACCGGTCCGACGAACGGTGACGTGACGATTACGGCAACCATTACCGACAACGGCAGCATCGCCGAGCAGAAATGGGCGAGTGGGGATCAGAATGCGGCTTACTTTGCGGCAAATGGGACGAGCTTCACCGGAACGACGTTTGACGTGACAACGAACGGGACGTATACGGTTTATGCCAAGGACGCGGCAGGGAACGCGACGGTGCAAACCATCGCCATCGGAAACATTGACAAGAACGCGCCAGCGATTGTACTGGACGCATCACCAACCGATCCGACGAATGGTGACGTGACGATCACGGCGACCATCACCGACAACGGCAGCATCACCGAACAAAAATGGGCGAGTGGGGATCAGAATGCCGCGTACTTTGCGGCGAACGGGACGAGCTTGACCGGAACGACGTTTGACGTGACAGCGAACGGGACGTATACGGTTTATGCCAAGGACGCGGCAGGGAATGAGACGGTGAAAACCATCGCCATCGGAAACATTGACAAGAACGCACCATCGATTACATTGAGCGCAGCGCCGACCGGTCCGACGAACGGTGACGTGACCATTACGGCAACTATCACCGACAACGGCAGCATCGCGGAGCAAAAATGGGCGAGTGGGGATCAGGATGCTGCGTACTTTGCGGCAAATGGAACGAGCTTTACCGGAACGACGTTCGCTGTCTCGGCGAATGGCATGTACACCGTATTTGCCAAAGACGCAGCAGGGAATACAGCGGTCGAAAAAATCCCGGTTAGTACGATCGATAAAGTTGCGCCAGCGATTACACTGGACGCATCACCAACCGGTCCGTCGAATGGTGACGTGACGATCACGGCAACCATTACCGACAACGGCAGCATCGCCGAACAAAAATGGGCGAGCGGTGACCAGGATGCCGCATACTTTGCGGCGAACGGAACGAGCTTGACCGGTAATACATTTACGGTAGACACAAACGGAACCTACACGGTCTACGCGAAGGACGATGCGGGCAACGAATCGGTCGAAACCATCGCCATCACTAACATCGATAAAGACGGACCAACCATAGCCCTTGTTGCAAGTCCGACGCAGCCGACAAACAGCGACGTAACCATTACGGCAACCATTACCGACAACGGCAACATCGCCGAACAAAAATGGGCGAGCGGCGACCAGAATGCCGCATACTTTGCGGCGAACGGAACGAGCTTGACCGGCAATACATTTACGGTAGACGCAAACGGAACCTATACGGTCTACGCGAAGGACGATGCGGGCAACGAATCGGTCAAAACCATCGACATCACTAACATCGATAAAGACGGACCAACCATAGCCCTTGTCGCAAGTCCGACGCAGCCGACAAACGGCGACGTAACCATCACAGCAACCATCACCGACAACGGCAGCATCGCTGAACAAAAATGGGCGAGCGGTGACCAGAATGCCGCGTACTTTGCGGCGAACGGAACGAGTTTGACCGGCAATACATTTACGGTAGACGCAAACGGAACCTATACGGTCTACGCGAAGGACGATGCGGGCAACGAATCGGTCGAAACGATCAACATTACCAACATCGATCACGAAGGACCGACCATCACGCTCGCTGCAACCCCGACACAGCCGACGACGGGAAATGTCACGATAAAGGTTACGTTCACAGCAGGCCTGACCGACCTGGCCGTGAAAAAGTGGGCAAGCGGCGATCGGGACAAAGCGTATTTCGCCGCGAACGGAACCGCTTTGGATGGAGACTCGTTCCGTGTCGTAAATAACGGCATGTATACGGTCTACGCCAAAGATTTGCTTGGCAATGAAGCAGTAAAAACGATCAATGTGACCAATATTCAGCATCTGCCAGCATACTATCCCGTCACAGGCGTTTCGCTGGATCAAACCAGCTTGACCATGCAGGAAAACGGCGATTCGATCACGCTGCATGCGACAGTCGCACCGAACTACGCGACGAACCAGCAAGTACGTTGGACAAGCAGCGATGAAAAAGTCGCAGCGGTTGACCAAAATGGCGTGGTGACGCCGCTTCAAGCCGGGGCTGCGATCATCACAGCAAGAACGGTCGATGGCGGCTTTACGGCAGAAAGCAAAGTGACGGTCGAGAAAATCAAACTGCTCTCGCTTGAGCTGGATGATGAAAGCATCTTGCTCAAACCGAACAAAAGCGCTCGTTTCAACGTATATGCCGTCTACTCAGACAAAACTCGTGAAGAGATCACCCGAAGCAAAGAGACGCAGTACGAGGTCGACTCATCAGTGGTGACGGTTCGTTCCGCGCTCATCCGGGCAGGGAAAAATGAAGGGGAAGCACGCGTGACGATCAGCTATGGCGGGCTTTCGAGGGAACTGCTGGTTGTGGTGGGCAAAAAGCAATTGAACGAGCTGAAGCTGCCAGCCGAGCAGCTTCAACTGGAGAGCGGCGAAACGGCACAGCTGAAGTCGCTGGCGATCTGGTCCGATGAAGAAGAGCAGGATGTTTCCGAATCGGCCATCTGGTCTTCCTCCGACGAAACCGTTGTGGAAGTGGAGCAAGGCAAGCTGATTGCGCACGAACCAGGAAAAGCCACGATTACGGTAAGCTACGGCGACAAGAAAGCATCGATTGAAGTGGAAAGCATGGATGCTCGCAAAGTGCGCCGTATCACGGCCGACCGTTCCAGCCTGAACCTGAAGGAAGGAACCACGCGCCAACTGACGCTGACCGCGACGTACACCGATGGCACCAAATCCGCGGTGACGGACAAGGCAGAGTGGACAAGTGCGGATGAGGCGGTGGCAAAAGTGGAGCAGGGCATGATCGAGGCGGTTTCGCCCGGGACTACGACAGTGACTGCAACGTATCGCGGCAAATCGTACAAGATCAAAATCACGGTGAAATAGCATTGCTGAAAAACTGGCATCGGGCTGTCCCGGGTGCCAGTTTTTTTTATGGCAGCAAGAAAATCGATGATTGTTCCGCCCGATTCACCAGAGTCAAATGATAGAATAGAGACAGTGTCACCTTAAAAACAGCGACACGATGTACGAGCTACTGACCGTTCGGACATACTGGAGAAGATAGATCGTGGAGAGGTGAGTGCGATGTTGGCTGTCATGGAGCAGACGGAAAACGGATATATCGCCCGATTTGAACGTCATCTGCCGCACCCGGTCGAACAGGTGTGGGCGATGCTGACGGAAAATGATAAGCTCGCACAATGGTTTTCCGAGCTGCGTGTTGACGCTCTTCGGGTAGGCGGGGTGATCAAGTTTGGCATGCCGGATGGGACGTTTCTGGATATGGAGATTTTGGATCTGACGCCGAATTCGGTTTTGGCCTATACCTGGGGAGAGGACCGCGTCCGCTTTGAACTGCAGAAGGAACATGCGGGATGCCGCTTGACGTTAATCGAAACGATTCATCAACCGACTCCCCATACGCCGAAAGATTTGGCTGGCTGGCATGTCTGCCTGGACGTTATCGGCGCGCTGCTGGCTGGCAAGACGATCGAGTCTCGCAAAAGCGAATGGGAAAAGGTTTATCCACGCTATTCCGAGCTCATCGATACCCTCACACAAAACTAATACGTGGAAAAGACGAGAACCGCCCGGAATACGGCGGTTCTTTTCCTTTTCAGGAACCTCGCTATTTTTTCAAAATCTTGTCCGCCAGGGTCGGAAACAAGCTCACACGTATCCGCCGTTCACGCGCAGTGTCTGACCCGTGATCCACCGGGCCTCCTGACTTGCCAAAAATACGACGACGCCTGCAATATCATCGGTTTCGCCAAGCCGTCCGAAGGAGTTCAGTTTCGTCAGTGCCTCGATTTGCGCCTCGCTTTTTCCTTGGGTAAACAGCTCGGTGTTCACCGGACCAGGGGCAACCGCATTGATCGTGATGCCCTTTGGCCCCAACTCCTTGGCGAGCTGACGGGTGAATTGCTCCACAGCGCCCTTGGTCCCGGCATACAGGCTGTACTGCGGAAACATTGCCCCCGCAATGGAGGTGGAAAAGTTGATGATGCTTCCGCCCGCAGACATGTGCAGGGCAGCTTGCTGGCAGGCGAAAAATGTCCCTTTGACGTTGCTGTCGAACGAGCGGTCATAATCTTCTTCGGTGAAGCTCTCAAGCGGCTTCATCATCATGATCCCGGCGTTGTTCACCAGGATGTCGACTGTTCCGAATGCCAGCAACGTTGTCTCGAACAGTTTTTTGATATCGGCGACACGACCAACATCCGCCTGGACGGCAATTGCCTCGCCGCCCAGGCTGGTGATGCCGGCCACGACTTCTTCGGCTTTTTCCGCATTGCTGTTGTAATTGACAACGACTTTGGCGCCTTCCGCGGCGAAAGCCTCCGCAATTGTCCGGCCGATCCCCCGGGATGCCCCAGTAATAATCGCTACTTTACCCGATAATTTCTTTTCCATGCTTGATGCCTCCTATTTCGCAGGTCTTCTACGACTGCTTTCTTCCTACACTGTAATGCACCGTCATATGGTTCACAAGAAGGCACTTTTATCTCAGGTAGTTACCTGCAAGTAAGTCGCTCGCACAATGCGCTCCTGTGATACGATAAGGAAATGCGGGAAAAATAGAGGCGAAAGGGAGCGGAACAGCCGATGTTTTTGGATGCATTGCGGAAAGATCCGAATTATAACGAAGAAGATATCGATTGCTATATTCATGTCACGACAACGATTCAGGTGATCGGCGGCAGGTGGAAAATGCTCATCCTTTGGCATTTGGAAGAAGGACCGAGACGCTTCAACGAACTGGGCCGACTGATTCCGGGCGTATCGCAAAAGATGCTCACCCAGCAGCTGAAAGAATTGGAGCAGGACGGCGTCATTGAGCGGAAGGTGTATCCGGAAACGCCGCCACGGGTGGAGTATGTGATGACCGACTACGGGAAGACACTGCGGCCGATTTTCGATACGATGTATGACTGGGGCGTAATTCACCGCAAGCGCCTCTCCGGCGAGAAGGAGACGTAAAGGTAAAAAATCCGAGTGACGTCAATGCGGCTATGCTCTGGATGACGGGAAGCCTTTGGGGACGCGGCTGGGAGCATGTGCTCGCCGTGCTGCCCTGGATCATGGTGTTTTTGCCGTTAGCGATTTTGCTCGCCAGACGGCTCGACGTGCTGGCATTGGGGGACGATGTGGCGGAAGGGCTGGGCGAGCGGATTACGGTTTTGCGCATGCTCTTGCTTGCGGTATCAATCGCCTTGGCAGGTGCTTGCGTGTCCGCGGTTGGATCGATCGGATTCGTCGGTTTGCTCGTACCGCATATTGCCAAGCGTCTGACAGGAGGAATGCATGGCGTCCTCATCCCTGTCGCCGTAATGGTAGGCGTTGCGCTGGTGATGGCAGCGGACTGCCTCGGGAGGGCGATCTTGCCGCCGATGGAAATTCCGGCAGGCATCGTGACAGCCATGATCGGAGCACCGTATTTTCTTTATTTGCTCAAGAGGGAGAGGCGCAGGTAATCAACTGCAGCAAGGTTATTGGCTTTTTTGCATTTTCACATCCCGCTTAAGCCAACCGAACAGCACGATCCCCAGCATCCCCCCGAAAAAATTGAGGATGATGTCATCCACATCAAAGCTGCCGACATGCCAAATGATCTGGGCCACCTCGATCGAGGTATTGACGAGCAGAAGGAGCACCGAAGCCAGCATGGGCCGCCGGGCAAAGCGGATGCAGGCGGGAATCAGGAACCCGAGCGGAATAAACAACACAATATTGCCGAACAGATTGGCGGACCAAATCCAGAAGTTGAAGCGATGCGCCTGGCTGATGTACATGCCGATCGTTTGAAACGGTATGATGTTGTACTTATAGCCGTCGAGAAAGCCGCGGTTGCGGATGAACAATAGATCAAAGAGAAATGCGAGATAGCCGGCACTCATCAACAGGAAGAGGAGCCGGGCTCGCCAATTTTTTACCGTCAGAGCTGCATTCATTTTCATCATGACCTCGCTTGCTTGTATATCAACTTCCAGTAACAGTATAAAGTGAAAAACTTTACAAAGCGGAAAGAAAAACTAAAGAAAAACTAAAGATGTGGAAACATCCGGCGAGATGACTCGTAAACAAGGAAAAGGGAAGCAGGGGGTGGATGAGGTGTTCGAGGAAATAAACCAGCAATTGGCGGACTTGAAGCTGCGCATACGACAGAAGCTGAACTGGGAGCACAATGTGCAGCAGATGCGCAGCCAGCATAAACAAGAGGCTGATAAGCGAGACCGACTTTTGCAAAAGCTGCGTAACGAACAGCAGGATGTTGACCGGCTGACGGGGATTTCGTTTGGCGCATTTTTTTACAGCATGATTGGAAAAAAAGAAGAGAAGCTGGCAAAGGAGAAGGAAGAGCTTTTGCAAGCCCGCTTAAAATATGAGGTCACTGCAGATACGGTCAAGGAACTGGAGGACGAAATTCAAGCGCTGGAAGAGAAGTTGCACATGGTTCACGATCTGGAGAGCGAGATGGCGGAAAAGCTGGCGCATAAAGAGCGCTTGATTTTGGCATTACGCCCGGAGCTGGGAACGCGGTTACGTGAGCTGACACATCGTGAAACCGATTTGCAAGCCCATCGGAAGGAAGTGCAGGAAGCGATCGTGGCGGGGCGTTCGGCTGTCGCTTATCTCGACAGAGCAATCAAGCAGCTTGAATCAGCGAGTTCATGGGGAGCATGGGATATGCTTGGCGGCGGAATGATCTCGACAGCGATCAAGCACAACCGGATCGATGAAGCGCGATCCGCCATCCATAGCGCGCAAAAAAGCTTGCGAAAATTCCAGCAGGAGCTAAAAGATGTCCAGCGGGAAAGCGCCATCCGCATCGACATCGGTGACATGCTGACATTTGCGGATTTCTTCTTTGACAATATCATCACGGACTGGATCGTGCAGGACCGCATTTCCACATCGCTTGCGCAAGCGAGGGAAAAGCGAAAAGAGGTGAGCGCGCTGATCGGCAAGCTGAACGAGCAGGCAGCGATGGCAGAAAAAGAGCTTGGGCAGACCCGGCAGGCATGGCTGGATTTGATTGAAAATACGGTATGAAAGAAAAAACAGGCCATCTGCACGGGACAGACGGCCTGTTTTTCATTGACAGCGGCTCACGCGTTATTCCAACACGCTCGCGATAAACGACTCCAGGTAAGTCAGATCTTTGATTTTTGCATTGCATGCGGCGCTGTCGATGCACATGTAGTTGCCGACCGCTTTGTAATAATCGGCGTACTTGGCATTTTTGGTCTTGGTGATCGCGGAAAAAAGCGCGACTTCTGCGACACCGTTGCACAGCGAGCATACGTTTTTCTTGTTCGTGGCTGTAAATCTGCCTTCTATGCCAACGATCTGGTTGTTTTGCTCATAAACAAAAAACATTTTGCTAGTGGCAATGTCAATCCACCCGATATACGTAAGCGCGGTGTAATTGAGTGCATCCAGATTCGGAGTCTTGAGTTTTTTGTTCTTCGGAAACAGCTTCTGGATCTGCTTCTCCGTCACTTTCGGAAAGCTGGACAAATACGGCGTCAAAGATGTGACGAACTCCTGGAATTCCTCCGTCTTTTTCAGCGCAAGAAGCGGAGCGAACAACTGCTTCTGCTCATTCGTCATGTCCGAAAACTGCTCGAAGATTTTCGCTTGCGCGCCGTAGCGCGCCGCTTCGATGACCTTTGGATCGGATACGGTCATGAGCGTAGACTGCAGGTTTTTTACCTGCTGCTTAATAAAGTTAAACTGGTGATTTTTAATGAACGGCGTATTCATGTGATTCCCTCCATGTAGACATAGTCGAATTGAAGCTTCGAGTCTGTCTTTGATCGGAGGCGATCATCACAAATGGAGGAAACGCCCCCTAATCAAAGAAGCGTTTCGCGTATCGAGCAAACCAATGTTTTACAAAGCATGGTTATCATTCACCCTCTTACCCTTTGATAGTAGCATCATATAAAGAGGCGGCGAACGATGTCAAGGGGAGAGAAAGGAAACGATGCAGCGGAATTTACTTTTCACCGGTTTGAACAGCGCGTTTGCACAGACAAAAATCAAATGCAGACCCGACACAGGGAAAGAAGCTCAAAAGCTTGGCTTTTACCGACAGCAAGGTGAAAATCAATTTTTTTGAGAGGAAAGTGTTGAAGCTACAAGCGATCTGAAGGGACATCCGGTTCATTCGAAATCACCAATTTCGACAATCAGTAGTGCTCAGTCAGCCCGCCTGTTCTATGGTACAATAAATGACATGTAACCAAAGGGAGAGTGTAGGGATCATGACAAAGCCAAAAGTCGGCATCATCGGGCTCGGCGCAATCGGGTTCGAGATGTTAAAAGAGTTCCATGCCAATCCTGATGTGGAAATCGGAGCGGTCTGCGATGCGAATGGGGACCGGGCCCAACAGGTAGCGCGCGAGTTCAACATCCCGGCTGCCTATACGGCGTATGCCGACCTGCTGGCAGATCCGGCGATCGAGAGTGTCTATATCGGCGTCCCGCCTGTTTATCATTGCGAAATCGCCGTGGCTGCATTAGCCGCGAACAAGCACGTTCTCTGCGAAAAGCCGCTGGCGAATTCCGTCGGCGAAACCGTGCGGATGGTTGAAGCGGCTGGCAAGGCCGGAAAGATTCATGCGATGAATTTTCCGCTGAACTATACGACGCCTGTGCGCGAATTCGCCCGTTTGGTCGACGATGGCTACTTGGGCGAGCTGCGCCGCGTGGAGATCACCCTGCAATTCCCGGAGTGGCCGCGGGCCTGGCAGCAAAATGACTGGATCGGCAAGCGGGAGCAAGGCGGTTTCGTCCGCGAGACGGCGCCGCATCTGCTGCAGATGATCCAGCGGGTGTTCAAGGAGCTGCCGGAGCTGCATTACAAGCATACGGAATATCCCGACGATCCGGAATTGTGCGAACGCGGCATTGTCGCACACTTGCAGATGAGGAACGGAGCGATGGTGATTTTGCGCGGCGGCAGCCATACGGCAGGCGAGCAAAAAGTGGAGCTGATGGCGTTCGGGACAAAGGGCGTGCTTGCTTTGACCAACTGGGACGACCTGTACGGAGCGCAGGGCAGCGAGCCGATGAAGCTGCTCGCGAGCGGCGGGGAGTACGCACAGGAGCTGATCTCCCAGTTCGCGGCGGCGATGCGCGGCGAACCGGCCGAACTGTACGATTTCACGGTAGGTCATCAGGTGCAGCAATTGCTGGAGGAGCTGCTCGCCTAAGCGAAAGAGCAGCTGGAGGGAGTTGGGATGCCAGGGGCGTCCCACCCTTTTTTTCATTTACCAGAGGAAAGGAGCAGTTTTCATGAAAGACGAGTTCATCAGAAAAGCCGATGCTGGCTCTGGGCAAAGGGTTCCGCATTTACTTTGTTCAGAGCCGAACCGATAAGGAAGCCGGAACGCTTTGCTCATCTATATACCGAATCTGTGATATAGATAGGAGCAAACGGACATGAAATACCAAAATGCAAGCACGATTTTGCCGAAAGAGCTGCTTGCCCGCATTCAAGATTATGTGCAAGGCGGCTATTTGTATATCCCCGTTCGCCAGGAAAAAAAGAAGCGATGGGGCGAGCGGACGCGCGCCAAAGAAATCATGCGGGAGCGCAACGAGGCCATCGTGGAGGCGTATCGCCAAGGTCATTCGGTAAAGGCGCTTGCAGGGCGCCATTTTTTGACGGAGCACAGCATCCGCAGAATTATCCGTGACAACGCCTGTGTACAATCTCAAGACTGACTCGAACGCGAACTTTCCAAACGACGGCACAGGGTCTATGCTGACGTAAAAACGAAAGTTGAAGGAGGGAGCAGGATGAGCTGTGTGCATTTGCTCGACATCCGCTTTGCACATAACGGAATCGAGCAGGTTATTACACCGGTATTGCTGCGGGATGAAGCGGAGACGATCCTCGTTGATTGCGGCTATCCGGATTTTTTGGGACTGCTGGATGAGGCGGCACGTCGGCACGGCATTCCGCTTGAGGCGGTGACGAAGGTGATCGTCACACACCAGGATCTCGACCACGTCGGCTCGCTTGCGGCTTTGAAGAGGATGCATCCGCATATTGAAATCATCGCGCACGAGATTGAAGCGCCTTATCTCGCCGGGATAAAAAAATCGCTGCGACTGGCACAGGCCGAAGCGATGCTTGATGTGCTGCCCGCTGAAGAGAAACCGAATGGACAGCAATTTATCCGCTTGCTGCAATCGCTCGAGCCTGCCGTGATCGATCGGACGGTCAGCGATGGCGAGCGCTTGCCATGGTGCGGCGGGATCGACATCGTTCACACGCCCGGCCATACGCCAGGGCATCTTTCACTGTATATTCCGGCAAGCAAAACCTTGATCGCAGGAGATGCCGTCGTCGTTGAAGAAGGCAGACTTGAGATCGCCAACCCGCAGTTTGCGCTTGATTTGGAAGCGGCGCTCCGCTCTGTCCGACGCTTATTGGACGATGAGATCGAACACATCGTCTGCTATCACGGCGGAAAGTATACAAGCGATGCCGGGCAGGGGCTGCGCGATCTGCTGAGCCGCTATGAGTTTGGCTCATAACGACGCATTTAAACTAACATGCGCGCATCGTTCGATCAGGGTCGTATCAATTCTCCCCTATACTACGAATACATTCAGTTTGTGAGATGGGGGAGAACAAATGGAGACAAGGGGAAAAGAAGCAAGTGATCAAAGGCGCTTTCGGCAAGGGAGGGGCTGGCGATGAATCCGTTTTTGTATGCCATCCTGGTGATTGTGACGACATCGTTGATGGGCTCGTCCTTTGCAATCGGCAAGCTTGGACTGGCTTACCTCTCACCCTTGCTGCTGGTTGGCTTTCGCTTCACCATCGCTGGCGTTCTGATGGCGCTTTGGGTATATAAAAAGCCAAAACCGTCCTCGCTGCAGGACTGGTCGCGTATTTTTCTGATCGGCTTTTTCCAGACGGCAGGCGTGATGGGCTGTATCTTTTTGAGTCTGCGCACGATCACGGCAGGAGAGTCGTCGATCCTGACCTTCACGAATCCGCTTCTGGTCGTCCTGCTCGGTACGATTTTTCTGGGCAACCGGTATCGGGTGGCACAGTGGATTGGCGTGATAAGCGGATTTCTGGGGGTGTTCATCACGCTCGGCTTCCACTTGCAGCTGACTACAGGCACACTGTTCGGTCTGGGCTCGGCGATTTCCTGGGCGATCGCGACGCTATTGGTGAAGCGGTGGGGCCAGCGTTTTCAAATTTGGGTGCTGACCGCATACCAGATGCTGGTTGGCGGCTTGCTGCTGCTGGTGATGGGTGTGACGCTGGAGACGCCCCGGCTGCTGATCACGCCATCGTCAATCGGCATCGTGCTGTGGCTTGCGATCATGGCCTCGATCGTGCAGTTCGCCGGATGGTTTTATTTGCTGAAAATCGGCGATCCCGGCAAAACGAGCGCCTTTCTCTTCCTGGCCCCATTTTTCGGCGTATTGTCCGGGTGGGTGATTTTGGGCGAGGTCGTCCAATGGTATGTGTATGGCGGCGGGCTGTTGATTTTCGCCGGGATTTTTTTGGTAAACTGGACGGCTGCCAAATCGAAACGGCAGCATCCGCTCCCAGTGCAAAAAGAAGCCTGACACAGGCCGATCCGCAAAAAATGGGCTATCCGTGCAAGAGCATACGCCTCTAGCAGTGGATAGCCCTTTCTCTTTTTTCAAGAAGGAAGCACCAGACCGAACTCAGCGGCGAAGCCTTCGCGTCCCGCTGCTGTCAGGCGTGCGGCCCGGCCAGCAGACTGCCGTTCGATCCATTTCAGCGCAAACAGCCGATCGGTCAGCGATGCGCCCAAGCTGCCGGCCAAATGATGCCGCCGTTCGCTCCAGTCGAGACACTGGCGGGCAAAATGGCGGCGGCTTTTCGGTTTTTCTTCCACATTCACGCCGAAATCATGCAGATGGCGCTTGCCCTCTGGACGCAGCACGAAATCGCGGCCCGATTCCTCCATGTACTCCAACGCGAGCAGCCTTTCCGTCAGCGCGACCCCGACAGTGCCGGCCAGATGGTCATAGCAGGTGCGGCAATACTGCAATTGCTTCAGTTGGTCCGATTCGCGCAGGGAACGGACGGGGGCCGGATTGGCGATGACAGAAAGCGCCTCGAGCGCATGAGCGACATCGGGGCTCGCCAGCCGATAATATTTGTGCCGCCCGTACGACTCGCAAACCAAAAGCTGGCCTTCTACCAATTTCGCGAGGTGGGAGCTGGCGGTTTGCGGGGTGATGCGGGCGCAGCGGGCCAGTTCGCTCGCGGGCAAAGCTTTTCCATCTATCAGATTGATCAGGATGGCAATGCGTGAAGGATCGCCGATCAACGCGGCAATCTCCACAAGATTGGGACTGGAATACATCTTCAGACCACCTCCATACATAATTCGATAGTAAACGAATGATGACTGTTATGCAATCCAGATGTTTACATGTTCCTTTTCCGGGTATATGCGTAAGTACAGTTCCATTCTTGCTAAGATTTTCCGAATTGCTATTATTATCTAGGGGGCTTGTGTGGCGGTATCACATGGTGCTTCCATACCGTTGATCTTTTGTGAGAGCGAGGAATTTCTAGTGGAGCATATTCATGGCTCGTACGATTGGGTACTTGTCGTTTTTTCATATGTCGTTGCAGTGGTTTCATCTTATACCGTTCTTGATTTGGTCGGGAGAATCAGCACGTCCAGCGGAACCAGCCGGTTGAATTGGCTACTTTTCGGCGCCATTGCGATGGGCATGGGGATCTGGTCCATGCATTTTGTCGGCATGCTTGCTTTTACATTGCCGGTTCCCATCCCCTATGACCTCCCGATCGTCACGCTATCGGTTTTGATCGCGATCATCGCATCGTTCATTGCGCTGTATGTGGTCGGCCGCGAACAGGTTACGCTTCTGCAGCTGCTCGGCGGGGGGATGCTGCTTGCCTCCGGCATAACGGCGATGCATTACACCGGAATGGCTGCCATGCAGGTCGACATCACGTATGATCCTGTCTTTTTCCTGCTATCGATCGCGATCGCCATCATCGCTTCGATCGCGGCGCTGTGGCTGTCGTTTTATTTCAGAAGAGATATGGGCGGCAGCGCGGTATGGAAAAAGTTGGGTAGCGGGTTGATCATGGGGGCGGCGATCGTCGGCATGCATTACACGGGAATGATGGCGGCGCACTTCCATCTGGGAGAAAAATCCGGACTGTCCACCGGCATGGTGCTCGATCAAAAATGGCTCGCCTATCTGATTGCGGGCGGCACGCTTTTCACGTTGGGCTTGTCCTTGTCGGGTATTTTTGTTTCGCGGCGGTTCTCGCAAAAAGATGGGCAAATCAAGGCGAAGACCGAGGAGATTTACAAGATCAATCAAGAATTGCGCCAGCTCAATGACAATCTGGAGCAGTTGGTGAAGGAGCGGACCGCACAGCTGGAGCGCGCGCATGACGAGGCGATCAAAGCGAATCGGATCAAGAGCCAGTTCCTCGCCAACATGAGCCATGAGCTGCGGACACCGCTCAACGCGATTATCGGTTACAGCGAGATGCTGATGGAAGAGGCGGAAGAGATGGGCGAAAAGATGTTCGTCGATGATCTCGGGAAAATCCGCAAGTCGGGCAAGCATTTGCTGGCGCTGATCAACGACATTTTGGACATTTCCAAAATCGAGGCAGGCAAGATGGAGATTCAGCTGGAAGCATGCAGTCTGGAGTTGCTGGTGCAGGAGGTCGTCACGACGCTGTCTCCGCTGCTCGACGCGAACGGCAATCAGCTGACGACCCAGTGCGAAAACAGCGAAATCGTCACGGACGTCACGAAATTGCGGCAGATTTTGATCAATCTGCTGGGTAATGCGAGCAAATTCACGAAAAACGGCACGATCAGCCTGCGTGTTTTGAAGCAACAAAAGGGGCAGCAAGCAGGGGTGTCTTTTCAAGTAACAGACACGGGGATCGGCATGACGCCGGAGCAGATGGCGAATTTATTCCAGCCCTTCACGCAGGCGGATTCGTCCACCACGCGAAAATTCGGCGGCACCGGCCTGGGGCTTGCGATCAGCAAAAGCTTTTGTACCATGCTGGGCGGTACGATTGAGGTGGACAGCGAATTCGGCGTGGGAAGCACATTCACGTGCTGGCTGCCTGCCAACGCAAAGCGGGCCCAAGTGGCACAACATGCGGAGCATGGCGGAAGCGAGGAGCCTGTTGGAGCGGGCATCCTGTGATCATCATAGGGGAAAAGAAACCAAAAATCATGGAGGAGCAGATCGTTACCTGATCTGCTCTTTTGGTATGCAAAAACGAGTGATATTCTCAAAAATGAAATCTATCGTTTCATGAGACAAGCGCCTTTCCGTGCTTTGCCTGGGTGGAAATCACTGGTACAGGAATTGCTTGTTACAAGGACATGCATGTGCACCACAAGCCAGGGAAGGAATGAAAGCTAGATGCTGACGATTGCGCGAATTACGACGAGCGGCGAAATTTTTTGGTGTTCATCGAATTGGCCGTATGTAACCGGGTTTTCGTTCCTCAAAACGATCGGGAGCAAAGCCCCGGAGCTGCTGCCTGGCTATGAATTGCATTTATCGCACCAGGCGCAGAGCGTTATTTTGTCAAAACGAAAGCTGTATGTCCACACGTTTCAATTGGCCGACTCGCAAGTGCTGATTCTGGAAGATCGCGAGGACAACGGCTCCGCCGGGCTCATCACAGCAGGGCAGAACGGGGCGGGCGCAGGCTTTCCGCAGGGGATGAAGCCCGGGGAAGGAAATTTGCTGTTCGATTTGCCGAGTCCGGGGATGAAAGGGGTCATCGCCAGCATCGCCAAGGTCGCCGCCACCGACATGACCGTGCTGATTCACGGAGAGACGGGCGTCGGCAAGGAAGGGATCGCCCGGCTGATTCACGAGTCGAGCAAGCGGCGCTACGAGCCTTACGTCATCCTGAACTGCGGGGCGATTCCGGAAACGCTGATCGAATCGGAGCTGTTCGGCTACTCCCCCGGGGCATTTACAGGCGCTGACCGCACGGGGAAAAAAGGGGTATTTGAGGAAGCGGAGGGAGGGACGCTGTTTTTAGACGAGATCGGGGAGCTTCCGCTTGCCTCGCAAGTCAAGCTGCTGCGCGTCCTCCAGGAGCGTTCCTTCAAAAAGATCGGGCAGCCGCGCGCGATCCAGGCGGACGTCCGCATCATCGTCGCCACCAATCGCGACCTTGAGGCGGAGGTGGCGGCAGGACGCTTTCGGGAAGACCTGTACTACCGTCTTTGCGTCGTGCCGCTCACGATACCGCCGCTGCGGGAGCGGACGGAGGACATTTATCCGCTGCTGCAATTTTTCCTGAAAAAGTTTACGGCAAAATACGGACTGAGCAGAACTTTGTCACCACGGGCAATCCGTTCATTGATGAGCTATTCGTGGCCGGGGAATATTCGCCAGATGGAAAACATGATGGAAAGACTGGTCGTGATGGCAGAGGAGGAAGAGATTACATTGGCTGATTTGCCTGTGTCGGTCCGCGAACAGGCGAGACAGCAGGAATTCGCGCAAGAGAGCGGGCCTGCGGATGCGGATGGTCAGGAGGAGAAGCCGATCAAGATTCATAAAATTCTCCCGCTAAAGGAAGCCACCGCGATTGTGGAAAAGGAGCTGCTGCAGATGGCCCGCGAACGATGCGGCTCCACGTACGAAATCGCCGCGATGCTCGGCGTTGACCAATCGACGATATCGCGCAAATTCAAGCAATTATCGGAATGATGCGAAATTGCATGAATCCATCAATTATTCAGTAAAGTAATGCATGTGTGCACGCTTTTTGTTCTCATTTTTGATAATAAACAACTCATTTTTGAAAAATCCGAAAGAAAACCTTATTCCTATCGCTTTTTCAATTTTTCGATCATTCTGGCACGCTACTTGCTATTTGAGTAGGGCAGGAATGATTTTTTTACTGTAGATGCTTTTACAAACAATGGGGGGAAACAGATGAAGAAGATGCAAGCAAAAACAAAATGGCTTTCCGTACTATCCAGTGTGGCAGTATCCGCGCTTTTGCTCACGGCATGTGGCGGCGGCAGCCAGACGGCCGGCACACAGCCGCAGCCTGACGCTTCCGCTGGCGGCAATGCAGGAGACGCAAAAGACAAGTTCAAAGGCCAATCGCTGAACCTGCTCACATGGGAAGGCTATGCCGATCCGAAGTTCACCAAGGCTTTCGAGGACAAGTACGGCGTCAAGGTAAATCCGACGTATTTCGCCTCGAGCGACGAGCTGCTCGCCAAGCTGAAAGCGGGCGGCGGCGATACGTATGACATCATCTCGCCGTCGACGGACGTGGCAGAACTGCTGGTGCAGTCCGACATGGTCGAACCGATCGACACGTCCAAAATCAGCAACTACAACGAATTGAATGAAACGCTGCGCAATATGAAAGATGTGCAAAAAGACGGCAAACAATACGGGCTGCCGTTCGCCTGGGGACCTGACTATCTCATCTACGATGCGGACGTGGTGAAAGAGGAGCCGAAATCATGGAGCGTTTTCTGGGACCCGCAGTATAAAGGGAAAGTATCGGTTTACGATGACATCTCCAACATTTATATGATCGGCCAGATGCAAGGCTTGGACAAAACCGACAAAGGCGCGCTTTACAACATGACGCCGGAGCAGTTGCAGAGTGCCAAGCAGAAGCTGATCGAGCTGAAGCCAAACGTGCGCAAATACTGGACGACAGCGGGCGAGCTGAACGACCTGTTCGCCAATAAGGAAGTGGCGCTTGCGGTAGGCTGGCCGCTCACGGTTTCCGAGGTGAACAAGAAAGGCCGCAACCTGAAGTGGACGATTCCGGATGAGGGCGCGACCGGCTGGATCGACCGTCTGATGATCGTCAAAGGCTCCAAGCACCGCGAGTTGGCTGAACAGTATCTGGATTACATCGCCAAACCGGAGCCGATGGCACAGGTGGCGGAAGTGACCAACTACAGCGTCGCGAATGCAAAAGCCGCTGAATTCATGTCCAAGGAGCTGCAGGAAATCACCTACATCAACGACATGGATAAGCTCTTCTCCAAAATCAACTTCTGGCAGTATGTAAAAGAACGCGCTGCCTACAACGATATTTGGACTGAGGTCAAGACGAACTGATCGGTATTTGACGCAAAAGGCCTGGCCATAGGCTGGGCTTTTTGTACAGATAAGACTTCCATGCCGCGAGCAGCGACATGAAAGTCTTATCCAGTATACGTGCAACCGCGGCTCCTCCAAAAAGCATGGCGGAGCCAGGTTTTCTACTCTATGTGACCAAGAACCACAAGGAAACGACAAAGATCCATGAGGAGGGTGTGGGAGATGTACGAAGTGGAACGAAACGAGGCTGGGACAACCGCCCCAATCTCCTCGGAACAAACGGTTCGCCGGCCATGGCTGAAAAAAATGGCTGGGAAAAACAACAAGCTCTTGCTGCCGCTTTTGCTTCCGCCGGCGATTTGGTTGTTCATGTTTTTGTTCATGCCATACTTCAACCTGTTTACATACAGCTTCTGGAAGCCGGGGCCGTTTGATGTCATCAAGGAGTTCAATCTGGCGAACTACACCAAATTTTTCACCGCCACGACAGGCGGGCAGGCGCCTTACAAAGTTTTGCTCGATACGCTCGAGCTTGCCGTCATGGTGACGGTCTGTACCGTGTTGATCAGCTTTCCGCTGGCCTATTACATCAATTTTAAAGTGACGCGGATGAAACAGGTCGTGTACATGCTCGTGATTATTCCGCTGTGGGTGAGCTACATCGTGCGGGCCTATTCGTGGAAAATCATTTTGGGAACAAACGGGATTTTGAATTCCGCCTTGATCTGGCTCGGCGTCACCCATGAGCCGCTTGATATTTTCCTGTACAGCAAAATCTCGGTCATCATCGGGATGGTGCACATTTATACGCCATTTGTGCTGATGCCGATCTATACAGCGCTGGAGCAAATTCCGCGCAACCTGATGGAAGCCTCCAAAGATTTGGGCGCCAACCGCTGGCAAACGTTTTCCCATGTCGTACTGCCGCTGTCACTGCCAGGCATGATCGCCGGAGCGACGTTTGCGCTGGTGCTTTCGATGGGCGACTTCCTCGCGCCGCAGCTTCTGGGTGGTCCGGGCAGCAGCACGATGATCGCCAATATCGTGCAGCAGCAATTCGGTACGTCCAACAACTGGCCGTACGGTTCAGCCATCGGCATCATTATTCTGCTTTTGGTACTGGTCATTCTGGAAGTGACGGGCCGGGCCGAGAAGCGCTATTCCACACTCGATTCGTCACAAGTCAGAGGGAGCAGGTGAGTTGGTACTATGACAGGACGATTGAATTTGAATCTGATCACAAAACTGTTGGGGCTGTTTTCGTTTCTGGTGCTGGCCTTCCTTTACTTCCCGCTCTTGGTCGTCGTCGTGTACTCGTTTAACGCCGACAGCATCAACAGCTTTCCGATGACAGGGGTCTCGCTCAAATGGTACCAGGAGATGGCGCAAAACAAGGCGTTGATCGAGGCGCTGGGCCATTCCGTGACGGTCGCTTTGATCAGCACCACCGCTGCGGTTCTGCTCGGTGTGCCGGGCGCATTTGCGATGGATCGCTTCAACTTTGTCGGGAAAAAGGTGTTTGAGCGCATCGTTCTTTTGCCGCTGATTTTGCCGGGGATTTTAACCGGGGTGGCGATGCTGAGCTTCTTTCAGGAGCTGGGGATTCAGCAATCGATGCTCGCTGTGGTCATCGGCCATTCCACGTTTTTGATCGCGATCGTGATGCCGCAAGTCTATGCGCGCCTGAAACGGATGGACCGCTCCATCGAGGAGGCGTCCGCCGACCTGGGTGCCAACCGGTTTCAAACATTCTGGTATGTGATTTTGCCCAATATCCGCACGGCCCTGATCGGCTCTGCACTGCTCAGCTTCACACTGTCGCTCGATGAAATCCCCGTCACCTTTTTCCTCAACGGGGTCTACAGCACCTTGCCGATCCAGATCTGGGGGATGACGCGCAATGGATTTTCACCTGAAGTGAACGCGATCTCGACACTTGTGTTCATCACTTCTTTGCTATTCATCATCATTTCCACAAGATTGAACAACAGAGAGGAGTAGAGTATCCATGGGAGAGCTGGCGATCCGCCTGGAGGGCGTCAACAAACGCTTTGGCGAAAACCATATTGTCAAAAATTTGGATTTGGAGGTATATCGCGGAGAGTTTCTTACGCTGCTCGGTCCGAGCGGCTGCGGGAAGACGACGACGCTGCGCATGATTGCCGGGTTTGAACATCCGGATTCTGGCATGATTTTGCTGAACGGCAACAATGTCGCAGGTTCTCCGCCGAACAAGCGCGATGTGAACACCGTGTTCCAAAACTATGCGCTGTTTCCGCACATGACGGTCAGCCAAAACATCGGGTACGGCATGAAGCTCAAAGGCGTGCCTGCCGATGAAATCAAGCGGCGTGTCAATGAAGCGCTCCGCATGGTGCAGATGGAAGCATTCGCCGACCGCAAGCCGCGTCAAATGTCGGGCGGGCAGCAGCAGCGGGTGGCCGTCGCCCGCGCGATCGTGAACAAGCCGACCGTCCTTTTGCTGGACGAACCGCTCGGCGCGCTCGACTTGAAGCTGCGCAAGCAAATGCAGTTCGAACTCAAAGCGCTGCAGCAAAAGCTCGGCATCACATTCATCTATGTCACGCATGATCAGGAAGAAGCGCTCACCATGTCCGACCGGATCGCCGTCATGAACAACGGCCAGATCGAGCAGATCGATACGCCGAGCGTGATCTACAACCGTCCGGCTACACGCTTTGTCGCCGACTTCATCGGGGAAACCAACCTGCTGCACGGTACGCTCGACGCCAATTTGGGCAAAGAGCTGAAAGTCTCGATTGAAGGCGTCTCCTTTACGTTTGAAAAAGGGGATGCGCCTGTCACAGGCCGCGATGTCTTCATTTCCATCCGTCCCGAACAGGTCAGCATCAAGCGGCAGCGCGCAGAGGACGAGGCTTGTCTCGTCGGCCGCGTAACCGAGCATGTCTTCATCGGTTCGTTTTACAAAACGGTCGTTACGCTGCCGACCGGCGTGGAAATGGTGGTGGCCCAATCGGCTGCGCAGGGCGAGCTTGCGCATCAGGGCGATGAAGTGTATTTGACGTGGGAAAACAGCAAGGCGGTTGTTTTGGCAGGCTGAGATTTGCGCCAATCAGTAATCCGGGCACTTTCGCAAGCAGAGGTTGCCCGGCTCTTTTTCGATATAACTATCAGAAAAATAAAATTTTTCGAAAAAATATCAGGGGGCAGTTACTCATGAGAAGCATCCTCGGACAAAACTTGAAAAAAGCAGCGTCTATCGCGCGGGAGGCGAACGAGCGTAACGTCAGCGTCGATCAAGTGATTGCCGAACGAATGGAAAAAGCGATTTCCCGCCGCGACTTTTTGAAAGGAACCGCCTTGGTGGCTGCGGCAGTAGCGGTCCCGCCGGCGTTGTGGAACATGGGGGCCTCGGCAGCGAAAGCGGAAGCGAAAACGTCGCAAAAAATCGTCGTGGTTGGTGCTGGCTTGGCCGGTTTGACGTGTGCCTACCGGTTAAAGACGAAAGGGATCGAGGCTGAGGTGTACGAGGCAGCGAAACGGGTCGGCGGCAGATGCTACACGCGCCGGGGCGACTTTGCTGACGGTCAGATTGCCGAGCATGGCGGCGAGCTGATCGATACGGAGCATCAAGACATCCGCAAGCTGGCGAAAGAGCTTGGCCTGACGCTTGATGACCTGCCAGCATCCGAGCTTGCGGGCACAGAAGAAATTTACTACATCGACAACGCCCCGTATTCGCTGCGTGACATCGCGAGCGATTTCCGGCAAATTTTGCCGATCATGGAGCGGGATGCAAAGGATGCGGGGGACTATTCGTATGCGTCATCCAACGCCCGGGCCCAGGAGCTGGACCGGATGTCGGTCGCCGACTGGATTTCCGGCAATGTTCCCGGCGGCTTGAAATCGCGCATGGGCAGACTGCTGCGCGTTGCATTTACAGCCAATTCGGGTGCGGAAATCGAAGAGCAAAGCGCCCTGATTTTGATGGAGACGTTTGGCGCATACAAGCCGCACGGCAGCGTGTCGTTTACCGGCAGCTCGGATGAGCGCTTCCACGTGCGCGGCGGCAACGACCTGATTCCGACCCGCATGGCCGAAGCGCTGAAAGGGCAGATCAACACCGAGCACGAGCTGATTGCCATCAAAAAGGAGAAGGACGGCGGGTACAAACTGACGTTCCGGACAGCCGGAGCGACGAAAGACGTGAAAGCGGATCAGGTCGTTCTCGCGCTGCCGTTCTCCATCCTGCGTTCCTCGGTCGATTTCAGCCTGGCCGGATTCTCCCGACTGAAGACACGGGTCATACGCGAACTCGGGTTCGGCTCCTGCTCCAAGCTGAACGTCCAGTTTACCGACCGCCACTGGCGCACGCTCGGGCTAAACGGATCGAGCTATGGGGATCGTGGCTATGCCAACGTGTGGGAAGTGTCGCGGAACCAAGCCGGACAAGCCGGCCTGATGGTCAGCTTCACCGGCGGCGACATCGCCAAAACATTCGCGAACGGCGATCCGCAAGCCCATGCAAAAACCTTGCTGGACCAATTGGAGCCGGTCTTCCCGGGGATCACCGGCAAATGGAACGGCAAAGCGACGGTGGACAACTGGCCCAGCTACAAATGGACGAAAGGCGCCTACTCGTACTTTGGGGTCGGACAATATACCCAATTTTACGGGGCAGCCGCGGAGCCGGAGGAAAATTGCTATTTCGCCGGTGAGCATACGGCCGAGTATTACGGTTTTTTGAATGGCGCGGTGGAATCGGGCGAACGGACGGCACAGCAAATTTTGCAAAGCAAAAACGTCGCGAAGCAGGCTTAAAGCTGAATGCGGAAGGAGTGAAGAACGTTGAGTGCGATCGGTATCCCCGGTTTGATCGTGATGTTCCTTTTGGCGCTGCTCCTGTTTGGCCCGAAAAAGCTGCCACAGCTCGGCCGGGCGGTTGGGCATACGCTGAAGGAGTTCAAGCAGGCGACGCGTGGCCTGGTGCAGGATGAAGGAGCGGATGTACAACCGGAAAAGAAAGCGTGAGGGCAGAGGGCAGGCCATCAGCATCACGAGCACCTTACGCACATACATGATCGATGATCCTCTAGGAACGTTCCTGGAGGATTTTTCTTTGTTTTGCGGGGAGGGGTGGTCATTTTGTTATGGTTTAATCATCAATTAATTGGGTACATAGTAATAGAAATCAAATAAAAGGAGCTCGATACTCCATTATCCATCCAGAATAGTCTGCTGTTTTTTTGGATAACAAATGCCAGCAAGGCAAGACTCCATGCATCGTTGCAAAATCTACATACAGTATTAGGAGGATGAACATGAATACTCTTCAGCAAGCGATCTCCCTCGGCCCTGTACTCACCAAAATATTCCACGATGAAGATTTTATGGTGGCCATAACCGATACCGAAAAATATGTATACTACTCACCTTCTAAATCACTGAATGCCCCTATTACAATCGGGCAACCATTCTTGGACTACGACTTATTTGGCATGATTAAAAAAGCTCGAGACCGGGTAGAACAAATCTCCCCTCCGGAGTATGGGCCACCTTTCAAGGCAATCGGCTATCCGTTGTTTGATGAAAGAGGAGAATGGATCGGCTGCCTTGGTTTTGGCATCAGTTTGCACAAGGAATTCATCACCTCCCACGCCGAGCAGCTTTCCGCTACCATACAGGAAATATCAGCTTCAGCGACAGTGAATTTGCAAAATACACAAAATATGGACCAGGTGATTTCCTTCATACATAGTGTTGCGCAGCAGTCGAATTTACTTGGCCTGAACGCTGCCATAGAGGCTGCGCGGGCTGGGGAATACGGAAAAACGTTTTCGGTTGTCGCCTCCGAAATACGAAAATTATCACATCATTCTGAAGATGCTTCCAAAAAAATCGGTCATTTCCTAGAAGAAATGAAAAGCTCGATCATCGGCATGTCCAACAGCTTGCGTGACATCAGTCAATCTTCTAATGAACTGGCGGTCCATTCGGAAACATTTTCAAAGCTTACAGGCGAATTGGATCAACTTAACGTCAGGTTGAACAGTTTCATAACCGATTTGCTCAAACAGAACGAGACTAAGGGCAAAATGAAATAAACGAGGTAGCAGCGTGATCCTTTTGGCTGACTTTAAAAAAACCTTGATTTCTCAAGGTTTTTTTGTCGTTGGGAATTCTAGGTAGTGCGAAACAATTTCAAATCAGCTTCTCGTCTGAACGGCCAATCCACGAAAGAAACATTCTCGAAATTAGGCAGATCCATCATCGATATAACGAAAAAAACTCCCCAATGGGGAGCTGCGGAAGCTACTGGCGTTTTGCTCGTCGTGGCCGGCGTAGAAGCTCACCCGAGCAGTTCGGGCAAACGGCATTCATGTCATCCGTGCAATCTTTGCAAAACGTACATTCATAGCTGCAGATGTAAGCTTCCTGGTCAGGCTCGACTCGTTTCTGGCATTTTTCGCAGCATTCTCTCATTTCCAATCCCATTGCAATCAATTCCTTTCGTATTTTCAGTATCGTAATCGTAGAGAATCGCTGCCTGATTGTGAAGAGACAGATTGCAAGGGGAACCATCAGGACAGAACGGATAAACGCTGGCGTATGCCCATACCGGATGGTACACTCTTTTCAGGCAAAGCAGCATGGGGAGTTGAGAGATTGATTGCCAAAAAAGTAATCGCATCGTTGCTTGTGATTTTGTTTCTTTCATCGGGTTTTGCGGTTGCAGAAACCTCCTCCTCAAAAACGACTTATGATGAAATCTATGAAAAGTACAGCCATGTGAACCAAGGTAAGCAAAAAGGTTATGGAGACATGACTGATAACGAAAAAAAGGCAATTGATAAAACAATGGATAATGTAACCGAGCAAAATAAAAAAATTATTGAAGCAAAAGAAAAGTGGGTAGCTGCAGATAAAGCAGGCGACGTAAAAGGAAAGCAAGAAGCTGAAAAAGCAGCGAAAGAAGCAAGAGAAAAGGGGGGGACGATCGATAAAGACGAAAAACTAGATAAAGTGAAGGAACGTGAAAAAGAATTAAATGATAAGATTGATAAAGCTAAGGAAAAATGGAAAGAAGCAGACAAGATTAAGGACCCGGTAGAGCGGCAGAAAGCAAAAGATGCTGCACATGAGGAAGCGAACAAATATAGATCAGAGGGTGGTACTAGGCCATAATAGAATACAAAAAAGTATTCTTTTACTAAGGGGAAAATGATGAACAGACGTAAGGTATTTATGATTGCACTTCAGATTCTTTCAATTTCATTTTTGTTATTTGGGTGTTCAACTAGTAATTCATCACATGGAAATGTTGAATACCTTATGTACAAAGATAATGAACATCATTTTTCGATTAGCTATCCGAGTACATGGTCAATTGATAGCAAACAGCCAAATGTAGGAGTCATGTTCGATTCTCCAAAAGAGAATGATCAAGATCTGTACACTGAAAATGTAAGTGCTGGTGTTTTTTCTTTACCAACCGAGGCTACTTCCCCGATAGAAAACTATGTTGATGGAATGATTGATACGATAAAGAAACAAACACCTGAGATGAACATGATTAAAACTTCAAGCTTAAAGATCAATAATGTACCTGCTATTCAGATTATTTATACTGCAAAACGTGACAATCTGGACCTCGCTTATAAAGTTACGTATCTATTAAAGGGGAGAGTTGGTTACATTATTGTCTTTACTTGCTTAAATGGCGAAATAGATAAATTTTCCCCTGTAGTTGATACTATGATTAACTCTTTTGTTATTACAGATTAACCAAAGTTAAGGAATTGCGCAGCGACCGATGAAAACCCGGCGATTTGGAAGAAGGCGGCGACACGATCGGCTTGGAAGCAGAAGTAAGAGCGGAATTGAACAATTCCCGTTCAAATGATGAGAAAGAGGAGACGGAGCAATTCGTCCCTCTTACTTTTTTGCGATGCCGGGGGCGGGTACGCAAGGCAATCATGAATAAATGGTTACAATCTTCCTCCTGTGTTGCTAACACCTTCCATAAAACATTACAATTTATTGAAAAGACAATATATATACGAATGGGGAGAACGATGTGTCGATCGCGAAAAAAATAACCATCACCTTTACCATTATTTTGGTGATGTTTGCCGCCCTAGGTTCCTATCTGTACATAGAGTCGCTAAACCAGTCTGAAACTACCACGACGATGGAATCCAGGACGTTGCGTTCAGCCCTTTTGGCGGAAGAAATGAAGCTGTCGGTCGTCCAGGTTCAGCAATGGTGGACTGATATCAGTGCGACACGGGGCAAGAACGGACTTAACGACGGAATGGAGAAGGCAAAAACTTACGCCGATCTTTTTCAAAAACAACTTGCTGAAATGAAACGGTTGAATCCTGAAGATGAGGGGCGGCTTCAGGAAATGGAAAGCGCCTTTCAAACGTATTATGAAACGGGTCAAACGATGGCACGCGCCTTCATTGAGGGAGGGTACGACGCGGGGAATCGGTACATGGGGGACTTTGACAAACGAGCAGAAACGATCAACCAGGAAATGGACGTCTTCCGTAAAGAAAAGATGGATGGAATTACAGGAGCAGTCAGTGACATTCAAGATTCGATTGAAATGTCCAATCAGCTGATCATTCTCTTTTTTGTGGTCGTCCTGAGCACAGCCGGATTTTTATCGATTTGGTTGAGCCGTTCCATCGTCAGACCTCTTCGCAGCTTGTCCCAGACGGCCATGGTTATTTCTCAGGGAAAATTGAACCAGGCTGTCGCTGTTCATTCCCAGGATGAAGTGGGGCAATTGGCGCATTCGTTTGAACAAATGCGTGAAAATCTCCACATGTTGATCCAGGGTGTGAAAGAAACGGCGGATGAATTGGCGATGGCTGCCGGGCAGTTATCGGAAGGGGCAGAACAGACAGCGGAATCCTCCAAGCAGATCGCCGAATCGGTTCAGGAAATTGCCGAAGGCGCCAAAAGACAGTTGGACCGATCAGAAGAAAGTGCGCATAGCATGAGGGAAATGAATGGCGGGATTGAAATGGTCGCCGCGTCCTCCTCGTCGGTCGCTGACCTGTCCTCGGCCATGTCGAGTCTGGCAAAGGAAGGAAATGAAGCCGTTACGAAGGCAGCGGATCAAATGGGGCAAATTGACCTTACTTTCCAGCAAACAGATGCGCTGGTCCAGCAGCTGGATACGTGTACAGCGAAAATTGTTGAGATTCTTCGCGTCATGAACGCGATCACCTCGCAGACCCAGGTTTTGGCGCTGAATGCATCGATTGAAGCCGCTCGAGCGGGTGAACATGGGAAAGGATTTGCCATTGTGGCGGAGGAAGTGCGGAAACTGGCTGGAGAGTCACAGGAATCATCCGCACGCATCGCCGATTTGGTAGATGATTTAAGGAGCAATATGGCGACGGTTGTTACCTCCATGAAACAAAGCAGCCATGAGACGCAATCCGGAATCGAGGTCGTGAATGAAGCCAACACCATTTTTGCAACGATACGCCATACCATCGTTCAAGTGAACGACCAAATTCAGGAAGTATCCGCATCTGCAGAGCAGATGTCAAGCAATACGGAGCAAATGAACGATGCCGTGTTGCTCATGAAACAAATAGCGGAAAGAGCCTTCAGCAAGGCAACCAGCGCTGTTCATTCCGTGAATAACCAGCTTGTTTCTGCTGAAGAGGTAGCCCGTTCAGCGGATCGGCTGAATCGGGAAGCCATAAGGCTACAGGGGATGGTCAGCAGGTTTGAGGTGTAGGGCTGTATTCTGGCGTTGCGAAGGGAATGGAGAACCGTCCGGGTTTAAGCCGCGGCGGTTGGTATGAGCCAGCCCCGTATTCTAAATTTGAACCTACACCAGGTCTTAACCAGTACAAAATTATTAGTGAATGGTCTATGACAACAGGACCGTCCGATTCTGGAGATGGAATCACAGCAACTGGCAATCCCAAATAATCTTATTTCGTTGGTGTTGTTGAACGATTAAAAACAATAAGCTTAAAAGGTAAAATTGTTATCAGTGGTAATGGCTATTACACTGGATCTTGGAGAGAACTGTAAAAGCAACATGCATTTACATCTAAAGCACTTGTGAGTATAACGATTTTAAAGCCCTTCTCGAACGAGAGGGGCCTTACTGTGTTTAGTAGATAAGAATGGTTATATAGCTCCGCCCCACCGACCTCTACCGATTATCAACTTTCTCCGGATACGAATCATAAATCATCATCCGATACCCCGCTATCTGCTCATAATTCGTCCCGGGCTTGCCGTAATTGCAGTATGGGTCGATGGAGATGCCGCCGCGCGGGGTGAATTGGCCCCAGACTTCGATGTAGCGGGGTCCATCAGTTCGCAATCCTCGTGGAGGTCGCCGTGAATTCGGAAGCTGAACAGGTACAGTTTGAGCGATTTGCTTTCGACCATTTTGATGTCGGACACATGAATAGTCCATAGACAGATTCAATATGACGTTGAGAGACTTTACGAAAATATTACGGCAATCCGGATAGACGCTGAAATCTGTTTCGCATAGACGGCAGCGAACGGGAGGTTGAGTCCGTCTATGGATGTATGTATCTGTCGGAAATTTTAGAAAATGGTATTGTTTAAAACTCAAATATATCACGTGATGATACAGACCTAGCCTATAAAATAACCTAGTTCAATTCCCTTATGATAGCGAATCGACGGTTTTCGCTAAAGCTCCCCTGACGATGGCTCGCAACAACATATGAAAAGGCACGTCGACTTTGCTCTATGGAGTTAGTAAACTCTTACGGAGCCTTGAGTACGATGTGCTCGGGTGTGTTCGCTTTTCGGTGGCAATAATGAACCTTTGACTCTCACCAATTTGTAAAACTCTCTTTCTAGCTGCAGCAAGTGCATGTCGTAAATGACAGACTCAAGAATGGATTACACAAACTATCTGGTGATGTTCCTTGCGAGCAGGTTGCGGTGACAAGCTTCACTCGTCCCGGGATGATAAAATCTACCTCCATTCCAGGCTGAATGACTTTTGTAATCGTTTTACCTTTGGCTAGATGAAAGGTGAAAGTGATTGAACAATCAGAATTAAAATTAGATAACCTTGCAACTGCATTTTTAACGGGTTCTACTGTAGCGTCAAATAATGTGAAGGTTCCGCCGTTGCAAGTCTTGAAAACAAGAGGAGAAGGTAGGCTTCAAGCGAGAAAGTTGTACTGCCCGAGAGAGATTATCCAATTTGTTCGGAAAAGAATTGAAGCTTAGTAAATGTAGCGATTTTGATCAGCATATTAAAAACGGAAAACCGCTTGTTTTGTGAGTTTTTTCATAGCACCACTTTCCACAATCTGCTATAATTCCCACTAGAACAAAAAATGGATAGGGTTTGTGTCGATGACTGATAAGCAATTGGAACATCCATATTTTCAATACGAAGCGTTCCGCTCATTCTTTGCCCTGGAGGAGAATCTGCAGCACAGTCAAGAGTTTATCGGCTTGTTGCAAAAATTCACGCGCCTTGATTATAACGATGGAGACGTGATTTTTCGGGAAGGCGATGTGGGGGATTCTTTCTATTTGATTGAACGAGGAAACGTAGAAATCATCAAAGAAAGCGAACAGCGGAAAGTGATTAACTCCTTGCAAACGGGGGACTATTTTGGCGAATTGGCCTTGATTACGGGGAATCGGCGTGCAACCAGTGTCGAGTGCAGGGGAGAGACGACGGTTTTTCGCTTGTCCAAAACGGATTTTGAAAAATTGACAGTTCTTTATCCGCGCATTCATGGGATTTTGCTCAACAAGCTGTACGATCACTTAAAGGGCTCCTATATTGAGTTGGAAAAGAAGTCGAAAGAATTGGAAGTTTCCTTTCATGAACGGGTTCAGTTGGGGTTCATTTTTATTAGCATGGTGCTGGGAATCAGCTTGTACTCGTTTGTAATCCGAATTTTTCAAGGGAATATGATTCAGGGGGAGTATGCGGAGCTGATCAACTTTACTGTGACCCGCACATTGGATGTCGCAGCGTTGCTGGTGATCGTCAGCATCGTTGTGAAGAGCAGTCTGCCGATGTCTAGTTTTGGCTTGACGTTTACGAACAGCAAACGTGCGGTCATTGAGGCGGTGGGTGTCTCACTAGTGGCGATGGTCGTGTTAACCGGGGTGAAGTGGTTTTCGCAGAAAAACGGATTCAACTGGTTTGGTGATGGGCCGATGATTTCGTTCTCTTTATTTGATTGGACGTATGTGACGTATTTGGTAGTGGCACCATTGCAGGAATTCATCGCACGGGGTGTTCTGCAAAGTTCGATCGAGCGCTTGATTGCGAGAGGGAATCAGGTACTCTGGGCGGTACTGGTGACCTCGATTATTTTTGGCGCCATGCACTTGCACACTTCGGTGAAACTGGCAGTGGCGGCCATTCTGACGAGTTGGCTCTGGGGCTGGATGTATACAAGGCACCGCAACATCGTCGGCGTGGGGCTCTCTCATTTTATCATCGGCAATTATGCAGGTTTACTAGGCTTCTGGAGCAACTTATAGACGGGAATTTTCAAAAGGAGAACGAAAATGCTTTCATCGCTCTACTGGTTTTCGATTCGGGCAGGTTTTTTGTTTGTGAGTATCCTGTCTGCATTTACTGTTGGATTGCTGGCGTACCTGTTAGCTCCATTGTTCAGCTACATGTATTTTAATGATTGGCGTTTTTGGAAGCATCATCGCAGATTCATTCCGGGTTCCTTACATATGTGGCATATTCTTTTTCGATGGATTACGGATAAGGAGTACCGTTCGATGTCGGCACAGGCATTCACGGATCAGCCGATGACTTCGCCCGATTTGACCAAAGTCAGAGTGGCACAAAGCTGGACAACCGGCCAGCAGGATTGCGCGATGTGTGGACGATGCTGCAACAAGATTGGGTGCCCGTTTATGGACAAAACAACGATGCGCTGCGCTTCTTACAATTCGGTATTTTGGCGGTATTTCAATTGTGGGCGATACCCGGAGACACAAAAGCAGATCGCCTATTACGATTGCCCGAAATGGGAAATGATTCAGGGGCTGGACCATAAGTAGAAATAACTACTCATGGGCGCGGCCCCTTTTTTTGGTCGATAGGAATTTATAAAACTCCTGTCGACATAAGTACAACTAAGGCTCAGTGGATTGTCAACAGTAAATCAGACAACTATTTTAAGGGGTTCTTGGCGATCCTGAACAGGCGTCATATAGCCTAATGTCCCGTGAATGCGATGCTTGTTGAACCAATTAACGTAACCGTACAATTCCAGTTTCAGATGACGAAGACTATGGAAGTTTATCTGGTTCACGAACTCTGTTTTTATGATTTTGTAGGTGGCTTCAGCCATAGCGTTATCGTATGGACAGCCTTTCGTACTTAGGGATCGGCCGATTTCAAACGTCTCCAGAAGTTCGTCTATCTTTTGATTTTTAAATTCGCTGCCACGGTCAGTATGAAACCACTGAATCTGACGTAAATCGCCTTTGACGCTCGCAAAAGTACGAGAAATCAGAGCAGCGTCCTTATTTGGACCTGCACTATGACCAATGATCTCTCGATTGAACAAATCGACCAGCACACAAATGTAATGCCATCGGTTCTGAACCTTCACATAAGTCAGATCGCTGACAACGAAACGTTGGGCTTCCTCCTGCTCGAACTCACGGTCCAGAACATTCCCCGTAGTTGCTTCATTAGAAGCGATTTTATAGGGTTTATATTGAGCCACAGTGTAGGTGGAAACGAGCCCTTGCTCCTTCATGATCCGACCCATTCGACGTCTGGAGACGACGAATCCGCGTTCCTGGAGCTTGACTTTGATCTTTCGTGTACCGTAAGCTTTTCGATTTTTTAACTCACTATAATTAGCACTTAGAATTTTGGGGACGAATTGGGGACGAAAACCGTCCCCAAGGGCAAAAAACGACTAATTATGAACGTTGCGCAAACAAGAAGAATCCTTATACATCAAGGGTTCTTCCGTACTTACCTCTACCGATTATCCACCTTCTCCGGATACAGATCATGATTCATCATCCGATACTCCGCCATCTGCTCATATTTCGTCCCGGGCTTGCCGTAATTGCAGTATGGATCGATGGAGATGCCGCCGCGCGGGGTGAATTTGCCCCAGACTTCGATGTAGCGCGGGTCCATCAGTTTGATCAAATCGTTCATGATGATGTTTACGCAATCCTCGTGGAAGTCGCCGTGGTTGCGGAAGCTGAACAGGTACAGCTTGAGCGATTTGCTTTCGACCATTTTAATATCCGGCACATAGCTGATGTAAATCGTGGCAAAATCAGGCTGGCCGGTCATCGGGCAAAGGCTCGTGAATTCCGGGCAGTTGAATTTGACGAAATAGTCGCGGTATGGATGTTTGTTGTCAAACGTCTCCAGCACGCTCGGATCATACTGGTAGTTGTAGGCGGTATTTTGGTTGCCGAGCAATGTCAGGTGTGACAAGTCGCGGGATTGGTTGTTCGTGTTTTCATTCATCGTCGTTTTATCTGTCATGGCGCATACGCTCCTCATTCATGTTCATTCGCAAAAAATCGCTCAGACGCCGCGTTTGTTGCCCCACATTAGCGCATGCAGCTGCGGCAACACTTTGACGTCGTTCATGTCGCTTTGGGCCATGGTCCGGTCGATCAGCCACTCGAATTTGGCCAGCAGCTGATTGCGCAGCGCTTCGTCGTCCGCGAGATGGACGTCATCATTGCCGACCTGCAAAAAGAAGGGCACCTGCGGGTAACGGTGGTGGATGGTCCGCGCATGCTCGAAATCTTGCTCATCGAACACGACAACCTTCAGGCTGAACGGATTTTTGCGCGGGTTGGCCGTCAGTTTTTCAATCATCGCGTCCAGGAGGGAAAAGTCGGTGGTCATGCCGGAGCTTGGCGGCTTGGGCGAAATCGTGACCTCGTCGATCTCGAGCAGCCAGTCCTGCCACTTGGTCCCTTGCGTTTCGATGGCGGTGCGGATGCCGTTTGCATGCAGAAGTTCCACCAGCTCGCCGATGTTTTTGATTAGGGCGGGATTGCCTCCTGAAATGGTCACGTGTGAAAAACGATCCTGGGCAAGCTCGCGCAGCTCGACCAAAATGTCTTCAGGCGACAGCTGGCGGATTTGGTCCTGCGCCGTGCCGTCCCACGTAAACGCGGAATCGCACCAACTGCAACGGTAGTCGCAGCCAGCGGTGCGGACGAACATCGTTTTTTGCCCGATCACCATGCCTTCCCCTTGAATCGTGGGGCCGAAAATTTCCAAAACCGGAATGTTACTCACCGTACATCCACTCCCGTCTTGCTTCGGCATAGCTCGTCGGCGTTTCGAACAAGCGGACGAATTCGACGCGGTTTCCGTTTGTCAGCTGGCTTTCCATTTGCTCGAAAATCCAGACGACCATGTTTTCCGCTGTCGTGTTCATCAAGGGGAGCGTTTCATTCAAGTACCGGTGGTCGAGATGGATTTCAATGTGTTCTTTCCAAATCTTTTTAATATCGCCAAAATCGATCACGATCCCGATGTCGTCGGCGTAACCGCTGATGCCGAACACGACTTTGTACGTATGACCGTGCAGATTTTTACATTTTCCTTCGTAGCAGTGCAGATGGTGGGCGGCGTCAAAGGTGAATTCCTTGCTGACCAGCACCCGTTTCTTGTGATATTTCAGCTGCTCTTTTTGAATGTCTGTGCCGAATTTTTGCAAGCCTTCCACAATGCGAAAATCGTAGAAACCACTCATTTACGCATTCGCCCCCTGACGTTCGGCCAAATACGAGACAAGGCCGGCTTTGCGCAGTTTGCAGGCCGGGCATTCGCCGCAGCCGTCGCCGATGATGCCGTTGTAGCAGGTGAGCGTTTTTTCGCGCACATAGTCAAAAGCGCCCAGCTCATCCGCCAGCTTCCACGTTTCGGCTTTGTTCAGCCACATAAGCGGGGTGTGGATCACGAATGAATAGTCCATCGACAGATTCAACGTGACATTGAGAGACTTTACAAAAATGTCGCGGCAATCCGGATAGCCGCTGAAATCTGTTTCGCAGACGCCGGTCACCAGATGGCGGGCGCCCGCCTGTTTTGCGTAGACGGCAGCGAACGAGAGGAACAGGAGGTTGCGTCCGTCCACAAATGTAGAAGGTAGCTCGCCTTCCTTTTGTTCAATCGCCACATCGTCGCGGGTGAGTGCATTGGGGGCCAATTGATTCAGCAGGCTCATGTCCAAAATCGTGTGCTTGACGCCTTGCTCGGCGGCAATGGCGCGTGCGCATTCGATTTCCTGCTTGTGGCGCTGCCCGTAGTTGAAGGTGAGCACTTCCACCTCGCCAAACTGTTTTTTTGCCCAGAACAGGCATGTCGTGCTGTCCTGTCCGCCGCTAAAAACAACAACGGCTTTTTCTTGCTTCATTCTCTCCATCTCCTTTTCGTTTGAACGAAGAAAGAGAGTTCTTGAACGTGCGACCGCATGCGGCCGTGTCCACCCTAGTGAAAAACGTCTTTCGTGGTTCTCGTGAAAAACGTTTTTCAGAAAAAAACAAAACAATACCAAGGGCATTGTTTTCCTTAGTTTTTTATAGAGGGAGTTCGCGAACCTCTCCCATGCATGGCGCATGGATGTCTTCTGAAATTGTCGTCAGGCAGATGCCAGACGTTCCTCATTATACTACAGCGAACGGCAGGCTTGCCAATGGTTAATTACGGTACAATTGCCCCGTTGACAATCACTGGAAATGGCAGTATTTGTTTCTCATTTCCATCATCACGCTCGTGACGGTGCCGTTTTTTCGCAAATGGCTGCCTCGCGAGGAAACGCGGCCAGGTTCGTTCGATTTCCCGGGAGCTGTTTTGCTCGCAGGGACGGTCGCTTCCTTCATGCTCTGCATCACGCGGTGGAACGGCTGGTTTTTGCTGGTCAGCCTGCTCTTGCTTGTGCTTTTCACAGTCCGCATGCGAACAGCAGCGCAGCCGTTTCTTCAGCTGCCGCTTCTGGCCAATGCCCCGTACAGAAGCGCCCTGATCACCTGCTTTCTCGTTTCCGGAGCATCCTTTGCGATCTTGCTGGTCACGCCGATGATGCTGCACAACGTGGCAGGCCTGGAAACCGGCATGATGGGACTCGTGATGTTCCCGGGGCGATGAGCGCCGCGCTGCTGGGACGGTACGGCGGAAAGTGGGCCGACCGCAAAGGCAGCCTGTTCGTCCTCTTCATCGGGCTGTTGCTGATGATGCTGGGCCAATTTGCTCTTTCTATCGCAAGCGGACACGTGGCATGGATTGTCGCCGCCTGCCTTGTGCTTGTGAATGTCGGGATGTCGTTTTTCCAAGTCTCGACGACAAAAGTGGTGTCGACGACATTGCCTGCTGGCCAGACGGGGGTGGGATTGGGGATTTTTTCGTTGACGAACTTCATGGCAGGCGCCGTGAGCGGTGCGGTGATCAGCAAAATGATCGATCATACGGGTACGGTGTCGCCGTTCAATCCGCTTGCGGTTCCGGGAGCCGCTGCGATTTACAGCAATGTGTATTTTGGCCTGATCGCAGTCACCGCGCTCGGCGCATGGATTGTGTATGCCGTGTTCGGACGAAAGCGGGCAAAAAGGAAAAGGCTTTCTGGTGGAGAAGCCAAAGCCCATTAAAAAAGTCAGCTCCAACCATGCAGGCGCTCCGTTGCGGGAGTGCCTGTTTCTCTAGAAGGAAGGCAATCGTCTCCCAATGTTTGTGAGTTTTTTGTGAGCAAGGGGTGTTATCATGAAGGTGAGGCTAGAGTGAGCGGAGGGAGACTCTTTTTTGAACGCAAGCATGCATCGCAAACTTTTCGGTATCGGCATCATCTTTTTGCTCTCGATCGCCATTTTCGTGGGTATCTATAACCAAACCATACCTTATGACCATACGCCATCGGCGAAGCACGGTGTGCTGGACTTGACACAGTGGGATTTTCAGCAAAAAGGGATGGCTCCCCTTGACGGCGAGTGGGAGTTTTATCCGGGGAAACTGCTGGAGCCTTCCGCGTTCCGTGAAGGGAGAAGCGGTCCGCCTTCCTATATTCGCGTGCCGGGCCCATGGAAGGGTGGAGCCGCCCAAGGCGATTCGTACAGCCGAAAAGGTTACGGCACCTATCGCTTGAAGGTGATGTTGCCAAATTCGATGACCGATGAAATCGTGGGGCTCAAAATGCGCAGTATCCGCATGTCCCATCAGCTGTTCATCAATGGAAAGCTGGAGGGCGCGAGCGGCAAGCCAGCTGTTGAGAAGGCCGAACACGTCCCCGGAAATACGCCGTATGAAGCATTTTTTTATCCCGGCGGCAAAGAAGTAGAGATCGTCATTCCGGTCGCCAATTACATGTTCATTACGGGCGGGATCGTCAATCCGATCCAGTTCGGGCTGCATCAGAATATCGCCAAAGTAAACAGCATCCAGGTCGGGGCTGACATCGCCACGACGTTGTTCCTTTTGCTGCTGGGCTCCTACCATCTCGGGTTTTATTTTTTGCGCATGAAGGAGCGGACCTATTTGTACAGCGGTTTCTACATGGTTTGCCTGGGGCTGTACGAATCGATTTATGGGGAGAAGATCGTGCTGCAGCTTCTTCCCGGCCTACCGTTTGAGTTCGCCTACAAATTGCAGGATGCGAGCATGTATGCGAGTGCGGTGCTGCTATTGATGTTCTTTCAGTCGATCGACCAGCGCCTGCTCTCAAGCCGCAGCCTCCGGCGGATCAATATGCCGATCACGGTCTTCATCGCTGCCATCTTGCTGCTGCCCTATTCGGTTTATTCCGAAATCAAAGTGCCGTTTTTGTTTTACATCACGATTGCCCATCTCTTCATGCTGATTCGGATGATCTATTTGTATATCAAACACCGCCTGGAGTCGTCCGCTACACAGCAGGAGCTTTTGCTTTGCATCGGTTCAAGCGGATCATTGATGGCTTCGCTCGTGATCGGCTCCATGTATGCGGATAATATGATCTTGACTGACATGTGGAGCAAAATCGCGGTTGTCTGCTTCATCACGTTCATGAATATTTTGCTTGCAGTCCGGTTCAACACCGCGTACGAGCAGACGGAAGTCCTTTCGCGCCAATTGGCGGTGTCGAACGAGCTGAAGGACGAATTTTTGGCGAACACGTCGCACGAAATGAAGACGCCGCTCCACGGAATCCAAAACATTGCGACTTACCTGCTGGAAAGCGGGGAAGACCCGTTATCGCCCAAGCAAAGCCAAAATTTGCGGCTTATCAAGGATACGTCGATCAAGCTGTCGATGCTGATCCATGACCTGATCGATGTGACGCGGCTGAAGCACGGCGAGTTGCGGCTTTCGCCTACAGTGGTGGATGTGCGGGTCGTAACGCAGATGGTGTTCGATGTGCTGCGCTTCGAGCTGGCTGGAAAAGATGTCTGGCTGGACAACCAGGTGGGCGATCAGGTGTGGGTGTTGGCAGACGAAAACCGGCTGCGCCAAATTATGTACAATCTCGTGCACAACGCAATCAAGCATACCGACCAAGGCTCCATTACCGTGAAGGCGAGCGGCGCCGATGGCATGGTGACGGTTTCGGTTGAAGATACAGGGACAGGCATTGCGCATGACAAGCATGAGGCGATTTTCGGCTATTTTGAACAGCTGGACCAGCCGCTGCCGCGCGATGGATACACCAGCATGGGAGTCGGCTTGTACATCAGCCGCAAGCTGGTCGAGCGAATGGGAGGCGAAATCAAGGTGGCGTGGTCCCAGGTCGGAGAAGGAACGCGCATGGCCTTTACGCTGCCGGTCTCACCGGTGCAGCCAGCCGATCAGGAAATCGCTGCGGCAACGGTGAGGGCAACGAACGATGGCCGGCACGATGCATCGCTTGATTTCGATGGGCAGCATGGGCAGACGATCCTGGTCGTAGATGACGAGGCCACGAATATCCACGTGCTCGTGACGATTTTGAAGCAGTATCGCTATAACGTCATCACCGCTTTTTCCGCTAAAGAAGCGCTCGACAAAATGCAGATCCACCCACGGATCGATTTGATCATCCTGGATGTCATGATGCCCGGCATGTCTGGCATCGAGCTGTGCCAGCAGCTGAGGCAGCAGCATTCCATCCTCGATTTGCCGATCTTGTTTGCGACGGTCAAAGATACGCCGCACGACATCGCGCTCGGCTATCGGGCGGGTGCGAACGATTATCTGACCAAGCCGTTTGACGCGAAAACATTGATCGCGCGGATTCAGACGCTGCTTGCGATGAAAACCTCGATTCGAGACGCCATTCAACATGAACAAGCGTTTCATCAGGCGCAAATCAAACCTCATTTTCTGTACAATGCCTTGAGCAGCATCATTGGGTTCTGCTATATGGATGGGCAAAAAGCAGCCTATTTGCTCACGATGCTTAGCCAGTACCTGCGTTTTATTCTCGACATGGACCGCAGCAAACTGTTTGTGACCCTTGAGCGGGAGCTTGATCTGGTCGAAGCCTATGTGGAAATTGAAAAAGCGCGCTTTGGCGATCGCTTCGCTTTTACGTGCAGTGTCGATGAAAGCCTGCTGCAGGCAGAAATTCCTTCGTTAAGCATCCAGCCGTTTGTTGAAAACGCGATACGCCACGGGCTGTTTGAAAAAGAAGGAAGCGGCGAGGTGACCTTGACGATTCAGGCGGAAGAGCGGCAGATCGTAATCGAGGTCGCGGATGACGGCATCGGCATTCCTGCTGAGGTGCTCGCTCTCTTGTCCAAAGGTGAACGCAAAAAAGAAGGCGACGGCGGGATCGGCGTCGCCAATATTCGCCGTCGCCTCGAGGCCATTCCGGACGCCAGCCTGACCATTCGTTCAGAGCCGGGGAAAGGGACGAAAGTGACGATGACGTTGCCTTATGACAAAGACAGGCGCGATGATTTTGCCTGATTCTCGAATTGATGAAATCCGTACTCGGGCAAAATCGGCGCAAGTGGAGGGAATGGGTGGAAAATGCAGCAGGACGGCTGCGAAAAAACGGATAATGTCACCCGAACGAAAAACAGGGCCGTGTGCTGCTCAAGCAGACTGCCCTGTTTTTATATGCGGCTGTCATGACACCTTGCTTACATTCGACTCTTTCAATGGTTCTGACTTCCGAAGCCGCAAACTCATAAAAACCAGAGCTACTGCAATGACAGTGAGGAAAATCCCCAGCAGTCGAAAGCCGGCGAAACTGAACGTACCGCCCATAATGATGCCGGTCAACAAGGAAGATAAAATGGTCCCCAAATATCTCGATGTATGGAAGAGTCCGGAGGCTACACCGGTCAATTCTTTTGGAGAGCTTTGAAACAAAGCTGCCTGCATCCCAACGGCGTTCAGCCCGTTGCTCATACCGAATGCAGCTAATGCAAAGGTCACGCTGATTACCGGTGAAGCTTGATTCAATGTCACGATCCACACGGAACCCACTGTCATGAGGATTGCGGATGTCACCAATGCGGGGCGCGGCCCTGATTTATCGATCCATTTTCCTGCCAGCGGAGAAGCGATGAGCGAGCTTGCGCCCAAGGTTAGCATGAGAATCCCTGTATGGAACTCGCTGACATGACGCACCATTTGCAAATAAGACGGAAGCCCGAAAAAGAGCGCGTAAAAAAGCAGGTTCACGAGCATGAATTGGACGTTGACCCACATCATGGCAGGATAGTTGGCGAATGTACGCAAAGGAATAAAGGGTGACACCGCTTGTAACTCGTGCCGTACGAAAGCCCCCAGTGCCAAAAGCCCGATCAACCCGACAATGATATGCCACCATGAGACATGTCCGTACGATTTTGCCGACAGTAAACCAACAAGCAGCGCAACCAGCCCCACGGTGAAGAGCAGAATACCCGATACATCGATCACATCCCACCATTTACGAAAAGACATGCCCCGTGCGACGGCTCCTGCCGGTTCGCCCTTTGGAATCATCCGCCATGCAAATAGAAAGCTCGCGACCACGAACGGAATATTGACGATAAAGATCGCTTGCCAGTCCCACCACTGGATCAAGACCCCGCCAGCAAAAGGCCCAATGGCTGCCGCTCCGGATAAAAAAATCGACAAAACAGACAGCGCAGTCGCTTGTTTCTCCGTAATATGAATGCGCACAATCGCCATTCCGACCGCCACCAGCATACTTGTTCCGATGGATTGCACGATGCGGGACACGATGAGCCACCCGAAATTTGGCGATAGTGGAGCAAGTAAAGAGGAAACAAAGGAGACAACAAGCCCTGTCAGAAATATTTTCCGTGGCCCGAATAAATCACTGGCCTTTCCCATCACAGGTTGAGCGATCGCGCTTGCAATGTAAAAGGAAAAAATAATCCAGGAAACAACCGTAAAATCGAGGCGGTACACATGTTGCAGCCTTGCGATCGCAACAGAAATCATCGAGGAATTCAATGGGTTCAATAAGATCCCCAGTCCAACGGCTATCATCAACCACTTGCTGCGAGCATTCATGTTTGATTTCCCCCTAACGTGTTTTGATGATAGCTTATTTGAAATTTTTTATTTACTCCAACGCATTTTAAGTTATACATTTATTGACTATAAGGAATGAATGGAGAGTGTGAAATGGAACTTCTTCAGCTGCAATATTTTCTAGCGGTAGCCCGCTTGGAGCACGTGACCGAAGCTGCGCGGTCGCTGCATGTGACGCAATCGTCATTAAGCAAAACGATTCAACGCCTGGAGGACGATCTGGGGGTTCCTCTCTTCGACCGAACCGGGAGAAAACTGCGGCTAAATGAGTTCGGAAGCAGATTCCTTCGCCGCGCGGAACGAGCATTGTTTGAACTGGAGCAGGGGAAGCAGGAGATTCGCGATATGACCAGCCCGGAACATGGCACACTCGAATTGGCGGTGACGACCGCAAGCGCGTTGCCGAACATCCTGCGAGAGTTTCGGAAAAAGCGGCCTTATGTCCACTACCATGTGCAAATGCTGAGCATGCAGGAAATGGTGACACGCCTTCATCGAGGAGAGGTCGATTTCTGTTTATCCTCGCCTCCGATCCAAGAGGATGATATTGAATGTCAAATCGTGTTCATCGACCCGATACTCATTGCCGTTCCAAAAGGGCATCGGCTGGCGAACCGAAGCAGCGTATCCTTGATCGACTTAAAGGATGAATGGTTTGTCGGTGTAAAAAAAGGCTACGGGATTCGCGATTTCGTGGACGCTGCATGCCAATCGGTTGGTTTTTTACCTACGTATGTGTATGAGGGAGATGAACCCGCAAGGCTAACCTCACTTGTGGAAGCCGAACTTGGCATCGCCTTTATACCGAGCACAGCGAGGAATCCACGCGGAGATATTCATTATCTCCAAGTAGAGAATCGCGAGTTTGTACGGGAAATCGCTTTACTCTGGCACAAGAGCAGGTACATTTCGCGGGCTGCTCTGGAATTTCGTGAGGTTGTTGTGGAATATTTTGAGACGATAGCAAAGCTTCGGCAGTAACGGGCCGAGGCTTTTTTCGCATGTCGTCATGTTGTGCGTAACATGCTGTTGACAGGACACTAAATGGTGTCGTATTATCGACGTGACACCATTTAGTGTCCGATTAGGGAATAGCTATTTGGAAAGAGTGGAACTTGAATCAACCAATTGATGAGGAGGAAAAAAATAAGCAAGATGATCGGTGCGGAAACAATCGCGAGAGCAGGAATCCACCCCCGAGGAAAAACAATTGCTTATTGGACCGTCACATTACTGCTTGCAGTATCCATCCTGTAAGGAGGTGGTGAAAGTAACGGCTGTCCCTTCGTACCACCCTAGAAGTCTCCTGCAGAGAAATACGATTTTGGAGGGAGTGTTGTGAGTGAGAATACCCCTTTGCGGGATGTGTTTGACGCGATTGCCGATCCAACCAGGCGCCGATTGATTCGTCTGTTGGCAGAGGCGGAGGAGATGCCGCTTCATGAATTGACGGCACAGTTTCAAATGGGCCGTACAGCGGTTTCCAAACATTTGGCCATCCTGAAAGAGGCCGGACTGGTGCTTGATCGAAAAGTCGGCAGAGAAACGCGATTTAGGCTAAACGCATCACCACTCCGAGAAGTTCAAGATTGGTTAGGTTTCTACAGCAAGTTTTGGAGTGCGAATCTGTTGCGCCTGAACCAACTATTAGAGGAGGAAGAAGAATGAGTTTAACATTATCCCTGGATTTTCAGTACAAAACATCGATTGAGAAGCTTTGGTCCGCTTTAACCGATTCAAACAAACTTGCCAAGTGGGTGGTCAATATCCACAACGGTCAGGCGATGGAAAATGATTTCAAGCCCGTCGTAGGACACCGTTTTCAGTTCCGCACGCAGCCGTCCGAATATTGGGATGGAATTGTTGACGGCGAAGTGCTGATTGTGGAGGCACCAAACCGGTTGTCCTATACGTGGGCCAGTGGAGGAGAGAAGCACACGGTCACCTGGACGCTGCAGGAAGTAGGCGACGGAAAAGTTAACCTTCACCTCGAACAAACCGGAATCTCCAATGAACAAGCACTGGGTGGAGCGAAGTATGGCTGGAGTAAATGGTGCGGTGAGCTTGGAAACGTGTTGGAACAATCGTAACAATTTCAGAGCAAGGAGCTGCCGGAGCAAGGCCGGTGGCTCTTTTTTTCCAAAAATTCCGTTCTTGAAATATTGTTTCACATCATATAGATCTCTTATGAAATGAAACCAACCTTTTCACGCTGATCGCGATCTGAATTTTCTGTCTAAAAAACCGGGACACGCGGCCGTTCTTGCGCCAGCTTTCCCGGGGGAAGAGCCGTGCATCTATGAACAAAGGGGGCGTAAATCATGAAAAAGGCAAGCGGCGGTTTTTTGGCGACCGTGATGGCGTTATCGCTCGGACTGGCGGCGTGCAGCGGTGGCGGAGGAGGCGGCACCGCCACGACAGAGCCGGCCAAAGGAGACGGGGCGGCAGAGAGCAAAGAAGTCAACCTGACGATGACGAGCTGGCGCGTCGAGGATGTGGAGGGCTACAAAAAGATCATCGCGGCATTCGAGGCTCAAAATCCGGGGATCAAGATCAGCTTCAAGCCGCAAAAAGCGACGGAGTACAACACGATCCTCAATACGGCGCTGCAAAGCAACAGCGCGGCTGACATCATCCAGCTCCGTCCCTATGCGACCGGGATTGCAATCGCTGACGGGGGCTTTCTGGAGCCGCTGGACGGGGTGAAGGGACTCGATGCGATTCCGAAAGAAGCGCTCGACTCGGCACGCGGCAAGGACGGCAAGGTGTATGGTGTTCCGCTCTCGCTCAACTCCACGCAAATCTACTACAACAAGAAAATTTTCGCCGATAACGGGCTTTCGGAGCCGAAGTCGTGGGATGAGCTGATCGCCTTGGCCCAAGCGTTGAAAGCGAAAAATATTACTCCGTTCGCCTTTGGAGCCAAGGAGAGCTGGCTGCTTTCGCTGTCCCACGGGGTCATCGCGCCCGGCACCTATAACGGCAACGCGTTTGTGGAAAAGATGCTGAAGGGCGAGGCCAGCATGACGAGTCCGGAATACAAGGCGTCGATCCAGCGAATGAAAGATTTGACCCCGTATTTCCCCGATCATTTCGTCGGGCTGGATCTGAACGACATCCGGGCGCTGTTCGCGACGGAAAAAGCGGCGATGTTCATCAACGGAAGCTTTGAGCTGGAAGTCATCCAGAAGATGAATCCGAATCTGCAGATCGATTTCTTCCCGATGCCGACCGATGACGGCAAGCAGGTGATCACGACATGGGTGGATGGCTCTTATGCAGTCAATGCCAAATCGCCGCATAAGGCCGAAGCGCTCAAGTTCATGGAGTTCATGGCGACCCCGGCATTCGGCGAGCTGTTCGCCAATACGTTCAAACGGATCAGCGCGATTCCCGGCGTGAAGGTCGACGATCCGCTCGTCAGCAAGATGGCGCAGCTGTCCGATTCGATTTCGACACCGTATGCAGCACTGGTCCACTTCAGCGGCGGCGACCCATCGACGAAAAAAGTGATGGAAAACGACCTGCAAGGCATGTATTTGGACAAAATGACGCCGGAGCAGGTAGCCGACGACCTGCAAAAATCGCTGGAAACATGGTTTAAACCGAGCAAATAGTCACACGCTTCCGTTTCCCTGCTTTTGCTTCTGAAAGGTGGTGAACCGCTGCATGCCTGTACCCGCAGCACAGCATGCCAAACGAAAGGGCAGGTGGCTCATCCACCTGTTTCCGCTGCCCGCCCTGCTGGTCTATGTTTTGTTCGTAATCTATCCGATCTTTTCTGCATTTCGCTACAGCTTGTATGAGTGGAAAGGGCTGACACAGGGAGCTTTTATCGGCTTGGTCAATTTCGTCAAGCTATTCGGGATCGAGCCGTACAACTCGATGTTTTGGAACGCGTTTCGGCACAATCTGGTCTATTTTGCCGTCGAGATGGTCGTGCAAAACGGCCTCGCCTTTTTGCTGGCGTTCATTCTGTATCGCAAAGTGCGCGGGGCAGGCTTTCTCAAAACGGTGTATTTCTTTCCCCGCCTGCTGTCGGTGATCGTCGTCGGTTTTTTGTGGAAGCTCATGTTAAATCCGAATTACGGCGCGCTCAATACGATTTTGGCGAAGCTGGGGCTTGCGCAATGGGCAAAGCCGTGGCTGGGCGACCCGGACACCGCCTTGGTGGCGATTATTTTGGTCAACTGCTGGTTCGGCCTTGGATTCGCTGTACTGATCTTTCTCGCCGGACTCCAGGCCATCCCGGAGGAGGTCGTCGAGGCGGCCCGGATCGACGGTGCGAGCGGACTTACGCTAACTCGCAAAATCATCGTGCCGATGTGCATGCCGGCGATCACGATCATGACGGTGCTCACGTTTATCCAGTCGTTTGAAGCGTTCGAGCTGGTGTATGCGATGCAGGGCTCGATGGGCGAACCGTTTTATTCCACGGATACGATGTCGGTCTATTTTTACCGGCTGGCATTCGGCAGCTCGGGCGGCGGCGATACGGTTTCCATCGGATTGGGTTCAGCGCTGGCGGTGGTGATTTTTTTCATCGTCGCATCGGTTTCCGCCGCCTTTCTGTATGTGATGCGGCGAAAAGAGGTGCAGCATTGAGGAAGGGGGGGAGCGGATGAAAACCGGCATCGGCACCCGTTCGTTTTTTTACCTGATCGCCTATTTGTTTGTGCTGGTGATGGCGTATCCGATCGTTTTGATGGTCCTGTCGTCCTTTAAGTCGACGGCCGAGATTTTCACCAGCCCCTTGTCGCTGCCGGACGTGTTCAGTCTGGAGCCGTACCGCAAGTTGTGGGAGCTGGTTCCGTTTCAAGACTATATCTGGAACAGCGTGTTTGTCAGCGTGGTCACGGTTGCACTGATTCTTTTGTTTTCCTCCCTGGCTGCGTTTTATTTGGCCCGCTTTTCTTTTGCCTGGAGCGGTTTTCTCTCCTTCTTTTTCCTCATCGGCCTGATGATTCCGCTGAAGCTGGGCATCGTGCCGCTGTTCATCCTGATGAAAAACATCGGGCTGACCAACTCGCTCTGGTCGCTGATCCTCATCTATACGGCGAGCGGCATCCCGATTTCCGTCTTCATCCTGACGGGCTTTTTCCGCACGCTGCCGATCGAGCTGGAAGAGGCGGCGCGCATGGATGGCTGCAACCATTTTCAAGTGTTTTGGCGCATCTTGCTGCCGTTGATCCGCCCGGCACTGGGAACGGTGATGATCATCAACTTCATCTCCGCGTGGAACGATTTCTTTTTCCCGCTCATTTTCATTCAGGATGAGGCCGCGAAGACGATTCCGATCGGGATGCTCGGTCTGTTCGGGGAGTACGAGGCGGATTGGAGCATGATTTTTGCCGGTTTGACGCTGTCCTCGCTGCCGATGATCGCGGTGTTTCTGGTGGCCTCCAGGCAATTCATGGAGGGGCTGACCGCAGGTGCCGTCAAGTGAATGGGAACGGTTTGCTGCGACGTGTTCAAGGGAATGGAAGAGATGAGTGGAATAAGAGGAGTGAATGATTGCATGCGTTTGCAACGAACATGCAATCATACAGGCAAATCAGGAAGAAAGCGGTGTCGGCATGTTAAATGGAGGTCTCGTAGGCTTGCAGGCGATTTTGGATGAATTGAAGCCGTCGGAGCGTAAAGCGGCGGAATATATATTGGCTCACCCTGAAGAGGTGGTGGAGCTGTCGGTTCAGCGTGCCGCCGAGCGGAGCGGCGTGTCGGAAGCGACGCTGGTCAGGCTGGCGCGTTCGCTCAACATGAAAGGGTTCCAGGAATTGAAGCTGCGCATCACAGGCGATCTGAACAAAACGACGGCTGCAGGCAGCTATCAGGAAATCATGATCGACGGCCCGATCGAGGCGATCATGCAGGCGGTCAGCTGGAACAACACGCAATCGATCCAGGATACGCTGTCCGTCCTTTCGCGCGACGAGGTGAAGCGGGCGGCAGATGCGCTGCTTGCGGCACGCAAGATCGACGTATACGGCGTCGGGGCGTCGGCCGTCATTGCGGCGGATGTGAAGCAAAAATTTTCGCGGGTCAACATGTGGTGCGAGGCGCACGCCGATTTTCACAGCCAGCTGACGTCGGCCACCGGCTTGACCGGGCGGGATGTCGCTTTCGGCATCTCCCACTCGGGACAAACGGAGGACATCATTCAATCGCTCGGCGAGGCGAAACGGCAGGGAGCGACGATCATCACGTTGACCAAATTCGGCCCATCGCCCGTAGCGGAGCTGGCCGACATCAAGCTGTTCACCAGCTCGGTCGAGCAAAGCATCCGCAGCGGCGCGATGGCATCGCGGATCGCGCAATTGAATGTGATCGACATCCTGTTCATTACGACGATCAGCCGCAGCCCCGAATCCGTCATTCCCGCGCTGGAAAAATCGCGGCTGGCGGTGAGCCGGACGAAACGATCCTCTTCCGGGGGAGGAGCTTAGAGGAGGACTGTGGGATGGATGACAGACTGGAAGACTTGTCGACAGAATCACGCAATGAGCAGACACGGCAGCTGGATACGCTATCGATCATGCAAATCCTCCAATTGATGAATCGGGAAGAAAAAAAAGTGCCCCATGCGGTGGAACGGGCCCTGGAGCAGGTGGCCGCCGCCGTCGCATGCGTGATTGCGGCTGTGGAAGCGGGCGGGCGACTCTTTTATTTCGGCGCGGGGACGAGCGGCCGGCTGGGCATTTTGGATGCAGCGGAATGTCCGCCCACGTTCGGCACCCCGCCTGAGCTGGTGCAAGGCATCATCGCGGGCGGAGCCGCTGCGATCATGCGGGCGATCGAAGGGGCAGAGGACGATGAGCAACTGGGGCGGCGCGATGTGCATGACAGCGGGGTTACCGCACATGATGTCGTGGTGGGGATCGCTGCAAGCGGCAGAACCCCTTATGTCATCGGCGCTCTGGACGCGGCCCGCAGGATCGGTGCGAAAACGATCGCGCTCTCTTGTGTGGAGCAAGGGCTCATCAACCAGCATGCTGATTTGGCGATCAAGGCGGTCGTGGGCGCGGAGATCGTGACCGGCTCGACGCGCTTGAAGGCGGGGAGCGCGACCAAGCAGGTGTTGAATATGCTGACCACCGCCGCCATGATCAAGCTGGGCAAAGTATACGGCAACCTGATGGTCAACGTGCAGGCGACAAACAACAAGCTGCGCGAACGGGTGAAACGGATCGTGATGGAGGTGACCGGCGTCACTTACGAGGAGGCGGAAGAGCTGGCCCAGCAGGCGGACGGGGACGCGAAAACCGCGATTTTGATCAAGCTGACCGGCAGCAGCGCGGAGGAGGCGAGGCGGCTTTTGGCGGCGACGCAAGGGCGGCTGCGCGAGGCGATTGAGTTGCTTGGCTGAGAAAAGAAAGGGATGCTTTGTCGCTGTTCGCAAGCTTTTTGCTTGACAGTGGCAAAATATCCCTTTTATACTTGTGGGAAGATTCTGCCAACGTTGGCATAAAGCGATTGAGGAATGAACATGAACCGATTTACGATTAAAGATGTAGCGGCCAAAAGCGGGACGTCCATCCGCACGGTTTCCCGCGTCTTAAACAGCGATCCCCATGTAAAAAAAGAGACGAGGGAGCGCGTGCAGGCGGTGATCGACGAGCTCGGCTTCAAGGTAAACATCGCAGCCCGCAGCTTGCGCGACCGCAAGTCGAACCAGATTGTCGTTTTTGCCGACCGGCGGACGAATGCTTTTTTGGGCGGCTTCCACAATGAGGTCGTGCTCGAGCTGCACCGCGAGGCCAAAGCTCAAGGCTATCGCATGGTCGTGTCCGTTTCCTCGCCGGAGCAGTTCGAAGAAGACGAGAATGACGGATTTTATTTGGTGCAGCACGGTCTGTGCGATGCCGCCATCCTGTTCGATCCGCATGAAGGGGACCGGCGCGTGCACTATTTGCGCGAACACCGCGTGCCGTTTGTCGTGCTCGGACAGGACAAAAGCAGCTACGAAACGTCCTACGTCGGCCTCGACAACCGCGCTGCAGGCTACATGGGAGCCAAATACCTGCATGAAAAAGGCCATATCACTTTCGCGCTGATTCTTGGCAGCGAAGCATCCGGCGTCAATCAGGACCGGGCGGAAGGCTTCCGTGCGTACCAGCGGGAAAAAGGCTTGGACAACCAGGTGCTATTCGGCTTGACCAGCATCGATTCGGCGTATCAAAAGACGCAAAGTCTGCTCGAAGCCAGGTCGGTCACGGCGATTTTTGTTTCCGGCGACGAGCGTGTGGTGGGCGTATACCGCGCGATCCAGGAAGCTGGGCTGCAAGTCGGGCGCGACATCGGCGTGCTCGGCGTCGACGATCTGGAGATGGGGCGTTTTCTGCTCCCGGCACTGACCTCGCTCGTACAGCCCAAGCAAGAGATGAGCAAGCTGGCGCTGCAGATGATCATGGAGCAGCTGCAAGAGGAAGAACGCGCGGTCAAGCGCGTCCTGTTCGTCCCGACGATTGCCGAACGAGAATCGGTCTAAATTTTTTTCGATCGTTTTGCCAACGTTGGCAAAAATGCAAAACGACAACAAAGAACCGCTCGCCCGATCCAGTTGCACGCATTTATAAAAGGAGGAATTCATTCATGAACACGAATCTTTTCCAGATCCACGATGAGGTAAAAGCGGCATTGGCCGAGGGCAAGGCGGTTGTCGCCCTGGAATCGACGATCGTTTCGCACGGAATGCCGTATCCGGATAATGTGAAAATGCAGCTGGAGGTTCACGAGCTGATCCGCGAGCTGGGAGCGGTTCCGGCGACGATCGCGCTGATGGACGGACGCATTTGCATCGGGCTTGACGATGACCAAATCGAGCGGCTCGGGACTGCGCAGGGTGTCGTGAAAACGAGCGTGCGCGACATCCCCCGCGTGCTATCCGCCAACCAAATCGGCGCGACAACCGTAGCGGCCACGGCCTATGCGGCTGATCAGGCAGGCATTCGCTTTTTTGCCACTGGCGGATTGGGCGGCGTTCATCGTGGCGCGGCAGAGACGTTCGATATTTCGGCAGATTTGCCGGCATTGGCACAATATGACGTATGCGTCTTCTCCTCCGGGGTCAAGTCGATTTTGGACATCCCGAAAACGTTGGAATATTTGGAAACCTCCGGCGTTCCGGTCTACGGCTTCGAGACAGATCGTTATCCTGGCTTTTATGTGCGCGATTCCGGCCAGCCGATCGAATCGGTCGATGCGGAAGGGCTGGTCGCGCTGCTGCGAACGAAGGAGCAGCTGGGCTTGAAGCATTCGGTAGCGGTGGCGGTGCCGATTCCGGCAGAGCATGAGCTGGACCGTGAAAAGATGGAGGCGACGATCCACACAGCGCTGAAAGAGGCTGACGCAGCCGGAATCGCGGGCAAACCGGTCACGCCGTTCCTTCTGTCCAAGATCAAGGAAAGCACAGGGGGCACGAGCCTCGCCTCCAACATCGCCTTGATGAAAAACAATGCCGCTGTCGCAGCGAAAATCGCGGTGGCGTTCCATGCGCGATGATTACCGTCGTCGGTGATTTGCTGGTAGAGATCCTGGTGCGAAAAGGCCAGACGCGCTACGCTACCGACACGGAAGGCACGGTCGACATGCGGCCGGGCGGGCAGGCGCTCAACGTCGCCAGCTGGTGCGCGCGAGAAGGCGCCGACACGAGACTGATCGGAAAAATCGGCCGGGATGTATTCGGCGACTACTTGCTCGAAAAAGCGACAAAAGCGGGTATTATCTGCGAGCTTGTACGTGATGAGCAGGAGGAGACAGGGCGCAACGTGATTTTGATCGATCGCGAGACAGGCGAGCGGTCGATGATCCCGGATCGCCGCGCCAATCTGCTGCTTGGCCCCAAGGATGTCGACGCCGCCGGAATCGGCCGCAGCGCTCTCTTGTATTTGTCCGGCTACAGCCTGTTCGACGAGCAGCTCAGGCGAACGGCGCTTCATGCCAAGGCTGCGGCCTTGGCGCACAGCGTTCCAATCGCGCTTGACCCCAGCTCGACCTTTCATTTGCGTAAGTTAAAGGAGCTGTTTTTGCAGCAGCTTCCCGGCGTGACCTTCCTGTTCCCGAATTACGAGGAAGGAGCGCTGCTCACCGGACAGGAGGAGCCTGAAGCGATTTTGCGCGAGCTGCATCGTCATGTCCCGGTTCCCGTGCTGAAGCTGGGCAAAGACGGGTGCATTCTGCCAGACGGGGATACGGTTGTCAGACTTCCAGCCCCCAAGGTGAATGTGGTGGACACGACAGGCGCAGGCGATTCTTTTGCAGGCAGTTTTCTCGCCGCCTACAGCAAAACAGGCGACCCGCTTGCAGCGGCCGCGCGCGCGATTGAAGTGTCTGCCCATGCGGTGACGCAAGTGGGGGGAAGCGGCTGCGGTTGAACGCAAGGGACTGGGGGAGCTGGCGGCTTTTCAGGAGGGAAGATCGCTTGCATACAGCGCATGGAGCGAGGCGATCTCCGCGATCATCCGCTGTCTCAGCTCAAGCGGCTCGATGATCTCCAGCTGTGCCCCGTAGCCGAGCGCCAGCTCACAGGCCGATTCCAGCGTGTGGAACTGGACCTGTGCCAAGATCCAGCCATTTTTTGCAGGAGCGGTATGGATCAGCTTGACGTACCGTTCCTGCTGAAGGCGGGGAAGCAGCTTTTCGTGGAAGCGCACGGAAGCCGGATAGACAGGCAGATTTGCCTTGAACTGTGCCGTAGAGGTGTCCCAAAAGGAAGCGAGGTCGAAATCCGCAGGCCGCGTAAACGTTTCGTCCAACAGCTGCGCACGTATGAGACGCGAAATCCGGTACGTGCGAATGTCTCCCTCCACCTGTGCGACCAAATACCAGACGCTGCGCTTGGCCACGAGTCCCAGCGGCTCGACGACCCGCTCCACCAACGCATCCTCGCGTCGATACGTCATGGCGAGCTTTCGGCCTGCCCAGACCGCATCCTGGACGGTTGCCAGCAGCGGCACCTCTTCATCCGATTGATGCCAGCCCGCGCCATCGATATGGAGCCGTTCCCGCACTTGCTCGGCATCGCGCCGCACAGCGGTCGGCGAGGCGGCCACCAGCTTTTGGAACGCTGCGTCAAAAGCTCCGCGCATGCCCAAATCGCCGAGCTGTGCCAGCGGAGCCGCCAGATGCAGGGCGCGAATCTCTTCCCCTGTCATGCCTGTCAAATTCGTCCGAAATCCTTCCGCCAGACACCAGCCCCCCGCCGAGCCGCGTTCGGCATAGACGGGAATGCCAGCAGCGCTGAGCGCCTCCATATCCCGATGAACGGTCCGCTCCGACACTTCCAGCCGCTCTGCCAACTGGCGGGAAGACAAGCGTCCATGATTTTGCAGCAGCAATAAAATGCTCAACAACCGCTCCGCTTTCACCCAAAAGCCCTCCATCCCTGTTCTGTTCCTTTCGACCAAGCGTAAAACTATTTCTACTCTACCATTTTTATTATGACAGCACTTGTCATATATGATCCTGTACACTGTGGGCATGATTAGAAAACCTGACTACGCCAAGTTTTTTGGCGGGGCCGCGGTTGCACTTATCTGTATGAAAAAACAGGAGGTATTCTCTCATGACAAAACCTTTGGCAGGAAAAATTGCAGTTGTGGCCGGCGGAACCCGTGGTGCAGGCCGGGGCATTGCCGTCGCGCTGGGCGAAGCCGGGGCGACCGTGTATGTGACAGGACGCAGCGTGCGCGGCAGCCAGTCAGATTTGCAGCGAAGCGAAACGATTGAAGAAACGGCAGAAATGGTGACTGCAGCGGGAGGAACCGGAATCGCAATGCGCGTCGACCACACGCGAGAGGAGGAAGTGCGCGAACTGTTCGCTCGGGTGAACGCGGAACAGGACGGACAGCTCGACATCCTGGTCAACGACGTGTGGGGCGGGGAGCAGCTGTACGAGTGGGGCAAACCGTTCTGGGAGCAATCGCTTCCGAACGGACTCTTGATGCAGACGCGCGGCATCCATTCCCACCTCATCACCAGCCATTACGGCGCGCCGCTCATGATCGCCAAAAAACGCGGGCTGATCATCGAAATTACGGACGGCACCGACTACCGTTACCGGGGCAATCTGTACTACAGCCTGGCCAAAATTTCGGTGATTCATCTGGCGAAGGCGATGGCCGCAGAGCTGCGCCCGCACAATATCACGGCGCTGTCGCTGACGCCGGGTTTCTTACGCTCCGAGGAAATGCTCGACCATTTCGGCGTCACGGAAGAAAACTGGCGGGATGCTGCCAAAATCGATCCGAATTTTCTTCAATCCGAAACGCCCGCTTACATCGGCCGCGCCGTAGCCGCGCTCGCTGCCGACCCGGATGTGGGTCGCCATTCGGGCAAAGCGCTCAGCACCTGGGGCTTGTCCGACGAGTACGGCTTCACCGATTATGACGGCAGACGCCCGCATTGGGGAAGATATGCGGAGGAGCAAGGCTTTTACCGGGAGGAAGAAGCGTAGTAACAGGGCTTGGAAAAATCACTCTCCCGCTGGGGAAGGGTGATTTTTTAACGGTAAAAAGAGAGAAAAGTCGAAAAATTATTATTTACATTTGTCAGAATCATTTGCTATCATCTGAATTGTCGACAATTTGCCAATCAAACGAGCGAGGAGCAGCGCATGAAATCAGACAAGATTATCAATAACGCCCTGTCCAACCTGATCAAGGAGCGGATCGTCGAAGACCTCGTCCTCGGCAAAATCAAATCGGGCGAAAAATTAGTCGAAGCCAAATACGCAGAAGAATTCGGCACCAGCAGAGCCCCGATTCGCGAAGCCTTTTATTTAATGACACTGGAAGGCTTCGTGCAAAAAATCCCGCGCAAAGGAACGGTCGTCAAAGGCTACACGCCGGCGGAAATCCGCGATTTGCTGGAAATCCGCAACTATTTGGAAGAGCTTGCCCTGCAGCGTCTGTTTGAAAAAGACAGCAGCAAGCTGACCGCGCGGATGGAGACCATCATCGGCAAGATGGAGCAGGCCGGCCACGATGTGAAGGAATACGCAGCGCTCAATTACGACTTTCACTTCCAAATGATTTTGGCGAGCGAGAGCGATGTCATCAAAAGCATATACGAACGCTTGGGCACGCCGCTTCGCTCGTACCAAACGGTTTCGTTTTTGGAGGAGCGAAATATCAAAAAGTCGCTGGAAGAGCACAAGCGCATTGTGCAGCTGCTGAAGGACGGAAGTCTCCAGGAGGCAAGCCGGCTGCTCGCCAAGCATAACAAAGACGTGTTTACCCGCATTGAGAAATATGTGAGTCCCACATAATCTCATTTTTTTCTCTATAAATGTCGACAATCGACCGAATTGCACTTGAGGAAGTGAGACTCCACAGCCGGATTGGGAAATGAATAGCGCTTCAATACCATTGAACTTGAAGGAGGAAGGAAGGATGAAGGAAAGAATCAAGGCAAGATTTCGCGAGTTGGCAGGGATGGTAGGCGTTTCGGGCGCGGAGCAGGAAGTGGTCGCCTATTTGCAGGAGCAGCTGGCCGCAGTTGCCGATGAGGTCAAGGTCGACCCGAGCGGCAACGTGATCGCCGTCAAGCACGGTTCGAGTCCGGGACCGAAGCTGATGGTGTGCGCGCATTCCGATGAAGTCGGCTTTTGCGTCAAAAATATTTATCCAAACGGGTACATCGCCTTTGACAAAATCGGCTATGTCTCCGATCAATTGCTGCTGGGGCGCAAGGTGTGGATCACGAGCAAAAAGCTCCCCGGCGTGATCGGGATCAAGGCGGGCCATCTGCAGACGCCCGAGGAGAGCCGGCAGGTCAAATCGATCCGCGATTGCTACATCGATGTGGGCGCTTCCTCTCGTCAGGACGTGGAAGCGATGGGTATCAAGATCGGCGATCCGATCGTGTTGCAAAGCGACTTCATGGAAATGCACAATCCCGACCTGATTTCGACCAAATCCGTAGACAACCGGATCAACTGCGCGATCGTCATCGAGCTGTTCCACCAATTGAAGGACACCGCGTTTGCCGGAACGCTGTACGGGGTCGTGACAGTGCAGGAGGAAGTGGGGCTGCGCGGCGCGACGATGGTCGGCAACCAGCTCGAACCCGACTACGCGATCGTGCTCGATACTATCCCTGCGGGCGATACGCCGGACATCGAGACGGAGAAAGTGCTTCCGGTCTATCTCGGCAAAGGCCCGGCATGCCCTGTGGCGGATGCGGCTGGCGGACACTTCACGTACATTCATCCAAAGGTGCGCGCGATGATCGAGGAGCAATCGGAAAAAGCGCAGGTGCCGGTACAGTACCTGACGCTGATCGGCGACAGCTACACGACCGATGCCGCCAATTTGGCAATCGCCGGAAAAGGCATTCCGGTCGGAGTGGTGGCCACCCCGCGCAGATACTCGCATTCCCCGATCGAACTGGTCAATCTCAATGACGCGGAAGGCGTGCTCAAAATCGTGAAAGGCATCGTCACCGATAACGGACAGAAAGAATTGGGCTTTCTCTGATACGCGTTTCAAAAAAGCCAAGAAAAAATAGCATCGGATAAGGGGGCAATGAGATGAAAGTCACCCATCTTCTTTCGCTTGTTCCGTTTATCGGCATGGTGTTCGCCTTGCCGCTCGTCGACCGGGTGGAGCCGTACGTGCTCGGGATGCCGTTCAATCTATTTTGGGTCGTGCTTTGGGTGGTGCTCACCTCGGCCATCATCGGGCTGATTTACTTCATCGACCCAGCCAATCGGGGAGGTGAGGCGGAATGAATGCTGCGCTCGGTGTCATTTTCGGATTTTTGCTGCTCTCCCTTGTCATCGGCCTGTGGGCCAAACGGGGCAAAGAGATGAATCTGGAGCAATGGAGCGTCGGCGGACGCGGGTTCGGCGCAGTCTTCGTCTTCCTTCTGATGGCGGGTGAATCGTACACCACGTTCACCTTTCTCGGGGCCAGCTCCTGGGCGTATGGAAAAGGCGGGCCCGCGCTCTACATCATCGAATACCTTAGCCTTGCTTATGTGCTGATCTACTGGTTGTTGCCCGCGATTTGGAAATATGCCAAAGAGCACAAGCTCGTCTCCCAATCCGACTTTTACGCCGCGAAATACAAGAGCCCGCTTTTGGGCGTACTGGTCGCCATAATCGGCGTCGTTTCGATGATCCCGTATATCGTCTTGCAGTTAAAAGGCTTGGGCATCATCGTCTCCGAGGCATCCTACGGTACGATTTCGCCGACAGCCGCGATCTGGATCGGGGTCATCGCTGTCACGGCTTATGTCATGGTATCCGGCATTCACGGCTCGGCATGGACCGCCGTCGTCAAAGATTTTCTCATTTTCGGCGTCGTGCTGTTCATCGGCATTTACCTTCCGATTCATTATTACGGTGGCTGGCAGCCGATGTTCGAGCAGATCAATGCGACCAAGCCCGGCTTCCTCACTATCCCGGATGTCGGACTGAGCTACTCATGGTTGATGTCGACCGTCCTGCTCAACGTGCTGGGCAGCAGCATGTGGCCGCACCTGTTCGTCGGGGCGTACACCGGCAAAAGCGCGAAAGTCTTCCGCAAAAATGCGATCGTCAACCCGCTGTATACGCTCATGATCCTGTTCGTGTTTTTGGTCGGCTATGCCGCCATCGGGCAGGTGCCGGGACTGAAGGGCGCGGATACCGACCTCGCGCTGCTGCGCCTGTCGATCCAATCGTTCGATCCATGGTTCGTCGGCCTGATCGGTGCCGCCGGATTGCTCACCGCCCTCGTGCCCGGCTCCATGCTGTTGATGGTCGCAGCGACATCGTTATCCAAAAACGTCTACAAAGTAGCGGTGCCGAACGCCACGGAAAAACAGGTAACCTACCTGGCGAAAGCCCTCGTCCCCGTGATCGCGCTGATTTCCGTCTACTTTACTTTTAATGGAGGAAACTCGATCGTCACCCTCCTGCTGATGGGCTACAGCTTTATTACTCAGCTCGCACCCGCTGTGTTTTTCAGCTTCTTGAAGCAAAACTTTATTACCAAGCAGGGGGCGGCTGTTGGAATGATCTGCGGGGTGATCACGGTTGCTTATATTACGGTTACCGGAACGACGGTTGCGACTTTGTTTCCGACGCTGCCAAGAGTGGTGCAAGATTTGAATGTGGGGATTGTTGCGTTGGTGGTGAATGTGGTGGTGATGGTTGTGGTAAGCCTCTTGACTCGGAGTGCGGTGGCGGTGAAGGAGCGGCCGCAGTCGGTGTGAGGGATTGATCGATTTGCTGGACGGATGCCTTTGTGCCGCACTAAAAGTGAAAGGAGTGACAGATCATGCTGGAATCCATCTTTGCCCGTCTCGATGAGCTGTACCCCGAACTGGTGGCGTTTCGTCGTGACTTGCACATGTATCCCGAGCTGTCTTTTCAGGAGGAAAAGACCCCACAAAAAATTGCCGATTACCTCGGCGCACTGAAACTGGAAGTTCGGACAGCTGTTGGGGGACGTGGCGTGGTTGGGCTGCTGCGTGGAGGAAAGCCCGGAAAAACCGTCGCCCTGCGCGCCGATTTCGATGCCCTCCCGATCCAAGACGAGAAAGACGTGCCCTACAAATCGCGCATCCCCGGTGTCATGCACGCATGCGGACATGACCTGCACACAGCTGCATTGCTAGGCGTCGCCAAAGCATTGAGTGAAAACAAGGATCAGCTCGCAGGCAATGTCGTTTTTATCCACCAGTTCGCAGAAGAAACCATCCCTGGCGGGGCCAAATTCATGATCGAAGACTGCTGCCTGGATGGTGTGGATGTCATTTACGGCGCTCATGTCGCTTCCGATCTGCCTGTGGGCAAGGTAAGCGTAAAGGAAGGCTACATGATGGCGGCAGGTGATTCGTTTGAGATCGAGATTCAGGGAAAAGGAGCGCACGGCGCCACCCCGCATCTGTCGGTCGATCCACTTGTGACCGGCAGCCAGCTGGTTATCAACCTCCAGCACATTGTCAGCCGCCGTGTCGATCCGCTCAAGCCTGCGGTTGTGACAGTCGGAACGCTGGAGAGCGGCAAAGGATACAACGTCATCCCGCACAGCGCGAAAATGACCGGAACCGTCCGAACTTTCGACGCAGACGTGCGCGACCTTATTGAAGAATCCATCGGTCAGATCGCCAAAGCTACATGCGAAGGTGCTGGCGCGACCGTGCGCTACGAGTACCGCCGCGGGTATCCTGCCGTATGGAACCACCCGGAGGAAACAAGGCGAGTGGAAACACTCGCTGCCAAGCTGGTCGGAGCAGATAGCGTCGAAACGATGGCTCCTGTCATGGGCATGGAAGATTTCGCTTACTACCTGCAAAAAGTGCCGGGCACGTTTTTCTGGATAGGCGGACGCAATCCCGAGATTGAGGCAATTTATCCGCATCATCATCCAAAATTTGATGTGGATGAACGGGCGATGCTGCTGATTGGGAGGTTGTTTGTTTCGGCGGTGGTTGATTATTTGGGGGAGGGGCGAGAGGGATTCGTGGTTGGGGAGTAACTGCTGGTAATATAGGAATGTTACGGGATTGGCCAACTGGTCAGATTAATAGAGTTGATAGGCAAGTGTATTTCGAGATGTAGGATAGAATGGTCAGAGATACAAAAGCCGTTGGCCGAAACTGGGCTAGCGGCTTATCGTTTGTGAATCCGGGGATAAGAAGAAGGAGCATATGGATTTTTATGGAACAAGGTAGAGTGTAAACAAAAAATACGAGGTGGAGAAATAGTGGCGTCCAAAGAAGAAGCCTTGTACCACAAATACGCTCGGGTAATGGTGAAAGCAGGCAACGAACTTTATCTGCCTATCGGATCGGCAAAAGAGTTCATTGAGGATTGTACCGCCCGTTCTTTGACTGTCACCGGTGTGGATTTATTTTCTCTAAGGGACGATATGACGTTTGCAGTTGCCCCCATATCGTCTATTGAATCATCTAGCATTTTGACTAAAAGCAATTCATGGGCTGCGAACGTAAACCAGTGTAATTGTTTTATCCTCGAGACGGTGAGCAGGAAAGAAATCATGGAGCGGGTGACGCATTGTATTTTCGTGGTTATATCGGAAGTGGAGTATGCAACGATGGAAACTTCGATGTATGAATAGAAAGCGAGAAGTGCCGAAAAGGAGTGAGTTTTATGGCGTCTATGATGTGCAAATGTGGTCATGTGCTTTCGGATACTCTCGCACCCAATGTTGTGCAATTAATTGTTTATACAGACAAGCAGTGGGATGCCATCATTCAGCACGACCCGATCGATCCTTTGCAGATTCCCAATCCCACGTATGATGTATGGCATTGCGTCAGGTGTGATAGGGTTTATTTGTTCGATTGGAAGTATGGTAAGGCCGTGAAAACCTATGTGGTAGACCGGGAATAGGCGATCCCAGTTTATCAAGAGAGGAGATGCTATGAAATGAAGAGACTGCAGTGTCCTTGTTGTGGCAATTTTACGATAGAAAGCGAGGATGAGGTTGTTGTTGAGATTTGCGAAGTATGTTATTGGCAGTTTGATGTTGTAGTACATGATATGCCCGATAGGAACATAGGCGCGAATAAAATTTCCCTGAATCAAGCTAGAGCGAATTACAAATTATTCGGGGTTTGTAAGGTACCATTCAAACATATGGTTCGAGAACCACTTGAAAAAGAACTGCCAAAAAATAATAGGGGATAGCTGTTTAAGAGGGTGAATAATGGTGAAGGTTTTTGGTGATAAAAACGTATTCGCTATTCGATATGAGTTCGTAACAAATCCTTTTAACGAAATAAGTTTAATTGGGGAAACATGGGGGCGATTTGAATTAATTGTTCAAGGGATACATGTTTGTGAATATAGGAGAGGGAGCAGTATAACGACTTATCAATGGAATTTGATGTATATAGTAGAATGGTTGATTGAAAATTTGAAGCATATAGTAAGTGATGAACTATTTCCGCTACCTGTGAAAGGACAAAACTCGCTTGAACTTTTGGATAACTGTTTGCTTTTTGAATCAGATAATGATGTTGAATTGGACGTATGGTTCGATACGAAGCAAGATTGGGAGTTTAAACACTCTTGGTTTTCAAGTAGAGCAGGGTCTTTTCTGCCATACGTATTTTTCAGAAGGGTTAACGATAAAGTTGAGATTGCTTGGAATAATGAATCAATCTATTCCTCGGAGGCTATCTCTTTTCTACATCCGAGTGGAATAGAATATGTTCCTTTAGATATATTTGATTCAGTAGTCAAAAATTTTATTGAAGATTTTTTTGATAATCTCATGCTTATTACGAAACACCAAAGAGTTGTCAATGAAATGTACCAAAAACTTTAATGAAGAGGTAAGAATATCTAACACTCCTAAATATGCTGAAACTATAATCGTGCTAGTAAAATACAAGGCGTCAAATAGATGGTTTGTTACGGATAAAGAACTGTGGTTTTTAGATTTGCGAAAACTGGCAAAAGCCTTCAAGGAAAAAGGGTATGAAATTCATAGTCCCGATGATTTCTCAGACAGATTTGATATGGCAGTGGTGAATGAGGATAACGCGGAGGGCTTTCTTGATAAAATTAGCGATTACGAGGCTGAAACAGAAGAACTTGTGAGGATCTTAAAGGAGGGGCTGTATGGTCATATAACGGATATGTTTCCGTCTCTCTATGTAGATTTTGATGGTAAAGAGTTAATATCCTATTATCCTGAACCTGCTTCTTATGAATATTATGTACCAGATGGATGGGCGGGGAAATATGAACCGTTTTTGGAGAATATCCCAGAAGACTGTCGTTATTGGATTTCCCATGGTGGGGATGGATTTAAAGAAGACTAACGGTTAATCAGGCGGTGGTGTAGAAACCACTACTAAATGATAGTGAGCGGATCGAACGGTGGTAGTTGGTGGCGCGGCTTCGCTGATCACCTTTTTATGATTAGATCAAAGATGTTGTACAAAGAGAGTAGAAACGGCGAACTACCTTCCATTACAATAGTAGAATTTACTGGGGTTGAAATAAAACAGTAGAACATATTTCTAATGCTACAAAAAAAGAGCGCCTTTGCGCTCTATTTCTTTTCATTGGCATCCCCAACAATAAACCATATTCCAAGTTGTTCCGAGGTCATGATGGTGTATTTCATACCATTTCTAATCGTCTCGTTGTGAAGACCCATTATACCTCCTTCTCCGCCAATTAGGCCAAGGTCTTCTAGAACTGCTCCCCGTTCGTCAGGGGGTAATTCGGGGTTAGTTGATGCAATCATTAGTGAAATGCCGAGCATAATGTCTGCCCCGGATTTAAACGAACCATCACCAGTTCCGAGTAAAGTAATATCTCTAATGCTTCCGTCCTTCTTGTTTACAGTACCAAGGAGTGCAAGATTTTTTGTGAATTTGTACTGAAACGTATCTTGTGCATCTCCTTTTTCTACTGTTATCTTGCTTATCTTTAAGTCGATTTTATTATCTTTGGCAACTTTATTAAAAGCTTTTTGAAATTGCTCAGGGTTCATACCAATTGTTCCTGGAATCTCATTTTTTGGCTTATCAGGCTCTTTAGCTGGCTCTTGCTTCACTTGTGTTGATACTGGGGTAGCCTCAGTTGTTTGTGGTTCTGCCGCCTGAGTTGCTTGTTCTGAGGTAGCTGGAGATGTAGTCTCTGGTGAAGTCTTTTCTGGTTCAGTGGACTCTTGAACTGACTTTGAATCTACTTTGTCTGAAGCCTCGTGATTATTGCTTGGAGATAAAATTAAAGCAAAAATAAAAATGATAAAACAAGCACCTGATAATTTTAGGTGTTTTTTAGCTTGTCCGGTTTTTCTTAATGCGGCGATTAATGACAAAACTAGAAAAACAAAAATACAAACGAAACTAAGTAATCCTATAAATACCCACATAATATCCCCCTGATTTTGAATGTCTGGTTAATTATACCTGACACTATTTGGGGTATACTGTCAAAATTTGTCGATAAAATAATAAAAAAGACATATTTTTCAACAAAAGTATGAGATTTAATTACTAGAAGGTTAATTGATACAAAAATCGATTATATTGCTTTCGATTTAATTTCACTGATTATCAAAGAAACATCATTTGAATTTTCAAGCCAAGCAAATTACAATGTTACCAACATTAGGTTATTTTTGGCAAAAAGAAACGCCATCCATCAAAATCAGAAAAAAAGCTGACATTTGCAATTCACGTGAAACCATCGGCCTCCTGATTGACATGTTCTGCGAACGACAATAGCTGGGCTACCATCAAACAATGATCGGGTAAAAAGGCTAATTCGGTTCTTGAATGGCCTTTTTCTTTTGCCAGCCAATCACGTCGCGTAAGCGGAAAGGGGGGCGTCAGGCACAGTGTTACACGAGTGAAGCGCATCAGCAGAAAGGATGAAAAAACGTGCTTACCACATTCAAAAAATTCATTGCAGGCGGCGCACTTCTTGCACTCTTCTTTACTTTCCCTCTCCCATTCCCGGCTCCAGCCGCTTACGCTGCGGGCACCGCCGTGCCGGAAAAAGCGCCGACTACATACGACATCCCGACGGTGATCCAGCGCACCTCTCCGAGCGTGGTCGCGATCATCGGGAAACCGGACCAGCTGGACAAATCGGATCGGTTCAATCTGGCCCATGGAACAGGAGTAGTCGTGAAGGCGGACGGCTGGATTGTGACCAATGCCCATGTGGTGAAGGATATGTCCAATCTGACGGTCGTCACGCTTGACGGCAAGCAGTACGACGGGAAAGTGACGAACATGGACGAAGAAAGCGATCTGGCCTTGGTCAAAATCGCGGCGACGGGTCTCGCGCCAGCCAAGTTCGCGGCGAATTACACAATGAAAATGGGCGAAACGGTCGTGGCCATCGGGACGCCGATTTCCTTTTCGCTGCGGAATTCGGCGACGTCTGGCATCATCAGCGGGGTGAACCGCTCCGTCAATTCCACGTACCGCCTGATCCAAACCGACGCAGCGGTCAATCCGGGCAACAGCGGCGGTCCCTTGGTGAATATGAAAGGGGAAGTGGTGGGCATCAACTCGCTCAAATTCGCTTCCATCGGGATCGACAACTTAAGCTTCGCGATTCCGGCGGATACGGTGCAATATGTGCTGCATCATTTCTTCACGTATGGAAAAGTCAAACGGCCGTATTTCGGGGCCGAGCTGGAAGAAAGCTGGGCAGCGGTTGTCGGCTTGCCGACGAAAGAACCGCTGCACGTCGTGCGGGTGGAAGAAGGCTCTCCGGCTTCACTGGCAGGTATCAAAGCCGGTGATGTGATTTACTCCATCAACAACCAGTCGATTACGACGATTGTGGATTTTAACGAATTGCTGAAGAAATATTTGCCAGGCCAAAAAGTCGAGATCATGACCCAATCGAACGGGGATCTGATCAAACGTAGCGTGACTTTTGCCGAAGAGAAGAAATAACAGATACATTGGGGGCTTAGTATGTTGCGTGGATTGAAAAAAATGACGGGTACACTAATTCTTGTACCACTGCTTTTGAGCACCAGTCTGGCTTATGCCGATACGGCGACATCCGGAAGCATCGATGTCCGCCTGAAAGTCGGCCAAGAAAACATCACCGTCAACGGAAGCGCGTCTACCATTGAAAAACCGTATGTGGTCAACGGCACGACGATGATTCCGCTCAGCATCATCACCAACTCGTTCGGAGCGACGCTCCAGTGGGATAACCAGACGCAGACCATTGAGCTGTCGGCTGGCGCGAAGACGGTCACGCTGAAAATTGGTGACAAAAATGCGAAGCTGAATGGAAAACCGTTGGTGCTGGCGGTCGCACCCGAGCTGAAAAACGGGAAAACGATGGTGCCGATCACGCTGGTTTCGCAGTTTCTCGGTGCGAGCGTAAACGAAAACAAGCAGACAGGGGAAATCAGCATCCACGGGGCTTCCTCGCAAACGTCCGCTCCGGCAAAAAGCACGCTGGATTCCGACCAGGGGAAAACCAAAATCGGCGACAGCTACTTTGGCTGGTCCATGAAATACCCGACTGGGCTCATCAAAGGCTACCAAAGTTTCAAAGGGGATTACGTCAGCTTCAATGACAGCAAAGAGACGTTCTGGCTGAGCGTCAGCGTGCTGGAAAACCAGCCGGAAAACCTGTCCAACGACGGGCTGCTGAAGCTTTTGACCAACAATTCTTACGACACGATCCTTTCCAAAGAGTATGTTGAAAAAGACGGACAGTCCTACGCCCGCTCCGTTACGAGGGATGAAGATGGCTACATCGGGGAAAACCGCGCTTACCGGAAGGGCGACAAAGTTTTTGAAGTCAGACTGACCGTCAGCGAAGAAGCGGACTTCCACAATCCGCTCAAATACAAAAGCTACAAAGATTTGCTGGACAGCTTTACCCTCAATTTTGACAAACAGGATAAAGCCATCAAGGACCTGTCCAATGTCGAGAACGGGTACCGCTGGTTCGACTACAAAGATTATGGTCTGAAGATCAAGGTGCCGGCTGACTGGGAGCAGAGCGGCAGCGATGGCTCCGCTACTTTCCAGAATGATGAAGAGAACCAGTGGATTTCGATCAAGGTGACCTCCATCGCGGACAATGAAAAGCTGGATGATTGGGTAGCCCGCCACGAGAAGATGTACCGGAATTTGTTCAATGAAAAAGCGCTCGAGGTCGATCGCAACATCGTGACATCGACGGTGGCGGGCGTGACGGCGCGCGAGCGAAACTATGTCACGTTTGATGGCGAGGAGCATTATCCGCAGCACCATATTTACTTGTTCAAGGGAAAATACAAATTCTATATTGAAATCGGTTATGACAAAACGCAAGATGCAGCGAAAACGCAAGAGAGATTGAATACGATCATCCGCTCCATCTCGATCGATGAGCAAAAGATGAATCAGTCTCTCGGCTTCATTCAGGACGATGATCTAATCGACCGGGACAAAGTGGCGACGATCAAAGACCCGAAATACAAATACTCGATCGATATTCCGGAATATTGGGAAGAGGACCGTTACAGCAACAACAACAACCCAAATCTCATCGGCAAAACATACAATTTTGAAGGTTGCATCTTCAATCTTTACGTATTCCAGGAAAACTTTACGAATTCCGAGAGAACGTTCTCTTCCATTTTCCAGCAGGAAGCGAGAACCAACCCGAATTTCTCTCTTTCGGAAAACAAAAAAGTCACGCTTTTTGGTGAGAACGCCCATAAATATGTCATCAAAGGCGAAGAAAGCAACATCGAGTATGAGCGAACCATTTACATCTTCCAAAAAGGCAAGTACACGTATTACATCGGTTGGGCGCTGCGAGATGCCTATAAAACGGATGCTACGGTGCAACGGCTGGAAAAGGTACTGAATTCGTTTAAGGTGCTGGAATAAACCGAATAAGGGAAATCGCTCATTAAGCAATCCAACGAGAGATAGCAACTGATACAAAACACCAGCGAGAAAAGAGCCACCCAACTCTTCTCTCGCTTTTCTTTTCGACACCTACCTGCCCTCATCCATCATCTTCCTTAGCTTCCGATACACCGTATTGCGCCCGATCCCCAACATCCGCGCGGTTTGCGAAACATTCCCGCCCGTCTTCAGCAGCATGTCAACGATGGCATTGCTTTCTTTCGTTGGTGGCTCCGCATGAACCAGCATTTCCTCCTCCGGCACTTGAAACCCCGATCGAATGTACTGTGGAAAGCAGGGGACATCGATCTCCCCGTTTTCCGAAATGAACGCTGCCTCGCGCAAGGCTGCGGCGAGCTGACGGACATTCCCGGGCCACGGATAATGGGCGATCAATCGCTCGGCAGATGCGGTCAGCGAGAGCTTGCCTTGGTGATGCAGCTGTCCTTCCATTCGGCTGAGCAGCAGCTTTGCCAGCTCCAGCCGGTCCTGTCGCTCGCGCAGCGGCGGGAGGATGATTTGCACCCCTTGCAAACGGTAAAACAAATCGGCACGGAAGGTGCCTTCCTGCACGTTTTTCCACAGATCCGCATGCGTGGCCGTAATGATCCGCACATCGACGTGGACGGGCTTGGTGCCGCCGATGCGTGTGACGGTGAAGTCTTGCAGCACGCGCAGCAGCGCCACTTGCATATCGAGCGGCATTTCGGCGATCTCATCGAGGAAGAGGGTCCCGCCGTGGGCCTGCTCCAGCTTCCCCGGCTGGCCGGTCTGCTTCGCTCCGGTGAAGGCGCCCGGTTCATAGCCGAACAGTTCGCTTTCCAGCAAGCTTTTTGGCATGGCGCCGCAGTTGATCGCGACGAACGGCTTGCTTGCGCGCGGGCTGGCGAGGTGGATAGCTTGGCTGACGATGTCTTTTCCGGTGCCGCTCTCGCCGGACAGCATGACGGTGTAATCCGTCGCAGCTGCCCGCTTGGCAAGCCGAATTGCGGCCTGGAACTTGTCGTCGTTGCCATAAATTTCATCAAAAGAGTAAATCGCGGTGCCGCTGCGCGCTGCTGGTTTTGCTTTCGGTTTCGCGGCCCCCTGTATGGCGAGCACGGGCGGTCGCGTATCGACCAGCATGGAGGCGAGCCAACGGTTGGGACCATTCGCTCCGTTATCTTTGCTGCGCAAGCGCACGGGATCGGATGAGATGGAGCCTGGTGGACGGTGCAGCAACGGCTCGATGTCAGCGAGCAGGTCGGTCAGCTGGACGTGCCCGAACAGCTTCTTGTCCCCATTCAGCAGCTGCTGGGCTTCCCGGTTGCCACCGATGACCGCGCCGTCCTGATTGATGGCGATGAGCGCATGACGCTGCGCATTTTCTTCCGGATACAAGGAGATGACCGCCTGGCGGTCCGGACGATGGATGAGGAGCCAATCTTCAATTTTGCGCGCCATCGTGTCGACCATCCCGAGCAGCGACGGGTGGTAATGGGTCGAGTGACCGCTCAGATCGAGGACAGCGAGCAATTCGCCGTACGGATCGAAGATGGGGGAGGCGGCACAGTAGAGCATATGGTTGGAGTCCAGGTAATGCTCCTTGCCAACGACGGCAAGCGGCTTTTTTTCAATGATGACGGTGCCGGCGGAGTTGGTGCCCCGCACTTGCTCAGACCAGCAGGCTCCCCGGCGCACCTGGATTTTTTCGGTATCTTTCAAAAAGGCGGGATCGCCCTTGCTTTCGAGGATATAACCGGATGTATCGCAAAGTACGACGACCGAGTACGAGGTTTTCAGCCAGTGTGCCAAGTGCTCCATGGTCGGATCGATTTTTCTCATGAACTCTTCTTTTTGCTCCCGATACTGACTGAACTGGGCTTCTTCGAGGATGGCATCTTTGGCAGTCAACGCGTTTACACCATTCATGCGGCTTCGTTCCCACGACTTTTTCAACAGGACGCTAGCAGGCTCCAGCAAGCGATTCACTCCTCGGGAAAGAAATGAGACAATTCCATTTTATATTACCACAATTTTCTAACAATGGAGCAGTCGTCTCGAATTGATGGAGCAACTGTTCCATTTTCCGCTGCAAAAAGGCAAGTGAATCGCTTGTTTGTAAGCGTTTTCCACTTGGCACGGAACATGCTTTTCTCTATTGGCGTACGCAGTTCATGCAAATCAAAGGAGGAGAGCAGGATGGCAGAAACGGTGAAAGTCGGGTTGGACCCCCGCGTCGGCGCATTTTTGGCCGGCGGTCCCAAGAAATTGTTTATCGGGGGGGAGTTCGTGGAATCACTCTCCGGCAAAACGTTTGAGACGGTCGATCCGGCGACGGGCGAGGCGATCACGTCCGTGTACGAGGCGGATGAGGCCGATGTGGACCGGGCGGTGGAGGCGGCGGAGCGCGCGATGCAGGGCGTTTGGGCAAAAGTGACGCCAAGCGAGCGCGGACGGCTGCTGTGGAAGCTCGCTGACCTGATGGAGGAGCACGCGGAAGCGCTGGCACAGCTGGAGACGATCGACAACGGCAAACCGGTCAGTCACGCCCGCGCGGCCGATGTGCCGCTCGCGATCGATCATTTCCGCTACTATGCCGGATGGGCGACGAAGGTGTCAGGCGAGGTGATCAACAATTCGGCTGGTCCGAACATGCTGACGTACACGCGCCGCGAACCGATCGGCGTCGTCGGGCAGATCATCCCGTGGAACTTCCCGCTCTTGCTCGCCGCCTGGAAATTGGGCGCAGCGCTCGCGACAGGCAATGCGGTCATTTTGAAAAGCGCAGAGCAGACGCCGCTTTCTGCCATCTATCTCGCGGAATTGATTCAAAAAGCGGGTTTTCCGGATGGCGTGGTCAACATCATTACCGGCTATGGACCGACAGCCGGGGCCGCGATCACGAATCACCCGCGCATCCGCAAAGTGGCTTTCACCGGTTCGACAGAGGTCGGCAAGCTGATCATGCAGCAGGCGGCCGGCAACCTGAAGCGCGTCTCGCTTGAGCTTGGGGGCAAGTCGCCGAACATCATTTTCCCCGACGCCGACTTTTCCAAAGCGATTCCGGGTGCTTTGATGGGCATTTTTTTCAACCAGGGGCAGGTGTGCTGCGCGGGTTCGCGGCTGTTCGTGCATAAAAAGGTGTACGACAACGTGCTGGCGGACATGACGAGCTACGCGTCCAAAATGAAGCAAGGGAACGGGCTGGATGAGTCGACGCAGATCGGGCCGCTTGTCTCGAGCGAGCAGTTCGCGCGCGTCTTAAGTTACTTGCAAAAGGGGCGGGAAGAAGGGGCGATCCCGCTTACCGGCGGGGAGCCGCTGGATCGGGCGGGCTATTTTGTCCCGCCGACGATTTTCGCCGATGTGCATGACGGGATGACGATTGCGCGGGAAGAGATTTTTGGCCCGGTGGTGGCCGCGATGCCGTTTGACGATGAAGCGCAGGTCGCCGATGTGATCCGCCGCGCGAACGATACGGAATACGGCCTCGCCGCAGGCGTCTGGACGACCGATATTCGCAAGGCGCACAAAGTCGCGCATGCGCTGGAGGCAGGAACGGTCTGGGTCAACTGCTACAATGCGCTGGATGCGGCGGTGCCGTTTGGCGGCTACAAACAGTCCGGGTATGGTCGCGAAATGGGTTCGTACGCATTGGATCTGTATACGCAGGTGAAAGCGGTGTGGGTCAATCTCGAGTAGGATCGTTTCAAAACCAAGGGGGATGAAAAGATGAGAGCAGCGCAAATTATCGAGCAGCAAAAACCGTTGCGGATCGGCGAGGTACCCGATCCGACGCCGGGACCGAAGGACGTGATCGTCCGGGTGGAAGCGTGCGGGGTGTGCCGCAGCGACTGGCACGCCTGGATGGGGGATTGGGATTGGATCGGGCTGAGTCCGAAGCTGCCGATCATTCCGGGCCATGAGATGGGCGGTGTGATCGAAGCTGTCGGAAAAGAAGTGAAAAACTTCCGCGTGGGCGACCGCGTCACGACGCCTTTCCACGAAGGCTGCGCACATTGCGCCAATTGCTTGAGCGGGCATTCCAACCGGTGCGATAACCTGGCGATTTTCGGCTTCAGCTACGATGGGGCGTATGCCGAATACGTCCGTGTGCCAAACGGCGATTTCAACCTGATTCGTCTGCCCGATGAGGTCGATACGTTGACCGCCGCAGCGATCGGGTGCCGGTACATGACAGGCTACCACGGTGTCGTGCGCGGGAATGTTCAGCCGGGGAACTGGCTGGCGGTGCACGGGGCAGGCGGCGTCGGGCTGTCTGCGGTGCAGGTCGGCAATGCGGTCGGGGCGATGGTCATCGCGGTCGATGTGGATGACGCCAAGCTTGAGAAAGCGAAGGAGGAAGGAGCGGTGGCGGTCATCAACGCCCGGAAGGAAAACGTCACCGAGGCGATCAAGGAAATTACCAAAGGCGGGGCACACGCTTCCATCGACGCGCTCGGCATCCGCGACACGATCCTCAACTCCGTGCTCTGCCTGCGTAAAGGCGGACGCCACGTACAGATCGGCCTGACCACGAAGGAGGAAGGCGGGATGGTCGGCCTGCCGATCGATGCGATCACGGCGATGGAGCTGGAGATCGTCGGCAGCATCGGCAATCCGCATGCGGCCTATGACGGCCTGCTCACCATGATCGCCAAAGGCAGGCTGAATCCGGCGTCGCTCGTGTCCCGCGAGGTCGCGCTTGATGACGTGACTGGCATTCTCGATGAGATGACGCATTTTCGGACGTTTGGGTTTAATGTCATTACGAAGTTCAGATAGTGGAAAGGAGGAGCGCCATCGGACGCTCCTCCTTGCTCATTCCGCCAACCGGTCGCAATACACATGCATCGCTTCGCGCAAAAATGCCGCCAGCCCCGGATGATGCTTATCGATGTTTTTGGTAAACCGTTCATCCTGCACGTACAAATCGCCCAATCCGCGAAAAATCTCCGGCGTGCAGTCGTAAAAATTGGCGGTGATGTGCTCTCTTAGCCGGGCGACGGCCGCTTGCACCTGCGGGTCGGCGGGGCCGTTCGGCATACCGGCGATGACCTGCTGATAAATGTCGTTCCATTGGGCGTTAATGGATGCCCAATCGTCTTTGGTATAAGCGGAGGTCCGCTTCTCGCTCTCATCCACAATCTCTTTGCCGTACAGGCGGCGCGCCTCATCGGCGTACGTTTCCCGATGCTTCTCGATCTCTTCCATCGAGAAACCGTCGAACATTTTGTTCGTTTCCATTTTGTTTCCTCCCTCGATTGATTCAATGGTTTTGTCTACGGTGCGGATCATTTCCTCCAGCCGCCGCTTCTTTTGCAGCAGCAGCTCTCGATGAGACTGCAGGGCATGTTTGCGGTCGAATGCGGGATTGTCCAGAATCGCTTTGATTTCCTGGAGATTGAAGCCGATCTCTTTGAAAAACAGGATCTGCTGCAGCGTTTCCAGATTCTCATCGGTATAGAGCCGGTAGCCGGACGGCGTGGTCGAATCCGGCTTCAACAGGCCGATCTCATCATAATGATGGAGCGTGCGCACGCTGATGCCGACCAGCTCGGCTACGGCTTTTACTTTGTATGCCATCTCATCACCTCCACAAGTAGAGCGTACGTTATCACGTTGCGTGAGGGTCAACAGGAGTTTTTGTCTAGTATAAGCGAATCCGCTGCCGTGGTGAAATGGTGCAGCAGGAGGCGCTTTAGTGCTGCCATCCTTTGTATGATTGTTGACACAGTCCACTAAATCAGCTATCGTGATTGTTGACAAAGTCCACTAAAAAGGAGGGCGATCCTGTGAGGGAAACGGATCGGGTCATCGCCGATATTCGGCGGTTCAACCGATTTTATACCAATTTGCTCGGTGTGCTGGATAAGCATGTTCTCGCTACCGGCTATTCCTTTACCGAAGCGCGGGTCATCATCGAGATCGGGATGAGGGAGACATGCATCGCAAACGAGCTGGTTCAGCTGCTGGACATCGACCGCAGCTACATGAGCAGGATCATCGCCAAGCTCGGCAAAGACGGGCTGATCAGCAAGGAACAATCGCCCTCGGACAGCCGGACCAGCCTGATCCGGTTGACGCCAAAAGGAGTGGCGCTCTACGAGCAGCTGGACGTGAAATCGGATGAGCAGATCATCCGCTTGCTGCGGGGATTGTCCCCAAACGAAATTCAGGAAATACATGCAGCCATAGTCATGATTCACCAAAAGTTGAGCAGAGCGGGAGAGGATGTCAACTACCCACCACTTAGGCTAACGCCTTGAAGTGGGGGCTTGTAACTACCCAATAGTGCGAGCGTCTGACGACTCCTATCTTTTCTCACTCATACGAGCGTGGTGTTACCATAGGCAGGTTGACAGCTGCCCAACTACACAAGTCATGCTTGTGTAGTCACTCCAACGATGTACTCAATTCCTTTTCGCTGGAGATTCATAGCGCCAATGCGGTCGTCATTTGATCGATACCCGCACGTTTTACAGCAGAAGGCATGTTTTTTCTTATCGCGGTTGTCCTTCTCCGTGTGTCCGCATTTCGGGCATGTTTGCGAAGTATAGCTTGGGTCAACCACAATGACCTTGGAACCAGATCGTAGTGTTTTATATTCCATCATCTTGCGTAATTGGTAAAATGCCCAAGAGACCGTTTCATAGCGGTCTTTGATTTTCACACGTTCGGTGGCTTGGCGAACACCTGTCAAGTCTTCTACTACAAAGAGGGTATTTGCTCCATATCGTTCAACGAGTGCCTTTGATACCTGATGGTTCACATCCGTCATCCAACGGTTTTCTCGTTGCCCAATTCGCTTCAACTTTCTGCGAGCAGAAGCTGTACCTACTTGTTGCAGTTGTTTGCGCATGTGCTTGTAGTTCGAACGCTTATCCTTGATGGGTCTTCCTGTAAAAAACAATGATTTCCCTTGAGAGTCGTAGCTGACCGCAACAAAGTTGATGCCCATGTCCACACCGACAACTTGGTTGATGGTATGGTCGGAAGGTTCTTGCATTTCTTTTGTCATGGGGATATGCAAAAATAACTGGCCGTATTTATTTACCAGTTTTGCCGTACCAAACGACCAGGAACCGTCAAAGTATTGCTCCATTCCTTTCCTTTCGAATGGTACCTTCACACGACCTTGAAGCGTGTTAATCGAGAATCGCCCTTGCGTGAGAGAATAATCTCGATTCCACACAAGATCGTATTCAGGTTTCCGAAAGTGTATTTTTGTCCAGTCATGACCGTTGCTTTTCAGGGACTGGTAGCGAGCAAGTACCGTTTTCATAACCGATTGTGCCATTTGAGAGCGTAAAAGATAGACGGAACGCAACCGTTCATAGGTCATTTTGTGTAATTTCGCTTGTGCTACCTGCTTTAGTTCGAACACAAGAGAAGATACGTAATTGCAGCCAGCACGGTAAGCATCAAGTGTTTGTTTCAGTAATTCAATCTGTTCAGATGTTGGATTGATCTTGATTTTCGCTGTCATTGTCATTTTCATGTCTTGTCACCTCGCTTTCACTAAGAAAAGTATACCATGCTAGTTAGTGGAAATTTATCCAAGAAAGGAGTAGCAGGAGAAAAATTCGGACAACGGAACAGGCAAAAGCCTGTCCTTGGCCGAAGCGCATTTCTCCCCCACCTATAGAGGTAGGGGTCTCCTGCGCTAATACCGATGAAATGATACGGTTTGAAAGCGATTATACCGAAGGCGCCCACGAGCACATTTTGAAGCGGTTGGTGGAAACGAATGAGGAGCAGACATCCGGATACGGGGTCGATCCGCACTGTGAAAGAGCGAGAGAATTCATCAAAAAGGCGTGCGATGCGCCAAATGCGGATGTTCACTTTTTAGTTGGCGGAACGCAGACCAATATGACGGTCATCGCCTCCATTTTGCGTCCGCACCAAGGGGCCGTGACCGCTGCTACGGGCCATATCGCCGTACACGAAACGGGAGCGATCGAAGCGACTGGGCATAAGGTGCTCCCTGTGCCGAGCGCGGACGGCAAAATCACGGCGGAGCAGGTCAAGGAAGTATACGATGCCCACTGGAACGATGTGACACACGAGCATATGGTACAGCCGGGACTGGTGTACATTTCCCACCCGACGGAAAATGGAACCACCTATACGAAAGCGGAACTGGAGGCATTGAGCAGAGTGTGCCGGGAGTGCGGACTGCCTCTGTTCATGGATGGCGCCCGTATGGGGTACGGCCTGGCTGCACCGGATAGCGACCTGTCGTTGGCCGAGATCGCCAAGCTGTGCGACGTCTTTTATATCGGCGGGACCAAAGTCGGCGCTTTGCTGGGAGAAGCGGTCGTTATCGTGAACGACGCCCTGAAAAAAGATTTCCGGTATATGATCAAGCAGCGCGGCGGTATGCTCGCAAAGGGCAGATTGCTGGGCATCCAGTTTGAAACGTTGTTTGAAGACGGCCTGTATGTGGACATCGCCAAGCATGCGGTCGATTTGGCGATCATGATCCGGGATGCGTTCGCCAAGAAAGGTTTTTCGTTCCGCTACGATTCCACCACCAATCAGCAGTTTCCCATTTTGCCGGATGATGTGCTGGCGAAACTGAAAGAAACGTATTCCTTTTCGTTTTGGGAGAAATTCGATGATTCGCACAGCGTGGTGAGATTTTGCACGAGCTGGGCGACCAAGCGGGAGAATGTGGAGCGGTTAGTTGCGGATATTGAGGCGTTGTGATGGGGAGTTTTGAAGTAACGCAATACTAGAGGAGTTTGGGATTGCGATGCTTTGTCATATACTGAACAGATCGGGTGGATAGTAAACACAACAAAAGGTACAGTGTTCAGGGGAAGGAAATGAAGTAAACTAGAAGAAAAACGTCTGGGGGAAGGTGAGTCGAAATGGGGCAACAAAAAGAGTACGAGAAAGAAGAGAAGAACGAAGAATATGAGTTTGAAAAAGAATTAAACACGGAAGCGCTGGATGTTGTGAAACGCTTGTATGACAAGACCTTCAAGGATTTGGTTGATAGATGATTTTTTTAACCAAAGAAACTGCAATTGAGATCAACAGACAGATGATAGAAGAGTACAGTAAGGGAGAGATGGTAGGAGTAAAGGATGAAGCTTTGCTTGAAAGTGCCATTCATCGGCCCCTGCAAACAATGTTTGGTGAATCACTTTATAAGGACATATTTGATAAGGCAACCGCAATATTTGAATCCATTGCGAAAAATCATGTGTTTCAAAATGCAAATAAACGAACCGCTTTCGCATGCATGGCCTACTTCTTGTTTATTAACGGTCATGTGCTGGTGATGAATGAAAAGAAGGCGGCAGATCTAACGGTAGGATTCGTGGTCGGTGAGTTAACTTTCGAGGAGGTCTCACAATACATTAGAAAAAACTCTTATTACAAAAGTAAGTAGCCGTATGAAACTTCTCGGTAACAAGCGTCTGAATGGTCCGCATGCCAGTGTGTATCGCCGCGCTTTTGTTCTTCATGCGCGAGTCTTTCCTTTGTTAAGGTTAGTTATCAATCATTCGTTGAGTTGTACGATAGGGAATAGACTTTGAAATGCACGCTACAAAAACAGCACCGCGCCCACTCGCTGCGGTGCTGTTTTGCATTTCACCTCTATGATGTAATCAACCCAACATACTGCAGCCCGTGCGTAATCCCGCCCTCATCCACATGCCTGGTGATGTAGTTGGAGAACGGCTTCAAATCGTCATGCGCGTTGCCCATCGCGATCCCCATGCCGACAAAGCTGAGCATTTCCTTGTCGTTGAGACCGTCTCCGAACGCAACCGCCTCTGCCGGCGACAGGCCGAGGTAGCGCAGCAGCGCCTCGATCCCTTGCGCTTTGGAGCCGCCTTTTGGGAACACATCGATGGATACATGGTGCCAGCGGATGAACGAAAGGGAAGGGAGTGACTGGTGATAGCGGTCTTCTTCAGCAGCAGGACAGTAGAGCAGCGCTTGAAAAATGTCGGCTTCCTTCCAGAAATCGGGACGGCTTGGCGGCATCGGCACCTTTAAGTGATCGAATGTTTCGATGATATACGGATGCTCTGCGTGGGTGGAATAGCTTTCCTGGCTTCCCTGCAAGACGAGCGGATGCCCAAGCTCTGCGGCGAGCTGCCGGAATGCTTCCATATCAGCCTGCGGAATATGGCGAGCGTAAATCGGCTTGCCTTTGTAGACAACATAGGAGCCATTAAAGCAGACGAACGAATCAATCCCGCATTCCTTGGCGATATGCGTGAAGTAATACGGGGCTCTGCCTGTTGCGATGACGACTTCCACCTGCTGTTCCTTCAGTTTGCGGATCGCTTCGATGGTGTCCTGCGGAATGTGCTTGTCGTCATTAACCAGCGTGCCGTCAATATCAAAAAAGACAATTTTGTAAGCCATGCAAGGTCTCCTTCTCCGAGATGTTTTTTTATCTATCTCGATCTCCTATCTTTCATGAGTATACCACGCCAAAATAAGCCGCGGGTATGTGGCAAGCGAAATAATTGCGTGCCGCAGGAGGAAGGTTTTTCCTGGATATTGTGGAAAAGGAATTCCCATACAACTGCGATGCACGACTCTATACGATACGCACGGGCTGGTGAAAGGATGAAAAAACGGATCGATGTGCTCTACCAAAAACTGCTGGATCTTGGTCCCGGGAGCAGGAGCAGCGCGAGTCAGCTCGCCGACCTATTAGGGCTTGGCCGTGCCAATGTGAGCAGCGATCTCAATGCGCTGTGGAAGGCAGGCAAAATTGAAAAGATCGAAGGGCGCCCCACGCTGTTTTTTGCCAAGGCGCCGCAAGAATCGCTTTACCGTGCGGAAACGACGCTGGACAAGCTGGCGCGCACGAACAAGAGCTTGCTGACCCCGATCGAGCAGGCGAAAGCGGCGGTGCTCTATCCGCCGCGCGGGATGCACTGTCTGATCCTCGGCGAGACGGGCGTGGGCAAATCGTCCTTTGCGGGACTGATCCACGCGTATTCCATCGATATTGGACGGCTGGGGGCGAGCGCGCCTTTTGTCGTGTTCAATTGCGCGGATTACGCCAACAATCCGCAGCTGTTGATCAGCCAGCTGTTCGGGGTGAAAAAAGGGGCGTATACCGGGGCGGAGCACGACCGGAAAGGGCTGTTGGAAAAGGCGGACGGCGGCATCCTGTTTTTGGATGAAGTGCACCGGCTGCCTGCGGAAGGGCAAGAAATTTTTTTCACCTTCATGGATAAAGGGATTTTCCGCCGGATGGGCGAGTCGGAGGTGGAGCGGACGGCACAGGTGCAGATCATCTCCGCGACGACGGAGACGCCGGAGTCGAGCTTGCTCAAAACGTTTATCCGCCGCATCCCGATGATCATCAAGCTGCCTTCGCTGGTGGAGCGGGGCATGGAGGAGCGCTTCGGCATCATGATGAACATTTTCCGCGAAGAAGCGTGCCGCCTTGAGCGGGAGATCCAGATTTCGGCCAGCGCGATCCATGCGTTTTTGTCCTACCATTGCCCGAACAATATCGGTCAGCTGAAAACCGATATCCAGCTGACGTGCGCGAGCGCCTACGCAGAGTTCATTTCGCTGAAAAAAGAGCAGCTGAAGGTGACGGTGCAAGATTTGCCGCACCATGTGAAGCAGGGGCTTTTGCTTGCCAAGGAACAGAAAAAGGCGCTCGAGGAGCTGGTCGGAACCGACCGCAAGTGTGTTGTCGTGCAGCCTTCGGAGGAGAGCTTGTTTTGGATCGAGGGGGAGACGGACGAGCCTGCGGACAGCGTCTACAATAAAATCGAGCAAAAAATTCATGAGCTGCGCAACCAGGGCGTCAGCGAGGAAGAGCTGGAGTTCGACATCGAACAGTATTTCACGCAGTTCATCAAGGGCGTTCATCAGCGGATCAACAAAGAGGACATGGCGCGCATCATCGATCCGGTGATCATCAATCTGGTGGAAGACATCGTCCGGTACGCCGAGGCGCGGCTCGAGAAGGTGTTCAGCCAGAAGGTAATTTATGGGCTGGCGCTCCATATTCAGACATCCAAGGAGCGGCTCGCCCAGGGAAAGCAGCTCGTCAACCGCCATATCAACGATGTGCGGGTCAAATACAAGCGCGAATTCGCCGTAGCGCTGGAATGCGTGCGCATGATCGAGGAAGCGCTCCTGATGGATTTGCCGATTGGCGAAGCGGGCTATCTCACGATGTTTTTCGTGCTGGACGAAGAGAGTCAAAACGAAGAGCGCGAGACGGTCGGGGTGCTGGTCATCACGCACGGTAGCGGCGGAGCGACCGCGATGGTCGATGTGACCAACAGGCTGTTGGTGACGGATTATGCCAAGGCGCTGGATTTGCCGCTGGAAGAGGACGCGATGAAAATTTTGGAGCAGGCGACGGCCATGGCGCGCGAGATGTGCGGGCCTGCCGGACTGTTGCTGCTGGTCGATATGGGGTCGTTGCTCGGGTTCGGCGAAATCATCGCGACCGAGCTGGGCATCCCGGTTCGGGTAATCTCGATGGTCAGCACGCCGCATGTGATCGAGGCGACACGAAAGGCGATGCTGGGCCATTCTCTCGATGACATTTACCGCGATGTGATCAGCGTTTCGCTGCTGCAGCCAGGTCAGGCGATCCGGGAAACGCCCCGGCGTACGGCACCGTCGCTCGCGATCGTGGCGGCGTGCCTGTCGGGAGAAGGCAGCGCGCTGTTTTTGAAAAAGCTGCTGGAGTCCCAGCTGCGCTACGATGACCAATTGCTCACCTTCCTCCCGCTGCAATTGATGGACAAGGCCGAGGCGCGCAGGCAGCTGAAAAAAATCAAGCAGGAGCGGAAGGTGCTCTGCGTCGTCAGCAATTACTTGCTGGACAAAGATTTGCGCTGCTACGGGATGGATGACGTGATCAACGGAGAGGCGTTAAAAGACATCCAGCAGATGATCGATCTGGAGGAAGCCTACGCCAAAATGGAGGAGACGCTCCGGGAGCATTTGCGCCGCGTGGACGGACAGGCTGTCTTGCGCGATGTCAGCGCCTGCGTGGCACGGATGGAGGAGCATTTGCAGCAAAAGCTCGATTTCGATACGAGAATCGGCGCCTATCTGCACATGTGCTGCCTGGTGGACCGACTGAAGGGCGAGGCTGCATCGATCGTCTGTTCCGAAAAGGAAACGATTTTGCGCAACAACAAAAAGCTGTACAAGGTGGTGCGGCACGAGCTGCAGCCGCTTGCTGACGAGTACGAGATCAGCTTTTCCGACGATGACATTTGCTTCATCATGGTGATCTTTTTAAACAGTAAAACACTAGCGTGATTAGTGTTTTATTTTTTTCATTTCGTTTACGAAAAACAAAACACTAAAGCGCTTACATCAAACAGTATGAAGGCGGTGTCGTGAAACGGGAGCCGCATGACGCATTCCTGCGAGAAAGCGCCTTCATTTTGGTGTTTTGGCATCCGAATTGCTTTGATTTTCCAACAAGTACGTGGGGAAAGGAGGGATGCGGGATGAACATATTGCTTTGCTGCTCTGCGGGGATGTCGACGAGCCTCTTGGTGCAAAAGATGAAGCAGGCAGCGGACGAGAAGGGCATGCAAGTGAGAATTTGGGCGGTAGGCGCCGAGGAGGTGAGCCAGCATATCGCCGAGGCGGATGTGCTGCTCCTTGGCCCGCAGGTTCGCTACAAACTGACCCAGATGAAAGAATTGGCAGCGGCTCGGGGGATTCCCGTCGAGGTGATCAGCACGATGGATTACGGGACGTTAAACGGCAAAAAAGTGTTGGAATTTGCGCTCAGCCTGAAAAAGTAGAGGAGGGTGAGTATGTCGGGATATCTTTCATTCATGGAAAACCGCGTCATGCCGGTCGCTGGCCGGATCGCGGAGCAGAAGCATTTGCAGGCGATTCGCGACGGAATTGTTTTGACCATGCCTTTGTTGATCATCGGCTCTATTTTCCTCATCATCGGCTTCATACCGATTCCTGGTTACAGCGACTTCATGGCAGGCATTTTCGGGGATCAGTGGCTCACGAAGCTGCTGTATCCGGTCAACGCCACCTTCGACATCATGGCTTTGGTCGTCAGCTTTGGCGTCGCTTATCGGCTGGCGGAAAAATACAAAGTCGATCCACTGTCGGCCGGAGCGATCTCGCTAGCCGCTTTCCTCTTGGCGACTCCGTACACTTCGATGTTCACGCCAGACGGGGCGGCTACGGCGATCAAGGTGACCGGCGTGATTCCCGTTGCGCTGATGGGCAGCAGAGGCTTGTTCGTGGCGATGATTTTGGCAGTCCTGTCGACGGAAATATACCGCAAGATCATCCAGAAAAAAATCGTCATCACGATGCCGGACGGCGTGCCGCCAGCGGTTTCCCGCTCTTTTGTCGCCCTGATCCCGGCCTCGGTCGTGCTGATCGTCGTCTGGCTGCTGCGCATCCTGATCGAAAACACCACGTTTGAAAGCATCCATAACATCGTGTCCGACGTGCTGTCGGGGCCGTTGAACGCACTCGGGAGCAGCCTGATCGGCGCGATTGTGGCGGTTTTGCTGATTCAACTGCTTTGGTCGGTCGGGATGCACGGAGCCACGATCGTCGGCGGGGTCATGAGCCCGATCTGGCTGTCCTTGATGGACCAAAACCGCGCCGTATTCCAGGCGAATCCGGCGGCTGATCTGCCGAATGTCATCACGACGCAGTTTTTCGATATGTGGGTACATGCGGGTGGGTCAGGGGCCACACTGGCTTTGGTCGTGCTGATGATCACCCGGGCGCGCAGCCAGCAGATGAAGCAAATCGGCCGCCTTTCCATCGGACCTGGTCTGTTCAACATCAATGAGCCGGTGACATTCGGGATGCCGATCGTGATGAACCCGCTGCTGATCATTCCGTTCATCGTCACGCCGATCGTGTTGGTCATTGTCAGCTATGCCGCGATGAAGCTGGGGCTGGTCGCGAAGCCGTCCGGCGTGGCCGTTCCGTGGACGACACCGCCGATTATCAGCGGCTATTTGGCAACAGGCGGAAAAATCTCGGGCAGCGTGCTGCAGCTGTTCAATTTCGTGGTCTCTCTGGTCATTTACTACCCGTTCTTCCGGCTGTGGGATAAGCAAAAGCTGCAAGAAGAAAAGAACGCGCAAGCCGGGTCTGCGAACAACACGGCATCGCTGTAATGACCGGAACCGATGGGAGCTGGCACATGAAGCTGATTGTGAACGCGGATGATTTCGGCTATTCAAAAGGTGTGAATCTTGGGATTGTGGAAGCGCATGCGGAAGGGATCGTCACATCGGCGACCATGATGGTCAACATGTATGCCTTCGATCATGCGGTGCGTCTGGCTGCAGCCCATCCGGCGCTTGGGATCGGGATTCACCTCGTGCTGACGTGCGGGTACCCCGTGACGGATCAGGCGAAAACGTTGGTAGATGCGGACGGGCGGTTTCGCCGGGGACAGGAGCATTTGGACGCGGCCGATCCACTCGAGGTCGAACGGGAGTTCACGGCGCAGATCGAGCGCTTTTTGGCAAGTGGGCTTGTGCCGACACATCTGGACAGCCACCATCATGTGCACGCCCATCCCGGTATTTTGCCCGTCGTACTGAGGCTTGCGGAGCGCTACCGGCTGCCGATTCGCAATCCGTGGACTGCTGCGCCGCAAATGAGGCCGGCCGATCGGAGGATTACGACGACCGAAGCGTTTTCCCACCGCTTTTACGGCGATGGCCTGACGGAAGCGACTCTGCTTGCGATTGTGGAAAAGCTGGCGGACAGCGCGACCGCCGAGATCATGTGCCATCCTGCTTATCTGGATGCGGAACTGCTTGCGGGCAGCTCTTATGCGCTGCCCCGGACGCGGGAGCTGCAAATTCTGACATCGGCGGCGGTAACGTCATTCATTGCAAAACGACAGATACCATTGTGCACGTTTAACGATATCGGATAGGTGGAGATCCATGTGGAGCATACGGACGTGATTTTTCAATTGATCTTGCACGGGGGGAATGCGCGCAGTCTCGCGATGGAAGCGATCGCGCTGGCAAAAGGCAAAGACGTGGCGGCTGCGCGGCACAAGCTCAGCTGCGCGGCGGAAGAACTCAGCCGTGCGCATCATCACCAGACGACCTTGATCCAGAGAGAGGCGGCGGGCGAGCAGACGCCGATCAGCATGCTTCTGATTCATGCGCAGGATCACCTGATGAACGCCATGACGATCAAAGAGCTGGCGAGCGAATTCGTCGATCTGTACGCAGCGCTTCACGCGGAAAAGGAGGCGAGCGTATGAACGGAATCAAAATTGTCACGATCGGCGGAGGTTCCAGCTATACGCCCGAGCTGGTCGAGGGCTTCATCAAGCGGCATGCCGCGCTGCCGGTCCGCGAGCTGTGGCTGGTCGATATTCCCCAAGGAGAGGAGAAGCTGCGGACCGTCGGAGCATTGGCAAAGCGGATGGTCGAAAAGGCCGGTGTGCCGATCGAGGTCCATCTGACGCTGGACCGGCGGGAAGCGCTGGCCGGTGCGGACTTCGTCACCACACAGATGCGCGTAGGCTTGCTCGACGCGCGGATCAAGGATGAAAAAATTCCGCTGAAGTACGGGGTGATCGGCCAGGAAACGAACGGGCCGGGCGGGTTGTTCAAAGGCTTGCGGACCATTCCGGTCATTTTGGACATTTGCCGCGAGATGGAGGAGCTGTGCCCGGATGCGTGGCTGATCAATTTCACCAATCCGGCGGGAATGGTTACGGAGGCGGTGCTGCGCTACACCGACAGGCGCAAGGTCATCGGCCTGTGCAACGTGCCAATTGGCATGAAAATGGGTGTAGCCGCGCTGCTCGGCGTGGAGCAGGAGCGGGTGCACATCGATTTCGCCGGGCTCAATCACATGGTGTTCGGGCTCGCGGCGTATGTGGATGGCGAAAATGTCACAGCGCAGGTGATCGACAGGCTGACGGATGAGCAGGCGGGCATGACGATGCGCAACATTTTCGATCAAGGCTGGGACAAAGATTTTCTCAAGGCGCTCGGTGTGCTGCCGTGTCCGTATCACCGCTACTACTACCAGACCGATCTCATGCTGGCACATGAGCAGGAGGCGGCGCAAAAAGACGGGACCCGCGCCGAAGTCGTCAAAAAGGTGGAAGCGGAGCTGTTTGAACTGTACAAAGACCCGAATCTCGCCATCAAGCCGCCGCAACTGGAACAGCGGGGCGGCGCGTATTACAGCGAGGCCGCCTGCAATCTGATCGATTCGATCTACAACGATCGGCGCGACATCCAGCCGGTCAATACCCGCAACAACGGCGCGATCGCGGGCATTCCGGGCGAGTCCGCAGTCGAGGTCAACTGCGTGATTGCCAAGGAAGGGCCGATCCCGCTCGCAGTCGGCGAGCTGCCCGTCCCCGTCCAAGGGCTTGTGCAGCAGATCAAATCGTTTGAGCGCGTCGCCGCCCAGGCAGCCGTGACCGGCGATTACCGCACGGCACTGCTCGCCATGACGATCAATCCGCTCGTCCCCTCCGACGCCGTCGCCAGACAAATTCTGGATGAGATGCTGGAGGCGCACAAAGAGCATTTGCCCCAGTTTTTCAAGCCGGTTTCATAGGCAAAAAAGGAGGGATGGCATGATCCGTTTTACAGTCAAGGTGACGACGAGCGGCGGCTTGCACGCCCGTCCGGCATCGGTGCTGGTCCACAAGCTCGCGCCCTATGCCTCAGCAGTGACGATTCGCCACAACCATAAGCAAGCCAACGGCAAAAGCATTCTCAGCGTCATGGCGCTGGGGGCCAAAACGGGCGAGGAGATCGAGATCGAGGTGGAGGGGGCGGATGAAGAACAGGCGGCACAATGCATCCGCGAGTTGTTTGCGCATGATTTCGCCGGATAGGTGGCAGCGTTCGCATAGAGAGCCTGCGGGCATCAACCAAAGCCAATCGCCGATGGAGAGCGATTGGCTTTTTTCCGGGCGGTGACCACCGTTGTTATGCAGGACAAACCCGCACAGCCCATCCTGTTCCCTTTTGCGGTATAATGAGACTATTGAAAAAATATGCAAACAGGCGGGTGGAGCTGGTGGAAAAAAGAGAACCGATTGAGCTGGGAAATGGGATTCATTTGATCGACGGGTTTGACATGGGGGAGCCGGGCAGGACCGGGTCGTACGTCATCGAGGCCGAGCAGCTGACGATTGTGGAGACGAGCGCCAGCCCGTCCGTCCCGTATATTTTGGCTGGACTCGAACAGCTGGGGCATCGGCCCGAGGATGTGCGCTACATCATCGTGACGCACATTCATCTGGACCATTCGGGGGGCGCGGGACTTTTGCTGCAGCATTGTCCGCACGCGCAAGTCGTCGTTCATCCGAAGGGCGCGCGGCACCTCGTCGACCCGGAACGATTGATCGCCAGCGCCAAAATGGTGTACGGTGACTCGTTTGACCAATTTTTCGATCCGATCGTGCCTGTGCCGCAAGACCGCGTCATCGTCAAAGCGGATCAGGAGACGCTTGCGATCGGTCCTGGTCGCACGCTGACCTTCCTCGATACGCCCGGACATGCCAACCATCATTTTTCGATTTACGATCCGGTTAGCAAAGGCATCTTTACCGGCGATACGCTTGGGGTGTACTATCATCAGCTGCGAGACGTCGGCTTATCGTTCTTTTTGCCGTCCACGTCCCCGAACCAGTTCAATCCCGAGGCGATGGCGGCCGCGATCGAACGTGTCAAAGCGCTGCAGGTGGAACGAATCTATTTTGGCCATTTCGGGATGAGCGAAGAGCCGAAAGAGGTGTACCGCCAGCTGTATGCATGGCTGCCGCGCTTTGTGGAGATGGCGCAAACGGTCGCGGAAGAAGGCGGGGATTACAACGCATTGAGCGCGCGCATGACGGAGCAGATCACCGAGGCGCTCGACGCGCAAGGCGTGGCGCTCGATCATGTCGTTTACAGCATTTTGCCGATCGATATGGATGTGTGTGCGATGGGCTTGCTGGACTACATTCAGCGGCGGCCCAAAGCGTAGCCGGTGCGAAAGTGAGGGGGCAATCAACTGTGACAGAGGACTTTTATTGCGATGAAGTGTTGAGCGGAAAAACGCCGGTGCAAAAAGTAATGGAAACCGATCGGGTGCTCGCTTATTACCACACTCGTCCGTTTTATGAGGAGCATATCGTCGTCATCCCGAAGCGGCACATTCGCTCGCTGCTGACACTAGAAGAAAGCGATTCGGGGCTGTTGCTGGAAATGCTGGACATGGCGAAGCAGGTGGCCGCACAGGTCGTCGAAGCGAAAGGCGCCTGCCGGATCATGACCAATCTTGGCGACTACCAAGACTCCAAGCATCTGCACTGGCACGTCATCTTCGGCAAGCAAATCCGCGAATAGCTGCGAATAAACGCGACAAGAGGGACAAGCTGTTGCAAAAGGGGCTCGACCGCTGATGGAAACATCGGCAGGGGGAGCCTTTTTTTTGCGGCCAAACAGCGGGAGCAGTCTTTCAATTCGGCCGAATCCGTACAGGCGTGCCAAGCGGAACCATCCGGCCCAGCTCATTCACATCCTGATTGAACATGCGAATGCAGCCGTGCGAGACATAGTGTCCGATGGAAGCTGGATTGTTCGTGCCGTGGATTCCGTAGTGCGGCTTGCTCAGTCCCAGCCACAACGTGCCAAAAGGCGAAAGAGTACCGCCCGGATGGGAAAACGGATAAGGTACTTTGCTCACGATCGTAAAATCTCCCCGCGGCGTCGATGTGGCGATTTTTCCGAGCGCAACGGGATACGTGCGGACAAGCTTGTCGCCGTCAAACAATTCGAGCCGAAGCCGGGAGAGGGAAATTCTGATCGAGTAGGCGGGCATGGTCATCACCTCGTTCCGGTTTGAAAGCAGGAACTACAGCATATGCGGGAGTGTGGGCAAGGGTTCGTTAAAATGGGGACAGCTTTGATCCGCCGAACATTGGCGGCACGCCCGGATGCTTGTCAAGCTGAAGCAACATGGGTATCATCAGGAGACAATCAACGAACGGGAGCTGAAGACATGAAACCGGATCTGCGGCAATTGCTCATGGTGGCAGAAAGGCTGGAAAACAGCGGAATTGAATATACGCTGGGAGGGAGCGGTCTTTTGTTTTGTTTGGGGCTTACACAATCGGTGCGGGATTGGGACTTGATGACGGACGCACCGAAAGAAGCGGTGATGGCGGCGCTGGGCTCGCTGCCGGTCAAGGAGATTACAAGCGGCGATTATCCGTATGCCAGCCAGTACAAGCTGCTCATCCATCATGATGCGCCGCAAGTGGAGCTGATCAGCCGCTTCGCCATCTATTCGGAAGCAGGGTTGTGCACATTGCCGCTCGCAGCGGACATGAGCTGGCACGGGGTTCGGGTAAGCAGTCCGGAAGTCTGGTATGTGGCATACGCCTTGATGAAGCGAACAGAGAAAGCGGGGCTTCTGCTCGACTATTTACGAGTCCATGGGGTACGGCATGACGTAATCCGCCAGCTGCTGGCTGAGCCTTTGCCGGGCGAAATAGTCCAGGTGCTGCAAGAGCTTAGGAGCTTGAGTCCGTTTGATAAAAATCGTTGCGGCGATGCAGCGAGTAGTACGAGTAGATGATGCCGGCTGCCCTGCCTTTTGGCGTGCGCGAATTGACCTTGGACTGCAAGCATTCCAGCAGTTTTTTGTCGCAGCTTTTGGAGAAGTAGCCTTTTTTTTCGTAGCATTTGTCATGCTTTTTGCAACAGTTGTCGACATCATCGATAGGGTCATCGGGCCCGCTGCAGCCAGGACCGCACCAGTTGCCATACAAGCAGGGGAAGAGTTTCCTGCGTTTGTTTTTGCCCATGGGACCGCTCCTTTTGCGTGATCTGTACCTTTACCATATGCAGAATGGAGCAATTTTGCAGCAGGCATATCGGGAAACCAGAAGATTCCTAACGAGATTTATACACAAGATTCATAAAAAGTATCGTATGATAAAGGTGTGACTGTGAGAATACGCTACCCTACAGCACAATTCCACTGTTTTTTGGAAAAACTTCGAAAAAGGCGGGATACGTGATGCCAGTGGTGAAACCGAAACCAGAGCACCCATGGAGAAGGAACTGCATCATCAAGCGGGAGGTTAGTCAGCATATCAATCAGTCCATCACGAATGCGCGGGTTAATTCCAACAAGGTAGGCGGAGGCTTGCCCTCATGGAATGGCAGGAGGTAATGCCCGGCGCCCGGGTGCAACCATGACAGAGGAAACAAAAAGAAAACTGACGCCGCAAGCAGAGGGCGTCAGTTTGTTGTTTGTTCGGCAACGAAGGAACGGTCGATCAACCAGGAGATGTTCATTTTTTTCGCTTGGGGAAGGCTGGCTTCCGCTTGCAGCGCTTGGGTAATCGATTCTTCGGATAAAGTGAGCGGCTTGTGCGCGAGCTGTTTGCTGTGAGCTTGAAAGTCACGAACGGCTTCCCCGATCGCGGCCGGTTCACTGCGCACCATGTCTGGCTGTGTCACCAGCACCCATGCGCGGTTCTGGGCATCCACACTACCGGCGACGATGACGATTGGCTCGCCTTTGAGATAGTGGGTGACGGCGCTGTCGAGCGAGACGTAAGCGAATTGGAGCTGTCCGGCAGCAAGCGAAGCGATCAGCTCGTCACTCGTTCGTGCAGCCGTCTGCTCGTCTTTTGGGGAATCTTCTGCTGTATGAAAAGGGGAATCGGCTTGAATCCCTGCGTGCATGAGTGGTACGGTTTGCGTTTTTGTGGAAGAAACGGCATAGGAGCAGCCGAAGAGAATCAACAGGGCAACAACCAGTGAAACGGTATAAGGAATTCTCCATCTGCGCATCGATTATCACACCCTTAATTCCTATTAAACAGATATGAATTATGTATGTTTGAATTATCGTACGAGCGAAAGCACTTTGTCAAGAAACGAATGTAATGTAGGCTACGAACATGGGGGAAGACGCGTTCATCTGCAGATTGAAAAAACTGAAATGAACAAAAGTTCGTGCGAAAACACCAGAAAAGGCAAGCATCCCACTAGGGAATAAGGTGTTGAAAAAGCTGTTTGACAAAACATCTTCTCAAAATGGGTAAAAGTTGTATAATGAAGAGAACAAGAAAAATGGTAAGGATTCGCACCGCGCTATCCATAACGGTTCATAAAGGGGATGCCATGATTACGCATTTTCACGAAGCGATGTCGCAAAAGACCAAGAGCGTGAAATATTTGTATCGCTTGATCCATAAGCATGGCCCTGTGTCCAAAAGCGCCTTGATCGAGCTTGCAGGGATGAAGCCGTCCACGTGTGCACGGCTGATCGAAGAGCTGCTTGCGCAAGGGCTGATCATGGAGAGCGGGTTGGGAGAATCGAGCGGGGGACGCAAGCCGCTCATGTATGCGATTCGGCCGGATGTTTCCTACGTCATCGGCGTGGATGTCTCGCGCCTGCATATCAAGCTGCTCTTGATGGACTTGTCGCTTGCAGTCGTCGGGGAAGCCAAGCTCCCCTTGGATCAGGACAGCACACCCGATGCTGCCATTGCGTTCATCGAGGAGCAGATCGAGCGATTGCTGGCCCGGCATCAGCTGGACGCAAGCCGGGTTTTGGGCATTGGGGTGGGGGCTGTCGGTCCGCTTGACCGCGAGCAGGGCGTGATGACGGGGCCGCTGCAATTTCCCGGGCCGAATTGGCGCGATGTCCCGATCGCAGCCAGGCTGCGCGAGCGCTTTTCCATGCCCGTTCTGCTGGACAACGGGGCGAATACCGCTGTTTTGGGAGAGTATTGGAGCGGCCTATGGAAAGAGGTAGACAGCGTTGTTTATAATTTAACCGGGATCGGCATTCGCTGCGGCGTGCTTGCCAATGGGCAGGTGGTGCGCGGTCCGGTCGATATGGAAGGAACATACGGCCATATGGTAGTTGACATCCATGGGCGCAAATGTTCGTGCGGCCAGTTCGGTTGTCTGGAGGCGTACAGCACCTTGCCGGCCATTCGCGATGAAGTGATCCGCCACCTGAAACGTGGAAAACCATCGCTCATCGCTGCTCGGGTAGCAGATGATGAGGAGATTGAGCTTGCCGATATTGCGTGGGCGGTGGCGAACCGGGATGCGCTTTGCTGCGAGGTCGTGAAAGATGCGGCTTACCATTATGGCATCGGCCTCTCCAACATGATGTATCTGATTCACCCGGAAGTGATCATTCTCGGTGGAGCGCTTGTGACGGAAATGAATCTGTTTTATGAGGTGGCTACGCAAACCGCGTTGCAGCGGGCTTCCATCGTGCCCGGCTACCAGGTCAGATTCAGCCGGGGGACGCTTGGCGAACGTGCAGTCGCCGTCGGAGCCGGATGCATGGTGATCAATCATTACCTTGAATAAGGAGGACGGCGATGACGAGCAGAATGGAATGGACAACATTATGGCATATTTTCATTGCCTTTCTCAAAATCAGTCCGGTGACGTTCGGCGGCGGGTATGCGATGATCCCGCTCCTTGAGCAAGCGTTTACAGAGAAAAAGAAGTGGATCAAAAAAGAAGAAATCGTCGATATACTGGCTTTTTCGCAAACGGTGCCAGGTTCGATCGCGGTGAACGCCGCTACGTTTATCGGGTACCGGCTGGCAAAAGTGCCAGGAGCCGTCGCGGCTACGCTCGGCATGGTCATTCCGACATCGGTGATCATCGTGCTCTTGGCCGCGCTGTTTTTGGGCTATCAGCATCTGCCGGTCATTCAGTCCGCCTTTTTGGGCATACGGCCCGCCATTGTCGCGTTGATTTTTTATGCGGCGGTCAAGACGGGCAAGGCGGCGATCGCCGATACAATCACGGTCGCTCTTGGAGCGGCTGCCCTGATCGTTCTCCTCTTTGTACCGATACACCCTGTCTTTGTGCTTCTGGTAGGGGCGGTGATTGGCATTTTGCTTGGACGCAGCAAAAAAAAGAAGCAGAACGGCGCTGCCTCGGATGAAGCGGCCAAGAGGGAATACACGCAGGGGAGATAACAATCATGCTATGGGACTTATTGCTCGCTTTTGTGAAAATCGGGTTCGTATCGTTCGGCGGCGGCTATGCGATGATTCCTGTCATCGAATATGAGGTGCAGCGGCACGGATGGCTGACCACGCCGCAATTCACCGATGTGATCGCGCTGGCCGGGATGTCGCCCGGACCGCTCGCCACCAATGCGGCGGTGTTCGTCGGCTACAAGACGGCAGGCATACTCGGCGCTATCGTTGCAGGAGTCGGCATTTCGCTTCCGTCGTTTTTGATCATCATCCTGCTCTCGCTCTACCTGGCGCGCATTTCGCAGCATCCGCTGCTGCAATCGGCCTTTTATGGACTGAGGCCGATGATCACCGGGCTGATCTGCTATGCCGCCATCCGTTTCGCCGTCCAAAATGAAATCATCGGCGGCGCTGGCGGGTTCGATGGCGCCGGTGTGCTCATCATGCTGGGGGCTTTGGCGGTGCTCATGTTCACGAAAATTCATCCGGTATTTGTGATTTTGCTGTCAGGAGTGGCGGGCATCGTGATTTACTCATAGGTGAGGGTGCCCACCTTTTTCCAAAAACCAATCCGTTGACAAACAATTCGGAATCAAATAAGATAGCGCTAGTAGATAGTAGCCATTAGCGATTTTCGATTTGCGATTCAATCCATACGTGTTTCACGGCTTTACCACTGGCAATAGACTTCAGCAAGGACCCAAAAGCATAGCGAAAGCCCATAGCGATTAGTTGATAGGGGGCTATACCAGGAAACGATGGTTTCGTTTCTTCGGTGTAGCCTCTTTTTGCGCTTTTTGACAAACGAGAGGAGAATGACGGATGGCAATTTTATTGGATGGCAACAGTCTGACACTGGAACAGGTGGCAAACGTTTTGTACCGGAACGAGAAGGTGCAAATTTCCGAACAGGCGTGGGAGAACGTGAAGAAAAGCAGAAAAGTGGTTGAGGAAAACGTACAGCGCGGCAATGTGATCTATGGCATCACCACCGGGTTCGGCAAGTTCAGCGATATGGTGATCTCGAGCAGCGACACGGAAGAGCTGCAGCTCAATCTGATCCGCAGCCACGCGGTTGCAGTCGGGGAGCCGTTTCCGGAAAAAGTGAGCCGAGCGATGCTTTTATTGCGTGCGAATGCGCTGGCAAAAGGATACTCCGGGATTCGCCGGGAGACGCTGCAGCTTCTGCTCGATTGTCTGAATCACGGGATTCATCCGGTTATCCCGAGCCAAGGCTCGCTTGGGGCGAGCGGCGATTTGGCACCGCTTTCGCATTTGGCGCTGCTTTTGGTGGGCGAAGGCGAAGCCATTTATCAAGGAACCAAAATGTCCGGGGCGGACGCGCTGAAACAGGCAGGGCTTTCACCGATCCGCCTGCAGGCGAAGGAAGGGCTCGCGCTGATCAACGGGACGCAGGCGATGACGGCTGTAGGCGTGCTCGCATACCTGGAGGCGCAGGAGCTGGCGCTGACAGCGGACAAGGTTGCGGCGATGACGCTGGAATCGCTTTGCGGGATCGTTGACGCATTCGCACCGGAATCCCATCAGGTGCGGCCGTACCCGGAACAGCAGGATGTGGCTGCGCGAATCTTGTCTTACGTGGATGGCAGCCAATTGACGACGCGGCAGGGCGAGATTCGCGTGCAGGACGCGTACTCCTTGCGCTGCATCCCGCAGGTTCACGGGGCCATTTATCAAGTTTTGCACTATGTCGAGGAGAAGCTTTTGATCGAGATGAATGCGGCGACGGACAATCCGCTCATCTTCTCGGACAGCGGCAAAGTCATTTCCGGCGGCAATTTTCATGGACAGCCGATCGCGTTTGCGATGGATTTCCTCGGAATCGCCATGTCGGAGCTTGCCAACATTTCCGAACGCCGGATCGAGCGACTGGTCAATCCGCAGCTGAATGACCTGCCGGCATTTTTAAGCCCTGATCCAGGCTTGCAATCCGGTCTGATGATCACCCAGTACGTGGCAGCGTCGCTCGTTTCCGAAAACAAGACGCTGGCGCATCCGTCCAGCGTGGATTCGATCCCATCCTCCGCGAACCAGGAGGACCATGTGAGCATGGGGACGACCGCAGCGCGCCATGCGTATCAAATCATCCAAAACAGCCGCCGTGTCCTCTCCATCGAGGCGATCTGCGCCGCGCAGGCCGCACACATTCGCGGAGCGGAAAAGCTGGCACCGACGACAAAAGAGCTGTACAGCCAGATTCGCGCGATCGTGCCTGTGATCGAAAAAGACCGCAGCTACGCCAAAGACATCGAAAACGTGGCCAGCTGGATCAAGGAAAAGCATGCGGCGCAGGGTGTGGCTCAGCCCGCATAGGCCAAGCCCCGGCTCAGCCCGTATAGCAAATCGATTGCACGAAAAAACATAAGGGGGCTCGCGATGGACACCTGTTCGCACGGGACCATCGCGAGTCAGACAAAAGGGGGAGAGAGCGTATATGATCAAAACGGACGGCAACCAGAATGAGCTGAAACGCACCATGAAAAGCAGGCACCTGTTCATGATTTCGATCGGCGGGGTCATCGGAACAGGGTTGTTCCTCGGTTCAGGCTATACCATCAATCAAGCGGGTCCGGGCGGGGCGATTCTCGCGTATATTCTCGGAGGACTGCTGATGTATCTGGTCATGCTTTGTTTGGGGGAACTGTCTGTAGCCATGCCGGTCGCTGGCTCTTTTCAGGCATACGCCAGCAAATACATCGGACCGGCCACCGGATTTACCGTCGGCTGGCTGTATTGGCTCAACTGGGCGATGACGGTCGGCATCGAATTCACCGCAGCCGGGTCGCTGATGAAACGCTGGTTCCCCGAGACGCCGATCTGGATTTGGTGCGTGCTGTTCGGCTTGCTCCTGTTCCTGCTCAACGTCGTATCGGTGCGCTTTTATGCGGAAGCGGAATTTTGGTTTGCAAGCATCAAGGTTGTCACCATTCTGTTGTTCATCATCATCGGGGGCGCTTCGATGTTTGGCCTCATCCACTTTGGTAACGAGCCAGCGCCGATGTTTTCCCACTTCACCGATGACGGCGGGCTTTTCCCGAACGGGGTGACGGCTGTTCTGTTGACAATGATCGCCGTAAACTTTGCGTTTCAAGGCACGGAGCTGGTCGGGGTCACGGCCGGAGAAAGCGAAAATCCCGAGAAGGATATTCCGAAAGCGGTCAACAACACGGTTTGGCGCATCCTGTTCTTTTACGTGATCTCCATGGTCATTTTGGTCGGATTGTTCCCGTGGCGGGAGGCCGGTCTTTTGGAAAGCCCGTTTGTGGCGGTTTTTGAGAAAATCGGGATTCCGTATGCTACAGACATTATGAATTTCGTGCTGCTGACGTCGGTATTGTCGGTGGGCAATTCGGGATTGTATGCCGCGAGCCGCATGCTGTGGGGAATGTCGCGCAACAAGCTGGCAAGCCCATTTTTAGGCAAGCTGACCAAAAACGGCACGCCGCTCAACGCGCTGCTCATCACGCTTGCCGTCGCCTGGCTGTCGCTATTGTCGAGCGTGGTTGCGGAAGATACGGTCTACCTCTGGCTGCTGTCGGTCGCAGGGATGGCGGGTGTTGTCGTATGGATGGCGATCGCCGCATCGCAGTTCATGTTTCGAAAGCGCTTTCTCGCGGGCGGCGGCAAGCTTGAGGAGCTGAAATACCATACGCCGCTTTATCCGTTCGTGCCGATCGCGGCGTTTCTGATCTGTGCGGTCATCTTGGTCAGCCTGGCGTTCATCCCTGATCAGCGGATGGCGATCTACTGCGGGGTGCCGTTCACGGTTGGATGCTATCTCTTCTATTTTGTGAGACAGCGGAAAAAGACGCACCTCGAGCTGCTTCAGACAAAAGAGGCGAAATAATCGCATCGAGGCAGGGAACGCGCAGATTGCTTCCTTCAGGCAGAACGGTAAAATAGACATATCGCATAAAAGGTATGAATCCATATCTGAATCTGTGTGAAGAGAAATGGGTGAGATGAAGCCAATGGCATTGAAAAAAGAGCATCGGATCGGCCGTCATGCAACATTGCTGGTTTTGGCTGATGACGAGAGCGAACAGCAGGCATTGATCAATGGGCTGGAGTGGAAGTGGTGCAGCGGCAAGGTCGGGTCAATGGAGGCGCAAAAGGTCGTCGCCGCCATCGAAACCGCCGCCAAGCAGCATGGCATCATCCAAAATGACGTGTACCGGGAAGCTCACGCCCTCTATCATACGATCATGGAAGCGCTGCACGGCATCACGAGGGGCCAGATGCAGCTCGGCTCGATTTTGCGGACGGTCGGGCTGCGATTCGCCATCGTGAGGGGCAATCCGTACGAGAGCGAAGCGGAAGGCGAGTGGCTGGCAGTCGCGCTGTACGGAACGATCGGGGCGCCGGTAAAAGGGCTGGAGCACGAAACATTGGGGCTGGGCATCAATCATATTTGAAAAAATGGACGTGGAGAAGCGGTTGCGCAGGCAGCCGCTTTTTATAATGGGGGAATCACCAAAATCGTCTGTTTGAATACGATTGGTATATGAATAAATCAGTGTGTACACTTGCTGGATTTGTTTTGTCCTAAAGGGTGAAGCTTACGAATGATAGCTTACAGTGTCACCTCACACCGATATGCAGAAGCGAATTATGTTAGGTGGGAGGAAGAATAAATGGAAAATAGCATGGTACCGCAAAATTCAACAAGCAAGACAAACAAGAAACCGTCAACCGATAATTCAACAAGCAAGGCAAACCAAAAACCGTCAACCGGAAATTCAAACAACAAGGCAAACAACAAAGCGAATAACAAAGCAAATAACAAGGCAAACCAGAAACAGTCATGCAATGATTCATGGCTGGCAGGCAATAATTTAGAAATCATTGTGGCCTTTCTTCTTTTAAGTGGAAAGCTAAGAGTAGATGCTGTTCAATTGTTTAGACAAGCCACGATGATTGTCAGCTTAACAGGAAAGTACATGACATTGGGCGATTTGAACAATACGAATGTAGATAACTTGCTGAAATTTCTTAACGATCATGGAAATTTGACCGTGGATGAGATTTTTGAGGCGCTTAAAAAGAAAATGGGGAATGGATAAATGTGGTTGAAAGTGAAAAGGAGGCATTCAAGATGAATCATAATTTTAATGGAGAGCTTTTCTCGGAATCAGTATTGGTCATTCTTTTCGTTGCATTACTGTTGTTTGGCTCCACGGATATAATTGGTCTTTCCGCTCAACCAACAAAACCCTAGAAATCTAGTAAATACATGTCTGTTATGCCAGGTACACTGAGTTCATAAAAGCAGCGGCAGTCTAAGACTGAGTTCTTAGCCAGCCGCTGCTTCATTATTTATCCCGACCCCCATCAGCCAGCAGCGAAAAAAACGCTGGATTTTTCTAGGTGATTTATGTAAAATGAATCCACAAGATGAAACTTAGTTTCGTCAGATGAAACAAAGATGGAGATGATCACGATGTCTTTCACATTTTCCGGAATCGACCACATTCAACTCGCCGCGCCTGAGGGATGCGAAGCGGAAGCGCGCCGGTTTTTCGCCGATCTGCTGGGCTGGCCCGAAATCCCGAAGCCGGAGATTCTGCGCAAGCGCGGCGGCGTATGGTTCCAATGCGGGACCCATCAAGTCCACATCGGCGTACAGAAAGACTTTGTTCCCGCCACCAAGGCGCATCCTGCCTTCCACGTGGAAAAGATCGACCAGCTGCGGGCTTACTTGCTGGAAAAAGGCTTGCCGGTAATCGACGACGATGCCCGTGCGGACGAAGGCGTCTCGCGGTTTTATTTGAACGATCCGTTTGGCAACCGGCTTGAGTTTTTGGAATGGCTGTAACCATCAGCCTGCGGCGGTTTGAGCGTACATCTTTCCGATAAGAGGTGGTTTGTGATGGACAGCAAAGAACGGTTTTCCAATCGCGTAGATACGTACGTCAAGTATCGTCCGAGCTATCCGCAGGAAGCGATCGATTATTTGTATGAGACGATCGGCCTGCGTCCCGACAGCGAGATTGCGGACATCGGGGCGGGTACCGGCATTTTTTCGCAGCTTTTGATCGAACGGGGGAGCCGCGTCATCGCCGTCGAGCCGAACCAAGCCATGCGCGAGGCGGCTGTGGACATGCTTGCCGATGAACCGGGTTTTCGCGTTGTTTCGGGAGCGGCCGAGGCGACGGGGCTGGCAGACTCGTCCGTCGACTTCATCGTCTGTGCCCAGGCGTTCCACTGGTTTGACCGGCAAGCGGCGCAAGCGGAATTCCGGCGGATTTTGAAGCCGGGCGGGAAAGCGATTTTGATCTGGAATTCACGGCTCACGCATGGCACGCCGTTTCGCGAAGGCTATGACAAGCTTTTGCACACATTCGGGACCGATTATGAAAAAGTCGGCCACAAAAACATTTCACCGGAAACACTCCGCGCCTTTTTCAAAGGTGGGGACATGCGGGAGGCGCGCTTCACCAACTCGCAATCGTTCGATTTCGCCGGACTCAGCGGACGGCTGCTGTCGTCCTCGTACAGCCCGACGCCCGGGCATCCGAATTATGAGCCGATGATGGCGGAGCTGCGCAATCTGTACGAAGCGAATCAACAGGACGGGCTCGTATCGTTTGACTATGAGACGAAAGTGTTTTGGGGCGAGGTATAAAGGAGAACGGCGATGCCGACAGGCGCACTGCGAAAACGCGGTGCGCTTTCTTGCGCGAGTTACTGAAATTATATTTCAAAAAATAACAAAATGTTTGATATTTTATTTTAGGTGTGTATAATTCAAATTGTAGCTATTATTCTGAAATAAAATTTCAGCAGTTGACCGGGCCTGTTTTCGTAAGCGCTTTACTACGCAGGAGAAACCAAAAAGGGGGTTCATTCCGATCAGCAGAGCATTGGAAGAACAGATCGATTCGTTTTTGCAAAAAGCAGTGGCGGAGGGACACATTCCCGGAGCCGTCCTGCAAGTCGCACATCAGGGCCAGCTGCTGTATGAAAATGCGGTCGGCTATCGCGCCTGCTTTCCCGAAAGGCTGCCGATGCAGCTCGATACCGTTTTCGACCTCGCCTCGTTGACAAAGGTGGTGGCGACGTTGCCTGCCGCCCTGCAGCTTCTGGAGCGGGGGCAGATGGCGCTGGATGATCCGGTCGATTCCATCATTCCGCAGTTTGGACGGCATCATGCGGAAAAAGTCCGGATCGGTCACCTGCTGACGCATACTTCCGGGCTTCACGCCGACTTCACCTTTGACCCCTACACCATGACAAAAGAGCAGATGCAGGCGGCGATCTGTCAGCTTGATTTGTTACATACGCCGGGAGCGAAGGTCATTTACAGCGATCTTGGCATGATGCTGCTGGCGCATGTCATCGAGGCTTTGACCGACATGCCGTTTGACCGCTATGTTCGCCAAGCCATTTTCGAGCCGCTGGAAATGGAGGAAACGTGTTTCAATCCGACTTTTGCACAGGAACGCTATGCTGCGACAGAGTTTTGTCCAAGGCGCGGCGTCTATAAAGTCGGAATCGTCCATGACGAGAAGGCCGATGCGATGGGCGGCGTCAGCGGACATGCCGGCCTGTTTTCAACCGTCGCCGATCTGTCGCGCTACGCCTGCATGTGGAAGCATGACGGCCTGTACCGGGGAAGGCGCATCTTGTCCAAAACGGCGATCCGCACGGCACGGCGCAATTTCACCGCGTTTGATGCGGAGCATCGCGGTTTGGGCTGGTTGCTGAAAAGTCCGACCGGCCCCAGCTCAAGCGGGGACTTCATGTCGGCGGAAGCGTACGGCCATACCGGCTTTACGGGAACGAGCATCTGGTTCGATCCGCAGGTTCATCTGCATGTGATTATGCTGACCAATCGCGTCCATTTCGGCAGGCACGACCATATTTTGCGATTGCGTCCGCGACTGCATAATTTGATTCGCGCAAGCTTGTCATAAGTATTTTAATTATTTCGAAAATAACAAGGGGGTTCGTTCTGTATGAAAAAGAGGGGTCTTTTCACCACAATCGGTTTTCTCGGCCTGTCCGCTGCGCTCGTTTTGTCCGGCTGTTCCAGCAAGCCGGCGGCTTCCGGCGATCAGGTCGAGCTGTTTTTAGGCTACGATTCCGATCCGCCGACCAAGAAAAAGATGGAGGAAATCATCGCCAAGTTCGAGGCATCGCACACGAACATCAAGATCAAGACCGAAACCGCTCCCTATGATGACTTCTACAAAAAATTGACGACGCAAATCGCGACAGGTACGGCACCTGACGTCTGGCAAAGCGACGGAACGAAAGTGTTCGGCTATGCGGAGCGCGGGGCACTGCGCGACATCACCGATTTCGTCAACAAAGAGATCAGCAAGGATGACGTGTACGGGATCGATTTCGGCAAAGATTCCAGCGGCAAATACTGGGCGGTTCCACAAGGCATTCAGGTGGGCGTGCTCTATTACAACAAAGACTTGTTCGACAAAGCCGGCGTTCCGTATCCAACCGCAGACTGGACGTGGGACGATCTGAAAGCGGCGGCGGCCAAGCTGACGCTCGATGCGAACGGCAAAAATGCGGACGACCCTGCGTTTGACAAAAAAGCGGTCAAGCAGTACGGCTTCACCTTCTTCGGCAGCTCGCGCGGCGCCTTCAACATTTTGAAAGCGTACGGCGGCGGGGTGCTCGACCCGAGCATGAGCAAGTCGATCATCAACTCGCCGGAAAACAAAAAAGCGCTGGAATGGATGGTAGACGGGATGAAGCGCAAGCTGTTCCCGAATCCTTCCGAGCTTAAGGCGTTCCAAAGCAATTTCAAGGTGTTCCTGAGCGGAGCGGCTGCGATGCAGATCGACATTTACGCAGCGACGACCTCGATGAACGATGCGGGGCTTAACTACGATGTCGCGCCATTGCCAAAAGGTCCGGACGGCAAGCGATTCGCGCCGGTGATCGCCAACTCGTGGGTTATCAACAAAAAAGCCGACGATGCCAAAGTCAAGGCGGCGGAAGAGTGGATCAAGTTCTGGGCGACGAACGACGAGGCGCAAAAAGAATGGGCGCAGGTCGGCGAAGCGGTGCCGGTGAAAAAATCGGTGGCCAACTCCGATATGTTCCTGACGAAAGCGACCAAGCCGGACAGCAAAAAAGTGTTCCTCGACAGCCTCGAATTCGCCGGCACGATCGACGCCAACGCGGTGTTCGCCGAGTGGTACAAAGTGTTCAGCGACAATTTGACCGACCTGTTCATGGAAAAAACCGATGTGGACACCTTCATGTCCAAAACGGACCCTGAACTGCAAAAAGTGCTGGACGATTTCTACAAAAAGCAAAAATAGCTTGTAAAAAGGGTGTGAAAACCGACCATGCTTGAGCTTGAAAAGGAAGGACGACCGCAGCCTGTCATCAAAAAAAAGCGAAAGTGGTTGGACAGTGAGGGGAGATGGGGGCTGTTGATGGTCTCCCCTTATCTACTCAACTTCATTGTTTTCGTGCTGGGCACATCGCTCGCTTCGATCTATTTCAGTTTTTCTGACTATGACATGCTCAATCCGCCGGAATGGACCGGGCTTGCGAATTACGAGAAGCTGTTCCAGGACCCGCTGTTTTACAAGGCGCTGTGGAACACCGTCTACTTCACCATCCTCTATGTGCCGGCCAAAACGTTTTTGGCGCTGATTCTCGCTGTCGCGCTGAACCAGAAGCTGAAAGGGCTGAAGTTTTTCCGCATCGCCCATTTCCTGCCGGTCATCTCGTCGTGGACGGTGATCGCCTATGTCGCGGATGCGATTTTCAATACGCGGATCGGTTTCGCCAATGCGCTCTTGGCCAAGTTCGGCTTCGCGCCGCAAGACTGGCTCGCCGATGAACGCTGGGTCATCCCGGTGCTGGTGCTGGTCGCGATCTGGAAAAGCGTCGGCTACATGATGGTGATTTTTTTGGCGGGTTTGCAGGGGATTTCATCCGACATGTATGAGGCGGCCAGTATCGATGGGGCGAGCGCGTGGCAAAAGTTTTGGAAAATCACCGTGCCGATGATTTCCGGCACGACATTTTTGGTCATCATCCTCAACACCATCTATTCGTTCCAAAACTTTGAGCAAATCTTCGTCATGACGGGCGCATCGTCCGAAGCGGCGTCCACCGGCGGGACCAAAAACGCCTCGCTGGTGCTGATGCTGTTCATGTACCGCGAAGGGTTCAGCTTTTTCAAGATGGGATACGCCTCGGCCATCGCCTGGGTGCTGTTCATCATCTTGTTCCTTATCACCTTGGTTCAATTCAGGCTGCAGAAGAAATGGGTTCACTATGATTGAGTGGGCACAAGGCAAATCTGAAAGGAGGCAGCCATGCGCAAGCGATTTTCCTACAGCAAGCTGCTGGGCTACATCGTCGTTATTTTCAGCACGCTGGTGATGATCGTTCCGTTTTTGACCACCGTGTTCAACTCGCTGAAAACATACAAGCAATACATGGCGTTTCCACCGGAATGGCTGCCTGATCCGGTGCGCTGGAGCAACTATACGCAGGTGTGGGAGCAGGCCAATTTCAACGCCTATACGTTCAACAGCGTATATGTCGCCATTTTGTCCGTCATCGGGGCGATCTTGTCGAGTTCGATGATCGCCTACGCGTTTGCGCGGCTGCGCTTTCCGTTTCGCGATACGCTGTTTCTGATCGTGCTTGGCACGATGATGATCCCGGGCATCGTGACGATCATCCCGCAGTTCATCATTTTCAAAAACCTCGGGATGGTCGACTCGCTGACGCCGCTGTGGTTTTTGGAGTGGCTGGGTCAGCCGTTCGCCATCTTCCTGCTGCGCCAGGCGTTTCTCGGCATTCCGGCGGAATACGAGGAAGCGGCAAAGCTCGATGGCTGCAATCCGTTTCAAATCTACTGGAAAATTTACTTGCCGATGGCGAAGCCGGCCATGGCGACCCTTGCCGTATTCACCTTTATGGGCAAGTGGAACGAAATTTTGTCACCGGTAATTTATTTGGTGTCCGAAGAAAAATTCACGCTGCCGGTCGGCATCATGTCGCTCGCCGGGCAGTTCAAAACGAATGACCAGCTGCTGGTCGCAGGGGCGTTGATCAGCCTGGTGCCGATCTTGATCGTGTTCTTGTTTGCGGAAAAGTATTTTGTGGAAGGCTCCAAAACATCGGGGCTGAAATGAGCGGAAGCATCGTAAGGATGAAAGAAAGCTGGTGGCAGCATGAAAATGGTAGCATGGGACAGGGCGTATTTGGGCGCATTGTGCCAGCTGTGGAATCAGGAGCTGGGGGAGCGCTTTCCGATGCGCGAGGAGCTGTTTGCGCAAAACAGCTTCGATGATGCCAATGTACTGGCAGAAGGCTCGTGGATTGCCCTCGATGCAGATACAGACCGCGTAATCGGCTTCGTCGTGGCAAAGAGCTGGCAGGAGCAAGGGCTGTCGGTGCGATTCGGCAAAGGAATCGGCTGGATTCAAGTGCTGCTTGTCGCCCAAAGCGAGCGGGGCAAAGGCATTGGGCGTGAACTTTTGGCGAGAGCAGAGCGGGCGCTCATCGCGCATGGCGCGCAAAAAATTTGGCTCGGCCGCGATCCGTATCATTACTTTCCGGGGATTCCGGAAGAATCGCCTGAGGTCAAAAGCTGGTTCGAGCACCAGGGCTACACATTGACGGAGCCGCTCGAAAACGATCTGCTGTGCCGGTATGAGGAGGGGCAGCCTTTCGCGGTGCCGATGTTTGCGGACGCGCGGTTCCGGTTGGCAGAGCGAGCGGATGAGAAAGCTCTGCTGCGGTTTCTGCACCGCTGCTTTCCAGGTCGCTGGGAATATGAAGCGATTCATTATTTTCGGCGCGGCGGCATGGGCAGGGAGTTCGTCGTGCTGGAGAAAGAGGGCGAGATCATCGGGTTTTGCCGGATCAATGATGCGCACTCGCCGTTCATTGCCCAAAATGTATACTGGGCAGAATTGATGGGCGAGCGGTACGGGGGGATCGGTCCGCTCGGCGTCGATCCTGCACATCGCCAGCAAGGCTACGGGCTGGCTGTCGTGCAGGCGGGCATCGCTTTTTTGCGCGAACGCGGGGTGAATCGTATCGTGATCGACTGGACCACGCTCGTCTCCTTTTATGAAAAGCTGGGCTACTGCAGCTGGAAGCAGTATGCGAAATATAGCAAGGACGTCAACTGAGTGAAACAGAGAGCGAGGGATTGGCATGCGAGTCGTAGCGGGAATCGATGGAGGCGGGACGAAAACGGAGTGCATGCTGGCTTGTCTGGAAACAGGAAAGACGGTGACGGTCACCGGAGCGGGCTGCAATCCGCTGATCACCGGTTACGAGCGTCTGGCACAGACGGTGCGCGCGCTGCTGGAAGAAGCGCTCCGGGAGATGGGGCTGCCGTTTGGCGCGATTCAGGCGATCTGCCTGGGCGTGGCCGGAGCGGGGCGGCTGCAGGAGCAGGAGCGAGTGAACACAGCTGTGCGGGCGATGCTGGCAAAAGAGGGGATCGGTCCGAATGTCCCCTGCCTCGTGCTGCATGATGCCGACATCGCCTTGCGCGGTGCGCTCGCGCCGGAGCAAAAGGCGGGAATCATCGCGATTGCCGGAACTGGCTCGGTGGCATACGGGGTGGATGCAGGCGGTACGCGTTACCGCAGCGGCGGCTGGGGCCATCTTTTGGGCGACGAGGGGAGCGGCTACGCGATCGGCCTCGCCGGTTTGCAGGCGGTTTGCCGGGCGTATGATCGGCGCGGGGAGCCGACGCTGTTGACCCGTACCGTGCTTGCGCAATGCCAGCTGGCCGATCCGCAGGAGCTGATTCCTTATTTGTATACGAACCCTTTGGAAAAAAGCGAGATTGCCCGATTTGCGAAATTGGTCATCGAGGCAGCGGAAGCACGCGACCGCGTGTCGATCGGCATTTTGACCAAGGCAGCAGATGAGCTGATCCTTCATATAGAAAGCTTGCGTGCCCAGATGCAGGGACACGCTGACGGAGAGGAACGCTACCCGGTGGTTGTGGCAGGCTCCATCTTTGCGCATAGTCCGTTCATCAAGGAGCGGTTTGCGGAACAAATGACGGTGCGAAAGCTCGGCGTTTTTCAGGAATCGAACGGTTCGCCTGTGGAAGGGGCTGTCCGGTTTGCCAAGGAACTGGCCGGAGCTGATGGCGGGGAGGAGAGTGACCATGCTTAACGGAGGACTGCTGCGCATCCGCGAAGGGCTTCTGCAAATCAAGCCTGCAGAACGCAATGTTGCCCATTATATATTGGAAAATCCGGCGGAGGTCGTCCGGCTGTCGGTGAAGGAGCTTGCGGAAAAGAGCAGTTCCAGCCAGGCCGCTATCACGCGGATGTGCAAAAATCTCGGGCTCGATGGCTTTCAGGAGCTGAAAATACGCATCGCCGGCGATTTGCAGCTATCCGCGCAGACGGATGAAGATTTCAAGGAGATCCGTTCGTCCGACAGCTTGCCGACGCTGATCGAGTCGGTGTCGATCAATAACATTTATTCGATTCGCGAGACGTTGAAGATACTGGATGAAACGAGCGTGCAGCGCGCGGTCGAGGCGCTCACCCGGGCGAAGCGGATCGATTTTTTCGGTGTCGGCGCATCGCAGCTGATCGCGCTTGATGCCCAGCAAAAATTCATGCGGATCAACAAATACTGCACCGCATTCGCCGACTCGCACCAGCAGCTGACGGCCGCGGTAACGCTGACGCAAGACGATGTGGCGTTCGGAATCTCCTATTCCGGCGAAACGAGACAAGTGATCGCGGCGATCCGGGAGGCAAAGGCGCTGGGGGCGACGACCATCGGGCTGACCCGCTTTGGCAACAATCCGCTGTCCAACCTGGTCGATATTTGCTTGCCGGTCGTGTCGCGGGAATCGGATATTCGCAGTGCGGCGACATCGTCGCGCATCGCCCAGCTGAACATCATCGATATTTTGTTCATGGGCGTCGCGGCGCAAAATTACGAGCAATCTGTGCACTACCTGCGCGAGACGCGCCATGTTGTGCGACAGGAATTCCATAAGACTTCATTTTGAATGGGTTTTTCGAGAGGAGCCATTATGACAGACCTGGATCAGCTAGTAACCGAATCGCGGAATGAGCGAACCAAGCAGCTGGATCAAAAAACGACGGAAGAAATCTTGACGATCATCAATGAGGAAGATCAGACTGTGGCCTTGCAGGTGCAGAAAGCAATTCCTGAGATCATCCCGGTGGTCGAGCAGATTGTGGCTTCCTTCAAGCGAGGGGGGCGGTTGTTCTACGTAGGAGCGGGAACGAGCGGACGGATCGGGACGCTTGATGCCTCGGAATGCCCGCCTACGTACAGCACGGACCCGCAGATGGTGAGAGGATTGATTGCCGGCGGGCAGGAAGCGGTTTTTCGCTCGGTCGAAGGCGCCGAAGACGATGAGGAGCTGGGAATTGCCGATATTGCGCAAAACCAGGTGACCGCAAGCGATATTGTCATCGGCATTACGGCAAACGGCGGAGCGCCTTATGTGATCGGGGCATTGAAGGAAGCGCGGAAGCGGGGAGCGGCCACGGTGGCGTTCGCCTGCAACCGGCAAGCCGTCATCAATGACTATGCGGATATGCGCATCACGGTTGAGGTCGGGCCGGAGGTTGTAACCGGCTCGACGCGGATGAAGGCGGGAACAGCGCAAAAGCTGGTGCTCAATATGTTGACCACGACGGCGATGATCAAGCTGGGCAAGGTGTATGACAACCTGATGGTCGACATGCAGCCGCTCAACGCCAAGCTGACGGAGCGGGCCAAACGGATCATCCAAACGGCAGCGGATTGTACGCGGGAAGAGGCGGAGGAGCTTTTCACCCGATCGGGCGGGCATCCCAAGGTGGCGATCGTGATGCATCGCTGCGGCGTAAACCGCGAGCGTGCTTTGGAGCTGCTTGCGCAAGCGGACGGATTCGTTCAGCGGGCAATCGAACAGGGGTTATAAAGGAGGCGTGCAGTCGTGGAGCTTTCACAGATGACAGTGGCGGAAAAATTGGGACAGATGGTGATGTGCGGTTTTCATGGCGAAACATGCGATGAGCAGCTGCGTGCCTTGATCACGCGCCAGCATGTGGGCGGGATCATCTATTTTACCCGGAATGTGGTTGCGCCCAAGCAAATTCACGAATTGTCCGCCGCGCTGCAGCAGGCCGCCATCGAGTCGAACGGCATTCCGCTTTTGATCGCCACCGACCAGGAAGGCGGCATGGTTACGCGAATCAAAAGCGGCGTTACGCCGATCCCGGGGCAGATGGCGCTCGGGGCTGCGGGAGACGAACAGGCAGTCAGACAGCTGGCTTGCATCAGCGGCAGCGAGCTGCGTCATCTGGGAATCAACATGAATCTTGCGCCATGCCTGGACATTCAAAACAATCCGCGCAATCCGGTGATCGGGGTGCGTTCGTATGGCAGCGATCCGCAGCGGGTTGCGCGAATGGGCGCTGCGGCAATCGCAGGGTATCAGGAAGCGGGAATCGTCCCTGTCGTGAAACATTTCCCGGGACATGGCGATACGTCGGTCGACTCCCATTTGGCCGTTCCGACCATTCCGCACGATCTGGCGCGTCTGCGCGAGCGGGAACTTGTTCCGTTTGTGGAAGCGATCACGTGTGGGGCGGATGTAATCATGACGGCACACGTACTGTTTTCCGCGATCGATGGCACCCTCCCGGCTACACTTTCCAAGCCGGTGTTGACCGGTCTGTTGCGCGAGCAGTTGGGTTTTGACGGCGTGATCATGACCGACTGTATGGAAATGAAGGCCATCGCCGATACGTTTGGAACCGAAAAGGCTGCCGTGATGGCCGTTGAGGCAGGGGCCGACATCGTCTTGATCAGCCACACTTATGCCGCACAGCTGGGCGCTCTGCAGGCGCTGCATGAGGCGGTGGAGGCAGGGGTGCTGACGGAGGAGCGGATCGACCGCTCTGTCAGCCGGATTTTGCATATGAAGAAAAAGCGGGGCGTTATGCCTCCGCCTTTGCCGTGGGTGGACGCGCAGGAGCAGTTGGAACGGCCGGAAGCGATCGCCTGTGCCAAAGCGTTGTCTGCGAAAAGCATCACGGTTGTGCGGGATGAAGCGCGTTTGATTCCGCTGCGAAAAGAGGAGAGCGTGCTGGTCATTTATCCGAAAAGCGCCGTCACGACCGGTGCGGATGAGCGCATCGAAGCAGCGCAGTCGCTTGGCGAACAGCTCGCGCGCTACGGGTATCGCGTCATCGAGACGTGCATTGACGCCAACCCTACGCTGGCAGAAATAGAGGCCGTGCTGGCAAAGAGCAGGGAAGCGGAGCAGCTGGTTGTCGCCACCTACAATGCGCAAAACTATCCGGCACAGCTGGAGCTTTTGCAGCTGCTCACCACCTTGCACGGAGCAAAAAGGCTTGTCGCCGTAGCGCTGCGCAATCCGTATGACGCGAGAGCAGCCGAGCAGATCGGGACGTATGTAGCCGCATACGAAAGCAGCCCGCTCGCGCTGGAGTCGCTTGCCCGCGTTTTGGCAGGGGAGCAGGAGGCTGTCGGCACGCTGCCGGTCTGGCTTGAATGAATTTGACACGAGCAAAGAACCGTTGTCTATCGGGGCAACGGTTTTGTGGCATCGGGCTGCGAGCGAAATGATCGCTCGCTTTTTCTTGTATAACGAAAACCCCCAGTTCGACTGGGGGTTCCAGAAAGCTTATAGCTATAAGTGGTGATCCTTTGAACTCGATGATACCATGAGAACTGGTCTGCCAACCGCTCACATGAAATCAAGGAGGACAAAGGATGGACAACAGCAGTTTAGCACACACAAAATGGAACTGCAAATACCATATTGTATTTGCTCCAAAATACCGTAGACAAGTAATTTACGGCAAACTAAAACGAGAAATAGGAAAAATCCTTCGGGAACTATGTGAACGAAAAGGAGTAGAAATTGTTGAAGCGGAGGCCTGCGTGGATCATATCCACATGCTGGTAAGCATCCCTCCCAAATTAAGTGTGTCGGAATTCATGGGCTATTTAAAGGGGAAAAGCTCACTTATGATTTTTGATAAGTTTGCAAACATGAAGTATCGATACGGAAGCCGACAATTTTGGTGCAGAGGATACTATGTGGACACGGTAGGTCGAAACAAAAAAGTGATTGAAGAATACATTCGAAACCAAATGGTGGAGGACAAGAATTATGAACAATTAACGATGAAAGAGATGATTGACCCGTTTACGGGTGAGTCAGTAAAAAAGGGCAGGTAAAGTAGCCCTTTTAAGGGCCAGCCTGTGGTAGCACGCGGTTGGCAGACTTTCAGTGCGCCTTGGAGGCGCCCGCTTGCAACATGCCCTTATAGGGCTAATGGAAGCCACCGGCTAAGCCGGTGGTTATGACTTTCTTACAAGAATGAAAGGTAAATGTAAGCTAGATCAATGGCTCCTCCTCCGCGAACCCGGTACAGTGAATACATGCAAAACGAACGAAAAGCGGAGGAAGAATCAATGAAATCAGCAGTGGTTGAATGTAAAAACGTCCAAAAGATTTACGGCGCACGCGGCCAAAGCCAGTCCCATGCGCTAAAAGGCGTGTCGCTTACGATACAGGAAGGGGAATTCGTGGGGATCATGGGACCGTCCGGCTCGGGCAAAACGACCTTGCTCAACGTCATTTCTACATTGGACCGGCCGACCGACGGCGTGATTCAAATCGCGGGGACGGACATCACGAAGATGAAGCAAGGCAATCTGGCAGATTTTCGCTCGCAGAAACTCGGCTTCATTTTCCAAGACTTCAATCTGCTTGAAAACCTGTCCGTCTATGAAAATATCGCGCTGCCCCTGTCGCTGCAGGGCGTCTCTTCCAAAGAGATCGGGGCCAAGGTGACGAAAGTGGCGCAAACCCTCGGGATCGAAGGCATTTTGAACAAATACCCCGTCGAAATTTCGGGTGGGCAAAAGCAGCGGGCTGCGGCGGCGCGCGCGTTGGTGCATGATCCGGCGATTTTGCTCGCGGATGAACCGACGGGCGCCCTTGATTCCAAAAACGCCAAGAGCTTGCTGGAAACGATGACCGATCTGAACGAAAACCACCATGTCTCCATTATGATGGTCACGCACGATGCATTCAGCGCAAGCTACTGCAAGCGCATCCTGTTTATTCAGGACGGCAATCTGTACACGGAAATTCACCGTACGACCGATCGCCAGCAATTTTTCAAACAAATTCTGGATGTCCTTGCCGAGCTTGGTGCATCGCATGATGTGCACTAGGAAGGAGGAAGGGACATGTTACTGAAGCTGTCGCTTGCGAGCATGCGCAAAATGATGAAAGACTATCTGGTGCTTCTGATCGGTCTCGTCATTTCGATCTCGATTTTCTATATGTTTCAGACGCTTGCGATGAATAAAGCGTTCATCGAAAGCAATTCCGTCATTTCGGCGATTCAGTTCGTGTTTTATGTCGGCGCCTTTTTGCTGGCGTTCATCACGTTCTTCTACATTTTTTACGCCAATTCATTCCTGTTGTCGCTGAGGCGCAAGGAGCTTGGCATGTACATGATGCTCGGGGCGAAAAAAGGGAAGGTCAGCCAGCTGTTGTTTGTGGAGACGCTCGCTGTCGGTATCCTTTCTTTGGGTCTAGGGAGCATTGTGGGAGTCGGGCTTTCCAGCGGTGTCGGCCGCCTGTTGATGAGCCAGCTGGAAATCGCGCCGGAAGGCTATCAGCCGTTTTACATGCCGTCCTTGTTGGTGACAGCCGGATTTTTTCTGGTGCTGTTCCTGCTGACATCGACGGTCAATGCGATCAAGCTGGCGCGCACAACCGAGCTGAACCTGATCACGGCCGAGCAGCAAAACGACCGGGTGAAGGCGAAAGGGCCGCTGACCATCGTCGTCGCGGCGCTTGGGATGATTTTGACCGCCATCGGCTATTACGTGCTGATTCATATCAAAGAGCTGCAGCTGCCAGGCTTCGTCATCGCGACGGTGACGATTACGATCGGCACCTATCTGATTTTCATTTCGCTGTTGCCTGTCTTTTTGAACGCATTGAAAAAGAACCGCAGCCTGAACGACAAAAAGCTGAATGCCTTTACGTTCGCCCAGCTCCGCTTTCGGGTGAACAACCTGACAAAAGTGCTCGGAACCGTCACAATGCTGATCGCCTTGGGCGTAGGCGCGATGGCCGGCGGGCTGGCGTTCCAAAAAAATGTCGGCATGATGGCTGAGCTGAGCCACGCCTATGACAGTACGCTGATCGATCCGGTCGATGCAGATTACGCCGCGCTGAAAACGATGAATGTCGTGGAACAGCGCACCTACCATTATAAAACGGATGACAAAGCCGTTTACTATCAAAAAGACGAGCTGCTCGCACACCCGCCGCTCATTCTCAACATCGGCAAAGAGATGTATGTCGAAAAGAATGAACCGCTGCGCGTCTCCGCCAAGCTGCCAGCCGATTCCTACAGCATGTATGAGGATAAAAAGGCAAAGCAGGGCGAGGAGGTGCCGAAGGAGTGGCAAAAAGCGCTTTCGAACGAATTCTCAACCAGCTATCAGCTGTATGACGGAAAAGCGATCCGCATCGTCGGTCAGGCAGCCTATGCCGGTGTCAAAGGCAAAGAACACACGCTGCTCTTGACCAAAGTGGATGATTTCCTCAAATACAAGCCCGCGTTTAAAGAGATGGATGAGCGCCAAAAAGCGCTGGTCACGCTCGAAACGGGGGAAGAAAACCCGTATCTTTCCACAAAATACGGCAACTACGAAGCGATCTATGTATTCACCAGCGGCACGATGTTCATGGGCTTCTTTTTAGGGATTGCCTTCCTGGCGATGATGGCGAGCTGCCTGATGTTCAAGATTTTGTCCGGCGCGACGCGAGACCGGAACCGTTACAGCATGCTTCGCAAGATCGGCGTGCGCAAGGAATGGCTCGTCGCCTCCATTTACAAGGAGCTGTTCCTGCTGTTCATTTTCCCGGCGATCATCGGGCTTGTACACGTGTTTGTCGGCATGAACCTCTTCTCGTTCATCCTGCTTGACCCGTATGTGAGCATCTGGCTTCCGCTCACGGTGTTCCTGCTCATTTACGCCGTTTACTATCTCATTACCGTCCGTCTTTACCGTGGAATTGTTTTGCCGAAAGAAGTGTAGAATCTGGAAAAAACGGGTAAAGCAAATAGACATGACCTCCGCAGTCATTGCGGGGGTTTTTCCTGTACATGTGGAGTTGGTGCTGTCGATTTTTTGGATATGGCGTCGAATGTTGGAGCATTGACAAAATTTTACGCCCGTCGGTAGAATTTTAAGAAGCATGCCAATTTTTTCTGTGAGGTTGCCGAAAAGCTTGGGACAAGCAAAAGATGGAGTGAGACAGGCATGAACGAGTCTTGGAGACAAAACGCCTCGTTTCTGATCATCGACGATCAGGAATACAATATCAGCCTTTTGGAGCGCATATTGAACCGGGCTGGCTATACCAATTTGCACAGTACGACCAATCCGCTGCAGCTGCAAACCCTTTTTCACGAAGTGCAGCCGGATATTATTCTACTCGATCTTCATATGCCGGAATTGGACGGATTCGCGGCGCTTCAGCAGATCAAGGAGCTGAATCAGGAGGGGGAGTACATCCCGGTTTTGGTGCTGACCGCCGATGTGACCCAGGAGGCGCGAAAGCGGGCGCTGCATGAAGGGGCCAATGATTATTTGACGAAGCCGTTCGATCGGACGGAAGTGGTGCTGCGCATTCACAATCTGCTGCGGACGCGGTTCTATCATTTGCAGATGCAGGAGCAGAATCACGACCTCGAACAGCGGATTCGGGTACGCACCTTCGAGCTTGAGCAGGCGAAAAAGGAGATTCTGCAAGTATTGAGCCGGACCGCCGAGTTCCGCGATGACGAAACCGGCCAGCATACACTTCGGGTCGGCCAGCTGGCGGGCAAGCTGGGCGCTGCGCTGGGCATGACGCAGCAAGAGGTGGAGCTGCTTGAAATGGCGACACCGCTGCATGACATCGGCAAAATCGGCATACCGGACGGCATCCTGCTGAAGCCGGGCCGCTTTACCCCGGAAGAGTTCGAACAGATGAAAATGCATACCAAAATCGGGGCGACCATCCTGGAGGGCAGCTTGTTTCCGGTTCTGCAGCTGGCGAAAACCATCGCGCTTACGCACCACGAAAAGTGGAATGGCACCGGCTATCCGTGCGGTTTGAGCGGAGAAGAGATTCCACTCCCGGGGAGGATCGTGGCCCTTGCCGACTTTTTCGATGCGCTGACCCATGAGCGTCCCTACAAGCGGGCGTGGACGGTCAATGAAGCCCTGGAAGAGATCAAAAAGCAGAGCGGAGCGCATTTTGATCCGCGCGTCGTGGACGCTTTCCTTGCAATCATGGAAGGCACACCCGCATCATCATTCGGCCAAATGGAAGGTGTTCACGAATGAAAGGCATGGTTTTCACCACATTTTTGGAAATGGTCGAGAGCAAATTTTCGCTTCAGCTCGCCGATCAGATCATCCAGGCTTCCGCTTTGCCCTCGGGCGGCAGCTATACGAGTGTCGGGACCTATCCCCACGAGGAGATGATCGCGCTTGTCGGACAATTGAGCGAGCGGACAGGCATAGCGGCAGCGGAGTTGATGCGCACCTTCGGCGAGTACGTGTTCGGTCAGTTGTAGGAGATGCATCCACGATTCTTCGCAGCCAACAGCTCGGCTATTTGCTTTTTGAAAAACGTCAACAACTACATCCACGTCGAGGTGCGCAAGCTGTATCCGGACGCCGAGCTGCCGTCCTTTACGTATGAAACGCCCGGGAAGGGGACGCTTGTCATGACGTATCGTTCGACTCGGCCGTTCGCCGATTTGGCAGAGGGACTGATCATCGGGTGCATTGCGCATTACGGGAAACCGGTGGGACTTGTGCGTGAAGATCTTCCGGAAGGCAATGGCACCCGTTTTGTTTTGACGAGTCAGGAGGAAACCGGCAATGACTGAGCTTGACATGCTCCGCAGGCAGCTGGAGCGCGAAAAAAAAGCACGCAAGGAAGCCGAGCGAATCGCGGAGGAAAAAACGCGTGAAATCTACTATGTGAACCAGGAGCTGCGTCATCTCAACGACCAGCTGGAAGAATTGGTCAAAGAGCGCACGCTCGAGCTGTCCAAAGCGCGCGACGAAGCGGTGGAAGCCAATCAGATCAAAAGCCAATTTCTCGCCAACATGAGCCATGAGCTGCGAACACCGTTGAATGCGATCATCGGCTATAGCGAAATGCTGAAGGAAGAGGCGGAGGAGATGGGCGAGCAGGCGTTTGCCGACGATTTGGACAAAATCAACACCGCCGGGAAGCATTTGCTCGCGCTCATCAACGATATTCTCGACCTGTCCAAGATTGAAGCGGGCAAGATGGACATTTATTTGGAAAGCTGCGAGATTGCAACCCTTGTCCGCGATGTCGTGACAACCGTCCGCCCGCTGGTGGAGACGAACAACAACCAGCTCGACGTATCCGAGCTTCCCGATGGGATCATGAAGACCGACGTTACCAAGCTGCGGCAAATTTTGTTGAATATCCTGAGCAACGCGTGCAAGTTTACGAAGGAAGGCACCATCTGGCTTTCTGCCGAGTACGAAACGCGGCAAGGGAAGCAGGGGATTCGCTTTCAGGTGCGTGACACGGGTATCGGGATGACGGAAGAGCAGCTGGCCAGGCTGTTTGAAGCGTTCAAGCAGGCCGATTCGTCCACGACGCGCAAATACGGCGGCACCGGGCTCGGGCTTGCGATCAGCCAGAAGCTGTGCCAAATCATGGGCGGGGACATCCGGGTGGCAAGCGAATTCGGCAAAGGGACCACGTTCACCGTCTGGTTGCCCACGATGGAGCAAGATATTCATGTGCTGGCAGATCCGAAAGAGACCGACATGCTGGTCAAAGGCTCATGCACCGTATTGGTAATCGACGATGACATGGCGATGCTGCAGCTTATGAAACGGTACCTTGGCAAGGAAGACTGGACGGTTGCGGTAGCCAAAAACGGCCCTGAAGGCATACGCTTGGCCAAAGAGCTGCGCCCCACCGTGATCGCGCTCGACGTGCTGATGCCCGGAATGGATGGATGGACCGTGCTGACTACGCTCAAAAACGATCCCGAGCTGGCCGACATCCCCGTGGTGATGATCTCCATGACCGACGACAAAAATTTGGGCTATGCGCTGGGGGCATCCGAGTTTTTGACCAAGCCTGTTTACCGGGAGCGCCTGATCGCGGTGCTGGACAAATATGTGCCGGAACGCCGGGACAATTCCGTGCTCGTGATCGAAGATGACGTGACAACCAGCCAAATGATGACCAAAATGCTGGAGAAGGAAGGCTATCGCGTCACACATGCGTGCAACGGGCAGATTGCGCTCGACGCCGTCGCCCAGTCGGTGCCCCAGCTCATTTTGCTCGATTTGATGATGCCGGAGATGGATGGCTTCGAGTTCGTGACCCAGCTGCGGAAGCGGGAGGAATGGCGGGTCATCCCGATCGTCGTCGTGACCGCCAAAACGATCACGGATGAAGACCGGCTGCGTTTGAACGGCTATGTGAAAAATATTGTGCAAAAAGGGAATTTTGAACGCGATGCGCTGCTGCAGGAAATCCGCCAGCTGATCGCCGGCGCGGAAGAACTGACGCGGGTGCAGCACGACAGTGACGCGCAGCATGAGAGGGTGAATCATGAATAAGATCCTGCTGGTCGAAGACAATGAAATGAACCGGGACATGCTGTCCCGCCGCCTCATGCGCAAAGGCTACCACGTCATCATGGCGGTCGACGGCCAGGAAGGAATCGATCTGGCGCGCACGGAGGCGCCGGATTTGATCCTGATGGATATGAGCCTGCCGGTTGTGGATGGCTGGGACGCGACGCGCCGGTTGAAGGAAGCGGAAGAAACGCGCCATATCCCGATCATCGCGCTGACGGCACATGCGATGGCAAGCGACCGCGAACGGGCGATGCAGGCGGGATGCGATGATTTTGATACGAAGCCGGTGGAGTGGGCGCGGTTGTTGGAGAAGATGGAGAGGTTTTTGGGGAGAGGAGAGGCTTGAGGGCACCTCTTTTTTTGATAGAAGAGAATACGTATGGGTGTTTAGGATTTTGTAGGGTGAACCGTATCATAAGTAACGGCAAGTTTTTGGGAGGGGAGCGGGCAGAAGCCCCTAAATACGGCTTATATGTCATGGGTTTACTTGCAAGAATCCTTTGTTTTAGGGGCAAATTCGGGCGTATTTTATACTAGATTACGAGGGGGTATCGGTAGGGGGCTTTTGCTTGGGGAAAGCAAAAGCCCTCTCCACTTTATTGGTGGAAGGGGCGTTGACGAGTTGGACTCCAGTTGCCTTTCAGCCTCTCTCTTGCGCTGGGTGAACGTATTGTATTTTCCTTTCAGCTCATATAGCCTTTCGAGCAGAAAATCGTTGTCGATTGTGTCGCTTTCATACAGCTTGAAGTATTTTTGTTTCTGAGTGTCGAGTGTTTTCAGTTCTTTTTCGAGGAGCACGATCTCTTTTTGGAGTGGAGTGACACTTTTGGTACGATCTTTGTTGATCTTGTTCACGACGTCGTCGAGAACCTTGGGCTGGAGCACTACCTCAGCTATGCGCTCCATCACGTAACTTTCGACGAAGTCAGCTCTCACAGAATTGGAGCTGCAGGCGCGACTACCGTTGTTCTTGAATTTGTCGCACACGCAGTAGCGACGGATAACAACGGTGTTCAGTTGGTTGGCGATGCTTCTAAGACCTTGGCCAGCGGCGTACATGCGTTGTTTACCAGGCCGTCCGTTTTCTGATGTAGTTGTCTGGTTTGAACTTTCTACCTTGGTTTTGTCTGGTTACATACTCACAGGTGGTGTAGCTTGTTCTAGTTGTTTTCGTTTCGGTGCAAGTATCCTTTTTGTTTGGACTTTTTGTTCAGCAAGCTTGTCGGTTTCTGCCGTTTCTTTCTTTGAGGAAGATTCCGAATTTGGGGTATCAGTCTCCCTTACAGTTCTTTTTGCTTCCTGTTCTGCAATTATTTTTGCGAAACTTATCTTTCTATTGCTCATTAACCTTTTCACTCCTGAAAAAATATTCCAACTACATAAACGTCTACGAAACGTAGATGTAATGTTTATATATTTGTTTTGTAGAAAGTAAAACGGAAGTGAGCTGGTTTAATTACCTCCTTTGGTGGTGGTATCGAGATTATAATATATCATCATTTTGTAAGTTAATTACAAAAGGTTAGTTAAAAGCATTAAGGATTTGTCTTTGTTGATCCATTTGGAAAGTATTGGGCAGTACATGTGCAGTACAGGTACAGAACATGTCCGGTTCCTTGAAAGGCTTGGGAAGAACAACAGTGCAGCAGGCTAACGATTTTTGGAAGGATTTTGATATTGCAAATTCTTACACGAAAGTTTTTTGTAGGTGTCTACTGTAGAAGGTTGTAGTAAAATGGTAATGGTTGTCGGGAGTAGGAGAAAAATCAAAAGCCCCATTTTTAGGCATGATGCATACTATAAATTCTGTTTTTCGGGGAAGGAGAATTATCTATGAAAAATTTGGGGGGATTTTTGTTACCCTGTATGGCATTAGTATTACTGTTGGGAGTGACTTCACCAGAAGTATCCTTTGCGAAAAACAAACAGTCTGGCTCAAAATACACTCAAGCTTTAAAAAAAGAGGAACCTGAGAAAGTTCGCTTGATCGACTGGTACCTCTACAAAACCGACAATCTCAACTTCTATATGACCGAGGGCGGCAAAAAATACGCCTATGTTTATTATGATGCGGAGAAAATTGTGGAACAGGAAATCAAGTATTTCAATGTTGACATGGATGGAGACAAAATTGATATCTTCCTATTTGGAAACGAAGGATTCTTGGCTCCTATCCGCGAGGCTGCGTACAACGGCGACCAAGATCTTATGGTTATGAATGGTGATGGTATCAGCCCACCCCACCGTCTGCAAGACATTCGTTACCATTTCGCGCACGAAATGGCTCATGCTATGACCAATCATAAGTGGGGAATGGACAAGCTGAATTATGCCAACATGAAGTATGCCGGAGCGGGAACTTGGCTAATTGAGGGAATTGCCGAGTATACTGCCAAACAGCAGATTCAATACACCAAGATGAAGGATGTACCTCCTCTCAAAGATCTTGGTTACGGAAAAGCAACCTATACTAAGGAATTAAAGAAACTTATTGAGCGCAACCATATCGACATGGGGTATGTCAATCAGACTGGGGACTTGATTAACCTTGGAGAATATTTCTTCTATGAATCCGTAGTTTACTTCATGATTGAAACCAAAGGTAAGGACAACTTCTTTAGCTTCCTTGAATCCATGACACCTAGCAAACGTGCTTTGGATATAGACGAAGCTATTAAGAAATACTATGGTAAGTCAAATAAGGACTTTATTAAGGATTGGAAAAAGTACTATGGCTTGTGAGGAAGCAGGGTGGCGTTGTTTGCCACTCTTTTTTTCCTGTGTCAGACTAAGTCAACTTGCCGTTACAGACAGCGCAGAGAGGCTTAGACTCTTATTTGTAAAAAATTGTTAAACATGTAGAGTGATGTACCATTAATATTTACCTAAAAACTATATAGAAGCACCTTAATTGTAAATATATCGGTTAACGGAGACGATTATTGGATCACCGACAATTAGGCCATATCAGATAACGTCTGAGGATATGGGCTTCGTGTTCGTGGGATGATTCCAAAGTTAAAATAATCTGTATCCGATATTGGTGTGTTTTGGTATAGTTAGGTCTAAGGAACCACTAAATAGAAGACTTGATTTGTAAAAAGTTGAAATTAGGAGAGAAACCGATAAAAAAGGCTATTCTGATTCATGGTTTCAATAAGAGCAAAAGCGACATGAAGTCGTTAGAAGATCATTTAGAGAGACAACAGTTAGAGTGTATCTCTGTTAATTTACCATTAACTTTTGAAAAAATAGAGCATTGTGCATTTATTTTCGAGGGAATATTTGAAAAAATTATACAGGAGATGAACGGGGAAGGGAAGATATCTCTAATAGGACATAGTAGTGGTGGATTAGTAATTAGAAAATTTCTATCAGATACAAGGTTTCTACTTAATGTACATAAATGCGTTCTTATAGCTACTCCAAACAATGGAACTAAGTTGGCGGACTATGCTGATAAATTTTCAAAGCCTTACACACGAATATATAAAACTTTACAGTCATTACGCACTAAAAATATTGAAGCACTGAATCTAAAGGACACTGAGGTTGATATTGGAGCAATTGCCGGAAATAAAAGTGATTTATTGTTAGGAAAATTGCTTAATTATCCTAATGATGGTCGTGTCGAGGTTGATTCAGTATATTATAAAGGGCTTAAGGATTTTGTTGTCTTACCTTATGGTCATAAAGATATACATTACCAAAGGGAAACAGCCGATCTTATTGTTAACTTTATAAAAAATGGAAAATTTAGATAAGGAGGGAATGATATGGCGTTTAGAAAGCCTATATCTACATTTGGGGGATTAACTTGGTGGAAAAACGTTCGGCAGAATGAATATTTTATTATGCAAGAACATAAGGTTGGTATACCGGTTTGGCCTTATAAATATAGAATTTTAATGAGAGAAAATAAGATGGAAATAGCCAATTCTAACGATTATGATGAAATCATTTACGATTGGCGGTATCTTGAGAATAATGCTGTTCCACAACTAGATCAGAAAATCGATTGGTTAAAAAATGGAAGTGACTTTGTTGATTTGATTACAAAAATAGTTTTAAAGAAATAATAAAACAGCCAGGGGATTTTAAACAATGAAGGTGACCATAACTGGTCACCTTCATTGTTTATGATATGCTCCAAAACAAGGACTGCCCGATAATTGTTATTCCATCATGGGACTAATCGATCAGAATTACTTTTTCTCAATGTGACAACACCAATCTTACCGTTTACCTTTATTGCATTTGTATAGTTTTTTGGAAATTGATTATTCTTATCCCAAGTAAGATCTGGGTTGTAATAATTATTCCCCTCCAAGGCTTGGAAAAATTCCTTCGGATAGGAGAGAATGATGTTACCTTGTGTATCGATCACATGATAATTTCCTCCGGGAGCATTCCAATCTTCTCTTCGATAGATCAGGTCTAAGCTCTTTTCCCCTTTCACAATGGAATCGAGTTTGTTAATCTGCTCTTCCGTTCCGTTAAAAGAAACATCATATACATCCAAAAATGGGCCATCATATACTTCAGCCCATCCATTTTCAAAATGATTCACTATAGAATAACCGCTAGCAAATAGAATCTTGCCAGCCCGATCAATATAATATTCCTTTTCGCCCTCAATCCATAGTACGGTATAATTCTCTTGGAAATATCCACGGAACGCCATTCGTCGATTCGGGTCGATACCATGGCTCACAAGCTCGTCTTTGATCATATCCGTAGTTAGCACGACTTGCCCGTTCTCATCGATAATCCCACTCATGCTGCCTTTCCGTACTCCCGCATAACCTCTATAAAAGTTAACAGCAGCATCCCATTGTGGCTCTGAAATGACTTTCCCACTTTTATTGACGAATCCGTATTTGCCATCCTTTTTAACTCTACCGAATCCATGGGAGAATCGATCAGCATCGTCCCACTGTGGCTCGGAGATCACTTTGCCACTGCTAGAAATGTATCCAAATTGGCCATTTTTGAACATAACTGCGATTTCTCCTCCAAAGAAATCCAATACACCGTCTCCCAATCTAGACTCTTTGGTTCCACTTGCCCGATACTCATATAGTATTGGAATAATCAACTTGCCACCTTTATCCATGAAACCATAGTTTCGATTTTTCGTTACCCGTGCCAAGCCATTGTGCATCTCTGCAATATCATCCCATTCAACTTTGGTAAGCGGCTTCCAGTTTGCATCTAACAGGCCGAATTTCTTCCCGATCTGAACTTTATAACCATAATATTGTTTTTTACCAGGTTTAAATTCATACCCGTCATACAAGCTTCTACTCTCTTCATCAAATACCCGCACAATGCTGTCATGTTGAAAAGGAAGTATAGCCTTGCCTTTTTTGTCGATGACACCGTATTTACCGTTCTTCTTTGCAATCGAGCTTCCATTTTCAAAATGTTCAATCTCATCATATACAAACGGAATCATCACTTTGCCTGTAAGGTCGATACATCCGTATTTACTATTTTTCTCAGCGATAATCAATCCATCGTTCAGAATTCCAGAATTCGGCGCCATATTGAACTGTATGCCAATAGGCTGGAATGGAAGAATGACTTTGCCAGCTTGATTAAGCAATCCTACTACTGTTTCCAGGCTGTTTTTTTTGGTGTATTTCCATGCTATATAAATAACCTGGTTATTATCAGAAACAACCCTGCGCAGCCCCGCATAAGCCATCGGAATAATGATTTTCCCCTTGGCATCAATGACGCCGGCTTTCGTTTGCGTCACATACATGTCTGTTCCATTAAACCCTAGCGACTCTGTCCCCTCTTTTACAATGGCTTGTCCCTTATAAAAGTTTTCTACTTTGGTGCTGGACGGTAATGAAAATGCAACACGACCATCCATGCCGACATACTCATTTATTGAATTGGATTTTTTCCGCTGACCCAATGCACTCGTTTCGCTGGAGAGAATGATTTTATCAAATTGGGGTACGAATACCGCCTTACCATTTGAATCCATCAAACCGTATTTTTGGCCATCTTGAACCTGAAAAAAATTACCCACTTTTTGTACAGAATCCCACTTTGGTTCAATAATGGTTTCCCATTCATACATTGGTTTAGATAGAGGAGTAGTATAAACGACTTTATTAAACATTTCATTATCTGCAAAGGCTTGTGCCGGAGCAAATAGCGTACTTAAAACGATAAAATAAGACATCGACTTTTTAAACATGAAAATATCCCCTACACATTATATTTAAATTGTTTTACGCGAAACTTTGAATCTGTAAACTATTGATATTCTTTCATCCTATGACATTGTGTTGATTCGAGGTTAGATCACACTATCGTGTCGAAGGAATTGTTTTATTATGGGTTACATTACCTTTTATGGTAACAACTTTTACATTTTATCTCTCCACTCAAGACAAAACAAGAAGAATATCTTGATTTACCATTACTTAGATATTTATACAGATAAAAATTCATAAAATTCTTATCCAGTATAAGGGCAACCGCGGCTACGCCAAAAAGCATAGCGTAGCCAGGTTTTCTAACGTAAAGCGTTCGAATGTGAATAAACGGTAGGATTTACAGTCACATTGTAAATGGAAACCAATGCTTCGATCAGGAGGAATCAATCGTTTCGTAACGAGTCAATCAAAGGAGTGATCACATGAACAAAAAAATCGGACATGTAACCTTGTTGGTAAAAAACTTTGATGAAGCCATTGATTTTTATATCAACAAGGCGGGGTTTGTATTAATAACCGACAACGCATTTGGCAACGGATTCCGCTGGGTCACCGTTGCTCCCTCGAAAGATGCTGAAACAGCAATTGTTTTCGTGGAAGCGGATACGGATGAAAAAAGGAAGAGGATCGGCAATCAGGCTGCGAACCACGTGTTTATGGTCGTTCAAACCGACGATTGCAAACGCGATTATGAGAAAATGAAGGCAAACGGAGTAAAATTTTTCGGAGAACCGAAAGAGGTGCCTTGGGGAGTTGAGGTTGTGTTTGAAGATCTTTACGGAAATCGTTGGGATCTCCTACAGCATAACGGATTCTAAAATAAAGTAGCCACTCGAACCGGAGTGGCTTGCATTTTAACCGAGGCAGTCGTTTTTAGTCGAAATCCTATCCCTGTTATTTTTGTCATAATCTCCACAATTAGGAGACATAAATCAGCAGAATCGTGCGAATAATTGTAACATAAATAAAATTCACCTTTACATTTGCACTCACTTTTTCCGCGAAATTCCACACATTTTCCCCAAAATCCCGTGCTTATCCCCTAATTCCTGCCTAAAACAGCGTGAGACTTCTAACGATTATCAGCTTTCATACAGCATTTTGCTGTCATATAATAGTAAATATTTTAATCTCTCAACAATAGTGTTACACTATAAGCAGGTAAACATTCATCCAGAAAAGGTGCGTAACTAGGTCGCACCCTGTTTGCTGTCAAAGGCTAATCAGGAGCGCCTACATCTTTTCTTCAAATACTAGCGCGTTAGGACGGTAAAAATGAGTAACAGACAAATCAAAACAGACGTTATCTTAATTGGTGCCGGAATCATGAGTGCGACTTTAGGGTCACTGCTGAAGGAATTAGTACCAGACTGGGAGATTACAGTGTTTGAGAAGCTTGCAAGCGCAGGTGAGGAAAGTTCCAACGAATGGAATAATGCGGGAACTGGACATGCTGCACTGTGCGAGCTGAACTACACGAGCGAGAAACCTGACGGATCGATAGATATTAGCAAAGCGATTAAAATCAATGAGCAGTTTCAGGTTTCTAAACAGTTTTGGTCCTATCTTGTCAACAGCAAGCTGATCCGCAACCCGCAGGACTTTATCATGCCATTGCCGCATATGAGCTTGGTCCAAGGGGAACAAAATGTAAAGTTTTTGAAAAAGCGTTTTGAGGCAATGTCGAACAATCCTTTGTTCCAAGGTATGGAATTTTCCGATGATCCGAAAAAGTTGGCGGAATGGCTTCCACTTGTGATGACAGACCGTACATCGAATGAGCCGATCGCAGCAACAAAAATCGACTCGGGAACGGATGTCAACTTCGGTGCGTTAACACGCATGTTGTTTGATCACTTGCAAAGAAAAAACGTTGAGGTCAAATACGAGCATAGTGTCGATGATCTTAAACGTACCAGCGACGGCTCGTGGGAATTGAAAGTGAAGAACCTCAAAAATGGCGTCGTCCAACGCCATGCAGCCAAATTCGTCTTTATCGGCGGTGGCGGCGGAAGCCTGCATTTGCTGCAAAAATCGGGTATTCCGGAAGGGAAGCATATTGGCGGATTCCCGGTAAGCGGAATTTTTATGGTGTGCAACAATCCGGATGTTATCGCGCAGCATCATGCAAAAGTATACGGCAAGGCTAAAGTTGGTGCGCCGCCAATGTCTGTGCCGCATCTTGACACACGTTATATCGACAACAAAAAATCGTTGTTATTCGGACCGTTTGCCGGCTTCTCGCCCAAGTTCTTGAAAACGGGTTCCATGTTCGATTTAATCACTTCTGTCAAACCGAATAACGTCTTGACGATGTTGGCGGCAGGCGCGAAAGAGATGGCTTTGACAAAATACTTGATCCAGCAAGTCATGCTCTCGAAAGAACAGCGTATGGAAGAGCTGCGCGAGTTCATCCCGAACGCGAAAAGCGAGGATTGGGATTTGGTCGTAGCGGGTCAACGCGTACAAGTGATCAAAGATACAGAAGCAGGCGGCAAAGGTACGCTTCAATTCGGTACGGAAGTCATTACTGCGGCGGATGGTTCGATCGCTGCATTGCTGGGGGCTTCTCCGGGTGCTTCTACCGCTGTTTCCGTCATGCTTGAGTTAATCAAAAAATGCTTCCCGCAGCATATCAATGCGTGGGAACCGAAATTAAAAGAAATGATTCCAACGTACGGCGTGTCACTGATGGAACACCCAGAGCTGATTCAGGAAATTCATACGTCCACAGACCGTACGCTTGAACTGAGCAAAGAACTGGCTCTTTCCAAGTAGACGGGTCAAAACCGAATCATAAGGCAAGCGGCCTTCGTCCTTCCATACCGTGGGACCAAGGCCGTTTCGCTTTGTGCATGTTCATAGAATTTTCTTGCAATTCATTCGGATGCATGATATATTTCTGAACAAAGATAAACGATTAACGTAAACGTTTATCTGCAGCAGGGAGGTTTCACATGGCTACGCTAAAAGACATTGCCAAACATGCGAATGTAAGCGTTTGTACGGTGTCGAAATACTTGAGCGCCGACATGACGGTCAAAAAAGAAACAGAAGAACGCATACAGCTCGCAATCAAGGAACTGGGATATGTGCCCAATGTGGTTGCCAAAGCGTTGAAGCGCAAGGAAACCTTCAATGTCGCGGTCATTTTGCCGAAGATCAACAACCTGTATTATTCCGAGATCACCTCCGGCATCAGTCAAACCTTGGGAAAGCATCACTATAATCTCTTTATCTATGAAGTCGACAATCTCAATCTAAGCGAAGATGAAATCCTTCAGCTTATGCGCGAAAATATGATCGCGGGCATCATTTTCATCGGCTTGTTTTCGGATACTTCTTTTCGCGAGAGCATCCACAACGCAGTGGGATGGGAGATTCCCGTTGTCTATGTCAATCGATGCATGCCGTACAGCGGCTTTCCTTTGGTGTACCCGGATTTGGTCCAGGCGGGCAAGCTGGGGGCAGAGCAGTTGCTGTCCAACGGGAAACAACGAATTGCTTTCGTTCATAAAAAGCTGCCTGACGATTTGCTGGGCTATTTTTTGGAAGGGTATCATCAAGCGGCCAACAGTGAGCACAAGCCGCTGTTGATCGAGATCGAAGACGGGATGGACCTGTCAAAATCATGCATTCCTGCCTTGCGCGAAAACAACATCGATGGTGTATTTGTACTCAATGAAATGAGCGCCGTCTATTTGACCAAGGCATTGGTGGATCAGGAGATTCGCATCAGCGAGGAGATCGCGGTTGTGAGCTTGGGAAATTCGCTGATCTCGCAAATTTCTACGCCGGAGCTTACTTGTGTAGATTTGCAGAACCGGGAATTAGGCATTCGCAGCGCAGAGATCATTCTCAGCCAGATTCGAAAACAAGCGTTTGAATCGGTTACGGTTTTGGAACCGTTCATCGTGGTGCGCAAATCCGCCTGATTTTTCGTGAAGGAAAGGCGAAAAATCAGGTGGTTTTGAAAGCGGATGTTGGATAAACGTTTAACAAAAGATGGAGTGTGACGATGGCGAGTCACAGAAAGAAACGTAGTCACAAACGGTGGAAGTGAGGCTCGGAAGACAATTGCACTGCAAGATAAACGTTTAACAATGAGATAAGACTTCCATGCCGCTGTTCGCGGCACCACTGATGAATGAAAATGAAATCGTTTTTTCAGGGGAGAAGAAACCGTAACCGGAAAAACACCCGATCAAGTTAAACGTTTAATAAGCGAGAATCATCATTCACTCCGATAAGTTCAGAGCCCAGCTCTGCTTATATATGAGAAAAACACAGAAGGGGAGAACAAACAATGAAACAAACAGAAACGAATCATCTTGAAAAAGTCCGCGCGATCTTTGATGTGCTGCATGGCGAAAAAGAAGCGGACCTGCTCGTAAAGAATGTGAACATCCTGGATGTGCATGGGGAGACGGTCTATCACGGATCGTTGCTCATCTATGACAAACGCATTGTTGCGCTGAATCCGGATGAATCGATCGTCAAGGTGAAAGAAGTTTTTGATGGACAGGGGCTTTATGCGATTCCGGGGCTGATTGATGCCCACCTGCATTTTGAATCGCAGCTGGCACACCCGACTGCGCTTGCCGAGGCGATGGTGCCATGCGGTACAACAACCATCTTTGCGGAGTGTCTGGACCTTCTGAGCGCGGCCGGTGAGGACGGGGTGCGTGCTGCCCAAAACTTGTTCCGCGATTATGACAAGCTTCCTTACCGACTCTACGCATTCGCGCCTGGCAAAAAAACAGCCGCTTGGGTCACAAAAGAAGTGTTGGAGATGGAGCCGGTGATCGGCTTGGGCGAATTCGAGCATTTTACATACAGCAAGGGGGATGAGGATGACTTCCAAAAAGCCGCCTGGGTACGGGAAAAAGGCGGATTCATGAATGGGCATTGGGGTTTGACCGCGCTTCCCGATATGGTGTTAAATTATTTGCCGGCGATTGGCGTATCCAACAATCATGATGTCTGGAATGGGGACGATATCGAAAAAAGCATTCGCTACGGCTTCCCTACGCAAATCAAGTTCGGCGTCGGCAGCAGTGAAGTGATCAAAACTTTGCTCCGCGCGATTGTCGACCGCAAGTTCCCAACAGAAAATTTCATGCTGTGCACCGACAACATCTCGATTGAACGCCTGCTGAAAATGGGGCATATGGACTGGATTATTTCGCTTTGCACACAGATGGGGATTCACCCGATCAAGGCGATCAAAATGGCTACCTACAACACAGCCAAATCCTATCATATGGACCATCTCATCGGCTCCTTGACGCCGGGGCGCTTCGCAGACATCGTCCTGACCGACAGCTTGTCGAAAATCAATCCGCTGTATGTATTTAAAGACGGCGAGCTGATTGCACAAGACAAAAAGATGCTGAAACATGTGGAGATCGATTACTCGGGCATGTGCACGAAAGGCATCGCAGGCTTGGATGATTTGACGCCGGAGCAGTTGGATTTGGTACCGTTAGAGGTTTCGGAGGACGGCACGAAGGCAAAAGTCTACTTGTTTGACGTATATGGCCGCGGGCACGCGAAGTTTTACCAGGAAGTATGGGTGCCGATCAACGAGGGCAAGATCGTTCCGGAATATGAAGGGGAACGGCTGAGCCGCCTCTCGGTCATTCGCCGCTATGCAGACGGAAAACGCCATGTTGTAAACGGCTTGTTTAAAGGTGTTTCGATCGAGCGCGGTGCCGTAGCAACCTCCTGGCCAGCTCCGATCCCTTATTTTGTTGTCGTCGGGCAAGACAGCGATGAAATGTGCTACTGCGCAAAAGAGGTCGATCGGTATTCGGGCGCGTGCATCGTCACGGACAACAAGACGCCAAAAAGCGTGATGCCGATCGAAATTTATGGCATGATGACAAATATGACCGTGAATGAACTGACCGCAAGCGCGGCTGCGATCGATGCCGCCTTGGAAGAAATGGGGAACCGCAACGCGGGGGAGCCGGTGGTGAACAAGCTGTTGAGCCTGTTTATTTCGCTGCATCGTTTCCGCTTCATGAAATAAAAGGAGGTTGGGACAAGCTTTTTTTAAAATGTCGTAATTATCCTAAAATTGAAACGAAAGCGTCTTGAAAATCGGAAGCGTGCTCCCGTTCTTTGCGGGGATGGCGTTTGGCGAGAACACCGCCTGGGAGAATGGAGCACCTTTTCGAAAGCGTTCCCAGCGTTGCTGCGACTCGAAGCCTGCTCTTTAAAACAGTCAGTGAAAGAAAGAGGGATGGTTGATGCAAAAATATACGGACAGTACCGAACTGCAAAACAATTCCAGTTTGACAAAGCGGTGGATCATTTATTTAGTTGGCATTTATATATTGACTCTTGGCATCAGTTTGGCGATTCGGGCAGGAATCGGGATCTCGCCGCAGAGCAGTCTTACAAGGACCATGACCGTCATTTTCCCTCAACTGTCGCAAGGAACGTTCTCTTTCCTCCTGGAGCTTCTCATGCTGCTGGGAGCCTATCTGGTCCTGCCGAAAGATTTTAAACTAAAATATTTTGCCGGATTGATTCCAGCTTTGGCGTTAAGCATTTTTTTGGACCTGAACCTGCTGATTACCAGTTTTATCAAGATCGATCTCTATTATGCAAAAGTGATGCTGCTGGCTGTTGCGGATGCAGCGTTGGCGTTTGGGTTGTATCTCATGATTCAAGCGAACCTGGTGCTGATCCCCGTCGATTTGTTTGTGAACACCCTGTTTAAAAGGACCAAAATGAAGTGGGGGAATATCAAGACGATCTTCGATTGCTCCTTGCTGGTGGTATCCGCATGCATCGGTCTGATTTTCCTTGGTGAGATCAAGTTTATTCGCGAAGGGACCATCATCAATGCGATTTTGGTTGGGCAATATATCAAGCTGTACACCTATTTGTTTAAGCGGGCAAAGGATCGCAAAGCGGATGAAGATCCAACCCTCATCAAAGGGTAGAGGCCGGGCTGTTCCCGCTTTTTCGTTTCCGGAACTTGTGCAGCAAACACGGTGGTTGAAAGTGGCTGACAAAATCAGTAAAGTAGGGGGAAACGAACAGGGATTGAGGGGTGTTTGGTCTGAATATTAAAATAGATGATTTGACTGGTCCGGAAGTGGCTGCGTTAATCGGGGAGCATCTTCAAAATATGGCCCAGCATTCTCCGCCAGAAAGCATACATGCCTTGAACCTCGACCGGCTGCGGAAGCCGGAGATCACGTTCTGGAGCGCTTGGGAAGAGGGCGAGCTGCTCGGCTGCGGGGCGCTCAAGGAGCTGGATGCCCTGCACGGAGAGGTCAAATCGATGCGAACGGCATCCGCGCATTTGCGAAAAGGTGTCGCGGGGCGAATCCTGCAGCATGTGATTGAGGAAGCCAAACGCCGCGGCTATCGGCGGCTCAGCCTGGAAACAGGCTCGATGGCTGCGTTCGAGCCAGCAAGGCGGTTGTATGCGAGCTTCGGTTTTCAGGAATGCGGGCCGTTTGCCGATTACGTGCCAGACGAAAACAGCGTCTTCATGACGAAAGAATTATGAGTCGCGAGCGGGCAGGGGGATGAACATGAAGATCGTAGTCGCACCTGATTCATTCAAAGGCTCAATTACGGCACGCGATTTGTGTGCCGCGATCCGTAAAGGCATCCTCGCAGTCCGTCCCGATGCCCAAGTTGTCGAGCTGCCGCTTGCAGATGGCGGAGAGGGCACGATGGAAAGCCTGGTCTATGCGACCGGAGGCGTCACGCAAAAGGTTCGGGTACACGATCCGCTGGGAAGACCGATCACTGCGGCGTATGGTGTTTTGGGCGACGAGAAGACGGTCGTGATCGAAATGGCGCAAGCATCCGGTCTGCCGCTGCTTGCGTGGGCCGAACGCAATCCGTGGCGTACCACAAGCTTTGGCACAGGAGAGCTGCTGCTTCATGCGCTCGATGCGGGCTACCGCCGTTTTATTATCGGGCTTGGGGGAAGCGCCACCAATGACGGTGGAGCGGGCATGATGCAGGCGCTCGGCATCCGTTTGTACGATCAAAAGGGGGAGTTGCTCCCGGCAGGTGCGAGCGGGGGAGCGTTGGAACAGCTCGGCTCCCTCGATCCGTCCGGACTGGATGCACGTTTGCAAGAATGTTCGTTCATCGTTGCAAGCGATGTCACGAATCCGCTGTGCGGCCCGTCAGGCGCATCGGCTGTGTTCGGCCCGCAAAAAGGCGCGACGCCCGAGATGGTGGTCCAACTGGATCGGGCGCTCATGCGGTACGGCGACATCCTTTTTGCCGTGCTTGGCGTAGACGTGCGGGAGCGTCCGGGAAGCGGTGCCGCAGGCGGGATGGGCGCTGCCTGGATGGCATTTTTGCAAGCGGAATTCAAGCCGGGAATCGAGCTGGTCATGGAAGCGACCGGATTCGCGGAGCATGTCCGCGATGCCGACCTGGTTGTGACGGGAGAGGGACGCCTCGATGCGCAGACGCTGTCGGGCAAAGCGATTGCAGGCGTATGCGCGCTTGCCCAAAAGCATCGCGTGCCGACGGTTGCCTTGTGCGGCGGCATGGAGCTGACCGGCGCACAGATGGACCAGCTCGGCTTGACGGCAGCTTTTCCCATCGTACCGAAACCGTGCGGCATCGAGGAAGCCATGGAAAATGCAGCCCAATGGGCGACGGAGCGAACCGAACAGATCATGCGCCTGCTGTCCATTCGGCAGGCAGGTAGATGATGATGTACGTAAAAAAGCATTGCTCTTCAAAGCCGAACAAATGGCGTGACGGGGCGATGCTTTTTTTCATGTTCTAAAGATGCTGCAAACGCTTCGGAATGTCAGCTGCGAAGCCGGCCGTATGATGGATGGAAAACGTCTGCAGCTTGTGTCCGGAAAAATGCGTAATCACAGCAACTCTTCCCCACGATGGCAATCAGATTACTTGGAAAAAGAGACGCTGCTTTTTGCAGGTGCACTGGTTTGCTTTCGGCCAAACCGGTTCGCCCCGACTACGCCGATGATGATCAATGCCGCCCCGGCTACATGATACAGCGACACTTCTTCCCCCAAAAAGAGGGCGCCGGCTGCCAGCGAGACGACCGTCGACAAGTTCGAGAACACGCTCATTTTCGCCGCCTCGATTTTGGACAGGACATAGTTGGCGATCATGGACGTTACCAAGGAAGACATGATGCCCAAATACAGGACGGCGATGACAAACTGCCCGTTTGCCAGCGGCGCGAAAAATTGCCCCATCGTCCCGGTAGCGATATGTTTGCCGACCGATACGATCAGAAAAATGACAAAGCCGAAGCCCATCATGACATAACTCAATTCGGAGGGGGTAAACTGCTTGGAAAGCGAGCGCGACTGGACATTGTAGCCGGAGATGGCGAAGCCGGACAACAGCAGGAGCACGATGCCGCCGATGTGGGTAGGATCGATGCTGCTTCCCTTCATGATGAAGATGAACAACACGCCAAAAACGGACAGGAGAATGGACAGCTTCTGCATGAGATTGGTTTTTTCCCGCAGGAACAGGGAAGCCAGGACCATCGTAATCACAGGCGTGAGCGCAATCAGGATCCCCCCTTCGGCAGAGGTCGCATGCAACAGTCCGAATGTTTGCAAGGTAAAGAATGAGGTAGGGTACAGCAGCGCGAGCACAAGCAGGGAACCAAGCGGCTTGCCACGGTAATTCAGCTTGATATGGCCGGTGAGCACCGGGATGGACATCGCCAAAAAGGATGCGATGAAGCGGAAAGCCAATGTATCGAGCGGATCAGCGGCTGCCAGCGCATTTTTGGTAAACAGAAATGAAAAACCGATGATGATGGCGTTTGTGATGGCGAAAACGTAGGCGAGCCCCAGCCCTTTGTTGGTCATAATGGAATCCTCCTAGCGAAAGGTAACGTTCTGGAATGTATTGTACAATCTGCGCCAATCGGTTTCATCGGCAGATAGTCGCTGCTTTTCTACAAAAATAGTCCACCCCTGCTGCAGGGTGGTCGTACGACTATTGGCTGATTTGTTTTCCAAGTATGCGTGAGGAAGTCTGTTTCTCGCTGTGCAACTGTGTTACAGTAATGCGGTACAATTACATACAGCGGGGATTTCTCAACCGCAGCAATCGTGAAAGAAGGATTACAGCAATGGAAGTGCTCAACCGGCTCCGCTTCCGGCGGATTGAGCATCGCATTGGCCGCCTCGGGCCACACCTATCTGCAGCAGGCCATCAGCCTCGGGATCGATCCGCAGGTCTTGCATCGGGTGGCCGCCATGGCGGGAGCGGGACTCGATACGCTGCCGCACAACGGGGCGATCTTGACGATTTTGGCGATCACCGGCGTGACGCACCGGCAAGCGTATCGCGAAATTTTCGGGCTGACCGTCATCAAGGTTGCCGCGCCGTTTTTTGTCATTTTGGTGTATACGTGGTTCGGCATCGTGTAACTTGTGTCTTCTTCGGGAACGATTGGGGGAACCGGTTGCATTGTGGTCTGCAGAAGTGTAGGTTTACGGAGGAGATAGAAAAAGCGCTGCAGATTGAGAAAGGGGGTCCAGATGAGAAAGCACTTTTATGCGCTGATGCTGGCGGTGGCTGCCGTCTTCATCGGTTATTCTTTCTACGCAAATTTCATCCATGATCCCCAGGCGACCGGCTTTCTTGGACACAAGGTGGCGCTGAAGCGGCCGATCAACCTGCCGGTGTGGCTGACTGTGATGGAAGTTCATATTGTGTTCGCGTGTGTCGCGCTGGTGTCAGGCGCGCTCAACTTCCCCAGCCGCATCGTCCAAAACTACCGCAAGTTCCACAAATTCAACGGCTACCTGTATGTGGCGTCCGTAGTGATCGTCGACCTGACCTCCGGGTATATGGCGCCTTTTTCAACCGGCGGCAAAATCAACAGCGTGGCGTTCAACCTGCTTAACATCATTTGGCTGGGGATGACGATCGCTGCGATCGCGCAAATCAAGCGAAAACAAATCGACAAGCACCGGAAATGGATGGTTCGCAGCTACGCGTTTTGCTATACAAACATGTTTATCCATCTGATTACGTACGTCTGTCACAACGGATTCGGCATGGCGTACGAAACGAGCTATACGATCGGCGTGTACGGCACGATCCTGCTCCTGCTCGTGATCGCTGAAATCGTCCTCGGAACCATCTATCGGCACCCTAAGGGACGATTGCGGGCGTAGCGGCGGATTTGCGGACGTACCATTCCACGACCAGCAGGTTGGGCACCCAGCAGATCCACGCGGTAGCCGGATAAAAGGATGCGAATGCGCCGGTTCCCCAAATGGCGAAGCAGATCGGCATCCAAAGGCGGAGCGTGACGCCGGCGAGCGTGAGGGCATAATTGCGGAGCATCCATTCGCGATGGGCCTTCACGTTTTTTTGCCTGATTTGTTGGTAGGCGGCGTAGCCCGTATACAGCCACAAAACGGAGAGCAGGAAAAAACCGCTCGCCGCCATGAATCCGCCTGACGCAGAAAATGCGAGGACTGCGCCTGCCACCCCGCCGAGCAGCACGGACACAAGGTATGCCTTCCCTAACGAGCGGTGAAGGGAAAGCCGTTTTTCGCGCAGCTTCGCGGAAAAGAGAAACGGGCCGATGACCAGCGCGACGGCGCTAAAAGCGATATGCAGATACAAAAATGCGTACCACGATGGCTGCAGCGGGCCCATGCTTTTGATTTTCACGTTGACCAGGCCGGCCTTGTCGACGCCCACCACGAGGTACTGGACAATGGAGTACGCGCTGATTGCGAGCGCAAAGAAAAGAATGATGGTCCAAATGATTTTTTTCATAAGTACGACCTTTCTATCATCGGGGATATAGGATAAATTTTACAAGATGATAGAGGCGTGCACAAATGATTCTCTTCCAAATAAGAAACGACCAGCCTTGCAAGCGCGAGGCTGGTCGTTTCACGGTTATGGCAATTACGCTTAATCGCGGAACAAGAGCGATTTGCCCGCAATCCCCGGATGGGTCATCTCATACGGATCGAGGATCAGGTCGAGTTCTTCTTCCGTCAGCACGTTATTTTGCAAGCACAGCTCACGCACCGATTTGCCGGTCAAAATCGCTTCGCGGGCGATGCGGGCTGCAACCTCGTAGCCGAGATGCGGATTGACGGCGGTGATGACGCCTGCGCTTTTTTCCACATAAGCCTTGAGAACCTCTTCATTGGCGGTGATGCCGTCGAGGCAGTTTTCCTTGAACACGCGGAACACGTTGTTCATCATGCTGATCGATTGCAGCAGGTTGAACACGAGCACCGGTTCCATGACGTTCAGCTCCAACTGACCGGCTTCGGATGCGAGGCAGATCGTATGGTCGTTGCCGATCACCTGGAAGGCGACCTGGTTCACAACCTCTGCCATGACCGGATTGACTTTGCCCGGCATGATCGAGGAGCCTGGCTGGCGCGGCGGCAGATTGATCTCGCCCAGACCGACGCGCGGGCCGGAAGCCATCAGACGCAGGTCGTTGGCGATTTTGGACATGTTGATCATGCACACCTTCAGCGCTGCGGACACTTCCGTATAGGCGTCCGTGTTTTGGGTGGCATCGACCAAATCTTCTGCACCCGTGATGGCGAACCCGCTGATTTCAGCAAGGTGGACGACGACGTTTTCGATATAGCGCGGATCGGCGTTAAGCCCGGTGCCGACAGCGGTTGCGCCCATATTGACTTCATACAGGTGCTGGCGGCTTTGCTGGATACGGAGAATATCGCGGGACAGCACCTTGCGATACGCTTCGAATTCCTGGCCGAGACGGATTGGCACGGCATCCTGCAAATGCGTACGGCCCATCTTGATGACATGGTCGAATTCTTTCGCCTTCTGCGCGAACGCATCGCGCAAGGTTTCCATTGTATGTAGCAGCTTCTCCAGCATCGAAAGCGTCGCGAGATGGATGGCTGTCGGGAATGAGTCGTTCGTCGATTGGGACATGTTGACGTGCGTATTCGGGCTTACTTGGAAATAATCGCCCTTTTCAAAACCGAGAATTTCCAGTGCGCGGTTGGCAATGACCTCGTTGGTGTTCATGTTGATCGAGGTACCTGCACCGCCTTGAATCGGATCGACGATGAATTGCTCATGCCAGCGTCCAGCGATGATCTCTTCCGCAGCGGAGACAATCGCTTGTCCAATCCGCTTGTTAAGCTGGCCTGTTTCCATATTGGCCAGTGCAGCCGCTTTTTTCACGATCGCCATCGCAGTGATCAGCGATTCGTGAATCCGGTAGCCTGTAATCGGGAAGTTCTCGATGGCACGCAGCGTTTGCACACCGTAATAGGCATCTTTCGGCACTTCTTTTTCTCCGAGAAAATCCTTTTCGATCCGTTTAGTTGCTTCCATGTGACACATCTCCTTAGAGTATTTTGAGGTGACTGTTTCTTCGAAGGAACGATGGTTCGGTCGATGGTATAGTGAAAACGATTTCGTTCACTTCTACCATCCTACCACAGTTTTCAGGATGTTTCCCATCCTCATAAAAATTCTACCGATCAAATGGTGAATCGTGCGCCAAAAACAGGGAAGCAGAAGCAGTTTATTTGTTTTGTAACGATGCTCTCCTATAGTAAGATAGAAAAAAACGAGCTGGAGGAATTTCATCATGCACGGGTTATCGTTATGGTCGGCTACAGTCAATGCCCATCGCGAGCGAGCTTCCCTTCAAGGAAACAAGGAAGCGGATGTGGTCATCGTCGGAGCCGGCTACACGGGACTGTCTACGGCCTACCATGCGTCACAGCTTGGATTGAAGGTCATCGTCGTGGAGCAGAACGAAGCGGGATGGGGAGCGAGCGGGCGCAATGCTGGCATGATTTTGCCAGGCTACAAAGATTACATGAAGACGCTTGCCGCGAAGCACGGGCTAGAAACGGCGAAGGAGATGTTTTCGCTTTCGCTCGATGCGATCGCACTGGTCAAAAAAATGGTGAGCGACAATCAAATTGCGTGCGATCTCGCGCAGACCGGCCATCTGATCGCGGCTACAAAGCCGAAGCATATGGACAGCCTGCGAGAGGAACAGGAATTTTTGCAAAAGCAGTTCCACTACCGCACAGAGATGGTGTCGAAAGACGAGATGCGCCGCGAGCTGGACTCGCCGCTTTTTGCCCATGGCGGGCTGGTGGACGAGCACAGCTGCTCGTTTCACCCGCTTAACTATGCATTGGGCCTGGCCGATGCTGCCGAGGCGCTCGGCGGCGTTATTTATGAGCGTTCGCGGGTGATTGCCATCGACAGAACGCCGGGGAAGGTCATCGTCAGGACGGCGGAAGGGGCGGTTGCTGCCAAAGAGCTGGTCATCGCCACCAACGGCTACACCGACGACCTGGTGAAAAAGTTGACCCGCTCGGTATACCCGATCGCAAGCTACATGGTCGCGACTGAGCCGCTCGCCCCCGATCTCGCCGCGCAGCTGATCCCGCGCAACCGGATGGTATTCGATACGAAAAACTTCATTTACTACTTCCGCCTGACCCCTGACGGCAGGCTGGTGTTCGGCGGCAAGGATCAATTCACCGGCGAGGAAACCGCGCAGACGTACGAAGAGGTGCGCGATGATCTGATCAAAGTGTTTCCGCAGCTCAAGGAAACGCGCATCGACTATAAGTGGGGCGGTTTGCTCGGCGTTACCTACGACATGCTGCCGTACATCGGCCAATTGGAGGATGGCACCCACTTTTCCATCGGCTGCGCAGGTCACGGTGCGGCGATCACCACGATGCTGGGCAAGATCATCGCGCAAAACATTGCGGGTGAAAGCCGGATCAAAAAAGGGCTGGAAACGGTCCCGCTGAAGCAGATTCCGTTTCACGGGCAGCGGGCTTTCGTGCTCAGCGTCCTGGAAGTATACTACAAGCTGTTGGACATCATAGCGTAAAATCAGAATCATTTTTTCGAGCAGGAAGGGCTAACGCAAGCAGATGCGCAATAGCCCTTTTCGCTTGCTAAGTCGTTCCTTCCAAGGCCCGCAAGTAATCGAGCCCGCTGCGCGTCAGCTTGATCCCGCCACGCCCGCGATTGGTCACGATGTAGGCCTGTTGCTCCAATATATCCAGCCGCCTGCGAATCTGCTGCTCGGTGAGCGGCTTTTTCCACAGTCCGCTTTTTTCGGACAGTGTCTTGCGGCCGATCGATACCCCTTGCTGATTGGCGAGATGGATGGCTTCAAGCATAAACCGATGCTCCTCCTGATCCGACGGGATTTCCAGAGGGGATGCCGCCGGTGCCTGGGTGCCCGGATCAAGGAGGGCAGGCTCGTGAACGGCCTGCTGTTCCGGCGATTTGCGCTGGAAAAAGCTTTCGCTTGGAATATCGTCCACGGTGATCACCTGGCCGTTGCACACCGCGAGCATGTAATCGATCGTATTTTTCAGCTCGCGGACATTGCCGTACCATTGATACCGCAGCAGATGCTCCATGACCCCGGGCATGATCGCGATGCTGCTTCTGCCGCTTTGCATGAGGAAGTGCTCGATCAGGGCGGGGATGTCTTCCTTGCGGTTGCGCAATTCGGGCAGATGGATGTAGAGAATTTTCAGCCGATGGTACAAGTCTTCGCGGAACGTCCCTTGCTCGATCATCCGGATCAAGTTTTTGTTGGTCGCGGCGATGACGCGAACATCGATCGGAATGATTTTGTTGCCGCCGATCCGCATCAGCTCTTTTTCCTGCAGGACGCGCAAGAGGCGGGCCTGCAGCTTGAGACTTGTATCGCCGATTTCATCGAGAAAAATCGTTCCCCCGTTGGCTTGCTCGAACAGGCCGATTTTGCCGCCTTTTTTCGCTCCGGTAAACGCCCCTTCTTCATAGCCGAACAGCTCGCTTTCCACCAGATCGTCCGGCAATGCGCTGAAATTGACCGCGAGAAACGGGCCCGACTCGCGCAGCGATGCGTTATGGATGGCGCTGGCGTACAGCTCCTTGCCTGTGCCGCTTTCGCCCTCGATCAGCACCGTCAGATTGGTCTTGGCGATTTTGCTTGCGATCTCTTTCGTTTTCACGACGCGCTCGCTGTTGCCGCGAATGTCCTGAAAGGTGTATTTGGCGATGTAGCCTTTGCGGATCAGCTCGCGGCGGAACGACTTTTCCAGCTCGATCGTTTCATGCGCATTTTTGAACGTGGCGACGATCGACTCCTCCGTGCTGACGTGGAAGCGGTGGACGATCACATCCGCCTGAAACAGCGTGAACCAGCGGCTCTCTTCCTCCGAGTCATTGAGCACGAACGAAACGAGTTCGTGATTGCGAAACACGTCCGACAAATGGCGGCCCACTGTCTTGGTCGTATTCAGCCCGAGCATGGCGATGAGGTTTTCGTTGAACACGGTAATGATCCCGCTGGGGGTGACGGCGAGAATGCCGTCGTTGACCCCGTCGAGCACTTGCTTCAAATGCTTGTTGAGCTGATCGGACTGGCGCGTGGTATGGGAAAGCTTTTTGCTCAGGTCGATGATCTTGCGGATGTACTTTTCCGAAACGATGTCGCCTTTCTTTTCCAGCAGATTCAGATGCTGCAGGATCGTGATGACGGTGATGAGGTCGATCAGCCGCGGGCCGATGTTGACGACTTCCTTCACGACGGCGGGGACGAGGCTGACCTCGCCGGGGGTGATCGCGATCTCGATGTCCGGGACGTGTTTTTTGCCCGGGTAGAACGGGATGTAATCGATGTGGTTGATCCCGAGCTGCAGCAGCGTTTCCACCGACTCGTACACGGTTTCGGGGGCGTCGTTGACGTACAGCACCCGCGTGTTGTCAGGCAAAAACAACAGCTTGTCGATGTTTTGGAAATTGACCGTTCGTTTTGCGACCACGACCTTGCAGCCTTCCCCGATGTAGGGAGCGGCTTCTTCGACGATCGCAGAGGAGGAGAGGATGATCAGCTTGTCCGTAAACACGTGGGGAATCGACTCTTGCAGCGAAAAGTCATGGATGTGAACGAAATCGCCGATGACTTCCGTCAATTGCTCAACCAGCGTCTTTCTGGTTTCTTTTGTCCCGGTGATCAGAATAAGCTCCTTGGCATACATGTCGCCGTTCCCTCCTGTATGGCCTTTATTGGTTCAAATCGGTTCTTTGGAATAGCATCCAATTTCATCCATTATAGCGAATGTTGGGCAAAAATGTCTCGTGAATAGACGAAAAATTACGAATTGTCCGGGTGGCACGCGGGTTGCAATTTCGATCAGGCAAGAGGGGCATTCATTTTTCACTATTGGAGGGGTTTTTATTGGCACGTAAACGCAATGGCTTGAAAGCAGGAGTTAGCGTCGTTCTCGCGGCAGGTATGCTGGCGGCTTGTTCACAGGCGCCGGCGACGACTACACAAAGTCCACCGGCAAGCACGCCTGCACCGGAGACACCGGCACCAGCTGCACCGGCGCAAGCGAAAAAAGAAGAAGCGAAGCCGGTTACGCTGGCGGTCGAAGCAGAGCCGGTCTCGCTCGATCCGCAAAACGTGACAGACGGGAACTCGATTACTGTACAGCGGCCGATGTTTGAAGGGCTGTTTGCTTTCGATGACAAGATGCAGCCGGTGCCGGTTCTCGCTACCGGCTATGAATTCAGCCAGGATGCGACATCGGTCACGTTTACGCTGCGCGAGGGGGTCACGTTCCATGACGGTTCTCCCTTTAACGCGGATGTGGTGAAAGCGAATCTTGATTTTGTCCGCGACGAGAAGAACGGGCTGGCGCGGCGCAGCTTTTTCTCCTTTATCAAAGAGGTGGTCGTCAAAGACCCGACGCATGTGACCGTTGTGGCAACTGCGCCGAACTCGGCGATGCTGTCCTATCTGGCCCATCCGTCGGCTTCCTTCAAATCGCTCGAATCGATCAAAAAGAAGCAGGCAGACCCGAGCTACAATCTCGACCGCAATCCGGTCGGTACAGGACCGTACAAATTCGTCGAGTGGAAAGACAACCAATACGTCAAATATGAGCCGAATCCAAACTACTGGAACAAAGAAAAGCTCCCGAAACTGGCAAACATCATCTACAAGCCGGTGACGGAAGCGAGCACGCGCATCAACATGCTGAAAGCGGGCGAAACCGACATCATCACCAAGCTGCCGACGCAAGCGGCGAAAGAGATTGCGCAGGACAGCAACTACAACGTCTTCACGGCGCCATCGCTGAATGTGTACTATGTGGGCCTCAACCTCAAAGAGAAAAAGTACCAGGACAAAAAAGTGCGCCAGGCATTGAACTATGCGATCAACAAGGATGAGCTGATCGCCTCGGTGGTGGACGGCTATGCAAAGGTGGCCGATTCCGCGATTGCGCCGGGAACATACGGCTACAGCCAGCAAAAAGTGTACGAGTACAATCCGGACTTAGCGAAAAAAATGCTGGCGGAAAGCGGATATAAAGACGGCTTCACCGCAACTCTCTGGACGCGCAATACGAGCGAATTCATCGCCATTGCTGAAAACGTGGCGATTCAGCTCGGCAAGGTAGGCATCAAGGCGAAAGTCCAGGCTTATGAAAGCGGCACGCTGTTCGACATGCTCGACCATAACAAAGGCACGGACATGTGGATCGGCCGCTGGTCGCCGGGAACCGGGGAAGTGGACTACGGCATCCGCCCGAACTTCCATACGAAGAGCTTTGCGCCTGACAACAACAACTCCGGCTTCTACAGCAACAAGGAAGTCGACAAACTGCTCGATGAGGCGCTCGCGACCCCGAATAAGGAAGAGTCTTTGAAAAAGTACGCGGATGTGCAAAAGATCATCTACGACGATGCGCCATGGGTGTTCCTGCATGTGCCGGACAACGTCGTCGCCAAGACAAAGGACGTGAACGATGTAAGCGTGCTGCCGAGCGATACGGTGATCGTGAATAATGCCGTGAAGAACTAGAGGTGAACAGGCGTGCTTTCTTTCATCATCAGGCGAACAGCCGCAATCGTCCCCATGTTACTCATCGTTTCCATCATCGCATTTTTGTTTGTTCACCTGACGCCGGGCGATCCGATCCGCATCATGTACGGGAACGAAATCGATGCCACAACCTACCAGCTGCTCAAACAGAAGGAAGGGTTCAACGATCCCTTGTACCAGCAATACGCCCGCTATGTCGGCAAAATCATCACGCAAGGCGATTTCGGCATCTCGTACCGGACCAAGGCGAACGTATCCGATGAGATTGTACGCCGATTCGGCTATACCTTGATTTTGACGCTGGCAAGCATGGTGTGGGCGATCGTGATCGGGCTGATCGTCGGCGTGGTTTCGGCGACGAAGCGCAATTCCATCTGGGACCGCATCGGCATGGTGTCCGCGATCACGGCGCTCAGCATCCCGGAGTTTTGGTTCGGTTTGATGCTGATGCAAATCTTTGCCGTGCAGCTCGGCTGGTTTCCGACGAGCGGCAGCGGTAGTATCCGGCACCTGATCCTTCCTTCACTGACGCTGGGGCTGGGGGTCGCGGCGATCGTGGCCCGCTTTACCCGCTCCAGCATGCTGGAGGTGCTGCGCGAAGACTTTGTGCGGACAGCGCGGGCGAAGGGACAGAAGGAATGGGTGATCGTCATGACGCACGTTCTGCGCAGCGCGCTGATTCCGGTCGTCACCATGACAGGCCTGCAATTCGGCTTTTTGCTCGGCGGCGCCGTCGTCGTGGAGCAAGTATTTGCCTGGCCGGGACTGGGTTCCTATCTGATCGATTCGATTCTGACGCGGGATTATCCGGTGATTCAAGCGCTGATCTTGTTGTTCTCGGTGCAATTTTTGGTCGTGAACCTGCTGGTCGACATCAGCTACGGATTGCTGAATCCGCAAATTCGTTACGAATAAAAAGGAGACCATTATGCCAACGACAACCAAATCACCCTCTCCTTTTCAAGCGTTTGTCCGGAAATTCCGCAAGCAGAAAGTGGCGGTGGTCTGCCTTGGCTTCACGCTGGCGATCGTCGGCGTAAGCATCGCGGCCCCCTGGATCGCTCCATTTGACCCGTATCGGCCCGTCACGGACCAGTATGCGGAAAAAGGCGTCCAGGTAACGCAACTGACCAGTGCCAGTCTGGGCGTCCGCGCGCTGTACAGCGATGGCAGCGAGCAGCCGGCAAGCGGACTGAACCCGCTGTTGTTTGAAAGCGACGACAAGCTGATCGCTTCCGCGCGAAAAACAGAAGCGGGCGTCAGCATCAATGCGAGCGGCCAGGGCACGACGACAATTCGGGTGCAGAGCGGGGATGTAGCGTCCCGCTTTCAGGTAAATGTCTCGGGAGAAGGGCAAGCAAAGCCCGCGCTGTCCCAATTGATCGCCGAGCTGCCGCAACTGCGCACAGGGCAAACGGCCAAGATCGAGCTGAAAGCGCTGCTCACGGATGGCAGCCAGGTCGCAGGCGCATCCGAGATCGCCATGCTCGCGCACAAAAACCAGGCGGTCGAGGCGATGAAGCCTGTTGAAAGCAACGGCTTTAACACCACCTCGACCACGCAGGCGAAGCATGGGCTTACCTTTGAGGCGCTGTCGCCGGGCATCGTGACGGTTGGCGAGGACGGAACAGTAACGGCGGTCAGCCAAGGCGAGACTGCGGTGAAGGTGGCGCTGGACGGGGTTTCCACGCTCGTCCCGATCGCTGTCAACCAGCCGTTTTCCCACCCGGTGCTGACCCGGCTGGAGCCGGAAGCGCTGCAGATCGAACTGATCAACGCCTACAAACATCAGCCGCCGTCCATGCTGCACTGGTTCGGGACGGATCACCAAAACCGCGACATTTTCAGCCGGGTGCTGATCGGAACGCGTGAGACGCTTTTGATCGGATTCATTTCCGTTGCGATCGGTGCCGTCATCGGGACGATTCTCGGACTGCTGGCAGGTTATTACGGCAGATGGGTGGATGCGCTCATCACCCGCTTCACGGATGTGCTTTTGGCGTTCCCCGGCATCCTGCTCGCGATCGCGGTGATCGCGCTGCTCGGTCCCGGCATTACCAACATTATCTTTGCAGTTGCCGTCTTCACCGTTCCGATCTTTATCCGCATTGTGCGCGGGAGTACGCTTTCGCTCAAGCAGATGATGTATGTGGAAGCGGCGCGTTCGATCGGCGTCAAAGATCATGTCATTCTCGCCCGCCACATTTTTCCGGGGACGCTTTCGGTCGTCATGGTGTATCTGACCATGCGCATGGGGACGGCCATACTCATTGGAGCGGCACTCAGCTTTCTCGGCCTGGGCGGCGATATTACCGCGCCGGAATGGGGCGCCATGCTGAGTGCGGCAAAGGACAACAGCCGGAATATATTCCATCCCACTTTTTTTCCGGGGCTTGCGATCGTGCTGACCGTCCTCTCGTTCAATCTGCTCGGGGATGGGCTGCGGGATGCGCTCGATCCGAAAGTAAAGGAATAGGCGGTGTGTAATGATGCAGGAACGACTTTTGGAAGTGAACGGGTTGACGGTCAATTTTCGCAACGATCATCGAGAAATCACCGTTGTTCACAATATTTCTTTTCATATCAACCAAGGCGAGACGGTCGGTGTGGTCGGTGAGTCGGGCTGCGGAAAAAGCATCACCTCGCTGTCCATCATGCAGCTTGTGCCCACGCCGCCAGGGCGGATCGCAAGCGGCGAGATCCGTTACAAAGGAACGAATCTCCTGTCTTTGAAAAGCAAGGAGATGAATCAGATTCGCGGCAACGAGATTTCGATGATCTTTCAGGAGCCGATGACCTCGCTCACGCCGGTGTTTACGATCGGCAGGCAGCTCGACGAAGTCATCCGGCTTCATACCAAGGCATCGAAAAAGGAGGCCAAGGAAAGGTCGATCGACATGCTCAAACTGGTCGGCATCTCGCGGGCGGAGCAGATTTATGCCAGCTATCCGCACGAGCTGTCCGGCGGCATGCGGCAGCGCGTCATGATCGCCATCGGCCTCGCCTGCAATCCCAATCTGCTGATCGCCGACGAGCCGACGACCGCGCTCGATGTGACGATTCAGGCGCAAATCCTCGATCTGATGCGCGAGCTGAAGGAAAAGACCGGTTCCTCGATTTTGTTCATCACGCACGACCTCGGCGTGGTGGCGGAGATGTGTGATCGGGTGATCGTGATGTACGCCGGTGAAATCGTGGAAGAGGCGGATGTCGATACGATTTTTAACGATCCGCGGCACCCGTATACGCGCGGGCTGCTGGCTTCCATCCCAAAAATCGAGGAGAAAAAGCGGCACCTCTACTCGATTCCGGGGCAAGTCCCGCCGGCAGGCTCGATCACGCAAGGATGCCGGTTCCGCGATCGCTGCGACAGTGCCATCGATCGCTGTGCGACGGACAATCCGGCGCTCGTCGCAGTCGCCGCCAATCATGCATGCCGCTGCTGGCTGCAAGCCGACTAAGGAGTGAACCTGATGACAGAAGCGTTGCTGGAAGCCAAAAACGTACGAGTCCATTTCCCGATCCGAAAAGGGATCTTGCAACGGACGGCCGGTTACGTGAAAGCGGTGGACGACATCTCCTTTTCCATCCGGACAGGAGAAACATTCGGCCTGGTGGGCGAATCAGGCTGCGGGAAATCGACCACGGGACGGGCGATCCTGCAGCTGATCAAGCCGACCGCCGGACAAGTGCTGTTCGACGGCGAGGATCTGGCGCCTCTCGCTGCCGAACAGCTGCGCCAAAAGCGGAAAGATATGCAGATGGTGTTTCAGGACCCGTACGCCTCGCTGAATCCGCGCTTTACCATCGAGCAAATTTTGGAGGAACCGTTGAAGGCGCACGAGGAGCGTGACGACGCGGAATGGAAGCGGCGCATCGCTGACATGATGGACGTATGCGGCTTGAACAAAAGCTATCTGAAGCGGTATGCGCATGAGTTTTCCGGCGGGCAGCGCCAACGGATCTGCATCGCGCGCGCCCTGATTCTGCGGCCCAGGCTGATCGTCGCCGATGAACCGGTATCCGCGCTGGATGTTTCCATCCAATCGCAAATCCTCAATCTCATGCAGGACTTGCAGGAGGAATTCCAGCTGACCTATCTGTTCATTTCGCACGATCTGGCGGTCGTCCACCATCTTTGCAATCGGCTGGGCGTGATGTATTTGGGGCGGATGGCGGAGATGGGAGCGGCCGAAAAGCTGTACGCCAACCCGCTCCATCCTTATACGAAGACGCTGCTGTCGGCCATCCCGATCTCCAATCCGCGGATGAACAAGGAGCGCATCCTGCTGCAAGGCGAGGTGCCGTCCCCGATCGATCCGCCGAAAGGGTGCGCATTTGTGACGAGATGTCCGAAGGCGAAAGAAATCTGCAAGACAAAGAGACCGGAGCTGCTGCCGGTGGAGGATGACCATCTGGTAGCGTGTCATCTCTTTGCATAAGGAGAGGAATGTGGAATGGTAGAAACATTGGTAGTCGTCAAACGCGGTAATCAGATCGAGAGCAGACATTCCGGAAGCATTGCAGTCGTCGATTATGAAGGAAATCAGCTGTATGCGGTAGGCGATGCAGGGCGCGTGACATTGACGCGCTCCGTCCTGAAGCCGATTCAGGCTATCCCGGTCATCCAGTCGGGAGCCGCCGACCGCTTTCTGTTTACCGATAAAGAAATCTCCATTTGCTGCGGCTCCCACAATGGCGAGCAGCAGCATACCAAAGTGGTCGAGTCCATGCTGTTCCGCCTCGGGCTCACGCAGGAAAGCCTCCAGTGCGGCGTGCATGCGCCTTACAGCCAGGCCAGCTATGCGGAGCTGCTGCGCCAAGGTGTGGAGCCGACACCGATTCATAACAATTGTTCCGGCAAGCATGCGGGGATGCTGGCATTGGCGCTGCACCTGCAAAGCGACATCGGTACGTATCACCATCTGGAGCATCCGGTGCAGCGCAAAATCGAGGAGGCGCTTCTCGCCCTGTCCGGGCTTAGGGCAGAGGAGCTGGTCACGGAAATCGACGGCTGCGGTGTGCCGACGTTCGGGCTGCCGCTGCACAACCTGGCCCATGTATATGCCCGGCTGGCCTATCCGGAACAGCTCGATTCCCTTTCGCTGCGCACGGCGGTAAAACGGGTCGTCTCTTCCATGATGGCGTATCCGGAGATGGTGAGCGGTACCGACGAGTTTTGCACCGATGTCATGCGCGCGCTGCCAGGAAAAGTGCTGGCCAAGGGCGGGGCAGAGGGCGTTTACTGCATGGCGCTGCCGGAAAAAGGAATCGGCATCGCGATCAAGATCGACGACGGGGCTTTTCGCGCGGCGTATCCTGCGGCGATGGAAGTGTTGAAGCAGTTGGGCGTGCTGGACGCACAGGAGGAGGCGGCGCTGCAAAACTATCGCACACCGCCGATCACCAACCGCCGCAAAGAAACGGTGGGGGTTATCGAGCCTGTTTTCGCATTGAACGAATAACCAATCGAAAAAGGAGTGCATGGGCATGAAAAGGTTTGGCAAAAAAGTGCAGTCGTTTTTGTTGGCAGGGGTTATGCTTGTGGCATCGCTCGGATTCGGAGGCAGCGTGTGGGCGGAGGAGCCAGCTGCTGCACAGGATGAAGCAGCACAGGACGCTCTCGCGGCGAAAGCGAAAGGAAGCCTTGTCATCATCGGCGGGGCCCAGCAGCGGGACAATGCGGCGATTCACGAAAAGATGATCGAGCTGGCGGGCGGCAAGGACAAGGCGATGATCGGCATCTTCCCGACGGCGAGCGGCTCGATGTCGTCGTCGGAAGAAATGAAGGAAGATTTCGAATATTACGGGGTGCCTGCCGACCATGTCAAAATCATCGACATCACCAAAGACAATTATCAAGACAAGGTGAACAACGATGACATCGTCGCCCAGATCGCCGAGACAAACGCGCTCTTTTTCGTCGGTGGCGACCAGGCGCGGATCACCAAAGCGTTTTACAATCCGGACGGCAGCAACACCAAGGCGCTGGATGCCGTCTGGGACGTGTACAACAAAGGCGGCATGATCGCCGGAACGAGCGCAGGGGCGGCGATCATGTCCAAAACGATGATTGCCAACACCGATTCGCTCGGCGCGCTTTTGAACGGCGTGACCTATGATGACACGAAGCCTGGGCTGTGGGTCACCAAAGGGCTCGGCTTCTTCAACGGCGGAATCGTCGACCAGCATTTCAGCAAACGCGGTCGTCTGGGCCGTCTGGTCGTCGCCTTGGTTGCCGAGAAGCAAAAATACGGCTTCGGTATCGATGAAAACTCGGCGATGGTAGTAACCGGCAACACGATCGAGGTGATCGGCGCGAGCGGCTTGTTCATCGTCGATGCATCCAAGGCGTCCGTTTCCAAAAGCGGCGTGTACAAAGGCATCGACGTGTCCTACATCGAGAAAGGCGACAAGTACAATTACGTGACCAAACGCTACACGCTCGCCAAGGAAAAAGTCGCGATCGAACCGGGGAAAGAATACTATGAGGGCAATACGCTCAACACGAGCGTGTTCGGGCTCGATGCCGCAAAAGTCATGCTGCTCGACGATCTGATGGACAACACGGCGAAGGAAGCGGCCGGCGTCGCATTCGGCCTGGAAAACGACGGTGCCGGCGTCAAGGTCGTCTTCAGCAAAAACAGGAAAACACAAGGCTACTATGACGAAACCGAGTATGCGTCGTCTGCCTTGCATGTGGATATGACGATTACGCCGATCGAAGTGACGATCAAGGAGAAGAAATAGGAGCGCAGCTCACACTAAAAAACCGTTCAGGACCGTGCGAAAGGTGCATGTCTGAACGGTTTTTTCTTTCATCTCCGAAGACGCCGATCAGTGGCGCAGCGTTATCGTTCGCTATTTTGCCAGAGTAACACATTCGCTTCGCCTGCAATATGATGAGTCTAGAAATCCAAAGAGGTGAGCCAATGGCAGTCGTAAAAGCCAGAAAGCAGGATATTGATATGTTGGCAAGGTTGCTTCGGGCTGAAGCTGAGACCGAAGGCGAAATGGGCATGCTCCTTGTTGGAAATGTTGGCATTAACCGAATAAGAGCGAATTGTTCCGATTTTAAAGGAATCCGGACCATTCCCCAAATGATCAACCAGCCGCATGCGTTCGAAGCGTTGCAACATGGTATGTACTATCAAAAAGCAAGAGAGAGGGAACGCCGTCTGGCGCAACGGGCAGTGAATGGGGAGCGGAATTGGCCAGGCAAATTCTCCCTATGGTATTTCCGTCCAGGAACGTTCGAAAATCCCGGACCCTGTCCGCCAACTTGGTATAATCAGCCGTTCGTAGGTCGATGGAAGAAGCACTGTTTTTATGAACCGACCGCGAAAGAATGTGAAAATGTATATAATACGTTTTAACGAAAAGAACTCAGGATCTCTTAACCTGACTGTCACAGCCATGTGTCGGTAAGTTGTTGTCGGGTTCGAGATTGAACGAACGGGTATCGATAGCTTAGTAAAAGCGAGGTATTCAGGAATGATTTTTTCTCCTGACTACCTTTTTTATTTTCCAAAGAAATACTTTATTTTCTACGAACAACCGCGGCCTTGTCCATGAAGGCCGCTTCATCAAAACTCAACATCTCTATACATTGGCTTCACGCCCCGCTAACATTCCCGTCGTAAGATAAACAGTGTAGAGATGAACAAATGAGCGGGAGGATTCCACATGCTGACCAAATTCCTTCGGTGGATGCTGTCGGAAACAGAAGACGTACATGTTGAGCGAAAACTGTATGTCCAAAATGAAATCAACCAATTCGTGCCGAGCAAAACAGGTATGGCAATGGGGGCCAACCTGCTGTATCGGTCTTGAGCAAAAGCCGCAGCAGGCGAACGAAAAGCCGTCCGATAAATGTAGGGAATACATTTGCGGGCGGCTTTCGTTCTACCGTGCAGCCAATCAGGGAGATGCGTGAAATCGCGTGTTTACACTACACAGCTTGGGGGGAACGGGAAGATGGATACGGGAAGTCATCTGTTGCTGGGAGTGTCGCTTGCGGGACTGGCGTATGCCGATCCGGTGGTGGCGCTTCATCCTGAGATCGCGCATGCCGTCATGATCGGCACGATGATCGGTTCGGTCGCGCCAGATTTTGATACGGTGGTTCGATTGCGCGGATACGCCTTTTATATTCGCCACCATCGTGGGATCAGCCATTCCATTCCGGCGTTGTTTTTGTGGCCAGCCGTTATTTCAGGTGCGATCATGTTATGCAGCGGGCTTTCGCACGGCTGGCTTTCCTTGTTTCTCTGGACGTTGGCAGCTGTGATGCTGCATGTTGGACTGGATATGTGCAACACGTACGGCGTGCAATCGCTCCGGCCTTTTTCCAAGGCATGGGTGCATCTCGACATTTTGAGCATTTTCGAGCCGTTCCTGTTCTTCTTGCATCTGGCGGGCGTTGTGGCCTGGTGGCTGCACGCAAGTATTGCGCCGGGCATGCTGTTCGGCTTGATTTACGCCATAAGCGGCTTGTACATTGTGATACGGGCGAGGCAGCACCGTGCGTTGATTCGGCTGATCAAAGCGCACAGCGGCCAGAAGGGGCTGTGCCATGTCTTTCCGCAGCTGAGCTGGTTCCGCTGGCAATATTTGCTGGAAGGCGAGCAGGCGTTTTACACCGGCATGATCGAACGCGGACGCATCATGAGCGGTGAAGTATTTTCCAAGCAGGAAAAAAACGACGTCATTCAGGCGACGGTTGGGACAGACGGGGTTCGCGCATTTCTGGCGTTTGCGCAGCGTGTCCATGTCACCTGTCTGGAATTGCACGACGGGTATCATGTCCGGTGGAGCGATGTGCGCTTCTGGCATGGACAAAAGCTGCCGTTCGGCGTGGATGTGCGGCTGGACCGGGAGCTGAATGTCATCAGCTGCTCGCTCGGCTGGCGCAAAAAGGTGTGGGAGCCGCCGTTCGTGTAAGCGCGTTTCGTCGGGTACGACGCCAGTAGGAGCCAACCCTCCATAAAATATCATGCGACAATCAGCCTAAAGATGGATATACTTTCCTGTCGAATCTCGTATACTTTGAATAGTTTGACAATTTTCGTCATAATGGAGGGTAGGACAATGAAAGGTATCATTTGGCTGCGTATTGCGGTCGTCTACTTCGTCATCGGGGTCGTTTTCGGCATGGGAATCGGTATCGCCCAGCTGTTCCAGCTTGCCAGCGTTCACGCGCACATCAACCTGCTCGGCTGGGTATCGCTCGCACTCGCTGGCATCATCTACTGTCTATTCCCGCAAGCGGGCGTCGGCAAGCTGGGGAAATGGCATTTTTGGCTGCACAACATCGGCTTGCCGCTGATGGTCATCGGCTTGTATCTGGAGATCATGCAGCTCTCGACGCTGCCGTTGATCCAGATCGGCGGGACCTTGGCGATTATCGGGATCATTTTGTTTTTGATCAACGTTTTTGTAAACGTGAAAGAAAGCACGTTTGTTTTCGCGAAATCGGGGAGCAATAAGTTTTCGTCTTGAAAATGCAAGCAAGGCAAAAAGATGGCAGCAGGGGCCGGATCGGACGGTTCTCGCTGCCGTTTTTTTGTTGAAAGGGAATGCTTGCTTTTGGGTGGCGGAAGATTGTACCATCACGGTATCGCAGGCGAGGAAGAGATCGCGCGGGGAAGAGGGAAAGCCGGATGGAGCTACTTGCAATCTTCAATGAAAACAGGGAAAAAGTCGGCGTCATGGAGCGTGAACAGGTGCACAGGGAGGGCTGGTGGCATGAGACCTTTCACTGCTGGTTCGTCAAAATCGTGGCAGGGGAGCTGTACCTGTACGTCCAGAAGCGTCAGGTGGGCAAAGATACGTTTCCCGAAAAATTCGACATCACCGCAGCGGGTCATTTGCGCGCGCACGAATCGCCGGAGGACGGGCAGCGCGAGGTCGCGGAGGAGCTGGGCATCGAGGTCGATTTCGCCCAGTTTGTGCCGCTTGGCATCTTTGCGGATGAAGGCTTCTTTCAAGAACTGATCGACCGGGAGTTTTGCCATGTTTACGCCTATCGCAGCGAGCATGAGCTGTCCGACTTCCATCTGCAGCTTGAGGAAGTATCGGGAATGTACCTCATCAAGCTGCAAGACATGCTCGACCTGTTCGCAGGAAAAATCGAGAGTCTCCAGGCGAACGGCTTTGAAGCGACCGCCACAGAGCGGACCGATGTAACCGTTACATTGACAGTGACTGACTTTGTCCCGCATGAGGCGCATTATTATCAAGGCGTATTCGGCAAAATCAGCGAGGTTTTCGCGTAACGGCCGACCGGCTTGGCAATGGAAAAAAGGAACGGAAGCTTGGCGATGCTTGCCAGCTCCGTTCCTTTTTTGATCGTAAAAGAATTTATAAGTGCTCGCACTTATAAATTCTGGAGCGGAAGAAAAACTTCCATAGTTCGAAGGACCTGCTTCTCGAAAGGACTTCTGAAAGAAGTTTTTCTTCCTGCTAGCTCAATCCGTTTCGTACAGCACCGTTCCCATCCGTGAAATGTCATAGCCGCCCAGCCCATGCACTTCCTTCTGAAACGCCTCCGAACGCAAAATCGCCAGCACGGTTTGAATCAGCAACCGGTTTTCCGCCGTTTTCAGCAAAACAAGATCATAGCTTTCCTGGATGAGCGGGACAAAATCGATGCCGGCGAGCCGCGCCGCTTTTTCGATGCCGACTCCCACGTCCGCCTGACCGCTCGCGATCACGCTGGCGACGCCAAGATGGCTGGTCTCCTCAGCTTCATAACCGATCAGCTGGTGCCGTGGAATCTGGTGAATCCGCAGCTGCTCATCGAGCAAAACGCGTGCGCCCGAGCCTTTTTCCCGATTGACCAGCTTGAGTCCGGGCCGCTGCAAGTCTGTCCATGTCTGCAGCTGGAGCGGATTGCCCTTTTGCACGTACAGTCCCGCCCAGCGTGTCATGACGTGAACGACCAGATACGACTCGCTGAGCAAAATTTTGCGGATGTAAGGCAGATTGTACGCATTCGCATCCGCGTCCAGCAAATGGGTGCTGACCACATCGGATTCCCCCTGAAACATCGAGATCAGGCTGTTCAGGCTTCCGGTATGGGTGCGGAGCGGACGGATGCCGATCTGCTGCTTTTCGATGTGTGCGGCAAGCAGATCGAGGCAAATATCTTGCCCGCTGATGATGATGGGGCGGGGAGCGGCGGTTTTGGCTGCGGAATAGCCCGGTACATGTGCAGGCGCTTGCGCTGCGGGCAAGGCGGCAGCGGGCGATTTGACCGCAACGTGCTCGCCTTTGGAACGGAGCTTGTACGCCTCCAGATCGGCTGCGTCCACGCGCATTTGCCGACCGACGCGATAGGCGGGCAGCTCGCCTTTTTTGATCAGATCATAGACGGTCAGTTTGGAGACGCGCAATAATTGGGCAATCTCCTCCGTTGTATAGGAAATCTCATTCGACAAGTGGCTTCCTCCCCGTGACATCGACACAGCATTTCTTTTATTATAAACCTTTTGCATCAGCCGCTCCATGCCGGGAAGAAGGCTTTTGTTGCTATAAATAGATATAGTTAGTTATAAATAGATTAAAATAAATGTGATAAATACAAAATTAAATATAGCCAATTATGTTTAGATATATATAATTGTAAATAGAATGCAGCATATGTAGAGAAGGAGTGAAAGAAGTTGAGTAAGCCACGCAAGTCTGTTCTAATGCTGTTCCTGTTTTGCCTGAGCCTCTTGGCTGCGCAAATTATGCCTGCTTCAACAGAGGTGGCACAAGCGGCAGCGGCAATCCATGTAAAGGTGGATGGACGTCATCTATCGGTCAGCCAGCCGCCTGTCATCCAAAATGGCAGAATGCTGGTGCCGATGCGCGATATTTTTGAAGCGTTGGGCGCCCGCGTGACGTGGAACGGCGCGAACAAGACGGCAACTGCCGTACAAGGCTCCACCACGATCGTGCTTGCGATCGGGCAAAAAACCGCGAAAGTCAACCAGTCGAGCAAAGCGCTTGACGAAGCGGCGCAAGTCATCAGCGGCAAAACGATGGTGCCGGTGCGCTTTGTCAGCGAAACATTCGGCGCAAAAGTGATTTGGAACGAGCATGCCCGTACCGTGGCAGTCGTCACGCCAAAGCTTGCGAACCAAAAAGCGGATTTGACCATTGCGGCGGCTGCGAGCCTGACCGATGCCTTGAATGAATTGAAAACCTCATTTAACGCGGATTATCCGAACTATCATCTGACCTTCACATTTGGCAGCTCCGGCAAATTGGCCACGCAGATTCAGCAAGGGGCGCCTGCGGATGTGTTTCTGTCCGCCAGCAAAAAAGACATGGATACATTGGAAGCAAGCAAGCTGATCGCACCGTCGACACGCGTCAATTTCGCAGAAAACCGCCTTGTGCTGGTTGCGCCGAAAGATACCAAGCTGCCGGTCGCCGGGTTTGACAAAATCAATCCGGATGCCATCAAGCAAATGGCAATCGGCAACCCGGACAGCGTGCCTGCCGGTCGCTATGCCAAAGAAACGCTGACGAATGTAGGGCTGTGGGACAAGCTGCAAAGCAAAATCGTGTTTGCCAGCGATGTTCGCCAGGTGTTAACCTATGTAGAGTCGGGCAATGTTGATGTGGGCGCGGTTTATACGTCCGATGCGCTTTCCACGGATAAAGTCAAAATCTTGGCGATCGCCGACACGAAATGGCACAGCCCGATCGTCTATCCGGGCGCGGTCGTCAATACGTCCACATTCGCTTCGGAAGCGGACGTTTTCCTCGACTATCTGAACAGCGAAAAAGCGATGCTGATTCTCTCGAAGCATGGCTTCTATGTAAAATAAGCAAATCGTAGCGGTAGAATTGAGAAAGGTGGCTATCATGACGGACATCGACTATACACCCTTGTATTTGTCTGTAAAAGTCGCCGGGATAGCCACCTCCATTGTTTTTATCAGTGGAGTTTTGCTGGCCCGGCTGCTCGCGCGCAAGGAGTTTGTGGGAAAAAGCGCGCTGGAATCGTTTTTTTTATTGCCGTTGGTCCTGCCTCCGACCGTCGTCGGCTTCGGCCTGTTGATGTTGTTCGGCAAAACCGGTTTCCTGGGCAAGTGGCTGCTCACGCATTATGATGTGCAGATCGTCTTTACATGGGTGGGGGCGGTCATCGCTTCCGTGGTCGTTTCGTTCCCGATGATGTACCAGAGCGCGCTCGCTGCGTTCCAGACGGTGGACAAGCATTTGGAAATCGCCGCGCGCACGATGGGCGCTTCCGAGTGGCGCGTGTTTTGGACGGTTTCCTTTCCGCTGGCGTGGCCGGGGGTTTTGGCCGGCCTGGTGCTCGCCTTCGCCCGGGCGCTGGGTGAGTTCGGTGCGACGATGATGCTGGCGGGCTACATCCCCGGCAAAACGGACACGATTCCGATCGCCATCTATTTCGCGGTGGAAAACGGGGAGATGGACAAAGCCTACTTTTGGGTCGTGATCATCGTTGCGCTCGGATTCAGCACCATCATGTGGCTCAATTGGTGGACCAAACGCAACCTGAGGCGCTACGCACATGAAAGCAAACAATCATAGAGTGGGAGAGACGCGCATGCTTTCTGTTCATATTGAAAAAAAGCTGGCCCATTTCCAGCTGGACGTCCAGTTTGCGGTCGGAAATGAACGGATCGTCCTGTTCGGCCCTTCCGGATCAGGGAAAACAACGATTCTCAACGCGCTCGCAGGCATCATTCACCCCGATGCAGGCGGGATTCGGCTGAACGATACCGTCTTCTATGACGCGAAAAAGCGCCCTCTTTCGATCCAGAAGCGCCGCATCGGCTATTTGTTCCAGGATTTCGCGCTGTTTCCCCACATGAAGGTCGAAGCGAACATTTTATACGGCGTCAAGCAAAAGGGGATGACCAGCCAATCCCCCCTCATCCAGCAGCTGTTGGCTGTGATGAAGATCGGACATTTGCTGGAGAAATATCCGGCGCAAATTTCCGGCGGTGAAAAGCAGCGGGTAGCTTTGGCCAGAGCGCTCGCCACCGAGCCGCATCTACTGCTGCTCGACGAGCCTTTTTCCGCGCTGGATAAAGAGACAAAGGCGCAATGCCATGAAATATTGATCGAGCTGCACCAGACGTGGAGCATCCCGGTGATTTTGGTGACACACGACCTGGAGGAGGCGCAAAAGCTCGGCGACCGGATTTTGTTTCTGGAAAAGGGCAAGATCGTGCGGCAGGAAGGGAATACGGACCAAAAAGAGCGACTGCATTCCACGTAGGAAGCAATCGCTCTTTTTGTGATGTTCAGTGTCGTGCTCCATCATTTTCGTTCCTGGCGAGCGTCGCGAACTCCGCCACATCCGCCTCCATACGGACGATTTCATCCTCGGCCAATTGCTGTCCGCCATAACGGTAGCTCTCGTACGTGCGCGTGATGCGTTCGGCAAGCGGGGTGACGGGACTGTTTGCATAGGCGGCGCGGATGCGCTGCAAAAACTCGCGGCTCGTCTCCTCCAGATGGATCAACATGCCCCGCTCGCTCATCTGCTGCAAAAATCGATAGTACGCGTACCTCACGCGATCGTTTTGCGGCACATGCCATTTCTGCAAGTTCTCATGCGGTTTTTCTTCCACAATAACGGAAGGGGAGAGCTTTTCCACCGTCTGTGCAGGCGGCGTGATCGGCTGCATGGGCTGATCCACACGCTTGTTCTTTTTGTAATGCTTCCAGACCATCCGCGCCAAAACGAACAGAATCAGAAGGGCGACAAGTGCGATGAGATACGGCTCCAGCCGCGAAAACAAGTCTTGCTGAACAGGCGGTGGGGGTGCGTATTCCTGCTGCGCGCCGCCGCCTTGCTCAAGAAATTTGTTCAATGCCGTGTTGTTGCTGGCCTTTCCTTTCAGCGCTGCGACCAGCGAATCGAGCCACAGCAACAGCGGCATGAAGACCACTTTGAGCAGGCTCAAAACAGGCCCTTTGATCAGGGCGAAGCCGTAGGCGAGCGCGTAGTAGAGGAGGCTTGCGGCCGTCAAAAAGACGGCGATGATTCCGATCGCAAGCCCTGCTTGCTGTGATGCGAATACAGCGATTTTTCCGCCGGAGAGTGCGGCAGAGCCTGCATCTCGCGTCAAAAACTCCAGATAACACATGATCAGAAACCAGACCGTCGAAAACGAGAGCGCGAGCATGAGATCGGCGAGCGAAAAAGCTCCCGTCAGAGCCAGCCAAATCATGAGGCAAACGTAGGTGAACATGACAAGCGTGAACCGCTTGGTCAATTCGGGCAGCGTGATGCCTTCCGCCGCGCGCACATGCAGACGCCAATAGTATACGGCAGCACCGGCCAGGGCGAGAATCACCGAATCCGCATATACATAGCCCAAAACCGCGACGAGCAAGACCGTGAGCGACAGCAGGATCAGGCCGAGAAAGCCGCGGCTGCTTTTTTGGTAAAAGAACGAACCGGCGGAAAACAGCACGCTGATGGTGAGAAACAACCCGATCGCGCTTTTGCCTGAAAAGGCCAGGTATGGCGTGACGAACAGCAGCAGCGCGATGATTTGCGCTTCAAACGTGAGCGCCAGCGAGCTGCGCAGAACGGCGTTATCGTTCATGGACGGCTTCACGCTCCTCTCGGATAGCACTTGACGCTCTCATGCCGGAATGCGACTGTCGCTGCAGCGGGCGGAAAAATGGCGTGTCTGCGGAAGCGTCGAGCAGTGTCACTTCATGCCCGCGCTTCTTCAGCCGTTCTGCCATTCGGCTTGTCTCTGCGTCAAAGCGGGAAGAAACAAGAAGAATGGACAGCTTGTGCGTACTTGCCTCCAGACGGCGAAAAACAGTGGACAGCGATGTGGGCACAAAATGGTTCATTTTCGCCAGCTGTGTCAGGATGTGCACATATTGCGCCTTACCGCTGCCTTCTGCCAGATGGAACAGCTCGCGCCCGCGCTGCCGCACATTCAAGTAGAGCGAATGAGGCGTCTTTTCCCGGCGGAAGCGGGCAGCAGCGGAGGCGATGGCCGAAATCGTCCGCTCGTTTTCCAGATCGTTGAATCGCTGTAGCTTAGGCTCGTACATCGGCAGCATGTGGCCGACGATCACCCATTTTTGCGAGGACGTATATTCGAAGAGCCGCGTTTGCAGCTGTGCTGTCTTGGCGGTGGCTTTCCAGTCGATCGTTTTTTGCCGATCGCCGGGCAAATAGTGGCGGACACCGCGGATGAAAGCAGGATCGTCCTGCATGCGCTGCATCGACAGCCGTTTGCCCAACGGCTCAAGCGATCCTTTTTGGTACGGGGGCAATGCAGTGATTTCGGGATAGACCAAAAGCGAATAGGATGTTTTGCCGGTATGTACGCAAGGCTCGGTCGCAAACGGGCTCATCAGCTCCATCGCCATATCTGTCAGCCAGAGCACCCCCCGCTTCCGTGGAATCACCGTCAGCTCACGTATGACCTGTGAACGGGGCGGGACGTGCAAACACAGCTGGATCTGCAGCTGCTTGCTCACCTCCCGGCAAACGTCAGCGCCTTCTACCTCCACGGTCAGCGGGAGCGTAAAGAAGAGCTTTGTCGCCGGAAGCGGGAGCAGGGAACGGTTTTGCACCGCGATGCGCATGGTCGTTGGCGTATGCGGCATCACCCGCGATTGCGGGCTGCTGCAGGTGATCGTGACAAAACGGGACAGCCGCTTTTGCCACCAGCGATGCGCAGCCAAAAGGAACAGGAAGAAACAACCGAGCGCGAAGAAAAACCAGTCGTGCGTAAACAGCGCGACAAACAGGAAAATGCCGCCGATCAGTTGAAACGAATCCCGTGTCGTCATTTATTGAACGCCCGTTTCCACAGGGGCTGGCACGCTTTGCAAAAGCTCCTGCACGACATCTCGCTCCGTCTGCAGCAGCTCTGCTTCCATCGTCAAACGGATGCGGTGGGTGAATAGCGGCGGGACTGCCAGCTTGACATCATCCGGCAGGACAAAGCTTCTGCCATCGATGTACGCGAGCGCCTGGGAAGCGTGGACCAAGGCAAGCATGGCGCGGGGGCTGATGCCGACCTCGATCGACGAATGGGTGCGGCTCGCCTCCGTCAAATCGATGATGTAGTTCTCGACGGCCTCGCTTACATGGACGCGGCGCACTTCCTTTTGCATCTGAATGATGTCTTGCGCGCCAAGCACCGGCTCGATGTCGTCCAGCGGCGAATCGGTGCGGAAGCGGCGCATGATGGCAAGCGAATCGGCCCGCGTCCCATAGCCCAGGGAGAGTCGGAACAAAAAGCGGTCCAGCTGTGCTTCTGGCAGCGGATATGTGCCTTCCGATTCGATCGGGTTTTGGGTGGCGATGACAAAAAACGCTTCCGGCAGCGGCAGGCTGACGCCTTCGATGGTAGCTTGCCGCTCTTCCATGCACTCCAGGAGGCCGGACTGTGTCCGGGGCGTTGCCCGGTTGATCTCGTCGGCAAGCAGCACATCGGCAAAAACCGGACCGCGGCGCAGCTCGAAATCGCCTGTTTTCGGATTGAAAAAATGCAGTCCCACCACGTCGGACGGCAGCAGGTCGGCGGTGAACTGCAGCCGCTGGAAGGCACCGCCGATCGACTGGGCCAGCGTCTTGGCCAGCACCGTTTTGCCCATCCCCGGCAGATCTTCCAACAGGACATGCCCGCGCGCAAGCAAGCCTGCGATCAGCAGACGAACTTCCGTTTCTTTTCCTACGATGACACGATTGATCGAATGCAAGAGCTGTTGAACCTTTTCAGCGTGCATGTGGTTCCTCCTTATCGCAGCTTTTTAAATGGAAATCCCATCTATTTTCTCATTATTTTCAAATCATTTCCATAAAGTATGAAAAATTCAGCATGATCAATCAATAAAATTTTATAAAATCTTATCTGTACCAAAAAAGCTCGCCTCAAGCAGGCGAGCCAATGGTGTTTCATTCGATTCGATTATTTTTTGCCGTTTTTCTTCTCATTCAGCGCCACATGGGAAGCGAAATCGTGAATGAGCGTAGCTGCGAGCAGGGACGTAATGTTGGTTGGATCGTACGGCGGCAGCACTTCCACCAAATCGAAGCCGATATAGTTCAGGTCGGTCAGGCTGCGAACGATTTCCAAAGACTCGGCGCTGGAGAAGCCGCCTGCTTCAAGCGTACCTGTACCTGGAGCGAACGCTGGATCGACGAAATCGATATCGAACGTCAGGAAGACAGGCGTGTCGCCGATTTTGTTTTTGATTTCGCTCACGACATCCGCGATGCCGCGTTGGCGCAGTTCAGGGGTGGTAATGACGTTGTAGCCCAATTCATAGCTGGCATCCAAATCGCCAGGGTGGTTCAGCGTGCCGCGAATCCCGACTTGGAACACTTTATCCGGTTGGAGCAGGTTTTCCTCGTATGCGCGGATGAATGGGGAACCGTGCCAGTATTTCTCATCATAGTACGTGTCCCACGTGTCGGTATGGGAGTCGAATTGGATCATGGCAACAGGGCCGTGCACTTTAGCGGCTGCGCGCAGGCTTGCCAGCGTGACGGAGTGGTCGCCGCCCAGACCGATCGGGATAATCCCTTTTTGCATCAATTCGAGCATCGCAGCTTCGATGCGCTCGTAGCTGCGGTGGATGTTGTGCGGAATCACCGGCACGTCGCCGACATCGATCGCATTGGTATCGTCGAACGGATACACCTTGTGGATCGGATGATACGGGAACAACGTCATCGAAGCCTGACGGATCGCTTGCGGCGCGAAACGGGCACCGACGCGGAAGGAAGCGGCGGTATCGAACGGCATCCCGATGATTGCAACTTTTGCATTTTCATTGGCTGCCGGCAAGCGCATAAACGAACCGGTTGTGCAAAATTCTGGTTTTACGTCTGGTGTCAAAGGATATTTCATGGGAAGTTCCTCCTGGAATTGTTGGATTTGTTGGGTTGGTTTTTCACGTTGAAGGCTTTCCCGGTTTTATAAGATCATCGACAGCAAAACTGCGATTAAGAACAGTTTCAAGTTCATTTCAGACTAACCCCTACCTTTTGATGAAAGTATGGCTGTATGCTTTACCTCTTAGCAAAAACGATACCAACTGTAAGGAAAGCGATTTTTACCCGCTTTTGCATCGTTTTTACCCATGAATGAATTGATTATGCACCAATGCATCGATTCTTCTAACTAATATTAGTTAGGTAATGGGTGTTAGCGTTTCCAAGCAATCGATGCTAAAATCAATTCACTTGATTTGTATTTTACCACAAAATGTGATCGGAAAGGTGGAATGTATAAAGATGGCAGAAGCCGCCAGTAAAGGGAAGGTACGCTTGACCGAAGGGCCGATCGGAAAAACGCTGTTCTTTTTTGCCCTCCCCGTCTTGTTCGGCAACGTCCTGCAATCGCTCAACGGCTCGATCAACTCGATCTGGGTAGGGAAGTTCCTCGGAGAGACCGCGTTGGCCGCGACGTCCAATGCGAACAATATCATGTTTTTTCTGCTCAGCTCCATTTTCGGGATCGGCATGGCCACAACGATTTTGGTAGGACAAAATATTGGAGCGGGCAACATGGGAGAAGCGAAGCGGGTCGTAGGGACGAGTGCGGTGTTTTTTTGTTCGCTGTCGATTTTCATCGGTTTGATCGGCTTTTTGTTTTCCGCCGACATCTTGCAATGGATGAATACGCCGCCCGATGCCATTCCGCTTGCGATTGCCTACACGCGCATCATTTTTGCCGGTGTCCCGTTTTTGTTCGTGTATAACTTCATCATGATGATTTTGCGCGGGTCGGGCGATTCGAAAACACCGTTTTATTTCCTGCTCATTTCGGTGGTTCTCGATATCGTGCTGAATCCGCTGCTGATTTTCGGGATTGGCCCGTTTCCGGAGATGGGCATTTCCGGATCGGCGTTCTCCACGCTCATCGCCCAATTCGTCAGCCTGATTTTGCTCGTCGTCTATCTGTACAAGACGAATTACTTCCTGTTATTGCGGAAAGGCGAATACCATCTGCTGCGCTTCGACCGCGACATCATCGCGGCTTTGATCAAAAAGGGACTGCCGATGGGGTTCCAGATGATCGTCGTCTCATCGAGCGGGCTGGCCTTGATCAATCTGGTCAATACGTTCGGCTCGGATGCCACAGCTGCATTTGGGGCCGCGACGCAGCTGTCCAACTACATCCAGATGCCAGCGATGGCGATCGGCGCAGCCGCGTCCTCGATGGCGGCGCAAAACATCGGGGCAGGGAAGTGGGAGCGCGTGACGCGCACGGCCATGACGGGCATTTTGTTCAATTTCGTCATGTCCGGGCTATTGGCCGCGCTCATCTATGTGTTCAACCGCGAGGCGCTGTCGCTGTTTCTTCCTACAGAGGGAGATGCGATCACGATCGGCATGCATATCAACCGGCTGACCCTTTGGGCGTTCGTGCTGTTCGGGATCAACTTCGTCCTGGCGGGTGTCATCCGTTCGACCGGTGCCGTCATGGTGCCGCTCCTCGTCACGTTTATCGCGCTGTGGGTCATCCGCATCCCGATGTCCTACTATTTGGCAAGCATGTATGGTCTGGATGCGGTCTGGTGGAGTTTTCCCGTCAGCTTCTCCATCGCGGTCATTTTGACGGTGCTCTACTATATGTTCGGCAATTGGAAAAAAGCGAAGATGATGTCATAACATAAGCACGAACAAAAAAGAAACCAGCCGCTCATGGCTGGTTTTTATTATCTTTTGGGAGAGGAGATGATGATTCGCAAGTCAAAAACGGACTACGATCGAACGATCAAGAGCGGTTTGGTGGTCCGGTGAATCATTTTGTACACCGTGCTGCCGACCAGCAAATCGGTAAGACCGCTCGTGCCGTGATACCCGAGCGCAACCAGGTCGATGTGCTCCTGCTCGGCGACTTCCTTGATCCGCAGGGATGGATCGCCGATCGCCACCTTCGTGGTGTAGGTGACGCCGGATGTGCGAAAGAGCGGCTCGTATGCGGCGATAATGCGTTCGCCGCTGGTCAAGAGCTTCTCGTGAATGTCCTCGCTAAGCTCTTCCGCGTGAGGGAGCGAGTAGCCGACAGCCGTGAACAGCACGAATTCCGCGCCGGTCTTTTTGCCCAGCTGGATGGCCGCTTCGGCTGCATAGCGGGCGTGATCGGAACCGTCCACCGCAATCAGGATGCGTTTTGGCGCATGGACAGACTCGGTTTCTTCCGGGACGAGGATGATGGGAACCGGCAGATGGTGCAGCAAAGGATAGCCGATGCTGCCGAGCATCCAGCCGGCGACACGGCCGTAGCCGTGCGTGCCCATCACAATCATGTCGTGCTCTTGGGCCCAGTTGCCGATCGCCTCATGCGTAATGCCGACCTCATAGTTCATGGTATAAGGCACGCGGGAATTTTCAACCAGCTCCAAAGACGGCTGGAGGTGTTCCATCGCGTCCTCTTTTTGATAACGGGTGAATTGCTCAGGATCGATGAACGTCACGGTTTTTCCCGGCGGCAGCGGCGAAAGCACGTGCAAGAGGGTAAGGGACGCATCGGCTTTGTCAGCGGCGATCGCGGTCGCCAGGCGGACGGCCTGCTGCGAACGCTCGCTTGCGTCGATTGGGACCAAGAGCTTCGTCATGATAAGTTCCTCCTAAACGGAAATATGGTGATTAACGTACGATCAATACCGAGCATTTGGCATGGTGCAGCACTTTGGCGCTCACGCTGCCCAAAAGCACAGAGGAGACGAGTCCATGGCCAACGCTTCCGACCACGATCAGATCGCACGCTTTCGCTTCGGCTTCATTGCAAATTTCTTCCGCTGCACCGCCGAGAATGTTGCGGTACGCGACGCGCGATTTGTCCTCGAATTGCGCCCATGCCTGATAGGAAGGCGTTTCTTCCGGCGAGAGCACGTCTTGCGGCTGCGGGATGACGGCAGCCGGATAGCCGGCGATGACGGGAACGAATGGCTGGAACACGTGCACGAACGTAATTTTGGCTTCCGGCAGCGCTTCGTGTGTTTTCTTTGCCCATTCGACTGCCTTTTGGGAAGTTTCGGAACCATCTACTGCAACTAAAATATTGGTAAACATGAGTGACCTCCTGTTTTGATTGTCATTGGCTTTCTGATGCATCTTCAGTATAGCAAAGGGGGGGATGGCTGTATGTCGGGGAGAACCCTGAAAATGGGGGGGGTTTTTCCCTGATCTTTGCCATGGAAAGCCACTGACTCGTCCGAGAAGTCGCAACCGTTTTAACTTACTGTCTTGACTTTGGAAGAAAGATGGGAATTAATGAGGGGAGGATAGCGCCGTCCATTTCTACCATTTCTACAGAGAAAAGAGGAGACAAGCCATGGAATTGCAAGAAAAGCTGGAGCGGATCGCGCGGGAAATGCCGGGGACGTTCGGGGTTGCCGTCAAGCATCTGGAGACGGGCGAAGAAGCGTCCTTGTTGGGGGATGAGCTGTTTCAGCTGGCGAGCGTTTTCAAAATCCCGATCCTGGCGACATTGTATCGGGATGTGGAGGAAGGGCGTCTGTCGCTTGGCCAGCGGGTGAAGCTGCAGGCGGACGAGCGTGTGCCAGGCTCGGGCGTGTTGCAGGAGCTGGACCCCGGCGCCGAGGTGACGATCAAAGACTTGGCGATGCTGATGATCATCGTCAGCGACAACTATGGAACCGATCAGGTGCTCAAGCATGTGGGGATCGAGCGCGTCAATCGCTTCATGAACGAGCTTGGCCTCGTGAAAACCAACATCCGGCACGATTGCTGGCGTCTGCTGACGATCTGTACGGGACTCGATTTGCCCGCGCCGACGGCTGAAGGATACGAGGAATATATGCGGCGCGAGGATGCCGATCAATTCGACGAGGCCCATCCGATTCTTGAGCCGCGGCCGGAGAATAACGTATCGACCCCGCAGGAGATCAACCGCCTGCTGGAGATGATCGCGAAGAAGCAGTTGATTTCCGAAGCGGCCTGCGACGGGATGCTGAACATTCTCAAGCGTCAGCAATTTACCAGCCGGATTCCGAACCTGCTTCCCGGACAAGCGCGAGCCGCACACAAGACAGGGACGATCGGCAGCTGCGTCAACGACGCCGGAATCGTCTACATGCCGCATGGAAAAGGCGCATTTGCCATCACGGTGCTGTCCCGCGACAACGAAAGCACCAACCAGGGCGCACAAACGATCGCTCGTCTGTCCCGCGCCGCCTACGATCACTTCATGGGCATGGAATCGTAAAGCGAAAACGAAAGAAGCCGGTGCGCGTGCATCGGCCTCTTTCGTTTTCTATAAGGTCTGCAACTTTTTTTCAGAAATCCCCGTATATCCACTACAGCCCACGGCCGCTTACCGAACCGCTTTCGCCCGCCCCGCCAGCTCGACGAACGATGCCGCAATCCGCAGCATGTTATCATCGTGCAGCCACATTCGCTCCGGATGCCACTGGATGCCGACAATCGTGGCATCGTCGTTTTCAATCGCTTCAATGACGCCGTCCGGTGCAACGGCCGTGACGCGCAAGCCTGGCGCCGGCTCTTTGACCGACTGGTGGTGGGACGTATTGACCAGCACGTCATCTTTGCCAAGCGCATCCCTGACAAAGCCGGGAGCAAGCGAAACGCTGTGCGCCGCATACAGCCTGGAGCCTTTTTGCCCGTGCTGGAGCGCGTGGGGAATTTGCGACGGGATGTCTTGCACGAGAGTTCCGCCGAGCGCCACATTGATGATCTGCATCCCGCGGCAGATGCCCAGCATCGGCTTTTTCAACTCGCGGGCGATGCGGATCAGCGCAAGCTCCGCCAGATCGCGCTCGTAATCGACCTCGCCTAAGCCCGGCAGCGGCTGTTCGCCGTAGAGATGGGGAGCCGGGTCTTCCCCGCCGGTAAAAATCAGTCCGTCCAGCGCTTCCACCATCGCTTGCAAGGGAGCGTTCGGCTGATGCAGGAGCGGCAGCAGCAACGGCGTTCCGCCGGAGCGCACCACGCCGTCGATGTAGCTGTTGCTTACATAAAAGTTCGGTTCGTGCGGGTTTTTGGCAAAAAATTGTTTGGGACAGGCAATGCCGATGATAGGCGGCATGTTCTCACCTCGTTTGTCAGTTGGAAGAATGTACGATCAGTATGGAAGATCTCAGACGGAAAGGGAACAAAAAACGTATAGAAGATTTACATAAGGTGTATTGAGGAATTCAATTTGTCATGATTCTTTTCCTTGCAGTACGATGTGTACGAGCAAAAAAAGAAAGAGATGCAAAACGATGAATCCGTACAGGGGGAAGCTTGCGATGAAAAAGAAGTTGATCCGTTGCATGAGCATGTTCGTATTGCTGGGAGGAATGTTGGCGGGCTGTAGCAGCAACGATGCCGCCGCACCAGCGCAGCCGGCACAGCCGCAAACGCAAGGAAACGCAGGAAGTACCGATGCCGGCAGCAAAGCACCGCAGATTTTGCACCTGAATGTAGAAGAACCATCATCGCTTGATACCGTTTCAGCGGACGAGGCGAATTCCGGCATTTTGATTCGCGAGCTGTTTGACGGGCTGACACGTTTCGATGAAGACGGGAATGCCGTCAAATCGTTGGCAGAGGACATCAAGGTGTCCGATGACCAGCTGGTGTACACCTTTACGCTGCGCGATTCGAAATGGACGAATGGCGATCCGGTGACTGCCGAGGATTTCGCCTATTCCTGGATGCGCAATCTCGATCCGAAAAACGCTTCTCCCAATGCATACTCTCTCTTTGATGTGAAAAATGCCAAGGCTTACTATTCGGGCAAAGCCAAGGCGGAGGATGTCGGCATCAAGGCGCTGGACGCCAAGACACTGTAGGTGACGCTGGAGCATCCGACATCGTATTTCTTAGCGTTGACCCCATTTTTCACCCCGGTCAACAAAAAGGCGGTGGAAGCCAATCCGCAGACATGGTGGAAAGATCCTTCGACATTCGTCAGCAACGGGGCGTTCAAGCTCGATACGTGGGAGCACAAGAGCAAGCTGGTGCTGGCCAAAAACGACACCTACTGGGATAAGGATTCCGTCAAGCTCGATAAAATCGAATTCTCCATGGTGGCCGACACGAATACCGAGCTGGAAATGTTCAACCATGGCGATCTGGATTGGGCGGGCGGGCCGCTCAGTTCGCTTCCGGCCGATGCGATTCCGGTTCTTAAGGAAGAAGGCAAGCTGAAATCCAAAATGAAGGCGGCCAACTACTACATCAAGTTCCAGACCGAGAAAGCGCCGTTCACCAATGAAAAGATCCGCAAAGCGTTTGCCTATGCGATCAACCGCCAGGAGCTGACCGACAACGTGACCCAGGCGGGACAGACCCCGCTTTTGGGATTCGTGCCGCAATCGATGGCGCTCAAGCCGGAGGGCTATTTCAAGGACAATGATGCCGAGCAAGCGAAAGCGCTGCTTGCAGAAGGCATGAAAGAGCTGGGCGTGACTGCCTTGCCGACCGTCACTTTCATGTATAATACGTCCGACATGAACAAAAAGATCGCCGAAGCGCTGCAGGCCCAATGGAAAAAAACGCTGAACGTCGACGTGAAGCTGGAAAACTACGAGACAAAAGTCTTTTTGCAAAACCAGGAAGGCGAAAACTACATGTTCTCCCGCTCAAGCTGGGTAGCTGATTACAACGACCCGATCAACTTTCTGGAAAAATTCACGGAAAAAGAAAGCTCGAGCAACAACACGCGCTGGTTCAACCAGAAGTATACCGATCTGGTGGAGGGAGCACGCGTCGAAAAGGATGCAGCCAAGCGCAAGCAAATGTACACGGAGGCGGAAACGATCCTCATGGATGCGATGCCGGTCACGCCGCTTTACACGAATGTGAACGCATGGGTGCAAAACGACAAGCTCAAAGGCGTCATCGTCGATGCGCTGGGGTACGTCGATTTCCGATTCGCCTATAAAGAATAGAAGAGATAGAACCATGGGAGGATGGAAGTATGAGTGAGAACATCGCTTATTTCAATGACCGCTTTATCCCGGTCGATCAAGCGGTCGTGCCGATCGAGGAGCGCGGCCTGCAGCTGGGGGACGGCGTCTATGAGGTGCTGTGCATCTACAACGGCGTGCCGTTTACACTGAAGGAGCATCTGGATCGACTGGAACAATCGGCAAACGCGATCGAGATCGATCTGCCGCAAAGCAAGGAGAAGCTGGCCGAGCTGGCCTGGGAAGGCATTCGCAAGGCAGGCATTGAAAACGGCACCTTGTACATGCAGATCACACGCGGAACAGCGCCGCGCAACCATCTGATCCCGCATAACATCACGCCGAACCTGTATTTGGTCTGGAAGCACGGCGCGCCTGATTTTTCCAAATACAAAGCAGAGGGTGCAGCTGTTTTCACGGTGGCAGACGAGCGCTGGAAAAATTGCTACATCAAATCGATCAACCTGCTGCCGAATTTGCTCGCGAAGGAACAGGCGAAGCGAAAAGGCGGCCAGGAAGCGCTGCTGGTGCAAGGCGAGTGGGCAAAGGAAGGGTCATCGTCCAACTTGTTCATCGTGAAAAACGGACACTTCAAGACGCCACAGGCCGATCACTCGATCTTGAAGGGAATTACCCGCCAAAAGCTGATCGCTTTGCTGGAGGAAAATCAGATTGAGGTGAGCGAGCAGCCGATTTCGCTTGCAGAAGTGCTTGCAGCGGACGAAGTCTTCATGACCAGCACCACGATGGAAGTGCTGCCGGTCGTCTCGATCGACGGCAAACAGATCGGGGAAGGCAAGCCGGGGGAATACTTCCGCAAGCTGACAACATGGTTCCGCGAGCTGGTCGCGCAGGAATGCGAACCAGGCACGATCAAAACCGTATAAAGAAACGGCGAGGGAAAGCCTTGCCGCAGGCTGTCGAGCATGCTCGGCAGCCTTTTTACCATGTAACGAAATCGGCGGCGAAACCGTCAGACTATCGATGAAGTGATCAGGATGACCGGTTAAACGGATGTGTGGAGGGATCGTTATGACGTTCAAAAAATCAATCCTGCTGTTGGCAGCGCTGAGCTTGTTCACCGCCATTCCGGCATCGGCAGCTTCGCCGATTGTCGAGAAGATGAAGAAAGCGGACCAGCAGAGGATGCAAGCGGAACAAAATGAGGAATGCGGCATGGGATGCCGGGCGAGCAGAGAGATGTATATAGGGATCGGCCCGGCGTTTTATGAAATGCATCTGAAAAACGATCAGCTGACCCCGGAGCAGCTCTACATCTTGGGCAAGGTGAAGGAACTCATCCAAAAAGAAGCGGACGTCGTCGATCTGTACGAGGCAGGCGAGCGAATGCCGTACAACAAAGTCCGCGATGAGGTGCAGGCGACAATGCTCGATATGCTGACCTATACGGCCAAGATGAAAGAGGTTTCCGCGAACGATGTAAAGGTGCTGACCTACGCTGCTGCCAAAGCGCGCGCGCTTTACGCGAATTCATCATGGCAGGAGAGTTGGGTAGTCGACCGTGACACCGCGTACCTATACGCCTATATGGACGGCGTCATCGCAGTGCTCGATCGGTTTATGCAAGATTTGCCCAAGTTTGTTGACTATATCCCGGGAGGCAGCTTCTCCGAGTACAGCTGGGCGAACTCGGTTGCCATGCCGGCAATTGCGGAATTCACCAAGTCGATGGAGCCGAATTACCACGATACGGCGCAAGAGCTGTACGATACGTACGCCAGAAAAAGCTTGAATCTGGTCTTGGCTGATACTGGCTTGAACCTAGAGTACAAAATGAGGAGTGCGACGGTAATATATAACGCATACAAAACCCAGCTGGGCACGTCGTACAAAAACAATTTGACGGCCGCTACCCAGGAAGCGCTTCTCACCATGCTCAAGCAAAACAATGCGGCAGTGAAGGATAATGAGCGATATTACCAGGATTACGCGATGACGATTGAGATCATCGATGCCTTTGCCAGCCAGAAGGAAATTACGGCGGCAGCCAAAAAGCAGCTGCGTCTGCAATGGTACCAATCGTTCATGGCTGGGCTGGATAAGCTGGACATCAGTATCTACAAAGGCGATTTTTATTGGTATGTCAACTATTTAGCCTCCAACGACCTCAAAGCCTTCGCACAGGCTCAGCCAGCGGAGATGAAAAAGCTGGCCGCAAAGCTTTTGGCGAAAGTGAAAACGGAGAAAAATCCGAAAGATCCAGCGGCGTATAAAAAGACAATTGCGTTGTTGACCAAGTTGAGCCGGTAATGCGATGAGCGTGCACGGTTTGAAGCCTCTCTTTCATAGAACGAATACATCGAAAGCCATCTGGCGAGCGGATTTCCGCTTTGCGAGATGGCTTTTGTTTTGGTAAGGAAAACAGTGGAAAAAGGAATGGAAGTTCAGTAAAATAATTTTTATCAAAAGAATTGAATTAATTATCTGAAAATACAAAGCGAGGCGTATGACATTGCCAAACGCCTGACAAGGAGGAGACAACAATGATTGTTTTCAAAAGACTGAATGCATGCACGCTGGACGAAGCGGTGCTCGCGTACAATCGTGGGTATGAGGGGTACTTTTTTGACCAATCGAAGACCGCTGACAGCCTCGCGCACAAAATCGGCAAAGAAGAGCTTTCTCCCAGCCATTCCATCGTCGCGTTTTGCGATGGGGAGCCGGTGGGCATCGTGCTGAACGGAATTTGGCGGCGGGACGGCAAAAAGATTGCCTGGAACGGGGGCACAGGTGTTGCGCCCGCTTTTCGCGGAAACGGCGTCGGCCGTGCGCTGCTGGCAGAAACGCTCGCCATTTATCGTGAAGCAGGCGTTGAGCAAGCGGCGCTGGTCGCGATCAAAGAGAACGATGCGGCGATTGCCCTCTATGAAAAAGCAGGCTATCGGGTTGCGGGGCAGTCGATCTTTTTGGAGAGCCAGTCAGCGTTGTCTCCTTTTCAGGAGAAATCGGCGGAGGGCTATGCGGTGGACCAGGCGAGCGTGCAAGACGTGTATGGGCTGGCGTTTTGGCCGAAACCGATCTGGGACATCCAGTGGCAAACCATCGAGAACAGGGAGGCGCTCGTGGTCCGGGACGAAAATGGGCAAGCGATCGGCTACGCCTTGTACCGGCGGCTGTATGACGAGCAGGGGCAGCCTGCCACCACGCTTTTGTTTCACTGTGCAGCCGATCCCATGCGGCATGACGCAGAGGCGATCATCCGCTGCGCATTGTCTCATGCGTTCGCTCCGCTTGACGCGTGCTTCCACCGCTTGACGGTCAATTATCCTGCGAACGACGAGCAGGTGCTCGCGGTTTTGCGGGAGGCGGGGTTTGGCAAAATGGCGGAGCAGGTGTTTATGGTGCGGGAGATGGCCGATTTTTGACGGATAGGTACATAAACCGCTCGCATACCGACAAAAATAAGGAAAAATTCAGCACAGATTTTCCACAAGATTTCCATATTGCTCTAAGCAAATTCAAAGAATCGAAGCCTACACTAGGACTGTCCACGGTACAACCACACAATCTTGAAAGGGTGAAAGACATGTTTCGCAAGTCAAAATCAGGTATGGTCATGAGTGCTGTTGCCGCAGTACTCAGCATCGGAAGCATCGGCAGTGCTTTCGCCGCGACATCAACCACCACCCAAACGGCGACAGCGCACAAAGTTGTGATGAATGGTTGGAAAGCCGAAAAAGGCGTGCACGCTGGCAAACTCGACAATGCCCAGCTGCTGGCATTGCTGAAGCTGGATGCCGATCAGCTCAAGGAGCAGCTCAAGGCGGGCAAATCGCTCGCAGATGTGGCGAGCGCGCAAGGTGTCGCCACGGATGAGGTTGTCAAACTGCTCACCGCCGAGCGCACCAAAGCGCTGGATGAAGCGGTCGCAAGCGGCAAGCTGACACAGGAAAAAGCGGATCAAGCAAAAGAAAAGCTTTCCGATAAAATCGAGAAAATGGTAGTGAGCAAGCATGATGGCGTCCAGCTTGGCGATCATGGTCATGGAAGAGGTTTCAGCAAAGGGTTCGTGAACAACGCCGAGCTGCTGGCTCTATTGAAGCTCGATGCGAATCAGTTGCACGAGCAGTTGAAAGCGGGCAAGTCGCTTGCTGAAATCGCGCAGGCGCAAGGCGTCTCCACGGACGCGCTCACCAGCCTGCTTGCCAAACAGCGCGATCAGAAGCTGGCGGAAGCTGTGAAGAACGGCAAGCTGACGATTGAGCAGGCCGATCGGATCAAGGCAAACTCAGCCCAGCGAATCAAGCAATTCATTGAGAGCAAGCACGATGGCCGCATGCACGGCAAAGGTTTCGGCCTGCGCAACAATGCGGAGCTGCTGGCATTGCTGAAGCTGGATGCCGACCAATTGAAGGAACAGCTGAAGGCGGGCAAATCGCTGGCGGAAGTCGCACAGGCACAAGGCGTTACCAAAGATGACGTCGTCAAGCTCTTGATCGCCCAGCGCACGAAAACGCTGGATGAGGCAGTCGCAAGCGGTGAACTGACACAGGAAAAAGCGAATCAAATCAAGTCGGAGCTGGCTGACCGCATCAACCGGTTTGTGGAGAAGAAGTTCGATCGTAAGGACGGCCGCAAGAAGGAGATGCAGAAGGCCAGCACGCAGGAATAGCAGGATGCGAACCGTAACCGAGTAAAGAAACGGCAGGCAAAAAAGAGCAAGCAGGCGGGTGTGTGCTGATTACCTAGTCCTGCTTCCTTTTTGTTCTATTCTCAAATCTGGTTCTAAAGATGGAGTGCTTTACTAGAAGGAAAAACGCGTATTTGAAAAAATGGGGAGGAAGCCAGCTTGAGTCCGAGCAAAATGAAAGTGGTGGCTGTGTGCGTCACAATTCTTGCGGTGTTATCGGGGTGCTCCGGCAAGCAGCAAGCTGCGGGAGGAAGAACAGGACAAGCGCAGCGGGCGGTGCCTGTCGAGGTGAAGAAGGTGAACAATGAAGATTTTGCTATGGGCGTCACACTGAGCGGACGTCTGGAAGCGAGCCAGCGGGTCGATGTGAATCCCAAGGCTTCGGGGCGGATTCAGCAAATTTTGGTCAAAATCGGCGATCAGGTGAAGGCGGGGCAGCCGCTCATCACCCTTGAAGGGGAAGAGCTGAACATCCAGCTGCAGCGTTCCGAGGCAGCCTATATGGCAGCAAAGGCGAAGTATAACGCTTCGACCGAAGGGACGCCGGCAGAAACGATCGCCCAAACCCAAAACTCGCTCACAGACGCGCAGCGAAAAGCGGATGCGGCAAAAACGGACCTTGACCGCACGCAAAAATTGTTCAAGGAAGGCGCAGTGTCCACCGCTGATGTGGAGAAAGCCAAATTGGCCTACAACAGCGCCGTGACCGCCCTGGATAACATGGTCCAGAAGCTCAAGGAAGACAAGAAAGGCCCGACTCAATCATCGCTCGACTCCGCAGCGGCGGCGTTGAAGCAGGCCGAGGCGGATTATGCGCTCGCCAAATACAACTACGGCAACCGGACGATCACGGCGCCCATTGACGGAATCGTCGGAAATTTGCCGGTGTCGATCGGCAATACGGTTGGCACCAATACGGTCGTCGCCCAAATCGTCAACTTGCAAAGCATGAAAGTGAATGCGCAAGTCAGTGAAACGCAAGTGGGACTTTTACATAATGATCAGGCAGTGGAAGTCAAAATCCCCGCGATTAATACAACGGTGAAGGGCACCATCTCATCGGTCAGCCCGATCGCGGACAGCAGCAAGATGTATCCGGTGGAAATCGCGGTGAACAATGCCGATTTGCGCGCGAAAGACGGAATGGTCGCCTCGCTCGACATCGCCGGCCAGAAGCGCAAGGCGATGGTCGTGCCGCGCGAAGCGGTCATGATGAAGGAACAGAAATATTTCGTCTACGTGGTGGACGGGGAAAAAGCCAAGCAGGTTACCATCCAGGCGGGAGATTCGGACGGCAAGCAGATGGAGGTTCTCTCGGGCCTTACGGAAGGCCAGGAAGTCGTGGTCAAAGGGCAAAATACGCTCGCGGACGGCACAGCCGTGGTCGTCATCGATCCCAATCAGCCGGAAAAGTCGACGGAGAAAGAAAAATCGGGCAAAAAAGGACAGCAAGGGGCATCGGGCAATGGTGAATCCCAAGGCTGGAAAAAAGGCTAGGTGAAGCGCGATGCATATCTCTGATTTTGCCATTCGCCGTCCCGTCACGATCATGATGGCTGTGCTCATCGCCATTATTTTGGGGATCATGTCCCTGGAGCGAATCCCGATCGATCTGTATCCGAAAATTGAAATCCCGACGGTAGCGGTCTCTGCCAGTTATGCCGGGGTCGGTCCCGAGGAGATGACCAATCTGGTCACCAAGCCGCTGGAGCAAGCTGTCTCGACGGTGGCCGGCGTCAAGTCGGTTCGTTCCACATCACGCGAAGGCTCCTCACAGGTAATTGTGGAGTTCGATTATGGCGCCGATCTCGATCAGGCGGTTGCGGACATTACGCAAAAGGTGGAGCGGGCCAAACGCCAGCTGCCGGACGATCTGGAGTCGCCGACCGTCACCCGCTTTGATCCGAACAGCGCGCCGGTTTTGACGCTGGCGATCTCTGCTGATATGGGAGCGGACCAGCTGAAGTCGACGGTGGTCGACCAGATGGTTCCGTTTTTGGAGCGAGTCAATGGCGTCGCATCGGTGACGGTATCCGGCGGACTGGACCGCGAAATCCGCATCCAGGTCGACAAAAGCAAAATGGAGCAATTCGGCCTGACGCTGGCGGACATCAACCAGCAGCTGAAAAACCAAAACCTCGACGCTGCCGGCGGCAACGTGACCGAGGGCGGCGTAACCTATACCGTCCGTTCGATCGGCAAGTTCGCCTCGGTCGATGACATCCGCAACGTATCCATTCCGCTGAAAGGCGACGGGAAGATTTTTCTCAAGGATGTTGCGGTCGTACAGGAAGGGTACAAGGAAGTATCTGTTGAAAACAAACTGGATGGCAAGCCATCGGTTGCCGTGACGATCATGAAGCAGTCCGGCACGAATACGGTGGCGGTAGCGGACGGTGTACACGCGGAACTTGCGCAGCTGAAGTCCGAGATGCCGGTTCATTTCAATGTCTTGAGCATCTCCGACCAATCCCAGTTCATCCGCTCCTCCATCTCGACGCTGGAGCACGATATGCTGATCGGCGGGCTTCTGGCGATTTTGATCATCTGGTTTTTCTTAAAAAGCATCAGCAATACGCTGATCATCTCGACAGCGATTCCGATCTCGGTCATCGGGACGTTCACGCTGATGTATTTCTCCAACATGTCGATCAACACGATGAGCCTCGGCGGCTTGACGTTGGGGATCGGGATGATTGTCGACGATGCGATCGTCGTATTGGAGAATATCCACCGGCAGCGGGAGCTGGGCATGCCGATCCGCGAAGCCGCTGTCAGAGGGACGCGCGAGGTGGCGATGCCGGTCATCGCGGCGACGATCACGACGGTCGCGGTGTTTTTCCCGATCGTTTTCGTCGAAGGCGTGACCGCGCAGCTGTTTAAAGATTTGGGCGTGACCGTATCCTTCTCGCTTTTGGCGTCGCTCGTCGTGTCGCTGACCGTCACCCCGATGCTTGCGGTGAAATGGTCGCGAAAGCGGCTGAAGGCGCCGGTCAAGGCGGAGCATCAGGAAGGGAAAGGCACGCAGGCTTATCGAAGAATGCTTTCGTGGTCATTGGGCCATCGTAAAACTGTGGTAATGATTGGATTGGCGACGTTGGTCGCGGGTGTAGGTCTCGTGCCGCTGATCGGCTCCGAGTTCATTCCGCAATCTGATCAAGGCCAGGTGAATATCTCCATTTCGCTGCCAAACGGCGCGACATTGGAGCAGACGCGGGATGTGATGAATCAGACGCATGCGATGATCGCCAAGATTCCCGAGGTCAAAACCGTGTATTCCAGCCTCGGCAGCGGCAATGCGACGCGTCCCGGCAACAACGCACAAAGCTCGCAAGGCTCCTTTCTCCTTTTGCTGAAAGGCAAGAATGAGCGGCAGCGCTCGACAGCCCAGATCGTCGAAGAGGTCCGGCAAAAGCTGAACCGGTTCCCAGGCGCGCGTCTGCGGGTCAGCGAGGCGGGCGGCGCTTCTCTCCCCGGACTTGGCGGTGGCGGCGGACAAGGCGGGGGCGGTGGCAATGCGCCGATCTCCTATGCGCTGCGCGGCAACGATGAGACTACGTTGCGCGAGCTTGCCGAACGGCTGACGAATGCGATCAGCGACGTGGACGGCGTTCGCGAGGCGGACAATACGCTCGAAGACTCGCGCCCGGAAATCCAGGTGGTGCTGGACCGGGTGCGCGCGGCAGAGCTTGGCGTGACACAGTCGCTCTTGTCGTCCACCATCCAGACCGCTTTGCGCGATACGGTTGCGACGAAATATGAGACAGGCGGAACAGAGGTCGATGTCACCGTTTCCTATGAAAAAGACCACGACACCAATATGCAGGACATCGAAAACTTGCTGATGACGACGAGCAAAGGCGAGAAGGTTCAGGTCAAGGATGTGGCCAAAGTGTCGATTGAAGACGGGCCGCTCTCGATCTCCCGATACAACCAGGCGCGGATCGTCAATGTGACCGCGATGCTGGCACCGGGCAAAGACCTCGGCAGCGTCACGCAGGGGATCAACAAGGTGGTTGAGTCGTTCCCGCTTCCGCCTGGCTATGTCATCGAGCAGCAGGGGCAAAACCGGCAGCTGCAAGAATCGACGAATGGCATGATCATGGCCTTTTTGCTGGCGATTTTGCTGGTGTACATGATTTTGGCCGCCCAGTTTGAGTCGCTGGTCTATCCGCTGTCGATCATGCTGTCTGTGCCGCTGTCGTTCTTTGGGGCCAGCTTCAGCTTGTGGATTACCGGTCGCTCGCTCAGCGTCCCCGCTTACATCGGGATCATTTTGCTCGCGGGGATTGTGGTTCGCAACGCGATCGTGCTGATCGACTTTACGAATATTTTGCGGCGGGAAGAAGGCTTGGCTCGCAAGGAAGCGATCTTGCGGGCGGCATCGATCCGTTTGCGTCCGATTTTGATGACGACGCTTTGTACCGTGCTGGGGCTGTTCCCACTCGCGCTTGGCCTCGGCGAAGGCGGCGAAAGCCAGGCACCGATGGCGACGGTCGTGATCGGCGGATTGACGTTTTCCACGCTCTTGACACTTGTCGTCATTCCGGTTGTGTATTCCATTTTAGATGACATCGCAATTCGACTCAGCCGGGTTGCGCGAATTCCATTTTTGACACGAAAGAGGGAGACATATGCGGATTCTCGCAGTGGAGGATGATCGTCATCTTCTGGCGGCAGTGAGCAGTGTGCTGCAGGAGGAAGGCTATCAGGTCGACAGAGCCGAGCGAGGCGATGAAGGCTTCTATTTGGCGGAGCGCGGCATTTATGATTTGCTGGTGCTCGATATCATGCTGCCGGGCATGGACGGCTTGACCATCGTCAAAAAGCTGAGGAGCAAGGGTGTGTCTACGCCGGTGCTGTTTCTGACGGCAAAGGACAGCGTGGACGCACGCGTCCAGGGCCTTGACGCCGGGGCGGACGACTACCTGGTCAAACCGTTCGCGGTCGAAGAGCTGCTGGCGCGGACACGGGCCTTATTGCGCCGCAACGGCAAAATCAGCACCGAGGGCGAACTGACCTACGGCCCGATCACGCTGAAAGTGAACGAATACGACGGGTATGTCGGCGAGACGCCGATGAAGCTGACCAGCAAAGAGTTCGAGCTGCTGAAATATTTGCTGCATAACAAAGAGCAGATTCTCACGCGGCAGCAAATTTTCGACCGCGTCTGGGGCATCGATTCCGAGGCCAATTACGGCGTCGTCGATCTGTATGTGCATTATTTGCGCAAAAAAATGAGCGATTTCGGTTGCGACAACCTGATTGGGACTGTGCGCAACGTCGGCTATATCCTTAAAGGGAAAAAAGAGAATGTTTAAGAAAACCCAGAATCGCCTCGTGATCCTCAACGTCATCGTATTCATGGTGCTCTTGTACGGGTTGGGGAGCGCGCTCTACTTTTCCATGCAATACAATCTGTACTCACAGGTGGACAGGGAGCTGCAGCGGGCCGTTTTTCAGATGAACCAGGGGCCTGCGCCGCAAGGGCCGATGCCGTCCGCTCCGCTGTCCCACCTCAAGCTGGAACGCAAGCGCTTCGGTGACGTCGACCGGCGCATCGTCTTCCTGTTTTGGGGGCCGCACGATCAGTTTTTGGCCAAAGCCTTCGGCGAAATGATCGAAAACGACGACATCCCCAAGTTCAAACCGGAAGACAATGAGCTTGGGATCACAACGAAGGTGATCGACGGGCAGCCTTACCGCATCTGCACGATCATGGCCAACCGGGTCATCTTTACGGAAGGACAGCTGCAAAAGGTCGAAAAGGTCCAGCTGGTCTACAATCTGGAGCCCGAGCAAAAAATGCTCGACCTTCTCTTGTACGTGCTCGGCATCGGCGGGTTTGTCAGCATCATCATCGCCATCGTCACCGGACGGTTTTTGGCCAAGCGCGCCTTGGTGCCGATCCAGCAGTCGTGGGAAAAGCAGCAGCAATTCATCGCGGACGCCTCGCATGAGCTTCGCACGCCATTATCCGTCATCCGTCTCAATCTGGAGCGGCTGTTCCGCAACCCCGACCATACGATTGAAGAGGAAAGCGAGACCATTTCGGCCAGCATGCAGGAAACAAAGCGTTTGACCAAGCTGGTGACCGACCTGTTGACATTGGCCCGCTCCGATTCCAACGAGCTGCAAATTTTGAAGCAGCGCGTGCGGCTGGATGAGATCGTGCAAAAAAGCATTCGCACCTTCTCGCAGCTGGCCGAGCTTAAGGAAATCACCATGAAGCGCGATGTGGAGGAGCCGCTCGAAATCATGGGCGACGAGGAACGCCTTCAGCAGCTGATGGTCATCTTGCTGGACAATGCGTTGAAATATACCCAGGAAACCGGACAGATCACCGTCAGCTGCAAACGCGAGGGCAACTGGATTACGATCATCGTCAGCGACACCGGCATCGGCATCTCGCAGGAAGAGCTTGGCTTTGTGTTCGACCGATTTTTCCGCGGCGATAAAATGCGCTCCCGCGCCGAAGAGGGAACCGGACTCGGCCTCTCCATCGCCAAATGGATCGTGGAAGCTCACGAAGGCAAAATCCGCGTGGAAAGCAAGGAAGGCGCCGGAACCAGCTTTACGATCACGCTGCCGGCGAAGAGTTGAGGGGAGAGTAAGAAGACAATATAGGGAAGGGCGAGTATGCAAAGAGGTGTTTGCCGGTTACCTCAATGTGATTCTCGTCCTTTTTTGTTTACTCCTCTCGATTCGTATATTTTTGCGAATACTGGATGTGACGGGGAACATTTTGCTTTGCTGACCGATTTTGGGCTGCAGGAGGATCTTGATCATGCTCCTGTTATAGGTGTGTTCCCTATGAATCTTGATGCAACAAGAAACGTACGAATTGTTGCAAGAAATATTCGGGACTTTCTTTGGTTGCAGCTAAACCATGAGATGTTGTTAGTTTCCGATTTTGATAATGAAGAAGAATATGCAGAGCATTGTAAAAAAGAATCAGAGGATAAAAGCACTGACTACTTTGACCATGGATTATGGCTTGAACAAAAAGAGCTTGTCAAGAAAAGCGCTCAGGATCGGTTCAATTTCCCTGAAATCATACATCCATATCGGTATATTCAAGAAATTAGAGCGGAAAGGAGCAAAAAAGTTGTTTTGCGCACAAGAGATACGCTTGGCATTCTTCCACTGCAAAATAACATTGGAGTGAATCCTCATCCTTGGGCTCAAAGAAGAGGACTGCCTGGTGATCTGTCCAATCAGTTGGAATCATTTTTCGAATCGGCATTGTTAGAAACGAAACTTGCATTCATCCGTGACTATCAAGCTGAATGTACGCAGGATTCTAATTCTTTACTGATGATATGTGAGGAACTGGAACGAAACGAATTTCATAGAGAAGCAAAAATGATAAGGGCTTGCATGGATATTTAACTTTGTTTTCGAGCCTTAGGTCGCCGCTGTTTCATGTGTGAAGCCGCTGTAGACAGCGCTTGAAAAATTTGGAGCAAGGAAACGCGCGAAATTGCTGCAACTCTTCGGCAGAAACCTGCGTCGAAAAGTACGTCGCGTACGATCCAAACCACTACGATGTTGATGGAGGTATTTCCTTGCAAAACAATCATGCACTTTCCACAAAAGCGTTTAAAAAAGTGATAGCCGGAGCGGTGCTCGCTTCAACCTTGGCAGTTTCGAACACAGGCATGGCAGCAAACGCACTCCCGCTATCTGATATTGCGCAAAATGCGAACAAAGATGCCATCCTGAAACTGAATTATGCAGGTGTGCTGAAAGGCTATACGGATGGAACGTTTAAACCGCAAAAAGAAGTAACCCGCGCTGAATTTGCCAAAATTGCCGTACTCGCGATGGGGTATACGGATGAGCAAGTGAAACTCAGCCAAGGTGCGACCATGTTCAAAGATTTGCCGCGGGATCACTGGGCATCCGGTTATATCAATCTGGCCGTTTCCAAAGGAATCATCAAAGGCTATCCGGACGGCACCTTTAAACCAAACAATACCGTTAACGTGGCGGAAGCAGTAACGGTTTTCGTACAAGGCTTGAAAATCGACGTAACGCCTGCGAAATCGGCACAGTGGTACCTGCCGTATTTGCTGGAAGCGAACAAGGTCGGGATTTATGACACGACAACCGCTCCAACTACGGCTGCCAAGCGTGATCTGGTAGCAGCGTTCACCGATCGTTTCATGGAGACGTCTGTCTATGCAAACGGCGCTTACTATGACAAAGACGGTAATGCGACCGGAACCATCCAGAAGCTTTCGGTCGTCAAAGGGGCGGTTGCCGCTTACGACAAGTCTGCCAATACCTTGAAGATCGTAGGTCAGGACAAAGAAGTGGCGATCGCGTCGAACGCGCAAGTATTCGGCAACATCGTGGTTGGCGCACAAGTCGAGTATGTCGTGAAAAACGGAAAAGCAGCCTTCCTGAACGTGGTGACGGCGGATGCCCGCATCATGGAGGGCGTTATCAAAACGGGTCTCAACTTCACGACAGCAGTCGGGGACGAAAGAAAATTCAAAGCGATCGTAAACGGGAAAGAAACCGTGCTTGAGGTGGAGAGCGGCGTCAAAGTGACGAGTTCGCAAATCGGGCAAAAGTTCGTAGCGGTCCTGGATGAAGACGGCAAAGTGTCGTCCATCACCATCTCGCAAAACGAGGCATCGGGAATCGTGAAAAAAACCTCGACGGTAAGCGGAACGAATCCAAAACAAGAGATTGTTGTGGATAACGAGACGTATCAGCTCGCAAGCGATGCAACGATCAAGGTGAAAGACCACCCGCTTGCAGATGAAAAAGCAGGTACATTCGCTGACATTGAAAAAGGCGATCTCGTGAAGCTGACGCTGAATGTAGATGGCAAGGTATCCGCAGTGACGTATACCAAACTGAGCGTTACCGAACCGATTCACATTGATACGAATGACAACTTGATCAGCTTTGGTGATTATGAATACGATGTACTCGAGGATACAAAGCTGTACGTGGATGAGGATGAAGTATCGGAATTGGGCGACTTGAAAGATGGCAGCATCGCGATTCTGACGTTTGATCAGGATGGAAATGTGAGCAAAATCGAACAGGGTACCGGTGTCACCACCAATCAAGTAGTCGACAGTTCAACGGCATATGTCGCAGGCAGCCCGGCAACGCCCGCTACAATCAAGGTAGCCGGAACCACCTATCGCATTCCTGCTTCAGCCAAGCTGACGATCGATGGCCAGAGCGTATCCGCTACCACTCTGAAAGCGGATCAGCTTGCCGGCTACCGCATCACGACTTGGAAATACAATCTGGGTACCAATGAAATTGTTGAACTGACTGCGGAAAAGCAGACCGTAACCGGATATGTGACCGCGATCTCGGGTAAAAAAGTAACGATCAACAACAAGGTGTATGAGCTGCTGTCAGGCGTAACAATCGATGCTGATGCCGACACGAATGACAAAGAGTATACGCTGACACTGAACAACAGTGGCAAAGTGAAGGCAATCGCAAGCGACGTGCAAACCGTCAGCGGTGTCGTCGATACCGTGGAAGTGAAAGGCGAAAACGGTTCGATCACATCCGCACAAATCGCAGTAAACGGGAAAGTTTACGATGTGAGCGAGACCGCCTCGCTGACAGGAATCGATCAGTTCGAATACGCAACGCTTACGCTAAACCGTGATGGCGAAGTGGTTGATGTAGCTGCAAAAGGCAAAATGACCGTGGACAACGCATCTTTTGTCGGTATCGAATCGCGTGTGAATGGCGATAAATACGTATTTTACAACAACACGTCAACCAGCCTCAAGCTGGACCCGAATGCGAAAGTGAAATACTACAACGGGTCTGATTTGCCAGAAAAAGATGTAACAAGCACAGATCATGTGAATTTGTGGACCAACGACGAAGGGAATGTTTACCTGATTGTCGTTACGAAACGATAGGAGTCCATGCAGACAAGCGTCCGGGTTGACCGGGCGCTTTTTTACTCTTTGATCATGACCGACGGAGTAGCTGTCCGCACGAAAATGAGACCATCAAAAGCTTTTGCTGGAGCCATCTGCAACGTATGCAGCTTTTCAAAGCTTCCATACAAGCTGCTGAAGTCTGCACCGATTGCACTGATGGGCTGAACCCGATTTACATATGCGCTGAAATTTTCATCTTTTCTTGCCTTGGCAAAGTCAAGGAATCCATCCTTCATGTTCGTTTGTGCAAAAAGAACAGCGAGCCGTTCGTTCCCGCTATTTTTTACAGTAAACTCCTTTCGTTCACCGGTAGCAGCGTCATTTGCAAGGAAGGAGCTTTCGTAAAATTCGCTTCCGATCGCGTAATAGTGGTCCGCAAAGGCTTTGGCGAGATACGCGCCCATGCAGGTTTTCATTCCAATGGATGTGGAAGTTTTTTCAATGTGTCCATTATGTCCTGTTATGAAAATGTTTTTACGACCGTAATGTTTCTGTTCAAAAGATAAAATCCATTTCACGTTTTCCGCCATAAAGAAATCACGGGCATTGCTATAATTCGCATTTGAACCGCGCAGTGTAGCATTTTGCCTGATTGCCTCGGCATAGGCTAGAGCCAGCTCATATTCTTTTTCAGTGCTTTTTGCGGTATAAACGGATTTGTTTTCTTTCATCCGAACCATCAAGTTTTTCAGATGGGAGAGTGCAGATTGTACGGTGGCCAGCTTTTGATCATACACTGTTTTATCATTCAGATTCGTTAGAGCAATCTCATACGTGAAGGCAAGTGTCGGATCAACCTTTTTTACATAAGAGAATAGCCCATTTTTGTTATTGTCATAGCGTTGCATGTCAAAGCCATAAAAATGAATTTGATCGTTTGCATTCCGCTGTTCATTAAAGGAGCGCATCCAGGATAGTAGGGCTGCCATGTCTTCCGTATTGTAAATCGTAAATCCGATTGACTTTGCAGCAGCTTGCGCCGTTCCGCTGCCGCCTAAAATATAGTCATTGACCTTTTGTCCTCCGCCGAAATCACCTTCGATAGCAAATACGCGAAATCCTTGCTTTTCCACCAGATGTTTAAAAATCGCTAACTTTAGCGTAGTGAATTGCTTGTTACCATGCGTAGCTTCTCCGAATCCGATGATGGTTTTTGCAGGAAGCTCCATTTCAGAGACAGGAACAAGGGTGGCTTCCAATGACTGTTGCAACGTTTTGGTTGATGTAGCCTGGAAACCTGTCAATATACTCATCATGATCAGCAGGCTTATTGCGGTCAGGAAACTTTTTTTCATATCTTTCTCCTTGCGTTGTGGTTATGATTACCATTTCCGTTAGTATACTTCTTTCTGTTGTCGATGCGACAGTTACAAGTTCTCCCCCCGTCTTACCAGGCACGATGAATGGTACAATGTAAATAGGGTAGAAATGAATACGATCGAGAGGATGGTAAGGATGAGCGAATCGAATCAGGAGTATATCGTCATCTCGGGTGCGAGAGAAAACAATCTCAAAAACGTTTCCTTGCGCATTCCCAAGCGGAAGATCACGATTTTCACCGGGGTATCCGGGTCCGGCAAGTCATCGATCGTCTTCGATACGATCGCCGCAGAATCTACGCGCCTGCTGAATGAGAACTTCAGCATGTTCGTGCGCACTTTCCTGCCCCGCTACCCGCAGCCGGATACGGACGCGATCGAGAATTTGAGCATGGCTGTCATTGTGGATCAAAAGCGGCTGGGCGGCGGTTCCCATTCCACGATGGGCACGATTACCGATATTTCTCCCATTCTCCGTCTGCTTTTTTCCCGGGTGGGTCAGCCTTATGTGGGACAAGCGAACATGTTCTCGTTTAACGACCCGCAAGGCATGTGTCCCGAGTGCAGCGGGCTCGGCCGCAAATTAGGCGTTGATATGAGCAAGGCGCTGGATAGGTCCAAATCGTTGAATGAAGGGGCAATCATGCTGCCGGATTATACGGTGGGCGGATGGGATTGGTCGATGCTCGTACAGGCTGGGTCTTACGATCTCGACAAAAAGCTGAGCGATTTTTCGGATGAAGAGCTGGAGCAGCTGCTGTACGGCAAGGCGAAGAAAGTGGAGACGCAGTTCGGCGGGAAGACGGTAAATATTACAGTGGAAGGCGCCATCGAGAAGTTTACCAACAAGTACATCAAGCAGGATGTGAAGACAAAGTCCGAACGCACACAAAAAGCTGTCATGCCGTACATCTCCGAGGGGCCTTGCTCAAGCTGCCGCGGCGCGAGGCTGAGTCAGGCCGCGCTCAGCTGCAGGATCAATGGGCTCAACATCGCGGAGATGTCCTCCATGGAGGTCGGAGAGCTAATCCGCGTCATTCGGGAAATAGACAACGCGATCGCCGTGCCGATCGTCAAATCGCTGACGGAACGGTTGCAGCATTTGGTGGATATCGGGCTTGACTACTTGACGCTGGATCGTGAGACGGATACGTTGTCCGGCGGCGAGTCGCAGCGCGTCAAGATGGTGAAGCATTTGAGCGGCAGTCTGGTGGATGTCACGTACATTTTCGATGAGCCAAGTGTTGGCTTGCATCCCCGTGACGTCCACCGGTTAAACGGGTTGCTTCAGAAGCTGCGCGACAAGGGCAATACCGTAATTGTCGTCGAGCATGATCCCGATGTGATCAAGGTGGCGGATCATATCGTCGACGTCGGGCCGCATGCCGGCAGCCGCGGCGGTACCATCGTGTATGAAGGAAGCTACCAGGGCTTGCTGGAGTCAGGTACGCTGACAGGCACCCATATGAAGCGGCCGCTCCAGTTGAAGCACGATTGCAGACAGCCGTCCGGCAAGCTGTCCATCCAGAATGCCACCTTGCACAACCTGAAAAACGTGAGTGTCGATATTCCAACCGGCGTGCTGACCGTGGTTACGGGTGTCGCCGGCTCGGGCAAAAGTACGCTGATTCACGAAGTATTCCTCCGTCAGCATCCGGATGCGATCGTCATCGACCAATCGGCGATAGGGGTATCCACACGCTCGAATCCCGCGACATACACGGGCATTATGGATGATGTACGCAAGGCGTTTGCTTCGGCGAACAAGGTCAACCAAGGCTTGTTCAGCTTTAACTCCAAAGGGGCTTGCGAAAATTGCCAAGGGCTTGGTGTTGTATATACAGACCTGGCATTCCTTGACAGCGTAAAGCTGCCATGTGAAGTGTGCGGAGGCAGACGGTTCAAGGAAGAGGTGCTCGCGTACAAGCTGAACGGCAAGTCAATTGCAGAAGTGCTGGAGATGACTGTGGAGCAGGCATTGGAGTTTTTCCAGCTAAAAGAAGTTGTGCGCAAGCTCCAGGCGATGAGTGATGTGGGGCTGAACTATATTACACTCGGCCAGCCGCTCAGCACGCTCTCGGGCGGGGAATGCCAGCGCATCAAGCTGGCGAGCGAGCTGCATAAGAAAGGCAGCATCTACGTGATGGACGAACCGACGACCGGCCTGCATATGTCAGATATCGGCCACCTTCTCGGGATCATGAACCGCCTCGTGGATGCCGGCAACACGGTGATCGTCATCGAGCACAACCTCGATGTGATCAGCCAAGCGGATTGGATCATCGATATGGGACCGGACGGAGGCAGCAAGGGCGGCCAAGTGGTGTTCGAGGGCACACCGACGCAAATTATCCATGCGGAGCAGTCGATCACGGGAAGATATTTGAAGCAATAGAAACAGACGTATGCGCAAAAAGGCTGCTGATAGAATCGGCAGCCTTTTCTTTGCTTTTGTCTTTTATCCAGTCATGAATATTTTCCCTTCATCCCACCAACGAGAAGGTGAGCAGTAGTCGTATCACCGCAGCGAAGGGATTTGGGGCAAAAAGTGAAGCGATGCCTTTGTCCCTGCCAGCAGAGGCGGTGCCAAAAAAGGGGAACGTCTTTCGCGCCACGTCTACATCCTTGAGATACACCCGCCGCGCAGCGTGTGGCTTATCGATTTCAAATGGGGCTATAAAGAATAGCAGGCAGCGCAAACGGGGGAGGTGAAAACCTCCCCTTTACTCATCGGCGTGGCTGAGCAAAAACTCCTTGAACAGATGCGCGATCCCGGTCGTCTTGCGGTTTTTCAGCGCAATGATCTCGAAGTTGCGCTTGATTTTGGGCATTCCGGCGATGGCGATCGTTTTTAATTGCCCGCTCGCCACCTCGTCTTTTACCGCATACTGGGATAAAAACGCGATGCCGACCCGGGCCTTGATCATCTGCTTGACCAGCACGAAATTGTCCACTTCCATGACGATGTTGAGAGTAAGCCCTTGCTTGTCAAACGCCTCTTTCACCAAAATCCAGTCTTGCGAACCGCGGTTGAACAAAATGAACGGCTCTGCCGCGATTTGCTCCGGCGTGACCACGTCCAGCTTGCTGAGCGGATGATCGGGATGCACGACCAAAAGCATCTCGTCGCTCATGAGATGCCGGTTTTCGATCTGGGGATGGTCGACATTCCGGGAGATGCCAAACGGAACCTCGCAGTTGAGCACCATGTCGACAACCTGGTGGGAGTGGCCGGTATGCACAATGAGCCGCACCTTGGGGTATCGCCGATGGAAGTCCGCGAGCAGTGTAGGCAGCAGATGGTTGGCGGCGGTCATGACGGAACAGAAGCGAAGCTCCCCTTCCACGGCGTTTTTCATTTGCTGCAGGACGAGGCGGCCGTCGTTCATATGCTGCATGACTTTTTCGGCATACGGCAGAAAGGCCTTGCCTTCCTCGGTCAAAACGACAATTTTGCCTGAGCGCTCAAAGAGGACGGTTCCCAGCACGGTTTCCAGCGATTGCACGCGCGAGCTGACGGACGGTTGGGTGAGGTAGAGAAATTCACCGGCTTTGCTGAAGCTGCCGGTCGATGCGACACAGAGAAACGATTCGATCTGATCTAGGTTCATGGTAGGTTCGCCTCGTAGCTTGTAGAGTTACCTTTATTATAGAAAATTGCGGAAGGGTGCAAAAGATTTGAATTGAAAATTATCGAAATTTTAAAACAAGATGCCTTTACAGCAAAAGACGCATTTTGCTATAATCGGCTCAATTAATTAGAATTCTAAGTAATTTGCGAAAAAGGAGAGAGCAGGTTGCCATCCAAGAAAGCGGATCACATCACAGAAGAATTGACCAGCCTGGAGCTGAAGCAGCTCGCCAATCTGCTGACGAACGCCCACAATCTGCAATTGGAAAAGTACGGCATCACCGTTGCCCAGTTCGGCGTGCTGCATTTTCTGAAAAAAACGGACGGGCTGACCCAGAGCGAACTGCAGCAAAAGCTCGGGATCAAAGGCTCTTCCATGACCAGCCTTTTGGAGCAGCTGGAGAAAAAAGAGCTGATCGACCGGATGGTTTGCCCGGAGGATGGGCGGGCCAAGCGGATTTACCTCAGCGCCAAAGGCCGCCGCTTTTTTGATGAGCAGGTGTGGGGCATCTTTCGCAGCTTTGAGGAGAAGCTGCTGGCCAATTTCACGGAGCAGGAGCGTGCCTTGCTGGTATCGTGGCTGGTGCGGCTGCGCCAAAATATCGAAAGCTATTTATAGGAGGGGACAGAATGGAAAAGCACTGGGAGGAAGCAGCAGGACGGATTCATGCGCGTGCGCTGGTGGCGGATGCGCACTTTGATTTGCTGATGGACGTGGAGATCCAGCGCAAGCGCGGACGCACGCGTGTGATTGAAAGCGATTACTTGCCGGAGTTTGTGCGCGGCGGCGTCAAGACAATCGTGGCGGCGGTATTTGTGGAATCAGAGTTTTTGCCGGAAATGGGGTTGCGCAAGGCGCTGAATCAAATAACGGCGCTGCATGCCGAGGTGGCCGAGTCGCCGGATCGCCTCATGATTTGCCGGACGATGCAGGATGTCGAGCGGGCCGTCGCGGAAAACAAGCTGGGCTTTGTCCTGTCGCTCGAAGGCGTGGAGCCGATCGGCGATGATCTCACTTTGGTACGCACCTTTTACGAGCTGGGTGTGCGCAGCATCGGGCTCACGTGGAGCCGCCGCAACTATGCTGCGGACGGCAGTCACTATTCAAAAGTGAAGGAAGGCAAAGAGGGCGGATTGACCGCGTTTGGCGTGCAAATTCTCGAGGAGGCAGCGCGGCTTGGCATTGCCATCGATGTGAGCCACATCAACGACTCCGGCTTTTGGGACGTGATCGCGTTCAGCGAAAAGCCGGTGATCGCCTCGCATTCCAATGCGCGCAGCATTACAGACTCGTCGCGCAACCTGACAGACGAGCAAATCAGGGCGATTGCAGCGACGAACGGCGTCATCGGGCTGAATGCAGCCAGCATGTTTACGGCGGATACGGACGAACGCTCGACGATCGCGGGCCTGGTCGATCATGCCGAGCATATCATCAAGCTGGTCGGCGTGGAGCATGTGTGTCTGGGGCTCGATCTGTGCGACCCGTTCATGAAATACATATCGCCTGAGACGATCGCCCGTTTTCCGCGCGTTCCGTTTGATGTCGTGAAAGGGCACGGGCAGCTTGCCGCGCTGACGGCGGAGCTGTTGCAGCGCGGCTACAGCGAGAGCGATGCCGAAAAGATTTTGGGGAAAAATCTGATGCGCGTCTTTGCGAGCGTGTGGAAATAAAGCGGGGTGCGGACATGACGGCAAGCGGTGCTACGCAATCGGACTTTTCCTTGTACAAATCCGGTATTTATTGTGCAGACGTTTCGTTTGTCAACGGCACGGTTCTGCTCGCGGCGAAAGGGCAGCCGGGAGAGGTAGAGGATTACCTCTTGCCGCTTGCGCTGTTGGCCGCGCAGGAGGCGTCGCTCAATAGCATCGATTGGGATGCTGCCGATGAAATTGTGACCTCGGAGGGAGCGCTCTTCCAACGCTTCGACCGAATCGACGGAGAATGTGCGGGCGTTGCCAAAACCGCATGGCTATGGGCCAGACGCGGGGAAAAGATGCCCGTCGATCTGGTCGTTTGCGAGCGGGAGATCATCGGGTACTGCATCAATGGCCGCGGTGACAGCGAGATGCTGATCAAAAACGGCTACGAGCCGCTGACGCCGCTCATGCTTTGGCAGGAGGCGGGCTTGTCGCGGGAGGCAGGGAGGGCTGCCCACCAAGGCACGGTTTTTGTCCCGATGCGCGATGGCGTCAGGCTGGCAACAGAAGTATGGCTGCCGGAGAACCTTTCGGCAGGGGAAAAAATCCCGGCGATTCTCGTGCGCACGCCGTATGGACGCAAGACAAAGGCGAACGGCGATGTCCGCTGGCTGCGGTTCGTGCAGCGCGGCTATGCGCTGGTCGTGCAGGACACGCGCGGACGCGGCGAGTCGGAAGGCGTCTGGGTGCCGAAAATCCATGAGCTGGCAGATGGCGACGATACGCTAAACTGGATCGCAGCACAGGAATGGTCGGACGGCGGAGTCGGCATGATCGGCGGCTCTTACGGCGGTTTTGTCCAATGGGCGGCTGCGGCGAGCGGCAACAAGCATTTGAAGGCGATTGTCAGCTATGTCACGGTAGGCAGCGCGTTCGGCGACATCCCCCGGACGAACGGGATGATCCCTTCGGGCGTGTTGACCTGGACGTTCATGATGGCAGAGCAGGACCAAAATCCGGATGCGGCCAACCGGACGGACTGGGAGGAAGTCATCAAGCTGCGGCCGATCAAGGATATTCCGAAAATGGTGCTGGGTAAAGACATTCATTTTTGGAACGAATGGATGAGCCATCCGGATTACGATGAATTTTGGGCGCAGTCGGATTGGGTGAACATGGGCGAGCAGATCGATGTGCCGTCCTTGCTGATCTCCGGCTGGTATGACGATGACAGCGTCGGGACGTCGGAAGCATGGAACCTGCTTGTGCGCCATCAGCGGAACCATCGCCGGATGATTCTCGGCCCTTGGCATCACAAGGCCAACACCGCACGCGAAATCCACAACATTCCGTTCGGCAACAACGCGATCCGCTATGATCTCGACTTGATCCAGCAGCAATGGTTCGACCGGTTTTTGAAAGGCTGCGAAAACGGTGTGGACGCCAAGCCGCAAGTCGAATACTACATGGTTGGCGAAAACGAATGGAAGTCGTCGGACAGCTGGCCGCCGGCAGAAGCGGTATACACGCCGTTTTACTTGCACAGCACAGGCGCGGCGAATACGGCTGCGGGCGACGGGATGCTTGGCCGCGAGGAACCGGGGGAGGAAAAGCCGGACATGTACAGCTTTGACCCGTTGGACCCGGCACCGTATTTGATCGACATGACGGAAAATGAATGCAGCGTGCCGGAAAATTATCGCGAGGTCGAGGAGCGTCAGGACGTGCTCGTCTTTACGTCGCCGCCGCTCGAAGAAGACGTGGCGATTGCCGGCGAGATCAGCGCAGTGCTGTACGCGGCCAGTTCGGCCAAAGACACGGACTGGGTCGTGCGCCTGACGGATGTGGACGAGGCGGGCAATTCGATCCGGCTGTCCGATGGCATGGTTCGCGCGCGATACCGCCATTCCTATTCGCAGCCCGAGCTGCTTGAACCCGGCAAGGTGGAAGCGTGCGAGGTTAGGATGACAAAGGTCGCGAACGTGTTCAAAAAGGGGCACCGCATCCGCGTCTCCGTCATGTCCGGCGCCAAAAACCTGATCTTCCCCAACCAAAATACGGGAAATGACCCCGCGTCCGATACGGAGATGATCGTGGCGCTGCAGACGGTCCATCACGATAAAACCTGTCCGAGCCACATCCGGCTGCCGATTTTGCCGAAGAACTAACGGCATGTGCGACAAAATAGAAAAAAGGAGTGCTTCGATCATGTCAAACATGGAACAGCGTTTGCGCGAATTAGGCTACGAACTGCCGGAGCCGCCAGCCGTGATGGCCAATTATGTGTCATGCGTACAGACGGGCAACCTGATTTTTACGTCGGGAGCCGGCTGCTATATCGGTGGAAGTCCCAAATATACCGGTCGACTCGGCGAGCAAGTCACGATCGAGCAAGGATATGAAGCAGGCAAAATTACGGTGCTGAATTTGCTCGCCATCTTGAAGGCACATCTGGGCGATCTGGACCGGATCGAGCGGATCGTCAAGCTGTTCGCCTTGGTCAGCAGCGCCCCTGATTTTTACGACCAGCCGAAAGTCATCAACGGCGCTTCCGATTTTCTCATTGAAATCATGGGGGAGCGCGGCAGGCACGCGCGGGTCGCTGCCGGAACCTCGGTGCTGCCGTTCAACAATCCGATCGAGATCGATTTGGTCGTGGAAGTGAAGGAGTAAGCGAGGTGCCCAGATAATCGTTGACAAGAAAATGCGGTGCATGGTACTTTTTATAACACACTAATTAACTAGGAATTAAAAGGTTTGTCAACGAAAAACAAGCGGAAAAGCCGATCGGTCAACCGAAGGCTCCCAATCACTGATGGATGTTCGTCCTGTCGGTATGGGAGTCTTTTTTTGTTTCCCCGAAATTTCAGTTGAGAGGTGGGTGTTCACCTTTCCCCGACATCAAATCCTCACTTGACAAGTCGGAATAGTTGGGATTAAACTTTTAACAAGATTTTACTGTTGGAAAAGGAGAGAATGGTATGGAAGCCAGCGGGATCGCTGCCGCTCGCTTCCGTTACCGGGTTGGAAATCACGTTGGCCGCTGGCCGTGTTCATAGAAAACGAGCCCAAAACTCATGGAGGTGTGTAGCATGGCGTCCGTTCTTATCATCGGTGGGGATCGCCTCGGCAGGATCGTCGATCTCCTGCAAGGCAACGGTTTTCAGGAAATCAATCATATCACGGGTCGGAAGGCTTCGCAGGTAAAGGTGAAAATACCGGTCAATACCAATATGATTCTGGTGCTGACCGACTTTGTGAATCATAACCTGTCGACTTCCATCAAAGTAAAAGCAAAGGAGCAGAACCTGCCGATCATGTTCTGTAAACGCTCGATCTCGGAACTGGTCAAAGTGTTGCCGCCGAAGCGGTTGGCTTAGTTGCTTTTCGGCGTCGATGCCTTGCCGAGCTGATCGAGGCTTTTGAACTCGTAGCCTTGCTTGCGCGCTGCATCGATGATCCCGGCGAGCGCTTCGGTGTTATCCTTCGAAACCGAGTGCAGCAGAATGACGGCGCCCGGGTGCAATTGGGCCATCACCTGATCAAATGCGTACTGCCGCCCGCGCTGTGCGTTCGTTTCCCAGTCGCGGTATGCGACCGACCAGAACACATTGGTGTAGCCGAGCTTTTTGGATACGGCTAGCGTCCGGTCGCTGAAAATGCCGCGCGGCGGGCGCAAATAGGCCATCTCCTGCTGGCCGGTGACTTTGGCGACAGCCTCCTTGACAGAGTCCAGCTCTTCCTTGATTTTGGCATCCGACACCGTTGTCATGTCAGGATGGCTCCACGAGTGGTTGCCGATCAAATGGCCTTCCTGCACCATGCGCTTCAAAAGCTCTGGCTGTTCCTTGACGTAATGCCCGGTTACGAAAAAGATCGCGGGCACCTTCTTTTCCTTCAGCGTGTCGAGAATGCGCGCCGTGAAGCCATTTTCATAGCCGTTGTCAAAGGTGAGATACAGCTCTTTTTTCGTCGTATCCCCGAGAAAAACCGCGCCATGCTTGTCGATGATCGGTTTGAAGCCTTCTTCCGTGATCGATGGCAGTTGGCCGTTCTTGCTTTTTTTGAAGCCGAAATGGTACGTTCCGCCGTTCGGGGCTGCCGATGATGCGATGGGCTGGACCAGCAGCAGGACAGCCGAAAGCAGAAGCATTGCAAAACGTTTCATGAATGGACACACTCCTTGCACCAGAATCTCTCCCGGTAGTGTGCCCCGCTAGACAGATTCGCATGTGTCGACGGTTTTTTGCTTCACCAAGGAATATTGCAAAAAACCTCCTCCGACGAGCAAAACAGCCGCAATGACAAACAAAATCTCCCCTCCGCTGTACATGAAAATCCACCCGCCGATGACAGGGCCAAGCGTCCGCGAAATATCCCAATGAATCCCATAGAGCGAGAAATAGCGCCCGCGTTTATCGATCGGCGCAACAGTGGCGACATGGTTGAGCAAGTGGGTCAAGCCAATCGCTTCGCCGATCACCAGGAACAGTTCGGCGACCAGCAAAAGCGCGAAGCTTTTGGCAAAGCCATACCCAAGCGCTGCAACCGCATAACAGCTCGCTGCGATGATGACGATGCGGCCCAGCGGCAAGCGCTCGGTCTTTTTCACGAGCCATAGCTCCAGCGAGATGGCCAAGACGGCTTTGGCGGTGGCGAGGCCGGCGATGACTGCGACATCGTTTGGGAAGCTTTGCTGCACATACAGGCGGAAGGTCGTTTCCGTCTGGGCGTAAAAGAAGCTGATCGGCAGCGCGCTCGCCATCAACAGCAGCACATAGCGGTAGTCATGCAGCGCGGTGCGCAAGGAAAAACGCGGCTGCGGAAATGGCTGCTTTTTTTGGCCTGCGTTCGGTTCCATGCCCGCAAGAGGTGCTGTCTCCCCGGTTTTTCGCCAGACAAGCATCGTATAAAGAAAAATCACCAGCGCGTCGATCCCGAAAAGATAGGCGGGCTCATAGGCATAAATCAACACACCCAGAAGCGGTCCCATCGTTTGGCCGACATAGCCGGCAGTGGAAAGCAAACTCATCACTTCCGGCCGCAGCGCATCGGAGACGGTGTCCGCAATTTGGGCACGCTGCGCAGGAATGTAAAAGGAGCGGGCCGTTCCCAAAGCCATATATAAGAGGGCGAATGCCCAGACCGAATCGGCGAACATGAATCCTGCCATCGCGCACGCTTGTACCAGAAGCGCGAGGACGATGACCGGTTTGCGTCCGAGCCGATCGGTGACGCCGCCGCCAAACATCGTGACCACAATGTCGGTCAGCGGCTGCAGCCCCACGATCACCATCGGCAGCATGATGGAGCCGCCCAGCTTCTCATGCAGGTACAGGATGAGAAAAGGGGCCATCATCGAGCCGGACAGACTGGTCAACAGCTCGCCTGACAGCCGAATCCAAACAATGGTATGATAGCGGGTAGAAAGTGATGTGAGTATTGATTTCATCCTGAACGCCTCCTTGGTTTCGCCTCATTGTACGCCGGGGGGCCAAGGGGAAAAAGGGCAGGATTTGCTGGGCCATTTTTTCATGTTTTGAATTGGGAGAGAGTGCGGTGCAATTGATTGATGACTACATGCGGCTCTTTGGGCACAAACCGGATGCCGCCATCGGGAGCGAGATTCCGTTTTCGCTTTCTGAGGTGGCGGCCGCGCTGTGCTGTACGCCGCGCAATGGCAAACTGATTCTGGGCAGACTGATCGAGCGGAACTGGATCAGCTGGATGCCGGGGCGGGGAAGAGGCAATCGTTCACACATCAAATTTCTCGTCGAGCCGGTCGCCATGATCGACGGGGTCGCCAGGGAGTGGGTACACCAGGGACATGTTCAAAAAGCGCTGGCCCTCATCGAAAAGCATGCGGAGGCGCACCCTGCCTTGTCCGACCGCTTTTCCCAATGGTTCCGGGGCTATTTCGGGATGCATCATCTGAGTGTTGGGGAAAAGACGGTTGATACGCTGCGCCTGCGGCTGGACTTTCCTGTCACAGGACTCGATCCCGCAGCGGCGTGGCTTCGGTCCGACAGCCATATGCTCAAGCAGGTGTACAATACGCTTGTCGCCTATCATCCGGCGACAGACACAGTCGACCCGATGCTGGCCTATCATTGGGAAATGAACGAGCGCGGTGATGTTTGGACGTTTTTTTTACGGAAGGGCGTGCTGTTTCACCATGGCCAGCCGCTGCGGGCTATTGATGTCGTGGCGTCTTTCGCGCGAATCCGGGATCGGGACGACTCGCATTACCGCTGGATGCTAGCAGGGATCAAGCGGATCGAGGCGGTGGCCGAGCGGGTGATCCGCTTTGAGCTGGAGCAGCCGAACCATCTGTTCCTGCAGCTTTTGGCAAGCGAGTATTTGAGTATCGTGCCGGCGGAATATGCCGAGGTGATGGGAGCTGAATTTGCCCGTCTGCCCGTGGGGACCGGTCCGTTTAGAGTCGTGCGCAACGATGAATCGATGCTTGTGCTGGAGGCGTTTTCCTCGTATTTTCGCGAGCGGGCGCATCTCGATCGGATCGAATTCGTCGTTTTGGGAGAGCACGGGTTGGCAGACAAGCTGCTGGATGAATCGGCGTACGGGATTCGCTATGAGTCAGTGCTTGCAGGCAGGCAGCTGCCCGCGTCGATTCGCGGCTGGAGGCAGCTGGAGCGGACGGAGTCGTGCGTGCAGTACATCGCCTTCAACATGCGTAAAAACGGCCCGCTCGCCGACAAACGATTTCGCCAGGCGCTAGCGCTCATTCTCGATGGCGCTCGCCTGACAACCGAGCTTGGTGGAAACAGGTGCGAACCGGTGCGGCGCATGATGCCGGGGGCGAATCTTTTCGCGGCGGATGCGGAGCGCGCCGACCCGGCCATGCTGCTCGCGCAATGCGGATATGCAGGAGAAGTGCTGCGGCTGCACACGTTCCCCGATGACGATCATCGCGAAGATGCGGCATGGATCGAGGCACAGTGCGCCCGGTACGGGATAAAGGTAGAGAGTGCCTTTTTCGACGCACAGACGCTGCTCACACCGGCCTGCATCGGGGCAGCCGACATCATCCATGACAGCGCGTCCATCGGGGAGGACGTCGAGGTGTCGCTGGTGCATGTTTGGCTGGCTGGTCACAGCTTCGTGCAGCAGTTGCTGGATGCAGCGACGCAAGCCACCATCGCCAAGCGGGTGAAGCTGCTCTATGGCATGAAGGAGCGCGGGCAACGCCTTCGGCAATTGGCCGAGCTGGAAGATGAGTTGCTGGACGCTTTTGCCTATCACCCGCTGTACCGCAATGAAGCGAGACTTCTCGCGCATCCGGATCTCGCGGGAGTCACGATCAACGAGCAGGGCTGGGTCGAGTATGCCAAGCTGTGGTTTCGCTAGCGCGCCGTGATGAGTTCAGGGCTGTCCATCATGATCGGCGGTAATCGCAAACAAGGCATGGTCTTCCCATACGCCATTGATCTTCAAATAGTTCAGCGCAAGCCCTTCACGGCGGAATCCCGCCTTTTCCAAAACGCGGATGGAGCCGACGTTGCGCGGCATGACGCCAGCCTGGATGCGATGCAAACCGGCTTGTCCAAACGCGAATCGGGTGACAAGCTGCACGGCTTCCGTCATATAACCGCGCCCATTGTGGGCTTGATCCATAAAGTAGCCGAGATTGGCATTCTGAAACGGGCCGCGGGCCACGCCGGTCAGTGCCACACGCCCGATCAGCTCGTCCGTTTCCGTCAAAAAGATGCCGAACGTATAGCCTTGATCATGGTCCGCAGCATGGTTGCCTGTAGCAATGTCTTTTTCCTGCCCTTCCAAGGTCAGAAAGGAATCGGGGCGGATCGGCTCGAATGGTTGAAAAAACGCCCGGTTTCTCAGGCGCAAGGCAAGCAAGGCAGGGGCATCGGAGAGTTCCAGTTTTTTGAGGGTAATGTGGTCAGTGCGCATGTTTCCAGTCCTTTTTTTCATAGTTTGGAGAATAATGATAATAGCACCGGGACTCCCCCATTTCAAGGGAGTTTACTCCATATACTTCCGGTAGTCGTCGTCATCGACCTTTTGGCTCTTTTGCAAGTAAATCGAATTGTCCGCGCTGTAAATATGACCGATTCCGGTCAAAATCGAGACAAGCAAAAAGATCAGGCTGTACCCGGCCATCCAGTGATCCGTGGCAAAACAGGTCACGATCGATGCAATGAGCACGAGCACCGTGGTATACACCAGCTTTTTCATCGTTTATCACCCCCAATATTTTACATACGTGAAAGGAAAGACGAAAGTTTCATCGCATTTGTATGACAAGGAGGAATGGACCAGATGGGCAAAAAACCGGCAGAATGGCCGATTCTCTTTTTTTCAAATCAGGAAGAATGGGAGCGCTGGCTGGAAGCCAATTGCGACTCGGCAGACGGCGTCAGGCTAAAGCTTGCCAAAAAGCAGACGGGAGAACCGTCGCTCACCTATGAGGAAGCGGTGGAGGGGGCCTTGTGCTTCGGCTGGATCGACAGCCAGAAGGAAGCGCTGGATGAGACGAGCTGGATTCAGCGCTTCTCGCCGCGCGGACCCAGGAGCATCTGGTCACAGATCAACAAGGAAAAAGCGGAGCGGCTCATCGCGAGCGGCCGGATGCGTGAGCCCGGTTTGCGAGCCGTCGAGCGTGCCCGTGAAAATGGAAAATGGGATGCCGCCTATGCCTCGCAGAGCAAGACGGAAATTCCCACCGAATGGGCGAGCGAGCTTGCGAAACATCCGCGGGCACAGTCATTTTTTGAGACGCTGGACAGCCGCAACCGCTATGCCATCCTGTTTCGCATCCAGACAGCCAAGAAGGAAGAGACGAGGCGTCAGCGGATCGAGCAGTTCGTCAGCATGCTGGAAAAAGGAGAAACGATCTACGGTCCAACAAAAAAAGGCCGTTAGCGCGCGAGGTCTTTTCACTCAGGTATATAGAGGATACATTGGCGAAAAAATTGTTTCAGCAAGGGCGAACATGTCAGGTGGGCGCAGAAGAACACAGAAAGGATTTCGAGAATATTGCAGGAACATCCACACATTCATCCGGAATGCGCGAAAGCGATCGATCAGCTCAAACGTATGAAAAATCCCAAGTTCCCTGATTTCGTCGCATTGCGGACCTACGGGCAAGACCGCTATTCGGCGATGGGGTGGGAAGAGCTGCAGCACTACATCAATGAGCAGACCATCGTGATCGTCGAGCAATTCGAGGATGAGCACAACATCATGTCGGCGCTGCGCTGGGTAGCGAGAGGCTTGCCGGTATCGCTTGCCATCCGCAAAGTGCGCGCGGACTATTCCATGTACGGATTCAGAGGGAGAAACTAGCGTGGAGGGAACATGGAGCTGACACAGCAAGCTGGGCTTTCGCAAGATCGGATTGTTTGAAGAAGTGACATTTTAATCGACACCTGGGGAATGAAAAGTTGGGGACATCCATCCTCAACTTTTTTGTTTTCACGTACGTTGATTTGCAGCAAGTCCAAAAATGCTAACTTTAGTTAGGTTTTTCACTTGTGCCGATATTCTACAATCATTTGATGAAGAGAGTTGAATGAGCAATGAAATAATCGAAAAAATCAGTCAGGATGTGAAGCAATGGTATTTCGGTTTGATCAGACCAAAAAAGTGTTTACTGTCTTGCTATCGACCAGTGTGATTTTAACCATGACGACAGAGGCGCTCGCATCGCCAAATACCCGCATTCAGCCAGATCGGACAAGCGTTGCGGCAGCGACAAGTGCCGAGCGGCAGCTGGAAGTGAAGACCGTGACAGCAGCAAACGGGATCATCACGGTAAAGCTGACAGGGAAACCGGAGAAAAGCCCCGATCCGGACGATTTTACGTTTCTGCAAAAAATCGATCAACAAAGGGAAAGAACCGTTAGGGTGACAAGCTTCACATGGGATGCCGGACAAAACACGGTGAAGGTTGCATACAAGCCCATTGCCGCAGCGAAGGAAAAACAAAGCGTGTTGGTCAGCGTTCTCTGTCACGGGGTGAAGACAGAGGCTGACGTGTTCACAATCGCTAAGCGAAATGCAAAAGTGGCGGACGTGCTGCTCTTCAATCACGCTGCAGATTTCGTCTTGACGCCGGATGCGGATGATTCCGATTTGCTGTTGACGGCCATTGCCAAAGATGCGGACGGCAATATCGTCGCGGGGAAAAAAGTCGCATGGTCGTCCGATAACGAGGACGTCGTGACAGTCGATAAAAACGGCAAGGTCGCGGCTGTCGGGACCGGCACGGCAACCATTACCGCCACCATCGAGAAAAAATCCGCAAGCGTGAAAGTGAAGGTCGTTGATGATTCCGCCGCGATGTCAGATGTTTCGGCCACAAATGGCGTGGTCACCGTGACTTTGCTGAAAGCGCCGGAAAAGGCGCCGAAGCTGCGGGATTTTGCTTTTACCAAACAGATCGATAATCAAAAAGCGCAAAAGCTGTCCGTAACCGGGTTTACATGGGATGAAGCAAGCCGTACTGCCCGTTTTACCTTTCAATCGTTGACAGCTGCTGCCAAAAAACAGCAGGTTGTCATCAGCGCGAGCTATGCGGATGCAAAACTGGATGCCGCTGCGTTTACCATTGCGGCCAAAAATGCGAAGGTCAAGCAGCTTCAGATTGTACCTGCGGATGATGCCGAATTGATGGTGGATTCCGAACGGGACGAATTGCAGCTCGTTGCGATCGCTGCGGACGCTGAGGGGAATATCGTCGCAGGCAAAACGGTTTCGTGGCGATCCGATAACACCGATGTTGCCACCGTTGATCGCAATGGGAACGTGAAGGCGATCGGTGTCGGTACAGCGACGATTCGCGCCACTGTGGATGGCAAATCCGATACCATTCAGATCACCGTGAAGCCAGCCGCGAATCCTGCCGTGACGCTCGGGATCTCGATGCTTGACGAATCGCCAGCAAATGACGGCAACGTTCCCGGCGTGCAAACGGTCACGCTCGCCCATGGTTTTTTTGCCGAGCGGGCGGATGCTTCCGATATTACCGTCAATCATCTCCCGGCCGGCTTGGGCATCAGCGTGACGCGCACGAGCAAAACGCAGCTGACCGTTTCGTTTACAGGGGCGGCAGTAAATCATGCGGCGGCTGACAGCAGAAACGACTTGAGTATAACGATTGCCAAGGCCGCTCTTGCAGGCGCAAAAGGAAGCGTTACGACGGACACATTCGGGATTCGCTTTGCCGATCCGATTATCGTCGCGCCACCGGGACCGGTTGCGGTAATGCTTGCGACAGGATCTTTGGGCACAGCGGGATACGGGAAAATTACGGGGTTGCAAGCGGGTGTAAAATATGTCGTTACCTCGTCAGGGAAAACATACGGCGTTCAGGCAAACGGCAGATTAGGCGCTGAAAACGCACCGGCGGAAGCATTAGCGGGGACAGAGATCATCGGCTTGACGAACGGGGCGACGTATAAAGTCGAAGAGGAAGCGGCAGTCGTGGAGCGGGCACTCGTGGCTGCTTACCGAAATGCAGCGAGCCCCTCCGTGATCGACAGTCTACTGGCAGCCAACCAGCTGGGGCTGACAGTAACAGGTTACGAAGGGTTGGATGACACCGGGAAAGCAGCTGTAGCGGCGGAGCTGTTCGGTCAGAAAGCGGCGTTTACCAGCAAATTGGCGATTCAAAATGCGTTGAACACAGCGGTGGCGCACGCCCAAGAGGCAGCGGCAGAGCAGGCGAATGTCAATGCGTACAAAAATGCGGTTGACGCGGCGGCAATCCAAGCTTTGCTGGATGCGGCTCCAAACGCGCTTGGTCTCAATGTAACGGCCTATGCTTTGTTGGGTGACACGTACAAAGAAGCCGTAGCAGCGGAACTGTACGGTGGCAAAGTAGCTTTCATCAACAAAACGGTGATTCAAGCTGCATTGAACACAGCAGTGGCGCACGCTCAGGATGCAGCAGCAGAGCAAGCGAAAATCGATGCGTATAAAAATGCAGGCAGCGCATCAGTGATTCAGTCACTGCTTGATACGACGCCAAACGCGCTCGGTCTGGATGTCTCAGCATACGATCTGTTGGATGCCATGGGCAAAACAGCCGTAGCGGCAGAGCTGTATGGCGTAAAAGCAGCGTTTGACAGCAAAACAGCGATTCAAAATGCGCTGGACACAGCCGTTGCCAACGAGGCGAAGGTGGCGGCGTACCGTTTGGCAGCAAATGCCGCAGCAATCGGCAGCTTGCTTGCAACGAATGAATTGGGATTGACGCTTGACGACTACAATCTTTTGGATGCGCCAGGCAAGGCGGCGGTAAACGGCGTGCTGTTGGACCAAAAATCCACGTTTGCCACAAAATCCGACATCCAGACTGCCATGAATGCGACCGTAGCAAGCGAAGCAAAGCTTGCGGCATACCGAATGGCAGCAGACGCAGTCGCGCTTGCAAATTTGCTGGCAGCTAACCAGCTGGGACTCGACGTAGATGCGTTTAACCAGTTGGAGCCGGTAGGCCAGGAAACGGTTGTCGCAGAATTGAACAACCTAAAAGCGACGTTTACGACTAAAGAGACGGTCCAGACAGCATTGGATGCAGCCGTGACCAAGGAAGCCGCAGTAGCGGCGTTCAGAATGGCGGCGAACGAGTCCGACTTGCAAAGCCTGCTGGCATCTAACGCTCTTTCATTAACCGTGACCGATTATAACGGTCTGGATCCCGCAGGCAAGGCGACGGTAGCCAGCGAACTGTTTGGCAGCCGGGCTGCCTTTACCAGCAAAACAGCGATTCAGCTCGCTTTGGATACAGCGGTAGCGAAAGTGGTCGAGCAGGGGAAAGTGGCTGCCTATAAAAATGCGGCGAACGCTACCGCCATCCAGAACCTGCTGGATGCGACGCCAAACGCGCTCGGCCTGAATGTCTCAGCATACGGTCTGTTGGATGCCATGGGCAAGAATGCGGTCGCGATTGTGTTGGATGGGCAAAAAGGCGGCTTCACCAGCAAGGATGCCATCCAGGCCGTCCTGGACATAGCGGTTGCCAATGAAGCCAAAGTAGCGGCGTACCGGCTGGCTGCCGATGCGACCGGGATCGAAAGTTTACTAGCCACCAATGCGTTGGGTTTGAGTCTGGCCGATTACGACAGTCTGGATGCCGTTGGAAAAACAGCCATCGCACAAGGACTGTACGGGCAAAAAACGAGTTTTTCAAACAGAACGGACATCCAGATGGCTCTTGATGCGATCGTACCAGGGGAGGTAAAACTGGCAGCTTACCGGAAGGCGGCAGGTGGAGTTGAGATGAAAAATTTGTTGGACGCAAACTTGCTTGGCTTGACGGTTACGGGCTATAACGGACTGGACGCAAAAGGAAAGCTGGCGGTCGCGAACGTATTGCTGGGACGCAAAGCGGAATTTCGGAGTGCAGCGAATATTCAAAGCGTGCTGGATGACGCGGTGGCAAACGAAGCGCAGATTGCGGTTTATCGCATGGCGGGGGACGCTGGGGCCATCCGAAGCCTGTTGGACCAAAGCGTATTGTCATTGGATTTTGGCGACTATACGATCATTGATTCAGGCCGTCGCGATCGGGTGGCAGCGAAACTGTTTGACGCAAAGGATGAATTGAACGACACAGATAGTTTAGTGAGCACGGTCCAGCGGCTTGCTGCGATTGAAGCCATTATTCATGCCGCAGCTGCAAGGAACTGGTCTCAAGTCGATCGAGATACGTTTGTAAGAGCGAATTATCCCATCACGGCCGATGACCTGCCTTTTGTAGAGAATTCGCTGGAATACAAATACACCATGCGTGGCAATGGAGTCGGTGACTACTTTAATGATGAAGTGAATGAGATTTTCCAGCAAATCGAAAATATCGATTTCGCGATCGTTTATGAGGAGTATTACCACTGGAGTGGAATGAGCCCGATCATTTTTGTTGTTGCTGGAATTAAAGGGGTCAACGATGGCAATTTCGAAGCGGTAAAAGTTGCCGTTACAACCGCGAGAAATACAAAAGGAAGCAATCTTACCACAAAAGAAATCCAGGCAGCAGTAAACAGTCTCAGTCCCAATTGATGGAAGACAACGTAAAAAACAGCCAGGGCGTTTTTCCCTGGCTGTTTTCGCGTTGCAGTCGGCTGTATAGCAAACGTTCGTGCATCTTTTTACGGAAGGTTGCTGCGCAGCTTCAACAAAATCTTGTGCAAAAAATCAAGCTCCTCCTGCGTGACGCCCTGACAGATCGTATGATGGATGTCCTCATAGATCGGAATGATGCTTTGGGCCAGCTCGCGGCCTGTCTCGGTCAAATGCACATGCAGCAAGCGGCGGTCCGACCGGTTCGTGGCCCGGCGGACGAAGCCTTTGCCTTCGAGATTGGCCACCATGCGCGCCACGTTTGTCTTGTCGCGCAGCATTTTTTCCGCAATTTCATTTTGGGACAGTCCGTCCTGCTCAAGCAGCAGCGCAAGGATCAAGGATTGGGCAGGGGCGAGGTTCAGCGGAGCCAGATTATTTTTGACAAAGGCGGAAACGAGCAGATCGGTTTGATGGATGGTGAGACCGATATAGTGCTGCAAATTCACGTTCATGCTGTTTCCCCTCCGCGGTTGGTTTCGGTAGATACGAATTGTATCGTTTATTGTAGACAGAAACGTTCGGACAGTCAATTCGGCTGCATGACCGGGCCGGACGAAATGATTTCGCAGGAAAAAGGTCATATCTTGAATGAACATGCACAGGAAAAAGCCAAAAAATGTCGAATCATAGTTCCCAGTAAACCTCGTAGCAAAGGAAGTCGCAAATGACGTACACCTTAGGAAATTCAGTCGAGAATCGTGACGACATGACACTGGAAGCCATGCTTGCCAACTCGGGCGAATGGAGCCTGCCGGACTTTTTGCAACTGGCATTGCAGCTGGCAGCCATCGTTGGTGACTTGCACCGCAGACGGATTGTCATCCGCAATCTGAAGCCGTCTGCGATCTTGATCAACCCGCAGTCCATGAACGTTCGCGTGATGCACGATGGTGATGCCATCGCCACAGAAAGCGCAATGCTTGCAACATTGCCGTATTTGTCGCCGGAAATGACGGGGCGATTGCAGCGACCGGTGGATCATCGTTCGGATTTGTATTCGCTTGGCGTCATCTATTATCAAATAATAACTGGTCGGTTTCCGTATGAAGCCGGGGATGCCATCGAGTGGACACATGCGCATTTGGCCAAGCGGCCCGAATCCGCAGTGACGTGGCGCCCTGCACTGCCGCCTGTGATCGCAGCGATATTGGAGAGGCTGCTCGCCAAAGACCCGGATGAGCGCTACCAGAGCGCAGAAGGGGTGCGCCATGATTTGGCACGCTGCCAATCCATGTGGCAGGAGAGCGGGCGGATCGAGCCGTTTGCCTTGGGACAGCAGGATGTGTCTCGTCTGTTCGCGATGCTGCCCCAGCTTTATGGGCGGGAGCGGGAGATCGCCCTGTTGCGCGAAGCGGTTTTGCGTGCCAGCCTCGGGGCGACCGAGCTGATGCTGATTGTCGGACCATCGGGGATCGGCAAGACCGCCTTGATCAGGCAGCTGCAGCGATCGCTCGCCAGCGAGAACGGGTACTTCATTTCAGGGAAATTCGAGCAGTTCAATCGGGATATACCGTATGCGCCCTTGATCGAGGCGTTTCGCGAGCTGATCCGGCAAATTTTGACGGAAAGCGAAGAACGCACAGCTTGGTGGAAGGAAAAAATCAAGCTGGCATTGGGGCAAAATGCGGCGGTGCTCGTCGAAGTGTTGCCGGAAATCACGCTGTTGGTCGGCGATGTCGGTCAGGTGGAGGAGCTGTCGCCTTCCGAAGCGCAGCGGCGGTTCCAGCTGTCGTTCCGCTATTTCATTCAGGTCGTGACGCGAAAAGAGCATCCGCTGACACTGTTTCTCGACGATGTGCAGTGGGCGGATGCCGCCACCCTGCAGTTGATCGATTCGCTTCTGACGGACCCGGGCAGCCAGTCCTTGTTTGTGATCGGGGCATGGCGCGAAAGCGATGTGGGCGACAATCATCCGCTCATGCTGAAAATGGAGGAGATTCGGACGGCAGGGGTGAATGTCGAGCTGCTTGAACTCGGGCCGCTGTCGCCCGTCGAGTTGAACCGGATGGTCGCCGAGACGCTCCGAATCGAGGAAAAGAGCGCGGTTCCGCTCAGCAGCCTCTTGTATGCCAAGACGGCTGGCAACCCGTTTTTTTTCCGGCAGCTGTTCGGATCTCTGCATGATGAAGGGCTGCTGTTTTTTCAGCCGGAGACGGGAAGCTGGGGCTGGGACGTGCGCGCGATTGAAAGCAAGCAAACGACAGCCGATTTGCTGGACTTCATGGTCGATAAAATCAAAAGGCTGCCGGAACGGACGCAAGCGATGCTTTCTCTCGCTGCATGTCTGGGGAGCCGCTTTCACCTTGGGCTGCTGTCTGCTGTCAAGCGAATTTCCAACGAAGAGCTGCAGCAGGAGCTTGACTGCGCGGTGCAGGAAGGGCTGATCATTTCGGATGATGGCAGCTCGTACAGCTTTTTGCATGACCGTATTCAGCAAGCCGCCTATTCATTGGTGGAGCCTCAGCGGAAGCAGCGCTTCCACTACAAGGTGGGGACCTATCTGGCCCTCCAGCGCAGAACGGGTACGTCTGATGTCGACATTTTTGAGCTTGTCAGTCACCTGAATGCCGGCGTTTCGCTGATCAGCGAGGAGCGGGAGCGGTTCGAGCTGATGGCACTGAATCTCGAAGCGGGACGAAAGGCGAAAGCGGCCTCGGCATTTGACACGGCAGCTGTTTATTGCCGAGCAGGTGCGGTGCTCATTCGGGAAACCGATTGGGCCGCGGATTTTGGCTTGTGCTTTGCGCTGCTGCTGGAACGGACGGAATGCGAGTATTTGTGCGGCGATTTTGAGCAGGCGGAGAAGCTGGCGGGGGAATTGAGCCGTCGGTCCCGCAATCGGCTGGAACGGGCAGCCGTTTGCAAAGTCATCGCCACGCAATACGTGAACCTGGGGAAATATGCGGAAGCGATTTCGCTCGGTGCCCGCTTGCTTGCGGAGTTTAACATCAACATTCCTGTGAAACCGAAGCAGCTCGATCTGTTCAAGGAATTGAGCCTGACCAAATGGCATCTGCGCCATCATATCGATCGGCTGACGGAATTGCCGGACATGCAGGATGCGGAGCAGAGAATGGTGATGGACCTGATTCTGACGCTCGCCGCACCGGCGTTTTTTTCGAATAAAGAGGTATATGTCATGCTGATGTCGCGTTCTGTGCGGCTAACGCTCAAACACGGCCTGTCGCCGATTTCCGCAGCTGCTTTTGCCGGCTATGGCCTGGCGCTCGGGCTTGGGATGGGCGATTATGAAACCGGATATAAATTGGGACGGGTCGCATTGGAGCTGGTAGACCGGTTCAACATCTTGTCGGTGAAGCCGAAAACGTATGTGATGTACGGCGCGGTCATTTCCCGCTGGCTCATGCATGCGGAAGAAGGCGAACGCTATTTGGAGCAAGGGCTCCTGTGCGGTTTGGAAGGCGGCGACTATGTTTTCGCCAGCTATGCCATGGGCGGGCACATCAATTCGTTCTATGTGCGCAAAAGCATCGTCGAGCTGGAACGCCGGATTGCCGCTTATATGGAAATATTGGCGGAAACAAAGGACCAATTCGTCATCGACAATTTTGTTTTGTACCAGCAATGGATTTATGCCCTGCAAGGTTTGACGGAGTCTCCGGTGTCTTTTGCCACGAAAGAGTTTGACGAGGACGCCTTCATGCGCCAGGTGCAGCACACGGAATTTTTCGCGACCACTTTGTTTCAATACTATACGTACAAAACACAGCTGCATTATTTGCAAGGGGAGTACGAGCAAGCACTTCAGTATGCCAAACAGGCAAAACCGTATATGGCATATGCGACACATCTGCCGCATCTGGCTGAATGCCTGTTTTACCATTCGCTTGCGATCGCGGGGAATATGGAGAAGTGGAACGGCTGGAAACGAAAGCGCATGACCGCCCGGTTGAAGGCAAACCTCCGCCGCTTCCATGACTGGGCCAAGCATTGCCCTGAAAATTATGAGCATAAAGTGCTGCTGCTGGAAGCTGAGCTGGCACGCCTCAACAAAAAGGATGGCATGGCCATGCAGATGTACGAGAAGGCCATCCGTCTGGCAGCGAGGGACAGGTATGTGCAAAATGTGGCCATCGCAAGCGAATTGGCGGCCCGCTTCTACAGGCAGCGGGAAATCGCGAGCAGCGCCGATTTTTACGCGGCGAAAGCGTACGAATATTACCGGAAGTGGGGAGCAACCGTGAAAGCGGAGAGGCTTTTGGCGGAATTCCCGCAAAGCGCGCAGGCGGAAGTGGCGGCTGCGGAGGAAAGCGCTCCTGTTGCGTTACTGTCGGCAGGCAAACCGGCTGCCGGCGCGAGCCCCCGTGAGCAGGCGCCTGTGGAGAAGGCGGCAGCGCTTGATTTGGCGACGATTTTGAAAGCCTCCCACTCGGTGGCAGAGGAACTCGATCTGGGGCAGCTTTTGAGCCGATTGATGAAGTTGATCATCGAGAACGCGGGGGCCCAGAAAGGGTGCGTGATCACGGAAAAAGCCGGGGCGTTTCAGGTCGAAGTGGAGATGGGAACCGACCGCGCCGCGAACGTGTCGGCCGAATCAAGCCCATGGGCGGCTGGCGAGACGGCGGCGGAGTCGGTCCTGCGCTACGTGTGGCGCACCGGCTCCGTCATGATTGCTGCGGATGCGGCGAGCGACGGGCTTTTTGCCAAAGATCCGTACGTCATCCGCGAGAAGCCGCGTTCGATTTTATGCGCGCCGATCATCATCTCGGGAGAATGGAGAGGCGTCCTGTATTTGGAAAACAACCTGACGACCGATGCGTTTTCTGAAGTGCGGCTGAAGGTGCTGCAAATGCTTGCGGCGCAAGTGATCTATGTGAAAAACTTGCTGCATTCGTTTGGGGAAACGACGATTTCCGTGCAAACGGAACCGCCGACAGACGATGACCGGCAAAACGACTTGCCGCAAGAGTCGATGCCGACCGGGCAGCCATCGGCACAACCGCTGACCGAACCGTTGACCGAGCGGGAGCTGGAAGTCCTCAACCTGATGGCAGCGGGATTGTCCAACAAGGAGATTGCCGACCAGCTGGTCATCGCCATCGGTACCGTGAAAACACACGTGAAAAATATTTTCGGCAAATTGAACGTGAACCGGCGGACGAAAGCGGTGGCTGAGGCGAAGCGGTATCATTTGCTCGGCAACGACTAAAGCGCTGGCACAGTGAATGAAAAAGAACCTGACCCCTTGTGAAAGGAGGCCAGGTTCTTTTTCGCTTTGGTGCGCGGCCGTCGTTACTGATGCAGGCTCACCATGTTGACGAACAGGCGGATCGCGCCGGGCACCAGTGCCGGGATTTCGCGATACCAGACGAGCGAGCTGTAGGTATACGTCCCTTTGCCATACTTCGCTGACAGGAACGTTCCGGTGAATTCATTTTCGCCCGGGTCGCCATTGGAGATCAGCTCGGTGTACTCTTTGCCCCACTGGGCAGGGTTGTAGGCGGAGCGGTCTTGAATCCAGTTGTTCCAGTCGGCTGCGGTGATTTTGTTCGGCGTGTTGAACAGCGGATGATCGGGGGCGAGCATCGTCACTTTCGAATTTTCATCCGTGACGCGCCATTGGATGAGCGGCTCGCCGATCTTGATCGGATACGGTGCAAGCTCCGGCTTCCATTTATCTTCCGGCTTGTGGTATTGGACGACCAGATTGCCGCCGTTTTCTACATATTTCAAAAGGCGGGCATTGCTTGGAATCAGTTCGGGGCGGAAGCCATAGGCACGGATGCCGAGCACGATCGTGTCGTATTGGCTCAGATCGCCCGACTCGATGTCTTTGGCGGTCAGATTGGTCACGTTGACGCCAAGCTGCTGCAAGTATTGATCGATGTTGTCAAAGCCGCTGGACACATAGCCGACCTTGAGCCCTTCCGGCACTTTGAGGTCGAACGCCTGGATCGCCAGCTGCGCCGGTTGCACGAAATAGGTGGTGCCGATATGCGGATAGCGAATAACCTGCGCGCCGTGACGGCTTTCTTTGCCATTGCTCGTCGCGACGGCCGTTACGGTGTATTTGTCAGGCTTGACAGCAGCAGATGCCTTGACCGTGAAGGCGACCGATTTGGTTTCCCCTTTGGCCGAGAAGGACAGCGGCGCTGCTTTCGGCTCAACGCTCCAGCCGTCCGGGACGTTCAGCGAGATGTTTGCCTGAGCTGGGCCCGGGTTGTAGTTTTTCACCGTGACTTTGACCGGCACCGGATCTTGCGGTTTCAGTGTGTTAAGCACGGTTGCGCTTGGGCTCAGTGCCAGCGAGAATGCCGGGAGGACGGCGACCGCATCAGACGGTGTGGCATGGACTTGTGTGGCCTGACCGGCAAAGCTGTATCCGATGTCAGCCGTGAGCGACGGTGCCGCATACGGTTCAAACAAGGCGGCATTGGCCGGAACCGTCACTTCATAGGTTGTTTTGACCGTCTGGTTGTAGCCGAGTTGCGCAAAGCTTGCGCTGGACAGCGCTTTTGCCTGCCATCCTTTCGGGACGTTCAGCTTGAGCGACACGTTGGCGATCGTTTCGTGGCCGCCGTTGTAGGCGCTGACGGTGACTTTGGTCGTTTGGCCCGCCACCAGCTCGCCGGTATCCGGCTTTACTTTGGCAACGAGTGAAAGCGCCTCTGCGCTCGCCTTGTTCAGCTGGTCAGCTTTGACATTCAGGCGATAGAGCAGGTCGGTTTTTGTTTCAGCCGACAGCTTGGCTGCCTTCACGTCGGCTGCCGTTTTTTGCACATCGGCGAGCATGTCGTGCACTTCTTTCGCGACATCGGCAAAGTGTGGATAGGCAGCGATCACTTCATCCGAGTCTTTTTGCAGCTTTTTCAGCTCGGCAGCGATTTCGCCGGAGCCGGGTTGACCGGACACTTCTTTGGCCAAATCGTCAAACGTGTAGGCAATGCCGTCGAAGAAATCGCTTTCCTTTTCTTTGGCCGGAACCGCGGATTGATCCAGCTTGTAATAGCTGTTGCCAGGCCCTTCGTCATACATGCGCCCCATCCCCTGGCTTTTGTGCATGAAGCGGGATTCCTCGCCCAGCTGCACATAGGAGGCGCCGTAAATTTCGTCATATGTACCGACTGGCACGCTCACGGTGTAATCTTTTTCGGTCGCAGGCAGATACAGCTTTTTCACCTGCCAAGGGGACAACCCTTCCTTCAACTGCTCGGGAAAGACTGTTGGATCGGCTGCATCTTTGAAAGCGCGCACCGTGATGACGTTGATGGCGCGGTGGTGGCCGTGGGTGGAAGGCTCATTCAAGAAAGCGGGAATGACCACATCGGGCCGCAGCGTGCGGATTTTGCGGATCAACCGCTCATAGGCCACTTGCTCGCCCCATTTTGCCAGCGTTTCGTCCGGGCTTTTGGAAAAACCGAAGTCGAAGATCGGGTCGTTGATTTTTTCGCTGAGGTTTTCCAGATGAACGTTCGTGATTTTGGATGCTTCCTGCAGCTCGCGCGTGCGGATGATCCCCAAGGCGTTGCCCAGTTCGCTGCCGATCTCGTTTTGTCCCCCTTCGCCTCGGTTGGCGATGATGCTGAACGTATTGACGCCTTTTCCCAATGACAGGTAAGCAAGCACCGCACTGTGCTCGTCATCCGGGTGAGCCCCGGTGTTCATGGCGCTGGCGATTGTGGTCAGCGGCTTGATGGCTTTCCACAGATCAACCACGCCGCGGTCTGCATAAGCGGTGCCAGGTGCGGCCGGCAAAAGCAGGCTTGAGACCAGCGCGGCCGCAGCCGTGAGTGTGTACAGCTTGGAAAATGTCCCCTTTTTCAACAAACGTTCCTCCATTCCCTCTTCAGATTGATGATTCTATCAATCATGGCGCGTCTGGCTGCTTTTCTCGCTGTGACCATGGATCGACCCGCGAAAGACAATGCAAAAGACAGGCATCAGACCGAACGTTGTTCGTTATGCTGCAACGACAAGGGTAGCGAAATCGGTTGGGACTTTGTTCGGGAAGTTAGTTAATTTTACTAACTAAGTTTTACCAAAATTATACTTCTATATTTCTGAATAGTCAATTTATTAACTGCACGTTACACACGCAAAAAAACACCAAGCGCATTCACCTGGTGTTTTTTCGCGTTCTATATATTGACAAAATAATAAAAATGGCGCTGATCCCGCGTCCAGCCGTTCGTTTCGTAAAATCGCTGCGCGCCTACGTTATTCACATCGGTTTGCAGCTTCACCCCTTTGGCGTTCGTCTCGACGGCCAATTGGACGGCGGCATCCAGGAGCAGCTTGCCCAGCCCTTTTCCCCTGCTTTCCGCCGTGACGAACAAATCGTTCAAAATCCACAGCCGCTTGATAAAGAGCGAGGAAAACGAAGGATAGAGCTGGGTGAACCCCAGGTAGCGGCCATCTTCCACGCCGATGAAAATGACCGATTCGTCGTTGGTGATACGTTCAAAAAGAAAGTTCCTCGCCGCTTCCACATCGGACGGCTGGTTGCCAAACATCCGGTATTGATCAAACAAGGGGGCGAGCCCGTCGAGGTCCGCCACTGTCGCCCTGCGAATGTCCATCTTTATCGCCTGCTTTCGCTAGATTTGTTGCGGTTGGTGCATGGGTTGAAACTGCCCGCGTGTCCGGCAGACAGCGGTAGCAGAGAGGGTGCCTGCCTCATACGTTAGAGTAAGAGCCGGGAAAAAGCTGTGAGAATCAGATACATTCGCTATCTTGGCCCGCTGTACCTGCTCAAGTGATTCCATTCATCCCGCTCTGATCTTTGCCATGTGGCAAAAGGAGAGGATGCCGCGTGTTCACGGTTCAATATATCCCGCTCAGCAAAATCAAGCCCGATCATTACCCGAGAATGACGGCGCAAATCCGAAAGCTGCGCAGCAAAATGCTCGATGGCATGAATCTGGTCGTCGTGCGCAAAAACCGCAAAGACGGCAGCTATGTGATCCTGCTCGGGAACGACCGTTACGAATATTTGCGCAAGCATACCAAAAAATTGGTCGCGCCCTGCCTGGTCGACGAGAGCAGAGGCAAGTCACAGGTTCGCGCGTGGTTCCACCAGTTTCGCAACAAGCGGCTGCTCAGCCATTTTCCGGGGATCAAGCCGGGGCATTTGACGCCCGCCGCGTTATCGATTGCACGCACGTTTTTGAAGGAGGAGCCGCGCTTCAAGCAGCTGTCGCGCCGCCAGCAAGTTCAGGTGCTGTCCCAGGCTGTGCGCTACAAGCGGACGGTGATCACGGCGATGAAGGCAAAGGTGGGGCAGTTGATTTCAAAATAACAGAAACACGGTGGCGATCCGGATCTGGTTACGCTGCCCTCAAAAAATGAGCCGAAATCCGTTCCATCCGGATTTCGGCTAGTCATGTTTGCCTTTGGCCGCCAGACGCACGGTGAAGCCGTCGATCAATACGCCCATGCCGTAGCGAAATTCGCTCTCCCAATCGGGATCGGTCGTATAGGCCGCCAGGCGAGTCATGGTCGGGAAATGCTCGGCGGGCAGCTGCGTGTAGGCGGTATGGTACGTTTCGGTGAGTTCAGCAGAGCTGACCGCTTTCGCCTTCGCGCGTGCAGCCATCCGGGCTTCCTCCGTGACGAATCCGAATACGTAGTTTTTCAGCATGGAGGACGCCCATGGAATGTGTTGATCATCAAAACCGGCTAAACGCTAGAACGATGGGAATATGCCACCGAAACCGGCCTTGGCGATTACGTGCGAACAACCAACGGCCAAAAAGGCGGCGGCTACCTGGACCACGCCCTAACCACCTGGGGCCGCAACGGCTGGGAACTTGTCTCGGTCGTTCCGCAAGACGGACAACTGGTCGGCTTTTTCAAACGAAAGGCCGGAGCATAGTGAAAAACAAAAGGTTACTCGCTACAAAAATCGCAACGAGTAACCTGATTTTCTTCTGTATTCTTTTTGTTCTTTTCTTTTCTTTTTTCTATCATTCACCCACTAAGCAGAGGGAGTGCCTCAGCAGCCAAGGGATTTTTGGAAAAAAGCGGAGCGGCGCCTTTACGATGCCCGCCAGGCGGAGCGCAAAAATGGAAACGTCTTTCGCGCCTCATATCATCCTTGAGATACACCCGCCGCGCAGCGTGTGGCATTGGGGCGCGGTTTCCATTTTTGCGCGGAGCCGGTCACCCCTGCCCCCAGCAGGCAGCGTAAGAGTGCTGCGGAGCTTTTTTCCGAAAATCCCGGACCCTCCACCAAACAGCTCACTCCATCAGCTTACCCCCGCCGCGCAGCGTGTGGCATTGGGGCGCGGTTTCCATTTTTGTGCGGAGCCGGTCACCCCTGCCCCCAGCAGGCAGCGTAACAGCGACGCGGAGCTTTTTTCCGAAAATCCCGGAACCTCCACCAACGCTCTTTATCAGCCCCGCCTCCAAGCCACCAAGCTACCGACTATCAAAGCCCCCATCGCCACAGCAAAAATCTCGATAGCCGATGTAAGGCCAATCCACTGCGCCGCAAAACCCAGACCAAGAATCGGGATGCTCACGCCCAAATACGTCACCACAAAAAACGACGAAACAACGTCGCCGCGAGCAGAATCAGGCGCAACCTGGTTAACCTGCGCCAAAGCACCCGCATAAGTCGGCCCATGCCCCAGCCCGATAAAGACGGTGGTGAGCAAGAGGAAGAGGAGCGATTTGGTCACCAGCGTGACGACCATCGCGATCAGGCCGAGCGCCAAAAACAGATAGCCGATTCCGATCAAGGCCGGAATGCGCCGTTTTTTCAGCATGATCTGATGCAAGGTTGACAGGCCGAGCACGAGCGCGATCACCGTGCCGGACAGGCTCAGGTTGGATTTGCCTACCAATGTGCCCAAATACGACGGAATGATCGACAGCATCAGGCTCATGATCGACCAGGCGATAAACGATGTGACCGCCGCGAGCGCAAAGGGGCGGCGGATGGCTGCCGGCACCGTGGGCGCATGCAAGCGGGCAGCGGTGGACACGGTGCGTTTTTGCTCCCGGATCGCCAGTAAGCCGAGTACAGCCGGGATGGCGACGATCACGTGTATGAAATAGGAAAGCTGCATCGGATAAGGACCGTACTCCCCGAGAAAGCCGGAGATGACCGGACCGATCGCATTGCCGAGCGTCACGGCAAGCGCTGCGACGAAGGCGGATTTCGTCCGGCTATGTTTTTCATCGTATTCGGTCATGGCTGCAACCGCCACGCCATTGAGCATGCCGACGGAGACGCCTTGCAGCATGCGGGAAAACAGCAGCATGGAAAGCCCGTCCGACAAGGCAAACAGGATGGAGCCGACCAAAGAAAACAAAACGCCGGGAATCAACAGCTTCTTGCGCCCGATCCGGTCAGACAGCTGGCCGGAAATAATGATCGTCGGAATGACGACAAGGGCATAGGCTGCAAAGATGAGCGTGATCATCCCGGCGGACAAATTCCATTGCGCACGATAGAGGGCGTAAAGCGGTGCAGGGATGTTCGTCCCAAGCAGGGTGATGAACAATCCGTACGCCACAAGCCAAAACGGGAGCGTCTTGCTCTGGGCCACGCGGTGGCGCACCGCCCTGACGGAGATGACGTCCATCAGCTCCTCGAGCTGGCTCATTACCTGATCGACTGCCCGTTCATCCAGCGATGTGGAAATCTTGATGCGGGAAACCCCCTGGTGTTTATACGTGCCGACCGTCAATTTGTCGATGTTGTAGCCACGGCGGCCAAAAAAGTCGGAGACGCGGGCCAAAACGCCTGGCTGATCGTTCACCAACACCGATAACGTGTGTGAAGTAAGTGCTGCCACGAATCTGTATGCTCCCTTCAATGTTGAATCGAATCTATGATAACATTCAAGGTGGCATACCAATACTATCTGTATTGTTTGTTTCCCATACCTTTTGGGTATGTCAATCAGGAGGTTATCTGTGATGGACATTCGGCAGCTGCGCTATTTTTTGGCGATTGCAAAAGAGGGACAAATTACACGCGCCGCCAAAGCGCTGAATATGGAGCAACCGCCGTTGAGCCGGCAGCTGAAGCTGATGGAAGAAGAGCTTGGCGTCGCTTTGTTTGAACGCAATGGAAAGCAGATGAGGCTTACGGAAGCGGGAGCTATTTTGCAGCAAAAAGCGCAAAGCATCCTGCATCAACTGGATGAGACGATGACGGAGATTCGCGAGGTGGATCAGGGGATACGGGGGGCGCTTTCGATCGGATCGGTGTTTTCCTGCGTGTCGCTTCTGCCCGATAAGATCAAGGCGTTCCGCGAACGTTATCCCGGCGTCACCTTCAAAATTTTGGAGGGCGACCATTTTACATTGGGCGAATATTTGCAGACGCGCAACATCGAGCTTGTCGTAACGCGGCTGCCTTTTGAATCCGCCTACCCGATGGAGCAGTACGAGCTGATCCACCTGCCGTCCGACCCGTTTGTTGTCGTGCTCCCGTGCGAGTGGGAGCTGGGCGGGGAGCAGAACGCGATCTCCATGCGCCAGATCAAGGACGTGCCGCTCATGGCGCTCAAAAGCGACAGGACGGTCGGGCTCAATGAAAAGGTCGTGAACGAGTGTCGGCGGTTCGGCTTTGAGCCTGCGATCATCTGCGAGTGCTCCAGCGTGGCGATCATTCTCGCGCTCGTGGTGGCGGGAATCGGCGCGACGATCATGCCCAGGTCTGTCATGGACTCGTTTCCGCTCGCCCAGATCAAGCTGCTGGAGATTGCCGATACGTCCTTTCAGTCCGAGGTCGGCATCGCCTGGCTGCGGAACCGCCACCTTTCCAAAAGCGCGCGTGCGTTCATCGAGACGTTTTCTGCGGAGCGGTGAACGCATCGACACAGCTTTTGCAAATGCACGCTTTGCGGCGCTGTTCAGGGGCGATTTGCTCGAAGATTTCTTTGGGAAACCCGGTGTGATAGCACCAGCATTCGGACGCATTTGCGAGTGCGCCGCAGCTGTTGTCATTGCCGCAAAGCGGGCAGCGGCTGGCGTCGACGGATCGCGCGTTTCGCCAGGCAGCCGAACCGCTGGGGCTTACGATCGTCGAGGCGCGCCGTTCGGGCGGCGGCGAAGATTTCGCTGCTACCAGGAGCTGGTGCCGGGCAGCTTCATCTGGATGGGAACGAGTGGCACGGAAGAGTGGCACCACCCCAGATTCACCGTAAATGAAGAGGCATTGGTGCCAAGCGCAGCCTTGTTTGCGTTGACGGCGATCGTGGCCGCCGAGCAACTGCAAGCCTGGCTTCGATCAAGACAAGTGGGTCAGTGAGACCAGGGCTAACGAAAGCGACGCTGCGGACATCCTTGCGCTGTTTCAGGCACTGCTCGTGTACAATAGCAGTCTGTTTTCGCGGTAAAAAGATGAGGAATGGGAGAAGGAGGGAATCAATTTTAAAGGAGAGCCGCTCACGCTCGCGGGTGCCGTCCAAGCGTTCATCAAGCATGCGCACCATCATGTCGGCCAAACCGAGCGAATGAAAGAAGCGCACGCGGCGGCCGGGTGTGTACGGACGCGTGCTGAAGCGAATTTCCGCCAGGGCATCTACAATACGATTGACCAGTGGCTGTTCCAGCGCGGTTTTCGGCAGATCGTTTTGCGCAGAAAAGAGATCGTCGCGTTTCTTCGTCAAGTGCCGCGCGAGAAGCCGGGCAAAGCGCAGTCTGGCCGGATCAAGCTGGGGAAAGACGTGCTGATCCCCGCGCTGATCGCGCATTCCGGATAAACGATTTGTTTTCCAACCTTCCGTCTATGCGGGAGGTTTTTTGCATCCATCACGTGTCGCTGGAAACGCTTGTTGTCACAGGGAAGTGTAGCAGTACGATTCATCGCCAGCCAGGGATGGAGCAAGGGCTGCCTATCAGAGCAGCCCTTGCTCCATTAGCTCGTTTTACCAAAATTTAAACTTCCCCGAACAATCCGTTAACGTTGTTATTGTATGATTGACAACGTGATGCACCGCTTGGAGCAGGTGTGATGACGACCTTTCATTATCAAAAAATTCCACAGATTCCGGAGGAGAGTTCAAGAATGAGCAATAAATCGATCCGCACGAAAAAGCTACTTATTCCGATTGTGAGCATGGCCCTGCTTGTGCCTTCTGTTTCTCCAGCACTGGCAGAGTCTGGCAATGCCAAAATCAAATCCGTCGAATTCATCGGCATGGAGGCGCCGAAAACAGCCAAGGACATGGCCAAAATTTATACGACTGCTTCTGCAAAAGTAACCTATGCGGATGGGACGACGAAAAAGTTCCCGCTTTCCTACAAAACATTGTTCAAATCGACCGATACGATCAATGGCACGCAAGCTGGCGTCGCCATCGATGTAAACGGCAAGCCGATCATGGATAACAGCGTTCCTGGCCAGCCAGTGCCATACGTTTCCGATTCTCCCGACTCCAACAGCTTGATGAAAATCGACGGGCAAGCTCCGACTGGAAAAGGTGGAAATCCGCTCACACTGGTCACTCATTATGAATACATCACGGCTGACAACGCCGGTAAATCAGCCTATGGCATTATTCCTGCGTCCGTTAGCGTGACGACGATCAACCAGGATAAAAAGACGGGCAAATTGACGGCCACCGATTTGAAGAAAGTTGATTTCTCCAGCGTGGACGGGCTGTGGATTCCTTGCAATGGATCGCTCACCCCATGGAATACCCATTTGAGCAGTGAAGAATATGATGCCGATGCGCGCGAATACGAAGCAGACCCAAGCAAAACCTTTGTCGGCTCCTTTACCAAAAACTATTTCCAGGATGAAAACAAGCAAGGAAATCCGTACGCTTACGGCTACATTCCTGAAATTACGGTTAACAAGGATGGCAGCTCCTCCGTCGTCAAGCATTACAGCATGGGACGCTTTTCACATGAATTAGGAAAGGTTGCTCCTGACCGCAAGACGGTGTTCTTCGGCGATGATGGATCAAACACGATGCTGTTCATGTATGTGGCGGATAAAGCAGGCAAATTGTCCAGCGGCACGTTGTATGCGGCGAAATGGATGCAAACCGATGACAAAGATGGCGGTTCTGCGAATCTCAAGTGGATCGAACTCGGCCATGCGACAGATGAGGAAGTAAAGCAATACATCGATAAAGGCATCAAGTTCAGCGACATCTTTGAAGTATCCGACAAGGATGCAGAAGGCTTCACCAAAATCAAGACCTATCCATCGGGCAAAATCGAATGGCTGAAGGTCAAGCCGGGCATGAAAAAAGCGGCAGCCTTCCTCGAATCCCGCCGCTACGGAGCGATCCTCGGCGCTACCTCCGAATTCAACAAAATGGAAGGTGTTACAATTAACAACAAAGACAAAAAAGTCTATGTGGCGATCTCCTATTTGGAAAAAGGCATGGAGAAGGACAGCAAAGGAGAAGATCCACAGGACGACATCCGCCTGCAAAAAATTAAAGCAGGCGCCACCTATGAGTTGGCTATGAAAGGCAAACAGAAGGACAGCAATGGGCGCTCGATTAAAAGCGATTATGTAGCCGCTACGATGAAAGCGTTGGTTGTCGGAGAAGACTTGCCGAAAGCCGATGAGTTCGGGAATACGGCTGTCGTGGACAAAGTAGCGAATCCGGACAACCTTTCCTACTCCGAGGATATGCGTACCTTGTTTATCGGGGAAGACAGCGGCATGCACGCCAACAACTTCGTCTGGGCGTACAACGTGGATACCAAAAAATTGTCCCGCGTTTTGTCGGTTCCGTCTGGTGCGGAAGCGACCGGCTTGCAAGTCGTGGATAACGTAAATGGATTCACGTATGTGATGAGTAACCTGCAGCATCCCGGCGATGAAATGATCCTTCCCGATCCGTTGAAAGCCGAGGTTGAAAAATACATTAACGAAAACTTTGATAAAAAGCGTTCCGGCATGATCGGGTACATCAGCGGCATTCCGGGGATGGAAAACGGCAATGGGAAATAAGGCGAACGAAGCATGATGAAAAGAAAGCTCAAGCCTGCGAGGGCGAGAGCTTTCTTTTTTTCCAATCGGGCTTGTGGTGAACAGGTAACGCATCCCAAATTGATGGGGGAGTTTTATGGAACACTTGTAAAAGCAGCGACGTTCCTTTATGATTCAAAAATGAAAGGGTGTTCATTTATGGTGCAAGTGTTGAAAGAACAGCTGCGCCGTTCGATTCTGAGCGCAGCCGAGGAAGAGTTCATGCAGCACGGATATGCGCACTCTTCCGTGAAGCGGATCGCACAGAAGGTAGGCATATCGGTGGGAAACCTGTACCGCTACTACGACGGGAAGGAAGCGCTTTTCGATGCCGTGGTGGAACCGGCGTTCCATGAGCTGGAACGGTTGATGCGCAACCCCGAACCCAGAGTGCAGCAATCGGAGCCGATGCTTGAGCAGATCGTGTTTGCGCTGACGGATTTGAGCGAGGCGTGCCGCAGGCCGCTTTTGATCTTGATCGATGGCAGCAAAGGAACGCCGCGCGAGGAAGCGGTGCATGCCCTGTACGAGCAGATGACCGGCAACGTCATCTCCCATATGCGGGCGTACAATGCCAAAGCAGGGCGGGACGTGTTCGCGGAACAGGCTGCCTGGCCCGTTGCCGTTGCGTTTTTGCAAGGATATTTTGAAATCATCCGGCGTCATGCACAGCGTGAGGAGCGCGAAGCGATGGTTCGCCAGTATGTAGCATTCTGGTATGAGGGGCTGCGGGCTTTTTTGTAAAGCCTGAATAATGAATAAAAGTTCACTTTTGGAGGGTGAAATGAAACGGATCGTTCGGCAATTCACTACGGCAGACGGATTCAAAATGGAATATTCCATCGTCGGGCAAGGGGAGCCCATCCTGGTGATGCACGGGGGCCATTCGAATTGTCACGAGGAGTTTGGCTACCAGGAGCTTGTCAGCAATGGGTACTCGATCATCACGCCGTCCAGGCCGGGGTATGGCAAAACGGCAAAAGAGCTTGGGATCACGGTCGAGACAGCTTGCGCGGCATACGCACAGCTGCTGGATGATCTGCAGATTGCACAGGTGCATCTTCTCGCCATATCTGCGGGCGGACCGAGCGGCATCCATTTTGCCTCCCGTTTTCCGCAGCGGGTCAAAAGCCTTGCGCTGCAATCGGCGGTCGCTGGACAGTGGCTGACGCCTGCCGACAAAGCGTACAAGGCGGCACGGCTTTTGTTTCAGCCGCGCACCGAAGCATGCGTCTGGGGGATGATGCGTCTGGTGAACAAGCTGAGTCCCCGCTTCCTGCTCAAAAGCATGTTCCCGTCCTTCAGCACGCGTCCGGCTGGGGAGCAGATGAAGCTTTTTAACGAAAATGATCTGGAGCGGTTCCGGCGGATGGTGAACCGGCAGCGGTCGGGACACGGTTTTTTGCTTGATTTGGCGCAGTCCGGTGGCGACCTCACGTCTGTTTTGGCGGCAGTCCGCTGCCCGACCCTGATCATGCACAGCGTCCATGATGCAAGCGTGCCTGTGGAACATGCCCGCCATGCGCATCGGCATATTCCGGGTGCACAGCTGTGCGAACTGGATTCGTGGGGGCATTTGATTTGGCTGGGGAAGGGAGCGGCAGATGTATCGCAGAAACTGCTGGCTTTTTTGGATGCTGCTGGCGGTGAATGAATGGTCGGGCAAGCTGCTAGGACAGCTTGTAGAAAAAAATCAGGCCGACAAAAAAGTTCGGAAGCCCCATCAAGGCAAAAAAATGCGCGTGCCCCCACCATTGGCGCAAATAGCGGCTGGACAAAAAACCGCCCACTCCGAGGCAAAGCGCGCCGAAATAGCCGGAGCCGTACGCAGCGATCGCCCAGTTTTTTGTTACAAGCGACAAAAGGGTGCAAATCAGGGCGATGAGACAGCCGACCCCAAGGGAGCGTTTCAATTTGCGCCGCGATTGTTGATCGAACAAAAACGGGACGATCAAAAAGCAGCTGGCGAGAGTCAAAAAGACGATGCCGAACGTGAGCATGGCGACACTCCTTTTGGAACGTGTGATTGCTACAAATTTACGAAAATTTCCATAAGAAGTTTCATTTTCCACGTGAGCTGACCAAAAGAAAAAAGCGGCATCGAGCCGCCTGTTTTCCCTACTTATTAGCCGCGAGCCGCCCAAGCCTCCACTTCCACCTTCAACGCAGGCTGAGCCAATCCGGCAACATAGCCGAGCGTCGTCGACGGCGGATTGCCGCCATGAAAGTCGTGCCAAATCGCCTGAAAACGCTCGCGATCCATTTTTTCGGTAAACCAGATGTTGATTTTCAAAACCGCTTCCGGCGTCACGCCCTCGCTTTGCAAAATCCGCTTCACATTGGCAAGGGCATTTTGAAACTGTTCTTCCACCGACTCCGGGATATGTCCGTGGGCATCTGCGCCGACCTGCCCGGACAAGACGAGCAGCTCCGCATCCCGCGGCATGATGGAAATGTGCGAGTAGGCGCCGACTGGAGGCGCTACCGTCTCTGGGTTTTTCCGAATTACGTTCATAATTACTGCCTCCTTTCACAATGGCAGAAGTATAGCATTTTTTGGAAAGTTGGTGCAATTGGACGCTGCAGTTTCACCCCCGCAAGATCACCTCTCCTACTCCCCAAAACGATTCAACACCGAATAAAACCCTTGCAAAAACCGGTAAAACAGCTGTGCCGTCGGCGGCAGCTGGCGATTCGTCGGCGTGATCACCCCAACCGAACGGCTGATGGCAGGCTCGCTGAGCGCATGCTTGACGGTCGTGCACGGCATGCTGTCAAACAGCGTTGACTCAGGCAGCAGCGTCACGCCGAGTCCAGCGGCCACAAACCCTTTGATCGCATCGATATCTTCCCCTTCGAACGAGACGCGCGGCTCAAAGCTCAACTCCCGGCACGCGTTCACCACGAAATCGCGCAGGACGTATCCGCGCGGAAACAGCACAAACGAATCATCGCGCAGCTGGCTTAGACGCAGCGAGTCCGTGCGGGCGAGCGGATGATCGGAGGGGAGCAGGGCGACGATTCGCTCCTGAAAAAGAATCTCGCCTTTCACCTGCTTCTCCTGCGTCGGAACAGGCCCCAAAAGCGCCAGATCGATCTCGCCCTTTGTCACGGCATCGACCAAAGAGCGATATGCGCCCTGCTGCAAAACGAACGTAGCATGCGGATGCCTGGCGCGAAACGCCGAGATGACGGAAGGGAGCGTATGCGCCGCCAAGCTGCTGGGAAACCCGATGCGGATGACACCGCGCTCCGGATCGAGAAACTCCTCGACTTCTTTGCGCGCCTCTTCGATCACTTGCATGGCCTGCTCCATTCGGCCCAGGAACGTTTTGCCGATCGGGGTGAGCTTCAGGTTGCGGCCATCGCGAAAAAACAGATCGATCCCAAGCTCGGTTTCCAGATTAAAAATCTGGCGGCTGATCGCGGATTGAGCGACATGCAGGGCATGTGCGGCTTCCGTCATATGCTCCCGCTTGGCGACCTCGATAAAATATTGGATCTGCCGGAGTTCGATCGCAAACCACCCCCTCTTCAATCGATCGCAATATGCGATAAATATTATCTAATAGTTATATTGTTTCGATTATTCTACACAATTACAATACGGTTGTACAGAAAGAGAGACAGATTTTTGGGGTTGTGGAGTGAAAGGAGTAGAAGAGAATGACCATTGCACAAGAGACGGAAAACCGTGCAGAGAGCTTGAATCCGTACCATATCGTCCAGTCGCAGATCGAACAGGCGGCTGCGCGGTTGGGATTGCCGCGCCATGTGATCGAGATTATGAAAAAGCCGAAGCGGGTGCTGTCCGTCAGCTTTCCAGTCAAGCTCGACGACGGGACAATCCGCGTATTCGAAGGATTCCGTTCCCAACATAACGACGCGATCGGACCGACGAAGGGCGGGATTCGCTTTCATCCGGATGTGAACGAAGACGAGGTCAAAGCGCTGTCCATGTGGATGTCGTTCAAGTGCGGCGTGGTCGGATTGCCGTACGGCGGCGGGAAAGGCGGCGTCATTTGCGATCCGCATCAATACAGCGAAAGCGAAATCGAGCGCATCAGCCGCGGCTTCATGGAGGCGATCGCCGATTTCATCGGGCCTGACAAAGATATTCCTGCACCGGACGTGTACACGACGCCGCAAATCATGGGCTGGATGATGGACACGTACAGCAGGCTGAAAGGCTCCTACAGCCCCGGTGTGATCACCGGCAAACCGCTGAGCATCGGCGGCTCCCAGGGACGGAGCTCGGCAACGGCCCAAGGCTGCGTCTATACGATTGCCGAGGCGATGAACCATCTCGGCAAAAAGCTGCAAGGCGCAACCGTCGCGATCCAGGGCTTCGGCAATGCCGGACGGACCGCAGCTGATCTGCTGGCTGAACTGGGATGCCGCATCGTGGCGGTCAGCGACTCCAAAGGGGCGCTTTACCAGCCGGAAGGGCTTGATTTGGCAGAAGTGAAACGGCTGAAGGACGGTTCCGCGATCACGGATTACCCGGCGCAGTACCGGTTGCAGCGGGCGGAGGAGATTTTGGGGCTGGATGTCGATATTTTGATTCCGGCTGCCTTGGAAAACGTGATCACCGCCCAAAATGCGCATCAGATCAAAGCGAAAATCGTCGCCGAAGCGGCAAACGGCCCGACGACGCCGGAGGCAGACCGCATTCTTTTTGCAAAAGGCGTGCTGGTCATCCCCGATATTTTGGCAAACGCGGGCGGGGTGACCGTTTCCTATTTCGAATGGGTGCAAAACTTGATGCATTACTACTGGAGCGAGCAGGAAGTGAATGAAAAGCTGCGCGCCATCATGATCCAATCGTATCAAGCGGTAAGTCAGCTTGCTGGCGAGCACCAAACCGACTTCCGCACGGCGGCGTACATGATCTCCCTCAAGCGCATTCACGAAGCGATGCGTGCGAGAGGCTGGGTATAACCGGCGTCCGCAGAAAATGCTTGCCATGATGCCCGAACGTGCTTATGATTAAAAGCAATCGAATACGCGATGTACACTAGGGGGGCCAACCTGGCTGAGATGGAAAAGTCGTTTTCCGGACCCTTTGAACCTGATCTGGTTAAGACCAGCGGAGGGAAGTGTTTGACGGCTGTTTCACATGATGGCAGCGGCGTTGTGCCCATGCGTTCATGCAAAACGTCTATTTCCAACCACTTTTTCTTCGGAAAGAGTGGTTTTTTGCGTTTGCCGCGTGATTCGAACGTACGCGAGGGGGTTTCAGCTTGGATCGAGAGAACCGGGAATTGCATCTGATTTCGAACGGAAAGCTGTCGCTGACAGAGTTCGCGGATATTGCGGCACTCGTTTGGCCCTGGGTGACCGCCATCCATCTGCGAGAAAGGATGAAGACTGCACGAGAGCTGTTGGACGGGATCGACTTGCTTCTTCAAGCAGGCGTGCCGCCTGAGAGACTGTACGTCAATGACCGTGCCGATGTTGCGGCAGCAGCAGGGATTCGGGGCGTTCACCTCGCCGGCCATAGCCTGGAGCCAGCACAGGTCAAAGCCATTTTGCCGCGAATACGCATCGGCCAATCGGTTCATTCCGTCGCGGAAGCACGGCACGCCGAGGCAAGCGGAGCGGATTATGTCATGTTCGGCCACGTTTTTGCGACGGAAAGCAAAGCGGGGCTTGCCGGACGGGGGCTTGCAGCGCTTGCCGACGTGGTTCGCACGGTCTCCATCCCGGTCATCGCCATCGGCGGCATGACGCCTGGGAACGCGGAATCGGTGTTCGCAATCGGTGCAAAAGGAATCGCGGTGATGAGCGGCATTCTTGGTGCGGCGAATCCGGCGCATGCCGCTGAAGCGTATTGCCGCACGCTAAAAGAAGGAGGCGGTCGTGACCAATGATTCGCTATGACACAGCCGTGATCGGAGGCGGCGTGATCGGCAGCTCGATTGCCTATCATCTCGCCAAAGGCGGACAAAAGGTGGTTTTGCTGGAAAAAGGCAGGCTCGCCGAAGGAGCATCCAGCGCTGCGGCGGGGATGCTGGGCGCGCAAGCGGAGGAACCGCAATCGGAAGCGCTTTTCAATCTGGCGTGCAAAAGCAGAGACATGTTCCGGGCGATCGCCGGTGAACTGAAAGAATGCTCGGGAATCGACATCGGTCTGGTTTCCACCGGAACGTTGAAGGTGGCGATGACAGAGGAGCAAGCCGTGCATCTTAAGCGGCTGGCTGCCATTCATCGTCAGTATGGCGAGCAGGCAGAGTGGCTGGACGCGGCTGCGGCACGAACGATGGAGCCGAATCTGTCCGGCCGTATTTGCGGAGGTTTGTACATCAAAAAAGACGGGCACGTCCAAGCTCCCGCACTTTCGCTGGCGTTCGCCAAAGCAGCGGCCGCCTTGGGTACGGTCGTTCGCGAACATGTGGCCGCAACGCGTATTTTGCGCGAAAATGGCGCGGTTGCTGGCATCGAGACGGAGGAGGGGCTAATTCGCTGCGACCATGCGGTAGTGGCGACGGGGGCGGGCGGAAACGAGCTGGCAACACTGACTGGCATCTATGTGCCGGTTTATCCGGTAAAAGGCGAATGTTTTTCCGTCACGACGCATGCGCCTTTGCTAACCCGGACGGTGTTTGCTGACGGTTGCTATCTTGTGCCAAAGGCTGCGGGCCGCATCGTGGTGGGGGCAACGATGATAGAAGGGTCCTTCGACCGGTCTGTCAGTCTCGGCGGAATCGCGGCGTTGGTTGCCCAAGCCCGATCGCTTGTTCCGGCAATCGCCGATGCGCAATGGGAAAAGGCTTGGGCTGGCCTGCGGCCGCAGACGCGCGACGGGCTCCCGTATATCGGCGAAGTGCCGGATTGCAAACAGCTTTATGTTGCCGCAGGCCACTACCGCAACGGCGTGCTGCTCAGCCCCATCACGGGTGAAGCGATCGCCGGCCTCATTTTGGGGAGAACACCCCGCGTATCCATCGAAGCGTTCCGCTTGGAGCGGGAGACTTGTGGCCGAGCACATGCAAACAAGGACGGTGATGTAACGTGAATCTGATCATCAATGGGAAAGCATGCGAGGTTCCGGACCGAATCGGGACGATTCAGCATTTGCTCGAACATTTTCAACTGGGCCAAAAGGTTGTCATCGTGGAGCTGAATCAGACGATTCTCGATCAGGCGACGCGGGCTGAAACGAGGATTACCGACGGAGACCGGATTGAAATCGTACATTTTGTAGGAGGCGGTTGAGCCATGTTAACAATCGGAACGAAAAAATTTTCCTCGCGCTTGCTGCTGGGAACAGGCAAGTTCCCGTCGTTTGAAATTCAAAAGGAAGCGGTCGCTGTTTCGGAGGCGCAAATTTTGACGTTCGCGGTCCGGCGCATGAACATCTTTGAACCGTCACAGCCGAATTTTCTGGATCTGCTGGATCTTTCCCGCTACACGCTGTTGCCCAATACGGCTGGCGCGAAAACGGCAGAGGAAGCCGTGCGCATCGCCAAGTTGGCGAAAGCGTCCGGGCTTTGCGACATGATCAAGGTGGAAGTGATCGGCGATAGGAAGACGCTGCTGCCCGATCCAATCGAAACGCTGCGAGCTTCCGAGATGCTGCTTGCGGAAGGCTTCACCGTCCTGACGTATACTTCAGACGATGTGATGCTGGCCAAACGGCTGCAGGAAATGGGCGTGCATGCGGTCATGCCGGGCGCCTCGCCGATCGGCTCCGGCCAAGGCATCGTCAATCCGCTCAACATAAGCCTGATCATCGAGCAAGCGACGGTTCCGATCATCGTGGATGCGGGCATCGGTTCCCCGGCTGATGCGGCGCTTGCCATGGAGCTGGGGGCGGATGGCGTGCTGTTGAACACGGCGGTATCCGGCGCCAGGGACCCGGTGAAGATGGCGCTTGCGATGAAGCTGGCGATCGAGGCTGGACGCCTTGGCTTTGAAGCGGGGCGGATTGAGAAAAAGCGGTATGCGTCAGCAAGCAGTCCCCTCGAAGGGATGAGCCGGCCGTGACGGGACGTTACTCGCGGCAGGAGCTTTTCGCCCCGATCGGCACAGCGGGGCAAAGCCTGCTTGGGCAAAAACATGTGCTGATCATCGGGGCAGGAGCGTTGGGTACTGCGAGCGCCGAGTCGCTGGTCAGAGCAGGGGTGGGCACGCTGACCATCGTGGACCGCGATTACGTCGAATGGAGCAATCTGCAGCGGCAGCAGCTGTACAGCGAAGACGATGCTGCAAAGCGTTTGCCAAAAGCCGTGGCGGCCCAAAAACGGCTGAACCAGCTCAACTCGGACGTGCGCGTCCATGCGCTGGTGATGGATGTGACAACCGCTGAAATTCACACGCTTTTGGCCGGGGTTGACCTCATCGTCGATGCTGCGGATAATTTCGACACGCGGCTGCTGCTCAACGACGCTGCGCAAAAATACGGAAAGCCGTGGATTTACGGCGCGTGCGTCGGAAGCTACGGCATCACGTTTACGATCGTGCCGGGGCGTACGCCCTGTCTCGGATGCCTGATGGAGCAGATCCCGCTGAACGGGCCGACATGCGATACGGCAGGCATCATCGCGCCTGCCGTGCAAATGGTCGTGGCGTATCAGGTGGCGGAGGCGCTCAAAATTTTGGTCGGCGATCACCAATCGCTGCACGGCAAGCTGATTTCCTTCGATCTGTGGACCAATGAACATGCGAGTTTGCACGTGAACGCGTTGAAACGGAAGGATTGCCCTTCCTGCGGGCAACATGCTTCGTACCCTTATTTGCGGCAAGCGAACCAGCCGCAGACGACGATCCTCTGTGGACGCGATACGGTCCAAATCCGCCCGCGTGCTGCCGGCGTACGCGATCTGGCGCAAATCGCCCAACAGCTGTCGCGACAAGGAATCGAAGTCCGGGCCAATCCGTATCTGCTGTCATGCGCGATCGGTGAACAGCGGATCGTTTTGTTTCAGGACGGCCGGGCGCTGGTCCACGGGACCCATGACAAGAGCGAGGCGAAATCGCTGTATCATCGTTTTTTCGGCTAGGCTAACCAAACCGCAATCCGGCGAATAGGCTACTGTATCATGCCTAGGAAAGGATTGAATGTACGATTATGCCGTTTCAATTGCCGACAGGAATCCAAACCAAGTCCATCACCTCGCCGCCGGGAACAACCGTGTACTATCCGCAGGTGACCGGGCTTGCCAATCGACGCGTGCAGGAGCGGATCAACGAGCACATTTTGCGCGCAACCAGAGAATTGATTCATGCGCAGGCCCGATACCAGACATCCAGGCAGCCTGAGATGATCGGGCATTACGAAATCAAAACGAATGAACGGGGTCTCTTGAGCCTGACGTTGACCAACTATGCGATTTCTCCCCATATGGCGCACGGCGTGACGCTGATGAGATCGCTCACCTTCCATGTGAACACCGGCAAGCAATATGCGTTAAGCGACTTGTTCACGCCTGGCAGCAACTATGTCCAGGTGATTTCCGCCAATGTCGCAGCGCAGATCCAAAAGCGCAATATTCCGCTGCTCGGCCCGTTTCAAGGTATCGGCCCCAATCAAGATTACTATTTGGCGGATAAGTCGGTCGTCATTTATTTCCCGCCGTATACGATCAGTCCCGGCTATGTCGGATTCCCGATGTTCCCGATCTCGGTGTATGACCTGACGGATATGGCTCCCGACACAAGCCCGATCTCGATTCTCGCTGCCGATATTTCCTGATTCAGCGTGTCAGAACATAGCAAAACAGGCGATCCGATTGGCTCAGATCGCCTGTTTTTTTGCATTGCGCCTAGGCGGATTCCGCTGTCGGTTCCGCTTTCGGCTGCTGCGGCATCGCTCGTCTCAGGAAAAACGAGATGATCAGTCCTGCAACCACCAGTCCGAAGGCAAGCAGAAATGCGCTTTTCATCCCGGAAATCAAGGCGAGCACCTCGACGGGAGCACCCTCGCCGCCGCCTTGCGGATGCTGCAGGTACTGCTTCTGGCCGGTCGTCATGACGGTGACCAAAAGCGCAGTCCCGACGGCTCCCGCCACCTGCTGGAGCGTACTGATGATCGCCGTGCCGTGCGGATACAGCGGCGGAGGCAGTTCATTCAACGCGTTGGTCATGACAGGCATCATCAGCATCGAGATGCCGAGCATCAAAAGCGTATTCCAGACCATGATCGTGATGTACGAGGTGGCAAGCGTAATGGAGGCAAATTGCCACAGCGTGTTGGCGATCAGCGCAAGCCCGACGACGGCAAGCCATCTGGCGCCGAACTTGTCAAACAGCCGTCCGGTGATCGGCGACATGATGCCCATTACGATTCCGCCGGGGAGCATGATCAGACCAGCTTCCAGCGGGGTGTAGCCAAGCGCGTTTTGCAAAAAGATCGGCAGAAGCATCATGGCAGAGAACATCGCCATCATGACGATGATCATGATCAATGTGGACATGCGGAAGATCCGGTAGGTAAATGTCCGCAAATCGAGCAATGGCTGCGGGATCGCAAGCTGTCTCCAAATGAACAATCCAAGCGACACGGCCCCGACCGCGATCGGCAACAGAACGCTGCTGCTCCCCCAGCCGCCCTGCGGATCGCCCGCGCTGCTGAACCCGTAGACGATTCCGCCGAAGCCGAGCGTCGAGAGCAGAAGCGAAGGCAGATCAACTTGCGGCCGCGACGTTTCCGTCACATTTTTCAGCTTGGCATAGGCGATGGCCATGACGAACAGCGCGATGGGCAGGATGCTGTAAAACAACACGCGCCAGCTGTAATGCTCCACGATGATACCCGACAAGGTTGGTCCGATCGCGGGTGCGAAAGTAATGACGATCCCGATCGTCCCCATCGCTTGACCGCGTTTTTCGAGCGCCACTGTCGCGAACACCACGTTGGTCAAAAGCGGGAAGAGCAGCCCGGTCCCCGAAGCTTGCAGCGTTCTGCCGAGCAGGAGCATGCCGAAGTTGGGAGAGATTGCGGCGACGAACGTTCCGATCGTAAACAAGCCCATCGCAGAGAGGAACAAGCCTCTCGTCGTGAACCGCTGGATCAAAAAGGCGGTGACGGGAATCAGCACGCCGATCACCAGCAAATAACCGGTCGACAGCCACTGTGCCGTGCTGGGAGAAATGCCGATGTCCCCCATGATTTTGGATAACGCCACATTGAGGAGCGTTTCGTTGAGAATGGCGACAAACACGCCGAGAATCATCACCATGACGACGAACAGATTCCCTTTGCTTCCAAACGTCCCCCCTGTATTCTTTGCATCGCTTTGCATATTTTGCATGCTCAAATCCGTGTTCCTCCCTTGCAAGGCCGCAGCATGATTGCGACCACATATGCGTGATTCATCAGTTCACTTTTCCTATTCTAGCCCAAAATCGCAGCAATTGGTTTCTTTTCAATTGCGAACTTGCCGATTCTCGCACATTCATGGCAATTTTTTGCTGTTCTGCTTCCCAATTACAAGAATGTGCCTCTCTCTTTTGAGAAGCGAGCGCTTTCAATGGAAACCGGGGAATTCAATGATTCCAATTATTGTAAATGAGAATGGAGATGCTCCAATAAAAGGCATCATCACCGTTTGTGAAGCTGGTACAGAAGTTGCTACGGCTTTATATGGGCGCGAGCGCGGCATAGCCGGGCAGGGCGACCCGCCAAAAATGCGAAGGGAAGTGGAATCTCAATTGAAACGGATTCGGGAAGCAGCAGTAGCAGGATGCACGGTTGGAAGCAAGCAAAAACAATATTCCAGTGGAGGAGGACGACGATCTGAGTTTTGCGATGGTCATTTTAGGTATTGGCGGAGTCGGTCAAGTTTGCGCGAGGGAAGCAGCCAAGCGTGAGTATGTAACCCATCTTGTTTTGGCGGATCTTTTTCCGGCAGCTGCCGAGCGATTGGCAGAACAGCTGCGCGAACAAACGAAGGCGACGATTGAGGTCGTAAAAGCAGATGCGAGCGATGCCGCAAGCGTGGCGGCGATTCTCGGCGCGGCGGACGTATGCGTTTATGCGGGTCTGCCTGAATATAATTTTCAAGTGATGCAGGCGTGCCTTGAGACAGGGACGTCTTATATTGATTTGGCCGCAGACGGCCCCGGTTCCGGCTACCAGCTGGAGCAATTGGCATGGGATGAACGATTCAAACAGGCAGGCATCCTCGGCATCATGGGGATGGGCTGCGATCCTGGCTTTACCAACATCGCGGCGCGTTATGCCGCCGACCAGATGGACCGCGTCACACGCATCAGCGTGCTGGATGGGGACAAATCGACGGTCGATTTCGACGGGTATTGCGCCTATTTCAGTCCGGCGACGGCGATCAAGGAGTGTCTCGGCAATCCGAACTACTGGACGCCGCAAACAGGCGAATGCTTCGATTGGGAGCCGCTTTCCAACAAGGAGCGCATCCAGTTTCCGGAGCCGGTCGGCTGGCTCGATTGCTACAATGTCGAGCATGAGGAAGTCGCCACGCTCGGCACGTCGATCGGCAAAGGCTGCGAGTATGTCGATTTCAAGTACGCGCTGTCCGAGGAGTTCGTCACGATGCTGCGCGTGATCCAAAAGCTCGGCTTGGCCAGCGAAGAGCCGGTGGAGGCAGGCGGACAATCGGTGGTGCCGCTTGATCTCGTCGTGCGCGCAATGCCCAAGCCTGCGGATTTGGCTGGGAAAATTCACGGACACTCCTGCATCGGCACCCTCGTGCATGGCACAAAGGGCGATCGGGCGGTGGAGATGTTCGTCTACTCCCTGATCAGCCACGATGAGGTGTATGCCGAGCACGGCTCACAGGCGACCGTCTGGCAAACCGGCGTTCCGCCGATCGTAGCCGTGGACATGATGGCCGAAGGGCTTTTGACTCGCACGGGCTGCATTCCGCCGGAGATGATCGATCCCGTTCCATTCCTGGAACGATTGCGAGCGAGAGGAATGAGATGGGACGTAACGATGAAAACAAGTCCACTTGTGTAAGCTGGCTTGAAACATAGATCGCGAAGAAACCCGCAGAGAAGAAATAAAGAGAGAGAAACCGGTACTTTCCGCATGAGACGAGGAGGGTAACGATGGGGGTTAGGATACGTTCGCATGAATCGAAACGGCAGCATCGCTTGTGGGCCGCCCTGACAGTGGGGCTGTCCCTCTTGCTGCTGGCCGCATGCAGCCAGACGCCGGCTGCCACGAATGGGCAAAAGGCGGGCGGCGAGGTTGTGTTCTCCAACTGGTCGGATTTCACGCCGGAGACGATGCTGAAAAATTTTGAGCAAGAAACAGGCATTAAAGTCAAATTCAGCACGTTTTCGTCCAATGAAGAGGTGTTGGCCAAGCTTTCTGCCGGCGGCTTGGGCAATTACGACTTGATCGTGGTGAGCGATTACACGGTGGATATTTTGCGTAAGCAGGGGATGCTTGAAGAGATTGACAAGGCGAACATTCCGAATTTCAAAAACTTGATCCCCGCGTTTTTGGATCAGGCGTTCGATCCCGGTAACAAATACTCGATTCCGTACATGGCTGGCAACGTGATCATCGCCTACAACAAGGACACGGTGAAAAAGCCGATTACAGGCTATGCGGATCTGTGGGACCCGGAGTTCGTCAACAATCTGGTCGTTTTGGATGACCAGCGGACACTGATCGGCATCGCCAACAAAATGCAGGGGAAATCGATGAACGATACGGACCCTGCAGTCTTGAAAAAATCGCTCGACTTTTTGCTTGCGCTCAAGCCGAACATCAAGGCGTTTGACAGCGACAGTCCCAAAAACATGCTGATCAACGGCGAGGTGAAGGCGGGGATCGTCTGGGGAGCCGAGGCGGCGCTGGCCCGCAAAGACAACCCGTCGATCGTCACGGTCAATCCGAAGGAAGGCATGCAGCTGTGGATCGACAACCTGGTGATTCCAAAAGGGGCGCCGCACAAGCAAAATGCGGAGGCGTTCATCAATTTCATGCTGGAAGGCAAAAACAGCGTGGAGCTGACAAAAGCGTTTCCGTACATGTTGCCCAATTCGGCAGGCCTTGAATTGACCGATGATTCGATCAAAAATGATCCGGCCGTTTATCCGCCGGAAGAGGATATGAAGAAGGGCGAGTATTTTATCGATGTCGGTGATGCAACCACCGAACTGGATAGAATCTGGTCGCAATTCAAGCAATAAAAATCGAAGGGGGACACACTCTTGCAGATGAATATCGCCATTGTGGGAGCAGGCGCAGTCGGGCACGTGGCTGCGATGGAAGCGATCAAAACGACTTATGTGAAAAAACTGGTGGTGGCTGACATTTCGCCGCAGGCAGCCGAGCATTTGGCCCAAAAGCTGCGGGGAAAAACAACCGCCGACATCGTGGCGGCGCGAGTGGACGCGAGCGATACCGATAGCGTGGCTGCGATTCTTGGGGACATCGACGTGTTGGTACACGCAGGCATCCCGCAATACAACTTCACGGTGATGGAAGCGTGCATCCGGACCAAAACCAACTATATCGATATGGCAGCCGATTCGCCGACATGGCTGTTGAAACAGCTGGAATGGGACGGCAGGTTCAAGGAAGCGGGCATTCTCGGCATCATGGGACTGGGCTGCGATCCGGGCTTCACCAACATTGCGGCCCGCTATGCCGTCGACCAGCTGGACACGGTGAAAAGCATCACCGTGCTGGACGGGGACAAATCCGTGGTCGACTACGAAGGCTTTTGCGCCTATTTCAGCCCGCAGACAGCGATCAAGGAATGCCTGGCCAAACCGAATTACTGGAGCAAGGAAGAAGGGATGCAGTTCGATGCCAAGCCGTTCACGCGCCAGGACGAGTATGAGTTTCCCGAGCCGATCGGCTGGCTCGACTGCTACCGCGTCGAACATGAGGAGGTCGCGACGTTGGGCGAGACGATCGGCCGCGCCAAAGGCTGCGAGCTGGTCGAATTCATGTACGCGCTTCATCCCGACTATGTGAACACGCTGAAGGTGCTGAGCTATCTCGGCCTGGATGGCGACGAGCCGATCAAGGTGGATGGCTCCGATGTGATCCCGCTCCACGTCGTGGTCACCTCGATGCCGAAGCCGCAGGACCTCGCAGGCAAAATCCACGGCTTTTCCTGCATCGGCACGGTCGTCAAAGGGATGAAGGATGGCGAATTGGTGGAGCTGTTCGTCTACTCGATGGTCAATCATGATGAAGTGTACTTGCGGATGAACACGCAGGCCACCGTATTCCAGACCGGGGTGCCGCCGATTGTCGCGATCGACATGATGGCAGAAGGGCTTTTGAACCAGACGGGATGCATTCCCCCGGAAATGATCGAGCCGATCCCGTTTCTCGCTCGTTTGGAATCGCGTGGCATGAAATGGTATGTGAGCAAGAAGACGACGCCGGTGTATGAACGGATTGAAGCGTAAGCAAAACCAGAGCCGTCAGGAAATTCCTGGCGGCTTTTTTGTGCGGGTAATCTGCTTCCGTCGAGGACTATCGGGATGTTTACAACCCCTGCCTGTTCCTGTCTGTGGCAATCCTATCCAAATCGGATCCCGATTTTCACGTCATCAAGAAGTGAAATTTTTGTGCGGCCTAGACAATTCAAAACCTCAGCGATTATCATAGGAGACAGTAATAATGATAATTCTTTTCATTTATGAATGCTAAGGATGCGAGACATAGATGGTGTTAAGTGAATGCAGCATCGGCGCAAGCGCACGGATCCTCGCGTTGGACATGGCGGACGCCCAGCGAAAACGGATGATGGATCTCGGGCTGATGCCGGGAACAGAAGTGAAACTGGTGCGGAAGGCACCGCTCGGCGACCCGCTCGTCGTGCAGGTGCGCGGCTATTTGATCAGCTTTCGGATGTCGGAAGCGCGTCGGATCGAAATCGAAAGAATACCCTAGATTCAATGGAAGAAGTTGGTCGTTGTGAAAACCATCATCGCATTGGCGGGCAACCCCAATGCCGGAAAAACCTCATTGTTTAATGTACTGACAGGCACGCGGCAGCAAGTGGGCAACTGGCCGGGTGTCACGGTCGAGAAAAAAGAAGGCGTGATCAAAGGGCTCGATGGGAGCGTGCTGATCGATCTGCCGGGGATTTACAGCTTATCTGCGCAATCGCTGGAGGAAAAGTTGGCGATCTCCTATCTGCTGCTGGAAACGCCGGACACGATCGTCAATATCGTCGATGCCTCCAATCTGGAGCGCAATTTGTACTTTTCGCTGCAGCTTTTGGAGATGGGCCTGCCCAGCATCGTCGTGCTCAATATGATGGATGTGGCGCGTTCGCGCGGGCTGCAGATCGATGAAAACAAGCTTGCAGACCGTTTGGGCGTCCCCGTCATTCCAATGGTGGCGCGCAAAGGCAGCGGCCATGAGCGGTTGCTGGGACAGCTTGCGGAACGCCGGGCGACTGCAAGCGGGCTTGCGCTCGTCTATCCTTCCGAGGTGGAGGAGGCGATCGGCCGATTGCTTCCGCATTGCAGCGGCATTCAGCTGGGGCAAGCGCTTAACCCGCGTTGGCTCGCAGCGATGTGGCTGGAGCGCAACGAATCGGTGGGGCAGATGATTCAGTCGCGCGTGACGCAAGCTGTATATCGGGATATGGAACGAATCCGCGATGAATACCGGCAGGCCGACCAATTGATCCGCAATGCGCGGTACACGTGGATCGAACATGTGCTGGCTGATGTGACGGAGCAAAAAAAACAGGTGACCAGCACATGGAGCGACCGGATCGACAGCCTGGTTCTGCACCGCATCTGGGGCATTCCGATCTTTCTCGGCTTCATGTATCTGGTGTTCCAGCTGACGTTCAGCTGGATCGGGACGACGCTGTCGGATGTGATGGATGCGTTTTTCAGCGGCACGCTGACGGAATGGGTGCAGCAGGCGCTTGCGCTGATGGACAGCCCGGAGTGGTTCAGCAAGCTGGTGACCGACGGAATATTGGCGGGTGTCGGCTCTGTCCTCGTGTTTGTGCCGCAGATCGCGATCCTGTTTCTCTGCCTGTCCTTTTTGGAGGACTCCGGCTATATGGCGCGCGCTGCGATTTTGATGGACCGGTTCATGCTGGCGATCGGCTTGAACGGAAAAGCCTTCATCCCGCTGATTCTCGGGTTTGGCTGCAATGTGCCGGCGATCATGGCGACGCGCACGCTGGAAGACCCGAAAGGACGACTGGTCACCGCGCTGATCGCGCCGTTCATGTCCTGCTCGGCGCGGTTGTCCGTATTTTCCTTGTTTGTGGCGGCGTTTTTTACCAATCATCAGGCGGAAATCGTGTTCATCCTCTATGTGACCGGGATTTTGATGGCCGTGTTTACCGCATTTTTGCTGAAGCGATTCATCAAGGCCGAGGAAGGGCTGTTCCTGATGGAATTGCCGCCGTATCGTGCGCCGATGGTCAAAAGCTTGCTATTGCACACGTGGGACAAAGCCAAAGGATTTGTGCGCAAAGCCGGGACGATCATTTTCGGGATGTCGGTGCTGATCTGGTTCCTCGGCAATTACTCCTGGCATGGCGCCGCCCCGATGAATGAGAGCTTCCTCGCGGCCATCGGCGGAAGCATCGCGCCGCTGTTCGCACCGATGGGTTTTGCGACTTGGCAGGCAGGCGTATCGCTGATCACCGGGTTTTTGGCGAAAGAGGTCGTCGTCACGACGATGAGCATCGCGTATATGGCGGGAGACAGCGGCAATTCGCTGATGACCTTGCTGCAAGGCGCGTTTTCCCCGGCAGCGGCGCTTTCCTTTCTGTTTTTCCTGCTGCTGTATACCCCGTGCGTGTCCACGGTCGTGATCATGAAAAAAGAAACGGGTTCGTGGAAGTGGACGCTTCTGTCTGTCGTATACAGCTTTGTGGCGGCATGGGTTGTGGCGTTGCTCGTCTATGAAGTGGCGCGAGTCATTTACTAAAAGTCGAAAGGCGGAATGGAAATGATCTATCTGGTGATGGCTGCAGTTCTGGGCTTTGCGACATGGCAACTGATCGCGTTTGCGAAACGGGCGAGGGCGGGCAAATGCGGCGGCGGAGGCTGCAGCGGCTGTGCGGCAGCGGGTGGAAACATGGTGTGCACCAAAAAATAAAGGAAGCTGTCAGCGGACCGATGGTTCTGCTGACAGCTTTTTTTTGCCAAAAGAGGGATGAGCTAGGCGATCTTTTCATCTTCCGGGACGTCTCTTGCTTGCTCGCGCGCGTAATACTTGCCTTTGGTCGCCACCGCCAAAATCACCGTCAAGGCAAAGGCAAGGATGGCGGCGAAAAATGCGGCGATGTTTTGCAAGAACGCCCCCATGTGGCCGAAGGCGGCGACGGTGCCCAAGATGCTCGAAACCAGCAGCGAGATGACGCCGACCGGGTTCCACGGGTACAGATACTGGCTGCGGTATTCGAAAAACAGCGGGCCGATCTTGAGCCATCGTTTGACCACAAGCGCATCTGCGACCAAGATCGCAGCCCACGCAAACAAAAAGACGCCTTGGAACGTCAACAGCGGTCCGAGGTAATCAAGCGCGCCGGCCAGCATGGCGACGATCGCCGTGAGGGCGGTGGTCGCCACCCAGAAAGTGCGTCCCGGCCGGAAGCGGAAGACGTGCTCGAAGAAATTGGCGAGCGACAAGGAGCCGCTGTACAAGTTGGTAATGTTGATGCGCAGCTGCGTCAGAATCGTGAAAAGCGCGCCGCCGATCCCGATCAGGTGAACAAAATACACGCCGGGATTCGGCTCGCCCAGCCGCACGCCGAACCAGATCCCTGCCAATCCCATCAAAAAGAAGCAGACCAGCTGCGGAATGAAGCCGACGGCAAAGACGCCGATTTTCATTTCCTCGCGCTTGATGAAGCGGGCATAGTCGGAGACCAGAAGCGCCATGATGCCGACCAGCCCGTTCATAATGCCGATGCAGGTCAACAGCATCGTCCCGCCAACCTGCGCGCCCTCCGGCAAAAAGGACCAGATTCCGCCGGTGTAGGCGGGAGCAATCCGCATCGCCGCGACGATGCCTGCGCCAAGCAAGACGATGAAGACGGGCAGCGTCCATTTTTGCAGTTTCTCCAATTGCTTCATGCCAAACCAGTTGAACGGAATGACGATCAGTCCGAAAAAAACCATCAGCACCCAAACGGGCACGACCTGTACATATTCATGGACAGCGCTGGCCATGATGGACCCTTCGATTGCGGAATACATGATGAAGTTCATCGCATAAATGAAAGACGTGATCGATGCGCCGACATAGCCGAACCCGCCGCCGCGCGCCATGAGATTGGTGTTCAGGCCGGATTTGGCTGCATAGTAGGCGATCGCGATCCCCAAAACACCGCCGACTGCCGTCGCATAAATTTCGGCGATCAATGCATTCATGCTGCCGTAGGCGGTCGCCATCAGGCTGCCCATCTGCATGAAGACCATGGCGGTTGCGACCCCGAGCGTTACATTGGTGATGCTCCACCATTTCATGCGGTAGTGCACAGGCACTTTTTCCAGAGCGTAGTCTTCCTTTTGTTCCTGGGAGGAATCGCCGGATGAAGTAGTCGGACGAATGATTTCTGCCACGTGAATCAACCCCTTTGTTTGACTGTTATTTCTCTTCTGGACAACCAGGATGTGTACTGCTCCTCCTTTCCTGTTTTGCAAACCGTTAGATAAGCAATCCACATACCAAGCGAAAGAGATTGAATTATTTGAATTTTTCGATTGCAATCTTTCATTTTTGCAAGAAATCGCGGGGAGCGAATTCGGATCTGCAATCGGATGGGGGCCAAAAAGTAGCGAAACGGCCAGTCTTGACGGCGACAGAAAGCGGCTTTCAAAAGTGAAAGATCATCTTTCGTTTTTGCAACGTTTTTGCGTCCCGGTTGCAGGCAAAAAGCGGGTGATCCCGCTGCTTTCGCCTTGTCGCCCTTGGTTTTTCACCGTTGGTACGCTCTTTGCTATTGGTTCATGTACAAGTCGCGGCAAGCGCAGACAGCAGGGGAGAGGAGGCGGACGGCGGCGGCTTACGTGTCGCGCGGCATCGCAATGCCCGGGCCAGGCATGACGGAAGGCTTGTCGGCAAGCGTGACAACCCAAAACAAAATGACGAAAAATCATACGTATGGAGGGCAGACAATGGGCAAATATCAGCTGGCGGTCGATGTGGGTGGAACGTTTACGGACGTATTCATCTTTGATGAGGAATCGAAGAAAATTTCGGTGACAAAAGTATCTTCAACACCGCACAATCCTGCGATCGGGATTTTGACGGGCATCGCGCAATCGGCCGTATCGACAAAAGACATTCATCTGTTTTCGCACGGAACGACGGTTGGCCTGAACGCGCTGATCACCCGCCGGCTGCCGAAAACGGCGCTGGTTACGACGAAAGGGTTCCGCGATGTGGCGGAAATTCGCCGCGGCACCAAGCTGGACTTGTGGGATGCCTATGCAGATGTGGCGCCGCCTTATATCAAGCGGCGCGACCGGTTTGAGCTGGTGGAGCGCGTGGATTATACCGGCAAGCTGCTTGCGGCTGTCGACGAAGCGGAGGCACGGGAACTCGCCCGCTTGCTGAAAAAGCGGGGTGTCGAGTCTGTGGCGATCTGCTTTATGAATGCGTATACAAACGGCGTCAATGAGCGGAAAGTGAAGGAGATTTTGCAGGAAGAACTGCCCGGTGTCTACATTTGCACGTCGAGCGAAACACTCCCGGAAATTTTCGAGCATGAGCGGATGAGCACGACGATCGTCAATGCGGTGCTGGGCCCGATCCTCTCGACCTATATCCGGAATTTGACCGACGAAATGCGGGACAAAGGCTACGAGGGCGACGTGCTCGTGCTGCATTCGGGCGGCGGGGTCATGACCTCGGAGACAGTGCCCAAGTTCGCCGCCAGGCTCGCCAGCTCCGGGATCGCTGCGGGGGCGATCGCCAGCTCCTATATCGCCAAGCTGTGCGGCTATCAGAATGCGATCGGGCTGGACATGGGGGGAACAAGCACCGACATCTCGCTCATGTATGACGGCGATTTGCGGATTACGAAAGACTGGTACATCGAATACGGCTATCCGATCGGATTCCCGAGCATCGAAATCTTGAGCATTGGCGCGGGAGGAGGCAGCCTCGCCTGGATCGACGAGGGCGGATCGTTGCGCAACGGCCCGCAGAGCGCCGGCGCCGATCCGGGTCCTGCCTGCTACATGAAGGGAGGCACGGAGCCGACCAACACCGATGCCAACGTGCTGCTCGGACGCCTGAACACCCGGCTGCTCAGCGGCCAGATGACGCTGAATAAAGAGGCGTCACGCCACGTCATCAGCGAAAAAATCGGAAAGCCGTTTACGCTGTCCGACGAAGAGGCGGCCAATTCCATTTTGAAGGTAGCCAACGCCAATATGTGTGATGCACTGCGGCTCATCTCGATTCGCCGCGGTTATGATCCGCGCGATTTCGCCCTGGTGGTCTTTGGCGGAGCGGGCGCTTTGCACGGCGCTTATTTGGCAAAGGAGATGGAGATTCCGACCGTGATCGTGCCGCCGTATCCCGGCATCACCTCCGCGATGGGCTGCCTGCTGGTCGACGTGCGCCACGACATTTCCAAAACGTATCTGGTCAATGCGGCGGATGTGACCGCCGAACAGCTGGAGAGCGAGTTTCAGGCGATGGAAGAAGAGGCAGCCGGGTTGCTCGCTGCCGAGGGCATCGGCGGGGAGGAGATGAAGTTGGTCCGCTATTTGGACATGCGCTACAGCGGCCAATGGCGCTCGCTGGAAGTCGCGATGAACCGTCCGATCCATTCCCTGGCGGACGCACTCGAGCGATTCCACCAGGAGCACCAGCGAGAGTTCGCTTTCTCAAGCCGCGAGCAAAGCGTGGAAATCTATGGCCTGCGCGTGGAGGCGATCGGGCTTGTGCCGAAGCCGAACCTGCCTCGCTACGAGCCGGAGGGGACGCTTGCAGATGCGCTGACAGGGTATCGCCAGGTTTATTTCGAAGAAGCGGGTGGTTATGTGGCGACACCGATTTACGATCGCGAGCAAGTTCCGGTCGCAAGCGAATTCACCGGTCCGGCCATCGTGGAGCAGCTGGATTCCACGACCGTGATTCCACCCGGCTTTTGCGTGAAAGTGGACGAATACAAAAATATGATCTTGACCTACGGGGAGGCGAAATAAGATGAGCCAGGTGCGAGAGCATGCGACCGCCTATAAAAGCAAGCTGGACCCAGTTACCTTTGAAGTGTTGAAAAATGCGTTCGTCAATCTGGTGGACCAGATGTCCGAGCAGATTTTGCGGACCTGCTATTCGTTCGTCATCTACAACCGCGATTTCAGCTCGGCGATTTGCGACGCCAAAGGCAACACGATCATGCAGGGGACGCAGGACATTTCCGTGCACGTGGGCACGCTGCATCTGACGGCAAAAGCGGTGATCGAAGATTTCGGGGACGACATTCACCCGGGCGACGTTTTTTTGGTGAATGACCCGTATCGCGGCGGCACCCATTTTTGCGACGTGCGCATCGTCCGTCCGGTTTTCCATGACGGCGAACTGATCGCTTTCATGCAGTCCAACGGCCACTGGGCCGATTTGGGCGGATCGGTCCCCGGCTCGTTTGACGTGCAGTCGCAGGACCACTATGGCGAGGGGATGCGCATTCCCCCGGTGAGAGTGTGGAGCCGCGGCGTTTTTCTCGCGGATGTCGCGAATTTGCTCGCTGCCAACATGCGCTTGCCGCAGGAGCGGCTGGGTGATTTGCGCTCACAGGCGGAGGCGACGCTCGTCGGGGAGCGCCAGCTGTTGCAGCTGATCAAAAAATATGGCCGCGAAACGGTGCTGACCGCATTCGATGAGGTGCAGGATTATGTGGAGCGGCTGGCCAAGTCCAAAATCGCGCAGCTGCCAAACGGCACATGGGAGACGACCGATTACCTCGATATGGACCCGCAGCAGGGCGATGGCCTGATTCCGATCAAGGTGAAGATGACGATTGACGAGGACACGATCACGTATGACTTGAACGGGTCCCATGACTATATCGGCTGCTTTCTCAATGCGGGCTTCGGCTCCTCCTTCTCGGCGGTCGTGGCGGGCACCAAGACGTTTTTTCCGGAAATCCCGCTCAACTCGGGCTTCTACCGCGTCCTGACCGTCGAGCTGCCGGAAAATTCCGTCGTCAATGCGCCGTGGCCGGTTGCGGTATCGGGCTTTTGCTCGGGCGCGTACGAAAAGATCATGAACGCGATCTTTGAGCTGTGGTCCCACATCATGCCGGAGCGGGCGCTCGCATGCTCCTTTAACCTTGAATATTTGCTGATCGGCGGCTGGGATAAGCGGCAGGGCGCCGACAGTTACTTCATGTGGTACGACTGGATGGCCGGCGGTCATGGCGGCCGCCATGAAAAAGACGGGGCCAACGCGCTGTCGCCGGTGTTCGGCGTGGGACTGAGCATCCAGCCGTGCGAAGGGCAGGAACGCCTGTCGCCGGTGCTGACCACCCACCATCAGATCATCACGGATTCCGGCGGGCCGGGCCGGTTCCGGGGCGGCTGCGGGGTGGAAAAAGGCGGGATGATGACCGGGATCGACCGCACCGTCATGTCGTATTGCTGCGACCGTTCGCGCTCCGTGACATGGGGCATTTTTGGCGGCCAATCGTCCAACCCGCACGGAGCGTGGCTCAACCCGGGTGAGGAAGGCGAGCGCTTTTTGGGCACGATTTTTTCCAATGTCAAAATCAAGACCGGCGACACGTTCACGCGTCCATCTGCCGGCGGCGGCGGTTTGGGCGATCCGCTCGAACGGGACCCCGAGCAAGTAAAGGAAGACGTGATTGACGGCTATGTCTCGCTCGAACGAGCCAAGCGCGATTACGGCGTGGTCATCCGCGAGATCGACCGGGAGCTGGATCTGTACGAAATTGACGAGAGTGCGACGGAAGCGGAGCGCGCCTATATTCGCGCGCATCGCAAGGAATGGCTGGCGCTCGGTCTGAATGAGGTGCAGGCGCTGTACGACAGCGGGCAGGCTGACAAGCTCGATCTGCTGCGCCGCTATCATGTTATCCTCGATTACGCGACAGGAATGATCCTGCCGAAATCTACCGCGCAATACCGCGACATGATCGCCAAGCGGACGCTTCCGTACTGGTCATAACGTTTTTTTGCACGAAGCCCCGGGCTGTTCGGATGAGCATGCCAGGGGCTTTGCGCCATCTGAAGCGGGTCGATCGCCGCTATTCTTTTCGGTACAGGCTTATGTACAATAGGAATAGGGACAACGCTTCGGCGCAGCCAAGTTTTATCGCGACAGGTGGTGGAAAACATGATGGCTTGGAACGAGATTCTTGAGGCATTGCCTGCGACGGTTTCGAAAGACGCGACCGTGAAGCACGCCTTGCAAACGCTGAATGCTGCGCCGCAAAAAGTGGTGTTCGTCACGGAAGCGGACGCCATCATCGGCTATGTGGACGCCGAGAGCATGCTGGCACAGATCGAGCAAAACAGCCTGGCAGCGCCGATCACCTACAAAACGGACATGCTCAAGGTGCCGTGCACCAATCCGGTTGAGTTTTACCACAATGTGTCGATCGTGCTCGGGGTGAACCAGCAGGGCGAGCCGGTCGGGTTCACCACATTCGCGGAGGCGCGAAACAAGATCACGCAGACGCAGCTGCACCGAAAAAACCAAATTTTCCACAGCTCCGGCATCGGGCTGATCACCACGGATTGCCAGTTTCGCATCACCTTCATCAACGAGCGCGCAGAAGCGATACTCGGGCTGTCACGCAATTTTTTGCTGAACCGCAATTACAAGAAGCTGCTCGCGATCGATGTGCTCGAAGAGGTGCTGCAAGGCGGGCAGCTCGTCAATATCACCAGCTCGCTCAATTTCAAGCAGATGATCGGCAACTTTTCGCCGCTTGTCGAGCATGGCAAAATCCAGGGCATCGTCCACATTTTTTATCAGCGGCAGCAACTGGAGCAAGCGATTCAGGATTTGGAGCTGGTGCGCAATCTGAACGACGACATCCAGGCGATCTATTCGTCTTCGAATGAAGAGATTCTCGTCATGAATGGACAGGGGCGGATCATGCGCCTGGCTGGCACGTATTTGCAGGAGTTTTGGATGTATGCCGATCCGCAGCTTTTGATCGGCAAGCAGATGGACGAGCTGCAGAAAGAAGGATTTTTCCGGCAAAACATTTTGCAAATCTGCCGCAAGCAAAAAGGCAAGCACGTGTTCATTCAGGAAAACGCCAAAGGGCGCAAGGTGTGGTCTGTGGCAACCCCCGTGTTCCACGGCGAGACGTTGGAAAAAATCGTGATCATCTCGCGCGACATCACGGAACTCAACCAGCTGAAAGAAGAGCTGGAAACCGTCAAAAAGAAATCGGACCGCTACAAGCAGGAGCTTGACCAGATTTTGAACAAGACCCAGCAGGAAAAAAAGCTGATCTATCGGTCGAAGGTGATGGAAAATCTGGAGGACCAGATCAAGCAGATTGCCCTGGTGAATTCGACCGTCCTGCTTTACGGGCAGTCCGGGGTCGGGAAAGAAGTGTTCGCGCAGGCGATTCACAAGTACAGCCGGCGCAGCGAGCAGCCGCTGATTCGGGTCAACTGCGGGGCGATCCCCGAGAATTTGATCGAAAGCGAGTTTTTCGGCTATGAAAAAGGGGCGTTTACCGGCGCCGACCGCAACGGCAAGCCCGGTTTGTTCGAGCTGGCGCACAACGGCAGCATTTTCCTCGACGAGATCACCGAAATGCCGCTCAACATGCAGGTCAAGCTGCTGCGCGTGCTGCAGGAGCGGGAAGTCACGCGAATCGGCGGGGTGAAAAGCCGCAAGATCGACGTGCGCGTCATCGCGGCCACCAATCGCGACATCAAAAAAATGGTGGAGGAAAACAAATTCCGCGAAGACTTGTATTACCGGCTGAACGTCATCCCGCTCCATATCCCGGCGCTGCGCGAGCGGGTAGAGGACATCATTCTCGCTTGCGATCGCGTTTTTGCAGCAATACAACGACGCGTACCAGCGGCAAAAAACGCTGACGCGCGAAGCGCTCGATGTGCTCGAGAGCTATCATTGGCCGGGAAATGTCAGAGAATTGCAAAATGTTCTGGAGCGGAGCATCGTGACGACGAAGGATGATGCGATCAAGGGAGAGGACGTGATGGCGATCCTGTACGGCGAGGAGAAGCGTACGAAAATCAAGCCGATCATCGGCTCCATCGTGCCGCTCAAGGAGGCGGTGGATGAAGTGGAGGGACAGCTCATCCGCTCCGCGCTGCAAAAATACGGGACAGCGGCGAAGGCGGCGGAGATTCTCGGCATCAGCCAGGCCACGATGAGCCGCAAGATCAAACAACTGCTGTAGGAGGAGGGCATTTTCATGTTCACGCTGCCGGAAACACGCTTCGATTTGGCCGGAGACGAGTACATTTATGCGGAAATCTCGCGGGAGATGGGGCTTGCGAGCAACTTCAAGGCGCTGGCGATCACGAACGAGCTGCGCAAGCGCAACATTCCGGGGCTCATCGATATTTGTCCGGCCAACGCCTCCTATCTGGTCCGCTTCAATCCGGAGATCATCTCGTCGCAAGATTTGCTCGATTATTTGATCGAGATCGACATTACCAAAAGCAATGTGGCGGAGCTGAACTTGTCCACGCGCATCGTCGAGATTCCAACCTGGTACGACGATCCGATCACCCGCTCCTATTCGGAGCGATTCGCCAGCCGGCACCAGCATCCGGGCCAGTCGGATTTCGATTTCGCGATGGCATGCAACGGCTTTGCGGACAAGGCCGCATTCATCCAGGCGCACTCGTCCACGCCGTATTTCATCACGATGGTAGGCTACATTCCCGGGACGTCATGGGAGTTTCCGCTCGGCGCGACCAACGAAGAAATTTTGCAGGCGCCCAAATATTTGAGCCCGCGCTCCAAAACACCGAATCGCGCCATCGGCTTGGGCGGGGCGTTCAATGCCATCTATCCGGTCGACAGTCCGGGCAGCTACCAATTGATCGGCATGTCGGCGGTGCCGGTTTACGACAAGGAGCGGCGCTATCCCGAGCTGCGCGACTACGTGCTGGCCAAGCCGGGAGACATCTGGCGGCACCGCCCGATTGACGAGGCGGAATACTGGCAGATCGTCGCGGACGTGGAAAAGGGGACATACGCGTACCGGACACGGGATGTCGAGTTTTCCCCGAAGGAATATTTGCTGCGCGGGAAGGCGTACATCGCGCTGTTGATGGAGGGATTTTAGATGATTCGCGTGCTGGAACCGGGCCTGTCGACCACTGTGCAGGATATGGGCAGAGACGGCTATTATCATTTGGGCATTCCGCCGTCAGGGGCGGCGGACAAATATTCGTATGCGCTTGGGAATATGCTGCTGGGCAATCCGGCATCGTTTGCGGCGCTTGAGATGTCGCTCATCTGTCCCAGGCTGGCATTCGGCAAAAAAACCGTGATCGCGATCACCGGCGCACCGGTCAAGGCTTTTGTGAACGGGCAGGAAATCCCGATGTGGCAAAACGTCGAGGTCCATGCGGGGGACATCCTGTCGTTTGGCCACATGGCGGCGGGGGTCCATGCGTATTTGTGCGTATCGGGCGGCATCGCGGTGCCGGAGATCATGGGCAGCAAATCGACGTATGTGCAGAGCGGGCTCGGCGGGTTTCACGGGCGCAAGCTGCAGAAGGGCGATGAGGTCGAGATCGGCGAGCCGCTTCCCGGTTACGCCCGGCAAGTCGGCAAGCAGATCGGCGAAGAGGCGCTGCCTGTATTTCCGAAGGAGCTGGATGTGCGGGTCGTCCTCGGCTTGGCGAGCCATCGCATCAGCGATGAGGGCGTTCGCGCCTTCCTCAACGAGGAGTGGGTCGTTTCCTCCGAGGCCAATCGGGTCGGCTACCGGTTCCATGGGCCAAGCCTGCATTTTGAACCGTTCGAGACGCCGTTCGGGGCGGGCAGCGGGTACTCCAATGTCGTCGATACCGCGTACATGCTCGGCGGGATCTTGCTGACGAACAGCGAGGAAATCATCATTCAGCTGAGCGATGCGACGACAGGCGGCGGCTTCATGACGATGGGCGTCGTCATCAGCTCCGATCTCGATCAGATCGCCCAGTTAAGGCCCACCGGCATCGTTCGTTTTCATGCGGTAACCGTCACCCAAGCGTGTGAAGCGCGGATGGCAAAAAAACAAAAGCTCCAGCTGGTCGCGGAGCAGTTGAAGTAGCGACATACCAAATTTGCAAAAAACGGAAGAGTCGCTACAATTAGGGGGTGTGAAGGCGGGAAGAGGAGGAGAAAGCAATGAAGATGAGCATCGATCGGCTGGATCATCTCGTCCTGACGGTGGCCGACGTCGAAGCGACGGTTCGCTTTTACACCGCCGTGCTGGGGATGGAGGAAGTCACGTTTAAAGGGGGCCGCAAAGCGCTTCAGTTCGGCCGCCAAAAGATCAATCTGCATCAAGCCGGACGCGAGTATGAACCGAAAGCGCTGCGGCCGACGCCCGGCTCGGCGGACCTTTGCTTCATCGCGACGCTGCCGCTTGCGGATGTGATGATTCATCTGGCCGAACAAGGCGTGGCGGTTGAAGAAGGGCCTGTGGAGCGGACCGGCGCGAACGGAACGATTCTGTCCGTGTATTTCCGCGATCTGGACCAAAACTTGATCGAGGTGTCCAATTACGTAGAGGACTAGCCTGATGCAAAAAAACACCCGTTTCCCGAATGCAACGCGGGAGAGGGTGTTTTTTTGCTGTTCACAAATGAGAATGTGCTTGTCAATGAAACGCTGGTCCTGGGTGAAACGTACCATATGTTGAGGAGATTACATAACTTTTCCACAATTGGAGGGAGCCGTCGATGAAAAAACGGTTGCAGCTGCAGATTTTGATTCCGTTTCTCGCGTTGATTCTTCTATCCGTGGCCGTCGTTTCGGTGGTGAGCTACGTAGTGTCGGCGAACACGACAATGGAAGTGCTGACGCAAAATATAGGGCAAAGGATGGAACAGACAGATAGAACCTTTGACTTGTATTTTAAAAAGACAGAAAATATCGTCAGCATGCTGGCAAAGGCCGACGAATTCGCCAACTATGAGACCCAGCATGAGCAGTTGATGAGTACATTGGAAGCGTTTGAAGATTCGGGTGCCTATTTCGGCACGGAAAAGGGCGAGTTTTTCAGCACGGGGGAATGGGCGGACAAGCCGAAAGATTACGACCCCCGCAAGCGTGTCTGGTATCAGAAAGCCGTCCAGCATAAAGGCGAGATCATCTGGACCGATCCGTATACCGATGCCAGCGATCCCAAGCTGATGACGATCACCGCCGCTAAAGCGATCTACAAGGGGGACAAGCTCGTAGGGGTAGTCGCAATCGATGTGGCCCCGACCGAGCTGATCGACCTCGTCAAAGATATTAAAATCGGCGATACCGGACATGCCGTGCTGCTCGACGCAAACGGGATCGTCCTCTATCATCCGGATCAGGCGGAGATCGGCACGGACATGTCCAAAGACGATTCGTACCGCCAGATGGAGGCGAAGGGCGCAGCCGGCGATCTGCAAATCGCCATCAATGATAACATTTTCACGATGAGCTATGTCACCAACGAAGTAACGGGCTGGAAGCTGATCGGCACGGTGAAAATCGATGAGCTGGCAAGTCGGGCTGGCGTCATTTTCAACCCGCTGCTGATTACGTGCCTCATTCTGCTCGCCATCGCGACGCTGACTTCCATTCTTCTCGCGCGCCGCATCACCAAGCCGATCCAACGCCTCGGCCAATCGATCGAAGCGGTCGAAAAGGGCAATCTGGGCATCGTGATGACGACGAACCGGGAAGACGAGATCGGCCAGCTCACCCGTCGCGTCAACAAGATGGTGGAGCAAAACCGCGAGATCATCGGCAAAATCCAGGCGTATGCGCAGCACGCGGCAGATTCGGCCGAATCGCTGTCCACAAGCATCAACGTGAACAATGACATCGCAGGCCAAATCCACGAATCAATGGCACAGGTGGCAGCAGGCGCCCATCAGCAGCAAAAGCAGACGGAAGAAGGCATGCGTGCGCTCGAGGAAATGTCGGTCGGCTTGCAACGGTTTGCCGAAACGGCATCGGTCGTATCGGAAGCGACTGTGGAGACAGCGAAAAAGGCGGAGCAGGGCGACAAATCGATTCGCCAGGCTGTCGCAGAGATGGATGCGATCAACCAGTCGGTCACGCTCGCAGCCGATACTGTCGAGCAGCTCGGCAAACGCTCGCAGCAGATCGAGGAGATCGTCGTCGCCATCACCGCGATTTCGTCCCAAACCAACCTGCTTTCGCTGAATGCGGCGATTGAGGCGGCCCGGGCAGGCGAGCATGGCAAAGGTTTTGCGGTCGTAGCGGGCGAGGTGCGCAAGCTGGCGGAGCAATCCGCCGAATCAGCCAAGCGGATCGAGCAGCTGATCAAGGAAATCCAGAATGAGACGGCCCATGCGATCAGCTCGATGGACATCGTCAGCAGCAATGCGTCGGCAGGCATGGAAGCAGTGAAAAGAAGCGGCGAGATGTTCCGCGTCATTTTGCAGCAGATCAAGCAAGTCTCCGATCAAATCCAGAGCGCATCAGCCATTTCGGAGGAAATGTCGGCCAGCTCGGAAGAAATTTTGGCAGCGGTCGACGAAACGGCGAAAATCGCCCAGCTATCGTCCGGCAAGGCAGGTGACGTTGCACGTTCGCTTGAGGAGCAGGTGAAGTCGCTCGATCAGCTCGCAAGCTCAGGCGAATCGCTCAACAAGATGGCGCATGAGCTGAAGAGATTGACCGACCGTTATACCGTGTAAGGCAGACAGGAAGCGTACCTTTGGGGGCGCTTCTGTTTTTTGGGGAGGTAGCGGAAGGTCCGGTAGAAGAAATTGTCAATCGATGGAGAAAATTGGTGTAACTTTTTGCAAGGGTCGGGCGTCTATTACATTGTGGAAAATACTAGTATTTTTGGAAAGGGAGAAGTTTGATCATGATGAAACAAAAGTTGAATCGAATTGTCGGAACTGTCGTAGCAGTGAGCCTGTTATCGGCGACCCCCGTTTGGGCCAAGCCCATTGAGCGGCATGCAGGAAATGGCCGCGAGGTGCAGTCGATTTCCATCAAGAAGATTCCTTCTGATATGACAAAAGCGCTTCAAGACGTATACAAGCTGATTCCCGAGCTGAAAGATTTGCGCGTCAGCAGCGCCGACATTTGGGAGGACGAAGACGGGACAAGCGAATGGAGCTTTACGCTCCGAAACAAGGAGCAGAAGGAGAACACATCGATGGTCCGGGTGAATCTGACCATTGATCCGGACACAGGCAAGCTTCTCTATTACTCGATTTTCAATTCGGACTGGAACCCGACGAAGCAGATTTCGGAAAAAGAGGCAAAAGAGATCGCCGACAAGTTTTTGAAGAAAGCAGTGGACAAGAGCGACCGCTATCAACTGGTGAAGGTCAGCAGCCAGACCGATGATGATGACGAGTACGTGGATGAAGAAGGCGAAGGCGCACAGCAGCGCGAGTTCATCTATCAATTGACCGTCAACAAAATTCCTGTGCAGGGCACGGATGTTCGCATAAAAATTGACGGGGACGGCCACCTGACCCGATACAACAATTATTTCAATGCGCTTCCGGACGAATCGCTCTTCCCCGATGCCAAAAAGGCGCTCAGCAAGAAAAAAGCGGAGGCTGCATACCTCGATCTGTTGGACATGCAGCTGGTGTACAATGCCAATCAATTGCTGGAAGTCAATGATGGCGAAGAGGCGACCGGTCTGGGCGCCGTGCTCAAGTACGTGCCTTCCTTCAGCGGCGCCATCGACGCGGTGACCGGCAAAAAAGCGTATGAATACACAGTGGACGACGAAGGTGGCAGCGAACAAATCCCTTACGAGAAAATCAAGCTCTCTCCTCAAGGAAAGGACATTTTCATCAAATCGACAGAAGATGCCCAGAAGGTGCTGGAAGAAGCGATCGGCATCGATCTTTCGCAGGCCGACTACAACGAATCCGGCAACAAGCAGTCGCGCAGCTATCGCTTCTATACGGATGATGAGAAGGGCGGCAGCGTCGCACGAGTCACGATTGATGCAAAAACAGGACAGCTGCAGGTGATCGATTACCGCAGCTATGATGACAGTACAGGAACGGGCTTCAAGAAGGAAGAGGCGAAAGCTGCGGCTGTGAAGAAGCTGGAGCAGTGGCTCGGCAAAGATGTGACGGAAGTGTTCCTGACGGGAGGATGGGCGGAGCCGGAATTCTATTCTTTCCAGTTCAACCCGTCTTACCAGGGTATTCCGGTCGAAAGCAGCGAAAATGAAGTCGAATTCGACGGCAAAGGAAATTTGACGAGATTGCGGATTGTGCTGCAAAACGATTTCTCCAAGCTGCCTGACAGCGGGAAAGCGATCTCGGCGGAAACGGCAGGGAAAACGTATTTGAAGAAAAATGCCTTGAAGCTGACCTATGTGCTGCAAGGAGTCGATGGGGAGACGAACACCCCGAATGTGGGGCTGTACTATGTCCCGACCTATGAGGATCGCGAGGCGTATGTCGATGCGATTACCGGAAAGTTCCAGACGCTCTGGGAATAGTGGCGTCACGAAGGGAAGGATAGCTTGGAAAACCGTTTCTCTGGGAGCAGGGGAACGGTTTTTCAGTATCAGTGCAACCGCGAATTAAGCCAAAAGCTTGGCGCAGCCAGGTTTCTAATTTCGGCCACGATGACGTGCCACAGGAATTTTTACAAAAAACAATGTAAACGTTTAGATTTAATCTTGCGTATTTTTTGAATACTATTTAGAATAAGGACATAAACAAGTTGTTTTTACCAATGAAAGCGTTTTTTCGTAAGGATGAAGTAATGATTTTGGCATATAAAATCTAAACGTTTACATTTTGAGGAGTTTTATTGATGCAGAAACCGACGATAGAAGATGTCGCCAAGCTGGCCGATGTTTCGATCGCGACGGTCTCGCGGGTGATCAACCGGCAGGGCGGCGTGCGAAAGAAGACCGAGGACCGGATTTTGGCCGCGATCGAGGAGCTGAACTACATCCCGAATGCGGTGGCGAGAAGCATGGTCAAGAAAAAAACGAAGACGATCGGCGTCATCATCCCCGATGTCAACAACCCGTTTTTCCCTGAAGTGGTGTCGGGCATCGAGCAAAAAGCGCGGGAGAACGGCTATTTCACCATGCTGTGCAATACGAACGAGTCAGCGGAAACCGAGCGGGAGCTGCTGCAGATTTTGATGGAGCGAAGCGTGGACGGCTTGATCATCACCACCGCCGATGAAGCGGGCGACCAGCTGCAGGCGGCGATTGACGCCAAAATCCCGATCGTGGCGGTGGACCGCTCCGTCAAGCGCTTTGAAGTCGATACGGTGCTGGTCGGCAATGTCGATGGCGCGTACCAGGCGACGCGCCATCTGATCTTGCAAGGGCATAAAAAGATCGCGATCATTTGCGGGCCGCAGCACACGACGCCAGGTTACGAGCGCTTCGTCGGCTACAAGCGGGCGCTCGACGATTACCGCATCGAGCTGGATGAGCGGCTGGTGCTGTACGGCGATTTCAAGGAGCCGAGCGGCAACAGCTTGACGCGCCGGCTGTTCATGCAAGAAGACCGGCCCACCGCGATTTTTGCCTGCAATAACCTGATGACCATGGGCAGCATCAAGGCGCTTCATGAGCTGGGCTGGAAGCTGGGGGAGGAGGTTTCGTTCATCGGGTTTGACGATGTCGACATCGCCACCTTCGTCAATCCGCCGCTCACGGTCGTTTCCCGGCCGATGCGCAAGCTGGGCGAGGTTGCGTTCGACATCTTGCACGAGCGAATGACCGCGCAGGCGGAAGGGGCGAAACGCCATTATGTCCTTTCCCCGGAGCTTTTGATCCGGCAATCGTGCCGCTTAAAGTAAGGAACCTATTGTTTTCGGCATCAATCTGTTGAAAGCCGGTCATCGCTTGAGCAGGCGATGGCTTTCAGCAGCCATGATAAAAAATCTAAACGTTTACATTTTCGCAGGAGGGCGAGTTTTTATGAAAAAAGGCGGGATTTTGCATCCGGAACTGAACAAACTGATTGCCCAAACGGGACACACCGATTTCATCGTCGTGACCGATGCGGGGCTGCCATTGCCGGAGAACGTGAATACGCGGATCGATTTGGCGCTCAAGGAAGGCGTGCCAGGTTTTCTGGAGACATTGGATACCGTGATGAGCGAGCTGGTCGTTGAGCGTGTCATTTTGGCGGAAGAAGTGAAAACGGTCAGCCCTGCGATGCACGAGCAGATTTTGCAGCGCTTTGCAGGCATTCCGGTCGACTACGTGGCGCATGTCGAGTTCAAGCAGATGACGCAACAAGCGCGCGGCCTGGTCCGTTCCGGCGAGTTTACTCCGTATGCCAACGTCATTTTGGTTGCGGGCGTCGCTTACTGACGGCGGTGAACCATTCGGGGGAGGGCAGATTTCCTTGAGAACAGCAGCGCTTAAAATGGAGCGGATTTCCAAGCGGTTTCCCGGTGTGAAAGCGTTGGATGAGGTCAATATCGAGGCGCATGCCGGCGAAATTCTGGCGCTCTTGGGCGAGAACGGAGCGGGCAAGTCGACGCTGATGAAAGTGCTGGCGGGCGTGCATCAGCCCGATTCGGGCGAAATTTACATCAACGGGCAAAAAGCGGTGATCCACGGCCCGCGCCAATCGCAAGAACTGGGGATCAGCATCATCTACCAGGAGTTCAATCTGATCCCGCACGTAAGCATCGCGGAAAACATTTATTTGGGGCGGGAGCCGCGCAAATGCAAAGGCGTAATCGATTGGAAGAAGCTGAACGCCATGGCGAAAGCGGTGATGGACCGCGTCGGCCTTACGCATCTTCAGCCGCAAAAGCGAGTCGAACAGCTGTCCATCGCCGAACAGCAGCTGGTCGAGATCGCCAAGGCGCTCTCTCATGCGTCCCAAATCTTGATCATGGATGAGCCTACAGCCGTGCTCAATGGCGAGGATGCGCAGCGGCTGCTCGCGATCATGGGGGAGCTGCGCGAACAGGGGATGGCGATCATTTTCATCACGCACCGGCTTGAGGAAGTGGAGCAGGTCGCGGATCGGATCGCGGTGCTGCGCGATGGCAAATATGTCGGCAGCGCCATCGCCCGTGAACTGACCCGCGAGCAAATGGTCCGGATGATGGTGGGGCGCGACATCGCCGCGCTGTATCCGGAACGCAACCGTCGCATCGGCGAGCCGGTGCTTAAGGTGGAGCATCTGTCGCTTGACGGCAAGCTGAGCGACATCAATCTGACGGTGCGGGCAGGGGAAATTCTCGGCATCGGCGGCCTGATGGGCTCCGGCAGCACGACTTTATCCAAGGCGTTGTTCGGCTTGTATCCGCAGGCAAAAGGAACGATCACGGTCGACGGAAAGAGCGGGATCACGTCTCCAAAAGCGGCGATCGATGCGGGCATCGCGCTTGTGACGGATGACCGCAAAGGCGAGGGCCTCGTCCTGATCATGTCCGTCTTTGAGAATTTGCTATTGCCGAGCTATCGCCGCATCTCCTCCTTCGGTACCTTGCTGGAAAAGTCGCGGGCAAGCGGCATCGTCGAGCGATGGATCGCAGGCTTGAAGATCAAGGTACACAATCCGGCGGTCGCAGTCGGCACGCTGAGCGGCGGCAACCAGCAGAAAGTCGTGCTGGGCAAATGGCTGCAAATGAATCCGAAGGTGCTGATTTTGAATGAACCGACGCGCGGGATCGATGTGGGCGCGAAGGCAGAAATTTACCAGTTCATGAAAGCCCTTTCAGAAGAGGGGCTGGCGATCATCATGATTTCCTCGGAGATGCCTGAATTGCTGGGGATGGCCCATCGCATCGCGGTCATGCATGAAGGCAGGATCACCGGCGAAATGCCGATTGAAGAGGCGACCCAGGAGAAAATTTTCATCTATGCGACCGGAGGTGAACGGGGATGAGCACGACAACGGTTGTAGCTGCTGCGAAAAAACAAGGCAGCCTGCTTCTTCTCCTCAATAAATATCGCGTATTCATCATTTTTATCGGTTTGTGTCTGGTTGCGAGCCTGCTGTCGGACGCGTTTTTGACCGTGCCCAATCTGATGAACGTGGCGCGCCAAGTATCGATCACGGCGATCATCGCCGCAGGCATGACGCTGGTGATTCTCGTGGCGGGGATCGATTTGTCGGTCGGCTCCGTCATGGCGTTCACGGGCGCAGTTGCGGCAGGCATGCTGACAGCAAACGTTCCGCTTTTGCTCATACTTGTCGGAACATTGGCAATCGGCGCGCTATTCGGCATGTGCAACGGCCTGTTCGTGACCCGCTGGGGCATCCCGGCGTTCATCACAACGCTCGGGCTCATGGTCATCGCGCGCGGCATGACGCTCGTCTACACGAAAGGCTATCCGCTGGTGGTGAGCAACGATGCGTTCCGCTACATCGGGAACGGCAAAATCGTCGGCATCCCGCTGCCGATCATCATCATGTTCATCGTGTTCGGCGCGATGGCATGGGTGCTGCGCTACACCAGCTTTGGCCGCTACGTGTATGCGATCGGCGGCAACGAAGAGGCGTCCCGTCTCTCCGGCATCCCGGTCAACGCGATCAAATTGGCGGTTTACGGCCTGTGCGGCTTGCTCTCTGCCTTATCGGCAATCATATACACCTCGCGTCTGATGTCTGCCCAACCTACTGCCGGAACCGGCGTGGAGCTGGATGCGATTGCAGCCGTCATCATCGGCGGCACCAGCCTGTCAGGCGGCAAGGGCGGCGTTGGCGGTACGCTGATCGGCGCTTTGATCATGGGGATCTTGGACAATACGCTCAATTTGATGAACGTCTCTCCGTTTTATCAAAGCATCGCCAAAGGCCTGGTGATTTTGATCGCTGTTTTGGTCGACAGCAAGTTTTCCAAATTGAAAGCGGCGCAGTAAGCGCAGGCAGCATGGAGTAGGCAAAAAGCAGCGAAATTTTTTCAGTAAAAAAAGGGGGAAGTCAGGATGAAAAAACGTTTGGCAACGGTGATGGGAGTATTGCTGTCGGCAAGCCTGCTGATGGGCGGCTGCGCGGGCGGGGGGCAGGACACGCAGGCAGGTGGAGCGCCCGCTGCGGATGCAGGCAAAAAAATCAAGGTCGGCCTGGCGATGAATACGCTGAACAATCCATTTTTCGTAGCGGTGAAAGAAGGGGCGGAGGCAGAGGCGAAGGAGCAAGGGTTCGATCTGGTCGTCACCGACGCCCAAAACAATCCGGGGCAGCAGCTGTCCGATGTGGAAAATTTGCTGCAGCAAAAGCTCGACGTGCTGGTGATCGACCCGGCGGACAGTGACGCCATCGCCGAAGCGGTGAAAAAAGCCAATGACGCAAACGTGCCGGTTTTCACCATCGACCGCAATTCCAACGGCGGCGAGGTTGTCACCCATATCGGTTTCGACGCGATCAAATCAGGCAACATCGCAGGCGATTTCCTTGCCAAAGCGCTGAACGGCAAAGGCAAGGTGGTGGAAATCCAGGGCATCATGGGAACAAACGTGGCGCGCGACCGCAGCAAAGGCTTCAACGAGGCGATGGCGAAACATCCCGACATGAAGGTCATTGCCCAACAAGCGGCTGATTTCGACCGTGGGAAAGCGATGAGCGTAATGGAAAACATTTTGCAGGCACAGCCGGAAATCGACGCGGTCTACGCGGCCAACGACGAGATGGCGCTGGGTGCCTTGGCAGCGATTGAAGCGGCAGGGCGGCTGGACAAAATCACGCTGATCGGCTGCGATGCGGTCGATCCGGCCATCGAGGCAATCAAAAGCGGCAAAATGGAAGCGACCATTGCCGAACCGCCGTTCTTCCTCGGCCGTGAAGCGATGAAAACAGCTGGCAAAATCGTGAAAAAAGAAACCGTGGAGAAATCAGTGATTCTCGATTCGACACTGGTGACCAAAGATAACGTAAACGAGATCAAAACGCGATAACGCACGTACAGGGGGAAGCGACATGGCAAAGGGAATCATTACGGTGGTCGGCAGTTATGTCGTCGACTTGATGTGCCGCACGCCGCATATGCCAAAGCCGGGGGAAACGGTGCTGGGCGGGCCGTTTCGGATGGGCCCCGGCGGCAAAGGCGGCAATCAGGCGGTGGCGGCCGCACGCCAAGGCTCTACCGTCCACATGGTGACAAAAGTGGGGGACGATCCGTTTGGCAAAGCTGCGCTGGCCAACTTTGAGCAAGAGCAAATCGAATCGTCGTGCGTGTTCGTCGATCGGGAAGAGGCAACCGGCGTGGCGCTGATCGCTGTCGATCGCAACAGCGAAAACATGATTGTCGTCGCGCTGGGCGCCTGCGGCAAGCTATCGGCAGACGATGTCGGGAAAGCGGAGAAGCATATCGAAACGTCCGATCTCGTGCTCGTCCAGCTGGAAACAAGCGTGGAGGCGATGGGGGCGGCGCTTATGCTGGCGCAGAAGCACGGCGTGCCCGCGATCCTCAATCCCGCTCCCTATCAGCCGTTTCCGCTGGAATTGCTGCAGCATGTCACCTATCTGACGCCGAACGAAACGGAAGCGTCATTTTTGACCGGCATCGAAGTCTGCGATGAAGCGAGTGCGGCGCGGGCGGCAAGAGTGCTGCATGAAGCGGGCGTGCCGCATGTCATCATTACGATGGGCAAGCAAGGCTGCTATTACGATAATGGCAGCGAGGGGAGGCTGTTCCCCGGATTCGCGGTGGAAGCCATCGATACGACCGGGGCGGGGGACGCGTTCAACGGCGGCCTGGCGCATGCGCTGGCAGCGGGGATGGCGCTTGAAGACGCGATCGCTTTCGCCAATGCGGTAGCGGCGCTCTCCGTCACCAAACAAGGCACGGCGCCCGCGATGCCGACGCAGGCGGAGGTGCTTGAGCTGCTCGCACAAAACGGGATTGTTGTGGAATCGTGAAAACAGCATCAGACAGGGGGGAAAAGAGAGGGGCGACGGTTCCTCTCTTTTTTTGCGTGGCGCGGGGTTCAATTGTTGGCGGAGGCCATTTGAAAAGGATTGATTTCGATTTTTGGGCGATTGCATGGGGAGAAGACCGTTGACAGAAATGTAACCATTGGTTATTATATGACCAACGGTTACTAACCGATGGTTATGAAAGCGGTGCGTGTGGACGAATCAATGAAATCAAAGGGGGCTGTCTTTATGTTTGCAGGTCATTTCGGCTTGGCGGCAGGCGTGCGTGCGAAATATCCGGAGGTGCCGCTATGGGCGCTGATGCTGGGAACGCAACTGCTTGATGTTTTGTTTGTCCCGCTTTTTGTAGCGGGCGTGGAGACGATGGACGATCATATCGGAAACGGCTATGGCGAGGCGATCATCCATGCGGATTATACGCATTCCTTGCTGGGGGCGCTGCTACTATCCGGTCTGGCATGGATTGCGGCAAAGCGCTTTTGGGGAGCGCGCGGCGGGCGAGTGCTGGCGGCGGTCGTCTTCAGCCATTGGCTGCTCGATCTGATCGTTCACCGGGCTGACATGCCGATCTTGCCAGGTAATTGGGGCGGATTGCCGACGCTTGGGCTTGGAGCGTGGAGCCATCCGGGGCTGGCGATCAGCCTGGAGCTGGCATTGCTTGCGGCAGGTCTCGGCATGTATGTGCACGCGGCCATGAAAGCATCGGCAGGCAGGAAAAAACGCGACGCGTACCTATCCGGCGCTGTGCTTGGGTGCCTTCTCGTCTTTGCGCTGGTGAACGATGTTCTCGGGCTATTTTGAAAGGAGGGGCACCATGAGCTTTATCGTATTTCTGCTGCTGTTTACCGTCGTCTGCGGCTGGTTGGATAAGCGGATCGGCAGGGGTGGCGAGACACATTGACTTTGCGGATAACCACTGGTTACAATGGGGCTACGCATGGAAGCAAGGAGTTGTAGCATGGCCACAAGACAAGAACAGCGTTCCGAGGAAACCAAAAACAGCATCCTGACCGCAGCCAGGCAGCTTTTCGCCAATCGCGGCTACGATGCCGTCACGATGCGGGAAATCGCCAAAGAGGCAGGATGCTCCCACACCACGATTTACATCTATTTCAAAGATAAAGAGACGCTGCTGCAGCAGCTGTCCATGCCTCCGCTGCAAGTGCTGATGGAGCGGATGGATGCCTTGATCGAGCAGAAGTCTGCCCCCGAGGAAAAGCTGGAAGCGGTCAGCCTGGCATTCATCGAGTTTTGTCTGGCAAACCGCAGCATGTACAGCCTGTTCGTCAACGTAAAAGCGGGGCGGGTCGACGAGCAATCCCCTCAACTGGAGATCAACAAACTGCGCAACGACATTTTCGCTACACTCGCCCGCATGGTACAGGCGAGCCTGCAGCTCGCGGTCACAGACGAGCAGCTGCTGATGTGCACCCGCATTTATTTCTACACCCTCCACGGAATCGTCGCGACATACGAACATTCCGCGGAAACCGTCGAAATGCTCATGTCCCGCCTGACCCCGACGTTTAGGCAAGCCATCGGAGTGCTGCTGAGCGGCTTTCGCGAGACTTTCAAAAAGTCTTTTTAAATGACCTGCTTCTGGGTCTTTTTTTTTGCATGATCTATTGCTTACTCTCCCCCTTCACAGCTTGAAAAGCCAACCACCGCAGCAAAGGGATTTTCGGACAAAAGTGGAGCGACGCCTTGGCGATGCCTACCAAGGCTCCGCGAAAAAATGGGAAACGCTTTTGCGCCACATCTGCTCCCTTGAGATACACCCGCCGCGCAGCGTGTGGCTTTGGGGCGCGGTTTCCCATTTTTTCGCGGAGCCGGCCACCCCGACCCCATGCAGGCATCGTCAGAGCGCCGCGCAACTTTTGTCCGAAAATCCCCGGGCCTCCACAAGACACTGGCTTTTCAATCTGTAAATCCCTCCCACCCCATTCTTGAAAAATCCGAACATTCAGGATACTCTTAGAAAAGAATTGATTCGAAAGCGAGGGTGACGAATGCATGTTTGAGGATCTCGTTTCGCTGCGGATGTGGAAACGTTTTGTCCATGAAGGTGTGATAGACTCGGCGCGAATCAATAAGCGGATAACGGAATCGTGGTACCGGTGCAGGCGCGGGCGGGTCGACCCGTACCAAGGGACAGGTCGTGTCATCCTGCAGACAGACGCACTGGAGCAGCAGCGCATGAAGCACCGCCGCTTGCTCGAACTTGCTATGCCGCAGCTCAACCGCCTTTCCCCTTTCATCCATGATGCGGGCATGATTTCGCTCTTGATCGACCCGGAGGGTTACGTGCTCAACATGCAGGGGGAAAAGCGGGCGCTTCAGGAGGCGAATGCCATCAACTTCGTGGAGGGCGTGCGGTGGACCGAGGACGAGGTGGGCACGAATGCGATCGGGACGGCGCTTTTGGCAAGCGAACCGATCATGATCAACGGCTCGGAGCATTATTCGGTCGCCTCGCATCGCTGGAGCTGTTCTGCCTCCCCGATTCGAGACGAGAACGGCACGCTTCTCGGGGTACTCGACGTGTCGTCGCCTTTGGAACGCAGCCATCCGCAGACGATGGCAACCGTCTCGTCGCTCGCCTTTCTCATCGAGCAGGAATGGGCGAAAGCCAGACAGCAGGACGAGCTGGAGCTGATGCAGCTGGCGCTGATGATTCCCGAGGACGATAATCGGCTGCTGGTCGTCTGCAATTCATACGGCCAGGTGGTGTACGCTTGCAAGCGTATCCGGCGGATTGTCCCGCATTGGGCGGGCATGCAGCGGGCGGAGCTGGTCAACCACGGGTTTGCCGAGGTACGGGAGAAGCCGTTTGCCTCCCTGCGGCACGGCGGATTAATCGGCTGGAAAGTCGAACTGATGCAGCGATGCAACGAAGCATTCTCGGTGTCGTTTGCTGCGAGCGTTTCGCCTGTGCGCCGCTTCCGGTTCGAGGGGGAGGCGGGAGTCAGCCCATCGTTTCAAACGACACTGCGCGATGTGGAGCGGGTCGCGCCAACTGATGTGAACGTGGTGATCTACGGCGAGAGCGGCACGGGCAAAGAGCTGATCGCCCAAGCGATCCATGCGAACAGCAGCAGGCGGAACGGCCCCTTTGTCGCCGTCAACTGCGGCGCAGTTCCGCGCGAGCTGATGGAAAGCGAGCTGTTCGGCTATGCCGAAGGCGCATTTACAGGGGCGAAGAAGCGCGGGTATGAGGGAAAGCTGGTTCAAGCCAACGGCGGCACGCTGTTTCTCGATGAAATCGGGGAGATCCCGCATGCGATGCAGGTCGCGCTGCTGCGGGTGCTGCAGGAGCGAAAAGTGACGCCGATCGGGAGCAGGGAGGAGATTCCGCTGCAAATCCGCGTGATTGCGGCGACGCACCGGAACTTGCGCCAGCAAGTCCAGGAAGGGACGTTTCGCGAGGACCTGTACTATCGGCTGCATGTCATGCCGGTTACAGTGCCGCCGCTGCGTGAGCGCAAGGAAGATATCGTCAGCCTGATCAATCATTATGCAGCGCGCAACGGATTTTCCCTGCACATATCGGATGAGGTGAAGCAATTGCTGCTCGCTCACGACTGGCCGGGCAACATTCGCGAGTTGTTCAATGTGGTCGAACGGCTGCGGATCACGCCTGAGCAGGAATGGAAACGCTTTCTGGCTGAGCTGACAGACCCGCGGGAAGAAATGGGACAGCCTGTGCAAGAATTGACTTATCGGGAGCAAGTGGAAAAGCAATCGATTGCGGAAGCGCTGGCGAAAAGCCATGGCAGCGCAGCGGTGGCAGCGGAGCTGCTCGGGATTCCGCGCAGCACATTTTACCGCAAGCTCAAAAAATATCAGCTGTAGAAAATGGAGGCAGCGATGGGAAACAAGCCTGATTACCATATTCTCGATACGCTATCGGCTCCGCAGACGGGCGATGTCCTGCTGCCGTTTTGCCGGGACGAGGCGTATGCGCGCCGACTGGCAGCAGAGCCGGACATGCCTTCTCTTTTGCATCTATGGCGGCACCGGCAAGCATTCGTGCTCGGCTCGCGGGATGCCAAGCTGCCGCAGGCTGCTGAAGCGGTGCGCCAGTTGAAGCGGCAAGGCTATCAAACGGCGGTGCGCCATTCGGGCGGGGCCGCCGTCCCGCTCGACCCCGGCGTCGTAAACCTTTCGCTCGCGATGCCGGTGACGGCGCTCGAGCTTAATCCGGAGCCGCATTTTGAACAGATGGCCGCGTTGATCAAGCGAGCGTTGGGGGCAACGGGCGAGCAGGTCGTGGCGGGCGAAATCGCCGGCGCCTATTGTCCGGGGTCGTATGATCTGGCGATGGCGGGGTACAAGTTTTGCGGAATCGCGCAGCGGCGGCTGGCCAAAGCGGTCGTGGTGCAAGCTTTTGTCATCGTGGAAGGTGAAGGCAGGGCGCATGGCGAGCGCGCCCGCAGCTTTTATGAGCAGGCTGCAAACGGAGCGGATGGCGGCTATCCCCACGTCGTGCCGGAGCGGATGAAAAGCTTGTCCGAGTTGGGCTGGCATGCGGGGGTAGCTGCATTCGGCGAAGGCGTAAAGCGGGCGCTCGCATCATTTGGTACAATCGAGGAGATGGCTGCGATCCCCGAGTGGATGGAAGCGGACGCTGTGCAAACGCTCCCGCTGCTGCAGGAGAGAAACGTGCAAGGATGAAAGGAGAACGCCATGTGCCGAAACATTAAAACGCTGTTCAATTTCGATCCGCCGGCAACCGATGATGAAATACAAGCCGCCGCCTTGCAGTTTGTGCGCAAGCTGTCCGGTTTCAATGCGCCGTCGAAGGCCAATGAGCAGGCATTTCACCAGGCGGTCGAGGATGTGGCTGCGGTTGCGCGGAATTTGCTCGAATCGCTGGTGACGAACGCGGAGCCGCGCAATCGCGAGACAGAACAGGAACGTGCCCGGTTGCGGAATGCCAAACGGTTTGGGACAGGGGACTAGGTCGGTCCGCTGGCAAGACAAAATGAGACGATTTGGGACGAAATGAGACGAAAATCTCACTTCGTCCCTTTTTTGCGTGGGAACGAAACGGTGCGATATGGGAAAGCCGCGCCCTATCGCGGTTTTTTGCGATGTTGAACGGCTGGCATGCAGGTTGCACATAGGAAAAGGCAAGAGCGGCTTACAGTCGTTTGCATACTCAAAACCGATGATGGGGGGCGTCAAAGATGGAAGTAGCGAAGGCGCAGAAGCAAGTGTTGTCGCGTGAGCAGGCGAGGTGGATGTATCAAAAAATGCTGGAGATCCGCCAGTTTGAGGACGCCGTGCACGTGTTGTTCAGCCAGGGCAAGCTGCCGGGATTCGTCCACTTGTACGCGGGGGAGGAAGCGATCGCCGTCGGGGTGGGCGCTCATCTGAACCAGCGGGACAGCATCACGAGCACACATCGCGGGCACGGCCACTGCATTGCAAAAGAGTGCGATCTGAACGGGATGATGGCGGAGATTTACGGCAAGGCGACCGGGCTGTGCAAAGGGAAAGGCGGCTCCATGCATATCGCCGACCTGGACAAAGGGATGCTGGGGGCGAACGGGATCGTCGGCGGCGGATTTCCGCTCGCGTGCGGTTCTGCATTGACCGCCAAGCTGAAAAAAACGGACGCGGTCAGCGTTTGCTTTTTCGGGGATGGCGCGAACAACCAGGGGACTTTCCATGAAGGCTTGAACTTGGCGGCGATCTGGAAGCTTCCCGTTGTCTTCGTCGCAGAAAACAATGGCTATGGCGAAGCGACGCCATTTACGTATGCCTCCAGCTGCACACATATCGCCGATCGTGCAAACGGTTACAACATGCCGGGCGTGCGCGTCGATGGCAAAAACGTGCTGGAAGTGTACGAGGCGGCACGGGTTGCGGTCGAGCGTGCGCGCCGCGGCGAGGGTCCAACCTTGATCGAATGCATCACGTACCGCAACTACGGCCATTTCGAGGGCGATGCGCAAAAATACAAGAAAGACAAGGAAAAAGAAGAGCATTTGAACGATCTCGACGCCATCGCATTTTTCCGCAGCCATCTGCTCGCCTCGCAAACGCTGTCGCAAGCGGAGATCGAAGGGCTGGAGCAAGATGTGGCAACAGCGATCGAGGAAGCGATCCGCTTTTCGGAGGAGAGCCCGTATCCGGAAGCGAGCGAGCTGTTGACCGATGTGTATGTGTCCTACTAATGAAAGGGGGAATCGACAATGACGAGAAAAATCAGTTTTTCCACCGCGGTCAATGAAGCGATGAAGCTGGCGATGCGCAAGGACGAGAACGTGATCCTGCTCGGTGAGGATGTGGCGGGCGGCGCACAGGTCGACCATCTGCAGGACGATGAAGCATGGGGCGGCGTGCTGGGCGTGACCAAAGGGCTGGTGCAGGAGTTCGGCCGCGACCGGGTGCTGGACACGCCGATTACGGAAGCAGGCTATATCGGTGCCGCTATGGCGGCGGCCGCGACAGGGATGCGCCCGATTGCCGAATTGATGTTCAACGATTTCATCGGCAGTTGTCTCGACATGGTGATGAATCAAGGCGCCAAGTTCCGCTACATGTTCGGCGGCAAAGCGCAGGTTCCCGTGACCATCCGCACGATGCACGGCGCCGGCTTCCGTGCGGCGGCGCAACACTCGCAGAGCCTGTACGCCATGTTCACGCACATTCCAGGGATCAAAGTGGTCGTGCCGTCGACACCGTATGATGCCAAAGGGCTTTTGCTCGCGTCCATCGAGGACAATGATCCGGTCATTTTCTTTGAAGACAAAACGCTGTACAACGTGACGGGAGAAGTGCCGGAGGGCTATTACACGATCCCGCTCGGCAAAGCGGAGATCAAGCGCGTCGGCAGCGACGTGACGATCGTGGCGATCGGCAAGCAGGTTCAGACCGCGTTGAAAGCAGCCGAGCTGCTCGCGCAAAAAGGCGTCGAGGTGGAAGTCGTCGATCCGCGCACGCTCTCGCCGCTCGATGAGGACACGATTCTTACTTCCGTCGCCAAAACGAACCGGCTGATCGTCATCGATGAAGCCAATCCGCGCTGCAGCATCGCGACGGACATCGCGGCGATCGTGGCGGACAAAGGCTTTGACACGCTGGACGCGCCGATCAAGCGGATCACCGCGCCGCACACGCCTGTTCCGTTTTCACCCGTATTGGAGGACCTGTATTTGCCGTCGCCGCAAAAAGTGCTCGAAACGGTGTCGGAGTTAATTGGAGACGCTTCCATTTCGGTCGTGTCCTAACGAACGAAAAAGCGCCCGTGCGAGAAAAGAAATCAGCCCGGGCGCTCCCATTCGCTCGATCGATCAAGAAGGATAGAGAGGAGAGAATCGGCATGGCGCATCAGGTGATTATGCCCAAGCTGGGGATGGCGATGGTCGAAGGTACCGTCATCGCCTGGAAGAAAAAAGCGGGGGATGCGGTGAAAAAGGGCGAAGGCATCGTCGAGATCAGCTCGGAAAAAATCGAAATGGAGGTCGAATCGCCAGGCGATGGCGTGCTGCTGCGCATCCTTGTGCCGGAAGGAGGCGTCGTCCCGTATGGCACGGTGCTGGGGAGCGTTGGCGAGCCTGGCGAATTGGCGGAGGAAGCGCTCGCGGTCGAATCATCCCCGGCCGCCGTGGCAGCACAGGGCGAATCAGCCGCAGCGATTTTGGCGGCAGAGCCAGCGGTAGCGGTGGACTCGTCGAGAGAGCCTGCATTGGCGCGAGCGGGGCGCGATGGCATCAAAATCTCCCCGGTGGCGCGCAAGATGGCGGAAGAGGCTAGGCTCGACGTATCGCAGATCGTCGGCACAGGGCCGCAGGGGCGCATCACCAAAGAGGATGTGGAAAATGCGCTGCGTGAACGCGGCGGGCTGCAAGCGGAGGGGGGGGCCGTGCAAGCCGTACCGGCAGCAAGTACAGACGGGCCAGCTTCCACGCCGGACGCATCCGTGCAAAACGATGCCCAAAGCGTCGAGCGCATCCCTGTCACAGGCATGCGCAAAGTAATTGCGGAGCGAATGCAGGCCAGCTTGCAGCAAAGCGCACAGCTGACGATGACCATGCACGCGGATGTGACGGCGCTGCTCCAACTGCGGGAGAGCCTTTCCCAAGAGTCGCAGCGACGCTATCAGGTGAAGCTGTCCGTCACCGATCTGATCGCGCGGGCCACCGTGCTGGCGCTGATGGAGCACAAGCAGATGAACAGCGCGTTTCTGGGCAGCCACATTGAGCAGTACGGGGCCGTGCATCTCGGGATGGCGGTCGCGCTGGAAAAAGGACTGGTCGTTCCGGTCATCCGCCACGCCGAGCAAAAAACGCTCGTACAGCTGGCGCAAGCGATCAAGGCGGCGAGCGAGCGGGCGCGTCTCAACCAGCTGGCACCGGAAGAAATGAAAGGCTCGACGTTTACGATCAGCAATCTCGGCAATTTTGGCGTGGAAAGCTTCACGCCGGTGCTGAATCCGCCGGAAGCCGGGATACTCGGTGTGGGAGCAGCCAAAGCGGTTCCCGCCTTCGTCGGCGAAGAGCTGGTTCGGCAACAAATGCTGCCGCTTTGCCTGACGTTCGACCATCGCGTGCTGGATGGCGCGCCTGCCGCAGCGTTTTTGGCTTGCGTCAAGCGGCATCTCGAAGAACCATACAGCTTGCTGCTGTAGGGAGGAGGGGAAAGCCTTGCATGACATCGCAATGATTGGAGGCGGACCGGCTGGCTATGTGGCGGCGATTACGGCGGCACGGGCGGGCAAGCGGGTCGTGCTGATCGAAGAAAAAGAGCTGGGCGGCACCTGCCTCAATGTGGGCTGCATGCCGACCAAAGCATTGCTGGAGAGCGCCGATACGTACGAACAAGTTTTGCACGCGGAGCGCTTTGGCATCGAGGGACCGCTGGGCGAGGCGCGCGTCAACTGGGCGCATGTCCAGCGGTACAAAGAAGGAGTGATCCAAAAGCTCGTCGCAGGCGTGCGATATTTGATGAAGCAAAATCAAATCACGGTGATGCGCGGCAGCGCCTTTTTCCTGACAGATCGCCAGCTGCTGGTGAAGGCGGAAGGCAGCGAACAGCTGGTCGAAGCGGAGCGGATCATCATCGCGGCGGGTTCCGAGCCCATTCCGCTGCCGTTTGCCCCTTTTGACGGAGAATGGGTGCTGCACAGCAGCCACGCCATGTCGCTTGCGGCCGTGCCGCCGGTTTTGGTGGTCGTGGGCGGCGGTGTAATCGGCTGCGAGTTCGCGTCGGTCTACAGCCGCATGGGCAGCAAGGTCATCATCATCGAAATGGCGGAGCAGCTTTTGCCTGGCGAGGATGGCGACATCGCCGGCGTGCTGGAGCGGCAATTGAAGCGCAACGGTGTAGAGGTGCATGTGAACAGCAGTGTCGAAGGAGTGGATCGCTCTGCCAAAACCGTGCGTTTTCGCACGCCGGATGGACTTCAATCGATAGCGGCGGACGCCGTTTTGGTCGCGATCGGACGCCGGCCGCGCGTGGGCGGGATGAATCTGGAGTCGATCGGCATCCGTTTTTCGACCAAAGGCATTCAGGTCGACGAACGGATGCAGACCAGCTTGCCGCATATTTTCGCGGCGGGCGATGTGACCGGCGGCATCCAATTGGCGCATATGGCTTTCCACGAGGGGGAGGTAGCGGCCGCCAACGCATGCGGCGGCGATCGCCGGGTGCAGGATCGCGTCGTCCCGCGCTGCATCTATACGGCGCCGGAAGTGGCTTCGGTAGGTTTGACGGAACGGCAGGCGCGAGCGAAATACGGGGATATCCGCATCGGCGAATTCCCGTTTTCCGCCAATGGAAAAGCGCTGATTTTGCAAGAAACGGCGGGAAAGGTGAAAGTGCTGGTCGAGCCTGGCTTCCACGAAATCGTCGGCATTTCCATCGTCGGGCCGCGGGCGACCGAGCTGATCGGTCAAGCTGCGCTCCTGTTGCACACGGAGATGACAGCGGATGCGCTGGAAGACTTCATCGCTCCGCACCCAACCTTGTCGGAAGCGCTGTTTGAGGCCGTGCGAGGGGCGGTTGGCCATGCGGTTCACGGGTAAAAAGGAGAGGGGGAGCAAGGGATGAAAGCAGCCAGATGGCATGGCGTGCGGGATATTCGAATCGAGGAGATCGAGGAGCCAATCATCCAGCCGGGCATGGTCAAAATTCGGCCGGTCTGGTGCGGCATTTGTGGAACCGATTTGCATGAGTATTTGGCGGGGCCGATTTTTTTGCCGGCAGAGCCGCATGCGCTGACAGACGAGAGCGTACCTGTGGTGCTCGGGCATGAGTTCGCGGGCGAGGTGGTTGAGATCGGGGCAGGGGTCAGCCGGTTTCAGGTGGGCAACCGCGTCACGGTCGAGCCGATTCTGTCATGCGGCACGTGCGCTGCCTGCCGCAAAGGCCATTACAACGTTTGCGACCATATCGGCTTTCATGGCTTGAGCGGCGGGGGAGGCGGATTTTCGGAAATCACCATGGTCAAGGAATCGCTGGTGCATCCGCTGCCGGATGGGATTTCCTATGAGCAGGCCGCGATGGTCGAACCGGCAGCGGTCGCGCTGCATGCGGTGCGGCAAAGCGGCTTGCAGGCGGGCGATTCGTGCGTCGTGTTCGGCACCGGACCGATCGGCCTTCTGGTCATCCAGGCAGCACGGCTGGCAGGGGCAAGCAACATCATCGGCATCGAAATATCCGAGGTGCGCCAACAGATGGCCTTGGCCGCAGGCGCCCACCACGTGATCAATCCGCTTGCCACCGATGCGGTCGGCGCTGTGCTGGAGCTGACCGATGGCGGGGCGGACGTCAGTTTTGAAGTTACCGGCGTCGAAAAAGGGCTGCAAGGCGCGATCGAGGCCACCAGGACAGACGGACAGGTGGTCATCGTGAGCATTTGGGAAAAATCAGCACAGATCCCGCCCAATGCCCTGGTCTTGAAAGAACGCAGCATCAAAGGCGTGCTCGCCTATCGCAACATTTTCCCGGCGGTCATCTCCCTGATCGCGGAAGGGCGTTTTCCGGTCGAACAGTTCATCACCAAAAAAATCACGCTGGACCATATTGTGCAGGAAGGCTTCGAAGAATTGGTCAATGACAAGCGGCATGTGAAAATTTTGGTGACGCCAAAAGGGGTATAGGACACAGCGCGAACAAAGAAGGCCGCCGGCTCCTCGCGATTGGGCGAGAAGGCAGAGCGGTCTTCTTTTGCACGCATGGATCAGTCATCTGTACCAAGCACGTCCGTATTAGGCGGCGTGTAGCCCATAAAGCGGGCCATCGACATGATCTGCCCTTTGTGATGATACTCATGCGTGACGGTATGCATGAGCAGCTTCCCGGGCGTTAGGGTCAGCGTCTGCGCCACGCGCCACGGAATATCCCGTGTGAGCGGCACCTCCATCTGACCGGCGAACTCGGTCAAAACGTCTTTCACATACGCATCCGCCTGCGCGAAGCGCTCCCGGATTTCTTCTGGGCCGATTTGTGCCAGGGCGTCTTTTGCGGTAATCGGTTTTTTCGTACGAAGCAAGAGGTAGGAACCAAGCCAAGCATGGTAACAGTCCGCCATATGCATCAGCATATCGCGCATACACAGATCGCCGAATCCGTCGATCCGGCGGGTAAAGTCTTCCGGTTTGATCTCGCTGCAAAAATCAAGCAGCGTCCGTCGCGTCTGTTTGACCCATTCATATTCATGTGGATGCATGGTCTTCAGCTCCTTCTCGCGTGTTCAGGAAACGGCAATCTTGTTGTTCGGTGAAAATAAAGTATTAGACTGCCGCTGTTATCATTCAACTATCGCTCTCCTTTAGCGCAGTGGATGGGACTATTCGTATCCAGGTGCACCGGTATATTGGGCTATCCGTGAGCGCCTGAAAGTTACTGTCATTGGCGTTCATTTGCTTCGATTTGATGGAGGATTTCGTCAACGACGTGCGCGATCGGTGCGGTGGCGTCGATTATAATCCCGTTTTTAGGAACGCCTTCTTTCGTTTGATGCAAGCGCGCACAGATTTCCCGTTCCTCTGGTCTACCACCCCAGTCAGTTGGGTCCAGTGCCACTCGCTCATCAATCCGCCGGAGACAGGTTTCCAGGTCGACCTCAAGGACAAACACGCCGTCGAAGAGATCGATGAATTTGGGATAATTCCGCGAACCACCGCAGAAAAATGTTACCGCCTCATCCTGATTGTCGACTAGAGCTTTTACTTTATCTACATGCCAAATGTGGTGTTCGGGTTTAAAGTCATCTGTCGGGGTACCAGTTTCCGGATCGCCTTGATAAGCCAATTCTCGGTCACCATGAATGGCATGGTAACCGCGCCGCTGCAATTCGTTGCAGACCGTAGTTTTGCCGGCGCCAGAAACGCCTCCAATCAGATAATTCCTAATGCCCATGGCAGACCCTCCATTCAACTGGATAAGCACATTAATAATAAGAGATATTTCTATCTGTCGCTAAACTGCACGTTAGCTTAATGTGGCGTTGCCAGTCTAATACTTTATTTTCTCAGTCTACAACTTATTTTCCGAGTCTAATACTTTATTTTTTAGTCCAACACTTTATTTTCATTGGACACTTGTAAAACTTCTTGTCCACCTGCATGATCGGGAAGTTTTCCGGCAGCTGTGCGACGTCGATCTCCGTGAAGCCGTTCTTTTCATAAAAGCGGTGGAAATGCATGATCGATCAAATAAGGTTTACATGTCGATGGATTTTCCAGATGGTTCGTCCGCTTGCCCCAGAGCGGCTTTCGCTGTGTCTGGCTGAAACCAGATGCAGGAGAAATCGATCCAGCCTTCCGCCGTAAACCGGACATTTTTGACCGTGGACGGGTAGGAGGCGGTCAGCGTGTTGTGCAGCAAAAACAGCAGGGCGTTTTCTTGCTGCAGCAGCCGTTCGGTTTCGAGCAAGAGCTGCTCCCGGCGCGTATCGCACGGCTCGGCCAAAAGCTGGCCGATCTGTTGATCGAGAATGGCGTCCACAGCGGGCGCCAAGTGCGGGCGAATGAAGCAGGCGGCCGACTGGAGCAGCTCGATTTGGGTGACTTGCTCGACATAGATGACAGCGCCGAACAGCAAAAAGTCGCTCGCCGCCCAAATGGCCGCATTCCGGATTTCACCCCAGCTGTGCAGCTCCACTGTCATCGTGATGCCAAATGCCTGGCACTGTTGCGCGATCCAGCGGGCATCGTCTGCATGTCTTCCATACGTGGAGAGGCGCAGCTCTTCTCCTCGATAGCCGCTTTGCGCGATGAGCTGGCGAATGTTGTCGGCGCTGGCCTTCGCTGATTCCGTCGGCATCGCCTCGCCGCTACGGTAACGAAAACCGAGAGCCGGGCGATCGCGAAAGCCGCCCAGGTCAGCGATCATCCGCTCCGGTGCGAGAATGAGCCGCAGCGCTTCGCGAAAATGCCGGTCGTTTTGCGGTCCGGCTTTTTTCCGGTTGAAGGTCAGAATGCTGCTGCTGGCATGGTAAAAGTGCTCGGTGTCCCAGCCGGCGAAGGTCGGCTGCGCCATTTCGCCCGTATCGACCATCAGCTGGCGGGGCGCGGCTGACTCCCACTCCGCGAGCTGCTCCGGCAGAAGCTGCAAAATTTCCACGCGGTCGGTTTGGGCACGCCCGGCAAAATAGTCGTCAAACGCTTCGAGCACCGTGAGAAACGGCTGCCATTTCGTCACGCGAAACGCGCCGGTACCAGCGAGCAGTCCGGTGTCCGGCTCTGTAACCTGGCTGATGATCGATGCGGACGGATGGGCAAGAAACCGGGGCAAGATCCAGTTCGAAGAGGCGAGGTCGAACAAGACCGAATAGCGATCGAGCGCGACCGCCGTCCCGAGCTGCCTGCCGAGCCATTCGCCCGGATGCGAGCAAGGTGTGTGCGCAAGCCGCTCCACCGTATGCACGACATCGTCCGCTGTGCATTCGAGGCCGTTGTGGAAGCGGACGCCTTTGCGCAAGTAAAAGACCCAGCGCGTTGCGTCGTGATTGGCTTCCCAGCTGTGGGCGAGACGCGGGATGCAGACGTTTTTCTCCCGATCCAAGGCGACCAGCGTATCGAAAATTTGCCGTACCAGATGAATGTCGAATGCGTAAAACGCCTCGGCTGGGTCAAGCGTCAAAATTTGCCGTCCGGTGGGAAAGCGCAGCGTCTCGATGCGGCTTGTGTCCCCGGTTCGAACCGCATAGCCGAACGTGCCGGACAGCTTTTGCCAAAATTGCTGCTTGGCTGAGGTTCCGGCGCCGTACTTGTCCAACAGCTCGATTGCTTCGTGAAGGTGTCCATGTTCAAGACGCGCTTGCGCCACCTCCAAAAGCACGGTTTGCAGCGGCAGAAGAAAGGTGAGCGTAGAGGCATTGCCGCGGCCGACGCCAGGAACAAAGCGCAGCCAATCGGCCTGCTCCATTTTTTTGAGCAACAGCTTGGCATTGCGCGGTGTGCAAAACAGGGTCGCGGCGAGCTGTGAGAGGGTGACGCGGATTGGCTCGCCGTCTGCGAACGGTGCGAATGTGTGGCGGAGCGTCAAATAATCGAGTGTGATGGTCATGGGAAAACTCCATTCGGGAATGCGGATTTAAAAAAGGCGAAAGGAGCGTGCGGATGGTTGCCCTTTTTCTCTTACCCGCAGTCGCGAAACCGTGTTCGTTGTTTTGTTGAATTGTACCATGACGGTTGTGAACACGACCATGATTTTCTATATCAAGGATGAGCTGCATCTGTCCACGTCCGACAGGGATTTTTTCTTTTTTGTCGAAAACGTGCGTCAGTAGGAAGGGAGTGGAGAAGAATGCAGGGACTCATGCGTTTTGATGAAAAGGTATGCCTGGTAACGGGCGCTGGCAGCGACAGTGGCATCGGCTTTGCGGCGGCGAAAATCATCGGCAGACTTGGAGGCAGGATCGCGCTGGTGGCGACGACGGAGCGAATCAACGAACGGGCGCGCGAGCTTGTGGAAGAAGGAATCGAGGCGCGCGGGTACGTCGCCGATCTGATGGACCGGGCCAGGACGCGCGGCATGGTGCAGCAGGTGGCGGAAGATTTCGGACGCATCGACATTTTGGTCAACAATGCGGGCATGACGCAGGTGGGCGAGCCGGAAAAATTCATCGCATTCGCCGAGCTGCCGGATGAAGAATGGGATTTGGGGATTTCGCGCAATTTGACGACCTGTTTCAATGTCACGCGCGCGGTGCTGCCGCATATGATTGCCAATCAGTACGGGCGGATCGTCAACGTCTCGTCGACGACGGGAACGCTTGGCGCCAATCCGGGCGAAGCGGCTTACGGTGCGGCAAAGGCCGCGATGGTGGGCATGAGCATGGGGATCGCGATCGAGGTAGCGAAGCAAAACATTACGATCAACAGCGTTGCGCCCGGTTGGATTGAAACCGGGTCGCAGACGCCGCTCGAAGCGCAAGCCGGCCGCCAAACACCGATGGGGCGCAGCGGCCGGCCGGAGGAAGTGGGACACATGATCGCGTTCCTCGCTTCCGAGCAAGCTTCGTATATCACCGGACAGCTGTTTGTGGTGGATGGCGGCAATGCGCTTGTGGAAAACAAGGCGCCGCACAGCCAGCATCCGTAAAAGCTGCGGTTTAGTTTGCCGCTGCGGTGGCCGGAACGGCATTCAGGTATTCTTCCAGCGTAATGTGTTTCTCGCTGATTTCGCCGGCGATCTGGGTGCCGACATAGCGGAGGTGCCACGGCTCGTACTGATAGCCCGTGATCGCATCCTTGCCTTGCGGATAGCGGATGATGAAGCCGTATTCGGCAGCGTGCTTGGCGAGCCAGGCGGCTTCTTTCGTATCGCCGAAGCAGTCTTGTGCCGCGCAAGCGCCGGTGCTGCCGGAAACGTCGATAGCAAGGCCCGTTTCATGCTCGCTGGTGCCAGGCAGGGCGCTGTATTTGCGGGCTGCTTCCTCGCCGTCCTTTTTCACATAGTTTTCAAAAAGCGCGCGCTGGGTGGCTTCCGAGCGGTAGGCCGATACGCCTGCCAGCTGGATGCCATCCTTTTTCGCGCCCGCAAACATTTTTTCCAACGCTTCTGCGGCTTCCTTGCGCATCAGCCGTTTCTCCGACTTGCCTTTGAAAATGAACGGCACGTCGGGGTCGACCAGATCGGCTGGCTTGAAGTGGGCGGGGAGCTTGTACTGCTTGTTAACCAAAATGCTCAGGCTATCAGGATCGCCGTCCACTTCTTTTGGCTCATCGGCGGATGGCTGGGGAGTCGCTGGCGTCGGTTCTATCGTTGTTGAAGGTTGTTCGGCGTCAGAGGCTGCAGGGGTCTGTGCAGACGGTGTTTCCTGCGATGGCGAAGGCGGCGCGGTTGGCGTCTGATTCGCTTCTTGCGCAGGTTTTGGGGTTGGCTGGGCGCTGTTGTTCAGAATATCGCATCCGGAAAGCAGCGCGACGGACAAGCCGAGAAAAACGGCTGCCAGTGTTGTTTTGGAATGTTGCATGAACGTTGAACCTCCTTGAGCAGGTGACAAAACATGTATGAACGTAATGACGGTTTGGCAACCGAAAACGTTACTTCCTCATTATGATAAAAACAAAACAAAAACGAAACAGTCATTTTTTCGTAACTTGATTTGGTTTGGCAGTTCATGTCAAGATGGGAGGCAGGTTACTAATTCCAAGTGATAAGGAAGGAAATAACGTGTTCATTGGTACGCGAACGATAAAAACAGCAATTGGAACCGGTGTTTCCATCGCGGTTGCCCATGCCATCGGGCTGGATTATTTCGCCACGGCGGGGACGATCGCCATCCTGTGCATTCAGGTCACGCGCAAGCGGACGGTGAAAACTTCGCTGTTCCGGTTTGCCGCGAGCCTGCTGGTCATCCTGTTTGCTTATCTTTTTTTCAATCTGCTGGGGTACCATCCGTGGACGGTCACGATCTTGCTCCTGGTCTTCCTCCCCGTTTTGGTGAAATTGAAAATACAGGAGGGATTCGTCACCAGCGCAGTCATCTTGATGCATATTTTCACGCTGCAGGAAATGTCAATCCCGATCCTGATCAACGAGATGTCGCTGGTGGGAATCGGCGTCGGAGTCGCGCTTTTGATGAATCTGTGGATGCCGAGCTACAACAAGACACTCGTCAGCCTGCAGTGCACCATCGAGCAAAACTTCCGCACGATCATCAAGGAGTTCGCCATCTATTTGCGCCAGGGCGAGAGCGAATGGGACGGCAAAGAGCTTTTGGAAACGGCGAAATTGCTCGATCAGGCGATCAAGCTGGCCGTCCTGGAAAACGAGAACCGGCTGATTCGCGAAGAAAACACCGCATTCGATTATTTCGTCATGCGCGAGAAGCAGTTCGTTTTGCTGGAGCGGATGATGCCGATCGTCTCCTCCTTGACGCTGCAAGTGCCGCAGGGAACGCAAATCGCCGAATTTCTCGAAGAATTAGGCGCGCGCGTCCATCCCGGTAATACCGCCTACCTCTTTTTGGAAAAGCTACAGGTAATGGTGGAGGCGATCAAGCAGGCCCCGCTGCCGCTGTCGCGGGAAGAATTTGAAATCAGAGCGTCCCTGTTTACGTTGCTGCGCGAGATCGAAGAGTATCTCTACATCAAACATAATTTGGGAAAAGCTTAACGTAGAGGTGTGAACGTGGGCAAGAAAGCGAAATTGCGAAAAGGGGCTCTGCAAAGTCCGAGCCACCTCATTTATGACTATCTTCATTTGATTATCGGGTCGCTGATTTTGGCGGCGAGCTTCAACATGTTTCTCAATCCGAACCAGATCGCCTCGGGCGGGGTGTCCGGGCTGTCCACGATCATCCATAATTTGTTCGGCTTTCCCCCTGCCATCATTCAGTGGGCGCTCAACATTCCGCTGTTTCTTCTGGGGCTGTGGCTTTTGGAGCGGCATTACAGCATCAAAACGGCGGTGGGATCGGTTGTGTTGCCGCTGTGTGTGATGCTGACCAGCTCGCTGCCAGCGCTCACGACCAATACGCTACTGGCGAGCATTTACGGCGGGATGGGCGTTGGGCTGGGCATCGGCATCGTGTTTCGCGGGCGCGGCTCGACGGGCGGTCTGTCCATCGCCTCGCAAATTTTGCACAAATATACGGGATTAAGCCTCGGGTTGTCAGTCGCCGTGTTTGACGGACTGGTGATTTTGCTCGCCGGCGTAATCTTTTCCCCGGAAAAAGCGCTGTACGCCCTGATCGGTCTGTTCGTCACCAGCAAGACGATCGATGTGGTGCAGGTCGGCTTCAATACATCAAAGGTGGCCTACATCATCTCCAATGAGATCGACAGCCTGCGCGAGGCGATTCTGTTCGATCTCGACCGCGGCTTCACGCAGATCAACGGCTCCGGCGGTTTCACCGGCGACAAGCGGATGGTGCTGATGGTCGTGGTGAGCCAAAGCGAGGTAAGCAAGCTGAAGGCACTGGTCAAGGCGGTCGATCCGCAGGCGTTCATCGTGCTGACACAGGCAAACGAAGTGCTGGGCGAGGGTTTCAAAAGCGTCTGATTCCGATTTCGCTTGTCACGTAATTGCTACTTCCGATTTGATTTGGCCGTGTCTTCCTATGGTATACTGAACGATGAACAATACATAGCAAGGAGTTGGATTGCAAGATGAGCCAAAATGAAGCATTGCTCACGCTGGAGGGCTGGTTTACCGTCCACGATTTCCGCAAGATCAACTGGGAAAAATGGAATGCAGCGTCCGTCGAGGAGCGTCAGGCAGCATTGGACGACCTTTTCACCCTGATGAAAGGGTGGGAGGGGAACGAGGCTGCGAATGAAGGCAGCAGCGCAGTTTACTCCATTCTGGGGCACAAAGCGGATTTGGTTTTCATGTACCTCCGTCCGACATTGCAAGAACTCGATGAAATCAAGACAGCGTTCAACAAAAGCCCTTTCGCGGCGTTCACGACAAACGATTATTCCTATGTGTCCGTGGTTGAATTGAGCAACTATGTCAACAACCCGGGAGAAGACCCGAAAGCGAACCCGCATGTGCGCGATCGTCTCTACCCTGTCCTGCCGAAATGGGAGCACATTTGCTTCTATCCGATGAACAAAAAACGCGACCTGCAAGACAACTGGTACATGCTGACGATGGACGAGCGCCGTCAGATGATGGCGTCCCACGGCATGATCGGCCGCAAATACGCGGGCAAAATCAAGCAGATCATCGGCGGTTCCGTCGGCTTCGACGATTGGGAGTGGGGCGTTACGCTGTTTGCGCACGATCCGCTTGAATTCAAACACATCATTTATGAAATGCGCTTCGACGAGGTCAGCGCCCGCTACGGCGAATTCGGCAACTTCCTGGTCGGCAACCATCTGGATTACGAAAAACTGCAAAACCTGTTTACCGTTTAAAAAGCAGTGGCCGACGCGGAAGGATAGCGTCGGCTGCTTTTTTTGTGCCTGGCGGTTTTGACTATCAGGTTTATCAAAGGATCGACAGCGAAACCGATGAGATCGTGTTCTATTGGTATTGGCGGATCGCTGGCGCTTCAACCGAAGTGCCGTTGATGGAGGATTTTCACGAGCGCTTGTCAAATGATCAACTGGCTGGAATTGAATTGACCTAACGAGGGAAAAGGAGTGGTTCGCATGAAATACCGCAGACTGGGAAAAACAGGGCTGAAGGTGTCGGTCGTCGGAGTCGGCACGTGGCAGTTTGGCGGAGAGTGGGGCAGGACCTATACGCAATCAGAGGTGGACCGGGTGCTCGCCACCGCGAAGGAAGTGGGGATCAACCTGATCGATACGGCGGAATGCTATGGCGATCATTTATCCGAAGCTTTCATTGGCGAAGCGATTGCCGGCGATCGGCAGGAGTGGGTGCTTGCAACCAAGTTCGGGCATCACTTCCACGGGCATCAGGATCGAACCGGCCATTGGACGCCTGATGAGGTGCAAAAGCAGCTGGAGGATTCCCTGCGCGCGCTGCGAACCGATTACGTCGACCTGTACCAGTTCCATTCGGGCGCAGACGAGTTTTTTGACCGCGATGATTTGTGGACGATGCTGGATAAGCAGGTGCAAGCAGGAAAAATCCGTCATCTGGGCATCTCCATCGGCAGCAACGACAACCTGCACCAGACGGCTGCGGCAAGCCGCGTAAACGCCCAGGCGATTCAGGTTGTTTACAACCGTCTCGACCGCAAGCCGGAGGAGCGCGTTTTCCCGTCTTGTGTGGAGCAGGATCTCGGCGTATTGGCCCGCGTGCCGCTCGCAAGCGGATACTTGAGCGGCAAATACAAGCCGGGCGCCTCGTTTGCCGCCAATGACGTGCGGAATCGCCATGATCGCGACGAGCGCGACGCCAAGCTGCTCTCGGTGGATGAGATCAGGCGGACGGAGGTGCCGGAAGGAGTCAGCATGTCTGAGTGGGCGCTCGCGTGGTGCCTCACCCATCCGGCTGTCACCAGCGTGATTCCAGGCTGCAAAGATGAAGAGCAAGTGCGCATGAATGCGCGTGCGGCGGAGCTGGCGCTCGTGAGCGAAGATCATCCGCAGGCGTGGAAATAATAGGGGCAAGGCAAAAAAAGGACGTCACCCGAGCGAGAAGCAGGGGGGCGTCCTTTTTTCATAAAGTTTCACGAAGACACCGCTTCCTCCACCCCGCGCTTCCGCTTCTCGATGAATGCCATCAGCGCTCGTCCCACCCACATCGTGGCGATGAACGGAAACGTGAATGCAGGCAGACCCACAGTGCCCAGCATGGCAGAAAGGGGCGGGTAGAGAAGCGCGGACCCGAGCGCGAAACAAACGGACAGAAGTGCGGGATAACGCGTCTTCACCTGTAAAATTCCGAGAGCAGAAAGGGCCGCGTTGGTGCTGATCAGCCCAGCCGTGAGAGAGGGTGCCTCGCCGAGCCACACGAAGGGCAGACAGCCGATGGCGGCGCCAACAAAGGTCAGCACAAGTTGGCGTGGCGGGCACGCGGCGGCAAGCCCTGCGAGAATCAAGAGGCCGCCCGGTGCGGAGGGCAAGAAAAAGATTTGTCCCAAGCCTGTGAGCGGAATCGTCCAGCTGAAAGCGGACGCGGATGCGGCGCCGAGATCAGGACGGATGATCGCAAGGACGATCCAGGCGAGGGCGACGTACGGCATCGTGTAAGGCGGGATGCCGAATCGTTGAAAAAGGTCATACAAAAAAACGCTCAGCCCCGCAGTAATCGCGATACACGCCCAAAGCAGCCAATCGTGCGGCAAAAAGGTGGCGAATGCGAGTCCGAGCAAGGCCCCGTTGTAACCGTACAAGCCTTCCCCGATCGCCGCCTGCGGACGTTTGCCGAGTGCAGCGGCACCATTTGCAGCAATGGCGCCAACCAAGCAGGCGAGCGCGAGAAGCGGGGAGTAGAGCAGGAAGGCGCACAGGAAGATCCCTCCTGCCAGCGGCTTCCGGAAAAAAACGATTTGAGCAATACCGGATAAACCATGGATGAAAACGTGTCGAATGCTCATTGAAATTGTGTCTCCATTTCGAATAAAAAAGTAGGATGAAGGTTGAGAGCCCGTCTTGGCTGCTAGCTAAAGTATAGCAGAGCCGCGATCGTTTCTCATGGACGAAATCGCCGCGGGCCCGGTTTCCAGACTGATTGGCTTTGCTGTCGCGATCCATGGCCCAGGCGGCCTGAACCCTGTATTTGACGATGGGGATGCAGAAGCAAAGCGAACAGCACGAGGGCATCATAACCGATTTGTTTTTGCTTGGGGGCTTGGGGTGTGCCGCATCGGCTGTTGTGCTGGCACGCTTCCAGATCGAAACGCGCCATTGACACCTGACCCATGCTCTTTTACAATGTGGATAACTTTGCAGGCGATGGAGTTCGCCTTTACCTGCCCGACGGCTGATGACTCCTACCGATACCATAAGGTCGGTAGGAGTCTGTTTCGTTTTATCGGGGAAAAAATCGGGCCAACAGAAAGGAATGCACGTATTCATGAACCTACTTTTCCTCAGCGTCGGCGCCTTTTTGGGGACGATCGCGCGCTATGAAGCAGGACAGCTCGTGCCGCCTGCGGAATCCGGGTTTCCACTCGGCACATGGCTGATCAACATGGGCGGCTGCCTGTTTCTCGGCTGGTTTTTCACCCGATGGAGGGCGCCGTCGGCGATTCGGCTTGGCATCGGCACCGGATTTACCGGCTCGTTCACGACTTTTTCCACGTTCTCGGTGGAGACGATGCATTTGATCGACACGGGGCAAGCGGGGATCGCGCTGCTGTACGCGGCTGCAAGCGTAGTCGGCGGGATTTTGTTTGCCGCAGCGGGCTTTTGGGCAGCTGTGCAGCAGGACAAAGCGAATGCGCGAGAAGGGGGGCCCAAGCGATGACGGTCTGGATCGGTTTATGCGGCATCGTTGGTGCGCTCATGAGATTTTACCTGGGAAAAATCATTGCGGACAAAAGCAAAACCGCGTTTCCTTTCGGCACGTTTGTGATCAATCTCACCGGCTCGCTCATTCTCGGGGCGCTGTACGCGCTTTACCAGAGAGGAAGCGTCTCAGGGGAAGTCTGGCTTTTGGCAGGCGTAGGTTTTTGTGGCGCGTATACGACGTTTTCGACGTTCGGGTTGGAAGCCGTCCAGCTTGTGGAGAGAGGCATGCGCAAGGCAGCGCTTTTCTACGTGCTGCTGTCCGCCATTCTCGGCGTTTGCTTTGCCTGGATCGGTTTTCTGCTTTGCGTTTAGACAGGCAAAAAAAGTCCCCACCATTGCAAACGGGAACTTTTTTCGTAAGACAAGCGCTATTCTTCGTAATCAGCCAACGCTTCCACTATTTGGTCCTGAATCGATGTCATCACCTTGGGGCTGGCGGCATAGCCGTTCAACAGGATGGAGAACGCCAGCCTGGTGCCGCCTTTGGTGGTGACATAGCCGGACAGGCTGTTAACTCCCGACATGGAGCCGGTTTTCGCGTGTGCGTTGTTTTCCGCCGCCGTGCCTTTCATCCGGCTCTTTAGCGTCCCGTCCACGCCTGCGATCGGCAGGGAGTCATAATAGATGTCAAACGACTCGGAAGCAGCCATGCCCTCCAGTGCAGCGGCGATGTGGCGGGCGGATATTTGGTCGTAGCGGGTAAGCCCGGAGCCATCGACCATATCGAAATTGGTTGTCCCGCCAAACGATTTCAAGACCGCTTGCACCGCTTCAATACCGGCATCGGCTGTGCCGGAACCGCTTGCCTTGGCGCCGACCGCTTTGAGCAGCATCTCGGCATACAGATTGTCGCTCTTTTTGTTCATGTATGTCAAAATATCGGCGAGCGGCTCCGATTGGAAGACCTTCAGCTTGGTGACTCTTGATGGCAGCTCGCCGCGTTTCACTTCACTGCTACTTGTAAATTTGATGCCGGCTTCCTCCAGCTTTTCCTTCAATACGGTGCCGAAGTAGAGCGCTGGCTGCTCGACCGGCATCCGCTCGTAGTCGGCGTCGCTTCCGAGCGGCAGGTTGCCTTGCAGGCGAATCGTATCTGTCGCACGGTCGCGCAGGATCGTAAACGTGTTTTCTTCATCTTTTGCGACCGTTTTGGCTTCATTGATCACCGTCACATAGCTCGTATTCGGGGTGATCGTCACTTTCACCGGTTTGTCCTTGCGTGCGCCCGGCTCATAGGAGATCATCACGGTCCCGCGATTGAGCGACAGCGCGTCGATCAGCGCGTTGTAGTAGTAGCTTTCGTCATCCCAAGCCCAGCCGAGCCCGAGTCGCTGGTCGTCAAAATAGGTGTCATCGAGGATCAAGTCGCCATTGATGCGCTTGATGCCGCGTTTTTTGATTGCATCGACGATCGACTCGATGGAGACGCCGTCCTGCACCTTCAGCTCATCTTCCGTATGGATGGACGGGTCGCCGTAGCCTTTCACGTACAGATTTCCTTTCAACAGGCCATCGTCGGTTACAGGGGTGGAGGCATAAAGCTCGGTTTTGAAACGGTAGTCGCTGCCCAGCTCGGTCAACGCGGCGGCACCTGTCAAAAGCTTCAGATTGGAAGCAGGGGTCATCAGCTTGTCCGCGTCGTGGGCGTACCAGGTGGCCTCTTTTTCGTTTTCATCCAGCGCTTTTACGATGATGCCAGCAGATACACCGGTCGCTTCCGGTGCGTCGAGGATCGGATCGAGCAGGTCGCTGAGCTTGTAGGATTCCGGTTCGGGCAGTCCAGCGTCGCTTGGCTCATCCAACTCCGGATAGGAGGCCATCAGCACGGCGACTTGATCCTGCAGGCTGCGCGCGTACTTGCTTTTGTAAATGCCGTTGCTGATGATCGAAAAGGCCAGCTTGTCCCCGTTCTTTGCCGTCACATAGCCGGAGAGCGAATTGACGCCGCTCATGGAGCCGGTTTTCGCGATCAGATTCTTTTCGGCAGGCGTGCCTTTCAGGCGATTTGCCAGGGTGCCGTCCACACCGGCGATAGGGAGCGTCGATTCCAAAAGGTCGCTGTACGGTTTGTCCTGAACGTAGCGGAGCAGCTGGACCATCTGCTCGGTCGTGATCAGGTCATAGCGGGACAAGCCGGAGCCGTCAGCCTGGCTGTAGCCGGTCGTAATGCCCGCGTCATTCAGAACATCGGCGACAACCTCCGCGCCGGCTTCCGCGCTGCCTTCCTGCTTTTCCACGGCGCCGAGTGTTTTAAGCAACTGTTCGGCGTAAAAATTATCGCTTTCCTTGTTCAATTCAACCATGATTTCGCCGAGCGGCCGGGACTCGTGGGTTGCGAGAGGCTCATCGTACACCTTGTCCGTCGTCTGGATGCGGATCGAGGAGCCGAGCTTGATGCCCGCTTCTTCGAGCTTGCGCTTCCAGACGTCGCCGACATAAAGCGTCGGATTTTCGATCGAGACATCTTCCTGATAGGAGGAAGCATCCACACCGATCGTGCCGGTTACCGTCACCACATTTTTCCCGCGCGCCCGCGTGACCGTCACATCGGCCGTCTTGCCATCGACCGTTTTCACCTGGTTGTCGATCGTCATGGAATCGGTTTGCGGATCGAGCGTGATGTCCGCTTTCTTGCCTGGCTCGCCAGGGGAGACGGTCAGCGAGACGAAATTTTTGTGCAGAGCGAGCGCGCTGAGCTGGGCGCTGTACCCGTACGGCTCATCGTCCCACATCCAGCCCGCCCCGAGGCGCACATTGTCAAAATAGCTGTCATCGAGCAGCAGGCGGCTGCGCACGGTCGTGACGCCTTTTTCTTTCAGGTCGCGGGCGAGTTCTTCAAGATCGGCCTCCGTCAGCGTCGGGTCGCCATATCCTTTCAAAATCAGCTCGGTGACTTGTCCGCGCGCATTGATGCCGCCTTTTGCGAAAACCTCCGTCTTGAAGGTGTAGTCCGGCCCAAGCCGATCCAGTGCGGCCACGCCGGTAAACAGCTTCATGTTGGAGGCGGGAACATAATTTTTGTCTGCGTTGTGGCTGTAAAGCATTTTGTTTTTTGTCAGATCGTAGATGGAGATGCCTGACTGCATGCCGATGCTCTCGGGGTTTTGTTCGAGGGCATCCAGCACCGCATCGATCTGCGCGGTCAGCGGATCGGCTGTGTGGGCAGAGGCGAGAGTCGGAACTGCCGCCAATTGGAGGAGCAGGCTGAATGCCATCAGCCATTTGAAAAACGGGTTTCTGCACGTTTTTTTCATGAAAACCTCCCTTTTTACGAAATAATATTTCGAAAATTTCAAAAACATTATACGGGAAAATTTTTCGAAATGGCAATGCTCATTTTTGCTTAAATTTGTTGTGAAAAATTTCAATGAATTCCTACAAATTTCGTTATAATAGGCATGTACCATCATTATCCTTAGGAGCTAATGCCCGAGTTAGGAGATTGCCCGAACATGAAGTTGCAGACTCGATTATTCGTTTTCATTGTAAGCGTTGTATTTTTGACAGTCTCGCTGGTCGTTGCTACCCAGGCGTACCGGTCTCGCGAGGCGGCCCTGCAATCAGCCGAGGAATTGGCGCAATCATTGACGAAGCAGTACGCCCGCCAGACGGAAAACAAGCTGGGGAACGCCATGCAGGCGACGAATGCGCTTGCAAGCGTGCTGGCAGCGATGAAGGCAACGAACACGACGTCACGCAAAAGCGTCGATCAAATGCTGCGTAACGTGTTGGAGCAAAACCTGGCATTTACCGCTGTTTGGAGTTTGTGGGAGCCGAACCGGTTCGACGGACTGGATGCGCAATTCGCCAACCCGTCCAAGGAAGACAAGACAGGCGCTTACATGCCCGTCTGGGCGCGCGATGAAGAGAATCGGATCTTGTATGATGAAACATTTGTATACAGCCAGGAAATTACGGAGGATTACTACAAGCTGCCCAAGCAAACGAAGAAGAGCGCTGTGATGGAGCCGTACGCAGGAAGCGTCAGCCACAAGGAAGTGCTGATGACCTCCTTTGTCGCGCCGATTGTGGTGAACGGCGTGTTTGAAGGCGTCGTCGGCGTTGACGTGTCGCTTGGCGATTTGCAAGAGATGAACAACAGCCTGTCCATCTATCAAACGGGAACCGGCATGATTTTGACAGAGAAGGGCACCGTCGTGTCCGCCAAAGCGGCTGACCTGCTCGGAAAAAATGTCGGCGATTCCAAGCTGTCCTACGCAGGCTTGCTGAAAGAGGCGGCAGCAAAAGGAACAGACGGACGGTCGATCGCGGGCGATACGTATTTGGCCTATGCGCCGATCCAGCTGGGCGAGGACGGAAAAGGATGGACATACGCCGTCAGCGTACCGCTGCAGGAAGTGACGGCGGAATCGGACAAAACGCTGATGATCACGCTGGTGACAGGGGGAGCGGGCCTGCTGTTGATCTGCATTTTGATCATGGGCATCACCCGCAGCATCGTGCGCGTCGTCGCGAGGCTGGCGGATCATGCGACACAGGTGGCTGAAGGGGATTTTACCCATTCGATCGAACCGGCATTGCTGTCGCGGCGCGATGAGCTGGGCGTGCTGGCCCGTTCGTTTGCGCGGATCGCGGAAAACATGAACCGGATGATCGGGCAAATTTCGCGCGGCGCGGTGGAAGCGGCGGGCACCGCCGAGCAGCTGCGCCTTGATGCGGGTGAAACGAAGGCGGCTTCCGAGCAGATTTCCCAATCGGTCAGCCAGATCGCCCAAGGCAGCAACGAACAGGCGGCAAGCGCCGAGGAAAGCGCAAAGGCGCTGCAACAGATGGCCGAGCAGATCGGGATGGTGGCGGATACGGCAGCCTCCGTGCTCGGGGCATCCCAGGAGATGTCCAAGCGGGCAGCCGACGGTTTGACCGTTGTCGGCGACGCGATGGTCCAGGTGGAGCAAATCATGAAAACGATCGAGGCGGGCACCGAGCAGGTGGCATCGGTCGTGCACGTGCTCCACAGCGATTCGACGGAAATCCGCGACATTTTGCAGCTGATCTCCCATGTCTCGGCCCAGACGAACCTGCTGTCGCTCAATGCGGCGATCGAGGCGGCACGGTCGGGCGAGGCGGGCCGCGGCTTCGCGGTGGTTGCCGACGAAATCCGCAAGCTGGCGGGCCAGAGCCAATACGCGACCGACCAGATCCAGACGATCATGGGCAATATCCAGAACAATACAAGCATGACGCTTTCCGTGATGGAGAGCGGCAAGGCGGACGTCGAATCGGTAAAAGAGCTGATTCACAATGTCAGCCAGGTGTTTTTTTCGCTGGAGGCGGCGATCGGCGAGACCGAGCGGCAGATCGAGCAGCTGTCCCTCCTGTCCGCCAACATGACGGCAAATGCCGAGGAAGTGACGGCGGGAATCGAGGAGATGGCGACGATCGCCCGCGAATCGACCGGCCAGGTGAACAACGCGGCCCACTCCACCCAGCAGCAGCTGGCGGCGATGAACAGCATCGTACAGTCGGTCATGAACGTGAGCGCGCTGTCGCAAGAGCTTAAGCGACTGGTCAGTTCGTTCAAAGTAAAGGCATAAGAAAAGAAAGCTTTGGCGGTGCAACTGCCAGGATGAAAAAACGATTGCGCAAAGGGAGAGGGAAAAGCTATGGACATTCGAATTGAACGCAATGTGCGCGTTGCCATGCGCGACGGCGTAACGCTGTCTGCCGATGTGTATCGTCCCAAGGAAGAAGGGCGCTATCCGGCGATCGTTGTGCGCACCCCTTATTTGAAAACCTCGAAGGCGACGTTTGAAAATGGCAGCTATTTTGCCCGGCACGGGTTCGCTGTCGTCTATATGGATGTTCGCGGTCGCGGCGATTCCGACGGCGTATTCAAGCCGTATTTCAATGAAGGCCAAGACGGCTATGACTCGATCGAGTGGGCGGCGGCGCAGCCATGGTGCACCGGTGCTGTAGGTACGATGGGCGGCTCGTATTTGGCCCGCATTCAATGGCTGACCGCCATTACCCAGCCTCCATCGCTCAAGGCGATGATTTGCTCGGTGACGCCGTCCGATCCGTTTGTGGAATGGCCGACAGGCGTGCCGACGCCGCACCATCTCTGCTGGCTTCATATGGTCAGCGGACGCGTGATGCAAAATGTCGACGTGATCGATTGGGAGAACGTCTACTGGCATTTGCCGCTTGCGACGATGGATGAGTTAACCGGCAAGCTTTCCGCCGAATGGCGGGAGGAGTTCGAGCATCCCCAGCTTGACGAATATTGGGAGCGCATCTGCTACCAGACCAAGTTCGACCGCGTCGATGTACCGGTCATGCACATCTCGGGCTGGTATGATGATGAGCAGGTCGGGACGCCGCTCAACTTCATCGGCATGACGAAGGGGGCGAAAAGCGAGTTCGCCCGCCAAAACCAGAAGCTTTTGATGGGGCCGTGGCCGCATGGCATCAATGAGTCGACCAAGCTCGGCGACATCGATTTCGGGCCGGATTCGGTCATCGATCTCAAAGGCTACCAGCTGCGCTGGTTCAATCACTGGCTCAAAGGCGAGGACAGCGGCATCATGGCGGAGCCGCCGGTGCGGATGTTCGTGATGGGCGAGAACAAATGGCGCGATGAATCGCAATGGCCGCTTGCGAATACGGAGTGGACCAGGTTTTATTTGCGCAGCAACGGAATGGCGAACAGCCGCTTTGGCGATGGCTGGCTGTCGACCGAACAGCCTCCTGCAGACGGCGAGGCGGCAGCAGACCGGTTCACCTACGATCCGGCCAACCCGGTGCCATTCATCACCGAGCCGACCTCGGCACAGATCGGCGGCCCTGACGATTATTCCGCGATCGAGCGGCGGGATGATGTGCTTGTCTACTGCACGGACGTGCTGGAGCACGATGTGGAAGTGAGCGGACCGATCCGCATGGAGCTGTTCGCTTCCTCCAGCGCGGTGGATACCGATTTCACCGTGAAGCTCTTGGACGCCTGGCCGAACGGGTTCGCGCAGCGTTTGACCGACGGGCTGGTGCGCGCCCGCTTCCGCGATGGTATGGACAAGCCGTCATTGATCGAGCCGGACAAGGTGTATCAGTATGACGTGGATTGCTGGAACACGAGCCATGTTTTCAAAAAAGGGCACCGCATTCGTGTGGAAATCTCTTCGAGCGCCTTCCCGAAATATGACCGCAATCTCAATACAGGCGCACCGCTCGGGAAAACGACGGAAATGGTCGTAGCCAAGCAGACGATCTACCATGAACCGGGGCATGCGTCCGCGATCGTGCTGCCGATCATCCCGCGCAAGTAGGGCGTCCGGTCGGAAAAGCGTTGGCGAATGACTGCGCATAAGCAGTACAATAGAAGAGACAGCGGCATCGATCGCTGTCTCTTTCGTTTTTGACAGTGCATGATAACCTGCCGTACTAAATGACTGGTTTCTTCGCTTCTCAAGAGTTCGTCAGCGTCGTTCGGGGCGTTTCAATGTAAATAAATCCGACATTTTTGCATAATATTCCCCAGCGAGACGACCTACCGGTTTAAGGTTGGCCAAATCTATTTTCCCATCCTTGTATAGTACATCATCGATGTGAATTTTGACGACACGACCAATAACGAGGTTTGATGATCCAGCTCCTTCCCCAAATGCCAGTATGTTCTCCAATACACATTCCATTTGTATGGGACTTTCTTTAACTCGATAAGGCATCACTTTCGAGCTGGGAATAGGCGTTAAACCGGTCTCTTGAAACTCATCAATATCTGATGCAAATTCTATGGATGTTTCGTTCACTTTTGCAACAATATCCTCTGTAACGATATTGACCACAAATTGTCCTGTTTCTTCAATGTTGCGTGTGGTATCTTTCTTTGTACCATCTTCAGGACGAATGAGGGGGGCAAAAGCTATAATAAAAGGTTGAGGACATACGCCGCAAAAATTACTGAAAGGCGCAAGATTCGGAATGCCACTTTTAGAAATGGTAGAGACCAAAGCAATCGGCCTCGGCAAAATGGAGCCTGTGTATAATTTGTAGCTGTCTTTCCACGTAAGATTTTCAGGAATAATTTCCACTCTGATTTCATCCTTTCTTGATGTTATGGCTGCAGTATACAAATTAGAGTCGACTCGAGGTCAAGGGGGATAGTATGATGCGATGCTAGACACTTGACTTCGATCTAACTCTAAGTTGTACGATAATATCAAAATCACATGACAAAGAAGGGTGCATCCCATGCTGACCATTAGCCAAGTAACAGAAAGGACAGGGTTAACCCCTTATACATTGCGTTATTACGAGAAAATTGGAGTTCTGAAGGGACCGAGTCGCAGAGAGGGAGGGGCACGAACCTACACCGAGAGCGAGGTTTCATATATTCAATGTTTGACTAATCTAAAAAAGTTAGGTTTATCACTCGGGGAGATCACAGAGTTTACCCGTGACGGTTGTGTGATGGACAAAATACAGCAAGGGGAAGACCCTGCCAACTTTACTCCCACATTAAACAAGCGAACCGAAATACTTTCGAAATATCTGTTGAATCTGGAAGCCAAGCGTCAGGAACTGGATCACATTATTTCACTTGCAAAAGAGAAGCTAGCCGGTTATCTTGAGCTTTCCAAAGGAAGTTACGAAGATCCGATATAAGTATGGCCTAGAGCTAAATGAATTGCGTAATCTTACTGGGCTATACCCAGGCACGATGATAAACGGATGCTCATTTGTTGAGCAAATCTGCACGTAACTTAACGCAACCGCCAGTCTATAACTTTATTATCCCGTCCAATACTTTATATCTGTCTAAAACTTTATTATCTCTACATAACAGGCAACCGTGGAGGTGCAGTTTGGTGGGCAAAGACAAAATCGTCGTGACCCGAAATATTCCCGAGCCGATCGTGGCCCGGCTGCGGGATGCGGCGGACGTTTTTTTATGGGAGCAAGACGAGGTGGCGATCCCGCGCGAGGTGCTGCTGAAGGAAGCGAGCGACGCCTCCGCGCTCTATACGAATTTGACGGATCGGATCGACCGGGAGCTGTTTGACGCCGCGCCGCACTTGCGGGTGGTAGCGAACCTTGCCGTCGGGTTCGACAACATCGATATCGCCGAAGCCACCCGTCGGGGCATTCCGGTCGGGCATACGCCGGGCGTGCTGACGGAAACGACGGCCGATTTGACGTTTGCGCTGCTGATGGCGGTGGCGCGGCGGATACCCGAAGCGGACCGTTTCGTGCGCGATGGCAGCTGGAAAAGCTGGTCGCCGATGCTTTTGACCGGACAAGATGTGCATGGGGCGACCATCGGCATCATCGGAATGGGGCGGATCGGCGAGGCGGTGGCGCGGCGGGCGAAAGGCTTCGAGATGAACATTCTGTATCACAACCGCAGCCGCAGACCGGAAGCGGAACAGGCGCTTGGCGCCCAATACAGCGAGATGGACGACCTTTTGCGCGAATCCGATTATGTCGTGCTGATGGCGCCGGCAACGGCAGAGACCGGCAAAATGATCGGGCAGCGCGAACTGGCGCTGATGAAGCCGAATGCGATCTTTGTCAACGCTTCCCGCGGGACCAATGTGGATGAGGAAGCGCTCTATGACGCCTTGAAAGAGCGGAAAATCTGGGCAGCGGGTCTCGACGTATTCGAACGCGAGCCGATCGGCGCCGATCATCCGCTGCTTGCGCTCGACAATGTCGTGGTCGCCCCGCATATCGGAAGCGCCAGCATCGCGACGCGCACCCGGATGGCGATGATCACGGCGGACAACATTTTGCTCGGGCTCGCAGGCGAGAAGCTGCTGCATGCGGTGAATCCCGAAGTCTATGAAAAGTAAGGGAACAGTTGCAGCACAAGCGGCCTCATTCCAATAGAAAATAGGCCGTTGATAGAAAAAGAAGGATAGGCCCTTTTTTCGCAAAAGGTGTCCATCCTTCTTTTTTTCGTACAAACGTAGAAGGGCATGCGTCAAACCGCATCGATGCTTTCGACGCCTTTGCGGATTTTGGCCAGCAGTTCAACAAGCTGTGTCCGCTCTTCCGGCGCAAGCTCGCTCATCATCTGGGAAATGAGCATGAACTGCATCGGAAGCAGCTTTTGCATCAGGGCCAGCCCGCCCTCCGTCAAGTGGATGGTGTACATCCGCCGATCAGAGGGATGATCGTGTCTTTCGACGAGTCCGTCCCGTTCCAATCCATCCAGCAAGCCTGTGATGGTGCCGCGCGTCACGCCTGCCCGGGCCGCAAGCTCCGATGGCGGCAGGCCGGTTTCGGCGTTGCGTATGAGGAGCATCAAGAGGGTGACTTTTCCACGCGACAGACCGAATTGGGAAAGGTGGTGATCGGAAACCGTGAATACTTCGCTGGCTGCCCGCAAAAAGAGCAGATAGGTCTCGACAGCCGTTACGTCGAGTTCCGGATAAAAGACGGAGTATTCTTTCAATGTTTGCCGTGTCGGTATGTCACGCAAGTCAAACTCCAAAAGATTTTTCACCTCCCTGGTATTCGTCCTGGCAGAAAAAGCGGCACGCATTCGCTTGCGCAAAGAGGGATGTCTGGAATCGCAGCAATTATTGAATATATATACACGTAATTATACTATATGATATTTTGAAAGAAGAAGTCGGAAGAAGGAGATTTTGGTCCATGGATTGTCGACAGATAGCTATTACGGGAACAGGCATGTATGTGCCGCCGCGTCGTGTCACCTCAGCGGAGCTGGATCAGCGCCTCGGGCTTGCGGCCGGTTGGACGGCCAAAAAAACAGGCGTGCTGGAACGGCGCTATGCGGAAGGGGAAACGTCGTCGCAAATGGGGGCAAAGGCGGCCAGAGCTGCCTTGGAGCAGGCAGGATACGAGCTGTCCGACATCGACTGCATCGTTGGCGTGAGCGGTACCGCCCAGCAGGAGATTCCTTGCACGGCGGCGTTGATCCAGCGGGAGCTGGGCGGCGGCGGAAGCGGCATCCCCGCTTTCGATCTGAACTCGACCTGCCTCAGCTTTGTGGCCGGGCTTGACACGATTTCGTATTTGGTCGATGCGGGCCGGTATCGTCGGGTGCTTTTGGTCGCATCCGAGATCGCTTCCGTCGGCCTCGATTGGGAGCAAAAGGAAAGCTGCACGCTGTTTGGCGACGGCGCCGCAGCGGCGATTATCGAACGAACGCCAGCGGGGAGCGCCTCTCGCATTTTGGCCGCCCGGATGGAAACATACAGCAAAGGGGCGCACTTGTCGGAAATTCGCGGCGGCGGGACGATGCTGCACCCGCGCATGTACAGCGAGACGACCAAGGCGGATTTTCTGTTTCAAATGGATGGACGGGGTATTTTTCGAATGACGAGCCGGATGATCGAGCCGTTTGTGGAGAAGCTTTTGGCAGCGAGCGGAATCGGCATGGATGAGATCGACTGGGTCATTCCGCATCAGGCGAGCGGCATGTCCATGCGCATCATGCGGGAAAAGCTGGGGGTTCGTCCCGAGCGCTTCATTATGAATATTGCCAATTACGGAAATACAATCGCGACGAGCATTCCGCTCGCCTTGCACGAAACAATTGCAACGGGAGAGATCAAGCGGGGCGATCGCGTGCTGCTGCTCGGCGTCTCCGCAGGGCTGTCGCTTGGGGGAATCGTGCTTGCGTATTGAGTCGCAGGGCCGGCGCATTTTGCTGACAGGGGCGCGGGCGCCGGTCACACTCGAACTCGCGCGGATGTTCGCCCGGGCGGGGCATACGGTATTTGCGGCGGACAGCATCGCTTGCCATGGCTGCCGCTTTTCCCGCGCTGTGGAGCAGTCGTTTCTGGTAGCACCGCCCCGGCAGCAGCCCGAGCAGTTTATCCGCGATCTGCTTACGGTAATCCGCAGGGAGCGGATCGAGCTGTTGATCCCGACCTGCGAGGAAATTTTTTATATTGCCCAGGCACGCGATGAATTGGCGGCGCATTGCCAGGTGCTTGCAGAGCCGCTCGATCGGCTGGAGCAGTTGCACGATAAATACCGGTTTATCCAGATGGTGCAGTCATTCGGCCTGCCGGTGCCGCGAACCGTGCTTTGCCGTTCGCAAGCGGAACTGTCGGATGCATTGCGCGCTTGGCAGCCAGCCGATCAGGCGGTCGTCGTCAAGCCGGTTTTTTCCCGATTCGGCGCGCGGATCGCCATCGTCACCGACGGGAAAAATCCGCTTGCCGCAAACGAAATTTCACCGGATGTACCGTGGCTTGCGCAGGCGTACGTATCGGGCACCGAGCTTTCGACCTACACGCTCGCGCAAGAGGGCAAAGTGCTCGCGCATACCACGTATCAAGGCAGCTTTCGGGCGGGCATCGGGGCGTCGATTGCGTTCGCCCATCGGGATGGGCCGCAGATTGAGAGCTGGGTGGAAGAGGTGGTGGGCCGCCTCGGCTTCAGCGGACAGATCGCCTTCGACTTGATCGAGGCGGAGGACGGGACGCTGTACCCGCTGGAATGCAATCCACGCGCGACGAGCGGCATTCATTTGCTCGCCGGTTCGCCCGATTTTGCGCCATGCTTTTTCCGGCAGCCGTCTGTGCCGGTCTGCCCGATGGATGCCCGTGCCATGCTGTCTGCCGCGATGTGGCTGTACGGCTTGCCGGCCGCCATCAGCGAGCGCCGTATGGGCGAATGGCTGCGGACGATGCGCACCTCGCGGGATGTGCTGTTTCGCTGGGACGATCCGCTGCCGCTGCTCGCGCAAGGCTTGACGCTGCTTTCCTTTTGGAAAAGAAGCCGGCACCACGATGCGTCGCTGTTGGCTGCGACGACACTCGATATCGAATGGAACGGGGATGTGCGATGAAGCTGTTGGTTACCGGGGCGACCGGTTTTTTGGGACAAAAGACGGTGCAGCGCCTGCACGCGCAAGGTCATGACGTGACGGCGCTCGGGCGCAACGAGGCGATCGGGCAGCAGCTGGAATCGCAGGGCATTCGCTTTGCCAAGGCCGATCTGCGCCAGCGCGCGGGCATCATGGACGCGTGCCGGGGCATGGACATGGTGCTGCATTGCGGAGCGCTTTCCTCACCATGGGGACGGTACGACGATTTTTACCAGACCAATGTGGAAGGGACGCGCCACGTGATCGCGGGCTGCCGCGCGCATGGGGTGAAGCGGCTTGTCCACGTTTCGACGCCCAGCATTTATTTCGCGTACCGCGACCGTTTGGCGATCGCGGAGGACGCCCCCTTGCCGCGCCGCTTTGCCAACGCGTATGCCCAGACCAAGCATGCAGCGGAGCAAGACGTGTTGCGGGCTGCCGAGACAGGGCTTGAAACCGTCATTCTGCGCCCGCGCGCGCTGTTTGGCCCGGGGGACACCACCATCATCCCGAGGCTGATCCGGGCGAACGAGAAAGGCTTCGTCCCGCTGATTAACGGCGGGATGGCCCTGCTCGATGTCACGTACATCGACAACGTGGTGGACAGTTTGCTGCTCGCCATGCACGCGCGGCCGCAGGCTTTGGGCAAAGCCTACAACATCACGAATGGACAGCCGATTGAGCTGAAGCGGATGTTGGATTTGCTGTTTGCCAGGATGGGCGTGCCCTTTCGCGGGCGCAAGATTGCCTATCCTGTCGCAGCGTTATTGGCAGCCGGGATGGAAGCGCTGGCGAAACTTGCGCCGCGCAGCAAGGAACCGCTCCTGACCCGCTACACCGTAGGCGTTTTGGCGAAAAGCCAGACGCTCGACATCAGCGCCGCAAGAAGAGAGCTTGGCTATGAGCCGGCCATCAGCATAGAGGAAGGGATCGATCGATTTGTACAATGGTGGCAAAAGGGAGCAGACGGACATTCGCTTTGAGTTGTTGTGCGCCGGATACTGCACCCATCGCGAAAAAATGACGCTGCAGACAGGCAGCTGGCAACAAATCCGCATTCCCGCGCTATTCGGCTTGATCCATCATCCGACAGCGGGGCCGATTTTGTTTGATACCGGCTATGCAGAACATTTTGAACAGGCGTGCAGCCGCTTTCCGTATTCGCTGTACAAACGGGTGACACCCGTTACTTTCCGGCCGGAAGAAGGGGCGGCGGCCCAGCTGCGCGCGCGGGGCATACAGCCGGAAGACGTCCGCCACATCATTTTGTCCCATTTCCATGCGGACCACGTGGCAGGCTGTGCGGATTTCCCGAATGCCACGTTTTACTGCTTCCGCTCCGCTTATGAGTTCGTCAAGGAAAAACAAGGGCTGGCCGCTGTTCGTTACGGCTTTGTCCCAAGCCTGCTGCCCCCTGATTTCGCAAATCGGGCGGTTTTCCTGGACACAAGCGAGCCGGTCGAGCTGCCGGATGAGCTGGAAGCGTTCGATGCGGGGTATGATGTGCTGGGCGATGGCAGTCTCATCGCGATCGAAATGAGCGGACATGCCGTCGGGCAGTTCGGGCTGTATTTTCGCACGGCATCAGGTGAGCAGGTACTGCTGTGCGCCGATGCGGTCTGGTCGAGCAAGGCGTACCGCGAGGCGATTTCGCCGCATCTGTTCGCCTATTGGTTGTTTCCCGACCGGAGCGCATACAATGACACGCTGTCCCGGCTCCATCTCACGTACAAATGTTACCCGCAGGTGACGATCATCCCGTCGCATTGCGGGGAATGGTGGGAGCAGGTGAAAAAAGGATGGGAGTAGGAAGCAGGTTCGCGGATTTGGCCGCGTTCATCCGCTATTATGCCAATGCTAAACGGGGCGGGCGCTTTCGGACGCGGGCCGCGCTGGAGGCATGGCAGGATCGGCAGGTTCGCGCTTTTCTGGCCTTCGTGCGCAGCCGGTCGCCTTTTTACCGCGAGTATTACAGCGGCTTGGAGGAGCGTGACTGGCAGCGCTATCCCCTGATTGACAAAACGATCATGATGGCGGAGTTCGACCGGTTGAACACGGCGGGGATCGGACGGGAGGAGGCGTTTGCCCTTGCGCTAAAAGCGGAGGAGACGCGCGACTTCACCCCGGAAATCAGGGGGATCACCATCGGGCTGTCTTCCGGTACGTCCGGCAACAGAGGGCTTTTTCTCGTCAGCCCGCAGGAGCGGGTGATGTGGGCTGCTACCATGTTGGGAAAAGCGCTCCCCGGTTCGCTCTTTGCGGAGCAGCGCATCGCGTTTTTCCTGCGGGCCAACAGCAACCTGTACGGCTCCGTGCAAAAGGGGCGCATCCAGTTTCGGTTTTTTGATTTGCTGGATGACGTGTCTTGCCATATCGAGCGCCTGAATCGCTATCAGCCGTCGATCATTGTAGCCCCGCCCTCCATGCTGCGCTTGTTGGGGGAGGCGCAAATGCGCGGCGAGCTTGCTGTCGCACCGGCCAAAATCATTTCGGTGGCGGAGGTGCTCGATCCGCTCGACCAGTCGTTTTTGTCAGCGTGCTTTAAACAAGTTATCCATCAGGTGTACCAGTGCACGGAAGGGTTTCTGGCGACGACCTGCAGCCACGGCACCCTTCATTTGAATGAAGACTTGCTGGTGATCCAAAAAGAGTACCTGGACCGTGAGCAAGGGAAATTCGTTCCGATCATCACCGATTTCACCCGCACGACACAGCCGATCATCCGCTATCGGCTCAATGACATTTTGACCGAGCAGAGGGTGCCATGCCCGTGCGGGTCCGTCTTTACGCCGATCGCTTCTATCGAAGGGCGATGTGACGACCTGTTTTATTTCCCATCGGTGAAAAACGGCGAGCTGGTGCCGGTATTCCCGGATTTCATCCGCAGGGCAGTGATCGCGGCGACACCGGATGTCTGTGAATATCGCGTGATTCAGGAAGGTCCGCAGCATGTGCAGATCATGCTGCGCGGGCCGGAAGCCAAGAGGCAGGAGATGGAAGACGCGGTGGCGGCAAGCCTGTGCCATATTCTTGAGGGGATGGGGGTTCGACCGCCCGTCATCGGCTTTATCCCGTATGAGTTCGTCCCCGGCGCGACCAAGCTGCGTCGGGTGGAGAGGAGATGTACGCTTGTGTGAGAGAGAGGAGCCGGCATTGTACGGCAAAGAAACGATCGGACGGCTGCGCTGGGAGACAAAGCGCGACGGAGCGTATGCCAAAGCCTACCTCGAGCCGCTGATCAAAGACGGGGTGGAGCCGTATATCGCCAACATCCGCACGACGATGCTGGCATTGACCATCGACGATCTGGTGATGCCTGTCACGGTCAATGATGCCGACTATGACAACGCCTATGTGTGCTCGCCGTATACGCATTATGTCAGCTATGCGAAGGAAGAGCTGTATCTGGTTCCGGCCGGGTGGCAGCGGGCGCTGCTAGGCGGCGTATTGACGATGTTGGGCAGGTGGCTGCGGGCAGGGCGCGTCAACAAGGTCGTGTGCGTCAACAATTGGCTGCTCTCGACCAACCTGTACCATCCGCTGACGGCCGAACAGCTCGCGCGCATCACCGCTTTTTTGGCAGACTTGTACCCTGATCACGCGATCTTGTTCCGGTCGGTGCAGGACGGTACGGGCGGAATGCTGCCCAAGCTGTTGACCGAAGCGGGATACAAGGCGATCATGAGCAGGCAGATTTATGTGTACAAGCCGGAGCAGGACGGCGAGCTGCCCTCCAAGCACCGCTGGATTCTCAAACGCGATCAGAAGCTGCTTTCTGCGTGCCCGTACACCGTGCGGCGCAATGATGAGATCGGCGATGAGGAGGTGGGACGGATTGCGGAGCTGTACGGGCAATTGTATTTGGACAAGTATTCGCTGCACAACCCGCAGTTTACCGAACGGTTCATCCGCCTGGCCTTGCGCGAGCATTTGCTCTCCATCGCGCTCTTGACGGGTGGGGACAAAGCGGAAGCGGCGAAAGGCGGGCGGCAGGCAGCAGATGCGGTGCTCGGTTATTTCGTCCGCAACGGCGTCATGACGACACCGCTTTTCGGCTATGATACGAACGTTCCGGTGGAGGCGGGCTTGTATCGGCTGCTTTCGGCCCAACTCGTGGCCGATGCGCGCCAGCACGGACTCATTCTCCACCAAAGCTCGGGGGCCGCATCGTTCAAGCGCTGCCGCGGGGCGAGGCCGCATGTGGAATGGAACATGGTTTACGACCGGCATTTGCCTGCCCGCCGGCGGCAGGTTTGGGCGGGCTTGCAATGGATTTCCGAAAAAATCGGGATGCCGTTGATGAGGCGGCTGAAGCTGTGAGGGAGCACTCCTGTTGTGGGAGTGCTTTTTTTGTTGCCTCGCCCATGTTTGTAATTCATGTCTAGCTTCTGACAAAATTAATGCGAAGGTTTCCAAATGAACATACCATCTTTGCTTATATAACCCCATTTCGTTCCGACTTGTACATTTGCCAGGTTGTTAACAAAATCATAAGCAAAGTCAAAAGTCGGCGGTATCAGGAACTCCCCTTCTTTATTTATAAACCCCCATTTATTATTTTCTGCAATAACAGCCAATCCTTCAGAAAAATGATCTCCATAACGATACTTAGGGGCAATTAAATAGTTACCTTCCTTGTCAATCACACCATACTTCCCCGAATCTTTTACGAATGCTAACCCCTCATAGAAATCCATTAATTCAACCTCGGCAGTTTTGGTTTCAGGTTGAATGATAACTTTACCAAGCTTATTAATGTAATAATGATCATTTGATGTGCTTGTAACTGCCGCTAATCCTTCATGAAATTGATTGGCCTCTTTATATAAATGTTTACTAACAGCAGCTCCGTTTTTATCAATATAGCCCCATCCATTATTATTTCGTACAGGTGCCAGACCTTCTGAAAATGGAAGTGCATCGACATATAGGGTGTTTATTTTAAGATCTCCTGTTTCGTCAATAAAGCCTACCTTCCTATTACGTTCTACCATTGCACGGCCATCTGAGAAATTACCACCTGAGTCAAACTGCGGCCGAATCTTTACGTTTCCGGATCGATTTATATATCCAGTCAAGCTGTTTACTTTAACAGGATAAAGGTAACCATTGCAGCTTTCAGTAGGAGTATAGCCAAGCAGGACAAGTAAAGAGCATCCAAGATTCAATATTTTTTGCAAAAATGCGTACATAACGCTTTCTCCTCTATTTATACAATAATTGATTCATCACCATAACCCGTGCTAGACATTGAAAAAACGTAGATGTTCCTCTATCGTGAAAGTTGTCCAGACCATCACAAGATAGGAGGAAATCTACGTTGTCTAACAAGTTTACCACAGACTTTATCGGTCTTCCATCGTTTCAACTTTCCCATTGGGACAAAACGACTGAAATCGATTGGGTAGTGACTCTCACTCCCAATCCAGCCTCTCATCTGTGTCCTCTCTGCCTGAAAGAGAGCACCAATCATGCTCGCCCAGGGTTCCGTCTTCTTCGTCACCGCTTTATTCCTTCATGGGGTACTGTCTGGGTACGTGTTCCTGTTTATCGACAACGTTGCAACGATTGCCAGATCACCTGGACTCTCGAATGGGATGGAATTCCCTATCGAGGAACGGCTACTTTTGCGTTTCGTCAAATGGCTGTTGAGTTGTGTCAGAAGAGGGATTTGCTTAGCGTTTCCAAACAACTCGGAATCTGCTATACGACATTGGAACGGTGGTATTACCAACTGGCTCCTCAGCTTCTCGCTAAACCCCAAGATCCTCTTACGCCTACTATGGTCTGTCTGGACGAGTTTGCTCTCCAAAAAGGACACAAGTACGGTGTAAACCTCATGGATGCACAAAGCGGGCATATCTGGCAGGTCACAGAAGGGCGTTCACGTGAACAGGTTCGTAACGCTCTGATGAACTGGCCCTTTGCTACGCCTCCACAGGTTGTTGTGACAGACTTGGCTCCTGGAATGGCTGAGACAGTTCGAAGCGTTTGGAAGGATGCAACCGTAGTAGCAGACAAGTTCCACGTCATTCAGCTCTTCTCCAAATCGTTAGAAGCTGCTCGTAAACGTACTCGTTCGCGGGGAACTCATCGCCGGGGTAGACATGAACAACGTCTGCTCCACACATCTCCCGATAAACTGAAACCTGAGGAACAGGAAGAATTGAAAGCCTGGTTAGCTCAAGATCCCCATTTGGAACGCCTTTACAACGCTTTACAGCACATGAGAACGGTGTATGCAGCCCAGACAGAAGAATCGGGGAAAGAAGCACTCCAACAATGGATTACTGAACATCTCATTTCTCCCACCTCTGCCATTCGATCGATTGCAAAAACAATTGTCCAATGGCGTGATCCGATTCAGCATTATTTTTCATTTCGGATCACGAATGCTCCGATTGAAGGGACGCACAACAAAGTGAAAGTCATCAAGCGACGAGCCTATGGGTATCGCAACATTGAGCGGTTCAAGATTCGAATTCGGCTAGAGTGTAAACCAGCCATATAAAAGTGAAAAACTACGATAGAGGAAGATCAAGCACGATTAACGGTGAAGAGCTCAATAATTGAAAATAATGAAAAATAATCCAAATATGTAAATGATGGTATTAGCATTTCAAAAGTCTTGTCGATTATTCAATTATTAATTCCATTTAATCAAACAGTTGTATCTGCGTCCTACCTAGATGTTCCTACTCGTTTAGCTTCCGTTAACCGCCCGCCGCATTTGACAGTAAGCGCATTCCTTTGCGATGCTATACAGGAGGATTGACGAAGGGGTGTACAAATTGAGCAAAACATTGGTGTTGGCGGAAAAGCCTTCCGTTGGACGTGATATAGCGAAAGTGCTGGAATGCCATAAAAAAGGAAACGGGTTTTTTGAAGGGGAGCGTTACATTGTGACATGGGCCTTGGGCCATTTGGTGACACTGGCAGACCCGGAAAACTACGGTCAGCAATACAGCGCGTGGCGGATTGAGGATTTGCCGATTTTGCCGTCTTCCTTGCGCCTGGTCGTGATCAAGGAAAGCAACCGGCAGTTCCAAACGGTCAAGCAACAAATGAACCGCAACGATGTGAAAGAGATCGTCATCGCGACCGATGCCGGCCGGGAAGGGGAGCTGGTGGCACGCTGGATCATTGAGCTGGCACACCCCAAAAAGCCTTTGAAACGGCTGTGGATTTCGTCGGTAACAGACAAAGCGATCAAAGACGGCTTCCGCAATTTGCGCGACGGACGGGAATTTGAAAACTTGTATGCCTCCGCAGCGGCCCGCGCCGAAGCGGACTGGATGGTCGGCATCAATGCGACGCGCGCCCTGACGTGCCGGCACAACGCACAGCTCTCCTGCGGCCGCGTCCAGACGCCGACGATTGCCATCATCGCCAAGCGCGAGGAAGAGATTCGCCAGTTTGTACCCAAACCGTTTTACGGCATGACAGCCGTGACGCAGGATCATCTCAAGCTGCAATGGCAAGATCAGCAGACGCGTGAGATGCGCACCTTTTCCAAAGAAAAGGCCGACCAGCTGCTCGCTTCCGTTAGAAACAAGCATGCCGAGGTGATCGACGTCACCAAAGCGCTGAAAAAAAGCTATGCGCCGCAGCTGTACGATTTGACCGAGCTTCAGCGGGACGCCAACAAGCTGTTCGGCTACTCGGCAAAAGAAACGCTGTCGATCATGCAAGGCTTGTATGAAAACCACAAGGTGCTGACCTATCCGCGAACCGATTCGCGCTTCCTCTCGTCCGATCTGGTCGAAACGCTTGCCGATCGGGTCAAAGCGGTGCAGGTCAAACCGTACAGCCCGCTTGCGGCCAAAGTGCTGCGTGCGCCGATATCAGCCAACAAATCATTTGTCGACGACAGCAAGGTCTCCGATCACCACGCGATCATCCCGACCGAGCAATCGGTGTTCCCGGGTGCCTTGAGCGACAAGGAGCGGAAAATTTTTGATCTGGTGGTCAAACGCTTCCTCGCCGTGCTGTTCCCGCCGTTTGAATACGAGCAGACGACGATCAAGGCCAAGATCGGCAATGAGGTTTTCCTCGCGAAAGGAAAACGGGTGATCAACCTTGGTTGGAAGGAAGTCTACGACCACGATGTCGAGGACGACGAGGGAAAAGACGACCTGGCGGATCAGCTGCTTCCCGAGATCAACAAAGGCGACCAGCTGCGCATCGCCGCCGTTTCCCAAACCAAAGGGGAGACCAAGCCGCCTGAACCGTTTACGGAAGCGAGCCTGCTGTCCGCGATGGAGAATCCGGCAAAATACATGGCGGCCGAAAGCAAAGACCTGATCCAAACGATCGGGGAAACCGGCGGGCTGGGCACGGTGGCGACACGCGCGGATATTATCGAAAAGCTGTTCAACAGCTTCCTGATCGAGAAACGCGGCAAAAGCATCTACATCACCTCCAAAGGAAAGCAACTGCTGGAGCTGGTTCCAGCCGACATGCAATCGCCGACACTGACCGCCAAATGGGAGCAAAAGCTGTCCGCGATCGCCAAAGGCAAGCTGAACAAGCAAGCCTTCATCGGCGAGATGAAAGCCTACGCCCAATCGGTCGTGGCGGAAATCAAAAACAGCGACAAGCAGTTCAAGCACGAAAACATGACCCGCAGCAAATGTCCGGAATGCGGCAAGTTTTTGCTGGAGGTAAACGGCAAAAAAGGCAAGATGCTCGTTTGCCAGGATCGGGAGTGCGGCTACCGCAAAGGCATCGCCAAAGTGACCAACGCCCGCTGCCCGCAATGCCACAAGCGGCTGGAGCTGCGCGGCGAGGGCGAAGGCCAGACGTTTGTCTGCGTCTGCGGCCATCGGGAGAAGCTGTCCGCCTTCAACGCGCGGCGGGATAAGGAAAAGGGCACCAAGCTCTCCAAGAAGGAAGTCGCGCAATACATGAACAAACAAAACAAAGAGCAGGATGAGCCGCTTAACGCCGATTTGTGGGGCGCGCTGTCCAAGCTGAAATTTGACAAATAGGAAGAAGCCTGCACGCCATCGTAGCGTTGCAGGCTTTTTATCGCTATGTTTGCTGACAAACCCGATTCTTTTGCAGAGTCGGTTTTTTTCTACCAATACGCAGGCTGGGGGAAAAAATAGAGCGATAGGGCTATTCGTACAGGCAATTTTTGCAGGCTTTCATAAGATACATCACAATCGCATCGTCCGCTCCTGGAAAAACGAAGAGAGAGGAGTCTTTGATGTGACGACCAAAATCGCATTACGTGCCAGCAAGCAAGTCAGAGGCATGCTGTCGCTGCATCCGCAGATGGCAGAATCACTCGGAATCGCGGGAGATACGACAATGCTCCTGCGCTATGGAGCCTTGTCCGAGAAGATTCATGTCACGCTCTCCTCTGGGGCGGTCGGAGAAAATGAAGCGGCCTTATCTCGCGAAACCATTGCCAGCCTGCGCATTCCGCTCTTCTCTCGCTATGAAATCGCCGTGAATGAGCAGGAAATCCGGCTGGGGCCGTACATCGGCTTTCTGGTCTCGCACTCGATGAAAAACATGAAAGAGCATTTGCACAAACTCGACGAATATCTCGCCTTGTATGAACAGGTCGGCGGAACGGTCATCGCGTTTGCGCTCTCCGGCGTGAACACGCGACGCCAGACGATCCGCGGCTATGTCTTCCATCCGCAGACCAAACGCTGGATCATCGGCACGTACAGCTATCCGGCAGCGCTCTTTATCAAGATCGGGATGCTCCCTGTACGTTACCGCGACCACTTCCAATCGATCATGGGCGATACCGTCTTCAACAATTTCAACTATCACAAATGGAAGATGCACCAGCTGCTGCAATCATCCGGGCTTGGCAACTATTTGCCGGTCAGCCAACTCTACCGGAAATCGGGTGATTTGCTCCATTTCTTGCAGCATCATCAGCAAGCCTATGTCAAACCGATTCGCGGTTCCCAGGGCAAGTCAATCTGGAAAATCGTACGCCTGAATCAAGGCTACCTTGTTCGCTCGCGGGTGGAGGGGAACAACCGCAAACACTTCATAGCGACAGACCAACTGTTTTCGACCTTTGTTCGCAAACGCCTTCGACCGCAAACCTGCATGATGCAAAAGGCGATTCGGCTGTTTTCGGCGAACAACCGCATCTTTGATTTTCGCGTCATCATGGTCAAAAACCAGGCGGGCAAATGGGAGGACATGGGGCTGATCACCCGCTACGGCAAACCGGGCAGCATCGTCAGCAACATCAAGGCGGGGGGCAGTGCCGAGACGGGCGAACGCACATTGCGCCAAACTTTCGGGCTGACGGAACACAAGGCAAACCGGATGAGGAAAAAACTTTCCCTGCTCGCGCACCGCGTGGCCAGGAGCCTGGATGCAGCCGGGATTCATTGCGGAAACATGGGCGTCGACATCGGCATGGACACCGAGCGTAACGTGTGGATCATCGAAATCCAGCATAACAATCCCGATCACACCTTGGCGCTGGATGCGAATGAGCGTGGTTTGTACCAGGCGATTTTGCGCAACCACTTGCTATATATGAAATGGCTGGCGGGATTCGGTAGACAGGCGGAAAGGTAAGGGATCACGGATGGGCAAGACAATCGGCATCATGGGCGGAATGGGCCCGATGGCAACCATTGATCTGTTTGAAAAAATCGTGGCGCATACCCCGGCGGCAACGGATCAGGATCATATCCGCATGCTCATCTACAATAACCCCAAAATTCCTTCGCGGATGGAAGCGATTTTGGAGCAAAAGGAAGATCCGCTGCCCGAAATGATCCGATCCGCCCGGCTTTTGGAGGCGGCAGGGGTGGATTTCATCCTGATCCCGTGCCATACGGCGCATGCGTGGTATGAACCGTTGCAAGACGCGGTGACGATCCCGATCGTCCACATGATCGAGAATACGGTCGCCTGGATCGAGCGGCATCATCCACAGCTGGCTGATCGCATCCTGCTCCTCGCGACGACAGCTACGCTGCAAAAGCGACTCTATCAACATGCGTTTTCGGCAAAAGGCATGCGACTCCACATCCCGTCGCAAGCGGAGCAGCAAGTCATCGCGGCCGCAATCGCCGAAGCCAAAGCATCGCGCATTCAGACCAATCCGCACATCGGAGCGCTCAATCGGCTGTTTGCGCATCATCAGGAACAGGGAGTCGCTGCGGTGCTTGGCGCCTGCACGGAAATTCCGCTGTTGTTCCCGTATTTGGATGAGCAGATGAAAAAGCTCGATCCGACGCTGTTTTTGGCAAAACGGGCGATCAGTCTCGCACAAGAGTAATGATGGTTACGGCTCCGCCGAAAGCAAGGCGCAGCCATGTGGGGAGAAGCAACGACAGAGGCGGGTGAAACATATGAAATCAGTAAAGGCAGTCGAGATTCTCTCGCCGGTAAGAGGGGTCCTCTTCCGGGGAAATGAGCAGACGACACTTACGCATGTGACAGCGAAGCCTGCCGGGATTCGCGATCATACCTTGTATTTTCATTTGAAGGCGAACAGCGGTATCGGTAACGCGCTGTCCGGCAAAAAGTCCGTGGTCGTCGTTTGTGAAAATCCGGCGGAAATCGAGCGGAAGTCCAGCCGCAACGTCGGGATCATCAAGGTAAAAAACGTGCAGGAGTCTTATTGGGGCTTTGTCAGCTATTATCGCAATCTGTTTCAAATCCCCGTGATCGGCATCACCGGTACATGCGGCAAAACGACAACGACCGAGCTGATCAAGCATATCCTAAAAACGCAAAACATGAGGACGCAAGCTACCGTTGACGGACAAAACAGCGTGCTGCACAATCTGAAGTATTTGGCGGGAATCGACGACAGCACGCAGGCGGCAGTCTTTGAGCTGGGCGTATCCCATCCCGGCTGCATCGACACGGCGTGCCGACATTTTCGCCCGCAGGTCGGCGTCCTGCTCAATATCGGCGTCTACCATCTGCTTGGCTGCAAAACGTTTGAAAACTACGTGCGGGCCAAAGCGGAGCTGCTCGATGGCGTCGATCCGCAAGGGACGCTTGTGATCAACGCCGATGACGAAAACATTCGCCGAATCGACTTCAGCCGCTTCAAAGGCAAGCTGCTTTCTTTCGGCAAAAGCGAGCAGGCTGCATATCGGGCAAGTGCTATAGCGTATGCGGAAAACGGCATGACGTTCACGCTGACCCATCAGGACGCGACCTACGATCTCTTTGTGCCGGGCCTCGGCGAGCACAGCGTGTACAATGCGATTGCCGCAATCGGCGCGTGCCATGCGATCGGCATTCCGCTCGAAGCGGCGGGGAAAGCGATCGCCACCTTCCAAACCGTCCGGCGTCACCTCGAATTCAAGCCGGGGCTGCGCGGCTGCACCATCATCGATGATACGTGGAACTGCACGCCGCCCTCGATGGCCGCGGCCCTGCAAGTGCTCAAAGACGCGGCAAACGGCAAAAAAACCATCGCTGTCCTTGGCTACATGCCCCAGCTCGGCGACAATGCAAAAAACGAGTACGACAAAATCGCCGATAAAGTCATCGCGACCGGCGTCGACATGCTCGTCGTCATCGGCGAAGCCCACCGAATCGGCAAACGGGCGATCAAGCTTGGCATGGCAAAGGACCGCGTGAAATTTTGCAAGACAGCAAAAGAAGTCTTTTACGCCATGAGACCCTTCCTCAACGCCAAACCCTTGATCTTGTTCAAATTCCCGTTCAAATACCGACTGAGCAAAATCCCCGCATTCAAAAAATTGATGAGAGTAATGGCGAAATAGGATACGGACGCATCGTGAAAAACAAAGGGGCTGTCCCATAAGTGGATTTTTCTACGGAGGGGCAGCCTCTCTTCGTTACCATTTGTGCGGCTTAGGAAAAAACGTTGTAGAGGGGCGTTATTCCTGCCCACTATCTTTTGTTTTTGATCGTGGGATGCTTTCTTCAACAGATTATGGACAAGAAAAAGCCACCCGACCTCCAAACTTACTTTTGGTAAGCCGCGAAGCAGGAACCGCCGGAATCTCCGGTTGTTTTGATTTGCCCAAACACGCTTTCCGGTTCCACCATCCGCCGAACCATCTGCTCATATCCTTCGTCACTACGCAGTTTCTCCCGTACCTGTTGCTTGTAGCGTTGATACAGCAAACCCACTTTGATTTCCCGATTGCCTTTTGCTTTTGTACTGGCAGGTTTGAGGGGGCACGCTTCACAGGTGGTGCTTCGGTAGTGCCGATGCCGGATTTCATAGCCATTTTCTGTTTGTTCCTTGCTCTCATAACAAAAGGTCGGGACCTGTCCAGCCGCACAAATCCACACATCCTTTTCTTTGTCATACTGCCAGTTGTCAATTTTGCCGATGTTCTTTTTCCATGCTCTCTGTTTTTCCTGATGATAGGTGCTGTATTTCACCAACGCTTCCACTTGTTCATTTTCCAGAAAAGCGTCGTTCTCTTCTCCACCGTAGCCAGCATCCGCAATAAGGGTGGTGGGGAGCTTGCCAAGGAATGCCTTGACTTTTTCTAAGTGGGGTTTCAAACAACGGGTGTCGGTTGGTCTTTGGTGAAGGCTGTAGCCCACAATAAACTGATTTTCCGTTCCGATCTGCACATTGTAGCCTGGCTTGAGTTGCCCGTTTTTCATATGATCTTCCTTCATCCGCATAAAGGTCGCATCTGGATCGGTCTTGCTGAAGCTGTTCCGATTGCCAAACGTAGCGAGTTGTTGTTCATACTTATGCAGACGGGGGAGAAAGTCTTTGCGGATTTGGGTAACGGTCTTTTTCAGCGATTTGTACTTAGGTTTTTCCTACAGTTTTGCTTCTAGTTCTTGCACGGCTTTCTCGACTCGCTCGGATGTCACGGCGCTTTCGCATTCGGGAAGGTCACGGGTGCGATCGTGTTGCTCTTCTTCTTTCTCCATTTCGTCGATTTGGGCAAACAACTGCTTTCCCTTTTCCTGTAGCTTGGCGTGATACTTGTCCACGGCTTTTTTCCAGACGAAGGGATAGCGATTGGCATTGGCTTCCATTTTGGTTCCGTCCAGAAAATAGTGCTCGAGCTTGATGAAACCGTCCTGAACGAGCAATTCCAGTACGGCGGAAAAGACGGTTTCGAGGACGTCTTTCATCCGCTCGGAACGAAAGCGGTTGATGGTGCGAAAGTCGGGTCGCTGTCGTCCGGCAATCCACATGAACATGATGTTTTCGTGGAGAGCTTTGGCGATTTGACGGGACGAATACATTTTCTGGGTATAGGCGTAAATGATGACTTTCGTGAGCATTTTCGGGTGGTAGCTATCTCGCCCCCCACCGGGATAGGCGGCAGCAAAAATCCCGTCGTCTATCCGCTCCACCATCTCGTGGACGACTCGAACCGGGTGGTTGCTTGGTATGTCTTCTTCTAAATCCATTGGAAGGAATAATTGATTCATGGTATACTGGATAAACAAAGAAACCCTCTCCTTTTGTATGATGTTTGGTCGTACTTACATTTTGCCAAAGGATGGTTTCTTTTTGTGTTTCGAAACAGAAAAAAAGGGGCTATCCCTTAGCCGTTTTCACGACTTTTGGGACAGCCCCTTAAAGAATTATTGAATTGGTACCAATATTTCGTTAACTGCACGCATCTGAATAGGTTGTAGTTGTCGATATTCATTAAGAATATCTTCATATAGACTACCTTGGTAACGAGGGGCTGAAATTGTAACGATTACAGCATAATCCATCCTATCGTTACCTCCATTACGGCCCATTCCATGAAGAACTAAAAAGGGGTTTCGTAAGGTAGTTGCTCTCATTCTATCCCATCTTTGGACAACAGTATCCCATTTTAATTCCCCGCGTCGTGCCTGCTCAGTTTGGTAGCTGTTTGTGCTTCTGGTTACAGGTAGTACACTTCTTTGCCAGCCTTGCTCGAGAAGTCGTTGGATTTCATCGGCATCTTCTTCAACGTGCCTTATAACTGGGTTACGACCAGGTAAAGAATAACGGAACTTTTGATCGTGTGGATAGAAGGTATCCTCAACTGCTGATTCAGTATAATCTTCAACGTGAAGAGGATTTGCTTTGGATAAGACAGCTATGGTGTATCTAAGATCAATAGTTCCTGCATCCCTAGCGTTCATTGGATACGGAATTGGTAGCTTGGCATAATGTGTTGGAAGAATAGAACTACTGTACACCAGAGTTACATGTTTATCCGTACAATTCATAATCTGCTCAACAGACTGATCAATATAGCCGTAACCTAATTCATCACAAACACCATTTGGATTGGTTGCTGAATGTATAAGAAGTGCACGTGCTACCAATGGATTAAATCTATCACAACGTCCCAAAATTTCCCCAGCCATCCCAGCAACTATTGGAGCAGCAAAGCTTGTTCCCATACTAAGATGTTTATGGCCATGTGTAGTAGAAATTAGATGAATTGGTCTGTTTTCGTCTCCGCCAAAAGCAGTTAAATCCGGCTTCACTTTACATCCTTCTCTACCTTGTCCTACTGAACTGTACGATGCTCTTATCACTTCTCCGCTCGAGTAATCGTATGCAAATGCCCCTACACCAAGGCCGTTTACCATATCAGCTGGTGCTTGAATACGGTTAAATGGCTCTTGTAGATCCCCGTCATTTCCTACAGCAACAACAAACAGTTTTCGATAGTTCCAAGCCAAATCATCCAAAACGTAGGTGAATCTGGAAATATCATCGTCTAGGATTGGACCGTGTGGACCAAACGAAAGGTTGTACACACTGATGTCATGTCTCGCCGGCACAACACTCTCAATAATATCGATGGCTTCATACAATTCATAATCATTTGGGTCATTTAAAGGAAGAACACGAAAACTTTCAACAGACACCAGTGGTTGAGGGACTTGTGATCCTGCACTGTAGCCATTTAATGAACCGTAAAGTATACATCCAGCAACTGCGGTACCATGTGCAATTCCGTCAGGAACAGGTTGAGTTTCCAACACATTATTCTCGTGAACGTGGTTCAAAAGCAATGCGTTTGTGGGGTCAACACCACCATCAAACATTCCAACCTTAATCGTTGAACGAGTGTTACCAGGTGCGGGAGCCGGCGCATTAGGGATGATTCGAACCGTTCTCATTTCAGGAAAGGAATTTATTCTTATTGGGTGAGCTGTTCTCAGTGGGTTAAAGTCGTTAATTGCCTGTAGAGCTTGGCGATTAAGATTTGCACTAATGAAAGTCGGACCGCTTGCGTAGTTTTTCACTCTTAACGACTCAGCAGGCACACCGTTTTCAATTAGTATTCTGGTGAATTTTTGGATAGCAACGCTGGTTTCATCCTCAAAAGGATGAAGTACCATTTCAACTTTGCCTTGACTCCAATCGTCATCAAAACCAACAACGACCTCTTCTGGAGATAGTAACGAGATGTCCTCTATTTTTTGAATATCTTTTCTAAAAGATTCAGTTAGAGTTACCTCAGCTTGATCTAAAATCTGTTCAAGTCTTGTAAGATTCGACATGGTAGCTCGAATGAAGTGCATTTTGCTGTAATGTGTTTCTTCTGCCTCTTCTTCAGTATAATACCAACGTCGAGAACCAATGTTTTCAACGTTCACATCACGAAAAAATGTGTTAGGTGTATATGATTTTGCAAGAAATTTATGATGTAACCTTATCGTTACAACTACCTCATTTAATCTCTTCTCTTCTGGGATTTCATTGATTGATCGTCTAAGGTTGGTCACTTGCTGCTTAACTCTTTCACGTGCCTCTGCGTAGGTTCGAGGATAATTAACCTCACCACCACCTGAGCCAGGTCTAACCGGTTCAATCAAATTCTCTCCATAACCCAAAATTGGCAAAAAACGTTGTTGTTCATCAGACATAATTATTCCTCCTTACTTGTTTTTAAGTGATGACTTAATGTGGAAGGGCTAATTCCAAGCCATGCTGCTATGCTTTTTTGAGTAACTTTATTTCCAAGTATGTCTTTTGCTGCCTTAGCAAACAGGCCATTAAATTTGTTGTCGTCAGAAACAGATTTAACCTGGCCAATTATGGCCTCAATTGGTTCGCTGCCATCAACAATCACTTGTCGAATAATTCTCTCGGAAAGCTGCGATATATCAGCTGCACTGCATCCTTCAGTGACTTTTGCGAGGACCTTTATAAAACCGTCATCAACAGTATGCAAATAAGTTTTTAGATAGTGAGTCCAAAGTGATTCACGAGCGTGAGTGTTTGGGAGACCTAATTCAATCGCTCGATCAAATCTTCTCCAGATTGCCTTATCTAACATATCTGCGTGATTCGTTGCCGCTACTACAATAGAGTGGCTTGGCCAGTCTTCCAACTCCTTGAGTAGGACATTGACAATTCTTTTTAATTCACCAAGATCTGAGGGATCATCTCTACGCTTGGCGACCGCATCAAACTCATCGAGAAAGAGAATAGAGGGGGTACTTCGCGCATAATCGATTACCTTCTTTAGGTTCTGTCCAGTTTTTCCTAAGTAACTTGAGATCGAGGATGCCAAATCTAAAGTTATCAATGGAAGGTTTAGCTTATGAGAAAGCAATGAAGTTAAAAAAGTCTTCCCTACTCCTGGAGGACCGTAAAGCAGTAGACTAGTTGGTGGTTTTACGCCCGACGCTAGCAGTTTTTCAGCCATACCTCTCTCACGAATGAACCGTGCTATTAGTTCTGAAACTTCCTCGCTCAGAACTACATTTGGCTCCAAAGTAATAGGTTCGTCTACCCGAGCCAGCGACATAAATGTATCTCTGTCAGTAGGGGGAGGATCAATTCCCACTGATCGAGTTACGGCTGCACCTACTCCGTGGTATGAGAGGGCCTTGGCTATTTCTTCTGCAACTTCAGGGTAATCATTTTTGAGCTTCCGGATCAGGGTGAGCGAAGACGCCTCAACTGTTCGCATGTCATTTTCAAAAGATGCACGTACCAACTGGGGAATCATGCTAATTATTGATTTCATCTTTTCGAGCACCTCAACATAATGAATGTATATCGAATGAGCTAATTATAGGTGATATCAAAGCTTAAGTCAATTTAAATTCGATGTTAGTAGACGTTTGTGTTTTTATCGAATTTTATTCCGCGACAATTTCGTGGATTGATATTTGAAAAGTGTTCGCATATATCAGGAACAAACGTTCCTGTATTTAAAGGGGGATATGAACATGCTCCGTGATCTACTACGATTTATGCAGCAAAACCAGTTCATCGAAATTATCTACCTTGACCGCCACGGAAAGACCAGCCAACGTAAGCTCCGCCTGCAATCGATCTGCGGCAACCAGGTCAAAGCGTACTGCTTTGTGCGGCGCGCCAACCGTGTTTTTCAAATCGACAATATCCTTGCGGCTATGCCGGTGACCGCGCGCAACGCGGGGGAGGGGGGAGCGCATGAAGCTGACCAAAAGGAAGCGGGAAGTAATGAATGCTATTCGTGAACTCTATGGGAAGCTTAGCTATCCGCCGACCGTTCGAGAGCTTAGCAAATCAGTCGGCATCAGCTGCAGCACCATGCACAAGCATGGGTTCAAGCCGTTTTGTGCTGCCGGAACAGCGGCAGGCGTACCTGCAGTTTAAGGAAGATCAAAAGCTGGTGCCGTTTCCGATGCTGGAGAGCGACGAGCTGGCCTCGATCGATTACCTAATCCGCGACTCCGCACGGGAGGACAATAACATTATCAGATTAGAGACAAAGTAACGTTATTTAACGTAAAAATAGTAATGTTACTTTACAACAGAAAAATGTTGGGGCTGTCCAGAAAGTCAGTGAAAACTGACCGCTGGACGCCCCGTTTTTGTTACATGTTAAAATAAGGCACAAAAAAACCGCCTTTTCCTGTAGAATGGAAGTTACCACACCCACACTCTACAAAAGGACGGTTTTTATGCTTCATCAAATGACTACTATAGAAGAGTATACCACAGGGCTGACCCTTCCTCTAGGGGATTTGGAAGAAAAGATCGTTTCCAAAAGAAACCTTGCACCTACCTTTAAAGACTATGACAACAAACAGGCTCAGATGATTCTGGATCTGGAGATGTACATTCCTCCCCATCACGTAGCCCGCGTGATTGACGAGATGATTGAAGCCATCCCGGATGAGCAGTTGTTTTCTCACTATACAGGCGGAGGCCGGAGTGCCTACCATCCCAAAATGATGCTCAAAGTCATGCTGTACGGCTACTCACAAAAAGTTTATTCCTGTCGTGGCATCGAAAAGCTACTGCAAGAAAATCTCCCGGCCATGTGGCTGGCAGCGATGCAACAGCCCGACTTCCGTACCCTGAACGACTTTCGTGGTGTGCGCATGAAAACGTTTATGGACGAGCTGTTTGAAACGATGATCCGAAAGCTCATCGCAGACAACTATATCACGATGGAGCAGTACTTTTTAGATGGTACGAAGATCGAAGCTGACGCTAACAAGTATTCGTTTGTGTGGAAGAAATCGACATTACGCTTCGAGGAGAAGCTCAAGGAAAAAGTACAGGCTGCCCTTGCACATATTCATATGCTCACGCAGCAAGAAGCTGGCGAATACGCGGCGGCGGATGTTTATTGCACAATTGAAATGCCTAATATTGCAGCGTAAAAATGCTCAAAACAAATACAAAAAAGGCACTTGTCAGCATCAATACTTCCTCCTACCGTTAGGTTTGGGACAACTTAGCGAAGGAGAATGGAAAGGATGCTGAAAATGCCTCAACAACACTATATCAGGTTTTTACGCGAAGTAGAAGGATGCTCGGTAAACGAGATTGCAGAACGCGTAGGTGTTCACTGGCGGACTGCCAAAAAATATGCCGATGAAACCGATTGGAATTCCTCGATGTCAAAACGAAAGGGCAGAAGTCCTGTCATGGGTCCATTTATGGAGATCGTCGATACCTGGTTAGAGGAGGACCGTTTGGTCCCCCGTAAGCAGCGACACACAGGTGTGCGCATTTTCCAACGATTGCGCGATGAGCATCAGTTTACAGGTGGACAGCGTACAGTATTGGCCTATGTGCAGAGACGAAAAAATGAAATGGAACTGGACCGTGCCAAAACGTACGAACGGCTTGAACATCCACCGGGTGAGGCACAAGTGGACTTTACAACCATTGAGGTATGCCGAGATCATCGATTGGTCACATACAAACTGTTGGTAATGTCTTTTCCGTACAGCAATGCTGCTTTCGTCTATCCGACACCAGCGGAAAATCAGGAATGCTTTTTGGAGGCGATGAAGCTGTGCTTTGAACAAATGGGAGGTGTTCCTCAGCGAATCTGGTTTGACAATCTCTCCGCTGCCGTCGTTCATATCGAGAAGCAGGGCGAACGGCAATTAACGGATGGCTTCCAGCGATTCTGCGCTCACTACCGGTTTGAAGCTGTCTTTTGCAACCCATACAGTGGTCATGAGAAGGGGCACGTGGAGAACAAATGCGGGTACTCCAAGCGCAATTGGGCAGTGCCGATTCCCATCTATGAAAGCCATGAACAGTTAGTTGCCTACTTCGCCGAGCAAGCTAGCCGTGATCGTGGTCGTCAGCATTATGCCCTAAATCGTTGCATCGCAGATCTATGGGAGGATGATCGCCGTAAATTGCTTACCTTGCCGGAGCATGGATTTGAGGCTTTTCGCTTGGGTGCTGCAGTGGTAAATAAGTATGGAGAAATTCGTATGGATGAATTGACGGTTCCGTTGTTGGGGATGGCAACGCCAGGCAGCGAGGTACTGATCCAAACGTTTTGGGATCGCCTTGTCATTCTAAACGGCCAACACCAGTTAATTCGGGAAGTACCCAGACCTTATACGGGACGAAATGTAGATATTCCGTGGTCACAAGTATGCGCTGGATGGCTGAAAAAACCACGTAGTGTAACGCACTCGCAGTTTCTCCGTATGCTACCGGAGATCTTGCAAGGGTATGTAACCGTGAAGGATCTAACAGAGCGAAAAGATCGTCTTCAGGCAATGTCACACTGGTGTGATATTTACACCATCGAACAGATTCAAGAGGTAATTGCTCTACTAGGCCAAGACACACCGATTACGCGCATCACGGCCGTGCTAGGCGTAAAATACGGCAGTCGTGACCTCCCTGTCACGTGGGAGGAGACGTTGTCCCCTCCGGGAACTCGCGTAGAAGGTTCCCTCCAACGCTATGATCAACTTGTGGGGGTGAGCTGAGATGCCGACGGCATTGGGAGATTTGTGCCGACAACTCCGATTGGCGCATGTCGTGGACTACGTATCCGTTCAACAGAATGAGCAGATTCGTAGCATTGTGGAGCAAATCCTTGTCGCGGAACTGGACGGCCGCCGCCGTGCCAAGTTAGGTAAGCTTGTTCAGCAGGCGGGGTTCCCGCATATTAAGACTTTCGAGGGGTATGTGTATGACCATATCTCTTTCCCTAGTGGCAGTAGTCCGGAGCTGCTCCAGGAATTGGATTGGCTCGAACGCAAAGAAAATTTACTCTTAATGGGTGCCGTCGGCACAGGGAAAACCCATATGGCAACAGCATTAGGTGTGGAGGCTTGCCGCCAGGGCAAGGCGGTACAGTTCTACCGGGCTTCCGATTTGGTTTCTGTACTTCAGGAAAAATTTGTGGCGGGAACACTCAGCCGATTTCGCGAGAAATTGAAAAAGATAGATTTACTTATTCTTGATGAAGTCGGTTACGTGCCGTTCAGCCAAACCGGGTCTGAGTTATTGTTTAACGTGATTGCGGATTGCTATGAGCAACAGAGTGTGATCGTTACATCTAACCTAGAGTTTGGCCAATGGACATCGGTGTTTGGAGACACGAAGCTCACGTCGGCGCTCGTTGATCGTCTGGTGCACCACGCTCATATCCTCTCATTTACGGGTGAGAGTTTCCGCTTCAAGCAGGCAATGGATAGGATTCCTTTGTAGTTTCAAACGGCTGGCAAGTGCTTAGGCAATTTTGGCTGCAAAAATGAGCATTTTCTACTTGCAAAACACAGGCGGAACCAGATGAACTGCCTACCAAGCTCGAAGTAGCAGCAGTCGTGCTGGAGGAAAAGGTGGAAAGATTGACGGAACAAATAGCGGAGGCAAGCGGCAGCGAAGAGCGGAAAGAGTTACGCAAAGAGCGCAGTGCCTTGAAGCAGCCGCTGAAACAAATTCGGGAGGATTTTCTTCCCCGATTCGCCAAGTATGAGCAGCAGAAAGCCTGCTTTGGTGATCGCAACAGCTATTCCAAAACAGACCCGGACGCCACGTTTATGCGGATGAAGGAAGATCACATGAAAAATGGCCAACTGAAGCCGGGCTACAATGTGCAAATGGCCACGGAAAACCAATTCATTTTGTTTTACAGCCTTCATCAGCGACCTACAGATACGCGTTGCTTTATGCCACATATGGAGCGATTAGCCGCGTCTTCTTTGCCCATGCCGAAAATGGTGATTGCCGATGCAGGCTATGGCAGCGAAGAGAACTATTTGTATGCGGTGGGTGAAGAAAAAGAGCCGCGTTTTGATTTTCTCATTCCTTACGGCAGCTACATGAAAGAGAAAACACGTCGATACAAGAAAGACATCCGGCACGCCTCCAACTGGATGTATGAAGAGCGCGATGACCGATTTATTTGCCCGAATGGCCGGTACGTTCGCTTTAAGAAATACCAAACGAAAAAAAACACTTCTGGCCTGGAACAAAGCTTTAAGATTTATGAATGTGAAGATTGCAGTGATTGTCCATTCAAGGCAAGCTGCACCAAGGCAAAGGAGAACCGCCAGGTACACTGGAATACGATCTGGGAAGAGGTAAAAGCAAAGGCCAAAAAAGCTCTTGAGGATGACGAGAAATCCGCCATCTATGCTCGACGTAAAGTGGAGGTAGAGAGCGTATTCGGTCACATCAAGGGCAACAGGTCGTTCCGGCGGTTCTCCTTGCGAGGGCTAGAGAAGGTTCACACCGAGTTTGGGATTGTGGCTTTGGCCCACAATCTACTGAAGGTGGCGGGCATCCGCCAAGCTACTTTACTGCAAACGCGACAGAACAAAAAAAGTTGGACGGAAAAGGGACTGACCCCTGTTTTTGAGACAGGGATCAAAACACCTTACAAGTCTAAATGGCCAGTCGTCGGAAATCAATCGGTGACTGGTTATTTCGTTTCGTTTGAATCCGAATTGAGTTATAGTAAGTGATGTAATCTCGAACGGTCTGTTCAACGATTGCCGTCGTTGTATGGGTTATCCCTTCGAGATAGAACGTTTCAGACTTTAGCGTGGAATGAAACGATTCGATGGGGGCATTATCAGCGGGCGTGCCTTTGCGGGACATGCTCATGGTAATGCCTTTTCCCTTTACTGCCTCTTGGTACGCCTGCGATGTGTAGACGCTGCCCTGATCGCTATGGAGCATCGCGCAAGGTACAGGCGGCAGTTGATTTAGCGTGTCCAGCACGAGTGCCGTATCTTGTCTGTCTGCTATACTGCTAGCGACAATCTCCCCGTTATACAAGTCTAAGATACTCGATAGGTACATCATTTTCCCGCCATACGGCAAATACGTAATATCCGTAACGAGTTTTTCCAGCGGCGCATTCGCTTGAAATTGACGTTTCAACAGATGTTCTGCAATGTATGTGGGCTGTCCTGTTGGTTTCCGTTTCTTGACTCTGACACGACATTGCAGTTGCTCTCGTTGCATGATGTCCTGTACACACTTGTGATTGATCGTTTGCTGAGTTCGAAGGAGCGCAGTAATCTTTCGGTATCCGTAGCGAAATTTATGCTGTGTACAGAGTTCACGAATCTTCTCAACAAGGCTGTTTGGTTGCTTGGTCTCAGGCTCAGGCTTTGCTTTCCAACGGTAATAGGTAGCTCGAGGAACGCCTAACCATGAACATGCTTGTTTGACCGTGACTTTCCCCTGAATAGATTCGACCAGGTCAACTACGATTTTAGGTGACACCTCCTTTCCATATCCTCGTACTTTTTTAACACTTCAATTTGTTGTTTCAGAAAATGATTTTCCGCCTTTAGCTGCTCCAGTTCTGACGTATACGCGGGTCCTTTACCGTAGCTATATTGTTTGCCGACAGGCTGCTCGAGTCGGTTCACTTCACCATTGCGATACCAACGCATCCATGTTTCCACCTGCGTCTTATTTCGTATGTTGAGCTGTTCCATAATTTCCTTGACCGAAATGCCTTCTACTTTCATTTCAATTGCCTTCATCTTTATTTCCACAGGGTAACTTACTCGTGTTGCCAACGTAAAAACACCTCCAAGGTTGTATCCACATCTTACGACATGTTCACATTTTCTTGAAGGTGTTTTGATTTGTCTCACGCTATGGGGTCAGTCCCAAACATGACGTTTTTCCGCCCAACTTTTTATTTTAGGGACTTATTGGACAGCCCCGTTTTTGCGTCCGATTAACTGGTTTTGTTTTGAGGGAAAACAAATCAAATTAAAGTGGGGGTAATAAACGAGATAATTCTCCAATTAAATTAGAGATGTTATGAAGAAAAAGGTGTCACACTTTACCTATTGAAAAAATAGATAAGTACATTAGAATGAAGTTAGTAATATAATGTAAAAAATTAAGGAGAAAGAAATGAAATTACCTGAAATCCAGTCACTTCATTTCACATTGATTTATAAAAATGTGCAATTACCAATTGATGAGTTTAAGGCAAAATTAAAAGCTGTTTTTCTTAATAAGGTAGACAGTATGACTGACAGTGGAAATTTTCTATCTGTTACTAAGAACGGGGCAGCGTTCGTAATTTCCGATAACGCTATTGTTATGAAAAGACAAAAAGGAATTGATGCTGAATTAGAGGAATTTCTAAAAAATTTAATTGAGTTTCTTGAAACTGATACTTCATTAACAGTTCAACATATGAAAGTTGCTATTGAAGCTGAGATCGAAGGCTATTCTTCAACGAATTTATGGCAGATTGGTACTGATGAAGAAATCGATCTGGAGACAGTATCGACTTTCCTAGATCAAAAGGTACAAACAATTGGTTCGATTGTCATGCTTAACATTGATACGTGGAATTACAAAATTGAAATAATCCCTCCCGCAAAAAATGCAAAGAAAAGCATTCGATTAAAATTAGAAAGTTCTACATATATAGAATTTCCTTTATCGGATATAGTGGGGATAATTAACAATCACAATGATTATTTATGTAATAAATTTGCTCAGAGGCTTATAAATTACTGTTAAGGGGGCAACACTGATGGAAAATATGCTTTTGGTTGATCTACAGGAAGCCGAAGCACAGTGCGTGCTCACAAATTTTAGTACATTAAAAGTGACTGTAGGGATATTAACAGCTTTAGCGATTACACAATCAATGCCCTCAAGTTTTGACCTTTTTCGAGGAACGCCTTTTCCAGTTCTGGAATATAATGCATACGAGATGATGAGCCAGATAGAAATGCATTCATCTAAAGATAATTTAGAAAGGTTTAATGATGATATGAAAGCTCGAAATATTGGCATTAAAAGTGTCATGAAATCAATGAGCTCAAATCCTTTCTATCAACCAATTAATAAATCACTTGGAAAAAGTGCAATAATTCCAGCATATGATAGAGGCGCTTATATCCCAGAGCAAAAAATTACAATTAAGAATTCACAATATCTAGTTGGTGAAGAGAAAGTATGAGTTCACCGGAATTTTACAATAAAACAAAGAAAGCTTTAAATCCAGGAATAATAGTTGATGCGCCATTTTTATTTTTGGATAATCAGAGTCCCTTAATATTACGGTATGATGTGGAAAATCATCCCGAATTGCTGGAGCCTCCCCCGCTAACTCCAAGTGACCCTCTACCAGATTTAGGGGATGTAAATTTATTGAGGAACCCTATGGATGCATTTAGTGACCATAATCCTGAATTGAAAAAGCTAGGATTAATGAAGAAAGAAGAATTTGTTGTTTATAAAGCGAAAAAACGACCAGGGATAATATTATCCGGTTTTGATTTTAACAAGGATTCGGATACAATTATTGCTGTTCCGATGTTTACTTTGGAAAAGAGATACATATCGGACACTATAAAAAATGAGGTAAGAAAGCGAACACATCCTTACTATTTTTACCTACCAGCATCAACTGAGTACGGCATAGAAGAGTCTTTTGCAGATTTTTCTCAGTTACAAGTGATAAACAAGGCACGAGTTTCAATAAGAAATGTCTGTTTGTCAATGTTAGCCGTACAAGCGTTATTTTTATTGCATTCTGGTAGTGTAACCCCGGCTTTTGATTTCTGTATCTCTCATGATTCGACTGAATCGAAATCAGGCTAAAATATTGTTTATTTAAACTCAACCACTTAGTTTGGTTGAGTTTTTTATTTGCACGTTCCCCTTGTGTTCGTATATAATGAACGAACAAGTGTTCTTGTTTATAGAGGGGGATACGAACATGCTCCGTGATCTTCAACGATACCACGAACGAAATCAGCTCATCGAAATCATCTACCTCGACCACCACGGAAAGACCAGCCAACGTAAGCTCCGCCTTCATTCGATCTGCGGCAACCAGGTTAAAGCGTACTGCTTTGCGCGGCGCGCCAACCGAGTTTTTCAGATCGACAATATCCTTGCGGCTATACCGGTGGTGAATCGCCATGTTGGCTGACATTGAGCGCAAGGTGTTGCGAGTGATTGGCAATTTTGAAGCCGGACGGCGTAGGCTCCCGACGATCGAAGAACTGTGCATCAAGACCGGGCGCACACGGGGTGGCATCATGCAGGTCTTAGACGTGTTGAATAAAGAGGAGTATATTCGGTGGGATCGCCGTTGGCCGGATCGTATAGAGCTTCTGGAAGCCTGGGAGCGAGAGGAGAGATTCAAGTATGGCAGGTAAAATTCAAAATCTGTTCGGGGCAAGTAGGTTCGTGTTGCCAGAGCAGCGCGAGGCGTATCTGCAGATGCGTGAAGAGGAAAAATTGATCCCGATGCCAACCCTTGAATGCGACGAGCTGGCATCGATCGATTACCTTATCCGGGACTCGGCGAGGGAGGATTACGCTGTTACGATTACATGGTGGATTCCCCAAAAGAGCGGACTCGGATCAACTGGAAGCGTGTGGGGCGTTATTAAGTGGATTGATCAGAATACACGGCGATTGAAGCTGGTGAACGACGAAGATGTCCAGTGGATTGAAATAGGCAGGATTATTAACGTGATTCCGTAATATGAATTAATCGTGGTTATTTGACTATATCTTACCATTTTGCTAAAATGTGGTCATGATTGTTGTATGCCACCGGTGTAGGTTCGAATCCTTCACTCCCCTCAAACAAAGTTGCAACCCGACTTGGAAGTGACCTATGGTTCCATGGCACATTTATTGCCGGATGTGTAGGCGCAGCAATTTCCAATCTTTATACTCTGATTCCGATGGGGTGGTCGTCGATGGTTGTAAGTATTGGTGTATTACTGGTATTCTGGGTGGCTCGTGGGGAGTTGGTGTAATTGGCAGCACGGTTTCATAACAGAAACCCAGAATACCCTCAAGTATAATGATATCCCCTATTCAGAGCGATAGCTTTTTTATTGAGGTTTTTTAAGGAATATGCGACGGGGGCCGATGGGCTCTCTTTTTTCTTTGTGTTTAACGGGAAAGGGGGAAAGCTCTGGTGCCTGAGTTGGACGGGATCGGGTATGGCCTGGTTGTTCGGCATTTTGCTGAAGCTTCAGTTCAACGCGAGAAGGCAGCACTTGCGGAGATCCGGAAGGTGGTCATTTCCATACTCGGGGCCAAAGAGGATCGGGGAGAGACGTTTGTCTGGTGGAAGCAGCGGGGCCGGCCAGATATGTATCGCGTTTCAGATAAAGCCCTGTCTTCCGCTGCACAAAAGAATCTTGATGAAATGTTGGAGAAAAAATAAGAAGCCGCCCGGTTCTAAGCCGAGGTGGCATTTTGTTTCATTTCAGGAAGAGAAAAGCCCCCACCAATGAAAGCAGGAGCCTGATTCTTAGTATTCGTTCACTTCAAACGATACGATTTGGTTTCGAGCTACATAATCCTTGCGGCTTGTGAATGGCCCTTTGATGTAATCCTTCACGAATACATATGCATTCGTTCCGGAACCTTCGTACCAGTTAATAAAATCGGAGACTTGAGACATGGTCAGATCGAATTCTTTACGTTCTCCAGTCGTCAGGGTGATCACCAACAAAGCTTTATTCCCAGTTGGCGGATCGATTGGACCGCCTTGATCTTGAGGTGTCAGTGCAACTTCATTGGAGTTGCTACTTTCTATCTGGTTTTTCACCGCGGTTACGACATAATAGTAAGTTGTTCCATTAATAACATCATTATCTGTGTAAGTCGTTTCAGTTACAGTTGCAATTGTTTCGTATGGGCCGTTAGGTATTGTTGATCTCTTTACATAATATGAGGTGGCATTAGGTACTGCTTCCCAGCTTAATTGATTTTGTTTATTTCCTGCAACCCCAGTTAAATTAGTGGAATGAGGAGCGAATTTGCTCAGTACACCGGCGAGGTAATACTAGAATTGAATATAATGGAATGATTTTGAAATGGAAAAACAGTAAATACAATTAATTACATTTATCGGTAAAAATTATTGAAAATAATTACATATCGTCACAATTTGCTCGTAGAAGTGGTTAAGATGTAAATGAGGTGATTTTTATGTGCGGACGGTATACTTTGATCACAAATATCGAGATGATCTTCGAACGATTTAATGTTGATGTAGGGAATTTGGAATTACAACCACGCTACAACATTGCCCCGGGACAGTTGATTCCAGCAATTATCGAGGATGGCGGGCAGCGTAGGCTTGGACAGCTAAAGTGGGGGCTTGTGCCCGTATGGGCAGAAAACGAAAAGATCGGCTATAAGTTGGTCAATGCCCGAGCGGAAACTTTAGAGGAAAAGCCTGCATTTCGCCGGTTGCTGGAGCGGAAACGTTGTCTCGTACCGGCCGATGGTTTTTACGAGTGGCAGCAACGGCCAGAAGGCAAGCAGCCTATGCGAATCATGCTCAAGTCGCAAGAGCTTTTTGCCTTTGCGGGCTTATTTGACTCATGGACCCGTTCAGACGGCGAAAAGGTACATAGTTGCACAATCATCACGACTACACCTAACGATGTGGTTAAGGGCATACACGACCGCATGCCGGTTATTCTGCGACCGGAAGACGAGGCGATCTGGCTCGACCGGGATCATTATGATACTAAATTGATACGATCTTTGCTAGTACCATACGATGCTGAGCTGATGCGGGCATACCCGGTATCATCGATCGTTGGCAATGCAAAAAACGATGTGCCTCAGTGTATCGAAGAATTGGTGTAAAAGATAGCCCTTCTCGCCTGAGAGGGGCTAAAAATATTTATCAATCCATATACAAATCGGACTAAGTTGCTGTACATTGTGCGCGAATGAGTCGACGTTACTCGGTGCAATTCTTCAATTATCTCCAGCGGCATATGCACAATTTTATACATGCATATGGGTAATGCAATTTATACATGTGATGTATAAAGCGCGGCGTTATTCAATTTTAAAAATGAATAAAATGCAAGTTGTTCAATATGAGAGATGTGTTATGAAAAATAACACGTCGTAACAGGCTTTATTTGATTTTTAGATGTTTACATAATAATAAAATATCGGACTCTAATGTTGTATATATGCGAATATTAATTCACGAAAGTATATTAATTGGCTATGTGAGGAAAAGTGTAAAAAATTCTATTTCACTAAAAGAAGAAGTGGTGGGATCGTAAACTGCATCAAAATGTAATTTAATTTTAACTGAACCCTGTCCATTAAGAGAAACATAACTTGCATTCACATTGAAATCCCCACTAACAATAAATCGTTGGTTAATATAATCTACACTAGTAATATTTATGCCTGTGGGTTTAAGAATATCGTAGACAAAACGAATATCTTCATAATCCATCACATATTCATTAATATTTTGATCAATAAGTTTTCTGGTTTGTATTTCGTTTAAATAATCTTCGATTAGTTTCCCCTGCCCCCGAAATTTTTCCCTTAGAGAGACAAGCAAATGATGTGTTGTTTTATATGGTTTCATAAATGGTTCGTTTAAGAGATTGTATATATCTCTAATTAACGTAAATCTTGATGATTTTTCAATGAGGGCAGGATGCATTTGGCCATTCTTATCAAGATAATCATTTGTATTTCCACAAATAAAAAAACAACCATCCAAATTTTGTTCTTCAGCGAGTTTAGCATAAGAAAACCAAATAACTGCATCTCGAAATTCCTGCTTTGTCTCCGTAAAAGGTCTTATTCGATATATCGAACGATGAATAAGTTCAGGAAGGAAATCATTGCTAAACGGAACTATGTGAATAATCCCTTCCTGTTCTAAACTTTTAAAATAGTTGTCGAAGGTGTCTATTGCTTCATTAATATTTGGAATATAGGAAAAATCCATTTTGCCCCGAAATTGATTAAACACTCCAAATGCAGTTGTAGCATTTTTTATTTGGCTACTTATAAACTCTTGATATTGCCGCTTGATTTCTTGTATAACAACCTCGGAAATATAAATTTTGAAGTTGTTTGTTTGGCAAATATTTAAAAATTCATTGCTAAAATTGTTATTTAAAAACACGTCTTTACCTTTTTTGAAAACTGTGGAATCAAGAAAAAAATGCATGATCTTCCCCCTAAACATAGATAACCTAATAATAAGCCTGAAAATGGGAATCATCAATCTCATAATAAAATTAAAAACAGATTAGTAAAATCGAGGGAATAAAAAAGAAACCCTATAAAGCATGGGGTTTCTCGAAAGCACATGAGATATAACGAAGCAATATCTCCAGCTGGGAAGGGGTTGCTGGAGGAAATGGGGATCGAGAAATAGCTTTACCTAGTCACCCAAGATTCCAAAACGATAACGACGAAACCGATTGCGCCACCGATGATGTACCACATGTGCGGTGACTCCTTTTGATTTGTTACCTATATGTATACCCTGAGTCATCAGAAGTTATACAGCCAAGAAAGATTTTTTATGGTAAGAACAGTAACGCTTTGATTGTAATATACCCGGTAAAAAATTTCCCCAATAAAATTTAAGAGCTTGTCTCAGGGGAAGGCGGGACTGTCAGAAAGCCCTTGGGAATAAGGTTTTTCCATGTATATATCCTTTAACTATGGATAAACTACCGGTTAACATAACAAACAGCCAGAATCTGACTGCGACCATTCAGGTCAGCGTGAAAGCGGCTGATGACGGCGAAATTTCGAAAGACATTGTTTCCATTGCCAACCCAGCAGCTATTACCGGTGTGACAAATGGAACGCCAAAAACAGCATCCGCATTGGGGTTGCCGGAAAAGGTAGAGGCTACGCTTGATGACGACAGCACGATGATGGTACCGGTGAAATGGGATGTCGCAGGCACCGATTATGATCCTTCCAACGAGGACAAACAGACCTTTACGGTAACTGGAACACCCGTTCATCTTCCAGATGGTGTGAGCAACAGTCAAAACCTGACGGCAAGCATTCGGGTAACCGTGAAAGCCGCAGCACGCACGGACGATGGCAAGGATGACGACCATGGGGATGGTGGAAACAACGGTGGCAGTGGTGGCGGAAAAAGTGGCGGTGGAAACGGCAACTCCGGTTCTGTAGAACAGAGCGGTGCCACTCGTCAAGCCTCCGTAGAAGCCGGAACAGACGGCTCTTTGATGGGGATGGTCGAGATTACGAGAACCATCGACAAGAACGGCAACACAGTGGATGAAGTCGTCCTCGACAAGAAGAAAACAAGAGAAATCCTGCAAAAAGCTGCAGAGAACAACCGGGATGTGGTGCGGATTGTGATTGACGATCTGCCGCATGACCCGGCTGACGAGGTATCGGTCAAGATACCGAAAAACGCCCTCGACCTAATCAAGGAACAGCAGGTGGCACTTGAGATCAAGACAGGTGATGTAACGATCACGATCCCGAAAGATATGATCGCAGCGCTTCCGGGGAATGAACTCTACTTTCGGGTGGTGCCGGTGAAAAAGCCAGGCGAGCAGCAGACGATTGTGGAGCGAATTGTCCAGGCAGAAGAAGTGAAGCAAGCAGCGGGTGGACAGGACGTACAGGTAGTAAGCAAGCCGATGGTCATTGAAACCAACTATAGCAACCAACGGACAAAGGTACTGTTCCCGCTGCAGGATGTCAAGATTCCAACCGATCCGCAAGCGCAGAAGGCGTTTCTCGATTCGCTGGCCGTTTATGTAGAGCATACGGATGGAGAAAAGGAACTAAAGACTGGCAAAATCCAGTATGACAAGAACGGAAAGCCGGAGGGCATAAAGATTGAGATCACGAAATTCAGTACGTTTACCATCCTGTCGCTGAAGGGCAAGCAGGTAGCGCACGATCCGTACATGACAGGCTATCCGAATCAGACGTTCCAGCCTGATCGTCCGTTGACACGTGAAGAGGTGGCGACCATTCTTGCTCACTTCTTGCAGGGACAAAAAGCATCAGATCAGCAACGTGAAGGGCTTCAAGCCGCCGGGCAACAATCGATGAGCGGAGCACCCACTGATTTTGCTGATGTACAAGCGAATCATTGGGCTGCACAAGCCATCTCACAGGTTCGCAGTGCCGGACTGATGACCGGTGACGCACAAGGTCTGTTCCATCCAGAAGCGAAGATCACCCGCGCCGAGATGGCAACGATTATCGCCAAGTGGAAGCAGCTAACAGCAAACGGACAAGCCGCAGCCTTTAGCGATACCCAGGGACATTGGGCGGAAGCAAGTATTGCCGCTGTAGCTGAGCAAGGAATGATGAAGGGCTATGCTGACGGTTCCTTCCATCCGAACCAAGGACTGACACGCGCAGAAGCCGTTACCCTGTTTAACCGATTCATGGGCAGAGGACCGTTGACGGGCATTACGCAAGCGATCTGGTCGGATGTCCCAGTGAGCCACTGGGCATTTACCGAGATTGCCGAGGCAACCATGACGCATGTAGCGACGAAGCAGGCGGATGGAGCAGAGGTAATCTCACAAAAGCAATGAAGATATGAAAAATGAACTGCACTCCATCAAGTAGACAGTACAAAAAATAAAAATCAGCTAAGCGTCCTTGGTTGATATGCTCCCCTTAAAGTAGACAGGTGAAATAGTATTACCTGCTGCTTAAGAGAGCCCTGCTAAATACCCTTCTTTTTCGTAGAAGGACTACTCGGGGTCACAAGAAGTACCGTTTCCATGAAAAAATGCAGCCATCCTCCTCAGGAGACTGGCTGCATTTTATTTATGAGCTTCACCATCCGCTTCGCATTCACGGCAAAAGCTGTCAGTATTGCTTGTATTCGCATGCGGAACAAACCACGGTATTTGGCCCTGGTCAACCCATGAAATCGTTTGAGTTCCGCATTTTTGTGCTCGATGATCGGGCGGCGTTTGATTCGTTCTTTAAACGTTTCGCTCATCTCAAACTCGATTTGTTCTTGATAATGCTCTGCCACGATCCGAATCGAATACGTTTTGCTCTTGGCTCCCGGCTTGAAACATCCTTCTCGAAGTGGGCACACCTTACATTTTTCAATGTCAAAGTAGAAGACAAGAGAACGACTTTTTCCCGTCTGTTTGCTTCCTTGGATCGCTTTACGAATGCTGTGTTCCCCTGCCGGACAAATCACAAAATCCGCATCTTTGTTATAGTCGAATCCTTCCTGTTTTTGACCACCGTTATGTACGACAGGGTTAAGAGGAACGACCGGTTGAATTTCCTCTTTTTTCATGACCGCCAAATTATCTTTACTCGAATAGGCAGTATCCCCAATCACTTCACTGATTTCCATTCCTGTATCCAATGACTGATTCAAGAGTTTTGTAAACTGTTTACCGTCATCTGCGCTCCCACCCGTTACTTCCACCGCAGTGATAATCTCTTCCTCCGTCATGGCGATATGTTCTTTGTAACCAAAAAACGACTTCGTGTTGCTTTTCCATCCAAAACGGGCATCCGGGTCAATCGCAGACATGATCCCTTTGTTTGCTAGAAGTCGCTCGTCCTCCACGATTTGTTTGGCAATGTGGAGTTTTTCTGAGATAGCTCCTTCATGGTCAGGAAGGAAATGCTCCACGGCTTCACCAAGATCAGCAAGATAATGCAGCATGACTTTTTCCGCATCCGCTTGATCTTTCTCCAGTTTCGGTTGACGCGGAAGCTTTTTTTCAAGCTTGGGATGTTTCTTGACCACAACACGGACTAAGCGTTTGGCTGCATCGCGAAGAACTTCAAGCGGACGTTGTGTTTGACCCCCGGCCAGCGAATGCGTGGCATCCATGATAACCGTTTTTGATTTGATGATCCCTTTGTCGATACACTGCTTTACAATATTCTTCAGGACGTCATCTACTTGGCTGGCACCAAGCCGATGATTTCGAAAACGTGATAATTGCGAAGGGGCAGGGAGTGCGTCTTCCGGATTCAAACCAGCAAACCATTTATAGGCCAAGTTCACTTGTGCTTCTTGAATCATCCGTTCATCCGACAGGTTATACAGATACTGCATAAACAAGAGGCGAAACAGTAGCTCCGGCTCGTTCGCCGGTCTACCGTAATATTCGCAATATGAGGTGCGTACCAAGTCATGAATAAAAGAAAAATCGACTACATCATGAATTTGACGCAATAGATGATTTTCTGGGATTAGTTTATATAACTCCGCGTGGAAGGAGAGCGATTGTTGTTTCGCAGAATGAAGCATGAAATCCAACTCTTTCGTTTTCTTTAATTATATAACAAGACCCAGTACCGCGAACGTACTGGGTCTTGTTTTTACAGAAACTGTATGACTTTTGCAGGGCTCTCTGCTTAAGGGGAGCTTTTTGTTTTTCTTTTTTTATATCAATCACGAGCGTTTTAGCTTTTTTCCCCCAGCAGCCAGGGATTTTTGCAAGAAAGTGGAGCAGAAGCCTTTGCGATGCCCTCCCAGGTGCGAGCGGAAAAAGGAAAACGCTTTTGCGCCACATGCTTCTTCGAGATGCTTCCGCCGCGCAGCGAGTGGCGTTGGGGCGCAGTTTTCCTTTTTCCGCTCGGCGCCGGCCACCCCGACCCCCAGCAGGCAGCGCAAGAGCTTCTGCGCAACTTTCTTGCAAAAATCCCCTCGCCTCCACCAACCAAAAATAAAACCGCTCACCCTCCCCACGCAAGCCGCTTCGCATACAGCATATTCATCTTCAGCGCATAGAAAAACAGCTCGTTCTTTCCAGCACGCCGGGCGATCAGCGGATCAGGATTTTGATTGTTGATCTCAAGCAGCCAAATCCGCTGCATCGGATCGACGGCAAAATCGAAGCCAAGATTGCCGCAGTGAATGCCTTCCATCTGAAGGGTATCGGCGATTGCGAGCCCCAGGTCGATCATTTTTTGGCGCATCTGGTCTGCCTGGGCATCGGTTAGACGAAGCAGCAGCTTCAACGTCGCGATGCCCCATCCCGCATTCCCGCCTGCGGAGATGTTGCTGATGACGCTGTGTTTTCCGCCGGATCGGCTGTACAAGCCGGCATCCTCCCATTCACCGTGCTGGTTTTTTAGCAGTATGAGCCGGAAGTCGACAATCCGCCCGTCTTTTCGCAGCAGTGCAACCGTTTGCTGGATCACGTAGCGCCGGGCTTTCAGATGCTTTTTGGCGAAAACGGTGAATTCACGGAACGTCTTGCAAAGCACTTGTTTGTTTTGCCTGTTTTTTCGAAAGCGGATGAGCAGGCTGCCCTTGTCCTGCAAAGATACTTCCATGACGCCCAAGCCGAGACGGCCCCAGGTGGGCTTCAGGTAGACGCTCTGATGCTTTTGCAGCATGCGGGTAACATCGTCAGGCTTGCGGTATTCGATCGTTTCCGGCAAGTGCGCCGCGAACTCAGGTTTGCGGCCGAGCCATTGGTGCGCTTCCCATTTGTTGAAAAGCGGATGGTTGAACAGCCGATCCCCCATGACTTGCCGAAAATGGTCCATGGTGGCGCGGAACAGCCGCCAATCTTTCGTCATGCTGACTTCCACGATCGAGAAGAGGGCGGCGGGATAGGGATAAACGCCTTTGCTCCATCTTTTCGTGCCAGGGTGGTACAAATAACCGTCTATTTGCAGCTCTTCCTTTTTTACGCCTTGGAGCGAGAAGACGATGATGGCTCCGCCAATCTGCCGATAGTCTTTCACATAGGCCAGCAGCCCGGTCAGGTGTTTGGCCAATTTGTCATCCGTGGTTGCGGCCAATAGTCCGATGAAGGGGCCGAGTATGATTTCATTTTCATTGACGTGCATGTCGTAAAAAGGTTGGAGGGGGAGAGATAGCTTTTTGATCCATTTTTGTGAGAGTTTGATTTCGTTTTCTTGTAGGCTGCGTGAAGTGGATAGTTTCATTTCATAGCGGTGAATGCCGACTCGTACGCTCATTTTTCTTTGTCTATCGATTCCCAATCGCAGTGCGCAAGCAGGATGCAACATGAACTCGTGTTGGCTGTCCGACATGGGAACAACCTTATATCTCATCCCCATCAAGTTTGCCTCCAATAACCTTTCATGGTCACTTGCTCTTTCTCTAGTGATACTTTCTTTTATATGAATCTGCGCTGGCAGTTGCTTGGACGAATGAGGGATAAGGCGAAAAATACACGCGTGGACCCGTACATATGCGCAGTCGAAACGGTGAGGAGGGCAATACAATAGGGTGAGAAGACAGGGATGCTTTTCGCTCAAGGCGAAGGAGCGGTGGATGCCGGCCACTCCGGCACGTACCGGACGATGTTGCGCAGCAGCTTGCACGGTAAAGGGGAATTCACATGAAAAGTTTGCGTGTACATGAAATCGCAGAAGCCATCGGCGGCGCAGTCGTGCAAGGAAACGATCAAGAAACGATCAGCCGGGTCGTGACCCGCGCCTCGCAATTTGGCCCGCATACACTGTTGTTTGGCTTGACGAAAAACCGCCGGCAGCTGCAAAGAGCGATCCATCCGCCATCGTCCGGTGTCGTGGTCACCAGCCAGGCGAAGCGATATGCCGGCAGATTGGCAGGTTTGACCATCATCCGTGTCCCGAATGCGCACGCTGCCTATTGGCGCTTCGTACGCTATTACCGCGGTTTGTTTTCGCTGCCGGTCATCGGGGTGACAGGGACGTGCGGCAAAACGACGACGAAAGAGATGATCGCCCATATGCTGTCGGGCCAGCGCAATGTTCACTATACCGAGAAGAGCAGCAATTCCTTGCAGCGCAATTTGCGCTATTTGCTGGGAATCGATGAAAGCACGGACGCCGCCGTATTCGAGATGGGCGTGGCGGCCAAAAACGATCTCCTGCACAGCTGCCGGTATTTCCAGCCGCAGATCGGCATCATCACGACGATCGGGGTCGATCATCTGCAGCATTGCGGGACGCAGGAGAATTATATACGCGAAAAAGCCAAGCTGTTGCAAGGCTTGCAAAACCAAGGCACCTTGATCCTCAATGCGGACGATGCGAATTGCCAAAAAATCGATTTGAGCGAATTCCGCGGGAGGGTGATCACGTTCGGCCGAAGCGATGGCGTTGATTTTCAGGCATCGGCGATTCGTTATACGGCAGACGGGATGGACTATACGCTGGTCACAGGCGGGTGCAGCTATCCGGTCTACGTCCCCGGGTTCGGCGAGCATAACGTCATGAATTCGCTGGCCTCACTCGCGGCAGCGCAAATCGTGGGCATGCGGCTCGAGGACGCGATCGAGCGGCTCGCCACGTTCACCCATCTCGAAGGTCACCTGGAACATGCGCCTGGCATCAATGGAAGCCTTGTGCTCGATGACACCTGGAGTTCCAATCCGACCTCGGCGGAAGCGGCGATCAAGGTGCTGAAGCAGGTGTCGGCGGGACGAAAAACCGTCGCGGTGCTGGGGAAGATGGGTCTGTTGGGCAAATATACGAAACAGCAGCACGAAAAAATAGGCAAAGTCGTCGTCGAGCAAGGCATCGATTATTTGGTCACGATGGACAACGTCTCCCGGCATATCGGCTTTGCTGCGCTGCGCAGCGGCATGAAGCCGGACAACATTTATATGTGCAAGCATCCAAGGCGCGCATACAACGTTTTGCGGCGATTGCTGGATCAAGAGTCGGTGGTGCTGATCAAAACCTCCATGCTCGACTCGCATTCGCAATTCGTCAAGAAAATCACCATGAGAAGCAAAAAGGTGTGAAACGTGTGATGAAACTTGGCCAGCACGGTTTTCGGCGAATTCGACTGAGAGACAAAGCGGTCTTTGACGAATATATGAAAATGTGCGAGTATCCGGCGAACCTTTGGTCGTCCAATTTCGCTTATTTATGGGCTGATTCGCAAGCAGATAAGCGCCAGGTCTATTGGAAAATCATCGACGGCATGCTGGTGCCGCTCGTCTATTTGCGGGGAAAAGGGCTGCATGTCTGCTGCTTGCCCTTTGGCAAAGGAGGGCCGGACCATGTGCTCCGCGTCGTTGCCAGAAGCTTGTGGTTTTGCAACCGGTGGAATCGGCAGCATGGGGCTGGCAAAGCGACGGTTCGGGCGCTGAACGAAAGCCAGCTCGCCTTTTTACGGTCCTCCGCCCGTTTTCGGAAGCTGGTGGAGAAGTGGAAAATCAAAGGGATCGAAATGCATTACGATGTGGAAAAGCTGCTCGCCCTGAAAGGGAAAGATTTCGCCAACGTGCGGAACATTCTCAACCGGTTCCGGCGAAATTACCCGGACGTGACGATCAGGCGAGGCAATCCCGGCGATCTTGGGCACATTCTCAGAGTCAGCAAAAACTGGAGAAAAACGGCGGGGAAAAAATATGATGTGGTGTTCGACGATGTGTATTTCCGTGAAATCGTGGCGTACCAGGAAGAGCTGGATCATCTTGTCCTCGTGGCCGAAAACAAGGAAAAGATCGTCGGCGTCGTGACCGGAGGCGTGCTGCCGACTGGCGAATCGTGGGGCTGCCTGATCAAGAAGATCGACCAGATCGACGGGCTCAACGAGTGGATGGTCATCGAATTCGTCAAGGAAATCAGCCGGATCAATCCGCAGACCAAACTGCTCAATGTCGGCAGCGATCTGGGGATGCCGGGCCTGTCTGTCTACAAGCAAAAATTCAGGCCGGTGCTCAATTTGAAACGGTACCGGATGCGCCTGCGTTAATCGAGTGATGCAGTACGATTTGCCCAAAAAAAGAGTCCATGCGCCCGTGCATGAACTCTTTTTTCTTGCCATCAGCTACACGAGCGCTCATACATGATCAAGCTATTGACAAACAAATCTGAATTGTATAATATTTCCTTACGAGGTATATACCACCATGGATTTTGCTTTAAGTGGTATATACCAGATGAAAGTAGGAGCAGTAGCGTATGGAAAAGCACACAGGCAAGGAATGGGATTCCGTTCCATTCTACAAACAGTTGAAGGACAAGATCGCAGCCGACATTGCGAGCGGACAGCTAAAGCAAGGCGACAAGCTTCCGTCCGAGCGCGATCTGGCGGACCAGTACCAGATCAGCCGCATGACGGCGCGCAATGCCATCGCGATTTTGGAGCGCGAAGGCTTTGTGGAGCGACGGATCGGCGTCGGCACGTTCATCGCCCGCCAGCGGATCGAGATGGATTTCGTCACCTTCAACAGCTTCACCAAGACGATGCTGGAAAAAGGGCTTGTGCCTGGCACGAAAAAGCTGCACGTCCGCAAAGACAAGGCGCAGGCAGCATTGGCCACGCAGCTGGGTATCGCGGAAGGCGAGGAGATCATCGTCATCCGGCGCTTGCGGATGGCCAACGCGCAGCCGATGTGCGTGGAAGAATCGCTGATTCCGTACCGGTTCTGCCCTGGCATTGAGGCGTACATCGCCGACGATGTGTCGCTCTACCGCATCCTGGAAGAGCAGTACGGCATCGTTTTGATCGGCGCAGACCAGTTCATGCAGGTCGTCATGCCCGATGAAGAGGAGCGGAAGCTGTTGAAAATCAAAAAGGAGCTTCCCTGTCTGCTGCTGGAAGCGATCGCGTATGAGCAGGGGGGGCGGGCGATCGAATACTCCCGCTCGACCACGCGAAGCGATCGGGTCAAATTTTACACAAGGCTCAATCTGGAGCAATAGCGGTCGCTGGCTGCCCGCTTAGCCGATGCGGCAGCCGGCCAATCGCTCAATGATAAAAAAGGACGCCGAACAAGGGAGCAGGCAAAAAAAATTTACGTTACGTGGTATATACCAATTTTCCGCAAGATACGACATACGCTGCGGTCCCAAGCAAATCGGCGTGTAAAAAGAGACAGGGGGAATTGGCATGGGGGGTCAATTGAATGTGCTCGGGGCTGGCGACAATGTGGTCGATCAGTATATCCACACAGGGATGATGTATCCGGGCGGCAATGCGCTGAATTTCAGCGTATACGCCAGGCAGCTGGGTGCGCATGCGGCGTACATGGGCGTCTTTGGCGACGACCGGGCGGCCCGGCACATCCAGGACGTGCTTTCGCAGCTTGGCGTCGACATCTCACGCTGCCGCTCCCATCCGGGAGAAAACGGGTATGCGCAGGTGAATCTCGTTGACGGGGACCGCGTGTTTGTCGGCGGCAACAAAGGCGGCGTGCAGCATGACCATCCGCTGCGGCTGGACGGCGACGATCTTCAATATATGAAGCGATTCGAGCTTATTCACTCCAGCTGCTACAGCGATTTGAGTCTGGCGGAGCTGGCCAAAATTCAAGGCACCGGCATTCCCCTCTCCTACGATTTCTCCAGCGACTGGGACCCGCGCGAGCTTGAAGAGCGCTGTCCGTACGTATTTTGCAGCCTGCTATCCTGCGGCCATCTCGATGAAAGCGAGGCCCGCGAGATATTGCGGCTTGCACATCGATCCGGCAGCCCGCTCGCACTCGCGACGATGGGCTCGCGCGGCGCGGTGCTCTACGATGGCGAACGCTTTTACCGGCAGGAGCCGCATACGGTCGTACCTGTCGATACATTGGGTGCCGGAGACGCTTTTTTTACCGCCTTCATCCTCCACTATCTCAGCGGTAAAAAACAAATGCAGGACGAAGGGACGCTGCTTTTGTCCAGTCTTTCGGCAGCGGCGCAATTCGCCGCACAAGCATGTCTTTGCGATGGGGCATTCGGTCACGGGATCGCGCTTTGATCAGGCGCACTCCGTGTTTCTAATGAAAAGCGACAAGATTTCATGAAAAAGGGGAGGATTTGTCATGAAGTTGAAGTTGAACAAAAGGACAGGCGCGGTTTTGACCGCGTTTGCGCTGGTGGCAAGCTCGCTTGCCGGATGTGCCCAAAGCTCGCAGCCAGCGTCGTCCAACGATGCCGGCGGCCAAATCGAGCTGAAGTTTTTGGAAAAGTGGCCGCAGCCGCAGTATGCGCCCTATTTTGAGGAGATCGTCAAGGAGTTTGAAAACGCCAATCCAACGATCAAGATCAAAATGGAAGCGGTTGCGGATGAGCCGATCAAAGACAAGCTGCGCGTCATCATGGGCGGGGGCGATGTGCCGGACATTACCTTTTCCTGGTCGGGCGAATTCGCCCGCAAGTTCGTTCGCTCCGGCGCTGCAATGGATTTGACGTCCGCCCTCAACGAAGATCCCGACTGGAAAAATAGCTTCATCCCCGCTTCGCTCACACCATTTGTCTCCAACGGAAAAAACTACGGCATTCCGCTACGCTTCAACGGCAAGTTTTTCATCTACAACAAAGAGATTTTCACCAAATACAATCTGCAAAAACCGAAGACATGGGATGAGTTCATGGCGATCTGCGACACCTTGAAGCAAAACGGCGTCGCACCGATCATCCTGGGCAACGAAAGCCCGTGGGCGTCCATCCACTATTTGACCGGATTGAACCAGAAGCTGGTCGACCAAACCGTCCGGATGAAAGATTACGATCCGAAAACGGGGGAATTCACCGATCCCGGTTACGTCAAGGCGTTGGACTATTTGAAGTCGTTGCAGGACAAAGGCTATTTTGCCCCCAATGCCAATTCCACTTCGCACGATATGGCGACACAGCAGTTTTATATCGGCAAGGCCGCGATGTTTTATGTCGAGCTGGAAGAATTTCCGGAAATCGAGAAAAACATGAAAGGAAACTGGGACTTTTTCCTGATGCCCGCCATCGCCGAAGGCAAAGGCAACCAAAACTTCGTCACCGGCGCTCCCGACGGCTTCATCGTCTCCTCCAAAACCGCGCATCCGAAAGAGGCGCTGCAGTTCCTCAAATTCCTCACCAGCAAAGAGAGTGCGGAAAAAATGGTAAAGATGCTGGGCTGGCCAAGTCCGATCATCGGCGCGACCAACGAGCAGACGGCGCTCAAGCAAGTAGCGGACGGCGTAAACATGATGAAAGAAGCGGAAGGAATGGCCGAATGGCTCGATACGGATGTACATGCGAAGGTGGCTGACACGTATTTGGTGAACCTGCAGGAGCTGTTGAACGGGACGAAAACGCCGGAGCAGATTATGAAGGAAGTACAGGCGACCGCCAAGGAAGTGGCCAGCGAGACAGGCCAGTAGGGAGGGGGAGCATGTGAATGCGTATCGCAATCAAAAGGTCGCTCTCCTCTATGTGCTGCCCGCAGCGGCGCTGGTTCTCGTGTTTATTTTCATCCCGATTTTGCTGAATTTGTATTACAGTCTGTACCGCTGGAGCGGTTTTTCCGATACGCACGTGTTTGTCGGGCTGGACTACTATTTCCGGCTCGCAAAAGATCCTGTTTTCTACACGGCGCTCGGCAACAACGTGTTGTATGCAATCATCTCGCTTGTCTTTCAAGTGGGCGGTGGGCTTGTGCTGGCGGCGATTCTCGAAGAAAAGCTGGTGCGCCGCATGCAGCCGTTTTTCCGCACGGTGTTTTTCCTGCCCTCGGTCATTTCCATCGCGGTGGTCGGACTGATGTGGCAGTTCATCTACAACCCGGACGTCGGGCTGGTCAACGGGGCGTTGCGCGGAGCAGGGCTTGCCGATTGGGCGCATGCCTGGCTGGGGGACAGCCAGACCGCCATCTATGCGGTGATCGCGGTCTCTCAATGGCAGTACACCGGCTACATCATGCTGTTGTTTTTGCTCGCGATGCACAAAATCCCGGCGGAGCTGTATGAGCAGGCATCGATCGATGGGGCCGGCGGCTGGCGGCGGTTTTGGCACATCACGATTCCGCAGGTGAAGGAAATGCTGCTGGTGACGGCGACCATCACCGTGATCGGCGCGTTCAAGGTGTTCGACGAGGTGTACATCATGACGGCGGGCGGCCCCGGCCGCTCGACAGAGGTGCTCGGCACCATGCTCTACCGCGCCGCTTTCCGCAATGACGAGATGGGCTACGCGACGACGATCGCAACGGTAGTGTTCCTGATCACATTCATCCTGTCGTATGTGCAGATCAAATTATCCAAAACAGGCCAAGAGAGCTGAGAGGGGGGATCGCGTTGAACAAAAGCGTCATCTGGAACAAGGTGTGGGTGGGCGGCGTCCTGGTCTGGTTTTCCGTTTATGCCATCTGCATCGTCTATCCGCTCTTGTGGCTTGTCATGAACGGACTGAAGTCGAACAGCGACTTTTTCCTCAATGCGTGGTCGCTGCCCGGGACGTGGCTGTGGAGCAACTATCAGGCGGCTTGGGATGCCGGCATCGGGCGGTATTTTTTCAACAGCGTGCTGGTCACCTGCGTCTCGGTGTTCTGCATCCTGCTGATCGCATCCATGGCGTCCTTCGCGCTCAGCCGCTTTGCATTCAAGGGCAAAAACCTGCTTTTTCTGCTGATTGTAAGCGGCTTGATGCTGGCGCCGCAGGTCAGCCTGATCCCGCTCTACAAGATGCTGCAGCTTTTCGGCATTTACAATACGTATTGGGCGCTGATCGTGCCGTATGTGGCCTTTCAGATTCCGTTCGCCGTGTTTTTGATGCGCTCCTATTTTCTTTCCTTGCCGAAAGAGGTGGAGGAGTCGGCCTTCATGGACGGCTGCAGCACCTGGCAGGTGTTCTGGCACATCATCCTGCCGATGAGCCGCCCGATCATCGCGTCTACCGCGCTGTTGACGGCGATGGCGATCTGGAACGAGTTCATGTTTGCGATGGTGTTCGTCGAGGACAGCGCGCTGCGGACGATTCCGGTCGGGCTGATGAACCTGCGCAGCCAGCTCAATACGAATTTCGGCGTCCAGTTGGCCGGCCTCGCCATCTCGGCGGCGCCGATGGTTATCGCGTTCTTGCTGTTCCAGAAGCAATTCATCCGCGGGCTGTCGGCGGGAAGCGTCAAAGGTTGATAGATCGATCCGGGTTTTCCTGCTCGGCTCTCTTTTTGGACCGAGTGGTATATACCATATAACGTGTGAAAAAGGAAAGGGGAATGTAACCATGAATGTGCAAATCCACCATGCTTTGAACCCGGATGTAGCGAAGGTGCTTGAGGCGGTCCAGGGCCGCAGCCTCGACCGGATTTTTTTCGTCGCGTGCGGCGGTTCGTCCGCACTGATGTATCCGAGCAAATACGTGCTTGACCGCGAAGCGAAAACGATCGCTTCCGACGTATACAACGCCAATGAATTCATCCATCGCAACCCGGCAACGCTTGGCGAAGGCTCGCTCGTCATCCTCTGCTCGCACTCCGGCGGCACCAAGGAGACGGTGGCGGCCGCCCGTTTCGCCCGTGAAAAAGGGGCGCTGACCGTATCGCTCACGGCCAAACCCGAATCGCCGCTCGCCGAGGCTTCCGAATTCGTGATCAAATACGAAAAAGCCAGCTATTTCGATGAAACGGTCGCGAAAAACTCCGATTTTTACCTGATGTATCAGCTGGTGACAGGCGTGCTGTACCACAAGGAAGGCAATGCGCTCTTTTCCGCCATGGTGGAAAGTCTGGAGAATCTCGGCACCGTCTATGAAAAAACGAAAGCGCAGTTCCTCGACCGTTCCAAAGCGTTCGGCGAAACGTACAAGGACGCCTCGATCATCTACACGATGGCAAGCGGCTCCAACTATTGCGCGGCTTACATGTTTGCAGTATGCATCCTGATGGAGATGCAGTGGATTCACTCCCACCCGATCCATGCGGGCGAGTATTTCCACGGGCCGTTTGAAGTGTTGACGCCGGAAGTACCCTTCATCATGCTGCTCGGCCTGGATGAGACGCGGCCGCTGGAAGAGCGCGCCCTCGAATTTTCCCGCCAGTACAGCGACAACCTGATCGTCATCGATGCCAACGAGTTCGACATGGAGGGCATCGCAGACAGCGTGAAAGGCTATATCGCGCCGCTTGTCTTGAACAAAGTGCTCGGCGTTTACGCGACCGCAATCGCGGCGGCCCGCAACCATCCGCTGGAAACGCGCCGCTACATGGGCAAAGTCCCGTATTGAGTAGGAGAGGAGGCCGGGGGTGTGACCCGACTGTCGCGCTCGCAAATCACCGGGATGAATGTTCACTATATCCACTATCCGCTCGCGCACTTCTCGATGCGATGTCACGTCTGCACGTGACTCGCATCGAGCTGTGGGGGGCGGAGCCTCATTGCTATGTGGAGGAGCTTGGCGCTGGCGAAATCCGGGCGATCAGGTAAATGACTGCCTCGCGCGGCCTTTCCATCGTCTGCTTCACGCCCGAGCAATGCATGTACCCGATCAATCTCGCTGCGGCGGAAACCGAATGGCGGGAGCGCAGCATCCGTTATTTTGAAAAATCGCTTGCCGCCACAGCCGAGCTGGAAGCCCCGTATATGCTGGTCACGCCGGGGTGGGGCTATCGCAGCGAACCGGCGGAAGAAGCGTGGAAGCGGTCGCGCGATTCGCTGGAACGGCTGGCACATGCGGCAAGCGGACACGGCGTCACCTTGGCGCTGGAGCCGCTTACGCCGGTGGAATCCAATCTGGTGAACGACGCCAAGACGCTTTGCCGGATGCTGCAAGAGATTTCCTCGCCACGGCTCAAAGGCATGCTCGATACGATCCCGATGGCCGTGAACGGGGAGTCGATACAGGAATATTTTCAGGCATTGGCGAAAGCTCTTGTGCATATCCATTTTGTCGATGGGAATCCAGACGGACATTTGGCGTGGGGAGACGGAACCCTTCCGCTCGATCGCTACCTGCAGCAATTGGAGGAGAACGGATACGCCGGATCGCTTTCGCTGGAGTTTACTTCCGCGCGATACTGGATCAATCCGGACGCGGCGGTGAAGCAATCCCTCGACGCGTTGGCACCGTATATGGGATAAAGAGAGGGAGAGACAGTCATGGCTTGCAAGCGAGCGATTGTTTTGGATTTTGACGGGACGATTCTGGATACGGAAACGTCCCTGTTTCGTGCTTGGGTCAGCATGTACGAACGATACGGCGCCAAGATGGATGAGCAAATCTGGGGCTACTTCATCGGGACCACCGTGACCGACACAAGCCCGTATCAGATTCTCCGCGACCAGACAGAGGGGCTTCCGGATGAAGCGGTGATCGAGGCGCAGATCAAGGACATGTACCGGGAATTGATGAAAGACGAGCAGCTGCGCCCAGGCGTCGTCGCCCTCATCGAGGAGGCCAGGCGTCGCAATCTGGAGCTGGCTGTCGCCTCCAGTTCCCCGTATGAATGGGTGAAGAGGCATCTCGACGAGTGGCATTTGACGCCGTATTTTGGCGCAATCGCCACCGCCGACCACGTCGAACAGGTGAAGCCCGATCCTGCGCTGTATCGACTTGCGCTTGCCCAGCTTGGCGTCGAAGCTGCGGCGGCTGTCGCCATCGAAGACTCGCCAAACGGTGCGTTGGCGGCCAAACGCGCCAACATGTCTTGCGTGATCGTGCCGAATCCGGTAACGGTGCTGCTGCCATTCGGAGAGCATGATCATCGGTTGGATAGTTTGGAGAAGTTTGATTTTGATGTGCATGTGCCTGGTGCGCCAAAAGAATAGCAGGAATGGAGACAGCTGTCCGATGTGCAGGAGATGTGCGCACCGGGCAGCTTTTTCGTGTTTGCCTGCTAGTGATCTGTGTCGCGTCTAAGAACGCGCAACTGAACCCTGTAAGCGCGGCAACCTGCCGGATCGTATACACAACACTTCACCACCTCTCACGCCGTATTCTATTCGTTGGAGCTGGCTCCAAGTCAACACCCATATGCAATGAATGAAAACTCACGCGAACAAAAATCGAATCGCGAAAGATTTCAAATTGTTTGACACTTAGTAACAGCTATGCTAGGATGAAACCATTCGATAATAAAACGAAACAAAACGAAATATTAAAACGAAAGTGAAAGCAGGGGGAAACAGAAAAAAAGAAAAAAGCGAAAGAGAACGGAAATTGCGGCAAAGGCTGTGGACAAATTCGGGGAAATGGATGTGAGCTGATGAAAAATTTCAAGGGGAAACTGATTGGAACATTGGCAGCTGTGGGATTGCTTGTAAGCGCTTGCGGAGGCGGCGGACAACAGGAAGCACAGGCACAACCGGGCGCAGGCACAACAACCGCGGGCACGAATGCGCAGGACAAGGGCGAAATTACCGTGTGGGCGTGGGACATCGCCGTCAAAGGACTCAATGACGTCATCCCGCTGTTCAACAAAAAATATCCCGACATCAAAGTCAAAATCGACGAAGTCGGTTCAAGCGACGCCTATGACAAAGTAACGGCAGGGCTGAGCGCAGGCGGCGCGGGCCTGCCGGATGCCGTCCTGATGGAGTCCGAAGTATTGCCGGTATACACCTCTCAATTCCCGGACGGTTTTGCCGATCTGTCGGCGATGGGAGCGGATTCGTACAAGGAGAAAATCACGGCGACGAAATGGCCGCAATCCATTTCCAAAGGCAAGATCGTGGCGTTCCCGTGGGACCTCGGCTCCACCGGCGTGTTTTACCGTACGGACATTTTTGAGGCTGCCGGCGTAAAAGCGGAAGAAATCGAAACGTGGGACGATTTCATTGCGGCCGGAAAGAAGATCAAGGAAAAAACGGGCAAGGCGATGCTTCCGGTGGACATTTCCAACGGCACCGCACTGATCTCGATGATGCTCAACCAGGAAGGTATCAGCTATTTCGATAACGATGGCGACATCATCCTTGGAAGCGACAAAGTCACGAAAGCGATGGCAAAGATCAAGGAGATGAATGATGCGGGACTGATCGCGAATGTGCAGGGCTGGGACGGCACGGTCACCGCAACGAAAAACGGCATGGTCGCGACGATTCCGTACGGCGTGTGGTATTCCGGCACGATCATGGACCAGGCGCCGGAAACGAAAGGGAAGTGGGGCGTGTTCCTGCTGCCTGCTTTCGAGAAAGGCGGCAATCGCGCTTCCAATAACGGCGGCTCCGCGCTGGTCATCCCGGCAGCCTCCAAGAACAAGGAGATCGCCTACAAGTTCGTCGAGTTCGCGCTGACCGATACAGAGGCGCAAATGCTCTTGATGAAAAAGTACGGCCTGTTCCCGTCGCTGCTCGAAACGTACAAAGACCCGTTCTTTGATGCACCGCAGGAATTTTTCGGCAACAAGCCGATCTTCCGCATGTTCGCCGACGAATCTGCCGCGATCCCGGCTGTGAATGATACGAACGATTACCAGCGCGCAGCGAAGCATGTGGCAGACGCGCAAGCCAAGATTTTGCTGAGTCAGGCGGATGTAAAAGCGACGCTCGATGAGGCCGCCGAGCTGCTTTCGGTGGAGACGCAGCGAAAGGTCAAACAGTAAGAGAAGGAGCCGAGCACCGTCGCATCATGCATGCCGCGCGCGGTGCTGCGATGGGGGCTTGCGTATGACGGCCCCCATCCGACATAGGGAGGATGGCAGTAGTGGAACCAATCAAACGCATGCGGATGACATCAGGCATGACGCCGTACCTGTTCATCGCACCAGCCATTTTGCTGTTTCTCATTTTCACGGTGTACCCGGTGTTCCAGTCGCTTTTGCTCAGCTTTCAGGTGAAAAAGGAAGGCCAGATGATTTTCGGCGGCTTGGCCAATTACGCGCGCTTGCTGAACGACCCGCTGTTTTGGGCGAGCGTAAAAAACACATGCATCATCCTGGTCGTACAGGTGCCGATCATGACCTTTTTGGCGCTGCTTCTCGCCGTATTGGTCAATGCATCCTTCATCCGCTTCCGATCGTTTTTCCGCATCTCGCTGTTCATGCCGGTCATCACGGCGCTGGTGGCGTATTCGATCGTGTTCAAAATCATCCTCGATGACAACTACGGCTTGCTCAACTATATGCTTGCAAGCATGGGCTTTGCGCGGATCGGCTGGCTGACGGACCCGTTTTGGGCGAAGGTATCGATCATTTTGGCCATCACATGGCGATGGACCGGCTACAATATGGTGATTTTCCTGGCGGGCTTGCAAAACATTCCGAAAGACATGTACGAGGCCGCCAGCTTGGACGGGGCGGGTTCCGTCCGGCAGTTTTTCGCGATCACGGTTCCGCAGATGAAGCCGGTGATCCTGTTCAGCGTCGTGCTGTCGACGATCGGCACCTTGCAGCTGTTCGACGAGCCGTACATTTTGACAAAAGGCGGTCCGGCAAACGCGACGCTGACGATCACGCAATATTTGTACCAGCAAGGCTTCAAGTTTTTCGATTTCGGCTACGCCTCGGCGATCTCCTACGTGCTGGTCATCATGATCGGGGTGCTGTCGTATGTGCAAATGAAATGGGCGGGTGATAAAGAGTGAAAAAGCTCTCGGTTTATACGCTGCTCTTTTTCGCCACCGTCGTCTCACTCGTGCCGTTTTACTGGATGTTCATCAACGCCACACACCAAAGCGGCGAAATTTTCAGCGTGCCGCCGAATTTTTTGCCGGGCGATTCCTTGGTAGACAACTACACCAACCTGCAAGGGAACATCAACATATCCGGCGTGATGATGAATTCGCTGATCATTACGGTGATCTATACGGTCCTGAGCGTTTTGTTCTGCTCGATGGCAGGCTATGCGTTCGCCAAGTTCCGCTTTCGCGGGCGGGACCAGATTTTTTTCCTGCTGCTGCTCGCGATCATGATTCCGTCGCAGGTGACCTTGATTCCGCTGTTTCAAATGATGGTAAAATTGCAATGGCTCAATACATACCAAGCCGTGATTTTGCCGACGCTTGCGAATCCGTTCGGCATCTATCTCATGCGGCAAAACATGAAGGCGATCCCCGATGAGCTGCTGGAGGCAGCGCGCGTGGACGGGTGCGGGGAATGGCGCATCTTTTTCACGATGATCTTGCCGGTGATGCGTCCGGCGCTGGCTGCGCTCGCCATCTTCATGTTCATGAGCCAATGGAACAATTTCGTCTGGCCGCTGTTGGTCATGAGCGATAAAAGCATGTACACCTTGCCGGTCGCGCTGTCGACGCTGGTCGGGTTCACCCGGATCGATTACGGGCAGGTCATGCTGGGAACGACGATTTCGACACTGCCGATCATGGCATTTTTCCTGCTGCTGCAGCGCCAGTTCATCTCAGGCCTGCTGGGCGGGTCGGTAAAAGGGTAACGAGAAGGAGGGCATTCGATGCTGGCTGCGGAGAGGCATAGCAAAATATTGCAACAGCTGGAGCAAGACAAGACGGTGACCGTCGCGCATTTAAGCCAAAGTCTGGACGTATCGGAGGTGACGATTCGCAAAGACTTGATCAAGCTGGAGAACGAGGGACTTTTGACGCGCATCCATGGCGGGGCGACGACGACCAATTTTTTGCCGATGGAGCGCAGCTTTACCGAAAAGCTGGAGCAGCGCATGGAGGAGAAACGGGCGATTGCGCGCCAGGCGCTCACACATATCCAGCCTGGCGATACGATCATTTTGGGCGTGGGGACGACGACGATGGAGCTGGCGAAGCTTTTGCATCACATCAGCGATTTGACGATCGTCACCAACGCGGTCAACATCGCGATGGAGCTGAATATTCAGGGCAAGCACAACGTCATTCTGGTCGGCGGCGAAATGCGGCTGAAGTCGTATGCGCTGGTCGGTGCGGTCGCGGAGGATTGCCTGAAAAAGCTGTCCGTCTTCAAATGCTTTCTCGGAACGGACGGCATCCATCTGGAAAACGGCATCACGACATTGGCGCTGGCCGAGGGCAAAATCAATCGGGTGATGATGGACCGCGCCCGCAAAGTGTATCTTCTGGCGGATCACACCAAGTTCGGCGAAACGTATCTGACCCGCTTCGCGGAGCTGGGCGATGTGGACCGGATCATCACCGACCGGCTGGATGAAGCGGTCTGCCACGCGTATCAAGACCAAGGGGTCAAGATCGAGATGGCGATGTAGGCAAGCGTAAAGGAAGCAAAAGAGGGGCGGGAGTGGAATGGCACTTGTTTCTTCAACGGCGATGCTTGCGCGTGCGCGTGAGGAAGGATACTGCATCGCTGCTTTCAACGTGCACACGCTGGAAATGCTGCAAGCGGTGGCAGAAGCGGCGGAGGAAGCGGCGGCGCCGCTGATTTTGCAGTCGACGGTAGGGACGGTGAAGCATCTGGGCGCAGGCTATGTGGCAGCGATGGCAAAAGTCGCGGCAGCGTCGGCCAGCATCCCGATCGCGCTCCATCTCGACCACTGCCATGACGAAGAATTGATCGCGGCATGCATCGACGTTGGCTATACGTCTGTGATGATCGATGCCTCCATGCATCCGTTCGCCGAAAATGTGGAGCGGACGCGGCGGGTCGTGGCGCTGGCGGCGCGCCACGGCGTCAATGTCGAGGCAGAGCTTGGCAAGGTCGGCGGCGTGGAAGACGATCTGGTCGTTGCAGACGCGGATGCGGTGCTGGCCGATCCGGCCGAGTGCGAGGAATTCGTGCGGCTGACAGGCGTGAGCACGCTTGCCCCGGCGATCGGCACGGCGCATGGCATGTACAAGGGAGAGCCACGGATCGATTTCGCCCGGATCGGGGCGATCGCGGCGCGTGTGGACGTCCCCTTGGTGCTGCACGGCGGCTCCGGTATTCCAGTAGAGCAGGTGAAGCGTGCAGTGTCGCTCGGGATGGCCAAAATGAATGTGGCGACCGAGCTGCGGATCGGTTTTTCCGACGCGATCAAAGAGGTGTTTGCGGAGAATCCGGACGAAAATGATCCGCGAACGTATATGAAGCGGGCCAAAGCAGCGGTCAAGTCGATCGCGCTCGCCAAGATGAGCATGTGCGGCTGCATCGGCAAAGCACGGTAATTTTACAGGGGAAAGGATGAAGAGGCATGCGGGTCAATTTGGATGATGTGACCGTCTTGCAGCAGTTGGATACGATTCGCGCACTCCGCGATACACAGGAGTACGACAAGCAGTTTCGGGAGGGGTGGCAACTGGCGCAAACGATTGACCTTCCCGCGTCCGGCAAAGCGGTGCGCAATGTGCTTGTTTTGGGCACGGGAGGCGGTTCGGCGGCGAGCGTCAATTTGCTGAAATCGTACCTGTTCGATGAGCTGCGCGTGCCGGTTCAGCTGAATCAAGGCTATACGATTCCCGCCTTCGTCAATGAAGAGACATTGGTGATCGTCGTGTCGCATTCCGGCAATACGGAAGAGGTCGTCGCTTCTTATGAAGCCGCGATTGCGGCTGGCGCGCAGCTGTTTGCCATCACGGCGGGCGGAACGGTTTTGGCGATGGCCAAGGAGCATGGGCATCCTCATCTGTTGGTGCCGGGCGGCATGATGCCGCGCATCGCACTCGGCTATATTTTTCTGCCGATGTTGGCGGTTTTAACCAAAGCGGGGCTTTGCGCCGACAAGGAGGCGGAGGTCGACGAGCTGATCGCGTTGTTTGCGCAATGGAGAGAGGCATACGGTCCCGAGGTGCCGACGGCGGAAAATGCGGCAAAGCAAATCGCGTTGGAAATGGACGGCTTGACTCCTGTCATTTACGGCACGCTGCCCTTTTTCGATGCACCTGCGTGGCGCTGGAAAAACCAGCTCGGCGAAAACAGCAAGGTCATGGCGTTCTGGAATGCCATTCCGAGTCTACACCACGATGAGGCTGTAGGCTGGGATGCCCCTGCCGCCATGCTGAAAGGCTATCATTTCACGTTGCTTCAAGATGCGGAGGATAGCGAGAAGACGACGCGCCGCGTCCAAATCAGCGCGGAGATTTTGCGCGAGCGGGCGGGAGCGGTGCGGGTCGTAAGCTCAAGCGGCAGCTCCCGGCTGGCCCGGTTGTTTTCCATCGTCTATTTGGCTGATTTCGTTTCCCTTTATGCGGCCTTGGTGCGCGGGGTCGACCCGACGCCGGTCGACGTGATCAATCTGTTCAAAAGCAAAATGGGCCAGCCGCTCGTGCAGGTACAGGTACGCCCATGATCGTCACGGTGACGCTGAATGCGGCGATCGATAAAACCTATGTGCTGCCATCTTTTACGGCGGGAGCCTTGCACCGTCCGCAGCAGATGCTAAGCCTCGCAGGGGGCAAAGGGATCAATGTGGCCCGGGTGGCTCGCACGCTCGGGATCGAGGTGACGGCCACCGGTTTTGTTGCCGGGTACAACGGCAAAATGATTGCGGAAGGGTGCGCCAAACATGGGATCACCCCCTCCTTCTGCGAAATTGCGGGCGAGTCGCGCATTTGCATGACTTTTCTTGATGCCAGCAGCGCAACGGTGACGGAAGTGCTGGAATCAGGGCCAGCGGTCGATCCGGACGCATTCGCCTCCTTTCGCGCCCATCTCCGCAAGCTGGCGGCACAGGCACGCTATGTCGTGATGTCCGGCAGCCTGCCGCAAGGGCTTGCAGCGGATTCTTACAAGCTTTTGATCGAAGACGTCAAAACGGCAGGTGCGGTCCCCGTGCTGGACACGAGCGGAGAGGCGCTTGCCCGCGCTTTGCCAGCCCAACCTTTTCTGATCAAGCCGAACCGCGCGGAAGCGGAAGCGTTGCTTGGCTACCCGCTTGCGGATCTGGATGCAAGGCGGCAGGCTGTAGCCGACCTGATGCTGCTCGGTGCGCGGCATGTGCTGCTCTCGCTGGGCGAAGAGGGCGCTCTGTTTGGCGGAGGGGGCTTTTTATACGAATTGCCTGCGCTGCCGCAAGGGCCCGTGGTCAATCCGGTAGGTTGCGGCGATGCGCTTCTGGCAGGTGTCGTCACGGGGCTCGTGCGCGGTTATACGCTGGCGGAGGCCGCTACGCTGGGAATCGCCTGTGCGGCAACGAATGCGATGAGCCTGGGGGCAGGGGTCGTTCAGGTGGCTGACGTGGAACGGCTGTGGGAGCGCGCGGTTTGCACGGCAGTAAAGTGACGAAAGCGATGGGAGGGAGCGCCATTTGCGCTATGTAATCGGACTGGATGTAGGCGGAACGACGATGAAGGCTGCCGCTATGGATGAGACAGGTCGCATTCTCGCCCGCGGAGCGAAGGAAACAGGGCCGCTCGGCAGCCCTGAACGGATATTTGAGCGAATATTGGCACTGATTGAAGAGCTGCGAAAAAGCGCCGGCGTTCCGATCGAGGCGGTGGGCATCGCCATTCCCGGTCCATTTGATCCCAGGCGCGGGCTTTCGGTCCACTCGCCCAATCTCGGCTGGAAACAGGTCGATGTCCGCACGCCGCTGTCGGCAAGATGCGACCTGCCGCTATATTTCGAGCACGATTTGCGGACGGCGACGCTGGGCGAGGCGACGTTCGGCGCCGGGCGGGGCGTGGACAACATGATTTTTGCTCCGCTTGGCACCGGCTTTGGCGCGGGTGTCTACAGCCAGGGACGCCTGCTCGCGGGGACGAGCGGCTTTTTTGGCGAAATCGGGCACGTCACGGTTGCTGGCAACGACGCGCGCTGCAACTGCGGCAAAATCGGCTGCGTCGAAACGATCGCGTCCGCACCGGGCATCGCCCGGCTGGCCCGCGAGGAATTGGCGCGGTTGCTGCAGCAGGATGCGGAACTGGCACAAACGAGTTCCCTGTATCAGCTGGCGGGAGGCGATCTGGCAGCGATCACCGCTTCCGTTGTGGCGCAAGCGGCGGAAGCGGGCGATCAGACGGCCCGCAGCGCTTGGCATGCGGCATGCGAGGTGATCGGCTGGGCACTCTCCATTTTGATCAACCTGTTCGGTCCGCAAAAAGTGATTGTGGGCGGAGGGGTCAGCAAAGCGGGCGAATTGCTGCTTGAGCCGGTGCGCCGCAGCGTGGAACGGCATGCGATGGCGACGCTGCACGATTGCGTGGACATCAGCATCGCCCGGTTGGGGGCGGATGCCGGCATTCTCGGCGCCGGCGCGCTTGCGCTGCAAAACCATTCGGATGGGGAGAAGAGGGGAGCGATTGTACGATGAAGCGAGACTATGATTGGGAAAATCACCGGCTGCTGCAGCGCAGCCGCTTGCCGGGGCGGGCGTATTTCATCCCATTTCCAGATAATGCGTCCGCACTCACGTTTGAACGGGGCAACTCGCCGTGGTTTCGCCTGCTTAACGGCAGCTGGCAGTTTTTCTATGCGCCATCGCCATTGGCGGCGCCGGCCGATTTCCATCGGAATGACTATGACGCAAGCGAGTGGGATACCGTGCAGGTGCCGCACATGTGGCAGCTGGATGGGTACGGCAAACCGCATTATACCGATGTCGATTATCCGTTTCCGGCTGATCCGCCGCTCGTTCCGTCGGACAATCCGACAGGCTGCTACCGCCGCACCTTCCATCTGCCCGCCGATTGGGCAGATCGGCGGGTGATCCTCCGTTTTGAAGGGGTGGACAGCGCCTATCACGTCTGGGTGAACGGACAGGAAGCAGGTTACAGCCAGGGCAGTCGGCTGCCCGCAGAGTTCGACATCACCGCCCATTTGAAGCCGGGTGAAAATACAATCGCCGTCCGCGTGTACCAATGGTCGGACGGCACGTATCTGGAAGATCAGGATATGTGGTGGCTCTCCGGCATTTTCCGCGACGTTTCGCTGTTTGCCAGACCGCAGCTGTCGCTTGCCGATTTCACGGTGCGCACGGAATTGGACGCTAGGTACGAGGATGCCGTCTTGCGGTTATCGGCACGCGTCGCCGATGCTGCCGGGAGCGGATTTACCCTTCGCTATGTGCTGCTCGATGCCGAGGGAGCTGCTGTCGCTACGGGAACATGTGAGGTGACAGGCGGCGCTTCTGATGGGGAGGTTGTCTGCGAAGCGGCGGTTGCGGTCGCAGCCGTGCATAAATGGTCGGCAGAGCAGCCTTACTTGTACCGCTTGCTCCTTCGTCTGGAAAATGGAGCGGGCCAAATCAGCGAGGTTGTCCCCTACAAAGTCGGCTTTCGCCAAATCGAGGTCAAAGACGGCAGCTTTTTCGTCAACGGGGTGGCGATTTTGCTCAAAGGGGTGAATCGCCACGATCATCATCCCGATTTCGGCCGGGCGTGCCCGTATGAAACGATGAAGCAGGATGTGCTCCTGATGAAGCAGCACAACATCAATGCGGTGCGCACGTCCCATTATCCGAACGATCCGCGCTTTTACGACCTGTGCGATGAGTACGGGCTGTACGTGATGGATGAGGCCGATCTGGAGACGCACGGCTTTGAAAAGCTCGGCTGCTACAATCGGTTAAGCGACGATCCCGACTGGCAGGAAGCCTACATTGACCGGGTGCAGCGGATGGTGGAGCGCGACAAAAACCACGCCTCGATCATCATGTGGTCGATGGGCAACGAATCCGGCTTCGGCTGCAATTTCGTGGCGATGGCCGCCTGGTGCAAGGAGGCGGACCCGACGCGCCTCGTGCATTATGAAGAAGACCGGGACGGCGTCTTTTGCGATGTGTTTTCCACGATGTATTCGTCGCATGAAAAAATGGCCGAGTTCGGGGCGATGGAGCATCTGGACCGGCCGCACATTTTGTGCGAATATGCCCATGCGATGGGCAACGGTCCCGGTGGCCTGAAGGAATATGCCGAGCTGTTCGATGCGTACAAGCGGCTGCAGGGCGGCTTTGTCTGGGAATGGATCGACCATGGCATCAGCCACACGCTGCCGGATGGGCGCAAGCAGTACCGCTATGGCGGCGATTACGGCGACGTGCCGAACAACGGCAATTTTTGCATCGACGGGCTGGTGATGCCGGACCGCACGCCATCGCCAGGACTGATCGAACTGAAAAAAATCATCGAGCCGGTGCGCGTCGATGCTGCCCGGCTTGCGAGCGGAACCGTGCGGATCACCAACCGCTACGATTTCATTTCGCTTGATCATCTCGCCTGCACGTGGACGGTCAAGGCGGATGGCACGCTGCTGCAAAAAGGGACGCTTGCGCTGGGCGAGCTTGCGGCAGGGGAGAGCTGCGTGGCTGCGATTCCATATAACCTGCCGCACGCGCCTCTGCCTCACACCGATTATTGGCTCGAGCTGCGCTTTACGCTTGCCGAGGAGACCGGCTGGGCGGAGGTTGGACATGAGGTGGCATGGGCGCAATTTTTGCTGCCGACACCGACGCCGGTTGTAGTGCCTCACGCTTCGCCACAGCTGCTTTCGCCACTTGCGCTGGATGAGACTACCGAAACGGTGCGGATCAGCGGCGAATCGTTCTCGCTCGTGTTCAACAAGCGGACGGCTACCATCGATTCGTGGACCTTCGCTGGCAAAGAGCTGCTCCACAGCGGCCCCAAGCTGAACTTTTGGCGGGCTCCGATCGACAACGACATGTATGTGGTCAAAGAGTACGAAAAAGCATTTTTGCACATGCTCCAGGAGCGCATCAACGCGGTGTGTGTGGAGCAGCCCGCTACGGATACGGTGCGGATCAGCTGCAGCCTGCGCATTGCGCCGCCGGTGTGGGACTGGAAGCTTGCCTGCGAGTGCGTGTACACAATTCGCGGAAATGGAGAAGTGAGCATCGAGGTGACGGGCATACCGCATGGAAAAGTGCCTGAATCGCTGCCACGGATCGGCTTTGCGATGCGCCTTGCCAAGGAGCTTGACCAGGTGGCTTGGTACGGGCGAGGACCGGGCGAAAACTATGCGGACAGCAAGGAGGCCAGCCGATTCGGCGTATACACCCGCTCGGTCGACGAGCTGTTCACCAACTATGTTTATCCACAGGAAAACGGCAGCCGCTCCGATGTAAAATGGCTGTCGATCGCCGATGCGCGCGGAATCGGCCTGCTTGCGGCCGGTGCGCCGAGCCTTGCGTTCAGCGCCCATCGCTACACGACCGACGATCTGCAGCAGGCGAGGCATGCGACAGACCTCGTGCCGCGCGACTTCATCACGCTCAACCTCGACTATCGCCAAAACGGACTCGGTTCAAACAGCTGCGGGCCGGGACAGCTCCCCGCATACAAGCTGACGGCTGAGCCTTTCCGCTTCCGTTTCATCCTGCAAGCCTTCGACCAAAACACGATTTCGCCTGCGGGGGCAAGCAAAGCGCTCCTGCAAAGCCTGGCTCTCTAGCGCCAGGCTTTTTTCTGTTTGCAGCGAGTGTGTTCTTAACGATTTCGCCATACCAACTTAACGGAAAAAACATTGTAAATTTTGCGGCACATGCGTATATAATAGAAACATCCAAATAAAAACCACAAAAAGATAATGAAAAACAACAAAAACAACGAGTGCAACGAAGGGGGTACGCATCATACACATGGGGCTACACATCACGCGGCGCGAGGCCGCAGTCCCCATGAACGGGTGCATCCGTCGTTTCATCGGAATAAGCAGAAAAAACCACAGAGAGGAGGCAATAAATGTGAAAGTCGACTATCATGTGCATCTGGAGGAAGGGCCGTATTCGGTCAGGTGGTGGCAGCGAACGGCGGAAGCTTTGCAGGCGTTCTCGCCCATTGCGGAAGAAAAGCATACGCTCGCGTGGATGGAGCAGCTTTCGGAACGGATGGCCGCCCGCATCCGCAAAGGGGCCTACTCGCAGGAGTGGCTTGATCTGTACCGCATCCGGGCCAAGGAGCTGGGGCTTGCCCAGGTCGGAATCGTCGACCATTTGTACCGGTTTACCGAGTTCAAGCCGTATTTCGAGCAGCATATGCATATGGCGGACGATCCATTGGGGCGCATGCAGCGCATTTGGCTCGACCAGGTGTGCACGTCTTCTCTCGATGAGTTCGTCGCCTTCATCACCGAACAAAAAGCAATCTGGGCCGAGGATGGGCTGACGCTGCGGCTTGGCCTGGAAGCGGATTACTTTTTGGGCGGGGAGACGGTGCTCCGTCCGCTCATCGCCAAGTATCCGTGGGATCACATCATCGGCTCGATTCATTTCGTCGACGGCTGGGGCTTTGACAACCCGGAGGCGGTCGAGCGGTTTGACCAGTCCGACCTGCGCGAGCTGTATGAAAAGCTGTTCGGCATGGTGGAGAGCGCGATTCGCTCCGGTCTGTTCGATATTATTGCGCATCTGGACAATTTGAAGGTGTTCGGGCACCGGATCAGCGACGAGGAGCTGGTGCCGCATTACCGGCGAATCGCCCGGCTTTTGCAGGAGCATGGGATTGCCACCGAAATCAACACAGGGCTGTATTATCGCTACCCGGTGAAAGAAATGTGCCCGGCTTACGGCTTTTTGCAGCTGCTGCATGAGCATGGCGTGCCGATCACCACGTCTTCCGATTCGCATTTTCCCGATCATTTGGGCAGCTATTTGGGAGAAGCGCGGGCATTGCTGCGGCAGGCGGGATACACGGAAATTGCCACGTTTGAGTCGAGGGTGCGGAAGATGGTCGAGCTGGACTAATGTCAGATGAAAAAAAGGGCAGTTGAGGATGTGTGTAACGCCTCCGCTGTCCTTTTTTGCTTTTTCCCCGAACCTCTGGCATGTCACATGCAATACAATTGTCATCGTGTCGCGCTCTTGGGTACAATACGTACAACATCATACGCGAACAGGAGGAACGCATGCACATGTACAAACGCATCATATTCGCCAGCCTGCTGTTTTTCCTGCTGATTGCTTTTGCTGTGCCAGGTGCTGCAGAACGGCAAAAAGCGATTCGGGTCGCGGGGGATAACAATTTTCCGCCGTTTGAATATTTCGCCCAATCGGGTGTTTACTCCGGATTTAACGTTGACATGATGAACGCCGTCTCGCTTGAGACCGGCATGAACATCGAATTCGTCCCGCTGCCGTGGAATGAAGCGCTCAAAGCGTTGCAAAACGGTGAAGTAGATGCCGTGCAAGGGATGAAATACAGCCCGGCGCGCGATGCCATCTATGATTTTTCCGAGCCGTATTTCACCAGCTCGCAAGGCATCTTTGTGCGCAAAGACAACATGTACATTTTTCAGATTGATGATCTGGATGGACGGCGGATTGCCATCCAGAACGGAGATATTGCCAACGACCTGCTGCGCAAGCACCATAACGCCCGGTTCGTCACGACCAGCAGTCAGGAGGAGGCGGTGCAGCTTTTGCTGGCGGGGAAAGTGGATGCGTTCGTCGGCAACAGAATCACGGGGCAATATTTTATCCAGAAAACGAATCAGCAGGACCAGATCAAAATTGTCGGCGATCCGATCAACCCGACCGACTACGGGGTTGCCGTAATGCCGCGTAACCATGCGCTGCTTGAAGACATCAACAAGGCCATTTTGCGGCTGAAGCAAAACGGCACCTATGACAAAATTGAACGGAAATGGTTTGGCGAGTACATCATGCCAAACGCGCCCAATCTGTATGCGATTATGAAGGTGCTCCAGATCGTGCTGATCGTCGTCGGGACGATCGTGGTCATCGTGCTTTGGTGGAACCGTGTGCTGAAGCGGGAAGTGAAGCGGCGGACTGCCCAGATCGGTACGATCAATCAACAGCTGAAGGAAAAGATGGAACAGCTGGAGGAGAACATCCAATTCCAGCAGCAGCTTCTGGATAGCACGTACAGCTTTTATGTGACGCTCGACAAGGGGGCGACGGTATCGCGGATGAACCGGAAGGCAGCGCGTTATCTCGGAGTCGCGAGTTCGCTTGTCGGATTGCCGATGCATGAGACGCTTCTTTCGGCATTTATCCCGCGCGACGAGGTGGTTGCGGCGCTGACGCGAGGAGAGGCAACCCTGCAAAAAGAAACGGTATGGACCAGGCCGGTGGCGGATGACGGGGTGCAGCGGACGCTGCGCTACGATATTTTTCCGATTGTAAGCCCGGCGCAGGAGATTACCGGAGCGATCATCAATTTCATGGATGTTACCGAGCAAATCGAGCTGGAGAAAAAAATCGAGCAGGAGGACAGACTCCGCTCGCTCGGTCAGCTGATTTTGGGTATCGCCCATGAAATCCGCAATCCGCTGACGTCCATTTTGACCTATACGGAGCTGTTGCCCGCCAAGTTTGACAATCCCAAATTCCGGGCATTCTTTGCCGAGCAGGTGCCAGGCGAAATCAAGCGATTGAACGGGCTGGTCAGCGATTTGCTCGATTACGCCCGGCCCAAACAGCCGCATCCGGTTTCGTTTGCGGCAGAAGAGCTGATGGAAGCCGTGCTCGGTTTGTGTCAGCAAAACATCAGGGAACGGGGTGTCGACGTCCATGTACAGATGGAGGCGGGGCTGATGCTGTACGCGGATTTCAATCAGACCAAGCAGGTCGCGATCAATATCATCTTAAACGGCGTCGAGGCCATGCAGCCGGGTGGACAGCTGACGATTCAAGGGACGAGAGACGGCACACTGGCAAAGCTGTTGATCACAGATACCGGCGAGGGAATCGCCCCCGATGATCGCTACCGGGTGTTTGAACCGTTTTATACAACCAAGCCGCATGGAGTGGGGCTTGGTCTGCCCACCACCTATCATCTCGTGAAGGAAAACGGGGGCACGATCGACATCGAGAGCAAGCGGGGCAGCGGAACCAGTGTGATCATCCGCTTGCCCATGCCGCAGGAAGGGAGTGAATGAGCATGTACAATGTGATGATAATCGACGATGAGCCGGCGATTTGCCAGTCGCTCACGTTTGCGCTGGAGGACCGTTACCATGTCTATTCCTTTACCGATCCAGCCGATGCCTTGGCGCTGTTTGGCCGAACCGAGGTGGCGCTCGTGCTGCTGGATTTGAAGATCGGGCAGCATGACGGCAATGACGTGCTCAAAGAGATCAAGCGCCTTTCGCCGGAAACGGTGATCATCATGATGACCGCGTTCGGCAGCATTTCGTCGTCGGTGGAAGCGATGAAAAACGGGGCGTTTACCTATTTGACCAAGCCGCTTTTGCAAGACGAGCTTGCCGTCCAGCTGTCCCGCGCCGAGGAGTTTTATCACCTGCAATCCCGTGTCCAATGGCTGTCGCAGGAATTGGACAAGCGCTCCGATCATTATGGCTTGATCGGCAACAGTCAGGCGATGCAGCGGCTCTTTTCGCTGATTGAAAAAGTCAAGGACATCGATTCGAGCGTGCTGATCCATGGTGAGAGCGGGACGGGCAAGGAAGTGGTTGCACGCGCGATTCACCAGCAGGGCAAGCGGCACAAAAAACGGTTCCAGGCGGTCAATTGTGCCGCCATCCCTGACAATCTGCTGGAGTCAGAGCTGTTCGGCTACGAAAAAGGAGCGTTTACCGGTGCGATGCAAAGCAAGCCGGGGCAGTTTGTGCTGGCGGATGGCGGGACCATTTTTCTCGATGAAATCGGGGAGATGGACATGAGCCTGCAAAGCAAGCTGCTGCGGGTCATCCAGGAGCGCCGCGTGACCCCGCTTGGCGGTATTGAAGAAAAGGCGATCGATGTGCGGATCATCGCCGCGACCAACCGTGATCTGTGGCGGGAAGTGAAGGCAGGGCGGTTCCGGGAGGATCTGTATTATCGGCTGAACGTGATTCCGGTGCAACTGCCGCCGCTGCGTGAACGCAAGGGCGACATTCCGCAGCTGGTGCAATATTTTGTGGACAAAATCAGCGAGCGGATGGGCAAGCCGATCGACGGCATCTCACAGGAAGCGCTGCAGGTGCTGGAGGGCTATGCGTTCCCCGGCAACGTCCGCGAACTGCAAAACATCGTGGAGCGGGCGATTGCGCTGACCGGCTCGTCGCTGATCCAGAAGCGGGATTTGCCGGAGGAGCTGCAAAATATGCTGCAGGAGCAGCCGATCGTATCCAGACAGAAGCTGATTCCCGTCTACGTCGGCGAATCGATGGAGGAAATCGAGAAGCGGGTGATTTTGCACACGCTGTCCCATCAGGAGGGAAACCGGCGCAAAACGGCGCACATGCTGGGCATCGGGGAGCGCACGCTGCGCGACAAGCTGAAAAAATATCAGGAAGAGGAGCAGCAACACTAGCTGTTTTCAGGTGGGCGGCAATTTTCGCAGGGCGGCAGAAATTGCCGCCTCTTTTTTGTGCTTGGTAGGGCGAAAACGGCCATTTTTGCCGCCTGTACGGTTGGCACGCTTTTTGAAAGTATGTAATTTTCGAAAACAAACATAAATTCAAAACAGGGGGCAGTATTGATGAAAATGTTCCAAAAAGGGTTGCTCAGCGTATTCAGCTTGTTGATGACAGGCATTCTCGCCGCAGGCTGCGGTTCCCAGCCGGCAGCGCAGCCACAGCCCGACGCAAGCGCGCCAGCCAAGCAGGAAGCGCCGGCGGCAGCAGCGCCTGACGATGAAGTGCTGAAAAAAATCAAGGAGACAAAGACATTGGTTGTGGGGACGGACGCAACATTCCAGCCCTTTGAATTCAAAAATGCAAAAAGCGAATTCGACGGCTTCGACATCGACCTGGTTCGCGCTGTGGCCAAAGAGCTTGGAGCCGACAAGGTGGAATTCGTTGACACCGAGTTCAAAGGCTTGATTCCCGGCCTGCAAGGCAAAAAGTTCGACATGATCGCCTCGGCGATGTATATCACCGACGAGCGCAAAAAGACGATCGACTTCTCCGATCCGTATTTCCCGGGTGGCTTGTCCATTATGGTGAAGAAAGATAACAACGCGATTGCCGGTGTGGACGATTTGAAAGGCAAAAAGGTAGCGGTTCAAATCGGCACCAAGTCCGCCAAGTTTTTGAAGGAAAAATATCCGGACGTACAGCTGGTGGAAGTGGAGAAAAACGTAGAAATGTTCCTTGAGCTGGATAGCGGTCGCGTCGATGCGGTTGTGACGGGACTGCCGGCAGCCAAAGTGTACGCGAAGCAAAATGACAAGGTGAAAGTATTGGACAAAACGTTGACACAGGAAGAATACGGCTACGGGATTCGCAAGGAGAACGCTGGTTTGAGGGATGCTGTCAACGAAGCGCTGAAAAAAGTGAACGCAAACGGTCAGTACAAAGAAACCGTGCTGAAATGGTTTGGGAACGAGTAAGCGATTCAGCGATCGCATAGAGAGGGAAATGGATTGTGCCGGACGGGGCTTGCTCACGGGTCATGGAGAGCCCCGTCAACACAATCGTTTCGGAAGGTAGAGAAGGAGGGATTGAGAGATGGGCCTGGATTTTTCCGTCATTTTTGAAGACAACAACCTGATCGCCCTGCTGCAAGGTCTCTGGGTGACAATCTCCATGACGTTTATGGCACTCGTGCTCAGCGCCGGATTGGGACTGCTGATCGGACTTGGCCGGATGTCGAATAAAAAGTGGCTGTCGATGCTGTGCTCCTGGTATTTGGCCTGGTTCCGCGGCACGCCGCTGCTGGTTCAGCTGATGATTTTGTACTATGGGCTTGCGATTGGCATGCAGGTGGATTTGAGCGCGGCGACAGCCGGGGTGCTCGGGCTTGGCATGTACAGCGCGGCGTATGTCTCGGAAATCGTGCGAGGCGCGATCCAATCGATTGACAGAGGCCAGATGGAAGCGGGACGCTCGCTTGGCATGAGCCACTGGCAGACGATGCAAAAAGTCATTTTGCCTCAAGCGGTGCGCCGCATGTTGCCGCCGCTGTGCAACGAGTTTATCGCACTGACCAAAAACTCGTCGTTGCTCTCGGTCATCACCGTATCCGAGGTGATGCGCGCAGGCAACCTGATCGTCTCCAACAACTTCCGTTACTTTGAAATCTATATCGCGATTGCGATTCTCTACTTTGTGGTGAACTACTCCATCTCGGTCGGCATCGGACGTCTGGAAAGGAAATTGAACGTGGAGGGGGCGCGCGCATGATCCAGGTCAAACACATCCACAAGTTTTATGGCAAGCATCACGTGCTCAAGGATGTCAGCCTCCAGGTGAAAAAAGGTGAGGTGGTCGTCATCATCGGTCCCAGCGGCTCGGGAAAAAGCACCTTGCTGCGCTGCATGAACTATCTCGAACAAATCCAGGATGGCGCGATCGAAATCGAGGGCAAGCCGATCGGGCTGATCGAACGCAACGGCGAGAAAGTGGAAATGCCGCAGAATCAGCTGGACCGGATTCGCGCTGAGGTGGGCATGGTATTCCAAAACTTCAATCTGTTCCCGCATCTTTCCGTGCTCGATAACATCCTGATGGCACCGATGACGGTCAAAAGGATGAAGCGCTCGGACGTGGAACCGCTGGCAAAGGAGCTGCTTGTCAAAGTCGGCCTTGCTGAAAAGGCGCATATGTACCCGGATCATTTGTCAGGCGGTCAAAAGCAGCGCGTGGCGATTGCGCGGGCATTGGCGATGCAGCCGAAGGTCATGCTGTTTGACGAGCCGACCTCCGCGCTTGATCCGGAGCTGGTCGGCGAAGTGCTTGCGGTCATGAAGCAGTTGGCTGCAGAAGGCATGACGATGGTGGTCGTGACGCACGAGATGGGCTTTGCCAAAGAGGTAGCCGATCGCGTCGTAGTGATGGATGCAGGCTCGCTTATCGAGGAAGGAGAACCGGCCAAAATTTTCACCGCGCCACAGCAGCAGCGCACACAGGCGTTTTTGAGCAAAGTATTATCCCACGATTGATCAGGAAGGAGTCTGGCCCATGTTCCAGCATATTACCCAACCGCCATTCCGCTTATCAACAGGAAAATCAGATCCGTATGTCACCCGCTTGTCCGAGTGGATCGAGCAAACGGTTGATCCCGCGAACCACTATGATTTTGCCATTCTCGGCGTGCCGCTGTCCAAAAGCTCGATCAGCTTTTCCGGGGCGCATGCGCATCCGCAGCAATTCCGCCAGCTGTTAAGCGCGTTTACGACCTACAATATGGACGAGGACATTGAGCTTTCCGCGCTTCGCGCTGTCGATCTGGGCGATGTGGCGATGCATGTGACCGATATTTTGCGTTGCCACGCCAACATCGAAGGGGCGCTTCGCGAAGTTACGGCAGGGGTAAGCGGTATGCCGGTCATCATCGGCGGCGACCATTCCATTACGTTTCCCGCGATCAAAGGCCTCCGGCGAGCAAGCGGCAAACGCATCGGGCTGATCCAGTTTGACGCGCATCTGGACGTGCGTGATACAGCGTACGGCGGTCCGTCCAACGGGACTCCGATGCGGAATTTGATCGAGTCGGAGACGGTGCGCGGCAGTGACATCATTACCATCGGGCTGCGCAGCTTCGCCAACTCGCGCGAATATCGTCAGTACGCCGAAGAGCGGGGCATGACGCTGATTACCGCAAATCAGGTGCGCAAGCGTGGAATCGAGCCGGTGGTCGAGCAGGCGATCCGCACGCTCGAAGCGAAATGCGACGCCATCTACGTCACATTCGATGTCGATGTCATGGATCAATCCATTGTGCCGGGCGTGCCAGCCATCGGTCCGGCAGGGCTTTCCTCCACCGAGCTGTTCACCGCAGCGTTTGCCATCGGCCAATCGCCGAAGCTGATCGGCATGGACATGGTTTGCGTCGATCCGACCCGCGATGTACGCGACATCACCTCACGCGCAGCGCTTCATCTTTTCCTGCATGTGGCATCGGGCGTAGCGAAACGAAAACAAGGATAGAACGGATCAGAAAAGGCGTGCAGACACGGGACAGCCGTGGGCGCGTCTTTTTTACACTTTTGTAACCGTTTCCCCTTACAATAGTAGAAAGCAGTCGAGAGCATACAATCATCAGAACGATTTCGTGAAGAGATGAGGAGAGATGACCGATGTTTTCCAAAATTCTGATCGCCAATCGCGGCGAAATTGCCGTTCGCATCATCCGTACATGCCAAAAGCTTGGAATCACAACGGTGGCGATTTATTCCGAAGCAGACGCGGAGGCACCGCACGTAAAGCTGGCGGATGAGTCTTACCTCGTCGGCGGACCGCGCGTGAACGAAAGCTACCTGAACAGTGACAAGATTTTGGAGATCGCCCGGGAGTCGGGGGCGCAGGCGGTTCACCCAGGCTATGGGCTATTGTCCGAAAACGCCGGCTTTGCCCGTAAGTGTGAAGAGGCAGGCATCGTCTTTATCGGGCCATCCCCCGATGTCATCGCACGGATGGGCAGCAAAATCGAGTCGCGCAAAGCGATGGAGGAAGCGGGGGTTCCGGTCGTGCCGGGCATTTCGTATCCGCTTGCCGACGTCGAGGAAGCGGTGCAGGTAGCTGCGGGAATGGGCTATCCGATCATGCTGAAAGCATCGGCGGGCGGCGGCGGAATCGGGATGCAGGTCGTTTCCAACGAAGCGGAGCTGCGCAAGGCGTACGAGGGCAACCAAAAGCGTGCCACAGACTTTTTTGGCGACGGCGCCATGTATGTGGAAAAATACATCGCCAATCCGCGCCACATCGAAATCCAGCTGCTGGCGGACAAGGAAGGCAACACCGTCTATTTGTGGGAGCGCGAATGCTCGATTCAGCGGCGCCATCAAAAAGTGGTGGAAGAAGCGCCGTCTGTCTTTTTAGATGAAGCGACACGGGCGAAAATGGGCGCGTCAGCGGTGTTGGCAGCGACCTCGATCGGTTACAGCAATGCCGGGACGATCGAGTTTTTGGTGGATGAGGAGAAAAACTTTTACTTTTTGGAAATGAACACGCGGCTGCAGGTGGAGCATCCGGTGACAGAAGAGATTACCGGACTGGATCTGGTCGAGCAGCAGCTGCTGATCGCATCAGGCGAACCGCTGCGGTTCACGCAGGCCGATGTGAAGCGCCAGGGCCATGCGATCGAAGTGCGCATTTATGCGGAAGACCCGAAAACCTTTTTCCCATCGCCGGGAACGATCACGACATTCCGCACACCCCAAGGGGAAGGAATTCGCCATGAGCTGGCGGTGAGCGAACGCTCAGTTGTGACGCCGTTCTACGATCCGATGATCGCCAAGCTTGTGGTGACGGGAGCGAACCGGGAAGAGGCGATCGCCCGTCTGCAAAAAGCGCTGGACGACTACGTGGTTGAAGGGATCAAGACGAACATCCCGCTTTTGCGCGAGATCGCGGCGCACCCGGCCTATCTGGCTGCAGACACCACGACCGCGTTCGTAGCGAAGCATATCCAGAAAAAATAAAGGCACAAACGATGGACGCCAAGCCAGGTGGTAGCTCGCCGGGTTTGGCGTCTTTTTGTTTCGCGCAACTCTATTATTCTTGTAAAAATCTATGAAATAGGGCGTCTTGCATATTGACCTTTTTGCTACTTTTTGCTTCGAGAGAAACAGTTGACATTCACAATATATTGATATAGATTTAGTTGAGTCAACTACATATAGTTAGATTTGAGAAATTTCCACTTGACAAGAATCTAGCGATCGGGGGTGTTTTCTACCCCTTGTCACTGCTGGGTTTGCGGCTTTTTGGTGGTAGCTATACATACATAATGCGAGAGCGAGTCTCTTCCAGATCGCGATCTTTTCCGATCGATAGCAGGGGAGGCGTTTGTGTTATGCTCGTTTTCGATGTCCACAGGTAGTAGAGAAAGGAGACCGGTATTCATGCTGGTTGCGTACGATTCCAAGACCGGGAATGTAAAGCGGTTCATCCGCAAGCTGGGGCTTCCAGCCGTCCAAATCGACGAGAAGCTGAAGCTTGAGGAGCCGTTCGTTCTCGTTACATACACGACTGGCTTTGGCCAGCCCCCGGAAAAAGTGATGTCGTTCCTCGAACACAACCATCGCAACATGGTCGGCGTGTCCGCGAGCGGCAACCGCAATTGGGGCGACTGCTTCGCAAAGAGTGCGGATTACATCTCCGAAAAGTACGGAGTACCGGTTTTGACCAAATTCGAATTGGCGGGAACGCTTTCGGATGTGGAACGATTCAAGAGAGAGGTGAGCGTAGTTGCTTCATATTGAACTCAACAACCTGCTCATGCAGCGGGATGCGGAAGGCTTTTTTCAATTGGACAAGGATCTGGAGGCGGTCGACGCGTTCATGGCGGAAGTGATGACCAAGAGCTTGACGTTCCCCAGCCATCTGGAAAAAGTCCGCTACATGATCGAGCACGATTTTTATGAAAACGTATTTGAACACTATGCCGAGAGCGAAGTCGAGAAGGTGTATGACTTGGCTCATTCTTATGATTTCCGCTTCCAATCGTATATGGCGGCGTCCAAATTTTATACAGACTATGCGGTAAAAAGCGACGACAAAACGCTCTACCTCGAGCATTATGCAGACCGCGTGTCGATTGTGGCGCTGCACTTGGGGCGCGGCAATGTGGATACGGCGCTCAGACTGGCAGCTGCGATGATGGAACAGCGTGTGCAGCCGGCAACCCCAACGTTCCTGAACGCCGGGAAGAGCCGGCGCGGAGAAATGGTGTCATGCTTCCTTTTGGAAATGGACGATGCGATGAACTCGATCAATTTCGTGCTGGGCACTTGCATGCAGCTGTCCAAAATCGGCGGCGGCGTTGCCGTCAACCTCTCCAAGCTGCGCGGCCGCGGCGAGCCGATCAAAGGCGTTGAAGGCGCGGCAAAAGGGATCATGCCGGTTTTGAAGCTGATGGAGGACGCGTTCTCCTATGCCGACCAGATGGGGCAGCGCAAAGGCTCCGGCGCCGGCTACTACAATATCTTCGGCTGGGATGTCATGGAGTTTCTGGACAGCAAAAAAATCAATGCGGACGAGAAAATTCGCTTGAAGACGCTGTCGATCGGCTTGATCGTGCCGGACAAGTTTTATCAGCTGGCTGAACAAAACCAGCAGCTGTACGTGTTCGGTCCGCATTCCGTCCACAAGGCGTATGGCATTCACTTAGACGACATGGATATGGATGAGATGTACGACACGCTTCTGGCAGACAGCCGCATCAAGAAAAAGGCTGTGATGAGCGCGCGCGACATGCTCACGAAAATCGCGACGACCCAGCTGGAATCAGGCTACCCGTACATCATGAACCGCTCCAATGCCAACCGCGCGCATGCGCTGAAAGAGCTGGGAACGATCAAGATGTCCAACCTGTGCACGGAAATTTTCCAGCTGCAGGAGACGTCCGAAATGGGCGACTATGGCCAACCGGACATCATCCGCCGCGACATCAGCTGCAACCTGGCCTCGCTGAACATCGCGAACGTCATGGAGCATAAGAAAATCCGCGAATCCGTTCACGATGGCATCACCGGCCTTACAGCCGTCAGCGACATGACGACGATCGCGAATGCGCCGGGCGTGGCGAAGGCGAACGCCGAGCTTCACTCCGTCGGCTTGGGTGCGATGAACCTCCACGGCTTTCTGGCGAAAAACCGCATCGCGTATGAGAGCGTGGAAGCCCGCGATTTCGCGCGCACGTTCTTCATGATGATGAACTTTTACTCGCTGGAGCGCAGCATGGAGATCGCCCGTGAAAAAGGCAAGTCATTCGAAGGCTTCGAGCGTTCCGAATATGGCAAAGGCACATATTTCGAACGGTACCGCACCACCGATTACCGTCCGGTCACCGAAAAGGTCAAGGCGCTGTTCGAAGGAATCGCGATCCCGTCGCCGAAAGACTGGGCAGAGCTTGGCGAAGCTGTGCAAAAGCACGGCCTGTACCATGCCTACCGCCTCGCGATCGCACCGACGCAAAGCATTTCCTACGTGCAGAACGCGACGTCGAGCGTCATGCCGATCGTCGAGCCGATCGAGACTCGCACCTATGCCAACTCGACGACCTACTATCCGATGCCGTTCATGAATCGCGAGAACTTTTTCTATTACAAGTCCGCGTATCAAATGGACCAGTTCAAGGTAATCGACCTGATCGCAGAAATTCAAGCGCATGTCGACCAAGGCATTTCGACCGTTCTGCACGTGAACAGCGACGTGTCGACCCGCGATCTGTCCCGCTACTACATTTACGCAGCCAAAAAGGGACTGAAATCGCTGTATTACACCCGGACAAACATGCTTTCCGTCGAGAACTGCATCAGCTGTGCGGTGTAATGGAAGGAACGGGGACGAAAGGGGATCAAACCATCCATGTGCGCAATGAAAGCCGTCAACTGGAACCGACCGGATGACGATTATACCAATATGTTTTGGAGCCAAAACCTTATGCAGTTTTGGACGGATGAAGAAATTCCGCTCTCGGATGACAAAATGTCCTGGATGGAGCTGTCGGATGCGGAACGCACGCTGTACAAGCGCGTGCTGGGCGGCCTGACGCTGCTCGATACCGTACAAGGCGGCGTCGGCATGCCGAAGATTCTCGAGCATGTCGACGGGTTGCAGCGCAAGGCGGTCCTCGGCTTCATGGGGATGATGGAGCAAATCCACGCGAAATCGTACAGCAGCATCTTCACGACGCTGGCGACGACGGAAGAAATCGACGCCATCTTCCAATGGGTCGAGCAAAACCGCTACCTGCAGACGAAAGCGGAGACCATCGTGAAGTATTACCAAAACATCGAGACGCCTAAAGACTTGTACCTGGCGATGGCAGCATCCGTCTTTTTGGAAAGCTACCTGTTCTACAGCGGCTTCTTCTATCCGCTTTATCTCGCAGGCCAGGGCAAAATGACGAGCAGCGGCGAAATCATCGACCTGATTTTGCGCGATGAGAGCATTCACGGCGTCTACGTGGGCATTCTCGCACAGGAAGTGTTCGAGGAGCTGACGCCGGACGAGCAGAAGGACGCCAATGAAACGCTTCACGAAATGCTGCGCTTCTTCCACGAAAATGAAGTCGCCTACACCGATGAGCTTTACACGGAGCTTGGGCTGGCTGATGAAGTGAAGACGTTCGTCCGTTACAACGCGAACAAGGCGCTGATGAATTTGGGACTGGACCCGATCTTCCCGGAAGAGGACGTCAATCCAATCGTGTTCAACGGCATCAGCACCCGGACGAAGCAGCATGACTTCTTCTCCAAGAAAGGGAACGGCTATGTCCGCACCCTGAACATCGAGCCGCTGACGGATGACGATTTCAAATTTGATCTGTAAGACGTGAAATAAAACACAAGCCGACCTCCAGCTGGCGTCAAGTCAGGCGGGAGGTCGGCTTTTTTGTTTATCAGCGATGGAGAGCGGAAAGAATGACAGAATGGGACATTGTCGCATTTTTACCATACAAAGCGCAAGGAAATCCGGTATGCTATCAGTATGGATGCATAGAGGGAAGAGGGATCAAAATGACCACCTATATCGCGCTGCTCCGCGGCATCAATGTCAGCGGGCACAACAAAATCAAAATGGCTGAATTGAAGCGCACCATGGAAGGGCTGGGGCTTTTGCAGGTGCAGACTTACATTCAAAGCGGCAATGTCCTGTTCCGATCACCAGAAAATCCACAGTTTTTGCGCGAGTTGATCGAGGCGGGCATCAAGGACGCCTTCGGGTTTTCGATCACCGTCGTGCTGCGCACGGCAGAGGAGCTGGAGCAGATCATCGCGGATTGTCCGTATGCCGATGTTCCGCTTGCCGAGGGAGAAAGCATCCACGTCACTTCATTGACGGGACCGCCCGGTCAAAAAGCCGTGGACACGCTGGCAAACAGCGAGCGCGAGCAGGACGAATATCAGATTCATGGCTCCGAGATTTACTTTTTGTTCCGGCAGCGAATCCTGGATTCCAAGCTGGCGAAAAGCATGCAAAAGCTCGGCGATCAAACGACGACGCGCAACTGGAATACGATCAACAAGCTGTCCGCCATGGCAAAGGCGATGGAGCAGTAGCATACAACAAAAAAGAAGGCCATCCGTTCACATCTGATGGCCTTCTTTTTGTTTTCCACCTTATTCGTTCGGCTCTTCTTTCAGCCGCTGCTCCAGCAGCTCGGACGTTCCTTTCATGATGCGCAAGAGTTCCACAACTTCCTCGCGGCTCATGTTTTCCAACGCTTCCGCCATTTTCAGCACACGGCACCGATACAGCTTTTCTACCAATTCGACGCCCGCTTCTGTAATGGTGATCATGACGGTGCGCCGGTCTTCCTTGAGGCGGAGCCGCTCGATCGTTCCGAGCTTCTCCAGGCCGTCGCTGATCTGCGTGATGGCGCTGGAGGTGAGCCCGGTCACTTTGGCCAGGTCGGTCGCGCGCTGACTGCCATGTGTATGCAAATAATGCAGGACGTATCCCTGCGTAGCCGTAAGTCCAACTCCCCTCGCGATTCCCTCGTTGTTGACCAGACGAGGCAGATGCACGACGAGATCGAAATAGCTTTGAACCAGATCTGTTAACTTCTGCAGTGTTGTCACCTTCTACCCACGTATTTGCTTTTCATTATAACAAGAAGCGTGCTGGCCTGCACCAGCTGCTAAAAAACAAACTAATCGCAAGTAAAAGAAGGAAAAACAAAACGTTTACATGTGGTTTATATTGCCTTAACAAATCAATTCTATCATAAAACCATGAACGAACCCCCCAATAAAGGAGAATGAACTCATGAACAAGCTGTTTCGTCCGTTCCTCGCTACTGCTTTGCTCGCTACGGTTTTGACAGGGTGTGGGCAAGCGCAACAGGCTGCACCGAAAACTGATGGATCTGCGGAAGGATCTGTACCACAAGCACAGCCGGGCACAACGGCAAGCACTCCTTCCGAATTGACGATTTATACCGCGCTGGAAGATGACCAAATCAAAGCGTATCTGGAATCTTTCAAACAAGCCAATCCGAACATCAAGCTCAACATCGTCCGCGATTCGACCGGAATCATTACGGCAAAGCTGCTCGCTGAAAAAGAAAATCCGCAGGCGGACGTCGTTTGGGGCGTCGCTGCGACAAGCCTGCTGGTGCTCGACCAAAACAACATGCTGGAAGGCTATTCGCCAAAAGGCGTGGAGCGCATCTCCCCCGAGTTCAAAGACAAGCAGCAGCCGGAGCACTGGGTCGGCATCGATGCGTGGGAAACCGCGATCATCGCCAACACCAAGGAGCTGGAGAAGAAGCATTTGCCGATTCCGCAATCGTACGATGATTTGATCAAGCCAGAGTATAAAGGCATGGTCGTCATGCCGGATCCATCGGCTTCCGGAACCGGATTCCTGACGATCAACGGTCTGCGCCACCTGAAAGGGGAGCAAGGCTCCTGGACCTATCTCGACAAATTGAACGATAACATTGCGATGTACACCCAATCCGGCTCCAAGCCGGCGAAAATGGCAGCGGCTGGCGAATACCCAATCGGCATCTCGTTTGGCTATCGCGGCATCACCGAGAAAAAGAAAGGCGCTCCGGTAGAGGTCGTCTTCCCGAAAGAAGGCTCCGGCTGGGACGTGGAAGCCAACGCCTTGATGAAAAAACCGACGATCAAGCCGGAAGCCAAGCTGTTCCTCGACTGGGCGATCACGGATGAAGCGATGAAAGAGTACAACAAAAACTATGCGATTATCGGCGCGAAGCAGGAAGGCGCCCAAATTCCGGAAGGCTATACCAAAAACCCGCTGGAGCAGCTGATCAAGCTGGACTTGAACCAGGCTGCGAAAGACCGCGACCAAGTGCTGCAAGAATGGCAAAAACGATACAGCTCGAAATCGGAACCGAAGAAATAGATGTCTGATTGACCAGTGTTTTGCATGATGCCGCCGCTTGGCGCAAGAGAGGACGTGAACGAATGAGCAACCAAGCATATTTATCGATTCAAGGCGTTGCCAAACAGTTCGGCATTTTTCACGCTTTGAAAGGGATTTCCATCGACATCCAAAAAAACGAGTTCGTTTGTCTGCTCGGCCCAAGCGGCTGCGGCAAAACCACATTGCTGCGCATTTTGGCGGGGCTGGAGCAGCCGACTCGTGGCAAGCTGTACAGCAACGGCAGGGAGATCACCTCTCTGCCGCCTGCCAAGCGCAATTTCGGCATGATGTTCCAGTCCTATGCGCTTTTTCCCAACATGACCGCTGCGGGCAATATCGCTTACGGTCTCAAACAGAAAAAATGGAGCATACCGCAGATCGACCAAAAGGTGCAGGATGTGCTCGGCATGGTGGACCTGCTTCCTGCCAAAGACAAATATCCCATGCAGCTTTCCGGAGGGCAGCAGCAGCGCATCGCATTGGCCCGGGCCATTGCCCTTGAGCCTGACTTTTTGCTGCTGGATGAGCCGCTGTCCGCGCTTGACGCCAAGGTGCGCCTCAAGCTGCGCCGGGAAATTCGCCGGCTCCACGATGAACTGGGCATGACGACGATTATGGTGACGCATGACCAGGACGAGGCGCTGACGATGGCAGACAAAATCGTCGTGATGAACCACGGCGAAATCGTGCAGGTAGGTGCGCCGCAAGAGGTCTACGCCAAGCCGAACAGCCCGTTTGTCGCTGATTTCATCGGAGCATTCAACTTTTTTAACGCAGAGCAGTTCGCAGGCTTTGCCAAGCATCAGCAGATGCTGTACGGCATTCGGCCGGAGCATGTCCGCGTGCTGGATGAGGAAAGCGAGTTCGGTCTGCAGGCTGTCGTTGCAGATATGGAATTCCGCGGCTCCTTTTACCGGGTGATGCTGCAAGTGATGAACGAACAGAGCGAATGGACCGGGGGTTTCATGACGATCGATTTGCCCGTTGATCAGTCGCATCGACTCAACCTGAGAAAACAAAGCAAGCTGTCCTTTGAACTGCCGCTGGAAAAGCTGGTTTCGTTTGACCAAACGGCAGCAGCAAACTGAAAGGGAGCTACAACAGATGGCATTTACGAGAACATTGCTTACGGGAATTGTAGCTGTACTGGCGGTTTGCGTCCTGTGCCCGCTGGTCGTGCTGTTCGGCAAGGCATTTCAAGACAATGACGGACATTATGTCGGCCTGGTTCATTTCAGCAGCTACTTTTCCACCCCTGCTTTACTTGTTTCCATCACGAACACGCTGTATATTTCCATCGCGTCGACGGTCATCTCGGTCGTGCTCGCCTTTTTCTTTGCGTACGCCTTGAAGCGGACCAACATCAAAGGCAAAGGCTTCTTCGCTTCCGTCGCGCTGCTGCCGCTTTTCGCGCCGACGATGCTGCACGGGATCGCGCTTACGTATCTGTTCGGCAATCAAGGCATCGTCACGACCGGTTTTTTCGGCTGGCTGGCAGATGGTTTCAAGCTGGAGCTGTACGGTCCGGTCGGGATCATCATTGCGGAGGTGATCTATACGTTTCCGCAGGCGTATCTGATTTTGGCGGTGTCGCTCGCGATGGCGGACTACAATCTGTACGAAGCGGCGGAGACGCTCGGGGCTGGCAAGCTGCGCAAATTTTTCACGGTCACACTCGCCAATATCAAGTATGGGCTGATCAGTGCCGCATTCGTCTGCTTTACGATGAGCTTTACCGATTTTGGTGCTCCGAAGGTGGTAGGCGGGCAGTTCAACGTGCTGGCAACCGATATTTACAAGCAGGTGATTGGGCAGCAAAACATGGCGATGGGAGCGGTGGTCGGCCTTATTTTGACCGTCCCGGCGATCCTTGCCTTTGCCGTCGACCGCTTTATCACGCGGAAGCAAAGCGCAACCATTACGGCCAAATCGAAGCCGTACCGGATCAATGACAACAAAGGAAGAGATGCCGTTTATTTCATCTACTGCCTGGTGATCGCGCTGCTGATCCTGGTGCTGATCGGCACCGTCGTGTTTGCGGCGGTGGTGAAAGTGTGGCCCTACGATCTGTCGCTGACATGGGATCATTTCGACTTCAGCAATGTGGCAGGCGAGGGCATGCAGCCGCTGGTGAACAGCGTGGAAGTTTCGCTCTTGACGGCGGTGCTCGGAACGATCGCGACCTTTGTGACGGCTTACATGATCGAGAAAACGCGGCAGCTGCAGGCGCTGCGCCAAATCGGTTACTTTCTGGCGATCTTGCCGCTGGCTCTGCCGGGGCTGGTCATCGGCCTTGCGTATGTGTTCTTTTTCAACAAGCCGGACAATCCGCTTCACTTCTTGTATGGAACGATCTGGATTCTTGTTTTGGCGAATATCGTCCACTTCTTTTCCGTCACATTCATCACGGCGACCAGCGCGCTGAAGAAGCTGGACAAGGAGTTTGAAATGGTGTCGGAATCGATGGGGATTCCGCTTTACAAAACGTTTTTCAACGTGACGGTGCCGATGTCGCTTCCGGCGATTTTGGAAATCGCCGTGTACTACTTCATCAATGCGATGGTCACGATCTCGGCGGTTGTTTTCCTGTATGCGCCGGATCTGAAATTGGCCTCGGTCGCCATCGTCAACATGGATGATGCAGGGGACGTAGCTCCGGCCGCCGCGATGTCGGTTTTGATCGTGGCGATCAACCTGGGCGTCCGTGGATTGTTTGAGTTCTCCACCCGCTTCTTGCGGAAACGGACGGAACAATGGCAAAAACCAACGACAATGTAGGGCGAAAGGTGAGAAGCAGCATGATTAAGGCAGTGATTTTTGACTGGGCAGGCACGACCGTGGACTACGGGTGCTTTGCGCCGCTGGCCGTTTTTCTCGAAGTATTCCGCAAGCGCGGGATTGAACTGACCGCAGAGGAAGCGCGCAAGCCGATGGGGCTGCTGAAGCGCGATCATATCAAGGCGCTGCTCGAAATGGAGCGCATAGGCGACCTGTGGCGCCAGCAATTTGGCAGAGAATGGGCGGAAGCGGACATCGACCTGCTGTACGTGGATTTCGAAGCGCTTTTATTCCAGGTTCTGCGTCATTACGCCGAGCCGATCAAAGGAGTGCCGGAGATGGTGGTCCAGCTCCGCGAAGAAGGGCTGAAAATTGGCTCCACCACCGGCTACACGGCTGAGATGATGGCGATTGTATCCGAGGAGGCGAGGGCTCGCGGGTATGAACCGGATCTGCTCGTGACGCCGACGGAAATGCCGGCGGGGAGACCACATCCGTACATGATTTTTCAAAATGCGATCAAGCTCGGCGTTCCGACGATGCATGAGATCATCAAGGTGGGCGATACCGTAAGCGACATCGCGGAAGGCGTCAACGCGGGTGTCTGGAGCATCGGCGTCATCAAGGGCGGAAGCGAGCTGGGTCTTACCGAAGCGGAAGTTACCGCGCTGCATCCGGTGGCGCTGCGTGAAAAGATGGCGGAGGTGAGAGACCGTTTCCGGAATGCGGGGGCACATCTGGTCATCGATGCGATCACTGATCTTCCTTTGGCGATCCAGCTGATCAATCATCGTCTTGCTAAAGGGGAGCGGCCGACGATGGCGGCGGGCAATCCGTATCTGCTGCTCACGCCAGGGCCGCTCACTACATCGCCAACGGTCAAGCAGGCGATGCTCAAAGACTGGTGCACATGGGACAAAGACTACAATGGCCTGGTTCAGGCGATCCGTCAAAAGCTGGTGGCGCTCGCAACAAAGGACGCCGACGCCTATACGGCTGTGCTGATGCAGGGCAGCGGGTCGTTCTCCGTCGAGTCGGTAATCGGCTCGGTTATTCCGAAGGATGGCAAGCTGGCGGTAATCACGAACGGTGCGTACGGCAACCGGATCGTCCAGATGGCGAACGTGTACGGCATTCCGACCGCTGTTATCGATTGCGGTGAAGTCGGCAGCGTAGACCCGCGGCAGCTGGATGATCTGCTTGCGCGGGATGCGGCGATCACCCATGTGATGGCGGTCCATTGCGAGACGACGACCGGCATGTTAAATCCGATTGCCGATCTCGGACGTGTGGCAAAAGCGCACGGCAAAGTGTTCATCGTCGACGCCATGAGCAGCTTTGGCGGCATTCCATTCGACATGGCTGACTGGCAGATCGATTTTTTGATCAGCAGCGCCAACAAATGCATCCAAGGAGTACCGGGTTTCGGCTTCATCATCGCCCGCCGCGACGAGCTGCAGGCATGCAAAGGGCAGGCGCGCTCGCTCTCGCTCGATCTGTATGACCAATGGGAGACGATGGAGCGGGATAACGGCAAGTGGCGCTTCACATCGCCAACCCATGTCGTTCGCGCCTTTTACCAGGCATTGCTGGAGCTGGAAGCGGAGGGGGGCATCGCTGCGCGGCACGAGCGCTATGCCGCCAACCAGCGCACGCTCGTGGCAGGGATGAAGCGCATCGGATTCAAGCCGCTGCTCGAGGAAGCGCATCAGTCGCCGATTATCACATCGTTTGTGTATCCTGAATCCAGCGCGTTTACTTTTGCGGAATTTTACAAGCGCCTCAAGGAAAGTGGATTCGTAATCTATCCGGGCAAAATCACCGCAGCGGACACGTTCCGCATCGGCAATATCGGCGATGTCGAGCCGGCTGACATGGAGCGTTTGGTCACAGCAATCACACAGCACCAATTTTGGCGCTAACGAACAACGGGAGGCATGGCACATGAAAATCTTTTGCTTAGGCGGAGCGGGCAACATTTGTCGGGAAGCGGTGCTTGACCTGGTAGAGTATTCCGATTTCACGACCATCACGATCGGCGATTTCAATGAGGAGGAGGGGCGGAAGCTGGTTGCCGCCCTGCATGATCCACGGGTCGATTTTGTCAAAGTGAACGTACGCGACCATGCGGCAACGGTCGAACAGATGAGAGGCTACGATATCGTGATGGACGGCACCACGATCACGCTGAACGGCTTGTCGACCGCCTGCATTGCAGAAGCGGGCTGCCATGGGATCAACCTGAACGGATTCGGAGAAGAGGAGGCTTCCGACGAGGTGTTCCGTCGAAACGGCAAAACGTGCGTCCCCGGCTTCGGGATGACGCCTGGCGTGACGCAGATGATGGCGATGCACGCGGCCAACCAGCTCGACGAGATTGACGAGATTCGCGTCAGCCACGGCGCGTTCCGCCCGATCGCATTTTCCAAGTCGATCGCCGAAACGACGACGTACGAATACGATCCCGACTTGCCGGGCCGCGTCGTGTATGAGAACGGGGCATTCATCCAGGTCGCACCGTTTGCCCGCCCGCGAGAAATCCAATTGCCTGAACCGTACGGACTGACGACGCAATACATCATTCCGCATGCGGAGACGAAAACGCTCGCACAGGCATTGGCCCACAAACATGTGAAGCTGATCGAGGTGCGCGGCACATGGCCCGCCAAAAACATGCAGCTCGTCCGCGCGATGTATGACTGGGGACTCATGCGCAACGACAAAATCGTGGTAAACGGCGCAGAGGTCGGCATTCTTGATTGTATCGCCCAATATCTTTATAATTCTAAAGAAGGAAAAGAAACGGAATTATACGGGTACTCTCTCCATGTCGAGGTGACCGGCAAAAAAGAGGGCCGTTCGTATCTACATACGTTGACGCATACGCACCCGGCTTCCGATGGCTCCGTGCCAGGCTGGGAAAAGCTCCGTGCCTATACGCGCAACGTGGGAATTCCCATGGCGATTGCTGCATGGCAACTCGCGAATGGAGCGGTGAAGAAGACCGGCGTCATCACGCCGGAAGAGGCGTTTGACCCAGCGGTAATTTTCCGCGAGCTGGCTCGCCGGGAGATATACGTCCACGAGGAGGTCAAACCGCTATAAATGAAATGAAGGCGGGAGGTTGGCTAGCGTGTCACTGGTCGGAGAAGAGCGCAAAGAGTACATTTTGGAGCAATTGCATACGGCAGGCAAAGTGCGGACGAATGACTTGGTGGAGAAGCTGCAGGTTTCCTCCGAGACGATCCGCCGCTATCTCGAAGAGCTGGAGTATGAAAACAAATGCAAGCGAGTGTATGGCGGGGCGGTCAAAATCAATCTCGACCGCGAAGAGCCTTCCATGTTCACACGGGAGATTTTGCATGCCGACGAGAAGAAGCGGATTGGCCGCATGGCTGCGTCCCTGGTGCAGAACGGCGACATCATCCTGATCGATGATGGGACGACCTCCCTGCAGATGATTCATTTCCTCGGCAACAAAAAGAACATCACGATCATCACCAACTCGGTCACAGGTCTGACCTTGCTGGTGGACAGCATCAACAAAGGCTTGATGGATGCGGAAGTGTACTTCATCGGCGGCAAGGTTCATCCCAAGCATTTCCGGATCACCGGTTCGGTGGCACAGCAGATGCTGGACAACTTTTATGTGGACAAGGCGTTTGTTTCGATTGACGGAATCACGCTCGGCAGCGGCATCACGAGCTTTGATGCGGAGCGGGCGCTGATGGTGCGCAAATGCATCGAGCACGCCAAGCAGAGCATCGTCCTGACCGACCATTCCAAGCTGGGCTCAAGCAATCTGTACAGAAGCGCGGAGCTGCGCGAGATCGACATGATCATCTGCGACGTGCCCGCGCCGAAAGAGTGGGTGGCGGAATTGGAAGCGAAAGATATCGAGTGGCTGGCAGCGGAGTAATCGTCCGTTCTGCCGGCGGCCAAAAATCCCCATTCAGCGCTGCGAGTCGCTGAGCGGGGATTTTTTTCTAACGGAAACCATGTAGTAACCCGATATATAAGGGTGTGTGGTTCTCTTTAGCGTCAAGATCAACGAAAGAGGAGGAAATCAGGTTTGATTGGAAAAAAAGTCTTGGTTGCGTTTTTTCAAATGGTCCTGGTGGCTGCAGTAATCGCCACGGCTGTTGGGGGCAACACAGGAACAGCGCTGGCCGCGAATGAAATTTCCAAGCTGGTGCTTTCGAAAAACAGCCTCTCGATGGAGACGGGCGACACGTCCGCTTTGACGGCGACGGCGCTGTACACCAACGGCTCCAGCGAGGATGTCACGATTAAAACGGATTGGGTCTCGAGCAAGGACAGCGTCGCATCGGTGTACGCGGGGAATGTCACCGCAAAAGGCGAAGGAACGGCGACGCTGACGGCGACGTACATGAATACGACGGTTATTGTGAATGTGACCGTTGTGAAAAAAGTCAGGGCGCTCAGCAAAGACAAGCAAAGCATCGATATTCGCAAAGGGGCGAGCGACCAGGTGACGCTCACCGCCGTGTTTACGGACGGTTCGACGGATGATGTGACGGCAAAAGCCGAGTGGACCGTTGACCAATATTCGGTCGCAACGGTGTTGAACGGCAAAATCGTCGGCCAGGGAGCGGGTACGGCGACGGTCACCGCCAAATACGGCAGCCAATCCGTCACGATCCCGGTCAGCGTCGAGGTGATCAGACGGCTGGACCCGGGCAAAAACAGCTTGTCCTTGCCGCTCAATGGCTCGGAGCCGATCACCCTGCTGGCGACATTTGCCGACGGCACGGTGGAGGATGTTGCAAAAATCGCAGAGTGGTCAAGCGATAACGGCAGCATTGCCGATGCGATTAAAGGGGAAATCAAATCGTACGGAACCGGTACGGCGACGATCACCGCCAAATACGGGACCAAGACGGCAACCATCAAGGTGGAATCCGGCATCTCCCGCCGCCTGGATGTGGACAAAACAAGCCTGTTCATGAAAGTCAATGATGTCACGCAGCTCAAGCTGACTTCCACCAATGCGGACGAAAAGCCGGAGGATGTCACCGACAAGGCGGTCTGGACGTCAGGCAACGAAACGGTCGCCTATGTGAGCAAAGGGAAAGTCACCGCGTACGCGTCAGGTGAGGCTACCATCACAGCGACGTACGGGACCAAAACCGTGACGATTTTGGTGGATGTCGATGTGCCGCGCAAGCTCGGCGCCGACAAGACGACGGTCGCGGTGCAGCCGGGAGATACGAACAAGCTCGTCCTGACAGCGTACTACCAAGATGGGCGAGAGGAAGACATTACCGAAAAAGCCCAGTGGAGTTCCGCTTCGACCGCGGTAGCCGAGGTGCGTCAAGGCGTGGTTACCGGGATTGCGACAGGCAGCACGACAGTTACGGCTACCTATGGCAAACGGTTTCTGACCATTCCGGTCAGCGTCGGGGTGATCAAAAGTCTGACGGCTGATCAGACCAAGCTGATCCTGAGCAAAGGGAAAACAGCGAAGGTCGCGTTGACCGTCGAATATGCAGACGGCTTGAAAAAAGATGTAACGACGCTGGCGACATGGGCAAGCGCCCAGGAAGCGGTCGCGACGGTCACGGATGGTGCGGTTACCGCCGTCGCTGCGGGCAAAACGACCATCACCGCCACATACGAAGGCAAAACCGTCTCGATCCCGATCGAAATCGACCAGGCGCAGTCGCTTTCAGCGAGTGTCACGACCATCGTCATGGGGACGGGCGAGTCCAAGCAGGTGACGCTGACCGCCACAACGGCAGACGGCACTGCCAAAAATGTGACGGACGATGCGGAGTGGATCACGAGCAACGCGGCGGCAGCCGATGTAGCAAAAGGGCTGGTGCGCGGCTTGACCAACGGAAGAGCGGTTGTAACCGCCAAATACGGCGGCCAATCGGTCACCATCACGGTTGAGGTCGGAATCGTCACCAAGATGGACACGGACAAGCATTACATCACGCTCAAAACCGGCAATACGGTACAGGTCAATCTGATTGCGACGCTGTCGGACGGCAGCACGAAAAACGTGACCAAAGACGCGGAGTGGAAGACCACGTCCTACAAAATCGCGGACGTACAGGACGGTCTTGTGACAGCGGTCGGTTACGGTAAAACGACCATAACGGTTCGCTACTCCGGCAAAACGATCAGCATTCCGGTCGAGGTCGACACGTTAAAATATTTGAAGACGAGCGCGGTCAAGCTGGAAATGAAGCCGGGGCAGACAACGAAGGTGACGGCGACCGCCACCTATATGGACGGCACCGACACCAACGTGACGGTTGCAGGGCTGTGGGCCTCGTCCAAAATTCTCGTAGCCGATGTGAAGGACGGAATCATCACCGCGTATGGCCCAGGCCAGGCGACGATCACCGTCAACTTTGCCGGCAAAAAAACAGCGGTTGTCGTAGTCGTCAAACCGTAACATGAATCCCCCGGACAGCTCGTATACATGTGAAGAAGCGATTCGGGTTGCTCGGGGGATATGAACATGCTATTTGAAAAGGTGATTGCGATCGTAGCAGGCAGCTTTCTGATCGGGATCGGTGTGAACGGCTTTTTGGTGCCTCACCATTTAATGGATGGCGGCATGATCGGAGTGGGCTTGCTAGCCAAGTATTATTTCGGTCTTGCCCCAGGGGGCATCATGCTGCTCACCAGTATCCCGATATACGGACTGGTGTTTTGCTGCGATCGCTTTTTGTTTTACCGCAGCTTCCACGGGATGCTGCTTTCGTCGTTTTTCATCGACTGGCTCAGTTTTTTGCGGGAAGCGATGCCCTCATCGCTTGCGACCGCTTCCGTTGTCGGCGGCGCCCTGATCGGCAGCGGCGTCGGCATCATGCTCGCTTATCAAAGCAACACGGGCGGGACCGACTTGCTCGCACAGTTTTTGTCCAGGCGAAACAAGGTGCCTGTCGCGCTGTTGATTTTTTTGATCGATGGGGTCATCGTTGCATCCTCGCTGCAGGCAATCGGCCTTACGCGCATGCTGTTTTCCCTGATCACGATCGCAAGCGTCGCGGTTGCCACGCATTATTTCAGTCAGATTGGGCCTGAGCCTTATCTTGAATAAGCTTCAGGTTGTTTTGCAGCCGTTCGTCATCCGGTGCCATCTCGAGCGCCTGCCTGGCGAATGCGAGCGACTTTTCCAGCATGCCGAGATAGTAGCAGCTAAGTGCGCCCAAATCGTACAAGGTGTAATCCCAGGAGAACGGCTCATTGAGATAGGAGATGGGCCTCTCCTTGATTTGCAACGCTGCCTCCACCATATGATAGATGCACGGCCAATCTTGTTCCTTGTAGGCGAGTTTGGCCATTTCCACGTAAGGCTCCCGCAGGTGGGGTGCTTCCGCGATGGCTTTATACAGCCAGCTTTTCGCTTCATCCCGCTCCCCTTTGGCTTCATAGGCGCGGGCGATAAAGCGCATGGAAGCGGCACGTTCGTCTTTCCAGAGCGCGCGCGGCATGGTCAAATGACGTTTCAACGTTTCGATGCATTTGTCCCACATGCGGTAATACATGTATTCGCGGCCGAGATAATGCATATTGCGGTCGTGCTCCGGGTTTTCCTGCACTGACTTCTCCAACAGGGGAAAATATTGGCCGCGCGATTTCGTATTGTCCGGGTAATGGTTGAGCCGAATATCTTCGGACCAGACATAATGGTCGAGATCGGTGCCATGGTACTGCAACTCCTCATGAACCGGATGAATCCAGCGGAACCCGCTGCGCCGGTGTATCTTTTCCTGCCAGAAGGTCACACCCCGTGAGCCATCCGGGTTAAAGCTCCATGTATAGAAATATTTGAGCCGCGTCGCTTCCGGTGTCCAGACGTCTTCCAGCTTTTGACGCCAGCCAGCCTCCATGCATTCGTCGAGATCGGCGGTAACGCAAACATCGACGTCGCGCGGGATGAAGCTCATCGCCGCATTGCGCGCCACATCGAAGCGCCACGGGTCCACTTTGATTGAATAAACATAGGCCCCCCGTGCCCGCAGCCGCTCGACCGTATCGTCTGTAGAGCCCGTATCGGCAACGACGACCATATCCGCCTCCAGCATCGAGTCCATCCATCGATCCACGAATTGCGCCTCATTTTTGCTAATGGCATAGACCGCTACCTTGAGCTTATTCACGCGCATTGCCTCCCTCGATACCCGCAAGTGACCAGAGTTTTGCTTTCCATTGTTCGAATTCTTCATCCCAGGCGGCAGGATGATCATGATCGTCAAAGACGCGTTCCGTTTTCGTCTCTGCTTCTTTTAAGGCAAGGAATGCCTCCACATGCCGCCCGAGCTGATGCAAATACATCGCTTTGATGAAATGGGGTTCGCGTCGATGCGGAAGGTGCGAGATCGCATTGTTCAAGCTGAGCAGTGCCTGATCCACCGAGCCAAGCTCTCGGAAAATCGAAAACTGCAGCTGGTATAGATAGGCGGAGTCGTTGCCAGGCAGCGAAAGGCTTCGGTGGACGGCTTGAAGCGCTTCCAGATGCCGATTGTTATGCATATATTCCGCGGCGAGATAGCTCCAGGTTTTCCAGTAGCTGTCGAACTCTTTGATCGATTGCTCGAGCATGGGGATGTCATTTTCGTGTGAACGTCGGTTATGCTCGTTCCGGTACACCCACAGGTCAGCGATCGAGGTCACCTGTTCCAGGGCGTTTGGCTGCAAGACCTCATGGATCGGCAGCTTCCACGTGTAGCCGCGCCGCGAATGAATCCAGTCATGCCAGTTCACGGTGACGCGGTGATCCGGCCTGATTTTTTTCACCCGATAGCGGTAGCGAGAGCTTTCATACGTCCAATGGGCCGCCAAAAGGTCACGCCATCCCTCCATCAATGTCTCGTTTGCGGCCAGTGCGACACACAGGTCGATTTCGGGGGAAACCAGTGACAGGCACGTGTTGCGCGCGTCATCAAACCGGAAGGGCGTGACGCATATCGGATAAACAGACAGATTGACGTCGGGATGGTTTTCTTGAAAACGGGCAATGACCGCATTCGATCCGTCTGTCGAGCCGGTGTCGCACAGGACGATCTGGTCGGATGTCTTGACCGAATGCAAAAAAGCGTCCAAGTCCGCTTCGTGATCGTCGAACAAAGCGTAGACGGCGATTGTGGGGCCATACAGCTTCTTGACCGTATCAAGCGATTGGGTGCTCGGGTTGACGCCGACATAGGCGCCGATTTCTTGCTCCACATGCGAAAATGCGATGTGAGGGAAAGTAGCGAGCACCTCTTCATGCGTCCAGTCGTCTTTTACATGCTTTTCGTACGGGTTGCCCATGTAAGCGTCTTGCGGGTATTTGATGATCGGGATGCTGATGAAGACAAAATCGCTTGCGGCAAGCAGCTTTTCATAGACTTCCAACGCTTCTTCCTTTGTCATATGTTCCAGCACGTCACCCAAAAACGTGATGCCGTAGCGCTGTTCAGGCGTGAAGGTGCGGACATCGTCCGTGCGCAAAACGTCATATTTGCTCGCAAGCTGAAACGTAGAATGATAGGGCTCCCATATTTCCAAAGCGGTGAAATGCGTGTGCGGCAGGCGGGCGCGAAACAGGTCCGAATAAGTGCCGGCCCCTGCTCCCACGTCCAGTATCGAATTATCGCCGCAAATCGTGATGAAGCGTATCACGAGGCGTTCGATCCATGCTTTTCCAGATTTTGAACTGTAGGGCATACAGACCTCCTCTACGACATGGCATTCGGTCATGCCAAATCAACTGCTACAAAGATATTCAGTTTCTAGGAAAGCGTGATTGTCCCTGAGTAGGTAACCAGCGACTATTTTTGCTCGCGCGGCGACAACCTTACGCAAAAAACAAGACCTGCAGATGGTATACTAAAAGGGTCGAAAGAGAGAGCGGAAAGGGAGAGCGTAGTGGAGCGTACTCTAGCAGATCGGAAGGCTGCGGCAAAAAGGTGGGCGCAGCTGTATTTTTTTATCATGCTCGCCGTCGCGTGCATACTGGCTGGACAACCGGTACTGGCAGCGGGCGGCGGAAACGGTTCGGCGGGGGTGATCGATGCGACGAAATTTGATTTCTCGCAACATGAAATGGTTTCTCTGGATGGCGAATGGGAGTTTTACTGGAATCGGCTGCTTGTGCCAGGCGATTTCGCGAAAAGCGCCGCCCCGCCACCTGCATACGAACGGGTCCCCAGTCAATGGAATGCCTATCAAAGCGGCGGACATCCTCTCTCCAATCAAGGCTATGCCACCTACCGCGTGCGGATTCAGCTAAAGGAAAGCGATCGGAATCGCCAGCTGGCCTTGTACATGCCGAGCGTTGCAACCTCCTACATCCTGTGGATGAACGGTAAGGAGCTTGCCCGAAACGGCGTTGTGGCGATGCAGGCTGACGACATGAAGCCGATGAATTATCCCAAGGTCGTGACATTTCAGTCGGAGAAGAGCACGGTCGAGCTTGTGATCCAGGTCGCCAATTTCGTGCAGCGGAAAGGCGGATTGTGGCAGTCGATCAAGCTGGGCAGCGCGGAGGCGGTGTTGTACCAGCGGGACAAGCATGTCGCCTACGAAATGGTAATCACCGGCAGCCTGTTCATCATGGCCATCTATCATTTCATGATCTTTCTCTTGCAGCGTCGGGAGTGGGCGGCATTTTATTTCGGCGTGCTCTGCCTGATGATCGGCATCCGCAACCTGCTGCTCGGCGAGACGCTGGCGATCCGTTTTTTTCCCGGCTTGACGTGGGAGCTGGCGGTGCGGGGGGAATACATCTGCGTGATGATCAGCCTGGTCTGCCTCATCCTGTTCGTTCATGCCCAATATCCGAAAGAAACGAATCGGCACGTCCGCATCGTCGCGATCTGGATGTGCGCAGGCGTGCTGATGGCGGCGCTGTTGACCAAGCCGCTGCTGTTCACCCGGCTGCACATCTTCATCCAGCTGCTGACGGTCGGATCGCTCTGCATGATTTTTTGCGCCTATGTGCTCGCAGCGATTCGCAAGCGGAGCGGCTCCGTGTTGAACGGGATCGGCCTCGCGTTTTTTATCGTCTCGATCCTCGACGATTTCTTTTATTACTTTTTCAACCAAACCTGGCTGTTTGAAAACATGATTCCGCTCGGCCTCCTGCTCTTCATGGTTACGCAAATGATGAACTTTTCCGTAAAATTCGCTCGTTTGTTCCGCAACGTCGCAGACTTGAGCATGGAACTGAAAAGCGCCAATGAAATGCTGGAGCAAAAAGTGAAGCAGCGGACGGAAGCGCTGGAGCTGGCGAATCTCGATCTGGAAAAGGCGAATGCCGAGCTGTCGCAGATGGAAGAATCGCGCCGCAGATTGCTGTCCAACATTTCGCATGAGCTGGGCACGCCGCTCACCTCGATCCAAGGCTATGTCAAAGGGATGATCGACGGAATCGTGCCGAGCGGCGATCCCAAATACCTCAAGCTGATTCATGAAAAAACACTGCTCTTGGGGCGGATCATCCGCGATCTGTTCGAATTGACCAAGCTGGAAGCGCGGCAGATCCAGTTTGATTTCCGCGAGGTGGAGATTCATGCGCTGCTCGAAACCCTTTGCGGCAAATATGAGCTGGATGTCGAGAAGCACGGCCTGCGCTTGATCCGCGAGCTTCCTGCACAGCACGTAACCGCGCACCAAACCGTGGTAAACGTAGACCCGATGCGGTTTGAGCAAGTTTTCGCCAATCTGGTCGTCAACGCGCAAAAATTCACACCGGCCGATGGCATCATCCGGGTCGAGCTTCGTGTGGAGGCGGAATCTGCCAGCGCTGGCGTGGCCGTAATTACCATAGCGGACACGGGAAGCGGCATCGCAAAGGAAGAGCTGCCATTTTTGTTCGACCGCTTTTTCAAGGCGGCGGAATCGCGTAAAACCAAATCGGATGGCGTCGGACTCGGCCTTGCGATCGTGAAGGAGATCATTCAGTACCACCAGGGGCAAATCTCGGTGGACAGCGCGCCGGGAGAAGGGACGAGCTTCCTCATCAGACTGCCAGTCCGTTTTATTCCGGAGAGAGAAAGACAGGAGGTTTCGTAGGTGGGAGAAGGAAAAATTTTAGTCGTGGAAGACGAGACGGAAATCCGCGAGCTGGTTCGCCTGTATTTGGAAAACAGCCGCTTTCAGGTCGTGGAAGCGGAGCTGGGCAAACAGGCGCTGCAGCTGTTTGCGGAAGAGGAGCCGGACCTTGTGATTTTGGATATTCTCCTGCCCGATTCTGACGGGATTTCGCTATGCCGGAGCATCAAGCGGATGGCAGATGTGCCGATCCTGTTCCTCACCTGCAAAATGGAGAGCGAGGATATCATCACGGGCTTGAATACAGGCGGGGATGATTACATGATCAAGCCGTTCGATCCCGGCATCCTGATCGCACGGGTGCATGCACTGCTGCGGCGCCAGACGATGCTTCAGCGGCTGGGGAGCCGGATGCAGGAGGAGACGGAAGGGCAGGAGGGCTTGCGGCAAAAGGCGGGGTATGAGCATGTGGGGCTGACGCAGCGGGAGCTGGAGATTTTGCAGTTGATCGACAAAGGCTTCACCAATCAGGAGATCGCGCAAACGCTCTACCTTTCTCCCGGCACGGTCAAAGGCTACAACAATCAAATATTCGGCAAGCTGGACGTAAAAAACCGGACGCAAGCCATGGCCAAAGCGCGCGAGCTTGGCATCCTCTGAAAACCTGGCGACAGCCGGGTTTTTTCATGTACGCGCGTGAACGATGTTGACCCAATGTAAAGAATTTGTAATGTGGAAGGGAATAATTACCAATATGTAGAATTGAATAATCAAAGCCGGGAAACAGGCGTTGGGGTCGCAATCGTTGTAAAACTGCATAGATGCGCAAAAATAGCCAAAATTCTTGTAAGAATTCCATGGCATCGCAAACCGTTTTTGCAGCTGATTATTCAATTTTACGATAATTATGCAATTTTGCATTGATTTCTGCTCTTTTCGTACTGATTTTGCTTGAAAAAAAAGAACTCTTCTAGTTGGCATCAATCCTGCATATAAAAATGGAGTAAAAGCAAGGGGGTACCTACACATGAACTTTGAATACCTGTACGATGAAACGGAAAAGCCGCTTACCCGTTATGTAACATTCGTCACCAAGAAAAACCGCTACGACTTTGGACTGTTTCATACGCAGCAATTCAACGGCAAAAGCATGGTAGTTTCCTTGCAAAGCTTGAAGGCGGCGCTGATGGCTGCAGATGACGTGTACCGCAGCGATTACTGGATCAAAAAGCTGGAAATCGATGAGGAAGACATTGAAGTGGTGAAGGAGTTTTTCAAAAACAGCTTAAGCCCAATCGATTCCCTTTTGACGCAATATTAGGAATAGCCTTTCATCTTTGTCGGCCTGTCACGGGATTACACGAAAACAAGTATGTATCGGGAGGAAACCATGCTGATCAACTTTGAAGTGCTCAGTTCTTGCACCGGCAAAATTGAGAAAATCTTGAAGAAAGAAGCCAGCTACATCTATGAGCAGGAGCCATTCTGCTTGGTACGGACATCAGACGGCATGCTAGTGGAAATCACAAGCCAGTTCAGCGGTTATGTAAAATCAATGAAAGCGGTGCTGGGACAAACGGTGACTCCTGAAACGGTTCTGATTCGGATTGAAGAGAAGCTGTCACACGTATGCGCAGGCAGCGATTAAACGGACAGGTTGGCTGAGAGAGAATCGAATAAAGGGCTCTGGTACGCCAAATTGGCTGTGCCAGAGCTTTTTACCGTTAGTGGGCCAATCGATTGCAGGTCAAGTTTTTGAATTGTCGAATAATAGAAAATAAAGATATAATGGAAAAAAGTGGACAGAGGGGGCTTGTCAGATGGCGCTGCTTCCTACCGATTTTTCGTTAGCAGGGCGCACCCTGGAAGAAGACGTCTATACGGGTAACGGCACGTTTTTGCTTGCCAAAGGAACGTGTCTCACACCCGACCAGCTCGATTCGCTCGTCAAACACCGAATCGGTGCCATTCGCGTTTGTGATGCGTTTGAGGATGTACGGACAAGCTTCCCGCCAAAGGATTCGGTAGCCGAGCAGATGGAGCGGTTCGCCATGGAACGGGAATCGATGGCCCATTACGTGAGCGCGATGGCCCGGACAAAAGCATTATTTGACAAAGTGACAGAAGATTCAATCCCTTCGTTGGAAGAATTTACGGATGCTGTGATTCCGGTGGTGAAGGAAGTTTTGCAGGAGACGGGCATCTTCCGTTTTCTGTATGCATTGGAGGGCTCCGAAAACTACACGTACCGTCATTCGCTCAACGTCGGCATGCTTTCGGCGCTGATCGCCAAGCTCCTCTGCCTGCCAGATGAAGAGATCAGCCTGGTCGGACAAGCAGGGTTCCTTCATGATGTCGGCAAGGTGCTGATTCCTGCGGACATCTTGCTGAAACCCGGCAGGCTGACAGAGGACGAGTATGAGCAAATGAAATTCCATACGGTTTTCGGCTACGAACTCATCCATCGGATGGAAGGCGCGACCGAGGCGATTGCCCAATGCGCGCTGTTGCATCATGAACGACTGAATGGCACCGGCTACCCGCTCGGACTCACGGAAAGCGACATTCCGCTGCTTTGCCAAATTATTGCGGTCGCGGACACCTTTGATGCCATCTGTTCAGATCGTGTCTATAAAGAGCGGACGTCTCCGTTCGTTGCCGCCCAGCTGCTTTGGCGCGCCGCCTGTGACGGTCTTCTCAACGCCGACATTGTCACCCGCTTTGCCCATTACATCGTATCGCTGTATGCAGGCAGCAAGGCGCTGCTCAATACCGGGGATGAAGTGGAAGTCATCTTTATTTTCAAAGATGAGCCGATGCGCCCGCTTGTGCGCAAGGGCGAAGATTTTTACGATCTCCGCTCCCATCGCATTTGGGATATTGAAAAAATGATTGGCTAATCACGATCACTCCGCGCTGTTGGCGGAGTTTTTTGCGTATAGCGGGCGCTGCAATAGGCAGGCACCTATTTGTGCGCGGCTGTATACCTTGTTGGAGATGATGCATCAACCGATGGAGGGAACAGCATGCAGTTTTATTACCAAGACAAAATGCCGCTGCGGATTTTGGATGAAGGCGAGTTCTGGAAGCACCAGGAGGCGGAACATACCGAAGTGATCCGCGCCTTGACGCCAAACCTTGAGCCACAGTTCGTGGACGCCCTTGCCAGCTGGGAGCAAGCGCTGTCCCGGACGCAAGCCGTATTTGTCAGCTATATTGAGAATGTCATCCGTTCCGGCAACCAGATTTCGCCCGAAATGAACGCGCAGGTACAGCAGCTGGTCGCCTACGCCCTGGAGCAAAGCCAGCAATTCGTTGAGCTGCTCAACCAATTGGGAACGCAAAGCCAGGCGTTGAAAAGCAATCCGACGGCCATTACGGTTTTGAATCATATTCGGCGAGAGTCGGAGTATTTCATGGGTATTGCCAGCGCCTATCTCAACCAGTATTAGAAGGAGTATGGGCCGCTCACATGCGAAAAGCCCGCCTGAATTGGGGCGGGCTACAGCTTGATGGACGCGAGGATGGAAAACGGGTCGGGCAAAAGCGGCTTCTTTTTGGGTTTGGATGCTTCCGCAATAATGGCGGGCGGGGAATCCTGGGCGAACATCTCAAGCCGTTTCAACCGGTACTTTCCATCGGGGTAATGCGCAAGTCCTTTACTTGTGGAGAACGCGATCCGGTAGCCGCTCTCTTGCAGGATCGCCGCTGAGCTTGGTTTGGACTCGCCAAAAGGGAATGCAAAAATAACGATTTTTTTGTTCAAGTGGCTCTCCAGCGCCTGCTTGGAGTCAATCAGCTCGGTGCGGAATTCCTCGTCCGTGATTTTCCGCGTGTTGCGGTGGTGCACGGTGTGCGATTCCAGATCGACGAGACCGCTTTTATTCATTTCCTCAAGCTGCTGCCAGCTCATGTAATTTGGCCGGCCAACCGCACCGGTCACCACGAAAATGGTCGCTTTCGCACGGTGTTTTTTCAGGATCGGAAAGGCATTGGTGTAATTGTCTTCATAGCCGTCATCAAGCGTGATCAGCACCGGCTTCTTGGGAAGCACGGTTCCGCGCTCCCAGAAAGACAACAGCTCGCTTGCCGTAATGGTCGTGTACCCGTCCTTCTGCAGCGAAACCAGCTGATGCTCGAATTGCTCAGGCGGCACGTACAAATAGTTGTTTCCTTTGGAGATGCAATGGTACATAAGCACAGGAATGGACTCTTGCTGATTATGCTTTACCTGCATCTGCACCGGGACGGTGGTCGGATGCTTGCTTCCGGTTGGCGCGTGGCTGAAGCCGAGCATCATCGGGAACAAGAATGTGAGAAGCAGAGTCGTCATTTTGCGCATCGTGGATCTTCCCTTTCAGAAACAAATGGGTTTGATGGTTATTGTAGCAAAGCATTGTAGAAATCTGATGGAATCATTGAAAGAAACGGACGGTAGCGAATGTTGCGCCAAAGCGTCCGATACGTTTTTCGCGAATGTGCTGCGATACTCCCCGGTCAGCCTGACGTCAAGGCTGTCTGCGCACGGCAGTCACAAGGTTTTGCAGCTGATTGCACAAGTAAGACGGAGGAAAGGGGAATGACGTTACATGGTGCTGTGGAGATTTTTTGGGGGATGAAAAAAGCGAGGGATTCGCAGGCTGGGAGTGAAAATTGGTCTTGAAATTGGTGAGGAAATATTGTAAATTAATAGTGCAAATTCATGAAACATAACGCGCCCTCATAGTTAAATGGTATAACAGATCACTCGTAATGATCAGTTCGTGGTTCGATTCCGCGTGGGGGCATCTGGGAAAAACTCTTGGGAGATCAAGGGTTTTTTTGTTTTTGTGTCGAGGAGAAAAGGTAGTGTTGATTGGCAAAAAACTTCATGTCGGCAGGGTCAAGAGCCGAGATTGCTTGCAACGTTTTTGAGCAAACGAAAGAGGCTTTTTTCACGACTTGACCAGGAAACCTCCAACCGAACCCCGCCTTGATAGAGCAACGCTTCCAATCATCCATAGAAAAATTCTGTCCCTTTCGTCATTTTTCCCTAAATGATGCCAAAAACTGATATAATCATTTGCATATACAAATATTCAGAATAGGACATCGTGAATTGAGGACGAGCACTGATGAAACTGACCCGTGACGAGCAAAAAACTACGCTTTACATTGTTGGTTCCCTGTTGCTTTTCTCCATGATTCGTCTGTGGAACGGAACAGAACCGTTTTCCGAGGATCACCAAAAGTTTTTGCTTATTCATACGTTGCTTGAGTTGTTTAGCATTTTTGTGTCCTACTCGATTTTTCTTCAATCGTGGTACACCTTTACGCAATCCAAACATAGGCCGCTCCTGTTTGGCATTTTGTTTTTTTGTGTCGGAAGCCTGGATCTCGCCCATACGCTATTGTATAAGGGAATGCCCTTTCTTGCTGACGGACACTCTGTATCGCGCGCAACCTGGCTGTGGATTATGGCGCGGGTTACGGAGAGCGTCGGGTTAGGCAGCATATTGATACGCGGGGAGCTGTTGCGGAGCAAAAACACCAGCAAGCCGCTGCTGTTTGCGGTTGCACTGCTGTATTTGTTTGTCGTCATTTCTTTCATTACGATCTATCCAAGCCAGCTGCCGGTTCTGCTGAAAGAGGGCATCGGGGTTACGTCGCTTAAGCTCGGAGCAGAGTATGTGATCTCCTTCGTCCATTTGCTCAACATGCTGGTCATGCTGAATATCTACCGCAAGCAAAAAGACGTCAACATGCTGAGTCTGGTGACGGGGACTGTTTTTATCTTGCTGGGGGAGCTTGCGTTCACACTCTACAAAACGGTTTATGATCTGGAAAATGTACTGGGTCACATCTGCAAAGCAACAGGCTATTTCTTTTTGATGAAAGGAATATTTTTTCCGCAGTACCAGGAGGTTATTGAAGAAAAGGAGCTGGCCGAGTCCAAATTGCAGGTTGCCGTCGGTCAACTGGAAGAAAACGAGAAGAAAATGACCACGCTGGTCATCGAGGCGCAGGAGGAAGAGCGCAAGCGGGTTTCCCGGGAATTGCATGACGGAATTGGGCAGTCGTTGTACAGTATTATTTTTTCGTTAGGCATGGCGCAAAAACGAAGCGACTCGCTGCGGGTTGAGCTGGAACCCATTCAGTCGCTTGCCGACAGCGCGCTTGAAGAGGTACGCCGCATGGCCAGCCGTTTGCGTCCAAGCGTATTGGATGATCTCGGTTTGATTCCGGCTTTGCGTGCTTATGCGGAACAGTACCAGGATACATACGGGATCGAGACGCAGCTGGAGGTACTCGGCGTGACCGGTCGTTACCCTGCTGAAGTGGAGACGGCGCTGTACCGAATTTGCCAGGAGGGATTGACGAACGCTGCGAAATACGCGCAAACGCCGAAAGCGAAGGTGACGATTGAGCAAGCAGAGCGGTGCGTCAGCATGACCATCCAGGATTTTGGCAACGGCTTTCTGCTTGAGGAGGTGTTGCGCCGTCCGAACAAAGGCATTGGTCTGTTCAGTATGAGAGAACGCGCGGCGCTCCTGAACGGTACGCTCTCGATTCATAGCGATGTGCAGGGAGGTACGCGCATCGAGGTTCTGATTCCACTAGAGGGATAAAAGCTTGGCGAAATGGAGGACAGGATGAAAATACGGATACTGATAGCAGATGACCATACTATTGTTCGTACCGGCTTGGAGCGAATGATTGCTGATGAGGAGGACATGGAAGTAGTCGGATCGGTCGCCGATGGCAATGCGGCATATGAAGAGACGATGCGGCTCAAGCCTGATGTGGTTATCATGGATTTGAACATGCCCCCAGGGCAAAATGGGATGGTGGCGACGAGCCGAATCAAGCAGAAACTCCCTGATGTCAAGATTCTCATTTTGAGCATGCATGATGACCGCGAATATGTGTTCCGCGTGCTGCAAGCGGGGGCGTCCGGCTATCTGCTGAAAAGCTCGGCAGACATGGATTTCATTTCAGCGATCCGCACGGTCCATCGGGGAGAGGCGTATCTGTATCCCCGAGCCACCCGCTTTTTGATCGAAAATTTTACGAAGGAAGCCAACCAGCACCCCGGCGAGGAAACGCTTTATGAAAAGCTGAGCGACCGGGAGAAAGAAGTGCTGGCCTATACGGCACAAGGCTATGCCAACAAGGAAATAGCTGACATGCTATATTTGTCGGTGAAGACGATCGAGGCGAACAAAGTAAAAATTATGGAAAAGCTGCAGCTGAAAACAAGGCATGAACTCGTCAAATATGCGTTAAAACACGGACTGTTAAGCAACGAAAAGGAAATCTAGCCAAAACCCTCGCGTACAAAAGCGGGGGTTTTCGCATGTCTGGCCGAGGGAAACCCCTAATCGAGCAACAACCCGCTCGAAAAGAATAGGGTCTTCCCTAATTTCTTTTTTGCCATGGGATCGAGATAATAGAGATAACAAACGCGCGCATGTAGGTCTCCTGGGAGGAAAAGGAATGGAGGAAAAGCAGAAGCTGCTTTTTGACTTGCTTCGTCTTCAGGACGAGGAAAGGCAAACGCTATCGCACGATCTTTATCACGATATCGGACAAACGATGTATAGTCTGACTCTTGCAATCAAGATGGTTGTCAAACAGAACATCGATTCTACAACAAAACAGCATCTGCTGCAGTTGGAAAAAGCAATCGACAATTCGCTGGAAAAGCTGCGGGAAATCTCATTTGCGCTCCACCCATTCATGATTGAAGATCTGGGGCTGATCGATACGCTCGGTTCTTTTTTGCGCCGGATGGAATTGACAGTGAAATGCCAGATCAAGCTGACGGTCATGGGGGAACCGGTGAAGCTCCCGTTGGAAAAAGAACATCTCATATACCGCATTTGCCAGGAAATCGTCAACTATGTCGCCGCCCGGTATACGGTCAACAATCTCAGCATCGAGTTAACGTACGGCGAACAGGAACAGAGCGGATTGGTGGTTTGTGTAGAGTCACCGTCTATTGTTTCTGCTGAGCAGGTAGCAAACGATCTGATCCTGACAACGATCCGAATTGACATGCTGGATGGTACTGTCGAATTCGTTGAGGGGAAGATCAAGAACAGCGTGGAAATCCGGATACGTATCCCGTAAAGTGTCCGTGGCATTCGGTCAAACAAATCGTTATCGCAGTGGAGTGGGGGTTTCATGAAATCGATAAAGACAAAGTGGCTGTTGACATTCAGCCTCTTACTTATAATACCAAGTATTTCGATATGTTTTATAGTATTTTCACTTGCCAAAAACGCGCTTGATGATTTGGGCAAGGAAAATTTGCGCTCTTACGTGAAAGAGGCAGTCTCGATCATCGAGCTTTTGGATCAGCAGGTGCAGCATGGAAAAATCACGCTCGAAGAGGCGCAGGAGCTGGCAAAAACGCAGATCATTGGAATGCGCAACCCGGATGGCACACGACAACGATCGAAATCGTTCCAGATTGGACAATATGGCTATTTGATCGTCATGGATGAGCACGCCAACGTGTTGGGACACCCTTCCCTGGAAGGAAAGAACCTGGCTGATACGAAGGACGAAAACGGGGTTTTCTTTGCGCAAGACTTTGTCAAGAAAGCGCTGGCGGGCGGCGGAGTCACGACGTATTCGTGGACGATGCCGGATAACGAGGAACGGGTGGAGAAAAAGCTGGCCTACTCAGAAAAAGACCCGAACTGGGGATGGATTGTCAGCGCGACAACCTACAGCCTGGAGTTCTCTCACCAGGCCGATTATCTGCTCTATACGTGCCTGGTTAGTTTGCTGATCGCGGTAACGGCTGGCGGGGGGATCATCTACTACTTGTCGAACCGGATGACCAAGCCGATTTTACTTCTGCAAGGTCAGATGAGGAAAGTGGCTAATGGCGATCTGTCCGCTCCACGTTTACCGATCTCCTCCAGGGATGAGATCGGCAGGCTATACGATGACTTTGGAACGATGGTTGTCCAGATCAATGAAATTGTGCAAAAAATATCGTTGGCAGCCGACCAGGTCGCCTCGACATCCGGCGAGCTGAGTGCAACCGCTTTGGAATCAGGCAAGACGAGCAGCCAGGTTGCTTCCGCCATCCAGGAAGTCGCCGAAGGAACAAGCGCGTCCCTTTCAGGAACGACGCACGCGAGGACGACCGTTTCCGAAATCAATCGCGGGCTTTCCTTTATCACCAGCAACATGCAAATACTCGCGGAAGCGTCGATGGACACGTCTGCCGCTGCCAGCGAAGGCTATTCGTTGCTGGATGGATCACAGAAGCAGATGCAGCAGGTGAAAGCGACGAGCGAGATGCTGGCTGCCACCATCAGCTCGTTAGGGGAGAAATCCAGAGAGATCGGTCAGGTCATTTCGCTCATCAGAGGGATTGCCAATCAGACCAACTTGCTTGCCTTAAATGCCAACATTGAGGCAGCGCGAGCAGGGGAAGCAGGCAAAGGTTTTGCGGTTGTTGCGGCAGAAGTGCGCAAGCTGGCGGAACAGTCGCAGGAAGCAGCCAAACAGGTTGGACACGTCATCACGGCCATCCAGGAGCAGGTCACGGTATCGATTCAGGCGATCCAGGAGGAAGAACACGTGATCAAGGAAGGGATTGCCTCGGTGGAGGCAGCCAGCCGCTCCTTTTACAAAATTACGCATGAAGTCAAGGACGTCACGGCCAAGATTCAAGAAATCAACGCGGCGATTCAGGAAATCTCTGCGGAAAGCATCTCGCTGATCGATACGATCGGTGATGCCGAGCAAATCGCTCAAAGGACGGCAGAGCATAGCTCACAGGTGGCAGCAGCCTCTGAGGAGCAGCATGCAAGTTCAGAAGAAATATCAGCGGTAGCGGACACGCTCGCGAACATGTCGGAAGAGCTTCAGGGAATCGTCAGCAAGTTTGCCTTGTAACATTACTGTTCCGTGAAAGGATGGTTCGATGGAAAAATATAGGCTCACATGCAAAACGGAAGCTGCAGGCGAAATGCTGTCTTATCCGGGAAGTGATGGCGATGCGTTTGATGCGCTGACCGGGTTGCCTTCCTTCCGCTGCTTTCGGGAGCAGTTGGAAGCGTATTTTCACCGTCATCCTTGCAGCCAAGTTGCCATTTTGGTGATCAGTATCGACCGTTTCAAGGCATTCAACGCTTCGCTCGGCCACAAGGTAGGAGACATGTTGCTGCAGCAGGTGACTTTCCGGCTCCGATCAAACCTGTCCTTTGCTTCCTTTCTGGCACGGATGGGCAGTGACAAGTTTTTGCTGTTTCACCCGTTTGCAAACGAGCAGGAGATTCATGAGCTGATCAGGCAAATCGACGGAGCGTTTCACCAGCCGTTGTTGATCGACCGCTTCGAATGGAAAGCGACGATGCGAATGGGAGTCGCGCTGTACCCGCAGGATGGTGCCCAGGCGAGCACACTCGTAAAACGTGCGGAGTCGGCTCTCAATCGGGCAAAACTCCAGACGAAAAGCTTCCAGTTTTATTATGCGGACATGAATCATAATGAACTGGAACGATTCCTGCTGGAAAATGACCTGCACAAGGCACTCGGCAACGAAGAGCTGCATCTGGTTTTCCAGCCGCAAATCGATGTGCATGCATGTAAAATTGTGTCCATGGAGGCGCTTCTGCGCTGGACACACCCAACGAAAGGAACGATCTCCCCGAACGAGTTCATTCCGTTATGCGAGGAGACCGGGCTGATCTTGCCCATTGGGGAATGGGTGATCAAGACGGCATGCCGTCAGCTGCAACAATGGAAACAGGCTGGCATTCCCGTTGACAGCGTGTCCGTCAATCTTTCCACCCGCCAGTTTTACTCGTCTGGTTTGGCAGAATCCGTAGCTAACATCCTGTGGGAAACGGACCTGTCGGCACATCAGCTGGAGCTGGAAATTACGGAGAGTACGACAGCCGGACTGGAGCATTCCCTTGATACACTGAATGCCTTAAAAGCACTGGGCGTTACGATCAGCGTGGACGATTTCGGCACCGGCTACTCCTCGATGAGCTATTTGAAGAAGTTGCCGATCGACCGGCTGAAAATCGATCAGTCGTTCGTGCGCAATGTAGCGGCAGATCAGCGCGATGCGGCGATTATTACCGCGATCATTACGATGGCCGAGCAGCTTCAGCTGGGGGTCATTGCAGAAGGCGTGGAGACGCGCGAACAGCTCTCTTTTTTGAAGGGCAGCCGCTGCTCCCATGTGCAAGGATACTATTTTTCGCCTCCGTTGTCGGCGCACGAATTCGAGCAGCATGTTACGGCGATCCATAAGAAGGTTTTAGATGAAATTCATCCTTTGTGAAGCGTTGAAAAACCTGGTACAAAATCACTTGCATCTTATACGGCTTCATGATTACACAGAAGCGAGAGATCGCAACGCGGCGTGAATTTGCGCCTGAAGTGATTGTGAAGACATAGGAAAGCTCCCTTTCTCAGATCGAGAGGGGGCTTTTTTAGGTGAAAGGTATTTTTTGATAATGATAAAGATTTGTTCCATAATATTACAGTAATAGGTAGGGAGTGAACCATGTGATAAATATGTTTATAAATGAGGGGAAATTGGGTTTCGGTAAAAGAGATTTTACAAAACGGTAATTTGGTAAAGAAAGACCCCCAGGTTTCCCTAAGGGTTCGTTGATGGACAGCGAAAAGTATGGATTCTATCTGAACTTGATAATCCATTTGCTTGAAACAGTGCCACCCCTACCGTCATTGGCTGTAACAGTAATGGTCACAATATCCCCAACGTTAGCTTCAGGGTTTTTTAGAAAAGGTATTCTTAGTAGAGAACTGAATTCAATTTGAGGCGTATATCTCTCATCGTCAGCCACAGCAGTAAATGTTAATCGATCTGAATCAGGATCAGAAAATAAGTTATCCAATCGAGTAGTAACACTTGAATAACTTGGAGACACCTCGGTAATCTCAAAAACCCCATTGTCATCACGAACGACTGGAGGGCGATTTACGCTATTCTCGACTTATTCCCTTCTCGATGTGGAGGGTTTTCGTTCGAGCCTACACCGTGCGGGCGACTTTCATCGCACACGGCGTTCCATCAGCCGTACAATCTCAATCCTCCTTGGCAAAATTTACTTATTTCCCCACAAGGATTATAACATAATTTTCCAAACGCACGTTGTGTTACATGGGCAACGATATTACTCGACAAGATCTTTTTGAGCCATATCATGATTCAATCCTTGTATGAATTTGCCTAACCACCCTAAAGTTTTACCCTTATTCTAAGCCAGATTTCAATTTAAAAGACTGACTTGTGGGTGCTTCATAAAGTTTAGTGAGCTAACGGAGAACTTTAGCTCACTACACAAATTAGATAAAGCTGCCGCGGCAATCGGCAGTTTCATTGCGTTAACGGGCAGCATTCAATCGCTCTTGTTTTTATGCTCGAGATAATGGTAATATTTTACGGGAACGTGTGTTTGTTTTTTCGTTTTCCAACGGATAGGGGGGAATAGGCGTGGTTGAAATCATTGAAAAAGAGCAATTTTCGGTTGTTGGAAAATTAGGAAAGGGGGTTGCGAATGAAGCTCCCCAATGGATACCCTCATTAAGGAAAGAAGCAAATCGTAACTTTATTGAGATAAGCAATCTCGCCATCCATCATCATGTGCAAACGGCTCCCGTTTGTTTCGTTAAGGAGCCGATGTGTACATGATCCAATTGACGAACCGCCAGGCACGGCAATTTCTGCTATTGAAGCACGGGTTGTTGGGCGAATATCAGTTTACCGGAAAGCAGGGAGTATTGGATTTTGTGCGGCAGGTCGGCTGTATTCAATACGATCCCATCGATGTTTGCGGAAAAAACGCCGAACTGGTGTTGCAGTCGCGAATCAAAGGATTTACCAAGAACATGCTCGCCGAGTTGCTGTATCAAGATAGAATTCTTGTCGATTATCCCGACAAGAATCTGGCCATTATCCCCGTCGAGGACTGGCCGTATTTTGAGCGGTACAGGCAGGCCGCCCGACAACATGCCAAGCGCTATCCCGAAATGGAAGCGTTGATCGAGCAGGTACGAGTTCACATCCAAAATCACGGTGCGCTAAGTTCGGATGATCTCAAATTGGATGGAAATTTCGCTTGGCGGTCGGCTATCCACTGGAGCAGCGGAAACAATTCATCCCGGTCGGTGCTGGAGCAGATGTATTCGACAGGCGAGTTGATTATCCATCACAAAAAAGGAACGCGTAAATATTACGATATCGCGGGGAAGTACATACAGCCAAATCTGCTGAATGCGCCGGAGCCGCTGGAGGGCGAGCTGGAGCATCACAAGTGGCGGGTACTGCGTCGAATCGGCGCTGTTGGCCTTTTATGGAATCGCGCATCCGATGCCTGGCTGAACATTTGGGGATTGAAAGCGGAGCAGCGCAACGAGGTTTTCCGCCAACTGTTGTACGAAGCTCGCATTGTTGCTGTTGCCGTGGAACAAATGAAGGATATACTTTATTGCCGCGCGGAGGACTTGCCGCTTATTGAAGCCGTTCTGCAAAATCCAGAGCCGGAATGGCGCTGCGAGCTGATAGCCCCACTAGATAATTTCATATGGGACAGAAAACTGATCAACGAATTGTTTGGATTCGATTACACCTGGGAGATTTACACGCCTGCAATCAAACGGAAATTCGGCTATTATGTGTTGCCTCTACTATACGGAGAAAGCCTCATCGGACGAGCCGAGGTAATCGCGGAGCGAAAATCCGGGACGCTGGTTGTTAAAAACATCTGGTACGAGAACGACATAAAGCCAACAAAGCAATTGCGAACAGCCTTGAACAATTGTTTTCAAAATTTTGCATTATTCAACGGATGCGAGACGATTTCGACAGAGTCTTTGAACTGATATTTCCAGTCCCTTGGTAACATTTGCCGACAAGTCTCCGCGTACGAATCAGGTAAGCCGACGCGTCCGATAGTGCCGTTGTACGTAAGGGTACTTTTCCTTCATCCGATGAGTCTTATTGAGAGTGAGCAAGCTTTCGTTGCGAAAATAATCAACGAATAGTTGGGGGAGACGAAAGAGCATGTCTAAAATCATTGAAGGTTTCAGTCCTTTTCAAGGGGAACATTGCGAGACGACAGCAATGGGCAATTTACTTCAATTTGCGGGAGTCCGACTATCGGAGCCGATGTTATTCGGTCTTGGGCAAGGGCTAGGATTCATTTATTGGGATTCGAAGGCGATGGACTTTCCTTTTATTGGGGGAAGGGTGAAGCCGGATGAAATAGCTGCTTGCTTAGCGTCCCGGCTCAACTTAATCATCAAGGCGCAAGAAACCTCGTCCATTGAAAAAGCGTGGCAGAACGTACGGAGCTTCATTGAATGCGGAATTCCGGTGGGGCTTAAGTTGGACTCCTATTATTTGGATTATTTCACGAACAAAGTGCACTTTGCCGCCCACTATGCGGTAATCTATGGCATGGATGACGATTACGCCTACATGGCGGATACTAGACAACAGGGAGGACTTGTGAAGACGAGTTTGGCCCATTTGGCTATGGCTAGAAACGCAAAGGGGCCTATGAGTTCTAGGAATCGTTCCTTTACGATCGAGCCGATCGGCACCCATCCGCCGCTTATCCCCGCTATACGATCATCCTTAACCAAGAATGCACATGACTATTTGAATCCGCCCATTCGCAATATGGGGAATAAAGGCATTATGAAAATGAGCAATGAGATCCTGAAGTGGCCTTCTCGCAGCAAGAATTTTGAGCATGATTTATGCTTGACTGCGTTATTAATGGAAAGAGCGGGAACCGGCGGCGCTTTGTTTCGAAATCTATATCGAGATTTTTTAAAAGAATGCGTGGATCTGTTTGGAGACCCAAACGTCGAACAGGCATACTTGATGTTTACTGAAATCGCTCCCATGTGGGTTAACGTTTCTTCTTTGATCGACCTTGCAGGAAGAACGGGAAACCAGCAGGAGTTAAACCAGGTTTCCAAGCTTTTGCTCGAGATTGCGGATAAAGAACGCGTAGCCATGGAATTTTTATGTAAGTAATGTGTTCGGCATAAACAATCTGATTCTCGCAAACGGGTTTTGAGGAAGGTGCAGTCTATTTGAAACTTTATCGTCTGCTTGCCATTACGATGCTGCTGCTGAATCGCAAACGAATTAGCGCAAAGGAGCTTTCAAGAAAAAAGACGGCACGGAACATTATGAGTACCTTCAATCTACAGTAACAGTTCGTAGGAGGTTGGCATGGCCACACGTTTTCTTGCAGGCATTCTTTCCAGCTTTCTCTTTACTTTCGGAGCGGCGCTCTTCTTTTTCTATGACATCGACACGGTTGTGCCGCTGGCGATGTTTACGTTTCCGACGGTGTTTTTCATCGGTATTCCATTCTCATTTGTCATCGATCTCCTCATGAAGCCGCTGGGAAAGCAGCACAAGGCTATCGTTTTTTGGGTCGAAAGTCTTCTCTATATTCTAGCTGGAGTGGCCGCTACCGCGATCCTATTCTGGACAATTTCCGGATCGTTTCGGAACGTAACGGGGGAGATCTATCTTTTGGGAGTCATCGCTTCCTATGTGTATTTATTAAGTCTCCGATTTTTGAGAGCCAAAAGAAGTGCCTCACATAACGAATAGGAACAGAGAAAATTCTGATATTTTATAATAGAAAAAAATGGTATAATTGGAATCTGGGCAATTCCGAAATGATTCCGGTTTTCATGATGCAAATCGGTTTCACAATAGGCCGTAAGTCAGTCTGTATCCCATTTGAGAAAGGATGAATGACAATAATGGATGCCATTCTTACCAAATCCTTTAGCAATGCAACGCCGTTTCCGCCTACGGTCACGCCGATCTGGACCGAGCTGTCCAGCATCGACTGGCGCTTTCCCAAATGGATGGACCGCAATGGCGTCGTGTTCGGCAATACAGGCAATACGATTGTAAAAAGTCTGGATCATTGGACGACTTGGACAAATGTGGCCACGATTCCGAACGGCTATGGCGAGCCGAGGATGGTTTTGGTGGGGGAATCCGGCAGAATCGTCGTTGGGACTGACGCCGGGCATGTTTTCGTCTCGGATGAAGCGCAAACATCATTCGGTTCAGCGCCCGTGTTCACCTTTGAAAGCGGATATACCGACGAGAAGCATGGCCACTGCGTATATCAAAACGTCATTTTGCTGTGCGCGTACGGCATCAAAAACGCCGCGAACCCGCCGCGGGAGGTGTACATGTCCCGCGATTACGGCGCGACGTTCGTGAAGATTTTCGATTATCCGCCGGATGAGATGAGCGTGCCGGGCAACTTCCACATTCACGATGTGGAGTATGACCCATACGCGAATCGGATTTGGCTGGCGGTTGGCGATACGCCGAATAACCAGGTTTTTTACAGCGACGATCTGGGCGGGACTTGGACAAAAGTCTTCAGCAGTTACGTCGGGTCCAAATTCACCCAGATCATCGCCTACCCGCACGGCGTCGTGTTTGGTTCGGACCAGCAAGCGGATGGCCTGGTGTATTGGAAGCGGCCGAAGGGCTTCCTGCAAGCACCTGTTTTGGAAAGCGACATCGTGAGGGATTTCCTGTTGTTCAATGATAAAAATCTGTTTGTGCATTATGCCACGAGGCGATGGGTGGTCAGAGACAAAGACTACCAAATGGCATTGGTGCCATGGATTCGCGATAATAACGATCCTGCTGCAAGACCGCGGCTGCTGGCATCCGTGGACGGTTTGCAGTGGTTTGAAATTTACCGGCATGACTCGAATCAACTTGGCTTCTATAATATCATCGGGCCGCATCCGGAGGACCCCGACCGAAAGATTCTCGGCATTTTTGGCAGAAACGGCACCTCGTATGTGTTTAAAGCAAGTCTGCCTGTCTTTGCTTGACAGTCATAGATCCACGCGGGAGCAGGCTGGGCCTGCTCTTTTGCTTTTATGGCCTTTTGGCAGGGGGCGAAATCTGCCAGGAATGTTTCGCCGCTACACGGACTGCTGATGGAGCAGGTGATGGTAGACGCCTTTTCGTTGGAAAAGCTGCTCGTGTGTGCCGCTCTCGACAACGGCGCCTTGATCCAACACGACGATCAGGTCGGCATGGCGGATGGTACTAAGTCGATGGGCGATAATCAGCGTTGTCCTGCCTTGCAGCATTTCGGCCATGTTTTGCTGAATTACCCTCTCCGATTCCGTATCGAGAGCGCTCGTCGCTTCATCGAAAATGAGAATGCGCGGATTGCTGATGAGCGCACGCGCGATGACGATCCGCTGACGCTGGCCGCCGGATAGCCGGATGCCGCCTTCGCCGATGATCGTCTCGTATCCGAGCGGCAGAGCCTCGATGAACTCGTGTGCGCCGGCAAGCCGGGCTGCCCGCGCGATCTCCTCGATGCTGACGTTCTCGCTGTTCAAGGCGATATTTTCCCGCACCGAGCCGCGAAACAGCATCGTTTCCTGCTGCACGACGCCGACCTGCTTGCGGATGGAGGCGGCATGCACTTCGCGCAGTGGATAACCGTCAATATAAATCGTGCCGCCGGACGGCTCCAGAAGCTTCAGAAGCAAATGGGCAATGGTCGATTTGCCTGACCCGCTTCGTCCGACAAGCGCTACGGTTTGCCCGGGTTTCAGCTCAAGATCAAGGTTTTGCAGGATCATGTTCCCGCCGCGATCATACTGGAACGATACCTGTTCAAAGCGGATATGACCCTGAATCGAGGGAAGCATGCGCATTTTGTCCGGTTGAGGATGCTCCGGCGTCGATTCGTATACATCGTTCAACCGTTCCATCGAGATGCGAGCTTCCGAGAGTTCGCCTGCGCGCAGTGAGAGCATTTCCATTGCGAACAAAAATGAGGTGAACAGCACGGTGTAGGCTACGAGTTCTCCTACGCTAAGCTGACCCTCCATCACGTAGCGGGAGCCAAAATAAAGAAGTGCTACATGACTTAAGGAACGCAGTCCCCCTGCTACGGCTTTGGCGGCTGCCTCCAGCCGGTTGCCTTCCAACCGCAGTGCGAGCAATCTGCCCAGCTTGTGCAAGAGCTTTCCGCGAATCGTTCGTTCCAGGGACAGCCCTTTGACGGTAGCGATCGCATGAACAGCTTCGACGATCTGTGTCTGGGATTCTCCTTCGGCATTGAGCTGCTTGCGGAGGTTGCGGCGCATTTTTGGCAGGATGTACGCATAAAGGCCGATATACAGCGGCATGAGTGCGAATGCGACGAGCGCCAGACCGGTATGGTAATACACCATTAAGCCCCCATACACGAGCAGGGTCAACAAATCGAGCGATAGCTCGATGGCGTGGTCGGTCATCAGTCTGCGGAGCTTTTCGTTCTCGTACACTCGTGTGAGAATGTCGCCTGACGTTCGCTTTGTAAAATAAGAGTAGGGCAGGTGAAACAGATGACGATAGAAGCTATCCAGCATCGAATGATCGATCGCATAGGCAAGCCGTCCGATGAGCAGCTGGCGAACGGCAGTACAAATCGCATTGAAGCAGATCAGGGCGAGCAGGGCAGCCACAATCGTATGGAGCAGCGGCCAGTTCGCAGTGTTCAGAACACGATCAAAAATTTGCTGCGTCATAACCGGGAACATCAGCAAAATCAGCTCGATGGTTACGGATAGCCCCAATGCTGACAAGAACAGCTTCTTGGAAGGACGAACATAATCGAGATAACGTTTCCACAAAACCTCCCTGTCGTCGAGCGGAACGAGCGGGCCGGCAGGCTGCATGGTGACGACAAGCCCGGTCCAATGTTTGGTAAAGGTCTCAAGCGACATCGTATCGATATACCCCAAACCTGGGTCGGCCACAACAAGCTCATGCTCGCCGACCTCATACACGACAATGAAGTGATTGCCGTTCCAGTGAGCGATGAAAGGAGTCGTCAGCTCATGGAGAAGCGTGCTCGACGTATTCAGCCCCTTGGCCGCGAACCCGAGCGACTCAAGCGTTTCGATCAATCCGAGCATCGACGTTCCTTCCGCTCCTATGTTGCAGCGCTCGCGCATCCGGTTGACGCTGGCGTTCAATCCATAATAGCGGGCGATCATGGTCAGGCAGGTGGGGCCGCAATCCATCTCGCTCTGCTGCATGAGCACAGGGAATTTGCGCCGCCATTTCCAAGCCTTCCACGGTTTGCCGGCGCGTCCGGCGGATTGCTCGGATTCATGCGGTGCAAAACTGTCGTCTGCAGGTAATGCAGCCCGCTCAGCCTCTTCGGGAGGCGTAATCATAGCCATTGCTTTGGTCGAATAGTGGGAGGAAATCGAGCGGATCGATTCCAGAATAACCGGATAGTTTTGAATCAGCTCGTCGAAATCCGTCTTCGACAGGCGGAAAGCGGTCACCGTGTCGGCGGCCCGAATCGTCGCTTTGCGTGGTTCTCCCGTGAGCAGCGCCAGCTCACCAAAAAAATCGCCGGGATAAAGCCGATTGACAACTGCCGCTTCCGGTCCTTTCTCGACAAGCGCGGAACCTTCCTTGACGATGTAGAAGGCGTCGCCAGCCTCCCCCTCCCGCACGAGGCACATGCCGGGCTCATACGTACGAACCTCCAGACGGTCCAGGAGTGAGCGAAGCGCAGCATGGTCAACATGGGTAAGGACAGTGTTGTTTTTCAAAAATGTGCGGATTACATCCGAGGAAATAAATTGCCTGAAATAGTTATCGATAGCAGGGTTTTGGGCGACTAACTCCTGAAATTGGCTGCGTCCGAGCCGCAGCACTTCCAGTGGAGTGGAGGCGCGGATCGTGAGGGCGGAAGCTGCCTCTCCATCAAGCAGGCTGTGTTCGCCGAAATGCTCCCCTGGCAGCAGCAGCCCGAGATTCGTTTCCTTGCCCGCGCTGTTTACACCAATTTTTCTCGCTTTACCGGATACGATGAGATAAAAGCTGTCCGCTGTGTTGTCCCGGTCCACGATCGTTTGTCCCATTGAAAAAGCTTCCGATTGAAACTGTCCGGCAAGCAGTTGCTTCTCTTCGTCACTGAATACATCGAACAGTGGAAATTGCTGCAAAACGTGCATGCGGTTTTCGTTCACAAGCTTCATCCCTCACCCAAGCTCCATATATCTTCATGAATGTCGAGCGTCCGTTGATACGCCTCCAGCTTATCTTGAAATCGTTGCTTGCGGATGCTTTCTTCGACTGCCTCGGTTAATTCAGCCGGGTACAGACTCTCTACCAGGATGAGGCTGTATTCACGTTTCCGTTCAAACGGACCAAGCACCGTTCCCTGGGTTGCGTGAAAGACGGCTGCCGCTGTTTCCGGCTCCAGATCCGAACGGCTGATCAGGCCGACGTATCCGCCCGATTTGGCTGTTGCCGCATCCGACGAATACGCGCGTGCGAGCATGTGAAAGTCGGAGCCCTCCTCCACGCGGAATAGCAGTTCTTGTGCGGCACCGTATTCTTCCGTTGTGATTGTCGAGATTTCGGCGCGGTCAAATTCGTGTGCAAATTCCAGAAAGTGCTGCCGGATTTCATCGGCGGAGACAACGTGGCGGGCCAAGATTTCCCGCAGCGCTTGCGGTCTCAGCAGATCGATGAGATCATCTAGCGTCATCTTGCGGCACTCCAGCCATTCTCTGGTCTGAGAGGCCGTTACTAATTTGTTGGCCCGGCGGAACCGGGTCACCTCTGCCTGCAGTCCGGCGATGTCGGCGGTGAGCCCAAGCGCGCAAGCCCAGCACTCGATCGTCAGGTCGTCCTTGCAGCGGCCGATGTCCGCCCATGAAGCGTTGATTCGCAGCCGTTGCAGCAGTTGCTTCAAGGTCAAAGTCAAATGATTGACACGGAGTGAAATGATTGTTGCAGTATCCAAAATCCAATCCTCGCATTTCGCTAACATATGTCATTTATACTAGCAGCAGAGCCGATTTTTGGCGATTTTAATATTTTTCGAGACTTAAACAAAACTTAAACTTCCTGTTATATAATGGGCGCATCTGTAAAAAGGAGGCTTTCATAATGGCGGAGAACGAGAAGCAACAAAACGAGCTGACTTCCCTTGAACTAACGGACCTGTCCGAAGAATTGTCCGAGCAGCAGTTGAAGGACGTGAAAGGCGGAGATTGGAAAATCGGTTCCAAACCTCCTGTTGGTAAAAGACCAATTAATCCGTAAAAACGTAAAATGGCCAAAAGCCCCGAGCTGTATGATACGCTTGGGGCTTTTGGCTTTTATGGCTCAACTCCGAATTTATAGCCGAATCCGCGGATCGTCACGATGTATTTCGGGTTTGCCGGGTCTGCTTCGATTTTTTTGCGAAGGTTGTGGATATGGACCATGACCGTTCGTTCGTCGCTCATACCGTTTAAGCCCCAGATTCGTTCGTAAAGCTGGCCCACGCTGAACACGCGCCTTGGATGCTCAAGGAGATAGAGCAGTAGCTGAAGCTCCTTGGCAGACAAGGTGACCGGCTGGTTGTCCACGAGCACCTCCAGTCGCTTCTTGTGGATGATCAGCCGTCCGTCCTGCCAAACTTCGGCGCTGTCGTTCGCCTTCGGGCGCGACCGATAGCGCCGAAGCCCCGCTTGTACGCGCGCCACGAGCACCTCTGGCTCAAACGGCTTCGTCACATAATCGTCACCGCCCATGTTCAATCCGGCCACAATATCCTGCGGGCTTTTTTTGCTGGTTAAAAAAATGATCGGAATGTCCGAACGGCTGCGGAGCATCTGCACCAGCGCCAGACCATCGAGTCCGGGCAGCATAATGTCCGAAATGAGCAGATCGTAGGTTGAACGTTGAAACAGGCTGAGTCCTTGCTCCGCAGTCCTTGCGACATCAAGGCGGAACCCTTCCTTCCGCAAATAAATACCGACTAGCTCGCAAATATCGGGATCGTCTTCAATCAGCAGAATGGTCGTCTCCATGTTCTCCTCCTTCGCCAAGGTGATTCGTGTCAGCAGGGGCATCCCCGATTTTTGCAGGAAGCGTAAGGAAGAAGTCGCTTCCAGCGCCCAGCTTGCTGCTTACGCCAATTTCGCCCTGATGGCGTGCCATGATTTCCGCGCAAATCGCAAGCCCAAGGCCGCTTCCGCTTTTTGCGTGCTGACTGCCGGCGATCCGGTAGCGGCGTTTGAAGATGTGAGGAAGCTCGGATTCCGGGATACCGATGCCGGTATCGGTAATATGGATGATGACATGACCGTTATCCGAAGCGAAGGCTGGCAACAATTCTGCCCATATCCGAATGACACCTTCGCCGCGGGTGTATTTCACCGCGTTGGAAATCAAGTTGGCAAAAACGCGCTCGAAGCGGAACCGGTCCAACGTAACCAGCAGCTCCTTGGTAGAGGGCAGCGAAAAAAGCGGTTCTTCCCAGATCAATGTGATTCCTTGTGCACTCGTCTCGGCGGCGTAACGGTGACGTAATTGGCGTAAGAAGGGCAGGATGGGCACTTCCGCAAGCTCGAGCTGAATGTCACCGGTTTTCAATTGGCTTAATTCGACGACGTTGTCGATCAGCTTCTCCAGCATCAGACTCCGATCGTAGATGCGGCCGGCATAAAGCGGCGCTTCCTCCTCCGATACGACACCTGTCGCAATGGCTTTGGAAAAGCCTTTTATCGCTGTGAGCGGGGTCGACAAGTCATGATGGACTTCCGCCAGCAAGGTGCTGCGTATCGTTTCGATCCGGCTCAGCTCCTGATTTCCCTGCTCCAGCTGCAGATTCAACGCCTGGAGGGAGGAAGTCCGCTGCCTGATCGTCTCTTCCTGCGATGCAATGACTTTGTTCAGCTCGATCGACAGCAATTCCGACTGGGTAACAGCCCGCGTGAACAAGAAGGATAAGTTCAACAGCTGGGTCAGCAGAAAAAACAGCAGCCCGAACGAAACGAGCCCGCCGAACGCGACGAAGCCGGTATAATAGAAAATTTCATGAATGACGGTGAGAAAGAAAACGAGAAAGCCGATCATGTTGGAGCGCGAGCCTGTTCGTCGGCGCAGCGCAGCGCGAATGTAGATGTACATGACGTAAAGAAAGACGGGAAGCAGCAGCACGATAATGTACGGGACCATCAGCTGCGTGTACACCTTGGCTGGCGTTGCGAGCACAAAAGCCCCGAAAGCGCCCAAGCCGGCGGCAAACAAAGGGAAGATCCGCAAAATCGCATCCTGCGGATACTGCTTATTGACAAAGGCTGCCAAACTGAGGATCGTGACGATTTCCGACAAATATTCCAGCTTGACTCCCCATTCCCACGAAAGCCCTGGGAACAGGACGTAAACGAACGATTCACCCAGCAGGGAGGACCTTGTGCAAATGGCCAGACAAATCAGGCCGAACCATAAGGCGGCACGCTCCTGCTTGCGTAACAAGTAGAGGAAGAGCGTGTACACCGTCATGAGCAGCAAGCATCCTGTCACAAATGTCCAGACCATAATCCGGTTTCTGTGCAGCGATGCGATCTCTTCTGCAGCCCCCATGTCGATGCTCTCCCAAATCCCGCCTGTGCGCTGAACGAAATTGGAAACCTGGATGACCAATTCGTTATCGCCCGGACGCGGCAGAAAGAAGTATACCTTCGGGTAGTTTCGTGGAACCATGCTCGCGGCATCGGTGCCGACGATACCGAGGCCATTCAGTGGCTTGCCGTTGATCCAGAGTCGGTAGGCGCTGGCGACATTATTGACATACAGGCCGAGCGGTTGCCCGGCCGCCTCGGCAGATAAAACGAACTTCATGCGATACGTGGCATAGCCTTCATTCGCCAATGCCTGTCCGCCTACCGAATAAGACTCCCATTGAGCCGGAATCGTAACCGTCCATGCACCCCCAGGCGAGCCATCCGTGAAATCGCCGGGCTCCATCAAGCGATTCCAGTAAAACGCCCAAGGTCCGTCCAAGGTAACGACCCCGTCCTCTTGAGGATTCCATTGCTGCAAATCCCGCTTGTCAAGCGCTGCATTCCTATCAAGATTCGTTGCCCAGGCTGATAGCGGCGCATTGCACGAAATGATCAGAACCATCAGTAAATAAACGGCAAACGTTTTCATGCCCACTCTCCAGACAAGTACAATTTGGGCCAATCGTCATCGATCTGTCCATTCACCCCAGGACAGGATGTTCTGCGAATTGCTAAGGTGTAATTATAGGAAAAAATGAGCCGGATTTGAAGTGAAAAATGTCTGGGACGGCACCGAGCATGTGTTTAAGCAAACCGGTCAGTCTTTGCTAGACAACCAAACATTCATGCAACGCGTGAGCAGGCCAAGGCTGCTTTTTTTGCGGCCTTTTGCAGGATACAGAATATTCCTGTGATGTTGTATGATTGGTAGCGGGCAGGAATCAACGAGAATGAGTTGGAGGGAACGTACATGAATCGCATCTATTTTGCCGGAAATCCGTGGCCGGATGGGCACCGGATCAAGGCTTTCGCATGGAGTGGACGATTGGAGCCGGAAAGCGGACTGTGGTTCGATTTTCATCTGGAGTCGGATGATTATTATGCAGACGATCAAGATGATGAGGATGAAGAAGACGAAGACGTTGAGAGCGATTGGGCGTCCAAGATTGTCTGGAATAACTACCACAGTTGTACGCTTTCATCCACAGAATGGGGAGACGGGGGCTTCATGGTCGGATCTGCGGCGGAGCCGTTCGATTTCACGTGCCTTACGCAAACTGTCCTCCGCGCCGACCCGCTTGAAACGTATGATTTTGAAGAGCGGGCTTTCCACATATATTTGTTGGGCCATGATGCGGCAGCCGACCACCGGTTTACATTCAGCCGGGAAGCCGACGGTCGCTATTCCATTGAATGGCAGGGAAAAATCGCATTGTACTATGTCGGCTCCGAGGAGTTCGTCCATTCTTTCCGCGCGGGTGTTCAGGACGTGGAGTTTGAAGGGTTTTTGGTACCGGACGGCATGAGCGATTCGTTAGCGAAGAAGGAGCTGCAAAAATACGTGACAGATGTGGAGCGCTACACCTTGATGACAAAAGGGGCAGCGCGTTATTGGGTGTGGAAGTGACAGGGTCAAAAAGAGTGAGGTGAAACGATGGATTACCAAAAAGTGAGCAAGGAGCTGTCGTACGCGCTGCGACATGCCCCGCAGGAGTACGGTTTGGAGTTGGATGAACAGGGCTGGGTTGCGGTGGAACATGTGCTAGGTGCATTGCGCAAGCAGCCGAAATGGAGAACGCTGACAGAAGCGGATTTGCACACGATGATTGCGCGATCGGAAAAAAAGCGCCATGAGATCCGGGACGGGAAAATCCGGGCACTCTACGGGCATTCCGCTCCGCAAAAAATCACCAAGGAAGCGAAACAACCGCCTGAATTTTTGTACCATGGGACACCGCGCCATTTCGTCCCGTCGATTCTAAAATCAGGTTTGCTGCCAAAAGGAAGACAGTATGTGCATCTCTCCGATGAGATCGGGACTGCGCAGCAGGTTGGGGAAAGACGGGATGAACAACCTGTCATCTTGCGCATTGATGCATGGAAAGCATGGCGTGACGGCGTCTTGTTTTACCACGGGAACGAGATGGTCTGGCTCGCCGATCGGGTGGAGCCGCAGTATATTGCCATACTGGACGATTGCCAGCCATGAACCGGAAAACAGCTGTCTGGCTTGCCGGAGGGGTTCTCCTAATCGCATTCCTCATCGTCTGTTCCGTCAAAACAAGCCCATTCGGGAATAACATCGTGGTGGTCATCGTCAATGAGAGCGGGCAAACGGTCAACGGGGCAGCTGTCGAGTATTTCAATCAGCGCGAGACGATTCCGCCGTTTGTCACAGGCGGAGTGCACACGGTTGTGCTGGATATTAGCGAACATAAGGGGGAGGGCACCGTGACATACACGTCGTCCCAGCAACGTGAGCGAGAGGTGCTGCTTTGTGGCTATATCGAGGGAGGCAAGCCTGGGCTATACAGGGGAAAAATCACCGTGCGTTTGCTGAAAAATGGCAAGACAGAGGTGGAGAAGCAGCCTGCTCCGTTCTCCATTTTGTAGCGCATCCGCCTCTTCTAATTTCTTTCATTCGAGTAAAAAAAATCTATTAATTCGCACCCCCAATATTCTACAATATGAGCAGGTTGAGCAAAGAAATAATGAGCATTGCAGCCGGTCAACTGGATATTGTTATGGGGGTCTGCCATGATTGTTTACTTCAAAGATTTTTTGCTGAACACGTTCATCGTTTTTTCCCCGCTTGTCCTGTATCCATTCATTTACCAGACAAAGGATCGTCCCTGGCTCTACCGATTTTTGGTGGGGTGCATGTTTTCCTTTGCCATCGTTGTAACGATGTCTTTTCCGCTGATGATAAAGGGCGTCACGTACGATTTTCGCTCCATCCCGCTGACGGTCGGCTGTTTGTACGGCGGCCCGCTCAACTCTGTCATCCTGTACGTTATCGTCATCTGCTACCGCTATGTGCTGGGCCAACCGTTGAACCTGCTTTATGCGCTCGCCCTTTTGCCCAGCCTGGCCATCGTTGCGCTGCTGTGGAAAAAATATCAGACCAGCAAGCCGTACCAAAAGATCATCATCGCCGTTTTTCTGTGCACATCGATCAAGCTCATAACCTTTGGTGTGTATCTTTCGGTAACCAACAAGGTGGGCCTGCTCCTAAACAGCGTGCCGGAGACGATCGTAAGCTATGCGATCCAAGGCTTGCTGGTGGGAATCTTCGTCTTTTGCATGGAATTTTTGATGCGGTATTACCATTTGCAAGAAGAGATGGTGCGCAGCGAAAAAGCCAAAATCGTCAGCGAAATGGCCGCGGCGGTTGCTCACGAAATCCGCAATCCGCTTACAACGGTACGCGGGTTCATCCAGTTGCTGGGGGCGGACGGAATCAGTGCGGAAAAGCGCGGATTTTATCAAAAAATTTCGCTTGAAGAATTGGATCGGGCACAGATGATCATCACCGATTACCTTTCCTTGGCCAAGCCTGATCCGGAAACCGTGGAACTCATTCAGATCCAGGATGAAATCCGCTATTTCTCGAATGTGCTGCTGACTTATGCCAACTATAACAATACGCAGATCGAAACGAATATCGACTCGGAAGAGAACATGCAAATCGTGGGCGACCGGCACAAATTCAGGCAAGCGCTGATCAATATCGGCAAAAATGCGATAGAGGCGCTGCAGGATGGCGGCTCCCTCACCATTTCCGCGAAGAAGCGCGAGGGAATGGTGGTGATCGAGATTCGCGATACCGGGGTCGGCATGACAGAGGAACAGATCCAGCGACTCGGCACGCCATACTATTCGACAAAAGAAAAAGGAACCGGCTTGGGCACGATGGTTTCGTTTACGATCATCAAAAAGATGAACGGCACGATCACGATCAAGAGCAAGCCGGGCAAAGGAACGCTGTTCTGCATTCAATTTCCGCATGCATATGCTGCTGCCGGCAGTATGGAAGAGGTGGCTGCAGGGAAAGAGCAGCAACTGGTTCACAAAAACTGATGCCTACTTGTGACAACGGTGTACCGCTTGATACGAGGCAAGGTACAGCCGGTCCTGGTCCAGATGGTAATCCAGATAGCGCCCCGGTTCGGTCAACGATCCCAGCTCTTCTCGCATACAAGCCGAAAAGCCGTTGGCAAGCAGCTGATTGGCGATATAGTCCGGCTCCAAATTTTGCGGATGGCTGTCCGGATAGAGCGCATGGAGGTTTTGCAGCGAGCGCGATTGATGCTGGTAGTACATATAGGTGCCGAAAATTCGCGCGTCGTCCTGCAAATACGGCAGCAAGTGCGCCAGCGGCCAGGAATCGGCATACAGGGAAAAATCGTTGAACGAGAGCGTATCGATGACAAGGCTGATGCAGCCGTTTTGCAACGGAAGCCGCAGGTCGTTGTTGACGATGTAGAGCACCTGGAGCCTGGGATTGAGATGCTCAAGCTTTCCTTTCAGCTTTTTCAGCATCATCAGGCTGTTGGCCGTAAACACATAGAGCGTATCCGGCGGCAGCTGGGCCAAATATTTGGGCGGAAATACGTAGACTTCGACATTGGTTTGCAGCATGATCTGGTGCGGTCCCATGTTTTGCTGCAGCGATGTGTAAATCCACTGGCTGCCTTTTTCCATCAGGCTGATCCAGCCGGGTGACAGCTCCGGGAAAATATCCTGATCATAAATGAAATAATCTTGCATCGGGGAAGCTGCCACCGAAGAGGTGAGCAGGATGCCTTCCTTGATTTCGGCGAAGTAGCCGCAGCGGCAGTGGAGCCTTGCCTCCAGCAGATGCTGCCCGAATAAAGAGGCGTTTTCGAGCGCGAGCGGCTGGTTGCACGACGGACAGGCGAGCAGCGGAATGAACGACAATGGGACGCCTGTTTGCAGCGCGGGAGGGTCCAGCTTGCGCGTTGTCCGAATTTTTTCCTCCAGCAGGGCGATCGATCGGTTGAGCTGGGAGCTTTCCTCCTGCAAAAGCTGTTTCTGCTCTTGCAGCAAGCCGACGAAATATTCCAAATCGTCATTGTCGGCGAACTGCGAGATGCGTTTGAACGACATGATTTTTTGGATGTCCTGCATGGAAAAGCGCAGCTGCTTCAGTTCCAGAATCCAGTTCATGTCATCGACACAGCCGTCATGGAAGCGGTATTGGGCATCCTGCTTGACCGGGATCAACAACCCCAGCTCCATATAATAGCGGATGGTTTCGATTGTGACGGAAAATTGCTTGGCGAATGCGCCGATTCTCACTTTTTGACACGCCTCCCTTTCCTCTTTTCTATTATACTAGAAACGTGGGGTTAACCCTATGTTTTTGTGAAAAAGCGGTCGATTACGCGCTTGATGTGTAGATACGTGCATCCGGTAAACTGGGGAAGAGAGCACATGGCGCTTATGAAATGTAAGCGCAAGAAAGCGCTTTCAAAAATAGAGGGGGACATGCTGATCGCTTGCGATCGCATGACAACATCGAAAACAGAAAGTGAGGATGTGGAATGAAAAAAATGGCAACGCGCACCAAATGGTTGGCACTTGCGCTGGCAGGGGTGCTTGCGCTTGCAGCAGGCTGCGGCAACAGCGCCGCACCGGCAGGCGAGGAAAGCAAATCGAAGGAATTGAACGTGTTTAACTGGTCCAATTATTTGCCTGAATCCGTAATCAAGCAGTTCGAGAAAGAATCGGGCATCAAGGTGAACTACAGCACCTACTCGTCCAACGAGGAGATGCTGGCCAAGCTGACTGCAAGCAATGGCGTCTATGACGTTGCGGTCGCGACCAGCTACATGGTGGATATCATGAGCAAGCAGCAGCTGCTTGATCCGATAGATTTGAACAAGGTGCCGAACTTCAGCAACATCGGCCCGGATTATGTAAAAAAAGCGTTTGACCCGAAAAATGAATTCTCCATCCCGTATTTGGCGGGCAACATCGTTTTGGCCGTCAACACGGATAAAGTGAAAACACCGGTTACAAGCTATGCCGACCTGTGGAAGCCTGAATTCAAAAACTCCGTCGTCGTTGTTGACGATATGCGCGGCCTGATCGGGATGACCAACCAGATGCAAGGCAAATCGATGAATGAGACGGACGATGCCGTGCTGCAAAAGTCGAAGAGCATGCTTGTCGACCTTTTGCCAAATATCAAGGCGTTTGACAGCGACAGCCCGAAAACGCTGCTGATCAACGGGGAAGCAACCGTCGGCTTGGTATATGGCGCAGAGGCTGCGCTGGCCCAAAAAGAAGTGCCGGCGATCAAAGCGGTTTATCCGAAGGAAGGCGTCATCCTGTGGATGGACAACTTCGTGATTCCAAAAGGGGCAAAAAACAAAGAAAATGCAGAAGCGTTCATGAACTTCTTGCTGAGACCGGAAATCAGCGCGGAAATTTCCAAAGAGATTCCGTATACGAACCCGAATATCAAAGCCCAGGAGCTGCTCGATGACTCGATCAAGAAAGATCCGATCATCTATCCGACGAAAGAAGACTTGCAGCGCGGGGAATATGCAGGCGATGTGGGAGACAAAATCTCGCAGCTCGACCGCATTTGGAATGAGCTGAAATCGCACTAGATCGATCAATGAGGAAGTGAATGGAATGGGAGATTTGCAAGGAAAGGCAGCCGAAATCGTCCTCACGAGCAACGCGGTCTTCACCGGTTATGGGGATGCACCGAGCCCGGGAGCGGTGGCGATCGCGGGCAACCGGATTTTGGCCGTCGGGACGGAGGACGAGATTCGTCCGTTGGTGGGACCTGAGACAAAGGTGCTGGCTTATGAAGACAAGCTGATCATGCCGGGGTTCCACGACTTCCACGTGCATGTGCTGCTGGGAAGCCTGGAACAACAATGCATCAATCTGCTGTCGGCCAAATCGGAGGAAGAAACCGCTCAAATGGTCAAGGCGTATGCGGATGAGCATCCGGAGTATCCATGGGTGATCGGTTTCAGCTGGTACCATGTTCACTGGGATGAAAAAAAGCTGCCGCATCGCTCGACGCTGGACAAGTATATTCCGGACCGTCCGGTATTTTTGTTCAACGCGGAGTGCCACGGGGCATGGCTCAACAGCAAAGCGCTTGAGCTGGCTGGCATTACGCGCGACACGCCTGACCCGCCGTTTGGCGAGATTGCGCGCGACGAGAACGGCGAGCCGACGGGCTTCCTGTACGAAACGGCGATGGCGTTGGCCAAACAGGCATTCGAATTCCCGACCGAGCGTCGGATCAGCCTTTTGCAAGGGTTCCTCGACCATGCGGCACAGCTTGGCGTCACCTCGGTGGGCGACATGTTCCCGCTGGTGACGATGGAGCTTGGCGATCTCGACATGTACCGGCAGTTCGAGGAGATGGACCGGCTGACCGTGCGCATCCACTTTTTGACCGAGCTGGACGGCGATCTGGAAAAACCGCGGAAGCTGCGTGAAACGTACCGTTCCGAGAAGCTGCAGTTCGCCGGTTTGAAAAATTTCCTGGATGGCGTGCCGACGACGTATACAGGCTATTTGCTCGAGCCGTACGCGGATCGTCCCGATACGTGCGGGGACACGCTCATTCCGAAGCATGTCATTGAGGATTGGACCGTGCAGGCTGACCGCGAAGGCTTCCGCATCCGCTATCATGCGTGCGGCGATGCGGCCGTTCGCCTGGGACTGGATTGTTTCGCGGAAGCGCAGCGGCAGAACGGGGCGCGCGATTCGCGCCATACGATCGAGCATATCGAAGTGCTGCATCCAGACGATCTGCCCCGCTTCAGTGAGCTTGGCGTGATTCCATCGATTCAGCCGGAGCATCTGGCATCCGACACGTTTGCCGGACATACGTATTTGGCGCGTCTTGGCCCAGAGCGAAGCCGCCGTACCTGGCCGATCAACAGCCTGCAAAAATCCGGGGCAACACTCGCGTTCGGCAGCGACTTCCCGGTGGTCGGACTCGATCCGATCACGGAGCTGTACCGCGCCGTGACCCGTCTGCATAACGACGGCCAACCGGAAGGCGGCTGGAATCCGGAAGAGCGGATCAGCATGGCCGATGCCTTGCGCGCATACACGTCGGGTGCCGCTTACAGCAACTTCCGCGAGCACGATTTGGGCACGCTGGAAGCCGGCAAGCTCGCCGACATCGTGGTGCTCGACCAAAACCTGTTTGCCATCCCGCCGGAGCGAATCCGCGACACCAAAGTCTCCCTGACCATGATGGACGGCAAGATCGTTTATCAGAAGGAAGAAGAGTAACCAATTCAAGCTAGCTGCCGTCCTATTATGTGGGACGGCAGTTTTTTTCTCGAAAGCCGTTCACCCCGACCCCCAGCAGGCATTGTAACCGCTTTTGCGTAATTTTCTTGACCAAATCCCCTCACTTCCATTACAGCATCCGCTCAGCTTCTTTATCGAGCCAACCAACATGAAAGGGTATAACATGGTGCCGTTCCGGGCAATCGCAGAGGCGATCGGCATCACGGTCGAATGGGACGGGGCGACCAGCACGATCACGGCGAGCAAGCAGACGAGCCAAAAGAAGACCACGGTCGTGCTGCAGCTGAACAATCCGGTAGCGACGGTGAACGGCGTTCCCGTGCAGCTGCCGGTAAGTCCGGTGGAGCAGAAAGGTTACACGCTGGTGCCGCTCAGCTTTTTCAGCCAGCGGTTTGGGGCCCATGTGAACTGGAACGGCGCCACCCGGACCGTCACCATCGCCTCAGCGCAAGAGGATCTCTACACCATGGGATTTTATCATTCGTGCCGTAAAACCCTTGTTTTAGCTATGGGGATATAAGGCAAATTTCTCTGCATCTCCTGTAGGGGGGGGGCTAAGAGCAAACGAAATAGTGTTCTTTTTTTGAATGCTTGCATTAGATAAAATGTCTAGTGGTATTATTAACCATAGATGATGGTTTTGAGTAGATCAGTGGAGAGTGACCACAATATCGTAGTTGACTGTAACTATCACGTTGGCTTTTGCCCGAAGTATCGTAAAAAAGTTTTTAACAGAGCCAGTAGACATTCGGTTAAAAGAGTTGTTTCTTGAAAAGGCAATCGAACTACGTACTGAAATTGTTGAAATGGAAATCATGCCTGATCACGTTCATTTGCTCATCAAATGCGATCCGCAATTTGGAATTCACCGAGTTGCCAAACATTTGAAGGGCTATACATCGAGAGTGTTGCGGATGGAATTTAGGCATCTAAAAAACAGGCTCCCTGATGTGATGAAGAAATACATTGAGTCTCAAAAAGAAAGGGGTGATTGAATTTGCACAAAGCGTACAAGTTTCGTTTGTACCCAAATAAAGAACAAGCCATCCTCATTAACAAAACAATCGGATGCACGCGCTTTGTATTCAATCACTTTCTTGTGAAACGAAAAGAGGCTTACGAACAAGAAAAGAAAACGCTGAATTACAACGACTGTTCGGCTATGTTAACTCAACTAAAAAAAGAGTTTGAATGGTTGAAAGAAGTAGATTCTACTGCTCTACAATCCACCCTGAAAGATTTGGATTCCTCGTACAAAAAATTTTTCAAGGAGAAAAAAGGCTATCCCAAATTCAAAAGCAAGAAGAATCCAAAGCAATCCTACACATGCAAGATGAACATCAAAGTGGATGGGAATCGCATCAAACTTCCCAAACTTGGATGGGTTTCATTTGCCAAGTCCAGAGAAGTGGAAGGGCGCATCCTTTCCGCTACGATCAGACGCAGTCCCGCAGGGAAATACTTTGTATCTGTTCTTTGTGAAACAGAGATTCAGCCACTACCAAAAATCGAACAGACAGTCGGAGTTGATCTTGGTATCAAGGATTTTGCGATTCTCTCTACTGGTGAGAAAGTGGGAAATCCCAAATACTATCGCAAGTATGAAAAACAATTGGCCAAGTGGCAACGGATTCAATCCCGCAGACAAAAAGGCAGTAAAAACCGTGACAAAGCACGTATCAAAGTAGCACGACTCCATGAAAAAATCGCAAATACCCGCAATGACTTCCTGCATAAATTGTCAACCAAGCTTATCAACGAAAACCAAGTGATCTGTTTGGAGGACTTGCAAGTAAATCATATGGTCAAAAACCACAAATTAGCAAAATCCATTGCAGATGCGTCATGGTCTATGTTTCGGACGATGCTGGCGTACAAGGCGCAATGGTATGGCAGAACAATCTCGATTGTCGGGAAACAATTCCCTTCTAGCCAACTCTGTTCCACCCCTACCTGTGGCTACCGTAACAAAGACGTGAAAAACCTGAAAATGCGACAATGGACATGTCCAAACTGCGGTGTCCAACATGACCGTGACCAAAATGCTGCCATCAATATTGAGCGAGAAGGACTTAGATTGTTGGCATAGCCAACTGAACTGTGGGGCACACAGGGATAGCTTGGTGAATTTCCCCTCGTTAGGAGGGATTACCCAAGAATCCCCTGCCTTTAGGCGTGGGGAGTGTCAAGCGATTTCGTCCTTTGCAGAGCGGGCGCTCATCCCAAGCTTTGATTCGGTGGCGTTCGGCTGGAGCCGGATCGACGCGGATGGCAACGTGACGGTAAACGGAAAAGACTTTTATTGGCCGCAGGCGGCAGGCGACACGACGCCGGAAGGAATCATTGATGCCGCCGCTGGCCAGGGGACAGCCCCTTTCCTGATGGTATACGCAGGGGATGCGGCAGGAGAGCTGACAAAGCTTTTGGAAACGAAAGACTTGCGTGACCGCGCGATCCACAACATCCGCAAGCTTGTGGAAGAAAAACGTTTTGCCGGGGTTGTCCTCGATTTCGAGGGACTGGGAATGAATGACGACAACCCGCAGGTCAAGCAGAAATACAACGAATTCGTAAGCCAGCTTGCTGCAAAACTGCATCCGAGCGGCATTCAGCTTGCCCTGGCGCTGCATCCGCAAAACGGGGCGTTTAAAGGCTATGATTACGCAACGCTAGGCAAAATCGCCGATCTCATCGTCGTGATGGCGTACGCCTACGAGAATGAAAAGCAGCCAGAGCCGTTGGACCGGGTTAACGAAGCGATCAAGCTCGCGGTTGGACAAGTGCCGAAAGACAAGCTGCTGCTCGGGATTTCCATGGGCAGCGAAAATGCGCAGTCCGTCAACAGCAAGATCGGGCTGGCCAAACGGTACGGGTTAAAAGGGATCGCGCTGTGGCGCCTCGGTTTGATCGGACAGCCGGCGATGGCCGAGATGCAAAAAACCGTTCAATGGAAAAGCGCTGTTCAAGTGACCCATAGCTGAATTTTTATACGATGACAAAAGGCATGTATCCCACGAGGAATACATGCCTTTTTTTCTTATTGCATACCACGTCGGTGGGGCTGCTGCTGCCGGTAGTGCTCCATCATCCGCCGGTGATGGTACGCGCGCATCCGGTGGTAGTGTTCATGCTCGGCCAAGCTGTGATAACGTTGGCCATGTACGCGATGCCCATGCTGCTCGTGCATCCGCATGGTGCTGAAGTGATGGGCCATGTTCAAATGATGCTGCATACGCTGTCTGTGATAATCAATCGGATTCATCAATGCGCCTCCTCTCGTTATCGGTGCAATTGGTTTATCGTATGAAAATCGGCTCTGACATGCATAGACGAAGACCACGGAAAAAAAATTTTGGTAAAGAAAAGCATTAATCCTACTTGACAGATAGGAATTATCGTATTTTAATAAGGATATACAAAAGAGAGACCATTACGTTTCGGAAGTGGAGGGGAACTCCGGTGGCAACATTGCTCATACTGGTAAATATTATTTTCATGCTCGCTCTCATTGTTGGTTTGTACGCTTTGCAAAAGAAACATGTGTCGTTCTCCAAGCGTGTGTTCATCGCACTGGGAGCAGGTATCATTTTCGGGCTGGTTCTGCACAGCGCCTACGGCAAGTCCGATGCGCTGAAAACGTCCATTGACTGGTTCAACATCGTCGGTAACGGTTATGTCAAACTGCTGCAAATGGTCGTCATGCCGCTCGTCTTCGTATCCATCGTTTCGGCTTTCACCAAAATGAAGCTGACGCAAAACATCGGGAAAATCAGCACGCTGGTGATCGCTCTGCTGGTTGGAACCACGGCTGTCTCGGCAGCGGTCGGGATCACCAGCGCGTATACATTCAATTTGCAGGCTGGCCAAATCACGCAAGGCGAGACGGAAGCCGCCCGCGCCGATGCGCTGGTCAAGAAAATGGAAGGCATTCAGGACATGACCTTCCCGCAAAAAGTCGTCGAGCTGCTGCCGGCAAATCCATTCCAGGATTTCACGGGTGAACGCGCAACATCGACCATCGCGGTCGTCATTTTTGCCGGATTCATCGGTTTGGCTTACTTGGGCGTAAAACGGAAAAACGCGGAGCAAGCCGCTCTGTTCGCCAGCATGGTCGATTCCTTGTACGCGATCGTCATGCGTGTCGTTACGATTATCCTGCGTCTGACGCCATACGGCATTTTGGCGATCATGACGCGCGTTGCGGCAACCAGCGATTACAATGCGATCTGGAACCTCGGCAAGTTCGTCGTCGCTTCTTATGCAGCATTGATCGTCGTCTTCATCATTCATCTGCTCTTGCTGACCGTAGCAGGTCTCAATCCGGTTACGTATGTGAAAAAGTCGCTGCCTGTTCTCACATTTGCCTTCACATCGCGTACGAGTGCAGGAGCTTTGCCGCTCAATGTCAAAACGCAAAAATCGCTTGGCGTTCCTGAAGGGATTGCCAACTTTGCCGGATCGCTCGGTCTGTCGATTGGCCAAAACGGCTGCGCAGGTGTATATCCTGCGATGCTCGCTATCATGATCGCACCGACTGCAGGGATCGATCCGTTTACACCGGCCTTCATCTTGACCGTAATCGCGGTCGTTGCCATCAGCTCCTTCGGGGTGGCGGGCGTCGGCGGTGGCGCAACATTCGCCGCTCTTCTGGTGCTTTCCACCTTGAATCTGCCTGTAGGCTTGGCGGGTTTGTTGATCTCGGTTGAACCGCTGATCGATATGGGCCGCACCGCCTTGAACGTCAGCGGAAGCATGACGACGGGCATTCTTACCAGCAAAGCGACAAAAGAGCTGGATACGGCAGCATTCCATGAACACAATGAGCAGGCTGTGGAAGCGTAAGCGACCACAAGCCCAGCGTAAAAACGAAACAGGCAAAAACAATTTCCCAGCCGTCTGTGCATGCAGGCAGGCTGGGATTTTTTTGTGGCAACTTTTAAGAAATTTTTTCGATTTGCATAAGGGGCACGTAAGGTCTGGCGGCTACCATGGTGAAAGAAATTCGGTACGGCATACCGGGAAGGGACGTGTGTGATGAAACGAAAAAAAGGGAGCGTCGGTCGGATGATCCTTTTTGCAGTGATCGTGATCGTCGGGCTGGCTGCCGCTGCACCTTATGCGACGCTCGATCCGGCACTGAGCAGGATCAAGCTGGACACAGGATACCCGCTGCATTATCCGCTTCTTGTGGTGCACATTTTTACCGCACTGATCGCGCTTTTGACAGGGCCGTTTCAATTTTTGGCGAGATTGTGCAAGACCCGGCTGCCGCTGCACCGGCTTTTGGGCAGCGTGTATTTGGCTTCGATCTTGGTCAGCGGCGCAACGGGGCTTGCGGTCGCTTTCCACGATGGCAGCTTCACCAAACAGATGGCGTTCGTCACGCTGTCTGCGCTATGGCTGCTGACGGCGTGGCGCGGCTACCGGACCATTCGACAGGGGGATGTGGCGGGGCATCGCGTCTGGATGATGCGCAGCTACGGAATCACGCTGGTGGCGGTTACTGCGCGGCTCGCTGTGCCTGTGTGCATCCTGTTCTACGTGGCGGCAAAAGGGCTGCCGGGAACCGCCGGCATTGCCCGGATGATCGATGCTATTTTGCAGGTCAACATCTGGCTGGGGATCATTTTGAATCTGGTCATCATGGAGTGGAGCCTGATTCGCAAAGGTAACCGGTAGGCAAAAAAACGATTGACAGCAGCGAGAGCCGCTCCATATAATTAGTTTGCTTAAATAATTGTATTACAAATTAGTTGCAAACCTAATTATGTAGTTGAGGTGGAAAACATGTCTTTGGAACATCATCCAACAGCACAAAAGCTGCTGCAATCTCTCATGCAATTCCGCAAAGCATCGTGGCAATTGCGCTCGATCGAAGGATGCAAGCCGAGCGAACTCAGGGTGCTGTTTTGCCTTCACAAAAATGTTACCCCGGAAAATCCGGTCATGAAAGTTTCGGACATCAGCAAGCGTCTGCAGGTGACTTCACCGACCATCACCCAGCTGATCAAAAGCCTTGAAGCGGATGGGCTGGTCGAACGCAACATCGATCCAGCCGATCGTCGTGCCGTCGGCATCAAGCTGACGGAGTTCGGGGAGGCTGTCACGAAAAAGGCGATAGAAGCGCTTCATACCCGGATGAACGGTCTGATCGAGTATCTTGGAGAAGAAGACAGCAACCGTTTGTCTGAGCTGTTGCAAAAAGCATCAGACTATTTTCATCAGCGCGAGGCGGGCATTGACCCGATGCGTATGCATGGAGGTGAGGAAGACGAATGACCAAGCTTTTCCGTTTGCTCAAGCCATACCGGTTGCAGGTGGCTGTGATCTTGCTGTTCGTTTTTCTGCAATCGTTCGCGGAATTGTTTTTGCCGACCTTGATGTCTGACATCGTCGACATCGGCGTGGTGAAAGGGGATATTCCGTACATCCTCAAAATCGGCGCCTTCATGCTGCTGGTTGCGGCAGCGGGTGCGTTCTGTTCGATCGGCGCAAGCTTGTTGTCAGCCCAGTCTACAGCCGGGTTCGGCAAAATTTTGCGCGGCAAGGTGTTTGCGCGCGTGGAAAGCTTTTCGCTGCATGAAGTGGATAAAATCGGCACGGCTTCGCTGATCACGCGTACAACCAACGACATCACGCAGGTGCAGCAAGTGCTGACGATGATGCTGCGCATGATGGTTATGGCGCCGATGATGTGTATCGGCGGCATCGTGATGGCCGTCAGCAAAGACGCCAAGCTGTCGCTCGTCTTTGTCGTGGTCATTCCGGTATTGGTCGGCGCGATTTTTTTGGTTGTGCGCAAAGGGATTCCGCTGTTCCGAATCATGCAGGGCAAGCTGGACAAATTGAATCTGGTCGTGCGCGAGGGGCTGATCGGCATTCGGGTGATCCGCTCCTTCAATCGGCTGGACTATGAGAAAAAACGCTTCACGGAAGCCAACAGCGGCGTGACGGATACGGCAATCAAAGTCAACAAAATCATGGCTGCCCTGATGCCGACGATGATGCTGGTCATGAACGTTTCGATCATTGCGATCGTCTGGTTCGGCGCGATCCGCATCGACAACGGGCACATGCAAGTGGGCGACCTGATGGCCTTCATCCAGTATGCGATGCAAATCTTGTTTTCGCTGATCATGGTGTCGATGATGTTCGTGATGATCCCGCGCGCGCAAGCATCTGCCGTGCGGATCAACGAGGTGCTCGAGATGGAGCCGGACATTACGGATGCTGCCGATGTGAAGGAAGCAGGAGCTTCTCATGGGCTCGTCGAGTTCAAGGATGTTGTTTTCAGCTATCCAGGTGCGGAAAAGCCCGCATTGTCCGGCATCACCTTTACCGCCAAGCCAGGGGAGGTAACGGCGATCATCGGCGGGACCGGCTCAGGGAAAACGACGTTGATCAGCCTGATCCCGCGCTTCTATGACATCGACAGCGGCAGCTTGCTGGTGGATGGCGTCGATGTGCGCGAGATGGCACAAGACGCGCTGCGCCAAAAAATCGGCTTCGTGCCGCAAAAAGCGGTCCTGTTCACCGGAACCATCGCCGATAACATCCGCTATGGCAAAAAAACAGCAACGGACGAAGAAGTGTGGCATGCCGCCAGCATCGCGCAGGCGAGCGGATTCATCGCGGAGATGAAGGACGGCTACGACTCCATGATCGCGCAGGGCGGGACCAACGTGTCCGGCGGGCAAAAGCAGCGTCTGTCGATTGCGCGCGCCCTGGTTAGAAAAGCGGACATCTATATCTTTGACGACAGCTTCTCCGCGCTTGACTTCAAAACAGACGCCTTGTTGCGTCAGGCGCTGCGTACGGAGACAACGGATTCGACCGTCTTGATCGTCGCTCAGCGCGTCAGTACGGTAATGGATGCCGATCAAATCATCGTGCTCGATGAAGGGAAGATCGCAGGCATCGGCACGCACAAAGAGCTGATGGCCAGCTGTGAGGTTTATCAGGAAATCGTCTCTTCACAGCTTTCGGAGGAGGAGATCGCATGAGTGGACCACAACGAAATCAAGGGATGGGCTTTGGCCCGCCAGGCAGAGGTCCGGGCGGCGGTCCGATGGCGATGTCCATGCCGGTGCAAAAAGCCCGTGACTTCAAAGGGACCTTAAAGCGCCTCAGCCGCTACTTGCAGCCGCGAAAATACCAGCTGACAGCCGTACTTTTTACCGCAATTCTCAGCACCGTATTTAGTATCGTCAGCCCCAAAATTATGGGGACCGCGACGACCCGGTTGTTCGAAGGAATCATGGACAAAGTCAACGGCGTGCCGGGTGCGCATATCGATTACGACTATATCGGACAAATCATTTTGATCCTCGGCGGCCTGTATGTTGCAAGCGCGCTGTTCGGCTATTTGCAGCAATATTTGATGGCGGGCGTTGCCCAGAAAACGGTATACGATCTGCGCAACGAAGTGAACGACAAGCTGTCCCGGCTGCCGCTTTCGTTTTTTGACGCACGGCCGCACGGGGAAATATTGAGCCGCGTCGTCAACGATGTGGATAACATCAGCAATACGCTGCAGCAAAGCTTGACACAGCTGATAACCTCGATTGTCACAATCCTTGGCGTCATCATCATGATGCTGACGATCAGCCCGCTGATGACGCTGATCCTGGTCATCACCCTGCCGGCCAGCTTCATGGTGACAAAAGCGATCGCCAAACGGTCGCAAGTGTATTTCGTCGGCCAGCAAAAATCGCTGGGCGAGCTGAACGGCCATGTGGAGGAAATGTACACCGGCCACCGCATCGTCAAAGCGTTCGGCCATGAGCAGGAATCGATCGAAACGTTCCATAAAATCAACGACAAGCTGTATGATTCCGGCTGGCGCGCCCAGTTCATTTCCGGGATCATCATGCCGCTCATGTCGCTGATCAACAACATCGGCTATGTGCTGGTCAGCGTGGTCGGCGGCGTGCTCGTCACGCAAAACGCGATCAAGATCGGGGACATCCAGGCGTTTATCCAGTATGCGCGCCAATTTTCCATGCCGATTACGCAGACCGCCAACATCGCCAACATCATCCAGTCGACGATCGCATCCGCAGAGCGGGTGTTCGAGCTGTTGGATGAGCAGGAAGAAGTCGCTGAGGCGAATGTGCCTGTGACTGTTGAAGCGCCGCGCGGAGACGTGCGTTTCCACGATGTCACGTTTGGCTACAAAGCGGGCGAGCCGTTGATTGAAGGGATGAACATCGACGTCAAACAAGGGCAGACCATCGCCATCGTCGGACCGACCGGGGCGGGAAAAACCACGCTGATCAACCTCTTGATGCGCTTTTACGAGCTAAACGGCGGCAAGATCACCATCGATGGCGCGGACATCTCCGAAATGAAACGCGGGGAGCTGCGCAGCTTGTTCGGGATGGTGCTGCAAGAGACGTGGTTGTTTAACGGGACGATCCGGGAAAACATCGCGTACGGACGGGCGGGCGCAACCGATGAAGAGGTCGTGCAAGCTGCAAAAGCCGCACACGCGGACCACTTCATCCGCACGCTGCCGGATGGCTATGAGACGGTCCTCAATGAGGAAGCCTCCAACATTTCGCAAGGGCAAAAACAGCTGCTCACCATCGCGCGCGCAATTCTTGCGGACCCCGCGATCCTCATCCTCGATGAGGCGACAAGCAGCGTCGACACCCGCACAGAGGTGGCGATCCAAAAAGCGATGAACAGCTTGATGAAAGGTCGAACCAGCTTCGTCATCGCCCACCGCCTCTCCACCATCCGCGACGCCGACCTGATCCTCGTCATGAACAAAGGCAGCGTCATCGAAAAAGGCAACCACGAACAGCTGCTGGCCAAAGACGGCTTCTACGCCGACCTGTACAACAGCCAATTCGCAGCCACCAACCGGGAAAAGGAAGTCGTGTAAAAGTATAAAAAGAGGTTGAGCAGCAAGTGCGACTGCTCAACCTCTTTTTATACTCAAGATTTTTTTATATTATTATATTATTATTTTATCCCGAAGCGGGAGTGTTGACGCAGCACGGGATTTGGGAAAAAAGTGGCGCGCAGCCTTTACCATGCCCGCCAGGCGGAGCCAAAAAACGAAAACGTCTTTCGCGCCACATCTACTTCCTTGAGAAGCATCCGCCGCGCAGCGTGTGGCATTTGGGGCGCGGTTTTCGTTTTTTGGCGGAGCCGATCACCCCGACCCTCAGCAGGCATGGTAAGAGCGGAGCGCCACTTTTTTCCCAAATCCCCGAACGACCACCAACGTCTACCTGTCAACCTCCCGCCCCTCGGTGAGAAGCATCCGCCGCGCAGCGTGTGGCATTTGGGGCGCGGTTTTCGTTTTTTGGCGGAGCCGGTCACCCCGCCCCTCAGCAGGCATGGTAAGTGCGGAGCGCCACTTTTTTCCCAAATCCCCGATCGACCTCAAACGTCACTCTTCCGCATTGGCACCGGAAACAAGTCGCTCAACCGCTGCGTCCGTCCCAGCTCATCCTTATAAATCACATGCTCCCGCGAAAACCGCCTCGGACTGTCAATACCGGCCGCCGCCGCAAGCGCGAAGAGGGACGCGCGCATGCTGATGACATAATTCATGACACGCCACTTCTTTTCTTCCGGCAGAAGCGCATTCTGGTATTTCGGATCGGTGGTGGTGACACCCGCCGGACAAGCGCCGGTGTGACATTGGAGCGCCATGATGCAGCCGTTTGCCATCATGAAGCCGCGCGCTGAATTGACTGCATCCGCGCCGATGGCAAGAGCGATCGCCACCTTGTCGGGGGAAATCAGCTTGCCGGAAGCAAATATGGCAAATTTGTCCCGCACGCCAAACTTGTGCGCCGTATCGACGAGTGTGATCAAGCCGGGGATGAGCGGCAAGCCCATGGAATCGGCCATCGATTTGTAGGTAGCGCCGGAGCCGCCTTCGCCGCCGTCAACGGTAATGAAGTCCGGGAAGATGTCCATTTTGACCATCGTTTGGAAAAAATGCTCAAGGCTGTCTTGCTGACCGACGACAATTTTGATCCCGACGGGCTTTCCGCCCGCATCCTGCAGACTGCGGATGAAAGTGAGCGACTCTTCCGCATTTGTGAGAAACGCGAAGCGGTTGGGCGAATTGATCGTTTTGCCTACAGGCACTTTGCGCACCGCCGCGATTTTTGCACTCACTTTTGCGCCTTCCAGATGGCCGCCGCGAATTTTCGCGCCTTGGGCGAATTTCAGCTCGAACGCTTTGATGTACGGTTCACCCGCCTTCACCAGAAACTCATCGTAAGAAAAGTTTCCGTGTTCATCCCGGAATCCGAACAAGCCGGGCCCGATCTGGGAGACAACGTCCACGCCTGTCGCCAAATGTTCCTGCACGACCCCGCCTTCCCCGGTGTTGATCCAGGACCCTCCAGCCATCTGTGCGCCGCCGCCGGTCGAGAGAATGTAGTTCTCGCCTACGGAACCGTAAGACGTGGCGGATGCGCCGAACATCCCGTTCACTTTCCACGGCTCTCTCCGGTCGCGGCCGATGACCAGCGCATCCTCATCGGGATACAGCCAGCGCGGCGTCTGATCCGCCACGACTTTTTCCTTTCGGCTGAAAATGCCCTCGTGTTCGATGATGAATTTTTTGGCATCGACGTGCTCTTCATTCAATATCGACAATTCGTTGGCGAGCAACGGAAACATGCTATTCGCTATGTAATAGCCGGGGGAATCAAAGTCCCGTTTGGAGCCGAAGCTGATCAAATCGCTCCGGTATTTGGCGGAGTAAACCAGGCCGATGAACTCATAGCGGGAAAACGGCTTGCCGGCGCGATCGTCGTCGAACCAATACTGTCGGAATTCCGGTCCGAGCTTTTCCAGCAAATAACGCATCCAACCGAGTATCGGGTGGGAGCGAATGATCGAATGGTGAGTTTTCCTTCCATTCTCGCGCAACACGAGCACACCGACCAGCATGACGACGACAGCCAGCACAATGATGACCGCTACGATCGAAATGACCACAACGGCAATTTCTTGCAGCATGAATCGTACCTCCTTGGCATCCTGCCAGATGGAATGCAGAGCATTTCAGATAAAGCGAAAAATGGAAATATATGTTGTATACTTGTAAAAAGCGACGCGGAGTGAGAGAGCGTCACGCAGCTGCGCAGAGCGTTTCCGAGCGTCGTGAATCAGGGGAGCAGGAGGGATTGGATGCTGGATGTTTGCCAGATTTGCAAGGAAAGACTTGATCATCATATGCAATGCAGTTGCACGAGGCGAAAGGCTGTAACGACAATCAAAAGCGACCAGAACAGCGAGGCGAAAGGGTGCCCCAAATGCGGGGGAAGCTCCGTGAGCATCTCGGAAATGTCGGCTACCGGTGGGATGCTTTCGCGAATGTTTGATGTGCAACACCAGCAATTCGAGGTTGTAAGCTGTGATCGTTGCGGCTACAGCGAGTTTTATAAAAGAAACAGCTCATTTGGAAAGAGTTTACTCGACTTGTTCTTCAGTTAAGCCGGTCCCAGTCGGCAATTGTTAAAATAATGGAAACTGTCACTAATGATTTTTATTCATTTTATGCAAATAACCCCAAGCGCGAATAAAAAACACGTATCATAGCGATATCTTTCCTAAAAGGGGGACGCTATGATCAGTGACGTTCTGCTAAGCTTATTGCAAATTATCATTGTGAATCTCGTGCTGAGCGGCGACAATGCCATCGTAATTGCGCTTGCCTGTCGGAGGCTGCCGGCGCACTTGCAGAAAAAGGCCGTGTTTTGGGGGAGCATCGGTGCGATTGCACTGCGCATCATCCTCACGTTTGCAGCGGTATGGATGCTAAAAATTCCGTTTGTGCAGGTGATCGGCGGCGTTCTGCTCATCTCGATTGCGGTCAAGCTGTTGGCCGGGGAAGAGGAGCATGCTTCCATCAACAGCGGATCGAACATGAAAGAAGCGATGAAGACGATTATTTTTGCCGATCTGGTGATGAGCCTGGACAATGTGATCGCGGTCGCAGGCGCGGCAAACGGCAATTTGGTGCTGGTCATGATTGGACTGGCCATCAGCATTCCGCTGATCGTCTGGGGAAGCCAGCTTTTGATGAAGCTGATGAACCGGTTTCCGTTCATCGTCCTGGCCGGGGCCGCTTTGCTTGGCTATACCGCTGGCGAAATGATCGTGGGAGACGCCTTCATCGCACGCTTTCTTGAGCCGGTTCTGCCGCAGGCGCACGTTGCGGTGCCGATTGCGCTTGCCGTGATCGTGGTGGTGCTGGGCAAAATCAAGAAACAGAAAGCGGCGAAGCGCGAGGAACAGAGCGAGGCTTCCGAGGCCGTTTAAAAACGATACAAAGGACAAAAGACGGAGGGTGCGGATGGAAAACCGGGACTGGCTGATTTTGCACGAGTTATATCGGCACAATAACATCACAAAAGCTGCGCAAAGCCTGTATCTCTCCCAGCCGGCCTTGACCAAGCGAATCCGTCAAATCGAAAAGGAATTCGGCATTCAGCTTGTGCACCGGGGAAGTCGCGGCGTCCAGTTCACGCCGCAGGGAGAATATTTGGCCAAGTGTGCGGAGGATATGCTGATCCGGCTGCAGGCGATCAAGGATCATGTCGCCAGCATGGAGGATCGCGTGGCCGGAACGCTGCGCTTGGGCGTTTCCAGCTATTTCACCCGCTACAAATTGCCAGGGCTGCTCAAGGCGTTCAAAACGGCGTACCCGGATGTGGAGTTTCAGGTGATGACGGGCTGGAGCAAGGATGTGTACAAATTGGTGTACAACCACGAGGTGCACATCGGTTTTGTCCGGGGCAACTACAGCTGGCGGGGCGGCAAGCATCTGCTGTTTGACGAAACCATTTGCGTCGTCTCGGCGGAGGAGATTGCGCCAGCCGACCTCCCGCAATTAGCGCGGATCGATTACCAGACGGACGATTTGCTCAAGGCCGTGATCGAAAATTGGTGGGCGGACAATTACACCCAGCCGCCGCTCATCGGCATGGAAGTGGACAAGGCCGAAACGTGCCGGGAGATGGTGGCGAGCGGGTTGGGCTATGCGATTTTGCCGCGATTCATTTTGAACGGAAACGGCAATTTGCACACGATCGATCTCACCGATCGCAGCGGCGTACCCATTTTGCGCAAGACATGGATGTTTTACCACGAGGAATCGCTTGCGTTGAACGTCGTGAAGGCATTTGTTCAGTTTATCGAGCAGATGGAGATGGAAGATTCCGTGTAAATGTAAGCAACAATAGGAAAAGCGATGAGCCAGGACAAGCGGCTTCATCGCTTTTTTATGTTAAGGCCATTCCCCTGCCATTCCTTTTCGTTATGGATTTCAATGAAGAATCGATATTTTTCAATCAGGCTAATCTGCTCTACACTTTGCATATGGCAGCAGGACTGCAAAACAATTGATGATGTCAGAAACAACAGAGGTATTCACAATGCTTATACGTGTAGGCAAGGCGCTTCTCATCGCGGTGGTCGGCGGGACGATTTGCTCGCTCGTTCACTCGCCGCTTCCCTGGCTGTTAGGGCCTTTGATTCTAAGTGTAATCTGCAAGTTTTTTGGGATGAATGAAGTCTCGGTGCCGCCCTGGTTTCGCAAAGTCGGTCTGATCGTCGTCGGCGTCACGCTTGGCATGCGCATCACGCCGGAAATTTGGCAGACGATGGCAAACCATCTCGGACTGATGCTGATCGGTACCATTATCACGATATTGTTTGGCGTGCTGAATGCATGGATTGTTTACCGGTTTGAAAAGGTTGATCTGGTTACCGCCATTTTCAGCAACATCCCGGGGGGCCTGACGGAAATGGTTACAATCGGCCAAACCATGGGGGGAAACATGCAAATCATCTCGATGTTTCATTCGATCCGGGTGGTTATCATCGTTTGCTTCACGCCTTATTTCGTCCGCTTGCTGACCGCGTCGCCAGCCGGTGTGCCAACCGGAATGCAGGGAGGAGCGATCGTGGGGATTCTGCCGACGATCGCGCTGCTTGCCATCGGCGCCATCGGTGCGCTGCTGGTGTCAAAAGCGCATGTGCCCGCTCCCTTTCTGCTGGGGTCCTTGCTGTTTGCGGCAGCGGCTTGCCTCGCGTTTTCGATCGGGCAGGGAGGCGCAACGCTTGCCAAGCCTGTCGTCAATTTTGCGCAAGCAGCCATCGGCTTGAGCATCGGGCTTGAATTCAGACGGGATGATCTGGTGAAGCATCGTCGCTTCTTTTTTCTCGGGATGGCGCATTCGCTGTTTCTGTTCGTATTAAGCCTCACGCTGGCGTTTGTGCTTCCGTACGTGTCCGATATCGAGCTGATCGCAAGCGTGCTGGGGACGGCCCCGGGCGGCATTGCGGAGATGAGCCTGACAGCGCTGATGACCGGCGCCGATCCGCTTTTGGTCACGGCGTTCCAGTTATTCCGCGTCTTGTTTATCGTGACGGTCTTCTCGTTTATGATTCGCGCATTCGTCAAACGAATGGAAGCCAAGTCGCCGGGGACGATTGAAAAAACGTATCCTGCGTGACGCACAGTGAATTTTGAAAACAACAATCGGGGGAATCGCTATGGGAATGTATCAAATTGCAGTGATGGAAGGGGACGGCATCGGGCCGGAGATCGTGAAGGAAACGGTGAAGGTGTTGCAAGCGGTCCAATCGCTCGCAGGCGGCCTGCAGCTGGAGCTGCGCTGGCTGCCAGTCGGCTTGCAGGCTTACGAAACGCACGGCTCGACGCTCCCGACGGAAACGCTGGAAGGCTTGCGTCAATGCCATGCAGGCATACTCGGTCCAGTTACCACTCATGTGTATGACACGGAAGCAGACATGGTCAATCCGAGCGGCATGCTGCGCAAGACGTTCGATCTGTACGCCAACATCCGGCCGGCGAAAAGTTTTCCCGGCGTAGCGAGCCGCTATGACAACGTCGACATGGTGATCGTGCGGGAAAATACAGAGGGGATGTATGCGGATCGCAATCTTTTTGCAGGGCAAGGCGAATTCATGCCTGATCCGGATACGGTGCTCTCGCTGCGGGTTGTCACCCGGAAAGCGTCCGAGCGTCTGGCAAAAGTCGGGTTTGAACTGGCAAAAACGCGCCGGCAATCGCTTGCGGTCGTGCACAAAAAGAATGTGCTGCGAAAAGGCTGCGGACTTTTTTACGATAGCTGCATCGAGGTGGGCAAAGCCTATGAGGAGGTCGCGATTCGCGATTACCATGTCGATGCGTTCGCGCTCTATCTGGTGCAAAAGCCGGAAGCGTTCGATGTCGTCGTGACGACGAACATGTTCGGCGATATTCTCTCCGACCAGGCGGCAGGATTGGTCGGAGGTCTGGGGCTCGCACCCGGCTTGAATCTGGGTGATTCGTTCATGATCGCCCAAGCGACACACGGCTCCGCACCGGAAATCGCCGGCAAAAATATTGCCAATCCGGTCGCCGAAATCTTGTCCGCCGCTTTGATGCTGGAGTGGCTCGGGATCCGCCATCAGGACGCCAGCGCGGAGCGGGCAGCCGCGCTCATCCGCCGCGGAGTCGAGCGTACCTTGCGGGAAGGAAACAAAACGCCGGATATTCGCGGCTCACTGACAACGTCGGAATACGGCGATGCGCTGGTGCAAGCGATCGAGCAATGGCAATAACCCCTGTATGACACAAAAGCGCCTAGGCTTTTTCTTTAGGCGCTTTTCGGCGTGAAAAAAATGAAAAATATCGGAGTAATAGCGTTTATTCGAATTATTCGAATAATATTTGTCGATCAAAAATCCGGTGCTATGATGTCCCTAGTTGTAATCGCTATCATTTTTCATTCCAAGGGGGCACACAAATGAAAATGAAATCTACGAAACACAAATGGGTGACATTGGTATTGTCCGGGCTGATGGCTGTTGGCTTGACTGCCTGTGGGGGAGGCGGAAATGCTTCCGCACCGGCATCATCATCTGAGAAGCCGCAGGAGCAGGCAGCGTCCGCTTATCCGGAAAAACCGATCTCGATCATCGCACCGTCGGGAGCAGGCGGCGGTCTGGATAAAACAGCGCGTTCGCTGGCCAAGACTCTCCAGCAGACCAACCTGGTAACCAAAACCATGACGGTTGAAAACAAGCCGGGCGGCGGGCAATCGGTGGGACTGGCCGATTTCGTGACACAGGATACGAAAAACTCCTACAAGCTGCTGCTTCCGTCCACGCCGATCGTGATCAACCATTTGAAAAAAGACGGAAACAGCCCGTTCTCCTACAACGACATGACGCCGCTCGCACAGCTGACAAAGGATTACGGGGCCATCGTCGTACGGGCTGATTCCAAATACAAAGATTTGCAGTCGCTGTTCAATGATTTGAAAGCGGACCCAAGCAAATTTACCATTGCCGGCGGTTCCGCTCCTGGCTCGCTCGACCATCTGACGATCATGATGCCAGCGGTTAAAGCGGGCATCGATCCGAAAAAAATCAAATATATCTCCTATGACGGCGGCGGTGAGGCGATCGCGGCACTGCTCGGAGGAAACGCCGATGTGCTGGCGACCGATGTATCCGGCTCGGGTGAATTCGTAAAAGCAGGGAAAATCCGCGTGCTGGCCGTGTCCTCGCCTGAACGTTTGACAGGATTGTTCCAGGAAACGCCGACGTATAAAGAAGCGGGCTACGATACCGAATTGGTGAACTGGAGAGGCGTGTTTGGACCAAAAAACATGTCGCCTGATGCGGTTGCCTTCTGGCAGGACAAATTGAAGGCACTCAGCCAAACGGATGAATGGAAGCAGGAGCTTGCCGCAAACAGCTGGGATGACGGCTACAAAAATGCGGACGATTTCAAAAAATATTTGGATGAGCAAGAGAAGATGTTCAAAGACATCTTGACACAGCTGGGCATGCAGAAATAGCTCGTACAAAGGAGCGGGGATAGGGAGGAAACATCTGTGAGCAAAACCTTTGATCGCTACGCGAGCTTGATTTTTCTGGCAATCGGCATCCTGTTTGTCGTCGGCAGCCGGTCCATTTCCGCAAGCGCCTACGGGAGCGAGGTCGGACCGGACATTTTTCCACTGGGGCTGGGCAGCCTGCTCGTCTTGCTGAGCTTGCGCCTCTTTTATGAAACATTTCGCTATCGTCATGTGCAAAAAGAGAAGGGCACCTTGGACTACAAACGTTTTCTCATCATCCTGGCGGCAGCCATTTTGTACGCCCTGCTGCTGGAGGAAATCGGGTACATCATCAGCACCTTCCTGTTTCTGACCATCGGTTTCCAAACGATGCAAAAAGGGAAGTGGCTGTCCACTCTCTTGATTGCCGGTGCTTTTTCCATCGGGATCTATCTCATCTATGTCAAACTTCTGGAAGGCAGCCTGCCGGGATTACCCGGCTGGCTCGGCTAAGGAGGAGGTAGGAAATGGACTCTTTTCATTATTTGATGAACGGGTTTGCCACGGCGCTGCAATGGCAAAATCTCGTCTTTGCCTTTGTGGGCGTGCTGATCGGAACGGTTGTCGGCGTCCTGCCAGGCATCGGGCCGATCAGCGGGGTCGCGCTGCTGATCCCTGTAACCGCTTCACTCACGAGTGGACTGCCGCCGGAAGCAGCGGCCACAAGCTCGATTATCTTGCTGGCCGGCGTGTATTACGGCGCGATGTACGGAGGCTCGACCACATCGATTTTGCTGAACACGCCAGGGGAATCCTCATCGGTCGTCACCGTTTTGGACGGCTATCCGATGGCCAAGCAAGGAAGGGCTGGCTCAGCGCTGGCGATCGCGGCGATTGGGTCGTTCGTCGCAGGTGTTGTCTCGCTCATCGGTCTGGTTTTCCTAGCGCAGCCATTGTCCGACGTCGCCTTGAAGCTCAGCCCGGCGGACGAGTTTTCCTTGATGATTCTCGGGTTGTGCGCATTGAGCGGACTGGCGGGCAAGTCGATCACCAAGGCGCTGATCATGACATGTTTCGGGTTGCTCTTGGCCACGATCGGGATGGACAGCGTATCGGGTGTTGCGCGCTTTACGTTTGATTTTCCCGAGCTGTATTCGGGGCTGGAGTTTTTGACGATCGCCGTCGGGGTGTTTGCCCTCGGTGAAGTATGGAAAACCATTTTGGAAAAAGAGGGGAATGACGGAGAGATTGCGAAGATCACCCGCATTCTCCCGACAAAGCAAGACATGAAGGACAGCGTCGGTCCGATTCTCCGCGGCTCACTGGTCGGCTTTTTTAAAGGGATCGTGCCGGGATCAGGCGCAACGCTGGCTTCCTTTTTGGCCTATTTGCTGGAGAAAAAAATCAGCAAAAACCCCGAGAAGTTCGGGAAAGGCGCGATCGAGGGTGTAGCCGCACCGGAGTCAGCCAATAATGCCGCTTCCGGCGGCGCGATGATTCCGCTCCTGACGCTCGGGATTCCGGGCACAGGGACGACCGCCGTTTTGATGGGCGCGCTGATCATGTACAACGTTCAGCCAGGTCCGCTGCTGTTTGAGGAGCACCCATCGATTGCGTGGGGGTTGATCGCCAGCATGTTCATCGGCAACGTCATGCTGCTCATCCTCAACATGCCGCTCGTCCGCGTATTTGCCAAACTGATCGAGACGCCGCCAAAATACTTGATCCCGATGATTGTCGCCATTTCCTTTTTCGGCGTGTATGCGGTGCGCGTCTCTGTGTTTGATCTGCTTCTGCTGATCGTTTGCGGCGTTGCCGGCTATTTCTTGAACAAAAATGATTTCCCGCTTGCGCCGCTCGTGCTCGGCCTGGTTCTCGGGCCGATGATTGAAAACAACATGCGCCGAGCGTTGACGACCTCAAACGGCGATTTTATGATTTTCCTGCAAAAGCCGGTGTCGTTGGTTTTCCTCGTGATTGCCGTGCTGTGGATTACGATTCCGCTCTTGATGAAGTTGAGAGGGAAGAAAGTGATCGTGAACGTGGAAGGATAGCGAAAAGAGGGGGATGCAGATGAATGGCGATGTGAAAAAGACGGTAAAGGAGCAGTTTGGCCAGCATGCCGAGAAGTATGTGGTCAGTGAGACACATGCCAAAGCGGATGATTTGCAAGAGCTGGTAACGTGGCTCGAGCCTAAGCCGAATTGGCGCTTTCTCGATATTGCCACAGGCGGCGGGCACGTCACGAAGGCGGTTTCGCCCCATGTTGCGCTGGTGTTTGCCACCGATCTGACCCGCCCGATGCTTGCGGCGGCCAAACGGCATTTGGATGCGCATTGCGAAAACGTGCATTATCTGGTCGCCGATGCCGAGGAGCTGCCTTTTTTGGATGAAACCTTCGATGCTGTGGCAAGCCGGATCGCGCCGCATCATTTCCCGAATCCGGAGGCGTTCGTACGCGAGGTGAATCGGGTGCTGAAGCCTGGCGGGAAGTTTTTGCTGATCGATAACATCGCGCCGGAAGAGGAAGCGCTTGATCGATTCGTCAATACGCTGGAGAAGCTGCGGGACAAAAGCCACGTGAGAAGCTATTCGATTCGCGAATGGCGCACATGGATCGAATCGACATCACTTACGGAGCAGCGTTCCGCCACCCGGAAAAAAACGTTCGCGTATGCGACATGGGTACGGCGCACGACCGAATCGGAAGCAGAGGTGCAGCGTGTAACGGACCATGTCACAGCGGCTGATGAAGCAGTACGGGCATATTTTGCCGTGAAGCAGGAAGGCGGCGAGATCGTCTCCTTGGCTGTAGATGAATGGATGGCACTATTTGAAAAGAAGGCAGCGATTCGCTAGCCTTCTTTTTTCATGTGCACACATTTGTATTTACGCTCGGGGCGGCCGACGGTACCGTAGACGGTCTCCACTTCCAGCTCGTCGATCGAGGCCAAAAATTCCAAATACCGCCGGACCGTGGAATGGCTCATCCCGATGAGCGACGCCAGCTCGTCCGCGTTTACGCTATGTGTCGTCGCGCGCATTTTTTCGCGAACCAGCTTCAACGTGTGCCGATCGATTCCTTTCGGGTATTGAACGGTTGCTTCCGCCGTTTTCGGCGATGCCGCATGATGGTGGGCAGAGGTAAAAAGCAAATCGACATCCGTCTGGTTCATGACCGGATTGTGCTCAAGATGGCGCCTCGTCTGGAGGTAGTGATCAAGCGTGGCGAAAAATTTGTCCACGAGAATCGGCTTGATCATGTAGCCGAAGGCACCTCCTCGAATCGCCTCCCCGACGGTGGCGACATCATTCGCCGCGGTAATCAGGATGACATCGATTCCGCGAAAGCTTTTCCGAACTTCCCGCAGCAAATCGATCCCGTTCATATCGGGCAAGAAGACGTCCAAGAGGATCAGGTCCGGCGTGAACACATTCAGCAATTGCAAGGCATGTTTTCCCGTGGCTGCCGTTGCGACCACCTCGAAGCGGTCCAGCTTGGCAGTAAACTGCTCATAAATTTTGGCAGCGATCTCGTCATCTTCGACGATCATGATGCGAATCGGTTTTTCTGACAAACGAAACACCCCCGGTTGCAGTTTCTGCTGTTTATTGTTTTGGAATGACGATGGTGAAACGTGCCCCGCCGAGCTGGCTTTTCGCTAAAAAAATCTGGCCATGCAACTGTTCGATCGCATTTTTGACGATCGCAAGGCCCAGTCCGCGATTATCGCCCGGCTTGGTGGTAACACCGCTTTCAAACACTTTTGCCTCCAAGTCTTTCGGAATTCCCGGCCCGTTGTCCTCGATTTCAAAGATCAGGTCGCGTCCGACATCGGTAAAGGAGACGCACACGGCGGCGGCTGTCCCGTGCAATTCAAGGGAAGCTTCCAGCGCGTTGTCAATGACATTGCCGAGGATGCTGACGAGGGCTTTGGCATTGATCGTATGCGGGATTTCGGTCAGGCTGCTGTCCGGATCGATGTCGAGGGTAACTTTCAGCTCTTTGGAGCGGTTGATTTTGCCGAGCAGGCATGCCGCGATATACGGTTCGCTGACGGAGGACATGAGGAACGCAATCACATCCTGGCGTTCTTTCACCTCGTCCGAGATCAGCTCGATGACCTTGTCATATTCCTTCAGCACCAGCAAACCGTAAATGGTATTCAAGCGGTTCAAATATTCATGATTTTGCGCCCGCATATTGTCCGAAAACGAACTGATCCGCATCAGCTCGGTATTCAGTTGCTCAATTTCCGATTCCGTGCGGAAGGTGATCACGACGCCTTTGATCTGGTTTTCTTTTAAGATCGGGGACGAATCGATGACAAAAATCTCGTGGCCGAGTAAGATTTTTTGGTGAATAATCTCTTCCTGCCGATTGTGCGTAATGCCCTGAATCGTTTCGGCGATGCGCGGGTTTTGAATCTTGGCACCGACTCTCACATCATCCTCAAGCAGCTCGCGGGCCCGCTTGTTCATCGAGATGACCCGGCCTTCCATATCGACAGCTACGATGGCGTCGCGGATCGATTCGAGAATCGCTTCTTTTTCGGTAAAAAGAAAAGAGATTTCTTCCGGCTCCAGGCCGAAGATCAGCTTTTTGACGCGCCGCGCGATGAGGTAGGCGCCGACGATTCCACAGAGGAAGACCAGCAGCAAAAGCCGCAAAATATCGTCGCGATATTCACCGATCCGTCTTTCGACCTCGTCCATCACATACCCGACGGACGAAACGCCGATCAATTCGCCTTTTTTGTTGTAGATGGGCGTTTTCGCTTTGATCGCGGGACCCGAAATGCCGGACCCCCGGTAAATGATCGATTTGTTTTCATAAAAGACAGGCGCATTGCTCGTCCCCATTTTCTGGCCGATATACTCCGGGTTGTAGTGGGAATAGCGGATGCCATCCCGGTTCCCGATGACGACATAGCTTGAGCCTGTAGCGATACGGATGCTTTCGGCGATCGGCTGAATGACTTTGGACGGATCATCATCATCGAACGCTTCGATGATACGCTCGTTCATGGCGGCTAATTTTGCGACCGTCATCGCCTGGTTTCCGAGGTAACGGTCCAAAATATCGTCGACGATGAGCGTGAACAAATAATTGCCGACGAACATGCTGATCAAAATCACGACAGAAATGAGCAAAACCATTTGTGTCAGCAGATTGATGCGCATGTTTTTGAAGCGAAGGAGTTTCATGCGGTCACCTCAGTATCCATCTGGCTGTATCGTGAAAAAATGAGAACCCTTTCATTATAAAGGTTTACACCGATTCTGTAATGGTTTCTGGCAGTTTTGCAAACAGGTGGATGTATCCAGAAGTGATTGAAAGTGACCTAGGGGAAGAGAGAACGGCCGCTTGCCGGAGGTGTGCCGGAAAACAGCCGCCAATCGAAGGTGTTGCGTGGAGAGGAGCAGGTGCCAAGCTATGGTCGCTCACGCGGCGTTTTGTTGATGATGTAGTAGCTGACGATCAAGGTGAGGATGACACCGGCATAGAGGAGCGTGTTGACCGGATTGTTGTGATCGACGATGATGATGCGGATCATGGCCGTAATCCCGATGTACAAAAAATAGCGCAGCGGAAAGTGGTAGCTGTCGCGAAAATATTTGACGATCATCGAGATGAACTCAAAGTAGAGGAAGAAGACCAAAATTTCCTCCAGAAAGTAGTGGATGTTCGCTTCCTTGACCAGGATGACCACGCTGAAATGTATCAGCTCCCGGATAAGCAGAACGCTCAACATGGTTCCAAGCAAAATCAGCGAACCGTTGAGCACGAATTGCAGTGTACCCGGAATCGAGAAGGTACGCGGAAGCTGTTTCACCATTTTTGTCAGCATCAGAACACCCCATTGCACATTGAAATTGGATTGATGGAAAGATTGTGAAGATTTCGTGTTACCAACTATAGCACAGGGGTGAATATAAAGTAAAACACATTCAATTGATTGTGACATACTTTTTACGTTTTTCATTGATTTTTCACAATTTCTCCACGATTTTCATTTGTTTTCGATAGGGGAGAAACGCGAAAAAACCATTCCTTGCTGCCGCACCTGTTCGCGTTGGCGGCGTGTGGAATGGTTTCGTGGAAATGGTTGGGAATGACCGTGGGCGGAAGCGTTTGGCTCAAGCCATTGCGCTTGCCTGCTGCACATGCGCAGCATACAGCGAGGCGATGCGGCGGCGTCCTTCCTGAATGTACGGATGGAACTGGATCGTAGCCTGCGCGCGCACCTGTTCTACCTGCCGGATCGCCCTTGCCAGCTCATCTTCCAATGTGCCCGCATTGGGGCCATGCGTATTGGCAATGCTCAAGCCTGCGGCATATCCTTGCGCTTTTGCCACCTTGGCGCTCTCGATGCCAGTGATGTTGCCTGCCGCATACAGTCCGTCGAGCGGCGTTCGCATCTGTTCATCATGCAGCGGCACATGCCCCCCGAGTTCCGGGATGTAAGCGAACGGACAGCCTGCTACCGCAGCAAGCTCCGCTAACGGGTAAAGCCCTCCCGCGATACAGACGAAGTCGGCCGGAATGATCCGGTCTGAACCGGGAACCGGCGTGCCGTTGGGCGCAATTCGCGCAATCCGCACGCCTTCTACCTGATTGGAGCCGATGATTTCCAGCGCGGCTGTGCGCAGCTGGATCGGGATGCCCCACATTTTGACCCCTTGCGGCGGAAAAAAGCGGACGCCAAGCCGCTGCATGCCGGCACTCTGCATCAGCCTGCTGCCCAGGCGGATCAACGGCGAAGGGGCGAGATGTGCGACGCGCAAAAGCGATTGCATGACATGCGCGGGATCGGCAGGATGCTTGTTCACGTCATTTACCGGCGGGAGCACCATGCGATCCACATGGATGCCGGCCAGCTGAAGCTCGCGGGTGATCGCGACGGAAAGAATATTGACGCCGATGATGACGCCGCGCGCTCCGACGCGCACGCGCTGTACATTGGTCATGACTTGGGCAGCACCGATGGACATCACGCCCGGCAGCGTCCAGCCGGGCAGCGGAACAGCGGTTTCCGCAGCGCCTGTCGCCAGCAGCACGGCGGGAGCATCGAGAATCCCGTCTGTCGTGGAGACACGCCAGCCGTCCAACGTCTTCTGCAGATCGTAAACGGACGTTCCTAACGAAAGGGAAACGCCGGCTGCCTTTGCTTCGGCGACCAGCTTTTCGGCTTCCTCGATCCCGTTCCACCATTCGCCATCCGGCTCCTGATGCAGCTGTCCGAGCAATCTGCCGCCCGGTTTGACGAATTCGTCGATAACCCGTACGGATACGCCTTGTTTGGCTGCGGCGATGGCAGCAGCCAATCCTGCGGGGCCGGCTCCGATGATGATACACTCGCTCATGCGTGGTTCCCTCCTTTTTTCAAAGGGGACGAAAACGGCTTGCCAGAGATGACCTCCATCATATCGTCGACGAGCGTCAGACAGGCGCGTATCCCTTGTTTGCCATTAACGGTTACACGGCATTCAAAGCAATGGCCGATGTTGCAGTAAAATCCCCGCGGCGTTCCTTTCTCCTCCTGGAGCCGCAGGGTGCGCACGCCGTTCGCAAGCAAGGCGGCGGCGATGGTTTCCCCTTCTTTTGCTTCATATATCGTTTCATCGAACCGAAAGCGGATCGTTTTTCTTGGCGGCAGCGTGCCTAAAACAGGATGATGCTCGATACGTGCGTTGTGTGGGTTCATCGGTTCCCTCCGAGCAGATCGAATGGTATGGGGCGAACGGGCGGCTGATAGCCGAGCGGCACGGAATGGGATGGCGTTTGCCCGCTACTTTGGTGAGCGATTGTATCGACAAGGGCACGGCAGGTGCGTCCGCCGCAGTAGCCCATCCCTGCCCGAGTGCGCAGCTTCAGCTCGCGCGACGAGCATTGGTAGGCGTTGGCGACTGCAACCAATTCACCCAAGGTCACTTCTTCACAGCGGCACACGATTGTTTTCGATTGGTCCATGTGGTATCTCCCCCTTGTGACTGTTGTTTAATGCAACTCCCATGCCGCACTCATTTTCCCGATGGAAAGCGTGGCGATGTCTAATCGAACATACAGTGGAAAAACGTGGTGTATAAATAGTAAGAAAATGTCTTGGATTTTGGACATGAAAAAATCAGGCTGACGGTGGGGACAGATGAATCGAGTCCTTTTTCCAAGCGAAAGATGCAAAGCGGTTTTGGCACGAAAGTTGCTTATTTTTCCAAGGAGGAAGGACGAGTGACATGCTGCTCGCAATTTCCGCAAAGCCTGCTGCCGCAAGCGCGGGTGAGGGTGTATACTGGAAGACAGCATCAGGCAAAAGTGGCTAGACGTAAGAACGGATGATACATAATGATGAGGTGGAAAAAGATGAGCGAACTGTTTCAAAACCGCGTAGGGGCTCTGCGCGCTTTCATGGCAGAGCAAGGGCTCGATGCCGCGATGGTGACGAACCCGATCAATGTGTACTATTTGACCGGCTTCCGCTGCAATCCGCATGAGCGTTTTCTCGCGCTCGTGCAGGACAACCGCAACGAACAGACACTTCTGTTCGTGCCGTCATTGGATCGGGAAGCGGCACAGGCCGCTGCGGCAGGCTGCACGATCGTGCCGATCACCGATACGGAAAATCCGTTCGAGGTGCTGCGCAGCAAGGTAGGCGCAACGCTCGGCACAATGGGCGTCGAGAAGAAGGATGTCAGCTTCTGGCAGTATGAGCGGCTGCGTGAAACATTTCCGGATGCTGCCTACACGGACGTGCAGCCTTTCATCATGGGGCTGCGTCTGAAAAAGACACCGCAGGACATCGCGTACGTTACCCGTGCCGTCCAAATCATCGAGCAAGTCGTAGAGCACGCGTTCACTCACGCCAAAATCGGGATGACCGAAGCGGAGCTGACGGCAGAGCTGGAATACCAGATGCGTGTGTTTGGCGCGGATGCGCCCGGGTTTGACACGATCGTGCTGGCAGGCAAAAACGCTGCGCTGCCGCATGGCAAGCCAGGCGCTAAAAAGCTGGAAGAAAACGACTTTTTGCTGCTCGACATGGGCGTGGTCAAAGACGGCTACTATTCCGACATCACCCGTACGTTCATCATGGGGGAAGGCACGGACGAGCAGGTGCGCATCTATGAAACCGTCCGTGAAGCCAACCAGCGCGCCATCGATGCGGTAGCCGTCGGCAAACCGCTTGCCACCATCGACCGCGCGGCCCGTGAATACATCGAATCATGCGGCTACGGCCCCTACTTCAACCATCGCATCGGCCACGGCCTCGGACTGGAAATTCACGAGGAACCATCCATCCACGGCGAAAACGGGAACCTGATCCAACCAGGCCTTTTATTCACCATCGAACCCGGCATCTATTTGCCACAAGTAGGCGGCGTGCGCATCGAGGATGACGTCTACATCACCGAAAAAGGCGAGGTACAGGTGATCACCACGTACACAAAAGAATTGAAACGAATCGGCTGCTAATAGAAAAACAGACCACCCGTCTAGTAAAACGGATGGTCTGTTTTTACTTTGATAGGATCTTTTTCTAGTATTTTTTCCCTTACTATATCTTCCATGATTGATCCCTCAACAAATCCGCAGCGAAGGAATTTTTGCAAGAAAGTGGAGCGGATGCCTTTACGATGCCCGCCAGGCTCTGCGAAAAAAACGGAAACGCTTTGCGCCACATCTGCATCTTTGAGATACACCCGCCGCGCAGCGTGTGGCTTTGGGGCGCAGTTTCCGTTTTTTTCGCGGAGCCGTTCTTTCCAACCCCCAGCAGGCATCGTAAGAGCATCCGCGTAACTTTCTTGCAAAAATTCCCTCACCTCCACCAAAGCCCAAGGTTTTTGTTTAGAATCATTCCAAAAAGATATTGACTTTCATCTCCAATCGGGTAAAATGATAATTGTTCCTAGTTTAAAATCATTATCGTTAAGAGAGGCAAAGGAGAGAAATCAACATGACAGCGATCGTATATACCAGCAGCACATGCACCTACTGCAAACAGGTGAAAGCATTCCTCGAATCCCAAAACATCGCGTTTGAAGAGCGCAACATCGACGAAAACCAAGCGTATTTCGATGAATTGAGCCGCATGGGCATGATGTCTGTGCCAGTAACGGTGATCGGCGGCAAGCAAGTGCTCGGCTTCAACCCGGCGCGCATTCAAAAGCTGGTAGCAGAAGCGCAAGTGCAGCAAGCGTAAGCAAAATGAATGACGAATGAGCCTCCCTACATACGGGGAGGTTTTTTTGTACAAGAAAGTGTAGCCAAAAAGCGTGTCCTTCACGATTGACGGAAAAGAAAATTTTTACAATTATGGTATAATCGAGCATGAATGATCACGGAAGAGGAGAATGTGACATGAGATTCAAGCGACAGATCATCACGCTGGCTGTATGCGGTTGCCTGCTTGCAGGCGGCTGTGCCGCTTCTGCGAACAAGCAACCGGATGAGCATGGAAATAAACCGGATGCGGCAGCGCCAGCGAGCGATAAAGCGCCCCAGACGCCATCCGGACAAAACGGGAGCGTGGGGACGGTCCCACCCGTTTCGCCAACCGGAACCAAGCCCGGGGACAGCAAGCAGCCTTCCCCGCCACAGCCTGACGAGGCACAGGCAGCAGGAAAAGTCATCCTGGACGGCAAGTTTTTGCCCATGCTAAAGGACGGCCGCGTCCAGGGGATCGACATCGCGATCGGGACGACGAAGGAAAGCGTGTTGAAAAAATACGGCCCGATCACCAAGCAGGATGATTACGACGGCGGCCAATACACGGCATTTGCAAAGCTCGCGCATGGCGTTCTCTATTTCGACGGCCACGATCGCGTGTACTGCATGGATTTGGGCGCGCAATGGGCGGACAAGACTGAATTGAATGCGATCAAGCAGGCGCTCGGCGCCCCGATTGACGAAGGAGTCAGCGAGGTGAACGGCGATTACAGTCTCTATTATGCCGTGGGCGAGATTGAAGTGTATCTGGGCTTTGACAGCAAAGATGCGCCGCTGAAATCGATTCGGATCATCAACAAGCAGATGATCTCCGATTATCCCCAAAAGCCGCTCAACGAATAAGCCGCGTTTCCATGAAGTTAGACAATGTTTTTGACACGATGTAAAGGAACGTAAACACTTTTCCCCGTTTCCAAGCCGATTTTCCATGGTACGGCTCTTGCACATCTTGTAACCAAGCAGCATATTGACAAGGAAATGGGGGACATATCGTGAAAAAACGAGTTTTTGCATGGGTAAGCTCTGCTGTCGTGCTGGGAACAGTCGTGTCAGGATGCGGCGGGCAGGGGGCACAGGAAGCGCAAAGTCCGAATCCACAGCCTGCACAGCCGGCGCAAAACAGCACGCCGGCTCCGGCGGAAAAGCCAAAAACAGAGCAGGTGCTGCGGTGGAATCTGCACTCCGAGCCGCCGTCGGCAGATCCGGGCATCGCGGAGGATACAACATCGGCGGCCATCGTCCGCGCAACTTTTGACGGGCTGACGCGCTCGGGCGAGGATGGCAAGCCGCATGAAGCGGTCGCCGAGAAGATCGAGGTATCTCCCGATCTGAAAACCTACACTTTTACCCTCCGCGATTCCAAATGGAGCAACGGCGATCCGGTCACGGCGCACGATTTCGAATATGCGTGGAAGCGGGCGCTCGATGCCAAGACAGCCTCCAACTACGCGTATCAGCTCTATTACATAAAAAACGGCGAAAAATACAACAAAGGCGAAGCCAAAGCGGAAGACGTCGGCGTGAAAGCAATCGATGACAAGACGCTGAAGGTCGAATTGGAAAACCCGACGCCGTTCTTCCTGGAGCTGACCGCCTTCCAAACGTATTATCCGGTCAATCCGAAGGTCGTTTCGGCCAATCCGAACTGGGCGATGGATGCCAAAACACACGTCGGCAACGGTCCGTTCAAAATGGAGAAGTGGGACCACAAGAGCAAGCTGATCATGCTCAAAAACGAAAACTATTGGGACAAAGATACCGTAAAGCTGGATAAAATCGAGTTTTCCATGGTGGAAGACGAAAATACGGAGCTGTCGATGTTTGAGAACGGCGAGCTGGATTGGGCGGGGCATCCGCTAAGCTCGCTGCCGATCGATGCGCTGCCGGCCCTCAAAGATTCAGGCAAGCTGAACGTCCATCCGGTAGCGGCGACGTACTGGTACAAATTCAACACCGAAAAGCCTCCTTTCAATAATGTGAAAATTCGCAAAGCTTTTACGTATGCAATTGACCGCCAAGCCTTGATCGACAATGTCCTGCAAGCCAATGAGCAGCCTGCGATGGGGCCGGTTCCGCCATCCATGTGGCTGAACCCGGACGGTTACTTCAAGGACAAAGATTTTGACAACGCCAAAAAGCTGCTCGCCGAAGGGATGAAGGAGCTGGGCCTCTCCAAGCTTCCGCCGATTACGCTTTCGTACAATACGTCCGAAGGGCATAAAAAAATCGCCGAGGCGATCCAGGATCAATGGCGCAAAAATCTGGGCGTGGAAACGAAGCTGGAAAACTCCGAATGGAAAGTGTACCTGGAAAAAATGCATGAGGGGAACTTCCAGGTCGGGCGTCTCGGCTGGTCGGCGGACTTCAACGACCCGATCAACTTCCTGGAGCTGTTCAAGGAGAAAAACGGCGGAAACAACGATACGCGCTGGGAAAATCCGAAATACAAGGAACTCCTGAACCAATCCGGCCTGGAGTCCGATCCTGCCAAACGATCCGAGCTGCTGCGCCAGGCCGAACAAATCATCATGGACGACATGCCGATCATGCCGATTTATTATTACACGCACACATGGGTGAAGAACGACAAGGTGAAGGGCGTTGTCACCGACGCGCTGGGCGCCATCGACTGGAAATGGGCCTCGATGGAGTAAACATACGGCTAAGACTTAAGGAGATGTACAGGAAGCGAGTGCTGTGCATCTCTCTTTTTTTGCTCACATTGCCGAGTAGTGCCGCATACAGTAGCGAAAGGAAAACGGAGCCAGCCTGTGTTTTGCAAGAGAAAGATACGGATACAGGCGGTAGGAAGAAGCAGAGAGGGGGACTTGCACCATTGAAAGTCAGCGGAGATACAGCAACCCGAAGCCCCGGAATCACGAAAAAAATATGCCTTTGCATGATCGTAAAAAATGAAGCAACCATCATTGAAAGATGCCTGCAAGCGGCAAAGCCTGTGATTGATTATGTGTCGATTTGTGATACAGGTTCCACAGACCGGACACCGGAAATCATTGAAAACTGGTGCATGGAAAATGAGATACCGGTGACGATCCACCATGAAGCGTTTCGAAATTTTGGCTATAACCGCAGCCTGTCGGTTGCCTTAGCGCAACAAACCTATGCGGACGCAGATTACTTGCTGTTGCTCGATGCCGATATGATTTTGGAAACAAAGCCGCATTTCGATAAAGCGAGTCTGCAAAAAGACCTTTACATGCTCATGCAGTATAACAGGCAGATTCAATATTGGAACACCCGTCTCATCAAGACGTCGCTGCCGTGGAAATGCATAGGGGTGACGCACGAGTATTGGGGACTGGACCGCGAAAGGCTGGAGCGCGAGCAATCCGGATATGTTGAGTCACGCGGAAAGCTCGATGGGCTGATCATTGATGACCAGGAAGATGGGGGCAGTAAAAGCGATAAATTTGAACGGGATAAACGATTGCTGGTAGAGGGACTCCACGATCAGACAACCCCGCCCGATTTGCGATCGCGCTATATGTTTTACCTGGCGCAAACCTACTATTGTCTCAACGAGTTTGAAGAAGCGATCAAATGGTATAAGAAACGAGTGGAGGCTGGGGGCTGGGCGGAAGAAGTGTTTTACTCGATGCTACAGATCGGGATATGCTATGAATCTTTGGCAAATCGCGCTTCCTGCCAACGCCAGCAGCTGCAAAAAACAAACGAGCCGGCAGATCAAGCGGAAATCGGCTCCGTTACGCATCCGGCAGAACAATGGGCTGCCCTTGCGATCCTGTCCTATCAAAACGCGTGGGAATATCGGCCGAACCGCGCAGAGCCCCTGTATTTTCTCGCCCGCATGTTTCGAAACCAGTCAAAGCATCGCATCGCGCTGATGTATGCGCTGCAAGGCAAAGAAATCCCGTTTCCCAAAGACGATATTTTGTTCGTCGATTTTCGCGTCTATGACTATTTGTTCGACTATGAAATTTCCATCTGCGCGTTTTATGTTGAAAACAAACGCCAGCTTGGCCGTGCTGCACTGCAAAGGCTCAGAGCGAAAAGCAAGCAGCTGCCTGCAGACATCGCCCAGTCGGTTGAAAGCAATGCCAAATTTTACTGATGGTGAAAATGAACATGCTCATGCCCATGCAAGGGGAGGGAGAAGATGGCGATTCTCGTGACAGGGGGAGCGGGTTATATCGGAAGCCATACCGTGGCCGAGCTGCTGCGACAGGGCGAGGAAGTCGTGGTCGTCGATAACCTCAGCACTGGACATAAACAGGCGATTGTCGGCGGGACGTTCTATCAAGGGGATATTCGCGACCGTAACGTATTGGATGCCATCTTTCGGCAAGAGGAGATCGAAGCGGTCATTCATTTTGCAGCCAGCTCGCTGGTCGGGGAGAGCGTGCTCGAACCGCTGAAGTATTATGACAACAACTTGCTCGGGGCGTATACGCTTCTTCGCGCGATGATCGATCATGGCGTGAAAAAAGCCGTGTGCTCCTCGACTGCAGCCACCTATGGCGAACCGAAGCGCATCCCGGTTCAGGAGGGCGATCCGACAGAGCCGACCAGCCCTTACGGAGAGACGAAGCTTGCGATGGAAAACATGTTTCGCTGGTGCGATCGGGCGTATGGGGTCCGTTCCATTTCGCTGCGCTATTTCAACGCTGCCGGCGCCCATCCGGATGGGATGATCGGCGAAGATCACAAGCCGGAGAGCCATTTGATTCCGCTCATCCTCCAGGTTGCTCTCGGCCAACGCAGCATGATCCATATCTTTGGCGACGATTTCCCGACTCAGGACGGAACCTGCATGCGCGATTATATCCATGTCGTTGATTTGGCTCATGCGCATTGGCTGGCTTTGCAGCACCTGCGCAAGCATAACCGGAGCGACGTGTACAATTTGGGGAGTGACATCGGTTTTTCTGTGAAAGAAGTGGTGGAGAAGGCCCGCCTGTGTACGGGACATCCGATTCCGGCACGTGTGAGCCCGCGAAGGGAAGGCGATCCTGCCATCATCATCGCATCATCGGGCAAAGCGCGGAATGAATTGATGTGGAAGCCGGCATACACCCGATTGGAAACCATCATCGAAAGCGCGTGGAACTGGCATCGGTCACATCCGAACGGCTACAGCGAGTAGCAGCGAAAAAAGGGAAAAGGTATAGGGGGACGATCTGCCCTCCTATACCTTTTTTGTATGACAACGAATCGTTCAGGTCACCGGGATATTCAGCTTGCTCATCTTGTTGTACAAGGTCGCCCGCGAAATCCCCAGCCGCTTGGCCGCCGCCAGCTTGTTGCCTTTTTCCAGCTCAAGCGCATGCAAAATCACCTTTTTCTCATGCACGTCAAGCTCCTGCTGCAAATTGATCAGCTCGTCCGGGAGCAGGCTGGCGTACGTTTTTTGCTTGGCCTGCTGCGGGAATGTCAGATCCTCTTCCTTGATGATCCCGTCCGTCGCGAATACGACCAGACGCTCCACGGTGTTGCGCAGCTCGCGGATATTGCCGGGCCATTGGTAGGCGAGCATCTCCTGCATGACCGTTTGCGAGATGCTGTTGATCGGCCGGTTGTAGCGCATGGAAAACTCATAAAGGAAAAAGTGGCACAGCTCGATGATGTCCTCGATCCGCTCGCGCAGCGGCGGGATTTTGATCGTCACCACATTGAGGCGGTAGTACAAGTCTTCGCGGAACTGTCCTTGCTTGACCAACTCGGCCAAGTCTTTGTTGGTGGCGGCAATCACGCGGAAGTCGGCCTCAACCTGCTTCGTGCCACCCACCGGATAATACTTTTTCTCCTGCAGCACGCGCAAAAGCTTCACCTGCATGTCGAGCGGCATTTCTCCGACCTCATCGAGGAACAGGGTGCCGCCGCGCGCCAGCTCGATCATCCCTTTTTTGCCTTTTTGGTCCGCGCCGGAAAAGGCGCCTTTTTCATAGCCGAACAGCTCGCTTTCAAACAAGGTCGGCGCGATTGCGCCGCAGTTGATCGCAATGAAAGGAGCATCGGGGTTCTCGCGAATATCGTGGGTCGCGCGGGCGAACAGCTCCTTGCCGACGCCGCTTTCGCCCAAAAACAGCACGGTCGCTTTGGTGGAAGCGACTTTTTTGATCTTTTCGGTAATTTTTTTGATGACGAGGCTGCTGCCTTTGATGTTGTAGAACGGATCGGCGGAGGGGCTCAGCTTGGCGACCTCCTGCTGCAGGCTGTGCACTTTGGACGTGGCGTGATACAGCTCCTGATTCAGCCGCACCTGGCTGGTCACGTCCGTTTCGACGGCGACCGAGCCGATGATCCGGTCATGGAGCCGGATCGGGTTGGAGTTGATCAAGACGAACAAATCCTCGCGCGGCTGGTGCTGCTTGCGGTAGACGGACTCTCCGGTCTGCAGCGTTTTGAGCGTCATCAGCATGTCGACGGGAAAAAAGTCGGTGATCGGCTTGCCGATGGCGTCAGCGGCCGCGACGGAAAAAATGTTTTCCGCGCCTTCCGTCCAGACGATAATGTTGGCGTTTTCATCGATGACCGAGATGGACTCCTCGACTGTGGAAATGATCGTATCGAAATAGGCTTCCAAATATTGATAAGCGCTGGCGATAGCCGCTAGTGTGTCTGTTTTGGTCAAATAGCCGATGATGTCGTGCCGGGCATTGACAACAAGCAGCTCTTCACTCGCGCCGAACATTTCCGCAGCGGCTGTCAGCGCAGCGTCGACGGGAACGGTGGGCAGACCTGTCCATGACGGATCGGAGGCGGGACGATCGGCGGGAAAAGCAGACTTCATCACTTCAGCAAGCAAAGGCAATTTATGTTTGATGGAAAAAACCTCCTTTTGCCTGAAAATGTATGATTTTTTAGTCACTTTCCAGTTCATTATACACGGAACCGAAAGCGCGTAAAGATTTTTAGACAGAATCATCAGGGAATTGCGCCGTAAAAGAGCTGGCATAGCAATTGCTAGCTAAAAAAGTAGCGATGCAACCGCTTCGATTCATTGCAAGCTGCATACCACACTATTTTTTCAGCAAGGGAGTGATCGCCATGACGAATAAAACGAATGCTGAGGTCGCGATCATCGGCGGCGGGATCATCGGGAGCGCGATTGCGTACTACGCAGCGAAAGCGGGGCTGGATGTCATCGTGGTGGAGCGGGGCGAGCTGGCCTGCGGCACATCGTCGCGCTGCGATGGCAACATCCTGGCGATCGATAAAGATCCGGGCTTCGACAGCCTGATGTCGCGCAAAAGCCAGGAGCTTGTTGCGCAGTTGGCGGCAGAGCTGGAGCATCCCTTTGAATACCGCGCCCCCGGCAGCATCCTCGTCTGCGAAAGCGAGGAGGAGATGGAGGCCGCACAGCAGTGGGTCAATCGGCAAAAAGAGATCGGGCTGCCTTTTCGCATGCTTGATCGCGAAGACATTCGCAACGAATCCAAATTTTTCGCGGACGATCTGCTGGGGGGACTGGAATGCGCCACGGATTCGACCGTGAACCCGTATTTGATGACCTTTTCCTTGTTTGAGGGTGCGAAAAAGCACGGAGCGCGCATCCTACAAAAGACAGACGTCACAGATGTTCGGCGTGAAGGCGGGCAGTTTCGCATCGACACAAGCTGGGGGGAAATCACGGCCAGGCAGGTGGTGAATGCGGCAGGAGTCTGGGCTCCGCGGATCGGGCAAATGGTCGGAATCGACATCCCGATCCATCCGCGCAAAGGTCATCTGATCGTCGCCTCCCGCCAGGAAAACGTCGGGCTGCGCAAGGTGATGGAATTCGGCTATTTGATCTCCAAGTTTGGCGGCAAGCGCAAAGTCGACCCTGAAACCGAGCGGTACGGGGTGGCGCTCGTGTTCGAACCGACGGAAAGCCAAAACTTTTTGATCGGATCGAGCCGCCAGTTCGTCGGGTTCGATACGCGCGTCGACCTGGACGTCGTGCGCTGCATGGCGCGAAGGGCAACGCGGTTTTATCCGAAAATCGGCGATTTCAGCCTGATCCGTACCTATTGCGGGCTGAGACCGTGGACCGAGGATCATCTGCCGATCGTTTCGCGCGTGGAGGAGGTGCCCGGCTTCATCATTGCAGCAGGCCATGAGGGCGACGGGATCAGCTTGGCTGCGATTACAGGCAAGCTTGTCTGCGAGCTTTTGACCGAACAGCCGGTGACGAGCATCCCGACCGAGCCGCTTCGGCTGGAGCGCTTTCTGGCCAGAAATCGATAGAAAGTAGGGTGGAAGATGAAATCACGAAAAATGTTTTCGACAGTCGACACGCATACGGGCGGCAATCCGACCCGGACGGTGATCAGCGGCTTGCCCAAGCTGAAGGGGCGCACCATGTCGGAGAAAATGCTGGAAATGAAGGCCCGGCACGACTGGATTCGCAAGCTGTTGATGTTTGAGCCGCGCGGTCACGATGTGATGTCGGGGGCGCTCTTGGTGGACCCCTGTCATCCTGATGCCGATATCGGCGTGATCTATATTGAGACAGGCGGCTATTTGCCGATGTGCGGCCATGATACCATCGGCTTTTGCACCGCGCTGGTGGAGACGGGCATGATCCCGGTGGAAGAGCCGGTCACGACACTGAAGCTGGATACTCCGGCTGGGCTGGTGGAGGTGGCGATCGAGGTTGCGGATGGCAAAGCCAGGCAAGTGACGTTCCAGAATGTCCCAGCTTTTCTCTATGACAGCATCGAAGTAGAGGTGGAGGGGCTGGGACAGGTTGCTTGCGACATTGCCTACGGCGGCAATTTTTATGCGATCACCGATGCGCGCAAGCTTGGCCTCGAGCTGGTGCCAGCCAATGCGTCGCGCATTATCGAGGAGGCGGTGCGCATTCGCAAGGCGATCAATGCCGCGGTGGAAGTCGCCCATCCGGAGGCGCCGTACATCAAAGGAGTGACGCATGTAGAGTTTTATACCGAGCCCACACACCCGGAGGCCACGGTGAAAAATACCGTGATCGTGCCGCCCGGAGGAATCGATCGCTCGCCATGCGGCACGGGCACATCGGCGAAGCTGGCGGTTTTGTTTGCCAAAGGGGAAATCGGGCTAGGGGACGAATTCGTTCACGAGAGCATCGTCGGCTCCTTGTTTCGCGGACGCGTGCTCGCCACGACCGAGGTGGGCGGCTTGCCAGCGGTGGTTACGCAGATCAGCGGTTCGGCTTGGATCATGGGGATTCACAAATTTTTTATCGACGAGCGCGATGAATTGGCAGAAGGCTTCCTGTTGATTCCGCCAGCGGACGATCACTAAGAGAAAAAGGGGTGCTATTATGCAGGCAAAAAAACTGTATACCACCATCGATGCACATACCGGCGGCGAGCCGCTGCGCATCATCACAGGAGGGATTCCCCCGCTCAAGGGCTCGACGATTTTGGAGCGGCGGGCCTATTTCCGCGAGCATCTGGACGATATTCGCCGCGTCCTGATGCATGAGCCGCGCGGCCACCATGGCATGTACGGCTGCGTCATCACGCCGCCTGTCAGCGAGGATGCCGATTTCGGCGTATTGTTCATGCATAACGAGGGCTTTTCCACCATGTGCGGACACGGCATCATCGCGGTCGTGACCGTGGCGATTGAAACCGGCTATTTGCAAATAAAAGGGGACAATCCGCGCATTGTCATCGACAGCCCAGCAGGAAAAATCATCGCGTATGCGAAATGTGAAGGTACGGAAGTAAAATCTGTCTCTTTTGAGAATGTGCCGTCGTTTGTCTTTGCCCAGGATGTGCGAATTGAGCTTGACGGGCGCAGCTTCTGTGTCGATATCGCGTTTGGCGGCGCGTTTTACGCCATCGTCGACGCCAAGGAACTGGGGGTCAGCGTGGAGATCGAACAACTGCCGCAGCTGCAGAAATGGGGCCGCGCCATCAAGGAGCAGATCGAATCGCGCATGACGGTGCAGCATCCGCTTGAAGGGCAACTGCAAGGGATTTACGGTGTCATCATTTCCGATGAGCCGAAGAAAACCAATTCCCATCTGCGCAACGTGACGATTTTCGCCGATGAGCAAATCGACCGGTCGCCTTGTGGCACAGGTACGGCTGCGCGCATCGCTGCCTTGTACAAACGCGGGCAGCTTACGCAAAACGAAAATTTTGTCCATGAAGGCATTGTCGGCAGCCAGTTCGTCGCGCATGTCGTCGCGGATACGAAGGTGGGCGAATTCGAGGCTGTCATCCCTTCCATCGAAGGCAAGGCGTTTATCACAGGGCTGCATCAGTTTGTGGTCGATCCGACCGATCCGCTCGGCAGCGGGTTTTTGCTTAGCTGAGCGTACGCGCACGTGTTTTGACGAGAAGAGAGGAGGAACCCATTTGCTGATTGTAAGCGCAAAGGAGCAACGAGCGATCCTGTCCGTTCATGAGGCAATCGACGCTGTGAGCGTCGCGTTGCAAGAATTTTCTGCACATCGTGCCCTGTCCCCGATCCGCACCTTTCTGCCTGTGCAGAAAGGCAACGGCACCTCGATTTTTATGCCTTCCCTGGTAGAAGCGACCGATAGCCTCGGTCTCAAGTTCGTCTCCGTCTTTCCCGATAACGGCGCAAAAGGCAAAAAAACAATTTACGGCGTGGTCATCCTCGCTGATGTGATGACCGGCGAGCCCGTTGCGATGCTGGAGGCGTCTTATTTGACGGTGCTGCGGACCGGCGCGGCTTCCGGGCTGGCGACCCAACATCTGGCACGCGAGAACGCCAGGTCGCTTGCCGTTATCGGCACAGGGGCACAAGCGCGCGGCGCGGTAAACGCAGTCGCAGCCGTGCGCTCGATCGATCAGATTCGCCTGTACAACCGCAGCCGGCAAAAGGCGGAAAGCTTCGCAGCAGAGCTGACCGAGCAGTTCGGGTCAACGGTCGAGGTGGTTGTTGCTGCAACGGCCGACGATGCCGTTTACGGGGCAGACATCGTCATCACGGCGACGAATTCTCCGACACCGGTCTTTTCCGCGCAAGCGATCGGAGCGGGCACGCATATCAATGCGATCGGTTCGTTTCGACCGACGATGCAGGAACTGCCGACCGATGTGATCGCGCGGGCGGACAAAGTCGTAGTGGAATCGGTGGAAGGCGCGCTGGACGAGACGGGCGATCTCTTGCTGCCGATCGAACAAGGGGTGTTCGCGCCGGAGCGTATTTATGCCGAACTGGGCGAAATCGCCGCAGGGGAAAAACACGGCCGCGAGCGCGAGGATGAACTCACCGTCTTCAAGTCGGTGGGATTGGCTGCGATGGACGTGGTCGTCGCCAAAGCGATGGTCGACAAGGCGAAAGCGCTGGGCATGGGAGTCGAGGTGACCCTGTAGGCGAAAGCTTCATGCTGCGGATTCACCTTTCGCGGCAACCAACAGGTGGAGGGGATCGATCCATGGAATGGATGCGCATCGTCAATGAAGCTACGCCTCCGGCACAAGCAAAACAAATGGCAAAACGAAAATCCGCGTGGTGGCTTCCGCTGGTTTTCGTTTTGCTGTTGCTCGACTTGTTCCTGTCCGCATGGGGAAGAGGAGAATGAAAGTAAAACAGGCGGTCCGCCACGGGGAACCGCCTGACATTCGGCATGGATCAGAGCGTATGCTTGATCGCGCACGTTTTGATTTGGCTGTAAAAATCGAGGGCAGTCTGGCCCTGCTCACGCGTATGCGAGCTGGAGAGCCTCATCCCGCCAAACGGTGCCTGATACTCGACGCCCGCTGTCTCCTGATTGACCCGCACCATGCCCGCGTGAGCCTCCTCGAGAAAGCGGTGCGCTTTGGACAGGTCGTTCGTGAAGACCGAAGCGCTCAAGCCAAATACCGTCTGGTTGCAAAGCGCAATCGCCTCGTCAAAGTCGCTTGCTTGCAGCAAGGTAGCCACAGGTCCGAAAATTTCCTCCTGGACCAATGTGTGGCTGGCCCCGACCCCTTGCACGATCAGCGGGCTGATGAAATAGCCGTTTTCCCCTGAAGCAACCGGAGCCGTTTCGGCGACAATCTCCGCTTCCTTGCGGGCAAGCTCCACATACTCATTCACTTTCGCAAACTGGTCGCGCGAAGCTACGGGGCCGAGATAGGCAGCCGGATCGAGCGCCGGCGCGATTTTGAGTGCTGCGACAGCGGCCGCAAGCTTCTCCACGAATGGCTCGAACGCACCCCGCTCGACGATGATCCGGCTTGTAGCCGTGCACTTTTGGCCGGCAGAACGGAAGGCACCGCTTACGATCATCGGGACCGTCTTGTCCAGATCGGCATCCGCGAGCACGATCGCCGCATTTTTGCCGCCCATTTCCGTCTGATACTTGATATTGCGCCGTGCGCACGATACGGCAACCTCCTGTCCCGTCGATGTCGAGCCGGTAAAGCTGACCGCATCGAGCGCGGTTTCATTCAGCAGGGTATTGCCGATCACGCGTCCTTTACCGATGACCAGGTTCAGGACGCCGGCAGGAAGCTGTGCTTCCGCGAACAGCTCCGCCATCCGAACCGCCGTCAAGGAAGCGATGTCGGCAGGCTTCCAGATGACCGTATTGCCGCAGATGAGGGCGGGAGCGATTTTCCAGATCGGGATCGCGACGGGAAAGTTCCAGGGCGTAATGATCCCGACGACCCCCAATGGCACGCGCTTGGCGTATTGCAGAACATTCGTGTCCGTTGATGGGATGATGCTGCCGTTGGCGCGAACGCCTTCCCCGGCATAGTAGCGCAGCAGATTGATGCCGCGGACCACTTCTCCGCGCATCTCGCTGATCGGCTTGCCCATTTCGCGGCTGGCGAGCGTCGCCAATTCATCCACATTCCGTTCCAACACCGCTGCCATTTTGGACAAATAGTCGGCGCGGGCGGCGCCGGTCAGACGCGACCAGGACGAAAAGGCATGACGGGCCGCTTCCTCTGCCGCCCGCACATGACTCGCGTCGGAATAGTGAATCACCCCGACCTGTTCTTCCACATTGGATGGGCTTGTGACGACCGCCTCGTTGCCGGTAGGGGTAATCCACTCGCCGCCAATCCAGTTTTTGCTCTCCATCGGTTTGCCTCCTTTATCGAAAACATAGTAGTAGTAAGACGCAGCGAATGCTTGGGAAAGGCTGCGCCAACAACGTGGCACAGCCATAGCGGGTTACCCGCGAACAGCGAAATCGTACGCTTCCTTGATCCCGGCATAATATTCGGAAGAAAGCGGGAGGCGCGGCGGACGCGTCGGCCCCACAGGGAACCCTGCCAGCTCCATCATGTATTTGATCGATTGCACGAGCTGCGGGCTGGCATCGTAGTGGAAGAGCGGGAGCAGGCGGCGATACAGCTCCATCGCTTCGTTCAGCTTGCCTTCACGGGACAGGCGGAACAGCTCGACCCCTTCTTTCGGCAATGCGTTCGGGACGCCTGCGATCCAGCCGGTCGCACCGAAGAGCGGTCCTTCCATGGCCAGATCATCCACGCCGATCATCACTTCCAAATCGGTTTTTGCCAAAATCTCGTGAACGCGGCGCACATCTCCGGAAAATTCTTTTACACCGACAATGTTGTCAATCTTGCTGAGCTTTGCCAAAAGATCCGGGGTCAGATCGACTTTGTAGTCGTGCGGATTGTTGTAGGCGATGATGGGCAGCCCCACGCTCGCCAGCGCTTCATAGTGGGCGACGACTTCATTTTCCAGCGGACGGTAGTTGATCGGCGGCAGCGCCATGATTCCGGCAGCGCCCGCCTCTTTCGCCTGACGGACCCATCCGACCGCCTGCTGGGTGGAAGGAGCACCGGAACCGACAACGACAGGGACGCGATCTTTCGCAGCCGCGACGACCGTTTCGACCACTTTTGCCCGCTCTTCTACAGTCAGCGAGGCATATTCGCCCAAAGAACCGCATGGCACGAGGCCGTGTACCCCTTGTGTAATCATCCAATCGCAAAGCTCATGAAGACGCGTGTAATCAACTTCATAACTCTCGGTAAAGGGGGTGACGAGCGCGACATAAACACCTTCGAATTTGGCCATTGTGAAACTCCTCTCGCATGTTTGTTTTAGGAAATGTCCTCGCTTGCATTCTCGCAAGTCTTGTGCCAAACGGTTTTACCCGTCTTTTCACGGCAACTGTCTAAATTGGCGTACACGTGAAAAAGGGGAGTGTATAAGAGATGAGAAAATGTATCGAATTTTATACAGTGAAAATATTTTGAATTTTGATCGCCATCCTTTTACAATGAGTGAATACCACGCTTTACAATAGAGATACACAACGCGATGGTAAGGGGGTTTTTTGTGTGAGAAACAGAATCCGTTTTACCGTACAGGCCAAGATCACGCTCTCTTTCGTCATCATCATTCTCGTCATGATTGCGACAGGCGGCATGAGCTACTGGAAAACATCGTTGATGGAGCAGAAAAGCGATGAGATCGTGCATGACGCCATGGTCATCGGGGAGGCGGCGCGGGATTTGCACACCGATTTGGTGCAGCTTGAAACCGGGGTTCGCGGTTACATCCTGACCGAGAAAGAAGAGTATTTGGAACCGTACTTCATCGGGACGGCAGAGCTGGTCAAAGATTTGGCCCAAATCCGATCGTATGAAGAAAACCATCCGGTCATGAAAGATTTGATCGAAAACAAGGCGTATCCGCAAATCAAGCTGCTGCAGGAGTATTTCGACAGCCAGGTTGATCTGGTCAAGCGCGGGAAGAAGCAGGAAGCGCTGGACAAGCTGGGCAACGGAAAACGCGCGATGGATGAGTTCAACAAGATCAACCAGCAAATCTTGAAAAATGTGAGCAATATCGTGGACGCAGCGTCAGCGCAAACGACGGAAGCGGCAGATCAGGCCAAGCTGACCATCATCGCCGGGGCAGCCAGTGCGCTGGTGATTGCGGTTGTGTTTGCGCTCCTCTTGATCAAAGGGATCGTCAGGCCGATCAGGCGGATCAGCCGCCAGATGGGCGAGATTGCCGATGGGGAAGGGGATTTAACCAAGACGATCGAGGTCGGGACGAAAGACGAGCTGGCCGATTTGGCTGCTTCTTTCAACCGGATGACCTCGAGCTTGCGCGAGCTGATTCGCCAGGTCGGGCAAAACGCGGAGATGGTGATGGCGTCGGCCGAAGAGCTGACGGCAAGCATCGAGCAAAACGGCAAGGCGAGCGAGCAGATCGCGTTCGGCATCCAGGAGGCGGCTCACGATGCGGAAAAGCAGGTCATTCATATAAAAGGAAACGCTGCGGCGCTCACGCAAATGGCTGGCGGGCTCAGCGAGATCGCTGCGGGGGCTACCGAGGTTTCGGGCTATGCCGAACGAACTTCCGCAATCGCGCAGGCGGGCAGCGAACGGATCGGCAAAGCGATCGCGCAGATGGATTCGATCAACAAGACGGTGCATGACTTGGCCGATCACATCAATGAGCTGGGCAAAGACTCCGAAGAGATCGAAAAAATTGTGGAGGCGATCACAGGGATTGCGGCGCAAACCAATTTGCTTGCGCTGAACGCAGCCATCGAAGCGGCGCGGGCGGGTGAACACGGACGCGGGTTTGCCGTCGTGGCAGGCGAGGTGCGCAAGCTGGCGGAACAGTCAGCGGAATCGTCCCGGCAGATCACCGAATTGATCGTCGACATCCAAAACGAGATCAAGCGTGCGGTGCAATCCATGAAGCAGAGCGCGGATGAGGTGCAGGAAGGCATCCGGTTCGTCCATCAGGTGGGCGAATCGTTCGGGCAAATCCAGACGGCGGTGGACGAGGTGACCGGCCGCATCATGCAGGTGCGCGACACGTCCCGCGATGTGACGAGCGGGACGGACCAGCTGTCTGCGTCCTTCTCCGAGATGATCGCAGTCGTCGAACATAGTGCTGCGGGGGCACAGGCGGCATCGAATGCTTCCGAGGTGCAGCTCGCCTCGGTGGAAGAGATCACGGCATCGGCGGCCTTGCTCGCGAAAATGTCCGAGCAGCTGCAGCAGATGATTGCCCGATTTAACGTGTAACGAAAAAGACCGATCGTTCCATCGTGAGCGATCGGTCTTTTTGCGTTTCGGACGCCTCTATTTTCAGTCGTTATATGCCGTGAAGGTTCTGTCGAAAGTCTTGCGAACAGCGCGGTGAAACAGTCGAATTTACTCATTTTTTGTGAATTCTATATTGAAAATTGTCAAAATATCCGATTAACGTAAAAAAGAATAATGACGAATTTAGTGGTTTTTTGTTGCAGATATCAGGGAATATCCTGATTGTAGTCAAAAGGGACCACCTCTATGATGAAGCTATCCATTGGACGAAAGACGATAGATTTGCGAGAAGAAGACGGGCATGGCGTAAAGCTGCAGGCAGTCGGAAGAGAGGAGATGGAGTAGCTGGTGTCCAGCAATCTAGGCGATTTACTTACATATCTTCATGCGTTGCCGGAGTTCATGCTGTTGCAGGATGAACATGGGGGCTGGATCGCTGCCAACGGGATCGCACTGCGCCATTTGCAATTGGAAGGAGTCGCATATCAAGGCAGATGCACGCGGGAGCTGCTTCAGGAAGCTGGTTGGGAGCAGGAGCTGTGGACCTGTTTTGAGGAAGCTTGCGCCAGCGCATGGCAGCGCAAAGCGATCGTAGAATGCGAGCTGCCGTTTCGCTATGTCGATGGACGGACGACGCGCTTGTTTGTGCTAAAGATGATTCCGCTGATCAAACAGGCGGGTGAGCCGAATTACCTGGTGATTCAAGGCCGCGACAACACGGTGCGGACGTTGATGGAGGAAGAGATCACGCTGGCCGGCAAAGTGTTTGAAAGCGTCAGCGACGGCATCTTTGTGACGGATGTGGAAGGGACAATCTTGTTTGTGAACCCGGCCTTCACAGCGGTAACAGGCTACAGTGCCGCTGAGGTCATCGGCAAAAACCCGCGCGTGCTGAAATCGGGCAGACAAGGAGCGAAATTTTATCAGCATATGTGGAACTCGCTCCTGGAGGACGGCTACTTTCATGGCGAGATTTACAATCGGCGCAAAAACGGGCAGGTGTACCCCGAATCGCTCACGATCAATGCGATCAAGGACAAGATGGGCCATACGACCCATTACGTCGCAATTTTCCGGGATATATCCGAGCGGGAGCAGGTGCGCAAAGATGTGATGCTCACCGGCAAAATCCAGCGCAAGTTCCTTCCGCCCGATTACCAGGATCAATGGGTGACGATTCGTTCCTTTTTCAAGCCTTCCCACTATGTCAGCGGGGACTTGTACGATTACAAATGGCTGATGGACCGCAAAAAACTGTTCGGCTATTTGATCGATGTGATGGGGCACGGCTTGTCGACCGCCTTGCAGGCGTCTGTCCTGCGGGTCCTGTTTTTGCAAGCGGCGTCGCTCGGGCTGTCGTTGCAGGAAAAAGTGAGCTGGATCAACCGGGAGTCCATGCGTTATTTCACGGAGGATACGTTCGCGGCCGCGATTTGCTTCGAGGTGGATCTGCGTGCACGCACGTTCACCTATGTGTCATGCGGGATCAATTATTTTCTCGCCGCGACGAAAGAGGTGAGCGGGGTAATCAAAGCTCCCGGAATGTTTCTCGCCCTGAGCGAATCGGCGGTGTATGAACAGCACGTGCTGCCCATTTCCCCAGGCGATAGCTTCTATTTGATGACGGATGGCGTCTATGACAAAATGCCTGCACACTACAAACAAGAGCTTCCCTGCTTTGACGAAATGACCGACAATTTGAAAAAATGGATTTTCACGCAAAAGCACAAAGACGACGCGTCTGCAATTTTGTTCACGATTCACGATTTACCCGAAGCAAGGTCATGAAAAAAGGATGGAAACATGATGAAAGAGCTGGAGTTTACCTTTACAACCCTCGATGTCTTTCAAAAGATCCGGCCGCATGTCATCCAGTATGTGCGCGAGAATTTGAAAGGGAACTCTGCGTTGATGGAAGTCGCACTGATGGAAGCTATTAACAATGCGTGGGAGCATGGGGGCAAAAAAGATGCAAACAGAGGTGTGCGTGTCAGACTCCGCGTCCAAAACGGAAAGCGCCTCATCATTCGTGTGAAAGACGATGGTCCCGGTTTTCATGCAAACGAAAAACTCAAGCAAATCAACGTGGAAGAAGGAAACCTATTCGAACGGTGCCTGTATGAAGAGTCAGGCCGAGGTCTGCTACTAATGAATCAAGCAGCTGACAAAATTACGTACAATCGGCAAGGGAACGAGGTTTTGATGGTCAAAGCATTGCCGGTCAAACGCGGCAAGCCGTTTTTCCCGCCGCATTAAGGAGAAAGCAACATGAGTGTGCATGTGTTTAAACTTTAGGCAAGAAGAGGAGGGAAGCAGATGAATTACCAAATTACCGCAACAAACGGAAATGTGGATGTTCAGTTGAAGGGCGAAATCTATGTAGAGGAATCGGCGCTGATTCGCGAGGAAATGCTTCAATATATTCAGGATGGGCACAAAAATCTGCGCATCGACATGAGCAATGTCACGTTTATCGATAGCTCGGGCCTTGGCGTACTGGTCGCGATCCAGAAGCGGGCCATTCAAAACGGCGGGGCAGTCACCATCATCGGCTTGAAAGGAAGCGTCTTGGAGCTGTTCGAGCTGACGCGCTTGAATAAAGTGTTTACAATGGAATGAGAAAAGAACAGCGCATCAAATAATGTCGTTTTTATCCAGGTAAGAGGAGAATTGACAAGTATTTTGTGATAGGCTCTTTTCGCAAATTTTGTTGCTATTGCTGTTGTGGAAACGTGTGTTCTATAATGAAAATCAGGAAGTCTACAGGATTTCCATTTACCGTGAATGCACGCTTCGCTTGGTACTATAACGATCAAGCAACTCACGGCTTTTCTAAAAGCAACAATTTCTTGGAAAAGAGCGTTGTGATACGATAGTAGTGTCAGACCATCGTTTGAGAGGGGGAACCATCCATGGAATGGATGCTATGGGGACTTTTTCTCTTTATCGCGATCGCTGTCGTGATCGGCATCGCATCCGGTAAAAATCGAAGCGGCACACGTGGCGGGCACAGCTACACATCCTCGGACAGCAGCGGCTTTGTCAGCGATGGCGGCAGCAGCTTCTGGGACTCGAACTCGAACGACTGCGGGAGCAGCGGAAGCGACGGCGGAAGCTGCGGTTCTGATGGTGGAGGCGGCGGTGGAGACTAACCGAAAAAGCCGTCGGCCAATTTGAAAGGAGAGATGTTAAAGATGATGATGAAACGAGTTGCCGTACAGATTGCAGGATATGAGGTCGCAGGGTCCTCCTTTTAAAACGGGCAATTGGATGTGACAGACGGGTTAAAGCGAGGAAACTCCTGTGATCTCAAACGTGAGGAACCACCATTCGTTTGAATCTGACAAGTATCAGGAGGAATCCCGTTGAACGTGAAACATTTGGGTTGGAATGAGCATTTTGAGCAAGCGTTTCAAACATATCAAGGAAAAGGATACACAGTGGGCAGAGTCGCCCTTGAACATAAGCGGCTGTACCGCGTTTATACGGAACAGGGTGAACTGTTGGCGGAAGTGACGGGCAAGCTGCGGCATACGGCGACTGGGCGCGAAGATTTTCCCGCTGTCGGGGATTGGGTGGTGATCTCCCCGCGCGTGGAGGAAGGCAGGGCAACGATTCACGCCGTGCTGCCGCGCACAAGCAAGTTCTCCCGCAAAGTCGCAGGAGCTACGACGGATGAGCAGATCGTCGCTGCCAATGTGGACACAGTGTTTCTGGTAAATGCGTTGAACAACGATTTTAATGTAAGACGGATCGAGCGCTATTTGGTCATGGCGTGGGAGAGCGGGGCCAATCCGGTCATCCTGCTTTCCAAGGCCGATTTGTGCGATGATCCCGAGCGGTTCGTCCGCGAGGTGGAGGCGGTGGCCATCGGGGTGCCGATCCATGTGACCAGCTCACTGCGCGACGAGGGCATCGAAAGCATCGCCCCTTATTTGCAGCCGGGCAAAACGATCGCGCTGATGGGCTCGTCTGGCGTGGGCAAATCTTCCTTGATCAACCGGATCATCGGGGATGACCGCATGGCGGTCAATGCCGCGCGCGAAGGCGACGATCGCGGGCGCCACACGACGACGCATCGCGAGCTGATTTTGCTCGATTCCGGTGCGGCCTTGATCGATACGCCGGGCATGCGCGAGCTGCAGCTGTGGGATGCTGATGCCGGCTTCAGCGAGGCGTTTGACGACATCGAGTCGCTGGGGGCGTCGTGCCGATTCAGCAACTGCCGCCACCAAAAAGAGCCGGGCTGCGCGATCCAGGAGGCGCTTGCGACAGGCGAGCTGGAGCAAAGCCGCTATGACAGCTATTTGAAGCTGCAGCGGGAGCTGGCGCATTTGGCTCGCAAGGAAGACAAAAAGCTGCAAAGCCAGGAAAAAGAGAAGTGGAAAAAGATTACCCAAAGCGTGCGCAACCGGCCGGTGAAAAGGTAAAATTTTATGGGTCGGCAGTCTTGTCGAAATGAGTCGACTTGTGATAGATTGAATAGCATACTCCATACATCGCTACTCGTATAATGGTTGGGAATATGGCCCGAGAGTTTCTACCAAACGACCGTAAATCGTTTGACTACGAGTGAAAGAGCGCCTAGGGTTCCGTTGCCGCAAGTGCGGCAGGCAGGTCCGAGCGGCGCTGGCGCGAATGGCACAGCGAAGCGAGGCTATCCCGCTTCTTTTGTGCAAGACAGCCAAGGCGTTGCCGATCGATGGGCATCGTCATGGCAATTTCGACGCTACACCTAAGGGATAAAAGCCCAGAGGGACAGTTTTCACTTGACTTCACGAGATTTTCGTCAAGGAAACTGTCACTCCTGGGCTTTTTTTATCGTGTAAGAATTTATAAGCGCATGCGCTTATAAATTCTGGAGCGGAAGACGGAGTACCTCAGCGTCACTTCCGGCATCGCGTCGGTAAAAACTTCCACAGATCGAAGGATCTGCTTCTTGAAAGGACTTCTGAAAGAAGTTTTTCTTATCGTATAAGAATTTATAAGTGCTCGCACTTATAAATACTGGAGCGGAAGAAAAACTTCCTTTGACCGAAGAACCTGCTTCTTGAAAGGACTTCAGAAAGAAGTTTTTCTTATTACTATTTTTGCAACAAAAATGAAAAGGGAGCTGCCACATGAAACTGTTACAAGACCGTATTCGCAAAGACGGAGATGTCCTCTCCAGCCACGTTCTGAAGGTTGATTCTTTTCTTAACCATCAGGTAGATCCGCTGCTCACGATGGAGATCGGCAAAGCGTTTGCCGAGCGTTTCGCAGGGGAGCCGATCACCAAGGTGCTGACGATCGAGGCGAGCGGCATTCAGTTTGCCATGGCGACTGCGCTGGCGTTGGGCGTACCATTCGTTTATGCGAAAAAGAAAAAGGCGGTCACGCTGACCGAGGACGTTTATTCGGTTCCCGTCGAATCGTTTACACGCAAGGAAACGTATCAAGTGAGCGTCTCGAAAAAATACGTGACCGCAGATGATACCGTGCTGATCGTCGATGACTTCCTGGCGACAGGCGCAGCGCTGATCGGGCTAGTGGACATCATCGGACAAGCCGGGGCCAAACTGGTCGGCGTTGGAGCAGTGATTGAAAAGAGCTTCCAGGAAGGGCGCGGACTTTTGGAGCAAAAAGGCGTGCGAATCGAATCGCTGGCGCGCATCGAGTCCATGTCACCGGCAGAAATCCACTTTATCGAGGAGACGGCAACCACATGCTAAGCAAACAAAAGATTTTCACATTGGGTTTTCAGCACGTGCTCGCCATGTATGCCGGCGCAGTTGTCGTGCCGCTGATCATCGGCGGCGCTTTGAAGCTGACGCAGGCGCAGATGGCGTACCTCATCGCCGCAGACTTGTTCACATGCGGGCTGGCTACGCTAATTCAAGTATTGGGCACCCGTTATATCGGCATCAAGCTGCCGGTCGTTCTCGGCTGTACGTTTACGGCGGTCGGGCCGATCATCGCGATCGCCTCGACCACCAATATCCCTACCGCATATGGCGCGATTATCGTCGCAGGAATATTCGTCGCGTTGGCTGCGCCGTTATTCGGTAAATTGCTGCGCTTCTTCCCGACCGTCGTGATCGGCTCCGTCGTCACGATCATCGGTCTGTCGCTGATTCCCGTCGCGATGAACAACGTCGCTGGCGGCCAAGGAAGCCCTGATTTCGGACAACCGCGCAATCTTTTGCTCGCTTTGCTGACTCTTGCTATCATTTTGATCGTCAATCGTTTCTTCAGCGGTTTTGTGCGTGCAATCTCCGTCCTGATCGGTCTTGCGGTCGGAACGACAGTTGCGTATTTCCTGGGCATGGTGAATTTCGGGGCGGTGTCGAGCGCTTCTGCGATCAGTATTGTGCAGCCTTTTTATTTCGGCGCTCCGCAATTCAACCTCGCCGCGATTGTGACCATGATCATCGTTTGCATCATCGGGATGGTCGAATCGACCGGTACGTATTTTGCCTTGAGCAAAGTGACCGGCAAGGAGCTGAAAGAGCAGGACATCGTCGGTGGCCTGCGTGCTGAAGGTCTGGCGATCGTATTGGGCGGGTTGTTCAACGCGTTCCCGTATACGAGCTTTTCCCAAAACGTCGGACTGGTTTCGCTTACAGGCGTGAAAAGCCGCGATGTGATGTTTGGCGCCGGCTTCATCATGATTCTTCTCGGCCTTTTGCCGAAATTGGCGGCGCTGACTACGGTCATCCCCAACCCGGTATTAGGCGGCGCGATGGTCGCGATGTTTGGGATGGTCGTTGCTTCCGGGATCACGATTCTCTCGCACGTCGACCTGCGCCAAAACGAGAACCTTTTGATCGCGGCTTGCAGCATCGCCGTTGGCCTGGGCTCTTCGGCGGTTCCGCAAATGTTCGATCATTTGCCAGAAACATTGAAAATGCTTTGCACCAACGGCATCGTCACCGGCTCTGTCACCGCTGTGTTGCTCAATTTGCTTCTGATGCACAGCAAAGGAACGGTAAGCAGCGTTGAAATGGCTGCGCAAACGACCGGACAAGAAGTGTAAGAAACGAAACCCCCGCGACATCCTTGGGAAGGAGCGCGGGGGTTTTTTGTGGCTTCATAGCGTTTTTTCCACTGCACGGACATGCGCCACCTGCACCTTTGCGCGCGCAGTTCCTTGCCAGTTGACGAGAAAAATGCCTGCGCAAATAAAAGCGCCGCCGACAATTGAGTACCATTCAATCGTCTCATGCAAAAGCAGCCAGCTGGAAAGCACCCCGAACAGCGGGACCAAAAACAGATACGCGCTCGTCTTGGCGGGGTCGCCGTTTTTCAGCAGATAATACCAGAGGGAAAACTGCACGATGGAGCACATCACCACAAGCCAGAGCAGGACGGCAACCGACATCGTCGTGATGCGGAAATAGGGATGCTCCGTCAAAACGCTGAGAAGCAACAGCGCGATTCCGCCGAATATCATCTGATAGGCCGCGAGCGTCGTCATCTGGAAGGCGCTGCCCCAGCGTTTGATCAGCAGTGTGGCGATGGCAAAAAAGATGGCACCGGCCATGCTGAGCAGCGTGCCCGGCTGAAACCCGAGCTGAAAATTGAGGCAAAAGGCGACACCGATGAAACCGACGATGACGCCCAACCATTGGCGCACGCGGTAGACGGCGCCGGTGAACAGCGTCCCGAGAATGATGACGAACAGCGGATTCAGGTTGAGCATAATGGAAGATTCGCCCGAGGTGATCCAGCGCATGCTGTAATACCCGCAGCCCATCACGCCTGCCGATTGGATGATGCCGATGACGGCAGCCTGCCACCATTGCGCCGTTCCGCGCGGGCGAGGCTGCGGTTTTTTGGCGACGAGCAGGGCGAGCAAGCCGCCGGCAAGCACAAAGCGGATGCCCATCAAAAAGAATGGCGGTGCATATGCGAAGCCGATTTTGCCGACGGGAAAAGCGATGCCCATCAATAGCGTCGTGATCAGGAGCAGGCTGACGTATTTGAACTGCTTCATCGAGATGACCTCCGTTTTCGTTGTTGTTGATCTTATTGTAGAGGAGGTTTGGTTTTCTGTATAATGATTGCTATAGATACTCGGTATCAGAAAATATGATTGCCATTCGATTGAGGGAAGGGGAGGAACAGACACATGGAAAGCGCCGATTTGCGGGTCTTTCAAATGGTGGCGCGGGAAGGCTCGATCACGAGGGCAGCGGCCCGGCTCGGCTATGTGCAATCCAACGTGACGGCCCGTATCCAGCAGCTGGAAACCGAGCTGGGCACGACCTTGTTTTTGCGGCACAACCGGGGGATGACGCTTTCGGCAAGCGGCAAAACGCTGCTCGGGTACGCGGACAAAATCGTCGGCCTGCTCGATGAGGCGACCCGGGCGCTCGCCGCGACAAACGAACCGAGCGGCCCCCTTGCCATCGGCTCCACGCAAACAGCCGCGGCGGTCCGCCTGCCTCCGCTGCTCGCCGCCTATCACCGCCAGTACGAGCAGGTGCATCTGTCGCTCACGACGGGCCATACACAGCTGTTGATCGAAAAAGTGCTGCAATATGAGCTCGATTGCGCCTTCATCGGGATGAAAAGCGACCATCCCCAGCTCGATTCCATCACGGTCTTCAATGAAGAGCTGGTCATCGTCTCGGCCCCGTCCGTCACCGGAATCGAGGAAGCGGTGACAAAACCGATCCTCGTCTACGGCCTCGGCTGCTCCTACCGGGACGTGCTGGAGCGCTGGATCGCCGCAAGCGGCTACAAACGCCCCGTCGTCATGGAACTCGGCACACTGGAAGCCATCATCGGCACCGTATCGGCAGGCCTCGGCATCTCACTATTGCCGCGCGCCGTCGTCGACCGCCATGCCGCGGAAGGAACACTCCGCGCCCACCCGATCGACGCCGAATACCGTTACATGAAAACCGACCTGATCACCCGAAAAGACACCTTCATCAGCAGTGCGCTGCGCGCGTTTATTGATTTGCTGCCTGCTGTTACGGTAGATGATCAGGAAAAAGCAATGATCTAGGTGCGATCAGGCATCTTCACGGCAAGATAGAGGCGGGTCTTGCGCTCAGCGCACGTAGTGACGCATGTTTTCCTTTTTCCCCGACTGGAAACAACCGTATCCAGCTCCCGGTGACCAAAACTCTGACGTTTTCTTACTTCTTTGGGGCGCTGCTGGATGGGCTTCCTTACGTTGAATCGGCCACGCGTTTCAACAGGACCTCGGCGTTTGCCTTATGACGCAAGGCAGCAGTATTCCCTTTGACTAAAAGACCTTGATAGAACCAGCGGTAGATCGTTTTAAACGAAATCTTCTGCTCGAAAGACCAGGTTTGAGCCAGTTTCTCCGCAATATAGGATTCACGCCCGGAAATCCATTTGCCATTCGGAATCGACTTTTTTCGGCGCTGTTCATAGGCATCATGAGCCGTCTCAGCTAGAGATTCACCAGTCTACGTTCCCCGCTTTCACTCACGGGCAATCGTGGGCTGATGGCGTTTGAGTTCCTTGGCAATCGCCCGAGTAGACCAACCCAAGCGATGAAGGAGTGCTAGCTGACTTCGCTCTGTTATGCCAAGATGTGAATAACTCATGATTGATTCTCCTGTGTAAATGGTGTTGTGGTGACTTCATTTTACACAGGAGAATCAATCATGGGCCATTTTTTGTCTAAACGTAGGCGTCGCACTTTATATTACAATTCGCGAATAGTGTACCGGAAAGTGAAAATCTAACTGAAGAGGACTTTGAATGGGCCGCTCCACACGATTTTTAATAGAATATATCATGTGTTAAGCTGTGGGTGGTTCATAATGGTGAAGACAACCTGCTAGTAAATCAGAAAATCAAAAGGTGAGAAAATTATGAAGCTGTACGATGAGCTATATGGACAATTTGAAGTTGAAGATGTTCTTGCAGAAATCATCCATACAAAAACAATCCAAAGATTAAAAAACATTCATCAAGCAGGCGCTGCTTACCTTGTAAACAACGAGTGGAATGTAACCCGTTATGATCATTCATTAGGAGTCATGTTGTTAATAAGGAAGTTAGGCGGGACGATTGAGGAACAAATAGCAGGGTTGCTTCATGATGTTTCACATACCGCTTTTTCACACGTTGTTGATTTCGTATTCGACAATAAGGAGCAAAATTACCATGAAACGATTTTTGAAAATGTCGTTATGAACTCAGAAATACCGGCAATCGTAGCAAGCTATGATTTTACTATCGATGACATCTTGAATATGGATAAATGGTCGATTCTGGAGCAACCGCTTCCTAAACTATGTGCGGATCGGCTAGATTACACGTTGCGAGACATGTATTACTATTTTCGAGCAACGCAAGAGGAAGTTGCAACCTTTTTGGACTCGCTGAAAATGGTTAATGGGGAAATTTGTGTTTCATCGGTGGAAATGGCAGAATGGTTTACTGCTACTTACTATAAACTTGTCATCGATTATTTTTTAAGTCCCCGAAACGTTTTCTCCTATCATTTGCTTGCTACGATCATCACTCTTGCTTTCAAGAAGGGAGTCTTACACCCAGACCAGTTGCTGTTGGATGACCCAGCTGTTCTTGGCATTATGAAGTCAAGCAATGATCGTGAAGTTTTACAATTACTCGAATTTTTAACATCCACAGTTGAGCTTGAAGAAAATGAAAGTCACTATGATTTTCATATGGTAGGAAAAGCAAGGATTATCGACGTACCAGTTTCCCTCGACAGGATCACCATCCATAACGCATCAACCTTATCCCAAAAGGTTAGAAAAATGAATGAAGAAGCATTACAAAAATCACGAAGAGGTACATTTGTCAAAATCAAATCACCTATGATTCCGTTAACTTAGAACATTTGAGTATGCAAACAACGCCTATTCATCTCACTATCAAAAAGGAAGGGCGAAAATTCGAACGGCCAATTAGCGAGTGTTTTCAAAAGAAATAAGAGAGTAACCTCTACTCAAGCCAGAGTTGATAAATAAGAGTTTTTCCATGAAGGATAGTATCTATTTCAAGTAAATCGTCTTTTCCATAGACGGGTTTTGGGGGAATACAGTTTTACTATAAAATGGAAATAGGACAAGGGAGGAAATTATTATGAAGGTTAATCGAAAAACGGCATTAGTAAATGAAAAAGAAGTTCAATATACACATATTGAAAACGCCAGTTCAGCGGTCTGCTTTATGTTTTCCGGAACAGGTTATACATATGAGAAACCTTTATTTTATTATTCGACAATGACAATGCTTCAAAATCAGTATGATGTTGTCCACGTCCATTACTCCTACGAACAAGATGTTTTCAAACTTTCATCGGAAGATTTGACAACTATTATTTATAATGATGTAAATGCTGTCATTACTGAAGTTTTCAATAGTCGACAATACCTGAATACCGTATTTTTAGGAAAATCACTCGGTACGATCCCTATCATAAATAGGTTTATGAGGAACGATGAGTATTTGAATTCTAAATTGATTTTGCTTACACCATTATTAAAGTTTGATACAATTTTTGAAGCATTAATGATGAGCAATCATTTAGCCCTCATTGTTATAGGGAACAGGGACACCCATTATATTACCAGTAAAATCCAAGCAATTGAAAATAAGCCGAATATTCGAATAGAAGAAATCCCCAACGCTAATCATTCTTTAGATATTGAACCAACTAATACTTTGGATTCCATCTTAGCTTTAGAAAAGGTATTGAAAAGCATCGGGGAGTTTTTATCTGACTCTCATTGAATAGGGTGTATTGTTATGGGGTTTCGATGATACTTTAGGGTATCGCCTTGGGGGGGATGGGGAGCCGTGCCTTGCCTGAGGCATTACTCAAAATAGAACCGAATAGTAAGGCTACTATTGATAATTTTATCTCGTTAGAAAAGAACGGGTTTCCATGGCAGCAACCAGATCGAGTATACATCCTGACACATGTAGGTTTATCTACCTTAAGATCAGAGATTTCAACTCTGCGGTTGCAGGTTATGAGAAACCGCATCCTCAAATACATAGGACGATATTGAAAAAGATAGGGAATTACGAGGGCAGTTCGGCAGTGCAATACCATGCATGACATCTCTTCTATATTGAATACGATGGAAATAGCACCAATCCCTGTGATAACAGTGTAATACAAAGATGGAAGCTCGGTAATTTGCCGAGCTTTTCATCTTTGTATTAACCAAATGCTCCGTCATTACTATTTTCGCACCAAAAACCGAACCCCAAAGCCTTACATAACTAGCCTTTTGCTTTTTATTTTTATTCGCCATAACCACCGCAGCAAAGGGATTTTAGCAAGAAAGCGCAACGGAAGCCTTTACAATGCCCGCCAGGCCCGACCCGCAGCAGGCATTGTAACAGCTTCCGTGGAGCTTTCTTGCTAAAATCCCCTCCCCTCCACTAAAGAAAAATGGTATTTTTAACCGTAACGACACGAGAGGAGAGAACACAGTATGGTGATTTCCAAGGAATGGGACAACTTGCTCGAACTGATCTCGGACGGCATTATCATTACCGATCATCAAGGCGTGATCGTCAAAGTGAACAAAGCATATGAACGGATGCTCAGCATCAAAGCCGTTGATCTGGTCGGACGCAACATGAGCGATCTGAAACGCGAAGGGTATCTTGAGGAATCCAGCTCGCTCAAAGTTATCGAAACCAAGCACCCCGTAACACTGATCCAGGAGCATTTTGGCAAAGACCTGATCGTCACCGGCATGCCGATGTTCAATGAGCAAAACGAACTTATCCTGGTCATCAATTGCGTGCGCGACATTACAGAGCTGAACCAACTCAAGCGCAGCATGCAGCAGATCGAGCAGATCAACCACAGCTATTTCGAGCAGCTCACCTATTTGCGCCAGCGCGAGATTCACCTTGACGGGCTGGTGGCGCACAGCCAGTCGATGCGCGAGGTGCTGACGAAGGCGCTCAAGGTCGCGGCGGTTGACTCCCCGGTCATGCTGCGCGGCGAATCCGGTGTCGGCAAAGAGGTCATCGCCAAGTTCATTCATCAAAACAGCAGGCGAAACGGGGAAGCGTTCATCAAGGTGAACTGCGGCGCGATTCCGGAAAAGCTGATGGAAAGCGAATTTTTCGGCTATGAATCGGGGGCGTTCACCGGTGCGGGCAAAGGCGGGAAGCCGGGCGTATTCGAGCTTGCCAATCGGGGCACGCTCTTTCTCGACGAGGTCGGCGATATGCCGCTCGATCTGCAGGTCAAGCTGCTGCGCGTGCTGGAGGAAAAAGAGTTCCGGCGGATCGGCGGGGTCAAGACGATCCAGACAGATGTGCGCATCATCGCGGCGACGCATCAGCATTTGGAGGAAATGGTGGCGCAGAAGCAGTTTCGCCAAGATTTGTACTACCGGCTGCAAGTGTACCCGATCTCCATCCCACCGCTGCGGGAACGAAAGGAAGACATCCCGTATCTCGTCGATTCCTTTGCGCGGAAGTATGAGGAAAAGCATCCTGTCCCCCTGCATATCGATCCGATGGTCAAACAGCTTTTGTGCCGCTGTGACTGGCCAGGGAACATCCGCGAGCTGTTCAACATGCTCGAACGGCTGGCGATCACCTCCAACAACGGGGAAATCTTGCCGGAGCATCTGCCGCTGGAGATGTACCGCCATGTCGGCAGCACGCTTCCGCGCAATTTTTTGGAGGAGGTCGAAATGTTTGAATACCAAGGGCTGAAGCAAGCGCTGGTCATTCACAAGACGACGCGAAAAGCGGCTCAATCGCTGGGGATGAGCCAAACCACATATGTTCGCAAGCTCAATCTGTACCGTGGCAAATTCGACGCTGACCCAAAAATGGAGCAAGAGATCCCGGGATGAACCGAAAATGGTTCGGTTCAGGCAGATAGGCGCCATTAACATTCTGTAAATTCAGTAAATAAAGAATTGGCATAATCGTTGCAATTCATTTGATCACAAGCCCATTACCGAATAAGTCTGGCATCGTTCACACCATCGACTGATTGAACAGGGGGGAGCCGAATGGCTACGAAGACCATGGTTGAGCTGCGCAACATCGTCAAGCGCTACGACCAAACGACGGTGGTCCATGATCTCTCGCTTGCGATTGCGAGCGGCGAGTTCATTACGCTGCTCGGTCCGAGCGGCTGCGGAAAGACGACGACCTTGCGCATGATCGCCGGCTTTGAAAAGGAAAGCTCAGGCGAAATATGGCTGGATGGCGAATCCGTTCAAGACAAGCCAGCCTATGCCAGAAACGTCAATACGGTTTTCCAAAACTATGCGCTGTTTCCGCATCTGAGCATTTATGAGAACGTCGCATTCGGCCTGCGCGTCAAAAAAGTCGCGAAGGCGCAAATCGACAGCAGTGTCCGTGACGCATTGAAGCTGGTTCAGCTCGAATCGTTCGCAAACCGCAAACCCGATCAGCTGAGCGGCGGCCAAAAGCAGCGCATCGCCATCGCGCGGGCGATCATCAACAACCCCAAGGTGCTTTTGCTCGACGAGCCGCTTGGCGCATTGGACCAGAAGCTGCGCAAACAGATGCAGGTGGAGCTGAAGCATTTGCAAAAGCAGCTCGGCATCACGTTTATTTTCGTGACGCATGACCAGGAAGAAGCGCTGACGATGTCCAATCGAGTCGCCGTCATGAACAAAGGGCGAATCGAGCAGATCGGCACTCCCGCCGAGATTTATGATCGGCCTGCGACCCGCTTTGTGGCGGATTTCATCGGCGAGAGCAACATGCTGACGGAAAACGGGGTGACGATCGCTGTCCGTCCGGAAAAAACGACCCTTTCGCTTGCAAGGGAGGATGACCCGAATTTGACTCAGCATCGCGTGCGGCTCCTGGAGCGGATTTATACCGGCATTCATGTGAAGACCGTGGTGAAGCTGCCGGACGGGCAGGAGCTGCTTTCCTTGGAAAAAACCGATCAGCTGCTTCCGGCAGTCGAAGGAGATGAGCTTTACATCCGCTGGCAGACAGCCGATGCGGTTGTGCTGCAAGAGGAGGCGGTCACGTCCTGATGCGCGCGAAGACGAGGAAGATTTTGCAGGCGTACTCGATTCTGGTTTATCTGTTTTTGTACATTCCGATTGCCGTCCTCATTGTCTATTCTTTCAATGATTCCGAGATCATCACGGTTTGGCAAGGGTTCACGCTCCGCTGGTATCACAAAATGTTCGGCAATGGCGCCATTTTTGACGCGGCCCAAAACAGCATCCTGATCGCCTGTCTGACCACGGTTTTCTCCTCGGTCGTCGGCACCATGGCGGCGCTCGTGCTACACCGACACAAGATACCAGGGAAGAAGATCATCGACACGCTGTTTTACATTCCGATCGTGATCCCGCCGATCATCGTCGCAGTCGCGCTCCTGGCCATGTTCGCCTGGTCCAAAATCACGCTGGGCATCGGGACGATTACGGTCGGGCATGTGGTTATGACCATCTCTTTTGTCACGCTGATCGTGCTTGCCCGGCTGCAAGGGTTCGACAAGACGTTGGAAGAAGCGGCGATGGACCTCGGCGCCAACAACTGGGTGACGTTTTGGCGCGTGACGCTGCCGTTGATCGCTCCGAGCATTTTCGCCGGCGCCTTGCTGACGTTTACGATCTCGCTCGACGAGTTCGTCATGACGTTTTTTACGACAGGCCCGGGCATCAATACGCTGCCGATCCTCATTTACTCCATGGTCAAAACAGGCGTCACGCCGGAGGTTAACGCCTTGTCCACCGTGTTGATCCTGCTGACGGTCCTGCTCGTATTCGTGGCGGAAAAATGGCGCGGCTCCATCAAAGCCAAGTGAGGAGGGGAACGAATGAACCGCACGAAAAAACTGGCCTTGCTCATGCTGACGCCGAGCCTCTTGTGGCTGATTCTGTTTATGGTGATCCCGATCGTTCTGATCGCTTTCATCAGCTTTACGACCAACGACGGCTATGGCGGCATCGTGTACCAATTCAGCACCGATTCGTACGCCGAGGCGTTCGATTCACTCTACTTTAAAATTTTTGCCCGCTCGGTGTTTTGGGCGTTTCTGGTGACCGCGTCCTGTCTCATCGTCGGCTACCCGTTCGCCTATTATCTGGCCCATACGAAAAAGTGGAAAAATGCGCTGCTCTTTCTTGTGATAATCCCGTTTTGGACCAATTTGCTGATTCGCACGTACTCGTGGACGATTTTGTTAAAAAACGACGGCGTGATCAATTCGTTTCTCCAGATGCTCGGGGTGATCGCAGAGCCGATCAAAATGATCTACACCCCGTTTGCGGTAATCATCGGCTTGATCTACGGCTTCCTGCCGTTCATGGTGCTTCCGCTGTTCACCTCGATTGAAAAACTGGAGCACACCTATCTGGAAGCGGCCGAAGATCTCGGGGCCAAGCCGATGACGGCATTCTTCCGCGTCACCGTGCCGCTGACCATGCCGGGGATCTTGGCGGGCTGCCTGTTGACGTTCATACCGGCGCTCGGCATCTTTGTCGTTCCCGATCTGCTCGGCGGCGCCAAAACGATGATGATCGGCAACGTCATCCGCGACGATTTCATGGTCAACATGAACTGGCAGCTGGGCGCAGCCGTCTCTATCGTGCTGACGGTTTTGGTCATTTTTTTCATCCTCGTGTTTACCCGGTTCTCCGCAGGCAAACAAGCGCTCTGACGGAAGCTTGCAGGGCAGGGTTGACTCATAAAAAAAAGACAGGGGTGTTTTCATTGAGAAAAAAACAGGCGCTTTGGGGACTGCTTTTAACGTCACTCTTGGTAACCGCGGGCTGCGGTAATGCCGCGCAGCCGAACAATGCCGCTCCGGCAGCTGCCAATACGGGGCAGAGCGCGCAGCCATCTGCAGAAGCACCCAAGCAGGAGCTGGCGAAAGAGCTGAAGCTGTTCGCGTGGGGCGAATATTTTCCGCAAGAGGTGCTGGACGATTTCACGAATGAAACGGGTGTCAAAGTCATTTATGACAAGTACACGTCCAATGGGGAGATGTTGACCAAGCTGAAAAGCGGGGCCGTCGATTACGATCTGGTCGTGCCGACCGATTACATCGTCGAACGGATGGCAAAGCAAAACATGCTGCAAGAGCTGGATATGAAAAACATCCCGAATTTTGCCAATATCGCCGATGTGTTCCACGAGCGATCCTTTGATCCGGGCAACAAATACTCGGTGCCGATGTACTACGGCAGCATCGGGCTCGCTTATGACAAAACCAAGGCGGATAATCCGACAGGCTGGAAAGACTTGTGGAATCCCAAGTACAAAGGGCATGTCATCATTTCGGAAGTGGGCCGCGAAGCGCTGCTCGTCGCCCTGCAAAAAAACGGGAAGAGCATGAACTCGACGGAGCCTGCTGATCTGGAAGCGGCGAAAAACGACCTCATCGCTCTGGCGCCGAACGTCCTGGCCTACAACAGCACGCCGTCTGACGTGCTTGCGGTCGGGGACGCCTGGATCGCAGCCGTATACTCCGGCGAAGCGGCCAAAGCGATGAAGACCAACAAAAACCTTAACTACGTCATGCCGCAAGAGGGCGGGACACTGTGGATGGACAATTTGGCGATCCCGACCGGGGCCAAAAACAAATATACGGCAGAGGTGTTCATCAACTACATTTTGCGCCCTGATGTCAGCAAGCGCTTGACCGATGTGTATCCGTACAGCAATCCGAACAAGGAAGCCGTCAAGCTGATGAGCGATGCGGAGAAAAACAACCCTGCGTCGTATCCGCCGGAAGACAGTCTGAAAAAAGCCGAGTGGTTCGCAGACTTGGGACCGAAATTGAAAGAGATGGACCGTGTGTGGAAAGAGGTTCGCGGCCAATAATCGTGAGGAGGTAGTAGCGATGAAAGTGAAGGTAGCAGCTGTCCAATACGCATTCAAAAATATTGAACATCCATCGCAATTTGTGGAGCAGGTAACGCAATACGTGGAGCTGGCTGCCCTGCATCAACCGCAATTTTTGCTGTTTCCTGAACTGAGCAGTGCACAGCTTTTGTCGATCGCGAAAAAAGAGCCATACGAGGCGATCCGGGAGCTGGACAGCTATACCGGGCTGTATGTGGACCTGTTTGGCGGTTTGAGCAAAAAGCATGGGATGCATATCATCGGCGGTTCGCATGTGACGAAAAACGAACAGGGCGATTACGTCAACCGTGCATACTTGTTCTACCCCGACGGTACGTACGCGTTCCAGGACAAAATTCATTTGACCCCAAGCGAGAAGCATCCGTGGCAGCTTGCGGCAGGCCAGGAATTGAAAGTGTTCGAAACCGAATACACCAAAATCGCGATCCTTACGTGCTATGACATCGAGTTTCCCGAGCTGTCGCGGCAAGTCATGCAGCAGGGCGCGACGATCATCTTTTGCCCGTCGAGCACAGAGCAGAAGCAGGGCATGTACCGCGTCCGCCGCTGCGCACAGGCGAGAGCGATCGAAAATCAGCTCTATGTCGTCGAAACGGGAACGCTCGGCGAAATGAGCAATGTGGTCAACATGGAAAACAGTACGGCATGGGCGGGCGTATTTTCGCCATGCGATACCCACTTCCCGATCGGCGGGGTGGTCGCGGAAGGAATCGAGCATCAAGATATGATTATCGTGGGGGAAATTGACCTGAAGCTGATCGAGGACGTGCGCGTCAGCGGGTCTGTGCCGTTGATCCAGGACAGACGGCACGATTTGTACACCGTGGAATTCAAAAGCTAACGTCGATAGCGGGAAGAGCCTGTGGCATTGGATGCCCAGGCTTTTTCGCACAGATAAGCGCAACCGTGGCCCCGCCAAAAGCATGGCGTCGCCAGGTTTTACTAATACAGATAAGAATTTACAAATTCTTATCCAGTATAAGTGCAACCGCAGCTCCGCCAAAAGCATGGCGTCGCTAGGTTTTACTAATATTTCAGCGTGTCATAGAACATGGTGAAGAGCGCTTGCAAATCTGGTTTTTCCGGGGATGCTGCGACAAGGCGATCCAGCCGCAATCCGTTGATGTAGATACGCAGCAGCTTTGCCGTTTTTTCCGCATCCAGCTCGGGGGGGATGGCACCGTGCTGCTGTCCGATCTGAATCCAGCGGACGGACATCGCGATCGACCGGTCGTGAAGCCGGCTCAAAATTTGCTTCACCTCGGGGTTCTCCTGCTGGCTGATCAGGTAAAAAAAGATCTTGTTGTTCACTTCCTGCTCGTCAAGGAGAAAGCGGCCCATATTGTCGATCAGCACTTTGAGCGGAGAGGCGAGGTCAGGTCCGGACGCCCGCGCGACCGCTTCGTCGAACGATTCGTTCAGCTGTTCCGAACGGTGCTGCAAAACAAGCCCAAACAGCTCGTTTTTGCTTTTGACGTAATGGTAAATGGCCCCTTTGGACAGGCCGGTGCGGTTGATGATTTCCTGCAGCGTCGTCTTTTTGCAGCCCAATTCCTGAACGGTTTGCTCCGTTGTCTGAAGCAGCAATTGAAAGGTTGGATTGGAACTTATCTGTTGCATCGCGTGATTCCTTTCTAGTACAGATAAGAATTTATAAAATTCTTATCCAGTATAAGTGCAACTGCGGCTTAAGCCAAAAGCATAGCGCAGCCAGGTTTTCTAATACGGAAAGATTGCCCTCATACTACATCCAGACCGTCGGTTTGTCAACCATTTACAAACCGACGGTCGGTACTGTATACTCGACATAGAAAACATCTTGGAAAAAACAAGGAGAGAAGACATGCGCACGCTCTGGTCGATTTTTCGCGATTTTATCCCGCTGATCGCCGCCTTTTTCATTCCGCCGCAAATCGTGGGGTTGGGAATCGCTCTGTTGATTGTCGGGTGGATGCTGTACAGCCAGGCGAAGACCCGCTCGCTGAAAACGTTGACGATCATCAATGCGGCTTATTTTGTCATCGCGACCATCGTCACGCTATTTGATCCGAATACCAACATACTGGAGTACGGACTGGTCACAACGTACGTGATTTTGGCCGTCACCACGACGCTTTCCTTGTTTGTCGGCGATTTGTTCACGATTCAATATGCCAAGGAAACGACGCCGCAGGCTGTCTGGACACACCCGCTGTTTACTTCCATCAATCGGCGGCTGACCGTAATCTGGAGCGTTTCCTTTACGCTTTCGGCGCTGTTTGCTTGCCTGACACAATTCGCGATTCTCTCTGGCGTCGCCGGGACGGTGCTGACCTATATCTGGATGATCCCGGGACTGATCGCCAATTCCGTATTGCCGCCGCGCATGCAGCGCCAATTTGCCGAAAGGATGAAAACAATGCAGCCACAAGAACTCAATTGGAACCCAGCCATTGCAGATGCCCCTCCTGCCGAACCGTACCATTATGACGTGATCGTGGTCGGTTCCGGAATCGGCGGGCTGACCGCCGCAGTGGAGCTGGCGGCGCTCGGGTCAAAAGTGCTGGTGCTCGAGCAGCATTATTTGTTTGGCGGAGCGTGCTCGACATATACGCGCAAAGGGGGCTTCAAATTCGAAGCTGGCGTCGAGTCGATCAGCGGATTGGGCGAGCAAGGGCCGGTCAATCATTTGCTGAAGCGGCATGGCCTGGAAGGCGCGATCACGTGGCTGAAAAACACGTACGAGTACCGCGACGGGAATCAGACGAAAATCATCCCGAACGACTACTGGGCGTGGCGGGACCAGCTCATCGCGGAGTTTCCGCATGAACGTACAGGCATCGAGGCGATGTTTACGGAGATCAAAGCGTGCTATGACGGCATGTACTCCGTATTCGCACCGGATCGCCTTTGCCCGCGCAAGCCGGAATCGATGGAAGAAATGACCCGCTTTGCGGAAATGTATCCGGAATTTTTGCGGTGGAGTACCAGCACGTGGAAGGAATTTCTGGATGGATTCGTCCGTGAGCCCGCGCTGCGTGCACAAATGTCCATGCTGACGGGCTATGTCGGCGATGCGGGGGAAGAGACACCTGCCGGTACCATGATCGCGCTGATGGGCTACTTTTTGATCGGCGGTTTTCGTCCGCAGGGCGGCGGTGGCGAGTTGGCCATGAAGCTGGTGGAAAAACTGCGGGAATACGGCGGCGAAGCGCTTTTGTCCCAATTGGTGCAATCCATCATCGTTGCCGACAACCAAGTCCATGGGGTCGTCACCAAAAAAGGCGTTTATTACGCCCCTGTCGTCATTTCCAACGTCGATCCGCGCGTCACGTATGAAAAGCTGGTCGGACTGGACAAATTGCCGCTCTCCTACCAGGAAAAAGTGCGGCGGCTCGAACCGTCCACCTCGCTGTTGATCTGGACGGCAGCGATCGATTGCGAATTTGCGACCAGCCATTTGATTCATTATTCGCTGCCCAAACCGATTCATTTGGCAAGCATCGACCAGCGAATCGAAGGCTTCGGCATCCATTCCGCCTCCGCGCTCGATTCGACGCTGGCGCCGAAAGGAAAGGGCACGTTGCACATCAACATGCTGACCAAAGCGGAGGCGAGCCGCTTCCAGGCCATGACGGAAAAAGAGTACGCTGCGGTCAAAGCGGAGGTCGACCGCGTATGCCGCGAGCTGCTTCGTGAAATCGACCCGCAAGCCGCCGATTCGATTCTCTTTACGGAAGTCGCCACGCCGCGGACCGTCGCGCATTACATGAGAACGCATGAAGGCTCGGTCTACAACAGCAAACGGCTGGATGGCGAAGCGAGTCCGTTCCCGACGTTCAAAGCGCCGATCGAAGGGCTTTATCTGGTTGGAGCAGGCGTAGGTTACGGACCGGGCATCGAGGCGGTCGTCATCAGCGGTGGCGATGTCGCGTCACAGCTTGGGGCCTTTTTTGCAGAACGGAAGAAGATACAGACAGCTTAGGGGACTCCCCTGGGCTGTTTTTGTTTCCGTCTCGCACTCGGACCAGTGCAGCAGACGATTTTTTTGAACTCGACCGAAAGTATTATTTGTATTACAATAAGTAATACTTAATGGCGCACACGATTTGCAGGGGAGTGATTCGCACACATGATTATTTCATTGCAGTTGGAAAGCGATACGCCGCTGTATGAGCAGCTCCGCAACCAGATCGTTATCGGGATTGCCACAGGGGAGCTGGCGGCCAATGAGAAGCTGCCCACCGTACGCCAATTGGCCGAAGAGCTGGGGATCAACACGATGACGGTCAACAAGGCATATACCCTTTTAAAGCAGCAAGGCTACATCGTCATTGACCGACGGCACGGTGCCAAGGTAAGTCCGCCCGGAGAGGACAATCCGACGCCTTCTCCGCAACTGGCGGAGCAGCTGGAGCTTCTCATCGCACAAGCGACGATTCAAGGCATCGACCAATCCGGGTTTCACGCTCTTTGCTCCCAAATTTTCGCCAAAATGACGTATCGGCACGCCTAATCTTTTGATATGAGGTGATATTCGATGTTCACGATTGTCTTGCTTGTGATCGCTCTCATTTGCTACACGGCGATGATTGCCACCTATAAACCGCAGGCGACATATCGCAACGGGATGCTGTTTGCCGTCACCTTGCCTGCACATGCCGTGGATCATGCGCAAATTGAGCACATTCGCGCGCAATTTCGCAAGCGGCTCAACCAGGCGAGCATCTGGATGGTCGTCATGCTTGTACCATTCATTGCGCTCCAATCCAGGATGGCGTATCAGACGATTTATTTTTTCGTTTGGCTTTTTGCGTTCTTCATCGTCATGGTGATTCCGTTTCGCCGCGCTTTTCGCGAGACGCTCGCCTTAAAGCGCGAGAATGAATGGTATGTTGGCAAGAAAGGAGTTGTCTACAGCGATCTGCGTGTCGCACAGCTGAAAAATCAACGCACAGCTTCACTGTGGCTGTTCACGATACCGTTTGCGATCTCGATCGGCACGATGCTGTGGGCTGTGCGCGAAGATATGGAGCTTGCGGGCGTCACCTCAGGCGGCTTTGTCCTGACCGCCATGCTCTTTTTCATCTGGCTCTACATGCGCAAGTCGAAGGCGAGAGTGTACAGCATGAACAGCGAAGTGAATCTGGTGCTGAATCAGGCGAGACGCAGGACGTTTTCTTATGCGTTGCTTTTGATCGCGATCGTCGAGTCCATTCACTTTTTGCTTATGTATTTGCTCGCTGTCAATGACAACGCGGATGCAAACGGTGTATGGCTCACGGTGATCCTGCTGTTTACGGCGGTGCCAATCGGGATTCTGTATTACGCGTACCGCCACGTCCAGGCGCTGGAGCAGGACGTGCTGGCACACGACGGGAAAGTCATCTATACGGATGACGACGAGTATTGGGCAAACGGCTTCACCTACCATAATCCACATGACAAAAGCGTGTTCGTGACCAAGCGGGTCGGATTCGGCGAAACCGTCAACACGGCGACATGGGCAGGCAAAATCATTGCGTGGGGCTCCGTCGGCTTAGCCGCCGTGGTCGTCATCGGCGTTTCCTTCATGCTGATCCGCTCGGAATTGACGTCACCGGTCTTGTCCGTCACGCCGGATCACAAGCTCGCCATCGCGTACCCGATGTATTCTTTCGATGTCAGTCTCGCTGACGTCGAGCACGTGGCGCTGGTTGACAGCGTGCCCTCCGGTATCAAGACCAACGGAGAGGCTACGGATACGTACGCGCGGGGCCACTTCCGGCTGCAAGGGCTGGGCAAATCGAGATTGTACATTTTCAAAAACAACCCCCCTTACATTCAAATCAAGCTAGGCGACGGCTATGTTTTCTATAATGAGAAAGAACCGCAGAAGACCAGGCAGCTTTTCGAGCAGCTGCAAAAAGTGGTCGGGAAGTAAGCTTTATTTGCTTTTTTCCTATTTCCCAGCCTTTATCTCCGCAATCGCTTCCGCCGGCAGCTCATACAAAATGACCGTATGATAGGTCGGGTAAAGAAACGGATCGGCTGCAAACCGCGCTACTTCACGCACGTTGGCACGCAGGGGGAAATCCGGCCCAAACCCGTCGACCACCGCATTGGTCAGCAAAATCCGCGACACGGTAGGACTGCGCAGCAGCACGGACTGAACAAAATACGGATAGCTTTGCAGCCGCTCGGTCGCATAATCCGGCGCGTAATAGTCGAACAGCCGCTGTTCCTCCCATGTGTAGGTGAGCGTCCCTTGGGCGGGATAGCGAGCTTTGACAAAATCCACCAGCTGTTTGGCTGGAGGCGGGGCGAGATGGGCGTGCAGCACCTCGGCTTGCCTTAGCGCAAGGGGTACGATTAGCAGCAGGGCGATCAAGGCGGGAAGCCACACTTGCGCAATCCGCCTGCCTGTGATCCATCCGCTCATCTGGACAAAGCCGCGCGCAGCCAACAGCAGCACCCAGGGCAGAATCGGCAGCAGATGGCGCGCTTTTTCGCTGTTTTGCCCAAGCAGAATCCACGCGAGATACGGGAGCACCGCCAACAGCAAAAAGGCGAGCAGCATCCGGCCGCCCTGCCCGCGCCAAGCGCGCGGGAGCAGGCTGATCGTCAAGAACAGGAGCTGAAGGGCTGCCAGCAGGAGCGCAGGTACACGCCGAGCGAATGAAAGCGGCAGCTGGGCAAGCCCGAGCAATCCGTTGACAACCAGCCGGTCCCACAGCCAAATCGCGGCGATATGCCACCAGCCCAGATGGCTGGAAAACTCCGTCCCGCCCCAGTCGGTAAAATGACCGGATGTAAACGCAACGCCAAGGGAGAGGAAGGGCAGCAGCCCCCCTTCCGTAGCGGCAGTCGGCAACAGCCACGCGGCGAGCCCCGCCAGAAACAGGCAGCCTGTGATAAAAAGCTGAAGGAAAAAGCCTGGCATCGATTTTTTCTCCCGATACATAAGGGCGAGCGGCAAAAACAGGAGAACCCCGACGGGAAAATACGAAATGCGTATCCCGAGCAAAAGCCCGAACAACAGCGCACCGATAGAGGTGAGCCCAAGCAGATTGCGATTCGGTTGGCACAGGGCGGTAAGCAAATACGCTTCCAGCAGCAAAACACCGGCCAAACCAAGCCCCTCCGACATCGGCTGCACAAAGGTCAAAGACAAAAGCGGGCTGGCAGCGAACAGCAGTACCGCAAGCCACGCACCCCAGCGGGTCGGGACGAAGCGGCGGGCCAGCGCAAAAAACGGAAACAGCGCCAGACTGCCCGCCGCAGCGGACGTCCACGAAAGCGCGAGAACCGGATCGCCCGAAAGCGGAAGGAGCGCTCCCGCAAGCAATATATAGAGCGGATAGCCGGGGAAATGGGGCTGCATCTCAAAAATATCGTAGCGATGCAAAGCCAGCGTGAAATCGACGGCATCCCAGTTTTCCGCATACGGTCCGGCAACATGCAGGCGAACGAAAAACAGGGCGATGGATACGAGCAGCAATAGCGCGTAATCGACGGAGATGAGAGTAGAACGAATGTGCCGCATGATGCCTCTCCTTTGCAAAAAAATGAAAACGCAAACCTGACAGAACACGAAAGCCGCGGTTTTCACCACGGCTTATTTTCGTAAAAAACATCTCGACGTTTTTGTCCCTTCTATTCCATCGCAGGCGGATTCACGACAGGGGACAGCTTTTTCCTTGTGGTGGAGACCGCTCTATACCGCATCAGGAAGAAGATGACGAGGTAGTAGAGCCAATACGAGCAAAACTCTTCCACCGATGGGTTGTGCGTGTAGCCCAGCATCGCTTTGAGGAAAATTCCGACCTCGCCGCTGATCAGCGGGTGTTTGCCGGTATCGCGGATATAGTGTTCCTCATCGACGGGATGCTCCGGCAAGATCGCTGCCACGTTGTACAATTCGCCGATTTCGCCCGCAGACGTTTTGTATACGCTGCCGATGATGCCTTGGTCTTGCAGAGAGCCGACCCCTTGGGAGAACAAGCCTGCCGCAATGATCAAGATCATGGCTTTGGTGATGGTGAAAAATTTGCGCAGCGAGATGCGCTTGCTGCTGTTGAAAAATACGTAAGACAGGATGCAGGCGAGAACCAGCCCGGCGATTGCCCCCCAGCTTGTGAGCGCCCGCTGGATGTCGCCGCCGCTGATCGCTGCAAAAAAGAAGACGGTCTCAACCGCTTCGCGCAGTGTGACGAGAAAGGTGTGGACGATCAAATTGGCCGCGCTGCCAGCCGTCAAAATCTTGTTCAGCTTTTGCTGCATGTCACCGCGAATGTCTTTTTGCTGCGAATTCATCCAGACAGCCATATGTGTCAACAGGAAGGCTGAGGCAAACAGCATGCCGATCCGCATGAAGTTTTGGCTTGCCATCGTCGCAAAGCCGGTCAGCACCACCTGGAAGAGCAAAGCGACGGCGAAGCTTGTGACAAGCGCCAGGCCCGCCCCGGTCCAGACCCATTTGTTCCATTTGGAGGCGTTGACACGGTTGAGATAGCTGATGATGATGCCGATGATGAGCAAAGCCTCGAACGCTTCGCGCAGCGTAATTAAAAACGCTTGCAAATCCACTTGGAATCCCTCCAAAACAGGCAAGGAGACCTCTTGCCACGAAGAGGTCCGCGCCTATTGTTTCTAAATAGATTAAAAACCTAGAGCAGCCCTTTGCGTTTTCCAATCCAGAACGCACCGCCGGCAAGGACCAGGATGCCGCCGATCACGCCGACGGTAACCGCCGGATTCACCTTGGATTCAGCAGGAGCCTCCGGTGGTGCGGTTGGTGCCGTTGCGGATTCTGCGGTCGCACCGGTCGCATTGTTCGCGCTACCTGATGCAGGTTGTGCGGGTTGTTCAGGCGTCGTTTGCGTGTCCGCAGGTGCAGCGGGAGCGGTGGTTATAGCCGCAGCAGGGGTCTCGGTCGGTGCCGCCGGATTTTGCCCAGCCGTCGCCACAGGCTGTTTGGCTGCTGGTTGTGCACTTGCATCAACCGGTTTGGTCGCTTGCTGCGGAGTAGCCGCTGGCTGTGCCGGTTTGGCGGCTGCAGGCTGCTGGGCAGGCGTCGCTGGCTGTGCAGCAGCTGTTTTCGCCGGCTCTTGCTTCGCGGCAGCCGCGCCTGCTTTTATTGACGCGAGTGGAGCGAGCGTGCTCATCACCACGTTTTTTTCCGTCTGGAACAACTGTTTGTCAGGCGCCACGACGCCAACGCCGAACAAGCCCGGATTGCCAAGCGCTGTCAACGCTTTGTCGAAGGCGGCGTACACCTTTTTCGACCCGGCCTCTCCGACGAATGGCTCGAGCACGACAAATGTGCCGCGACCTTTGGCGAGCATCAGCTTCGCTTTCGCATAATCGTTGAATTCCTCGTCGACCGATTTCAAGCGGCGTTCAACGTTTTTTACCAAAACAACCCGGTAATTATGTAACGCGAGGTCTTTTTGCTTGCTCTTCAAGTTGGATTCGATCGTATCCGAGAGGGATTGGCCGAATTCGAGGACGATTTCCGCTTTGCGCGCATTGTACGCCGAGAGCGCGCCAGCCCAGTCCTCCGGGCTCTTTTCCAATTTAGCAGCGATTTCTTTATACGTTTCAGCTACTTCTTCCTTGTTCGGATCGCCATAGGAATAAGCAAAAGCCGTAACAGGCTGTACGATGAGCAGCAGGAAGATGAGCAAGCAGCGGTAATACAAAGGAAGACCTCCTCACAACGCATTTGAGATTGATAATGATTATCAAAAGAGTAAGCCCTTTTATCATAAGGTGGGAAACGATGCCGCGTCAATAAAGATTTTCAGGTCAGAACAATGGGAAAAAAGGGAAAGGCTGCCGGACACATTCGTGTCGCTGGCAGCCTGGTTTTGGCAGGATCAGTTAAAAACGGAGCTGCCGCAGCGCATGGAGGGCATTGTCGGCAATCGCTTCTGCTGTGAACACGAAAAACACAGGGGACAGGAAAGTTTCGGCGCCGTGAGCCAGATCAAGCTCGCGGCTGATGGAAAGGTCGGTCACTTCCTTATTAAAGTACACTTCCATTTCGGCCGCAGTCAGGTCGGTGATTACCTGCATCTTCCGTACGCTGTCAGACGTGCCGAACAGCAGACTGCTCGACTCGGCGATGAAGCCTTCCTCATGCCCGATGGCGGCGTGGACCAGCTCGTTGTTTGCGTTGTAGGTTTGTACCCAGCTGCCAGCCTCTTTCGGCATGGCAAGGAAAATGTTTGTGTTCCATTCTTGTTGGTGGAAGTAAGCGCCAGTCTGCTGCCGGATCGCGACTGTATGGCACAGAACAGGGGCACCGGGCAGGAGCAGGAAAAATTGGTCGTAGGAAAGTCCGGTGAACGCTTCTTGTTCAGCGACATCGACACTGATTTTGATCCCTTCCCACAGGTTTCCTTTCGTATCGCGCAATGCCGCGAAAGTGCCGCTTCGCTTTTCTTTTATCAACGAGCGGGCATGCAGCTCAGCGGGGAGATTGAAGATCCCGCCAGCGTACGGATTCCACCATGATTTGGCGACCAGCTCGGGAAAGGAACGGTCCAGCCATTCTTTATTACCGGCTGTAAGCGACAGGAGAGAAGGGAAAAAGTCAGGCGCCGCCTCCAGCCGAATCAAACCGTTGTCTGCATACAGCGTAGCGAACCCGTCGCGCGAGCCGTCGCCTTTTTCAATCGGGTCGGGCCCCACGGGAAACAACACATCGGTAAACTGCGCCGAAATCGTCTTTTGATCGAAGGAAGCTGTTACAAGCTGGATATCGCCGGTGCAGGCAGGCGTCAACGTGAAAGACGCGCTCGTCTCTTCGTCATCACTCGATAGATTGTGCGTTTGTTCGTGAGCTGTGCCGTTCGTCTTCATTCCCAACGCCACTTCGCCGTCCAGATACTGCAGTTTGTAGTCCTTCAAGGTCGCTTCCACCTCGGCATTCACAGGTACAAACGGGTTCCGCTCATTGACGAGCAGCTCCTGGTGGCGGTAGAGCGGTTTGTTTTCCACTGTAGTCGTCCGCAGCGCGTGGGCGCGGAACTCCCGCCAGTCGGTGAACGAACCCATGCTGACGCGTAGCGGCTTGGTCGTGCATGTCTCCCGGGCAGCCAACAACCCTGCCTCGCGCGCGAGCTGCATGTGCCAGCCTTCAAAAATGGGGGAAAACTCCTCCGGCCAGCTGATCCCGCACGGCGTAGCATTTCCCCGCACAAACAGCCAGTTTTCCGCCAGCTTGCTGCTCTCCCAATATTCAAAGGAACTGCCTTGCGAGTCGTTCGTTTCAATGAAGCCGTCCTCAAACGGCAGGATGACCCGATAAAGCCCGGTGGAGAGGGCCAGCGTGAATGACAGCTCTCGCGGCACATCGCCTGTGTTGGTCAATTCGTGCCACTGTTCGACCGTGCCATCACCATAGAGGAGCGTATGGATGGCAAGCATGATCCCGGCGAAATCGCCGGAACGATAGGTGACGGTCAGCCCGATCCCGCCGTGCTTCTCAAAAAAGGTGACAGATTCCGGCTCTTTTTTGGAAAACTCGCTGGAGTACGGTTTGCCGATCCGTGGATAATAAAAGGTCGGAGGCGTATCGGGGGAACCGTTGTGCAAGCGAATCTCATGCTCTTCCTTGTCGTAGGCGACCGCATACTTGCCGTTATAAATCATCCAGCTCGTCTCGGTTTCGCCATGAAGCCGTGCCCCCAATCCGGTGAAGGCGGCTCCAACCTTTTTGCGAAACGTTACGGAGCGTCCTCCTTCAAGCGTCGCGGTGATCGGAATGGACGCTTCATAGAAGCCGAAATCACCGAGGCGATAGGGGATCGCAAGGGAAACGCGTTCCTTCGCTTTTGCCGTGACGGTAAAGGATGTTTGCTCGAGCGTAAGGAAAGGAGCGTTCGGCAGCACCAGTGAAAAAGAGGCCGTTTCGGGAAAGTTGTTTTGCAAATCGAGATAAAAAATACCTGTTTGGTCGCGATGGTGCAGCGTGCCGGGGACCGTGAGCGAAAGCGACGCCGGGAACTTGGGCACGATGCCGACCTGGAAGAGCGCGGATTTTCCATTGATGAGGATGTGGGCGCGAACGCACGGGTGTGTCGTCCAGATGCTTTGCTCACGGTCGATTTCGCCGACAGTGAAATGACCGGTAATCGATAGCTCCTGCTCCACGGTCACATCTTCCGTCAGCTCGAACGCGATGTTTTTGTCGCTTTCGCCTGTGAGCTTGATGTGCAGCGGGTTCCCGGACTTGTTGACGATGCGGTATGTAACGGGATAGCGGCTGCCAAACACCAGTTCCGCCTGCTCCACGGTGGCGCTGATCAAGTAATCATCGGTTTCGATCAGGCGCAGGCCTCTCCCGCGCCGCTCGAACTCGACGCGCAGGCGCACGTCATCGCGCTGCCAGCTGTACTCATAATAATCGAAGCGATTTTCGGTCCGGCCATCAGGCTCCACCTCGATGGGGCGCGTGCTGTCGCGGTACCAGTCGATCGTCGTGAAGTATTCCGCGATGGCTTCTGTCTGCAGCACCGTCGGGATAAAATTCATCAGGTGCGTGCTGTCATCGCGGCGCTCCCAGAAAAACCCGCATTTTTTGTAAAGTGGGATCGCCTTTGTGTTGCCAGCCCACGTATAAAGGTCGAGGCGCGGCCAGCCGAGTTTGATCGTCTCCTCGACAGCGCGCAGCACCAGCAGCTTGCCGATCTTTTGGCCTTGGTACTCGGGGCGGACATTGAGCAGCGGAATGTAGAGCGCGCCCGTATCTTCCCTGTATTCACCGAAGCTGCAGTAACCGGCTACCTGCTCTTTGTCCATCGCCAAAAAGACGCGCAGCGCATCGGAGGTGGCTTCCTCCTGCAAAACCTGTTCGGTTGTCTTGATACTGTTGCCGCCGCCCCAGCCATCCTGGCTGTTGTTCCACATGTGGGCCACGGCAGCCGCAAGCTCGGGGCGATAGTTAACGAGAGTGATCCGATCCATAATTGGTCCTCCACAGTAAATTTGGAAAAATAAGGTCCCTACTTGTACTATACGTTGCATGCGGAACGCTCGTTTCAACTTTTTTCAGCAAAAATCCGCAAAAATTTGTCGAAAGAAGAGGGATTTCCTTGCATTCTGGCTATGAATATAGTAACATAATCGATGTTGTTACCAGATGTGCCCTTAGCTCAGCCGGATAGAGCGTTTGACTACGAATCAAAAGGTCGGGAGTTCGAATCTCTCAGGGCACGCCATTTATAGTCGGGAAGTAGCTCAGCTTGGTAGAGTACTTGGCTTGGGACCAAGGGGTCGCAGGTTCGAATCCTGTCTTCCCGACCAGTTTTGCCGGTGTGGCGGAATGGCAGACGCGCGCGACTCAAAATCGTGAGGGAAACCGTGGGGGTTCAAGTCCCTTCACCGGCACCATACATACGTAAAGCAAACGGCAGCTTGCATCGGCACTGTCGTTTGTTTTTTTATTTGGGACGATACGCTGCAAGCTGATACAATAGAATGGTGAATCTGGCGAAAGGGGTGGCAGCATGAGATTGGCAGACAAAAAAGTGGTTTGCTACGTGGAAGAAGAATTCGAGGATCTGGAGCTGTGGTATCCGGTCATGCGCTTGCGGGAGGAAGGGGCGACCGTCCATTTTGTGGGGCCGCAGGCGAACAAGAAATACATCGGCAAGTACGGAGTGCCGTGCGAGTCGGACAAGGCAATGGGCGACGTGTCCGCAGAACATTATGACGGCGTGCTCGTGCCGGGCGGCTGGGCGCCGGACAAATTGCGCCGCTATCCGGAAATTTTGACGTTCATCCAGGAGATGCACAAGGCGAAAAAGCCGATCGGGCACATTTGCCATGCCGGCTGGGTGTTGGTTTCGGCAAAAATTTTGCAGGGTGTGACGACAACCTCCACGCCGGGCATCAAGGATGATATCGAAAATGCGGGTGCGACCTGGATCGATGAGGAAGTGGTCGTGGACGGACACATCGTCGGTGCGCGCCGTCCGCCAGATTTGCCGGCTTACGCCAAAGCGTTCGCCGATTTGCTGGCAAGCGAAAAGTAGCGAAAATCAAAGCCATTTAACGTAAGACGGAGCTATTCGTCGATGTTGAATGGTTTTTTCTTTATTTGTCAAATGCCTCCTCTTGAAAGTCAAAGAAGGTCAAAGTATAATCAAATCATCGAAGGTCAAACAAGGTCAAACAATGCTGGATGACGAAGCCTTCGATCCTAACCAATTCAATCGAACCTTGTCAAATTCGAGGAGGTATGAACGATGTTATGCCAACAATGCAATGAAAACCAAGCAAACGTGCTTTTTGCCATAACCGTGCAAGGCAAGTCGCAGAAGATGTATCTGTGCGACTCTTGCCAGGCCAAATTAATGAATAAAAACGGAGCAGGCGTAAGCGGCAAAGCCTACTCGCCGTTCTCCGGGCTGGATGACTTTTTCAAAGGATTCGGCATGCCGGCGATGGATATGATGAACCGGGCGGAGCGGGCGAATCCGCAGTCTGATTCATCGGTGCGCGGCGGCGGCTTGCTCGATGAGCTTGGCCGCAACGTAAGCGACGCTGCGAAAGCGGGCCTGATTGACCCTGTAATCGGTCGCGATCCGGAAATCGAACGCGTCATTGAAATTCTCAATCGCCGCAACAAAAACAATCCCGTCCTGATCGGGGAACCGGGCGTCGGGAAGACGGCGATTGCGGAAGGATTGGCCTTGCGCATCGCGGAGGGCCAGGTTCCAGCCAAGCTGCGCAACAAAATCATCTACACGCTAGATGTGGCATCGCTCGTAGCCGGTACCGGCATTCGCGGCCAGTTCGAGGAAAAGATGAAGCAGATCATCGCAGAGCTGCAAAAGCGGAAAAACGTGATCCTGTTCGTCGATGAAATCCATCTGCTCGTCGGTGCAGGCTCCGCAGAAGGCTCGATGGATGCGGGCAACATCCTGAAGCCGGCACTGGCGCGCGGTGAGCTGCAGGTCATCGGGGCGACTACGCTGAAGGAATACCGCCAGATCGAGAAAGACGCCGCGCTTGAGCGCCGCTTCCAGCCGGTTATGGTCAAGGAGCCGTCCGTCGAGGAAGCGATCGCGATCTTGCAAGGCTTGCGCTCCAAATACGAAGCATTCCATCAGGTGACTTATTCGGATGATGTGATCCGCGCTTGCGTCGAGCTTTCGCACCGCTACATCCAGGACCGTTTCTTGCCGGATAAAGCGATCGACCTGCTCGATGAAGCGGGTTCCAAGGTGAATTTGCGCTCCTCTACACAAGACGTGGAAGACTTGCGCGAGCGTCTTGCACAGGTGAGCCAGAAAAAACGCAATGCAACCGTCCGCGAACAGTACGAAGAGGCAGCCAAACTGCGCGATGAAGAAGAGCGCATTTTGCAGCAGCTCGACCAGGCGGAAGGCAAAGAACAGCGCGCGGCTGTCACCCTTGAAGACATTCAGGGCGTGATTGAAACGAAAACCGGCATTCCGGTGAAAAAGCTGCAAAGCGATGAGCAGGCCAAAATGAAAAACCTGGCTGAGCAGCTGGAGGGCAAAGTGATTGGTCAAACCGATGCGGTGAAACAGGTTGCAAAAGCGATCCGCCGCAGCCGTGCGGGGCTGAAACCGAAAAACCGTCCGATCGCATCCTTCCTGTTCGTCGGCCAAACCGGGGTCGGGAAGACCGAGCTGACCAAAGCGCTTGCTGAAGAGCTGTTCGGCACGAAAGACGCGATGATTCGTCTGGACATGAGCGAATATATGGAGAAGCATACCGTGTCCAAACTGATCGGTTCGCCGCCGGGCTATGTCGGCCATGAAGAGGCCGGACAGCTGACCGAACGCGTCCGCCGCAACCCGTACAACATTATTTTGCTCGACGAGATCGAAAAAGCCCATCCGGATGTGCAAAACATCTTCCTGCAAATTTTGGAGGACGGCCGTCTGACCGATAGCCATGGGCGCACCGTTACTTTCAAGGACACGGTCATCATCGCGACGAGCAATGCGGGCCAAACCGAAAAACGGATTACCGTCGGGTTCGGCGCAGATGCCGTGGAACCGCAGACAACAACGGTGCTGGAGTCGCTTGCAGGCTATTTCCGACCAGAGTTTTTGAACCGCTTTGACGCGATCATTCCGTTCAATCCGCTGACGCGCGACGACCTTGTCCGCATCGTCGATCTGATGCTGAAAGATACGGTGGCGACACTGAAAGCACAAGGGCTCGAGGTGACCGTAAGCGAGCAGGCAAAAGCGAAAATTGCGGAACTCGGATACAATCCTTCTTTCGGCGCCCGCCCGCTGCGCAGAGCAATCCAGCAGCATGTGGAGGACGGCGTAGCCGATCTGCTGATCGAGGAAGAAAATGTGCAAGCGATTGTGATCGATGCCGATCAGGATGGCATCCGCATCGTCAAAAAAGCATAAAGCGTTTGAACATGAAGAGACTGTCGGGCAAGCCCGGCGGTTTCTTTTTTGTAAAAGGCTGGAACGGATTACCTGCATGCGGGAAGCAGCGATTGTGCACAGTAAGAAAGCATGTGATCCGAACTTTGGTATAATAATTATTTTATTATAGTTATTACTTATTTAAAATAATTATTGATAAGAGGAGCTATTCGTGGTAAGATAGGTACATGAACAAGAAGCGCGCTTCACAATTTGGAAAGGGGAAATGATCGATGCAAAAAACAATCGAAACGTTGAACAAACAGCTTGCCAACTGGAACATTCTTTATGTAAAACTGCACAACTACCACTGGTTCGTAAATGGTCCGCATTTCTTTACACTGCATGAGTTGTTCGAATCCCTGTACAATGAAGCAGCGACAAACATCGATGAATTGGCAGAGCGCATTTTGATGATCGGCGGCACTCCGGCTGCTACCATGAAGCAATACTTGCAGCTCGCATCCGTGCAGGAAGCGGCTGGTCAGGAAAGCACCGATGACATGGTGAAGGCCATTATCAACGATTTCCGCCAGGTAGCTTCCGAGTCCAAAGCAGGTATGGTGACAGCAGCCCAAGAGGGTGACGAAATCTCTGCGGACATGCTGAAAGAGATTCAGGCAAAACTGGAAAAACACGTATGGATGCTGAACGCTTTTGCGGCGAAAGAACGCGCAGCGGTTCGCTGATCATCCCTTACAGAAACTGGGTCTGCAACCGTGCGGACCCAGTTTTTTTCTGCGAATGGCGAAGTTTTTCCGATACCGATAAAAACCAAACCAAATAACATTGAATAAACATAAGAAGATATGGTACATTCGGCATGGTAGAGAAGAGAGAGATGGAGTGAGAGCAAATGAACGCCAACCAGGTGATGGAGAAAGCGCAGATCGCGATCTCCGATATGGCAGACCGACTCGAACGCATTGCAGCCCAGATGCGGGCAGCGGGCGACGAGACGATGGCTGCCAAAATCGCACAGCTGTTGGATAAGGCGCGCACGGGCGAAATGAGCATTGCCTTTTGCGGCCATTTTTCCGCAGGGAAGTCGACGATGATCAACACCCTTTTGGGTAAGGATATTTTACCGTCCAATCCGATACCGACCAGCGCCAATGTGGTCAAAATCCGCGGCGGCGAGCCGGCGGCACGTGTCTACACGCGCAATTCCGGCGTGCTGACCTTTGATCCGGACACGGAAATGTCGAAGCTGAAGCAGTACGCGATCGATGGCGATACGGTTGATTGGGTGGAGATTTCCTACCCAGGCACGTTCCTTGGCGAGCAAGCGGGGCTGCTCGATACGCCCGGCATCGATTCCACCGATGCAGCGCACAAAATCGCCACCGAATCGGCGCTTCATCTGGCGGATGCGGTCGTGTACATGATGGATTACAACCACGTGCAGGCAGAAGAAAACTTTGCGTTCACCAAGATGCTCAAAGACTGGGGGAAACCGGTCTATTTGGTCATTAACATGATCGACAAGCATCTTGATTTCGAGCTGGATTTTGACAGCTATAAAGAGAGCGTCGAGGATGCGTTCGCTACGTGGAACATCCAGCCGGACGGCATTTTCTATACATCGCTGGCCGAGCCGGACCATCCGGAAAACCAATATGAAGCGTTTTATGCGAAGCTGCAAGAGTTGATCGGCGACCGTGAACAGCTGATCGAACAAAGCATTTTGATGTCTGCCTACCAGCTGATTGACGACCATCAGCGTTTCTTGAGCGTTCAGCATGCAGACAAGCGCCGGGCACTGGAAGAGAAGACGCAGGTCGAACTGGACGGCGTAGACGCCGGCGACGCCCAGTCGGTCGCTTCCGCGCTTCAAGAAGTGACTGCGCGGATCGCCAAAGAAACGGAACAGGTAAGCAAAGCCTACAAAAAAATGGAAAGTGACTTGACCGTTCTGCTCGACAATGCCCGCCTCACGTATTACAGCACGAATGAGGCAGCAGAGCGTTACCTGGAGAGCCGCCGCCCCAATTTCAAGGTGGGGCTTCTGTTTGCCGGCAAAAAGACCGAAGAGGAAAAAGCAGCCCGCGAGCAGGCGCTGCTTGCTGACCTGCAAGAGAAGGTAGCGGCGAATCTCGATTTCCATTTTAAAGAGCTTTTGACCAGATTGCCGCAAGAGTATGGCATTCGCGACGATGCCTATCATCAGGAAGTACACGGGCTGCAAATCGCCATTACGCCTGAACTGCTGGCATCGCAGGTGAAGCAGGGTGCCGCTTCGCGCGAGTATTTGCTGAATTACTGCCAGGACATTTCCAATTCCATTAAAGCAGCGTATCGCCGTGCGGGCCTTGCGCTGATCGAACGCGTCACCAAACAGCTGGAAGAGCGTCTGGCGGGCGAATCGGCTGCATGGCGCGAAAGCGAGCAAAAGCTCGCGGCCGTTGCAGACGCCCACAAAGCGCTCGCGGCATTACAGGCAACCGAGGAGCAAGCAGCAGACCGCCTGCGTGCCATCCTCGTAAAGGGAGAGTAAAAGAATGAATCAGTTGAAGCAAAAATTGATCGACGCTGCGGTGCAGCTGCGCAGCACAAGCGATGAAATTCGCATCGTACCGGGCATGCAGGCGCAGGCCAAGGCGATGAATGATCGTGCAGGAAGACTGGAAGAAAACCGATTCACCGTCGCCTTGTTCGGCGCCTTTTCCGCAGGAAAATCGTCGTTTGCCAATGCGTTGATGGGAGACATGATCCTTCCTGTCTCGCCGAACCCGACCACAGCGGCCATCAACAAAATCATGCCGCCTACCGAGCAATATCCGCATGGAACCGTGCGGGTTGTCGTCAAAACGCGCGAAGCGATCGAAACGGATGTATTGCGCTCGCTGGCTGTGTTCGACATCCATGCGAAAGACCTGGAGAGCGGCCTTTCGGAAGTGGCGCGCATCGATGTGGCACAGGTTGCACCAAATGCGAAGCCGCACTACACCTTCCTGAAAGCGGTAGTCAAAGGATTTCCCGAGATGTCGGCACACATCGGCGGCGAGCTGATCGTCGACATGCAAGCCTTCAAAGGCTTTGTCGCAAAAGAAGAAAAAGCCTGTTATACGGAATATATCGAGCTTTTCTACAGCTGTGCACTGACAGACCAGGGCATCGTCCTGGTTGATACGCCGGGCGCGGACTCGATCAATGCCCGCCATACCGGTGTCGCATTCGATTATATGAAAAACGCGGATGTCGTTTTGTTCGTGACGTACTACAATCACGCGTTTGCCCAAGCGGACCGCGAATTCCTCCTGCAGATGGGCCGCGTGAAGGATACGTTTGAAATGGACAAAATGTTCTTCCTGGTGAATGCCGCTGACCTGGCCGCATCCCAAGAAGAGCTGGACGGCGTCGTGACGCACGTCGAGAAAAATCTGCTTTCTTGTGGAATTCGCAATCCACGGATTTATCCGATCTCCAGCCAAACCGCCTTGCTCGCCCGTTTGCATGAAAAAGGCAAGCTGGCCGGTTCGTCGGAGAAAGTGTACCGCTCCCGCTTGGCGCTCGCCGAGACCGATGAGTTGCCGGCGCCAAAGGTGGGTCTCACCCATTCCGGTTTAACCCGCTTTGAGCAAGACTTCCTGCGGTTCACGCTGGAAGAATTGACGCAGATTGCGGTAGACGCCGCCTATCATGAAATCAGACGTGCCCATTCGCTATTGGGCGAATTCATCTCGATGGCGCAAGCGGACGGCGATTTGCGCGCCCAGCGCAGAGAGCAGGCCATCGTCGCGCGCGAAGGCGCAAAAGCAGCGGTCAACGGGCTTTCCACGGCAAATGAGGAGCGCGATCTGGACAAAGAACAGAGCGAGCTGATCTACTACGTGAAGCAGCGGCTGTTTTTCCGCTTTACCGAGCTGTTCAACTACGCTTTTAATCCATCTGTTCTCAAGGAGGACGGGCGCAACATGAAGCAAGCGGTGCAAAGCTCCTTGACCGAGCTGTTGCGCATGATCGGCTATGATTTGGGACAAGAGCTGCGCGCGACGTCCTTGCGCGTGGAAAAATTCCTCAACAAGCTCGGAGCGCGGCTCGTGGAGCAATGGGGCAAGGAAATCGCCGGCATGACGGGTGGACTGGCGCTCGCGGCCTATGTGAACCACGCGGTAGAAACGCCTGCGGTACCGGAGGAGCTGCCGCTTGAAGCGAGCATGGCGCAGCTTACCAAAGCGCTTGGCTTGTTCAAGGGCACGAAAGACTTTTTCGAGCAGGATGGCAAAACCAGATTGCGCGATGAGCTGGAAAAATTGCTGCAGGAGCCGGTGGCAAGCTTTTTGGCGCAAGGAAAAGAGCTGCTGGTTGCCCAATTCGCCCAAGCGTTCGCCGAGATGGTGACGACCGAGCGAAACCGCGTGCTGGAGCAGATCGACGAGTATTTCACAGGGGTATTCGCAGCGCTCGACATGACGCTCGACCTCGATGATTTGCGCGCGCGCCACGAACGCATCGGCACCGTGCTTCAATCGCGCTAGACATAAGGTGTGATAGCAAAAAAGACCGACAGGAAATTCTGTCGGTCTTTTTGTATACTGCGAGTTCATCCTTACTGAACTTGAATTTGTCCATCCTTGCCCAGGAGGACGTTGAACTCCTTCACCACGACAGGAGCTGCCTGCGCATTTGCCAGGTCATAGCGCAGCACCTGGAACGTGCCATCCGCCGTCAGCTTGCCTTTGAACTCGAGGCCCAGCAGATCGGATTTGTAAAAGCTGAAATCAGCCAGTTCGGTCTTTTTCAATTCAGCGGCAACCAGCTTGCCGTCGCCGGAAAACATCGCGGCACGCAAAGCGGCTGAGGATTCGTATTTTTGCTGGAGGAAGCTCTGCAGCTGTTTGGCAAGCTCGGAATCGGCGATCTCCTTGCCTTTTTCCACGACCTGCTTGCCTGTTTCCACCGCTTGTTTGCCCACTTCAACCGCCTGCTTGCCCGTATCGATCGCTTGCTGGACAGAGGTTGTCGCTTCCTGCACGCCCTGCGACACGTCGGAGCAGGCTGCCAAAAGAAGCGCGGGGATGAGTACCAATGCATAACGCATGAGGGTGTCCACTCCTTTGACTTGTAAAGCTCTACCCATTATTGTAGCGCAAAAATGCGGACGGGGGAGAATATTTTTCTGCTGTAGGCTCAACTTCCGCATTCGTCGCATAGATTGGAGCAGAAGCAAAAGCTTTACAACGCAAGGGAGGCACACGATTATGCAAGGCAAAGTGAAATGGTTCAACAAAGACAAAGGGTATGGGTTTATCGAGCGCGAGGGAGGCACAGACATTTTCGTCCATTACACTGCGATCGTTGGCAATGGGTTCCGCAATCTCGAAGAGGGAGAGAACGTGACCTTTGACGTCGTCAACGGGCAACGCGGTCTGCAAGCCGCCAATGTTGTAAAAAATTCGTAGTTTCCAAATAAAAGGAACATTTGCTATCATGAAAGGGATGAGCTTGGATTCGGAAAGGAGTGCCATTGCACATGAGTTCACTACTGTCACAGCTAAAAGGGCATATTCACGATATGGAAGCGCAAATGGTCGAATGGCGTCGTCACTTTCACCAATATCCGGAACTTTCCTTTCATGAAGTAAAGACACCTGCCATGATTGCCGATATTTTACGCGGCTTGGAACTAGATGAAGTGCGGACGGGTGTCGGCGGACGCGGCGTCGTCGGCGTTTTGCGCGGGGGACAGCCGGGCAAAACGGTTGCGATCCGCGCCGATTTCGACGCCCTGCCGATTCAGGATTTAAAAGATGTCCCGTACAAATCGAAAGTACCTGGCGTCATGCATGCTTGCGGCCATGACGCCCATACCGCCACTCTGCTCGGGCTGGCCAGCGTGCTGGCTAACCATCGGGAAGAGATCCCCGGCACAATCGTCTTCGTGTTCCAGCATGCGGAGGAGGAGCTGCCCGGCGGTGCCATACAGATGGTGGAAGACGGTGCGCTGGACGGCGTAGACGCGATTTTTGGCGCGCATCTCTGGTCTTCTGCTCCGGTTGGGGAGGTTTGGATTGGCGCGGGCCCGGTCATGGCCAACGCGGACGATTTCACCATCAACGTCCAGGGCAAAGGCGGCCACGGCGCCATTCCGCAGCAGACGGTGGACTCCATCGTCATCGGCTCGCAGATCGTCATGAATTTGCAAACGATCGCAAGCCGCAATGTCAGCCCGCTCGATAGCGTGGTCGTAACCGTCGGCACGTTCACTGCGGGCGACAACTTCAATGTCATCGCGGACACATGCCGCATGACAGGCACGGCGCGTTCCTTCTCCGCTGAGGTGAGAGATCGGGCAGAAGCGCGCATCCGGGAAATCGTCGAAGGCACCGCACGCATGATGGGCGGAAGCGCCACTGTCGAATACACGCGCGGCTATCCGGCGGTCATCAACACGGAAGCGGAGGCCGAGATCGTACGCAAATCTGCGGTCGAAGCGGTTGGCGAAGCGGCGGTGAAAACGGTTGAGCCGACGATGGGTGGCGAAGATTTCTCCTATTACTTGCAAAAGGTGCCGGGCGCGTTCGTCTTCATCGGCGCCGGCAATCCGGAAAAAGGGGCCGCATACCCGCACCATCATCCCCGTTTCGATATCGATGAAAGATCGATGGTCATTTCAGCAGAGGTGCTCGGAAAAAGCGCCCTGCACTATCTTATCACCAATCAAGCGTAACACGACAAGCGCTCTGCTGATTGTAAGCAGGGCGCTTGTCGATTTGACGCCCATTCCTGCGTTTGGCAGAAACGAACCCTCATCCATCGACATAAGCTATCACTGGGAGGAAGGGGTGTTCTTCGGGGAATGAGCCAACCATGCATCGGCATTTTAACTTGGAGGAACGGGACCCGCTTCGGCGAGCCAGCTTTTTTTCGCCGTCTGATCCGTGCGGGACAGAAGCTTGGCGCTACGGTTTTTCTTTTTTCGCTGCAGGATGTCGCATTGGAGCGAAGGCGGGTGCGAGGATTCGTACCAGACAAAGTGGGCAAATGGAAGAGCAAATGGTACCCGTGGCCCGACATCGTGCTGGATCGCTACCGCTACTATCCGCTGAAACGGCACGAGGCGTATTTGCCGTTTCGGCAGCAAAATCTGTTTCGCTATGCCAACAGCCGATTCGCGAACAAATGGAAGGTGCATCAGATGCTGTGGGACGACGGCCGCTTGCGGCCATGGCTTCCGGAAACGTATGCGTATGAGAGAGGCCAACTGGAACAGATGCTCACCCGTCATCGGCTGCTTTATGTGAAGCCGAGCAACGGCACAGGAGGAAGGAGCATCCTGCGCATCGAAAGCACCCCGCACGGTTATCTGCTGTGGGGCAGGGGGAAAAAGCAAAACAAGGAACAGCTTGGAATCAAAACGAAAGCGGAGCTGTGTGCATTCGTTGAATCGTGGATTCAGACGGAACGTTCCGGCAACGAAATTTTTCTCATTCAACAGGGGCTTGAACTCAACCTGATTCCGGACCGGACCGCGGACATTCGGCTCTTGATCCAAAAAAATAAGTCAGGCGAGTGGAAAACGACGGGGATCGGGGCGCGGATCGGCGCCTCCCACAGCTCAACGTCCAATCTGCACGGCGGCGGAAAAGCGATGGCGGCGTTGGACTTCCTCGTCGAACATTTCGGCGAATCGGAAGCACAGCGAATCATCAGCGAATGCCGGTCGATGGCCAAGTTGGCCGTTCATGCGATTGAGGAAAAGTATGGCCAGATGGTCGAATTCGGCATGGACATCGGCGTGGACACGAGCGGGCACGTCTGGTTGATCGAGATCAATCCGAAGCCGGGCCGCGAAATTTTTCGCGAGCTGGGGGATATGAAGCGGTACGAGGTAGCAATCAGGCGTCCGCTTGAATATGCGCTCTATTTGTTAGATCAAGAGGGCGCGTAGTATGATGGTAGGAAGAAGAGGCACTTTCGCGCGAGGGAGCGGGTGCCTTTTCCTTTAGGCAACTCTCATTAAAAAAAGCGGGAGGAAAGGGCGAGCGATCATGAGTGGACAAGCATTTTCGATTCAAGCGGGAGAAAATCGCACGATTCGCGGCAACGTGCATGACAATGGACAGGCAGAGGGAGGCACGAAGCCGGTCTTGATTTTTTGCCACGGCTTCAAAGGGTTCAAAGACTGGGGCAGCTTTCCGTATGCATGCGAGCAGCTTGCCCATCGCGGAATTACGGTCATCCGGATCAATTTTTCCCATAACGGGGTGGGCGAGACGGATTTTGATGAATTGGACAAGTTTGCGAGTAATACCTATGAGAAAGAACTGGAGGATTTGGCCACGGTCGTCGGGGAACTGAACGCAGGCAGGCTGCCGGTGCCGCAAGCGGCTGACAAAAACCAGCTCTTCATCGTGGGACACAGCAAAGGCGGAGGCGACGCCATCCTGTTCGGGGCCCATCACCCGCAAGTAAAAGGAATCATTACCTGGAACGGCATCGCGGACGTTAACCTGTTTGATGCCAGACTCAGAAAAGAGATCGCGGAAAACGGCGTGGGCTATATCGCGAATGCGCGGACTCGCCAGCAAATGCCGATCACGCAGGCAGTTATCGACGATGTTGATCGCAACCGGGACGCATATGATCTGCTGGCAAAAGTAAGAGAAATGGAGCAGCCGCTCTTGATTGTGCAAGGCGATGCCGATTTTGACCGGCTGGTGGAAGGGGCAAAACGGCTGCATGCGGCAGATGCGGACAGCCGCTTGCATGTCATTGCCGCAGGCGATCATGTCTGGAATACGCGCCATCCGTTTGCCGGAACGACTCCGCAGCTGGAAGAAGCCATCGAGGTGACTGCTAACTTTATCCAGGATATTTCTCACCCTTAACCTTTTGAGATGTGGTATACTTGTAGGCAGCACTTACCTGCTAATTAGTAGAAGATTCAAACAATTTTGCGAATAATGAGTTGGAGTGGAGAAAAATGAGAGAAAACAAAATCCATCTGTACGATACCACTCTGCGCGACGGGACGCAGGGTGAGGGAATCAGTTTATCTGTAGAGGACAAAGTAAAGATTGCGATTCGCCTCGATCAGTTCGGGATGGATTTTATTGAAGGCGGATGGCCGGGCAGCAATCCGAAAGATATGGCTTTCTTTGACCGGATGAAAGAAATGAAGCTGAACCATGCGCGAATCGCTGCATTCGGCAGCACCTGTCGTCCAAACGTGGCTGCCGATGAGGATGCCAACCTGCGCGCGCTGATCGATAGCGGCGTCACGGTGGCGACGATTTTCGGGAAGTCATGGGACCTGCACGTGACCGAAGCGTTGAAAACGACGCTGGAGGAAAACGTGCGCATGGTAGGCGATTCCGTTCGTTTCCTCAAAGCAAACGGACTCACGGTCATTTTTGATGCCGAGCATTTCTTTGACGGGTATAAAAACAATGCGGCGTACGCGGTTTCCGTGTTGAAAGCGGCCGAGGAGGCGGGCGCGGATTGGGTCGTGCTGTGTGACACGAATGGCGGCAGCCTGCCTGATGAAGTGTTTGCGATCGTCTCTGCGGTTGTACCGCAGCTTGCGGTTCCGCTGGGCATCCATGCGCATAACGATGGCGAGGTGGCCGTAGCCAATACGCTTGCCGCGATTCGGGCCGGAGCGAAACAGGTGCAAGGAACGGTCAACGGGATCGGCGAACGCTGCGGAAACGCCAACCTCGTCTCCGTCATTCCCAACCTGCAGCTGAAGCTGGGCTACTCCTGTGTGTCCGAAGAAAATTTGGGGCAGCTCACCAAGCTTTCTCGCTATGTGGCGGAAATCGCCAACATGTCCATGCCAAACAACCAGCCGTTCGTCGGCAACAGCGCGTTTGCCCATAAAGGCGGCATTCATGTGAGCGCGGTCTTGAAAAACCCGCAAACATACGAGCATATGGAGCCGGAGCTGATCGGCAACCGTCGCCGCGTGCTTGTCTCCGAGCTGGCTGGCCAAAGCAATCTGCTCGCGAAAGCAGACGAACTGAATGTGTCGTTTGACCAGGAGAAGGCGGAATCGCGCGAAATGATCAAGCTGATCAAGGAGCGGGAATACCAGGGATACCAATACGAGGGTGCGGAAGCGTCGCTGTCGCTCTTGATGATGGAGGGCACCGGCAAGCTCAATGAGCTGTTCTCGCTCGAATCTTTCAAAATTTTCATGGAAAAATCGCCGGAGCGCTCCATCCTGTCCGAGGCGATGGTCAAGCTGAACATCAACGGGCAAATCATGCATACGGCTGCGGAAGGGAACGGACCGGTCAACGCGCTTGACCACGCGCTGCGCAAAGCGCTGGAAAATCATTTCCCGTGCCTAGGCGAGATGCATCTGACCGACTACAAGGTGCGCGTGCTGGACGAAGGCGAAGCGACTGCCGCCAAAGTGCGCGTTTTGATCGAATCCGCGCGCAATGGCGAGAAATGGAGCACGGTCGGCGTTTCCACCAACATCATCGAAGCGAGCTGGGAAGCGCTTGTGGACAGCGTGCGCTACTTGCTGTGGAAAGAAGGCTGCGAGGCGCAAGAACCGGAAATCCAGGGCGAGTTGAAGGTCGGAATCGCGAATCACTGATCAGATGGAAAAAGTGCGAAAATGATGAGGCCGAGTCGTTTGACTTGGCCTTTTTGCGGGTAAACAAAGAGAAGGGAGGGATGGGGATGCTACGACCGTCATACAGGAAGAGAACATGGATTACGTTGGCGGTCGCGACGCTGCTCTATTCTTTGTTTTCTTACGCTACATCTGACATTGAAATTGCCAACAACAGCTTCCGGCCGGCGATCGCGCTGCTTTGCGCCTTTGCGGCCGTCTACGGGCCGGTGTACGGATTTATCGCCGGCTTTTTGGGGAATATCGGTGTTGATTTGCTGAATAACCAGTTTTGGTGGAATTGGAGCCTGGGCAACGGAATCATCGGGCTGCTCTGCGGACTGATGGTGTATGTGCCGGAGTATCCGCCAAAAGCCGGGAAGGTGACCCCGATGCAGTGGGTCATGTTTCTGATTTTCATCATGGTCGGCAATTATGTCGGCCTGACCTTTGCCGCCGTTCTGGATGTGCTGCTCGACCGCATTCCCTTTCCGGAGGCTGTGTTCGGCAGTGCAATCACGCCTGCCACGATCAATTTCCTTTCCACCCTCGTGCTGGGTCCCCCCTTGCTGATGATTTTGCTGAACTGGAGAATGAAAGAAGACTAAAAAGACCGCGTTCCCGTCCAAGCGGAAAATGCCTGGACGGAGCGTGGTCTTTTTTTAGTTCGCTGCTTCGACGGAACGGCTGCGCAAAAACAGGCTGAACAGCAAGCTGGCGAATGATAGCCCCGCCATCATCAGAAAGAGGGAGGAGGTACCGAAATGATCCAGCACCCAGCCGCCGAGCACCGACCCGACCATCCCGGAAATACCGAAAAACAGGATGGCGAGAACGGTTTGGCCGGTCGATTTCCATTCTTCCGGCACGACCTTGTACAGATACTGGATGGCCGCTGTGTAGAAAATAACGAACGTGATCCCTTGCATCAGCTGCAGCGCCACGATTTGTTCAGGGGTGACCGCGAGCGAACAAAGAAAATACCGAATCGTGTAACAAGCTGCGGCAAGCGAAATCAGCGTCACTTCTTTCATCCGGTTCAAAAACCAGAAGCTGATCGCAAAAAACACGACTTCGCTCACGGCATTCCAAAACCAGGCCTGACCGACCAAGCCGGTAGAACCGCCCAGACTTTGGATGGCGACGCCGAGAAAGTGGTCGTTCATCCGATGGGGGAGCGCGGTCAGGAACACCAGCGCAAAAAACCAGAGCGTTTTGCGGTACGTGAAAAATTGGCCCAACGCCCGCAGCGAGACGGGCGCGCGTGCTGCCGTCACATCCGGCAGCAAAAAACAGGAAAACGCCGTGGCGACACCAAAGATCGCGAACAAAACGGCGAGGCTGCCCACCCCGTATCCGTCCGCCACGTAACCGGTGATCAAGGAGGCGGTGGCGTATCCGATGGCGCCGTACATGCGGATCGAGCCGAAGCTGATGCCGCGTTCTTGGGAAATGCGGTAATTGAGGCTTTCGGTCAATGGATCGGTCGGCAAAAAGAAAAAGTAGAGGAGAACCGTCAAAAGCAAAATGGACGTGAAGGCGGACAGCTGCAAAAGCAGGACGCCGAGGCCGATGGATAATAGCAAAATCAGCAAAATCACTTTTTTCACCGTTTTGTATCGGTCGCTGATGAACCCCCAAAGCGGCTGGGAGATGATCCCGGTCAACGCTCCGGCCCCGATTATGACCCCGATCTGGGCGGCGGAAATGCCTTGGGCCGCATAGTAAATCGGCAAAAAGGAAATGAAGATCGACAGCAGGGAAAAGTAAAAATAGTTATAAGCGCGAAGCGCGTAGATGGACGTCACACGCAATCTCTCCTAGTCGCAAACTTGGCTGCGCCATGCTTGCGGTGCAGCCTTGGGAACATTTGGGCCAAAAAGGCTTTCTCCCGCAATGCTGCAAGAGAAAGCCTCTGTTTTGTACCGAGAAATCTCGTTAGCCTTGTTTTCTCATGCCACCCAGCTCTTCGACGATCAAGGTCATCTCGTTGATGCTGAAATTGGCTTTTTTCTGCACCATGTTGTACAGATACAGCAAATCCTCATAGTTGGCGAGATCGAAATCCTCGGGCCGCATGACAGCGGTGTTGGCCATGTTCAGCTTGGCCTTGATCCCCTCGATGATGATCGCCAAATTTTCCTGTGTTGCCTGGTTCAAATCTCCCATATGATTCTCTCCCTTTCCGCTCGTTTATTTCGTCAGTTGGCCGCGGGTTACGCCGAGCTGGTTGGTCGCCTTCAGCGTCCGCCAAACCTGTGTACCGGTAATTTCGCCGCGCATCGCTTGGCGGTACAGCCGGATGACTTCCTGGACGCGCTCCGCTTCCTCTTCAAGGAACTCGATGCGGAAGCTGCCGACGCCAAGATCCATGAACTCGCGCAAATACTCGGCGCCCGACTGGTCAATCGCGTTGTACACCGTATTGCGGCAGCCGGTATCCACACGGACAGGGTGAGAGAAGCCAACGCGGTCTTTCAGCGAGATGCGGGATTCTTCGCACGGCGTTCCGCAGTTCGTATGGTCGGTCCCCTCGCTCAAGAATGTGCAGTACACGCAGTGCTCGGTGTGGAACATCGGCATGTGCTGGTGAATGACGACCTCCATGTTCGGCGAATCGGCATTTTCCAGCAGATCGACCATCTGTTGGATGTTTAAATCATACGAAGCGGTCACACGTTCCATGCCGCACTCAAGGAACAGGTCGGCTGTTTTATGATTGGACACGTTGAGTGAGAAGTCGCCGATCAGCGGGATGGAAATCTCCTCTCGACGAGACAGATAGTAATAGAGCGCGCCGGTATTGCGGACGAGGATCGCATCCGGCTTCGCTTTGGCGATGAGCGCAAGCACGCCGTTCTCGTCTGGCATATGGATGCGCATGGTCGCCAGGGCGATTTTTTTGCCAAAGCGATGGGCAAGCTTCACCGCATCCGGGTATTGCTTGACGAATTCGAAATCCGCATACAGGAAGTCGACATCGGTTTGCGCAGCAGCCTCGATTTGCTCGAGCGAGCGGCAAAGGGCGGTCAACAGCGGCTGCTTCCGATTTTTCACCAAATGGCTGTCCGCGTATGCATCCACGTTCCGTTTGGTATACACCGGAGGTACCATGCGCAGTGTCGTCAACTGCTCGACGGCTTCCCGGCGCATCCGGTTAAGCTCGCTCATCGGAATGATGACATCGCCCGCCAGATCGACCGTAAGCTGGCCAGGCTCAAGGTAATACAAGGTTCCGCCAAGCCGGCCAAGCTGATCGTGGAGCGATTCGTGCGTCAGCGGGCGCTTCAGCGCGGTTTCCAGCAGCGGCTCCGATTGGATGCTCACGGCGTGGTTGGTGCCGAGGTCAACCCAAGTCGTTTTCAAATGTTCGCCAGCCTTGCCGCTTACATGGACGGCGAGCGGGAACGTATGGTACGGCTTTTCGGTTTCAAACGTTTTGCGCAGACGCTTGTTCAATTCAGGATCATTCGTTTTCCAGACGCGGTCGCCGACGTGGATGCGCTTCAGGTTGACGTCATTGCGGCCCATCACGATTTCATACAGTCCGCGCTCGACCTCGCCTTCCACCTTGCGCCCTTTCGTCAGGATGTCATAGACGCGGCCGCCTTCTTCTTTCTGCGTCGGGTCGCCTGCGTCAAACACGATCCCGTCGCCGCGCTTCAGCGGAGAGTCCAGCTCGACAAGGACAGCGGTCGGCATTACTTTTTTCACTGTGCCTAAAAAGACACCGCGACTTTTCGGGAATGTGCCGTCCAGCAAGGTTTTGTTGTTGGTACCGTCCAAAAAGCCGTGTGTAAAGCCGCGCGAAAAGCTTTGCTGCAGCTCGCGGAGTTCGACCTTGCTCGGCTTGGCATCGACACCGTCAAAATATTTATCGATGGCTGCACGGTATTTGCTGACTACGTTCGCGACGTACTCAGGCGACTTCAAGCGGCCTTCGATTTTGAAAGAAGTAACGCCCGCCTCGATCAGCTCCGGCACGATATCGATCGCGGCCAAATCTTTCGGGGAGAGCAGATAGGCTACGTTGCCCATCGGCTTTTCTACGCCATCGACCATCAGATCATACGGCAGGCGGCATGCTTGCGCGCATTCGCCGCGGTTGGCCGAGCGTCCGCCCCACATTTCCGACGTCAGGCACTGACCGGAGTAAGAGACGCACAGCGCGCCGTGGACGAACACTTCCATCGGCAGCTTCGCCGTGTCGCCGATTTTTTTGATTTCTTTCAGCGAGTTTTCGCGTCCGAGTACGACACGCTCCAAATCGAACGGCTTGGTGAATTCCACCGCTTCCGGAGAAGTAATCGTCATCTGGGTGGAGCCGTGGATCGGGAAGTCAGGCGAAATCTCGCGAATCAATTTCACCAGACCGAGGTCCTGCACGATCAGGGCATCGACCCCGGCGGCGATACAGGCTTCCACCAGCTTGCGCGCTTCATTCAATTCGTCTTCAAACACCAGAATATTAAAGGTAACAAAGCCTTTCACACCGTACAGGTGCAAAAACGCCATGATTTCCGGCAACTCATCCATTTTAAAGTTTTCAGCCCGGGCGCGGGCGTTGAACTTTTCTACGCCAAAATAACAGGCGTTGGCGCCATTGGCAACCGCAGCCTTCAAACAATCCCAATTGCCCGCAGGAGCGAGCAACTCGATATCTTCTCTTCTAATGATGTTCTGCACGTTACAAAATACCTCCATACTAGGGCAGTCTCTCACTATCATAGGGAAAGTAAGGTAGAAAAAGCAAGGGAAGAAGTTGGGCAATCGAGAGTTGGGACAAAATCAGCCGCCAACTTTACTTTACGAGCATTCTATCTTTCGCAATAATATAGATAGAAAGAAAGCAAATAGGCACGACCGGGAATCGACGTTGAGGGAGGAGAGGCAAGGATGACGGAAAAGGAACTGCTGGTGGATTTGGTTGGCAAGGTGGGCAAGCTGATTGAGTACAATCATGAGTTTCGTCAGGAATTGGCGGAGGTAAAAAAAGATGTAGCTGAGTTGAAGCAAGATGTCGCGGTGCTGAAGCAGGATGTCGCGGTGCTGAAGCAGGATGTCGCGGTGCTGAAGCAGGATGTTGCGATGTTAAAGCAGGACGTTGCGATGCTGAAGCAAGATGTCGCATTGTTAAAGGAAGAAGTCGCTGTTTTGAAGCAAGAGGTTGCAGAGCTGAAAGAAGAGGTCAGGGAGCTGCGAGTCGACGTCGATCTGCTGAAAGAAGAGGTCAGGGAGCTGCGAGTCGACGTTGATCTGCTAAAAGAAGAGGTCTCCCTGCTGGGTGACAAGTTTGACCGCCACGAGCGTAGACAGGTGCTGCAAGGAATTCGCCTGGAAAATGTGGAAGTAGATGTAAGCTTGCTAAAAGATCGGCTGCAAATATAAGGGCAGGCACGGCCATTCGTGTTCAGCCTGTTCTGTCGGTGCCGATCAGGAAAGGAATTTAGAAGAACATGTCCAAAGCAGACAACATGCTTTCCATCTTGTGGCTCCTGAAAGTGGGCAAACGAATGACCGCCAAGCAGCTTGCCGAGGCGCTGGAGATCAATATCCGCACGGTGTATCGCTACATCGACGCTCTCTGTGCTAGCGGCGTACCGATCGTTTCGGACCCTGGGCATTACGGGGGCTACAGCCTTCTGTCCCAATTTACGGAGGCTCCGCTGTTTTTCCATCTGGATGAGCAGAAGGCGCTGATTCACGCAGCGGTTTTTGCCCAGGAAGCAGGTTATCCGTTCGGCGAATCGTTGGAAAGCGCCGTTTCCAAGCTGAAGCGGTATACAAATGAGAAACAGCTTGAAACCATCAACCGCCATATGGTTGGCTTCGATGTCATCAAACCGCCGCCCGACTCGTCATTGACCGATTACTTGAAGGACCTGGAGCTGTCTGTGGCCGAAAGCCGCACGCTTGCGATGGAGTATCAGACGAGCAGAGAGCCTTTGCCCAAAAGCCGGCTGATCGATCCGTACGGGCTGGTCAACTGGAAAAACAAATGGTATGTCGTGGGCCATTGCCATTTGCGCGGCGAAATCAGGAGCTTTCGCGTCGATCGCATTCGCGCGCTCGTTCGGACGGAAGCGAGTTTTGTGCGGCCGGACGCTTTTTCCGCCCGGCATTTTTTCATGAAAAGCCTGCTGCCTGATCCGGCGCAGCCGGACAAGCTGGTCTCGGTTCACATCGTGGGCAAACCGCAAGCGCTTGATGATTTGTGCAATCATTGGATGCTTGGCCACATCGTCATCGAGCGCTCCGAAACGCACGTTCACCTCAAGCTTGATGAACAAATGATCCAATCGCTGGCCCCCTATTTCCTGCTCTCTTATGGAAAGGCGATCCGGGTGCTCGAGCCTCTTCAGCTAAAGGAGCGGATGGTGGCGATCGTTACAGACCTGCTGGATTTTTACCAACATGATGACAGTGAGTAACTCCACTGACAGGTTTTGTCAGGGAAGTGCGTTTATCATAGAGAAAAAAGCGATGGATGACATCGGTACGAGGAGGAACTCATGAATAAAAAAGAAACGCTGAAGCTATACGACTATCATGTATGGGCAAACCGCAAAACGTTCGATCATGCAAAGGGGCTGCCGGCAGGGCTGTACCACGAGCAGCTCCAAAGCGTGTTTCCGACGCTGTACGATGCGGTTGCGCATATTTACATCGTCGATAACGTTTGGCTCCGCGCGGTCAGCGGCAAAAGCTATGAAGAGACTGTATCGGAAATGCCTGGCGTAATGGAAGAAGTGAAAGGGAAAAGCCTCGGGGAGATGGAGCAGCTGTACGGTTCGCTGGCAGAACGGTTCCGGACGTTTTTAATGGAGAAAGAAGATTATGCGTCCACGAATTCCTATACACATCCGGCGTTTGGTACGCTGCACGCCACCCCATTCGAAATCGTCCAGCATGTTGTCAACCACGGCACCTACCACCGCGGCAATCTGACTGCGATGATGCGTCAGCTGGGGCAGAAAGGCGCTTCTACCGACTATATCTACTATTTATATGAAATCAGGTAGCGCGTGAGAAACGAGCATCTTTCCCAAAGGACAGCGGGGGGATGCTCGTTTTTTGCTCGAATGCACAAGAGATAGGAACGCACGTTTGTATTTGGCGAGTGTATCGGATTTTTCTACAAGTAACAATAACTGTCGAAAGCAAAATAGTTTGACTATTGGAAAAAGCAGGGTGTATAATCTTGGTAACTTTGTTAGTTATAATTACTAATTTTGGTGGTGACATCATTCGGTGACGGAGCTGAAGAAAACCGGGGGCACCAAACGAGTCAAAAAGTTAAATAAGGAGGCGATTTTGGAGCAGGTGATCGTGAATCAGCAAATATCCCGCGCCGAAATCGCCAAACAAACACAGCTGAGTCGCCCGTGCGTATCCGCACTGGTAGACGAGATGATACGAGAAGGGTTGCTGCATGAGATCGGGATCGGCGATTCCAAGGGAGGACGCAAGCCGATTTTGCTTGCTTACAACTACCAGGCCTATGCGATCGCGGGCGCGGTTTTTGAAGGCTCGTATCTGCAGATGGCGATCGCCAATCTCAAAGGGGAATTCATCGCCGAGTCGCGTACGCGGCTCAAGCAGTCGACCGATGGCAAAGCGCTGATCGCGGACCTGGACGCTGCCTTGACCGATCTGTTGAAAGAATGCGGCTTGACGCGCGACCGTCTGCTGGGCATGGGCGTCGGTTTGCCCGGCATCACCCAGAGAGGGACGGGGACCGTCAGCTACTCGCTGTCCACCAGCTGGATGGGGCTGTCGGTGCAGCAGGAGATGGAGCAGCAGCTCAGACTGCCTGTCATCATCGATAACGACGTTAATATGATGACAATGGGCGAGTATGCAAAAGGGGTGGGCGTCGACTCATCCAATCTGGTCTACATGTACGTGGGCACGGGAATCGGAGCCGGGATTATCCTCGACGGCCAGTTTTTTCGCGGAAGTCGCGAGGCGGCAGGGGAAATCGGCTACATGATGATCGGGCCTGTACATAATCGGCACGGGGAAGAACTGGGCGTCTTTGAACACAACTATTCCGTGCTGGGCATCAAGGAAAAGGCAAAGGGGATTCTCTCGGGCCTGGAGGAAGGGCAGAGCGTCATCGAGCGGCTCGCCTGGCATGCTGAACAAGGCAATGAGGAAGCGGAAGCGCTGCTTGCTGACATTCATCGGCACTGGGCATTCTGCATGGCCAACATCATCAGCGTCCTGAACCCGGAGCTGCTGATTTTGAGCGGAGAGATGATCCATCTCGACGAAAGAGGGGGGGAGCGGATTCGCAACTGGCTGGGCGAATGGGTTCCAGTCGTTCCCCGCATCGAAAAAGCAAGGCTGGGGGAGAAAGCAGGTCTGGTCGGCGCGGTTCACAGCGTGTTGGAGGCGTTTCCGTCCGCCAGATTGCTTGATAAAGTGTAACAAAAACGGTCATGACCGTTTTTGTTGACCGCAAGCGGTCGCATCCAATCTAATGAAAAACAGAGGGGGAGTTTGGTGTGAAGAAGTGGATTTTTGGTTTGATGGCAAGCTCATTGGCGCTTGCAGTCTCCGCATGCGGCGGCGGTGGCGGTGAAACGGCAAAACCGCAAGACAATGGCGGGGGGACATCCGCGACGCCGGCAACCACGCAGCCACAGGCACAGCCGGCAGCGTCTGGCGATCCGCAGAAGCTGGTTATTTATACGGCTCGTGACAAAAACATTTTCGAAATCGTTTTGCCAAAATTCAAAGAAAAGTACCCGAACATTGAAGTGGAAACGCTGGAAATGGGTGCGCAGCAAATTTTGGAGCGCGTGCGCGCCGAGAAAGCGAACCCGCAAGCCGACTTCTGGTGGGGTGGTACGCAATCCGCCCTGGCGACCGCTGCGAACGAAGACTTGCTCGAGCCTTACAAGCCAACGTTCAGCGACAAGATTCCAGACTTGTACAAAGACAAACAGGATCGCTGGTACGGTGAGATGCTGCTGCCCGAGGTCATCATGATCAATCCGCAGGCGATCAAAAAAGAAGATGCGCCAAAAGACTGGGATGATCTGCTCGATCCGAAGTACAAGGACAAAATCGTGATCCGCAACGTACTGCCATCCGGCACGATGCGAACCATCTACTCCGCGATGATTTTCCGTCAAGGCGCGGATACGCCGGAAAAAGGCTATGACTGGCTGAAAAAGCTCGATGCCAATACGAAAGAATACACGCAAGACCCAACCAACCTGTACCTGAAGCTGGACCGCCAGGAAGGCGCAATCTCCCTGTGGAACCTGCAAGACGTTCTTTTGCAAAGCAAGAAAAACAACCATCCGTTTGATTTCGTCTATCCGGCAAGCGGTGCACCAATCTTGGTGGACGGCGTAGCCTTGATCAAAGGCGCCAAAAACATGGATGCCGCGAAAAAGTTTTATGAAGTGCTGTTCAGTCCGGAGGTTGCGTCCGTTCTGGCAAAAGACCGCTTCCAGTTCCCATCGCGCACCGACATCAGCAAAGACGACCTGCCTGACTTCATGAAAAACCTGGAGCTGAAACCGCTGCAGCTCGATTGGGATGTCATGGCATCCAAGGAAAAAGAGTGGATGCAGTATTGGGATGAAAACATCAAAGGCAAGGGCGGCAAATAAGCGAATGCAGCAAAAAGACTAGGCGGAAGGGCACTTCCGTCTAGTCACATTCATTTTTTCTCATTTTCCACCGTGATGGCAAGGGAGGGTTCCCATGAGCAGTGTAACATTGGAGCGCGTGAGCAAGCGCTTTGGCAACGCGAAAGGCGTGGCAGAAGTAGACATTCATATCGAATCCGGGGAGTTTTTCACGTTTCTTGGCCCGAGCGGCTGCGGCAAGACGACGACGCTGCGGATGATCGCAGGTTTTTATTTTCCGAATGAAGGGCGAATCCGCTTCGGCGGTCAGGATGTGACATCATTGCCGCCCCACAAGCGCAATACGGGGATGGTGTTTCAAAATTACGCGCTGTTTCCCCATATGACCGTGGCGGAGAACATCGCGTTCGGGCTGCAAGTGCGCAAGATGCCCAAGCATGAAATCAGAGAGCGCGTCGCCAAAATCCAGCAGCTGGTACGACTGGACAGCTATGGCGACCGCCGCGTCGACCAGTTGTCGGGCGGTCAGCAGCAGCGTGTCGCGCTGGCGCGAGCTTTGGTCATCGAGCCGCAAATTTTGCTTCTGGATGAGCCGCTGTCCAATCTGGATGCGAAATTGCGTGACGAGACGCGCCAGGAAATCAAGCGGCTCCAGCTGGAGCTGGGCATTACGACGATTTATGTGACACATGATCAAGCGGAAGCCATGTCCATGTCAGATCGCATCATGGTCATGCAGGGAGGCGAAGTGCAGCAGATCGGAGCCCCGCATCAGATTTACCACCAACCGCTCAACCGCTTTGTCGCATCCTTCATCGGCGAAACCAATCTGCTGGAGGGAGTCGTCGAATCCGTCGAACACGGCATCGTGCGTCTCCGCATCGCTCCCGAGGTGGTTTTGTCCGGTCTGGTGCAAAACGCCTCGCCCCGATGCAAGCTTGCGGCGGGTGAAAAAACGACCGTCTCGATCCGGCCGGAAACGATCCAGGAAGCGACCGATGCCGCTGGTGAGAACATCGTCAAAGGAACGATCCAGTTCGCCGAATTTACCGGCTCTTCGACGCAATACGTGACGAATGCGGGCGCGTTTTCGCTGCGGAGCATGATGATCAGCCAAGGCAAACGGGTGAAGCAGCGCGGCGAGGAGATCTTGCAGCACATCCCACACGAGCATGTGTATTTCGTAGGCTAAGGGGGGAACGCCATGAAGCTGGAACTAGAAAAGCAGCCTGTCGCGTCCAGACGACTTTCCCTGACCGCCTCGCCTTATTTCGTTTACGTCCTTGTCGCGCCGCTGTTTCTCATTTTATTGGCCTATGTCATCTATCCGCTGTTTGAAACGTTTATCGCCAGCATCAAGGTGGATGAGCAAATCACCTTCAAAAACTACCTGAAGTTTTTCAGTCTGGAGCATACCGCCAATCTGGAGGCGCTCTGGACCAGCATCTACATTAGTGTCCTGAGCGTGATCACCTGCGGCATCGTCGGCGTCGGGCTGGCCTTTTTGCTTGAGCGCTACGAGTTTCCCGGACGCAAAATTTTGTCGGTTCTCGCATTGGTGCCGATGGCGTTGCCGCCGTTGATCGGGGTGCTGTCGTTTACGTTTTTGTACGGAGAGAGCGGGATCATCCCGCGCGCATTAAAAGAGCTGTTTCATCTGCAGCAGGTTCCGTTTTCGCTAAAAGGCATTTGGGGCGTGCTGGTGGTGCATACGTTCACGATGTATACGTACTTTTTCATGACGGCGCAAGCAGCGATCCGCGGGCTCGATCCTTCTCTTGAGGAGGCGGCTGCGAGTCTGGGCGCCAATCGCTTCACCATCTGGCGCCGCGTGATCATCCCGATGCTGACGCCGGCGATCGTCGCCTCATCGCTTCTGGTGTTCATGATCGCGATGGCATCCTACACCGCACCGCTCATCTTCGGGATCGACCGGACGATGACGATGCAGATTTATTTGGCGCGGACCAATGGCGATCTGGATATGGCGGCGACACAATCGACGATCTTGTCTGTCGTCTCGATTGCATTTTTGCTGATCATGCGCTGGTACCAGGGGGCGCGCAATTACCAGAACATGAGCAAAGGTATCAGCGTCCATCGCACCGAGATCAAAAGCCAGGCCGGCAAGTACATCTCGATGCTGCTGTCCTTCATCGCGACGCTCATCCTCATGCTGCCGATTCTGGTATTGGTGTTGATTTCGTTCTCCGTCGACGGCACATGGACCGTGCAAATCTTGCCGCCGCAGTATACGGCAAGCCATTATATCGATTTGTTTACGGACAGCAAAACATGGAAGCCGATCGCCAACAGCTTGAAGCTGAGTCTGATCGCGGTTGTCGGCATCATCATTTTCGGCGTGGCCGCTGCCTATGCGATGGTGCGCCTGCGCTTCCGCGGCAAAACGCTGATGGATGCGCTCATCATGCTGCCATGGGCGCTGCCGGGCACGGTGGTGGCGATCAATCTGATCGCGGCGTTCAACCAGCCGACGGTGTTCAGCTTCGGGCAGGTTTTGATCGGAACGTTCTGGATTTTGCCGCTCGCCTACTTCGTCCGCCATCTGCCGCTTGTGTTCCGGTCCACCTCGGCGACGCTGATGCAAATGGACGGATCGGTGGAGGAGGCTGCGCGCAATCTTGGCGCTTCCTGGTGGTACAGCTTCCGCCGCGTCGTTTTCCCGATGGCGCTCGGAGGGGTACTGGCCGGCGCGCTGCTTGCATACGTGCAGTGCATCGGCGAATTCGTCGCTTCCATCCTGATTTTCACCACGAGTACGACACCTTTGTCTGTCGCTGTTTTTCAGCGGATGTATAACTTTGAATTCGGTACGGCCTGCGCTTATGGCGTTCTGCAAATCATCGTGATCATCGTCGTCCTGTTCATCGCCCAAAAGCTGACGGGAGACAAGGCGGGCACTGCCGTGTAAGGAAAAAAAGGAGGAGCTTCACGTGGGGAACAGTGAAGGCAGTACGAGGAGTCTGCATGGACTGATCGATCTATGGACGGCGATCAAACCGCTGTCAACGATCGCGAGCGCGATGAATACGGGGGCACATCCCGATGATGAGCACAGCGCGATGCTCGCGTATCTTTCATTGGGAAAAGGCGTGAGCACGTCGAGCATCATCGCGACGCGCGGGGAAGGCGGTCAAAACGAGATCGGCTGCGAACTCGGCAATGCGCTCGGGATCATCCGCACGCGAGAGCTGGAGGAAGCATCCAAAGCGAGCAACGTGACGCTTGGGATCTTGAGCGAGGCGCCGGGTGACGCGATCCATGATTTCGGCTTTTCCAAAAGCGCGGATGAGACGTTTCGGAAATGGGGGGAAACCGTCGTCTACGAACGGCTCATCCGCAAAATCAGGGAGCTTCGCCCCGATGTTGTCATCCAAACATTTTTGAATGAACCGACCACGCACGGGCACCACCGGGCGATCGCGATCTTGACGAGCCGCGCTTTTAGAGATGCCGCCGATCCGCTCGTGTTTCCCGAGCATGAAGAGAAAGGGCTCAAACCGTGGCAGATCAAAAAGCTGTATGCGCCGGCGGATGCTTGCGATTACCATGTAGCGGTACCTGTCGGGGATTACGATCAGATGTACGGAGCCTCTTATCTCCAACTGGGCGAGGATGCCCGTTTCATGCACAAAAGTCAGGGGATGGGGGTTCATTACGATGAAGGGCCCACCTCCAACTACTATAAGCTGGAAGCATCGATTCACCCGGCCAAAGACCGGGAGCCGGATTATTTCGACGGGATCGCTTTTACGTTTGAAGATTTGGCCTTGGAGATTGCGGCGCGGCATCAGCAGCCGGCTGTGATCAAAGCGCTGCTGCGGCTTCACGCGGATGCGGCGGAAGCGATCGCCGCTTATCCGCGGTTCGCACAGGTTGCGTTCCGCGTTCACCAGATGAAAGCGACGCTTGCGGATGCGATCGAGGTTGTCCGGCAATCCGGTTTGACCGAGGAGGCAAAGGGCGATGTCCTGCACAGGCTGTCCGTCAAGGAAGCGCAGCTGAACAGGGCGAGCAGGGAGGCACTGTCACTCGTCGTCAAGCTGAAGCCGGAGTCGGGCGAGCTGGTCGCGGGGCAGACGACGCGCATGGCGGTCACGGTGTACAACGGCGGTTCGATCGATGTGCTCGATCTCAAGCTGCGCCTGCAGCTGCCGGAAGGGTGGCGGGCGGAACCTTTGACAGAGGTCCACATCCCCAAATTGGGCTACAACCAGACGGGAAGCGCGATCTTTGAAGTGACGGTTCCCCTCGATGCCAACGAGTTCCGGCCGTACGAGCCGCCAGCTGCCGTCGCGGTGGTCGAGTATGCCGCATTCGGAACCGGGAGCTGCATCCGCGTTGCACCTGACATGCAGGTGGCTGTGCTGCCGGCCTACTCCTTGACGCCGAGCCCCGCTGCCACGATTCTCAACACGCTGCACGCCTCGGAAGTGATCGATGTCAAAGTGGCTGTCAAAAACTACCGTCCCGATCCGTCGCAAACCGTGATCACGCTTGACGTTCCCCACGGCTGGAGCGTAGAGCCTGCCGCATGCGAGCTGTCGTTTTCCTTTCAGGATGAAACCAAATCGGCAGCGTTCACGGTAAGGCCGGGGGCAGCCGTCGAAAACGGTCAGTACGTGATCCGCCCGATCGCCCGCGAGACGGATGGCACGATCGCAAGCGACAAGAATGTACAGGTGATCGAGTACCCGCACATTCGCCGGACGTATCATATCCAACCGGCCCAATTGACGATCCAGGCATTCGATTTGCGCATTCCGCACAACCAGCGGGTTGGCTACGTGTCGAGCGGTTTTGACAACATCGACCGCTATTTGCGCCAGATCGGCGTCAATTGCGTCAATCTCGAAGTAAACGAAATCCAGTACGGCGATTTGAGCCAGTACGACACGATCGTGCTGGGTATACGGGCATACGGCTTTTTGCGCGAACTCACCTGCAGCAACCAGCGCCTTTTGCAGTATGTAGAGAACGGCGGCAACCTTGTCGTCCAGTACCACAAGCCGGAAGACAAGTGGAAAAAGGAGCTGGCGCCCTATCCGATCGTGTTGGGCGAGTCGTTGATCGACTGGCGGGTGACCGATGAAAATTCGCCGATCACCGTGCTCGCACCCGATCATCCGGTTTTCCATACGCCCAATTTGATCACCGACGACGACTGGCGAAATTGGGTGCACGAGCGGTCGATCTACAATCCGGCCCGATGGGGCAGCGAATATTGCGAGCTGATTGCTACCAGCGATCCGGGAGAGCCGGAATTCCGCGGGATTTTTCTCACCGCGCCGTATGGCAAAGGAACCTATACCTACAGCTCGCTCGCCTGGTTCCGCGAAATTCCCGCTTTGGTACCGGGGGCGATCCGCATGTTCGTCAATATGATCAGTTTAAAACGATAAAGCCGCAGGGCCAATCAGTCGGGGAGGAGTGGAAACGATGAAAGGTAAAGAGCAAATATTCCAGCAGGAGGGGGAGCGGTTTCCCGGGAAAACCTACACGGAAGCCGTGCTCGCGCCGGCGTTCAACGAAGCGAAGGTTCATCTGCTCGGGCCGATGATGGCCATTAACAAAGCGCACCTGATCATGCTGCGCGAAACGGAGCTGCTGCAGGAAAACGAAGCGCGGGCGATTGCGCGCGCCATTCATTCGCTTGATATGGAGGCGCTGCGCCAGGCGGCGTATACCGGCCAATTCGAGGATCTGTTTTTTCAGGTGGAAGACGAACTGCTGAAAGCGGCCGGCGATATTGCCGGCAATCTGCATTTGGCCCGCAGCCGCAACGATATGGGCGTCACGATCTACCGCATGGTGCTGCGCGAAAAACTGCTTGTCGCGCTGAACTCCGCGCTGTTGCTCAAGGAGCAGCTGCTCGCGTTTGCAGAAGAGCACGCGGAGACGGTGATGATCGGCTACACGCACACCCAACAGGCGCAGCCGACGACGATGGCGCACTACATCATCGCGGTCGTCGATTCGCTGAGCCGCGACATCGAGCGATTGAAGAGCGCGTACCGAACCTGCAACCACAGCAGCATGGGGGCGGCTGCACTGACGACGTCCGGCTTTGCGATCAGCCGGGAGCGCATGGCGGAGCTGCTTGCTTTTGACGGGCTGGTGGAAAACTCCTATGATGCGATCGGCGGTGCCGATTATTTGGGCGAAGCAGCGTCAGCGACGCAATTGGCTGCGATCAATCTCGGGCGGACCGTGCAAGACTTTTTGACATGGTGCACGGCCGAGTTCGCCGTCGTGAAAGTGGCGAGCCCCTATGTGCAAATCAGCTCGATCATGCCGCAAAAGCGCAATCCCGTCTCGTTCGAGCATATGCGCTCCCTGCTGTCAAGCGCGGCGGGAAATGCGGGAACTGTACTTGCCATGATGCACAATACGCCTTTTGGTGATATCGTGGATACAGAAGATGACATGCAGCCATACGTATGGCGGAGCCTGTCCGTGCTGGAGCAGATGTACCGCTTGCTGGCATGCGTGATCGGCACGCTGGAGGTCAACCGAGAAGGCTTGCTGGAGCGGGCAAAAGGCAGCTTTGCCACCGTGACCGAGCTGGCTGATACGCTGGTGCGCACGGATCGGCTTTCGTTCCGCAATGCCCATCACATCGTCAGCCATGTCGTAAAGGCGGCGGTCGCCCAAGGAATCAGCGCGAACCAGATCAGCCTTGCCATGGTCAACGATGCTGCACAGGCCGTGCTTGGCCACGATCTCAAGCTGACGGAAGCGCAGCTGTCCCAGGCGCTCGATCCTGTTCATTTCGTCGCAATCCGCTCGCTGCCGGGCGGCCCTAGTGCCAAGGAGATGAACCGCATGATCGCCGTGAGAAAACAAAAGCTCGCCAGCGAGCGCACCGATTGGGCAGAGCGGGTAAGCGCCAATGCGGCCGCGCTCCGTTTACTGGACGACACCATGGCGAAATGGAGTGGAGCGTAATGGCCCGCATCCAGATTCCGCTTTTGGCGGTGGACGGCGGCGGGACCAAATGTCTGGCCGTCTTTGCGGAAGCGGACCGCTCGTTGCTCGGGACAGGCCGGGCAGGTTCCTGCAACTACCAAGGAATCGGCGAGGCGGCTGCCAAACAGGAAGTTATCAAAGCGATTCGTGCGGCGATGCACGAGGTGTGTCAGCGCAAGGGAATCGAAGCCGGGCAGGCGGAATGGGAAGTCGCGTGTGCCGTCTTCGGTCTGGCTGGTCTCGATACGGAACGCGACCGCCAGATCATCCAGCAGATGGTGTCGGCGGCATTAAGCGAGCTTTCCATTCAGGTGAACGATCTGATCGTGGAGAACGACGGGTTCGCCGCGCTCCTGGGCGCAACGAAAGGCGGGGCCGGCATCCTGGTGATTGCGGGCACGGGCTCCATCGCCTACGGTATCAATGAGGCTGGCACCACGGCGAGAGCCGGCGGGTGGGGACATCGGGTCGGCGACGAGGGAAGCGGCTACTGGATCGGCAAGCAGGCCGTGCAGGAAGTGCTGCGCGCAGCAGACGGCCGATCGGGCGCGACGCAATTGACGGATCTGCTCCTGACCCATCTTGGCCTTGATCATGTCGAAGCGCTTTTCAACTGGGCGTACAGCCCTGATTTTTCTGTGGAAAAAACCGCTGAACTCTCCCCGCTCGTCTCGCTCGCGGCAGAAGCGGGCGATAGCGCAGCCATGCGGATTTTGCAAAAAGCGAGCGAGGAGCTGGCGTTGGCTGCCCAGTCGGTCATCACGCAGCTTGCGCTCGGCGAGGTGCCATTCACCATGATTTTGCAGGGCGGCGTGCTGCAAAAGCACGACCTGCTGAGGGGAATGGTCGTGGAACAAATCAAAAGCATCGCGCCAAAAGTCCAGATCGATATGGAGAATCATGAGCCGATTGACGGTGTCATTGCAAAAGGCTTGGCCTATCTCGAAAAGCGCGCACAGGCGCAATAGCTTGAGGTGTATGAAATGAAACGTTTGCTGTTTATTTTTCCCCATCCTGACGACGAATCGTTTGCCTGCGCCGGAACGATGGCCAAATACCATGAAGCCGGGCATGAGATTTTATTGATTTGCGCCACGTACGGCTGCAAAGGAAAGCCGGGCGGCTTCACCTTTACGTGCAGGGAAGAGCTGGCAAACCACCGCAAGCAGGAGCTGCTGCAAGCGGCACGCGTGCTCGGCGTGAACGAAACGATCTTTTTCGGCTATCCGGACGGAAGCCTTGCCGAGGTGGATGCTGCGGAACTCACCGCGCGCATCCGCGCCCATCTGGACGAGCTTATGCCGGACATCGTCGTGACGTTTCCGCCGGATGGCGTTACCGGCCACCCGGATCATATCGCGCTCTCCCGCGCGACGGAGCAAGCCGTTTTGCAGGCGGAGCAGACGAAACCATGCGATTTTTACTATGTCTCCATCCCGAAATATTACGACCATTGTGCAGATCAAGGTCCCAAACCGGCCGTTCCGATCACCGGGAAGGTTGACGTATCCCGTTATCGGGAGCAAAAAGCGGAGGCGCTGCGCGCACACGAAAGCCAGATCTACTCGGTCAATCGCGCCTATCCGGGCGTGATGCAAGGGGATATCGGCGTCATCTGCCACTATGAATACTATACGCTCATTCGCTCCAACGGACATCCGATCGAGCCGAAACCGTGCGGCGGGGAGATCCCCGTCATCGACCTGGTCTGAACCGGTTCGACTGTTACAGCCACCTGCAGCCCTTTTTCGCAAAGGGAGGCAGGTGGTTTTTGTTTCCTTGCAGCCGTCGCTGCTACCGGAGAAGGTGGATTGGTTTGCGATGGAGAAAAATGGATAGTGGAGGTGTGGGCCATGTACAGACTTGTACTCGTGGACGATGAAGAAGACGTCCGCAAAGGTGTCTGCGCAGAAATCGACTGGCAGGCTTGCGGTTTCGAGGTTGCGGGCACGGCAGAGAACGGCAAGGAGGCGACGGAATTGATCGAGCGGCTGCGCCCGGATCTGGTGGTCACCGACATCAAGATGCCTTTTATGGACGGGCTGCAGCTTTCCGAATGGGTCAAAGCGCACGATCCGACCACCAAAGTCATCATTTTGACCGGATTCGATGAATTCGAGTATGCGCAAAAAGCGATCAAGCTGCAGATCGATGAATATGTGCTCAAGCCTTTTTCCGCAAGCGAGCTGATCGATGTGCTGGAAAAGGTAAAGGAGCAGATGGACGCGGAAGCGAACCAAAAGAAAAACGTCGAACTGCTGCTGGAAAATTACCGTCGCAGCTTGCCGATTTTGCGCGAGGCGTTTCTGTCTTCCTTGATCACGCGCAAGCTGAGGGGGGACGAAGCGCGCGAAAAGGCAGCGCGCTACGATATCAAGCTGCAAACGGGACCTTGCGTTGCAGCCGTCATCTCGCTTGATCACAGCGAAAAGCGGGACGACGAAATGCCGTTGTTTGCGGTGAAAAACATCGCGGAAGAAGAGATGAACGAGAAGGAAGCGGGCATCGTCTTTTTGCATGATGACGCGGTGGTTCTCCTGTTTTCCTTTGCGCAGCAAAGCAATGGCGAGGGCAGCGTGATGCTGCGAACCGTGTCGTTTCTTGAACAAATACGTCAGAATATTGCGAAATATACAAGGTATTCCGTTTCGGTCGGGGTCGGTTCGCTCGCACACGATCTGGCTGCAATCAGCGATTCTTACGAAGGCGCCCGGCATGCGCTCGATTACCGCGCGCTGCTCGGCACGAATCGCGTGATCTGCATCGACGATCTCGAACACCGCGCACGCAAGCGACTTCGTTTTGATGAGCGGATGGAAGTCGAGATTGTACGCTGGATCAAGCTGGGGACGATCGACGAGATGCGCGCAGGCATCGAGCGAATGTTTGCTGAGATTGCGGAGCAGCAAGCGTCGATCCGCGATTTTCAGCTGTTTTTGCTGGAATGCATGACCACGGTCGTGAAAGCAGCGCGAAGCGCGGGGGTGGAGGTGGATTCGGTGTGGGAAGAAAAAGCTCCGATTTTCGCCCCGATCCAGCAATTTCGCCAGCTGCAGGAAGCAAAAGACTGGATCATCGGCATCTGCACCCATATCATGAACGCGATTGCGGCAGGCCGGCAGACCGGCTACAAGCAGCTGGTTGAGCAGGCGCGTCTGTACACGCGGGCGCATTTTCATGATCCGGAGCTGTCGATTCAGAAAGTTTGCCAGGAGCTGCACATTAGCACCGGGTATTTCAGCAGCATTTTTAAAAAGGAGACCAAGCAGACGTATGGCGGCTATCTGCTGCAGCTGCGAATGGAAATCGCCCAGGAATATTTGCGTACGACCGATTGGAAAACGTTTGAGATCGCCGAAAAAGTCGGCTACCCCGATTCCAACTATTTCAGCTTCTGCTTTCGCAAGCATGTCGGAATGTCGCCGAAAGACTACCGCAACCGAGTCAGAGGCGATCAGCCATGAGCAAAGGATGGGACCGCGCGCTTGACCTTTTGCGGATGCGAAGCATCCAGTTCATCATCACGGCCTCGTTCACTTTCGTTACCGTGCTGGTCATGCTGTTTGTCGGGGTGATGCTGTACAGCAAGTTTTCCCAGACGGCAGAGCAGAATGCGTACTTGTACACCCAGCAGACGATCGAGCAGGTCAGCTACAATCTCGACCGCTATTTGAACGACATGACCGGCATTTTCAATCTGGTCGAGGAAAAGGTGGTCCGCAGCCAAAACGTACCGGACGACAAGCTGACCGAGCAGCTGGAGACGATCGTGGAGACGCGGGATGACATCGTTTCGCTGGCGGTGTTCACCCAGCAAGGCGAGCTGATCAGCGGCGTTCCGTCGCAAGCGATGCGCAAAAACACCAAGCTTGCCTGGCAGAGTTGGTTCGCACTCGCACAGGAAAATCCGAAAAATCTCTCATTCTCACTCCCGCACGTCCAAAATCTGTTCAAAGGGCAGTACCCGTGGGTCGTCTCGATGAGCAAAAGCGTGACGATCCACCAAAACAACCGGCAAATTCCGGGCGTGCTCCTGATGGACGTGAACTTCAAAACGATCGACGATCTGAGCCGCAAAGTGAGCCTCGGCAAGAAAGGCTACGTCTACATCATCGATCTGGTCGGCAATATCGTCTACCATCCGCAGCAGCAGCTCATCTATATCGGCTTGAAAAACGAAAACCGGCTGCTCCCCCTGCGCTACTCGTACGGCAGCTATCCCGACGATTCCGCAGAGGACAAACGATTGATCACGATCAAAACGGTTGACAGCATCGGCTGGAAAATCATCGGCGTCTCCTATATGGACGAGATTGTCACGACCAAGAAAGAGATCAGCGGCTTCATTTTTTGGCTGTTGATCGTGGTCGCCATCATCGTGCTGCTCTTGCTCAGCTATTTGTCTGCGCGCATTTCAAGGCCGATCAAAATGCTCGAGCGATCGATGAAACAGGTCGAATCCGGCGATTTGACCGTTGCGGCGAGCGTGAAAGGAAGCCACGAGGTGGAGCAGCTGTCCCATCGCTTCAACCTGATGGTCGCGCGCATTCGCCAGCTGATGGATCAGATCATCGCGGAGCAGGAGGCCAAGCGAAAAAGCGAGCTGGAAGTTTTGCAAGCCCAGATCAATCCGCATTTTCTGTACAACACGCTCAACTCGGCCGTACGGATGGCAGGCATCGGCAAAAAGGAGGATGTGATCACGACGATCACCTCGCTGTCCAAATTGTTCCGCTTGTCGCTCGGCAGAGGCAAGCCGATCATCACCGTCGCGGAAGAACTCGAGCATATCCGGCATTACCTGATCATCCAGAAGATGAGGTACAAGCAAAAATTCGCGTATGAGATCGAAGCCGAAGAAGCGGCGCTTGGCTGCCTTACACTCAAGCTCTTGCTGCAGCCGATTGTGGAAAATGCGATTTACCACGGGATCGAGCAGATGGCAGATCCAGGCTTCATCCGCATCCGCGCAGCCGTGATCGGGGAGCGCATTTTGTTCCAGGTGAGCGACAACGGTTTGGGTATGCGCCCTGACGTATGCGCACAGATTTTACAGGGGGAGCATCAGAGCAAAGGGGGATCAGGGGTTGGCGTCAAGAACATTCATGAGCGTATCCGCCTTTACTACGGGGAGGCATATGGCGTCTCGATTGAAAGCGAAGAAGAGATGGGAACGGTTGTGAGCATATGGATACCATTCATCGAACCAAAAGGCGAAGAAGAATCAGCATGAGCGTGTTCGGGGTGCTGCTTGCGCTGATGGCCCAGCTGTCCGCCTGCACGGCGACGGATCAGGAAAACCGTCACGACCGGATCGAGACGATCGCGTTGATCGTCAAGATGAAGCATGGCGATTTTTGGCGGACGGTCAAGATGGGCGCGGAATCAGCGGCGAAAGAGCTGGATGTGAACCTGAATTTTTACGCACCGGATTATGAAGAGGATGTGGAAGGACAGATCAGGCTGATCGACCAAGCGTTCCGCGACGGGGCGGACGCGGTGGTGGTTGCCGCCAATGACGCTGCCTCGCTTGCAGAGGTCGTCAAAGAGGCAAAGCGCACCCGCATTCCGCTCATCTCGATCGATTCCGAGTTTTCCACCGACCAGGTGAAAAGCTTCATCGGCACCGACAATCTCGATGCGGGCAAAAAAGCGGCGGACAAGCTCATGCAGCTTGTGGGCAACCATGGCAAAATCGCGATGATGGGCTCGATCACCGGTGCGGACAATACGGAGCAGCGGGAGATCGGGCTGCGGCAGGTGCTCTCCCACTACCCGCAGGTGCAGCTGGTCGCAGAGGCGTACAGCAGAGCCGATCCCAAGCTGGCGGCCGAACTCGTGCGCAAGCTGCTCACTGGCAGTGAAAAGATCGATGGCATCCTCGCCTTGAACGCCACCGTGGCCATCGCGATCGCCGAGGAAATCAACAAGCTGGGGCTCACAGGCAAAATCAAGCTCGTGACCATCGATAGCCCGCCGGAAGTGCTGGAATATTTGCAGGACGGCGCGATCCAGGCAACGATCATCCAAAAGCCGTTCAGCATCGGGTATTTGAGCGTCAAGCACGCCGTGGAAGCGATCGATGGTATCCCGATCCCGGGGCGGGTCGATACCGGCACAAAGGTGATCGATCTGGAAAACATGTTTTGGTCGGAGAATCAGAAGCTGCTGTTCCCGTTTGTGAAGTGACCGGCAAGTGATGAGGATTTTGCTAGGAATGATGAGAATTTTCTATTATCTTTTCCGGTGGAATCGCTTACATTTTGGTACAGATAGGAAAATATGTAAAACCGATATCGATCTGTAAGGGGGATGTTGAAGTGAAAAAACTGGTTCTCTCATCGCTCGCTACTGCAGTTACGTTATCCATTGCGGGATGCGCAAGTCAAAGCGGCTCCCAGCCGACAACAGGAGGCGCCGACGGCGGAAAGCCCAAGATCGGGGTCGCCATCTACAAGTTCGACGATACGTTCATGACGGGCGTGCGCAACGCCATCTCGCAAGCGGCGGAAGGCAAAGACGAGGTGGACATCGTCGACAGCCAAAATTCACAGCCGACGCAAAATGACAAGGTCGACTTGTTCATCACCAAGAAAGTCAGTTCGCTCGCCATCAACCCGGTTGACCGTACGGCAGCGGGCGTGATCATCGATAAAGCGAAGCAGGCGAACATTCCGGTCGTCTTTTTCAACCGCGAGCCGATGCCCGAGGATATGCAGAAGTGGGATAAGGTGTATTACGTTGGAGCGAAAGCGGAGGAATCCGGCACGATTTCCGGCCAACTGCTGGTCGATTACTGGAAGGCGCATCCGGAAGCTGACAAGAACAAGGACGGGGTCATGCAGTATGTCATGCTGAAAGGCGAGCCGGGCCACCAGGATGCGGAGCTGCGGACCAAATTCTCGATCAAGGCGATTGAAGATGCGGGCATCAAGGTGGAGAAAGTCGCCGAGGATACCGCGATGTGGGATCGCGTGAAAGGGCAGGAGAAAATGGCGGCGTTCCTCGCAGCCAATGGAGACAAGATCGAAGCGGTGCTCGCCAACAACGACGACATGGCGCTCGGCGCGATCGAAGCGCTGAAGGCGGCAGGCTATTTCAAAGATAACAAATACATGCCGGTGGTCGGCGTGGACGCAACGGCGCCGGCGCTCAAAGAGCTGGAAGCCGGCACTTTGCTCGGCACGGTGCTCAACGACGCCAAAAACCAGGGCAAAGCGACGCTCAACATCGCCGACGCGCTCGCCAAAGGGCAGACACCGAGCAAGGATAACACGGGCTATGACATCACCGACGGCAAATATGTTTGGGTGCCGTACAAAAAAATCACCAAGGAAAACATGAGCGACGCCCAGTAAGCCTCGCGAGAAAACCCACTCGGTGCAGCGTGAACGTGTCGCCGGGTGGGTTTTTCTCCAGTATGCGCAAGCGAATGGACGACTCTAATGCGAGGGTGGGAGGCGATCGATAGCCATGACCGATTACGTGCTTGAAATGAAAGGAATATGCAAAGAGTTCCCCGGGGTAAAAGCGCTCGATGATGTCACGCTGCAAGTGCGCAAAGGCACCGTACATGCGCTGATGGGGGAAAACGGGGCGGGGAAATCGACCTTGATGAAATGCCTGTTCGGCATGTACAAACCCGATGCGGGCGAAATCATCCTGCACGGGCAAAAAGTGGACATCACGAGTTCCAAAGCGGCGCTTGACAGCGGCATCTCGATGATCCATCAGGAGCTTCATCCCGTGCCGTTCCGCAATGTGATGGAAAACATCTGGCTCGGCCGCTTTCCGATCAAACGAATCGGACCGTTTCCGTTTGTGGATGAAAAGAAAATGCAGCACGACACGAATGCGCTCCTAAAAGAGCTGAATCTGGATGTGAAGCCGACGGATCGGGTAGGCAGCCTGTCCGTGTCCAAAATCCAGTCGATCGAGATCGCCAAGGCGGTCTCCTACCATGCGAAAGTAATCGTGATGGACGAACCGACCTCCTCCTTGACCGGCGCGGAAGTGGAGCAGCTGTTTGCCATCATTGAAAAATTAAAAAGCACCGGCGTTTCGATTATTTACATCTCCCACAAGATGGAGGAGATCTTGCGTATATCCGACGACGTGACGATCATGCGCGATGGCAAAAAAATCGGCACCTGGAACGCGGCGGAGCTGACGACGGACATGATCATTGCGCGGATGGTCGGGCGCGATTTGTCGCAGCGCTTTCCCGAGCGGAGCAACAAGCCGGGCGATGTGCTGCTGAAAGTGGAAGGACTCACGTCGCCGTTTCCCCAATCGTTCAAAAACATCTCGTTCGAGCTGCGCGAGGGCGAAATTTTGGGGGTAGGCGGGCTTGTCGGCGCGCAGCGGACCGAGCTGATCGAGGCGCTGTTCGGCTTGCGTTCCGTTGAGGCGGGCGAGATGTGGATTCGCGGGAAACGGGTGAAAATCAAGTCTCCCATCGATGCGAAAAAGCAAAAAATCGCGCTCTTGACCGAGGAACGCCGCGCCACCGGCATCTTTCCCGTTTTGCCGGTATGGGAGAACACGGTTATGGCCAATCTCGCACGCTACCAGCGCCCTTATCTGCTGCTCGATGAGCGGCTGCAAAAGCAGCAGGTAGCCAAAAGCATCGATCTTTTGCGCGTCAAGACGCCGTCGATGAAAACGCTGATCAAAAATCTGTCAGGCGGAAACCAGCAAAAAGTGCTGCTTGCACGCTGGCTGCTGACGGAGCCGGATATTCTTTTGCTCGATGAGCCGACACGCGGCATCGATGTTGGCGCGAAGTACGAGATTTACTCGATCATTGCCGATCTGGCCAAACAAGGGAAAAGCATCATGATGATTTCGTCGGAAATGCCAGAGCTGCTTGGCATGTCAGACCGAATCATGGTGATGTGCGAAGGAAGGCTGACGGGCACCGTGGATGGCAAAAGCGCGACAGAGGAAGACATCATGCGGCTTGCCACAAAGCATTTGGCGTAAGAGGGGAGAAGAGAGGGATGAGCAGTATTGGCGCAAAGCAAGCCAAAGAATTTTTGTTTCAAAATGCGATCTATATCGTGCTGATCGTGCTCATTTTGGGCATCGCCGTCTATGATCCGCGCTTTTTATCGGTCACGACCTTGCGCGATATTTTGCTGCAATCGTCGACGAGAGCGATCATCGCGCTGGGGGCGGCATTCGTGCTGATCACGGGCGGCGTCGATCTGTCCGCCGGACGGGTGGTGGGGCTTACGGCCGTCTTGTCGGCGTCGATGCTGCAGCTGCAGGACTACCCGCGCCGCTTTTTTCCCGATCTGCCCGACTTGCCGCTTTTGGTGCCGATCGTGCTGGCGATTCTGGCGGGCTTGATCGTCGGCCTGATCAACGGGCTGATCGTCGCCAAGTTCAGCGTGCCGCCGTTCATCGCGACTCTCGGCACCATGGTCATCGTCTACGGGATCAACTCGATCTATTTCGATATGAAGCCGAACGAATCGCAGCCAATCGGCGGGCTTTCCAAGGAGTTCAGCCAATTAGGCACGGGATTCATCGGACCCAATGGCCCCTACTCGATCCCGTATATCGTCATCATCGCGGTGGTCGTCGCGTTTTTTGTCTGGGTTATTTTCAACAAGACGCGGCTCGGCAAAAACATGTATGCGATCGGCGGCAATATCCAGGCCGCGACCGTATCGGGAATCAATGTCGGGTGGAACCTGATGATCATCTACGCGATCGCAGGAGCGCTGTATGGCCTCGCGGGGGTGCTGGAAGCAGGCCGCACGGGCGGCGCCACCAATAACTACGGCAATATGTACGAACTCGACGCCATTGCGGCGTGCGTCGTCGGAGGCGTGTCCACATCGGGGGGGATCGGCAAAGTATCCGGCATTTTGACCGGCGTGCTGATTTTCGGGGTCATCAACTACGGGCTGACCTTCATCGGCGTCAACCCATACTGGCAGCTGATCATCAAAGGGCTGATCATCGTCGCTGCCGTATCGTTCGATATTCGCAAGTATTTGGCCAAAAAATAAGCCGCAAAAATCAATGGAGTGCTGACAACAACCCGTAGCTACGGTGAAAGAGAAAGGCGGGAGGAGAGTAGGATGGCTCCCTCACGTCAATCCCTTTGTTGTCAGCACTCCTTCATTGTCCATCCCCTCAAACACGATGGAGACTTTCTCTTCCATAATCTCTTCGAGCGGCCAGGCGCCTTCGCTGCGCACCCAGTCGTACAAGGCATTGTAATAAATGTTTTCCAACATGTTGGCAACGACGAGCGGGTTGAATTTGGTCTTGAGCCGCCCTTTTTCCTGCGCTTCTTCGATCAGATCGGCGAAAAGCTGGCGCAGTTCAACATTGGCATTCTTTTCCGAATCGAAAATTTGCCGGTGCTTCATCGACGATTCCAGCAGCACCTTCATGAAATCGTAATTCTGGATATTAACCTCGTTTAAAATTTTATAAATGCGCAGCACGCGCTGCTTGCAGCTATCGCCGTAATCCCACTCATCGCGGCGCTCCTCGATTTCCTGCAGCCGGTCGTAACCCCAGTGGGCGAGAATCGCTTCCTTGGAGGCAAAATGCAAAAAAATCGTCCCTCTCGCCACGTCGGCTTCCTCCGAAATCATGTCGATGGTCGTTGATTCGAAGCCGTGTTCTTTGAACAGCTTGATCGCTGCATTGAATATCTTTTGGCGGGTTTCCCGCTTTTTCCGTTCCCGTCGTGTGGTCATTTCGCGCACCTCCATTTTTTGTATTATAGCACATTTGCAAATATCCGCAGAAAAACTGTAGACGAAAAATGCATTAGAATGTATATTTATATAAAACGGTGAATAAATATTCGAAATAGAATGATTCACTGCCCAGAATGGGAACGGGATTTAATCAAGGGGGACTGTGCCATGGCAATGACAAAAACCATTACAGTGCGTCACGCGCTGATTGAAGATTTGGATCAAATGCTGGAAATCATTAATAAGTATGCCCAACAAGGGCTGATGCTGCCGCGCACGAAGCTGTCGGTCTGCGAAAATTTGCAATGCTTCCTGGTCGCCCATGACGGCGAATCGGTCGTAGGCGTTGCCGGCTTGCATATTTTGTGGGAGGATCTCTCGGAAATCCGTTCGCTCGCCATCGCGGAAAATACCAAAGGCTTAGGCATCGGCAAGCAGCTGGTCGAAGCGCTGGTCGAACACAGCAAGCGCTTGGGGATCAGACGCGTTCTGTCGCTCACGTACCAGAAAGAGTTTTTTGAAAAATGCGGTTTTACCGTCGTAGCAAAAGAAGGCTTGCCGCAAAAAGTCTGGAAAGATTGCATCAACTGCTCCAAGCTGCCGGTTTGCGACGAGATCGCGATGATCCGCGAGGCGTTCTGATTGTCGCGAGCACATCGATCCATCCATTTTTACCCATCCATATGGTATGATGGTAGAGATGAATGGAGGGATAAGGATGACAGTACGCAATGAAAGCACCGTATTGCAAAACGGCATCAAAATGCCTTGGCTCGGTTTGGGCGTCTGGAGAGTAAAAGAAGGTTCGGAAGTGGTTGATGCTGTGAAAGCGGCGATCGCAGCCGGCTACCGGAGCATCGACACCGCTGCGGTGTACGGCAATGAGGACGGCGTTGGCAAAGGAATTGCAGAATCCGGCGTCGCCCGCGATGAGCTGTTCATCACCAGCAAGGTGTGGAATGCCGACCAAGGCTACGATTCTACGCTCAAAGCGTTTGATGCCACCATGAGCAAGCTTGGCCTGGATGTGCTTGATCTCTATCTCATCCATTGGCCGGTAAAAGGCAAATACAAAGAAACGTGGCGTGCGCTGGAAACGTTGTACAAAGAAGGCCGCGTTCGCGCGATTGGCGTGAGCAACTTCCACGTCCACCATCTGGAGGACTTGCTTGACGGCGCAGAGGTGGCGCCGATGGTGGATCAGGTTGAATTCCATCCGCTGCTGAGCCAGGTTGAGCTGCGCACGTTTGTCAAGCAGCACAACATCCAGCTTGAGGCCTGGAGCCCGCTGATGCAAGGGAACCTCGATCTGCCGCTGCTGACAGAGCTTTCCGGCAAATATGGGAAAACGGCTGCACAGATCGTCCTGCGCTGGGATCTCCAGCATGAAGTGGTGACGATCCCGAAATCCATCACGCCTGCCCGTATCGCCGAAAATGCCGATATTTTCGATTTCGCGCTTTCTGCGGAGGATATGGAGAAGCTCGACGGCCTCAATCAAAACAAACGATTCGGCCCCGATCCGGATAACTTCAACTTTTAATATGCTTGTACATAAAACCGGCCCAGCGCCGGTTTTTTATTTTTTCAAGGCAGTCGCATTTTTCTCTAATAGTTTCACAAAAAAAGGGAACACTGAAAGAGAATTTGAGCTTTGACAACCAGATATCATCTAAAGGAGGAACAGCTGTGAAAAAGTGGATTGCGAGTGCCGTCCTGCTGTGGGCGATTACAGGGAACGGAATGGTGTACGCCACGCCTGAACATGAACACCCGGACAATTCGGCAGGGCATACGCAAGGCAAAATCGAGAGTGAGACGCAAGGAAAACGAATGGTCACGATCTATAATGCCAGCGGCAAGGAAATCGGCAAGGCAGTCGTGTTTCAAGAAGGAAACGGCGTGCGTGTCGAAGTAAAAGTCAGCGGGCTTACCCCTGGCCAGCATGGTTTTCATATTCATGAAAAAGCGTTCACTGATTTCGATTTCAAAACGTCTGGTGATCATTTGAATCCGGGGCAGCGCCAGCATGGCTTTGATAATCCGAAAGGGTTCCACCTGGGCGACATGACCAATCTGGAAGTCAAGGAAGACGGCACTGGCGAAAACAGCTTCCGGATCGAAGGGGCAAACTTGGCGAATAACAGTCCGCAATCACTGCTTGGTCGATCCATCATTATCCACGCGCAGCCTGACGATTACAAAACCGATCCTGCCGGCAATTCCGGCGAACGTATCGCGGGAGGAAATATCCAATAGTTACAAAAGCGAAAGCCGGTAACAAAAAAATTGTTGCCGGTTTCTTTATTCAACCAGCCTGCATGCATTGACAAGCGGTTTGATGGCACATACAATAAGAAGCATTGCTAGAAAAGGAACTATTTTCTGACTGAAAGGTATGGCCCTCTAATGGATAGTCGTCGTGAGCAGTATATTAAAGAGTTTGAAAGCATTTTTCGAGTGTTCAACCGCAGGTTTTTGCGGGAAATGAATCAAATTTTTGGCGACCGACTGTCCTATTCGGAATTTCTTTATCTGAAATTCTTGGATCAGAAGGGCTCGCAGATGGTTTCTGCTCTGTCCGAAGAGTTTAGCGTATCCGTAAGCCATATTACGGCTGTGATGAACACACTGGTGAGCGAGGGCTATGTAAACAGAGTACGTTCCGAGCAGGATCGGCGTGTGGTGGAATTGACGATCACAGAAGAGGGAAAACGGTTAATTACCGAACTGGACAGTGTGAAAGACGTACATTTGCGGAATTCGTTTGAGCCGCTCAGTACCGAAGAAATTGCACAACTACTGGCACTCTATCAAAAATTGTCCACAAAAAACCCTAGTCAGTCTTGAGGCTAGGGTTCTTCTTTTTCTCTTTTGACATGACATCCACACGCTTGTTGCAGGATATTCTTGCGAGAATGTTGAATCATAAGGGAAGGAACCTAGCTGCGGAGGGTACGCAACGTGCAAAAAATCGATTGGGACAACTATTTGCTTCCATTTGAGCAGGCTGTGGAAGAGTTAAAGGTAAAATTCAAAAACTTGCGCAATGAGCTGAAAAAGCGCGATGAACATACACCCATTGAATTCGTCACCGGAAGGGTCAAATCGCTTGCCAGCATTTACAATAAGGCGAAGCGCTTGCAAGTGCCAATCAATGAGCAGATCGCCTGGGAACTGCGAGACATCGCGGGCATTCGTGTGATGTGCCAGTTCATCGATGATATTGCGGTCGTGACGGAAATGATCCGCCAGCGAAAAGACATGACCGTCTTTTTGGAGAAAGACTATGTCAGCAAGCCGAAGGAAAGCGGCTACCGAGGCTATCATCTGTCGGTGGAATACCCGCTGATGACGGCGCGCGGCCAACTGACCATCCCGGTGGAAATCCAGATCAGGACGCTTGGGATGAACTTTTGGGCGACCATTGAACACTCGCTGAACTACAAATACGAAGGCGTCATTCCGAGCGACATTCGCCAGCGGCTGATCGAGGCGGCCAAGGCATCCTACAAGCTGGATAACGAAATGAACAATATCCGCGAAGAGATCAAGGAAGCGCAGGTGGCGTTCACCCGCAAGGAAGAGCTGGAGGTCGATTCCTTAATCGGCTTGGTCGAGCTTGATCTGGATGCAGACGACGATGAGGATGCGGAGCAAGTGAATGTTGAACCTACGCCATTCGAGGGGAAGGACTGAGAGGATGAGCCAACCGGTGATCAACTGGCAAGAAGAGGTAAGCAAGCGGCAGGATGAGCTGCTGCTGGCGACACAGAAATTTTTGCAAATCAAAAGCGTGCTGGATTTTTCGACAGCTTCCGCTGGAGCGCCGTTCGGCAGCGAAATCCGCAAAGCATTGGATTACGTGCTCGATGTGTGCAAGGAAGCGGGCATGGAAATCAAGGATGTCGAGGGATACGCCGGCCATGCCGAATTCGGCGCGGGAGACGAACTGGTCGGGATTTTGAGCCATGTGGATGTCGTTCCGGAGGGAGACGGCTGGAGCGTACCGCCGTATGAAGGCCGGATTGTGGATGGCAAGCTGATTGCGCGCGGCGCCATCGATGACAAGGGCCCGACGATGGCCGCGATTTTTGCCGCCAAAATCGTCAAGGAGCTGGGGCTTCCGCTCGGCAAGCGCGTTCGGCTGATTTTCGGCACCGATGAGGAGACGTCATGGCGCTGTGTGGATCGCTATTTCCAAACGGAAGAAATGCCGACGGTCGCCTTTACACCGGATGCGGACTTCCCGATCATCTACGCGGAAAAAGGCATGACCGATCTCGAGGTAAGCCAGACGCTGGCGGACTGGCAGCAGCTCGGCGTGGCGGAAGAAAGCGAGCCGGAAGCAGGCTTGCTCGCATTCGATTCGGGCTTGCGCGTCAACATGGTGCCGGATCATGCCAAAGCGGTTCTGCGCTGTGGGAAGCTGTCGGCAGAGGAGCTTGCGGCGCGCTACGCAGACTATCTCGCCCAAGCGAAGCTTACGGGCGAGTCGACCGTGGGGCAAGGCGAGGTGACGCTGACGCTGGAAGGGCGCTCCGCTCACGGCAGCACGCCGGAGCTTGGGGTCAACGCCGGAACCATGCTCGCCCATTTCCTCGCCACAGTCAAGCTGGATGCGCGGGGAGCGGCTTTTGCCCGTTTTGTGGACCAGTATTTCTATGGCCAGCATGATGGCGAAAACCTCGGCATTGCCGCACATGACGAGGAAATTGGTCCGCTAACCGTCAATACGGGCGTGTTCCACTATGAGGCAGAGGGCGATGTGACGATGCTGGTCAACATCCGTTACCCGCATTCCGCACCGTACGAAGCGTGGGAGCCTCGCTTTTTGGAAAAACTGAAACCAGCAGGCTATACATTGCGCATCAATGAGCATCGCGGGCCACTGTTCGTGGATAAGGAGCATCCGCTGATTACGACACTTTCACGCGTTTGGACGGAGCAGACGGGAAAAGAAGCCGAATTGCTTTCGATTGGCGGAGCGACCTATGGCCGGGCGTTGAAAGTTGGCGTCGCATTCGGACCGCTATTCCCGGGCCGTCCTGATTCCGCGCATCAGAAGGATGAGCATATCATGGTGGAAGATTTGCTCAAGGCGACAGCCCTGTATGCGCAGGCGATTTACGAACTGGCCAAGGAGTAGGCACCAGTCGTCTTGACGAACGGGCCAGCATCAGGAAGGAAGATGTTTTTACATGACGAAATCATTCGCAGCATTCGGATTGCGCACCGAGGTTTTGAAAGGTGTGGAGGATCTTTATTACAAAGAGCCGACGCAGATTCAAACCGAGGCAATCCCGCTGATTATGGAAGGTAAGGATGTGATCGGACAGGCGCAGACGGGCACCGGTAAAACGGCGGCGTTTGTGCTGCCGATCTTGCACAAGCTCGTGCCGGGCAAAAAGGATGTGCAGGCGCTCATCCTGACGCCGACCCGCGAGCTGTCCGTGCAGATCGCTGCCGAGATCGAAAAGCTTGGCAAACATCTCGATGTCAACGTGCTTTCGCTGCACGGCGGAACCGACATCGACAAACAGCTTAACCGGCTGAAGGCAAATGTGCAGATTGTCGTCGGGACACCCGGCCGCATTCTCGATCACTTGAAGCGCGGCTCTCTGCATTTCGGCCGCATTTCGACGCTGGTGCTGGATGAAGCTGACAAAATGCTGGAGATGGGTTTCCTTGATGAGGTTGCGGAAGTGCTGTCGGGCACCCCGCAGCAAAAGCAAGTGCTGCTCTTCTCCGCTACGATGCCGGATGATGTGAAAAAGCTGTCCCAGCAATTCATGCAGCAGCCGCCGCACATCAAAATCGAGAACAAGCAGAAAACGGTCGAGCAGATCGAGCAGGTGTTCTATGTCGTCAACCAAAGCGACAAGCAGGATGCGCTGATGGATTTGATCGAACAAACCAAGCCGTTTTTGGCCATTATCTTTGCCAATACCCAGCAGCGTGTGCAACAATTGACAGGACACCTCAAGGAACAAGGATTGAGCGTGGAAGGACTTTACGGTGATTTGTCCCAGAACAAGCGGGAACAGCTGATGAAAAACTTCCGCAACATGAAGTTCCAGTTCCTGGTTGCCACCGATATCGCGGCCAGAGGTCTGGATGTGGAAGGCGTCACCCATGTATTCAACTACGATTTGCCGAATGACATGGAAAGCTACATCCACCGCGTCGGACGTACGGGCCGCGCGGGACAGTCGGGGACGGCAATCTCGCTTGTTTCTCCTCGTCAAAAAAATATCCTGGGGCGGATCGCGAAAAGCACGAAAACGACGATTGAAGAAAAAGTCCTGCGTGCAGGCCGCTATCTGGATGAGGGACGAAAAGAGCGGGCGGCAGAGCGTGAATCGCACTTCATGGAACTGCGTAAAGAGAAAAAACGCGAGGCATCCGCACAGCAAAAGACAAAAGAGACGCCCGTGCTCGAAGCGCTGAAAAAAGCCAAACCGGTCAAGCCGGGCTATAAACGGAAGCTCAAGCAGGAAGTGCAGGAGCTGCAGACGGCGTATGAGCAAAAGCAAAAGCGCGAGGCAGCGAAGGCAGCGCGCAAAAGCGGAGCTAAGACCGGTGCGGCAGGGACAAAAAGCCCGGCAGGCAAAACCGGTGGCTCGCCGTCTGCCAGAGGCACTGGCAAGCCAAATCCATATGCCAAAGGACCGAACGGCAGAGGCTCGTTTGGAAAAGGTACCGGCGGCAGAGGAAAAAAATAGCTCATTTTCCAAGAAAATGGGCACCCTACCCGATGAAAGGAGCGTGCAGACAGCATGGCGATGAAATGTATTACTGTCTATACTAACAGCTACGAAGCTTTTTCCGATGTATATGAGAAGGTATTGAATGTAGATTTGGGGGAATACGAAGAGAAAGAAGTGGAAGGAATTACGGTGAGTGATGCGGGCAGCGTGCCGGAAGAGTATATCGAGCGCATGCGCAGCAAGCCGGAAGTCGCTGTCATGTCCATCAAGCGCAAAGGAATCACCATCCTTCAGCATGGCGATGTGTTTGAAATGCTGATCCCGGAAAAAGAAATTGTGCATGCCTAACAACTCGTTTATCGAGTTGTTTTTTTTTGCTGTCAGGCGACGTAAACCGACAGCCTGCGTCACTTTTCAACAATAGGACTTTCTCATCAGGAAAACTACGAGTAAAATAGAGAAAACAGTGTACTTATGAAAGATCACCTGAAAGAAACGATTGGCGAGAGGAGTTTTTTATGAGCCAAGGTTGTCCTTATTGCGGCAATGAGCTGCAGAAGCATGAATTTTTCTGCGCGGATTGCGGGCAAGATGAATTTATTTGCTACCGTGCAGTGAAGGATTACCTGCGCAAACATCCGAATTCAAACGCGATGCAGGTTGCCAATGCGACAGGCATTTCGATATCCAAAATCCTTCAATATATCCGGGAAGGCTCACTCGCAGTTGTGGAGCAGGAAGGTCGACGGGCAAGACAGTGAGAAGAGCATACAAACACAAACCAGCAGCTAAAACAGTCACCATTGTCACATTCGGTTTGTTTATGCTATTCGGCCTGCTGCTGCTATCCTTTGTCACGCAAAGGCCCGAAATTGATCCGCCCAAAGCGGTGAACGGTGTGCTCGATGCAACAGGCTGGGATTTTGCCACACAAGGGAATGTAAAGCTTGTGGGCCAATGGGAGTTTTATCATAGCCAGCTGCTTGGTCCCGCTGATTTTACCCAGCGAAATGATGAAGGGAAGCCATCGCTGACAGGCTACATGCCTGTACCGGCACAATGGGAAAGCTACCCGATCCCGAATTCGTCCCCATTCGGCTACGGAACGTTTCGACTGCGGATCAAGATGCAAAAGCAGCAAGGGACCATTTTCGGGATCAAACAGTCGATTATTCGGACAGCCCACCGGGTTTTTGTGAACGGCCAGGAAATCGGCAGCCAAGGCGTGCCGGGACGGACCAGGGAGGAGACGATACCGGCGAATTTGCCGTATACGCGTTTTTTCGCCATCCAGGGTGATCAAGCGGACATCATCGTGCAGATCGCCAACTATGAATACAGTTCAGGCGGATTCAATCAGCCCCTCATGTTTGGGGTCCAAAAGAAAATCATCACGGAATGGGGAAAAAGCGTGACGTCCGAGCTTTTGATCGCCAGCGGCTTTTTGCTGGCAGGAGCTTATTTCCTCGCCTTGTACATGATGAGACGAAAGGAACGCGCATGGCTGTATTTCGGGTTATTCGGGATTTTTGGCTGCATCTACATGCTTACACAAGGGGAGAAGTTGATCACGGTGCTGATCCCCGACATTCCGTACGAGTGGTTTACAAAGCTGCAGTGCATGTCCGGACTTTGTGCCCAGCATTTTATTTTGGTCTACGCCCAGGCTTCCTTTCCGGGGATTTGCCGTAAAGGGCTGGTGCGTGCGATCCTCCTCTTCAACCTTGTGATGATGGGCATTGCGCTGTTTACGCCCGTTGTCATTTTTTCGCAGCTGCAAAACCTCTTTTTTGCGACAGGGATCTCTTGCATCCTGTGCATGTTATATGTGATGATCGTCGGGGCGATCCGGGGCCTCGAAGGAGCCGTTTATATGGCGATCGGCGCCTTTTCCATCCTCGCGATCGACTTCACCAACCTTCTGTACATTTTGGGCTACAGCATTCCGGTCGGGTTGAATTCGGTCTTGCTGCTCCTCTTGATCTGCTCGCAGGTGCTGCTGCTCTCCAAGCGGTTCACGAATACGTATGTCAAGGTGGAAAAGTTGTCAGAGCAACTGCTGGCGATGGACAAGCTGAAGGACGAGTTCCTCGCCAATACGTCGCATGAGCTGAAAACACCGTTACATGGCATCGTAAACATCGCGCAATCGCTTGTGGAAGGCGCAGCGGGCAAGCTGAATGACAAGCAGGAAGAAAACATGGCCATTATCGTATCGGCAGGAAGAAGGATGGCGAATCTCGTCAACGATATTTTGGATTTGGCGAAGCTGAAAAATGACGAGATCGTACTGAAACGCAAACTGGTCGAGTTGCAGCCGGTCGTTCAGGTGATTTTTGAGATGTTCCGGCATTTGATTGGACCCAAACCGCTTCGGTTCATCAGCATGCTGCCGCAATCCCCGCTGCTTGTGTTTGCCGATGAGGACCGGCTGACCCAAATTTTGTACAATTTGCTGGGCAATGCGCTTCGCTTCACGGCGGAAGGGGAGATCGTCATCTCGGCTGTGCAAAAAAACGGGTGGCTGGAAATTTCCGTCCGCGATACAGGGATCGGCATCCCGGAAGAAAACTGGCAGCTGATCTTTAATTCATTTGAACAAACGGGAAGTTCTGTAGCGCGGGAGTACGGCGGCACCGGGCTTGGGCTGAGCATCACGCGCAGGCTTGTCGAATTGCACGGAGGCAGTATCTGGGTTCATTCGGAAGTGGGAGTAGGCTCGGTTTTCACCTTTACGCTGCCCGTCACGGCGGGGCGCAAGGAAGTGCAAGAGGAGCAGCGCAACAAATGGAGTGGACGGGAAACATTCATTCCGGCGCCGCTGCCAGCTGCTACACAGATGCACAGCGGCGGCTTTACCGTCCTGGTGGTCGACGACGATGCCGCCAATCTGCAAGTGCTGCGGAACATTTTAACGATGGAGCGGTACAACGTCATTGCCGTTTCGAGCGGGGAAGAGGCGCTGCGGCAGTTGGAGGAGCGGCACACGATCGATCTGGTGATTACAGATTTGCTGATGCCGGGATTATCGGGAATCGAGCTGTGCAAGCGGATACGCGAGCACTATTCCCTCTCCGAATTGCCGGTCGTGATGTTGACGGCACGCAATTGGCAGGATGATATTTTGGCCGGATTCGCTGCCGGCGTAAACGATTATCTCGGCAAGCCGGTCAATGCGGGCGAAATGAAGGCGCGCATCCGCACGCTGGTCGAGCTGAAAAAATCGGTGCAAGAGCGGATCGGTTCGGAAATCGCCTTTTTGCAGGCGCAAATCAAGCCGCATTTTTTGTTCAATACGCTGAACACGATTTTGGCGGTCAGCGAGAAAAGCTTGCCGGAAGCACAGGATCTTTTGGCGGAGCTTGGCCACTATTTGCGCGGGAGCTTTGATTTTGAAAACCGGCAGCAGCGCATTCCCATCCGCAAAGAGCTTGAATTGGTCATGTCGTATTTGACCATCGAAAAAGCGAGATTCGGCGAACGGCTGCAGATCGTTTATGAAATCGATCCGACGCTCAATATGCTGATCCCGCCGCTGATCATTCAGCCGCTTGTGGAAAATGCGGTACGGCATGGCGTCACCAAAAAAGCGGAAGGCGGCACAGTAAAGGTGTCGGTGCAAAATACCGCCGAGCACGTCATCATCGCGGTGCAAGATGATGGAGTGGGCATGGCTCTGGAGCGCGGGGCCAAAACGGGTGTCGGGCTGTACAATGTGGAGCGCCGTCTCAAGGCGATGTACGGCTGCGGTCTTGAAATCAACAGCACCCCTGGGAAGGGGACTAGCGTGACCATGAGACTAAGGAAGGAGGGATTGGATGCTGCGAGCAGTGCTGGTGGATGACGAATTGCCATCCCTTACCTGGTTGGAAAAACGGCTGCACGGATTGGCCAATGTGGTCATTGTCGGGACGTTTACGAACCCGTACGAGGCAGTGGATTCGTTGGCCCACTCTCAACCGGATGTCGTCTTTTTGGATATCGACATGCCAGGCATGAATGGCCTGGAGATGGCGGAGCGCATGATCGAGATCGCCCCGCATGTCCATATCGTCTTTGTCACCGCGTATAACTATTACGCAACGGAAGCGTTCGAACTCAGTGCCATCGACTACGTGCTGAAACCCGTTACGACGGCCAGACTGGAAAAAACGATCAGCCGGATGGCAGCCCGGCAGCAGCCAAAGAAAGACGTGCCAAAGACGCCAGGGAATGTGGAAGTTCACTGCTTTGGCCGCTTCGATGTGATCGTGGACCAGCAAACGAGCGGAATGAAATGGCGCACCTCCAAGGAACGTGAGCTTCTTGCCTTCCTTGTGCACAATCGGAACGAGCTGATCGCCAAGGAAAAAATTTTGGATGAGCTGTGGCCGGAAACACCCCAGGAACAAGCCAAGGCTTACTTGCACACGTGCGTATACAACTTGCGCAAAAAATGGCTCGATCTCGGCTACAAAGAAATATTGGAATATACGAACGGCTGCTATCGGTTGAACAGCAGCGGGATTGATTGCGATGTGGATGCGTTTCGGCAGCTGATGTCCGCATGCGAGCAAGTCAATGCGGGCACGATCATGGTGTGCGAACGGATCGTCAAGCTGTACAAAGGCAATTATTTGGAAGAAGACGGGTTCCTCTGGGCGATTGCGATTCAGGAGGATTACAAGGAAAAATACATGAAGCTGGTTATGCAGATGGCCGATTATTATGTGGCAGCAGGGCAGTATCCGCAAGCGGCTTCCTGTTACCGCCAAATCGTCAAGCTTAATCCGTTTCTCGATCATGTCAATGAAATGCTGCTGAAGGTGTACGCCCAGATGGGAGATCGGCTCTCCATGGTGCGTCATTACAATGAGTTCACGCAGTTGCTGAAAGATGAACTGGGCATAGCCCCGATGCAATCCACGACACTTTTGTACAATCAGCTTTGCGAAGGCTTTATCGAAGGCCGGTTGTCCTAGTCTGGCGTGTGATGAAAAGAAAGAGCGGCCTACCAGAGAACACTGGTGGGACCGCTCTTTGTTGTTTTTCCTTTGAAAAGGGCGCTATAGCCAGCGCAGCCCTTTTGGATAATGATTTTTCAGCTGTTCGTCCACCTGCTTGCCCCAGCCCAGGGCAAATCCGTCCACGGTGACGATCGTCCATCCGTTTTGGCCGGAGCGAGTCAAGGACTCACCCTTCAGGTAACGCAAAACATCGGCATCAGACGCTGCAAAATCGGCGGTCCGCGCTGCATCGGCAGGGCGGCAGCCGAGCGCCAGCGCATGCGACGGCTCAAAACGGCCTTTTTTCACGGTGCCCAGATGCCAGCCGGCACGCGCGACTTTGATTCCGGAAAGGTCGATGAAGCCTTGCGGAAGCATGTACAGCTGCTCGCCAAACAGAATGTAGGCGGAAGGATCGGTTGAAGCCAGAGACAGCCCCGGCAGCGCTTCGCGTGCAAACTCGTTCCAGAGGCCAATCGCTTCTGCCAGGCCGGCAGCAGGTTTGGCTGGTTTTTTTTGCTTTTTCGCTGCAACCTGTACAGGGGCATCCCCGTCTATACCCTGGATGCCTTCTTGTGACTGCTTTCTGATCCTCGCGATGTAATGTCCTTCCCCATGCAGCCGATGTGGCCACAGCCGGGCTGTCTGGCGCAAAGCAGGCAGTGGTGGCGCTGCCCAATCCGCTTCCCCAGGCGAGAAGAGCGCATGATGGTTGATCGATTCGATAGCAAATTCAGGATGACGCAGAAGAAAGCTTGCGATCGATTGCTCATTTTCCAACGGCGCAAAGGTACAGGTGGAGTAAACCAGCACACCACCTGGCTTCAGCATGTGCGCGGCCGCTTCGAGAATGTCCTGCTGCATGCGGCCGCATTCGGCGACCTTATCCTCGGACCAATCTTCAATGGCCTCCGGCAGCTTGCGGAACATACCCTCGCCCGAGCAGGGCGCGTCGACAAGAATATGGTCAAAAAACAGTGGAAACCGTTCCATCAGCCGCTCCGGCGTTTCATTGGTCACGATCGCATTGGTGACGCCCAACCGCTCGATGTTTTCCGCTAACGCTTTGACGCGGGCGGGATGAATCTCATTCGTGACCAAAAGCCCTTTGCCTTGCATCATGCCGGCAATTTGTGTCGATTTACCGCCCGGCGCAGCGCACAGATCGAGAATGGTGTCGCCGGGGAGCACATCCAGCGCTTCCGCTGCAGCCATGGCGCTCGGCTCTTGCAGATAGTACAGCCCGCAGGCATGATAAGGATGCTTCCCCGGCCGTTCCTCACCCGCGTACGTGAATCCGGTCGGACACCACGGAACCGGTGTCAGCGAAAAGGGAAGGGATGCTTGCAGGTGCCCGCTGTCATGCGAAAGCTTTAGTGGATTTACCCGCAATCCTTGCCAGGCAGGAAGGGTGTAGCTATGGAGAAAGGCGTCGTATTGGTTGTCTAAAAGCGACTCCATCCGTTGGACAAAGCGCTGTGGCAAAGCTTTCATGGAATCGAAAATCCCCCTATGTAATTAAATTGTGAAACGACAGGAATATGGCGAAAAATGGCGAATGAAAGAAAGGAGTGAGGTGAACTGGCATTGAGTAGGTCACGTGCTGAAAAGTATCGCTCACGACGTCGAGTCGACTCGGAAGTTGGCCGATTTTGGGTTCTTGGGCTACTATTCTCCCTGTTGGTATTAGCCGTCGAATTCTTTATCGAAATTCCTTCCAATGCACCATGGCTGCAGGATATGGAAATGGCGCTGTTTTCCGCTAGTTTTACGCTGCTTGCGTTTTATTTGCTGGGATTGACCTTTATCTTTTCCCGCCAGGAGGAGACTGGAAAGGTCAGTCATCAGGTTATCATCTTTGTATGGTTAGGAGCAATCCTGTTTCATTTGTTCCTGCTTATCAGCAACATCAGCAATCAGCATGTTTATAAAGCGGGGATCATTCTGTTTCTCGGCCCCTTGTTTCTCACCATCTATCATTTTATCACGTATTTGTCCGCTTTGCGCGAAGCGCAGCGGGAGAGCCAGCTGGCAGCGGCCGTCTCCAATGAGCGGGTCGCCTATCAGCTGATTCTCGAAGCGTCAAAGGTACATAGTGAGATCAAAAGGCTTGGGGAGTTCTATCCGGAAGTGGAGCAAATGCTGAGGGCCAACGATTTTTATGGCAAAATGGAGCGATACATCTTAGAAATGCAGCAGCATTTGCATGCTGAACGATTTGAGCGCAAAGAAATGGAAATGCTGGAAGGTCATTACTATTATTTGGAAAATCTGCTGACACTGGTGAAACAGCATCCTGGCATTGTGGAATCACGGCTGTTTACCCATCGTGAGGAGCAGGGGAAATAAAGGGGGATTGACATGTTCTGGAAGAAGAAGGGGAACCAAGAAGCATCTCATGCAGCTGTTATGGATACGCCTGCTGTCGCACAGCAGGAAACCGCAGCGACAAAGCAAGCGTTAGAGCATGAGCTTGCAGCATTGTACGAAAAATTGGGACATGTGATTTCGCAGCAGGGCGTTGTCGACAACAAGCATGGAGAACTGGCGAAGCTTGCCGGCAAGTTGAAAAACGTCGTGGACACGATTCAAGGCTTGGGCCAGAAATCGGATGATGTCACGGAAAAGCTGCAGGGCCATGGCGAACGTTTGGATCAAATCTCCAAGCAATCGGCAAGCCGGCTGCTCGACGGCAAAAAATCGCTGGAAAACGTCGTGAACGTCGTATCCTTGCTGGAACGCGAATCGGCGAATACCGCTGTTTCCATGAGCCGCCTGGAAGAGCGCTCGTCTGAAATCACCAGCATCGTGCAGGTGATCAGCGACATTGCGAACCAAACCAACCTGTTGGCGTTGAACGCCGCAATCGAAGCGGCGCGTGCCGGCGAACAGGGCAGAGGATTCGCAGTAGTAGCGGATGAAGTGCGTAAATTGGCTGAAATGACGGCGAATTCAACCAAAAACATCGCTGCGCTGATCGAGAAAATCCAGGAAGAAACAAAAGAAGCGTTGGCAAACAGCGAAAAGAGCACCAAAGCGATTCATGAAGGCTTGTCTGCCAGCCAGGATGCCGCAGGAAAAATGGAAGCGATCGCGGGTTCTTTCCAGGAAGTTTCCGTGGAAATGCAGCAGGTCGTGGAAGCGATCCAGCAGCAGCGCAACTTGTCCAACAGCTTGGCTGCACAATCCAGGCAAGCAAACGAAGTGTTGGCGCAAATGCATGATGGCGTCCTGGCATTTGAGCGTGAGGCGCACGTTGTCAAACAGGACCTCGAAGCGACGCATAAAGGATTCAAAAAGCTTTTGCAATCATAGCATATCAATCGGACAAATCATTGCATGCAAACAGGGCTCTGCCAGCATGGTTGGCGGAGCCCTGCTGTTTGCTGCAGCACGGAGCGTGTAACCAATCCGAGACGAAAGCCCCCTTCCCACTCATCGCGTGCGGAGGGGGCTTTTGCACAGGAAAGGGGCTAGTTGCTAAGCCTTCCTCAGTACAAACAGCGTCATAAAGCTTACCGCCTGCTGCAAATCGGCCGGGAGAGACGCGGCCATTTCCGGGGAAATTGCCTCTTTGTATACAGGAATCATTTCTACGGTTGTAAAACCGTTTTCTTCCGCCAGTTGCTTGGCTTCCCACGGCATCATGGTGTTCTGAATAATGGATTCGTCGTACAGGCGGCGGTAGCTGAAAGCGCGCGGGCCCGCAGTCGGACCCAAAATGCCAAGCAGCAGGTGTCCATTTCGACGGAGCAAGCGATGGAATTCACGCAATGTTTTAAGTGGGAATGGAGTAAATTCAACTACATTGATCGAGAAAATACCGGCAAACGTTTCGTCCGCGAACGGAAGCGAGGAAATGTCCCCTTGCTGGAAATGCAGCTTGGCTCCGTCTGCCACGCGTTTTTGCGCCCATTCAATCATTTCGGTCGAAAGGTCCACGCCCTCCACGGTGTAGCCTTGGAGAGCGAGCTTCCAACTCGCGTAACCATCCCCGCAGCCTGCATCAAGCAACGGACCATCCTCTTGCTTGACGTACGTAGTCAGGAGCGGCAAAATCTTTTTCCGGCTGCCCTTTTCCCAGCGGCCAGCACTTTCCGCATGCCAGCTGGCCGCCCGTTTGTTCCATTCATCTGCCGCTTGTGTGATCCACTCTGAATGTGCCATGTTCTCCTCTACGCTCCTTTTTCGATTGCATCCCTTCCATTTTACAGGAAAAAACACCGCCTGAGGGACGGTGTTTGCGAATAGCCCGCGACTTGGCTGTACAGCCGCAATTGCCTTCTTTTTAGTTTTGGGTAAAGGATTGATTCAGGACGCTATCCGGTGCAGCCGCATTGCTGGAAGACGTCGCCTGGTTTTGCAAGAGGGAATGACTGATTGCGGCGGTGTTACCGGCCTGCGGGGTGCTTGAAGCATAGCTCGCATTGGCATTGTTGACATTGGCATAAGCGGTTGGGTTCACGCTGCTGCGCACCGTTTCGTAGCTTGGCATGCCTGGCTGCTGCATCGGTTGGTACGGATTATGCCGGGATGCCTCGAAGCTGAGCTGTGCCGTCAAGCTGTAGAGCTGCTGGAGCATCGCATTCGACTGGTTTTCGGCAGCCGCCAGTGTTTGCAGCTGGTTTGCGATCGCATGGAGCGTGTTGGCTGCATTGCGCTCGTTTTGCTGCAGCTGTGTGATCAGACGCTGTATCTCGTTGGTCAAGCCAGGTGACTGATAATGGTTATACATGTGGGTAAACCTCCTCGGCTTCTCATGTCGTGTTGAAATGAAACAGGGTATTCCTGAACACTAGTCTTTACCTCAAATGGAAAAGTATACAGACACCATCATGAGCGCCGCGCCGTACGCTATTTTGGGGAACGTGAAACATGCATCATGCGGGATTTTACCCAGTTGAAGGATAAAAGCGTCACTGTTTTTAAGCGTTAGTCGGTGTTCTTGCGAGGGTAAGCGTTTCCATTGTAATCTCATGGTAATGAGCATGAATTTTCCAAATTGGGAGGCAAAATCGGCATGAGCACAGATTTTTTTCCGATTCAAGATTGGGACTATGCAGAGTTTTATGTAGGCAATGCAAAGCAGGCGATGCACTACTTCACGAAAGCGTTCGGCTTTGAGGCGTATGCTTACCAAGGTCTGGAAACGGGCAGCCGCGACAAAGTTTCGTACGTCGTGAAGCAAAATCATATCCGCTTCGTGCTGACCAGCTCATTGGTGCCGGACAGCCCCATCGCTGAATTCGTCAAAAAGCATGGTGACGGTGTGAAGGATATCGCGCTGCGCGTCGAGGACTGTGAGCGCGCGTTCCAGGAAGCGGTTTCGCGCGGGGCAATTCCGGTGATGGAGCCGACGGTCATAAGCGACGAGTTCGGTACGGTCAAAAAGGCATCGATCGCGACGTACGGTGACAATATTCACTCCTTGATCGAGCGCAAAGATTATAAAGGTGTATTTCTCCCAGGCTTCCGCGCGTACGAGTCGCCGGTGAAAGGGGAATCGACAGGGCTGATCGGGATTGACCATATGGTCGGCAACGTGGAAGTGATGGATGAGTGGACATCCTACTACGAAAAGGTGATGGGCTTTACCTCGCTCCAAAACTTCAGTGACGACGATATTTCGACCGAGTATTCCGCGCTGATGTCCAAAGTGATGCAATGCGGAACCGGACGGATCAAATTCCCGATCAACGAGCCGGCAGAAGGCCGCCGCAAATCGCAAATCCAGGAGTTCCTTGATTTTTACCAAGGGCCAGGGGTTCAGCACATTGCGCTGCTCACCAATGACATCGTGACGACCGTCACCAAGCTGCGCGAAAACGGCGTTGATTTCCTGCATGTGCCGGATACGTATTACGAAGATTTGAAAGAGCGGGTCGGCGATATCGATGAGGATATTGAAACGTTGCGCAAGCTTCGCGTCCTGGTCGACCGGGACGATGAAGGCTACCTGCTGCAGCTGTTCAGCAAACCGATTGTTGATCGCCCTACGCTTTTCGTGGAAATCATTCAGCGAAAAGGCGCGCGCGGGTTTGGCAACGGAAACTTCAAGGCATTGTTTGAATCGCTGGAGCGCGAACAAGCGCTGCGTGGCAATCTATAGGGAGTAAAGCAGCGGCCGTCTCTTTTAAGGAGGCGGCTTTCTCGTGCAGATGCAACCGCGCCTCCGTCAAACAGCTTGGCGCGGCCAGGGTTTCAAACGGAATTCAGAGCGGGAGAGCCGCTTCTTTGCTATCATAGAAAAAAGTGCCGCCAAGCGGCTGTGGCAAAAGAGAGGGATTGGAGCTTACGCGATGCGAAAAATCTGGTTTAAGCTGGCGCTGATCCTGCTTGCGGTCAGCCTGGGTGGAATCATGCTTTCTACCCTTCTTTCCATTAAAGAGATGGATGATAACTTTTCGGCGTACTTGCACGATGTCAGCCGAAAGCACAATCAGGAAATCGTTCGCCTGCTTGCCGCGAGCCATGCGCAAGAGCAGGGATGGGAGAAACAGAGCTTTGCGCTGCTGCAGCAAATGGCAGACGTGCTCGATCTGCATATTCAACTGTATGACCAAGACCAGCGTTTTTTAGGCGATTTTCACGAGCGTGACGACGGGGTGAAGCATAGCTTTGACCCGCATTCGCTTTTGCCTGTGGAAAGCGGGGGAAGGAAGGTCGGCTATGTCAGCATCCAGCATAATGAGCAGGCGGAGACAGAGGAGCTGGCGGGGCATTTCCGTTCTGCGCACACGTCAGCACTTGTGTGGACGACGCTTTTCGTCTCGCTGCTCGTCGGGGTGATTGGCATTATGGCGGCGCGCAAGATCGTCAAGCCGGTGGAACGCATCCGAACCGCTTCGCTTGCGGCGGCGAGCGGCGATTTGCGCGTGCGCGTGCCAGTCCCGAATGGGTCTGATGAGCTGTCGGAGCTGGTTCATTCGTTCAATCAACTGGTGGCGACATTGGAAACGCAGGAGCGATTGCGCAAACAGCTCACCTCCGATATCGCCCATGAGCTGCGAACGCCGCTCAATACGATTTTGGCCCAGGTGGAAGGCATGATCGACGGGATTTGGCCCGCTACGCCCGCTCATCTCGAATCGACGCGATCGGAGGTGCTGCGGTTAAGCCAAATCATTCACGATCTGGATCAGGCGATTCAAGCGGAGCTGGGAACAGCCGGCATGGAGATGGAGGAGCTGGAAGCGGGACAGGCCGTCAACATGCTCGCAGGCTCCATGAGCGCTTCATTCGCCAAAGCGCAGGTGCGCCTTTTGCTCGACATCGCTCCTGAACCGGTTTGGATCGTAGGGAATCTGCAAAAAATCGGACAGGTGCTGACCAATCTGCTGGCAAATGCGCTGCGGCACACGGGTGCTGGGGGAGAAGTGATTGTATCGCTTGCAAAGAGCGAAAACCAGCTTGTGCTGCAGGTAGCAGACAATGGCACAGGGATTCACCCGGATGATCTGCCGTTTGTGTTTGAGCGCTTTTTTCGCGCAGACCGTGCGCGGCAGCGGGGGACGGGGAGCGGCTCCGGCCTGGGTTTATCAATCGTAAAAGGAATCGTGGAGGCACATGGCGGCGCGATCCACATCGAAAGCAAGCTTGAGGCGGGGACGACCGTTACGATTCGCATCCCTTTGGCAAAAAAATAGATCAATCGGGAGTTGGGTGGAGTCAATGCTGAAAAGTATCAACAAACGTGCAAACGCGATCGTCGTTTTGCATGAAATATACGGGATCAATGCCCATATGGAGGAAGTGTGCGAGCGGTTTGCACAAGCGGGATTTGATGTGTTTTGCCCCAATCTACTCGCGCGCGAGCAGCCTTTCTGTTATGACGAGGAACAAGCAGCTTATCGCCATTTCACAGAGGCGGTCGGATTCGATCAGGGGTGTGAGCAGGCGACGGAATTGATTCGCAGCCTGCGCAACCGGTATGAGCATGTGATTGTGGCAGGCTACAGCATCGGCGCTACGATCGCATGGCGCTGCAGCGAACAGGCAGGGCTTTGCGACGGTGTCGTAGGCTACTATGGCTCGCGCATCCGGCAATATCCTGAACTTCAGCCGGCGTGCCCGGTTTTGCTCTTTTTGCCGAGTGAAGAAAAGGCGTTCGATGTCGGCGAGCTGTTGGCTGTCCTGCTGCAAAAAGAGAATGTGCAAACATGGCAGCTTGAAGGTCTGCACGGCTGCTGTGATCCCCATTCCGCTCATTATGTGCCGAACGCCCATGATTTCGCCTGGGAAAAAACAGCTGCCTTTATCAAACCGATTGCTGCAGGACGGAAAACCAACGCGCTGTTGTAGCAGGCATGCAGAGAAGGTGATCCCGCCATGTGCGACAGATCGCCTTCTCCTCGCAGGCCAGCATATTTTCTACTTCACGCGGATGGCAAGAGAAACTGATTTTTTCTCGAAAGTGAACTGGACTCTTGCGCTGCCTGCCGATTTCGGGGTCAGGATGATGCTGTCTCCCTCCTGTTTGACATCGATGACAGCGGGATTGCTGTTGCTTTTTACCAAGGTCTGGGCTGTCACGTTGGCCGTGCTCGCGTCTTTATAGGAGGCTTTGACGATGAGCGAGACAGGGCCGTCCGCCAGCTTGAGCGACATGCTGGTCAACTTCTTTTGATCGGCGGCGTCGCGGATTTCGATCTTGTCCAATGCGACAGGGGCACTGGCCGCACCTTCATCGGCATATGCCTTCAAAGCGACGTTGGCCGTGGCATCGAGCGTCGTAACGTCAATCCATCTGTCTCCATTCGCGGAGAAAAAGCTTTGGTTTTTGCCGGAACTCGCTTTGGACGAATAGCCTTTGATCCGGTTCTCCACCGGGATTGGATACTGGTTGCCCGGGACGGTGACTTTGGCGACGACGGCGAAGGAGGTGCCCGCTTTCACCTCTGCCGGTTCAGTCAGCTGTACGGTATGGTAACCCATGTATGCAAGCGTGCCAATGCTGGTGCTCGCCAGCTTGCCTGCGAGCGGTCCTTTTTTCGGATCGACATCGGTATAAACCTTCACTTCATAGGTCGCATCATGCCCGAGCGTATAAAAGCCGGCTGCTTTGACGCGGACGTCGCGCAGGGCGGGAAAAATGTTGGCGAACCAGCCGGTATCCTTGCTTCCTCCCAGGCTGCCGGTCAAACCAAGCTCATCGTACTGATAAATCGTCTGGTAATTATTCGCCGCCTCCGGTTTGACGAAAGCAGTAAATTCGGTCAGTGTCCGATCATAGTATGAGATGTAGAAATACCCGTCGTCTCCCCAGTTTGTCCCCCAGCTGTTTTTGGCGATAAAGGCGCCGTTGCCCGGGGGTTTTTTGAGAAAGTTGTCTCTGCTATAATTGTCGTCCCAACCGACGATGGTCACCGCATGGTTGGGCACTTCATTGCGCGAGTTGTAATAAGCTGCCGCATTGTTGTTGAATAACGATTCTTGAAACGAAAGGCCGACATAAAGGCCGCCATTTTGCCGCAGGCTTTCTTTGATGGCCTGATTATCCAGCGCATTGGCGCGTTCAGGCAGGTACAGGACATCCTGGCTATGTTTCTGCGCAGGCAGCCCCGTTTTTCGTTTGTTGGTTTGATCGGTGTACGGATCGTCCACCTCAAGCACAGGTCCGTTCCACCGCACGAGATTGGCGGTAGAAATGCTGGCGTTTCCTCCCGAACAAGGGCTCCAGTCGAAAAGATGGTTGTTGCGCAAATAATTTTCAGAAAAATCCCAGGATTCATCGGGAAGGAGCGCTGATTCAACCGATGCGAGCGTGGCAAATGTCCAGCATGCCCCGCAGGAGCCTTGGTCCCGAACAGGTGAAACGCGATGGAGTGCACGCAGATCATAGGCCGCAGGCAGGGCAGCCTTCACGCTGCGCGCATGGCTGGACTCGCGCGGCAAGGAGAGCACCACCGGACCGGGTCGATAGCCCAGCACATGGCCGTCTGATGTCGCAGAGGAAAGTGCATGCGCAGTCGTTTTGGCCGAAAATGCCGGATTGATCGGGGCGAATTGGAACGTGTCTTTTGAGCTGGCGACCCCCGTTAACGGAAAAAAGGCGGCGACGGCAGCGAGAGAGAGCGAAAGCAGGCGTTTCGGAATGACGGCCAAGGGTGTTACCTCCTCATCGTTTCTACCACTTTTTCTCACTGTATCAAAAGACAGAAAACATGCACAAGTGAAAGATTGCGGGCGATTCAAAAGAATGCACATGTAAAAAACGTTGATCGAACGCCTTCATTTGATCGGGCGAACAGCTGGCTGAAAAACCCCTCAGCCTGTATCCCTCGGCCAAAGTATGGTAAACTAAAAGACAAATGTTATGGTGTAGGTGGCGATAGGATTGCAATCGTTCCAACTGGAGTCAATCGCGAAGACGGCGAAGGAAGGCGCGCGGATGGCGGGGGAATTGAGCCTCAAGCGCATGAAGCAGCCGTATGAGGTTGAGTATAAGACATCGGCTTCCGACTTGGTCACAGCGGTCGATAAAGAAGTGGAAGAGCAGCTCGTGAAGCTGATTTTGTCACGGTTTCCCGATCATGGAATTTTAGGTGAGGAAAGCACGTTCAAGCAAGACCCGAACCAATTCGATACATTGTGGATCATTGATCCGATTGACGGCACGACGAATTTTGTGCATCAGCAGATTAATTTTTCCGTATCGATCTCGGTCTACCATCGGGGGGAAGCGATGGTTGGGGTCGTGTATGATCCTTCCCGCGATGAGATGTTTTTTGCGGTAAAAGGAGAAGGCGCTTACTTGAACGATCGCAAGCTGCATCTGGATCGGCAAGTCACGCTTGAAGAAGCGCTCCTGTGCACGAGCGTGTTCTGGAACAAGCGGGCGGAACAGATCGGCATCGATCAGATCGTCAAGAAGCTGGCGGGCAAAGTGCGCGGGATGCGGTTGCTGGGCAGCGCGGCCTTGGAGATGGCTTATGTGGCGGCAGGCCGGCTGGATGGCTATGTGAGCATGTCGCTCAACCCGTGGGACTTCGGGGCAGGTCGTCTGCTTGTGGAAGAGGCGGGCGGCATCGCGACCCGTATGACCGGGGAACCGCTGCCGCATGATGCGAAAAGCAGCGTAATGGCCTGCAACCCTACTTTTTATGAAGAGCTGAAGCAGTACATGAACATTAGTAAATAACGGAATCGTAAACCGAGGAAAACGGGCTGTCGCCATAGAGCGAGGGCCCGTTTTTGCAGTTTGCTAGACATGTATACAAGCGGTGCTTTGCTTTTTACATAGAGTAGTAAAGAGCAGCAGGCATACTCGTGAAAGATTATGGTTGCCTGACTTATCTGATAAGGAGGTTAGCTTATATGGGATGCAGGCGTGGTATTCTCGGAGGTCTCTGTGATGGGGGGTTCATCTGGTTTCTCCTCATTATTTGGTTGTTCTTCGTGATCTGTGATAACTAAAGTGAGTTTTACAAAGAAAAAAACTCCGTGTCTGCAGCTTGCAGTACGGAGCTTTTTTTGATTATGCGAGAATCCAACGGGACGATTATCTCGAAACATAGCGGTCGAGACGATGTTCAATCCGATCCTGGATGATAGAGAGAACGAGGCAAATCAGCCAGTAAATGAGCGCCGCTTCTGAATAGACAAGCAACGGTTCATAGGTGGAGGCGGTGATTTCCTGCGCTTTGCGGAACATCTCGGGGACGAGAATGACCGCAGCCAGCGAAGTATCTTTCACGAGGCTGATGAACGAGTTGGACAGCGGCGGAACGGAAACGCGCGCGGCCTGCGGCAAAATGATGCGCTGCAACGCCAACCGATAGGACATGCCAAGAGAATACGCTGCCTCCCACTGTCCTTTGGAAATGGACAAAATCGCAGCCCGGACGATTTCCGAGCCGTACGCTCCCACGGAAAGCGAGAAGCCGATCACTGCGGAAGGAAACGGGTCGATCGTAATCCCGATGCTGGGCAAGCCGAAAAAGATAATGAAGAGCTGCACCAATAAGGGCGTTCCGCGGATGATGGAAACATAGGCGCGCGCGAGCCCGCGAAGCGCCTTTGATTTCGACAGGCGGGCGAGAGCGGTCAGCACCGCCAAAAACAGGCCAATCACGAATGAGACCGCAGCGAGCGTGATAGAAAAGGTCAAGGCTCCTTTTGCCAGAGGCCAAAAGGAGCTTTGTGCAATATCAACCAAACGGTTCAGCCGTTCGGAATCACCGAAAAGATTATTTAGAAACATCGGCACCAAACCATTTCTCAGAGATTTTCAGATACGTACCGTCTTTTTGAATCTCATCCAACGCTTTGTTGAACGCATCGACCAACTCCGTGCTGCCTTTGCGGAACATGAAGCCGTTTTTGGCGACGTTCGGGTCTTTTGCAACGATTTTGATCGGTGTATCCGGTTTTTGCTTCAGGAAGTCGAGCAGGGACAAGCCATCATTGATCGTCACATCGACACGTTTGGAAGTAAGCAGATCGATCGCTTGGTTGAAGCCTTCAACCGCGACGATTTCCGCGCCGTTTTTGCGGGCGATGTCCGTCAGGTTGCTGGTCAGCGTTTGCGCTGCTTTCAAGCCTTTGATGTCCGCAAAGCTTTTCACTTTGTCATTGTCTTTGTGCGTGACCAAAACAGCTGCGGAAACGATGTACGGATTGGAGAAATCGTATTTTTCCTGGCGGTCGGGACGGATGCCCACTTCATTGGCAACGACGTCAAAGCGCTTCGAGTCAAGACCTGCAAACATGGCATCCCACTGGGTTTCCATGAAAACCGGCTCAACGCCCATGCGCTTGGCGATTTCCGTGACGACCTCGACGTCAAAGCCGGTCAGCTTGCCGGATGCATCGTGGAACGTGAAAGGAGCGTACGTTCCTTCCGTACCGATCAACAGCTTTTTTTCCGCCTTGACTTTATCGAGCAGATTCTGCTCTTTTCCCGCTTCCGGCTGTGCGGCTTGTGAACCGTTGGTGGCGGTGTTGCCGCCGGTTTGCGGCTGGGAACCGGATGAACCGCAGCCTGCGAGTGCGACGGTCAAAACTGATGCGAGCAGAAATGATACGAGTTTTTTCATGACTAAACCCCCACTAATCCGATGATATTTGTATGATTTGTAATTTAACGATGTTTTGCCCAATTTGTCAACTACAATTTGCACATTGCCTCTTTGTTACGATTTACCGCAAATCCAATGATTATCCACAAAACGTGCGATCTGAAAGTGAATCGAAGAAACCGGCAAAGGGTGGTACAATAAGAAAGCACTCGTAATTTACGTATCTACCGGTGTGGTAGGGGAAAGAAGGAACAAAATGAACGATTGGCTCATGTATACAGATGCCAGCGGCGAGCAAAAAAACCATGTCGCCTGGCATGAAGTCTTGAAAGAGATCGCGCAATTGAACGGTACGACCCATACGATGGTGCATGCCGCCTATGGCGATCATGTCGATCTGGTAGTTGCGGGAGGAAACGACGGCCTCGTGCTTGTTCAGTGGAAAGAAAACGATCCGGAACCGCCGCAGCATTTCGTTTTGGCGATGGATCAGTCTGCCGACCAGGTGCGGATGCTGACCGTGGAAGGGCAGGATGCCGAGCTGCCGATCGGTTGGTGCGTCCCGCTGCAGTTGGTCGTTCCCGTGTGCGGCGATATGCTGCGCACCTGTGAAAAAGCCAATCATGAGCAGCTTTTTTGGCTGAATGTCAGCGAATAGGGCAAGGAGGACAGCTGGATGGAAATGGAGCCGCTTTTGACCACCATCTTCGTCATGGGCGTCATGATTGCGATTGGCGCGCTGATCGGCAAACGCATGCCTCTGACCCATGATTCGCGACAACTGATGATTACGCTGATCGTCAATGTTGGACTCCCTTGCATCATCTTGCACGGATTGTTTCAGCTCCCGATGACGCGGGAGCTTTTGCTGCAAATTTTCATTGTATTCGGACTAGCGTTTCTGCTAAGCTGCCTTGGCGTTTTGCTCGGATTTTGCGCAGCCCGCCTGCAGGGTGTTTCCATAAAAAAAGCTTGTGAAATGGCGGTGGTATCCGGCTTCGGCAATACGGGAACGATCGGGTTGCCGCTCTGTGCTGCGTTGTTCGGGCCAAAAGGCGCGGTGCTTGCCGCCGTTTTCGATGCCGGGATGGACTTGTGCCTTTGGACGCTGGGCGTCATGCTTTTGCAGGAAAAGCGCCGCGTCACGCTCGCCGGATTGAAGTCTCTTGTGAACATTCCGATGATGGCGATTGTGCTTGGGCTTCTGCTCGCTTCCCTCGGCTTGACGCCGCCGCCGGCACCGATCAAGCAGCTCAGCGCGACATTGGCCGCGATCGCCTCGCCGATGGCCATGATTTACATCGGCATGCTGCTGTTTGATTATTTGCGCCATAAACGGCCGCTGGCGATCTCTCGAATGGGGGCACCGCTCGGCATCAAGCTGGCCGTCTACCCGATCGCGGCAGCGCTTTTGACCACCGTATTTCCGCTGTCCCGCGAAATCGTGCAGGTCGTGGCAGTGCAAGTGGCGATGCCGACGATCGCGATCGCTCCGATCGTTTTCGCCCGGTATGGGGCGGATGAGGAGTTGGCCGCGATGATGACCGTTTTTTCCACGCTGCTGTCGCTGGTGACGATTCCGCTGGTCATGATGGTCAATCACATGTTCCTATGAAACATTTCCGCCAAAATGCAGTCAAATGGAGTAGAAAGCCAAATGATAAAGGTGGAACCAGCATGAGACGTATCACATGGATGGCGGGAATTTTGGTAGGCTTGCAGGTACTGACTGCAATTCCTGCACAGGCAGCAACAGGACCTAGTGTTATTATGAACCAAAAACAGGTGGAATGGAAAGCAAAACCGCTCATTCTCGCCAATAAAACGTATGTTCCGGCAACCGGACTGGCCAGCTTGCTGGCTGCCAAGCTTGTAGAAGCAGACGGTGTGCTGACTTTTCAGCGGGGGAGCCTGACGGTTTCGTATAAGCCGACAGCCGGTACGCAGGTGCCGAAAGGCTATGTCCCGCTCCGCGAAATGGCAGAGGGTGTTGGTTACAAAGTGGCCTGGGACGGACCTATGCAAGCGGTCACGATCGTCTCGCAGGCTGATCCGAAAATCGGGAAGGGATTCGTCATGGTCGATCCTTTGAAGCTGACAGAAGCAGAGAAAGCATTCGTTGCGCAAAACAAGACGAAGCCAGGCGTGCATCAACAGGGCAATCTGTACATGGTGGCGCTTGGCGCGCAGCCGAATCCCGGCTACGGCATCAAGTTCGTGAAAAACGAGCAAAGCTGGGAGCAGCTTTTGGTGCATGTGCAGCGGACAAAACCGGAACCTGGGAAAATGTATCCGCAGATGATTGCCTATCCGTATTTGCTGGGCAGAGTCGATCTGCCGTCTTATACGACGCTGGTCGTCATTGATGACGAGACGGGCAAACCGATGATTTTTGCAGAAGACACTGGCAAATAATGAAAAAATAGACTATACTGGAACTATCTATTTCCAATTGATCGTGAAAGGGGGTGCAGGTGCGTGATGAAGTCGATTCAAGCTTGGATTTTCGTGGAAGCTGGGGTCCAAACTCATGATTTTTCCTTCAACGGGACCAGTCTGTCCTTTTTTACCCCTACAACCAAGCTGAACGACAAAGGGCGTATCCTGCATCACTAGCCGCACAAAAGCGCGAAGACCGATGCCGCAGGTATTTGCCTGCGGTTTTTTTGTGCGCTCAAACACGATTAGGAGGAATATACGATGATTTTGGCAGCGACAAATGCAATGACGAAAAGCTACGGGGCACATCCCGTTTTGGAAAATATCACGATCGAAATTCATGCCGGCGAACGAGTCGGCATCGTTGGCCCAAATGGGGCAGGCAAGTCAACTCTTTGCAAAATTCTTTGCGGGCAGGAGAGCGCAGACAGCGGCGACATTTTTAAAGCGAAGGGCAGCCGTTGGGCGTATTTGCCCCAAACGCCTGTCTATCCTGATCAGTGGACAGGGCGGGACGTGATCGCTTCCGCATTCGCCGAGGTGTCCGCCATCAGCGGGAACATGCGTGAGCTGGAACAGCAGATGAGCAAGGCGGCAGAAAACCCCGGGCTGTTGGAACAGCTGCTGGGAAAATATCAACAGCTGCAGGAGCAGTTCGAGCGGCTGGATGGCTATCGGACGGAGACGGTGATGGCGCAGGTGACGACCGGGCTCGGCATCTCGGAAGCGATGCTTGATACGCTGTTTGCCCGCTTGAGCGGCGGCGAACAAACGAAAATCGGCTTGGCAAAGCTTTTGTGCGAGGCGAGCGATGTGCTGCTCCTGGACGAACCGACGAACCATCTGGATGTGGAAGCGATGGAGTGGCTTGAGGAATTCCTTCGCGACTACAAGGGGACCGTGCTGGCGATCTCCCATGACCGTTACTTCCTCGACCGGATCGTTACCTCGATTATCGAAGTCGATTGCGGGGAGGCGACGCAGTATCTGGGCAACTACACCGCGTATGTGACGGAGCGGGAGGAACGGCTGTTGCGCCAGTTCGCCGAATATGAGGAGCAGCAGCGAAAAATCAAAAAAATGCAGGAGACGATCAAGCGGCTGAAGGAATGGGGCAACCGCTCGAATCCGCCGAATGAAGGTTTTCACCGCCGAGCCAAGAGTATGGAAAAGGCGTTGGCGCGCATCGAGCGGATCGAGCGTCCGAAGCTGGAGGCGGACCGGATGGCGCTCGCGTTCAAGGCGACCGATCGGAGCGGGACGGATGTGCTGATCGCCGAAGGGGTGGGCAAATCGTTTGAAGGCAAAACGCTGTTCGCCGATGCCGATCTGCTGCTCCGCTACGGAGAGCGCAAAGCGCTGATAGGCCCGAACGGCTGCGGCAAATCGACGCTGATGAAAATGCTGATGGGCGATCTGGCGCCGGACGCGGGAACCGTTCGCCTTGGCGCAAGCGTGCAGGTCGGCTACTTGTCGCAAAAAGCGATTGAGGGCGATCCGAACCGGCGCGTCATCGATGCGTTTCGCGAAATCGCCAAAATGACGGAACCGGAGGCGCGCCATCGGTTAGCCAAATTCCTGTTTTACGGCGAACAGGTTTACAAGCGGGTCGGACAGCTGAGCGGCGGCGAGCGCATGAGGCTGCGGCTGGCGCAGCTGATGCATCAGCCGATCAATTTGCTGCTGCTCGACGAGCCGACGAACCATCTGGATATCGAGGCGCGCGAAACGCTGGAAGAAGCGATTGCCGAGTTTCGCGGCAGCTTGTTCATCGTCTCCCATGACCGCTACTTTTTGCAAAAAATGGTGGACGGCGTGTTTTGGATCGATGAGCAAAAGATCGTCCGCTACGAGGGGCGCTATGAGGAGGCGCGGGAGCAGCGCAGACGGCAGCTTGCGGCGAAACAGGCGGCACTGGCTGCAGCGCCATCCCCGCAAAAACAGCCAAAGCCGGCCGTCCAGGAGCCTGCGAAAGCGAAACAGCCGGAAAAGCGGGTGAATCCGTACCAGCTGCAAAAGCTGGAAGAGGAGATCGCACAGCTGGAGGCAGAACGCCTTGCTGCCCAGCAGCAGCTCGCCGAAGCGTCGAGCGACTACGCGCAGCTGGCGCATTGGCAAGCGCAGCTGGAACGAGTGGAAGCGGCATTGGCTGCGAGCTACGACCGGTGGTATGAGCTGCAAGCAGAGTAAAAAAATCCCCGCACCGCGCTTACGCGGTATGCGGGGATTCTTGTTTCGCCGGGTCAGGATGCGGCTCGGGCAAATATCGTTTGCGCGATTGGAACAAAACCAGCAGCACGATCATCAGGACGCCGCCGATCAAATAAGGCGCGTTCGGATGCCATGCATAGACAGCGCCTCCGGTCAACGGCCCGAGAATGCGGCCCAAGCTGTCCATGGAGCTGATTGTGCCCGATGTCACGCCTTGGCCTTGGGTCGTGCGCTGCGACACCATCGCGGTACCGGTCGTGCGGATCATCCCGCCGCCTGCGCCGAACAGGGCGAGGATCAAGGCAAAGCTCCAAAACCCGCTGCCGATCGGGATAGCCAGGAAGCCGACGGCATACAGCACGATGCCTAGCACAAGCACTTTTGCCTCGCCGAGCTTTTTGACCATTTTGCCGATCATGCCGCCTTGCACAAAGGCGCCGACAAAGCCCATGACGAGGAACATGTATCCGAGCTGCTGCTCGGTCATGCCGTACAGATCGTTGATGTAGAGGGCAAAGGTCGTTTCCAGACCCGCCATCGCGAACGAAACGATGAACAAAATGAAGTACAGCAGCGACAAGGCTGAACCGAACAGCGCTGCGATCGGGTTTTCCCGCTTTTCGCGCTGGATGGCGCCTGTCCGTTTTTCTTTCGGCAAGCTTTCTGGCAAGGCGAACAGCACGAGGAAAAACGTGAGAAACGCGACGCCGCCGGCTGCGAAAAACGGAACCGCAAAACCGAATGTGCCAAGGATGCCGCCGATGGCAGGGCCGAAAACGAAGCTGAGCCCGATTCCGGCACCGATCATGCCCATCCCTTTTGCCCGCTCCTTCGGCACAAACAAGTCGGCGACCATCGCGGTGACGGTCGGCATCGCAGCAGCGGAGACAATTCCTCCGATGATGCGGTAGGCGAGCATTTCGCCGTAGCTGGTGGCGAGCCCGAACAGGATGAACGTGATGGAGAAGCCAAGCAGTCCAAAGCCGATCAATGGCTTGCGGCCCATCCGGTCTGAGACGATTCCCCACAGAGGGGCGAACAGAAACTGCATGATATTGTAGCTGGCGAACAAGGTCCCCAGCATGAACGAATTGACCCCGAGATTTTTGGCAAAATAGGGCATGACGGGAATGATCATGCCAAAGCCGAGCATGATGAGAAAAGCAGTGAAAAACAAGAGGACAAGCTGCTTCTTACCCACTTCGTAAAACCTCTTTCTTATGAAAATTTTCCAGAGTCACGTATCTTTTCACCTTACGTGAAGCATTTCAGTAAGTCAAGTTTATTCGCAGGGGTTAATTTGGGCAACACATGCTATAATGAAGTGTCAAGTTTGGTGAAGGAGTATGAGCCCGATGATTTATTATTTGACCTGGCAGGAAGACGATTGGCTCGATGAAATTATCGACCGGTTTCCCGGCGTGAACGCGCTGGTGCCAAACGGCAAAAGCCTGCAAGCGATTCGCCAGGCGAAGGCGGCTGGCGAGGTGACCCGCATGGTGATTGTCGTCAATGTCGGCCAAGAGCCGGAGGAAACCAAGCAATTTTTGGATGTGCTCGCCGCTGATGGCGATCTCGCTTCCTATCCGCTGTTTCTCGTCGGGGGTACGCCAGATGCAAAAAGCGAATGGCAGGCAGGCTACCCGCAGGCAGATGTCGTGGCGATTGACTGCCATCCGTTTGAATTCGATTATGACGCCGTGCTTTCCCGCATGGAGCGACGCATGGAGGAACAAAGGTGAGCGCGCACAAGTCCGATTTTTCGCTGCCCGAGTTTCTGAAGCGCTATTCCATTCACATCTACACGGGTGATCCGGAAGGGGACAGACTTTTGATCGAAGACGAGCTGAAAGAGATGCGCGAGCTGGGGATGATTGACAAGGAAGAGTACATGGAAGCTCTCGCCGCCTTGCGTGCACAAAGAAAGACCGTATGACTGGCAAGACGCGCTATGTTATAATCACACTGCCAATAATTAATGAGAGGAAGAGAATCCGATGACAACTACTGGAGCGATTGATCAGCTGGCCGTAAATACACTCAGAACGCTGGCGATCGATGCAATTGAAAAAGCCAATTCCGGCCATCCCGGCATGCCGATGGGCGCTTCGCCAATGGCACACGTGCTGTGGAGCCGCTACATGAAAGTGAACCCGCAAAATCCTTCGTGGATTGACCGCGACCGTTTCGTGCTGTCCGCAGGCCATGGCTCGATGCTGCTTTATTCCATGCTGCACCTGATGACATACGATGTAACTATTGAAGATTTGAAAAACTTCCGCCAGTGGGGCAGCCGCACGCCAGGACATCCGGAGTTCGGCCACACAGCAGGCGTCGACGCGACGACAGGTCCGCTTGGACAAGGGATCGCGATGGCAGTCGGCATGGCGATGGCGGAACGCCATATGAGCGCTACATACAATCGGGACAATTTTGACCTGATCAATCACTATACCTATGTGATCTGCGGCGACGGCGACCTGATGGAAGGCGTATCCGGCGAAGCGTCCTCGCTGGCAGGACACCTGAAGCTCGGCAAGCTGGTCGTGCTGTACGATTCAAACGACATCTGTCTGGATGGCAAGCTGTCCGTATCTTTCTCGGAAAATGTGGCGCAGCGCTATCAAGCATACGGCTGGCAATACATCCGTGTGGAAGACGGCACGGACTTGGCGGCGATCGATGCGGCGCTGGCAGAAGCGCGCGCTGATCTGGAGCGCCCGACATTGATCGAGGTAAAAACCGTCATCGGCCACGGCAGCCCGAACAAAGGCGGTTCCTCCGCTTCCCACGGTGCGCCGCTCGGAAAAGATGAAGTGAAACTGACGAAAGAAAACTACGCATGGCCGCATGAAGAATTCCATGTGCCTGCGGAAGTGGCTGATTTTTACAAAGGCATCGCACAAGCGGGAACAGCCAAGGAAGCAGAGTGGCAAGCAATGTTTGACCGTTATGCGCAGGCGTACCCGGAGCTGGCTGCACAATTCAAGCTGGCTGTGGCGGGCGAACTGCCAGCAGGCTGGAACGCAGAGCTGCCTGTCTATGAAAACGGTGCGAAACTGGCGACGCGCGTCGCTTCCGGAAACGCGATCAACGCGCTGGCGAAAACCGTTCCGTATTTCATGGGCGGTTCCGCAGACTTGGCGCACTCCAACAACACCTTGATCAAAGGTGCAGGCGATTTCTTGCCAGGCAGCTATGAAGGCCGCAACTTCTGGTTCGGCGTTCGCGAATTCGCGATGGGCGCTGCGTTGAACGGTATGGCGCTGCATGGCGGCGTGAAAGTGTACGGCGGTACATTCTTCGTGTTCTCCGACTACGTTCGCCCGGCAATCCGTCTGTCCGCGCTGATGAAACAGCCGGTTACGTACGTGTTCACGCATGACTCCATCGCAGTCGGGGAAGATGGCCCAACCCATGAGCCGGTAGAGCATCTGGCTGCGCTGCGCGCGATGCCAGGCGTGACGGTGATCCGTCCGGCAGATGCGAATGAGACCAATGCTGCCTGGAGCTATGCGATTGCAAGCAAAGACGAGCCGGTCGTACTGGTGCTTACCCGTCAAAACCTGCCAGCGCTTGAGGAAACCGCTGCTTTGGCTGCAGCAAACCTGAACAAAGGCGCTTACGTGCTGGCTGATGCCGAAAACGGCCAGCCGCAAGTGATTCTTTTGGCGACAGGCTCCGAGGTTCCGTTGGTGATGCAAGCCCGCACAGAGCTTGCAAGCCGCGGCATCCAGGCGCGCGTTGTCAGCATGCCGAGCTGGGAGCTGTTCGAGCGTCAGTCCAAAGAATACAAAGACTCCGTCATCCCGCCCACGATCAAAGCGCGCGTCGGCGTAGAGATGGCGATGCCATTCGGCTGGGAGCGCTATGTAGGTGACGCTGGCACCATCATCGGCATCAACCAATTCGGCGCATCGGCCCCTGGCGACCGCATCATGAAAGAATACGGCTTCACTGTGGAAAACGTTGTGCAAGCGGCAGAAAGCCTTGTGAAATAACAGCTTCAATTGAATCGTAAAAAGCCCATCCTTTGCGGAGATGGGCTTTTTTTCTGTCCTGAGTCTTTCTTCCTGATTTTTAAAAATATTCTTGCAACGGTTGTTTTCTTACTTTAGAATTCTATCTGCTGTCATGAAATTTGGTATGAGGCAAATCGTGAACGATTATCGTTTCTGCGATTTCGCAGCCATTTTTCGAAGTATTTTTGCGAAGATTTTATACCTATTGAACTTTTCGAATGGTATTATTTTACTTGGGTAAATATTGCAAGGTACCTCTACCCCCTAGAAGAACAGATGGAGGAGAACGATGAACGTTACGATTTCCAGGAAATTATATGTAAGTTTTTCTTTAATTTTACTCATCATGGCCATCTTTGCAGGCTTGGCGATCGACAAAATGTACACGATCAATTCCAAGTCAGAAGAAATCTCCGGCACCTGGCTGCCCGCGGCCAAACATGTGAATGAGATCAATTACCTTGCCGAACACCTTGTGTCGACCGAGCTGAAGCACATCTCCTCAACCGACAGCTATACGATGGACAAATACGAAGCGGATATGAAAAAAACGCTTGAGCAGCTGGATCAAACGTTTCTGGAATATGGCAAATTGATCGTTTCCGCTGAGGAGAAGAAAACATTCGATCAGTTCCAACAGGAATGGGAAATTTATACGTCCGTCCATAACAAAATTCTTGAAGCGAGCCGCAAGCAGGACAAGCTCGCCAGCATATTGCTGGTGAAGGACGCCGAGGATCGCTTCCAGTATTTGCACGTGTTTATCAACAAGCTGGTGCAGCTTAATTTTAACGGTGCTGCGAAAGCGACCAAAGAGAGCGGCGACATTTTCCAAACCGGCATTCGCGATACGCTGGTGATGATTGTGATCGCGGTCGCACTCGGTTTGTTCATCGCGTATACCGTCAGCCGACTGATCGCGCGGCCGATGAAACGGATGACCGCGATGGCGGGCCAGATTGCCGAAGGGGATTTGACCGGGGAAGACATCATCATCAAAAACCGGGATGAGATCGGAGAACTCGCGAAATCGTTCAACCTGATGAAAAGCAATCTGCGCGACTTGATCGGCCAGTCAAGCGCAAACGCCGAGCATGTCGCGGCTGCGGCGGAACAGCTGCTCGCGAGCGCCGAACAATCGAGCAAAGCGACGGAACATATCGCCACCACGATTCAGGAAGTTGCGGCCGGTTCCGAGCGGCAAGTATCGAGCGTGGAGGAAGGGGCCCGAGTCGTCGAGGAGCTGTCGCGCGGCACCGAGCAAATCGTCGAGAGTGCGGAGACCGTTTCCGGCGCAGCCAATCGGGCAACAGAAGTCGCCGCTGATGGAGCGGAGGCGATTGGGCAGGCGATCCAGCAAATTCACGCGATCAGCCAGACCATCAATCAAGTCGCGGAGGCAGTCAAAGGGCTTGGAGACCGCTCGCAGGAAATTGGCCAGATTGTCGAGGTCATTGCCGGGATTGCAGCCCAGACCAATCTGTTGGCTTTGAATGCCGCAATTGAGGCAGCGCGAGCGGGCGAGCAAGGAAGAGGGTTTGCTGTCGTTGCGGACGAGGTGCGCAAGCTGGCCGAGCAATCATCCCGTTCTGCAGAACAAATCAGCGTCGTCATCCAGTCGATCCAGGTCGAGACGAAGGCTGCCGTGCAATCGATCCAGGTGGGAACCGCTGAAATGGAAGGCGGCATCGAGCTGGTCAATGCGGCAGGCCAATCCTTCAGCGATATCCGGACCTCGATTAATCAGGTCGCGGAACAAATGGCAGGAGTCTCGGCCGCAGCCAAGCAAATGTCGACCTTCACCATGGAGGTTGTAGGCGCGATCGAGCACGTGGCAAGCATCGCCGAGCAGACTGCGAGCAATACGCAAAACGTATCGGCGTCCGCAGAAGAGCAGCTGGCATCAATGGAAGAAGTCGCGGCATCGTCAGGCGCCCTGTCGCAAAAAGCGGCAGAATTGCAGGAGCTGATCGCCCGCTTCAAGGTATAAGGATACAAGTGTGGGACCTGGTCATCTAGTTGCTAGGTCCTATTTTATTTTTCTCTCTTCATTGCGAAAGCTTTCTGTTACAATACTTGTTAAGATAGAGAGAAGCAGGGTAGAAGTGTGATGCGAGATGTAGGGGGCGCTAGATAGAATGATCGTTGTGGATGATAAGTGGAAAAAAATGTGCCAATATTATGGAGTGACGGAAGCGGATCTTGCGTTGCTCCATCGACATAAAGCTTTTTTTATGCAGCATGCGGACGATGTCGTCGATCGATTTTACAAGGAATTGTGGTCGTACAGCAATTTGGCTGAAATGATCCAGGCCAACAGCACCGTAGAGCGTCTGAAAAAAACGCAGATTTGGTATTTTCAGTCGCTGGCCAGCGATCGGATCGATGCGGATTATATTGCAGGCAGACAAAAGGTCGGGGCTGTCCATGCCCGTATCGGCTTGTCCGCGGATTGGTTTTTGGGCGGATACACGATTTATTTGCGGTTGATCGCAGAAAAGGCGTCCGGCTTGCCGGATGCTTACGAACTGTATCAAGCTGCCTGCAAGCGCCTGTACTTTGATTCCGCGATCATTTTGGAGCAGTATATCGGCGATACCCAGCGCGAGAATGTGAACTATCGAAAAAACATGGAGATGGTCGCCGAAGAATTGAGCGGGTCCACCCGCGAGGTGACCATCATCGCCAGCGAATATGCGAAATCGGCGACAACCTTGGCGGAATCGCATGAGGAGATCGCTGAATCGATGAGCATCTTGAAAGCGCAAAGCAAAGAAATCGAGAAGCTGAGCGATTTCGTCGCGGAAGTTTCGTCACAGACCAACCTGCTTGGCTTGAATGCTGCGATTGAAGCGGCGCGGGCAGGCGAGCACGGGCGCGGATTCACGATCGTCGCCAACGAGGTGCGCAAGCTGGCGGACCGGGCCAAACATTCATCACAGGAAATTCAGCAATCACTGGCGCAAATTTTGGTCCAGATCAACAAGATCGAGAGCCAGATCGAGATGACGGTGGCGTCAACCGAGCAGCAGGCCGCTGCCTCGGAACAGTTGGCGGCGCTCGTGCAGGGATTGGATGAGATTACGAATCGGTTGCATGTGTAAAGGAAGAATCGGAGGCGATGAGCTTTCGATTCTTTTCTTTCTACGAAACTTAAAAAACGATGGCGGAAAAAATAACAGCAAGTCAATCGATGCGGCTCTTTCGCATATGTTGATAAAGGTTGCGCAAATGGGAAGAGACCAAAATCGTATCGTAGGAGTGACGATTCTATGTCGGAACATGAAACGAAACAGGATTTGTATGAAAACATTTACAGCAGATGGCTGAGTGAGGCAGACATGCCTCTTGAATTGAAAGAGGAATTGCTTCAGATTCAGGATCAGTTCAAAGAGGTGGAAGACCGGTTTTATAAAGATTTGGAGTTCGGTACGGCGGGCATCAGGGGACTACTGGGAGCGGGTACGAACCGGATCAATGTCTACACCGTGCGAAAAACAGCGCAGGGGTTGGCCCGGTATGTGCGGGAGCATGGACAGGCGGCGATGGACAGAGGGATTGCGATCGCTTATGATTCCCGCAAGTATTCGAAGGAATTTGCTGGGGAAATTGCAAACCTGCTGGCGAGAAACGGAATCAAGGTGTATGTATTCCAAGAGATTTCGCCCACTCCCTTGTTGTCTTACGCGATCCGCAAGCTGGGCGCTTTTGCCGGACTCGTGATTACAGCGAGTCACAATCCGCCGATGTACAACGGGATCAAGGTGTACAATGAGGAAGGCGGACAAATCAACGAGGAATCGGCGCGGCGCATCTACGAAAAAATCCAGGAGATCGCTGATCCGCTCCGTATCGATACGCCCAGGGACAACAAGGCCGAGGCGGCTGAAACGGTCGCAATCGGGGCGGAGCTGTTCGAATCGTATCTGAACGATGTCGAAGGCCTTTTGCAGCAAAGGGCACGCAATGAAGCGCAAGGACACAGCCTGTCGATCGTGTATACGCCTCTGCATGGCGCGGGAGCGAAGCTGGTGCCCAGCTTGTTGAAGCGGGCGGGATTTGGCTGCGTCCATATCGTGAGCGAGCAAGAGCAGCCGGATTGGCGCTTTCCGACCGTCAACGCCCCCAACCCTGAAGACCCGGACGTTTTTGCGCTGGCATTGACGCTCGCTGAAGAAAAGCGCGCGGATGTCATTTTGGCGACGGACCCCGATGCCGACCGGCTGGGCGTTTTGGCTCGTACGGCACAAGGGTACAGCCGGTTGAACGGAAACCAGCTGGGAGCGCTCGTGCTGCATTATTTGCTGGAACAAAAAGCCGCACAAGGCGAGCTTGCAGAAAATGGACTCTTGCTAAAAACAATCGTAACGTCTGATTTGGGGCAGCGAATTGCGGAATCGCATCAGGTCAAGACGATCAATACGGTCACCGGCTTCAAATTTATCGCCGACAAGATTGAGGAGTGCAAGCGTACTGGCGAGCACACCTTTCTTTTCGGCTATGAGGAAAGCTATGGTTACTTAGCCGGAGACTTTGTGCGGGATAAAGATGCCGTGCAAATGACAGCGATTGTCTCGGAAATGGTATTATTTTATAAAGGGCAAGGGAAAGATTTGTTCCAGGTGTTAGAAGAGATCTATGAGAAATATGGATACTATCAAGAAGAACTCTTGTCTTTTACGCTGCCTGGAAAAGAAGGGCAGGAGAAGATTCAGGCGATCATGTCGGCATTGCGTCATGAGCTGCCGGAACAGATTGCGGGCATTGCGGTCCGTGCGGTGGAAGATTACCAGCAACAGACAAAAATTATGGTGCAGAACAGGCGGACAGAACCGCTCGAGTTACCAAGCGCCAATGTCGTCAAAATTTTGCTTGCGGATGGATCATGGGTAGCAATCCGGCCATCCGGCACAGAGCCAAAAATCAAGATTTATCTCAGCGCGTTTTCGCAGGACACGAAACAAGATGCAGATGCTAAGCTGTCGGCGCTTCAGGACGCACTTTCGGAAATGTTTCGCTGACAAGTCAGCTGCTAAGAGGAGAAGGAAGGAACTTACTTGAATCGACATCAAATCAAGAAAGCCATCATTCCGGCTGCCGGTTTGGGCACACGGTTTTTACCTGCGACCAAAGCCATGCCGAAAGAAATGCTTCCGATCGTCGACAAGCCTACGATTCAATACATTGTCGAAGAAGCGGTGGAAGCCGGCATTGAAGACATCATCATCGTAACGGGAAAAGGGAAGCGGGCAATCGAGGACCATTTTGACCATGCATTTGAACTCGAGCACTTGTTGCTGGAAAAGCAGAAGCTCGAATGGCTCGAAATGGTGCGCAAATCGTCCAAACTGGCGAATATCCACTATATCCGGCAAAAGGAACCGCTTGGCTTAGGGCACGCAATCTGGTGCGCGCGCAAATTTATCGGGGAGGAGCCGTTTGCCGTTCTTTTGGGAGACGATATTGTCCGTGCAGACCAACCATGCATCAAGCAGCTTGCCGACATATTTGCGCAGGTCAATTGCTCGGTTGTCGGGGTGCAGGAGGTGCCGATAGACGATATTTCCAGGTACGGGGTGATCGATCCGCTCGACCGGGAGGGAAGCCTGTACCGCGTCCGCACCTTTGTGGAAAAGCCGCCGAAGGAAGCGGCGCCCTCGAATCTGGCCATCATGGGGCGCTACATCTTGACGGCAGACATTTTTGATTTTTTGTCCCGACACGAAAAAGGTGCAGGCGGAGAAATCCAGCTGACGGATGCCATTCAGAAACTGAATGAGCGGCAGACGGTATACGCCTATCGTTTTGAAGGAAAGCGCTATGATGTTGGGGATAAGCTCGGTTTCATTACGACAACGCTCGAATTCGCGCTGGACAATCAAGAATTGCGCGCACCGCTCCTGCACTATTTGCAGCAACTGTTGCAAGCGAAAAAAAACGTTGGAAAGTAGCAAGATGGCGGAATCAAAATGGAAAAGCCGAGAAGAACACAGGAAAGCTGTCGCGAAATGCGGCAGCCTTTTTCTATACGATAAGTGTTCCAATGAGTTGTCCGTCATTCGTGGACAAGAAAAAAATCGGCAAGTCCCAGCCGGACTAGGCAAATAATGACGCTGTCCAACATACAGATTGAATAGGGCATAACGAGAGAAACAGACTGTGGGGTGGTTTCATGGCCATATTGGTGACGGGGGGCGCAGGCTATATCGGCAGCCATACGGTGGCGGAGCTGGTGGCAGGTGGAGAGGACGTCATTGTTCTCGACAATTTAACGACAGGTCATAGCCAGGCGGTATCAACACCATTTTTTTACGAGGGCGATATACAGGATTCTGCTTTGCTCGATCGCATTTTTACCGAGCATGCGATTGAAGCGGTCATTCATTTTGCGGCAAGCTCGCTTGTTGGTGAAAGCATCATCGATCCGCTCGGCTATTACGATAATAATCTCCTCGGCGCCCACATGCTGTTGAAAAAAATGCGTCAGCATGGCGTGAGCAATCTCGTTTTTTCGTCTACTGCGGCTGTATACGGCGAACCTGCGAACATTCCGATTGAAGAGAGCGATCCGACGGTGCCCACCAATCCGTACGGAGAAACCAAACTGGCCATCGAAAAAATGATCGAGTGGTGCAGCCGTGCCTACGGGATGAATGCGGTATCGCTCCGGTATTTTAATGCGGCGGGGGCGCATCCGGATGGGACCCTAGGCGAGGACCATGTGCCCGAGAGCCATCTGATCCCGATCGTCCTGGAAGCAGCCTTGGGAAAACGCGAGTATGTCGCGATCTATGGCAACGATTATCCGACAGCAGATGGGACGTGCATCCGCGATTTCATTCATGTGATGGATTTGGCAAGCGCCCACTATCTTGCCCTGCAAAGGCTGAGGGAAAGCAGGGAGGGCGGCATTTTTAATCTCGGAAATGGTACTGGCTATTCGGTGAAGCAAGTGATCGAGCTGGCGCGGGAGATAACCGGCCATCCGATACCAGCGCGGATCATGGGGAGAAGGAGTGGCGATCCGGCCATCCTCGTCGCATCGTCGGAATTAGCAAAAGCCGAGCTAGGCTGGCGGCCGCAATACGACGATATCGGTACGATCATCCAATCGGCTTGGAACTGGCACCGGCAACATCCTCATGGATACCAGGGCAGCGGGCACGTACAGCGGGCACAGAAACGGTGATGGGAGACGAGCCAGCTTCCCGAAGGCGCTGCTGTTCTAAATGGTGCCAAGAACAATACCCTAGAGACATGCAGCATTGGACGATCGATACAATGGCTTGCGGCGAAAAAAGATCGAGATAAAAGGAGTAGCAGAGCTATGGAATCTTTTTTCTTCAGGGATTATGTCAAAGTCCTGTTGCGCAGATGGTTGATGATCGTCATCCTCATCGTTCTTGCGGTATCTGCCACGGGATGCTTCAGCTTTTACATCCTCAAGCCGAAGTATCAGGCAAGCGTCACATTGCTGGTGGAGATTCCGCAGGTGAATAATCAGATTGGCTATGACCAATTGCGCGCGAACCAAATCCTTTTGCGGACCTACGAGGAAATCATCAGAAGCCGCAACATCACAGAGGATGTGATCAAGAAATTAGACCTGCAGATGACATCGGAAGAGTTTTTGAAAAAGATTACCGTCGCATCGCCGGCAGATTCGTTGATCACCTCCATTCAGGTAACAGATGAAGACCCACAGAAAGCGATCCGGATTGCGGATGAGATCGCCCATTCGTTTTCTTCCAATCTCGGCTCCATCATGAACGTGAGAAATGTTTCCATTCTCAATCAAGCCCAACTGGACAGCGAGAAGCCGGTCAGTCCCAAACCCTACTTGAACATGACCATCGCCTTTATCCTTTCGCTATGCGCAGGATGCGCGATCGCGCTTTTCTTTGAAATGTTCGATACTACGATCAAAGAGCAGGCCCAAATCGACGCTGTTCTCAAGCTTCCCGTTCTTGGAGTCATTCCGGAGATCAAGTCGAAAAAAATGAAAAACGCGCGACAAAAAGAGAGAAGCTTTTTGATGGAAGAGAGGGGGAGGCAAAATGAAACAAGCGAAAGCGCCTGTCAAGTTAATATGCCTTCATGAGCCAAAGTCTCCCGCTGCTGAAGCGTACCGCACGCTCAGAACCAATATCCAGTTTGCCGGACTGAACCGAAAAATCAAAACTTTGATGGTGGCGAGCGCAGGGCCGGGCGAAGGAAAAACGACGACCATCGCGAATTTGGCTGTTGTCATGGCGATGACAGGCAAACGGACGATCCTGGTCGATACGGATTTGCGCCGTCCAACCGTGCATCGCGCTTTCCAGCTCACAAACCGTGTCGGACTGACCAATTACTTGACCAGGCAAGCCCGGTTTCCCGAAATCATCCACACGATACCGGAGATCCATTTGGATGTGATCACGTCAGGGCCAACGCCTCCCAATCCTACCGAGTTCATCCAATCCAATGCGATGCAGTCGCTCGTTCATGAACTTGGCCGGCTTTACGATATCGTCCTGTTCGATGCACCGCCGATTTTGCCCGTTACAGATGGACAACTTCTCGCCAGCTATGTAGATGCGGTCCTTTTGGTATTGCGGGCCAGTAAAGTGTTGCAGACAAATGCGGAGCGGATGAAAAGCTTGCTCGACCATGTCGGCGCAAATGTGATCGGCACTGTGCTCAACAACAAAAAGATGGATACCAACGTGTATCATTACTAACTTTATCCATTGCGGGTGATGACCGATGATTGACTTGCACTGCCACATTTTGCCTGCCCTCGATGATGGCGCCAGCTCCTGGGACGAAGCCGTTGAGATGGCGCGGCATGCGTCTGCAGACGGGATCACGGATATCGTGGCCACTCCGCATACGCATAACGGGATCTATGTGAATCATCGTGATGACATCGTACCCAAGGTGCTCGAACTCCAGCAGCGGCTCGATCAACGGGGCATTGCGATCCAGCTGCATGCAGGGGCCGAGATTCATATGCATCTGGACCTCGTTGACCGTATCCTGTCAGGCGAAAGCCTCAGCCTGGCTGACGAGAGAAAATACGTCATGATTGAAATGCCCAGCCACCATCTGCCGATGTTCGCCGATGACATGCTGTACGAGCTTTCCACGCGAGGGATTACGCCAATCATCTGCCATCCGGAACGAAACAGCTATTTGCAAGAACATGCGGAACGGCTGGTGAAATGGATCTACCAAGGTGCCGTCATGCAAGTCACTGCCGCGAGCGTGATCGGATTGCGGGGATGGCGGATCAGACGGCTGACAGATACGATGTTCCGGCACAATTTGGTGCATATCATCGCAAGCGACGGACACAACATGGCGGGACGCAAACCGGAGCTGGCGGCGGCTTACACCTATTTGCGAAAGCACCATCCGGACGTGAGCGACATGCTTCTCACCAACGCAGAATTGATCCTGCGGGGCCAGCCATGCATCGTTTGGGAACCGGCGGAACCGCCGAAAAGGCGAACACTGTTTTTTCTACCAACCATATTGAGAAGAAGGTGATCGGACTTTGAATGTAATCATTATCGGCAGCGGCTATGTAGGGTTGACGACGGGGAGCGCACTCGCTTACATCGGGCACAACGTGACATTGATTGACAAAGATGACGACAAAATCAAGTGTTTGAACAGCGGGAACGTCCCGATTCGCGAACGGGGGCTAAAGGAGCTTTTGAACGAAGCTCGCGCCACAATCAGATTCACGTCCGATTGGGACGATTTCGATCAGCAAGCGGATGTCGTGATCATTGCGGTCGGAACACCGAGCAAAGAAAACGGCGACGCTGACCTGACCCACGTCGAAGAGGTCGCCGCCATCATCGGCCAGCGTCTCTCGAAAGGCGCATACCCGGTGATCGTGAACAAATCGACGGTTCCGGTCGGGACCGCCAGACGAGTCGGCTCGATCATCGAGCAGACGCTGCGGCGCAGAGGCATCTTCCAGAACGTGCACGTCGCCTCGAACCCGGAATTTTTGCGGGAAGGGGAGGCGTTGTTCGATACATTTTATCCGGATCGCATCGTGATCGGGGTCGAGTCGCAGGCTGCTGGGGACGTGCTCAGGCGCCTGTACCAGCCGCTGATTGCGCAGGACTTTATTCCGCCGCAAGGGTTGCCGCGCCCCGAGCGTTTTGCTGAGCCCACCTTTTTTTCTACCGATCAGGCAAGTGCGGAACTGATCAAATACGCCGCGAATGCATTCCTGGCGATGAAAATTTCGTTCATCAACGAATTCGCCAACCTTGCTGAAAAAGTCGGGGCGGACATCGCGGAAGTGGCAAAAGGCATGGGCTTGGATAAACGGATTGGCCCGCGCTATCTGCAGGCAGGCATCGGGTGGGGCGGCAGCTGCTTTGGGAAGGACACGAGAGCCATTTTGCATACAGGTCGCCAGTATGACTGCGAAATGCGCCTTGTACAAGCGACGATCGACAGCAATGAGCGGCAGCGCGAGCAGGTGGTCCGCAAGCTGAAGGAGCATATGAAAGCGCTGCGGGGGAGGACGATCGGCATTCTCGGCTTATCGTTTAAGCCCAATACAGATGATTTGCGCGATTCACCCGCGATTGCGATCATCCGCCACTTAAACGAGCTGGGCGCACACGTAAAGGCGTATGACCCGATGACCATGCGAAAATGCCAGGACGCGCATCCGGAGCTTTTCGTCGAGTATTGCGAGACGGCGGAGGATCTCTTTGAAAATTGCCATGCGGTCGTATTGGCGACCGAGCTGGAGGAGTTCCGCCATTTGCCGTATGACAAGCTCGGAAAAAAAATGAAGAGACGCTTTCTGCTTGATGGACGGAATGTCCTGGATGAAAGCGCACTAACGCAAGCGGGTTTCATTTACAGGGGGATAGGCAGGTGCTATGAGTCATGGGAAGAAGAGTCCTCATCACAGGCGGCGCAGGGTTTATAGGGAGCCATTTGGCAGATGATCTCCTGCGCCAGGGAGATGAAGTGGTTGCCGTTGATAATTTTGATCCTTTCTATGAGCGGGAAAGAAAAGAGCGCAATCTGAGAAACCAACGCGATTATCGCAACTACACGTTCATCGAAGCGGATATTCGCGACGGCGAGAGGATGGCGTGCATACTATCCGATCAGCGGCCGGAGATCGTCGTGCATCTGGCTGCGAAGGCCGGGGTGCGGCCGTCCTTGCTGGACCCGAGAGGCTACGTGGAAACGAATGTGAACGGCACGTTGAATATGCTGGAGGCAAGCGTGCATACCGGTGTGAAAAAGTTCATTTTCGGATCAAGCAGCTCGGTGTATGGCGATTCGCCCCATACGCCGTTTTCTGAAGCGGAACACCCCCGGCCGCTCTCTCCTTATGCCGCCACCAAAGTGGCCGGCGAGGCACTGTGCAGAAGCTATGCGAATTGCTACAAGCTGCCAACCGTGTCTTTACGCTTTTTTACAGTTTATGGCCCGCGCCAGCGTCCCGATTTGGCGATTCATACCTTCGCTTCCAAAATCAGCAGCGGTGAAAAAATTACGCTGTTTGGCGACGGAAAGAGCAGCCGCGATTATACGTATGTGAGCGACGTCATCGCCGGGATTACGGGCGCCATGGCATTTGATGGGGACTGTCTGTACGAAACCTTCAACCTGGGCAGCGACAGACCGGTACTGCTTTTGGACGTAGTCAGCGGCCTGGAGGAGGAGCTGGGGCGAAAAGCGGCATTTGACTGGCTGCCGATTCAAAAAGGAGATGTCCCTTACACGTGGGCGGATTTATCCAAATCAAGAGAATGGCTGCGGTACGAGCCAAAGACCGAGTTTCAGACCGGCTTGCGGCGCTTTGTAGAATGGTTCCGTTCGGGTGAATCGGCATGGAACGAATCCTGACGCTCTTCTCCGGCCATTTTGTGCGAAATGTATTCATCCTGATGACAGGAAGCGCATTTTCGCAATTGCTGCTGATCGCAGCGTCTCCCGTCATCAGCCGCATGTATAACGCGTCGACTTTTGGGATTTTCGGCATTTTTACCGCGATCATTTCGGTCCTTAGCGTCATCATCTGCTTGCGCTACGAGCAGACGATCGTGCTGCCGGAGAAGGAAGAAGATGCAGCAGCGTTGACCGCGCTTGCGCTAAGCATTGTCGGCGCATGTACGGCGCTTGTCCTGCTGATCGTCGTTTTTGCCCGCGGGTACCTCGCGACCTTGTTTCGAGTGCCCGAGTCCCTGTTTTGGTGGGTGCCGCCTAGCATCCTGTTGCTGGGAATCTCGCAAATCATGCGGTATTGGAATACGCGGAAGCAGCAATTCGGATTTTTGTCCATCACCGAAATGTCACGGTCGCTGACCACGATTGCGGTGCAGCTGCTGGCCAACTTTTCGGGTGTGTACGGGCTGATCGGCGGCAAAGTTTCGGGCGATGCCGTAAACGCATTGCAATCGATGGGAAAGTACCTCCAAACACAAAGGCAGGCTGTCAAATCTTCTTTTTCGCCCCAGCAGATGATGGCACTGGCCAAACAATATGCCAGCTTTCCGCTCTACGGCACTCCGCAAGCACTGTTCAATTCGCTGTCACAGCAGCTGCCCATTTTTTTGTTGACGTTTTTTTTCGGCGTGGAGATGGCGGGGTTTTACGCCCTGACGTACCGGGTCCTTATTACCCCGATCTACTTTGTGTCCGAGCCTGTCCAGCAAGTGTTTCTTCAAAAGGCGTCCGAGCTGCATAACGGCGGGAACAGCATGTTTCCTTACTTTGTCCGTTTGACCCTCCTCCTGCTGGCAATCGCCATCGTGCCATGCTTGATCGTCATTTTGTATGGTGAATCACTCTTTCATCTCGTCTTTGGCGAGCATTGGATGATGGCGGGTACGTTTTCCAGCGTATTGGTTCTCTGGGTGCTGACGAGCTTCATCAACGTCCCGAGCACGACGGCACTGACGGTCTACCATCTGAACAAATTTGCGCTCATTTTTGGGATCGTGTCGAATGTGCTGCGCGCGCTGTCCATCATCATGGGCGGGTATTTTCACGATGTCATGCTTTCCTTGCTGCTATACTCGCTTACCGGCGCAGTTGCAAACGTGTTTTTGATTCTGTATGCGGGGAGAATCATCGTTCGGAAAGGGCGGGAGTACGGCAAAGCGGAACCTGACGTCACTTGAAACAGGGAGGCAGGGATGTCCTGCCAAGCGATCGGAAAGGAGCTGTCATCTTGCGAAACGAACTGACCAGCATCTCTATCTTTTTGCCGAACCTGGCCGGTGGCGGCGCCGAGCGCATGATGCTGAATTTGGCGGAGGGCTTCATTGCGCAAGGTATACAAGTGGATTTTATCGTGGCCAAAAGAGAGGGAGCGTACAAAGACCAGTATGAGGGGAAAATTCGGTTTATCGATCTGAATGCCAGTCGCGTGCTGTGGGCGATTCCCAAATTGATGGCGTACCTGAAAAAAAAGCGGCCCTCCGTTTTTTTGACGACGCTGGATCATGCCAATGTAGCGGCCCTGCTTGCCAAGCGGCTGTCCCGCGTTCCGACCAGCATCGTAATCAGGGAGGCAAATACGCTCTCAAGCGTGACCGGACACACAGGAAGCATGAAGGAAAAACTGCTGCCATTTTTGATCAAGCGGCTCTACAAACATGCAGACGGGATTATTTCCGTCTCTGCCGGCGTCGCTCAAGATTTGGCGTCGCACGCTGGCATTCCGCTGGAAAAGATTCACGTCATCTATAATCCGGTGGTCAATGCCGATTTGCTGGAAAAAGCGGAAGAACACAATGACCATCCCTGGCTGCGTGAAGGAGAGCCGCCTGTCCTTTTGGCGGCGGGGAGACTTACGAAGCAAAAAGACTTTCCCACGCTAGTGAAAGCGTTCGCCATGCTGCGTGCCGAGGCGCAGGCAAGACTGATCATTTTAGGGGAAGGCGAGGAGCGCCAAACATTGGAAAAGCTTTGCGTGGAACTTGGCGTACGAGAGGATGTCGATTTGCCAGGCTTTGTGCAAAACCCGTTCTCCTATATGTCCAGAGCGAGCGCGTTCGTTCTTTCGTCGACATGGGAAGGGCTGCCCGGCGCATTAATCCAAGCCATGGCATGCGGCTGTACGGTCGTCAGCACGGATTGCCCAAGCGGTCCGGATGAAATTTTGAATGGCGGCACGTTCGGGATACTGGTGCCGCCGGGCGATGCGGGCAGTTTGGCTGCCGGTATGGCGGAAGCGCTCCGCAATCCGTTTCCGTCATCGCTCTTGAAGGAGCGGGCGGCCGCCTTTTCAGCCGGGACCATCACCGAGCAGTATGCGGACCTGCTTGTACACGTGTCTTCGAAAGGAAGCGGGCTGCAGAGGACGACGGTATGACAGGGGTTCTCCTCTTTTTTTCCGTCTTTTCCTTGTTCATGATCAGTCTGGAAATCATGCGCGTCAGCCGAATGAAACGGGCAGACTATTTGACCTTGATTACGCTGGTGTTCATTCTCTTTTTCGGCGTTGCGCCAATTCTTTGGTACTGGGCTGTTGAAAACCGCGTGCCCCATTACTGGGGCGTCTATGGCGATTTCGCGGAGGAAAGCTTTCTCATCATCCTGGTCTGTTTGGTGACGGCCTTTTTTTTCGCGATGCGGCTCGGCTGGTCGATCGGCACTTATTTCTGTGTCCGCCGCCAGCCCCAACCGCTGGCTGATGAAACCTTCTGCATCAAAAACATCACCGTTCCGGCATGGGTGCTCTTTTTCCTCTCGTTTGTCTCCTATTATCTCTACACCAAAGCGTACGGAGGTTTTATCGGCATTTTTCACTATACGACCGCGATCCGCGGCGGCTGGATCGATGTGGAAAATTCATGGTCGTTTCTCCAGCGGTTCGGCGGGCTGTCCATGTTTTCTTCCTATCTTTTCTACTGCGGGCTTATGTACCAGGCTCCGCGCTTCCGCAAGCCCGTGCATTTGTGGGCAGGCTTCGCAGTGTCGTTTCTCTTTTCCATCTATGTTTTGCTGACATGGGAAGGCAGACTGGGCCTTGCTACCTACATTCTCACCTTTTTTTTAACCCGCATGATCAACAATCCGAAAGACACGCGCATGTGGAAAACGGCCGGATTATTCACTACGTTTGGAATTTTGCTTTACTACAGCCGTTCCGCCATCGCGCTTGCGAAAGACGCCCTCTTGGGAAGCACAGCAGCCGAGCAAAGCCATCTGGCCCAGTTTGACATTTTCGATTTTTATTTGAAAGAGTTCTCGTTTCCGCTTGTATCCATCTACACGTCTGTAAAAGAAACGTACCACGGCTTCTTTTCAACACGGTTGTTTCTCGACTATCCGACCGCTGTTCTCTATTTGATCCCCAAAAGCTGGATGCCGCCGATTCCTGACAAAATCTCAACGATCAATACGCATTTCATTGACCCTGGGTTCGTCGGGGAAATTCCAACGGACATGATCTCTCTTGGTGTCTACAATCTGGGCGTGTTTGGCGCACCGGTGCTCGCGGTCTTGTTCGGCATCTTTGCGAGAGTGCTCCAGCATCAAATGACGAAAATTTATCCCAGTTCGCTCCGAGCGATTATGACCGTTGTGTTTGGGTTATGGATCGCAAAGTCGGTCATCTATAACGATCCGGTCAATATGCTGATGGCCGTTTTCTATATCGCAGCTGGCGGCGGGATCACGTGGGTCTACATGAAGCTGCGCCCTGCAGCGAGGAGGAGTTATTTGTGAGGAAAGAGGCCAGACCGTTTCGTCTCGCATTGGTCACAACCGGCCTTACGTATGGAGGTGCTGAAACGCAGGTTGTCAATTTGGCGATCGCGTTTAAGCGGCGCGGCTGGGAGGTCATGGTGGTGACGTTGATCCCGCCGCTTGCATATGTGGAGGAATTGTCCGAGAACGGGATACCGGTAGAGTCGCTCAACATGTCGCGCGGGGTTCCCGACCCGCGGGCGATTTTTCGATTGGCTCGGCTGCTGCGGAAATGGCGGCCATCCGTCGTGCACAGCCATATGGTACATGCCAATCTGCTCGCGCGCATCGCGAGGCCGATCGCGGGCGTGCCTGTGCTCATTTCCACTGCCCATAACATCAAGGAGGGGGGGAAGTGGCGGGAATGGGCCTACCGACTCACCGAGTGGCTGTGCGATTTGACGACAAACGTCAGCCAGGCTGCGGTTGAGCGCTATGTCCGCGTAGGAGCTGCATCGGCGCACAAAATCGAGTTTATGCCAAACGGGGTTGATGTGGACAAATTCGCGCCGGATGATGCGGGGCGACAACTGGCGAGGAAACTGCACGATGTCGAGAGCAGCTATGTTTGGCTTGCGGTCGGCCGGCTGGAGCCGGAAAAAAATTACCCGCTGATGCTGGAGGCATTTTCGCGGATCACGACACGATTTCCTAGCGCTGTGCTTTTGATTGTGGGGCAAGGGAAGCTAAGACAGGAGCTGGAGAGGATCGCCGCTGAACTGGGCCTTGAGCGGCACGTACGATTTTTGGGTGTGAGAAAAGACATCCCCCTTCTAATGAAGGCGGCAGATGCATATGTATTATCCTCAGATTGGGAGGGGATGCCGATCGTCCTGCTAGAGGCATCAGCTAGCGCATTGCCCTGTGTGGCAACCAGAGTCGGCGGCAATCATGAGGTGATTCTGCATGGGAGAAGCGGACGATTGACGCAGCCGGGCGATGCGGAAAGTCTAGCAAAGTCGATGATGAGGCTGATGGAATTGCCGGAGGATGCCCGAAACAGGATGAAACAAGCTGCCAGGAATCATGTCGTGGATTGCTATGACCTCACGCTGGTTGCGGATCGTTGGGAAATCATGTATCGCCGATTGATGAAGGCCAAAAACATCCTCCCTGTGGGCGAGATGGCGATGGATTCCTAGGAACAGTCGAACGCGAATTTCCGCAGAAGGAGAATGAATGTGAAAATTGTCCAGATCATCACACGCTCGGAAGTCATTGGGGGGGCACATGTCCATGTGCTGGACATCGCAAAGCATTTGGTGAAAAAGGGCAACGAGGTCATCATCTATGCAGGAGGAGAAGGCCCGTTCACCGAGGAGATCGGCAAGCTCAATCTTCCCTATCGGGCACTGGCTCATTTGGTACGACCGATCTCCGTAACGAAAGATTGGCAAGCGTTTTGGGAAATTCGCGAAGCATTGCAAAGAGACAACCCCCAACTTGTCGCCACCCACTCCTCAAAGGCAGGGCTGCTCGGCAGGCTTGCGGCAAGGTCGCTCGGCATCCCGGCGATTTTCACCGCGCATGGGTGGGCATTCACGGAAGGGGTGCCGCCCCGCAGGAGGTTGTTTTACCGGATGGTGGAGAGGCTGGCAGCGCCTTTTGCCACGAGGATCATCACGGTTAGCGAGTATGATCGCGAGCTGGCGCTGCGCTATCGCGTCGGTTCGCAGCGCAAGGTCGTCACGGTGCATAACGGGGTGGACGGGATCGATCGCGGGCTGCTAGCAGACCCTGGCCGCGAGCAGGTGCGGCTGATCATGATTGCGAGGTTTGAAGAACAAAAAGACCATCGCACGCTGCTCACCGCATTGTCGCCATTGCGCCACCTCCCGTGGGAATTGGATTTGGTCGGGGACGGTCCGCTGCTCGCACCGATGAAGCAATTGGCCGCAGAGTTGGGACTTGGCGGCAAGGTTCACTTTTACGGAGCAAGGCGCGACATCCCCGAGCGGTTGGCGAAAGCGCAAATCTTTTTGCTCATCTCCAAGTGGGAAGGATTTCCGCTCAGCATTTTAGAGGCGATGCGCGCAGGCTTGCCCGTCATCGCGTCTTCGGTAGGAGGAGTTTCGGAAGCGATCGTCGAGGGGGTGACCGGCTGCTTGATTCCCCAGCAAGATGCCCGCACGCTGCAAGAAAAGCTGGAACGGCTGCTGCTGAACCCTGATCTGCGGAAAAGCATGGGAAAAGCCGGCATGCAGCTCTATCAAGAGCAATTCACGGTTGACATGATGATGAAGAAAATGATTGACGTCTATGAAGACGCATTGGGACGCTCAAGCCAGCTTCAACATGCGGGCACGGCCATTAACGAAAAGAGGATGTGAACACAAGTGAAAGTACCATATGCTCTCCCGTATATCGGTGAGGAGGAAATTCAGGAAGTCGTCTCCGCCCTTCGGTCCAACTGGCTCAGCAAAGGCCCGAAAACGCTGGAATTCGAAAAAGCTTTTTCATCGCTCGTGGACAGCGCTCACGCGATCGGGCTCAGCTCGTGCACGGCAGGCCTGCATATCGCACAAGTGGTTTCCGGAGTGGGGCCAGGCGATGAAGTGATCACGACGCCGTACACCTTCGTCGCCACGGTGAATACCATTCTCCATTGCGGGGCGAAGCCGGTTTTCGCCGATATTGATCCCGTCACCTTGAATATCGATCCGGAGCAAGTTGAGCGTATGATCACGCCGAAAACGAAAGCGATCATCCCGGTTCATTTTGCCGGATACCCGTGCGACATGCGGCCGCTGCTCGCGCTTGCGGACAAATACAAGCTGACGGTCATCGAGGATGCTGCCCATGCCGTGTATACCCAATATCATGGAAAACCGGTCGGAAGCATAAGCGAACTGACATGCTTCAGCTTCTACGCTACGAAAAACCTCTCAACCGGCGAAGGCGGGATGGTCACCACGAACAATCCGGAATTGGCGGACAAACTCAAAGCCTACAGCTTGCACGGCATGAGCAAGGATGCATGGAACCGCTATTCGGACAAGGGAAGCTGGTTCTACGAGGTGCGTTACCCCGGCTTCAAATACAACATGACCGATCTGCAGGCGGCGCTCGGATTGCGGCAATTGGAGCGACTTGCGCATATGCAGCAAATCCGCATGACGTATGCGCACGCCTATCTCGATGCGTTTTCCCAGCTGGAAGAGCTTGTTCTTCCTGTCGATTCGCCAGAGCACCGGCATGCGTGGCATCTGTTTTTTATCCGGATTAGGCAAGGCGCGCTGACAATCACGCGGGATGAATTCATCGACCTGCTGAAGGAAGAGGGGATCGGCACCAGCGTGCATTTTATCCCCGTTCCTCTTCATCCGTACTATCAGCAGGCGGGATATCGGATCGAGGATTATCCAGTCGCCAAGGAAGCATATGAGGGAGTGATTTCGCTGCCGCTTTATCCGGGCATGACGGTCGAACAGGTGAATTACGTCATCGATGCTGTGGTCGGCATTGTGAAGAAGTACCGGAGATAGGGCGATGAACAGAGCCTATTTCATGATGAAACGAATGATCGATGTCATTCTCGCAGGGGCAGGCGTCTTGCTGATCAGCCCGATCTTGCTGGTGATCGCTCTGTGGATCAAGGCAGATTCGGCGGGGCCAATCCTGTTTCGCCAGCAAAGAGTGGGCCGTCACGGAAGGCTGTTCTGGATCTACAAATTCCGTACGATGGTCCATGCCGGGTCCGGCAATCAAAAGCTGCTGACGATCGGCCGCGATCCGCGAATCACGCGCAGCGGGGCAATCCTGCGAAAATACAAGCTGGATGAGCTTCCACAGCTTTTCAATGTGCTGAAGGGGGAGATGAGTCTGGTTGGGCCAAGGCCCGAGGTTCCTTATTACGTGAGGTACTATACGGACAGCCAGCGGAAAGTGCTTCAGGTGAAGCCCGGCATTACCGATTGGGCTTCCATCAAGTACAAAGACGAGAGCTTGCTGCTCGATCAGGCGGATGAACCCGAGGACACCTATATCAAGCACATCATGCCGGACAAATTACAGTTGAATTTGCGTTACATCAACGAGGCATCCATTTTCAAAGATATCCAGATCATCCTCCAAACGATGCTGAAAATATGCAAGTGACCCGTATTGCAACACATGGCATCTGGTGAGAAAAGGTGAGGAAAACATATGGATTACCGGAAACGAATGTGGATTCTTGGCGGTTTGGATGTGTGCACGGTCGCGGCTGCGGTAATTCTCGCCTATGCGCTCCGCTTTGACGTCCACATTCCGCCTGACTATGTGGCCAGCCTGCTGGTGTCGATCCTCGCAAATAGTCTCCTGACGGTTATCCTCTTGCGAAAATACAAAATGTACCGGAGAGTCTTGCGGTATGCGAGCGTAGGAGAGCTGTTGGCCATCGTCAAATCGGTGGCGCTTGCAAAGATCAGCATCTTTTTGCTGGATTTGATCTTCGATGTGTTTTTTCCGCAGCTCCACAGTCCGTTGTCAACCGAGCTTATCTCCTTCTTTCTGATCATCATCGGGATTGGGGGCACGCGGATCTTTTGGCGGATCTACTCGAACGCGTTCCTGCGGGCCAAAACGGATCGGACGAGCAAAAACGTGTTGATCATCGGGGCTGGCAACGCGGGAACACTGGTCGCGAAAGAATTGCTGCAATCGCCTGATTCCGGGCTGGTCCCGGTCGGGTTCATCGATGACAACAGCAAAAAGCACAATTTGCACATCCTCGGATTGCCGGTCTTCGGATCGAGACAGCTGATCAAAGACTTGGTAATCCGGCATGCCATCACCCATATCGTGATCGCCATGCCGTCCGCACCCAAGAAAGAAATCGCCGCGATCATCGAGGTATGCAAGCATACGAACGCCAGCATCAAACTATTGCCCAGCGTATCAGACGTTGTCAATGAAAAGGTTACCATTCAAGCAATCCGCGATGTCCGGATCGAAGACTTGCTCGGCAGGGAGGCGATCACGATGGACCTGTCGGAAATCGCCGGCTATTTGCAAGACCAAGTCATTTTGGTGACCGGTGCCGGCGGATCGATCGGTTCGGAATTGTGTCGGCAAATCAGCAGGTTCCGCCCGAAAAAGCTGCTTTTGCTTGGGCGCGGGGAGAACAGCATCCATGAGATTGAGCAGGAGCTGGTGAGCGGGCGCTTGCGCAAGCAGCAGATCGAAACGATCATCGCGGACATTCGGGACCAGGGCAGGATGTGGGACGTGTTCGAGCAGCATCGGCCATCGGTTGTCTTCCATGCCGCAGCGCACAAGCATGTCCCGCTCATGGAGCAGAACCCGCTGGAGGCAGTGAAAAACAACATTTTCGGGACAAAAAATGTTGCGGAGTGCGCGCATCAGTTCGGAGTTTCCAAATTCGTCATGATCTCTACCGATAAAGCGGTCAATCCGACGAGCGTGATGGGTACGACCAAATGCATCGCCGAGATGATCATTCAGGGCCTCGATCGGATCAGCCAAACCAAATTCGTCACCGTTCGCTTCGGCAATGTGCTGGGGAGCCGCGGGAGCGTCGTGCCGATTTTTAAAAAGCAAATCAAGAACGGCGGACCGGTTACGGTGACGCATCCGGAGATGGAGCGATTTTTCATGACCATTCCGGAGGCGGTGCAGCTTGTCATACAGGCGGGAGCGTTCGCCGATGGCGGGGAAATCTTCATTCTCGATATGGGGCAGCCCATCCGTATCGACAAGCTGGCCCGCGACCTGATCCGCTTGTCGGGATTGGTGCTCGACGAAGACATCCACATTCAATATACCGGCATGCGCCCCGGAGAAAAATTGTTTGAAGAGCTGTTCACCATGGAAGAAGGCTTGACGGCGACGAAGCACGACCGTATTTTCATCAGCAACTCGCTTGCGTTTTCCTGGAACGGCCTGATGCAATCGCTGTTTGAACTCGAATTGATCGCCTTTCGCAAAGGGAGCATTCGTCAGGAGGAGATCATCGCACAGCTGAAAAAAATCGTTCCGACCTACGTGGTCATCCAGCCATCTCCCCCGATCTATCAGAACGCGGAGATTGCTGCGATCGACAGCGTCAAACCGAGCGAAAAGATGCGTGTGGCAATCAGCGGAGCGCAGCCGATGGGGTTGACGAAATAATGAAGGAGATGGCGTCATGAAAGTGAGCAAAGCGATTATACCTGCAGCCGGATTAGGGACGAGATTTCTGCCCGCCACAAAAGCCCAGCCAAAAGAAATGCTGCCGATTGTCGATAAGCCGACGATTCAATATATCGTGGAAGAAGCCATTTCATCAGGCATCGAGGACATCATTATCGTGACCGGACGCGGGAAGCGAGCGATTGAAGATCACTTTGACAAGTCATATGAACTCGAAGCGATTCTGGAAGCGAGCAACAAGCTCGAAGAGCTGAAGGATATGGAGCGGATCAGCAACATGGTGAATATCCATTACATTCGCCAAAAGCAGCCGAGAGGGCTCGGCCATGCGGTCTGGTGCGCGCGGAAATTCATCGGAAACCAGCCGTTCGCCGTGCTGCTGGGGGATGATATCGTAACGTCGGAAATTCCGTGCCTGAGCCAGCTGATGGATATTTTCCATGAGTTTGAGAGCAATGTGATCGGTGTGCAGAAAGTGCCGCTGTCGGATGTAGGCCGCTACGGAATTGTCGGGGGAGAGCCGGTTGCATCCAACAGCCGGGTTTTCCGTGTCCAGGACATGGTGGAAAAGCCTGCCGTGCATGATGCCCCATCGCAGCTGGCGATCATGGGCCGCTATATTTTGCGTCCCGAAATCTTTGACATATTGGAGTATCAAGCACCAGGGGTGAATGGGGAAATCCAGTTGACCGACGCACTGGTGCAGTTAGCCGAGCAGCAGAGCATCATGGCCTATGAATTTGAAGGGAACCGCTATGACGTGGGGAGCAAGCTCGGCTTCATCAAAGCGACCATCGATATTTCACTGTCAAGAAACGACCTGAAAAAAGATGTGATCGGCTTCCTGCTTGACCGCGCAGAAAAACTGACGATTCCGCATAGCTGAAGGCAGAGTCGATGCCATACGGGAACGTGATGAGAGCATGCATGCTGAAGATCAAACAAATCGCGATGATCAAAGGCAAAAAGCTATGGATCGGGATTGGCATCGCCGCCGCGATCGGTGCCGCCGCTAGTTGGGGATATTGGGCATTGGAGCCGAGCCATCATTTCGAGCATGCGCAGATCCCCGTTCTCGCCCAGAGCGGAACGCCTGAAACGAGCGAGCCGGGAACGCCAGGAAGTGATGAAAGCCAGCCGAATCCGGCACCAGCTCCCGCAGCGGCGGCAAACGCGCCGGAGAGGCATACGGATGAGGTCCCCCAATCATTCAACGTCCTGCTGCTCGGGGTGGATACGGAGGAAAGCACGGTCTCCCGCAGCGATGTCATCATGGTGGCGCATATTGTTCCTTCGCTCAAAAAGGTCAACCTGCTGTCGATCCCGCGCGATACCCGCGTGCTCCTTCCGGGGGTCGGGTACACCAAAATCAACCACGCGCACTATTTGGGCGAGCAGGCAGGAGGGAATCACGGGGGAACGGAGAAAGTTGCGGAGACGGTCAGCAGCTTTTTGCAAATTCCCATCAATTACTATGCGAAAACCAATTTTGACGGCTTTCGCCATTTTATCGATGAAATCGGTGGACTTGATATCACGCTGGACAAACCGGTGAAGCTGACATGGGATGAGATGACGATTCCTGCGGGCAAGCAGCATCTGAATGGTGACATGACCTTAAAATTCGTCAGGGAGCGGTACTCGCTCAAAAATGGCGATTTTGACCGGCAGGCCGATCAAGCGCTTGTCCTGAAGGCAATTTTGGAAAAAATGCTGGAATCGCAGACGATTCCCAAAATACCCGCATTGACGGAGCGCGTGTTTCAGGACGTAATCGACACCAATTTCAGCAAAAGCGACATCGTCAGCCTGGCATGGCTTTTCGAAAACATGGACGCAGAAAATATCCGCTACATGCAAATTCCCGGCGGCAGCGGGGTCTTGATGGACCCGCTCGTGAAGCGGGAAGTGTATTACTGGATTCCGAAAAAAGAGAAACTGCGCCAGTTGATCGATGAAAATTTTGGCCGGGACGGCAGTGAGCAAAAAAAATCCCCGGTGTTGCGAATGACCGGGGAAATGCCGTAGGCGATTGCGTTTTTAGCGCACCAATAGCCAATCAAAGGTGGAGCCGGTCGGGGCGGAGGTGGCAAATGCCACGTCAAATCCAGATGCTGATTTGGACGTGATCCGCCAAGTCGTCGCCCATGTTGTGGACAGGAAGAGGCCGTAATTCGCATCGGCTTCGGACGTGGGAAAATCAACATGGGCGGTTGTTGCGCCCCGGGGAATCGAAACTTTGATTCCGCGGAGGTTTTTTGCTTCGGTCGTAGTCGCAGAAATGCCTTTTGTCGACATGAGCGATATGGCAGGTGGAGGAAAAATCGTGGCATCGTTCGTATAGACCGCTCCTGCGGTCATTTTTTTGTCCAGGTTCGCTTTGCTCAGGCTGTCCGCCGGATACGCCTTGATGTGGACGGCTGCGCTTTGCGGGCTCGACGTGAGGTTTGCCAGCGTGACTTTCACCGTGGTATTCGCGCTGTCCAGCCCGACATCGCCAAGAGCCAGCGCTGGCGTCGCATTGGCATATACGTCCGTATATTTCGATTTGGCCAAACTGATCGTACCGCCGGCCATCCCGACCGCGAATGTTTTGCGAATCATCCCGGCGCCGCTGCCATTGCTGACGACTGTCATTTCAATCGTTCCGTAAAACGTATCGCTTTTCGCCAAAAGCTGAATATCCGCTTTTTGGTTGGCGCTGTTGCCTGCAAAAATGACGACAATCAGTTTTTCGGTAAACAGGGAGTGAACCGTGTCTTGCCAGCTGGAGCCGTTCCAGACGAGGAATTTGCCCAGCGTTTGGTCAAAATACGTTTGGCCGGTAGTTGCAAGCTGGGACGGACGAACTGCGGTCGAGCCCGCTTCGATCAGCATGACGTCTCGCGTGCCGCTTGGCGTTTGAATTTTTGGCTTGGAGCCGCCGGCGGGGAACCAGATTTCACCCGCAGCATTTGCGGAGCTCGGAGCGGCAGGCAGCTGCAGCGAGCCCTTCACCTGATTGCGGCCCATCGAGCTTTCGATGCCTGAAATCGCGCCGACGCCCGAAAATTCTGGAACAGTCACACCGCTCATGAACCCGTCCTGGACATCATTGTTTTCCAAAATAAAGTCGGCGTAGGCAATATCCGAGTAGATCGCGGAAACTTTGCAGCCCCAAAAGACATTTCGGACAATGTGCATCGTTTTGAGGTGCTTGATGGAGGAAGTATTTTTCGCGAGGGCGATTTCGATCAAATAGCGTGCGTTTTTGCAGTACGTACGGTTTTCCGCAAACGTAAGCTCTTCTAATGTAAAGACGTTCGTCGGGGTGGTGGATTCGATTTTCAGTACGCGAGGGTCGGGGTAGGCAGTAGGATTGGAGGAGTAGATGTTGTTGCCGGTGATCGAAATGCTGGTGAACATGCCACCGGTCATTTTGTCAGGCTGGTCATTGATCAAATGGAAGGCGATATTGAAGTATTCGATATGGTTTCCGAAGAAGTTTACACCTTCCAAATTGTTTGCCTTAATGGCCGTGGAGCATTTCCAGAAATTGCAGCCTGTCACATTGAGGCTTTCCACGGCAGTATAGGTGACTTTGCTGTCAATCCACATCCCGATGTCGCATTCGGTGAAAATGGACTCCGAGATGGTTCCAATATCGTAATAGTCGGTATACAGCCCGACTTTGAAGCCCCCGTTAATGTGAACGCGATGCAAAAAAGCTTCTGAAATATTGTGAAGGAAGAGGGCATAGGCGGGCTTGGCCGTCGCATTGAAGCGCAAATCTTCGATGCCCAATCCATAGATGATGCCATCTCCATCGGTCCTGTTCGTTTTGAGAATGGCATCGGAGCCCGTATAGAGGATTTCTGCGCCTCTTTCATCCCCGTTGTCTGCCGTGCCTTTGTAGGAATCGCCCATCAGTTTGGTGTTGGCGCTGATCAAGAGGGGCTGGGAAGTTACATAAACACCTGCCGGAAAATAGACGACGCCACCATTCGTATAGCTGGCGTTGATCGCCGCTTGAATGGCTTTCGTATCGTCCTGCGAGCCGTTTCCTTTTGCACCATAGGTCAAGACGTTCAGAATGTTGGCAGAAGCCAAACCGTGTCACTTCCTTTCTTTTGCTATCTCAATTTGCGTGGCTATGCATCAACTTTTCATTTTTTGAAAGTTGGAAAAAGGTTATGCCATTTTATTCGAAAGTACCCCTCCCGGCATCCACAAACGTATAACTCTCGAAAAATATGCGAGTAACGATCTTTTATACCTCTTAGGACCGGATCAGCTTGTGCTTGACGGAAAACATGACTGCTATGGATAATTGGGATGGTAGCGAAAGGAGACATTCCATGGAGCCATTATTCCATCCTCTCACCATTTCATTGGCTGAGCGTGCGGCTTTATTGGTTGTGGCGGCACTGCTGCTCACACGGGTAAAAGCGTTTCGCAGCATTCTCCATCACCGGGCGACGTTGAAAGAAAAACTGATCATGGTGCTGATTTTTTCGGGCATCTCGATTTATGGCACCTATTTGGGCATCCCGTACCAAGACGCCATCGCCAATTCGCGCGTGATCGGGACGGTCATGTCCGGCTTGCTGGCAGGGCCGTGGGTAGGCGCTTTCACCGGTGTGATTGCCGGCATCCATCGCTATTCGCTGGGCGGCTTCACCGCGCTTTCGTGCGCTGTGTCCACCGTGACCGAAGGGGTGCTGGCGGGGCTGGTCTATCATGCTTTGCGCAAAAAACGCGATGTCACCTGGCAGACAGCGCTCGTCGTCGGCTTCATCGCGGAATGGATGCAGATGGGCATCATTCTGTTGTTCTCCCGCCCCTTTGACCAGGCGCTGGAGCTGGTCAAAACGATCTCCATCCCGATGTCTCTCGTGAACTCTCTGGGAATTGCTATTTTTATGATTATTGTCGGTCTGGTGCGGACGGAGGAAGATCGGATCGGGGCGCTGCAAGCCCAGCGTACGCTGCGGGTTGCGGACAGGACGCTGGCCTTTTTGCGGGAAGGCTTGACGCCTGAGGCGGCGGCTTCGGTGGCAGAGGAGATTTTGCGCACGACAAATGTCGCGGCGGTCGCGATCTGCGATACCAAGAAGGTGCTGGCACATGTCGGTGCAGGTTCCTCGCACCATCTGCCAGGCCGGGAGATTATTACAAACGCCACGCGCGAGGTGCTGGAAAAGCAAGAAGTAAAGATTGCCGAGACGAAGGAAGAGATCGGGTGCACGGAGAAAAACTGCACGCTCCGTTCGGCGATTATCGTGCCGCTTTTGACCAAGCGAGGCGCGGTGGGCGTGCTGAAGCTGTACCAGGATCGCACGCGCAAGCTGTCCGCGGTCGACCTGGAGCTGGTTCGCGGCTTGGGCGCACTGATTTCGACGCAGCTTCAGATCGCGGAGCTGGAAAAGCAATCGCGCTTGCTGGCTACCGCAGAAATCAAGGCGCTGCACGCGCAGATCAATCCCCATTTTTTGTTCAATGCACTGAATACGATCGTGTCCTTCATCCGCTTCCGGCCGGAAAAAGCCAGGGAGCTGTTGATCTATTTAAGCGATTATTTCCGGCGCAACCTGCACGACAGCGGCGGGTTCGTGACGCTTGCGCAGGAGATTGAGCACATCGAAGCGTATGTCGCGATCGAGCGGGCCCGCTTTGATGACAAGCTCAAGGTGCATGTGGAAATTGAAAGCGGTGTCGAGCAGACGATCGTGCCGGGACTGGTGCTGCAGCCGCTGGTGGAAAACGCCATCAAGCACGGCTTGCTTCCCAAACGCGAAGGCGGAAGCGTTTCCATTCGGGCGCGGCGCGTCCAGAACAGCCTGGAGCTGACGGTCGCCGACGACGGGGTCGGGATGGAGCGCGATCCGTTTGCCCCGCTGGCACAGGCGCGGGAAGGGGCGGATCGGTTGTCCGGAATCGGCCTCGCCAATGTGAAAGGCAGGCTGCATTCCATCTACGGCCCGCCTTATGGCATCGCGATCCAAAGCGAAAAAGGGAGCGGGACGATCTGTACCATCACACTTCCGTTGGGAGGGGAAAGCGTTGCTCAAAGTGTTTATCGTGGATGATGAAATGCCGGCACGCGCGGAGCTGCGCTATTTGCTGCAGCAGTATGACGACATCGAGGTGATCGGCGAAGCGGCGAGCGGCGAGGAAGCGTTGGAGCGGATTCCGGAGCTTGCGCCGGATGCCGTTTTTTTGGACATCCAGCTGCATGACCGCGATGGCGTCGATGTGGCGATCCATTTGCAGAGCACGCAGGAAAATCCGCCCGTCATCGTTTTCGCCACGGCTTATGAGATGCATGCTGTGCGCGCTTTTGAAGCGGAGGCGGAGGATTACCTGGTCAAGCCGATCAGCGAGGTGCGGCTGGACAAGGCGATCCGCCGGTTGCGCAAGACGGTTGGCAGGACCGGGGAAAAAAGCGGGGAGGACGCCGGGCTAACCATCAAACAGGTGACGGCACTGGTGCAAAGCGCGCTGGAGGAGCAGAAGCCAAAGCGGATTCCGGTCGAGAAAAACGGCAAGATTTTGCTCATCGATCAGCAGGAGATCGTTTATGCCACCGTAGATGGCCGATATGCCCGCATTTACACCGATTGCGAGCAGTATGCGACGTCGTTTACGCTGCAGGAGCTGGAGTTGAAGCTGCCTGCGAACCAATTTTACCGGACGCACCGCGCTTTCATCGTCAATTTGGCGATGACGGCGGAGCTGATCCCCTGGTTTAAAGGCTCCGTCCATCTGATTATGAAGGACAAGGAAAAAACGGAGATACCCGTCTCGCGCAATGCGGTGAAAGAAGTAAAGCGTCTTCTTGGCTTTTAGCCAGAGGGCGCTTTTTTCGTGAATGCGTACCAAAAAACCACCGCGTGGTACCGTTCATCGTGAAATCGGTTTCAATTTCAAACGTCTATAGTGCCATTCACGCATGAATTTTGACTGTTTAGCCAATTTTCATTTTTCCTTTCCCGAATCTTTCGTACACTTCTGACAAGTCATAATTCTTCTATTTTCATTATCAGAAAGGAGTCAACAGAATGAAACGAGGACTTCTCTCAATCATCATCTGGGCGGCCATCGCGGCTGCAGGTGCGGCAGGGTTCGGTGCGCTGGCGCTCTCGCGGGGCGAATCGGTCAATACGATTTGGCTGCTGCTCGCCGCTGTCTGTACGTATGCATTCGGGTATCGCTTCTACAGCCGCTTCATCGCGAACAAGGTGATGGGGCTTTCTGACAGGCGCGCAACGCCTGCGGAAATCAACAATGACGGCAAAGATTTCGTGCCGACGAACAAATGGGTGCTGTTCGGCCACCATTTTGCCGCGATCGCCGGAGCGGGGCCGCTGGTCGGTCCGACGCTTGCCGCGCAGATGGGCTATTTGCCAGGCACCATCTGGATCATCGTTGGAGCCGTTTTGGGCGGGTGCGTGCAAGACTTCGTCATTTTGTTCGCGTCGATGCGCCGCAACGGCAAAAGCCTGGGGCAAATCGCCAAGGAAGAGATCGGGCCTGTCGGCGGTGCGCTGGCACTCATCGGGATTCTCGCCATCATGATCATTTTGATCGCGGTTTTGGCGATGGTTGTTGTAAACGCTTTAGCAGAATCGCCGTGGGCGACCTTTACGATTTTCATGACGATCCCGATCGCCCTCTTGATGGGCGTCTACATGCGATTCATCCGGCCGGGGCGCGTCATGGAGGCCTCCATCATCGGACTTGTCCTGCTGTTCATCTCGCTTTATATGGGGCAAGCGGTAGCGGCATCGCCGACCTGGGGTCCTGCCTTCACGTTCGGCAAAGTGCAGCTGGCGCTGATGATCATCATCTACGGCTTCATCGCATCCGTGCTGCCGGTATGGCTGCTGCTGGCGCCGCGCGATTACCTCAGCTCGTTTCTTAAGGTGGGCACCATCGCGGTGTTGGCCGTCGGCATTATCTTGACGCTGCCGCCGCTGCACATGCCAGCTTTCACCCGATTCGTCGATGGCACGGGGCCGGTTTTTGCAGGCAATCTGTTCCCGTTTTTGTTCATCACGATCGCGTGCGGTGCGATTTCGGGCTTCCACTCGCTCGTCTCTTCCGGCACGACGCCGAAAATGATCGCCAAGGAGTCCCATGCGACGGCGATCGGCTACGGCGGGATGCTGATGGAGTCGATGGTCGCAATCATGGCGATGATCGCCGCTTGCGTGCTGACGCCAGGCATGTACTTTGCCGTCAATGCGCCAGCCGCCGCAATCGGGGTGGATGCCGCCGCTGCGGCCGAGGCGATCAGCAAATGGGGCTTTGTGGTTACGCCTGACCAAATCACCGCGCTTGCCGCAGATGTGGGCGAAAAGACCATCCTGTCGAGGACGGGCGGTGCGCCGTCGCTTGCGATCGGGATGGCGACCATCTTCTCGGCGGTTGTGGGCGGCAAGGCGCTCATGGCGTTCTGGTATCACTTTGCGATCTTGTTTGAAGCTGTCTTCATCCTGACGACGATTGACGCCGGAACTCGTGTCGGGCGCTTCATGGTGCAAGATTTGCTGGGGAACGTGATTCCGAAAATGAAGCAGATCGACTGGCTCCCGGGCAACCTCGTCGGTTCCGCCGTCATCACGGCAGGCTGGGGCTACTTCCTGTATCAAGGGGTAACCGATCCGTTAGGCGGCATTTATACGCTGTGGCCGCTGTTTGGTATCGCCAACCAGATGCTTGCGATCATCGCGTTTGTCGTCGGCACGACGATTATTTTCAAAATGGGCAAGGCGCGCTACGCATGGGTGACCTTGTTACCGATGGCATGGCTCGCATCGGCGACGATGTACGCGGGCTGGCTCAAAGTGTTCTCCTCCGATGTCAAAATCGGGTTCTGGGCGCACGCCCAAGCGTTCGCTGCCAAGCTGGCGGCGGGCCAACTGCCGGCAGGAGTGAAGACGGTCGAGGCGGCGAAAAAAATGATCTTCAATGATCAGATCGATACGGTGGTGTGCGTCATCTTCATGGTGATCACGCTGGCCGTCGTCATCGATGCCCTGCGCCTCTGGTTCACCATCCTGCGCGGCGGCAGCTACACGCTGCAAGAATCGCCGTACGTCGAATCGAAGGGCGACCCGATCGAGACGGGCCATCATGTGGCATGAGATACCGGCGCAAAAATCTGAAAACGTTGCTGCGGCGCATCCGGACCGTGATCAAGACCATTTTCGGCATGCCTGACTATGACCGCTATCTGGATCACTGGTACCGTACCCACGCCAAGCCGGGCGAATTTCCGATGTCGGAAAAAGAATATTACGTGTGTGCGCTGAAAGACCGCTACGAACGCGGCGGCGTATCGCGCTGCTGCTGACGGATTGATAATCCAAAGCAGCTAAAATGCTGGAGGCCTTGTAGAAGGGCCTCCTTTTTTATTTACACCACCGCTGTTTCCGTTCCATTTGACAAACGGCCTTTGATCAAGTAACCTGAAAAAAACATTGTACTAGATAAACTAGTACAACTAGAACAAGAGGTGGGAGCCGTGTGGTTCCAAATCGATCAGCGGTCCAGCACACCCCTGTACGCACAAATCATCAACGGGGTAAAGGAGGCGGCGGCAAAGGGGATCATCACGCCCGGGGACAAATTGCCGACCGTGCGCGAGCTGGCTTCCTCCATCATGATTAACCCGAATACCGTTGCCAAGGCGTATCAGGAGCTGGAGCGCGAAGGCATCATTGTGACGATGCGCGGCCGCGGAACGTTTCTGGCCGCGCCCGGCCAGCGGCTGTCCAAGGAAGAGAAGGCTGCAGCGATCGCGCCGTTTTTGGAAAAATTGCTTGTTGAAACCCACCATTTGCAGATGACAGAGAGCGAGCTGCTCGACATGCTGACAGCGGGCGTTCGCGATTGGTATGAAGAGAGGAGGAAGCAGCGATGACACAGTTGGCCATTCAGACGCAACGGCTGACGAAGCGATACGGCGGTGTGACTGCCGTAGACAACGTGAATCTCGCCATTGAGCATGGCGGCGTTTACGGGCTGCTCGGCCCCAATGGCGCGGGCAAAACAAGCCTGTTGAAAATGCTGCTCGGCATAGTCCTGCCGTCAGAAGGCGAGGGATACTTGTTCGGCAGGAAAATGGATGATGCGACCGGGGAGGTACGGAAGCGCGTCGGTTTCGTGCTGGAGCCGCAGACGATGTATCCGGATCTGAAGGCAGACGAGCTGATCCGTTTATGCGCCGGGCTGTATCCCGCTTGGGACGATGAGCGCTGCCGCAAGCTGAAGCAGATGTTCGCCCTGCCGTGGAACCGCCGCATCCGGTCCTTTTCAAAGGGGATGAGGACACAGCTGGCCCTCTTGATCGCATTATCTTCCAGGCCGCGGCTGCTCATCCTCGATGAACTGACGAGCGGGCTTGATCCAATCGTCCGGCAGACCTGCCTGCAGCTGGTCATGCAGGAGGTTGCTTCCGGTGATACCACCGTGCTCTTTGCCACCCATCAAGTCCACGAGGTCGAGCGGCTGGCGGATCATGTCGGGTTTTTGATCAACGGGAGGTTGATCGTCGATCGCTCGCTCGATGCGCTGAAGGCGTCCTCGCGAATGATCCAGGCCGTTTTTTTGGCAGGGGTTCCCCAAGAGGTTCGTCAAATGGAGGATGTCATCCGGATTCAGGAAGAGGGCAAATTTTGCACGATCACGATTTCGGGCAAGTGGGAGAATTGCTTGGAGAGGGTGAAAGCCGCCCGGCCTGCCCATGTGGACGTTCGGGATGCCGGACTGGAGGAGCTGTTCATCCACGTTGCGCAAAAGGAGGGGTATCGGTATGAGCCGATTCGCTTGGATTAAACCGCTCCTGCGCAAGGAATGGATTCAAAACCGGCTGCTGTTCGTCGTCACCTTTCTTTTGCTCAGCCTGTATCCGACGTTGTCCGGGCTGCTGTACTGGTTCGGGATGGCGTACGAGGATCGTACGTTGACAGGGTGGGCGCGCGCGTTGGAGAAGATGCTGTTGCACAACGATGGCAGCACGCTGACGTTTCTCGGCATCTTTTTGATCCCGACGATCGCAATCCGTTTGATTGGGGATGAACGGCAGGAGCATACCTTGCAGTTTTTGGTCGCGCTACCGATCAGCCGGACACAGATAGCGCTCGTGAAATATATCGCCGGGCTGTTGTTCGTCTGGATCACGGTGTTAGCCAATCTGCTGTTCGTCGTCATCATGACCGAGCTGATCCCGGCCGCCTATCAGATCGGCGACGCCTTCCGCTGGCACGTCGCGACGGGCATGGTGCTGACAGCGCTATACAGCCTTGGATTTCTTTGTGCAACCGTGACCGGCAGACGTATGGCAGCGTATTTGCTCACGGCACTCGTGCTGTTTTTCCCCAAGCTGCTGGCCGCTCTTATGCTGAACCTTTGGTGGAGCGATGCGGAGCCATCGGCTGTCATGCACTTCAATGACTGGACCGACAGACTCTCCCTTCATGTCTATCTGTTTAAGGTAAGCGGCAATTTGCACGAGGGCACGACGTTCGCGCTCACTGCCGTCATGGCGCTGATCAGCGCAGCGCTCCTGACGTTCTCGCTAGCGCTGTTCCGGCGCAATCAGCTGGAACGCAGCGGGTACGCCATAATATTCACGTCCAAGTAAAAGCAAAAAACCAGCCGGTCATGGCTGGTTTTTTGGCTCATTTGAACGACGCGTCCTGATAAACGGCTTTGCCGCCCAACATCGTCAACAGCACTTTTGCGGTATGGATTTGGTTGGCTGGGATGTTGAACAAGTTTTTGTCGAGCACGACCAAATCCGCTTTTTTGCCAAGCTCGATCGAGCCGGTAATGTCGTCGACAAAGTTGTGATAGGCGCCATTGATCGTCACGCTGGCGATCATATCGGCGAGCGTCGCCCGTTCCTCGGGCCACAAAATGTCGGCCGGATCAGTGGAGGCAGAGCCTTCAGGCAAGCGGGTCACGCCGGTCTCAATGCTATGCAGCGGACCGAATTCCTGTGTTACGGGAAAATCGCTTGAGGAGGCGAGCGGCACGCCGAGATTGATCAGGCCTTTGATCGGATACTCTTTTTCCGCGCGCTCTTGACCGAGATAAGGCACCTGGATGTCGTTGTAATAACCCGGCTCCTTGAACGCCCAGAACGGTTGGGCGACCGCCACGACGCCGTCCTTCTTGAAGCGCGGCACATCTTCAGGGCTCACCAGCTGCATATGCGTGATCGCATGGCGCGCATCGCGTTTGCCGTTCTCCGCTTCGGCGAATTCGATGCCATCCAGCGCGAGAGCGACCGCTGCGTCACCGATTGCGTGGTGGTGGAGCTGGAAGCCTGCATGATCCAGGGCGGCAGCAGTCGTTTTGTACGTAAACGGGTCCCAGATGACTTCACCGTGCGAATCGACGTTGTGGTACTTTTCCTTCAAATAGCCGGTGCTGCCCTCAATGACGCCATCCAAAAAGATTTTCACCGTATTCACCTGAAACAGAGGGCCTTTGTTCTCCTCGCGCACCTTGACCAGATCGGGGACCTGCGACATGCCCAATGCAGGGTCCGCTACCAGTGAATTGCGGAACCGGATGGTGAGCTTGTCCGCTTTCTCCAGGTTTTTGTACGCTTCGATGACCGGCTTGCCGCCGACCATCGGCTCGTGGACGCCGGTGATGCCGCGCTCGTTCGCCATCTTTTCGAAAATCTCCAAGCCTTTGGTGTACTCGTCGACGGTCGTGGCGGGGATCAAGCCGTCAAGCAGGTCTTTCGCACTGTCGCGCAGCGTCCCCAGCGCATCGCCATTGGCATCCCGCTCAATGATGCCGCCGGCCGGATTTTTGGTCGTTTTGGTGATGTTCGCGAGTTCGAGCGCCTTTGAATTGACCCAGTAGGAGTGGCCGTCTTCCGAGGTCAAGACGATCGGGATCTGCTTGCTGATTTCATCAAGCCATGCCTTATCCGGCCCTTTCCCCGGAACGACGGTATTGCTCCAGCCCATGCCGGTAATGAACGTGCGCTTCGGATTGGCCGCGATGAAATCCTTGATCGCCTTTTTGTACGCATCGACCGATTCCAGCCCGAACAGATTGACCTGGAACACCTGCTTGACCGTCTCGCTCGCATGGGCATGCGCGTCGAAAAATCCGGGCAAGAGCATCTTTCCGGCCAAGTCGACCACTTTCGTTTTCGGGCCGATGTAGGCGCGAACGTCGCTATTCGAGCCGACGAACACGATCGTATCGCCTTTGACGGCTACGGCTTGGGCCCAGTTTCTGTTTTTGTCCACCGTATAGACGCTGCCGTTTTGAAACACGAGATCTGCTGCATGTTCGCTGACCTGTGCCGGAGCCGGAGCAGCCGGCGCCGCTTGGGCAAAACCCGCGCCAAGAAGCAGTGCGGTCAGCAAAACACCCGAGAATGTTCTTTTCTTCATGCAATGTTCCCCCTGATACCATTTGGTTTCTGTTTGCCATGAATCCATGCAGCAGCTCTCGGTGTCATTATTGCAGTTTCAATTCCGACCAGATGCGGTCGAGTTCTTGCGATTTTTCGCCCAGATCGACCATGTATTGACCGCGCTTCATATCTTCTTGCGGAGGATAGACAGCAGGGTCTTCCAGAATCGCTTTGTCCATCAGCTTGTGCGCTTCCATGTTCGGATTCGCATACGGGAACTCCTTGGAAATTTCCGCGCTGATTTCAGGCTGCAGAATGAAGTTGATGAACGCTTCGGCTGTCTTCTTGTGCGGGCTGTTTTTCGGAATGACGAAATCGTCCTGCCACAGCTCGAAGCCTTCCTCCGGCAAAATCGTTTTGATCGCCGGATTTTCGCGACGCGCCAAGGAAGCTTCCGCCCCGTACACGATCCCGGCGGTCGCCTCGCCATTGAGCAGGAGCGTTTTCGGGCTGTCGCTGTCGAATGCTTTCACGTTCGGCTTCAGGTCGATCAACAGCTGCTTTGATTTTTGCAAGACGGCGGAATCGGTCTCATTGATCGATTTGCCCTGCATGATATTCGCGAGTCCGATCATCGAGCGCGCGTCATCGAGGACGACGAGCTGCTGCTTCAGCTCAGGATTGAACAAATCTTTGTAGCCTTTGATCGGAATCTTCACTTTGTCGGTGTTCACTGCGATGACGACATTTCCCCACAGATAAGGAACGGAAAATTTCGACTCCGGATCGGATGGGGTCGTCAAAAACTCTTTGCCGACATTCTTCAAATTCGGAATGTTCGCATGATCGATTTCCGCAAGCAGGTTTTGCTTCTTCATCGCTTCGACCATATAGCCGCTGGCGACGGACAAGTCATAGCTGGAGGAATCGACCGCCAGCTTGGCAAACATCTCTTCATTAGATGCATAGGTCGCGTAGTTGATTTTGACGCCGTACTTTTGCTGGAATTGATCGAGCACGCTTTGCGGAATGTACTCGGACCAGATGAACAGGTTGAGTTCTTTGGATAGCCCGTCGTCTTTGGAGCCGGCAGCTGCACCTGTACCTGCATCGCTCGCCGTTTCGTTCGGAGTGCTGCCGGACGAACAGCCGGCAATGAGGGAAGCGCCGAGCAGCATCGTGGCAGCCAGGCTTGTCCATTTTTTCAGATTCTTTTTCACAAATACCTTCCTTCCGTCGTGTAGTGGTAGGGTACCAAATTCGATGTTGGGATTACCTCTAACTATCCATCATACCTGTCACTTCTTACATAAGCAAGGGATATGCCAGCATTGTCAGCAAAACGAAAGACCGTGCCGCCCAAGGGATTTGCGAAAAACAGCGGCAGATGAAAGTGATCAAAACTTCCCGCTTTTGAGAATGGACGACTCATTTGTGGGAATATTTCGATCTGTCTTGCTGTTTCGCTTCTCAGATTCCTTTAATGACAAACGGTGTGACATGTGAAATGATAGTATCGGGACGGCGACTGCCCTGAAACTTTTTCACAGATGATTCGTCTATATTGGTTGTATAGAGGATAGAAACCAGGAGGTCACAAATGGCAGCAAATAAAACCAAGAGAAAAAAGAAAAGCAAGTTGCCGCTTTTGGTCATCTCGTTTTTCGTCTTTCTTCTCTTGAGCATCTTTGGGGGATACTTCGCGCTACTGTATGCAGGTCAGCAACTCATTGACCCGCAAAAACTGGAGGATATCAAAACGGAAGCTTCCGTGATTTATGACAAAAACAACCAGCCGGTTGGTACGTTGGCGGTTCAGGAGACACGCGACTATGTGCCGATCAGCAAAATGCCGCCGAACCTGATCAACGCGTTCGTTGCGGTCGAGGACAGACGCTTCTTCGAGCATAACGGCGTCGACTTGTTCCGGGTGGCCGGAGCGATCATCAAGGACGTTCAGCAAGGCTCGATGGCTGAAGGGGGAAGTACGATCACCCAGCAGCTGGCGAAAAACGTGTTTCTCTCGCATGAGAAAACATTCTGGCGCAAAACGAAAGAGATGAGCATCGCCATCAGTTTGGAGCGCAAATACTCCAAGGATGAAATCATGGAGATGTATTTGAATAAAATTTACCTGGGGCATGGCGTCTACGGTGTCGAAGCCGCCTCCCAGCTTTATTTCAACAAGCACGTTAACGAGCTTGATAACGCGGAAGTGGCGATGCTGGCTGCGATTCCAAAAGCGCCGTCCACCTATTCGCCGTTTGCCAAGCCGGCACTGGCGAAAGAGCGCCGCGACACCATCTTGCGGCTGATGAGCGAGCAAGGGTACATTACAGCGGAGCAAAAGCAGCAAGCGCAAGCCGAGCCGCTGCCGACACGCAAAAACCCGACGGAAGCCGGGATCAAGCCAGGCTATGAAGCGTACATCGATTACGTGGTACAGGAAGCGGAAGACAAATACGGCGTGCCGGAAGAGATGCTGTACCGCGGCGGATGGAACATTTACACCGCGCTCGACACCAAGGTGCAGGATGCCATGATCAAGCAGTTCAAGGACGCAAACAACTTCCCGCCCGATGGACCGAAGCAGCAGGTCGAGGGCGCGATGGTCGTGCTTGACCAGCATACGGGCGGGATCGCCGGAATAATGGGCGGCCGCAACTATGTGCACAAAGGCTTCAGCCATGCGACCGACATGCGCAGACAGCCGGGATCGACGTTTAAGCCGATTGCCGTCTATGCCCCGGCGATCGATATGGGGAAAGCCAACCTGTACAGCCAATTGAATAACATGCGGCAAAATTTCAATGGTTATGAACCTCGAAATTACAACAACAAATACAGCGAAACGATCTCCATCCAGGATGCCGTGGCACAGTCCATCAACGTGCCGGCTGTGTGGCTGCTGAATGAAATCGGAGTCAGCAATTCGCTCGATTACTTGAAAAAATTCGGCATCCAGCTCGACCCGCAAAACGACCGCAACCTGGCGATCGCACTCGGCGGCTTGAGCAAAGGGACATCGCCGTTGGAGATGGCGCAAGCCTACTCCGCTTTTGCCGATGGGGGCAAAATGTCCAAAGGCTACGTCATTACAAAGATTTCCAATGAAAAGATGGGCTTTGAAAAATCGGTGTCGCCTGAGCAAACACAGGTCATTTCCCCCCAAACCGCTTGGGATATGCACCAACTGCTGGCAGGCGTCGTACAATACGGAACCGGGAAAAACGCCCGGATCAAAGGCTTCGATGTCGTCGGGAAAACGGGAACCACGCAGTCGACATTGGTCAACGGTGCTGACAAGGACGCATGGTTCGTCGGTTATACCCCGGAATATTTGGGTGCGGTTTGGATGGGCTTCGATACCGAGGATAAGAGCCATGTCATGCGCAAGGAAAGCGGCATTCCGGCGAAAATGTTCTCCAAGGTCATGACGGAGGCACTGGCAGGCGTCAAATCCAAAGGCTTTACCCGCCCGGATGGCGCGAAAGATGAGCAGCCGCCGGAACAGCAAGTAACCGGACCACAGCTTGCTGCGGATTTGACGATCGATGGCGACAAGCTGAAAGTGGTATTGAGCTGGATCGGCAACGAGGGCTCGGACGTGACGTATGACATTTACCGTTTCACCGATTCGATTGATAAGAAAGAGCTGATTGCGGCAGATGTGAAGGACACGTCCTATGTCGACACGCTGACACAACCGACGATGTACTCGTATCTGGTCATCCCGCGCGACGCCCAAGGCGTGGAAGGCCCTCCATCCAATCCGGCCAAAATCGATACAGCCAAGCTGGATAAATTGCTGGAAGATGCGAAGCAGCATGATGACCAGAACCAAGGCGAAACCGATGGCCAGGGCGATCAACAGCCGCCAGTGGATAACCAGGGGCAACAGCCAGGCGACCCGAATCAGCCGTCAGATGGCAGCCAAACGGGACAGCCGGGCGTGGACAATCAGGGGCAGCCGATTCCGCCGACTGGCACAGATACGCAGCCGCCGGCCGATTTCCAGCAAACGCCGAGCGGCACGCCGGACGTCAGCACGCAGCAGGAGCAGCCGGCGGACCAGCAGCCGCAGGAAACAGGGAAGGGCAAGAAGAAGCACAAGGATCGCGACAGCCAGGATTCAAATTAGCAAGCATCTTCTATTTTCAGCGCAGCCGCCACATGCTACAATAAAGAAAAGAGTAGGAATGCACGACGGGAGGGAATAGCGATGGCAGACCTTGCAAAAGTGAATCTTAACGAATTCTTTGGAGAAAAACTAGCGTCAGCAAAGATATACTTTGAACGTGCGCTTGATTGCAAACATACCGAATTCGATGATTTGTACCCGTATATGAATGAGCAACCCCAGTTCTTCTGGTACAAACGTTATGTTGCATGGGCAGAGCTGCTTACCGTCGTCAAGCTTGCCGATCAATTGGGCATTGACTGGACACCGCAATTTTCCGAGGCGCAGGCCGAGTTCATCCGCGGCAAAGTGCTGCAAGGAAAAGTGCTGGATCATTGGTATCCCGAAGGGGATAACAAGCAAGAAGAAGAGCTTAGCGAAATGAAAGAATAAGCTGACATACAAAAGGGCTAGTCCGCAGTCATCAGGCATGATGCGGAGTAGCCCTTTTTTTGTATCATCAATTCAACCAGTGATAGACGATGCCAGGCGTCTCTTCATCGGCATCCGTCGGCAAATAAAACCGGGACGGATTTTTCCAATTCAGCTGCGGCTTCGGTTGATCGGAGATGATGACCTCCGTCCCGGGCGACGCAAACGAGTACAGCTCCTCAACGTCCGCGTTGTGCAGCCGGATACAGCCGAGCGAGACGTCGTGCCCGATGCTCTCCGGCTTGTTGGTGCCGTGGATGGCATGGTTCGCGCTCGTAAACACCATGCCGCGCGTCCCGTACGCATTGGTCGCACTGCCGGGCTGGCTGATTTTTTGCAGGATGGCAAAGTACCCCTCGGGCGTCCGTTCCTCTCTGCCGATTCCGATCGGATATTGCCGCACCAGATGTGGACCGCTCATCACCTGCAGCTTGAACATTTTTTGCTGGACAAACAGCTGCATCGGCTCGAACGGGATGGCCGGTTCCGGATAAAAAGGAAGCGGGAGCACCTTGCTCATGCTTTTCCAGACGTTGTCGCTCACGAGCGCATCCGGATGATACGGAAAATCGATGTACCTCGCTTCGCCCGGCAGCGCCCTCTGTGGTGCGCCATCCCCTGCCTGCTTCGGAGGAACCAGGAGCTGAGGAATTGCCGGGAGGCTGTTCGCCGGATAGGGGCGGGCCAAATCATCCAACCGCTCAGGCAGTTTTCCCGTGCGCTGGTAGGTGCGGTACAGGGCATTGCGGAGCGTCAGAGTCTCTTCCAGCGCAACGCGCTCTTCATGGAACGCCTTGCGCGCGCTCGCTGCCAGCGGATCATCGCCGCAATCGCAAGCGGCGTGAAACCATTTTTCATCCGTAATCGTATCACTGGAAGGATCATAGGTCACGATGCCGCGCATCCGCTGCGGTTGGTAAAACGGCAAAGGGGTATAAAGCGGAATGCCTTCTTCCTCCGGGACGGCGATGACCGTATACGGATGGTCGTAATACGTGCGGCGCGATTGCAAATAGCGCTTCATTTGTACGGCGAGCTGATCGTTGGAGACAGAGCCGGACACCGCGATGACTTCTGTATGACGCAGCGGTATTTTTTTGCCGGGCGTCTGTTCCGCGCTTGACGCTGCAGGAGCGGGTGGCGCCTGTTCCCCGCTGCGGTTGGCTGCAGGAAGCGAGACGGCAAGCAAGGTGAACAAGGTCAACAGACCGCGTCGCAGCCATACCCATGCTGATCTGCGCTTCTCTTTTCGCGTGCGCAGCATCGTCTGGTATGCTACTCGAGCCTCTTCGCTGAAGGAATCGCGCTTCCGGCTGTGCATGGCCCGCCGGTACGCATCGAATGCTTTGTCCGGCTCGCCGCGCTTTTCGAACTCGCGGCCAAGCATCAGCCAGCCGATCGCAAGCGTCGGGTGAGCCGTCACAAAATGCGTGTAAAACGTGAATTCATCCGCTGTGGGATTGGCGATTAAATACGTAGCTTTGGCTTGGAGAAAATCGGTTTTGGTCACCAGCTATCCCCCCTACCGAAAGTATCGGAAAGAACTGGTAACAAGTTTAGGCGAGGAGGAAGGAAACAGATGTACTTGAAAAGCGTAACGATTTTGCGGGACCAATTTCCCGAGAAAAGTCAGGACTATCCGTTTACGATTCCGTCATTGGCAAAAGTCGATACGATTGAATTCCCCCGCAACGTCACATTTTTTGTCGGCGAGAACGGATCAGGCAAATCGACGCTTCTGGAGGCGATCGCGTACCAGTGCGAGTTCAACACCGGGAGCGGGGGGCGCAACAATTATTATCATGTTGACCGGGGGGAAGCGGCGTTTGGCGACTACATCCGGCTGTCCTGGCTGCCGAAAATGACGCAAGGTTTCTTTTTGCGGGCGGAGAGCTTTTATCAATTTGCCAGCCATGTCGATGAAACGGCACGGTTGGCAGTAAGAGGCTATGAAGCGTATGGGGGCAAGTCGCTGCACGAGCAGTCGCATGGGGAAGCATTTCTGGCGTTGTTCACACATCGATTCGGGAAAAAGGGAATTTATTTGCTGGACGAGCCGGAGGCGGCGCTATCGCCGGCGCGACAGCTTTCCCTGCTCGCGGTCATGCGGAGATTGGAGAGGGAGGGAGGATCGCAATTTATCATTGCGACCCATTCTCCGATTTTGTTGGGGTATCCGGGGGCACAGATTTTATCCTTTGATTCGGCCCCGCTGCGAGCGATCGCCTACGAAGAGACGGATCACTATCAGATTACGCGCCGCTTTCTGGAGAATCGGCAGCGGTTTTTGACAGATCTGTTTGACGAGGGGTAGCGAACGCTTCCGTGCGGTAAATACGTTGGCCGCGCTCGGAAAAACGCTGTTCATATTCGGTCATCACATTGCCTTCTGCCTGTGCGGACCGATGCAGGTCGAAGGTGATGTTGTGCAGCTGAAAGCCTTCGTTGGCAAATTGGTTGAGCGAAAACTCGAACAAGCCTTCGTTATCGGTTTTCAGCTCGATGTGGCCGTCTGGTGCAAGCACGCTGCGGTACAGCGCGAGAAACGTTTTATAGGTGAGACGACGCTTGTAATGGCGCGCCTTTGGCCACGGATCGCTGAAATTGAGATAAATGCAGGCGAGTTCGCCTTCCGCAAACAGGTCGGAAAGCATCGCCGCATTATACTGAACCATCGCCAAATTGGGAATGGTCTGCATCTCGGTCTTCTGCGCGGAGCGCAAAATCACTTCAGCCTTCAGCTCGATGGCGATGAAATTGCGTTCCGGATGGCGCGCGGCCAGCGTCGTGATGAAACGGCCTTTCCCGCAGCCGATTTCGACATGGATCGGGTTGTCATTGCCAAAATGCTCGCGCCACTTTCCTTTCAACAAGGTCGGGCTGGCGACAAATACAGGGTATTGGCGCAATGTTTCCTCAGCGCCAGGAATATTTCGTAAACGCATAAGTTCCTCCTTAACTGCCTCACTATCTATACCAATTTATAATCTAAGCTGATCGGATTGCAAGACAAAAGATTTGGCTTTGATGTGGTACAATAGATGAGGTATGACGATGGAAGGGGAGAAGCTTCATGGCATTTCAATTAAATAGAGACGAATTGCAAAAAAATGGACGGGTCCATTTCGGTGATTGGGTAGAGCCGGCATTGGTTCAAATAGAGCGCGCGATTCAACAGCTGGAAGAAGAAGGCGGCCAGCAGGTGGTGCAGTCCGGGCGCATCATCGCGCTGCGGGCCACCGATACGAACAGAGCCTACTCCGCGTTCAAAGCGGCGCTGTATTTGGGCAAATACGATGATATGGCGAACAAGGAGCGCTTTCTCACCAAAATGGTCAAGGCGCACCATTCGTATGAACCGATCCGCGGCGAGTCGATCCTGTTCATGTTCGTCGGCGTGGGCAAGCCGGTGTACGATCACTTGGTGACGTATACGGTGGGACGTCCATCGCGTATCGCAGGCGGGCAGCGCGCCAATTTGCCGTGGGGCTATGAGGTTCCGGCGGAGGCAAGAGACCCGCAAGCCTACATCGACCGCGCGATGCCGATGATCCAGGAAGTCGTTGAATTGACCAAACGCGATGCGGAACGCCCTTCCGAGCAGCTCCAGGCAGCGCGTTCGCTCTTGCCAGTCGGTTATATCATGCCGCCGTTTTTGATGGAATTCAGCGAAGAAGCACTGATCAAAAACGTGTTCCGCCAACGCTTGTTCGAGCGCGGCGCACAAGGCGCAACCGTCGATGTCGTCGGCGACATGTTCGAATGCTGCCTCAAGCTCGACCGCACCAAATGGGAGACGCTGCGCGATTACCACGGTCCGCACACGGTCGCATGGGAAAAGGCGATGCGCACCCTGCGGGACAAGCAGCTGACGATCGATGACCTTTTCACGCTGGCGGAGCGCAACCTGTCCCCGGAAGAGCGCGGCAGCACCAATCTGTACGAACTCTTGATGCAAACCGTCGGCAAAGAAGCCCCGACCATGTGGGAAAAAATGAACAAATAACGGAAAAAACTTTCCCCCGCACGCAACATCGGGGCGATTCATGGAAAAACTTCTATTGAAGATCATTTCAATAGAAGTTTTTTTGTTTTGGTAAATGATTCTATTGAAAAGGAAAGGAGCCGTATAAGGAAGACCAGCAGCAAAGGGATTTTCGGAAATAAGTGGAGCGGCGCCTTTACGATGCCCGCTCAGGCGTAGCGGAAAAGGGAAACATCTTTTGCGCCCCCTATCATCATCGAGATACTCCCGCCGCGCAGCGTGTGGCATTGGGGCGCAGTTTCCCTTTTTCCGCGGAGCCGGTCATCACAGACCCCCAGCAGGCATCGTAACAGCGCCGCGCAACTTGTTTCCGAAAATCCCCGGGCCTCCACTACAGCAACTATTTATTTTTTCGCGGAAAGTGTAATATCCGAAACATGGTATCGTCTAATTCCATACCAACCAATCAACAAGGTGGAGGAACAAGTGGACAGACAAGAATCAATCAAGCGATTGTTTGAACTCTACTGTGATGACGTATTCCGGTACCTGGTATATTACACAGGCAGCAGAGACGTGGAAGATATGGTGCAGGAAGTGTTTATCAAAGCGCTCAAAGCCTATGAGACGTTTGCAGGGCGTTCCCATCCCAAAACGTGGCTGTTGACGATTGCGCGCAATACGGCGATCGACTTCGCGCGAAAAAATCGCAGGTGGAGCTTTTTGCCCGAAAGCTGGCTTGCAAACGTGCAGGCCAATGAGCAAGCCCCCGATGAAATCGTGACGCAAGGCGAAGAGAAGGCGCAGCTGTATGCAGCCTTGTCCCGGCTCAAGCCCAACTATCGCGAGGTGCTGATCCTGCGCGGAATCAAGGAGCTGTCAGCGGCCCAAACCGCTGAAATTTTGGACTGCAGCGAGAACAAAGTCAACGTTACGATGCACCGCGCGATGAAAGCATTGAGAGCACAGATGGGCGATTATGCGGATGAAAGGGAGTTGATCAAGCATGTCCGATAAAACAGGCCAGGAATTGCTGCAAAAGCTTCGGGAACTGCCGGGATTTTCACTGGACAAGGAAAAAAAGCAACAAATACTGGAGAACGTCATGCAGGAGGAAAAACGCTACATGAGACAGACGCGCACGAGAGGATCATTCTCTCTCCTCGGCAAAGGGATCGCGGTATGCGCGCTCGTCGGCGCGGTATGGGTCGGCGCGTCCGTGATGAAGCATCAGGACCAGCAGGTAGCGCAAGCGCCGCTGCCGGAGTCGGTTACCGCGAAACAGCCTGACCCGTCGCTTGCCACGACGCCATCGCCTGTGCCTACGCAAAATCAGGTGCCACCGGCCCAATCCGATCCGGCTGCCCCGATCGCAACCGCTGAAAGAGACGGCTCGCTGCTCAAGCAGCTGTTTGCGCTGTCGCGCCAAGGGCAGGTGGAGAAGGGCGGCATTTCCGTCGAGAACTCGGCGATTGACACGTATGAAAAACAGTGGGGCAAGCCTGACGCGACTCGTTTCGAAGATGGTCTCACCTTTAACACCTACACCAAGAAAGGGCTGGATATCGGCTTTAACAAAGGCATGCAGGTCGTCGAGATTCGGTACCAGACCCCGGCTCTGACGAAATTGACGATGAAGCAGACCAAGCAAGCGTTAGGGCTGCCGCACAGCATTCATACGACGATCAACGACCAGACCGTCTACGTCTACAAACCGAACGACAAGTATTTGTTCGAGGTCGTATTCCCCGCGGCAACCAAGCAAAAGCCTGATCCTGCGATCCAGTACGTCGTTGTCCGCTATCCGCAAGGCGCGGTCAATCTGATGGCACAGCGAGCGCCAGACGAGCTGCTGGGCGAGCTGAAGACGAACGCGGCTAAAGGCCAGCTGCTTGAAGTTCCGGTTACGGTAGGCAAGTCGATGATCGATGAGATGCAACGGGAATGGGGCAAGCCGTCCCGCCAAGATTTCGTCAATGGCCTGCTGTACTCGGTGTTCCCGGATAAAAGCGTCGTGCTTGCCAGCAACAAAGGGGATCAAATCGTCGAGATCCGTTCGTACGATTACCAGCTCCGTCAAATCACGAAATCGCAAGCGTTGAAAACGTTAGGCAAACCGACGGAAACCGTCAAGATCGGCGATCAGCAAATCGAGGTCTACCAAGTCAGCCCGGATTATCAGCTCAAGGTGGTATTCCCGCTGCCGACCACAGCGATTCCTGACCCGACGATTGATCATGTGAACGTCCTCTACCCGAGAGGAACCGTCAATCAGATGGCCCAATAAGCCATGTACGAAAACAGCTGTCGAGCGATCCGGCCCGGCAGCTTTTGTGCGTTGTGGAAAAGGAAAACCCCCGGTGCTCGCCAAACAGGTTGGCAAGGCCGGGGATTTGTTGTTGGAAAGACAGCTTTAGATTTTCAGGACGCCGCCTTTGCTTGCATTTGTCACGAGCTTGGAATAGCGTGCGAGCAAGCCGGTTTTGACTTTTGGCTCAAAGCCTTTCCATTCCGCTTTGCGGCTCGCCATTTCTTCTTCCGAGATTTTCAGTTCGATGGAACGGGTTTCCATATCGATGCTGACGATGTCGCCATCGTGTACGAATGCGATCGGGCCGCCTTCTGCCGCTTCCGGCGATACGTGGCCGATGCTGATCCCGCGGGATGCGCCGGAGAAACGTCCGTCGGTGACCAAAGCGACTTTGGCCCCGAGTCCCATACCGACGATTTGCGAGGTAGGGGCGAGCATTTCCGGCATACCGGGGCCGCCTTTTGGCCCTTCGTAACGGATGATGACGACGTGCCCTTCTTTTACTTTGCCGTTGGCGATGCCAGCCAATGCTTCATCCTGGGAATCGAAGCAGATTGCCGGACCTTCATGGCGGCGAATCGACGGATCAACCGCGCCTGTTTTGATGATGGAGCCTTCTGGCGCGAGATTTCCGAACAGGACAGCCAAGCCGCCTTTCGCACTGTACGGATTGTCCAGGGTACGGATGACATCGGTATCGGTAATGTCATGGCCCGCAATGTTTTCGCGCAGCGTTTTGCCGGTGACGGTGATGCGGTCGAGGTGCAGCGCGCCTTCTTTTTTGGACAGCTCGTTGAGCACTGCGGTCACGCCGCCTGCATTGTGGCAATCCTCGATATGGTAGTCGGAAGCTGGCGCCAGTTTGCAAATGTGCGGCACGCGCTCTGCGACCTGGTTGATGCGCTCGATCGGGTATTCGAGCCCTGCTTCGTGCGCGATCGCCAGTGTATGGAGAACGGTATTGGTCGAGCCGCCCATCGCCATATCCAATGCGAACGCATCGTCAATCGCTTCCAGTGTCACGATATCGCGCGGCTTGATGTCGCGATCGATCAGTTCCATCAAATGTTTTGCAGTAGACTTGATCAATTCGCGGCGTTCTTCGGAAATCGCGAGGATCGTACCGTTACCTGGCAGCGCCAGTCCCAGCGCTTCGCACAGGCAGTTCATCGAGTTGGCGGTGAACATGCCGGAGCAGGAGCCGCAGGTCGGACAGCCGAATTGCTCCAGCTCTTCCAGCTGTGCGTCATTGATTTTGCCTGCTTGGTACGCGCCAACGCCTTCGAATACGGAGGAAAGCGAAATGGAGCGGCCATCGCTCGTTTTACCGGCTTTCATCGGACCGCCGGACACGAACAGCGTCGGGATGTTGACGCGCAGGGCGCCCATGATCATGCCCGGCGTGATTTTGTCGCAGTTCGGAATACAGATCATTCCGTCGAACCAGTGCGCAGCGACAACGGTTTCCAGGCTGTCCGCGATGATGTCACGGCTTGGCAGGGAGTAGCGCATGCCGATGTGGCCCATGGCGATTCCGTCGTCGACGCCGATCGTATTGAATTCAAACGGCACGCCGCCTGCTTCGCGAACCGCTTCTTTTACCAGCTTGCCGAATTCTTGCAAATGGACATGGCCGGGAATGATGTCGATATAAGAGTTGCAAATCGCAATAAATGGTTTGTCGAAATCTTCGTCTTTTACGCCGGCAGCACGCAGCAAGCTACGGTGCGGTGCACGGTCAAAGCCTTTTTTGATCATATCGCTTCTACGTTTTGGCATAATGGTTAACTTCCTTTCCTATTTGGCGAATCCGGTTTTTCAAATTATCTTACCACTTTAAAGTGCTGCGTAACAACCTAAAAAATCTGAACATTCGTTCAGGACAGGCCGCCAAACGGACCGTTCCGTTTGGGTGAAGCGAGCGGGTTATCAGTGGACAAACTTCAATTCGCCGGAGTTTTTCAGCGTCGCTTTCACTTCGATTTTTTCGAGGGAAGCGGGCGTCAGTTGCAGTTGGCCGTCTTTTTGTAATGTTTTCCACAGCTTCACATTTTGGCGGTACATGATTCTGGAAAAGGAGAAAATGTCTGCGTGCATCTTCAGTCCATGCAAATACGTATCGCGGATTTGCTTCTCGATGAGCTTGGCCGACTCTTTTTCCAGTTTGCTCACGCTTGTTTGCTGGTTCAAATCGCTCAGGCTGCCCGACGTTTCCACTTTGATCGTGAAATAAGGCTTGCCGTCTTTCATCCGGTAGGTGATGGTGGGGCGGGGGTCTTCAAAGACGAGATCGGCGATCGGGTTTTTCCCTTCAAACAGGTTGACAGGCGTGCGGACTGTTTTGGTCGACATCCAGCGCAGGCCGCTTGCTTGCGCGACGGACAGGCAGCCCAGCCATTTCCGCTTGCTCAGCACGCAGACGCCGTTGCGCGTGAGCACCGGGTGTTTCCGTAATTTCGATGTCGTGTACACTTTTTCGTTCTGTGTGGAAAGGCGCGGCAAAATTGTCGTCACGCTTTTTTCGTACAGCTGCGCCTCGAATCGATTGAGCATGACGGGCTGGATATAGGAGCTTTGGCGAAAGACGGTTGTCGGGTCGCCCAATTGGGAAAAGATGGCCGGCGTGTTCATCGTCGGATAGAGCAGCAGCAAGTCTTTGACATTGCTCTGCGCCGTGAATGTCCACCACGTATGCCGGAATTCCCCGTAGCGTGAAAAATTGTCCAGAAAAACATCCAGCCCCAGCTTGAGCGCCCCCTCACCAAAGATCACGGCGCGAATATGGCTCCAGTTTACGCGCTGCTGGGTAAACGAGTAGATGTTGAACGCGGCCTCGTCAAAGGAACGTCCTACACCTTTCAGCACGACCATTTCTTGCCCTGTGCGTCGGCCGCCGCCTTCCATTTTTGCAATGACGGAAATATCGACGAGCTGCAGATAAATTTCATACTGGTTGTTGCGGTAATCGATCCCGAGCGCTGTGGGATAACGAAGATGTTCGATCTCCTTGGAGTTCCAGCAGCCTCCTAACAAAAGCGTCGAACAGAGGAGGAGCACAAAGGCGATTTTGTGACGATAGGCCATCACTCATTCTCCTTGTCTTGTTTGATCGTTCGTCCGGAGCAGCTTCGGGCGGTAATTCAACAGCTTGGTCGGGATCGTCAGGATCGAGCGGAACAAATCTTGCCAGATCAACGGCGAGAATGGCGCGAGATAAGGAACGCCGAAAGAGCGCAAATTGACCAGATACGTGATAATCGCCATCAAGGCGAGCAGGAAGCCATACATGCCCAGTGCGGAGGAGAGCAGCAGGACGAAAAGCCGGACGATGCTCATCGAGCCGACAAGCGATTGGCTGGTGAACGTGAACGTCGCCACCGTACTCGCCGCCACGACAACCAGCATGACGGAAGAAGCGAGCCCGGCGCTGATCGCCGCCTGTCCGATGATGAGTCCGCCCACCACGGACAAGGTTTGGCCGACCGCGAGCGGCAGGCGCAGACCGGCTTCTTTAAACAGCTCAAACAAAATGATGATAAGCAGCGCCTCCAGCGGAACAGGCATCGGGATTCCTTGCCGCGCCACGACAACGGTGGCAAGCAAGGTAAACGGCAGCTGGTCCTGATGGTAGGTGGACAATGCGACCCAGAAGCCGGGCAGGAAAACGGCAAGGATGAAGCCGAGAAAGCGAAGCAGCCTCTCCAGCCAAACGAAATAAAAGAAGCTGTGCGTATCCTCGGGCGAGGACAGCAAATACGTAAAATTCGCAGGCGCGATCAAGACGGTGGGTGAGCCATCCACCAAAATCAGCACGCGTCCGGACATCAGGGAGCTGACGGCATAGTCCGGACGCCCGGTATACGCGACCTCGGGAAAAAACGAATAGGTCCGCTTGACCAAAAACTCTTCGATATTGGTCGAGGAAATGACGGCGTCGATCTGAAACTGGTTGAGGCGCTCGCGGATTCGTTCGACGAGATCGGGAGCGCATATGTCTTGGACGTACATAATCCCGACGCGCGTCTGGCTCCGCTTGCCGATGACGAACTGCTGGTAGTGCAGCGAATTGCTGCGCACCCGTTGGCGGATCAGGCCGATATTGACTCCGATTTGCTCGATAAAGCCATCTTTTGCCCCACGGATCGAAATTTCCGTATTCGGCTCTTCCGGCGACCGTTTGGGGTGATTGGCCATGTCGAGACTCATCAGCCGATCGATATGACGCCAGTAAATCAGCAGCTCTCCTGCAAAGACGCGGTCCACGATCTCATGCTCCATGTCATCCGGGTCAAACATGCGGAGGGGCAAGGAAATCGCTTGTTCAATATCGAACAGCGTTGGGGGCAATTGCTGCTCGGAAAGCCGCCGCATGGCCGGAAAGATCAACCGGTTGACTTGTTCCAGATCGCAAAGGCTATCGCAGTAGACGATCAGGGCAGACGCATGATCGTCCTCAAACCCCATTTTCAACCGGCTGAAGGAAACATCTGCACAACCGTCAAACAGTTCGAAGAGGAGCTGTTCGTTCATGAGCTGACGGTCCTTTTGTTTTTGGCAAACACAACCATCACGAAAAGCGTGACGGCGAGCGTAAACGAGAGGATCATGCTGACGGGAAGAAGCGTGCTGAGCGCCTTGATAAACATAACATCGTTATACGGCAAATAAATCGTTGCCGCCAAAAGCAAAAAGAGCCCGCCCATGATCGCTGTGCGCTTTTTGCTTACAGGAACCATGTACAGATCGGGAATCAGAAACATCGTCAGGGAAATTCTCGTATAGGCGCCGGTCAGCCACTGATAGATCGAGAGGAAGTCCAGATGCTCGATATACCGTCCGAGGCTGACCAGGCGCCACTCTTCATAGGCGGGATAGCGCATCGACTGAGCGCGATCCAAACCGAATTCGCTGATGGAGCCAAGCAATGGGCCGACAATCAGGCCAGCCAACATCACGCTGATCATCAGGAGGCCGCCCGTCCTCGGCGGCTTGCGCAGATGGTGCTGCTGGAAGAGTATAATCGTCAATTCGGCAAGACTGGAACAGACAAACAGGACACCGTGCCAAACAGGGTCCCACCCGTTTTCCAGCATCGGCATGATATCCTTGTAGTCTTTGTGCTGCATGTTGGCTGACATGACAAAAAAGCCGAAAAGAACGACGAGGGGAAGCGTGATCCCCGCGGAAAGAGCGATGCTGCGAATCCCGCTGTGCGCGTTGTAAAAGCAGAGGCCAACAAGCAAGATCGCCAAAAAAATAGCCGGTGACTGCGGAAAATAAGAAATTCGCGTCCAATTGACGGTGTCCGCCAATGTGAGTGCTGCCATCCAGAACAAGTACAAGCTGGCAAGAGTCGCGTACAAACGAGCGACAAACGTGCCGTAGCGGGCTCTTAACCATTCATAGGGATGCTGCATCTGCAATTTGCGCATTGTGAAATGGAGCAGTAGGATATAAGGGACCAGCAGTCCCAGCCCGATGAGAACCGAAAGCCAGCCATCTCGCCCCGCTGCATCCAGAAGCAAGGGGATAATGATGACATGATTCAACAAGCCGATCGTCAGCATCAATAGCGTACCGAGTTGATAGGAAGAGATGGTATCTTGTTTCATGGGCACGACCTCGTAGGAAGAATTCGCGCGCTGTGCGCGGATGCAATCGCTAGTAGCGTATCCCAAAAACGGCAGCTTCATTAAATTTTTACAGTTTTGGAGGGGGAAGGATGATTGAAGAATTTTGTGTGGTAGTGGAAAATGGAGAGGAGGTTTCGGAACAGACTGATCGCGCACGGCACCGGAACCTTTATGCTGTTGGGAAGCCCGCAGGACTAAATGGCCTGCAAGCCGCCCAAATCGGAAATATAGGCAAGCATTTTCGATGAGAGCGGAACGATAAATTCCATGTCCTCCCGCTCAACGACACCGGAGCGCGTGACGATCCGCACCCATTTTGCTGTCAGTTTGTAATAGTCGGAAGAAAATTCCGATCGAATAAATTCGGCCTGATGCCGAAATGACACATTTTTGGATGGGACGGTCACAGGCAGCATACTCAATATATCAGCCAGAAAGAGATGGTATGTGGTGTGCGGCTTCTGGAAGACAAGCTCTTTGCTGGTGACGGAGCATGACAAGCTGTTCGTCATCTGCGTCAGCTTCAACTCGCCTTCCAGGTTTTTCAAGCGAATAAAATCTGCGTTCATCGGCACTTCCCTCCTTCCGTCAGGCTGATGATCTCTTCATCATAGCGAATGACAGAAAGGGTGTGCAAGGGAAATGATTGAGAGAAACGGTAAAGGAGTCCTGACCATGATTGAAATCGCCATACAGGCCGCACGTGCAGCAGGAAGCTATTTGAAGGAATGTTTCAATGAAAAATCGATACCGGATGAAGAGCTGCACAATGATGTGAAGCTGCCGGAGGATAAGGAAAGCGAGCGGCGCATTATCGAAGTGCTGCACCGGCATTTTCCTGCTCATTCGATTTACTCGGAAGAAGTCGGCGCGCTGGATCGGGAGGAAGAATACTTGTGGATCATTGATCCGCTCGACGGAACGAACAATTACTTTATCGGCTATCCGTATTTTTCCGTCTCCATCGCGTTGCAGCACGCGGGGGAGATCGTTCTCGGAGTGGTTTATAATCCGATCGCCGATCAAATGTTTTGGGCGGAGAAAGGCAAGGGCGCGTTTCTCAATGGCAACCCGCTTCACGTAAACGAACGCGCTGAGCGGAAGATGGCTGTGGGCACGTATGTGCGCGGCCGCCATTCGGTGACGCGCGAGCAGGAGCTGGCATTTACGGAGCCGTTTATGCTGGAGACGAAGCGGCTGATGCGCAACGTCGGACCGGCGCTCGACTGGTGCCTGTTGGCGCGCGGATGGATCGACTATGTCGTGATGCAGAAATCCGGCATTATGGATGTGGCCGCCGGCATTTTGATCGCCCAGGAGGCGAATGCGCGCGTGACCTATTGGGACGGATCGCCGTATCAACATCAGCCGTTTGACGAGACCCATCTGCCATCGCTTCTGGCAACAAACGGTGTTTTGCATGAAGAACTGCGGAAATTGATTGCGGAATAAGGGAAGAACCCGAGCGTTGCCGACACAGCAGCCGCTCGGGGTTTTATTTTTCCAGTACCCAGCGAAAATGGGAAGGGATGCGTGAGCACCAAAGTACGATGGAATGCTTGCTGGTATGGGCAACGAGGACAGCGCGGCAGATGGGACAGAACTCCAGTTGTTTACCTTTCATTTCTATCATCCTCTGTTAAGAAAACTGACATATAAAATATTGTAACAAAAAAACAGCTGCCGGTATATGCCGGACAGCTGTTTTTTCTAAGGTCAAACCGATTATTTCGTTGGCGCCGGTGCTGCAGGAGTGGTTACCGGGGCTGCTTCACCTTCGTCGCTGTAAAGATCGTCCCAGTATTTTTGCTCCTCGTCATGATTTTCCTTTACGGATTTCAGGATCGCGTACAGGTAGCCTTTTTCATTGAAGTTGCCCAGCGCTTTTTCATCCTTGTAGATCGTATCGAGCGTGACAGCCTCAGTTGCGTTCGGATAAGCGATTTGCGGCGCTTTGCCGTAGTTCCATACCAAACTGTTGGACTCGAAACCGATCGTGATCGGCTCTTTGACGGTCTCCACTTTTGGATCGAATGTCACTTTCACCGTTGCTTTTTGGCTGACAGGAAGTTTGTCGGAGCCAATCAGGTAATCAAAGTCCAGATTGACAGCGAGCAGGCCTTCTTGTTTCGCCAATTCTACGACTTTGTCTACCGGGTAATCTTTTTGTGTTTGCGCCAGCCAGCCTTTCAGGAACGCGATGCCCATGTCGACGGACGTTGTTGCTTCCGCTCTCAATTGCTCATCGGTCAACGGTTTTTCCGGCGGGGTGGTGTCTTGTTCGAACTTGCTGAACAATGTAGCAACATCGATTGCAAATGCGCGCACATCTGCGTTGGCAGTTGCATCATTTGCGGTATAGTAGAACATTTTGATCAGTTCTTTCATGTCGAGCGAAATAGCGATGTGAGTTGCCTGAACGGATTCGCCATTTGGCAGCTTGACGGTTTCCGTACCCAGGTTTTTCACTTGGGACAAGGTGTAGCCGTATTTGGAGATGTACTTTTTCAGGAATTCAAGCGTCAGCTTGTTCAGCTTATCTTGGAAATCTTTGAATTTTTTCGCGTCGATTTCCGTGTTTTGCAACGGGCTGGTGTTGTCGATCAGCAAGTATTTCGCATCGATCGGGGATTTGACGTACAGCTTGGTGTCGTCGATCAGCAGATCAGCAGCAGCTTTTTTGTCGCCGGTCCACAGATTTTTTTCGCGGAGCGGCTTGTCGTCGTTGGCGGTAAAGGTGATTTTCGCGTGGTGCAAATCGGTTTGCACGCCTTGGAGCGTCACGCCTGCTGCCAGCGCGCGAAGCACGGTGGTCATTTCTTTTTTCTCGTCGCTTGTCATGGAAGCGTCCGGCAGTTTCTCCAGCTTGTCTACATCGGCAAGCAGTTTCAAAGAACCTTGGAATTCATAGTTTGGCTTGTCGATGGTCGCAACGACAGAATCGCGGACAAGCGCTGCTTGTCCCGAACATCCTGTCAAGAGCAGCAACATGGCCAGGAGTAAGAAACTCCCTTTTTTAAGCATAGGTTTTCCTCCTTCTGTATGTAACAGCAAAATGAAACCCGCGCCAAACCGATGGCGGGGCGAGGCTGAAATAAGCCTACTCTTATTACTACGGCATTTTGAAAAAAATGTTTCACATTTTGTGAAAAAAAGGGAAAGGCTGAGAATGCTGACTTTCCCCACTTTTGTGTACTCATTCGCATAATTGCGTTATGATTATACTAAAAGTAGCGAATTTCAAGGGGTAAATTGAGGCAAAACGCCGAATTCATAGAGCAGGGAAGTAATTGTTAGAGGGGCGTAGCACATGTGGACGTGGTTAAAAAACTTATTGAATGCAGTGCGTGGCATGGAGTGGGAGGACGAGCAGCAAGACACGCAAGTCCGGACGCAGCAGCCGGTGCAGTATACACAAAATGGGCAAAATTTACGGGTTCAAGCGAAAGCGAAAAGCATTTATCCGAAGGAAAGGCAAGGGAGCGTGCAGCCTGAGAGCAGACTGCCGGAAAAGCCGCGGCAATTCCGTTTTCCGGTCATTCCTGACGCGAAAAAGGAGCAAAAGACGGATGCGGACGTGACGACCTCACATCAGCAGGTCGATGCCTTTGGCGGACGAGAGCGGTCGCGGCCAGTCGAAAAGGCTGGGCAGACGGATCATCAACGGCGTGGGTCCGAGCGAACCGGTGCCGGCGATCGCCAAAGACAGGCGGAGCGCGAAGCGGCACGGGAACGGCAGCGGAAGCACGAGCCAGCGAGCCCGTTGGAGCAGCAGCGGATGATCCAGCAGCATAAGCGGGAGGCTAAGCAGGCAGCGGAGCAGCCGACGAGCCCGCAAGTTTTTGTGCAGTCGCGGCATCAGTCGGGAGCGAAGAAGCCGTACAAGCCGACAGAAATTTTTTCGCCGATCTATGGCAAAGTGGACCCGCGGCCGCCGAAAAAGAGGACGCCGGACGAACCGCAGCGCAGACAGGAGAGAGAGGAGGCACAGCGGAGGGAAGAAAAGCCGTTGCAGCCGCTCTGGCCGCTCAAAACATCGAGTGAAAAAATCGAAGAACAGACCGCTGCAAGAAACGATGATGCGGCTGCAGAAGTGCCGTTGGGAGCAGGGCGGCTCGCAATCAGTGAGGAGCAAACGGATGGCCGCGCGCTCGAGCTGGGCAATGCAGGACATGGGGGCGCGGTGCACAGTGCACAGACGCCAGAAGGGCTGAGCGCAGCGGTTGCGTCTGAACCGGAGAAACCTCCTGTTTTTGCACATGAGGAAGTACAAAACGTTGTACATCCAGAAACCGAACGGCAAGCAGATACCGTGGCTGATCGTCAGCCGATGATGCAGGCGGGGCATACAGACCATGCACAAAGCCAAGCAAGCCAATCGGTTCCGCAAGTGGAGGACACGGACGCGCCCGATGCGTCGTCGCAACCGGACGAACCAACAACAGCGCGCGAGCACGCGCGGCTCCAACCGCCGGAACCGCTGCAAATTCATATCGGCAAGCTGTTTGAAAACAAACCGATCGCAGTCCATGAAGGGGAGCAGCCTGCAGAAAACGGGCTGAATCAGCCGGTTGAAACGGCGCCCCTTGAAGCAGGCGCAGAGGAGCTGACGGTTGAGGCGATAAGCGAGGCGGAAGCCTTTGCGGCAGAAAGCGCAGCGATGGTTCGTCCGGCCATGGAGGAAGTTGCGGCAGTTCGCCTCGAATCGAACGATGAGGAGCAGGCAGAAGCGCTGTCCTTGCCAGCTGATCCGCTTATGAAGGAAGCAGCCGATCCGTATGCGGGACATGCAGAGATTGCAGGGAGTGCAAGCGCTGCTTGGCAGCTGGCTGAAATGGAACAGGGTGAGGAAGCGGGAGACGACGGTCATGATGGCCTGATGGTAGATGCTGCTTTTTCTGATAGGGCTACTGCCGTTCCTGATGATATGGCTGCAGCGAATCCGCAGTCGGCGTTTACGGAGCGTGACGCCTTCCGGGTGATGCAGCAAATCGAGACGCCGGAGCCGCAGGAAGCATCTGGCGAGGAATTGCATTCAGCTTCGTCTGCACTTCATCAGCCAACTGCAGCGGAAGCAACATATCATGCGGAACAAACCGCCCTGGTCCAACCATTCCCTGCGCTTTCGGCAGATCGCCAGGTCGCTGCCACGCAGGAGGTTTCACCGACGATCCCGGCAGTTGCCGCCGAGCCAACCGAGGCCGAGGGGCTGAGGCCGACCTATCATCCGCCACAGCTCGATCTGTTGATTCCGAGCCCGGAAGCGACGGAGGATGATTTGGAATATACGCATGAACAAAAACGTCTGCTGGAAGAGACGCTCGGCAATTTTAACGTGAACGCAAACGTGGTCGGCATCGTCAAAGGACCGTCTGTCACGCGCTTTGAATTGCAGCCTGCCCCAGGGGTGAAGGTGAACAAGATCACCGGATTGTCGGATGACATCAAGCTGAATCTGTCAGCCAAAGACATCCGCATCGAGGCGCCGATCCCCGGGCGTAACGCCGTGGGCATTGAGGTGCCGAACCAGAAGAGCGAGCCGGTGTTCATCAGCCGGATCATCGGATCGGAAAAATTCCGCAACCATCCGTCACCGCTGGCGATCGCGCTCGGGATGGACATCGGCGGAGAGCCGATCGTGGCCGACATCAAAAAAATGCCGCACGGACTGATCGCAGGTTCAACCGGATCGGGGAAAAGCGTCTGCATCAACTCGATCATCGTCAGCCTCCTGTTCAAGGCAAGTCCGGAACAGGTTCGGCTTTTGCTGATCGACCCGAAAATGGTCGAGCTGGCACCATACAATCACCTCCCGCATCTGATCACGCCGGTCGTCACAGAAGCGAAGCAGGCGACAGCCTCGCTCAAATGGGCGGTGGAGGAGATGGAGCGCCGCTACACGGCTTTCGTCGATGCGGGCGTGCGCGACATCGACCGCTATAACACGACGACAGACGAGCCGTTGCCATACATCGTCATCATCATCGACGAGCTGGCCGACCTGATGATGGTTTCTCCGCAGGATGTGGAGGACTGCATCATCCGCATTGCGCAGAAGGCGCGTGCCTGCGGCATCCATTTGCTGCTGGCGACACAGCGTCCGTCCGTCGATGTCATTACGGGGAATATCAAGGCGAATGTGCCGACGCGGCTTGCCTTTGCGGTCTTTTCGCAGATCGATTCGCGGACGATTCTCGACCAGTCGGGTGCGGAGCGGCTGCTGGGACGCGGGGATATGCTCTTTTTGGAAAGCGGCACGACGCCAGTTCGCCTGCAGGGGAATTTTGTCTCCGACGATGAGATCGAGCGGGTAACCCAAATGATCAAAAAGCAGCGCAAACCGAATTATTATTTCAGCAAGGAAGATTTGGAGCAGCAAGTCCAGTCATTCGATGCAGGGGATGACCCGCTTTATTTGGAGGCCCTGCTGTTTGTCGCAGACCAGGGACAAGCCTCTGCTTCCGCGCTGCAGCGCCGTTTTCGGGTCGGGTACAACCGGGCGGCCCGCCTGATCGAGATGATGGAGGCGGAAGGCCATGTGGCCGGACAGTCCGGCGGTAAGCCGCGGGCGGTATTGATCACGCGCGAAGACGCTCAGGCATTAACAGAAGGAACCAGTCTGTTATAGAATAGGATTATCGTGTTCTACTTTTGGATAAGGTGGTTAATGCCTGATGGATCATGTGGCCAAAAAATACCGTGCGATAACCGACGAGCTGGTGCTGTTTCACGATGAATATTACGTAAGCGTGCTGCGCGTGTCGCTTGCCAACACGGATGAAGCGAGGCTCGGCGAAATCTTCAATGAGCTGTATGCCTTCTCCCATGCGGATGTGGAGCTTGAGATCGATATTTCCGAAGAGCGGCAAGGAACCTGGTATCTGCAATTCCTGGTTCCTTACATGCTCACGCTGTCGGACGCCGCAATCAAGAGGATTACCCGCGGTTCGGAAGCCTTGCAGAACTATCTGGACGAGCGGGGAATCAGCCTCGATGTGGAGCTTTTGCGCGGTGCCGACATTTTTGCCTATATGAAACGTTACAATCCGGGCCTTGCGGAAGTGACGAAGTAACAGATTGGCAAAAGCCTCACTTGATCTGTTACAGTCGTGTAGCGTATACTGAATTTTAGAACGAGATTTCACTAGATGAAACGGAAAGAACAGTTGAGAGTGGACATAAGAGTGGAGTGGTACGGATGGATGAGCAAAAATCGACGGTTCGCGCCGTGGAGCGGGCACTGGATATCATGCTCTGTTTTACGGACGCCACCGAGCTGAGCCTGAGCGAGATTGCCAAGCGGATTTCCCTGCACAAAAGCACGGTGCACCGGCTGCTTGCCTCTTTGGAAAGCAAGGGCTTTGTACTGCGCGATTCGCAAACGGACAAGTATCGACTTGGGTTCCGCGTGTGGGAGCTATCGGCCAACCTGACTCATTCGGACGACCCCGCAACGATCTTGCTGCCGGAAATGGAGCGTTTGCGCGAAGGGCTGGGCGAAACGATCAGCCTGTATGTTCGGGACGGGTTGGAGCGCATTCGGATTCAAGCGGTTCAGAGCAACCAGGCGATCCGCCGGGTAGCGCCGATCGGGGCGAGAATGCCGCTTGCAGTCGGGGCTTCGAGCAAGGTGCTGGTTGCTTTTGATGAGCCCACTGTGCTGGAGAGCGTGCTGGCCGATCCGAATTGGCCGGAAACCGTCAATCGCCAAGGGTATCAGGAACAGCTCGCAGAGATTCTCAAGCTCGGCTATGCGATGAGCGTGGAGGAGCGGGAATTGGGCGCAGCTGCGATTTCTGCCCCGATCTTTAATCGGAATGGCAAACTTGTCGCGGCAGTGGCGGTATCGGGGCCGTCCAACCGAATGACGACAGAAGTGATGAAACAGTTTGCCGAGCCGATTATGGAAGCGGCGAAGCGGATGGGAAAAATGCTGAAGTAACAAAAAGGGTGGCCGTTGTTGAACTGCACCCCGTCAAGTAGACAGTACAAAAAATAAAAATCAGTTAAGCGGCCTTGGTCCTGAATTCTATGGGACTGAGGCTGTTTAATTTTTCCTGTAATCGCTCGTTGTTGTAAAAACGGATGTAATCCTCAATGTCTTTTTTGAGTTCCTTAAACGTACTGTATGTACGCAGATAATACCGTTCGCATTTCAGGGCTCCCCAGAAAGCCTCCATTGGGCCATTATCATTGCACCTGCCGACTCGGGACATGCTCTGGTTCACTTCCTTGCCAAACAATTTCTTGAATCGTAAAGAGGTATACTGAAAACCTCGATCACTATGAAGCATAGGCTTGCTTCCACGTGCCATTTTCAGGGCTGCTTTCACCGTTTGGAATACAAGACGATTGCGGTCTGCCGACGCAAATGAAGGGTTAATCGACGATACCCATAGATGCTCCCGACCTGCTCGTGCATGGAGATCATGGCACAAGGTTTTGGTTCTCTATCTCGCGGGAACTGGGTTTGCGATTCAACCATTTGTAATAGCTGGAGCGTCGAATCTTGGCAATTTCACACAATAGCTGCACGCTGAAATGCCCTTCTTGCTGAACAGCTTGAACGGCCAGGTAGACATTCTCCTGTCGGTGTTGGCGTCCCCTCCTTTGAAATTCTTGTAACTTTTTTTAAAATGCATTCTCCGCTCGAAGCCGCTCATTTTCATACTCCAGCTTCTTCATTGCCAGCTTTTGCTGATCTGCTTCGGTTAGCTCTTCTGCTGCCTGATTCCGACCGTGGCGATCCTGCAGGGCATCTTACCCTCCATCCCTGTATTTCTTAACCCATTGATACACTTGAAAATGGCTTGCCGTCGCATGATCGTCATGTTGATGAGCAAGACAGTAGTGAACAATATCGATTCGCTCCTGCCATGTAGTAGTCCGGCCCTTGGTCATAGCTTTTGCTCCTTCTGTTATACGATTGTAAGCTGCTATGACCATTATACTTGTCCACCCAACTCTTGAGTTGAATTTGTAACCAAGGGTGTTATCTCTGAGATTCCGACCTATTCACAAAATTTGTTATGGTATCTGATTAAAACAATGGAGGTTCAGGAGAAGGACTTTTTACAGGTGTTTACGCTCAGAAGCGTTTTGGAAGGTGGGAAATCATAACAGAGCATCCTGCACTTACAGGAGCCCCTGCATACAAGAAGGGATTTCGGATGTCGGTCCTTCAAGCAGTAACAGATCAGGTGTTTGTCATTTATGATGGCTGTCAAAGTAAGATGCTACTTGCTGACGAGTACTAGGCGTTTTAGCAGTGATGCTGATGTTTCACGGAGTCTGTCAACTGAAATATATATTAGATCAGTTAACACTCTGCTAGATGGTGGTCACTTTTTGGGCTGGGAGAGAGGAACATAGAGAATTCGAAACAGAGAAACTGATAGGAGTCGAGGTAAAAGACTGCCTATTTTTTATCTCGAAACAAGAGTAGTTGTTTGATGAAGTTATATACGGCTTCTTGCTCCATTTGCGATCGTCCATGCAGTTGGATAGCGATTTTGTCAATGAAGGTAGAGTCCGATGATTTTAAGGACCGTTCGTATTCGAAGCTGAACAAATCCTCTAGTGTTACATCGAGAGCGGTTGCGATCTTCTCCAAACTGTCGATTGTCGGACTCTTCTCCCCACGCTCTACCTGTCCCAAGTACGAGGGATTTAGCCCCGCTTTAAAAGCCAGTTGCTCCTGGCTTAAGCCCGATCCTTTTCGGAAAAACCTGATTCTATTTCCAACAAGTTGCGCGATTTTACTCACAGTTTTCACCTCTATGAAAACCATAGAGGGTTGAAATTAGAGTAACAACGCACTATAGAAACTATTATTTTTAATGTCTATAGTCATTGAAGTTTAATGTCGATTTCTATATAATTTTTTTGAATCGTGGAAAATCAAGGGATTTGAGTATCAATTTTCATGGTTACATTCGACATTTGCAGACAAGAAAGGAGGCAGTTTTATCTGATTCTCATTTAGAGGGGATGTAAGTCAGCAAGTCGTTTGGTAAACGGTATCACCCCACTAGTTAGATTTTTGTCAAGAGATCAAGAAACAATCGAAATGGAAATTATACCAAAACACTTTGGAAGGTGGAGTCAAAATGGGTTTCGTTAGAGTATTGGGATGGATATTTGTCCCTTACATCATGATTTTATTCCGGTGGAAACTACTAAACACCGCTAAGCGAGTATTTGCAATTCCTTGGGCTTTGGTTGCTTTATTTATGGGGATTGGAATCGTTACCAGTTCAGGACAAGATACGAAACCTACAATGGCAGTATCCTCTCCTGTAAGCAATGAACCAAAGGTTGATGACCAGGCTACAAAAGCAGCCGAGGAACAGGCTAAGAAAAAAGCTGAGGAAGAAGCGAAAGCAAAAGTAGACGCTGAGAAAAAAGCAAAAGAGGAAGCTGAGAAGAAGGCGAAACAAGCGGAGCAAAAATCAGGAACAAAAGTCGCGAATACATTCCAGAATGTAATTCCTCAGTTGGCTGAAGGGCATGAGATGGAAAGTACCACGTACCAATATATCGTGGATCATTATGCCATGTTTCCTGCCAATAACGACAAAGATATTCAACTTGCAACATCCAAAGTGGATTTATCCATTACACCAAAACATCTGACAAAAAATATACAGCCATACTTGGATAAAATGGTTAAATTCACGGGTCAAGTTATTAGTGTCGAAGAAACAAAGCTGGATGATGGAATAGTCACGTATATTCATATTTTGACGCAGGAGGGTGACAACATTACTGGCGTTTACCTGAAAACCACAGGAGATTTGCTGGACGGTGATTATGCAACGATCACAGGCGTACCGACTTTAAACTATTCATTTCCTAACGTAAGTGGTGGCCATACAAACGCCATTATGCTTTCTGCGGCTCATATCCAGAAGGAAATTCAAGCGCAGTAATTCGTTCTAAATTTGGCTCCAGTAGAAACGAGGGATTCATCCATGAAAAAGAGTGCATTATTGATTTTAATAACCGTAGCACTGGCCTTTTCGATGGCTCAGAGTTCCTTTGCGGCAAAAGCGGTTCAGGTTGTTATTAACGGAACAACAAAGCACTTCTCTCAACCTCCCATTATTCAAAATGGTACAACGCTGGTTCCGCTGCGAGATATGTTTGAAGCGCTGGGAGGCGAATTGGTATGGGATGAGGCCAAACAAACCGCTTTTGTGCATAAGGGTGAAACATGTTTATTCGTTGAGATTAATAATGAATACGCAACCGTAGCTCAGTACGAACCTGGTGGGGCATGCAGCAGTCCTGGGATCGTATATATGGGGGTTCCTGCGAAAATTATAAATGGGAAAACGATGGTTCCTTTGCGTTTCGCCAGCGAGTATCTAGGAGCTACAGTACAATGGGATCAACCAAATTACACCATTCGGATTACTACTACACTTGAAGAATCTGCAAACGTTCAACAAAGCAATGTCCCTATTGATGTGAATGGAAGAACGATTCAGGTTAGAGATCGCGTGAAATTTTCATTTTTTATGGGGAAGTAGAAAAGTTTGAAGGAGGGCGCATTTTAGTATATTGGGATTATTATGACCCATCTACCGTAGTAAATGAAAATAATGTGGGTACTTGGGCGATGGTTGCTGGCATTCGCTACAAATCGAGTAGTTGGATTGATGCGAATGTACTGACTGTTGAAAATTGAGTTACAAGAAAAGGCTTACATCTTTGGTAAAAATACCGTATCATCTATCCTAGTTATCCAAAGATGTAAGCTATTTATTAGGGGGAGAAAAATGAGAAGTCGGATTATGTTTGGCGTATTGTTGGTATTTTGTTTGATTGTGCAGTTGATTGCCCCGAGTAGCAGTCATGCTAAAGATGACACGATTGAGTTGCAAGCATGGGGAAAATTGAAAAGTGAACTTCCAGTTGTTACAATGTCATTTAGCCCTGATAGTAAACGGTTAGTCTCGGGGCATGGTAATTATGGAGATACAAAAGTATACCTTTGGGATGTAGAGAATGGAAAGAAGATAAAGGAGTTTGAAGGAAAAGAAACGTCTGGTTATGGCGTGATTTTATCGGATGTACAACTGTCTCCAGATGGCTCAATTCTGGTAGCGACACATACCGGTTCCTCTAGTGACACTGGAAATGGAATAATAGTCTGGGATGTTAAAACAGGTAAGCTTATCCAGTCTAAAGATTTCAGTGCAGATCATGTAGCATTTAGTCCCGATGGGAAAATGTATGTGACATCATTCGAATCACAATTGAAGTTTTGGGATACGCTTACCGGATCGGAACTAATGTCTTTGGAATTCCCATCAAACATCCGTTCCATCGCTTTCCATCCCTCAAACGGTACGATGGCTGTATCCATTGATGGCTCAATAATGATTCGTAATTACAATACCGGAAAGCAGATTACCACACTCTCTACCAAGTCGGATAGTGGAAAAAATGGATATTACAGAGAGAATCTCAATGTTACATTTAGTCAAAATGGAAAGTTTTTACTAACGAATGATGATTATACAGAAAATGATTTGCTAGCGTTTTATGACATTGAAAATAACTATACGAGAATGGAACTTGTTAGTGGTTCTTTTGATAATGGAGCATTGTTTTCGAGTCTTTCTGACTATGTAGTCGCAACTAGTCGTTATAAGGGGACGAACATCTATTCTTTTCCTTCTGGGAATCTAGTAGCCACAGTTGATCATGATAATGATTATAACGGAAAAGCAGCGATCAGTGCTGACTATCAGAATCTTGCCATCCCAAATCTTTATGATATTATTCTCTATGATGCTACAGCGCTTAACCAGAAAAAACTAACTGGAATTCGATTATCACCAAGCTCCTTACAAATCGTTGAGGGAGAGAAAGCTCCAGTAGAAGTAATTGGAGAGTACAGCGATGGTTCCACTGAAAAGATAAAAAAAGACGTAGAATGGGAAACTTCTGATTTCTCAGTTGCGATTGCCGATAAAGGCTATGTTTATGCCAAAGGCACAGGAAGCGCAACGGTCAAGGTTACGTATAAAAAGCTGCAAGCTGAGTTAGAAGTAACGGTAGTAGATAAAAATAGCAACGATCAGTCTATTTTTTCCATAGCCCCGAAAAAGAGTTTTACGCTCCAATTGTCTGGTGGTAAATCACCCTATGAGATCCAGACTGTAGGTAATGGAACTGTAAGCGTAACTGTCAAGAAAGATACGCTCACTATCAAAGGTTTGAAGGAAGGCAGAGATACAGTATTTGTAAAAGATGTAAATGGGGTACAGCTCTCCTTTCAGATAGTAGTTACTCCTTATAAGTTAACTTTCAAAAAGTGAAATGCTATACGAGTTATTACTAATCAGGCTAATTGGGCCTGATTTTTTTTTTGACTTTCCTCTGCAATTTGATTTTTATGGAAAGGCATAGCGTTGCATTAGTATTTTTTGAATTATTCATAATGAATATAAATTTCTGTACTTATTGATGGCAACATTAAAAAATCCTTTACACCGGAAAGGTTAGGTAGTTCCTGTCCCAATCCAACGTAAAGGATCAGCCATGGACAAGCAGACCCTATTTTCTTCATTTGGTAAATGGGTTCTACCCATTAATGCTGTGAAACTTCAACAACGAATTGACGAAATGGATCAAGACAAGTACGTAAAAAAGCTGACAACCAAAGCGTACCTTCTCTTGTTTTTACATGCTCAACTCCAGCAAAGAGAAGGACTTCGGGCGATTGCAGACGATGTTTTATCAAAAAAATTCCAACGAGAGTTAGGGGTGTCTTCCATTAGCCCCGCACAGCTTAACCGGAAAAACAATCGAGTAGATCCTACGCTGCTTGAGAAAATAGTTGTCGACTTTGTTGGGCAAATCCCCTTCAGTAGCGGGTTTTATTATTTCACCTGTCTACTTTAAGGGGAGCATATCGCATGTTTCGACAGACCAATCAGTCATTCATGTTCCAATGAAGCGGAGCTTTTTCAGCCAAACGTCCTTCCACCGCTCCGCCTTCCCGCCGCCAATACTCGATCCCCCCGATCAGCTCCTTAACGGGAAAGCCGAGCGAGGCAAAACGCGCGGCTGCTTTGGTCGAGGAATTGCACGCAGGGCCCCAGCAGTACGTGACGATCAGCTTGTCAGACGGAAGCGAGGCGGTGGTGTCGCTGTTGATCTGACGGGCAGGCAGATTGATCGCACCGGGGATGTGGCAGTCTGCATACGCTTCCTGGCTGCGCACGTCGACGAGGACGAAGGAGTCGTTGCCCCGGCGCAGGTCGAGCGCCACGTCGGCGACATCGGTTTCGACGGAAAGCTTTGCAAGAAAATGCTGGTGCGCCTGTTCCGGGCTGGCTGCAGGTGTTTCGAGCACCAAGGAAAAGTTTGATTTTTTGGTCATGGGAAGTCCTCCTGTCGGATCATTACTTGGAAGCAATCAATGTTCTGAAGGTAATGTAACACGGTCTTTTCTATTGGTGTTATCTATAGTATTTTATAAGAACTATCAAAAAAAATTATAATTAGGTGATTGCGGTGGAATTGGTGTATTTGCAGACGTTTTGCGAGGTGGTCAAGTGGGGCAGCTATTCCAAAGCCGCCGAGAAGCTGGGGTACTCGCAGCCGAGCGTGACGATGCAGATCAAACGGCTAGAAGAATCCTATGGCGTCGTCTTGCTTGTGCGAATGGGCCGGGGCATGAAGCTGACGGCATCGGGTGAGGCGCTTTTGCCTTATGCCCGGGAGATGCTGCGGCTGCATGCTGAATCGAAGGAGGTCGTTTCGCAGCAAGGGACCGGCACGATGACGATCGGAACGATTGAAACGCTTGCGGCTTATTTTTTGCCTGCGATGCTTCAGCAGTTTCAAGCAAAGCACCCCGGGATCACGCTCTCGCTTTTGCCTGGCAACGAGCCGTCGATCATTCGGGCGGTAAAAGAAGGAGAGCAGGATTTCGGCTTCATTTTGGATGCGCCCTTTACAGACCCGGAGCTGGTCACGCGTCCGATTCGGGAAGAAGCCTTTGTCATCATCGCCAAACCGGGTCACCGCTTTCAATCGTTTTCGCAGGTGGTAGCGGCGGATTTGGCCGGGGAATCGCTGATTTTGACCGAGTCTGGCTGCACCTACCGCGCTTTTTTGCTGGAGCTGCTCAAAGCCAGGGACATCCCGCATCGCGTCCATTTTGAATTCGGCAGCATCGAGGCGATCAAGCAGTGTGTGCTGCACGGGTGGGGCGTCGCCTTGCTCCCGCGCTTTGCGGTGGAGGGTGACCTGATCCGGCGCGATTTGGTGGCGGTGCCGTTCGTTGACGAGGCTCTTTCATTTCAGACGCAATTGATTTATTCCAACCGGCGCTGGATGCCGAAAGCGTTCCTTTCATTCATCGAAATGATGGTGGCGGAAAGCGGAACGGTATTATGATCGCGCGCTGCCTGTTTTTCATTGGCTAAAGCAACCGGTCGGCGTCGCTCGCGAGCCGGGCGAAATAATCGATCACGAACTGGCGAAACTTTTGGCTAGCGAGCGAATAATAGCGGCCTGCCTTCCAAGCCAGCACAATCGTCCGGCGGCATACCGGATCGGTGATGCGCAAAGGCGTGATGGTGGAACGATCCACATGCTGGACCCCGATCGTCGTGCTAAAGGAGATGCTCAGTGAAATGATAAGCATAAGCATATCGAATGATAGGAAAATATCTATTTTCTAAAATCAGCAATCACAAGTAGAATGGAGTTGCTGTAACGAAGAAAATCGGCAAAGAGGTGCGGCATGAACGATAGAATCACGATGCCGATATGGGCGGGCGGCAACTTTTTGGTGGTGATGAACACGACGATGTTTAACGTGTCGCTGCCAACGGTGATCGACCAATTGCACATAACGGCAGGGCTTGGTTCCTGGATTGTCTCCGGGTATTCCATTATGTTTGCGCTGGCGACGATCATTTTCAGCAGATTGTCTGATTTTATTCCGATCCGCAAGTTAATTTCGATCGGGCTGCTTTTGCTCGGCATATCGTCTGTGCTCGGGTATGCAGCGGACAGCTTTGGTGTCGTGCTGCTCGCACGGCTTTTGCAAGCGAGCGGGGCGGGCGCGATGCCGGGACTTGGCATGGTGCTGGCGAGCCGCTATGTGCCGTATGAGCGGCGGGGCCGCGCGATTTCGATGATCGCATCCGGCAGTGCGCTCGCGTTCGGACTCGGGCCGGTCATCGGCGGCGCGATCACGCAATATCTCGGCTGGCATGAGCTGTTTTTGGTCACATGCTTGGTCATCGGACTGATCCCGGTCTTGTGGCGCCTGCTGCCGAAAGAAGCGCAGAAACCGGTCGGCTTTGATTTTGTCGGGGCAGGGCTGACGGTGATCGCTTCAGCAGCGTTGCTGCTTGCAATCACACAATTATCCCTTCTGTATTTGCTCGTCGGCGCCGCTGCACTGTTCGCATTGATCCGCCAACTGCGCAAAGCGGAACGCCCGTTCATCCATCCGGCTTTATTCGGCAACGCCGGCTACCGCAAGCTGGTCATGATCGCTTTCCTGGTGTTTATCCTCAACATGTCGATGCTGTTCTTGATGCCGTTGATTTTGGCTACTGTGTTTGCCAAAGGCGCGGCGACGATCGGCATGGTCATCTTCCCGGGTGCGATCTTCTCGGCGGTATTGATGAAATGGGTAGGGCGCTGGATCGACCGTTACGGCAATTTCCGCTTTTTGCTCGGCGGCCAGCTGGTGCTCGGGGCCGCGATGCTTTTGCTGGCGACCATGCTGCATGCATCAATGTATATCGTGCTCGCGGCGTATGTCCTGTTTGCGCCGTCATTGTCTGCGGTCACGTCTGCGCTGTCCAACGAAATCTCGCGCATCTTGCCAAAGGAGCTGATCGGCTCCGGCATGGGCCTCTCCCAGCTGTCCCAATATCTTGGAGGCTCCTTTGCAGTTGCGGTATGTGGCCTGTTGATGGTCTGGCAAAAAGAAATGCCCCCGGCAAACGCGTTTCAGCACATCTACCTGCTGCTGATCGCCGTATTGGCGATCGCTTTGGGTTTGCTGTATCAATATCGAAAATCGCAATACCCGCTAAAACGAACGCCGCAGCAGGACTTACAGCAGGTCAGCAATTGACTTGCTGTATTTTTTTGTGACTATGAATGGTGTAGCGACGATCCAACCTATGCAGCGAAGGATTTTTGCAAAAAAGCGGCACGCAGCCTTGGCAATGCCTGCCCAGGCGCAGCTGAAAAAGGGAACGGCTTTCGCGCCTCACAACATCCTTGAGATACACCCGCCGCGCAGCGTGTGGCATTGGGGCGCGGTTCCCTTTTTCAGCGGAGCCGGACTCCCCGGCCAACAGTGGGCATTGTCAGAGCGGAGTGCCGTTTTTTTGCAAAAATCCCGCCCCTCCACCTCACCCCAAAAAACAACATTCAGAATATTGACGAATGCCCCAAAATTACGTATGATACTTACTAAAGTTGCTGGAGAAACTCATTCTACCTGCAACACGATCGAATGTGAGAGGAAAACATGCTGATGCGCAGGACTGGTGATTCCAAACTCATCCAAGAGCTCAACCGCTTTATCATCCTTGACATGATCCGCAAGCATGGCCCGATCTCGCGCAGTGAAATCGCCAAGCGCAACGGCATCAGCCCGACTACGGTCACATCGGCGGTAGGGGAGCTGATCCGCGACGGATTGGTGTGCGAGGACGGCATCGGAGAGTCAAGCGGCGGGCGGAAGCCGATTATGCTCCGGTTTTATCCGGACGGACAATTCCTGATCGGAATTTCGCTGACGAACACCGCGGTTACCATCGCAGAGCTGAATCTGGAGGCGAACGTGCGCCACAAAGAGCGCTTCGCCTATGACAAACCGCTTTCAGGCGATGATGTAATCGCTTACCTTTTCGCTTCTCTGGAGCAATTTTTGTCCCGCTATGACGATCGGTCCAAATGCCTCGGCATTTCCATCATCGTCCCCGGGATCGTCGATGCCGCCAACGGCGCGATCCGCTACAATTCCAAGCTCAATCTGAAAAACGTCCCGCTCAAGGAGCTGGTGGAAGCCAGGTTCGGCCTCAAAACATGGCTGGAAAACGACGCCAATGCGATTGCGCTGGCGGAGAACAGCTTTGGACGCGGCACGCACAGCGACAACATGCTGTACGTGACGGTCGGCGAAGGGGTCGGGATGGGCATCATCGTCAACGGCGCCATTTTCCGTGGACATAACGGGGGCGCAGGCGAGTTCGGCCATACGGTCGTGCAGCAGACAGGCACCCGCTGCGATTGCGGCAATATCGGCTGTCTGGAGAACAATGTAGGCTGGCCGGAGATTTACTCGCGCATCTTGTCTGCCCACGCCAAAGGCAAGCAGACCGTCATCACCGAACTGGCGGGAGGAGATGTCACACGCATTTCGCCGGCACTGTTCCGCGCCGCACTGCAACAAAACGACCAAGTCTGCCTCGACATCATGGAGGAGATCGCAGCGACGCTTTCCATCGGCATCGTCAATCTGGTCAACCTGTTCAACCCGAGCCTCATCATTTTGGGGGGAGAGATTGTTCGCGACAACCCGCTGTTCGTCAAACGGGTGCGCGAGCAGGTGATGGACAAAGCGCTCTTTATTTTGACAGACGGTCTGGAGATTCACGCTACGGCGCTAGGGGAAGAGTTCCCGATGGTCGCGGCTGCGGCCGTATTGCTGCAGGATGTGTTTCATTTTTCCCTGTAGCTTTTTCATCCCTACTTAATAAAGTCATTGGAGAAAGAAAGTTACAACCCGATCCCGTTATTACCCTTGATGAAGCGTGCAGAATGAGGGGGGAGCAAAAAGAAAGCGCTTCAATCAGTTCATCCGATTATAGAGAGTGCCAATGAAAAGAAAGATGGAGGGGTTTTTCGATGAAAAAGAAGTTGCTTTCAATCAGCATGGTGGCAGCACTGATGGCGTTGGCGGGATGTTCCGGCCAATCCGCGGGCAACACCGCACCGACTGCAGACAGCAATGCGCAGACAGGCAATCAGGCGGCAAGCGGGGAAAAGGTCGATCTGACATACGCGGTCTGGGATAAAAACCAGCTTCCGGCGATGGAGGAAATCGCGAAAAAATTCAATGAATCGCATGGCAACATCAATGTGAAAGTGGAGTTGACGCCGTACAAGCAATACTTCACCAAGATGGACGCGGCAGCACAAGGCGACAGCTTGCCTGACGTGTTCTGGATGAACGGACCGAACATCGTCAAATACGCCTCCAATGACATGCTGCTGCCGCTTGACGACCAGATCAAGGCAGACGGTGTCGACTTGAACAACTACCCGAAAGCATTGGTTGACATTTATACGGTGGATGGAAAAACGTACGGCTTGCCGAAAGACTTTGACACGATCGGCCTGTGGTACAACAAAAAAATGTTCGACGATGCCAAAATTCCGTACCCGGACGCTTCCTGGGATTGGGCGAAGCTGAAGGAAGCCGCTGCCAAGCTGACGGACAAAAACAAAGGCGTATGGGGCTTTGCATCCCGCCCTTGGGGTCAGGAAAACTTCTATAACGTCATCGCGCAAAACGGCGGTTATGTGATCTCCGACGACAAAAAAACGTCCGGCTACGACAAACCGGAAACGATCGAGGCGCTCAAGTTCCTGGTTGACTTCATCAAGGACGGCACATCCCCGACCGCGCAGCAAATGGATGAAACGTCCGCGCCGCAACTGTTTGAATCCGGCAAGCTGGCGATGCTGTATGACGGCGCATGGATGGTAAGCGAGTTCGCGCAAAACGAATACACCAAAGACAAAGTGAACGTGGCAGTGCTGCCAAAAGGCAAAGAAAATACGAGCGTCATCCACGGTTTGGCAAACGTAGTGGCGGCGAAAACGAAGCATCCAAAAGAAGCATGGGAGTTCGTCAAATACTTGGGCGGCAAGGAAGCTGCCGAGATTCAGGCGAGCAAAGGCGCAGCGATTCCAGCGCTCAACGGCACGCAGGAAGCGTTCATCAAATCGTATCCAAACTTTGATTTGAAAATTTTCGTTGACCAGGCGGCGACAGCGAAGCCGTACCCAATCTCCAAAAACACATCCAAATGGGTGCAGGCGGAGACTGAGTACATGACCAAAGCGTGGAGCGGCGAAATGACCGTCGAAGCGGCGGCGAAAGAGCTTGCGCAAAAAATGAACGAAATGCTTTCGCAAGAGTAGAAAGAAGCGGTAGGTACGGCAGGCAGCGGCCTTGTCAAAGCGACAGGGCCGTGCCGCCCACCAGCTGATAGAGAGGGGACAGAATGTGAACACTTCCGTAAAGTCGAAAACGTCAACTCGGATGAAGCGTACGGATATGCTATGGGCTTATGCCATGATTGCTCCCACGTTACTCGGACTTGTCGTTTTCTATATCTGGCCGCTCTTGCAAACCATTTATCTCAGCTTTACCAAGTGGGGCGCATTTGGCAAATACAAATGGATCGGCTTGCAAAACTATGAAAAATTGTTCTCAGATGTGCAGCTGTTGACTGCCTTGAAAAATACGCTGATTTACACCGTTCTGTCTGTACCGTTCAGCATCGCGTTTTCCATTCTGGCAGCCGTGCTGTTGAATCAGAAGATCAAAGGCGTTTCGTTTTACCGCACGCTTTACTTCCTGCCGGTCGTCACGATGGCTGCAGCGGTGGCGATGGTATGGCGCTGGCTGTTCAACGCCGATTTCGGCCTGATCAACTATTGTTTAGGATTGTTTTCCATTCAAGGTCCCCGCTGGATTACCGACCCGTCCATTGCGCTTTATGCCGTGGTGATCGTCGCGATCTGGAGTTCGATCGGTTATAACATGGTCATTTTTCTGGCCGGCTTGCAAGGAATCCCGCGCATGTATTACGAGGCAGCCGAACTGGATGGGGCGAGCCGCCTCCGCCAGTTTTTCACCATCACCTTGCCGTTGTTGACGCCGTCGATCTTTTTCGTCAGCATCACGTCGTTGATCGGCGCATTCCAGGTGTTCGACCTGATCTACATGATGGTCGGGAACTCCGCGCTGGAAAAGACGCAGACGATCGCCTATCTGTTCTACAAATATGCATTCGTGACCGGGGAAGGCGGCTATGCGGCTGCGATCGCGGTGCTGCTTTTGGCGATCATCCTGCTGGTGACCGTCGTGCAGGTCAAAATGCAGAAGCGCTGGGTTCATTATGATTAAGGAGGGACGCTTGTGAACGAGGGGCGCTTTGGCCGCGGTCCGAAGCTGCTGGTCCATATTCTTTTGATTCTCGGGGCCTTGCTGATGGTCGGTCCTTTTCTCTGGATGATCCTGACCTCGCTCAAAACATTGGGTGAATCCCAGCAGGTGCCGCCGGTGATTTTTCCAACGGTCGCGCAGTGGAAAAACTACGCGGAAGTGTTGACGACCATTCCGATGCTGCAATTTTATTGGAACACGATCATCACGACGATCGTGAAAGTGGTGGGGCAGGTGTTCCTCTGCTCGCTCGCCGCATACGCATTCGCGCGCATCGAGTTTCCGGGACGGAACATTCTGTTCATGCTGTTTTTGTCGGTGCTGATGGTGCCGGGGCAGGTGTTTTTGATTCCGCAATTTTTGATCATGAAAGATTTAGGCTGGTTGAACACGCTGACGGCATTGATCGTGCCAGGCTTGTTCAGCGCATTCGGTACGTTTTTGCTGCGTCAGTTCTTCATGTCTTTGCCAAAGGAATTGGAGGAAGCGGCCAAGCTGGACGGCTGCAACCATTTCCAAATTTACTGGCGCATCATGCTGCCGCTGGCCAAACCAGGCTTGATCGCACTTGCGATTTTCGTCACGCTCTGGTCGTGGAACGATCTGATGTGGCCGCTCATTGTCAACACGTCGCCTGACAAGCTGACGCTGTCTGCCGGTCTGGCCTCGCTGCAAGGGCAGCATCAGACGAACTACCCGATTTTGATGGCGGGCTCGGTCCTGGCGATCTGGCCGATGATTCTGGTCTTCGTGTTCATGCAGAAGCACTTTGTGGAAGGGATTTCGCTTAGCGGCTCTAAATAATGAAGGAAAATGAAAAGGAGTGGAAACATATGCATCATGTTCTGTTACTGGGCGCAGGAACGATGGGCAGCGTCCATGCGCGTTCCTATGCGGCGATGGAGAATGTTACGCTTGCGGGCATCGTAGAGGTTCGCAAAGAAAAAGCGGAGGAGCTGGGCCTTGGGGTACCGGTGTTCGCCACATACGAGGAAGCGATGGCAAGCCTTCCGCGCGTCGATATTGTCGACGTCTGCTTGCCTACATATTTGCACAAGACTTATGTGAAAAAGGCGGCGAATGACGGCAAGCACGTCATCTGCGAAAAACCGCTCGCCCGCCATCTGGCCGATGCGCGCGAAATGATCGACTTTTGCAAAGAGAAGAACGTGAAGCTGTTTGTCGGCCATGTGCTGCGCTTTTTCCCCGAATATGAAAAAAGCCGCGCCTTCGTACAGAAAGGGGAGATCGGCGATGTTGCGGTTGCCCGCACGTTCCGCGGCGGCATTTTCCCGACCGCGTGGAATGACTGGTACGCCGATCACCAAAACAGCGGCGGCCTCGTGCTCGATATGATCATCCACGACTTCGACTTTTTGCGCTGGAGCTTCGGCGATGTGGAGCGGGTGTACGCCAAAAGCCTGCTCGGCCGCGGTTTCGCCCGGATGGATTACGCGCTGGTTACGCTGCGCTTCAAAAGCGGCATGATCGCACATGTGGAAGGGTCTTGGGCGCATGAAGGCTTTGCGATGAAAATGGAGCTGGCAGGCAAATCCGGCATCATCAACTACGACAGCGCGCAGGAAAAACCGCTGATCGCAGTCAGCCGCGCCAAGCAGCAAGGGGTTGGCGGCGTAGCCGTGCCGGAAAGCCCGCTGAACGAAAATCCGTACTTCCGCGAGCTGAAACACTTCATCCATTGCATCGAAACGGGCGGCGATTCGCTCGTGACGGCAGAGGATGCCTACAAGGCGATGGAGATCGCGCTGGCCGCGATCAAGTCGATCGAAACTGGTGAAGTTGTGACGTTATCCTAAGGGAGGGAACAAGTGATGAAACTGGGGATCATCAGCTTTGCACATATGCACGCATACAGTTACGCACAAGCGATTGAAAACATCGAAGGAGCCGAACTCATCGGGATCGCCGATGAAGACGAAGCGCGCGGCAAGGCAGCTGCGCAGAAGCTTCACACAACGTACTATGCCGACTACCAGGAGCTGCTCAAGCAATCCATCGATGCGGTGATCGTCACATCGGAAAACGCGAAGCACAAAGAGCATGTCGTGGCGGCGGCGAAAGCGGGCAAGCACGTCCTGTGCGAAAAACCGCTGGCAACGAATGTGGCGGATGCCGAAGAGATGATCGCGGTTTGCCGCGAGCATGGCGTCAAGCTGCAAACGGCTTTCCCTGTGCGCTTCCATCCGGCTGTCCGCCGTGCGAAGCAAATGGTGGAGGCAGGCAAGCTCGGCCGCATCATGGCGATCCGCGGCACCAACCGCGGCAAAAATCCGGGCGGCTGGTTCATCGATCGGGCCAAATCGGGCGGCGGCGCGGTGATCGACCATACCGTACACGTCGTCGACCTGATGCGCTGGTTCATGGGCGCTGAGGTGAAGGAAGTGTATGCGGAAGTCGACAATCTGCTTTGCGATACGCCGATCGACGACTGCGGCATTTTGACCATGGAGTTCGATAACGGTGTGTATGCGACGCTCGACTGCAGCTGGTCCCGCAACAAATCGTTCCCGACATGGGGCGATGTGACGATGGAGATCATCGGCACAGACGGGACGCTGTCGCTCAACACATTCGGTCAAAAGCTCGACGTCTACAGCGATGACAAAGGCTTGACGTGGGCCTATTGGGGCGATGACATGGACGGCGCGCTGGTGAGCGATTTCCTCGCTTCCATCAAGGAAGGCAAGGCACCATCGATCACGGGCGAGGACGGCATGCGGGCGGTTGAGGTCGCATTGGCTGCGTACCAATCCTCCGAAAACAAGCAGCCGGTCAAACTCGGGTAAGCGCCATGACAGCGAATCGAGTAAGAGTCGGAATGGTCGGCACAGGTGGCATCGGTCGTGTTCACCTGGCCAATCTCACTAAAATCGATCAAGCGCAATTGGTCGCGGTTTGCGATGTAAATGAGGCGAGCGTAGCCGAGATTTGCGAAACATACGGCATAACCGGATATACGGATTACGAAGCGATGCTTGCGGCCGAACGGCTGGATGCGCTGTTCATCTGCGTGCCGCCGTTTGCGCAAGGAACGCTGGTGGAGCAAGCGGCAGCGCGCGGCATTCACCTGCTGGTGGAAAAGCCGATCGGGCTTGCCATGGAAGAGGTCGAGCGCAAGCTGAAGGCGATTCAAGATGCGCAGATTCTTGCTTCCACCGGGTATTGCCTGCGTTATTTGGACATCGTCGCCCAGGCCAAAGCGTATGTGGCGGACAAAACGATCGCAATGGTGCGCGGGCACTACCTGACGTCATTCGTGCAAACCCCATGGTGGCGCGAACAGGCGAAATCGGGCGGCCAGCTGGTGGAGCAGGCAACCCACACGCTGGACATGATGCGCTACTTGGCGGGAGATGTATCCAAAGTCTACGCCCATGCGGCATTGCGCGTGATGGGGGACGTGCCGGGGCTCGATATTCCGGACGTGACATCGGTAAGCCTTGCGTTTTCCTCGGGGGCGATCGGAACGCTCGACACGACGTTCACCCAGCCGGATCACCGCACAGGTGTCGAGGTGCTGGGCAAAGGTTTCCGGCTGCAGATCAGCGGCCGGGACCTGACGATCGTGGACGCGGAAGGCACGCGCACATACAGCAGCACGCTTGATTTTTACCTGGCACAAGATGAAGCGTTCATTCGCGCGGTGGCAACAGGAGATGAAACCCTGATCCTCGCGCCGTACGCGCAGGCGCTACAAACGTTGAAAGTCACGCTGGCTGCGAACGAGTCCGCGAAATCGGGATCGCCAGTCAAGTTGTAAGCAAGGAAGGTGCAGGGCATGAACTGGAAAAAAGGAATCAACGCATGGTGCTTTCCGGCCGACATCGAGCTTGCCGAGATGTTCCGCCAAGCCGGCGCGCATGGTTATACAGGTGTTGAACTGAATTTGGCTGATCAAGGAGAAGGCGCGTTTCATCTGGGATCATCAGAAGAAGAGCTGAAGGCGATCGCCCGGCTGGCTGGTCAAAACGGTCTGGAGCTGCCGAGCGTTTCGACTGCGCTTTTGTGGAAATATCCGCTGACACATGAGGATGAGGTGGTTCGTCAGCAAGGGATGCTCGTGGTGGAAAAAATGATTGAAGCGGCGGCGATATTCGGTGCCAAAACCGTACTGGTTGTGCCGGGACTCGTTACACCGGCCGTCAGCTACGATGTCGCATATGACCGTGCGCTTGAAGCGGTTCGCAAGCTGGCCAAAAAAGCCGAGGCGTACGGCGTCAAGATCGGGATCGAAAACGTGTGGAACAAGTTTTTGCTGAGCCCGCTGGAAATGAAGCGGTTTATCGATGAGATCGACAGCCCGTGGGCAGGCGCTTATTTTGATATCGGCAATGTGGTCCAATTCGGCTTTCCGGAGCAATGGATTCGCATTTTGGGCAAACGCATCATCGCGCTGCATGTGAAAGATTTCAAAACGTCCGCCGGCAATGGAACGGGATTCGTGCCGCTTTTGGCAGGCGATACGCCGTTTGAACGCGTGGTGGAGGCGATTGCCGAGATCGGCTACGAGGGCTACATCATGCCGGAAATCACGCCGTACGGCCGCCATCCGGAACAGCTGATCAGCCAGACATCCCAAGCGATGGACGCAATATTTGGCAACAAGTAATCATGAACTCGTTTGTAAGGATGTGCAAAAGCGATGATCCAGGAGAAAAACTACGCAATTGGGCTGGATCTCGGCGGAACCAAAATACTGGCTGCCTTGATCGATGAACAAGGGCGGATCGTCCACAAAACGACGTGTCCAACGCTTGCAGCCGAAGGGCAGGAAGCGGTTATCGGCCGCATCCTGTCCTCGGTGGAAATCGTGCTGACAGAGGGCGGCATATCCACGACGTCGGTTCGCGGCGTCGGGATCGCTACGGCCGGCGTGATTGATACGAAAGCCAACAAAGTGCTGTACGCGAACAATTTGGGCTGGGAGCATGTCGCGATCGGACAGATCGTATCCGAGCGCTTTGGCCTGCCTGTCCAACTGATCAATGACGCGAATGCCGCTGCGGTTGCGGAATGGGTGTTCGGCGCAGGCAAAGGCACCGACAACGTCATTTATGTGACGGTCAGCACAGGGGTCGGCGCGGGATTCATCAGCGACGCCCGGCTGATCACAGGCAAAGGGGACAGCGCGGGCGAGTTCGGTCATATTTCCATCGATCCGGACGGACCACCGTGTGCCTGCGGGAATCGAGGCTGCCTGGAAAACTATGTGTCAGGCCCCGCATTGGCAAAAATCGCGCGCACGCGGCTTGCAGCCGGCGAGAAAAGCGCATTTCTCAGCCAATACCCGCCTGAGCAAATCACGGCAAAGGAGATCGGCGAAGGCGTCATGCAAGGCGATCCGCTTTGCAAGGATATTCACCTCCGGGCTTCCCGCGATTTGGGAGCGGGCATCACCAGCCTGATCCATCTGTTCAACCCGGAGCTGATCGTCGTGGGTGGCGGCGTCATGACCACCGGCGACTACCTGTTCGCAGAAACGGAAAAGATTGTGCGTGAGCGGGCGATCTCCCGCATGGCAGAGCAGGTGCGTCTTGTGCGCAGCAGCTTGGGCGGCGAGGCGGGTGTGCTCGGCGCGGCCGGGTTATTCCTGCAGCGCAATCGCCAATCGGCAAGCGCATTACCCCAGCTGTAAACCTATCAAACAGGCGAGATACTCGGTCATCGACAGAGAGAATCTCGCCTGTTTTTTATGCTCGACCGAGATTTCATCGGCGCATAAACATTTGCTAGATTTACCAGAAAAGCGGTAATATATAGGATGGTAAATTCTATCATTTCGTCTTTTTGGGAGGCCATAAAATGGAACGATCACTTTTTCGCCGCAGATGGACGACCGTCGATTTTGTCCTGATCGTCGTTACAGCGGCGCTATATGCAGTTGCCTTGATCATGCTGGCGCAGGTGAAGCTGATTCCGCAAGTGCCGATCCGTCCAGCCAATGCGCTGCAGCCGGTCTTTGGCATGCTGTTCGGGATTCCTGGCTGCCTCGGCTTGGCTTTTGGCAATCTGGTCAGCGATTTGATGACGGGAAGTGCTGCGCCGCACATTTTGACCACGGGCTTCGTCTCCAACTTTTTGGGCGGATTCATCGGCTATGTGCTCGTGAAAGATCCGTCGCTAAAACGCGGTCGCAGTTATGTGGAATATTACTTGTTTGTCGTGCTGCTCGCTTCGCTTGTCGTCGCATGCTCCATCCTGATCAACGTCGCGCTTGGCTTAACGCCGAAAGAAGTGGCAGCAGGCTTCATTCCTGCGGTTTTCCTGAACCAAGCGATTTCCACCGCCATTTTGGGGCCGATTCTTCTGAAGCTGCTGTACCCATTCGTCAAACGGGCGGGCTTGTACCGGGGACGCCAGATTGGCAGCGGCTATGATTTGCCGGCCAGAAAGGTATTTCCGTGAGTTCCGTCGACGTGCTCTCGCTTCAAGACGTCTGCTGGCGCTATGAGGATGGGGCAAGCTGGACGCTTGCGGGAATCGATCTGTCCTTGGCGGAAGGGGAGGTCGTCGGCTTGGTCGGCCCCTCGGGCGCTGGCAAAACGACGCTGCTGCTGGCGATGGCCGGATTGATCCCCGCAAATTATGCGGGCGGGTTCAGCGGCAAGCGCAGCGTGCAAGGAGAGCTGGGAATTGTGTTTCAAGATCCGGAAACGCAATTCATCGGCTTGACGGTAGAAGAGGAGATCGCGTTTTCGTTGGAAAATCGGGGGCATGACGACCGGGCGATCGAGCGTCGAATCGAGGACGTGCTTTCGCTGGTCGGCTTGTCCGGCTTTGCCCGCCGCTCGCCGTTTGAGCTGTCTGGGGGAGAAAAGCAGCGTGTCGCGATCGCATCCGCCCTCGCACATGCGCCACAGGTGCTGCTTTTGGACGAGCCGACGTCCGAACTCGATCCAAAAGGGGCGCGCGAAGTGTTCTCCCTCATTCGCCGATTGAAAGAAGAAGAGCGGATGACGATTCTGGTCGCGTCCCATGCGACGGAGGAATTGGCCCAATTTTGCGACCGGATGCTGCTGATCGCCGATGGATCGATCGTGATGGACATGCCGGCAGACGCGTTTTTTTCCCAGGTCGCTTCTCTGGATGCGCACGGGATTCATGTCCCGGATATGATTCGCCTGTATCATGCGCTCTGCGCGGAAGGCGTGCTGGACGAAACGACGGCGCCATGCCCGCGCACGGTAGAGGATATGCTGACCCTGTGGCAGACGCTCGTGCGCAAAGGCGAGGTGGCGATTCCGTGAGACAGGAACAACATCGGCCTTTGATTCAGTTTGAACAGGTGGAATACGGCTATGAGCGGGGAAAACCGGTGCTGCGCGGCATCGACCTGTCGATCGGGCAGGGGGAGTTCATCGCGCTGATCGGCGGCAACGGTTCAGGCAAAACGACGCTGGCCAAGCATTGCAACGGCTTGTACAAGCCGACTGCCGGCACCGTACGGGTTGAGGGGAAGGACACGCGGGCGATGTCTGTCGCTGAAATGGCAGGCGTCGTGTCGTACTGCTACCAAAATCCCGATCATCAAATTTTTCAGTCGACAGTCGAGGCGGAAGTGGCGTTTGGCCCCCGGAACATGGGGCTTTCCGAAAGCGAGATTCAAGGGCGGGTCGAAGAAGCGCTGGCCGCGGTCGGGCTCATTCACTTGCGCAAGGAGGAACCCTATTTCATGGGAAAAGGGACGCGTCAAAAGATTGCGGTCGCATCCGTTTTAGCCATGAAGCCACGGGTGATCGTGCTTGATGAGCCGACGACAGGACTCGATCACCACGGGGTCCGCGAGATGATGGCACTGATCGCAGCGCTGCACAGGGCAGGGCATACCATCGTGGCGATTACACATGACATGCGGCTTGTTGCCGAATATGCCGAACGGGTCGTGGTCATGCGCCAGGGGGAGATCATTTGCGATGATGCCCCTACGCGCGTCTTTGCCCAGCCTGAACGGTTGGCAGAGGCGCAGGTCGAGCCGCCGGCCTTATCCCGGTTTGCACTCGGAGCAGGATTGACGGAGCCGCTGCCGCTCACATTCGCTGCCCTATCTAGGCAGATGGCAAAAAAACTGCTGGAAAGGGGCGGGAGGTAAGACATGCGGCATGATACACAGTCACACCGTTCGGTTTTGTTTGCTGACAGGCATCCGAGTTTTGCGCTGCTGTTTTTCATCCTGGTGGGGACGCTGCCTTTCCTGTTCCAGGACCCGCGTTTTTTGCTGCCGCTCTTTTTGCTCAATCTGCTGCTTGTGCGCAAGGGCAACTGGACAGGGATGCTGCGAAAAGCCTTCCTGGTTGTCGGTGGGATCGGCGGGCTGTTTACGATGCTCTCCTGGCTGCCGTTTACGCAAGCCGGCCATGCGTACTGGCGGAGCGAAATTCCGCTCATCCATTATCCGGTGCAGATTACCGACACCGGGGTGTTATGGGCTTGCGGCATGGGGCTGCGCATCGCCAATGTCGCCTTGTTGTCGATGTTTTACTTGATGCGTACATCACCGAGACAGCTGGCAATGGGGCTGCGCGGGATCGGCGTCCCGTATTCCGTCGGCTTTTTGCTCTCGCTCATCTTCCGCTTCATCCCGCTGATCAAGCATGACCTGGGCACGATTCGGGAGGCGCAGATGGTCAGAGGGATGGCCTTTGAACGAGGAAATCTGGCCCGAAAGATGAAACAATACGTCGTCTTGCTGGTCCCGCTGATCTTCACGTCGCTGAAGCGGGTGCAGCTGATCGCCAATGCGCTCGATGCCAAAGGCTTCCGGATGCGCAATCCGCAGCATCGCTTCTACCGGATGCCGCGCTGGCAGCCGGTGGAATGGCTTGCGCTTGGGGCATGCTTTTGCGCCGTTCTCGCGCTCGCTTATATGGCGCGCATCCATCCTGAGCATATCGGCGTGCTGTTGCCAGGCAGGATTTAGAGTCGCGCGCTCAACCGTTTGAAATTTTTTGAATGATTTGGTAAAATTCGAGTGAATTCGAGAGAAACGGCTTTAACAAAAGGGGGAGCGTTTTGTGAATCAGCGTCCAGCAGCGGAAGAGCACTCGGCTTATTACGGGCAATACATCGGTTTGGTTCCCGATGGAGAAATTTCGGAGATTTTGGTCCGTCAGCTTGAGGAGATGACCCGCTTTCTTTCGGAGTTAACGCAGGAACAGGCGAGCCATCGCTATGCGGAAGGGAAATGGAGCATCAAAGAAGTGATCGGCCATATCGCGGACACGGAGCGGGTGATGAGCTATCGCCTGCTTCGCGTTGCGCGGGGGGATCAAACCGCTCTTCCCGGTTTTGACCAGGACTTGTTAATGGAAGGCATCTCGTTTGACGCGTATTCGGTAGCGGATCTGCTGGAAGATTATACGGCAGTACGACGCGCCACGCTGACATTGCTGCGCGGTTTGCCGGCCGAGGCGTGGGACAGAAAAGGCACGGTGAGCGATAACAACACCACGGCGAGAGCATTGGCCTACGTGATTGCAGGCCATCAGCTGCATCACATGAACATCATCAAGGAACGGTATTTGTAATTGCAAAAAGCAAAAAGCAAAGAGAAAAGGCCCTCGGAATGACCGAGAGCCTTTTTCTTATCCAGTATAAGTGCAACCGCGGCTCCGCCAAAATGCATGGCGGAGCCAGGTTTTCTAATCAGCAGGAATCTTATTTGCCGGTGCGCAGTTGGCGCAGTACGGTTTGCAAAATACCGCCGTTTTTGTAGTAGTCGATGTCAACGGTGCTGTCCAGACGAACGATTACATCGAATTCGAATGTGCTGCCGTCTGTACGGGTTGCTTTTACTTTCGTGCGTTGACCAGGTGTTACGTTGTCGTCGATCCCTACGATATCGAATGTTTCGGTACCGTCGATGCCGAGGGACTGCCAGCTGGCGCCATCTGCGAATTGCAGCGGCAGCACGCCCATACCGACCAGGTTGGAGCGGTGGATACGCTCGAAGCTTTCAGCGATAACCGCTTTTACGCCAAGCAGGAAGGTACCTTTTGCCGCCCAGTCACGGGAGCTTCCTGTACCGTATTCTTTACCAGCCAGTACAACCAGGTTCACGTTGTCTGCTTGGTATTTCATCGACGCATCGTAAATGCTCATCACTTCACCGGTTGGCAAGTATTTCGTTACGCCGCCCTCTGTGCCTGGAGCAACTTGGTTACGGATGCGGATGTTTGCGAACGTACCGCGCATCATGACATCATGGCTACCGCGGCGAGCGCCGTAGGAGTTGAAGTCTTTGCGTTCTACGCCGTTTTCTTGCAAATATTTACCTGCAGGGCTGGTAGGGGAGATGTTACCAGCAGGCGAGATATGGTCGGTTGTGACGGAATCGCCCAACAGCGCCAATGTTTTCGCGCCTTTGATTTCAACGATATGGCCAGGTTCAGCAGCCAGGTCTTTGAAGAATGGAGGCTCTTGGATGTACGTGGATTTTTCATCCCACTCGTACAGGTCGCCTTCTGGCGCGTCGATTTCGTTCCAGCGTTGGTTTGCAGTGAATACATGCTCGTATTCGGAGCGGAACAATGCCGGGTTCATCGCTTTGCCCATTGCTTCAGACAGCTCTTGGGAAGTTGGCCAGATGTCTTTCAGGTAAACAGGTTGTCCGTCTTTGCCTGTACCGATCGGTTCTTTGGTCAGGTCGATGTTGACGGTACCAGCCAAAGCGTAGGCGATAACCAATGGCGGAGAAGCCAGGTAGTTCGCTTTTACTTGTGCATGGATACGGCCTTCAAAGTTACGGTTACCGGACAGAACAGCAGCTACAGTCAGGTCGCCGTCAGCGATCGCTTTGCTGGTTTCATCTGGCAATGGACCGGAGTTACCGATGCAGGTGGTGCAACCATAACCGACAACGTTGAAGCCGATAGCGTTCAAGGAATCGATCAGACCAGCATCTTTCAGGTATTGCGTTACGACGCGGGAACCAGGAGCGAGCGAGCTTTTCACGTGAGCAGGTTTTACCAAACCTTTTTCAACCGCTTTTTTCGCTACGATCCCTGCGCCCAGCATTACGCTTGGGTTGGACGTATTTGTACAGGACGTGATCGCTGCGATTACAACAGAACCTGTTTTCAGTTCGGATTTCTCGCCGTTTGCGTACGTCACGGGAACGGTTGTGTTGATTTTTTCTTCGGACAGTCCGAAGCCAGCTTTTTCGATAGGCGCACGCAGGCTTGCGTTGAATGCTTCTTTCATGGAAGTCAGTTCGACGCGGTCTTGCGGACGTTTTGGACCAGCAAGGCTTGGTACCACTGTGGACAGATCCAGTTCCAATGTTTCGGAGAAAACAGGGTCTGGAGTGTCATCGGTGCGGAACAGTCCTTGTGCTTTGGTGTACGCTTCAACCAATTGCACGGTTGCTTCATCGCGGCCGGTTTGACGCATGTAGTTGAGCGTCTCTGCATCGACCGGGAAGAAGCCCATGGTTGCGCCGTATTCAGGTGCCATGTTGGCAACAGTCGCACGGTCAGCAAGCGAGATGTTGGAGAGGCCGGAGCCATAGAACTCAACGAATTTGCCAACCACGCCTTTTTTGCGCAGCATTTGCGTTACGGTCAGTGCCAGGTCGGTCGCAGTAGCGCCCTCGGACAATGTGCCGGTCAGTTTGAACCCGACAACTTCAGGTGTTACGAAATAGAGCGGTTGGCCGAGCATACCTGCTTCTGCCTCGATACCGCCGACGCCCCAACCTACTACACCAAGACCGTTGATCATGGTAGTATGGGAGTCAGTACCAACGAGCGAGTCAGGGAAAGCAACCAATTCGCCGTCAACTTCACGGGAAGCGACAACAGTTGCCAGGTACTCCAGGTTTACCTGGTGAACGATACCAGTCGCAGGTGGAACTGCACGGAAGTTATCGAATGCAGTTTGTGCCCAACGGAGGAAGCGGTAGCGCTCTTCGTTGCGTTCGAACTCCAGCTTCATGTTGGTTTCCAGAGCAGCGTCGCTGCCGAAAGCGTCAACCATGACGGAGTGGTCGATAACCAGGTCAACCGGTACGAGCGGGTTGATCCGTCTTGGATCGCCGCCGAAGCGTTTCATCGCGATACGCATTGCTGCCAGGTCAACGACAGCCGGTACACCGGTAAAGTCTTGCAGCACGATGCGTGCAGGCATGAGCGGAACTTCCTGGTTCGCGTCGCGGCCTTTTGTCCAGTTCGCCAGCGATTGTACATGCTCTTTTGTGATGGCGCGATCGTCAAATTGACGAACAGCTGCTTCAAGCAGTACCTTAATAGAGAAAGGCAACTTGGAAACTTCGCCGATGCCTTGCTCTTCAATTCCTTGCAAGCGATAGTAGGCGTACTCTTTGCCGCCAGCTTGCAAAGACGATTTCACGTTATAAGCGTCTTTCTTTGCCAAAGGAATGACCTCCTATGAATGGAATGAAGGCTGAGAAAGCTCTAGTTCCATCTGGTGAAACTGAGTTTCGTTTCTCGATCGTTTTCATTATACTCGATTTGCCAGTAGTATTCTACCCCATTTTCACAAAATGTTTAAATCTAGTGAAGGCAATTTCTGACCAAATGGAGAAAAAGATGATTTCCTGATGATAAGGGAGGAGAGAAGGCATGAATGTAGCATCCATTCAAGTCGAAATCAAAGACACCGAAACGCGCGATGAGCGCATCAAACGGGTAGAGGGCATGCTTGACGCGCAGGCGGGAGCGGATTTGATTCTGCTGCCGGAAATTTGGGCGACCGGTTATTTTTCGTTCGACCGGTACCATGCGGAGGCGGAGCCGATCGATGGCGAATTCGTCCAGCGCTTTGCGCGCAAAGCGAAGGAGCTGCAAACCCATCTGTTTGCCGGCAGCTTTGTGGAGCGCGACGGCGACAACTATTACAATACGAGCGTGTTGTTCAGCCCGGCAGGCGAATTGATCGGCAGCTACCGCAAAATCCACCTGTTCCGCTACGGCTCGGCCGAAGGGCAGCTTTTGACCGCAGGCAGCGAACCGGTCGTCGTCGAGACCTCTTTTGGCAAAGTGGGACTGGCCACCTGCTACGACTTGCGCTTCCCCGAACTCTTCCGCCGCCAGGTCGATTTGGGCGCTGAGCTGCTCCTGGTCACATCCGCTTGGCCGCACGCACGGCTCGCGCACTGGAACCTGTTCAACCAGACGCGCGCGCTGGAAAACCAATGCTATCTGATCTCCTGCAACTGCGTCGGGAAAACCCGCGACGTCTTCATGGGCGGACACAGCCAAATCGTCGATCCGTGGGGCGTCACCATCGCATCGGGCGGCGAGCACGAAACCGTCGTCAAATCGGAGATCGACCTGTCCCAAATCGCTCACATCCGCGAAGTGTTTCCCCAATTGAAGCATCGCATGCTGCCGACTTCTTAAAGGAAGAAATACGAGAAAGCCGCCCAATCGTGAGAGCCCTGCTAAATACCCTTCTTTTTCGTAGAAGGACTACTCGGGGTCACAAGAAGTACCGTTTCCATGAAAAAATGCAGCCATCCTCCTCAGGAGACTGGCTGCATTTTATTTATGAGCTTCACCATCCGCTTCGCATTCACGGCAAAAGCTGTCAGTATTGCTTGTATTCGCATGCGGAACAAACCACGGTATTTGGCCCTGGTCAACCCATGAAATCGTTTGAGTTCCGCATTTTTGTGCTCGATGATCGGGCGGCGTTTGATTCGTTCTTTAAACGTTTCGCTCATCTCAAACTCGATTTGTTCTTGATAATGCTCTGCCACGATCCGAATCGAATACGTTTTGCTCTTGGCTCCCGGCTTGAAACATCCTTCTCGAAGTGGGCACACCTTACATTTTTCAATGTCAAAGTAGAAGACAAGAGAACGACTTTTTCCCGTCTGTTTGCTTCCTTGGATCGCTTTACGAATGCTGTGTTCCCCTGCCGGACAAATCACAAAATCCGCATCTTTGTTATAGTCGAATCCTTCCTGTTTTTGACCACCGTTATGTACGACAGGGTTAAGAGGAACGACCGGTTGAATTTCCTCTTTTTTCATGACCGCCAAATTATCTTTACTCGAATAGGCAGTATCCCCAATCACTTCACTGATTTCCATTCCTGTATCCAATGACTGATTCAAGAGTTTTGTAAACTGTTTACCGTCATCTGCGCTCCCACCCGTTACTTCCACCGCAGTGATAATCTCTTCCTCCGTCATGGCGATATGTTCTTTGTAACCAAAAAACGACTTCGTGTTGCTTTTCCATCCAAAACGGGCATCCGGGTCAATCGCAGACATGATCCCTTTGTTTGCTAGAAGTCGCTCGTCCTCCACGATTTGTTTGGCAATGTGGAGTTTTTCTGAGATAGCTCCTTCATGGTCAGGAAGGAAATGCTCCACGGCTTCACCAAGATCAGCAAGATAATGCAGCATGACTTTTTCCGCATCCGCTTGATCTTTCTCCAGTTTCGGTTGACGCGGAAGCTTTTTTTCAAGCTTGGGATGTTTCTTGACCACAACACGGACTAAGCGTTTGGCTGCATCGCGAAGAACTTCAAGCGGACGTTGTGTTTGACCCCCGGCCAGCGAATGCGTGGCATCCATGATAACCGTTTTTGATTTGATGATCCCTTTGTCGATACACTGCTTTACAATATTCTTCAGGACGTCATCTACTTGGCTGGCACCAAGCCGATGATTTCGAAAACGTGATAATTGCGAAGGGGCAGGGAGTGCGTCTTCCGGATTCAAACCAGCAAACCATTTATAGGCCAAGTTCACTTGTGCTTCTTGAATCATCCGTTCATCCGACAGGTTATACAGATACTGCATAAACAAGAGGCGAAACAGTAGCTCCGGCTCGTTCGCCGGTCTACCGTAATATTCGCAATATGAGGTGCGTACCAAGTCATGAATAAAAGAAAAATCGACTACATCATGAATTTGACGCAATAGATGATTTTCTGGGATTAGTTTATATAACTCCGCGTGGAAGGAGAGCGATTGTTGTTTCGCAGAATGAAGCATGAAATCCAACTCTTTCGTTTTCTTTAATTATATAACAAGACCCAGTACCGCGAACGTACTGGGTCTTGTTTTTACAGAAACTGTATGACTTTTGCAGGGCTCTCAATCGTTGGCGGCTTTTCGTCATGTTATTCATCGAGGCATTCCTGCTTACGAAATGTTTTTTTTATTAAAGAGGTTTTCTTATCCTACCACAGCAGCGAAGGGCTTTTTGAAGAAAGCGGAGCGCAGCCTTTACCATGCCGACCCAGGCGGAGGCAAAAAACGAAAACGTCTTTCGCGCCTCATATCTTCCCTGAGAGGCACCCGCCGCGCAGCGTGTGGCTTTGGGGCGCGGTTTTCGTTTTTTGCCGGAGCCGGCCATCCCCACCCGCAGCGGGCATGGTAACAGCGGAGCGCAGCTTTCTTCAAAAAGCCCCTCACCTTCACCACCCCTTAACAATTCTTTACCCAATTATTTCTTGCTGCGAAATACCTTCTATGTCATAATATTTTGCAGCACGAAATAGTTTGTGGAGGCACTTATGAAACCTGTCATGCAATTGTCTTCTCTCATTTCACGGGTTTGCGAGCTGTATTTCCTGATCGGTTCTGAAGAGCTTGAACGATGCGGCGTCACCAAGCCGCAGATGCTGGTCATCCAGCAGCTCAAACAAGGCCCCAGAACCATCGGTGAAATCAGCAGGCTGGTCGATCTCTCCTACAGCACGACATCCGGCATCATCGACCGCATGGAGCGGCACCAAATGGTCGTGCGCAAAAAGGATGAGAGGGATCGGCGGGTTGTGTGGGTTTCATTGGCGCAACATTTAAAAGATTTGGAGGATAAACTGCCTTTTTTGCAGGAGCAGTACAATGAAGAGCTGTTCTCGCGTGTGAAACCGGAGGATATGGAGGGAATCATGCAGTCCTTGCAAATCGTTTACACATGCTTTGCGCACAAATGGGATGCGTTAAAGCGGGAGAAAGGGAGTGAACACGAATGAGTTTTTCCAGTTTTTCGATCAGACGGCCGATCACCATCATGATGCTGGCGATTGCGGTCCTGATCTTTGGATTTATTTCACTGCCCAAGCTGGCGGTGGACCTGTATCCGGAGCTGAATTTTCCGGTGGCGATCGTGGTCACTTCCGTTGACGGCGGTACGCCGAGCGAGGTGGAGAAGCTTGTCACCAAACCGATCGAGGAGTCGGTCGGAACCGTCGCCAACATCAAGCGGGTCACGTCCAACTCGGCAGAGGGCGCCTCACAGGTCATTGTGGAATTCAACTGGGGCGTCGACATGGACCAGGCGACGCTGAACTTGCGCGACAAGGTCGACCAGGTGCGGGGAGCGCTGCCGGATTCCGCCAAGTCGCCGCGCATCTTGCGGCTGGACCCGAACTCGATGCCGATCATCACGCTGGCGGTAACGGGCGAATCCGACATCGTCAAGCTGAAAGCCCTCGTAGAAAACGTCATGAAGCCGCGTTTGGAGCGGATCGACGGCGTCGCCTCCGTCGGTATTTCCGGCGGCAAGACGCGCGAGGTGGAAGTCGAGCTTGACCCGAATCGGATCGCCGCCTATGGACTGACGCTGGACCAAATCCAGCAGGCGGTCATGAGCACCAATATTTCCGGTGCAGCAGGCGTCATTCGCCAAGGCGACGCCAAGATCAACATCAGGCTGCAAAGCGAATTCAAGGACGTTGCCCAAATTGGCGAAACGCCGATTCGCGTCGGGCAAGGCAGCATTCAATTGAAAAATATCGCGACAGTCAGCGACACGTTTAAAGAAGTCACGCAAAAAGCTTATCTCGACGGCATGCCGAGCGTCGGGGTCAACATCTTGAAAGCTTCCGGCGGCAACACGATTTCCGTCGCCGATCAGGTGAAAGCCAAGCTTGCCGAGCTGCAGGCGGAGCTTCCGGCAAACATCAAGGTGACGACGACGCTCGATACGTCAACTTTCATTAAAGACTCGATCTATACGGTAGGCGAGCACGCCCTGATCGGGGGACTTTTCTCCATCCTGGTGCTGCTCTGCTTCCTGAACAGCTACCGCTCCATGATCATCATCGCGATCGTGATTCCGATTTCGGTCATCGCGACGTTCTGTCTGATGTATTTTACCGGACAGACGATCAACCTGTTCTCCTTGAGCGGGCTTACGCTCGGCTTGGGGTCACTCGTGGACTTTGCGGTCGTTATTTTGGAGAACATTTTCCGCCATCGGGAAGAGGGCAAAAGCATGTGGGAAGCCGCCGACATCGGCGCGCGCGAGGTCAGCACGGCGGTTATGGCGTCGGCATTGGCCCAAATCTCCGTATTTTTGCCGATCGTATTCGTCGAAGGCCTGGCCTCGCAATTGTTCGGTCCACTTGCGCTCACGGTCGTCTTTTCCCACTTGGCAGCCTTGGTCGCTTCGATGGCGCTCGTGCCGATGCTGAGCGCCCGCTGGCTGAAACGACTGCCGAACACGGCGATTTACGAAAGCGGCACATATCGCGGCATCAACCCGATCGTCTGGTTTAACGTCGGCTTCCATAAAGTGACGAAAGGCTACGGACGCTTGCTGCGCTGGTCGGTCGGCCACCGCAAAACCGTGTTTTTCATCACGATCGCCATGTTTATTGCGACGATTCCGCTCGCAGGCATGGTCGGGGCAGAATTCATCCCGAAGCTTGACCAAGGAAAAATCAGCGTCGACATCAAGCTGCCCAATGGCTCCATGCTGAAAGAAACGGAAGCCATCGTCACCCAGGTCGAATCGTTTGCCAAAAAGATTCCGGAGCTTGAGCAGCTGTACACGTCGATTGGTTCCGCCGCAGGCAATTCCGTCGTCGCGCAGGCAGCAACCAACGAGGCGCAGCTGACGATCTCGGTTGGGGATAAGGAAAAACGGAAGCGCACCACACTGGAAATCGTCGAGGATTTGCGCAAGCAGGTCGCACATATCGCCGGCGCAGAAATTACGGTCAAAGAGCTGGACAACTCCGGCGGCCCGCCGACCGCTCCGCTTGAAGTCAGCTTGCGCGGGGACGACATGGCGGTGCTGGAGGACATCAGCAGCATCATCGCCGAAGAAGTCAAACAAGTGCAAGGAACGAGAAACGTCACGACATCGCTTACGTCCAAACAGAATGAGCTGCAACTGGTCGTCGATCTGCAAAAAGCAGGGACATACGGGTTGTCCAGCCAGCAAATTTTGTCCAGCGTACGGACGGCATTCCAGGGGCAGACCATCACCAAATACCGTACGGGCGATGATGAGGTCGATGTCAACATGCGTCTGCCGGAAGCGTACAAGGAAGACATTTCTTATTTGGAACAACTGCGGATTCCAACGCCCGGCGGCGCGCAGATCGCGCTTTCCTCGGTGGCCAAGATCGTCGAAGAAAACGTGCCGCAGCTGATCAAGCGCGTCAACCAAACGCGTGAAGTGACGATCACGTCCGACATCGTGGATCGCGATCTCAATTCCATTTCAGCCGATTTGCAAAAACGGTTGGCCGGGCTGCGGCTGCCGGACGGCTATACCATCGAGTACGGCGGACAAAGCAAAGACATGGCGGAAGCGTTCGGCAGCTTGGGCTTGGCGATCGTTCTGTCGATCGTCCTGGTCTACATGGTCATGGCGAGCCAGTTCGAATCGCTGTTCGCGCCGTTCATCATCATGTTCTCCATCCCGCCGACCTTCATCGGCGTGGTGATCGGGCTGTTGGTCACCGGGATTTCACTGTCCGTCTCGGCATTCATCGGCTACATTCTGTTGATCGGGATCGTCGTGAACAATGCGATCGTGCTGATCGACTACATCAACACGCTGCGCAAAAAAGGGGTGGAGCGCAACGAGGCGATCTTCACGGCAGGGCCGGTGCGTCTGCGCCCGATTTTGATGACGACGCTCGCGACGATTTTGGCGATTTTGCCGCTGGCGTTTGGCGGTGGCGCAGGAAACGAATCGCAGGCGCCGATGGCCGTCGTCGTCACGTTCGGTCTGTCGTTCTCGACATTGATCACACTCATTTTGATTCCGGTGGTGTACACCTGGTTTGATGATTTGGGCAACAAGTTCCGCAATCGCAGAAACAAGCGCAAGGCCAAGAAGAAAAAACCAGGAATTACTTCCGATCTGGCGGTCGAATAGGAGGCTCACAATCGCAATGAAAAAGAATGGGAAACTCACCCTTGGGCTGCTCACGCTCTTTCTCGTGCTGGGAGGCTGCTCGGCAGGCAAGGAAGCGGCGGTCGAGCCGAAGCAGGAAGCAGCGCCGACACCGGTGCAGGTCGAACCGGTCAAGGCTGGCTACATCGAAATCAGCGCCGGGATCTCCGGCAAGCTGGCGCCTAGCGAAGAAGTGAAAGTGGCGCCAAAGGTGAGCGGCAAAATCAAAGACTTGAATGTCAAACTGGGCCAGCAGGTGAAACAGGGAGATGTGCTGTTCACGCTGGAGCAGACGGATTTGAACAATGCGGTCCAATCGGCACAGGCAGCGCTCAACCTCGCGCAAGCAAGCCTGAACCAAAGCAAAACGAGTTCCAGCCAAGGTGTGGAGCAGGCGAAAAACAGCCTGCAGCAGGCGGAAAAATCGCTGCAGGACGCACAGCGCAATCTGCAGCGCATGCAGCAGCTGTTTAAGGACGGGGCGATTTCGACACAGCAGCTGGAGCAGGCGCAGCTCGCGGCAACGAACGCGCAAATCGCGTACGCGAATGCACAGGATGTCTATCAGTCGGCGCAAAAGCTGACAGGCGTGAATGTCTCCGAAGCGTCGGTCAACCAAAGCCGCGTTGCGCTGGCAAATGCCCAGGAGCAGCTCGCGAATACCGTCATCAAGGCGCCGATTTCCGGCTATGTCGCCATGGTCATGGGCGCGGCTGGCGAGATCGCCTCGCCGCAAGCAACGGTCGTCACCATCGTGGATACAGACCCGTTAAAAGTGAAAGCGAATCTGGCTGAGCAGGAAGTCACGAAAGTGAAAGTAGGCAGCAAGGTGAATGTAGAGATCACCGCGCTCGCCAAAACAGTCGAGGCGACGGTGACAGCCGTCAGCCCGGTCATGGATCAGACGCTCAAGGCGTACCCGATCGAAATCACCATTCCCAACCCATCCGGCGAGCTGAAAGCGGATATGGTGGTGTCGGTCAAATGGAAAGCCGATGCCGCAACGGATAAAAAATCGCTGATCGTCGCCAGAAAAGCGGTGTTTGACGAAGGCGGCAAACACTACTTGTATCTCGTCGACAACGGTATCGCGAAAAAAGTGGAAGTCACCACAGGCAAGGAATCGAGCGACCTGATCGAGATCACGAGCGGGGTTGCCGAAGGCAATACGGTTGTTGTGCGGGGCCAAACGCTCGTAAAAGACGGGGCCAAGGTCCAAATCCAGCAGACAGGGAATTGACACGCAAGCCCTGCGCTGGTACGCTCACTTCAACAGAAGTTTTTCCCCCTTCTTCTGTCCGCAGGAGAAGGGGGTTTGTTTTGGTTCGATCGATTTTGGAAGTGGAGAAAGGATGAGAGATGAGATGCGTATTCAACCGGCCTCGATGATGGGGCGGCTTCCGACCCAGTTTTTTGCGACACTGGTGGGAAAGGTCAACAAAGTCATTGCTGAAGGACATGATCTGATCAATTTGGGACAAGGCAACCCGGACTTGCCGACGCCATCACATATTATAGAAGAAATGCAAGTGCAGGCAGCCAATCCGCTGCATCACAAATATCCGCCGTTTCAGGGCAGACGCGAGCTGAAACAGGCGCTTGCCCATTGGTACAAGACGGAGTTTGACGTAGATCTGGACCCGGAAGAAGAGGTTGCCATCCTGTTCGGCAGCAAGACGGGTCTGGTGGAGATTTGCCAAATCATGATGAACCCGGGCGATGTTGCGCTTGTGCCAGACCCTGGCTATCCGGACTACTGGTCGGGCGTGGAGATTGTCGGCGGCCGCATGGCGATGATGCCGCTGCGCGCGCAAAACAATTTCCTGCCGGATTACGCGGAGCTTGCCCCGGCTGATCTGGAACGGGCCAAGCTGATGTTCCTCAATTATCCGAACAATCCGACTGCGGTCAATGCGCCGATGGAGTTTTATGAAGAGACGATCCAGTTTGCCCGCAAGCATGAGATCGTGGTCTGCCACGATTTCGCCTATGGCGCGATCAGCTATGATAACCAAAAACCGATCAGCTTCATGCAGGTGCCGGGCGCCAAAGAGGTCGGTGTCGAATTCTACACATTGTCCAAAACGTACAACATGGCTGGCTGGCGCGTCGGCGCGATGGTCGGCAACCGCGAGCTGGTCAAACTGATGAACGAGCTGCAAGACCATTATTTCGTCAGTTTGTTCGGCGCCGTACAGATGGCAGCGGTGCGCGCGCTGACCGATTCGCAGCAATGCGTCCGCGACTTGGTCAACGTATATGAAAAACGCCGCAACACGCTCTTTGACGGACTGGCACGCATTGGTTGGGACGCGAAGCCGTCGCAAGGCTCGTTTTTTGCCTGGCTGCCGGTACCGGCAGGCTTCACGTCGGCTTCCTTTGCGGACCACCTGTTGGAAAAAGCCCATATCGCCGTTGCGCCGGGCATCGGCTTCGGACCGACAGGAGAAGGCTATGTCCGCGTGGCATTGCTCTCCACTGAAGCGCGGCTGCAGGAAGCGGTCGAGCGGATCGAGAAGCTGAAGCTGTTCACCTGAGACAAATGAGAAACCCCCTTTCGCGAAAGAGAGCGAGAAGGGGGTTTTTGTTTGGTACGCGAATCAAGGGGAAGATACCCGAAGCTGCGCTTTCCCCGCTTTTTTTGCCCATTCGTCCAAGGCGGCCCGTGGGAACAGATACGACTGATTCAGCTTGACATACGGGAGATCCGAATGGTCAATCAGGGCGTACAGCTCTTTTTCCGTCAGATTCAAATAGAGCTGGGCTTCTTCCTTGGACAGCATAATAGCCTGCTGCTGTGCCGTTGGCAGGGAGCCATCGTTCGCTTCGCCAAAAGCCGTGAACCGGGACAGCCCGCCGAGGAAATTGGACATGTTGGCCAATTGGCTGTTGATTTGCGCAGCGCTTGCTGTGAGCGCCTCGCCATAATCAGCGACCCGATTAATCGCGGAATAGAGCAAATAAGACCCGATCAAAATGGCAATACCCAAAAAAATCATCGCTTTATCCAGGTAAGACTTTTGCATAAAAGGTGGCTCCTTTTGGGAATTTTCCATAGTATACCATATGGTCATTGGTGGATAAAACGGATGGAAAAAGCAGAAGCTAATCGAATAAAAATCATTCTCAATCGTATTGACAGAGAATGATTTTCATTATAGGATAACTGTATTGATAATGATAATGACTTTCAACGACAAGTCCAAAAGCTGGATCAGGAGGTTGCCATGCGATACGAGATTAATGGATATACCGATATGTATACGGTCATCAGCAACGAACGGAAAATTGGCGGAGCGGTGGAAGCGGCAAAAATTCGCCTGCGTTCCGGGGAAGAGTTTTCTCATGCGGTGATAACCCGTTTGGAGATGTGTGACGCCCAGTTTTGCTCGATCGGCATCGTTACGGAAGAAGGGCAGCGGCTCATCGTACATATTCAAGATATCGGCATGGTCATTGATCCGGTTCATGTGAACGTATCGGACTTGCGCAACCCCAAAATGCGCGAAATGAAAATGGCGGAGCGGCTCAAACGTTTGAAGCGTCTGGTGGAGCTTAACGAAGGCAGCTGTACGCTGCCGTTCCGTGAAGAAGCCCAAATGCTCGCCGAGGACATCGGCATCGAGTACGCGCTCTCGCATGTAGAGCTTCCGTTCCTGCCACATCCAGATAAAAACCGCGTTGTGCGGATCGCCTAATGAAAAAAGTACATCCAACCGGAGATGGTGGATGTACTTTTTTTAGTTGGCTTCTTCTCTACTCTACTGCTTTGCCAGCAGACGGGTAATGGTGCGATATAACAGTTCCGTTCCGAGCGCCATGTCTTCCCAGCTGGAGTATTCTTTCGGATTGTGGCTGATTCCATCTTTGCTGCGGACGAAAATCATCGCATAGTCGCAGGCGTAGGAGAGAGCGAGGGCGTCATGGAACGGGCCGCTCATCAGCTCAGGCGGTGTAAGGCCGATCGCCTCCGCTTCCTCACGCATGATCGCCTTGATCGGCTCGGCGCAATAGCGCGGCTCGCTGTCGGTATCCACGCTGATGCTGTAGGTGAGGCCGTTTTCCGCGCAAATCGTCTCGATCGCTTCGCGGAGTTGGGCTTCACGCGCGTTGCGGCGCTCGATGTCGATGTCCCGCAAGTCGACGGTGAATGTCACGCGCTCCGCGATGATGTTGCGTGAGTTCGGGAATACCTGGAGATTTCCGACCGTTCCGACCGTAGGCGCCTCGGGATCTTGCCTGGCGATGTCGTTGAGCGCAGTAATGATTTTGGCTGCGCCGAGCAGAGCGTCCTTGCGCAGTGGCATCGGGACAGACCCCGCATGACCTGCAAAGCCGTTCAGTTCAACCGTCCACCATAACGGACCGGAAATGCCGCTGACGATCCCGACCGGATGACCCAGCGCTTCCAAAACCGGTCCCTGCTCAATATGCAACTCCAGGAACGCGCCGATGCTGCCGGCCGGGTACTCGGAATCAGCAAAGCCGTCGAGATCGCAGCCGAAATCGATCAAAGCCTGCCGGCGTGTGATGCCGTTCTGATCGGCGCGTTCCAGCTCTCCTTCCTCAAGCTTGCCGAGAATCCCGCGCGAGCCAAACAGCCCTTTGTTAAAACGACAGCCTTCCTCATCGCAAAACGCAACCAGCTCCACGGGTACAGGAGGGATGGCCCCGGACTCCCGGTACGTCTGAATCGCCTCCAGGCCGCCAAGCACGCCGAGCACGCCGTCGAAGCGGCCGCCGTACGGCTGGGAATCGATATGGGAACCAACCATCAACACCGGGGCCGCTGGATCGCTTCCTTCCAGGCGGCCGATCAGGTTGCCGAAATTGTCGATGCGGGCGGTCATACCTGCTTCTTCCATCCATGATTTGACCAGTTCTACGGCTTCCTTGTCCTCGGGGGACAGCGCGAGGCGGCACACGCCTGTTTCGGCAATGCGGCCGATGCGGGAAAGGGCTTCGATGCGGTTTTTCAATCGTTCCGGGTTAATGCGCAGGGAGTGGTCGGACATAGAAAGAGCCTCCTTCAAAGTGATTTATCGTCATTCTATTCTGAAAATAGATGCGATTATGAGAGAAGAAAAGCAAGCGCCGCTTACGAAATCGAACCTGTATGGGTTGTAGCGTAAGCGGTGCTTGCTCTTAAGTTACGGTGAGATGTTATTCCGTTTCTTCCAATGTGCAGATCGCGCTCGGGCGCTTGATCCGCAATGCGACACACTCATAAACGCGCAGCAGGCTGTTCATTTGCTCGTCGCCCAGGAAGGCGGAGTCAAAGTCCTCGGCAATCGCCAGATCGAGGTTGTGTCTGCCGGTCGCGACGATCACGCCGGAGCGCCCCTTGATCACAGGGGACTGGTAGACGCCGTCTGTCACGAGATTGCGGATATGGTCGATCTCCAGCACGGTCGTGCCTTTGTGCACGCGATGCAGGAGGGTGTACAGCTCCGGAGAAACAACCATTGCATACGGGCCGCTATGCCCCATTTTCAGCAGCTTGTTGCGGGCCTCGACGACATCGGCGAAGGCATTGCCGGATTCCATCCAGTCGCTTTTCAGATGGGTCAGACGGCCTTTGACATTCATCAGTCCAGGGAGATCAAACTCGCTGGAACCGTTGAAAATCAGGTCATCTTCCATCAGGGCGCAGCTCGCGGCAGCGTTGGCGGATGCGCTCAGGTCGAGCGGCATGCCCAATGTGCGCGCTTGCGAAATGTCGCGGCGATACAGCATGAAATCTTTGTACAAAATCGGGATCGTAAGGCTGACGCGGCGGCTAGGCTGGGTCAGCTCCAGCGATTCGCCGCGCAGATTCAAACCGCCGAAGCGGGATTCGTCGTAAATGTCGTTCGTGATGGTTTGGACCCCTTCACCGAGCGGGCCGTAAATATCGAGAAAACGGCGACCGACCAGTTGGCGGCGCGCCATGTCAATAACGGTATCGTCCAATTGCTTCCATTCATCCCGGGAAAGAGGGGAATCGGGGTAACGGCTGAGTTTGTCCATCGTATGTACCTCCACAAAAAGTGATTTTATTTACCGCGCAAGCTGCCCACGGTCAGTCCTTTTTTGGCCGGGATTGCCGCCGCAGGAGCAGCAACGGCTGGCGTAGCTGTTTTTGCCGAGGCTTTGAGATGGTCTACCTGATGAATGTCGTGGCCGTGATCGTGGTCTTCAATGGACGAGAGCTTGACGTCTGAGAAGCGGCTGGCAAGCTCGGTCATGATGTCCTTCATGCGCAGGTAATCGTTTTGCGTCGACTCCCGCATGGTATTGAGCAGCGAACGGCGCTCTTCATCGCTGAATTCATACAGCGAAAGCTCCAGATGTTCGCGAAAGTTATGTAATCCAAAGCGCTCCAGGTTCAGATCGGAGAGCATGTGGGAAAGCTCGCGGTCGCTCAGGTTTTCGACAGGAGCGGAGCTGATTTCTTTCAAATAAGGAATCAGTTCTTCCAGCCGGCCCAGCCGCTGCTCTTCTTCCTCCAGTATGTGGTGGTAGTAAAGACGCGTATGCTCATCCTGCGCATTGTCGATCACAGGCTGAATGATGCTCATGAACGTGCCGATCGCAGCCTTTGTACGCTCAAATATGGCATGTGCCTCAACGATTGTCTGCAATGTTCGCCACCTCCTTTATGTACTTGTCCTTATTATATCCTTGAAAATTCCAATGGAGCAAGACAACAAAAACTTGGTCAGACAAAATTGGAAAAAATAGCGCGAGCTTTGTCACAAAAAAGTAGGCGATGAGTATTGTCAAAAACAATTGGGAATGATAATATTTATCAATAATAATGAGATTCATTCTCAACAATAAAATTCAACGCACTCACATACATAAAAATCTAAGGGAGGAACACAATCATGTCTCAAGTTTTAGTCATCGGCGGCGACCGCCTCGGCAATATCGTCAATCTTTTGCAGGATCGCGGTTTTCGCGAGGTCCATCACGTGACAGGTCGCAAAAGCTCGCAAACGGGGGTGAAAATCCCGGCGGGCACGGACCTCATCCTGGTTCTCACCGACTTTGTCAATCACAATCTGGCGAAAACGGTGAAATGCCAGGCGAAAGAGCGCGAGCTGCCGATTTTGTTCTGTAAGCGTTCGTGCGCTGCGATTGAGAAAGTCCTCGTTACCCCGGCGTAACATGACTAAGAATGCCTGCGCAAGGTTATAGTACAGATGAAACCACTGCGGGAGGTATGTATGGAGAACGCAAACAGACTCAATCAACTGCCGATTGCCAGCCTCACGGAAGAGCAGTTGAATCAATTGAAGAGAGCGGAAGAAGCCATCAATCAGACAGGCGACGATGTCTATTTGATTGCCTTTCAAAAAGAGCAATAAAGTCCGATCCTCGATCGGGCTTTTTTTTGTAGCTGTTCTCAATCGGCGAAAGAGCATCACCCGTCACATGCTTTTGCATGGTTCGGGCGATGCAGCGAAACAGCCGAAAAAGAAGGAGGGGATTCCCGCCTGTCTTTTGGGAATCGCGTCTGGCGCATCAATCGGGGACGATTTCCTCCAGATAAGGCTTTAAGGAATTGACACCGATCGAAAACCCCAGGCTTTGACTGGACTGAATGATAAACGCGTTCAATCCCACAACCTCGCCGTGCAAGTTGATCAAAGGGCCGCCGCTGTTGCCAGGGTTGATGGCAGCATCGGTTTGCAAAATTTCCTCATATACTCGTTTCGCGACCTGAACCCGCCTGTTTTTGGCACTAATGATACCCGTCGTGACGGACTGCATACGTGGCAACTAAAGCGGGAAGCGGGCGATGGTGAGATCCGATGGCCGAAATGAAATCGTAAGCTCCAAAACGGCGGGCTTGCCTCGTTTTCCTTTGCGGATGACCGAAAGCGACGCCGAATCGATGAGAAAGCGGAGCAGTCTGTTTTGGGCAGGAGCATATGCCAGCGAACGGTAGAGAGAGAGCAGTGTGGCATGTTCTTTCCCGGGTGCCCATGGCGGTGAAGCGGTCGTTTCATCGTGCCGTTCCGTCTGGTGAATCTCATCAGGGCTGGCCGCGTTCTGTGCCGCAAGCTTTTCTTCCAGAAGCTGTCGTTCCTGCTCCACGCTTTGCCGGCGATGGGTGAATTCCTGTTCGCTGTAGATGCCCAGCTCAAAATTGCGGTAGATCGCCGCAAGCTGCTCCTGCAGCCGTTTGCGTTGCTGCTGCAAATAACGCAGCCTCCGTTCCTCCAACGGCTGCTGCGGCGAATCATCGAGCCGGGCACGGTAAGTGCGCAAGAAGTGCTGCCAATGTTCTCCTCCTTCCGGCAGCGGGATGCTGCGCAGCGCCTCCAGCAAGAGCCGCTCTACGTCGCGGTAGCTGGTGCAGGCGCAGCCTTTTGTCGGACAGATGAGCATTTCCTTTAAACGGACCGTTTTCTCGCCATTTTTTTTGCTGGTGGTCCCTTTGGACACGTGCCGTACCATGCGGCGATTGCACCGCTTGCAGCGTACGATTCCCGCAAGCTCGGATGTTTGGCGGTTGCCCGGGGTAGAAGGCTTGGCGCGTTCGGCGATTTTTTGCTGAACGGCGAAAAACTGCGCATCGGAAATGAGGGGAGGGTGCGCCCGAGGAACGACGATCCATTCTTCCGCTGGCTTGGCAAGCCGCCTGGCCGCGTACGATGTGCATGTGCTGTAGCGAATTTCGCCGAGATAGACGCGGTTTTGCAGGATGGCCTTGACGGTTTGGGCGTTCCAGTGTGCGCGTCGGGTGGGGGAGGGAATGCCGAGCTCGGTCAAATAGGTGGCAATGGCGCGATAGCTCATTTCTTTGGCGGATCGGCCGTTCGCATACAGCTCAAAGATGAGCCGGACGATGTCGGCTTCCGGCTCCTGGATCATCAGCCGCTGGGTGGACGGGTTGGCGGTATAGCCCAATGCGGGAGTCGAACCCATGAACTTCCCGGACCGGGCATACGCGTATTTCGCCCCCTGCATCCGCTCGCGGATCGTCTCGAACTCCTCGCGGGAAAGGAACAATTCAAAGCGGATTTGCCTGAGGTCATTGGCGTTTTTCGGATCATACAGGCGATAGGGCGTAAGGATGAAGATGCGTTTTTGGCGCAGCAATTCATAGACAAGGCCGTAGTCACGGAAGTCGCCGCGGGTCAGACGGGAAATCTCCTTGACGGCGATGCAGTTGTAGCGGTCATCGGCGATCTCCCGCAGCAGCTGTGAAAACACAGGCCGGGTATCGATCCGCTCGCCGCTGCCGATCTCGATAAGCTGGTCATAGGGCAGACCGTACTCGCGCAGAACACGATCCATCAAGTCCTTTTGCAGGGCGATCGTATCCTCGCCCGTTCGCCGTTCGCGCTCTGCATCCTCGCGGGAGCGGCGCAAATAGTTGACCACACGCTTGATGTGCACGCCATCGGGCAATCTGGCCATGGGGAAGTCTCTCCTTTCGCCTGCATCGAAAGCTGTCTGTAGACAGTGTATGCCGACGCAGGAGAGGGACGGCGTGCAAAAAAAATCGGCGCCAGGAGCGTGCCGGCGCTGTTCGGTCCGTTATTTTTGTTTGTCGTCCAAAAACCGTTCCACATCGCGGTCCATCACAAATACCTCGATGCGCTCGCCCATTTTCGTGCTGATGTCGCTGTGGCTGGAGAGAACTTTGCAGCCGGTGATCCGCTGGACGATCTCTTCTGATTCTTCACTGTACATTTCACGCAGCACCTGGCGCATTTCCTTGACGACGCGGCGGCCTTTCTCGTGGGAGACGAGATGTTTTTCCTCGACGGTCAGCACTCCTTTAAAACGGGAGATGATCATGTCACACACGATGTACGTCTTGGCTTCCTGCGGTCCTCGTCCCAGCAGATCGCGTTGGAATTTGATGAATGCTTCACTTAAATCGGCTTCCATTTTTTTCTTTGCGGAAATGGCCACTCGTTTTCCCTCCACCAATTGCTCGGTTTGCTAATGTGCCTTATCTTACTTGGGACAACTTTTGCTTGTCAATATGGTGAAAACGGAAGAAATAATGAGATTGGATGAGGTATCGGGAGATAAAGTCTTTCTAATATGTGGAAATGGCATTGTTTCTCGTTTTTTTGCATTTTTGTCGGGATTCACAAGCAAAATCGTTCAGCGTATAATCAGACACGTAAGCATCAATTGCATATTCGGCCTAATCCCGGGGCATCCGGGAACGGAGGAACCAATCTTTTGGGGTTTATTCTGCAGCAGATGCAGAAGGGATGAGAAACTCTTTCGCCATCCTACCCGTCAGCTAACTTCGTCGGCTAAAGCGGAGGAGGTCATAAGACCGCCTTGTATCGAGGGGGCTTTTTTGCTGTCTGTTTATGCAAAACAACCCTGCCCGACATGCAAATGATGCAGGTCTTTTTGTTTTGGCTTCATGCAGTAGTGCGAACTGAATATCACTGTTTTTGGCAAAAAGGAACAGGGAGACAGAGCGCAAAGAGGGCAGTGATGCTTGCTGGGCGTTAGGTAGACCAATGGGTACTTTTTCTCGGGCAGTGACACGGATGTACGCTTGCATCGGTGAGCGCGGGGCGATTTTTTTCGCTGCCGTCCACCTGCTGCTTCAGCGCGCCGTTCACTGGGGGAAGGGTAAGCATTGGTCTATTTTTTTGTTCGAGTGCGGTTCGTTCGGGTCGAACCGGAGGAGCCGAAAGGGAACGAGGAATGCAGCTAAGCGAATGGGGGGAGGGACAATCGATGGATCTGTCGATTGGCCCGAGCGTGCGATTGAAACGAACAGGGAGGAAGAGAGCAGATGGATGATGTGGTTGCCGTTCTGTTGATTGTGTTATCGTTCGGCGTATTTTTGGGAACGGTGCGGTTTTGTGAAAAAGTGACGGAAGAGCAGGGAGGCGGCGGGCAATGATTTTGCTGCTGTTGATCACCGCGGGTGTGACGGGATATTTGATCCATGCGCTGGTGTATCCGGAAAAGTATTAGCCTGTGGCTGTGCGATTGACAAAAGGGAGGAACGACTGTGGATTTTATCGATCTGATCCAAATTGCCGTGGTACTGGCGCTCGTGCTGCTTTGCGCCGTACCGATGGGAGCCTATCTGGCACGCGCGTTTTCACTGGAACCGACCCGCTTGGACCGGGTATTCGGGGGGACAGAGCGCTTCATTTATAAAATATCGGGCATCACGACAGAGGACATGAACTGGAAAACCTATGCGAAAGCGCTGCTGTTCTCCAATTTCGTGATGGTCATCATTGCGTATCTCCTGCTGCGCCTGCAGGGCGTGCTGCCGCTCAATCCGAGCAATATCGCGGGAATGGAGCCGCTTCTGTCATTCAATACGGCGACGAGTTTTTTGACGAATACGAATTTGCAGCACTATAGCGGCGAATCGGGCCTTTCGTATTTCTCGCAAATGATGGTCATTATTTATTTGATGTTTACGACACCGGCTACGGGCATTGCGCTTGCGCTTGCATTTATGCGGGGGGTGACGGGAAAACGGAGCGTCGGCAACTTTTATGTCGACCTGGTGCGTGCCCATACCCGCGTGCTGCTGCCGCTTGCAGTGGTGGTCACGCTGCTATTGGTCGCACAAGGTGTACCGCAGACATTGGGCGGAACGGTCAATGCGACGACGCTCGAGGGGGCGGTGCAGCAAATCGCCCGCGGTCCGGTGGCGGCACTTGAATCGATCAAGCATCTGGGCACGAACGGCGGCGGTTTTTTCGGGGTCAATTCCTCGCACCCGTTTGAAAATCCGACGCCGCTGACCAACGTGATCGAGATCCTGTCGATGTTCCTGATTCCCGCCGCGCTGCCGTTTACATTCGGGCACATGGCGGCAAGCCGCAAGCAAGGGAAAATCATCTTTGCGGCGATGGGGCTGGTGTTCCTTTTGTTCCTGGCGATCGTCACCGTCAATGAGACGAACGGAAATCCGGTGCTTGCAGGTGCCGGACTGTCGCAGGCAGCAGGCAGTATGGAAGGAAAAGAAGTTCGCTTTGGCATTGCGCAAAGCGCGCTGTTCACGGCAGTCACCACGGCGGCCACGACGGGGACGGTCAACAACATGCACGATACGCTGACCCCGCTCGGCGGATTGGTGCCGCTTGCGGAAATGATGCTCAACTGCGTGTTCGGCGGTGACGGCGTCGGAATGGTCAATATATTGATGTACGCGATTATGGCTGTCTTTTTGGCAGGGCTGATGGTCGGGCGCACACCGGAGTTTCTCGGCCGTAAAATCGAGGGGAAAGAGATGAAGTTGATCGCCATCACGATTTTGGTTCATCCGCTGATCATTCTGGCACCTTCGGCCATCGCCCTGGCTACGGATATGGGGGCGTCCGCGATCTCCAATCCCGGCTTCCACGGTATCTCGCAAGTCGTGTATGAGTTCACGTCGTCAGCGGCGAACAACGGGTCCGGCTTTGAGGGATTGGGTGACAACACGCCGTTTTGGAACGTGTCTACCGGCCTTGTGATGCTGTTTGGACGCTATATTTCGATGATCGCGCTGCTTGCGGCGGCAGGCTCGCTTTTGGCCAAGAAGCCGGTGCCAGATACGATCGGCACATTCAAAACGGACAACGGCACGTTCATGGTCATCTTGCTTTCGACCGTGCTGATCGTGGGGGCGCTCACCTTCTTCCCGGTGCTGGCATTGGGGCCGATCGCCGAGTGGCTCACCATACGATAAAGGACAAAGGGGAAATCAAAATGAGTTCTGCGCGCAAACATGCGCTTACCAATACCGTTTACAAGCAAGCGTTCGCGGACGCATTCCGCAAATTCGACCCGCGGGTCATGAGCAAAAATCCGGTGATGTTCATCGTCGAGGTAGGGTTTGTGATTACACTGCTGCTCACAATCGTACCCGGCATGTTTGGCGCGGAAGCCGACCCGCTCGATAACGGCATCGTCTGCTTCATCCTGTTCGTGACGATCTGGTTCGCCAATTTTGCCGAGGCGCTTGCAGAAGGCAGAGGCAAGGCGCAGGCGGACAGCCTGAAAAAAACAAAGCAGGAGACGACGGCCCGCCTGTTGCAAAAAGACGGCTCCATCCGCGAAGTGCCGTCCACGGAGCTGCGCAAAGGCGACATTGTCGTCATCGAAGCCAACCAGCTGATCCCAAGCGATGGGGAGGTGATCGAGGGGATCGCGTCTGTCGATGAATCGGCCATTACCGGTGAATCGGCACCGGTGATCAAGGAATCGGGCGGCGATTTCAGCTCGGTTACCGGCGGAACGCGCGTCGTCAGCGACCGGATTGTGGTGCGCATCTCGACGGACCCGGGCGAATCGTTCCTCGACCGGATGATTCAGCTGGTGGAAGGAGCCAAACGTCAGAAAACGCCGAACGAAATCGCCTTGAACACGCTGCTCGTCAGCCTGACGCTGATTTTCTTGATCGTGTGCGTAACACTGCAGCCGATCGCGGCCTACGTCCATGTGGCGATTCCGATCGCGACGCTGATTGCCCTGTTGGTTTGCTTGATCCCAACGACGATCGGCGGACTCTTGTCGGCGATCGGAATCGCCGGAATGGACCGGGTGACGCGATTCAACGTCATCGCCATGTCAGGGAAGGCGGTTGAAGCGGCGGGCGACATCAATACGATCATTTTGGATAAAACAGGAACGATTACGTACGGGAACCGGATGGCATCGCAGTTTATTCCGGTAGGCGGAACCACCCCGGCGGAGTGCACGCGGGCTGCGGCCTTAAGCTCGATCCATGACGAGACGCCAGAGGGGCGTTCGATCATTGAACTGGCGAAAAAAATGGGCGTGGCGCATGCGGAGCTGATGGGCACAGGCAGCGAGGGCATCGAGTTCCAGGCGCAGACAAGGATGAGCGGCACGATTTTTGCCGACGGGAGCGAAATCCGCAAAGGTGCGGTGGATGCGATCAAGCAGTTTGCGATTGCGCACGGCGGTACGATTCCCGCTGACCTCGATGCCAAAACGGAGCAGATCGCAAAAGAAGGCGGGACGCCGCTGGCCATTCTGGCGGGGACGCAGATTCTTGGCTTGATCTATTTGAAAGATACGGTGAAAGCGGGGATGAAGGAGCGTTTCGACGAGTTGCGCCGGATGGGGATTCGCACGGTCATGTGCACGGGAGATAACCCGCTGACCGCTGCGACCATCGCGAAAGAAGCAGGTGTGGACGATTTCGTCGCAGAGGCGAAGCCAGAGGATAAAATCGCCTTGATCCGCCGCGAGCAGTCGCAAGGCAAGCTGGTGGCAATGACAGGGGATGGAACGAACGACGCGCCGGCATTGGCCCAGGCGGACGTGGGTCTGGCGATGAACAGCGGCACGATTGCTGCCAAGGAAGCGGCCAACATGGTCGACCTCGATTCCGATCCGACCAAAATCATCGAGGTTGTCGCGATCGGCAAGCAGCTGCTCATGACGCGCGGCGCTTTGACCACCTTCAGCATCGCCAACGATGTGGCCAAATACTTTGCGATCATCCCTGCCATGTTCATGCTCGCGATTCCGCAAATGCAGACGCTGAATATTATGGGTTTGTCCTCGCCGCAAAGCGCCATCCTGTCGGCACTGATTTTCAACGCGGTTATCATTCCGCTTCTGATTCCGTTGGCGATGAAAGGCGTCAAGTATGTGCCGATGAGCGCCAGCAAGCTGTTGTCGCGCAATCTGCTGCTGTTTGGCGCAGGCGGTATCATCGTACCGTTTGTCGGCATCAAGGCGATCGATCTCCTCATGCATGCAGCAGGGCTGGCGTAAGCGCCGCCCCGCTCCCACTTTTGACAGAAAGCACAGGTGACCATCATGTTGAAAAATTTGCGAATCAGCCTCGTTTTGCTCGTGTTGTGCGGGCTCATTTATCCGCTGACGATGACGGGCCTTGCGCAAGCCATCATGCCGAATCAGGCAGAGGGCAGCCTGATTACCGATCCGGCAGGCAAGGTGATCGGCTCGGAGTTGATCGGACAAAGCTTTTCTGCTCCGCAATACTTTACTGGGCGCGTTTCTTCTATTACTAACAATGCAGCGGGTTCGGGCTCCAATAACTATGCGCCGTCCAATCCTGCCTTGAAAGAACGGGTGGAAAAAGATGTTGCGGCTTTTCTCGCAGCCAATCCGGGCGTGAAAAAAGAAGACATTCCGGCGGACTTGCTGACCAACTCAGCCTCGGGGCTCGATCCGGATCTTTCCGTGCAAGCGGCAAAGATTCAGGTGGCGCGAATTGCGCAAGCGCGTGGCCTCGATCCCAGGAGGCTGGAACAGTTGATCGCGGAACAGACGGTGGGGCCGTCGCTTGGCTTGTTTGGCGAGCCGCGAGTGAACGTGTTGAAATTGAATCTGGCATTGGATCAGCTGCGCTAGGATGGCAGAGCCATTTCGCCGGAAATCGCCGGAAGAGATTCTGGAATCCATCGCGACCATGGCGCGCGGGCGGCTGACGATTATTCTCGGAGCGGTTCGCGGTGTCGGCAAAACGTATCGGCTGCTGACTGACGGTTTGCAAATGCAGAAGCGCGGCCTCGATGTGGTGATCGGTGTGCTCGGTGAAGCCGACCTTGAGCAAATGGGCGAGCTTGCCGCCGCGCTGCCGCGCATGCCGACAATCGAGTGGCAGGGTGAGGACGGACCTCGCCATGATCTGGATGTGGCAGCGATCCTTTCCCGCGATCCGGAAGTGGTGCTGGTCGATGGCTTGGCGCACCGCAATGCCCCGGGTGCCCCGCGTCCCGACCGGTTAAGCGATATTAAGGAGCTGCTCGCACACAAAATCAGCGTGATTACGACGGTGAATATTTACGAGCTGGCAGGCGTGAAAGAGATTGCCGACAAAGTGCTGAAAGGGACGACGGTCCAGGTCACCGAGTTCGTCCCGGAGGATACATTGGCATTGGCCGATGAAGTCAAGCTCCTGGATGTGACCCCGGACGCGATTCTCGCGCGCCTCGCCGAAGGGAGCCTCGATGCGAAAGCGATGGCCAAAAAGGGGGCAAAGCAGCTGTACCGTCGGCATAACTTGGCGGTCTTGCGCGAGCTGTCGCTGCGGATCATGGCGGGGGAAGTGAACGAGACGCTCGATGAATACCGCGACCAGCTGGGACTGATCGGTCCGTCTGGCGCGGCAGAGCGCATTTTGGTCACAGCGCAGTACCATGCCAACGGGTCGATTTTGATCCGGCGCGGCCAGCAGGTTGCCAATCGGTTAGGCGCGGAGCTGCTTATCGTCTGCTTTCGCAAGGAGGGGGTCGAATTGACAGCGGAGGAGGCTGCATTCCGGCGGGCGATTGCCCGGCTGGCGGAGAAGGTTGGCGGTGCTTTCGAGGAGCTGGTGCTGGAACGGCACCAAAGCGTATCGCAAGCAATCGTTTCCTATGCGATGCGGCATAAGGTCACACGCATTGTGATGGGGCAGTCGAACCGGAGCCGTTGGCACGAGATTGCGTACGGCTCGATTTGCAACCAAATTTTGCGGAAAACGCGCAGCATCGATGTGTTTCTCGTCGCCGACCGGATGAAGCGCGACGGCGAGCGGGTGCTGCCCGCCCGGCGCAAGCAGCCGATGCGCCCGCCTGACCCGTACCGTCGGCTTACCACCGATGAAATGAAGCGGCGCGTCATGAAGATGCAGCGCGGCCGTCTCAAAGTGTATATCGGCGCTGCTCCTGGCGTTGGCAAAACGTACGCGATGCTGCGCGAAGGGAATGTGCTAAAGCGCAAAGGAATCGATGTCGTCATCGGGCTTTTGGAAACGCACGGACGCAAGGAAACGCTGGAACAAGTGGGCGAACTTGCGCTCATCCCGCGAAAAAAGCTTGCGTACCGCAACGTATGGCTGGAAGAAATGGACACGGATGCAATTATCGCCCGCAATCCCGAGGTTGTGCTGGTTGACGAGCTGGCACACACGAACGTGCCGGATAGTCCATTCGAGAAGCGGTATCAAGATGTGGAACGGCTGCTTGCGGCCGGCATTTCGGTCATTACGACGGTGAACGTGCAGCATCTCGAGAGCTTGAACGACAGTGTGGAGCAGATTACGGGCGTCCGGGTGCGGGAGACCGTCCCGGACCATATGCTGCAGCATGCCGATGAGGTTGAGCTGATCGACATTGCGCCGGAAGCGCTCCGGCAGCGCATGCGCGAAGGCAATGTTTATGCGCCGGAGAAGGTGGAGCAGGCGCTGGGCCAATTTTTTAAAAAGGTCAACTTGATCGCGCTGCGCGAGCTTGCCTTGCGCGAGGTGGCGGATGATGTGGATGAACGGCTGGAGGCTTGGGAGCGAAGGGGGGCGCTGCGCGGCGCTTGGCAAAAACAGGAGGCCATTTTTGTTTGCGTCAATCTGCGCCCCGATTCCGAGCGGCTGATTCGCCACGGGTTTCGGATTGCGTACCGGTTAAAAGCCGAATGGTATGTGGCGTACGTACAGGAGAAGCCCAGTTTGTCGGAAGCGGAGAAGCGGCTGCTGGAGCGGATCAAACAGATCACGGAACGGCTTGGCGGCCAATTCGAACAGTACGTGGCACCGTCGCGCCGCCGCGCGGTTGTGGTGCTGGCCCATGCGGTGAATGAAAAGCGGGCGACACAGGTCATCATCGGACATTCCGCCCGGACACGGCTTGCGGAAATTTGCAAAGGCTCGGTCGTGGAACGGCTGCTGCGCCTGGTACGGCACGTCGATGTGCTGGTTGTGGCCGATCGGCCGGCCGACATGGGACAGTCCGACAAGCGCATAAGGTAAGCGTAAGGCGAGGAAAGGAGGGGAGCGGATGGAGGAGCAGCGACCGCTTGCGGTCATTGAGACGACCAACGGGACAATCAAGCTGACGATAGCGGCCGACCGGCAGGTGAACGAGCTGGAATGGCAGTCATTTTCCGAATGGCTGGCAGGAGCGCTCGCACAGGCTGCCCGCGGCGAATCGGTGGCAACGTAGCAACCCGGCTGTGACGGAGTTTTCCAAACCTAACGGAGAACCGCCGCGCAGCAAAGGGCAAAAAAGACGGGAGGCGCTGGCGCGTTCGAGGCAAGATGATCGCCGGCGGCTAACGATAGACGGTGCTTGTGATGCGAACCTGGCGTTTATCGCAATCTGCATCAAGCCGCTCGAGCAAAAGCGAAAGCAGCTGCTTTTTCTCGAGCGGTGCAGCAGAGGCCCAGGCTAACGGGAGGTTTTGCATGAGAAGAGGTGCGCGATCGGGAGCGTCAGCTTCTCCGGTCGGGCAAGCAGCGTGCTCCGCCAGCTGTGCGCGCAGCCTCTCTTCCTGCTCGCGTTCGGTCTGCAAGCCAAACGCCAGCTCTTCCTGCGTGATGACTTGATCGAGATAGGCCAGATGCCAGCGGTGCTTGCGGGCTTGCAGTTTTGCCAGTTCGCGCTGAAGCGCCGCTGTTTTTTGCCGGCGGGGGTGCCTGTATTGTTCCAGCACCTTCAGGGCGGCGCGTTCATCGGGTTCGATATGGGCGAGCACGTCCGTGGCAAAGTGTTCGGCCAAGCGATCTTCCCGAATGAGCGGGGCGTCGCAGTCGCGCGTCCGTTTTCCTGTGCAGTGATAGAAGCGATAGCGGTAAGAGCGTCCGTTTTTGTTGACGTGACCGGTTTTGCCGAACATCGGGCGGCCGCACCGGGCACAGTGCAGCAAGCCGGAAAACAGATAGTCGGAGGCGAGCTGCCGCGGATGACGGTCCGTCCGCACCGAAAGCATCGTCTGCGCCGCGAGAAACGTTTCCTTTGTAATAATCGGCTCATAAACCCCCTCAAGCAGCACCCATTTCTCCGGTGGATTGGCACCGGTCCCTTTTTCCGCGTAATTCCAGCGCAGCGCGCCATAGTAGACGTGATTGCGCAGCATCCGGTGCAGCGTGGATTCAGCCCAGCGCGAACCGTGCTTGGGAGGTACTCGCCGCTGATTCAGCCGTCTGGCGATGGCGGCTGCCCCGAGTCCGTCCACATGCCATTGGAAAATGTCTTTCACCACTTCCGCTTCCTCCGGGATGACACGCAGTCCATCTGCATCAAGGGCAAAGCCATAGGGCGGAGGCCCGCCGGGGCGCTTTTGCTCCAAGGCCATCTGCTCCATGCCCAATTTCACCCGTTCAGCCAAATTTTCCCGCTCCCACTGGGCGAGTGCCGCCACAAGCGTAATGAACAGGCGGCCGATCGCTGTCGTCGTATCATACGCCTCGGTCGCGCTGCAGAAGCTGACGCGGTACCGCTCGAACTCTTGCAGCAGCTGGTACAGGTCCAGCACGGAGCGTGTCAGCCGGTCCAATCGGTAGACCAGTACGACATCCAGGCTGCCGGATTGCACATCGTGGAGCAGACGGTTCAGTTCGGGGCGGTCGGTATGCTTTCCGCTGACGCCCTCGTCAAAATAGCAGCCTGCGATTTGCCAATCTTGTGAGTGGGCATAGGCGGACAGCTTTTCCTTTTGGGCGGCGATGGAAAACCCCTCCTGTGCCTGTTCTTCCGTCGATACCCGTCCGTAAAGCGCTGCTCTCATCGGTTCCCTTCACCTCCAGCTTCTCTTCCTTAGTCTATGTTTGACGCAGGCGAAAACGGCCTGGACAGCGCAAACAGCGGAAATGTTCAACAAGCCGTGCGACATACGATGGGGAATAGGGAGGGATGGGAGCATGCAAAAGCCGAGCTTGGCCGCTTTGGAGGCGGTATATGGCTTTATTCTGCGGGAGCTGCTGCCGAAAATGGCCGAGTGCCAGCCGGACGCAGCAAAAAAACCGCCGCTCTCTGCATCCGGCAAAGAACGGCGGTCTATCGTGGAAACCAAGGCTTAACGCGATTTTTTCGCAGGGAATGCCCGATCGAGAAAATGCCCGAACGTGACGCATGCCGTGGAAACAAAAAGTGCGGCCATCGACGACAGGAGCACACCTTTGACGATGGTGGCGGACAGCAGCAGCATGATGAAAATGGTGGCGATCAATTCCGCAACGACCGCCCACTCGGGTGATAAGCCGATTTGCTGAAGAAACGCTTTGAGGAACGGTTCCGCCAGCAACTCATAGAAAATCAGCAAAATGACGCTCAAGAGCGAAAAGAGGAACAAGGGCAGCAGATGGGAGTGATCCACCAGATTGGGGAAAAGCCAGCCGGACAGCCAAAGAATCGCAGTGAGAATCAGCACCAGCGGGATGCAGCTGAACAGGATGACGCTTACAGTGATGAGCATGACAAACAAGGCTGCGAACGGCCCGCCCGTCCGCTTCGCTTGCTTGGGAATCGCGCGATTGAACAAGATCATTCCAAATGTTATGCAAAATCCAAAAAGGATGGAAAGTTCGACGTTTGCCGACATGCAAATTACCCCTACTATCTGTTCGTCATTTAGTGAATCTATTATAGCATAGATTAGTCGAAGCTTTGCGATAATAAACCGCTTGCAAAATATTCAAACAGCAGTAAACTCTTACCATGGAGGCGAGTGACATGGAAGAGTTTGCGATACGCGCGATCGGCGAAAGCGATCTGGACTGGGTGCGCGAATTTTTGCTGGAGCATTGGGGCAGCACGCAGATGGTCTACAGCAAAGGGGTCCATCAATGCGACCGGTTGCCCGGCTTTGCCGCTTTTGTGAATGGAGAGCCGGTGGGCTTGCTTACGTATGAAAGCAAAGAAGGGGCCTGCGAGATCGTCTCGCTGGACAGCGTGCGCGAAGGAATCGGTATCGGAACGGGACTGCTGCAGGCTGTCGAGCAGGTGGCCCGCGAAAACGGTCTTACGCGACTGTGGCTGATCACGACGAACGATAATTTGCACGCGCTGCGCTTTTACCAGAAGCGCGGGTATGCGCTGGTTCGCATCTACCGGGACGCAGTGGAAGCGGCGCGCAAGCAAAAGCCGCAAATCCCGCTCTATGGCAATGACGGCATTCCCATCCGGGATGAAATCGAATTGGAAAAGAATGTGTAAGGGGGAGTTTCCCTTCCTTTCCAGCATTGTCCTATAAATTTTGCAGCTGGCGATGTCGATGATAAGAATAGGAGAGGCCCAACCGGCCTCGCCATCTAGTAATGATTTTCTTGGGGCATGCATTCCTTGATCAAGGCAACCAATTCTTGCAGAGTGGTTGTCTTATTTCTTGTGTGAATATGGCAGATGTAGCGATTGCAGGTAGTGTTACCTGTAACCGACTACTGATTTGCAATAGGGCTTTCGATATAATTTCATTATCACGTACAAACCCTTCCGACTTACTACTAGTAGTGGTCGGCTTTTTTTTGCCTATGAAAGGAGTGTCGCGGTGTTTTTATCCCTTTGGCACATGACGGTGAACCGATGCTGATGACCCATTCTCCGACCTTTGTCTGGGTCGAATCACCCAGCGGGAGCGGGTACAAGCGGCAATCGGCATTGATCTTGATGATCGCATAGTCGCGAACAGGATCGCTATGGACACGTTTCGCCTCAAAAATCCGTCCGTTGCAAAGCTTGACAAGGATGGTTTTTGATTTGCCGACAACGTGCTCGGACGTGAGTATATATCCGCTTGGGTGAAAGATGAACCCGGAACCGAAGCTGCGCTCCGTTGCCAGATTGTTGGCGGATTGCTGGCGAAACAGCTCTTTGATCATCTGGTCCACGCGAGAGGTAGAGACGTGGTCTTCTGTCACGATGGAAACAACCCCGTCTTTGACTTGTTCCACTAACGGAACGAGGAAATTTTGTGGGTTTAAACTGCTGGAGATCGGGTATTTACTTTTTATATAGCCAGACCATTTTTTCCTCTTCACGCATATGTCCCCCCACAACAGATAGGTATGCATCATTTTATGGTGGGAGGAAACATGTGGGAAGCCCAAATATTGATTCACACTTTCCGTCATATTGATATATGATTGATTTAGCTTTTATAATGGTCAAGGTAAGTATACGCAGTTATGTACAGAACAACTTTTCACACACTCGGAGGCTCATAATGGATGTTAAAACGATTATTTTGGGTTTTTTAAATGATGGGGAGATGAGCGGATACGATATTAAGCAGTTCTTTTCCAACAGCATCGGTTTCTTTTATGACGCCAGCTTCGGCGCGATTTACCCTGCCCTGCGCAAACTGGAAGAAGAAGGACTGGTAACGAAACGGGAAATCATTCAATCGGGCAAACCGAATAAGATTTTATACAGTATCACAGACAGCGGAAAAGAATTGTTCCAAAAAGAAATGATGACGCCGATTCAGCCACCGATCGTTCGTTCTGACATGCTTGTGAAGCTGTTTTTTGCTGGTAAGCGCACACCACAAGAGCAGGAGAAGCTGTTCGATGCTTGTTTGCAGCACCAAAAAGATTTACTGGCGCACACGGCCAAATCCCGCGCGAAGCTGGCCGATGGGATGGATGAATTCCAGCAATTTTCATGGGACTATTCCTTACATTATATTCAGAGCACTGTGCAATTTTTGGAAGACAACAAAGACCGCTTGCTGAAAAAAACAAACGCTGAAGTGAAGGCGTAGCATAGAAAAAGACGATGGTGCCAGCCAGCCCATCGTCTTTTGTGTTTTATGGATGCGCTACCGCAGCTTGTCCGGATTCAGGCACTCCAGCTCGGGTACGACGAAGCGGCCGTCTTTGCGGATCAAGGTTCCGTCGAAATAGATTTCCCCGCCGCCCCATTCCGGGCGCTGTATGCAGACGAGATCCCAGTGGATCGACGATTTGTTGCCGTTTGGCGCCTCGTCATAGCTTTGGCCAGGCGTAAAGTGGAAGCTGCCGTCAATTTTTTCGTCAAATAAAATGTCTTTCATTGGATTTTGGATGTACGGATTCACCCCGATGGCGAATTCCCCTACATAGCGGGCACCTTCATCCGTATCGAACACCTTGTTGATTCTTTCCGTATCGCTGGCTGTGGCCTCGACGATCTTCCCATCCTTGAACGTGAGCTTCACATTCTCGTACGTATAGCCTTGATATGGGGAAGGCGTGTTATAGGAAATGACGCCGTTGACCGAATCCTTCACCGGGGCCGTGAACACCTCGCCGTCCGGGATGTTGTTTGCCCCTGCGCATTTGATCGCCGGAATCCCCTTGATGGAAAAACGCAAGTCGGTGCCAGGACCCGTGATGCGCACCTGATCGGTTTTTTCCATAAGCGCCACCAAATTTTCCATTGCGTCCGACATTTTGCTGTAGTCCAGATTGCACACATTGAAATAAAAATCTTCAAAGGCATCCGTGCTCATCGAGGCGAGCTGGGCCATGGACGCATTCGGATAGCGCAAAATCACCCATTTTGTGTCGGGGACGCGCACATCCAGCACAGGTCGCACCAAAAGGCGGCTGTGCAAGCTCATCTTGTCGCTCGGTACATCCGACAGCTCGTTGATGTTGTCGCCCGAGCGAATGCCGATGTAGCAATCCATCCGCTTCATGAAGGCGACGTCCGCCTCGCGCATGATCGCCAGCTGATTTTTATTGATGTTGAACAGAAGCTCACGCTGGATCAACGGATCGATCAGCTGGACGTAAGGGTTGCCGCCGGCCTTGTACACCTCGGAAATCACCGATTTGACCAGTTCAGGGACATGGCCGACCGCATAAATCAGCACGTTTTCACCCGGTTGCACACGTGTCGAGTAGTTGACGAGGTTGCTTGCCAACTGCTGGAGACGGGAATCTTTCATCGCTCTTTCCCTCGCTTTCCTTGGACATCCTTCTTATTGTACACATTTTGCACGCACTTGAGCCTTGCCGGACACGGCATTTGGCCGCAAACAGAAAAAAGACTGGCGCATGCGCCAGCCCTTTTCCCGTGCGTTCATCGATTAGCAGTCAGCTGCTCCGACGATTACCAGCAAGATGAACAGCACCAGTACCAATGCAAATGAGTCTTCTCCAAAAATTCCACCCATGCTTACATCCTCCTTATATCAATAAAGTAGTTAGGGTTACCGTTTTTAGCACTCCGCTGCGCCGATGATGACCAACAGAATGAACAACACCAGGATCAATGCAAAGCAATCTCCAAAACCACCGTTAAAAATGCTGCTCATAAATGACTTCCTCCTTGATGTTTTTTCTCTTTTCACTTACATCCATAACATATGGCGGTAATCCGAAAGGGGTCACGAGGCAGACGCCCATATTTGCAAATTGTTGTGGTATATGATTCGAAAAACTTGGAAAAGCTAAAGGATACGAAAAGACGAAGCAAGCCGAAAGGATGACACTTTTTATGCGCCGAGCGTTCACAATACCACAGGATGAACCGCATGTTTCCATTACGATCAACGTGGGGGAAGACTTCAAATCGATCGTCTGGAAAGCCCAGTACGACATGGATTTCAAAACCGAATGTCTCTTCTGCTACTCTGACAAGATCAGAGGGTATCGCGTGGAGGACGAATGGGGACGGAACGGCAAAGTAGCCGTGTGCCCGCATTGCGAAAAGGTAAATGCCGTTTATCTGTAGAGTGCATACGCAAACAAGCAAAATCCCCTCGCTTTCCAATCGGAAGGCGGGGGGATTTGTCTCGTTTTTGTCGGCGCCGTCATTCGTCGTCACGGGCAAAAACGCAAGCGCAGACTCATGCAAAGGGCGAAATGCCACGCAAGCTTGGGCACACGCATGAAATGGCATGACATCCACCAAGTACCACAAGCATTCTGACAGGATTTCGATTAGGATAAAAGAATGTATAGAGGTACAACCAGCGAGGAATTGAGGTGAAAACATTCATGCTGAAGAAATGCAGCCGCTGTGGAAGTGAAATGACAATCATGTTGCGCAATGTCGTGTATCGGAAACGCGTGAAGATCTACAACGTGCCGGTACATGTGTGCGGCGATTATGAATGTTCACATTCGCAGGTGGTTGAGATGATTAAAGAAGATTTGAAACAGTTAATGAAAGAGCTTGGCCCAACCCCGAGACAGCAAGAGATTGAGTTCGAACAGATTTCGGAATTATCCCATCTTCTCGTATATGTTGCTGATCAAACGGAAACAAGTCAAGAGACCGCTGTCCGTACGGTGGTAGAAAATCGCGTAAATGAACTGCTCGATCTGTTCCTCCTCGCACAATCGCTTGGCGACGAAAGATGGTGCACGGAGATTCGGAACAGGCTGGTACAGATCGTGTAGTCTTGTTGTGTGGAAAGAAAGAGGCGACCTCCCTGTGAAAAGGCGTCTTTTTCTTACCCCAGTGGATGCTTTTCAGATCACCGAAAGCACTTCGCGGCTGGCATCGCGTCGACCTTTTGCGTTATAGTGGGGGAGAAGAGCGATACATGCGAAAGGAGCCTGGATGATGAAACAACTACATAGCATCGAGGAATTGGACCAGTTTATCGGTGAAGGCGGAAAGCGGCTGCTGTTCAAGCACAGCACGGTTTGCCCGATCAGCACGGCGGCTCATGACGAGTACCAGGCGTACTTGCAGGACGCCGACATTCCGGCAGCGATGATTCTCGTTCGCGAGGATCGGCCGGTTTCCAACGAGGTGGAGAGCCGCTTCGGCATCAAACACGAATCCCCGCAAATTTTCCTGCTCGACAATGGTGAAGTGAAGTGGCATACATCCCACTGGAAAATCACCAAACAGGCGATTGGGGAAGCTGTAAACGCGTAAACGTACGCCAAACAGGCACAAAAAAAGACGAGAGCACCCGTTCGGGAGGTTCTCGTCTTTTTTGTGTGCGTTAACCGTGCCCCCTTGATCAGGGAGTGCGTGCTGCCTAGTTTGCAGGCTGGATCATCAACTCGCAGGTGATGCCGTTTCTCTGTGGCATGCCTTATTTTTTCAAGTCTTCAATCGAGTCGATGTTCATGTAGGTCGGAACGACGAGACCGAGCTTTGTCCCTTTCAGGTTCGGACCGAGGTCTTCATACTGTCCCTTCAGCTTTTCTGCATAATCCGCATGTGTCGTCGGCAGCCAAGCTGCGACCATGGCATCGGCATCGCCATTCGCCACACCTACCCACATCGGGCCAGCCTCGACCTGGTTCATTTCCACCGTGTACTTCAATTTTTGCTCAAGCACGGTTTTGACGACGTTGGTGCTGGCGATTTCCGAATCCCAGGCGACATAAGCCAATGAAATTTTCTTGCCAGGCTCAGGGGCGATTCCTTCCACCCACTTGTTCACTTTGTCCCCATTTTGCGCGACCCAGTCCGCAGCAGCGTCCTCAGGCGACTTTCCATCCGTAACCGCAAGCATCACCTTTTCCATATCCGCCGGCTGCCATTCGAACTTGTCGAGGAAGGCATAGGCGGACGGCAGCTGTTCTTTCAGCCCTTTTCTGACGATGGTGTGGATCTCTTCATCTTTGCCGTATACGCCTTTCGGGTCTTTCAAATATTTCAGGTCGTATTTGGAGAACATCCAGTGGGGTGTCCAGCCGGTGATGACGATCGGCTTTTTGTTTTTATAACTTTCCGCAAGCGCGGCGGTCATCGCGGCACTGGAGCCTTCCACCAGCTCATAGTCATCCAGGCCATATTCCTTGATCGCTTTTTCGGTTGCGTTCATCAGGCCGGCACCAGGATCGATCCCGATGATTTTATGGTCAACTTGTTCCCCGACGCTGCCGGACGCCTCGGTGGGTGCAGAGGGGGAAGACGGCTGCGCAGCTGGCGAGCAAGCCGCTGCAAGCACGCCGAAACCGGCAAACATGCTAAGCGCGAGCAACAACGGTTTGGTCTTTTTCATGGCGAATCGCTCCTTCATTCTCTCGATTTTTGATAAGGCGGTGTGGCCGGTCTTACTTTTTAAAGACAGTCTGAAATCCATGTGTGAATCGATCCAGCAAAATGGCGACGATCACGATGGCGATACCCGCTTCAAAGCCGGTACCGATCTTGATTTGCGTAACGGCACGATAGACGTCTGCGCCCAAACCTTTTGCACCGATCATGGAAGAAATGACAACCATGGATAATGCCAGCATGATGCTTTGATTGACGCCCGCCATGATGGTCGGCTTGGCGAGCGGAAACTGGACTTTGATCAGCTTTTGCCCGGCGGTGGAGCCGAAGGCATCGGCGGCTTCGATCAATTCTTTCGGCACTTGGCGAATCCCCAGATTCGTCAGACGGATCGTCGGGGGCATCGCGAAAATGACGGAGGCGATCACGCCGGGGACTTTCCCCAGTCCAAAGAAAAAGATCGCCGGAATCAAATACACAAACGCGGGCATCGTCTGCATGAAGTCCAAGAGCGGCGTGACGACATTCTGGACGCTGTTGCTCCGGGCACACCAAATCCCGGTCGGAATCCCGATGACGACGGAAATCAAGGCAGCCGTCAAGACGAGTGCGAGCGTATCCATCGTGTGTGCCCAGTAGCCCAAATTATCGATGAGCAAGAGGCCCGCCAGCGTGAAGAGAGACATGCGCCATTTGCCGACGCGGTAGGCGACGAGCGTCAGCAATGCGATCAGCAGCCAGGCGGGGGCAATCGTCAGGAGTGCGGTAAAAAAGCCGGCCAGGCTGTCGATGACAAACGAGATGCAATCAAACAATCCGCCCAAATGATCATCCAAAAATTGCACGAATGCTTCTACCCAATGGTCAAGCGGCAGTTTTGTCGTGAGATTATTCAAAGGCGTTCACCTCGGTTTCAGTAGTCTGCGGTGTCGCGGGAAGCGGCAAATTGCCAGCCAATCCGCCCAGCACGGAGCCTTTGACGACGACACCCAGCAAGCGTCCCTCATCGCCGATGACGGCAACAGGTATGGAGGAGGTAGCCAGCAGGTCGAACAGCTCGTTTACGAGCGTATCAGGGGAGACGGCAGGCGTGTCGCGCAGCATAACCGCTTCCAAGGTCAGCTCCTGATCGCGCGCTTGTGTCGCACCATCGGCAGTAACTACGCCGAGCAGCTTTTTGCGCTTATCGACGACATACAGCGTGGACACCCCGCGCTCCCGCATCAACTGCAGGGCGACGCGCGGCCCCCGGTCAGGGGTGATCGTCTCAGGCCGCTTCATGACATGGCTGGCAGACAAAATTTTGGACCGGTCCACGTCCTCGACAAAGCGTGCCACATAATCGTTGGCAGGATTGGTCATGATGTCCTCCGGAGAGCCGATTTGCACGATCTCCCCATCTTTCATCAATGCGATGCGATCGCCCAGCTTCAACGCTTCATCCAGATCGTGCGTAATGAACAAGATCGTTTTTTTCATGGTGGATTGCAGTTCCAGCAGCTCATCCTGCATGTCTTTGCGAATCAGCGGGTCAAGCGCGCTGAACGCTTCGTCCATCAGCAAGATGTCGGGCGAGTTGGCGAGTGCGCGGGCCAAGCCTACGCGCTGCTGCATCCCGCCGGAAAGCTCGGTCGGATAATGGTTTTCCCAGCCGGCAAGCCCGACTAGGGCAAGCGCTTCTTTTCCTTTTGCCTCGCGCTCGCTTTTGGCCACCCCTTGAACTTCCAGGCCGTATTCCACATTTTGCAAAACGGTGCGGTGGGGGAACAGGGCGAATGATTGGAACACCATGCCCATTTTTTTGCGTCGCACCTGCTGCAGCTCATCCGTGCTCATCGAAGCGATGTCTTGCTGATCGATGAGAATTTTTCCATCGGTTGGCTCGATCAGGCGGTTGAGCAGACGAATCAAGGTCGACTTCCCGCTGCCGGACAGACCCATGATGACGAAAATTTCTCCCTCCTGCACGGAAAAGGAGACGCGATTCACGCCCACAGTCAGGCCGGTTTCCTGTAAAATTTCCGCCTTGCTGCTGCCCTTTGTCAAATAAGAAATCGCACGCATCGGTTTCGGTCCGAAGATTTTGGATAAACCTTCTACGACAAGTTTAGCCATGCGTTCACCTCCAGTTCGTTGGTCAAAACGATTGACCCCCATTGTAACGAAGATCGATTTTTCCCACAAAGCTGGAAATCGGGGAAAAACGTTTGTAATTTACGTTCAGAAAAAACTTTACGTACTTTTCTTGCCGAATACTCCGTAATCCTTGTATATGCTGTACGATCGGTCATATTTACTTTTTTCGCCTTGAACGGTATAGTGAGAGTAATGAATTTGAACTAGGGGAATGCGTTTCGACCATGGAACCAAAATATGAGGAAGCAATCAGAAAAGCAGAACAACGGGTCGTGGAGGCGTTGGCCAAAAACATGGACCTGTACGGAATTACCACATCAACCGGCTTTTTGTATGGAACACTGCTGTTTCAGGACAAAGCGATGACCCTAGATGAAATGGGCTCTGCCTTGGGGATGAGCAAAACCAGCATGAGTACCGGCGTTCGCACATTGATGGATCTGAATATGGTCTCCAAGATTTGGATGAAGGGGACGCGGAAAGACCATTATGAAGTGACATCTGATTGGTATCAAAATTTCATTGATTTCTTTTCCTTGAAATGGCGGAATGCCGCGGAAGGGAATGCGCATGCATTGAAAAAGTCGGAGAATGAACTGGTCGCGCTTTTGGCCAAGCCGGATTTTCCGGAAGAGAAGCGGGAGGCGACGGAGCGGAGCTTGACATTGATTCGCAACGGCCTCGATTACTACGATTGGCTGCTGCGACTGATCGATACGATGGAATCGCACGAGATTTTCCAATTCGTTCCGCGCAAGGAGCAGGAGCGCGACGAATCGCACAGGTTTTCATAGAAAAAAACGGCTTCCCGTCTGTACGGTGAAGCCGTTTTTTTTGTTCCTCATGATTCCCAGTACAGCTCAAGCTTGTCCCCGCTTTTGATTTCCGTTTGGAAGGTGGCGGGCTCACCGTTGACCAGCATGATCAGCTTGGCGATGCCATCGCTTGCAGGCTGTGTGAGAGATACGTCAACATAGCGGAAAACGTCATTGAAAACGGGAGCGGCCCCGACTGTCGTTTTCACGGTGATCACGGCATCCGGCTTGACCGTTTGGTCGGCCGTGGCCGGTTCGCCATCCATCGTAATGGAAACCGACGCGGTTTTGATCGTCACAGGCTGTCCGTTGAAAACGACTTTAAGCTCTTCCTGGACCCAGTCTTCCAAAGGGATCACGTCTTGAATCGTCGGCGCTGGCAGCTCCGTTACGCGATGGACGATTTTGTCGCCTGTACGGACGCGGGTCGTTCCCGATGCCAGCTGGCCGTTAACGAACAGCTGGCTTTCCTGGAGCGGGACCGTATAGTCGTGCCCATTGAGGGAGAAAGCCAGCAAGCTGCCCTCCAGCGGCGGTGGCGCTGCCGTCGTTGCACCGGTTTGCGCAAGAGCGGCAAGCACTTCATCGACGGTATTGCGCAGGCGGACAATCACCTCATCGCGGTCGGCTACAGGATAATCAAGCGGCTGCGCCGTTCCGTTGACCAGGACGAGCGGCTCCAATGAAACGGGCTGATCATTGTAGGAAACATCGAGCGTGTCGATCACATCAAGCAAATCTTTGACACAGGCGCTTGCCTGCTGTCCGTTTTCACCGGGCACGACGATGATGGCATCGCCATCGGCAATCGGAGCGTCGAGTCCGACCGGCTCATTGTTTTTCATAATCACAGGCGGCGTGCCGTGGCCGCCCGGGATGATCTTCATCCGGCCGTTGACCGTCAGCGTCATGGCGAGGCCGGGACGGCCGTACAGGCGGCGGACGTCCAAACCGGCTGCCAGCACGGCGTCGCCCAAAGTCATTTTGCGCAGGTCAAAAATGCGCAGCACAGACTCGTTGACTGTCACGGTGACGTATTTGATCGGATGGCGCCGCGCCGCAACCGCAATGCCGACGGGCGTCACGAATTCCGGGCCGTTTAAAAGCGGGTGCGTCCCGACATGCTGGGCGATCGCATCGGCGCCGCGGACGGCGACGCGCTGTGCCGGCATGTTCAGCAAAGCGGCGACTTTTTCCGGCAGGCGCGGCGTCAGGCTGCCGCCCCCGATCAGCATGACCGCTTGCGGCGATTTGCCGTTCAACTCCATGATCTTGTCCGCGATCTTGCCCGCGAGCCGCTCGATTTCCGGATCGATGGCGGCGATAATCTCCTCGGCGGAAAGCAGATGCTCAAGCCCCAGAATGTCGGTGAACGGAATCGGACTTTCTGTCGCGAGCTTGCGCTTGACTTCCTCAGCCATCGGAAAATCGATCAAAAAGGCGTTCATCAGCGCATCGGTAATTTCGTCGCCGGCAACGGGAACCATGCCGTAGGCGGTAATCGCGCCTTCTTCCGTCAATGCCACGTCGGACGTTCCGGCCCCGATGTCGACCAGCGCGATGTTCAGGCGGCGCATGGTGACGGGGATCAGCACGTTGATCGCGGCGATCGGCTCCAGCGTCAGCGCCTGCATTTCCAGATCGCAGCGCTTTAAGGCCGCGAGCAGCGAATCCACGACGACGCGCGGCAAAAAGGTGGCGATGACATCGACGCGGGCAGTCTCGCCGCGCTGGTCGATCAGGCTGCCGATCATTTCACCGTCGAGGAAATAATGGACGACGCTGTAGCCGACGCAATAGTAGCGCGTCACATCCGTCTCGTTCAACTCGATGGCAAGCTGGCTTTGCGCCTCCTGCACGGCGGAAAACTCCAGTGTGATCACATCCTCGCGGGAGAGAAACGCCTTGTGGCGAATGTCGATCTCGACGCTGACCCGGCGTGTGCGCAAGGATCGTCCGGCAGCGGCGACGGCGACTTTTGCGAGCGGACCGTGGCTTGCTTCCAATGTTTGCTTGATCTTATCGATGACGCGGGCAACCGCCACGACATCGTGAATTTGTCCATCCAGCATGGAACGCTCGTCATGCTCCTGAATGCAGCAGTCGACGACGCGAAATTTGTCACCCACAGGTTCGACAATCAGACCGACGACACTTCTTGTTCCTATATCCAATGAAAAGATGAGATCCTGCTTACCAGCATTTGCTTCCTGTGACAAGGCGGGGGTCACTCCTTACGAGCTAGTGTTGCTTTCTGTTTATATGGTATACTAATTCTACTTTGCCCAGAGAGAATCCTGTCGAAATAACGGGCAAACTGTTCCTGATTTTCCCTTGTAAACGTTACAAATATTTTTACAATTCACTTTCGCGCTTTTTGGTGCTAAAATGCTGACAAAGGAATTTTCATCAATTATAATAGTCCCTAACTTTACGCGAAAGAAAGTCGACGAGCCCGATGGTCGCGTTGCTATGGTTGGGCAATATAGGAGAGGTGGAGAATCAAGATGAGCCAAGATCAAGTAGAAATCCTGCGCAAACAGGTAGATGAGATTAACCTGCAAATTCTTGAACTGATGAACAAACGTGCTGGACTGGTTCAAGAAATCGGACAAGAAAAACTGAAGCAGGGCATCAACCGCTTCGATCCAGAGCGTGAGCGCGAAATGCTGAACCTGCTGGTCGAAAACAATAACGGTCCTTTCACTGACGATGCAGTTCGCCATCTGTTCAAGCAGATTTTCCAGGCATCGCTTGACCTGCAAAAGAGCGACAACAAAAAAGTGCTGCTGGTCAGCCGCAAAAAGAAAGCGGAAGACACGGTCATCACGATCAAAGGCGTGGAGTTCGGCGGCGCATCCCCGATCCTCATTGCGGGCCCTTGCTCGGTAGAGAGCTACGAGCAAGTGAGAGAGGTGGCGGAAAACCACGTAAAACGCGGTCTGCGCACACTGCGCGGCGGCGCGTACAAGCCGCGTACATCTCCATATGACTTCCAGGGCCTCGGTGTAGAAGGTCTGGAAATCCTAAAACGCATCGGCGACGAGTTCAATCTCGTTACCATCAGCGAAATCGTAACGCCATCCGATCTGGAGCTGGCAGCGCAATACGTTGACGTGATCCAAATCGGTGCGCGCAACATGCAAAACTTCGAGCTGCTGAAAGCGGCAGGCCGTCTGGGCCATCCGGTTTTGCTCAAGCGCGGTCTGGCTGCGACGATCGAAGAGTTCATCTACGCGGCAGAGTACATCCTGTCCGAGGGCAACAGCCAGGTCATGCTGTGCGAGCGCGGTATCCGCACATACGAAAAAGCGACGCGCAACACGCTGGATATTTCCGCTGTGCCATTGCTCAAACAAGAAACGCACTTGCCGGTATTCGTTGACGTCACGCACTCGACGGGTCGCCGCGACCTGCTGTTGCCATGTGCCAAAGCAGGGCTTGCCGTTGGTTCCGACGGTATCATGGTGGAAGTGCATCCTGATCCGGATGTTGCTCTCTCCGATGCCAAACAGCAGCTGAACATTCCGCAATTCAACAAAATGGTGGATGATCTGCTTGCTTCCGGTCTTTACAAACAAGAAATCCCGGTTGCTGCTCGCTAATTGGTCGAAATTGAGAACAGCGCATGGAAAAACAGGCCTTCCTTCCAAAGGAAGGCTTGTTTTTTGTTTCACTCTTGGGGTATTGTAAAAGTAACTATGAAAATGTATGAAAACAAAAGTTTAAGGTGAAAGCGAGTGTTTCGCGATGCCCATCACAATCTATGATGTAGCGAGGGAAGCAGGCGTCTCGATGGCCACAGTTTCCCGTGTCGTAAATGGCAACCCAAATGTAAAGCCGACCACGCGCAAAAAAGTGCTGGCGGCAATCGAACGTCTCGGCTATCGCCCCAATGCAGTCGCACGGGGGCTGGCGAGCAAAAAGACGACTACGGTCGGCGTCATCATCCCCGACATCTCCAGCCTGTTTTTCTCCGAGCTGGCGCGCGGGATTGAAGATATTGCGACGATGTACAAGTACAACATCATTTTGTGCAACTCGGACAACCGGTTGGAAAAAGAGCTGCAATTGATCAACACGCTGCTGGAAAAGCAGGTGGACGGGCTGTTGTTCCTCGGCTCCGAGATCAAGGAAGACCATTTGCAAACGTTGTCGACGGCTGCGGTTCCGGTCGTACTGGCCGCGACGCGCGATGCCGACAACATTTTGCCGTCCGTCACCATCGACCATTTCCAGGCAGCGTATGACGCGACCAAAGCATTGATCGATCGCGGCCACAAGCGTGTGGCCATCTTGTCCGGGCCAAAAACCGATCCATTGGGCGGCCTGCTCCGCTTTGAAGGGTACAAGCAAGCGCTTGCGGATTCCGGTATCGCGCTGGATGAAGAGTTGGTCCGCAGCGGCAGCTACTGGTATGAGACCGGCTTGCGCAACATGAACGAGTTTTTGAAACTGGACAACCCGCCGACGGCTGTGTTTGCGGCCAACGATGAAGTGGCGATCGGCGCCATCCATGCGATCCAGGATGCGGGCAAATCCGTGCCGGGCGATATCGAGATCATCGGTCATGACAACATCCGCCTCGCGGAAATGGTGCGGCCGAAGCTGTCCACCGTCGTGCAGCCGATGTATGACATCGGCGCTGTGGCGATGCGCCTTTTGACCAAGTACATGAACAACGAGCATGTCGAGGAGCATGTCGTCCTCCTGCCGCACCGCATTGAGTACAGACAAAGCACGCGCCCGCAGTAAGCGGAACATGCGCGACAACCACCACGGCTCCGCCAATCGTTTGGCGGGGCCACCTTTTCGCATGCGGTTTACGAAAAGCGATTCGTTACTGAGCCGCAGTACATACAGCCAGGGCAATGGGTAACACGAGCACAAGCCCGGCTTTTCAACAGGAGGAAAAAAGAATGCGTATTGGCATCATCGGCGCAATGGACGAGGAAATTGCGCTTTATTTGGAAAAGATGGGGACAACCGACACGGTAAGCAAGGCGGGCATCACGTATTATACGGGACAGCTGGACGGCCATGACATCGTGCTGGTGAAGTCGGGGGTTGGCAAAGTAAACGCAAGCGTTTGCACGCAAATCCTGATCGACCGCTTTGAAGTGGAGTCGATCATTTTCACAGGGGTTGCGGGCGCCGTCAATCCGGAGCTGAACATCGGCGATATCGTCGTTTCGACCGATTGCATCCAGCAAGATATGGATGTGACTGCCCTCGGGTTTGCGCCCGGGCAGATTCCGTATGCGGACAAATGGACATGGGAGGCGGAAGGCAAGCTGGTGGAACTGGCGATGCAAGCGTCTGCCAAGGTGACCGGTGACCATCGCGTCATCAGCGGGCGGATTTTGACCGGTGACCAATTCGTCGCGGACCCGTCGAGAGTCGCGGCCCTGTACGAGACGTTCCGTGGCGATTGCATCGAGATGGAAGGGGCGGCGGTCGCACAGGTCAGCGCGATGAACGATGTGCCGTTTGTGATCGTCCGTTCCATGTCGGACAAAGCGGACGGTTCGGCTCATGTAAACTTCGCGGAGTTCACGCACTTGGCATCCCGGCGATCTTATGAGATAGTGATGGAAATGCTGAAAGGACTGAAGCGATAAATGAGCAAACAAGCGATTGTGTATTCCACGAAAGGCTGCATCGAGTGCGACATGGTCAAGCAAATGCTGACGACGCAAGGCATTCCGTTCGAGGTTCGCGATGTCATGACCAGCGCCGAATTCCGCGACGAGGTGGAAAAATTCGGCTTCCTGGGCGTGCCGGTGACGGTCATCGACGGCAAGGCGGTCAAAGGTTTCGTGCCCGATGAGTTGAACAAGCTGATCGCTGGCGCACAATAAGGGAAAACGAGAGGCACCCTGCCAACGAGAGCGGGGTGCCTTTTTTTACTTCTAATCGATGTGCGCAGCTAGGCCGACCAGTGTGCCGGACGCGTGAGGGCGGACGGCAGCTTTGTGCGTGCATCGCCCTTTGCTGAATTGAGCTGGGCTTGCGTAAGAAACAGGCTGTCGGTGAGATCGGCGCCGCACAGGTTCGCATCGCGCAAATCAGCGCCGATGAGGTCAGCCGCGCGCAGGTCAGCGCTTCGCAAATCAGCGGCGATCAAATACGCGCCGCGCAGGTTGGCGCCGCGCAAGTCAGCCCCTTTGAGATTGGCGCCGATCAGGTCGGCTCCCCGGCCGATCGGCTTCTTGAGGCCGCGCCGCTCCTTTTGCTCCCGGCCGGCATTCGCGCGGACAAGCTCGCTGGTTCGCAATAGCAGCTGGTTCACTTCCGCGCGGTGCGCCGCGACATCCGTTTTCGCCAGCTTGTCAGGTGGCTGCTGGGTAAGCCGCTTTGTTTCGGCGAGTGCGGAGCGCAGCTCATCATAAATCGGACGGGCAGCGGGCAGTGTCAGCGCTTCGCTCACATACCAGAGCAGTTCGTGGAGATGCCACATGATTGGGAATACCTCGAACATTTGCTTCGCGGTATCGGGATGATCGCGCCAGTCTTTGCCGCGAAACGTCGATTGGGAGACGGTTTGCCCCGCCCCGAAACAGTCGTACACCGTGCATCCGCGAAAGCCGATTTGCCGCAAGCGGGGATGCACGCCGCAACGGTAGTCGGCCTGCAGGTTGGTACAAGGCTGTCCGGCGTGTTTATCCACCGCGAAGTCGGAGGAAGCCGCGAAAGGCAGCGCGACACAGCACAGGCCAAAGCAATTTTCGCAATCGCCGACCAGTGCGCGGCGGTCGATGTCGGGATAAGGGGCGAAATCATGAGGAGTGGTAGACAAAGCATGGTCTCCTTTCGCTTCTTTTTTTCAAATGGTCAAACGTTCAAACAAAGAACCAGCCATAAGAGGGCTGGTTCGTACGCGTGACGATGGGTGTCAACAATCATCCCAATGGCGCATACATCAAAGCGCGCTCCATGATCACGCGATTTTTTTCGGTGATCTCGGCGCGCCGGGGAATCGGCGGGAAGGGGTGCACGTCGTCAAACAGATGGGTGGGGAGAGGCAATTCGCTATCCCCGCTCCATTTGCTCGTCCACGCTAGCGGAAGCGGGCCATCGGACAAGGGCCGATCGGTCATTTCGCTCCACAAGAGCGTCCAGGCGCGCGGGACGACGCGGTAAATATCGTAGCCGCCGCCCCCGACCGCAATCCAGCGCCCGCCGCACAGCTCATGGGCGAGTTCATGTGCCAGCCGTGGAATCTCCTGATAGATGCGCATCGTGCAAGACAGATGTGTCAGCGGGTCATAAGCGTGTGCATCGCAGCCGTTTTGCGTCAGGATCACGTCAGGCTTGAACCCCCGGGCGATTTGCGGAATGAGCGCGTTGTACACTTCCAGAAAAGAGTCGTCCTCCGTAAACGCTTCCAGCGGAACATTCACGGAGTAGCCGTAGCCGACTCCATCACCGCGCTCGCTCAAATCGCCGGTGCCCGGAAACAAATATTTGCCCGTCTCATGAATGGACAGGGTCAGCACGTTGGGATCGTCATAAAAAGCCCATTGCACGCCGTCGCCATGATGGGCATCGGTATCGATATAGAGAACGCGTGCGTCCCAATGCTTGCGCAAATAGGCGATGGCGACGGAGCAGTCGTTGTAGATGCAAAAGCCGGACGCTCGCCCGCGAAACGCGTGGTGCAAGCCGCCGGCAGGGTTAAAGGCATGCGACGCTTGTCCGTTCATCACGATGTCTGCCGCTTGCAGCGTCCCGCCAACGATCAGGGAAGTCGCTTCATGCATCTTGGGAAAGCACGGGACATCCTCCGTGCCCAGCCCGTAGCTGGGCGCCTGGGGCAATTCGCTGTCGCTGTGTCCTTGCGCGCGGACGGTATCGATGAATTTGCGGTCGTGGACCAGTGTGAGTTCATCGTCTGTCGCATAGCGCGGCTGGACGATCTGCGCTTCATCGATCAGCCCGTATGCCTGCATGAGATCGTGAGTCAAAATCAGCCGCTTCTGGTTGAAAGGATGGTCCGCGTGAAAATAGTAGGTCGCGTATTCAGGCGAATAAATGAAGCGGGATTGCTGGCTCAAGATAAAGGTCCCCCCTCATCGATGGGGGCGACAACATGGAAGCCTCGTTCTTTCAAAAGCTGCAGCACATTGCGCGGATCGATCGTTTGCACGCGGAAGACCAGCAGCTTGCGGGTCGGAACACGGCAAGGATAGACAATGACCGAGGTCACATTCGTCTGGGCATCGCGAAACACGTTGCTGACTTCAGCGAGCACGCCCACACGGTCCTCCACCTCGACCTCGATATGGGAGCTGGGGCGATTGACGCCGAACAGTTCCACCAAACTGTGGAAAATATCGGATTCGGTGATGATCCCGACCAGTTCGTCCCCTTCGACGATCGGCAAGCAGCCGACTTTGTGCATGTAGACCGTTTTGGCCGCATCTTCCAAAAAGTCGAGCGGATGACCGGTGATCACCTCATGCTTCATGATTTCGGTTACGGGGCGGGAAAAAACCATCTCGTCATCCTCATGGTTTAATAAGGAGGACGGCAGCGCATCGCGCAGATCGCGGTCCGAGACGATGCCGACGAGCTTTCCTTGATCAATCACGGGCAGATGGCGGATGCGGTTTTCCCGCAAAAGCCGGAACGCTTCCCCGATGGTGCTTGCCGGTGTCACGATTTTCGGATTCGGACGCATAATTTCAACCAAACGCATGGAAAAAACTCCTCTCCGCTTCCTAATACATAAATCGATTTTGAAATCTCACCTGGTCAAAACGCATGATGCTTTCGTTTGGCACGCGCTTGCCAATGCGGGCCATCAAACAGTTGGCGGGATGGGAACAAATCTCCGGATCATCGGTCGCCATCCAGACCATGCCGATGCTGCCCATCACTTTTTCCATGATTTTGCGGTACCCCCATACGTCGAGACCCGTGCCTTTCAAGTCCCAGTGCCAGTAATATTCCGTGCTGATCACGATGTAATCTTCCATCGCGTCGTCGAGATAGGCCAGCATAAGCATCGCCTTGCCCACGCCAGCTGCGCGAACTTTATGGCTGACCTCGATCGCGCCCAGCTCCAGCAAATCTTCCATCTTGGCCTCTGACCATCGTTCCATCGGATCAGGGTGAAGAAACGTCACATAGCCTAGCACCAAATCTCCGTCCCGGGCGATGATGATCCGACCCTCCGGCAATTCGGCGATTTCGACCAATGCTTTTTGCTGTTCCTCCGGGACACGGAAAGCCTTGAGACCTTCATCAAACGTCATGGCGGCGAGTCGCTGTGGCTCTACCGGACCTTCAATGATCAGTTCGCGCCCGCCTGCCTCGTATGTGTTGCAATAATATCGCTTGGTGTGAATCATCGCTGTTGATCCACCTCTTTCGCATCTTCTTCTACGGTTATTATAGCGAACCTAGTAACAAAAAGGGCAGAGAGAATGAGGAGAATTTGAAACAAAAAACGGAGACAGGCGTCTGCTTGTCTCCGTTTTAGTTTGGTCATGCCAGATGAGCTTTACTCGGCCTGCGCGGCATTGACGCTCGCCGATTGCGGCGACTCTCCGTTGCTGTTGACCGCGCTGACATAATACCATCCGTTTTTCTCCGACGTGCTGTGCACGTAGGTGGTGCCAACCGTCGTATCGAGCAGCTGGAAGCCATTGGCCGGGTCCAGGCTGTAATAAATGTTGTAGGCGATCACTTGCTCCGAGCCGGCATTCGCCTTCCATTTCAGCGCGAAGCCGGTGCCGGTTTTCTTGATCGACAGGCTCTTCGGCGTGGACGGCAGCCCGTTGGCATTGGTGTTGGTATCCGTCGGTTCAGTCGGTGGGCCAGGCTGATTCGGATCGATGCCCGGCTGTGTGCCAGGCTGGCTGTTCGTGTCTGTCCCGCTGTTTGGCGTCGTTTCGCCGGGAATCGGATATTCCCAGACCGTGCTCGTCCCGAGTGAGGCAACCGGCGATGGCGGGGATTCCGCTCCGGTGATGTCGACGGAGGTGAGGTAGTAGCCGTACGTGCCCGAGGCTTTTGCCGTCGCGTCATCGTAGCCGCCTGCTTTCGGGTCTTTGATGACGGCGAGCTTTTCAAAGCCATGGTCAGCGCTGGCGCGGTACAGCCGATAGCCTAGCAAATCGGTTTCGCTGCCCGGCTGCCAGGAGATGTGCACGCCTTTCTCGCCTTTGCCCGCCGTGACATTGCCGGGAGCGGCAGGAGCGCCTGGCACCTCGGTCCGCGGGTCGGTTTCGGTTGGCATCCGCTCCGCCCAGTCGGCCGGTTTCGTTCCCGCCTTCTTGTTCAGTGCGGCGATTTGAGCGGCGGTCAGCTGCTGCGTATCCGGCGGTTTGAAGAAAATGCCTTCCTCCACGAATTCGTCGGGCGTGCCGTCTTTTGCCAGATAGCGCGTCTCGTCGATGGTGACGACGCGTGCCTTCTGATGCGTGTCATCCACTTTCGTCGGCACGAACTGGCGGTTGAACAAATCGGTGATCGTGTGCTTCGCTTCCTTGGAAAGCTCGCTTGGCAAGAGCCCTGATTTGCTGTCGATCGTCGCCGTGACGACATTCCGCGGCTTTTGAAACTTTTCATTTTTACCCGACAGATCGGGCTTCATCTTCATGACGTTCTGCATGACTTTTCCCCAGATCTCGATCGGACGTCGGGAATTGGGGACGCGGTGGGGCTCGTCATAGCCTGTCCAGACACCCAGTGTGACCTCTGGCGTATAGGCGACGAACCAGGCGTCATTGTCGCTGTTGGTGGTACCGGTCTTGCCCGCGATGTCGATGCCGCGGGTAATGTATTTGCGCACGCCGGCACCTGTACCGGAGTCGACGACGGTCCGCATCATGTCGGTCATCAAGTACGCGGTTTCCTCGCTGAAGACCGGTTCCGGCTTGATCTCGTGCTTGAAGATCACATTGCCGGAGCTGTCTTCGATCCGGTCGATCATGTAGGCATCGATGAAGGAACCATGATTGGCAAAAGTCGCGTAGGCATTGGTAATCTCCTCAACCGTCAGCCCGTACGTCAACCCGCCGATAACGCCGGTCGTTGCATGATCATCGTCCTCCACCAGCGTGGTCACGCCCATTTTCTTCACATAATCGAGCGCGGTCGGAATGCCCACTTTCATATAGGCACGAATGGCCGGCACGTTCCACGATTGCCGCAGCGCTTCTCTCGCGCTGATCATCCCGTGGTATTTAAAATCCCAGTTTTGCGGCAGATGGACGCCTTTTTGCCCGTCCGGCAGCGCGAGCGGGGAGTCGTCGATCGGCGACCCGGGCTGCAGGTAGCCGAGTTCAAAAGCAGGCCCATAGGCAGCCAGCGGCTTCATCGCGGAACCGGGCTGGCGCGGAGCGGTCGTATGGTTTGTCTGTTCCACGCTGAAATCCCGTCCGCCCATCATGCCGAGGATGGCCCCCGTTTTGTTCTGGATCAGCATCGAACCGACTTCTTCCAGCGCGTTTTCGATCCGTTTTCCGTTGGCATTGGTGTAGGTGGCGTTTTTGGCGAAGTTTTTCGGATCGGACGCGATGTCCTGCATCATTTTGTTCAAATCTTTGTCGACCGTAGTGTAAATCTTGTAGCCGCTGCGCAACACTTCGCGGCTTTTCAAGTCGAGCATCCGCCGGTATTCCGTCTTGCCGATTTCATCCTTGTCTTTTCCTTCCGATGCGAGCTGGGCATCCAGCAAAGCTTTTGCAGCGCGCTGCTCAATATCCATCATCAGGTAAGGGAATTCGGAGTAAGCCTTGCGCTCCGGCTTGGCCAAATTCGCTTGCAGGTTGGCTCCCGACGCCTCGTCATACTGCGCTTTCGTGATGTATCCGTTTTCCATCATGCGGTCGAGAACCATTTTTTGCCGCTCTTTTCCGCGTTTGTATCCTTCCGTCGAAAACGGGGAATACGAACCGGGGTTTTGAATCATCCCGGCCAGATAGGAAGCCTCGCTAAGATCCAGATCTTTTACATCCTTGTTGAAAATCCCTTTCGCCGCCGCCTGCACCCCGTAAATGTTGGTGCGGTTGGCGCTGTGACCGAAATAAATCTCGTTCATGTACGCTTCCAGAATCTGATCCTTGGAAAACATCCGTTCAATCCGCAGCGCGTTGAAAATCTCTTTGGCCTTACGCTTGTGGTTGACATCTGCGTTCAGGATCGTGTTCTTGATCAGCTGCTGCGTCAACGTGCTTCCCCCGGTGACGACCGGCTGATTGGTGAACTCCTGATATGCGCCGCGTAGCGTGGATTGCAGCGATACGCCGTGATGTTCATAAAAGGTTTTATCTTCCGTTGCGATGATTGCATTGATCAAATAAGGCGACACTTCAGACTTCTTGACCAAGCGCCGGTCTTCATCGGGGGTACGCAGCTGGCCGATCAGCGTCCCGTCGTTGTAGTAGGCGAAACCTGTCAAGTCATTGCTGAAAATCTTGGTGTGAATCTCGTCGTAACTGCGCACCGGCTCGTCTTTTACCAGCGCGGCGACATAGCCTGTCACGACACCGCCCGCAAGCAATACGGACATGAATCCGAAAAGTAGCAGAAGCTGAAGGACCAGGAAAAAAGTCGCTTTTTTGCTTCTGCGCCGCCTCTTTTTACCGGGAGTATCCGACGAGGCAGGCGAATTCGTGTTTGGCATATGCGAACAACCTCCTACAAGAATCGACCCCATTATACCATAAGTAGAAAAATCAGGCATAGTTAAAAGGGAGCAGCAAAAACGCTCCTGACATTACGTCGGGAGCGTTTCTTTTTGCTGGCGTGCGGCTCTCTTGCCGCCGCGCATATGAAGCTGGACGATCGCAAGCACCAGCAAGGAGCTGAGCGCCACGGCGACCAGAAGGAGGAACGCGTTGGAAAAGGAGTGGTACGGGGACGTTGTGAGCAGGTTCCACCGGGCAGTTTCCAATTCCAGAAACCGGCTGGCCAAAGCAGGCCCGATCGCGTTGCCCAAAAACGTGCTCAAATTGAAGAGTCCCATGCCGACGCCCATTTCCGAACGGTCAAGCGGGCGGGAGACATAGCTGCCGAGCGACGACTGGATCGCGGAAAAGCTCAGGTTGACGAATGCGATGAAAACACCGATCCAGACGGGCGAAAAACCGATGATGGTCGACAGAGCCGCAAACGCCAGGCTCATCACCAGGACGGCTCCGCGCATGATCGCAGGGCTGCCGAAGCGGTCCGACAGCTTGCCGAAATGGGAGCCGAGGATGGCGGTGAGAATCGCCCCCGGGAACAGGACCAGCCCGATCGAGCCGGCTTGCAGCCCGTTCGCTTCCTTCAAGAGAAGCGGCAGCAAAAACAGCGCGGAGCTGAGGCAGAAATAGAGCAGCATCCCGATGAACAAGAGCAGGCGATACGGTTTGTTGGCGAGCAGCCGAACCTGGACAAACGGGGAGGGGCTGCGGCGAATTTGCACAACAAACAAGGCCAGCAAGATGACGCCCGCCAGGAAAAACCATCCGCTGACATTGAGACCGAGCAGGAGGGAAGCGATTCCGGAAGCGAGCAGCACGGCACCGAGCGCATCAAAGCTGCCGCCGCTGGCCGGTTTCTCCGCCGGCAACGTTTTCTGCAAGAGCGGCAGGGCGAAAAGGCTGATGACCGGAATGAGAAACAGGTAGCTCCAGCCGAGAAACTGGGTGACGAGACCGCTCAAGATCGGACCGACCCCCATGCCCAGCGCGACGGTCGACGAGACGTAACCGAGCACATGGCCGCGCTTTTCAGGTGGAAAATATTTGGTGGCGACGATCATGGATAATGCCGGGACAGCCGCCGCACCGCTTGCTTGAATGAGCCTGGCTGCAATCACGAAGCCGTAATGGCCAGCGAAAAAGCCGCAGATCGACCCGAGGCAAAAAATGCTGAGCCCGACCACGATCAAACGGCGAACCGGGAACAAGTCGGCGAGCTTGCCGTATGTAACCGAGCCGATCGCGAAAATAACGCCGTAGCCGACCACAACCCAGCTGACCTGCGTCGGCAGCAAGCTGTAGTCTTTGGCGATTTGCGGCAATGCGACGTTGAACATGGTTCCGCTCATGACGGCGAAAAGGACGGCAAAGCAGAGGGAAAAGACGAGCTTCGTCTGTTGGGAAGTCATAGCGGGAATACTCCTCTCTAAAAAACAACTCTATATAAAATACTTTGTAAAGTATAATGTTTGTTATTGGTTTCGTCAACCAACTTCGAAGTGATTGCGGAATGTGATAGTTGCGCGGTTGCCGCGCGATGCGCAGGTGGAGATCGAAGCGATTGCATGTTTAGCCTAACGCCCAGGGGGTGCAAGGAGTCGAGATAACGGGGGTAAAAAAGGGTTGGAACCGGATGGCTCCAACCCTTTGTCGTTATTAACGGCTGTAGTACTCAACGATCAGTTTCTCGTTGATTTCTGCAGGCATTTCTTCACGGTCTGGCAAGCGAGTGAAAGTACCTTCCAGCGCGCTGTCGTTGAACGTGATGTAGTTTGGCAAGAAGTTGCGGGATTCGATTGCTTCCTTCACAACTTGCAGGTTGCGGGATTTTTCACGCAGGCTGATTACGTCACCTGGTTGTACGCGGTAGGAAGGAATGTTAACCTTTTTACCGTTTACCAAGAAGTGACCATGGTTTACCAATTGGCGGGATTGGCGACGGGTAGAAGCGAAGCCCATGCGGTATACCACGTTATCCAAACGGGATTCCAGCAATTTCATGAAGTTTTCACCGTGTACGCCAGCCATTTTAGCGGACTGGTCGAATGTGCGGCGGAATTGTTTTTCGTTCACACCAAACATATGGCGCAGTTTTTGTTTTTCTTGCAATTGGATACCGTATTCGCTCATTTTGCGACGGTTGTTGTGACCGTGTTGTCCCGGTGGGAAGTTGCGTTTAATGTCTTTTCCTGTACCATCGAGGGAGATACCCAGACGACGGGCCAGTTTGTGAGCAGGACCTGTGTAACGTGACATGTTTTCATTCTCCTTTAAATTGGATTCGCAGGTGTTTACTTCCGCAAGGCTTGTCTCGTCTTTATCTACACGACCATCGGACGGTAGCATTTCCGCATCGTGCTCCTCACAGAGCTTCAGCCGCTGTCTGTAAGGGACAAAACAAAGAGGGTCACCTTCCGTTTTTACCTACAATCATTGCTACCCTATAACACATACACTTTATAGTATATTGGCGGCATAGGCTGTGTCAAGGAGAATGATGCATGACTAGCGATTCAGGTTTTGTTTTTCTACCAATTCCGCTCGTTTTTCCAGGAAACGGGAGAAGGCGAGCGCTGCATCCGCACGGGATACTTCTTCATCCGGCTTGAACAGGTTTTGTTCGGCAGGCATGATCCCGAGCGAATGAATGATGATGATCGGGCCGCGCAGCTTGTTGTTGGCGATGTCGGTCAGCTTGGTCGTGAACATGTCGTTGTAGCTGGCGAGCTGGCGGTAGCCCAGTGCGCGGACAAGCATGTCGGCCAATTCCGCACGCGTGATTTTTTGGTCAGGGTTCAAATTTTTGGCGCTCTTGTCGAGCAGTCCGCGGTCAACGGCATTTTCGACAGAGGCGAAGTATCGGGACGACTTGGCAACATCGGCATACGATGCGGCGCGGGATTCATAAGCCAATGGCGAAATTTTCCCCTGGTTGAGCGTGATGATCAGCATGTCGATCATTTCGCCGCGCGAAATCGGCAGTTCCGGCATCAGTTTGCCGTCCTTGATCGAGATCGCGTCGTATTGGTACATGAGCAGCAGGGCGTCTTCCGCAGGGTTGCCCGCAATGTCGGTAGGCGTTTCGCGATGGAGCGTATACGGTTTGCCTGTGGATTCGGCAATCCATCCGCCGCTTGCCGCGTCGAGGACGTACGAATCGTCCGCAGGCGTGACGCTCATGCGATATACCAGCTTCGCGTTGCGCGGTTCCGCGCCGTCCGCTTTTTTCTGCTCTTCCGGCGCGATCGGCTCGCTGATGTACACGAGTTCCGGCTCGGCCTCTTTCAGCCACGCATCCGTGGCCTGATCGGCAGAGATGTGATCCGGCAATGCTTTCGGATACGATTCCGACCCGACATTTACATAATAGGAAGTGACTTCGCCCGTTTCGTTGTCGATCGTTACGCTGGCTCCGCCGGAAGCAGCCTGTACGCCGTTGACGAAGCGCTGGAACTGATAATAGGAAGCGTTGGAGCCGCCCGGATTTTTGCCGTTATCCCCATTGTTCCCATCGACATAATAGAGATCGGAGGCATAGGTCGGCGACCATTTCCGCAACGTGTCCAGCGCCGCTTTTTTCAGGCTGGCCGTTTTGCTGCTCGAAACGGTGCCGGCTTTTTCCGAAAGCATGGCATGCACATCGTTGCTAAACGAAAGGACATCTCCGGAGAGCGCATCGATTTCGCAGTACGCTTGGCGCGCATCGGCGTTCTTATCTTTTTTTTCCAGCTGCAGGTTCCAGACGGGACGGTTGCCGCGATAGCTGGATTCATTGTAGCTGGCGTTGCGCAGTTGGTACCCGGAGAGCGGCAAAATCTTTTGCGCAAACGCGTATGCCTCGTCCTGTGTCATCTGGCTGCCGGAATGGAGGGCAGGCAGCTTGCTTTCGCTCACGGCTTCCGGCTCTGTCTCTTTCCATTCTTTCAACGAGGAATTGACCAGCTTGCCTGTCTTGGCATCCAAATAGTTGAGGAACGGATTGCGGTAGACGAGGACAGGCTTCTGATTGTCCTGATTTTGATTCTCCCACGGCAGCAAGTACGCCATTTTCGCTTTCGTGCCTGTCTTGAATGCCGCCAATGCCGCTTTTGCATCGATCAGATCGCCTGATTTCGCGAAATTGACGGAATCGGACCAGTTGAGGCTGTAGCTGGTGATCATGCCGCTGCCGTCCACGGTGATATCGACGCCGTTATCCGGGAACGGGATGCCGTCCACATAGCGGACATAATGGAAATTGTGGAAGACGGTGACGCCAAGCGGCGGCTTTTGTGCGGCCAGGTCGCGGTCGTACAGCTTGACGAATTCTGCTTTTTGCGCGTTCGCTTGCTTGAGGAACTGATCCGCTTTTTTCTGCGCGGCCTCCCGGCTTATTTTCGTTGTGCTGACGCTGTCCCGATCGGTGCTGCGGGAGTAGATGGTCAGGCCGCCGGTATTCGCGTCGACCGATACGGTGATGTACAGCGAACCGCCATCGTCGCCTTTCGTTTTGCTCCAGGAAAAAGTCCATTCCGGGAAGGAGCGCCAGGCGTCACCTGACCGAAAATACGTATTATCCAGCTTCATGCCGTCTGGAAGCTTCGCAAAGACAAGCGCTTTTTGGTAGGCGGCATCCTTCGATAATTTGGCGTTGGCTGCTTGAGCCGCGACTTCAGAGGCCGCAATCGCTTTGATTGCCGAAGGGCTCGCCGCTGGCTGAGCTGCGAACACGCTTGCCGGTGCGAGCAGGGAAGCGGTCAAAAGCAGGAATAAAGAACGTTTCATCATGGGGTTCATCGGTTATCCTCCTTAGGATCTTGTGGAAACTTCTTCTTCTGAACCATTTGACGACGCGTGTCTGGCATTCGTTTCAAGGACAGGGATAAATCTGATGATTGGTAACTGACAGTGTTTTACAAAGATTGTGGCGTGTTGTGCAAATATCCACTATAATAGAAGCAATCGAGTCAATTCGAGGGGGCTTTAAGAGAAATGGGTACCATCCTATACTTGATTCGCCACGGAGAAACCGACTGGAATAAAGAGCGGCGGATTCAAGGGCATAGCGATGTGCAATTGAACGCGATTGGCCTGGAACAAGCCGACAAACTGGCGGCATTTCTGGCCCGCGAACGCTTCAACAAAATTTATTCGAGTGATCTCAAGCGCGCCTATGATACGGCTTTCCGGCTGTCACAAGCGACAGGGAGCCCGCTAGAGGCGCTTGTTCGTTTGCGTGAACGCAGCTACGGAGAATTGGAAGGACTCTCTTACGAAGAAGTAAGGGAACGGATGCAGCAGGCAGGTGACGATGAATCGCTTTTGGGCATCGAATCCGTGGACGCGATCCAAGATCGCGCTTTTTCTTGCTTGTCCGAGTTGGTGCAAAACCATACGGATGAGACGATTGCCGTCGTTTCGCATGGTGGGTATATCAACTCCTTTTTATACCGCATCTCCAACGGAACGATGGGGACGGGCATCACCAGGTTGGACAATACCGGCATCACCAAATTGGCCTATGACCCGGCTTCATATACATGGGAAACGATCGGAGTAAATAGTACGCCACATTTATAAATTAATAGAGAAGGAGAGAGGGATTTTTTGGTGCACAAACAAATGTTGGGCAAATTGGAAACCGTATTTTCATATATGACCCACTTTCTCTTGTATACATGGCCCGAAAACCGCCCTGGTATCCTCTTCTTGACTGATGCTAAAGGCTGTTTGCTTCACATGTTCTCCATGCAGGTCGGCCAAACCTGGATACCGGGCGCCTTTCATTGGCATACAGGCGAATCGCTGGCACAGACGCCGGAATCTGTCGTCAAGCGCGCCATCGACTCCGGCCAGATCGTTTCCGGCAACGCTTCGGCTGTTTCCGGTGAGCAGGATTGCGCAATGGTTGCGCTGCCGCTGAAAGAAAGCGACGGCAGAATCCGCGCGATCATCGGTCTCGCTTTGCCCAAAGACGAGCTTGATTTTGATCCGGTGTCCTACATGCGCGGTCTTGAGCCATTGGTCTACATGGGGTATGACGCCTACATCCAGCATACGACGAGCGACATCGTGATGAATATCAACCGGTATGACCGTTATGCCGAGCTGGTCCAAAGTCTGATCCAGGAGATCGCGACTGTGATTGACAAAGGGGTTTGTTCGGCTGTCAAGCTCGATGAGAAAGGGTACCTCCTGCCACAGGATCGATACACGACCGAGGAGATCGGCACCAAAAGCGACACGCAGCTGGCGCAAATCATTCCTCTGTACATACATGAACCGATCAAGCCGATGACCTCGGAAGATCGGCGTTTGATCATTTTTCCCATCCACAGTGAAGGCAAGCCTCTGACAGCCTTGTTCCTGCATCTGCCTGCCGACGAAACGGAACTGTTCTATGATGATCGGGACGTAGCGTTTCTGCAGCAGATTGGCGAAAAGATCAGCTACACCTTATTGCGCACGATCATTGCCGACAACACGCGGCGGGACGTGCAAAAAAAAGAGATGCTGTACCAGATCACCAAAAAAATTCAGGCGACGATCGACGTGGATGAAGTGCTGACTGAAATCATCCAAAGCTTGCACAACCTTTATCCCTACTTTCAAGCCGACCTGTATTTAACGGTAGAGACGAACACCACGTTGCCGGTCAAGCAGCTGACGTTTTCTCCAGGCGAAAATGTGACCAGCAGCCAAGCCTATATGGAAGGCAGGCTCATCAGCAACCAATTGGATGAGGACGGGCAGAAGGTTACGGTGATCGCGGCTCCGCTGCTCGGGAAGCAGGGGATGTACGGGGTGCTGCAGCTGTCGGCCAAGGAACTCGTCAATATCGACAACTATGAGACGGACTACATCTCCATATTGGCGGAGACGGCGGGCACGGCATTTGAGAACGCGCAGCTGTACCAGCAATCGCGCAATTTGATCCGGGAGCTGCGGCTGATCAACGAGATGGCCCAGCAGCTTAACCGCAGCCTGAACCTGGATGAGATTTTGCAATTCGTGACGACGATGCTGCTTACCACCTTTGAGGCAGAGTATTGCGCGATTTTGCAAAAAGACGCGGACGAGGACCAGCTGCTCGTACTTTCAGCCTCCAATCCGGAGCATGCGGGCGAGCGGATCTCGGCGCTGCAGCAGCCGCTGCACGATATTATCCGGAGCAAGCAGGCCGTCATTTTGGCGAATCCGAGCACGGAGACGATGCCATTTTCGCTGGTTCCGTTCGCATCGCTGATGGCCGTGCCGCTTTTGCAGGAATCCGAAGTGTCTGGCGTCTTGCTTGTGTGCGATTCGCGCCACCACTTTTTCAGCTTTGACGATTTCAAGCTGCTGGAAATTTTCGGGCAGCATACCAGTCTGGCGATCACCAATGCGATGCTGCACAGCGAAGTAGAGCGCATGGTCATCACGGACAATTTGACAGGGCTTTCGACGCGGCGGTATTTGGGCGATCAGGTGCAAGGGTCGCTGAACACCGATAGCGCAGGCTCGCTGATCCTGATGGACGTCGACTATTTCAAGAGCGTAAACGATACGTACGGCCATCAGGTGGGCGATGAAGTGTTGATTCAAGTCGCCAATCTGATCAAAAGCAATATCCGCGACTCGGATGTGGCCGCTCGTTGGGGCGGCGAGGAGCTGGCGGTCTATCTCCCCCGCGTCGAAGAGGCGACGGCCTTCTCGGTGGCGGAACGAATCCGCACCAGTGTGGAGCAGGAAACCAATCCGCGCGTCACGATCTCATGCGGCTTGGCGACCTGGAGTCGGGAAGGGGCGCGCAACATGTCGGTGGAAAGCATGTTCCATACGGCAGACGTAGCGCTTTATGAAGCCAAACGCCGAGGGCGCAATCAGGTGCGTACAGCGTATTAAGAGGGATAGACTCCGGCGGCGGGCCGGGTGAGCAAAGGAGGCATGCAAAAGGTGTGCCTCCTTTTCCTTCGCCGTGACGGCGCGTTTGTCTGACAAAAAATGTTACAATGGAACGATCACGGGCATCATCCCGTATTTTGGTCAGGCACACCAAAAGAATGACGATGGCTTGGAGGAGAGAAACGTGAAGACAGCAATGATTGCAGAGGGCATTTATCAGCTTCCCATTCCGACACCGTTTGCAGTAGGCGAGGTCAATCTTTATCTCGTCGCTGGCGAGACGCTGACGCTGGTCGATGTAGGTCCGCTGACGGAGGAAGCGTGGAGCGCGCTGGCGGGTGGAATGGAGCAAATCGGCTACCGGCTGGAAGATGTGGAGCAGGTTGTTTTGACGCATCATCACGTAGACCATTGCGGGCTTTTGGAGCGCGTTCGCGAGGTATCGGGCGCAGTAACGCTCGCGCATCCGCTGGCAAGGCCGTATGTGGAGCACGATAGGGCGTTCATGGATTTCCACGATCAGTTTTTTCTGCAAATTTATCGGGAGAGCGGTGTGCCGGAAGAAAAGCTGTCGCTGATCCAGCGTTTTCACCAGATGATCACGACGTTTTCCACACCGAGCAAAATCGATCTCGCGCTCAAACATGAACAGCGGGTGCCGGGTCTTGCGGAATGGCAGGTTCTTTACACGCCTGGACACTCGCAGAGCCATCTATCCCTGTATCGGGAACGGGATCGCGTCTTCATCGGCGGCGACCACATCATCAAGCACATTTCGTCCAACGCGTTTACCGAGCCGCCGCGCGACAAAACGCTGACGCGGCCATTGACGCTCGTCCAATACCGGACGGCGCTGGAAATGTGCGCAGACATGGACATCGAAATGGTGCTGCCGGGCCACGGCGAGGTCGTCACCAATCATCGCGAGCTGATTTTGGGACGCTTGAATCGCAACTGGGAGCGGACGGGAGTCTTGCGCCAGCATTTGCGCGATGGCGAAAAGACCGCGTATCAATTGACGGAGCTGCTGTTCCCGACCCTGATTCATAAAGAAATGCCGCTGACGCTTTCGGAAACGCTGGGGCATCTTGATCTTTTGGCCGTTTTGCATCAGGTGGAAATTCATAAGCGAAACGGTGTGAATTACTATTCCCTGTAGCAACCGGACGGGGCACGACTGCGCATAAGCCTCTTCTTGGCAGGAAAACCTAACAGCCAAGAAGAGGAGGGCATGCGATGAAACGGACGTTTTGCACCATTACAGTGCTTGTCACGGTGGCACTGCTTGCCGGTTGTGGTGCCCAGCAGCAAACCAAGCAGAGCGCAGAAAACGATTTCCCGCTGATGAGAGATCAGCTTTTGGCTGAAAAAAGCTATGAGTTCCACGGGCAAACCAAGCTTGTCTCCGATCCGGACGTGAACAACAATCTCGTGAACTTCTCCGGTCAAAAACAGGATGCGGATATGCTGATGAAAGTAAAGCTGTCCTTCCCCGAGCAAAATCGGGCGGAAAACCTGGCGCTGTTGTCGAAGAGCGACCAGCTTTATGCAAAGCGCGATCAGGATCACGGCTGGGTGAAGGTCGGAGCGGATCAAGCGGCGTTCACGCAGGAATTCAACAACTGGAATCCGGAATTCGGTTTCCGGCAAATGGACGAGATGAAAGTGCGGGTCGTCCCCGGCCCCGACAATAATCCAAACGACAACATCAAGGTCATGCGTGTCCACCTTGATCCAGCCAAACTGAAGGCATGGCTGTCTACGCAAATGAAAGAGCAGATGGGCACAGCGCAGGTCAAGTCTGTGCGGCCGCCGCGGCTGAAGATGGCGTTAAAGCTGTCGGACGGCCAATGGAACAAGCTGCCTGCTGGAGCGCATGTGCAATCTGCGGCGAACCACCGCAACATCGATGACATCATCAACAACATGGACCTGGATGCCGTCTACACCATTTCGTATGATGTCAACCGTATGCTGCCGACCCACATGCAGATGTCGATCCGCTCCGCCTACACGAAAGATGGACAGCGCGTCCGTGAAAATTCCCAGGTCGAAACGTATTTCCGCAACTACGGGCGAGGCTATCAGCTGCCTGACCCGACTGCGCCAACGCCTTGATCGTCACCTGTACAAAAAAGGAGCCGTAACGAGCGGCTCCTTTTTCACGTCTTTGTTTGGGGGAGAGATAAAATCGCGCCGACCGGATAGTGGTCGGAACGGTCGGTATCACCGGTGAAGCCGCCGTGGAACTGGATCCCGGAAGAAAGAAAAATCTGGTCGATCATTTCGGGATGCGCAGCAGAGCGGAGTGAAGCCGGCGGCTGGCTCATCTGAAAGAAAGGAGCCTGTACATCGGCGAGCAGCGGCTTGTACTGCCGGTTATTGGTCGGCGTGTTGAAGTCGCCGAGCAGCACGAACGGTTCATGCCGCGCATTGGAAGCTTCAACCGTACGCTTCAATACGGAAAATTGCGAAGCGCGTTCCGATTGCGACAATCCCAGGTGCGTCTCATACACATGCAGCGCCTGGCCGCCTACCTGCACAACGGCATCGAGCATCGTCCGCGGCTCTTTGCCGGACGGCAGCGCGACCGCCTTGGCCGAGAGAATCGGATAGCGGGACAAGACCGCATGCCCGTACGTGCCGATCAAAAAAGTAACGGCTGGCACATAGGCATAGTACATGCCCATTTGATCGGCGATCATTTTTGCCTGGTTGACGAATTGCGAGCGGGGTAACCCGTTGTCCACCTCCTGAAGGGCGATAATATCGCCATCAAGCTTTTTCAGCTCGTTGGCGACGGCAATCGGATCCGCAATGCCGTTATCATCGCGGCATCCCCGGATATTGTAGGTGATGACGGTAAGCTGATCGGGCGCCACTTGTCCCGGTTGCGTGTTTTGGCTGATGACCGGCACGCCGGAGTACGTCTCGGCGTCCGTTTGGTGACGCGCGGTGAACAAAAGCAGGATCGAGAGAGTCACAGCAAATAGTTTCAACCACGGTTTTTGTTTTTTCATATCTCTATCATAACGTGTCGGATGGTGGCGATGCAGTGGGAAAAAATGTCGTATCTGCCAAGCTCAACGCTTTTTTTGGAAGAAAAACTATACTATAATAATTAAGATGCTCCTGAAGTAATGGAAGCTTGACTCTTTCGAAAACGAATACGGTGACAAAAGGGGCGTTTGGTCCGGTGCGAGACGAATCGATTCGCGACAAAGCAGGCGATCAAACCAGGCTGAAAATCATGTCGGCCGCCGCCAAACTTTTTGATGCACAAGGCTACAAGGGCACGTCGGTCAGACAGATTGCCCAGGAAGCCAACGTAAATGTTGCCTTGATTTCCTACCATTTTCATGGGAAACAGGGACTACTGGAAGTGTTGATCTCCGGCTATTTCGAGAGATTATTCCAACGATTTGACGAACAGGAAAAATTAGACCAGAACCGTTCTGCTTTTGAACGGCTGACAACCAATATCCGTTTGTACGTCTATTATCAGCGTGACCATGCCTTGGTGACACGCTTGATTCAGCGTGAACTCAGTGTCGAATCGATGCTGGCGCGGGAAGTGATGACGCTGTACAGCCATCGCTTCAAGCACGCGTTCGCCAAGCTGATCGAGGAGGGGATGGCGACCGGGGAGATGAAAACCGTTTTCGTCGACTCCGTGCTGCTGTCCATGGCCAGCCTGCTGATTTATCCATATGTGAATCTTCAATCTGTGCGAGAAGTCTATTATCTGGAACCGTTATCGGATGAATTTTGCGAGCGATTGGTGGCGTCCACCAACGAGTTGATGCGTTCGCTCTTGCTGCCTTCCGCATCTTTCCATAAGTAGGTTGCCAAAGGGGATGTAAATGAAAATGACAGGACGAAAGAGTGTTGCGCTGCTCTGTCTGGCAGGGGTGCTTTGCTTTTCCCAGCCGGCGTGGGCGGCGCCGTTTCCGAACAAAACGAAGGATGTTGTCCAGGACGGAAACAATTATCTGGTCAAAAAGGATCGGGAAGCGTTTGCGGAATCGCTGAAGCAGTTCCCCGACAAATACAAGGTGGTTGTCGTGGAAAGCACCGCGCCGGAAGCGAAAAGCGCGGATGAGTATGCAAAGCTCCTGTATGATAACTACAACCTCGACGCTGACACGATGATGATCGTGCTCGACTACAACACCCAGCAGTTGGGCGTCTACCCCGGGGAAACCTTGCAAGCCAAGGGTGCGAAAATGGAGATGCTGCACGAAAAGATCATTTCCTACTACGAGCCGTTTCGCAATCAGAAAAACTATTTGGACGGAATCAAGACGTTTATTACCGAAGTGAACAATGAATATGACCGGATCAAAACGCAAGGGGAGTCAGCCGCGACAGCCGCCGCGGGTGCAGAAGGGACGAGCAAAGCCGCTGACGCCAGCAAAACCAAAAGCGTCATGTCGGACATTCCTTTGTGGCTGTACGGGGTCGGCGTGGCGTTCGTCGCGCTTGTCGTCGCATTCATCTACTCCTACATTCGCCGCCGCCAAGTTTTCATCGAGCTGGATGACACGGAAGACTGGAAAGACGAGCTGGTCGATAAAATCCAGCAAATTGAGGTGGACAAGTCGCTCCGCCGCTCGGCAGGCAAACAGGATGAGTGGATGGTGGAACTGGCGAATCGCAAGGAACATCTGCTTCATGTGCGCATCATCGATACGGAGATGATGATCATGGAGGCGGAGGAGGCGTGCGACCGCTTCCGCTTCACCAAGGCGCGCGCTTTGATCGCCGAGTGCCAGGAAACATTGGAAGCGATCGAGGCGGAATTGGGTGCGTTGAAGCAAGACGCGGTCCGCATGATTGCGGGCCATACCGAGCGGGTGGCGCCAGGGGCGGAGCGAGCGCAGAGCGCAGAGCCGCGTGCAGCGGAAACGCTCACCCAGACGGCGCCTCAGCAGACGAGAAAAATGCCAAAGACCATGCCGCAAGCTGCGCCATCGACCGACGAGCCGGTGCAGGTGCCGGCGATCGGCAAGCTGATTGAAAGCGTTGAACGCAAGCTGACCAACCTGCGGCTCGAATACGGCTTGTCATTCCATGAATTGAAAGTCCAGCTGGATCAGGTTGAGCATATGCGGACGGAATCGGAAGCGGCTGCAGCTGCCGGAGATGAAGCGGCGCAGATCCGCTTGAAGATGGGGCAGCAACAGCTGCAAGAGCTGGCCAAAACATTGGAGGCGATACCGGCTCTTGTCCACAAGATCGAGAAAGAGCTTGTCGAGGACTTGAAGCAGCTGGAGGAAGGGATTGTGAACGCTTCTTCCGATGGCTTCGATTTGGGCGCGAACGATTTGGACGCCGCCCTGCTGCAAGTGAAAACGGTGCTGAAGGAAGCGAGATCCGCACTGGAAGAAGGACATATCGAAAAAGCCACCAAGCTTGTGGGCGTCTTTACGATTTCATTGGAAAAAACATACGAGCGCATCGAGGATTCGCTTGTCGGCAAAAAGGAAGCCGCGGCGACAGGGCCTGCTGCAAGCACGATCAACAGGCAAGCGGAAGAAGCGGAAATCGCGCAGCCATCCGTTACGGAAGAGCTGGATGCCGCACGCGAGGAACTGCTTGGCCGCACGGTCGCCTACGACGAGCCGGCCCGGCAAGCGGAACCGCTGGAGCCGACCGTGGCAGCCGAGCCAGAGCCGGAGCCGGAATGGATAAAAGCGCAGGCGCACGAATCCAGACAGGAACCCCGGCAAACGATTCGCGTGCAGCAGGCTGCGCCGGAACGCAAGGAAACCGCACGCAAGCATGTGCAGGAAGATGAATATGAGCTGGTCATCCCGAAAATGGAAACGGGGATTGCTCCACAGAAAGCGGAGCTGGTCATCCAGTCGGAAGACGACGTGCTCGACGAGCTGGAGCGGATCAACGGCGTGCTGCTGCGCATCAGACAGCAGCTGAAACGGAGCTATTTGCCCGGGATTCCCGACCAGCTCAAGTATTATTTTGAACAGTCCGTGCATAATCTGGGCCAAATCACCATCACGATGGAGCGCTATAAGTATTCGCTCGAGGAAGTGACCGTATTGCTGAACGAGGCGAATGAACTGCTGGCCGAAACCGAGCTTTTGGCTGAGCGCACGATTTCCACCTGCCAGTCAGCGGAAGGCGCGATCCAGTATACGAACCGCTATCGCCGTCAAAATCGCCAGGTGAACGAGCTGCTGACCAAAGCGGAGCAAGCGTTCCGCCAATTGGAGTTCGCCGAGGCACTCCGTCTGGCGGAAGAAGCCCGGTTGATCGTGGAGGGCGGCGAGCCGCAAACAGCGGAAAGCCGCTGGCTGCTGCGCAAGAAGAAAAAAGGATTGGAGCATGACACGAGATGATCCTCCCCGTATTTCTTTTGCTTGCCGGATTGTTGGTCATGTGGCAGCCGCGCACGAAGCGATGGCAATCTCGCCTCCGCGCGCATTTGGGCGGCGATGAGCGCCGAATGAAGCAGCGAGCCAACACATTTTTTCTGCTGGGCTTTGCCTTTGTTTTGGCGGGGATTGCGCTGTTGTATAAAGTAACCATGAGCTGAGAATGCGGACGAAAATGAACAAACGCCTGTCACCGGTTGGCTGCCGGATGACAGGCGTTTTTTGCGAAAGAAGCGGGGGAGTTGTTGCCAAATCGCAAGCTACGCTTGATAGCAAAGAGATGCCTGACCGGCATGCATGCCAGCTACATAGCCGGAGGAAAAGGCGATCGTGATATTGTAGCCGCCGGTATGGGCATGAACATCCATGACCTCGCCGGCAAAATAAAGACCGGACACCAGTTTGGATTGCATCGTTTTCGGATCGATCTCCTTGACGCTGACGCCGCCGCCGGTAATGAACGCCTCCTCAATGGACAGCGTGCCGGTGATGGTCAGAGGCAGCGCCTTGATGGTTTTTGCGAGCGTCTGCCAGTTTTGCTTGGACATATTGGAAAGGGTCGTGTCCTCGGCGATGGCGGCCATGCCGAGCAATAACCCGATCAACCGTTCGGGCAAATACCCTTTCAGGACGTTTTTGACCGCTTTTTTCGGCTGCTCTTCCAGGAGCGACCAGCTTTCGCGGAAAATGTCGTCCATGCTTTTCTCTGGCATCAGATCGATGGTGAGCAGCAATGGGGATGGGCCGAACTTGCGCCGGGATACCGAAACATAGTGGCCCATGCGCAGCGCGGCGGGGCCCGAGATGCCGAAATGGGTAAAAATCATGTCGCCTTCCTGCGTATTGATTTTTTTCCCTTTGGGGTCGTGCAGCGTCATTTCAATCGCCCGCAAAGACAAGCCTTGCAGCGATTTATCGCGGATGAACGAATCGCTCGCGGTCAACGGCACCTCTGTCGGATACAGCTCGGCGATGGTGTGCCCCGCCGCTTCAGCCCAACGATAGCCGTCGCCGGTCGAACCGGTTTGCGGGACGGAGCAGCCGCCGACCGCGACGATGACGCTTGCAGCCGAAATGGTTTCGCCTGTTTGCAAAACGGCTCCCCGGCATACCCCATCTTCTACGACCAGTTGGCGGACCGGCGCTTGCAGCCGAATCTCGACCCCTTGCCGCTTCAATACGTCGATCAAGGCTTGCGCCACCGTGATCGCCTTGTCCGACACGGGAAACATGCGGCCGCGGTCTTCCTCTTTCAGCGCGACGCCCAGCTCCTCAAAAAAACGGACAATATCCTGATTGTTGAACTGGGCGAAGGCGCTGTGCATGAAGCGGCCGTTCCCCGGCATTTGTTTGATCAGGTCGGGCAGCTCCTTGGCGTTGGTCACATTGCAGCGGCCGCCGCCAGAAATGATCAGCTTGCGTCCGAGCTTGTTTCCTTTTTCCACGAGGCAGACGCGCGCGCCTTGCGCGGAAGCGGCGTTCGCCGCCATCAGGCCGGCAGGACCGCCGCCAATCACCAGTACATCATATGTCATGTGCTTCATTCCTTTTTCTCATTTACCCCTATGCGTAAAAACCGGGCGACGCCGGATACAGATAACATATTGCTGCATCCGGTTGGGAAAAGCAAGGGGAATCGGTTGAAATCCGCGACGCTCTCATTGATAATGAAATGGAGTAAAAAAATTTTGCCGGGCTGCAAAACGTATGGCATGTACATAGACGCGAAGGAGGAACTGAGCATGGCAGATCCATTTCAAATGGAATTATGGAAAAGGTTGACGGAGGCGCCGGGCGCCCCCGGATTTGAAGGGCCTGTGCGCAAAATCATGCGGGAGTATCTTTCCTCCTATACCGATGAAATTGTAACGGATAATTTGGGCAGCATTTTTGGCGTGAAGCGCGGCGATGAGAACGGCCCGCGCATTTTGGTGGCGGGCCATATGGATGAGGTCGGCTTCATGGTCACGTGGATTTCCGAAAAAGGCTTTATTTCGTTCCAGACGCTCGGCGGCTGGTGGGGGCAAGTTTTGCTGGCGCAGCGCGTGCAGATCATCACGGAAAAAGGGCCGATCGAAGGGGTAATCGGATCGATTCCGCCGCACACGCTGCCTGACGAGCTGCGCAGCAGACCGATGGAGATCAAAAACATGTTCATCGATATCGGAGCCGACTCCAAAGAAGAGGCGGAGAAGCTGGGTGTTCGCCTGGGACAGCCGATCGTGCCGGTTTGCCCGTTCACCGTGCTTGCCAACGAAAAGAAGCTGATGGCCAAAGCGTGGGACAATCGCTACGGCTGCAGCCTGGCGGTCGAGCTGATGAAAGAGCTGCATGAAAACGGCAATCATCCGAACACGATTTATTGCGGTGCAACCGTGCAGGAGGAGCTGTCAGGCGGACGCGGTGCCAAGACGTCCGCGCATCTGTCGGACCCGGACATTTTCCTCGCGCTCGATGCCAGCCCGGCCAACGACGTGCCTGGCTCCAATGATGGCATGGGCAAGCTGGGGGATGGCCTCTTGCTGCGCATCATGGACCCGACGCTGATCGTGCTGCCTGGCTTGCGCGATTTCCTGATCGACATTCTGTGAAGCGGAAAATATCAAGTACCAGCTGTACGTCTCGCGCGGCGGAACGGATGCAGCAGCCGTGCATATGCATGGCAAAGGCGTACCGTCAGCGGTCATCGGCCTTCCTGCGCGCTATATCCACAGCCACGCGGCGATCATTCACGAAGACGACTATCAGGCAGCGAAGCGTTTGTTGTTCGCCGCTGTACGCAAGCTCGACCGCGCTGCGCTCGATGCGATTCATGGCCGCTAACAGGGGGAAGCTTTCGCGATGATCGGAATTTTGTTTTACCGCACCTTGCATGACGACGGACATGTGACACTGCAATACAACTTTTATGACAACGGTTTCGCCCCATCCAATCTGGTCGTGCGCAAAGTGTTGATGGCGATGCTGTCCGTTTGCGAGCAGGAGCTGACCCAATTTGAAGTGGAGTATAACGACCGGCAGCTTCTGGATAAATGGGGCGGCCGCGCGGGGGAAGTCCTGAAGCGATTGGGCGCGACGCCTGAAAGCTTGCGCGAAGAAAAAAGCGGCGACATCGTCGTCAGCCGCAGCTTTCGTGCGCAGCTGACTGCAGAGCGCTTCCAGTTTTTCCACGAGCTGAAGGATGTGTCGCTCCTGCCGCATTACCGCTTTTATGCCGGGGAGGCGGAGCGGATCGTCTATTACTTCAACCAGTTTCTCAGCATTCGGCTGCCAGCAGCAAAAGAAGAGTCGTTCTGGCAGATGCTGCAAGACATGCACGTCCCGTTCCGGGTTGAATGAAACCAGGACAGGCAAGGCGTTTGATAGTGGCGCCTTGCTTTTTCTTTTTAGATAAGCACAGTTGTGCAATTGCGAATGTTCTTTTATACTAGACACATCCTTTTTGTGGAAGGGGCTGGTATCGATGGAAATTAGCGATTTCCGTGTTGGCCACACTCATGCAAAGCCTGGCATAGAGGCGATACTTTGCATGGGGCGCGTTCGTTTCTAACAATCGCCTTAACACAACCGTACTCGTTTCTAATAAAGGGCTTTGCACCTTATTTGCTTACGTAAAAATAAGGAGCGAAAAAATATGCCTAAACCACTTATTAGAAACCATCCGCATACCATGCCAACTGGTAAACCGCCCGGTATTTTGCACAATCGGTTTGTCCAGCTTATCGTAGCGTCCACGATCTTTTTGCAAACAGGGATCTGGGTACGCAATTTCTCCATTCTTTTGTATGTGATGGATAAGACGGGGCAAAATCCGCAAGCCGTCTCTTGGATCTCGGTCGCGGAGTATGCGCCCATCTTTTTGTTTTCCATCATCGGCGGAACCTTTGCGGACAGGTGGCGGCCGAAGCGTACCATGATTTGGTGCGACGTACTGAGTGCCATCTCCGTCTTCGCGGTCTTGCTCGCCTTTTTGTTTGCAAGCTGGAAAGCCATCTTTTTCGCGACGCTGATCTCGGCGGTTTTGTCGCAGTTTTCTCAGCCATCCGGTCTAAAGCTGTTCAAGCAGCATGTGCCTTCTGACCAAGTTCAGGCAGGCACGGCGATGCTGCAGACCATTACCGCTATTTTTATGATCATCGGCCCGATGCTGGGCGCGTTCGTGTATCAAAAGTTCGGCATTACGACGTCGATTTTCGTGATGGCCGTAGCCTTTTTGCTGTCGGCTGGCGTCCTTTTCTTTTTGCCGGAACAAGATCAGGCTGCACCGAGTCGTTCGGGCTTGACGGTGTGGAAGGAGCTGAAAGCGGGTCTGCGCTATGTGTGGGCGAGTCCGCTCTTGCGTACGCTCTGCGGTGTGTATGGAGCGGCAGGACTAGGTGTAGGCGTGTGCCAGCCGCTTGGAGTCTTTATCGTGGTCGAGCGCCTGGGTTTGCCGAAAGATTCGTTGCAGTGGCTTCTGGCGACAAACGGAGTCGCGATGCTTGTCGGCGGAGCTGTCATCGTCGGCTTGGCGAAAAAGATTTCGTCGCAAAAGCTGGTTGCCCTCGGACTTTTCGCGAGCGGAATCTCTTCGATCGGCATCGGTTTTTCTACGAATCTTGTTCTCACGCTTGTCATGCAGTTCATTAACGGGTTCTTTTTCCCTTGCATTCCAATCGGCTTGAACACGATCATGCTGAAAAAGGTCGAGGAATCGTACATCGGACGGGTCAATGGAATCTTGTTCCCGATCTTCACGGGACTGATGGTCATCATGATGAGCCTTGCTGGATGGCTGAAAACCGTGGTAGGTCTGGTGACCATGTATGAACTGGCAGGATTGTTATTCTTGATCAGCGTCATGCTGCTGGTGCCCTTGTTCAAAGAAAGGGAAGAAGCGAGCAAACCGAAAACCGAATCATAAAAAACGAAAAAACCCCGCTGCGGGCGATCATGTGTCGCCTCGCAGCGGGGTTTTTCGTTTTTTATGTAAATCAAGGCATACAGCTCTAATCTCCTCCTCAAGGCGGAGCGTGATTCAATCCCGGGTTCCTGTCAGAAGCGCCGATTTTTCACTACGATGAAAAAGAGAACATCGCTTTTGGTTGTGGAAGGAGAAACGTAGGATGGATCGCGAGAAGAAGCACGAGACGGTTGTCCAATTGCGCAACGTCAGCAAGAAAATCGGGCTGAAAACGATTGTGGACAACGTCAGTTTTGATATTCCAAGAGGGACGGTCTTTGGCTTGCTGGGGCCGAACGGGGCGGGGAAGACCTCGCTGATCCGCATGATGGTCGGCCTGACATCGATCAGCCAAGGGGACATCACGATTCGGGGGGCGAGCGTGAAGCGCGAGTTCGAACGCGCTATCCGGCATGTGGGCGCGATCGTGGAAAACCCGGACATGTACCGGTTCCTCTCCGGCTACAAAAATTTGCTGCACAGTGCCAACATGCTGCCCGCTGTGGATAAAAAGCGGATCAAGGAAGTGATCGCATTGGTCGGTTTGGAAAGCAGCATCCACCAAAAGGTAAAGACGTATTCGCTCGGAATGAGGCAGCGCCTCGGCATTGCGCAAGCGCTGCTGCATCGGCCGGCCGTACTGATCCTCGATGAGCCGACCAACGGGCTGGACCCTGCAGGCATTCGCGAGCTGCGCAACCATCTGCGCCATTTGGCGGAAATGGAAGGGACGGCGGTGATCGTGTCCAGCCATTTGCTTGCCGAAATGGAGCTGATGTGCGATGAGATTGCGGTCCTGCAAAAAGGCAAGCTGATCGGGAGCAAATCGATGGCCGAGCTGATGGATAACCAGACGGCAGCCGAAACGATCCGGATTGAAACGGAGCAGCCTTTGGTAGCGAAGGAGATTTTGCAGCGGGAAGCTCCGGCGATCCGCTTCTCGCTCCACGGCCAGACGCTGACGGCAAAAATGACCCGGGAGCAAATCCCGAACGTCATCGCGACGCTTGTTTACGCGGGCATTCCGTTACTGGAAGTGAAGCGGGAAGGCCGGACGCTGGAAGACACATTTTTGGAAATGACACGAGGTGAGTAAGATGGTTTCCTTGCTGCGAAACGAAAATATGAAATTGTACGCCCGATTGCAAACATGGCTGATGGTGCTGATTCTTCTGCTGGCGATCGGTGGGATCGGATTTCTCGATGTATATTCGAAGGGCAGCCCGGACCCGGCCCAGTGGCAGTCGTCCGTGCAGCAGCAGACCGCCGCGCTGCAAGCACAGCTGCTGCAGGAGAGTGACCCGGGAGCCCGGGCACAGCTTGAGGAACAGATCAAGCTCAATGCGTATGCACTCGAACATGGCATTGCACCTGATCCATACTCCATGTGGAGCTATACGCTGATGGGCACCAAGCTGATTCCGTTGGTCAGCATTTTTGTCATCGTGGTGGCAGGAGGGATCGTCGCCAACGAGCATGCGTGGGGAACCGTCAAAAACCTGCTCGTCAAACCGTACAGCCGCTCCAAAATCCTGCTGTCCAAATACATGAGCGTCATGCAGTTCGCCTTGTTTCTCTTGCTCATCGTGATCGTCGGCACGTATTTGTGCAAAGGGATATTTTACGGGTTTGCCCCCATCCCGTTTCATCACCTTTCCGTAAACGGGGCAGGATTGGTGCAGGATGAAAACATGGCGCTGTATTTGCTGAAGACGTACGGGTTGGCTTCCATCGAGCTTTTCTTCATGGCGACATTTACGTTCATGCTCTCCAGCATGTTCCGCAATCAAGCGCTGGCGATCGGCCTGGGGCTGATCGTACAGTTTACGGGCGGCGCGATCACGCAGACGTTTGTAGGGCAGTACAGCTGGCTGAAATACTCCTTGTTCGCCAACACCTCGCTCTCCATGTACGGGGAAGGGACGCCTTTGCTCCCGGACATGACGATCGGCTTCTCGATTGCCGTGCTGCTCGCCTATTACATCGTGTTTATGGCGATGGCCTGGATCGCGTTCACGAAGCGGGACGTCGCCTGAAAAAAGAACCAGCCGACGTGTATGTCGGGCTGGTTCTTTGGCGTTACATTTGAGTGACCAGAGCGGTTCCGTCTGGCTGTTCGCTTTCTTCGATCTGTTCGATCAACAGCTCGTCCGCCCGCGTGAGACGGTGGGCATGCGCAAAGCTTTCCTCGGTGATGCATTGGAAAAACGTATACACGACGATCGGGCAAAACTGCGTCCCCGCATGCCGGGTGATTTCGTTGCAGGCGACGTCAAACGGCATGCCCATGCGATAGGCGCGATTGGAGGTCATCGCGTCGAAAGAGTCGGCAACCGCTGCGATGCGCGCGATCAGCGGAATTTCCTCGCCGCGCAAATTGTCGGGGTATCCTGTACCATCGTAGCGCTCGTGATGGGAGCGGGTAATCGTCAAAATGGTTTCGATCTTGGCCTGATCCTGCTTGGAGGAGATGGCGTACAGCCGCCGCAGCAGCGCTTCGCCCCGCAGCGGATGCGTTTTGATGATGTCGTATTCACGGTCCGTGAGGCGTGATTGCTTGAGCAAAATGCTGTCTTCAATTCCGATTTTTCCGATATCGTGTAGCAACCCGCCCGTGTGGATCGTTTCGACCATATCGGGGGAATAGCCCATCTGTTTGGCGATTTCCCGCATATAATAAGCGACGCGCTGCGAATGACCGGACGTGTAGGAATCCCGCTCCTCCAAGGCGACGGCCAATGTCATCAAAATGCTCTCATTCGTATGGGACAAGTGCTCGCTCACCATGGCCGAGTTACGCAGCGCTTTTTCCTTGCGCCGCGCCAGTGTCAGGAGAATGGCGGTGATGATATAGCTGCCCAGCACAATGATGATGAGCAAATATTTCAGGCTCTCAAACCAGCCATAAAAATTCGCTTCATACGTGGCCAACCCGATATGCCAATCCCACGGGGCAAAGTAATGATTGACCGTGATCATCGCTTTTTGCTGCTTATCGGACGGGTTTTTCCACTGATAGAACAATACCTCATTCGGCGCAGCCATGATTTCCTTCAGCACGAAACGCCCTTCGGGGTTTGCCTGTTCAAGCAGATTTTTGCCTTCCAGCTCCGGATGCATGATCATGTTTCCTTTGGAGTCGAAAACATACAAAAAGTCGCCCAGGCCAAGCGTCATGTCCGTTTTGGACATATCCCGTTTGCCATTGGTCAAAAGGGGACCGGACAGCATCGGCTTGATGATATTTTGGGCTTCCGTGCGGGTGAGCAGCCCTTCATTGACCAATCCATCGTACTGTTCAAGCAGATGTGTAATGGTGTTCATTTGTTTTTGCAGATTGCGGATCCCGGATGCCAAATATTGCTGTTTTGCTTGGAAGTAACCAAAAATGACGATCAGCGAGAACAAAATGGGGAGCAGGATCAGAAACAGCGGGTAAGCGATTTGTTTCGACGATTTGAGTGGTGTTGATTTTGATCCGTTCATGGGCAGCAGCGCTGGCGAATCACGCTTTCTCTCCTTTCTCTCACGAAGGTCTCACTATGTAGTCTTGCGTCATGATCGTGGACAACGGGAAGTAGTTCTTTGGTAGCAGAAGTCTCTCCAATCATCATAGAAGATAATAGAAAGGGCATCAACTGTTATCTGCCAGCCACTCTCCTTTTACCCGTTTTTTCGAGAGAGAAACCACTTTTTTTACGCGGGCGGGTGAGATAGTAGGAAAAGAGTCCGATGAGTCCTGCTGCGACTAAGCCGGCAAGCCCATATCCGATCCATGGCGCTGTTGCATCGACGCCGCCGAGTTTCTGGACAAAATAGCCGCCAAGCGACGTGCCGATCGCGGTGCCGATGCCCGAGACGAAATTGGAGATGCCAAAATATGCGCCAAGCAGCTCCTCTTGGGCAAAGCTGCCGATCAGGCTGTCGATCACCGGCATCAGCATCATTTCCCCCAGAATAAAGGTGAGCGCTGCCAGGGAGAGGGTGAAAAAATTGATCGCAAATCCCATGGCAAACAAGCCGGAACCGATCAGAATCGTTCCTGCGGCAAGCGAAACGTACGGATTGATCCGCTCGATCAAAAAGCGGGAGAGCACGCCTTGCAACAGCACGACGGAGGCGGAATTGATCGTAAAAATCAGCCCGATATGCGCTGCCGAGCCGAGGACATGCTCCCCTTTCAACGGCACCATCAGCGTGAATTGCGCATAAAGCGCCCACAATAAAAAGGAAACCGCTGAAAACAACACAAACGGACGATTGCGCCAAAGCGCCGTGTAGGTCGATAAGGGGAGCGGCTTGCAACCCGGTCCCTCACAGCGGTCATTGGGTAAAAAGAGGCGGATCACCAGCGCCAAACCGGCAAAACCGGCTGCGGCATAGAAAAATACGCTGCGGGATACCCCCAGCGCCAGCAAGGCCATGGTTACGCCTGCGATCATGATCCCCAGGTGTGCCGCAATGCCTCGCCAGGAAAACGCCGCCGTCCGCTCGGATTCCGGGACTACGTCTGCAATCATCGCTTTTATCGTGGGAGCCAAAAATCCGGTGCCGATCCCGTTCACGATGGCAAAAAGCAGGAATGCGCCGTAGAAGTGGCTGATGGCGTAACCGCCCATCGCCAGCCCCTCCATCAATGCGCCGACCATCATGACCGTTCGATTGCCCAAGCGGTCGGCAAGCAATCCGCCAATCAGACTCCCGAGCGGATAGGTGACGCTCCCGACGCCGAGAAGCAAGCCGACTTCGGCAAGCGAAAATCCTCCGGTGCGTTCCAGAAAAATGGGAAAGGTCGGCGTGACCATAAAGGTAGCCAGATGCATGACGAGCACAATCGCCATCAGCATCGTATAGCCGCGGTTTTGCAAGAGCGATGCGATTTTTGAAGCCAAGGAAGCCACCTCCTGTTCATTGTGGTTAGTATTGAGGAGGGGAAGGGCAATTATACCCGTTTGCGCCTTTGCTGGGCAGAAGCGGAATATGCTGTACATCGGGCTGTTGTACCCATTTCCAACGATCTTTCCGGTACATATTCCTATAGAGAAGTATGAAGCTGGGCAAAGACGCGGGAGGGAGCAGAAATGGGCGGGCTCTTTGATAACGAAATCTTTGAAGTCATTATCTGGATCGTGATCATTTTGTTTTTGGTTTCCATCTTTTTCGGCGATGGCGTCGATGGTGTGTAAATCGATCGATCGCGGATGTCAACGGGCATGCCATTGGAGCATGCCATTGTTCTTTTTTGTCCCCTGATACATAAACGGCAGGACAAGTGCGTAAGTGTGTGTATAAGGGCAACCGAGCCCGCCAGAAGCTTGGGCAGCCACGTTTGCGAAAGTTGGGGAGTGTGCGAGATGGGGCAAGTCATCCTTACGCTGTTTGTCGCCTACGGAATTGTGATCGGCGGTGCGGTTGTCGGCGGGATCGGAGCGTTTTTGACGGAAAAAGCGCCGCTGATCGTCATGCGGGATTTGGCCGTGCAATTGAAGATTTGGGGGTTGGTTGGCGCGCTGGGCGGCACGTTCGATTCTTTTCTGCAGATTGAAAAGATTTTATCTCTCAATTTTTCGCCGGTGATTTACCAGCTCATTTTGATCGTGGCCGCGTTCCTGGGGGCACATGCGGGAACGATCTGCGTGCAGTGGCTGGTGCAGATCGGCTCATGAAAAACAGGCGCATCTTGCGGTACGTGGCAATTTTTCTTTTGGGCCTGATCGCGGGCGGAGCAGCGATCCTGATTTTGCATGGCCGCCAACTGGAACAGCTGATGATCATCAACCGGAATTTGACGCTGCTGTATGAGCGTAAGGTAGAGGAAATCGCATCCTTGAAAAAAGAGCGAACCGCCGAAAAAGAGAAGCGTGAGGAGCGCATTGAAGAGATTCGCGTCACACTTCTCGATCCCAAACCGAATGAAATTATCGCGACGGAAATTGTCAACCGCCTGGAAAAGGACATGGCGGCGTTGAAGGAGAAAAAAGTAGATCAGGTCGCGGAATTCCAGCCGTTGCTGCATGAGCTGTTGAAAAAACGGACCTACAGGCTCGACGGAAAAAATGTGGAAGTCCAACTGAAGACGGTGGTCATTTCCCGTGTCACACAGCTATTCGTGAATACGCGCGTGGATCTCGTCAATTCAACGTCTCCATGAAACTTTTGCAAGATTCCATCCGTATAAACAAATGAATGAAGAGGGTTGAAAGGGAGGCAACATCATGTCAATGTTTAAGAAGCTGCTTGCGAGCGTAGGGATCGGTTCGGCACAAGTCGATGCGCGGTTGTCAAAAGATTCGTTCGTTCCGGGCGAAATGGTGCAAGGGGAAGTATATGTGACAGGAGGAGACATCGCACAGGACATCGATGAGATTTACATGTATGTCGTGACGCATTACGAACGGGAACGAGACGACAACAAGACAAAGGAAGAGTGTATTCTTGTCAAGCACCGCGTCTGCGAGCGATTCACGCTTGCTTCCAAAGAACAAAAAGTGATCCCGTTTTCCTTGCAGCTCCCTTATGCAACACCTCTGACGATGGGCAGGCAGCCGGTTTATTTGCGTACGGGCCTGGATATTAAAAATGCGGTAGACCCGGGCGATTCCGATTTCATCGAGGTTCGGCTGCATCCGATGATGGCAAAAGTGCTGGATGCCGTCCACGATTGCGGATTCCAGCTGTTTAAAGTCGATTGCGAGTACAACCGCCACCTGGGACGGCCGTACCCGTTCGTGCAAGAATTCGAGTTTCGTCCAACCGGGCGTTACCGCCATCAGCTCGAAGAGCTGGAAGTGATCTTTTTCCTGAAAGAAGACGAGCTGGAAGTGTACCTGGAGATCGATAAACGTGCGCGCGGCTTCCTGGGGGCATTGGAAGAAGCGTTCCATCTGGATGAACGGTACGCGCGCTTCCGCCTGACTGCCGCCGATCGCAACCGATCGATCGACGAAATCAGCGAGCTGATCGACAGGCTGATTCAGCAGAGCATCACCAGAACGAGATAATCACGCTGCCGGATGGTTTCCGGCAGTTTTTTTGGTTGTTCATGTAAAATTTTCCCTCTTGATGTATCAGTTGCCATTTTTCTGACAATACTTCAGCTATACTAATCAATCAGGAGGAATTTTTTCCATGAACCTATTAACGAAAACGAGACAAATCAATGCCATGCTGCAAAAAACGATGGGCGGCAGCGGCGTCAGCTATCAGGAAATCGCCCGCTTGCTTTCGGAAGTGATCAGCAGCAACGTCTACATCATCACGGTGGACGGTTCCGTCTTGGGCAGCGGTTTTTCCCAGGAATTCACCTTGCATGAAGAAGGCCGGTTCAACAGTCTGCTTCCCGAAGATTACAACCAGAAGCTGCTTTCCGTGAATCAATCGCTTGCCAATGAAGGCGTCACCAGCCCGTTTTCCATGGTGCCTGCCGAATGGACCTCGCTGTTCCCGCAAATGATGACGACGATCGTGCCGATCAATGCGGCCGGAAGCCGTTTGGGCACACTGGTGCTGCTGCGTGCGTACGGTGCATTTGAAACCGAGGACATGATCCTCGCCGAAATCGGTGCCACGGTCATCGGCATGAAGATCGTACGCCATCGTACGGAGCAGATCGAAAACGAGGTGCGCGACAAAACGTTTGCCAAAATCGCACTCTCCTCGCTGTCGTACAGTGAGCAAATCGCGATTGAAAAAATCATGGAGCATCTGGATGCCAAAGAAGGACTGCTGGTCGCAAGCCAACTCGCTGACCAGGCCGGTCTGACCCGTTCGGTCATCGTCAATGCGCTGCGCAAGCTGGCGAGCGCAGGCGTTCTCGAATCGCGCTCGCTTGGCATGAAAGGAACGTACATCCGCGTGCTGAATGACAAATTCCAGTCCGAACTGGCGAAATGGAAAACATCCTAAACGAACGAAAAGAAGCGCTCGACCCTTTTGTGGTCGGGCGTTTTTTGCATATATCAGGAATCGCAAGGAAAAAATAGCGAAAACACTGTCAATCGGCAGGACAGACAAATGAGGTGAAGCCCGTGAGCATCTGGAATTGGTGGAGAACACAAGCCGAAAAGCGCCATGGCAATGAGAACACGGGACAGGATAGCGATTTTCTCGAAGCCGATAACACACCGATCACCCGCGAGAATGTGAGGGAGCGGCTTAGCGATATGGATGACCTGGTTGTCATCGAGAATCGCATCAATGGCGAGGATGTCACCGTCATCTATATCAATACATTGATCAAAAAACTCATCTTGCAAGAGTTGATCTTCGATCCGCTGCAAAAATTAGGGGTTCACGAGCCAGGCTCTCTCTTTCCGCTTGCCGAAACGATCTGTGAAAATGAGTTCGCCAAGCTGGTGCGCGGCATCGTAGCGGGGGGAACCGTCCTGTTTTTTCACGAGCGCAACCTCATTTTGCTGATCGACACCAATAGTATGGAGGAGCGCAGCATCACAACCTCCGAGAGCGAATCGACGATCATGGGGCCGCAGGACTCGTTCACGGAGTCGCTGGAGACATCGGTGTCGCTGATTCGCCGCAGAATCGTCTCCTCGAATCTGAAAGTCAGGGCCATGATGCTCGGGACCGAGACAAACAGCCATGTCGTCGTCATGTATATGGAAAACCTGGCGAATCCGGAAAATGTGGAGCGGGCGCTGTACCGACTGAAAAATATCGAATTCCAGGGGTTCGTCGGGCTGCCGATCCTCAAGCAGATGATCGAGGACAAGCCGTATTCGCCTTTTCCGCAATTGGGGATTACGAGCAGGCCGGACAACGCGGTGGCAGGTCTGCTCAACGGCAGAATCATCATCATGATCAATGGCAGCCCGGACGCCATCATTTGCCCGTCCACGTTTCTTGAGCTGTTCAACAGCCCGGAAGATTTTTATACCAGATGGTCGACTGCCACGATGCTGCGGCTGATCCGGTTTTCCGGCTTGTTTATTTCCGTTTTGCTGACATCGAGCTACGTTTCCGTGCTTACCTATCACCCCGAGATGCTGCCGCCGCAGCTGCTGCTCGTGTTGACGGAGTCAAGGAGCAAGGTTCCGTTTCCGCCCGTCATCGAGGTCATGTTCATTGAAATCATCATCGAAATTTTGCGGGAAGCCGGGGCGCGCATGCCGAGCAAGATCGGCCAGACCATCGGTATCGTAGGAGGAATCGTCATCGGGACGGCTTCCGTGCAGGCTGGACTTGCGAGCAACATTTTGATTGTCATCGTGTCGATCTCCGCCCTGCTATCGTTTGTGACCCCGACCTATTTGCTCAGCAATGCGATTCGCGTCGTCCGGTACCTTTTCATCCTTGGAGCCGGTTCGCTCGGGATGTATGGACAGATGCTGGCATTAGCCTTGTTGTTCGCCCACCTGCTGAACCTGACCTCACTCGGCTCGCCTTATATGACTCCGGTGATTCCACGAGATTGGGGGGATCTTGCGAACAGCCTGTTCCGGGCGCCAATCGGTTTCATCCTTTCGCGGTCAGGAATGTCCCGGGCCAAAAAACAACTTTCCCGTCCGCTAGATGAGGAGTAATCGCGATGGATAAAGGCGCATTTCCCAAATTGCAAAGCTATCACGTGATCTTCCTCGTGCAAAACATCATGGCGGGGGAAGGGATTCTCGCCCTTCCGCATTTGATGAGCGGGGTGGGGTACAACGAATGGTGGGTACCGTTCGTCCTTGGAATCATCGCGCAGCTGACGCTGTTTCCCATGTACTGGCTGTGCATCCGGTATCCGCAGAAAAACTTGTTTGAAATGAGCGAAATCTTGCTGGGAAAGGTGTTGGGCAAGGCGATCAATCTCATTTTTATTCTCTATGCGCTCACGACGATCTCATCGATTTGCCAGAGCTATATCAGGCTGGTTCAATCCGTCACGCTGACAGAAGAAACAATTGTGTTTCCGCTGCTTTGCCTGCTTGCGATCATGGTTTACATCACAAACGGCGGAATCAAGTCGATCGCACGTTTCTGCATGCTCGCTTTTTTCTTTACGGTCTGGATGGTCGTTTATTTAAAATGGGGATTCACCAAAGGGGAGTTATCCCATATCTTTCCGCTTGTGACGACGACCTTTCCCAATCTGCTCGATGCAGTGGACAATTCCTATTCAGCCATGCTCGGCTATGAGCTGATTCTCGTGTACTTCCCGTATATCGTAAACCAGAAAAAAGCCCTGAAGCACGCATCGCTCGGGTTGTGGATCAGCGTTGGTATTTATTTCCTGGTTACGTTTGTCAGTGTCATATACTTTTCGGAATGGCAGTTGAAGCAATTGATTTATCCGGTGCTGAATCTTTACAAGGCGGTGGAGCTGTCTTTTGTGGAGCGTATTGAAAACTTTGGGATCTCCTTGTGGGTATTCCTGATCTTATCGACGGCCGCCGCCTACTTGTGGATGGCCAAGAAAGGAGTCGATTCCGTGGTTACGAAAAAACGGACGTGGCATTTGTACCTGTGCGCAGCGTTCTCATATGCGATCATTCTCGCGCTCACCTCCACGAAGATAGAGAGAACTGTCTATGACGAATGGAGCGTCTCGGCTGGCTACGCAATGATTCTTTATCCGATACTGCTGCTTGGGGTTCATGCCCTGCGTCGGAACCGTGAGCGGCAGCCATGAGAAAAATCCGGGCAAGCATTCAGATCATCCTGTGCGCAGCTCTTTTGACCGGAGTGGGAGGATGCAGCAAGGTACAATTAGAACGGCCGACTTTGGAAGACTTGGGCCTGATTTCTGTCATCGGCTTTGATTATCTGGATGACAAGCATCTGAAAATGTTTGCGGCCATTCCGCAATCAAGTCAAGGGAAGAAAAACAAGACGCAAATTTTTAACGCGACGGCGAGCATTCCCCACCAGGCGCTGATGCGCTTGTCGTCCATGTCGGAAAAAACCGTGACGATGGCCCAAATGCGGGTCGTCCTGTTCAGTGAAGCGTTCGCGCGAAAAAAAGGGCTGAAGGACACCATGATTTCGCTGTATCGGGACCCGTTGATCGGCGACAACGTCTTTATCGGCATCGTCGAAGGAACGGTGGAAGAATTGATGAACGCCCGCTATAAAAACACGGAGGAGCTTGGCGTATTTTTGAATGATGTGCTGCATCCGAGGCGTGAAACCAGTTTTCAGCCCCATTCGACCCTTCATGACTTCATGTTCCATACGACAGCGGAAACCTCCGATCCGGTAGTGCCGTTTCTCAAACGGTCGGAAGGAAGCATTCAGATTGCGTACGGTGTTATTTTGAAGAATGGAAAAATGGTAGACGTGTTAAAGCAGGATGAAGGGAAATTGATCGTGCCCCTCTTTGGGATCACCCAGCCTCCCAGCATCGAACTCAGCATTGCCGATGAAAAAGAACCGGACGGACGGGCAGAGGCGATTATCGACTACATCAGTGCCAAATGCCGAATCACGGTAAGCGGCGATTTGCAGCGACCCGTCTTTCAAATCAAAATGAGCATGAAAGGCAATCTGCTTGCTTATACGGGCAGCAAAGATTTGGAGAATCCCGACCAGATGAATGCGGTGCAGGAGCAATTGGAAAAAGAGATGGAGAAGAGTCTTACCAAAACATTGATCCGGATGCAGAAAAAAAGCCTTGATCCCGTCGGATTCGGCGAATACCTCAGGTCCAAATACGATGGGAAATGGTCGCGGGAAAAAGGGGACGACTATCTCGCGAATGCTGTCTTCAATACCCGGGTTGCCCTCAAGCTCATCCGCTACGGGACCATTTCGGGGAAAAAGTAAATGATAGGGGTACTCGACAAACCCTGCCAAACACGCCATGATGAAGAGGGAGCAGGTATGCCGCATCAAAGGAAACGAGGCTGTGGTAATGGTGGGATTGTTGCGTCATCATGTGTTTCGTCGCTTGTACGGAGCACATGTCATTCATTTGCTCGGCAACGAATTTACGTTTATTGCTGTGCTCGGGCTGCTGAAAGAATTGAGCGGCTCGGGTCTCTCCTTTGCGGCAGGGACAGTGTTTCGCTTTTTACCGTACGTGGTCGCGAGCTTTTTCGCCGGACCCTTACTGGAAAAGTGGGAGAAACGCCGCGTTATGGTTGTATGCAACCTGCTGCGCGGCATTTTAGTCAGCTTGTTTTTTTGGATTACCGATGCCGCCTATTTGTGGGCGGTTTATGCAGTGTTGATGATGGTAAACGTGTGCAGCGCTTTTTTCAATCCTTCCATGCAAGTGGTCATCGTCCAATCCGTTGAGCCGCAGTCTCGGTTGTCCGCCAATTCGCTAATCACGGGGACCAACGCCTTGATGATGTTTATCGGGCAAGGGATCGCGGCGTATCTTGTCTACGCTTTTTCCTTCCGCTTCAATTTTTTGCTGGATGCGGGCTGCTATTTTTTATCGTTGTTGTTCTTGCTGCGCCTCCCCGCGATCCAGACGCCGCACGCCGATGCAAAAACGCGCGGATTTTTCGGCCGTTTGCTTGAAGGATTCCGGTACGTGAAAACGAACGCGCCGATCCGAAAGGTGCTTGTTTTGCAAATGATGGAGCGGGTGACGGGTTCCTATTACGTCCTGCTGATGTTTTTCATTTTGGAAGAACGCCACCAGCCGCTTTATTTGTTCGGATTGCTGGATATTCCCTTAGGGATCGGCGGGGTGCTGGCCGGACTTTTGGTCAGCAAATGGGCGGAGCTGCTGCATCCGCGGCGAATCGACGCATTGTTGGCCGGAGCGCTTTGGGTGATCAGCATCTCGGTTTGGCTGATGTTTCACAGCGGACACGCAGCGATCTGGATGGCGACCACGTTTTTTCTTGCCATCGCGTCCTTCTCGCTGGGGATCTTGTCGGTGACCCGGCTTCAGCGCTTGGCGGACCCCGCGTTTTTGGCCCGGGTGTTCTCCGTCCGCGAAATGGTGTGCATGGGCGCCTATTCACTCAGCTGCCTTGCGATCGGATGGGGCACCGAATGGCTGAAGAGCGCCGCGATCGCGGATGGAATCGCCGGTTTTGGCATCGTCGCGGGCGTGATCTGGATGCTCCTGCGAACAAAAGCGGCAGCGTTTGATGGAAAGAATTGATGAGAGCCATCTGATTTTTTCATCAATTCGTGAAGCAAGCTATGCTACGATAAGAAGATCATCGTGTCGAGAAAGTAGGGAATCGTGTGGCTCGCAGCGCATATTTGCATTTAGTCTTGCTCAGCCTGATCTGGGGGGCGTCCTTTTTCTTCATTAAGGTGCTGCTCGGTCCGTTTCATCCGTGGACCGTGGTGATGCTCCGTTCCGGATTCGGGATTCTGATCATTTTTGTCATCATGCTGGTAAAGGGAGAGTTCCGCAATGTGAAGCGGCTTCCGTGGATTCCGCTCATCATCGTAGGCTGTTTGAACAATGCCATTCCATGGGGCTTGATTGCGCTCTCGGAGACGCGTCTTCCGAGCAGCATGGCTTCCGTGCTCAATGCGACGACACCGCTGTGGACCATGCTTGTCGGTTTGCTCGTCTTCAAGGGCAAATCGAGCCGGAATCAATGGATCGGCATGGCCATCGGCTTTATCGGGCTTCTGATCTTGCTTGACCTCAACCCGATCAGCATCATTTCGGTAGACCTGTTCGGATTTTTCGGGATGATGGGGGCGACGCTTTGCTACGGCATTTCCTCGCATTTGGCCAAAAAGTATTTGGCACACCTTTCGTCGTTCCAGGTGAGTTTTTTCACGCTTCTGTCCTGTATGCTGGTAGCTGGCCTGGTTGCGATGACGACCGAGGAAATTCATTGGGGAGCGGTGTTCCAGCCTGACGTGATGCTTGCACTCGGCGGCTTGGGAATTTTCGGCTCCGGCGTTGCCTATATCATTTTCTATTACCTGATCCAAAAAGCGGGCGCGCAGTTCACCTCAATGGTGACCTATCTGGTCCCGGTCACAGCGATCCTCTGGGGCTACGCGCTGCTGGATGAAGCGATCCACTGGAATTTGCTGTTCGGACTCATCTGCATTCTCGGCGGCGTTTTCTTTGCAGGGCGACCGGAGAAAAAAGCGAAACTGCAAAATGTTGCCTTGTCAGAGCAGCCATAAGCGCGCGAGGTAAGAGACGACCCACGTCCCTTTAGTAAGGGAGATGGGGCGTCTTTTGCTGTCTATTTAGGCAGTTGTTCAGAATTTGTTTAGTGAAAAGTCGAATAATTCCTCGGGGAAACGTACAAAGGGAACAATTTGGTAAGAGGTACAGGAAAAATCCTTGATCTCCTCGGTGTTAGTGATGGCGACAGGGTTTATATTACGGTATATGCTGTAGACAAATTCGGCAACCGATCCGACGCTGCGAAAGTCAATGCGACATATTCGGTATCGAATTAAGCCGCAACTTTTGTCATCCAGCAATTCATGCAGGAAGCAGTGGACAACAACCATTTATAGGTAAAGTGTAAACGCGAAACGCTTGAATTACGCCGCCCCTTGGGACTTTTCCCGAGGGGCTTGTTGTATAACGAAAACCCCCAGTTCGACTGGGGGTTCCAGAAAGCTTATAGCTATAAGTGGTGATCCTTTGAACTCGATGATACCATGAGAACTGGTCTGCCAACCGCTCACATGAAATCAAGGAGGACAAAGGATGGACAACAGCAGTTTAGCACACACAAAATGGAACTGCAAATACCATATTGTATTTGCTCCAAAATACCGTAGACAAGTAATTTACGGCAAACTAAAACGAGAAATAGGAAAAATCCTTCGGGAACTATGTGAACGAAAAGGAGTAGAAATTGTTGAAGCGGAGGCCTGCGTGGATCATATCCACATGCTGGTAAGCATCCCTCCCAAATTAAGTGTGTCGGAATTCATGGGCTATTTAAAGGGGAAAAGCTCACTTATGATTTTTGATAAGTTTGCAAACATGAAGTATCGATACGGAAGCCGACAATTTTGGTGCAGAGGATACTATGTGGACACGGTAGGTCGAAACAAAAAAGTGATTGAAGAATACATTCGAAACCAAATGGTGGAGGACAAGAATTATGAACAATTAACGATGAAAGAGATGATTGACCCGTTTACGGGTGAGTCGGTAAAAAAGGGCAGGTAAAGTAGCCCTTTTAAGGGCCAGCCTGTGGTAGCACGCGGTTGGCAGACTTTCAGTGCGCCTTGGAGGCGCCCGCTTGCAACATGCCCTTATAGGGCTAATGGAAGCCACCGGCTAAGCCGGTGGTTATGACTTATTGGAAAATAAGCGCCGTGTACGCTTGGCTTGATGCCATCGCAGCCATTGTACACGGGACATGTACTTTTTCAGTGCCCCTCTTCTCAGAGAGCCCTGCAAAAGTCATACAGTTTCTGTAAAAACAAGACCCAGTACGTTCGCGGTACTGGGTCTTGTTATATAATTAAAGAAAACGAAAGAGTTGGATTTCATGCTTCATTCTGCGAAACAACAATCGCTCTCCTTCCACGCGGAGTTATATAAACTAATCCCAGAAAATCATCTATTGCGTCAAATTCATGATGTAGTCGATTTTTCTTTTATTCATGACTTGGTACGCACCTCATATTGCGAATATTACGGTAGACCGGCGAACGAGCCGGAGCTACTGTTTCGCCTCTTGTTTATGCAGTATCTGTATAACCTGTCGGATGAACGGATGATTCAAGAAGCACAAGTGAACTTGGCCTATAAATGGTTTGCTGGTTTGAATCCGGAAGACGCACTCCCTGCCCCTTCGCAATTATCACGTTTTCGAAATCATCGGCTTGGTGCCAGCCAAGTAGATGACGTCCTGAAGAATATTGTAAAGCAGTGTATCGACAAAGGGATCATCAAATCAAAAACGGTTATCATGGATGCCACGCATTCGCTGGCCGGGGGTCAAACACAACGTCCGCTTGAAGTTCTTCGCGATGCAGCCAAACGCTTAGTCCGTGTTGTGGTCAAGAAACATCCCAAGCTTGAAAAAAAGCTTCCGCGTCAACCGAAACTGGAGAAAGATCAAGCGGATGCGGAAAAAGTCATGCTGCATTATCTTGCTGATCTTGGTGAAGCCGTGGAGCATTTCCTTCCTGACCATGAAGGAGCTATCTCAGAAAAACTCCACATTGCCAAACAAATCGTGGAGGACGAGCGACTTCTAGCAAACAAAGGGATCATGTCTGCGATTGACCCGGATGCCCGTTTTGGATGGAAAAGCAACACGAAGTCGTTTTTTGGTTACAAAGAACATATCGCCATGACGGAGGAAGAGATTATCACTGCGGTGGAAGTAACGGGTGGGAGCGCAGATGACGGTAAACAGTTTACAAAACTCTTGAATCAGTCATTGGATACAGGAATGGAAATCAGTGAAGTGATTGGGGATACTGCCTATTCGAGTAAAGATAATTTGGCGGTCATGAAAAAAGAGGAAATTCAACCGGTCGTTCCTCTTAACCCTGTCGTACATAACGGTGGTCAAAAACAGGAAGGATTCGACTATAACAAAGATGCGGATTTTGTGATTTGTCCGGCAGGGGAACACAGCATTCGTAAAGCGATCCAAGGAAGCAAACAGACGGGAAAAAGTCGTTCTCTTGTCTTCTACTTTGACATTGAAAAATGTAAGGTGTGCCCACTTCGAGAAGGATGTTTCAAGCCGGGAGCCAAGAGCAAAACGTATTCGATTCGGATCGTGGCAGAGCATTATCAAGAACAAATCGAGTTTGAGATGAGCGAAACGTTTAAAGAACGAATCAAACGCCGCCCGATCATCGAGCACAAAAATGCGGAACTCAAACGATTTCATGGGTTGACCAGGGCCAAATACCGTGGTTTGTTCCGCATGCGAATACAAGCAATACTGACAGCTTTTGCCGTGAATGCGAAGCGGATGGTGAAGCTCATAAATAAAATGCAGCCAGTCTCCTGAGGAGGATGGCTGCATTTTTTCATGGAAACGGTACTTCTTGTGACCCCGAGTAGTCCTTCTACGAAAAAGAAGGGTATTTAGCAGGGCTCTCTTCTCAGCGATGGTTTTTTTTGCTATTATAAATAAAACAAAAATGTTTAAAAAATATACAAAATTAGAAAGTGGGTAAATTTGATGGCCGCACTTTGGAAACAGGCGAGCTTCCGCTGGTATTATTTCGGACTGTTGCTTTCCGGCTTGGGTGACCAGTTCGGCTGGATGGGGCTAACGTGGTACATGATGAACAAAACGGGTTCTTCCGTCGCGATGGGAAGCGTGATTTTTGCCTATACCGTGCCAGGGCTCATCTCCGGCTTGCTTGCAGGGGTGCTGCTTGATCGGTTCGACCGGCGAAAGCTCATGATCGCGGATAATGTGCTGCGTGGCCTGCTGTTTCTGCTGCTCGTGCTGTTTTTGGCGAGCGACCGCGTCTGGATTGGCTGGGTGTATCTGACGGTCGTGTGCGCGGGCATGCTTTCGCCGATCAGCACACATGGTGCTTCCGTGCTGCTGCCGCAATTCGTGGCTGACAAAAGCCTGCTGACCAGAGCCAACAGCTTGATGGAGGCACAGTGGCAGATCGTGTATTTGGGCGGGCCGGCACTTGCAGGCGTTTTGATTGCATGGGTCGGGGAAAGCGCCGTTTTGCTGATCGATGGGTGCAGTTTTTTCATCTGTGCTTTCTGTTTTTGGAAGCTGCGCTTGCAGCCGGTCGAAAAAGACGTGAAGGAGATGACAGAGGAAAAGAAAGGCGGGAGCAAGCTTGGTTTGCTGCTGGAAGATTTGAAGACGGGCTATGTCTATATGGGGACGAACCGCATGCTGCTCGTGCTTATTTTCGTCACGCTGTTTTTCAACATGGCGTACGGGCCGATCGAAGTGGCGCTTCCGTTGTTTGCCAACCAATCCGCGGGTGGTTCGGCTTCGCTTGGGTTGCTCTGGTCGGCATTTGCAGCCGGATCGCTTGCGGGGACGCTCGTTTTCTCGCTGATCAACTGGAGGTTTTCGCTCGGCGCGACTTTATCGGGGATCATCGTCCTGTGGGGGATCACCACATTGCCGCTCGCGTTCGCGCCGTCGCTTTGGATCGCGGTTGCCGTTATGGCGGTGGCAGGCTTTTGCTATGCGCCATATGGAGCGCTGTATCGGACATTTTTGCAGCGCAGCGTGCCGAATCATTTGCTGGGGCGGGTGTTTACCTCGATCCGCACCGTCACGGGAGTGGGCATGCCACTTGGGGCTGCCGTATCCGGCTTCCTCATTCCCGTGACGGAAGTGTCCGGTTTGTTCGGGCTCTCGGCTGTCGCCTGTCTGATCGTCGGGGCCATTTCCTTCCGCGCGCTGCGGTAGAAGGTTTCATTTGCGGTTGATCAAAGGCGCGACCCATCGCTTGATTCGTTGGGGCAGCATGGAATATAGCATCGACAGCAGGCTGAGCTTCCACGGCAATCGGAGTTCTGCCTGCTTTTTTGCGACGGCGCGGGTGATGGCGCGCGCCGTATGCTCCGGCGAGAGCAGATACGCCTGGACGTTTTGGCGATAGGCGCCGCCTGCGTCCGCTTTTTCGAGAAAAGGCGTATCGATCGGGCCGGGCATGACACAGGTGACATGAATGCCGGTTCCGTTCAGCTCCTGTCGCAATCCTTCGCTAAAGCGGATGATCGCAGCTTTGGAGGCGGCATAAACCGCTGCTTTGGCAGACGCGACCTGGCCGGCGAGAGAGGCGATATTGATAATGTGCCCACGACCGGCACGCTGCATCATTGGTAAAAATGCGCGTGTCATGTAAAGTACGCCATCGACATTGGTCTGGAACATTTCCGCCAGCTCGGTCAATGTCATCTCCGCAAACGGCTTGAAAACCGCGACCCCGGCATTGTTGTACAAAAAGTCGCAGCGGCCAAAGCGGATCTGAATCCAGGCAGCGAACGATTTGACCGCTTCATAATCGCTCACGTCCAGACGATAGATGTGCAGGTCGGCAGAACCGGCTTGGGTGCGCAATTCTTTGAGCCGGATTTCGTTCCTCCCTGTGATCACGACTGCATCGCCTGCCGCCAAATGTCGCAAAGCGAGCGCATAGCCGAGCGCACCACTTCCGCCGGTAATAATGACAAGCTGTTTATCCAAATCAGTCACCTCCTGCTAACAAAGTATCCGGATGGGGAAATTGCTAGTAATTATTCCATAACAAGAATGATTCTCAAGTATAAAGCCTATGCCCTCTGTGAAGGATAGCCGTAGGAGGTGAGGCATATGCCAGTTGTAAAATGCAGCGTCGCAAATTGCACGTATTGGGGAGAAGGCAACAACTGTAACGCAGACAGCATCATGGTCGAAGTGGACGCACACGCGAATGCGAATTACAAAACAGAATTCGCCAGCGAAAGCGGAAACACCAACCACCAGGATGCAGCGAAAAATTCTGCGCAAACCTGTTGCCAGACGTTCAAACCGAAAGCGAAGTAGAGCGTCTTTACGCGAGTTGAACGTCGAGCGTGCAAACATGACGTGATTACCCAAGCAGCCTGCTTCACTAGAACAAACGACGTTCCTCCAACAAGGAACGTCGTTTCCATTTTCGCTTACTTGTGCAACACGGCGCTGGTCATTTGTGCAGGAAGGGGCTGGTCACTTGTGTGACCAACCTTTCCAGTTCACGCCAGTCATAAATGCGGTGAACCAGCTTCGGAAGCGTCGCCTGATTGTACGGCGTATCGAACAAAAAGACGGGAATCTCCAATTCTTCGGAAAGCTGGAGCGCGTTCTCCAGGCGATCCTCGATGAACATGTCCACATTCCAGCGCTTGGCTGCCGCTACCTTGTCATGGGAGCCAATCAACTCGATATGATGGTGCGGAATCTCGCGCATCTCAAACCAGTGAAGGGTCGCATCCCAATCGGCTTGATGACGAGCGCTGATATACACGAGCCGGTGCTTCTGGTACCACTCGCGCAAAACAAGGTCGGCTGCACCGTGGACGGGAGCGACGCGACAGAGCCTGTCGCTGTTGTTGGCAAACCACTCATTCATTTCCCGGGCGGATACGCCATACACGTTTGCCAGGTCATACTCCAGACAGTCGGCCAATGATAAATTTTTGCCAAACGCCTGATTCAAATGCGGGAGAAGACTGCTGGGGCACGTGACGGTCCCGTCAATATCAATACCAATTGTTAGGTTTCTGTCTGTTTTCATCCTCTCGCCTCCCGGTTAAATTGTACACCGAAAACAAAAAATAAAGCTACTTCCTTCCTATTAATCCTTTGCTAAAGGGGTTGAGCGAAAGACATGACGTACGATTCACGCGAACGTATGAATGCTGAGCAGAAGGAAGCAACACCTTCATACAGGCAGATCAGCTACGATCCTTACACACAGATCGAACGCTATCACGGTGAAGTCACGGATGCTGTCAACCAGGCGTATGAGACAGCAGGGGGTGCAGGACTTGGGCCTGCACATACGCCCGATCTGGACGAATTCAACCGGCGCGAGGATTTGGCGAAGTACGAGATGAGTGCAGAAGTGGCGTCGCCTCCTTTGCAGAGGCCCATCAGCCGTGATGTCAATGACCGTGACGTCAATGATCGGGAGGAACGACCGGGCGAACAGGCGACAGGGTCAGGTTTCGGCTTGACCGGACTCAGCCTGTCCGTATTATCGCTGTTTATCCTCCCGTATTTGACCGCGCCTGTCGGCATCATCCTGGGGTATATGGCATACCGCCGCGATGCGCGCACCCTTGGGCTTTGGGCCATGATCCTCGGGGCAATCTCGATTGTGGGAGCGATGGTGGTCTACCCGTATTTGGTGGCCAAATAGCTTGTTGGCAAGAAAAAAGCCGCTCGGGTCTTATTGGTCCGAGTGGCTTTTTTCCGTGTACAAGCGGGAAACAAACGGCGTAATCGCTGCGATCACCGCATCGCGGAACACGCCTGCGCGATTGATTCGGTTGTCGGTCAAAAGGCCATAAGCGCCGCCTTGATGGTTGCTGCCTGCCGTGCCGCCAAGCTCGTCGATCACATGGCTCAGCTCGATTTTCTCGCGCAGGACGCGATCGCCCATGCCGGGTGGCAAAGGGAACTGCAGTCCTTTTCCAAGCATCAGGCGCGACCCGTCCCATGCGGCGCAGACCGAAATGAGGAACCATTGTCCCGTATAAGTTTCATCATAGGCCAGCCCGCCTTCCAGCCCGAGCCCGATCACCGCTTCCGGCGTCTGCAAAAGTGCGGCTTTCGCGCGGTTGATTGCGCCTGTAATCGTTTCGGCTTCACTCAACGGCTGATCGGAAACGCCGCTCGGAACCGATACGCAAATCGGCTCGCAGCCGGTTGCCAACCGAACGGCTGCAAGCTTGGCTTTATTTTTTGTGCCCAGCGCGATGCGCAGTTGATCCCATTCCATACGTTTCATCCTTTCGCGTCCAAAGTGACATCGATAGTATAGCACGGGGGCCTGTCTTCAAGTAACGCGGGAATCTATTCACGCCCGGACGGCCTCTGTGGTAAGATGGAACAAATCAACGATACGATGGAGAGAGGCTAACGTCGATGAAATTTACTAAATTGCACGGATTGGGAAATGATTACGTGTATGTCAATTGCTTTGAAGAACCGCTTGACGGGGTGGATCTGCCTGAACTCGCAAGAAGAGTGAGCGACCGTCACTTCGGCATCGGCGGCGACGGACTGATTTTGATCATGCCGTCGGAGAAAGCGGATTTTCGCATGCGTGTATTCAATAACGACGGAAGCGAGGCCAAAAACTGCGGCAACGGCCTTCGCTGTGTCAGCAAATATGTGTACGACCATGGTTTGACGGACAATCGATCGTTTTCGATCGAAACGTTGGGCGGCATCGTGTTCCCGGTTGTGCATGTTGGAGACGACGGCAAGGTCGCGACGGTGACGATCGACATGGGCGAACCGCGTTTCAACTGTGCGGACATCCCGATGGCGATAGAGACGACGCCGCAATTCATCGAGCAGCTGTTTGAGGTGGAAGGGCGCGCGTTTACGATGACAAGCCTCTCGATGGGCAATCCGCATGCCATTTTATTCGTCGATGAGGTGAGAGGAGAAGATGTGCACAAGCTCGGCCCCATCATCGAGCATCATCCGCTCTTCCCCGAACGGACGAATGTGGAGTTCATCAAAGTCCTCGACCCCAAACACATCCAGTTCCGCGTATGGGAGCGCGGTTCCGGCGAAACGCTCGCTTGCGGCACGGGCGCCTGCGCCGCTGCGGTCGCTGCGATCCAGAGCGGGCAGACCGAGCGCAGCGTGACGGTTCACCTGCTCGGCGGCGATTTGCACATCGAATGGCGTGAGGCGGATAACCATGTCTATATGACGGGCTCCGCGACGGAAGTGTTTAGCGGTGTATATGGGGGAGAAATCCCGAAACTGGCGTAAAAGCAGCAAAAGCTTCTGGCACATGCGTGCGCAGGAGCTTTTTTGTGCAAAAAAAAGTGATTGCCCGTCAAAGCTACTGCGCTTTTTCGGCAATCACGGCGATCCATATGAGGTTGTGACGGACATGTGCCCTTTTGTCATCTACGCGTTATACACCTCTGTCAAATACACGTCCGTATCTTGAAGCTCGAAGCCGCCGGCGCCTGAGACGCTTTTTTCGAATTCCTTTCGCAGCCGCTTCAGATCATCTTCCATTTTTTTGATCTTTTCTTCCATTATCACGCTTGAACTCATGTTTGTCGCTCCCTTTCTTGATGTGTTGATGATAATTTATTGACAATTCTAACAAGTTGGGCGGGTGAAGTAAAGACTGGCGAACAAATGAAACCGCTTACCTTTGTGACTTTTTGATGGAAGTTGTACCATTATTAGGAGTGGTGTCGTTTCAAGCTGTCGTTTTGCCCCGAAATGCCTTGAGAAATTTTTCAAAGTAGAATCTGTCATGCAGTTGAGGTATGATGAAAGGTGGATTTTAGTCCGTGTGCCAGCGTGCCTGGCACCGAAAATAGGCAGGTGGCAATTCATGATTTATCTTGATAACAGTGCCACGACACCGCCATATCCGGAAGTTGTAGATGTTGTACAAAAGGCTATGCTGTCTTTCTTTGGAAATCCGTCTTCGCTTCACCAAAAAGGCGTGGAAGCGGAGAATTTGCTAAAGCAGGCAAGAATGGTGTCAGCACAAGCTTTACAATGCAAGCCATCGGAGATCATTTTTACCTCAGGCGGCACCGAGGGGAACAATGCTGCGATCAAAGGGGTTGCATTTCAATATCAATCGCGCGGAAAGCATATCATCACGACTGCCGTTGAGCATCCGTCCGTTTACGATGCGGCCGGTCAGCTCGAAACGTTTGGTTTTGACGTAACCTATCTGCCGGTCGATCATGACGGGAGGGTTTCGCTTGAATCGCTTCAGCAGGCAATTCGTCCCGACACGATTCTGGTTTCGATCATGCACGTCAACAACGAGCTTGGGACGATCCAGCCGATCAAGGAAATCGGAACGTTTCTCAAGCTGCACCCGCGCATTTTGTTCCATGTCGATGCGGTCCAAAGCTTCGGGAAGGTTCCTTTCAAAATGAAAGAATGGGGAATCGACCTGCTGACGCTGTCTGCGCACAAGTTTCACGGACCGCGCGGCGTCGGCATTTTGGCAAAACGCGAAGGGGTCACCCTGCACCCGCTGCTTGCAGGCGGAGGGCAGGAGAGCGGCAACCGCTCCGGAACGGAAAACATTCCGGGCATTGCCGGGCTTGCCAAAGCGCTGCGGATGACCGGCGAAACGCAGGCAAAATCGATCGCCCACATGCAAAAGCTTGCGGAAGTGCTGCGCGCAGGTCTCATGGAAATTCCCGAGTGTGTGATCAATACGCCGCAGACCGGAAGTGCGCCGCACATCATGAATATTTCGTTTCCGGGGATGAAGGCGGAAGTGTTGGTGCACGCTTTGGAAGAGCACGGCATCATGGTTTCGACCAAATCTGCCTGCTCCTCGAAAGCGCAAGAGCCGAGCCGTGTGCTTCTGGCGGCCGGTATCAAGCGCGAGCAGGCCATCGCCTCGATCCGCATCAGCCTGAGCGGCCAGACCAGCCTGGAGGAGATCAATCTGTTCGTAAGCGGCCTGCGCGAAAGTCTTGCCCGCATCAGCCCCTATATGAAAGCGTAAAGGATTGGATGACCACGATGAATTATGATGTAGTGATGATTCGCTATGGCGAATTGGCCTTAAAAGGCAAAAACCGCGATACGTTTGAAGAAACGCTCATGCGCAATGTGAAGCACATCTTGCGTTCTTTTTTCAAGGTGAAAGTAAGACGCAGCTACGGGAGAATGTACGTCGAGCTGAACGGCGAGGATGCGTTCGAGATCATCGAGCGGCTGCAACGCGTTTTCGGCATCATTTCGCTGAGTCCGGCCAAGGTGATTGAGCCATCGGAAGAAGCGTTGAAAGAGACGGCACTGGAGCTGATCAAAAGCGTCACGCCTGCGCCGCGGACATTCCGGCTGGAGACGCGCCGCACGGACAAGCGCTATCCGATGCAGTCCATGGAAGTGAGCCGCATGCTTGGCGGTCACATTTTGCGCAATGTGCCGGAGATTAAAGTAGACCTGCACCAGCCGGAGACGGTCGTCAGCGTCGAAATCCGCACGGAAGGCACCCTCATGAGCTGCCAGACGTTCCCGGCATCCGGCGGTCTGCCTGTCGGCACGAGCGGCAAGCTGATGCTGCTGTTGTCAGGCGGAATCGATAGCCCGGTGGCGGGATGGAAGATGATGAAGCGCGGCGTCACGCTGGAAGCGATCCATTTCCACAGCTACCCGTTTACAAGCGAGCGCGCATTGGAAAAAGTCCGCGATCTGGCGCACAAGCTGACGCGCTGGGGCGGCACGATTCGCCTGCATGTCGTGCCGTTCACGGACATTCAGACCGCGATTCGCCAGCATTGTCCTGACGATTACACTATAACGATCATGCGCCGCTTCATGATGCGCATCGCCGAGCAAGTGGCGACCCGCGCCGGTGCGCTTGCGCTGGCCACTGGCGAAAGTCTCGGTCAAGTCGCTTCGCAGACGCTGGAGAGCATGAACACGATCAACCATGTGATCGATATGCCTGTGCTGCGCCCGCTGATCGGGATGGACAAGGAAGAGATTACGGAGATTGCCCGCAAGATCGATACGTTTGAGCTGTCGATCCTGCCGTATGAGGATTGCTGTACCGTATTTACTCCGAAAAATCCGGTCACACGCCCTAAGGTGGGACTGGCGGAACGATTTGAGGAGAATTTGGACATCGCAGCGCTTGTAGCCGATGCGGTGAACCGTACCGAAGTGGAAGAAATCACGACCAAACCGAGAGAATTGGCTGGGGATTTGGGCCTGTTCTAGTCGGATTGCTTATTGGAATAGACATGGTTTCGCTTGTTGGGGCGGAGCCATGTTTTCCTATGAAGGGAGAGGGAGAGTATGATCGTCCGTTTTGAGCGCAATGGAAAGCAAAAACACGGCTGGTTTGTACAAGAAGAGAATAAAATCCGCGTCATCGAGGGTGACATTTACAAACGGGAAACGGCGAAGCCGATTATGACCGGGCTGGAAATCGAAGCGGATCAGGTGGAGCTGTTGACACCGTGCACGCCGAGCAAAGTGGTTTGCATCGGCGTCAACTATAAGGATCATGCGCTGGAAATGGGGATTGAGCTGCCGCGCGAGCCTTTGATGTTTTTGAAGCCGTCAACCAGTGTCATCGGCCCGGGCCAGGAGATCGTGTACCCGTCATTGACGGATAATTTGCACTATGAGGCCGAGCTTGCCGTGATCATCAAAAAAGAAGCGCGGCATGTCAAGGCGGCAGACGCTGACGAGTATATCCTCGGATTCACTTGCGCCAACGATGTCACGGCCCGCGATCTTCAGCATGGCGACGGCCAATGGACACGGGCCAAAAGCTTCGATACATTTTGTCCGCTCGGCCCTGTCATTGCGCCGAAAGTGGATTATCAAAACTTGCGAATCACGACGACGGTGAATGGCGAGGTCCGCCAAGATTCCAACACCAATCAAATGGTTTTTGGCATTCCACAGCTTGTGGAAGCCATCAGCGCGGTTATGACGCTGCTGCCTGGCAATGTGATCCTCACAGGTACACCACCGGGAGTGGGCGCACTGCAGCCGGGGGATGAAGTAGCCGTCACGATTGAAGGGATCGGCACACTGACCAATCGGGTT
>NZ_CM125436.1:2250000-3982500 GCF_052072235.1 Brevibacillus fluminis | reverse complement strand
CGGAAATCATTCGTAGAGTGTAAAGGCACAAGGGAGCTTGACTGCGAGACCTACAAGTCGAGCAGGGACGAAAGTCGGGCTTAGTGATCCGGTGGTTCCGCATGGAAGGGCCATCGCTCAACGGATAAAAGCTACCCTGGGGATAACAGGCTTATCTCCCCCAAGAGTCCACATCGACGGGGAGGTTTGGCACCTCGATGTCGGCTCATCGCATCCTGGGGCTGAAGTAGGTCCCAAGGGTTGGGCTGTTCGCCCATTAAAGCGGTACGCGAGCTGGGTTCAGAACGTCGTGAGACAGTTCGGTCCCTATCTGTCGCGGGCGTAGGAAATTTGAAAGGAGCTGCCCTTAGTACGAGAGGACCGGGGTGGACATACCGCTGGTGCACCAGTTGTTCCGCCAGGAGCACAGCTGGGTAGCTATGTATGGACGGGATAAGCGCTGAAAGCATCTAAGCGTGAAGCCCCCCTTGAGATGAGATTTCCCACAGAGTCAATCTGGTAAGACCCCTCATAGACGATGAGGTTGATAGGTTCGGTGTGGAAGTGCGGTAACGCATGGAGCTGACGAATACTAATCGGTCGAGGGCTTATCCACAACAATCCATAGCAATGACTTGCGTATCCAGTTTTGAAGGAACAACCTTCAACTGAATATTCCTCAGTAGCTCAATGGTGGAGCAACCGGCTGTTAACCGGTAGGCTGGCGGTTCGAGTCCGTCCTGAGGAGCCATGCTCCTGTAGCTCAGTCGGTAGAGCGTTTCCATGGTAAGGAAGAGGTCGCAGGTTCGATTCCTGTCGGGAGCACCATCTAGTAAGGCCCGTTGGTGAAGCGGTTTAACACAGCAGCCTTTCACGCTGTCATACAGGGGTTCGAATCCCCTACGGGTCACCATCCATTTCGGAGGCTTAGCTCAGCTGGGAGAGCATCTGCCTTACAAGCAGAGGGTCGGCGGTTCGATCCCGTCAGCTTCCACCATTCGTTTCACTCATCGGTGTATGCAGCGGATCTCACCGCAAGCGGTTCACCCTTTGCAGTGAATCGAGGAGTATTGCTCGGGTACAACTGATCTGGCTGCGCGCAGAAGCAATTCGACGCAGTATCGCCAGTAGGAAGCGATCCCGTCAGCCTCCACCAGATACATCAAAATGTACCTAGATACATATAATATGTATCAGGCATAAACCCTAATCGTCGCGGGATGGAGCAGCTCGGTAGCTCGTCGGGCTCATAACCCGAAGGTCGCAGGTTCAAATCCTGCTCCCGCAACCAAATTTTCTCCTTGTTTTGCTCCGAACATACTTTTTGTCAAAGTAAGATCGTAGTTTCTGCAGGGTGGAGCAAATATGGAGCTGTGGTGAAGTTGGAGTTCACGCCGGTCTGTCACACCGGAGGTCGCGGGTTCGAGTCCCGTCAGCTCCGCCATTTTTACAACCAATATCATATGCCGGTGTAGCTCAATTGGTAGAGCACCTGACTTGTAATCAGGGGGTTGTGGGTTCAAGTCCTATCGTCGGCACCATTTGTCAAAGTTGGGGAGATAGCGAAGTGGCTAAACGCGGCAGACTGTAAATCTGCTCCCTCTGGGTTCGGCGGTTCGAATCCGTCTCTCCCCACCATTACTTTGATGAACAAGTGCCATACAGTTTGAGCCATTAGCTCAGTTGGTAGAGCATCTGACTTTTAATCAGAGGGTCGAAGGTTCGAGTCCTTCATGGCTCACCAGTTTTTTTGAAAAATATGCGGTCATGGCGGAATTGGCAGACGCGCTAGATTCAGGTTCTAGTGGTGGCAACACCGTGGAGGTTCAAGTCCTCTTGACCGCACCAAATTTTTCCTCATGCTAAACAGGAAAAAGGATTTCAATCGCGAAAATCTTAAAACATGCGGACGTAGCTCAATTGGTAGAGCGTCGCCTTGCCAAGGCGAAGGTCGAGGGTTCGAGACCCTTCGTCCGCTCCATATGTGCCCTTAGCTCAGCCGGATAGAGCGTTTGACTACGAATCAAAAGGTCGGGAGTTCGAATCTCTCAGGGCACGCCATTATTTGTCGGGAAGTAGCTCAGCTTGGTAGAGTACTTGGCTTGGGACCAAGGGGTCGCAGGTTCGAATCCTGTCTTCCCGACCAGTTTTGCTAAAAGGCAGAATCGTGCGTTTTGCCGGGGTGGCGGAATAGGCAGACGCAACAGACTTAAAATCTGTCGGGAGTTTCTCCCGTACCGGTTCAAGTCCGGTCCTCGGCACCACAACATGCGGGTGTAGTTCAATGGTAGAACTCCAGCCTTCCAAGCTGGTCGCGTGGGTTCGATTCCCATCACCCGCTCCACTTACATAAGACAAGGTAGAGGATGATCTCCTCTACCTTTTTTGGTATTCATCGACTCTCGGCAGCGAAATGACGAAACGGGTAACCTCCAAAGCCGATTCGCAGTGGATGGTGCCTTTATGCTTTTCTACAATGTTTTTGCAGATCGATAAACCGATGCCGGTTCCGTTCGCTTTGGTCGTAAAGAACGGTTGGAACAATTTGCCGAGAACCTCTGCAGGAATCTTTTCGGCGTTGTTCTCAACGGCCAACATCACCCGGTCGGCTTTTGGGGCAACGACAAGGCGAATCTGCTTGTCAGATGAGTCCTGCACGGCATCGATCGCATTGTTTAACAAATTCAGCAGCACTTGCTTGAACTCTTCTTTATTGCCAGCGACCACACAGGGAGTAATTTGCGTTTCATAGGAGATATTGTCATTCAGCAGCCGGGGAATAAGCAAACACTCGACATCATCGACAAGTTCTTCAACGGAAACCAACTCCGTCACATCGGTCAGCAACGGCTTTTTGGAAAAGCTCAAAAAGCCTGTGATCTGCCTGTTGAGTGAAGAAAATTCATGCATGACGACCTCAACGTAACTCTCCAAATCAGCTTTTCCTTCCGCTGACTCTTTGATCAGCTTCAAAAATCCTTCGATGGCACATAACGGATTGCGCAGCTCATGGGCCATATTCGCCGCCATTTTCCCCAAGATCGTTAATTTGTCATGATGCAATTCCGTGATGAACTCCTCTTGATCCTCCCGATGCTGTTTCATTGATTCTTCGTAAAAGTGAACCGAATGTACAATCGCGTCATCCATGGTTTTCGTTAAGTGTGCTTCTACAGTCGTGAGCGTTTCCTGGCTAAGGCATGCACCAGGCAGCAATGGGCGGACAACGTGCCAAAACGCATAGCGATAACATTGATAAATGCGCACGATCGTTGAAAGGGGGTAACGCTCGGACCAGAACAACCGACTGCTCTCCCGGACATGCTGGTGAAACTCGGTTTCCGTATCTGCAAGTAAGGAACGCGCTAGTAAATGAGTAAAATGATTGGCAACATCTACCGAAATGTCACCGTAGGGAAGGTCATGTTCACGCAAGGATGCGAACCAGTTCTTTGTAACGGTCGTGGCAAGAAACCCAATCCTGTGTGCAAGCTCTTCAAGTGGAAGCGACATGGATACTAGCATTAATAAATCACCCCAGATTAAGGCTAATAGATTTTGGGAATATTTGCAAGAAACTTTCTTCCTGCGTCTTCCTGACCATTCCGTCTTGGAGCTGATGAAAAGTCGGCAATGGACATGTACCCCCTTCTCACCGCATAGAGTAAAAAGGAAGATGTAAGCATGGGGGTTTCCGATGGACGGGCAATTCTGGACAGGGTTCTTGCAAATTCTCTTGATTGATCTCGTGTTGTCAGGCGACAATGCTGTGGTGATTGGCATGGCATGCCGAGGATTAAAAAAGGAGGATCGGAAGCGGGCCATATGGCTTGGGACGTTGGGAGCAATTTTGCTGCGCGTCCTTTTTACCGGCATGATGACGTGGATGCTCGACATCCCGCTGGTAAAAGCGGTGGCAGGGGCACTGCTGCTTTGGATTGCGCTGAAATTGCTATTCGAAACGGAAGCGGAGACCACGGAGGTCTTGCAAGGTGGCACGGTGGGGCAAGCCGTGAAGACCATCATTTTGGCCGATTTTATCATGAGTCTGGACAATGTGCTGGCGGTAGGGGGAGCTGCGGATGGTGATTTTACCCTGGTGCTCCTCGGATTGGGGATCAGCATTCCGCTGTTGATGTGGGGAAGCGCAGTCGTTGCCCGAATGATGGGGCGTTTTCCGATATTGGTGGCCATCGGGGCAGCCATTTTGGCTTATACGGCAGTGGAAATGTGCCTGGAAGACCCGTATGTCTGGCGGCTGACCAATCCGTATATTTTCAATCAAGCTGCACTGCCCGCATTGGTGGCAGGGCTTGTCTTTATCATCGGCAGGATGAAAAAAACAAAATCGGGGTGAGCCTGGAGACAATTTTGGGAAATACTAAAACAAGCTGGCAGCACTGGCTGAAATGAACGGAAAGGGCAGATTGTAATGTCGGGTTCATTGGTGATTTGGGGAATCTGGGATGCCGTGTATCAGCGCTGCACCCGGCTGCGATATATCGAAAAGGGACGAAACATTTTTCGCATCGTTCTGCTGCGCTATCGCGGGGAGACACTGACGACCTCAGATAATCGGCAAATTCGCGCGGGCGACTTGATCCTACGCTTGCACATCCATAATTATCGCTTTGCCTGTGAGTGCAAAGGAATCGAGGACGACTTGAAGCTGGTGCTGTTGCTTCGCCGGCTGGTCGCCAATTCCATGCCACAGCTTGCCGAGTATCTCGCAGCGCTGCCGCAGGCAAACGAGATCAAGGGGATCGTCGGCACGACGACGCTCAACAAAGGTGTTCAGCAACTGGGCTTCTCGATTGCGGATGTGCCGGCAAACTGGTTTTACCGTTACAAGCACTGGTACTTAAAATTTTTACTGCTCTTGATACACCGGGACGGCTGGAATCGGATGAAAAATTACAACCAGCGCACAACGCTCAGCCGGGTTTACATGTCAAAAGAAGAACTCCTGCGCCGATACTTGCCGTCTTCCTAACGAGGAGTTGATCTGTGGATGGGCAAAAATGTCCTGATTGTAACAGAAGAATGGGCCGGGAGCGGTCACTACATGGCGGCGATCGCCCTGCAGGAAGCGTTGCTTGCCGAGTCGTGCGAGGTTCGTCTGATCGGGGGGCTTGGCATCGCCAGCCCCATGCTGCGGGAGCTGTCGCGCTCCAGCTATTACGCCAGCTTGGCGCATTTTCCCGCGATGTGGGATCATCTGTACAATCGGAATGTGTCGGCCATAAGCAAAGCTTTGCAAAAGCCGCTTGCCAAAGTATTGGGCAAGCGGCTTTTGGAGCGGGTGATCGAACAGCAAAAGCCGGACGCCGTGATCAGCACGCATGCTTATTGTCTCAGCGCTTTGGCAGAAGCCAAGAAAAGGGCGAGCAAGCCTTTTTGGCTCATCGGCATTTTGACCGATTTTCACGTTCATCCGTATTGGCTCCAGCATGGCATTGATTTTTATAATGTTGCCCATCCCAAACTGGCCGAGCAAATGAACAGGCAGGGTGTGATTGAGCCTGATCGGGTGAAGGCGTATGGAATTCCGTTGCGCCCATCGTTCCAGGGAAACCGGCAGCGTAACAAAAAAGAGTGGAAAAAGCAGGTCGGAATCGCCCCTGACCAATTCATGGTCCTCATCTGCGGCGGGGCGGACGGGTATGGCGATATGGTGAGACTGGTGGAGCGTTTGTGGCGGATACAAGATCCGCTTACCATCGTCGCGGTGACGGGAAAAAACGAACCGCTGCTGCGGCTGCTAACGCAACGATTCGCCCGCACACAGCATGCTCTCCATCAGCTGCATGTGTTCGGCTATGTGCAGGAAATGTGGAGGTGGTTGGGCGCTGCTGACGCCGTGATCACCAAGGCGGGTGGCTTGACGTGCTCAGAAGCGCTGGCGATGCAAACCCCTTTGATTTTGTATCAGCCGCTCCCGGGCCAAGAGAAGCAAAACCGCCGCTTTCTCATCGAACAGGGGCTCGCCCTGCAGGCGGACACAGAAGAGGAGGCCGCACGCATTGTCATGCGACTGCAGCGCAATGACCCGGATCATCGCCTCATGATGGAGCGGATGGAACGGTACGATTTGCAAGATTCCGCATCGCAGATCGCGAAATGGCTGACCACGATGGAGGGTCGTAAAGGCGAGACATTTTATAGCCAAGCTGGAAACATTTCTCCATAATTCACTGTGCATGAATAAACAGGCCTTCACACATATTAAACCTACAAACAGCGAGGAGGTGAAAAGACAATGGCTAACAACAACAGCGGTAACAGCAACAACCTGCTTGTACCTCAAGCGAACCAAGCTCTGGATCAATTGAAGTACGAGATCGCTTCCGAGTTTGGCGTTCAACTTGGCGCGGATACGACTTCCCGTCAAAACGGTTCGGTTGGTGGTGAAATTACCAAACGTTTGGTAAGCTTTGCTGAATCCCAACTGTCCCGCTAACCGCATACTTGGATGAGAGGCCTCCCTTTGGGAGGTCTCTTGCTGTTACCACGAAACGAATATCAATTCGTAACTGGGGCTTCCCCAAGGTCTATATTCTTGATGAAGATAAAATTCCTTCATTCGACTCATACTACAGTCGAGGAGGGATTTTTTTGTTAGCTTTGGTGATTGTTGGCGTGTTCGTGCTGGTCGTGGTTCTGCTCTGCTTGACCACGCTGCGCATCTTTTTGACATATGGCCGCATCGGCGAAAATGATCATCTCGTCATGGAGATCACAGCGTGGCGCAAGCTGTTTTATTACAAATACGAGATACCTCTGTTGAAAATGGGTAACGGAGATGAGGGGGTGGAGCTTTCCGCCCATGTAGAAAAGGCGGGAGAACAATCATTCCATGAGGATAAAAAGAAGCTCACGCCTCCAAAAGTAAAGCGTTGGTACGAAAACTACCAGATTTTGCTGCATGACATTCGTGATTTCCAACCGATTTTCAGGCATTTTCTCAAGCGGATACGCTGTGACAAGTTCGAATGGCATACCCGGATCGGGCTGGGAGAAGCGGGGGCGACAGGTGCGTTGACAGGGCTTGCCTGGGGGATCAAAAGCAGCATCATTACCGTTTTCTCGCAGTATGTTCTCTTGCGCAGCGTACCGAAGCTGAGCGTACAGCCTGTATGGAACGATCAGCTGGTGCAGACCCAGTTTCGCTGCATTTTGCATTTTCGGCTGTACCATGTATTTGCTGCGGGTGTAAAGCTCCTTGTCAAATTGAGCAAAAAGCGGGACTGGAAAATTTTGTTCCCGATTCCCTTCCGGACATGAGGGGCTGCTAAAGTTGGGTACATACGACAGCGCGTTTGCGGGGAAGATAACGATACTAACAGACATAGCTGGTGACTGACATTCGAGTGCGAAAGGGAGGAAGAAAAACATGAACGACCATCCGATTCAAGGCATGATGAAAACAGCAATGGAAAACTTGAAGCAGATGATTGATGTGAATACCATCATCGGCGACCCGGTGGAAACGCCGGATGGCAGCGTCATTTTGCCGATTTCCAAAGTAGGATTCGGTTTTGCCGCAGGAGGGAGCGAATTCGAATACCATCGTCACCACGGGCCAGGCGATCATGGGCATGGCGATACGAGCTATCCGTTTGGCGGAGGGAGCGGGGGGGGCGTTTCGATTACGCCTGTAGCGTTTCTCGTCGTAGGGAAACAAGGGATTCGTTCCATTCCGTTGGAAAGCCAAACCCATTTGTATGACCGCATCCTCGATTCGGTTCCGACCATTGTCGATCGCATCCAAGGCATGTTCGCGAAAAAGAATCCGGATGTGACGACGACCACCAATGTGACAACACACCGCATTGTTACAGAGGTAAATGAACACGATTTGGATGAACTGATCGATCGCAGCTAAGCGAAAAGGTATGCCCGCTATTTGGAGCATACCTTTTTTGTATAAGTACAACCGCGGCTTTTTACTTAAAACGCCTGATTGTAAAAAAGTCCGGTGTTCGCCGCTTGCTGCAAGAAGAGGGCGGAGAACGAGTAAGCCGTGTATGGATTTGTGGTATCGGCAAACGTGGAGGGCTGGGTGAGCGCTACCAACGGCGTTTCGCGCAGCCGGTCCGCTTGCTTTTTGATGATGGCGGCAAGCCCGTTTTCTTGGCCGACCATCTGTTCCACCGTTTGGTAGCGATCTTTCATCGCTGTAAGAAGCGCGTCTTCATTCAGGGCAAATGTCCCGTCCTGATTGCGGATAATACCGATTTGGGAGAGCTGCGGCTGGATGGACCGGGTCAGCCGGTCCCATGTTTGTGTCAGATCGAAGGGAAAAGCGGCAGCACGGGATTCCAATTTGTCGTGGAATCGGTTGTACGCATCCAACAGCTCCCTGGTTTGCTTCACGATGGCGTCGCGGTCAGAGCTGATGGACACCGATACGGGAGACTCCGTCGTCTGCGAAAAAGTCAGCTCGATTTTGCCGCCATCGATTGCGACGGTGTTGCTTCCGGCTGTGAATGATTCACCGTCGAGCTTATAGCGCGCATCTTCGGCAGCGGCTGTCGTATGGTTCAAATCGGTTGCAGCGATCGCATTGCCGATCACGTCCGCAAGCGAAAACGATCGATCGGTCCCTGGCTTGTTTGTCGTCAAAATGAGCTGCGCAGTACCCGTTCGGCTATCGGTCCGCACACTCGCCTTGACACCGGCGCGCTCTGTATTGATCGCTTTTGCGATGCGGTTCAAGCTTTGCGCATTTGAATCGCTGGCGGATGCGATCACCGAAATCAGATGCGACTTGCCGCCTACAGTCAAGGTGAACTGGTTCATGCCGGTTTGCACATTGCTTTTCTCTTGTGCGACGAGGGCAAGACTTTGGTTGACCTGCGCTTTGGCAAGCGAGGCGACCTCAACTTCAACGGGATGGCTCGTATCGAGAGCACCCTTCATCGCTTGTGCTGATACTTTCGCAGCATCGGAAGAAATCGCCTTCCGCTGATTCAGCAGGCTGGTTTGATTTTTTTGCAGAAGGAGAGCGGCTGTCGTGCCGAGCGAGTCCGCTTCCTGGTACAGCTCTGCGGCAAAGCGGGCAGTCGTCTGCTTCCATTCGGCCTCTTTGGCTGCCAGTCTCTGCGTAGAGTAACTCGTTTGCGGGAAAGTCGAACCGCGCAAAGACGCTTGCAGCATCTGAAACGTATAGCGTTGGAGCGGCTGAGACCGGACGAGCGATTGAATCGGGAGCATCTTTTCATCCCTCCTTTACTCGAAATACCGTTCGTGAATATTCTGGCAAAATTATACCTGATTTACGATGGCTGCTCAAGCAAAAATCAGCAAAAAATAAGTCAAAAGACCGGGCGCTACGAAGTAACGCATCGGTCTTTTGGTATGATTGTTTCTTATTCAATTTCAATCAATAGGTCGGAAGCTTCAATTGTATCGCCGGCCTTGACGTGGACAGCGATCACTTTGCCATCCAGAGGCGACTGCAGCGTCGTTTCCATCTTCATCGCTTCGCTGACCAAAATGTGCTCGCCGCGTTTGACTTTGTCACCCGGCTGCACCAGCACCTGCAAAACTTTGCCCGGCATGGTGGCGCCGACATGGTGCGGGTTTTTGTGGTCGGCCTTCAAGCGGCTTTTCACCGTGACTTGTGCGGCGTGATCGCGCACTTTGATCTCCCGTGGCTGACCGTTCAATTCAAAGTACACGATGCGGCTGCCGTCCGGGTTCAGATTGCCGATCGCGATCAGCTTGATGATCAGCGTTTTCCCGCGCTCGATGCTGACGGCGGTTTCCTCGCCAGGTCGCAGTCCGTAGAAGAAGGTGCCGGTCTCCAAAAAGGAGAGGTCCCCGTATTCCTTCAAGCTGGCATCGTACTGCAAAAAGACTTGCGGATACATGATGTAGGAGAGCACGTCAAGCTCGGACGGCTCACGGCTGATTTTCGCTGCCAGCTCTTCTTTGACAGCAGCGAAATCGATCGGAGCGAGCAGCTCGCCCGGACGAGTGGTGAAGTAATCGCGCCCTTTCAAAATCAGCTCCTGAAGCTGTTTCGGGAATCCGCCAGGCGGCTGCCCCAAGTATCCCTGGAAAAACTGGATGACCGAATCCGGGAAGTCGAGACGCGCGCCTTTTTCAAAGATGCTCGTTTCCGTCAGATTGTTTTGGACCATGAACAAGGCCATGTCGCCGACCACTTTGGAGGAAGGCGTGACTTTGACGATGTCGCCAAACATGTTGTTGACGGTGGCATACATCGCCTTGACCTCGTCCCATCTGCCTTCCAATCCGACCGCTTTGGCCTGCTGGTGCAGGTTGGTGTATTGGCCGCCCGGCATCTCGTGTACGTACACTTCCGTATTGCTCGTTTTCAGGCCGCTCTCAAAGCCTTGGTACAACGGGCGCACGTCTTCCCAGTAGTCGGACAGCTTGTTGAAATTCGCCAGCGACAGTCCCGTATCGCGAGGCGTGCGATCCAAAGCGGCGATCAGTCCGTTCAGGCTTGGCTGCGAAGTCAGGCCGGAAACGGAGCTGACGCACGCGTCCACGATGTCGACGCCAGCCTCGACCGCTTTGAGGAGCATCGCTCCGCCATTGCCTGATGTGTCGTGCGTATGCAAATGGATCGGAATGCCGATCTCTTGCTTGAGCGCCGAAATCAGCTCATACGCTGCATAAGGCTTCAAGAGGCCCGCCATGTCCTTGATGGCGAGAATGTGCGCGCCGGCTTTTTCCAGCTCTTTGGCCAAATTCACATAGTAGCCGAGGTTGTACTTGGTGCGGTTCGGATCGAGAATGTCGCCGGTATAGCAAATGGCCGCCTCGGCGATCTTGCCTGTTTCGCGCACGGCTTCAATGGCGGTTTGCATGCCCGGCAGCCAGTTCAAGCTGTCGAAAATGCGGAACACATCGATTCCGTTTTCCGCAGACGCTTTGACGAACGCCTGGATCACATTGTCCGGATAGTTGGTATAGCCGACCGCATTGGCTCCGCGCAAAAGCATCTGGAACAGCACGTTCGGGATGCGCTGGCGCAGCAGTTGGAGGCGATCCCACGGCGACTCCCGCAAAAAGCGCATCGAGGTGTCAAAGGTTGCGCCGCCCCACATTTCCAGCGAGAACAAGTCGGCTCCGAGCTTGCCGGTCGCTTCTGCAACGGCAACCAAGTCGTAGCTGCGAACGCGGGTGGCAAACAAAGATTGGTGTGCATCGCGGAACGTCGTATCGGTGACCAGCACCTTGTTTTGCTCCTTGATCCAGCGAACCAATCCGTCCGCACCTTCGCGATCGAGGATTTGCTTGGTCCCATCGGGATACGGCAGCGAAAACGGTGTTTTCGGAATGCGCGGGAATTCAAAATGCGGCTTTTTCTCGACTTTTGGCAAATCGGGGAAACCGTTCACCAACGTGTTGCCGATGTAATTGAGCAGCTTTGTGCCGCGGTCCTGGCTGCCGGGGAAGCGGAACAGCTCCGGCTTTGTATCGATAAAGGACGTATCGTATTGACCGCTCAAAAAGTCGGCATGCGTGACGACGTTTTCCAGGAAGGGCAAGTTCGTTTTCACCCCGCGGATACGGAATTCGCGAAGCGTGCGCAGCATTTTACGGGCAGTTTGATCAAAAGTTGTCGCATATGTGGAAATTTTCACTAATAAGGAATCGTAAAAAGGCGTAATGGTCGCGCCCGCATAGCCGTTGCCGCTGTCCAAGCGGACGCCGAAGCCGCCGCCGGAGCGATAGGCGAGCAGTCTGCCCGTATCGGGAACGAATCCGTTTTCCGGATCTTCCGTCGTGACGCGGCACTGAATGGCGTAGCCGGTATGCTTGATCTGGGCTTGCGCCGGAATGCCGATGACCGGACTGTGCAGGGAGTGACCTTCTGCTACGCGAATTTGCGTCTGAACGATGTCGATGCCGGTAATCAATTCGGTGATGGTATGTTCAACCTGGATGCGTGGATTCACTTCAATGAAATAAAAGTTGTTGTCGGGCGTCAGCAAAAATTCGACGGTACCCGCATTGGTGTAGCCTGCGGTTTTCATCAAGGTAAGAGCGGCCTGGCAAATGGCTTCGCGCAGCTTGTCGCTTACGCCGACGCTTGGCGCGACCTCGACGACCTTCTGATGGCGGCGCTGAATCGAACAATCGCGCTCATACAGATGGACGATGTTGCCGAGTTCGTCACCGATAATTTGGACCTCGATATGCTTTGGTTTTTCCAGATAGCGCTCCAGATAGACGGCTGCGCTGCCGAAGGAGGAGCGTGCTTCCGACCGTGCGCGGTCGAGCGCTTCCTGCAATTCGTCCTGGCTGCGCACGATGCGCATGCCGCGTCCGCCGCCGCCGGAAACGCCTTTGATGATGATCGGATACCCGAATTCCTTGGCGAACAAGAGCGCTTCCTGCAGCGTTTCGATCGGCTGCTCGGTGCCGGGAATGATCGGGATTCCTGCCTGCATGGCGAGCTTGCGGGCTTCGACTTTATCGCCGAATTTTTCAATCAGTTCAGAAGAAGGGCCGACAAAGAGAATGTTTTCCTCCCGGCAGCGGCGGGCGAACGCAGCGTTTTCCGCCAAAAAACCGTAACCGGGGTGAATGGCATCGATATCGTTGCGCTTGGCGATTTCGATGATGCTTTCGATGTCGAGATAAGCCTCGATCGGACCTTTGCCGGCGCCGACGAGGTACGACTCATCCGCTTTGAAACGGTGTGACGCGACGTTGTCCTGCTCGGAGTAAATCGCGACAGTACGGATGCCCAGCTCGGTGGCAGCGCGGAAAATGCGAATCGCGATTTCGCCGCGGTTGGCAACAAGCAGACGGTTAATTTTTCTCTGTTCCACTTTCTCTCCCCCTAATTCATCTATCTTGAAAAACGGTAGTACAATTATCAATATACATAATTCCGGTTACATTCACACTACCAATTTTCAGAATTGTTTTGCCCGCGATACGAAAATTGCTCAGAATAATTGTTTTTTTAGTCAAAAGTTGATTCTTTCAGTTGCTTGCCCCATGATAGAAAAGGTATTATGCAGGAGTGGCGATAAAGGATAAGCGCCGCTTGTTTTGGAAAAGGGGAAGAAAGTGTGAAACTTGTCATCGTTTTGGTGGTTACGGCACTAATCAGCATGATCGAGACCGTCTCCTATTCAGCTCGCCTATCAGGAGCGCGGACAGGTCGGATCGGCACCTCCACCTCATTGTTTAATATTTTGGTCGTATTTTCTCGCTTTGCGGTTATGCTTCAGCTGTTTTTTCTCGCCTCGGTCGTGGAAGAGGCGATCAACAGCCATAACGTGGACGGGCTGGATGTAAAGCTTCATTATGTGCTGCTTTCGATGAGCGGCGGAATTTTGCTCGGCATGCTGTTTGTGCCGACGGTTGCCCGCGTGCTGGAGATCGGGACTTACAAGCTCGATGAGCACGGGAGTTTTCCGCGCATCATCATGTCGGAAGGAATTTTGCGGATTTTGCTTCGGCTTCCGTCGCAGTTTTGGCTGCCGGCGATTCGCTCCAACCTGCGCCAAATCCGCACGGTCAAGCTGGGCTATACTTTTTTCGTCCTGAATGCCGCGATCTTTTCCTTCTACTCCATCGCCAATCTGTCCGCCCTGTTCGCCGGTGCGATGATGCCGAACGACCGGCTGCAGGCAAGCATGCTGGCATCCGTAATCAATGGAGTGGGGACGATCCTGCTGGTCATCTTCGTCGATCCGATCAGCGCCAAGCTGCTCGATGACGTCGTGATGGAAAAGCGGCCGCTCCGCGATTTGAAGGCGTCCATCTTCCAGCTGGGGCTGGGCCGGCTGCTCGGTACGTTCATCGCGCAGCTGTTGCTATGGCCATTCGCCAAGTTCATCTCGTGGATCGTCTGGGTCAGCAAGCACGGATTGTTCGGCTGATGCCAACAGCGCGTCATAAGCGGCAGCGGCGTTGAATAGTGCGCATCTCTCTGGTGCAAACTGGGAATGAGAGGAGGCGTGCGTCGTGGAACTGCTCGATGTTGAACCAGCCCGCATATGGCGGCTGTTGATTCCGGCTGCGAACTGGCTTTATACGGATGAAGTGCCAGAGGACGAACTCATTTTTCACTATCGCAAGCATGTTTATTTTGTACATGAAGATGGCGCGGTGCTGTCCATTCCCGCTCCGGATCATCTGGAGCGGCTTGAGCTGGAAGATTTGTATGATCTTCTGGCGGAATCAGAGGATAGCCATGATTTTGACGATGAAGGCGTATTCGATACGTTCTCGGTGTTATCGCGGATGGGGTATCTGGTTCCGACGAAGCATGAGGGGGATCGGCACCACTATCATATTGAAATCGTCAACACGATGAAGCCGGACAGCTTGTCGGTGTGCTATGATCTGGAGCAGGTCAGCTTTGAATTCGCGCTGTATCATGCCCTGATGCGCTGCCATGAGCTTAACGAACAGTGCGATTGGGATTATGAGCACGAAATAAAAGAAATAAAAGAAGTTGCTTTTTCACAGTTAGGATAGTGTAAAAGTAACAAAGATGCGTTATGATGATAAACGTACATATCATTCTTGCAAAGGAGGTTGTCTGCTATGACAACTCAAGTAGAACGCACAGGCGTTGTTACCTTTAAAGACCAGCCTGTAACTCTGATCGGACCAGAAATCAAAGTCGGCGACAAAGCGCCGAATTTCACTGTTTTGGGCAACGCCCTGAATCCTGTTACGCTTGACGATTCCAAAGGAACCGTGCGCATCATCTCCGTTGTTCCATCCCTGGACACAGGCGTATGCGATCAACAAACTCGCCGTTTCAATGAAGAAGCGGCTCAACTGGAAGGCGTGTCGATCCTGACGATCTCCGTTGACCTGCCATTTGCCCAAAAGCGCTGGTGCGGCGCTGCTGGCATCGACAAAGTCGAAACGCTGTCCGACCACCGCGACCTTTCCTTCGGTACTGCTTACGGCGTAGCGATCAAAGAATTGCGCCTCCTGAGCCGCGCGGTATTCGTCGTGGATGCCAACGATAAAGTGGTGTACGTTGAATACGTACCGGCTGTGGGCCAACATCCGAACTATGAAGCGGCGATTGAAGCAGCGAAAGCAGCAAAATAATCGGCTTCCACGCCAAAAACCGTCACAAGCTCTGCGGAGCTTTGGCGGTTTTTTCATTTTGACGGGGCCAAGCGGCGTGCATTGAACAAAACCGCTGCTTTCTACTATACTAGCGTAAATAGAAGAGAAAAGTTGCGGAGGATGGCATGGAGAAGGTGTTGGGTTTTACCGCAGGTGAGCGGCAGCAAGGAAAGACGGTGCGGGATGTCCTGCAGCAGGAGTACGGGGTGTCCCGCAGGTTGCTGATCCGCGCCAAGCATGAGGGGCGCATTTTGGTCAATGGCAGCGATGTGTACGTCAATCATGTGCTGAAGACCGATGACGAGGTAATCGTCATGGTCGAGGAAGAGACAGCGGAGACGATCCCGCCGCAGGAGATGCCGATCGAGGTCCGCTTTGAGGACGAAGATTTGCTGATCGTGGCAAAGCCGGCAGGACTTGTCGTACATCCGACGCGCACACATGAGGATGGCACGCTGGCAAACGGCGTCATCGCCTATTGGCTGGCAAACGGCGAGGAGCGCAAATTCCGCCCCGTCAACCGTCTTGATAAAGACACATCGGGCCTTATGATCATCGCCAAAAATCAATGGGCACATGAGCAGTGTTCGCGGATGCAGAAAGATCGTACGATATTGCGTACGTATGTCGCGGCTGTGCACGGCATGGTTGAGCAGGAGGAAGGGACAATCGATGCGCCGATCGGACTTGCCGATCATTCGATCATCGAGCGAACGGTGAGAGCCGACGGGCAGCCCGCGCGAACGCATTATCGCGTCCTCAAGCGGGAGGACGGCTATACATGGGTGGAACTCCGTCTGGATACGGGACGCACCCATCAAATCCGCGTGCACATGTGCTACCTCGGGCATCCGCTGTTAGGCGACGACCTGTACGGTGGAAAGCGCGACTTGATCGGCCGGCAAGCGCTGCATGCATGGCGGCTGGAATTTAGCCATCCGCGCAGCAAAGAGCGCCTCTGCTTCGAAGAGCCGCTGCCGAACGACATGAGACTACTGGAAAAATGAAACCATTTCGGTTATGCTAAAAGTGCTTTCACAAACTAAAGGAGGTGATACAGGTGAAGCTTGTCTCCTACAGACCAATGGATAATGACGCGATGCCATGGCGCGCCGGGCTTTTGGTGGACCAGGCGGTGATCGACATCAACTGGGCGATGCCCGATGCACCGTCCACCGTGCTGGAGCTGCTGCAAAGCTGGGCGGTATGGCAGCCTGCCTTGCAAGCGCTTTCCCTCGATTGTCATGAGTATGAACCACTGTCGCTTGAACAGGTGCGCCTGGGATCGCCGCTCACTCGCCCGAACAGCTTCCGCGATTTTTACGCATTCGAAGCGCATGTCAAGACGGCGCGTGCCCGCCGGGGGCTGGACATGGTTCCCGAGTGGTATCAGTTTCCGGTCTTTTATTTTTCCAACGCCTCTGCCTTTCTCGGGCCGGAAGAGCCTGTCGTCAAGCCGAAAGCGACGGAATGGCTCGACTACGAGCTGGAGGTCGCCTGCGTGATCGGCAAGGGCGGCATCGACATCGCGGTTGAAGATGCAGAGGAGCATATCGCCGGCTTTTGCATCCTTAATGATTGGAGCGCCCGCGATTTGCAGCGCGAAGAAGTGAAGGTCGGTCTTGGTCCGGCAAAAGGCAAGGACTTTGCCACCTCGATGGGGCCGTATTTGGTGACGCTGGACGAATTGGAAGATGTGCGGACGGTTTCTGCGTCAGGAAGCAGGTTCAATCTGCCGATGATTGCGAGAGTGAATGGCAACGAGTATTCGCGCGGATCGTTGGGCGACATTCATTATACGTTCGCTCAATTGGTGGCGCACGCTTCCGCCGACTGCATGCTGCATCCTGGCGACGTGCTGGGCTCCGGCACGGTCGGAACCGGCTGCATCCTGGAGCTGGGCACGGAGCGCTATGACTGGCTCAAGCCGGGAGATGTCGTCGAGCTGGAAGTGGAACGCCTCGGGATCTTGCGCAATACGGTCATTGCCAAATGAGATGGGGAACGGAAAGAGGGAGAATGCATGCCATTTTATCAACGCATGGGCGAAGTGCCGCACAAGCGGCACGTAACCTTTTTTAAGCCTGACGGAACCTTGTACCGTGAGCAGGTGATGGGAACGAAAGGATTCTCTGGCATCCAGTCGATTTTGTACCATCATAATCCGCCGACACAAGTGCGTGCGACGAAAAAATTCGCGGACCGGACGATTGAGTACGTGACGCAAGAACATCTGAAGCACCAGCATTTTCTGACGTTCGATTTGCCGCCGGGCGGCGATCCGGTTACAGGCCGGCAGTATTTGTTGGGCAACAGCGACGTCGTCATGGGCGTCTGCATCCCGACCGAGCCGATGGATTATTTTTACCGCAATGCTGATGGCGACGAAGTGCTGTTCGTGCATCAAGGCGAAGGCGAGCTGCAGACCGTTTTCGGAACGATTGCGTATCGGCCCGGCGACTATTTGGTGATTCCGATCGGTACCACGTACCGCATCGTCCCGGCAGACGAGAAAAGCCGCTTTCTGGTAATTGAAGCTTCGAATGAAATTGTACCGCCGAAACGGTATCGGAACGAGCATGGTCAATTGTTGGAACATTCGCCGTTTTGTGAACGGGATATTCGCGTGCCGGAGCGGCTGGATACCCATGTCGAGGCAGGCGAGTTCGAGGTGCGGGTCAAGCGGAGCGATGTGATTTACAGCTATCAGTTTGATTTCCATCCGCTCGATGTGGTGGGCTGGGATGGCTACCTGTATCCGTATGCGCTCAGCATCCACGATTTTGAGCCGATCACCGGGCGCATTCACCAGCCGCCGCCCGTGCACCAGACGTTTGCCGGACCGAATTTCGTCATCTGCTCGTTTGTTCCGCGGCTGTACGATTACCATCCGCAATCCATCCCGGCGCCGTATTTCCACAGCAATGTGGAGAGCGATGAGGTGCTGTACTATGTGGATGGCAATTTCATGAGCCGCAAAGGCGTGTATGAAGGATCGATCACGCTGCACCCGATGGGCATTCCGCACGGGCCGCATCCAGGCAAAATCGAGGCGAGCATCGGGAAAACAGAAACGAAGGAATTGGCTGTCATGCTCGACACGTTCCACCCGCTCCATGTCACCAAGCAAGCGCTGGCGATCGAGGATCAGGGGTATATGTCAAGCTGGCTGCCGACAGAATCGTAAAGGCAGAGGAAACAGGAGGAACAGCGCGTGGAAATCAACACGAGCGAAATTAACCGCCAAGAAAAATACAAGCTGCTGATTGGCAGCGTTTTGCCAAGGCCGATCGCCTGGATCACCTCGGTCAGCGAAGACGGAGTCGTCAACGCGGCGCCATTCAGCTATTTTAACGTCGCCTGCATCGAACCGATGATGGTTTCCATTGCAGTCATCCGGAAGCCGGGCGGTGCCTGGAAGGATACAGCGCGCAATATTTTGGAAACGAAAGAATTCGTCATCAATATGGTGGATTGCCACAACGTGGACGCTGCGAATCAAAGTTCGGCAGACTATCCGCCGGGCGTCAGTGAGGTGGACGAAATCGGGCTGACGAAACAGCCGTCTGCACAAGTGAAGGCACCGCGCTTGGCCGAGGCCAGGCTCCATTTTGAATGCCGGCTGCACCAGGTCGTACCGCTCGGCGAACCGGCTACATCGGATTTGATCATCGCCGAGGTCGTTCACGTGCATGTCGCCGATGAACTTTATTACGACGGCAAAATCGATGCCAAGCAACTCGCGCCTGTAAGCAGACTGGCGGGCCATTCCTATGCCACACTCGGTGAGCTGTTTGACCGCCCGCGCCCGCTTTACCAACCCAAATAAGATCGCTTGACCGCTGCAGGCCGCCACCTGCGCGGTCTTTTTTCTTTATTGTAGCAGAAAAGAAAGGCACGTAAAAGCGTTAAAGCGCCGAAGGTGGCTCGTGAACCAGGATCTCCGCCTCGGGACGGAGGCGAAATCCCTCCATGGACAGTTATGGCCAACAGGCCGATTTGCTATCCTAGTAGTAGAGAAACGAACAGTTCAAGTACAGGAACAAAGAAAGGTGAATGTGAGATGAATCGACTCTATCGTTCGGGGTATGACAAGAAATTGTTTGGGGTATGTGGAGGGGTGGCGCAGTTTTTGCGAATCGACTCCACGCTGGTTCGTCTGGGTGTGATCGTATTGACCATCTTTACCGGAATCCCGATCCTGATTTATTTGGCGATGGCGATGATCGTGCCGAAAGAGCCGACATGGGTGAATCCGATGAGCGAGTTCGGCGGCGAATACAGCCATAATCCGTATGCGAACATTGATAAAGAAATGGAACAGCTGGAAAAGCGTGCGATGCAGCAGGAGATTTACCGGCTGCGTGCGGAGCTGGCGAAGTACAAGGGGTTGTAATGGGTACGTGGAACTAAGGCTCCGCCAAAAACGCGAAACCAAGTTTTCTAACCCGAAAGTGTAAACAATTGGAACTTCCTGCATAACATGTAACGTAGTTGTAGCATGTTACATAGGGAGGGAACAACAAGTGTATCTCGGTGTGTTCGACATGAATCATCGTCTTGAGCAAACTCGCAAAGTTTTGCGTGAGAAGCAACGCCTTATGCAACTGATCGAGGATGATATCCGCGAATTGGAGAAAGACGTGCAGGCGCTGGAAGAGATGATGGGCAGTGTCACGATGAAAAAGGTTCGTTAACAAACGAAAGAAGCAGTAAGCCGTCATGACGAGGCTTACTGCTTTTTTTCTTCGCATTATCGTCCGAGGAATGCGTCCATCTGCTCACGGTGATGCAGATCGTGGTCGATCATCCCTTCGATGTAGCGGGCGAGCGTCATTTCCCGATCCCCGATGTAATATGGGGCAGCGAACGACTCCTCGCTATGCGTGCGGAGCTTGTCAAGCAGCCGGGAGCGAACGTCCACCCACTGGTCGAGCAATTCATCGCGCGTGACGCCGGAGCGCGCATAACGCGCTGCATCGCCATTCATTGTTTCCACATCGACGGGAGCGGAAGCAAGCTGCTTGCCCGGTGCGATATGGGGCAGGCGAACGTCCAGGATGAAACGATCCCAGGCGATCAGGTGGGATACGGTTTCGGCAATGCTCCATTTGCCGTCCTTCATTGGTGAGAGCCATTGTTCTTCGGTGATTTGTCTCGCTGCATTGGCCCATGCGATACTCGTTTCATATCGCTGCAAAATCTCCTCCATCATAGTCAATCACCAATCTCTCTCTTTTATTCGGTCAAAATGAGCGGGCCGTTTGACGTAATCGCGATCGTGTGCTCATACTGTGCGGAGAGGGCGCCGTCGCGTGTCCGTGCAGTCCAACCGTCATCATCAATTTTGGCATGATAGGTGCCGAGATTCAACATCGGTTCGATCGTGATGACCATTCCTTCTTTCAGGCGGGCGCCTTTTCCGGCAGGGCCAAAATGCGGAACGTACGGATCTTCATGCATGCTTTGCCCGATGCCGTGTCCGGTGAAATCGCGGACGACGGCCAAGCCATTGGCTTCGGCGAACTTTTGGATCGCATGAGAAATGTCGCCGATGCGGTTGCCATCGACGGCTTGCTCGATTCCGATGAACAGCGCTTTATGAGTAAGGTCGAGCAGACGACGCGCTTCTTCGCTGACGGTGCCGCAAGCGTAGGACCATGCAGAATCAGCCAGCCAGCCGTCTTTGTTCACGACCATATCGATCGTTACGATGTCGCCGTCTTTCAGCGGCTCCTTTTTCGGGAAGCCATGGCAGATGACATCATTGACAGATGCGCAGGTTGCGTATGGATAGCCATGATACCCTTTCTGTTCCGGGGTGGCGCCGTGCTTTTGCAAAAAGCTCTCGACGAACTGGTCGATTTCCCAGGTAGTGATGCCAGGGCGAATCAGATGGCGAATTTCTTGGTGGCAGGCAGCCAAAATTTTGCCCGCATCCCTCATTTTCGCGATTTCGGTTTCCGATTTGATAACAATCATGGTGAAAAGCTCCTTCCTGGTTCCACGGCTTTCATTTTGTTAGCATATGTTTGAAAGGCCGACATTGATTCTTGGTTCACTTTATAAGATAATAAAGGGTATTCGCCTATTTCGCTTTTTTGCGAAGTGCCATTAACGAGTGAATGAAAAGAGGTGTTACGTGATGTCTACAACCGAACTGCGTTTGGAGAAAAGTTTTGAGAAACGCGTGCTACGCACCCTGCAAGCGAATTTCCGCCGCAACAATCCCGTGCTGCTGCGTGAAAGCCTGTGGGCAAACGGACTGTCTCATGAACAGGTCGACGTCGTGATGTCTTTGCTGGAACGCGATCAGACCGTAAGCGAGATCATGGAGGCGCTCCGTGAGCAAGGCGTTTTTAACAATACCGCCAGCTAGAGGACGTACCTGCACACAAGAAGGACCATTCATTGCTGAGTGGTCCTTTTTACGTATGTTTTGTCCGGTCACCCTACCGAAGCGGAGCGACGGCGCGCTTTCCTTTTCCGGTACAGCGTAAGCCCCGCATAGACCAAAAAATAACTGACGATCGCGGCAAAAATACCCATTACAGCGCTGCCGGTAAAATAGGCAAGCCCGTACTTTTTCATCCAGGCGATAAAAGCCCAGAAGCCCGCTCCGCCGTGATCGACATGATTGGACGCGGATTGACCGAGAATGAGGCTGCCGAGTTTCATATTCGGAATCATGAAAATGGGCAGGACCAGCTTTCCAATGACAAAGCCGATCAGGGCTGCCGAGAAACTGCCGCGGAACAGGGTATTCAACGGATACAGCAGCAGGAACGCTAAACCGATGGTGGGCAAGGTAATGAATTCAATCGCAATGCCAAGAGCGAATCCTCTGGCAATGATCGATGCGGCTCCTTTCATTCGCATCAATTTGTAATATTCAAATTTGAATTTGCGATATAATTTTCTCCACATGTACACAATTCCCTCATTTAGCGTGGTCAGATTCTCCTTATTATACCTGAAACGATTCGACAGCGCCAATTTCGCACGACGATTTTCGACCGGTCAAATTTGCTTTCAGCCAAAGATTTGGCATAATACTAGAGAGTGCGTACATTTTGCGGCATGGGTGTGGTGAAGGGCTTGCAAGAAGCGATTCAAGTATTTAGCGAATATATCGCCAATTATGGCTATATCGCGCTCTATTTGCTGTTTTTCCTCGGCATCCTCGGCATGCCGATGCCTGAAGAGACATTGCTTGTATTCTCCGGGTTTCTCGTGTCGACAGGGGAGCTTGACTACTGGATGACGATGCTCGTCTGCTATTTGGGGTCGATCAGCGCCATGACGGCCGCCTACTGGATCGGCAGGAAAGTCGGCTATCCGGTGATCGAGAAATACGGCAAACGCCTCGGATTGGGCTATACCGTTTACAAAAAGACGGAAAGCTGGTTTAATCGTGTAGGCAAATGGGCGCTGCCGCTTGGGTACTTCATCCCGGGCGTCAGACAATTCACCGCTTATTTCGCCGGGATCACACAGCTCTCTTTTGTGTCGTTTATCGTGTACACCTACATGGGCGGGTTGGTGTGGTGCGTCTTGTTCGTGACGCTTGGCTGGCAGCTGGGTGAGCGATGGGAGCAGCTTTTTGATCTGATTTCCCGGAATTTGGCGATCTTTTTCATTGTGGTTCTGGTGGGTATCGTTGCTTTTTCGTTTTACCGCAAAAAGAAGGGTAAATAACGCAGGGAAAAGGATGTGTTCACGATGGACGAAATGAACAGCTTGGTGAAACGCGAAACAACCGAATTGGTGCCTGTCAAACTGCCGGAAGAGCACCAGCGCTTCTACGATAAATTGCGTGCAAAAATGGAACGGTTCATCAAGGAAAAGGGCGTCAACGATCAAATTTCGCAAGTGATTCTGCTCGCGCCTGACCTGTTCGTGCTCCTCGCCCGATTGATGGTGGACAAGCGGGTCCCGCTGGAAGCAAAAGCGATCGTCGGCTTGGCGGTCACCTATTTCATCTCGCCGATCGATCTGATTCCGGAACTGGTGGCCGGTCCGTTGGGGATGGTCGATGATGTCGTGCTCGCGGTCTACGCGCTGCGAAAAATTTTGCTCGATGTGGATCAATCCATCGTGCTTGAGCATTGGAATGGCAAACAAAACCTGCTGGACGTCATCTCGAGCGTTGTGAAAACAGCGGATGAGCTGGTAGGACAAAATATGGTAACCAAATTGAAAGAGTTGCTTTTCTCCAAGGCGAAAAAGAAGTGAGGGGAATCCATCTTGAAACACTTGAACGACTATGCGGAGGGAGAACGCGTCATCACATTTTGCCTGGTCAAACAAAAAGAGCTGGCGACGGCAAGCAACCAGAAGGAGTATTTTAACCTGGAGCTGGCCGATCAGTCCGGCAGCTTGCCGGCCAAAGTATGGGATGTAACCGAGGAGCTTAAAGAGATCATCCAGGTGAAGGCGATCGTGAAAATCGATGCGACCGTTCAGATGTATCGGGGCAAAAAACAACTGGTCATCCAGCGCATTCGCCTCGCGACTGCGTCGGACGAGGTGGGGCATGAGTCGCTGGTGCAAGCCTCGCCGGTGCCGCAAGACGAGCTGTGGGCGTCGCTTACCGAATATGTCGGCAAGCTGAAAAGCCAGACGCTGCGAAGCGTAATTGAGCATTTGCTCGGGGACCCCGACCTGCAAGACCGCCTCAAAAGCTTTCCGGCTGGCGTGAAAATGCATCATAACTACTACAGCGGGCTCTTGGAACACATCGTTTCCTTGCTCACGTTGGCAGACCGGATAGTGCCGCTTTATCCGCAGGTCGACCGCGACAGCCTGTACGCGACTTGCATCCTGCACGATATCGGGAAGCTGTACGAGCTGTCCGATGCCATCGCGCCCGAATACTCCACGCCCGGCCAACTGATCGGCCACCTTGTCATGGGGGTTGAACTGGTCAGCGACGCCTGCCGGGCGCTTGGGATTTCGCCCCAGGATGCGGAGATTTTGCACCTGAAGCATTGCATCTTGAGCCACCACGGTGACGTCGACCTCGGATACGGCAGCGCGGTCTCCGGTAAAACGCCAACCGCCGTTCTGTTCCACTACCTAGATCAGATCGACAGCAAAATGAATGCGCTTGGGCAAACCTTGACGCAGATGGAAGAAGAATGGGATTATGCACCCGTGCTTCGCCGCCGGGTGTGGCGCGGGTATTAATCGCAGAAAAACTCATGCAACATCATAGATCGTAAGTAGGAAATTTTCTATTTTTGTAGAATACCTACCTTATTCCAACTTACATTGGAAGATGTCTGGGAGAATGGAGGAGAATGTTCATGAAACGGCCAACCTATACATCCGCCAGTTTCATCAAGAAAGTGTTCCGGCCCGGGGAGCGTTCACTTCCAAGAAATGAATTCTTAGAGCGACTCGACCAAACACTGCGGGAAGCCGATGTTGTTACCCCAGCAGAATCTATGCTCCAAGAGGTGCTCGCGCATCCAGCCGGACCGGTTCGCATTGGGCGCAGCGAAGCGATATTGGAATTGACATACGCGCCACATCAGGTGTTCGATTTGGCTTACCGATTCATGCGTGAGACACATTTACCGAGGAGCCTGGATCAGATCATACCCGAGCTGCGAAAAAGAACCAGCTTTTCCTGGAATCAAGTCTCCCGCATGCTGGAACTGGAGCGAGATCCCCGATTTGTACAATATGAAGGGGACCCGCGCTGGTACCTGGTCGACTGGAAGCTGGCCAACGACTTGCTGTATACGTTTGCTGTCGAGCGGAAGTTTCAGCAGCTGGCTTTGCGTTCCTATGGCCATGTCCTCGAAGTGTATCTTGGCTTGAACGCAAAAGAGTACGTTTTTCTTCCGGAAATGGACGACAGGTTCCAGGTGGAAGGTGAAGTGGTGTACATACGAAGCCAGGCGGAAGAGACGACCGGTGATGCGCATCAGGCGGAAGCGGCGGCGACGCTCGCAGCTGAAGCAGCGAGCGCGGATGTTCCGGTCGAACCGGTTGAAGCAGAAGCTGCCGATGCGCCTGTAGCTGTTGAAGCCGCACATGCAGCGGAAGCAACAGAAACAGACGCACCGCAAGTGGAAGCCGCCGATGAACAGAATGAGGCACAGGTGCCGGAAGCAACAGAAGAAACAGACGAAACAGAATCAACAGAAGAAACAGATGAATCGACCAATGAAGGTAACAATGCATCAACGATAACGATTGAGGCCAAGGAGGAATTGGGAATGAACACGACATTGACAAAACCGGTACTGCATGAAGTTGACGAGTTGTTGAAAAAAGCGGTAGCTCTTCTGGAAACGCGCAACCACGATATGGGTCAAGAAGTTGTGAACAACTTCCAACAAAGCAACATGCAGGCAATCGAAGAGCTGATGCAGGAAAAATGGAAAAACGAGCAGCTCGTACAAGGAATCCAACAGGTGCTGGCCGCTATCGGACAATGAGTCAGCATGAGGCAATGATCCGGTTAGAAGAGCGGTTTGTTCTGTTGCGACAGATCATCCAGGACTATCGGGTACGCCTTGCGTTTATGGATGAAGAGGTGATTCGCCTGTTTTCAACCAACCAATTATCTGCTATTTCGAGCCAAATTGCGGAAAAACAGCGTATTGAAAGAATGATCCAGCAGCTGGAAGCCTTTGTTTCCCATTACGAACCATTGGCGGATGCTGGAATTACCCATGATTCCCAACGATTCTAACAAAAATTTGCCCAGATGATGAGCGAATTTCGACGAATCGGGGAAAACTGGGAACATAAGTCGAAGGCGTTTTTTTCACGCGTGGACTTTTATTGTCACCATGCGTGAGTGTTTCGTGACGAAAGGAGTAGAACCATCCCCCATGTCAGTCGGTAGAAATGAGCTTTGTCCGTGCGGAAGCGGAAAAAAATACAAAAAATGTTGTGGTGTCGTCACGCCCATTGATGAGTTGCGAGGTTTGCGTGAACAGCGCTTGCGCAAGGAATACACCATGTGGATCGAAAAGCTGCGCAGATTCGTAGGCGTACATGCGACGGATGCGGATGTAGCGCAGGCGCGGGCGCAAATCGCGCAAGAAGTGGGCTTGCCGGAAGAAACGCTGCTTTCGCCGGAATGGGCTGCACACTTCTACAACTGGTTCGTGTTTGATCGCAAACCAGTCGGGGGCAGCTTGCTGGATCAATTTTTGGCCCAAGATGGCCGGAAAATGGAAGCGGAGCTGCAAGAAGGCTTCCGTCACCTCTCGTTCGCGCTTTATGTACTTGAGGAGATTCATGATGATCATGTAACCGTTCGCGAGCTGCTTGGGGAGGGACGCCGTGAAGTCGTCGACGTCAAAGGCGTCACCCCACAACCCGGGCAGATTATAGCAGGCCGCTTGCTGTCACTCGGACAGCGGGATTTGCTGTTCTCGGGCAGCATGTTTTTGCCAGCCCAACTGCAGCCAGCGTTACTCGAATTGGCGAAAAACTCGGGTAGCCTTACAGCGCCTGACCTGTACCGATTTGTTTTGCAATCCGGATCGACGCAGATGGAGCGGCAGGCAACAGGGCTATTGCGCCGCACGTACAAGCAGCCGTTTTCGCGCAGTGAAATGCGGGAGCGCCTGGAGGCGAATCCGTCATTTACGCTGAAAAAGCAGGATGCGGCTGATGAGCTGTGGGTGTATACAACGGCCAAGCAGGAGTTTTTGCTGCAGCCGCTCGGCAACGCGCTCCTGGAGCTGCATGAAGTTGCGGGTGAAGTGCATCTGCAGGAAGAGGTGCTCGTCATCGAGGCGTTCGCACCGCAAGCAGAGGAGATCGCCGATGCGCTGTACTGCAGCGAGCTTGTGGAGGAGCAGCCGATTCAAGTGCTGACCTCGACCAATGCTCGCTTGAGCAATGGCACCATCTTCATCACCAGTGAGCCTGCGCTTCCACCCAAACTGCTGCAATGGGCCGTTCAGACGTACTTTGCCGAAAAGTGGCTGACCTCGGAGCAGCCGGAATTGGGCGGCATGGAGCCGATCCTGGTCGCAGCATCGGAGCATGGCGAGTTCAAACAGCAGTTGGAGCAGGTCGTGACCCAGATGGAGAAGGAAAACCAGGTGGGCCAGGGAGCGGGCCGCTATATGCGTCTGGATCTGCTCAGACCGCGCCTGGCCTTGCCGAATGCGGCGATGAGCATCGAAAACTTGCTCAGCCGCCCGCTGATCGAAGGGCTGCCGGAAAGTGTTTATACCGTACAGCCGCAGCTGCTTGGCGACATTGCCGACTTCGTGCGCGAAATGACGGAAGGCAAGTCCGAAGCGACTGTAAAAAAATACGATGAGGTCATGAATCTGTTCCGCACTTTTGTGCGCAGCGCATTCGGACCGCGTTTTGATTGGGCGCAGCTGCGTCCGGAGGAAATGGCCTATTTCCTCACGCACGATTGCGTGAAACGCTCGGAGACCATCTCCAAAACGTTTGCAGCCAATCTGCTCTCCGTCCTGACCGCGTTCTTCAAATGGCTGGATAAGCGGCACAAGACCATTCTCTCCGCTGCAATGCAGACGCTGCTGACGGAGCTGAAGGAGACATTGCCGGAAGCGTTCCGGATGCGCCAGCTGCTGCAAAAAGAAGCGCTGGGCAATCTGTACGACGCCGCTCGCAAGCCGAGCGAGGTCGCAGAGAATGTCTGGGTCGTTTCAGCCAAGCAGGCATCAGGCTGGAGCGTGAAGCAAAAAGGCGGCGCTGAGCTGGTTCTCAAGCTTGAGAGCGCAGTGGAAGACGCGCTTGCAGCAAACTGGTCGCTGTTTGCCGTGATTGGACAGGCAGCGGACGGAGCTTGGCGTTTGTACGGCACACCGGAGCTGTATCCGCCGGTCGTTTCCAAACTGCTGGGTGCTGACGTAACCGTACTGGCCTAGTCGTACTGCCACGCAAGAGCAATAAACAGGAAAAAGCCTTCAGCGCACCGGAAGCGGTGTCTGAGGGCTTTTTTTGTAGAAAAAAGGCTCCGCCAAAAAGATTGGGGAGCCAACGGTTCGAATCGATCCTGCGATAGCCTGATTAGTTGATGACACGGCCAGCTCTGACAAAGTGCTCGTCCCACCAGCCGCTTTTCATGGAGCTGTATTTCACGCCGCCTTCACCATATGTATGAAGTACCTTGTTATCGCCAACATAGATGCCGACGTGACCGATGCGGTTAATATCGTTTGCGTCATATTTCATGGTTGCTCTGGTCGAGAAGAAGACAAGATCGCCAGGGCGCAGTTGGCTGCGGGAAATCTCTTTCGTTTTCTTGAACTCGGAGCGAGCGCCGCCTTTGCCCAAGTCGATGTTCGCGCCTTCTTTGTAGGCCCACATCACGAATTCGGAGCAGTCCATCGTAGATTTGTCAGAACGGCTGGATGCATATTGGTATGGTGTACCGAGGTACTTTTCACCAGCTTTGATGACGCTTTGGGCAACCTTTTCCCAATTTTGAGAAGTTTCTGGCTTTGTTGTGCCGGTATTCTCATCCAGGACACGGCGAACTTTGGTCAAATCGCTTTTTACTTTGGACAGATTTTGTTCAACAACTTTTCCCTGGCCTTTGGAAGCGTACAGGAACTTGTCGTTCCCGACGTAGATGCCTGCATAGGAATCATTTTTGAAGAACAGGATGTCGCCTTGCTTGATGTCAGTCGTCGATGCGCTTTTTCCTGCTGTCGTCAACGATTTGAGCGAATCATCCAGCTTGATGCCGTTTTCTTTCATGACATATGTAATGAATCCCGCCGAGTCAAAGGAGCTTGGTCCATTTGCGTTGCTTTTATATGGTTTGCCCAGCAAATCATAGGCATTGTTCGCTACATCGCTCGCACTCGCTTGCGCAGCGAAGGCTTGTCCACCATCAGCGAACACCAACAGGGATGTGCTCAGCATGACAGCCAATGTAGATTTTTTCAGCCAATCTTTCTTTGTCATTGTTGTTCCTCCTCGTGTTGTTGTCGCCCCAGCTAACTGGGTACATTTCCATGTTAAAGCAATGTATCCAGATACATAACCCTGCAAAATTTTCCTATGGGCATTTTGAGCAGATGGACCTAAAAAAGGAGAGGTTTCTAACTATCGGTAACGAGATTTCTTTTCTTTAGGGTCTATTTTCCTATATGTAAATGAGAATATGATGAGGGAAAGATGAGAGTAAAATGAGAAAAAGCCCTGATTCACAGGGCTTTCTGCTCTCTTTGCTGATCGAGAAGATGCATGGCATATTGCAGCGGGCGCTGGATAGATTGGCGAAACAAGGCAGTCTGCCCCATCTCTTTGAAAATGTCGCGCCCTGGTTTCGGGTTCACTTCGATCAGCCACACTCTGCCGTTTACATCGACGCCAATGTCCAGGCCGAATTCCATCATGCTGCCAAAATGCTGTTCGATCACATCGACGACCGCATGAGCGAGTTCGTGGCATTCCGCGAGAATGGCACCTGTCTTTTGCTCGCCGAACCGCTCGCGGAAAAACGTTTGGAACGGAACGGCTTTTCCGCCCCCATGCAGATTGGAGGTGGAGCTGTCTTTTGGACCGACGCGAACGCCAAGCCCTGTCACGGACCATGTGCCCGTCTCATCCTTTTGAATCAAGAGGCGGGTATCGGCGACGCGGCCGGGGACCAGGTTGAGCTGCAAGCCTTGCTGGACCATGAAATTTCCGTTGCGAATCTGCTGGTTTTTGACCCAGCGGTTCAACCAGGTGACCAATGCGGCTTCGCTCTTCAAATGGGCCTTGCGCCGAACGAGAGAAAGATCGCGCCCGAGCAGGTGATAGCCATCCTTTGCACGCCGCAGCTGCAGGATGCTGCGGCCGCCCGTGCCATTGCCGGGCTTGATGTAAAGCAGCTTGTATTTGCCAAGCATGTCGCGCAGGTTGGCGGGCGAATAGTCGACCGTGTCCGGCATCCATTTCAGCAAGCTTTTTTCTTTCAGAAAGATTTTTGTCGCTGTCGCTTTATTCGTGTACGTATGATTGGCGTAAAGGAACAGATTTTTTTTCTTGCGAAGTTCTCTGTACTCCGGCGACCCTTTTCGGCAGCGGTCGATGACGACATCGGGCCACGGGAAAATTTTGCTGACCCAGCCGCCGTTTGCACCGGGGACATAGCCTCTGATTTTGCGCTGCGCCAAGGATACATCTTTATGGGAGAAGAGGAATACGTTTGCGCCCAAGTGCGAGCCTTCCTGAATTAAACGGCGAAAATAGCCGGGTTCTGCGAACCGGCTGCCTTCGCCGCGCCATGTCAGTATGCCGATGGTTGGTCTGGTCATGCAGCAGATTACCTCCTAGCGGGATTCTGGTGACAGTATATGTAGCGTAGCACAAGGAAGGTGAGCCGGTATGATCGCCTTTTTCAAAGGATCTGCAGCCGAGTGTCGTTTACGTATAGACAAACCGACCGGTTGTGCTATAATGTAGCCGAAACCTAATAGATGCCACGGGGTGCTGGAATTGGCCGGCTGAGAGTGTATCCCTTCAAGATACTGACCCTTATACCTGATCTGGGTAATGCCAGCGTAGGAAACGTTCTGCCCGCAAGAAGCGGCGAACAGGTACTTTCGCATGGATATGGAGCGCTCCCTGGATCAGGGGGCGTTTTTATTTTTATTTTCAACCAGAGGAGTGGAACACAAAACCATGAGAATCAAAGCAAAACTGACGTTTGCACTGTTGGGTACGTTCCTGGCGCTTGCCGGATGCTCGCAAGGCGCACAGCCGCCTGCGACGGGCAATCAGGCAGCTGCCGGTCAGCCTGCACAAGACGCGGGCAAGCCGATTGACATCAAGGTGGTGCTGGACTGGACGCCGAACACCAACCATACCGGGCTGTATGTCGCGCAGGACAAAGGCTTTTTCAAGGAGCAAGGACTCCATGTACAAATCATCCAGCCGGGACAGACAGGAGCGGACCAGATGGTTGGCGCGGGTAACGCAGAATTCGGCGTGAGCTATCAGGAAGGCGTCACCCAGGCCCGCATTCAAGGCGTGCCGCTCGTTTCCATCGCGGCTGTGATCCAGCACAATACGTCCGGGTTTGCTTCTCCTGTCGCCAAAAACATCAAAACGCCGAAAGATTTCGAAGGCAAAACGTACGGCGGCTGGGGCTCGCCTGCGGAAAACGCCATGATCGAGTCGTTGATGCAAGGGCAGCAAGCGGATGCGAGCAAAGTCAAAATCGTCAACATCGGTGACGCCGATTACTTCACGGCGGTCAAGCGCGACATCGATTTCGCCTGGATTTACTACGGCTGGACCGGAATTGAGGCGGAGCAGCGCAAAGAGCCGATGAACATGATCTACTTGAAGGATTACTCGGAAAAACTGGACTACTACACACCTGTTCTCGTTACCAATGAAAAAATGATTCAAGAGAAGCCTGACGTGGTCAAAAAATTTATGGCCGCGGTTTCCAAAGGCTATCAGTTTGCGATCGACAAACCGGATGAAGCGGCGGACATCCTTTGCAAAGCAGCGCCTGACCTGGACAAAAATCTCGTCCATGCGAGCCAAAAATGGCTCTCGCCGCGCTACAAGGACGATGCACCGCGCTGGGGCGAGCAGAAAAAAGCGGTATGGGAAAACTATGCGAGCTGGATGCTCGACCACAAGCTCTTGGAGAAGCCGCTCGACGCGGATCGGGCGTTTACGAACCAGTTCCTTCCTGAATAAAAGCGAGCGGGAGTGATGCGAATATGGCGAATGCACTTGTCAGCATTCAGATTTTGCCGAGAACGAAAGATAATGAGGATGTCATCCCGTATGTCGACCGGGCCATCGAGATCATCGACCAAGCCAAGGTCAAATACGTGGTCAATCCGTTGGAAACGACGATGGAGGGCGATCTGGACGAACTGTTGGACATCGTGAAACGGATGAATGAAGCGATGCTGGAGATGGGGAGCCCCAGCGTCATTTCACAGGTCAAAATCTTGTTCAAGCCATCGGGTGCCTCGATGGACAAATTAACGGAAAAATACCGATGAAAAGCGGTATGAAATGGCTTCAAACGAGTTGGCCACCACTTTTGGTGGTCTTCCTTTTCATTCTGGGCTGGCAGATTTCTGTCAGCTTGTTTGGTATCGAAAAGTGGCTGCTGCCTTCCCCGGCAGACATTTTGCGCGAAGCCTTATCGGAGCTGCCGCGCCTCGGCATGCACACGTGGGCGACGTCCCAAATCGCACTCGCCGGCTTTTTGCTGAGCGGGACCGCAGGGTTGGTCATCGCGTGCATCCTGCACCTGATCCCCGGGTTCAAGCGCGGGTTTTATCCGCTTTTGATTCTGACCCAAAACATTCCGATCATCGCCCTGGCGCCGCTTTTGATGATCTGGTTCGGCTATGGACTTTTGCCCAAGATGATCGTGATTTTGCTCGCCTGCTTTTTTCCCGTTGTCATTGCCACGCTCGACGGCTTTGCCCAGACCGACCCGTCCATGTACAACTACATGAACATGATCGGTGCCAACCGGCGCCAGCTGTTTTTCAAGCTGGAGCTGCCGAATGCGCTCCCTTATTTTTTCGCCGGGCTGAAAATTACAGCGGCATACAGTGTCATGGGGGCGGTGATCGCGGAATGGCTCGGCACCGACAAAGGGATCGGCTATTACATGCTGTTTGCCAAATCATCGTTTCGTACGGATCGGATTTTCGTCGCGCTGATGGTCATTTTTGCGCTCAGTCTGGTGATGTTCGCCGCCGTGCTTCTATTGGAAAAATGGCTGATCAAAGGGAGGGGCGCGCGTGTCCGGAATCAAGCTTGAGTTACAAAACATCGTGAAAAGCTTTCGGAATGGCAAAACAGAGACGAGGGTGCTGGATGGCATCAGTCTGACCGTGGGTGTGGGCGAATTCGTCGCGATCCTCGGCCCGTCCGGCAGCGGAAAGAGCACCTTGTTTCATTTGATCGGCGGTCTTTTGGCGCCGACCACTGGCCGCATCGTGCAAGATGGCAGCGATGTGACGGGGACGAAAGGGCTGATCAGCTACATGCCGCAGCAGCCGGCCCTGATGCCGTGGCGTACGATTGAAGAAAATGTTATTTTGGCGAGGGAAGTCGCGGGCTACCCGAAAGGAGAATCGCTGCGGCTGGCCCGGGAGTGGCTGGGTCGAGTGGGGCTTGCGGGCTATGAGCAACAGTATCCGCATGTGCTCTCCGGCGGGATGCAGCAGCGTGCCTCATTTGCCCGTGCGCTCCTGTCCCCCCAGGAGCTGATGTGCCTCGATGAGCCGTTCGGCGCGCTCGATGCGCTGACGCGGCAGGAGATGCAAAATTGGCTCCTGGATTTGTGGGAAGCGAACAAGCGGTCCGTCCTGTTCGTCACGCACAGCATCGAGGAAGCGCTGTATTTGGCGGATCGGGTGTATGTCCTGTCCAACAAGCCGACGCGCGTCCTGCAAGAGCTGAAGGTGCCTTTTGCCCGTCCGCGCCGGGAGGAGATCATGCACGCGAAGGAATTCCAGCTGCTGCGGCAAGAATTGTATGAGTCGTTGAAGCGAAACAGTGTCGTACACGCGCTTGAGGCAGGTGAGGCCAAATGAAGGCAGGGATTGACGCGCATATTCACCTGGAAAAGTATGAGCCGGCAGAACAGGAGCAGTTGCTGCTCGATTGTGCCCGTGCTGGCGTAAGCGGCATGATCGCCGTCTCGATGGATCTCGCCTCCGCCAAGCGGACGAGCGCGCTTGCGCAGCAGCATCCGGCGCTTGTTTTTCCGACATACGGGTATCATCCTGAACAGGCTGTACCGACGCTGCACGAACAGGAGCAGCTTTTGGCATGGATTCGGGAACACGCGGCGGAAATGGTCGCGGTCGGCGAGGTCGGGCTGCCGTATTATTTGCGGCAGGAGATGGAAGAGAAGGGAGAGGCTTTTGCGCTTGATCCGTATGTTGAGCTTTTGGATACATTCATTCGGTTAGCCAAAGAGCTTGATAAGCCGATCGTTTTGCACGCCGTCTACGATGACGCTGCCATCGCGTGCGACCTGCTGGAAAAGCACGGGGTGAATCGCGCGCATTTTCACTGGTACAAAGGACCGGCGGAAACGACAGAGCGCATGATCCGCAACGGATATTACATTTCGCTGACGCCGGATGTGCTGTATGAGCAAGACATCCAAGCGCTGGCGAGCTTCTATCCGCTTTCGCAGCTGATGGTCGAAACGGATGGACCGTGGCCGTTTGAAGGCCCGTTTGCCGGAAGGATGACCCATCCGGCCATGATTGCTGACGTAGTGGCGAAGCTGGCAGAGCTGAAAGGCTTGGCGAGAGAACTGGTCGCAGAGCGCGTATATGCCAATGCGTGCGCGTTTTACCGGATCAAGGGGTAACTCTCATCCACGACAAGCGGCAAGAATTGTCCGCGCGGCTGGATAGCCCGCCTTCTTTCATCACAAACTAAAGCAAGTTTGCGGCAAAGGAGGCGATTTGCTATGGAGAAAAAGTCAAATGACATCAACGGCAAGCAAGAGAGCCATGTCCGTCAAGGCGGCGATGCGCACCGTTCGCAGCAGCCAAAAAAAGACGGACCTGTGCAAGGCTTCAGCCAAGCGCCAAAAGGGCTGCAATAACGCGGTTCACCCGAAAGGTGCAGCCCTGCTGTAACAAAATTCCTCTTTCTTCGTCAAATAGACGAAGAAGGGGGAATTTTTCTTTTTTTGTCGAAACTAACAACCAGATAAAGGAGACTGATACATATGGGAGAAGCGGCGAAGCCGACACGGCTGCCAAACAACAAAAATGCTCCAAAAGAGCCCCGTCAGGTAAAACCGAGGAGAAGACGCGGATGGAAGCAAAACCTTCTGCTGCTGCTTTTGTTGCTTGTCGCAAGCGGTGGTGCGGCAGCGGGCGCACTCTATTGGCAGTTCAACCAGATCGTCGAGGATGTGAGCCAGCCTACGCCTAATGACGGGGTAGCGACGGTCAAGCCGGGCCTTAGCACGGTCTATGAGCCGGATAAGTCGATTTCGCTGCTGATTATCGGTCGTGACACGCGGAAAAACGGCGGTGGCCTGAATACCGACGTGATGCTGTTGGCCACGATCAATCCGGTGAACAAAAAAGTGACGATGCTGTCCATTCCGCGTGACACGCGGATCAAGCTGGCTGGCACGAGCGGGTATGAAAAGATCAATTCCGTCTATGCGCTGGGCGAAAACCAGAAGAAGCGCGCGGAGCAAAAAGGCCAGAAGCCGACGGAGAACGGGATCACGTTGCTGAAAAGCACGTTTGAGGACGTGTTTGGCATCCCGGTTCAATATTATGCGGAAGTGGACTTCAAAGGGTTCCAGGCCATTATCGACGAGCTGGGCGGCGTGCAGGTGAATGTCGACCGCAAGCTGGTCTATGATGACCCGACGGATGGCACGCATATCAATTTGAGCCCGGGGCTGCAAGTGCTGGACGGCGACAAAGCGCTCGACTACGTGCGCCACCGTCATGACAACCGCGGCGCGAAGTATGAATCGAGCGACTTTGACCGCAATCGCAGGCAGCAGGAAGTCATTCATGCGATTGTGGACAAGATGACAACGATTGATGGCATGACCAAGATTCTCGATATTATGAAGATTGCCGGCGATCATTTGCGGACCGACATGCCTCCTGACAAGATCAAAGGGGTGCTGAAAGATTTTGCCGGAGTCAATTCCAGCGCCATCAACGCGTTGGAAAACGGGGCCTATTGGGTTGGTGGGCCGAACATGAACTACACGTTCTTCCCGAACGACAAGCTGGCGAGCATCCGGACCGCGCTGCAGACGGAGATGAATATCAAGCCGGAAACGCTCGGCCCGCTGAACGACTCCGTTTCGCTGGGAGCGAATGAAAAAACGAGACCGGTCGCAACACCTCCGAAGCAGACGCAAACTACGACGACCAAACCGGAAGTCAAGCAGCCGAGTGTGGAGCAGCAGCCGGCTGAGCCGACGAAGAAGCCTTCCGGCAAGCCGTCTGCACCATCGACGAATACGGGCAAGGAACAGCAGCCAGCCGATATGGGCGGCGGGACACCGACTCCGGAGCCGCCGTCCGGGGCAGAACAACCGCCTGCGGATTATGCGCCGCAGACACCGTCGACAGACCCGGCAACGCCCGCAGCACCCCCTGCGGATTATGCGGATCCAACCAATCAAGGCTAGGCGAAACCGACAATTCACGATAGAAAATTCCTCTACTCGCGTCGAGTGACACGGGGAGAGGGATTTTTTTTCTACAAAACCAGACATTCCTGTGATAGAATACTAGAAGACTTTTGCTTGGAAAAGTCTGTTTCGCAATAGCTTCGTTCGATCGTGCCAATCACGTTCTGCGTGAAATCGTTTTTTTTTGTCGATTAGGCAAACGGCGCCATGTACCACATATGATTTTGGTAGTGCATTACGTAACTAAGGAGTCTGATTACATATGCGAGATTCGGCAGCAAGAAACCGGATGCCGGACCCCGGGAGGACGCCCCAGCGGACTACCAAGGCGAAGCCGGTAAAGAAGAAACGGAATTGGAAACGATTTTTTACCATACTTTTTCTCTTCCTGCTTATCGTGGGCGGTGGAGCGGCAGGCGCGGTATATTGGAAAGTGGACAATGCGCTGAATGCGGCGAGTTCGTCCCAAACGGAAGACGGGGTGCAGACGGTTGACCCGAACTTGAGCAAAGAGTACCACGCCAATGAACCGATCTCCCTGTTGATTTTAGGAAGCGACACCCGAAAAGAGACAGGCTCGATGAATACCGACGTCATGATCGTGGCGGTCATCAATCCGGTCAATAAAAAAGTCACGATGCTGTCGATTCCGCGCGATACGCGCATCAAAATCCCCGGCTATCGCGACTATCACAAAATCAATTCCGTCTACGCCAACGGTGAAGCGGAAAAACGCGAGGCGGAGCGTAACGGCCAGACGCCTGTCGTGAACGGGATCACATTGGCGAAGCAAACGTTGAGCGAGGTTTTCGGGATTCCGCTCCAGTATTATGTTTCTGTCGATTTCGATGGCTTCAAGGCAGTCGTCGACGAAGTGGGCGGGGTAGAGGTGAATGTCGATCGCAAGCTCATTTACGATGACCCGACCGATGACACCCACATCAACCTGAACCCGGGCCAACAGCTGCTCAATGGCGAGCAAGCGCTTGGCTATGTGCGCCATCGCCATGACAACCGTGGGACCAAGTATTTTTCCAATGACTTTGACCGCAACCGCAGACAGCAGGAAGTTATCAAAGCCATCGTGAACAAGATGATTTCTCTTGATGGCGTAACCAAAATTTTCAATGTAATCGATATCGCCGGAAAACATATTCATACCGACCTGCCGCCTGACAAGATCAAAGGAATCGTCTACGATTTCAAAGGGATCGGTGCAAGCTCCATCACGAGCCTGGAAAATGACGCGTTCTGGAGCGGCAATTCGGGGTATACGTTCTTCCCGAAAGATACGATGGACAATATCCGCACGACCTTGCAGACCGAGATGGGCATCAAGCCGGAAGATGTAGGCAAGCTAAACAATTCGATCATCTCCAACGGATCGGATGATGATGTAGCAACGACAACGACAACGAGAACGGTCACGAAAAAAAAGCCGGTGCAAAAAACAGCGCCGGCGAAACAAACAAAGCAGGAGCCTGCCGAGGCACCGAAGCAGGAAACACCGCCGGCCGACATGGTAACGCCAGAGCAGCAGGGGGGGCAAACAACGCCTGACCCTGCTGTGCCGGCTCAACCGCAAGGAACTGGCACCGCGCAAGGGCAGCCGCAGCCGCCGGCGGATCAACAGCCGCCTGCCGATATGCAGCAGCCGCAAACACAACAACCGCAGACACAAACACAACCGCAGCAGCAGACACAACCACAGTCGCAGACGACACCACCACCAGATATGGTTCCGCAAACAGGGACCTCTACCGATTCAGGAAACGCACAACCCCCCGCTGAAAACAAGTCCAATAAAACGGGAAAATCATAAGCAAATGACGCAAACATCACCTGATCGGGTGATGTTTTTCTTTATACAGATAAGAATTTATAAAATTCTTATCCAGTATAAGGGCAACCGCGGCTCCGCCAAAAATGCATGGCGTAGCCAGGTTTTCTACCCCCTTCATTTTCAGAAAAATTCAGGTTTGCAAACACAAAAATCATGGTAAGATAATAATATACGAATAAGTCGAACGAAATGGATGGTTCCGATAATAGATCGTGTAAGCGCATTCATTTTCGAGTTCGGCTATCGGACATAGGGACTTGGGAGGGATTGAAGGATGACACAATTTATTATTAATTCAGTTTTAGTGGTGTTGTTTTTTTACCTGTGCAGTCGTCAACCCGCTGAAGAAACGGTGTATGACGAGGAGTTTTTCCTCCAAAATCCTTCCGCAATTGAAGAGTATCAACAAATGCCGCTTGATTTCCAACATGCATTCTTTCGCAAGCATAAAGAATGGATCAAGGAAAAATATATGCATGGTGACAGTTATTTGCTAGGGTATTGTCCGAACAAAGATGTACGGCGTGCATGGCTGAGCGAGTTTCTGCAGTCCAAAAATATCGATAACGTAACCCCCTCCTGAGCGGAGGGGTTTTCTTTTGGGAATGGGGAAAGGCCGCGCCACTTGGCGCAGCCAAGTTTTCTAATACAGAGCGGAAGCTGAAACGCTCCCGCTCCAGTATAAGCGCAACGAAGGACCGCGCCACTTGGCGCAGCCAAGTTTTCTAATACAGAGCGGAAGCTGAGACGCTCCCGCTCCAGTATAAGTGCAACTAAGGCCGCGCCACTTGGCGCAGCCAAGTTTTCTAATTATACTTATGGAATGCGAGGAAGCATGATGGAAGAAGGAGGGGATGACGATGTTGGAGCAATTGATCGGTCATCTGGAGCAGCAGCTCAGCGAGCACGGTGACATTGTGGAAGTGATCATGCGCACGGAGCAGTCGCTGATTGCGGAAGAAGAGACGCATGAGGTGGAGTTGCTGTTCGCGGAAAATGAAGAAGCGGTCCAGGCGGGGAAGCCGACGGCGACGATCCATGTCTTTCCTTTGGAAAAAGGCCTGTATGAAGTAGAAGTTGAAGTGACGTACGATTGCCAAAAGGAGAAGCGCGATCCGCAGAAGCTTTTGGCTGCGGGCCAGCAGATCGTGGCGGAAATGACGCTGGTGGAAAAGACGCGGTATCTGGAGCCGGGCAAAGCGGTTGAGAAGCTGGCGGTACTGGCGTTTCATTTCATCGTGGAAATGCCGTCCGACGAGGAACAGGCCCATTATCAAAAGCTGCTCGGCAAGTGGGCGGCCGATACGGGCAAGCTGCTGCTTCTGTAGGAGGACTGTCAGGTGAAACAGTGGAATATCGTCATCACGGGCTTCGGCCGTGTGGGCTGGCATGTGGCGGAGCTGATCGGGCAGCGCCGGGAGCGCTATCTGCAGCGCTATCAGGCGGACGTGCGCATTGTCGGGGTCTGCGGCTCGAAAAAAGGGCTGTATCGCCAGGAAGGTCTGCCAGCCACGCAGCTTGCGGCCCTCACGGCGGCCTCAGGCGGCTTGCAAGCGTCGCCGGAGGCATCGGAGGCACATACGGGCACAGCATTTTTACAAGGCTCCGGGGCCGACGTGGTGATCGAAGCGGGCCCGACTGATTTCGTCACAGGGGGTCCGGCGTACGAATACATCACGACAGCGCTCCGATGCGGCATGCATGCGATCTCGATTTCAAAAGGGGCGCTTGTCTTCGATTATCCGGGGGTGAAACGGCTGGCCGAAGAACAGCAGGTGATGCTTAAAATCAGCGGGGCGACTGCAGCGGCGTTGCCCACAATCGATTTGGCCGAGTACAATTTGGCCGGTTGCGAGGTGAGCCGATTCGTCGGCATTTTCACCGGCACGACGAACTTCATTTTAAGCAAGATGTACCAGGACAACGTGCCTTTTGCGGACGCGGTGGCAGACGCCAAGCGTCGCGGCATCGCGGAACCGGACCCGCGCTTTGATCTGGAAGGCTGGGACACAGCTTGCAAACTGGTGATCTTGGCAAACGCGCTCTTTGATGCCGGGCTTAGGCTCGAACAGATTGAACGCGAAGGGATCACCGGGATCACGGCGGAGCAAATGCTACAGTGGCGCGAGCAAAAGCTCGTCCCCAAGCTGACCGGGGAGATTTGCCGGACGGCACAGGGGATCAGCGCAAGCGTCAAGCCTCGCCTCTATCCGGCGGAGCACAGCTTCGCACAGGTGAATGGCGCGACGAAAGCGGTTCTGGTCGAGACCGATGCAATGGGCGAGCTGCTTGTAATCGGCGGGAAATCGGACCCTCGCGCAGCGGCTGCAGCCGCATGCAAAGACCTGGAGCATATTTTGATGATGCACAAAACCCCCTGAATGGTCAGGGGGTTTTGCTTTGAACCGTGCTATTCGGCTGAGTGCCAGGCGGCGACCACTTTGTTTTTTCCCGTTGTTTTGGCACTGATTTCGGCATCGTCGGCCAGACGGATCAGCTCATCGACGGATGTGGCGTTGCATGTTTCGATGGAGGAAACCCCAATGCTGGCGGTCACCACGTACGGACGCCCGAATGCGATTGATTCCTCGATGACCTGGCGGATTTCGCGGGCCAGCTTCAGGGCGACCTTGCCATCTGTCTTCGGCAGGATCAACAGCATCTCCTCACCGCCATACCGTCCGGGGATGTCATTTTTCCGGAGCAAGCTGCGCACCAAGGCCGCGATTTCCTTTAACACCTTATCTCCTTCCTGATGACCGTACTCGTTGACGCGGCGGAAGTTGTCCAGATCGATCATGATCAGGGACAAGTCGAGGCCGTACAGCTTGGCTACCTCGAACTCTTGTGTCAGCCGATCGATAAAATAGCGCCGCTGGTAAAAACCGGTCAAATCGTCGATCATCATCTCGGTATACAAAAGCGTATTGGCGATATGCGGCTTGATGAAAGAGAGGAACTGCTCCATGTGGGAAAGCTCATTGCCGTCGATCTTGGCCGTATACGCCTCAACGGTAATCGCTTGCTGATCGCGCTGGTACAGCGTATAGCGGCGACAGGCGAGCTTGCGTTTCGCGATCTGGAAGCGGAACAGCTCATCGTCATCGATCAGTCCGGAAGCGGAATACGTGTCCGTCTCGGTCCGATAGTTCAGGCGATAGCAAATGGACAGACGATGGATCGGAAAATACTCGAACAGCGCGTGCACCAGCCGCTGGATGGTAGAGGAGAGTTCCAACGATTTGGTGACTTGCTGGCTCAGCTGAATGATCGCGGATAAGTCGAGCGATTGATGCAGAAATTGCTCGCGCTCTGTGATCAGCTGTGCAAGCATCGGGTCAGCGCCCCATTTTTGCATGGTTTCCGGAAGCGCCGGATTGACGATCCGCTTCAGTTCGTGGCTGAGCTGATCCTGCATGCCTGTCTTTTCAATCAATTGATAGCCGTTGATCGCTCTGCGCAAATAGAGCATGGCGCGCTGGGCGTTTTCCCGCTTCAGCGACCAGGCGGCATTCGCATGGTACAAATCGGGCCAAAACAGCTGGTACCCATAGTTCAAAATAAACTCCTCAAAGCGGTTGAGCCACTGTTCCGTATCGGGGGAATCGTGGGCAATCATGAGGCTGATGAGTTCGCGGTAGGCCCAACCGCTTTGCAGCCGGTACCCGTTCATGGCGATGCTTTGTTTGAAGGCGTGCATCGCCGCCTGAATCTCGCCTGCATCCGCCAGGTAAAGCCCGTCCTGAAACAGCGAAAATTCGTTTTGCAGCGGCCATTTGAACGGTTCAGGCAAGGGCTGTCGCCTGCGGTAGGCGGCGTAGCTCTCATACAGCGCTTGCTGCTGCTGACTGAAATCCGTCAGCTGCTTGCGCGCCAGTTCATTTGTGATGTCTGCAAACGTCCTCCAGTCTTCCCACTCGCAGGCGTATAAAAGCTGGTGCATCAGCAGCTGTTCCTGCAAGTCCCAGCGCTTGACATTGCCCGTCTGCTGCAGCTGTGCCATATGGTAGCGGAATCCGGCCAAATCGCCGTGAAACACGGAAAGCTCCATGCCATTGATGCAGCTTAGCTGCTCCTTGGTGGTGTATCCGTACCGCCGCGATGTCTCCAGCTGCCGCTGATTATAGGTGCGGGAGAGGTGGACATTGCTGTGGAAAATATAACAGTTGAACAGATTGATCAACAGGTCGATGTGCTGCGACGTCTGCAGCAAAGATTCCAGCTTGTTCAACAGCGCCGACGCCCATGCTTCCTGCTCCGGAAAATATTGAAATAGCATGATCGTGTAGATGATCGAAAACTCGGCGAAATTGCGCACCGACACCTCATTGCGCCGCGGGTAAAATTCAGTGCGGTAAAACCGGTCGATGGCCAGCGCATCTTCTCGGCCAAACGGGGAAAACGAATCCGTATACAAGAGCAAGTCGGCGGCGCGGGATCGTTCAAGCAGCGGCTTGGACACATCCTGCACATACTGGCTCAGCTCGTGCTTCAATCGCTGCAAGTCCACCTGGTTCAAAAACAGCTGGACCCGCATCAGCGAAAAGCGGTCGTAGTCATCGCGGGTGCGCTGGAACAGGCGCAGCGCGGTCTGCTCGGCTTCGGCGAACTGATTCAGGCTAAGGAAGACCATGTACAGCTGGCGGTCCCAGCAATTGATTTTGTTTCGTGAAAGCGACAATTGCAAGGCACGCAATTCGTTCAGCAGCTTGAGACGATCCTGAAGTGACAAAAGGAAGCGGATTTGGCGGTAATATTTGATCAGAAAAAAATAAAGCAGCCGTTCGTCGCCGGATTGCCGCGCCAGCTCAATCAGCGGCGGCAGTGAGGCAGGATACGCCTTGTACAGCATCTCCAGCGCCTTCTGCCGATACTTCTGCCGTGCGAGTTTTCCGTGCCCCTCCCATACCTGCCGGGCGATGTCAGCATGCAGATAGACGTGATTGTCGCTGTAGACGGTCAAAAGTCCAAAGCGGGAAAGCCGGATGAGCGCCGTGGACAGCCCATGGGTCTCCATCTTGTTGGCCGCAAGCAGCTCTTGAATCCGGACGGGCTGCGGCAAGCAGGCGATGAATCGGAGCAGCTTGTTTTCCATTTCAGACAATTTCGCCAGCCGCTGTGCGATGAGGGGGCGCACTTCTTGCGGCCAATCTCCATACGCAGCCTTCGGCGTCAAAAACCAGCCATCTGTTCCGAATTGCAAGAGGCCTTGCCGCACCCATTCACTGAGCAGAAGCGGGCAATGGTGGAAGTCCGCTTTCGCCACGGCCAGCATTTCCGACAGTGTGGCAAGCAGCGATGGCTCCGCTTTTCCAAGCTGTGAGAGCAAAAGGTGCTCATAGAGCGACTGCGTCTTTTCTCCGACTGACAGTGCGGTTATCATCCGGGCCGAAATGAGGCTCGGTCTGGTTTTACCGCTGAATAAAATATGCAAACCCGTCAGCTTGCTGCCATACTTTTGCCAAAAGTGAACAAATACTTTTTGCGATTCCTCATCGAACAGCTCGCAGTCTTCCAATACGTAATAAATGGCCCGATTGGAGATGATCGGTAAAATCTCACGCAAAAAGCTGTTCACCCAATCGGCAAGGGCCGCGTAGATGCGAAATCCTTCGTGATGCTGATTGATGATGCGGCTGAAATGATGAGCCAGCTGCTGTAGCTTCGGGCGAGCCGACGGGAGAATGTCGGCCGTAATATGCAGCGAGCGCGAGATGACCTCGTGCAAGGTAGAAAACGGCAAATGCTTGCATTTGACCACGAACCAAAAATGACGATCCGTCACTTCCGTCAAATGCTGAAAGTAAATGTCATGACGCAGGGCCACATCCTCACAAAACAGACCGAGAAAGCGTTTGGACGGTTGCCGCAAAAACTGGCGCAGCTTGGCTTGCTCTTTGGGCATAATCGGCGAGCTGATCGGATGGAGGAGGGCAGAGTGGCGTCCTGTGGCAGGTGCTGCTGAAGGAAGCGATTTCAAATCGATTTGCAAATGATTGCAGATTTCGGCCAGGGAATGGAATCGTTCTGGCGTTTTCAACAGGGTGGCGAGGAGACGTGCGAGTTCCGGGGGAAATGCAGCGGCTTCGCGTTCGTTCAAACCGGCCTCGTGAGCGAGGGTACCGCTCAGGAACCAGTGAACAAGCTGACCGAAGGCGTAAAAATCCGCTACTGCCGAAAACTCCGGAAAACGCGCATACCGTGATACCAACGGCTGCGGAAAGTCAGGCAAAATAAAATGCGCAAACGGGTGGCCGGTGGGAAATGGCTGGACATCGATTTTCACTTCAAGTGAAATTGGATGAACATAGAGCAAGTCCAGCGGCATCATTCCCATATAAAAATCATTGGCATGCAGCTGTTGCAGCGCTTGGCCAATCTGTCCGAGTATGGTTCGCACCGAATCGATGGAAAAGTCTTCCCAAGTCAACCGGGGCAGCGGAAGAAATCCTTCAGGCAATGCTGGCAGAGAAACGATGAGCTCCCCGTTCTTCCAATGCTGCCCGACAGACACACGAAACGTATTGCCAACAGCAAGGGCGCTCCATCCCTGAAGTCGTTCCTCGATTCGGCTCTTGGAAAAATAGGTCCATGCCGGCGCGTGAATCGTCATCAGAGATTGGTCAGGCTGATGATCGAGCGTCATGCATAAACGTTGAGGAAGGTTGACCGTTTCTTCCATGTTGTCACTCCGTTTTAAAAATAAATTCATACTAAGTAAATCTTAATATAAATGAATAATTGAGAAAAGTATCTAGCTCTTTCGCTTCAGATTAATTTCTGTCATGTTATTAGAAGTTTTGTCGAAGCCCTTCCCTTTCCTGCAAATTCATTGCAAAATAAAAACACGTTGAATTATTTTGGATGATCGGAAGGTGGCACATGATGAGCGAAAATGGCATTTTGCTCGGGAAGCGTCAGTTTTTATATGCGAAGGGACAAAAGATTTGTTTGGGAGATTGGACGTTTTCCCTGTCACCTGGACTTACCTTAATCGCTGGAGGCAGCGCTGATCCAGTTCATACATTGGTTTGCTTGTACAAAGGCTCTGAAAAGTTGGCCCAATTCAGACTCATCCATCGGAAAACGGAAACACAGTTGACAGTGCAAGCGGTTTCAAGCGATATTTTACTAGAGGTCGCTGCTTGTGCTCACCATGTGATGATCACGGAAAAGTGAACATGCGCCCTGAGGGGTGTTTTTTTTTCGAACTTCATAGATAGGAAGGATGTTGGCAATTGAATCGACTGCAAGTGGGAGAGTTCCGGCTGACTTGGCTTGACGGGGGCGTTTCGCAGCTTGATGGGGGAGCGATGTTCGGTGTCGTACCAAAACCGCTCTGGAGCAAGCGATACCCGCATAACGATCTGAACCAGATTCCGCTGCGGGCTGACCCGATTTTGATTGAGACAGCGGGAAAACGCATGCTGATCGAATCGGGGCTGGGCCGAGATCGGTTGACCGAGAAGCAAATGCGCAACTTCGGCGTCGTCCAGCAGTCCAATGTGAGCGAATCGTTGGCAGCGTTGGGACTTACGACAGATGACATCGATATGGTGCTGATGACCCATATGCATTATGACCATGCGAACGGACTTGTCTCGATCAGCGACGGCAAGCTGTACTCGACCTTTGCCAATGCTGCGATTTACGTGCAGGAAATCGAATGGGAAGAGATGAGAAATCCGAACATTCGCTCCCGCAATACGTATTGGGAGGACAATTGGCGTCCGATTGAGCGACAGGTCATCACATACGGGAAGGAGACGGAGATCATTCCCGGGATCCGGATGATCCATACGGGAGGACACAGCAACGGCCATGCGATCATCCGCATGGAGAGCGGAGGCGAGCTTTTGCTGCACCTGGCTGATCTTTTGCCAACGCATGCGCACCAAAATCCGCTGTGGGTAATGGCCTATGACGATTATCCGATGGATTCCATTTTTGCCAAGGAGCGGTTGATCAAGGAAGGGATCGCGGACAACGCCTGGTTCAGCTTTTACCATGATGCCGTCTATCGCGCGATCAAATGGGACGAGCAGGGACAGATTGCAGAGAAGATCGTAATAGAAGAATAATAGAAGATGGAAAAAAGGCGCTGCCAGCTTGCGAGGCAGCGCCTTTTTCCATTGCACTGGGCAACGCCGAACGTTTACTGCCAGCGAATCAGACTTCCAGCCTGCACCAGCCCGCTGCCAAAACCGTACAGCAGTATCAGATCGCCGGGCTGTACTTTGTTTTGCTTTACGCCCAGGTCGAGCGCGAGCGGGATGCTCGCCGAAGAAGTGTTGCCGAAAAACTCCATGCTGGTCAGCGTTTTTTCCACAGGGAAGCCGGTGCGCTCGCAGATCGATTCCACGATCCGCATATTGGCGCTATGCGGAATGAACCAGTCCACCGCAGCGAGAGAAACGCCTGCCTGCTCGACGACTTCATTCATTCCGACGGGCACGGTGCTCACCGCCCATTTGTACACCTCACGGCCGTTTTGCACGATTTTGCCGTTGCCTTCCATTGCAAGATCGCCCATTGTGGCGGAAAGGCCGGTCCGATACACGTGTTTGCCGCCTGCTCCGTCCGCCTTGTTGATCGCAGCGAGGAACCCGCCATGATTATCGTCACGCTCCATGAGCAGAGCGCCTGCGCCGTCACCGAACAAAATGCAGGTCGAGCGATCCTCATAATTGGTCGTTTTGGACAGTGTTTCCGCCCCGATGACGAGAATTTTGCGATGCATGCCTGATGTAATCAGGCCGCCCGCGACCTGCAGCCCGTAAACGAATCCCGCGCAGGTCGCATTCAAATCAAGCGCCCCGGCTCGCTTCATCTCAAAATGGGCCTGCACCATGCTGGCGACGGAAGGGAAAGCGTAATCCGGTGTCGTGGTGCAAACCAAAATCATGTCGACGTCAGTCAAATCTTTGTCGTACCGCTGCGCCAAATCAGCGACGGCCGCGATCGCCAAATGGCTGGTGAATTCCTCAGGCCGGGCGATGCGGCGCTCGCGGATGCCGGTGCGCTGGACGATCCATTCGTCGTTGGTGTCCACAAGCGCGGCCAGATCGTCATTGGTCATCACGCCGGCAGGGACGTGGGAGCCGATGGCGGTAATGCGTGCCAGTGATTGCATGGAAAAACCTCCGTTCGTTTTGTTATCTAGTATTAGTACTTGGTACTAAAATAACACAATTTGTGGCCGGTGAAAAGAGGAATTGCATTTTTCCAGCCCGGGTACTACAATCGTACTACAATTGGGAAAATAAATTTTTCTCGGAAAACACATTTCAATCGTTGCATGTACTTGTGAGGTGTAGCATGGATAGGCTAAAGGCGTTTGTCAAAGAGTTTCACCCGATTGTCCACTCCCTGGTGATCGGGACGATTTTTGTGCGGGCTGCCAGTTCGATGAGCATGCCGTTTTTGTTTATTTACCTGTCAAAAAACACCGACATGAGCCTGGGGACGATCGGTCTGATCATCGGGGCTGGTTCATTGGCGGGGATGATCGGCGGATTTGTGGGGGGAGCGCTCTCCGACATGATCGGACGCCGCCGTGTCATGCTGGGAGCACTCTATGTGTGGGCATTCGTCTTTCTCGGTTTCGCATTTGGGAAAGGCGTCGTGTTTTTCTTCCTGCTCAATTTGCTGGGCGGGCTTTGCCGCTCGTTCTATGAGCCGGTCTCCCAGGCTTTGATGGCGGACGTGACCGCTCCCGAGAAGCGGTTCCGCGTCTTTTCCCTGCGCTATACCGCAATCAACGTCGGTGTTGCAGTAGGGCCGTTGATCGGCACGCTTCTGGCGATGAAGGCATCGGCGCTGCCGTTCACGGTCACCGCGATCATTTATCTGCTGTACGCGTTTTCGCTGCAGCGACTACTGAACCATTTCGGCATCAAGCAGATCGAAGGGCAGAAAAAAGAACCGGTCACATTCAGGAAGGCATGGAACGTGATCAGCGGGGACGCGGCGTTTCGCCTGTTTATCCTGGGGGGGACGCTCGGCGCTTTCGGATATTCGCAAATGTCGAGCACATTGTCCAAATTTACGGAGATGTCGATGCCGAATGGTGCAGCGCTGTTTGCCGTGCTGATGAGCGTGAATGCGCTCGCCGTCGTGACGCTGCAGCATCCGTTTACCCGCTGGATGGAAAAAAGGCCAGCGCTGACCTCGATCATCGCCGGCAATGTCGCCTATGCGCTGGGGGATATCGGCTATGCCTTTGCCACCAACTGGGCTGTTTTCATCATTTCGATGGTTGTCTTTACGATCGGGGAAATTCTCACCTATACGGCCGGCGACGTCTTTATCGACGGATTGGCGCCTGAGCATATGCGCGGCACGTATTTCGGTGCGAAAAGCTTCAGCAGCCTGGGGTCATTCCTCGGCCCGTGGCTGGGGGGGATTCTGCTCGCGGAATATGGCGGAGCCCCTCTGTTCATCACCTGTGCGTGCGTGTCGACGGCAAGCAACCTGTTTTACTGGATGGGCCAGCGCAAGGCTCACTCAAGCGCCCGAACGACACGCTCCGCCATGCGGGCATAGCCCTTGGCATTCGGATGGAAATGGTCGGTGTATAGGTAGTTCGCTTCCTTTTTGACGAACAAGTCATAGGTCGGGACGACCAGCACATTGGGAAAGCTTGCCGCAATCCGTTCGGCTTCCGCATTCCAATCCAACACGGGACGGATCGTTTCTTTTGCGGCTTGGGTGTTGCCGAACGGATTGTAGAGCGACAGGTAGACAACCGGCGCATTCGGATTCAACATACGAATTTTCGTGACGATGCTTTTGAAATTGGCTGCAAGCGATTCCCGCGCTTGGGCCAATTTTTTTTCATCCAGCTCATCCAACTCGCCGCTTTGTTGAAACAGATCGTTGCCGCCAATCGTGAACAGGATCAGATTGGCCTGGGGCAGCAAGGCGCGCACCTGTGTCAGCTCGAGCTGCTCCAGCAAGGCGCCCGACTGCTGTCCGCTGATCGCGAAATTGGTCAGCATCGGAGCTTGGCCCGTTTTTTTGGCAAGCGCATCGCGCACCAGGCCGACATAGCCTTGGCCGTTGGCATCGCCGACGCCGCGCGTGAGCGAGTCGCCGAGCGTGACGATGTTCAGTTTGCCTTGTGGCATGACTGGTGGGGGAGCGGGCGCGGTCGTGCCGTTTGCTCCGGGAACAGCCGGTGTCACGCCGCCTGGAGCCGCCATTTGCGGATTCAGGGCAAAAGCAAAGCCTGCGGCCAAAACGAGAAAGGAAAGCAGGGCAAGCGCCCCTGTGAAACGCCAGAGAAATTGTCCGCTTGTGCGCATGTGCGCCACCTCCGAACGCAAAGTGTACTCAAGGTATGGGAGTGGTATAATGAGGAAAAGCTTCTCACCTTCGGTAGTGTACCATATTCTGCGAGGCAAAGTCAGGCTGCGTGGCGCAAGCAGCAGGGAAAGGTGTTGAACAACTTGGCAGAAACCGTTCTGTCGGTAAGCCGTCTGAAAAAAGCGATCGGCGGCAAGACGATCATTCATGATATGACATTTGATGTGGTGGCCGGCGAAGTGTTCGGCTTCCTCGGCCCCAATGGCGCCGGAAAAACCACGACGATCCGCATGCTGGTGGGACTGGCTGACTCGGATGGCGGAGAAATCCGCATCGGCGGGTATGATTTGAAAAAACAGTTTCCGCACGCGATCGCCCAAGTGGGTTGCATCGTGGAAAATCCGGAGCTGTACAAGTTCATGACCGGCCGCGAAAACTTAGAAACGTTCGCACGGATGAGCGGCAACGTGTCCCATGCACGAATCGAGGAGATTATCGAATTCGTCGATTTGACGCGCGCCATCGATGACAAAGTGAAAACGTATTCGCTGGGGATGCGGCAGCGGCTGGGCATCGCCCAGGCTCTGTTGCACCGCCCGCGCCTTTTGATTCTCGACGAGCCGACAAATGGGCTGGACCCGGCCGGGATTCGCGAGCTGCGCCAATTCATCCGCAGGCTGGCGGAAGAGGAGAGTTTGGCCGTATTTATTTCCAGCCATCTGTTATCCGAGATCGAAATGATGTGCGACCGGGTGGCCATCATCAACAACGGGCGAGTCATTTCGGTCGGCCTGGTCAAAAGCTTGATGGAACAATACGCGGACCAGGTGGAGTGGACATTTGCTGCCGAACGGGTCAAGGAAGCAATCGAGCGTTTGCAAAAGCTTCCTTACGTCAGGGAAGCATGGGTAGCAACGCCGGAGAAAGTGAAATGCCAGATGGACACGGAGCGGATTAGCGATGCGAACAGGGCGCTGGTCGAGGCCGGCATCGAGGTGCAAGGCATCGCAACGCGCACGGTGACGCTTGAAGACCTGTTCCTGACATTGACGGCAGGAGGGGTGGAGTAATGGGGACAGGCATGACAGGACTTGTACATAATGAAACGCTGAAGCTGCTGCGCCGGCGACGCTTCCTCGTCGTCGTGCTGATTTTGGCGATTCTCATCCCGATTTTTACCTATGCGCAATACCGCTCCTCGGTTACGGCGGAGGAGCGGCTCGGAACCAAGGATTGGCACGTGCTGCTCGGCCAGCAGATTACCGACATGCAAAACCGGCTCGGTTCCAGCCGACTGCCCGACGAGTGGCGGGACTTTATCAAGATCAAGATTACGCAGCTTCAATACTATTTGGATCACGATATCGATCCGAATGCGCCGGGTGGACCGACTTTTGCCAGAGGGTTCATGGACCAGGCTGTCTCTCTGTTTTTACCGATGATCATCGTCGTGCTCGCGGTGGACATCGTCTCGTCGGAGCATAGCGAGGGGACGATCAAGCTGTTGCTGACCCGTCCGATCCGGCGGTGGAAAATTTTGACCAGCAAGCTGTTGACGCTGCTGCTGTTCATTTCGCTCACGGTCGTGTTGAGCCTGTTCATGTCCTATCTGATGTCAGGCGTCGTCTTTGGCTACAAAGGATGGGACATGCCGGTGTTGACCGGATTTCAGGTCGTCGGCGGGGAGTTGGACACCTCCAGCGTATTCATGGTGCCCCAATGGTATTACTTGCTAATGCAGTACGGACTGGCCTGGTTCGTCTGCATTGTGGTCGGATGCATCACCTTCATGGTGTCGGTCTTGGTCCGCAGCGCGGCTGCAGGAATGGGCATCATGATGGCGGCACTCATCAGCGGGACGATTTTGACGCAGATGGCTGCGTCGTGGGAGTCCGCGAAGTATTTGTTCAACGTCAATTTGGAAATTACCGATTACCTCGCCGGGACGTTGCCGCCGATCAAAGGCATGACGCTGCCTTTTTCCTTGACAGTCTTGGGCATTTGGGGCGCGGTCGCGCTGATTGTCGCCTATACGGTCTTTATCAAACGGGATGTGACGTCGTAAGCAAGCAAGCGGGTTGTGGCACGAAAAGCGCCATGACGCGCTTTTTTGTTTGTCGAAGGTGCATGAAACCTTGACGTAGCGTCACAGTCTGATGCAAGCAGAATCGGATGAAGAGGCGCAAAAACGCAGAGTCAAATGCGCCGAACAGGATCGTGTTCCCGTTTTTCGCGCAAAAAAGAGCGGGTTGACCTTCACGCCGCGTGATCCGTTATGCTCCTAGTGAAGACAGGAAACTGGGAGGAATGTTTCGATGAAAACGGTAATCAAAGACGTCTGGATTCTCACCATGGAAGGGGACGGTCCGGCGATCAACGGAGACATCCTGATTGAACACGATGAAATCAAGCAGATGGCAGCGTCCATCGACGAACCGGCTGACACCGTGATCCAAGGAAAAGGCATGGTGGCGCTGCCCGGTTTGATCAATGCGCATCAGCATACGCCGATGAGCTTGCTGAAAGGCTTTTCGGATGACCTCAAGCTGATGGAGTGGCTGGAGCAGAAGATGCTGCCTGCCGAGGCACGGATGACACCGGAGGACATTTACTGGGGAGCCAAGCTCTCCATGGCGGAGATGATCAAATCGGGGACGACCGCATTTGCCGATATGTATATTCATATGGACGAAATCGCCCAGGCTGTGACCGAGGTGGGGATGCGGGCTTCCTTGACGCGAGGGCTGGTGTTTTTGGAGGACGACGGCGGTAGGCGACTCGCCGAAGCGCTTGATTTGATCGAGCGGTGGGACGGGAAAGCGGACGGACGGATCACAACGATGTTCGGCCCGCATGCCCCTTACACATGTCCGCCTGAACCGTTTCGGCGTGTTGTGAAATTGGCGGAGGAGATGAACAAGCCGATCCATGTCCACCTGGCCGAAACGGTGGAAGAAGTGATGAAAATCCGTGCGGCATACAACCGGACGCCTGCGGAATATTTGTATGATGTCGGCCTGTTCGAGCGGTTGCACGTCCTGCTTGCGCACAGCGTGCATGTGAGCCTCAAGGACATTCGCCTGTTGAAAGGAATGCGCGGCGGCGTCTCGCATAACCCGGTCAGCAATGCAAAGCTGGGCTGCGGAATCGCGCCTGTGCGGCACATGCTGGAGCAAGGGATCACGGTCGGGATGGGGACGGACGGCTCAGGCAGCGCCACTACCATCGACATGTTTGAGGAAATCAAGGCGGCTACGTGGCTGCAGAAGCTGGAGCACGGCGATCCGACGGTGCTTCCGGCTCGTCAAGTATTGCGCATGGCCACTGTCGGCAGCGCGGAGGCGCTGAACATTGCTCATCAAGTGGGGACGCTTGCGGTAGGAAAAAAAGCCGACCTTATTCTCGTTGATCTGAACAAGCCGCATTTGCAGCCGCTCCACAATCTCGAGTCGCTGCTCGCCTACGGCGTAAACGGGGCGGACGTCGACACGACGATCGTCAACGGCAAGGTGCTCATGCGCAATCGGCAGTTGACCACGATTGACGAGGAAGAGCTGTTGCAGCAGGTGGCGGTGCGGGCAAAACGGATCGTTGAGGGCATTTGAGCACAAAAAAAGCGAGGAGCGCTGGATTCCAGCCTCGTCGCTTTTTTTTGGATTGCGGTCGGTTATTTCGTTTTCCAGGTGATTTGCTTGGTCATTTCCATCAAATCATTGAGCGGAATGCCGTCGGCGGTTACAACGATGTAGAGGGAATGGCCGCCTTTCACCGCTTGATAGTAGACCGCGCTCTTGTTGGCGGACGGCTCCGCACTGTCCTTGAAAGTGACGCCGATTGCCTGCTCCCCGTCGATCTGGAATACCTGGGTGTTGCTGAATTCCCCGGGAACGGACAAGCTGCGTTTTCCTTGCTGCAGCGTCGTGTCGATCGTAATCCGTTTGCCGCTGTTTGCCAGCTGATAGATCGTTTGAATGTTGGTGACGTGCTTGCTCGTTTGCGACTCGTACTGCACCGTCAACATATTCAAGGCATAGTCGGGAGGCAGTTTGGCCAACGTCGGTACAGGCAGATCCGATGCTTGTACAGCTGTTTCGACATCGTTGAAGGTCGAAAGCGTGATGGGGTTTTCAGGTCCCAGCGCCTGCTTCGCCGTCACCTCTCCCGCTTCTGCCGGTGCCGAATCGGGTTGCTTTTCCGGCAATTGCGGTCCGACAAATGCGGCCGCTGTGTTTTCGCCCTCTGCCTGGATCGATGCGATCGCGTGGTTGCTGTCCGCAATCGCTGGCGCAGTGGTACTGGCTGCCGCTGGTGGCGTCGCAGCTTGTTTGTTGACCATCGTTGGCGGCGTCTTGCTCCGTGCCGGCAGCGTCGTGTGCGCATTTGGTGCTGTGGAAGCCGGGGCGTCGGTTTTTGGCGCTGTCAGTGCGAGCTTCGCTTCATCGGCAGGGGCGTTCAGCCCAGCGGCCTGCTCAGAAAGAAACGGTACCGCTTTTTTCGCGCTTGCTGCATTGACATCGCCGCCCGCTGCTGCCCCTGTTTTTGCCTGTGCTGCGGTTTTGTTAGCCGCTGCGGCCTCCGTTCCGGTCGATGCCTGCGCGAGCTGGTCTGCGGCGGCAGGCTGCCCGGCTTGCGCGTCATTTGCGGCTGTGGTTGGGGCCATCAATGGCTGTGGTGACTTGGGCTGGGCGGCTTCACTCGCCGTTGTGCCGCTCTGGGTTTGGGTCCCGGATGCCGGAGCGGTAGCAACCTCGGCAAACTGCTCGCTTTGATTGCCGGTCAAAAACGGGGCACCGATCAGGCCGACAGCGACGACCACGCCTGCAGCTGCTACCCATGTCGGGACGAAAAAACGTCGCTTGTTCGGCTTTTGTACCTGAATGTCACCGGCGGCCGGCAAAACGGTCGCGGAAAGCGGCACGTTATTGCTGCCGGATGTTTGGTAAATGGCTTGCATAATCCGGTCTTCGAGCTGGGCGGAGGGAGCGGGATACTCTTTCAAGAACATCGCCTCCTCGAATGCACTTGTGGATGTTTCGATCCAGTTGAGGCAATCCTCGCACGTTTCAATGTGCGCATATATAGCGTCATCTGTGGAAAGTTCCCACTTGCTCCTAAATTCCTGGCAATTCATGAACGAGCCCTCCTTCCGTATGTTGTAGTAGTTTCGCAAGTTCTTGGCGAGCACGAAGGTAGCGGACGCGGGCCGTTGATTCTGCCACTCCGAGGAGTGAAGCAATTTTGTCGAATGGATACTCATGCGTGCAACGCAGCACGATGACTTCGCGGTAAGACTCGGACAATTTGCCGAAAGCCGATTCGATCTCGCGGATGCGTTCTTTTACCATAAGCGATTCCTGTGGCGATTCGTGCCGCACCTGCGACGGCACGTAGGCTAGCTGGTCATCGGAATCGTGGAATTTGCGCCGCCGGAGGAAATCGATCGTTCGGTTCCGGGCCAATGTGTGCAGCCACGTGGAAAATTGGCTGTCGCCGCGATAGGAGGACAGCTTTTCATACGCCTTGACGAACACTTCCTGCGTAAGATCCTCCGCATCGGAATGATTGTTTACCATTTTATAGATAAACACGAAAATCATGTGCTGATAGCGCTGTATGATTTCCCGGTAAGCTTCAGTATCGCCTTGCAAAATCCGTTGGATAATGTCGCTATCGGTTTGCATCGACCTGCCAGCCTCCCTTCCCTTTATCTGACGTGATAGTTTTTGGAACGTTTCAATCTGCCTCAAAAATTTCGTACTGATAGCCTTGCTCTACGAGAAACAGCTGGCGCTGCCTCGCAAAATCTTGATCACGCGAATCTCTCGTCACCACTGTATAGAAATGGGCTTGATTTTGCGCCTCTTTTGGCCGCAAAATACGCCCGAGCCTTTGCGCCTCCTCCTGCCTGGAACCGAATGTGCCGGAAAGCTGAATGGCAACATTTGCATCCGGAAGATCGATGGCGAAATTTGCCACCTTGGAAACGACCAACACGGGGAGCTTTCCTTCCTTAAATTCGCGGTAAAGCTCTTCGCGCGCGGTTTCCTTTACTTTTCCGGTGATGAGCGGGGCCTGGAGCGCTTCTGCTGCCTGCTCCAGCTGATCCAGATATTGCCCAATAACGAGTATACGATCATGGGCATGGTTACGCACCAATTTCTTTAACCATTCCAGCTTGTATGGATTTTCAGCCGCGATCCGCGTCTTCTGCGAAGCTGTGGCAAAGGCATATGCTTCGCGCGTCTGCGGCGGCATCGGGACGCGCACTTCCTTGCAAACAGCTTGGGCGATATGGCCTTGCGCTTCCAGCTCCCGCCAAGGCATATCATATTTTTTCGGGCCGACAAGCGAAAAGACGTCCGACTCCCGACCGTCTTCGCGAACAAGCGTAGCAGTCAGGCCGAGACGTCGTTTTGTCTGAATACCAGCCGTCATGCGAAAAACAGGCGCGGGCAACAGATGAACCTCGTCATAGATGACCAGGCCGAAGTGATCGCCGGTAAACAGGTCCATGTGCGGGAACGCTTGGTCCTCGCGGCTGCGATACGTCAGCATCTGGTACGTTGTCACCGTAATCGGCTTGACTTCTTTCCGCTCGCCGGTATATTCGCCGATCAAATCCGGATCGAGGTTGGTTTTATCGCGCAGCTCGGCAATCCACTGGCGGACCGATGTCGTATTGGTCGTCAAAATCAGCGTGGCCGTCTGCAGCTTGCAGATCGTACCGATGCCGATGATCGTTTTGCCTGCCCCGCACGGCAGCACCAGCACGCCGCTTCCGCCATAGACGGTACCGCCCGCATAGAAGCTTTCAATCGCTTCCGCCTGATACGGGCGCAGCTGAAACGGTCCCTTGGCGCTCACTGTCTTTAATTGAACAGGCAAGCTGTCTCCGGCGGCATAGCCGGCCAAATCAACCACAGGGTAACCGAGGCGAATCAGCTCCTGCTTGATTTCCCCGCGTGCTGCTGCAGCGATCCGGTAACAACGAGTGGACAACTCGGCCTCCACATAACGGGCAAGCGAAGGATAACGAAACAGCTGTGGCAAGACGTGGCCATCATCACTTTTCAACAGCAACGCTTCCTCATGCTTTTCCAGCCGGATCAAGCCATAGCGCTTCATTTGCTCGCCAATCTCTGCGACTAATGAAAGCGGCACGTCGAATTTGCTGTAAGCGTAAAGCACGTCCAAAATATGGGCGGCCGTCATTCCGCTGGCTGCTGCATTCCAGAGCGAGAGCGGCGTGATTTTGTAGGTATGGATATAATCCGGGCTTTTTTCCAGCTCGGCAAATCGCGCAATCGAGCGGGTCGCCTCGGCGAATAGCGGATTCTGCACTTCAGCCAGAACCGTTCGATCGCTTTGCACGATGAGCGGAAGATGAGGGTGGTGCGCCATGCGTTCGTTCACCTCATAGATTTACTAGTCATATCGTACCATAACCATGAACCAATGGACAAAAAAACGCCCGAAAAAACAAGGCCAATAAAAGGAACAAGCTGTTGCAAAAATATGAAGCCTAGTGCAAGAAAATGATTTACAAGATTCAGAAAATTTTGTACGATGTACCTACAGCGATTCAATCGCTGGATCTTTTGGAAAGGGAGGGCAGCCGGACAGCACCTGTGTGGTCGTTGGTGAGAAAGCACTGAAGCGTGATTGATTTCCAACAACAAGAAAGGAGTTTTCCTGCGTAAGGTCTTGCACATAGTGATTCGCTGAATGGAAAGTCGTCTGATCCGAAATCAATAGCAAAAAGCCATAGCCCTGCGCGGTCTGTAAAGGAGCGTCGCAGGGCTTTTCCTGTTGCGATAAAGCGGCGCCAGATCGGACAAACTACCCCTACATACGAGCGTAAGAGAGGAGGAGGCTGTGTGATCGAGGATGGTGTGGGCAGCATTTTGCTGCGGCTCGCGTTCGTGCTCATTCTGGTGTTTTTGAACGGTTTTTTTGTGGCAACCGAATTCGCTGTGGTCAAGGTACGCGAGTCTCGCATTACGCAGCTGATTGCCGAGGGCAATGCAAAGGCTCGGCATGTGGAGCGGCTGATCCACCATCTGGACGCGTATTTATCTGCGACCCAGCTGGGCATCACCCTCGCTTCTCTCGGGCTTGGCTGGCTGGGCGAGCCGGCGATCGCCCATCTGCTTGATCCGCTTTTTCATTATTTTGGTGTCGGCGAGCCGTGGACGACGACGATTTCGGGGATCATCGCGTTTGCCATCATTACCTTCCTGCACATTGTGATGGGGGAGCTTGCCCCCAAGTCGCTTGCGATTCAACGGTCGGAGTGGATCGCCTTGCATGTGGCGCGTCCGATCCAATGGTTTTATCGCATCATGTACCCGTTCATCGCGTTTCTCAACTGGTCGGCCAATCTGATCTTGAGGCTGTTCGGCATTTCGACGCAAGTCCAGGAGGCGGCCCATACAGAGGAAGAGATCCGGATTCTGGTCAACGAAAGCCATAAAAGCGGCTATATCGATCAAACGGAATTGATGCTGGTGGATAATATCTTTGATTTTTCCGAGACGATGGCGCGCGAAATCATGGTGCCGCGAACCGATATGACCGTGCTGAACTTGCGCGACCCGTTTCAGGACAATGTCGAGCTGGTGAGAAACGGCCGCTTCACCCGTTATCCGGTGGTCGACGGCGATAAGGACCATGTGAGAGGTGTCCTGCACATCAAAGACTTGCTGACCTCTGTCTTGGAGGACAGAAGCGAGGATCTGGAAAACATCATGCGTCCCGTTCTCAGTGTTCCGGAAACGATCTCGATCAGCACCTTGTTGACGATGCTGCAAAAACAGCGCGGCCAAATGGCCATTTTGATCGACGAATACGGCGGGACGGCAGGTCTGGTCACGCTTGAAGATATAATGGAAGAAATCGTCGGCGACATCCAGGACGAATTCGATGACGAGCGTCCGGAAATCGAACGGACGAATGACGAACTTTCGCTTGATGGCCGCATGCTGTTGGAAGAAGTTAACGATTTTCTCGAGATTACCCTGGAATCGTCCGAGGTGGACACGCTGGCAGGGTGGATTTATATGCAGATCGATCATTCTCCGGTCGTCGGTGATGTTGTTCAAAAGGATGGGTACGAATTCGAGGTCACCGAGGTTGACCATTATCGCATTACCCGTGTGCTGATCCGCAAACTGCCGGTTCCAGCTGTGGAAAATTAACCCTTCCCTGCAATTACCGGGGAAGGGTTTTGTACTCTGACACAATTTTTTGCAACCGTTTTCTTTTTTCATCGTATAATTAGGAAAAGGAATAAAAAAGTGAGAGTGATACAGATTGCCAACATTGATTAAAGATAAACAATTGCTATTTGCTTCAATCCGTTTAATGATTTGCGTCGGTCATGCGGATGGATATATGGGTATGAAAGAGATGACAAGCATTTCGCAGATGGTCAATAACGAACATTTCAACTTGCGCGAACGGCAAGTATTGATGGACGATTTGGACCATCCGAAATCGCCGGAAGAAATCGTCGAGGAGATGCTTCCGCTTGACTTGACATCCAAACTAACTGTGATACGGCAGCTGTACCATATCGCTTTGATTGACCGCAAGCTCTCCGTCGCCGAGCAATGCGAAATTCGCCGCATCGCCGTGCTCCTCGGAATTCCCGCTGACAAGCAGGAGCAGGTGGAAAGCTGGATTGCCGATGGCATCGTGTGGCGCGAGCGTTGGCAACAAATTGTGGGAGAATAGGCGAATCGACCGGTTCTCGGCTCCTGTCATGCTCATACGATGAACAAAAAAGGGATTTCCTTTGTCGGAGGGGTAAACAGGTGCAAAAGATTCTCACACTATTGACACAGCAAAGCTATCATCATTGCACAGAGTGCCTTGCCAAGGAGCGGGCCATCATTTTCGGGCTGCGCCATCTGGACGCACTACGCTCGATTGTTTTGCCGGAAGAATATGTTGAATCGCTGACAAAGCAATTGGGAAAAGTCAAATATATGGTGTCGGACAATATCACCGTGAAGCTGCATGCGCCGGTTGTCTCGAAAAGCCAGGCCGAGACGGATGCCATCCCATGGGGAGTGGAAACCATAGGGGCGCCCGCGCTCTGGAAACGGACAAAGGGCGAGGGAATCCGCGTGGCCGTGCTTGATACCGGCATCTCGCGCAAACATCCTGACTTGCAAGGGCAAGTGAAAGGGGGCGTGTCGCTTGCGGGGCCATCGTCCCAAACGAACGGGCATGGCACGCATGTGGCAGGCACCATTGCAGCGGTGATGGACAACAAAGGGATCGTCGGGGTCGCTCCCGGCGTTGAGTTATACGATATTCACGCATTTAACGGAGAAGGGGCGGCGGAAGTTGCCGATATTGCCGAGGGAATCAGCTGGGCGATCGAAAACAAGATGCACATCATCAACATGAGCTTTGGCACGAGCGAAGATTCCCCTGTCATGCGGCATGCCATCGATCAGGCGTCACGTGCAGGCATCATCATGGTCGCATCGGCAGGAAACAACGGCGGTGCGGTCGAGTACCCCGCAGCTTACCGGAATGTAATCGCGGTTGGGGCCATTGACCAGCAAGGACGAATGGCTGAATTCAGCTCGCGCGGACGCAAAGTCAGGACCTACGCGCCCGGCGTTGCCATCAAATCCACCTGGCTGAATAAAGGCTACCGCGTATTGGATGGCACCTCGATGGCCGCTGCCCATGTTTCCGGCCTGCGAGCGCTCCAGCTTAGCGGCAGGCAGCGCAAGCGGGCGTAATTGCCCAACAGTTCCAGAAAACCACCGTGACGGTGGTTTTTTTTCGCCAGGAATGCTACAGTTAAAAAAACTTCGTTTCGGAAAGCCTTTTCCAGTCCGCATGGCGGTGATCATGCGGCACACGGGAATGGCCATCCGATTGATTGACAATGACCGCAAGCGTACGAGGAGGGAATAGCGGATGTTGCGAATTTTGGTTACGAATGATGATGGGATCAATGCCCAGGGAATCCGTGTGCTTGCAGAAGCGTTGCTCGCCATCCCGGATGCGGAGATTCATGTAGTAGCGCCCCAAGAGGAGAAAAGTGGGGTCGGCCACGGCATTACGTATCGGGAGGCGCTTGCGCCCAGGGAACATGCGTTTTATGGGCTGCCGGTAAAAGCGTGGGCCGTCAATGGGAATCCGGCTGACTGCGTCAAGGCCGCCTACTTTTTGTTATATGGGGAAGAAAAGCCGGACATCGTGTTTTCCGGCATCAACGTCGGCAACAATTTGGGACGGGACATTTACTACTCCGGGACATGCAGCGCGGCGCGCGAGGCGGTGATTCTTGGGGTGCCGGCGGTAGCGCTGTCGTACGACAATTTCTTCCATGGGGAGGACTATGGCCAAGCGAAAGAAATCGTCAGTCCGATTCTCGCGGAATTGGCGGAGAAGGCACGCCTGCGCTCATTGCCTGCCGATGTGTTCTGGAACGTGAATGTGCCGCATCTGCCGCTCGCCGACATCAAGGGAGTTCGTCCCGCATCGCTTTCGCTGAACCATTACGCCGATGTGTACCACCACCAGGAAGGCGGCTATTGGCTCCAGCGCGAATATCCGGACCAGGACATCCCGGATACGGATGAGGATTACTGGCTGATGAAACAAGGGTATGTGACGGTCACGCCGGTCCATATCGATGCGACGGACCGCACGCTGCTTGCGGACATTGCCAGCTGGCCATCGATCAAGGGGCTTGGCAAAGGGGAGAACAGGGAGTGAGCGAGTCGTTTCGCCCTGTTTTTTCACCAGACCCGACGCTTGCGTCGCCATCTTCCCGCACGATGGGGGAAGTCCTTGAAGCGTCTGCCTTTTCTGACTTGTACCACCATGTCCGTGACGAAGGGCTGCCGTATTTTGCCCGGGTGAACAGCGAAGGCGATGTCGAGCTGTTTCTCGTGTTCGAAAGCATCGATGCTTTTTCCGACGCCACACGGGATGCGGTTTCAGTCGAATTCAAGACATACAAGGGGGCGCTTTTGGCGGTGATTTGGACACTTGCCGATCCGCTCGAACCGCTCGGCTTTCCGTTAAAGCTCAATATCAAGCAGGACGACGAGCGCTACATGGCGCTGCGCATGATCGAACAGCCGGAATTGCCGATTCACTATCTGTCTTTTGCGGACGGCGAAATCACCCATATTTTTTCGGAGACGTGCAATTTTTCCGCTGCTGAGCAGGCTCATGTTCTCGGGCTGATCCGCTATTTATACGATGAGGAGCCCAAGGAACACGAGATGCAGCCGACCGGCATCGATGAGGTGAAGGAAGAAGCGCTGATCTCGATTGCCGCTGGCGATCTCGCTGACGACGTGTTTGCGCAGGCAGGGACTGCTTACTTGTTCGATTATGCCAAATGGGTGCAAGCGGAAGGCGAGGAAGACGCGCAGGCGCGCCTGATGCAAACGGTGCAGCAGGCGGTGCTGGTCATGCGCAGACATTCACGCAGCGAGGTTCGCGAATCCGCGTTCACGATTTGGGCGGGCGAGCAGCAAGGCGTGCTGTGGCTGTTCGTCACGCCGATGCTGTATCCGCTTTTTGAAGTGGTGCATACCACAGAGGATGAAGCCAATCCGTTCGCCCGCTTCCTTTATGCGCTGCCCGCCTATGTGGAAACCGTGGATGCTTCTCCGCTTGCGTGCGGCGCATATCCGATTTTGCGCTATGAACGCGGCAAGGTGTACCATCTCGAATTGGATGACTCGTTTGCGGAGCGACTTTCGGCCCTTGCCAAGCGGCACGGCATTGAGGGAGACCCGTATTGTCATACATAAAATGGATAGGAATGGAACACAATGAAAACACATGCGGCCCAACGAATCGATTGGGCCTATTTCTTTTTCACTGGGAGGATGTCCGCATGCGTTTATTCGTTGCCTTGCAGCTGCCTGATGCCGCAATCCAATCCATCACCCGCATCCAAGACAAGCTGAAAGGAGAGATCGGTGCAGACCGGTGGCAGCCGCTGGCCAACCTGCATTTGACACTTCATTTTCTCGGCGATGTGGAAGACGCGCTGATCCCGCTCATATGCAAAGACATGGATCTGGTCAGCTCCATCATCGAACCGTTTACACTGGTCTTAGGCTCATTCGGGGCGTTCCCCCGCGCCGAAAAGCCGCGCGTTCTCTGGCTGGGCTTAAACGGCCAGCGCAAAGTGCTTTCGCAGCTGCATCTTTTGTTGGGCAAACGGTTTGATTTGCACGAGGGACTGCATTATGACCGTCGTCCGTACCATCCGCACATCACGCTGGCACGCGGACCGCATGTGCCCGTGCTCCCTTTGCCCGAGTGGGATGAGCGTCTGCTGGAGATGCCGCCTGCACGCTGGCAAGCGCGGGAGGTTCATCTGTTCCGCTCCGAGCTGCGTCCGGAAGGGGCGGTCCATACCGTCATCCACACCAGCCGATTCCAAAAGCTTCTCGATTCATAAAACCAAGCTGTTCCGGAATAAAAATAATGAAAGAGCGAATAAGCAACCTGGTTTTTCATGCAGCTGGTTCGGGTACATAGTAGGTAGTTTCCAATCTGCGATAGAAAGCGGTGTGAATTCGATGAGTGAGTTTACAACCGGTATCTTATACCCGCGTAAGTATGAGCCGAAAGTAATACATACGCTGCCCAAAGCCAAGCAGCCATTTTTCCACAAGCGCGTCAATAATGACTGGAACGCGTTTTTCCTGCAGGACGAGTGCATCGAGCGGGCCGAGACCATGAGCTTTTTGCTGGGCTTATCGAGCCATTATGTCCCGCTGCTCTGGTTCCACGACTCAGAAGAAAGCGGGTGGGGATTCCGGCTTTTTGACGGCGGAACGGAGACGACATCCGCCACGATCAGCTATTCGCTCGACATCGAGCTGGCAGAATGCCTGTTCACCAAGCGGCATCCCGAGGTGGAACAGATTGATGAGTTTTGGGAAAATGAACAGCTGCGGCTGGAGTATGAAACGATTTTGGATCAGGTGGTTCGCTCGGAACCGTTCAAGCGCGAAGTGTGGAAAGGAATCTCGAGGTTCCGACCCCATTGCTTCGGCCGCTTCCTGTCGCACAAACAGATTGCCCAGCTTCGCTCTTTGTTCGACATCCACGTGCTGACAGAGGTGGAGGAAGAAACGGGGGGATCGGTTTTGTACGATTCCGTCGATTTGTTCAAGGAGATTTTGGGGATCGAGGAGATGGTCTGGGTTAACTACGCATATTTGGCGAGCGGTCAAAAGGAATAAAAACACCCCCTCTCCTGTTACAAGGAAAGGGGGTGGGCTCGCGCCATCAGAGAGCGGTGCCAAGCGCATGCAGGGCAAAATTGAGCAGAAACAAACCTGCGATGACATAAAGGGGAGTGGCCACCTCACGCGCTCTGCCCATCGCCACTTTCAGCAACGGATACGCGATGAAGCCAAAGGCGATCCCATCGACGATGCTGAACGTAAGCGGAATGAGCGCGATGATGAGGAAGGCAGGGAACCCCTCGGAAAAATCTTGCAGGTTGATTTTCTGGATGCTCTGCACCATCAGCCCGCCGATAATAATCAAAATAGGAGCGATTGCGCTGTCGGGAATCCACTTGATCCAAGGCAGGAACAGGAGGGAAACCAAAAACAGCGAGCCTGTGACCAGACTGGTTAACCCGGTCTTGCCTCCAGCGGCGATACCGGCGGCGCTCTCCACCGTCGAAACGGTCGGACTGCTGCCGAAAATGCCTGCCAGCATGACAGACAAGGCGTTCGCCTGCAGGGCTTTGGAGAACTTCTCCTCTTTCCCCAGCATGCCGAGAAAACCGTGGATCAGTCCCATATTCTCGAACACGACGACAAGCGTGAACGAGAAGGTGGCAATCCAGAAAGCGGGTTTTAACAAACCGGCAAACGAAAAGCCGGCAAAAACAGACGCATAGTCCGCTGCGGAAAAGCTGCTTGCTGCGGTGTTCGCAGCATTCGTTTGGCCTGTTACAATCGACAGAACCGTGCCCGCAATGACCGTGATCAAAAAACCCCCCGGCACTTTGCGGACAAACAAGACGAGTGCAAGGCAAAGCGTGAGCAGCGTCAACAGCACGTGCGGGTCAGAAAAGTTGCCCAAGGTCACGAACGTCGTCGGGCTGGCCGCAACGATGCCGCCTTTTTGCAAGCCGATCAACGTGAGGAGCAAACCGATGCCCACGGTGATAGCTTCCTTCAGCGACTCGCTGATCGATTCCGCAATTTTTGCCGCCAAGCTGGTGTACGACAAAATCGTGAACAAAATGCCGGAAACAAAAACGGCAGCCAATGCTTCCTGCCAGGTGAGTCCCATGGCTTGTACCGCGGTAAAGGCAAACATCGCATTGATGCCCATCCCGGGAACAAGCACGATCGGTACATTTGCGCGGAAGCACATCAACAGGCAGCCGGCAAATGCCGTCAGAACCGTCGCGATGATCCCTGCTGCGAGTGGAATCCCGGCGTCTGCCAGAATCGCCGAATTGACAGCGAGCACGTACACGATCGTAAAAAAGGAAACCGTTCCGGCCATCACTTCCCGTTGCCAGGTGGTCTGATGTCCGGCTAAATCAAAAAGCTTATGATTCCATTTATGCAACGTTTAACCTGCTTTCGAAAGTAAAGCCCCTCTCCCACCCATGACATAGCTCCAGGGGAGCCGCCATTGATTGTAATGGTACCAAAAGAGAGAGGGGAAAGGCAAGGATCGATTCGCCGCGAATGCGTGGCGACCCGGGAACGCTATTGCGCTGTACCCGGCTGGATGCTCGCCAGCGTTGCATGTAAATCCAGCAAAAGAATCAGGCGATCCTGCAGGCGGGCGACGCCGTACAAATATTTTCCATCCACGCCGGCGATGAGCGCCGGTGCCGCTTCCACTTGCGAGACCGGAATGCGCACGACCTCCGACACCGCATCGACGACGATGCCGACCTGCATGCCTTCCATATGGATGTCGATAAAGCGACTTTCCTCTGTGAGCGGAATGGACTCGAGGCCAAACAGCTTGCGCAGGTTGATGATCGGCAAAATTTTGTTGCGCAGATCGATAATCCCTTCCACATACTGAGGGGAGCGGGGAAACCGGGTCACAGGCAACGGCTTGATGATTTCTTTAATCGCTTCAATCGGCAATCCGTAAAACTCGTCGCCCATTCGAAACAGAATGGTTTGCAGCGAGTCGCCTGCCATTTCCCAGTCTGCCGCCCCTTTTTTTACTTGCGTGCTCATGAACGGACCCTCCTTTGTATGGACGAACTATTTCTTTTTTTCCCGCTTCTGTCAGGGCGAAACCATTATTTCCAAGGAAACGGGATGATTCCGGTTGAAACCAGCACGACCAGAGCCAGACTGACGCCAAAGCTGACGAACACGTTTTTGGACAGCCGCATCAGCAGCATGCACACCGTCGCAGCTAATAGGTAGAGCGGCTGCCAGGCAAGATGGCCTTCTTTCAAAAAGAGCGTGGGAAAAATGAGTGCCGCGAAAATGCCAATCGGAATGAAAGACAAGCCGTTGCGCAGTCGGAGGGAAAAATACTTGCTAGGCAACCGGAGGAATAGCCGTCTGGAAGGATAAGTGACGGCGGCCATGCCGAGGTAGAGCAGTATTGTATCCAAGAGGGTCATGCTGATTCAACTCCTTTTGGTAAATTCTCCTCAGATGGCGCGGTTTCCTGTTTGGGACCAAGGAAATATCCGATCCCAAAAGCGAGCAGACCGGCTGCCAAAAGATGCAGTCCATTGGGCAAAATAAAAGCGAGGACGACCGCGGCTCCGCCACAGGCAACAAACGTGACAATCCGCAGAGGGGAATAGAGCTGGTAGTAGACGAGGGCGAGGAACATGGCCGAAAAGCTGAAGCCCAGTCCGAGTGACGCCGGGTCAGGCAGCCACTTGCCAGCCACCGTGCCAAGCCAGGTCCCGCCGACCCAAGTCGCATAGAGAGCAAGGCTGGTGCCATAAACATACATCATATTGCTTGGATGTGTACGAAAGCGATTCAGGGTGATCGCATACGATTCGTCGATGAATAGGAAGGCGAGCATGTTCACGTGTTTGGTTGGATAGCTTTTGTAATAGGGTGACATGGACAAGCCCATCAGCAAGTGGCGCGAATTCAATAGGAACGTAGCGATGATGATCGCGACCAAGCCGGTGTGCTCGCCAAGCATCGACAAGGCGGTGAACTGGGCCGAGCCGGCAAAAACAACGAGCGACATGGCAACGCTTTGCCAAGCTAAAAGGCCCGTATTGGTCGCGAGCAGACCGAAGATGCCGCCAAATATTACAAAGCTGAACACCATGGGCAACGCATCGACCACGCCTTCGCGGAATGCGGCCCACTTGGATTCAGCAGGTTTTGCCTGTATCATTCTCCTCGCTCCTTTCCTTCCCGCAGCAATTCGTCCATAATCTCCATGCCTCTGGCGATCTCCTCCTCCGTCTCATGGGAATAACACAAGCGTACATAAGGCTGGATGGCTTCCCGCAGCAGAAACATGTCGCCGGACACGATCGACAACCCTCGCTCATGGCAGCGCTGCATCAGCTCGCGCGCATTCATTCCTTCAGGAAGCGAGACCCAGTAATAAAAGCCGCCTGTCGTTGGCTCAAAATGTACGCCCAGCGGTTTCATGCGGACGAGATGCTTTTGCATGGCTTGCGACTGCGTACGGTAAATCGCCCGAACTTTCGCGAGATGCTGCTCAATGTTTTGCTCCATCAAAAAGTCGGCGAGCGCGATCTGTCCCAGCGTATTCGTCGTGATCGACAGCTCTTTCATACGCGAACACATTTGAATGAAAGGGCGGCTCGCCGCAATCCAGCCGATGCGCAAGCCGGGAAACAATATTTTGGAGAACGTATTGACATAGATGATATTGCCGGAATCATCAAACGATTTGAGCGGTGGCGGCGGTTCTTTTTCCATATGGAGGTGCCGGTAAGCGTCGTCTTCAACGATCGGGATGCGGTATTGTTCGCTCAAGGCGACCAATCGCTTGCGGCGGGCAAGCGACAGCGTGACACCGGTCGGGTTGTGGAAAGTAGGTACCGTGTACACGAACTTGGGCCGGTACCGGGCCAGCACGCCTTCGAGCACGTCTACTTTCATCCCGTCTTTGTCCATCGGCAGCGGGATAATCCGCAAACCAAGCGATTGAAACAATTGCAGCGAGCCGAAGTAGGTCGGCATTTCCGTCGCGATCGTGTCGCCAGGCTTGGCTATCAGTGTCGCGATGAAAAAGAGAGCTTCCTGCGAACCGCTTGTGATCATTACTTGATCCGGTGAATGAATTTGCGAGATACCCAGCTGCTTGACGATCCATTCCCGCAGCGGCAAATAGCCGGAAATAGTATGAAAGTAGTAGGATTGCGGCTTTTCGGCAGCGCGTTTGACATATTCAGCGAATGGCGAAAAATTCCACGTATGCTTCCCGCCATCGCCATGGGCAAAGTTGATCAACTCTGGCGAAAGCACCGGCTTGTTCAACATTTCGGCCATATGGGAAGGTGTCGTCTGCAAGGCGGACAGCTGGGACACTTCCTGCCAATTGATGCGGCCGAGGCTCCGTTCCGGCGGGAGCGGTTCGACATAGCGCCCGCTGCCCATCCGGCTTTCGATGAAGCCCTCCGCTTGCAGCTCGTCATACGCCTTGACCACGGTATTGCGACTTACGCCCAATTGGCTGGACAGCTTTCGTTCTGGCGGAAGCATGGAGCCAATTGTCCATTCTCCACTCAATATTTGATAGCGGAGCTGATTGTACACTTCCTGATAAATCGGTTTTCGCCCCATTATTTCGCCTCATTTTCGTAATCGGTATGTAGCTTACTATAAGGCGGCACGCATGGAAATAAAAGAGCCAATTATCTGCTGATAAAAAGCCAACAGAGCTTCCTACCGGTTGAGGAGCTCTGTTAGCTTTTACATCCAGTCATCGCGGGAAATGCCATCTTCCACGGCAAAGTTGAAATCTTCGATGTCATAAAACTGAACGGGCAGCAAATATTCCAGAATACGGTCCTGCCAATCATCCTGGTCGGTGATGAGCGGCGCTTCGAAGCGCATCGAGGTGAGCAACAGCTCGGTTTCAATCGGATCGAACAACTCGCCCCACATTTCGTTGTCCTCCGCTTTCACGACGGTTAGCGATACGTTCGGGCGAATCGGAAAGGTTACAGTGGACCACGGTGCAACCAACGTTTTCTCCATTTTTTTGCTGCTGAATGGATCGCGGAAAAATTGGAGCATTTCGGTAATCATGGCACGAACATGCTTTTCTTCTTCGCTGTCGTACATGATCGGCTCCTGGCTATGTAGAAATTCGTCCAGCTCATGGATCGTCGATGTGGGGATGAGGTATTCTACGGGTTCAAGCGGATGGAGCAGCTCTCCGTAAATCGCCAGCATCACCGCTTCTATGACGAAACGTTTGGTCATTGAAAAAACCTCCTCCTGTTCATCATAGTAAAAAACAGCCTGTTCGCCAAGCGGGACAACTGTAAAGATCACAAAAGAGCGTGCAAGTGCCGGTTTGACAACAGCCCAAAACAGCGGTAAGATAGTCACGTAGCAAATTGAATAGCTGCAAAGGGGAGTAGCTTTAACAGCAAAGTCGTCATGACAGGATGCGAACCATCCTCGGCTTTGTTGGCGATGCCTGACATTGTTAGCAAGACCTTTGCCTATGGATGTGTCTTTGGTGACCCATTTATAGGCAAAGGTCTTTTTATTTGCTTCCAAAACTCACAGATAGGGGCGGGGATTCATGTTTACACCAGAGTTTTTTTCAGCGCTATCGATGATTATCATGATCAACATCGTCCTGAGCGGGGACAACGCGGTGGTCATCGCCATCGCGAGCCGCAGACTGCCTGCCGCACAGCGGAAGAAAGCGATTTTTACCGGGACATTTCTGGCGGTCATCGTGCGCGTCATTGCGACGGTGGCAGCGGCATATTTGCTCAAGATTCCGTTCCTTTATCTGATCGGCGGGCTGATCCTGATCTGGATTGCCTACAAGCTGCTGGCGGAAGAAGAGGATAGCGGCAAAATCAATTCGAGCGACAACCTGATTCAAGCGGTCAAAACGATCGTCATCGCGGACATCATGATGGGGTTGGACAACGTGATCGCCATTGCCGGTGCGGCGCAGGGCGATTTGCTTTTGATCGTGCTTGGCCTGTTGATCAGCGTGCCGCTGATGATTTTCGGCAGCCAGCTGATTTTGAAAGCGATGGAGCGGTTTCCCTGGATTTTGTACATCGGTTCTGCTGTCCTGGCATTGGCGGCCGCTGACATGATCGTCAATGAAAAGGCGCTGCATTGGATGTTGCCGGAGGGAAGCTGGATTGCCAACCTCTTTAAGGCAGCCGTCATCGCAGGGGTGCTGATCCTCGGCAAGAGACAAAGAGACAACTATGCAAAAAAGCACCAGGAACGAGCCGCAGCTAGCGGAATCGAAGAAACGGCGTAAGAGCCGTGAACGTTTGCGGGACAAGCCTGTGGCCGTTCCTTTCCACGAAAACGTCTTGCGCATAAGAAAAAAGAAAAGTCCGGTTGCGCTCGAAAGCGTGTCCCGGACTTGTTTTATTTTCAGGCTCAGGCCTGTGGCCTTATGATTCCGCTGCGTGCGTGGTGCCGGCCGACGTGGCAGGGCGGCTGAACCAGCGAAACGGATTGAGCGAAAAGCGCGATTGGTATCGTTCTTGCCGATGCTTGCGGCGAGTGAGGCTCTGCTGGATCAGGTCCAGCTCGAAAGACACGCGGCGCATCTCCAGCCGGAGCGTTTCCTGCATTTCCTCGATCTCGGTCATTTTTTGCAGAATGGTGGATTGCATCTGCTTGACTGCCGTAATTTGCGAAAGTTCCTGCTTGAACAGATAGAGCGTCTCGCTGACCGCTTGATCCATCTGGTTCAGCTCGACCATTCCGGGAACCGCTTGTCCAAGCGCAACCATTTCTTCTCCTGCCGCCACTTCCTGCATCGCAAGCATGTCCGGCGAGAGCTTTCCTTCTTCCACCAGTTCTTTCTGAATGTCCCGAAGCGACGAGTTGCCGGCTTCTTTCCGTTCTTTCACTTCTTTTAAAATCGACACGCCGCTCTCGCTGATCAGATAATGGCCCTGCGCGTTTTTCTGTCTCTCATGGGCAGGCACAAACATTTCCAGCCAATTTCGCAACGTGCGAACATGCACATCCAAACGCTCAGCTACTTCCTTGGAAGCCATCCAGACTTGTACGTCCATTTCATCCTCTCCTTTGAGCGACCGAGTATGGAGTCATTATACCACCAAATTTTCCCGGTAGAAGAGAATCGACAAAGGTTCTAAAAACTAGTGAAGATTCGGCTCATTTGGACAGGCCTACACAGGTTTGTCATTTTCTGGTAATGAAGCGGTTTCGCGGAAAAACGTGACGGTGTTGCCGGTTTCCTCATACAGGAGCCACTCCGGTTCCTCGCTTGCGACCGCGCCTACGTTGATGCCCCAATAACGGACCAAGTCCAGTTCAATCGGTACGCCGAATTGAATATCCAGCTTCTTTGGCTGCCATTGTTTGTTTTGCCACTGCAGCTGGTAGAGCGAGCTGTAATGGGAATGGCCGAAAAAGAGCAGATGTTTGTCGAGACGTTTCGGATAGGGCGCCCAGTTTTTGTCGTTGACGAACAGGTGCCCGTGCTCCAGGCGAGCGTGCATAAGCTCGATCGCAGGGGGAAGCGTCAGGAAATAGCGGAGATCCTCATCGGTTTCCTCCTTCGGCAGAAGATGGCGGATCCGTTCTTCCTGGTTGCCGACGATACAGCTGACGGATGAAAGCCGTTTGGCGAGCTTGGGATCGAAATCGACAATCTGATCGGCAAAGGCAAACAAAAAATCGTTGACCTGCGATTTCCCTACCTTGCACTCCCATATATCGCCGAGACAAAAAATATGATCGACATCATGTGCCTTGATCGCCTTCAGCACTTGTTTGAGATGTTTTCGCTTGCCATGGATATCGGACAAAATCGCGTATTTCATGCAGTCAACCCCTTTATACTCTGGAACAAAATCGTGATGAGGTATACTTCCCCATGGTTCGGGCGGAAACCTTCACATATCGCGAGAATTCCGTGAGTAAAATGGAAATAAGGGCGCGCAGGGAAGCGCTTGTGGGAGAAAAAAGGGGAGGCAGGCAATCGCCGTGGATGGAATCATCACTTCATTCCCGTTGTTGATGGCAGCATCGTTTGCCAGCATGATCGGCGGGCTACTCATTTTTTTCAGGAAACATTGGTCCGAAGATTCACTCATGTCCATGATAAGCATTGGTGCCGGACTGCTCTTGTCGATCACATTGTTTCACATGCTTCCACAGGTGGCGGGCAATGCCCAGCAATCGCTGATGCCGTTCGTGGTGATCGGGTATCTCTTCCTGTTTGCGATCGATCTGGCTGGTCACGGTCGAGGCAAGGCGGACGGGGCGGTGATCGGCTTTGTCATCCATGCCTTTTCCGAGGGCGTATCGCTTGCCGCGGCATTCCAGGTGAGTCCACAGCTGGGGCTGTCGATTTTGATCGCGCTGCTGTTCCACAAAATTCCGGAGGGTATCACGATGGCATCGTTGCTTCTGGCGGTCACTCACCGGAAGCAGACCGCGTTTCTCGGGAGCGTGCTGCTGGGAGTGGCGACGCTTGCGGGAGCGCTGCTGGCTGCGGTGATGGAGCGGTTCATCACGACCGCTTCCATTACAAATCCGCTGCTGGCATTGAGTGCAGGTGTATTCCTGTATGTGTCGACGAGCCATCTGATTCCGCACATTCGCCAGGCCAAAAATATGCGAGCAGGCTTTTATTTTTTCGGGGCCGTGCTTTTGTATATGCTCTTGTCGACCGTGCTGGGGCCGGCGGTGCACCATCATCATGTATAGCGGCGCTGCATTTTTTCCACTATAAAGGGGAGCAAGTCATCCAACCTGAGAGGAGAGTGTGTCCACCAATGAGCACAAAAGAACCAGACAACCAAATGGAAAATGAACAGGGGCCAAAACAGGAGCCTGAATTTCCATTGCAGGGAACCCCGCTCAACCCGATCATGGGCGAGTGGACCTCTTCGACCTGACGAAAGATTTTGTCCTCGGTCGCTGATCCCTGCTCGAAAGCATGTCCGAAATGGTATATAATGGAGGAATGTTGGAGAGGAAAGGGGTCAGATGACCATGAACACCTTGTTGCAGGGCAAAAATATTGTGGTTATGGGTGTGGCCAATCATCGCAGCATCGCCTGGGGAATCGCTCAATCGCTGTCAAAAGCGGGCGCGAACCTGATTTTTACCTACCAAGGGGACCGTTTGCGCGATAACGTGCTGGAGTTGGCCAAAACACTGGATCAGCCGGAGCAAATCCTGATCAATTGCGATGTCACCAAAGATGATGACATTGCAGCTGCTTTTGCACAAATCAAGGAAAAAGTCGGTGTCATCCATGGCCTGGCGCATTGCATCGCCTTTGCCAAAACGGAAGAGCTGGCGGGCGAGTACGTCAATACGTCCCGGGACGGCTACCATTTGGCACAGGACATCAGCGCTTACTCCCTGGTCGCGGTAGCGCGCGAAGCTCGCCCGCTGATGACAGAAGGGGCCAGCATCGTGACGCTTACATACCTAGGTGGCGAGCGCGCCATCCCGAACTATAACGTCATGGGCGTCGCCAAAGCGGCTCTCGATGCCAGCGTCCGCTATTTGGCAAACGATCTCGGCAAAGAGAACATCCGGGTGAACGCGATCTCGGCAGGACCGATCCGCACGCTCGCCGCAAAAGCGATCAGCGGCTTCAACACGATCTTGAAAGACATCGAGGAAAAAGCACCGCTCCGCCGCACGATTGATCAGTCCGACGTAGGCGATACCGCCCTGTTCCTGTTCAGCCACTTGTCCCGCGGCATCACAGGCGAAATTATCCACGTGGATGCCGGTTACAGCATTGTCGGCAATTAAAATAATAGGAAAGCATGGGAAAACTCCCGACTGCCAAAGCTGGCTGTTCGGGAGTTTTTTTGCGGTCGGCTATTTCCCCATTCGGGCGCGCAATGCCCGCAGTTTTTGCGTGATGTCCTGATATTGCTGCTCCAGCTCTTCTTTCAAAGCGGCATCCTTGATCGGCATGCTGAGACGGCCGATGATTTCGCCCTGTTTTGTTTGCAATAACAGCAGATCATCCGCGCCTGCGCTTCTCGCCTCATTCCGCGTTTCCTTCCAGGCTACATACTGCTGATAATTGCCTTGATAGAAGACGGGGCCAGTTTCCTCCCAGACGAGGACATGGTCGGCGACTTTGTTGATCAGCGTGCGGTCGTGTGTCGCAAACACGATCGTCCCGGGATAATCGGCGAGCATTTGCTCCAGCTCTACCTGTGTCAGCAGGTCGAGGTAATTGGTCGGCTCGTCGAGCAGCAGCAGATTGGCATCGCTTAAAAACACCTTGGCGAGCGCTGTTTTGCTTTTTTCCCCGCCGCTTAGCAGGTGGACGGGCTTGTGCACATCGGCCTCCCTGAACAACAGGCGGGCGAGAGCAGTGCGAATCAGCGTTTCCGATTGGCTGCTGGTGGCTGCCACGTTAGCAAGAATCGTTTGGCTTTCGTCCAGAAGGGAGAGCGATTGTGCGAAATAGCCAATCTGGCAGCTTTGGGAAACATGAATGCCGGGTGCGCCCTCTGCAATCATGGAAAGCAGCGTTGATTTGCCAGCGCCGTTGCGGCCGACCAGCGCCACTTTCATGCCTGGCTTGATCGTGCAGGAAAGCTTGTGAAAAAGAGTTCGGTCGCCCGTGTGACGGGACACTTGATCGAGCATGATCGCCGCCTTGGCGTGCACTTCTTGATAGGCGGCCGTATCAAACTGGACGCGGGCAATTTCCCGTGGCTTTTCTTTTTTCTTCAGCCGGGCGAGACGGGTCTCCAACGCTTTCGTCGATTTCTCCACCTTTTCCATTCGCTGGCTGGCGCCTTCCTTATACAGCCTTGCCTCCGAGCTGCTAAAGCGTTTGGGAATCTTGCTCATGCCGGTCGCGCGCTGTTTTTTTTCGACGATCGCCTGATTGAGCCGCTTCCACTCCCGCTGATACGCGTCGAATTCATCATGCGCGCGTTTGCGCCGATGTTCCTTTTGCTCTTGATAGTGGCTGTAATTGCCTTGATATTCGGTAATGACGCCATCCTCAATTTCGAGGATGCGGGTGCAGACGGCATCGAGCAGCGAGCGGTCATGCGAGATCAGCACGAGCGCGCCGTCGTAGTCTTTCAGCGCTTTTTCCAGCTGCTCGATCCCTTGCATATCGAGATGGCTCGTCGGTTCATCGGCGAACAAAAGCTGTGCGCCTTGCTCCAGCGCATGCGCGATTTTGAGGCGTACCTGCTCCCCGCCGCTCATGCCGTCATGAACGTCCGTAACGCCCCAGACCGCTCTGTGGCGAGCGGATGTTTCTGCCGCATCGCCTGGTCCGAACTGGCGGATGAGGGCGGTTTTTGCATAACGCTTTATTTTTCCGGACAGGAGAGGCTCTTCTCCTGCGAGCAGGTGGAGCAAGGTGGTTTTGCCGACACCGTTTCGGCCGACGATGCCGACCCGGTCGTGGCGGCGAATCTCCAGCTGCTCGAGTTTGAACAGCTGTCGGTCGCCAAAGCTTTTTTCCAATTGCGTTGCTTCAAGCAGTAACATACACATTCCCCCTTGGGTACATGGTTTTTTGACGATGAATTGAAAAAAAGACGTCTGTGGCAGACGTCTCGTGGATTACGTGTTTAGCGCGCAAAAAGGCCGGTTGGATCGTTTTTTGGCACACGAAAAAAAGACGCCGCGAAGCCGACGCCTTTTTGGGCAAACCAAAAGAAAAGGCGCCGGAAAACCCGACGCCTGCATGCCATTAACAAAAAACAGACGCCGGACGTACCGGTGCCTGTTGGATGGATAACTGGATGAAAACAAACGGCAAAAGATGCCGCTGCCAACGATGGTCAGGAACGAACCCGGTACGTGTTTTCGCTATGAAGTTGTGGTCCTTTGCGAACGAGAACACCTTTCAAGGGTCTGTACCTCCTGATTATCATCAAAGATTTGGAAACTATATGCAGTATACACGACAAACGGAAATGTTGCAAGCGATTAGAAACCAGCCATTTCCTTGATGAAGCGGGACACCCGCGTCTTTCGCCCAAAACGCTCCTGGGGAATGCCGACGAACAGCTGGTGCCTGGCGCGCGTGATGGCCACATACATGAGCCGACGCTCTTCCTCGATCGCATCGCGCTTGCCGCGCCGCAGCTCGTCCAGCGCGTATTCGTGGGGCAGGGACCCTTCGACCAAATCGAGCAGAAATACCGTGTCGAATTCGAGCCCTTTGGCACGATGGATGCTCATCACCTGCACGGACGGCTCAGCGTTTGGCCGCGCGCCGCTGCGGTCACGATTGAGCTGCTGGGTGACGAAATGCAGGAAGCCGTCGATCGTTTCATGCCGTTTGGCCGCGCCGTACAGTTGCTGCAGGTCGTCGGTGGCTGCCTGGCCTTCCTGCTCAGGGCGCTCTTTGTTTTTTTTCTTCACGTAGTCGCGGAGCTTGCCGTCCTCATAGATGAATTCCAGCGCTTGGGCCGGTGTCAGCTTCGGCACCTCGTCCAAAATCGCCAAAAAGGCTTTCAACTGCGTTTTTTGAAACGATTTCAACCCAGGCAAGCGCGGCAAGGCGTGGGCGAGCGGGACATCGTCGAGAATCGCCTGGCTGCGAATCGCATTCCACTGGCTTTGTGCGATGTAGAGCGTAGGCAAAACGTCGCGCAAGGCGTCGGCATCATCCGGATTTTTGGCGAGACGCAAATAGCCGAGTCCCCAGCGGACCGCCTGCTTACGGTAAAACGGTTCTTCTTCACCGGTGAAGGCAAAAGGGATTTTGGCTTCCCACAGGCGTTCGACCACCGGGCGGGCCGACTCATGCGTGCGGAACAGGATGGCCATCTGGTCTGCACGCGCACCGTGAGCCAGCTGATGGGTGATCTCATCGACGATGCGGGAGGCTTGCTCCTCCTCATCGTCAGGATAAAACAAATAGTTTTCGCCGTCCTCGCCGTGGAACGACTTGAGTTTTTTTGCATGTCGGGCCTGATTGTTGCCGATCAGCGAGTAGCCGAGTCCGACGATGGAAGGGCGGGAGCGATAGTTGACTTCCAGCGTAATCGTTTGCGCCGTAGGGAAATCGTTGGAAAAACCGAGAATGTACCGCGGGTTGCTGCCACGGAACGCGTAAATGGACTGGTCGTCGTCGCCGATGACACACAGGTTGTTTTCCGGCGCGGCGAGCAGCTTGACGGTCTCGTACTGCACCCGGTTGATGTCCTGAAACTCATCGATCATCAGGTAGCGGATGCGGCTTTGGTATCGGTTGCGCACGGTTTCATCCGTCCGCAGCAGCTGGTAGCAGCCGATCAGCATATCGTCAAAGTCGAACCACCGCCCGCGCTGCTTGGCTTCCTCATACAGCGGATACAGGGCGAGAGCGGCTTGCTCCTCCGTCGTATCGAGCGGGCGAATGGACAGATGCTCGGGCAGCAAGTATTCGTTTTTCCAGCGGCTGATGATCGAGAGCGCCTGGGACAGCTCGGCCTCGCTTGCAAGCGGCGGGTCCATTTGCGCAAGCAGGCCGCTTTCCCGCAGCAGCTTGAGCTTCTGCCAGTCTTGTTTCAAGAGGCGCTGCGGGTCCCATTCACCCGGACGTTCATGCAGCAAAATTTTAAAGAAAATGCTGTGGAACGTCCCGGTGATCAATCCGTTTACCTGTGCGGGGGAGAGCTGGCCGCGCAGCCGGTGCTTCATTTCCTCGGCCGCCTTTGTCGTAAAGGTCACCATCATCAGGCTGCGGGAATCCACGCCTTTTTCCTGGATCAGGTGGGCGGCGCGGGCAGTCATGACGCGTGTTTTGCCGCTGCCAGCCCCGGCCAGGATCAGCAAGGGGCCTTCTGTCGTATGGACCGCACGCACTTGCTCGGGGTGAAGTGGCTCCTCGCTCTTGTGCGCCAGCTGCTGGATCGTTTTGCGGGGAACGAGCCGCTTGCGAAAGTCGTGGTTTGCGACTTGGGCAGCCGCCACTTCCGCGAGCGCCAGCGCAATCGTCTCATCCGCCTCGCAGGCCGCGCCTTCTTTTCGATGAACAAAGTGCGGCTCGGTGCTGATACCCGCAACAATCGTCACCGGCTGGCTGCAATGGGGGCAAAGCAGCTTGCCTTGCCTGTCCATGTGGCGCCAGTAGGCAATCTGGTCATAGTTGTCAGCGGTCAGCTGAATTGGTTTCGTATGTAGGAGAGCTGTTTTCAACTCGTCGTCACCTCAATCATGGCATACTTATCTATCCTAGCAGATGGATGGCCGAATGTAAGGGGTTGACGTGGATTTAGCGCGCACCGATTCGCCGGTACAGACAAAAACGGCTGTTGATGGTAGAGGCATCAACAGCCGGATCAGGATGGTACGATTCATTATTGCGCTTGCTTGAGCAAGCTGTCTTCCGTTTCCGCGTCTCCTTCTTCCGGCACCTGCGTGATGCCGACGCGGGTGATCCGGTGGCTGTCAAGCTCGGTGATCGTGAAGACGTAGTTGCGGTAATGCACCGATTTGCCGACGGCGATGTCCTCGTTCAAATGACTGTACAGCCACCCGGCGATCGTATCCACTTCATCAGAGTGAATGTCAACGGATATATAATCGTTCAACTCGGATAACAGGGTTTTTCCTGAAACAGAGAGTTCATCATCATTTGATTTTTCCACTTCCGGGCGCTCGTTCTCGTCGAACTCATCCTGAATGTCGCCGACAATCTCCTCCAGAATGTCTTCCATCGTGAGCAAACCGGCGGTGCCGCCATACTCGTCGATGACGATCGCGATTTGCGAACGGCGTTTTTGCATCAGGCGCAGCACATGGCTGATTTCCATGGATTCCGGTACGGTCAAGAGCGGACGGAGGAATTCATTCAGGTTCACGTCGCCATCCGTCAACGCTTTGAGATAAAAGTCGGATGCATGGACGAAGCCGATCAGACGGTCTTTATCCTCATGCGCGACAGGGAAGCGGGAGTGGCGCGAACTGCGAATGATCTCCAGGTTTTCTTCAAAGGTGTTGTCGTCATACAGGCAAAACATGTCGATACGAGGAATCATGATTTCTCGTGCCAGACGCTCGGAAAACTCAAACACATTGTCGACCAGATCCATCTCGTCCTGGTCAATGTGGCCGCTTTTGTGGCTTTCGTTCACAAGCAAGCGAATTTCTTCTTCCGTATGTGCCGACTCCTGGTCAGTGGCCGGTTCCAACCCCAAACGGCGCAGAAAGAAGTTGGCTGAACCGTTTAAGAGCATGATCGCCGGATAACTGATTTTATAAAACAGGATGAGCGGTGCTGCAGTCCACAATGAGGTGGATTCCGCCTTTTGAATCGCTAATGATTTGGGGGCCAATTCACCCAAAACGATGTGCAAAAACGTAATGAACCCGAAGCCGATGGCAAACGACAAGGCGGAAATGAGATACGCCGGCAAATGGAATTGATGGAGAAGCGGCTCCACCACTTTGGCGATCGCAGGTTCACCCACCCAACCGAGGCCAAGCGATGCGAGCGTGATGCCAAGCTGCGATGCGGAGAGGTAAGCGTCCAGCTTTTGCGTCACCTCTTTGGCGTAGCGTGCCCGCACGTTTCCTTCGCTGACAAGCTGGGTAATACGAGTTTGGCGCACCTTTACTAGCGCAAATTCTGCTGCTACAAAGAAGCCGTTCACAAAGACCAAAAAGAGAATCAGCAGCAGATTGAAAAGACTCTCCCCTATCGGAATACTGTCCAAGTAGCTCTCCTTGCCCCCTGATTTGGAAGGAAGGAGAATTCACCTCCATACGTGATATCAGATTCTCGCTGTTACACAGCATTTTACTAAGTATACCAATAGGAGCTGCACGTCGTCAAAAGAGTGGAAATCGTAAGAATCGAGATTACGCTCCAAAATATGACATCTGCGAATGTTATCGCTGCTTTGATACCATTCCGGCAAAAAAACGCTGATTTTTTTACAGTCAGGAATTTGATGGAAGGGATGCTTCTTGGTATTGTAGAGCAATAAGGGAGGAGGGATTCACATGGCTGCCGCATATGCGCCGATTATGGTGGGTGAACGGACCGGTTATTTTGCCGGAAGTGTGAATATCGGCATTTTGCTGGGACAAACGGGTGCGATCCTGATTGATTCCGGACTTGATACGCAAAATGCAAAAAAGCTGAAAAAAGGATTGGACGAAATCGGGCAAAAGCTGGTGGCGATCGTGCAGACGCACGCGCACGCGGATCATTTCGGCGGCAATGCCTATCTGCTCGGACAGTTCCCCGAGGCGGTCGTCTATGCTCCGGAGCTGGAGGAAGCGATGATCCGCAATCCGCTGTTGGAGCCGATTTATCTCGGGATGGGCGCGTCACCGTTAAAAGAGCTGAAAAACAAGTTCCTGCTTGCGGAAAGCTCGCGGGTGGACCATATTCTCCCGTCAGAAGGGACGATCATAATCGATGGGCTGGAATTGGAACTGCTCGCCCTGCCAGGTCACAGCTACAATCAGATTGGCATTGCAGCGGAAGGGATCTGCTATGCGGCCGACAGTTTCTTCGGCGAGGAAACGCTGAAAAAACACAAGCTGCCATTTCTGGTCGATGCCCGCGAAACGCTGCACAGCTTAGCCAAACTGCAGGCAACGAATTACGAAGGGTATCTGCCCGGACATGGCAGCTTTGAAACAGCTGTGGATGCGGTCTTGGAAGCGAACATTCGCTGCCATCAGGAGCTGCTCGATCGAATCGAAGCGATATTTTCGACGGAGGCCACCTTGGAAGAAGGCTTGATGCACATCTGCAATCAATTGGAAATCAAGCTGGACAATCTTTCGGGCTATGTGCTGTTTCGGACGGCGTTCATGGGCTATCTGGTCGGGCTATTGCAGGAAGAGCGGATCACCTACCGATTCGTGGAGAATCAGCTACGCTTCGCGAGCGCGAGGCTGGGTTGAAGCCAAGTAATCGGCGACTTCTGCGAGCTTATGCTCGGCTGCTTGCCGGATTTCATCAGGGATCGTTGAAAGCGCTTTTGATTCGAGCGAGGGCGTGCCGAATTTGACGATCACCTCGCCAGAGTGGGGATGATCATGCAAAATGTTGGTTGGGATTCGCAAAAAATAGGAGCAGTTCGTCGCGGAATCGTAAATGACTACATCATACATAGGCGGGTGCTCGCCAGCTGCTGGACGGAAGCCTTGTTGGCGCAACAGTTTGTCGATGGAACTCAATGGCTGCGCGACGCTGCGTAAGGTTTTGCTTTTCAAGATCATGCAGATCCCCCTTGAGGCGTCATTTTTCCCCATATATATGAGGAGCGCAGCCCTTTCATACATGCGAATGCATAAATTACGGGAGATCACAGAGGAGGAATGAAAGTGAGTCAACGGGCAGATTTGCATACCCATACGCTCGCCTCCGACGGCACGAATGCGCCGGCGGAAAATGTGCGGCTTGCCAAAAAACAGGGGCTTGCCGCCGTAGCGATTACGGACCACGACACGGCTGCTGGCATCGCGGAAGCGGTGGAGGCAGGCAAGGAAGAAGGCATCGAGGTGATCCCCGGCGTCGAGATCAGCTCGGTTGCCGGTGGGCAGGACATCCATGTGCTGGGCTATTTCATCCCGTATGAGTCGGCTGAATTGCATGAGCGGCTGGCCCGCCTGCGGGATGCGCGGCACGAACGGAACAAAATGATCGTCGAGCGTTTGCGGGCACTTGGCATCGACATCACGCTGGAAGCGATTTATGCGCAAAAACAGGACAGCGAAAAAAACATCGGCCGCCCGCATATCGCCGAAGAACTGGTCCGCTTGGGCGTCGTAGAGTCCATCGCGGAAGCTTTCGACAACTATTTGGGCAAAGGCGGCGCAGCCTACACCACGCCCAAGCGGATGACGCCGGAGGAAGCGATCAAATTCATCCGCGAGGCAGGAGGAGCAGCAGTGCTCGCGCATCCTGGCCTCTACGGCGACGACGAACTGGTGGAATCGCTGATCGTCTACGGTCTGGACGGCATCGAAGTCTGGCACCCCGACCACGATGAAGCCGCACAAGAGCGATACCGCAAGCTCGGCGAAGAATACGGCCTGATCCTCACCGGCGGCTCCGACTTCCACGGCTGGCGCGGCGAAGAACCCTATCACGCCATGCTTGGTTCAAAAACTGCGGAAATGACCGCAGTTGAAAAGCTAAGAAAAATCGCCTCGCTCCGAAAGGTACGCTAAAGCGCCATAAAAAGGGAAGAAACCCCGGCATGAACTGATCCCTGTCAAGGAGAAAGGAATCAGTCAAACAAGCAGGGGTTTTTTCTTTTTTTATTTTTCCCTCCCGAACAAAAGGTGAAGGGGGCTTCCCACCGCAGCGAAGGGTTTTTGAAAATAGTGGAGCGAACGCCTTTACAATCCCGACAAAGGCTGCGCGCAAAAAACGAAAACGCTTTGCGCCACATATCATCATCGAGATACACCCGCCGCGCAGCGTGTGGCAGTGGGGCGCAGTTTTCGTTTTTTGCGCGCAGCCGGCCTTGAAGACATCCGCGCAGGGATTGTAAGAGCGTTCGCGTAACTATTTTCAAAAACCCCGCCCAACCACAGCAGCCCAACCGCAACCTTTCGTTCAAACCCTACACCCTGTATGCCGCACCCCAGGCTTCTCCACCTGAATCGTACAATGCGCAATGCTGAACGTCTCCTCCAACTGATGAATCGCGGTCTGCAGCACGGCCTGGCTATCGGTGTCTTCCGTAATCAGCAGGTGGCAGCTAAAGGAATCGAGTCCGGACGTAATCGTCCAAATGTGCATGTCGTGCACGTTCAAAACACCGTCGATCTGCTCCAATGTTTGGCGCACTTTAACCTGGTCAACGGTGAGGGGTGTCCCTTCCATCAAAACGTGCAGGGCGTGAGCGATCACGCTCCAGGCTCCTTTCAGGATCAGCAAGGCGACAATGACGCTGATGAGCGGATCGGCGACGTACCAGCCGAACAGCGACATGATCAGACCGGCTGCGATCGCCCCGACCGAGCCGAGCGCATCGCCGATCACATGCAAGTAAGCGCTGCGCAAATTGACATTGTTTTTCACGTCGCCCTTGCGCAACAATGCCCAGGCGGAAAGCAGATTGGCGGCAAGCCCGACGAATGCGATGATCATCATCGAGCCGCTGGCGACGACCGGCGGATTCCAGAAACGTTCCCAGGCTTCCCAGATGATGAAGCCGGCCACGATGAAAAGCGTCACGCCATTAAACAGGGCAGCCAATATTTCAAAGCGGTAATACCCGTACGATTTCGCGGGCGTTGCGGGACGAGCGGCAAACCAGATGGCAACGAGGCTCAGCGCCAGGGAGCTGGCATCGCTTAGCATATGGCCCGAATCGGAGAGCAGCGCCAGGCTGTTTGTGAAAAGGCCCCCAAAAAACTCAAGCAGCATGATGCCGGCGGTGATGATGAGAGCCAGCATCAATCCTTTCTTGTTCCCTTCCCGGGTATGGTCATGGCCATGGTGCGCGTGTCCATGAGCATGCCCGGGATCGTGTCCGTGATGGGAGTGCGAATGACCGTGCATGTGCATGAAAATCCCTCCTTACTCGTGTTCGATATGATGAATAGCTTGCCTCAAGAGCGCGATGACATGTTCGTCGTCATAGGAGTAAAAAAACTGGTTTCCTTGCCGCTTCGCTTTGACCAGCCGCAAATTTTTCAAATAGGCAAGCTGGTGGGAGACGGCGGATTGCGACAATTCAAGGACTTCGGCGATATGCGACACCGCGCATTCTTCTTGCGAGAGCAGGTGCAAAATTTTGACCCTGGTGGGATCACCCAGCGCTTTAAACACTTGCGCGACAGCTTCGACCGTCGTAGCTGACAAAAAATGATGCGAGGATTGTTCCATGATAAAACCCTGCCTTTCCCAAATGTAATCATCAAACTATATGATCATATGCTCATATACAGTTTATTCAACTAAACCGAATTTGTCAATTCCTTCCGCACAAAAAGAAAAGACGTTCCCCTCAAAGGGAACGCGGGACTGACCCCATAGCGTGAGACAAATCAAAACACCTTCAAGAAAATGTGAACATGTCGTAAGATGTGGATACAACCTTGGAGGTGTTTTTACGTTGGCAACACGAGTAAGTTACCCTGTGGAAACCAAGATGAAGGCCATTGAAATGAAGGTAGCAGGCATTCCGGTAAAGGAAATAATGGAACAGCTCAACATACGAAATAAGACGCAGGTGGAAACATGGATGCGTTGGTATCGCAATGGTGAAGTGAACCGGCTCGAGCAGCCTGTCGGCAAACAATATAGCTACGGTAAAGGACCCGCGTATACATCAGAACTGGAGCAGCTAAAGGCGGAAAATCATTTTCTGAAACAACAAATTGAAGTGCTAAAAAAGTACGAGGACTTAGAAAGGAGGTGTCACCTAAAATCGTAGTTGACCTGGTCGAATCTATTCAGGGGAAAGTCACGGTCAAACAAGCATGTTCATGGTTAGGCGTTCCTCGAGCTACCTATTACCGTTGGAAAGCAAAGCCTGAGACCAAGCAACCAGACAGCCTTGTTGAGAAGATTCGTGAACTCTGTACACAGCATAAATTTCGCTACGGATACCGAAAGATTACTGCGCTCCTTCGAACTCAGCAAAAGATCAATCACAAGTGTGTACAGGACATCATGCAACGAGAGCAACTGCAATGTCGTGTCAGAGTCAAGAAACGGAAACCAACAGGACAGCCCACATACATTGCAGAACATCTGTTGAAACGTCAATTTCAAGCGAATGCGCCGCTGGAAAAACTCGTTACGGATATTACGTATTTGCCGTATGGCGGGAAAATGATGTACCTATCGAGTATCTTGGACTTGTATAACGGGGAGATTGTCGCTAGCAGTATAGCAGACAGACAAGATACGGCACTCGTGCTGGACACGCTGAATCAACTGCCGCCTGTACCTTGCGCGATGCTCCATAGCGATCAGGGCAGCGTCTACACATCGCAGGCGTACCAAGAGGCAGTAAAGGGAAAAGGCATTACCATGAGCATGTCCCGCAAAGGCACGCCCGCTGATAATGCCCCCATCGAATCGTTTCATTCCACGCTAAAGTCTGAAACGTTCTATCTCGAAGGGGTAACCCATACAACGACGGCAATCGTTGAACAGACCGTTCGAGATTACATCACTTACTATAACTCAATTCGGATTCAAACGAAACGAAATAACCAGTCACCGATTGATTTCCGACGACTGACCATTTAGACTTGTAAGGTGTTTTGATCCCTGTCTCAAAAACAGGGGTCAGTCCCCGCCTTCATCAATGGCACTACAGCTTTTTTTCCATGGCAACATGATCGATGCCTGCTTCCACAAACATCTCGCCGACTTGCTCGTAGCCCAGTTTTTCATAAAAACGCTGCGCATGGCATTGCGCATTGAGCTTCAGCTTTTCATAGCCTTGCCCACGGGCGGTCTGCTCCAGCACTTCCATCAGTGCGCGGCCAAGGCCCGTCCCGCGCTCAGTTTCGGTTACAGCGACGCGCTCTACTTTGCCGATGCCATCCGCATAGGTGCGGAGACGTGCGGCGCCGACCGGCTGTGTCCCTTTGGTAGCGACAAAATGGATCGTCGGTGAAAAGCGCTCATCGAACTGATCCATCTCGATCTCCTCTGGAACTTGCTGCTCGTCAATAAAAACGGCGCGGCGGACAAAGAAGGCCGCGTCTCGATCAGCCTCTGTCTCCGCCACGCGGATGTCATACCCGATGTCCATGATCCGTTACTTGCGCAGCTGGAATGACTGATACACGCTCCAGATGCCATCCTCCAATTGGTAAATGAGGTGAAAGCGGTCGATTTCGGTTTCCAGATCCACTTTGGCCATGCTCAATTGGCCGTACACATCTTTCAGCTCGTCATCCGCAAAATCGCGGCCGATTGTCAGGTGCGGCACGAAAGCGTACGTTTCCGGACGGCTGGAACAGCACTCGATCACTTGCTGATGCAGCTCTTCAAACGCTTCCTTATTTTGGATACCAAGATAAATCACGTTATTTGTCGGATGGAACGTGCTGAAACGATGGAACTTGGCAGTAAAGCTGTCTGTATGTTCGGCCACCTGCTGCAAATGCTCCACCAGCTCAGGCAGTTTGGCATCATCGAGTTCAAAAGCTTCTTTCAAACGGATGAAAGGTGGGATCAGCGCATACGTTGAATCGTAACGCTTGCGGTATTGGTTCGCAAATTCTTGAACTTTACTAGAAGGAAAAATAACGACACTGTACTTCAAAAAAATCCCTCCTTAGTTATGTTTCACTGTCGAATGGTTTTTATTTTAGCAAATAAATACGAGTTTGTATAATTATAAGTTCACTCGCGCATATTCCGGTTACCCTTTGGCAAAACTAACCGGAGTGGAGGGATTTTGATGAAATTGGCTATTATGATCACGTTCATTTTTTTGGTTCTCCTGACATTGACGCTGATTATGTACACATTATTTCGAGTCATCAGGCGGGCGGAATAAGCGAGCGAAAAAGCACTCTCTATGGTCGGAGTGCTTTTTGTTTTCTACAGCACCTGCCTTCTAGTATGACCAGTTCCGTTCCTTGCTAACAAAAAGCAGGGCAAAAAAGTGGCAAGCGCTTGGCGATCGAAGGCTTTTCGCAGCGTGCTTGCTGCTGATAAATTCTTCTCAATATGCGAAAGTATGCGAAAGACGGATTTTTCGTGCGAAATCATGCGAAAGCGAAGGATGGATTTGCGATAACGAAGTTGGAACGAGGCTTTGCAAGATGAGAAAAGGCTTTTTTATTCCGATTTTCCCCTGGGAAACATTGGCATGAATTTTGTATGTGAGAATAATCGAGTGGCAAAATGAACTTTCATGTGTACAACGGAGGTTGGTAGAAAAGAAAAAAGCGGCGGCAACTATTGTGCGGGTATGCCGCAGATTCGACACCGGGTTCGACATTTTCAGTCTATTGCGGGAAGCAGGGGAATCACGTAGCATGAAGGAGTATCGTCCCCTATCCAGTTCGTGAAGAAAATGGTGCTGCCAAACATGAGAGGAATTGTAAGCAATTTTCGTATTTTTCTCGTACTCTATCGCTGGTTCATCTGCTTGACGATCTGCCTGTTTTACATAACGGCAAGACCAGATTCGACACTTTTGTTCATGCTTTTGTCCTTGCTGTTCGGTGTGAATATCGTAGTATCCATCTTCCTTTTTCGACCGGTCTCGCAAAAAAAGCAAATCTTGCTGGCTGTTTTTGATAGTTTGATCAGCGCATTTTTGCTGGCAATGACCGACGGGTGGGCATCGCCGCTCATCTACCAGGCTTATTCCTCCCTGCTCCTGTTCTCGTTTCACATGTGGGGAGTTCCCCTGCTCGCCTACACGCTGCTCTTTTTTTTGACGACCATGCTGGTGCCCGCCGATGCGAAAAACGCGATTATCCTTGACGAGACGATGACCAAACAGCTTCATATCATCATACAAGGCTTCACCTTCGTGACGCTGTACCTGCTCGGCAGCTATGTTGTGTCCTATTTGCTGAAACAGTATCGCAATGCGCTCTTGCTGCTGCGTTTTTTGCGGCGAGTGCCTGCGGTTGTCCAAACGGCTGAACTCGCTGCGCGTGTGGAGAGATTGCTCGTACAGATTTTGGAAGTGCAGCACGTTTTCTTTTATGATTCACTCGAACAAGAGCATTCTGGTGAATGGCTCAAGGCTCTCTATCGCGCCAAGGTAGTAGAGCAGCAAAGGGCAAACGCGTTCCCGCTGCAAAAAGCACGCGTAGTTAGTCCAACACGTGAGCATGAAGAGGGTTACTATTACCATCCGCTGCTGGAAAATGGGCGCCTGGCCGGAATCATCGTCATTCCCTTGGAAGAAAAGCGTACGCTTACACGGACCGATTTGTTTTTTCTGAATGTTGTGTCTTGTGTCGTGAAGCTGTATCTCAGACTCTTCTCCCTAAAAGTGGAAACAAATGAAGCGGCGTACAGTTATTTGCGCAAAAAGCTGGCCCAGGACATGCACGACGGACTGGCACAGCAGCTGTTTTTTCTGTCGGCACAGCTCTTTCGGATGAAGCAGAACATGCAGCCGATCCATAACGACGAGCTTGCAAGCGCGATGGAAGAAATGGAGCAGCAGGTGAAAGAATGCCATTTGGAAGTACGGGACGTGATCGCCAATTTGCGTGAAGAATACGAGCCCTGCCATATATTTGACGCTGTACGCAAATTGCTCGGGCGGACGACGGCAAACAGCAGCCTGCATCTGGAGTATGTGACGAAAGGACGAGTGGTAAAGGAAAATGTCCTGGTCGAGGAAGCGATCTATCGCTTCGTGGAGGAGAGCGTTTACAACGTGCTCAAACATGCAAGGGCCGACGAATTGCACGTCGTGCTCGAAGCGACTGCCGTACAGTGGACGGTAACGGTCCGGGATAATGGCCGAGGGTTTGCTGTACAGGAGCAGGCGCATCGGAAAGAGCGGTTTGGCTTGATCGGAATGAAGGAGCGGGTGGAACGGGTGGGTGGTACCGTGACCATCCATTCTGAAGCATCGAAAGGCACACTGGTGGTTGCAGTTATTCCGAGATGGGGGTATACAACGAATGGATGAGAAAAAACAGGTTCGCGTGCTGCTGGCTGATGATCATCGCATTGTGCGCGAAGGGATGAAGCTCATACTGGAGTCCGTGCCGAAATACAAAGTGGTTTCCGAAGCGGCAAACGGTGATGAATTGATGCACAAGGCCCTTCAGCTTTCGCCGGATCTGATTGTTTCCGATTTGAAGATGCCTGGCAACCCGGTTTTTGATAGCTGCAAAAAGCTGAAGGAGCAATTGCCCGAGATGAAAATCATGATTTTGACGGCTTTTGACGAAAGCGAAGATATTTATCAGGCGCTGGAAGCGGGAATCGACGGCTATATTATGAAGGATACCATGCCCGAGCAGATTCTCAGCACCATGGAGATGGTATACATGGGGTACTCCTGCTATCAGCCGAAAATAAGCAAACAGAAGAAGCAGGATGCCAAACAGTTGGAACTGACGGAGCGGGAGCAGGAAATTTTTCAGCTGATCGTCGAGAACTTGAGCAACCAGGAAATTGCGGAGAAGCTGTATATCACCGAAGCGACCGTGAAAACACATGTGAGCAGCATCTTGCGCAAGACAGGTCAACCGAACCGTTCACAGGCCGTCCTGTTTGCGATTAAAAACGGATATGTCAAGGTGCCGACATCATGAGAAGTCTGTATATTCTCTTTACGGAGCGGATCATGTTCGTTGCAGCCACCTTGCTCACCGTCTTTTCCGTTGCGTTGGGTGCGCTGAGGATGATGAACGCCATGGATGTTATGTATTCGGTGGTTTTGGTCAGCCTCGCCGCATCTGTGGTTATGTGGGTTTTGTATGTGTTGCATCGCACTCATTTTTTTGATCTGATCGACTCGATCCAGTTCGCTGCCTTTTCACTCCTGCTGTTTATTTCGCTGGTTGCTTTTTACAATCCGTTTGGCGTGCGGGAAATGTGGGCGCTGTTCGTGATTTACCTGCTGGTGATCAGCTTTTACCAAAGCCAAAAGATGTTTCTGGTCTGGAGCGGCGCGTGCTTTATCGCGTACGGGATCATCGTGTACCGTGAGTTGCATTTGCTTGCTGGCGATTCGACGAAGGAGCAGCTGATCATTTTGGTCCTGTACCGCGCTGCTTTGATGATCGGCGGGATGCTGCTCGCCTTTCTCGTTTTTTCTTACTCCAAAAAGCTGAAAATGAGCGTGCAGGAGCAGCAGGCCAAGAAAGAGCGGAAGCAGCTGTATCGAATGGTGCATGCGTTGGTCCCCGTTGTAGAAAGGAAGACGCAAACGTCGCGGAACGAAATCGAGACGATGCATGTGCTGATGAAAAGCATGCTTCGTGCTTTGCGCAGCGATGTTGAAGAATGGGAGCTGCGAATGATCGTGATGCTCCATTATGTCAGCAGAATCAAATGGCCCGATTATTTTTTCGACAAAGAGGGAAAATTGACGGATTTTGAGTACCAAATGGTGAAAGAGCATTGCTTTTTCGCAAAAGAGTTTCTGCCTGACGAACCGGCGTACCGGCGGATTATCGATGCACTCAGCTTCCATCATGAACGGGTGGATGGCACAGGGTACCCCCATTGCTTGACCGGGGACAAGATTCCGCTCTTGTCACAAGTGTTGGGAATCGCCGAATGCTACATTGCCTTGGTTTCGCCGCGGTCGTACCGGGGGATGGTGGAGGAGCAGGATGCTTTGAGCGAAATTCGCCTGACCCAAGGCACCGCGTTTGCGGAAGACGTCATCGAGGCACTCGCCGGGACGATTGCGATGGGCAGCGCACGCAGCAGCCACGAGCAGCCGCTTCCGTCAAAAGTAGGTCTGCATCCGCTTAAAAGCGGATAAAAGATCATGCTGGAATGCGATATCCTTTTTTGTGAGCGATTGGTATATTTCGGAAAAAAGAAATGAGGGTACAAGGGATGCTTTCAAAAAGGTGCGACGGGTGCCATCGGCAATCTTTCAGCAGCGGTGAGTGGGGCACGTGGATTTGTCCCTATTGCGGGCTTGATCTTACAGACACGAAACCGGAAAAGACCGAGAAATCAGGCGGACATCTCTCAACAGCATATGATGTGCGGCACAACAAGCCGACATGTGATGAAAGCTCTGCGTAACAGCCGCAGAGCTTTTTTCCTGTTTATCGCTGCCGATGCAAGGGCGGATGGCGACTCATCCTTCAGTATGAGAGGGCAGCTGCATCAGGATGAGAGAATATCATCTTTTTACGTCGACAAGTCCTTCTCCTGATGGAAGAGAGAAATCGCGCTCATGATTACAATGAAGAAAAGGGGGCGGGCATGGTGAAGCAAACGCTGCTGCGTCAGATCATTTCAGGTGTGCTTCTCGTATTTGTACTGGTCAACCTGCTCTTTTATGCTAGCGCGAAATGGAATGCGGATCATATGCCCGGTGTGGCGAAATGGCGATTTTTGTCCGTGTTGACCGGAAGCATGGAGCCGACGCTGCAAGCGGGCGATCTGATCGTTGTCGAACGCTATGGGACAGCGGAACCACTGCCTGGGGAGATCGTCACGTTTTGGGAAGACCCGGCGCATCAATCGGTCGTTACGCATCGCATCGTGCAGCGATTACATAACGGTTATCTGCAGACGAAAGGAGATGCCAACGTGGTGAAGGATGGGGGATGGACCGCACCTGACCGTGTCGTCGGCAGAGTGGTCGCAGTCATTCCGCATGTGGCTGGCATCTATCACTTTTTGCAAACACCGGCCGTCCTGCTTTCGATGATCGCAGGATTGATCACAAGCGGCATTTATTCGCGGAGAAGGCTGAAGCAAACCAAAATGGGGGAAATCACATGAAGTGGATGGAAGAAGCAAGGAAGTGGCCGCTAAAACGGATCGCGTATGGCGCGGTGGTCATCTCAACGATCGCAGCCAGCTCCAGTTTTGGCACGTACGCGTATTTTACGGATACGAAAGAGGTAGGGGCTACGTTCGCGTCGGGTACGCTGCACATCGATTTGTCGGAAGAAAAAGCGGCGGAGGCCACCTTTGGCAGCGGGGAAACGGCGTTTATGCCAGGCTCGCGGTTGACGAAAGCGTTTGTCCTGAGCAACAAAAGCAGCTCGGCGGTCAAGTATGCGCTGCAAGCGGAGCCGGGCGAAGGCGGGGAGAACGCGGTCTATGATCAGCTGATCGTAGACATTCGCGAGGCAGGATCGGATGCGCTGCTCTACAGCGGAAAAGTAAAAAACTTGAGCCGCGCGAACGTGGTCATTTCCAACTTTGACAAAGATGCGCAGATGACGCTTGACTATACCGTCTCATTGCCGGAAAGCGCCGGAAACGATGTGATGGGGCTGACAAGCACGGTGGATTTCGGCTTTCTCGCCACGCAATCGACCAATAGCGATTATTTTGCACAGTCAGGACCGGTCATGACGTTGACACCGGAGCAATTTTCCGGCCAAGGACGAGGCGAAACGCTGGATCTGCTGGCAAAAGCGGTGGAGGGCACCACGTTTGTTTTGGGCGAGGGGGAGTACCATCTTCCTGCCAACCTGAAGCTTGGTCAAAATATCCGGCTGCAAGCGGATAAAGGGAAAGAAGGGAAAGTGAAGCTGTATTCGGACGGAGGAGCCGGCGATGCGATTTTGCGATTGGACAATGCCAGTGTCGACGGGCTTACGTTTATGGCGGGGGCAGAGACCGCGATTGAAGCCGGCTCACATGTGAACATCAGCCGCTGTGAATTTTCCGGCGATTTTGATACCGCGATTCGTGCAAAAGAGCAAGGGGAAGGAAGCGCGATCGTGGATGTGGCGATCAGTCAAAATGCATTTCTGAATAATCGCGTATCAATCGATGTGAGTGCGGATGCACAAGGCGTGGTCATTGACCAAAACCGTTTTGAACAGGCAGAGAAAGCCATCCATGTCAAAAACGAAAAGCATGTGGAACTGCAAGTGACACGCAACGATTTTGCCAAGGTTGGCGGTGTGCCGGTTGAAAGCGATGGTGTGCGGATCGGAGACGGGATCGCCGGTTTTTCCGAAACGGACGGCAAGCTGGCCTTGCATCTGCAGCATTTGGACATCTATCTGGCCGACAACCATTATCCAAAGGGCGAATAGGAGCTGGGACACTTGAAACTGCTTGAGAAATGCATGGGCAGCCTGCTGATTTTGGGCGTGACCGTCAGCGTCTGGCTCCACCCGGCGTCAACCTATTCGTGGGCGTGGCAAGAAGCGAAGAGCACGGGGCATGAATTCATAACCGGCGTGCTGGATTTGCAAGGAAGCCGCTTTGACGACAATTGGACCGTGATTTCCGGGGGGAACCAGTCGGTTGATTTGTCGAGGATGATTCCCGGTGATGCGCGGAGGCTGGATGTTACGCTTGCGAACGGTGCGAGCACGATCGATTTTGATTACAAGATTTGCGCAGTCTTGTCGGCGATCGACGCGGATGAAGCGCACCTCGCCATGGTCAATAAGCTGGAGAGCGTGATGATGGTGCGGGTTGAGCATGGGGACAAGGTCGTCTATGACGGAACACTGGCCGGGCTCAAGCCGCTGGCGCCGGGCGATACGCCGGTAGCCAATCCGACCGAGGATACGTTTCATGTCGGGGATGCGCAGCGGGAGTATCGAATCACCGTGTATTTGCCGCAGACAGGCGTGGGTGAGGGGTATCAGGGAGCGGCGGGCAATCTGACGATCCGGTTTCTGGCGAAGCAGCATACGCCGGATGCCATTTATGCAGAGTGAGGGGGAGGCGTATGAAAAAACTGATCGTTGCCTTTCCGCTGCTGTCTCTGTTGTTTGTGTCGGTGCCGATCCAAGGGACGCTTTCCTTTTTCACCGGGGAAAAAAACAAGCAGACGGAGCTGTCGATTGGCAAAAACGAGGATGTATTCCAGACCGCCACGACTGACATCGTGCTCGAGACGGACATTCATAAAACGATCAACATCACGCGGGAAAAGCATGCGAATGGAAGCGTGACGGAAACGCGTGACAGCGACCTTTCCCTCCAGGAGGGGGAGCAGACGATCACGTTTGCTCCGCAGCGGCCCGGACTGCTGTTGAAGCCGGAACAGCTGGAAGTGGAAGGGTGTTCATCTGTACGGATTGCGGCAGGCGCAGATGACAACACATTTACCATCACCCTTGACGCACATGGACATCAGAGCGAGACCAAAAAAGGGACGCTGCATGTGCGGGCGATGGACGGCTTTTATCATTTGCAAATCCCGATGGTATGCAAAGTGAAATACACCGAGAACACGGAAATCACGGTGATCGATCCGCCGCCTGCGCCGGAACCAGGCACGCCGCCGACCGGCCAGCCGGGTGAACCGGGGCCAGGCACGCCGCCGACCGGCCAGCCGGGTGAGCCGGGGCCAGGCACGCCGCCGACCGGACAGCCGGGTGAACCGGGGTCAGGCACGCCGTCGACTGGCCAGCCAGGGGAACCGGGGTCAGGCACGCCGTCCGATGGCCAGCCGAGCGAACCGGGAGCAGGCACGCCGTCCGATAATCAGCCGAGCGAACCGGGAGCAGGCACGCCGTCCGAGGGTCAGCCGAGCGAACCGGGAGCAGGTGCGCCGTCCGAGGGTCAGCCGAGCGAACCGGGAGCAGGCACGCCGTCCGATAATCAGCCGAGCGAACCGGGAGCAGGCACGCCATCCGATGGCAAACCGAGCGAACCGGGAGCAGGCACGCCGTCCGATGGCAAACCGAGCGAACCGGGAGCAGGCACGCCCTCCGATGGTCAGCCGAGCGATCCAGGAGCAGGCACGCCTTCACCGGATACGCCCGAGCCTTCGCCGACATAACCAACGTGACCGTCAGCAAATGGCCCACTGTCACGGCCGTTTGCCGATCATTCCATCAATAGCCTAGCGATGCACCGTCATCGTTAGGCTTTTTTTATTATTGGTAAACAATGCGATCGAAGAGTCGGCCTTCTCTCGGCTGGTTAATCGCCTCATTGTTCGTCACCAGCCAAGCGGAACCCGGGGTCATCCTTCAGTATGAGGGCGCTCGATGGCTCGGTATGACACGATTCGTTTTCAGGCGGAGCGAAATCGGGCGTGGAGGAGGAAGCGAGACCCATCTGTCGATACGGGCAAGTTCACTCTGACGCAGGAAGTTGGAACGCGCGAAAAACACTATCATGATAACTGTAAGCAGCCGCTAGAGCCGAGAGGAAAGTGAGGGGTAACGAATGTGCGCTACATAGGCAAAACGCTCTCGATCCTGACGACACTCCTCCTGATCCTGGTGATCGCGTTAAACGGCCTGGTGCTGGTAGGGAAAATGCGGGAGGGCAAAGCGGTTTTGCTGGGATACGAGCTGATGGTTGTGTTGAGCGGCTCGATGACACCCACCTTTGCCACAGGCAGCATCGTTGCGGTCAAGCCGGTACCGTTTCCGGACATCAAAAAAGGCGACATCATCACCTTCAAGAGCGATGCAGGCTATACGGTAACACACCGCGTCGTCGATACAAAAGACGGCCGGCTGGTGACCAAAGGTGACGCCAACCCGGAAAGCGACATGGCAACGGTCGCGCCCGACAAGGTGGTCGGGAGAGTATCCTTCTGGCTGCCCTACATGGGGTACCTCATCACATTTATGCAATCAAAACTGGGCATGTTTTTGTTCCTTGCGATCCCGGGCGTCTACCTGATCGGCTCGACCTTGGCCCGAATCAAAAAGCTGGCAATGGTCGAGGAAGAGAAGCGCAAAGGCATACGGCCTGCCCATAAGGAGGAGTAACTAATGAAAAAGTGGATCAGCACCATTGTCACCTGGATTCTCGCAATCATCCTGATCGTGACCGCCGCAGCGGTGATCATCTCGAAAGCATCAGGCGGCGAACCCAAATTATTCGGCCTCGAGCTGAAGGGCGTGCTTTCCGGCTCCATGGAACCAACCTTCATGACAGGCTCGATCATCGCAATCAAACCCGGTGGAGACATGACCCGCTTCCAAAAAGGCGATGTCATCACCTTCAAAGTGGATGATAAAACACTGATCACCCACAGAATCGTCGACGTGCTGAAAAATGGCAAAAACGTCTCGTATGTCACCAAAGGCGACAACAACGCCAAGCCGGACCCGACGCCAGTCCTGTCTGAAAATGTGGTCGGCGAATACATCGGCATCACGATCCCGAACTTGAGCTACCTGCTCGACTTTATCCGCTCCAAAGCTGGGGCCGTCATCCTGATGATCGTGCCAGGAATCTTCCTGCTCGGCTACTCCGTCCTGTCGATCCGCAAAGCGATCAACCAGCTGGAAAGCAAAACAGCCAATCAGTAAGCAAGAAACGATTCAATCCCTTGTTTGCAACTCCTTATGAACTTGAATCATAAGGGTTCAAAAAATATAAAAATACAGCCCATAAGTGGGCAAATCTGAGGAGGAATTATTCGTGAGTTTGAAAAAAGCATTGGGTATGGGTGTAGCAACTGCAGCGCTTGGCATGTCTTTGATCGGCGGAGGAACTTTCGCGGCCTTTACGGATACGGAAGATTTGCAAAACAGCTACGCAGCCGGTACGTTGAATCTGGAACTGCAAACGATGAAAGGCGGCGCACTCGGGACGAACGTCTTCTCCTCGACTTTGAAAAACCTGAAGCCTGGCGATAGCGTATCCCGTACCTTCAAGCTGGTTAATGCTGGTACCTTGTCCATCAAAGACGTGAAATTGCAAGCGACTTATCCGGACAAAGCGAGCGATAATTCGCCTAACTATATCGACGGCACGAACACAGCCAATCCAAACTACAGCAAGCTGGATGCGAAATACCGTGGGTCCGCGTTCAACAACACAGCTGACGAATTCGCTGATCAAATTTGGGTGCAAGTTTACGGCGGCGATCTGCCAAACGCCAACAAGCTCGTTTGGGAAGGCAAACTCAGCACGCTGAAAACGCTGTGGACTCCTGACATCACCGACAAAACCGCCAACAAGAGCCTGCCTGCCATTCCGGTTGATGACGATGGCGTAACCGTGAAACTGACCTTCAACGCTGACGCAGGGAACAAATTCCAAGGCGATATGCTCAAACAAATCAACTTCCAATTCGCGGCATCCCAGTTCAACGGCAAGCAGTTTAACGATGGCGACAACATCGACAACAGCAACGCAACACAAACCGATAACTAAGCAAGGAAATGGTAGAGGGGCTGCCGGGTGTTTCCTGGCAGCCTTTCCCTTCACGCTGAATCGCCATACATAACGATTTTCTCGCCTACAAGAAAAAACAATGTTTCCCCTCGCACGGGGAGAGGAGGATAAAGAATGAGTGTAAAAGCAAAGGTAACAATGGCCATCTTGGCCGCAGCAGCGGGGCTTTCGCTGGTGGGAGGAGGGACGTACGCGTCCTTTACCGACACGGAGTCCGCACAAGCTGAATTTGCCGCTGGAACGATTAACCTGCAGGTGAAAAAGCTGAACGGTGACACGCTGGCGACGAATCTGTTCGCATCCAAACTCGGCAACCTGAAGCCGGGCGACAGCGTGGAAAAGCTGTTCAAAATCACGAACGGCGGGACGCTTTCCATTCGGGATGTGTTCTTGAAGGCGACCTATACGGAGGGTGATTTTGTCGATGGCGCTGATCCACGTTCAGAAACGTTCGCCAAGTTGGACGCAAAAGCAAAAATAAAAAATACGGCGGATGAATTCGCCGATCAAATTGTTGTAGAAGTATTCGGCGGTGACATTTATCCATACAAGTCCGTTTGGAAAGGGACGTTAAAGGAACTGAACCAGGACGCTGTCATGTCCGGTGATATTACAGACCCGACCATCGGCCACAGCTTGCCGGCACTTCCGTGGGCGGACGCCGATCCGGTTCGGGTACGGCTCACGTTCAAGGATACGGCGAACAACAAGTTCCAGGGCGATGCGCTGCAAAAAATCAACTTCCAATTGATCGCGACACAGCATTTGGGCACCAATTTTGGCGATGGGGAAAATATCGAATGGTTCAACGGCTCACAGCTTGACGCGCCTAAGCCGCGTCCATAATCTTCCACGGATAATGAAAAAAGCTCGCATCACCTGCTGGTGTGCGAGCTTTTTTTGCGTGCGAAGCTTGCGAGGCCCGATGCCTTATTGTTGGCTGAACGTATCGGTCAAGACAGGAACGATTTGCTTCTTGCGGGAAACAACGCCTTTCAACACGGCTTTGTTGTTTTCGAGCGTTACGTTGTACGCTTTTTCCACGACATGTGCCGCGCGTCCGAGCGCAATCCCGACGGAATCGTTGTTCAGGATGTCGGTCACGACGAACAGGAACAGATCCAGGCCTTTTTCATCGATAATGCCGTTCAGCGCGGCTTCCAGCTCGTCTTGGCGACCCAGCACATCGTTTACGTCAACAGCGTTTACTTGCGCAATTTCCACTTTTGCATTGCCCATTGCGAATTCTTTGGAGTCCAGGGAGATCAGGTCCGCGATGGATTTGTCGCTCAGGTCGGCACCTGCTTTCAGCATTTCGAGACCGTATGCTTGCAGGTCAACGCCTGCGATGGCAGCCAGCTCATGTGCAGCATCCACATCTTGCTGTGTGCAAGTCGGGGATTTCAGCAGCAGCGTGTCGGAAATGATCGCGGACAGCATCAGGCCAGCGATTTCTTTTGTTACGGCAACGCCGTTTTCTTTGTACAGCTTGTTTAAGATGGTTGTCGTGCAGCCAACCGGCTCAGCGCGGTAGTAGAGCGGGTTGCTCGTTTCAAAGTTGGCGATGCGATGGTGGTCGATGACTTCTGTCACGCGTACGGAATCGATGTCGCTTACGCTTTGCTGACGCTCGTTATGGTCAACCAGGATGACTTCATTCACTTCATTTGCGACGGTTTCTACCAGACGTGGCGCTTTCGCTTGGAAATAGTCCAGCACAAATTGGGTTTCCCCGCTGATGCTGCCCAGGCGAACCGCTTCCACGTTTGCCCCCAGCTTCGTTTTCAGGTCCGCATAGACGAGAGCGGAGCAGATCGAGTCCGTATCCGGATTTTTGTGACCAAAAATAAGCGCTTTTTCCATTTGTCTGTTTACCCCTTTATCGTTTATTCTGATTTATCCGATAGGAATTATACAATTATAGCATAGAACTACCGCGATACCCACATTAAATTATAGCCACAATAGGAGGAGTTTCAAATGTTTTCTGCGCGGCTTTTCGCACGGACGCGTGAAGATTTGCGTGAAGCCCGCAATTTTTTGCGCGATGCAAGCCCCACGATCGCGCTAAGATGATACAAGACGATAAAACCGGGTGATGACTTCCGTTTACGGGTGGTCAGCACGAAATGAAACCCCACATTTTTTGTAGGGGTTTTTCAATCGCTCAACAAAAGAGGGAAGGAGGGTATTCATCTAGGAGGGGGCATGTAAAGGAAAACAGGTCTAAACGGCATGTAAATACAGATGACAGGGGATTGAGTATGATCGTCAATTTGGTAACAAAGATGAAAAACAGCTTTCTTGATCATTTGGAAAGTGACCATGGCAAAAATAAATTAATGCTGCTTATCTTTTTTATCGTCTATGTCTATGGAGAATGTAACGTATTAACCAGTACACCTTTCATGCATCCTGTAAATTTGGTTTTCTTTTCCTGCGCAACCGCGATTCTCACAGTGGGACTCATCCTCTTTCAACTGAAATCATTTCGATCTTCCTTCAAATATTTGATTTGCGCCTTAAACATCGCTTTCGCCATCGTTCAAATGTTGATTTTTAATGGTCTTCCGCCGGTTTTTGAAATCATTTACTTTACAATAGCCACTTCCGCCCTGTATTTGAATGGAAGGCTGGTATTATTCACCGGGCTTTCTTTGTGGCTGTTCGCCATTCTAGGCAATCACTATTGGCATGACATCTTTTTTCCGCAGCGTTTGGCAGAGATCGCCAATGTTTCGGAGGGCTTGATTCTGCAAACAACGTTCATTCTTTGGGGCGTAACCCAAATTGGTCATTATTTGACGAGATCCATGAAGCGGGAAAAGGAAGAAGCAACGCTGAAATCCGGAGAATTGCAAAGAGCATACAAGATGATCGACACTACGCTGAAAGAGCTTCTGGTAAATGTTGATACACTAAAAGAAAATGTCTTGATATCCTCCCAATCCTCGCAGGAAATCCAACTCGCGTTTAAGGAAATTGCGATGGGTGCGCAAAATCAAGCCGATAGCATCACGCAATCAGCCGAACAACTAAATGATATGGAAGAAATTTCGGCTGACATCCTGCAGAAAGTACAAACCGTTGCGGGAAATATTCATGAAAGTCTTGAATTGGGCACTTCAAGCAAAAAGCAAATTTCGTCGTTTGAAGACAATATGAATGAATTAACGAAAGTGGTCAATGAGACCGGAATTGTGGTTCGCAATTTTACCGAACAATCGATGAAGATCAACGAAATTGTGAAGCTCATAACGGATATCGCGGCGCAAACCAATCTTCTTGCGCTGAATGCAGCAATTGAAGCCGCAAGAGCAGGGGAGCAAGGCAGAGGATTTGCGATTGTCGCGGGTGAGGTACGTAAACTTGCCGAGAAATCACAGGAATCAGCTGAAAACATTCAAGTTATTTTGAACCGGTTTATCGGCCAGGCAGAACTGATTGAAGAAAAGATTTTGCGGGGCGAACACGTGCAGAAAGAAAACAGCAAAATCCTGGGGAAAATATTTTCAAACGTGGACACGCTTAGCTCGTTTCTCACCGAAATTCACGATGTCATGCAAACCATCGTACATCACCAGCAGCAGTTCAAAGAAAAAGCAACGCATATCGTGAGTGATATGGCGGTTGTGTCCACTGTTACGGAGCAAACCTCGGCGGCGACGGAACAAGTATTGGCAAGCGTTGAAGAGGAATCCAGCCGCATCCAGATTTCGGTGAGGGCATTGGAGCAAGTGAAAAGAACGATGGACGAGCTTGGCAGGCTAACCGCAAGATAGCAGGTTGAAAGGCTGTTTGGCTGGCGCGGGTTTTTCTCGGGCCAATCAAACAGCCGGTATAAGGACAACCGGGGTCTCCCTCCGCTTTTAGCGACGATCGCGAAAATTTCCATAGTCGATAAACACGATTTTCCCGTTAGGGTTAATCCGCAAGTTTTTGCGTTTTGGCTTGCCCGCTACCGTGACGACATCAAAAGGATAGATGCCGTATTTGCGCAGATTGACAGACACACGGTGAAGTTTTCTCCGGTATGAACGGGTGGCGGGGAATTGGTTCCGGTATCGTTTCATCATGATCCAGGAGTAATCCCGGTGGTAATCGAGAATTTTCCCCAGATGCCTCCTGACGTAACAGGGGGCTGTGCCGTAAAGATACACTTCCTTCCAATTGCAGCGCTTGCCATACTCCGATTTCGCCACTTTCAGCACATAGCCGTAGCCAATATCGTAGACGTTTCGATAGACACCCGACCCGATCGTTTTCCGAATATAGTTGTACATAGAATCATTGCGCCCCCACTGGTTGGTTGATGGTTCTATCATATTCAGCGAAAACAGCCATGTCCCCTATCAATTGCGTATTTTCTCCACGGAAATGAAACGGTAGAAAATAATAGCAGGCTGAAATTATTGGAGGAAAAGTCGGAAAAAACTGGATTGGACATCCGAGATATCAAGGAGAATGTCAAAGAACTGATTCAAGGTCAAGAAAGACAAGATCGTATCCTTGAAATGCTCTCTGTTAAATCCATTGAAACGGATTCATACAGTCGGGATTTTAAAAGAAAAATGTAGTGAAGCTCACTCATCCAAAGACGAGTGGGCTTTTATTTTTGACCGAAATAATTATTCTTGACCACAGGAGCATTTCTGGGGGGGAATAAATAATACCATGCATCAAGACAAAAAGAAAAACCCTTATATACCAAGGGTTACAGTTTGTTATGTATGGTGATCCGGACTGGGTTCGAACCAGCGACCCCCACCCTGTCAAGATGGTGCTCTCCCAACTGAGCTACCGGATCATAATGTTGTTAGTAAAACGGTTAATGGTGGGCCCTGTAGGACTCGAACCTACGACCAATCGGTTATGAGCCGACCGCTCTAACCAACTGAGCTAAGGGCCCGAAAAACAAGTTTTGCAGCAACGAAATTAAATATACCTTATTTTCTCAGCAATTTCAAGAGGAAAAGTAAAAATGTTTAATAAAACCAAAAACAAAACTTGATGCAATATTCTGATATGTATATAATTGGAAGCGCATCTGTAGGAAAATAAGGGAACGGGGAGATGGATGTGGCGTTCGCTTTTTTGCAATTGGCGTTATCGATGGCTTTTGTCGGGAGCAACATTCCGATCGGCAAAGCGATCGTGGAGGATGTGCCGGTCTTTTTGTTTTCGGAGCTGCGTTTTTTGATCGCGCTCCTGATCTTGCTGCCGCTTCTGCGGGCAAGGGGGGAATGGCGCGGGGCATGGCGGCTTCAGGAAGGCAAGACGATGTTTTGGCAGGCGTTTTTCGGCGTATTTCTGTTTTCGATCTGCATGCTCTACGGTGTCCAGCAAACGAGCGCCACATCAGCGGGGATTATCACGAGCACGGTGCCAGCGTGCATTGCGCTTTTCTCGTTTCTTCTATTAAAAGAGAAACTCAAGGCGAACCAGCTGGTTGCGATCGTGCTGTCGGTCGCAGGCATCGCGCTGATCACCTTGACCACAGGCGGTGGGGGACAGCAATCGCTGGCGGGCTTGTTCGGCAATTTGCTCGTGTTTCTCGCCGTCATCAGCGAGGCGCTGTTTACGATATTGGCCAAGCGGGTGTCGGGGCGCGTCACACCGTTTCAAATGACGGCTGTGATCAACACGATCAGCTTCGTCCTGTTTTTGCCGCTGGCGATTTACGATTTGACGAAAATTTCGCTTGCCGCAATTCCGACCTCCACTTGGCTGTTGATCGTGTATTATGCGATTACGGCGAGCGTGCTCTCATTTGTCCTTTGGTACCGGGGGGTGGCCAAAGTGCTGGCCTCAACCGCAGGATTGTTCACCGGCGTCATGCCGATCAGCGCAGCGGTCATCTCCGCGTTGTTTTTGCAGGAAGCGTTCACCTGGCTTCATGCGGCGGGAATGCTGCTCGTTCTGGCAGCGATCTGGACCGGAACGGTGAAGCGCAAAGAGCGGGGCATCGGATCGCACCAACTGAATCTGAAATGAAGCAGCCGTGTGCTGCTTTTTTTGCATCTGTTATTCTTGTAACTGTTTCCACTATAATAAAAAAGAAGAACATTCATTACTTTTGTATTGTTGAAAATGATTCATCGGTACAAACATGAGGAGGGCTGGACAATGCAGATCAAAGCGATTATGGCAGGAAACGTGTGGAAGGTACTGGTGAAGCCAGGCGATACGGTGGAGAGCGGACAAGATGTCGTGATTCTCGAATCCATGAAAATGGAAATCCCGATCACAGCTGAAGCGGGAGGAATCGTGAAAGCTGTGCATGTCAACGAAGGCGACTTTGCCAATGAGGAAGATGTGCTGGTTGAATTGGAGTAGTGCAACCTTGGAAAAAGGAGTTGTTCGTGCATGAAGGAACCTGCCGCAGTCGTCATTAAAGAAGTCGGGCCGCGCGATGGGTTGCAAAATGAACAGGTCACGATTGCGACAGAGGACAAAATCGCCTGGATCAACCAGCTGTCCAAGAGCGGGGTCACGCACATTGAAATTACCTCCTTTGTCAATCCCAGGTGGATCCCTGCATTAGCCGACGCGGTTGAAGTCGCGCTAGGCATCGACCGTGTGCCGGGCGTCACCTATTCCGCACTGGTTCCCAATGCGCGTGGTCTGGAACGGGCCTTGGCCGCCAACATCGATGAAGTGGCCGTGTTTCTGTCGGCCAGCGAGACGCACAACCGGAAAAACATCAACAAAACGATAGAAGACACACTGCCGATTTTACGGGAAGTCGCGACGGAAGCGCTGGCGGCCGGAAAAAAAATTCGCGGCTACGTCTCCACCGTATTTGGCTGCCCGTATGAAGGGCACGTAGCGACAGAGTCGGTGATCCGCATTACCGATGCGCTTCTGGACATGGGTGTCGGCGAAGTGTCCCTCGGTGATACGACCGGGATTGCCAACCCGCGTCAAGTTCAAGACGTGCTCGCGCTTTTGCTCGAACGTTTTTCGCACGACCAGCTGGCGATGCATTTCCACGATACGTATGGAAGCGGGCTGGCGAATGTGTACGCTTCATTGCAGATGGGGATGACCACGTTCGATGCTTCAACCGGCGGATTGGGCGGTTGCCCGTATGCGCCAGGGGCAGCGGGAAACATCGCGACAGATGATTTGCTGTACATGCTTCACGGGATGGGCATCCATACCGGCATCGACCATGGGCGATTGCTCGAGGCGGCGGCGTTTATCCAAGCCAAAATCGGCCGCCAACTGCCGAGCCGCAATCTGCAAGCTTATCTTTCCGGCAACAATTCGTAGCCATTCGTACGGGAGGTACAGATGGAACCATTGATACTGGTCGCAAAGCAAGAAGGAGTCGCAACGATTACGCTCAATCGTCCGGAAGCAGCCAATGCGCTTTCGGTGCAAATGCTAAAAGAGCTGCAGGCCGCAATCGATGAGCTGCGGTGGGAGCAAGCCATCCGTTCCGTCATCGTAACGGGCGCAGGCGAAAAAGCGTTTTGCGCAGGGGCTGATCTGAAGGAGCGCGCTGGCATGAATCCACAGCAGGTGAGACAAACCGTCGCGTTGATCCGTGACACGATACACGCATTGCAAACGCTTCCAAAGCCGGTGATCGCTGCGGTGAACGGTGTCGCATTCGGCGGCGGGACCGAGCTGGCATTAGCCTGCGATATTCGGATCGCTTCGAGCGCGGCGCGATTTGCACTGACGGAAACGTCGCTCGGCATCATTCCGGGCGCTGGCGGGACGCAGCGGCTGCCGCGACTGATCGGACCGGGGCGTGCGAAAGAGCTGATTTTTTCCGCGCGAAGGGTAGAGGCGGAAGAGGCGCTGCAAATCGGGCTGGTCGAGTACGTCGTTCCAGCGGATGCGCTGACGGAGCGGGCACAGGAGCTTGCGGGCCGCATTGCCCAAAACGCACCGATCGCACTGGCGCAAGCCAAGTTCGCTATCGATCAAGGATTGGAAACGAGCCTTGCCAACGGGCTTGCGATCGAGCAAAAAGCGTATGAAGTGACGATTCCGACCCGCGATCGCGAGGAAGGGCTGCTCGCTTTTCGCGAAAAGAGGGCGCCGCGCTATACCGGCGAATAACATGTGGTACGGAATGTGAGCAGTTGATAAATACGAGGCGAAAACGAGGGGTTGATTCACATGAAAGCAGATGAACGCAGCTTTTCGGAACGAGTGGAGCGGATCAAGCAAGGCGGCGGACAAAAGTATCATCAAAAAAATGCGGAGCAGGGCAAACTGTTTGCGCGCGACCGTCTTCGCCTGTTGTTTGATGCCGGCTTCGAACTGGAGGATGGCTTGTTCGCCAACAATTTGGCGGATGATTTACCGGCAGACGGCGTGATTACGGCGATCGGCAAAATCCACGGGCAAACGGTATGCGTCATGGCCAACGATTCGACGGTCAAAGCCGGATCATGGGGCTCCCGCACGGTGGAGAAAATTATCCGGATTCAGGAAACGGCAGAAAAATTGCGCGTGCCGCTTTTGTACCTGGTTGACTCCGCAGGCGCACGTATCACCGATCAAATCGAAATGTTCCCGGGCCGCCGCGGTGCAGGACGCATTTTTTACAATCAAGTGAAGCTGTCCGGACAAATTCCGCAAATTTGCTTGCTCTTTGGGCCATCGGCCGCGGGCGGTGCATATATCCCGGCTTTTTGCGACATCGTGATCATGGTGGACGGCAATGCCTCCATGTATCTCGGCTCGCCGCGGATGGCGGAGATGGTGATCGGCGAAAAAGTGGAGCTTGAGGAAATGGGCGGAGCGCGGATGCATTGCTCGGTTTCAGGCTGCGGCGACGTGCTGGCCAAAAACGAGGAAGAAGCGATCTCTATGGCGCGCGATTATTTGTCCTACTTCCCGGCCAATTTTGCCGAAAAGCCACCTGTGCGTGAAGCAATTGCCCCTAAGCAATTCGCCAAAACGATCGAGGAGCTGATCCCGGCGAATCAGAACGTTCCTTTTAATATGCACGATCTGATTGAGCGTTTGGTCGACGAGGGTTCGTTCTTTGAAATCAAAAAATTGTTCGCCGCCGAGCTGGTCACTGGCCTTGCGCGTTTGAATGGTTCCCCGATCGGGATCATCGCCAATCAGCCGCGTGTCAAAGGCGGCGTGCTGTTCCATGATTCTGCAGATAAGGCGGCCCGCTTTATTACGCTGTGCGACGCATTCCATATCCCGCTTTTGTTCCTGGCCGATGTGCCAGGTTTCATGATCGGAACCAAAGTCGAGCGCGCAGGCATCATCCGCCACGGGGCAAAAATGATTTCGGCGATGTCGGAGGCGACTGTGCCGAAAATCTCGATCATCGTGCGCAAAGCCTATGGCGCAGGGTTGTACGCGATGGCCGGCCCTGCATTCGAACCGGATTGCTGCCTGGCGCTGCCGGGCGCCCAGATCGCGGTCATGGGGCCGGAAGCGGCGGTGAATGCGGTCTATGCCAACAAAATCGCCGAGCTGCCGGAAGAAGAGCGCGCTGCGTTTATCCAGCAAAAACGCGAGGAGTACCGCCAGGACATCGATATTTACCGTCTGGCCTCCGAGCTGGTCATTGACGGCATTGTGCAGCCGAATTCGCTGCGTGACGAGCTGATCAAGCGCTTTGCGGCATACAGCACCAAACACTTGCCGTTCTCGACGCGCAAACACCCGGTGTATCCGGTCTAAGCTTGTAACACGAAACGTCCAACGCGCCAGTGAGCGGGTTGGACGTTTTTTGATAAGCTGAACCGTTTTAACTCGTACGAAGGTACTGCAAATATGGGACTGCATGCGCTCGAATGCATCGTCTTATTTTTACATACAGCAGCTAGAAAAAAACCGCTCCTAGACAGCATCCTTGGCATACGTACGGATCAGAGAGTCGAGCATCTGATCGAATTCGCCGAAGGCAAAACCGACGCTGCGGGCTTTCGCCGTATCCAATGACCATGACCATGGGAAGGCATAGGGAGATTGATGTTCGGGCTCGGCTTTTTCGACGATGAGCGGTTCTTTGCCCACGATGTGACCGATCCGCTCAAGCAGCTCCCGATGGCTGATGTCGCCTGTGTACCCTGCATTGATCGGTCCGACAAACGATTGGGTTCCCAGCCAAAACAAAAAGCGGCTCGCGTCCTCGGAAGAAATGAAACCGATTCGGGTATCGGGATGAGAGATGCCGATCGGCTGCTCACGGACGACATGCTCGACATGGAAACGCAGCCGGTTGGTGTAATCGTCAGGCCCGATTACCAGCGGGAAACGGACGGCGACGACAGGGAAGGGCGCTTTTTGGAACAAAACCGCTTCCGCCGAACGCTTCGCTTCGGTATAGCCTGCGATGCCCGGATATTCGCGGCGCTTTCCGGATGAATAGGCATAGGTAAAGGGGGAGAAATCCTCCTCTTTTTGCGCTGTGCCGCCATCATAGACGGCCATGGTTGACGTGAATATATACCGTTTTGTATTGCCGGAAAAAAGATAGCACGCATCCAATGCTTCTTGCGGCGAGTAGCAGGTCTGATCGTAGATGACATCCCAGCTTTTGCCCTCGACGGCCGTCTCCATCGATTCCGCATCTTCTCGGTCAAGGACCAGCCGCCGGATTCGGTCGCCGAAAGGATCAGCGGTTTTTCCACGCGTCCCGATGGTCACCTCAACGCCCGCATCGAGCAGCAGCTGAACCAAACGTTTGCCAAAAAATTGTGTACCTCCCAAAACAAGAGCAGATCTCATCGTCGAATCGTCTCCTTTAAATTATGTATCTATTAAAAATATTTTATTAAATAAAAAATGTTCTATCAAGGATATTTATGCAAAATAAAAAAGATAGACAGTGAAAAACCTTCTGCCAGGCGGCGGAAGGTTTTATATCCACCCAAAAGCTTGGTGTGGCTGGGAAAGGCGATGTCAGCTTGTTTCCTGCACCACATGATACGAAAAGCCGCCGCCGCCTGTCCAAGCCACTTCCTTCGTGATTCCCCCGTGGTCCTCACCGTCGATCACTTTTTTCATTCGCGGCCAAATGTGCGTATGACAATGCTCGCCGCGCTCAATCATGACCCAGTTGCGCCTCATTTTGTGTGCCACGGCTCCTGTCGTACCCGATCCGGCGAAGGCATCAAGCACATAATCGCCTTCCTTTGTCGCAATCTCCAAAATCCGCTTGATCAGCTTTTCCGGTTTGGGGGTGGCAAACGGATTTGCCGCATTCAGCTTTTTGACTTCCTGGCGCGCATTGCGGTTTTCGCCGACCTCGGAATAATGCCACACCGAGCGCGGCACGACGCCTTTCTCCTCGATTTCTGTCAGGAAACGTTTGATGCAGGGCTTGTTGTTGCCGCTCTTACCAAACGTGATCCGGCGATCCGCCACCAGTTCCCGAAACCGTTCCTCCGTGTACACCCAGGCACGCCCAGCGGCAGGCCGAACCTGTCTGCCTGACGGGGTCGTGATCGGATACAGCGCGCTTTCACTGATGGTCTTCACCGTCATATCTCCTGGAAACCAGGGGCCGCGTCCATAAAAGACTCCCTGGGCATCAACGCCGTCAAATTCGTCGCTGTGCTTGTAGATTTTGTTTTGCTCCTGTGTGCGCGGCAGCTTGTTGGGACGCCAGAGCGTTTTGTCCTTGGCATAGACCAAAATATGGTCGTGCGTATCGGAAATCCATCTCGCATCATTGGACGGCGACGATTTCTTGATCCACACAATATTGCTGACGAAATTGTGCCGGCCGAAAATCTCATCGCACACGACCTTCAGATAATGGGACTCATCATCATCGATGGAGATCCAGAGCGTCCCGTCTTCCTTCAGCAGTCGGTGAAACAAATGAAGCCGCTCTTTCATGAACGAAAGCCAGCTGCCGTGGTCAAGCCCGTCGTCGTATTGGTCGAAAACTTGTCCGGTATTATAGGGGGGATCGATATAAATGCATGTGAAACGTTCCGCATACTGCTTCATAAGAGACTGCAAGGCAAGCAAGTTCTCGCCGAAAATCAGATGGTTGTCACAGGATGCCATGCGATGTTCCGAATGGGGAGAATGATAGGAGCGAGAAGCGTCGGCAGTCAGTCTGGGAAATGTCGCAGCGTGTTCGGAGCGTTTGCCAGGCCAGATCAATTCCAAGCGCGTCAAAGGGTCCATAGCTCACCTCTTGTATGGAAGTTGTTACCATTTTAGTATATCGGATTTTTGTATGGAAAAATATAGAAAAAAGAAAAGCTCCCTTACAGGCGCAAGGGAGCTTTCGCAAATGCTATGCGGTTATTCCGAACGAACGAGCAGCTGCGGCTTTCCGCGGAGCAGCAGTTTTTTGCCTATGCTTGTGCGGTAGAAACCGCGTTCCAACAGGCCAAACAGGGACCCTGTCGTCCAATACAGCCCGAGCGCAACGGGAGCTTTCCAAAGAATCATGATAAACACCACAACCATGATCATGGACATGCCGATTCGCTGCCCAAGCGGGGCTTGCGTAATCAGTTCGCTGGTGAGCGGGATCATGCTGGTGATGAAGGTGAGCCCTGCGGCGAGCGTGGGTAAAATATGCCAAGCGTCGTTTTGGGCAAATGTGACGACCCATGGGATCAAGGAAGACGACATGGCCGCACCGTGGGACAAAAACAAGCCATACATGGCTACGAAAATCGGCATTTGCAGAAAAGACGTGGCAATGGTGGACAGCGGCTTGATGCCTGCCGTTTTATAAAGCGTCATCGTTTCCTGCATCAGCCTGGCCTGGTCTTCCTTATGCTCCTCCCGCAGTTGCTTGAGCTTGGGTTGAACCAGGGATTGCAGCACCTGCTGGCGTGCGTTGCGCAAATTAAGTGGAAAAAGCAAGCTGCGTACCAGCAAGGTCAGCAAAATGATGGCGATCCCCCAATCTTGCGCAAACGAGAAAATGGCGCTCAAAAGGGAAGCGAGCAGAGTTACGATCGGTTGAACGAATGCTTGCATATGGTAGTGTCCTCCTTGTATGAAAAAAGTCGAGCTTATGTCATACAAAAGAGGGAGCGTTCTTCATCGGTGGATCGGCTTGCCTTTTGCAACGGAATCTTGCGCCTGACCCGAAGCAGCTTCGGACTGGATGTGAACCGGATCAGCGGAATGGTCGGCATGCGCTCGTGAACCGGGTAAACCCAGCAAGCGGCCAGGCGATTCGGCACTTCGTGTGCGCAAAACAGATGTGCGACCAAATAGCCGGAAAGCCCGAGTGCAAGCAGCAAGAGGGACATGTCCAAAGGAAATTCCACGTCCGTCGCCTCCTGTGTGAAGTCTAGTTATCTACCTGTAACGATACCACAAAAAGAGTAGATACTGAAATATATGTAGCGAAAGGGTGATGATGTCTCTTATTTGCAACCGATCACCGGGCAGTCAAACTGGCCTGATTGAGAAAATTTTACTTATTTTTCTTTCATTTTATGGTATGGTTGTACTACTAGTTACATATTACCAGTTGTTTATAAAAGGTGGTCCACCAGTCATGTATGTAGTAAAAGATGGGATCAAAATCCATTTTAAATATAGTGAAAGCATAAAAGTGACGGGAAACGGAGGGACTATCGTCCTAATCCATGGGATGGGGATGGATATGTCCAGTTGGGATGATTTGACCCCGTTTTTGGTCTATCATTACAACGTTTTGCGATTCGATCTGCGCGGACATAAAGCTGGAGGACGAACTCGTGTCGCTTGCCCAGTGGGGGATGGACATTTGCCAGCGAAATAACGACTATAAACGGGTGCTGCAGTTCATCGATGCTTCCTTGAAGCTGCGGCCCTATGATGATGTGCTCGAATCGAAGCAGAAGCGGATGCAAAAGCGATTGGATTTGTAGATAGACAGAAAAAAACAAGCCGCTGGTTGGAAGACGGCTTGTTTTTTTCTCGCTGTGTATGGGAGACAGACAAATAAAAAAACCTCAGGTCATCGACCGAAGGCTTCATCATTGTTGTTATGGTGATCCGGACTGGGTTCGAACCAGCGACCCCCACCCTGTCAAGATGGTGCTCTCCCAACTGAGCTACCGGATCATCTCTTACAAGTATTACTATATACGATTTTGCGAGAGAAATCAAGAGGGAAATGCCAAACTTTTTCACTTCAAGCGAAAAAGTTTGGCATTTTTAATAGAGAATGATTTGGCCATCGGATTATCCGGCTTGCTCATCGGGATTTTCAAGAGTCTGTTGAGCTTGTGCCTTGGCGTCCATTTCCGCTTCCTGCTCATCGCGGAGGCGGTGTGCCATGCGACTCGACGCATTCGCTGCCACGCTTGCCACCAAGTCGTCGAGGAATGTATGGACACGGCCGGATGCTTTGTTGTCCAGCTTGCGGATGATGCCGATTTTTTGCTTGTCCAGATGACCGAATGTCGTTACGGCGATGCTGCCATAGCCAAAAACCGAACCGATGGCAAGCGTTTCGTCGCATCCGAACAGCCCTTCATCCGAGGCGATAATCGATTGCAGCGGTTCGGACAGCAACCCTTTTTCCGCCAATATATCAAGTTCAACGCCAACCAGGATGGCATGTTGGATTTCCCTTTTCTCCAAAACGGCATGGACGCTGGCAATGCACGGTTCCATTGTCAGCTGGGGATGGTAAGGCGACTGCATCAAAAAGACGATTTCGGCAATATCCTGTACGGTTACCCCACGCTCGGCCAACCGCTCCAATGCAGCTTTTCGGACTTCTCTGCTGTGCACCTGTTTGCTCATCGTATATGACAACCCCTTCCACCAAGAGTGCAGTCGTGCTTCTATATAGTATCACACCACTTAAGAATTGCGACAACTTTTTGACGAATTCAGACGTGGGTGAGGGAGGAGAAGGGGCGGGATATATTCGGGGCGTTGCTGTGGAGATCGGCTCTGTCTTGCCAACCGGGATTGCTTAGATAAGCGCTTCCTTATGCGGTTTGTGAAGGCTTTTGTTGAATCGATCTTCCTGGTTCGTAACAGCTTGAAAATCGTATACCTCTTTTTAGGTAGTCCATCTTTCCTGACGGTGTGCGGGTGAATGTACGCTCTATATAAAAAGTAGTAGGAAAATTGTAATGATCCTGTAATGGTCGTTTTGCTAGAATGATCCGAGATGACTGACAAACTACGACAACGTTGTGTTACTTTGCAATGTCGAGTCGAACTATACAAGCTAGGATGTGAATCGATTTTGGTTATGAAAGGTAAAGGCGCAAAAAAGATTTTCACAGTATTGCTCTCTTCAAGCATGCTGCTCTCGGTAACACCACAAGCATTCGCAAATCCGGCTGGTGCACTTTCCCAGACCGTTTCGTATAAGGCACAAGCGGCAGCTGTCACAATCAAAACCATTGATGCAGGCAACGGCACGATTGCCGTCGGATTGTCTGCGCTTCCGACAAAAGCTCCGAATTTGGAAGACTTCAAATTCACCCGCCAAATCAACGGCAAGTCCGCTTCCGCTTTGAAAGCGACGGACATGGTTTGGGATGCGAAAACGAAAACCGCATTCTTTACTTTTAAAGCGATCAGCGCGACATCCGCGAAGCAAACCGTCATCGTGCACGCCGAATACCAAGGCTCGAAACTGAGCGCGAAGCCGTTCACCATCGCAGCAAAAGGAGCGGACGTGGACAAGCTGGAGATCAGCGCGAATGCAGCAGATTCCATTTTGATTCTCGGCTCCAAAACCGATGCTGAATTGACGCTCACCGCTGTTGCCAAAGATGAAGACGGAAACGTTGTTACCGGCAAGCGCGTGAAATGGGAAACCGCTGACAAAGCCATCGCAAGCGTGGACCGCTCGGGTGTGGTAACAGCGGTAGCAGAAGGCTCCACCACCATTACGGCAACCTATGGCGATGTCAAAGCAACGTTCAAAGTGACGGTAAAAGCGGATGTGCCTGGTGTTTCTTCCGTGACTGCTACCAATGGCTCCATCACAGCCGTGTTCAAACCAGCTCCGAAAGAAGAGCCAAAGCTGAAAGATTTCACGCTGACCCGCCAGATCAATGGCAAAAAAGCAACGACGCTGCGCGCGACCGGCTTCACCTGGAATAAAGAATCCAAAACAGCTGTGTTCACGTTCAAAGAGATCGCGGCGACGAAAGAAAAACAAGAGGTTGTCATCGGCGTAACGTATGAGAAGGAACAAGTTTTTGCCGATGCGTTCACCATCGCGAAAAAAGATGCGGAAGTCAAAGAGATCGAGCTGATCAACCTGTCGGCGGACGCTGAATTGGCTGTGAATTCTTCGGATGATGCAGAGCTGAAATTGTCCGCAGTGGCAAAAGACGAAGAAGGCAACCAAATCGCAGGCAAAAAAGTAACCTGGAAATCGGATGACAGCAAAGTCGTGACCGTCGATCAGGATGGCTCGGTGAAAGCGGTCGGTGCAGGGAAAGCGAAAATCACTGCGACGATCGATAAGGTGAGTGCGAGCATCGACGTAACGGTTGTTGCGGCAAAACCGGAGATTTCCCTCAGTACGTCTACATTGAGCGAATCGGCTGCGAACGATGGTAGCGTGGCAGGCACGCAGGTTGTGACGCTGGTGAATGGGAAGTTTGCGAGTGATATTTCCGCGGCTGATGTGACCGTGAGCAACTTGCCGGCTGGATTGGGTGTAAGCGTTGCTCGTATTAGTGATACGCAGCTGAGTATTTCGTTTACCGGTCGTGCGGTGAAGCATGAAGCGGCGAATAGCGTGAGCGGTTTGTCTGTGACGGTGGCGAAAGGCAAGGTTGAGGGTGCCAAGGAGAATTTGACTGCGGGTAGTTTTGGGATTGTGTTTAAGGATGCGGTTGTTGTGCCGCCGGTGAATCCGCCTGCTGATATCACAGCCCCAGTTTTCTTAGCTACATACCCGAAAGTAGGAGCGGTGCAAACTGCAGGTAGTAAAAAAGCAGAAGTTTTAGTGAAAGTAAACGAGGTAGGAACGGCGTACTATGTGGTTGTTGCTAATGGGGCCGCAGCACCAAGCGCTGCCCAAGTCGTTGCTGGAAAAGATAATACAGGGGCAGCAGCACTGTATGCGGGCAATACAGCTGTTGCAGCCAATACGGAAAAGAGCTTTATCACGGGTTCTTTGGGAGCAGACGCAACTGATTTTGATGTTTACGTCGTTGTCAAAGATGCAGCGGGTAACACCACAGCCGCAACGAAGGTGGATGTGACTACGCCTGGAGCAGCAGACAGCCTGATTACAGAAGTAACCTACACAGCCACACCAGGTTTGCAGGAAGGGAACCCAAATGTAGCCCCAGGAGCAACGGTAGGAACTTTGGGAGCAACAGGTGGAGATGGAACAATCACTTATGCTTTGGCAACAGGTGATGGCACAAACGATGCGGACAACGATAAGTTTGTCATCGCAGGAGCTAGTGTAAAAGTAGCGACGGGAGTAACTCTCACAGCTGGTACGTACAAAGCCTATGTAGAAGCGACTGACGCAGATGGCGACAAAGACCAGGTAGCTATTACTGTAACAGTAGCACCATAATGTAGTTTTACTAAAAATAACCGTTATGAGGAACAACTCATAACGGTTATTTTTACAAGAGAAGATCATTGTAAAGGATATGGAATTTAAACTGTGTAAACCATTAAAAGCTAACCTTCATAATAGCCTATCAGATCGAGGAGGTTCACTTCACGTTGACGTCCGTAATTACTAAGTAGTTCATTTTTAGTGGGGTTCTAGCGAAGGGGAATTTCTTTTTCCATTGGTCCCTCTAAAATTATTTTTGTCGTGTACTAACATGTCTTAGTAAATGCCTAAATCAATGGAGGACAATGTTTTTTAAAATTCCCACCCCTTGACTTCCTCCCCCCAAACCCCACAAAATAAAACCAACACCCTTCACCCAATAAACCTTTCACCCACCACAAAACCATGTTTACACCCCTAAAAAACCGGGAACCTAATCCCCAACCAACAAAAACAGAGAAAAACCGTGAAAAAACCAAACCAAGGGAGCCAATTCAACAAATGCAAACGCAAAAATCAAAATCTTCTCTCTCCATCAAAATCATCACCACCACCGCCATCCTATTTCTGGTCGCTTTTCTCATCAACGAAATCCTCTCTTACTGGCTCAACAGAGGAGCCATCGAGGATACCATCGGCAGCTACGGCTCACAGCTTGTCAGCAATGTAGCAAAGGGTGTCGACGCAGACGCCTACCAGCAGTTCCTGCAATCGCGCGCCCAGGACGACAACTATTGGAAAGTGCGTGACCAGCTCAACACCTACCGAGAAAAAATCGGCGCCAAATACATATACACAGTCGGGCTGACCAGCGACCACAAAGTCGAAATCCTGATCGACGGAGCGGCGAAAAACGATGAAACCGCGTCACCGATCGGGGAGATTTCCGATGCTACGCCCGATTCCGTGATCGCACCGGTATTCAATGGCGAGCTGACCCATGGGGGCATTGTGCACAGCGAAAAATACGGCGACCTGATCAGCTCCTATGCGCCGATTACGGACAAGTCCGGCAAAGTCATCGGTGTCATCGGAATTGATATGGAGGCAAGCTTTGCCAACACGCTGATCGATAAAAGCATCAACTACTTCTTGTTGAACAATACGCTCTTGATGGTCATCGTCTTCCTGCTGATCCTGACGATCTTGTTCCTCTTGATCCGCAAAAGCTTGAAGCCGCTTGCCGTTATGAAAGAATATGTCACCCAGATCGCGGATGGGGATTTGACGCTTGATGATCTGCAAATCAAGTCGCGCGATGAGATCGGGGCGCTTGCCGCGGCGGTCGACCAGATGAAAAACAATTTGAAGCTGCTGATCGGGATGGCGCGGGGACTGTCGTTTGGCATTCAGGGCACAACCGACGAGCTGACAGGGTCCATCGCGAAAAGCAAAGCAGCGTCAGATCATATCGCCGCGTCCATCAAAGAGGTGGCGAGCGGCGTGGTTGTGCAGCAGCATGGCGTGGAGGACAGCGCCAAAGCGACGGAGGATCTGTCGATCGGGATTCAGCGCATCGCGGAGTCTGCCTACACGGCGCTTGAATCTGCGATCGAATCGGGTCAAGCATCGGCGAGCGGAGGCGAGGCGATGGAGAAGGTTACCAACCAGATGTCGACGATTGAGTCGGCGTTTGGGGCGTCTTTCCAATTGGTACAGCAGCTTGGTGCGCGTTCGACGGAGATCGGGCTGATCGTGGAGACGATTACGGCCATCGCGAACCAGACGAATCTGCTGGCGCTCAATGCCGCGATTGAAGCGGCGCGTGCGGGTGAACAAGGGCGCGGGTTTGCTGTCGTGGCGGACGAGGTGCGCAAGCTGGCGGAGCAGTCGCGTGATGCGGCGGTCCAGATTTCCGGGCTGATCGAGTCGATTCAGCTCGACACGCACCAGGCCATCGTGGAAATGGAAAAAGGCAGCAAGGATGTGCAGGCAGGGCTGCAGGTCACCGAGGATGCGAAAGCGGTCTTCTTCACGATCGCGGCGGTGGGCAAACGGGTTGAAGAGCAGATGCAGGAAGTTTCGTCGACTTCCGAGCAAATCTCGGCAAGCTGCGAAGAGATCACGGCGATGGTCCAGCGTATCGCGGATGTCGCCAGAACGTCGTCCGACAGCACGCTTGCCATTACGTCTGCGGCAGAACAGCAGCTGGCAATCGTCAAGCAGGTGACGGACGGCATGGATTCGCTTCGCAGCATGACAAGTGAGCTGGAAGCAACCATCCAGCATTTTAAAGCATAATCCTGCTCGTCCATGAAATCTCCCGTATCCCGGGAGATTTTCTTTTCTTTTGGCCGACTTACCGATTCATGCGCCCTTTTCCATGCTCCCGCATATTCTATCCCAAAAAGCAAGGGAGACGTCAGCCATGATCCACCCGCATACAGAATTGCGCTATATAAATGAAGTGATCGGGTATGGGGTATTCGCGACACAGTTTATTCCAAAAGGAACCATTGTTTGGGCGCTGGATGATCTCGACCAGATTTTGGAGGAAAAAGCCGTCAATGAACTGGACCCGCTGCGCCAGGTCAATGTGAAAAAATATTCGTATCGCAACCAGCATGGCAAATATGTGCTCTGCTGGGATAACGGCAAATTTGTCAACCACAGCTTCAGCCCGACGTGCGCGGCAACCGCGTATGAGATCGAACTTGCATCGCGCGACATTTATCCGGGAGAAGAGCTGACCGACGATTATGGCACGCTGAATCTGGATGAGCCGTTTCACTGCCTGCCGGAAGCCGGAACGAACCGGACGGTCGTGCTGCCTGACGATCTGCTGCGCTACCACCAGCAATGGGACCAGCTGGCGGCTGATGCGTTTCAGTGCTTTCTGCAAGTGAAGCAGCCGCTGTTCCATTTGATCAAGCCCGAATATGTGGAACAGGTGCTTGCCGTGGCACATGGAAAAATGGCCCCTGAAACGATCTTGTCCACGTATCATGTGCGCGCCTGACAGACCGCATACGTCGAGAGCGGTGCTCCTTTCGCAGGAAATGATCCGCACCTCGTCCATGCGCGAACGAAACAACTCCGTGCATCACCACGCCATGCTTGTATAGGCAGCAAGCTGGTGAAGAAGGCGATGGCATGGAACAAAGCACATTTTCGGCCAGCATTCTGCCTGAGGTTAAAGAAACGCAAGAACAAGGCTCCGCATCAATGGAAGAGGCGGAGCCTTTTGCGTGCAGCCCCGGCTGCGCGGTCAATCGGTGCGCAGCCGGGGTTTTCAACGAACGTCGTGAATACTCATTCGCTTGTTTCAACCGGCACCTACGTATTTCGTCCCGTTTGTCCACGGTAGGGATGGCTATGGCAATCGGTGTAAGAGGTTTGGCCGACGATTTCGTGCGTATGGCCGCCATTCGCGAGTGGAATGGGCGGGCCGGTCCATCCGCGAAAAGGATGCTCGTGTCCATCCTCATAGGAGGAAACCCCCGAGTAATAATGGACATGCTGATCGCCTTCGTCGCCCTCCGTCGATGTGGTTGTGCCCCGCACAAGATGCCTGTGCCCTGCGGAAATCGAGGTCGGTAGCGCGAATGGATGAGCGTGGAGCAACGTCTTTTTTTCAATGGCAGTGGCAACAGGATGGTCGTAATCCTGTAACACAAAAACCCCCTCCTTCTGCTGTACTCACAGTACATGCGGAAAAGGGCATTTTGGCTCTAGGCATCTATCACGTTTTTTAGGCGAGTGCCTCATTGCGGCTGGGGAGGGCGGAAAGCAATTTCGCCAAACGAATATATTTTTCTGTAACTTTTTGCACGTGGGCCCGTAAGACATAATAGTAAGGCAAGAGCCACTGAATCCGGGAGGGAATGCATGATGTTAGTTACAACGACCAATTCGGTTGAAGGAAAAGAAATCAAGGAATATTTGGGAATCGTGAGCGGCGAGGTGATCCTTGGGGCCAACGTTGTTCGCGATTTCCTGGCAGGCATCACAGATATTATCGGCGGACGCAGCGGTGCGTATGAAAGCAAGCTGCAGGAAGGCAGAGAGCTTGCGCTGAAGGAAATGACGGATCGCGCGCGCCAGCTTGGCGCAAACGGCATCGTCGGGGTGGATCTCGATTTCGAAACGCTGCGAGAAGGCATGATGATGGTGATCGCTACGGGCACGGCCGTGCGCATCGGCTAAACAGCCAAGCAATCAACCCGAACACGGGATAGCATAGAAAAAAACACGATCCGCTTACGGGCAGATCGTGTTTTTCATTAGATTGGATATGACCGTTTTGGTGTTTAGTTTTGTGCTGTGGATGCAGACAAAATCGACATCACGATTTCATCAGCCTCCATGCGGTGATGCAGATCCGGGCAGGTGGTATCGGATTGGGAAATCGTCCAGCCCGCGACTTTTGTTCCGCAGATGGCCGCTTCTTTCAAATCAGCACCGCGCACCAAAGCGGCTACAGCACCGGAGAAGAACGCGTCGCCGGCACCGCTCGTATCGACGACTTGCACCGGGAATACGTGCTGGTGACCCGTCTCATTCGTTTCCGCATGGTAATAGACGGAGCCTTGCTCGCCAAGCGTTACGATCATCGAGCGCAGACCGGCGCTTTTGACGTATTCTGCGAGCAGACGTTTTTGCTCATCCGGCGCTTGCGTGGAAAACGGCTGCTTCATCAGCATGTCTGCCTCATAGTTGTTGCAGATGAAGCAGGACAGCCCTTGCAAAAGCTCGGGATGCTGCATGATCGTGTCCAGGTTGCCCGGAATGCCATAGACCGGTTTGCCGGCAGCATGCGCGAGGGTCAAAATCCGCTTGGCGATCGTCTCGTTCAGATCCAATTCGAGCGCGATGTGGGAAGACTGGGCGACGATGGCTTCCCCATGCTGAGCGACGATCTGTTCGAAGACGCCGAGTTCCGGCATTTGCGAGATCGACCCCGCCAGTTCGCCGCGTTCGTCCAGGATCGCCATCCACATCCCCATGCCGCGGGCAGGGGCAGCCTGCATGAAGTCGGTGTGGATGTTCAGGTCGTTCAAACGATCGATGACCTCTGTCCCCATGCCCGTCGCGTCGACGGAAGAGACAAAGGAAGTGGAAATGGACAGGCGTGCCAAATTTTCGGCGATATTGCGACCGACTCCACCGTGTACAAACTGGATGGAGCCCAAGTTTCTTGTTGTAGCGTGATAGGTTTGGAAAGGAAAGCCTTTACAATCGACAAAAACCGTACCGATCACCGTTACCAGGTGGCTCATGTTCAATGGTCAACTCCTACATAGAAAATCATCCTTTCTAGTATAGGAACAGTCTTGGCGTTTGTCCATGACCGGATTGGAAATAAAAATCGGGCTGCCAACAAGATCCATGTTGACAGCCCGATTTTCCACTTATTTACCACGGTGCTTTTGCTTGGCTTTTTGACGGGCGATCTCTCGCTTATAGGCGAGCTGTTCCTCCTTACGCTCACGGGAAGTCGTCTTGCGCTCTTTCTTGCGCTGCAAAAGCTCAAGCTTGATCGCTTCCTGCGCGAATGTGGAGATGCCGCGCTGCTGCAGTTCGCGGTTCGCTTCACGGGCCATGCGCTTCGGATTGAGCCTGCGCTCTGCCATCGGCTTGGTGTCGACAAGCTGCGTCGCTTGCGCCATCAACGGCAGCATCGCATGATTGACGAAGAAAAGCACCTCCGCGTCTTTCGGCTCCGGCCCGAATATGTGTCGCCGCGCTTTGAGCTTGTTGTTCTCATGCTCTTCAACGACGCCCACCCATAAGGAACAAGCTGCGTCAAAAAAAACGGTTAACTTCATGGTAAACCCCCTCTTGTTTTGCAACAAGAACGATGGACATCCCGAGGGGGGAAGGTTACTGACACCGCAGCCGCAGCAGGCTGGCGATGCATCCGGACTACCAACCGAATCGTGTTTTTTCGCTCTTTCTTGAAACATTATTATAGAAGGTTTGGAACCGGATGGAAAGGCCTGGCGATGCGCACCGCGTTTGTTTTTGTACACAAGAACCGTAACTATTTTGCAACCATTTGCGGGAGGCATCTTGTTACAATGGGGATGAACAGCAAGATGAACGTGAAGGGAAGGGAAATCATGAGGAAAAACCGAGCGGCCTTGGCAATGAGCGTGTTGTGCTGCCTGCTTGCCGGCTGTGGGATGAATGCTTCGCCGGCAGATTTGGTGCGCTCGCCGAAAATGGATGCGGGGCAGCAAGAGGTGAGTCAGGCGCTCTCCATCTTTTTGCCGCCAGGGGCGAAAATGGTTGTGCCGCGTCTGCCTGACAACCAGTCAGCTGTTACCGAGATCGACTTCGACGGCGACGGGCAAAATGAGGTCGTCGTCAACTATAAAGAAGAACGCAATGACTATGAAATCAACACGCTCGTACTCGGCAAAACGGCAAAAGGCTGGGAGAAGCGGGCAGAACTGAAAGGGCTGGCGCAAGATCTGGATTATTTCAGCGCTGTCGATGTCACCGGGGACAAGCGTCCAGAAGTGGTCATCGGGTACAGCGGCGGTGATAATCTGGATCGTGAGCTTGACGTCTACGCGTATCGCAGCGGCGGCCTGCACCAAATGGGGAAGCAGCCGTACAAGGCGATGGACGTCGGGGACTTGACCGGTGACGGCACAGCGGAAATCGCGATTCTGGAGCATGATCACGACAAAATGACCGCTTCGGCGGCCTTGTACGACTTTGTGACCGGCAAACCTCATAAATTGGATGAACTGCCAACCGAGGGCGCCATCAATGGCTATAATCAGGCACGGATCGGTCCTGCCGCTCCGGGGCGGAACGGTTTGTTCGTCGATGCAGGAATCGGCGCCCATTCCGAGTATACCGCGCTGATCATGTGGCAAAATGGCAAGCTGCAAAACGTCTTGAAAAGAGATGACAACGATACAGCGCTTACCTTCAAAACGTATCCGTTGGCATCAGCGGATGCAAATGGCGACGGGATCATCGAAATCGGCTTGCAGACCGAGCCTGCGGGTTCCGAGCAACTGGCCATCGTCGAAATCCCTTTTATCGAAAGCTGGTACCAATGGGACGGGAAAAACGGTCTCAAGCTGGTTGGGGAAAGCTACTCCGATTACGGGGCGGGCTTTACGTTCACAATCCCGGATCGTTGGCGCGGAAAGTTCACGCTGCAGCGCGAGCAAGGGGTCGACAATGGCTCTGTGGTGTTTTTGTATCTGCCTGAATTCCCGCAGAAAAAAGTCCAGCTCATGCGTCTGCTGGAATGCAAGCGCAGCGAATGGGCGAATGTGGAGCAGGAGTTGAAGAAACAGGGCGCTGTCTACGGCATCCTCAGCCAAAATAAAACGAAGCTGGTCGTCGGAGTTCAGCCAGCCGATGAGCCTGCGCCGCGCAGCGCGCATCGAGAGGAGTATCAGCAGATGCGATTGACGCTTCCCCAAATCAAGCAATATTTCCGCACGTTCTAATGGAGGCCAAGGAGGATAAAGCGCCCGATGACAGTGAAAGTGTTATTGCTCGAAGATGAACAATCAATCCGCGATTTCGTGCGGATCAATATGAAGCGCCAAGGCTATGACGTAGTCGAAGCGGCAAGCGGTGAGGAAGCGCTCAGCGCGGCGGACCTGCATCCCGACCTCGACATCGCGATTCTCGACGTGATGCTGCCTGGAATCAGCGGGTTTGAAGTATGCCAACAGCTGCGCAACCGATACCCGCGGCTTGGGATCATCATGCTGACGGCGAAAGGCCAGGAAGCGGACAAAATCGCGGGCCTCGAGTACGGTGCAGACGATTATGTCGTCAAGCCGTTCAGTCCGGCTGAACTGGTGGCACGGGTCAAATCGCTCTATCGCCGGATGCATGCCGATGCGCCGAAGGCGGAGGCCAAAGACGATGCGGTGCTGCGCTCCCATCCATTCACGCTGCGGCTGGACGAACGCAAGCTGTACAAAAACGGCGTCGAGGTCGACCTGACGCCTAAAGAGCTGGAGATTCTCAAGCTCTTGATGGAAAATGGCGACAAGGCGGTAAGTCGCGATGACATTTTGAGCAGCGTCTGGGGGAAATTTTATGTCGGCGATTTGAAGATCGTCGATGTGAACATACGCCGGATTCGGCAAAAAATCGAGGAGGACGCGTCGCATCCGGTTTATTTGGAAACGGTTTGGGGCTATGGCTATCTGTGGAGAAAGGGACATCATGATGAAAGGACTTAAACGACGTGTAGCGGCAGGCTTTTGCCTGATCATCTTGCTGGTAGTCGCCGTGATGGAAGGGCTGTTTCTATTCACCGTCCGCCAGTATTATTTGGGCAGCGCCATTGAGGCGCTGCGGACGCGTGCCACGACTTCAGCAGATTTTTACAATAAATATTTGCCGGGCTACACGCTGCACGATCGTTCCAAATATGTGCTTGAGAACATTTCCAAAAACGAGTTTGCCAAAGTGGAGATCGTTGACCCGCAAAAACGGGTGGTGCTGGACTCCTACGGATTCGCAGCGGACGGGCTGATCGAAACATCCGATGTCGATCACGCGCTGCGCGGCGAAACGGGCGTCTGGGTTGGTACCAGCAGCAGGACGGGGGAGCGGATCATCGCGGTGTCCAACGCTTTGGAGAACGATCAGGGCAACATCGTCGGGGTACTGCGCTACACCGTTTCCGCGGAAGGCTTGTACAGCGTCATCAACCGGATTACCTGGATTGCGATCGGCGTCGGGCTGTTGGTGATCGCGGGTTCGATCGTGCTCAGCCTGTTGCTGGCCCAGCGCATCATCAACCCGATTTCCGAGCTGACGCAAGTCGTCAAGCAGATTGCCACAGGCAATTTTTCGTACCGTGCGAAAAAACGTTATGACGATGAAGTCGGCCTGCTCGCCGACTCGTTCAACTTCATGGCAGAGGAGCTGGGGAAAAACGAAAAGCTCAAAAACGATTTCATTTCCTCCATCTCCCATGAGCTGCGCACGCCGCTCACCTCCATTAAAGGCTGGGGGGAGACGGTTTTGTCGGGAAATCTCGAAGACAAGGAAGAGACGGTGCTCGGGCTTGAGGTCATTTCACGCGAAACGGATCGGCTGATCGGCCTGGTGGAAGAACTGCTCGATTTCTCCAAATACCAGTCAGGCGAGATGAAAATGAACCGCTGCCAGATCGACCTGCGGCATTTGATCGTTGACCTTGAACAGCAATTCGGCCATCACGCCAATCCGAAGGAAATCAGCTTTGCGTTTGCCTGCGAGCCTTCCCCATGCATGATTGTCGGCGACGCGAACCGTCTGAAACAGCTGTTCGTCAATCTGCTCGACAATGCGTACAAGTTCACGCCCCCGAACGGCAAAATCGAGCTTCGTGCCGCATGCACAGGCAAAGAGGCGATCGTCACGGTTCGCGACAACGGGGAAGGCATTGAACCGGACGACCTCAACCGTGTGATGGACAAATTTTACAAAGGGAAGAGCAAAAAATCCGGGAGCGGCCTCGGCCTTTCCATTTGTAAAGAAATTGTAAGGCTGCATGAAGGAACAATCTCCATCGAAAGCGTTCCGCAAGAAGGGACAATCGTAACAGTGGCGCTACCTTTGGCGATACAGCGCCACTCTGGCCAAACCTGAAAATCGTGCCAGCAGACGTAAAAACTAGCAAAAAGTTTCACTTTTCATTGCGAGATTGATAGGGTAAAGTATGGGAAGATCAAGGGTTCATAGGGGAAAGAGGGAACAGATGTGAAACGATCGTTACAATTCATGCTGGCGACCGGTTTGGCTGTGGTGGTGGCGGCGACAGGCATGGAAATCCCCCAGGCATTCGGGGCTACGACAAGCTCAACAGCCGCATCGACGACAAAAGGAGCGGCTTGCAGCATAAAGGTAGTGAGGAGCAAAACGGCGGAAGGACCAGAGGTCGCAAGCGGATCAACGCAGCTATTGCCCAATGAGAATGCGCGAATCTATTTTTACGCATCCCAGAGGGGCGACTGGGCGATGATGGATCAGTTTGGCAAACAAATCGACCAGGGCGTGCGCCAATCGTTCGTGTCGAATCCGTTGCCAAACGGCAAATATACGCTGACCTTTACGCCAAAAGACACAAAATGCGGCACATGGAGCACCACGATCAATGTGGAGCCTGTCACCATTTATCAGGGGGCGGAAGGGAGCGGGCAAAAAATCGCCGCCAAGCAAATCGTCAATGTGACGGAACTGCCGGCCCATTTGCAGTTCACCGCCTCTTATCCCGGGCAATGGACCGTGGGCGGCATCAATGAGACCGTATATGAAACGAAAACATTCCAGTTTACCGTTCCGGCTCAATTCGCAGGCTTGAGCATTCCTGTAACATACGTTCCCAATGGCGGGGACGACGACAGTTCGACCCAATTTTTCATCCAGGCGGGCGGGAAAAATTCGACCTCCAGCGGAACCCCCTCCGATTTTGACATGGATGTGGTAAGCCAGGTCAACGCGAATTCCACCCCAACCGAAGAGAAAGAAGGACTCGCGCAAAACGCTTCTGTGACCATTTACCAAAATTCGCTGTACAAGTTATGGGTGACTCCGAATGCCGAGGCGTTTATCAAAGACCGGGTGGACTACCATGAAGCGGACCCCGGCTTCTGGACCGTCAACAACGTACTGGCGACTAATGACCATCTGAACTGGAACGATACGGCTCTCAATCTGGCAAGCTACGGTGCGGGAACGTATAAAGTGATGTATTTGAGCAAAACGGATGCCACCAGACAGTGGACGGGAACCATCCAGATCGTCAATGATGCAAAGCCTGCAAGCTCCCGTGGAAGCTGCGATCCGGTTGAATCCGGCACGGCTCCGGCAGCACAGCCACTGACGCTTCTGACGGGCAAAGGGGCGATTTTGCCGAATGGCGGCACCGTGACGGTTTCCTCACCGGCAGAATTGTCCGACTACCGGGCGCTGAAATTAACCGGTACGCATGCGGTTAAAACCGGTATGCAAAAAATCAACAAAGATAACGTGAAAACCAATATCCACTATGTGCATGTGCCGAAGCTCGAATGGGTATCGGAACCGCTGACCTTCGGCGAGCAGCATGAATATTCCGGCGGAAGAATTTCGTCTGCGAATCGGGTGGAAGTGCGCTACAACAATGAGGTGCTGGCATCGTTCGCGCCAGCAGCAGGTAGTGACGAAGAGGAAGCCGATGGGGAAACGGCGCTGAATCTAGCAGCCATTATTGCCAAAAACGGGAACAAAGCCGGAAATTACACGATCAGCATCGAAAATACATTGTCCAATCTCACGTGCGGATATGAAGAGAATGCGGATTCCTATGACAAGGTGCTTGGCACCAACACGATGAAGCAAACGTATACGCTGACAATCACGCTGAAGTAGCAGCGGAGAAAACCAGAGGGTCATGGCGATCCCTCTGGTTTTTTTAGTAACTTTTTCTACTAAAATACGTATTACATAGTGTCATATGCGACTTATGTACTAAATGAGGTGAACTGTTTTTTGGAGAGCACGCAAGAATTGCAGCAGATACTGACTGACATCGCCAAATGGGAAAACGATCAGAAAGACTTATGGTTTTGGGAAAAGCTCGGGCGGCTGCCGTTTGTTTGGCTGGATAAGCTGACACCTGCGTTCGTTCAGGAAAAGCTTGGTGCCGCCATCGATGAACTCGCCAGCTTTTTGGAGACAGGCGGCAAATTTTTGACGGATGAGCAAGCGGTCCGCAAGCGTTTTGCTGAACTGCCGGGATTGACAGAGGCGGAGCGGCAATCCATTGCCGACGGCCACCTTGCCGATCTTTCCATCGCGCGCATGGATGCGGTCGCGGGCGACATCGGGGATTCGCGAGCCCGGTTTGCCACCATCCAGGGAGCGACGACCGGCTTTGGCGGATTGTTCACGTTGGCCGCAGACATCCCGCTTTTGATCGGCACGTCCCTCAAAACATTGCAGGAAATTGCGCTCTCCTACGGATATGATCCGCATGCGAAGGAAGAGCGTTTGTTTATTGTGAAATGCCTTCAGTTTAGCTCGTCGGACTATGTCGGCAAAAAGGCCATTCTGGCTTCGCTTGCAGCGTTCACGGAACCGGAAGGCAAGGTGCGGGACAATCTGATTGCCGAGCTGCAAGGATGGCGCGAGATGGTGATCGTATACACGGAGAACTTCGGATGGAAAAAGCTGTTCCAGCTCGTTCCGATCGCCGGCATGGTCTTTGGCGGGTATGTAAACCGCAAGACGGTCGAGGATACGGCAGAGGCTGGCCGAATGCTCTACAAAAAGCGGAGAGCGCTGGAGCGGCTGCGAGAAATCGGATAGAGAGAAAGATGGGGGTTTTATGAAAACGTTGCAAGGAAAAATGCTCGTATTTTTTAGTTTGCTGCTCTTGATTGGCGGCAGCATGATCGGCTTTTTGATCTACCGCTCCTCCACGAATCTGGTGATCGACTCGGTGGGAATGCAAGCGCGGCTTATTTCGGAAAACATGGCAAAACGGATACCTGTCGACGATTTCGTCAAAATCGTGGAGGCGGTTCGCGTGGCGCCGGATGATGAAGCCAATCAGGCGAAGGTTGCGGCCATGCCGGAATATGTTGCCATTCGCAAAAGCTTGAATGAATACAAGGAAGCAAACGGCTTGAAATATTTGTACACCATGGTCGAGCGTGAGCCATCCACCTTTCTGTATGTCGTGGATGGTCAGCCGTTGGGCCAGACGGATGATGTGTCATTGCCAGGTCAATTGGAAGCCAATACATACGAGGGCATGCAGAAGGTATTTCAAACCGGGCAGACCCAGATCGGGGAATTGAACATCGATGATACATACGGGGCGACGATCACAGCCTATGTGCCGCTCGTGGACAAGTCGGGGCATATGATCGGAATCGTCGGCGCGGATTTTGACGCGACCGCGATCTATCAGCTCATGGCGAAAAACAAGCGCGACCTGATCTTCATCACGGTTGGCATCCTCGCATTCACCCTGCTGCTCAGTTGGCTGTTCGCGCATTATTTGGTCAAGCCGCTTCGCCGCTTGACGGGTGCTGTCCAAGAGGTCCGAAAAGGCAATCTCGCCGTGCAGATCGAGCCTGGCAGCAAAGACGAGATCGGCATCCTCGCGCAGGCGTTCGGTGCGATGGTTTCCGATTTGAACCAGATGGTGCGGGGAATCAATGAAAGCTCGTATACGGTGTCACAGTCGTCCCATCATCTTGAACTGACCGTAGAGGCGGCGAATCGGCGCACCGAGCAGATGGCGCGCCAGGTGGAAGCGCTGCGCGATGGAGCAGAAGAACAGTCGCATCTCGTGCAGCAGACGAGCCAAACGATCGTGGCGATGTCGCGGGAGATCGACGACATTTCCGCGCGCTCCCAAAATGTGCAGGAGCGCTCGCAAGCGGCCACACAGCTGGCCGATCAAGGGAACATGCAGATCACGCAAACGGTCGAGCAGATGAAAGCGGTGCGCCATGCGCAGCAAGAAGCGGAGCAGGTGATCGGGGCATTGGATGACAAATCGCAGGAAATCAGCGAAATCGTCCATGTGATTACCGGCATTGCGGCGCAAACCAACCTGCTTGCGCTCAACGCTGCGATCGAAGCGGCGCGAGCGGGCGAGGCAGGCAAGGGATTCGCCGTCGTGGCCGAGGAGGTGCGCAAGCTGGCAGACCAATCCGGCGTTGCGGCGAGCCATATCGAATCGCTGATCGCAGATGTGCAGTCCTGCATCGGTCAGGCGGTCGAGACGATTCGCGCCGCCGCTGTCCAGATGGGGCACGGCGTAGAATCGATCCAGCGATCAGGAAGCACGTTCTTGTCGATTATGCAGGCGGTGCATGTGGTCAACGAGCAGATTGACAGCGTGGCAGCGGCGGCAAAGCAGCTGTCTGCAGGAAGCGAGCGATTGGTGGATGCCACCAAAGGGGTGGAGGGCTTCGCTGTTCAGACAAGCCAGGCTGCCGACCATTTCGGTGAGGACATGGCGGAGCAGCTTGCGGTCATTCAAGAAGTGAGCGCCTCGACGGAAGAGCTGTCGGCGATGGCTGCCCAGCTTCACGCCTTGATTCGCAACTTCAAGACTGACGAATAGGTTGTCTCTTCGGAACGAATCTGGTAGAGTAAAAGACAATTACATAGTACCGTCTAAATAGAGGTGCGCAACGAATGAGTACATTTGTCCGCAGTGGCGCGAGGGAGCGCCGGACAGGTGGAAAGGTCAATGCGCCGAAGCTTGCTGCCGTTCCCCGACGGCACCGGCTGGGGCAATCGCGTGAAGAACGCGTGTCTTGTCATGAAAGGCAACTTTCATGGAGCGCTATTTAACCTTGGGCTAATGGAAAGTGCAATGGGGAAAGAGCGATCTCACTCATTGCATTTCTTTGTATTGCAGCAAATCACAAACCTTGGAGGAGAGAAACACATGACAATGATGGACGCAAATGAGATCATCGCTTTTATTCAAAAGAGTGAGAAAAAGACACCTGTAAAGGTCCACGTGAAAGGCGACCTCGCCGGCATTGATTTTGGCGCATCCACCAAAACTTTCATCACCGGCAACGTCGGCGTGCTGTTCGGCGAGTGGAAAGAAATCGGGCCAGCATTGGAAGCGAATGCGGCAAAAATCGAAGACTACGTGGTGGAAAGCGATCGCCGCAACTCGGCCATCCCGCTGCTGGACACCAAAGGCATTCAAGCGCGCATTGAGCCAGGTGCGATCATCCGCGACCAGGTGACCATCGGCAACAATGCAGTCATCATGATGGGCGCATCCATCAACATCGGCGCCGTGATCGGCGAGGGCACCATGATCGATATGAACGCTGTCGTCGGCGGCCGCGGCACGATCGGCAAAAACTGCCACATCGGCGCTGGTGCGGTCATCGCAGGCGTTATCGAACCGCCATCCGCGCAGCCTGTTATCGTCGAGGATGATGTGTTGATCGGCGCAAATGCGGTCATTCTGGAAGGCATCCGCATCGGTAAAGGCTCTGTCGTCGCGGCAGGCGCGATCGTGATCGAGGATGTACCGCCAAACGTAGTTGTGGCAGGAACGCCTGCACGCATCATCAAGCAAATCGATGAGAAAACCAAATCCAAAACAGAGATCAAACAAGAGCTCCGCCAACTGTAAAAAAACGAGCGAAGCGAGCTGAGAGGAGAACCTGACATGGATTGGCGTCAATTGGATAACACCTACGTGATGTCCACTTACAAGCGGTTGCCGATTGTAGCTGCCAAGGGCGAAGGCAATTACCTATATGATACGGAGGGCAAGGAATACCTGGATTTGTTTACGGGGCTTGCCGTCAATGTGCTTGGTCATTCTCATCCTGCAATCATGCAAGCATTGCGTGAGCAGGGCGAAAAATTTCTGCACGTCTCCAATTATTTTTACAATCCTCCGGCCATCGAATTGGCGAAGGGCTTGGTGGAGCATTCGATCCCGGGCAAAGTCTTTTTCGGCAATTCCGGTGCGGAAGCGACGGAAGCGGCCATCAAGCTGCTCCACAAGTACGCCGCAGGGCAAGGCCATGAAAGAAGCGGCATTGTGGTTGTCAAAAACAGCTTCCACGGCAGAACGCTGGGGGCGCTCCGGTTGACTCGCCAAGCCCATGTGTACCAAGACTTCCCTCAGCCGGCTTTTCCGGTCTATGAAGTGGAGCCGGGCGATCTGGCGCAGTTTGCACAAGTGCTCGAGGAAAACAAGCCTGTCGCGGTTTTGCTCGAGCCGATCCTCGGATCAGGCGGCATCGTGACCTTGACTGTCGATTATCTCAAGGCGGTAGAGACGCTTTGCCGCAAAGAAGGTGTGCTGTTCTGCATCGATGAGATCCAGACGGGCATGGGGCGGACCGGCCGTCTGTTCGCCTACCAGCATGCGGATGTCATGCCGGACTTGATCCTGTTTGCCAAAGGCGTCGGCGGCGGTTTGCCGTTGGGCGGAGTGATCGCCGGTGAAAAGCTGCAGAACTTGTTCGCCCCAGGTGATCATGGAACGACCTTTGCGCCTTCGCCGCTTTCCGCAGCGCTCGGAAATGCCGTGCTGAAAACGGTTTTGGATGAAGCGTTCATGCGCAATGCCCGTGACACTTCATCGTATCTGTGGAGCGGGCTTGCGCGCATTGGCGCCGAGTTCCCCGGACTGATCAGCGAGGTGCGGGGCAAAGGCATGATGCTCGGGGTCGTGCTCGCCGCAGCGCCGGAGCAAGTCAGTCAGCTGCAGCGCGCGTTGATGGACAAAGGAATCCTGGTCGACGTCACGCAAAAGACGATCGTCCGCCTGCTGCCAGCGCTGATCCTCGAACCGGCACATGTAGATCGCTTCCTTGCCGCGTTCCATGAAGAATTGGACAAGCTGCACAAAGGGGGGAGCGCATAGCCATGGCATTTCCTTACACGCAGATTCGCCGTGATTTGCACCGCATACCCGAACCCGGTTTTCAGGAATTCAAAACACAAAGCTATCTGCTTGCCTATTTGGCCACCCTGCCATCGGAGCGGTTCGAGCTGAAAACGTGGCGAACCGGCATTTTGGTCAAAGTAAAGGGGCTTGCGCCGAAGCGCTTGATCGCCTGGCGTGCGGATATGGACGGATTGCCGATCCGGGAAGAGACATCGTATGACTTCCAGTCGGAGCATGAGGGCTTCATGCATGCCTGCGGGCACGATATGCACATGACGATGGGGCTTGGCATTTTGACCCATTTCGTGGAAAATCCGATTGCCGACGATCTTTTGTTCGTGTTCCAGCCTGCTGAAGAAGGGCCGGGCGGAGCGCTGCCAATGCTTTCGAGCGAGGAGTTCAACGAGTGGCGTCCGGATTGCATTTTTGCCTGCCACATCGCACCTGAATATCCTGTCGGCACGATTGCGTTGAAAGAAGGGATCTTGTTCGCGAACACGTCCGAGCTGTTCATTGACTTGAAAGGATTGGGCGGCCATGCCGCCTACCCGCACAGGGCCAATGACATGGTAGTCGCGGCAAGCCATCTCGTTACACAGCTTCAATCGGTCGTCGCGCGCAATATCGACCCGCTCGATTCCGTCGTGATCACCGTCGGCAAAATCGAGGGCGGCACCAAACAGAACATCATCGCCGAAAATGCGCGGTTAGAAGGCACGATCCGCACGATGTCGATGGAATCAATGGCAAAGGTGAAAGGCCGCATCGAAGCGCTGGCCAAAGGGATCGAAGCCGGATTTGAATGCCAGACTGCTATCGATTACGGCTCCAATTACTGCCAGGTCTACAATGATCCGGCGCTGACCCGCGATTTCATGGAGTGGGCGCGCACGGAGAGCGACGTGCAGGTGATCGAGTGCAAAGAAGCGATGACAGGAGAAGATTTCGGCTACTTTCTTGCTGAAATCCCCGGCTTCCTGTTCTGGCTCGGTGCCGACACGCCGTATGGGCTGCACCATTCCCGCATCGAGCCGAGCGAGCAGACGATGCAGGTCGGCATCAAGCTGGTGACACAGTACCTCACCTGGCTTTCCCAGAAAACGAACCAAAGCGCCTAGTCGATAGGCGCTTTTTTTCTTGCTGTGCGTTTTTTGGCGGCGACTGTCAGACGAAAGGCCCGAAAAACCGTGCTGATTCTCCTTATGCTGTGCATAACTATGCTTTTTTGCCATTCAAGCCCTGTGGATACTGTGGATTTTGTTGAAAAAAAGGTCAGGACCACCACAACTTTTTCCTATCCCATGCGTATAACCTTATGAGATGAAAAACGTGAGAAAAGTAACCATACTGTGATGGTAGGCAAATGGAGGATTGAAGGAATGAGAAAAGCAGCGATTGTGGCATTCGCAACCATGGCTATGGCAATTGCGGGTACAGCCAGTACAGCGATCGGTGACGGAAATGTAAAAGTAGTGGTGGACGGAAATTTGGTCGGCAGCACATTTGCCGCGTCAGATACGGATTCTTTGCAGCAACTTGTCGGTACTATGGGCGGACTATCAGCATATGATAAAAAAGCAGGAAAGTTGGCAGTGGAAAAGCCAAAAGTGAACGTATTGCTTTTGGAAGGAGTCCAGCAATACAAAAATAAAAGCATCGTCTTCACCAACCCAATCCAAGGGTACGGTGATAAAGATGTGCCGCGCAGCTTCAACGCGTTCGTCGAAATCGACAACGCGCCGGTGAGCAGTGAGCTGAAAGTGCGTCTGGTGCTGGTAGGCCCGGACGGGAAAACGGTGGATCGCGGGAAAGAGTGGACCTATTCGACGAAAAACGGCACAAGCTTTTACTTCTCGGAGCCGTTCATCTCCACAAAGCTGGAGCAATACGGGACGTACACGCTGCAGGTTTGCATGAAAACGGAGAAGTACGACAACTATGTGGTTGTAGGCGAAAACAGTTTTACAGTTGGCCGCTAAGAAATTGGCTTGTCTTTGATTTCAAAAAAATTGCGATTGTGGTATAATTGAATTTGCACAGCTCTTCCTCTTGCGCAAGTTATATGAGAAAGGAAAGATGGGAGCGAATGGATAATTACCCCCCCATGCAGTCATCTACTGATGGAGATGGCCCGAGTATAAGTATCGCCTGGAAAGATGAACAGTCCATTCTGGCAAAATGGCGTATGACCGAGGAGTTTCAAAAGGAGATTGAGCGTGAGTTCGTAATCCCGTTTGCAGAGCTTCCGTTTGTTCTCCGCCTCTACGATGTCACAGATCGAACGCATATACGGAATGACGGATCGGATATTTATTCCGATTTCGACATCAACCATCGTTCGAGTGAATGGATTCTTTATGGTGTCATGCCGGGACTTTCTTATTGTGTTGATCTGGGGATACGCATGATTGACGGACGGTTCTATTCCTTTACCCGATCCGAGATGATTACCAGTTAAACTCTCCTTTTTTTGGAGAGTTTTTTGTTTGGCTAAAAAGTCGATAAAAAAACAGCCGTCAGCAACAGCTTACGACCGTTTTGCACCAAAAGTGACTGTTTTAAGGCTTGCGTGGTTGAAAATATTGGATGCGTCCGTTGAACAAGTGCAATTCCGCTTTGAACTCACGCGCCAAAAAGCGGCAATACTCATTTGCCTTGCTCATGTCTCCGTTCGTTGCAGACTCCGGCAAAGCGATTTGAATGTAATGTTTTTCTTTCCCATCCGCTTCTTTCGACCCGACGCCAACAATCATGTATTTGTATTCCTTCGGGTCTTTCCCTTTGAGCAAAAACCACTGGTCTGCTCCTTCCGGACGGTCTTCCACGACATAAGGAAAAGCTGCATCCGCATATCCCCAGCCCAATTGCTCGCCGGTTTTTTTGGTCATGTCCGTATATCGTTTGAACTTGGCTTTGACATCCGGGATGGTAGCGGTTTGTGCGGTGGAACCGTCAACAAAGTAAATAAAGGCTGATTTCATCTTCATGTAAGCGCTCACCTCTACGCATGAAAAATCGGACTCGCATGAATCATTCCTCCGCCTAGTGTAGCATTCCTCCCTTTCTTTGACAACAGATTGAGATGTTGGAAAGAAGAATATTGGCAAGAGGACGTGCTCGGTTCGATATGATAAGGATAAGATCGCAAAAAGGAAAAAGGGGGGGATGCATGTGGAGCATTACGAAAGCTTGTATGATCTGTCTGAATCGGCGCAGGTGCGCTTTATCGGGGTCGTGTCTGACCATACCCGGTACGATTTTGGCATCGTTTACACGTCCCGTTTTTTTGGAAAGCCGCTGGTGGTCTGTATGCAGACCGGGCAATCCGCTTTGCTCGGTTCAGACGATGCGCATACCCCCGGTACGCTTCAACGCGTTTTTCGCCTAGCGAATGAGAATCAAGCGCTGGAGTTGTCCAAAATGCTGTTGGAACTCCTTCCGGCGCTGCCGATGGTGGAAAACCAATATTGATGCTGCAGGAAACAGCGGGCAGCACGCTCGAGCAGTGGGCACACCCCGCTGCTCATTTTTTTGCATCGGCCAGCCGCCGTGCGTGCCTTAAAAAAAGAAGTTGACGGTAGCATTGCAGAATAGGCAAGATAATAGCATCATGCGTTGGGGAAAGAGGAGATTGCTGTGGAATGTTTTCGCCATTGTTGGAGAGCAGAGGAGCCGATCGGAACCGTCGTGCTGGTGCATGGGACGGGTGAGCATCATGGGCGCTATGAGCATGTGGCCCGCTATTTGAACGAACGGGGCATAACGGTTGAGAGCGGAGATTTGCCAGGCTGGGGACGCTCCGCAGGCTTGAAGGGGCATGTCGGCCAGTTCGACGATTACGTGGCGGCCGTGGCTGATTGGGTCGAGGAGGCGAAGCAAAACGCGAGCGGTCCGGTATTTTTGCTCGGTCACAGCCTCGGCGGGTTGATTGTGACACGCTATATCGAGCAATATGCGTCACAACATGGATTGGACGGATTGATTCTCTCGTCGCCATGCTTGCAGCTCAAACTGGAGGTTTCGCAATGGAAGCGCAGCTTGGCGGAGATGCTGAACCGGGTGTGGCCGACGCTGCGGCTCGCCAATGACATTGCGCCGTACCATGTGTCGCGCGATCCGGTCGTGCAGGCCGCGTACATCAGCGATCCGTATAATTATCCCAAGGTGAGCGTGCGGTGGTTTACCGAGCTGCTAAAAGCGATGGAGCATGCCTGGCAGGACCAGAAGCGAATCGATTTGCCCGTGCTGACGGTGCAGGCAGGGGACGATTACATCATCGACGCGGATGGCGTGAAGCGGTTCGTGGACGGGATACCGGTTGCGGACAAGGAATATGAGCGGTTTGCCGGCTTGTATCATGAGGTCATGAATGAGCCTGAACGAGATGTTGTGCTGGACAGAATCGGTACCTGGCTGGACAAAAGGTTACACAAATAAATATTTTTTGCCAAATGTGCTATACTCTGTTGACGGAATTAGCGTGTCATATTATAGTGATGATATCAGATGAATTCCGTGGAGGGGTAGCAGATGGGAACGATTGTATGCCAAAGCTGTGGGACGATTATCGACCATTTTGAGTCCAATTCGGTGAAAACGCTCTACGGAGTGTGCGACTGCAAGTGTGAAAAGCAACAGGCAAAAATGACCACAACCAACGAATAAACGGTGCGCAGCGGATGCGCATCTTTTTTTTGTTTACAACTCCTCTCCCTTCCATAATAATGAAAGAGAGTTTACAAGCTGTTTTGTAAATGACTTTGGCAAGAGAGGAGAAAGAAAAGAATGAAGGGAAGACGAATGCAAGGAGCGTTGGCTGCTCTGGTTCTGGCTACTTCCTTGTGGAGTGCGACCACGCCAGCTCATGCGGAATCGATCGGGTCTGAAGAATCGATCACGTCCAGCGCACTGTCTGTTTCGAAAAAAGGAATGGACCTTTCTGAAAAGTATGCCGTTTGGGTGAGCACCAATGAGGATAGCGAACAATCGATTGTGCTATACAGCATCGACAATGAAAAAGCGGATCGGATCGCCGAATCCAGTTCCTCGAAAAGCAGTCCGGTGACAGCCGGCAATTATGTCGCCTGGATTGATTACGGGCGCAAAGATGGCGACATCTATCTGTATGACATTACCTCCCAAAAGACAACGAAGGTAACGGACAGCACGTTTAAGGCGACAGATCAGGAGATTCAGATTTCGGAAAACTATCTGGTTTGGACAAATGCAAAAGATAAAAACATTTACGCGTACGATTTGAAAAAAGGCTCGACCATTCAGCTGACGACAAAAGGCAAGGCGAGCCACCCGAGCGTGAGCAACGACTATGCGGTATGGCAGGATAACACGACAAGCGATGCCGACATTTTCTACTACGACTTCAAAAAGGGGAAAGCGGTGCTGGCCGTCGACAGCTCGGATAACCAAACATACCCCGACATTAACGACGATGTGATCGTCTATGAAGATGACCGCAACAGCATGGGCGAGATTTACTCGTATACTATCACAGACGGTGAGGAAACACGGGTAACCAAGAGCAAATCCTCCTCCAATGATACCAACAAGGAAGCCCCGCAAGTTTACGGAAACAAAGTCATTTATCTCAATGATGAAGAGCTGCGCATTCAGTCGGCTACAAGCAGCAGCAGTAGCTACGATACGATCGGCGACTCGGTATCGAGACGCTTGACGGCGAGAATCAGCAGCAAATACGTGCTGTATGCAGTAGAAGGCAGCAGCTCGACTTCCCTGTACCTGTACAACATCAAGGACGATGAGTCATCCGGCTTGGGCGGCCAGGCAGGCGATCCGGGTGCTCCTGCTGCATCCGACCGTTATGTCATTTACTTGAACCAGGGCAAAAAACAGGATCAGGTTGTCCTGTACGATGTGAAAAACAAAGTGTCCAGTACGTTGACAGCAAGCAGCGAACAACCGCGCAAGCCATTGGTGAGCAACCAGTATGCCGTTTGGTATGACTTGAAAAAAGACGTTCTGGTCAGCTACAATGTGAAAACCGGAAAAAAGACGAATATCACGACGTCTGATGATGTGCCGCATGAAGATTTTTATGCCTTGAACGGACAGTATCTGGTGTGGGCTGACGAAACGCGCAAAGGCTATTCCATCATGCTGACGGATTTGAAAACGAACAAAACGACCGATGTGGAAAGCGCTTCTTCCGATCTGAGAGGCTTGGACATGTATGACAACCGCATCATTTGGGCTGACGGAAAAGACGATCGAATCGAAGTCGATGTTTATGACATTGACGAGGAGCGCACGACTACGCTTAAGAACCGCATCGCGGATATCGACGGCGTCAGCGTTGGAGAAAACTATGCGGTATGGTCGGAATATGTGGGCAAGGATTGGGAGCTGTACTACTACGACTTTGCCCGGGAAACGGTGAACCAACTGAATCGCAACAAGGAACCAAATGATCAGCGTAAACCGAAAATGTCCGGCAATGTATTCGTGTATGAAGATAACCAATATTCACGAGATTCGGACGTGTATTACTATTACCTGTATGATTTGGATAGCAAATCAAAGTTGAAATATTATCCTGGAGAAGAAGGCACTCCAAGCGAAATGGCGATCGGCGGCAACCGCGTCGTTTGGATCGACAACCGCGATGACATCGCGGAAGTGTACATGATGGCATTTGACCAGCCGTCTGACGATCCGAACGATGGAGGCGGCGACGGGGAGTACAAGGACTACAACTTTAAAAAGGTGTTGGAAGAGGGAACGTTGGATCAAATCATTAAAGACAACGGAAACTCCTATGACGGCATTTACTTTGTGTTTATGGACGGTTCCACTGAGGAAGCATCCGTAAGTATGGACGATGCATCCGCAGACTTCGATACTTTCATTGAATTGATTGAAGGCTACGGCTTTGAAAACATTTACGTTCGCGTTTACCAATAAACGCATGAAAAAAAGCAGGCTGCGGTGATTCCCCGCAAGCCTGCTTTTTTTGCTGTTCACGTTTCAACGTTTCGCGCACAAATACGGACGGCAACAAATCAAGCCTGCCGCGAAAATAGCAACCGCAACATAGGCGGGAAGCAAATGCCACCAATCGACATAGCCGACCATGAAATGTATGCCGATGCCAGCAACGAAGCCTGGCACACCTGCCAGGAGCAGCGTCCACCAGATCCAGCGGGAGCCGCGCCGAAAGCCCCAAAGGCTGAGTAACAGGACAGCGATTCCGTCTGCCACGAGTGCGCCGCCAAAACCGGCCCGATCATGTGCAATCAGCGGAAGCAGACGGGGATGGGCGGCACGCAGCAGGTCAGCGGTTGTCTGCATAAAGGCCAGGTCTTGGGGGACGAAAACCGTCGTCATGCCGATCAGCGAAATCACGATGCCAGCGCCCAAAAGTCCGCAGCCGATCATAACGAAGCAAAGCTGGCCCCACAAGCCAAAACGCCAAACGGAATCGTTTTGCAGGTCGGGTATTGGAACGTGCGGGCGGTTGGATCGTTTTTTTGCAACTGCATGCAGGAAAAAAGGAAACAGTATCAGGCTCAGCAGCGCGTGGGCCGGATCGAAATAGCCAAAGCCCCAAAAGTAAAACAAACTGGCGAAGCCGATCGCTCCCGAAGCGAGCAATATCTGCCTCGCCCAGCGCTCTTGCCGCCGCAGTGCCCAGAACGATAGCTGGACGTACATGACCCCGATTGAAATCATCGTGCCAGCGAGGCTGATGCGGTCATGTGAGAGGAAATGGAGCAGCCGCTCGTTCAGATGATGGAGCGCTGTTGCCGGCATGCCGAGAAACGATTCATCATACGGGAGCAGCACGACAGTCAGCGCGACGATCCAAGCCAGAGCGCCGGCGACGATCATCCCGGAGCCGAGCACGATCCCGGACAGCCAGCGGGGAGCAAAGCTTTTTCCCAAGTCGGGTTCACGCTGCTCCGGTCTTGTCTGTCTATGCTCAACCTGGTCGAGGATCGCTTCGTTTACCCGTTTCGGCAATCCGGGCCCAGCGTATACAAGCCCGCTTTTCAACGTAAGCAGATCCGCACCGCCTGCCAACAGCTGGAGCGCTTGCACAGGTTCAATCACCCCTCCGCCTGCGATCAGCGGAATGTCATCGCCGAAGCTGGAGCGTACCCGCTGTACCATTTCCAGCGTGTGTGCAAATACCGGACCACCATGGAGGCGACCATTTTCGCCAAATGCGCAGCCTCCTCCCACCTCAATGCCAAAAAAGCCGTGTGACAGCGCAAGCGAGATCAGCCGCGATGCTTCTGCCCACGGCAAATCAGGCGCAAGGGAGAGGAACAGCGGGTGGGAAAGGCAAGATTGCTCGCGCATGGCAAGCAGCGATTCCACATATTCAAGCCACTCCTCATCACTCCAGGAGCACGTGGTCAGCGTATATCGTGTGTCCAGAATAAATGCCGTGCAATGAGGGGCCAGACTTTGCATTAAAAAGCATTGCTCCATCGCCGCCTCGCGGGGGAGAGCGCCAGGCTTGTGGCCAAGTGTGCCGAACAGCCGCGCCGCGTTAGGGTGATGCTTGTTGTATGCCCTTCGCTTGTCCAGCCGTTTGAGCGATGCGAGCAAGCCGGGATTGGCCAGCGGGTCAGGATCGACGATGGCTTCCAGTTCGGGTACACGCTGCACATGCTTTGCTGCTGCGAGTGGTTGCAAGGTGACGGGGCCGATTTCAAGAAAGCCGAATCCGAACCGGTCAAAAGCATCGGTCGCTTGCAGGTACGGGTCGAGACCTGCCCCCAAGCCAACCGGACTGGCAACATGCATCGAGCCGATCGTGCGAGCCAATTCCCGAGGCGGCATCATGTGGCCCATCAGGTCGATCAGCCTGGTTCCGGCGGGAAGGCGGGCGAGCGTCCCCATCGCGGTGAGGGCCAAAGCCCGCGATCGCTCGGCTGTAAGCAAGAAAAGCAAAGGGCGGAATATGGTTTGGTAGGACCAGTCCGGCATGACTGCAACCTCCTGTTGAATCAAAACGTTGTGATTTCTTCTATTATACGTAAAATTAGGAAGATGCCCAAAGAAAAAGACTTTCCTCGCTGCTTTGAGGAAAGTCTTTTGCACGGGGTGCTAATCCAAAATCGCGACTTGTCGTTTGACAACTTTCACGGTTTGAAGCGATTCGTCTTCAGGGCCTTGAACAGGCAGGCCCACACGCAAGTTTTCCATGATGTAGTCGATGTTTTCTTGCGTGACGACCTCGCCTGGCATCAGGATCGGAATGCCTGGCGGATACACCATGATGAATTCGGTAATGATTCGCCCAGCGGCTTCCGTCAGCGGCACGATCTCGGTCTCGGCGTAAAACGCATCGCGCGGCGAGAGGGAAAGGCTCGGAATGTTCGGCAAGGACACCTTGATCGGGTCCGCTACCTCGGCATGGGCGAATTCGATCGCCAAATGGCGGAGCGCATTGATCAGAACGGAGACGGTCTCTTCCGTATCCCCTGCGGTGATGAAGCAAAGAATGTTGTAGAGATCGCTCATCTCCACTTCGATATTGTATTTGTCGCGCAGCCAGTTTTCTACTTCCCACCCGGTGATACCAAGCTCGCGGACATGGATCAAGAGCTTGGTTGAATCCATGGCAAAAGTGGCCGGTTTGCCCAAGATTTCAGAGCCGACACAATGGATGCGCGGAATCTCGTTGATCTGTTCACGGGCGGAAGCGGCAAGCTGCATCGCTTGCTCTGCCATCGCATGGCCGTTCAATGCCAGATGCTGGCGCGCCATATCGAGCGAGGCAAGCAAAATATAGGATGTCGAGGTTGTTGTCAGCATGGAGAGAATCGTTTTCACCCGGTTGACGTCCACCAATCCTTCGCGGACGTTCAGGATCGAGCTTTGGGTAAGCGATCCGCCCAGCTTGTGCACGCTGGTTGCCGCCATATCGGCGCCTGCCTGCATGGCTGACAGCGGCATGTTTTCATGGAAGCCGATATGGACGCCGTGCGCTTCATCGACCAGTACCGGAATTTCATAATTGTGCGCGGTACGGACGATTTGCCGCAAATCGCCGGCAATTCCGAAATAGGTTGGGTTGATCACCAACAGGGCAGCCGCATCCGGATGTTTGTCCAACGCTTTTTGCACCGCTTTTACGGTGATGCCGTGGGCAATTCCAAGCTTTTCATCCATGACCGGATGAATGAACACCGGAATCGCACCGGCGAAAATGATTGCTGCCAAAACCGATTTATGAACATTACGGGGTACAATGATTTTGTCCCCGGGATTGCACGTAGCCATAATCATTGCCATAATCGCTCCGCTCGTTCCCTGGACGGAGAAAAACGTATGATCGGCGCCAAACGCTTCTGCTGCTAACTCTTGGGCCTCTTTGATCATCGCTTTTGGATGGTGCAAGTCATCCAGCGGGGCGATATTGATCAAATCGATTGAGAGCGCATTATCCCCTAGAAATTCGCGGAAGGTCGGGTTCATCCCCATCCCTTTTTTATGTCCCGGTATATGGAACTGCACCGGGTTACGTTTGACATGTTCAAGCAAACCGCTGAATAACGGAGTTTGTGCTTGTCTCAACGCTTATCGCCTCGCTTTGCATTCATGGTCTATAAAAAACAAACAAGATGAGTATAGCAAAAAGAGGGGGGAAAGCAAGTGAATTTTTCTTGCAGGAGAACGAATGTCTATGCAAGAAAAAAGTAGAAAGACCAAAGGAGGGAAACCGATGAAAACACGTGTGACCGAGCTGTTGGGAATCGACTTGCCCATCGTGCAAGGGGGGCTTGCTTATTTGGCATATGCTGATCTTGCCGCCGCAGTCTCCAATGCGGGCGGGCTGGGCCAAATAACGGCGATGTCGCTGCCTTCCCCGGAAGCGCTGCGCGAAGAAATCCGCAAAACGAGAGCGATGACGGCCAAGCCGTTCGGGGTAAACTTTGCCATTGGGCAGCATGGCCGCCCCTTTGAAGATATGCTGGATGCGGCTTTGGAGGAAGGGGTCAAAATTATTAGCATCACAGGCGGCAATCCTGAGCCATTGATTCGCCGCTCTGAACCTTATGGCGTGAAGAAACTGGTGCTGGTAGCAGCCGTACGCCAAGCGCAAAAAGCCGAGTCGATCGGCGCGGATGCGGTAATGGCGGTAGGGCAGGAGGGCGGCGGCCATCTCGGACGCGATGACATAGGGACGTTCGTATTGATTCCACGCGTTGCGTCAGCCTTGCAAATTCCGGTGCTGGCAAGCGGCGGGATCGGCGACGGGAGAGGCTTGGCCGCGGCGCTGGCGCTTGGCGCAGAAGGGATTGAAATGGGCACGCGTTTTATCGCGACGAAGGAATGCGTCCATGCCCATGCGGCCTACAAGGAAGCGTTGCTGAACGCGACCGAGCATGACACGCAGGTGATCAAGCGGACATTGGGCACCCCTGCGCGTGTAATCCGCACAAAAGGCTCCGATGAAATTCTCGCGCGCGAATCGGCAGGAGCAGGCTACGAAGGGCTGAAAGAACTGATCAGCGGGGCGCGAAACCGATCGTTCATCTACGAGGGCGATGACGAGCACGGCTTTGGCTGGGCAGGGCAGGTTGTCGGTCTGATCAACGACATCCCGACGGTTCAGCAGCTGTTCGACCGGATCGTGCAGGAAGCGAAAGGCGCCACGGAGCGGCTGGCACAAATCCAGGGAAACTAAAAGAAGACAAGCCGCTACCGACGATGGTCGTGCTGGCAAAAAAAAGACAGGTTGCTTGCGTAAATTCCCACGCAAGCGTACCTGTTCTTTTGCATATATCTAGAAGTAATCTTCACATTCACACGTGGATGCCGGTTTTACCCATATTGTACAAACGGGCCAAGATCGCCATTGTTTCGTCCAATTTTTTCAACAGGCGTTCACCGTCAGCCAGGATCGAATCGTCATGAGGGATTGTCAAACCGCAGAGCAGCTCCGCTTTTTTGACTTGCTTCAATCGTTTGATCAATGCGAGAACCCCGTCTTTGCCCAGCACAGCTTGCGGTGTGCTTGCAGGCTGCGTATGGTCGGGTGACCAATGAAAGTCGTTTGGGATCAATTGCATGATCTGGTCGATTTCCGCTTCCAGCCGTTCGGCGATCTGCTCCTTGAACGGGGATTCATAAATGACGGCATACCAGACAAACAGGTGTGTGCCCCACAGCCCGATCTGGAAATGCGGATGTTTTTTGTAGCCCCGTTTATCAGCGGCAAAGGCTACCCATGTATCTTTGGGCGGATTCACCGTGCGGCGGGCATGTTTGGCAATGTGGGTAAACATTTCTTCACCAGTCAGCGCGGATAAGCTTGGCGCAAAATGCTGACCCAATTGTTCAAAAGACGGGCGTATGACAGAAACGATTTTCTCCATCCGCGCATCCAGACCGTCAATGGTAAAGACGTCGAATGCTTCTTGAGAAAAGCCGGTAAAAGTTGACATGAAGCTTCCTTCCTTTCAAAAAACACGAATCCAGCAGCAAATGTTCCCTTATCATACCAAAAAAACAGGTGCCGAGAAAGGGAAGAAAACGATCTGGCAGGTATAGCAAGAGCGGTTGCAGAATAATATGATATACTACCCCATAACTTCTGGTCTGTTTTATAATCAGATAAATCAGATAATTCCGATTTATGCATATTCCTTGCAGACCGACGATGCCAGTATTTTTCGACGATGCCAAGACAAGCGCAAGATAAAAGGAGCTGAGCGAAAATGATCTTTGAAAAAGCGTGCAATGTGACAATGGATCAAGTAATCGCAGCTTTGAAGCGCAAGGACGCCGAGGAACGCATACCTGTACTTCGCTTAGAGCTGGATTACGAATTGGCAACGCTTTATGACGCACTGCAAGCAAACGATTACGCCCAAATCTGCAAGTCAAAAGAACTTCTGAAAAAATTGGGCAGAGAAATGCTGCTCTTGGAGGCATAGTTTGGCACCATTCTTTTCGGAAAGAGACAGGTAGGTTGAAGATGCAACGAAACAAATCAAAAGTCTGAAGAACGACATTCACTCAAGCGAGCGGGTGTCGTTTTTTCGTTACCTGCCATGCCCAGGAGGATTTTGCAAAATCTGCATGGACTGACGAGCCATTGCCGACAAACAATATAGATGAAGAAGCTGATCACCAGCGTGTCGTTTTGATCCGGCTGACGTTTGGTTAGGATTTCATGAGAATTTGCTTAGAAAAAGCTTAACCTTTTGTTCAAGCCGCTGTAAGATAGTACAGGGCGTATATGTTCCCGAGGACTCGGATAGGAAGGAAGAAAAAACATGCTGCAAATGCTCACTCCGCTCCAGTCGGAACTTTTGCTTGCAGGCATCGTCGGCGTCAATGTGCTGATTTTGCTCGCACTCATCAGCATGTGGGTCAAAATTTCCCGTACCCGCAAGCTGATGAACAAGCTTTTTTCCGGCACAAGCAAAGATAACTTGGAGGAGCAGCTCAGGTTGCTGCTTGCACAAATGGAGGAGTGGAAAAAACAACAAAACGATCAGCAATTTATGATCAACCGGCTTTCCCAGCGCGTGGCTGGCCAGTGCGGCAATCTTTCCATCACTCGCTACAATGCTTTTGGCGACATAGGGAGCGACCTCAGCTTTTCCATGGCGCTATTGGATGACGAACAAAATGGCGTGGTGCTGACCAGCATCTATGGACGGGAAGAGTCCCGTCTTTATGCGAAACCGGTTCAGGCGGGGAAATCTCTGTATCATTTATCCGAAGAAGAGCACGCTGTCGTAAAAAAAGCGTCTGTTTCCGCGAATCCCTCAAGACAATTGTGAAGAATATGTGTATAATAATACATGTAGGCACGTAAATGTTAAGAGGTTGTACTGTTTTGGTAAAATGATAAAGAGGTGATCTGCCTTCTATACCCAAATCGATGTTCGATTCGCGGGGCAAGGCCAGGTTCAGCAACGTTCCTTTGTAGATACCTAGCTTCTCTGTCTCATGTTCAGGCAACCGATGACCGCTAGCGGTCAGTCAAGGAAACGGCAAGGCCGTTTTTCTGACAGCCAAAAACAGGGAATAGAGGAGATAGTATGGCTCAGCGTTTATCGACTAACTACGCGAATGCCTTTTTTGCCATGAGTGAAGAAGAGCTTAACCAATTTGTAAGTTTATTTGCAAACGATCATTTCCTTGTATCGGTACAGGAACGTTTTACAGGTGATCGGGATATTTTCATTTCCGACGGCCAAGGGGAAATCAAATTGACCTTTAGCCGGGTTGGCCCGCGTTTTTCTTGTGAAAGCTCGTATGAGATCAGGGATTTGAATCTGGCCAATACGATGCGCAAAGCGATGAAGCGCTTTAAAGGGCACGGCATTGTCCACCGCGTGTATGACAGTTTTACGATGGTGTATCATTATGACGACGGCGATGTGATCCGCATTCAGGAATGCGCGGACAGCAAAGAAACCCTCGTCTTTGAATCGACCAACCACAATCAAGCGAAAGAGCTTGAAATGCTTTTTCAACAAAATGGTGTTGAATATGAGATTCAATGTATCCGTGCTGAGACCGACCGCTTGCTAGATTTGCGCATCAAGTCGCGCGAAAAAGCGCCCGATCGACTGTCCGGGATTGACCGCAAGCTGGCGGAATTGTCCCGTCGCTTGTATACATTGGAAGCCTAACGTATGATAATGGGTGCGAAATGCGCCCATTTTTATTTTTTGGCCGATTTCCCAAAAAAAACTGTTGTCATTTGTGCTCAACCGTGATAATTTTAAATTCGTTGGAAATCAAGATTAGGAACCAGGATTCACTTTAAAGGGTGGAATACCGTGAGAGAAGCCGCCCCCGTTAGTGAATGACGCAGGTCCTAGCGATGATGTTTCTCTATCACACTTGCTAGGAAGGGGGAACCGAAAGATGGAATACTCGACTTTCGGACGCCATGTTGCCATTGACACATGGGGAGTACAGTTTGACCTATTGAATGATGCAGAGTTTTTGAAGAAAGAAATGATTGAGGCTGCAGAATCTTGCGGCGCGACCGTTTTGAGCGTTCAAGCTAAGCAGTTCTCACCTCAAGGAGCTACCGTTCTGGTTCTTCTCTCGGAAAGTCATCTTTCTATCCACACTTATCCTGAGCGCGGTTTCGCTGCTTTGGATTGCTACACCTGCGGTGAAACGGTAGATCCGCAAGTGGCGATTGATTACATGGTTTCGATCTTGAAGCCAGAAAAGGTTTATGCGAAGAAATTGGTTCGTGGTCTTGGAGAACTGGAAGTGCTGGAACCGGAGATCAAAATGCCGGAGCTGGCGAAATAAGATACGGATTGAATACAACGAGAAGGTGCCGATGCGGCACCTTCTTTTTTTGCTTATTCCACGCCGATGCCCAGAGCGGACAGACGCTCGAAATAATCGGGGCAGGTTTTCGCAACACAGCCGGGGTCGGCAATGCGAATCCCCGGAATTTTCGCGCCGATCAAGGCAAGGGCCATCGCCATCCGGTGATCGTCATGCGGGTCCAAAAGGGCGGGCGTGACCGGTCCGGGATGCACAGTCAGGCCGTCCTCGTATTCTTCCACGTGGATGCCGAGCTTGCGAAGTTGCTCACAGACCACGCTGATCCGGTCGCACTCATGGTGGCGAATATGAGCCGCATCGGTCATCGTAATCGGCGCATCGGCAAATGTGGCGAGTGCCGCCATCGTCAACGTCTGGTCGGACCAGCGCCTCATGCTGACGGTGAAGCCGCCTTTCAATTGCGCAGTGCCGCGCACTTCAACGAAATCATTTCCCCGCACAACTGTGCAGCCCATTCGCTCAAGCGTGTCCAACAGCTCGATATCAGGCTGCCTTGTGGCGGTTGAAATCCCGTTGATCCGGATACGGCCGTTGGTTAATGCGGCCAGGCTCCAAAAATAACCGCAAGTCGACACGTCCGGTTCGAGCGTAAGCGCCGCAGCCGTATAGATCGCCGGTTCGAAATGAACGTCTTGCCCGTCGTTTTGGACGAGCGGTTCGACACCGAAGGCGCGCATCATCTCGAGCGTCATGTCCACATAATCGCGCTGGACGACTGTCCCGTCGATATGGACGGTCAAGGGGGCTTTGGCATACGGTGCCGCCAGCAGCAGCCCGCTGATGAACTGGCTGGACACGCGGCCGGAAATGGTCACATCACCGCCACTTAGCCCGTTTGCCCGCAGGGTGAGGGGGAGGCAGCCGGGTTGTCCGGCAAAGTCGATTTGTGCGCCCAGAGCGGACAAAGCGCCAAGCAAAGGCGCCAGGGGACGTTCCTGCATGCGTCGGCTGCCGTCAAGCCGCCACGTACCCTTCCCCGCAGCCAAAGCACCAGGTAAAAAGCGAGCTACCGTACCGGCGGCACCGACGTACAGCTCTCCCTGTTTGAGCGGCCATTTTCCGCCTATTCCTGTTACGGTCGCCGTCGTTTGGTCGATGGTGATGGAAACGCCCAGCTTTTTGAGACTGTCGATACACCAGTAGGAATCGTCGCTTTTCAAAATGCCGTCCAGCCGGGAGGTGCCGTTGGCCATCGCCGCGATGATCAGCGCGCGATTGGTCAAGCTTTTGCTGCCGGACACGGAGATGGTTCGATCGATCGGTCCCGCTGCTGGTGTAAGCTGTATGTGTGCTTGCTGATGGGTCGCAGACCAAGGGGAGCGGGCAGCCTGATCGGCGAGGTGGAGAGATGTTTCGTTCATGTGCATCAACCTCATTTCATCTTGAGCATCATTCTATCCTGGATTATAATGACGAAAATGAAATAGATGAAATCGCGAATTTTGTGCGTTGTCATAGAGAGGATCAATGTCATGCTTCAGATGGAATGGTATCGCATCTTTTATCACACAGCGAAAACCGGTAATTTGACGAGGGCTGCGGAGGCATTGTTCATCACGCAGCCGACGGTTAGCTACGCGATCAAGCAGATGGAGACGGCACTTGGTTTGCGTCTGTTTCAGCGCATGTCCAAAGGGGTTGAGCTGACCGCGGAAGGAAGAGAGCTGTTTGCTTTCGTCGAGCAAGCATTCCAGCTGCTCGAGGCAGGGGAGCGAAAGGTTCAGGAGCTGAAGGCGCTGGAAGCGGGCGAACTGCGGATCGGCGCAAGCGATTCGCTGATCAAACACCTGTTGCTACCGCAGCTGGAGCAGTTCCGCGAGCGTTACCCAAGGGTGCGGATTCGCTTGTCACACGGCAAAACGAACGAGATCGTGCAGCATGTGAAAGAAGGAATCATCGACTGCGGGCTTGTCCATTTGCCGCTTCCGGCTGAAGAGCCGCTGCTTGAAGTCGTAAGCCAGCTCGGTGTTCATGATTGCTTTGTGGTCGGGGAGGCGCACCGCCGTTTTGCTTTACAGCCGCGCACCGCCGAAGAATTGGCCGCGCTGCCGCTGTTAAGCCTTTCGGCGAAAAGCCGCACCAGGCAGTTCATGGAGCGCTGGTTTGCCGCAGAGGGGATTGCGATGGCGCCTGATGTCGAGGTCGGCAGCATCGATTTGCTAATCGAATTTGCCAAGCGGGGATTCGGAATTGCGCTGATTAACCGCGCCTTTGTGCAAAAGGAGCTGCGGTTGGGCACGCTTGTGGAAGTACCGACGGTTCATGAGGTGCCGGGGCGCAAAATCGGGTTGGTGATTCGGCGCGCGAGCCGATTATCACTCGCGGCGATGCAGTTTTTTCAGTCGCTGCCCATGCAGCAAACAGACAAAAAGGGAGACAGCGGCTAAACGCGTCTCCCTTTTTGCATGGCTCACCGCTCCTTACCGAAACGGTGCGGTTACAGTACGTCCCATATCTCGTACCAATGCGCCAAAGTCGGCTCCCATGTTCCGCACGTTTTGAGATACAGTGGTCGGCCCGGTAAAGATAGAATGCGAACCGGTGCCAGTACCACCTGTGTAGGTGCCAGCGCCTGTGCCGTAACCAGTGCCATAACCTGTTCCAGTGCCAGCCCCTGTGTGGGTGCCGCCATAGCCATGATGCTGGCGGATCCCGGTATCCAGGGCGCGGATACGGGCAACCAGCGCAGTATCAGAGGTGATGCGAACATGATGATTCGGCAATCCTGCTTTTACAGCGGAATAAACGCGCTGTTCGATGGCGTGACGCTGACGCGTGTGATTGGCATCGACACGAATGTTCACACCGACCAAGGCATCGTTTCCGGAAACAACCGCTACAGCGTTGCTAACCCCTGGGACGGAATCAGCCGCTTTGGCAGCTTTTGTCGCCAGATGTTGGTCAAATGTGCTGGAGTGTGTACCAGCCCCATAGTGATGAGGCGCGCCTGTTCCATACGTATGGGGAACGGTAGTCGTACCGTTCGCGTATGGAGCAGTCGTGTTGTACATGTGCGGCGCTGTCGCGCGATACGCGGTGGTTCCTACTGTGCCGGTTGTGCCAGCAGTGCTTGGATGCGTAACCCCTTGCGTACGTGTGCCAGTTCCCGGTTGCGGTGCGGCCGTGCGGTTGTACCCGCAAGCAGTGGTTAACGACGTCGCCAAAACAAGACAGGAGATTGCCAGAGACCATTTTCTCATTGTTGTAACACCTCCGCGCTTATTTTGCGTAGGTGTCACGGCAAATACGCAGGAAGTTTCAGGTCAAATTGGATTGCCACAGCGTACACAGAACACCGTTTCCGTTCCAGCCGATTTTGCGTATGGTGATCGGCGCAAGCGAGCACACCAGTTCATGTCCTGAAAGCGACAGCATGGCGGTGCCATATCGCCGCAGCCGCCCTTGCCCAAAAACGTAAGCACGGGCAGCAACCAGGTGTGGCTCGTTCGCTCCGGCAGCCGGTATCACCGTCAATTCAGGGATGAAAACGGCAGTTCGCTCGCGGCGCAGCCAATCGCGAAACATTTTTTCAGCGGATGCCTGCCGATGGATGGAGCTAAGGCAAAAGTCAGCTGGCAGCAACCTGGCATGCCAGCATGGACGCAGGATGCTGCGCAAGGCGTCCGGTGCCAACAAGACCGCCGATTGCGCGGGGACAAGCACGTCACCCTCCGTTGCAGCTGGCAGCTGCTCGAGATACCAAGCGTGTTCCGCCGAGAGGTACTTGATCTCCGTTGAAGTCGGCAAACGGCTGCTGGTCCAGCTGACAGGAACCGCAGGATTGCTGGCTTGCAAGATGGCAGCCGTTCGCTGTTCTTCGCGATACAACCAGAGCGAATCCACGACGGTTCGCGTTGTGTATGACAGACGCCAGGAAAAATCGGCTGCAAGCAACGGCCGCGGACCACAATCCACAATCGTTTTGATGGCAGGATCAACCAGCGGGACGGATGGGATGTCTGACGTTTGTTCGGTCTGCAACAAAGATCGGTGCAGTTCCGGCTGGAAATACCGCAGCTGTCGCCATGTATCCAACGGCAATCCGTCGGTGGTAAGCAAGGCTGGATCGGTAAAACGGATAGACGAGACGCTCTTGTCTTGCCAGATAAGCGTAAGAGTGCCGTTTGCCTTTTCCGCATAGCCCTGATCATGGTCGAGAGCATGCTCCACTTCATAGACAAGATGAAAAAAGGTAAGCCCCAGCTCCCGTTTTGGCTGGTGAATGCTTGCGTGTAATTCCGCGATGAGCATGTTTACGTCAGCCATGCAGCAATCACACTCCTTGTTCCAGAGAAAGTGGCAGGCGCGCCAGTGTGAAGCGGGGCAAATCCGCAACCTGCGCATTGTCTTCCGACAGCCAGACTTGACGCATCGGCCCGAATCCTCCGACAAGCGCAGGGAGAAGCGCAGGGAGTGAGCCTTTTACCGCTTGAAGCGGTAGTGCGGACAGGTGTCCCGACTCAAACAGGCCCAGTCGTTCGGGATAAAGGCGGAAGCTCCCGTCCGTCAGATTCAGATCGAGATGCCGCATTCCCTGAATGACGAGGCACCGATCTCCAACAAGCTGGCCATTGCACGCCCACGATCGGCACGCATCCAAAAGGCTGACGGCCTCTGCATGACCCGCTGTGTCAACAGGAACGTCAAGGGAGAGGTGAAAGTGACTTGCAGGATGGCAGGTCAAAGCGGCAAGAGCCGCTGTGTCGGTCCCAGCCGATGAATAAATCGCCGTTGTTCCCGTCAGATAGCCAAATGGATGAATCGGCGAATAAGCAGGGCTGCCTTCCGCCTGCAACAAAGACAGCGTCGCTTTCGATTCGGCAGGTTGAAGCTCACCGGGCAATCGCAAGCAATGGGTCAACAGCTGTCCCAGAAGCTGGTTGTCCAGCACAACATCGCGGACTCCATCGATGGAACGGGGGATCGGGCTGATGCTGCGCATATCGGCGTGCGCCAAATCCAGGATCGCGTCTTGCCGTTTTCGCTCCACATCCTGCAAAATTCCTTCATATAAGTCATCATCAAAGCCGACAGTGGAACTCACGCCTGACTGAATGTTCTGTCGATAGCCGGTTGAAACCAAGCCTTGGTGACCGCAAATCAGCCGATCGAGCGGCAGACAGAAAAGCCGTCCATCGCTGCGGGCAGCCGTCATGCGTTCGTGCAAAAAAGCTACACTTGCAACAGCCGCATCGGAATGCGCTGAAAAGCAGCGGTGCTGCGCTTCGATTTTATGTAAAAACGATTTGTTCACCGTTGCGCTTTGACATGGATGGTGCATCATAAGGGGGAGCTGACGCTTTTCCAGCGCAGCGAGCGTATCGAGTGAACGTGCGATTTGGGGTTGTTCGGATGCATGGCGAACGGCTTGGTGAAAAGCCTGTTCCAGCCTGTCAGACGCTAGGGCCGAGGTCACGGCTTGTCCGATCGCGCCTGAAGCGGTGCGGACGGTCATCGTAATGAAGGTGTCAAGATGATGGGAACGGTCGAGAAACCGGCCGCTTTGCCAGCGGTATCGCGTCTTTTCCCGCTCGGTGGCCACGAACGTTACAAAAAGCCCGAGCGCATCGGCGAGCGAAAGGATGCCGTCGGCTAAGGAGAGGATGGGAAGAGAGCGCTCTTGATTCATCAAAGTGCCTCCCTGTTTACTTTTATCAGACATATTTTAACATGATTCGAATGAACTTACCATTGTATGGCGGTGAGCGAACTGTTATGATGAAGTGTATGCATAGACGAGGAGGAAATTATGAAGCGCCCTGACATTCGCAACATCGCTATTATCGCCCACGTCGACCACGGAAAAACGACGTTGGTTGATAAATTGTTGATTCAAGCAGGTACATTCCGCAGCAACCAGCAGGTAGAGGAAAGAATGATGGACTCCAACGACCTGGAGCGCGAGCGCGGAATCACCATTCTGGCAAAAACTACATCCCTTAAATATAAGGACTTTACGATTAATATTTTGGATACACCGGGCCACGCGGACTTTGGCGGCGAAGTTGAGCGGATCATGAGCATGGTTGACGGTGTGCTTTTGATTGTCGATGCTTTCGAAGGCTGTATGCCACAAACCCGCTTTGTTTTGCGCAAAGCGCTGGAAGCGAAAGTAACGCCGATCGTTGTGGTGAACAAAGTCGACCGTGAAAATGCGCGTCCGCAAGAAGTGATCAATGAAGTATACGACTTGTTTATCGATCTGGATGCAACGGAAGACCAATTGGACTTCCCGATCGTATATGCATCCGGCCTGCAAGGAATTGCCGGTATGGAACCGGACAAACTGGAAAGCGACCTGCGTCCGCTGTTCGATGCTATCGTCGAGCATATGCCAGAACCGTATGCAGACGTGGAAGCGCCTTTGCAAATGCAAGTGACGATCCTCGACTATAACGACTTTTTGGGCCGTATCGGGATTGGTCGCATCTATCGCGGTGTGATCAACGTGAACGACCAGGTCGCTGTCATGAAGCGCGACGGCTCCGTGAAAAGAATGCGCGTGCAGAAGCTGTTCGGCTTCGTCGGCTTGAACCGCGTCGAAATGAAAACGGCCAAAGCCGGTGACATCGTGGCAATCGCAGGTCTGGAAGACATCAACGTCGGTGAAACCATCTGCGATCCAGACCATCAGGATGCGCTGCCATTGCTGAAAATCGACGAACCGACCCTGCAAATGACGTTCCTCGTGAACAACAGCCCATTTGCCGGCCGCGAAGGAAAACACGTTACATCCCGCAAGCTGCGCGACCGCTTGATGTCCGAGCTGGAGACAGACGTTTCGCTGCGCGTTGATGAAACCGATTCTCCAGATGCCTTTGTCGTATCGGGCCGCGGTGAATTGCATTTGTCCATCCTCGTGGAGAACATGCGCCGCGAAGGCTATGAGCTTGCTGTTTCCAAGCCGGAAGTTATCATCCGTGAAATCGACGGCCAAAAAATGGAGCCAGCCGAAATGCTGATCATCGACGTACCGGAAGAGTTTACCGGTCCGGTAATGGAAACATTGGGTCAGCGCAAAGCTGAGATGGTCAACATGATCAATAACGGTTTCGGCCAGGTTCGTCTGGAATTTTTGATTCCTTCCCGCGGCTTGATCGGTTACCGCAACGAGTTTTTGACCATTACCCGTGGTTACGGCATCCTGAACCATTCCTTCGACAGCTACCGTCCATTGTTCGTAGGCGATGTAGGCGGTCGCCACGCCGGCGTTCTGATCTCCAACGAGACAGGCACAGCGACGACGTACGGCTTGATGTCCGTTGAAGATCGCGGGATCATGTTCATTCACCCGGGTACCGAAGTATATGAAGGGATGATCGTTGGCGAGCATAACCGCGACAACGATTTGACTGTTAACGTATGTAAAGAAAAGCATGCGACAAACGTTCGTTCCGCGACGAAAGACGAGACCGTGAAAATGAAAACCCCGCGTACCTTGACGCTGGAAGAAGCGCTCGAATACTTGAACGACGACGAGCTGTGCGAGGTAACTCCACAATCCGTCCGTTTGCGCAAAAAGCATTTGAACAAATCCGACCGCGAGCGTTATGCGAAGCAAAAACGTTGGGAAGCCCAGCCGCAAGCGTAATCGATGCGCGTGCAAAGAGCCACCTCCTCATGCAAGAGAGGAGCGTGGTTCTTCTTCTTTTTTCGACCAAATTCGATTGCTGTATTTTGACAGAGCAGACTCTCACCTGCTAAAGTAATACTGATACAAGCTGTTCTCATTCATACATAACTTTGGTAAAAAAAGCTGGATTCTCCGGGGCAATGGTTGAGAACGGACAAGTGCATCAGCAGCAAAAGAGTACAGGTGATTGATTGCAAGGGGAGAGATTGTGAATGGAATGGTTTGAGTTGGTGTCTTCTTATGAGCCTTCCAATCCCAATGCGCTGACCACATATGACTCAATCCGCATTTTCTTTGACCACTATCGCGCGTATGTGATTTTTGTCTATTTGATTGCGGTGTATTATTTGGGGTTTGCGACACGGGTTCGGATGCCATTGTTAAAAAATGTGCTGCTCTACGTCCTGTTGTTTATCGGGGCGATTATTTTCAGCTTCCTGGACACGTCATTGCCGGTAAAAAGCGCGATGTTCGTTGCGGTTCTGCTTTTGGTGATCGTCAAGGTGCGGATCAAGCCTGACAACCAGAGAAAGCGGGGAGAGCGATGAGACTGGGGGACGCGTTGTTTAACTGGCTGCAAATTCAGGCGGTTGCCGATGCGCGGCCGCACGATCAGTCCGCAAAGGAGACCGCTGCGTTTTTCAGCGCGATTTTGACGGAGGATCACAAGGTGACGGCGCTCTCGTATACAAAAGACGAGACGATGTACACGCTGCGCTATACCGTGGAAGGAAAGCCGAAAATGGAAATGTACCAGATCGAAGCGGTGGAAGAGCTGCTCGATGCAATTAATAGCGAGCCGAAATACAATCAATAACCGTTCGTCTAAAGCCGCCCTGCTCGTTTGGTAAGCGGGGCGGCGTGCGTTCTGCGCATTGCGCTTTTCGCGCGAGAGGTTCCACTTTCATAACGGCAGGTGACCATTTACATGCAGGAACAAGCCATACTGGCAATCGGCATTTTTCTCGTGATTTATGCCATCATTATTTCGGAAAAGCTTCATCGTACCATCGTTTCAATGATCGGCGGGCTGCTCATGGTCGTGTTCGGCATCGTCGATCAAGAGTCTGCGGTGCACCATATTGATTTCAACACGTTAGGCTTGCTGACCGGCATGATGATCATCGTGTCCATTACAGCCGAGACCGGATTGTTCAAATATATCGCCATCTGGGCTGCCAAAAAGGCGAAGGGCGAGCCGCTGCGCATCTTGCTCGCGCTCGGCACACTGACTGCGCTCGCATCCGCTTTTCTTGACAATGTGACGACCGTCCTGCTAATGGTCCCGGTTACGTTCAGCATTACCAAACAGCTGCGCATCAATCCGCTGCCGCTTCTGTTGACCGAGATTTTTGCTTCCAACATCGGGGGTACGTCTACCTTGATCGGCGATCCGCCCAATATTATGATCGGGAGCGCGGTCAAAGAGCTGACCTTCATGGCGTTTATCAACAACCTGTTTCTGATCTCGTTTTTGATCTTGTTCGTGACGCTCGCGATTCTTGCGTTTTGGTATCGAAAGGAACTGAAGACAGCGCCGGAGCTGAAGCAGGGGATCATGCTGTTGGATGAAAAAAGTGAAATTACTGACAAAAAACTTTTGACCAAATGCCTGATCATTCTCGGGCTGACGATCGCCGGATTTTTTCTTCACCAGCTGCTCCATATCGAATCGGCAACGGTCGCGCTTGCAGGGGCATTTCTGCTGCTGCTGTGGACCGGCGAGCGGTATTTGGAGGAAGCGATGGCCAAAGTGGAGTGGACAACCCTCTTTTTCTTCATCGGTTTGTTCGTCCTGGTGGGCGGGTTGATTGAGACCGGCGTCATCAGCAAGCTGGCTACCTATGCGATGGGCTTGACGGGTGGGGAGGTTGGGCCTACCGCCATGTTGATTTTGTGGATGAGCGCGATCGCCTCGGCCTTCGTCGACAATATTCCGTTCGTCGCCACGATGATCCCGATGATTCAGGACATGGGGACGATGGGCATCACGAATCTCGATCCGCTGTGGTGGAGCCTTTCGCTGGGAGCCTGCCTGGGCGGCAACGGCACCTTGATCGGCGCGAGTGCCAATGTGATTGTGGCTGGGCTGGCAGCGAAAGAAGGGCATCACATCTCTTTTGCCAAATTTCTTTTCATCGGCTTTCCGCTGATGCTTGTCTCCATCCTGATTTCCACGTTGTACATCTACCTGCGCTATTTATAAAAAAAGGAGGGGCATGTGCATGTTGACCTATCTGTTCGATCCAGCAAAGCTTTCCATCCAGGAGAGCAAGGTCGAGGATGACTATGAGTTCCGTATTCACGTAAAGGAAGAAGAACAGCACGAGGCGATGCGCGACATCCGCCACTATTTTGCCGAAAATCGCGTGCACACCGATGTGCTGTTTTACACGCACGTGGACCATGGGTATCAAGTGATCGTGCGCCAAGATTATTATGTCGCTTTTGTGCTCCAGCTGTTCGCACACCGGCTTCTTACACAAGTAGGCTGGACAGACAAGTAACCGGAAAAAAACGAAAGCCCCTCCAATCGCGGAGGGGTTTTTTGCAACCTTTTGCTAAATTGTTCCGTCTGTGACATGAACATAACAAAAAGAAACAATGAAAGAGGGGACAAACATGAAAAAGTACATCAAGAAACCCGCAGTATGGCTCATGGCAGCTGTAGTCGTTGGCGGGGGCCTCACGCCGGTATGGGCAGAGCACGGCACGATGAGCAAATTGCTTGCTTCGGATATTTCTCCCGCGCCTCATGGTGCAGGGTTGAGCGGAGTTGAACAGGTAACCGATGCGAACGGCAATTACATAAAAGCGAATGTCCGGACGGATATCACCAAAGTAATCATTCTTTTTCCCGATAACAGCAAAAGCGAGGTCGTCAGCTTCCCGAATCAAGGGCTGAAAGTCGCAATTCCGGCATCCGCAAGCAAGGACGGACAGACGGCCACACTCCTGGCCTATGTGAACACAGAGCTGATCGACACGGCTAAAATCAAGCTGGCGGACGGCACCGTTTCCGACGACGAGCTTGTCCATGCCAACGCCCTGTATGACCAAACCGCTGGGCAATTGAAAGTCAGCGGCACCGTCAATCCAAAAGTGGACAAAGTGGTCGTACGATACGGCACGGAATCGAAAGAAGCCAAACTGGTGAACGGATCGGAAGGGGCCCAATCATTTGCATACAGCTTCGCCGTCTCCGATGCCAAAGATGCCAACGTTGTTGTTGAACTGTATGCAGGAGACGAAAAACTGAGCGAACAATCCGTCAAAGTCAACAAAGTAAACGTGCCCGCCGAAACGGTGAAGCCGACAGGCACGATCAAAGGAACGGCGACGCTCAGCGCCAAGCAAAAACAGTTCGAGCTAACAGGCACCATCACGTATCAAAATGGAGAGAAAAACGGCGAATGGAAGTTGGTCGTGACAGCGCCGGACGGCAAAAAGTACGAGATCAAAGCAGGGGAGGACGGCAAGTTTGAAGCCAAGCTCCCGTTCAAAAACCGCTCCTACAGCGCCAAAGCGATCCATGTGGAGCTGTTCTACGGCAAAACGCTTGTAGCGAAAACCGATATTCCGCACGGTACACCTGTCAACCAAACGCCAACGGAAAATCCGGTCAAGGTCGTGCATGTTGACAAAGAAGAGCTGGAAAAGAAAAAGGCTGAAATCGAAAAAAACAAAGAAAAGCTGAAAGAATACGTGGAGGCGGCCAGGAAAAACGCCGAGAAACATCGGGAAAAAGCCCATAAAGAGAAAGAACACAAAAACGATGATCATGACGACGATGAGGATGAAGATTAATCACTGATACGATTTGATGTAATTCATGATGTCCTTGATATAATCGCCGATGATCGGGATGGTGAGAGACTGAGACAACAACCACCCCAAAATCGCTAATATAATAGCTGTCCCGATCGTCAGCCCGAGACCGCGGGCGAGTCCGGCCAGGAAGTTGATATAGATCAATTTTCGCGGAGCCGTATAGTTTTGGACGATGTCTGCGAGGCGAATATCTTCCAAAAACATGGCGATTTTGTCCATGCGTTCGTTCAGTTTGCGCACTTGCTGCAGCTCATGCAGGAGGTGACCCACCTTCTGCAGCAGTTCATCCGTGGGTGAAGTCATTTTCGACAAGTGATCATTTCCCCTTTCTCTTACTCTAAGTGTAGGAAAAATCATCCAAACAAGCAAGCAACCGAATGGAATGAATTGCCTCCAGCCGGATCAGGCAGGTACAATAGACGTACCAATGTTGACTGGAGGGATCACACATGTCTGAAACGGTTGCCACCTCTTTATCGGAGAGCTTGTTTGGGCTCATGCAGCAGGAACGGTTTCTCACCTTGGCTACGATTGATCATGAGACAGGTGCTCCATCGCTTGGCTCTGTATCATGGGTGATAGCGACGACGCATCAAACCGTACGGATCGCCATCGACAACCGCTCCCGCATCCTGGCCAATCTGCAAAAGACGCCGAGGGTTAGCCTGCACTTGCTTGGCAACGGCTCATCCTACGAAATTGCGGGGCGCGTGGCTTCCATCGAGGAGCGCATGGAGGGGGTTCCGCTCAAGCTGGCAAAAGTGGAGATCGCGGTAGAAACCGTTCGCGACATCATGTTTTACGGCTCGAGAATCTCGGTTGATCCCGAATATGAGAAAACGTATGACAAAAGCGCGGCTGCGAAGCTGGATGCGCAAGTCATGACGGCGCTACGAAAATAAGGTTGTGAAAACGTTGGCTTCGCCGATCAAGCGGCGGAGCCTTTGTTGCATACAAGCACATAAGAAAAACTCCTTTCAGAAGTCCTTTCAAGAAGCAGGTTCTTCGGTCAAAGGAAGTTTTTCTTCCGCTCCAGAATTTATAAGCGCTAGCACTTATAAATTCTGGAGCGATGAAAAAAAGGAGCCTTCTGTAAAAGGCTCCTTCTATTTTACACCGCGATGCGTGCAGCCATACAACTGCAAGCATAATCGGGCAGGCAACGGATTACTGCGCGGTCAGAACAGGGGTTGGCTTTGTTTGCGAATTGGACATGTGCTGTTCCAAACGTTTGTTGTAGCCATTCACCCACAGCGAGTCGATGATGTTGAATTCAGCATCAGTCAGCGGCGCCACTTCAGAAGAGAGCGCAAACTCTTTCAAGTTTTGTTCGCTGGTGATGTTAGGCAGTACGGTAACTACCGATGGACGATACAGCGAGAATTGGATCGCCAACTGGCCGATCGTGCGCTCTTTGCCGTCAAACAGACCTTTTGCTTTCATTTCTTCGACAACCTCTACGCCAGCTTGCATCCAAGCGGTTGGACGGTGGCTGCGGTGGTCGCTCTTGTCAAAATGCTTTTGCGGATCATACGTGCCATCCAGAAGGCCGGATGCATGGGGAACACGAACGATCAAAGCGCGCTTCTCTTCATCTGCAATTGCGAAAAGGTTGCGGGCCGGGTCTTGTTCCACGATGTTGTTGATGATTTGAATGCCGGCATACCCCGGGCGTTTCAACGCAGCGACGGACTCATCTTCCCAACCGATGTCAGGGCCCATAGCGGCGCCGTATTCGCGGATTTTGCCTTCTTTTTTCAGCGCTTCGAGAACCTCGATGATCTCTTCATTCATGACAGCTTCCATCCGTGGATTGTGCAGCTGATAGAAATCGATATAATCGGTTCCCATACGCTTCAGGCTTTGCTCGCAGGCATAGCGGATATGTTCTTTGGACCAGTTTTGCGGCAATTCCGAGTGGCCTTTGCGCTCGCCTGGCAAATTGTAAATGTCATAACCGAATTTCGTAGCGAGTACAACTTTGTCGCGAACATCTTTAAGCGTATCAGCGAGAATGGTTTCTCCAAAGCCGTTGCCATAAACATCGGCGGTATCAAAGAAATTGATGCCATACTCTTCATATGCGGAACGAACCAAGCGTTTCGCCAGCGATTCATCGGAGACTCCCCACCATTTCGTGGCGACCGACCAGACGCCGAAACCTACTTCGGAGACTGACAACTCCGTTCCTGGAAGTGTTCTGTACTTCATCTTCCATCTCTCCTTCGAGAATTATTAATGGCTCGTCCTTATCTTACCATGTTCGGTCCACAGGATGAAACAACGTGGCCGACTAGATTATAACAGGTTTGTGAAATAAAACACCTTCCTGCACAAAACAGGAAGGCAAGAGAAAGATTATGGCTGATGCACAGGCTGTCCATGGCCGCCGGATGCCGGAGGGGTTCCATGCTGATTCGCTTGCGGATGGCTGCCTGGAGCCGGGTGCTGCAGGTGGTTCACACCAGGGCGCGGCTGTTCGTTTTTCTGCACATTTTTCGGCAGCTGCGGCATGATGCGGCCCACGATATCGGACAGCTCTTCCGCGATACCTTTGACCGGCTTGCCTTGCTTCATATCAACAGACATTTCGCGCAATCGCTGGACGATGGCGGGGTCAGCGGTCACGATCGCGTTTGCGCCTTGCGGGTCGGCTTTTAACGCTTCGGCGACACTATATTTAATGACGCCGACTTCGGGCCGATCCAGGGCAGGGTCTACGGTGATCCCGACGACCGCCCAGTTTCCGGCGACGACGGATGTGGCGCTGTGTACTTTTTTCACCCGGGAGGCAAGCTGTGACAAACGTTCTGCCTTTGCTTGCGGCGACTGGTTGTATACGGGCTGGGGAGCTGTTTGCGGGACAGCTTGTGTTTTGGCTTGATGCTGTTTGGGGGCAGCGTTGTTCAAGGCTTGCGGATTTTCCCGCGTGCAGCCGAACAAGGCCAAGCTTGCGCCTATCAGTAAAATCGCGTAGCGAATCACGATCATCCTCACTCCTTACCTTTTTTGTGCATGTCTTACGCGTATTGTTTGTTGATCCGTCGGTTTTCATTCCGTTTCGTCTAAGTGAAGGACTTGCGTCATAGACTGTAAGTAACTTCAAATCGCCTTTCGCAATGCAAACGGGGCAGCCGTTTTGCTTGCCCGACCGCTAGCGGTCACAAATCCCTCAAGGAAAAACAGCAAGAGGCTTCATCCAACAAAAAGCATCCTTGCCACATTTGCATAAACTATACAAGATGGGTTATAGGAGGCGAGATCTTGAAAAAAATCTACGTACTGGACACGAACGTACTCCTGCAAGATCCGCTGGCGATTTTTTCCTTCCAGGACAACGAAATCGTCATCCCTGCCGTTGTGCTGGAAGAGGTCGATTCCAAAAAGCGATACATGGACGAGATCGGCAGAAACGCCAGACACGTAGCACGGTTGCTGGACAGCTTTCGCCAGCTGGGACAGCTTCATCAAGGAGTTTCGCTGCAAACAGGTGGTTTCTTTCGGGTAGAACTGAACCACTCTTCCTTGAATCAATTGCAAAAGCAGTTCCATGAAATGACCAATGACAACCGTATTTTGGCGGTTGCATTGAACCTGCAGGAGGAGGAGAACCAGACACCTGATCCGCGACCGGTCATTCTTGTCAGCAAAGATGCGCTGATGCGCGTAAAAGCGGATGCGCTCGGTCTGACTGCCGAGGACTTCCTTTCCGATCGGGTCGTGCGCGAATACTCCAGCATTTATCCCGGTTATGTGAAACTGTTGGTACCGTCCAACGTGATTTCGGCCTTTTATGCCAATCGCAGATTGCCTCTATCCCTTCATTTTCCGAACCGCGCCTTTTATCCTCATCAATTTCTGATTCTCAAGGATGAGATCAACCCGTCCGCTTCCGCCATCGGCAAAGTGGATGCGGATTGCAAACAGCTGGAAATGTTGGTTGCCGACGACGATCCGATGTGGGGGGTAAAAGCACGGAACGCACAGCAACGCATGGGGACTGATCTGCTTTTGCGCGATGACATCCCGCTGGTTACCATGACAGGCAAAGCGGGCACGGGCAAAACATTGCTGGCACTGGCAGCAGGATTGTTCCAAATTGAAGACATGCAAAAATACAAAAAACTGCTCGTCGCGCGTCCCATCGTTCCCATGGGGAAAGATATCGGCTATTTGCCAGGGGAAAAAGAAGAAAAACTCCGGCCGTGGATGCAACCGATCTACGATAATTTGGAATATTTGTTCAATACGAAGAAGCCGGGTGATTTGGATAAAATCCTCGCCGGGATGGGAAGCATTCAGGTTGAGGCGCTGACATATATTCGCGGGCGTTCGATACCGGGGCAGTTTATCATTATCGATGAGGCGCAAAATTTGACGAAGCACGAGGTGAAAACCATCCTGACGCGCGTCGGGGAAGGGTCGAAAATCGTGCTGGTCGGCGACCCCGAACAAATCGATCATCCGTATTTGGATGAGAGCAACAATGGTCTCACGTATGTCGTCGAAATGTTCAAGGATCAGAAGCTGGCTGGTCACATCAAGCTGGAAAAAGGGGAGCGCAGCGTGCTGGCCCAATTGGCCGCAGATATTTTATAGCGGGATGTATGAAAGGGCCGAACCCCGACCATACTAGTATCATCAAGCCTGGTGATGAACAAATCAATCGGATACGATTGCTTTCTCGGAGGCGATGTGTCTTGGACGATTTTGCGATTCACCCCATGTGTGCAGGTAATATCGAAAAACGCTTTTGATTGCTCGTTCTATCCTCAGGAGGTAGATGTGCCTTCAACGTTTAACGATTTACCCTATCTACATCAGGCTTGATACCGAACCGTCTCCACTTGGAGGCGGTTTTTCGCATGTCCACTCCCTGCCAGCCATATATATGGGGTACAAGGAGGGATGCATATGGTAACGTTGGACTCATCCATTTCGTTTCTTATTTATATTACCGCTGTATCCAGTGCGGCGGCGGGGATTACAGAGGCGGTCAAATCGGTGGTTCCGTTCCTGTCGGTCGATTACGAGCCGCACGATGACGAGAAGCAGGAAGATCATCATTTGGCCGGTCGTTTGACCAATTACAAGAAGTTCACCAATCTGAGCGTGTCCGTTTGCTCCGCAAGCGTCATCTTCGCCTTGCTCGGCCTTGATCCAGCCAAAATTTTGACCCAGTCGGGTTCTGCGGCAGTCGACTCGCCCTGGAGCCTGGATATTATGGCATGGGGGATCGTCGCCGTGTTTGGCTCGCCCTTTTTCCATTCCATTTTAAAAATTCTGGAAGGGTTGCGGATGAATATGGATAACAACACGTTTACGCCCAAACCGGTACAGAAGGTAAGCAGCACAAAAAAATAATTTTACCGCGCTTGTCCTTCTTGTTTTCCTATATTAAGATAGGGGGGAATGTAGACACGAGACAAAGGAGCTAACGTACGTGCTGAGAAAAAGTCGCTCGATTTTCCTGATGCTTCTGGTAGTGCTCGCGATCATTACCGGATGCAACTCAAAAGCGGAGCCTGCGAAAGGTGAGCAAGGACAGCTTGCAGCGTCATTCGATCCGGAAAATGCCAAGGAGTACGGCATTCGCGGAATTTATGTAGGGCAAGGAATCAAGGAAGCGATGGATACGCTGAAGCCGACCAAATACGATTTCATGGATGTAGAAAGCCGCGCTTCGTTGACGGTCGATCAACTGGCAAACGGGGAAGGGACGCTCGTAACCGGCATGCTGGTGGTGGATAACTCCCAGCTCATGCTGAAAGTACGCAAGGGTGTCGTCGATTCGATCCTGGTCGGCGGGATCGTGGAGACACAACGGGACAAATTCAAGACAAACCGCGGCCTCGCGCTGTACGATACGGTTGAACAAGCCAAAAAACTGTACGGCGACGCACAAGGCGATTCGGAGCTGACTTACAAAGGAAAAAACCAGCAAATGCAGTTCAGCACGGTGAATGGCAAAATCGTCGGCTTCCGCTTTGAGTTAATTCAGCAATAAAACAGGCAAAAAGCAATGCGCTCCCCAATCGGTGGGACGCATTGCTTTTTTTACGTAAGCTCCCAGTTCAGCCGCACCGTATAGGCGCGGGCGATGCCTTCCATCAGCTCCACCTGATTTTTATCAATCAAGTGTAGCGTGCCGTTTGCAACATCTGGTAAGCTATGGATGATGTGTTCCTTCATTTGTTGCAGCGCTGCCCATCGGTCGGTTTCCGTGCCGGCGGTCGCGTCCAGCGAAAAGGCCGCGATGCGATCGGTGTACAAAAAGGCGTGTTCCGACATACTGATAAAGCCGTAATCGTGAATGTCATCAGGAATAGCACCGCTTGGGAGCAGCAGCAGCTCAAATTGTTCGCCTGCCATCCCGTGCGTTTCCAATATGCCGACGAGCGTGCGCAAATGGTCTTCCGACTCCACGATCAGCAATTGTCCGTCACGGTCAAAGAGCGGGACCTGATCCCCGATCTTATGAATCACCTGCGCATAAAAACCGGGTCGTTTACCGGAAGGAACCTCCATTTCGACGCCATACAAGTTTTGCAGCATTTGTCTCACCTCACCTACCAGTATAAACCAAAGGAGAGAATCATACATGGAACCCATCATCAAAACATTTGCCTTGGGCGCATTCCAAACGAATGCATACCTTGTAAAAAATCAGGCCACCAATGAGGCGATCGTGTTCGACCCCGGCATGGAGCCAGACGAGCTGCTGGCCGCTTTTGCGCATGAAAAAGTGGTGGCGATTTTGCTGACGCACGCCCATTTGGACCATATCGGCGGATTGAACGCTGTCCGCAAGCTGACGGGCGCGCCTGTTTACATCCACCCGCTGGAGCAATCCTGGCTGACCGATCCCGAATTGAACGGCTCCGCGCGCTGGAGCAACATGACCGCTCCGATTCGCTGCGAGCGGGCGGAGCATGAATTGGCGGATGGACAGACGCTGGAGCTGGCAGGCTTTACGATTCAAGTCATGCATACCCCTGGTCACTCCCCTGGCAGCTGCTCGTTTGTCATCGGACAGCACTGCTTTGGCGGTGATGTGCTGTTCGCCCAATCGATCGGGCGAACCGACTTGCCTGGCGGGAACTATGAGACGTTGATGGAGAGCATCCAGGATAAATTGCTGGAGCTTGACGATGCGACGATCGTGTACCCGGGGCACGGACCGAAAACCACCATTGAAATGGAGAAAATGTACAATCCGTTTGTAACCGGTTTGTTGAGATAGGAGATCGCAGCGAAATGAAAAAAAGAAGCATGGTCTCGTCTGTCATTGCCTGTTTGGCGGTCTTGCTGACGGTTGGCTGCACGATCCCGCAGCAGAGCGCGACGCCGAATGTACAGACAGACGAAAGCAAGACAGAGAATCAGGCGGGAACCGTTTTGGCGAGCCCGCCTGTACCTGGCAATGCAGCTCCTGCGCCTGTGCAACCAAGCGAACCCGTTGCGCCTGTCGAGCATGAATTGACACTGATGGCTGTCGGTGACATCATGGTGCATGACCAGCAGCTGGAGGCGGCGTGGGACCCGAAAGCAAAGACCTATCGGTTCGATCCGTTTTTCGCCAAAATCGAGCCAACATTGAAGCAAGCCGATCTTCTGCTCGGCAACCTGGAAACGACCATGTCCGGAAGCGACCAGCGTTTTACCGGCTATCCGATGTTTAATTCACCTGAATCGTTGGCAACTACATTAAAAAACGTCGGTTTTTCGGCGGTGACCACCGCCAACAACCATTCGCTTGATCGCCATGAGCTGGGGGTGCTGCGCACAATCGACAATCTCGATAAGGTGAAGCTGCCCCATACCGGGACATTCCGCACGGCAGAGGCACGCAATGAGCCGTTGATTCTGGAGAAAAACGGGATCAAGCTCGGTGTCCTGGCCTATACCTATGGCACCAATGGCATCAAAATCCCTGCGGGCAAGCCTTATTTGGTCAATTTGATCGATCCGCAGCTGATCAGGAAAGACGTTGCGCGTGCGCGCGAGCTTGGCGCCGATGTCGTGGCGGTTGCGCTGCACTTTGGCGTGGAATATCAGCGGCAGCCGAACGATGCGCAGCGCAAGGCTGCCGATCTGTGCTTTGCGGCTGGTGCCGATCTGATATTAGGTTCCCATCCGCATGTGGTGCAGCCTTATGAGTGGCGGGAGATCCATAATCCGGACGGAAGCACACGCAGGGGACTGGTCATGTATTCGCTCGGCAATTTCATCTCGGCCCAGCGGTGGGACTATAAAGATGTCGGCGCGATCCTCAAGGTTGTGTTGAAAAAAACAGATCCCGGCAGCACGGTATTGGCGCAGGCGGAAGTCATCCCGACATATGTCGTATACCAAAAAGTTGCTGGCAAGCGGAGCTATACGATTTATCCGCTGCAGGAGACCGTGCTTGCGTACAAGGCGAAAAAAGAAAAGGGGCTCCCGAAAGAAACGTACCAGACGATGGAAAAGCTGCTTCAAGAAATGACGATCCATGTGTCGTCGATGTCTTCACCGAAAAAAGCGATGTAGCACTCTTCTGTATCATTGAAATTGTCATCATAACGCCATCATCCTGAATGGTTTGGAAAACAAAAAAAAGACCGGCGACGCCGGTCTTTTTTCGTGGGTCCGCCATGTTGCCATGATGCAAACCGCTATTGCTTGCTGCCAAAGCCAAACGGCAGGTCAAGCTTGATTTTTAACGTCAATGCTTGATCGGCCAGTTTGATGTCCTCAACCTGGATGTTCGGCGAGATCATCGTCGGGTAGAAGCCGAGATCGAACTCTTTTGCCAGTTCATCGACGGTGGATTGAGGCAATTGGAAGCCGTCGTAAAACAATTGGATGATATGGAATTTCAGTTCGGTCGGTGATACCAGCTGATATTCGCCGATCATCTTCATGTTCATCTGGTTATAGGAGCCTTCCACCTGAAGCTGATTGTTTTCAAAGTGGAACTGCGATTGCTTGAACATCGCATTTTTTGACTCCAAAAATTGATTGAAATCCGTTTCCTTGATCGTGAGCGTATGGGTGAGCAACCCTTCGGCATGAATCCGGTCTGGCGTGGCCAGCTCGGGAATCTCAAACATGACCTTGGTCAAAATGGCGAAATAGTCGCGGAAGGCGGGAAGCCCATCCTTTCGCCAATCTTCTACCAAATGATCCATCAGCGATTGGACGGAAGTCGGATCGGTCAGCTTTTGCAAATTCTCCTCTTTCTCCTTCTGGATCGCAAGCATTTCAGCCAGCTGCGATTCGTAATGCGCGCGCAGCGTGCGCACCTGTGTCAGCCGCTGCTGTTTGTCTTGCTGCAGCTGTGCCGCTTTTTGCCGCTCCGTCTGATAATCCTGCATTTTTTCCATATCTCTTGTGAACAGAATCTGCAAAAAATCGTAGGCAAGCAGAAAATCGTTAAAATTGTCCGTTTCAAACAAGAGGGCGAGCAGGTCGGCGCGCTTGCCCATGTAATAGGCGCGGGCGACTTCACCAGCATGCCTGCGCTTCGCATCGATGATCAAGGCTTGCCGACTCAGCTCGGAATCCAGTTGGGCGATTTGCGTGAGCAGCGTCTTCTCCTCATTCCGCGTAATCTCCAGATTGCGTTCCAATTCCTTCTGCGTAAAATGCTGCTGCAAGATGACTTGCTCAAGCTCGGGGGCATTCATTGCTCTTCCGACCGGCATGGGCTGCGGGAAGAGCAGGATCAAGAGAAACAGAATCAACCAGGTACGGCTCTTTCGCATAGATTCACCTTATCAGTTCGCCATCATTTGCCCCATCAGTTCCATAAATTTGATGACTTCTTCAGCTTTTGGTGTACCAATCTCCCATTTCGGCGCCACGTTTTTGTTGGTTACTTTCTGATCCAGCGTGATCCCGAAATCGAGCGATCCAGGCTCGTTTGGCGGAGTCAGTGTGAGGTCGAGATCCATTTTTTGATAGGAGATGCCATCCTTTTCGACGCCAAACAGCCAATTCGCTTTTTTGATCTGAAGGGCTTTCTTCCAGTCTTTGTTCGCTTCCAATTCCTTGATTGCCGTTTGCAGCTGTTCTTTCGCTTGCGTCGCTTGCTCAGGCGTCATGTTCATCTCTTTTGCCATTTCGGATTGTGCGACCGTATCGATGATTTGCGGCAGCGTCGTGCCCAGAAGCGTTTTGACAAAAGGTTCAAGCGTTTCGTTCGTCAGGGCGAATTTGACGACTTGATCCGCCTGCACGTCGCCAGGAAGCGCTGCTTCTTCCTTGGTCACGTCAGTAAAATAGTCGGTTCCCAAGTCTTTGAAGAAAATATCGAGCACTTTCGCGGAAAGCTCGCGCTGCGCTTTCGGGTCTACCGAATAATTGACAGGCTGCCCGCTCAATTTGCTCAATTCTTTATAATCTATCTCTACGTACTTGCCGCTCAAATGATTCAATTCAGGTACCATGGAAAGCGCAGGAATTTTTACCCAGAGCTTATCTTGATTCATCACAATCGGCATGGTAAAATTCATCGAAACATCCTGGAGTGGGACGGTCGCATCGAGAATCAGCTCGGTTTGCAGCGGTTCGACGGACGTAGCGCCGTGGTAGGCGATCTTTGTATTTTTCAACGCCTCGAGAAACATTTTGGCTTCAGGATCGTTGTTCAGCTCGTCGCTTTTCGAATCGACGCGCAAGGTCAGATTACCGGAGAAGCTGTAGCTGTTCAGGGTGGTTTGCTGCTGGGCTGCCGCTTTCAGGGCATCCTTTGCCGGCACCTTTTGGCCGCAGCCTGCCACGATGATCGCGAACAGACCGAGCAACAGCACAGGCATGATAAGACGAAAACTACGCATTTGACAAAACCTCTTTCTATGGGAAATGGGAAAACTACGCACCTTGTTCATGACGTAAGCAAAAGCTGCTGCGTCGTAAAAACTTGTTGTCTGAGGAGTTCGCAGATGGAAACGCTAGAACAACTTATCCGTGAAGAATGTGAACAAAGTCCGTCGAGGATGATACCGTTTGCCCGTTTCATGGAGCAAGCGCTGTACCATCCTCGCTATGGCTATTATACCGCGAATCGGCCAAAAGTGGGGAAAAAAGGCGATTTTTATACAAGTGCCACCGTGCACCCTGTTTTTGCCGAAACGATTGCCGATGCAATTGTGTGCATGATGGAGGTGCTCAAGCCGGTACAGCCGACCATCGTGGAGATCGGCGGAGGCACGGGGTATCTCATGACGCATTTGCTCACCCGTATTCGAAACATTCAGCCGGCCTTGTTCGCTAAGCTTAACGTGATCGTCATTGAGGCCAGTCCGTATCACCGCGCGCTGCAGCAAGAAGCGTTTGGGCATATGACGAACCGGATTGAGTGGCATGCCTCACTTGCGGAAGCGGCCAAGGAGAGAACGGTGGAGGGCGTCATTTTTTCCAACGAATGGCTGGATGCGTTCCCGGTTCATATCGTGGAGCAAGGAAAAGACGGCTTGGTTGAGATCGGTGTCAGGTGGGATGAACAGGCGTCTGCTTTTGCGGAGTGCGTTTTGCCCGCGCTTACGCCGCAAGTAAGCCGGTTTCTGGCTCAGGAAAAGCTGGCATTGTCTACAGGTATGCGCGCAGAGATTTGCCTCGGCATGCATGACGCCGTCCGCGATGTTTCGTCGCTGCTTGCCAGAGGCGCTGTCATTACGATCGATTACGGCGATAGCCAGGAGCTTTTGCATCATCCGGCACGCAAGCGCGGCACCCTGATGTGCTATCATCAGCATCATGCCCACGAAGACCCGTTCCGCGCGGTCGGGGAGCAGGACATGACGGCACATGTGAATTTTTCGCTTTTGGAAAAATGGGGAGAGGAAGCGGGGCTGTCCGCCGCATGGTACGGCAGGCAGGACGATTTTTTGATCCGGAGCGGCATCTTGCAAAAGCTGGTCGAGCACCAGGATCGGGATCCGTTTACAAGTGTGGCGATGAAAGTCAATCGAGCCATCCAGCAGCTGATTTTGCCTGGGGGGATGGGCGGTATATTCAAAGTGCTCGTGCAAACGAAAGCTGCGCCGGAGGAGATCACGGCTCATTTGCACAAAAAAGATGCCCGTTTGTAGCGGAGCATCTTTTTTGTGCGATTCGCTGCTTGCAAACAAAAAAACGGCGTTTCGGCCGTTTTTTTGCGAAAGTCCCGTTTGACTACATCAGTAGCAGGCTTGCCAAGGAATGCTCCTCAGCAGGTCCTACCGGCATTACCAACATGGTGTAGTACGTAAAGCCGACAAAAGAGACAAACATAAATCCAAAGAAGATTTTTACGTACGTTCTTTCAGACAAATTCATGTAGCCCAAGGACAGGAAAAAGGCGGTCAAGCCGAGAAAGATGAGCGCCATTGGGTATAAGCTACCCCAGAACGCCATCAAAGAGAATACCAGTGTCCAGAAGCTAAGCACACGAAACATGCGATCCATCTGTATCACCCCTTTGGCAAATAACCTGCATGCATATGGAACTATTAGCAAGATTTCCTTTCCATTATATAGGACAGGAAGAAACGTGTAAACGGTTCTAATTTTGTCCGTTTTATGACGAGCTATTGAACAGGCTCAGCCAAACGAAACACCGTGTACGTGCAGGATTTGCAGCCGGATAACATCGACTCTTCTTCCTTTAACTCAATTTCCCCAAAATACGCTTCGAATATTCCGTGCAGCAGGGCGTTGTGCATTTTGCATACCATGCCGGAAAAGCGCTTGGTCGACTCCAGGAAGGTACAGTTGTAAACGCGGAAGCGCAATGTTTGCGTATCAAGAAGCTCGATCTCCGGCTTCAGCCCTTGGGCAATCACAAGGCGTTCCACATGCTGCAGCGTTTTTTCCAAGTCTTCCTTCGGATTGATCGGCTGTTCCATCATCGCGCGCTTTGCGGCCTCGACGCCCATGCGGTGGCCCATGGTGACAAGAGCAGCCTCCCCGGCAGGACCGAGCGAGAGCAGCGCCTCGATGGCGATATCAGCGAGGAACCGGTAATCGCGCGGAGGGAACTGCAGGTTGACGACCTGGTCGGAGAGCGAGTAAAGACGGCTCGGTCTGCCGCCTTTTCCGCTTTTGTCCGAAATGGACTTCAACAGATCGACGTCTTCGAGCTTCGTCAGATGAAGGCGGGCGACGTTCGGATGGATGGTGAACTGGTCGGCAATCTCTTGTACGGTAACAGCATTTTTTTGCGATGCGACGAACTGGTATATGGAAAACCGGGTGGGGTCGGCCAATGCGCTCGTTAGCTTTTGGGTATCGCTATCCATTTGAATCTCCCCTTTCAGATAGCCTGATCAATGAAAACATTCACCGAAACGTTCGGCGGTCAACTACAGCTATAACTCCATTGCAGCTCATGGTGGGCAGGCGATCGAAACAATCCGCCTTCCGCAAAAGAAATTGCGCAGTTGCGCGTTTTGTATTAGTGTAGCCGATTTTTTCAATCTTGTTAAGAATAGAGTGCGTCGATAACTGTTTAAGGTAATATTTTAAATTAAACACTATTGACACAGTGTTAATGGAAGTTCTATAATTTCATCAAAAGGGACGGTCTCTTTGCCCATAACTGATGCGTGAAAGAGAACCACATGAAGGAGGTATCGCTCATGACAGCAGTGGCAGTTGAACAGAAACTGACGTTTTTTACATATCCAAGTTGTACGTCCTGTCGGAAGGCAAAATCGTGGTTATTGGAAAACGGAATTTCATTTGAAGAGCGCCATCTGTTTAAAAATCCTCCGACGGCGCAAGAGCTGCTTGACATCATCAAGATGACGACCAACGGACTGGACGAAATTTTATCGACACGCAGCCAGAAGTTCAAAGGCTTGGATCGGGATATCAACGATATGACTGTAAGCGAGCTGTTGGAAATGTTAAGCGATGAGCCGCGATTGCTGAAGCGTCCGATTTTGACTGACGGGGAAAACTTGATCATCGGCTACAATGCACAAGCTATGAAAAAAATTCTTTCGCCGCGCGGCAGCAAGCGCACGTGCGCGTAACGGACAAATAGATGGGAGAAACGAAGAGGGGCACCGGTTGCTGCCTCTTTTTTCTTTTCGGGTTCAACACTACAATGAGAGATGATGAATGGGCGTCTTTACAGTCAAAGGAGGAAGCACTTTGCATACATATGAGACATTGATGGTAGCGGTGGTTGATGGGATCGCGACAATTACCCTCAACCGGCCGCATGTGCGCAATGCGATCAGCTTGCGCATGGTGGAGGAGCTGCACGAGCTGCTTGGCATTCTGGAGCAGGATACGGCAGTCAAGGTGCTGATTTTTACGGGAGCGGGCAGTACGTTTATTTCCGGAGGCGATTTGGAAGAGTTCCTGTCCGTCCGCGGGGAGGAGGCCTATCCGCTGTTGCGCAAGGTGGGCGATCTTCTCGACAGGCTCGATGCGTTCAGCAAGCCGACGATTGCGATGATCAACGGCACGGCGATCGGCGGCGGCTGCGAATTCGCCGCATCCTGCCATTTCCGCTTTGCAAGCGATGCTGCCAAGATCGGCTTTGTGCAAATCGGCATGCACATTACAAGCGGCTGGGGCGGAGGCAGCCGTCTCTTTTCCAAGCTGTCCGAGGGGCAGGCGCTGACGCTGCTGTTGACGGGGGAGCGGCTTCATGCAAAGCGGGCGAAAGAGCTTGGCTTTGTCGACGATTGTTTCCCACCGGAAGAATTGAACGCCAAGGTGCAAGCTTTTGCCCAATCGATCGCAGCCCAGCCACTTGAAGGCATTCAAGCGTATTTGCGCCTTTTGGCCTGGAAGCGCGCGGGCATTCATGAAACGGAACGCGTGGAGATGGAAATCAGGCAATGCACCGGGATGTGGGGCAGCGAGCCGCATCTGTCCGTCGTCCAACAGTTCCTTCACAAGTCCAAGTAGGGGAAAAAGAGCAAGTAGGTTTACTCTCGTTTAAATAAGGACATGCTTGGAGATACTTTTCTAGTAGATGGCGATTCTACCAGAGTATAAACGGGCATAGGATAAAGTACATCATTTTAGCAAAGACGTCCGGTATCCCAACGACCGGGCATGTACTTTATGAAGCGGGAGGGACTTCACATATGGTAGCTTCCAGACAAGATGCTTGGACAGACGATGATGATTTGGTACTGGCCGAGGTAACGCTTCGGCATATTCGTGATGGCGGAACCCAGCTTGCCGCTTTCGAGGAGGTCGGACAGCGATTGGGCCGGACAGCGGCCGCTTGCGGTTTCCGCTGGAACAGTGCCGTGCGGAAGCGATATGACGCTGCGATCGCCATTGCGAAAGGGCAGCGCCAGCAGCTGAAAAAGAACGGACGGGCGGTTACCGCAGCCGTTCGCACCGAATTTGCCACGGAAGCGCCGCCCGGCCTTCCGCAGTCACCGCCTGTGGTCACTCCTGCGGCTACCGCGACGATTGTGCCGGAAATGCCGGAACCAATCGCAGGAGACTTGGAAAGCGAGCTGGATGCAGCCATTCGCGTCCTCATGAATCAGAAGGAATTGTCGCGTCGTGTCAAGCAGTTGGAAATCGAGCTTGCCAACCATCAGATGCTGCTCAAAGAAGTGCGTGAAGAAAATCAACGGCTGAAAAAAGATATGGAAACCGTGCAAGATGTGAACGAGGATTACAAAGCACTCGTACAAATTATGGAGCGTGCGCGCAAGCTTGCTTTTTTAAAGGAAGAAGAATCGGCGAAGCCGGTTTTCAAAATGGACTCGAACGGCAACCTGGAACGAATTGAATAGGGTTATCCGGTATTAGAAAACCTGGCTACGCCATGCTTTTTGGCGTAGCCGCGGTTGCACTTATACTGGATAAGAATTTTATAAATTCTTATCTGTATAAAAAAGAAGCGGCGCCTATGCTCCGCTTCTTTTGCTTGTTTCGTTAGTCTTGCATTTGAACGTTTTCCGGAAGCCAAACGTATGGGTTTTCACCACGGTCCCGGATGAAGTTGTATTTCACCGGAGTCAGGCCCATTTTCAACCAGAATTGATCGGCACGACAACGCGAATTCGTTTTGATTGGCAGGCCAAAGCTTTTCGCATGTTCAACCAGAGCGGTTCCCATGTCTTTACCGCGATACTCCGGCAGCACTTCCAGCTTCCACAGCTCGAAATAATCTTGCGGCGGTTGGAAGTAGCGGTCGTATTTGCCGTCAATTTTGTAGAGACTCATGCGGGCAACGAGCCGATCGCCATCATAAATCCCGTAAAACGGGGAATCGGAATCGTTCTCTACGATGTTTGCTTCCAAGTCTTCCTTCATCGAAAGCTCTTCCAAACCAAATTCACGAAATTTTTGAAACTCCTCGAGCGTTTTGTAATTGATGCTCAGGCGTTTTACTTCGTACATGCAAACCAAACTCCTCTCGAAACGATGTCCTCAACCAATCTTTCTCTTCTATTATACACAATACAAGCCACAAATTCTCTACAGGATCGAAATTGCCTGGGGAGAAGTGCACCTGTCGTGTGCCCCATTGAATACGTTGTCCGCCATTGATAAAAAAGCCAACGAAAAATTTGCGATCCGTACACGAAAATTTCATCTGGAACGAATAAGATTCATTGAACGTTTTTTAAATCTTTGGTATTCTTTTGATAAGTATACATAATCAAAACCTTTCGACAGCCAGCGAATCAAGGCTGTATTCGGTTAGGGAGGTGCAGCTGGACGCTGGTGGTTCTTGGTTCAGAATTTTCAGCCCTTTTACTATGCTAAACCTGGAATCTGCAAAAAATAATCAACATACATGGAGGGATCTCTCCTCCGTTTGCAGAAATAGGATGTTTATGTTGACTCATCTGGAAAAAATCGACAAAGCTTGTGTGCAAAGGAGGGATGGAGCATGGCGATAGTGGCTTCAATATGGTCCTATTTTTGGGCAGTGCTCACCGCTTTGCCGATTGTCGGTTTTGTCCTTGTATATGCAATCGCGTTTTTCGTCAAAAAAAATCATCGTGACGCCCTAACATGGTCGATTACGATATCGAATTTTCTGCTTATTCGGGCAGTTGCTGCTGCGTACGGGGTAATATGGCCCGATGCGATGTCGGTTTGGCTGTGGATCGTCTTGTTGTTTCTGGGCATCGCCGTACTGATCGGGTGGATGCAAATCAAGGTGCGCGGCAAGATATCGCTCAGCAAAATCGGTTTTTCTACGTGGCGTATCACGTTTGTCCTCTTTGGCTTAGCCTACATTATGCTTTTAAGTACCGGCATTTGGAAAAGTATGCAATTTGTATAACGCGCCAAAAGATAGAAAAGAGAGGGAAAGAGGGTCGAATGCTATGCGCCTCCCGATTGAAATGATCGGCAATAAAATTCGCACGATTCGCAAAGAAAAAGGATTTACCCTGGAAAACATGGCCTCGAAAACAGGGCTGAGCAAAGGCTTGCTGAGCCAGGTGGAGCGCGGGATTTCACAGCCGTCGCTCGATTCCTTGTGGAAGATCACCAAAGCGCTTGAAGCCTCGATGGTCCATTTCTTTGAAGAGATCGACCAGAAGCACGTTCATGTGATTCGCAAGCAAAAACGCCGTCAGCTGATGTTCCCCGATTCGTCGGGCACGTTCTCGCTCCTGTCTGCAGGCGGTGGTGCCAAGCTGGCGATGCTGGAAGTGCGTCTGCAGCCCGGCGAAATCGTCAAGGAAACGCTCGTCCAAACCGAAGGGGAAGAATGTCTGGCGATCATCTCCGGTACCGTCACCGCGCGGCTTGGGGAAGAGGAGTACATTTTAACCGAAGGGGACAGCTTGTACCTTGCCAGCACCCAATCCCATCAGATTGAAAATACGGGTGAAGTCGAGGCGACCATCATTTGGTCCGTCACCCCATCGCAACTGTAGCGCTCGCTTGTATGGCGGAAGCAAGAAGGCAACCCTACACTTTGGGTTGCCTTGTTTTTTCCCTAAATCGTCGTCTCGTGCTATAATCTTAAGTGACGGAAAAAAAGTAAGTAAGGAGCGTACCATGGAGATCGATTGTCTTTCGCTGCCAACCGCCAACCGGCTCATCGCCGATTATATCCAAGCGCGCCCGGAGGCGATGCGGTTTTTTTCTTATGCACCCTTTGATGCTGAAGCTGCACGGCAGCGTCTAACCTGGTTGAAGGAGCGACGGTTTGCCCATCGTCAGCAGCTGGCAGATGGACTTTCTGCCTATAATCAGCGCATCGGCAACGATTCTGCGGCGCTTGCCAATATTGAATCACTTCGCGACGAGAATACGTACGTCGTCATTGCAGGACAACAAGCGGGCGTTTTGACAGGGCCGCTGTACACGATTCACAAAGCGTTGAGCATCATTCATACGGCAAAAAGGCTGGAAGCCGAACTCGGGGAAAAGGTTGTGCCTGTCTTCTGGATCGCCGGTGAAGATCATGACATCGAGGAGATCAATCACGTTTATGTTCCGCATGTGAGCGGGACTCCGAGCAAGCTGAAGCTGTCGCTCGGCGTAAAAGGGAAGCGCTCCGCCAGCATGGTTGCGCTGAAAGCGGAGGCGGCGGAGCGTTTTGTCAACGAGTTTTTCGCTGCCCATCCCGAGACAGAGCATACGCAGCATCTGCGCGAATTGGCGGAGAGCACCTTGTCGCAATCCGAGACAGTGGTGGAATGGTTTGCTCGGCTGATGACTCACTTTTTTGGAAAGTATGGACTGATTTTGGTGGAATCCTCTTCGCCGTTTGTGCGCGAGCTGGAAAAACCGGTATTCCGCGCATTGATTGAGCGAAACGATGAAGTTCAAAAGCTGCTGCTGGCGACGGAAAGCCAACTGCGCGAGGCAGGGTATGCGGCACAGCTGGAACTGGATGAGCAATCTGCCCATCTGTTCATTTATGAGCATGACGAGCGGCTATTGCTGACGCGCGATCGTGACGGGTTCCGCACAAAGGACGGACGGCATTTTTATACCGAGCAGCAATTGCTGGAGCTGCTGGAAACATCACCCGAACGGTTTAGCGCCAATGTGGTGTCGCGTCCGCTTGCGCAAGAACACATCTTCCCAACGCTTGCATTTTTGGGCGGGCCGGGCGAGATCGGCTACTGGGCCTATTACAAGTCGCTTTTCGCCGAGCTGGGCATGGACCTGCCGCTGATCGTGCCGCGTACGTCCATCACGCTCTTGGAAGGCTGCATCGAGCGCATTATGGGACAGCTGGAAATTTCGACGGAAACAGTCCTGCGCGATTTCGCCAAATGGAAGGCGGAGTGGTGGGCCGGCTATCAGGAGCCGGAGCTGGTCAACCAGTTCGAAGTGGCACGCCAGGCCATTTTGGCCGCTTACCAGCCGCTGACGGAGCAGGTCGTCGCGTTTGATCCAGGCTTGCGGGAGCTGGCGAAGAAAAACACGGAACGATTGCTCGAGCAGATTGCGTTTTTGGAGGATCGTGTCGGACGTTCCATTGAAAGCAGGCATGAGGTGGCGATCCATCGTGTGACCCGGATGGAAAATGCCTTGGTCCCATTGGGCAAGCCGCAAGAGCGGATCTGGTCGGTCTTTACCTACCTGAATGCACACGGACCGGATTTGGTTGATCGGCTGTTGCAAGCGGAGTTTCCGTTTGACGGCACGCACAAGGTTGCAGCGATCTGATGCATAGAAAAAGAGCGCCCCGTTACGAGGAGCGCTCTTTTTCATTTTCGCTTCCATACCATGTACAAGATGAGGATGACGACGGGATACAGGGCTGACCACCCGAGAAACGGATACAGCCCGAGCGTGACGACGAGCGAAATCCATGCGCTGATCCGGCCGAAACGATTGTGTTTCAGCAATCGGACGCCTGCCAGACAACCGCCGATATAGGTGGCAAAAAAGGTGGCATTCGGCAGCTGGATCAGTTGCGCAAGCGAGACGGTTCCGCTCCACAGAACCGTGAGCACGATCAGAAAGCAGAGAGTGAGAAAACCGAGCCCGCCGATCGGTGTCCGATAGTTGGCGTGCAGGATGCCGAACCAGCGCGGCGCACTGCCTTCATTGGCCAGCGCATACGCGATGCGTGAAGCTGCGCCGACATAGGCGTTTGCGGTGGCGATGCAGATGAACAGTGCGGTGAAGCCGACGATCCACCCGCCGACAGGACCGAGTGAAAGCTGGATCATGACGGAGAGCGACGCTTCCGAAAGCCCGTTTCCATAGCTGTGGGTGGCGACGGTAGCAAACGCGATGCCGAAATAAAGCAGCGCGACAAGCCCGGCGCTCCAGACAACGCCGCGAATCGCATTTTTTTCAGGCTCGACGAATTCTTCCGACAAATGGGTAACCGCTTCCCAGCCGATAAAGCACCAGAATAGCAGTCCGGCTGCCTGAAGCACGCTGAACCAGCCGTTTGGCGCAAATGGCGTGAAGTTGGCCGCCGATGCGTGCGGCAGAGCAGCGATGATCGCAAGGATCAAAATCGCCAATATCAAGGCGACGACAATGGTTTGGATTTTGCCCGCCACGTGCAAACCAACCCAGTTCATCACCAGCACCGCAAGCAAGATCAGGGCCGCGATGCCGTACACCTGCAGATCGCTCAACTGAAACAGCACGGCGATATAGCGGGCGCCGGTGACAGCGAGGATCGGTGCGCCGATTGGCACTGACAGCAGGAAAAACCAGCCGACCAAATTGCCGAAGCGGTCCCCGTACGCCAGCCTGACAAAATGAGAGACGCCGCCTGCACTCGGATGTGAAGCGGATAAGAGTCCCATCGTTACCGCCATCGGAATGACCAGGAGCGACATGACCACCCAGGCGACGATGGAAGCCGGTCCGGCCATTTCGGCGGCCAGACCGGGGATCAGCAAAATGCCCGATCCGATGACAGCGCCGATGTACAGGGAAACGATTTGTGGCAGCGATAACGTTTTCTGCAGGGAAACGGACTGTGCCTGTGCTTTTGACATAAGGAAAACCTTCTTTCATCATACTGAGATTGTCGATTTCGTAAAAACATTGTAGCATGGGAAGTGGCATCGGAATTATCTATAATAATTGATCGATCGCATCATATATTTTGATGAGTGGTAGAGGGAGGAGAGGGCCGGATGGATACCCGCTATCTGCAAACGTTTCGGGAAGTGGCGAAATGGCAAAGCTTTACACGCGCTGCGGAAGTGTTGGGCTATGCGCAATCAAGCGTCACGACCCAAATCCAGATTGTGGAGTCTGAATTCGGTGTCTCGTTGTTTGAACGGTGGGGCCGCAAAATACGTTTGACGCGCGAAGGCGAAATCCTGCTTGGCTACAGCGAGCAAATGCTCGCTTTGCTCGAAGAAGCGCACGATCGGCTGCATCAGGAAGAGCAGTTGACGGGCACGCTAACAATAGGGACGGTCGAATCGCTGGCGGCTTTTTTTCTCCCGCCTTATTTGCAACTGCTGCGGCAGGAGCATCCGCAGGTAAAACTTCTGGTCGTCCCCGGTATTTGCAGCGATTTGCGCGCGGGTGTGCGAGAGGGAGCCTATGATTTTGCGCTGATTTTGGATCGGCTTGTCGATGAGCAAGACTTGCATTGCATCAACCTTGGAGAAGTGGAGCTGGTTGTCGTTGCCGCCCGTACCCACCCTCTGGCGGCCGCAGAGCATGTGGAAGCAAGCCACTTTGCCTCGCACAACTGGATTTTTACCGAAATGGGCTGCAGCTATCGGGCGATGATGGAGTCGGTTCTGCTGGATGCAGGGATTCGCGTCGATACGCCGCTTGAATTCGGCAGTCTGGAAGCGATCAAGCAGTGCGTCGCCTATGGTTTGGGGCTGGCGATTTTGCCGCGGATCGCGGTCGAAGACGAGCTGGAAAAGGGAAAACTCGCGGCGCTGCCTTTCTCGCACCCGGACATCCGCGTTTACCGCCAGCTGGTATACCATCGGAAAAAAAGGCTTTCTGCCGGCATTCGTCGCTTTTTCGCACAACTTGCAAACAGTTCGGTCGACAAAGATGGTGAACAGGACGAAACGGTATGATAGAATAACAAGGAGAAAAAAGGAGGTATTTGCTAATGAACACGGTTTCGGAAAGCATTGTAAAAGACATGGCCCTTGCTCCCAACGGTCATTTGAAAATTGACTGGGTAAAAGAACATATGCCGGTGTTAAACCGCATTCGCGAACGTTTTGAAAAAGAAAAACCATTCGCTGGCCTGAAAGTGGCGATTTCCCTGCACTTGGAAGCGAAAACCGCTTACTTGGCAAAAGTGGTGCAAGCTGGTGGCGCAGAAGTGACGATCACGGGTTCGAATCCGCTTTCTACCCAAGATGACATTTGCGCTGCACTGGTAGAGGATGGCATCCGCGTTTTCGCGAAATACAACCCAAGCCCGGAAGAGTACAAGAGCCACCTGATCCACACGCTGGAAACTCGTCCTGACCTGATTATCGACGACGGCGGCGATCTGGTCACCATTTTACATAGCGAGCGCCCTGACCTTGCAACACAAGTGCGCGGCGGTGCAGAAGAAACGACAACCGGTATCCTGCGTCTGAAAGCTTTGGAAAAAGAAGGGAAGCTGTCCTTCCCGATGGTAGCGGTAAACGATGCATACTGCAAATACTTGTTCGACAACCGTTACGGCACAGGCCAATCCGTTTGGGATGGCATCAACCGTACGACAAACCTGGTTGTTGCGGGTAAAGTTGTTGTTGTCGCTGGCTACGGCTGGTGCGGTAAAGGTGTGGCAATGCGTGCGAAAGGTCTCGGCGCGAAAGTAATCGTAACGGAAATCGATCCGATCAAATCGATCGAAGCGTACATGGACGGCTTCGAGGTGATGTCGATGGATGAAGCGGCGAAAGTCGGCGAATTCTTCGTTACAGTAACAGGCAACCGCGACGTCATTCGCAAAGAGCATTATGAAGTGATGAAAGATGGCGCGATCTTGTCCAACGCTGGACACTTCGATGTCGAAGTAAACAAGGTGGATCTGGAAGCTCTCTCGACGTCCAAGCACGTCGTTCGCAAAGACATCGAAGAATATGTCCTCGCAGACGGTCGAAAAGTGTACCTTCTGGCAGAAGGCCGCCTGGTTAACCTGGCAGCGGGCGACGGCCACCCGGCAGAAATCATGGATATGACTTTCGCGCTGCAAGCGGCTTCCCTGGAATATGTGAACAAAAACTATGAAGCCATCGGCAAAAAAGTATTGAACGTTCCGCTCGAATTGGATCAAACCGTGGCGAGCTACAAACTGGAAGCATTGGGCATCAAAATCGACAAATTGTCAGATGAGCAAAAAGCATATCTGGACAGCTGGGTCGAATAGGTAAAAAGCTTGCAGGAATCTCTGCGAGAAAACCATCAAAACATGAGGAAAAAAACCTGCTTACAAACGCAGGTTTTTTTTTTATAATAGCAAATAGGTAGTCAAGTGGGGAAAAGTGGGGGAAAGTGGAGAGACCCTCGCGGAAAGTGGGGACCGTGGGCGTGTTCATGGGTGAATTTCAACACAGCATCGATGAAAAAGGACGCTTGACGATCCCGGCTAAATTCCGTGAAGGACTGGGCGCTTCCTTCGTGATCACCCGCGGGCTGGATCAATGCTTGTTCGTTTATCCCCTCGAAGAGTGGACGATCCTTTCGGAAAAACTGAAGACGCTCCCGTTCACCAAAGCGGATGCGCGCGCTTTTACGCGGTTTTTCTTTTCGGGTGCCACCGAATGCGAGTGGGACAAACAGGGCAGGGTAAACATACCAGCCAATCTACGCGAGCATGCAGCATTGGAAAAGGAATGCGTTGTAATCGGTGTCTCCAATCGGGTAGAAGTTTGGAGTGCACAAAAGTGGGGAACGTATTTTGAAGAATCGCAGGGTTCGTTCAGCGCCATTGCCGAAAGCCTCGTAGATTTTGATCTGTAGAAGTGTTTTTAAAGGAGGACAAACATCGTTGTTCCATCATATAACGGTTTTAAAAGAAGAAGCGGTCCAGGGACTGAACATCCGACCAGATGGAATCTATGTGGATTGCACGCTGGGAGGGGCGGGTCACAGCGCTTCCATCGCTTCCCAACTGGGAGAAGGCGGCCGGTTGATTGCCAACGATCAGGATGAGACGGCATTGGCGAATGCGCGCGAGAAGCTCGCGTCGTATGGTGACCGTGTCACTTTGGTCAAAAGCAACTTCCGTCATGTGAAGCAAGTGATCGAAGACCTGGGGCTGCCTGGAGTAGACGGTGTGTTGTTTGACCTCGGCGTTTCTTCTCCACAGCTCGATGTGGGGGAGCGGGGGTTTAGCTATAACGAGGATGCATTGCTTGACATGCGGATGGATTTGCAAGCGCCATTAACGGCGCACGACATCGTGAATGAGTGGGACGAGGCAGAGATCGCCCGGATCATCTGGGAGTACGGGGAAGAGAAATTTTCCCGCAAAATTGCCCGGAAAATCATTCAGGAGCGGGAAAAGGCGCCGATTGAGACAACGGGCCAACTCGTTGAAATCATCAAAGAAGCGATTCCGGCCCCGGCCAGACGGACAGGCCCTCATCCGGCCAAGCGCACGTTTCAGGCAATTCGCATCGCAGTCAACGATGAGCTTGCGGCATTTGAAGAAGCGGTAGCCGACGCGGTGGCGATTTTGAACCCGCGCGGACGCGTATCTGTCATCACCTTTCATTCATTGGAAGATCGCATCTGCAAGCAAGTGTTTCAGCGGCTGGCACAAGGCTGCATCTGTCCGCCTGATTTCCCGCAGTGCGGGTGCGGACGCATCCCTGTCATCAAGCTGATCACGCGCAAACCGATCGTGCCTAGCGAAAGTGAGCTGGAAATGAACCCGCGTTCCCGTTCAGCCAAGCTGCGCGTCGCAGAAAAAGTGTAAAAAAACGAGTAGGGGGGAGAATCTGTGAGCTATTATTATCGCGGCAATCTGGCCGTTGAATTGGAGCCGCAGCGCAATACATACAAGAAGCAGCAGCGTCGGATCAAAGTGAGATCCTCTTTACCTACAAAAGAAAAGTTGCTGTATCTGTTTTTCATCAGCGTCCTGGTCGTGGGTGTCGGGTATATCGGTCATCGGTACATCCTGATTTCCCAATACAATTATCAAATTCAAAACTTGAAAGAAGACATCGCCAAAGTGCAGGAGAGCAACGCGGCGACTCAGTTGAAAATCAATCAGATGAACAGTCGCGAGCGGATTTATGATGCCGCGCTGCAAATGGGCATGGTTTCAGCTCCCGATGCCGTTCATATAATCGGGGGAGCGAATGTTGGAACTCCGGCCCAATCCGTCAAATCAAATTAGGACGATTACCCCATTGGATGACTGGGGTAATTTTTTTGTACAGAACCCCACGGCTCCGCTTGCAAAAGTGTGAAGCAGCCACGAAAAGGGAAGGGTGAGGTGAGGAAGCTTGGATATCAAACGAAGGGCGAATGCGCGCATCTTGCTGATCGGGCTGTGCTTCCTGCTCGTATTCGGTGTCCTGACCGGCAGGCTGTGGTGGCTCCAGTCTGTCGATGCCGCCTGGATCATGCAGAAGGGCAGCAACCAGTGGGAGCGCGAAAAAGTGCTGCAGCCAAAGCGCGGGTCGATTCTGGACCGCAACGGGCAAGTGCTGGCGTATGAGGGAAAAGCGTATACGGTAACCGCCAACCTGCAGCCGCGCAATGAGAAGGAGAAATCGTGGGTCGGCGAAAACTATGTTCGCGATCCGTTCGGCACGGCGCAAAAGCTGGCTCCCATCCTCGGCGCTTCTGTCGATGCGTTGACGAAAGCGATGACACAGACGTATGACGCAGAAGGCAAGCCGCTAAAGTTTTACGTCAACCTCGGCCGCGAAGCCTCGAAGATTACCGAAGAGCAGAAGGCGCAGATTTTGGCGCTGCAGCATCCGAAAGACGCGTATGGCAAAGAAGTCAAGGAGAATCAGCTGCCAGGCATTTCGCTGACCGAAACAACGCGGCGCTACTATCCGAACAATTCCCTCGCCGCGCACGTGCTCGGCTATTTGAACTACGAGGGCAACAAAGCGGAGATGGGCATCGAGAAGCAGTTTGACAAGGAGCTGCGCGGCGAAACCGGTGAATTGCAGTTCATGAAGGATGGCGCGGGCTTCCCGCTGCCGGATGGACAGATTACATACAGCCCGGCGAAAGATGGTCAAAACGTCGTACTGACAATCGACCAGCAGATCCAGGAGTACGTCGAGCAAGCTTTGGACAAAGCCAATAGCGAGTACAAGCCCCAGCATATGACCGTTCTGGTAACCGACCCGAAAACGGGCGAGGTGCTGGCGATGGCGGACCGTCCCGACTTTAATCCGAATGAATATTGGGGAATCACCAACTATTTGAACCTGGCCATCAGCTTCCCGTTTGAGCCGGGGTCTACGTTTAAAATCATCACCTTGGCTGCGGCGATCCAGGAAGGCGTGTACCATGGTGAGGAGAAGTACGCGTCAGGTTCCTATCGCAAAATCAAGGGGAAGCCGATCAATGACCATAACAACGGTCTTGGTTGGGGAAACATCACCTTTGCCGAAGGGGTTCAGCGTTCGTCCAACGTGGCCTTCGTCATTTTGGGGTATGAACGGCTGAAACAGGAGCTGTTGACCAAATACTTCCATGATTTTGGCATCGGCCAGCTGACCAATATCGATTTGCCAAGCGAAACAAAAGGGATCATGCGCGACCTCAGCCACCCCAAATCGGAGCGCGACGTCGCGGTTACGACGTTCGGTCAAGGTGTGGCGGTTACCGCGATCCAGCAGGCAGCGGCCGTTGGTGCAGTGGCAAACGGCGGTGAATTGCTCCGCCCGCGCATTGTAAAAGAACTGCGCGATCCGCATACGGGAGAAGTCACCGAGAAGTTTGAGCGCGTGGTTGTCAGAAGAGTCGTGTCCGAGCAAACCGCCAAGCAAGCGCGCGACATTCTCGAGACGGTCATTACCGGTGAGCACGGTACAGGAAAAATATTTGATCTCAAAGGCTACCATGTCGCCGGTAAGACGGGGACTGCCCAAAAATACGACGAGAAAACAGGGAAAATCATGGAGGGGCACTACATCGTCTCCTTTATCGGTTTCGCCCCGAAAGATAACCCGCGCCTGCTCGTATACGTTGTCGTCGACGATCCGACGACCGATATGTACTACGGCGAGATGGGGAAAAAAATCTTGGCTCCGATCTTTAACTCGGTCATGGAGCAGAGCTTGCGCTATCTCCAGCAGCAGCCGGATTTGAAGGAGCTGGACCAGCAGGCCGCCATAACCGTGCAAAAGTCGGCGAAGACATCCGACGCTGCTGCTGCGCAGCCGGCCCCGGTTCAGGAAGTGAGCGTACCGCTCTTGAGCGGCTCGACCACCTCGGTTGCCAGCATGAAGGCCAAGCAGCTCGGTCTTGTGCCGAAGGTGCTGGGCACCGGGACCAAGATCGTCCGCCAGATTCCATCCGAGCAGGAAAAGGTGATGTCAGGAACAGAGGTCTATTTGGTAACCGACCGGTTGACCGATGTCAAGCTGCCTGATTTCACGGGCAAATCGCTGCGTGAGGTCATGGAATTCGCCTCCTTGCTCAAGCTCAATGTGATCCCGACCGGCTCCGGCTATGTCAGGTCGCAGAACATTGCGCCGGGAACGGCCGTGACAGGCAAGGAAACACTGTCAGTCACGCTTTCGCCAGACCCGTCGCCGCCGGAGTAGGATGTTCTAACAAGCCCCTCCCACGAATAAAGTGTTGTAGCAGACAACCTATTCGCTGGGAGGGGTTTTTCGTGCGGGTTTCCAACGCGACCGTGCGCCGACGCATCTTTATCGCAATGATTATCGGAATCGTTTTGTACACGGCACTGATTACGAGACTTGGCTACGTACAGCTGGTGCTTGGGCCGTCGCTTAAGGACAAGGCGGAAAATTTGCTGCAGCGCAACATCCCGTTTGAGCCGATGCGCGGCGAAATTCTCGACCGCAATGGGGAGGCGCTTGTCACGAACATCAGCGTGCCATCCGTGTGGGCGATTCCTGCCCAGATCAAGCAGCCGGAAGAGACGGCGCGTCAGCTCGCGACGATACTGGGTGTCAAGCAAGAGGATGTGTATGCGGCCATCACCAAAAGAGCGATCAACAACCGCGTTCCGGGCGGACGCAAAATATCGGCGGAAAAAGCAAAGCAAATCCAGGCGCTCGGCCTGCCGGGGATCCAGGTAGCGGAAGATTCGGAGAGGTTTTATCCGTACGGGTCGATGGCGGCGCATGTTTTGGGCTTTACCGGCATAGATAATCAAGGGCTTACCGGATTGGAAAAAATATATGATGCGTTTTTGAAAGGGACACCAGGGCATGTGTCGTTTCCGACGGATGCGAGCGGACGGGTCATGCCTGGCGAATCGGAAAAATATGTGCCTGCGCAAAACGGCATGAACATGTACCTGACGCTCGATAACCACATACAATCATTTATTGAGCGTGAGCTGGATCAGGCGATGGTGGCCTATCAGGCGACAGACGCGCTGGCGATCGCGATGAATCCGAAGACGGGCGAAATTTTGGGAATGTCCAGCCGGCCCACCTTCAATCCGGAAGATTATCGCGATTACCCATCGGAAGTGTACAACCGCAACCTGCCGATTTGGAAAACGTATGAGCCGGGTTCCACATTCAAGATCGTTACCTTGGCTGCGGCGCTGAATGAAGGCGTCGTCAACCTGAATGAAGGCTTTTACGATCCAGGCTACATCAATGTGGCAGGCGCACGGTTGCGCTGCTGGAAACGTCAGGGGCATGGGCAGGAAACGATGCTGGAGGTTGTGGAAAACTCTTGCAACCCGGGCTTTGTCACGATGGGGCAGCGGTTGCAGAAAGAACGTCTTTTCGATTACATCAAAAAATTTGGCTTTGGACAAAAAACCGGAATCGACCTGTTGGGCGAAGAGAACGGTTTGTTGTTCAATTTGAATAAAGTAGGGCCGGTTGAGCTGGGGACGACCTCATTCGGGCAAGGGGTTTCGGTCACGCCGATCCAGCAGATGGCTGCCGTCGCCGCTGCGATCAATGGCGGTCATCTGATGAAGCCGTATGTGGCGATGGAATGGCGCGACAGCGTGACGAACGACATCATCGGCCGGACGCAGCCGCAGGAGGTGCGGCAAGTCATCACGGAGGAAACGTCGGCCAAGGTCCGCTATGCGCTTGAAAGCGTCGTCGCGCAAGGATCGGGACGAAATGCCTATATCGATGGCTATCGGGTAGGGGGAAAAACCGGTACCGCGCAAAAAGTGAAAAACGGCCGCTACATGGACGGGGAGTACATCGTGTCCTTTATCGGGTTCGCGCCTGCCAATGATCCGCAGGTCATCGTCTACGTGGCCATCGACAATCCGAAGGCGCTCGCCTTCGGGGGATTGATCGCAGCGCCGACGGTTCGCGGCATCCTGGAATCGACGCTTGCCTATCTCAAGGTGCCGAAGCAAAAGGGCGGCATTCCGCGCGAATCGCAATATGGCGATAAAAAGTATATGGAAGTGCCGAATTTGACGGGTCTGAGCTTGCAGGAAATCGGTCAATCGTACTATGCGATGCCGATCGAGGTCGACGGAAAAGGCAAATACGTCGTGAAGCAGGCGCCAGCGGCAGGAGCCAAGATCGAAGAGGGGCAAAAGGTGCGAATCTATCTGGGTGACAAATCGGGCAATTAGCAGTACAATCTAGCTTTGGATAGAAAGTACATGCGATGGGCAAAACCACGTTGAAAAGCGAGCGCTTTTGTCTATAATAGGGAAAGAATGGGGTGCCTGATATGAAACTTACGGATCTGCTATCTTCTTTACTGCCAGTACGCGTGAAAGGAGATTCCAACATAGACATCACTGGTTTGACAGCAGATTCCCGAAAAGTGAAACCAGGAGACATGTTTATTTGTCTTACCGGCTTTACGGTTGATGGACATGAGTTTGCGGCGAAAGCGCTGGAGTTGGGCGCAGCCTGCATCCTGGCGGAAAAAGACTTGCCGCTTGAAGGAACCGTTGTGGTGGTGCCGGATACGCGCCGCGCGATGGCCCAGCTAGCCAATCGCTTTTACATGTCGCCGACATCTGAACTGAAGCTGATTGGTGTTACGGGAACGAACGGAAAGACAACAACAACGCATTTGATAGACAAGATTTTGCAGGATCAGCAGAAAAAAACCGGCCTGATCGGCACGATTCACATGCGCATCGGCGACACCTATGAAGAAATCAAAAATACGACGCCTGATGTGCTCGATCTCCAGCGCAGCTTCCGGCGCATGCGGGATCTGGATACGGAATATGCGATCATTGAAGTGTCTTCCCACGCGCTCGACATCGGCCGAGTGCGTGGTTGTGACGTACATACGGCGGTATTCACGAACCTGACGCGCGACCATCTCGATTATCATGTGACGATGGAAAACTACAAGCATGCGAAATCGCTGCTGTTCGCCCAACTCGGCAACCGCTATGACACCGACCGTGTGAAAACAGCGGTGCTGAATGCAGACGACCCTGCATCCGAAATGTTTGCGCGGGTCACGCCGGCACGGGTCATCCGCTACGGGATCGATCAGGAAGCGGATGTGCGCGCGACAGGGATTCGGATTACCGCAAAAGGAACCAGCTTCATGATGGAGACATTTGCGGGCAATCTGGAGTTCAATCTGAAGCTGATGGGCAAGTTCAATGTGTACAACGCATTGGCAGCCACTGCCGTTGCGCTCGCGGAAGGCGTTCCGCTCGAGGCGATCAAGGCCAGCCTGGAAGAAGTGACCGGTGTGGACGGCCGTTTTGAGGCGGTGGACGCGGGACAATCGTTCACTGTTGTCGTCGACTATTCGCATACGCCTGACAGCCTGGAAAACGCGCTTGTCACGATCAAGGAATTTGCCCAAGGCCGGATCTTCTGCATCGTCGGCTGCGGCGGCGATCGAGACAGGACAAAACGCCCAATTATGGCGCAGATTGCAACAAAATACGCCGACATGAGCGTCTTAACTTCTGACAATCCACGTTCCGAAGAACCGGAAGCGATTCTCGCCGACATGGTCGCGGGACTTGCCGACACGCCGAATGACCGCTATACATGCATCGCGGACCGGCGCGAAGCAATCGCGCATGCCGTCTCCTTGGCCGACGGACAGGATGTCATTCTCATCGCCGGAAAAGGGCATGAGACATACCAAATCATCAAAGATCAAGTATTGTCGTTTGATGATCGCCTGGTTGCAAAAGAGGCCATTGAAAAGAAGCTTGCCACGTAACGTGTGATGCATCGAAGAAAGGAGGGTAGGGCATGCCCTTTGACAATGTCCTCATCATAACCATTATTGCAGCATTTTTAATCTCCGTCCTGATCGGACCTCTCTTTATTCCGGTGCTTCGCCGGATGAAGTTTGGCCAGAGCATCAGGGAAGAGGGACCGAAATCCCACCAGAAAAAAGCGGGTACCCCGACGATGGGCGGGACGATCATTTTGCTCGCGCTCGCTTTCACCGTATTGAAATTCGCAAACCTGACCAAGGAAGTCGTGTTCCTCTTGCTGGTTACGTTTGGATACGGACTTATCGGCTTTTTGGATGACTACATCAAGATCAGCAAAAAACGCAATCTCGGTTTGACAGCCAAGCAAAAGTTTGCGGGACAGATCCTGCTTGCCATCATTGCGTACGCATTGCTCTTGTACATGGGCTTCGACACGTCACTGCATCTCCCGGGTACAGGATGGAAGATTGAACTGGGCTTCCTCTACTTCCCGTTTCTTTTGTTCCTGTTGGTCGGTACGACCAATGCGGTGAACATCACGGACGGACTCGACGGACTGCTCGCGGGAACCGGGGCGATTGCCTTCGGAGCGTATGCGATCATCGCTTCCGTGCTGACGAAGCCGGACACGGCGACGTTCAGTGCGGCTGTAGTCGGTGCGGTCCTCGGCTTCCTGGTTTTCAATGCGCATCCCGCGCGCGTGTTCATGGGCGATACAGGCTCTCTCGGATTGGGCGGGGCCTTGGCCGGAGTGGCGATCATTACGAAGACAGAGCTGCTTTTGGCAGTGGTCGGCGGCGTGTTCGTGGTCGAAACCATCTCTGTCATTATGCAGGTGATCTCCTTTAAAACAAGAGGAAAACGGATTTTCCGTATGAGCCCGCTGCATCACCATTTTGAGTTGACCGGCTGGTCCGAGTGGCGCGTTGTCGTTACGTTCTGGCTGGTCGGCATGGTGTTTGCCGGACTGGGTGTTTACTTGGGAGTGGTGAGCTAACATGAAACCGATGGAAACCTTTCTAAATCGACAAGTTGTTGTGCTTGGCCTCGCAAAAAGCGGTGTAGCGGTTGCAAAACTGCTGCACCGCTTTGGTGCGCATGTCACAGTAAATGATAAAAAACCGCGCGAGCAAGCGACAGGTGTAGAAGAACTGGAAGCGCTCGGCATTCGCGTGATCACCGGCGGCCATCCGGACGATCTGATTCATGACGGGATCGCGCTCGTCGTCAAAAATCCGGGCATCCCGTATGAAACTCCGCCGATTCAGCAGGCGCAGAGGCTTGGCATCCCGGTCGTGACCGAGGTGGAGGTGGCTTCTTGGCTGCTTCGGGCCCCGGTCATCGGCATCACAGGGTCAAACGGCAAAACGACGACGACGACACTGGTTGGCTTGATCATGCAGGAAGCCGGCCTGGCGCCGATTGTGGCCGGAAATATCGGCACGCCTTTGTGCGAAATCGCCGAGAGCGCAGAAGAAAACCAATGGATTGTCGCAGAGCTGAGCAGCTTTCAACTGATGGGCACGAAAACGTTCCGTCCGCGAATCGGCGCGCTTTTGAACATATACCCGGCCCATCTCGATTACCACCATACGATGGATGAGTACGTGTCGGCCAAAGCCAGGCTGTTCGCCAATCAGACACAGGATGATTATGCGATCCTACCGTTTGATCAGCCGACGACACGAGAAAAAGTGGAACCGGTAAACGGACGCGCGTATTATTTCAGCCGCACAAGCGATGTGCCAAGAGGGGTGTGCGTGCGTGAAGGAAAGATCGTCTTCGTTGATGGAGAAAGGGAAGAGATCGTGATGGAACGATCGGAACTGTCGCTGCCCGGCGAGCATAATCTTGAGAATGCGCTCGCCGCAATCTTGATCAGCAAGCTGGCAGGTGCCGATGCCGCTTCCATGCGCAAGGTGCTGACCACGTTTCACGGGGTAGAGCACCGGCTGGAAAGAGTAGTGGACATCGGCGGCGTTCGTTATTACAATGACTCCAAAGCAACGAACCCGCAAGCTGCGACGAAATCGATCGAAACCTTTTCCGAGCCGATTGTGCTGATTGCCGGAGGGCTTGATCGCGGGATTGATTTTAAAGAGCTGGTCCCTGTTCTTGGGCGGAATGTGAAAGCATTGGTCGCATACGGCCAGACGGCCTCGATCTTGCTGGAACGGGCGGAGGAAGCGGGGATTAGCTTGAAGGCGCATGCCGATACTGTGGAAAAGGCGGTTGAGATCGCTGCACAGTATGCGTCGCCGGGAGACGTGGTACTGCTTAGCCCCGCTTGCGCAAGCTGGGATATGTTTCCTTCTTTTGAGGTGCGCGGAAGCATCTTTAAGGACGCTGTGCATAGACTAAAACAAGCCTAGCATAAACGTCTTTGAAAGGATGACTTTGCGATGAGCAAGGTAAGAACGTCTCCTGATTTTGTCATCATCGCGACTACGCTCTGCTTGCTTGGCATCGGCATCGTAATGGTTTACAGCGCAAGCGCCGTGTTCGCACAGAACACGTTTCAAGATGCGTACTACTTCACGAAGCGGCAGCTTATTTTTGCGGTACTCGGCCTCACTTCCATGTACCTGATGATGAACGTCGATTATTGGGTGTGGAAAAAGTGGGCGAAGCCCGGGTTTTTGATCAGCATTTTTTTGCTCGTGCTGGTATTGATCATCGGGCGGGAAGTAAACGGCTCCAAAAGCTGGCTTGGCCTAGGCTCATTCGGGATTCAGCCGGGCGAGTTCGCCAAGTTTGGCGTTGCCGCGTTTCTCGCAGCGTGGCTGTCTGACCATCAGAAAAAGATCGTGCTGTTCAATCGCGGGCTGGTGCCTGCGCTGGCGATTCCCGTCGCCTGCTTTGGGCTGATTATGCTGCAGCCTGACCTTGGGACCGGCACCGTGCTGATTGGGACCGCCGTGCTGATGATTTTTACGGCTGGCGCGAGGGTAAGCCATTTTGTGGCGCTCGGGCTGATCGGACTGGCTGGCTTTGTCGGCCTGGTGCTGTCAGCGCCTTATCGGATGGCGCGGATCACGGCGTTTCTTGATCCGTGGTCAGACCCGCTGGGAGCGGGTTACCAAATCATTCAGTCGCTGTATGCGATCGGCCCCGGCGGCGTCTTGGGACTGGGGCTTGGGGGAAGCCGGCAAAAATTCTCCTATCTGCCCGAGCCGTACAATGACTTCATTTTCTCCATTGTGGCAGAAGAACTGGGCTTTATCGGCGGAACGCTGATTCTCCTGCTGTTCCTGCTGCTATTGTGGCGGGGCATGAGGGTAGCGATTACGGCGCCTGATCTGTTCGGCAACCTGCTCGCTTTAGGGATCATCAGCATGCTGGGGATTCAGGTTGTTATCAATGTAGGCGTGGTCACCGGGATGTTTCCGGTTACGGGCATTACTTTGCCGTTCCTCAGCTATGGCGGCTCATCGCTGACCCTGATGCTGACGGGAATTGGTGTCTTACTAAATATCTCGCGCTTTTCGCGTTAAAAAAAGGTGATTTTCATGCGCATTGTCTTAACCGGTGGAGGAACCGGCGGACACATTTATCCAGCGCTTGCGGTTGCAAAAGAAATTTTGCGAAAAGAGCCGCAAGCGACCTTTTTGTATATAGGCAGTGGAAAAGGGCTTGAAGCCGACATCGTGCCGCGCGCCGGAATTCCGTTCGAAGCGATTGAAATCGCGGGCTTCAAGCGGAAGCTGTCGTTTGAAAATGTGCGCACGGTCTGGAAGTTTATCCGGGCTGTTTCGCGCTCGAAGGAGCTTTTGCGCAAGTTCAAGCCGGATGTGGTGATCGGGACGGGCGGCTACGTGTGCGGGCCGGTCGTCTATGCGGCGGCGCAGCTCGGCATCCGCACGATGATCCATGAGCAAAACGTCGTGCCGGGCTTGGCCAACAACTTCCTGTCGCGCTATGTCACGAACGTGGCGGTTTCGTTCCAGGATTCATTCGCTCACTTTCCGAAAGCCAAGACAGTGTTCACCGGCAATCCTTGTGCAACGCAAGTGTTGCAGGGGAATGCGGAGGCAGGGAAAAAATCGCTCGGCATTGCGCCGGACAAGCGGCTTGTTCTGATTTTTGCCGGAAGTAGGGGGGCGCGGGCCATCAACGAAACGACGCTCGCCATTTTGCCGGACATTCACCAATATCCCGGCCATCATTTCGTCTATGTAACGGGTGAGGTCCATTACGAAAACGTCATCAAGCAAGTGGAGCGCATCGGGAAGCCGACAAACTTGACGGTGATGCCGTATGCGCATAACATGCCGGACCTTTTGGCAGCGTCCGATGTGGTGATCGCGCGTGCAGGGGCTTCCACGCTGGCGGAGCTGACAGCACTTGGCATCCCGTCGATTTTGATCCCGTCTCCTTATGTCACGAATAATCATCAGGAAAAAAATGCGCGGGGGTTGGAGAGCGCAGGGGCAGCGATTGTGATTACCGAACGCGAGTTAAGCAAAGAGAAGCTTCAGGAAGCTTTGCATGAAATCATCGTCGACCGCGATCGCAATCAGGAAATGCGCAAGAACGCCCTTGCATTGGGCATGCCGGACGCTGCGGAGCGGATTTACCGGCTCCTGTCAACAGGCCAGGCGCTCTAAACTCCTTATAGGCCGCTGTCACGTCACTCTAGGCGACAGCATAGTATGTGAGCAAAGACGTGAACAGACTGGTCCGAACTAGCATTTGTGTTAGGAGGTTCATTATGCAGCAATATGCAAGCATCGCAGAGGAATTAAAGGAAGCAGGGGTCGGAAAAGTATGGCTTGATGAACCTCTCGCCAATCATACAACCTGGCGAATCGGAGGACCGGCAGATTTGCTGATCCAGCCAAAGGATAAAGAATCGCTCATTTTTGCTGTGCAAACAATCCATCGTCACAATATTCCTTGGAGTGTGATTGGGCGCGGTTCCAACCTTCTAGTGAGGGATGGAGGGATTCGCGGGGCCGTGCTGAAAGTGGCTGAGGGCTTAAGTCACTGTGAGTTCAGGGGCGAAGAGGTGCGTGTGGGTGCTGGGTATTCCATGGTCCGCCTGACGGTGGAAGCAGGCAAAATGGGTTTCACTGGTTTGGAGTTTGCAGGAGGCATTCCCGGTTCCGTTGGGGGCGCCGTTTACATGAATGCAGGGGCACACGGGTCTGAACTGTCACGAATTCTTAAAGAAGCCGAAATCCTCTTTGAAGATGGCGAAACAGCGGTATTGACGAACGAGCAGCTGCAGTTTTCCTATCGCACCTCCCTTTTGCAGAAACGGAAAGGAGTTGTGCTGGAAGCGGTCTTTTCGTTAAAACCCGGAGACCGCAAGCAAATTGCTGCGACATTGGCTGCGTTCAAAGACCGCAGGCGGCAGACGCAACCGTTAAACATGCCATGCGCCGGAAGCGTATTCCGTAATCCTCCAGGCGATCATGCAGGACGCCTGGTGCAAGCGGCGGGATTAAAAGGGTACCAGTACGGCGGGGCACAAGTTTCTCAGTTACATGCCAACTTTATCGTCAATCGAGGAGGCGCTACGGCAACCGACGTCCTCACCTTGATGGAGCATGTACGACAAACGGTTTTGGAAAAATTCGGTGTCGATTTGCATCCTGAAGTATTGGTGGTGGGCGAGGGGTAACTCGGAGGTGAAAGTTTGGAGACTTTTACTATCGAAGGCGGTAAACCTCTGTCAGGTTCACTACGCATTCAAGGCGCAAAAAACGCTGCCCTTCCTATTTTGGCGGCTGCCGTTCTGGCAGAAGGGCAATTTCATATTTATGATGTTCCCCACCTGAAGGATATTGACGTGATGCAAAAAATCCTGACTGATTTGGGAGCAAAGGTGAATCATAGCGATGGCTGCGTCTCACTTGATACAACTTCCATTTCCCATTCCCATGTACCTGATGATTTGATGGGACAGATGCGCTCTTCGATTTTTTTAATGGGTCCTTTACTGGCACGCTTTGGCGAAGTTACAGTATCTCGCCCTGGTGGGTGCGCAATCGGGGAACGCCGAATTGATTTGCATCTTGCCGGATTAACTGCGCTAGGAGCCAAAATAGTTGAAGCGGAAGGTTATATCACATTCCGCGCCAAGCAATTGCGCGGGGCGAATATCTTTCTGTCGTTCCCTTCCGTTGGGGCGACGGAAAATATCATGATGGCTGCGGCTACCGCAAAGGGCACGACGCGCATCTGTAATGCCGCAAGGGAACCGGAAATCGTAGACTTGCAAAACTTCCTGAATGCAATGGGGGCACGGGTGCGTGGCGCCGGAACGGATACGATTGAAATCGATGGGATTCCGCGCCTGCGGCCGGTCAGCTACCGGGTGATTCCCGACCGGATCGTCACCGGCACGCATTTATTGGCGGTAGGCGTGACGCAAGGGCACATCGAGCTGACAAATACCATTCCCGAGCATTTAACTGCCTTAATTCAAATCGCCAGAAGTTGTGGTGTTGAAATCAAAAGTCGCCATGATATAATGGAAATCAAATGTACGAGTAGGCCGCGCGCGATTGACCGAATCATCACGGCGCCATTTCCAGGATTTCCAACGGATTTGCAAGCACAGCTGATGGTTTTCCTGTCGCTGGCGCGAGGGACCAGCGTGCTGAAGGAAACCGTTTTTGAGGGAAGATTCAAACATGTAAATGAATTGGCACGGATGGGAGCATCGATCCATGTTGATCTCGGCTCCGCGTTTATCCGGGGCGTTGGTCGTTTGACCGGGGCTTCGGTGGAAGCGACGGATCTGCGTGCTGGTGCGGCTCTTGTCATTGCAGGCTTGGCGGCAGAGGGAAAAACCATCGTCGAACAAATCCACCACATCGACAGAGGATATGAGCGATTGGATGCGCAGTTTCAACAATTAGGCGCTGAAATCTCACGCTTAACCATATAATGCATCGTTTGATCTGGGGAAAAGCGGCAGAAACAGTGCCGCTTTTCCCGATTTTACTACCTTTACATAATGGGTCGGAGGGGTGGATGTGCAGCAGTACGAGGAGGAACGCATTCCACAGATTAAGAAACAGCAGCCTAAACGAAAGGCAAACCGTAGGCTTTTGACGTTGCTGACCGTGTTTTTTCTTGCGATTTTGATTGTGCTTTTCGTCCGTTCGCCGTACAGCAAGGTGACGTTGATTCAGGTAAAAGGCAATGAGATTTACAGCTCACAGCAAGTGATTACCGCCTCCGGCTTGACGATCGGCATGCAGTTTTTAAACGTGTGGCAATCCAGCGTGCAAGAAGGGATGGCACAGCTTCCAGGCGTGAAGGAAGTGACGGTCGAACGCCAATTTCCCGGCGTAATCGTCCTGAATGTAGTGGAGCATCGCCGCGTCGCGTTTTATTTCTCGCCCGATGGCAAGCAATCGCTGCTTTTGGAAAACGGGCAGGTTCTGCCCGAGCCACGACCTGGTGAACGGGTGGTGGACAGGCCGCTCGTCCGGTCCTGGAACTCGCAGCCGCTCCTGGTTTCACTGGCCAAGTCACTTTCACAGCTCCCGGTCGCCCTGCTCGCGGAAATATCCGACATCTCGCTGACGCCGACTGCTTTTGACAAGGAACGGATCACCATGTACATGCGCGACGGCAATGAAGTGAGGACGATCATTCACCTGATCGAATCCCGTCTCCCCTGGTATCCATCGATTGCCAAAGAGCTGCCGAAAGATGAGAAAGGCGTCGTTTTCATGCTGGAAAGCACGTGGTTCAGCAAATATGGCAGCGTGCCGCCAGCAACCGACCCGACGCAGCAGGGTCAACCGGCAGGCACCGATCAAAGCGGCCAGACCCAAACGGGACAAGCCCAACCTGACGGACACAGCAGCCAGTCAAATGCTCAGTTGAACCAACCAAACGGTCAGACGAACCAGTCAGGCGATCAATCGAACCGGTCAAACGGGCAAAGCGGAGCGGCCAATTCCAGTGGACAAGCCGACACGCAGCAGCAGTCCTCGCAAACGAAGATCAATTTTGAGTGAAGCAAAGGAGCAGCGTCGCAATGAAAGTGCGAAAGTTTCACGTGTATTTAACATTCGTAACCATCTGCACCGGGTTTTTGATCGCGTATTCCATCGAGCTGACTCAGCTGCGTACGCAGGCGCGGCAAAATGATCAGCAGGTACAGCAAGAAACCCAGCTGACAGAGCGGATCATTGCGGAAAAGGAACAAAACCGCAAGCTTGAGCAGCAGATGATCGACCTTCAACGCCAGGTGGCAAAGCGCGAGGAAGCGATGGCGAAGCGGCAATCGGCGGCGGCTGACATCTTGAGCCAGCTTGAAGCAGCGCGGATGATGGCGGGTGTTGTTCCCGTTCAGGGGCCGGGGCTGGTCGTCACCATGAAAGACAACCAAAATGCAGCGAGTTCGCGCGACATCAGCAACTTTATCGTCCATGAGCAAGACGTGCGCCTGGTGGTCAATGAGCTGCGCGCGGCGGGAGCGGAGGCGATCAGCATCAATGGCCAGCGCCTTGTCGCCAATTCTGCGATTCGCTGTGTCGGACCGACAATCATCGTCAACGGGATCAAGTCGGCGGCGCCATTTGTCATCACGGCGATCGGGGACCCGAGCACGCTCGACAATGCCCTGAATTTGCCTGGAGGAGTTCTGCAGACGCTTGATGAATTTGTACACATTGAGGTGGCGAAAAAGGATATGGTGCAGTTGCCTGCATTTGTCGGCGACAGCAAGCTGAAGAATACCGCCTCATAACCGGCAGGGAAACTACACCAATCCAAGGAGCAACAGATGACGATTGGATGTAAAAGAAAAGGTGGTACGTATTTTCTAGGAGAAAAGGTGCAAAGAGCATGTTGGGGAAAAACCGCAAAATTACGTTTATTCTGACAATTATCAGTGCTATTATTGGAATTATGCTGGCGACACAGTTGCAAAGCAGCATGAATCCGATAAAAAAAGAGTCCAGGAGCATAAACGATCTCCGTATTACGCTGCAAAAGGAACTGGAAAAACGGAAAAACCTCTTGGCTGACACGTCCAAATACGATCAGCTGCTCTATCAGTACGAAACATCCTTGACGGAGGGCCAGAGCATCAGCGTCATGAAAGAAGAGCTGGCCCGTGCTCGTAATTTGGCTGGGATGGTTAGTGTGGAAGGGGAAGGCATCGTCGTCAAGATCACGGATCGCGCGGTCGACACGATGACACCTCCGCCGACGGATGCAATCGATCCCCATGGTCCGCCGCTTGTCATCGATGAGGATTTGCGCTGGTTGGTCAATGTGCTGTTTTCCAACGGAGCGAAAGCCGTATCCATCAATGGCAATCGCCTGATTTCGACGAGTTCCATCCGCAATGTCGGCGAAGATATCCAGGTCGATACGCGGACGATCAAGCCGCCCTACGAAATCAAGGCGCTCGGCGACCCGGATGGTCTGATCTCCGGTTTGAAGCTGGAGGGTGTCGATTCCAATTTCCAGTTAGCCAACAAAACGGTTGTGTTGGAAAAAGAAGAGAAATTGCTGATTCCCGCTTTTACGGGAACGCGGACAATCCAACATATGAAACCAGTCAATGTAAAAGGAGAATCGTAAATCATGTGGCTTCCGGTGCTTGGCCTTATCGTAGGGGTGACAGTAGGCTTCTTGCTGGATTTGCGTGTGCCGCAAGAATACAGCAGCTATTTGTCGATTGCGCTCCTCGCAGGATTGGACACCATCTTTGGCGGGGTTCGGTCCTATCTTGAACGAATGTTTAACGTTCGTATCTTCATGTCCGGATTTTTTTTCAACACGCTGTTCGCCGCGGGCCTGGCTTTTCTCGGTGCATTTTTGGGCATTGACCTGTACATGGCGGCCATCGTCGCGTTCGGCGTTCGCTTGTTTAACAATTTGGCGGTCATCCGGCGAATCATCCTTTCCAAGTGGTTAAATCAACAAGAGTAAAAACGCTTAGGAAAAAGGTCATTTTTTTAAAAAAGTTGGAAAAAAAAAAGGGAATTGATTTCCCGTGTTGAATAGTGTAACGGAGTGTTCTCACTTTGAAGAAGATATTAGATGTAGTGCAAGGGAGGTGTCACAGGTTTGGTGAGTGGTCACAGTGAACTCGTTGTCAGCTTAGATATAGGGACGTCCAAAGTTCGCATCATCATCGGGGAGATCAACAACGGGGCGATCAACATCATTGGTGTGGGACAAGCCCACTCTGAAGGAATCAAAAAAGGAGCTATCGTCGATATTGACCAAACCGTGCATGCCATCCGGGAAGCTGTCGATCATGCAGAACGAATGGTAGGCGTATCCATACATGAGGTATTTGTCGGGATCACCGGCAACCATATCGAATTGCATGAAACGCATGGTGTCGTTGCCGTTTCCAGCGACGATCGAGAAATCAGAGAAGATGATATTCTACGGGTAATCCAGGCAGCGAAAGTCGTTGCTATTCCGCCTGATCGCGAAATTATTGAAGTAGTGCCGAAGGAGTACATCGTCGATGGACAGGGTAGTATCAAAGACCCTAGAGGAATGATCGGCGTTCGTTTGGAAATGGAAGGAACAATTGTTTCCGGCTCGAAAACAGTCGTTCACAATATCGTACGTTGCGTAGAGAAAGCAAGCTTACGTGTAGCAGGAATCTTTTTGCAGCCGCTCGCAGCAAGCAGTGTGGCACTGAGCAAAGATGACAAAAACATGGGGGTTGCGCTTGTCGACATCGGCGCGGGTTCTACGACGATTGGTGTATTCGAACAGGGGCAACTGGTCGAAACGGCCGTGATTGGTATTGGGGGAGACCACATTACCAACGATATCGCGCTTGGACTGCGCACGAATACGGAAGCGGCGGAAAGAACCAAAACGAAACATGGCTGCGCTTTGATCGATGATGCCTCTGATGATGTCAAATTCAAGGTAACCCGCATCGGCAGTGAAGTGGAGAAGCAGTTTACCCAGGTTGATTTGGCAACGATTATCGAACCGCGCGCAGCCGAGATTTTCCAACTCATCGAGGATACGATCTACAAGCTCGGATTCGGCGATGAACTTGCAGGCGGTTTGGTTCTTACAGGCGGTTCTGTCTCGATGCCAGGCATGCTCGAGCTAGCGAAGGAAGAGCTGGATATGCCTGTACGGGTAGCGATTCCTGACTACATCGGGGTTCGCGATCCTGCCTATACGACAGGCGTCGGCTTGATCCAATACGCGCTCCAGCGCATGGAACGCAAACCTGTCAAGGTGGGGGCCACAGCGAAAAGCGCTCCGAAACCGAGTCCAGCCAAACAGGCGAAAGAAGGCCCTGGCTTGATTGACAAGGTGAAAAACTGGTTCAGCGAATTTATTTAATCACCGACAATCCATTTGACCGGATGCGGTCAGCGAGTTTGTCACCGATAAGAGGGATTAAAAACGGGAATGACCGTTTTTGAAGACGGTTGAGATCGCGTAAGCCTAAAAGCCCCCCGCTGGCTGTGCAACCACGGGTCAAGGATGCTTTTGATCATAAGACTCAATCAAATCTCTTCTGACGATCTAATGAGGAGGAACTTGCAAGATGCTGGAATTTGACTTCGATATGGAATCGTTTGCACAGATTAAGGTAATTGGCTGCGGCGGTGGCGGAAGCAATGCGGTTAACCGCATGATTGACGGCGGGGTGAAGGGCGTTGAATTCATCACCGTTAACACAGATGCCCAAGCGCTTCATTTGTCGGGTGCAGACTTGAAATTGCAAATTGGCGAAAAGCTGACACGGGGATTGGGCGCAGGTGCCAACCCTGAGATCGGTAAAAAAGCGGCGGAAGAAAGCCGTGACATGATTGAAAATGCTCTGCGCGGTGCTGACATGGTGTTCGTTACCGCGGGTATGGGCGGAGGAACAGGGACAGGCGCAGCTCCCGTGATCGCGGAAATTGCCAAAGAGCTGGGAGCGTTAACCGTTGGTGTTGTAACCCGACCGTTCTCGTTCGAGGGTCGCAAACGCTCTTTGCATGCTGAGGCGGGTATCGCCGCGTTGAAAGAAAAAGTGGATACGCTGATCGTCATCCCAAATGACCGACTGCTGGAAATCGTGGATAAAAACACGCCGATGCTGGAAGCATTCCGCGAAGTAGACAACATTTTGCGTCAAGGGGTTCAAGGGATTTCCGATTTGATCGCCGTACCTGGCTTGATCAACCTTGACTTTGCTGACGTGAAAACCATTATGACCGAACGCGGTTCCGCTTTGATGGGGATCGGTGCAGCCAGCGGCGAAAATCGTGCGGCGGAAGCAGCGCGCAGAGCGATTTCGAGCCCGCTTTTGGAAACTTCCATCGAAGGAGCGCGCGGTGTGCTGCTCAACATCACAGGTGGAAGCAACCTGAGCTTGTATGAAGTAAACGAAGCGGCAGATATCGTTTCGTCTGCTGCCGATTTGGACGTAAACATGATTTTCGGTGCGGTAATCAACGAGGATTTGAAAAATGAGATCCTCGTGACGGTAATCGCAACCGGTTTTGAAGAGAACCAACAGTCCGAGATGCGCAGAGCACAGCAGCAATCCGCTGCATCGCAGCAGTCGCGCACCTCGCAGCAGCAGCCATCCGCTGCAACCAATGCGCGCCCGCGCGAGGAAGAACCGGAAAAAACGATCTTGTCCATGTCCAATCTGGACAACCTCGACATCCCGGCATTCCTGCGCAACCGTCGCCGCAACCGCAAATAAGCGAAACATTTTCATGATGGAAACCCCCTTGCTCTTTTCGTAAGAAGAGCAGGGGGGTTCTTTCTTTTTCAGCATTAATTTTGAAATAGACCTGTCAAATTTTGACAGACTTCACATAGACATTAAGATATACTATGTTTGCCCGGGAGAAAATCGAACTCTTTTCTTGCGGTGGAGGCCCGATCACATGGTAATTTATTTAGATGTCATTCTGCTGCTCAATTTGGCCATCGACGCAATGCTGCTCTATTTTACGGCATATTTTCGCAAAGAGCGCGTCGTATGGTGGAGACTCCTTCTGGCAGCTGCGTTTGGCTCCACGTACGTTGCCTTTTTCTTTTTTCCTGCCTTCGCCGGTATGTATCAATGGATGGTCAAGCTGCTGTTTTCCATCCTGATGCTCTGGATCGCGTTTGGGTTCCGCCGCATTCTCTCATTTTTTCAGACGCTCTGCATTTTTTATTTTGTTGCTTTTGTTTTTGGAGGAGGTGTGTTCGCTCTTGAATATTTGGGGGCAGGCCAGAATGAGATTGTTAACGGGATTCTGGTCACACATAACGACAGCTTCGGTGTGGGAACCAAGCCTACGCTGCTCGTGCTTGCCGCAGGCTTCGCCATCGTCATTTTCTTAAGCCGTCGCAGCTATCAGGCGATCGCCGAACCGAAGCGGATGGGACAGTTTCTCACGGAAGTGGTCGTGAAGCTTGGGGATGAACATATTTTGTGCACCGGTTTGATCGATACCGGCAACCAGCTGTACGAACCGTTTTCCCGTACGCCCGTGATGCTGATGGAAAGCAGGCTATTTGCCCATCTTCTCCCGAGCGCCTTGGCGGCCTATTTGGCGAAAGCACAGGACAAAATGGGGCAGGTCGACGAGGTTTTCGCAGAGCTTGCGCCCGAATGGCAGACGCGCTTGCGGTTGATTCCGTATCGGAGCGTATCGCGCGGGATGGATTTTCTCATCGCGATCAAGCCGGATGGGCTCAGCATCGTTGTGGACGGCCAAACATTTCAAGCGACAAAGGTCTTAATCGGATTGAATCCGATCGCATTATCGGCAGATGGCCGTTACCAGGCGATCGTTCATCCTGCACTTATACAAAGTGATCCGCAAGCGCAAGCGATCTCTAATTCTTAGGAGGGCTAACATGAAGCTAAATATTCGCCTGAATCTTCAATTGTTCTGGTATCGTGTGCTGATTCGTCTTGGAATGAAAGCAGAAGAAATCTACTACATCGGCGGAAGCGAAGCCCTGCCGCCGCCGCTGACGCGGGAGGAAGAAGAGTATTTGCTGCATCGGCTGCCATCAGGCGATGTGGCTGTGCGAAGCATGCTGATCGAACGGAATTTGCGTCTGGTCGTCTACATTGCCCGCAAATTTGAAAACACGGGCATTAACATCGAAGACTTGGTCAGCATCGGCACCATCGGCTTGATTAAAGCGGTGAACACGTTTGATCCGGAAAAAAATATCAAGCTTGCCACCTATGCCTCTCGCTGCATTGAAAATGAAATTTTGATGTATTTGCGCCGCAACAACAAAATCCGTTCGGAAGTATCGTTTGACGAACCGCTGAATATTGACTGGGATGGCAATGAGCTTTTGCTTTCGGATGTGCTGGGTACAGAAAACGATACGATTTACAAAAACATCGAGGACCAGGTGGACCGCAAGCTGCTGAAAAAAGCGCTGGACAAATTGTCCGACCGCGAACGGACGATCATGGAACTGCGTTTCGGCCTTGCCGGCGAGGAGGAGAAGACGCAGAAAGACGTAGCGGATTTGTTGGGAATTTCCCAGTCCTACATTTCCCGTCTGGAAAAACGAATTATTAAACGATTACGGAAAGAATTCAACAAGATGGTCTAAGCCAAAAATACGCATATTTTCCCAATCCAAGGAGATACTGTTCCTAAACCGCGTTCACCCGTGGCCGTATGAGCTGACAACCGGTATAGGGACTTTTTCTTTTTGCTCCAGAGGAGGGGGATCATATGACGCGCAACAAGGTGGAAATCTGTGGAGTAGACACATCGAAGCTACCCGTCTTGACCAACAAGGAAATGCGAGAGCTGTTTGAACGGCTGCAGGGTGGGGAGCATGCTGCACGCGAGAAGCTGGTGAATGGTAACCTCAGATTGGTGTTGAGCGTGATCCAGCGCTTTAACAATCGCGGCGAGTATGTGGACGACCTGTTTCAGGTAGGGTGCATCGGTCTCATGAAAGCGATTGATAACTTTGATCTTGGACAAAACGTCAAGTTTTCTACCTACGCCGTGCCGATGATCATCGGGGAAATCCGGCGTTATCTGCGCGACAACAACCCGATTCGCGTCTCTCGCTCCTTGCGTGACATCGCCTACAAGGCGCTGCAGGTGCGCGATCAACTGACCAATCGCCACTCGCGCGAACCCACCATCACCGAGATTTCCTCCCAGCTGAACGTAGCCAAGGAAGACGTGGTGTTTGCACTCGATGCGATCCAGGACCCGGTCTCTTTGTTCGAGCCGATCTATCAGGACGGCGGCGATCCGATCTACGTGATGGATCAGATCAGCGATGAAAAGAACAAAGACACGACATGGGTGGAAGAAATCGCGCTGCGCGAAGGGATGCAGCGGCTCGGCGACCGGGAGAAAATGATCATCTCCATGCGCTTTTACGAAGGCAAAACCCAAATGGAGGTCGCGGAAGAAATCGGCATCTCCCAGGCCCAAGTCTCCCGCCTCGAAAAAGCGGCGATCGCCCACATGCAAAAGCACGTCCAAACTTAAAAAACGTGATCATTCGAAGCTTTCTTGATGAGAGGAAGCTTCTTTTTTATGGGAGCACGCTTTTTTGGGGGAGGGGGAGAGGAGTGTCGCGGTGCTTTATACGAGCAGCCAGGGATTTGCAGAAAAAAGCGGAGCGAAAGCTTTGGCCATGCCCACCAGGCGCAGGCGGAAAAATGGAAACGTCTTTCGCGCCACATATCATCTGTGAGATACACCCGCCGCGCAGCGTGTGGCATTGGGGCGCGGTTTCCATTTTTTTGCTTGCGCCGTTCACCCCGACCCCCAGCAGGCATGGTCACCGCTTTCGTGGAGCTTTTTTCTGCAAATCCCCTCGCCTCCACCAAAGCCCAAATAGCCAGTTTTTCTCACAATCCCGGACATATTTCCAACCCCCGCCATTATATTAATAAAAGCAAGGGCAGAAAGTGCAGGTGACATGGAATGGTGAAAATCTCTGACTTTCAAACCAAAGAGGTCGTCAATATTTTGGACGGAAAACGCCTTGGACAAATCGCCGATCTGGAAATCGACTTGCGGCAGGGGCGAATCGAAGCGATTATCGTACCGGGGCCAGGTAAGTTTCTCGGCTTTTTCTCGTCTGGAAACGATTATGTCATCCCGTGGCGAAATATTGTCAAGATTGGGAAGGATGTTGTGTTAGTCAGGGTCGAAGAGCCGATACGGTTGGATTCACGTCAGTCTTCAGCGGGGGACGAATGAAGAACGCTCAGCACAGGGGAGGCCGAATGGGTCTCCCCTGAAGATTGTCCTATTGCGAAAAGCAAACAATACCCGTTAAGATGGTAGGAGTATCCTTTGACGAGGTAGGAGGAGAGTAGTGTGGATTCTTTCCGATTGGCGCCAGAGTCGCACAGCCTGCAGCTTGCGCCGTGGGAAGCACGATTTCCCTCGCTGCAAGCCGGTTTTACCATACGGACAGGCGGCAGCAGCAAAGAGCCGTTTGGATCGTTTAACATGGGCCTTCACGTTGGGGACGATCCCCAGGCTGTCATTTCGAATCGGCAAACACTCTGCGACGAACTAGGCTTTTCATTCGCAAGGTTTAGCTGTGCCGAACAAATTCATGGCAACAAAGTCATGCGCATAACGGCAGCCGAAGCGGGAGCAGGGCGTGAAGCATTTGAAGAGTCGATAGCCAAAACAGACGGAATATATACCGATGAAAACGGGATTTTGCTCACATCCTTCTATGCGGATTGCGTGCCTCTTTATTTCATCGATCCGGCGAGTCGCGCCATCGGACTGGCACATGCTGGTTGGCGGGGAACGGTAGGGCGTATTTCCGAGGAAATGATTCGTGCGTTTGCGCGCGATTTCGGGAGCAAGCCAGAAGAGATTTTGACCGCGATCGGTCCGTCGATTGGCGGCTGCTGCTACGAGTTGGACGATTTTGTCATCGATCAGGTCAAGCAGTCGAGCGATCGTTGGCAAACTTGCGTAACGAATGCGGGACCAGGAAAGTATATGCTTGATCTGAAAGTGCTCAATCAATTGATTATGGAAGAAGCTGGCATACGGCCGGAACATATTTTGCGGACGGATTGGTGCACGAGCTGCCGACCGGATTTGTTTTTCTCCTATCGGAAAGAGGCGGGGAAAACCGGACGAATGGCTTCCTACATCGGCTGGGCATAAGCGTAAAGGGGGATTTTGGAAAGTGTCGGAACGATTTGTATCGCGTGAAGTAGTTCAAAAGCGGTTGGCTGAATTGGAACCGCGCATCGCAGCAGCCTGCGAGCGTGCAGGGCGCAAGCGGGAAGAGGTAAACATCATTGCGGTAACGAAATATATCGATGTCCCGGCCATCGGCGAAGTGCTGGCAGCCGGGCTTACGCACATCGGTGAAAATCGCGTGCAGGACGCGCTGCCGAAATACGAGGCATACGGGGAAACGGGTACATGGCATTTCATCGGCCATCTGCAGACGAACAAAGTCAAAGATGTGATCGGCAAATTTGACCGGTTTCATTCCCTCGACCGTTTGTCGCTTGCGGAGGAACTGAATCGACGGGCAGAAGCGCTCGGCATCACGGCGCAATGTTTCCTGCAGATCAACGTATCTGGCGAAGAGACAAAATTTGGGCTGGATCCCAAGGATGTCTTGGCTTTTGTACAGGAAACCAGTAATATGAAACATATAAGAGTGATAGGTTTAATGACAATGGCGCCATTTGTCGAAAATGCCGAGGACGTGCGTCCGGTTTTCCGCGGACTTCGGGAATGGCGTGATCGATTGTTGTCGCTGGGCATTGACAATTTGACGCCGAACGAGCTGTCGATGGGGATGTCCAACGATTTTGAGGTGGCGATCGAGGAAGGCGCTACCTATATTCGGGTGGGTTCTGTACTGGTGAGTCCCGAGTAAACCTTGGAAGCAGAAGACGAAAGGAGGGTACATATGGGGGTCATGAACAGGATCATGAATTTTTTGGGGCTCGAAAACGAGGAAGTTGTCGAGGAAATCGTCGAAGAGCAGCAGCAGGAGGAAGAGATTGCCCCAAAGCGCAACACCATGAATAACACGGCGAGGACGAATAATGTCGTCAGCATCCATTCGGCTCGCGAAAAGGAAGCGATTCGTTTGATGCTGTTTGAACCGCGCAGTTATGGTGATGCGCAAGATATCGCCGACAACCTGCGTTACCGCCGCCCGGTCGTCATGAATTTGCAACGAGTTGAAAAGGATCAAGCGAAACGAATTGTTGATTTCATCAGCGGCACGGTGTATGCACTGAACGGAGACATTCAAAAGGTGGGCGACCATATCTTCGTCTGCACGCCAGACCATGTCGATATTCAAGGAAACATTTCGAGCATCATTGAAGAGTAGGTATCATTACGCAATCGAGGTGAATCCATGGCTTATTTGTGGACGGTCATTGATTTTTTATTCAGTGTTTATCAGTTTATGGTAATCGCTTATGTACTCATGTCGTGGGTTCCTCAAATGAGAGATACGGCAATCGGACAACTGTTGGAACGGCTGGTCGAACCATATTTGGCGCCATTTCGGCGTTTTATTCCGACGCTCGGTTTCATTGACATTTCGCCAATCGTGGCGTTGATTGCGTTATCGCTTGCAAAAGACGGCCTGAGAGCGCTCATTTTGATGGTGATCTAGGATGAGCATGTACGATCATTATCGAAAAGAGGAATTGCCTTTTGTCGAACGGGCGCTGGAGATGCTGAAGCAAGCAGAGCGGAAGCAGACCCTGCGCCTGACTGATTTTATGGACCCGCGTCAGCTTGCGATCATGCAGAGCCTGACGTCACAAGCCGACGTGAAGGTAACGGCCAGCGGCGGCTATGAAGGCGCGGAGCGGGTCCGGGCCGTCATCCATCCGCCTTATATGGCGGCGGAAGAGGAAGACTACCAGCTGACATTGGCAGAGATCAGCGGGGACCAGCGCTTCCTCAAGCTAACGCACAAAGATGTGCTGGGCGCTCTTTTGCATATCGGGCTGAAACGGGAAAAGTTCGGGGACATTTTGCTAGATGAGCGCGGCTGTCAAGTGATCGTGGCAAGAGAGGTATTTTCTTTTATCCAGCTGCAGCTTACACAGGTACATCGGCTGCCTGTCGAATGCACCGAGATTCCGTGGACTTCGCTGCGAATACCGGAAAAACGCCGTGTCGAAAAACACGTGACATTGCCATCTCTGCGGCTTGATGCGGTGATCGGCGAGGTGCACCATTTATCGAGGACGAAGGCGCTCGTGCCCATTCGTGCCGGCAAAGTGAAGGTCAATTGGAAGGTAACGGAAGATCCGTCGCATCATGTGGGAACGGGTGATGTCATCTCTGTCGGGGGATTTGGCCGGTTTGAGATCATCGAAACGGGCGGCCCGACAAAAAGCGGACGTACCCGCATGATTGTCGGGATCTACGCATAACCTAACGCACAGGGATTGCATAATTTTGCATATTCAGCAGGAAATAAGTGAAGCGTGTCGAAATGACTAAACAACGATTTCTGGGGAAAATGGGGTGTTTGCGTGCCGTTAACGCCATTAGACATACACAATAAGGAATTCAGCACAGGTTTTCGCGGTTACAATGTAGACGAGGTAAATGAATTTCTTGACCAGGTCATCAAAGATATGGAACTGTTGATCAAGGAGAAAAAGGAGCTTGAAGACCGCGCTGCCATGCTGAATGAGCGCATCGAACACTATAAAAGTCTGGAGGAGAACTTGAGCAAATCGATTTTGATTGCCCAGGAAACTGCCGAGGACGTAAAGGCCAATGCGCGCAAAGAAGCACAGCTGATTTTGAAGGAAGCCGAAAAGAACGCCGATCGCATTGTGAACGAAGCGCTGGCTAAATCGCGCAAGGTGGCAATCGAGATCGAAGAGTTGAAAAAACGCGCATCTGTCTACCGGATGCGGTTCCGTACGCTGCTTGAAGCACAGCTGGAAATGCTGGAAAACGGTGATTGGGAAGACCTCGAACGCGAGAAATCAGAGATTTTGGTTGAATAGAGCATTGACGAAATGGCTAGACTGGAGCTATAATTTCTTTTAACTTTTCGTACTTTTAATAGATCATGACGATGAACGGGATAAGTAGAGAAGCGAGCAGCTGTCAAGAGAGTCGGGGCCTGGTGTGAACCCGATCAGCGCACTTGTCGAATATCACCCGGGAGTTCTAGGCTGAAGGCTCTGCTTGGGCTGGTAGGCGAGCGGTTCATTCCCGTTACGAATGATGGAGTGTTCCTGTTGCGGTTTTGGCTGCAACGGGTTCAGTAGGGTGGTACCACGGGAGTCTGTCTCGTCCCTAGAGGGATGAGCAGGCTTTTTTTGTATTCAAAAAAGAGTGGTTCCTCCAAAAGACGCTTGGCTTGGCGTACATATGAATCAAACAAGTAGGAGTGAAGGGTAATGGATTACAGCAAAACACTGAATTTGCCAAAAACCGATTTTCCCATGCGCGGAAATTTGCCAGCGCGTGAACCACAAATGCAAGCGGTGTGGAATGAACAGGACATTTATGCGAAAGTGCAGGAGCGGACGAAAGGGCGTCCGACTTTCATCCTGCATGATGGCCCTCCTTATGCCAACGGCGACATCCATATTGGACATGCGCTGAACAAAATCTTGAAAGATATCATTGTTCGCTACAAATCGATGGCCGGTTTCGATGCGCCGTATGTACCTGGTTGGGATACGCACGGTTTGCCGATCGAGCAAGCGATCATCAATGCGCAAAAGCTGGACCGCCGCAACATCGAGGTCAATGACTTCCGTGCGCGCTGCGAAGCGTATGCGTGGAGCTACATCGAAAAGCAACGGGAGCAATTCAAACGTCTGGGCGTGCGCGGAGACTGGGAAAATCCGTATGTGACGCTTTTGCCTGAGTATGAAGCGCGCCAAATCAAGGTGTTCGGTGAAATGGCGAAAAAAGGCTACATTTACAAAGGGCTGCGCTGTGTGTACTGGTCACCTTCCTCGGAAACGGCGCTCGCAGATGCCGAGATTGAATACAAGGACAAGCGTTCCGCCTCGATCTATGTCGGCTTCCAAGTGAAAGATGGGAAAGGCAAGCTGTCGAACGATACCGGAGTCATTATCTGGACGACCACGCCTTGGACGCTTCCAGCCAACCTGGCCATTTCGCTCCATCCGGAAATCGAGTATGTGACGGTCAAAGCGGGAGATCGCAAATTTTTGGTGGCGCAAGGCTTGCTTGAAGCAGTGACCAAAGAAATCGGCTGGGAAACAGTCGAGGTGCTGGAAAGCTTCAAGGGCAGCGAGCTGGAAGGCATCGTGACGCAGCATCCGTTCTACGATCGCGAATCGCCGCTTATTTTGGGCGAGCACGTTACGCTTGATGCAGGTACAGGCTGCGTTCACACCGCTCCAGGACACGGGGAAGACGACTTTGCCGTCGGCATGAAGTACGGCATCGGCGTGCTGTGCCCGGTGGACCATGAAGGGAAGCTGACCGCAGAAGCACCTGGTTTTGAAGGGATTTTCTATGAAGATGCCAACAAGCTGATTACGGAAAAGCTGCAAGAAAACGGGGCTTTGTTGAAGCTCGGCTTCATCACCCACTCCTATCCGCATGACTGGCGGACGAAACAACCGGTGATTTACCGGGCAACCGAGCAATGGTTCGCATCGATCGATGGTTTCCGCGACCAACTGCTGGCTGCGATCAAAGACGTCAAATGGATTCCGCACTGGGGCGAAACGCGTCTCGCAAACATGGTTGCGGATCGCGGCGACTGGTGCATCTCGCGTCAACGCGTATGGGGCGTGCCGATTCCAATTTTCTACTGCAAATCATGCAATGAGCCGGTCATCAACGATACGACGATTAACCATATCGCCGATTTGTTCCGCAAAGAAGGTTCCAAAGTCTGGTTTGCCAAAGATGCGAATGAGCTGGTACCTCCTGGCCTCGCGTGCGAGAAATGCGGCTGCACGGATTTCCGCAAAGAGACCGACATCATGGACGTATGGTTTGACTCTGGTTCCAGCCATGAAGCAGTGCTGGCCGAGCGCGACGATCTCGTAACGCCTGCTGATCTGTATCTGGAAGGTTCGGACCAATATCGCGGCTGGTTCAACTCCTCGCTGACGACCTCTGTGGCGATCCATGGCCGCGCACCGTACAAAGGCGTATTGAGCCACGGCTTTACGCTGGATGGCGAAGGACGCAAAATGTCCAAGTCGCTCGGAAACACCATCATTCCGCAAGATGTCGTCGACAAGCTCGGCGCAGACATTTTGCGCCTGTGGGTAGCGTCTGTGGATTATCAGGCGGACCAGCGTATTTCCGATGCGATCCTGAACCAGATTGCGGAAGTATACCGCAAGCTGCGCAACACGTTCCGCTTCCTGCTCGGCAATCTGGATGGCTACGATCATCAGCGTGATCAAGTGCCATATGATCAGTTGAGCGAGCTTGACCGCTACGTGCTTGCTCGCGGCGCCGAAGTGGTAAAACGCGTGCGCAAAGCGTATGACGATTATCAGTTCCATACAGTGTTCCACACGGTTCACAACTTCTGCACGATCGATCTGTCGGCCTTTTATCTGGATATTTGCAAAGACAGACTCTACGTGGAAGCGCCAAACAGTGCGAAGCGCCGTGCGTCCCAAACCGTCGCGTATGAATGCTTGATGAATCTGGTACGTCTTGTAGCGCCGATCATTCCGCATACTGCTGACGAGGTATGGAGCTTCATTCCTGGCACAGAATCGTCCAGCGTGCAGCTGACCGATATGCCGGAAGCGAATGAACAGCATCTTTCCTTCAGCAAAGAGCTTGCTGCCAAATGGGATGCGTTCCTGTCTGTCCGTGACGAAGTGCTGAAGGCGATGGAAGAAGCGCGCCGCAACAAAGTATTCGGTAACTCGGTTGACGCCAAGCTGGTGCTTTATCCTGCAACCGAAGAAGTGGCGAATGTGCTCGCTTCCATGGAGGATCTGGCCGATCTGTTCATCGTTGCGCATGTTGAGGTTGAGGCTGCAGGCGCTGCTCCGGCTGCAGAAGCGACAAAGCTGGAAGGGATTTCCGTGCTTGTGTCGGCTGCTGAAGGTGTGAAGTGCGAACGCTGCCGTGTCGTGAAAACGGATGTAGGCGTGAAAGAAAGCCATCCGCAGCTGTGCGTACGCTGCGCAGACATCGTGGATGAGCATTATGCACATGTAGCTGAATAAGAAAATACGACGCAAAAGCCCCGGGTTCCGATTGCAACGAACCCCGGGGCTTTTTGTATGGTGGAGGTTGCTGCCATTCCTGACGGGCTTTCCCGTTTTTTTGCCGGCCGAATGAGACATACTACACGAAACAACTGCACATCGAAAACGAGCAAAACGAAGGATGGTGCAACCGTGGATCAAACTTTCCTGAATCAATGCAAAGAACAATTGCTGGCACAGCGGAAAGACCTGGAAGCTAGGCTGAAAGAGAACTCCCATTATGATCTGGAGGAATCGATGAAAGGCTCGATTGAAGAGCTGTCGATGTACGATAACCATCCGGCAGATATCGGAAGCGAGATGTTCGAGCGCGAGAAAGATATTGCGCTGTACAGTTTGGATCGGGAGACGCTAAAGGAGATCGACACCGCTTTGGAACGCATGGAACAAGGCACATACGGGATCTGCACGGTGTGCAACCAGCCGATCCCGCAAGAACGCCTTGAGGCGTTGCCACAGGCAATGACGTGCAAAGAGCATGCACCATCTCCCTTCGTGGACACATCGCGCCCGATTGAAGAGGAATTTTTAAAGCCGCCGTTTGGCCGTACCTCTTTGGATGAAAAAGAAGGACAAAACGGATTTGATGGCGAGGATGCCTGGCAAATCGTTGAATCCTGGGGCACATCAAGCACCGCTTTCTCGTTCAATGACAACGATCGAACCGATTACGGGCAAATGTACATCGAATCGGACGAAGAAGAGGGCTTTGTCGAGCCGGTAGAAGAAATCGGTTATACGGATATGTATGGCAATGTCGGTCCGGATTCCGTCCATTTTATGCGCAGCGGGATGTATGACGAATATATGCGCAACAAGGAAGGAAAAGGGAACTTCCTGGATTACGACGATTACGAGGATGAGAGGGCCGAGAATGAAGGACGAACAGACTTGCTGTAGCGCTGCAAGCGAGCCTGCGTTAACGATCGAGCGAGTCGAAACGTATCCGCTGCTGTATCGGCTGCAGGAGCCATACGGAGATGCCAATGGCTACAAACAATACCGTTCGTGCTATTTGATTCGCGTCATCACGATCGATGGTGTGGACGGATGGGGGGAGTGCATCGATTGGCTCCCCACGGTTGATGTCGGCTTTCACAAGCGGATTATCCCGTTTCTTATCGGGAAAAACGCTGCCAATCGACTCGCATTAACGGGAGCGATAAAAAAATGGCACCAGCGGGCAGCGACAGCCGTGAGCATGGCGTTGACCGAAATTGTGGCCAAATGGGCGGGGATTTCTGTTTGTGAGCTATGGGGCGGCAGGCTTCATGAGCAAATACCGGTATATGCCTCCATGCAATCATATGTGGAGCGAAGCGATTGGCAAAAGCAGTCGCTGCGAAAAGTCGAGCAGGCGCTTGTCAGCGGATTTTCGCTGATGAAGCTGAAAATCGGGGGGAAGCCGCTTGCTGTTGACCAGGCGCATATCGATCAGGTCGTCTCTTTTGTCGATGGCCGTGCACAGATCGCGCTTGATGCGAACCAAAGCTACGACCTTGCTTCAGCACGCAATTGGGAGCGATGCTTCCAACGCTGGTCACAGCCAATCGCGTGGCTGGAGGAACCGCTCCCCCTGGTGCAGACGCAAGCTCCCCATTATCACATGCTGCGGCAAAGCTTGTCCGTTCCCATCGCAGGAGGGGAGAATCTGGGCGGACTGGAAGCGTTTTTGCCTTTTCTGCGGTCGGAGAGCTTTGATCTGGTGCAAGCAGACCCGCAGCATCATGACGATTTGGAAGCGTACCGGTGCACACTGGCTGGCAGCCGCCAGTTTGGCGCTCGCTGCTCCCCCCATACGTTTGATGGGGCTTTGTCACGCCTGTATGCGTTAATGGCCCAGGCACTTTTGCCTCCATACAGCAAAATGCCGGATCAGGCAATCGAGCCGATCGAATGGGATGTTATGGAAAATCCGTTGACCCAGCTGTTTTTCATTCGTCTTGCGAACGGTTATGCGACGGTGCCAAGCGGCTCCGGCATCGGGTGTGAGCCGGATATGGCAATCATTCGCGCGTACGGCTGGGATGGCGGCACGTATTAACATAAGCGAGGAGAGCGTATGGCGCAAAATACGAAAAACCTCATTGGCATAACGGGCGTGCCATTTGTGATGGTACTCGGCAACTCCATGCTGATTCCTGTGCTGCCGGCGATGAAGGGAGCGCTTGGGCTAACCAGCCTTCAGTCCAGCTTCCTCATCACGGCGTTTTCGATTGCGGCCGGTTTGGTGATCCCGATCGCAGGTTATTTGTCCGACCGATTTCCCCGCAAAAAAGTGATCATGATTGCATTGATCATTTATGGAATAGGCGGCTTGCTCGCAGGACTTGCCGCCATGTGGTGGAAAAACCCGTATCCGATCATATTGGCAGGACGATTTTTGCAAGGGATCGGCGCGGCGGGAACAGCACCGATTGCCATGGCGCTCGTCGGCGATCTGTTCAATGGCTCATCGGAAAGCAAAGCGCTCGGCCTCTTGGAAACGTCAAATGGCATGGGCAAGGTGTTGAGCCCGATCATTGGTTCCTTGCTTGGGCTGATTGCCTGGTATATGGTGTTTTTGGCGTTCCCCGTCATTTGCTGCGTATTGCTCGTGCTGTTTTTATGGTTGGTTACCGAAAAAAAGAAATCAGTCGAGCCGCTCCCGTTTGGCGCATACAAAAAAGCGGTTGGCGCGGTATTGTCCAAGCATAAGCAATGGCTGTGGGCGGTTTTTTTGATCGGCAGCGTCTGCCTGTTTACGTTATTCGGCGTCCTTTATTATTTGTCGGAGCGTTTGGAGGAAGAATTCAAGATTGAAGGCGTGCTGAAAGGCGGGATTTTGGCGATTCCGCTTCTGGCCATGTCGATCATGGCGTATTTGACCGGCATCATGATCAAGCAAAAGCTGAACCGGATGCGCTGGTTCATCATCACAGGGATGCTGTTATTGTCTGCTTCCTATGTAGCGGCGGGTTTCATCAAGAATGTGTCGATATTGATCGGCATCTTGACCGTGGGAAGCATCGGTTCCGGGATGATTTTGCCATGTTTGAACAGCATGATCACGGGGGCGGTCAAAAAATCGGAACGCGGCATGCTCACGTCCCTGTATAACGGTGTTCGGTTTATCGGTGTGGCAATCGGGCCGCCCGTGTTTAGCTGGCTGATCAAAATTTCGTCGAATGTGATGTTCATGAGCGTTGCGGCTCTCGCATTCGTCTCGGCAGCAGTGGCGTTTTTCTTCATTAAGCCGGAAAACATGGAGCTTGACGCGGCTTCCAAAGAGCAGCAGGAGATGAAGAAAAAAGAGCAGGAGGCGATCCGGCAGTCACTTGCCATTTTGGGCATCGAGCAGGACGGGGCGGAGATGGAGGCGCAGCGCAGATCGCGCGAGCAGTTCGGCTTCAACATCAATGAGATGGTCGACCAGCTGCTGAAGCAAAAGGAGAAGGAAAAATAAAACAGCCTCGGCTCCGGTCCGTGATTCGCCGTGCCAGGCTGTTTTTTTCTTACGCCATGCCATGCTCACGCAAGTAGGCGAGAGTGAGCGGGTACACATCATCGCGCAGCGTAGGGCTGAATTTTTCATCCGTTTTCAATGTTTCCGGAACGTCCAAAAGGAGGCATCCGCCGACATTGTCGTGAACCATCTCCTGGAGTTGACGCTCTGCCAGGGCGACGTAAATGTCTTTGACGATGGTGTCGCCTACGGTGTACTGCCCGATTTTGCGGATCGCGGACAGGCAGTAGCCCGTTTCTTCATAGGTTTCGCGGATCGCGGCGGCGATGCTGGTCTCGCCGGGCTCCACTTTGCCGCCCGGAAGCTCGATGCCCCGTTCGGTATGGATCGTAAACAGCAATTTGTTTTGATAAAAGGGAAAAACCAGCACATGCTTGGCTGTGCGCTCACCGTAGATCGCGGGATCAAAGGTCAGCGTCACAGGCAGGCCGTAATGGTCAAGAAAGCGGTGCATCGTGTGAATTCTCCTTTCTGGTCAGGATTATATGTTTGATCGCTTTCATCGCCTGGCCCGACGCCAAAGCGAGACTGGCGTAAGCAGGCCCGTTGATGACATCGCCAATCGCATAGATCCAGTCGATCTGCGTCTGCAGCACATCGTTGACGACATAAAAGCCTTCCCCGTACGTGGGGAGTTCGGGCAACAGCTCACTGTTGCCCCGGACACCGATTCGCGGCAATATCCAGTCGGCAGCGAGTGTCAGATCGGGTTTGCCCACGGTGGAGTGCAAGGTCGCAACGGGAGCAGGATCGGCAGTTACCGCGGCAATCTCCGTTTCCCAGAGGATCGTCACGTTCTTGCGCAGGCAGAGCTGTTTTTGCCATTCATCGCGTGCGCGCAGACGATTGGAGCGCACGCTGACCCATACGTTTTGCGCATAGGAAGACAGGTTTATCGCGGATTCAACCGCGCGGTCCCCGCCGCCAATGACGAGAATATTTTGGTTGGCAAGCGATTTGGCGTTCGATGTTGTTGAAAACCAGGGGCCGAGAACATTCGGGGCCTTGGCAAGAGCCGGAAGCTCATTGGGGCGTATTCCGGTCGCCATGATCAGATAGTCGGGACGGTATACGCGCGCTGTCGTATGTACGAGCCGTTTGGCTGTATCGATGGAGAGCGCTTGCTCATTTGTGCGGACGAGACCGCTTGCGCGCAGGCTCTCGTTTTTTTGGAGTTCGGTCAAGAGAGCTTCTCCATCCTGATACACGCCGGGCGGGAAGTCCCATATGCGGTTGCGGATCTGGCCGATTTGCCCGCCGATGGCATCCGTGCCTTCCAGAACGACGGCGGATAATCCGAGGCGCTGGCACCAGATCGCAGCGGAAAGGCCGGCCATTCCACCGCCGATAATTAACACCTGTACATGTTCCACCGCTCTCCCTCCTCTCTCTATTCTTAATAATAGCGCAGGTTGACGAAAAAGAAAAAGCCTGACGCAAGGTGCTGTGGATTGAAACGCGCCCGCATCTCCATGATATAGTGAAGAAGAGGTGAAAAATGGTGAAGCACTACTTCTCGATTGGCGAGGTGGCCAAATTATTCAATCTGTCTGTGCAGGCGCTGCGCCTGTATGATCAGTTGGGCATTGTGAAGCCTTCCTATGTCAATGAAGACAACGGATACCGGTACTACACCCTGGATCAGTTCACGCTGCTCGACTTTTTGAAGGTGTGCAAAGCGTCACAGGTGCCGTTGAAAGAAATAAAAGAGATTCTCGATCAGCCGCTGACGGTCGAGCACACGAAACAGCTTTTGCAAACGCAGGAAAACATCCTGGCGGAGCAGATCGCTTCGTTAACCGAGGTGAAAAACGGCATCGCGCGGAAACGGGGGGACATCGAACGCTGGCAGGAGCGGCTTCCGCAATGCATCACCGTGTTGCAACTGCCTGAGCGCCGGATCGCGCAAAAGCGGGTGCAAATCTCGTCGGAAGTGGCCTTTGAGCTGATGTATCGCGAATTGCTTCTGACATTTGACAAAACACCTTCCTTTCTCTCGTTCCAAACCGGCGTCATTACATCGCGCCAGGCGTGGCTGGACCGGAATGAGTGCACGACGACCCACATGTTCGTCACGTATCATGAAGAGGTGCCGGAAGGATTTGAAAAAGCGACGATTCCGGAGGGCACATTTTTGTCCCTGATCATTGAGGATTCTTACCTCAACTATATGACCTATTACGAACAGCTGCGCAGTTATGTGGAGAAAAACGGGATCGAACCGTTAGGCGAATTATATGAGCTTTACGTCATGTCATTGCCGGGAACGGAAAAGAATGGCGGAAAAGACAAAACATTGTGGGAGCTGCAAGTGCAAATAAATCCCTTGACTCTATCGTTACAATAGACCTTACACTCTCCTTACGTAAGGGGAGGAAGGGTCGAAATGAAACAAACATTTACATTCTCACAAAAGCTTGGTCAGCTGCTCGCAATCTTGCTGCCGGTATTGGTCAGCCAAATTGCGATCTTCGCGATGAGTTTTTTCGATACGATCATGTCCGGGCATGCCAGCTCGGTCGATTTGGCCGGCGTGGCCATCGGCTCGAGCATCTGGGCGCCGATCAGTGCCGGTTTGACCGGGATCGTCGCAGCGGTCACACCGATTTTGGCGCAGCATTTGGGGGCGAACCGCCGCGAACAAATCCCGTTCACACTTGCCCAAGGAATGTACATGAGTATCGCGCTTGCGCTGGGAACCGTTGTCGTCGGCGTGTTTGCCTTACAGCCGATTTTGGCGCACATGGATTTGGAAGAAGGCGTACGGTCGATCGCCTTTCGCTTTTTGGCAGCCTTATCTTTTGGTATCGTACCGTTATTTTTGTACACGGCGTTTCGCAGCTTCATCGACGCGCACGGCAAGACACGGGTCACCATGCTGATTTCGCTTGTCGCCTTGCCGGTAAATATCGCGCTTAACTATGTGCTGATCTTTGGCAAACTGGGCTTTCCGCGCATGGGTGGAGTGGGAGCGGGCGTTGCGTCGGCGATCACGTATTGGGTGATCGCTGCCATCTCCCTGCTCGTCATCGTCCGTCATGAATCGTTTTCGCAGTACCGGATTTTTCACCGGCTGCCGCGCATTTCGTTTGCAGCCTGGAAGGAGCTTCTGCGAATCGGAGTGCCGATCGGATTGTCGGTTTCGCTTGAAGTCGGGGTTTTTGCCGTCGTAACGCTCTTGATGAGCGGCTACAGCACGACGACGATCGCTGCCCATCAAGCGGCCATCAACTTTGCTTCCTTCCTGTACATGATCCCGTACAGCATTTCAACCGCATTGACGATCATGGTCGGATTCGAGGTTGGGGCAAAAAGACCGGCAGATTCCAAGCAGTACAGCTTTATCGGTCTGTTCCTGGCAGCAGGACTCGCGATCGTTTGCGCGGCGTTCCTGTTCCTGTTCAACAAAGAGGTAGCGGCCTTGTACACGACCGATATGGATGTGCTGACGCTGACCCAGCATTTCCTGTTGTATGCGATCTTCTTCCAGATGTCGGATGCGATCGCCGCACCGATCCAGGGTGCATTGCGCGGCTATAAAGATGTCAATGTCACCTTCATCGTCGCGATCATCAGCTATTGGGTGATCGGATTGCCTGTCGGGTATGCGCTTGCTGCTTACACGTCGATGGGGGCTTTCGGCTATTGGATCGGTCTCATTACCGGGCTTGCCGTCGGGGCCGTCGGTTTGTTGGCCCGCTTGCTTTTCATTGCGCGCCGTTTCCAGAAAGGCGCGCTGCAAGGAAAAATGACGACCAAGGCAGACGCGGCCGGGTTGGCGGTGAAACAAAACGTGCAGAACAACTGCCAGATGTGAATTTGGGCGGCGAATCGCAGGCACATCGGCTAGGCTGCTGTACGTATACTGCAGGTGTGAAGGTTATCATGGAAAGGGGCCGCTTTTCGTGAAGCACCTGCGGGAAACAATGAAGCATTTTCAAAAAACAGCGGAACGGCTTTCCAAGCTCGGCTTCAACAGCGAGCAGCCGTGGAAAACGCTGTCGCAAATGAATGAGCTGCTGGATGGCGAGTTTTGGGAAAACATGGCGACGTTGGGCAAATATGCAGACCAAACATGGAGGGAGCCGGAGGAGAAGGAAGAGACGGAGCAGGCGGTGGCGAAAACGTCAGCCAAAGCGCCGGTGAAGAAATTCGTGCCGAATGTGGATCTGTTCAAGACGGATTCGCGCGTGATCGTCTCTTGCGAAATCTCCGGATTCGACCGGGACAGCCTCGAAGTCAAATTCGTCGATCCGCGAACGATCATCATCATGGGACGCGTCCGCGAGCATACATTTGCGCATGCCAGGTTGTCCAGGGAACGCAGCTACGGGAAGTTCCGCCGGCAAATTACGTTGCCGGTCGCAATCGTTCCCAAAAAAATGAAAGTCGACTATGCCGATGGCGTGCTCGAATTGCAGTTTATCCGCAGCGGAAAAACGCGGAGGAAACAACCGGGTCCGACCAAAACAGAATCGTAAACAGGCGAAAAAAAGGGAGGAACACCGCGTTCCTCCCTTTTTATACGTTCCCCACCTGCGGCTGATCAATGATGCTTGGATCGAGCGTGTTGGTCAAGCTGACTCCATTCACCGTATTGACGATATTGCCGGTATTGCCGCCCCCAGAACCGGAAAACGTCTTGGAGGTTGCTTTGGGAGAGATATTTAATGCATCACCAAAATTGACTGTTCCCGAATTGCTGTTGATGTTGACAGCACCCACGACGGATGGCAAAGAATTCCCTCCCTTTCGTAACGAATTGTGGCAATGTCTAGTGTGCGAGGTGGCGAATGGTTTTGACTCGCGATTCGGCACAGGTGAAATCGGTTGAGCCGATCTGCACGACCGAAGAGGCTGCCACGCTTTGAATCGTGACAAGTTGGACGCGAATGAAAGGAGATTCATTCACTTTTATGATGTCGAGCTGTTCATCTACCACCGGTTGAGGGATAGCCGCGCCAAAAAGGGCGTATCGATCCAACGGGTAGTCGCTCTCAAAAAACGTCACTTCTTCGCGCTGGACCGCCAATACGTTGGCATCCAGGATGTCCTCTTCCGCATCCCCGATTTGTACGACGGTAGAATCGCTTGTTTGCAAAATATCTATACGCTTCACGTGTGATGTCCGGAACGGCATGTGAACCCCCTTTACGCCTGACGAGTGCGCGGAATTCTTTGGACGTGCGGTTCAACCGCAGGCACGAGCGGCGTCGTGACGCCAACGATCAGTGACTCGGGAGGCGTTTCAAACAGATTGCCAAGCTGGATGCACCGGCTATCGCCGATCCTGAGAATGGAGGCGGTCGCAATCTCGTTGCATTTGACGGTTCCGATCGAAAGGCAGCCATTGATCACCGTATAGCGCATCTACGCTCCACCTGCTTCCCGGGGGAGATGCTGCAGAAACGATTCGCACGTCTTCTCGATATCCCGTTTGACTTTTTCGATGACTTTTTGCTCGATTGCCGGATATTGCGCCGGATCGAGCTGGTCAGGCTGCACCTGGTTCAAATAGTAGCGGATGCGCTGATCGATCTGGTTTTTGATGTCATGCATGATGAATTTGCGATAAGGGTCATGCAGCGGATAGGCGTACTTCTGCTCCAGCGCTTCAAGCGAGTAGACCGCATCGGTATCCAGGTAGTGATGAATCTGCTCTTGAATCCGGCAGAAAAGCTCATCGGACGGTTTGGCGGGAGCAGGCACATCCATCGATTGATTGACAGCATACTCGCTGATGGAGGAGTCCTCGCTTTTCGGGGGATTCAGACCGATATTCAAGGTGCCTTCCAGCCGCTCGATTTTCAACAGATCAAACTTGTACTCGTTGGTGATCGTTTGCGTCCCCGCTTTATCCTTCAATTGATTGACATCTTTCTGCAGATCTTCCACCAGCTTGGTAAGCTGCTCCATCTGTTGGGTCTGCGCCTGCAAAAAGCAGGTGAGCTGCTCCAGGCATGCGACCACTTCAGGACTCATCATCGTCATCTGTCATCACCTTCTTCTAAAGTGCATCCTCACATGCGCGAGGGCTGTGTGAGGGGAACGAATGGCGTGCCGGGAAGTTCAACGGGGCCTGGCCCGGCCTGTGGAGCTGCCTCTGTGAACCCCCCTGTGTTATACAGTTTGGCTAGCGGCTTGACGATGCCGGCGCTGCCGATTTGACAGACCGATGCGTTGGAAATGCCATCGATTTTTAGCGTATGGATGGTGATGGTTTGTTGCACAAAAAAATTCATTTTCGGTCTCCCGCCTTCCGCAAAAATCAGGTGCGCTGGATGAAAACGGCTTGATCTTCCGCCTCGGAATCATATATTTGAATGATGCTCTTGGGATTGTTAATGAGCAGATTGGTGCCTGAATTGAACGAACCGCCGCCTGCAAACGTTTTGGTTACGCTTTGCGGGGCAATGGTGCGGACATCCCCGATGTTCATCACACCGGTCATACTGTTTATATTTACGGAACCAACGATTGCCGGCATAGAAACGACACCCTTTTTATCCATCCTTGCTTGCATTCTATGTTGATCCGCTATGGGTGTTCATAACTGTTTGCAAAACGAAAATCGGTTGAAACGCATAGGCTGTATGATACGTCTAACAGAAGAGAAGGGAAGCAGCAAATGGAATTGACGGTAAAAAATGAAAGCATCACGATTAAAGAAGTGGAGGTAGAGAGTGTAACGCGCTCATCGCTCGTCCTGATTGGGGACGCGGATGTCATTACGTGCTCGTCGATTTTCGATACGCCGGTTCACTCCCTCATCCGGGAACAGAAGGGGGCAGGCGAGAAGCAGACGACCAACAGCGCTACCATGCGGTTGGGGTCCGATTTTTTTAGGGAAGCAGGCGAATTGGAATGATGGTAAACTACAAAGAGAAAAACTGACAAGCTGACATAGGAGCTTTTGCCATGAAACTGATTATTGCCGAAAAACCGGACCAGGGGGCGAAATTGGCGTCCCCCTTCGTACATAAAAAACAACAGGGATATATTGAAATTCAGCCGAACGCAATCTTTCCGCAAGGAGCTTGCGTGACGTGGGCGGTCGGGCACATTTGCGAACTGGTCGCCCCGGAGGAGTACAACCCGGCATGGAAGCGCTGGACGATCGCGACGCTGCCGATCATTCCCGAGCAATTCCGCTACCAGGTGACCAAGTCGAAAGCGAAGCAGTTTGGCATCATCAAACAGCTGCTGAAACGCCCGGATGTGACCGAAATCATCCATGCAGGCGATGCCGGGCGCGAAGGGGAACTGATCATCCGCACAGCGGTGCAAATGACCGGCGTCCGCAAACCGATGAAACGGCTGTGGATCTCATCGTTGACCGAAAAGGCGATCCTCGACGGGTTCAGCAATTTACTGAACGAAACGGACACCCGCAGCTTGTATCATGAAGCATACAGCCGGGCATGTGCCGATTGGCTGATCGGAATGAACGCATCGCGGATTTACACGATTTTGCTGAAGGAAAAAGGCATTGCCGATGTATTCTCCGCAGGGCGGGTGCAAACGCCGACGCTGGCATTGGTGGTCAAACGGGAACGGGAGATCGCCAATTTCAAATCGGAGCCGTTCTGGGAAGTTCTCGCCCGGTTTGACATTGCGGGCAAGGTGTATGACGGCGTTTGGCAAAAGGACGGCGAATCGCGCATTGACAACCAGGAGCTGGCGGAAAAAATTGCCGCGTTTTGCCAAAAGAAGCCGGCATTGGCCAAAGAGGTAATCAAAGAGCGCAAAGAGTTTCAGCCGCCTTATTTGTTCAATCTTTCCGCACTGCAGGCAACGATGAACAAACTGTACAAGTTTCCGCCGAAAAAGACGCTGGATACGGCACAACAGCTGTATGTCAAAGGCTATCTGTCTTATCCGCGCTCCGATTCGGCATTCGTGACTGCGGGCGAGGCCAAAACGTTTCCCGAGATTTTGCAAAAGCTCGCGCGCAAGCCGGAGTATCAATCGTATTTTCCGACGCCGATCACCTCTTTGCTGCAAAACAGACGGTATGTGAATGAGAAGAAAGTAACGGACCACTATGCCATCATCCCGACCGAGCAAGTTCCCGATTTGGGGCGCCTGAGCGAGGAGGAACGAAAGCTGTACGATCTCGTCGCCCGGAGGCTGATTGCCGCGCACCATGATGTAGCGATTTTTGACTATACGACGATCACCACATTGGTCGATGAGCGGGCCGAATTCATCTCGAAAGGCAGCGTGCTCGTTCAGGCAGGCTGGCGACAGGTTCTTTTTCAGGAAGATGCGGATGAAAAGGATGAGGAGAAGCAGTTGCCGCCTGTCGAGCAAGGGGAGCGCGGACGAGTGGAAAAAGCGAGGGTGAAGGAGAGCAAGACGCAGCCGCCCAAGCGCTATACGGAAGGTCAGCTGATCACGCTGATGAAGACGGCGGGCAAGCATATCGACAACCAGGAGCTGGAAAAGGTGCTGATGAAAACGGAAGGGCTGGGGACGGAAGCGACCCGCGCCGGCATCATCACGATGCTTAAAGACCGCAAATACATTGAAGTCAAAAAAAATCAGGTGTTTGCAACGGCAAAAGGAATGCTTTTGATCGATGTGATCGGCGATAAAATTTTGGCGTCTCCGGAAATGACCGCCCGTTGGGAACAGCGGCTGGGCGAGATCGGGCAAGGGGAGGCATCGCCGGAAGCGTTTATGGAGCAGGTGAAAAAGCTGTCGGCCAAAATCGTCGAGGATGCCATCGGGCAAGCGCCTGAATGGAAGCTGGACGGAATCGAGATCGAGTCGATGCCGAAAAGCGCCTCCAAGTTCAGCTTGGGTAAAACCGTCGCGACGTGCCGCGTTTGCGGCGGCAATCTGGTCGACAAAGGCTCGTTTTACGGGTGTTCAAACTATACAAAAAACCGATGCAAGGTGACGGTTCCGAAAAAATTGCTCGGCAAGTCCATCTCGGCGACGAATGTAAAAAAATTGATGGAAACCGGTCAGAGCAATGTGATAAAGGGATTCAAAAAGGGAGAGAAGACTTTCGATGCCTCGCTGGTGTGGAATGAGGCGGAGAAAGGGTTCCGTTTTGGCTTTGGCGACAAAGCGTAATGAACCGAGCAGGTAGGGGGAAACGATGAAAAGAGGATCAATCCTGATCGTATGGATGGTCGTCATGGCCGTGTTCTCGCTGCCAGTGACAAGTTTTGCAGAGAGTATGGCCCCTGTGCAGCCCGCAGGAAACGGGGCTGGAGAGCAGCCGGGAGACATTGAGCCCGCACTGCAGCAGCAAAATGCGCAAATGGTTCAGCCGGCAAGCGCGCCAGCCCAGCAAATTGCCCCGGCTGCGCAGCTGCCGAAAGAGACCGTTACAGCGGGCAAGGTTGCGCAAGGGCAGCGGAAAGTGCGTACGGTGACCTTTCCGAATCAAGATCGCTACTGGATGGAGCGCATGGAATTCGCCGTAACGTCGAAAACGCCCTACATACAGAAAATTGCCGTACCGGGCCGCAACGCGACGATCCGGTACGTCGCGCAAAAACAAGACGCGAACAAAAAGCTGACGCGCGAATGGAAAACGGGACCGCTCGGCGCCGTGCTGCCGGCCACGACCGTCTTCATCGATACGGATCAGACGCATATGCTGATCAGCTATCCCGAGCGCGCCATCAGCAGGGCGAACCATACGCTGGAGTATAGGACGAATCCGTATCCGATCGCAGTCAAGCAAACGGCTGCCGGCTATGAACTAGCGGTCACGTTTCCACAGGAGAAAGGGTCGATCGGCGAAGTTTGGACGTTGACCTCGGCAAAGCCGCTGGTCGATTGGTCGAAGCCCAATTTGCCTGCGATCTGGCTGCTGCTCGATCTGCATGATCAGCAAAAATGGTCGTGGGACGGCTTCTACGTAAAAACGCCAGCCACTTATGAGCCACATGGCCCCAATTTGTACTGGCGGATTCCGATCAACTATGTGGCGAAATCGTTTGTCATGACAGGCGGCAGTCAAGCGGCAGACGACTTGGGCTGGGTGATGCTCTCGGTCATTTTGCCGAATCAAAATCAGCTGGGGTATTGGGAAACACAGCCCGGGTCATCCTGGTTGAGAGCGCTATATGGCGTACAGCCAGGCTTTTACGATACGCGCTTCAACACCGACATGGCGATCGTGCTGTTAAGAGGCTACCACAAATATAAAGATGTCCGCTTCTGGAACGCGGCCAACCGCTATGCGCAGTTTTTCCTCAAGCATGTGGAGAAGAACCACTTTGTGCTGCAGGGGCCGAAAGAAGGATGGCTGGTCAGCGATTATGCTCATTTGGCGAAACCTTCCAAACCGACGCACAGTTCGCTCAATCATCAATTGCAGGAAACCAAATTTTTGCTGGAAATGTTTACGGAAACGAAACAGCCGGTCTATGAAGAACAGGCGCAAAAGCTGCTGCAAGGAGTGAAAAACTCGACGGCAAGCTGGATCAAGGAAAATCTCGACCTGCATTATGCCTATTTGCCGAGCGGACAAATGGGGATGGCGGACTATCCGTTTCTCACCTATGACGATCTGTGGCAAACCCAGCAGATGCTGATCCTCCTCTATGGCCAGATGGACAGCGATTTGGCGACGCTGATGGAAAGCAAAAGGGCGTTCATGGATCTCGCCAATATCACCGGCTACATTCAGCGGCCGCTGCCTGAGCCAAAACCGGTGGCGGCAAAAGTGGAAGCGCCAGAAGCAGTCGGCAATCAATGAAGCGAAAAGAAGAGCGGGCTCCCATGCGGAGTTCGTTTTTTATTTCGGCAATAAATCATAATCATTACGATTTATCTTGACTAACGCTATCGGCACGTGTATTCTTTTTTATAAATCGTAATCATTACGTTTTGCAAGAAGAACAAACGATAAGGGGTGAACCTTGCATGGGTCAAGTGAACCAACATGGTGTAACAAAACGCATCCCGGTAACCGTATTGAGCGGCTACTTGGGGGCTGGAAAAACAACGATCCTCAACCATGTGCTGAATAATCGACAGGGGTTGCGCGTTGCCGTCATCGTGAACGACTTGAGCGAGCTGAATATCGATGCCGAGCTGGTGAAAAAGGGGGGAGGCGTATCGCGCACGGATGAAAAAGTCGTGGAGATGTCGAACGGCTGCATCTGCTGCACCTTGCGAGAGGATTTGCTCGTTGAGGTTCAGAGGCTGGTAGAGGCGAATCGGTACGATTACATATTGATCGAATCGACTGGGATCGGCGAGCCGGTTCCGGTTGCGCAGACGTTCACCTATATCGATGAAGAAAACGGAATTGATTTGTCGGCGGTCTGCCGCCTGGACACGATGGTCACCGTTGTGGATGCCTATCGATTCTGGCACGATTTTTCATCAGGCGAAACCCTGCTTTCACGCAACCAGGCAGCCGATGAACAGGATACCCGCGAGGTCGTGGATCTTTTGATCGATCAGATTGAGTTTTGCGATGTGCTGATCCTGAACAAATGCGACCTGGTAAATCCGGACGATTTGGCAGAGCTTGAGTGCGTTTTGCGCAAGCTGCAGCCGGCAGCCCGTTTCATCCGCGCCGAAAAGGGCGTCGTGGACCCGGAACACATTTTACATACAGGCTTGTTCGATTTTGAAAAGGCTGGTATGTCCGCAGGTTGGATCAAGGAGCTGGAGCAAGAAAGCCATACGCCTGAGACGGAGGAGTACGGGATTTCCTCTTTCGTGTACCGCCGCCATGAGCCATTTCACCCTGCGCGTTTTGCAGCATGGCTCGAAGAGTGGCCGGAAGCGGTCGTGCGAGCGAAAGGCTTCTTCTGGCTGGCGACCCGTGCTGATTGGGCCATGACCTTGAGCCAAGCAGGTCCGTCCATCCAGGTGGGTACTGCCGGACAATGGGTGGCTGCACGAACCGGTCAGGAGCGGTTGCTTGCGCTGGTCGAAGACCCGGACCAGCAAGAAGCGTGGCATCCGGAGTTCGGCGATCGCATCAATGAACTGGTGCTGATCGGCATCGACATGGACAAGGAAGAATTGATCCGCACGCTGGACGCCTGCCTGTTGACAGAAGAAGAGCTGGCAGGCGACTGGAGCATGCTGCCTGATCCGCTTCCGACCGAGAGCACGGTCGTTGAGGTAGCGCTTCACCCGTAAATTCATGAACAGACAAGGAGAATGACCATGCGCGTAACCGTCATTTTGCAATGCACCGAAACAGGAGACCGGAATTACATCACATCCAAAAACAAGCGGAACAATCCAGAACGGTTGGAACTGAAAAAATATTCGCCGCGTCTCAAGCGTTATACCATTCACCGTGAAACAAAATAAAACAAAAAGAAAGCTGCCATGTGTGCAATCATGGCAGCTTTTTCTCGATCATGGGTCATGTCAGCTTCGTCCGCCTGCGTCTCACACCCATGGCGTCGGTTATCGTTGTCCCAAGGCGGGTGAGGATTTTGCTGCAAGTGGTTTCACGGCCCGTTAGCTGTTCCGGCACCGGTTCCGGAGAGGTAGACGTAAGGTGTTTTCGGAGCTTTGACCGGCGTAATCCGTTCCGCTTTCAGCATGAGGAACTGGCTTCCGTTCAAGCTGGTCATCGTAAGCGTGCCTTTTATCTTCACCCACGAATCGGTGGCGAAAGCTTTGGCATTTTGGGCCTCAACCAGAACCCCTGCCACAGTCGCGTCGGCCGTGCAGCATGAAACCGTGAAGCGCGCCGCGACAAATTCAGAGTCGGAAAAATCGGGCTGTCGATACACGAAGCCAGTCGTCTCTAGCTCGTGGCCCTCGAACTCTTTCGGATACAAGTCGAGAATCGTTAGTCCGTCAAGAAACAGCTTGTCGTCCATGGTAATGATCGGCTGCTTGTACATGAACATGGCTTTTTCGGTGTAATAGTCGCCAAAGTTATTGGATTGAAACAGTTTGCGAATCTCCGCATCCCCCAGCTTTTTGCTCTGTTGCTTCGGTGCTTCCTTGGTCTGTTGCGGCGTCGGCGATCGGGCAGGTTCCATCGTGCCATCCGGCTGAGCGGGCGCTGAACTGCCCGCTTTATTCGGTGATCGCGACGATTGCGTGGCGATCAGTTCCTTTGCGTTCCCGGCGAGCAAATTGACGCCTTTTTTCTGCGCAAGCTCGCTGCCCAAAATCTTGTGCGGGAGCAAAAAGCCCATCGCCAATGGCACAATGAACAACCCATAGAACAGCGTCGAACGAATCAAGCCGCGTGGCAATCCGTGATCGCCGCCGCAGTCGCAATCGTTTGCCTTCGCGCCAGTGAGCGCTTGCGTCAGGCTCGCGATGGTAAGCAAGAGCATGATCCCAAGCGTAACATGGCAGAGCATGTGCAAACGCGGGGCCAGGTAATACTGAATGTCGCCCGTGATCAGCAGCCTGGTCAAAAGCACGGTAAACCCGAGCAATATGTAGGAGCGCAAAAAATAGTGACGACGGAACGTTGCACGCAAGATGGTCTCCCTCCTAGCGGTATAGGGTGTGTGGATCGAGCCAGATTCCGCAAACCAAGGACAACACCAGCACGATAACGGTGGTGACCGCGATCAGCGCAGCAACAAAGGCAAAGCGGAACGAACTAAGCAGCATGAGCGTGTTTTTCAAATCGATCATCGGACCGAACACGAGGAATGCCAGGAGCGAACTTGTCCTGAACGTGCTGCCAAAGGAAGCGGCGATGAACGCATCGGCCTCGGAGCAGAGTGAAAAAATATATCCCAGTCCCATCATGACCAGGTGTGAGGCGAGGGGCGTTTGTCCCAATGCGCTGAGCGTGTCGCGCGAAAGAAAAACTTGCAAAATCGAGCTGACCAAAGCGCCAAAGAGCAAATACTTGCCCATGTCAAAAAATTCGTCCACGGCATGGCTGAACACGGCGAATATGCCGGAGGAACCGCGCGAGGAGTGTGCGGCTGTTTCTTCCGCACCGTAACGCAGCACCCGATTCCGGAAAAAAAACAGGACGAACGAGCCGACCAAAAGTGCGGTGATAAGCGCGAGGGCGCTGCGATAGACGACCATTTCCGGCTGTTTGAAAAAGGCGGTGTAAGTAGCTGCCATCACGACCGGATTGACAATTGGCCCCGCCAATAGAAATGTGATTCCAACATAGGGGGGCATGCCTTTGCAGATCAAACGGCGCACGATGGGGATGATCGCGCATTCGCATACCGGGAAAAGGAAGCCGAGCAAAGAGGCGAACGGCAATGCCACAAGCGGGTGCTTCGGTGTCCAGCGCCTGATTTGTTCGTCGGTTACGAACGTTTGGATGAGTGCGGAGAAAAACACGCCCATGAGCACAAAGGGGACAGCTTCCAGGAGGATGCTGAGAAGCAGTGTTTTCACATCGAGCAAACGTTCCAAAGGGGAGCCCCTCCTTACGAAAAACAATACCGTAACTATAAACCGTAATCATTCTTGTTTGCAATGCATAACTTTTCGACAAGCCGTATTCCTGTCCGCAATGGTTTCATTGCTTTTTGAGCGAGAGGACAATCCATGCATGATTGTAACGCTGCATTCATCTTTTTTCGTTACCATCGAATAAGGGGAAGCAGCATAAGATGAGTAGGGGCGGACGTTTGCAACAGTCAAATCCAATCGATTTGGAAGGATTACTCGACAAAAGAAGTAACAAAATGCACCGAGCATTCGACAGTCATCGCTGATTTGGTTCAGTATACTTGGTTACAGACATGATTCGCGAAATGGGTACAGGAGAAAGGGGCGCAAAACCAGATGATGACTGATCGCAACCCAAAATGGGATACCGTTCCGCTCGATGAGCAGCCACATATACAAGCCATGCTCGTTTACCAGCGTGCCGCCGCCACACTCTATGTGCGTTGGAAAATGTCGCAAACACGGATGAGAATGGTCGCCTCGTATCTTGAAGCCGACGAGCGCTGCATCAAGCAGGGGCTGCGGCTGTACGATGCAACCGATTCGCTCGACCGCCAAACGATACGCGATTTTATGATCAGCGAGCCGGCGGCAGGTGCGAATGCGAAAGAGATTTCCGAAATTGTCGAGAACCGGATTTATATTGTAGATTATGGTTTTTTCCATCAGGATAAGTTTTACCCCATCTTACGGTCGGAGCCGGTCGCGGTCAACGCGATGTGATGCCGATGAGGGGATGTGAAGGAGGGACGCCGGATGAGCGACATACGGTTTGGGACGGACGGGTGGAGAGCGGTGATCGCCGATCAATTCACAATGGAAAACGTACGAATCGTCGCACAGGCGATTGCTCATTACACGGTCGAAAATCAGCAGCAGCAGCAAGGGATCATCATCGGCCATGACACGCGATTCATGGGGCGGGCATTCGCGCAAGAGGTGGCAAGTGTGCTGGCTGCAAACGGAATCGCCGCCTATTTGGTGAACGAGCCGACGCCGACCCCGGTCGTCGCTTTCGGCGTGAAGCATTTTGCCGCAAGCGGTGCGGTCATGATCACGGCAAGCCACAATCCTCCACACTACAACGGAATCAAGTACATACCCGATTATGCCGGACCTGCCACGAACCCGATCACGACCCGGTTGGAACAGTTGATCCATCAGGTGCAGCAAAAGCGCGAGGTAAACCGGATCAGTCTGGAAGAGGCGGCGAGCAAACGGAAGCTGCAGTACATTTATTTGCGCCCGCACTACGAGGCGCATCTTCGTCGGATGATCCGCTTTGATGTGCTGCGCGGAGCCGGGCTGCATATCGTGGTCGACGCGATGCACGGTGCCGGGATCGGCTATGTCAGCACCATTTTGAAAGAAAACGGGCTGAAAGTGACGACCATCCGCGATTATGAGGACCCGATGTTTGGCGGTGAGCTGCCGGAGCCCAATGACAAGCATCTGGCAGAACTGAAAGAGGAAATACGCCATGCACGCGCCGACCTGGGGCTGGCGAACGATGGCGATGCGGATCGATTCGGCGTCGTCGATGCAACCGGACGGTATATCCCGCCCAATCAGGTGCTAGTGTTGCTCGCGCGCCACCTCATCAAAAACCGCAAGCAGACCGGGCGGATCGTCCGTACCGTCGCGACGACGCATCTGCTTGATCGAATCGCCCGCCAGCATGAGCTGGTCAGCGTCGAGACGCCGGTCGGCTTCAAGTATGTAGGTGCCGAGATGATGAAAGGCGACGTGCTCATCGGCGGAGAGGAAAGCGGCGGATGCAGCATCATGGGGCATATACCGGAAAAGGACGGGATTTTGACGAACTTGCTGATTGCCGAAATGTGCGCGTGGGAAAAGAAAGGGATTGCGGACATTTTGGCTGAGCTACACGGCGAGTATGGCGAATTTTTCAGCACCCGCCTCGACCTAAAAACGCGTGGGAACAGCGAATGGCTTGATCGACTGCGAGAAAAGCCGCCCGTCCAGATCGGCAGCTATGAAGTTCGGGGCGTCGATCAAACAGACGGGATCAAGCTGCGGCTCGACAACGAACAATGGCTGCTGATTCGCCCGTCGGGGACAGAGCCGCTGGTGCGGATTTATTGTGAAGCTGGCTCGCAGGAGGAGCTGGGCGGTCTGCAAGAGACGGTTTCCGACTGGTTCCGGGATTTGCACGATGACGAATAAACCGGAAAAGGCGTCCTGACTGCGTACGTGCGCGGAAGGGGCGCTTTTTTTTATGCCTGGATAGCCAACTTTTCCGGCTTTAGCTGGATTGTAAACAATGGTAGAATAGAATACGTATTTTTGCACGAATAAAAGCTGCTGCTTGACACTATTGGCAAGACGTGGGAGAGAAACAGTAAACGATGAAAATCGATGAGTCTGTGTTAACCGAATTTTTGCATCAGGTACGATTGAAAAGCCCGTCACCGGATGACCCGATCGTCGTTTTGCATACGCCCCATCCGTGGGAACTGGTCGGGACCGGCAACTATGCGGGCGTATTTGGTCACCCTGATTATCCTGATCTGGTCGTGAAAGTGTATGCGCCGGGACGGCCCGGGATTGAAAAAGAGATCGAGGTGTACAGCAAGCTGGGGGAAACGCGTTACTTCCCCGTCTGCTATCAGCATGGGGACAATTTTTTGGTCATGCGCCGCATGAAAGGCATCTCCCTGTTTGACTGCATTCGCCACGGGATTCCCATCCCGCCGCAAGTGATCGAGGATGTGGAGGAAGCGCTGGAGCTTGCGCGCAAAAGAGGCTTGTACCCGCATGACGTGCACGGAAAAAACGTGTTGATGCATCTGGGGCGCGGCTATTTGATCGATGTGTCCGACTATTACATCAAGGCGGAGGATACGAAATGGCGCGATTTGCGCAAAGCCTACCATGCGATTTATTTGCCGTTCCTCAAGGATCGCGGGTGGAAGGTGCCGCTGTGGGTATTGGATGGCGTTCGCAAAGGATACCGGTATGTAAAGAAGGTGCACCGGCTGCTTGAGGCGATGCGGCTGTAGAGAGGGTCGATTGGGCAACGGGCACTTCATTGCCGCTTGCGAGACGATATGATAAAATTTGATTTTGACCGCATATGGAGCATTTTCAGATGCATGTGCAGGGGATAGAGGAGGACAAGATGTTGATTTATTACTTATACGCACTGGCAGTCATTTTATTGGATCAATTGACAAAGTACGCCGTCGTAAAAAACATGGTTCAAGGCGAATCGATCCCGTTGATCGATCATGTCTTCCAATTAACCTCGCATCGCAATATGGGAGCGGCATTTGGAATTCTGCAAAATCAGCGGATTTTGTTCATTATTATCACCCTGGCGGTCGTCACCGGCATCGTCGTGACGCTGTTCCGTATCGGACACACGCAGCCGCGCATTTCCCTCGGCCTTTCGCTGGTGCTGGGAGGGGCGATCGGTAACTTTATCGACCGCGCTGTTAATGGACAAGTCGTCGATTTTCTTGATTTTGTGCTGATCCATTTCCCGATCTTCAACGTAGCGGATGCCGCGATCACCATCGGGGTGGTCATCCTGCTGCTTGACATTTTCTTTGATTCGAAACGAACACGATAGGAGAACACCATTATGGAAAACACCCCGCTTTTTGAACGCTTCGACTGGACGGTCGAGGCTGCCGACAAGGGCGAGCGGATCGACAAATTCATCACATCGGCCAATGAAGACTGGTCGCGTTCCCAAGTACAGGCATGGGTAAAAGAGGGGCGCGTCACGGTAAACGGCGAGCCGATCAAAAACAATTACAAAGTGTCGGCAGATGACGAGGTCACGCTACGCGTACCGCCTCCACGGGAGCTGGCGATCAAGGCGGAGGAAATGCCGTTGGACATCGTGTTCGAGGATGCTGATGTCGTGGTCGTCAATAAGCCGCGCGGTCTTGTCGTGCATCCGGCGCCGGGACATTACAGCGGCACGCTGGTCAACGGCCTGATGCACCATTGCAAGGATCTTTCCGGGATCAACGGCGTATTGCGTCCGGGCATCGTGCACCGGATCGACAAGGATACATCCGGTCTTTTGATGATCGCCAAAAACGACAAGGCTCATATCGGGCTTGCCGAGCAATTGAAAAACCATACCGTCAACCGCAAGTATGTAGCATTGGTCCACGGCGTGATTCCGCATGAAATGGGCACGATCGATGCGCCGATCGGCCGCGACCCGAAAAATCGCCAGCAAATGGCGGTCGTCTTCGAAAACAGCAAGCCAGCGGTCACGCATTTTGTCGTGCTGGAGCGCTTCGCCGATGCGACATTGGTCGAATTGAAGCTGGAAACGGGCCGGACGCACCAAATCCGCGTCCATATGAAGTATATCGGCTATCCGCTCGTCGGCGATCCGAAATACGGAGCGAAGAGCAACATCGATTTTGACGGGCAGGCGCTGCATGCCAAAACGCTCGGCTTCGAGCATCCTCGGACAGGGGCGTACATGGAGTTTGAGGCGGAGTTGCCTGCGGAGATGAAAGAGCTGCTTGCGTTTTTGCGGCAGCAGTAGGAAGCGCGGCAAGTTCAACCTACCTTCCATCGATCGATTTATTTTTCTTGACACCCATCCGCAACGATGGCATAATGATTGCAGATGCAAAGTGAACCTTTAAATCCAGTCCTGTGAGGCTGGCAAGGGCTTCGGATATGGAAAAGCAGGCTGCAGCCACCGGCTGTCTGCCGATTTTCCGCAAGCGAGCTTCTTGTCAGGTGGACAAGAAGCTTTTTCTTGTTCCGCAGACAAACAAACTTCCCTAGAGGAGAGGCGTACGATGGGTGAAAAAAGCGTATTGATGGACGAAGCAGCCATTCGCAGGGCGTTGACACGCATTGCCCACGAGATCATCGAGAAAAACAAAGGCGTCGAGGATTGCATCATCGTCGGCATCAAGACGCGCGGTGTATATCTGGCGGAGCGCCTCGCCGATCGGATCGAACAGATCGAAAGCGTCAAGCTGGCCGTCGGCGAACTGGACATCACGTTTTACCGCGATGACCTTTCGCACAAAGCGGAGGATGCGGTGCTGCGCGGCGCGCAAATTCCGGAAGATGTGACAGGCAAGACGATTATCCTGGTCGATGACGTTCTCTTTACGGGACGGACCGTCCGTGCGGCATTGGATGCCTTGATGGACCATGGCCGCCCCAAAATGATCCAGTTGGCTGTGCTGGTAGACCGCGGTCACCGCGAGCTGCCGATCCGCCCTGATTATGTAGGCAAAAACGTGCCGACTTCACGAAGCGAGATCATTTCCGTACTGCTCGCAGATGTCGACGGCGCTGAAGAAGTTACGATTTCCCAAGTATCGGAATAGTCCTCTTTAAATCCAATCCCGTGAGATTGGCAAGGGGAGACTTTGTACCGTCTCTCTTTGTGTGCGCACAAAGAGATTTTTTTTGCCCAAAAGCAAACAATACAAAGAGAAACGAGGGGGAGCCCAATGAATCAAAAGAATTTTATCGATGTCCATGAAACACCTGCACCGTCACGGCTCTTGCCGCTCAGCATCCAGCACTTATTCGCCATGTTTGGCTCCACGGTACTGGTTCCGATCCTGGTCGGACTTGATCCGTCGGTAGCACTGCTCACAAGCGGGATCGGCACGCTCTTGTACCTGCTGATCACCAAAGGAAAAATTCCGAACTACGTCGGTTCATCCTTTGCCTTCATCGGTCCGATCATCACCGTGTCCCACGCATACGGCATGGGAGTGGCACTGCTCGGCGGCCTCCTCTCCGGCCTGGTCTACATGCTGGTGTCGGGAATCGTCTACAAAGCGGGCGTTCGCTGGCTCGACCGCGTTCTGCCTCCGGTCGTCATCGCCTCGATCATCGCGGTCATCGGCCTGAGCTTGTCCGGTGTAGCCGTCGACATGGCGACGAAAGTAACGGTAAACAATCAATCGGTCTTCTCGCTCACCTCGGCGGAAATCTCGCTGGTGACTGTCATCGTAACGGTAATCGCAGCGGTTGTGCTGCGCGGATTTTTCGCACTCATCCCGATTTTGATCGGTATCATCGCTGGTTATCTGTACACGCTGGTTCGCCACCCAGACCTGATTATGAGCAAATGGAACCTGGTGACGGACGCAAGCTGGGTCGTTGGCTTCTCGGAAATGTTCCACAGCCACCTGAAGGTCGGTCTGGTCGTCGAAGCGATGCAAACCCCGTCTTCCTGGCTCGCAGCGTTGATCATCGCGCCAATCGCGTTCGTCACGCTGGCTGAGCATCTGGGCCACCTGCTGGTAACCGGAAAAGTCATGGACCGCGATCTGATGAAAGACCCGGGCCTGCACCGTTCGCTCTTGGGTGACGGTGTGGCGACAACGCTCGCCGCGTTTCTCGGCGGACCGCCGAACACGACGTATGGCGAAAACATCGGTGTCCTGGCGATCACCCGCGTCTACAGCCGCGTGGTCATCGCACTCGCAGCGGTATTCGCCATCCTGTTCGCCTTCATCGGCAAAATCAGCGCGCTCTTGATGACCATCCCGACTCCGGTGCTCGGCGGCGTTTCGATCATCCTGTTCGGAATCATCGCCGCACAAGGCTTGCGGATGTTCGTCGAAAACAAAGTAGACTTTGCCAACAAGCGCAACATGATCATCGCCGCCGCGATTTTGGTCACCGGGATCGGCGGATACAAAATCAGCTTTGAAAGCATCCCGTTCTTAAGCAACCTGACAATCGACAACATCGCGTTCTCCACCTTCTTTGGGATCATCCTGAATGCGGTTTTGCCAGGCAAAGGCCAGGCGCAGGCGGATGAGATGAAAAAACAAATCGCATAACGAATACAGTTCGCAATCCTTTTAAATCGGTCCCGAGAGGCTGGCAAGGGTGAGCAGGGCTTCCTTTGCCCTGCGCTGTAGAAGCAGATTAAGAAGCTTCTTGCCCGACCAGCCCATCCAAAACGGCTATGTAAGGCAAGAAGCTTTTTCCTTAGAGAAGCAAGACAAGCGAAAGAAAATGGAGGCGTGTAGGCATGAAAAATCATTTACTCGGCATGAAAGATCGATCCAGACAAGAGATTGAAATGCTACTGGCACGAGCAGCATATTGGGCAAACGAGCGCGGCGTCCAATCCGACGCCCTGCAAGGAAAATTCGTTGCCAACGTGTTCCTCGAACCCAGCACCCGCACCCGCTTTTCTTTTGAAGTCGCACAAAAACGATTGGGCGCGCACGTGCTGAACTTTGCGGCCGAATCATCATCCACGACAAAAGGCGAAACCGTCTACGATACGCTTAAAACGCTTGAATCGATGGGTGTCGAGGCAGCGGTGATCCGCACATCGGAAAACGGGCTCTTGCAGACGCTCGCCGACAAGGTGAACATGACGCTGGTCAACGCGGGGGATGGCACGAATGAACATCCGACACAGTGTTTGCTTGACCTGCTTACGATCAAACAGCAATTCGGACGCATCCAAGGCTTGAAGATCGCCATCATCGGCGACTTGCGCTACAGCCGCGTGCTCGGGTCCCACCTGCATGCCCTCCCGACTTTGGGCGCAGAATTGATGCTGGCAGGACCGGCATCGCTCATGCGCGACAAAGCGGAGCTGCCGGCGGGAACACGCGTGGTCGAGGTGGACGAAGCGGTCCGCACGGCAGATGTGGTGATGATGCTGCGCATCCAGCTTGAGCGTCACGCAGGCACGCTCGACATGAGCAAGGAAGCGTATCATCAGGCGTACGGCCTGACGGTCGGCCGCGCGGCACAGATGAAGCCGCATGCGATCATCATGCATCCGGCGCCATTCAACCGCGATGTGGAAATCGCCTCCGAACTGGTGGAAAGCGAGAAATCGAAAATCTTCACACAGGTGGCAAACGGCGTGGCCGTACGCATGGCCGTACTGGAAAATCTTTTGAACGGGGGAGAGAAACAATGGGCATCATCCTTCAAAACGGCAAACTTCTAAATCAAGCAGGCGAACTGATCAAGCAGGACATTTTGATGGAAGACGGCGTGATTCAACAAATCGCCGATCAAATAGATGCGGCAGGGCATGAGGTAATCGATGCAGGCGGCAAGTTCGTCTCGCCAGGATTCATCGACGTCCACGTGCATTTTCGCGAGCCAGGCTTCGAAGCGAAAGAAACGATTGCGACAGGTGCTGCATCCGCCGTGCGCGGCGGGTTCACGACAGTCGCCTGCATGCCGAATACGCGCCCGGTGATCGATTCGGTCGAGACGGTGGAAATGATTTTGAACAAAGCGCAGGAAGCGGGCAAGGCGCGCGTCATTCCATACGGCTCCATCACGGTTCGCGAGCTGGGCAAAGAGCTGACCGATTTCGCGGCACTGAAAGAAGCGGGCATTTTCGCGCTGACGGATGATGGCGTCGGCGTCCAGTCGAGCGCGATGATGCGCGAGGCGATGAAGCAGGCGACCGCGCTCGGCATCTCGATCGTGGCACACTGCGAAGACGAGGAACTCGTGCCAGCTGGCAGCGCCCTGCATGACGGCGAGGTCAGCAAAAAGCACGGACTGCCAGGTATCCCGTCGCTCTCCGAATCGATCCATGTGGGACGCGACATTTTGCTCGCCGACGAAGCAGGCGCGCATTACCACGTCTGCCATATCAGCGCGAAGGAATCGGTTCGCCTGGTACGCGATGGCAAGCGCGCAGGGGTGAACGTGACGACGGAAGTATCGCCGCACCACCTGCTGCTCTGCGACGAAGACATTCCGGATAATCTGGACACGCGCTGGAAGATGAATCCGCCGCTGCGTTCCCGCGAGGACCGCGCAGCGTTGATCGCGGGCCTGAAGGATGGCACGATCGATGTGATCGCCACTGACCATGCACCGCATACGGAGGAAGAAAAAGCGAAAGGGATGGAGCGTGCGCCGTTCGGGATCGTCGGACTAGAGACCGCCTTCCCGCTTTTGTATACACACTTTGTCCTGACCGGCGAGCTGACGTTACAAGAGCTGGTGGACAAAATGACGAAACGACCGGCGGAAATTTTCAACCTGCCCTATGGCGAGCTAAAAGTTGGCAAGCCGGCAGATTTGACCGTGATCGACCTCGAGAAAGAACAAGCAATCAACCCTGAAGAATTCGCGAGCAAAGGACGCAACACCCCGTTTTTTGGCTGGGTGTGCAAAGGGTGGCCCGTGCTGACGATCGTGAATGGCCAGGTAGTATACAACGGATAAAGAGGAGGCGGCAACATGCGCGCAAGGCTCATTTTGGAAGATGGAACGGTATGTGTAGGGAAAGCAATCGGAGCTACATCGGAATCGATTGGCGAGGTTGTATTTAATACAGGTTTGACAGGCTATCAGGAGGTGATCTCCGACCCGTCCTACTGCGGACAAATCGTCGTCATGACCTATCCGCTGGTGGGCAACTACGGAATCAACCGCGACGATTTCGAGTCGGTGCGCCCGTTCATCCACGGGTTCGTCGTACGCGAGCACTGCGATGTGCCGAGCAACTGGCGCAACTCCAAGACGCTCGATGAACTGTTGAAACTGTACGATATCCCTGGCATCGCAGGTGTCGACACACGCATGCTGACGCGGAAAATCCGCCATTTCGGGACATTGCGCGGAATCATTACCACGAGCGAGGCGCCGGCGGAAGAGTTGATCGCGACCTTGCAGGCAAGCAAGCTGATGACGGATCAAGTTTCGCGCGTCTCCACCAAGAGCGTGTTCTCCAGCCCTGGCAACGGGCATCGCATCGTGCTGGTCGATTTCGGTTCCAAGCACGGCATTCTGCGCGAGCTGACCAAGCGCGGCTGCGATGTGGTGGTTGTCCCTTACAACACGACAGCGGAAGAAATCCGCCGCATCGAACCGGACGGCATCATGCTCTCGAATGGCCCTGGCGACCCGAAAGATGTGCCGGAAGCGATCCAAATGATCCGCGACATCCTGGGCGAGTATCCGCTGTTCGGCATCTGCCTCGGACATCAGCTGCTGTCGCTCGCGAAAGGCGCAGACACGCAAAAAATGAAATTCGGCCACCGCGGAGGAAACCAACCGGTGAAAGAACTGACCACAGGCCGCACCTACATCACTTCACAAAACCACGGCTATGCCGTAACGGCAGAGTCGATTGAAGGAACAGGGCTTGAAGTCACGCACATTTCCTTGAACGACGATACGATCGAAGGCGTGCGCGACGTCGCGAACCGCGCGTTCTCGGTGCAGTACCATCCAGAAGCGGCGCCGGGTCCTTACGATTCCGGTTACTTGTTCGATCAATTCCTCGACATGATTGCGAAAGCGAAGGAGGCCAAAACACATGCCTAAAAATACAGACCTGAAAAAAATTCTCGTGATTGGCTCCGGCCCAATCGTAATCGGCCAAGCGGCAGAGTTTGACTATGCCGGGACACAAGCGTGCCAGGCACTGAAGGAAGAGGGCATGGAGGTTGTTTTGATCAACTCCAACCCGGCTACCATCATGACCGACACCAACATGGCGGACAAAGTGTATATCGAACCGATCACGCTTGAATTCGTCGAGCGCGTCATCCGTCAGGAAAAGCCGGACGGCCTGCTGCCGACCTTGGGCGGACAGACCGGTCTGAACATGGCGGTCGCACTTGCCGAAGCGGGCGTGCTGGAGCGCGAAAACGTGAAGCTGCTCGGAACCAACCTCGGCTCCATCAAGCAGGCGGAAGACCGTGAACTGTTCCGCGCCTTGATGAAAGAACTGAACGAGCCGGTGCCAGACTCCGTGATTGTCAGCACGATTGAAGAAGCGGTTGCTTTCGCCAATGAGATCGGCTATCCGATCATCGTGCGCCCGGCCTACACGTTGGGCGGAACTGGCGGCGGTATTTGCGATGATGAAGAATCGCTGCGCGACATCGTGGCGAGCGGCCTGAAATACTCGCCGATCACCCAATGCCTGATCGAAAAAAGCATCGCCGGCATGAAGGAAGTCGAGTACGAGGTCATGCGCGATGCCAACGACAACTGCATCGTCGTCTGCAACATGGAAAACATCGACCCTGTCGGCGTTCATACCGGAGACAGTATCGTTGTAGCGCCGAGCCAAACGCTGTCTGACCGTGAATACCAAATGCTGCGCTCTTCTGCACTGAACATCATCCGCGCACTCGGCATCGAGGGCGGCTGCAACGTGCAATATGCGCTTGATCCATACAGCTTCCAATACTATGTCATCGAGGTAAACCCGCGCGTGAGCCGTTCCTCGGCGCTCGCATCCAAAGCGACCGGCTACCCGATCGCCAAAATGGCAGCGAAAATCGCCATCGGCTACACGCTCGACGAGCTGAAAAACCCGGTGACAGGCCAAACATACGCATGCTTTGAACCAACGCTGGACTATATCGTCAGCAAAATCCCGCGCTGGCCGTTTGACAAGTTCCAATCCGCGAACCGCAAGCTCGGCACGCAAATGAAAGCGACAGGCGAGGTCATGGCAATCGGCCGCACCTTGGAAGAGTCGATCATGAAAGCCGTCCGCTCCCTGGAAGTGGGCGCATACCATCTGGAAATGAAAGAGGCTGCATCGCTTTCCGAAGAAGAGCTGAGAAAACGTCTGGTCACACCTGACGATGAGCGCTTGTTCCTGGTCTGCGAGGCGCTGCGCCGCGGTTACTCGATCGATGCGATCCACAGCTTGACCAAGATCGACCTGTTCTTCCTGCATAAATTCGCCAACATCGTCGAGATGGAAAAAACGATCGCGGAGCGCGGAATCGACGTGGAAACGCTGTACGATGCGAAGCGGATGGGCTTCACCGACCGCAAAATCGCCGAGCTTTCCGGCAAGGCGGAAGCGGACGTGCGCAGCCTGCGTGAGCAGCATGGCTTTATCCCGGTTTACAAAATGGTCGACACCTGCGCAGCCGAGTTCGAAGCGGCGACACCCTACTACTACTCGACCTATGAGCAAGAGGATGAGCGTGTGGAAACCGGCAAGAAGCGCGTGATCGTGCTGGGCTCCGGTCCGATCCGGATCGGTCAGGGGATCGAGTTCGACTATGCGACCGTCCATGCGGTATGGGCGATCAAAGAGGCGGGCTACGAGGCCGTCATCGTCAACAACAACCCTGAAACCGTATCGACCGACTTCAATACATCCGACCGCCTGTATTTCGAGCCGCTCTACATCGAGGACGTCATGAACATCATCGACAAGGAAAAACCGGAAGGCGTCATCGTCCAGTTCGGCGGACAAACCGCGATCAATCTGGCTGACAAGCTGGAAGCGCGCGGCGTGAAAATTTTGGGTACTAGCCTGGAAAACATCGATGCAGCGGAAAACCGCGAAAAATTCGAAGCGCTCTTGCGCGAGCTGAACATGGCACAGCCGCTTGGCAAAACGGTCTTCTCCGTCGCAGAAGCGGTGAACGTGGCGGAAGAACTCGGCTTCCCGGTTCTGGTGCGCCCGTCCTACGTACTTGGCGGACGTGCGATGGAAATCGTCTACAACCAGCAAGAACTGTCTTCCTACATGGAGCAAGCGGTAAAAATCAATCCAGAACAGCCTGTCCTGATCGACCGCTACATGCAAGGAACAGAAGCGGAAGTGGATGCGATTTGCGACGGCGAGAACGTGTTGATCCCTGGCATCATGGAACATATCGAACGCGCAGGCGTGCACTCTGGTGACTCCATCGCCGTCTATCCGCCGCAATCGCTCTCTGAAGAGATCAAGCAAGAGCTGATCGAAATGACAACGAAGCTGGCGCGCGCCCTGCATATCAAAGGCTTGCTCAACATCCAGTTCGTCATCTATAAAAATCGCCCATACGTGATCGAGGTGAACCCGCGTTCGTCTCGTACGGTGCCGTTCCTGTCCAAAGTGACAGGCATCCCGATGGCAAACATCGCGACGAAAGCGATCATGGGTCAATCGATCCCAGAGCAAGGCTTTGCGACCGGCTATCATCCGGAAGAAAAAATCGTCTCCGTCAAAGTACCGGTCTTCTCGTTCGCCAAGCTGCGCCGCGTCGACATTACGCTCGGACCGGAAATGAAGTCGACAGGCGAGGTCATGGGCCGCGAAACGACGCTGGCCAAAGCGCTGTACAAAGGGCTGATCGCCGCAGGCATGAACATCCCGACAAAAGGCTCGCTGCTGGTAACGGTGGCGGACAAAGACAAGGAAGAATCGCTTGAGATCATCAAAGGCTTCCAGCGCATCGGCTTCCGCATCATCGCGACGACGGGAACTGCGGATTATCTCGAACAAACAGGGCTTAGCGTAACACGCGTACAAAAACTGGCGGAAGGCGTGCCGAACATCCTCGACATGATCCGCACCGGCCAGGCCAACATCGTCATCAACACGCTGACAAAAGGCAAAACGCCGCAGCGCGACGGCTTCCGCATCCGCCGCGAAGCAGTAGAGAACGGCATTCCGTGCCTGACATCCCTCGATACCGCGAAAGCGCTCCTGCACGTCCTGGAAACGATCACGTTCCAGACAGAAGCGATGCCGCAAATGAACCTCGGCAAAACAGCCGTAACGGTATAAGAGGGAGGACACGAAAAGCATGACAGATTTTCGCGAACGGATCATTCTGGCGCTCGATTTCGGCTCGCCTGAAGAAGCGTATGCCTGCCTGGACCGGCTTACGGGCGATGTGAAGTATGTCAAGGTCGGCATGGAGCTGTTTTACGCAGCAGGCCCTGCGATCGTCTCCACATTGAAAGAACGCGGCTTCAAGGTGTTCGTCGACCTGAAAATCCACGACATCCCCAATACGGCCCAAGGCGCGATGCGCAGTCTGGCGCGCCTCGGTGCCGATATGATGAACGTGCATGCGGCAGGCGGCGTGAAAATGATGGCAGCCGCCCGCGAAGGAGTGGAACAGGGGACGCCGGCAGGCTCCCCGCGCCCGCTCCTGATCGGTGTCACCATGCTGACCTCCACCAGCGAGGATGTAATGAACAGCCAGCTCCTCATTCCAGGCAAGCTGGAAGACACCGTCGCAGGCTACGCAGCGTTTACGAAAGAGGCAGGTCTCGATGGGGTTGTGGCTTCCCCGCTGGAAGTCCCGCTGATCAAAAAGACGTGCGGCACAAGCTTCGTCACCGTGACACCGGGCATCCGTCCGGCTGGCGCGGCGAAAGGCGACCAGACCCGGGTGACAACGCCGGAAGAAGCGCTCCTGACTTTAAAGAGCGACTACATCGTGATCGGCCGGGCGATTACCGGCGCAGCCGATCCGCATGCAGCCTGGAACGACATGATCGATTCGCTGAAAGCATCGAGATAGAAAAAGGGAGGATACAATCATGAGTCAAATTGCGTCGATTGCGAAAGAGGTGGCGTCCCACCTGCTAACCATCGGAGCGGTGCATCTGCGCCCGGAGGAGCCGTTCACCTGGACGTCCGGGATCAAATCGCCGATCTATTGCGATAACCGCATCACGATGTCTCATCCCGCGATTCGCACCAAAATCGCCGATGCTTTCGTGCAAACGATCCGCGAGCGTTTTCCCGATGCGGAAGTGATCGCGGGAACGGCAACGGCAGGTATTCCGCATGCGGCGTGGATCGCGGACAAGATGGGGCTGCCGATGATTTACGTGCGCGACAAGGCGAAAGGCCACGGCCGTCAAAACCAGATCGAAGGCAGTCTTGCCAAAGGACAAAAAGTGGTTGTCATCGAGGATTTGATTTCGACCGGCGGCAGCTCGCTGAAAGCGGCGCAAGCAGTGCAGGCGGAAGGGGCGGACGTGCTCGGCGTGGTTGCGATCTTCTCCTATCAGTTCCCGGATGCCGAAGCGCTTTTCAACGAAGCAGGCGTGCCGTTTACAACGCTGTCCAACTACACCGAGCTGCTCGCTGTCGCAAAAGAGCAAGGCATCATCACGCCCGAGCAGGAGAATGTGCTGGCAGAATGGCGCAAATCGCCACGGACGTTTTTTGCCTAATTCGGCTAGACAACACAACGAACGATCAAGAGTCACCCCCAGGGTGGCTCTTTTTTGATGACACAAAAAAACACCGCCGGAATGGTTCCGGGCGGTGCTTCACGTAAGCAGGCTCAAAAGCTCGCCTGTTTTTTTATCAAATTTCGGTACATCACGGCCATCGCTACGCGCCATGGCACGATCATGCCGAATGCGAGAATAAAGAACAAACCTGCAGTCTGCATGGCGGAAAAGATCGGCTCGATTTCCTCGCGCAAGGTGATACGAACGATCAAGAGACCGACCAAAATGAAGAAAAACGCCTTGGATCGCTTCAAGTACACATCGTTGCCGACCATTTCAAAGCGGGATGTGAGAATCAGCGGGATGGAGAAGAGTACGCCGACGCAAAAGGCGATCAGATCATAGCTGAGCGACGTGGTCGTATCCGGCAGCACAAACATCAAAAATCCGGTCGACATGAAAAACGGTGGAGCTATGATTTTTCGAAAGGAAATCGGCTTTCTCGCCGCGCGCATGCGAATGAAAATCATCGAGGTCGCCATCAAAAGCGCCACGATCATCGATATGGTTTGTAACGTAGGATGCATCCGATCTGCTCCTTTCAATCCTGATTGCGAATTTCGGTAGAAAAGCTCACGTTTCTAGTGTACTCTTTTTCAAAAAAAGCGCAACAGGATTCATTTGTGAAGCATGGAGGATTTAGGCGGATCGCTCATGCTCGGATAACTGATGCTGACGGACGTCCACCGGATGCCGCTTGCCATAGACGAGCGAGAAAACCCCCATGAAGAAGGTGGCGCCGCACATCACCCACATGAAGCCGTTCAGTCCGATCAAATCGAGGCAAGCGCCTGTAAAAACGACGGAAACCTGAATCAGCACGCGTTCGATCATCCCTTTTACGGCGAAAAACCGACCGTGTGTATCGCCAGGCAGACGCTTCTGGAAAATCGTCGTCACAGAAGGGAAAAAGAATGCCACCGTGAGCCCGAACAAGGCGAATCCGGCAAGCACGAACCAGCGGCTTGCAGCGAAAGAGAGCAAAAACTGGGAAAGCGCAAACACAAACAACAGCATCGAGGAAAAGGTGACCAGGTTGCGGTTGCCGATCAGCTGCTTGCTGACGAGTCCGGCGATCAGGATGCTGGTTCCTTCCACGGTGTAAATCCATCCCATCAGCTCGGGCGCATGCTGAATCTCGCTGTATTTGAGCACGAGCAGATTGAAGCCGCCGAGCAGCAAGGTAATAATGTACGTGTTGCCAAGCCCGATTATGACAGCAGGCTCGCGCTTGATTAAGGAAAACACCTCGGAAAAGCGCATCGCTTGGTACGAGCGTGCTTTTGCTTCCGTTTGCCTAGGAATCGTCATCCACAGCGTGGCGACCGCAAGAAAGACATTGGAGGCGAACGTGAACCAATACAGCTGGTCGAGGGCGAGCGAAGCGACCAGCACGCCGCCGAGCGCCGTTCCGCCAATGCGCGAGAGCGTCGTCACGTTCAGGTATACACTGTTGCCGCGCAATAGCTCAGCCGGGCCGAGAATGGCTGGCAGCGATGATTGGACAGCTGGCAAGTAAAACGCATTGGATGCTTGCTGAATCACGAGCGCGCAGATCATGATGAAGATCGACTGGTGCTCGATCGCGGGGATCATCAAGAGCGGGCTGGCGCAGCGGACAACACTGGAGGCGAACAAGATTTTTTTCTTGTCGCTGCGGTCGATCAAGGTACCGGCCTTCGGCGAGAGCAGCACGCCTGCCATCAGCCCCGCCATCAAGATGAGCCCCTTCACCGTGTCGGAAGGGACGATATGCTGCATGAACTGAAGATTGCCAATAATGAAAATCCATAGTCCTGCTCCTGCAATGCTTTCGCCGATCATCAGCAAGAGAAAGGTGCGATTGCGTAACAAGTTCATCTTGGTCGATTCTCCCAAATAATCAAAAATTTTTTATTGGCACAGTATAACATAAGCACCAGCTGCAAACAATAAACCGATCATGTCACTACGCTCTGTGTGAGGTGGGCTGAGAGTTGCACCGTACGCACTTGCTTCGTCTTGCCATACTTTACGGGATACTCGGCACAAGCGCCGTTTGGATCGGGCTTGTCTGGCTGCAAAGTCTGCTGGCCACGTTTATTCTCTTTCATTTCTTGGTCTGCTGCATGATTCCGATCGTGCACGGGATTGGGGAAGGCAGATTGCGCGCGCGGTGGAGCGAGGCATTTGCGATCTGGTTTACCAGGACGGAAGGGGTTTTTATCGGGATTGCGACAGGGACGGCACTGTGTCTCGCTGCCTTGTCGGGGCTTTATCTGCTCCTGCAAGTGGTGCCGGACAAGGAGCACATTCGCCCCATCTTGACGCGCTGGGGGCTGTCCGCTGATTGGCTGGGCCTTTTTTTTGCCTATATCGTGTTCGTGAATTCCTTGCTGGAGGAATTGATGTGGCGCGGTTTTTTGTTGGAGCGTCTGGAACGGGTGGTAGCGCCGATGACCGCCATGCTGGTGAGCAGTTTTTTTTATGCGCTCTATCATGTGGTCATCGGCACGGTGCTGTTTGGCTGGAAATGGGGGGCAGTAATCACCGGGGCGGTCTTTTGCGTAGGGATGATGTGGGCGTATATGAAGCGGCGCCATCCCCCGATCTACGCCGTCTGGATCAGCCATCTGCTGGCCGATTTCGGCATTATGCTGGCGCTCAGCTGGTGGATTTTTTGAGCCGCTCGGCCGTTTTTCTCGCCAATTCTTCATTCCGTTTCTCTATGACATCCCGGCGATCGCGAACGGTATGTTTGTTGCAAATGTACGCGTTGCCCAGATCGCTTGGACTGCCAAACACCATGCCGCGCTCTGCGCATAGCTTTTGACAGTGCGCCAAAAGCGCCGGATCGGCAATCGGCAGGTCGATGCTGGAATAGGCCTGCTGGCTGTCCAGTGCAGCGATCCGCTCTTCCAATCGCTTGAACAGCTCATCAGGCGCAAGCCCCAATCGCTGCAGCGCGTCTGGATTCGCCTGCAAAATCTCGCAAGCGGAAGCGAGCATTTTCCGTGCGCCGCTGAAATTGTTGCGCCGCTGGTGATACAGCGAGACGGCGATCTGAATCAATCCTACCCATGTGCTATGTTTGCCGCGGTCCGGCAAGCTCTTCCAATACTCTTCCAAAATCTCATGGCATTCAAAATAATCTCGGTCGGTGTGAAAATGAATCAAATAGTCGACATAAGCGGTGGGATACATCGCATGATCTCCTTTTCTGGCGCCTGATCGGAATCTTCCTGGCATACTTGCGCTGGCGGCGCTTGGCAAGCCGGAACCCGGAACAATTGTTGTGGCAGGCACAGGTTTTGATCAAGACGAACGCCAGTCCCGCATAGACTTTAGCAAAGCGGGGAATGGAGGGATTCGTCATGATGAAGAAATGGTTGCTCACAGGCTTGCTGGCATGCTCGCTCTCATCGGTCGCTTACGCCGACGCTTCAGGCAAGCCGAATGGAGCAGCAGCTGCCGCTGGCACAGAGGTGTATGTCCCTGCCCAAACGGTCATGCAGCAGTATGGCGTGGACCTCTTTTATCATTATAACTCACAAATGTTCCTCATGATGAGCGGAAACAACTCGGTTTATTTCCAGGTAAACCAACCGGTTCTCTATATAAACGGGAAGCAAGTGCGGTCAGGCGTCTTTGCAAAATATGAAAATGGCGCACTGATGATTCCGGCCAGCTATTTAACGGATGGCTTGAAAATCGGTGTAACCCCCCAAGGCCAGGATGCGCAGCAAAAGGCGGATGCGGCGACAACGGATGGACTTTTTCACAAGTGGCAGCTGTTCCTGCCTGGCATCGCCTGGGAAACGCATCCGAACTCCGGCCAAAGCACCGTTTACCAAGGCGCGGATACGCTGCAGGGCTCGTTGGACATTCATGCCGACGGCACCTATGAATGGATCAGCGCGCGTGACAACACAACGATCACAGGCGCGTGGACGCGGACCGACAGCATGGAGGAACCGCTCTTGCTGCTGCAAGGCGAAGGGGGAGACGACTATCGGATCGGGATCTACAAAGGGGCGCTTTTCATCAAGGCGAAAAGCAGCGGCTGGCTGTATTACCTTTCCGGCAAGCTGCTCCCGTAATGGTTGAGGTGCGGCAAACCTTGCAATTGAGTGCAGTCTGTAGTGAAATAAGAGAGAGAACCTAACAGAGAGTTGAGGATTGTATGACAAGAGACGAAATCATGAACGCATTACAAGCAAAACGGATGACAGAAGTGATTGAACTGGTGGAGGATGCGGAGACCGGCGAACTGGAAGAATTGGAATTGGTCGAGCATCTCGGGCTGATTGCGGATGAAGCGCTCAACCATGCCGTGCTGGCTTATCTGATGAGCAAAGGCGTGAAAATCACGTATTTGAGCCCAGAAGATTTTGATGATGAGGAAGAGGACGAAGACTGATCGGCTTTATGGCAAACGTCAGGGATCAAGCAACCCCTGACGTTTTTTGCTGCTTATTTTTGCGTCCAGACACGGTTTTTGTTGCGTGTCGCCGGGAATTTCTGGCCTTTTTCCAATTCAATGATCATCGGGTCCTGCACACCGGAGCCGGATTCTCCGATCTCCATGTAGACGCCATTTTTGGGGGACTTGTCTCCTTCTTTGAAACGGCTTTGTTCGCCCATGCTCTCCACCTCGCTTTCTACGCTGGCTACGAGGTTAGTATTTCCGATCCGGAAGTGTTCATCCCACCTATACAAAGGGTGTTATCCATTGATATACTAATTGATATATCAATGAAATCATGCGGAGGAAAAAAATGCTGCGCATACAATTGCAAAAAGATTCAAATCTTTCGTACCACGAGCAATTATACCAACAGATTGCCTCATTGATTCGCAGCGGCGATCTTGAGCCATTGGCGCACCTTCCCACCGTGCGTGAGCTGGCTGCGCAGCTTCATGTCAACTACAACACGGTCCGCAGCGTGTACCTGCGCCTTCAGCAGGAAGGACTGGTCGATTCCAGGCAGGGACGGGGCACGATTGTTAGCAATATTGTGAATGATCCATCAATGATGCGCAACCCGGCCCAGTTGGCGCTGCTGGCAAAAGAGACCGTGCATAAGGTGAAGGCGATGGGCTACACGATGGATGAATTTTCCCGGGTGATGTCCATCGTGATCGACGAGCTGAAGCATTTGCCTGTCCTGTTTCTCCGCTTCACGGAGCTGGAGTTGGCGGAATACTGCCGGTTGGTCCAGTACCATTTGCCGAGCGCCATGGTCGAGGGCTGGACGTTGCAGGATTTTTGGGAACGCCTGGAAAAGGACACGCGCTTTTTGCAGCAATACAAGGCGATCGTGACGCATCCGTCGGTGAATTTGCGCGTCAAGCAGGCATTGCCGCGAGAGGCGCCTCCGGTTGTAAGCCTCGACTTCATCCCCGATCCGACCGTGGTCATTCCGCAGCTGGACGCCTATCCGCGCTCGACGAAAGTGGGGCTGATTTGTGCGACGACCCGCGGCGTCGAGGGCATGATGAACGATTTGGTCAATGCGGGCATCACGCATCTTGATTTGAATGCGATTGAAGTGAATCATTCGGATGTGTTCGAGCGGATCGCTTCCTGCGATGTCGTCTACATCTCAAAGCCAGGCTACATGACGCGGCCGCAGCTATTGACGCTGCCGAAAGTGAAGGAGTTTCGGGAAGTGCCTGATCACCACGGAATCAATGAGCTTCGCAAAATCGTGACCCATTAGGAAGGGATAGCGTGAGTCGAACAAATGCGATGCTGCTTTTGGCAGTCATACTCTGGGGAGCGACCATCCCGCCGACCAAATGGGCGTTGGAGACGGTCGAGCCGCTGACGCTGACGTTTATGCGTCTGGCGCTCTCCAGCATTCTGTTTGTGCCGTACGCCTGGAAAAAGGCCAAGAAAGAGCAAGGTGACATGACCATCCCGTGGCTGCGCCTTTGCTCGCTGTCCTTTACCGGAGTGGCAGGCTACTTTTTATTCGGTTATACCGGCATCGCATTCACAAGCGGGGTCAACGTCAGCATCATCGACTCGACATTGCCGCTCTTTACGATGGTGTTTGCTTATTTTTACCTCAAAGAACGGATCGTCTGGCAGCAGTGGACCGGCCTGTTCATCGGTTTGACCGGGGTATTGCTGATCGCCCTGCAATCGGACAAATCGAATGACAGCTCGCTGTTTGGCGACATGATGGTGCTGGCAGGCTGCATCATCTGGGCGGTCTATATTGTCCAGATGAAAAAGCCGAAGGGGGAGGAGCGGCTGCCCAGCGAATTGTTTACCGCACTCCTGTTGCTGATCGGCGCCGCGATGATCTTTCCTTTTGCCGTGGTGGAGATCGGGGTGCTCGGCTGGCCGACATTTCCGGCCAAAACGATCCTGTCGCTGCTGTACCTCACCATTGGCTCCTCGATTCTGGCCTATTGGCTGTGGAACAAGGCGGTGGAATCGGTGTCGGCCAGCAAGGCCAGCGTGTATTTGAACTTTATGCCGGTCATCAGTGTCATCGCCTCGGTTCTTTTCCTGAAAGAAACGCTTACGTGGCAGACGGTGATCGGCGGCTGTCTCGTGCTGACAGGTGTCGTATTCGCCGAGCGCCTTCAGACACGGCGGGCGCTTGACTAAGGGACATATGCTGATTTTCAAGGCATTTGGTCATTTGTACCAGTCGCATCGCCCCCTTGTGTAATACATTGTAAATGTACCAAGACAAAAGGGGTGATCTTACAATGGGTTGCGGATGCAGACGTTCACGTTCACATTGCAAGACGAGTTGCCATTGCAAGAAATGCTGCAAGGTAAAGCACTATAAGAAAGTATTGGTGCCTTACTACAAAACGCACTGCACAGATTTCCACAAATGCCATCATGGCGGCCATCACCACGGGCATCACCATGGCGGATGTGGCTGCAGCAAGTCCTATGATTCCTCTTCCATGATGTTTATGCATCACCATCATCACATGATGGATGGCTATGGCAAATAGAACGGCAAAAAAGAATCGGAGATGCGCTCCGGTTCTTTTTTTTGATCATATAAGATGAAGGTAATATTGTCAGAAAGTTGGAAGGATTAGAAAAGTTTTTCGCCGAATACATAGCAAAAAAGATTGCTTGGATGCTTTTCGCATAACGCTGCGAAAGGAGGCGAATCGGATGCTTTCCGGAATTACCATCCTCGATTTCACCATGAACGTGCCAGGCCCGTATTGCTCGATGCGGCTCGCCGATCTGGGGGCGACCGTAATCAAGGTGGAAACGCTTCCGCTAGGCGATCCGCAGAGGGCGCAGCCTCCTTTGATCAATGGGACCGGTGCAGGGTTTCTTGCGCTGAACCGCAACAAGAAGAGCGTCGCTCTCAATCTGCGCGCCAAAGAGGGCAAGGAGCTTGCGTTTGCCCTTGCGCGTCAGGCAGATGTCGTCCTGGAAAGCTATCGGCCCGGTGTCATGAAACTGCTCGGCCTGGATTATCATTCCATCCGGCACGTGAATCCGGCGATCGTCTACGGCGCGATCACCGGCTACGGGCAGCGGGGGCCGCTCAGCCAAGCGGGCGTCCATGACCTGAACGTGCAAGCCCAATCCGGCATGCTGGCCAATGGCTCCGAGCGCGACCGCCCCATGCTGCCGCGCGTCCCCGTTTCCGATTATGCCACGGGGATTTATGCTGCAGAGCAAGTTTGCGCCGCCCTCGTGCAAAAGGAGCGGCAGGGGATCGGGGCGTTTTTGGACATCGCTGCGATTGATGTCGTGGCTTCCTGGATGGGCCAGCACGCCATGCTGATTGCGGAAGGGCGCGGGCGGGAAGCCGAAAAGCTCGGGCAAAAACAGCTGATGTACGGGATGTATGAGACGGCGGACGCACGCTTTGTCGCTTTCGCAGCGGTGGAAGAAAAGTTCTGGGTTAATTTTTGCCATGCCGTCGGCCGGGAGGATTGGGAAGCGCTGTCCCATCTGGATGCGCGGTCGGTCGCAGAGCTGCAGGAGGAAGTGCGCGCCCTGTTTCTCACGCGGACGCAGAGCGAGTGGCATGAGCTTGGGCTGGAAGTGGATTGCTGCCTGACGGCGGTGGAAGAGATGGACACGCTGCTGGACAATCCGTTTTGGCACGGGCGAGAACTCTTGTCCGCGCAGGAGAAAGGCGATTGGGCGGACATCCTGCAGGTGCGGACGACAATGCACGGGACGAATGAGCGTTTCAGCCCACCGCCCGCTTTGGGGGCAGACACCTTTGACGTGTTACGCGAGCGGCTTCACATGACCAACAGGCAGCTGCGCGCCTATGAGGCAGTCGGGCTGATCGGCGGGTGCTAGTTTGTGAGGATGGAAAGTAACAACTGTTGCATGGCGATGGAACGATTATGGCGATTGCAAGGGGGAGAATGTATGATCATCACTCAGTCTCTGATTACGCAAGCGAAAAACAGGCCGGACAAGATCGCGATCATCGATGGGGAAAAACGTTTTACGTATAAACAGTTCGCACAGCGTGTTGCGCTGCTCGCGGGCGCGCTGGAAGAGGCAGGCGTCAAAAAAGGCGACCGTGTCGCCCTGCTCTTGCTAAACGAATCGCGCTACCTGGAGTTGCTTTACGGAATCACCTTGCTCGGGGCGATCGCGGTGCCGCTCAATGTGCGGCTGTCCCCGGTTGAATTCGACTTCATTTTGAAAGACAGCGGAGCGAAGCTGCTTTTCGTGCATAAGGAGTTTTTGCCGATCGTACCCAAGCTGCGGCAGGAAATCGCCTCGATCGAGCGGTTTGTGCTGTGCGAGGACGAGGGTGCAGGGGATGGGATGAGCGGTTATGAGGACATGCTGTCCTCCGCGCAGCCGGTAGAGCTGGCCGGGCGCGTGACGGAAGAGGAGATCGCCGGCATTTTTTATACGGGTGGTACGACTGGCATGCCCAAAGGGGTTATGCTCACGCACCGCAATCTTTTGGCGAATGCCTACAATGTCGGTTTGGCGCTGGGCTACTCAGCAGACGATATTTACTTGCATGCCGCTCCGATGTTCCATCTGGCAGACGGTGCTTCAACCTTTGCCATCACGGTCGTGGGTGGAACGCATGCACATGTGCGGATGTTCGAACCGAACAAGGTGCTGCAAACGATCCAGGATGCGCGGGTCACCTCCTGCCTGCTGGTTCCGACGATGATCAACCTGTTGATCAATTCGCCCGGCTTGAAGGACTATGACATCACCAGCTGGCGCAAAGTTCTGTACGGCGCATCGCCATGCCCGCCTGAAGTGCTGAAGAAGGCGAAAGAGCTGCTGCCGATCCAGTTTTACCAAGGGTATGGGCAAAGCGAAGCGGCGCCGGTGCTTACGTTTATGATGCCGCAGGATCACGTTACGGAAGGGGAGCCGCATCTGGTCGCTCGCCTGGCATCGTGCGGCCAGCCGCTCGCTGGCGTGGAAGTGCGCTGCTTCGATGCGGAGGACCGGGATGTAAAGCCTGGCGAGGTCGGGGAAATCGTCGCGCGGGGACCGAATGTGATGAAAGGCTACTGGAACCGTCCGGAGGAGACGGAAGCCTCTTTGCGCGGAGGATGGCTGCGGACAGGCGACATGGCGACGGTGGATGAGGAAAATTTCTTTTACATCGTCGACCGGAAAAAAGACATGATCGTCACCGGAGGCGAAAATGTGTATTCCGTCGAGGTGGAAAATGTCGTCTACACGCACCCTGCCGTCCTGGAAGCGGCGGTTGTCGGGGTTCCTGACGAGCGCTGGGGCGAGGCGGTCAAAGCGGTCGTAGTCGTTCGACACGGAGCAAGCCTGACGGAGGAGGAATTGATCCAGCATTGCCGCAGCTATCTGGCAAATTACAAGGTGCCGAAATCGGTTGATTTTGTGAGCGAGTTGCCGAAAAGCGGGGCGGGCAAAATTTTAAAGCGGAATCTGCGGGACAACTATTGGCTCGGCCAATCCCGCAAAGTGAACTGATCGGAACGCTCGTTTCGTGTCAAATTGCGCTTTGCTGCATATCTTACAAAAAACGAATGGCGCACAAAAGGACTGGTGCATCAAGGGAATCGTAGTGTCGCTTTCCTGGCATGGCAGGAATTATATTTGTGCAAAGGTCTATCGTATGCTACTATAATGACAAGAAGAACAACACAAGTGAAAGCAACAGACTCCTGCGATGTGCGTTTTGGCTTTTATGTTTTTAACCTTAAGTGTTTCCAGGGAGACAGAACTTTTCGCGTATGTCAGGCCCACCTCCGGTATGGACGCATGGGAAGGCAGAAGCGTAGACGGGTCACCCACCTGTTAGTAACAGGTTATAGAAACATGATGCCAGACGGCAGAGCGGGGCTTTTGTTTTTGTATATGCAATGAAAAGAGTTGCCAACATAGCTGGTCGCCACCTTGGATCGATGGCGAGGGGCTATTTTTTTTGCCCAAAAATGGGGGAGATCGAGGAACTGACACGGGAGCATGCGGCGCAGTCAAGCGGCTTGGCGGATGTTGGCGAGCGGGAATGGCTGATTGCGGTCAACAGAAAAAACGCACGACCCAAGCGGCGTGCGTTTTTTCTGTTCACGCGGTTTTGCCATAAAAGCCGGGGAAGCCTCTTCTGAACGTTAATGCGTGCTGCCGGAGCCTTGCTGGTTGCTTTGATAGCGCTGCGTCATTTGTCCAGGCTGGCCTTGCGTGCTGCGCGGGTTTTTTTGCTGTCCCTGCTGCCCTTGCTCGTTTCCATTGCTGACAATGGTCAAGTTTTGCTCCAGATCTTGGGTTTGCTTGGCGTCCTGGATGACTTGATACATTTGCAGGAAGGTGGCTTTTTGTCCCTCGGGAATCCCTTTGATGCGGACGGTCATTTCTTGTAAACCACCCTGGCCGGAGCCTTGGTCCTGGCCGTTTCCGCCACCACCGCTGCGCTGGCTGCCCTGGTTTTGGTCCTCTGAACTATCCAGGGTGAGGAAGCTGAACAAGTTGTCGTCTTCATTGCTGCTATCGCCATGGGAGCTTTGGTTTTGCTGGCTTTGCCCTTGACCGCCTTCCTGGCCTTGTCCGCCACCTTGTCCCCCCGTTTCAAACAAGATATTGAATTCGTTTAAGTCCGTTTGCACAATTCCTACTACGTTCATTGTAAAACCCCTCTTTGTATCGCAAGATGAGTAACAATAGATGTATCTCCGATTGATCCATGATCTTAGTATGAACGTTGGAGGACTGAGTATGCGTGGACCGTGATCTTTATGGGACGGTTGTTTTATACAGGTAGGTATCGCGAGCCGTGCCGAACCACATCGACCCAGCGCCCGTTACGGCTTTGCAGCAGCGGGCTTTGTCCCGCCTTGTTTTTTCAGACGGTCGATCGTTTTGCTGTCCGGGGTGACATAGAGCGTGCGCTGCTGCTCATAAATGACGAAACCGGGCTTGGCTCCGTTCGGTTTTTTGACGTTGCGGATCAAGGTGTAATCGACAGGGACCTGGCTTCCCTCGCGCGCCTTGCTGAAATAGGCGGCGAGCATGGCGGCTTCCTGCAGCGTCTGCTCGGAAAACTCCCGCGCACGGATCACCACATGGGAGCCGGGAATGTCTTTCGTGTGCAGCCATGTTTCATTGGCGGCTGCCAGCTTGTTGGTCAAGTATTCGTTCTGCTTGTTGTTTTTCCCCACCAAAATCGGGGTGCCGTCGCTCGAGACGTATTCCTCCAGCTCGGGACGCGCATCTTTTTTCTTGCGCGCATTCCGCTGCTTTTGTTTGCGTACATAGCCTTGCTCGGCCAGCTCTTCGCGAATCTCTTCCGCTTCGCTCATCCGGGCATGCTCCAGCTGTACAAGGAGGCCATCGAGGTACAGAATCTCTTCCTCGGCAAGCCGGATTTGCTCCTCGACGATCTGCAAGCTGTTTTTGGCCTTGTTGTATTTTTTGAAATACGCTTGCAAATTTTCCGACGGGGTCAAGAGCGGATCGAGCGGGATGTCGATCGTTCCGCCAGCCTCATCGTACCAGTTCACAGCCGTCAGCACCGTATCGCCGCGTTTTAGCTGATGAAGGTGAGCGGTGATCAATTCGCCGTACAGCCGAAAGCGTTCGGCGTCCTGGGCGTCGATCAGCGTTTGCTTCAGCTTCTCGATCTTTTTTTCGTTCTTTTGCTTTTCCAGGGTAACGATTCGCAGCAGGTCATGAACTTTTTGCTTGATCACGTCGCGCTGGGCTTTGTCCTGAAAAAAATGCTGCAGGCAGTCGCTGACATCCGCAAAAGTCGTGCGCTCCCCGTCAGCCAAATGGGTGAGAGGGGTTACCGAAAAGAATGCTTTTTCTTTCGTGATGACCGTGTTTGGGGTGTACCGGTTTTGCTTCACTTCCGCAAACAGCTCGGAAAAAGCGGTCCACAGCGATTCACGAGTAGGCAAGCCGGCGCGGAACACGATCTCTTTGGCAAGAAGCGGGCTTACGCCGCTGTATCGATCGACGATCTGTTTGTCCAGCTTTCCCTCGTTCCAGTTGATCCGCGCGATGAAGTCGGCTTGCGTTTCTTGCAGCGGATCGGCTTTTCCCTGTGCAGGAGGGGAAATGTACGCACGTCCGGGCAGCACTTGCCGATGCTGGCTCATGCCGTGGGAAACGTGGTGCGCGCTGTCCAAAATCATCTGCTTGTCGACGTCGATCAAAATGATATTGCTGTGCTTGCCCATGATCTCGACGATGATGCGCTTGTGCGTGACATCGCCCAGCTCGTCGCGAGAACGCACATCTATATGGATAATCCGCTCCATGCCAACCTGCTCGACCGATTCGATCGTGCCGCCTTCGCAATGCTTGCGCAGCAGCATGCAGAACATCGGCGCTTCGGTCGGGTTGACGAATTCTTCCGTTGTCAAATGAATCCGGGGATAGGTCGGATTGGCGGAAAGCAGCAGTTTTTGGTTGCCGCCTTGCGCGCGGATGGCGAAAACAAGGTCACTCTCATGCGGTTGATGGATGCGTGAGATGCGGCCTCCTTTCAGTTTGGCCAGCTCGTGCGCCACGGCACGGGTGACGACTCCGTCAAAAGCCACGATTCTTCACCTCTATGTATAGAATGGACTAAGTGTACCACAGCGCGGGAGCAACCCCAAGCGACAAGTTTCCCCGCAGCTTTTGTTGACACTGCCAATGATTGTCTCCTATAATAGGATAACGATTTTGTGTCTATTTATCGTAAGAAAAGTGTGAGCGCCTTAGCGCGAAAACGAAAAAGTTTTACTGATGGCGGGATGTGTGTGCATGCTCCGATCAATGACAGGGTTTGGCCGTAAGGAATCGGTTTACCAAGATTTGCGCGTGACGGTAGAGATGCGGGCAGTCAACCACCGTTTTTGCGAGGTGGTCGTTCGCCTGCCGAAATCGTACGCGGTGTTAGAGGATCAAGTCAAAAAGATCGTCGGTGCGAAAGTGCAGCGCGGCCGCGTTGATATTACCATTTCACTCGAACGGCAGGCAGCCGCCCAAAAAACGGTCGCCGTCGATTGGGAGCTGGCAGATCAGTATGTGCAGCTATCCAGGGAAGCGACGATCCGCTTGGCGGTGGAAGGGCGTTTATCCGTTCATGACTTGTTCGCAATGCCAGGCGTACTCACGACAGCGGAACCTGAACAGCTTGCCCCCGAGGACATTGCGGAATGGGTGTCTGCTACAGTAAACGAGGCGACGGACGACCTTCTCTTGATGAAAGAACGGGAAGGAGAACGGCTGCTCGCTGACTTCAAGCAGCGCTTGCAAAAAATCGAACGTTGTGCGGAAGAGATCCATACCCTCTCCCCGACAGTCGTGGAGGAGCACCGCAGCCGATTGCTGGCGCGCATTGCGGAATGGCAGTCCGAGCTAAAGCAAGAGTTCGAGGAGCAGCGAATCATGCAGGAGATCCTGCTGTTGGCAGAGCGTGCGGATATTACAGAAGAATTGACGCGTCTATCCAGCCACTGTGTGGAATTCCGCAACCAACTGAATGGCGCGGAAGCAGTGGGGCGCAGGCTCGATTTTTTGCTTCAGGAAATGAACCGCGAGGCCAATACGATTTGTTCAAAAGCCAATCATGTAGGAATTTCGCATCTGGCTGTTGAAATCAAAGCGGAATTGGAAAAAATGAGAGAACAGGTTCAGAACATCGAGTGACGATGAAAGGATGGACTTGGCAATTATGGCAATCAAACTGATTAATATCGGATTCGGTAACATTGTGAATGCCAACCGGATCATTTCAATCGTAAGCCCGGAATCGGCTCCAATAAAACGGATCATTCAAGAGGCGCGCGATCGCAGCATGCTGGTGGATGCCACATATGGCAGACGGACCCGCGCGGTGATCATTACAGACAGCGACCATGTGATTTTGTCGGCGGTCCAGCCGGAGACTGTCGCGCAGCGTCTGTATACCAAAGATGACAAAGATGACGAGTCTGATGAATAAAGCAGGAGTTGAAACTGGTACGATGGAAAAGGACAAAGGACTGCTTCTCGTGCTCTCCGGACCATCCGGGGTAGGCAAAGGGACTGTCTGCAAAGCGTTGCGAGAGAAGATGCCGGAGCTGATTTATTCCGTCTCCGCCACGACGCGCAGCGCCCGTGTTGGGGAAGAGGAAGGCGTGAACTATTTCTTCAAAAGCAAGGACGAATTCCAGCGGATGATCGAGCAAGACGAACTGCTGGAATGGGCAGAATATGTAGGCAACTATTATGGCACGCCGCGCCGCTTCGTCGCGGATACGCTTGCTGGCGGCAAGGATGTCATTTTGGAGATTGAAGTGCAAGGGGCCTTGCAAGTGAAGGAAAAGTTTCCGGAAGGGATCTTCCTGTTTCTGGCGCCGCCTGATTTGTCCGAATTGGAAAGCCGCATCGTCGGCCGCGGCACCGAGTCGGAGGAAACGATCAAGAGCCGCATGGAAATGGCTCGCACCGAGATCGAGCTGATGGACAAATACGACTATGTCGTGGTCAACGACTACATCGAAACCGCCTGCGACAAGATCAAGGCGATCATCACAGCAGAGCATCTGAAAAAAGACAGGCAAATCCACAAGTACCGCAAGTGGATCCTGAAGGAGGTTTAATCCATGTTGTTTCCATCGATTGACAAATTGGTTGAACAGGTAGAAAGCAAGTACACGCTGGTAACGGTGGCGTCCAAGCGTGCCCGCCAGCTGCGTGAGCAAAACAACCTGCAGCTGGACAAGCCGAAAGCGCGCAAATTCGTCGGACAATCGCTCGAAGAGCTGATTACCGGCAAAATCGTTTACGACAATCCAGAAGTACGCAAAGCGTAGACCGAAAAAACAACCTCTTTGCAGGTTGTTTTTTTCACATGAAGATGCGGAAGTTGTGTTGAGAGGAGAGGCAAAGGATGCAGGTATTGCAGGGGAAAAGAATCGTTCTTGGCGTTGCCGGAGGGATCGCCGCGTTCAAAGGGGCGGCGTTGGCAAGCAAGCTCGCACAGGCGGGAGCGCTTGTGGATGTGATCCTCACCGAAAATGCGACCCAATTTGTCCAGCCACTGACGTTTCAGGCGCTGACCCATCGTCACGTGTATACCGATACATTTATCGAGCCGGACCCCGGCGTCATCGCGCACATCGAATTGGCGGACAAAGCGGATGTGGTCGTGCTGGCTCCCGCGACCGCGAATCTGATCGGCAAGCTGGCGAACGGCATCGCCGACAATATGCTCACCTCGACGTTGTTGGCGACGAAAGCGCCCGTGCTGATTGCGCCAGCGATGAATGTCAATATGTATGAGCATCCGGCCGTACAGGCGAACATGCAGCGGCTGGCATCGTACGGCTACCGTTTTTTGGAGCCGAACGAAGGGCTTTTGGCTTGCGGTTGGATCGGCAAGGGAAGGCTGGCGGAACCGGAAGAAATCCTCGCGGCGGTGTCGCGGTTTTTGACAGAGGAATCATCACCTGCAAAACACGATTGGGCGGGCAAAAAAGTGCTGGTCACCGCAGGGCCGACACGGGAAAAGATCGACCCTGTGCGCTACATCTCCAACCATTCCACCGGCAAGATGGGCTACGCGATTGCGGAGGCGGCGCGCGATCGCGGCGCTGAAGTCGTGCTGGTCAGCGGACCGGTCGCTTTGCCGAAGCCGGATGGCGTGACGGTCATCGCCGTCGAGTCCGTGCAGCAAATGTACGATGCGGTCATGCAGCATCTACCTGATGTTGATGTTGTCATCAAATCTGCGGCTGTATCGGATTATCGGCCGAAAACCGTCTCTGCGCAAAAAATGAAAAAAACGGGGAACGATTTGTCGCTTGAGCTGGAAAAGGCGCCAGACATTTTGGCGGAAGTAGGCAAGCGAAAAACGCATCAGTTCGTCGTCGGCTTTGCGGCAGAGACGCATGATGTGCTCAATTATGCTGCCGACAAGCTGGCACGCAAAAACCTGGACATGATCGTCGCCAACGACGTTTTGCAGGAGGGTGCCGGCATGGGGACCGACACCAACATCGTCACGATTTTGGCCCGGGGGAGCGAGCCTGTGCAATTGGGGAAAATGAGCAAACGCGAGGTGGCGGACAAGCTGCTTGATGTCATCTTGACGAATCAACGCAAAGCAGCTGCCGCTTCCAAACGATGAGCATGATTGCACAAGTGATCGTGGAAGTGCCGGTGAACCGGACCAATCGGCCGTTTGATTATGCGGTGCCAAAGTGGCTTGCGCCGATGATCGCCATCGGCAGCCGCGTCGTGGTGCCGTTTGGCCCGCGCAAGCTGCAAGGCTATGTGATCAATCTGTATGATGCCGAGGAATCCGGAACACAGGATGGGGCGCCCGCGCTGCTCAAGCTGAAAGAAATCGAGCAGGTGCAGGACGATGTGCCGCCGCTCACCCTGGAGCTGATCCAGCTGGCCGAATGGATGAGCCGCCACTATCTTTGCACATGGGTAAGCGCCCTGCAGGTCATGCTGCCCGCCGTGCTGAAAGGCAAGACGAAAAAATGGCTGTCGGCCACTGAGCAGCTGCTTGCCAACCAGCCGCAGCAGCCCGGCCTGCTGCAGGAGCTGTATTGGCGGCGAATCGAGTTCGAGGAAGCGGAAAAGCAATTTCCCCAAGAAATCAAGCAGGTGCCGGGGTGGGTGAAGGCAGGTCTCATCAGCTTCGACTACCAGGTCACGGACAAAATCACACGCAAGCAAATTTCGCAGGTGACACTGCTACTATCCGACGAGGAGCTGGTAGCGGTGCTGCCGACGATTCCCGAGCGTTCGCGCAGAGCGCGGCAGCTTTTGCTTTTGCTGCAGGAGACGCGCGAGCCGATGCCGCTGTCCGATGTTCTGGCGGAGACCGGCATGGCTCGCTCGACGCTCAAAGGTCTGGAGCAAAAAGGCTGGATTCGGATCGAGCAGGTTGAAGTTTTTCGCGATCCGTATGCAAACCGGACGTTCGCCAAAGGGGTGAAGCACCCATTCACCACCTGGCAGCAACTCGCTTACACTGCTATTGAAGCGGCCATAAATGCAGGCGAGCATGCTGCATTTTTACTGCACGGGGTGACGGGCAGCGGCAAGACGGAAGTTTATATGGAAGCGATCGAACGGACGCTTGACCTCGGGAGGGAAGCGATTTTTCTCGTGCCGGAAATTTCGTTGACGCCGCAGATGGTCAAACGCTTCAAGGAACGATTCGGCGATCGCGTCGCGGTGCTGCACAGCGCGCTGTCGCAAGGGGAGCGCTACGACGAGTGGCGCAAGATCGTTCACGGGCATGTGCAGGTGGCCGTCGGAGCCCGCTCCGCGATTTTTGCCCCGTTCAAAAATCTTGGGCTTGTCATAATCGATGAGGAGCACGAAAGCTCCTACAAGCAAGAAGAGACGCCTCGCTACCATGCCCGCGATGTGGCGATGCAGCGGACGAAAAACAACAATGGCGTGCTGATCTTGGGCAGCGCGACGCCCGCTTTGGAAACGTATGCGCTGGCCACGCGCGGGCGCTACCGGCTGCTGACGATGAGCGAGCGCGTCGGCAATCGGCCGCTGCCCACCGTTCACGTGGTCGACATGCGCGATGAGCTGCGTCAGGAGAACCGCTCGATGTTCAGCCGCAGCCTGTTTTCGCTGATCGAGGACCGGTTGGCAAAGCGGGAGCAGATCGTGCTGTTTTTGAACCGTCGCGGCTTTTCAACCTTTGTCATGTGCCGCAGCTGCGGCTATACGCTGACATGCCCTCATTGCGACATTTCGCTCACCTATCATAAAACGAATCATACGAGCCGCTGCCATTATTGCGGCTACACGGTGGCACAGCCGCAGCATTGTCCGGAGTGCCAAAGCCCGCACATCCGTTTTTTCGGGACGGGCACGCAAAAGGTGGAGGCCGAGCTTGCGCAACTGTTTCCTGGCATCCGGGTCATTCGGATGGACGTGGACACGACATCGCGCAAAGGCGCGCATGAAGAGCTGCTGGACCGTTTCCGCACCGGACAGGGCGACGTTTTGCTCGGGACGCAGATGATCGCCAAAGGCCTGGATTTTCCCAAAGTCACGCTGGTCGGCGTAATCGCCGCAGATACGTCGCTGCATCTGCCCGATTTCCGGGCGGCGGAAAAAACGTTCCAGCTGCTGACACAGGTTGGCGGCCGGGCCGGGCGCCACGAGCTGAAAGGCGATGTGGTGATCCAGACGTATACGCCGGAGCATTTCAGCATCCAGCATGCCACGCACCACGACTATCTTTCCTTTTATGAAGAGGAGATGCGGCATCGCAGGCAGGCGGGGTATCCGCCTTATTTTCGCCTGGTGCTGATCACGTTCAGCCATGAGGATGTGCCGACGGTCATCCGGGCTGCGGATTTGATGGCGCAATATTTAAAGCCGCGGCTGGCCGAAACGACCCGGCTGTTGGGGCCGGTCGCCTCGCCGATCGCCCGGATAAAAGATAGATTTCGTTTCCAACTCATGCTAAAATATCGTGATGAGCCGAGAGTGACGGACTTGTTGGCCCAGGCGGCCGCGCAGACGCAAGAGTGGCAGAAGCAGCACGGCGTTCTGATGACGATCGACGTCGATCCGCAAGTTTTGTTATAAACCAAATGGAGACTTCCAGGTTCCATTTTCAATATCAGGAGGTATTTTTTATGGCAATTCGCACCATCGTGAAGCATCCCGATCCTGTCCTTCGTGAAAAAAGCATTCCGGTAACAAAGTTCAACAGCAATCTGCACAAGCTGCTCGATGACATGGCAGACACCATGTACGATGCGGATGGCGTAGGCTTGGCTGCTCCGCAAGTCGGCATTTTGAAGCGCGTGATCGTGATGGATTGCGGCGACGGCCTGATCGAAATGGTCAATCCGGAAATCATCGCGCATGAAGGGGAAATGATCGAAGATTATCCGGAGGGCTGCCTCAGCATTCCAGGCATGCGCGGGGATGTGCGCCGCCACAAATGGGTGAAGCTGCGCGCGCAAGACCGCAATGGCGAATGGTTTGAGATGGAAGCGGACGATCTGTTGTCCCGTTGCTCCCAGCATGAAATCGATCACTTGAACGGCGTGTTGTTCATCGATATCGCGGAACGCGTATATACGGTAAAGCCTGGAGAGGAAGAGTAAACGAAATGAATGAGAAGAAGGATGTGCGCATTTTGTTCATGGGCACGCCTGATTTCGCCGTAGCCAGCCTGGAAGCATTGCTCAGCGCTGGCTATCGCGTCATTGGGGTCGTTACCCAGCCGGACAGGCCTGTCGGACGCAAGCAGGTGATGACGCCGCCGCCGGTGAAAGAAGCCGCGCTGCGCCACGGTTTAAGTGTGTACCAACCGGAGAAAATAAAAGAAGAGGGTGCGCTTGCCGAAGTGCTGGCAACCGAGCCTGATTTGATCGTGACGGCTGCCTACGGGCAAATTTTGCCCAAACGTCTGCTGGACGCGCCGCGCCATGGCTGCATCAATGTCCATGCTTCGCTCTTGCCGAAATATCGCGGGGGCGCGCCGATCCACAAATGCATTGTGGAAGGGGAAAAAGAGAGCGGTGTGACGATCATGTACATGGTTGAGGCGCTTGATGCGGGCGACATGCTCTCGCGCGTCGTCGTGCCGATCGAAGAGGATGACAATGTAGGGACGCTGCATGACAAGCTGGCGGAAGCGGGTTCCAAGCTGTTGGTGGAAACATTGCCGCAGCTGTTGAACGGCGAGCTTGTGGCCGAGCCGCAAGACCATGCGCAGGCGACTTTCGCTCCGAACATCAAGCGTACGGACGAACGGATCGATTGGAGCAAAACGGCGGAACAAATCTACAACCAGATTCGCGGCCTGAACCCGTGGCCGGTGGCTTTTACAACATGCGAGGGCAAGACGTGGAAAATTTGGCAAGCGGAAAAAACGGCGGTAACCGGCGTGACGGGTGAGCCGGGAACGGTGATCGACAAGACGCAGGACGGCCTGATCGTCGCATGCGGTGCAGGTAGCGTCAAGCTGACCGTAATCCAGCCGGAGGGCAAAAAGAAAATGAGCGTGCTCGACTTTTTGCGCGGAGCGGGAGCGTCGCTTGCCATTGGAACCAAGTTAGGAGACTGGTAACGTGACGAGAACAAAAACTGCGCGCGAAGTAGCGCTTGAGGTGCTGGTGCGGGTAGACGAATTCAAATCGTACAGCAATCTCGAACTCAAAGCGGTGCTGGATCGCGAGCCATTGTCGGCGGTTGACGCAGGGCTGGTCACAGAGCTGGTCTACGGGACCATTCAGCGACGCAATACGCTCGACGATGTGCTGTCCCGCTTCATCAAAGGAAAGGGCGGCCTGGCCAAGCTGCAGCCGTGGGTGCTGCACTTGCTGCGCCTGAGTCTGTATCAAATCCGGTATTTGGATCGCATCCCGGACCGGGCTGCCGTCCATGAAGCCGTCGAGATCGCCAAACGGCGTGGCCACCAAGGGATCGCCTCCCTGGTAAACGGCGTGCTGCGCAATGTTTTGCGCCAGCCGGAATGTTTTGAGGTGTTGCCGACGGGCAGTTTGGCCAAGCGGCTGGCGGTGGAGCTTTCGCATCCCGAGTGGCTGGTCGCGCGCTGGCTCAAGCTGTATGGCGAGGAGGCGACCCGGGCGATGTGCGAAAGCAACAACCTGCCGCCGCATACCTCCGTACGCGTCAATCAGCTGAAAACGGGGCGCGAGGAATTAATTTCCGCGATGCTGCAACATTTTCCACATGCCCGACCGTCTATGGTAAGTGCGGCTGGAATTGTCGTGGATGGCGGGCATGTTGCGGGCACAAGCTGGTTCCGCGAAGGACAGTGCACGATCCAGGACGAAAGCTCCATGCTGGTCGCCCCGGCGCTCAAGCCGCTGCCAGGCCAGCGCGTGCTCGACGCCTGCGCGGCACCGGGCGGGAAGACGACGCATATCGCGGAGTTGATGAACAACGTTGGCGAGATCGTGGCCTGTGACGTGCACGCCCACAAGCAGGAGTTGATTCGCCAAAACGCAAAGCGTCTCTCCATCGAGATCATCACGCCGGTAGTCGCCGACGCGGCTGCGCTTACAACAGCCGAGCACGGCACGTTTGACCGGATTTTGCTGGATGCGCCCTGCACCGGCTTAGGGGTAATCCGCCGCAAGCCAGACTTGAAATGGCAAAAAAACAGCAACGACATCAAGCAAATCGCCAAGCTGCAGGCAGAGCTGCTGGAGTGCGTCTCCAAGCTGCTGGCACCAGGCGGACTGCTCGTATACAGCACATGCACGATCGACCCGGAGGAAAACCAGCAGGTCGTCGAACGATTCGTCGCAGCCCATCCGGAGTTCGAGCTGGACACCACGCTCGCAGCCGATCTGCCGGAAGCGGTGCGCGCCCAAGCGCAGGAAAAGGGCTATGTGCAAATCCTGCCTCATCAATTTCAAAGCGACGGCTTTTTCATCTCACGACTCAAACGAAAAGCGTAGCGAACAGGGATGGGGTATCGCAGCAGCGGTTCACCATCCCTGATCTTATTGAAGATTTTTATTCAAGTAGTAAACTGCTGCAACGAGTAACGGTTCACAGCAGCAAAGGGATTTTCGGAAAAAAGTGGAACGGATGCCTTGGCGATGCCTGCCAGGCGGAGCGGAAAAAAAGGAAACGCTTTTGCGTCACATCTACTTCTTTGAGATACACCCGCCGCGCAGCGTGTGGCTTTGGGACGCAGTTTCCTTTTTTTCCGCGGAGCCGTTCTCCCCGACCCCCAGTGGGCATTGTCAGAGCATCCGTGGAACTTTTTTCCGAAAATCCCCGAACGAGCACCAAAGTTGCTTTTTTACCCAGTCTCATCCAGTAAAAATCTGTTTCATTGCCGCCGCACGCGGCAAAGAGTACAATGGACAATGAAAGAATTTAAGAAAAAGGTGAATGATGCAGCATGCCGATGACTTCAGCGACGGGCAACCGTCCTTTGATTTATGGAATAACAGTAGATGAAATGAAAGAATGGCTCGTACAAAGCGGAGACAAAGCGTTTCGCGCCCAGCAAATTTTTGACTGGCTGTATGTCAAGCGCGTAAGCTCCTTCGACGAGATGAGCAACGTATCGAAAGAACTGCGGCAAAAGCTCGCAGGCGAATTCCGCATCGATCCGTTGAAAGAGATCACGCGCCAGGAATCGTCCGATGGAACGGTGAAATTTTTGTTCCAGCTGGTCGATGGCCATGCGATCGAAACCGTCATCATGCGCCACAATTACGGCAACAGCATCTGCGTCACGACACAGGTAGGCTGCCGGATCGGCTGCACGTTTTGCGCCTCGACGCTCGGCGGTCTGAAACGCAATCTGGACGCAGGCGAAATCGTGGCGCAAGTGCTCGCGGCACAGCGTTTCCTCGACGCTGACAACCAGCGCGCCAGCCATGTTGTCGTCATGGGCATCGGGGAGCCGTTTGAGAACTTCGACAACCTGATGGCTTTTTTGTCCATCATTAATGACAACCGCGGCCTGAACATCGGGCAGCGCCATATTACCGTGTCCACGAGCGGCATTATCCCGAAAATTTACGAGTTCGCCGAAAAAGGCGGGCAAGTAAATCTCGCCATCTCGCTACATGCGCCGACGACTGAGCTGCGCACCAAGCTGATGCCGATCAACCGCGGATTCCCGCTGGAAAAACTGATGGAGGCATGCCGTCACTATGTTGCGAAAACCGGGCGCCGCATCAGCTTTGAGTACGGTCTGTTCGGCGGACAAAATGACCAGCCCGAGCATGCCGAAAAGCTGGCTGACCTGATTGGCGATATGCTCTGCCACGTCAACCTGATCCCGGTCAACTACGTGCCGGAAAGGGATTATGTGCGCACGGCTCGAAACGATATCTTTGCGTTTAAAAACATTCTGGAAAGTCGCGGCATCAATGTAACGATTCGCCGTGAGCACGGCAGCGACATCGCTGCGGCCTGCGGCCAATTACGTGCGCAGCACGCCAAAGAAACGGCGGGGTGATCAGTGTGGAAATAGCAATGAAATCACATGTCGGTTGTATCAGACAGCTCAATGAAGACTTTTATGCGTGCACGGTCGACGAGCACGGCCGGGTCTTTTCCATTGTGGCTGACGGAATGGGGGGTCATCAGGCTGGCGATGTTGCCAGCCGGATGGCGGTTGAGGGCATTTTGCGCGAGCTGTCCGATCTGGAGCCGAATCTTGAACGCGAGGATGCGCGCGAACGGTTGATGCATGCGATGGTCGTAACGAACGAGGCGGTTTATCGGCATGCGCTCGAACATCCGGAGTGCAACGGGATGGGGACGACCGTGGTCTGCGCCCTGATCGACGAAGCGGGCGGGGTTTTGGCCCATGTCGGCGACAGCCGCATCTATCTTTATACGGCAGATGGCCTGAAGCAGCAGACAGAGGATCACACGCTCGTGCATGAATTGATGAAAAGCGGCCAAATTACTGTCGAGCAGGCTGCGGTCCATCCGCAGCGCAATGTCATCATGCGCGCACTGGGAACCGAAAAAGACGTGCGCGTTGATTTGGGCGAATTCCGCTGGGAGCAGGACGACGTGCTCTTGCTATGCTCGGACGGGTTGACCAACAAAGTATCGAAATCGCAGATTGAATCATTGCTTGGCAGCCAATTGCCTTTGAAAGAGCAGGTCGATGCGCTTGTTCAGCATGCTCTTGATGCCGGAGGAGAAGACAATGTAACGGTCGTCGCCGTGCGCAATCGCGATGGAGCCGTTAATACCGGCAGGAAAGAGGGGTGAGCAGGATGGAAGGACAACTCTTAGGGGGACGTTATCAGCTGGAGCGCCAGGTAGGCGGTGGCGGGATGGCGATCGTGTACAAAGCGCGCGATGTGGTCCTGCATCGGCAAGTAGCCGTCAAGCTGTTGCGCCCGCAATTTGGCTATGACGAGGATTTTGTCCATCGTTTCCGGCGGGAAGCGCAGTCGGTAGCGAGCCTGTCTCATCCAAATGTAGTCAGCGTATATGATGTAGGCCAAGATGGTGACACCCATTACATGGTGATGGAATACATAGAAGGCCCGACATTAAAAGATGTGATCAATTCGCGCGGCGCGCTGCCTGTCGAAGAGGCTGTGCGGATCGCGGTCCAGGTGTGCGACGCGTTGGAGCATGCCCATCAGAACAAAATCATTCACCGCGACATCAAGCCGCACAACATTTTGATCGGACGCAACAACCGGGTAAAAGTGACCGACTTCGGGATCGCGCGGGCGGTGACGCAGGCGACCATCACGCATACCGGCTCCGTGCTCGGCTCGGTTCATTACTTTTCACCGGAGCAAGCTCGCGGTGGGATCACCGGCGAGAAATCGGACATTTATTCGCTTGGGATCGTCTTGTATGAGATGGTGACAGGGCGCGTGCCGTTTTCAGGCGAGTCGCCGATTTCAGTCGCTTTGATGCATTTGCAGGAGAGGCTTCCCGAACCGAGACAGATTAATCCGGATATTCCGCAAAGCGTGGAGAATATCATTTTGCAAGCATTGGCCAAAAATCCGGCATTCCGCTACAAAAACGCGGCGGAAATGCTTGAGGATTTGGAGACGTGCCTGTTTCCCGAGCGTCTGAACGAGCCGAAACTGACGATTCCGACAGATGACGAGGAGACGCGGGTGCTGCCCGCGATCACGCCGGAAATGCTCGAGCAGTCCAAACAGGAGCGACAGGAGCGCATGAGCGGTGCAAGCCGCTCGGCCGAAAAAGGACCGCAGAAAAAGCCAAAGTGGTGGGTGAAGCTTTCCATTTGGGTCGGCGTGCTCTGCCTGTTCGTCGTTCTGGCATTCGCAGGCTTCAATGTGTTGTTGAACCTGATCGTCGTGCCGGAAGTGCCGGTGCCGCTGGTGGAAGGGACGATGGTGGAGCTGGCGAAAGCGAAAGTGGAAGAACAGAAGCTCGTGCCGGTTACAAAAGAAGAGTACAATGACAAGGTCGAAAAGGGTGTTGTCTTCCGGCAAGACCCGTCACCACCGATGAAGCTGAAGGAAAAATCGACCGTCATGCTTTATGTCAGTTTGGGTAAGCAGCCGGGCAAGATGCCGCCGCTGACCGGATTGAACCGCGCGTCCGCCGAGCAGGCATTGAAAGCAGCCGGCTTTACCGTGACGGACAGCACGTTTGTCGAAGTGGAGAACGATAATGTGCGTGCGGGTGATGTGATCGAACAGATTCCTGAAGCGGGCGCAGAGGTCATTCCGTCGGATACGACCGTTACCGTCAAGATCAGCAAAGGCAAACAATATGTGCGCATGAAAGATTTGCGTACGTTGACGCTGGAGCAGGCGCGGGTGGAATTGCAAAAAATGGGCCTGAATATGGGCAAATCCAACCCGAAAGATACGTTCACTACCAAAGAGCAAGGCATTGTCCTTGCCACATACCCGTACGAAGCGGGCATGAACGTTCCGGTGGGAGAAACCGTCGATCTCGACGTTTCATCCGGCAAATATCCTGACGGTGCGATCGAAGGGAAGGCTCCTGTATTCGTCGAGGTTCTTCCGGGCGAAACCGCGAAAGTCTCCATCACGGTATCGGATGCGCGCGCCAATGATCAGGCGGTGACGACCGAAACCATCACGGAAAGCAAAAGCTACGACGTGCCGGTCATCGTTTCGCCGTCGAAGCAGGCAACCATTAAAGTGATGAAAAACGACCAGGAGTACCAAACCTTTACGGTCCAGTATCAGGCAGTTGCACAAACTCAGTCACAAACGCAAGGTCAATAACAACTACTACGTGGAGGGAAACGAATGCCAGAAGGGCGAATTGTGAAAGCGTTAAGCGGGTTTTATTATGTAGCGGATGGAGACAAGATCGTCTCGTGCCGGGCGCGGGGCTTGTTCAAGAAAAAGGATGCCAAGATCAATCCGCTGGTCGGAGATTGGGTCGTCTACGAAGAGACCGACCCGTCCGAAGGATACGTGATGGAGATTGTCAACCGTCAAAATGAATTGCTGCGCCCATCCGTAGCTAACGTGGATCAGGCCGTACTGGTGTTTTCCCTGCACGAACCGTCATTCAGCAGCTTGCTTTTGGACAAATTTTTGGTGCATGTCGAGCATGTCGGCATCGATGCCCTGATCGTTTTGTCCAAAGCCGATCTGGTCGACGATGAGCTGATCGAGCGCATCGTCGCCACCTACAGCGCGATCGGGTATACCGTCATTCCGTTTTCCAAGCGTGACTTGCGCGGACTGGAAGAAATCCGCCGCGAGCTGGCTGGCCACATCAACGTATTTGCGGGCCAGTCGGGCGTGGGCAAGTCATCGCTGATCAACTGCCTGTTTCCCAACGTTTCGATGCAGACAGGCGACATCAGCCAAAAGCTGGGACGCGGACGACATACGACGCGCCACGTCGAGCTTGTGCCGATCGAGGGCGGCGGGTATGTCGCCGATACGCCTGGGTTCAGCTCGCTGGAGTTCGTCGGCATCGATGAGCAGGATCTGGCCAATTCGTTCCGTGACTTCACGGAGGTAAGCGACGGCTGCAAGTTTCGCGGCTGCCTTCATTTAAGCGAGCCAGGCTGCGCGGTACGAGCCGGGGTGGAAGCGGGAGAGTTGAGCCAGGAACGATATGATCATTACCGTCAGTTTATGGAGGAAGTAAAAGAATACCAACGGAGGAACAAACCATGGTAAAAGTAGCACCATCCATTCTATCAGCGAATTTCGCCCGGTTGGGAGAAGAGATTCAAGATGTCGAGCGCGGCGGGGCGGACTGGATTCACGTCGATGTCATGGACGGTCATTTCGTGCCAAACATCACGATCGGCCCGTTGATCGTAGACGCGATCCGTCCGGTCACCAAGCTGACGCTGGACGTTCATCTGATGATCGAAGAGCCGGATCGGTACATCCCGCAATTTGCAAAAAGCGGTGCGGACATGATTACCGTGCATCAAGAAGCGTGCCGTCACCTGCACCGCTCGCTCTATTTGATCAAGGAGCAGGGCGTCAAGGCCGGTGTCGTACTCAACCCGGCAACGCCGCTGGTCACGATTGAATCGGTGCTTGGCGATGTCGATCTGGTGCTGCTCATGACCGTAAACCCAGGCTTTGGCGGACAAAAGTTCATTCACAACGTATTGCCGAAAGTAGCAGCATTGCGCGCGATGCTGAATGAGCGCGGCCTGTCCCACGTCGATATCGAGATCGACGGCGGGGTGAACCCGGAAACGGCGCGCTTGTGCGAGCAGGCGGGTGCGACGGTGCTCGTAGCGGGCAATGCCGTGTTTAACCAGCCAGATCGCGCCAAGGCGATCGCAGCGATCAGAGGATAACAGACAAAAAAGGAGCCAATTCATCGGGATCGGCTCCTTTTTGTGCTAGTAACGGGAGGGAAGCACGATGAAGCGCATGTTGGCCATCAGCGACATCCATGGTGAGTTGGCGAAGCTTACGGCCTTGCTGCAAGAGGCGAACTATGATCCGGAAGCGGACCAGCTGATTTTGGTCGGCGACTATATCGACCGTGGCCCGAACGCGCGTGAGGTACTCGACAAGGTGATGGAGCTGCAGCAGGGCGGAGCGATCGTCTTGCGGGGCAACCATGAGGAGATGCTGGTTCGGGCATGGGAAAAACGGGAAGCGGAGTTTTGGCAAAAGTGGACCAAAATCAACGGCGGTGACCAGACGCTGCGCAGCTATCAGGTCGACCCGAACGCGATGTTTGCAGACGTGACAGAGGAGCAGGCGGCGATCATTCAGAAGCATGTGGATTATATCAAAAGCATGCCGGTCTACTATGAAACCGATCAGTATATTTTCGTTCATGGCGGCGTCCACCCGACGACCCCGCCGGCCGAGACAGATCCGTATGTCCTGGTCTGGATTCGCGACGAGTTCCACCATGGCTACAACGGAGAGAAGCCGGTCATTTTCGGCCATACGCCGACGGAACGCTTTCATGGCGAGGGCGTGTTCGAGGTGTATTTCGGGGCGAACAACATCATCGGGATCGATGGCGGCGCGGTATATGGCGGCCGGCTGAACTGCCTGGAGCTGCCTAGCAGATCGATATACTTTGTCGAATAGAACGAAGCAGCTGGAAAAAAGGACGAATCCGGGAGGTGAGCCGGATTCGTCCTTTTTGTCAGTGTGTCGCGTTGAAAAGTCTTGCCGCTACAGCGTGGTCATCATCCGCAAAAGCAGTGCGATCCGCTCTGGAATCGCCGAAATCAGCACATGCTCATGGGACGCGTGCGCGCCGTCTCCGACCGGCCCTAAACCGTCGAGCGTCGGGGTGCCTTCATCTGCGCAAAAGTTTCCGTCGCTCGTGCCGCCGACGCCGATTTCCTCAAGCGAGAAGCCTTCTTCTGCCGCGAGCCGCTGGGCGTGTTTGAACAGCTGCACCGTCTTTTCGCTGCGTTCCATCGGCGGTTTCGGGATGCCGCCTTCCACCTGCAACTCGGCATGTGGCAATACAGGTGCAAGCTCGTGCATCAGCCTGGTGATGCGTTCAGCCTCCTCGCGCTTGCTCACGCGCACATCGATGATCGCATGCGCCGCTTCCGGCACCACATTGGAGACGGTACCGCCGCTGATTTTGCCGACGGACAGCGTCGTTCCGCTATCGTAGTTCGTCCAGGATTGAATGCGGACGATTTGATGGGCAATTTCCTCGATCGCATTGACCCCTTTCGCATGGTCGTTGCCGGCATGGGCTGCCCTGCCTTTGACATGTAGCGTGAATTCGCCGCCGCCTTTTCGACTCGTCTTGATCAGCCCGTTGCCAAACGATGGCTCGATCACCAGCGCAGCGGCGCTTTTCCGCGCCTCGGCGCGAATCAGCTGCTCCGAGGAAGGGCTTCCGACCTCTTCATCGGTGTTCCAGAAAAAGACCAGCTTTTTGCGCAAGGGAAGACCGCGGTCGATGATCGCTTTTAAGGCAAAGTAGCAAAAGATGATGCCTGCTTTCATATCGTAGGTGCCGGGGCCATAGACGCGCCCATCCTCGATGCGCCAAGGCTCGCTAGCCAAGGTGCCAATCTCCTTGACCGTATCGAAATGCCCGAGGATCAAAAGCTGCTCCGCGCCTTCCCCGTATTCGACGCGCAGCTGGTCGCCGAACTGCTGCTGCTCGATCCGCTCCACCTTGCAGCCAAGCTTGCGGAATCTCTCAGCGATCACGGCGCCGAGCGAATCGACCGCCTGCTTGTCATGGGTAGGGGTCTCGATTTCCACATACTCGTGCAGTTCCTTGAGAATGTCGTCTAGCTGTGCTTGAAAGTAAGGAATCCATGTTGTCGACAATGATGTACCTCCGTTCTTGGTAAATGTTCTCTCCGATTGTACTATAATTTGCGTCGCAGGTGGTACCGTTGCTTTCGCGCTCGATGCGCTTCAAAAGCGCATCGGGACGGATCTTTTGACAGATAAATCATTCCAAAAATCAGCAAATGCTCGTACAATGAGAAGGTATCGCTTCGCTCGTAGAACCACAAAACCGAACCGGGTGAATAATTATGCAAATCATTCATTTTGCCAAAAGCAGGCGGTTCTTTGAGCGAAAATGCACATGGATCAAGGGGGGAGCGCACCTTGTAGAAAAAGGAATAAAAATATTTTTGTTATATGGTATTAAATAAGTTGAATTTTTATTGAAATGTATCTACAATAGTCAGTGGACTTACACGATTTTTTGTCCAACATTTTTTACAGGGGGTTTGTAGAGATGAAAAAAATGAACTCGTTTCTCACATTGGCGCTTGCTTCTGCGCTTTCGATAACGGTTTTGGCTGGATGTGGTACCGGAGCACAGCAAGGCGGCGATAACAAGCAAGCAGCGTCCGGCACAGATTCCGCAGCAGGAGGCGCCAAGCCGAAAATGGTGATGGCGACATCCGCCGACTATCCGCCGTACGAATTCCATGATACGTCCAGCGGGAAAGATGAAATCGTCGGTTTCGACATCGACATCGCGAACTATCTCGCCAAAGAAATTGGCTTTGAGCTTGAAGTGAAAGATATGGATTTCAACGGCCTGCTGCCTGCGCTGCAGTCGAAGCGCGTTGATTTCGTCATGGCCGGCATGACGCCGAAGCCGGAGCGTCTGGAAAACGCGGATTTCTCCGATATGTACTATGACGCGAAAAACACGATTGTCTCCAAAAAAGGCAGCAACCTGAAGAAGACCGAAGATCTGGCCGGCAAAAAAGTAGGCGTGCAGCTTGGCTCGATCCAGGAGGGCGAAGCGCAAGAGCTGGCGAAAAACATCCAGGGACTGGAAGTCAAATCGCTCAACAAAATTCCGGAAATCATCCAAGAGCTGAAATCGAATCGTATCGATGCCGCGATCATCGAGGACACCGTAGCGAAAGGCTACACAGAGTCGAACCAGGATCTTGAGTTCAACGTGATTGCCCAAAGCACACCGGCAGGTTCTGCTGTCGCTTTCCCGAAAGGCTCCGAAAATGTCGCGAAGTTCAATGCCGCGATCAAAAAGCTGAAAGACTCCGGCGAGCTGGACAAACTGATCAAAAAATGGTTTGAAAAATAAACCGATACTTCTTCAGGAGGTGTGGATAGCGCGTGTTTCTCGATTTTTCCAAAATCGCCGATAAGTCAACCTACATTCTCGGCGGCATTATCGACACCTTGCAGTTTACGTTACTGTCAGCTGTAGTCGGGATTATTCTCGGTACGATTCTGGCCTTGATCAAAATTTCCAACAATCGTCCGCTGAAGTGGCTGGCAATCTTCTATACCTCCATTTTTCGCGGCACGCCGTTGATCTTGCAATTGACGTTGATCTACTTTTCCGTGCCACAGCTGTTTAACTATGACATCAGCCCGCTGATGGCAGGGGTGATTGCATTCGGGCTCAATTCGGCAGCGTATACGTCCGAAACGATTCGCGCCGGAATTATGGCAGTCGACCGTGGGCAGCGTGAAGCAGCGCTGTCCCTCGGGATTCCGTACCGCAAAATGATGCTCGACATCATCTTCCCGCAAGCATTGAAAAATATCATGCCGGCGATGGTGAACGAAGGGATCAACCTGCTGAAAGACTCCGCGCTTGTCTCGACGATCGGGGTTACCGACGTGCTCCGGCGCGCCAACATCGTTGCGGCAGAAAAGTTCCTTTATTTTGAACCGCTGCTGCTCGCAGGCATCATCTACTACGTCATGGTCATGACCCTTACCTGGGCCGCTCGTGGCTTTGAGAGGAGGTTGAGACGCAGTGATTAAAGTGGAGAATTTGTCCAAATCATTCGGCAAGCTCGACGTGCTGCACAACATCTCGACGACGATTGAAAAAGGCGATGTGGTCGCGATCATCGGGCCGTCCGGCTCCGGGAAGTCTACCTTTTTGCGCTGCATGAACCTGTTGGAGACGCCGACGCAAGGGCGGATTTGGATCGGTGGCGAAGAGATCACGTCCAAGAAGACCGACATCATGAAAGTGCGGCAAAAGATCGGGATGGTATTCCAGCACTTTCATCTGTTCCCGCATAAAACGGTGCTGCAAAACTTGACCTATGCGCCGGTTCAAGTGAAAAACGTGTCAAAGGAGCAGGCGGAGCAAAAAGCCCGCGAGCTGTTGACCCGCGTAGGGCTGTTGGACAAGGCCGACGTGTATCCGTCCCGCTTGTCCGGTGGACAGAAGCAGCGCGTGGCGATCGCCCGCTCCCTGGCGATGGAGCCGGAAATCATGCTGTTTGACGAGCCGACATCCGCGCTTGACCCGGAGATGGTCAAAGAGGTGCTGGAAGTCATGAAGTCGCTCGCCGAAACGGGCATGACGATGGCGATCGTGACGCACGAAATGAATTTCGCCCGCGAAGTGGCGGACCGCATCTGTTTCCTGGATGGCGGTCGGCTGGTGGAAGACGAGGCGCCTGAGACGTTTTTTACGGCACCGAAAAGCGAACGGGCGAAGCAGTTTTTGGAAAAGATGCTGTAAATCGAAACGAAGATGGTCCGAAGAAGAATGTTCCCTCCGAAAAAGGAGGAGAACATTCTTTTTTTATTCACATCGCGAAACGTACCGGTTGAGGAAAAACGCGCCATATCCGTGTTTTTTACGAAAAAAAGAAGAATTTCATCCTTCTAAATTTATTTTATTGAGGATATTTTTTTATTTTCTGAATTTTCGTATTGAAATAGGCAGTGGACTGGGATTATAATGCAACTAGAGTTTGAACTTCATTTACGTTCATGATTTAAAGTGTAAACTTCAATATGCAAAATGGGTGAGGAAAAAGGGAGGATGATCTGGCAATGCGAATCGTGATTGCGGAAGTGATGCACGAAACGAACACGTTTTCGAATGTTCCGACGACGCGTGAGCTTTTTGAGCTGTGGGAATGGGCGAGAGGGGATGCAACCATCGCGAATCACAGAGGGGTGCGGGATTTTCTCGGCGGGATGATCGACGCGGCGGACCAGCGCGGAATCGAGGTGGTGGGTGCGTTTTCGGCCAGCGCGTATCCAGCTGGAACCATTACCAGCAAGACGTATGAGGCGCTGCAGGATGAGCTTCTCTCGGGAATCGCTGCTGCAGGCAAAGTCGATGCGATCTGCCTGGCGCTGCACGGCGCGGGAGTCGCGGAAGGCATCGACGATCTGGAAGGAGCGCTCTTGAAGGCGGTGCGCGAGCAGGTGGGGTATGAGCTGCCGCTGATCGTCACACTGGATTTGCACGGTAACATTACGGATGAGATGGTGCGGGAAGCGGATATTTTGCTCGGCGTTCACCTGTATCCGCACACGGACTGCTACGAACGGGGATTGGAAGCGGTCGAGCTGGCGGAGCGGATGGTGAAAGGGACATTGGTGCCGCGCATGTATCGGGCGACACTTCCGCTGATCGTTCCTACATCTACAACGAACCTGTCTCCGGCCAAAGACATCAATGAGGCATGCTACCGATGGGAACGAGAGCCGGGCATGGTAGATTGCGCATTTTTCCACGGGTTTCCGTACACCGATATTCCCGAACTGGGCGTTACGGTAATCGCGATTGCCAACGATGATGCGGAACTGGCGAAGCGTGCGGCTGAAAGCGTGGCCGACCTGATCTGGGCGAAGCGCGACGAGTTTGCACCTGACGTATTGTCGCCAAAAGAAGGGCTGGCTTTGGCAAAAGAGGCAACGGCGTTCCCGGTCGTCATAAACGAAACATCCGACAATCCGGGGGGCGGCACGCCTGGAGACGGCACGTATCTGTTGCGTGCCATGCTGGAAGCCGACTTGCAAGACGCGTGCTTTGGGTTCATCTACGATCCGGAAGTTGCCGCGCTCGCTCATGAAAAAGGGGTCGGTGCCACCATCGAGGTGCAGCTGGGCGGAAAGACGGATCAGCTGCATGGCGAACCGATCGCGCTGACCGCTTATGTGAAAGCGCTGACAGACGGCGCGTTTATCACCTCGTCGCCGATGGGCAAAGGCTCGCCTGTCAATTTGGGCAAATCGGTTCGCTTGCAGGCAAATGGCGTCGATATTCTCGTCTGCTCGGTCAAGACGCAGGTTCTCGATGAGCAAGTCTTCCTGCTGCACGGCATCGATGTGACCGCCTACAAAATCGTCGCGCTCAAATCGAGCCAGCATTTCCGCGCCAGCTTCGAGCCGATCAGCGCCCAGATCATTACGGTCGATTCGCCGGGACTCACGACACTGCAATTCTCGTCGTTTGCCTACAAGCGGTTGAATCGCCCCAAATACCCGCTTGATCCGGTAACGGAACGCTAGCAAACAGTCGACCATTTCATTTATCCAGGACAGGTGAACACAGCATGGAGAGTGTACATGAACGCATTCGCAAATCGTTTGAACAATTGACAACGCAGCAAAAATCGGTAGCGAAATATATACTCGACGAGCCGAATCAAGTCGCTCTCCTTCCCGCAAAAGTGATCGGGGCCAACACGGGGACGAGCGAAACGACCGTGATCCGCCTCTGCTATTCGCTCGGCTATTCCGGCTTCAGCGAATTGCAAAACGAGATCCGTCAATCGCTCCTGTTTCCGGTCATTCAAGAGAACGTGGTGCAAACGTTTCATGACGCGACCTACGATTACCGCGACAGCGATGACGTCATCACGTTTACCATGGAGCAAGATATGGCGTTTATCCAAAAAACGATGAACGGGCTCGATCGGCGGCGGTTCGATCAGGCCGTACAAGCAATCGTCAAAGCGAAAAAGATCGTGGTGGCGGGCGGCCGCACCAGCTATGCGTCCGCGTACTGGCTCTCCTTTGCGCTGAACATCGTCAAAGGCGACACGCATTTGTACCGCGGGCAGGTGGATGATGCCAACTATCTGATTTCAGAAGCGAATGAAGACTGGTTGATGATCGCGCTCGTTTTCCCGCGCTACTTGCAGGATACGGTGCAGTTCGCCAAAGCGGCGAAGGAAAAAGGGGTGACGATCGTGGCGATCACCGACCACGAGCTGTCGCCGCTCGGGCCTTTTGCAGACGTCCTGCTGAAAGTCACCACGCCGTCGCCTGCCACCTTAAAGGGCATGTCCGCGATTTTCACCATGCTGAACGCATTGGTCAGCGGCGTGACCCAGGTCGATCGGGAACGGGCGCAAAAGCGGATCAAGCTGTATGACAAGACGAGCGAGCAGTTTTATCCGTTCGTCCAGCGAAACGAGTAAACGCACAGAAAAAAATGGTTATCCAGTATTCACATAGCCAAGGTTTCCATACACAAAGGGGGGTATTCTTCATGGCAAAGCATACGCGGCGCATCGGCAGTCTGGCAACGATCGGGCTTAGCGTCACACTGCTTCTCGCAGCATGTTCGGGCACTACTGGCACCAAACCAGCGGGGACGGAACCGTCCGCCTCGCCGGGCAAGGCGGAAGCGACAACCGGCGGCACGCTGGTCATCGCCGCTCCCGTCGAGCCGGACACATTGGACCCGCAAAAAACCACATGGCTGGACAATACCAACAGCCAGCCGTATGATTCGCTTTTGAGCCGCGATATGCAGGGCAAGCTGATTCCGCATTTGGCTGAATCTTGGCAAGTGTCTGACGACGGCAAGGTGTGGACGCTGATTTTGCGCAAAGATGTCAAATTCCAGTCGGGTGCGCCGATGACAGCCGAATCGGTCAAAACGTCCATCGAGCGATTCGCCAGCATTTCGCCGAACAAAGATTTGGCAGGGCCGATCGACAAGATTGAGGCGCCCGACGCAAACACGGTCAAAATTACCTTCAAGGAACCGTTTGCTCCATTCGCCAACATGCTGGTCGGAACGTTCCTGTCGCCGTTCGATCCGGAGCGCCTGAAAGAAAAAGGCGACAAGTTCGGGGAGGCGCCGCTCGCAACAGGGCCGTTCATGAATCCGGAAGTGAAACGCGGCGCATCGGTCACTTATGTGAAAAACCCGGATTACAACTGGGGACCGCTTTATGCCGACAACAAGGGCGCACCGTACGTCGACAAGGTCGTCTTCCGTTTCTTAAAAGATGACGACACGCGCATTCTCGAATTCAAAAAAGGCACGATCAACATCCTGCAAGAAGTGCCAAGCACGTACGTGAAAGAATTGGAAGCCATTCCAGGAACCAAAATCGAGAAGAGCCTGGAGCAAGGCATGAAGTACCTTGGCTTCAACAACCAAAAGGAAATTTTCAAAGACGTGCGCATCAAGCAGGCGATCGCCATGGCTGTCGACCGCGACCCGATCATACAGGTTGCCCTGGCGGGATTCGCGAAGCCGAACTTCGGCCCGCTGCCGCCGACCATTCCCGGTTACAGCGAGAAAATCGAGAACATGGCGAAAGAGATGTATGCACATAACGTAGACAAAGCGAAGCAGCTGCTTGCAGAAGCAGGCTACACCGACAGCAACGGCGATGGCATCGTCGAGAAGGACGGCAAGCCGCTCTCGCTCGAACTGCTTCTGCCGGAGGACCCTGCCTTGCAGCGTGTCGCGCAAATTTTGCAAGCGCAGCTCAAAGAAATCGGCGTCGACATTAAAATTGCCGTTCACGACGTGGCAACAGTGAAGGATCGCACGACAAAAGGCAACCATGAGCTGTTCCTGCTTTATTTCGGGCTGAACGATCCGGACATCCTCTACCTGCTGATGCAGACCGACAACTCGAAGCGCGTGCACTATTCCAATCCGAAAGTCGATGAGCTGCTTGCCAAAGGGCGTACGGTGCTGAAAGAAGAGGAACGGATGAAAGTGTATGAGGAAGCCGAGGAGCTGCTGGTCAAAGATCCGCCATGGGTACCGCTGTACGTGAGCGAATCGGTGACGGCTACGCGCAATATCGAGGGCTACAAGCTCAATCCGTTCACAAGCGACATTCCGCTCGCAGATATCAAGATCACGAAATAACAAAAGGGGGATGGGGCGTTTTGCAACGATACCTTTTCCGAAGATTGCTGTCGCTCTTGGGGACGCTACTCGGCGTCACCATCCTCATCTTTCTGCTGGTCCATCTGATTCCGGGGGACCCCGTGCAATATTTGCTCGGGGATTATCCCACCGACGAAGCGATTGCCGCATTAAACGCGCAGCTTGGCCTGGATAAACCGTGGTATGTGCAATATTTCAGCTTTTTGGGCCGACTTGTGCAAGGGGATCTCGGGACATCGTACATCACCGGGTACACGGTTTGGCAAGAGATCGTGGACCGCTTTCCCGTCACGTTTCAGCTGGCGTTGTACAGCATGATTTTGGCGACGGTAATCGGGGTCATCGTCGGCGTGATTGCCGCCGTGAAGCAAAATACGTGGATGGACCGGGTTGTCGTGTTTTTCTCCCTGCTCGGGATTTCGGCGCCAGGCTTTTGGATCGCGCTGTTTCTCATCTGGATTTTCGCTTACATGCTGCCGATCTTTCCGATTTCCGGCTACGATGGATTTTTTTCGCTGATCCTGCCATCTGTCACGCTCGCATTGGGCGAAGCGGGGATGATCGCCCGCATGACGCGCTCCAGCATGCTTGATGTCATCAAACAGGATTACATGCGTACCGCACATGCGAAAGGCGCGCCACAGCGTTCGGTCGTCCTGCTGCACGGGCTGCAAAATGCGATGATTCCGGTCATCACATTGATCGGGCTGGAGTTCGGGGCGCTGCTTGCCGGTGCGGTCGTGACGGAGACGATTTTTTCCTTGCAAGGGTTGGGCAGCCTCGCCATTGAGGCGATCGGCAAGCGCGATCTGCCGACCATCCAAGGGCTGGTCTTTTTCATCGCGTTCCTGTTTGCCATCACCAACCTGATTGTCGACTTGCTGTACAGCTTGTTCGATCCACGGATCAAATACGAGTAGGAAGGAGCGAGAGAACGTGAGTGGAAACGTAAGCCGACTGGAAGCGGGACATGAAACGCATCCTCCCATCCGCGCCGTGGAATCGCCGGTGACCCCGTCGCCTCCCTACTGGCTGCAAGTCGCAAAGCGATTGGTTCGCAACAAGACGGCGATGGGCGGCGCCATCATCCTGCTGCTTTTCACGATCGGATGTGTCTGTGCGCCGCTTTTGGCCCCGTATCCGATCGATCAGATGAATTTTTCGGATCGCATGGTCGGACCGGGGGCAAAGCATCTGCTCGGGACCGACGATTTTGGTCGCGATATTTTTTCGCGGCTGCTGTATGGCGGCCGCATTTCGCTTTTGACCGGACTGATCACCGTGACCATCGCTTCGGCGATCGGCGTTACGCTGGGAGTCATCGCAGGCTATTATCGCCGCTTGGACATGTACATCATGCAGGTAATGGACATCTTGCTGGCGCTTCCCGCCTTGCTGTTGGCGATTGCCATCATTGCCGTGCTGGGGCCAGGCTTGACCAATGCGATGATCGCCATCGTGATCGCCGTGATTCCGTCCTATGTCAGGGTGACGCGCGCGTCCGTCTTGTCGATCCGCGAAAAAGAATATGTAGAGGCGGTGCGGGCGCTCGGCATCCGCGATGCAGTCATATTGGGGAAACATATTTTACCGAACATTTTGTCGCCGATCATCGTGCTGATGACCGTGCAGTTTGGCAGCAGCATCTTGGCGGCTGCGGCGCTCAGCTTTCTCGGACTCGGAGCACAGCCGCCCGCGCCGGAATGGGGGGCCATGGTGTATGTCGGCAAGGCGTTCCTTGGGCAGGCGTGGTGGATGTCGATTTTCCCTGGCATGGCGATCATGCTGGTTGTGCTGGGCTTTAACCTCTTGGGCGACGGCCTGCGGGACGCTTTGGACCCAAAATAACGACAGTCGGAAGGAAGTGGGTTGCAGATGACTTTGCAGGAAAAGCTGGAGGCTGTGTTGGCCGAATCTTCGGCGGTTTTCGGCGTTACGGTCAAGCATATCGGCACACAGGAAGAGGCGCGTATGAACGCGGACCGCTATTTTCAGATGGCGAGCACGTTCAAGGTGCCGATTTTGGCAACGCTGTTTCGCGATGTCGAGGCGGGCAGGCTCCGGTTGGAGGAGCGGATTCGCCTGACCGAGGATGATCTGGTCGCCGGCTCAGGGGTACTCAAGGAGTTCCTGCCGGGTGTGGAAGTGGCGATCCGCGATTTGGCGATGCTGATGATCATCGTCAGCGACAATGTGGGGACGGACAAAGTGATGGAGCTGGTCGGCAAGGAGCGAGTGGAGGCATTCATGCGGGAGCTGGGCTTACACGGCATTTCCGTCAAATTCGACTGCTGGGAGCTTTTGAGCATCGGCGCGGGCTTGGCCGGTGAGAAAAAGGGCAAGGCCGGCGTCGACAAGCTGAACAAGCAGTTCGCGGAAACCGGTTTCGATCCGGACAATTTCATTTTTCAGCCGAGTCCAAAAAACAACGTGGCGACGCCGTCTGACATGGGCAGGCTGCTTGAGCTGATCGCGACGGGACAGCTCGTTTCGCAGGAGGCGTGCGACGGTATCCTCGACATCATGAAAAGACAGCAGCTGCGCAATCGCATTCCGTATTTGCTTCCGGACAAAACCGTGATCGCTTGCAAGTCCGGGACGATCGGCAGCGTGGTGAACGATGTGGGCATCGTCTATCTGCCCGAGGACAAGGGCGCGTTCACCATCGCGGCACTGTCGCAAGGCAACGGTTCGGTGAAAGAAGGGGAGCAGCTGATTGCCCGCTTGGCCCTGACGGCCTACGAGCATTTTATCAGCCAGTAACGCAAGCGCATGGATGGAGGGTCGACATGATGAAGGAGAAAGAGACGGTATTGGACATCGATCGGCTGTCCATGATTCTCAAAACGGAGCGTGGCGCGTTTACGGCCGTGAATCAGGTCAGCTTTCAGATCAAAGCAGGGGAAACCGTCGCACTCGTCGGTGAATCGGGCAGCGGCAAAAGCGTCACGTCCCTGTCGATCATGGGGCTTATCTCCAAAAAAATCGGTACGCTTGAAGGCAGCATCCGCTTCAAAGGGAGTGTGCTCAACCAGCTGGCGGAGCGTGAGATGCGGGCGATTCGCGGGCGGGACATCTCGATGATTTTTCAGGAGCCGATGACATCGCTGAATCCGGTGCACAGCATCGGGCGGCAGATCGATGAGGTGTTCCGGCTGCATACCGGCTACTCCAAGCAGGAGCGGCGTGCGAAGACGATCGAGATGCTGCGAAAAGTGGGCATTCCGCGCCCCGAGGCCATTGTCAACGAATATCCGCACCAGCTGTCAGGGGGAATGAAGCAGCGGGTGATGATCGCGATGGCGATGGCGTGCGAGCCGGATCTGCTGATCGCCGATGAGCCGACCACCGCGTTGGACGTGACGATTCAGGCGCAAATTCTCGATCTGATGAACGGGCTGAAACAGACTGCGCACACCGCCATCCTGCTGATTACCCACGATTTGGGCGTGGTTGCGGAGATGGCCGATCGCGTGATGGTCATGTATTACGGCGAGATTGTGGAGGAGGCGGATGTGCAAACGATTTTTGCCAATCCGAAGCATCCGTACACCGTCGGATTGCTCCAATCGATCCCGAGCCTGGAGACGGAGCACAGCAGGCTGACGCCGATCGAGGGGAATGTGCCGGTATTGGGCGAAATCTCGGGCGGCTGTCCGTTCCGCTCCCGCTGCAAACATGTCACGGACCGATGCGTGCAGGAAAAGCCGCCGGTGATCCGGACGGGCAAACAGGCGGTTCGCTGCTGGATGTATGTCGACAAGGAGGTGGCGATATGAGCGAAAATCTGCTTGTCGTCGAAAACCTCAAAACATATTTTCCGCTGAAAAAAGGATTTTTCGGGCAGCCGTCCGGCCATGTCAAGGCGGTGGACGGCGTGTCGTTTCGGTTGAAGCAGAAAGAGACGCTCGGCATCGTCGGCGAAAGCGGCTGCGGCAAGTCGACAACAGGGCGGAGCATTTTGCGGCTTGTTCAGCCGAGCGATGGCTCCGTGCGATTTGGCGGGGAAGAGCTGATCGACATGCCGCAGGCGAGGCTGCGCGAGATGCGCAGCCAGATGCAGATCATTTTTCAAGATCCGTATGCCTCGCTGAACCCGCGGCTGACGGTTTCCTCGATTTTGGCGGAAGCGCTGCACGTTGGCGAACCGCAAAGCGATCCGCGCCGCTTGCGGCAGATGGTCATGGAGCTGCTTGCGATGGTCGGGTTGAATCCGTCCCATGCCGACCGCTATCCGCACGAGTTCAGCGGCGGGCAGCGGCAGCGCATCGGAATCGCCCGCGCGATCGCGGTGAAGCCCAAGCTGATCGTGGCCGATGAGCCGGTGTCAGCGCTGGACGTCTCGATCCAGGCGCAGATTTTAAACCTGCTGCAAGACTTGCAGGAAGAACTTGGACTCACTTACTTGTTCATCTCGCACGATCTCGGGGTGATCCGTCATATCAGCGATCGCATTGCCGTCATGTACCTGGGCCGGATCGTGGAGATCGCCGACAAGAAGCGGCTGTTCGCGGAACCGCTGCACCCGTACACGCAGGCGCTGATGTCAGCGGTGCCGGTACCGAATCCCAATCAGAAAAAAGAGCGGATCGTGCTGGGAGGCGATGTGCCAAGTCCAGCCAATCCGCCGACAGGCTGCGCCTTCCACCCCCGCTGCCGGCACGCGATGGAGATTTGCAAACGCGTTCGGCCGGTTGAATTGGCTGTGGCGCATGACCATATGGTGGCTTGCCATCTGTATGGGGCCGACGAAAGGAGCGAATGATGATGAAGATCGAACGAATCGAATGGAAACGACTGCACGTGCCGCTCAAGGACCCGTTTGAAGCGAGCTTCGGACGTTTGGCCAAACGCGATTTTTTGTTGATCAGCGCGCACAGCGAGGGGGAGACAGGGTATGGCGAAAGCGTAGCGATGCCGTTCCCTTACTACAATGAAGAGACGACGGATACGATTCTGTATATGCTGGACGCGATCATGATCCCGATGCTCCTGAAGAGTCCGATCGAACGCCCGGAAGATGTGGATCGCCTGTTTGCCTCGATCCGGCGCAACAATATGGCGAAGGCGGCATTGGAAGGGGCGGTTTGGGATTTGTACGCCAAGCAGCAAGGCTTGTCGCTTGCACATGCGCTGGGCGGAAAGCGCAAGGAAATCGATGTCGGCGTAAGCGTCGGGATCGAGCCATCCGTCGAGGACGTGATCCGGAAGGTGGAAGGATTCGTCGCGGATGGGTACAAGAAGATCAAAGTCAAAATCAAGCCTGGCTTTGACATCACGCTGATCGAAGCGCTGCGCAAACGGTTTGGCGATTCCTTGCCGCTGATGGCGGACGCCAATTCCGCCTATACGCTCGATCAACTCGATCGGATCAAGGAGCTTGACCACTACAACCTGATCATGATCGAGCAGCCGCTTGCCCATGATGACATCGTGGACCATGCGCGTCTGCAGCACCAGCTGAACACGCCGATCTGCCTCGATGAGAGCATCCATACGGCAGAGGATGCGCGACGTGCGATTGAGCTTGGCAGCTGCAAAATCATCAATATCAAGGTAGGCCGCGTCGGCGGGCTGACGGAAGCGAAAAAAATCCACGACTTTTGCCAGGCGCACGATGTTCCCGTCTGGTGCGGCGGCATGCTGGAGAGCGGTGTGGGCCGGGCGCACAACATCGCGATCACCTCATTGCCCAATTTCACGATCCCTGGCGACACCTCCGCCTCGAGCCGTTATTGGACGCAGGATATCGTCGTACCGGAAGTGGATTTCCTGCGGCCCGGGATTTTGGCGGTGCCGGACGGACCGGGGATCGGCTATGCGATCAACTGGTCAGCGGTGGAAGCGTTGAAAGTACAAGAAAAAAGCTATTCGCACACGAATGTGACGATCTAAGCCCGAGGTGAACCACACATGCAGTCAGAATTGGAATACCGCGTGATCACGGACGCCGTGCAGATGGAGGAAGTCGAGATGCTGCAGCTTGCGGTATGGGGGGAGAAAAACATCACGCCCGTGCCGCAGCTGATGGCCGCCATTCATAACGGAGGCGTGGTCATCGCTGCCTACCATGAAGGGAAGCCGGTCGGCTTTTGCTACGGCTTTGCCGGCTTCAAAGCGGGGAAGTCGCACCTTTGCTCCCATATGCTCGGGATCTTGCCTGCGTACCGCGACTGGGGCATCGGCAAACAGCTCAAACTGCGCCAGCGCGAATGGGCGATCGCCTATGGCTATGAGAAGATGACCTGGACCTATGATCCGCTGGAGGCGCGCAACGCGTATCTCAACCTGTGCAAGCTGGGCGGCATCGTCAGGACGTACATGGAATCGTATTACGGGGAAATGAAAGACGGGATCAACAAAGGGCTGCCGACGGACCGGTTTTTGCTGGAGTGGCATTTGCTGGGGGAGCGGGCAACTCGCGGGGTGGAAGGCGTCCCGCTCGTCGAAAGCAAATGGAAAGACAATCCGTGGGTGTTGGATTGGCAAGAGGCGAATGGGTACCCGCATCCGCTTGCTCGCGGCCGAGTGGGCGAGCATGACGGGATGCTGCTCGCGGTCCCTGCTGCCATCCATTCGCTGAAAAAGGAACAGCTGGAAATAGCGGCCGAGTGGCGTATGGCGCTTCGCCGGATGTGCCAGGACGCTTTTGCCCAAGGCTACATCGCTGTCGGTCTGCTCAAAACGGAAGGGCCTGTGCATGCCTATGTGCTGGAACGAATACAGGAAGAGGGGGACGTGTAGGATGGAGCATTTGGAAGCCTATGCTGCGAAATTGATGGAGCAAGCCAAGCTGCCGGGAGCGTTTATCGGATTTGCGAAAGACGGCGAGACCGTGTTTGCCAAAGGGCTTGGGTTTGGCGATGCAGAGTCGCAGACCGAGATTACGCTCGATACGGTGTTTGGCATCGGGTCGATCACCAAATCGTTCACGTGCGTTGCGATCATGCAGTTGCAGGAAGCGGGGAAGCTTTCGGTTGCCGATCCGGTTACCGGTTATTTGCCTGAGTTTCGGACCGCGGATGAAGCGTTGACCAGAAGGATCACCATCGGCCACCTGATGTCGCATACGTCCGGCCTTCCGTCGCTGCCGTCCCTCTATTATGCGATGCGGCGCAGCTTGGAGATCGACCCTGCGGTGAAAGAAATGCCGACTGGCATTGACCTGACCGCCCATGAGCCGATCGACACCTATGGCGAGCTGATGGATTACATCGCCAGCCTTGATGTCCAATTGCTGGGAGAGCCGGGGACCGAGTTCAGCTACAGCAACGACGGGTATGCGCTTCTTGGCGCGATCATCGAGCGTGTGAGCGGGCAATCGTATGAAAGCTATGTGAAAGAGCATCTGCTCGATCCGGCGGGAATGACCAACACGGTGTTTTTGATCGAGGATCTGGAAAACCACCCGAACATCGCCACGCTCTACACGAGCAAAAAAGGCGAGAATGGCAAAGAAGTGTTCGCAGCGCCGATCTGGTGGGATGCGCCCGCCATGCGTGCGGCCGGCTTTTTGAAATCGACGGGACGGGATATGCTCGCCTACGCCGAAATTTTTCGAACCGGCGGATTGGTCGGAGAAACCCGAATTCTGACCAAAGAAAGCGTCGAGCAGATGATCGGCAACTATGCCGGGCTGGAGCCGGGGCGCCACTACGGCTACGGGTTCATGGTCACGCCTGATTTTCGCGGCGGAACGCTGGTCGAGCACGGCGGCGCGATCAAGGGAGTCGCTGCGCAGATGTGCATCGTGCCTGAGCAGGGGATCACCTGCGTCGTCCTGTGCAATCTTGATGGAGCGCCGTCGACAGAGCTTTTGGCCGCGACCCTGAACACGGCGCAAGGACTGCCGGTCGAGGAGCCGATCGTGCGTTATGCCGATTCGCCTGTTTCCGCTGATTCTTTGCAGGAATATGTCGGCCAGTTCGGTTCGGGAGAAGGGGAGAAGCTGGAGATTACGGCAGACGAGGCGGGGCTGTCGCTGACCGTGCTCGGCGCGACGTTCCCGCTGAGGCCGGTGGGCACGGACAGTTTTGTGTTCCAGACGCCGACCGGTTTGGAAAAATGGATTCGCTTCAACCGCGACGGGGAAGGCATCGTCAACCGGGTCGCCTTCCATTTCCGCCAGCTGCTCAAATTGACCGGGGAGGCGTGACATGGGAACGCATGTATGGGAAAAATCGTTTGAAGCGTATGCCCAAAAGCTGATCGACGAGGTGCAGGTACCGGGAGCGATCGTTGCTGTCGCCAAAGACGGTGAGCTGATTTACGAAAAATCGTTTGGCTATCGGGATCGCGAAGAACAGGCGCCGATCGACCTGGATACGGTGTTCGGGATCGGCTCGATTACGAAATCGTACACATGTGCAGCGATCATGCAGCTTCAGGAGGCAGGGAAGCTCTCCATCCATGATCCGGTCGTGACGTATTTGCCCGAATTCCGCACGCCGGACGAGTCGCATACAAAAGCAATCACGATCCAACACTTCATGACGCACACGCTCGGGCTGCCGCCGCTTTCGTCGCTGTTCCCCGGCATGCTCGCAAGCATGAAGGATGATCCGGCGGCAGAGGAGCTGCTGGCGCTGCCCGAGCTGCAAGGGGTGGAACCGATTCATACGTATGAGCAGCTGATGGACTATATCGCCAGGCAGCCTATCGAACTGCTCGGTGCGCCGGGAACCGAGTTCAGCTACTCCAATGACGCCTATGCCCTGTTGGGGGCGATCATCGAGCGCGTTAGCGGCCAACCGTATGAAGACTATGTGAAGGAACACATTTTGGAGCCGCTCGGACTGACGCGCACCGTCTTTCACATCGAGGAGCTGGGGGACGATCAAAACTACTCCGTGCTTTACTCCGCGCGTACGAAAGACGGCGTCAAGGAAGTGCTGCGCACACCGATCTGGTGGGATGCGCCGGCGATGCGTGCCGCAGGATTTCTCAAAGCTTCCGCGCGGGATATGCTGCGCTATGCGGACATGTATCGGACGGGCGGCAGCGCAAACGGCGTGCGGATTTTGTCGGAAGCGAGCGTTGCCGAAATGGTCACGCCTTTTGCCAAAGTGGATGCGCTGAAAAGCTATGGCTACGGACTCGGCATTCAGCCGTTCGGGGAGAATGCGACGCTGATCCAGCATACGGGCGGAATCAAGGGCGTTACCGCGCACATGCTGATCGTGCCGGAAGCTGGCATCACGGGCATTCTTTTGACCAACATATCGGATGCGCCCATCCAGGCATTGACGCTTGGCTTGCTGAACAGCCTGCTGGGGCGTCCGCTGGAGACACCGTACGCGACCTTTGCCTCCTATGAAGCGCCGCTTGACGTGCTGCGGCAATCGGTCGGCACGTTCCAATCAGGGGAAGGCGACCAAGCGACGGTCACATTTGATGAGGAAAACGAACGGCTTGTGCTCGCGATGGGCGGCCAAGAGCTGCCGCTTACGCCCATCGGCGAGGACGCGTTTCTGTTTACGGTGCGCAATGTGGATACGATCGTACGCTTTGTACGAAGCGCAGACGGAACGATCATCCGCTGTGCGCTGGGCTCGCGGCAGCTGCCGGCAGCCGGATAAAAGGGACGGGGGGACGTTACGCATGAAAGTATTCATTTCGCTCGATATGGAAGGGATTTCTGGCCTTGCGGAATGGGAGGATGTCATTCCGGGCCGCCGTCATTATGAAGCGGGCCGCCGCCTGTTGACGCAAGATGTGAACGCGGCGATCGAAGGGGCTCTGGAAGCCGGGGCGACCGAGATCATCGTCAACGAATCGCACGGCCCGATGAACAATCTGATTTTGGAAGAGCTGCACCCGCAGGCGGATGTGATCCGCGGCTTCTTCAAGCCGCTTTGCATGATGCAAGGAATCGACTCGACTTGCGACGCCGCCTTTTTCATCGGCTATCACGGGCGTGCCGGCACAGGCGAGGCCGTAATGAACCATACGCTTTCGGGCCTTGCGATCCATCGTCTGGTCCTCAACGGCAAAGAAGTGGGCGAGGCCGGCCTGAATGCGGCGGTTGCCGGTGCCTTCGGCGTTCCGGTCGTGCTGGTCACCGGCGATACGCAGACAGCGGAGGAGGTGCAGGCAGATATTCCCGGTGTCTTTACCGTCGCGGTGAAAGCCGGAATCACCGGACTATCATCACACGCCATGCATCCGGTGCGCGCGCGGGCCTTGATCCGTCAGCAGGCCAAAGAAGCGCTGCTCAATCGGCATCTGGTGCAGCCGCTTGCGCAACAGGCGGACAATACGATCGAGGTGGAGTTTACCAAGACGCAGTTCGCCACTGCCGTCAGCTGGATGCCGGGCGTCGAGCTGGTGGACGGACGGACCGTGCGTTTCCGCTCCGCCGATATGACAGCCATGATGCCTGTCCTGCAAGCCATGCTGATGATTACCGGACAAGTGAACAAAATGATAACAGGGTGAGGGCCATGATCGACCAGTTGAAGCAATGGATAGAAGCGAATCGGGAAAAAATGGAAGCAACGTATCATGACCTGCACGCTCTGGCCGAGGTCAGCTGGCAAGAGCACCGCTCGACGGCATACCTGTGCCGCGAACTGGAAGCGATGGGCGTCGCGTATGAGACATTCTCCGATAGTACCGGCGTCATCGCGTATGCAGGGGAAGCGGAGGCAACGCCGGTCGTCGGACTGCGCGCCGATATGGACGCGCTTTGGCAACTGGTCGACGGGAAGTGGCAGGCGAACCACTCGTGCGGCCACGATGCGCATATGACCATGGCCTTGCATGCGCTGCGCTGTGTGAAAGAGCTTGGCGTCGAGCTGCAAGGACGGCTCAAGGTCATCTTTCAGCCGGCCGAGGAAACGGGGGAAGGGGCGCGCGCGCTCGTGCAGCGCGGCGTGATCGACGACCTCGATCATTTGATCGGCATCCACGTGCGCCCTTACTTTGAGGTGCCGTCAGGCTCGGCTGCTCCGGCGATTCGCCACGGTGCCATCGCGCAGGTGCGCGGCAAGCTGAAAGGGGAGCAGGCGCATGCTGCGCGCCCGAATCTCGGCACGAACGTGGTGGATGCGCTCTCGCTTTTGATCACGGCCGTCAATGCGGTAAAAGTCGATCCGACAACCCCGATGTCGGCCAAAGTGACGATGGTGAAGGCAGGCGGCGACAATCTCAACATTATCCCGGATGAAGCGCAGTTCGGCCTCGATTTGCGCGCGCAAACCAATGAGGCGATGGAATGGCTGCTCGCACGCGTCTTGCAGGCGATCGAGGCCGCTGCGACCGCCAACGGTGCTGTCGTCGAGCTGGAGCCTGTCATGCAGCTCCATGCGGCTGTCCCCAATCGAGAGATGGAGCAGCTTGTGGCAAGCGCGATCGTAGAGACGCTCGGCGAGGAAAAGCTTGCCCCTGCTCCGGTCACGCCGGGCGGCGAGGATTTCCACTGCTATGCGGTCGAAAAACCGGGGCTTGCCACCACGATGATCGGGCTTGGCACCGGGCTTTCGCCAGGCTTGCACCATCCGCAGATGCGCTTTGACCTCGGCACCCTCGCAAACGGCGTCGCCGTAATGGCCGCCTCCGCGATCAAGCTGCTGGGACATGCGCCAAAAAATAATTCATGAGAAGAAACGAGCTGTAGGCAACAACTACCGCTCTTTCGCATAAAGTAGTCAGGTAAGAGCTTTTCTTCCCGCTTTTTTTTTGGACGCGTCGACAGTCCCGACACATGTTTACCCCTCTACGGAATATGATGTATTATCCAAGGCACGTAACTACCCATTCAGGGAGGTGTGGCATGGAATGGGCTTTCGCACGTTTCGTTATCGCCAGGGGTTCGCCGCAAGACGCGTGCTTGGGGTTGCTCTAGCAGTCGGGGGAATGACCATTCTGCTCATCGCAACTCCCGCTTGGGTTATGTATGCCGGTCTCGGAGCATCACTCATGGGGGTTGGTTGGTTTTTGTTTGCCAAGTAATCAAGTAATCCGTCAAGGAGGGGTGAACATGCGGTTTTATACGATAAAGCTGCCCAAATTCATCGGCGGTATGGTGCGTGCGGTCATCGGGGCTTTCAACAAAAACAAATGACAGCATGCGCAAGCGACCACTCCCCCGAATCGGGGGTGATGGTGCCAGCCGTCTCGCCCGAGCAAGAAGCAGGATCGAATACGGGGAAAAAGAAAAAAAGCACCAGAGCAGGTGCTTTTTTGCGTTGCGTTTGGGAACAAACGACTATACGCGGGTTACAAGACCGGATTTCAGTGCACGTGTGCTGACATAAACGCGTTTTGGTTTACCGTCAACCAGGATGCGCACTTTTTGAACGTTAACACCCCAAGTGCGGCGAGTTGCGCGCATGGAGTGGGAGCGTGCGTTTCCAGCTTTCGCAGATTTACCTGTTACGAAACATTTGCGTGACATCTATTTCCACCTCCCTCAAGCAAGTGAAGCGAGAACGCCTAAGCCTACTCTTCATTATTACAAACACTCAGTTATAGTAGCATAGCGGAGTGTCAATTGCAATACTTGACAGTGATTTCGACAGAACATGACAGCTTGGCCGAAAAAGCTTCATTTTCATCAGGGCGTATAGTAGAATTAGTGGATACGAATGTGATAATGACGGTTTTTGCCGTTTTCTAAAGGAGGATTCCCGACATGACAGTGGAATTGAGTACGCCTCTAGGAAAAATTGACGTAACAGAAGATGTGATCGCCCGGATTGCCGGCGGTGCAGCGATGGAAGTGTTCGGCCTGGTCGGAATGGCTTCGCGCAAAGCGCTGAAGGATGGCATTGCGGAATTGCTCGGCTTGGAAACGTTGAGCAAGGGTGTCGTTGTGTTCAATCAAAATGGTGAAGTCAGCCTCGATATGCATATCATCGTCAGCTATGGTACGAAAATATCAGAAGTGGCGGGAAACGTCCAGCGTCGCGTTCGTTACACGTTGGAGCAGATGGTCGGGATCGATGTCGCAGCCATCAATATTTACGTGCAGGGAGTACGTACCGATCGGGATACGTAAGGGAGGAACATAAGTGGTACATACGCAACTTGACGGAGATTTGTTTAGCCAGATGGTGTTCCTGGGCGCCGCCAAGCTACGCACAAATGTAAAAATGGTAGATGCCTTAAATGTGTTTCCGGTGCCGGATGGCGATACCGGAACCAATATGAATATGACGTTCACGACGGGCGTGGAGGAGCTGGCCAAACGGCAGTCCCCTCACCTGAGTGAGTCGGCGCAGACGCTGGCGAAGGGTCTGTTGATGGGCGCGCGCGGCAATTCCGGCGTGATTTTGTCCCAGCTGTTCCGCGGCTTCAGCAAGTCGGTGAGCGGCAAGGCCGGGATCACGGCGCGCCAGTTCGCCGATGCGCTGAAAGCAGGTGTCGATACCGCGTACCAGGCTGTCATGCGCCCGGTGGAGGGCACGATTTTGACCGTTGCCCGCGAAGCGGCGGAGACGGCGGTACGGGCTGCCCGCGTTTCGGACAACCTCACGGCGGTCATGGAGAAAACGCTGGAGCAAGCAAAACTTACATTATCGCGTACGCCAGAGTACCTGCCGGTTTTAAAAGAAGTCGGCGTGGTCGACTCCGGCGGGCAAGGTCTGGTTTTGATCTACGAAGGATTCGTGCAAGCGCTGCACGGCGAGGTTGTGGATGAGGCGGACCATGGCCAGCAGGTGGCATCTGTCGCGGAACTGGAGCAGCTCGTCGCAGAGCAGCACAACGCACAGCTTCATATGAAAACCGAGGATATAACGTTTGGCTACTGCACCGAGTTCATGATTCGGCTTGCGGACAGCACGGAGCCAAACAAGAAAGCGTTTGCAGAGCCGCTGTTCCGCGCCCAGCTGGATCGCATGGGCGATTCGCTCCTGGTAGTCTCCGACGACGAGGTGGTCAAAGTCCACATCCATGCGGAGCATCCCGGCGAGGTGCTGAATTACGCGCAGCAATACGGCAGCCTGCACAGGTTAAAGATCGAAAACATGCGCGAGCAGCATTCCAATATCGTGAAGGAAGAAGCGACGAAGCACGATTCTGCCGTCGCTGTTCCGGTGGCAGCAGAGGCTGCCGCTCCGCAAGCGGAGTCAAAGCGCTTGCCATACGGCATCATCGCGGTGGCGGCTGGCCCAGGCATCGCGGAAATTTTCAAAAGCCTCGGCGCTCATCGGATCGTCGAAGGCGGACAGACCATGAATCCGAGCACAGAGGATTTCGTCAACGCCATGAACGGGCTTTCTGCAGAGCAATTCATCATTTTGCCGAACAACAGCAATATTATCATGGCTGCCCAGCAATCGGCCGCGCTGGTGGACGTACCGGTAGCCGTCATCCCGACCAAGAGCGTCCCGCAGGGGATGACCGCGCTCGTCTCATTCGATGGCGGCGAATCACTCGATACGAACCAAGCGACGATGACGGCCGCGCTTGCACAGGTGAAAACCGGATTGGTGACGCATTCCGTCCGCGACACGAAGCTGGGCGATGTGGAAATCAAGGAAGGCGACTTCATCGGGATTGCCGATGGCACGATCGTCACCGCGCAGGCGGATCTGATGGAAACAGCCAAAGAGCTGTTGCGCAGCATGGTGGACGAGGACACGGGGATCGTCTCCATTTTGCTCGGGGAAGGAACGCAAGACGAGCAGGGCGAAGCGCTGCTCGCGCAATTGACGGACGATCATCCGGACGTAGAGGCGGAGGTCGCCTACGGCGGGCAGCCGCTCTATCCGTTCATTTTTGCGGTGGAATAAGGAAAGAGGAAGGTGCACGATGCCACCGATTGTCATTGTAACAGACAGCGCAGCGGACATCGACGATGCGAAGCGCGCGGAGTGGGGAATTATCAACGTACCGCTGAAGGTGAATCTCGGCCAGGAAACGTATGTGGACTGGGTGACGATCAAGCCGGCAGCGTTTTATCAAAAGCTGCGTGAGACGGGTGAGCTTGCGACAACCTCGCAGCCATCGCCGCTCGAGTTCGCGGAATGCTTTAAAAAAATTGTGGACGAGCATGGGCCTGATGTGCAAATCATTGCGCTGATGCTCTCTGCCGCCTTGTCCGGCACGTATCAGTCCGCCTTGATCGGCAAATCGATGCTGGAGGAAGCGGTGGACATCACCATCATCGACTCCCGGAAAGCATCGTATTTGTATGGCTATGCCGCTGTTCAGGCTGCCCGCGCGGCCAAAGCGGGCAAGACCAAGCAGCAGGTGCTCGATCTCATCGGACACATGTTGGATACCGTCCAGGTGTTCTTTTTGGTCGACACGCTGACGTACTTGCAAAAAGGCGGGCGGATCGGCAAAGCGTCCGCCTTGATCGGTTCGCTTTTGAATATCAAGCCGATCCTGTCTCTCGATTCGGCCGGCACGGTCTTTCCGGTGGACAAGGTTCGCGGCACGAAAAAAGCGATCGCGCGGATTGTCGAAGAGCTGCAGGCGTATGCCAAAGGCGAGCCGGTCGTGCTCGGGATCGTTCACGCCGATGCCGAAGCGGAAGCTGCAGAATTGCTAGAGAAGCTGAAGCAGGAATTCACGGTGACAGACTCCTTTTTGGTGGAGCTTGGCGCTGTGATCGGCGCGCATGCAGGCCCCGGAACGTTGGGATTCGTCATTGCAAAAGCATAGAACGGTGCGAGGCAAAACCTCTTTTCTACCATTGTGGGTAGAGAAGAGGTTTTTTATGTTCACTCAGACCAGTCGCGTTTTTCGCAAAAAGTAAGATTTTCCCAGCTGTAAACATATAAATATAGTTACTTGACAAAAGTAAGTAGTTTCCGTATGATACTTACATAAAGTTAGTTCATTACAAAAAAACATCATGGAGGTCAAACAAAATGGCAAACCTTGGACTTTTACTCATTCGTTTGGTGGTCGGTCTCATTTTCGCAGCACACGGCACACAAAAACTGTTCGGCTGGTTCGGCGGACACGGCTTGAAAGGAACAGGCGGCTGGCTGGAATCCATCGGTATCCGTCCGGGCGTACTGATGGCATTCCTCGCCGGTGCTGGCGAGCTTGTCGGCGGATTGCTGTTCGCGGCTGGCACATTCACATGGCTGGGGGCAGCGCTCATCGTCATTACCATGCTGGTGGCGATTTTCTCCGTCCATGGCAAAAACGGTTTCTGGGTCACATCCGGCGGGATTGAGTATAACGTCATTCTGATCGCGATCGCGGTCGGCGTCGCATTGGTCGGCCCTGGCGCATACGTGCTGGTTTAATCGACAATCGCGAAAAAGAGAAAAAACACAGATGCTGGCTTGCGCATCTGTGTTTTTTCATGTGGAGAGGCTTAGGTGCGTTCCGGGCCATCGGCTTCGCTTGCCTGGCGCTCGCGTTCGATTTTTGCCGCCACGGATGCTTTCGGGCTCCAGCAGTTGAATTGATAGGACGGCTGTGTTTGATAGCCGAGACGTTGGCAACGGTACGTCGTCTTTATCCCGGCTTCCTTGATCACCTCGAAATGCTGGCAGGTTGCGCAGCAGTGATAGCGCTGTGCGGCTTGCTCCATCGAAAGGCCTCCTCTCTTGCCTGATCGATTGGCTGTACTTCGCAGTATAGAGCCTTTTCGAGTACGTGTCTGCAGGGGAGCGTCGGTTGGGCCAACATTTTCTAAACTATCTTGCAAAATGAACCGCGTGTCATTATTATAAATGACATGAGGCTCATTTATTTTTTGCCTGTCGCTTGTTGGGCGATGGCTTTCATGCGTATGGCAAAACATGACCGTGAGAGGAGTTTTTCCGATGTCCCCCAAAATCTCTGATGAACAAAAGGAACAGCGCAAGCAGCAAATTTTTGCTGCTGCAGAACGTGTATTCATCCGAAAAGGCTATGAGCAGGCAACGCTTAAAGATATCGTGGAGGAAGCCGAAATGAGCCGTGGCTGGATTTATCTTTACTTTCAATCGAAAGAGGAGATTTTCCAAGGCTATATGGAGCGGATGGACGCGGAAAACGGGCGTGCGCTTCATGAACTGCTGGAAACGTCACCAACGGTCTGGGCAGCTGTGGAGGCGCTGTTCACCAAGCAAATCATGGATATTACGGAGCTGCCAAACAGTGTGGCGCCCGCTTATTACGAATATTTCATTGCGGGCTGGCGTGAGAGCGAGCGTCGTGCGATTTTGACTCGCCGCTACGATCAATCGATTGCGGACCTCGAAGAGATGTTTGAACAGGGGGTTACTCGCGGGGAATTCGCCCCGAACATGCCGTTATCGCTGCTCGCGCGGATGGCTGCCTCGCAGCTGGAGGGCATCATGGCACACGCGCTGGCAATCGGCGCGGAGCACATCGAGGTGCCGCAGCAGATTGACGCGCTGCTTGCCTTTCTCAAGCATTCGCTCGGCGTACGCGCATAGCGCAGCAGCCCCACCCAAGCAAAAGAACGGGAGTGTTTTCGATGGAATTGTTTACAAACGCCAACTTTACGAAAATGTTTTTGGCCAGCTTCGCCTCGCAGCTTGGAACCGTCGTCGGCAATATGGCTTTTGCGTTTTATTTGCTCGACCGGTTTGGCTCCCAGCCCTACTATGCGACGGTCGCCGAGCTGATGTACGCGCTGCCGACGATGTTCGTTTTTTGGTTTGTCGGGGTGCTGGCGGACCGGCTCGACCGCAAGCGCATTGCGGCAAACAGCGACTGGATTCGCGCCGGCCTCACCCTGCTTTTGCTTATTGCGGTGCATGAAAATTGGCTCGTGCTCTCGTTTGCGATCCTGTTTTTGCGCAGCGCGGTTGCCAAATTTTTCGCGCCGGCCGAAATGGGCTTGCTGCAAGGCATCATGACGGAAGAACAGTATGTGCAAGCGGCGGGCTTGAATCAAACGGTGATGGGGCTGTTCATGGTATTTGGCATGGGGCTCGGGGCGGCGACGTATCATTACCTCGGAATCGAGGGGGCGGTCATCATCGACGGGATCAGTTTTTTGGTCTCCGGGATCTTGGTGTCGCGATGCGCGTTCACGCAGGAGGTTCGCCTCCCGAATGGGAAAATCAAACCGGGCGAGCTGGGCATGCGCCGAATTTTCGCCGATTTTTTTGCGGGCTGGACGTACATGAAGGGCAACAAACTGCTGCTTGCGATTATCTCCGGATTTTTCGTATTCGGGGCGGTCAACGGGATGTTTGCCGTGCTGCCGCTGTTTACCATGAAATACAAGCTGAGTCCCGCGCATTATCAGGCGTATTCGGCCTTGATCACGCTTTTCCTCGGCATCGATTTTTTGTGCGGAAGTGCAGCCGGAGCTACGCTGATCAAAACGTTTTCGAAGGTGAAGGTGCTTGTTGCCGGACTCTTGCTTGCGGGCGGCTTAACGCTTCTGCTCGGCGCAACTTCTAACATATGGGTATTTTTGTCGCTTGTACTGGTCATCGGGGCCATTTTGGCGCCGGTGAATGTCGTGCTGGGCGGATGGATTCCCGAGTTGGTCGAAGCGAGCAAAATGGGGCGGGTCAGCGCTTGGATCGAACCGCTGATGATGCTGGCCCAATCGCTCGCCTTAGGCTTCGTTGCGCTTGTTTTTCCTTTGTGGGTGTCGGTCGATGTCTTGTATGTGCTGCTCGGGATTTGCGTTTTGCTGGTCGGCCTCTACTACGCGCTGGTGCTTCCTGCCTTGACGCGCGATGAAAAGCGAAAGACAGCCGCGTAGTGTGATACGAAATCCGCTTCCAGCCGATGCCTGATGCGCACAGCACATGTAGCGCTTTCATCCCGACATGATATACTGTACTATGGGTTTGAAGTGTGTCGGGGGAGGAAAGCTCGCGTGAAATATAAAAGTGTATTTGATATTATCGGCCCGGTGATGGTCGGGCCGTCCAGTTCGCATACCGCCGGAGCAGCGAGAATCGGGCGGATTGCCCGCGGCCTGTTTGGCCGCCAGCCGAAAAAGGCGGACATCACCTTTTACGGCTCGTTTGCCAAAACGTACCAGGGACACGGCTCTGACGTGGCGACGGTAGCGGGGATTCTCGATTTCGACACGTATGATACGCGTTTGAAAGAATCGCTGCGCATCGCCAAGGAACAAGGCATCGACATTTCCCTGCACGTTTCCGAGACGGTGACGGAGCATCCCAACACATCGCGCATCCGGCTTGAAGACGAGCAGGGCGTAACAGAGGTGGTAGGGGTCTCCATCGGTGGCGGCAAAATCGAGATCACCGAAATTGACGGGTTCGCGGTTCAGCTTGGCTTCAATACGCAGACGCTGATGGTTTTGCATGAGGATCGCTTCGGGATGATCGCGTCGGTTGCCAAAATACTGAGCGAGCGCCAGATCAACATCGGTTCGATGGAAATGTCGCGCCATGCGCGCGGGTCCAAGGCGCTGATGGCGATCGAGGTCGATTCGATGATTGCACCGGACATTTTGGAGCAAATGGAGCGCATCCCGTCGATCTATCGCGTCTCCTTGCTTTCACCTAGCTAATCGAGCACGTATTTCTTTTCGCACAAGGAGTTGGGGTTTGATGTTTCGCAATATAGCAGAATTGGTTGAAATGGCGCAGTCGCAAAACAAGCGGATTTCACAGGTGATGATCGAGGCGGAGATGCAAGTCTCCCAGCGCACGCGCGAGGCAATCATGGAAGAGATGATCAAAAATCTGGATGTCATGGAGAGCGCCGTGCAGCGCGGGCTGCATGAGGACATTCGTTCGCACAGCGGCTTGACGGGCGGCGACGCCAAGAAGCTGCAGAACTATATGAAAGAAAAGCCGTTTCTCTCCGGTCCGACACTGTTGAATGCGGTAAGCATGGCGATCGCGGTCAATGAAGTGAATGCGGCGATGGGGACGATCGTGGCGACGCCGACGGCAGGGGCATGCGGGATCGTGCCGGGGACGCTTTTCGCGATTGCAGAAAAGCTGTCGCCGACGCGCGAGCAAATGGTCGACTATTTGTTCACAGCAGGTGCGATCGGCTTTTGCATCGCCAACAATGCGTTCATTTCCGGCGCGGCGGGCGGCTGCCAGGCCGAGGTCGGTTCGGCGACGGCGATGGCTGCAGCGGCAATCGTGGAGATGGCTGGCGGCACGCCGGAACAATCCGGGCAAGCGGTGGCCATCGCGTTGAAAAACATGCTGGGCTTGGTGTGCGACCCTGTCGCGGGCTTGGTCGAGGTGCCTTGTGTCAAGCGCAATGCGATGGGCGCTGCGATCGCAACGGTGGCCGCAGATATGGCGCTGGCTGGCATCACGAGCGTGATCCCGCCTGATGAAGTGGTCGAGGCAATGTATCGGATCGGCTGCACCATGCCGAATACGCTGAAAGAAACCGCGCAAGGAGGGCTGGCTGCTACCCAAACCGGCCGCCTGATCGAAGCGAAAGTTTTCGGCGTGCAAATTCCGAAATAAAGATGGCCGGACTCGATTCTGCGGTAATCGAGCTTCATGGGGTAGGTGAAGAGCGGGCGGCCGAGCTTGGGAGCATCGGAATCGTGACGATTCGCGACCTGCTGGAGCATTTCCCGTCCCGCTATGAAGATTATCGCGTCAAAGATTTAACCGAAATCAAGGATCAGGAGAGGGTCACGCTGCAGGGGACGATCTACAGCGAGCCCTCTGTCCGTTTCTACGGCAAGAAAAAATCCCGCATCTCCGTCCGGCTCGTGATCGATCGGGTGGTCGTGACGGCGATCTGGTTTAACCAAAACTTTGTGAAAAAGCATTTGTCACCAGGCAAGGAAATTCTCGTGACCGGCAAATGGGATCGCAACAAGCTGCAAATTACGGTGAACGAAATGACCGAGGTGAACTCGGCCCGCGTGCAGACGCGCGGCGAGTTGGCCCCGATCTACCCGCTTGGCGGCGAGCTGACGCACACGCTATTGCGCAAGCTGATCGAGCAGGCGTTAAAAACGTACGGCAGCCAGATCAGCGAGGTGCTGCCGGCGGAATACATCGAGCGCTATCGCCTGATGCCGCGCCAAAAGGCGATCGCCACCGTCCATTTTCCGGCGAATGTCGAGGAAGGGCGGATGGCCCGGCGCACGCTGATGTTCGAGGAATTGTTCCTGTTTCAGCTGAAAATGCAGGCGATGCGCCGGATTACGCGCAAGCAGACGGCCGGGATGGCGCAAAGCATCCCGATGGAAGAAGTGCGCCAGTTCGTCCGCTTTCTCGCGTTTCCGCTGACCGGTGCGCAAAAGCGCGTGGTCAAGGAAATTTTGGATGACATGCAGGCCGATTACGCGATGAACCGGCTGCTGCAAGGGGATGTCGGCTCGGGGAAAACGGTCGTGGCCGCGATCGCCCTTTACGCATCTGTGCGGGCAGGCTACCAGGGCGCATTGATGGTGCCGACGGAAATACTGGCCGAACAGCATGTGCAATCGCTCACCGCGCTATTGGAGCCGCACGGGATCAAAGTCGCGCTGCTGGCCGGTTCGCTTACGGCGAAGCGGCGGCGGGAAACGATCGCTGCGCTGCAGGAAGGGCAGATCGACGTGGTTGTCGGCACGCACGCTTTGATTCAGGAGGATGTCTTTTTCGAGCGCCTCGGCCTGGTCATCACGGACGAGCAGCACCGGTTCGGGGTCGAGCAGCGGCGCGTGCTGCGCAACAAAGGCTTGTCTCCGGACGTGTTGTTCATGACCGCGACGCCGATCCCGCGAACGCTCGCGATTACGGCTTTTGGCGATATGGACGTGTCGACGATCGATGAGATGCCGGCGGGCCGCAAGCCGATTGAGACGGAATGGGTGAAGCACGATCAGTTTCCGCTGATTTTGGAACGGGTGCGCGGCGAACTGGCACGGGGCAGACAAGCCTATGTCATCTGCCCGTTGATCGAAGAGTCGGAAAAGCTGGACGTGCAAAACGCGATCGATTTGCATGCGCAATTGACCCACTGCTATCCGGAATTCCAGGTCGGCTTGATGCACGGCCGGCTGCACGCGAAGGAAAAAGATGCGGTGATGCAGGCATTTGCCGCAAATGAGGTGCAGCTGCTGGTTTCGACCACGGTCGTCGAGGTCGGGGTGAACGTGCCGAATGCGACCTGCATGATCATTTATGACGCCGAGCGCTTTGGCTTGGCCCAATTGCATCAGCTGCGCGGACGGGTCGGACGGGGAGCGGAGCAGTCGTACTGCTTTTTGATCGCCGACCCCAAGTCACAGGTCGGCAAAGAGCGGATGCAGGTCATGTGCGAGACGAACGACGGTTTTGAGCTGTCGCAGCGCGATTTGGAGCTGCGCGGGCCGGGCGACTTTTTCGGCACCAAGCAAAGCGGCCTGCCCGAGTTCAAAATCGCCGACCTGCTGTCCGATTACAAGGCGCTGGAGGTGGCCCGCCAGGATACGGCGGCGCTTGTGGCGACCGATGAATTTTGGCGCGAGCCGCGCTATGCCCACCTGCGTGCGTATTTGGAGCGGGAAGGCGTGCTGGAAGGCATTGTGTTTGACTGATTGCGTACAACGGAAAAAAGCAACTGCCTGCGAACGAAAGACGGGCGGTTGCTTTTTGTTGTTGATGCTTATAAAAAGGCATGAAGCAAAAAGAGGATGGCAAACGCTACGCCTGTTCGCAAATGCCATTTCCGGTCCAGTCTCCGGTAGCGGAACAGGCCCGAGACCGGAACCGGAAGCAGGACGAGCAAGGCAAGCAGCCCGCTCACATTGCTAAAATCAAATTTCAACCCATACAGGAAGACCGCGACCGTATGCAGGATAATAAAAGCGATCGCGATGATGGCGACCGGCGTATGCCATCTTCGGACGAAACGCAGCAGAGATGCCAGAACTTTTTTGATCGTTTGCGCACCGGCCAGAACGCGAAGTCTCATGACAAGCAGCAGAACATAATTCGCCAGCACAAAAAACAAGGCGATTCGTGCATTGGAGCCCAAGTTTTTAAACGTATGTTCGAACCTTTTGCTCGCGATCGTTTCTGCCGGAAGCTGCAAGAGCGCATACAGCTGCCAAATCACCAGCACAACCGCTATCATCATCGAAACGATGACCCATAGACGTTCTTTTTGGGGGATCCATTGTTGTTTGGTGTCCCCAATTTCCCGTGTATTCATTTTCGTTTTCCTCCTGATATACTCGCTGTCCCTCTTTGCAAAAGAGAGGAGCGATCTCGTCTGCTATCATGGTACAAAAAAGTTCTTAAGGAATCATGAGAGTCTCTCTGAAAAATTTCTGAAAGGTCGCGCTGAAACTTCAGAAACCCTTCAGAATTTCTAGCGGGATTCTTAAGAGGCATCGGGTAAACTGAAAACCAGAGAAAGGGGAGAGCGTCCCGTGGCCCAGGAAACCATTCTCATCATTGATGATGAAAAAGAAATCCGCGATTTATTGGGGATTTATCTCACAAATGATGGCTATCGCGTATTGAAGGCAGCAGATGGATTGGAGGGGCTTTCGTACCTGGAAAACGAAACCGTCCATTTGGTGATCTTAGACATCATGATGCCTCGCTTGGATGGGATTCAAGCGTGCATGAAAATCCGTGAAAGCAGAAATGTGCCGATTATCATGTTATCGGCGAAATCACAGGATATGGACAAAATTATGGGATTGACCACCGGAGCCGATGATTATGTGACGAAGCCGTTTCAACCGCTGGAATTGATGGCCCGAGTGAAGTCGCAGCTGCGACGCTATCTCCGGTTAAATCAACCGGACGGTAACCCGCACACCCATGCACCCGAACAGATGGACGTGATTGCCATTGATGACTTGTTGATCAACGTCACGACACACGCGGTTACCGTAGAGGGCAAGGAAGTCAAGCTGACTCCACGGGAATTTGCCATTTTGGCCCTTTTGGCACGAAATCCTGGCGTGGTGTTCAATACGGAAAAAATATACGAACGCGTCTGGAATGAACCGTTTTATGAGTCGGATAACACCGTCATGGTCCACATCCGTAATTTGCGTGAAAAGCTTGAGGATCATCCAAGATCGCCTCGATATATCAAAACGGTGTGGGGGGTCGGCTACAAAATTGAGCCATAAAAAACGGCTTTTCCCCGGCACGCTTGTGCAGCAAGTCAAGTCAAGCATCCGGATTCAGCTGATTTTTGCGTTTGCATGCTGCGTGCTTGTTTCCGTGCTTGTCGGATTCGTGACAAGGCCGCTTTTCGTTACGAATGAGCGCAGACTCGATTTTATGGAAGGGATCGTCACGATTAATGAGCGCGCACGAGAGCTGGTCAAGCAATTCAATGAGTTGAACCAAGATCGGAACGCCCTCATCATCGAATTGGGAGACAAAGACCCTGTTTTCAAGAGCAGGTTCCTGAATCGATCGCTCCCGTCAAACACAGGGGATGAAGAATGGCTGACCGTCCCTGGAGACGGCAAATCACAATACCGCTTGACGAAAAGCGAATTGATTCGTTATTTGCTCAATGCGCTGAAACAAACCCCCCCGCTCCATGCCTTCATTACCGATGCAGAGGGGAACATTCAATATAAATCCGCCGGGGTAAACGAAACGCATGTCGACCTTCCCCATAGGATGGAAGATGCCCAAAAGCCTCCGGATGGACACGATAAGCATCCGATCGTGACCAGGCTGTATCCACTGACCTTGGATGGAGCCAAATCCTACTTGCTTGTAGAGGGTGTCCCACAAGCAACGGTGATCTATGTAAAGGAACCCGGCTGGGCTCCCTTTCTGCTGGGGTTGATTGCCTTTTTTCTCTGTTTTTATTTGATTACCAAGCGAAAAATGAAAGAAATGGAAGAGATTGCGTATGGCGTGAAGGAAATCGAGAAGGGGAATTTACAATATCGCATCCAGGAAAAAAGCAACGACGAGCTGGGGGCTTTAGCCATCAGCATCAATCGCATGGCTTCGGAGTTGGACCAAATGATTGAAAGGGAGAGGCAGGCGGAGAAAGTCAAGGATGAGCTTATAACAAACGTTTCCCATGACTTGCGCACGCCGCTTACGTCGATCATGGGCTATATGCGGTTGGTGAAAGACCATCAATACAAAAGCCAGGCCCAATTAGAAGAGTATGTGGATATCGCCTATGGGAAATCAGAGCAATTAAAAAAGTTGATCGAAGATTTATTTGATTTTACACGCCTGCATCATGAAGGAGTTTCGTTGAAAAAAGAAACAGTCAGTCTGAATCAAATGCTGCGGCAACTGCTCGAAGAACTGGACCCGATTGCGAGAGATCACGAGGTTACCTTTCAAAAAGACTTTCCTTCTGAACCAATCAAGGTAACGGTTGATCCCAATCTGATGGTGCGGGCATTCGAAAATGTGCTGACCAATGCGATCAAATACAGTACGCATCCGGGGAACATTCTTGTCGCATTGGTCCGGCACAACGATTCCGTACAACTGACCGTATCGAATCCATGCGAGGCTCTCTCCCAAGAGGAGGTCCATCGATTGTTTGACCGATTTTATCGGGTGGACACCTCTCGCACCTCCGGCAAGTCAGGTGCAGGGTTAGGGCTGGCCATTACCAAAAGCATCGTTGACTTGCATCAGGGATCCATTGACGTGGAGTATGAAGATCATGTCATTCGGCTGTCGATCATCTTGCCCCTATAAAAACTGGTTCGGTAATGATCCGGACCAGTTTTTTGCGCTGCTTCCGCTCTTCATTTGTTACGACACAACCTCCTGTGTATACAACCCATTTTGATAAATGTAAGCGAGCACGGCGTCCGGCAAAAGAAAGCTGGGGTCGCCGCCATTGCGGATTTCGCCGCGAATGTAGCTTGAGCTGATGCCCATGCTGATTCCTTTGGACATGGTCAAAAACTGCTCGTCATTGTTGCGCAGAAGCGGGTGCGCCGCGATCAGGTCGTCGATGTGGTAGCCTTCCCGCGACATGACGATGAAGCGGTGGTTTTTCACCAGCTTTTCGGCGTTGCCCCAGTTCGGCAGCCCTTCGAGCAGGTCAGCCCCCATGATGAAGAACAGCTCGTCATCGGGAAACTGTTTGCGGAAATGCTCCATCGTATCGTAGGTGTAGGTTTCGCCAGGCAGCGCGTTCAGCTCCACGGTTGAAATTTCAAACAGCGGCTCGCCGAAGCGGTTTGTTTTCGTTTTGCACGCACAAAGCGCCAGCTCCAGCATGTTCAGCCGGTGCTGGTCTTCCGTCTGCAGCATCTTGTCGCGGCGCTTCGAGGAGCATGGGGTGAAAATGACTTTGTCCAGACGCTTGCGGCTTGCCACCGCCGAGGCGGTGAACAGGTGCGAATACGTGATCGGATCGAAGCTGCTGCCATAAATCCCGATTCTGCGCATGAGGGTTCCTCCCGTTCTTATTCCGTTTGGATGTGTTGCCGTTTGGCCTGAATCAGACGGTCCTTCAATTCCTTCAGCTGATCCGACAGCGCGACAGGGTACACTTCCGGATGATCGAGGCGCAAATACTCTTCCCAAAACGTGTTTTTTTGCGCCAGGTGAAAGGCGCGTGTCTGCTCGAGCGTCGGCACGTTGTACACCAGCTGTCCGTTTTGGAAAATCGGCACCAGCAGTTCAACTGCGGTAAAATGTGCGACGCGCTTGCTTTTCAGCGGGTTGCTCGGATGCTTCAGCGTAATCTCGCTTAGCCCCTCCAGGCTCTCCGATGCGAGGCACAAATAATCGCCTTTGGCCATTCCGTTCGGGTCGTACAGCCGGTACGTTTTTTTCAGCCCCGGATTGATGATCTTGTCGAGGTTTTCCGAGATTTTGATCAAGGCGAGCCAATCGTTCTCCTGCTTTCGCGCGACGATCTTGTGCACGCCGCCAAGCGCCGGGGTGTCGTAAGCGGTGATGTATTTGGTGCCGATGCCCCAGATGTCGATCTTGGCACCCTGATGCTTGAGCGAGGTGATCGTGTACTCATCCAGATCGCTCGAGGCGGCGATTTTGACATATGCCAATCCGGCGTTGTCGAGCATGGTGCGGGCGCGCTTGGACAGGAAGGCGAGGTCGCCGCTGTCGAGCCGGATGCCGGTAAGCTTCTGCCCGCGCGCTTCCATCGCTTTCGCCACGCGGATGGCGTTCGGAATGCCGGAGCCGAGCACGTCGTACGTATCGACAAGCAAGATGCTTTTTGCCGGAAACACATCGGCGAAAGCGAGGAAGGCATCCAGCTCATTCGCAAAAAACTGGACGAACAGATGGGCATGGGTGCCGGTTGTCGGCACGCCGTATTTTTTGCCTGCCTTCATGTTGGACGAATAATCAAAGCCGGCGATGTAAGCTGCGCGGGCGCCCTGCACGGAAGCGTCGCGCCCTTGGGCACGGCGTTTGCCCATCTCGATCACGCTCTGCCCGTTGGCGGCGGTGACGATCCGCGACGCCTTGGTCATGAGGAGCGACTCGCTGTTTACCGTATTCAGCAGCTGGGCCTCGATCCAGATGCACTCCATGATCGTCGAAACGATGCGAATGTAAGGAGTATTCGGGAAGATAAGCTGGCCTTCCTCCGCGGCGAACAGCTCGCCGGTGAACCGCAGGCTGCGCAATTCGTCCAAAAACGCTTCGTCATACCGCTTTTTTTCCCGCAAGTAGGCAATATCCGCCTCATTGAAGTACAAATGCCGGACAATATCGATGAGCTGATGCAATCCGCCAAAGGCGACATAGCCGCCAAGCTCGCCGGAAAAATCGGCAGACGCTTTGACAAACGGGGCTTTGCGGTAAAAATCGTCGAACACGACCTGTGTCCGGTGCAACCCTTTTTTGTAGAAGGCGTACATCATGTTGATCGCATACTCATCCACATCGAGCCCGTAATCGCGGGAAGGATCGTAAAACGGGAAGATTTCAAACGCGTGCGTCTCGCCGCACACCGCGCACGGATTGACCTCGGTGGAGATACGGAAGCTCGGCTGCTGGCAAGCGCGGCACAGGTGGACATAGCGGTATACTCTCGGGTCGATGGCGTCGAAAATGGTTTTGGGCATGTTCATCATGGTTTCATCCTTTCTTCTTATTGATCTGCGCGGGCGGATACGACAGATACGCCCAGTTGGTTCGCAAAGTGACGCAGTGCCCATTCGTGTCCTGCCGGATTGAAGCTGGCGACCGCGTCCGCATGAATGACCGGTACGAATCCTTGGTACCAGGCCGAGATCGCGGTGTGCAGCACGCAAATGTCCGTGCAGACGCCTGCCAGATGGAGTTCGCGAATGCCCCGCGCGTGCAGCTTCAGCGCCAGATCGGTTCCGGCAAAAGCGTCGTAGCGGGTTTTATCCATCCATTCAACCGCATCTCGGTTTTGTCGGTAGAAGCCGTCCAATTCGCCATAAAGCTGGCGGCCTGCGGTTCCGACGATGTTGTGCGGGGGATAGAGCGCGCTTTCCGGATGGAGCGGATCATGGGTCTGGTGGCAATCAACCGCCATCACGACGTAATCGCCTTGCGCAAGATGGGTGCGTGCAAGCGACACGATCCGCTGTTCGATGCGCTGCGCAGGCTCGCCGCAAGTCAAGGCGCCGTCCGCAGCCACAAAATCATTCGTATAGTCGATGACGATCAATGCTTTTTTATTCATGGATAAGCCCTCCAATGAGTTTGTATTTATGACATTGTTAAAATCACCATGTCAAAGTTTAAAAAAATTAGTAGATGGTCAACGGTGGAACATAGTCGGTAAAGCGGTACAGCTTTGCTTTTGACTGTGAGGTGCTGTTGGAATATTTCACACGTCCCTGCGCATCTGTGGCGATCTCGATAATCCCTTTGCGCGCTTGTGTCGACACGAGCTTTTTGCCGAAATTGGAGCGGTCCGCCTGAAAGCTCGGGACGACGGTCTCGATCACCAGGTAAAACTAACCATGTCAACACGATATAGTAAAAATAACCACGTCTATTTTTCACAAACTCGCCATCGATTGGTTCCAAAAAGCCGAAACGAAGCGTGAAGCCGGAACGTATGACTTACAAGCGCGATTTGGCGACTGGAAAAATCATACTTTTCGTTCATTGCAGGGAAAGTTCTGCTTGTTATGATGGACAGGTATGGACCAATACCGACATTCCCGAAAAAACGGACGATAACCGCGCGCAAGCAAACCTTATACGCTGGCTATTGAGAATGATTTTCATGAAAGCCACACCGTACCGTATCATTTTTCGTATAGCCGCCAAATAGAAGTAAAAGGAGCAGCGGAGTAACGCAATAGAGGAGAGGAAGGACGACGCGAGCATGGAAACGATGAAACCGCCAATGGAAGTGTTGTATGAAAAAGAGCTGGAGGCGCTGCGGGCAAACGACACGGGTGCGAAGCCGCCGAATTGGCTCCTGTCGCCGAAAGCCGTCCGCGACTTCATTCTGGGAACCGCGAAGCCGCTTGTGCTCAACGGAGAGAGCGTGACGATCAGCAAAAAATTTTACGGCGACGATGTGATGATCGAGCGCGCCGTGGTCGCTCTGGCAGGCAACCGCGGGCTGATGCTGGTCGGGGAACCGGGTACGGCCAAAACGATGCTGTCGGAGCTGTTGTCCGCCGCGATTTCCGGCACCAGCACCAATACGATCCAGGGGACTGCGGGTACGACGGAAGACATGATCAAATATTCCTGGAATTACGCGATGCTGCTCGACAAAGGGCCAACGTATGAGGCATTGGTCCCGTCACCTTTGTATACCGGGATGAAGAAAGGGATCATCACCCGCTTCGAGGAAATCACGCGCTGCCCGTTTGAGGTGCAGGACGTGTTGATCAGCATCCTGAGCGACAAGGTGATGAACATTCCGGAGCTTGCGGACGGCATTTTGTTCGCCAAACCTGGCTTCAACATCATCGCGACCGCCAACATCCGCGACAAAGGCGTCAACGAAATGAGCAGCGCCTTGAAGCGCCGCTTCAACTTCGAAACGATCTTCCCGATCAACCATGTGAAAATGGAGGCGCAGATCATCGAAGCCCAGTCGCGCAACATTTTGCAGCAAAGCGGCATCGACATCGAGCTGAATCAGGAGATTATCGAAATTTTGGCGACGACGTTTTTGGAACTGCGCACCGGACAGACGCGGGAAGGCTACAAAATCGATACGCCGCAAACCGTAATGAGCACGGCAGAGGCGGTGTCCGTCTATGTGCAAAGCGCCATGACCGCACACTATTATGACGACAAGGCGATTTCGCTCGAGCGGCTGGTGCAGAACATGCTTGGCGCCGTCGCCAAGGAAAACCACAAAGACATCAATGTGCTGAAGACCTATTTCTCGAAGGTAGTGAAAGAACGAGCGAAGGATGCGGGCCTATGGGAAGCGTATTACAACGAGAAGAAATGGATTCGATAGCGGAGCTGTTTGCAGCGCGTGTCTTTGATTTTGCCCAGCAGGTCGTCTACTTCCCGATCCGCCATCATAGTCCCGCCTGCTCCTATCATTTGCTCCAGACGATCGCGGCCTACCAGCCGCAGATCATCCTGATCGAGGGGCCGGACAACAGCAATCCTATCATCGATGTGCTCTCACATGAAGACACCAAGCCGCCGGTCAGCATTTACTACGCTTACTCGGTCGAACAGCACAACTATTCGTGCTATTTCCCGCTGCTTGCTTACTCCCCCGAGTACGTGGCGATGAAGGAAGCGCGCCGTCTCGGCATTCCCGCCCGTTTCATCGATCTCGGGTATGGGAGCCGGCTGGAGAGTCTGGAGCATGGACACGACATCAAACGGGAGAATGAAAAGGTTTCGTATCAGGACGAAAAGCTGTTGACCAGCTCGGCGTTCATCAAGCGGCTGTGCGAGGCGATGCGCTGCCGCAATTTCGATGAATTGTGGGAGCGCGTGTTTGAGATCGGCGGCATCCGCAAACCGACCGATGCGTTCGTCCGCGAGGTGTTCACCTACTGCTACCTGTCACGTCAATGCTATGCAGAGGAGACGCTTGCGGCAGAAGGGCATCTGATTCGCGAGGCGCACATGAAGATGCGCATCGCAGAGGCACGCGAAAAGTACGGCAAAATCCTCGTCGTGACGGGCGGCTTTCATACATATGGCCTGATCGAGGAGCGAAGCCATCCGTATCAGGTCAAGCAGGTCAAAGATGAAAAGGTGTATCCGATGGTCTACACGTTCCGCGAGGCCGACCAGCTGAGCGGCTACGCGAGCGGCATGCCGTATGTCAACTACTACGATACCGTCTGGAAGGCAATCCGGAAAAAAGAACAGGAGCCGTTTCACAGAAGCGCCGTAAGCTTCCTCGCCCAGCTGCTCAAAAGCTTGCGGGCCAAAGGCGAGACGGTCTCGGTGGCAGACGCGATCGAAGGCTTCAACCTAATCAAAGGGCTCGCCGTGCTGCGCGATAAGGCGGAGGGTGGCGCGTATGAGCTGCTGGACGGGGTGACCACCGCATTTACCAAAGGGGAGCGGTCCATCGCCACCGAGCGGCCGATCGAGACGCTCGCCGAGCTGATGATGGGCGATGTGATCGGTGAAATTGCCAAAAACGATCTGGATGTGCCGATCGTCCGCGATTTCAAAGAGATTTGCAAAAAACAGAAGCTGCAGTTGAAGACGACCGGCAAAAGCCAAAAGGTGCTGGAGCTGTACGCCAAAGAGTCGCATCGTCAAACCAGCCAGTTTTTCCATTGCCTGCAGTTCATGGAGGTGGAGTTTTGCCAAAAGGAGTCGGGGCCGGACTGGAAAAACTACCGCAACGTCAATCTGGTGCGCGAAAGCTGGAACTACAGCTACTCCTCCTACGTCGAGGCGCGGCTGATCGAAAACTCGCTGTACGGCGGCACGATCAAGGAGGCGGCGATCAATCGGCTGGAAGAAGTGGTCAAACAGCTGCCGCTGCACAAGAGCCAGGAAGCGGCTCGCTGGCTGTTGCAGGCGATTTTGATGGGACTGGAGGAGACGGGGGCCAAGCTGTTTGCGTTGGTAGAAGATTCGGTCAAGCATGACGGCAGCTTTACCTCGCTTTGCCAGACGCTCAAAACGCTGTCGATTTTAAACGACCAGAAGCGTCTGTTCGTGCTGCGTGAGACCGAGCGTCTGGCACAGCTGATCGATGAAGCGTACTACAACGCCGTGACCAAAATTTACGAGCTGACCCGGCCCAATCCCGAGGAATTGACCGAAATCGCCGAGCATCTGAAGTATTTGCACACGCTCGCGGGCAAAGGGGAAGAATCGCGTGCGGATGAGATTTTTGCCGATCAGCTGCGGGATTTACTTGCCCATGATCAGCTGCCTGCCCAGCTCGAAGGTGTCGTTACCGCTATCTTGTGCGATCGGGGCGAGCTTGCGCAGGAGGAGATTGCGCGCAGGGCGAGAGGCTACATTTTCGGTACGCCGGATCGCATGCTGGCCACCGCGCAGTATTTGCAGGGCGTGTTTACCGTTGCGCGAGACATTTTCCTCTACGACGAGCGGCTCATCGCCGACTTGAATCAGCTGGTGGAAAGCTTGTCGCATGAGGCGTTTTTGCAGGTCGTTCCCGAGCTGCGGCTGGCGTTCACGTATTTCACCCCGATGGAAATCAGCCTGATCGCAGAAAAAGTCGCGGCGCTGTTTCAGACGAGCGTGGAGGAAATCGTCCGCCCCGCCATTGACGGACAGACGCTGCGGCAGGCGCGCGAGCTGGACCAAGCCATACAAAAGGAGTTTGCCAAATGGAGCCTCATGTAAATCGAGAAACGTTGAACCGCTGGCGGCTGCTTCTCGGCGAAGGGGCGGGGGACTCGCTTGCGGAGGCGGAGGGTTACGAGGAAGCCGAATTCGCCTACGGCGAGATCGATGACATCTTAAGCTATCTCTACAACCGCGAATATGGCGAGGACCAGGGTTACCGCAAAGGCGGAGGGCAGGGCGCCTCCCAGCTGACCGTGCCCACCTGGCTGCACAAGATCCGCACGATCTTCCCGAAAAAAACCGTGGAAATTTTGGAGAAGCAGGCCATCGAAAAATACAAAATGACCGAGCTGTTGACCGACAAGAAAGTGCTGGAGAAGCTTGAGCCCAACATGGCGCTGTTGAAAAACATTTTGCAGTTCAAAGGCTACATGAAAGGCGAGGTCATCAAAAGCGCCAAGGACATCGTGCGCAGGGTGGTCGACGATTTGAAGCGGCAGCTGGAGTCCGAGATTCATGCCAGCATCACGGGCAAGCGCAACCGGCACAAGCGCGGCTATGTCAAATCGCTGAAAAACCTCGATTACAAAAAGACGATTCGCAAAAATCTGAAAAACTATGACCGCGCCAACAAGCGGCTGATCATCGATGAGCTGTATTTTACCAGCAACGTCCAGCAGCATAACAAATGGAACATCATCATCACCGTCGACGAGAGCGGCAGCATGATGGATTCGGTCATTTACAGCGCCGTGATGGCCAGCATTTTTCACCATTTGGCCGCGCTGAAAACGAATCTGGTCATTTTTGACACGAAGGTCGTCGACTTGAGCAACCAGCTGGAAGACCCGGTCGATCTCTTGATGTCCGTGCAGCTGGGCGGGGGCACGCACATCGCAAAAGCGTTGAAGTACAGCCAAACGTTGCTGGATAATCCGGCCAAAACGATTTTTATCCTGGTCAGCGATCTTGAGGAAGGCTACCCGATCCATGAGATGTACCGCATCAGCAAGGAGATCATCGATTCGGGCTGCACGTTTCTCGTGCTGACAGCGCTGGATTTTGCGGGCAACACCGTCTACAACAAAAATGCCGCCCGCATTTTGGCTGATATGGGCGCCCATGTGGCGGCGATCACCCCGGATGAACTGTCCCGGTGGATCGGCAAAATCATTCGCTGACAAAGCGCCGCCGACCAAAAGCAAACCTGGAGTTGGGGAAAGAGGAGGAAGTCAAATGGTACTGAAAAAGAGCACTATCGAACCGCTCATCTCGCAGTTTGCCGATAAATTTGCCCGCGAATACAGGCTGGATGCCGATCACTACGAGCAGCTGGCGGATTATGTGTCCGGCGAAACCGACAAGTTCCCGAGCATTCTTGTCACGCCCAAGATGTACGCGTACGATACGATGTCGACATTGGAAAAAATCGGAAGACGCGGCATGGATGCCACGTTTTACCGCGCGGCCGACGTGCTGTTCCGCACGGCCGACAACAAGCGGCAAAAAAGCAATGTGCTGCGCATCATCCTCGATGATTTTTTTGAGGCAGTCGGGCTCGGCCGCGATCGCCGCGACCCGGAGGAAAAAGGAGAGCAGCTTGTCGCCCAGTTTCGCTCGGTAAAAGAGCAGATGGGGGGATCGGTCCTCGATTTTTATTTCGACGAGCTGCTTGGCGATTACCAATCCAGCCTGAAAAATTCGTATGCCGTGACAAAAGGTGCCGTCCATATGATGGTCATGCTGCACACGCTATTGCGCGTCGAACCCGGCTATCTCGAACCGGCCAAGTCGCGCCTGCATCCGCTGCTCATCGCGGTGCTGACCGAAAACGACGATGAAGTAAGACGCGAGCTGTCGGCGGTCAATGAGAAGCTTGCGACCCATCCGCTCCCGCGCAAGGAATGCACGTCGCTGATCAATCTGGATCGCCAGCTTTTGCAAGAAAAAGTGGCGCTCGTCTGCGCAAAAGCAGGGTTTGCGACCGATAAAAACCAGGAAAAACCGCTCAGCCACGCGGAATTCAAGCTTTATTCCACTTTGCTCAGCACCGCGCTGTTGTATCGGGTAAATCTGTACGGCGGCAAAACGCATTTTAACCAAAAGCTCGATGTCATCGACCGCTTGCTTCTGGACGCGGCGAAGATCCAGTACGAAATCATCCCGCTCGATCTCATCTATGATTTGACGCAGTTCGACTACGGTGAAACAAAGCGTACGGATGAACTGCTTGACGGGCTTGTGCCGACATCGGAGCCGTATGGCCTGATCATCTACCTGACACAAGAGCTGCGGTCCTATCAGATTGACTGGGATATGCTGAAAACCCGTGCGCTTGCCGAACCTGCCAAATCGGAGCGTGCCATACAGTTGGCGTCCGATCCGCTGCTCAAAGGGTTTTTGCACAAAACGCTGCATGACCACGGCATCGAGCTTGGCGAAAGTCTCGAGGAGATCGTGCTGTCTTCCTTAAAAGCCGACAGCCGCCTGCACAAGCTCTATCAATTCCTGACCGAACGCATCACAGTGGAAGAGCTGTTCCAGGCTGCTGAACAGGGAAAGGGGAATCAGGGAGGCCTTCACTCGCATGATGTGAAAGGGCCCTTGCTGTTGCTCACGTTCCTCGGGATGGAACATCCGCTGTTTCGCCGCTTCTTCATTTACTTGAGCAAGGCCGAAGCGAATGGAGCAAGCATGCGGCTGATTTATTCCCTGTTCACCTCGGACGCATTCGACCCGGTGCAGCTGCTTGCGCTTTACGCAGATGAGCCGGAAGCGAACGCGGACCAATTTTTGTTCCAGCTGCTCAACATGAAAGGCTCGTCGTATTATTTCAGCCCGCCCGAACAAATCTACAAGGCCGTCATCGCGGGCAATCTGGGCAAATCGCTCGCCCATTACGCACAGCTTGGGGCCGAGGCGCGCCTTTCCATCATGGAAACCGTCGTGGAGCAAAAGAAGCTCGGCCACGCCGAGCATTTCGAGCAAGCGATCGTGCTGGGGCTGCAGGACAGCTCGAAAAAAGTGAGCGGGCTTGCGCTTGCCGCGTTCACCGGCGCACAGGACAAGGAGCTGATTGTCCGGGTGTACCAGTCGGAAAAGAAGGCAAAGGTGAAGGAGTTCGCCCTCGATGCGCTGCGCACCTTGCCTGACCATCGGGAGGTGCTTCAGGAGCTTTTGGCTAAAGAGACGAACACCAAGTTCAAGACGATGCTCCAAACCATGCTCGACCTGGAGGGGCAAACAGCGGCGAATGCGCAGGCTGCATGGGGCGCGATGGTGGACAAACGCAAGCTCACGCGCCTGAAATGGCTTGCCCTCGACCGCCTGCCACAAGTCAAGGATCACGCTGGCAATGAGCTTGGCAGCGAGATCATCGAGTACGCGCTGACCCACTCCATCGAGTTCACGACAGGTCCCAACCCGAACGTGCTCGCACTGAAAGAAACCGCTGATCCGCGCTCGCTCGCCGATCTGACGCTGGATGTGCTCAACGTCTGGATCGACAACAATGCGGTCGCGAAGGAAAAATGGGTCATGTTCCTCGCGGCGGGGCTTGGCGATCGTCGCGTTGCCGACGTGCTCGCCTCCCGGATCAAGGAGTGGGCGGACATCGGCCGAGGCGCGCTCGCCTCCGATGCAGTCCGGGCGCTCTCCTTCATGGAGGAGCTGACCGCCCTGCGCACGATCGACCACATCAAGCGGACCGTCAAAAACAGACAGGTAAAAAATGCCGCGTTTGAAGCGTTGGCAATGGCCGCCGACCATTTGCAGATCACCCCGGAGGAGCTGGAGGATCGCCTGGTCACGACACTTGGCTTCGATGCGGCCGGCAAGCGGGTGTTCAGCTATGGCCAACGCAGCTTCACGGTCAAGGTCAACAATGAGTTGTCTCTGGTGATCACGAATGACGAGACGGGCAAAGCGGTGAAAAGCTTGCCGGCACCCGGGCAAAAAGACGATGTTGCATTGGCGGAAGCGGCCAAGGCGGATTTTGCCCAATTGAAAAAAGACTTGAAAAACCTCGTCACCATTCAAGGGCTTCGTCTGGAAGAATCGCTGTCCAAAAACCGGCTGTGGAACACGGCGGCATGGAGAAGCCTGTTTGTGGACAATGTGCTGATGCAAAAATTCGCGATCGGGCTGATCTGGGGCGTGTATGACGACAGCGGGCTGAAAGAGACGTTCCGCTATATGGATGACGGGACATTCAATACCGTGGACGAAGACGAATACGAGCTGCAGGACGATGCGATGATCGGCCTCGTCCATCCGATCGAGCTTTCAGCTGACGAGCGGGACGCATGGCAGACGCAGCTCGACGATTATGAAATTACCCAGCCGTTCGCACAGCTCGGCCGCGAGCTGTTTTTCCCGACGGATGAGGAGACGAACAGCAACAAGGTGGCCCGGTTCACCGAAGGCGAGTATTCGCCGACGGCCTTCCCGAAAAGCCTGGAAAAATACGGGTGGTACAAAGGGATGGCACAGGATGGCGGCTGGTATCACGAGTTTTACAAAGAGTACGGAGACATGATCGTCGAGCTTACATTCAGCGGCACGAGCATCACCTATTACGACGGGCTTGATGACATCAGCCTGGAAGAGCTGGGCTTCTACCGCAACAAGCGGGATCGCTACCATTATTATCAGCGCGACCAGCGCCTGGCGATTGCGGACATTTCACCGCGCGTGTTCAGCGAAACCATTTACGATATCAAGCGGGCGACGGGAACATAGGCGTATGGGGGACTTTTCGACACAGTTTCATCGCTTTGTCGCTCTTTGTACGGAAGAATACTTGATCAAATACGCAAACAAAGGCTTGTACAACCGGGCGCAAAAAGAGCTGGAAAAGGGTGCGCAGGTGACGTACGAATTCCAGGCGGACCAAGTGACGTGCACGCTTGATGACGGTACGGTCTGCCAGCTGACCGATCAGATCGAGCGCTTTTCCTGCACATGCCCGTCCGATAAAATTTGCAAGCATGTGCTGCTCGCGATCCTCTCCTACCACCGGCAGGAGGGGATCGAGGCGCAAGCACCGACGGCCGATTTCAGCTGGATTCTGACGCAGCCGATCGATACGCTTTGCCGTCACTTTACAGAGTCGCAGATCGATGAGGTGCTGTTCCGGGTTCACTATGAAGAAGAGCTGGCGATTGCGGAGGGGGCGTTTCTCACCGTTGCGTTGACCTTTCAAGGCGTGGAAGTTTCGTTTCTGGAAGAGGCGGACATTGCCAAAAGCATGTGCAGCTGCAAGGAAAAGGCGGGCTGTATCCATCGGCTGGAAGCGCTCATCCGCTACCGCATGCGGCATGGAATAACCGATTTTGAACAGCTGCATCAACGCACGATCGATGTGACCTATTCGGCGGATGTCGTCTCCGATACCCGCGCGCTCATCGCGCAGATTGCCGCCACCGGTCTGGCAAAGCTGCCGCAGACGGTATGCGACCGTCTGGAGGTGCTGGCGATCGCGGCGCATAACGGTAATCTGCCGAATCTGGAGCGGGAGATACGCGGGATCAATGGCGAGCTGGGGCTGTTTTTCAAGCGGCATGTCCGCTTCTCCAAAGACTTGTTTCGCAAGCGGCTGACGCGCGTAATCATGAATCTCGAAGCGCTGGAGCAAACAACGGCTACCGTGGAGCAAAAAGCGCAGCTGCTCGGACGCTTCAAAAGCAGATACTACCCGATTCCGCGCTTGCAGCTGTACGCGTTGGGCGCCAATCCGTGGGAAACCCGCTCCGCGTACAAAGGGATCACCTATTATTTCTACTCGCCGGATGACGGCGGCATCTACACGTATACCGAGGCAAGACCTGTCTATTATGAGGATGTTTCCTTCGCATTCGCCGACCAGTATGCCAAGCGTTCGCCGTGGAATCACGACCTGACGATGAAGCAGATCGCCGGCGCGCAGCTTGTGGCGACCACTTGCAAAGTCAACCGGGAGCGCCGTCTTTCATCAAGCGAGGAGACCTCCATCGCGATCAAGCCGCGCATGCGGATTGAGGATGTGGAGCTGGGCGAACTGGTGGTAACCGATTGGGCACAGGTGCGCGGCAATGAAGGGCGGCAGCTTTTCGCCGATCGCCGCGAACAGCTGATGATGCTGAAAGCGAGTCATGTGGCACAGACGCATTTTGACCAAAAAACGCAAACCTTCCTCATCACGGTCGAAGATGCGAAAGGAAATCAGCTTCCGCTGACGATTCCTTACAACAAGGAGTGGGCGGGCAGCGTCCGCTTTCTGGAAAAAAGCCGCGAGCTGTTGGGGCTGCGGGATTTTTATATCCTTGCCCGACAGGTGGACGATGCGATTGAGCCGATCAGCATGCTAAAGGATGCATCGCTCAGCAATCTGAAGCTGGACTTTTAAGCGTGGGGGTGAAGGGCGGCATGGATGCAGTTGCACAGCTTGCCGACAGGTTGACGGAATGGAGCGAACGGCTTTTGGTGAAAGGCCTGGCGAAAACGGATGCAAAAGACGTGGAAGAACTGCACGCCCTTTGTGATGAGGCAAGAGAGCTGGACATGGGCTTTCTTTGCTCGCTGCTCGAACAGCTGGCGGAAGCGGGCGCCTGTTATGTCCGGGACAGCCGGGCGGATGTAGGGGAACTGGTTCGCCGCTATTTTTACTTGTGCCAGTATGTGAGCATGGCGGAGACGGGCGCTGAAGACAACCAGCCGTAACAGGCAAAACGGAAAAATGAACACGATGGAATGGCAACCAAGCTCCTGTGCAGACAGGGGCTCTTTTCTGTGGTACAGGGCAACCCGCTCGTGTTGCGAAGGAACCCGGAACGCAGACTCCTCCGCCGATTACAGCGATTGGGCGGAGGGGGCTTCCTGCAATTCCCGGGCAGCGCCTATGGCGATGATTGGATACGCGGAAAAGAAAATGAGATGAAGCTCGTTCCATATAGTATGATGGAAGTAAAAAATATTTTCCTGGATGCGCGAAGCGAGGAAGCCGGATCGGCCTGCTTTCCAAAAGCGGCGCAATCTTACGAAGAAAATTGCTCCGGTTCGTCCAGCTTGGACGCTGGTGCCGTTTGCGGAGTCTCTTTGTAGTATTTTTCCATCGTCTTGGCGGCTCCGGTCCAGCGGGAGAGCGCGGCCAGAGCGCCGAAGATGCCTTTTTGCAGGAAGCGCGGCAAGTACGGGACATAAAACTCGCCCAGTTCAAACAGCGTTCCGAGGAGCAGCGGGTTTTTCGGCAAATAAATTTTTAGCAGCGGGTTGTAGTAGCTGCGTCCATCCGTATCCAAGCCATACCCGCAGCGGACGAAAGCTTCGAATGTGTCGGCGGGGCGGATTTCGGCGGTGAAGCTGACGAATTGGTCGGTATTGTTCCAGAAGCCGTGCGTGTGACCTTTCGGGATGACGGCCATGTCGCCTTTTTTCAGCGGGATTTTTTTTCCGTCCAACGTCACGTCCAGAACGCCTGTCAGCCCTTCAAAAGTTTCGACAAATGCGGTATGGTAGTGGAGAAAGATACCGTTATTCGGGGGCAAATCCGTGCGGAACAGCAAGTATTCGCCATTGGTCTCATCAGTGGTCTTGATGAACGTGACGGATTCCCCCGTGGTCGGGTTGCCGACGGTACGACTCAAGCTGGACATGGTTCATTCCTCCAATTTGGGGTGGATGGCATGGTGTCTTGAATTTTTTGTCATAATAGTTTTACTATAAAATATTCGACAATAATAGACAATAAATACATCATGTATGATGGCAAAACATGTGGAGTTGATAGCATGAATGATAGGATTGTCGTTCCCGGTTATAAGATTACGGACAGAATCTCCAAGAATAGCAACCAGCTTGTTTATCGGGGCATCAGGATAGAAGATCAGCTGCCTGTCATTTTAAAACTGCCAAAAGAAGGCTATCCCGCAAAAAAGCTCAAGCATGAATTTCATATTTTGCAATCTCTGCATACAACAGCCGTCACGAATGTTGTTGAATATATCAATATCGGAAGAGACAGCGTCCTGGTGCTGGAAGATCACGGTGGGGTACCGCTCGATCTGTTTTTGAAGATGAAGCGGCCATCGATCAAAGAGATCATCTCCATTTGCATCCGGATCGCCCGCTGTATCGGGGAAACCCATCAGCAGCATATCATCCACAAGGACATCAATCCTGCCAATATACTCATTCGCCCGGATTCGCTCGGAATCAAGCTCGGCGGATTCGGCAGCGCGACCCGGCTTGCCGAAGAATATCAGAGCGTAGTGAATCAAAGGGAGCTGGCGGCAAGCTCTCCTTATGTATCTCCTGAGCTGACGGGCCGCATGAACCGTTCGCTTGACTACCGAACCGACATTTACTCCTTTGGCATCGTCGCCTATGAGATGCTGACAGGATTTCCGCCGTTTTTGTCCACCGATTTGCTGGAGATGGTGCATGCCCATATCGCGCTTGCGCCGATTCCGCCGCATGAACTGAATCAGGCCGTGCCAGGCGTCCTTTCGGAAATTGTGCTCAAATGTCTGGCGAAAAACGCGGAAGACCGTTACCTCAGCATTTCCGGCTTGATCGCCGATTTGCAGCAATGTCTGCACCTGCTGGTCGAGACCGGCACAATCGAGCCGTTCCCCATTGCCATGCAGGATCAGACGGATCGTTTGATCATTCCGCAAAAGCTGTATGGGCGCGAGCAAGAGGTGCAAAAGCTGGCCGACGCGTTTTCGCAGGTGGCAAACGGCGCCATGCGCTTCATTCTGGTCAGCGGCAGCGCAGGTGTCGGCAAGTCGGCACTGGTCAATGAGGTGCAAAAATCGCTTTACACAGGCAAGGGCCGTTTTGTTCGCGGCAAATATGATCAGCTAAAGCGGGACATTCCGTACTCGGCGCTTTTGCAAGCGTTTCAGGAATTGATCCAGCAGCTTTTGATGGAGGAGGAGGCTGCGCTTGCGGTTTGGCGGGAAGCGATTCTCGATGCGATGCAAGGGCTCGGACAAGTCATCGTCGAGGTAATTCCCCAACTGGAAAAAATCATCGGCAAGCAGCCGCCCGTGCCGGAGCTGCTCCCGGCTGAAGCCAAAAACCGGTTTCAATTGATGATGCAGCGCTTTATCCGCGTTCTGGCTCGCCCCGATCATCCCCTTGTGCTGTTTCTTGACGATTTGCAATGGGCGGACACCGCATCGCTTCTGCTGATTCAGGAGCTGTACAAAGATTTGCACATGAACCATCTGCTGCTGATCGGCGCCTATCGTTCCCAGGAGGGCACGACGAATCCAGCCTTCCTTGCGATCCTAAACGAACTCGACTGGCAGGATGCGATCATCGACCGCATTCCGTTACGACCGCTTGGCGTGACACAGCTCAATCAGCTTTTGGCGGATACGCTCCGGCTCGAACCGTTCCACACGATGCCGCTGGCCAAAATCATGGTGCAAAAAACAGAGGGGAACCCGTTTTTTGCCAGACAGTTCCTCAAATCGCTCTATGACAGCCAGCTGTTGACTTTCCAGCATGAAGAGCGGCGCTGGCTGTGGGATCTCGAGCAGATCGAGCGTCTCAGCACGGCGGACAATGTCGCCCAGTTTCTCGTCGACAAGGTGCTGCAGCTTCCCCACAGCACGCAAAGGCTGCTTGCCTATGCCGCCTGTTTGGGCAACACCTTTTTCCTCGATATGCTGGCCGCAGCAAGCGCGCAGGGGGAGCCGGACACTGCGCAGCAGCTATGGCCGGCCATTTTGGAAGGGCTGCTCTATCCGCTCGAAGGGGAGCAGCATATCGCCTATATGGCAGATACGCTTGACGACTATGAGGAAACGCCGAAAGTGCAGTTCGTGTTCGTGCATGACCGGATTCAGCAAGCCGCCTATTCGCTGCTTGGGGCAGACGAGCGGAAAAGCGCCCATCTCGTTCTCGGCAAAATGATGGAGCATTTGTATTTCACGGTGAAATCAGACGATTACCTGTTCGAGATGTGCGACCATTTCAGCAAAGCCGACGACTTGCTCGAGGAGCGGGATGCCCGACTGCGCGTGGCGCGCTATCACCTGATGGCAGGGCAAAAGGCGAAAAACTCGACAGCGTACGATGCCGCCCTGCAATATTTGAAGCGCGGCGCCAAATTGCTGCCCGACGATGCCTGGCGAGCAGATTACCCGCTTGCAATCGAGCTTTACACGCTTTTGGCGGAAGCCGAGTATTTGTGCAAAAACTTTGCGGAAGCGGAGCGGTTGTTCCGGATCGTTTTGGATCACGCCAAAACCGCGCTGGAGCGCGTCCGCGTTTTGGAAATTCAAATCCATATGCATACGGCACTGGCGAATTTTCCGCTCGTGGTGGAAATCGCCAATGAAGCGCTGCGCCTGTTGAACGTGCGCATTCCAGCGGCCCCGGGAAAGCTTGATTTGTTCAAGGAAATGCTGCGGATCAAGCGGAGATTGGGCACGCGCAACGTCGAGCGGCTGCTCGATCTGCCGTATGTCCCGGAAGAAAACTATAAAGTAGCGATGAACATCATCAGCTATGCCGGTCCGTCTTCGTACTTTGTCAACCAGAACTGGTTTGCGCTGACGATCTTGCGCGTGCTTACCCTCTCGCTTGTGCACGGCAATTGCGTTGCGTCCGCCAACGGGTATACCGGATACGGCATCGTGCTCTGCAACAAATTTTCCCAATACAAGGCGGGACATGATCTCGGGAGACTGGGGTGCCAGATCGCAGAAAAATTCCAGGACCCGCTTGCCATGACGAAAGCGTACGGCGCATTCGCAATCATGATCAACCATTGGCGCAATCATGCCAAAACAAATATTCCGCTGTTGAAAACGGCGATCCAGCATGGGCTTGAGAGCGGGGGCAACATTTATGTCGCCTACAATTCCTTAGGCTTGCTTGACACCATGTTTTTTTGCGGCACCTCGCTTGACGAGCTGGGCAAACAGCTGCGCCTTTATGCCGATTTGATCCGGCAGGTGAAGGTTGTCGACCACGACGACCGCGTGCTGTTGCTGCATCAATTCCTCGACTGCATGACGCTCTGGAAGCAGGAGCGCGCGGCCTTCGCAGGGCACGGGTTCGATGAATCGGCCTATGCGCTGGATCTGCATGCGGACAGCAACGGCTACAAGCGGTACATTTACCACTTTTATAAAATGCACGCCTGTTACTTGTTCGAGCAGTATGCGCAAGCTGCCGCCTTATCGATTGAGGCCGAACAGTGGATCGAGACGGTCAATGGCCAGCTGCTGTCGGCGCAGCATTACTTCCTGCAAAGTCTGGCGCTCACCGCCCTGTACGAGGCCGCCCATCCGGAAGAGCGCGCACACTACCGGAAAAAAATCAAAGCCAATTTGCGCAAGATGAAGCGCTGGGCCGGGAACAGTCCGGAAAACTTCTTGCACAAACAGCTGCTGATGGCCGCGGAATGGGCCCGTGTGCGCGGGAAAAACCAGGAGGCATCGAACTTGTATGAGCGTTCGATCCAGGCGGCCAGACAAGCGGGCTTTCTGCAAAATGAAGCGATCGCATGCGAGTGTGCAGCCAAATTTTCGCTGTCAATCGGGCTTGCGACGCTGGCCAAAGTGTACATGACCGAAGCGTATGATGCCTATCTCATGTGGGGAGCGGTGGCGAAAGCGGCCGATCTGGAAGAAAAGTATGCCGATTTGTTGTACCGCAGCCAATCAAAAGCGTCGGACCGCCCGGCTGAATCGATCATCGAGATTGCCGCTGCGATGGCTTCCTCGCCCGTAAGCACGGAGCGTCCCGCCGCCAACATCCTCGACTTGATGACGGTCATCAAAGCTTCGCAGGCCATGGCGAGCGAAATCAAGCTGGAGAAGCTGCTGGAAACGATGCTCGGCACGGTCATCAGCAGTGCGGGCGCGCAAAAAGGGCTGCTGATTTTGAAAAACGAGGCGGAATGGCTGATCGAAGCTGCGGGCTACGTAGGCAAGGACATGGAGATCATGCAGTCGATTCCGTATGACCAGAGCGGTTCGCTGTGCGTGTCGGTCGTCAATTATGCGATCCGGACGGAGGAGATGGTGGTGCTGCATGATGCTTCCCGCGACGAGCGCTACCAGAAGGACGCCTACGTTGCACAGAACAAGCCCAAGTCGGTTCTCTGCGCGCCATTGTGGAAGCAAGGCAAAATGATCGGGATTCTTTATCTGGAAAATAACGTGGCGTCCCATGTGTTCAACGAAGGGCGGACAGAGCTTTTGCGCCTGATTTTTTCCCAGATGGCGATTTTTATCGAAAATGCCCGCTTGTACCATCGCCTGGAAGTGTGGAATCATTCGCTCGAAAAAATGGTCGCGGAGCGGACCGGCGAAATTCAGAAGCTTTTGCAGGACAACAAAAATTTGCTGAACCATGCAGGCCAGGGCTTTTTGCTATTCAGCGACAATCTGGTCGTCCATTCGGAATACAGCCGCGAATGTTTGCGGATTTTCGGCAAGGAGATCGCCGGCATGGCGGTACCCGAGCTGTTGTACCCGGATCAGCGGGAAGAGCGGATGTTCATCGAGTCGCTTCTGCACAAATACTTTGAAACGAAGAACAGCATGCAAAAGGAATTGTATCTGACCTTGATGCCGCAGGAGATTACGGTAAACCAGCTGCCGGTGAAGCTGGAGTGCAGACCGATCCATGATGCCGGGGAGACGCAGATCGGCCTGATGCTCATCCTCACTGATCTAAGCGAGAAGCGCGCGCTGGAAAATAAAATGGAGCAAGATTTGCAGATTTTGAAAATGGTCGTGTCGGTCGTGACCAACATTGAGCTGTTTCAGGCCGCGACACGCCAGTTTGAGGTGTTTTTCAAGCATGAATGGGAGCGCTTCTTCGCCGATGTCAATGGGGGCAAAGAGCGGCTGTTCGAGCTGATCGGCCGGCTGCATCAGTTCAAGGGGGATTTCAGCCAATTCCATCTGCTGCATACGCCGCAGAAGCTGCACGATCTGGAGACCGAGCTGTTCGAGTGCATGCGGCAAAACGACCCGGACGCGCTGGCGAGGCTCGGGGCTTCAGGCGAACCGAATGCCGTCTTGCAGGTGATGGAGCAGGACGTGCAATTGCTCAGGCAAAAGCTTGGGTACGGGTTTTGGGAAAGCAAAGCGCAGGCTGTGTCGTTTAGCCAAGACCGCTGGAAGCTGTTTTGCGACAAGCTGGCGGCTCGCATGCTAGAGGAAGGCGATGAGGAGCTGTATCGTGCGTTTCAAGAGCTGCATCACCGTCCTGTCGGCGAGCTGTTCACCCGTTATACCGATACGGTGACCCAGTGGGCGGTCCGCTTAGGGAAGCATGTGTCCCCACTCAAAATCGAGTGCGATGAGCTGTGGGTCAATCCGGACCGGTTCGCCGGCTTTGTCAGCTCGCTCGTCCACGTATTCCGCAATGCGGTCGACCACGGGATCGAGGATGAGGAGGAGCGGCTTGCGCAGGGGAAGGAGCTGTGGGGCAGCATCCGCTGCACGATCAGGCAGGAAGGTGACCGATTGGTGATCGCGATCGCGGATGACGGCCGGGGCATCGATCTGGAGCAGGTCAAGAGCAGCTGGCTGAAACGAAACGGCATCGGTTTTGCCGATGAGCCGGTCTGGAGCGAGCAGGAATGGCTGGCCAAACTGTTCGCAGACGATTTCTCCTTGAAAAACGAGGTCAGCGAAATGTCAGGGCGCGGTATGGGGCTTGCCGTCGTCAAGCGGGAGCTGGAGCAGTTGGGCGGCCAGGTGGAAGTCAAAACGCGCAAAGGTGAAGGGACAAGCTTTAATTTTTACTTGCCGCTGGAGTAGAAAAAAACCAGCCCCCCGTATAACAGTGCGGGAAGGCTGGTTTGGTGTTACAGGACGTTTGCCACTGCGCCAAGCAGCTTGTCTTCATCGATCGGCTTGGTAATATAGTCGCTGGCGCCTGCTTTGATCGCTTCAAACACAAGCGGCTTCAAACCGTATGTGCTGACGACGATGATTTTGGCACCATGGTTTTCTTTCACAATCAGTTTAACGGTTTCGATGCCGTTCAGCTCCGGCATGTTGATGTCCATCGTGATCAAATCCGGCCGGTGCGTCAAGTATTGATGGTACGCTTCATAGCCTGTCGTTGCTTCTGCAACGACTTGATGTCCAGCGCGTTCGAGCGTCTGTTTTATGTATTCTCTGACTACTACAGAGTCATCGGCGATCAGGATGCGAGCCATAGGACCTCCTCAGGTTTTTCCTTGAAAATAGGATAGATAACGGTATAGTTACCATATCATTTGCGAGAAAAAAGTAGCAAGGAAAAAATGGGTACCTCCTTCAGTCTAATGGATGCCCCGTCCTCTTGAAATGAGTATCTGGCAGGAGAAGTGGGATTGTGTCTTTTTGCCTAAATTTCGGTTAGGCCACCTCGATGGGGCGCATGTCCCATCGCCAGCAAAAAAGCAGCTCGCCTAAATTGGCAAGCTGCTTTTTTGCAAGTCTCACATCCCGTAATAGGAGCGGAGTGCCTGCACGATGCCGAGCGGGTTTTTGCGCAAATCTTTGGCGCTGAAGAAAATGTCGCCTTGCACCTGCGGGTATTGCGCATTGCAGATCAGCTGATTGATGATTTCCTGGGCGTTTGACCAGCCGGCTTCCGCAGTTCCCAGCTTGTACGGGGAGTGGCCGATGTAGAGCTTGACGCCGGTGCCATTTACCTCGTTCGCCCACCATGCGACCAGCTTGTCATACTGCGCGGGCGTAAAGGAGAGGCTCCAGTACAACTGGGGCGCGACATAATCGATCCAGCCTTGTTTGATCCACGTCCGCACATCGGCATACATGTTGTCATAGGCGGTTACGCCCGCTTTCGTATCCGAGCCGGTCGGATCTTTGGCGATATTGCGCCAGACGCCGAACGGGCTGATGCCGAATTCGACCTGCGGCTTAGCGCTGTGGATGGATGCGCCCAGCTGGGACACGAACTGGTTGATATTGTCGCGGCGCCAGTCGGCCTTGGCCGCGATTTTTTTGCTGTTGTACGCCTTGAACGTCGCATCGTCATTGAAAGCGCCGTCTGACGGGTAAAAGTAGTCGTCCAGATGAACGCCATCGATGTCATAGTTTTTCACGACTTCCATGATGTCCTTGATGATTTCCTGGCGCGCCTGGGGTATTCCCGGGTTGATGTACAGCTTGTTGCTGGCATTGACGATCCAGTCCGGATGCGCTTTGGCCACATGGTTTGCGGCCAGCTTGTCCGTTTTGGCATCCGTATTGGCCCGGAACGGATTGAACCAGGCGTGGAATTCCATGCCGCGCTTATGCGTCTCCTCGATCATGAAGGCGAGCGGATCATACCCTGGATTTTTTCCTTGCGTGCCGGTCAAAAACTTGGACCACGGGACAAGCGATGAAGGATAAAGCGCATCCGCGGCAGGGCGTACCTGGACAAATGCGGCATTCATGCCCATGCTTTGCAGTTCATCGAGAAGCTGGATGTACTCTTGCTTCTGTTTTTGCTGGTTGCCGACGGACGCGTTGGACGGCCAGTCGAGATTGAAGACGGTGGAAATCCACACGCCGCGCAACGAACCTTCCGTATGTACAGAATCGCTGTTATTGCCGGTATTGCCCGACGATTCGCTGCCGGAATTGATGATGTCCGGAGGCGGACCTGCAACCGAACCGTTTGCTGATGTCAACAGAATGGTACGGCTGGCCTGATCCCAATCTACTGCAAGTCCGAGCTGCTCGCTGACGAATCGGACAGGCACCATGATTCTGCCTCCTTTGTTTTCAGCGGATGCGTCCAGTGAAACGCTGTTGTTGTTCACCACGGCAAACGGCATGTTGACGGTCATCAAAATGGTTGTCCTTTGGCGGCTGATGGTGGCTGTCTGGCTGCCCGAGTCCCAATCGACGGAGGCGCCAAGCCCTTCGCTGATGACGCGCAGCGGGACCATCGTGATGTTTACCCCCGGCAGGATGTAAGGCGAGACATCGCTTGCGAGCGGTTGCCCATCCAGCAGGAGGGTGATGGCGGAAGGGGCTGCGGCCTGCACAGGCGGCGGCTGAAGCGCCGGGACGCTTGCCGCAAACAGCAGGAGCGCAAGAAAGCAAATGTGAATCCAGTTGCGAAACCTCATGTTGAAAAGCCTCCAAAACGATAGATTTGCAGATTTGCGAGAAAATCTCTATGGACAATAGACGCCCGGGCGGCGTTTTTGTTTCGCCAGGACCGGAAAAATAGAGCCTTTTGACTAGATGGCAGACGATGCGGACCGTCTTTGTCGCGCTAGTCGGATATGATACAATAAACGAAAGGGTTATCGGACTTTCGCTGGTGACAGAAGAACGCAGGCGGCGGCAACGGGATGCTGCGCGCTTGGCTTCGGTTCGGGCACCGTGCGATCCCCCATTGGAGGCAGCGATGCTGGGGGAAAGGGGTGGTGTGATGCTTACGATTGAAAACGTGATGAAATACAAAGGGAATGCGGAAGGAGCGGCAGCGGAACTGCTGTTTTCCGGGATTACAGCCAGTGTCCGGCAGGGGGAGCGGATCGCCTTGATCGGCGCGTCCGGCCAGGGGAAGAGCACGCTTTTGCGCGTGCTGTCGCGGCTGGATTTGCATGATGGCGGGCGGATTGCCCTGCATCAGCGATCGTCAGAAGAGTCGGACGAACGGGAATGGCGAAAACGGGTGTGCTATGTGGCCCAGCAGGCCGTGATGCTGCCTGGCAGCATCGAGGATAATTTGCGGACGGCAAGCCGCTTGCACGCCCAGCCCTTTGACGCGGAGATGGCCGGACGGCTGATGGTCTGCCTTGGTTTGGAGCATTTGGACAAAAACAAGCGAGCGGCGGATTTGTCCGGCGGCGAAAAGCAGCGGGTGGCGTTGATCCGGTCCATGCTGCTGGGCGCGGAGCTTTTGCTGCTGGATGAAATCACGGCCTCGCTCGATCCAAACAGCGCGAGAAAGGTCGAGGAAACAGTGGATGAGTGGCAGCAAACGAGAGGAACGGCGTCGATCTGGGTCACGCATGATCTGGAGCAGGCGCAGCGGGTGAGCGGCCGTACGTGGTTCATGGCGAACGGGACGCTTGCGGAAGACGCGCCGACGGACGCTTTTTTCCAGCAGCCCGCGACGGAAGCGGCACGCAGCTTTTTGCAGCTGCCGAAAAGTACGGTGAGCCTATGAGCTTGTTCGCATTAAGCTGCACGCTTGTGTTTGTGCTGGCCTCGATGGTCATCTCCGTCTGGCAAAAGCTCGGCCTCGAAAAAGACATCGCGGTCGGGACGATTCGCTCCGCGGTGCAACTGCTCGCGGTCGGCTACGTGCTGCAATTTATTTTTCAAGCGGACCAGCCTGTCTACTTAATCGTCATCATCTCGTTCATGATCGCCGTCGCTTCGTGGAATGCAAGCAAGCGGGGCAAGGGGATGAAGGGGATTTTTTGGCGGATCGCCGTTGCGATCAGCGCCATGGAGCTGCTGATGATGGGGATTTTGCTTTCGCTCGGCATGATCGCGCCGACGCCTCAATACATCATTCCGATCAGCGGCATGACCATCGGGAGCGCGATGATCGTCTCCGGCCTATTCATGAACCAGATCAAGCGCGAGTTCCAGGCGTCGCGCGGAGAAATCGAGACGTTGCTGTCGCTCGGGGCAACCGCCAAGCAGGCGATTTGGGACGTTCGCCGGCGGACGGTCAAATTCAGCATGATTCCGACGATCGACGGGATGAAGACCGTAGGCATCGTCCAGCTTCCCGGGATGATGACGGGCATGATCGTAGCCGGAGCAGACCCGGTCGAAGCGGTGCGCTACCAGATTTTGATCGTCTTTTCTTTTACAGGAGCGGCTGCAATGACCAGCATGCTGCTCAGCGTGCTGTGCTACAAGCTCCTGTTCACAAACGATCTGCGGATGAAGCAGCTGGACGGCGACAGGTAGCCACCGCAGCATCGCATATGCCGACCATACAAAAAGCAAGCGGCCATCGGGAAACTCTCCGTGTGGCGGCTTGCTTTTTTGTGCTGTTCCGGTCGGTTATTCGGTACTGGGGTGGACGCTGCCGTCCGCGTCGATGCGCACATCCTTTGAGATCGACTGGATTCGCTGGCGCAGCTTTTGGGCGTTTTCCGCGTTCATCGGGACAGCCTGCCCCAGCTCGGCGTGATGGGGCAGCATCGTGAGCGAACAGGCGCCAGCTTTTGTGCAAGTCGCTTGCAGCACCATCGTTTCCCATGTCCGCGGCTCGCTCGCCCGTGTAAAAATAAAGTTGCCGGTGCTGTAGGCGATCCATTTGTCGCGATACGATTCGAATCCTTGCAAGACGTGGGGATGGCCGCCGACAATCAAATCGGCGCCGGCATCGATGAAGGCGCGAGCCAGTGTCGTTTGGTGCTCGACAGGCCAATCTTCCCGTTCCTTGCCCCAGTGAGGGATGACGATGACGAGATCGGCCTGCTTTTTGGCCGCGCGGATCGCCGCGACAGCTCGCGCGGGATCGTAGACCGAGGCGACGCCCGGCTTGTTTTTCCCGGCGTACCAGCCCACCTCCGGGATCACCCGGCTGAAACCGAAAAAGGCCATCTTGATGCCGTTTCGCTCCCCGATGACCGGGGCGTACGCGCGGTCGTCATCGGGACCTGCGCCCATGTACGCGATGTTATGTTGCGCGAGGACGTCAAACGTATCCAGCAAGCCGTCCACCCCTTGGTCCATCGAATGGTTGTTGGCCAGATTGACCAGGTCGACTCCGGCCGCCTTCAGCGCGGGAATTGCTTCCGGCGGCGATTTGTAGACGAATTCCTTGTTGGCTGCAGGCATGCCGCGCTTTGTCACCGGCGTTTCCAGATTGCCGATCGTATAGTCGTCGTCTACAAACAGATCCTTCACATAGGCGTAGGGAAAATCGTAGCCTTGCTCCTTGAGCCGCGTTTCCACATGTCCGGTAAAAATGAGATCGCCGATGAAGGTCAGCTTGACGGTGGCGGGCTTTTCCTCAGGCAAGGCGGCATCCACCGGTTGCTCCACCGGCGGTGACGTGCCCGACAGCCCTTCCAGATACGCTTTGCCGACGAAGAGAATGCCAGCCACAGCGAGGCAGGCGAGCAGGACGCCACCTGCAAGCAGGCTGATTTGTTGCGGACGGAAGGCATTCTGTCGCCGCTTTCGCTTTTGTTCCCGGCGCATGGCCGCGATCCGCTCGCTTCTCGTTTGATCCATGATTTTTGTCCCTCATTTTGCATTCGATTCTTTTCAATGATTCAGCGGAATGATGCGTTCCCCCTCCATTAGACGGCTAAAAAGACAAAATGTTACATTTTTCGAGTTTTGTTGCTGTTGTGAATCAAATTCTTCTTGAATATCAGAAAATATCAATTTATAATTAAAATCAGAAATCGTTTCCGGTATTCGGAAAAGTTTTTCAGTCAATTCATCCGGTATGTCGAATTAGGGGGATGACAGGGTGATCGAGGTTAAGCAACTTGTGAAGTCGTTTGGCTCATTGACCGTGCTGAAGGGCGTAAACCTCACGGTGAATGAAAAAGAAGTGGTCGTTCTGCTGGGAGCCAGTGGTTCAGGGAAAAGTACGCTGCTTCGTTGTTTGAACTTTCTGGAAATGTATGACCAAGGCGAGATTTGGGTCGGCGGCACGCGGATCGATCCGAAAGTGACCAACTTGAACAAATTCCGCTCCGAGGTCGGGATGGTGTTCCAGCACTTCAACCTGTTTCCGCACAAGACCGTTTTGGAAAATGTCATCGAGGCGCCTGTCCACGTCAAAAAAATGAATGTGGCAGAAGCCAGGGCGCTCGGCTCCGAACTGTTGAAAAAAGTCAACATGCAGGACAAGGCCGATGTGTATCCGGACATGCTCTCAGGCGGCCAGAAGCAGCGGGTTGCGATTGCCAGGGCACTCGCCATGCAGCCGAAAATCATGTTGTTCGATGAGCCGACGTCAGCGCTTGACCCCGAGCTGGTGGGAGAGGTGCTGCAAGTCATGAAGCAGTTGGCCCGCGAAGGCATGACGATGATCGTCGTGACGCATGAAATGGGCTTTGCCCGCGAAGTGGCGGACCGGGCCGTATTCATGGATAACGGCCAAATCCTCGAGCAAGGACCGCCAAGCACATTCTTTGAAAATCCGCAGCATGATCGTACCAAGCAATTCCTCGGCAGCATTCGTTAACAAATCATCCAAATTCCAGGGGGGCATTACCATGAAAAAGAGAACAAAATGGACAGGCGCATTCGTTACAACCGCACTTCTCAGCTCGCTTTTATTGGCAGCATGTGGAGCGGGAGGCGGCGGCAACGCAAGCGCGCCAGCTGCTTCCGGAGGCGATCAGGCAGCGGGAGGCAAAAAAGATTTCACCTACGCGATGAGCGGCGTGTACAAGCCGTTCAGCTTTAAAGACAACGGGAATTTGACCGGCTTTGACGTGGAGATCGGACAAGCGCTGGCGGAAAAAATGGGCATGAATCCGGTGCCGATCACCAATCCGTTTGAAACGATCATCCAGGGGCTGGTTTCCAATAAATACGATTCGATCATCGGCAGCTTGACAGTGACGGACGAACGGAAAAAAGCAATCGCTTTCACCAACACCTACTACCGTTCCGGCTCGCAAATGTTCGTGGCGGAAGACAACAACACGATCAAGACGAAAGAAGATTTGAAAGGCAAGCGGATCGGTGCGCAAAAAGGCTCGAACTACCTGGAGTGGGCGAAAAAGCTGACCGATGCGGACAAAATCACCACCTATGACAGCGACATCACCGCCCTGCTCGATCTGACGACCGGCCGACTCGATGCGGTGATTACCGACCAGGTTGTCGGCTTGCGCTTCATCAAAGAAGGCGGCGGCAAAATCAAAGATGTCGGCGAACTGCTGAGCAAGGACGACCAGGCGATCGGCGTGCGCAAAGATGACAAGGAAATGCTGGACAAAATCAACAAGGCGCTGGATGAGATCATCAAAGACGGCACGTATGAAAAAATCAGCCAAAAATGGTTCGGACGCAATATTCTGGGTCAATAACGAAACCGATGCGCAAGGAGGGTGTCCCGCTCCGAGGACACCCTCACGTTTTTCAGCCAGAGCGAGGAGTGATCATTTGTGATTGATATTTTATTCTCCAGTTATCCGCTTTTCCTGAGTGCGATGCTGCTTACGCTTAAATTGACGGTGGTCGCGCTGGTAATGGGCTGTTTTGTCGGTCTTGTCGTTGCATTTTTCCGCATTTCCGATTCCAAAGTGTTGAATACCATCGCGCACCTATACATTACCGTCATTCGGGGCACGCCGCTGATCGTGCAGATCGCGATCCTGTATTTCGGGATTTCCAGTTTGGTAACGCTTTCAGCGTTCTGGGCGGGAGCGATTGCACTCGCGATCCATAACGGCGCGTACATCGGCGAAATTTTCCGCGGCGCGATCCAATCCATCGACCGCGGGCAGATGGAAGCGTCCCGTTCGCTCGGCATGCCGTATTCGATGGCGATGCGGCGGATCATTTTGCCGCAAGCGTTCCGGCGGGCGATTCCGGCCTTGGGCAACCAGTTCATCATCGGGTTGAAAGACTCGTCACTGGTCGCGTATGTCGGGATGTCCGATCTGTGGGGCGCAGCGCTCAGCGAGGCGGCTTCCAACTACCGCCAGCTGGATACGTATATGGTAGTCGGCCTGTATTATCTGGCCCTGATCATGCTGTTCACGTACTTTGTGAACAAGTTGGAAGGAAGGCTGTCCAATGACCGCCGCTCTGCAAAGTCGCGGAGCAAGGATACCGGCGTGGCAGCGTAATGTGAACAATAGAGGACGGGAGAATATGGTTCAATCAATCGATCGGACGATGACGATTATCCGGGTGCTGATTTCGGACGAGAAACCAGCGTGGCCCATCTCTGAGTTAGCTGATGCGACCGGCTTGCCGCTCAGTACCTTGCACCGATTTCTGGAATCGATGATCAAGTATGGACTGGTCGAGCAGGAGCCGGTGACCAAGCATTATAAAGCAGGCTATACGTGGATGGAGATCGGTTTTGCGCTGCATGACAAGATCAACTTCCGGCATGTCGCCAGACCGATCATGGAGGAGCTGGCGCAGGAGGTGGAGGAAAGCATTTTCCTCAACATGCCAGCTGGCTTTGATTCCATCCCGATTGAAAAGGTGGAAAGCCCGCTGAAGCTGCGAATCGACGAAAATCTGGGCGAGCGGATTCCGCTTACGATCGGTGCGCCCAACCGGGTGATTCTGGCGCACTGGAAGCAGGCGGACATGCTGAAGGTCGTAGCCAAGCAGCTGCCCGCCGCCCAGCATCAGGCTTTTCTGGAGCAGCTGGCCGTCGCCAAGGAGGCGGGCTATGCGATCAGCTATGGAGAAAAAACGGAAGGCACCGTCGCGGTAGCGGCCCCGATCATCGGATTCGGCCACCAGCCCGTCGCCGCCCTCTCCATCAACGCCCCCAGCTTCCGCGTGCCGGAAGAACGCCTGTCAACCCTCGTCGAAAAAGTCAAACAAGCCGCCGCGCTCATCACAGCAAGAATCGGTGGTTTATAAGGAAAACCATCAGGGAATCCTGATGGTTTTCTGTTTGTCGAGAAAGTCCCCTTTGGATAAAAGGGGACTTTCTCGAAAGGACTTCTGAAAGAAGTTTTTCTTATTCTCCGAAAAGGGCAAACGGAATATTGCCGGTCGTAAGCCACGTAAACGCGGCGGAAAAGCCAAATATCGTGGAAATCGTTTGGAGGGAATTGGTAATTACTGTAGAATAAATATGAAGTTGATCAGGTTGTCAATTTATACACATAAGGAGATAAAACGATGGAAAAAAACAAATTACTGAGAATGGACAATGTTGGTATCGTTGTAGAATCCCTTGATAACGCAATCTCTTTCTTCGAGGAGATTGGTTTGAAGCTCGAAGGACGAGCTACTGTCGAAGGTGAATGGGCTGGTCGCGTAACCGGGCTGGGTTCACAGTGTGTAGAGATTGCTATGATGGTTACCCCAGATGGCCACAGCCGACTTGAACTTTCGCGATTTCTCACCCCACCGCCTATAGCGGATCACCGAACTGCTCCTGTAAATGCCCTCGGTTATCTACGCGTCATGTTCACCGTTGAAGACATTGACGAAATGGTATCCAGACTCACGAAGCATGGTGCTCAGCTCGTTGGCGAAGTGGTTCAGTACCAGGACTCGTATCGGCTCTGCTACATTCGCGGAACGGAAGGACTTCTAATCGGTTTGGCGGAACAACTCGGTAATAAATAAGTGACGTTTAAAAGAAAACGTAACTGAAATATACATGACAATGCCGACCAGGCTTACGCCAAAAAACGGAAGCGCCTTTGCGCCACATCTACTACATCCTTGAGATACATTCGCCGCGCAGCGTGTGGCTTTGGGGCGCAGTTTTCGTTTTTTGGCGTGAGCTGTTCTCCTCGCCTCCACAAAAACCCATCCTTCCCGCCCTCAAGCTGCAACCTTCCCTCCGCTTCACCCGTACTACAAAAGAGAACACAAACCGGGGAGGGAAAACCGATGCTCGACCTTGGAGCCGTCAGCATCGAATGGGGCACGCTCCTGTTCCAGTTGATAACATTTCTGATCCTGCTCGGATTGCCTGTCGGACTGATCCTCTATCTCATCGCACGATCCAACCGAAAGCAGAAGACCATTGCCGAACTGGAGCGGCGGATCGAGCGATTGGAACAGGAAGTGAAGCAGAACAGGAAAAAAGAGAGCCAGTGAGCGGCTCTCTGCGTGTCGAGACGCCCACTTTCGAAAAAAGGGGGCGTTTCGCGTACCGTTTTACATTTTTTTGCCCTATCCGCAAAATGCAAAGCGGGGGTCTATCGCCAGCCTGACCATCAAGCAATCCTGATGGTTTTTTTATTTTTTTCCTTATTCTCTCCACCCCTGCCCATCAAACCAAAACGTAAGCCAAAACCGACAGCAGCACAGACGTGATGCTCATCGCAATCAGCGGGCGCAACGCCTTTGTGCGCAGGTCGCGCAGATTGACGTTCAGCCCGAGCCCGACCATCGCCATCGTCAAGACGAACGTAGTCAATGTCGCGATGCCATCCTTCAGGCTATCCGATACCGGGATGACGCTGCCCATGACATAGCTGCCGAAAAAGCTCATGACGATGAAGCCGATGAGGAACCAAGGGAACTCGATCTTGGTTTCCGCTTTGGCGCGGCCGGTTTTTTTCATCCACGCCATCAAAATGAAAGAGAGTGGAACAAGCAGCAGGACGCGACCCAGTTTGGCCAATAGCCCGATCGCGAGCGCATCCTGACCGCCGGGCGCGGCTGCCAGCGCCACATGGGCGATCTCGTGCAAGCTGATTCCCGACCAGATGCCATAGCTGGTGGGCGCAAGTGGCAAAAACGGACGGAGGATCGTGTAGCCGACGGCAAAAATCGTTCCGACCAGCGCGATGATGCCGACGCCGATCGCCGTATCTTCATCCCGCGTCTTCAGAATCGGCGAAACAGCCGCGATCGCCGCCGCTCCGCACACGCCGGTGCCGACGCCAAGCAAAAGCGAGAGCGACGCGTCCGCTTTCAGCCATTTGGCCAGCAAGACAGTGAGCCCGATGGAAAAGACGATCACGCCGGCATCATACGCCAAGAGCCCGAGTCCTTGGTGAAACACAACATCCATATTCAGCTTCAATCCATATAAAATGATGGCAAGACGGAGCAGGCGCTTTGCAGAAAATTGAATCCCTGTGCGCAACTGCTCGGGGTATCCCCAGATTTGGCGATACGCTACGGCGAGGATGATCGCACAGGCGAGCGGGCCAACATGGTCAAAGCCGGGCACTTTTGCCAGCGCGTAGCCTAGAAGGGCGACTGTCATTGTAAATGCAATGCCTCCCAGCCAGCGGCCTGTCGAGGTCGTTGTTTCCGGTTCGTTCGTGTTTTTCTTCGTCATTTCATTGAAAAGGGAGGCGGTTCCTTGCTTCGTTTGTACTGCCATTTCGATCACCTCAGCGTTGTAACTTACATTGACAGCATAGTCGAAAGCGTGACATAAGGAAAATAAATCGTTATGATGATGATAATAAGTAAATATGTATAATAAAAGGCATGCGAGGTGATGAATAGGATGGATCAGCAGTTGCTTGTCTTTTTGACGGTTGTGGAGCAGCAAAACTTTTCGCGGGCAGCGGAAGAATTGCACATGACCCAACCGGCGGTCAGCCAATATATCCAGTCGCTGGAGCGGGCAACCGGGGCCAAGCTGCTGGAGCGCAGCAACAAGTATGTACGTTTGACCAAGGCGGGGGAGATCGTCTACCACCATGCCAAGGAAATCGTCGGTCTTTACACGCGGATGCAAAATCTGGTTGATGATCTGCAGCATACGGCGAGCGGCCCGCTGTCGATCGGGGCCAGCTTCACGTACGGCGAATATGTGCTGCCGCATATGATTGCCCATCTGCGGACGAACTATCCGATGATCACGCCGACGATCACGATTCATAACACGAAAGAAATCGCCGCGATGGTCGTCAACCATCAGCTGGATGTCGGGATCATCGAAGGCCTCTACAACCCGGGGAATGAACGCGTGGTCGTGGAGGCGTTCGCGGAGGATGTGATGTATGTGGTGGTGCCAGCCGGGCATCGTTTTGCCGGACGGCAGGAGGTCGATGCGCGCGAGCTGTGCGACGAAATCTGGATCGTGCGCGAAATGGGCTCGGGCACGCGGGAGGTAAGCGAACGGTTTTTTCGCATGCTCCCGCAGATGCCGAACAACTTGATGGAATTCGGCAGCACCCAAATTATCAAAGAGTCGGTAGAAGCGGGGCTCGGCATTTCGCTGCTGTCCGAATGGGCGATACGCAAGGAGCTTTTGCTCGGCACGCTGCATATGGTGAGCGTTGCGGGCGTGCCGCCAGTCAAACGCCACTTTTCGCTCGTGAGGCAGTCGACGCCGTTTCAAACGAAGGCGCTGGAGGTCTTTTTGCAGCTGTTGCGGGAGGATGAGCTTTATCCCGCCTTTCGCCCCAAAGCAGATTAGCCGACGTGTGGGCGATTGACAGGGGACAATTGCAATGCTATTGTTAATAAGTGAAAATTTGGAAAGGAGAGTGCCCACATGAAAAAACGTTCGTTATCCTCTTTGGCAAAAGGCATCGGGTACTCGACTGCCGTTTTCTTCAACAATGCGCGCAACGGGAGAAGTCTGTCCAAAAATGGATATACGAGCGACTGTTGGCTCCTTTGCGCCGGAGGTTGAAACGAAACAAGTGGGCAAGTAATGCCACAGGTCGCTTTCCTGTGGTTTTTGCGATAAAAAGAGTAAACGCCACAGGGCAGGCTGCCTGTGGCGTTTTTTCTTGCTGGTCAACGCAAACACATGAGGAGGAGTTTTAAAATGAAACTGCACGGAAACAAAATTACGCTCAAGCTGCTCGAATTAAGCGATGCCGAGGCGATGCTGCGCCTCCACCTGCGCAATCGGTCGTTTTTTCAATCATACATCCCGAAGCGCGAGGAAGCGTTTTACACGCTCGAAGGGCAAGAAGCCCGCATTCAGGCCGATCTTGCGCGAAAAGAACAGGATCAGGGCTATTCGTTTGGCATTTATTTGGCTGATACCGGCGAGCTGATCGGTAACGTCACGCTCTCCGAGGTGTTGCGAGGTCCCTTGCAAAGCTGCTTCATCGGCTACTCCATGGATCAGGCGCACAATGGCAACGGCTATATGACGGAAGCGGTTCGCATGGTCGTGGATTACGCCTTCCATAAGCTCGCACTTCACCGGATCGAGGCCGGTGTCATGCCGCATAATGTACGGTCGATGCGAGTTTTGGAAAAAGCGGGCTTCCATAAAGAAGGGATCGCCCGGAAAAACGTCAAGATCAACGGCAAATGGGAGGACCATCAGGTGCTGGCGATCGTGAATGAAAACGACTGAGCCTGCTTAGTGCAAAACGGCTGGAAGCTTCTGTGCCGTGCGCACATAGATCCATGTCCCGTCCCGGCTTGTGCCGACGATGAAGGCGTCGGGCCACAGGGAGCCTGCGATCTGCTGCGCGCGGTTCGCAACGGCATCATACAGATGGAGGCTCTGCGTCTGTGGAGCGTCGTCGCTGCTGCGCTCATCGAGTTCCAGAAAAGCGAACCGGTGCGTACCGTTCAGCCAGACGCCGTCGCGGATTTCGTCGCTGATTTTGACCGTGCCTTTATACAAGCCGGCATTCGGGTACAGCTGGTACAGATTGTCGTCGGAAGCGGTATAGCCGGACCAGGAGTCTTCCGCTACCGGCGGGTTCCATGCCTGAACCGTCCTTGTTTTCCAGTCGTATTGGTAGCGCAGCTCTTTGAACGCTTTTTTATCCTGCATCACAAAAGTGACACGCTGGCCATCATCGGCAAAGGTCACCGGCAGCTTGCTCGTGCTGACCTCGCTTTCGATGATGTTGCCCTTTAACGCTTGGGGAAACCGCTGCTGTTCGCCTGTGGCGAGGTTGCGAACGATCAGGTCGAGGTCGGCGTTCTGGCCTTCTTTGCCTGCGGCGAGAAACAGATAGGCTTTGTCTTTGCTGAATCCGCTGCCATACACATAGTCAGGGAGCTGAAAGGAAATGGCGGTGTCGCTTGTGGGCAACTGGCTGGCGGCATCTTCCGGTTTGGCGTAGAAAAATCCGCGCGTATCGGCGATAAACGCCCCGCTCCCTTGGTAGCTTTCCATCAGTTCCACCGGGTAGCGGGTCATCTGTTTGGTTTCGGTATCATAGAGGGCATAGATACGTTCATAATCCGCGTCGCACTCGCAATACTGCTGGAAGCGGCTGAGCAGCAAGTAGCGCTCTGTGTCGCCCTTCCAGTCCATGGTCACATAGGGCGCATCAAACGTTGTGAGCTGTTCGCGCGCGCTGCCGTCCGCCCGGATGCGCCACAGCTGTCCGGGATTTTCCGCGATCGCCCGAAAGCGGGGGGCATCGGTCAAGCTGGCGCCTGTCTGCGTCACCGCGCCCGATACGTCCAGCACATACCCTGACTCGCCAAAAGGAGGAAGGGCGGAGGCGTCCGGAATCTCGACGCGCACATGCAGTTGCCGATCGCTCGCCCATGCAAACGAGTAGGTCGGCCTGGCTGCGTTCTCCCGCTCCTCCTGATATTTCGCTTGTGCGTCCCGCAGCGCTTTTTCGACCGAGGCGCGGTTCATCGCTTCCTTGAAAAAGAGCGTGTACGTTTGCGGCGCTGTGCCGACCAGTGTTTGGATCGGGGATTGCAGGCGCGGTTCTTCATCGAGCCGGATGAGAACAGGGTCTGTGAGCGAAGCGTAGTCAAAGGGTGTTTCCGCAGGCGCATCGGTTTTTGGCGGTTGTGCAGCAGAGGGGGTTGCGGGAGTGGGCGTCTGGGCGGTCGGAGAGGCTATGAAGAAGCCGGGTACATCTGCTTTGGCAGCCTCATCGGGAGCACGGCAGGCGGAGAGGGGCAGAGCCAAGAGGAGCAGGGCGAGCAGCGCGCGCGTTTGTGTCATTTTGGCTAACAATCCTTTCATTCGGTCGGAAGTGATACTGATTGGACGTCGAACGAAGACGATTCGTTACGAATAAAAGAAAATTTTACCAGAAAAATGTACTTCCCTTCGGGTATAAATGAGAACAGATGTTTGTTATACTGTAATAAGAACATTTGTTCCTGTTATCTTGGAGGGATTGCAATGGACAGCAGCAAGCGCATTGTGTTTTTGATCGATATGCAGAGCTTTTATGCCAGCGTGGAAAAGGCGGCCAATCCGGACATCCGCGACAAGCCGATCGTCGTGGCCGGCGATCCGAAACGGCGCAGCGGCGTGGTGCTGGCAGCCTGCCCGCTGGCTAAAGCGTACGGCGTGACCACGGCCGAGGCGCTGTGGCAGGCGGAACAAAAGTGTCGCCACCTGGTGGTGGTCAGACCGCGCATGGAGATGTATATGCACGTGTCGCTTCAGATTACGCGTATTTTCGAATCCTTTACCGATCTGGTCGAGCCGTATTCCATCGACGAACAGTTTCTCGATGTGACCGGCAGCCTCTCCTTGTTCGGGGAGCCGCGGGAGATCGCCCGAAAAATCCGGGAACGGGTGAAGCAGGAGACCGGGATTGTTTGCCGCGTCGGCATCGGCGAGAACAAGATACTGGCCAAGATGGCCTGCGACAATTTCGCCAAGAAGCGGGAGGACGGGACTTTTTGGCTGAAAAAAGCAGAGCTGGGCGAGACGCTGTGGACGCTGCCCATCGAGAAGCTGTTTGGCGTCGGTTCGCGGATGAAGCGGCATTTTCACCGGATGGGCATCTATCGCATCCAGCAGCTGGCCGATCTGTCGCCAGGGGTGCTGATGCGGCGGTGGGGCGTCAATGGCGAGGTGCTCTGGAACACGGCGCACGGCATCGACGAGTCGCCGGTATCGCCGCGCGCGCACGATGTGCAAAAAGGGATCGGGCACCATATGACGCTGCCGCGGGACTACCATACCGCAGAGGAAATCAAGGTGGTGCTGCTCGAGCTGTGCGAAGAGGTATGCCGCCGCGCGCGCAGCAAAGGGTTGATGGGGCAGGTCGTCTCCGTCGGCTGCCGCGGGGCTGATCTCGCGGCGGGAAACGGCTTTTACCGGCAGATGAAGCTGGCGGAGCCGACCCATGACGCGACGGCGCTCTACATGGGCGTCTGCCATTTGTTCGAACGGCATTGGCAGCATCTCCCGGTGCGCAGCGTGAGGGTGAATCTGGGCCAGCTCGCGCCTGACAATGTGGTGCAGCTGAGCCTGTTCGACGATACGCCCAGACGCCGCTCGCTCGGGCTGGTGATGGATGACATCCGCAGACGTTATGGAAACGATGCGATCGTCCGTGCCGTCTCGGTGCTGAAGGCAGGCCAGGCGAAAGAGCGCGCCAAAAAAATCGGGGGCCACTATAAATGAGCGGCCAGCCGGAGGGCGCTTCCGCTCCGCAGCAGTCAGCCCGCGATCTGCTGCTCGAATGCGTGCTGTACGGCATTTTTTTCAAGGCGGTGGCAGTGGATCTGGCGACGTTGCGCCCGCTTAGCCTCAAGCTGTCGTATTTGCCGGTGCTCGAAGAGCTGTCCGTCTGGGCGGAGCGGCAGCATCATCAGCTCAAGCGCCAGCTGCTCAGGCAAGGGGTCGAAATCCTTACCGCCCGCAAGCAAGGAAAATTTTATACCGTGCAGATTCGCATCAAAGGCTATCGGCAGGAGGCGGTTTACTCGATTGAATTGCTGCATGCAGAGTGCCAGGAACGGCTGCGGGGCTGGCTTGTGCGCCATCGGGAGCAGCTGGCAAAGGGAGGAGACTGACGATGAGGGAAAAAACAATATCGAAAAAGGCGAATTTGTTTGCGGCCAGCCGTTTTGTGCTGCCGGAGCATCGGGAGCTGTACCGGCAGATTCAGGAGGAGCAGAGGCGCTATGTGCCGCCGGCCCTTGATGACGAAGAGCGGGCGGAGCTGAGCGAGCGCATCTGGGCCGCGTACCAGCGAAAGCAGCCGATCCGGATCACACATGTCGAAAGCGGCGTAGGGGAGCGACACGACGACGGGTGTGTTGCCCATATCGACCCGACGGCGCGCATCCTCAAGCTGTCGGGAGCGGGTGGCAGCATCCGCATTTCCTTTGACGCGGTGCTCAAGGTCGAGCAGTGAGGAAGGCAGGCCAAAAAAACGCGGTTTTCCTGTAAGGCTGGGGAACCCGCGTTTTTTGGTCGTATTTTTGTTCGGAAAACTCAAACTTCACCTGCAACGGAAAAAATTGTATACTGGATGGACAATTGAACGTCCGAGAAAAAAGGAGAATCCGCTGTGTCGATGCCAGAAGTATTCATAGGCTCCTCCAGGGAAGCGATCGAGTATGCGCGAGCTGTCCATGAGAGCTTGAGCCGCGTGGCACAGGTGACGCCATGGTATGCAGCCTTTGGAGCGAATTCCTATACGATGGAAGCATTGGAGCAGCAGCTGGACCTGAGCGATTTTGGCATCTTTGTATTTGCTGCCGACGATGTGGCGCTTCATCGCGGCAATTACGTATTCATCACAAGGGACAACACCTTGTTCGAGATGGGGCTGTTTTGGGGCAAGCTGCGGCGCAGCCGGGTGTTCGCGATCATCCCGCAGAACGTGAGAGAGCGGGATGACTTGATCAAAGAAGAGACGATCAAAGACTTCCACATCCTGTCCGATCTGCAAGGAATGACGCTTTTGACCTATCGGCAGGCTGTGCGGGACAATTATCTCGCTGCCGTGGATGTCGCCTGCGGCCATATCGCCAAAGCGATCCGGGCAGAGCGGCACTTCCCCGATCCCTACCGCCTGCTCGAAGAAAAAAACCGCGAGCTGCAAAAGAAACAGAGCATTCTGCACTTTTTCTGGGAGTACAACCGGAATGTCAGGGTGGCGACCGCCGGGGAGAAGTATCAATCCTTCAGCGAGGCGGTGCGTAATTCGCTGCTCCCGCCGGACGGCTATCGCGTAACCGGCGCCGCGATCTGGAAGGTGGCAGGCGACGGTGTCCGCCAAGTGGGCGGGAATGTAGGGAAAGGCCGATTTTACAGCTTCCAGGAGTACGCCGAAAAAAAAGGTGCCAAAAAAATTTATGTCCTCGAAGCGTTTCTCAACGGCACATGGGAATTTCTGCACCGCAAAGAAGTTGCGGAGGTCTATGTCCTATGCTATCCTTTAGATACCGATCATGTGCTTTCTGTGCATATGGCGGGAATGGAAACGCTATCCCATGAAGACCTCGCGGAGGTCGTCAGCCATAACGGGGAGCTATTGTCGACCATCAGTCATTTAGTTGGAGGGGATTCAGATGAAGCGGAGCAGGGAGCAGAAGCGAGCGTCGATCTACGGATCATCCACGACTGAGCGCTGGGCGGTCGGAGGCTCTGACGGCATGGGCGCGACACAGGGAGGCGCGTTGATCCGGCGCGAGGCGAAGGCGGACGTTTTTGTCGGCCCGTCGGTCGAGGGCGGCGACAAGGAATACGTCCACGTTCTCAGCGGAAAAGTGAACCATGTAAAACCATCGTTTTGTTAACGATTTGAAAGGGACTGCACTCGAACAAAGAGTGCGGTCCTTTTTTTGCGAATGATCGCATTCGTTACGAAAAAAATGAAAGAAAAAGGAGGGAAAAAACATTAAAAATAACGAGTTTGCCAAAGTGTATGTAAAAAGTTTTCTAAATCCCGTACAATAGCTTCACAATGAAAAGTGGAGTGAGTCGCATGGATGAAGTGGATCAACGCATCGTGGAGCTGCTGCGGGCCAACAGCCGGATGAGCAGCTCGGAAATCAGCAAACGGGTGCATTTGTCCGTCCCGGCGGTAGCCGAACGGATTCGGAAGCTCGAGGAGCGGCAAATCATCCAGTCGTTCACCGTCAAGCTGAACCGCGAAAAGCTGGGGCAGACGCTCATTGCCTATATTTTCGTCTCGATCGAGCGGCCTGAGCATATCAACGGCTTCAAGGAGCATGTGCTGCAAAACAGCGCTGTGCTGGAATGCCACCATCTGGCCGGGGAGTACGACTATTTGCTGAAGGTCGCGACCGCTGGCACGAGCGGCCTGGAAACGCTGATCTCCCGCGAGCTGAAAAGTATTCCGGGCATCGTGAAAACCAATACGATCATCACGCTTTCCAGCGTAAAGGAGGAAGGATAACGATGGATTTTTTGCACGGACTGGCATTGGGGCTGGTGCTGCAGCTGTCTGTCGGGCCTGTCTTCTTTGCGCTGGTGCACCGCTCGCTGTCCCAAGGATGGCGCGAAGGGGTGAAAATGGCTGCAGGCGTAACGGCCACAGACCTTTGCTACATGGCGGCATCTGCACTGGGGGCGTCCGCGATTCTGGCAATCCCCCAAGTCCGGCTCGCGGTGCTTTGGGGCGGCGCGCTACTTTTGGGCTGGTTTGGGTGGCAACTGCTGCGCGCCAAAGGGGCACAAACGGCTGCAGGTAGACAGGACGCGGTCCGGGGCAGCTTTGCCTACGGTTTTTTGCTGACGTTGGCCAATCCGCTGACCATTTTGTTTTGGTCGGGCATGTACGGCTCCTTGCTCGCGGCAGGGGCGGTTGCCCCGGGGCTTGGCTTGCTGTTCTATTCGCTCGGCTGCGCGACGGCCACATTTCTGTTTTTGGCCCTTGCGGCGATAGGAGCCAGCCGCTTGAACCGCTGCCTCGGGGACAAAGCGCTCCAAGCCTTGAATCGCCTGGTCGGGTGCGCACTGCTGGTTTTCGCCCTGATGCTCGTCATGCAGGCAACACAGCAGTGAATAAAGTCATTATTTTCTGTGAAAGGTGAAAAGCACAGCAGAAAGATAAAAAGATGTGTACGGAGAAGAGAAGCGAATCTGTTGTGCAAAGCAGAAACAAAATGAACGCTTTTTCGCGAATTTGCACCGCCAGTGATTTTGCCAAAGCACCTCTCGACCCTGTAATCTAAGGGTAAGAAAGAGAGAATAATGAACGAGAGGCAGAGGGGATTTAGGCACATGATTGCAAAGGAAATGGGCATGATTTTTTCCAAGCACGCGGATATGATGACAACCAAGCACTGGACCGAATTGTTGCAGCAATTGGAGGCAAAAGGCTTGTTTGTGGTCATCGAGACTGATACGAATGGACGGGTGCTAAGCCCTTTTGGTGGATTGATGCCGATGCCCTGTAAAAACGAAACATTGAACGTATTCACAGCGGAAGAACTGGAAGCGAAAGGATTAACGGCAGGCCATCACGTCGTCAGCAAATGCCGTCCGGTCGCTGAAGCGAAATAATAACCGAATCGATTGATACGAGCGCCCGACCTGAAACGAGGTTGGGCGCTTTTTTTGCCGATAAAATGGGCGCAAGCCAGCAGGGGACAATTGCCCAGATGGAGCGTGCCTGCATAAGGTAAGGAGAAGAAAGCGAAGGAGGAGTACGATGGAAGAGAGCAGCACGCTTCGCAAACTACAGGAAGTGCAATTTGCCTTGGTTGAGCTGCAGTTTTACTTGGATATGAATCCGGAGGACATGCGCGCCCTTCATCAATATAACGATCTCTCCGAAGAATTGATCGATCTGCGGCAAGAGTATGAGGAGCAGCACGGTCCATTAATGCAGTACGGACTGTCCAAGGCGCGCGGCAAATGGGACTGGAGCAGCACCCCGTGGCCGTGGGAAATCGAGTATTGAGGTGAACGACGATGTGGGTGTATGAAAAAAAGTTGGAAATCCCCGTGCGGGTAGGAAAGCCCGATTTGCAGATGGCGCGTTTTTTGTCTGCGCAGTACGGCGGACCTCACAGGCCCAAAGTGAAAAATTAAACCGAAAAAGTAAGCTCGATCCGATTCCCGTCAAACACGGTAATCTGGTGAACCAAGCCGCGAATGATCGTTTTCAATCGTTCCCGATCGCCTGTTTCAAGCACCGCTTTGCTATGAAAAAGGCGGCTGGCGATTTTCTCCCGCACCGCCGCTTCGGAAAAGCCTGCGCTCACGGCATTTTCCAACGCTTGTATGTTGGCAAGCAGCTCGTTTTTTTCCTGGGTTAGCCGCTTTTTGGCCGCAAGCAAATCGTTCTCGTCCAAAATGCCGATTTCGAACGCGCGGATTTGCCGTTGAAAACGATCCTCTACAGTTGCCAACTGTTTTTTCGTTTGCACAAGCTCTTCATGCTGTCGGTTCTCGAATGGGGGCAGAGTCTCAAGCGCTGCAGCGATGTCCGTTTCGCTGAGTGCAAGAATTTCCTGAATGACATGCTCCTCCAACGCGGTCGTGTGGATGAAGTGGTAGAAGCATTGCGCTTTTTTTTGATAGGCAGCGCACACGTATTTCATCGATACGTATGGTTGTTCCTTGTTCCGGGTGACGGCCTTCATCCCGTTCATGCTGCTGCCGCAATGACCGCAGCGAACCAGTCCGGAAAGCAGGTAGCCGCTCCGCCTGGCGCGAGGGGCCAGGTGCCGGGTTTGTTCGAGCCGGGCTTGCAGGTTCTGATACGTTTCCTGATCCAAAATGGGCTCATGGGTATGTTTAACCACGAGCCATTCGCGAGCGGGCCGTTCCATCAGCTTGCGGTTTTTGCGGTAATGTTGATTCCAGACGGTATGGCCGCGCAGCCGCTCATTTTTCCACAGGTAGACGCGCACAGCCTTCAGTGTCCATTCGCGTCCGCGCTTTGTCCGGATGCCATGATCATTCAGCATTTTCGCGATCGTCCAGGTTCCTTGTCCGGCAATGATCCGTTCAGCCATGATCCGGACCCACCGGGCTTCCTCCTCATTGATCAGGTACCGGCCATCCTGCACATCGTAGCCGAAGCACGGGGCGGTCACGACTTTTCCATGTTGAGCCGCATGGTACATCGTTTCGCGGACGCGTTCCGCGATGCGCTCCCGTTCAAATTCCGCAAAGACGCCGAGCAGCTGGAGCACCATCCGGCCGACAGCGGTACCCGTGTCAAATGTTTCCGATGCCGATTTGTACGAGCATTGATGCGCATCCAGCTCGTCGATGAATGTGAGCAGATCGATCAGGCGTCGGGTGAGCCGGTCGATCTTGGTTGTCATGACCGTTTGGATGCGTCCCTCCCGGATGGCGGTCATCATCTGCTGAAATGCCGGTCGGTCGGTGTCTTTGGCGGAATACCCGTCATCGATAAAGCATTCGTAGTCGGACCAGCCATGAGCGGTGCAAAACGCGACGAGACGTTCGCGCTGCTCCGGAATCGAAAAGCCTTCCCGCGCCTGTTCGTCCGTTGATACGCGAATGTAGAGCGCGACCTTCACAGCCCATCACCTCCCCTACATACGTATGCGCCGGATAGAGAAAAATCAATCGCCCTGCGTACCGGCGAAATAGCAGGACCGTCCATGTGTCCACTCCGCATACAAAAAACTAGGAGGGGGTGGCTGTGTGGGGCGCAAGCCAAGGCCAAGGCCAAAACCAATTGAAAAATTGCCGCACAAAGTGATCATGCCAGCGTCAGGCGAGATCGTGGAGATGACCCCCAAGCTGCAGAAGCAGGTTGGCTGGCGGTGCGCGGTGGCAATGGTGCATTGGGCAAAAGGGGAGGTGGAAAAAGAGTTTGGCATCCGCTGACGCCCGATGCGGAAAGGAAAGCCACACAGCACCTCGATGTGGCGGGAATGAAAAAAAGGGGGGTAGACAAGTGGAGGAGGCGCAGCTTACCGGACGCATCGTCACGCCACATGATCCGGAATATGAACAGGCGCGGATCAATCATAACTTGAGCGTTCCGCGATTCCCCAAAATCATAGTCTTTTGCCAACATACCCAAGATGTCGTGAATGCGCTCAACTGGGTCAGAGAAAAGCGAATGCCGTTTCGCGTGAGAAGCGGGCGGCACAGCTATGAAAATTTTTCGTTGGTGAATGGCGGACTCATCATCGACGTCAGCGAGATGAACCGAATCAAGGTCGACCGCCATGCGATGACGGCAAAAATCGAGGCAGGAGCGGCTTTGGGCAACGTCTACCGCCAACTGTGGAAACATGGCGCGACGATCCCGGCAGGAACCGAGAGCAGCGTCGGCCTCGTCGGCTTGACGCTCGGCGGGGAAGCCGTCCGCTTTTTTGATGAACCGGGCGGCAATGAACCGGCCAATCGCAAACGCTCAGGCTCGTTCATCACGGCTCCGCTCCCTTTGGAGGCGATCTTGACGATGAAACAATGGCTGGCCCAACCTCCGAATGAACATGCGTCGCTTTGGCACCAATCGCTCGGCGGAGCTGCTGCGCAAATACGCCCGGAGGAGACGGCTTACTATTACCGGGACGCGATCATCGCCCAGGAATACTTGACAAGATGGAACGAACGTGGGGAAGAACGGCGAAACGTCCGCTGGATCAAAAACGTGCGCCAGGCTTTATCGCCGTATACAACGGGTGACTATGTGAATTGGCCGGACCGGTCAATCCGAAACTGGCCGAAGGCGTATTATGGCGAAAATTTTCCGCGGCTGCGGGAAGTGAAGACGGCTTACGATCCAATGAATTTGTTTCGATTCCCGCAAAGCATTCCGCCGTATCGGAGACGTGGGTAAAAACACAAAACGCCTTCATGAGTACAAATGGATATGCGGACATACACTAAGCGAGACAACTTGATGGCAGGAGGCGTAATCAGTGACCGACGTGAATAACCGGGATGAAAACAAAGAGCTGAAGGTGCTGGGCACCCATGCCGCTGGAGCAACCGATTTGTTCGAAACAAGAAAGACAGCGGAAGTGGTGCAGATCGACCCGCCGGTGGATACCGGCACAGTGGGTTCCACCAAATAGACCGGAATGAGCCGAAAAACCACCATGCCTGAAGCGGGTGGTTTTCGATTTTGTATGGACAAAATGAGCTGTGAGTCCATTCCATCCAGCCAAACGCACGGTTTTTTGCAACGGATGTGGAGAGGATAAGAGCGAGCAGGCAGGAACGCGAGAAGCAATGCTACGCTGACTGGATCGAGTCTTTAAAAAGCGAACCATAAGGAGAAGCGGAAAAGACTTTGCGGCACAAGAATGCGGGCGGGTGAATGACGAATGGAATGGTATGAACGACTAACGGAATACTTTCCCGAGTATGAAATGAAGACCGAGGCCCAAATGAAGGCGCTGATTGCCTAAAAGGACAGCTACCACAAAATCGAAACGGATCAATACTTGCTGTTTTACGCAGAATTCCCCACGTTTCTTTTTATCGACTATCTTCTGATTAACCCGGCCACGCGTGGAAAAGGCATCGGGACAAGCGTGATCAATATGCTGAAAGCAAAAGGAAAGGACATTTTGCTGGAAGTGGAACCAGTCAATCGCGAGGATCAGGAGACGGTGAGAAGAGTCCGCTTTTATCAAAAAAACGGATTCGTGAAAGCAGACCGGATTCAATACCGCTGGAAAGACGATACCGGCGAAATGTATGAAATGAACATTTATTATTGGAGTCCGCACGATACGCTGCCGCAGGAAAAAGTCATGGAAAAAATGGCGAAAGCCTGTCAGGAAATCCACAATTTCCGGTCTGCGCAATATTATGGCCGAATGGTGGCAAACCCCGAGGAAGTTTTGCACCTCAAGCACTGATATACCCGCTATTTGCGGGTCCTCCCTTACATGTTATTGGCCCAGCAGGTAACACTGAAAACAGAAGGGGTGATAAACGTGGATCCATTTACGTGCAGTGACAAAAAAGAAATCGAAAATGTGATCGCGGTGTCCAAGGTCGAAGAAATGATCGATTCAGCCGATCGACATGATGAAGAGCGCAGGGGCATCGAGGAAAAAATCATGGAAAACGAAATCAATTCGTATAATCGCTTCGAATCCGTTTATCGAGATCGGTATCGAGATGACGCCGAAGAAGGGGAACGGGAACGCGGCCGCGATGATGAGCGCGATCGGGATGGTGAGGGTGAGCCGGATCACCGCAGCTATCGTGACGATGATCGCTACCAAGATGAAAACGATCGCTACCTGGACGTTGCGGAATACAGGGACCGCGGAAGCTACAGGGACCGCGAAGACCTGCGGGATGAAGAGGAAATGGAGTACCGATAAGGCGAAACAAGTAGGAAAAAGCCTCTTTTCGAGCGGAGAGGGGCTTTTTGTTGTGCGCTGGAAAATCATTCTTTTTTCTTTGCGACTGTCAGGCGGACCTGATGGAGAGCTTTCCGCCGCCCTCCGCTACCTCAATCAGCGCTACACGATGCCGAATGAACGGGCGCAGGCGCTGCTTACGGATATCGGGACAGAAGAGCTGGGCCATCTGGAGATTATTGCGACGCTCGTCTACAAGCTGACGAAAGATGCGACCCCGGCCCAAATGCGGGAGGCGGGATTGGGCGGGCATTACGCGGAACACGAAAAAGCGCTCTTTTATTCCGACGCAAACGGGATTCCATGGACCGCCGCCTATATTCAGAGCAAGGGAGATCCAATCGCTGACTTGGCGGAAAACATCGCGGGTGAGGAAAAAATGCGGGCGACCTATCAGTGGCTGATCAATCTGACAGACGATCCCGACCTCATCGATGCGTTGAAATATTTGCGGGAGCGGGAAGTGGTACACTCCCAGCGGTTCCGCGAGGCGCTTTATTTGGTGGAGGAGCACTACAAAACCCATAAATTTTTCTAGGAAGGAGGACCCCGATGCAAAAGCCGAAACGATCTGACGAAACCCCGATCAAACGCGCAGGGAATCGTCCTGCTCGCGATGCGATGCTGGAAGGGGGCGCCGTCAAGCAGACGATGGACAGCATGTGGGACACCGCCGGCAGCATGCCGCGTCCTGCTGGCCACATGCCACGGCATTCCAGTGGGATGCCGTACCAAACGGGCCAAGCGATGCCCCCATTTAACGGGATGCCCATTCGAGCAAGCCAAATGCCGCACCGTTCCGGTGCAACTCCGCATCCGTTCAGCCAGACACCATACCAGCCCGGCGCCATGCCCAGTCAATCGGGCCGCTTGGCACCACCGGGAAGTGTCCCGCGTCAAACCAATCCGGCATACCAAAAACCGAGCAGGATGATTCCGCCCCGGGGCTTTTTGCCCGTCAGCATGCCGCCGACCAAGCCGTATCCCGCTGACCCGTATATGGAGCAGCTGCCGCTCGCCGAAGCGCTGCGAAAAGGCACGCTGTTTCGCTGGATGCATGATCCGTATGCCGATCCTTACCGTGGGTAAAAAACAGATGAAAAAGACGCGCGGGTTGAAGGCCGCGCGTCTTTTTCACATGCTAGGACCATTCCAAGGTCTGCCGACGCACAGCTGGAAAAATGTGAAACTCTTGGCTCAGTCGTCCGTAAACCACAAAAGGAAACAGGTAGGCCAGGAGGCAGGAAAGGAGGCGGGAGCGTGTCGACAATGTCAAAAATCGTACTGGCGATCATCATGATCGTGCTCCCGTGCCTGGGTTGCGTCCAACCGGCAAGCGGGGGAGAGAACCGGCTTACGCACGAACAGCCGCTGCTGGTCGACCATAGCTACCTGACGGAACAGGTGACGTTTCTCAAAGAGAGTCATTCGCTGGCGACGGCAGCCAAGATCTTGCTGCTGCTCAGTTTTTTGACCGTCGTCTTCCGCGTGTTTCTCCGCTTCCGGATGAAGCGCTACCTCTTTTCGTTTATTCCGTTGTTCAAGCGATTTTATTTGCTATTTCCGATCAGATACGAGTCCCGATACATAGCGTAAGCCCCGTTTCCTCTCGCAGATTCGATAGGAAATGGGGAATGGGCTTCATGATAAAATGGTTCAGATTGATCACGCTTGTCGCGTTCATCGCCAGCGCGTTTTTTCTAATGGGCACGACGACCGACAAGATCGCAAAGGATATTCGTTTAGGGCTGGATTTGCAGGGCGGTTTTGAGATCGTTTACCAAGTGGAGCCGCTTCAGCCAGGAGCAGCTGTAACGGACGACCTGCTGAAAGCGACTGCGGCCATGATCGAGCGGCGGGTGAACATCGGGGGTGTTACGGAGCCGGAGGTAACGATTGAAAATCCAGATCGGATTCGCGTCAAGCTGGCCGGCGTGACGGATCAGGAGGCACTGCGCAGCCTGATCGACAAGCCGGCTGTCCTCACCTTCCGCGATAGCAGCGGTCACGCCGTGATGCACGGAAGCGACCTTGCTCCGAATGGCGCAAGCGTGGGATTCGATGACTTGAAGCGGCCGGTGATCGTATTGAAATTCAACGATGCAGCCACGTTCAGGGACGTGACGAAGGCGAACCTGCACCGAAACGTCGCGATTTATTTGGATGACACGATGCTGACCAATCCGGTTATCGATGAGGTGATCCCGAACGGCAGCGCACAGATCAGAGGGCAGCGGACAATAGAGGAAGCGACCCAGCTCGCCAAAATCATCAACGCGGGCGCATTGCCGTCCAAGCTTGTGCAGCTGCAGGCGAATCAAGTTGGCGCCAGTCTGGGGGCGATGTCGCTCGACAAGACGCTCACTGCCGGATACATCGGTTTTGCGGCCGTACTTTTGTTCATGCTGGCAGTCTATCGGATGCCGGGGATGATCGCGAACATCACCTTGCTCGTGTTTGCATACATCTGCATGGTCCTGCTGGGCTGGATGGAAGCGACCTTGACCTTGCCGGGAATCGCCGGGTTCATCCTGTCCGTCGGGATGGCGGTCGATGCCAACATCATCACCTATGAACGAATCCAGGAAGAGATTCGCAGCGGCAAAACGATCCGCTCATCCTTTCGGGCCGGACAGCGGCATTCGTTCGTGACGATCATCGACTCCCACGTGACGACGATCATCGCAGCGGTCGTACTCCTGGCGTTTGGATCGAGTTCCATTCAAGGCTTCTCGATCATTTTGATCATGACGCTTGCGACCAGCTTGCTTACCAATGTATACGGGTCCCGCGTGCTGCTTGGTCAGGTGCTGGCGGCCAATGCGTGCAAGCGGCCCGGCTGGTTTGGCGTCAGGCAGGCGGACAGTGCGCTTCAGCAGGACGACCGGCAGATCGTCAAGTTCGACATCGTCAAAAATCGGCGGAAATTTTATGCCGTTTCGCTCGGAATCTTGCTGATCGGGTTGGTGACGATGATCGGGTTCGGGCTGAACCTTGGCGTCGATTTCAAAGCGGGGACGAGGCTTGATCTGATGATCGGCAAGCCGTTTCAAACCGCTGACATCGCGGCCGCGATCCGGCAGGATGTGCCGTCTGTCGACTTCAAGCCGGTGACAACGTTTGGCAGCAAGCAGGAATGGGCGACAACCACCTTTGAAAAGCCGGTGGACAAGCAAGACCTGGAACGCATCCAGCATGATCTCCAGCAAAAATATGGAAGTCAGGTCAGCCGGCAGGAATCGACCGTATCGCCGGTCATCGCGGAAGAGATGGTGAAGAAGGCGGTGGTCGCCGTACTGCTTGCAGCGCTTGGCATCGCGATCTACATTGCGTTTCGTTTCCAGCTTTTATTCGGCATCGCCTGCGTCATCGCGCTGTTGCACGACGTGTTCATTCCGTTGGCGCTGTTCTCCGTGTTCCAGCTGGAGATCGACCTTACGTTCATCGCAGCGATGCTCACCATCGTCGGATACTCCATCAACGATACGATTGTGATCTTTGACCGCATCCGCGAAAATCTGAAAACGATGAAGGTGCGGACGGTGGAAGATTTGCAGCAGATGGTGAACGTGAGTCTTTGGCAGACCATGCGCCGCTCGCTTTTTACCGTCGCCACGGTATTTGTGACGGCTCTTTCCATCGCGGTTCTGGGAAGTGAAGGAATCCACAACTTTTCGCTCGCGCTGATTTTCGGACTGGTCAGCGGCACGTATTCGTCAATCTTTATCGCAGCGCAAGTATGGGTGACGCTGAAAAAGCGGGAGTTTGCAAGAATGCAACCGGCAGCAATGGAATAAGGCAGGAAGCAAAAAAGCAGAGGCACGAACCTGCTTTTTTGTTTTTTAAAATTGTTCAGAAAATGTTCAGAATTGCATGGTATAATCAACCAAGTGGTAACCAACGCAAAAAGCAATCGCCAAACACCTGTGCACACACATCTGGAAGCGAGCATTCGGCTATCTTTCCTGTCGGTAGCCTGTTGAGACGAAAAGGGGATTGTGGAGGAGGGCATAAGGTGGAAACGGCAGGATATCGTGGCAAAAAAGTGAAGCGGGATGTGTTCAACTCGTACGGAATGCTGATCGTCGCGGCACAAGCCGTTTTGACGGATGAACACCTCGATTTGATCAAAAATCATCGCATTGACATCACGACGGTCGCCATCATGACGGATTCAGAGGAAGAGGGCATCGCTTGCAGGCAAGAGGTGCAAAAAGTTGTAAGGGCTTCCAAAGGGATGTTTGACTCGATTCGGCATACGCGCAAAATACCGGTCATGCAGATGCGCACCGAAATCCTTCCGCTGATCCGCGAGGTGACGGAACACACGAATGTGTTTCAATTGCTTGAGGCGGTTAAGGCCACGGATGAATACACGTATCAACACAATATTGGAGTCGGCATTCTTTCCACGCTGATTGGCAAGTGGCTGAATCTGGGGGAAACCGAGCTGGCAGTCCTGTCTTTGGCAGCGACGCTCCATGATGTAGGCAAAATGCAGGTTCCGCTCGACATATTGAACAAACCGGGGAAGCTGACGCCGGAAGAGTTTGCGGTCATCAAGCAGCACACCGTATTCGGCTATCAGGTGCTCAAAGACACCCCCGGTCTCAACCACCGGACAGCGCTGGTGGCGCTGCAGCATCACGAGCGGCTTGATGGCAAAGGCTATCCGTTCGGGATTACCGATCAGAAGATCGACCTTTTCAGCCGGATTGTAGCCGTGGCGGATATTTTTCACGCGATGTCTTCCAAACGGCCGTATCACAATGCGCTTCCTTTCCACGAGGTGATCAGCCAGATGCGAAAAGGTATTTTCGGGGCGCTGGATTCGTCGATTACGTCTTTGTTTTTGGACAACATCGTGAAAAAAATGGTCGGGGAGCAGGTCGTGTTAACCGATGGCACGATGGGCGAGGTCGTCATGCTGAACCCGTTTGACATCGAGAAGCCTTTGATCAAAGCGGGTGGAGGGTTTATCGATTTGAGCAAAGAGAATGATTTGCGCATACAAGCGATTTGTATGTAGGGAGAAAAAACGGTTGCTGATGCAGCCGTTTTTTGTGTGCGATCTGAACAAGACGGGATAGGAAGGCAGAAAATTGCGGCAAATCCGGGAGTTGCGTTTTAGAGTTTCGAAAACGTGTAGTTTTGCGATATAATGATCGTTGCGCAAATAAACATAAGGGAGCTTTTTAGATGGATTTTTTGGCATTGAAAGAAATCATCCATGGACGACGGAGCATTCGCAAATTCACGGAGCAACCGGTAACGCGCGAGGACATCGAGGATATCATCGACTGCGCCCGCTACGCTCCGAGCGACACCAACTCGCAGACATGGGAATTCATCGTCATAACCAACCGCGACAAAATTAAAGAAATCGAGCAAATGACATGGGATGCCCTGCATGAAAAAGCGGCGCAAGCGACGGAAAAAGGCTTCGAAAAAGAAGGCAGATTGCTGGTGCGCTCCTTTGGACCGTATGCAACCGCCTTTTCGGATGCGCCTGTCCTGATCGTTTGCCTGGCGACGCCGTATGAATCGAAATTCCGTGAAAAAATCTTTGAACCGATTGAACTGGTTCCGCATAACGTTTGGGACGAGGAAGGCATCAAGAGCAGCTGCCTGGCATCGCAAAACCTGATGCTGGCTGCGCATGCAAAAGGGTTGGGCACATGCCCGATGACCGGACCTGTCCTGTTGGCGGCGGACAAGCTGAGAGCAATGCTCAGCATTCCGGCCGAAAAGCAGATCAACATGGTCATCGCGCTGGGCCATCCGCAAGATACGCCGAAAAAGCTGCCTCGCAAAGAAGTGGCCGAAATCACACATTTCATTGAGTAGTCGATGAAAGCGAGAAAAGAATCTCTTCCCATGTGGAAGAGGTTCTTTTTTTGTGCATTTGTGCCAATGATTGACATTTATTCGTAGGTTCATGAGAATGGAAAAGGAAGAAGCAAAAGGTATGCGGAGGGAACGTATGATAGAGGTATCCTTTACAAGGTTGGAACCGTTTTTGCCAGCGCTCAAACAATATTGCCGACAGCTTGCAGGCAATGAGTGGGATGCTGAAGATTTGCTGCAGGAGACGCTCACCAAGCTGTACCGCTCGCTGCAAAGCGCACCGGAGCGGGAAGTGACCAAAGCGTATGTCAAACGGGTCGCTCACCATGCGTGGATTGACCACTGGCGAAAAAAAAAAGCAAAAAGCCAGGAGGCAATATTCGAGGAAGAATGGCACCAGCCGGCAGGTAGCAGTAGGCCTGATTTCCTCATTCGCGAAGCATTCGAGCAGCTGGCGAATCGACTGAATGTTCGCCAAATGGTGCTCATTTTGTTAATCGATATTTTTTCCTTCACCGCGCCGGAGACGGCAAAGTTTCTGCACATGACGGTAGGGGCCGTGAAGGAAGGTGTCAAACGGGCACGCCTGCGCCTTACTGAATTGGCAGCAGAACCGCGTGATGTGCCGGACAAGCCACCTTCTGGTAAAAAGAAAGAAGACGCGGCTGCTTTTATGCCGAAAGACGTTTTTGAGCAGTTTTTGGCCGGGTTTCGGGCGGGCGACCCAGCCGCAATTTGTCGCACATACTTGCTTTTGACGGAAAAAGGGGTCCGCGTAGAGAAAATTTGTGCGTCAGGCGGCCAGTATTCCTTTTGCCTCCGCGATCCGGATGGCCATTTGTTGTCTTTCGTACAAAATTCGTGAGCACCGTTTCTTTTTGTCGATCGGCTTCGTTTATCGTATTGTGAAAAAGGAAAGGAGCTGAAAGCATGAGTGTGAAAGTAAAAAATTTCGCTGTCATTCAATTACCGGTTAAAAATCTGGAAGCATCAGTTAAATGGTATCAAGAGCTGCTGGGCATTCCTTTCACATTCCCGTTTACGCCGGGCGACAATGAAGCGTGGCTGAATGTGGGCGGTGTGGGACTCGGATTGATTCGCTCGCCGGAGGTGCCGCGCCTTGATTTTTGCGATATGAACGGCCAGCCGCAGCCGATTTTGTCACTCCAGGTGGATGAAATTCACGCGGTTTACGCCGAGCTTAAGGAAAAAGGGGTTGAAGTCGGCGAGATGGTATACAAAAAGGGCGGCGGTTACAGCTTCATGTTTCGCGACCTGGATGGTCACCTCTCGAGTTTGTGGGGGGGCTGGCCTTCCGCCGAAGAGGATCAGGACAAGTAAACCAAGAAGTGTCATATGGGCATAAAAAAACGAACCTGCCGAAGGTTCGTTTTTTGTATACATCGATAGGTTATGGAGTTGGCTGCTTGTTGAGCAGGTGATCGTTCAAAATGCTGTTTTCCAGGACAGCAAAATCGCCGCACACTTTCTCGATATGCCGTTCGCCTCAAGCGCAGAGCGCATTCAAAATTCCTTGCAGACTCCAGCCGTAGTCGCTCGACGCTGGCTGCAGATGAGCAAAGTCTTTGATTTTTAAGCGAAAAAAAGCGCCCGCAACTCGGGCGCTTATTCCTATGTATCGACTACTGTTTCACAACGTCTTTCAATTCTTTTCCCGGTTTAAACGCAGGAATTTTGCTGGAAGCGATTTCGATTTCTTCGCCGGTTTGCGGATTGCGACCTTTGCGAGCCGCGCGCTCACGCACTTCAAAGTTACCGAAGCCGATGAGGGAGACCTTGTCCCCTGCTTTCAAAGAATCAGCGATTGCATCCAGGACAGCGTCTACTGCTTTCGTAGCATCTTTCTTGGTCAATTCTGCTGTTTCAGCAACTTTTGCGATCAGCTCAGTTTTGTTCATGTGGCGTAACACCCTTTCACTCAGTATACCCTCATAGTAATGGAAATATCGGGAAAAGGGAAGTCCCATGAAGAACGTTTGTTTCCTTGGCGTGCATTTTTTTTGCGAACGGCAGCTCAGTTCAGCAGAAAAGGAACCCGTTACCCGTCCGTCCGCTCGCTGTGCACGATGGAAAACAGCCGTGATAGGCAAAGCCAGGCGATCAAAGGGCCGCTGCCGAGCGCCAGGATCAGCCATTTCAGCGTCGCAGGGTCCGTACTCACCGATGTGACGGCAAGAAACAGCAGAACGCCGATCATCCGTCCGGCATCAAGCGCGAATTCGCGGAGCACGACATACTCGACCCGATGCTGGACGCCTTCCGCATTCGTCCCGATCAGGTCGAAGACGGTGGAGAGGATGGGAACCGAGTACAACGGATAGGCCAAGGCGACGGCGATGCCGAATACAAGCAGCGTCGTATAGCTGATTTGCCAAAAAAAGATGAGCAGGACGCCGGTCATCACGACAGCACCCGCAAGCATGCTCCATTTCCGGTAGGCGGGCTTAAACAGCTTGCCGATGAAAAAATAGCTGGCAAGCCCGACCGCAGAGGTCACGAGCGAATAATTGCCGAGCGACAGCTCGCTTTTCGTCGAGATGTAAACCAAGAGGCTGATCATGAAGCCGAATACGCCTTCCCGCAGCCCTTGTCCGGCCAAAGCGCCTGCCGCCAAGCGCCAGTTCGGGTTGTTGCGGAGCGTGCGGAACGCGAACTGCCACGAATAGTCGCCATCCGTCTGCCGCTTTTGCAAAAAGAAGCTTACGATCATGCCGACGATGAACAAGCAAAGCGAAAGCGAGAAGATGAGCGTGTAGCCGGTTTTATCCGGCATTTTCGCAATGAGCAAGCCGGAGATCCATGGCGCAAGCATGCCGGCCCCGGATGCCAGGAGGCCTGACCAGCCATTGAAGCGGTCGCGGTTGTCCCGCTCGGTTATTTCAAAATAGACGACATTGAAGGCAAGCCAAAAAAAGCCGGAAGCAAGTCCTTGTACGATCCCAAGCAATGCAGCGTACTGGACGGTATGTTGACCCAGCAGCAATACGAGCAGATAAAAAAAAGCGGAAACCGCCATGCCTGCGCGCAAGGCGTTCATCTTGTTCGCACGTTTGATCCATGCGCCCGCCAGCCAGAAGGTCAGCGCGCCAGCGAAATGGGTGGCAAAGGTGAACCACGCGATCGGGGCAAACTGGCTTTTCACTTTCCACAAATAGACGGTGACGAAAGCGCCGGATAGCGTGCTCGCCGCGATGAACAAAATGTTGACCAAAAGCAAAAGTTTTGCCTGATTGTCGAGATGGCCTTCCTTGCGGCGCAGCGGTTGAGCGGCGCTGGGCGGTGACCAATCCTGGCTGACTGCGCCTTTGGCAGACCGCGGAAAAAAAGTGCCGGATTTCGTCTTTTGCTGCATGCGCTTCCCCCCGCATCGATTTATCGTGAGGCCTGCCCATAACGTACCCCATTTCGGCCGCGTCTAGCCTTTTGCAAAACACAACTGTACAAACGAAAACGGCAAAAAACGTCCGGAGCCAAATGCCCGAACGTTTTTTGGCGTGTCTATCCTTTCACCGCACCCATCGACAGTCCTTTCACCAAATAGCGCTGGACAAAAAACGTAAAGAGGAGCGGCGGCAGCACAGAGAGTGCGATCGCGGCGGCAATGTCGCCCCAGCGGATGCCATAAGCCTGGATGAACAGCGTGGACCCGACCGTCGTCGTCATCGCTTTCACATCGCTTAAGATGCGCACGAATAAAAACTCGTTCCAGGTGAAAATAAACGTGAGAATGGCGGCCGCAGCCACGCCGGGTGCGATGAGCGGCAAGACGATCCTGGTCAAGATGGCGGTGGGCGCGCATCCGTCCATGACCGCTGCCTCTTCCATTTCTTTGGGCAGCTCCTGGATGAACCCGACCATCAATAGCAGCGTCAACGGGATGTTCATGATGACGGCCACCCAGATGAGTCCGGTCGTATCGAGCAACCCGACGAACTGAAACATGGCAAAATACGGAATGGCAAAAACGATCGGCGGCAGCAGCTTCAGACTGACGATGAAAGAAAAGAAGCGCCGGCTCCCCACGCCGTATCGCACCATGGCATAAGCGGCAGGCAAGCAGATGGCAACAGTCGCGACGCTGGCGGTGCCGGCGATCAGGAAGCTGTTGAGGAAAAATTGGCCAAATGGATAGCCGGAGCTGGAAAAAACGGACTGATAATGCTCGAATGTCGGCAAAAAGGCCCACTTTGGCGGAAACGAGGCGATGTCGCCTTCCGTTTTCAGCGAGGTGATGAAGTCGAGCAAGAGCGGGGCGAGAAAGATGGCGAGCGAACAGGCGAGCAGCAGCCAAAACAAGATTCGTTTTACGATGTTCACACGCCTTCCCTCCCATGCTTCACGACATATTTCATCGCCAATCCGAGAACAGGAGCGAGGACGAACGTCAGCAAGATGCTCGCCGCGCTCGCTTCTCCAATGTTTCCTTCCAGAAAAGCTTTTTTGTAAATGAACAGACTTACGCTGGTCGTCAGTTCGCCGGGCCCGCCGTTTGTCAGCACATAAATCATGTCGTAAATTTTGAACGCATCGATTCCGCGCAAAAAGGCTGCGGTTGCGATCGTTGGAACGAGCAGGGGAAGCGTGATGGTGGCAAACGTTTGCCACGCTGTCGCTCCGTCGACCCTGGCCGCCTCATACAACTCCTCGGGGATGGTCGTCAAACCGGCATACACGATGATGAACACAAAGGGAACCCACTGCAACGCGTCGATGATGACGAGCGTCGCCCCCACCCATGTGGGGTCAAACGGATTCAACAAAATCCCCAATCGTGAAAAATAATACGGGATGAGGCCGACGAATTCGTTGAGCATCAGCCGAAAGATCAGGGCAAAGAGCGAGGGGGCGACCATCAAGGGAAGCAGCAAGAGGCTGGTCGCGATACCTTTCCCCCGGAACGATCTGTTAAACAGCACCGCAAGCGCAATGCCTGCGACAAGCTCTGCGACGGTTGCCAGCAGGGCGAATTTGGCGCTGTAGGCGATCGATCCATAAAACGATGCGTTCGTCAGCGTCGACGCATAGTTGTGAAGGCCGATGAAGGGCGCCGCGTCGGAGGACAGGCGGGCATCGAGCAGGCTGACCGAATAGGCGTACAGCGTAGGGAAGGCAACCAGTGCGAGCACGACTGCTGCTAGCGGGGCCAGCATCCAATACGCTTCACGAGGCGCTTTTTTCACGCGGTTACTTTCCAATCAGCTTGCTCACCTCGTCTTGCGCCTGTTTTGCCGCTTGATCCGCGTCCGCCTGCCCCGCCCAAACGGCCGAAAAATGCCGCGCCAGCACTTCGAGGATCGGGAAAACCTGGCTGCCCGTGTCGGCGACGTATCCGTATTTGTCGACGTGCTCGGCGATGAAAGGGAACTCGGGACGCTGGTCTTTCATGCCGTTTAACACGTCTGCGACAGGCGGGATGCCGCCGTTTTGGGCATACGTTTTCATCGCCTCCTGTGTAGCCAAATATTGCAGCCATTTCAGAGCGGCTTCCTGTTTATCCGAATGGCTGTTGATGCCGACGCCAAGGGCGTGCACATGTGTCACATGCTTGTCGCCAGGGATCGGCGCGATTCCGACTTTGTCAAAAACTTGCCCGCTCTTGGCCTGATCCGTCAATTCATGGTAAGCCGCGCCCCATTGCAAAATGAATGCAGCCTTGCCCGTCTGGAACGCCTGATTGGTTTCCGGATATTCAAATGTGGAGGCAGCAGCAGGGGAGATGCCGTTTTTCATGATGTTCGCGTACACATTCAACGCTTTTCTCGTTTCCGGCGAATCAAAATTCGGCTTGCCATCGCCTGTGTACCAGCTGCCGCCGAATGAGTAGAGCACGTCATCCCAAATCATCACGTTGTAAATCAGGTTTTTGGCCTGCAGCGCGGTCCCGTACTGCGTAGGAGAGTCAGGGTTCAAGCTTTGGGTGAAAAAGGCGGCGGTTGCGGTGAAATCATCCCAGTTCCATTCGGCTGGCTGCTTTGGCACAAGCTCTTTGCCAACTACCTTCAGGCTGATCTCCTTGTATTTGGCTTGCCACGCCGGATCGGCCAACAGCTTCTCGACCAGGTCTTTGCGGTAATACATGAAATGATTGGATACGTCGGTCGGAATGCCGTACGTTTTGCCATCGTTTTTCAAAGAGTCAATGGTGGTGCCGATAAACAGCTTCAGCTGATCGCCGAGCTTGTCGTCCAACGGAACCAGATCGCTTTTTTGCTCGCCGACTTTATAGCTGGCGGTGAAATACACATCGACATCTTTGTTGTCGGCCGACATCATCGCCGCTTCTTTTTCCCAGAAGCCTTCGCGCGGAGCCGGAGCCATCTTCACCTCGACTCCATCCTGTGCGCCTTTGGTCTGGTTATAGTTGTCGATCACTTTTTGCATCGCTTCGCTTTCGGGTCCAGGCCAATAGAGCATGGTAACCGTCTGTTTGGCAGGTGCTGCCGCTTGGCTGCCCGTGTCAGTGCCACCGGTAGCAGCTGGTTGCTGCTGCTGTGCCGCTGGTGAACTGCAGGCGGAAAGACCGGCGAAAAGACCCAGTGTCACCACGGCGGACAGCCATTTTCGTTGCTGTTTCAATACGTTCGCCCCCTCGATTTGGTTGATGAAAAGACCAGACTGGCAGCGCCAAGCAGCATCGATTCGTCGCGTAATTCTGATAATTCCACAGAAAAATCAAGCGCTGCGGCGTGACTCAGCTGACGGACCACTTGCTGAGCGATGATCGGCAGAAATGGCGCCAAGCTTTGGGCAATGCCGCCGCCGAGGATAACCTTGCGCGGATTGAGCAGTGTCGCCAATGAAGCGATGCCGGATGACAGGTCGCCGACAAATTCGTCACGCATCGCCTGTGCTGCCGGATCACCGGACTGTGCTTCCTGCAAAATGGCGCTTGCGGTTTTGTGGATGCCGTACGTTTCGTAAAACCGTTCGGCCAGCGCGCGCCCGGATACGTAAGCTTCCAGACAGCCTGATTTCCCGCAGGGGCAGAGGCGACCGCCATGGCGGAGGATGAGATGACCGATCTCTCCGGCAGCGCCATTCGCCCCGCGAACCAGCTTCCCTGCGGAGACGATGGCGCCGCCGACCCCGGTGCCGAGCGCGAGGCATACGAAATCGGCAATCCCGCGTCCCGCGCCGTGATGCTGCTCGCCCAGCGCCATCGCTTGCACATCGTTGACGACTTGGACGGGGAGGGCGTAACGGGCGGTCAATTCATCGCGCAGCGCAATTCCTGCCCAAGCGGGAAAGGTGCTGGTCGCAGACAAAATCTGACCGGAAAGACCGATCTGTCCCGTCGCACCCACCCCGATGCCGCAAGCGTGGGCGACGCCCAACTCATCGATCAATGCCATGATCCGCCCCATAACGGCCGTGCCGCCCTTTGCAGCATGCGTCGGAAGCTCCGCTATGCGAAGCACTTTTCCGTCATCGCGAACCAATCCGCCGCGAATCTTCGTCCCGCCGACATCGATCCCGATCGCAACCTTCATGGTTTCATCCCTTCGACGAAGCGGCGCGTGATTTCTTGCGGACGGGTGATCGCACCCCCGACGACCACGCAAAAAGCGCCGAGCAAAAGAGCCTGTTTTGCCTGTTGGGGCGTATGGATTCTCCCTTCCGCAACCACCGGTACATGCAGCGTCGACACCAGATCTTGCAAGAGCGTAAAATCCGGCTCCTGCATATGGTCGGCTGTTTCCTGCGTGTACCCGGACAACGTCGTGCCCACGAGGTCGCAGCCAAGCTCCTGCGCCCGCAGCCCTTCCTGGGCGGTGGACACATCCGCCATCACATACGTGCCGAGCGTCGTTTTGATGAAGGCGATCAATTCTTCCAGCTTTTCCGGGCGGCTTTGGGTGGTCGCATCGATCGCGATGATGTCGGCACCTGCATCATGGACGGTTTGGGCTGCCTGTTTGGTCGGCGTGATGAACGCGTCGTAGCCGGGCAGCTTTATTTTGTGAATGCCGATTACAGGCAGGTCGACGCTTGCCTTGATCGCTTTGATGTCAGCATAGCCGTTGGCGCGGATACCGACGGCGCCGCCCGCCTTTGCCGCCAAGGCCATCCGTTCCATAAACTGCGCGCCATGCAGCGGCTCGTCTTCGAGGGCCTGGCAGGATACGACCAGACCGCCTTTTAATGTCATCAGCATCGTAGCTTCCTTTCGTCTGTGAAATGGGGGCGGCAGCCGTCGCTAGTACGCCTTGTCGGCGACGGCTTTTGCCGCTTTTTCCTTGTAGTAGAGCGCCTGATCCTTGATGCGGAGCGCCACGCCTGTATACAGCAGGTCGATCACATGAAGCTGGGCGATTTTCGCAGCGAGCGAGCCGCCTTGCAGCGGTGCTTCCCGTCCGCCGTTCAACAGGACGACATCGGCGAGCTTGGTAATCGGGGAACGGGCAAAATGCGTGATCGCGATGACATTTGCCTGATTGGATCGGGCGATCGCCAACGCATCGACCGTGTCTTTGGTGCTGCCGGAAATGCTAAAGCCGATGGCCAGATCGTGCTGGCCGAGCGTGGCCGCCGCCATCGCCTGATGGTGGGAATCGAGCGAAGCGTCGACGGAAAGGCCGATCCGCATAAACCGGCTTTTGGCATCCAGCGCGGTGATGCCGGAGACGCCGGCACCGTAGAAATGGATTTTTTGGCTGGCGAGAATCATCGCAATGGCTTGATCAAGCACCTGCGGATCGATCATCCCGGTCGTTTCCGAAATGGCCTGGATGTTGGAGACATTCACTTTTTGCATCGTGACCAAAAACTCGTCGCTCTCCTCAATATCGCCGTGCAGGTTTGTAAGCGGATTGACCGCATCTTTGGCCAGTGCAAGCTTGAACTCCTGGTAGCCTTTGAAGCCGAGTTTGCGGCAAAAGCGCAGGACGGTCGTTTCGCCGACATCCGCCTGTTCAGCGAGGTCTGTGACGGATAAGTACAAAATTTCATCAAAACGCCCTTGCACATAGTCGGCAACTTTCTTCTCCGATTTGGTCAATGACTTCAAATAGCTGTTCAATTTGGCGGTGAATTCACGAACGGGAACAGGCACGCTCACTTTTTTGACATGACCTCCTTGGTTGTCGGGCTTTTTTTGTGGTTACCATACGATATACAGAAAGTGTGGAAATATCCTTCTTTTTTTCCGCAAAAAGCGGAGATTGTTGCCGACCGGTGCAACCGGTTATTAAGTTTTGGCAACAGTGAACGGGACAAAACCACGTTTTGATTTCGTTGAGAGCGGGCGGCAATCGCTTTATAGTAAAGGCAAGAAAACGCATTCATTCCAAGTTGTTCGCAATCGGAAAAAATCAAGGGAGGGTTCAATGATGGCAAATGTGGCAACAAAAGACCAATCTTCCGGCGGGCTGCGCGTCTCGGTTCAAAAGTTCGGGAGATTTTTGAGCGCGATGGTGATGCCAAACATCGGTGCGTTCATCGCATGGGGCTTGATCACCGCGCTGTTTATTCCGACAGGCTGGCGGCCGAATGAACAGCTGGCAAAACTCGTCGGGCCGATGATCACCTACCTCCTGCCGCTGCTGATCGGTTATACGGGCGGTAAGATGGTTCATGATGTGCGCGGTGGCGTCGTCGGTGCCGTAGCGACGATGGGGGTCGTCGTAGGCTCGGACATCCCGATGTTCTTGGGCGCGATGATCATGGGGCCGCTCGGCGGTTGGGTCATCAAAAAGGTGGACAAACTGTTCGAAGGCAAAATCCGTTCCGGCTTTGAGATGCTGGTCAACAACTTTTCCGCCGGGATTATCGGCGGAGCGCTGACGCTCCTGGGCTTTCTTGCGATCGGGCCGGTCGTGCTGGGGCTTAGCAAGGCGCTTGCGGCAGGCGTGCAGGTGATCGTCAATGCAGGCTTGCTGCCGCTGGTGAGCATCTTCGTCGAGCCAGCCAAAATTTTGTTCCTGAACAACGCGATCAACCACGGTATTTTCAGCCCGATCGGACTTGATCAGGCGGCGAAACTGGGCCAATCGATCTTTTTCCTGCTCGAAACGAATCCGGGTCCCGGCCTTGGCATTCTGCTCGCGTACTGGCTGGTGGGCAAAGGCAATGCCAAGCAGTCTGCACCAGGGGCTGTGATCATTCACTTCTTTGGCGGTATTCATGAAATCTACTTCCCGTACATTTTGATGAATCCGCGCTTGATCCTCGCGGTAATCGGCGGCGGGATGGCGGGCGTCTTCACCTTCACCCTGCTGCATGCAGGACTGGTCGCGCCGCCATCGCCAGGCAGCATTTTCGCGCTGAGCGCCATGGCGCCTCGCGGTGGCTTGCTGGTCGTGTGGGCAGGGGTTGCGGTCGCGACGATCGTATCGTTTGTCATCGCCTCCGTCCTGCTGAAAACAAGCAACCAAGCCGATGAGGACGAGCTGGAGCGCGCAACGGAAAAAATGCAGGAGCTGAAAGGCAAGCAGCAACCGGCAGCGGCACAAGTGAGCGCAACAGCGGAGAAAACGGCGGCGGAAGTCAAAAAAGTTGTGTTTTCCTGCGATGCGGGCATGGGTTCCAGTGCAATGGGCGCCGCTTCCTTGCGCAAAAAGTTCAAGGACAAAGGAATCGAGGTCACGGTTATCAATACGGCGATCAATGACATTCCGGATGATGCGGACATCGTCATCACGCACAAATCGCTGACAGAGCGCGCGATCGTGAAAGCGCCGAAAGCCGAGCACATCTCCATCGAAAACTTCTTGAGCAGTCCGGAGTATGAAAAATTGGTAAATCGACTGAGCTAAGGGAATCAACGCTAGTGAAAACTAGCGTTATCCCTCTTTGTCATACACAGACGCCAAAGCGCGGAAAGGGGGTGGGGCGATGCGGGTAACCGCAAGACAGCGGTCCATCGTCGAGTTTTTGCTGGAGGAACAAAAAGAGGTGACGGTCGGGACGATTGCGGGGCACATCGGTGTCAGCGCGCGGACCGTCCACCGCGAACTCGATGCGATTGAACCGATCGTGACGGAGCACGGGCTCGCGCTTGTGCGCAAGGCGGGAGCAGGCGTCGAGCTGCAAGGCACAGACGAACAGAAGCAAGCATTGCGCGAAGCGGTCTTGTACCGGCACGTCGCGATGGATTTCACGGCGCACGAGCGCAAAATCATGATTCTGTGTTCGCTATTGGAAGCGACCGAGCCGGTCAAGCTGATTTCGCTCGCGATCGATCTGAAGGTAACTACGGCTACGATCAGTCACGATCTGGACGATTTGGAGACGATGCTTGCCCGCTATGAGCTTTCTCTTTTGCGCAAGCGGGGATATGGCGTGGAGCTGCAGGGGACGGAGTCAGCCAAACGGCGTGCCATCAGCCGATTGATCTCCGAGAATCTCGATGAGCACGAACTGATCGGTCTGATCAAGGCGAACATCCAAAACAAAGCGCTGCCGGATATCGATTCGGTTTCGGAGCGCCTGCTGGGCTTGATTGACAAAGATAAGCTGATCCGCGTGGAGCTTGCGCTGAAGCATATCGGCGAGGATTTGCACTATCCTTTGGCAGACAGCGCTTACCTCGGGCTGGTCACGCATCTGGCCCTCGCTGTCGAGCGGGTGGAAAAAGGGGAGAGCATCCTTTTTGATGAACAGACGCTCGCCGAGCTGGAAGGGACGCCGGAGTACGAGGCGGCGGAAAACATCATCGACCGGCTGCAGCAGATGTTCGGGCTGGAAATGCCAAAGGCGGAAATCGGCTACATCACGATGCATCTGCGCGGTGCCAAGCTGCGCAGCTCTCCGGAAGCAGCCATGTGGCCGGAAAATGCGGAGCTGCTCGCCGCAACACAGCGTCTGATCCAGTTTTTCGCGGAGCGTCTCGGCATGCCGCTTAAGGAAGACCATTCCCTGTTCCACGGGCTTTTGACCCATCTGGAGCCGGCGCTGTACCGATTGAAGCGCAACATGGGCATCCGCAATCCGATTTTGGACCAGATCAAGACCAACTATCCCGACTTGTTTGCGGTGGGCAAAGAGGCGGTTGCACAAGTGTTTCCCCATCTGAACGTGCCGGATGAGGAAATCGGCTATCTCGTCATGCACGTAGGGGCGGCGGTGGAACGCACGATCCAGGAAAACAAGCGATACCGGGCATTGGTAGTTTGCTCGAGCGGGATCGGGTCGTCCAAAATTTTGGCGATCCGCATCAAGAAAGAGCTGCCGGAAATCATCAGCCTGCAAAATCTTTCGATGTTTGAGGTCGGCCGCATCCCGAAAAGCGAGTACGACGTGATCATTTCCACGATTCCGCTGCCGCTCGCCGAACACGATTATTTGGTGGTCAGCCCTTTGCTGCCACAGGAAGACATCCAAAAGATCAAGTTTTACCTGCACAGTCTCGATCAGGCGCACGTGGTGCAAGCCAAGCCCGAGAAAGGCGCGACAAAAGCCGGGCAAGAGCCGCTTATGCGTTTGAACGCCATGCATCGCTATGCGGGTTATGCCGTGGAGATTGTCGACGGGCTTGCCATCCATTCATGGGGCAACGATGGCGAAAGCCTGGAGAAGACGCTCCTGCGCATGTGCGAGCAGCTGTCCCGGGACGGCGCGATTCTGCAGCCTGCGGGCGTAGCCAGGCAGCTGCTGCAGCGCGAAAAGCTCGGCGGACTCGGCATTCCGGAAACGAGCATGGCGCTGTTCCACGGCAAAAATCAAGAAGTCACCCGCACGTCATTCACCGTCCACCGACTGTCGGCGCCATTACGGCTGAAATCGATGAATGAAGAGGAGATGAGCGTCGATACGCTGCTTCTGCTGCTCGGACCGGAAGATGTGCCGCGGGAAGGACTGGAAGTGTTAAGCGAGATCAGCTCGATGCTGATCGAAAGCGACATGCTGGATGTGTTGAAATCAGAAGACCCCCAGCCATTGGCTGACTATATAGCAGGCAAGCTGTATGCTTTTTGCCGAAAAAAGATAGGATTGGAGCGTGTACACTAAGATGTCCACAACCGTACTGACGACAGAGAAAATCATGCTGAATGCAAGCGTTGCAACAAAAACAGAAGCGATTCGCCTCGCAGGCGAGCTTTTGGTGAAGGCCGGACATGTGACGGAAGCCTATGTGGAAAAAATGCTGGAGCGCGAGCAACTGCTGACAACGTATATCGGCAGCGGCGTAGCGATTCCGCACGGCACCAACGAATCCAAGCAGGAGATCCAATCGACAGGGATTTCGGTGGTCCAAATTCCGCACGGCGTCGATTTCGGAGAAGGAAACACCGCCTATCTGGTGATCGGGATCGCAGCGGTCGGCGATGAGCATCTGGAGATTCTCTCCAATATCGCGATCATTTGCTCCGAGGAAGAAAATGTGAAACGCGTCATCGAGGCGACACGGGCCGAAGACATCATCGCGCTGTTCGAAGAGGGGATGTAAACATGCTTGCCGTACATTTTGGAGCAGGAAACATTGGCCGCGGATTCATCGGGCTGCTTTTGCATCAGGCCGGGTATGAAGTGGCATTCGTCGACGTGAACAAAGCGCTGGTGGCTGAGTTGAACCAGCGGAAGGCATACGATGTGCAGCTGGCGGACCCGAATACGCAGCATTTGCATGTGCAAGGGGTTCGCGGCATCGACGGCCAGGAGGTGGAACTGGTCGCCCAAACGATCGCTTCCGCGGATCTGGTCACGACGGCGGTCGGACCGAACGTGCTTCCGCATATCGCAGCCGCCATCGCACAGGGCATCTCCCGGCGCCTTGCAGCAGGCGGGCAGCCGTTAAACGTCATCGCGTGCGAAAACATGATCGGCGGCAGCGCGCAGTTGAAAGAGCATGTTTACGGACATTTGTCCGAGGAAGAACAAGAACGCGCGGATCGGATGATCGGCTTCCCGAATGCGGCGGTGGATCGCATCGTGCCGCTGCAGCATCACGAGGATAAACTGTTGGTTACCGTGGAGCCGTTTTACGAATGGGTCGTCGACCGCTCACAGGTGAAAGGTGAGCTTCCGGCCATTTCGGGCATCACGTATGTAGACGATTTGGCACCATACATCGAGCGCAAGCTGTTCACTGTCAATACCGGCCATGCCGTCATCGCCTATCTCGGCTACCAAAAAGGCTATGTCACGATCGATCAGGCGATGCGAGACAAAGGAATCGCGGATGCCGTTCGCGGCGCGTTGCGTGAAACAGGTGCGCTCCTGGTGGCAAAGTACGGGTTTGACCAGGAGCAACACAATGCGTACGTCGCGAAAATTTTGGAGCGCTACGCCAATCCGCTGCTTTCCGATGATGTGACGCGGGTAGGGCGCTCCCCGATCCGCAAGCTGTCGCCGAATGACCGTCTCGTCGGTCCTGCAATGCAATGCATGGAGCGAGGGATCGTGCCCCAGGAGCTTGGGCGTGCCATTGCAGCAGCGCTGCTGTTCGACTATCGCGAAGATTCGGAGGCGCAGCGCATCCAGCATGATCGCAGCGAGTGGGGAATCGAGCGCGTCCTGCGCGAGTATACGCACATTCCGGCCGGCCATCCGCTGGAGGCGATTGTGCTGCAGCATGTTGCATCGCTTCAAGCGAAAGCCGAATCGAACTGAGGGGGAGGGGAACAGCCGTGTCCCAAACGATTACAGGAGTACAAGCATCGGCAGGAATCGCGATCGGCAAGCCGTTTTTGCTGGCCAATCCACAGCTGCGCATCACGACGGTTTCCATCGACGATACAGCTGCCGAAATGACACGTTTTCAACAGGCGCTCGATCGGGCCAAAGACGACCTGCGTGCAATCAGCCAACAGGTGGAAAAAGACATGGGCGCGGATAAAGCGGAGATTTTCAATGCCCATTTGCTAGTCCTGGAAGACCCGGAGCTGGTCGGTGCGGTCCAGTCGACAATCGAGCAGAAGCGCGTGAATGCGGAAAGCGCCCTTGATGAAGTGGCGCAAGGCTTTATCAGCTTGTTTGAACAAATGGATAATGACTACATGCGGGAGCGCGCCGCAGATATTCGCGATGTGACCAGACGCGTGCTGTCGTATTTGCTGGGCGTAAACGCGATGTCTGTCAGCCAAATGGCGGAGGAAGTGATCCTGATCGCGGAAGATTTGACCCCGTCCGATACGGCACAGCTCGATCGGCGTCTGGTCAAAGGCTTTGTCACCGACATCGGCGGCCGCACGTCCCATTCGGCGATTATGGCCCGCTCGCTGGAAATCCCGGCGGTGGTAGGAACGCGGGAGATCACGACCGCAGCCCGTACGGCACAGATGCTGATTTTGGACGGCCATGAAGGAATTGTGATCATCGATCCGAGCGACGAGGAAATCGCCGCCTATCAACGGAAAAAAGCGGAGTTCGAGACGCAAAAAGCCGAGCTTGCCAAGCTGGTGCACAGCAAAACGATGACCCGCGACGGCGTCCATGTGGAACTCGCCGCCAATATCGGAAGCCCGCAAGATTTGGCCGGCGTGCTGGCAAACGGGGCGGAGGGCATTGGGCTTTTTCGCACGGAGTTTTTGTACATGGGCAGGAACGATTTCCCGTCGGAGGAAGAGCAGTTTGCCGCCTATCGAGAAGTGCTGGAGAAAATGGCGGGCAAGCCGGTCGTCATCCGCACGCTTGATATCGGCGGCGACAAGCAGCTGTCCTATCTCGATTTGCCGGAAGAGCTGAACCCGTTTTTGGGCTTCCGCGCGATTCGGCTGTGCCTCGATCACGAGGAGCTGTTCCGCACCCAGCTGCGCGCATTGTTGCGGGCGAGCGTCTACGGCAATCTGAAAATCATGTTCCCGATGATTGCGACGCTCGATGAGTTTTTGCAGGCCAAAGCTGTGCTGGAATCGGTGAAGGCAGAGCTGACGGCGCAAGGGGTGGGCGTGAGCGATGCTGTGGAAGTGGGCATCATGATCGAGATTCCGGCAGCCGCCATGATGGCAGACCAGCTGGCAGAGGAAGTCGATTTCTTCAGCATCGGCACAAACGACCTGATTCAATATACGATGGCGGCAGACCGGATGAACGAGCGGGTTTCCTACTTGTATCAGCCGTATCATCCGGCTGTGCTGCGCCTGATCGACCGCGTCATCAAGGCGGCGCATGACAACGGCAAGTGGGTCGGCATGTGCGGCGAAATGGCCGGCGACCTGACCGCCATCCCGATCCTGCTCGGGATGGGACTGGACGAATTCAGCATGAGCGCTGTAAGCATTTTGCCGGCCCGCAAGCGGATCAACCAATTGGGCAAAGCCGAAGCGGCGGCCCAGACGAAGGCGATTTTATCGCAGCGTTCCTCCGAACAGGTCGAGCGCTATGTAAAAGAAGCATTTGCTACCAGTGAATCGTAAGGAGGACCACCATCGTGATTGAGAAAAAAGTCGTCGTGCAGCTGTCACATGGCCTGCACGCAAGACCAGCGGCCGCATTCGTCAAAGCTGCCGCAGGATTTACCAGCGAGATTTTGCTTGTAAAGCAGGAAAAGCGGTTCAACGGCAAAAGCATCATGGGCATCATGTCGGCGGCGATCGGCAAGGGAGAAGAAGTGACGCTGATTGCAGATGGTCAGGATGAGAAAGAAGCGATTGCCGCTTTGGAGAGCGTGCTGCTCGAACAGGAATAGGATCGCGCTGCCGAAAAGGCGAATGGATAGGCCCCTCGTGATGAGGGGCTTCATCGTGCTTCCCGCTCACACCAAAACCGCTCTACCCCCGGATATTTCTCCCCCAAACTCTTCACCGTAAATCCGCAAGACCGGTAAAATCCGACGGCGCTGGCATCCGTCTCTGCACCGAGTGCTGTCAAAGAAAAGCGCTGCATCGCGTCGGCGAGCATACGCCTGCCGATGCCTTTGCCACGCGCGTCCGGCTGAACCGCCACATGCATGATGACCGCCTTCGCTGCGTGTGCCAGATCAAGCCCGATACAGCCGATGAGCACCCCCGCTTCTTCCATCCCGACCATCACCATGGAGTCGGAATGCTCATAGCGCGCGGCAACCTGCTGCAGTTTCTCCAAGGTCGGAGCGCCGACTGCATGGGCAAGCAGGGCAAGCACGTCATGTTCATGCAGCCGCTCTTTCAAATCGATCATGGGTCAATCTCCTTCCTTTTTGTTCGTGTTTGTTCAGAGAGATTCGTTTTCCTCATACCTAACAGAGCATCCATCCGTGTTTTACATATACTGCTCACGAAAGGAGGAGTCGTGTATGCATCACCCGTTTTATTTTCCCAATAGGGGCTATCTTTTGCCGCTTCCCTATCCGTATCATCCGAATTTTCAGAGTGTACAATATCGCCATCTCCCCCCTGTATATGCGGGTAAAACCTTTCGATACGATTACGAAGACGGCAATGTATTTATCATCCAGTTCTTTGACGCTACTCATCGGCATGATGTAGGGATTGCCGGACCCCATAAAGGTTTCAATGGTTACTATACGTTCGATTACGTGGAGATTGCGCCTCGCGTATACTTTATGTATTGGCTGGAGGAAGTCTACACGGTCAGCCAAGTTGCAGATTTTAATCGAATGCGAGTCTATACCCATTATACCTATGATGCAGGGGATGTTCGTAAAAGTTTATTTCATTCCGGCACCATAACCGAACTAGGCAGCTTCCCCGCGTAATCCCAACGCCTCCGTTTGCCCGCCCAGGCCGTGCTTTCGTTCGACAGAAAGCTGTATGACAGTTCCATCGATCATCCAACAGAACGAAAACCCGCATCTAAGCCCGGTGAGCCAATGCGGGTTTTGTTTGGATTCGTTTTTATACGGGTTAATTATCCGATCTGACACCCCGATGAATCCACCGCGTGATCACGGATACGCAACGCATCTCCCCAACTTCAAAGAATCGGTTATAATAGACCAAAATAGCTGACGATGCGGGTGAGACAGATGCAGAAAAATGATCAGGCGGACAAAAATCGAAAACTGCTGCGCAAGGAAGTGGAAGGGCTGCTGGCATTGATCACAGTGCCTGTTCTCGTTGTCGACGCGGTTGGACAGGTGCTGCACGCCAATCCTGCCGCTGAGAATGTGTGGGGACGGTCGCTTGTGGTGCTGCTCAACCAAAAGCTGCCTGCGCTCATCGATACACCGAAGCTGCTGGACTGTGTAAAGCGCGGAAAGCCGTTGCGCGATTGTTCCGTCGATCTGCTTGATCATGGGGGCAAACGGCACCCGTATGCCTGCCGGCTGGACCCGCTGATCATCGATCGGCAGGTGGAAGGGGCGATTCTCCAGTTTACCAGCCAGACGGTCGAGACGGAGCATGAGAAAACGCGAAAATATACAACGCGCTACACGTTTGCGGATATTCGGGGCAACAGTCCGGCGATCGCAGGCTTGAAGGAAAAAGCGAAAAAGATCGCCAACAGCCAGTCGACCGTGCTGATCCGCGGGGAGAGCGGCACAGGCAAAGAGGTGCTGGCCCAATCGATCCATGCGAGCAGCGCAAGGCGGGAAGGGCCGTTTGTCGCCATTAACTGTGCCGCCATACCGGAAGCGCTATTGGAAAGCGAGCTGTTCGGCTATGAGGAAGGGGCTTTTACCGGCGCGAAAAAAGGCGGAAAGCCGGGACGATTCGAGCTGGCGCTGAATGGCACGCTGTTCCTCGATGAAATCGGAGATATGCCGCATTATTTGCAGGCCAAGCTCCTCCGCGTCTTTCAAGAGCGACGGATCGAGCGGGTAGGCGGCTCGGAAAGCATTCCGGTCGATGTGCGGCTGATCGCGGCGACACACAAAGATTTGGAAGGAATGATCGCGAGCGGCCAGTTTCGCGAAGATTTGTTTTATCGCTTGAATGTGATTCCGTTCTACATCCCGCCGCTGCGCGAGCGCAAGGAAGATTTGTACGACCTGATCCAATATTACATGAAATCGTTTGGCGAAAAACTGGGCAGGGAGCCGAAGCGCTTTTCCACGCAGGCGATGAAATGCCTGATGGCGTATCAGTGGCCAGGCAACATACGCGAGCTTGAAAACTCGCTGGAATATATCGTGAATCTGGAAATCGGCGATTTGGTGACGATCAACAGCTTGCCTGCTTCGATCCGGGAGTTTTGGACAAGCAAGGAAGCCGCAGGCGTGCCGGCTGACCCTTTGCCGGAGCATGCGGCAAATCAGCAGAATGATCTGACAGTTTCGTCCGCGACTGTCGCACAGCTCGGCAATGACCAGGACGAGGAGCAGTTGATCGTGGAGGCGATTCAACGATTCGGCAAAAGCACCGAAGGGAAGCGCAAAGCAGCGGAGTCGTTGGGGATGAGCGTAGCGACGCTCTATCGCCGCCTGAGCAAGTACGGCCGCAAATAAAGCGCAAAACAGACCGCATCCGCGCATGGAAAGGCTGGGATGAGCACATGATGAAGCACAAACTGAAAGAAAAAGACGTAGATGCCTTGGCATGCGGCGCAATGTTTCTCGGATCGGGCGGTGCTGGCGATACATCGCTGCTGCAAATCATGGCCAAGCAGGCGATTCGGGAAAACGGGCCGGTTCCCTTGCTATCGCCCTTTGATCTGCCGGATGATGCATGGATTGTATGCAGCGGGCTCATGGGGTCGCCTGCCATTCACTTTGAAAAAATGATGTCCGGTGATGAATTGGTGGTCGCCATGCGCGTTTTGGAGCGAGAACGGCACATTCAGGCGATGGCGATCGCGGGCCTTGAAATCGGCGGTATCAATGCGATGGCACCGGTTGTTACCGCAGCCAAAATGAGCTTGCCGCTCATTGATTGCGACGGAATGGGCCGTGCGTTCCCGCAGTATCAAATGACGACCTATCATGCGTTCGGGGCCAGCACAGTACCTTTGGTGATCTGTTCCAACGAAGACGAGTGGCGCTATTTCAGCGGATCGTCCAACAATGAAATCGAAAAGGCAGCGCGCTATGTCCTGCCGGAGATGGGCGGTTCGGTGGCGGCAGCCTGCGTCCCGATGACTGCGGCAATGATGCAGGAAGCGGCGCTTCATCACACCTTTACCGTTGCGAAGCGGCTCGGTGAAAGTGTCATTGCGGCAGGCGCGGACGTGCATCGCGTAGTTGCGAACCTTTCGGGTGTCCTGCAAAACTCCATCTACGGCAAACCGCACAAGCTGACGGAAGGAAAGATCGTGGAGCTGCAGCGCTACTTGCAGGACGACTTCATGCGGGGAGAGCTGGTGATCGAAGGGACGGGCTTTCATCACAGCGAGCAGATTGAGGTGCAATTCCAAAGCGAATATTTGCTGGCGAAGGAAGGGAAACGGGCCGTCGCCATGGTGCCGGATTTGATTTGTGTGCTTGATGCCGACAGCGGGCGACCGCTTTTGATCGAGGAGCTGGAGCTTCACATGAAAGTATGGCTGATCGCCATTCCCGCCCCCGTGCTTTTGCGGCATCCCAAGATGCTGGATGTGGTGGGGCCTTGGAATTTTGGCGTGAGCGATACGTATATGCCTGTGGAGCAGCTGGTTGCGGAAGCCGGAGACTGGAGGTGAGCGCAGCATGTATCGACTGGGAATTGATGCGGGCAGGATGCAAACGACAGGCATTTTGATGGACGCGCAGGATCGGATCGCGGCGATTGCGAAGGAGCCTGTCACCACCGGACTTGTTGCAGGACTTGCGCGCGTGCTGGAGCGGATGGTGGGCGTGGGCGGGGGCAACAATGTACCTATCGAAAAAATCATCATCGGCACCGATTTTTTTGGCGAGGCGCTTTTGGCAGGCAAGCGGCTGGCGAAAGTAGCCGCCATCCGGATCGGGCAAGCGCGCAGCACGATCCCGCCCCTGTACGGCTGTGTAGGCCGGGTGCGCAGCGCGATTGCGGTGGATGAATATTTTTTGTACGGCGGCCATGAGATTGACGGGAGAGCACATGAGCTGGAATGGCAACAAGATGAGTTCAAGCGGTATGTGCGCACCTGCCGCGAACGCGGTGTCGAGTCGTTTGCGATCACGGGCACGTTTTCTCCGCTTGCACAAGATCACGAGGCGCAGGTGGCAAGCTGGATTCGCGAGGCGGCGGGCGAAGCATGTCCGATTACCATGTCGCATGAGCTTGGCAGCCTCGGTTTTCTGGAACGGGAGAACGCCGCGATTTTGAATGCGTCATTAACCAGGCTGATCCAGGCGTCGCTTGCGGGCGTGAAAGAGCAGATTGACCGCTTTCACATCCAGGCGAAACTTTTTTTCACGCAAAATGACGGTTCGCTCCTTTCGTATGACGCGGTGCTGAGCCATCCGATCCGCACGTTTGGCTCGCACATCTCCAATTGCTTCCGGGGAGCCTCCTTGCTCGCGCGACTTCAAGACTGTGTGATCGTCGACGTCGCGAATGACGCGGCGCGCATCGGGCTGGTGGAAGGCGGATTTCCCAAGGAGAAGCGGCGGAATCAAACCATTGCGGGCGTGCGCGTCAATTTGCAGATGCCCGATGTGATCGAGGTCCGGTTTCCATCATCAGGGCATATGGTGCGCGATGAATGGCTGGAGGAGATTCATCAGGCGATCCAGCGGTTTCAGCCTCGCTTTGATCCGTATCCGATCGTTTTCGTCGGGGAGGAGAGCGAACGAATCGCGGCTGCGTACAAATACCCATGGGTCGATGTGCTCCATCCGCAACACTTTCCGCTTGCCAGCACCGTCGGGGCGTGCATGGCGCCGATCAGCGGCAGGGTGGACCGCATTTTTTGGCTGGAGGAAATGAGCCGGGAGGAGACGATGGACTTGGCGAAGCAGGAGGCGATTCACAGTGCGGTGAGAGAGGGAGCAGACCCGCAGACCGTGTTCGTGCAAACCGCTGAAATCATCCCGCTTTCCTACATGCCAAGCAAAGCGGTACGTGTGCGTGTGAAAGCGATCGGAGACGCATTGCTGTAGTTGTTGCAGCTTGCGAAAGAAATGAGCAGGAGGACGTGATTCGAGCAGCCGGACGTGCGCTGCTTGGGTCACGTCTTTTTTTTCTCAGCTCCATGTTCACGATAGTTGGTGTGAGAAATTTGCGAAAACGGGAGAAAAACTGCGAAATATGAAAATATCGAATGATTATTTGCGGATGTCTCCGGATGAATGCGTGCGAAAAACAAGCGCACGGTTTGCCCTGTGCCCGTTATTTGAGAAATCATCGCTATTTTCAGTCGATTTTATGCGTATTTCAGGCTGGCACAATAGTTGCTTTTTCTAGAGTGTGTGAAAACGATGGGAGGTGGCTTTCCCGGATTGATGGGCAAATTGCGGGGGCATGGGTGAAAGCCAGCGCACAGCAAGAAAGAGTGAAGAAAAAGGGGGCGGTTACACATGGCAGGTCATTCAATGGCAGACGATTACTCGCTCGGCAGGGTCCCTGCAGAGGCGAGAGTGTCGATGTGGGAGATTTTGGTGATTCGAATCGGGTCTTTTACTTCTCTTAGCCAATTTATTTTGGGGGCATTTCTCGGTTATGGCATGAGCTTTTGGGATGCGGCGCTGGCCAGCTTGCTGGGATTGATTTTGCTGGAAGTGATCACGCTGTTCATCGGATTCGCAGGCGCGCGCGAGGGATTGTCGACCAGCTTGCTGACGCGGTGGACCGGATTCGGCAAATATGGCTCGAGCATGATCAGCTTTGTGATTGTCGTCGGCACACTCGGGTGGTTCGGGGTGCAAAACTCGGTATTCGCCAAAGGACTGAACGATGCGCTGAACGGCGCGCTCGGCTTTCCGCTGGCGGCGACGCTGACCGGGCTGTTCGTCACGGCGATCGTGATTTTCGGCTTCAAGTGGCTCGGAATCACCGCCAAAATCGCTGTTCCCGGGTTTTTACTGGCCGTCGCATACGGAATCTATCATGTTTTTGAAAGCCAATCGCTCACCGACTTGATCGCGTCCGCACCGCCAGGACCGCCGATGACGCTTGGCATGGGCGCCACGATGGTGGCCGGCAGCTTCATGATTGGCGCGATCCTCACGCCAGATATGACGCGCTACTGTCGGAATAACAAAGATGTCGTCTGGTCCACGCTCATCTCCATTATCGTAGGGGAAATCATCATCAATCTGATCGCCGTCCTGATGGCGCACGCCGTCAAAAGCAGCGACGTCGTTACGATCGCGCTGCAGACGTCCGGCGTGCTCGGCGCAGCTACCGTCATTTTTGCAACGGTCAAAATTAATGACATCAATTTATACTCGGCTTCATTGGGAATAACCAATATCATCGATTCCCTTTTTGGCAAAAAAGTCAATCGCGGTGTAATCACGCTGATTGTCGGCGTGCTCGGCACCATCCTGTCTGTTTTGGGAATATTAGATCAATTTGTGAATTTCCTCGTTTTCATCGGCATATGGGTGCCGCCGATCGGTGGGGTGATGGTTATCGATTATTTCGTTTTGAAGCGAAGCAGAAACATGCTGGATGAAAGCCGGAAAAACGGTGAGCTGCCGGCGGTATGTGAATCGATCAATCCGGTGGCACTCGTCGCCTGGGCGCTTGGATTCGCCACCGGGTACATCGTGGAATGGGGCATTCCATCGATCAATTCGCTACTCATAAGCGCCATCGTCTACTATGTGGGCATGAAGCTGTTCGGCGCGTCGCTCGATCAGAAGCTGAAGCAGGCGTACATGGATCAAGCAAGCTAACATGGAAGCAAAAGGAGCGAGAAACGTGAGAAAAATCGGGAAGCAAGAAATCGAAGACATTGCGGTCGGCGCAGCCCTGCTGGGGACAGGAGGCGGCGGCGATCCGTACATCGGGAAGCTCATGGCGCTGCAGGCCGTCGAAGAGTTCGGACCGATTACATTGCTGTCGGTCGACGAAGTGCCGGACGATGCGCTTGTTGTCGCATCCGGCGGGATGGGGGCTCCCACCGTATTGGTCGAAAAAATTCCGAGCGGCGAAGAAATTACGCAAACGTTCGCCGCATTGGGCAAATACATGGGCAAGGACGTGTTCGCCACCTATCCGATCGAAGCGGGCGGAATCAATTCGATGCTGCCGCTGGCGCTTGCCGCCAAGCTGGGGCTGCCGGTTGTCGATGTGGACGGCATGGGCCGCGCCTTCCCCGAGCTGCAGATGACGACTTTTTATCTGGACGGCATCTCGGCGACGCCGATGGTGCTCGCCGATGAAAAAGGCAACATCACGCTGATGGATACGATCGACAACACCTGGACCGAACGGATCGCCCGAAGCGTCACGGTACAAAAAGGCGGATCGGCAACGTGCGCGATTTATCCGATGTACGGTCGAAACCTGAAAGAAAGCGGCGTTCATCATATTTTGACGCTGGAAGAGGAAATCGGCCGTGCGCTTCGACTGTCAAAGGAAAACAACCTCAATCCTGTCGAGGAAGTGCTGAAGCTTACGAAAGGCTATGAGCTGTTTTGCGGAAAAGTGGCGGATGTCAACCGGAAAACCGTCGGCGGCTTTGCGCGTGGAACCGCGCAGCTGGAAGGGATTTTGGCGTACAAGGAGCAGAAGCTGGAACTGTCTTTCCAAAACGAGCATCTGCTCGCCAAAAGCGGCGATCGGGTGCTGTGTGTGACGCCTGACCTGATTGCGGTGCTGGATTCGGAAACCGGCATGCCGATTACGACCGAAGGCTTGCGCTATGGCGCACGCGTCATCGTCATCGGAATTCCATGCGATGCCAAATGGCGGACGGAAAAAGGCTTGGCGACATGCGGGCCGAAATACTTCGGTTACGATGCAGCCTATACGCCGGTGGAAGAGTTGATTGGGAAAGGGGTTATGGCAAAATGAAGTACCGGATTGGAATTGACGTAGGCGGCACGCATACCGACGCCGTCCTTTTGGATGCGGAGTACCGCGTGCTGGCGCAAACCAAAACATCGACAACCAGCGATGTCAGCTCAGGCATCTATGCGGCGATGCGCGAGGTGATTGCCCGGTCAGGGGTGCCGCGCGACCAGATCGCCTATGCGATGCTCGGGACGACACACTGTACCAATGCGATCGTGGAGCGCAAACGGCTCAACAACATCGCGGTCATTCGCATCGGCGCTCCTGCGACGATGGCGATCAAGCCGCTGGTCGGCGTGCCTGATGATTTGCGAAAGCAGCTGGGGCAGCGCGTTTACATCGTGCGCGGCGGTCACGAGTTCGATGGCCGGGAACTCACGCGTTTGGACGAGGCGGAATTGTACCGAATCGCCGAAGAACTCAACGGCAAGGTCGACTCCATCGCCATTGCGTCCGTCTTTTCGCCGGTGTCCAAAGACCACGAGCTGCGCGCAGCCGAAATTTTGCGCGAGGTGCTGGGCGACGAGATTCCGCTTTCGCTCTCCTATGAGATCGGCAGCGTCGGTCTGCTCGAACGGGAAAACGCCACGATTTTGAACGCAGCGATCGTGAATGTGGCGAAAACGACAGCCTATGGCTTCATCGAGGCGCTGAAAGCGGAGCAGGTCAACGCCCGCGTCTTTTTCGGGCAAAATGACGGCACGCTGATGAGCATCGAGTATGCCGTGAAATACCCGATCCTCACCATCGGCTGCGGCCCGACGAACAGCATCCGCGGCGCCTCCTACCTGTCCGGCTTGGCCAACGCGCTGGTCGTCGACGTCGGAGGAACGACGACAGACATCGGCGTGCTCGTCAACTCGTTCCCGCGCGAATCTTCCCTCGCCGTCGAGATCGGCGGTGCGCGCACCAATTTCCGCATGCCCGATTTGATTTCCATCGGGCTCGGGGGCGGCACGATCGTGCGCATTCAGGACGATGGCAGCTTCACGATCGGACCGGACAGCGTCGGCTATCAGCTGCCGGAAAAAGGGCTTGCGTTCGGCGGCGACACATTGACCACGACCGATGTCATCATCGCGCTCGGTAAAGCGGACCTGGGCGATGCAAGCCTGGTCGCGCATCTGGATCACCAGCTGCTGGAAAACGTCTACACTCGACTGGTCGAAATGGCCGAGGAAGCGATCGACAAGATGAAAACGAGCGCCGAGCCTGTACCGATCATTTTGGTCGGCGGTGGCAGCGTCCTGCTGCCGGATGAGCTGCAAGGCGCATCGGCCGTCATCCGTCCGGAAAACTTCGGGGTCGCGAACGCCATCGGTGCGGCGATTGCCCAGATCAGCGGCCAAATCGATCGCGTCTTCTCGCTCGATGAGATGGATCGCGAAAAAACGGTCGAGGCGGCCAAGCGCATGGCGATCGACGAGGCAATCGCGGCGGGAGCGGAGGAGTCCACCGTTGAAATCGTCGAGTTCGAGGACATCCCGCTGTCCTATTTGGGGAACGCGACGCGAATCCGCGTGAAAGCGGCGGGCACGCTCAAAGCGGCTGCGGAAGTGACGAATCTCGCCTGACGTATGGATGAAAGAAAACTTGTGAGAGTGTTCAAGCTCTTCTTCAGGTTTTCTTTCATTTCTGGCAATTCAAAAGCGAGCTTGCTAGAATGGGGAGTAAAGCGAGGGGGCTGGACACAGATGATGATGACGAACGCGGTGAAAGAAAAGCTGAAAAAAGGGGAGCCGGCTGTAGGCGCCCTGGTTGGCATGTACGCGTCGGATTTGGTGGAAATGATCGGATATGCCGGCTTTGATTTTGTGTTGATCGACAATGAGCACGGAGCCTTTTCCCAGCGAGAAATCGAGCAGATGATCCGGGCGGCGGAATTGGCAGCGATCGTCCCGATCGTGCGCGTCTCCTACGATCCATCCGATATTCAAAAAGCGCTCGATCTCGGCGCGAAAGGCATTCAGGTGCCAATGGTAAACACGCGCGAGGAAGCGGAGCAAGTGGTCAAACGCGCCAAGTTCCCGCCGATCGGCCAGCGAGGTGCCGCCTTCATCACCCGTTCCGCCCGATTTGGCAAAGATGGCGGAAAACCGTATCTGGATGCTGCCGATGAGCAAACGTTGATCATCGTCCATATCGAAACGCCGGAAGCAGTGGCCAATTTCACGGAAATCGTCAGCGTGCCGGGCGTTGATGCGGCTTTTATCGGCCCGACCGATCTGTCCATCTCGCTCGGGTATAAAGAAGCGGGGGCAGCGCATCCCGAATTTCAGCAGGTCATGCAGCGGTTGTATGATACGGCGCGCGAGCTGAATGTGCCGCTTGGCAACATTGCGACGAGCGCCGCCGGTGTCCGCGATGAACTGGGGCGGGGAACGTCGCTCGTCGCAGTCGTAACGACATCGGTCATCCTAGCATCGCTTGCGCAGGTGGCAGGTGCCAAAGATACAAGCGAATGAGGAACGGATCGAAAAAACGCACGTCTCCCGAAACGGGGCGTGCGTTTTTTATAGATGCGTTAATAGAGTCGTTTCGTATAGCTTTCTTTCAACGCTGCCTCGATGGCTTCAGGCGCCATTTTGGCATGATCGGCCAAAATCCGGGAAGCGCGCGGCAGCTTGTCTTGTTCCAGCCAGGAATCGCGCTCCCACAGTTTGGAGCGTTTGAATGCTTTTGCACAGTGTACAAAGCATTCTTGTACCTCAACCCCGATTCCAATCATCGGGGTGCGCCCGCCCGCCTCCATCCGAGCAAGCAGTTCGCCGTCGCGAACCAAACAGGCGCGCCCATTGATCCGCAGCGTTTCTTCCAAACCCGGAATGATAAAAAGAAGCCCAATCTGCGGATTCGCTAAAATATTTTTCAGGGAATCCATTCTGCGGTTTCCAGGCCGTTCGGGAATCACGAGATGCTTGTCATCAAGGACAAGCACGAATCCGGGTGAATCTCCCCGGGGAGAAACATCGCACAGCCCCTGATGGTCAGAGGTCGAAATGGCCAGAAAAGGGGATTTTGCAAGAAAATCCCGGCAATGCTCATCGAGGAAATGGATCACTTTGTTTTGCACAAGTTCACTTGGGTAGCCAAGCATGGAACGCAATTCTTCTTCTGTTGATACGGTTTCGTTAAACATCGTCACATTTCACTCCCTGGCTTGACAGTACCGCATGGGGCACGTTCAGATACGCTTATTATACTGGCAAGCAGGCCCAATCGGACAATTCGAATGTCAAATAGCTGATCCCGTACGGCTGAGAGCGGTTACAAAAAAAGCGGTAAAACGATGACGCGACTACAGCATCATGGTTTTTTCCGCCACTTCGGCAATCAGCGAATGGACCTGCATCGGGGTAAACAAGCTGAAATGCTTGAAGTCCTTGATGAAATGGGCTTGGTCGTAGTACCCGTGTTCGGTAGCCAAATTGGACCAGGCTGCCGTGCTGGTCAGCATGGAGGAAAGCGTATGCTGGAAACGGGTGATGCGACTGTATTGCTTGGGGGAGAGGCCCAGCGTTTCCACGAATTTTTTGCGGATATACCGCGTGGAAAAACCGACATCGCAAGCCAACTGATCGACGGTCACTGTCCCGCGCGTCCGGTAAATTTGCTGCAGGCAGTAGTCGACCAGCCGGGATGAGGTATGCGGCGACAGCAGCAGCGGGAGAAAGGCTTGCTCGAAAAAGGCGATTCGCAAGGCAAACGTCTCTTTCTCCGCGATCGCATCACACATGCTGCCCGCACCCTTCATCACGTCGGTGAGCGACAGCTGCTGGTTGATCAAGTCCCGGAACGGGAGCGGACGGAGCTGTACATTTTGCAGCGGGGTGAGGCGGATGCCGAAATAGGTGGCGCCGGGCTGGAACCGGATGCTCTCGCCCTGCAAAATCGTGCCGCACAAAAGGGAATGAGGGCGGTGCGGATCGCAGCAGATCAAAATATCCGTACATCCGTCGGGAACGACGCGAATGGATTCGGCTTCGATGCCCATGACGTATTGGTAGTACAGCACGGTCTGCCCTTGGTACGGAATCAATCTCTCCTGATACGAGATCGTTTCCAGCCGGAAGCCATATTGAACGGGAGGCAGGTTGGCAGCGATTTGGATGCGGTTGATGCTCATGGGAAACCACCTCTGCGTTGTTGATCGAAATGGGGATCTTGTTGGAAGCCAAGTTTGTCTTTCATTATGAACCAAAACGGAAAAAACTGATAGTTCCGAAATTTACAATACAACGCATTCTCCCTGTACATACAATGGACACGAAACCAGTTTGACCTGATGGGGGGAGCATCGATGCGAAAGAAAAAAAGCAAACGGTTACAATGTTATCAAAAGGCGGCCGCATCCACAGTCATGGTCGGAACGGCGCTTGCGCTAGCGCTGTCATCAGCCGTACCACCCGCACAAGCGCATGGCGGGGAGGCCGAGTACGTTCCGCTCAAGGAAGCACTCGCCGGCATCGGCGGAACAATGGCATGGGACGGCCGTACACACACGGTCCAAATCACGAAAGACGGGACGACCGTCAAGCTGATGCCGAATTCAGCGCAAGCGTTGGTCAACGGCAAAACCGTCTCGCTGGAAGCGCCAGTCGTCGTGAAGGACGGGGTCACCTACGTGTCCCACCATTTCATCAATGAAGTGTTTCAGGCCGATTTGGCGCAGACGGTCTCAGTCGAGAAGGCGGAGCATCCGCTCAACCCGCTTTCCGCCACGGAGATCAATACGGCAGTCGATGTGATCAAGGCATCGCCCCATTATAAAGCGAGTTTGCGTTTTACCCAGATTTCACTCAAAGAACCGGACAAGGCACAGGTGTGGAAATGGGTGTATGGGCAAAAAGGCACCTTCCAGCGAATCGCGAACGTGGTTGTGCTCGACGGAAAGAACGTGCTCGAAGGGGAAGTCGATCTCGCAGCGAAATCGCTCGTGTCATGGAAACCGATCGAGGGCGTACACGGCATGGTGATCCTCGACGATTTCCAAACCGTCCAGACCGCGATCGAACAAAGCGCGGACTATGCCGAAGCATTGAAAAAGCGCGGCATCCAGGATGTGAAAAAGGTAGTGGCAACGCCGCTGACCGTCGGCTATTTCAACGAGGCGGACGGTTTGCAGCAAGACTTGCGGCTTTTGAAAGTCGTTTCCTATCTCGATGTCGGGGACGGCAATTATTGGGCGCATCCGATTGAAAATCTGGTCGCGATCGTTGACCTGGAGCAAAAGAAAGTGATCAAGATCGAAGATGAAGGCGTGATCCCGGTCCCGCTCAAGCCGACACCGTATGATGGCCGCGATCACGCGGGCAAAAAGAACATCAAGCCGCTTTCCATCACCGAGCCGGCGGGCAAAAACTATTCGATCGAAGGCAATAACATCCATTGGCAAAATTGGGATTTCCACCTTCACCTCGATCCGCGCGTAGGGCCGGTGCTGTCGACGATGACGTACAACGATAACGGCGTCAAACGCAAAATCATGTATGAAGGCTCGCTAGGCGGCATGATCGTGCCATACGGGGACCCGGATGTGGGCTGGTATTTCAAAGCGTATCTCGATTCCGGCGATTATGGCATGGGTGTGCTCACCTCATCGCTTGAGCGCGGGACGGATGTGCCGGAAAATGCCGTACTGCTTGATGCCACTATTTCGGATAACGACGGCAACCCGTACACGATTCCGAATGCGATCGCCGTGTTCGAGCAATACGCGGGACCGGAGTACAAGCATAACGAGATGGGCAAAGACAACGTCAGCCGTGAACGCCGCGAGCTGGTGATGCGCTGGATCAGCACGGTCGGCAATTACGACTACATTTTCGACTGGATCTTGTCGCCGAACGGGACGATCAAAATCGATGTCGGCGCGACGGGAATCGAGGCGGTCAAGGCGGTCAAATCATCCACCATGCATGACGCTACTGCCAAAGCCGACACGCGTTACGGCACGCTGATCGACCACAACATCGTGGGCACGACGCACCAGCACATCTACAATTTCCGGCTCGATCTGGACGTCGACGGCGAGGCGAACACCTTGACCGAGATCAATCCGAAGATAGCGGAAAACACGGCAGGCGGACCGCGCAAAAGCGTCATGGTGACCGAGCAAAAGACGGTAGGTACGGAACAGGATGCGATCCAAAATTTTGATCCTTCGACGATTCGTCTGCTCAGCAACACCAACAAGGAAAACAAGGTTGGCAATCCGGTCTCATATCAAATCATCCCGTACGCGGGCGGCACACATCCGATCGCGAAAGGCGCGATGTTTAGCAAGGAAGAATGGCTGTACAATCGGGTGAATTTTATGGACAAGCAAATTTGGGTGACCAAGTACAATCCGGATGAACGCTTCCCCGAAGGAAAATATCCGAACCGGGCCAAAACCGATACAGGGCTCAAAGCCTACACAGCCAACAATGATGCGATCACCAATACGGACAATGTGGTCTGGATGACGACGGGCACTACGCACGTCGCCCGTGCGGAAGAATGGCCGATCATGCCGACGGAATGGGTGCATGCCATGCTCAAGCCGTGGAATTTCTTCGATCAGACGCCGACACTGGATTTGCCGGAGAAATAAAAGAGAGGGGAAGCAAGCATGACAAAAACGTATCAGCTGTTTATTGATGGGAAATGGGTCGACGCCGTATCAGGCAAAACATTCGAATCGTTCAATCCGGCTACCGGGGAAGTCAACGCGATTGTCGCCGAAGCCGGGGCGGAAGATGTCGATCGGGCGGTGAAGGCCGCGCGCAAAGCGTTTGAGTCCGGGGCTTGGGCGCAGATGTCGCCAAGCGACCGGGGCAGGCTGCTTTATCGCGCCGCACAGCTCATGTGGGAAAAGAAGGATTACCTCGCCGAGGTCGAATCGCTAGACAACGGCCTGCCCATCAACGAAACGAAATATATCGCAATGCCTGCCACGATCGACGTGCTGGAGTTTTATGCCGGTCTGGCGAACAAGGTGCAGGGCGATACGCTGTCGTCGCCGGCAAACCGCTTCAACTATACGCTGCGCGAGCCGCTCGGCGTGGTTGCGGCGATCGTGCCGTGGAATTTCCCGCTGATGCTGGCCATGTGGAAGCTGGCTCCGGCGCTGGCTGCCGGCAATACGATCGTCATCAAACCGGCCGAGCAAACACCGGTCAGCATGCTGGAGCTGGTCCAACTGTTTCAGGAAGCCGGCATCCCTGACGGCGTGATCAATGTCGTGCCCGGATTCGGGGCAATCGCCGGCGATGCACTCACGTCCCATCCCGATGTCGACAAAATCGCCTTTACCGGTTCCACATCGACCGGCCGCCTGATCATGCAAGCCGCGAGCAAAAACCTCAAGCCGGTATCGCTTGAGTTGGGCGGCAAGTCGCCGAATATTGTTTTTGCCGATGCGAATCTGGAGGATGCGGTTAACGGCTCGCTGTTCGGGATTTATTTTGCACAAGGGCAGGTTTGTGCCGCCGGCTCCCGTTTGTTCGTCCAGGACAAGATTTACGATCAATTTCTGGAGACGTTCCGCCAAAAAGCGCAGACGCTGCGCGTGGGCAATCCGCTTGATCCGACGACACAGATGGGGCCGCAAGTTTCGCTTTCGCAGCTGTCCCGGATTGAGCATTATGTGGCGAGCGGTCTTGAGCAAGGGGCAGAATTGGTCTTGGGCGGCGCGCGCAACCAAGAGGCAGGTGCAGGCTACTTTTTCACCCCGACGATTTTTGCCAATGTCACCAATGATATGACGATCGCGCGGGAAGAGATTTTTGGCCCCGTTATTTCGATGATCCGTTTTACCGATGAGGAGGATGCGCTCCGTCAGGCGAACGAAACGGTTTACGGTCTTGCCTCGGGTGTCTGGACCAATGACTTGAAGCGCGCCCACCGCATGGCTCGCGGCCTGAAGGCAGGGACCGTCTATGTCAATACGTACAGCATGCTGGACAGTGCGGTGCCGTTTGGCGGCACGAAGCAGAGCGGGTTCGGGCGCGAGTTGGGCATGCAAGCGATGGAGTTGTATACGCATACGAAGAGCGTATGGATCGATTTGGGGAAAGAAGCCTTGAATTGGTACGGCGTCTAGGTAAACAAACCAGAATCAACAGAAAGTCCAGCAGGTCATTCGTCTGAACCAAATCCCGCCTGCGGAATATACAGATACAGTAATGCTTTGTATTTTTGCGTTGGCACTAAGCGCCATGTCGGTGGCTTAGTGTCTTTTTTTGTTTGTTTTCATGGTTGGAAGGACTCCTCCTCCCCGAATCCGTCGATTGAGCAGCGAATGTTCTTTTTTGCACGGCTTTCCTTTCAACTAGAAAATCCAGGAAACCCAATACGCCAGAATAACCAGTGTAAACATGACGGTAATGGGAATGACGACCGATGTGACTTTCAAATATTCACCCCAGGTGATTTTCACTTTGTTTTTCTTGAGAATATGCATCCACATCAGGGTGGCCAAGGTTCCGATCGGTAACAGCAGGGAGCCTACATCGCTGCCCACCACGCTGGCAAGATACGAGATTTTCAGTGTGAGCGGATCAAGACCCATACTCGTCAGCGTAATGGTTCCCACCATCAACGCCGGATGGTTGTTAAACAGGTTCGAGAGGATGGAAACCAAAACGCCCATCAGGACGCTCGCATGAAGCAAACCTCCGGAAGCGATTGGCTGGAGGAGATGGATGAGCCATTGCGTTAACCCGATATTGTGCAACCCGTAAATAATCACATACATACTGAAGGCAAAAACAAGGATATACCAGGGTGTTTTCTTTACCATATCGGTAGGCGGAATGCGCAGGCGATACCAGCGCCAGCCAAGGAGGATGAGAGAGCCGAAAACAGCGGCCAACGCCACGGGAACCTGGAAATAGGAAGCGACAAAAAGACCCACGCGAACGGCAAAGACAAAGATCAGGATGTTGCGCATGAGTGTTCCGCGATCCTCTGCTGTCAGCTGTACAGGCGCTCCTTTTAACGGGTGGTGTTGCTTTCCAGGGAAATAGGTCCATAACCCTGACATCGTGGTCGGTATCGTACGGGGTAAAATCCGATAGAAATTGGCAAACAGAAGCGTTACAAGGAGAATCAGACCGAGTGTAGCGGGGATGAACATCATCGCGGTGTGCATGTATAGATCCATGTGAACGATTTTTAAAGCAATCAAATTCACGATGTTGCTCACGCCGATCGGGGCGCTGGACGCGGTCGCAATCAAGGCTCCCGATAGCAGAAAAGGTATTTTTTGATGATTTTTCAAACCGAGGTGATGGAGCACCATGATCAGAATCGGCGTGGTGATCAAGATACTCCCGTCGTTATTCACAAACAGCGTCATCAGAAAACAAAACAGGTTTACGAGCCAGAAAAGACGAATGCCTGACCCTTTTGCTTTTTCAACCAGCTTTTCAGCCGCCCACTGAAAGAATCCAAAGCTTTCCAGCACAATGGCCATGACGATCGTGGCCATGATGGTAATTGCAGCTCCGCCGATGGTTTCCGTGATGATCCCTAAATCAGAGAAGGAAACGCTGCCACTTGCCAAAACCAAGACAGCGCCAACGGTTGCAGGGATCGCCTCGTTTACTTGAGGCCGCCAGAAAATGAAAGCAATGGTGCAAAGGAAGGACAGGATGGTTAGCGGAATCATTAATTCGGACATCCATGAAACACTCTCCTTTATTTGAATTCATGACATCATCTTCATCGTTCGATCATGCCAAATTTCATAGTCTAGCATCCCTCCCTTTCATTTATCTCTGATGCTCTTTTATGTTGTATACATACGTATCTGACAAGCAGCATGAACTAAACAACTGCCTGAATTTCTAGCAAATCCACTCCTATGAATACAAGATAAACGTCTTGCAGAGACATGAATCTAGCGTGTCAGTCATCTAGCCTTGACCCGCAAACCAAATCGGCTGATAGAGTGAGAGAGCGCATTTTTTGGAAAATCCGCCACCAGGCGTGGTACACTACTTTTGCCCAATGAAAAAAGAGGAGTGTGTACATGATGGAAAAAGTAATGTTTATCGAAATCGGCATGGGGATCGATCTCCATGGACAAAACGTGACCAAAGCGGCGGTTCGCGCGGTGCAAAATGCCATTCATCACAACTCGATGCCCGGTCTGCGCTCCGTTTTGCCAGATAACAATATCCATAACATGAAAGTGAATGTTCGCTTGGCGGTCCCGGCCGATCAGGACAAGCTCGACCTGGAGACGGTACGTGCGGAATTGCCATATGGCGAGGTAAGCTTTGAGGTCGTGGAGGGCGGCATGCTGACGAGCAGCGGTGTCGTTCTGGCAGACAAAGAGGATCGCAATGATCTCGCCTACATCGTGATCGCCTCGGTGGAAGTCGGCTACTAAGTTTTTCCTTTTCAAATCCATAAAACGACATATAATGGTAATTAACAATCATTCGGAGGTGTTTTGGCATGTTAATCTTCATCAAATCTGCCCAAAGCGAGATGAGCAAGGAAAATCATTCTGGCAGAGCGATGCGCGCGTAGGTGTACGCAAGCGAGCGGAGCAAAAGCAATACCGGCGTGTAAACCATACGCAGCGCATCTTCTGCCGTAAAAAGGTGGAACCTGTTGTATGCAAGTACGCGCGTCGCAAGTCTATGTAACGATGATGTTTATGGTGTCCCTCGCGAATGCTACGATGTTTACGACCTATGCCGTCTATTTCATCACGATGCTCGGTCTCAACCCGTTGCAGCTGTTGATTGTGGGGACGGTATTGGAAATGACGGCATTCGTGTTTGAAGGAATTACCGGCGTGGTGGCTGATACGTACAGCCGCAGGCGCTCGGTGATTATCGGCATGTTCGTGCTCGGCAGCGGTTTCGTGCTGGGAGGCAATGTGCAATGGCTCGCCCAAGGGAGTCTGCTGATCCCGATGTTCGCCTGGCTGTTGTTCAGTGAATTTGTCAAAGGTGTAGGCTACACGTTTTTAAGCGGTGCGAACACCGCCTGGATCGTCGATGAAGTGGGGGAGGACAAGGTAGGGGCGCTGTTTTTGCGCGCCAAACGCTTTTCCCTGCTCGGGACGTTGATCGGCATCGCGGCAAGCGTCGGGCTGTATTCGTTCGCTTCCAACCTGCCATACATGGTCGGCGGCTTCCTCTATCTCGGGTTGGGCTTTTTCCTTATCCTGTGCATGAGGGAGACGAATTTCGTCCGACCGGCGCGTACGGGAGACACGTCCCATTTCCAGGAGATGAAAAAAACGTGGCTGTCCGGTGCGAAGGTGATTCGGCGCCATCCGGTGTTGCTGGCGATTCTCGTCGTGACCATCTTCAGCGGAGCGGCGTCTGAGGGCTACGACCGTTTGTGGGAAGCGCATTTGATTGCGGATATCGGCTTCCCTGCTGACATCCCGCTTTCGATGGCGATCTGGTTCGGGATGATCTCGGTGTTATCTACGTTTGTCAGCCTGTTTGCGGTACAGCTTGCCGAAAAACGGTTGGATATGAGCAAGGAGCGCGTGGTGCTTGTCGGAATGTTTGTCCTAACAGGCTTGCGAATCGTTGGGCTGCTGGCGTTTGCGTTCGCGCCAACCTTTGTCTGGGCGCTGTGCGCACTGCTCGCGATCGGGGTGATCAAGTCGTTGGAAGAGCCGATGTACGACACATGGCTCAACATGAATATCGACAGCAGTGTGCGCGCTACGGTCCTGTCGATGATGAGCCAGTCGAATGCGCTCGGTCAAAGCGGTGGTGGCCCGCTTGTCGGCTGGGTGGGCAACCGACTGTCTGTCAGAGCCTCCCTGGTGGTTGCGGCGGCGCTGCTGTCGCCGATCTTGATCGTTTTCGGCCGTGTGTTGAGGAAGAAAAACGGATAGAACAACGAGGCGCTGCTTGCGGGCAGCGCCTTATGTTTGCTATGTAGCAGTAGTGCGCGAGTTGCCGATCAAAAAACTGGCAACACTACCCGTATGCATGAAAGGGGGAAGGCGAATGAAGGCAATGGACCCGTCCCGTATCGCCACGTACATATGAAAAAGTGGCTGCTGCTTGTCGGCTACCTGCTCATTTTGCTGGCCGCGTTCGGGAACCTCAGCAAGATTACAGCCTGGCTCAAGACCGGCGATGCGCATTTGCTGCCCTACATGTTCGTGGCAGCGATCTTTTTGGGGTTGTTCCCGGTTTTCCCCTACAGCGTTTTTGCCGGGATGATGGGAGCGAAATACGGGGCGGCCATGGGGGCGCTGATCAACTGGACGGGCGGATTCGGCTCGGCGATCCTGTTGTTTCTTTTCGTGCGCTATGGCTATCAAAAGTCGGGTCAACGTATGCTGGCGCGCTACCCGAAAGTGGACGAATTCACGCATCTGTTTGAAGCGAATGCGTTTTTGGCCATTTTGTTTGCGAGGCTGATTCCGGTTGTGCCCTCGCCGGTGGTGACCATCTATTCTGCGATCAGCAGCGTGCGGACAGCATCGTTCGCCACAGCGACTGCGCTCGGCAAGATTCCGACGATCCTGTTGTTTACGTTTGTAGGCGATCAGCTGTTTCACAACTTGTATCTCACGGTTGTCACACTCGTCGCGTATGGGTGCTTTGTCGGGCTCGTGTACATGATGTACAGGCGCTGGCAAGCACGACACCAAAAAAAATCCCTCCTGTGAAGCATCAGGCTTTGGTGGCCTGTGTGCATGCATAGGAGGGGTTTTTTCATCGTATGAAGCTTTACAGCGATTTGCGGTAGATCGCGAGCACGTCTTCACGGTTCAACACTTTGAAATGGCCGAACGGCCCATACACCATCGCTTTGTCTGCCATCAGCTCCAGGTTCTCTTCACCGATCCCGTAATCAGCCAGGCGGCTCGGCGCACCGATGGACGTCCAGAATGTACGGAGGGCACGGATGCCTTCCAGGGCGACATCGCGGTCGGTTTTTCCGGCAGGATCGATGCCGAACACATTGATCGCCATCTGCTTGAAGCGATCTACGCCTTCATCGAGCACATGCTCCATCCAGTTCGGGAACAAAATCGCCAGCCCACCACCGTGCGGAATGTCGTACACGGCGCTCACCGCATGTTCGATGTTGTGCGTGGCCCAGTCGCCCTGGATGCCCATGGCAAGCGTGCCGTTCAGCGCCATCGTTCCGCTGTAGAGAATGGTTTCGCGGGACGGATAATCTTCCAGGTTTGCCAACAGTTTCGGTGCGGTAGCGATCACGGTGCGCAGGATCGTCTCGCAGAAGCCGTCCTGCACGAGCGAATTTCCCGTGTGGTTGAAATATTGCTCGAATACGTGCGACATGATGTCGACCATGCCGTAAATCGTCTGGTCGCGCGGCACCGTGAAGGTGAATGTCGGATCGAGAATGGAGAATTTCGGGAACACGAGCGGGCTGCCCCAGCCGTATTTTTCTTTCGTCTCCCAGTTGGTGATGACGCTGCCGGAGTTCATCTCCGATCCGGTTGCAGCCAAGGTCAGCACGGTGCCGAATGGCAGTGCATCCTCTACGGTCCGCTTGCGGGTAATGACATCCCACATGTCGCCATCCAGCTTGGCCGCCGCTGCAATCGCCTTGACGCAGTCGATGACGCTGCCGCCGCCGACCGCGAGAATGAATGTGATGCCTTCTTTTTTGCAAAGCTCGGCACCTTTGTTGACAGTGCTAAGGCGCGGATTCGGCTCCACGCCGCTCAGTTCGAATACGTTTGCCTGCAGGTTATGTAACTGTTCGATGACTTGGTCATAAAGCCCGTTTTTCTTGATGCTGCCGCCGCCGTAGACGAGCAGAACCTTGCTGCCGCTTGGAATCTGGGTCGCCAAGTTCCCGAGCGATCCTTTGCCAAAAAAGAGGCGGGTTGGATTGTGATACGCAAAAGTGTTCATCATGTCCCTCCAGTTTCATTCCGGTTCCACATGCGATCAGGAAAAGTGTCACGCACCATTATTATAGCAAAGAACCTTGCGCAACTTCCAAAGTCGAAGTGTCGCGTCTGTACTTAGCGTTGGAAGTTGTGCAATCGGGCAGGAGATTCAGTCGCCTCAGCGCAAATGCCAAAGCGACAGGTTGCGGTAGGCGATGAAGATGCCGATCGACATAATCGCTGCGCCGAGAAAAACATAGGACGCGTCAAACAGCTCGGCAATCCAGCCGGAACCGAATATCGTGAACACCATCCCCAGCTTGAAAATGCTGCCGGTGATACCGCTGATCCGCCCGATCATGCCGGATGGCGTGCTCTCCTGGCGGAAGGTCCAGATGCAGACGCTCGACATCGTGCCAAACAAGCCTTCCAGCAGCAGCGACAGCATCATGACCCAAACGTTTGGGGCAAAAAACATGACCAGATAGGCGATGGCATCGCCCACGATCGTCAAACCAAGCAGCCTGCCGGTCTGAAAGCGCTGCCTCGCGTACCCAACCAGCGCGCTTCCCAGCAAGCCGCCAAGCCCTGCAGCAGACAAGGCAAGCCCCAGCACGGAATTGTCCAGCTTCAGCGTATCTTTGGCGAAAAAGATGACCATCGCATCGTACATCCCGGCGGTGGAATTGAGGAAGATCACCAAGATCGTGATCAGCCACAAGGGGCGATTGGACAGCAGCACACGCCAGCCGTCGCGCAAATCTTGCCAAAAGCTGCTGCCGCGAGCCGTTTTCCGCTCCTCCTGGGCCTGCAGGAAAGACGTGCTGCCGATGGCCAGCAAAAAGCTCAAGGCCGTGAGCAACAGGCCGTCATACAAATTGGCCAACAGCAAAATAAAGCCGGAGATGGCCGGCCCCATTATCCCGATCAGCGTGGTGGTGAAAGAAAATTTGGCATTGGCCGAGATAAGCAGCTGGGTCGGCAGCACCTGCTTGACGATGCTTACTTTGGCATTGCCGTAAGCGTAGTACAAGGTCATCAAGAGAAAGCCGGCCAGATAAAAATGATAGATGCTAACATGCCCGAAACGAGCAAGGATGTAGAGCCCGGTCAAAAGCAGCATCTGGATGGTGACGGTGAGCTGAATCCAGCGCTTTTTGTTCACCCGGTCCACAAATACCCCGATAAACATGGCGAAAAGCAGATTCGGCAAAAATTCAATCGCGCGCATCGTGCCCATCGTCGCAGCGGAATGGGTGTTTTCAAACAGGATGAGCGGCAGCGCCAGCTCGTAGACTTTGCTGCCGAACTCGATGATGATTCCCGTGACAAACAAGATCAGAAAATTGCGGTTTCGCCAGATGGACGGGGCTGGTTCCGCATTCGTTTGAGCCGTGATGTGTAGCTGAGACATGATTTTCCCTCCCTTGTGACTCATTATAAATAGATAAAGAGGAAGAAAAAGTGTAATATGGTTATAAAATAATTTCCCCTTTTAAATAAAGAGAGGTATCTGATGCAAATCGCCCGCCATTATCTGAATCTGCATACGCACCTGACCGGTGACGACGGCCCCTCCCCGCATGAGGTGACGCTGGAGGAAATCGCTGCGGTCTGCGCATGCACCATCCGCAACGCCAAGCTCTTGGTCAAACATATGGGCGAACTCGACTGGATCAGCTGGATTCCGGGCCGGGGACGCGGGAACCGCTCGTCGATCGCATTCAAAAAAGAGCGTGAGGACATCATTTTGCTGCTTGCCAAGGAGCTTGGGGAAAAAGGAGAATTCCAAAGCGCCTTTGCGCTTTTGGAAGAAAACGGCATCGACGGCCCGCCGATGGAGTCATTTCTGGACTGGGTCTACAAGCGCCTTGGCTATCAGGTGGAAATGCGCGACAGCAGGCAGCTGGAAACGCTGTGCTTCCCGTTTTATCGGCCGATTCCGAGGCTCGATCCGCTGTATGTGACGCGGCGAACGGAAGCGCATATGGTGAAGCAGCTGTTTGATACGCTGGTTGTGTTCGATCTGGAGACGAAGACGATCAAACCGCATCTCGCCCACTATTGGGAACGAAATGAGGAAGGAACGGTCTGGACCTTTTATTTGCGAAAAGGCGTCCTGTTTCATCACAAGCAGCCGTTGACCGCACACGACGTAAAAGCGACGCTGGAACGGGTACGAAAGCTGGCAGACGACATCCCGTATTTTCGCCTGTTCGCATCATTTACACGGATCGAGGTAAAAAAAGACACGGTGCTGGAAGTGGAGCTGGCGACACCGAGCTTTCTGTTCCTGCACTTCCTCAGTTCGACCGCGACTTCTATCATTCCGCGGGACGCGCTGGCAAACGGAGAGGAGGCATTCAGCCGCATGCCGATCGGCAGCGGGCCCTTTTCACTGGCGCGCAACGATGACGTTTTGTTTCGTCTGGAGGCGTTTCCCTCTTATTTTTGCGGCAGGCCGCATCTGGACCGCGTCGACCTGTGGATCATCCCGGAGTTGAAAGACCGGGTGGTGCCAGAGCTTGGTGGCCTGCCGATTCGCTATTTTCCGTTTCAGGCGGAAAAAGAGTGGGGCGAAGCGGAGTGGCTGGACCACGATCAGATCGAGACCGGCTCGCTGTTCATCACGTTTAACGTAAAGAAAGACAGCGTCATCCGGCATCCCGCTTTTCGCCAGGCGATCGACCTGATGCTCGATCGTGGAAAAATGATCAGGGAGCTAAAAGGCAAGCGCCTCTGCCCTGCCTATGGGATGATTCCCCAATTTGCGGAAGAAGCGGAACGGGAGCCGATCCGCCCGCAGGCGTCGGAGGAAGAAATCCGTGCCTTGCTTGTACAAAGCGGATATAAGGGAGAGCGGCTGCGGATTTATGCGTACCAGCCGGAGTCGGAAAACGAGGTCGATGTGCGCTGGGTGGCCGCCGAATGCCAGAAGTACGGCGTGCAGCTGGAAGTGAGCGTGTTTGCGATTGAGGAGCTGCAAACGAAGCAGCGGATTCAGGAAGCGGATATGATCCTTTCCGGTGAAGTGTACGATGACAATCTCGAAATCTCGTTACTTGAAACGCTGCAGCGGACAAACAGCTTTTTGCGCGGCCATCTGGACGAATCGTCCGCCGCTTACGTCGATGACAAGATCAACCAGCTGATCCAGGAGCCGGCGGCCTCGACACGGATGCAGCTGTTTCGGCAAATCGATCGGCATGTAAAGGCGAAGCGGGCAATCCTCTACCTGTACCATACGCGGCAAAGTTCGTCCCATCACCAGCTCCTTTCCGGTGTAACGATCAATTCATACGGATGGGCGGATTACCGGACATTATGGTTCAAGGAACGCTAGCCATGAATCCCGAAAAAGGGTAAAATACAATGCGCAGGCATGCTGCCAGATCAGGCAGCGCCTGCGTTTCTTTGGGTTTGCAAGGTGCGCGCAGGGCAGTGATTTGTATAGATGAATCGCATATGTTGGTGTAAAATATGAGGGGTTGCCGAGAAAGAAGAGGGACAAATATAAGCGAGGATTTATTTTTTTCGGCGATTCAATGCTGGTATAGTAGAAAAGGTTGTTTTGTTTTCAGGGGTCATGCAAAGATCAGGAAAAGAAAGGAGGAGTATCATACACTTTCGTACGCGTAGGGAAGAAAGTCAAAAGCAACAAAAGTAGGTGAAAAGCGATGCTGGAAGAACAGGAAAAAGAACGGCGCTCCGACATCGGGAAGCGTTTAAATATATTGTATCTCATTGTGTTCGTCATGTTTTCTGCGATCATCCTGCGGCTTGCAGATCTGCAAATTTTGCAAGGCGCCAACTATGCCGCGCAAGCGAAAACAGAGCATTACAAGCAGACGCCGATATCGGCGATCCGCGGCAACATTTACGACAGGACCGGGCACACGATCGTGAGCAACCGCGCCTCGTTTACAGCCGTTTACAATGAGCAAGACAATATGAAAAGCGACGATTATTTGGCGCTGGTCACCAAGCTGGAGAAAGTGTTGGCTGGTACGGACAAAGCGACGCTGCTGAAAAAAATGGACGTCGGCTATGAACTGAAGGACGGCAAAATGCAGCGTGTGATGCGCCAATCCCCCAAATTCATGGAAAAAGATTTGAAATACGATCTGTCGCAGACCGAGATCGCCTATCTGGGCGAGCATCGCAGCGAACTGCCGGGGATCGACGTTGTGACCAAATCGATCCGCGTCTACGATCCGAATCAGGTGGCTGTTCAAACCATCGGTTATGTCCGGCCTTACCATGTGGCGGAAAACCTGGCGTCCGATTTTTACGTGAGCCAGAAGGACCGCTATTTGCCGGATCAGATGGTCGGCCTCGACGGCGTGGAGCGCTCTTATGAGGAGCAGCTGCGCGGCGAAAACGGCTATCGCCAGTATGAGGTCACCTCCGATCAGAAAGTGATCCGCATGGTGAAAGAGAAGCCGCCAACCAAAGGAAACGACCTGTATTTGACCATCGATGACCGCGTCCAGCTAGGCGTGCGCGATTTCATCAAAGACTTCATGCCAAAGCTGCGTTCGAGCGTGGATAAGGCGTCCTATGCCAAAGGGGCGTACGCGGTCGCGATCGAAGTGAAGACAGGCAAAATCGTCGCAGCGGTCAGCTACCCCGAGTATGATCCGAACGTTTGGCTGAAAGGATTGGACAGCGACACGTACAACCAGATCAAGTATGCCGTGACGAACGGTACGATCAAAGACGCACCGTATGACGTACGGCCGAAAACGGGTGCAGCGGCAGAAGCGGAAGGGTACAAGCATCCGCAATCCGTCGTGCCGGCAGGTTCGGTCGTCAAGCCGATCACGGTTTTGATGGGGATCGCCGAGGGGATCATCGGCCCGCATGACGTGTGGACAGACCCGGGCGCCTACAAATACGGGCGCGGTACGGATGAAATCCATAATGACCAGCATCACAACTACGGCGTCCTGACACCGCAAAAAGCGCTGCAGAAGTCTTCCAACACCTATATGGCGCGGATCGGGGACGGGATCTCCAAAAAATTTGGCAAAGATTCCGCAAGCAAGCTGCAGGAGTATTACCATGAATTTGGGCTGGGCACACAAACCGGTGTCGATCTGCCTGGCGAGAGCAGCGGGAAAGAGGACTTCCTGCAAATGGATAAAGAATATGGCCCGCTCGCATCGATGGTGCAGTCCTCTTTCGGCCAGCAAATTCGTGTAACCGCCATGCAGCTTGCCCAATATGCGGCGACGCTCGCCAACAAAGGCGTCCGTTTGCAGCCGCAAATCGTGGACCATATCGTGAATGACAAAGGCGAGGTCGTGCAAGCGTTCCAGCCGAAAGTGCTGAACACCGTGAAAATGCCGGACCTGTATTGGGACATCGTCCACGAAGGGATGTATTTGGTGACACAGCCAGGCGGTTCCGCGATCAGCGCGTTCGCCGGATCAAAATACAAGATTGCGGCGAAAACCGGGACATCCGAGCAAGACATTTACACACCGACTGAATACGTGGACAGCAAGACAGGTCAAAAGAAAACAAAATGGCAACGCTATGCGCGCGTGACCAACGGGGTGCTGGTTTCCTTCGCTCCGCTGGAAAATCCGAAGCTGGCCGTGGCCGTCATCGTGCCGGAAGGCGGATACGGCGGTCGTTCTGCTGCCAACATCGCACGCGGCATCTTTGACATTTACGACAAGTACATCGGATTGGGACCGACCGACAAACCGGCGGATCAGCAACCGAAATGATGCAAAAGGAGAAGCTTCCCTCTGTGATGACGGGAAGCTTCTTTTTGTTTGGATGATTATACCGAAATCAAATCTACGAATCTCTCAATTGTCTCAATCACAGAAGAGGAGAGACGATAAATCGCGAAGATGGGTACTTTCACGCTTAATCCAGGAATATCGATGATTCGAAGGGAGCGCAATTCAAGCTCCTCTTCAATAAAAGACTTTGGCAGGAACCCCAATCCCAAATCCGATTCAACCAATCTTTTTTGAGCCGTAAGACTTTCTGCTTCAATCGATGCCCCTTTGCTAATGTTATGAATGAGTAATAAAGAATCTAATAATTTGCTTACTGTTTCATCCGACTGACTTCCTGCCGGAAAAGTCACCCAATTCATACTGCCGGAAATATCGTGAATGGAACAAGAATCGGGTACAAGTTTGGAATGAAAAGAGGAAACAACGACAAATTGTTCGCTAGCAACCTTAATTTGTTCAACGTTAGGCGTATGATGATCCATGAAATATCGGAACCCAACATCAATGAGTCCATTTTCGATCAGGCTGCTTATTTGTTCATTTGGAGAAATTCGCAAATTGAGTACAATGGCAGGATTTAATGTGGTGAATTCCCGGATTCTTTTGGCAAAATATTTCGAGGACATTGCCTCCGCCATCCCGATGGTAAAAGAACCGGGTTGATTATTTGCCACTTTTGCTTCGCGAATCGCTTCATGCAAGTCGGACAAGAGTAACAAACATCTTGAGTAAAACACTTGGCCAGAAGGTGTCAGCTTAACTTTTTGTCCTACCCGTTCAAATATGTGACACCCAATTTCTTTTTCGATGCGTTGAATTCTCACGCTGACCGCCGGTTGGGTTACGAATAAATGCTTTGAGGCGGCACTCATCGTTCCAAGCTGTGCCACAGTTACGAATGTTTGGATATCTTTTAATTCCATGATCGCTCTCCATAAATCTGATTTATATGGTTTATAAAAACAACTGTTTTGAAATATAGAACGACCCTATTTTATAATGAAGCCAGATAAAGCCCCCTGAAAGGAGGGAATTTCCAAACTTCTGATTTTTGGCTATGTAATCTGTTTTCAGTCGAAAGTGATGTTAGCGGGATCCAGGCAGGAAAGAAGAGATGCTTGATTTGCTTTCATCTCCAAAAAGTTCATTGCCCCCCATAAAGACTCGTCATAATTTTTGCTCCAGAACGCTTTTAAAATTTGACTTATTCCGCTACTTTCGGCAATCCGATCCATTTGCGCCTTCATTAATCTTGAACCACAGAGGACAGCCACAAGGGAACAGTAATCGATTAACCATTGTTGCAACAGTATCCATTCCATGTTGATCGCACTGCTGAAAAGAATGGGATGATTATCACTATCCACCATGTGTCGGTTATCTACCAACAACTTAACTTTCCCCTTTGGCAGGGACATCACATGTAATTTTATGGTGTCGACGATCGGAGAGATCTCTGATAACTCAATTTTTCCGGTTACCTTCCAGGTGAACAACAACCTTTCTTCATCCTTAAAATAATGAAATTTACCGAATAAGCAGTTCATGTTGTCACCCCTATGTAATAGATCATTACCATATTATAACACCATCGTAGAGCTTGTCTTACGTTAATTACGAGGAGAATGTCTGCATACATGAATAGTCTTGAACAAGCAATCTCACTAGGACCTGTACTGACAAAAATCTTTTGTGATGAAGACTTCATGGTGGCGGTTACGGACACTGAAAAGTACGTGTACTATTCACCATCAAAATCACTGAATGCTCCCATTACCATTGGGCAGCTTTTCCTGGATTACGACTTGTTTGGAACGATAAAAAAAACAAGGGATCGAGTGGAGCAGATTTCCCCTCCAGAATATGGCCCGCCGTTTAAAGCAATCGGCTATCCCTTGTTTGATGAAAAGGGAGGATGGATCGGCTGTCTCGGATTTGGAATCAGTTTATATAAAGAGTATTTGCTGAAGGACATTATCGGCAAATTGGATACGATAGCCAATACCATTGTAGACCAAACCCATTCGGTCACAGCTCATGCTGAACAACTTTCGGCTACGATTCAAGAAATATCGGCTACCTCCAACATGAATTTGCAAAATACCGAAAACATGGATAGCGTTATTTCGTTTATCCATAATGTTGCCCAACAATCGAATCTGCTTGGTCTGAATGCAGCGATTGAGGCTGCAAGAGCTGGCGAATACGGGAAAACCTTTTCGGTTGTTGCAACCGAAATTCGCAAGCTATCCAAACATTCGGAGGAGGCTTCGCAGAAAATCGGTGCTTTTTTGCAGCAGATGAAAGGTTCCATTATCGGTATGAAAGACAGCATACATGATATTAGCCAATCTTCCAGTGAATTGGCTGTTCAATCCGAGTTATTTACAAGAATGACTGACGAATTGCATCAGCTGTGTGAAACGTTACATAGTTTTATTACGGATTTGTTAAAAGAGAAGCCCTGACAAGCGAACCAAATGCTTTTGGCCTTGAGGAGCATTTGTCTATGAATGCTTGGAAAAGCTCGGGGGCAAGAGACGACATTACTGGGAGGAAAAAATTTATGGCCGCATTGCCGCTGAACCATGAGCCGAAATCGAATGCCTGGACAGCAGAGTTTACCACAGCATGTATTGTTTTTGGACAATTTGGTATACAAACAAGGAACGGGATGAATCCAACGGGATATATCGATCAATTCCTCCAAGCTTTTCAAACTCCCGATGGACCAGTACACGTAGATCGAGCGGTTCACCAAGACATTGATGAATACGTAAACCATATCTTCTTGGTTTATTGGGATAATCAGGAGACATTCGAGAAGTGGAATTCGAGTTCGTCGATCGAAAAATATTGGGGCGAAGGTGTAAAACCTGTACAAGATGTCGGTCTATGGAGAGAAATCGTATGTATTCCAAATGACCATATCGAGACGATCCATTCTGGTGAGAATCATGATAATGGGGTGTCGAATTTCTTGCCGATAAAATATACAAAGGTGCATGAATATTGGGGTTCCATGAGGGATCGTATCCAGGCATCTGCACACGATCGCTTGGATACTGCGTATGATAAGAACATCTTAGAACCAGCGCTTGGTGCATCGTCAGGAAAAAGAATTCGCGTATATCCACCGGATCATATCTGTTTGATTCGCACAGCGCAAAATTGGATTCAATGCAGCGAAGAAGAAAGAAAAACGTATTTGGAATTAGTGGAACCTACATTAAAGGAAGGGTCTGAGTATATCCGGCAGAATCCTGCGGAAACAGGTTGTTTATCGTCAAAATTTGTATACGAAGTTGGATTAACGGGGGATTCCCTTGATAAGTCGTGCACGATCGCGTACTTTTTATCGTTAGCACACCTGGAAGAGTGGGCGAAGAGCCACCCTTCGCATTTGAAAATTTACAAGACTTTTTTTGAAATGTTGCAAAAGCATAATTACGCTACTGAACTTGCTCTTTGGCATGAGGTGTCTGTTCTCAAGGCAGACCAAGTCATTTTTGAATATATGAATTGTCACTCGTCAACCGGGCTCTTGCAATTTGCCCATCTATTTGCAGAAAAGCCTTGAAGGGGACAAGGCTCGTTAGACGTTGATGACATGCTGGTTGAAACAGCTTGAAGGATACTTTGGGGTGCAAGACACCATGTACAATCGGAAACAACTTCTGTCTAACATGCCAAGAACAATACAGCGTTACCGATCCGGACAAACAACGGTTATCTCACTTTCGGCTATTTCTACGAAATAGCCTATTCGATATTCTTCCGCATTCATGCGTTTGCTACGGATATGTGTGCTTCTTGAGAAGAAAGCCTCCAAAGTCAAAAATAGCGCGTTATTTCCAATTTTTGTACGAATGGGTGAGATGGGATTGGATAAGGTAGAACACGGTAGGCGGCTTTATGCAGAAGCGCACTTCCAACTAATAAGTGAACCATTCAATGTGTTCATTGACCACATGACGGATGCAGTCGATGTCGTGGACTTGAGCGGTAATCTTCTAAAAGTAAATGGTGCATTCGAGCACATGTATGGGTGGAAAGAGTCGGAGATCATTGGACATAAACTGCCGGTTATTCCTCCCGATTACTTGAGGGAAGCGGAGTCCCTGCATGATCGGGTCAAAAATGGCAGCAAGGTCTCTGGATATGAAACAATACGCGTGAATAAAGAGGGAACCCGGATTCATACGCTGTTGACAATCTCACCTCTGATCGACAAGAAGGGAAACGTCAGCGGGTATATCGGGATCTCGCGAGACATCACGGAGCAAAAAAAGGCAGTGAATGAGCTAACGTTCATGGATCAACTTACGAACCTGCCGAATCGCTCCTGCTTTCGCGACCGTTCGCAAGCCGAGTTGAACAAGGTACAAGGGAGCCAAAACAAAGTGGCTCTCATTCTCGTCAATCTTGACCGATTCTCTTTGATCAATGATTCTTTTGGTCAGCCTGCGGCAGATTTCTTGCTAAAGGAGGCGGCGAACCGATTGATGCGTTCGATCGGGACGGGTCATGTATTGGCCAGAGTGGGTGGCGATGAGTTCGCCGTAATGTGTTCGAATAGGAACCAAAAACGTGATATTATCCAGATTGTTCGCAACGTTTTGCGTCAATTTCAGGCTCCCTTCCACGTTGACAATCGAGAAGCGGATGTGACTGGCAGCATCGGGATAAGCGTTTTTCCTCAAGACGGTCAGACGTTTGAGGCATTGTTCAAAAATGCCAGGGCTGCATTGCTTCAGGCGAAACGAGCAGGAGGAAACACCTATTGCTTCTACGATAAAAATCATGAACACCCCCGAGTGGATCGTTATCAGCTTGCAAGTGATTTGAAAAAAGCCGTTCAACGAGGAGAACTGGAGGTGCATTATCAACCAATCGTAGAAGTGGAGCGAAACATCATTCGAGGATTTGAGGCACTGATAAGATGGAAACACCAGCGAATGGGATGGATTTCACCTGCGGAGTTTATCCCGCTCGCTGAAGAGACCGGTTTAATCAACCCAATCGGTCTTTGGGTGATTCAGAAAGCTTGCCATGACATGAAGCAGTTGCAACGATTGCATGCCAGCCCAAAAATGATTGCTGTAAACCTGTCTCCCCTACAATTGGAAAATAAGCAGCTACCCAAACAAATACGTGATATTCTCCGGGCTTCTGGACTGGCAGCGAACCGCCTGGAACTCGAGATCACGGAAAGCTCCATTGCCAAGAACGTAGAAACAGCGATTGAAACGCTACAAGACCTGGTTACGATGGGGGTCCAAATTTCGATTGACGATTTCGGGACGGGATACTCGTCTCTCAGTTATTTGAAACGTTTGCCTTTCCATAATCTGAAAATTGATAAATCATTTATTCAAAGCGGCAAGGTGGAAGATGAGGCCATCCTGAAAGCAGTCATCATGATCGCCCATCAATTGCAAAAGAAAGTGGTTGCAGAGGGAGTAGAAACGTTCGATCAATTTGAGTTACTCAATCGACTCCATTTCGATTATTTTCAAGGCTATCTCGTTTCAAAGCCGATGCCAGTGGAGTTGCTTTCACATTATGTAAACCAATATGCAACGAAAATCGCTGAAATCAAGATGGTTTAAAAGGCTTGCGAGAGCGGGAGCGGTCATGAGCGACTTGCAAAGGACAAAAAGTATGAACAGTTGACGATGAAAGGGATGATTGCCCGGATGACTTGCTCCAGTCACTGCATAATCAGGGTGAAATGATCCACGTTGAGCAGCGGGACGACGTCGAACGCATCCAGGCGCGCACAATGGCGGACATCATCCGCAAAGCCGCTGGCCCGCAGCTCCCGTCCGCTGCCGCAATCCCGGATCAACTCGAAAAGCTGCGGCTCTGCTTGTTGAAATGCGCCGAGACAGACGAGCGCCTCCGGCGATTTGCTGCCGGTCAGCTGCGACAGGATCGCACCCGCTCCCAAGTAGTCCTCTATCGCCGGGCGCAGCTCATTTTCGTTGGCTTGCGGATTCCGCCAATGCTCGCCGCAGGCAACCACGGTGATTGCGGCGCCTGTCCGCTTTTGCAAACGATTCGCTTGAGTCGCGACGGCTGCGGCATTCAGCAAGCAGCCGACAAGCAGCGCGGGTACCCGGGCGGCGATCCGTGTGCAAGCCGCTCCGTTCAACGAGCAGAGGACAAATCGTTTGTGTCGATGCTGCGGGCCGAAGGAAAGCGGAGAAAGCGAGGGGGTGCCGATCCGGGCCGCCTCCGCTCTGCCAAGCATCAACTCTGCACCGATCGCCTCCGCATAGGCGCGGGCCGTGTCATTGATCGGCGGAGGATAAGGATAGAGGATCGCCCCCATGCTCGCGGCCGTCACAACCGTCGACGAAAAGCTCAGCACATCCACGATGATCGTGATGTCCCCCCGCTCCGCAGCCTCGCGCGCCCCGCGCTTGCCCCATTCCACCTTGCAGTCAAATCCATTTTGCGCAAACATCGTAACAACTCCAATCAAAAGGAAGGTAACGAACGGGACCAATTATGCCACAGCAAATCCTGAGAAAATAGACTTATATTGAAGAATTTGCTATGATGTTGAATAGGTTCTGGATGTTTTGTTTTACATATTTTGGTAAAAATCAATAACGATTATGTTCACTGTGAGCGGTATACCTCACTTTCCGAATAAAAAACACTGAAAAATCTGTAAAATACGGAAAGGAGGCGGTTTCATTCTGGTGCCAATTCGAAATCGACAAATAGACCTATGCGAAAAGGACGTGCGCCCATGGTGAAAAAAATCTTTTGGGAAGACCCCTATCAAACCAAGCTTGCTACAACGGTCAAAACGGTGGAAGGAAGTGAGGTTACGCTCGCCGAGACGATTTTGTATGCTTTGGCAGGCGGGCAGGAAAGCGATGCAGGCACGATCGGCGGGTATCCGGTGCTGCAGGCTCGCAAAGCGGGGCAAGAGATCGTGTATACGCTAGAAGAGGGGCATCGGCTTTCCCCTGGCATGCCGGTTAGCACCGAAATCGATTGGGACAGGCGGTACAAGCTGATGCGCCTGCATTTTGCCGCGGAAATCATTCTGGAACTCGTGTACCAGAATCTCGGGCCGATCACCAAGATCGGGGCCCATATCGCACAAGAAAAGGCGCGGATCGACTTTGAATGGGAGGAGAACATCGCGAAATCGTTCCCGCTCTTGACCGAAAAAGCACATGAGCTGATCGAGGCAGATCACCCCATCATAAGCGCCTTCAGCGATCCCGAGGCGGAGCGGCGGTATTGGGAAATTCCCGGATTTGCCCGCGTTTCATGTGGCGGAACGCATGTGAAGCGGACAGGCGAGGTGGGACAGCTCCGTTTGAAACGAAACAATATCGGAAAAGGGAAAGAACGTATCGAGATCACGCTTGTCCAGCCGGATGGATAAGATCGGCCGCGCAGCGCCCAAGGTGCCGCGCGGCTTTTTCCTTCACGACGCAGTCTCCCCGCTTTCTGGCAGCATGCTGCCAGCGCGGGCATCGTTTCGGACAAAAAGACGCATCTGCAGCAATTCTTCCAGATCGGCGACCTGCATAATGAACAGCTCGACATCCTCACAAGCATAACCCGCTTCCGCAGCTCTTTGGCTCAATCTCGGCAACGAAATGCCGAATTGGCCGGGTTTATGCGGATGAAGCGTCAGCTCTCCCAGCGTAACGGTGAGCCCGAGCGCATGTGCATGGAAGTCATCCAGCTCCTGCCGCAAAAAGGGCAGGCTGATCGGCACAAACAGGCTTGGGGCACGCCAATCCAGCTCGCCTTTTTGAAAGGTTAGCACGTACCAAAGCGGAGCGAGACGCCCATCGAAATAATCGTAATAGACAGATGCATTCATCGGATCACCATCCCTCTGTTATTTTTCTGTTTTCGTTGGATCGCACGTTCGTAAAGCGATTTTGTTTCCTCCGACCACTCTTTCGGCATCGCCTTTTTGTACCGGCTGCGCATCTCGGCGACGAGCTGATAGTGGGATTCGCCAAAATAAATGCGGCGATGAATCTGCTCCCATCGTTTCTGCGCCAATTCATGCGTCACCGCGAATTCGGTTGCGAGCAGGTGGATGATGTCTTGTTCCAGTGGCGGAAGCGCAAGCGAGCGAATCATGAAAAAGGGAAGGGCTGCGTATAGCTGGAAATGGCCTGCCTGTTCTTCCTGATGCAGCCGCTGGTTGGATGACATCCCGAGCTGGTCGCCATGATGCAGCAGCGGATGGCACAGCTCATGGAAAAAAATTTCGCGCGTCTTTAGGGCAGGTTTGTCCGCATTCAGAAAGATTGCCGCCAGCGAATCATCCCAGAGGGCTTCTTCCTTGGCACCGGGCAGCAGGACCACCTTGATATGGAAGGCGCTGGCGATATTGTCGATGGTAAGATCAGCAGGGGTTAAAATGCCAACGGATTGATATTTTGCTTCGACCCAATCTTCGAGCACGGTAGGTTGGTAGTGTGCAAGCATCGAAATCCCCCTCTCTGATTCGGAACGTATGTTCTGTTTTGTGGCCAAAAAATAGAGCTCATGTCGATGAGCTGTAGCGAACGAAAAACGAGCCCGCCCTTTCTTGCGGTAGCGGAGTCATTTGCCATCTTTTCCTTTTAGGCTGCGAAAAATCTCCAGTTGGAGTTTCATCTGCTTTTCTAAATATTCGCGTTCCTCTTCGCTAATCCCTTCCGGAAATTCCAAAAAAGCCCTGTTTACTTTTTCAGTCTGAACAGTTGAGCCACCCTCGCCCGCTTGTTCTTGTGAATCGGATAATCCAAGCAGCCAGTCGATGGAACAATGATACATTTTCGCGATTTTGGAGAGTGTTTCTTTGTCCGGTGAGCGGTAATCCCGCTCGTAGTTGGAGACCACTTGAGAGGATACCCCCAGCTTCTCGGCAGCTTGCGCCTGTGTCCAGCCATGTTGCTCACGAAGCTTTTTCATTTTTTCGCCAAGAGTCAATGGGATCACCTCCATATGTATTGTATCATGTGTAAACGTAACGTTTAAATATTTAAACAAAAAGTTTATAAACGCCATTGACTAACCGAAACGTTTAGTTTAAGCTTTGAATATCAAGTAAACGATTCGTTTAGTGGAGGGTGAGGAAATGAAGCGCCTCATGAGCTTGTATGAATCGCTGCCAAAGCCCGATGTTCATCTTCCGGTTTGACATAAATATCGTATTGGGCGAAATCGCTGTGCGCAACGAGCTGGTTTCCCGCCGAGCGGAAATCGGGGTGGCTTCTGGTGCGATAGGAAACGCCATGTGCTTGAAGCTTGGCCGTTATGCGGAAGTATGCCTCGTTGCCAAAAGCCGTATGGACGATGGTCTTGTAAGGAGAAAACAAGGTCAACAAAAAATCAATGAAAAGGAACATCAGTACGCCCTCCTGTCATGAAGGTCAACCGCGAAAAAATCCCCATGCAGATGGGGAGGGGAGATTGTCGAACATGCCGCTGCGCGTCAACTGCTGAAAAAGCTGTGGCTGGAATGCTTCTTTTTGTAATGGGAGCTGCCGTAATGCGAATGGCCGTGATTCGAACGGGTATGGGCGTTCTTCCAGTGATGAGTATCGCTGCTGCTGTACGTGCGGTACCGGTGGGAAGACGACTTGGAGTTCAGCAAGTGATGCAAAATTTTTTTCAGCATGTAATCACTCCTTAGCAATCTGTCTGTCACTACCGTTATACGAACCATTTGGATATAAGTTTCGATTGATAGGTCGGAATCAAGAAAAAAATACAGGGGGATGAGGAAATGGATCGCATGTCGATGGAAAAAAGAAGCCGATTGATCGAGGAAGTGTGCGAGAAGTGCCCGGCGACCTGCTGGGGACAAAAAAGCATGTGCAACGTTCACAATCTGCACGTCGGCAAAATCGAGAGCTGCCCGGAATGGGAAAAATTCAACGAAGCGGTTGCACGGCAAGTGATGCCGGCCGTTGACCAAACCGATGATGACGTACAAGCAACGAAAGCGGCTTTTGACAGCTATGCCGACATGATCATGCGTGCAGAAGAAGAGATTAAAGACTATTCGTTCAATTTGCGTGAAATCGAGCGGATTCGCCTCTCGCTGGAAGAAGTCGGCGGATCGCTCGGCAGCGCGTATGGCATCGAAGCCGCGCTGCCGAGCGGAAAAGGGACGACCAGCGACAAAACGCAGCGGGAGGTCGTGCGGCGCGAGCGCAACCAAAAGCGGCTGCAAAAGCTGACGGAAAGCATCCTGCGCGTGGAACAAGCCATGGAGCAGATCACCAGCGAGCGCGAACGCATCGTCCTGGAGTGCATCATGGATGGCATGCGGATGAACGTCATCGCCAAGCATCTCGGCATCTCGCGCTCGCACTTCCACGAAATGAAACGCAATGTAATCAAAAAAATGGCGCTCGCCATGTACGGAAACGATCAGCTGCAAGCCGGCTGATCGTTTTTTTTCGACTTACTCAATATGGCATTTCCGCCGTCGTCATCTGCCAACCGGACAAATCGGACAGATTGTTTCGAAAGAACGCATCTGGCAAAATTCGTCCGCGAAGGCAAAACGTTTTATACTGAAGCCAAGCGAAAGATAAGAACAACTCCTCAACGCAAGAAGTGCCGGGGAGCCGTTTCGCGAAACAGCTTTCATCCGTTTGGAGCCAGCGCGGTTATGCGGTGGCTTTTTGTTTTGGAGAATTCCATCGAAGCTGGGCGGATGGCGGCTTTCAAATCGAGCAATGGAAAGGAGGGAACGATCATTGGGAAGTCGAGAGCGGGAGCTGTCCTGCATCATCGACATGGTGCAGGTTGCCTATCCCGGACTGCCGATATCCGATCAGCTTGATCTGTGGATAGCGGGGGCATTTGAACCGCCGCTTGCGTTCGTACTGATCGAACATGTCGCGGAAAAAGGCAACACCTTGACCAGCTATCGGGTAATCGCCAAGGCGCGCATTGCCTTGCATCATCCGAAGCGAATCGAAAATGGGACGGAACGGTATGATCCGCTATCCCCGGAGCCGCTGCGCCAGCTTTTGGCAAGCGAGCGTTTCAGTTACCGGGGCCCGACAGACGGACTGTTCGTCCATATCGACGGTGCGACGTTTCAGGTGACGAAAGAAAAGAAGGATCGGACGGATATCACATTCGAGTTCGAGTACACGGTTCCGATCCCGCGCGAGCACGAGCCTGCAATCATTGTTTTTGAGTTGGAAAGTGAGGTATGAGAAATGCGCAAACAAGCAAAACATGCGGAAAATCTGCAAGCTGCGGCGTTCACCGCCACGAAACCGGAATGGATCGAGCGGGCTGCAGCTCTCGCGGCAGAGCGCTTCGAGGTAGCGGGTGCCCTCTATGATGAACCGGCAACCGCTCAATTGAGCGAGACAGCCGTGATGGACAAATTGAAAACATACAAGGAAGGTGCAAATAAATGACCATTCAACGTGAGAGACCAGGTGTTACCGTAGAGCTGATCGCCAAAGCGCAGGAGCGCGTCTTGCCAAAGAGCGGAGTTGTGCTGGTACCGTACCAGGCGGAGTGGGGAGCGCCGGATACATTGATCCGGATGGCAGGCTTTGAAGAGCGTGTAGCAGAAACGTTCGGTGAGATCGATGTGCTGGAGCTGGCGGCTGCGAGCGGCGCGACCGTCATCGGCTTCCGCATGACCGATGCCAACGCCAAAGCGGCTTCGTATTCCCAAAACGATGCGATCAAGATCGAGGCGCGTTATCCGGGCACGCGTGGCAATCAGCTGCGCATCAGCATCACAGCGTCCTCTGCAGAGCCGGGCAAAAAAGAGCTGCAAGTCACAGGCGGGATCAAGTCGGAAAAGTATTCGTTTGCGACCGCCGAGGAGCTGGTCGGCAAAACAGCAGAATCGTTGCATATCCGCGTGACCAAGCTCGGTACGACGCCCGTTGCGGATGTCACCGAAACGCCGCTCTCCGGCGGGACGACAGGCGCGGCTGCTCTGACTGCGGCCGATTTCACCAAGCTGTTCAGTGCGATCGGTGGCGCGGATTTCGATACGCTTTACCTGCCGAGTGCCGATCCGGCCATTCAGGCGGCTGCCAAGCAATTCATGCTTGACCGACGCACGTTGAACAAAAAGATGAGCACGCTGGTCATTGGCGGCAAGGCCGAGGATGATGCCAACATGGCTAAGCACACGGAGCGTTCCGTCGCGCAAAATGCGCGCTATGTGATCAACTGCGCCATCGCGGGCGAGCATGTCAACGGCAACGATTATTCGAGCCTGCAGTGGGCCGCATGGGTAGCTGGCATGGCTGCGGCGACCCCGGCGCATATCTCGTTGACCGCCCAGCCTGTTCCGTTGAAAAAAGCGCGAAAAGACTGGAGCCATACGGAAATTTTGAGCGCGCTCTATACAGGCACCCTGATCGCCACACGCGACGGCGACAGCTACCTGATCGAGAGCGCGATCAACACGCTGTCCGTCCTCGGTACAGGGGAGCGTGAAGATTTTGGCAAAATCCGCGTTAGCATGACGATCGACCAGATTCAAAACGATGCCTTGACCGTCGGCAAAAAATATATGGGCAAGCTGCCCAACAACGATTTGGGAGCAGCCGTGTTTGTTGGCGCATACACCACTTATTTGAAAATCCGCGAAGAACAGGGCGCAATCGATGCCGGCTGGGTCTTCGCGGATACGAAAAACGGCGTAGGCGATCGCCGCAGCTTCCGTTTGGCCGCTCGTCCGCTCGATGCAATCGAATATTTTGACCTATCCTGGGAGGTGCAGTAATCATGCAACGCGATATCAAACTGAAAAACTGCCAAATTTACAATGACAACGGCGACATCATCGAAGGAACGCTTGAAGGAAAATTCGTCCTGAAAGCGACCTATGGAGAAGTGAACCGGCTGCAAAAAGGAGCGGTGCAAACCGTCAACGACTGGCACGTCGAGGTCACCCTCAAGCTGACATCCGCCAATGCTGCGCTGAAGTACGAAATCGTGGACAAGATGACGCAAGGCAAAACGCCGATTTTGCCGATGCTGATCGGCGAGACTGTCGACAAGGAAGCGAATCACAAAGAACGCGTGAAAATTACGGACATTTACCTCAATCCTGAGGAGCTGACCTTGTGGGAAGCGAAGGCGGAAGGCAATGACAACGCCACGTATGAAATCAAAGGCCGCAGCAACGAAAAGCCGGTATTCCTGGATAAGCTGCCGGAATACACCGAATAAGCGTTGAAAGGGGAAGAAACGATGAGCAAACTGGAAAAGTATTTGGCCAAAGCAACTGAACAAACGCCTCGTAAAGAAATCACCGTAACGGTGGCCGGCGATGAATGGAAGGTGCGGCAGCTGACACTGCAAGAGAGCCGTTCATGCGAAAGGCTTGCGGAGGTCGGCGAAACGATGGACTGGTACCGGTACAATGATGCGCGCCTTGTCAAGGCGACCGAACATGACTTTCCGTGGAACGATCCCGCTCTGCTTGCTGCTTATGGCGTGGGCACCAAATTCGAATTGCCTGCCAAGCTGTTCGATGCCGAGCCGGAATCATACGCCAAGCTGCTCGATGCCGTCCGCCGTGTAAACTCCGGCGTAAGCGAAGCGGAAGTGGTGGATGAGTTAAAAAACTGATCCGCACCGACGGAGAAGCATGGCACCTTTGCCGCGCCTTTTTGCGCGGCAGGGGCTGTCCGTCGGATTTGGTGGAATATGAGGTCGATCGGTACATGCAAAAGCTGTTTTTATTTGCGTGCCAGACGATTGAAGCCGAAGAAAGTCAAATGGAGGAATGGGGGTGACAAAAGATGGATGTAGTAACAGAGCAGGGAGGACAAGCGCGACAGCTGATTCAAATGCAGCGGGAGATGCAGAAGGAATTACAGCGAACCAAGCAAGCGATTAGCCAGTTGGGAGGGACGATGCGGGATGCAGGCAATCAGATGAAAAATTTCGGACGAGATACGGCGGCAGCGCTGCAAGGATTCACCCAGCAGACAAAGCGGATGCAGCAGGAATTGCAAAAACTGCAGCAGAGTATGAGCGATGTCGGGAATACGAACGTGCAGCCGGCGGTTTCGTTTTTAGAAAAGCTTGGTGCTCAGTGGGAAAATTTCAGCGCAAAAATGTGGGCGCAAAAAGATTTTATCCTCGATTTGATGATCGGAACCGATTTTAAAGGCGTCTACTCGGATGTCGAGGCACAGGCAAAGGAACGAAGGCTTTATGCTGCTAGTGGTAAAACGCCCGATGAGATGAAAACGTTTGAAAAGAACGCTACCGATCTGGTTCACCAAAACCCCGAATTGACCCTGCAAAAAGCAATGTCGCTAGTGTCAAAGGGGGAAGAGTTGAATGGCAAACATGGCAGCAAGTATGCGCTAAACGCTGCGAAAATGGAGTACACCACCGGACGTGACAGCAGCGATTTGCTTAAAGCCATGTCCGCGATGCGCGACGCCACAAAAATTGACGACGCTGAACGGATCGGAAACAGTCTCCAGCACATCATGAACAACAGCCGGGACCTGGACAGTGGCGCCCTCATCAGCTTGATCAAAAACAGCAAAGAGATGAATCAGGTTCTTGATACACCGGAAAAAATCGCAGCCATGGTCGAATCGATGAACAAGCTGGGCGTGATGTCGATGGACAAAGGATTTGAGGCGATCAAGGATGCAGCTGCACAGCTGTCGAGCAGCGGCGATTTGGCTAAAGTGCTGCAAACCGGTTATGAAGCGAGCGGCAAAAAAACACCCGCAGAAGCGAAAAGCCAGGCTGAGCGTGAAGCGAAAGAAGTGGAACAACTGCTGACATCCGGCAGCAAAGCGGATATCCAGCAAGCGTTCGGCAAGCTGCTGCAAACATTCGCATCGGTCAAAGATGAAAAGGCGCGCGATAAAATGTTGGATGCGCTTGGCCGCAGCGGTGGCAAAGAGATGCAAGAGAAATTCGCTCCACTCTTGGCGGAAGCCGGGCGTCTGGCAGCAGGCGACACGCATCCGAAGATCGGAAACGAAATGGAGAAGTCATACGAAAAAGCCAAGTCGAACGATTCGTTCTTTGACTATCGGATGCAGCAAAACGAGACAAGGCTTTCCAGTGATCAATTCGGTGCCAAGGTGATTCAGGATTTTCATAACGTGCTAACCGATTTTTCGTCCGGCGTGAAAAAAATAGCAGACTCCCTGTTAACCATGCCTGACATGCTTCGCCAAGCAATTGGCGGTGGTTTGGCTGGGTATATCATCTATCGTTTTTTTAAGACGGGCAAACCAAATGGGCAAAACCAGCAGGATCAAACAGGTAAAGGGGGCTGCTGCTGCGATACGGGCAGTGAGTCGCAGAGCAATGACAAGAAGAAAAAGAAATCTGGCAAACGGAATGAAAGCGACAGCAAATCAGCAAATAAAGGTGGAAAAGCACAAAACACCGGAGGCAAAGGAGCACCCAAGCCAAACGGGAACAAACCGAAACCGGAACTTGTTGAACCGAATGCCAAAAAAGGATTGTTTGGCAGGCTCGCAGGCCAGGTCACAAAGCTCATTCCCGGCAAGGAAAAGCTGGCTGGAGGTTGGGAGGCGCTGAAAGGCTTCGGGTCGAGATTGCTAAACGGTGTGAAACAAACAGCTCCCCTGATGAAAAGAGCGATGCCCGCAGCTCTTGGCTCTGCAATTGGTATCGCAACCGTGCTGGCTTCCAATAACAAACTGGACGCCTTGGGCCGGTTGGGCGGAGAAACGATCGGTGGCGGAATCGGCACCGCGGTTGGCGCAGCGCTCGGTTCGGTCGTTCCGGGGTTCGGTACGGTGATCGGCGGTTATCTCGGTGGTGCCGTCGGCAATTGGATCGGCGGCAAAGGATATGAAATGGTCAAGGGATGGTTCGACAAGCCGAGTGAATCGGCAGAAAACGCAATCAGGGAAAAGAAAGCGCTGAGCGAAGCGGCTGGCGTTCCGCAGCAAGCCGCGGAGATGCCGCAAACAGGCGTCATGCCAAATTCAGTGCCGTTACCGCCGCAATCTCCGGCGACCAAACCGGAGGCAAAGCCTGCTGTCATTTCGCTCTCCATTCCGCAGATGCCGATTACGATCAATGCCGAGGGAATTTTGCAGGATGAGGCAGGCTTGCTGCGATTGTTTGGCAAGAGCAGCATCAGCAATCAGATTGTGAAGCTGGTGGAAAAAGGGATGGTGGATGCGTTGGAAACGCGCGGCGGTGTGCCAGGGGGACGTGTAGGAGGGATGCCCGTATGATTCGAATGCAAGGCAAGTATCGTCTGACGTTTCCCGTTACGCCTGGCGAGGTACATTTCAAAGGATACGGGAATGACATCGAAACGACGGCCGCCATCTCGCTGTATGCGAAAAACAGGCTGTCGGCACATCGGGCCAAATCGATTTCCTTTGACTTTTGGCTGCCCGGCGATCCGGAACATGTGTTGGTCGAGGTCGAAGGATACCAAGGTCCGCGCGAATGGCTGGCCGGTTTGGATCGGCTGGTGGGTGCAGAAGTGCTGCTGACGATCGATGAGCTGGATTTGGCCTGGAACGTCCTGATCGGCGCCTGCGACGGCTCCTTTAAAGGAAAACAGGCGGACTATTATGGCTCGATTGAGTTACCCATTTTCATTAAGGATGAATTCGTTAGCTGGTCCAACTCTACACAGGTGTTGGTTCCAGGAAATGTCATCGTACAGCAGCGGAAGGCCCGTCCGAATACGACGGGCAAGTCGGCGAAGAAAGCAGTGCAAGAAGAGTTTTCTTTTGTTCGACCGACCATCACTGAAATACAACAGACGCGTATTTCAAATAAGTCACCTGGCAATCGGAAGTGATTCAGATGAAAATCATTTACGGCAAAGACGCTACACGCATCGACCTCACGAACAAGGTGGTGGAAGTATCATGGTCGTCTTCCCGGGGGCAACTCGCACAAAGCTGCGAGCTGCGCGTCCGGGATGCGCCTGCGCTTGAAGCCGCCGGGTTTGTCATGCTCTTTTCGGGAACAGAGCCGAAGGAAGCCGAACAATTTTTCCACGGACCCATCGTGCGCTGGGAGCGAGATGACAAGTCGGGCGATATTTCGGCTACTGCCTATGAACTCGGCTGGTATTTGAGCAAAAACGACGTCTCCCGCCCGAAGCTGAACGGCGACGCTGGCAAGGAGCTGGAACGTCTGGTGCGGCAGACCGGCATTCCGTTTTCATGCCCGGCGTTTGGGTTTATCAGCAAGGAGCGGCTGTCATCCCAGTCGTACGCGTCGCTCTACAGCTCGCTTACCGAGCAGGCGTTTGACAAGTCGGGCATCCGCTATTTCGTCCAGCATGCGCGTGACAAGCTCGCAGTGCTTCCGGAAGGCGGCAATCCATTGGTACCGCTGTTTCGGGCAAGCATGCTGCAGTCCAGCAGTACGGGTGAAAGCGTGGAAGAGGTTTATACCGTAGTGACAGCAGAACGGTATAAAGGTGAAAAAATCGCAAAAGTCGCCACGCGTGAAAACACCGCCCTGACGGCCAAGCTTGGCCGCATGCAAAAGGTGGTGGATGCCGGCGAGGAACAAAATGTGGAGGCGCTCGCAGCCAAACAGCTGGCAGAGTTGGCAAAAGTCCCGCGCACCCGAAGCATTGCCGTCCGCCATGAGGACCCAAACGCCGCGAAGCTGCGTGCTGGCTGGCGCATCAAAATCGCGGCGCTGGACGGACGCATTACCGACTGGATCGTGACCAGCTGTCAAAGCAGCTGGACAGGCGGACAGTACACAATGAATCTGCAGCTCGAATGGAGGGGATAGCGATGTACAATGCGCTGCAGCAAATTTTCAAGGGCGCTCGTGAAGGAATGGTCGACACGCAGGTAGAGTTCGGCAGACTCCTCTCTGTCGCGCCCTTGCGCGTCAAATTGGATGAAGACCCAACGCCGCTGGAAGAAGAAGAGCTGGTCTATGCCAAAAACAGCGTGTTTACCGAGCAAGAAATCGGCTCCTGCCTCGCTCTTCTGCGTTGCACCAACGGCCAGTACCTCATCGTGATGGAGGTGGCCGGATAAATGTTTCCGCAACTAGCAGGAGATGAACGCCAGTTGCTCTCCTCCCAGAGCACGCCGCTGCCCTGGACGTACCGCATGGACTGGAAGACGCGACAACTCATGCAAATGCCGGACGGCCGCTACCAAAAAACGTCGACCTATGCGGAATACGTGGAAGAGGTCGCGAAAAAAATCTTGCAGACCAAACGGTTTCAATATGCCATTTACTCGGCGAATTATGGAGTGGATTTTTTGGCCGATATCGGGAAAATGCGCTCGCAAATCTCCCTGCCAGTCATCAAGCGGCAGGCGGAGGAAGCGCTGGAAGCGCACTCTGAGATTGAGCAGGCAGAGGTCGTGGACATTGCGTTTGTAGGAGACAAAGTCGTGTTTACGGTGCAAATCGAGGGCACGCGCGGGAAAACGAAAGTGGAGGTGGACCTATGGCAACGATAGCAAAGCCGGAGATGCCGATCTTGCGTGAAACGCCGGACCAGATTTACCAGCGCATCGCCAACCGGATGAAAGCCCATGCCGAGGAGCGCGGCGAGACGCCGCCTGCTACCGAGGAAGGGGAGATTTTTTACGATCTGCTCTATCCGTTGGCGGAGGAGATCAGCGAGCAGCAGCAACTGCTGGAATACGCGTTTTTGCAAGGATTTTTGCCGTGGGCGGATGGCGAGTTTTTGCAGGCCCACGGGTATTTGCTTGGATTGGAGCAGAAGGAAGGCGAGGATGAAGAGGCGTACCGCAACCGGTTGATTGAGCGGGCAAGGACAGAGGAAGGCAATGGCCGGCGCAGTGATTATGAGCAGTGGGCACGGCAAGTTGCCGGTGTTGGCGGGGCGGTTGCGATTGAGAAGGAGCGGCATGATTTGTCGGTCGATGTGTATATTACGGGGCAGGATGGGCAGCCGGTGACGGAGGCGTTTGCGCAGCAGGTGCGCAACGGGATGGAAGCGAAGCGCGTTGCGTTGCACGATTTGCAGGTGCATCCGGCTGTGCTGTTTCCTGTTGGGGTGGAAGTGAAGCTGCTGTATCAAGCCGCAGCCGATCAATCTGCGATTGTTCAACTCATAACAAAGCGTATTCAAGATTATTTGAAAGGGCGAACTACGATCATGTACCAGCAGATCGGGGCGCTCTTTTTTGTAGATGGGGTGGTTGATTACACCGGGTATACGCTCAACGGTGGTGAAGCCAATCTGACAAAGCCTGCTAACGCTGTATCGACGCTTTCCTTGGCGGTGGTTCCATGATTTTGGAACGATACCGGCAGATGCTACCGCCATACTGGTACGAGAATGATGTGGCGGAGTACCACTTTGAAGGCGCCGGTGGGGAGAGTGAGTACCAGTCAGCCGCTATCCAAGAGCTGGGGAGCCAATTTCTTGTCCCATATGCAACGTATGGACTGGACGTGTGGGACTGGATTTATTTTGGCGATACGCAGCTAGGGAGCGATGAACAACGGCGCGCTGCGATTAGGAAAAAGAGTTTGGCAAAGTCCAGATTCACGCTTGCTACGTTACAAACGCTGGGCAACATGGCTGGCACATTGAAACTGGTAGAGGAAGATTATCTAAAAAAAGAAATTGTCTTCCATTTTGAACTGAATGAAATCGTGATGAATCTCGGGCGACTGGCCGAGGATTTTGAAGCAATTCGCCCCGTACATGTGAACAAACAGAGGGTGTCGCTTGAGCTGCCGACCAAGCCCCTCACCATTACAGACAAGGTAATGGTAAACACGCTACGGTATCACACCGTAGGCGAATTCAAGGTCGGCATGGCGCCGTTAAAATACAAAAACGAGGTGGAGCTATGATCGACAACACATATCTGCAGCGTGCTGCGATCGACTTGCAACAGCGGATTAAAACGTTGGTGCTGAACAGTCAGACAGTTGCGGTCAAGACTGTCACACGCAGCGGAAACACAATTACAGTGGTCACGGGACCCGTGGTGGGCATAACGAAAGTCGCGTCACTCAAATTGCTGGACGAGCGGGGCGGGCTGATTACCGAGCGGAAGGCTGACTTGGCTGTGCTGGACAGCCAGACGCTGGAGTTTCGGTTTGAGTTCAGTGTGAAGGGAGAGATTTAGGTGCCATATAACGCCAAAACAGACTGGACCGCGGAAACGCCTGTCATGGAAACGGATATCAATCGATGGGAACGAGGGATTGCTGACGCTCATGCAGCGATTGCCCAATTGAGCGCTGATACATCGAACCTGAAAACCCGAGTCAATACGCTGGAATCAACTTTGCCGGACGGGTTCACACATAACAACTTCAACGACGATCTATCCACGATTGACTCGATCATCGTGATTCGCGGTTATTACAATGAGGCACAGAGCAGGCTGGAGGTATAGCTGTGAAAATGAGGAAATCTGCGGATTACGGCTATTTACGATAGGAAAGGGGGAGGAACATGCCAGTAGTTACGTTAGATTATACAAACACAAAAATTTCAGACACACTAGCAGATCAAAGTAATTCTTCTGCTACAACGGGTTATACTTCAACATTCCTGTCTGCTAACGCCTCAACAGGGGCCTCGAAAAGAAGATCATTCCTCAAATTTGATTTGGGGTTAATACCCAACAATGCGGTTATTAATTCTGCCACATTAAGACTTACGCAAACGTCCAGTTCAGCAGGAAGCAGAACGATTCAAGCAAAAAGAATTGCAAGTAATTGGGTAGACAATCAAGTGTCATGGGACACTCAACCAACCGTTGATGCGACAGTTAGCGGAAGTGCGTTAGTAACAACGGCGACCGGAACCGTATATGATTTTGTCATAAAGAGTTTAGTGCAAGATTGGGTAAACGGGACATATGAAAACTATGGTTTATGCCTTGTTGATTCGCAGGAATCAACTCAGACTTGGGGCACTGCATTTGTTTCAGTTGAGGGCGCGGCGGCTGACAGACCTAAATTAATAATCGACTACACAATCCCAACAACAGGTAAAAAACAGGTTGAGTATGTGGCATCATCTATTACAAAAAATGCCGGTCAAACAGCAAACTTCACTCCGAGCTTACCGGTATATCAACAGGGCGATTTGCTTCTTGCTGCCATCTCGAACAATGGTGTTGCGATCAATACGCCGGTTGGATGGACGAAACTATCAGAAACTAGCATTGGGTTGAGAAGTTCTGTTTGGTATAAGTTTGCTTCTACCAACGAAACGGCCCCTACATTTTCTAATGGCGATCCTTCAACTACGTGGATGGGTAGCATCTCTTCTTATCGCAATGTAAAAGCAGTTAGAGAAACAAACGCAAGCAATTACGCAACGTCAACCAGTTCTTTTTTTCCACCTACAACAACCACCGCGTATGCAAAAACTATTGTGGTGTTGATCAATCAAGCCAGCGCACCTAGTGGAAACCAAATACCGCCATTAAGTTTTACTGAAACTGTAGACGCATCAAACGCAAATGGATTTACAATGGGTTTGTCTCATAAATATATGCATTCTACCAAGCAGCTTTCCGCTGCCGATGCGACTAGTGTTATGAGTTACGGTCCGGGTGAAAGTAGGGTTGTATTCATTGAGCCAATCATTAACAACGTGCCGACCGATCCAACTAACGTAACGCGCGACAAATCCGCATACACAGTAGGCGACCAAATCAGTATCAGCTTCACCGGTTCAACCGATGCAGACGGTGACGCAATCACATATGAGGCTGATATTTACGATGTCGTTAATGCGAAATGGATAGCGTTAGCGACAGGGAAAACGGGAAGCCCGATTTTTGCGACAGTCCCGAGCATACCGGATACATCCGCTGCAAAGGTACGTGTACGCGCAAGGGACGCGAAAGGCGATCCGAGCAACAACGTGGAATCAGCAATATTTAGCGTGGCGCAGCGTGATGGACAAATCTTAGCGCCGGTTAATGTGGTGTCAACCGCTTATCTTGTGTCGCAGATGGCACGGCCTGTGCGGTTGAATAATGGGTGGCTTGTAGGAGCGGCATATGCAAGTCCCGGTGTTGCATGGTGGGTTTCTAAAGATAACGGAAAATCGTGGGGAGATTTTAGGTATTTTAATCAAACAGTTGGTAATCTAGGTGCTAATTCATTTTCTTTGGTAGCGATAGGGACTAGGATTACATTTGTCTTTAACTATGGGGATGGAACGGTTCGTTTATTTTCACAAGACCTTACTAAGAACGTGCCATCATCTCCTATTAGTTCGACATTGTTCACAACCATTGAATCTGGACAGACATCCGGGGTAATGTCTGGAATTACGGTTGGAATTACCCCAGAAGGCTCGTACCTCTGGTGGTCAGCCAGCACGAAAAACAATAGCCTGCCAAACAGCTTCAATATTCGTGCCGGTTCTATCCCGATCAATGCAGACGGTACACTTGGGACGCCGGGGGCGGTTATACAACTCAGCAATTGGAATAACGGAGCTGGCTGGTATATACAAAATCCATCTGTCGTTATCAAAAACAACCTGCCATTCATTTTTGCGGAAAACGCAGTGAACAATAATGGTAGATGCGAGATTGTTGTTTTTACTCAAGCTTTCACGAATTATGCATATGACATGGGCACTTCGACATGGGGGAATGTGATAGTCTTTAATGGAGGTAGCTACAAGCAACAGTCGCCAACCGCTTGTACTACACCAAACACCAAGCTACACGCGGTATGGCACGGCACGAGCGCAGCAGACGCGACCAACCCGTGGATTTACTACAGCAACTCGTCAGACGGCCAGAATTGGCTCGCCATACCAAAACGCCTTGTAAAAGGCCAAAACGCCTCAATCACGAGCGACAAAAATGGCAAGCTCTACATCGAGTACGATGACGACGGATATATCAAACGGATCGAGTCCACCGACGATTTCACGACGTGGACAAGCACTACAGTTGGCACTGGCACCAAACCAGCAGCCATGTACGACCCGACGTTTGCCACGGACTTCACCGTGCCACCGACGATCTACCAAGCGACCAGCAGCGTCAAGTATTATGGCGCGCTCAACGTTAACCAGGCACCAACACTGACGCTCACGACTGCAGACAATCAGACTCTTACCGAGCAGGCCATTCTGACTCTCAACGGAAGCGCGGTAGACCCAGACAACGGTAACGTCCTCACGGTCAAGTACAAACTCAATAGCGGTACAGCACGGGCGATCGCTTCCGGTGTTTCAGACGGCAGCACGCCTATTTCTTTTGCCAAAACGCTAACATATCGTGACAAGCGACTGTGGGATGGCAGCACCGATGTTGCAGGGGCCGATCTGGCCGAGAACATCGATCACATCCTCACGGTATGGAGCGAGGATGACAAAGGCGGCAAATCGGCGGAGCAGACACGCAAGTTCCGCGCCGTTTGGAACCGACCACCGGTCATTGACGGTAGCAACGGCGATCTTGGCACGATCAGCGATCCGCTATCGAAAACTTACACGGTTACGGATCCGGAGAGCAACGCTTTTACAATCACCGAGAAAATCAATGGCACAGTGATCCGCACATTTGCCGGTGTAGCTGGTCAACAAGAGACAATCACCATCCCGGCCGACAAGTGGATTCGATTAGAATTGGACACGCCCCATGCGCTCTCGATCGAGGCTACTGACAGCAAGGGCATGACTGCAACTCGCACCTACACATTTACCCGAACGGGGACGTACATTGAGTTCAAACTCAATTTCAACAATCCGGACGTGCAGGGGCATTTCATCCTTGATGGCATGCCGGAGCGGGTGCTGATCACGCTGGAACGCTACATCCCGGAGGGGGCGTCTATCGAGAGCGTCAAGGTCTGCAACAATGCGCTTGACTCAGTGCCGACCTGGGAGGACGCAACAAACGCTGTAAAGGGAAATCGCGGCTACCTGTTTACCAATAAGACCAAGACGGCGAATAACTGGGCAATCAATGTATGGGTGGTTATTGCGAAGGGAACGGCAATCGAGCGTGTGAAACTGAACGGCTACGGAGGTGCATTCGATTGAGTTTGAAAGTACATGATCAGACGCCGATTTCGCAAATCCGTGAAGAGCAAACGATTGATGACAAGGCCAAGATCGCACGGCTTGAAACCGAACTGGCTGCCGCCAAAGAAGAAAATCTGATGATCATGGAAGCCACCGCCCAAATCTATGAGGTTAACCTCGCGTTGAAAGAAGAAAGTCTGAACACCATGGAAGCCTTGGCTCAGGTGTATGAGGAGTTGTTGGCATTGAAGGGAGGAAGTACAGGTGGCTGAAATCTATTTCAAACTGGTGAAGTCTGGTCGCCGAACAATTGACCAAGTACCAGCTAATCTCCAGGAGGAAGTGCAGGCGATGTTGGATGCTGACAACGTGCCTGCTTAACCTCGGCATTTGGCTTATCTCTTTGAAGGGAGGTGAGACGATGGTAGCGATCTGTGTTGCTTTGATCGTAGCTGGACGCCGAACTTATGAAAGCGTATCGGGTTAATCTGCAGCCAGCGGTGAAATCCGATCTGGAGGCTATTGGCGTTGGCACAGAGGCCGCCGAAGAACTTTCATCTTCATCGGAGTTGTAACCTTAGTTGTGTCCTTGGCTTTAAGCTTTATGGTATGGAATGCCTTGAATTACATGTGGAAATAAAACTATGAAGCGAAAGAGGGGTCACAACCGTGGCTCCTCTTTCTTTTTGCATCAAGAGCATAGCTCCCCTGTACCAAGCAGTACATTAGAAGCCCCAAAAGGGAAAGGAAGAGAGTGTATGGAGAATTTTTTAAAGACAGGAATTGCAGCTGGGGGTGCGTCAGCCTCTTTTCTTTATGGCGGGTGGTCTGTACTGCTTAGTGTGCTGCTCGCATTTGTCATTTTTGATTTCATAACCGGCATAGTCGCGTCCGGCATGGAAGGCAAGCTCAAAAGCAAAGTCGGTCAAATCGGCATTGCTCGCAAGGTTTTCATCTTCTGCATGGTTGCGATCGCACACCTAATCGACACGTCCCTTGGCGATCAAAACTTCATCCGAGACACGACGATCTTTTTCTATCTAGCAAACGAGCTACTATCAATTATCGAAAACGCTGGACGCATTGGCCTCCCCGTACCTGACTTGATCAAACGTGCCGTAGAAGTACTAAAAGGAAAAGGAGAACCCAGGTCATGACCCCCCAATCCTTCATCGCCAAAATCGCCCCGGCCGCCGTTGCCGACATGCGCAAAACCCGCATTCCGGCCTCTCTCACCATCGCCCAAGCCATCCTGGAAAGCGCCTGGGGCGAAAGCGGGCTGACCAAAAAAGCGAACAATCTGTTTGGCATCAAAGGAACGGGGATGGCAGGCAGCATCTCGATGCCGACGACCGAATACGTCGGCAAACAGGCTGTAGCCGTGACAGCCGCTTTCCGCGCGTATCGGAGTTGGGACGAATCCATTGCCGACCATTCGGCGCTGATCCTGAACGGTACAAAAGACAAGCCGACACGTTACCACGGGGTGCGGGGAGCGGATTACAAAACCGCTTGTCAGGAGATCGGGAAAGGCGGCTATGCGACCGATCCAGCCTACCCGCGCAAGCTGATCAGCCTGATCGAGCAGTATGACTTGGCGAGATTTGATGGGGATGCGCCTGAGTCGGAGGGAAAAGTGGACAAGGCCGCAGCAGAAACAGTCATCGCTCGACTCGGGGAGATTTGGACAGACGCCGCCGGAAACAAAGCGGTACAGGCTGCTGCACACTATGCGGCCGACGCGCTGCGCCATGCGGCGGGAATTCCTGCGTAAGCGATGACAATACTCTCGCTCTGGAAATGAAATCCAGTCAGGGGTTTTGCATGTTCAACAACCGTGAAAACATTTCGTTTGACATAATCTTGGAAATGGATGGGGACAACTAAAAAGGATTTGGGCGTAGGTACGACTATCTGTCCGGTTAGTAAGGAGAACATCCGATGGACAAAGGGAATTTTCCAAAACTGCAGAGCTACCATGTCATCTTCCTCGTCCAGAATGTCATTACAGGCGAGGGACTTCTCCGGTTGCCGCATACGTTAAGTTTGGCAGGGTACAACGAATGGTGGGTTTTGTTTATACTCGGGATCTTGGCGCAGATTACGCTTTTTCCGATGTACTGGCTTGGTCTGCAATATCCCCATCATAACCTGTTTCAAATCAATGAAATCTTATTGGGGCGTTGGCTGGGAAAATGTGTCTCCCTTCTCTTTATTCTGTACGGCATTCTCACGGTATCAGCGACTTCCCAAAGCTATCTTAGGCTTGTTGGAGCGATAACCCTCCCGGATCGCCCTCTGTTTTTCCCGCTTTTCTGTTTATTCGGCGTTATGCTCTATATTGCCGGGGGCGGCATTAAGTTAATCGCTCGTTTTTGCATCTTGGCCTTCTTCTTTACCTTTTGGATGCTTTATTTTTTGTTATGGCCGATGTCGTATGGCGGAGTCTCACATATGTTTCCGCTCTTTACGGCTAAGCCAGCCGATATTTTAAAAGCAGCAAATGAATCTTACTTCAGTATGTTCGGCTATGAATTGCTGCCGATCTATTTCCCTTATATCGTCAACCAAAAAAAAGCACTCAAACATGCTTCAATCGGAATATGGATGGTCATTCTTTCCTATGCAACCGTTACCTTTGTCAGCATCATGTTTTTTTCAGAATGGCAATTGGCAAATGTCATCTATCCTGTGTTAGGTTTGTTTAAATCAGTAAAACTCTCATTTATTGAACGGGTTGAAAATCTGGGAGTTGCCCTATGGGTATTTTTGATATTATCGACGACAGCAGGCTATTTGTGGATGGCAAAACTGGGGGTTGATTCTGTTTTCTCCAGGAAAAGGGGGGCGCATTTATACCTGTGTGCCATTGTTTCATTTACGCTCATCCTATGGCTTCCTTTGGGAAAAACGGAAAAAATACTGTATCGCGACTGGACGCTATACGGTGGATATTTCATGATCCTGTTCCCCCTGTTTTTATTGGCTGTACACGCCATGAGAAAGGGAGCGGGCAAAAAATTCAGCACCTCGGAGCGATGAGTAGCGGGAGGGAACGCGTAAAGCCAGTGTCCCCCCGTCTACTGCTCCCTGCCCTCCATTTCCCCAAACAACGACTGCGTAAACCGAATCCATTCCCGCGCAGCCAGCGACAAATACGTATTCTTTCGCCAGATCATCGCCAAATGCCACGGGATCGCCGGCTTGACCAGCGTGACGCTTTGGACGCGATTCGGCTGCAGCGAGCGGCAGATGGTCTCAGGCAAAAAGGCAACGCCCAGATTCACGGCGACCATCTCCTGGATAAAATCCCAGTGGGAGCTTTCGTAAAGAACATGCGGGGTGAAGCCGACCCGGTTGCATTCCTCGATGATTCGATCGTGCAGGGTAAAGCTTTTGCTGAAAAAAACAAACGATTCATCCGCAAGCTCGGCAAGCGTCACCGCGTCTCGCTGGGCAAGCGGATGGGTGGGATGGACGATGAGCCGCAGGTTTTCCTTGATGAGCACGTGCGAATCAAACAGCTCGTCATTGACCGGCATCTGCACGACCGCCATGTCCAGCCGGCCGCTCTCGATCTCCGCCTCCAGCTTTTTCGAGCCTTCCTCGACCATGTGAATGTCCAGGCCGGGGTATTTGGCGCGGAATTGGCTCATCACGGTGGGGAAAAAGCTGGCGCCGACCATAGGCGGCAGGCCGATGCGGATCGTTCCTTTGGTGAACGTGGTCAAGTCGTCGAGTTCGCGGGTCAAGCTTTGAAACGAGTCGAGGATGGTTTGGGCATGGGCGACGACCACCCGGCCCGCGTCGGTGCACTCGATTTTTTTGCCGATGCGCGAAAACAAGACGAGCCCGAGTTCTTCTTCCAGATTGCGGATCATTTTGCTCAATGTCGGTTGCGTAATGTGCAGCGCTTCCGCCGCCTTGGTGAAGCTGCGCAGGCGAGATAGCTCCATCACGTACTGCAATTCACGGATGTCCACGAGGCGATTCTCCTTCTATAGATATGTGGCATGAAAAGCATTTTGTATATTCATTTTACCAATACGGCGTATTCCCGTATACATCGACCATACAAACGGATTGCGGCAAGAAGGGATGGGCGAAAGTGAACGGTTTTGCAATTGCCGCGAAAGTGTTGACTCTTCCCTAACCGGAGACAGTATGATTCAAAACGAGGTGATGAACATGTTCAAAATCGGTGATTTTTCCAAACTGAACAAGGTGTCTGTCAAAGCGCTGCATCATTATGACGAGCTGGGACTTTTACCGCCGATGAAGATTGACGAGCAAACGGGTTATCGGTATTATACGGCGAGCCAAATCCCACGTTTGCATCGCATCATGGCGCTTAAAGCGCTCGATTTTTCCCTGCAAGAGATTGCGCAAATCATCGACGGGGACACGTCGGCAGAAGCGATGATCACCCTCTTGCGGCATAAGGAAGCAGAGCTTCACGCTGAGCTTGCATCCCGACAGGAGAAGCTGAATCGCCTCACACACCTGATCCATCATTTGCGAAAAGAGGAGGATGCACACATGTTGCAGTATGATGTCGTGGTCAAAAAGGAAGAAGCCAAGAAAGTCATGTCCATCCGGGAGCATACAGCCGATTACACAAATCAGGGTGCTCTGTGGAATGAACTGATTACACACGTGAGCAACCACCGCGCCAAAATCAGCTCGCCGATTGCCATTTATTACGAGGCAAGCAATGAGGAAGGTGGACCGACTATTGAGGTTGCGGTTCCGGTTCATGAGACGCTGCCGGAAACAAACCGGATTGCGTGCCGCGAGCTGGAATCCGTAAGCGAACTGGCCTGCGTCATCCACAAAGGGGGCACGGACACCTTGACCAATGCCTACACCGCACTGCAGCAATGGATGGAGCACAATGACTACACGCTTGCCGGACCCGTCCGGGAAGTGCACCATGAAGGCTATTTGACGACAGCGGATACAAGCCGGCATGTTACCGAAATCCAAATTCCCGTGAAAAAGGAGAGATAAAGACCCTCCTCCCTGCAAAGAACTCCACCTTCCAAACCCTGGAATTGTTTGGTATGGTTACATCGGAGGGGGGATCATCATGAAGCGTCTTTGGATCGCCATAAGCATTGCAGTTGCTTTTTTGACCGCATGCACAGAGACAACTCCGGATGAGCAAGTGCGGGCTTTAGCCGAAAAAGCCAAAAAGGTCGAATACGAAATTGCCGATTACACAAAAGTGAAAGACGATATTCAGACCATCCTCGAAAGACACGAGAAAATCAAACCTTACTTTACCGAAAAGGAATACCGGTCTATTACAAACAACCGCGTTATGGCCATCGCCACGTTGGTCGCCACTCGCCAAAAAGCCAACATTACCGTGAAAGAGCTGACATTGCAGCCCAAATCGGAGGCTGACAGCGCGCGTTCCTATGATTATACGATAAAGCTGGAATTGACGTATCCGGATGGCCGACCAAGCAAGATAATCGAAGCGAACGGACAGATCGATTTCGTCAAGGAAAGCGAGGGCTGGAAAATTTCTCGCGACTGGGATGGGCATGTATTGGTAAAAGAAATCGATGCTGAGTAGTCGACAGCAAACAAAATGACCGGTGGGCAAAAGCGCCTGCCGGTCTATTTCTGTTTATGATGTTCTCCTTACAGCTGATTGTCGCCCGTGCTTTGGAAAAACTCGATGGACTCCCCGTTTAATCCTTTGACAAAAGCGATGCGTGCCGGTGTTGGCGGCTGATTGCCGAGGACCACATCGCGCGGCCCGTCGGTGAGCACGGCTCCAGCCTCGACCGCTGCTGCGACGGCTGCATCTACATCGCTTGTGCGAAAGGCGATATGAAAATACGCGCCGCTCGGCAAAACTTCACCCGTACCCCAGCGAAAATTTCCATGTAGTTGCCGTCCCCGGTATCGAGCAGAGCAACTTCTTTTGCCCCCTCGCCCCAGCCATGGCGCCGGACAAAGCCAAGTCCTTCCGTATAAAACGCGACGGTTGCTGCGAAATCATTGGCGCGCAGCGCTACGTGATGAAAGCCGCAGCCCGGTATTTTTTCATTTTTGCTCATCATCAAGCCCTCCTGGTTTCTGAATTTTCACATTTTCACAGTACCAAATACGGATTTCCCAGGCAATGCGCAAGTGTTCCCACCAATCCCACTCGAATCAACGATAGGTTACCGCGTGACCGAGCGGGGACTGGCATGGGTAATCGTGTACAGCCAGCCGGTGATGAGGCTTGCGACCATGGCTACCAAAAAGCTGACGAAAAACGTGGCGTGTCCTTGCGAGATCGCTCCGGCGACGATCGGGCCGGCGATGGAACCGACGGACAGGGCAGCGGCGTACAGGCTGAATGCCGTCCCGTAAATGGCGGGCGGGGCGCTTTGCGCCAGCATCGTGGTCATCGCCGGGTACAGCACGCCGAAGCAGGCGCCAAGGATAAAAACGGGCGCGTACAGATTGGCTGGCCCAAAAAGCGCCAAGCTGTACATGGTCAAGCCCAGCACCAACATCGACAAGGAGCAGCGAACGACAGGGGAGATGCGGTTCAACCAAAACTGGCTCAGCATCAGGAGCGAGCCTACCCCCATTACGCTGAATATTATGCCGGAAACCGTCGGGGCCAGATGTTTTTCCTGCAGCAACAGCGGAATCTCATACATGAGCGTTCCGCTGGCAAAGGTGGTGGCGAAGCCACATATATAGGCGGGGTACATCGCATGGGTGGTCATCATGACACGAAAAGCCGAAACTTTTTTCTCCGGCTGCGGTTTGCTCATGGAATGCAGCGCTTTTTTGGTAGGGAGGCTCCAGATCCCGACCATCGACGCCAGCATCATCACGCCGCCAAAAATAAAAAACGTATCGCCGTAGCCGAATTTCGCCGCGAGCAAGCCACCGATGGCCGGTGCGACGATGGAGGCGGCGGTAAGCGCCATTCCTTTTTTGACCATGTAAACGCCCTGCTCCTCCGGTGTCCGCGCCAGCTGGCCGAGAAGCGCAAGGCAAGTCGGGGTGACGAATGCCATCGTGAAGCCAAAAATCAGGCGAAGCCACAGGAGCGTGTCCGGGCTGTCCACCATCCCTTGGCCGACCAATAGCCAGCCTGCCAAAAACAGGCCGGCGCAGATGAACAGCTTTTTGCTGTATCGGTCGAGCAGCGGTCCCGCGATCAGATGGCCGAGCAGGTTGCTCATCGAATAAGCGCCAAGCAAAATGCCGATGACCAGCGTGGTCGCTCCCAATGTTCGTGCATAAGGAGCCAACAGCGGCAATTGCGCATGCATGTCAAAAGAAGCCAGAAACAATATGGCAAGCAGTACCCACACATAAGTCCCTCTCATTTCCTTCCCTCCCTCGTCCCTATGTTATGTACAAGGCAGGGGAAACATGATTGCCGGGTCATGGAGGCAAAATGACAGCGGTTTCCTGCTCTCCCTAAAAGGTAGCGTTCTTCCCTCTCTTTAACTTTACTAACGGACGGCGTTTGTGCACACGATAATATCGTCTGACAAATCTCTTACGAAAGAATGGTGGACAACATGAAAAAAGCTTTTGCGATCGCGACTGCACTTTGCCTGGTGTTCTCTTCCGCTTCTGCATTTGCCAAGACGGAACACGATGGAGCTAAGAAAGGCACCGTTCATACGAAAGCCCATCATAAAATGCACACGAAAGCTCACCATGGCAAAATGCATACAAAAGCGACAAAAGCAGGCCACAAATTCCATATCAAAGCGACTCCGGGCATGCCAAAAACCGGTATGGGTGGCGCAAGCAACTAAAGGTGGAGGAGAGAAGGAGAAATCCTTCTCTTTTTTATCGTTAAGAATAAGGAGACAAACGAATGACGAATCGACCGCTTGCTTATTTCGTACTCATTCTTCTCTTTTGCAGCGGCTGTGCAGCAACCACCCCGGAACCCGCACCAGTCCGCGAGCAGCAGTTATCGCTCGATCAGCATGTTGAACCAAAACTCTATTCGGTCCCGCACATCAAACTGTACACCAAGCCTGCTGTTCCGCCGCAGCCGATCATGCCCGACCTGCTTGAGATCCCGTCCATCAAATTGAAGGCGCGAGTGGAGCCTGTCGGCGTCACCCCGAAGGGGAACATGGGGGTGCCGAAGGAATTTGATAAGGTGGGAATTTTGGCGCCATGGACAAAGCCCGGCGAAAAAGGAAATGCCGTCATCTCCGGTCATTTTGACCACTATACCGGACCTGCGATTTTTTATCGTCTGCGCGATCTGAAGCCAGGCGCCAAGGTGATCGTCTCCAATGGAAAAGGGAAGCGAATCAATTTTGTCGTAAAAGAAGTTGTCTCGTACCCAACGGCGGATGCCCCTCTCAAAAAAATTTTTGGGCAGGCAACCAAGCCGCATTTGAACCTGATTACTTGCTCAGGCCGTTTCAACAAAAAAACGCAGGAACATGCGAGAAGGCTGGTTGTATTCACCGAGCTTGCGGACCCCGAACCCATGGAAGCACCACACATGGGTGCACATAAAACCAAATAATGTCCGGTGAAAACGAACAAACCAGCCTGCAAACGGGCTGGTTTGTGATTGGAAATATGCAGGTCATTTGGTAAAAATGTGATGGCCGATCTGCTTGATTTGCGGGCGGCTCCAAATCCACTTGGATGTGGCGGTTGTCGGGTTAAAGTAATAGAGCGCATTGCCGGATGGGTCCCAACCGCGGACCGCGTCTTGCGCAGCCAGATAAGCGGTGGAATTAGGCGTCAGCCAAAATTGTCCGTCATCGGTCGCTGTAAATGCGCCAGCCTGGAAAATGACATTTCGAATCGTTTTCGGGAATTTGGGCGATTGCAGACGGTTCATCACGACGGCTGCGACTGCGACTTGTCCGGTATACGATTCTCCGCGTGCTTCACTGTAGACGAGGCGTGCCAGCAAATCCATTTCCGTTGCATTGACGGAGTATTTTTTCAAAGTCCCGATCGTCTTGCTGCCAGCGATTCCGTCGACGTCGAGGCCATAATCTTCTTGAAAGCGGATGACCGCCTGTTTCGTTTGGCTTCCGTAAATACCGTCCAGTTTGCCCACGTCATATCCCATTGACTGGAGACGATATTGCAAATCCCACACATCCCCGGCTTGGCTGCCTGTTTGCAGCACGGTTGCAGCTTCCACAGGTGAATGCGCGACAAACGTCGTGGAGCACAATACCAGGAAGGAAAGTGCCCACTTGTAAAATCTTTTCATGGTTGACCTCCTCCTTCTTTCCCTATTGTAGAGAGTCAAAAAAAAGATGCAACGCAAAATCGTTGGGAGGAGTGGCAGGTCTTCCCGGCTGGTTTTCAGCTTGCTTTTGTGTGAAGGAACATTTTATAATTGCTTTAGGTAGCTTAACAATGAAGGGTGCGAACGTATTTCCATGAATGCCGAACAAATCGACCTCCATGCGATCGTCAAAGAGATGAATGAAGCGAATTACGCGATGAGTGTGATGATTTTGCAGGAGTACCAAAACGCGCTGGATACAGAAATTACAGCAAAGCAGACGATCTTGCTGGAACTGGTCCAAAAGCATTCACAGCTGACCGTCAGCGAAATCGCCGAGAAAATGAAGGTGTCTGCAAGCGCAGTCAGCCAAATCATCAGCAAGCTGGAAAAAGCGAGGTATGTGCGGCGGGAGATCAATCTGCAAAACCGCCGGGAAATCCTCGTTCGGCTCGATGAAATGGGCATTCAATATTTCATCAAGGAAGAAATGATGGAACGGAACGTTGTCGAACGCTTCTATTCGAAGCTGGATGCACAAGAGGTGGTCACGATGAAAAACATCGTCCTCAAGCTGAAAGGGATCGTCGAACGAGAGTTGAGCCGCGATAAAGAAGGAAGTGGCGCGTAAGCAAATCGCAAATCCACCGCGGAGGGGACACAGTCGCCCTTGCACATCCAATTGTTAAGTTATCTTAACTATTAAGTTTTATATAAAAATAGGACGAAAAGGGAGAGATTCGCGTGAAAACGAAGCAAGAGCGGTTTGCCCATTTATTCGGCACTTTGGCAGAAAAGCAGCTTTTCAATGGCGTTGTCCTCGCGGCGGAAAACGGAAAAGTCATCTATCAGGCGGCATATGGCGTTGCCGATCTCGCATCAGGGCGCAAGCTGGAGATCGATAGCGTGTTTGAGCTGGCCTCCGTTTCCAAACCGATCACCGCCCTTGGCATGATCAAGCTGGTGGAGCAAGGCAAGGCCAGCTACGATGAGCCGATCGGCAGATGGCTGCCAGACTTGCCGTACAAAGGCATCACGATCCGCCATTTGCTGAACCACACGTCAGGTTTGCCCGATTATATGGAGCTGTTTTCCATCCATTGGGACCGAACCAAAATCGCGACGAATCAAGATGTGCTGAAGATGCTGATCGCGCATCGACCGCCTGTCTATTTTGAGCCCAATGAAAGCTGGCTCTACAGCAATACAGGCTATGTGCTGCTCGCGATCCTCATCGAAAAGATCGCGGGCAAAAGCTTTTCATCCTATCTAAAAGAGGAGTTGTTCACACCGCTCGGGATGAACCATACACAGGTGTATAACCGCCGATACAGGAAGGAGCAGATCGAAAATTACGCATACGGCTACGTGTACGACCTCCATGCCGATTGCTATGCGCTTCCCGATTTCGTTGCCGACATGGATTATGTGGTCTACCTGGACGGAATTCAGGGGGACGGCACGGTCAATTCCACACTGGCCGACCTGCTGAAACTGGATCAGGCGTTGTACACCGGCCAGCTTGTGAGCGGTGAAACGTGGCAGGAAATGGTTGCGCCCGTCCACTTGAACAATGGTGAGACGTTTGATTACGGCTTTGGCTGGCTTTTGGAAGAAAACGAGGAAAAAGGCCGAATCATGAGCCATACCGGAGGCTGGCCTGGGTACTCGACCATGTTGAGTCATTATCACGATCACAATAAAACATTGATGATTCTCCGCAACTTCGAGCAGGAGGCGGAATTTGAACAGGCCGTCAATATGGCAGCGGAAAACATTTTGTTCGATTTGCCGAGCGACCTCCCGACTGCGCCCCCGAAAAAAAAGCTGGCCAACATCGATCCAGCCATCTATTCCGCCTATGTGGGCAACTATGTGCTGGACAATAAGGAGCAAACGGCGCTGACGGTGACGACCGAGGAGGGGCGTCTGTATTTGCAGGCCGAAGGCAACATGCGTGTCGAACTGTATCCGTTAACGGACACGCGCTTTTTCGTTCGGTCGGTTCCGATTGAAGTGGAGTTTGTCCCAAGTGAAACAAAATGCGCCGACAGCATCATGATCAGCGAGGACGGGCATCGATCGTCAGCGCGACGGGCGTAAGCGGCTTAGAGCCTTTAACAAAACTTGTCCTCAAACAGCAAAAACAAATAAAAATACTGCGGTTCGCTCACATTGGAAAAGACGAATTCCACTCTGCGCTGTCCCGCCGATTGCGTCAAGGAATAGGGAACTTTGCGTTTCTTCAATTTTTTTACCATGGCCGAAGCCTCTCTCCATGATGCGGTAAACCGATAATCATTCAGCATGACCAATCACCCCCCATCACGTAGTGTACGCCTGGCTTGCCCCAAACCATACGTATGCATCCAGACAAATCTTGACGAATGATAAGTAGTACCGTATAGTTCTAAATATGAATACGAAAACAAAAGCTTCCAGAAGGTCCAATCGGTCCAAAGTGATTGAAACAGCTGCTGATCTCTTTTTGCGAGAAGGCTATGCGCAAACCAGCATGGACGAGGTGATGCAGATCAGCCGCGTGTCCAAGTCCAATATTTATTACCACTTTCAAGGAAAGGAGGATTTGCTGCTGGCGGTTGTCGAGTATTGGATCGACATGTATGAAACGGCCATTGCCGAACTGGTCGCCCAGGACGAAAAAACCGTGAAAGAGCGGATGCAGTCGTTTATTGACATGCTCACCACGGCGATCAACGCGCGCAACTGTCAGGGCGGATGCCCATTTGTCTCCCTGTATGTGCAAAGTCCGCGAGATGCCGGTCAGGTCAAACAACGAATCACCCGTTTTTTTGCCGAACTGCCGCCTGTCTTGACGCGCTTGTTCGAGCAAGGACGGGCGCGCGGGGAGTTTCGCCCGGATGTATCGGCCGCTTCTGCTGCCGCTTTGTTCATCGCAGCGCTCGAGGGAGCCCTCGTATTGGCGGAAACGACACAGCATCCAGAGATCATTCAGGAGACGGCAACCCATTTTTATCAACTGCTTCGCGGCTGAGGAAGCAGTTTTTTTACAGCATTAATTAGAACTGTATGGCACTAATTCGAGGAGGGCAATTGCATGAAACTTTTCGTGACAGGTGGAACGGGTGTGATTGGCAAGGAGGTTCTCAAGCAACTTCAACATGGTGATGAAGAAATTTTCGTGTTATGCCGCTCGAAGGAAAAAGCAGAACGGCTGTTCAACCAGCTAGGGGTGGGGGAAAGCGGGCGGATCGATTTTTTGATCGGCGATTTGCAAAAAGAACGGTTGGGACTGGACGCCGCCGCCTATGAAAAGGCGCTGACGACAGACGTCATCATCCACGCCGGCGGGACGATGGACATTACGCTTGCGGCGGAGCTGGCCCGAAAAACGTTTCGCGACGGGGCGGTTCATTTGGCCGACCTCGCCCGCACAATTCACCAAACGCGCGGCTTGCGGCAGTTTGTGCATGTCGTCGGCTACATGAGTCCGTTTGGTGACGAGAACGTCGATCGGGAAGCCGACGTGTTTTCCATGGATTCGTTTTTACAAGGGGAAGGCGCCTATGAGCGGATGAAATTTTTGGCTGACCTGTATATTCGACAGCAGGCGCAAACACACGGCTATCCATTGGCGGTAATGAATCCGTCAACCGTCATCGGAGCACGACCGACCGGCGAGACGGAACAGGTAGGCGGTCTGGGGATTTTGGTGGATGCGATGAACCGCGGGCTGATGCCGGTCATCCCGGGTGGAGCCAATCATTGGCTGCCGCTCGTCACCAATGATGATGTCGCGCGTGCCGTCGTCAGGGTAGTCCGTCAAGCGCAACCGACCAGCGGCACATACACCTTGCTCGGCGACAAAGCGACGAGCCATTCGATGCCGCAATTGCTCGCTTTGATGGCGCGGCAAATGAGGATTCCGGTGCCGAAGCTCGCCATTCCGCTCGGTTGGATGCAAAAGGCGATGGGCTGGGGTTTGGCGCGAATGACCGGAATCCCGAAGGAATCGATGGCCTTTATCACCGAGCGGGAATTTCCCAATGAAAGCGCGAAACAGCTTCTCGCGGTGAACGGTGGCGAAAACGAGCGATTGTTTTTGGTTGATGACGTTCTTCCGTTTGCGATCGCGGATTTGGATTACCGATTGACAAACCAGCCAGGCGCAGGACTGGAGCAGTTCGAGCGACGTCGCCTGGCGAATCTGTCCGCTTTCTATAAAAAAGGAACCGGCCAGCCGTGGGTCTTGCTGCACGGCTTGTTTAGCCATGCGGAGGCGCTGCTGCCACTGGCTACTCAGCTTCATGAAAAGACGGGAAATCCCGTCTGGCTGATCGATTTGCCCGGATTCGGGCGCTCGCCTTCGCTGGATACGGAAACCGGCAGCGAGTCTGTAGAAACGATCGTAAACGCACTCCATGAGTCGCTGGCTGCTTTGCCTGATCAGGGACCCATCCGCTTGGTCGGACATTCGTGGGGGGCGTATTTGGCTGGAAACGTCGCGCCGCGGCTGGGCGCCAAACTGGATCAGCTCATTTTGCTCCAACCCGCTTTCGAGGCGCCGCATGATCGGCTTCTGAAGTGGGCGAGCGCCACACCGAAGCTGCTGCGATTGATGCTGCGCCGTCTTCGTCCAAGCGCATGGGCGAAGCGGATGATCGACGCCGGCGCGTTCTCGTCTGCCAGCGAGCACGTGCCAATCTATGCGAAACAAGTCGCAGACAGTCTGCGTTCCCGGCGCATCGCCTATGCCAATGCCCACGCGATGCAGCTGCTGTTCCATCGTGCATCCCCATTGGCGCCGGACGATCTTCTGGGCAGCCGAGCGACCATCGTGTGGGGCTTGCATGATAAAGCTTACACGCTGCCGGCAGAGTATGCCGGGCTTGCGGCCATCATGGTTCCGTATGATCACCAATTCCCGCTCGCTCATCCGGAAGAGACTGCAGCGCTCTTGCATGACCATGTTTACGGCTTTGGCGGTTGTTCAGAAAATGTTCAGTCACATCCTGTACGATTGAATGGAGGGAAAACGACAGTCAATAGCTTATCTTGGCAGCAAGAGGATTTTGACCACCTCGGATAAGCGGGAAGCGAGGAATTGTCTTGAAAACGGTTATGATCGTGGACGATGCCGGATTCACAAGATCCATTCTGCGCACCATCATCGAATCATTGGGTTTCACGGTGGTGACAGAGGCCAAAAGCGGGGAGGAAGCCATCATGCTGTACCGCATGTACCGCCCGGACCTCATCACGATGGATATTTCGATGCCCGGTATGGACGGTTTGTCGGCATTAGAAAAAATCATGGAGATCGATCAGCAGGCGAAGGTGATCATTTGCACGGCGAGAGGGCAAAAAGATTTGATCGTCCGGGCCATTTCCGTGGGCGCGATCGATTACGTGGTAAAACCGCTGCAGCGCGATCGGCTGGAACTGTCCATTCAAAAAGTAGCGACACGTTGTTAAAAGATTTTTTCGGCAATGCTGGGCATCATCTACTAATGCATATATCAGTCGTTACTGTTACGATCAGTACATTCACGTACACTCTTCCGATCACGATGTTTGTGGTCGGTTTTTTCTTGTACAGATCGGAATTTATCAAATTCCGATCCAGGATAAGGGCAACCGCAGCTTCGCCAAAAGGCATGGCGCAGGCAGGTTTTTTAACGCAAAATTCGTTGACAGATCGTGCGGAGTCGGAAAGAATGGATGAGATGACCTGATTTTGTGTTGATAGAGTGGGAGAATGATGGATGGTAAAAGCGATAAACTATGTAAAGCAAAGCATTAGCCGCCGCTTCGTCTTTTTGATGCTGTCGGTCTTGACGCTGATTATTGCCGGCGCCCTGACAGCCTTTTGGCTGAATTACACGACGCTGGAACAGCATCAAACGATCGAAACCGAGCTGCAGCGCAAGCAGGAGCTTGTTTCGGAAATTTCCTATCATACCACCCAATTGTTTTTCCGCGTGCGCGGTTATTATGCGTTCAAAAACAAGCAGGAATATACAGAAATTTTTCAGGAGAAAAAAAAGCTGGAACAGTCGCTTGCCGCATTTTCCAGGCTGAAGCTCAGTCCTGAAGAAGCCGAGCTTATGAAATCGATCCGGCACTTTTTTGACGGCTACTTTGCCGTTACGTTGCCAAAGGCAGTCGAGATGGTGGACCGGGATGACTACGATTCACTGCGCAAGCTGTCCTCATCCGGGCTCAATCAGACGGTGAACGAGCTGGTGGCCTATGCCGATGAATTCAAGAAAAACAGCGAACTCGAGCTGAAAAAAGAGAACGAGGCGCTGTCCACCGCGATTTCCGGGCAGGGAATCCTGTTTTTGCTCTACTTTCTCGGCATTCTCGCGGCCGCCGTTTGGGCAACGTTCCGGGTGGCGAGGGATGTAGGCACGTCGCTCACACACTTATCCACTGCGACGGACAAAATTGCAAGCGGTGAATATGTGATGATGCCTGAAATGGATCGATCGGACGAAATCGGCCATTTGTCCCGTTCGTTCCATTCAATGATGGTGCAAATCCAGACGAAGGAAGAAGAGCTGCTGATGCAAAATGAGGAGCTGCAGGCACAGCAGGACGAACTGCAAATGCAGCAGGAGGAATTGCAGGAGGCGCTCGCCAAAACGGAAGCCAATGAGCAGTATTTGGAGAAGCGGAACCGGCTGATCATGTCGCTTGCCAACACGTTGAACAAGCAGGAGCTTTTGACCAGCATCATCCGCAATATGGTGGAAGTGACCGCCTCGGACAAAGGGATCATCGTGCTCTTGAATGAATCGCGTGATCACGCCGGATTCGGAATCGCGCCGGAAGGGATCAGGCAGTTTCTCGACCAGCTCGAGTCCGGGATGTTGGTACGGATCAGGGAAACCCTTCTCCCGTATCAGATCACGCGGAAGCAGACCGCAGGAGAGAGGGGCTATCATGTAGAGGAAACAGATGGCCATGATCTGTTCTTGCCGGTATTGTCGGCTAATAATGAGCTGATTGCCTGCATGGTCCTCACACGCCTGGGCAAGCCTGCTTCCGAGCAGGAAATGAAAGAAATCACCGGATTAGCCAAACAAATCTCCTTGTCGCTGGAGAAGCTCGGGATGTATGTAGAAACGGAAAAACAGCGGCAGCTCACGCAAGACATTCTCGATACCCTCCAGGAAGGTGTCCAGCTGCTCGATCCTGCCGGCGTCACGATCCAGGTCAACCGAAAGATGTTCGAAATTTTGGGGCAGTCCGAACCAATCGGACAGGTACATACCCCGCATGAACAACTGTTCCTTTATCTGCAAAAATACGTAAGCGAGCCGGAAAAAATGCTCGCATTCATTACCGATGCGGTTACGGGGAAAACGCGATCGACCAAAACGTTTGTTTATGAAGTGAACCTGGAGCAGAAACGATACATCCAGATGTACAACGTCCCGCTTTACCGTGGAGCGGACAAGCTGGGGACGCTGCTCGTTCATCGCGATATTACGCGAGAGTACGAGATTGATCAGATGAAATCGGAGTTCGTCAGCACGGTCAGCCACGAACTGCGGACGCCGCTTGCGAGCGTGCTGGGCTTTGCCGAGCTGTTGCTGCACAAGCAGCTACCTGCTGACAGGCAGCGAAAATATATGCAAACCATCCACCAGGAAGCGACCCGCCTGACCAATTTGATCAACGATTTCCTGGATTTGCAGCGGATGGAATCCGGTAAGCAAAATTACAACATGGCACCGCTAAACGTGATCGAGATTGTCAAAGAAGCGATTGAGCTGCAGCGCGTGAACACGCGCCTGCACCGGTTTGTGTTCGAGCCGAAACAGCCTGTCGCACTGATCACAGGGGATGCGGACAAAATCCGCCAAGTCTTTACGAACCTGCTGAGCAATGCTGTCAAGTATTCGCCCGCCGGCGGAGCGGTTGTGATCACGTGCGAGGAAGAAAACGGCTGTGCCAAATTGGATGTGCGCGATCAAGGTTTGGGAATACCAGAGGAATCGCTGCCCCATCTGTTCACCAAGTTTTATCGGGTCGATAACTCGGACCGGCGGGAAATCGGCGGAACCGGCTTGGGACTGGCCATCGTGAAAGAAATTATCGGCTTCCATCAAGGGACGATCGATGTCTCCAGCGAGTTCGGCCGAGGCAGCACGTTTACCGTCCGGCTGCCCCTTGCGCCGGATGAACAACGCGTGGGGCAGGCGGAAGCGGCGGTGACTGTACACCCGCAAAACGTTTCTGCAGGCGGCCAGATTGTACTGGTGGAAGACGATGTCAATTTGGCGGAACTGTTGCGCACAGAGCTGGAGAGCAGTGATTTTACGGTGTTCCATTTTGCCGACGGGCGCGAAGCCGTCCAGCAAGTTGCGCAGCTTCAGCCGGATGCAGTGGTGCTCGATCTGATGCTTGGTGCCGGGATGGACGGATGGCAGGTCATCACGGAAATGAAGGAGAATCGGGAAGCGAGCCGCATTCCCATCCTGATTTCCAGCGCATTCGAAGAAAAGAACAAGGCATGGGAGTTGGGGGCAAAAGGCTATCTGGTCAAGCCATACCATCCGAAAATGTTGACGGAAGTGTTGAATGCGACCATCGCGCGCCGAGAGCGCGCCGGCCAAATCTACGTGCCTGATCCGGATACCCGATCGGATGGATGATCTTCATTTGTCCAAAAGCAGACTCCAAATTTTTTCTCTTATTTCTGGTAACCTTTTTTCCCGAATAATGGATGGTCTTTCAACCACTTACGATTAAGTGGTGAAGGATGTGGCAGCACGATCGCAGGCTTGTTGTTGATTACACGATTTTGAAAGACCAAGTCTGCAAAATCCTCATCCGGAAACAAAAATTTTGCAGCTCTCGACCCGATGATTATAAATAATTGGTTATCTACCGAATCCAATTCTTTTGTCAGCCATTTTCTTGCACAAGACAATGGCGGAGGGTTGTCTCCGCCTTTTGCGTTTTTGCCAGGGAAACTGTGCGATAATGCGGTAATATAAAAATTGTCTTCATTATAAAAGATATCTTCGGTTATTTGATACCATTGGTATTTCAGTTTCGCCCCTGTGGGATCGTTGAACGGTTTTTTTGTTTTGTGAACATTATTCGAGGGAGCTTGACTTATTTGCATGATTTTGGAGCGTTCATTCCCATGAAAAATGGGAACGGGTGTGAACCCAAACTTTTCTTTACAATCTTGACACATAAGAATGTTTTTTTTCATTTTATTGAAATCCATTGTTGAGCTCCTTACATGTGATACAAAAAAGGATGGCCCGCTTGCCATCCTTTTTTGTGTTCTCCCTTACATCCAGCGTTCGCCCCATTGGCGAATGGAGGCCATGACCTGTTCGAGATCATTGCCTTTGTCTGTGAGCTGATATTCGATGCGGACAGGGATTTCCGGATAAACCTTTCGTTCGATAATGCCGCACTCCTCCAGCTCCTTTAATCGCTCGGCGAGCATTTTGTCGCTCATGTGCGGTACCATTTCTTTTATCTCTTTGAACCGGGTTGAACCGGTCAACAACACGTGCAAAATCAATCCCGTCCATTTTTTTCCCAACAGACTGACGGCCTCTTCAAATTTGGGACACATCGCGGTTTTGGGATGGTTCTGTTCAGCCATTTGTAACACCCCCGTACAAGAACTTAGTATTACTGTACCACAAGCACTAAAGAAAAGTAAGTGGGTAAGCGTGACTTCCCTCATCATACCCAAAAAAGCCACGTAATTGTCACGAAAATGTACGATCGGGTAAATTTCCTGGCCAGACATAACTTGCCAGGCGTGGGAAATAATAAGAAGCGATTGAAAGGGACGGAGGGTACGACATTATGCCGGGCACCATAATTACATTTTTCCAAATGGGCATGATCTTGATGATGAGCATCGGGCTGATGAACCATGTCATCGTGATTCCGCTGATTCTGTCATCGTCGGGGCGGGATGCGTGGATTGCTGTGCTATGCTCGGGTGCCGTCTTTGTTGTCTTTACCATCCTCGTGGTCATGATTGCCCGGCTGAGCAAGCAGCAGCCGCTGCCCTTATGGCTCGAAGCCATCTATGGGCGTTTCATCGCCCGTTTTATCTGCTGGTGTGTCTCGCTGTATTTGTTTTTGCTCGCATTGGTTACGCTGCATGACACCTTGAGCTGGATGCACGTGTCTTTTGCGCAAAGCACCCCGATGATCGTGCACGTCCTTTTGTTTACGACAATCTGTTTTGTGAATGCATTTGCGGGAATCCGTTCCATTGCGATAACCGCAGGAATGCTGCTGCCGATTGTTGTCTTGCTCGGTTTTTTTGTGATGACGGCCAACTTCCATCATAAAGACTACACATATCTGAAGCCGTTTTTGTTTCATGGGTGGGAGCCGGTCTGGCACGGAATGATTTTCACAGGCGCCGGTTTTTCCGAACTGCTGGTTGTAATCTTTCTCCAGCATCATCTGAAGAAAAAGCTCGCCGTCCTGCCTGCGGTTGTGCTCGCGGTGATTTTGGTCGGCTTGACACTCGGGCCGACGATGGGGGCCATCAGCGAATTCGGGCCCAATCTGGCTGCCAATTTGCGCTATCCGGCTTACGAACAGTGGCGCCTGGTCAATATCGGCCTGTACATTGAGCATGTCGATTTTCTCAGCATCTACCAATGGCTGACCGGCGCATTTATTCGGGTTTCGCTGTTCTTTCACCTCATCATGGATTTGACGGGATTGCTCCGCAGACCTGTGAAGTGGATTCCGCTTTGCTTCTTTTATTTGCTGATTGTCGGTATGATGTTATATCCGATGACGGATGAGACGTTTTTGTTTGTTCTCACGAATTATCTCATGCCGGCATTCCTGATCTTCTCCTTGGTGGCGAGTATCATTTTTCTGTTCACCGGTATTCTCTCCAAAGCGCGTGAAAGGAGGCGGGCGACAACATGAAATTGATCGGACCGCAATTTTTGTTGGACATCGTGGCAGACTGCGACGATGTGCAAGCGGATTCCTTCCTGCTGCAGGAGTCGCCGCCCATGCGTGTCTACCTCTATTACTGTGAGGGCATGTGCAACGCGAGGATGATCAACCAATCCATTATGCGCGAGCTGTTCTTTTTCTACCGGAACCATGTGGTGACAGATGAGACGAATGTCGAAGAGCAGGTGCCGTTCCAGATGATTCGCGTCGATGAGCAGGACGAAAGCAACATCGCCAGACGTCTGTTCAGCGGTGAGCTCATTCTGTATTTTGAAGTGCCGCGGGGGACGTATTGTGTCGATCTTGCCGAGCCGCCGCATCGTTCCCCGGAAGAGCCGGCGACAGAGGTGTCGATCCGCGGGCCAAAGGATGGATTCACCGAGGAGCTGATGATGAATGTCGCGTTGGTGCGTAAACGGTTGAAAACGAGCAAGCTCGCCGTAGAACATTACATCATGGGGGAAAACTCCAAAACATTGGTCGCCTTGCTCTACATGCGCGGAATCATTGAGCCTGGCGTGCTGGCAGAAATCCGCACGAGGCTTGAGCGGGTTCGTTCGACTGGCATTTTCAGCACCTCCCAATTGGAAGAGAAGCTGCTTGATTCTTCGTTTAACTTTTTTCCGCTTTACCAATATACGAGCCGGGCGGACTTTGCTGCAAACAGTCTGGAGCACGGACGGTTTGTGTTGATTATCGACGGCGTGCCGTCAGCGGTGATTGCGCCGGTCAATATGACGTTTTTGCTCAATTCAGCGGAAGATGCCAACACGCCGGCGATTTTTGTCGCGTTCACCCGCCTGTTTCGCCTGTTCGGCATGAATTTGGCGATCTTTTTGCCTGGGTTCTGGATTGCACTCCTCACGTATCACCAGGATCAGATTCCGCTGACGCTGCTCGCCACACTGGTCATCTCCAGGCAAGGCGTACCGATTCCCTCCCCCTTGGAAGGGATCACCATGATGCTTTTATTCGAATTGCTGAAGGAGGCGGGGCTGCGGTTGCCTTCTGCGATCGGTCAGACGCTTTCGGTCGTCGGGGGGCTGATCATCGGGCAGGCGGCGATTAGCGCCGGCATGACCGCTCCGGGAATTCTGGTGATCATGGCGATCTCGATTGTCGCAACGTTTACGCTCGGCAATCAAAACCTGGTCAACGTCGTCAGCCTGCTGCGCCTGTTCGTGCTTCTTGTGTCCTCGATCCTCGGGATGTTCGGCTTTTTGTTCTCGCTCCTTGTGATCACGCTGTATTTGGCCAACTTGCGGTCATTTGGGATGCCTTATTTGTCGCCGCTTTCGCCGCCGATCGCAAGCGATCTGTACAAAGTGCTGTTCCGCATTCCGTGGCTCAAATCGGACAGACCGCCGAAAATCTTGTCACGCGGACGGGGAGGCGGGAACAAATGAGCAGGCTGAGCAAACATGTAAGGATCGCGGCCGCGATCGTACTTGTCGCATGCTTGCTCAGCGGCTGCTGGGGCATGCGCGAGCTGGAGCATCTCATGTATGTGAACTCGATCGGGATCGATTACAAAGACAACAAGTATATCGTGTATTTTCAAATCGTCGGCTTCAAAAACGTCGCCAAAGTCGAGGCAAGTGGAGGCTCCAACACCAACCAGCCGACCGTCGTGGGCAAGGGGGAAGGCAATTCGCTCGATCAGGCGGTCTTCAATTTGTACCGGACCTCGCAGCAGCGGCTCGAATTCAGCCATATCCGCACGATTTTGTTTCACAAACGCGCGCTGGAGGCGAAAATCGTCAAAGATATGCTGGAGCAGATCAATCGCTACTACGAGTTTCGGTACACGGTGTGGGTGGAGGCGACAGACAGGCCGATCGAGGATGTTTTTTCGACCTATCCGCTTTTGCAAACCTCTGTCCTCTACTCCCAGCTGAATGATCCGCACGATATTTACACGCAAAGCTCCATCATTGAACCGATGTTTCTTTACACGTTCATCGCGGATTGGACAGAACCGGCTCGCACGGTATTGGTTCCGTATTTGGCCATCAACGACACCCAATGGCGAGAGGGGGAAAAGCAGGTCCCCAAGCTGCTGCAAGGGGGCGTTTGCTTCCTTTATCAAGAACATTTGAAAGGCTGCCTGACGCGGACGGAACTGCTGGGGCTGCGCTGGCTGGACAAAAATACCGTCCGCACGCCGATCGTCATCGAGGAGAACGGGAAAAATTATGGGCTAGTGGTGATGGATACGATCAAGCCGAAGATAAAAGTTCGTCTGCAGGGCGAGCAGCCTGTATTTTCCGTCGAAGTCGAGGTGAGCGGTGTCATTTCCGAGCTGCTGCACAATCTGTCGCCGGCCCAGATGAATCGGATCGCCGAGAAAAACATCGAGCGGCAGATCAGGGAAACGTTTGCGGCAGGGGTAAAAATAAAGGCGGATGTATATAATTTGGAGAGCTGGATGTACCGAAATGAGCCATCGATGTGGAAGAAAGTAGCCAAGAATGGAGGAATGCGGCTCACGAAAGAATCACTCGGACAAATAAAAGTAAAGGCGACAACAAAAAGCGGGGGGCTCGCCAAGTTTCATATGCTCGGGACGCAAGAAGAACGGAAAAACCGTTGAAGGTGGGTACAATGACTTGCCGGAATGTGAGAAGACGTGCATACTAATGAAGGTCTGCAACATTTTCCACGTCCTGTATCCACCTTGCCTGTTTTTCAGCCATGCCCAAGGGCGACATACCAAGCAAGAAGCAATTGGAAAAGTTGTCAGTATGTTAAAATAATTTTTATTGACAAAATTACGTTGTTTAAAGGAAAATAAGAGAGAGAGAATCGGAGAGGAAGATGTAGCATGAGAGACGCGCGTTTAGATAAATTGGCAGATGTGTTGGTAAATTATTCGACAAGAGTGCAACCAGGTGAAAACGTTTTAATCAATGCGATCGGCAACGTATCCGAACTGGTAAAGGCGCTGATCCGCAAAGTGTATGAGGCTGGCGGCAATCCGTTCGTACAGCTGATTGATCCGCAAATCAACCGCGAGCTTTTGCTGGGCATCAACGAAACACAGCTGGGCTTGATGAGCGAGTCGGAAGTCGCATTCATGAAAAAGATGGATTGCTTCATCGGCATACGCAGCGGTGACAATATCAATGAGCTTTCCGATGTGTCGGATGAAAATCTGTCCCTGTACTCCCGCCTGCTGCAACGCCCTGTGATGGATATTCGCGTGCCGGAAACCAAATGGGTCGTGCTGCGCTATCCGAACCCGTCCATGGCGCAACTGGCGAGCATGAGCACGGCGGCATTTGAAGATTTTTATTTCGATGTGTGCACGATGGATTACAGCAAAATGTCTGCGGCGATGGACTCGTTGGTCGAGCTGATGAACAAAACGGATAAAGTGAGACTCGTCGGACCGGGTACCGATCTGTCTTTCTCCATCAAAGACATCCCTGCGATCAAATGTGCGGGCGATGCAAACATTCCGGACGGGGAAGTATACACCGCGCCGGTGAAAGATTCGGTCAATGGCGTGATTTCATTCAACGCGCCTACCCCTTACCAAGGCTTTACGTACGAAAACGTCAAGCTGACTTTCAAGGACGGCAAAATCATCGAAGCGACCGCCAACGATACCGTCCGCTTGAACAACGTGCTGGATACGGATGAAGGCGCGCGCTATGTCGGCGAATTCGCAATCGGGGTCAACCCGTACATCAAAAATCCGATGAAAGACATTTTGTTCGACGAAAAAATCGATGGCAGCTTCCACTTTACCCCAGGCCAATGCTATGATGAGGCCTACAACGGCAACAAATCCTCCATTCACTGGGACATGGTCATGATTCAGCGTCCGGAATGGGGAGGCGGCGAAATTTGGTTTGACGATCGTTTGATCCGCAAAGACGGCCGTTTTGTGGTACCAGAGCTGGAGTGCCTCAATCCGGAAAACCTCAAGTAAATGCGAAACATCCCCTTTCTGACCGGAAAGGGGATTTGTTTTTTTTCGTTCCCTCAGCGATAGACGTGCTCCTCCTCCACAGGAAGTCGGTAGCGCAGCAAAAAAACCAGATGCAGCAGAGGAAAGGTGATGGCGGTCACGTAGGCCGAAAAGACGAGCGGAAGAAGCAAAAGCTCGAATCCGACGATCCAGTAGTTCGGGTGGCGCAGATAGCGGTAGGGTCCTTTACGCACCGGCCTCGCCCCCGGCAGAATCAAAATGCGCGTATTCCAGAACATGCCCAGGCTTTTGATGCACCAGTAACGGCCCAGCTGGGCTACCAGAAACAGCAGGAAGCAGAACCATTGCCATGAGCTGATGCCATGGTGCCGCAGCGAGGCTTCTGTCAGCAGGCAGACAAAAAACATGACGTGCAAATAGACGACGTACTTGTAATGCTCGCTTCCGACTTCAACGCCGCCAAGCGCCTTCAGCAGGCGGGCATTGCGGCGCGCCAGTCGCAGCTCAGCGAGGCGCTGCGCAATGATGGCCAGGAAGACGGTAAAGAAAAAAAGCGACATGTCAGGCCCCTCCTTGTTCGAGCAAAATCAACTCCGAGCTGAAGCCGGGCCCCAATGCGCCAAGCAAGCCGATCTCCCGTTTGCGCCAGGGCGTCTGCAAGCTTTTTTCCAACACGAACAAAACGGTCGGCGAGGACATGTTCCCATATTCCGCCAGGATTTCTTCCGCATGCCGGGTTTGCTCATGCCCGATCTCGAGCGCCTGTTGATAGGCGCTGATGACTTTTGGTCCGCCGGGGTGCAAAATAAAATGGTCGATTTGCGCGCGCGTCATTTGCTGTTCGGAGAGGAAGTCGTCCACATTGCTCCGCATCCGTTTTTTGACGAGCGTCGGTATGTCTTGCGAGAAGATGACTTTCAGTCCGGCGTCGGTGACATCCCAGCCCATGACGTCGAGCGAGTCGTACCAGGTACATGTTTTTCGCGAGAGGAAGCGCGGCGTATCCTGCAGGCCGTGTTTCGCAACAAACGCATCCCCCGCCACAAGCACCGCTCCCGCCCCATCGCCAAACAGCGAGGTTGCGACAAGATTGCTTTTCGAGACGTCCTGCTTGATAAACGTAAGACCGCACAGCTCGACACAGACAAGCGCGGCCACGGCGTCCGGGTACGCCCGTACATAATCAAAGGCACGCGACAAGCCGGTAGCTCCACCCGCGCAGCCGAGTCCCCAAATCGGGATGCGCGTGACATCCTGCCTGAGTCCCAACCGGTTGACGAGGCGGGCATCCATGCTGGGCGTGGAAAGCCCTGTGCTCGTATTGAAAATCAGGCAATCGATCTCGCGGACCGACAGAGAAGCGCGGGAAAGGCAGCGGTTGATGGCATCCATGCCAAGCGAGCAGGCGACTTCGATAAACAGCTTGTTTTTTTCGGCAAACGGGTGATCCTCGGTCAGCCATTCGAGCGGAGCCGAAAAATAGCGCTTGCGAATGTTGCTGTGCGCAAAGACCGAAAGGAGACGGTCAATATCGGGAAAGGCGTCTGCAAATAAGCTGCGCGATACCGCCATGGACGCTTCCATCGAGACTTCGTGGATTGGCACGGCAGTTCCCACGCTGATAATATGAGGCATAGGCGACACTCCTCATCGTACGTACTGGTTTCTACTTTTTCCCAAATGGGCCGCTCCCATTCATCGGGGTGTGGCGTAAGCACCGAAAGCGCGGATATAGTATGATAGGAAAGAGAAGATGAGGAAAAGGATGGGAGATCATGAACGAATCCAAACCATTGCTTGTACCCGAAGTTGATGAGCTGCTGCATAAATTTACGGAGCTTCTTACAGGCGAGGCGACGGAAGAACGGGTGGAAATGGTGAAAGTCTGGGCCCTCTACACCCACATGCAAAAGGCGATGCCGCCATTGGTCCAGCATTGGGGGAGCGAGCCTGCACATCAGGAAGCGAAAGCGAAAATCCGCGAGATCGTCGAACAGATCAAGCAGTGGAACCAGGAAAAAAACAACAGGTAAGAAAAGAGCCCCTCTCCCAGAAAACATTCTGGCGAAAGGGGCTTTCGCTTTTACACGGCTTCCTCGAAGTCGATCTCCGGCGGTTTTGCCTTGAAGCCTTTGGTCGAGATGACGAGGTACAAGATGCCGATCGCCGCCCAGATCAGACCGAGCGTAATCGAGTGCAGGTCGAGGTTGTACCACAGGTAGCCGACAAAGCTGGCACCGATCAATGGAGAGAGAAGGTAGCGAAACATCGCCTTCGCTCCACGCATTTTTTTGCGGATGATGAAATGGGCGATCACGCTCAAATTGACGAAGGTAAAAGCGGTCAATGCGCCAAAGTTGATGAAGGAAATCGCCTGCTCAAGCTCCAGCACAAGCGCGCTCAAGCAAAAGATCCCGATGACGATAATGTTGATGACAGGAGTGCGGAAGCGAGGCGAGACATAGCCGAACAGCTTGCCAGGCAGCACATGCTCGCGACCCATGGCATACAAAAGGCGCGAGGCACTCGTATGGGAAGCGAGGCCAGAAGCAACCGTTCCGACCAAAGCGCCTGCGAGGAACAGCGCTTTGAAGAACGCTCCGCCCAATGCAGCGGCAATCTCCGGCGATGGCGCTTCCGGATCGTTGAAGATCGAAACATCAGGGAAAGCAGCGGTGCCAAAATAAGAAGCGGTGATGAAAATGAGGCCGCCGATCAACGCAGTCAGAAAAATGCCGCGCGGTATCGTTTTCTTTGGTTCAATGGCTTCCTCGGTATAGGTTGAAACGGCATCAAACCCGAGGAACGAGAAACAGAGGATGGATGCGCCTGTCATCAACGTGGCAAACGACATGGTTGGCGATACGAATGGGGCAGCGGTGACAACGTGGCCGGTGCCGAGACCGCCGGAAATCGCACGATAAGCGAGAATCACGAAAATACCGGTCACACATACCTGGAAAAGGACGAGCAGCGAATTGAAGTTGGCCGTCGTGTTCGCGCCCAAAATATTGATGATGGTCAAGATCAGCGTTGCGCCGACAATCCACATCCAGCCCGGCACGTCAGGAAAGGCGGCGGAACCGTAAATTTTTGTCAAAAGAACATTGATCATGGGGAGAAACAGGTAGTCGAGCATGGCAAGCCATCCGACGAGAAAGCCGACATGCGGATTGATCGTTTTGCGGGTATACGAGTACGCAGAACCGGCGACAGGAAACTCCTTGACCATTTTGCCGTAGCTGGAAGCGGTGAAGAGCATGGCCACCAATGCGAGCAAATACGCTGTCGGGACATGGCCGCCGGTCTCCGTGGAGACGATTCCAAACGTGTCGAAGACAGTCATCGGGGTCATATAGCCGAGACCGAGGATCACGACGTGGGATAGTTTGAGCGAGCGCTTCAGTGAAGTCGTTTCTTTTTCTTTCATAAATCGATCCCCTTTCGATAAACAACATTCGCTCAAACAATTAGCAAAAATTGTGCCAATTCACACATTTGCAAAAGTGGTATGTAAGCGCTTTACAATCGAGCCGTTTTTCGATTCTATCGGTTCAGTTGAATGAAAAATGATCATGCATTGGTGCATCATTATGCAAATTTGCATGAAAACAGCCTGGAGAAATCCGCGAAATCGTGACAAAACTCGTAGTTTTATGACACGTATCGCGCTATAATAATGAGATGAAGAACATGGAAACGCACTGGAGTGTCGATGCAGCGCGTTTCTTGTTTTTGCGCAAAAAATGAGAGAAATCGCGAGTTGAGAGAGAACGGATGGGGAGAGCGGGATGAAAACAGCTACAATTTTGATTGCAGACGATGAGGGGGCGCTGCGCTTCTTGCTTACAGAAACACTTGCAGATGAAGGCTATGAGGTGCAGGAAGCAGCCGATGGACAGGAAGCGCTTGATCAGTTGAAAGCGAAGCGGTTCGATCTGATTATCCTTGATTATATGATGCCTGAATTAACCGGCATTGAAGTGTGTGAATGGCTGCGCGGAATGGAAAATCCGAACCAGCATACGCCTGTCATTCTGCTGACCGCGAAAGCGCAGGAAAAAGACCGCGAGCGGGCGCGTGATGTGGGTGTGAGCCGCTACATGGTCAAGCCGTTCAGCCCGTTGCAGCTTCTCGATGTGATTGCTGAATTGCTGGAGCCTGTCGAGAGCTAGAGAGAGGAGCCGCCCATGACGTTTTTTTGGAAAAAACAGCCCAGCATCGCCAATCGCATGTCCGGTTTCATCTTTGGCTCGATTTTGATTCTGGCTGTGTTCGTGATTGTGGCCAGTCAGCTGATCAATCAGAAGTTTACCAGCATCGATCGGAAGATGGAGCAAAAAATGCAGGAAAAGACGGACATGCAAAACGTGAGCGAGCAGTTCCAGCAAACCGTGATTGCATTCCGGGCGTATGTCGTTCTCGATAATCGCGACAAACTGGCGGATTATCAAAAAGAACAGGCGACGATGGATGAAATGTTCAAGGAAATGAACGCCACCCTGGCAAGCGATCCGTCGAAGAAAGAAAAGGCTGCGCTTGCCGCCAAGCTGCTCACACAGTGGCAGCAGTATGCCCTCCTGATGCAGGACAGTGCCAAAGCCAAGCAGGAACATACACAGACAGCAGCCGAAGAGAAAGCGATTACCGAAAAGCGCACCGTCATCTACAACCAGATGATCAAAGACCTCAACCTGTTGACGGGGATTTACACCAAGGAAGTCAGCGATGTTTTGGCGGAGAAAAAAACGTTTGACCAGGGGCTTGTGTTCATTCCGATCATCATGCTGATCGGGTCTGCCGCCACCGGCTGGCTGCTCATCGGCTATACGCGCAAATGGGTGCTGGCACCTGTTTTGAAAATAGAAGAGACCGTGCGCCGGATCGCCGGCGGAGAGTACGTTTTTTTGGATGAACTGAAACGCGAAGACGAACTCGGTCGTCTACAGCAAGGCATCAATGCGATGACCACCGCGCTCACCCAGCGGCGGGATGATCTGGAGCAGACGAACAAGGAATTGCTCTATCAGCGCGATATGCTTGAAGCGCAAAATGAAGAGATCCTCGCACAGCAGGTTGAGCAGCATGAAACGCTGGAAAAGCTGACCGAGCGCGAAAATGAGCTTGCAACGCTCTCCTCCTACCTGGGCAAGCTTAGCGGCTACACAGATTTGCCCGTGTTTTTGGAAAACGCGGTGCCCGCGTTGCTCGATGCCACCCGACAAGACGCAGCGATCGTCGTCAGACACGATCCCGACGACAGCGGCTGCCAGATCATTTATTCCATCGGTTATCCCCAGAACCAATATCCGCGTCTGGAGCGGGAACTTTATGGGCCCGCATCCCGCGTATTCGCAGAAAAACGCCCCATTTCCACCAGGCGAACGCTCTCGCCAGGCGAACAAGGGCTGCACAACGGCTACACGTCCGCAGTCGATCAATATTTTCCCTTGCTCAATGACAAACAGGAAGCGATGGGCTTTCTCTTGCTGACCACCTACGGGACTGACCTGCGAGACGAAAAGCAGCAGCGGATCGCGCATGACCTCATCAAGCAGTTTTCCCTGGCCTTTTACGCACAGCTGATCAACGAGGAGCGGAAAAAGCAGGCGATTGCCTTGACCGACCTGCATGCGGAAGTTTTGCAAGAAAAGCACGCCATTTCCGTCCAGCGCAATTTGATCACAAGCATTTTGGAGTCGACTCGCGAAGGAATCCTGCTGTGCAATCAGCGCGGAGAAGTGGTGTTCGCAAGCCGGCAGATGCGGGCGAATTTTGGCCGAAAAGATATGGTGGACAAGCAGCTGCTCGATCTGTGCAGGCAGCTTGATACCAAGCTTTCGCGTGAATCGGGGACGCTTTGCGAGGTGATCGAACTGCTTTTGCACGAAGCAACCGACTTCGTCAACGAACGTTTCATGCTGCGCAAAGAATCGGATGCTCCGCGCCATTTCGAAGTGTACGGCCGACCCGTTACGCTGGAGCAAGCGGGCATGGATAAGGGGTTTCTGTTCGTCATCCGCGACAGGACGGAAGAAGAAAAAATCGATGAGCTGAAAAACGAGTTCGTCAGCATCGTTTCCCACGAATTGCGGACGCCGCTCGCTACGATTTTGGGTTTTATGGAAATCTTGCTGAATCGTGACGTGCAGGCGGATAAACAAAAAAAATACATGCAAACCATCTTTAAGGAAGCGAACCGGCTCTCCACGCTGATCAATGATTTTCTCGATTTGCAGCGCATGGAATCGGGACGGCAAGTGTATCATTTCGCCCCCGTCGATCTGCGGATGGTGGTAGAGGAAGTAGCTGAGCAGTGGCGCGGCAAGCAAAGCCATGCGATCCATCTCGAGCTGCCGGACGGACCTGCTTACGTGTATGCGGACCACGACCGGCTCACACAGGTGCTGCATAACCTGGTGAGCAATGCGTTGAAATACTCGCCAGCAGCCGATTGCATCGACATCCGGCTTCGCCGGGGAGAAGGACAGCTTTTGCTTGAGATCCAGGATTACGGCTTGGGCATCCCTGCGGATTCCATGGACAAGCTGTTTACGAAGTTTTTCCGCGTCGACAATTCCGACCGGCGTCAAATCGGCGGCACCGGATTAGGGCTTGCGATCGTGAAAGAGATTTTGGACGTGCATAAAGGCAAGATCAGGTTTCGTCCGGGTCCGGAACAAGGCAGCATCTTCACGATTGAGCTTAAAGAGTACATACCGCGCAGCATCGGCGGGAAGATTTTAATCCTGGAGGACGATGATTCGCTCGCCAGGCTGATGTACGAAACGATTGAAAAGCTCGAGCTGCCGATCATTTTGATGAAATCTGCGGAAGAAGCGGCGATGGCGCTTGAGAGTGAACAGGGGCAGCCGCTTTTGTGCATCGTGGACATTCAGTTGGAAGGGGCCCAATCTGGCTGGGACTTTATCGCCAAGTTAAACCGGCATCCCGACTACCACTCGACACCTGTCATCGTAACAACGGTGTTGGAGCCCCCTGTCGGCTACCATGAAACGGAAAAAGCCAAATACGTGAAAAAACCGTTTGCGGTCGAATGGCTGCTGCAGGTCGTCATGCATTTGCTCAAGCAAAATCAGCCCAAGCCGCATCTGATTTTTCCGTTCCAAAACGAGGCCGCCATCACCATGTCGCTGATGGAGCAAGGCATTCACGTGGCTGATCTGAAAGTGAAGGAAGATATCATTGAAGTGGATGTGAAAAAGGTAGATGAGCCGGATTAATCAAGCCCAGAAAAAAAACAAGGAAACGCTGCTGGTGGAAGGGAAGCGGCTGTTCGTCAGCGAGTTGAAAAAGCAATTGCATGAATTGGAGCGATTGGCGCGGACGTTTGAGCAGACCGAGGATATGGAAAGCGCGTTGGGAATTTACCGGATCGTTCACACATTAAAAGGAAGCGCGCCGATGTTCGGGTACGAACGGATTGGCCTGGCGGCGGAAGCGCTTGTGCATGTATGGGAATGGACCCAGCGTGACTCGGATGAAGAGCGGCAATTCATCCGCAAGCAAGCGGACCAATTCATCAAAAGGAGCAGCCAGCTGATTTTGGGCTTGTCGATGGAATACGACATCAGCCGAAAGGAAATGGAACTGGACGAAAACCAGGCGAAGGCGCCGGCTTCGAATGGCTTCAAGCACGGGCGCATTCTTTTGATCGATGACGATGATGTGCTGCGCTCCTATTTGATGCGTCGGCTGTCGCTCGATCATTACGAAATCGCCGAGGCCAACGGGGTGGAGAGCGCCAAAGCGCTCTTGTGGCAGCAGGAATACGACCTGATCATTCTCGATCTGTTGATGCATCCGAACTCCGGCTACGAGCTGTTCGAGTTTTTGAAGGAGTCGCCTACGCTGAAGTGGCTCCCGCTGATCGTGCTGTCGGGGAAAGAGGAGCTGGAGGACAAAATCCGCTGTTTCCGCCTGGGTGCTGACGATTATGTGACAAAGCCGTTTCACTACGAGGAGCTGGAGGCGCGGATCAACAAACTGCTGATGCGAACGCGGCACTACGAGCAGATGGCGTTTCTTGATCCGCTTACAGGCGTGTACAATCGGCGCTACTTTGACAACCAGCTGTCGATGGAATTGGAGCGGGTTCGGCGAAATGAGGGCGTCTTGTCCCTTGCTTTCATCGATGTGGACCATTTCAAGCGGGTGAATGACACGTACGGCCATCATGTCGGCGACCTTGTTTTGCAGGGGCTGACCCACACGCTGAACGGCCGGATTCGTTCCACCGATTTGCTGGCGCGCTTTGGCGGGGAGGAGTTTGTCATTTTGTTCCCCGACACGACGGGGGAGGATGCGCAGGCGATTCTCGAAGAGCTGCTTGGCATCATCAGGCAGGAACCGGTGGCAACCCTTGAAGGTGAAAGCTTTTCCATCACGTTTTCGGCCGGAGCTGCGCAATGGCAGCCGGAATGGAGCGCTGACGAATGGATCAGGCATGCGGATGAGGCGATGTACCGGGCGAAAGAGCAAGGGCGGAATCAAGTGGTGCTATGCGACGGCACACACCCGCTTTCAACCGAAGATGCAGAGGACCGTCAAGGGAAGCGGCGCAAATGCGTCCTGCTGGCTGACGATGACGCGATCATCCGCTCCATGGTGGCATCGCGTCTGCGACATTTGCCTCTTGACATCATCGAAGCCTCCGATGGCGAAACCGCTTTGGACGTGCTGCGCAACCATGTCGTTGACTTGTGCGTACTGGACGGCATCATGCCCAAGATGGACGGCTATCATTTGCTCGAACAGATGAAACAGCTGCCCCATCTGCAAAAAGTGAAGGTGCTGATGCTGTCCGGACGCAAGCATGAAGACGATGTGATCCGCGGGCTGATGCTGGGAGCAGACGACTATATGTCCAAGCCGTTCTCCCTTGTCGAACTGGAAATACGTGCCAAAAGACTCTTGGAAATACCGTGAGAACCTACTCGGGAATCTGCTGGAAAAGAGAATCGGGATATTGAATTGGGCAAATTCTCTCGCTATAGTAGAACTATCAGACGATCGCAGATCGGTTGCCAGAAGGGTCGTGGGCAAATGGTATATCGCTGGATAGGATCGATAGTCGGGTTGCTCCTGAGCCTCTTTTGGATCATTGCCGCGTGGCTCTCTTCCGGGAGAACCATGTTCGCTTTGTTTCTCCTCATGCTGGTCGTTCATCTTGTATGCGGCTATTTGCTTGGGCGAAGGTTCGAAATCATGCAACGGATGGCATATCGCGATTCATTGACCGGCATGCTTTCCCACCGCCGTTTCCTGGATATGCTCGACAAAGAGATTGAGCGGGCTGAACGATATGATTATCCGGTCACACTCATGTTTCTCGATCTGGATGATTTCAAAAAATACAATGATACGCACGGTCATCTGGCGGGGGACAGGCTGTTGTGCCATTTCGCCCGCGTTTTGCAAGAAACCGTGCGCAATCACGATGAGGTCGGACGCTGGGGTGGCGAAGAATTTGTCATCCTGCTTCCGCATACCGATACGCAGCAGTCGCTCTTGGTAGGCGAGCGGCTCAGAGCGAATATCGCTCGTGAAATGAACGGCGTGACGGCAAGCATCGGAATTGCCACCTTCCCCGTTCACGCGTTGACCAGCGATGAACTGGCGCTTCGCGCGGACAAACTGATGTATGAGGCGAAAAAAACGAAAAACTGCATGGTAGCGGGCTCCTGAAAAAGCGCATGGTTTCTGTCCAAGTTTCTGGCAGATCGTGCGTTTTTTATTTGGAAAAACCGTAGTTTTTTACGTGAAATGGTGAAGACTAACGGAGGTGAACACAAAAAATAAAATTTGTCACTGGGAAAACGTTAACATTTACGTAAACTTTACAAAACGTTAACAAAATCAATACATATTATCAGGCGAAATTAAATTTACCTTAACACGTTGTTTGGTTATAATCGTAAAGGCGCAATTATTCATAAGGAGTGTGTGGTATGTTTAATTCCAAGAAGCACAACTTTTTCGATCACTTTGAGCAGCTCGCTGCCATTGTACACAAGGGTACACACCTGTTCAGTGAAATGGTCGGCAACTATCAAGAGGTGGAAGCCAAAGTAGCGGCGATCAAAGAGGTCGAAAAAGAAGGAGACGCACTTGTTCGCAAAATCATGAACGAGCTGAACTCCACTTTCATTACCCCGTTGGAGCGTGAGGATATTCACTCCTTGGCCCACACGCTTGATACGGTACTTGATTTGATCGACGGGGTTGCTGACCGGATGTTCTTGTATCAGGTAAAGCAAATTGATCCAGGTCTTTTGGCGCAGGCCAACATTCTCGCGAAATGCACAGCCAAGCTGATCGAGCTGACCCGCACCCTGCGCAAGCTGGACCATGCGGTTGTCACCGGCATCGCGCGCGAAATCAAGGAACTGGAACACGAATCGGATCGAAATTATCGGAAAATGGTCTCGCAGCTCTTGAACGCTCCTGGCCAGGACCCGATTGAAGCGATTAAATTAAAAGAGATTTACGACAAACTGGAGGACTGTGCTGACTTTGCCGAGGATGTTTCCAACCTGGTAGAAGGGATCGTGCTGAAGAATGCATAGTGTTTCGCCTGATTTGGTGATTATGATCCTGGTCGTACTGATGGCCTTGAGCTTTGACTTTATCAACGGCTTTCATGATACGGCCAATGCGATTGCCACCTCCGTTTCCACCCGGGCGATCAGTCCGCGTCTTGCGATCATCATGGCTGCCTGTTTTAACTTGATCGGCGCGCTGACCTATACCGGTGTGGCCAAAACGATCGGAGGCAGCATTGCGGACCCGTTCAAGCTGCAAAACGGTTTGGTGATCGTCCTTGCCGCACTGACTTCCGCGATTCTGTGGAATTTGATCACGTGGTGGTTCGGGATTCCGAGTTCTTCCTCCCATGCGCTCATCGGCGGGGTGGCTGGCGCGGTTGTCGGAGCTGCCGGATTTGGTGCCATCAATGCCGCTGGTTTTATCAGCATTGTACAAGCATTGATCGTGTCGCCAATCGTTGCGTTTGTCGTCGGCTTCATTATGATTAAAATCGTGTCTGCATTGGTTGCCAATGCTCCATACCACAAAACAAACAAAAACTTCCGCATTTTGCAAGTGCTGTCCGCATCCTGGCAGTCTTTCAGCCACGGTGCCAACGATGCCCAAAAGACGATGGGGATCATCGCTTTTGCCATGGCTTCCGGCGGCTTCCTGGATGCTCCGGGCGGCAATATCGAAATTCCGCTGTGGGTAAAATTTTCGGCGGCACTGGCGATGGCGTTCGGTACCTCTGTCGGCGGCTGGCGCATCATCAAAACCATGGGTGGCAAAATCATGAAAATGACGCCGATCAGCGGATTTTCTGCTGACGTGTCCTCCGCATTGATCATCACGATCTTTACGGCCCTGAAGCTGCCGGTCAGCACGACGCACGTCATTACCTCCTCGATTTTGGGGGTAGGGGCATCGCAAAAGTTCTCCGCCGTCAAATGGGGAGTAGCCGGCCGCATCGTCGTGACATGGGTCATTACGCTGCCATGTACGGCATTGCTTGCAGCTGCCTGTTTTATCGTCTATGACGTATTTTTGTAAAAACCAAAAACGTGTACCTGCCCATCGTGGCGGGTGCACGTTTTTCGTTTGCCTGTTTTTACACAGCGCCCGTAAGTCGTTGCCAGAATGAAGGATGGGGCCGAATGCTCACCGACCGGATGCAGTCGATCGGAATAAACAGAATCGAATCGTTCGTCTGTTTTAACAAAATGCCGGTTGCATCATACGAAAGCAGCTGTCCTTCTTCCGCCTCATCATCAGGTGAGGTGATCATATGTGGAGCGAAATAGACCGTGACTGGTCGCGAAAGGTATTGCTGAAGCAAGTCGGATTCCATACAATCACACCCTTACGCAATATTCGAAAAGTAGTAATCAGCATTGCCAGATTTGCTGGCCATTAAACCAAGCTTGCAAAAAAGCCATCCTTTGTCCATGACAGAAGGGATGGCTTTTAATCTTTCACTATTCATGTTTACACGGATGGATGACGTTCCCGCGGCTTTCGGGCGAAAACAATCATGAGCACCACACCTGCCAGCGCGAGCGAGAGGCTGACCAGCTGGGCGACGCGCAGACCTCCGAGCATGAGGCTGTCGGTGCGCATGCCTTCGATAAAGAAGCGACCGATCGAGTATAGAATCATGTAGCTGAACAAAATTTGTCCGTCAAACCGTTTGAAACGATAGAGCATCAAGAGCAGAACCGCGCACACGAGCAAATTCCACAGCGACTCGTACAAGAATGTCGGATGGTAGTATTGGCCGCCGATCAGCATCTGATTGCGGATGAACGCCGGGAAATGGGACATGAATTCAGCAGAGACGGGACCGCCATGCGCTTCCTGGTTCAGGAAGTTGCCCCAGCGTCCGATCGCTTGCCCCAAAATGACGCTTGGCATCATGATGTCCGCCAGCTGGAAGAACGGCAGATTGTGCTTGCGGATGTACAGCGTGCCGGCAAGCAGTCCGCCGATCAAACCGCCGTGAATCGCCAGCCCGCCTTTCCAAACAGCGATTACATCAAACAGGTTATCTTTGTAATGCTCCCATTCAAACGCCACATAATACGCGCGGGCGCAGATGATCGCTGCGGGAATTATCCACACTACCATATTCAGCACGTGATCAGGATCAATGCCGGCGCGTTTGCTGTTATAGCGCGCGAGATAGGTGCCGAGAAAAAAAGCGAGCCCCATCGTGATGCCGTACCAGTGCACGGAAATCGGTCCGATCGAAAAGGCAATCGGGTTAATCAAGGTATTTCTCCCCCTAACGTCAAGTTTCCTTTGGACAGTATAGCACAATTGGTCAAGGCTTACCTCTTTGGACGAAAAAAGAAAACCCTTTTTCCGCGAGGCGAATCGCGGGAAAAGGGTGATTGTAAAAGCTTGAGCAGTCCCAAGCGCGGTTATGATTATTGACCGTGCTTTTTCATGTCCGATTGGTCAGCTGCCGATTGCATGTTGCGTGCCTGCTCCTGGTTTTGTCCGGTGCGATCGGCCAGCGACTGCATCGCGGATGCCTCGAGCTTTTGCTTGGATGGTTCTTTTTCTGCCATGACTGCCTCACTCCTTTAAGCGAGAATGCGTAGCACGGCTAGTGTAACCGCTATGGGCAAAAAAATACCTCATCCGGTTAAGGATGAGGTAGCGGTCCGAACGTTCCCGCGCAGGGAACCAATGCCGGTACGTTCCTATCCAACGTACAAGCTCGCTTGGTCCGCATTTCAATTATGGGAGAGGAGAAACCGGAGGAAGAGCTTATGGGGAAACGTAAGTCTTCTCCGCGGTTGTCAGCGACACCCTTGCGTCGCTTGTTCCTATTCTTTGCCAACCCGGTGCTTTTTATACATCGATGGAAAAAGTTCCTGAAAAATTTTCCAATCGCAATTTTACGGCTCAATCGCGGATGTGATAGTATGAGAGCATTCCCGATAGGTGACCGCCAAATGATCGGCACCTATCGTCTTACAACGTAAAGAATCAGGTGAGCACAATGAGAGTAATTGCAGGCGAGTTTAAAGGAAGAGCCTTGGCTGCCGTCCCGGGCAAAGGCACGAGGCCGACGACCGACAAAGTCAAGGAATCGATATTCAGTATGATCGGCCCTTATTTTTCGGGTGGAATTGCCCTCGATTTATATGCAGGAACCGGAGGGCTCGGAATCGAGGCGCTCAGTCGGGGCGTAGAGCGCGTCATTTTCGTCGATGCCGATGCCAAGGCCGTTTCCGTGATCAAAGGCAATCTGGAGAAGGTGCAGGCGACAGACAAAGCGGAAGTGTACCGCAATGACGCGGCGCGCGCGCTCAAGGCGCTGACCAAGCGCGATGTGAAGTTTTCCGTCGTTTTTCTTGATCCGCCCTATGCTTATCAAAAAATTGCGGCAGAGATGGCGATTTTGCAGGATACAGGATTGTTGGCGGATGGCTGCTGGATCGTGGCCGAGCATGATGCCGAATTCAAGCTTGGTGCGCAAATCGCCGATTGCGTCTTGCAGAAGCAGGCGACATACGGCGATACGACGATCAGCATTTATCGCTACGAACCGAAGGGAGAGGCACAGGAATGAAAATTGCAGTTTGTCCCGGCAGTTTCGATCCCGTAACAAACGGGCACCTGGACATCATTTCGCGCGCGGCCGCCATTTTTGACAAAGTGATCGTGGCCGTTTTGACGAACTCGAAAAAAACGCCGCTGTTTACCGTGGAAGAGCGGATGGAGCTGATTCGCAGCGCAACCGCCGATTATCCCAATGTGGAGGTCGATACATTCGACGGCCTGCTCATCGACTATATGAAACAGCGGCAAGCACAAGTGCTGATCAAAGGGCTGCGCGCCGTCTCCGATTTTGAATACGAAATGCAGATGGCCTCGGTCAACAAAAAGCTGGATGACTCCGTTGAAACCTTTTTCATGATGACCAGCAATCAGTATTCGTATCTTTCCTCCAGCATCGTGAAGGAAGTCGCGCGCTATCATGCGCCGGTCAGCGATCTGGTTCCGCCGGTAGTGGAGCAGGCGATTCTTGCAAAAATGAAGAACAGGTAAAAAAGCCCGCCTCAGCGAGTGGGGCGGGATACTTGTCGATACAATAGCAGGCTGATGATGATCAGCACGATAAAGATGAGTGTGGCAGTCAAACCGTTGTGACTGAGCGAATCGCTCCAGGCATGCAGCATGCGCGGCTGGTCATACACTTGAAACACCGGCTTGCTGGCGGCGATTCCTTCCGTCATGCGCGTGAGCGGGCCCCAGAAAATCAGGGTCATAATGGCGGCCAGGATCGCGTGGATAAAGCGCGCCAACAAGTAGGGGGCGACGCGGATATCGGTGCTTGAAAGGATGCTCGCCACCTGTGCGTGCACGCTCAAACCTCCCCAGGAAAGGACGGCGCTCGCGATCGCAGCTTTCCACATGAGCGACACCTGGCCTGGAACTTCGCTCGTGGCTTGTGCGCCGAGCGTCACCTCGAACAACCCGGAAATGAGCGCTTTGGCAAACTGTGGCGGCAGGTCGAACGGAGCGAGCAGCACCGTGAAGACAGCGGACAGAAACTGCGTGATGTTCAGCGTACCAAGGAGCTGCAAAATAACCGAAAACACGATTAAAAAGCCGCCGATCATCAAAAGCGTTTGCAAAGCCGAATGAACGGCATCGCCCATCAAGCGGCCAAAGGCTCGGCCGTCATTGAGGCGGGCGCGATGCATGGCTTGCAAGGCGCGGAGCAGTAAAGGAAGCTTGTTTTTGCTAATCGGCTTTGTCGCCAGGTCGCGCGGCGCGTGAAACCGGTACATGATTCCCAGCAACAGCGCGGATACGTAATGGGTGGCGGCGAGGATGAAGCCAAGCTGCTCGTTGTGAAAAAAGCCGACGGCAACCGCCCCGATCACGAATAGCGGATCGCCGGTCGTGACAAACGATACAAGCCGTTCCCCTTCCGCCCGGGTGATGGTTCCCGATTCCCGCAAGCTGGTGGTCAGTTTAGCCGTGACGGGATAGCCGGAAGCAAATCCCATCGTCAAGATGAAGCCTCCTGTGCCCGGCACATTGAAAAGCGGACGCATCAACGGTTCCAGCAGCACGCCGACAAAATGAACGACGCCAAACCCCATCAAGATTTCCGACAACACAATGAATGGGAGTGTAGCGGGAAACACCACTTCCCACCAAATATTCAAGCCCCTCAGGGCGGCTTGAAACGATGTTTGCGGATTTGAAACGAGTGCAATAACCAAGCCAATGGAAAAAAGCGCAACAAACAGCGTGAGAAAATGCGAACGGCGAGCCATACGTCCCTCCTGCGGATCAGGATAGTACATGTCTACGTCCAAGGTGGTGAAACTATTCGCCCAAGCTTCCCACGAAAGCGAAATGAAGCGCATGGTTCCTACATAAGCTAAAAAATGGTGATTGGGAAAAGGGGGACGGCACATGGCAGCAGGCAAAAGACGACCCAAGATCGGCTTGGCGCTCGGCTCGGGCGGCGCGCGCGGCTTCGCGCACATTGGCGTGCTCAAGGTGTTAGAAGAGCATCAGATCGAGGTGGATTTTTTGGCCGGCAGCAGCATGGGCAGCCTGGTCGCCGCATTTTACGCGAATGGCATCAAGCCGGACATGATGGAAAAGCTGGCATTGAATCTGAAGCGGAAGCATTGGCTTGATGTGATCGTGCCGAACCTGGGCTTCGTCGCCGGTCAAAAGATCAAAGAATTGATAAGACTGTTGACGCATGGGAAAAATATCGAACAGCTGAATATCCCCTTGGCGATTGTCGCGACCGACATCGAACGCGGGGAGCGCGTCGTTTTCACGAAGGGGCCGATCGACCAGGCGGTGCGCGCAAGCATCTCGATTCCAGGCATCTTTGTGCCGGAAAAGGTGAACGGGCGGCTGCTTGTGGATGGCGGCGTCATCGATCGGGTGCCGATTACCGTGGCGCGGGAGCTTGGCGCCGACATCGTGATCGCCGTCGATGTGGCCCAGTTCGACACGCAGATTCAAGTCAATTCCATCTTTGAAGTGATCGCGCAGGCGATCGATGTGATGGAGCGCGAGATTTTGCGCCATCGGATTGTTTCGGCGGACTTGGTGATCCGGCCGGATGTGGGACAGTACAGCAGCATCGCGTACAGCGGCATTCAGGAGATTATCGCCGAAGGGGAACGGTGCGCACGGGAGCATGTAGAGAAAATCATCGAGTTGATTGAAAAATGGGAGGACCAACAGTGAAAAGCTTACGCCAATCACGCTGGCTGATCGTGGTTTTGATCGGCCTTTTGACCATCAGTCTGTATATACCGTTGCCATACTACGTCACGAGACCGGGTTCAGCCATGGAACTGGCGCCGATCATCAGCGTCGAGGGCGGAAAGAAGGATGAGAAGGGCGCGTTCATGCTGACGACCGTGCGGATGGGACAGGCCAATATCGCCTGGTATGTGTATTCCAAATTTTCGCCGGATGCCGAGCTGATCGATCGCGATCTCGTCCTGAACAAAGGGGAGTCGAACGAAGATTACACCAAACGCGAGCTGGGCGTTATGCAAGATTCACAGATGACGGCTGAAGCGATGGCTTTCCAACGGGCAGGCTATCCCGTCAAGATACAGAAGCTGGGCGTCATCGTCAACGGGACGCTCGAAGGCATGCCTGCGGCAAAGGTGCTGAAGGTGGGGGACATCATTACACAGGTGGATGACAAGCGGATCACCGACACGAACGAGCTGTTCACCGCCCTCGCCAACAAAAAGGCGGGCGACACGATCGCACTAACCTATCTGAGGGACAAACAAGAACAGAAAGCGAGTTTGACACTGGTCGAGCTGCCGGCGGACAACGGGCAGAAGCCACGTCCCGGATTCGGGATCAGACCGGCAGACAAGACGCTGATTGAAGTGCCGAAAAAGGTAAACATCAACGCGGAAAACATCGGAGGGCCATCCGCCGGACTGATGTTTACGCTGGAAATTTACGATCAGCTGCGCCCGGATATCGACCTGACCAAAGGGTACCGGATCGCCGGTACAGGCACGATCAATCCGGATGCGACAATCGGGCGCATCGGCGGGATCAACCACAAAATCATCGCTGCGCAAAATGCAGGAGCAGAAATTTTCTTTGCCCCTGACGATTCGGATGCGCCTGTATCGAATTATCAGGAGGCGCTTGCGACCGCGAAGCGGATCGGGACGAAGATGAAGATCATCCCGGTCAAAAAGCTGGATGACGCGCTGGTCTATTTAGAATCGCTCACGCCAAAACAATAGGCGGGCGCCGGTACTCAGCCGTGAACGGGCGATCTCCCGGTTCAGGCTGGGCCAGGCTGTAGACGGCGGCAGCGGCGATCTCCATGTCCAGCATCGGATGCAGTCCATCCGTCACTTTTGTGATCAACGGGATGGACGACTTCTTTTTCGCCTCATGCAAAAGCTGCTTGCCAACCTTCGAAAAGCCGAGAATCCGGGCATAAGGCGCCCCGTTTTTTAAGGAAAGCTCGGCCATCGTACTTTTTTTCATGTCAAGCAGGACGGCTGTCAGCATACGCTGGATGCGGTTCCATGTGTAGCGCTTGTTTTTCGTGGCGGCGACCAGTTCCGCAACCGTGCCAGCTTGTCTCGCTGCCGCTTTCAGCCGATGCTCGATCCCCTCGCCGACTTCATGGTAGCCAGCGATTTCTTCCGGGGAGAGCTGCAATAGACGGTGAAAAAGCGGATGGCGGAACCGTTCCCAATTGATTGGCCCGCGCCCCAGCGCAAACTCGCGCTGCATAATGGCGAGCGTGGTGGGGGGAACATAGGGTGCCAGCTCATCAAAGCCGGCATCATCGCCGAAAATCAGCTTGCGGATGGCTGTGGCGCTGGCGATCTGGGCGTCGGTGATCGTCGTTTGATGGTATCCGGCCTTTTGCCGCTTGATGGTCGCAGGTTGAATGCGGCTGCCCAGCCGTTTGAGGGCAAGCAAATAGTTGAGTCCCAAAATATTGTTGGGCGAGGCTAAATCGGCCTCTGGTGAACCGTTGTGGCCCAGCAACTCCGAAGCCGCCCGTGCGTAGGCGGTCGGGTAGGAGAGTCCTTCTCCGAGATGGGCCTTAAGCGAACGGGAAAAAGCTTCCGGTTCTTCAGCGAGCAGTTCCGCCAGCTCGCTGATCCAACCGATCTCCCCGCTTTCGCTGCCGAAGCAGAGGGAATCGACCACGCCGATGCGGTCGAGCACCGACACGGCACCCAACGCGAACAGCTCGGCGGTGGCGCACGAGAAGGGCAGCGGAAGCTCGATGACCAGGTCGATGCCCGCCTGCAGCGCCATTTCCGCTCGCGCCCATTTGGAGAGCAAGGCGGGCTCGCCGCGCTGCAAAAAATTGCCGCTCATCACGATCGCGCAGGCGTCTGCGCCCGTGACCCGCTTGGCTTCCGTATAATGATAGTAATGACCGTTATGCAACGGATTGTATTCGACGACCAATCCTACCGTCTTCAAGCAACGTTCCTCCTTTTTTTTTCTTGCTCCATAGTGTAGTAGAGTGCTATCTTTTTAGCAACCGTTGGAAAACGCGACGGGACGGAACGAGAGTGCTGTCAAGGAAATTTGGTTGACAAAGATTTGGGCAAAAGCTATAATCATCTTTGTTGCGCTTGAGGTGAAAAAACATGATTATTCGATTGAGTGAACTGGATCATCGCAAAGGTGAACCACTACCGTTCCGAGTGACATTGGATGCCGACGAGATCAAGTCGCGCCATCAAGAAATTCGCAGTGTCACACCCGTGCAAGCAGTCGGTGAGGCTGCCAAGCTGGGAACTCTCTATTATGTGAATGGGCATATGGAGGCAGACGTCAATTACGTCTGTGCCCGCTGTTTGACCCCGTTCACCCAGCACATGCATGTGCCGTTCTCCGAGTCGTTTACCAACGACGAATCGCTGGTGTTCGACGAAGAAAGCGACATCCAACTGCTGGATGGAGAAGAGATTGAGCTGGAGCCGCTGCTTTCAGAAGATTTTCTCCTGGAAGTGCCAACGTTCCCGCTTTGTTCCGAGGATTGCAAAGGATTATGCCCATCGTGCGGCGTGAACCGCAATGAGCAGCCATGCAGCTGCAAAAACGAGCGCATCGATCCGAGGTTGGCCGGTCTGGCTGACTTTTTCCAAAAGAACAACGAGTAATCTTGGACAAAGGTTCAATATGAAGCAATGTGTATTGTAACAGATTCACGCTTCATTTTTGAATGACTGGCGCGCTTGGCTTGTCCGATGCCGCCGATCATGAATAGAAGGCTTCCTCTCAGTGTGAAGAGCGCTTGTGTGCTTCCTTCTATCGAGGCCTACTTGAAACAGAATTGAAGGAGGTGTAAGTAAGATGGCAGTACCTCAACGGAGAACTTCCAAAACTCGTAAAAGAATGCGTCGTACGCACTTCAAATTAGAGATTCCAGGCATGATCAAATGCGACAATTGTGGCGAACACAAGCTGGCTCACCGCGTTTGCGGAAGCTGCGGACACTACAAAGGTCAAAAAGTAGCAAAATAAGAAGCAGGGTGATACCTCACCTTGCTTTTTTCTTTCGGCAAAAAACACGGTGGCGCCAAGCTTCTTGGCGCTGCCTTCGTTGCGTTTTCGCCAAAATCGCGTTTTTGCAAAAGAGGGGGAATGAGATGGTTTATTGGCTGCTTCTCGTAAAAAGCTTTCGTCGCAATCTTCAGTATCGGATGGCACATCTTATCAACAATTTTGCCAGCACCATATTCGGGTTCGTGTTCATCGCCATTTGGGCCGGCGTGCTCGAAGGCAAAGGGAACACGGACAGCCTCTACAACCCTTCCACCATGACGCATTACATCGCGTTTACACAAGTCATGCTGTGGATCACGACATTCCTCAGCCCGGGATTGGGCATCCATCTTCAGGTGCGCACCGGTGCGGTCAGCCTCGACCTCATGCGGCCTGTGAGCTATTTCCTGTTTGTGGTTTCACAGGAAGCGGGCAAGATTTGCTACAACTTCCTGTATCGCACGCTGCCCATCGCCATCGTCTATTCCGCTACAGTCGGCTTTTATCTTCCACGCGAGCCCATCACCTGCATCGCTGCGCTGCTCTCCATTTTACTCGCGGTTTACATCGGGTTGCTCCTGTTTTTTCTCGTCGGTCTCACTTCTTTTTGGACAAATGAAATCAGCGGATTGCACAACGTGCTTATCACCTTGCTGTTTGGTCTCGGCGGCCAATTTGTGCCGATCGATCTGTTTCCGCATTGGCTTGGTTCGCTTGCGATGGGGTTGCCGTTCGCCGGTGTGCTCTACTACCCGACCATGCTGTATCTGGAACAGGTGTCTTACGGTGTGCTCGGCCTGCAAGCAATCTGGGCGATCGTCCTGACCATCGTCTGCCTCGTGCTGACCGGCAGGGCGCGGCGCAGAACCGAAATTCAAGGAGGATAGCCATGTGGTCTTTTTATTGGAAAATGGTAAAAACCAATATTCGCTCACAGCTGCAATACAAAGGCAACTTCATCATGACCGCATGTGCCAACGCCAGCCTGTCGGTGCTCGACTTTTTGCTGCTTGGCGCAGTGCTGGCGCGGTTTGATCACGTAAAAGGCTGGAGCCTGTATGAGATCGGCGTGTTGTACGGGATCATCTCCTGTGCGATGTCCTTGTATCGGACGATGTCTGCGGAAATCCACGAGTTCGAAAAATACATCATCCAGGGGGAATTCGACCAGCTCCTGGTTCGGCCGATGCCGCCGTTGTTCCTGTTGCTGACCAAGCGTGTGGATTTGGGGAAAGTGGGGGGGCTGCTGCAAGGGATCGTCGTGCTTGTTGTCTCGCTCGCCGGATTGTCTCGCCAAGGAGCGGCGATCGGGCTTCTCATCGCGTATGTGCCCGTGGCGATCCTGCTTGGGTTCGTGATGATGTTCTCGATCTCGTTGATTACAGCGACAACGGCTTTTTGGACGTCACAGGTGAAGGATTTGCAGGCGTTCACGCTTTATGCCCCGTCCAATGCGGCGAACTATCCGATCAGCCTGTACCCGAATTGGCTCAAGCTCGTTTTTCTGGGCCTGCTCCCGGTCGGCTTCATCAATTACATACCGGCACTGTATTTGCTGGACAAAGGGGGCAGCTGGTATCATTTGCTGCTGTCTCCAATCGTGGTGATCGGATACTTGCTCGTGGCGCTTTGGTTTTGGCGCTTCGGGATCAAACATTACCATAGCACAGGCTCGTGAGCGGCAACGTGTTTTTGCTTTTCTGGCCGATAATAGAAGGGAGAGAAAGAAATGATCGTAGCCGACGGGCTTGAGAAAACATTTTGGCACAGACCGAATGCAAAGGGGGTGCTCGGCAGCTTCCGCGCGTTGTTTTCCGGAGCAGGCTCGGCGAAAAAAGCGGTCGAGTCCGTCTCCTTTGCGATCGGGGAAGGAGAATTCGTCGGGTATCTGGGGCCAAACGGCGCGGGCAAGTCTACCACCATCAAAATGCTGGCGGGCATCCTCCACCCTTCCGCCGGATCGGTTGAAGTGGCAGGATTGAGTCCACAGCGGCAGCGCAGAGAGGTTGCCAAAAAAATCGGCGTCGTGTTTGGACAGCGCACGCAGCTTTGGTGGGACTTGCCGGTGCGCGATTCGTTTGAAATTTTGCAGGCCATGTACCAGGTTGACAACAAAAAGTACGCCCTGGCGATGGAGCGATTTGACGATCTGCTGGAGCTGGGGAGCTTCATCGATACGCCTGTGCGCAAGCTGTCGCTCGGCCAGCGCATGCGTGCCGACTTGGCGGCCGCCCTGCTGCATGATCCGGCGATCCTGTTTCTGGATGAGCCCACGATCGGGCTCGATGTGGTCGCCAAAGAACGAATCCGCGGGTTTTTGAAGGAAATCAACCGGGCGGAGCGAAAAACCATTTTGTTGACCACCCATGACATGGATGACATCGCCGAATTGTGCCAGCGCATCATTGTCATCAATCACGGGAAGCTGGTCATGGATGGCAGCTTGTCCGCCCTGCGCGAGCAGATCGGGCTGCCGACCACATGCACGGTGCAATTTGCCGCCACGCCGCAGATCCAGCCGATTCACGGCGTCGAACGCGTCGAGACGAACGGCGCGCAGGTCCAGGTTTTTTACGACAAACGCACGGTTTCGACCCCGGTAATCCTCGATGAGATCAGCAAATGGGGCGATCCGCTTGATATTACGCTGGCGGAGCCGGAGATCGAAGAATTGATTCGCCGGATTTATTAGGGTTGTAATGATCCCGCATGTCGAATATACTAGTTTTGGCACCAGGTATTAATTTCTGATCGTAAAAAAGGTTCGATATGTCTATACATATTGGGGGGTGGCGACCATCGCCCGATTGCCGAAAAAAGATCGACAAACGCGGCTCGTCCAGTATTTAAAAGAAAATCCTTTCGCAACGGATGAAGACTTGGCGACAGCTTTTCGCGTCAGCATCCAGACCATCCGGCTTGATCGGCTGGAGCTTGGCATTCCGGAGCTGCGCGAGCGGATCAAGTCGGTGGCAGAACGCAGTCTGGACCCGGTGAAGTCGCTGGGGATTGATGAAGTGATCGGTGAGGTTGTCGATCTGCAATTGGATGTGCAGGGAATCTCCGTGCTCGACATCAAGGAAGAGCATGTGTTCACCCGTACGCAAATTGCCAGAGGACATTATATATTTGCACAAGCCAATTCGCTTGCAGTCGCGTTGATCAATGCAGACGTCGCGCTGACGGCAACGGCGCGCATCCGGTTTATCCGCCCCGTCAAGCTGGGCGAGCGGCTGGTCGCCAAAGCGGTGGTCCGCTCGAGCAGCGGGGATGAGAGCCGCGTGCGCGTCGAGACGAGAGTACAAAATGAAGTTGTTTTTTCTGCAAGCTTCCGTGTCGTGCGCGCAGCCGCATGGGAAGCGGAACCATAATTGTAGGCAATGAGAAGAGGAGGAAATGATTTGCGTATCGCTATCGATGCGATGGGAGGCGACCACGCTCCGAAAAGCGTAGTGGAAGGTGCATTGCTCGCCATCCAGTCCAACCCGTCGCTTACGGTTGTGCTCGTAGGAGACGAGGCAGCCATCAGACAACACATGCCCGCAACCATCCCCTCCAGAATTGAGATTCAGCACACGACCGAGGTCATCGAGGCAGAGGATGAACCGGTGCGTGCGGTCCGCCGCAAAAAAGATTCGTCAATGGTCGTAACGATGGAGCTGGCCAAGCAGCGAAAAGTGGACGCTTGCATCTCCGCGGGGAATACGGGCGCGCTGATGACAGCAGGTCTGCTGATCGCAGGGCGGATGAAAGGAATCGAGCGCCCTGCGCTGGCGGCGTTTATTCCGAATGTGCAAGGCAAAGCGTCGCTCTTGCTCGACGTCGGCGCCAACGTAGACGCGAAGCCCGTTCATTTGCTGCAATATGCGATCATGGGCAGCGTGTACGCCGACAAAGGCATGGGCATCCCGGAGCCGAAGGTCGGGCTGCTCAATGTCGGTACGGAGGAGACGAAAGGAAACGAGCTGTGCAAGGCCACCTATCCGCTGCTCGCGCTCTCCAAAACCCGTTTTATCGGCAACGTGGAGGCGCGCGACATCATGCAGGGCTCCTGCGATGTCGTCGTTTGCGAAGGCTTTGCGGGGAACGTTTTGTTAAAAGCGATCGAAGGGGCAGCATCCACGATATTCTCCTTGTTGAAAGAGGAGTTTACTTCCAGTTTCTTGAATAAAGTAGGAGCCTTTCTTTTGAAACCGAGCCTGGTCCGGTTCAAAAAGCGGATGGACTATGCCGAGTACGGCGGAGCGCCGCTGCTCGGGTTGATGGTCCCGGTTTTTAAGGCGCATGGCTCGTCCAGTTCACTGGCGATCAAAAACGCGTTTCTGGCAGCAGCCCGCTATGTGGAAAATGACGTAAACGGCTTGATTCAGCAAGAACTCGATCTACATATACAAACCGAAAGCGAGTGAAACAGATGGCTCAATTGCGACCTGTCGGCATCCTCGGCACGGGCTCCTACACGCCTGAACGAGTGCTGACCAATGCGGATTTGGAAAAAATGGTGGAGACGAATGACGAATGGATCGTGACCCGCACGGGAATTCGCGAGCGCCGGATTTCGTCCAAGGAACAGGCGTCCTCCGATCTCGCCTACGAAGCAGCGCAGCGAGCGCTGAAGAAAGCCAACATCACGGCGGAAGAGCTGGATATGATCATTGTGGCTACCGTAACGCCGGACATGATGTTCCCATCCACCGCCTGCATTTTGCAAGATAAACTCGGCGCGAAAAAAGCGTCCGCACTCGACATTTCGGCAGCTTGCACCGGCTTTTTGTACGGGATCACGACTGCCTCCCAATTCATTGCAAACGGCATGTACCGCTATGTGCTGGTGATCGGGGTTGAATCGCTCTCCAAAATCACCAACTACGAAGACCGCAACACATGCGTCCTGTTCGGTGACGGAGCCGGTGCGGCGATTCTGGGGCCAGTGCCAGAAGGCTACGGCTTCAAGGCGTTCGATCTCGGCGCAGACGGCTCGGGCGGCGAATTGCTGAACCTGCCTGCAGGCGGATCACGCATGCCAGCTACAGCGGAAACGGTAGAGCAAGGGCTCCATTACCTGTACATGGCCGGCAGCGAAGTATTCAAGTTCGCCGTCCGCGTGATGAACTCCGCGACAGAAACGGTTTTGGAAAAAGCGGGACTGGAAAAAGACAGCATCGACCTGCTGGTGCCGCATCAAGCGAACCTGCGGATCATCGATGCGGCCGTAAAACGCTTCGGCCTTTCCGAAGACAAAGTCGCGATCAACCTGGATCGCTACGGCAACATGTCCTCCGCCTCCATCCCGGTTGCACTGGATGAAGCGGTGGCAGCAGGTCGCGTGAACGAAGGCGACAATGTGGTGCTGGTCGGATTCGGCGGCGGATTGACGTGGGGCGCGGCACTGTTGACATGGTGCACGAAGCAAGCCTAACGGAAGGGAGTTAACAGGATGAGTAAAATTGCACTCGTATTCCCGGGCCAAGGCTCTCAGTTTGTCGGCATGGGAAAAGAACTGGTTACACAATCGGCTGCGGCCAAACATATATTTGACCAGGCGGACGCAGCGCTCGGTTTTTCGCTGTCTGCGCTCTGCTTTGAAGGTCCGGATGAAGAGCTGAAGCTGACTGCCAATACGCAGCCGGCAATCTTGACGATGAGCGTTGCCGTGCTGGCGGCGCTGAAAGAAAAACAGCCTGTCATCAAGGCTGACTTTGTCGCAGGTCACAGCCTCGGCGAGTATTCCGCGCTTGTCGCAGCCGGCGCCCTCACGTTTGAGGATGCCGTGAAAACAGTCAGACTGCGCGGTCAATTCATGGAAAGCGCCGTTCCGGCAGGCCAAGGCGCCATGGCGGCCGTTCTCGGAATGGAGCGGGATGCGCTGCAGACGGTGTGCGCAGAAGTAACGGCCGGCGGCAACCCGGTTCAGCTGGCAAACCTCAACTGTCCCGGCCAGATCGTCATTTCCGGAAGCGCGGAAGGCGTGAAGCTGGCAGGCGAGGGGGCGAAGGCTGCGGGGGCAAAGCGCGTTCTGCCGCTTAATGTGAGCGGACCGTTCCACTCCTCCTTGATGGAGCCGGCGGCTGATCGGCTGAAAGAAGTCCTTGCAGGCATCGCGATCAGTGAAGCGTCCATTCCGGTTGTGGCGAACGTTTCGGCCCGTCCGGTAACAGGTGCTGCGGACATTGCCACCAGCCTCGTCGATCAGGTGGCATCCCCCGTGCTGTGGGAGGATTCTGTCGCGTGGATGGCGGAGCAGGGCGTGACGACGTTCATCGAAATCGGTCCTGGCAAAGTGCTCGCCGGTCTGATCAAAAAGATTGCTCCGGGCGATGTGAAAATCTACTCGGTGCAAGACGCGGAATCGCTTGCAGAACTGCTGGATGGAGGTATTTTATGCTAACAGGAAAGGTAGCGCTGGTAACAGGCGCATCCCGCGGCATCGGACGCGCGATCGCGCTCAAGCTGGCAGCTGACGGCTGCAACGTCGTCGTCAACTATGCAGGCAGCGAGTCGGCAGCGGCTGAGACCGTAGCGAAAATCAAGGAGCTGGGCCGCGAAGCGATCATGGTGAAAGCGAATGTGAGCAGCGCGGATGAAGTGAACGATATGTTCAAGGCGGCCCTTGACACATTCGGGCAAATCGACATTTTGGTGAACAACGCCGGGATCACCCGCGATAACTTGATGATGCGCATGAAAGAGGAAGAATGGGACGATGTGATTGACACGAACCTCAAAGGTGTGTTTAACTGCATCAAGGCGGCTACTCGTCCGATGATGAAACAGCGCAGCGGCCGAATCATCAACATCACCTCGGTGGTGGGCGTGCTCGGCAACGCGGGGCAAGCCAACTATGTAGCGGCCAAAGCGGGCGTGATCGGCCTGACCAAAACCGCAGCGCGCGAGCTGGCGTCCCGCGGCATCACGGTGAATGCAGTAGCTCCGGGCTTCATTGCAACGGACATGACAGACGTTTTGCCGGAGGATGTAAAAGCCAACCTGCTGACCCAAATTCCGCTCGCACGTCTGGGGCAAGCGGATGAAATCGCCAATGTCGTGCACTTTTTGGCGAGCGATGCAGCTGCTTATATGACAGGCCAAACCTTGCATGTCGATGGCGGCATGTACATGTAACCCGTTTGAATCCTTGATTCAACTGGTTTTTGCAAGGGACATCCCTTATAATACTTGGAGAGGGGGTGAAGCAAGATGGCAGACGTTTTTGAGAAAGTGAAAAAAATCGTGATTGACCGGTTGAATGTAGATGAGTCCAAAGTTACGTTGGAAGCTTCTTTTAAAGAAGATCTGGGTGCTGACTCTTTGGATGTAGTGGAACTCGTGATGGAACTCGAGGATGAGTTCGATTTGGAGATTTCCGATGAAGATGCTGAGAAAATCACTACTGTGGGCGAGGTAGTAAAATACATAGAGTCCCACAAGTAATTGTAGAAGGGAGTCTCGTTTCGGCGGGACTCCTCCCTTCACATATGCGGACTTTCCACGTTTATCCCCATTCAATCCGTAATGAAAGCGAACTGCTTATTACATATAGAGGTGAAGCGAATGAAACGAAGAGTGGTGATTACAGGCGTTGGCGTCATTTCACCAGTGGGCAACGACGTTGATACCTTCTGGGAAAGCCTGCGCTCCGGTAAATCGGGGATCGATAAAATCACGAGTTTTGATGTCTCGGACTATCCGACCCAAATTGCTGGCGAAGTGAAAGATTTTGTGCCGGAAGACTACATGGATAAAAAAGAAGTGCGCCGTACGGACCGTTTCGTGCAATTCGCACTGGCTGCTGCCAAAATGGCCATGAAGAGTTCCGGTTTGGAAATCAATGAAGAGAATGCCGAGCAAATCGGTGTCTACATCGGTTCCGGTATCGGTGGATTATCCACGTTTGAAGAACAGCATCGTGTCATGCTGGAAAAAGGACCGCGCAGAGTCAGTCCGTTTTTCATTCCGATGTTGATCGGGAATATGGCATCCGGTTTGATCTCCATCGAATTGGGCGCCAAGGGTCCGACCTCCAGTGCGATTACAGCGTGCGCAACAGGGACCAATGCAATCGGTGACGCGTTCCGCCTGATTCAATACGGACATGCGGATGCGATGGTAACCGGAGGAGCGGAAGCGACGGTGCTGCCGATGGCGTTTGCGGGATTCTGTTCGATGAAAGCGATGTCGACGCGCAACGATGAGCCGCAAAAAGCGAGCCGTCCATTCGACCGCGACCGCGATGGCTTCGTCATGGGCGAAGGCGCGGGCGTGCTGGTGCTTGAAGAGCTGGAGCATGCGAAAAAACGCGGCGCGACCATTATCGCGGAAGTGATCGGCTATGGCATGAGCGCGGATGCGCACCATATCACGGCTCCGTCTCCAAACGGCGAAGGCGCTGCCCGCTGTATGAAACTCGCGCTGAAAGATGCGGGAGTCGAGCCGGAGAGCATCGGTTACATCAATGCGCACGGTACATCTACCGGCCAAGGCGACATTGCGGAAACGCAAGCGATCAAACAAATTTTCGGGGAGCATGCGTACAAGCTGGCCGTCAGCTCGACCAAATCGATGACAGGCCATCTGCTCGGCGCAACAGGCGGTATCGAAGCGATCGCGACGGCATTTGCCCTGCGCGATCAGATTTTGCCGCCGACCATCAATCTGGAAAACCCAGACCCCGAATGCGATCTTGATTATGTGCCGAACAAAGCTCGCGAAGCGCACGTTGATGTGGCTCTCTCCAATACTTTTGGATTTGGCGGTCACAATGCAACGATTGTGCTTAAACGATACCAGGCATAAAAGACGATGTCTCGGATTGGGGGTGCGGTGATGAATTTTGCAGAGCTGCAAACGAACATAAATGTACGCTTTCGCGATGAAAGCGTGTTGCGGCAGGCTTTCACCCATTCTTCGTATGTAAATGAACAAAGAGGCAGAAAAATCCAGGACAATGAACGTCTTGAGTTTTTGGGAGACGCCGTATTGGAATTGAGCATCTCGCAATTTCTTTACCGGACATTTCCCAAAATGACCGAAGGCGAAATGACAAAGCTGCGCGCCGCGATCGTGTGTGAACCATCCCTGGTAAAGTTCGCTGAACGGTTTCAGTTTGGCGAACTCGTTCTTCTCGGAAAAGGGGAGGAGCTGACCGGCGGCAGACAGCGGCCGGCTTTGCTCGCAGACGTGTTCGAGGCATTCATTGGCGCGCTTTATCTGGATCAAGGGTTGGAAGCAGTCTTTCAGTTTCTCGATGCCTATGTCTTCCCGCTGATTGACAAAGGGCAATTCACCCAGATCACCGACTTCAAGAGCCAGCTGCAAGAATTCGTCCAGCAAGACAATTTGGGCGAAATCACGTACCGAATCGTCCAGGAACGGGGACCGGCCCACAACCGTGAGTTCGTTTCCGAGGTGCTGCTCAACAACGGAGCGCTTGGCGTCGGGACGGGCCGCTCCAAAAAGGAAGCGGAGCAGCAGGCTGCAGCCCGTGCATTAATCAAATTGGGAGCAAAATAAAAAATCCGTTCTTTCTGTTGGGCAACCGGCAGAAAGGCGGATTTTTTGCGTTTTCGGCAGCGGGGGGCAGCGCGATGGTCATCGATTTTGAACCGTTGTGGCAGCCATTGGCTAGTCCCTCCCTGATGCACGCGCGAGCTGCAGGATTGAGACGTTTATCTTTTCCTATTGCTGCAAATTGTATTTTTTCAGCTTGTAATTCAAATTTTGCCGCGAAAGGCCCAGCTTTTCTCCGGCACGCGTGATGTTTCCGTTTGACTCTTTAAGCGCTTTCATAATCAAGTTGCGTTCAAGCAAGGCAACCTGTTCTTCCAGCGTCCCGTTAAGCGCAAAAGGGACCGAGGACATCGTGGCGGCGAGTTCGCCTGAGTTGGCGAGGTGCTGCAGCATATTGTCTTTGAACGAATGGGGCAAATGCTCAAAGGTGATGGCCCGCTCATCATACATCAGATTGAGGCAGCCCTCGATCACATGCTCCAGCTGACGGACATTGCCTGGCCAGTTGAACTGCAGCAAATACTGGTACACATCCGGATCGATTTCATCGACAGTCACACCCAATGCGGTCGCATGCTTGGCGATGAACGACTCGATCAGTGCCGGAATATCCTCCTTGCGCTTGCGCAGGGGCGGGATGGTGATATTGACCACGCTCAGACGGTAATACAAGTCCTCGCGCAAATGACCGTTGCGAATCGCTTCCAACGGGTCCTCATTTATCGTCGCGATGATGCGCACATCAACATCGACCACCTTCGCCGAGCCGAGACGCTGTGACTTCTTCTCCTGAAGCACGCGCAGCAGCTTGGCCTGCAGGTTCAATCCCATCGAATTGATTTCATCCAGCAGCAATGTTCCGCCGTCCGCTTGCTCAAACAGTCCTTGCCGGTCGATCGCGCCCGTAAAGCTGCCCGGGCTTGTCCCGAACAACAAACCTTCCAACAGGCTTTCAGGGAGGGCGGCGCAGTTTTGCGCGATAAAAGGTTCCTTTTTCCGCGGGCTTTCGTTGTGCATGCTTTGGGCGAACAGCTCCTTGCCGGTGCCCGTTTCACCGATAATCAGAACGTTCGAGCTGGAGCGGGCCGCACGTCGCGCCTGTTCGACCGTTTGCCGCATATCACGGCTCACGAACACGATATCTTTGAACTCGAACCGCGTGTGATTGGCGGCGCCGGTCATGGCAGGCTCGCCGTCATCCTGCGGCTTCTGGTTTTGCAGGTGGGAGATGGTTTCGGCCAGTTGCTTTTGCTCGGAAATGTCTTTTAACACCTGGATTGTAGCGAGCTTTTTGCCGCCCACCAAAAGGGGAGAGGTACGCGTCAAGGTGGTGACCGCTTTGCCTGTATTGGTAAAGTGTGTTTCGCGATGGTTCAGCACCTTTGACAGCTTCATGGACGCAAGCAAGGTGCTCGTCTCTTCCGTAAGCCCGGGCCAAACCTCAAAGATGCGCTTTCCTTTGACAGCGGACGGCTCCTTAAGCTCGATTTCGCCCATTTTTCGATTGTAGAAAAGAATTTTGCCTTCGGGGTTGATGACGCACAGCCCCTGGTCCACTTCATCGAGCACCGCATCGTAGAGCAGCTTGGTGTCATGCAAATCTTGCAGCTGGTACTTCAATTTTTGCTGCTGGGTGATGTTTTTGAGGATGACCAGATAATACAGGCTGCCGGATGGTGTCTGGGTGGGCAGCACATTGGCGACAAGCTCCTGGGTTCCGAACGAGACCGGGATGCCGGTCGCTTCCTTGTCGGGTTTGAAATACTTTTGCAAGCTCATGTCAGCGATCAGCTCAAAGATGGAAACGGGGGCGGCAAACACCGAACTGAGCGAAAAAAGGCGCATGGCGGAACGATTCATATCCAGCACATCGCCGCGTTCATTCGTAATCACCATGCTCTCAAAGCAGGCGTTCCATACGTTGCGCAATCCAATCCGGGAAAGATCAGGCACGAAAGAGCCCTCCTATGATGGAAAAATTATTTTCGCAAATGCGGGCATTTTTTCACAGAATTACACGATAATTCCGTGATATTCCTTTACTATAGTACAGCAAGCGTGAAAATTCAAACCGATATTTTCAAAAACCACCTCAATTTCAAATCTTCAGAAAAATATTTTTCAATATTATTTTTCGGTGAAACATTTTTTTCGCCAAAAATGCGTCGAAACACCAGGAATCATGCGGTTATCGGGGTTGGCATAACTGTTGCAATACTGTTTGGCGAGTTTGAAAAAGGGAGGAAGAGATTGTGACACTAGACTTGCGCAGCATCAAAGCGATTGACGTTCATGCCCATCCGTACTTGCTTTCCTCCACACCGCTGTCGGTTGTGGACTTTGTGCAAAAGCTCTCATTATCCGTTATTCCCGATATGTTCAAGGAAACGACTCGCACGAACCCGAAGCTGCCGTTTCCCGGCACCAACATGTACATGCAGATTACGATACAGCGTCTTGCAAAATTTTTTGCGTGCGAGCCAATCGCGGAAGAAGTTGTCGCCCATCGCAACCGATTGGCACACGATCCGGCAGCCTATACGCAAAGCCTGTTCCGCGACGCCAATCTGGCCGGTCACCTGCTCGATTTCGGCTATCCGCAGCCGCCGCTTTCCAAGGAAGACTACAATCGGCTGACAGGCGTTCCTTCCTGGGAGATTTACCGCATCGAACCGGTGATGGTGCGGCTCCGTGAACAGCATGCTGATTTTGGCGGATTTATCGAAGCGTATCGCGCCGAGCTTCGGGACGCCTTGAAAAACAGCGATGTGCTTGGGCTCAAATCGATTATCGCCTATCGCAGCGGATTGGAAATCGCGCCGATGGATGAGGCCCAAGCCCGTGACGACTACCCGCATTTTTGCAGCGATTCCCGCGCCAAAGTGAAGGCGCTCCGCGATTACTGCCTGCATGTCGCGATGGAGGAGTGTCATCTTGCCGACAAGGTGATGCACATCCATACGGGCGTCGGGGATGGCGAAGTCATTTTGCCGAAGGCCAGTCCGTCGTTTTTGCTGGACATGCTGCGTGACAAAAAATATGTGGAAACAAAAGTTCACCTTGTTCACGGCGGCTATCCGTGGATTGAGGAGGCGGCATTCATTACGAGCGTTCTGCCGAATGTCTACATGGACATCTCGCTGCAAAATCCGTTTATCGGGCACGGGGTTGAGCGCATTTTGTCGCAAGTGTTCGAGTTCGCACCGTTCAACAAGGTGATGTACGGGTCTGACGCGTTTACGTGTCCGGAAATGAACTGGCTGGGCGTGCATCTGTTCAAGGAATGCTTTGCCCGCGTGCTGGAAGGCTGGATAAAACGCGATTACATCGACCAGGATGTGGCGTATCATATTGCGGAAGGCGTACTCTACAAAAATTTTGAAGAGGTTTACCCGGGCACAAAATCATAGATCAACCAGCGTACCAATAGGGGGGTATATAGAATGATCGAAGAGTTTGGCTATAAACAAGAATTGAAACGAGCGCTGAGCTTCTGGGATTTGCTGATCTATGGATTGATTTTTATGGTGCCGATCGCGCCGTTTGGCGTATTCGGCTACGTGTCGGATGCCTCCAAAGGCATGGTCGCCCTTGCGTACCTGATCGGGATGACCGGGATGATCTTCACGGCGTTAAGCTATGCCAAAATGTCGGAAGCGTTTCCAGTGGCAGGCTCTGTGTACGCCTATGCGCAGCGCGGGTTGAATGAATACGTCGGCTTCGTTTCCGGCTGGTCGATTTTGCTCGACTACATCCTCATTCCGTCGCTGTGCTATGTCGTGAGCGCCAACGCTCTGGTTGCCCTCGTGCCTGGCGTACCGGGGTGGCTGTGGATTATCCTGTTTATCGCGGTCAATACCTTCATCAACATTCGCGGTGTCGAGTTTACAGCAAAAGCAAACAAATATACGTTGATCCTGTTGTTCACCGTCCTCCTTATCTTTTTAATCGCGGGCATCACGGCTTTGTTTGCGGGAAAAGGCAGCGGCGGCTTCACGATCAAACCGCTGTTTGATGCCGAAAATTTCAACATCAATCTCGTGATGGGCGCGGTATCCATCGCGGTGCTTTCCTTTCTCGGTTTTGATGCGATTTCCACGATGGCCGAAGAAGTAAAAGGCGGCAACAAAGTGGTGGGACGTGCGAGCGTGGCGGCACTACTTTCGGTAGGCTTCCTGTTTGTCGCCCAAACATGGGTGGCAAGCGACCTGGCTCGCGGTACGACGCTCGACAATCTGGACACGGCGTTCTATGACATTGCCGGGATTGCAGGCGGAGCATGGCTCAAGACCGTTGCGATTTTGGCGACCGTGTTCTCGTGGGGCATATCCTCGGCATTGGTTTCCCAGGCGGCCATCTCGCGGATTTTGTTTTCGATGGGACGTGACCGCAAGCTGCCGCGTGCGCTCGCCAAAGTGCATCCCAAATACCAAACCCCCTATGTCAGCACGATTTTGGTTGCGATTGTCTCCATGGTGGTCAGCCTCGGCTTTCAAGATGCGATGCCGGTGCTCACCAATCTGGTCAACTTTGGCGCACTGACCGGCTTTTTGATCCTGCATATCACGGTGATCAATCACTTCATGATCCGGAAAAAATCAAAGAACATTTTTGGCCACCTGATCCTGCCGCTTATCGGAATGTGCGTCATCGGCTACGTGATCACCTCGATGGACGCGCTTGCGCTTAAAGTAGGCTCAGCCTGGCTCTGTCTCGGAATTATTTACATCGTTATTCATACAAAAGTGTACAAAGACAAACCGATCCAGATGGATCTTCAGTAACGGCTACAGCGGATTGACGGGCTTGACTAAACGAGCCGTCAGCACGTGTGTGAAAGGAGCAATCGAACATGTCAATCGGGACAGAGTGGACGTGGGATTCTGCCATCGATGAACACTTGTACGCCATTCGCAGGCAGCTTCATCAGCATCCCGAGCTGTCGTTTTCAGAGCATGAAACTTGTGCAACAATCGTCCGGACGCTCGAGGAGTGGGGGATTCCAAGCAAAATCATGTGTGAGACAGGTGTCGTCGTCGACATTCACGGCGGATTGGGCACGGGACGCACCATTGCGCTGCGCGCCGATATCGATGCATTGCCGATCGAGGAGAAGAGCGGTGTGCCGTTTGCTTCCCAAAACCCGGGTGTGATGCACGCCTGCGGCCATGACGGCCATACGACGATTTTGCTCGGAGCGGTCTATCATCTCTGGCAGCATCGCGACCGGTTTCGCGGGATGGTGCGCTGCATTTTCCAGCCGGGGGAGGAAGCGGATGGAGCAGCCCAAAACATGATCGAAGCCGGTGTGCTGGCAGAGCCGACGATTGAAGCGGCGGTGGCCCTGCATCTGTGGCCGCACCTGCCGTTTGGCACCGTCGGCGTGCGGGAAGGGAGCGTTACCGCGTCTTGCGATGATTTTTCCATTCGCATCACGGGCAAAGGCGGGCACAGTGCGCGCCCGCATCAAGCGGTCGATGCGATCGCGATCGCAGCCGAAGTCATTCGTGCTCTGCAGTATTTGCGCGTCAAAATGAGCAATCCGGTTGAACCGCTCGTCATTCACGTTGGCAAAATCAACGGGGGCGTGGCAAGCAACGTGGTCGCCGATGCGGTAACGCTGGACGGGACGATCCGGAGTCTGACGGAGGAGGTCCGCCTCGACTGCAAGCGCAAGTTCATTGAGCTGGTGGAAGGCATCGCCCGGCAATACGGCGGCGAGGCTAACGTCTTGTACCATGATGGCAATCCGGCTGTGAACAATGATGCCCGCGTTTTGCATCGGCTCGCGCAAAGCGCCGGGCAGGTTATCGGTGAAGCGAATTTGCATACACTGCCACATCCTTCCATGGGGGCCGATGATTTCGGCTATTTTGCCAAAGCGGTTCCTAGCACCTACTTCCGGCTCGGCATCAGACAGTCGGAAAAGGACAGTTTTGATCTCCATCATCCACAGTTCTACTTTGACGAAGCAATCATCCCAATCGGCGGCAAAATTTTCACACAGTTCGCCTTAAACTGGCTAGAAGAAGGGGAGTAAGGCTATGTATACAAAAGCGGAAGTTCTTGCATTGGTGGAAGAAAAAGGGATTGAGTTCATTCGCATCGAATTTTTGGATTATGCGGGCGTCACGCGCGGCCGGACGATCCGACCCGACAGCCTGCGCGATGCCATGGAAAAAGGGGTTAACTTCAGCGCCGCGATCATGAGCTTCGATATTTTTGACGAATACATCCCGGACCCGATGTACAAACCGGGAGACGGCGACTTTTTTGCGGTGCCGGACCCGAGCACGTTTGCGATCGTCCCGTACCGCAAAAATACCGCGCGCATGCTGTGCGACCTGGTCGACATCAACGGAGACCCGTGGGTCGGCTGCCCGCGCAATGCGCTGAAGCGGTTGCTGACGGAAGTGGAATCGCTGTTGGGCGGCACGCTGAACATGGCGTATGAGCAGGAAGCATATTTGCTAAAGGAAGAAAACGGAAAGCTCGTTCCTGCCGACAACAGCCATTGCTTCTCGACCGATGGCGTGGACATTCAGGAGGAGTTCATCCAGGAGTTCATTTACTCCTTGGAAGCGATGAATGTGAAGACCGAGCAAATTTCCAGCGAATACGGCCCAGGTCAGCTGGAGATCAACTTGCGCTACCAGCCAGCGCTAAAAGCGACGGACGATCAGGTGACGTTCCAGCATCTGTTCAAGCAGATCGCCCGCAAGCAAGGCTTCGTCGGCACCTTGATGCCCAAACCGTTCGATCATTTGGCCGGCAGCGGCCTGCATGTGCACATGAGCCTGTACAACGAGGCGGGCGAAAATCTGTTCTCGGATATTACCGACCAGCGCGGGCTCGACCTTTCGGAAAAAGCGTATCACTTTATTGGCGGCCTGCTGCAGCACGGACGATCGCTGATTGCCATCGGTGCGCCAAGCATCAACTCGTACAAACGGATGCGGCCGGGAACGTGGGCGCCCGCGCATATTTGCTACGGTGCGGGCAATCGTTCCGTATTGGTACGCATCCCGGAAAAGCGACGAGCGCGGCGCTTTGAGTTCCGGGGAGCGGACGGCACGTGCAATCCGTATCTCTTGTCCGCTTGCCTGGTTGCAGCCGGTTTGGCTGGCATCCAAAACGGCATCCATCCCGGCGAACCGGCGAATGACGATGTGAGCTGGCTGACGGAAACCGAAATGAAGGAGCGCGGCATCTCGCGTGCGCCGCGGACGCTGGAGGAAGCGATGGACAGCTTGAGCCAGGACACGATTTTGGCTCGCGCCATCGGCCGCGAGATATGGGAAGAATTCATCAAAGTGAAGCGGACGGAATGGGACAAATATGCCCGTCAGGTGGGCGAGTGGGAACGTAACCTTTTTGCAAGGCGCTTCTAAGGAAACGAATCGCAAATGCAGGGGAGGGGGAGTACGATGACGACGGGAAAATATGTGGACAGCTTGCAAAATAAACGGGTGGTCATTACCGGCGGAGCCAGCGGGATCGGCCTCGCGACGGCGTTACGCTTTGCAGCAGAAGGCTCGATCGTCACCATCCTGGATTTTAATCAGGACAGATTGGCGGGCGTGCTGGAAGAGCATCCCGAAATCGCGTACGGGTTGAAAGTGGATGTCAGCAATCCGGAGGAAGTCAATGACGTGTTTGCGGCAATCGATACCAAAATGGGAGGGATCGATGTGCTGATCGCCAATGCCGGGATCAGCGTCCGCGCCAACTTTGTCGATATTACACCCGAGCAGTGGCGCAAAGTGATCGGCACGAATCTGGACGGTATTTTCTACACCGCGCAGGCAGCAGCCAAACGGATGCTGGCGCAAGGGAAGGGAGTCATTCTGATGACCGCCTCGACCAACGGTGTTGTCGGTCATCCGTACTATGCCGACTACAACGCCTCTAAGGCCGGGGTGAACCTTCTGGCCCGCACGATGGCGCTGGAGCTGGCGCCGACCATTCGCGTCAACACGATCTGCCCGGGGTATGTCCTGACGCCGATGCAATTGGCTGAGTACACGCCCGAGATGCTGGATCAAGTGAACCAAAACATTCCGCTCAAGCGCCATGCGATGCCGGAAGAGGTAGCGGGACTGTTCGCTTTCCTCGCTTCTGATGAAGCGCAATACATTACCGGTCAGCAAATTCCGATCGACGGCGGCGAGCTGGCGTAGCAGAATGCGGGTACAACGAACGAAATAAGCGATGGGAAGGGCTGCGATCCATATGCAGCCCTTTTTTGCATAGTTGTTTTTCCTGTGCTTTCAAACTCATTAAAAAAACGGTAAAGAATTCCGAGTAGAAAGCCGAATTTTATAGATAAGGGAAAAGGTAACTTACAAAAAGAAAAAAATGGGGGACAATCGTACAATCATGAAAAGAAGACGCATGGGATTGAGAGGATCATTGTTGTGGACAGTCGTTGCCGTACTCGTAACAATGAGCGTGGCGGCGGGCGCGCTCGGCCTGTATTTGGTGAAAAAAACGGCCTTCTCGACGCTGCAGTCAGACGCGCTCAAAATGGTGAGAGGGCTCGACAACCAAATTGACGCCGATCTTTATCGCAAATTTCTGGAAAATCCGTCGGGGTCCTCGCCCGAGTATGAACAGCTCCGGGCACGCTTCGACGAATTGAGGACGAACGCAGGCGCGATGTATTTGAATACATTGGGGCAGGTAAACGGGAAATGGAGCGTGATCATCGACGGCCTGCCTCGGGAACAAGCAGCCCCTTACGGCGAACCGATCATGAACGATGATCTCGATGTCGCGGCCATCAAGCAAAACGGCTACCTGGTATCCGACATTACCGATGATCCCAAATGGGGCAAGTATTTTACCGTCGTCATTCCATTCAAGAACGATGCACAGACGTTCGGTTACTTATCGATCGCCATTTCCGCCCAAACCGTCGATGAAGTCGAAGCGCAAATGCGCGGATTCTCGCTGCGCATTCTCATCCCGGCTGTTACCCTGCTTTTGCTCGTTTCGCTTGCGATCATCACGCTGTTCGTGGAGCGGATGATCAAACAGATCAATTCGGTCAAGGCGAGCATGGAACAGGTGACGAACGGGGATGTGACGGTGCGTTCGGTTCGCACACTCGGCAATGAGCTGGGCGACATCAGCGATTACAACAACCGCATGATCGAAAGCATGAAAGAGCTGGTTGCGCGCGTGAAAGCGAACGTCGCCGTACTGCGCGACCATTCGCAAAACACCGCGGCGATCTCCGAGGAAACGCTCGCCCAAAGCGAGGAACTCTCAAGCGTCATGAACGAGGTGGCGGCAGGGGCCGTTCATCAGTCGGAACAACTGGAACATGCCGTGGAAAAATCAAAAGAAGTGAAACATGCAGTCGAGGAAGTTGCAACGAGCGTCGACCGATTCAAGGATGTGGCCGTCGAGCTGGCTCGTGCGGGTACGGAAGCGCAGGAGCTGTTCCGCACGCTTTTGGAGCGCGGAAATAAAAGCACACAGTCGTTTGAGGACCTGCAGTCTGCCTCGATCCATTTGCGGCAGGCGTCGGCAGATGCGGCGGACATCGGCTTGAAAGTAAAAGAAATCGCCGATCAAACCCGGTTGCTCTCGCTCAATGCCTCGATTGAAGCGGCACGCGCCGGCGAGCATGGCAAAGGGTTCGCCGTTGTCGCCAATGAGGTTGGCAAGCTGGCTGACCAGTCGGCACAAGCGATCATGCAGATCGATGCGATCTTGCAATCATTCGCAGCGCGCACCGAGGAGATGACGGTGCAAATTGATGAAAGCAAGCAGCTGGTCAGCGAGCAAAGGGAGGCGTTCCGCCGAACCCAGCAATCGTTCGAAGGGCTTGGTGCCATTTCCAGTCAGATCGAAGGCATCGCTGCCAATTTGAGCCGGACAATCGTTCAACTGGATCGAACCCGCAAAGAATTCGATGACTATCTCGGGCAAATCGCCGATGTCACGCGCCAAACATCCGCTGCATCCGAACAGGTGGCGGCGGGCTCGGTTGAGCAAAGCCGTGCGGTCCAACAACTGGCTACGATCGCCCAAGAGCTGACGGGCGTGGCGGAAGAGCTGTCTGGCGTCATCGGACAGTTTAAAACCGAATAGGGGAACAATGACGAACACCCGCCGATCAGCGGGTGTTTGTTGTATGTTGATGGTTGCTTCATTGAGAAGAAATCGCTTCTTGGTTGGCGAGCGCCTTTTTTCGTTGATTGCGCTGTGCCCGGAGTACACGCAAGGACAGCGTAATGCCGGTGATCGTCAAGATGATCATGCTGATTGCGGTCAAATCCACGATCCATTTGAGATTAGCGCCGCTGAACTTGCCTTCGTGCAGTCCGCGGATGATTCCCATCAAGCTCGATTGGTTTTCGCGTTCTCCGCGAAAGCCGCTGTTTGCTCCGGCATGACTGTCTTGTCCGGCGGCGGATTGTGTTGGGGTTTGCGCATTGGCGATTGTGGCGGCATCGGCAGAGGCTGTTGCTGTTGCGGCGCCATTTTCCATCTGCTGCATCGGGAAGCCTTTTCGATTCATTTCGCTTGCACCGATCAGCCAAGGCTCGGAGATCAACAGCCCCGTTATCGATTCCATTAAAATAAACAGAGACGTGATGATGCCGATCCAAAGATGAAGTTTTCGCGTTGTTTTCATGTGAGATGCTCCTTTACCTGTTCATACGGTTTTGTTCTCCCTAGTATCAAAGATGAACCTGAAACGTGGATGAATGGTAGCTGAAAGTTTGCTGAAAGGTAAGGGGAACGCAAGAAATCATGCTGGCGAATCATTATAGTTAGAGAGGAACGCAGTAACAACAGCAAGGAGGAGCGAAGATGGTACAGCCGAGTGAGATTAAGGTATTGATCGTCGATGATGAAGAGAGCATACGAAAATTTCTGGAATTGGGGCTGCGCAACGAAGGGTATGAGGTGAGGACCGCCGAGGAAGGGATCGAGGCGGTGAATGTTGCCCACGACTTCCAGCCGCACATCGTCATCCTCGACATTATGATGCCGGGCATCGACGGCTTTGAAGTGTGCCGCATGCTGAAGAGCGCTGGCAACGTCGCGATCATCATGCTGACGGCAAAGGAGGAGGTCGAGGACCGGGTGAAAGGACTTACGCTCGGTGCCGATGATTACATGATCAAGCCGTTCAGCTTTCAGGAATTGCTCGCCCGCATCCAGGCCCGGATTCGCAACCAATTTCCCCATTTGCTCAGTGACGTGGCCATCGGGCCGTTTCGGATCAATGACGCCAGACGCGAGATTACGTATCATAATCGCGTGCTCGCCCTCTCGACCACAGAATATGAGCTGTTGAAATACATGCTGCTGAATCAGGGGATCGTGCTCAGCAAGGCGACGATTTTGACCCGCGTATGGGGCTACGACTTCGGCGGTCAGGAAAATATTGTGGAAGTGTACGTTCGCTCGATTCGGGAGAAATTGGGGGATCTGGATCATACGTTGATCCGCACGATTCGCGGTGCGGGGTACCGGGTGGATTTGCCGTGAAAACCAGCTCGACACGCTTTTTTTCGATCAACCGTCGTTCGTTACGCTATCAAGTGCTGTCCCGGACGCTATTCCTGTTGGCCGGCTTGCTTTTATTGATCGGCTTTTTCCAATATGTACTGATGAAAGATTTTTTGATGAAAAACATGGTGATGAGCATCAAAAGCCAAATTCAGTCGGTTCCCTTCGAAATCTGGAGGGAAGGAGTGGAAAACAAATCATACGTCCCGTTTCAATTGATGCGCCTCCCGGACGTCACGCTGGCGTTCATCGATGCCAAAGGGACTTTTACGGATTTATTGGGGAGTGCGGGTCATGGCAAACCACCGCAGCTGCCGCTCGCGGATTATCAGCAGGCACTGGCTGCGACAAGAGATGAACCGCCGCTGTATCGCATTCATCCGGATGAGTACGGGATCAATCGTTTGCTGATTCTGCAGTCTGTGGGGGTGCGAGGGAAGCGCGTCGGCGTCGTGCAAGTGACGACCAGCATGCGGGGGATTCAGGATGTGCTGATGAGACAAATGGGCATCTTTCTGCTTTTGTCCGCCGCAGCTTTACTCGGTGGATTTTTGACGTTCCGCCCTGTGCTAAGGCGCATTCTTGTCCCTCTCTCTACGATGGTACAGCAAGTGGAGCAAATAGACGCAGCGAAGCTGGATCAGAGGCTGCATGTGAAACAGGGGCTGCTTGAAGCGGATCAGCTGTCGTCCGCATTCAATGCGCTTTTGGCACGGCTTGCGCAGTCGTTTCAGGCTGAACAGGAGGCAAAGGAAAACATGAGGCGATTTGTCGCGGATGCATCCCACGAATTGCGCACGCCATTGACCTCGATCCACGGTTTTCTGGAAGTCTTGCTCCGCGGTGCAGCAGCAAATCCGGCCCAGCTCGATGATGCCCTGCACAGCATGTACTGCGAGTCGGAGCGTGTCAACAAGCTGGTGAATGACCTGCTGTTTTTGGCGAAAGTGGATCGGGCTCCTTCCATCCATCTGACCAATGGCCGCCTCGACCAGATCATCGCGCAGATGGAAGCGCAGCTGCTGCTGCTGGCAGGGTCGCGCCGAGTGGAGTTTGACATCCGGGCGGAACGCGAATCCCGCTTTGACCAGGATCGCATCAAACAAGTTATCCTCAATCTGTTTCAAAATGCTGTTCAGCATACAGATGCGGCCGGCGGCGTGATCGGCCTTTCGCTTTGGCAAGATTCCGATTGCCTGGTGCTGGCGGTGAAGGACAACGGAACCGGCATCGGACAAGAGCACCTTCCCCATCTGTTTGACCGGTTTTACCGGATTGACTCCGCCCGGACGCGCAAATCCGGCGGTACGGGACTGGGGCTATCCATCACCAGGTCGATCGTCGAGCTGCACGGGGGGACAATAGAGGTGACAAGCGAGGAGAAACGCGGGACCCAATTCACCGTTCGCCTGCCCGTATCGCATGATTCTTGAGGCCCTTCTTCGCTAATACACGCGGTTATGATAGAATAATACAGTTAAAGCGATTTTTTTGCTCCTGGATTCATCGGGAGCGTTTCTGGTAGGAGGAGTACGCATGTACTTAAAACGCCTGGAGCTGATCGGCTTCAAATCGTTTGCGGACCGCACAGAGTTCGAATTCGTGCCTGGCGTGACCGCCGTCGTAGGGCCGAATGGGAGCGGAAAGAGCAATGTTTCCGACAGCATCCGCTGGGTGTTGGGGGAGCAGAGCGCCAAGTCGCTGCGCGGTGCAAAAATGGAAGATATTATTTTCGCCGGAAGCGATTCGCGAAAGCCGGTCAACTTTGCAGAAGTATCGTTGACATTGGATAATACCGACCGTTCGCTTGATCTGGAGTATTCCGAGGTGACGGTCACGCGCCGTGTCTATCGTTCTGGCGACAGTGAATATTCGATTAACAAACGTGCGTGCCGTTTAAAGGATATTATGGAGCTGTTCATGGATACCGGGCTTGGGCGCGAAGCCTACTCGATCATCGGACAGGGCAAAATTGAAGAGATTTTGAGCACCAAGTCCGAAGAAAGACGAGGAATTTTCGAGGAGGCAGCGGGGATCGTCAAGTACAAGAACCGCAAGCGCGAGGCTCAGAAAAAGCTGGAGGAGACGGAGCAAAATCTGGTGCGCATCCACGATATTGTGGGCGAAATCAACGAACAGATCGGTCCGCTCTCCGAACAGGCAGAGACAGCCAAAACGTATAAAACATTGCACCAGCAGCTGGTGGAACGCGAAGTGGCCTTATATGTGCAGCAAATTGATTTGACGCATGAGAAGTGGCAGGAAGCGAGCAAAAAGGCGGAGCAGCTGAAAGAAGAGCTGATCGCGCATTCGACCGAAGCGTCTTCAAAAGAAGCGGATGTCGAGCAAGCCAAGCTGAAGGTCAACCAGCTGGATCAGTCGCTCGACGAGCTGCAGCAAGTGCTGCTTGAAGTGAGCGAAGAGACGGAAAAGGTGGAAGGGCAGCGCGAAGTTTTGAAGGAACGGCTGCGCAACCTTGCATCCAACCGCAAACAAACGATGGAGCAGATGCACCGTTTGACGCAAAAGCAGCGCGACGTAGACAGCGAGCTTGCGGCTGAGCAGGAGAAGGCAGCCAATGCAAAAGAAAAGCGCCGCGAAACCGAAGCGTTGCTTGCAGAGGCCGAGGCGGAGCTTGCCAATATGGTTCAGGCTCTTACTGACGATGTCGACCGGCTGAAAGGCGATTATTTTGAAACGATGAATCAATCGGCCAACCAGCGCAATGAAGTGCGCCGGGAACAGCAGTTGATCGCAGCCAATGAGGCACGCCTCGCCCGTTTTGCGCAAGAGCATACCCGTCTGCAAGAGGAAGAAGCGGCGCGTCTGGGAAAAGTCGAGCAGATTCAGCAATCGCTGCAAGAGATCGAGCGCGGCATCGTGTCCGCACTGGAATCCTACAAGCAGCTGATGGAAGAGCAGCGCCAGGGCCAGCAGGAGCTGGAAGCGCAGCGCCGCGCGTTGCAGCAGATGGAACAGCGTCGCGAGGCAACCAAATCCCGCCTCGATTTGCTGAAGGAAATGCAGGCGGATTTCGCCGGTTTCCAGCAAGGCGTGAAAGAGATTTTAAAAGCGCGGGAAAAAGGCTTTGCCGGCATCCACGGGGCGGTTGCAGAGCTGGTGACCGTGCCGGAGCGGTACGAAACGGCGGTCGAGGTTGCCTTGGGCGGCGCCTTGCAAAACGTCGTCGTGGAAAACGAAGCGGCGGGCCGCGAAGCGATCGCCTATTTGAAAAAGCACAATGCCGGACGGGCGACGTTTTTGCCGCTCGATGTCATTCGCTCGCGACAGCTTGGCGCAGAGGACCGGCGCAAGCTGGAGCAGGCGGAAGGCGTCGTCGGGATCGCAAGCGAACTCGTTTCGTTCTCGGATACATACCGAGCGATCGTGGAATCCATGCTCGGCAATGTGATCGTCACCGAAACGCTGGAACAGGCGAACCGTGTGGCGCGCTCCTTCTCCTACCGCTACCGCATCGTCACCCTGGACGGGGACATCGTCAATGCGGGCGGTTCCATGACAGGGGGGGCGCTGAAAAAGAACTCCACGAACCTGCTTGGGCGCAACCGGCAGGCAGAAGAGCTGGAAGCGACCATGGCCGCACTCGCCGCGCAAATCGAGGAGCAGGAGACGGTCATCCGTGCCCACCGCGCGCTAGCTGCACAGCGGGAGCAGGAGCAAGAGCGGCTGCGCAACGAAGGGGAGTCGCTGCGCGTCAAGGAGCAGGAGCTGAAAAGCTTGGCCCAGCAGACGCATTCGGAAGGGCGGACGCTGTCCGATCGACTCTACATGCTCGAGCAAGACAAGGAAGCGTGCCAAAAAGAAGTAGCGGAATCGCAGGCCAAACTCGCACAGCTGGAAGCGCGGCTTGCTGAGCTGGCGCGCGAGGAAGAGCAGCTGTCCCAAACGATTGCCGAGGCGGAAGCGAAACGCCAGGCGCAAATCGCGAGCAAGGAAGAGATGAACCAGCGGATCACATCGCTGAAAGTAGCTTGTGCCCAAGCGGCAGAGGAGCACCGTGCGCGTCTGGAGCAGGTCGATCGCCTGACACAGCAGCTTAAGACGCTTTCGGCGGAGTGGGAGGAAGCGAACCGGACGCTGGCCTCGCTCGACGAGCTGGAAGGCAGCAATGAATTGGTCGAGGCAGAGCTGGAAAGCAAAATCGCCGAGCTGCGGGCCGACAAGGAACGAGTGGCCGGACTGATCAGCGAGCGCCGCAACGAGCGGGCGCTCCTATACAGCCAGCTCGAGCAAGTGGAGCTTGCCGCCAAAGACATCCGTAAAAAAGTGAAAGCGCTCGAGGATGCCGCCCATCAGGAAGAAGTGAAAACGAACCGGTACGACGTCGAACTCGATCATCTGTTGAATAAATTGACGGAAGAATATGAGCTGAGCTATGATCTGGCGAAGCAAAAATATCCGGCACAAGGCGAGCTTGCACAGGAACAGCAGGCAGTCGCTCAGTTGAAGCAAAAAATCACAGCGCTGGGCACGGTCAATCTCGGTGCCATCGAGGAATACGAGCGCCTGTTTGAGCGAATGCAGTTCCTCTCCTCGCAGGAAGCCGATCTGTCGGAAGCGAAAGCCATGCTCTATCAGGTTATCGAGGAAATGGATACGGAAATGTCCCGTCGCTTCAAAGAAACGTTTGAAGAAATCCGCGAGCAGTTCCGCGACGTGTTCGTTCAGCTGTTCGGCGGAGGGCGTGCCGATCTGATCCTGACGATGCCGGACAATTTGCTGGAAACCGGTGTCGACATCGTGGCCCAGCCCCCGGGCAAGAAGCTGCAAAACCTGGCGCTTCTCTCCGGTGGGGAGCGCGCGTTGACCGCGATGGGCTTGCTGTTTGCCATTTTGCGAGTCAAACCGGTGCCGTTCTGCGTATTGGATGAAGTGGAAGCCGCACTGGATGAGGCGAACGTGACCCGCTTTGCCGAGTACATGCGCCAATTCAGCGGGCAGACCCAATTCATCTGCGTTACGCACCGCAAAGGGACGATGGAATCGGCGGACGTGCTGTACGGCATCACCATGCAGGAAGGCGGCGTATCCAAGCTGGTTTCCGTCAAGCTGGAAGATACCAAAAAGATGATCGAAAGCGCCTCTTAATGAACAAGGAAGGAACGTGAACGATGAGCTTTTTCAAACGACTAAAAGATGCGATCGTGCAAAAATCGGAGGCTGTCACCCAGAAGTTTACCGACGGTCTGGCCAAAACCCGCGATTTGCTGGTGGAAAAGGTCGAAGATCTGGTCCGCCGCTACAAAAAGCTGGACGAAAATTTCTTTGAAGAGCTGGAAGAGATTTTGATCGCAGCCGATGTCGGCGTCAATACCGTCATGGAGCTGATCGATGAGCTGCGCTCCGAGGTACGCAAGCATAAAATCGAAAACGCGCTTGACCTGCAGCCGATTTTGTCCGAGAAGCTGGTCAATCTGCTGAAAAACGACGATACGGCCAGCACGGAGCTGAATGTGGAAACGGGCCGCCTGAACGTGATCTTGTTTGTCGGCGTCAATGGCGTAGGCAAAACGACGACGATCGGCAAAATGGCGCACATGTTCAAGCAGCAGGGCAAAAAAGTCATCATGGCGGCAGGCGACACGTTCCGCGCGGCAGCGATCGAGCAGCTGGAAGTGTGGGGCGATCGCGTCGGCGTCGAGGTGATCAAGCACTCGCAGGGCGCTGATCCGGCAGCGGTGATCTATGATGCCGTCCATGCCGCCAAATCGCGCGGCGCAGACATCTTGCTGTGCGATACGGCCGGCCGTCTGCAAAACAAAGTCAACCTGATGGAAGAGCTGAACAAAGTGTACCGTGTGCTGCAGCGTGAAATTCCGAATGCGCCGCATGAGGTTCTGCTCGTGCTGGATGCGACAACCGGCCAAAACGCGCTGTCACAGGCGAAAACGTTCGGTCAATCGGCTGGCGTCACCGGCATCGTGCTGACCAAGCTCGACGGAACGGCGAAAGGCGGCATCGTCATCGCGATCCGCAACGAGCTGCAAATTCCGGTGAAGTACGTCGGTCTGGGCGAAAAAATGGATGACTTGCAGCCATTCGATCCGGAGCAATTCGTCCATGCGCTGTTTGCCGGGCTGATTGAAGAAAAAGAAACGGAAGAAAAGGAGTAACGGTGCCTGGCAAAACTGCACCATCGGCTATTTCATTGACCAGTCGCAAAACGGGCAAGGCTTCATGACGGAAGCAGTTAAGCTCGCCGTACGGTTCGCTTTTGACGAGGCGGGCTTGCACCGTGTCCAGGCAGGCGTGATGCCGCATAACGTTCGTTCCATCCGTGTGCTCGAAAAAGCAGGTTTTCGCAACGAAGGACTGTCCAAGCGGTACCTCAACATTAACGGCGTTTGGGAGGATCATCTGATTTTTGCCCGGACGTCTGAAGAGTAAAAAATGATGTCAACAAAAAAGCTTGACAGTCAGATGTGAATTGGGTACTATAATAAACGTCGCTGTAAAGAAAAAATCTTTACAGAGATAGTCGAGTACCTCACAGCAAAGGATTGGTTCGATGTTAGAGAAAACCAATCAGGTAAATCTCTTGTTTGACTTTTATGCGATGCTCCTAAAGGGCAAGCAACGTGAGTACCTGGAGCTGTACTACCTGGATGATTTGTCGCTCGGCGAAATCGCTGAAATGCATGAGGTCAGCAGACAGGCCGTCTACGACCACATCAAGCGAGCCGAGAAGCAGCTTTTCGAATATGAAGAGAAGCTTCAGCTGCTTGTTCGCCACGAACGGCGTCAGGCAGTATATCAAGAGATGGCAGGACTGGTAGAAGAGCTTCAAGAAAGCGCAGCGAGAGATAAGCTGAAAACTTTGCTTCACATGCTGTCAGAGATGGAATAGGAGGGGCTCGCATGGCATTTGAAAGCTTAGCCAGCCGTCTGCAAAGCGCGTTTGACAAACTGCGCGGCAGAGGGAAGATCGACGAGGCATCGGTTAACGAAGCGATGCGCGAAGTGCGACTTGCCCTGCTGGAAGCAGACGTTAACTTCAAAGTAGTAAAAGATTTCGTCGCCCGCGTCAAGGAACGGGCAATCGGCCAAGATGTGCTCAAAAGTTTGACCCCGGGCCAAATGGTCATCAAGGTGGTAAACGAAGAGCTGACTGAGCTGATGGGCGGTAACGTGGCCAAGATCGCTGTCGCACCGAAAGCACCGACCGTTGTCATGATGGTTGGTTTGCAAGGGGCAGGGAAAACCACGACGACCGGCAAGCTGGCGAAATATCTGCAAAAACAAAACCGGAAACCCTTGCTGGTTGCCTGCGACATTTATCGTCCAGCGGCAATCAAGCAATTGCAAGTGTTAGGGGAACAAGTTGGCGCCCCTGTGTTCGCACTGGGTGACAAAGTAAGCCCGGTGGAAATCGCCAAACAAGCGCTGGAACATGCGAAAGCGAACCATCTCGATTACGTGCTCCTCGATACCGCAGGCCGCCTGCATATCGACGAAGCGCTGATGGATGAGCTGAAGCAGGTGCGCGAAGTAGCCAAGCCTGATGAAATCCTGCTGGTTGTCGATGCGATGACAGGTCAGGACGCGGTCAACGTAGCGGATAGCTTCAATCAGCAATTGGAGCTGACCGGTGTCATTTTGACCAAGCTGGATGGCGATACGCGCGGCGGTGCGGCGCTCTCCGTCAAGGCGGTGACCGGCAAACCGATCAAGTTCGCCGGGATGGGCGAGAAGCTCGATGCTTTGGAACCGTTCCACCCTGACCGGATGGCCTCGCGTATTTTGGGGATGGGCGACGTGCTCAGCCTGATTGAAAAAGCGCAGGAAGCGGTCGATGAGGAAAAGGCCAAGCAGATGGAAAAGCAAATGCGTCAAGGGGAGTTCACCTTTGACATGTTCCTCGACTCCATGCAGCAAATGCGCAAGCTGGGGCCGCTGGAAGATTTGCTCGGCATGCTGCCAGGCATGAACAAGATGAAGGATTTGAAAGTGGATGAAAAGCAGCTGGGCCGCACGGAAGCCATCGTTCAGTCGATGACCAAGGCGGAACGCGCCAATCCCGACCTTCTCAATGCCAATCGTCGGAAACGGATTGCGGCAGGAAGCGGCACGACCGTACAGGAAGTCAACCGGTTCATCAAGCAGTTCGAAGAAATGAAGAAGATGATGAAGCAGTTCTCCGGCATGTCCGAGAAGATGAACAAAAAAATGAACAAATTGGGCAAGAAAAAGGGTGGAGGCCTGCAGCTTCCGTTTGGTAACAAAGGCGGTTTGCCAATGATGCCGGACGACAAGAAAAAAGGCGGCATGAACTTCCCATTCAATTTCAAGCCACCGTTCAAGTAAAACGACGAGGTTGAACTTCTTTCGCACCTGTGCGATAGTTCACATATAAGTTTTCCAACGTATACCGTTGACCAATATAGGAGGTGAAACAACATGGCAGTAAAAATCCGTCTGAAACGTATGGGTTCCAAGAAAGCTCCTTTCTACCGTGTAGTTGTAGCAGATTCTCGTTCCCCACGTGATGGCCGCTTTATCGAAGAGATCGGTTACTACAATCCAGTCGCTCAACCGGCTGTTGTCAATATCGATTCGGAGAAAGCTGTTCAATGGATCTTGAACGGTGCAGCTCCAACTGATACAGTGCGCAACCTGCTCTCCAAAGCGGGCGTTCTCGCAAAAGTTCATGAAACCAAATACGGTAAGTAAGAATCTCGTGCGGGGGTTGTGACATGAAAGAGTTGGTCGAAACGATCGCTAAAGCTCTCGTCGATCATCCTGAAGAAGTACGAGTGAACGCAGTCGACAAAGAGCGCCTCCTTGTTTTCGAGTTGTCCGTTCATCCAGATGACATGGGCAAGATCATCGGCAAACAAGGACGAATTGCCAAGGCACTGCGAACCGTAGTGATAGCCGCTGCTGCACAAGCAGACAAGCGTATCACGGTTGAAATTGTCTGAGTAAAGACTGGGAGGCATGCTCCCAGTCTTTTTTCAACGTTTTTCTTCAACGTTCTTGCCAGGAGGGATGCGTGTGATCACGATACAACGGCAAATTCCTGTGAAATTGATTTTGACAGAGCAATCGCGCGAACGGCTGCGTCACGAATATGAGGCGCAAATCAGACAGGTGCAAGAAGAATTGCGACAGTGGGAATTCTATTCAAAAAGGCTGCTGCACGAAGCGCAAGGCAAGTCGCAGGCTGCTCGCCAGCAGGCAGAGGAGCGGATTGCACGGGAGGAAAAGAACCGCAGGGAGAAGCTGGAGCGGATTCAATTCCAGCTGGAGCAGTCCCAACAGCTGCCGATCGGCAGTGAACTGCCCTATACGACGGTGCAAAGCAGCGTGCAGGTGCAAATCGGAGACAACTGGAATGACATCATGACCGGAACGGAAATCATTGTAAAAGACGGAATTGTACATGCCATCCGCCAAGGGGGAGAACGAAATGGAACAAACGAATTATTATACGGTGGGCAAGCTGGTGAACACCCAAGGTCTCAAGGGTGAAGTCCGGGTGATTTCGACGACCGATTTCCCCGATAAGCGGTTCAAAAAAGGGAAGACTCTTCTTCTGTTCCATCCGACGCTTACAAAGCCGATCGAAGTGAAGGTTGCGACAAGACGGCAGCACAAGGAATTTGAGCTGCTCACCTTCGAAGGCTTCGATTCCATTGAAGCCGTGGAAAAATACAAAGGCGGCGAGCTGAAAGTTTCCGAGGACGATCTGATCCCGAACCGCGACGGTGAGTTTTACATTCATCAGCTGATCGGCTGCCAGGTGTTCACAGAAGAAGGCGAGGAGCTGGGCAAGCTGACAGAGGTGCTGCAGCCAGGCGCAAACGACGTGTGGGTCGTAAAAGGAAAGCGCGGCGAAATCCTGCTTCCCTACATTGACGCGTGCATCAAGCAGGTGGATATCGAGAACAAGCGGATCGTGTGCCATCTGATGGAAGGGCTGCTCTAGGAGGAAAAGATGCGGATTGACATATTAACGCTGTTTCCAGAAATGTTTCACGGGGTGCTTGGCTCAAGCATTCTCGGCAAGGCGGCTGAAAAGGAGATCGTGTCGTTTCATGTGACCAATTTCCGGGACTACTCGGAAAGCAAGCACGGCACGGTGGATGACACCCCATACGGCGGCGGCGGCGGGATGGTGCTTAAGCCGGACCCGCTCTTCCGGGCCGTCGAGGCGGTTTCAGGGGATGCCAAGCCACGAGTCATCCTCATGTGTCCACAGGGCAAGCCATACCATCAAAAAATGGCCGAGGAACTTGCCAAAGAGGAGCATCTCGTGTTTTTGTGCGGGCATTACGAAGGCTATGATGAGCGCATCCGCGAGCATCTGGTGACTGATGAAATTTCCATCGGCGATTATGTGCTGACCGGCGGCGAGCTGGGGGCGATGGTGGTCGTCGACAGCATCGTGCGCCTTTTGCCGGGAGCGTTGGGCAACCAAAGCTCGGCGGTCACCGATTCCTTTTCCACCGGCTTGCTCGAATACCCGCATTATACGCGCCCGGCCGAGTTCCGCGGCTGGAAGGTGCCTGACATCTTATTGTCCGGCCACCACGCCAATATCGAGCGCTGGCGGCTGAAAGAATCGCTGCGACGCACGCTTGCGCGCAGGCCGGAGCTGTTGGAACGGATTGAATTGACCGAGGAGATGAAAAAACTGCTGCGCGAGATTCGCGAGGAAACATAAGAAGCAGAAATCTTCGAGTCGGATGAAAAAAATAGGAAGAATAGACTTGAACAGTTCTGGGCGATATGCTATTATACTTCTTGTGGCAATTTTGCCCGCTGACTAAGGCGGTCCGCTACTCGCAGCACGGCAAACGGCTGTGTGAGAAGCACGAGTAAGAACGTCTGATTGGAAGGAGGGAATTCACAATGAAACAAGTGATCCGTGAATTAACACAAGAACAACTGAAACAGGATCTTCCTGCTTTCCGTCCTGGTGATACGGTTCGTATTCACGTTAAGGTTATCGAGGGTCAGCGCGAGCGTATCCAGCTCTTCGAAGGCGTTGTAATCCGCCGTCGCGGTACCGGTATTAGCGAGACTTTCACTGTTCGTAAAATTTCGTACGGTGTTGGTGTTGAGCGTACATTCCCGGTGCATACACCGAAAATCGATAAAATTGAAATCGTTCGCCACGGTAAAGTTCGTCGTGCGAAGCTGTACTATCTGCGTGAGCGCGTGGGTAAAGCTGCTCGTATTAAAGAAATTCGCCGATAATGAACGTAAGGTGATACAATCTGGTATCGCTTAGAAGAAGGAGGTCTGGATTTCCAGTCCTCCTTTTTCATACAGATAAGAATTTATAAAATTCTTATCCAGTATAAGGGCAACCGCGGCTTCGCCAAAAAGCATGGCGCAGCCAGGTTTTCTAAAATTATGACGCAAGAAAACGGAATAGCAGGAGGATAATAAAGATGAGTGAAGCGACTGCGACTTCCTCCAGCAAGGGGAAAAAAGAAGCGTGGGAATGGATCAAAGCTCTGGTTATCGCACTCGTGTTTGCCTTTTTCATTCGGACGTTTCTGTTTGCGCCATTTATTGTAGAAGGCGAATCGATGGAAGCAACATTACATAACAATGAGCGCTTGGTCGTCAACAAAGCGATTTATTATCTCTCCAAACCGCAGCGTGGCGATATTATCGTTTTCCACGCTGAAGCTGACAAGGATTATATCAAACGGGTAATCGGGGTAGCGGGTGAAACGGTGGAAGTCCGAGATGATGAGCTGTTTATCAACGGCAAAAAAGTGGACGAGCCTTACTTGGCCAAAAAACGGGAAGAAGCGAAAGCGGAAGGCTTGCCGTTAACCGAGAATTTTGGGCCGATCCAAATCCCGCCCAACCACATTTTCGTCATGGGTGACAATCGGCAAAACAGCCGGGACAGCCGCATGATCGGCCCTGTGGATTTGGGTACGGTGGTAGGCCGGGCGGAGTTCGTGTTCTGGCCCATTCAAGAAGGACGGTTGACCCGCTAGACCGGATTTACGTGAAGTAGGTGAACGTATTGACGATTCAATGGTTTCCGGGGCATATGGCAAAAGCGCGGCGCCAGGTGACCGAAAGACTGAAACAAATTGACGTGGTGATCGAGCTGCTGGATGCCCGTCTGCCGTTATCGAGCCGCAATCCGATGATCGATGAGATCGTGAGCGGAAAGCCGCGTCTGATCTTGCTCAATAAGGCCGACTTGGCGGATGAAAAAGCAACCAGCCTGTGGATCAATTACTTCAAGGAGCAGGGGCTGCGGACGTTGCCGATCGATGCGCTCTCCGGCAAAGGGGTCGGCAAATTGCCTGAGCTGTGCCACGAGCTGGCAGCCGATATGCTGAACAAGCGGACGGAGCGCGGCATGCAGGCGCGTGCCGTGCGCATCATGATTCTCGGCATTCCGAATGTCGGCAAATCATCGCTGATCAACCGGCTGGCGAAGCGCTCGGTGGCCCAAACAGGCGACCGGCCGGCGGTAACCAAAGCCCAGCAGTGGGTGAAGATGGGCGATACGCTGGATTTGCTGGACACGCCTGGGATTTTGTGGCCCAAATTCGAGGACCCGATGGTTGGCTTGCGCTTGGCGGCAAGCGGCGCGATCAAGGATGAGCTGATTGATTTTGGCGAGGTTGCCCTGTTCGTGATCGAGTATATGATGAAATACTATCCGGAACAGCTGATTGAGCGGTTCAAGCTCAAGGAACTGCCGGAAGACAAGCTGACCATGCTTGAGGAAGTCGGAAGAAAACGCGGTTGCTTGGTGTCAGGCGGCCATATCGATTACGATAAGGCAGGGGAAATTTTTCTCCGCGAGCTGCGTTCCGGTAAACTTGGCACCATCACCATCGAACGGCCGGTGGATTGGCTTGAACAAACGAATGAAACGGAAAGCTGTTGACTGTTGCGGTCAGCGGCTTTTTTTTCGTGCAACACGGGCGGGCTGGAATCGAAAATGATTTGACGTACCGTCTGTCTATCGCCAAAATAAGAAAAGAAGCATAGGTAAGGGAGAAACCGATCAATGAAACTAGCGGAAATGTCGATAACAGAAATACGAACGGAATTGGAACGCACGCAAGAACCGTCCGCCGAGTTGCTCGCGATGCTGCGCGAGGACCAGCGAAAAGGCGTACAGGCTCTCTATAAGCAAATCGAACAGCGAGCTGCCAAGAAGGCGATGCTGGAAGCCAAATGGAACGAAATGAACCGTTTTGAGCGTGCACAGCGTCAAGCAGGCAAGCGATACATAGCAGGAATCGATGAGGTAGGGCGCGGACCGCTGGCAGGGCCGGTTGTGGCCTGCGCTGTCGTGCTGCCGGAAGATCTCGTTTTGCCAGGATTGGATGACTCGAAAAAAGTGCCTGTCGCCGAGCGAAACAGACTGTATGAGCGGATCGTGGCAGAAGCGACCAGCGTCGGCATCGGGACAGTCGATGCGGAACGAATCGATCAGATCAACATTTTGGAGGCGACGAAAGAAGCGATGAAGCTCGCGATCGCCGCCATATCCGTGCCGATTGACGTGTGCCTGATCGACGCCGTTACATTGCCGAATTTGCCATTTGAACAAGTGCCCATCATCGGCGGGGATGCGGCAAGCGTTTCGATCGCGGCGGCATCGATTGTGGCGAAGGTGACGCGCGATCGGCTCATGGAAGAATACGCACGGCACTATCCGCAATACGGCTTTGAGAAACATGCAGGATACGGGACGAAAGAACATTTGGCTGCGATAGAAGCGTACGGCCCATCACCGATTCATCGGCGTTCATTTACCGGCGTGAAGGAGTGGGTCACCGGCGAATAAAAAGGGGGGAGCAACACGTGCTGCAAACATCGCAATTGCTGCAATCGTTTGTCGGAAGAGCAGCTGTACAAAGCGCAACGCCCGTTGAATTCATCCCGGGGCAAGTTTTTCGCGGAACGGTGCAAAAGCTGTTTCCGGACAATCTGGCACTTGTGCAGATCGGCGGCATGCCGGTCATGGCCAAGCTGGAAGCCAGCCTGGAAGCGGGGCAAAAGGCATGGCTGCAGGTGCAGCCAACATCCGGAATGGTCACGCTGAAAGTGTTGACGGACACAGAGCGTCCGCAGCAAGCACAGGCACCGACCATCGACGGCTTGATGAAGTCGCTGGGAATTCCCGAATCAAAAGACAGCCAGGGGATCGTACAGACATTGGTGAAAGAGAACGCCCCGATCACAAAAGAGATCGTGAATTCCTTTGAAGCGGTAGCCAAATCGCTGTCCCCTTCTGCTGCAACGACCGAGGCATTCGTCTTGGCGATGAAACGCGGCTTGCCGTTGACCAAAGACGTGGTAGGAGCGGTTAAGGCGTTCCTGTCCCCGACACAAACGATCGGGACGGCGCTGCAGGCTGTCGCTCATGAGCTTGACCGGTTTTTAGCCTCCACTACGGCTGAGACAGACGGATTGAGCAAAGGGACAGCTGAACAGGCTTCCGTAGCAGAAAGCGTGAACCAGCAAAGCACAGCTACTCCAGATTCCACTGCCGCTCTGAAGCAGACCGCTTTGCAATTGAAGGAGCGGCTCGCCGTGTTGGGGAACTTGATCGATTCGATCACCACAGGAGCAGGCAGTCAACCACAGCAAAAAGGGACGGAACGTATGGATGTGCGCACTGGACAACCTGCTGATCTTCCGGTGTCAGTCCCGAAAGAAGGCTTGTTGCAGCATAATCAGGCGAGCGGTGGCGCGGATTCAGGCGTATCACCATCGACAGTCTCACAGCCACAGCCCACGCAAAAAGGGGGGCAGGTACAAGAGGGACCATTTGTGGGAAGTACCGGTCAACCCGAGGCGCAAACGGTAAAATCCCACGTACAATCGCCCCATTCAGCAGACGATGCCCGCTCGGTTTCCGGCCAACCGGATGTTTCCTCTCCGGAGACAGCCAATCCGCTGAAAGAGCTGTTTCGACAATTGGGCATCACACATGAAAGGCATCTTCTGCAGCAAAGCGTGACGGGCAAAATCGACCCGCAGCAAGCCGATACACTGGAGAACATCAAGTCGCTTGCCATGCAAATCGCCCAAAGCCCAGCTGCCCATCAATCGCCAGGGCTGAAGGAGGCGGCAGACAGTTTACTTGCGCAAGTAACCGGTCAGCAGCTCATGCTGGTCCAGCCGCCGAATCAAGCATTGGCTCAGATCGTTATGCAAATACCGCTGCGAACCGACCAAGGGGAGCAGAACGCATTCATCCAGATTGAATCAAAGAAAAAAGATGGCGGACAACTCGATTCGGACAATTGCCGCCTGTTGTTCAATTTGGATATGGAGCAGTTGGGAATCACCATGGTGGATGTGTCGATAGTCAATCGAATCATCAGCATTCAAGTGTTCAACAACATGCCATGGATCGAGCCGTTGCTTTCGGCTGGAAAAGGAGTGCTTTCGGCCGAGCTGCGCGAACTGGGCTATCAGCTGTCCAATTTGCGGGCACTGCCGATCCCGGAAGGAACGAAGAGCACGAGTACGGCAGAAGCCAAATCGGGTCGTGCATCGATGCTGAATGAATACAAAGGGATGGATATCCGCGTATGAGTGAAGAGCCAGTACAGGAACATGCCAAACGCAAACAAGCGGTTGCCCTTCGTTACCAGGCAGGTGTGACAGACGCGCCGGTGGTTGTGGCAAAAGGCAAGGGCTACATTGCAGACAACATTTTAAAACAAGCAAAAGAACACAGCATCCCGGTCCAGGAAGACCCTTCACTGGTCGAAGTATTGGGCAAGCTCGATCTCAATCAGCAAATTCCGCCTGAACTATACCAGGTCGTGGCAGGTATCCTCGCGTTTGTCTATCGCTTGGATAAGCAAGGGAAAAAACCATGAAGGGCTATTCGCGCAGCCAGTTGGGACAAGCCGGTGAAGAGATGGCGGAAGCGTATTTGCAAGAGCAAGGCTATGAAATACTCGCCCGCAATTTTCGCACGCGCCATGGGGAAATCGACAGAATCGTACGCAAAGGTGGCACGATCGTTTTTGTCGAGGTAAAAACGCGCAGAAGTTTGACGCATGGGACACCGACAGAAGCGATTACGCTGCAAAAGAGGCAAAAGATCCGCCAGACGGCGCTGGCTTACCTGCAGGAGCATGGGGGCTCTGGGGAAATTCTGCGGTTTGACGTTATTTCGATTTTGCTGCAAAACGCCGATCCGCCCAAAATCGAGCATCTGCAAAGCGCGTTTTGAAGGCAAGCAGAATGCCGGTCGGAGATCGAACAAATAGGCGTGCCTACTGGGGAAACGTCTACATCAGAGCGAGAACTCGCTGCGTAGTATGTAATGTACTCGACGCGATGAACTCCTCCAACACTTTGATGGACCTCCCGTATTGAACGGAGGTTCTTTTTTTGGTGTTTGTATAGGTAATACCTATAGATAGGATTGATTTTATAGATTTTACAAATGGAGATTCTTTTGATAAAACGAAAGTAAGAAGAGAAGGAGGAGAACAGGATGAGCAACGTATGGAACGCGGAGTTGTATGACAACAAAATGAGCTTTGTATCAAAGTATGGTGTGCAAGTGTTGGCGTTATTGCAGGCAAAAGCAGGGGAACGAATTTTGGACCTCGGCTGTGGAACCGGCGACATCTGCCATGAGTTGGCAAAAGCAGGCGTGAATGTCAAAGGAATCGACTTTTCTGCGGACATGATTGAATCTGCAAAAATGAAATATCCGGAGCTTGCGTTTGAGGTGGCAAATGCCGAGACGTACCGGTCGGACGAGGTTTTTGATGCCGTATTTTCAAACGCCGCACTCCATTGGATGAAACGGCCGGAGCTGGTCATTCAAACCGTTTTTGCAGCGTTGAAACCAGGCGGCCGATTTGTTGCGGAATTTGGCGGAAAAGGAAACGTGGCACACGTATGCCAACGTATCGCCGATGTGTTGAAAACGCGCGGACTGGATGCGGAAGAGCGCAATCCATGGTATTTCCCGACGATCGGCGAATATACGGGCTTGCTGGAGCAACAAGGGTTCCATGTGGAGTATGCGTTGCTTTTTGAACGCCCAACCCCGCAGGCAGATGGCGATGAAGGGATGAAACACTGGCTGCACTCGTTTAGCGGTCCGTTCTTCACCGATTTTACCCCTGAACAAAAAGAGCAGGCATACGAGCAAATCTGTGATGATCTGCGACCGGCACTGTTCCGGGACGGAACCTGGTGGGTCGACTACTGCCGCCTGCGCGTCGTGGCGAGAAAAAAATAATCGTGCATCGTCTGCAAGAAGAGGTCACCTGTATCCGTGAATGGATGGGGTGGCTTTTTTTCTTGTAACCCCGCGGCATGATCAGGAAAGGGAAGGAGCGGAAATGTATGGTAAAATGGAAAAAACGGACGATTTCGTCGCGATGGAGGCGTCAAGCATGCGATTTTGGAAAAATAGCTGTTCATTCGTCATGGCAATCGGTATATGCGGGGCGCTGCTGCCGATCGTTACAGGGTGCGCCGGGGATAAGTCTTGGCATGTGCGTGAAGACGAACAACCAGGCAATTTGGCGCAACCGGGAGCTTCACAAGGGAAACAAGTGTCGTTAGGAGCGGCAGAATCCAAAAAGAAAGAATCAGAGATACAGACGAACATCGGAACACAACCGACGGGAAGCACGGGTTCACAGTCAGAGGCCGACGCGGTGACACAGCCATCGGCGAGCAAGGGAACATCGGAGACTGTAAAAGCCAAGGAAAAGGCAACAATAGACAAAGTAACGCCACAAGCCGCCAGTACGATGCACAGCCAAACGCCAAGCACTGGGACATCGACAGAAAAAACAGCCCAGCAGCCGTCAAAAAGCCAAACGAATACGTCACCAACCCGTACAGCAACAAAATCGCCAACCAAACAGGGAATAGCGAGTTCCACCCCGGCAGCAAAGCCATTGCCGCAAGCCAAACTACTGGATAACATCGCTGCCGCTGATTTACATGTACTCGTTAACAAGCAAAACGCACTTCCTGCTTCCTATATCCCAAGCGATCTCGTTACACTCAACATTCCGTTCTCCTTTTCTGGAAAAAGTCCAAAGAAAATGCTGCGCAAGGAAGCGGCGGAAGCGCTAGAATCGTTGGTTGCCCAGGCAGAACGTGAGAAAATCAAGCTGGTCGGCGTTTCCGGTTATCGTCCCTATCATTTACAGGAAGCTATTTTTGCGAGCAACGTCAAAGCAGAGGGATTTACAGAAGCGAACCGAACCTCCGCGATCCCGGGACAAAGCGAGCATCAAACAGGCTTGTCGATCGACATTTCCAGCCCTGTGGTAAAAAATCAATTGACGGAAAAGCTGGGAGAGACCGCAGAGGGCAAGTGGCTGGCTCAAAACGCTTATCAATTCGGCTTCGTCATCCGTTATCCCCAAGACAAGGAAAAGGTCACCGGCTATTCCTACGAACCATGGCATATTCGTTATGTCGGGAAAGACATGGCGAAAGTGCTGCATGAGAAAAATCTGACCTTAGAAGAATACTACCAAACCGTCCAAGCGGACCATGCGTATAACATGTAGCGTACGAGCAAGTGTGGCTGCGAAAAGGAAGAAGCTCGATGAAAGTCACAATGAAAAGTCGTTGTAAAACCTAGCGTTCAGTTCAGGAGGCAACCACAGAATCCAAGCACCCATTGATAGCAGGAAGGAGAAAGAACATGGTAGCAAAAGTAACGGCAGCGCTTGTTTCTTCCCTTGTATTATGTTTGTCACTCGCCATCAATAGCTATGTCCCGTTGACAGCACGCGACCCAAATTCGTTCTATTCCTCGTTTTTTGACCTGGTGATGCTGTTTTTGATTTATGCTGGCCCTGTTTACGTACTGGGTGGAATACCAAGCGCCATTCTGATTGAGGCACTCCAAAGAAGAATGGCCCTCACAAACAGAGCAGGGGTGTATGTTAGTAACGTCTGCGCCTATCTGATCGCAGGTGTAGTGGTCACGTTTCTTTTTTTGCTGGTCATCAGCAAAGGCAGGATGCTAGCAGAAGCGATTGGCGAAAACCTGTTCTTCTTCGTGTTGGGGGCAATTGCCGCTGTTTTGTACTATCATGTTTTGATGGTGGTTACATTTTTGTATGGCCGTTATCGAACGGCTGTGAAGGAGAAATAGTCCGATAAAACAAAAAGGCAGCCTAGGACAAAAATCACTGCCTAGCCTGCCGAAAAGTAGTTGTAGGATTGTCGTTTAGAGAAGAGAGGTCCATTTCCTCATGCTTGCCGTGCTGCTACCAAAGCGGCGATCAGTCTGTAATAATCCGCTTTGCCCCCCAATAGTGCGCATCGTAATACGGATCACCAAAGAAGGTGCTGATTTTTACATTCCGCACGCCGCCTTTTGTGCCGGCTTGCAAAACTTTGTTATCGCCCAAATAAAGCGCTACGTGCGATACGCCCTCCTGATACGTGCCGCTCAAGAAAACCAAATCGCCTTTGCGCAGCTGTGATTTCGCGACGGGAGTCCCCATTTCGCTGATCATGGACGACGAGTGGGGTAAATGATATCCATTTTGATTGAATATGTATTGGATGAATCCGGAGCAGTCGAACGCTACACCCGGCTGGTCTCCGCCGAAAACATACGGCACACCCAACTGCGTCATGCCCGTGGCAATGATGGCATCCGCTTTCTCGGACCACTGTTGGGTTTTCTGTGCGGGGATCGCAATGCTCGAACCGACGATCAAATTGGTTGGGGATACGTTCGGATTCGCGGCCATGAGGCTGGAGAGACTTATGGTATACTTGCTGGCGATTAACCACAGCGTGTCATTCGCTTTAATGGTGTATTGGTTGCTCGCAGCGGCAGTAGCGATGCCGGAAAACAGCAAGCTCGCTGCTAGGACCGAACTCATGGCTATGACTTTTTTCATAAGTACCTCCTGATGTATTCGTGATGGATGATTTCCAAAGAAATCTATTTTTAAGGTAGCATCTATTCTGAAAAATAGTAATACAGCAAAACATGGTAATTTTTCTGGGAAAATTCGGAGATGGAACGATCGCATTTAAAAAAACGACAGAACTGACCAAGTGGAAAGCAGGGGAACCAGCATGCCGTTTTACATCGTCGCAGCATGGGTCATCATCGCGGATCAAGTGACAAAATATTTGGTCCGCGCCAACATTTCGGAAGGGGATACGCTGCTCTTTTGGGGCATGCACCTTACACATTACGAAAATGCCGGTATGGCCCATAGCTTATTTCAAGGGTATGCGAGATTGTTTGGAGTGGCGGCTATTCTGTTTGTAGCAGGCGTATTTTACTTTCGAAAGCAGATGGAGCATAAAGGAGCGCTGCTGGAAATCAGCTTGGGGTTTCTAGTCGGCGCTGCAATCGGGAATGCGATCGACCGGTTTTTGTTCGGACAAGTGACAGACTTTTTGCTGTCCCCGTCAGGCAAAGGCATTCTCAACCTGGCGGACCACGCGATCAATATCGGTTTTTTGCTTCTGATCATCAACGGTGGCATGCACGTATATCGGAAGTGGAAAAACAGCAGTATGAGGTAGCAAATGAAATTCAGGCATAAGCTGGAAGGATACCGCGTCACATACGGGCAAACCTTTTAACAGGAAACTTTTTGGAAGAGGGGCTAGCCGTCAACGCACCATCACAGATCAGTAGAGGATTTGTTTGTGCGTAAATAAGTCGACGCAAAATCCTGTCAGGGGCGAAAAAATGATGATGGAGGGCAAATCCATGCAAAAAATCTTCGTCATTTCCGATCACCATTTTGGACATAAACAGATCATCGATTTTGAGTCAAGGCCGTTTCATGATGTCGACGAGATGACAACAAAGATGATCGAGCGCTGGAACGCTGTCGTAGGCAAGGAAGACAACGTGTTTCATCTCGGCGACTTCTCCTTTTTGAATCGCGAAAAGACAAGGGACATCGTGCAGCAGTTAAACGGCAGCAAGTTTTTGATCATGGGGAACCATGATCGGGGACGGACGAAGGAATGGTGGCTTGATGTCGGATTTGATGAAGTCAGTGAATATCCTTTGGTTTACGGCGGATTTTATTTTCTGTCGCACGAACCGATGTACATGAACAAAAATATGCCCTATGTTAACATTCACGGCCATATCCATGGGCAAAAGTATGAAGGCAACCAGTATATGAATGTGAGTGTGGAACAGTGGGATTATACACCGGTTTCTTTTGAACAGATAAAACAGATGACCGTCCTGAATGAGGAGCAGTAGGGAGAGTCAAACTTTATTTGCACCACCCCTCTGTCTTTTCCTACACTACAATCAAGAGGGGGAGGTTACCATGTACGCACGCACCTTTTCAGGCACCGTCCACGGAATTGACGGCTTGATCGTCACGGTCGAGGTTGATATTGCCAACGGCTTGCCACAGTTTGACGTAGTCGGTTTGGGCGGTTCGGCGGTAAAGGAATCGCGTGACCGTGTCCGCTCTGCTTTGCGCAACAACGAATGCCAATTCCCGATCCAACGCATCACCGTCAATCTGGCGCCGGCTGATATGCGAAAGGAAGGGTCTGGCTTTGATTTGGCCATCGCGCTGGGCATTTTGGCTGCGTCAGAACAGATCAAAGAGACACCGGCGAAGATGCTGGTCTTGGGAGAGCTTGCTTTGGATGGGAGCGTGCGTCCTGTAACGGGCGTGCTGCCTATTTTGCTGGAAGCCCGTCGGCACGGATTTACGCACGCCATCGTTCCGCTGCATAACAAGGCTGAAGCGGAGCTGGTTGATCTGAAAATACACCCGGTACGCACACTTCAAGAAGCGGTGCGCAGCTGGCTCCATCCAAATGCAAATGGAAGTGAGAACGAACGGCTGGAAGGAGAGGAGCAAGCGGAAAAAATTATCCTTCCGCATGCCCCGGTACTTGACCAAAATGTGCAGAAGGATGCGGGGGATTTTGGTGAAGTCCTGGGACAAGCTTTTGTGAAGCGAGGGCTAGAAGTTGCGGCAGCAGGGTTTCACAATGTCCTGCTCATCGGACCGCCCGGTTCAGGCAAAACAATGCTGGCAAACTGCATGCCGTCCGTCATGCCTGGTCTCAGCATGGAGGAGGCTTTTGAAGTCACAAAAATCTACAGTATATCCGGACAATTGTCCGCTCACGGTGGATTGATCGGAAAGCGCCCGTTTCGTTCCCCACACCATACGATAACGGCAGCTGCGCTCGCCGGAGGAGGTTCGCACGCTCCACGGCCAGGAGAGTGCAGTCTGGCACACAACGGCATCCTGTTTCTTGATGAGATGCCCGAGTTTTCGCGAGCCGTTCTGGAAGTGCTCCGGCAGCCGTTGGAGGCGGGGCATGTGACGATTGGACGGGCCAAACAAGTGTATACGTACCCTGCTCGATTTCTGCTGATCGCATCGATGAATCCTTGTCCGTGCGGCTTTTATTTGTCTCCGGATCAACGGGAGTGCACGTGCACACCATTACAGGTAATGAAATACCGTTCCAAAATTTCCGGACCGTTGCTGGACCGCATCGACCTTCATCTGGAGGTACCGCGCGTTCCTGTTGAATTGTTGGGAGAACGCCGCCAGGAAGAGCCGTCTGCAACGATTCGCAAGCGAGTCGAACAGGCAAGAGCAGTACAAACCAAGCGTTTTACCGACAGACCAGCCTATCCGTTCAATAGCGGAATGAACGGCAAAGATTTGCGCAAACATGCACAGCTTGATGAAGATGGAAAAGAATTGCTGCAGGCAGCATTTGAAACATTAAAACTGAGTGCGCGCGCATACGACAGAATCCTCAAAGTCGCGCGAACGATTGCGGATCTCGATCATGCGGAACAGCTGCAAGCTCACCATGTGGCAGAAGCGATCCGCTATCGTACCCTGGATCGCGGGGTTCTTGCCTGACATGGCGTGGCACCTCTATTTTTCTACATACTGCTCCAATCGTTTGAGAGCGACATGAGGATTCAAATCAATCTGAAAAACCATTGTCAGGTGGCTGGTAGAAGGAAGAGTCAGACGGGCGTGATGAAATAACGTCGGTCTTTGCCATTTGAGAATGCTGATAATTTCACTTACGGGTGGCGTCACATCTTTCACGCGCAAAAGAGAGTTCAGGTACGTAACCAGTTGGCTAACTGCCTTCGGATCGTCTGTGTCTTGCAACTGATCAAGCATCAGCGAAAAATTTTTGATCAAGCTTTTTTTGCGTTCACGTTCATTGGTTCGGGAAGCCATCTGAGACATTTGAATCACCGCCAGTTCGCTGTAATGCGATCTTTTTACCCTTTTTGGTAACATTTCAAACCTTTCAGACGTCAATTCGTTACAGAAAGGATGACGTTACATGAAAAGAAAATTTGTTGCCCTGGCGATCGCACTCTTCACAGTTTCTGTTTGTTCCCCGTTACCAACATTGACAGCGAACGCAGCTGGAGCTGTTCCTGCTGCTGCAAACACGGCGGCTCCACCAACCAAAATCTATCAGATTGTCCTCGATGGAAAAAAGCAAGCGCTCGTCGCGCAGTTTCCAGCCATGCATCGAGCAAGCATGTCTCCAAGCGGGCGCTTTGTCTATGCGGAAAAGCAGGGATTCAGGAAAGATGAGCAGACAGTCCCCTATTTATTCGATACGAAAACCAAGCAGCTCAGTCAGTTGAGCGGTTTCGCCAAGTGGGTCACGGGCAAGGACGAATTGCTGATCATGGATAAAGGCAGCTTGTATCGGTTCAACCCGCTCACAAAACAAAAAACATTGCTTGTAAAAGGGACGGCTGACACACCGATCCTCGACTATGCAATCTCACCGGATGGTCATTATCTCACTTTTATTCAATCAGACAGGAAAGAGCCTGATTCACAAAAACGCAACAAGCTTTATCTGCAAGATATGAATACGCTCAAAATGAAGGTCAACGACCAATTTTTCCTCAGTGACAGTGAGGTCAGCAGCACGCAGTCGATAGCGTTGATTTATTGGATACCGACGTCAAAAAAAGTATTGTACAAGGCAAACGGCACGATTAAGGAACTGGATTTGCCGACCGGACTGAAATATACGCATCCATTGAAAAGCTTCCCTTCGTATTCCAACGATATGAAGCTGCGATTTGACGTCAAGGAAGGCCACGGTTTTATGACCGACCTTCAAATAGGGAAGAGTGCTCCAACAGGGGAGTATCCTCAATCGATGGAGCGGGAGTTGATTCAAGTATTCTGGTCTCCAACCGGCCATAACTATGTCGCGGAGAAGTTTCTGTTTACATCAAATGCACAAGATGCATACGAGCAGTTGGTGATCAAAACAATAAACCAATCATTTGTGTACCCATTCGATGGACGTCCCTATCTCACTACCATCGAAAATATCCAATTTTTAGGATGGGCAGCCGATGGCAAATCGTTTTTTGTCGGCGATTTGGACTCGGTGCACATGAGTCGTTTCGATGGGTGGCAATCGCGTATAAGATAAGGAAAGAAAAAAATAATCGCCCGATAAGAAAAGATCAACGGCGAATCCCGATTGGTAATCTTCCTACCTCCAAGTCATATACTAGGAGCGTACATGTCATCGTACGCTCCTTTCTTTTTCATGCGTAACAATTACAGCGGTTTGAAGCATGTGCCTGTTTGATTATTTGTATCCCTTGATCGGCCACTTCTTACCCTCTGCCATTCTCCCGACGAACAAGGAGAAAAAATTTCAATTGCTCCACTATCGCCACGGCTTCACAGACCGGACGCTTCGGTAAACCCAATTCTGTCGCAAGCACCTGTTCCATAGCAGCAGCCAACACGAGCGTATGTTTGTTTTTTAGATGCTGCCATCCCATCCCCACGTACGCAAAACGCTTCAAACGTATAAAATTCCGATCCAAAAACCACAAGTCGACACAAATCATGCAAAGAAAATAGGCATCAGGTGCAAAAAAATTACGCAAATCTGGGCAAATGATTCCGGTTGATCCACCTGTTTTCGCTGGAAATGCCAAGGATGGCAATGCAACATGAATCTCACCTCTCCATCCCCGTCTAATCCTTTCATCGCATGAAAGGATTGAATCCTGCGCTTTTGCTTGGTATAGTTGAATCATAAATGTTTCAAAATAATTGTACTATTGGAACGAAAGAGGCGAAACCCGTGTAGGACTCCTTTACGATCTCATTAACAAAATCAATACAAAATAGAGAACGTAAGGGGCGTTACCCTCATGGGAAAAAAACAGTTCGGTTTTCTTGTCGCCGGCCAATCATTGGCTAATATCGGCGATGTCTTTTACATTGTCTCGATGATTACGCTTGTCTATACGATTACGGGTACAGCTGTCTATACGGCGATGTTCCCTGCACTTCGTTGCTTGGCACAGTTTACGAGCGGCATTTTGGCGCCGCTATTGCTGGATCGGTTTCGGCTCCGTTCCATCATTATCGCTTCACAGCTTGGACAGACCATTTTGCTTTTGGGTTTAACGCTTTACTCGACGCAGATCGACTCGCACTCACCATTGTATGGGTTGTATGGATTTATTATTTTGATGGCGCTGCTTGATGGGTGGACGACACCTGCGAGAAACGCGATGATCCCGCTGCTGGTTGAAAAAGATCAGCTGCTGCGAGCCAATGGCCTACTATCCACGGTCGATCAAAGTGTGCAAATGGCTGGTTGGGCAATGGGGGGCGTGCTCGTTGCTTGGTTGGGCGGCACGACCGTTTTATGGCTCACTTTTGCGATGTTTTCGCTTTCTGTCCTCTCACTGTTTTTCATCCGATTGCCGGAATCGGAACGATCCCGGGAGAAGAACAAACCAGGTCTGGGTGACTCCTTGAAAGAAGGCTGGTCATACATTTGGGCGATAAAGCCGATTCGCATTTTGACGACGATGGATTTTCTCGAAGGGATCGCGGGTGGCGTGTGGATGGCTGCCATTCTGCTCGTCTATGTGAATGAAGTGCTGCATCAAGGTGAACAGTGGTGGGGATTTATCAACGCGAGCTATTTTCTGGGGACGATCGCCGGTGGTGTGATCGTGATCGCGCTCGCCAATCAGTTGAACAGCCGCCTTCTCGTCACCGTGATCGGCGGGACGCTCTGCACCGGCTTGTTGACACTGTGCTTCATCCATGTCAGTGTTCCGGTTTGGGCCCTTGTCATCTCCGCTTTGTTTGGGCCGGTTTATCAACTGCAAGCAATCGCCAAACAAACGATATACCAACGGGTCGTCCCGACGAATTTGCTACCAAAAGTATTGTCTGCCCAGGCAGCATTGGCGTATATCACATTTGGCGTTTCCGCAATCGGATTGAGCTATGTTTCCGACCATTTCGGCATCCGGGCGACGTATGACATAGCGGCAGCTCTTATTTTTACGGGTGCGGCATTGGGGTGGTTCTGTCGCAAGGCAATTCGCACCATCACGCAGGTGGAGAGCTAATCCCGAGGTTTTTTACGCAAGAAGAGCTTGTCTGACTGGAAACGCGAATGGTACGATTTGCTTATCACGGAGAATGATGGTAAGCGGCTATTGGAAAGGATGGAAAAACTTGCAGCCGGAAAGAACCCGAATCGTCAGGGGGGAATCTTTCTGGCTGCAAAATGAATTGGCACCAAAGTTCGCTTATTTTCAAAATACGATTCCGCACAATGATAGGGAGAGCTATGAGAAATCCATGCTACTTTTTGGCCATTGTTCATCATGCAACTGAAGATACGATTTTCTTTGATCTCTATCACATAACGAAACCGCTTTACGGCGATCAGACGCGAGAATTGATCAAGTCGGCCGTCTCGCTTCCGAACCGTTATTTTGATTTTTTGATCCATAGCGGTGTTTTAGAGATGCAGGGATTGGAAAGCTATCAGCCGACACAAGTCCATGCGGTGGCAATCGGCATGAATATCAAATCGCTCGGGACCAACGTGCTGTTCGATATGTGCTTCTCCCCGCAAACCTACAAGCTGTGGCAAAATTCCGATGCCGCGATCGAAGAGATCAATTTGCCGGCGGACATTTTTGAAGAATATGTGTATCGCTTGGGCGCACTGAGCCGGTTCCGCTATTTGGGCAAAATCGATGACCCGCTAACGGCAACACAAATTGGGGAAAACGACATGATTGAATTCAAGCGTGACTTCCTCAACTCCAAAAGCGCCATCATCAAAGCGGTCGTCGCCTTTGCGAACAGCAACAACGGCAACCTATACCTTGGCATCAATAACGATAACACGATCGCAGGCATCAATGAGGAGTTGGCCCATTACGGCGATCCAGACAAATACATGCTCGCGATTACTCAGTATATTCAAGACAAAACGACGCCGCTTTTGGCGCCTTTTCCCAAGATTTCGATCAAAAAAGTCGATGATAAGTACGTGGCGTGCATTTTTGTCGAAGTAGGATCGGAGCTGATTTGCGGATTGGACAAAAACAACGAAAAATTTGTCTCCATTCGGACGAATAATCGCTCCATCATCGTCCGCGATCCGCATCAAATCGGTGAAATTTACGTGAAACGCAAGCTTGGTACGGAAGTAAGCCGCCGTTTGGGTTTGCTGTAAAAGCAAAAGAGACAAAAGAAAAGCATCATACAAAAGGGAGCAGGGGGAATTACGAAAGGAGGACGCTCAATGAGGGCTTGCTTGCATGCTTGGACGATGTTCCTGGCGATACTGGCATGTTCTATTTCTGCGGGTTGCTCTGAAGGTACCACGAAGCCTGTGACAGACAACGATTCCCATGCAACTTCCATGATCCAAGAGCAGTTCGGCACGATTGATAAAGTATCGGTTATGACCACCGATGGCCAGGAGATTTTCCTGAATAAACATGAGTTTTTGCAAAACGCCGAGAACATGGCGGCGTTCTTGCCGCAACAGCTTGAAAAGCTGAAAACAGACGATGCCCGCTTCACGCTGATTGTTTACCGTTCACAATCGGCGCCTTTTGTGTTGGAAATCGGCCCTGGCGGTGAAGCCATGAACGCTTTATACCATTGGATTCGCAAAGAGACGGCAGCGGCCGTCTTCCAACAAATTCATATTCGTACGCTGGAAGTGGCTGCAACTGACTTGGAGCTGCACTACATTCCGACCGATGAAGAAACGGCAAAAATAAGCAAGCTGCTCACAACCGCAACCTATTCTGAAACCACAGAACCATTGCAATACTCCCTCTATCCCGGCTATCAGCTGGTGATCAATACGCCGGAACGCGCGATTGCTGCCCAACTCCTTTCCCCGAGCCTGATCGGATTGTCACTCGGTAAAGAACATTTGTTTTATACGGTTTCCACGGATCTGTTTTCCGCAGTCGCGGACTGGCTCCCGCCGGAAAAAGGGGGAGTACCGGATGTATTTGACCCGTTGCTGCAAGCGACAAAAGTGATTCTCGCCCCAACCGGTGAAGGGATGTCCGACACCTTGACTTATGATCCGGCCGAATCAAGCCGGTATATGGGGTTGCTGCATGAAACCGTCCGGGAATTGAAACGCGCCCGCCCTTTATCGACGCCTTCCCCAACAACTGCACCAACCTATTATTTGCGTGTGATGACCGGGAATACGGAGCACACGATCCGCGTTTACGGCGACACGTTTCGCTATGAAGGGAAAATGTACCAACAATCCGAATTGCAGGAGTTTTTGCGAGAGTATCGCCAGATTATCAGCAAATAAATGCGATTCATGGAAACCCCAAGATTGGGCAAGGATATAGGAAACGAGATTTTTAGAAGTGAAATGGACTACCATATTTGCAGATTATGTCGTAATATAGTCTTGTTGTACAGATTTGTGGCAGGATTTTGACACAGGGGAGAACTTGGAAACCTTCTCACTGAGTCAGAGCACTGCTGATCTGCTCTACGATCTGACATAGGAGGATGGAGAATGAACATTCATGAGTATCAAGGTAAAGAGATACTGAGACAGTACGGTGTGAAAGTTCCTGATGGGCGTGTAGCGTTCACTGTTGAAGAAGCAGTTGAAGCAGCGAAAGCATTGGGAACTTCCGTTTGCGTCGTAAAAGCGCAAATCCACGCGGGTGGCCGTGGTAAAGCTGGCGGCGTTAAAGTTGCGAAAAACCTGGATGAAGTTCGTACATATGCGGAACAAATCCTGGGCAAAGTGCTGGTTACCCATCAAACTGGCCCAGAAGGTAAAGAAGTAAAACGCCTCTTGATCGAGCAAGGCTGCGACATCAAGAAAGAATACTATGTAGGTTTGGTTGTTGACCGTGCAACGGGCCGCGTTACGATGATGGCGTCCGAAGAGGGCGGTACCGAAATCGAAGAAGTGGCTGAACATAGCCCGGAAAAAATCTTCAAAGAAGTAATCGATCCGGTAACCGGTCTGAATATGTTCCAAGCGCGCCGCCTGGCTTATGCGATCAACATTCCGAACGCATTGGTAAACAAAGCGGTTAAATTCATGATGAGCTTGTACCAAGCATTCGTAGATAAAGATTGCTCGATCGCTGAAATCAACCCATTGGTTGTAACGGGCGACGGTGAAGTGATGGCGCTGGACGCCAAACTGAACTTCGACAGCAACGCGCTGTTCCGTCATCCTGACATCGTGGCATTGCGCGATCTGGATGAAGAAGATCCGAAAGAAATTGAGGCTTCCAAATTCGATCTGTCTTACATCGCGCTTGATGGTAACATCGGCTGCATGGTAAACGGTGCAGGTCTCGCGATGGCGACAATGGATATCGTTAACTTCTACGGCGGTCAACCTGCGAACTTCCTCGATGTAGGGGGCGGAGCGACGGAAGAGAAAGTAACCGAAGCCTTCAAAATCATCTTGTCCGATGAGAAAGTAAAAGGGATCTTCGTTAACATCTTCGGCGGTATCATGAAGTGCGACATCATTGCAAACGGTGTTGTAGGTGCAGCGAAACAAGTAAAATTGGATCGTCCGCTGGTCGTTCGTCTGGAAGGTACGAATGTTGAGCTGGGCAAAAAGATCCTCAACGAATCCGGCTTGAACATCGTAGCAGCTGAATCCATGGCTGATGGTGCCGAGAAAATCGTTGCTCTCGTGAAGTAAGCATTTTCATCGTTCCAAAAAGTGCATGCGCAATAGCGCGCTGACTTGGTTGGACCAGAAGAAAAACATTCGTTTGCAAGGCAAGAAGTTTTTCTTATGAACCGATACGTAAGAAAAGGTGGGAACTATACGCGATGAGTATCCTCGTTAATAAAAATACAAAAGTAATTACGCAAGGGATTACTGGTGCTACTGGTCTGTTCCATGCGAAAGGTGCCCTCGAATACGGTACACAAATGGTTGGCGGTGTAACACCAGGCAAAGGCGGCACTGAGGTGGAAGGCATCCCGGTTTTCAACACCGTTGCGGAAGCGGTTGCGGCTACAGGTGCGAACGCGTCTGTTATTTATGTTGCGCCTCCATTCGCTGCTGATGCGATCATGGAAGCGGTTGACGCTGAGCTGGACCTCGTGATCTGCATCACGGAAGGTATTCCAGTTATCGACATGATCAAAGTGAAACGCTACATGGAAGGCAAAAAGACTCGCCTGATCGGTCCTAACTGCCCAGGCGTTATCACTCCAGGCGAATGCAAAATCGGTATCATGCCTGGCTACATCCACACACCAGGTAAAGTGGGCATCGTTTCCCGCTCCGGTACCCTCACGTACGAAGCAGTGCACCAAACGTCCACTCGCGGCATTGGTCAATCCACTGCGGTTGGTATCGGTGGAGACCCTGTAAACGGTACCAACTTCATCGATGTACTGAGCCTGTTCAATGAAGATCCAGACACGGAAGCAGTCATCATGATCGGTGAAATCGGCGGTACAGCGGAAGAAGAAGCGGCTGAATGGATCGCTGCTAACATGAAAAAGCCGGTAATCGGCTTCATCGGCGGTCAAACTGCGCCTCCAGGAAAACGCATGGGCCATGCTGGTGCTATCATCTCCGGCGGTAAAGGTACAGCAGCTGAAAAAATCGCGAAACTGGAATCCTGCGGTGTTCGCGTAGCGAAAACACCTGCAGTGATCGGTGAAACGCTGGTAGAAGTATTGAAAGAAAAAGGCTTGCTGGAAAAAGTAATGAGCAAGTAAGATACTTTTGAAAAGGGGGACGGCTTTGCCGTCTTCTTTTTTTACGCCCAAAACGCTTTGCAAGATTCATATTTTTGCGAATGCTTCTGTCTCTTCCTATAATATAGAGAAAAATGGAGGGGGAGCGCGGAGTGAAAGAGAATCTGCTAGAACGAGATTGGCTCTATTCGTTACGGATACGAAAAGGGGTGGGAAGGCGGACGTTGCAGCGCCTGTTTGACATGTATGGATGCTTTTCCGTAATCGGTCAGCTTGATCGAGAAGAATTGTGCCGGGAGTTGCAGCTCTCGCCAGCAATCGGCGCAGCTCTTCGCTCCCAACTGGTCCCCGAGCAAATCGAACGGGAGAAACAAAGACGGCTCGTGGCGGGACAGCGCTTCATCTGTATCCTTGATCCGGAGTTTCCGGAGAGTTTGCGTGAAATTCCAGACCCGCCGATGCTGCTGTTTTATGAAGGGGAGTTGTCGTTGCTGCAAAAACCGTTGGTTGCTGTCGTCGGCGCTCGAAAGCCAACTTCATACGGAAGGTCCGCCTGTCAATTTTTGACGGAACAACTGTCGAATCTTGGGGTAGGAATCGTATCCGGTCTTGCCCTCGGGATCGACGCAATCGCCCATCAGACAGCGATTCGAACCGGAGGAGCGACGATCGCCGTGCTCGGCTGCGGGCTCGATATCGTCTACCCGCGCTCCAACGCTGGGCTTTTTGCCCAAATCAAGGAAAAAGGCTTGATTGTAAGTGAACATCCGTACGGCACCAGCCCTCTACCAGGGCTTTTTCCTGAACGAAATCGCATCATCAGCGGGCTTTCGCTCGGGACCTTGGTGGTGGAAGCAGCGGAAAAAAGTGGTTCTTTAATCACAGCTGACTGCGCATTAGAGCAAGGAAGGGATGTATTCGCCGTGCCGGGGCCGATTTTTTCAGAAATGAGCGTAGGTCCGCATAATTTGATAAAACAGGGAGCAAAGCTAGTAACAAATGCAGCTGATCTGGCGGAAGAGTGGATCGGACGGCTTGCCACAGGTGTGCACATCCCGTTGCGCGAAAAACCGAAGGTAAACGATGAAGAGCAGGAAATATTGTCATTGCTCTCACATGAGCCGCTCCATTTCAATCAGCTGTCAGGCTTGGTGAAAACGGAGAGTACCCGCATGCTCAACAAGCATTTGCTGATGCTGGAAACAAAGGGTCTGATCCGGAGTTTGCCGGGCGGCTTTTATGTCAAAAACTAAAAATCAAGAGCTTATCCTGCCAAATGTTTGACAAATGCAACTTGCTTATTGAATAATAGGGGAGATTCTATACCTGAAGGGGGAGGAAGGAATTGGCAGATACGCTAGTGATCGTCGAGTCCCCGGCGAAGGCAAAAACAATTGGAAAATACCTCGGTGGAAAATATATTGTAAAAGCTTCGATGGGCCATGTTAGAGATCTCCCTAAAAGTCAGATGGGTGTAGATGTGGAGAAGGGGTTTGAACCGAAATACATCACGATTCGCGGCAAGGGAGATGTGCTGAAGGTTTTAAAGGATGCTGCGAAAAAAGTGAAGAAAATATATCTCGCAGCCGACCCGGATCGCGAAGGAGAAGCGATCGCGTGGCATCTGGCGCAATATCTGGGATTGGATACAAGCCAGCCGCTTCGCGTGGTGTTCAATGAAATTACCAAAGATGCGATTAAGGAAGCATTCAAACATCCGCGCCATATCAATATGGACCTGGTGAATGCCCAACAGGCACGGCGTATTCTCGACCGGCTGGTGGGTTATAATATCAGCCCGATTCTGTGGAAAAAAGTTCGCAAAGGTCTCAGTGCCGGTCGCGTTCAATCGGTAACGGTCAAAATGATCATCGACAGGGAAAAAGAAATCAATGCATTTATCCCTGAAGAGTATTGGACGATCACGAATACGATGCTGTATGAAGGAAAGTCGTTTGAGGCGCGCTTTTACGGCTACGATGGTGAAAAAGTGGAGCTGCATTCCGAACAGGAAGTACAGGAAGTGCTCGCGCGGATCAAAGACCAAACGTACATCGTGAAAAAGGTGACCAAGAAAGAACGCAAACGGAATCCTGCACCGCCATTCACCACCAGCTCGCTTCAGCAGGAAGCGGCCCGAAAGCTCAATTTCCGTACAGCAAAAACCATGATGTTGGCACAGCAATTGTATGAAGGGATCGACTTGGGGAAAGAAGGCACAGTCGGTTTGATTACATACATGCGTACTGACTCAACCCGCATCTCCCAGACTGCGCAAAATGAGGCGAAAGAATTTATCCTCTCCACGTATGGACCGACCTATTCCCCGGAAGAAGCGCGAGTTCACGGCAAAAGCGAAGGGGCGCAGGATGCGCATGAAGCGATTCGGCCTACTTCGGTATTGAGAACGCCTGAAGAGATGAAAGCCTTTTTGGGTAGGGACCAGCTGCGTCTATACCGATTGATCTGGGAACGCTTTGTTGCCAGTCAAATGTCTTCTGCCGTTCTCGATACGATGAGCGTGGACATCGAGGTGAACCAGGTGATCTTCCGTGCGAGCGGTTCAAAGATTAAATTCCCTGGTTTCATGAAAGTCTATGTGGAAGGCAGCGACGACGGCGGCAACGAGGATGAAAAATTTCTGCCGCCGATTGAAGAAGGACGCGAGGTACAGGAGGAAAACATCGAGCCGAACCAGCATTTCACCCAGCCGCCACCACGTTATACAGAGGCACGGCTTGTCAAAACGCTGGAGGAAAACGGAATCGGACGTCCATCCACCTATTCTCCCACGCTTGAGACAATCCAGAAGCGTGGCTATGTGGCGCTTGATGAGAAACGGTTTGTGCCAACTGAACTGGGGGAAATCGTCATATCCTTGGTGGAGGAGTTTTTTCCTGAAATCCTCGATGTAGAATTTACCTCCCAAATGGAGTCGGAGCTTGACCATATTGAGGATGGGGTAACCAATTGGATCAAAGTGCTCGATGAATTTTATGGTGACTTTGCCAAACGCGTCGCGGTGGCAGAGGAAGAAATGAAGGAAGTCGAGCTGAAAGACGAGGAGTCGGACGAGGTTTGTGAGCTGTGCGGCAGCGTCATGGTTTATAAACTGGGCCGCTTTGGCAAGTTCCTCGCTTGCTCCGGCTTCCCGGATTGCCGCAATACGAAACCGATCGTCAAGGAAATTGGCGTGACCTGCCCTTCTTGTCACGAAGGCTCCATCATCGAACGGAAAAGCAAAAAGAGCCGGGTGTTTTATGGCTGCAACCGCTATCCGGAATGTGAATACGTGTCATGGGACAAACCGATTTCACGGCCATGTCCAAAATGCAACAGCTTGATGGTCGAGAAAAAACGGAAAAAACAAGGGGTCAGCGTCGTGTGCACGAGCTGTGACTACATGGAGGAAGCAGACACCTGATTGGGACCAAGATTCTAAAGCAGTGGAGGAAGTCAGCATGACAAAATCTTATGTAACCGTAGTTGGCGCTGGATTGGCGGGAAGTGAGGCAGCCTGGCAGATTGCCCAGGCTGGCGTTCCTGTCAAGCTGTACGAAATGCGTCCGAAAGTGCAGACACCTGCGCACCATACGGAAAAATTCGCAGAATTGGTCTGCAGCAATTCCCTTCGCGCCAATTCGCTAACCAATGCGGTCGGCGTATTAAAGGAAGAAATGAGAAGGCTCGGGTCCGTCATTATCGAAGCAGCGGATCGCTGCGCCGTTCCGGCGGGCGGCGCACTTGCCGTCGACCGGCATGAATTTGCCGATTACGTCACGGAAGCGGTGCGCAACCATCCGCTCATCGAGGTCATTACCGATGAAATCACCGAGCTGCCGGAAGGGCCGACCGTGATTGCAAGCGGCCCGCTCACTTCTCCGGCACTGTCTTCTACGTTAAAAGAACTGACCGGTGAAGAGTATCTGTATTTCTACGATGCGGCGGCACCGATCATTGAAAAAGATTCGATCGACATGAACAAAGTCTTCGTAGCTTCCCGTTACGATAAAGGTGAGGCAGCATATCTCAATTGCCCAATGTCAGAGGAAGAGTTCAATCGATTCTATGAGGCATTGATTACGGCGGAGACGGTACCGCTGAAAGAGTTTGAGAAAGAAATTTTCTTTGAAGGCTGCATGCCGATTGAAGTGATGGCAAACAGAGGCCGTCAGACCATGCTGTTCGGACCGCTGAAGCCGGTAGGACTCATCGATCCGAATACAGGGAAACAGCCGTATGCCGTCATCCAGCTGAGACAGGACAACAGCGCTGCAACGCTTTATAATATGGTAGGCTTCCAGACGCATCTGAAGTGGCCGGATCAAAAACGGGTATTTTCGATGATTCCTGGGCTGGAAAATTGCGAGATTATCCGCTACGGTGTCATGCATCGCAATACGTTCATCAACTCGCCGAAGCTTTTGCGTCCCACCTATCAATACCGCGAGCGCGACGACCTGTTTTTCGCAGGGCAAATGACAGGCGTGGAAGGGTATGTGGAATCAGCCGCTTCCGGACTTTTGGCAGGGATGAATGCTGCGCGGCTGGTGAAGGGGGAAGAGCTTTTGGTACTACCGCAAGAAACGGTGATGGGCAGCATGGCTCATTACATCACAACGACGGCAGCCAAGCATTTTCAACCGATGAACGCGAATTTTGGGCTGTTACCTGATTTGCCTGAGCGAATCCGCAACAAAAAAGAAAAAAACGAGCGGATCGCAGAACGGGCGTTGAATACAATTCAGAATTTTACACAAAAACGACACACAATTGGTTGAATATCTAAATTTGCTTGTGGTACTATAAAGGTGCTTTTGGGGGGAGTGCTTCAGAAATGAACTCTGCTCAATTTTCACGGGAAGTCGATGCTTACACGGACTACTTGAAGGTGGAAAAAAACGCCTCGCTTCACACCATCAACAACTACGTTGCAGATATACATGAATTTGTTGCATTTATGAAACAGCACCAAATCAACTCATTGGCTGCTGTTTCTTCTTTGCACGGGCGCTCTTTTTTGGCCCGCTTGGCAGGTCAAGGGTTGAAGCGCCGGAGCATCGCCCGGAAATTGTCTAGTTTGCGGAGCTTTTATCGCTTTCTGATGCGCGAAGGGGTTGTGACGCAAAATCCGTTTCAAGCTGTATCTACACCGAAAGTAGAAAAGAAGCTGCCTTCCTTTCTCTATCCGCAAGAGATCGAACGATTGCTGACTGCACCCGATGCCACGACACCGCTCGGGCAGCGGGACCGGTTGATCTTTGAGCTGTTGTATGCAAGTGGAATTCGTGTGTCAGAACTGGTAACACTAGAAGTAAAGGCGATTAATCTTTCGATGGGCGTTGCGCTTGTGTTCGGAAAAGGCGCGAAGGAGCGGTATGTGCCGATTGGCAGCTATGCCATTTCCGTGATCCGCGATTACCTCGCATCCGGCCGACCGCAATTGCTGGCGGGAAAAGCCGACTCGGGCAGGCTGCTGCTCAACTATCGCGGGGAACCGCTCACAGATCGCAGCGTGCGCCGCATCGTCGATAAATACGTAGAGGAAACGGCTTTACATTTGAGCATCTCACCGCACACGTTTCGGCATACCTTTGCTACCCATATGTTGAATGCAGGGGCGGATTTGCGGACGGTTCAGGAATTGCTTGGACACGTGAACATCTCTACCACGCAAATTTATACACATGTGACCAAAGAACGGCTTCGTGAAGTGTACGATTCTGCACATCCACGGGCAGAGAAACACGGGAGGTGAAGGACGATGGAACAATTTCATGCGACAACAATTTTTGCAATTCATCATCAAGGTGCTGCGGCGATGGCGGGAGACGGTCAAGTTACGTTCGCGAACAGCATGGTTATGAAGCATGGGGCAAAAAAAGTGCGCAGGCTCTATCGCGGTGAAGTTGTAGCCGGATTTGCGGGCTCTGTGGCCGATGCCATCACGCTTTTTGAAAAGTTTGAAGGGAAGCTCGAGGAGTATCATGGCAACCTGCAGCGCGCAGCGGTGGAACTCGCCAAGGAATGGCGGGGCGATAAGATTCTGCACAAGTTGGAAGCGATGATGATCGTCATGAATGCTTCCCATCTGTTGCTCATTTCGGGAAACGGCGAAATCATCGAACCGGATGACGGAATCTTGGCAATCGGCTCAGGTGGCAGTTTTGCCCTGTCAGCAGGCCGCGCCTTGAAAAAATATGCTCCACATCTTACGGCGCGAGAAATAGCAGAAGCTTCCTTGCTGACAGCGGCGGAAATTTGCGTGTTTACGAATTCCAATCTAGTGGTAGAAGAGATAAAGAGCTAAGCGAAAGGGAGGATGTCAAATGCTTGCGTTAGAACAGTTAACTCCCAGATCTATCGTCGAACATCTTGACAAATATATCGTTGGGCAGTCGCAAGCCAAAAAGGCAATTGCCGTTGCTCTGCGAAATCGCTATCGACGCAGCAAGCTTCCCGAAGGATTGAAAGAAGATGTGGTGCCGAAAAACATTTTGATGATTGGCCCAACCGGCGTAGGGAAAACAGAGATAGCCCGCCGGATTGCCAAGCTGACAGGTGCGCCGTTTGTAAAGGTGGAAGCGACCAAATTTACCGAAGTCGGTTATGTCGGCCGCGATGTTGAATCGATGGTGCGCGATTTGATCGAATCGGCCATTCGTATCGTGAAAAACGAAAAGATGGAGACCGTTCAGGACAAGGCGGAAAAACTGGCAAACGAAGCGCTGGTCAATCTGCTTGTTCCATCCAAAAAACAGGCGAGCACGTTCAAAAATCCGCTGGAAATGCTGTTTGGCAACCAAAACCAGCAGCAGAACACGCAAAACGATCCAGATGACGCAAACATTCAACAAACGCGCAGACAAGTCGCATTCCAATTGGCAGCAGGCCAGTTAGAAGAGCAGATGGTAGAGATCGAGGTAGAGGATCAGGCACCATCGATGCTCGATATGTTTCAGGTTCCGGGGGCGGAGCAAATGGGGATGCAGATGCAGGATATGCTCGGCAGCCTCATGCCCAAAAAGACGAAGAAACGAAAATTGCGAATTAAAGAAGCGCGAAAGGTATTAATCCAGCAAGAAGCGCAAAAACTGGTGGATATGGATGAAGTCATTCAAGAATCCATCAATCGGGTGGAACAGCATGGCATCATCTTCATCGACGAGATCGACAAGATTGCCGGCAAAGATGGACGCGGGCCTGACGTATCACGTGAGGGTGTGCAGCGCGATATTTTGCCGATCGTAGAAGGCTCAACCGTGATGACCAAATATGGTCCGGTGAAAACAGACTACATTTTGTTCATCGCCGCAGGAGCGTTTCATATCGCAAAACCGTCTGATCTCATTCCGGAATTGCAAGGGCGCTTCCCGATTCGTGTGGAGCTTAGCAGCCTCAAAGTCGACGACTTCGTTCGAATTTTGACTGAGCCCAAAAATGCGCTGATCAAGCAATATGTCGCTCTGCTCGAGACCGAAGGGATCCGGGTAGAGTTTACGCCAGAGGCCATCCATGAGATTGCCGTCCTGGCTACTGAAGTGAATCAATCGACAGACAACATCGGGGCACGACGGTTGCATACCATTTTGGAAAAGCTGCTCGAAGATTTATCATTCGAAGCGCCGGACATCCATCTGGAGGTTGTGCAAATCACGCCGGCCTATGTGCAGGAAAAGCTGGCAACCATTGTGAAAAACCGTGATTTGAGTCAATACATCTTGTAAAACTACCACTGCGAAAAGTGAATATCAGGAGGACTTTAAAATGGATTTGCTTTCTAAGACAAGAAGAATCAATCGGATGTTGCAAAAATCTGCAGGACATGCGGTCAATTTCAACGAGATGGCGCAAGTCTTGAGCGATGTCATCGATGCAAATATTTATGTGTTGTCCCGCAAAGGGAAACTGTTAGGCTATGAAGTTGCACAAGAAGTGGACAACGACCGCATTCGCAAAATGGTCGAAGAGCGCCGCTTCCCGGAAGCCTATAACAACAACCTGCTGAAAGTGGAAGAAACGTCAGCAAACCTGGATATCGACAGCCCCTATACAGCATTCCCTGTGGAAATGAAAGATGTGTTCCGCTCCGGATTGACGACGATCGTTCCTGTTATCGGCGGCGGTGACCGTTTGGGTACGCTGATTTTGGCTCGTCTGAACAAAAGCTTCGTTGAGGATGATTTGATCCTGGCTGAAGTAGGGGCAACGGTTGTCGGGATGGAAATTTTGCGTGAACGCGCGGAAGCGATTGAGGAAGAAGCGCGCAGCAAAGCGGTTGTACAAATGGCGATCGGTTCTTTGTCTTACAGCGAACTGGAAGCAGTTGAACACATTTTCGACGAGCTGGAAGGAAAAGAAGGCTTGCTCGTTGCTTCTAAAATTGCGGACCGTGTCGGTATTACCCGCTCTGTGATCGTAAACGCGCTGCGCAAGCTGGAAAGCGCAGGCGTAATCGAATCCCGCTCGCTGGGGATGAAAGGAACATTCATCAAAATTTTGAACGAAAAGCTGCTCCCTGAGCTGGAGAAGCTGAAAACTTCCTAAAAGGTAGGTAGGCATAGGTAACTACTGCTGCGAGCCTACGAAAAAAACAGCTTACGACTGTAAGCTGTTTTTTTGTTTGAGACATATTCAAAAAGCTCCTCGTTGGATGATATTTCCTTACATTTGGAACTATTTGTAGGTTGAAAATAGGAAAATCGTGAAATAGTGCTTATGAATCAAATTAGGAGCTTCCATAAGATAGGGCTTTTTTACAAAATATGATTTTGATATGATTATTCGTGTTGAGTTGTCGAATCAGCAGGAATTATGGGGTCAATTGTTGAACTGGTAGTTATGTAATGGAGGGATTGCGAGTGTTATTTAATCAGACTTTGGGGATTATGGAGAGATCGCTGGATGCTTCCTCCCTCAGACTACGCACGATTCAAAACAATATCGCCAATGTGGATACGCCGCAGTACAAAAGCAAACAGGTAAATTTTGAAAGCATGTTGCAGGCGGAGCTGAACGGCGATAGCGAAAATTTGCAAGCCTACCGAACCGATGCCCGGCACATACCGTTTTCTGACACTGGCTCAATTCCGCTGCCGACGATTACATCAAATTCGGGTTTGATCATGCAAAATAACGGGAATAACGTCGATATCGAATATGAAGAAGCACAGCTAGCAAAAACACAGCTTTACTATCGAGGTTTGGCGGATATGACCAACAGCTATTTTGTCAAAATGAAGAGTGTTATCGATGGCGGGAGGTAGAAAGTAGTGGGAATGTTTCAAGGGATTGATTCAAGTGCTTCTGCCCTAACCGCAAACCGTTTGCGCCTGGATGTGATTGCGGCCAACCTGGCAAATGCAGAGTCGACGAGAGCGCAAATGGTAAACGGCGTGTGGCAACCTTATCGTCGGAAAATGGTGGATCTTGCACCGAAAACGAACGAGTCGTTCGATAACTTTTTGCAAATGGCAATGGGCTCCGTTTCGCCCCAAGTCGAACAAGGCGTGCGCGTGACTGCCATTCGGGAAGACAGCACACCATTTCGCCGCGTGTATAATCCTGAGCACCCGGATGCTGATAAAGATGGCTATGTCTTTCTTCCTAACGTGGATACCATGAAGGAAATGGTTGACATGATTTCTGCATCGCGCGCTTATGAAGCGAACGTGACTGCGTTGAACGCGGCTAAGAGCATGATGCTGAAGGCGCTGGACATTAATGGGAGATAGGAGAAAGTAAAAAAATGGAGATTAACGGCTTATCTAATATCAGCATGATGCAACTGACGACACCAAAAACACCAACGGTTGCTGAAACAACAAAATCGTTCGGTGACTATTTGTCGAATGCACTCGATACCGTAAATGAAGCACAAGTTACTTCTGACAAACTTACGCAACAATTTGCTGCTGGTCAAGTCCAGGATGTGCACCAGGTAACAATTGCCGGTCAGAAAGCAACGATTCTTTTGCAGCTTACGACGCAAGTGCGCAATAAAGTGATTGAATCGTATCAAGAAATTATGCGCATGCCGTTGTAACGAATCGTTGTTATTTCTCTGGCGAGGTGAAACATGAACGAACGTCTTCTCCAATATAAAAATCAGATTGTAGAAAAATGGAATAGTTTAACGAGAAAGCAAAAATTGATTTTTTCCTCGATCGTCATTTTTTTGCTCGTTTCACTCGGCCTATACATATACATTGCGTCGAGACCGGTTTATGTTCCGTTGTTCAAGCAACCACTGAGTGAGCAAGAGATCGGAACGATCAAGCAAGAACTGGATTCCAGCAAAGTCGATTACCATATCATCAACAACGGTACAGGAATTGAAGTGCCGCAAGTGAACGCGCAGGATGTCATCGTGGATTTGGCAGCAAAAGGGATTCCGAGCACAGCGGGAATCAGCACGCAAATTTTCACCGGGACAAGCTCTTTCGGGATCACGGATCGTCAATTCGATGTGCTGAAAAAAGACGCGCTGCAGGCCGAATTGAAAAAAATGCTGGAGCGGGTAGATGGGGTACAGACCGCGCAAGTGATGCTCACGCTACCGAATGATGACGTGTGGGTGACCGAGACGAAAGAACAGGCATCGGCATCGGTGATTGTGCAGATCGAACCAGGCAAACAGTTAACACCCGAACAGACGAGGGCCTTATATTTTATTGTTTCTCGAAGTGTACCGAACTTGCCAACCGATAAAATTACGATTACCGACCAATACTCGAATTTGCTGAAATTGCCTGACACAGATGATTCGACCAACTCGATGACTGCTTATCAGCAGCAGGAGAAAATCAAAGCGGAAGTTCAAGCCAATATTCAAAAAGATATTTACAATTTCCTCGGCGTCATTATGGGGCGAGATAAAGTCATTGTGCAGACAGCCGTGAAAATGGACTTTGCCACTGAGAAGCGCGAAGAAAAACTGGTGACAGCGCCGGATACAACCAATAACGAGGGATTGGTCATCAGCGCGAAAAAACTGTCCGAAACGTTCTCCGGACAAGGGACACCGCCGGGCGGTACTTCCGGAACCGGACAAAACGATGTGCCAAGCTTCCCGGGAACAAGTCAAAATGGCTCAAACAGCAATTATGAAAAAACGGATGATATTGTAAACCGTGAAGTAAACCGGATTACACGCAATATCGTGGAAAGCCCGTACAAACTGGTAGACCTGTCGATCAACGTCGGGGTTGAACCTCCAACGGGCGGTCAGCTTGACCAGCAAACGATGGATAGCATCCGTCAAGTGTTGCGAAATGTGGTCCAAGTATCCTTGAGCGAAAAAGGGGTAACGTTAACTCCAGCCGAGCTCGATCAACGCATTTCCATCTTCCCTCGAACATTCTCGGGGAAAGTTGTGGTCGAGCAGCAGACGGGCTTAAGTCCTTCCTTGCTGATCGGTGCAGGTGTATTGGCACTTCTGGCACTTGGCGCTGTGGGCTATATGGTATTCCGCCGCCGCAAGCAAGCGCAACAGATGCAAGAAGAGTTGACAGACATTCCAGAACCTCAAATTTTCGAGGTTCCTGATTTGCAATATGATGAAAATAGCGATGAGGTTGTTGTGCGAAAACAACTCGAAAAACTGGCGCGTAGTAGGCCGGACGAGTTTGTCGTCTTGCTCCGTACCTGGTTAGCTGAAGATTAGGGAGTGAGGTTTATGGCGCGCGGTGCCAAGGAATTGACAGGCCGTCAGAAGGCTGCCATTCTTCTCATCTCGCTTGGGCCGGAAGTATCGGCACAGGTGTTCAAACATTTGCGAGAGGACGAAATTGAGCAGCTGACATTGGAGATTGCCAATGTCAGAAGAGTGGATAACGAGGAAAAAGACAAGATTTTGGCTGAATTTCATCAAATCGCGGTAGCGAAAGATGTCATATCCCAGGGCGGGATCACGTACGCCAAAGAAATCTTGCAAAAAGCGCTGGGTGAAACGAAAGCGATGGATATTATCAATCGCTTGACAGCAAACTTGCAGGTACGCCCGTTTGACTTTGCGAGAAAAGCAGACCCGAATCAAATTTTGAACTTTTTACAGAATGAGCACTCCCAAACGATTGCGCTGGTGCTCGCCTATTTGGAGCCGCAGCAGGCCGCGCTCATTCTCTCCTCGCTGCCGCAGGAACGACAGGCGGATGTTGCAAAGCGCATCGCGTTGATGGACAGCACATCGCCGGAAGTCATCACGCAGGTGGAACAGGTCCTGGAGCAAAAGCTGTCTGCTACCGTTACGCAAGATTACACGCAAGCGGGCGGTATCGAGGCGATCGTCAACGTCCTGAATGGCGTAGACCGCAGTACGGAGCGAACCATTCTTGACTCGCTGGAAATTCAAGACCCTGAGCTTGCGGAAGAGATCAAGAAACGGATGTTCGTATTCGAGGACATCGCCTCCTTGGACAATCGTTCGATTCAGCGCGTGATCCGCGATGTCGAAAACGCAGACCTCCAGCTCTCGCTCAAGGTTGCGAGCGAAGAGGTGCGCGAAACGGTGTTCCGCAACATGTCCAAGCGTATGGCCGAAACGTTCAAAGAAGAAATGGAATTTATGGGACCAGTCCGTCTCCGCGATGTCGAAGAGGCGCAGTCGCGCATCGTCGCTACCATTCGACGCTTGGAAGAGGCGGGTGAAATTATCATAGCCCGCGGCGGAGGGGATGATATCATTGTCTAGGATTTTTAAAGCGTCCAGCTATCAGCATTCAGACGAGAAGATTCTCCTTTCTGTCAAAGCCTCATTGCCCCTTAAGACGGAAGATCTTGGAGAAAAGTTGCAGGAAAATGAGAATTATTTGCATGAAGTCCAACTCGAAGCGCAAACCATCCTCCGCGATGCCGAAGAAATGGCAAAGCGGATATTGGCCGAAGCGGTCGAGCAGGCTGAGTTGAACAAAAATCAGGCAGAAGCCGATATTCAGCAATGGGCCAAGGAGCAGCGCAGGCTGGCAGAGGCCCAAATCGATCAAGACCGCCAGCAGGCGCGCCAGGAAGGGTACCAGCAAGGCCTGATCGAAGGGAAGCAGCAAGCGCTCCAAGAGGAAGAGCAAACCGTTCAGCTGGCCAAGCAAGTGCTGGAAATGGCCTATGCGGAAAAACGGACGATCATCGCTGAAGCAGAGCCGTTTCTCGTAGAGTTATCAACAGAAATCGCGCGGAAAATCATCGGGGCTGAACTGGAACTGGATCAAATGAGGAAGCTGGAGCTGGTAAGCAGGTACTTGCGCCGCTCCCGCGTGCACGGAGACATCTCCCTGTATGTCAATCATGCGGACTATCCCTTTCTCTCGGAACACAGGCAGCAGTTGGCTTCCTTGTTCGATGGACAAGCAGAGCTGCAAATTTTTCCGGATCATACCGTCAAGGATGAAGGCTGCGTGATCCGGACGCCGCTTGGCAGCATCGATGCGCGCATCGATACGCAGCTTGCCGAGATTAAACAAGCGCTGATCGAGATTGCACGGGGAAGTGACGCAGATGAGCCAGCTTGATCTGAAAAAATACGTATACGCGCTCGAACAGATAGATCCCGTCAGAGTGAACGGTAAAGTAACACAGGTCATCGGACTGACGATTGAATCGCATGGCCCCGAGACAAAGCTGGGCGAGGTTTGTCTGATCTACCCGCAGAACGGACAGGAACCGATTATGGCGGAGGTTGTCGGTTTTCGCGATCACAAGGTGCTACTGATGCCGCTTGGCGAGTTAACCGCAGTTGGACCGGGATGCGATGTGGTCGCGACCGGCAAACCGCTATCCGTCAAAGTTGGACCAGAGATACTCGGCTATGTGCTCGATGGGCTTGGAAGACCGATGGACGGTTCGGTGCTCCCGTACGGCTTGACGACGTACCCGACCGAGAACCAGCCGCCGAATCCATTGACCCGGCCGCGTATTGAAGAGAAATTAAATGTTGGCGTCCGGGCGATCGATGGCCTGTTGACAGTTGGCAAAGGGCAGCGTGTCGGGATTTTTGCCGGTTCCGGCGTAGGGAAAAGCACACTCCTGGGCATGATCGCGAGAAACACATCGGCAGATATCAATGTGATCGGATTGATCGGAGAGCGTGGGCGCGAGGTGAAGGAGTTCATCGAGCGCGATCTCGGGGAAGAGGGGCTCAAACGATCCATCCTGGTCGTGGCTACCTCCGACCAGCCTGCTATGATTCGTATCAAAGGCGCGATGCTGGCGACATCCATCGCCGAATATTTTCGCGACCGCGGATTGAACGTCATGCTGATGATGGACTCTGTCACACGTTTTGCGATGGCGCAGCGCGAGGTCGGACTCGCGATTGGCGAGCCGCCGGCAACGAGAGGGTACACGCCTTCCGTATTTGCCATGCTGCCACGCCTGTTGGAGCGTGCGGGAACGTCCCATCTAGGAAGCATCACGGCTTTTTACACCGTGCTTGTCGATTCGGACGACATGAACGATCCGATTGCCGATGCGGTGCGGGGGATTTTGGACGGTCACATCGTGCTGGATCGGAAGATTGCCCAGAAAGGGCATTTTCCGGCGATTGATGTTCTGCAAAGCGTAAGCCGTGTCATGAACGAAATTTGCACGCATCAGCATCTCGATGCGGCACGCACGCTGAAGCGGCATATGGCTACCTATAAAGAAGCGGAAGACCTGATCAACATCGGTGCCTATAAGCAAGGCAGCAATCGCGACATCGATGCGGCCATTCGTTTGCGGGATGTGATTACCGGCTTCACAGCTCAAGGGACACATGAACCGGCAGAGCTGGAGAAGACCATCAATGCGCTGATTGCTCATTTTGGAGGGCTGAACTAATGGCGGTATTTCGCTTTCATCTCCAGAAGATTCTCGATTTGAAGGAAAAGGAACAGGAGCAGGCCGAATGGGCTTTCGGCAAGTCCGTTCAAAAAAAGACCGAGGAAGAAGAGAAGCTGATTCATCTGCATCAGCGCAGGGATCAGCTGACCGATACGCTGCACAAGCTGCAGGAGCAAGCGTGCACGGCAGCCAGGCTGATGGAAATGAATCAATTTCGTCTGGCGATCGACAAGGCGATCGTGCAGCAGGTTGACACCATCTCGGCGTGCGACCGAAACGTGGAGAACTGCAAGCGGACGTTGACGTCCAAAATGCAGGAAAACCAGCTGTGGAGCAAGCTTAAAGAAAAAGAACGCCTCAAATACGACGAGGCTGCAAAATATCGGGAGCAACAGATATTGGATGAGATCGGCCTCGTTCAGTACGTTCGCAGATAGCCGGCTAGGAGGTTCATCATGGAAGAAACCCAGGAAGAGAAATCGTACAGCAAGTGGGAATGGATTTTTTATATGATCATCATCCCGGCCTTGTTTGCGAGCATCCTGGGCGGCGTTCTGCTAAGCTTCTTGGGCGTAAATGTAGTGGGGAAAGTGTTAGGCTGGGCGAATTCAATCCCCTACATTGAAAAAATTGTCCCGGATGTACCGCAGGAAGCCGACCCGGATGCGGCAAAAAAGCAAAACGTGCAGAACCAATTGGTTACGACTCAGACTGATTTGAACAAAAGCAAGCAGCAGCTCGCGCAATTGCAAGGGGAGTCGGCCCAAAAGGACGCCACGATCCAAAACCTGCAAAAACAGGTGCAGGATTTGCAAAAAATGATGGAAGACAAAAAAGCGGATGCCGCAGAACGACAAAAGCAGTTCCAGGATTTATCCAAAATTTATACGAGCATGTCGCCGAAAAACGCAGCTGCCATCGTGGAAAATCTTTCGGTGGAAGAGGCTGTTACGGTGCTTGCCGCAATGAAACCCGAGCAGCGTGCAGACCTTTTGGCGAAAATGGATCCGAAAAAAGCGGCTGACATTTCGATTTTGCTGAAGGATACGACGATTAGCAAAGATGATGACATCGCGGCGCTCCAACAGCGCGTGCAGGTGCTCACCAAGGCGCTGAGCGAGACAAGGCAAGATTCGACCAGCATGGACAATCTCGTCAATTCGTTTTCGCAAATGCCGGCAGCCCGCGCTGCCGAGATCATAACCGCCTTGATGACAACCAACCAAAAGCGGGCGATCTCCATTATGGCAGGCATGGCCAATGACAAGCGCGCGCAAGTGTTGGCCGCCATCGGTGAGAAAAATACCGCGCTTGCTGCTCGCATTACCAGCGAGTTGCTCCGATAGCTCCACAAGCTATCGATTACATAGCAACTATTTTTATTCAAAAACAGGAGGTGACACAATGAACGTAAACAACGCGGTTACCACGTTTACAGCCGCTGACGCACAAGCAGCGACCGGGCTTGGCGGTGGGAAGAATGCGGCGATGCCGGAGCAGCAAGCCGGTTTTGGCAGCTTGTTGGCCACTGAGCTGACTGGTCTTCTCGCCAACATCCAGACGCAGACGGTGGATTCGCTTGTACCCCAAACTGCGGAGCAGGATGACCAGGGGGACGATGTAGGCGACCTGCTTGCCATGCTGGATCAGCTGCTGCAAAGCGGAACCGTCAACATGATTCCGCAGCAAGCGATTGAGCAGGCAAGCCAAGCGGCACAGACGGAATCGCCGGATCAAGGGCAGGTGGCAGTCAGTCTGCAGCCAAATGTCAAGCAGGCATTGGTCACAGCTTTTGTCAATCAAGGGGTGGATGATCAGCGTGCGACTCAGATGGCTGACCTGCTGGAATCATTGGTCCGTTCGCAATCGTCAGACCAACAGCCACAGGTAAAGCAAGCCGTACAGCAGGCGGTCGCCATTTTGGCGAAATACGGGGTAGACGTTCAGCAAGTAGTTCAGCCGGGGGGCGCAGCAAAGGACCCGGAACTATCGTTCACTACAGCGAAGAAAACGGTTGGTGGCAATCCGCGGGACATCCGCTATTCGCCGGTAACCCAATTCCAGTCAGCCATGCAGGCTCACTTGCTGCCACACCAAGTTCAGGTGGCATTGGCAAAATATCAGCCAGGTTTGGCAATCCGTCCGGAACAGCCGCAAACACAACTGGATCAATTGCTGCAAGCTGCTTTGCAAAATGTCGCTGACGTGACGAATGTGTCGTCAGATGAGGCGCAGACGAACAACAATGCATTTGCGGGCAGTCTGCAGACGGCTCTGCAGCCGAATGCCCAGCAGTCGAACGCACCGATAGCACAACCAAGCGGTGAGCTGGTTCGTTCGGAGCAATTGCCGAAAGATGTGGCGAATTTGTTCGTGAAGCAGATGAAGATCGTGGGTGCGAACGGAATGTCTGAAGCGAAAATAACGTTGCATCCGCAAGCGCTCGGTCAGGTCGATGTGAAAATTACCGCGAACAATCATGTGATTACCGCACAATTCGCCGCTGATACGCATGCCGGCAAGGAATTGCTGGATAATCAATTGCCGCAATTGCGGGCAGCTTTGACCCAACTGGGTTTGCAGGTCGACCGTTTGGAAGTGACGCAGCAGCAGCCTTCCCAGCAAGCGCAATTCGGCTTCCAGGAGCAGCGCGGAAGCCAGCAAAATCGCCAGGGAGAGCAGAACAAGCAATCCAATGAAGACGATGCTGAATTTAACATCGACGCGTTGACAGAGTCTGGTGGTGCAGATAGCTGGCTTGCCTCGAAGCAGGCGAAAGTGGAATATTCTGTGTAAAGGTTTGGAGGGATGCAACCGTCATGAGTGAACAATTTCGCGTCGGTCAATCGTTCTATCCATCCCAAACACGATTTCCAGCAAAGCAGATGGCGCCTGCGCAGACCAAAAAGCCATTCGAGCAATGGCTGCAGGATTCGCTGCCTGGCGCTTCGCAAAAGCAAGCGCAGCCGCTCCGTTTTAGCCAGCATGCTTCTGTGCGAATGCGAGAGCGGGGAATCGAGCTGGATGCCGCCCATCTCGCCAAGCTGGAGGGCGCTGTGACGAAAGCAGCGGGAAAAGGCGCCAAGGAATCACTGATCATGATGGACAACGTGGCGTTCGTGGTCAGCATCGTCAATCGGAAAGTGATCACGGCCGTAGAGCAAGGGCAGCTGAAGGACAATGTGTTTACCAACATTGACAGTGCCATTTTCGTATAAGCAAACGTAAGGGATGGGGGCTGGCCCTCGATCGAGGAAGCCCAGCGATTGCCGACTGACTGAGGCAATCGGAACAACACAACTTGAGGGGGATTATTGAATGCTTCGTTCAATGTATTCTGGGGTTTCTGGTATGCGTGGCTTTCAAACAAAACTGGACGTAATCGGCAATAATATCGCGAACGTGAATACGGTCGGCTTCAAGAAGAGCCGCGTCATGTTCCAAGATATTTTGAGCCAAAACGTTACGGGCGCATCTGCGGGGAATGGTAGTGGCTTGGGTGGTATAAACGCGAAACAAGTGGGCTTGGGTTCAACAACTGCATCCATCGATGTCGTACACTCTCCAGGCAGCCCGATGACAACAAATTTGACATCGGATTTGGCTATTGAAGGTGATGCATTTTTCGTTGTAAGTCCTGACGGAGGTACAACGAGGTATTTAACAAGAGCTGGAAATTTCACGCGTGATGGGGACGGCTATCTGGTCAATTCTCAAGGCATGCAAGTCCTGGATAGTGGCGAGTCGCCAATTCAAATCCCGCGAGGCACGTATGTTTCTTACTCGATTGGTCGGGATGGCAGCATCAATGCGACTGATACGCAAGGTGTGACGGCTCCGATTGGAAGCGGATTTATCGGAGTTGCTACTGTAGACAACGCAGCTGGTTTGAAAAAGATCGGAAATGCCTTATATGAATTGACACCGAATGCGAGGGAGGCTGGAAATACCCAGGTTGACAATATTACGAACCCTGCAGGTGCTAACTCTTCCATCGTTTCCGGTGCCTTGGAAATGTCCAACGTCGACTTGTCGGAGGAATTTACGGAAATGATCGTGGCACAGCGCGGTTTCCAGGCGAACTCCCGCATTATTACCACTTCTGACACAGTATTGGAAGAGTTGATCAACCTGAAACGCTAGATCGTAAGGTAAAATAAAGGAAGCAGGGCGGGGCCTTTGGGCCCCCACTTCCCCATGTGAAAGGGTTGGTCAGATGATCGAATTAACTCGATTGAACGGAGGAAAATTCTTTCTCAATATCACCCATATAGAAGTCGTTGAAGCAACTCCTGATACGGTCATCACCCTGTTGAACGGGAAAAAGCTGTTGGTAAAGGAACCGGCAAAAGCCATCGCGGAGCAAATCACCGCCTTTTACCAAAAAGCCAACTCGGCGACCGTCATTCCGCGTCCTGAAGACGACGACTCTATAGTATAGCAGGAGGCTTACGATGTTTCAAAACAAGCTGTTTAACATGGCCTTAATTATCATTATTTCCATAACCTTGATTGGTGCGGTGACGTTCGTGCTGTGGCAGTTCTACTTTTCGCCTTCTGCGCAAACGGCGGCAGCAGGACATGAAGAGGTGAAGCCGATGACCGCCGATGAAATGGTGGAATATACCGTTGATTCCGGCGAAATCACCACCAACCTGCTCTCGAATGACTACATTGTGGCGCGCTTTTCCATCACCGCTGACAGCAGCAAGGGCAAGGAAGAGCTGACCAAACGCATGCCGCAGGTGAACCAGATTATCATCAAGACATTGGCAGGATTGAAACGCGATGAACTCAGAGGAACGGAAGGCTTGAACAAGCTGGAAGCAAAGATCATGAATGAGATCAGCGCCATCATGCAGGAAGGTAAAATCGTTCAGGTCATTACGACCAAGAGCCTCTTTTCATAACGTGTAACAGGAATATACATAGCTAGGGAGGTGATCAGGATGGCCGAGGTTCTCTCACAAAGTGAGATAGATGCGCTGTTGGCCGCGCTCTCGTCTGGAGAGATGGATGCCAACGAGCTGAAAAAAGAAGATAGCGAGAAAAAAGTAAAAGTTTACGATTTTAAACGTGCTCTGCGGTTCTCAAAAGACCAGATACGCGGATTAACGAGAATTCATGAAAACTACGCCAGGCTTTTGACCACGTATTTTTCAGCTCAGCTGCGAACCTTTGTTCAAATCACTGTCGCCTCTGTCGATCAGTTGCCATATGAAGAATTTATTCGCTCAATCCCCAAGATGACGATCCTAAATATCTTTGAAGCTCCTCCTTTGGAAGGGCGAATGGTAATGGAGGTCAATCCCAATATCGCTTATGCCATGCTGGACCGATTGCTGGGTGGACAAGGGGCGATCCCGGAAAAGATGGGCGCGCTCACTGAGATCGAAAATACCGTGATGGAACGGGTGTTCAGCAAAGCGCTGGATAGCTTCCATGAGGCGTGGAAGCAAATCATCGACATCGATCCTTATTTGGAAGTGCTGGAGATGAATCCGCAATTCATGCAGATCGTTTCGCCTAATGAAATTGTGGCGGTTATCTCACTCAGCACCAAAATCGGTGACACGACAGGGATGATCAACATCTGCTTGCCGCACGTCGTATTGGAGCCGATCATGCCGAAATTGTCCGGACAGTATTGGTTCTCGACGCAGCGACGCACGCGCGATGAGCGTGAGGAAATTGTCCTTCAAGAAAAAATCAAGACAGCTATGTTGCCGATCGTGGCTGAACTCGGTACGGCGACGATCAATGTAGGCGAGTTCTTGAGTCTTTCCAAAGGCGATGTAATTCAACTGGATCAGGTAATTGACAGCAAATTGAGCATCAAAGTTGGCGAACGCATTAAGTTTCGAGGTCAACCTGGTACGGCAAAAGGCCGCATAGCCGTTCAGATCGACGAAGTCCTCGAAAAAGAGGAGGAGACCTATGAGTAGAGATATGTTATCTCAAGAAGAGATAGATGCCCTGCTTCGCGCCAACAACCTGGTGGGCGATGAGGAAGAACCGGAAAATCACGACGATGACACGGACATCACGGATTTTCTGACCGCTTTTGAACAGGATGCGCTTGGCGAGATTGGCAATATCTCATTTGGAAGTGCGGCGACCGCTTTATCCACGTTGTTGGGACAAAAAGTAGACATCACGACACCGACGGTATCACTGATTAAGCGAAGCACGTTAGAAGATGAATTTCCACGTCCCCATGTCGCGGTGCACGTTGAGTATACAGACGGTTTTCAAGGCATCAACCTGCTGGTCATCCGTGTCGAGGATGCGGCAGTCATCGCCGACTTGATGATGGGGGGTGACGGACGCCCAGCGACAACGGAATTATCCGAAATGCATGTGAGCGCCGTACAGGAAGCGATGAACCAAATGATGGGTTCTGCCGCTACCTCTATGTCCACGATTTTCAATAAATTGGTAAATATTTCGCCGCCAGGCATCGATATTTGGGATTTGTCACAGCCAGAAGGAAAAAATAACATTCCGGATGTTGACTTTCTCGTCAAAATATCGTTCCGTTTAATGGTAGGGGAACACGGCCAATTGATCGATTCATCCATTATGCAATTATTGCCAGTGCCATTTGCGAAACAGATGCTCGACATGCTGATGGGAGGAGCCTCGGCAGCGGAGCCTGCAGCCACACCGGAACCGGCCAAAGCGGCTCCTGCGCCGTCGCCAGAGCCTGCGTGGGACAATCCGGCTCCGGTTGCGGCAACGGCGGAAGCGGTAAGACCGCCGGTTTCGCAGCAGCCGCCTGTGCAGCCTCCGGCGATGCAGCCGCCACCTGGCATGCAGCCGCCGATGTATGGTCAGCCGCAGATGGACCCGTATGCGCAGCAGCATTATCAGATGCAGCCGCCGCCGGGGTATCCGCCGTACCCGTATCCGCCCTATCCCTATCCTCCGCAGTACCAACAGCCGCCTGCGGCTCCGCCCGCACCGCAGCATTTCGGAGGACTGGGTGCGACGCCTCAGCCGTCAGCGAGCGTAAAGCCAGCCCAATTCTCCGCTTTTGGAATGGGAAGCGCGCCGTCGTTCGATGACCAGAATTTGAACCTGCTGCTTGATATTCCGCTGCAGGTGACGGTTGAGCTGGGACGTACAAAAAAAGTAATCAAGGACATCTTGGAGCTTTCCGCCGGTTCCATCATTCAGCTGGACAAGCTGGCGGGCGAGCCTGTTGACATCTTGGTGAACAACAAGCTGGTTGCCAAAGGCGAAGTTGTCGTAATCGACGAAAACTTTGGCGTACGCGTGACGGATATTATCAGTCAATGGGATCGTGTTCAAAAACTACAGTAACGAACATTTCATTTACTTTTTGGGAGGAATTACGTAATGTCGAACAAAGTATTGATCGTTGATGATGCTGCATTTATGAGAATGATGATTAAGGAAATTCTGACCAAGAACGGCTACATCGTTGTGGGCGAAGCAAGCGATGGTGCGCAAGCTGTTGAAAAATACAAGGAATTGGGCCCGGATTTGGTGACAATGGACATCACCATGCCAGAAATGGACGGGATTACCGCATTGAAGGAAATCAAAAAGATTGACGGAAATGCACGCGTCATCATGTGCTCTGCAATGGGGCAACAGGCGATGGTAATTGATGCGATTCAAGCAGGGGCAAAAGACTTCATCGTCAAACCATTCCAAGCGGATCGCGTGCTTGAAGCGATCAAGAAAACACTGGGCTAAGAGATGAAAGGAACATCAGCGGTAGCAAGACTGTTTCTCCTTTGCTTCGTGTGCTTGCTCCTGCTTGCTAAACCTGCTGGAATTGTCTGGGCGGACGATTCTGGCTCCATTTCTGTGGCGGATCAGCTCAAGCTGGATAGCCAAAAGAAAACAGGCCAGACCGCCCCAACCAAATCAGAAGATGCTCCGCTCGCTCCAAGCTCGGACGGATGGGGCCTTCTGGTGCAATTCATTTTTTCCCTCGGCTTCATCATCCTTCTGATTTACTTCCTGCTGCGTTTTCTTGCCAAACGGCAAATGGGCGGAGCAGGACGTAACGGCGGGATGAAAGTCATCAGTTCCGTCTCGGTTGGGAATGGCAAGTCAATGCAAGTGGTTCAGATCGGCGATTCGCTTTATGTAGTCGGTGTGGGCGACAGCATTTCGCTTTTGCGCCATATCGAAGCGGGCGATGAAATGGACGCAATTCTCGCGGATGCGGAAATCGTGCCGACAGGTGCGGGCAAATGGGAAGAGATATTCGCCCGGTTGCGGCGCAAACCGCAAGCCGATCGTTTTGAAGTGACCGAAGAGCTGGATACGTCTCGATCTTTCGATGAAATGTTGGGCAAAGAGTGGGACGAGGTCGGGGGCAAAACGGGCATCGCACTTTGGGATGATGAGTCAAAACGAGGTAAAGGAGACCACGTATGAAAAAGAATCACATACTCCTGCTGCTTTGTTTGCTCGTCTTGACCAGCGCTGCGGTCTTCATCGTTCCAGCGAACGTCTCTGCCGCTCCAGCAGGTGCAGCGGGAACTGCGAATGTGATCCCGTCGATCGATTTCCAAATTGGCGATGGTGATAAAACGCCGTCGGGTACGGCGACAACCTTGAAGATTTTGCTGATGCTGACCGTGCTTTCGGTAGCGCCGGCGATTCTTTTATTGATGACGAGCTTTACGCGCATCGTGGTTGTGCTGTCCTTTGTCCGAAACGCGCTCGCCACGCAGCAAATGCCGCCAAACCAGGTGCTGGTCGGCTTGGCGCTGTTCATGACGTTTTTTATCATGACGCCGACGTTCTCGGCTGTGAATGAACAGGCGGTGCAGCCTTTCATGGAAGGCAAACTGACGCAGCAACAGGCATTGGTCAAAGCATCGATTCCGTTCAAGGAATTTATGGCCAAGCAGACGAGGGCGAAAGATTTGCAGCTGTTTCTCGATTATATGAAAGCGGAGAGACCCAAGACGATTCAAGACATCCCGTTGACCGCGCTCGTGCCTGCGTATGCCATCAGCGAATTGAAGACGGCGTTTCAAATCGGCTTTATGATATTTATCCCGTTTCTTGTAATCGACATGGTCGTTTCCAGCGTGCTGATGGGGATGGGGATGATGATGCTGCCGCCAGTCATGATTTCACTGCCATTCAAGATTCTTTTGTTCATCATGGTGGACGGCTGGTACCTGATCGTCAAATCTCTGTTGACCAGTTTTTAACAAGCAAAGGAGGCCGACATGTCACAGGAATTAATCATGCAGATCGCGCAAAGTTCCGTCTATACCATCTTGTTGGTTTCTGCACCGGCACTGGGAATTGGACTCGTTGTCGGCTTGCTTGTCAGTATTTTTCAGGCAACCACGCAAATCCAGGAACAAACGCTTGCCTTTATCCCAAAAATTGTCGCGATCATGGTTTCACTGCTGTTGTTCGGACCATGGATGCTGCGCATTCTCGTCGAGTTCACGATGAATATTTTTGGCAATCTGCATCGGTTTGTAGGGTAGGGACATGGAATTTTTGCTACAGGTTCTTCCGATCTACTTGCTGGTATTGGTACGCGTTACGGCATTTTTCGTCTCCGCCCCGATCTTTTCAAACCGAGGTGTCCCTAACCAGTTCAAAATCGGGTTTGGCATTGTGGTGGCAGCGATCAGTTTTTCTTATGTGACGGTCGCAGAACCGATTCAACTGGATTTGTCCTTTGCGTTGTTAGCCGTTAAAGAAGCATTGATCGGTGTCATGCTTGGATTCTTATGCCAGATGTTTTTCTTTGCGATTCAAATTGCCGGCGGTCTGATGGACATGCAGCTCGGCCTGGCGATGGCGAATGTGATCGACCCTCGTACAGGCGCGTATGTGCCGATTACCGGTAACTTCAAAAGCATGCTGGCAACCCTTTATTTTTTGAGCATCAATGGCCATCACGTGCTGATCGATGGCTTGCTGCGCAGCTACAAGATGGTGCCGATCGACAAAGTGTGGGTCCCGATTAACAGCGAACAGATGCTCTGGTTTGTCGTACGGGCGTTTGAGTACATGTTCTCGAGCGCATTTTTGATGGCGACGCCGATCGTCGTCTCGCTGTTCCTGGTAGACCTGTCTCTTGGTATTATCGCCAAATCGGTGCCGCAATTTAATATCTTTGTTGTCGGGTTGCCGATAAAATTAATTGCCGGCTTTCTCTTGTTGATTGTGGTAATGCCGGCTTTCTTTTTGGTAATCAGCGGATTGTTCGAACGGATGTTCCGCGCATTAGTTGAGATGCTGAGGCTATTGGGGGGATGACGATGCTGCGGGTCCAGCTGCGCTTCCCCGTCGATCTCCAATACTTCAACGGGGAAAAAACCGAAAAAGCGACCCCGAAAAAGAAGCAGGAAGCGCGGAAAAAAGGGCAGGTCGCCAAAAGCTCGGACTTATCCCCTGCTTTTGCGGTTACAAGCATTTTCACGCTGCTGTATGTTTTCGGATCGTCCATGCTCGATTCGTTTGAACGCATACTCCGGGAGACGCTGACCACGTACCTCTTGTGGGACGTCAATCAGGAAAATCTCGGCGTAATCGTGAGCAAGATCGGCTTTGAGGCGATCAAGATCGTGGGGCCGATTTTTGGTTTTGCGATCGTGGTCGCCTTGGCTGTCAATTACATGCAAGTCGGTGTGAACTTTACGACAGAGCCGTTGATGCTGAAGTTGGACAAGATCAATCCGATCCAAGGCGCCAAACGCATTTTTTCGATGCGAACGATCGTGGAGCTGCTGAAATCGATCCTGAAAATTTCGGCAGGGATTTATGTGGCGTACTCCATTTTGTGGAGCGCCAAAGATACGTTGATCAAGCTGTCGCTTACTTCTGTGGAAAACGTGCTCGCGTTCACGGGGGATGAAGTCGTCAAACTGGGCTTGTTCATCGGGATTCTTCTCGTCATTCTGGCGGTAAGCGACTATGTCTATCAACGGTATGAGTATGAAAAGAGCTTGCGGATGTCCAAGCAAGACATCAAGGACGAATACAAGAAGAGCGAGGGCGACCCGCTCATCAAAAGCAAGATCAAGCAGCGGCAGCGGCAAATGGCGATGCAGCGGATGATGCAAGAGCTGCCGAAAGCGGACGTGGTGATTACGAACCCGACGCACTTTTCCGTCGCGATCCGCTATGAAGCGGGTGCGATGAGTGCGCCGACGGTCATCGCCAAAGGACAGGATTACATCGCCCTGAAAATCAGGGAAATCGCCAAGAAAAACCGCATCGTCATCATGGAGAACAAGCCGTTGGCGCGTGCGCTGTACAGTCAGGTTGAGATTGGCCAACAAATCCCGGAAGAGATGTTCAAAGCGGTAGCGGAAGTGCTCGCTTACGTCTACAAGCTGCAGGGCAAAGTGAAATAACCGACAAAGGAGGAGACAGTCGTGGGGGCAAAAGAACTTGGCATTATATTCTTTGTGATCAGCATCGTCGTCATGATGGTAATCCCCCTCCCACCTGCCCTTTTGGATCTATTGTTGATCTTGAATATCTCGTTGGCATTGACGATTTTGCTCGTATCGATGAGAACCAAAGAGGCTTTGCAATTTTCGATCTTTCCTACGCTTTTGCTGTTAACGACCCTGTTTCGACTTGCCTTGAACGTATCGACCACGCGGAACATCCTTTCACACGGCGAAGGCGGCAGGGTCATCGAGGCCTTCGGCCAATTCGTTGTCGGTGGAAACCAGGTGGTCGGTTTTATCGTGTTTCTGATCCTGATCATCATCCAGTTCATCGTGATCACGAAAGGCTCGGAGCGCGTGGCGGAAGTAGCCGCACGCTTTACGCTCGACGCGATGCCGGGGAAGCAGATGAGCATTGATGCGGATTTGAATGCGGGTATGATCACGGACGTCGAAGCGCGGAATCGCCGTCAAAAAATCGAGCGGGAAGCGGATTTTTACGGCGCGATGGATGGTGCCAGCAAATTCGTAAAAGGGGACGCCATCGCCGGGATTATCATTTTCATTATCAACATCATCGGCGGTTTCATTATCGGGATGGCTTTTCTCGATATGAGTGCCGGTGAGGCGGCGAAGCACTTCACCAATCTTTCCGTAGGGGATGCGCTGGTCAGCCAAATTCCCGCACTGCTGATTTCGACGGCGACAGGGATTATCGTAACCCGCGCGACATCCGATGACAGCCTCGGTTCCGACATTACCGGTCAGCTGTTCGGCCATCCGAAACTATTGTACATTGTGGCTGGTGCCATCGCTTTCCTTGGAATTTTGACGCCAATCGGGATATTTGCAACATTTCCGATCGCCGGGATTCTCGCCTATGGGGGCAGGCAGCTTCAGCGAAGGGTGAATACAAAAGTGGTGGAAACGGCACAACAGGAAGCGGAGCAAAAAATGGACGAAGTCCGATCGCCGGAAAGTGTCGTCAATCTGTTGCAGGTGGATCCGATCGAGTTCGAATTCGGATACGGCTTGATCCCGCTCGCAGATACGAAACAAGGCGGGGATTTGCTCGACCGCGTCATCATGATTCGCCGCCAGTGCGCGCTGGAGCTGGGTATCGTTGTACCCGTCATCCGGATTCGCGACAACATTCAATTGCGGCCGAATGAATATGTCATCAAGATCAAGGGGAACCAAATCGCAAAGGGAGAAATTTTGCTCGATCACTACCTGGCGATGAGTCCTGGATTCGATGACGATTCCGTTGTCGGGATTCCGACGCAAGAACCCGCGTTTGGTTTGCCTGCATTATGGGTAACAGAAGAGTATAAGGAAGTTGCCGAGCTGTCCGGCTATACGGTGGTCGATCCGCCGTCGGTCGTTGCCACGCATTTGACAGAGATCATCAAGCGTCATGCGCATGAGCTGTTGGGCCGCCAGGAGACGAGAGCCTTGATCGACAACATCAAGGAAATGATGCCTGTGCTGGTTGACGAGCTGATTCCCGGCATGCTTTCGGTCGGCGATGTGCAAAAAGTTTTGCAAAAGCTGCTGAAAGAAAAAATTTCGGTGCGCAATTTGCCAGCAATTTTGGAAGCGCTGGCCGATAACGCCATGTACACCAAAGATCCGGAAGTGCTGACCGAATATGTGCGCCAGGCGCTCGCAAGGCAAATTACGCTGCAGTATACCGAACCCGGTCAGCCGCTGGTCGTGATCACCGCTGGTCCAGGATTGGAGAAAGCGATCTCGGACCGCATCGAACAGACCGAGCAAGGAAGCTACCTGGCGATGGACCCGGATACGACGCAGCGGATTTACCAAAGCATGTCCGAGCAGGTTGGCAAAGTCGCCGCCACCGGGCAGCAGCCGATCTTGCTGGCGTCGCCTGCGATCCGCATGTATTTGCGGCAGCTGATGGAGCGCATGATGCCGGATATTCCGGTGATCTCGTATAGCGAGCTTGAACCTCATGTGGAAGTGCAAAGTGTAGGGATGGTGAATGTGCAGTGAGGGTGAAACGTTATCTGGTGGATTCGATGCCTGATGCCTTGGAAAAGATCAGGATCGACCTTGGCAAGGACGCGATTATTTTAAATACCAAACCAGTGAAAACCGGTGGCTTCATGGGTTTGTTCAGCAAGCGGCAGATTGAAGTAATCGCGGCGGTCGATGCCAAACAGGCGAATGACCGCTCGGAAAAAGGGGGACCTGCGCAAGCGGCCGCTCCGGTCAATTCCTATGTTGCCAAGCAAGCCTACCAGCGAACTGTCGGCAGTTCATCACCTGAAACGACAGAGACGAAACGGCCACAGCCGGTGAAGGCTGCTGCATCTCCTGCAATTGCTGTGGCGGAGCTGGCAGCGCCAGCGGAAGCATCGCTGCAGCAGGCTGCGGTTCAAGAAAAAGCGGAAATGGACCAAACGCCACGAACCGCATCGATTCCGCAAGCAGAAGCGGCGATTGCCCGCGTGGAATCGCCGCCGCAACAGGTGGCAAGCATGAGCGCTGGCGCAGAAGGCCAGAAGCTGAAACAAGCGGTGGCGCAGCCAAGCGGAGACCTCGCCCAAGAGTTGCGCGATATGCGGCACGTGTTCCAAAAGCTTCTGCTGAAACCGGATGGCACCGAGGTGCTGCCGGATGCCTTGCGCAAGGTGCGCGATCGTTTGATGGAACAGGAGCTTCTGCCGGAGCTTAGCATGGTTGTTTTGCAAGAGATGACCAAACGGCTTGAAAAGACAGAATCACTTGCGGATGAAGAAGCGAATCAGCTTGCTGCCACCGTCATCCAGGAGCAGGTTGCGGCTGCCGCACCGGTTTCCACGCACATCAGCCGCACGACAAAAGTGGCGTTTTTCTTTGGTCCGACCGGCGTTGGCAAGACGACGACCATCGCGAAACTGGCAGCCGACGCGATGCTCAAGGAAAGGCGAAAAGTTGGTTTCATCACGACCGATACGTTCCGAATCGGAGCGGTGGAGCAGCTCAAGACATATGCGAATATTTTAAACGTGCCCCTGGAGGTTGTGTTTGCTGCCAAAGATTTGCCGATTGCGATGGATCGTCTCGCCCATTGTGACCTGATTTTTGTCGATACAGCCGGACGCAATTACCGTAACAATGAGTATGTCAAGGGGATCATGGACTTATTGGAGAAGGAAACGGACAGTGAAAACTACCTGATTTTAAGCCTAACTTCCCGCTATAGCGATATGAAGCCGATTGTGCAAAACTTTCAAGATGTATCGATTCATAAGGTCATTTTCACAAAAGCGGATGAAACGATGATCTTTGGTTCCATTCTGAATGTGACACATGAATTCGGTCTGAAGCTCTCCTACATCACAATCGGGCAAAACGTGCCGGATGACATCGTCATTGCAACCCCGGAAGTCGTCGCCAGCCTGATTTTGGGAGAACGGGCGTATGCGTGATCAGGCCGCACAGCTGCGCGAACGGCTGCAGAAATCGCAGGAAGGGAAGGCAACGAGGCTGATCACCGTTACAAGCGGAAAAGGCGGAGTCGGCAAATCGAACTTCACCCTGAATTTTGCCCTGGGATTGTTGGAGAGCGGGCAAAAAACAGTGGTTTTCGACGCTGACCTTGGATTTGCCAATCTGGATGTGCTGATGGGGATCAGCTCCAAAAAACATTTGCTGCAATTGCTTGAGCCGCAGACAACCGTTTGGGATATTCTCGAAAAAGGTCCTGGCGGGCTGGAGTTCATCGCGGGAGGAACGGGCTTTTCGCAAATGATGAAGGTTGATGACGGCAAGCTGGACACGCTGTTTCGCCAGCTTGAAAACTTGCAGGGCTATGCCGATGTCCTCCTGTTCGATACCGGAGCGGGGGTCAGCAATGAATCCATGCGGTTTATCCTCTCGGCAGACGAAGTTCTTTTGGTCACGACGCCCGAACCGACATCCATCACCGACGCGTATGCACTCATTAAAATGATCCATTCGCAAAATCCGCAGACGGCGATTCGGCTTGTGATCAATCGGGTCAGCAGCTATCAGGAAGGCAAGCAGACGGCAGACAAACTGGCGATGGTCGCCAAACGGTTTCTCGACATGGAGCTGTCCACGCTTGGGGTGATCCCGGATGATGCCCATGTCTCGAAATCGGTGAAGCAGCAGAAGCCCTTTTTCCTGACGTATCCGCAATCGGCTGCGGCAAAAGGCATCCGAGAGCTGGTTGCGGCTTATACCCGCGGCGCTGGGGCCGTTTCGTCGATCGAAACCGGGTCAGGCGGACTCAAAGGGTTTTTCGCCAAAATGAGAAACATGATTCGATAGGATGGAAGGAAAAAGGCTTATAGGGAGAGGGGGCAGCTGCAATGAAGACAATTCGGGTTCTCGTGGTAGATGATTCAGCTTTTATGAGGAAAGTCATATCCGATATATTATCAGAAGATCCGTCGATCGAAGTGATCGATCGGGCGAAAAACGGAAAAGAATGCGTAGAAAAAGTGAAGAGTCTTCAGCCGGACGTCGTCACACTCGACCTTGAAATGCCGATCATGAATGGCTTGGAAGCATTGGAACAGCTGATGAAGGAGCATCCCGTACCAGTCGTCATGCTCAGCAGCGTGACGAGAGAGGGGGCCGAGCAAACCATTCGTGCGCTGGAACTCGGAGCGATTGATTTCGTCACCAAACCATCCGGATCGATTTCTTTGGATATACATAAGGTGGCGGACGGAATCGTGGAAAAGGTGAAAGCGGCGGCTTTGACCAGAATGAGACAGCGCAGGCCGGGCGGATTCGCACCCAAGCCATCCGCGTCCATTCCATCGCCATCACCGGCGCCAAGTCCCGCTGTGCAACCGCAACCGCCTGCAAAGCCTTTGGGTTTTCCGCGTCCGCCTGCGGCTCCGGCTGAGCGGGAGACCGCGTCAACACAAGCGACGCCACCTTCTGTGACTCCGATGAAACAAAATCGGATCGCACCGCTGGGAACCTCGTTTTCAAAGCTGGTGGCAGTCGGGACGTCGACAGGCGGACCGAAAGCGCTGCAAACGTTGCTCACGGCGATACCGGCCCAGTTTCCGGCGCCGATTGTGGTCGTCCAGCATATGCCGCCCGGCTTTACCCGTTCCTTGGCCCAACGATTGGACACGCTTTGCGGCCTGCACGTCGTCGAGGCGGAAAACGGACAAGCGCTGGAGGCGGGAACCGTCTACATAGCTCCAGGGGGCTACCATATGGAAGTCGCTGAACAGAGCGGGAAACAACTTACGATTCATTTACATCAGGCAGATCCGCGCGGTGGGCACCGTCCATCAGTAGACGTACTATTCGAATCAGTGAGCAAGTTGACAAATGTTAGCAAATGGGCAATTATCATGACAGGCATGGGAAGCGATGGGACTAAGGGATTACGACAAATGAAAGAGGCCGGGCCAGTGACGAGTATCATCGAGGATGAATCAAGCTGCGTTGTATACGGTATGCCGCGTTCTGCGGTCGTTGCCGGATTGGCAGATCATGTAGTACCCCTGGAAAAAATCGCGGAGACGCTAGTAAGGCTCGTCAACTGATTGGGAGGTGGATGTATCATGGATATGAATCAATACCTAGACATGTTTATTGAAGAGTCCAAGGAGCATTTGCAGGCCATCAACTCCAACCTGCTGCTTTTGGAAAATGATCCGAATAGCATTCAGATCGTCAATGAGATTTTCCGTTCCGCACATACGCTCAAAGGGATGGCGGCGACGATGGGCTTTGAGGATATGGCAAGCCTGACCCATGAGACCGAAAATGTGCTCGATTTGATTCGCAACCACAAGCTGCAAATCAACAGCGATTTCATGGACGTGATTTTTCAAAGTGTAGATTTGCTGGAGGGCATGGTGTACAACATCATCGATGGCGGCGATGGGGCAGCGGACGTTTCGGAACCGGTTGCCAAATTGCGTGCGATCGTCTCTGGCGATGTGCCGAAGCCGCATGCGGAAGTGGAGCAGTCCATTGTGGAAGTAGCGGCGAGCGCCGTCGCGGTTGCTCCGGAACAAACAAACGTTGAAGAAACCCGCGACTACGGACTGGATGATTACGCGATCACCATCATTCGCCAATCCAAGGAATCCGGCAATGTCCCGTATTCCATCCGTGTCACACTGCGCCAAGACTGCTTGCTGAAAGCGGCGCGCGCGTACATGGTGTTCGATGCGCTGGAGTCGATGGGCGAGGTGATCAAATCGCAGCCGAGTGCAGAGGAGATCGAGAACGAGAAGTTCGACTCGTTCTTTGAAGTGGTGTATCTCTCCTCGCAGCCGGCCGAAAAAATCAAAAAGGCGATCGAAAACATCTCCGAAATCGATGAAGTGCTCCTTGAGGTCGTACAGCTGAAAGAGCATGTCGAAGCGGATCTGCAAAAGAAACAGGCGGAAGTTACCCAATCTGCTCCGCAAAAGACGGCGGATGCAGGAAACGGAAGCAAAAAAGAGGCGGACAACGGACAGGCTGCCGTGAAAAAAGCTTCTACAGGCAAAACGATTCGTGTCGACATCGAGCGCCTCGACATTTTGATGAACCTCTTCAGCGAGCTTGTGATCGATCGCGGCCGTCTGGAGCAGCTGGCACGCGAGCTGGGCAAAAGCGAGCTGCAGGAAACGGTTGAGCATATGAGCCGCATCAGCGGCGATTTGCAAAACATCATCCTCACGATGCGCATGGTTCCGGTCGAGCAAGTGTTCAACCGCTTCCCGCGCATGGTGCGCGATTTGGCAAAAGAATTGAACAAAAAAGTCAATCTCGAAATTTTCGGCGCGGAAACCGAACTGGACCGAACCGTCATCGATGAGATCGGCGATCCGTTGGTGCATTTGCTGCGCAACTCGATTGACCATGGTGTCGAGTGGCCGGAAGAGCGCAAAAAAGCGGGCAAGCCCGAAGAAGGTTCGGTCCAGCTGAAAGCGTACCATAGCGGAAACCATGTCTTTATTGAAGTGAAAGACGACGGTAAAGGGATCAACAAAGAGCGCGTCTTGAAAAAGGCGATCGAAAAAGGGATCGTCAATCAAACGAATGCGGATTCCCTCTCCGACAAGCAAATTTATGAACTGCTGTTTGCTTCCGGCTTGAGCACGGCTGAACAAATTTCCGATATTTCCGGACGCGGTGTCGGACTGGATGTGGTAAAGACCAAAATTGAATCCCTCGGCGGTTCGGTGAGCGTCGATTCCAATCCAGGACAAGGCACAACCTTCCTGATTCAACTCCCGCTGACACTTTCGATCATTTCCGCGATGCTGGTGCAGGTCGAAGACGAGAAATTCGCCGTGCCGCTCAGCTCCATCATCGAAACAGCGGTCTTCCGCCAGGATGAGATCATGATGGCGCATCGTCAAAAAGTGATCGATTTCCGTGGAAAAGTGGTGCCGCTTGTTTCCCTGAAAGACATCTTCCAAATTCCTGACAACGGGACAGCCAAGGATGATGAGGTGGCGGTTGTCATCGTGCGCAAAGGCGAAAAAATGGCCGGCCTCGTCGTTGACTCGTTTATCGGTCAGCAAGAGATCGTGTTGAAATCGCTGGGCAAATACTTGGTCAATGTGTTCGCAATCTCGGGTGCCACGATTTTGGGCGACGGTCAGGTTGCGTTGATTATCGATTGCAATTCGCTTATCAAGTAAGGGAGGGAATCATAAATGATCGAGCAAAAAGAAATTATCCGAGAAGTGAAAGTCATTGTGTTCCGGCTAAAGGATGAAGAGTACGGCGTTGAAGTGAGCCAGGTGAAATCCATCGAGAAGCTGGAGCACATTACCCGTGTGCCGCGGACGCCAAAATTCGTCAAAGGGGTCATCAACCTGCGCGGCGTAGTTACGCCGATCATTGACCTGCGCAGCCGTTTTGCACTTGATGAAGCGACGTATTCCGAATCGACACGCATCATCATCGTTGCCGTTGGCGAGCTGGAAGTGGGGTTGATCGTTGATGCGGCAAACGATGTCATCGATATTCCGCTCAGCTCCATCGAACCGCCGCCAGAAGTTGTGGGAGGCGTGGAAGCCGCTTACTTGCGCGGTGTAGCGAAATTAGAGAAACGTCTGTTGATTCTGCTGAATTTGGACAAAGTCCTGAATACAGAAGAAATCAAACAGCTTGATGCGTTTGAGGTTTAACTTATGACAAACTTCTCGAACTATGGAGATTTTCAATTGGACGTTCTTCGGGAAATTGGAAATATTGGGGCGGGGCATGCAGCGACCGCCCTCTCCAAGCTGATTCAAAAAGAAGTGGATATGAAGGTGCCGCAAGTCAAAGTCATCACCTTTGACGAGATTGCAGATTTCGTTGGCGGAATGGAAGCTGTGGTCGTTACGGTCTTTTTGCGTGTGGAAGGCGATTGCCCGGGCAGCATGTTTTTCATCGTCGATTTGCAGTCGGCGCGCAATTTGCTCAAAGAGCTTTTGGGAATGGAAGTCAGCGAGGATTATGGCCTGACCGATATGGAGGCTTCTGCGCTCCACGAGATTGGCAATATCCTGATCGGCTCGTACTTGTCGTCCTTGGCAGATTTCACCGGGCTGAACCTGCAGCCATCGGTACCGGCCCTGGCAATCGATATGGCCGGCGCCGTACTGAGCTACGGCCTGATTGAGTTGGGCCGCTCCGGCGACTTCGCCCTGACGATCAACACCTCCTTCTTTGAAGGCAATAACCAGGTTAAAGGACATTTCTTCTTAATTCCGGACCCTGACTCTTTTGAAAAACTATTTATCTCATTAGGAGTCCCTCTCGATGGAAATTATTAAGATAGGTATGGCTGATTTAGGCATCGCATTTCCGCCCGATCGTCTGCGCACAACCGGTTTGGGTTCGTGTGTAGGGGTCGTCCTCTTTGATGAAACAAAAAAAATCGCTGGCATGGCGCATGTCATGCTGCCTGATTCTTCTCTCGGCAAAACAGCCGACCTCAATATCGGAAAATATGCAGATACAGCGATCCCGAAGCTGATTGCCGACATGGAAGCTGCCGGGTCTTTCACCCGCAACATGATTGCCAAATTGGCCGGCGGGGCGCAAATGTTCGCTTTCATGTCCGGAAATGACACGATGAGGATCGGGCCGCGCAATGTGGAGGCGTGCAAGGAGATGCTGCACTCGGCACGCATACGCATCGTGGCGGAAGATACGGGGGGAAATTGCGGACGAACCATCGAAATGGATGCGGCAACCGGCATTCTGCAAATACGCACCGTAAATCAAGGAATAAAGGAAGTGTAGACGATGGCGGGAACAATCGTGCTGAATTTCGCTGTCGGAGCGGCCGCATTTGTCTTCACGTTTCTTTCCGCGGTCTTTCAAAATGTGTGGTCGGTATCGCTTTGGCGTGCATTCATCGCATTTTTGGTCTTTTTTATCGCAACCTATATTGTCCGCTGGCTGATCGGCTTGTTTGCGTCTCCAGCGGCCACGCCGGATGTCGGCAATCACGTCGATTTGGTTACGCCTGAAGCAGGGGCGCATGGCCCTCACAGCGCGGAAGCGGAACGTGATCTGGCAGAATCATTTACGCCGTTTCAGCCACCGCGACTGGACCGAACGGAAGTAGAGGAAGACCCTGATAAGATTGCAAATATCATTAGGCGGTTAGCTGATGAATAAAGGTTGGTGGTTTTTGCATGACTCGCGTAAACAACCAAGACAAAGCAAAAGAATTCGACAAGTGGATAATGTGGAAGGAAGAAGGCAGCCGAGAAGCCGAGGTTGACTTGGTGACACAATTTTTGCCGCTCGTCAACAAGGTGGCAAACCGTTTGGCGATTGGCCTTCCCAGCAACGTGGACAAGGATGACCTCGTCAGCTATGGACGAATGGGCCTTCTCGATGCACTGTCTAAATTTGACCACACGCGAGGCTTGCAATTTGAGACCTATGCGATGTGGCGAATACGTGGAGCAATGATTGACGGGCTGCGGGAAAATGACTGGATTCCTCGCACGGTACGCGATAAGGCCAAAAAAATCGAGGAAGCCTACACCCACCTTGAGCAGCAAAACTTGCGCACGCCGACCGAAAGCGAGCTATGCGATTACTTGGGCATGACGGAAAAGGAAATTCAGCAGGTTGTCTATGACACGTCTCTCGCCTCCATGATTTCGATTGATGAAGTGGTTGGGGATGAAGATGAGCAGAAGACGGCGCGCCATTCCTATATCGTAGATGAAGTAACGAAACGGCCGGAATCGGTTGCGGAAAAAAACAATCTGAAGGAAATCCTTGTGCTGGCAATCGATAAGCTGCCGGAAAAAGAGCGGCTGGTCGTGTCCCTGTTTTATTTCGAGGAATTGACGCTGTCAGAGATCGCCGAGGCGATGAGCCTGTCGCCGTCACGCATTTCCCAGCTGCATTCCAAGGCGATTTTCCGCATGCGCACAGCCCTGCAGCGTTGGAAAAATCAGCTAATGAACAATTAGCTTTTTCAATAGATGATCATTTTGGATCGAAAAAGAAGGTTTTGACACGATTGAGGATGAAATCTTTTGGGACGGAAGAAAAACTTCCAGAAGAAGGCAAGGCACCAAGTCTGATATCTGGCTTGGGCCAGCATGTATCAGGCTTTCTTCAAGAAGTTTTTCTTCCCGTATTCGCAATTTGCAACTTCTCAAGGGGGGTCTGATGCACGTGAATGCGATAGTCGCAGCATTTGCGGCTTTGCACCGATGGACAGCCTCGAAGGAAGTTTTTTCATTTTAAATGCCAAGGAGGGAGTCGTTTGCAGGACGCAAAGCTACATTCTTTGGAATTGGTGGTCTCGCCTGACCGCATGCAAGCCGATTTGATCATTCATTCTGAAAATGGGCAAATCGACATTACGGAAAGTGAGATTCGCCAGTTTTTAAAGAGCCAGCAGGTTGAATTCGGAATTTTGGAGCATGTGATCGAACAAATTTGCAATGATCCGCGGCGCTATGTGAACCAGCCCCAGCCGATCGCAGATGGGATGCCGCCGGTGCCAGGGACGGACGGTCGTGTCGAGTTTGCGTTCCAATCGTTGATGAGCGATGAGCCGAAACCGAAAGAAATGGATGATGGACGCGTCGATTATTACAACATCGTCAGCATTCCCAATGTGTCACGTGGACAGCTTTTGGCGCGCAAAGTGCCGCCTGTGCCGGGAATTGACGGCTGTGACATCACCGGAGCGGCGGTTGTGGCGAAAAAGGGCAAAGAGGTCATCATCAAGCCGGGGAAAAACGTCGTGCTGAATGAAGACAAAACGCTCTTGTATTCCGCAATTGACGGGCAAGTCTCCTTTTCCGACGATCAAAAAATCAACGTGTTCCCCGTATTTGAAGTGAAGGGCGACGTCGATTTCAGCGTAGGCAACATCGATTTTGTTGGAACGGTTGTGGTTCGTGGCAATGTACCGACCGGTTTTCGCATCAAGGCGTCCGGCGACATCCGCATTTTGGGAAGCGTGGAAGGCGCTGAGCTGGAAGCAACCGGATCGATCGAGATCAAAAGCGGCATCGTCGCCCAGGACAAAGGTTCGGTCGTCGCAGGCAATACGATCAAGACCTCATTCATCCAAAACGGCAACGTCTCGGCACAAGGCGATGTTATCGTGTCGCAGAGCATCATGTTTTCCAATGTGCGTGCGGGAAAAAACATCATTTGCCGCGGAGCCAAAGGCTTTATTATCGGGGGGACGCTGCAAGCAGGCGAAAAAATCGTGGCCCGCGTCATCGGGAATGCCAGCGCGACGCCGACTGTCCTGGAAGTGGGGGCAAAACCCGAGCTTCGCAACGAATTGGCGACGATCCAGCGCGAATTGCAAGTGATCCATGAAAATATGCGCAAAGCGGATCAAGGTCTGAATGTTCTGAATCAATTGATGCAGACAACGGGAGACCTGACACCGGACAAGCGCGCCTTGCAAATCAAGTTGACCAACACGCGCCTCATGCTGGAAAAGGATGGCAAGAAATTGGATGCGAGACGACAGGAAATCGAGAAGCTGATCGAGGGCGACTCGCCGGCAGCGGTCGAAATCCATTCCGTGATGTACCCGGGCATCAAGCTCGTATTTGGACGGATGGTCCGGTTTATCAAGCAGGAGTTTTCTCACACCCGTTTTGTTATGATTGACGGCGAGATCAGCACATCGACACTTCTGTAGGGGAGTGAGACAGGCATGAGCTTGAAGGCAGTGGAACTGCAGGTAGCCATCCCCCGGACACAGGAGCTGGGGCGGCAGCAGGAAAATCATCAGCAGCGCTTGTGGCATGAGCAGCAGTCGATCATTGCCGAGCGGAATCAGGAGGACCAGCACAACCGGGTCCGCACGCAAGAGCTGGAAAAATCGGCAAAAGGGTACAATACAGAAGACAGGGAGCGCGAACGCAGGAAATCGCAGGAAGCGATGGAGCAATGGGAAGAGAGCAGACAAGCGGAAGCGCGCAAGCCGCATGTTCCGATGAAAGATCCATTGCGTGGACGCCACGTTGACATCTCATTGTAAAAACAGAAAGTGTGTGTGAGTATGCTGGAACAACCAATCTATCTTTTGATGGGGGCAGGCCTTCTTATCCTTCTTATCGCATTGATTGTAACCATCCGGCAAAAGGGAGCTTCCGGACAAGCGCAGTCGCGTTCGCAAGAGCAAAAGCTGCAGGAACGTCAAGAGATGGAGAAGAGCTTGCAGCGCTTTGTGCATCAAGTGAAGCAAGAAAACGAATTGGTGGTTGCGAACCTGCGCAAAACCAAGGAAAATTTGCGTTCGGATTTGGATCAGCTGGAGGAGCGCATCCAGACGCTTGAAAGCGAGCTTGGTGCAGTTCGCGCGCAATTGGAAAGAAGCGGGGGCGAAACGCCAAAAGAGACGCCATCTATCGGCGACAACGAAACGCCGCGCGTTCAGGAAGATACACTCTTTCTGCGGGAACGGTTTCAACGCGCGTTCGCGCTTCAGCGGGAAGGATTGTCCCTTGATGAAATCGCCAAGCAGCTGGGAGCGGGCCGCGGTGAGCTTGAACTGATCTTCTCGCTGGCTGCGCCGCAAGAAAGAGGGCGTGCCCATGAGTAGTCGCTCTTTTTTATACGGATTGGGCAGCGGCCTCATTGCAGCTGCGGCGGTCATGTGGTTTTATCCGGCACAGCCCGGACAGAAAGCGCTGACACAGGAGGAACTGGCGGCGATCGCGCAGCAAAGGCAGCTTGTGCTCATGCCCAAGGCGGAATACAACAAGCTCAAAAATACGGATAAAAGCGCAACGTCGCCAGCGAAGGCGCCCGTTTCGCCAACAGCGCCGCAGACACAGGCACCGAAGCAGCCGGCAGCAGGCGATACAGCGCCATCCAATCAGCCGGGGCAGCCATCCGCTCCTGTGCAGCCTGCGGCGCAGCCGGGCAAAGCGCCTGATGCCACAGCGCCAAGCAAGCCTGACTCCGCATCAGCAGCGCCGCAGGTGGCACAGCCGACCGCACAGGAGCCGCAAGTGACATCGCCTGGGGTACCGGTTGAATTGGTCACGGTGCGCATCCCGGGGGCAACCAATGCGACCGCTGCCGGCAAGCTGCTTGCCGATGCAGGCTTGATCCAATCTGCGGATCAATTGGTGAACGCGCTGCGCGCCGCCGGCAAGCTCGACCGCATCCGGGCAAACACCTACCAAATCCCTAAAGGGACAAGCATTGACGAAATTGTGAAACGTATTACAACCCCGCCGAAAAAATAAGGCGGGCTTTCTTGCATTTGGATTTGCCATATGATATAGTTTTCTACGGTGTTCAGTTCAATACGCACGTCAACCAATCCTGTCAACGGTGCTGCGAGTTTCGCAGTTTTGGTGGGAGATGCGGTTGGGGGTGGGCACAAAAAACCATTTCTTGAAGGAGGTGTGTTGCTATGGCGGTAATCTCCATGAAACAGCTGCTCGAAGCTGGTGTACACTTTGGTCACCAAACTCGTCGCTGGAACCCAAAAATGGATCGCTATATCTTCACCGAACGTAACGGTATCTACATCATTGACTTGCAAAAGACAGTAAAGAAAGTCGAAGAAGCGTATAACTTCGTTCGCGAACTGTCTGCTAACGGAGGCAAAATCCTCTTCGTTGGTACGAAAAAGCAAGCGCAAGAAGCTGTGAAGGAAGAGGCTGAACGTACAGGCCACTACTACATCAACCAACGCTGGTTGGGTGGTACCCTCACCAACTTCACAACCATCAAAAAACGTACTGCTCGCCTGGCTGAGCTGCAACGTATGGAAACCGACGGTACTTTCGATGTACTGCCGAAAAAAGAAGTAATCGTACTGCGTAAAGAAATGGATCGTCTGGAGAAGTTCTTGGGCGGTATCGCGAACATGAACGACCTGCCTGACGCTCTGTTCATCATTGATCCACGTAAAGAGCGCATCGCTGTTGCTGAAGCTCGCAAATTGAACATCCCGATCGTTGCCATTGTTGATACAAACTGCGACCCGGATGAGATCGACTATGTGATCCCTGGTAACGACGACGCAATCCGCGCTGTTAAATTGTTGACCAACAAAATGGCTGACGCTTTGTTGGAAGGCAGCCAAGGCGCTGAACAAACAACCACGGCGTAAGACATGCGAGGGTGGACTGAGGGCTTCAGAACCTCGTCCACTCTTTTTTTCAGGATAGACTATGGACGTACGAAAACCAGGGAGGTAAAAAACATGGCAATTAGTGCACAAGCGGTTAAAGAATTGCGCGAAAGAACGGGCGCAGGTATGATGGATTGCAAAAAAGCGTTGGAAGAAACCAATGGCGACATGGAAAAAGCGATTGACCTGCTGCGTGAGCGCGGTATCGCGAAAGCAGCGAAAAAAGCAGGTCGCGTAGCGGCTGAAGGTTTGACTGCGGTTGCAGTGAGCGGCAACGTTGGCGCAATCGTAGAAGTGAACTGTGAAACAGACTTCGTTGCGAAAAACCCTGAGTTCCAACAACTCGTAAAAGACATCGCCGAGCATGTTGTCGGACAACGCCCGGCAACGGTTGAAGCTGCACTGGAGCAACCGTTCAAAGGCGAAGGCAACACATTGGCTCACGTGATCAGCGAGAAAATCGCGACAATCGGTGAAAACATCTCCTTCCGCCGCCTGGCTGTTTTGGAAAAAGCGGACAACGGCGCGTTTGGTGCCTACCTACATATGGGTGGTAAAATCGGTACCCTCGTTGCGATTGAAAACAGCACGAACGAAGAGCTGGCAAAAGACATCGCAATGCACGCAGCAGCGTCCAACCCTCGTTTTGCAAACCGTGAAGAAGTATCGGCAGACGAGATCGAACGTGAGCGCGAAGTGTTGAAAAACCAAGCGCTGCAAGAAGGCAAACCAGCAAACATCGTTGAGAAAATGGTAGAGGGCCGCCTCTCCAAATTCTTCGAAGAATACTGCTTGGTAGAGCAACCGTTCGTAAAAGATCCGGACAAAAAAGTTTCCCAACTCTTGAAGGAAGCAAACGCTTCCCTGAAAGCTTTCGTTCGTTTCCAAGTAGGCGAAGGCATCGAGAAGAAACAGGAAGACTTTGCTGCTGAAGTAATGGCGCAAGTAAATAAGCAGTAAGACAAAATAAAGGGAACACCTATGTGTTCCCTTTTTTAAAGGAATCATAAGAAGCACAAGAGAATGTGTAGATGAATGGAGGCCGCTGTAAATGCCACTTCCTGCTTATAAGCGAGTTGTGTTAAAGTTGAGTGGAGAAGCCCTGGCAGGAGAAGTGGGGTACGGGATTGACCCGAAAATCATCTTTTCCATTGCCAATCAAATCAAAGAGATCGTCGAATTAGGTGTACAGGTAGCAGTCGTAGTTGGGGGAGGTAACATTTGGAGAGGGCTTTCCGGCAGCTCCAAAGGCATGGATCGCGCTACGGCCGATTATATGGGGATGCTCGCCACCATTATGAATTCGCTGGCTCTGCAGGACGGTCTTGAGAAAGTAAATGTGCCAACGCGGGTGCAAACCTCGATCGAGATGCGCCAGGTAGCGGAACCGTACATACGCAGAAAAGCCATTCGCCATTTGGAGAAAAACCGCGTTGTCATTTTCGCTGCTGGTACAGGGAATCCATACTTTTCGACAGACACGACGGCAGCCCTTCGCGCTGCTGAAATCGAAGCAGAAGTCATTTTGATGGCTAAGAACAAAGTTGATGGTGTTTATACTGCTGACCCGAGCGTTGACCCGACAGCCGAGAAATACGACCAGCTCACGTTCCTTGAAGTTTTGAACCAGGGTCTGGGTGTAATGGATTCGACTGCCTCCAGCTTGTGTATGGACAACAATATTCAGTTGATGGTGTTCTCGATTACCGAAGAAGGGAACATCAAACGAGCCGTGATGGGCGAAAAAATTGGAACTATTGTCAAGGGGGAAGCCTGATGCCACAATCGGTATTGAAAGACGCAGAAGAACGGATGACAAAAGCGGTAGCCGCACTGAAAAGGGACTTGGCATCGCTTCGCGCAGGCCGCGCAAATCCAGCCATGCTCGATAAAATCGTGGTTGATTACTACGGCACGCCGACGCCAATCAGCCAGCTGGCGAACGTCAATGCGCCAGAACCGCGTTTGCTGCAAATCCAGCCTTGGGACAAAGGTGCGATGAAGGACATCGAGAGAGCCATCATGCAATCCGACCTCGGTTTGACACCGACAAACGACGGTGTTGTGATCCGCATCGCAGTGCCAATGCTGACGGAAGAGCGCCGCAAAGAATTGGTGAAAGTCGCGAACAAGAGCGCAGAAGAGGCGAAAGTTGCAATCCGCAACATCCGCCGCGATGCGAACGACGAGTTGAAAAAACTTGAAAAGGCAGCGACCATTTCGGAGGACGAATCTCGCCGCCACCAGGAAACGATCCAAAAAACAACGGATAAATTTATCCTTGAAGTGGATAAAGTTGTGAAAGAAAAGGAAAAAGACATTTTGGAAGTGTAGACCCATGCAAGCTTCCCCCTCGTTTGAGGGGGAATTATGTCTATATCTCTCATTTTGGGGGAAAGCTTAATGTTAGAGAAGCTCTCGCAGATGCTTACGCGAAAAGAACGGCAATCCATTGATGAAAATACAGTTCGTGATCGGGAAGCGCTGCCTGCGCACATTGCCGTCATTATGGATGGAAATGGCCGCTGGGCGAAACAGCGCAGCTTGCCGCGCATTGCGGGCCATCGTGCAGGCATGAAGACGGTCAAGGAGATTGTGAAAGCTGCCGACGAGATCGGCATCAAAATCTTGACCCTGTATGCTTTTTCTACCGAAAACTGGAAGCGTCCGCGGGATGAAGTTGATTTTTTGATGAAGCTGCCGCAGGAATTTATATCGACAGAATTGGATGAATTAATCGAACGGAATGTTTGCATCCGCATGGTGGGCAGCAAGGAAGAGCTGCCGTCTTTCACGCGGGATGCATTGGAAAAAGCGGAAAGAAAAACGATAAACAACACAGGCCTGAAGCTGAATTTTGCCTTGAATTATGGCGGGCGCAACGAAATTGTGCGTGCCATTTCCGAGATTTCTCAACGGGTAAAAGAAGGGGGCCTTGAGCCGGAAGAGATTACTGAGTCGTTGATCGCACAACACCTGTACACACGCGAATTTCCGGACCCTGATCTCTTGATCCGCACAAGTGGCGAAATTCGTCTGAGCAATTTCATGCTGTGGCAAATGGCTTATACGGAGCTTTGGTTCACGGATGTGCTCTGGCCTGACTTCAGCAAAGCAGATTTCTATCAAGCCATCGCCGATTATCAAGGACGGGCTCGTCGCTACGGTTCGGTGTAACTCATAAAGAGGTGGGATCAATTGAAGCAGCGGATCATCACGGGAGGGATTGGTGGCATCATTTTCCTATCCCTTGTTTATGCAGGAGAAGAATGGTATTCATTGCTCATTGTGCTACTGGCCTCGATCGGCTTGTACGAATTTTTACGAATGGCCGGACTGCGGCTGTTCAGCTTTGCAGGACTGGTCGGCTACGTACTGATGATGAGCTTGATTTGGCCGTCTCTCTCTTTTTCGAACCTCGTGCCAATCGGTACCGGCGGCAGCACGCCATTGCTGTTGCCTGCGTTATTTCTGCTGCTGTTTTATACCGTGGTTCGCAAAAATCAGTTTCAGATTGAACATGTCGCCCTTACGCTGGTTGGGGCGTTATACATAGGATTCGGGTTTGCGTATATTGCGGCGACCCGCAACTTTTCGCCAGACGGTTTTTATTTGACCATGCTGGTTTTGCTGGGGATCTGGGCAACAGACTCCGGCGCATATTTCGTGGGACGGGCTATCGGCAAAACCAAGCTCTGGCCATCCATCAGTCCGAACAAAACGGTGGAGGGTGCGCTGGGCGGCCTGCTTTTAGGGCTCGTTGTGATCGTGGGGATCGATCTGTGGTTTGCGGTGCTCCCGCTCTCAAAAGCGATCTTGATCGGGTTTGTCACGGGAATCGCGGGGCAGCTCGGCGATCTGGTGGAATCGGCGATCAAGCGGCACTACGATGTGAAAGACTCGGGGCATATTTTTCCCGGGCATGGTGGTGTGATGGATCGGGTCGACAGCTGGATTGTGGTATTCCCGATTTTGCATGTTCTTCATTTGTTAAGCTAACGAAATCCGTTGTTATGTGCATGGGTAGAGGGTGAATATCATGAAAAAAATAGCGCTGCTTGGCTCGACAGGATCGATCGGAACGAGCACATTGGCGGTAGTGGCGGAGCATCCCGAGGCGTTCTGCATTTCGGCGATGGCTGCCGGCAGCAATGTTGATTTGCTCGTGGAGCAGGTGCAGCAGTTTTCGCCTGAACTCGTCTCGGTCGGATCGGAAAAAGCCGCACGGGAGCTGCAAGGCAGGCTGCAGGGCAAAAAACCGGAAATCGTCTGGGGCGAGCAAGGCTTGCTAGACGTAGCGGCACATGCCGACGCCGAGTTTGTCATGACGGCCGTTGTCGGAAGCGTTGGGGTTGCGCCAACCTTGGCGGCGATCCGCGCAGGCAAAACAATCGGCCTGGCCAATAAAGAAACGCTCGTCACGGCCGGGCATATCGTAATGGAAGCCGCTCGTGCGAACGAGGTGACGATTTTGCCGGTTGACAGCGAGCATGCTGCCATTTTCCAATGCTTGCAAGGGGAACACCGCGGAGATGTCGAACGGATCATTATCACGGCATCAGGCGGTTCCTTCCGTCATAAAAAAAGAGAAGAGCTGAAAAATGTGACGGTGCAGGATGCGCTCAACCATCCGAACTGGAGCATGGGTGCCAAAATCACCATCGATTCCGCAACGATGATGAATAAAGGGTTTGAGGTAATCGAGGCGCACTGGCTCTTCGATATGCCGTATGAGCAAATTGATTGCCTCCTGCATTATGAAAGCATCATACACTCTATGGTAGAATATAAAGATAGGGCGGTGATGGCACAGCTTGGCACACCTGACATGAAGGTGCCGATCCAATACGCGCTCACCTATCCGCGCCGTACGAATTTGGCGACAGAGCGCCTCGATTTGGCGAAATTGTCCACGTTGCATTTTGCCGAAATGGATGATGAACGGTACCCATTGTTAAGGCTGGCGTTTGACTGTGGCAAGGCGGGTGGTACGCTTCCGGCAGTCCTCAATGCGGCGAACGAGATTGCGGTCGCACGCTTTTTGCGGGGCGAAATCACATTCCTGGCCATCGAAAAAATTGTCGAACAAGCGTGTGTAGCACATACACCCGTACACAATCCTGATTTGGAAACAATCATGGCAGCCGACGCGTGGGCGAGACAATTTGCAGCAGGGCATGCGGGCGTCTGATTGGTAAAAAAGGAGGTTAACCGTTGCCTTTACCTAACTTTGATTCGCTAGAGTCCGTGATTGCGATCATCGTCGTCTTCGGGATGCTGGTGTTCGTGCATGAATTGGGTCACTTTCTGTTGGCCAAGCGGGCGGGCATTTTATGCCGCGAGTTTGCGCTGGGAATGGGACCGAAAATTTTCCGCTTTAAACGTGGGGAGACGGAGTATACACTGAGATTGTTGCCGATCGGCGGGATGGTCCGCATGGCTGGCGAAGATCCAGAGATGGACGTGCTCAAAACCCACATGAATGTGGGCGTCGAATTGGATCATACGGGCAAAATCAAACGGTTTTTCCTGGACAAATTGGATGCGCTCCCTGCAAACGTAGTGAAAGGGACGCTCTTGGATTGGGAGCTTGAACGCAAGCTTCAGGCGACGCTCGAGGTCGCAGGAGAAACAAGATCATTCGCTGTTCATCCGCAAGCGTTGCTGGTAAGCGCGGGACAGGAAGTGCAGATCGCGCCGCATGACCGCCAGTTTGGTGGAAAGACGGTGCCGCAACGTTTCTGGGCGATTTTTGCCGGACCGGCTGCCAACTTCATTCTGGCATTTGTCCTTTTGGTCGCAATCGGCCTGATTTACGGCGTGCCGACGAATGCGCCCAAAATCGGACCTGTGAATCCAGGTGGTCCAGCGGCGATAGCCGGCTTGCATGAAGGGGATCGGGTCGTCACGATTGATGCGAAACCGGTCGCATCCTGGATGGAGATTGTTGAAGTGGTCAGCAAATCACCAGGCAAGACACTTACGTTTGTCATCGATCGTAACGGGCAGCAACTGAAAGTGCCTGTCAAAGTGGAAAACAAAGACCAGGTAGGCAAGATCATGGTATACAGCCCGGTCGTGTATTCGCCGGGAGAAGCGCTGCGTTTTGGCGCGGAGACCACGTATGATTTCACGGCGATGATTGTCAAAGGGCTGGCCTCCCTGTTCACCGGCCACGTCGGGCTTAAAGATTTGAGCGGGCCTGTGGGCATTTTCAAAATGACGGGCGAATTCGCCCAGCAAGGAATGTCGATCCTGCTGAAATGGGCAGCGATCTTGAGCATCAACCTCGGGTTGTTTAATCTTTTGCCGCTGCCAGCTTTGGATGGTGGACGACTCGTGTTCCTCATCGTGGAAGCCTTGCGCGGCAAACCGATTGATCCGCATAAGGAAGGAATGGTTCATTTCCTTGGCTTTGCCTTCCTGATGCTGTTGATCCTCGTTGTGACGTGGAACGACTTGCACCGCATTTTCTTTTCATAAAGTCACGCCCAATTTTGGGAGAAATAGAACCGCGAACAGGCAGATCAGTACAGACAGAAATGAGAGAAAAAACAAAGCGCGGCCACATGCCTGTGCGGGCGAAAGCTAGCACGGGCGGCCGCATGACTTGTTTTACACAAAAGGAGAGTGCCTCGTAATGTTCAAGCGTGAGGAGACGAAACCGGTATTTGTGGGTGGCGTACAAATTGGCGGACAAAAAAGCGTCGTCATTCAGTCGATGACCACCGCCGATACGCGTGATGTGGAAGCAACATTGGCCCAAATTCAAAGTTTGGCAGATGTAGGATGCCAAATCGTTCGATTGGCGGTCATCAATGAAGATGCTGCTCGTGCGATCAAGCAGATCAAAGAGCGCTCGCCATTGCCGCTGGTTGCCGACATTCATTTCGATTACAAGCTCGCGCTCACCGCGCTGGAGAGCGGAATCGATAAAATTCGGATCAATCCGGGGAATATCGGCTCGAAAGAGAAAACCAAAGCGGTCGTTGAAGCGTGCCGCGAGCGCAATGTGCCGATCCGCATCGGCGTCAATTCCGGTTCGGTAGAGAAACGGTTGCTCGATAAATACGGTTATCCAAGCCCGGAAGCAATCGTGGAGAGCGCGATGAGCCATGTCGAGATTTTGGAAGAACTCAATTTCGACAATATCATCATCTCGCTCAAATCGTCCGATGTGCCAACGATGATCCAAACGTATTCCCTTATGGCGCAAAAACGCAACTATCCGCTGCACGTAGGGGTAACCGAGGCGGGGACGATGTTCTCCGGCAGCATCAAGTCGTCCGTGGGAATCGGCACCGTGCTCTCGATGGGCATCGGCGACACGATCCGCGTATCGCTGACGGCCGATCCGGTCGAGGAGATCAAGGTGGCGAAGCAAATTTTGCGCAGCCTGGATATCGTCAACAACGATCCGGTCGTAATCGCGTGTCCGTCTTGCGGCCGTTGTGCCATCGATCTGATCGGTCTGGCTACCAAGGTGGAGGAAGCTGTTACCACGATCAAGAAGCCGCTGAAGATCGCCGTTATGGGCTGTGCGGTAAACGGTCCTGGCGAAGCGCGTGAAGCGGACGTGGGCGTTGCTGGCGGCAATGGGGAAGGTCTGATTTTCCGCAATGGTGAAATTGTGCGGAAAGTGAAGGAAACCGAACTGTTTGAAGAATTGATGAAAGAAATTCACAGCATGGTATAAAAAGGGGAATGGGAACGATCGCCATTTGCGCGATCGCAACCGACCCGTTATGGAATGTTTGTCGTGGAGATTGAAGGAGGAACTTGTCCGTGTTGAAGCAGAGTCAGATGTTTATTCCTACATTGCGTGAAGTACCATCCGATGCAGAAATCGCCAGCCACAAGCTGTTGGTTCGCGCTGGTCTGGCGCGCCAGCTGGCGTCGGGGATTTATTCCTATCTGCCGCTTGGTTTGCGCGTCTTGCAAAAGATTCAAGCGATTGTCCGTGATGAAATGAACAAGGCAGGAGCACAGGAAATGGTGATGCCAGCCATGCAGCCAGCCGAGCTGTGGGAAAAGAGCGGCCGCTGGGAAGCGTACGGCCCTGAGCTGGTTCGCCTGAATGACCGTCACAATCGTCCGTTCGCCTTGGGACCGACGCATGAAGAAGTCGTGACGACATTGGTTCGCGATGAAATCAATTCCTACAAAAAGCTGCCGATCAATTTGTACCAAATCCAAACCAAATTCCGCGACGAAGTTCGTCCTCGCTTCGGTTTGATTCGCTGCCGCGAGTTCATCATGAAGGATGCGTACTCGTTTGATACAACGCAAGAAGGATTGGACAAAAGCTTTCAGGACATGTTCAATGCCTATACCAATATTTTTACGCGTGTCGGCCTGAATTTCCGCGCTGTTGAAGCGGATGCGGGTTCGATCGGCGGAACCGGTACCTATGAATTCATGGCGCTGTGCGAGATTGGCGAAGACACGATCGCATATGCGACAGAAGGCGATTACGCTGCCAACCTGGAAAAGGCGGAAGTGGTGTACAACGGCGCGCCAAAACAAGATGCGAGCGTGCCTGCACCTGAAAAAATCCACACGCCTGGCGTGAAAACAATCGAACAGCTGACGGAATCGCTTGGCGTGGAAGCAAGCTCGATCATCAAGAGCCTTGTCTGCAAAGTCGATGACCGGATCGTTCTCGTCCTGGTGCGCGGTGACCATGAGCTGAACGATGTAAAACTGAAAAACCTGTACGATGCGACGAATGTCGATTTCGCCAGCGAGGCGGAAGTGCGTGCAGCGGTTGGCGCGCCAATCGGCTTTGTCGGCCCAGTGGGTGTCGACGGCGACAAGATTGACATCATCGCCGACAACTATGTTCAGGATATCGTAGATGGATTGGTCGGTGCCAATGAGGCAGACTATCATATCAAACATGTGCAGCCAGGCCGTGATTTCACGGTCAAAACCTATGCCGATCTGCGCAACATCATGGAGGGCGACGATTGCCCTCGCGGCGGCGGTAAAATCGCGTTTGCGCGCGGTGTTGAAGTCGGACACGTCTTCAAGCTGGGGACGAAATACTCGGAGCCGATGGGCGCGACCTTCCTTGACGAAAACGGCCGTTCCAAACCGATGATCATGGGCTGCTACGGCATCGGGGTTTCCCGTACGCTCGCAGCGGTTATCGAGCAAAACAACGATGAGAACGGCATCATCTGGCCGGTTTCGATCGCGCCTTACCACGTTCATGTGATTCCAATCAATGCCAAAGTAGACGAACAGCGTTTGGCGGCGGAAGAGCTGACCGCAAAACTGACCGCTGCCGGCATCGAAGTCCTCTATGATGATCGTCTGGAGCGCGCAGGCGTGAAATTTAAAGATGCGGATTTGATCGGTCTCCCAATCCGCATCACGATTTCCGATAAAGTCAACGAGGGTACGGTTGAGGTGCGTGTGCGCCGATCCGGCGAAGCTGTCGATGTTCACGTCGATGACTTGATCAGCCATGTAAAAGAAAAATTGGCTGTACTGTAAGATACTGCTCCGGCGAAAGCGGGAGGAAAATGACCGTTTTTGTCGAACTTGTAGGAGGCTACTCTGATTCCTGATTCAGGGTGCCTCTTTTCTTTTTTCGCGTCAAACGGAATTTCTCGCAAGATGAGGTGACTAGGGGAATGGATCGCATAGCAGAACAGCAGCAGCGCTTTTCCGTGCTGGTGCAACAGCTGCAGCTGCCGACCGATTGGGTGCAGCCTTATTTTCAATCGGGTCGGATCGATAAACTGGAGATTCGCAAACAGACGAAAGAATGGATTTTTTCGTGTACCCTGCCGAGACTATTGCCCAAGGATGTCTATCATCAATTTTATAGCCAGCTGAAGCATTCGTTTGCGCATTTGGCACAAGTGGACTTATACCTTCGTTATGATCAGACGCCGGGCGTTGACGAATTGGTGGCGGATTATTGGAACTACCTGCTGGCACTCTTGGAACCAAAAGTGAACTCGATCGCGCAAACGGTGCGCAATGCGCAAAAATCGGTGGATGGCAGCCTGATTACGGTGACGCTGCCGACCGAAATGGCGATGGAAATGGCAAAACGGAAGAAAGTGGATGCCGAGCTGGCCGAGCTGTTCGCGAAGGTGGCGGACATCAAGCCGCGTTTTCACTTCCAGGTGGAAGAAAACAATGAGGCGATGAAAGCATTCCTCGAGCAGCGTGCGGAAGAAGAGCGGGCGCTTGTGGAAGTCGTGGTCAGCGCGGTACAAGCCGAGAAAGAGTCCCAGCAGGAGCAGGAAGCGGTCACAACGATCATGGTCGGCTATGAGATCAAGGACGATGCGATTCCGATCCATGAGATTCAGGAGGAAGAGCGCCGCATTGTCATCCAAGGGACCGTGTTCAATAAAGAGCTGCGCGAACTGAAAAGCGGACGCCATCTGCTGACGTTCCATCTGACGGATTATACCGACTCGCTGACAGTCAAGATTTTTTCCCGCGACAAAGAAGATGCCAAAGTTCTCGAAGCGATCAGCGACGGCATGTGGCTGAAGGTGCGCGGCAGCGTGCAGCATGACCAATTTGCCCGCGAACTCGTGATGACGGCGAACGATTTGAACCAAATTGAAGCACAGGGCCGAAAAGACTGGGCGGAAGAGAAGCGTGTGGAGCTGCACTGCCATACGCCGATGAGTTCGCTCGACGGTGTCGCATCTTTGAAATCGCTCATCGGCACAGCGGCCAAATGGGGACACAAAGCGATTGCAGTCACGGACCACGGCGTCGTGCAGGCGTTTCCGGAGGCGTATGGGCTCGCGAAGAAAAACGGGATCAAGTGCATTTTAGGCTTGGAGGCATACGTCGTGGAAGACGGCATCGACGTCGTCTACAACCTCGATCCGAAAACGAACGATATCGAGATCAACGAGCACACCGAATACGTTGTATTTGACGTGGAAACGACCGGTTTGAATGCCGCTGAGCATACGATCATCGAGATTGCCGCCGTCAAGATGAAAGGGCTCGAGATTATCGATCAATGGACCGAGCTGGTCGACCCGCAGCTGACGATCGGGCCGAAGACGACCGAGATTACGGGGATTACCAACGAGATGCTGCGCGGCAAAGATACACTCGAGGTCGTTTTGCCCAAATTCAAGGAGTTTGCCGGCAATGCGATCCTGGTCGCGCATAACGCGGAGTTTGACCGCGGCTTCATCAATGCGTGCGCCAAGCGGATCGGCATGGAAACCTGGAACAATCCGTTTCTCGACACGCTGCCATTGGCGCGAATGATGTACAAAGATATGCGCAGCTACCGACTGGGAAGCCTGGCCAAGCGATTCAACGTCGATTTGATCAATGCGCACCGTGCCTTGGACGATACCGTCGCACTGGCGCACATTTTGCAATATATGCTCAAAGACATTCGCGAAGCGCAAATCACAAGCCTCGCACAGCTGAATGAAGAGAGCAACAAGCAGGCCGATTACAAAAGCTCCCGGCCGTTCCATGCGACGATCCTCGTGCAAAACAAGACCGGCCTGAAAAACTTGTACAAGCTGGTCAGCCGCTCGCATGTCGAGACGTTTTTCCGTTGGCCGCGAATCATGCGCAGCCAGCTGACAAAGCACAAAGAAGGCTTGCTCATCGGGACAGCCTGCAAAGACGGGGAGCTGTTCCAGGCGATTTTGCGCGGAAAAACAAAGGAAGAGCTGAAAGAGGTTGCCCGCTTCTATGACTATATCGAGCTGCAGCCGATCGAGCATTACAAGCCGCTGCTACGCGATGAGAACATACCGTCGCTGGACGTGGTGCAAGGCTATCACCAGCTGCTTTTGGAGATCGGAGACGAGCTGGGGATTCCGGTCGTCGCCACGGGTGACGTCCATTTCCTCAACCCGCAGGACCATGTGTACCGGGAAGTGTTTTTGCTCTCCCAAAACAATCCGGATGCCAACGACCAGCCGCCGCTCTATTTGATGACGACGGACGAAATGCTCGCCGCATTCTCCTATTTAGGTGACCGCGCGCGGGAAATCGTCATCACCAATACGAACAAAGTGGCGGACATGATCGAGGATGTCAGTCCGATTCCGGATCGCCTCTATACGCCAAACATCGAGGGGGCAGACGACGAGCTGCGCGACATGTGCTATGTCAAGGCTCGCAAGCTGTATGGCGATCCGCTGCCGGAAATCGTCGAGGCGCGCCTGGAGAAGGAACTGAACTCGATCATCAAGCACGGCTTCGGCGTTATTTATTTGATTTCACAGCGTCTGGTGACCAAATCGCTGCGCGATGGCTACCTGGTCGGTTCACGGGGGTCTGTCGGCTCCTCGTTTGTCGCGACGATGTCCGATATTACCGAGGTTAACCCGCTGCCGCCGCACTATTTGTGCCCGAACTGCCAGCACAGCGAATTCATCCTGGACGGGTCGATCGGTTCCGGTTTTGACCTGCCGGATAAGGAATGTCCGAAATGCGGCCACATGTTCGCCAAAGATGGACAAGATATTCCGTTTGAAACGTTCCTTGGCTTTAAAGGGGACAAAGTACCCGATATCGACCTGAACTTTTCCGGGGAGTACCAGCCACGGGCGCATAAGTATACGCAGGAACTGTTCGGCGTCGATAACGTATACCGCGCCGGCACGATCGGTACCGTAGCGGAGAAGACCGCCTTCGGTTATGTTCGCAAGTTTGCGGATGAGCGCGGCAAGGTCATGCGCAATGCCGAAATCGCCCGTTTGGTCAATGGTTGCACGGGTGTGAAGCGGACGACGGGACAGCACCCGGGCGGGATCATCGTTGTGCCGGACTACATGGAGATTGAAGATTTTTGCCCGATCCAGTACCCGGCGGATGACAATGAATCCGAATGGCGGACCACGCATTTCGACTTCCACTCGATTCATGACAACTTGCTCAAGCTCGATATTCTCGGGCACGACGATCCCACGGTCATCCGCATGCTGCAGGACTTGACCGGTATGGACCCGAAAACGATCCCGCTGGATGATCCGAAAACCATGTCGATCTTCAGTACGACCGAAGCGCTCGGCGTTACCCCGGAACAAATCCGCACGAATATGGGGACGCTCGGCATCCCTGAGTTCGGAACCAAATTCGTTCGCCAGATGCTCGAGGATACGAAGCCGACCACCTTCGCCGAGCTGGTGCAGATCTCCGGTCTGTCCCATGGTACGGACGTATGGCTGAACAACGCGCAGGATTTGATCCGCTCCGGCACGTGCAAGCTGTCGGATGTAATCGGTTGTCGCGACGACATCATGGTGTACCTGATCTACAAAGGGCTCGATCCGTCACGAGCGTTTAAAATCATGGAGTCCGTGCGGAAAGGGAAGGGCGTCAACGAGGAAGACCAGGAAGAGATGAGAGCCAATAACGTGCCGGAATGGTATATCGACTCGTGCCAGAAGATCAAATACATGTTCCCGAAGGCGCATGCGACCGCTTACGTCATGATGGCCGTGCGCATCGCCTACTTCAAGGTGCATCGCCCGCTTGAGTTTTACGCGACGTATTTCTCGGTCCGTGCCGACGACTTTGACATTCCGTTGATGGTCAAAGGCTCTGCAGCCATTCGCGCCAAGATCGAGGAGATCGAGGGCAAAGGGCATGATGCGCAGCCAAAAGAGAAGGCGCTCTTGACCGTGCTGGAAATGGCGCTGGAAATGGTTGAGCGCGGGTTCAAATTCAAAAATGTCGACTTGTACCGTTCGGACGCGACCCGCTTCCTGATTGAGGGCGATTCCTTGCTTGCGCCGTTCAATGCGTTGCCTGGTCTCGGTACGAACGCGGCGATCAGCATCGTAAAAGCGCGCGAAGATGGAGAGTTTTTGTCGAAAGAGGACTTGCTTTCCCGCTCGCGGATTTCCAAAACGATTTTGGAGTATTTGGAAGAGCAGGGGGCTTTGCAAGGACTGCCGGAATCCAACCAGCTTTCCCTGTTTTAGCCGTTCACGGTTGTCATGCTAGGAACGTTATGCTATAATTTCTTTGGGAATACTGTTGATACTCGTTACTGTTGAGAGTGGGGAAACCCACTCTTTCTTTCTGGGTAAATGAGCATGAAGCAAAGGAGGTACCTGAAGTGAGTAAGGTAACGCAAATCGTTGAAGATCTGCTTGCACCCATCATGGAAGAAATGAATCTGGAAGTCGTTGAAGTCGAGTACAAGAAAGAGGGGAGCAACTGGTTTCTCCGCGTCTTCATCGACAACGAGTCGGGCACCATCGATATCGATGACTGCGGCGCTGTGAGCGAACGGTTGAGCGAGCGTCTCGACGAGGTCGATCCGATTCCGACGGCGTACTTCCTGGAAGTCTCTTCACCCGGTGCAGAGCGTCCGCTGCGCAAGGAGAATGACTATCGCAAGGCGGTCGGCAAACACGTACATATTGTCACCAAAGAAGAAATCGACGGCCACACTGTTTTTGAAGGGGAATTGACATCCTTTGAAGAAGGTGTGTTAACGGTTGCGGAAGCGAAGAAGACGTATCGCATTTCGCTCGCGCAGATTGAGTCCGCGCGGATGGCAATCGTTTTTTAAGGAAGCACACGACAAATACATGATGTTGCAATTCCGAAAGGAGGGGGCAAAGAAAAAATGAACTCGGAGTTTATCCAAGCATTAGAAGACATTGAAAGAGAAAAGGGAATCGCCAAGGACATTCTGATCGAAGCGATTGAAGCTGCCCTGATCTCTGGATACAAACGTAATTTCAATTCAGCGCAAAACGTGCGGGTGGATGTGAACCGCTTTACCGGTCAAGTGCGCGTATATGCCCGCAAAACGGTGGTGGAGGAAGTCCTTGACACACGCTTGGAGATTTCGCAGGAAGCGGCGCATGAGATCGACCCCAACTACCGTCTGGAAGACATCGTGGAGATTGAAGTGACTCCGCGCGACTTCGGTCGCATCGCGGCGCAAACGGCCAAGCAAGTGGTCACCCAGCGCATTCGCGAAGCCGAGCGCGGTTTGATTTACAGCGAATTCATCGAGCGCGAGGACGACATCGTCACCGGTGTTGTGCAGCGCCAGGATAGCCGTTTCTATTACATCGATCTCGGCAAGGTGGAGGCGATCATGCCGCTTACCGAAAAAATGCCGACCGATGAATTTAAGCCGCAAGATCGGATCAAGGCATATATTATCAAGGTTGAAAAAACGAACAAAGGACCGCAAATCGTGGTCTCCCGCACGCATCCTGGCCTGCTGAAACGACTGTTTGAGCTGGAAGTGCCGGAAATTTACGACGGGGTTGTCGAAATCAAGTCGGTAGCCCGCGAAGCAGGCGACCGTTCCAAAATCGCGGTTCACTCCGTCAATCCGGAAGTTGATCCGGTGGGTGCCTGTGTCGGACCGAAGGGCATGCGCGTACAGACGATCGTCAATGAGCTGAAAGGCGAAAAGATCGATATCGTGCGCTGGTCCGAGGACCCGGCTGAATATGTGAAAAACGCACTGAGCCCGTCCAAGGTGCTCTATGTAGACGTAAATGTCGCGGAGAAGGTCACTCGTGTCATCGTTCCGGACTACCAGCTGTCGCTCGCGATCGGCAAGCGCGGCCAAAATGCACGTCTCGCGGCCAAGCTGACCGGCTGGAAAATCGACATCAAAAGCGAGAGCCAAGCCGAGCAGGAAGGAATCGACTACCCACGCAGTGCCGAGAATCAAGAACTGGTGGATGTGGATGAATGATGAAGCAGAAGAAGATTCCGCTTCGCAAGTGCATCGTCTGTCAGGAGATGTATCCGAAAAAAGAGCTGGTCCGCGTTGTTCGCACGCCAGAGGAAGAAATCCGGATCGATCTGAACGGGAAAGCAGCGGGACGCGGGACTTACGTATGCCGCCGCGAAACGTGCATGACACCGGATACGTTCGCCTCAGGCAAATGGAAAAAAACGTTGGAGCGCGCTTTGAACATGACGATTTCACAAGAGCAATATGATGCGTTTCGCAACCAATGGCTGGAGTTGATCGGGAAGTGAACCCGAAATTGACACAGATTCTAGGGCTTGCCATGCGTGCCCGTAAGGTGACAACGGGTGAGGAACTGGTAGTGCGTGCGATTCAAAGCAAACAGGCACGACTGGTTTTGTTATCCACAGATGCTTCTGCGAACACCGTCAAGAAGATAACGGACAAATGCCAGTATTATTCCATTCCTTGCTACCAGCCATTAAACCGGCAAGAGTTGGGTCATGCGATTGGAAAAGAAGCGCGCGTTACGCTTGCGGTTACAGACGTCCACTTTGCACAGAGCATCCAGCGCCTTCTCACACCTATTTCGTAAGGGGTGAAGTTATGAAAACACGCGTGTATGAATACGCCAAAAAACATAATATGAGCAGTAAGGAAATCTTGAATTTGCTTAAAAGGCTAAACATAGATGTATCGAACCACATGAGCATCATGGATCAGGAAATGGTGGATAAGGTAGAGCAGCATATGGCTAAATTAAGAGCAACAGCTCGAACCGGCAGCGAAAAAACCGCCGGTGAACCGAGTGCCGCTGTCAAACCGAGACCACCGCAAGTTTCCCAGCCTCAGCCGCAACAAAGCGGGCAAAGCAATCGTTCGCAACAGCAAAGTGGACAAAACAGCAGACCGCAACAAAATCAAGGTGGCCAGGGCTCTAGGCCACAGCAGGGCGGACAAGGCAGTCATGCAAGCAGACAGCAGGGGAACGCCCAGCAGGATCGAAGACCGGGGGGAGGCGGGCGACCGCAAACCGGTGAACGACCCAATCGATCCAATGCACCAGGCGCTTTTGAACAGCGCTCAAATCAACAAAAAACACAGGGGAAAAACCAATTGAGAAAATCAAACGACAATAAAAACCACACCGCAAAGCCGACGAACCAAGCCAAGGCGAACATTCAGCCGACTACGACTGTTGAAGACATCGACAACACTGCAGCACCAGCTGAAGATTTTGAGGACAAAGTGAAAATTCCCGCAAAAGTTGGATTGGAAAAGCGGGAAAAAATCAAGAAAAATCCGGGCGTAAAGAAAAGCTTCGAGGACAACAAAAAATCGCCATCCTTTACCAAAGGACAAAACAACCGCAACCAAAACAACCGAAGAGGTCAGTCCACTCCGCCGCCACAGCAGCGTCCACAGCTCGAACCGCCAGCAAAGATCGTGTTTACCGAATCTTTGACGGTAGGGGAACTGGCGAAAAAGCTGCGCAAAGAGCCGGCTGAAATCATCAAAAAGCTGTTTGGTCTGGGCATCTTGGCGACGATCAACCAGGATCTGGATAAAGACACAATCGAACTGATCTGCAGCGAATACAACGTTGAAGTAGAAGAAAAGATCGTCATCGACGAGACCAACTTCGAAACGATTGAAGAAGTGGATCAGCCGCAAGACATGCAGGAGCGTCCGCCGGTTGTCACCATCATGGGTCACGTTGACCACGGGAAAACAACGCTGCTTGACGCCATCCGTTCCACAAACGTGGTAGCGGGCGAGGCAGGCGGGATCACGCAGCATATCGGTGCGTATCAGGTAGAAATCAAAGGCAAGAAAATCACGTTCCTCGATACACCGGGCCATGCTGCGTTTACGACGATGCGTGCACGCGGTGCGCAAATCACCGACATCACCATTCTGGTTGTCGCAGCGGACGACGGCGTTATGCCGCAAACCGTGGAAGCGATCAGCCATGCCAAAGCGGCGAATGTACCGATTATCGTAGCGGTGAACAAGATCGACAAAGAAAACGCCAACCTCGACCGTATCAAGCAAGAGCTGACCGAGTACGGTCTGGTAGCGGAAGAGTGGGGCGGCGAAACGATTTTCTGCCCGCTTTCGGCAAAACAGCGCAAAGGGATCGAAGAACTGCTCGAGTACATCCTGCTTGTCGCAGAAGTGCAAGAGTTGAAAGCGAACCCGAACAAACGTGCCCGCGGTACGGTTATCGAGGCCGAGCTGGATAAAGGGAAAGGGCCTGTTGCCCGCGTTCTGGTGCAGCACGGCACGCTGAAAATCGGTGACCCGATCGTTGTCGGCGCTGCATTTGGCCGCGTGCGTGCAATGGTCAACGATAAAGGCAGAAGAATTAAAGAAGCAGGACCATCCACACCGATCGAGATTACCGGTCTGAACGATGTGCCGCAAGCAGGCGATCAGTTCATGGTCTTTGAAGATGAGAAAAAAGCCCGTGCAATCGGGGAAGTGCGTGCATCCAAGCTGCGCGAATCCGAGCGTCGTGCCAATACCCGCGTATCGCTGGACGATTTGTTCCAACATATCCAGGAAGGCGATATCAAGGAATTGAACCTGATCATCAAAGCGGACGTACAAGGCTCCGTCGAAGCGCTCCGCGGTTCGTTGGAAAAAATCGATGTGAACGGTACCCGCATCAAGATCATTCATACAGGCGCAGGCGCGATCACCGAATCGGATATTACGCTGGCAAATGCCTCCAACGCGATCGTAATCGGCTTCAACGTACGCCCTGAGCCGAATGCGCGCAACATGGCGGAGCAAGAGCAAATCGACATCCGTTTGCACCGCGTCATTTACAACGTCATCGAAGAAATCGAATCCGCCTTGAAAGGGATGCTCGATCCGGTTTACAAAGAGTCCATCATCGGTCAAGCGGAGATTCGCCAAGTATTCAAGATTTCCAAAGTGGGTAACATCGCAGGTTCCTACGTTACGGAAGGCAAGCTGAGCCGCGATGCAGGCGCTCGCCTGATCCGCGAAGGCGTTGTCATTTACGAAGGCAAGCTGGATACGCTCAAACGCTTCAAAGACGATGCCAAGGAAGTCGCAGCCGGTTACGAATGCGGATTTACATTGGATAAGTTTAACGATATTAAAGAGGGCGACATTGTGGAAGCCTTCGTAATGGTGGAAGTCAAACAATAATGGTTGGGACTGTGCGTTTGGAGCTGCATATCGCACACAGCCAAAGCTTGAAAGACAAACGTGCGGTTGTGAAAAGCCTCATTTCACAACTGCGCAACAAATTTAATGTGTCGGCGGCGGAAACCGCCTATCTGGAGCAGTGGCAGCGTACCGAAATCGTGGTCGCTGCCGTTGCCAATGAAATGGCGTTTTTGCAAAAGGAGCTCGATGCCGTCGTTCGGCTGGTGGAAATCGCTCCCGGCGTGGAGTTGATTGCCGTTGATACTGATTACTGCGACTGAGGCGGATAACAAGAGGTGAATGCCGCATGGGGATGAACAAAACACGCACGAATCGCGTGGGTGAAGAAATTAAAAAGGAATTGAGCCTGCTTTTGCAACGGGGCTTGAAAGACCCGCGGATCGGATTCGTGACCGTGACAGGGGTCGAGGTGACATCTGATCTGCAGCAGGCAAAGGTGTACATCAGCGTGTTCGGCTCTGCTGAACAGCGCAGCGGCAGCCTGGCCGGCCTGCAAAAGGCAAAAGGATTCCTGCGCACGGAAATCGGTCGCCGCATCAAGCTGCGCCATGTGCCGGACCTCGTTTTTAAACTGGATGAATCCATCGATTACGGCAACAAGATTGAAAACATCCTGCGCGAAATCTCCACACCTGAAGGAGAGGTCAAGCATGAGCAAGAATGAGTATCAGCTCGCTCTGGAGGCTGCAGGGGCGTTCATGCGTGAATCCGAACGATTTCTGGTTGTATCCCATGTCAATCCTGACGGCGATACGACCAGTTCGGTTCTCGCCTGCGCCTTGCTGCTTGAGCAGCTGGGAAAAACATATGTGATTGTCAATGAAGGGGAGACGCCAGCTAAATTCGGGTATCTCCCTCGTTTTTCGCATATCCGGAATTTGCAAAAAGATGAAGTGGCGGAGCGGTTTTCTCACGTGATTGCGATCGACGCTGCGGATTCCAAGCGAATGGGGAATGTTCGTCATTTGTTTCACGATGATGCACGCATTCTCAATATCGACCATCATCCGACGAACGATGAGTTCGGGAACGTAAACGTCATTCGGACCAATGCTGCCGCTGCTGCGGAAATCATGTACGAGCTTGCGGTCGCGAACGATTTTACGCTCAATCCGGAATTGGCGGTTTGCTTTTACACCGGCCTTTTGACGGATACAGGGGGCTTCCGCTACTCGAACACCTCTCCGAATGTGCTCAAGATCGCCTCAGAGCTGCTGCAATACGGCTTGAAGCCAGGAGAGCTTGCAGAGCGCTGCTTGGAGGAGACGACGCTTGAACATATGCTCCTGCTGCGCCGTTCGCTGCAGACGCTGGCCATCACGCATGGGAAACAGGTCGCTTCGCTAAAGGTGACGCGCGAGGATTTGCGAACGACAGGTGCTACCAGCGAGGATGCGGGCGGTTTCGTGAACCATTGCCGCAATATCGAGGGCGTGGAAGTGGGCGTGTCCTTTTTTGAAACGGAGGCGGGCCATGTAAAAGTGAGCCTGCGCTCGCGAAGCCGCGTGGATGTGGCTGAAATCGCCAAACAGCTGGGAGGCGGCGGTCATGCGCGCGCTGCAGGATGCACGCTGACCGTTTCGATGGACGAGGCCGAACGTGTGGTGTACGAAAAATTACGTGAAGCGCTTGGAGTCGATTCGGATGAGTAATGTCAACGGAGTCATCGTCATAAACAAGGCGGCGGGAATGACGTCGCACGATTGCGTGATGCGTGTTCGCCGGCTGCTCGGGCAAAAGAAATCGGGCCATACGGGCACGCTCGACCCCGATGTAACCGGCGTGCTGCCCATCTGCCTGGGGCAGGGGACGCGCATCGTCGAATATTTGCAGGAGCTGCCGAAGGCATATGAAGTGACGATGCGAATCGGCAGCACGACGACGACGGAAGATGCGAGCGGCGAGGTCATTGAAGAGCAGAAGATTGCCGAGGGAAGCATTACCCGCGAACAGCTTGAAGAAGTGTTCGCGCGCTTTTTGGGCGAAATCGAACAGGTGCCGCCGATGTACTCGGCCGTAAAGGTGAACGGGAAGCGCCTGTATGATCTCGCCCGCGAAGGAATCGTGATCGAGCGTCAGGCGCGAAAAGTGAAAATTTATGATTTTGTGTTTCACGGTTTTCAGCATGCGGATGATGGCTACGACGTTTCGTTTCTTTGCCGCTGCTCGAAAGGGACATACATACGCACACTATGTGTTGACATGGGCGCCGCATTGGGATATCCTGCCCACATGGCACGCCTTATTCGGGTGGAAAGCGGGCCGTTTCGTCTGGAGCAGGCCGTGACCATCGAGCAGCTGGAAGCTGCTGTTGAGGCGGGAACAAGTGCGGATTTGATCATACCGGTTGCGGACGCGCTCAGCTTTTTGCCGAGCTATGAGGTTGCGCCTGCGCGGAAGAAAGCGGTCTTGAACGGACTGGAAACCGCGCTGCCGGGCTGCAAGGAGCCGGAGGGCAGCCTGATCAGGCTGCTGTCGGAAGGTCAACTTCTGGGCTTGCATCGCATCGCCGCCAATTCGCGTGGATTGGTTGCCAAACCAGAAAAAGTTTTTCAGGGTGAGGTGTAAGGATGAGAACCATAGAGCTTGCGTATCCGCTGCCGCAAACGATCGAATTTGAGCCGTGCGCGCTTGCGATCGGTTATTTTGACGGCGTCCATCTTGGACATAGCCGTGTGATCCAGAAGGCGATGGATGTCGCTCATCAAAAAGAACTGAAAAGCGCAGTCATGACATTTGATCCGCATCCGCGCGAAGTGCTGGGACGCTCAGGCTATACGCGGTATTTGACGCCGCTCGATGAAAAATTGGAGCAGTTCGAGAAGCTGGGTGTCGACATCGTGTATGTGATGAAGTTTGACATTCCGTTCTCATCGATCTATCCGGAGGAATTCATCAACGAATGCCTCCTGCCGTTGCAATGCCGGCATGTTGTCGTTGGCTTCGATTACACGTTCGGCTATCGCGGGACCGGCACCGCGCAAACGCTGCAGGAGATGAGCGCAGGGCGCTACGGAATCGACATTGTCGGTCCGGTCAATCGCTTGGGCGAAAAAGTTAGCAGCACCATCATACGTGAATATCTTCACAATGGTGATGTGGAGCAAGCGCGCCATTTGCTCGGCCGTCCTTACAAGGTGAAGGGCGTTGTCGTGCACGGTGACAAGCGTGGACGCACGATTGGCTTTCCTACCGCCAACGTCGCCGTAGACAAGCCGTATCTCATCGGCAAAAACGGCGTGTATGGCGTACGGATGCATGTCGGCGGCAAAGCGTACTACGGCGTCATGAACATTGGCATCAAACCGACTTTCGAGCTGGAGAAGAAAGAAAAGTCGCTCGAGGTCCACATGTTCGATTTCCATGACACCATCTATGGGGAGCGCGTCGAGGTGGAGCTGTTGTTCATGCTTCGCGACGAGCAAAAATTCGCCGGTGTTGAACCGCTGATTGCCCAAATCAAAAAGGATGTCGCCGAGGCGAAGGAAAAGCTGGCCACGCAGCGCTATTAAATTTTTCTCTATGGTCCTTTGCTTTTCCCAACTCTATGTGCTATAATTCGAGTGTTGTATAAATTTAACCACAGCTTGGCTGACCGACTCTCACCGGCGGCGGACTCGGCTGATGGGGATACTAATAGGAGGTGAGTCTCGATGGCATTGACAGCTGAACGCAAAACTCAACTGATTCAAGAGTATCGTACTCATGAAAATGACACTGGTTCGCCAGAAGTTCAAATTGCGATCTTGACCGAAAACATCAACAATTTGAACGCACATCTTCGCACACACAAGAAAGATCACCACAGCCGTCGTGGTCTTCTGAAAATGGTAGGACAACGCCGTAACCTGTTGGGCTACCTGAAAGATTCTGACGTAGCGCGTTACCGTACGCTTGTTGACAAACTCGGTCTGCGTCGTTAATCAGAGGTCGATTGAAAAAGCGGGAAATTCCCGCTTTTTCTTTTACGTGCGTTTCTTTTTTTGCTGAGGAATTTTACGTTTCCCCTTAGCAGGAAATAATACATAAAAGTAGAAAAAATTCATGTTACACATTGTTTGTAAGGAGGGCTGCTAAGTACATGGAAGAACAGGTACGTACATATGAATTTGAGCTGGCAGGCCGAACGCTGAAACTGGAGTTTGGCAAAATCGCGAAGCAAGCGCAAGGTTCTGTTCTCGTTCGTTACGGCGACACAGCAATCTTGTCCGCTGTCACAGTATCGAAAGAACCAAAGCCGCTCGATTTCTTTCCGTTGACGGTCAATTATGAAGAGCGTTTGTATGCAGTAGGAAAAATCCCGGGCGGTTTCATCAAACGGGAAGGACGTCCAAGCGAAAAAGCGATTTTGGCGAGCCGCTTGATCGACCGCCCGATCCGCCCGCTGTTCCCGGAAGGGTTCCGCAATGACGTCCAGGTCGTCAACACCGTATTGTCGGTGGATCAAGACTGCTCTCCGGAAATCGCGGCGATGATCGGTACTTCCGCAGCGCTGTGCGTTTCCGAAATTCCGTTTAACGGACCGATCGCGGGTGTGATCGTAGGCCGCATCGACGGCAAGCTGATCATTAACCCGACGGTTGCGGAAGCGGAAGCGAGCGACGTGCATTTGACCGTTGCCGGAACATACGATGCCATCAACATGGTTGAAGCTGGCGCCAACGAAGTGCCGGAAGAAGTCATGCTCGAGGCGATCATGTATGGTCACAGCGTGATCCAGCAGCTGGTTGAGTTCCAAAACAAGATTCAAAGCGAAATCGGCAAGCAAAAAATGAACGTGGTCCTGCATGCGGTCGATCCTGAGATCAATGCTGCCGTTCGTGATTTTGCCGAAGCGAAATTGAAAGAAGTCATCCGTATCGAAGAAAAGCAAGCGCGCTATGATGCGATCGATGCGGTCAATGCCGAGACACAGCAGCATTTTGCTGAGATTTATCCAGAGCAAACCAGCGTGATTGCGGAGATTTTGCACGACATCTTGAAAGAAGAAGTGCGCCGCCTGATTACGCATGAAAAAATCCGTCCGGATGGACGAGCTTTGGATGAGATTCGTCCGATCTCCTGCGAGGTTGGCATTTTGTCCCGTACACACGGTTCCGGCCTGTTCACGCGCGGACAAACGCAAGCGCTCAGCGTGTGCACGCTCGGAGCACTGGGTGACGTGCAAATCCTCGATGGCTTGGGCCTCGAAGAATCCAAACGCTTCATGCACCATTACAATTTCCCGCCGTACAGCGTAGGGGAAGCGAGACCGCTCCGCCCGCCTGGCCGCCGCGAAATCGGTCACGGTGCATTGGGAGAGCGCGCGATTGAGCCGATCATCCCATCCGAAACCGAATTCCCATATACGATCCGCCTCGTATCCGAGGTAGTCGAGTCGAACGGTTCGACGTCCCAGGCTTCCATTTGCGCAAGCGTGCTCGCACTGATGCAAGCAGGTGTACCGATCAAAGCGCCGGTAGCAGGTATTGCGATGGGCTTGATCATGGATGAGAAAGGCGAGAAATTCTCCATTTTGAGCGATATCCAAGGGATGGAAGACCATCTCGGCGATATGGACTTCAAGGTCGCGGGTACGGCAAACGGCGTCACCGCGCTGCAAATGGACATCAAGATCGAAGGAATTAACCGCGAGATCCTTGAGCAGGCGCTGACGCAAGCGAAAAAAGGCCGCATGCACATCCTGGGCAAAATGCTGGAAGTGATTTCCGAGCCGCGCAAAGAGCTGTCGCCATACGCGCCGAAGATCATGACAATGAGCATCAATCCGGAAAAAATCCGCGATGTCATCGGGCCACAAGGCCGCATCATCAACAAAATCATCGAAGAAACCGGCGTCAAAATCGATATCGAGCAAGATGGCCGCATCTTCATCGCATCGGTCAGCGCTGAAGCCAACCTGCGTGCGAAACAGATCATCGAAGATCTGGTGCGTGAAGTGGCGGTTGGACAAACGTATCTCGGTACGGTGAAACGCGTGGAGAAATACGGTGCCTTCGTCGAGCTGTTCGCAGGCAAAGAAGGTCTGTGCCATATTTCCCAGCTTGCAGAAGAGCGCGTAGCTAAGACGGAGGATGTTGTAGCGGTAGGCGACAAGATCATGGTCAAAGTCACCGAAATCGATGAGCAAGGCCGCGTCAACCTTTCCCGCAAAGCCGTGCTGAAAGAGCAGGCAGCCGCAGCGGCAGCAGCGGAACCAAAAGCTGAATAACTCAAAAGCAAAAAAGCTTGGTCACATGAAGAACCTCTTCGCGTACACAAGCTTTTTCTTTTTACTTCTATCTGTTTTCCCTCTCTCATATGGTGAAGTAGTAGACAAACTTGACAGGTACTGTTTGGGATGAGGGGAGCTTTCCGGATGAAGAAAAAACCGTATGCCATGTTGCTCGTGACAGGCTTTTGGGCACTGGTCCTGGTGCAGCTGCTCAGTTCGGCTCCAGTGGAACATTACGTGCAAACGGTCAAGCATCAGGCGACGAAAGTGGATCGGGCATTCACCCGTGAAGAGGAATTGCGCAACATGATCGAAGGCTGGCGGCAGACGATGGAAAAAAAGCCGATAAACGCTTCCTATGACGAATCGTGGAAGGCCGCAGTTCCAGGCTATAACGGTCGTTCGATCGATACGGAAGCATCGATCATACAAATGAAGATGACGGGCAAGACAACCCAGGATCAATTGATCTTTAAGGAAGTGGAGCCGGACGTATCGCTAGAAGAGGTGGGCGTGTACCCCATTTATCGCGGCAATCCGGAAAAGCCGGCGATTTCCTTCATGATCAATGTCGCGTGGGGCAACGAATACCTGGATTCGATCCTGAAAACGTTGGAAGCCAATCAAATCAAAACCACCTTTTTTCTCGATGGCTCATGGGTGCGCCGCAATCCGGAGCTTGCCAAAAAAATCGCTTCCTACGGGCATGAGATTGGCAATCATGCCTATTCGCATCCCGACATGAAGTTCATGAGCGATTATCAAATTCGCCAGGAAATCGGGAAAACGCAGCAAGTCATTGAAAAAACACTGGGGATCAAACCGAACCTTTTCGCGCCGCCCTCCGGCTCTTTCTCCTCGCAAGTAGTCAAGATCGCCAAGAATGATTTTCAGATGAAGACGATCCTGTGGAGTGCGGATACGATCGACTGGATGAAGCCTTCACCCGATGTCGTCATTCGCCGCATCGACGCCAAAATGGGGAAAGGGGTCATGATCTTGATGCACCCGACAGCCGTAACCGCGCAAAGCCTTCCTGCTTTGATCAAAATGGCGAAGCAAAGAGGACTGACTCCGACCACCGTGTCAGAGGTGATTTCCAGCAAACGGATCGATACGCCGTAAGAACCATGGAGTGTTGAGAAGCCCATTGAAGTTTGCTATAGTTAGACATGTTCTATCTATACATAACTGAAATCGGCATAATCGGATATGCGAGGCCATGGGCCCATATCATAGAGGAGGATTCTATGTGATACAACGATATACATGCGAAAATGGCGTACGCATCGTCACTGAAAAAATTTCGTCTGTCCGTTCCGTTGCGTTAGGCATCTGGGTTGGCACAGGTTCCAAATTCGAGCGCGAAGCGAACAATGGGATTTCTCACTTTTTGGAGCATATGTACTTCAAAGGGACAAAGACGCGCACAGCCAAACAAATCGCCGAGGCATTCGACGAAATCGGCGGCAATGTGAATGCGTTTACCTCGAAAGAGTATACGTGCTACTATGCACGCATTTTGGATACGCACGCGCCGATCGCGCTGGATATTCTTTCCGACATGTATTTTAACTCGGTATTCGATGCTGAGGAGCTGGAAAAAGAGAAGAACGTCGTCATTGAAGAGATCAGCATGTACGAGGACACGCCAGATGATCTGGTGCATGATCTGATCGCGCGCGCCTGCTATGGCGATCACCCGCTGGGGTATTCCATTTTAGGTACGGAAGACGTGCTGCGCAGCTTGCGACGAGACGATCTGCTTGACTACGTGGAGAAGCATTACATACCGGAACAAACCGTCATCACCGTCGCAGGAAACTTTGACGATCGTCTGATCGAGGAAATTAAGCAAAGGTTCTCCACCTTTACGCGTCAAGGCTCTGTCCACGAGCTGACGGTTCCGCAGTTTGTAGGCAGAACGATCACCCAGCACAAAGCGACCGAGCAAGCGCATTTTTGCCTTTCGCTCCCGGGCTACCAGGTGGGACATGAGGAGATTTATTCGCTGATCTTGCTGAACAATGTATTGGGAGGCAGCATGAGTTCCCGCCTGTTCCAGGAAATCAGGGAAGAGCGTGGCTTGGCATATTCCGTCTATTCGTACCATTCCGCTTACCAGGAAGCCGGCACGTTCACCGTTTATACTGGCACGGCGCCTGAGCATGTGGGCAAAGTGTTCGACATCGTGACGAATGTGCTGCACGACATCAGCGAAAAAGGAATCACGTCGCAAGAGCTGAACAAAGGCAAGGAGCAGCTGAAGGGCAGCCTCATGCTGAGCCTCGAATCGACGAACAGCCGGATGAGCCGCCTGGGGAAAAATGAACTTCTTCTCGGGCGCCATCTGAGCTTGGACGAGATCATCGCGCGGATCGATAAGGTCAATCATGACTCGATTTTGCAGGTTGCCCGCGACTTGTTCCGCTCGCCGCTCGGCATCGCCATGGTAAGCCCATTGGAGGAGCTGCCTGCTAACATCAACAGCACGATTTTGGTTCCATAATGGAGCTGCGAACAATCGGAAAAACCCGGCATAGACCGGGTTTTTTTTCGTATAGTGTAGCAAACTCAAAAGGGGGACGAATCATATGAGGCTAAGCGAGTTGTGCGGAAAAGAAATCATCGAGATGAATAACGGTGAAAAAATGGGGAGCATCGCTCAGTCCGACCTGGAAATCAATCCGGCTACCGGCGAAATCCACTCCATCTTGCTTCCCTTGACCTCCTCCTTTTGGCGATTTTCCAAAAAGAAAACCGACCTCGTCATCCCCTGGAAATCCATTTATAAAATCGGTCCGGATATGATCATCGTTGCCCTCCATCGCAGCCAAAATGTGATTGCAGAACGTGAATAAGGCGTTTGTCACCGAACGCACCCAAAGCGAATAGGATGGGGGTAGACCACAACTTTTTCATGTGATTTTCTTTACGAACGGGAAAAACCTTTGCGTTGTGAGGTTTTTTTGCAGTAAAATGTGTGGAAAGGGGAACACAGCATGCTAACGGGGATACATGTTGCTTTCATCGGTGGGGATGCCCGCCAGATTGAAGTCATCAAAAAATGCATTCAGCTGGATGCAATCGTCACATTGATCGGCTTCGACAATCTGGAGAGTATCTTCACGGGAGCAACCAAAAAACCTTTAACATGCGATGTGTTGAAAGACGTTGACGCACTGATTTTACCCATTGTCGGGACAGACGACAAAGGATTTGTGGAGAGCATCTTCTGCTCGAAACAGCTCCAGTTTCTCGATACACATGCCGCTTCATTGAAGAAGGATTGTGTCGTCTATACAGGCATGGCCAAACCATATCTCAGACAGCTGTTAGCCGATCAGGAAATCAAGCTGGTCGAACTGTTGAGTCGCGATGATGTAGCCATCTACAACTCCATTCCGACTGTGGAAGGAGCGCTGATGATGGCGATCCAGAATACGGATTTCACCATTCACGGCTCGCAGGTGATTGTGTTGGGATTTGGTCGGGTCGGTATGTCGATGGCCAGAACGCTGGACGCGTTAGGCGCGCGTGTCAGGGTAGGTGTTAAACGTCCGGAGCACATAGCACGTATCTATGAAATGGGCATTCAGCCCTTTCATCTGGATGAACTGAAGCAGCAGGTCGGAAATGTCGATATCCTATTTAACACGATCCCGCAGTTGATCGTGACAGCGGATGTAATCGCGCAGATGACCCAAACCGCCTTGATTATCGATTTAGCCTCTAAACCTGGAGGGACTGATTTCCGCTTTGCGGAGAAAAGAGGAATGAAAGCGCTCCTCGCACCTTCTTTGCCTGGAATTGTTGCGCCGCGAACCGCAGGACAGATTATCGCCAACACATTGTCCCGCCTGATAGCCGAACAATCCAGCATCCAAAAGGAGGAATCCGTATGAGCGACCTGCAGGGGAAAACGATTGGTTTCGGATTATCCGGCTCGCATTGCACGTTTGAAGAAACGATGCCGCAGATTCAGCGGCTCAAAGATGCAGGAGCACGTGTTATTCCGATTGTTTCCAATACACTGATGACGACTGACACCCGTTTCGGGACATCGGCATCATGGCAGCAAAAGTTGCGGGATTTGACCGGTGAAGAGCTGATCTCCACCATTCCCGCCGCAGAACCGCTTGGACCGTCCAAACTGCTTGATGTGATGGTGATCGCACCGTGCACGGGCAGCACCACCAGCCGACTGGCCAATGCCATTACAGATAGCGCTGTGTTAATGGCAGCCAAGGCGACGATGCGGAACTTGCGCCCGTTGGTGCTGGCGATCTCCACCAATGACGGATTGGGCTTGAATGCAGCGAATATCGCGAAGCTTTTGGCAGCCAAGAATATTTACTTTGTTCCATTCGGCCAAGATGCGCCAGACAAGAAACCCAACTCGTTGGTGGCGCGGATGGAGTTGCTGAAAGAGACGTGCGAAGCCGCGCTCGACGGCAAACAGTTACAACCCTTACTTATAGAGAGGTTTAACTACTAATTATTGCTTATACGCGATAGGAGGAGCTTTAGAGATGCAGAACCAGAAAAAGGTGAATGTTGCTGTTGTTGGAGCAACAGGTGCAGTAGGTCAACAAATGATTTCTTTGTTAGAACAGCGTGATTTCCCGATCAATCAACTGAAGCTGCTGGCTTCCGGCCGTTCCGCCGGCAAGACGGTCAATTTTAAAGGGCAAGATGTTGTGATTGAGGAAGCGACACCGGATAGCTTTGCAGGAGTGGACTATGCGCTCTTCTCTGCTGGCGGTTCGATCAGTAAAGAGCTGGCTCCGCATGCCGTGCGCCATGGCGCTGTCGTCATCGACAACACGAGCGCTTTCCGCATGGACCCTGAGGTACCGCTTGTCGTGCCGGAAGTGAACATGGATGCGGCACACCAACACAAAGGAATCATCGCAAATCCGAACTGCTCCACCATCCAAATGGTCGCAGCTCTGAAGCCTCTCTACGATCGCTTTGGAATTGACCGCATCATCGTATCGACCTACCAAGCCGTATCCGGTGCAGGGCAGTCCGCAATCAACGAGCTGCAAGAGCAATCCCGGGACATCTTGGATGGCAAAGAAGCGAAAGCAAACGTGTTGCCTGTGAGCAAACTGCCAGTGCACCATCAAATCGCCTACAACGCGATTCCGCAGATCGATGTGTTCACAGACAACGGATTCACCTATGAAGAAATGAAAATGGTCAACGAGACCAAAAAAATTCTCGGCGATGACACCGTCAATGTTTCTGCAACATGCGTGCGCATTCCTGTCATTTATGGTCACAGCGAATCCGTTTATGTAGAGCTGAAACAGGACTACGATCTTGCTGAAGTGAAACAGCTGCTAAGCGATGCACCTGGTGTTGTCCTGCAGGATTCGCCAGAAGAACAGGTTTATCCGCTGGCGACTGAAGCCGCTGGTAAGCTGGATGTGTTCGTCGGTCGTGTACGCCGTGACCTGCACCATCCGCGCGGTTTGCACATGTGGATCGTATCTGACAACCTGCTGAAGGGTGCGGCATGGAATACCGTACAAATTGCAGAGGAATTAATTAAAGCACAGCAATAGGAGAGAGGCTCAATGAGAATTCTCGTCCAAAAGTTCGGAGGTTCCTCGCTTACGACGGCGGATTGCCGCAACCGGGCAATCCGGCACATCGAGAGAGCGTTGACAGAAGGGTATTCGCTGGTCGTAGTCGTTTCCGCTATGGGGAGAAAAGGGGAGCCGTATGCGACAGATACGCTCCTTGAACTCGTTTCCAGCAACGGCAATTCGCTGCCCAAGCGCGAAACGGATATGCTTTTGCACACGGGGGAAATTATTTCTGCAAGTGTGCTTGTAAGCATGCTGAATCAGCGAGGCATCGAGTCCATCATTTTAACGGGCGGACAGGCGAACATTGTGACGACGGATGACTATTCCAACGCACAGATATTGTCCATCGACGGTACCCGCATCAAACGGGAACTGGAAGGTGGAAAAGTTGTGGTCGTCCCCGGTTTTCAGGGACGAACCGAGGATTGGGAAATCACCACATTGGGGCGCGGCGGCAGTGATACGACAGCCACCGCGCTCGGTGTTGCCCTTGAAGCAGAAATGGTGGATATCTTCACTGACGTGGAAGGCATCATGACGGCTGACCCACGGCTTGTGGCTGACGCCAAGCCGCTCGACACCGTCACTTATACGGAAATTTGCAACATGGCACATCTCGGCGCGAAGGTGATCCACCCGCGCGCTGTTGAAATTGCCATGCAAACAAACGTACCGATCCGCGTCAGGTCTACGTTTTCCGATGACCCCGGAACGTTGGTCACGAGCATTAACGAGCTGAACGACCCTCATCATCATGTGAGGGATCGTCTGGTGGTCGGGATTGCGCATGTGGCCAACATCACGCAAATCAAAGTGTTTGCGAAGGATGGTCAATACGACACGCAGCTACAGGTCTTTAAAGCAATGGCGAATCACGGAATCAGCGTCGATTTTATCAATGTAAACCCGCGCGGCGTCGCGTATACGGTCCATGACCAAATGGCCGATAAAGCGACCGCGATTTTAACTGCGATGGATTATGAACCTGTCGTCATGCCGCATTGTGCCAAAGTCTCCGTTATCGGAGCCGGAATAGCCGGCGTTCCTGGAGTTATGGCACAAATCGTGGAAGCATTGACGAAAGAGGATATTCAAATACTCCAATCAGCCGATTCGCACACAACCATATGGGTGCTTGTGCCCGAAGCGGATATGGCAAAAGCAGTACGGGCATTACATCAGCAGTTTAAGCTGCATCTGTCACGCTGATCTCTCGGTTCCCGGGTGTTACGCTACCATGAAAGGAATGAATGAAATTGGCACGATTTGGGCGACTCCTTACCGCCATGGTAACCCCCTTTAACGACCAACTGGAGATCGATTACAAACGAACAGAGCAGTTGATAGATCATTTGTTGGCAAATGGTTCAGACGGTTTGGTTGTGAGCGGAACAACAGGTGAATCTCCGACCTTGACGAAAACAGAAAAACTGGAACTGTTCCGGCACGTCGTTTCTTATGTGAATGGACGCTGCCCCGTTATTGCAGGTACGGGCAGCAATGATACCGCATCGAGCATCGAACTGACCAAAGCGGCGGAAGAAACCGGTGTAGATGCCATCATGCTGGTGGCTCCTTATTACAGCCGCACCTCCCAGGAAGGGCTGTATCAGCACTTCAAGGCAGTAGCGGAAGCTACCAAGCTCCCGGTGATGCTCTACAACGTACCGGGTCGCGCTGCGGTCAATATGACGGCGCAAACAACGCTGCGACTGGCACAACTGCCGAATGTCGTTTGCATCAAAGAAGCGTCTGGAAACCTGTCGCAAATTGCAACGATTATCGAACATGCGCCGGAAGGCTTTGAAGTATATAGCGGGGATGATGGTTTGACACTTCCGATCTTGGCAGTCGGTGGAGTAGGACTGGTCAGCGTGGCGAGCCATGTAGTGGGTTCGGAGCTGGCAGACATGATCCACGCATATTTTGAAAAAGACAACGAGCGTGCGGCTTCACTGCATCGCAAATTGCTGCCGGTGATGGAGGGCTTGTTCGCTTATCCAAGTCCGACACCGACAAAGGTCGCCTTGGAAAAAATCGGCGTTCCTGTCGGCGGCGTGCGGTTGCCTCTCGTCGAGTTGAACGAACAAGAGCGCGATTTCGTATTCTCGCTTTTGAAATAAGCAAGAAGTGGGAAAGAGCTGTCCTCGGACGGCTCTTTTTTGTGCCATCCATCTGTTTGCGTCAATCCGTTTTTTGCTTGTGTTATCGTTTTGTTTTCGGATATAATGAGGGTAAGTGATTTGGGGCGGTCTTTGTAATGCAGTAACGCAACGAATTATAGGAGGTTTCTTTTTTGGCAAAGGTTACTAATCGAGTTCTCATTTTCGCACTGGGCGGAGTGGGCGAAATTGGGAAAAATATGTACGTCATCGAGAGCGACGATGATATTGTCGTGATCGATGCGGGTTTGAAATTCCCAGAAGAGGAAATGCTGGGGATTGACATGGTGATTCCCGATATCACCTATTTGCTTGAACATCGGGATCGAGTGCGCGGGATTATCATCACACATGGACACGAGGATCACATTGGCGGTCTGAGCTACGTCCTGAAACACTTGAATGTACCCGTATACGCAACCAAACTCACCTTAGGTCTCATTGATGCAAAATTGAAAGAAGCGGGTATACTAGGGGATACCAAGCGAATCCTGATTAACAGTGAGTCGGAAATTACGCTTGGTTCCATGAAAGCGACGTTTTTCCGTACAAACCATAGTATTCCAGATACCGTGGGCGTATGCGTAGAAACACCGGAAGGGTATGTCGTTCATACCGGTGACTTCAAGTTTGACCAGACACCAGTCAATGGACAAGCAGCAGATTTGGCAAAAATGGCTTTGATCGGAGAACGCGGCGTGCTTTGCCTGTTGTCCGATTCCACCAATGCCGAGCGTCCGGGCTTTACCGGATCAGAGCGTTCGGTAGGTGAGGCCATCAAGGATGTATTCAATCGTGCACCGGGACGAATTATCGTCTCCACGTTCGCATCCAATGTGCATCGGATTCAGCAAGTGTTCGATGCCGCGATGCTTTTCAACCGAAAAGTAGCGGTAGTGGGCCGGAGCATGGTAAACGTAATCAACATCAGCAAAGACTTGGGCTATCTTCACGTACCGGAAGGCGTTATTGTGGATACGGATGAAATCAACAAGCTCGCTGCTGATCGAGTCGTCATTTTATCAACTGGAAGTCAAGGAGAGCCGATGTCGGCACTCACACGCATGGCCCGATCCGCCCATCGGAAAGTCGATATCCTTCCAGGGGATACCGTGATCATTGCAGCAACACCGATTCCAGGCAACGAAAAGTACATCTCCCGCACCATCGATCAGCTGTACCGTATCGGCGCAGATGTGATTTATGGCGGTCATGGACCGAGCGGACCTGTACACGTGTCTGGTCACGGAAGTCAGGAAGAGCTGCGCTTGATGCTCAACCTGATGAGACCCAAATATTTCATCCCGATTCACGGCGAGTATCGCATGCTCAGAATGCATGGGATCCTGGCGGAACAGGTGGGAGTGCCGGAAGAAAACATTTTCCTGTTGGATAACGGGGATACGGTTGAATTCGCAGGTGGCAAAGCCCGCTATGGTCCGAAAGTGCATTCCGGCAACGTGCTGATCGATGGACTCGGCGTTGGGGATGTAGGAAATATCGTATTGCGCGATCGAAAATTACTGTCTCAGGACGGAATTCTGGTCGTTGTCGTTACGCTCAGCAAACAAAACGGTACGATCCTGTCGGGTCCTGACATCATTTCGCGCGGCTTTGTGTATGTTCGCGAATCGGAAGAACTGTTGGATGAAGCGAATCGTATTGTCACCCAAACACTTGTAAAATGCATGGAAGAAAACGTAAACGAATGGTCATCGCTGAAAAATAATGTGAAGGATACGTTGGGACGCTACTTGTATGAACAAACGCGTCGCCGCCCGATGATTTTGCCGATCATTATGGAAGTGTGACTGGAAAAGAAGCCGGACTGAAACAGGTCCGGTTTTTTACTATGTACGAAAAGAAGCATCTGGACGCGGTGCAATCCAGATGCTTCCAACGATTTATTTGATTCGTGCGTATTCGGAAACTTGTGCGGCTACGTCAATCAAGGCTTCGAAGCCCATGAAAGTTTGATAACCGATCATTGGCAGTGCGAATGCAAACAGCAATACCTCTCCGAAAATTTTAAACATTGTGTTTTCCTCCTTGTTAAATAAAGTCAGGGGCGGAAAAACAATGTGACAGGGTATGGATCACCATCGAGATCGGAGCGAATCGTTAACACATGATACAAGGGTGCAAGTGACGGATAGCGTTCAACCAAAACCGGGTTGATGTTCTTTTCATACGCCTGTTTCAGCACGATCGTAGTACGGGATGCAGGAAGTTGCACCCGACCGATCACGATGAACGGAGCAACCGCACCACACAGGAAGACGAACCACGAGATGAGCTCGTCAAAACTGACGTAGAGCAAAAGATCTTCCATGACGAGTCAACCCCCTTCCTGTAGTGGTTCCTAGTGTACACCCGGACAAAACGTATAGGCAATACGTAAAAGTTTTTTTATAGTATACGAATGGTCTTAAATAAAGTTTCACCCAAAGTGAAAAACCTGTTGGAATAGGCGTCTTCGCTTGATGGGAAAAGGAAAATAAAATTTAAGTGGCTGAAGAATGGAGACTGCTGTTTTGGATTGTACGCTGAAAACGACCATGTGATTCGCCGAGGTGGTACTGGTAGAGGGCGTCCGTATCTTTCAGCATGTTTCCGGTCAGAATGCAGAGGGCAGATTCCTCTTTATCGATGACATTCGTTTCGATTAAGGCACGCAGTCCGGCGATCGTTGCGGCAGAAGCCGGTTCACAACCGATTCCGGATTGATCAACCATCGCTTTCGCATCCAAAATTTCCTCGTCAGAGACCGCGATTGTCACACCGTTTGTAGCTTCAATCATGCGCAGTGCTTTTTTCCAACTGGGCGGATTCCCGATGTTGAGCGCGGAGGCAACCGTTTGTGGTGACGGTTCGGGCTCTAACGCATCAAGCTTTTGCACGACCATTCGGTGAAACGGGCTTGCGCCAACGGCTTGCACGATCGCAACCCGGGGGAGCTTATCGATGAAACCGAGCGTGTAGAGATCGTGAAGCCCTTTTCCCAAGGCGGTCGCATTGCTTAAAGCTCCGCCCGGAACGACGATCCAATCAGGCAGCTTCCATTCCAGCGTATGAGCAATTTCATAAATGATGCTTTTTTGTCCTTCAATTCGCATCGGGTTAACGGAATTGCACACATATAGACCGAGTTCTTCTGCGTGGTCGCACAAAAAGCGAATCCCGTCATCATACGTGCCGTCAAAACGGATCACATTCGCACCATAGGCCAACGTCTGTAATACTTTGTTTTGCGAGATGCGGTCTTGCGGAACATACACGTAAGACTCACCGTCTGCAAGCGCTGCATACATGGCCAGTGACGATGAGGTGTTTCCGGTCGAACTGCACGCGAATCGCGAAAATCCGAGGGAACGTCCGTGCGACACAGCAACCGTCATTCCATTGTCTTTAAAGAAACCGCTCGGGTTTTCACTTTGTGCTTTCACATAAAGCTGTTGAATCCCTGAGTATGACTGGAGTTTTTCCGATGTATACAAGCCAGTGTTCCCTTCATATTTGGTCGTAATGAAACGATCCTCCAGTTCAGGGAAGATCAGCTCTTTATACCGCCAGACCCCGCTTCGAACGGCGTTGTTCGCAAGGATAGCCTTTGATTAAAAACGTGCTTCAGTTGTTCAGCATCTGATCCACATGCGCAGCACCGGTCTGTAAGAAGGAAACGAAGCGATGAGAAAAGCCGAACCTCCCACTTTCGAGAAGTTCGGCTTTTTCATTTCTTACCGGTACTGCTGTTGCGGCTGGTGCTGGTCACCAACCTCGATGCTTTGCAGTTTCCCTTTCACTTTTTCGGTTTGGATCTGATAATCCTTTATCACTTCTGTTAAAACAGCCACCGATTCTTTCAGTTCATCATTGCTACTGATATGGTCGATTGCCCGGTGGATATGCATGATCTTGTCTTCGGTGGTTCTAAGGAACTCGACCAATTGCATGCCGTTCATGACTGTTCACCTCAATTCGTTTATTACTAATGTGTTTCTTTGAATCAGGGGATATGCATGCAGTTGTTGCCGAAACTTCAGGAGTGAAAAAACGAGCTGCATGGATAGGGTGCCCAAAGGTGGAGGTGCATTATTTCTGGCAGGCAATCCATACTATGTAGGACAGCAAAGGAGGTACCTACATGCCGAACAATGAGTTCCCGCCGCACCTGAACACCTTGCATCCGATGAATCGCCAAGGTCAGGAGCAGCCGCAACAGCCAGGGACATCTGATGAAGGAGCTGGCACTGACGATTCCAAGAAACGGATTCTCGATACCATTACACAGCTTGGGCAAACAAATGTGCCGCAGCTGGAAAGCAATATTTACTGCCTGACCATCATCGGTCAGGTGGAGGGGCACATCCAGCTTCCCCCGCAAAACAAAACGACGAAATATGAGCATCTGATCCCGCAGTTGGTAGCAGCCGAGCAAAATGCCAAAATTGAAGGCGTGCTCGTCATTTTGAATACGGTAGGCGGTGATGTGGAAGCCGGGCTGGCGTTGGCCGAAATCATTTCCTCCCTGTCGAAGCCGGTTGTAACGCTCGTATTGGGCGGTGGACATAGCATCGGGGTGCCGATCGCGGTATCGGGCGATTACTCGATGATCACGGAGACGGCAACGATGACGATCCATCCGATTCGCTTGACGGGATTGGTGATCGGCGTTCCACAAACGTTTGAATATCTGGATAAAATGCAGGATCGGGTTGTCCAGTTCGTTTCGCGGCATTCCAATATTACGGAAGAGCAGTTCAAAGACTTGATGCTGCGCACGGGAGAGCTGAGCCGCGATATCGGGACGAACGTAATCGGCGCGGATGCGGTCAAGTACGGACTGATTGATGAAGTAGGGGGCTTGGGCAAAGCGTTGGCCAAGCTGAACGAACTGATTGCGAAGCGCAAAGAGGAGAAGATTCTGCAATGATCATGTATACGACGATGCCGCTGGAATACATTTTTGAAAACCAGGAAGCAGTGGAAAAGCAGAGCGTGCAAGAGCTTTCGTTTGGCGATGTGACGATGATGGTTGAACCAACCGGGACGTTTGAAGGAAAAATCATTCGCCTCATCAGTCCCAATCCGCAAGATTATTTGAATCCGCGCTTTGCGCCTGGACAAAAAATTTATTTTCGTCCGGATTTGGGTGGATAAAAGCGGAGCTGCGGCAAACGGATCAGACAGCAAATGTTTCTTACCAAAAACACCCGGTCGCTCTGACGGGTGTTTTTTGCAGTTCCAAAAACAAAGCCAACCAACAAATTTTTTTATTTGCATTCAAGGTCTTTCATTCGTTAAAATATAAGAACATACATTCTGTGGACAAAACTTCCATTGCGGGTGCAGCAAGAACGAACCCGCATCTATGCATGCGAGCGGTTCATTTCGAGCAAAACTAGGGAGAATTCCAGTCATTTGGCACTGGTCATGAAGGAACAGCTTGTGAGGATCGATCGAGTGTCCCCATCATTTTTCGACCCGATTTGTCGGCATGATGTCCTGTATTTCTTTTATTTTCCTGTGCTATACTTGAAATTAGGCTTGCTGCAGCAAGGGTTTTGCTGCGCAGATTTCAGTAGAATGAAAAGGAGGCGTGCCAGTGAGAAAAGAGAAACACCCGCCTAAACCGGCATGGTCCTCGGTAGTCAAGGTAGAGCTTATCGGATTGGTAATCATCGCTGTTTCTTTAATCGGCTTGCTGGAAAGCGGCTGGCTGGGCAAACACGTGCTTGCGTTCCTCTTTCGATTTTTTGCAGGCTCCTGGGATTTCGTTTTGCCGATCATCATGATTGCCGTCGCCATACATATGATGTTCACCCGTAAAATGCCGCGGATAACGCCTCAGCTGTTCGGGACGCTGCTGATTTTGCTTGGCATTTTGATGTGGGACCATTTGCTGCTTTATAAAATGGTAACCGCTGACGGCAAATATGCCGATCAGAATATGATCCGGGCAACATGGGACCGTTTGCTGATGGACCAAAGCCAAAAAGTATCGACGACCGGCGTTGGGGGCGGCATGACAGGAGCGGTGTTCTTCACCATCAGCAACGCATTGGTTGGCACGGTCGGTACCGGCCTGATCATCGTGCTGCTGTTCCTGATTGGGGTCATGTTCTTGCTCAAGCTGTCCTACGTGGATATTCTGCTCTTCATCCGAACCAAGTGTTCTGAAAGCTATCGCAAAATCAAAGAGTCGGTGAAGGATTCTGTCCAGCTGCTGCAGGAAGAGTCGGAAAAACGCAAGCAACAGTCGGCGGAACGTGCTGCAGCCAAAAAAGAAGACAACCAGAAAAAGCCGATTGCCATCCAGGACACCTTCCAGTCGTATGACGATGCGCATGTAGACGAAGAGGAGCCAGTGGAAGAATCCCAGGCGGCACAGCTTGTCATCCACGATTTTGCCGATCGTCTCATCGAAGAGGCGCGAGCGGAAGGGCAAGACCGAAAGCCGCAGGCAGAGCAAAAAGCCAAATCAGCGGCAGATCCATCGCTTGAAGCCGACGATGCGTTGTTCGCTGACATTGAAATTAAGGAGCATATTGAAGCAAAACCGTACATCATGCCGGGTCTTTCGATGCTGCAACGGCTGAAGACACATGTGTCGGGCAAAGAGACGGATTTGCAGTCCAATGCGGACAAGCTGGTACAGACGCTGAAAAGCTTTGGTGTGCAGGCATCCGTATCCGCAGTACACCGTGGACCGGCGGTAACACGTTATGAAGTACAGCCTGCAACCGGTGTGAAAGTAAGCAGAATCGTCAGCCTTACCGACGACCTGGCACTTGCGCTCGCGGCGAAAGACATTCGGATCGAGGCCCCCATTCCAGGGAAATCGGCGATCGGGATCGAGGTCCCGAATTCGGAGGTAGCGGTCGTTTCTCTGCGGGAAGTGCTGGAGGAAGGGAAGTACAAAGACTCGCCGGCAAAACTGACGACCGCCCTTGGGCGCGACATCTCCGGGGAACCGATTGTCGCGGACTTGGCGAAAATGCCCCACTTGCTGGTAGCGGGGGCGACAGGAAGCGGAAAATCGGTATGCATCAACGGCTTGATCATGAGCATCTTGTTCAAGGCAACCCCTGATGAAGTGAAGCTGATGATGATCGACCCGAAAATGGTCGAATTGAACGTATACAACGGGATTCCCCATCTGCTCGCACCGGTCGTCACGGACCCGCGCAGAGCATCCGTTGCGCTGAAAAAAGTCGTGAGCGAAATGGAAAGACGCTACAACCTGTTCGCCAAAAACGGAAGCCGTAACATTGAGATGTACAACCAAATGATCCGCGAGCAGGAAGGACACGCAGCCGCTCTTCCCTATATCGTCGTAATCGTCGATGAGTTGGCGGACCTGATGATGGTTGCGCCAGGGGAAGTCGAGGATGCGATTTGCCGGTTGGCACAGATGGCTCGCGCTGCAGGCATCCACTTGATCATCGCGACCCAGCGCCCATCGGTTGATGTCATCACCGGTGTCATCAAAGCCAACATTCCTTCGCGCATCGCGTTTGGCGTATCGTCCATGGCGGATTCCCGCACCATTTTGGACATGGGAGGCGCAGAAAAATTGCTCGGTCGTGGCGACATGCTGTACTTGCCAATGGGCGCTTCCAAACCGACCCGGGTGCAAGGGGCGTTTGTTTCCGACAAAGAGGTGGAAGAGGTTGTCCGCTTTGTCAAAGAGCAGCAGGAAGCAACGTACCAGTCAGAGATGATACCGGAAGAGACCGAAGAAGAAAACAAAACGGTTGTCGATGACGATTTGTTTGACCAAGCGGTGCAAATTGTTGCGGAAGGCCAAACTGCGTCGGCTTCTCTGCTCCAGCGCCGTCTGCGCATCGGCTATACCCGGGCAGCGCGATTGATCGACATCATGGAAGCCAAAGGAATTGTCGGCCCGTATGAAGGAAGCAAGCCGCGTGAGGTGCGAATTCCACGCCCGGCGAATATCGAGACGAATATTTCATAATGAAAACGACCAGCAGCCGATTCAACACAATCAGCTGCTGGTTCCTTTTTTCGTGCAAAAATGTGCGCCACAACCCGTTGTTCATTGCAAAAAATTTCATTGATTTCTACGGAAAGCGCGTATATAATCGGAAATGTGGAAACGGTTACACAATACTTGTTTCTTTTTTTTAACCAGGGTGTAACCGATTACAGATACGGGTGGGGCATAGCAGATGGCAACCATTAAAGATGTGGCGAAACGAGCCGGGGTATCAGTCGCTACGGTATCACGCGTACTGAACAAGAATGGGTATGTGAATCAGGAGACGGAGCTGCGGGTGCTGGCTGCAATCGATGAGCTGGAGTATCAGCCGAATCTTGTGGCGCGCACCCTTGCGAACAAACGGTCGGGGACGATTGCCTTGATCCTGCCTGACATCACGAACCCTTTCTTTCCAGAATTGGCCAGGGCGATCGAGGATGTCGCTCGTTCCCACCAATATACGGTTATTTTATGCAATTCTGACGATCAGTTTGCCAGAGAAATTTCGTATGTGGAACTGCTAGCCCAGAGGTACATTGAAGGGATCATTTTTGCCTCCAACACCCTTTCTACCGAAGACATCATGCGTTTAAAAAATCAGAAGCTGCCGATGGTTGTACTTGACCGCGCGCTTGACTACGGCTACTGCAACGTTGTCCGCTGCAATAACTATCTCGGAGCCAAGATGGCAGTCGATCATTTGCTGTCGATTGGCTGTCAAAAAATTGCCCATATTTCGGGGGCAGCTCCTTTCATTACGGCGATGGAACGTTTGCGCGGCTATGAAGATCGTATTCGTACATACGAATGGTTTTCGCCAGATTTGACGGAGCCCGGACATTTTACCTTGGAGGGTGGACGGCAGGCGACACTCGAACTGCTGAGGCGCCATCCGGATTTGGACGGAATCTTTGCCGGAAACGATCTGATGGCGATCGGTGCATTGAAGGCATTGCGGCAACTGGGCATTGAAGTCCCCAAACAGGTGTCGATCTGCGGATTCGATGGAATTGCGTTGACGGAAATAACAGAACCGGAGCTTACGACAGTGGCCCAACCCATTTATGAAATGGGAGCTACGGCTGCCAAGCTGTTGTTTGCGGAGATTCAGGGGACGCTAGAAAACAAACAAGTCTATGAACTGGATGTTTCACTGATACAGAGAGCATCGACGGAAAGGAGCGGAGATGTTGTCGAACCCCAAAATAGTGGTCGTAGGTAGCTTGAATATGGATATCGTGGTGGAGACCGATGTCATCCCTATGCAGGGAGAGACCGTGCTCGGCCAGCAGGCGCATTTCATCCCAGGAGGAAAAGGGGCGAATCAGGCCGTCGCTTTGGCGCGCCTCGGCGCTGACGTACAGATGATCGGCGCTGTAGGAACGGACTCTTTCGGGAAAGATTTACTCCATGCCTTGCAAAGAGAAGGCATCTCTTTGGATGGAATCAAACAGGAAGATGGTGTCGCGACGGGAATCGCGATCATCCAGCTTTGCCAAAAAGACAATCGTATTACCGTAGTGCCAGGTGCGAATCACCGAGTGCTGCCAAGCGACGTGGATCGCCACGAATCGCTGATTGCTGCTGCGGATTTGGTCCTGCTGCAAATGGAAATTCCGCTGCCGACTGTGGTGCAGGCAGCCGGAATTGCCAAGCGCTACGGGAAAACGGTCATTTTGAACCCGGCACCGGCGCAAGTGCTGCCGGAGGGGCTGCTTGCGCAAATTGATTACATCACACCAAACAAAAGCGAGTTGGACGTCTTGGCTGGCAATGAGGGCCGAGACCAAAAAGGTTTGGAAGAAAGCGTTGCGCAAATGTTTGCCCAAGGGGCAAAATATGTCATTACAACGCTTGGGGCAAATGGTGTGGCTTTCGCTGGAAATGGCATCCCTTTGACGACCTGTCCGAGCTATGCAGTAGAAGTGGTGGACACGACTGGTGCGGGTGATGCGTTCAACGCAGGGCTTGCCTATTCCATCGCGACGGGAGCGAATCTTGCTGATGCGGCAAATTTTGCCAGCCGTGTCGCGGCATTGTCCGTCACAAAGCTGGGTGCGCAGGCCGGTATGCCGACGTTGGATGAGGTTATGACAAAGGGGATGTGTCTCGATGAGAAAGTTTCTGATTGATACAGATACGGCTTCAGATGACGCGATCGCGTTGATCATGGCACTGCGCGAGCCGACCATTCAAGTGGAAGCGATCACGGTTGTTTGCGGGAATCTGTCCGTGGACCAGGCGGTGAAAAACGCGCTTAACACCATCGAGGCTGTCAATTCCTATGCTCCGCCGGTTTATCGTGGCATGCACAAGCCGATCATGCGAGAGTTATTCACGTCAGAGTACGTTCATGGAAGCGACGGCATGGGCAATATGCATCTTCCAGCCCCCGCGGGAAAACCGGAAGACATGCATGCCATTGATGCAATCATTCATCATATCATGGCGAATCCGCATGAACTTGAAGTGGTAACACTCGGCCCGATGACCAATCTCGCTCTTGCCTATTTGAAAGAGCCGCGCATCGCCGAGTATGTCAAGCGCGTTATCGTTATGGGCGGACAAGGATTGGGTCCGGGCAATGTTACGCCTGTCGCCGAATTCAACTTTTACGTGGATGCTGAAGCCGTGGAGATTGTGCTGCAATCGGGCATGCCGCTGACTTTTGTCGGCTGGGATGTCAGCATGGGCAAAACGTTCATTGACGAGGGGGATATGGAGCGAATCGCCGCTTTGCAAACGCCGCTTGCTAAATTTGCGCTTTCCTGCACAAAAGTGCTGCAGGAGCACAATTTGTCCCAATATGGAAGGCGCGGCTTTGACTTGCCTGATCCAACGGCGATGGCTGTAGCGATTTGGCCCGATATGGTTTGTGCTGCATTCGAGACATACGGGTACATGGAGACGAAAAGCGAGCAAACATACGGACAATTGATCATTGATCGATTCCATGTTCATCAAAAGCCGGCGAATGTGACCATTTGCCAAGAAATCGACGCGGATCGTTTCAAGCAGAAACTGCTGGAATTGTTGTCCTAACATTGCGCAACGTCCAAGTTTTTGCATCATATTCATAACAGGCATACTGTACTTTTTTAAGCAAATGCTAACAGTATACCATTTGCAAGCAGACGCACGAACATCGTCTTGTCCTTGTCGTGCGCAAAAACAGTATCCGATTCCATGGATAAAAAATTATTGCTTGCACAAATCTTCTTAGATAGGGTAAAATTTCAAGCGTTCATAGGTATTTGCGGAAATTGGCGAGAATACTTGTTAGACTCGCTTGCAATTTCATGAACAACAATTCAATGGGGGTATCAGAGGATGAAAAAAATCGTTTCCGTTCTCTCCGTTGCAACACTCAGCCTTTCCTTGCTGTTGGCTGGCTGTGGCGGAAAGACAAATGAAGCTGCGCCATCCGGCAATGGACAAGCACCAGCTGCTGGCGGTTCCAGCATCACAGCAAAAATCGGTATGGTTACAGACGTTGGCGGCGTGAACGACAACTCCTTTAACCAAAGCGCATGGGAAGGTCTTTCCAAACTGAAGACTGACCTGAAGCTGTCTGATGAGCAAGTAAAATACTTGCAATCCACTGGTGACGCTGACTACGTTCCAAACCTGACCCAGTTTGTAAAAGACAAATGGGATCTGACTTGGGGGATCGGCTTCATGATGGCAGACTCCGTCAAAAAAGTAGCCGATGAAAACAAAGACGCGAAACTGGCGATCATTGACGCTGAAGTACAAGCGCCAAACGTGGAATCCGTTCTGTTCAAAGAGCAGGAAGGTTCTTTCCTGGTTGGGGTTGTAGCAGCTTCCATGACAAAATCCAACAAAGTTGGTTTCGTTGGCGGCGTGGACATCCCGGTTATCAAACGCTTTGAAGCTGGCTTTAAAGCGGGCGTAAAAGCAGTAAAACCGGATGCCAAAGTAATCACCATCTACACAGGTGCTTTCGACAAACCTGATATGGGTAAATCCGCAGCTTCCCAAATTTACGGTCAAGGCGCGGACATCATTTTCCACGCTGCTGGTTCTACTGGCGACGGCGTGTTTAATGAAGCGAAAGACCGCAAAGCAAAAGGCGAAAACGTATGGGTAATCGGTGTAGACAAAGACCAATCCCTGACTTTCGGCGATGATGTAACCCTGACTTCCATGGTGAAACGCGTAGACGAAGCGGTTTACCGCGTGTCCAAAGATCTGACTGAAGGTAAATTCGATGGCGGCAAAACAACTCTGCTCGGTCTGAAAGAAGACGGCGTAGGCTTGCCAGAAACATCGAAGAAAAACGTTCCGGAAGACGTTCTGAAAAAAGTAGAAGAGTTCAAAACAAAAATCGTCAATGGCGAAATCACTGTGCCAGACAAACCTGAGTAATTGATGTGTGTCGTTTTACAAAAGACAAGGCTAGTCGTTTGAACTAGCCTTGTCTTTCCTTCCTAAGCCAAAAATGATAACCCATAAAAACGGGGTGAATGTGAAGATGCAAACGCAGTCAGTTGTACAAATGCGCGGAATTACCAAACGCTTTCCCGGAATCATAGCGAATGACAATATTACTCTCGATGTAAAAAAAGGTGAAATCCATGCGCTGCTCGGTGAAAACGGAGCAGGCAAATCAACATTGATGAACATTTTGTTTGGTCTTTATCAACCAGATGAAGGTCAGATTTTAATCAACGAAAAACCTGTTACCATTTCAAACCCGAATGTGGCAAATGAGCTGGGTATCGGGATGGTGCATCAGCACTTCATGCTGGTGGAGCCGTTTACGGTCACCGAAAACATTATCTTGGGAAAAGAACCTAAAAAAGGGTTGAAGATAGATTCGCGCAAAGCGGCGGAAGATGTAGAGCGGCTTTCGCAGCAGTATGGGTTGAAGGTCGACCCGCATGCGAAAATCAGCGATATTTCCGTCGGGATGCAGCAGCGCGTAGAGATTTTGAAAACGCTCTACCGGGGCGCTGAAATTCTCATTTTCGATGAACCGACTGCCGTATTGACCCCGCAAGAGATTCAAGAGCTGATTGAAATCATGCGCAACCTGGTGAAGGAAGGCAAAACGATCATCCTCATCACGCACAAATTGAAAGAGATTATGGCGGTATGTGACGCAGTTACCATTATTCGCCGCGGCAAAGTGATTGATTCCGTCAAAGTTTCGGAGACCAACCCGGACGATTTGGCAGCCAAAATGGTTGGCCGCGAAGTCAACTTCAAAGTGGAAAAAGCGCCGAGCGTTCCGAAAGAAGTGATTTTGACCGTCGATAAAGTAACGGCAAAAGACAGCCGTGGCATCGATGCGCTGCGAAACATCTCGTTTGAGGTGAGAGCGGGCGAAATTTTGGGGATTGCCGGTGTAGATGGAAACGGGCAAAGCGAGCTGATCGAAGCATTGACTGGCTTGAAAAAAATCGAGTCGGGAAAAGTGCTGCTGAAAGGCAACGACATTACCAACAACAAGCCGCGGGCCATTTCTGAATCGGGCCTGTCCCATATTCCGGAGGACAGACACAAGCGCGGATTGGTACTCGATTTTACGATGAGCGAAAACATGGTGCTCGAAACGTATTTCCATCCGACATTCAACAAAAACGGCTTCTTGAATTACGACGCGATCAACAAGCACGCTGCCAAACTGATTGAGGAGTTCGACGTGCGCACGCCGAGCATCCATACGTTGGCGCGCGCCTTGTCCGGTGGAAACCAGCAGAAGGCGATCATTGCCCGTGAAGTGGACAAAGACCCGGATCTGCTGATTGCAGCGCAGCCGACGCGCGGCCTCGACGTCGGGGCGATTGAATTTATTCACAAGCGTTTGATTGAACAGCGTGACAAAGGCAAGGGAGTTCTGCTTGTTTCATTGGAATTGGATGAAATCATGAACGTATCCGACAGAATTGCGGTTATTTATGAAGGGCAAATTGTCGGGATCGTCAACCCACGTGAGACGACGGAGCAGGAGCTTGGCCTGATGATGTCCGGCGGAAAACGCATCTCAGGAGGAGGAAGCGATGAATAAAGTGATAGCAGTCTTTACAAAAGACTCGTTTCTTGTCCCTGTAGCAGCCATCATCCTTGGTTTGCTGGTCGGTGCGGTAGCGATGCTGGCGGGCGGATTTGATCCGATTCTGGCGTACCAGTCGCTGCTGAAGAAAGTTTTTGGTGATGTCTACAATTTCGGGGAAACGATTCGTCAGATTACCCCGCTCATTTTCACCGGTTTATCCGTTGCATTCGCGTTCCGCACAGGGCTGTTTAATATCGGTGCGGAAGGCCAATTTATCATGGGGTCGATTGCTGCCACATATGTCGGCGTCACCTTTGATCTGCCGGTATACATTCATGCGCCGCTCGCACTAATTGTCGGTGGTGTCGTAGGTGGACTGTGGGGCGCTTTGACCGGATGGTTGAAAGCTGCCCGTGGCGTGCATGAAGTCATTACGTCCATCATGATGAACTGGGTTGCCCTTTATTTCTCCAATTATATTCTCTCCGCTTTTCTCGTACCGGAGGGTCAACAGCGCTCCAAAGATGTGAAGGATACTGCAATCATTACATTCGGTTGGTTATCCGAGGTTTTTGACAATGCGCGTCTTCACTGGGGGACCGTCATTGCCCTTGCAGCTGCCGTTTTCTTTTTCATCGTGCTCTGGAAAACGAAAGCAGGCTTTGAATTGCGTGCGGTCGGCTTGAACCCGCATGCGTCCGAGTATGCCGGGATGAACGTGAATCGCAATGTCGTCAAGGCGATGTTTATCGGTGGCGTGTTTGCCGGTTTGGGCGGCGCTTGCGAAGTGTTGGGCGTTTTCCATTACCAAGCGATTGCTCCAGCGATGCCTGGTTACGGGTTTGACGGGATCGCGGTAGCGTTGATCGGCGGAAATACACCGTTTGGCGTCATCCTTGGCGCGATTTTGTTCGGGATTTTGACGTTTGGAGCCAACGGAATGAAGTTCGGCGCCGGCGTGCCGATCGAGCTGATTCGGATCGTAATTGCATCTGTCATTTTCTTTGTCGCTGCACATGGCATTGTCCGCTTCTTCTTGAAACCGATTCTTGCTAAGAAAAAGGAGGGACGTAGCTGATGGATTGGCTTTCGATCGGCAGCAACCTCGTTCACGATACCATTGTATTCTCTACCGCCCTCATCTTTGCAGCGCTCGGCGGCATTTACTCCGAGCGATCCGGCGTCGTTAACATCGGGATTGAAGGGATGATGACGATGGGTGCCTTTACCGGTGCTGTCGTCACCTTCTTCACCACATCGCCATGGGTCGGCTTCACGGCTGCCATATTCGCCGGCGCGGTTTTTGCGCTGCTGCATGCGGTAGCGTGTATCACATTTAAAGCTGACCAAACCGTCAGCGGTGTTGCGATCAACTTTTTGGCAACAGGGCTAACCGTATATTTGACCAAGATCATTTTCAATGGCGCAGGTCAAACAACAACATTGTCTACCGTTTTTACCAAATGGAAAATCCCGTTTCTCGGTGACATCCCGTATGTAGGTCATGCGATTTTTGAAGCGTACCCGACAAGCTACCTGGCGTTCGTCCTCGTTGCGGTTACCTGGTATGTCCTGTTCCGTACCCCGTTTGGCTTGCGTCTGCGTGCGGTAGGTGAACATCCGCGTGCAGCCGATACGCTCGGTGTAAACGTGGCGCGCATGCGTTACATTGCGGTCATGATCAGCGGCGCGTTGGCAGCGATGGGTGGCGCGACGATCGCACTCACGACGACCAGCAACTTCTCGCACAACACCGTTTCCGGACAAGGCTTCATCGCGATCGCTGCGATGATTTTCGGGAAATGGAATCCGACGGGCGCGATGTGGGCAGCGCTGTTCTTCGGTGTTGCGCAAGCCGTCAAATCGCTCGTGCAGGTGTTTGAGCTGAACAAAATCGTTCCGATTGAATTCATTTTTATGCTCCCGTACATTTTGACCATCCTCGTTTTGGCTGGGGTGGTAGGCCGCGCCAATGCGCCGGCAGCGTCGGGCAAACCATACGAGACCGGTTCTCGCTAATAAACCAGTGCAAAGCAGCACCGCATCGATTCGAGCGGTGCTGCTTTTTACATGGAAAAAGCGGGACGAATTCAGGCAATGAATTGCGGTTCCTGCACGGATGACTGGTACATTTTGTGCCTACGCTCCCCACTCGAATTATGTGATAATACCCTTTGTATTGAATGCATGGGGAGTGAACAGGATGAGTGTACATGTCAACAGACGGAGCCGCAGGCTGGCAGGGCTTGCGTTGGGGGTACTTCTAGGGACAAGCACGCTCTTTACAGGGATGGCCCCGGCCCATGCCGCTGGTACTACCGCATTGCCAACGATTTCGCTTTTGATTGATGGAAAAGGTGTGGCGAGCGATGTCAAACCGACGATTGAAAACGGGCGCATGCTGGTGCCGATTCGTGCCATCGCGGAAAATACGGGGGCAGCGATTTCCTATGAAGATGCAACCCAAACCGTTACGGTGACGCAAGGGACAAACAAGATTCGTTTGTATATTGGGAAAGCCATCGGATATGTTAACGAAAAACGCACGATCTTGGATGCGGCGCCGATGATCAGCAAAGGGCGCACATTGATTCCGCTGCGATTTGTCAGCCAAAGTCTCGGCTATCAGGTAGAGTGGGACAAACGGGCCGAGGTCGCGATTGTGAACACCAAAAAATCGGCGGGACAAGCTGTTTCAGCTACCGTCGCGCCTTCTCGCATGTACGTGGTGCAACCTGGCGATACGCTCGGCGAAATCGCCAAAGTGCATGGGACGGATGAGGATGACATCAAGAAGATCAACGGGATTGATGACAAAAATCTGTATCCAGGCCAACTAATAGCGTTGCCGAAAGATGCCAAAGACGCGACACATCCGGTAAGTGCGCTTCTTAAGGAAACGCCTCTGCTTGCAGAGGATTATGTTTTTCCTTTGGCATCAAACAGCTATGAACCGTATGGCGATTCATACGGGAATGGCAGGGACTGGGTCGACGGCCACTATGAAGAAAATGCGCGAAGCCACGAAGGCGTCGATATCATGACGCAGAAGGGCAATCCGGTCTATTCCGTTTGCGACGGCTACATCAACCGATTGGGCTGGAACGAGTACGGCGGCTGGCGCGTGAACATCACGGATGAGTCAGGGAACTATCGCCTGTATTATGCGCACATGGAAGCCTATGCGCCCGGACTTGAGCTGGGCGGCTATGTGAAAGCGGGGCAGCTGCTCGGTTTCGTCGGCAATACTGGGTACGGACCGACTGGGACCGAGGGCCAATTCGATCCTCATCTGCATTTCGGCCTGTATTACAACGATACCGGCAAATCATTTGATCCATACATGTACTTGCAATACTGGGAAAAAGAGAGCGGTAGCATTCCGGCCTCCTGATTCGGGCAAGCTAACGGATGAATCCGACGTAAGGGAGGAACGTTCGTTGATGTGGTCTTGTCCTTATTGTGGCGGAAGTGCGGGCCAGCCGTTTGAAGATCGGTCGCTGCGGGGGACGCTATGCCTTAACCCCGAGTGCGGCCGCTTTGACGATGTGGCGGAGAACATACAGGATGACTGGGATACAACCGATTTGTAAAGCATGGTAAAAGAGCCGGACAGGCTCTTTTATTTTTTTTGCTGAAATACCCAATCTTTGGTTACAATAGAAGCATTCAACCGTCATGAACCAAACGAGAGGAGCATGAGAGATGACAGCGTCGACCAAAGAGATTTTGTTTGAAACGTCTCACGTCAATGAAATGAACCTGCACATCCTTTCGACTGACAAGTTCAAAACAACAACCATCGTCTTGTTGATCCAACAGCCGCTCGCGGAAGAAACCGTCACCAAAACCGCGTTGCTGTCGATGGTCATGAAGCGTGCAACGGCACGTTTTCCTGAAACCAGACTGCTGCGAGAACATCTGGACTTCCTTTATGGCGCGATTTTTGACGTGGATGTGACGAAAAAGGGAGAGCGCCAGATTTTGCAAGTGTATATGGAAATCCCGAACGAAAAGTTCCTTTCCGAGCAAACGCCTTTGCTCGAGCAAGCGATCCAGCTTGTCGGCGAAGTCGTGACACAGCCTTACCTGGAGAATGGCAAATTTGCAGAAAAATACATCAGAACCGAAAAAGAATCGCTGCGCAAGCGGATCGAAAGCATCGTCGATGACAAAATGCGCTATGCCAATCAGCGCGTAACGGAAGAAATGTGCGCGGGCGAGCCGTTCGGTCTGCCCGTGAACGGACGAATTGCCGATCTGGCCGAAATTGACGGGGCTGTGCTGCACGCCCATTATGAAGACCTGCTTGCCCATTATCCGATCGACATTTTTGTGGTCGGCGATGTAGGGGCCGAACAAGTCAAATCCTATATCCAAACATACATAAACGTAAATGGGCGCCAGGTGAAAGCGTTCACAGTAAAAAGCGCGCCAAAGCATGTAACAAAAACCCGGGAAGTCATCGAGCGGCTCGATGTAAATCAAGGGAAACTGAATATCGGCTGCCGCACGCAGATCAGCTATCCGGATGACGATTACCCGGCCTTGCTGATCGCAAATGGCGTACTGGGCGGGTTTCCCCATTCCAAGCTGTTTGTCAATGTTCGCGAGAAGGCGTCGCTGGCATACTACGCGGTATCCCGGCTGGAAAGCCACAAAGGGATCTTGATGATCATGTCCGGCATTGAGGTGGGCAACTATGAAAAAGCGCTGCTCATCATCAACGAACAGTTGAAGCTTGTTCAGGCGGGGCAAATCAGCGAGCAGGAGATGGCCCAGACAAAAGCGACGCTGATCAACCAATTCCGTGAACTGCTCGACAGCCCGCGCATGATGGTCGACTTTACGTACAACGGCATTTTGAGCGGTCGTACAAGGCGGCTTGGCGAACTGCTGGATGAATTAACCCATGTCACCGTCGATCAAGTCAAAGCGGTAGCTGGCAAAATCCAGATGGATACCATTTATTTGCTGCGCGATCAGAAGGGGGAAGCGTAATCATGCAGACAACCACTTTTGAACAACTGAAGGAAACGCTTTACCATGAAACGCTGCCGAACGGCTTGTCTGTCTTTTTGCTGCCCAAGCACGGATTTTCCAAAACGTACGCGGTTTTTACTACGCGCTACGGTTCGATCGATTCGCATTTCCGCTTGAAGGATGGACGCGAGGTGCAGGTGCCGGATGGTGTCGCGCACTTTTTGGAGCATAAAATGTTCGACAAGAAAGATCGCGATGTGTTCAAGGAATTCAGTCAAAACGGTGCCTCCTACAATGCCTTTACCAGCTTCAACCGTACGGCATACCTGTTTTCCTGCACGGACAATCTCGAGGCGAACACGCGACTGCTGCTTGATTACGTTCAGGAGCCGTATTTCTCGGATGCCAGCGTAGAAAAGGAAAAAGGGATTATCGGGCAGGAAATTCGCATGTACGATGACAATCCCGATTGGAAAGTCTACATGAATCTGTTGAAAGGCATGTATCAAAAACATCCGATCAACATCGAGATCGCCGGGACGGTCGAATCGATTTCGGCGATTGATAAAGAAGTGCTGTACCAATGCTACGAGACGTTTTACCATCCAGCGAACATGGTCTTCTTCATGGTCGGTTCGTTTGATGTGGAGCAAATGATGCAGCTCATCAAAGAGAACCAGGCCGCGAAAACATTCCCGCCCGCGCCGGATATTCAGCGAATTTTTCCGGAAGAACCGGCTAAGATCGCCAAAGAGCGGACGGAGTTTGCCCTGCCGGTCGGACTCCCCAAATGCTTCCTCGGTTTCAAGGATACAGAAAACGGGCTTACCGGCGAACAGCTGCTGCGCCGGGAGTTCGCGACCAAGCTGGCGCTCGACTTGTTGCTCGGCAGCAGCACGCAGCTGTACCAGCAAATGTATGACGACGGCATCATCACGGAGTCGTTCGACTTCGACTACTCCAATGATAAAATGTACGGCTATACCATCATCGGCGGGGATACGCCCGACCCGGATCGATTCGTCTCGCAGATCACAGCCGAACTTGCCCGCGCGCAGCAAGCCGGCGTGTCCGAACAAGATTTTGAACGGGCGAAACGGAAAAAAATCGGGCAATTTTTGCGTTCCTGCAATTCGGTTGAGTTTATCGCCAACCAATTTACCAACTACCAGTTTAATGGCACCAGCCTGTTTGCGGTTGTGCCGGTGCTTGAACAAATCACTCGCAAAGAAGTGGAGGAGCGCATTCGCGAACATTTTAAACCGGAACAAATGGCGCTTTCCATCGTTCGTTCTGCCGCTGGAAAATAAGAGAGAGGTTTTGTATGACAGAAACACCGTGGGCATTGATTACAGGGGCTTCCGGGGAGCTGGGCGGCGCGATCAGCATGGCGCTCGCCCAACGGGGAGTTCCGCTTTATCTTCATTACCATCAGTCCGGACACAAGCTTGAACCGATTTTGGCTTTTTGTGCTGAGCGCGGCGTTCCGGCGCTTGCTGTTCAGGCCGATTTGCGCGACCCGCTTCAAATCGAGGGATTGTTCCAGCAGTTGCCAATCAAGCCGCTGCTGCTTGTGAACAATGCCTCGATCGAGCACTTTGGTTTGGTGCAGGACGTGACGCCGGACGCATTTGACGAACTGGTCGCGGCCAATGTCCGCTCCGCATTTTTTGTTTCGCAAAAGATGATTTCGGCGATGCTCCAGCATCGATACGGGCGCATCGTCAATGTCGCGTCGATTTGGGGCCAGACAGGCGCAGCGTGCGAGGTGCTTTACTCGCTGACGAAAGGTGCGGTCTTGGCCTTTACAAAGGCGCTTGCCAAGGAACTCGCCCCGAACAACATCACCGTCAATGCTGTCGCACCTGGCGCCATCCAGGGCGGCATGATGAACCGCTTCAGCGCAGAGGAAGTGGAGTGGATCGCCCAGGACATCCCGATGGGCCGGCTGGGACGGGCAGATGAAGTGGCCTCGCTCGTCGCTTATTTGCTTTCCAGCGAAGCGGGGTATGTCACAGGCCAGGTCGTCGCCCCAAATGGCGGATGGTACACGTGATGCATATTCCTTCTCCAAAAAAGGAAAAGTAGTAATATGCGGGCCAGCGATGTCCGTTCGAACTTTCAGGAGGAGGAATAGACATGTCTGTTCTTGAGAATTTTCACGATTGGAAATCATTTTTGGGTGAGCGTGTACAACAAGCCAAGACCGCTGGTATGGAAAGCGATACGATTGAAAACGTCGCGTATCAAATCGGTGGCTACCTCGCTGAGCAGGTTGACCCCAAGAACGATCAGGAGCGTCTGCTCAAGCAGCTGTGGGATGTTGCGGATGAAACCCAACGCAAAGACCTGGCATCCATGATGGTGAAGCTCGTTCAAGGCGGAAACGCACAATAACAGCGACAAATAGCAGTGAACCGTGAAAATCCCCTTTATTCAGGGGATTTTTCTTTTTTGCTTTGTCGAATGGGCACGAAATGGTATACTGTGTAAAAATAGGTGCGGGAGGAAACGCGATGGAGGTTAAAGAGAAAAAAGAGTGGTATTTCGAGTATGAAATTCACATCAACCGTCCAGGTCTGTTGGGGGATTTGGCTTCCATTCTGGGGATGCTAAAAATTAACATCGGCACAATCAACGGTGTCCAAAATAATCGACGCGGTTTACTCCTGATGACGGATGACGATGAGAAAATCGAAATTCTGCGTAATATTCTTCAAAAAGTGGACAACATAACCATAACCAAGCTGAGACCGCCTACGTTGCTGGATCGTTTGGCAGTACGGCATGGACGCTATATTGAACGCGACAACGAGGACAAGAAGACGTTCCGCTTTGTGCGTGACGAACTGGGGATTCTCGTCGATTTCATGGCTGAGATTTTCAAGAAGGAAGGACATCAATTGGTCGGGATTCGGGGGATGCCGCGCGTAGGCAAAACCGAGTCGATGATTGCGGCCAGCGTTTCGGCGAACAAGCGCTGGACATTTTTATCCTCGACACTGCTGCGCCAAACCGTGCGAAATTCACTCGCCATTGATGAAATGTCCAGTGATCATGTATATTTAGTTGATGGGATCGTCTCGACCATGCGTTCAACCGAGCGACATCACAGCCTGCTGCGTGAGATGATGGCGTTTCCGGCGACGAAGGTCATTGAACATCCTGATATATTCGTGCGCGAATCCGAGTATCAACTCTCCGATTTTCATTACATCATCGAGCTGCGTCACCATGCCGATGAAGAGATTACGTATGAGTTGATCAACACCAGTGGGATGAGCGACTTTGATTTTAGGTAAGGAGGATAAGTTGTGTCGGAGCTTGGCCAAGTGCTGCAAAGAGCTCGTGAAGAGAAAAACATTTCACTCGACGATGTCCAACGGGTGACCAAAATACAGCGCCGCTACCTGGAAGCCATCGAGCGTGGGCATTACCATCTCTTGCCGGGCCACTTTTACGCGCGTGCGTTTATCAAAAGCTATGCCGAAGCGGTTGGGCTTGAACCGAATGATCTGCTCGCCCATTTTCAGACCGATCTGCCTGCCCAACCTCCTCAGGAGCAGATGGCGCGTTTGCGCAGGAGAAGAGCGGCATCGAAAGAGCCGCTGCAATCCAGCAGATGGGTGACGCAGACGCTTCTCGTTTTGTTCGTGGCGCTTGTGATCGGCGTCATTTATATGGCGTTCGTCAATCGAACTCCGGTGGACACCAGTCCTTTGCCGGGGAATACGGCGAACGACAATCTGGACATGAAGCAACCGTCACCGAACATGAACATTACGCCGCCACCTGCGGCGACGATCCCGCCAACGACGACCAATCCGGCAGGGCAGGCGACGCCTCCGCCGGCGGGGACCGATACGCTCCCGCCAGCCACCGCTGATGGGACGACGGTAGAGAAGCCAGTCCTCACGTTCGTATCGCAGCAAGGCTCGCAATACGTGTTTAGCGTAGAAAAAGCGGAGAAGCTGTCGATCAAACTGGTGGGAACGGATAAGTCGTGCTGGACACAAGTGCGTGAAAAGCGCGGCGGCAAAAAGCTGGATGAAACAACGATCAAAAAAGGGGACGAGAAAGTGATCGAGGCAGGTAGCACAGCGTATATTGTGCTGGGCAACCCGACAGCCGTGCAATTGTCCATCAACGACAATCCGGTTGATATGTCCAAACTCACCTTCTTCCCGTCCAATCTTTCTGTTACAATTAAACAAGCGCAGTAAGGAAAAGGCGGGAAATACCTGCCTTTTTCTATTTTTGACACTCAAATAGCCATATATTATACTGTATAGGTGTAATCTGGGCAGGTGTGACTAATTGGAGGAAAACAAATGGCAGAGACAGGAATATCGCGGGAAAAAGTCGCGATTGTAACGCTTGGTTGTGAAAAAAATCTAGTAGATTCAGATATGATGGCTCACCTGATCGACGAGCGGGGCTATGAGCTGGTGGATGATCCGAATGAAGCGACCGTTGTCATCGTCAATACGTGCGGGTTCATTGATGCAGCGAAGGAAGAGTCCGTCAACAAGATTCTCGAAATGGGCGAATTGAAAGAGACCGGCAAGCTCAAATCGTTGGTCGTAGCGGGCTGCTTGACGCAACGATACAAAGAAGACATTTTAAACGAGATCAAAGAGGTTGACGGGATTGTCGGAACAGGCGATTTCATGTCGATTACGAAGGTGATTGACGATTCGCTGATTGGCAAACGGACCGCGCTCGTCGGGAATCCAATCTTTACCTACGAGGAAGTCGTGAAACGGAAAGTCAAGGAAGGCACGTTTTCGGCGTATATCAAAATCGCCGAGGGCTGTGACAACGCCTGTACGTTCTGCAGCATTCCGATGATGCGCGGAGCTTTCCGCAGCCGCACGATGGAATCGATCATCGAGGAAGCGCGCCACCTCGTTGCACAGGGTGTTGTGGAAGTCAGCTTGATCGCGCAAGATTCGACCAATTATGGTACCGATATTTATGATGGCAAGCTGATGCTGCCCGAATTGTTGCGCAAGCTGTCTGAAGTGGATGGACTTGAATGGATTCGCCTTCATTACGCTTATCCAGGCTTCTTCACGGATGAGTTGATTGAAGAATTTGCGAACAACCCGAAGGTTTGCAAATATATCGATATGCCGCTGCAGCACTCGGAAGACGCGATTTTGAAACGGATGCGCCGTCCAGGCCGTCAGCGCGATATTCGTGAATTGGTGGCGAAAATCCGTGCGCAAGTTCCGGATGTCGCCGTACGCACTTCGCTGATCGTCGGTTTCCCAGGCGAAACCGAAGAAGATTTCGCCAATCTGCAAGCATTTGTCAAAGATATTCGATTTGATCGGCTGGGCGTCTTTACGTATTCAAAAGAAGATGATACGCCTGCCTCCCGCCTGCCGGACCAAATCGATGAAGAAACGATGGAAAAACGATCCAACATCATTATGGAAATGCAACGCGAGATCGCTTCGGAACGGAACGGACGATTCGTCGGCCGTGAACTGGATGTATTGATCGAACGCTACGATGGACGAAACGACGTTTTTGTAGGACGCAGTCAATATGATGCGCCGGAGATTGATGGGGAAGTGTTCGTTTCCGGTTACAAAGGCGAACTGGGGAAAATCGTGAAAGTGAGGATTACGCATTCGTACGAATACGATCTTGCCGGGGAGGTTATCTAAGTGAATCTTGCCAATCGCATCACGCTCGTTCGCATATTCCTCGTGCCGGTCGTCATGTTCTTTTTACTGATAGGCCACAACTTCGGCACGTTTACGATTGGCACATTGAGCATCACCTACAATGAAATCATCGCTGCTGTTGTCTTCATTATCGCAGCCAGTACGGATGGTCTTGACGGGTATATTGCCCGAAAACGCAAGATCGTAACCAACCTGGGGAAATTCCTGGATCCGCTGGCAGACAAGCTGTTGGTTTCCGCAGCGCTCATTTCGTTGGTCCAAATGCAACGGTTAGAAGCGTGGATTGCGATTGTCATTATTAGCCGTGAGTTCGCTGTGACAGGGCTTCGCCTGGTCGCAGCGGCCGACGGCCAAGTGATCGCGGCCAGCGCGTTGGGAAAACTGAAAACGTGGGTGCAGATCGTGGCGATCGTGCCGCTGATGATCCAAAATTTCCCGTTTGAGTATATCGGTTTTCCATTTACGACGATTGCCAGTTGGGCGATGGTGATTATCACGATTTACTCCGGCTATGACTATTTTGCAAAAAATCGCAAGGTGATCCGCTACAGTTGACGGATGTACACCTAGTTAAGCAAAGATTGGGATGAGTCAGATGAAAGCTGAGATTATTGCTGTTGGTACAGAGCTTTTGCTTGGACAAATTGCAAATACGAATGCGCAGTTTCTGTCGCGCAAGCTGGCAGAAATCGGCGTCAGCGTTTATTTTCATTCCGTTGTTGGCGATAATGCAAAGAGGCTGGATGAGACGATCAAACTGGCGGCATCTCGCTCTGACCTCGTTATTTTCTCTGGCGGCCTGGGCCCCACGCAAGACGATTTGACGAAGGAAACCGTAGCGGCACATCTCGGGCGCTCCCTGGTGACAGATGAGCTTGCGATGCAGCGTATTACCGCGTTTTTTGAGCAGCGCGGCATCGTGATGACGGAGAACAACCGGAAGCAAGCGCTGGTTATCGACGGTTCGGCCGTATTTGCAAACGATCATGGGATGGCACCGGGCATGGGGTATACGAAAGATGGTGTCACCTATGTACTGCTGCCTGGGCCACCGAGCGAACTGTACCCGATGGTCGATCGGTATGTCATGCCCTTTTTGACGGATCTTTTGCCAGGCAAACAAGTTTTCCATTCCCGTGTCCTGTGCTTCTTCGGGATTGGGGAATCGGCCTTGGAAGAGCGCCTGCTTGATCTGATCGAGGGCCAGTCCAATCCGACGATCGCGCCGTATGCCAAAGAGTTTGAAGTGACGCTGCGCATCACCGCGCGGGCGCAGACCGTGGAGGAAGCCGAACGGTTGATCGTTCCAGTCGAAACGGAGATTCGCAGCCGTTTGGGGCAGTACGTGTATGCGACAGGGGAAACATCGCTGCATCAAGTGCTGGTCGAATCATTGAAGGAACGTAAGGAAACGATCGCTTTCGCGGAAAGCTGCACAGGCGGCACGCTTGCGTCGCTGATCACATCGATCGCAGGCAGCTCTGCCGTGTTTCCGGGGAGCATCGTCTGCTACAGCAATCAGGCGAAACATGATCTGCTGGACATTCCGCAGGAAGTCCTTGATGTCGAGGGCGCAGTCAGCGAAAAGACAGCCAAGCTTTTGGCTGAAAATGTACGAGGGAAACTACATACCACACATGGTGTCTCTGTAACCGGCGTAGCAGGACCGGATTCCACGGAAGGCAAACCCGTCGGACTGGTCTACATTGGGGTCGCCAGTGAGGGATGCCCGACTGTTGTCAAACAGCTGCAGTTATCGGGACGCCGCCAGGCCATCATCGGGCGCACCGCGAAAACGGCACTGTTTCATGCGTTGCAACGCTTAAAAGAAAGGTGAACGAGTAATGACCATTTTTTCAGACTTCGCTTTACATAAAACCGTACAACAAGCCATCTTCGATATGGGATTTGAAGAGCCATCGCCAATTCAGGCGGCTTGCATCCCGAAAATTTTGGAAGGCGGAGATTTGATCGGCCAAGCCCAGACGGGAACAGGCAAAACAGCAGCATTCGGCATCCCGCTGATTGAAAAAATGACGCCGGCAAACAAAATCCAGGCCATCATCCTGACGCCGACGCGTGAGCTGGCGATTCAGGTGGCAGGCGAGCTGCGCCGGATCGCCAAATATAAAAAGATCCGCACGCTTCCCATCTACGGGGGCCAATCGATTTCGCACCAAATCCGCGCTTTGAAGCAAGGCGTGCAAGTCGTGATCGGTACGCCTGGACGCGTGCTGGATCATTTGCGCCGCAAAACGCTGAAGCTGGACAACGTTTCCATGCTCGTCCTCGATGAAGCGGACGAGATGCTGGACATGGGCTTTATCGAAGACATCGAAACGATCATTACGCATATGACAGACGAGCGTCAGACGCTGCTGTTCTCGGCGACCATGCCATATGAGATCAAGCGTCTGGCTACACGCTACATGAAAAATCCGGAAACGGTCGCGGTGAGCCGTGAAGAAGTGACTGCACCGCTGATCGAACAGGTGTACTATAAAGTGTTTGATCGCAACAAGGTGGAGAGTCTCTGCCGCATTCTTGACAGTGAGGATGTCGAGCTTGGGATCATCTTTTGCCGTACGAAGCGTGGCGTCGACGAGTTGACAGAGGTGTTGCAGGCGCGTGGGTATCTGGCTGATGGATTGCACGGCGATTTGTCACAGGCACAGCGTGACAAGGTCATGCATTCGTTCCGCGAAGGAACCATCGAGCTGTTGATCGCGACCGACGTGGCTGCGCGCGGGATCGATGTGAGCAACGTGTCGCACGTCATCAACTTCGATATTCCGCAAGATCCGGAAAGCTATGTGCACCGCATCGGACGTACCGGGCGTGCGGGCCGTAAAGGGATTGCGATGACGCTCGTGACACCGCGTGAGATGCGCCAGCTGACCATTATCCAGAAGCAGACGAAAGCGGAAGTAATCTCCCGCAGCGTGCCGACGCAGGAAGAAGTCGCCGAGCGCAAGCAGGAGCAGCTTCGCGAGCAGCTCGTCGCCCTCCTGGAAACGAACGAGATCGCAGACATGTATGAAAAACTGGTAGAAAGCCTGTCCGACCAGTTCCCGCCAAGCAAAGTGGCGGCGGCTGCGCTTCATCTCGCATTCTACAGCGAGACAGGCGGGGCTTCTGAAGAGGAGTCGTACAACTTTGGCGAAACAGGCGCTGCCAAAGGGATGGTGCGTTTCTTCCTCAATGTAGGGCGCAACGCGAACCTGAAGCCGCAGGACCTTGTGAAAGAGATTTCCGAGAGCGTAGGCATCCCGGGCAAAGCTGTCGGACGGATCGACATCTTCGAGAGCTTCACGTTTGTGGAAGTGCCGGAGGAAGTTGCGCCATTCGTTTACGAATCTTTGCGCCAGACGCGAATCAATGGCAAGCGGATCAACATGGAGCCTGCCAAGCCGCGCGGAAAAAAATAAGCGAACGTCGAGAAGCCACCGTGCCTTCGGGCATGGTGGCCTTTTTGTCCCATGCGAATATTTGTTCGCAAAAAATACTTGGCAAAGGCTTCTGTCTCGATGTATGATGAAGATAAGAAAGAAATGAACTTGAAGGGGAGTGTCCTATTTGTCAGATCGTCGTGCGGCTTTAGAAAGTGCATTGCGTCAAATAGAAAAACAGTTCGGGAAAGGCTCGATCATGAAACTGGGGGATATGGCCTCGATGCAAGTATCCACTGTTTCGAGCGGCGCATTGGCGCTTGATATCGCCTTGGGCGTAGGGGGCTTCCCGCGCGGACGGATCATTGAAGTGTATGGACCGGAATCGTCCGGTAAAACGACGGTTGCCTTGCATGCGATTGCCGAAGTGCAAAAGCAGGGCGGACAAGCTGCTTTCATCGACGCCGAGCATGCGCTTGACCCGGTTTATGCGGCCAAGCTCGGCGTAAACATCGAGGAGCTGTTGTTGTCTCAACCAGATACGGGCGAGCAAGCATTGGAGATCGCAGAAGCTCTCGTACGTTCCGGTGCGGTAGATATCATCGTCGTTGACTCGGTTGCCGCGTTGGTGCCGAAAGCAGAGATTGAAGGCGAGATGGGCGATTCCCACGTCGGTTTGCAAGCGCGTCTGATGTCTCAGGCATTGCGCAAATTGTCCGGTGCGATCAACAAGTCGAAAACAATTGCCATCTTTATCAACCAGCTGCGTGAAAAAGTCGGCGTCATGTTCGGAAACCCGGAGACAACTCCAGGTGGACGCGCCCTCAAATTTTACGCGAGCGTGCGTCTTGATGTTCGTAAAGCGGAGAGCATCAAGGCTGGCAATGACGTTGTGGGTAGCAAGACGAAGATCAAGGTCGTCAAAAATAAAGTGGCTCCTCCGTTCAAAGTAGCGGAAGTCGACATCATGTACGGCGAAGGAATTTCGCGTGAAGGCAGCATTTTGGACATCGGTGCAGAAATCGATGTGGTACAGAAGAGCGGCGCATGGTACTCCTTCAACGAAGAACGCCTGGGCCAAGGCCGGGAAAACTCCAAGCTGTTCCTGAAAGAAAACCCGCACATCGCGGCTCAAATCGAAGAAAAAGTGCGCGAGTATTTCAGCTTGAATCCCAATTCAGTCCCTGCGATTGAAGCGGTTATCGATCCTGAGCAAGAGGAAGAACCGCAATTCGATCTGGAATAGAGAAATCGGCTTATCATCCAAAAGTCGGGAAGTGGAAGTCGTTGCAGCCTGCCGTTACTACGGCAGGCTGCAGCTGTATGAAGAGAAGGAAAGGCGGAGAAAAGCGTGACCTTGAAGGCGGGGCAGATCAGTTCCATCGTACAGCATGCGAAAGTCAAGCACCGCTATCACATTTATGTGAATGACGAGCATGCATTTGACGTGCATGAAGATATTTTGGTGAAGTATTCGCTCCATAAAGGAAAAGAGCTGGACCCGGCATTGTTTGCCGAGATTTTGGAGGAAGAGGAACGGAATCGCGCCTATTTATATGCGCTGCGCTATTTGGGCTTCCGCCCGCGAACAAGCGCACAGGTGCAAAGCTACCTGATCGAAAAAGGGTTTCCCTCGTCGCTGGCGCAAGAGATTTGCAAAAGGTGCGAGGAGCAGGGCTACCTGGATGATGCGGCATTTGCCCAGCAGTGGGTAAGGGAGCGGATGCTGAATAAGTCACGTAGCCTGCTGCAGTTGCGGATGGAGCTGCGGCAAAAAGGGATTGCCGAGGACGATATTCAAGAGGCTTCAATGCAGGTGAAAAAAACGGATCAGGTTGAGGCGGCGGCGAGGCTGCTTGCCAAGAAGCTGCGCAACCGAACGGAGCCGCCAAGCTATGAAGAGAGACAGAAGCTGTCCGCTATGCTGCAGCGAAAAGGCTTTACGCATGAGATCATTCGACAGGCGTTTGGGCTCGTACAGACGGAAGAGGAGTCGTTTTGAGGCAAAAAATGGCAGGATCAGTGCCGTGCTTCTTGACAAGCATTATTCACAAATAATAAAATAGGTTTGTATTTACAAGGTGTTTCATATTGATTCGCTCTTTCATTTGCTAATTCGTAGTGGAAAAACTGAAGAACCGTACACCCCATGTACGGCGTTCAGCGGACCGAGTGGCATCGGTCTTGTTTTTTAGGTGAATCGAAAACAAGTGCTGTGAAAGCGGGGAGATGTTTTTAACAAGGAGGTGAAATGAAAAGACTATGGCAGTGAACCCATTAGTAGCGATCCTATTGCTCATCATCGTGTTGGCAGTCGGTTATGGAATCGGTTACTTTGTCCGCAAGTCGATTGCGGAAGCCAAGATTTCCAGCGCTGAGGAAGCCGCGCGCCAGATTGTTGAAGAAGCGAAGCGCGAGGCAGAAGCCGTCAAAAAAGAAAAAGTTCTCGAAGCGAAGGACGAGGTCCACAAACTGCGCAGCGATGCGGAGAATGAAATTCGGGAACGGCGCAACGAAATCCAGCGTCAAGAGCGCCGCGTTCTTCAAAAGGAAGAAACGCTCGACAAAAAGCTGGATCAGCTGGAGCGCAAAGATTCGGAACTCGTTGAACGCGAGAAGGCGACAGCCGAACTGCAGAATCGAGTAGAGCAATTATATAAAGAGCAGGTTGCGGAATTGGAACGCATTTCCGGCCTCACGCAAGAGGAAGCGAAACAGATTATCTTGACGAACGTAGAAAATACGGTCCGCCATGAGATGGCGATGATGATCAAGGAGATCGAAACGCAAGCCAAAGAAGATGCGGACAAGAAAGCGCGCGAAATCATTTCGACAGCGATTCAACGTTGCTCCGCAGACCATGTGGCGGAAACGACCGTCTCGGTGGTTACCTTGCCTAATGACGAAATGAAGGGACGGATTATCGGCCGTGAAGGCAGAAACATCCGTGCTTTGGAGACCTTAACGGGAATTGATTTAATCATTGATGATACTCCGGAAGCCGTCATTCTCTCTGGATTCGATCCAATTCGTCGCGAGATCGCCAAAACGGCGTTAGATAAACTGGTGGCAGACGGGCGTATCCACCCTGCTCGCATTGAAGAAATGGTAGAAAAAGCCCGTAGAGAAGTGGATGAACGCATCCGCGAATACGGGGAACAGGCTACATTTGAAACTGATGTTCATGGTTTGCATCCGGATTTGATCAAGATTCTGGGGCGCTTGCGCTATCGTACAAGCTATGGACAAAACGTGCTCAAGCATTCCATGGAAGTGGCTCACTTGGCAGGCCTCATGGCAGCCGAGATGAAAGAAGACATCAAGCTGGCGAAGCGTGCAGGTTTGCTGCATGATATCGGGAAAGCGATCGACCACGAAGTAGAAGGCTCTCACGTAGAAATCGGTGTAGAATTGGCGAAAAAATACGGTGAGCACCCTGTTGTCATCAACAGTATCGCGTCTCACCATGGTGATACCGAACCGACATCCGTGATTTCGATGCTCGTCGGAGCAGCTGACGCCTTGTCGGCAGCGCGTCCGGGAGCACGACGCGAAACGTTGGAGACGTACATTAAACGTCTGGAAAAACTGGAGGAGATCTCCGAATCCTTCGATGGAGTCGAGAAATCCTACGCGATTCAGGCGGGACGGGAAATCCGCGTAATGGTACAGCCAGAAAAAATCGATGATGCTGATGCAATCCGATTGGCTCGTGACATTACGAAACGAATTGAAAATGAACTCGACTATCCGGGACATATTAAAGTAACGGTTATCCGTGAAACCAGAGCCGTCGAGTACGCAAAATAAAGTGGCGAAATGCCACTTTATTTTTCTATTACGTACATACTATGTTGGAAGAATGTTAGTGAAGAGGTGGACGCCATGCAAGTTAAGTTGCTTTTTTTGGGTGATATTTGTGGATCAAGCGGACGAGAGATGGTCAAGGAATACCTGCCACGGTTAAAGCGGAAGTATGACCCGACCTTCATCATTGCGAACGGAGAGAACAGTGCAAACGGGCGCGGAATTACCCAAAAGATTGCCAGAGAGCTGTATGATGCGGGCGTGCATGGCATCACGCTTGGCAATCATACATGGGACAATAAAGAGATTTTTGATTTTATCGATCAAGAAACCAAGATGGTTCGCCCGGCGAATTTTCCGGCAGGAACGCCCGGGAATGGCATGATGTATATAAAAAACGGATCACAGGAACTCGCCGTGATCAATTTGCAAGGACGCACCTTTTTGCCTCCGCTCGATTGCCCGTTCTTGACCGCAGACAAGCTGGTGGAGCAGGCACGGAAGCGGACACCGTACATTTTCGTCGACTTCCATGCAGAGGTGACATCTGAAAAGCAGGCGATGGGCTGGTATTTGGACGGACGCGTCAGCGCAGTGGTCGGCACGCATACGCATGTACAGACAGGTGACGAACGGATTTTGCCGAATGGCACAGGCTATTTGACGGATGCGGGCATGTGCGGCCCGTCGGATGGAATCCTTGGCATGGACCGTGAAGCGGTGTTGAAAAAGTTTCTGACGCAGCTGCCGGTTCGCTTCGAAGTGGCAGGCGGCCCGACGCAGTTGAATGCTGTCTTATATCATTTGGATAAAGGAACGGGGAAAACCGTCAAAATCGAGCGTATTCGCATTGACACATCCCACCCCTTAATGGAATAATAGGATCGAATCGGAATTTTTTGAATTTTTCCTTCTCTCTTGCAGGAATTTTTGGGGCACAAACGAAATATGATTCTAATAAACAACAGTATTCCTATCAGACGGGAGGTTTATAAGGGATGGAAGTATTAAAAGTTTCAGCAAAATCGAACCCCAACTCTGTTGCCGGTGCCCTAGCAGGCGTACTTCGTGAACGCGGTGCAGCCGAAATCCAAGCCATTGGTGCTGGGGCGCTAAACCAAGCTGTGAAAGCCGTCGCGATCGCACGAGGATTCGTAGCACCTAGTGGAGTTGACCTCATCTGCATTCCTGCCTTTACCGATATCGTAATTGATGGGGAGGAGCGTACTGCAATTAAGCTTATCGTTGAGCCCCGATAATGCGTGTTTTCATAAGAGAGGAGAGGTTCACCTGTTTATTCTCGGAATAGACAGGTTTTTTCGTATGTCCGGAAAAAAACGAACAAACACCATTTTTTGCTAGCCGCACATGGTCATGTTCCAGTACCATTGTGACGGGAGAGTCATTTTTCATACACAAGAGGGGGAACGCAAACATGCATGTATTTGATGCGCACTGTGACGCACTGTTGAAATTATGGAGACATGAGGATCTTTCGTTTACGGAAATGGATGAGCGGCTTCAAGTGAGCTTGCCTGCAATGGAGGCGGGACAAGTGCTGATCCAGACGTTTGCCATCTGGACGCCGCGCGAAATCGAGGCCGCGAGTCGATTCCATACGGCACTCGAGATGATCGAGCTGTTTTACCGCAAAATTGTACCGGCTGGACTAGCCCCTGTGCTCACCGCTGCGGATTTGGAAGACTGCGTATTAAACAACCGGAAAGGGGCTATTCTGTTTGTAGAAGGAGCGGAGCCGGTTGGCGAAAGCATGACCTACCTGCGGACGCTGCATCGTTTGGGCGTCAGAGGCATGGGCCTCACCTGGAATAACCGGAATGCGATTGCCGACGGTTGTTTGGAGCCATCGGCCGGCGGACTTTCGCAATTTGGCCGAGAAGTAATAGAAGAGATGAATCAGCTGGGCATGGTGATCGACGTGTCCCATCTGGCCGAGCCAGGTTTTTGGGATGTGCTGTCTGTAACCAGGAAGCCGATCATTGCGTCTCATTCCAATGTAAGAGCCTTATTCGATAGTCCGCGCAATTTGTCCGATGAACAAATCGCGGCTTTGATCGCCAATGGCGGCGTGATGGGGCTTGCACTGTTTCCGCCGTTTTATCGAGAGGACAAGGAAGGGCCCAGCATCGACGATATTTTGCGCCATGTCGAGCATATTTGTGGGCTGGGCGGGATTGATCATATTGCGATCGGCGCAGATTTTGACGGGATCGACGCGACTTTCCCGGGCTTGGAACACGCAGGTACATACCCACTTTTAGTCGAGGCCTTATTAAAGCGCTATCAGGAAGCGGAAGTTGAAAAAATTATGTATAAAAACTGGTTGCGTGTTTTCGGAAACGTGCTAAAATAGTAACTGGGAACATTAATGTACCGAGTACATCTAACGAATCGTTCTATAAGTAATTCCAGTAAAAAGTCTTGCAATTTATCGGTACGAGGTCTACAATTGGTAATGCTTGTTCACATTTTGCTCACATAATCGTTGAGCAGAATGCTTTTCTCACAGTCACTGAAGGGGTGGAATTAGAATGATTAATCAACTTTCTTGGAAAGTTGGCGGGCAACAAGGGGAGGGTATCGAGAGTACGGGCGAGATCTTCTCCATGGCGATGAGCAGACTCGGTTATCATCTGTACAGCTATCGTCACTTTTCTTCCCGTATCAAGGGCGGCCATACGAACAACAAAATTCGTGTGAGCACAAAACCGCGCCGTGCGGTTTCTGACGATCTCGACATCTTGGTTGCATTTGACCAAGAAACGATCGATTTCAATGCACATGAACTTCGTGAAGGCGGTATCATTATCGCCGATGCCAAGTTTAATCCAACGTTACCGGAAGGCTTGAAGCCTGTCCGTATGATTACAGTGCCTCTGACGCAAATCGCGGAAGAGTTGGGTACTTCCCTGATGAAAAACATGGTGTCGATCGGTGCTTCCAGCGCAATCCTCGGTTTGCCGGTAGAAAGCTTCCGCAACATCGTAGAAGATATGTTCCTCCGCAAGGGTGAAAAAGTTGTTGAGAAAAACATGGACGCGATCCGCAAAGGTTTTGATTTCGTAAATGAAATCACCGGCGGTATTCTGCCTGACTTCCAATTGGAAGCGGCAGACGGTCAAAAGCGTCTGTTCATGATCGGTAACGATGCGATCGGTTTGGGCGCTGTAGCGGCAGGCTGCCGTTTCATGCCTGCATACCCAATCACGCCTGCATCTGAGATCATGGAATACTTGATCAAAAAATTGCCGAAATTTGGCGGAACCGTTATTCAGACAGAAGACGAAATCGCAGCGATCACCATGGCAATCGGTGGTAACTACGGCGGTGTTCGTACAATGACTGCGTCTGCAGGTCCTGGTCTTTCCTTGATGATGGAAGCGATCGGCCTCGCAGGGATGACCGAAACTCCTGTTGTTATCGTAGATACACAACGTGGCGGTCCATCCACAGGTTTGCCGACAAAACAAGAACAATCCGACATCAACGCGATGATCTGGGGTACCCACGGTGAGATTCCAAAAGTGGTTATGTGCCCAAGCACAGTGGAAGAGTGCTTCTATGATACGATTGAAGCGTTCAACATCGCTGAAGAATATCAAGTGCCTGTCATCTTGGTAACGGACTTGTCCCTGTCCCTTGGGAAACAAACCGTTGAGCCATTCGATTACGACCGCATCCAAATCCGTCGCGGTAAACTTCTGACAGGTCAAGAATTGCCAGAGCTTGAAGCGAACGGTCAATTCAAACGCTACGAAGTGACAGAAGACGGCGTGTCTCCACGCCCAATTCCAGGTCAAAAATTCGGTTTGCACCACGTAACAGGGGTAGAGCATGCTGAAAACGGCCGTCCTTCCGAGAGCGCGGAAAACCGCAAAGCGCAAATGGATAAACGTCTGCGCAAGCTGAACAAGCTGGTTGAAACGTTCCCGAACCCTGTCTTGTTCGATGGCAACCATGAAGATGCAGATGTTCTGGTTGTAGGGATCAACTCCCTCGGTGGAACCATTGAAGAAGCGAAAGGCCGCCTTGAGCAAGAGGGCCTGAAAGTGAACCATGCGCAAATCCGTTTGGTGCATCCGTTCCCAACCGATGTACTGAAACCTTATGTAGATAAAGCAAAACATGTTGTGGTTGTCGAAAACAACGCAACCGGTCAAATTGCTGACTTGATCAAGCTGAACGTCGGTTCTGCTGAAAAAGTAAAATCCGTATTAAAATATGACGGTAACCCATTCTTACCTTCCGATATCTACAATGAAATTAAGGGGCTGGTCAAACATGGCGACTATGAAAGAATTTCGCAATAATGTAAAGCCCAACTGGTGCCCAGGCTGTGGAGACTTCTCTATCCAGGCTGCGATTCAACGCGCAGCGGCAAACGTTGGTCTTGAACCTGAACAATTAGCTATCATCTCCGGTATCGGCTGCTCCGGCCGTATCTCCGGTTACGTTAACTGCTACGGCTTCCACGGTGTGCATGGTCGCGCACTGCCAATCGCACAAGGTGTGAAAATGGCAAACCGTGAGCTGACTGTCATCGCTTCCGGCGGCGACGGTGACGGTTTTGCGATCGGTATGGGTCACACTGTACACGCAATCCGTCGTAACCTGGACATTACCTACATCGTAATGGACAACGCGATCTATGGCTTGACCAAAGGACAAACGTCCCCGCGTTCCGCTGCAGGTTTCGTGACAAAATCGACTCCACAAGGTTCGATCGAGTCCGCAATTTCTCCAGTTGAACTGGCGCTGTCTGTCGGTGCGACATTCGTGGCGCAATCCTTCTCCAGCGATTTGAAAGGCCTGACTGAACTGATCGAAAAAGGAATGCAGCACAAAGGCTTCTCCTTGATCAACGTATTCAGCCCTTGCGTAACCTATAACAAAGTCAACACATACGACTGGTTCAAAGAAAACATCGTCCCTGTTGACACAATCGAAGGCTATGATCCGCATGACCGCATCAAAGCGATGTCCTACTCCATGCAAAACCATGGCTTGCTGACCGGTTTGATTTATCAAAACACCGAGCAAAAATCGTACGATCAACTAGTTCCTGGTTTCAAAGAGCAAGGCTTGGCACACCAAGACCTCACGCTCAGCAAAGAAGATTTTGCGAAACTGGTTGCTGAATTTGCATAAGTCGACATTAGAAAACCTGGCTTCGCCAAGCTTTTGGCTTAAGCCGCGGTTGCACTTATACTGGATAAGAATTTTATAAATTCTTATCTGTACTAAAAAAGCTTCTCTGCAATTGCAGGGAAGCTTTTTTCTGTTCTTCAAGTCTTGCGGGGAGCTGTGGTGAATTGGGCTTGCAGCTGCCGGAAGCCGAGCATGACGAGAAAGACAAGCACGAGCTGTCCGAATAACGGGTAAAGGAACCCGAGAAGCGATCCAAAACCGACGAAGCTCACGACATAGCTGATGCCGAGTATAAACAAAACGCTGCCAAGGCGGGTGATCGCCATCTGCTGCATCATTTGGCGGGCAAGGCCGAAGACGTTGGCGGATAATGTCGAAAAGATTTCGCAGTAGACGAGCAAGGAGAAGAACACCGGGATCATGCGCCCGAGACCGGACAAGAGCGCGATCATGGGCATTTCGGCATCGTGGACAGTCGTTTGATGAGTTCGCAGCGACCAATAGCCGAGCAGCAGCAGCAAACCGATCCCGAGTCCGCCCATGATGCCGCCAAGCAGCAACGGCTTTTCGCTTTTGCATTCCTGGCCGATGGGGACGAGCACGGCTTGTGTCAACGCGATATTCATCGCGACATAGTAAAGGGGGGAGGTGATCCAGGCAAACGGCTTGACGACCTCTACGATCACGCCCGGCCCTCCATGTCCCGCCCAAGGCTGCACGTAGAAAAAAACGAGGCAGGTGAATGCAAGCAAAAGCGGGACAAACAACGTATTGACCGCATGGATGGCACCAAGGCCCCGATAGGAGACGATAAAGACCAACAGGATCGAAAGCCAAATCCCTGCCTGTGAATGAAAGCCGAACGATTCGATGAAAAGTGCACCTGTTCCCGCCAGCATGACAGAGGTTGTGCCCAGCAGCACGATGAACAACAAAATATTAAAGAGTGTCCCGAACGTTCGGCCGAATAAAAAAAGGCTGAAATCCTGGAAAGACCGCGCTTTCGTCCGGTGGGCGAACAGCATCACCTGCGTGCCTGCCCACGCAAAGAGCACAGTGGAAAGCAGGACGCCGATGAGTCCTTGGGTGCCATATTGCACAAAAAAGGTGAGGAGTTCTTTCCCTGATGCGAATCCGGCTCCGACGACTGTTCCGATATACGTGAAAGCGATTCGACGCGCTTCCCTCCACGAGTTGTGCATGAGTACCTCCTGTTCCCTTTTCCATCATCCTATGAGAATGGCGGGACAAACATGTCTGGCAGCCCGGACTTGCAGTTTTCAGGCTGACCGAATAGAGTGGGAAGAGAAAAGAAAGAATGACGAAAGTGGAGGAGATACGAATGCTGCCCAATATTTTGGAAGAAGCGAGACGATTGATTACACAACGGGTGCAAGCGGGTGAAACCGTTGTGGATGCGACGATGGGCAATGGCAATGATACGTTGTTTTTGGCGCATGTGGTTGGCGACACGGGCAAAGTGATTGCCTATGACATCCAGCCCCAGGCGCTGGAAAAAACGAAAGCGCGCCTGGCACACGAAGGGATGCTGCAGCGGGCAGATTTGCGGCTGCAGAGCCATGAGGAGATCGCGTCGATCGGGGAGCTGGTAGGAGCGGTCATGTTTAACCTGGGCTATTTGCCAGGCGGGGACAAAGAGGTCACGACCAAAGCGGAAAGCACGATTCGCGCGATTGAAGCGGGGTTGATGGCGCTGCGTCCCGGCGGAATCATGACGATCGTCGTATATTGGGGCCATGCGTCAGGGGTTGTGGAAAAAGAAGCGGTAGAAGCATTTTGCGAGCAAATCAATCAATCTGTCGCTCTTGTGCTCCGCTATCAATATGTCAATCAGCAGAATCAGGCGCCGTTTCTGTTTGCAATTGAGCGCCGCGCGTAAAAATAGGCAATCCTCCCGGACGGTGTGCACATACCTTGAAAAAGAATGCGAAGAAGTACAGCATCTGACACAAGAGGGGATCAGTGTGAAGCCGATAGGGATCATTTTGGATTGGACGATTATCGAGGATGCGCTTAAAGGGAAGAGCAACTACGAAAACCTCATGTACTATGTAGAGTCGGGGCGGCGTCTTGGCATGGAACCGATCTTCTTTCATCCGCGTCTCGTCAATTTCGCCACGGGAACGGTGCGCGGGTATGTCTGGCAGAACAACCGGCTTACGCCAAAACGCGTGCCGATCCCACCTGTCATGCATAACCGGGTCTTGTCCGGCCAAGCGGCCATACGCAACGGGATCAAACGGCTGAGCAAGCATGGAAAGCTGTTCAACGGGATCGTCGTCCGCAACAAGGAAGCGGTGCATCGCATGCTCTGGAAAAATGAGAAGCTGCAGCGCTACTTGCCGCATACGATCAGCTTTTCCCGCCAAGCGTTCATCGACATGCTCGGCAAATACCGTGTGCTGTACGTCAAACCGGTCGTCGGATCGGTTGGGATCGGGGTGGCGCGAATCGAGCGTGAAGGTGACCGGTATCATTTCACTTCATCCAAAATTCGCAAGGTGCTCACCAGGCAAGGATTGATTGCCGAGACGCTGCGATGGGTGAAGGGGCGGCGCTTCATTATCCAGGAGGCGATTGCGCTCGCAAAGTATAAGGGGCATACGTTTGATTTGCGTGTATCCGTTCAAAAAGGCGAGTCGCGGCAATGGGGCGTTTCCGGTATGGTATGCAAAGTGGCCAATTCACAAAACAAATTGAGCAATCTGTCGCGCGGCGGGCATGCTGAGCCGATCGACGAGGTATTTGCCACCTTGTTTACCACAGAGCAGGCAGAACAAGTCAAAGAGCGCATACGCATGGCTGCGATCGCGATCGCCAAGCAGTATGAGCGGCATTTCCGTTCGCTGGCCGATCTGGGCATGGACATGGGCGTAGATTTGCAGGGCAATCCGTACTTAATCGAGGTGAATGTTCGCGACCAGCGTTACTCGTTTTTCAAAGCGGGCGAGCTGGAGATGTTCAAGCGGACGTACCACACTCCGATGGCGTATGCTCGCACCTTTTACTAAGTCGTGCAGCCGTGTGCCTTGGGAAATGCAAAAGCCGTCCGGAAATCCAGACGGCTTTTCGCACTCGTGCAACAATTACGACTGGCGGAAATATTGATAAACGGCTGCCAGAATCGCGCGGCGCGTGAGGATCCCTTGAAACACACCCTCACTATCTTCAATACATACATACGGATGGTTAATGGAGAGTTCGAGCGCTTTCAAGAACGTTTCGTCCTCTTTCATGCGAGGAATTTTTTCATCCATCACTTCAGAGACGACGCGTTCCTCGAGTTTTTCGTATTCGATCCGCTCCAGGCCAAGGATGCTTTCCAAGATCATCGTTTTGCTGATCTGACCTTTGATTTTATATTCGTGATCCAGTACGGGAATGGCCGAGTACCTTGACTTGATCAAAACCAAAAGCGCATGCTCCAGGGAATTTCCCAATTGGACATGGGCCACCTTTGAGGCCGGTACTACCAGTTCATTGATGCGGTTTTGTAAAAGTTGATCTGTCTCTTGATTTAACATACCCATCACCTGCCTAATAAAAGTTCCACCCCACCCAAGCAAACAACAATTTCTATTATAACAGAAATGGAAAAAAAAAGACCTAGCATCATAACGCTAGGCGAATATCGAGGTGTGGAACGTATTGTCCCTTACTGTATAGTATGCGAAAAATCCGCGCAAGTTACATTAGGAGCTTACAGGAAGTCGCGTTATCCGGCATGAAATGTCCGGTAAGCGGGTTGTTCCTTTTCTGGCGATTGATCGGCGGTTCGCTTTTTAAACCAGGCCGGCAGTTTATGCGTATAGACCAAAATGCTGAGTGGCAGGGTCACCACGAACATGGCGAGCATGAGCGCGAACGCAGACCAATCCAGACGGAAGATCACATAGCTTTCCAAAAGGAACAGGATCAGCGGGTGAACCAGGTAAATCGCCAAATTGTGTTTGGCCAGCTGTGCGAACCATCCGCCGCACACCCGGGTTTGTCCAATCCAGGCGGAAACGGGATAAAACAGCAGAATAAACGAACTGGTGTAAACCAGATACAGCGGCGAAAAAATGTTCAGCGCTTCCCCATAGCTAATGGTTTTGACCAAAAAGCCGTGGGCCAGATACAATGTTGCACCAGCGCAAATCACACAGGCCCAAGCCCAATGCTTTTTGACGAATTGCCGCCAGCGATCCGGGGTAAGACCGGCATAGGCGCCAAGCAAAAAGTAAAAGACATACATGTACGGGTAATTTTGCGCAGATTGATAGCCATGTGCCAACGCTTGCATATACAATGGCGAGGTCTCGTTGACATCGAGCAGCAAGCCGGTTTCCGGCATGTGGATAAACAATACGTACACGAGCGTCTGCAAAACGAAGGCGATGAGCAGGAGCGGCAGCTTCAAATGGCGCTCCAGCCAGCCTTTTGTCAACATGAACAGCAGGTTCATCTGCAAAAACAGCGGGATGTAATACAGATGGTAAAACGAGCTGCCGGTAAACAGGCTGTTGAAAAAAGCCGGGAAAAACACATCCGGCGCAAACGTTTGCAGTTTGACAAACGTGTAAATACCGGTCCAGCCGATATACGGCACGATGATGTTGTGCCATCTTTTTCGCCAGAAGGTACCCCAGTCCATCGGTTTGTGCTTATACCAATAAAACAGGAGCATACCGGTCCCGAAAATAAAAAGGGACCGGCCGAACCGCAACAAAATCAAAGAGAGAGCCTCCAGGTCATAATTGCCCGGATAATCGTTATTTGCTTGGACGAAGAAGCCCAAGATATGGATTACCAGAACCGTAAAGGCACCGAATACGTAAAACGCATTCAGATCCTTGAACGATCCTCTGCGTGTGGTTGCCATGACGTTTGTCTCCTTATCCAGTTCTCATCGGCCATTTCTTGCGCTGTGTAAGAAAAGAGGCCAAGTTTGTCTTGCAAATGCTTGCGGGCGCTTTCGATTTCCGCCTCCGTCACCGCAAGCGGGGCCGGTGTCAGCTTCCACTCGGCAGAGAGCGCGGCGTAGAGCTGCTCTTTCAGCTCGGAAACGGTGACCAGCCGCCTTGTTTCCGCTGACAGGCTGGTGTCGGTCGAGCCATCCATAAAGGGGATCGGCTTATTGCTGGTCATTTCCTGCAGTCCCGCCTGCTCGTAGAACAGTTCCATCAGCTGTCCACGGTTATCCGGTTCCGCGTTGATGCACAGCTGCAAAATCGATCCATGGCGCGTCCGGCGCTGGGCCATCCCGCCGATTTTTCGGCCATTCAGTGAAAAATCATAGTCGCCTACACAATACGAGCCGACAACCTCTCCGATGGCAATCTCTCCATATCGCCGCAAGCCAGCAGTAAGAAGCCGTGCTGCCAACTGGAAAAAATCATCAATGGCAACGGACGTACCAGGCAAGTGAATGGCAAGGTTCAGTACACCGGAATCGAGTGGTACACATGCGCCGCCCGAGGAGCGAAGCAATGCCCGATAGCCAGCTTTGCCGAAAGCATGCAGGACGCGATCGAGGTGGGGTAATTTGGCATCGCGTCTGCCTAAAAAGAGCGCTCGCTCGCACACCCACAGATGGATCAGGGGCAAAGCGCCTTCGCGTCCCATCGAAGTGGCGATCGCTTCATCAATGGCAAGCGGACGAATGGGATTGCCGTCGTACGTGCCCGTATCCGTCCATAAAAAAGCACCGCTGTTCTGCTGCCCATTGGCAGGTAGAATCGTCATATAATCCGACTCCTTTAGTGGTAAAAACAAATCGCCCTCTATTATACACATGATGATTTGATTTTTCTATGGAAGAAACATTTTCTCTCCTTGACATCATGCGTAAAACAAAAAGCAAAACGGCCCGACGATCCGCGAGGGAATGTCGAGCCGCCTCATTATTTCAGCGTGGCTTTATAGGAGAAGTTGTCAAAGGTCGTCAATTTATCCGGGAAGTCGGCATTGGCATCACGATTGAGATACAGACCCAACTTCGTGCCGGAAAGATTTTGCCCCTCTTGGGAATAGACGAAAGAATCGTTTACGTAAAGCGAGTAATCGTTGCCGTTTACTTTGATTTTCAGCTTCGCCGCTTTTTGCTGTTTCAATGGTACTTTTGCGATCGAGGTCATGTCTTTTTTGCTGGTGTCTGTCATGCGTTTTACATAGAGAGCATCTTTGTCAAGGAAAACCACCGTCGCTTGCTTGTCGGTTCCATTGAAAAATAAACCACCCAACCCGCGACCGTTTTGCGTCAGATCGACTTGCAGCTCGTAGCTGCTCGTTTTGGCCTCGCTCCAGTTCAGAGGGAGCAAGTAGTGGTACAGTTTTTCGTTTTCCGAGAAAGCCGTTACTCTTTGGCCGCTGACGACCCAGGAGCCGGTTTGATGGTCGGTATCCCATTTTTGCAATTTTTCGTCAGTAAACGAATCGCTGATGGAAATGGTTTTCGGTTCTTCCGGTTTTGGCTGCGTTGGTTCTGCAGGGAAGACGATCTTGGTTTCATCCAGTTTTTCTTTTGCGCGATACAGCAGTGTCGCTGCTTCCGCACGCGTGATTGCAGCTTGCGGACGGAATGTCTGGTCGTTAAAGCCTTTAATCAGATCCGTATCGACGGCGATGGCAATGTAAGGGCGCAATTCCTTGGAGATGTCCGATTTGTCACGGAAACGGTCGATTGCGCTCGTGCTGGACGATTTGGATTGATCATAGCCCATCAATCGCACCAATGCGACAGCGATGTCCTCTCGCACGGCGTTTTCATTTGGCTTATAATAGTAGCGTTTGCCTGATTTGTAGCCGGTCAAGTAATTTTTCGCCCGCTCGACATAAAGGAAAGCCCAGTTGTCGCGACCGACGTCTTCAAAGGTTTGGGTTACGTTTCGAGCCGAACCGAGGTCGATCCCCGATGCGGCGATCATGATTTTGGCGAATTCGGCGCGGCTGATCCGGTTATCCGGTCGAAAGCTTCCGTCGTTGTAACCGCTGATGATCCCTTCTTCCGCCATTTTCGTGATCGCTTCATACGCCCAGTGGCTGCGAGGAACATCCCAGAAGGTCGTCGTGGCTGCATGTGCAAATGGAATCGCAGTGACAAACAACATCATTGTCAGCAGCATCGCCATCCATTTTTTCATTTGAATGCCTCCTATTATTTTCTATTTGATTGCGTTCACACCTTCTGACGAGGGGAAGGTAAAAAAGGTTTCAAAGAAATTTCCAAAAAATAAGCGCTTGCCAAAAAAGAGGCAGGGTTGATCCGGCTGGAATTCCCGGTAAATGATTTTTTGTCGTGTAAGAATTTATAAGTGCTCGCGCTTATAAATTCTGGAGCGGAAGACGGAGTACCTCAGCGTTACTTCCAGCATAAGCATCGGTAAAAACTTCCATTGCCCGAAGGAACTGCTTCTCGAAAGGACTTCTGAAAGATGTTTTTCTTATTCATGCCAAGCTATGCTATAATATCGTGATGGAATCAATATTCCATCTTAACTCGACGCTTATTAATCAACAGAGGTGAATAGATTCATGACAGGTAAAAATGAGGCGACACCGGACTTAAAATCCGGCAAGTCTGCGAAAACAGCGGAAGACTATGCGAAATACTTTCAGCCCCCCAGTCTGAAGGATGCCAAAAAACGGGGGAAAGAGGACATTCAGGTCCATTACGATTTCGGGATTCCGGAGGAAATGCGTGAAATCGGGAAGGGCAAGCATTATTTGATCCGCACGTACGGCTGTCAAATGAATGAGCACGATACCGAAACGATTGCCGGAATTCTCGAGCAGATGGGCTATGAAGCGACGGAGGAATACCAGGAGGCGGACGTCATCCTGTTCAATACTTGTGCGATCCGCGAAAATGCGGAAGATAAGGTATTTGGCGAATTGGGCCACATGAAAGTGCTCAAGCGCAACAACCCGAACGTGATCCTCGGCGTCTGCGGCTGCATGTCGCAAGAAGAGAGCGTCGTGAACAAGATCATGTCCAAGCATGCGCACGTCGACCTGATCTTCGGTACGCACAACATCCACAGGCTGCCTGTACTTTTGCGCGATGCCATGTTCCAAAAAGAGATGGTCATCGAGGTATGGTCCAAAGAGGGCGACATCATCGAGAACATGCCGAAAGTGCGTGAAGACAAAACCAAGGCATGGGTCAACATCATGTACGGCTGCGACAAATTTTGTACGTACTGCATCGTACCGTACACGCGCGGAAAAGAGCGGAGCCGCCGGCCGGAGGATGTCATCGCAGAGGTGCGCGATCTGGCGCGCCAAGGCTTTAAGGAAATCATGCTGCTGGGCCAAAACGTCAACGCGTACGGGAAAGATTTCGAGGACATCCAGTATGGATTCGGGGACTTGCTGGACGAAATCCGTCTGATCGATATTCCGCGCATTCGCTTTACGACGAGCCATCCGCGCGATTTTGATGATCATTTGATCGAAGTGTTGGCGAAAGGCGGCAATCTGGTGGAGCAGATTCACCTGCCATTCCAATCGGGAAGCACGGAAGTCCTGAAGAAGATGGCCCGCAAGTATACGCGCGAACAGTATCTGGAGCTGGTACGTAAAATTAAAGCGGCCATCCCGAACGCTACGCTTTCCACGGATATTATCGTCGGCTTCCCGGGGGAAACCGAGGAGCAGTTCGAGGAAACGCTTTCCTTAGTGAGTGAGGTCGGCTTCGATTCCGCCTATACGTTCATGTATTCCCCGCGTGAAGGCACACCAGCTGCCGCCATGGAAGATACCGTTCCGGAAGAAGTCAAGAAAAGCCGACTGCATCGATTAATGGAAGTGCAGCAAAAGAGCAGCCTGGAAAAAAATCTGGCGATGCTCGGCCAGACGGTGGAGCTGTTGGTGGAAGGGGAGAGCAAGAACAACCCTGAAGTGCTATCCGGCCGCACAAGAGGCGGAAAGCTCGTACATTTCAACGGCGACAAATCTTTGATCGGCACGTTTGTTCATGTAACAATCACAGATGCGAAAACATTCACCCTCTATGGGGAGATCGTAGCGAAAGTCGAGGTATGATGGCAATGGACAGCACAAAACTCTACACGCAAAAGGAAATTTTGGATAAAGCGCGCGAACTGGCGACGATGATGGCGCGGACCAAGGAAGTGGATTTCTACAAGCGGGCAGAAGCGCAAATCAAGCTGAACGAGCGTGTGCAGGATTTGATCCAGGAGCTGAAGCAAAAGCAGAAGCAAGTGGTCATGTTTGAATCCATGAATAAAAAGGAACTGGTTCAAAAGCTGGAAGCCGAATTGGATCAGCTGCATGAACAGCTCGACGAGATTCCGGTTGTTGCGGAGTTCAAACAGTCGCAGGTTGACGTGAACGATTTGCTGCAAATGGTGACCAATGTCATCACGAATGCTGTTTCCGAGCGCATCATTCTGGATACCGGCGGCGACCCGCTGAAAGGCGAGACCGGCAGCCCATCGGTTGCAAAAGGCCATGGCGACGGCTGCTGCTCCCACTAGGCGACAGGCGGCTGGCCTGAAAAAAATGGATTGATTCCCTGGACGTTTGCACCCTAGACGGATGACCTGCATACAAATGTACAGAAACATTGTATGGAGGAGGAAACAACATGTCGGGTACAGATAAAGACCTGCAATGCCGGGAGTTAATTGCTAAAGCAGTCGTTGGCAAAGGACATAAATTTTCCCAACAAACGTACACGATCACACCGAATCATGCACCGTCAACCATTCTTGGGTGCTGGATCATCAACACCACCTTTCAAGCGGCCAAATCGGGCGATGCGGTAGATGTCACGGGTTCCTTTGACGTCAACCTGTGGTACTCTTATGCCAACAACACGCAGACGGAAGTGACCAAACAGACGGTGAACTTCTCCGTGAGGGTGCCATTGTCATTCTATGACACCAACACCCGCGGTGATCTGGAAGTTGTGGCTCGCGCTGTCGAACAGCCAAAATGCGTCAAAGCGGAGCTGGGCAGCGGTGGAACCGTTCAAGTGAGAGTAGAGAGCGAATTTGCTGTTGAAATCATCGGGGAGACAAAAGTTTGCGTGGTCGTTTGCAACAGCTGCGATGATAAGGATTTTGGCATGAGCACCGAGTATGACGAGACAAGTGATGATGAATTCGACGATTTTGAATCGGCAGGACTGCTGGATGACTTAGATTAACAAGAGGAGACGGGATTCTCCTCTTTTTTTATTCACCGTTCCGCATACACGGTTTTCTGGGCGCGGGAATATGCTATTTCACCACAAAAATGGAGGGGACGGTAATGGATTACACGCAAGCATCGCCTTCATTCGATCGGCTTCCCGGCTCGCTTTTGCCGATGAATCGGCCGGAAGCCATTGCACGGTGTCAGCATCTTCCCACGTTGCGCCAAATCTTGCGGATGAACGGCATTCCCGTATTACGCGAGCAAGATCGGAGCGGATCGATGCCGATGCGGCGCTATCGCATGCTCGTGCACCAATTCCGCGTGGTCAAAGTGTGGATGGCGGAAGGAAAGACCGTCTGGCTCGATACGGTGTCGGCGCTCCCGCAGTCATTGCGCTTTGAGGAGGTTCCTGACCATCAAGACAACATGGAGATCAAAAAAATCGAACCGATGGCCATCCGCAGCATTTATGCGACAGGATTGGATGTCGGCATCGTGGAAATTGCAGCCATGTCTGAATTTCGCCAAGCGGTCATTACGATTCGGGTCGATGATGCGTCGATCGAGCCGTGCATGACTTTGATTCGCAAGCTTCAGGAGGAATGGGAAGAACAGCAGCTGGAAGCGCTGCTCCGGCAAAACGAGGTGGTTCTTGGCGCCGATCCGGAGTTCGCGCTGCGCGATCCGTCGGGGCAGATGGCTTTTGCTTCCCGCTATGTCGGACGCAGCGGCGCGATCGGCTACGATGCTGTTCGCTTTCGGGAAAAACCGTCCGCGCTCCTTCATCCGCTGGTCGAGTTACGGCCGAAGCCGTCTGCTGATCCCAATGAGCTTTTCGTCGAGATGTACCGCGCAATGCGGTTTGCAGCGACCAAAAAAATCGCGCCGGAGCTGGAATGGATCGCCGGCGGGATGCCGTTTGACGGTTATCCAATCGGCGGTCATATCCATTTCAGCGGAATTGCGCTGAACGCTGCACTTGTCCGCAAGCTGGATACGTATTTGACTCTTCCGTTGATGTTGCTAGAAGATGAAGGATGCCAAAGGAGAAGGCCGCGCTACGGCTTTTTCGGCGATGTGCGCGAAAAAAGCTACGGGGGCTTTGAGTATCGTACGCTGCCAAGCTGGCTCGTCACACCGCGTATTGCCAAAGGCATTCTCGCATTGGCGAAAGTCGTCGCCACCCATCACCGGGAACTCAGACAAGACCCGTTGCGGCGAATTTTGGTGCAGTCCGCTTACTATCAGGGGGACAAAGCGATCATCCGCCCGATCGTGCGGGGCTTGTGGCGGGAATTGTCGCTTCTTTCTACCTATCACGTCTACCGGCAATCGTTGGACCCGTTTTTTGCGGAGGCGATGTCGGCAGCCGCCTGGCCTGCGGATGAAGATTTCCGGCCTGCATGGAAGCTCACAGTCCCATCCACTACCGATGATGAGGATGCGATAGCTGTGATATAATGAATGTCGAGATTTTAAAGAAGCAGGAGACGAATAAACCTATGGCTCAGTATACACCGATGATCCAACAGTACCTTGCGATCAAACGAGAGTATTCCAATGCTTTCCTCTTTTTTCGCCTAGGCGACTTTTATGAATTGTTTTTTGAAGATGCGATCAAAGCGTCCCGTGAACTGGAAATTACCTTGACCGGAAGAGAAGGGGGCGGAGAAGAGCGCATCCCGATGTGCGGCGTGCCGCATCACTCGGCAGAAGCGTATATCGCGCAATTGCTGCAAAAAGGCTACAAGGTGGCGATATGCGAGCAGGTGGAGGACCCGAAGGAAGCCAAAGGTGTCGTTCGGCGCGAAGTGACAAGGGTCATTACGCCGGGTACCATGATGGAAGGCAAATGGCTGTCCGAAAAGGAAAACAACTACATAGCTGCGATTGTGGCTACCGGCCAGAGCGGATCGATCGCGGCCTGCGACCTGTCGACAGGTGAAATGCATGTCACCTCGCTTAGCGGAAGCCTGGATGCAGTGGTGGATGAAGCGCTGCAATACCGGCCGAAAGAACTGGTCCTCTCGGGTGTCGAGCCGTCGATCTTGCCGGCAGTGAACGCGCCGGTCAACGTGCTGGCGCAGGAGCAGGTGGACAGCGGGGCGGCGGAGCGCCAGTATGGCCCGGCTGCTTTGGAGCTTGCGGCGGAGCAGCAGCTGGCGGTCAGCGCCTTGCTTACCTACATCGGCACGACGCAGAAACGCAGCCTCGCCCATTTGCGGGCGCTGCGCGTGTATGAAGCGCGCCAGTTTTTGCAGCTTGATCCGTTTTCTCGACGCAATCTGGAGCTGACCGAAACGATCCGGGACAAAGCGAAGCACGGCTCACTCCTCTGGCTGCTCGACCGGACGGAGACTGCGATGGGCGGACGGTTGCTGCGACGCTGGCTTGAGCGCCCGCTTTACACGCACAGCGAGATCGAGTACCGCCTCAATGCGGTGGAGCAGCTCAAAGCGGATATGCTGCTGCGCTCCGATCTGCGCACCCTGTTGGACCAAGTGTACGATTTGGAGCGGCTGATCGGCCGGACGGCGTACGGGAATGCCAATGCCCGGGATCTTGTGCAGCTGCGCCATTCCCTTGCTGCAATCCCGAATTTGAAAGCGGCTTTGCATGCAAGCGGCTCCGCGATTTTATCCGCGATTGCCGATGAGATGGACGAGTGTGCCGATATTAAAGACTTGCTGGAACGAGCGCTTGTCGACGATCCGCCGATCTCGGTGCGGGACGGCGGCATGCTGAAGACCGGGTACGACGATTATTTGGACAAGCTGCACATTGCCAGCCGGGAAGGCAAGCACTGGATCGCCCAGCTGGAGCAAGCAGAGCGGGAAGCGACCGGCATCCGTTCGCTGAAAGTCGGCTTCAACAAAGTATTCGGCTACTATTTGGAAGTGTCGAGAGCCAACCTGGCGTCGGTGCCGCTCGACCGTTATGAGCGCAAGCAAACGCTGACCAATGCCGAGCGCTATATTACGCCGGAGCTGAAAGAAAAAGAAGCGCTAATTTTGGAAGCGGAAGAAAAAATGATCGAGCTGGAATACCAGCTTTTTACCGAAATCCGCACGGAAGTAGCCAAGCATGTGACACGCATTCAAGCATTGGCAGAGCGCGTCGCTACCATCGACGTGCTGCAATCATTCGCGACGGTGAGCGATGAGCGTGGATTCACGCGGCCGCACATCGTCACGACGGGTGAATGCGTCATTACGGACGGTCGCCACCCGGTGGTGGAAGCGGTGCTCAACTCGGAAAAGTACGTGGCGAACGATGCCCATCTCGATCAGCAAGGACGGCAGATTTTGCTGATCACCGGACCAAACATGGCGGGGAAAAGCACGTACATGCGGCAGATCGCCTTAATGTTCGTCATTGCCCAGGTCGGCTGCTTTGTTCCTGCGTCGTATGCCAAGCTGACGCTGGTCGACCAGATTTTTACCCGTATCGGCGCTGCGGACGATTTGGTGGGCGGCCACAGTACGTTCATGGTTGAGATGCTGGAAACCAAAAACGCGCTGCAAAAAGCGACCGCGAACAGCCTGATTTTGCTGGATGAGATCGGACGCGGCACATCGACGTATGACGGGATGGCCTTGGCGCAAGCCGTTATTGAATATATCCATGAGGAAATCGGGGCGAAGACGCTTTTTTCCACGCACTATCACGAACTCACACGCTTGGAAGAGATGCTTCCGCGCGTCGTAAATGTGAATGCCCGCTGCGAGGAGCGGGGAGGAAAGCTGCTGTTCCTGCACCGGATCGAGCCGGGCCGAGCGGACAAAAGCTATGGCATCCATGTGGCCGAGCTGGCAGCATTGCCGGATAAGGTGATTTCGCGGGCGCGCCAAATTTTGCATGAGCTGGAGAATGAAAAGCCGACAGCTCCGGCAGCGGAACAAATTTCGTTTGACTCGCTGTGGACGGCGCCGCAGATTGTGGCTGAACGTGAAGTGGCACAAGTACCTGCAGCGCAATCTGCGCCGCTCGCGACCGAACAGCAACCAATCAAGGAGCAAGCGGCGGCCGCAGCGATGCAGGCGGCACCGGAACCACAGCCGCAAGCAAAAGAGGAACCTGCGTTGACAGCGGATCAGCTGCTGGCGATGGAACTGCTGCAGGAGCTGCGCAAGGTGGACGCCAATCAGCTGACGCCATTGGCGGCGCTGATGCAGGTGTATGATTGGCAAAAACGGATGAAACAGTAAGGGGTGCGACATGGGACGGATTCGTGTGCTGGATGAGCATCTATCCAACATGATTGCTGCCGGAGAAGTGGTGGAACGCCCGGCCTCCGTAGTAAAAGAGCTGATTGAAAACGCCGTGGACGCTGAGGCAAAGCGGATCGAGATTCACATCAAAGAGGGCGGACTGGACCTGATTCGCATCGTCGACGACGGGGTCGGGATGGACCGCGAAGATTGCGAGCGGGCTTTCGAGCGTCATGCCACCAGCAAAATCAAGACGACGCGCGATTTGTTTTCCATCCACACGCTTGGATTTCGGGGGGAGGCGCTGCCCAGTATCGCCTCCGTCTCCAAGACCGAGCTGTTGAGTTCGCAAGCGAGCGGACAAGTAGGGACGCGCGTGCTCATTGAAGCCGGGCAAGTGAAGGAACTGAGCGATGCTGCAACCGTCAAAGGGACGGATATCCAGGTGCGCGAGCTTTTTTTCAATACGCCTGCGCGTTTGAAATACATGAAGTCGATTTCCACCGAGGTCGGCCATATTTCCGACTATGTGAATCGCTTGGCGCTCACGTATCCCGGCATCGCATTTCACTATACACACAATGACAAGACGATCCTGCAAACGTCGGGTGACGGCAAACTGCTGCACGTCATCGCCGCGATTTATGGCGTGCAGGCTGCCAAGCTGATGCTGCCGATCGAAGGCGAGACACTGGATTTCCGCTGGTCGGGCTTCATCTCCAAAACCGAGCTGACGCGTGCCAACCGCAGTTATTTGACCACGCTGATCAATGGCCGCTATATCCGCAATTTTGCCCTGACGAACGCGATTATGCGCGGGTATCATACGCTGCTGCCGATCGGTCGCTTTCCGGTCGTCTGTCTGTCCATCGAGATGGACCCGACGCTGGTCGATGTGAATGTGCATCCTGCCAAGCTGGAGGCCCGCTTCAGCAAGGAGGACGAACTGGTCGCGGCAATGGAAGCGTCTGTAAAAGGTGCGCTGCGCAAAGGCTTGACGATTCCGCAGCCGCTTGCGACGCAGCGGACGACAGCACAAGCGGGGCCGAAAGTTGTGCAGCCTGCGTTTGAACTGCCGATCAGCCGGGAAGGCAACTTGTTGGGAAGTCGGCAGGAGCAGAACCGGTACCAATCAGAAATACGCTATGAACGACCGCAGCAGCCGGAAGCGCGTGTGCGCGAGCAGCTGCCGCGGGTTGACAAGCCGCTGCCACAACAAGATCAGTTTGAAAGCCCATCTGTCGATACAACTTTTTCTTTGGAAAAGGTAGCTGCACAGACCGACACGCTGCAGCCTGAACAGGTGGAGGAGACGCAAAGTGTGCAGCCTACTTCTTTTGAAGCAGGTAGTACGGAACAGCAAGTGCCAGCTGGTTCTGCGCCTGGGAATGAACGGATTGAACGGATTCAGGTGCGAAATCTGAACGTTGCAGCGGTGCAGACGAATCAGTCCCAGAGGACGGAAAATGCAGTGGGCGGCGAGCAAAGAGAGGCTCATTCGGATGATTCGTCTCGAACCGATGAGCCGCTGAGTGAACTGATGCCAACCGATGCGTCTGAATCGACACATGTGCCAGCCGATGGCGAAGCGCATCCAGCCGTTCCGCCGATGTTTCCTGTCGGTCAGGTGCATGGGACGTATATCGTGGCGCAAAACGAAAACGGGATGTACTTGATCGACCAGCATGCGGCACAAGAGCGAATTTTTTACGAGTATTTCATGGAAAAGCTGAAATCGGAGAGCGTCGCCAGCCAAATGATGCTGTTTCCGCATACGATCGAGTGCACGTCACAAGAGACCGAGCGCCTGAAGGCTCGACTTGAGACGCTGATTTCGCTTGGGCTGGAAATTGAATGGTTCGGGAATCGGACGTTCATCGTCCGCGCGCATCCGCACTGGTTCCCGGAAGGAAGCGAGCTTGAGGTCATCGATGAGTTGGTGCAGGTTGTGCTGGAAGCAGGCGAAAAAGGCGGGTTCGACGTGCGCGGGATGCGGGAGAAAGCGGCGATCATGATGTCTTGCAAGGCTTCGATCAAAGCGAATCGCTATCTTACCCAGCAGGAGATGGAAGCGCTGCTGGAACGATTGCGGCTCACGACCAGCCCATTCACCTGCCCGCATGGCAGGCCGATCATCATTCATTTTTCGTCATACGAATTGGAAAAGCTGTTTAAGCGGGTCATGTAAACACGTTTGAACGCATGAAAAAATGCGTAAAGCCGGTATCTGCATCGGTTTTACGCATTTTTTTTGAAGTTTGGCAAAAACATTCACGATACTTCCAACGAATAAAAACAGTCGGTAACCATTTTTCCATTGATTTCCGTCGAATCCGGCACGATTTTATCCAGTTTCATTCCAACCTTTTCCAACACCCGGCGTGAAGCTGCATGCTCCTCCGAACAGACCGCCGTAAATTTTTTGAAGCCATACGTCTTTGTGGCAAAATCGATCATGTGTTTGACTGCTTCAGTCGCGTAGCCCTTGCCTTTGTATGCATCCAGAAAGATAAAGCCGATTTCCGCAGTGAGTATTTCTCGGTTACGGGTACACATACTGATGAAACCGACGTCGTTTCCGGAAGCATTTTCGCGGATGATCCAGGTGAGCCAATGGGTGGATGCAAGACTCCATGGCGCGAGTTCTTTTTCAAAATGTAGGCGGATTGCTTCCTCAGTCATCGTGGCACCGATGTGTTGCATGAGCGTCTGATTGGAATAGATGGAGCGGACCAGTTCCCAATCGTGTTCGGCCAGTTTCGTAAAAGTCAGGCGCTCGCTATAAATTTGATTCGGCATGAATTTCTCCTTTGGAAAGAGATTGTGCCCAGATGGGTTCGTTACGTAAGGATCGCAATGCGGGTCATCTTGGCCTCATTAAAAAAATAATACCGAAAAACAGGATGGAACTTCCACATGATTTTTATAGATGCGCAAGGAAGTCTTCTCCGATTTGAGGGAGATAATAAGCATGGGGGTGAAGGAAGCATGTCACTTGGCAACGAAGAGAAAAATGAAAAACAAGAGATGGGCTATAACGGAAGCAACATGCACGGGTATTCGTTGACAAAAAAAGAACACAAGCTGGATCAATTCGCGGGAAGCGGCACCGTTTCAAGCGAAAAGCAGGGTGAGCGAACCAATGAATTGGGATAAGGAATGGAGAAGCAAAAAACCTTCCTCATGACGACAGGGGAAGGTTTTTTGCAGCTATAGACACTGGAGGTAAAGGCTGCTGTTTTCTCTGTTTCGCACGAATTGACGAAACCAACGCAATCCGTTATGATAGATGTATGCGTATGCATGTAATTTTTTGCCCAAGTAAATGTATGTGCATGCATTTAATGTGTGCGATGACCGTTTGATAGAAAAAGGAGAGATTTCCATGCTGGATTTATTCACCCCGTATCGCCTGAAAGGATTGGAACTGAAAAACCGCGTCGTAATGCCGCCGATGTGCCAATACTCCGTAACGGCGAAGGACGGGATCGCGAATGATTGGCATTACACCCACTATGTAAGCCGCGCCATCGGAGGTGCAGGGCTGATCATCATCGAGATGACCGATGTCGAGCCGGACGGCCGCATCAGTGATTATGATTTGGGACTGTGGTCAGACGAGCACATTCCGGCCTTGGCACGTATCGTCGAAGCTTGCCATCGCCATGGCGCGAAAGTGGGCATCCAGATTGCCCATGCAGGTCGCAAAGCAGAAGATGCGGCTGTGCCGGTAGCACCATCTGCCGTGCCGTTTGACGAAAAATCGAAGACGCCTCGCGCGCTGACGACAGAAGAAGTTAACGAGATGGTGGAAAAATTCCGCAATGCGGTGCGCCGCGCGGTACAGGCGGGCGTGGATACGATTGAGCTTCATGGCGCACATGGCTATTTGATCCATCAATTCCATTCCCCGTTAACGAACAAGCGTGACGATGAGTACGGAAAAGATTTGACCAAATTCGGTGTGGACGTCATCCGTGCAGCAAAAAGTGAAATGCCTGCCGATATGCCGCTGATCATGCGCATTTCTGCCAGGGAGTATGTGGAGGGTGGCTACGGCATTGAAGAGAGTGTAGCGTTCAGCAAAGTCTACAAGGCGGCCGGTGTCGATATGTTCCATGTGAGCGCAGGTGGAGAAGGGCCGATTGCGGCGGCTGGCCGACCAGGCACGCATGTCGCGTATCAAGTTCCATTGGCGCGAGAAATCAAGCAGCAGCTCGATGTGCCTGTCATCGCCGTAGGCAGACTGGATGAACCAGGCCTCGCCAATGCCGTGATTGGCAACGAAGACGCCGACCTCGTGGCAGTCGGTCGCGCGATGCTCAAAAACCCGTACTGGACGCTGAATGCCGCCGCAGAACTTAATAAAGAAACGGCAATTCCGAAGCAGTACCAGTTCGGGTTTCCGAAAAAATAAAGGATGAGGAGAGGCCCGTGGGAACGGGTTTTTCTTTTTTGCACCGCATTCATCGCCGATGCAAAAACTCGTGTATAGGCGATGCAGATGGTATAATCAACCCAATAGTGTTGTGCGACATGATGTACTTTCGCTTTTACTTATCATGAAGGGAACTTGGCACGATGGGGATCGATCTGAATCATGACTTGATAAACAGTTGGTTTTCCTTGACCAACATCCAAATAAGCGTGGCGAATCAATTGGAGCAAGCCTTGCAAGAACAGCACGGCCTGGCATTGAAAGAATTTTATATGCTGTTGTTTTTATCGCAAGCGCCTGAAAAAAAGCTGAAGCTACAGCAGCTCGAGTCGATGGTCGGCTTAAGCCAAAGCGCGATGTCACGGCTTGTTGCCCGTTTTGAACACAGAGGCTGTGGCGCGTTGCGCAGATACGCCTGCGAAGAAGACCGGCGAAGCGTCTATACAGCCCTGACAGACATTGGGCAGGTAAAGATCGACAATGCCTACAGCACATTCACGACGGTGCTGGCGGAGGCTTTGCCTGTGAACGAACTGCAATCCTTACTTCAAGCGTTGCTGCAACACAAGCGTGAGTAACCATGTCCCCCGCCGGTCCGACATAAAAGCCCTCATGGCTCATGCGGGCTTTTTGCGACATTCGCAATCGATTTGCTCCAATACGAACGTTCTTGAGAAAACAAAGAGCCTTCACAAAAGACGAAGGCTCGAGGGCGGTTAGATCAAAATATTGGTTTGACCTTTTGGATTGGAACCGTATTGGTTGTCAGGATGGCTATCTTGGCACAAGAAGACAAGCAAAATGATGGTTCCGATCACAGGGATAAACGAGATGAGCAGCCACCAGCCGCTGCGGCCCGTGTCGTGCAATCTGCGAACACCAACGCCGAGCGATGGCAGCAGAATGATGAGGGTGTAAATCGTCGAAAGGATTTGGGGAAGACCGATCAGGTTCTCAATGATTGAGAGTACAATGGAAATGATTGCGCTGATCAGGAAGAACATCCAATATTCTTTACGACGAGCCCTCCCTTGAAAAACTGCGTACTGCTTTAATACCTTTACATACCATTCCACGTAAAACGCACCTCCATGTTTTTTGAACACTATCTATCCTATCACAAAAAATTGGAAAAATGATCTAACTTTAGTTATATTTTCTGATTTCATTCGACAAGATAAATACATCCAAAGTATGGGAATCGACAGCTTTTTACGCTGGGAACAATGGAAAACTAGGTCGAGGCCGCGATGCCGTCCGCTTCCTCGGAAGGTGAGACCAGCCCTTTTTTCTCCCATGCCCTGCTGCGCCAACGGAAAAACATGATGATGCCGCGCGTCCATTCATCACAAGCGATGGCCAGCCAAATGCCGGGCAGTCCAAGTTCGAAATGAAAGGCGAGCACGTAGCCGAGCGGCAAGCTCATTCCGACCATCGATAACAATCCCATATAGACCGGAAATTTGGCATCGCCGGCTGCGCGCAGGGAGCTGATCAGTATCAGGTTGAAAACGCGCCCTGTTTCCAAGAGGATGCTCAGCAAGATCACTTGCGAGCCTAATCGGATGATTTCCGGATCGGTGGTGAAAATACGGATGAGCTGCTCCCGGAACAAGATCGCGATGACATTGACGATCACTGTGAGTACCAGACCCCAGCGCAGGCTGCTCCAAACCCGCTTGTATGCTTCCTCCAGCCGCCCGGCACCCACCAGGCGGCCCGTAATGATCGATGTCCCCATTCCGATCGCCAGACTGAACATATAGATGAACATGGAAATATTCATGGCATATTGGCGCGAGGCCAGCGATTCGGCGCCCAAAAATGTCACATAGTAAAGGAAAACGGACTGGCAGGCGCTGTAGGTGATTTGCTCAAATGCGGATGGAATGCCAATTCGCAAAATTTTGCCGACATGTTCTTTGCCAATGAAAACGTAATCGCGCTTTTCCATTTTGACTTCCATCACCCGGTACAGCATCCACAAAAACACAAGCATGGCCACGCCGCGGCTGATGACGGTGGAAATCGCCGCCCCTGTGACGCCCAGCTCGGGAAAACCGAAATGGCCAAAAATCAGCAAATAATTTCCGACGATGTGGATAAGATTCATCCCGAATGAGACATACATGCTTTCTTTGGTAAAGCCATACGTGCGGATGAGGCTTGCCAACGTATTGATGAGCGCTTGCAAAAACAGACCGCCGCCAACGACAAGCAAATAATGCTGCGCATAGTCGAACAGGTCGCCATGCAGATTGACCGCCTGCAGCAACGCTCTGCCGAACAAGACGAAGGCAGCGCTGATCAAAAGACCGATGGCCAGGTTCAGGGTCAAGGCGACAGCCGATATTTTTGCGGCCTCCCGCCACTTTTTGGAACCGATGTATTGAGCGACGACGATGGAAGCGCCGTTTCCGATCACTTCCAGAACGAGGACCGCGATGAAAATATATTGGTTTGCGACGCCGATGGCCGACACGGCACGGTCAGACACGCCGCTCAGCATGAACGTATCAGCGCTGCCCATCAAAGTGAACAAGAGCAGCTCCAAAAAAATCGGCCAGGTCAGCTTTGCCAAATGATACGATTGCTGATCGTTTTGTTTTTGTATGGGGGAGTCTTCCATTTCAGTACCTCCGTATGCAGTCTGCGAATGAACATTGTGTATCGTAGCACAGTTTTCATGAATTTTCATTTACAAATCGTTAATGAAGTTGCAGAATCAAACAGAGTGGTCAATTTTACTTCGCCTGTATAAATTGTGTAAAATAATGTTGGTCATTCGTTTGCCTATGCAAGGAAAACAGGCGTAGACCGTTTGATTTTTGAGTAAGCGAGTGATGGTGCAGTGATAATCACAACAGGGCTTGAGCCGAACGAAACGACGATGGCCCATGCAATTGAATTGGCTGAGAGCTTCGCCTTGCCGCTCGTCTTGCGGCGAGAGGCATCAATCCAACAGCTGCGCAGGCAGCATCAGGACGATGCGGTCCTGGTGGTCTCTGCCAAAGGAGCGCGACTCGAAATTCCCGATCAACCTGCTTTCTTTTTTCATCCGAACAATTCGGCTTTTCGTATAAAGCGTTTGGAGCGCGGCGATACTGATACTATGCTCTCTGTCTGCCAAATTCAACCAGGAGACGAAGTGCTTGACGCAACGCTCGGGTTGGGGGCGGATGCCATTGTCTTTGCGTATGCTGCCGGCGAGAACGGTCGAGTGGCAGGAATCGAATCGCAGACAATCATCGCCAAATTGGTGGAAGACGGAATGAAGCGTTGGCGAAACGGCTCCGACGCGCTGGAGAGTGCGATGCGCCGGGTTGAAGTCATCGCGGGACATCATTTGGACGTCATGCGCAGCATGGAGGACAAGTCGTTTGATGTGGTGTACTTTGATCCGATGTTCGAGACGACGGTGGAGGCATCGGCGGGGATCGGCGGCGTGCGAGTTTTTGCAAATGCTGAAACGATTTCGGCGGAAGCGGTGCAGGAAGCGTTGCGCGTAGCGAGGCGCAGAGTCGTGCTGAAAGAAGTCAGCGAGGGAAGGCTTCATGAACGATTCGGTTTCACCCCGTATCGGAAGCGTGAGCGCCAAGCCGTTTACAGCTTTAGAGAGATAGGCGGAGGGGAGTGAACATGGCACAAAAGGAAAAACTGGTTGTGATCGTAGGACCTACAGCCGTCGGAAAAACGGAACTAAGCTTGAAGCTGGCTGGTGCGTTTGACGGAGAGATTCTTTCGGGCGATTCGATGCAGGTATACCGTGGGATGGATATTGGTACGGCCAAAGCATCGCCGGAGGAGCGGGCTATGGTGCCGCATCACCTGATCGATATTGTAGAGCCAGATGAAGAGTATTCGGTTGCCATCTTCCAGACGATGGCACGTCGATTGATAAGCGAGATCAATCAAAGAGGGCATATTCCTTTCATTGTCGGGGGAACTGGCCTGTACATACAATCTGTGACACATGCGTATGAATTCGCCGATACGGCGCAGGATGTGGAACTGCGCGAAAGGCTGCAGCGCTACGCCGAGCTGGAAGGCGTCGATGCCTTGCACCAAAGGCTCGCTGCGATCGACCCGATCACCGCAGCGCGTCTGCACCCCAATGATGTGAAGCGGGTCATTCGGGCCATCGAGATTTATGAAGTGACCGGCAGCCGAATGGCTGATTACCAGCATCGCGAGGAGCAGTCCGGTTATGATGTCATGATCATCGGGCTCACGATGGACCGCGCGCTTCTTTATGAACGGATCAATCACCGAGTCGATTTGATGATGGAGGCGGGCTTGGTGGAGGAAGTGCGAGAATTGCTGGATCGCGGCTTCGATCCAAACAGTGCTGCCATGCAGGGCCTTGGCTATAAAGAATTGGTGCCCTATCTGTACGGTGAAATCACGCTGGAAAAAGCGATCAACGACATTAAACAGCGGACCCGCCATTTTGCCAAACGCCAGCTCTCCTGGTTCCGAAGAATGCCGGAGATTCAATGGTTTGACGTGACCGAACCCGGTAGCCGGGAAGCGGCTTTCGCAACAATTAGCCAGACGCTGGCAGGAAAGTTTTCCCGTACGCCGAATATATAATTTACAAGTCCTTGTAGGAGGTAGTTTTCATGAAACAGACAATCAACATTCAAGATACGTTTTTGAACCAATTGCGCAAAGAAAATATTGCAGTGACCATCTATCTGGTAAACGGATTCCAATTACGCGGCTATATTAAAGCGTTTGACAATTTTACAATCGTGATCGATAGTGAAGGTAAGCAACAGCTTGTATATAAGCATGCGATTTCCACATTCACGCCGCAGCGCCCGGTTTCCTTGATGTCGCAAGAGAACAACCAGGCGTAACGATTGGAAAAGCTGTCCGTCAGACGGGCGGCTTTTTTTGTTCCCATCGGAATCTTTCCGGTTTCGGGAAATTTTTCCTTGGGCATGCGTATACTTGAGGTAGATCAACCCCATCCCGCTCCAGCTCACAATGGATGTGCGGGGCCATCAGGAGAGGGCAGGTGAACCAGGTGAAACCACAACCGTATGCACCCAGCAATCCCGCGGCAAAAACGACGGAATCTTCCTCCCACCGCATACAAGTCGTCATTAATCAGCCGCCGCAAAAGGCAAAAGAACCGCAGACGATGGCGGAAAATGTGCGCATTACGGCAAACGCAGGCCTCGCAAACGTGTTTGATGAATTGGAGAGGCTGATCGGCTTGCAGGAAGCCAAACGAACGATGTACGAAATTTATGCGCTCCTGCGGATGAATCAGGAGCGGGAAAAGCATAAGCTTCGCATTGAAAAGCAAGTGTACCATATGGTGTTTAAAGGCAACCCGGGAACAGGCAAAACGACGGTCGCAAGGATCGTCGGCAAAATATGCAAAGAGATGGGCATATTGAGTAAAGGACATCTGATAGAGGTGGAGCGTGCGGACCTGGTTGGGGAGTTCATCGGCCATACCGCACAGAAAACAAGGGATTTGATCAAAAAGGCAATGGGCGGCATCCTGTTCATCGATGAGGCGTATTCGCTTGCGCGCGGCGGCGAAAAAGATTTTGGCAAGGAAGCCATCGATTGCTTGACGAAAGCGATGGAAGACCAGAAAACGGAGTTCATCTGCATTTTGGCGGGCTATACCGACGAAATGGAAGAGTTTTTGCAAATCAATCCCGGCCTTCCGTCCCGTTTTCCGATCCAGATCCATTTTCATGATTATAACGTCGACGACCTCATGCGCATTTCCGATCTCATCATCACCGAGAAAGAGTACGCATTGTCCGAGGCCGCTCGTGACAAGCTGCGCCACCAGCTGATCCGGGTCAAAAATGATCCGTTCCTGTTCAATTTCAGCAATGCCCGCTATGTCCGCAACATGCTGGAGCAAGCGATCCGGACGCATGCAGTCCGGATGGTCAAGGTACACGAGCCAACCGTCGAGCAATTGATGACGATAAAGGCGGAGGACCTCGTTTTTTGACGGGACACGGGCATTGCTCCCGGCGTTTACGTAAGATTTGCCAAGTATGGTATGATAACCTGAGAGGGGAAGTGAATAAATGAATCTTGGCCAGATGAAAACGAGGGAGACCGCTATCCTTGTCGGTTGTCTGCTCGATACACGCGATAAAGAACGGATGCGCCTCTCACTCGAAGAGCTGAAAGACTTGGCGGAGACGGCAGGCGTACAAGTGGTTGACATCGTAACGCAAAACCGCGACCGGGTTGATGCCGCCTGGTATTTAGGCTCAGGCAAAATGGTGGAAATCGCCCAGCGAGCCGAAGAACTGGATATTGACCTGGTTATTTTCAACGACGAGCTGTCACCAAGCCAGAATCGGAATCTGGAAAAAGTCTTCGACTGCAAAGTAATCGACCGCACACAGTTGATCCTCGATATTTTTGCGCTGCGCGCCCAGTCCTCCGAGGGGAAAATCCAGGTGGAGCTGGCGCAGTACAATTACTTGCTGCCACGGCTGGCCGGACAGGGGAAAAACCTGTCCCGTCTCGGCGGCGGGATCGGTACGCGCGGTCCCGGCGAATCCAAGCTGGAGTCGGATAGGCGCCATATTCGCAGACGGATCGGCGAACTGAAAGACCGGCTCAATGAAGTGGTTCGTACACGCCATCTGCACCGTGAGCGCCGCAAAAAAAACCAGGTGTACCAAATCGCGTTGGTCGGCTATACCAATGCGGGCAAGTCAACGCTTTTGAACCGCCTGACGAACGCCGGCACGCTGGAGGAGGACAAGCTGTTCGCTACGCTTGATCCGACCACCCGTCAGCTTCAACTGCCAAACGGTCTGGAAGTGTTAGTGACGGATACGGTCGGTTTTATTCAAGATTTGCCGACGGCACTGGTGGCCGCCTTCCGTTCGACATTGGAAGGCGTCAAGGAAGCGGACTTTATTTTGCATGTGGTGGATAGCCATCATCCCGACCTCGCCATCCACATGGAAGTGGTCGAAAAAGTGATGCGCGAGCTGGATGCAGAAGACATCCCGCAGCTGGTCGTGTTCAATAAGCGCGACCTGATCGGTCCGGATCACTATTTGCCGAAAGTGGAACGCTCTGTATTAATCTCGGCGAACGATGAAAACGATTTGGCAAAACTGCGCAAACAGATTGAAGAGCAGGTGCTCGCATCGTATCAGTCGCTGACGCTCAACGTGCCAGCGGATCGGGGGGACATTCTCTCGCTTTTGCATCGGGCGGGCGTTGATATGGAGCAAGCTTTTGACGAGGCAGAGGATGCGTATCGCATCCAGGTACGCCTGAACCGGGATAACCCGATCTACGGCAAAATCGCTGAATTCGTGAATGAACCAACTGGACAACAGATAGCAACCGCAGAATGAGGAGAAAGGTGAGTCAGTTACAATGTATGAATTATTTACGCACGGGGCGCAATTGAAGCCGATCGTGGAAGAAGTCGAGGCGATGATCGCCAAGCGTCATCAGGAAATCAATCAAATGGTCGACTTCAACCAGCTGAAGGTGCTGCGCTCGTACCAAAAGCATGCCGTCAACGAATTTCATTTCGCACCGTCAACCGGATACGGCTATGACGATACCGGCCGTTCGACGCTGGAATCCATCTATGCGGATGTTTTCGGCGGAGAGGCGGCGCTCGTCCGCCCGCAAATCGTGTCCGGCACGCATGCAATCGCAATCACGCTTTTTGGCATGCTGCGCCCTGGCGATGAACTGATCTATATGACCGGCAAACCGTACGATACGCTTGAAGAAGTGGTCGGCGTTCGCGGAGAAAACCAAGGCTCCTTAAAAGAGTTCGGCATCGATTATCAAGCGGTGCCGCTCTTGGCAAACGGTGATGTCGACTTCGATGGCGTCGCGAACGCGATCTCGCCGAAAACGAAAGTAATCGGCATCCAGCGCTCCCGCGGCTATGCGGACCGCCCGTCGTTTACGATTGCCAAGATCAAGGAAATGGTGTCGTTCATTAAAGAAATCAACCCGAATCTGATCGTATTCGTCGATAACTGCTACGGCGAATTCACGGAAGACAAAGAACCGCTCCAAGTAGGCGCCGACATTATGGCTGGCTCCCTGATCAAAAATCCGGGCGGCGGCCTGGCGAAAACAGGCGGCTACATTTGCGGCCGCGCTGACCTCGTCCGTCTCGCGTCCTACCGCATGGCAGCGCCGGGGATCGGTGCGGAAGGCGGGGCGACGCTTTATTCGCTGCACGAGATGTACCAAGGCTTTTTCCTTGCACCGCACGTCGTCGGCGAAGCGGTTAAGGGAGCGGTGTTCTCGTCCGGCATGCTTGAGCGCCTCGGCTTTAAGACCAACCCGCTGTGGCACCAGCCGCGCACGGATTTGATCCAATCGATCGAGTTCGGCACGGCCGAGCGCCTCATCGCGTTTTGCCAAGGCATTCAGAAGGCGTCACCAGTCGATGCCCATGTCACTCCGTATCCGAGCGAAATGCCGGGCTATGCCGACCCCGTCATCATGGCGGCGGGCAGCTTCGTGCAGGGCGCAACGATGGAGCTGTCTGCAGACGGTCCGATCCGTCCGCCGTACATGGGCTTTGTACAGGGCGGTTTGACCTACTCGCATGTAAAAGTGGGTGTATTGACTGCGTTGGATGGTTTGCTGGCGCAAGGGCTGTTGGATTTGAAATAAGGATGCAAGAATGGGAAAGCCGGTTTCTCCTAGCAGGGAAGACCGGCTTTTTTCGAGCGAATCGATCATGTTGGTCGTACCAAACACTTGCGTTTGACTAATTCGTGTCAATTTTTCTAACAGTGATTGACAGATAAGGCTGACGCGAATACAATAGGGGTATGAATCGGTTTACGAGAGGAGGAGACTCATATGAGTGATACGATCCGTAGAAATATGGCGCTCTTTCCGATTGGCATCGTGATGAAGTTAACCGAACTCACTGCTCGACAGATTCGATACTACGAACAGAATGGCTTGATCCAACCAGCACGTACCGAAGGCAAACAACGTCTTTTTTCCTTTAACGACGTTGATCAGCTGCTTGAAATCAAGGCACTGATCGAAAAAGGCCTGAATATCGCTGGCATTAAACAGGTCCTGCTAATCCAGAAACCGCCTGTAGAGAAAACGGTTATTACGGAAAAATCCGAGGCAAAACGGAAGGAAATGTCCGACAAAGAATTGCGTCAGCTGTTGAAAACGCAAATCATGAATCCGTCCCGCCTAAATGACACATCTTTAATCCGTGGGGAGCTTTCGCGGTTCTTCCACTAAGATAACATAAGCACTAGGAGGAGAGAAAAAGAATGGGCAAGTATACAAAAGAAGATATTTTGCGCTTGGCAAAAGAAGAAAATGTGAAGTACATTCGTTTGCAATTCACCGATTTGATGGGGATTATCAAAAACGTGGAAATCCCATTGTCCCAACTGCCAAAAGCGCTGGATAACAAAATGATGTTCGACGGTTCTTCCATCGAAGGTTTCGTTCGCATCGAAGAATCCGATATGTATCTTGCTCCAGATCTTGATACGTGGGTTGTGTTCCCATGGGGAACCGAATCCGGCAAAGTGGCTCGTCTGATCTGTGACATCAACAATCCAGACGGCACACCATTTGAAGGCGACCCGCGCCAAATCCTCAAAAAAGTGCTGAAAGAAGCGAATGACATGGGCTTCACTTCTTTCAACGTTGGACCGGAGCCAGAATTCTTCCTGTTCAAAATGAATGAAAAAGGTGAACCAACACTCGACTTTAACGACCAAGGTGGTTATTTCGACTTCGCTCCGCTTGATTTGGGCGAAAACTGCCGCCGCGACATCGTACTGGCCCTCGAGCAAATGGGTCTGGAGATTGAAGCGTCCCACCATGAAGTGGCACCTGGTCAACACGAAATCGACTTCAAATATGCGGATGCGGTACAAGCTGCTGACCAAATCCTCACCTTTAAACTGGTCGTGAAAACGATCGCTCGCCAACATGGTCTGCATGCGACATTCATGCCAAAACCAATGTACGGCGTAGCAGGTTCCGGTATGCACGCGAACCAATCCCTCTTCCGTGGCAAAGAAAACGCGTTCTACGATGAGAAAGACGAATTGGGCTTGAGTGAGACAGCGCGTCACTATCTCGCAGGGATCCTGGCACACGCTCGCGGTTTCGCAGCGATCACCAACCCATTGGTTAACTCCTACAAGCGCTTGGTTCCAGGCTATGAAGCACCTTGCTATGTAGCATGGTCCGCGAAAAACCGTTCGCCATTGGTGCGCATTCCTGCAGCACGCGGCCTGTCCACTCGTATCGAAGTGCGCAACCCGGACCCAGCTGCAAACCCATACCTGGCATTGGCAGTTTTGCTGAAAGCCGGTTTGGACGGAATCAAAAACAAAATCGAGCTGCCACCATCCGTAGACCGCAACATCTACGTGATGTCCGATGCCGAGCGCGAAGAAAGAGGCATCGAAAACTTGCCAGCGTCCTTGAAAGAAGCGGTTGACTGCCTGAAAAAGGACCCAGTCATCTGCGAAGCGCTGGGCGAGCATGCACTGCTGCACTTTGTCGAAGCAAAAGAAATCGAATGGGATATTTTCCGCACGCGTGTCCACGATTGGGAGCGCGAGCAATACATGAACATTTATTAATCAGCGAGACCCCTTGTGCCATCTGGTGCGAGGGGTTTTGTTTTTGCGCTGCATGGATGGCTATGATAAACTTGATTCCATTATTTGCTTTGAGCGATGGGGCGGGACGGTGCGCCCGTTACTCTTGCATAAAGTAGCCAAAGGAGCGGTACATATGGCACGAGTATTATTTATTAATGGTGGCTCAGAGGGACATGTCAACCCAACAATTGGAGTGGTGCAAGAACTGATCGCGCGTGGAGAAGAAGTCGTGTACGTCACAATCGAAGATTTTCGCGAGCGTATGGAGCAGACGGGAGCGACTGTACGAACGTTTGACGGTCAAAATTTTATCAAAGCGTTTCTTTCAGGTGGAAGAAATTATTTGCTTGAAAGAATCAACGGTCTTTTGCATACGGCAGATGTCGTCATACCAAGCGTTCTGGACCAGATAAAAGGGGAGCATTTTGACTACATCATTCATGATTCCATGTTTGGCTGTGGACGGATACTGGCCCAGATCCTGAAGCTTCCTGCTATTAGTTCTTGTACTTCGTTTGCGCAGTCAAAAGAGTCATTCGATAAAATGCTGGAACAGCTCACTGAAAAAATTCCTGGTGATCTCTTGAAACCAATTCAAGCTGACTATCAAAACCTGACGAAAATGGTGAAGGAAAAATATGAGGTGGAGATCCAGTCTCCATATGAAGTTTTTTGTAATCCTGCACCGCTAACGATCGTGTATATAACAAGGGAGTTTCAACCTTATGGAGAAGCATTTGACCCAACATACAAATTTGTCGGTCCATCCATCTCTTCACGATTCACGCAGGAAGCGTTCGACCTTTCTGCAATCAAGGGAAAAAGCCCCATTTACATCTCACTGGGAACGATCGTAAACCAATCGATTGATTTCTATCAGCTTTGTTTTCAGGCATTTGAGGACACAGCACATACGATTCTCATGTCGATTGGAAATAAAGTTCAAATTTCTGATTTGGGGGATATTCCTGCAAACTTCATTGTAAAAAGGTATGTTCCACAACCGGAAGTATTAAAACAGGCGAAATTATTTATTACGCATGGCGGAATGAACAGCACCAATGAAGGGCTCTATTTCGGAGTTCCGCTCGTTGTACTCCCACAAAGCGCGGACCAGCCAGTTATTGCCGAGAGGGTTGCCAAGATCGGAGCAGGCCTTTCATTGCAAATGCAAAGCTTGACTGCAAGTCAACTGCGTGAAACCGCAGAACATGTGCTGCAAGACCCTTCTTTCAAAGAAGCTGCTGCAAGGATCGGGGAATCCTTCCAGCGATCAGGTGGGTATCGCAAAGCTGTTGATGAAATTTTTGAATGGAAAAGCCAGCATCATATCGGCGATTGACAGAAGCCCTATGTCTTTTTTTGTAACCGAACGATCATTGATTCGTACATACTAGTACGAGTAACGCCGAGTGGTTGGTGCATGGAGGAGGATTGAAAATGGACATTGTCCTATGGGTTATCATAGCAGCGCTGTTTGCTGCCAGCATAATTGCCGTCTTTTTCCCGGTGCTGCCGGAAATGCTGCTGTTGTGGGCGGGGTTCCTGCTGTACCAGTTCACGATTGCGGGACCGGGTGCAGGGCTGCCGGCATCGTTTTGGTGGGGCATGGCAATCATGACTCTTTTACTGTATGGAGCCGATTTTTTCACGAACGCATATTTTGTCAAAAAATACGGGGGATCGAAATGGTCGCAGTTCGCCTCGATTGTCGGGGTCATTTTGGGGGCTGTTTTGTTTCCGCCGTTTGGCATCATTCTGTTTCCGTTCGCGCTGGTCATCATTGTCGAGATGATTGTGCAGCGGCAGCCGCTAGAACACGCTGTCAAAGCGGGGGTTGGTTCCGTCGTTGCGTTTTTGGGTAGCGCCGTCATGAAAGTCTTTTTACAGATCGTCATGATTGTCTGGTTTTTCCTGGCGATCTAAATCGGGCCTTGACGCTGATAGGGCGGCCATCGCGAATGAAAAAAGGAAACGAATCCGTGAAAGGGTTCGTTTCCTTTTTGTTTGAAACGTTCAGGTAACTTAGTGGAGTAACCGGTACACGCCGATGACTTTGCCCAAAATCGACACGCTGTCCAAAATGATCGGTTCGAGCGCGGCGTTTTCAGGCTGAAGCCGGAAATGATTTTTTTCCTTGAAGAAGCGTTTCACCGTTGCTTCATCCTCTTCTGTCATCGCTACCACGATATCGCCGTTATTGGCTACGTTTTGCTGGCGAACAATCACATAATCCCCGTCCAAAATCCCCGCTTCGATCATGCTCTCGCCAGATACGCGCAGCATATACACTTTGTCCGAGGTCACGATGCTCTCTGGAAGCGGGAAGTAGTCTTCCACATCTTCAATCGCGGTGATCGGCACACCAGCTGTTACTTTTCCCACAACGGGTACGCGTACGACAGAATCAGGAAAATCGTCAGCAACGCGACCCTCATCGCTTAAAAGCTCGATTGCGCGCGGTTTCGTAGGGTCTCGGCGAATGAGTCCCTTTTTCTCCAGACGAGCCAAATGTCCGTGTACGGTAGAACTGGAAGCAAGGCCGACAGCCTCTCCGATTTCCCGAACAGATGGCGGATAGCCCTTGTCTTTTACTTCCTTGCGAATAAAATCGATGATGGATTGTTGACGGTTCGATAGCTTGGACACGTTGACACCCCAATTCGTTTACCATTTTTCTCTATTATAACACGGGAATTCCTGTTCGACAAACATAAGTTCGACAATTTTCTTGACATGAACATGTGTTCGTATTATGATCGTATCAGAACAAAACGAACATCTGTTTGGGGGTCGTAACTATGGTAGGATATGTTTATGTACCATCACATCATTTGAATAAAGAAACAACGACAAAGCGACGCAAACTTTCGATTACACGCGGACAAGCCCTTTTTATTCTTGCACTTATCGCGCTATTCAGCTATTTTTTGACAAGCTTCGTGTTCGCATCGGAAGAAGGAACGACATCGGTTCCGGTCAAGGTGATTACGGTTCAGGAGGGTGACAGCCTATGGGAGATCGCTTCTGCTTACCGCGCGGATACCGGTTTGGAAATTAGCGACTTGATCGATCAGATCATGGCGTTGAACGAAATGAAGGATGTCATCATCTATGAAGGTCAGACATTGAAGATACCAATCAACTGGAAAAAATAACAGTTCCCCTCTTGTGTTTGACTTCCGCCTCTTGCTATAATAGATAGATGTTTGATTATAGCTGGTCAGCACGATGGTGAGGGAGGAGAAGTTATGGTTACCGACGCAGAAATTAAACGCATTAACGAACTGGCCAAAAAGGCAAAAGGCCCTGGTTTGACGGAGGAAGAAAAAGCGGAGCAGCAAGCGCTCAGACGTAAATATATCGACGCAGTCAAAGCCTCGCTGAAAGCCAACCTTGACTCCATACAATATGTTGAAGACCTTGAAGAGAATAAGTTTAAGCATTAATGACATCCACGCCGTTGCGAATGGATGTTTTTTTCACTCTGTAAAACCTGGTTTGGCCACTCGCTTTACTCGTGATCGGACTGGCGAAAAGGGAGGGTATGCGAATGACAACAAAGCACAGCGCTTACCAATTGGAACAAAAACGATTGGATGAGACAATCGACCTGATCGACAAAGAAGTGGATTGGATCAAAGAGGAAATTAAAGATCCAACTGACGATTATGTGAAGCAAATCGTGAACGCTGGCCTGGCGAAAACGTTGACCTATCTTCAGCAATCGCGCTTGAAGCCGTATTTTGGCCGCGTTGATTTTATGAAAGACGAGACGTATGAAACGGACAGCGTCTATATCGGAAAACGAGGCGTAGTGAGCAGCGATACTATGGATTCGATCGTTGTCGACTGGCGTGCCCCGATTGCCAGCCTGTATTATAGCGGCGAGAGCAAGGACGCCTTTTATCGAACGCCACAAGGAATCGTCAGAGGCGAGGTCAAACTGAAGCGCAACTTTGCGATCGAGGAAGGCAAGATCACAGGCATTTACGATGGGGCTGTAAAGGAAACGATCAATCGGGAAATGTCCGATCCGGACGATTTTCTTGATGAAGGCTACATCGACGAATTTTTGTCGGCCAGCCTCGATCAAACCAATGACAGCCGCTTGAAAGATATCGTCGCCACGATCCAGTCGGAACAAAACGATATTATCCGCGCGGAAAAAGACCGGCCGATTCTTGTGCAAGGGGTGGCAGGCAGCGGAAAGACGACGATCGCCCTGCATCGGCTCTCGTACTTGATCTACAACTATCAAGATTCGCTCGCGTCCAAGCGGTTCATGGTATTCGCGCCGAACCGACTCTTTTTGACGTACATATCGGAAGTGCTCCCTGAGCTGGGGGTGGAAGACGTACAGCAGTCGACTTTTATGGATTGGGCAGCCAAGCTGGTGAAGCCGCTCATGACGAAAGGCTGGCGGATTCTCGATCCGAACAAACCGCTGCAGCTATTTTTCGAAGAGGGAGAGAACCGGGAAGCGCTACGGCGAGAAGCGCGTCATCGGATGCACATGAAAGGCTCGCTCGCGTGCAAAGCGACGCTTGATGCCTATTTGGCAGACTTGATCGAGACACAGATCAATTATAAACGGTTAAGCTTCATCTACAGCAGAACGAAGCATGTGTTCGCGATCGATGGTAGTGAGATCAAACAGCTGTTCACGGAGCATTATGCCAATCTTCCATTCCGTGAGCGCCTTGTCCAATTGCGCAAGCATCTCAAACAGCAGCTGAACAAGATGGTGTACGCTCATCTGCGCGAACTGAAAGTGGATTTGGATAAGCAAGCGCTCGCCAAGTTTGAAAAAAATATCGATACGATTCTCGATAAGTATTTTGCCGCTTGGCCGACACTCGATGTGTTTACGGTGTATACCGAGCTATTTGCAAGTCGGGAGCTTTTGGAGAAATTTGCTCCCAAGGAGCTGGAGAATCGTGCGGAAGTCTTGGCCGATACAGCAAGGACGTCTGCTGAAATCTTTGCTGCCGAACGGATTGAAACGGAGGATTTGGCGCCGCTGCTGTATTTGCAGCATGCATTGGAAGGGATGAGTCAGGCGGGCAGTTTTGATCATGCGGTGGTGGACGAGGCGCAAGATTTGAGCGCACTGGAGATATTGATCGTCTCGCTTGCGACCAAGCGTAATTCCGTCACCATCGTGGGTGATATGGCCCAGGGAATTCATGCCTACCGTGGGCTGCATTCCTGGAATGAACTGATGAAAGGTGTATTTGCGGGTAGCTCTGTCCAGTTTTACAAGCTCGAACAAAGCTATCGTTCAACCGTCGAAATTATGACGTGCGCCAACGAGGTATTGGCAAAAATCGATATTCCAGATTTGTTTTTGGCAAAACCCGTATTACGGCACGGCAAGAAACCGCTTTACCAGCATAGCGAGAAGGCAGCGGATGAGGCGAACGCGGTGATTTTGCATGCTGGCAAACTTGCAGGGGAAGGATTTCGCTCGATCGCGATCGTGGCAAAGTCGATGGAGCAATGCAAAAAGCTGCATAAACAAATAAAGACAGGCTTGCCGGAAGCGGTCCTGCTTTCCTCGAAAGATACCGAGTTCCCCGAGGGCATTGTGGTTATGCCTGCATATATGACGAAAGGGTTGCAGTTTGACGCAGTCATTCTTGTAGGGGCCGATACCGAAAACTACGGGCGAAACGAAGAAGATGCCAAGCTGCTCTACGTCGCCATGACTCGCCCGGTCCACCGTCTGGTCGTGGTAAGTGCCAAAAATCGTTTTACCGAATTGCTGCAAACCGCACAGGTGCATATGGAACAGGTGACAGAACAGGAAGTCTAACAAAAAAAGCGGTTGAAGCTGGATGCTTCCTCCGCTTTTTTCTTTTTTTCGTTAGTGATCGCCATGATTTCCTTTGGCGGGATTGGTGATGACGAAGCCTTCTTCTGGCAGGTAGAGATAGTCGATGACAACACCGTCGAGCAGCTCGTCGCCTTTTTTCAAGATGACATCGATTTCTTTATCGGTCGAAACTACGACGTCATCGTCAGTAGGCTTGTCCAGTGCCATTCCGTAATGGGCATGGTCACCGTGTGCGTGTGTGATGTAGACGCGCAGTTTTAATTCTTTATCGGTCTCTTCAGCCAATACTTCGGCAATTTTCTTTGCTGCGTTGCGGGTGATTTTACATTTCATGGGGAATCTTCTCCTTACGTTCTTGACCTCTTCATCATATTACCAGAGAAAAACAATGACATGCAAATAGATTGTCTGTGATAAAGTGGAAAGAACTGGAGTATGTGGGAGGAGATTGCGTGGCAAACCTGTATGAGAACACGGCATTTCTGTATGACCAGGATCCGCGAATTCCATTTTCGATTGACATTCCATTTTACGTAAAGCAGGCGGAAACAAGTCGTTTGATCCGATTTTGCGCTTGCTTGATGTTGAACTCATCTACCGGATCAACCACAAGGAAAAGCCGGTGGAGGAGCATCGCGACAAGCTGCGGTTGCGTTATTATGAGGGGGACGACCTCCGCACGCTGCTGCGCGATGCCGGCTTCACCATTGAAGCGGAATATGGCGGTTATGCTGGACAGCCAATCGAACAGGGAAATGAGCTTCTGTTCATCTGTCACAAATAGCCATTCCACTCCAGCAAATCCATTTCGTGATACATTTCCTCGTCGCGTGGAGGATAGTACATCTCGTACAGATCTGCGAGCATTGACTCCGTTTCATCCAGATGACGGTTCGGGTCCATCGGAATCCCTCCTTTGGGAGTAGTATGCCCGAACCGCTCACAACCTATGTTCATGAAATCTAAAAAAGGTATTGCTTTGGATAACGTTTCGTAGTATACTCATTCTTGTCGCCGAGAACGAGCGATGAAATTGTACAAGCTGGATGGGTGTCCGAGTGGCCGAAGGAGCACGATTGGAAATCGTGTAGACGGGGATAACTCGTCTCGTGGGTTCAAATCCCACCCCATCCGCCATCAATATTGCCGGTGTAGCTCAATTGGTAGAGCACCTGACTTGTAATCAGGGGGTTGTGGGTTCAAGTCCTATCGCCGGCACCATGTTTGCGGTCGTGGCGGAATTGGCAGACGCGCTAGATTCAGGTTCTAGTGGTGGCAACACCGTGGAGGTTCAAGTCCTCTCGACCGCACCATACATAAGCGATCAAAGCCTTTGCATTACGGATGAGTAATGTGGAGGCTTTTTTTATTGTTGCCAGAAACGACAAACGGGACAAACTTTTTCTCTTCCTCTGATCTTTCTCTGATCTTGCGTTGTTACGATCGATAGCGAAAAGAACGAGGGAGTGACTGAACATGAAAGATAACCGACTTGCAAAAATTGCGGAAAATATCGTTTCGTACAGCCTGGATGTGCAGCCGGAAGAACGGATCATGATCGCGGTGACTGACGAAGGGGAGCCGCTTGCTCGCGAACTGGTGCGCAAGCTGTATGCCAAAGGCGCATTTCCGTACGTTCGTCTTCAGCGGCAGCAGCTGCAAAGCGAATGGCTGAAAGGTGTAACCGCCACGCAAGCCAATCAGCTTGCGCAATGGGAAGAGCAGATGTGGAATGAAATCGATGGCTATATCGGAATCCATGGCGAGCAAAACGACAGCGAGCTTAGCCGCGTGCCCGAGGGGAAATACCGGCTTTATGCATCAGCGTTTCAATCGATTGCCGAGCGCATTGATAATCGGATAAAAGGTGTGCGGCTCAACTATCCGAACACGGCGTTGGCCCAAAAAGCGAAAATGCCAACCGAGATGTTTGAAGATTTTTACTTTGATGTATGTGCGTTTGACTATAAACGGATGCACGATGCGGCTGTGCCTTTGTACGATTGGATGCAGCGAACCGATCGGGTGCGAATCGTCGGACCGGGCACGGACGTGAGTTTTTCCATAAAAGGGATTGGCGCGGTGATCGCGGCGGGAAAACGCAACATTCCGGACGGCGAGGTGTATACGGCGCCAGTGCGCGACTCGATCAATGGCACGATTTCCTACAACATTGGGAGCGTGTACAAGGGACATGCATTTGAGCACATCCAGTTTCAGTTCCAGGCTGGAAAAATCGTAGAGGCGACAGCGAACCATACGGAAAAACTGAACAGCATTCTCGATACGGATGAAGGCGCTCGCTATATCGGCGAGTTCGCCATCGGGTTTCACCCGGGCATTCTCCATCCGATGGGCGATACGCTGTTCGATGAAAAAATCGCCGGAAGCTTCCATCTGACCCCGGGACGGGCGTACGAAAAAGCCGACAATGGCAACCGCAGCAGGGTTCATTGGGATTTGGTCTCCATCCAGCGCCCCGAGTATGGCGGCGGGGAAATCTGGTTTGACGATGTGTTGATACGCAAGGACGGCCTGTTTGTACCAGCGGCTTTGGAAGGGCTGAATCCGCAGCGACTGCTAGGATAAAAATGGGGAAAAGGAGGGGATGAGCCCTCCTTTTTCTATTTCCCTTAGCGCTGCAAAGCTCGCTTCCTCACCTCGCCATCAACCATGCTCTTTATAGGAATGTGATTCATGAAACGGTTCGTGTGTCGAGTGAACTTGCGGATGCTCGGCGGTGCGGCGAAGCGATTTTTCTTCAAAACGGGAGCTGAAGCGCGCGCACAAAAACGTGACCAGCACGGAAAAAATGACGATGCCGTAAAACCCTGCGCCGATTCCGATGCCAACTCCGCCTGCAAAAAAGATCATCGCCGCCGAGGTCAACCCTTTTACTTGCAGCCCGTCCTTCAGGATGACACCGGCACCGAGGAAGCCCAGTCCGGTCACGATTTGCGCCGCAAGCCGCATCGGGTCCATCTGTGTCCCGGCGTTCGGCATGGCATACACTTTGGCGGAATAAATGGAGACCAGCGTGATCAGGGTGCATGCGACCGATACGTACGTATACGTTTTGAGCCCGGCAGGCTTGTGCCGGAACGATCGGTCCCAACCGATGAATAAGCCGAGAACCGCACTGATCAAGACCCGTATATACATCTCCAGATTGGCGATCACATGCTGTTCATACATCAGGGTCAAGTATTCCATGGCAACACCTCATTTTGCTGAAAATGTAGATAAAAAATATTTGAAATTTTTGCTCAATTAATTATATAATAATCACAACCAAAGTAAAATCAACTAAAAAAAGCAAAAAACAATCAAATTTCGTGGAATCATAGCGAGAATGGAGTGTGGTTGGAAAAATCCCAAGGAAAAACAAGGAGATTGCTGAAACAAAAGGGAATGAGAAGGAAGCAAAGGAAATTCAAGCGAATCTGAAAAAAGAAAAAAGCAATTCCATCCAAAAGGGGGCATTCAGATGAAAAAATGGTGGCATCCATTGGCTTTGACTGCTTTGGCCATTACGGTTTTGAGCGGTTGCGGCGGAGGCAAGAGCGCGGAAACGTCACAAGCAAATCCCTCGCAATCCGGCGGTTCGAAAGAAATCACGGTCTATACCGCATTGGAAGACGATCAGATCAAAGCGTATCTGGAATCGTTCAAGAAGACCAATGCCGATATCAAAGTCAATATCGTTCGCGATTCAACGGGTGTCATCACGGCAAAATTGTTAGCGGAAAAAGATAATCCACAAGCAGACGTGGTCTGGGGTGTCTCCGCCTCCAGCTTGCTGGTCGCCGACCATAACGGCATGCTGGAACCTTATTCACCAAAAGGGGTAGAGCGAGTGTCGCCACAGTTTAAAGATGATAAAGAGCCGACGCATTGGGTTGGGATCGATGTCTATGAAACCGCTTTCGTTGTGAACAAAGTCGAACTGGAGAAGCGCAACCTGCCGATCCCGCAATCTTACGCGGATTTGATCAAGCCCGAGTACAAAGGGTTGATCGTCATGCCGAATCCGTCGTCATCCGGCACGGGATTTTTCACCATCGCCGCATTCCTGCAGCTGTTTGGCGAAAAGCAAGGCTGGGATTACATGAGCAAGCTGCATGACAACATCGGCATCTATACGCATTCGGGCTCCAAGCCTGCGAAAATGGCTGCAGCGGGCGAGTATCCGATCGGCATCTCTTTTGGCTACCGTGGGGTGACGGAGAAGAAAAAAGGCGCTCCGGTAGAAGTCGTCTTCCCGAAAGAAGGCTCTGGCTGGGACCCGGAATCGAACGCACTGGTGAAGAAAAAAGAAATCAAGCCAGAGGCGAAAACATTCCTCGATTGGGCCATCTCGGATGATGCGATGAAGGAGTACGGCAAAAACTTCGCGATCCTGGCTGTCGCCAACCCTAATCAAGTGTATCCGGAAGGCTATCCGGCCGACCCGCTGAAGCAACTGATGAAAAACGATCTGAACAAGAGCGCGACCGAACGTGACAAATGGCTGGCCGAGTGGGATAAGCGCTTCAGCGTAAAGAGCGAGCCGAAAAACTAGGAATCGGACGTGTGCACCATTGCGAGAGGGAGGAGGTCAAAAAATCATGAGCCAGTCGTATTTCTCCATCCAAGGAATTTCCAAAACATTTGGAAAGTTTACGGCGTTGCACAATATCAACATCTCTATGGAGAAGAATGAATTTGTCTGTTTGCTTGGGCCGAGCGGCTGCGGCAAAACGACACTGCTTCGGATCATCGCCGGACTGGAACAGCCGAACGCCGGACGGATCATGGTCAATGGCAAAGAGATCACCTCTTTGCCTCCTGCCAAGCGGAATTTCGGCATGATGTTCCAGTCGTACGCCTTATTTCCGAATTTGACCGCCGCCCAAAACATCGCCTACGGACTGAAAGCCAAAAAAATGTCCAAAAAGGAGATTGCGGATAAAGTAAGCGAGGTGCTGGGGCTGATCGACTTGACCCACATTCGCGACAAATATCCATCCCAGCTCTCCGGCGGACAGCAGCAGCGCATCGCCTTGGCGAGGGCGATCGCGCTGTCGCCCGATTTCTTGCTGCTGGACGAACCACTGTCCGCGCTCGATGCCAAAGTTCGGCTGAAGCTGCGGCGGGAAATCCGCAATCTGCATGAAAAAATCGGGATCACAACGATCATGGTTACGCACGATCAGGACGAAGCGCTCACAATGGCGGACAAAATCGTCGTCATGAACAATGCGGAAGTCGTGCAGGTGGGGTCACCGCAGGAAGTGTACGATCGGCCAAATTCGCCATTTGTCGCTGATTTCATCGGCGCGATCAATTTCTTTGAACCGAACCACTTTGCCGGATTGCAGCAAGAGCAAAATGGACTGCTGGCGATTCGTCCGGAAAACGTCCACGTCGTGGAGCAGCAAAACGATGACGAAGGGTATGGAATCAAAGCGATCGTCAGAGACATGGAATTTCGAGGCTCGATCTACCGCGTGCTGCTTCAGCTGCGCTCTGATGCGGGGGACCATGCGGAGTCGTTCATGACGATCGATTTGCCCATGCACCAGGCAACGCGCTTGCGCTTGTCCAAAAACAAACCGGTTTGGCTTGAGCTGCCGATGGAGCGCCTGATTTCGTTTGATCAGGCGAAAGTGGCAAAGTGACGAGGGGGTGATGCGATGTTTTCGACTAGAGTCGTCCGTCAGAAAATGGGGCGGGACGAATGGCTCCAAAAGATTTTGATCACCGCGATGGTCGTGAGCCTGTTTATCAGCGTGCTGCTGCCATTGGGCGATTTGTTCAGCAAAGTGTTCGTGGACAGCCAAGGCAACTATATCGGGTTGACCAATCTCATCCACTATTTCTCTACCCCGGCGCTTTCGCTCTCGTTTTCCAACACGATGTACATCTCGGTTGTAACGACACTGATTTCCGTCTCGCTCGCCTTTTTGTACGCATACGCGCTGACGCGAACGGACATGAAAGGGAAAGTGTTTTTCCGGTATGTCGCACTGCTTCCCTTGTTTTCACCGACGATGATGCACGGGATCGCCCTCACCTATTTGTTCGGCAATCAAGGGTTGATTACCAAAGGGTTTTTCGGAATGTTTGAGCATGGCATCCAGATCGAGCTGTACGGACCGGTCGGGATCATCATTTCTGAGGTCATCTATACATTCCCGCAAGCCTATTTGATCCTCGCCGCCTCGCTGATGTTCGCGGACTACAATTTATATGAAGCAGCCGAGACGCTTGGCGCCGGGAAAACGCGCAAGTTTTTGACCGTCACGCTGCCGAATGTCAAGTACGGACTCGTAAGTGCCATTTTCGTCTGCTTTAGCATGAGCTTCACGGATTTTGGCGCCCCGAAAGTGGTGGGCGGGCAGTACAACGTGCTGGCAACGGATGTTTACAAGCACGTCATCGGACAGCAAAATCTGTCGATGGGCGCGACCGTGGGACTTATCCTGATTCTGCCGGCCATCCTGGCCTTCATCGTAGACCGCATCGTTGAACGAAAACAGAGCGCAGCCATTACGGCCAAATCAACGCCGTACAAAATCGTGCCGCAATCGTGGCGAGACAACTTGTATTTCGCCTATTGCGCCGTCATTTCAGCCGCGATCTTCATCCTGCTGATCACCGTCGTGTTCGCTTCCTTGGTGAAAGTATGGCCTTATGATCTGTCGTTATCGTTCATGCATTTTGATTTTTCCACCGTTGCGGGTGAAGGCTTGGAGCCGTTTTGGAACAGCTTGACCGTCTCTTTTTACTCGGCGGTGGCAGGAACGATCATTACATTCCTGTATGCCTACCTGATCGAAAAGTCCCGCTATCTCAAAGGCGTGCGGATGATCGGTTATTTTCTCTCCATTTTGCCGCTCGCATTGCCGGGGCTGGTGATCGGTTTGGCTTACATTTTCTACTTCAACAACCCGGATAATCCGCTGAACTGGATGTATGGCACGATCGCGATTCTCATTTTAGCCAATGTCATTCACTTTTACGCCGTTCCGTTCATTTCGGCGACATCGGCTTTGAAAAAGCTGGACCGTGAATTTGAGATGGCTTCCGAATCGATGGGGGTCCCGTTTTACAAGACGTTTTTCCGCGTGACCGTGCCGATGTCGCTGCCAACCATTTTGGAAATTGCGGTCTATTATTTCATCAATTCGATGGTCACGATCTCGGCAGTCGTCTTCCTGTATTCGGCCGATTTCAAGCTGGCCTCGGTGGCGATCGTCAATATGGATGATGCCGGCGATGTGGCGCCAGCCGCAGCGATGTCCGTGCTGATCGTACTGACGAACATCCTGATCCGCATCGTCTACGAATTCGTCACCAAGCGATTGCGCAAGCGCGTCGAGGCATGGCAAACCAGATAAGGTAGGGGAGGAAATCATGATCAAAGCTGTCATTTTTGACTGGGCGGGAACAACCGTCGATTACGGCTGTTTCGCTCCCTTGGATGTGTTCATTGAAGTGTTTCGCAAACGCGGCATCGAGGTGCTGCACGAAGAGGCGCGCGCCCCGATGGGCCTGTTAAAATGGGATCATATCGACACGATGCTGAAAATGGAGCGCATCGCCAATCTGTGGAAGGAGAAATATGGCAGGGCACCGACGGAAAAAGATGTGGATATGCTGTACGCGGATTTCGAGCCGATGCTTTTCTCCATTCTGAAAAACTATTGCACGCCGATTCCGGGTGTGCTGGAGCTGGTCGAGCGATTGCGGCGCGACGGGATCAAGATCGGTTCAACGACCGGTTACACGAAAGAGATGATGGCCGTCGTGGCGCCCGAAGCGAAAAAGCGCGGCTATGCGCCAGACTCGCTGGTGACGCCGACAGAAATGCCGCAGGGCCGGCCGTATCCGTGGATGTGTTATCAAAATGCGATCAACCTGGGGGTCTACCCGATGAAGCATGTCATCAAGGTCGGCGACACGTTAAGCGACATCAAGGAGGGGGTGAGCGCTGGCGCCTGGTCCGTCGGGATTTTGAAAGGGAGCAGCGAGCTGGGGATGAGCGAGCAGGAAGTGGCGGCATGCGACCCGGATGAGCTTGCGGACCGCATGGAGGCAGTCGCCAAAAAATTCAAGGCTGCCGGCGCGGATTACATTATCGACACGATTGGCGATCTGGACAAAGTGATTCCCAAAATCAATTTGCGACTTGCACAGGGGGAGAGATAACGATGACATTTGATCCAAACACATTGCCGGACAATCCGTATTTGCTGCTAACGCCAGGACCGCTTTCGACCACAAAAGGCGTGAAGGCTGCGATGCTGCGCGACTGGTGCACCTGGGATCGGGATTACAACGAACTGGTTCAGTCAATCCGTCACAAGCTTGTCGGAATCGCAGCCGAAAACCCGAAAGGCTACACATCTGTACTGATGCAAGGGAGCGGCAGCTTTTCCGTGGAAGCGGTGATTGGAACCGTGGTACCGCGGGACGGCAAGCTCGCTATCTTGACAAACGGCGCTTACGGCAACCGCATTGTGCAGATGGCGAATGTGCTGAATATTGCGAATGTCGTCCTCGACTTTGGCGAAATCTCGCCAGTCGAGCCGGAGAAACTTGATGCGCTGCTAAATAGCGATCCGTCGATCACCCATGTGGCAGTCGTTCATTGCGAAACAACCACCGGCATGCTCAATCCGATCGCGGAAGTTGGTCGAATCGCCAAATCGTATGGAAAAGTGTTTATTGTCGACGCCATGAGCAGCTTCGGCGGTGTGGAAATGGACATCGCGGCACTGCAAATCGATTTCCTCATCAGCAGCGCGAACAAGTGCATCCAGGGCGTTCCCGGTTTCGGCTTTGTGCTCGCAAAAGAGGAAGAGTTGGTCAAATGCAAAGGCCAGGCGCGGTCGCTCTCGCTCGATCTCGTCGACCAATGGCAGACAATGGAGGAGCAGCATGGCAAATGGCGGTATACGTCCCCGACGCATGTGGTGCGAGCCTTTTACCAAGCCATGCTGGAGCTTGAGAAAGAGGGCGGTGTCCGTGCGAGAGCCGACCGCTACCGTACAAGTCAGCGCACACTGGTCGAAGGGATGGAGCAAATGGGTTTTCGCACACTGCTATCGCGCGAACACCAGTCGCCAATCATTACGTCCTTTTACTATCCGGATGAGAGTGCCTTTACGTTTGCGGGATTTTATGAACGCTTGAAAAAAGAAGGCTTCGTCATCTACCCTGGAAAAATTTCGGCAGCAGATACGTTCCGCATCGGAAACATCGGCCACGTCTTTCCGGAAGATATGGAACGACTGGTGCAAGCGATCGAACGAAATCGGTTCTGGTTATAACCGTGTTTTTTTGTCAAATAAACCAAGGAAAAACAATGTAAACAACGTGTATGTTGTGCGATGAATTCATTTTTCTGTGTGGATATTACATGCTTGAACCAAAAGGGAGGGTTTACAATGAAAGTGTTTTGCTTGGGCGGTGCCGGCAATATTTGCAGAGAATCCGTGCTCGATCTCGTCCTGCATTCCCGATTCGAGAAAATTACGATTGGCGATTTCAACGAAGAAGTGGGCATCAAGCTGGTCGAACAATTGAATGATCCGCGGGTTGATTTTGTCAAAGTCAACGTGCGGGATCATGAAGCGACGGTCAATCAAATGCGCGGCTACGACATTGTCATGGACGGAACGACGATCACGTTGAACGGGTTGTCAACCGCATGCATTGCCGAAGCCGGGTGCCACGGGATCAATTTGAACGGATTCGGCGCCGAAGATGAGTTCGATCCGATTTTTCGGAAAAACGGCAAAACATGCTTGCCCGGTTTCGGGATGACACCGGGGGTGACGCAGATGATGGCGATGCATGCCGCGAATCAACTGGATGAAGTCGACGAAGTGCGGGTCAGTCACGGCGCGTTTCGGCCGATTGCCTTTTCCAAATCGATCGCGGAGACGACCACATATGAATACGACCCGAACCTGCCCGGACGGATCGTGTTTGAAAACGGGGAATTCGTTCAAGTGCCGCCTTTTGCACGCCCGCGCGAAATCAACCTGCCTGAACCATACGGCAAGACCGTGCAGTACATCATTCCGCATGCGGAGACAAAAACGCTTGCGAAAGCATTGAGCGGCAAAGGTGTCAAGCTGATCGAGGTGCGCGGCACATGGCCGATGAAAAATATGCAGCTGGTCAAAGCGCTGTACGACTGGGGCTTCATGCGCAATGACAAAATCACGGTGAACGGTCAGGAGGTCGGTGTGCTCGATTGCATCGCCGATTATCTCTACAACTCGAGGGAAGGCCGCGAGACAGAGCTGTACGGCTATTCCTTACACGTGGAAGTCACGGGGAAGAAAGATGGCAAAAACGTGATGCACACCTTGTACCACACCCATCCGCGCTCCGATGGCTCACAGCCGGGATGGGAAGGATTGCGGGCTTACACGCGCAATGTCGGCATCCCGATGGCGATCGCGACGGAAATGATCGCGCGCGGGCAAGTGAACGCGACGGGTGTGATCACGCCGGAAGAGGCGTTCGACCCGACGGCAGTATTCAAAGAGCTGGAGAAGCGGCAGATTTTCATCCATGAAGAGGTGCAAAAGCTCGCGGACTAGCCAATCGACGCAAGGAGGCGAATCCGTGTCATTAATCGGAGAAGAGCGCAAGGAAATCATTCTCAATATTTTACATTTCGCCGGGAAAGTGCGGACGAATGAGCTGGTTGAAAAGCTGCAAGTTTCGTCCGAGACGATCCGACGGTATTTGGAGGAGCTGGAGGGGGAGCAGCGGCTTAAACGGGTCTATGGCGGCGCGATCAAAATCAACTACGATCGCGAAGAGCCCTCGCACTTGAAACGGGAAGTGCTGTATGCGGAGGAGAAGCAGCTGATTGGCCGCGCCGCTTCCCTCCTGGTGCAAAACAACGACGTGATCGTCATCGATGACGGGACGACGACACAGCACATCATCCCGTATCTGGTCCATAAGCAAAATGTGACGATCTTGACCGGCTCGTTTCCCGCGCTCTCGCTGTTAATGGACTATCACAACAAAGGGCTTTTGACGGGCGAGCTGTATTTTATCGGCGGCAAGGTCCAGCCCAAACATTTGCGCACGTCAGGCGCATTGTCCGTGAACATGATTGAAAATTTTCACATCGACAAAGCGTTTCTGTCCATCGACGGCATCTCGATGCGGCAGGGCATCACCAGCTATGACGTCGAGAAGGCGTTGGTTGTGAAAACGTACATCGAAAACGCCAAAACGAGCATCGTCATGACAGACCAATCGAAAATCGGCTTGGGCACGTTTTACAAGATTTGCGATCTGAAAGAGATCGACATTATCATCAGCGGCGTGAGTGCCCCGAAGGACTGGAAACAGGAGCTGGAAGACCGCGACATCAATTGGATCGTCGCGCAATAGGCAAGGAACTATCAGCAAATCGCGTGAGGGTGATCGGAAGTGAGTGAAGCAAAAGCATTGGGCATGATCGAGACGATCGGATTTCCTGCCCTGATTGCAGCTGCCGATGCGGCTGCGAAGGCGGCTGATGTGCAAATCATGACGTATCAGCAGGCCGATGCGGGCATTGTGACGATCTACATCATCGGCGATGTTGCGGCTGTGCAGGCAGCTGTCGCGACAGGCGAGGCTGCGGCGATGCGGGTGGGGCGGTTGCGCCATTCGCACGTCATCGCCCGCCCGGATCAGAGCGTCCATCAGCTGATCAAACGGCTGGAGAGCAAAGTGGCCCCATTTGTCGCAAGCAAACAGGCGCAGGCGAAGAAAAAACCGCTGCCGCCATTGCTGGAGGCGACAGGACAAGAGAAGCGAGGTGAAGATGAAGCGTGATGATGGATACGGATCTGCAATCGATACAAGACGTGCGCGATGCGTTGACCCAAGCGGACGTCGCAGCGCGCGAGCTGGCTCTGTATAGCCAGGAACAGATCGACGCCATCGTGAAGGCCATGGCGCAAGCGGCCCAGGAAGCGGCGGCGCGGCTGGCCGCACTTGCCGTGGAGGAGACAGGATTCGGCAATGTGCCCGACAAGACCGCCAAAAACATGTTTGCGGCCCGCGATGTGTATGCCGCGATCAAAGAGATGAAAACGGTCGGCACGATTCATAAGGACGCCCATAAAAAAGTGTGGGAGATTGCACAGCCTTTTGGCGTCATTGCGGCGATCATTCCGTCGACCAATCCGACGTCTACGGTGATGTACAAGGCGCTGATCGCGCTTAAAGCGGGAAATGCCATCGTGTTCAGTCCACATCCGAACGCCGCGCGCTGCACTTTGGAGGCGGCGCGAATCATGCAGGCTGCGGCAGAACGGGCCGGTGCGCCAAAAGGGGCGATCGGCTGCGTGGCAAAACCGACATTGGCCGCGACCAACGAGCTGATGAGCCACCGGATCACAAGACTGATTTTGGCAACGGGCGGCGCGCAAATGGTCAAGGCGGCGTATTCCTCTGGCAAGCCTGCCTATGGAGTGGGACCAGGCAATGTTCCGGTTTATTTGCACGAAAGCGCGGACATTCCGGCGGCGGTTCGCCGCATTCTCCAAAGCAAAACTTTCGACAATGGGACGATCTGCGCTTCCGAGCAGGCTCTCATCGTCGATCAGCGAATCCGGCATAAAGTGATCGCAGAATTCAAACGGCAAGGGGCGGCCTTTTTGGACGATCATGAGAAGAAGCGGGTGGGTGCCGCACTCGTCGCAAATGGCGGGCTGTCTGCCGCGCTTGTAGGCAAATCGCCGCAAGCTATCGCGGACATCGCCGGGATCATCGTCGAGGCTGGCACGAAAGTGTTGATTGCGGAAGAGGACGGCGTCGGGAAAACCTATCCGTTCTCGTACGAAAAGCTGGCCCCGATTCTCGCGATGTACACAGCCAAAGATCAGCAGGAGGCCGAAGAGCTGTGCACCACATTGCTACAGTTCGGCGGTCTTGGCCATACGCTCGGCATCCATGCGGAGTCCGAAGCGGTTGTGGAGTCGTTTTGCCGCAACAAACCGGCTTCCCGCATCGTTGTGAACGCCGGTACAACCTTTGGGGGAATTGGCGCAACCACAGGTATTCTTCCAGCGTTGACCCTTGGCTGCGGTGCGCTGGGTGGCACTATTACGTCCGATAACATCGGGCCGCAGCATCTGTTCAATACGAAGCGTGTCGCTTACGGCCTAAAAGAAATGGAAGTTCCGCAGGCGGCCGCCGAGCAAGTCGTCGCTGAGGCGGTTTCCCAGGCGCAAACGGCACAGCTTTTCAGCAAAGATGAGTTAAAAGAGCTGATCCGCTCCGTCCTTGTGGAGCTGAAAGGCTAAATCGGAAACAAACATTTTTTGAAAAATGGTGAAGGAGGAAGGAACAATGGCAGGAGAAATGGGAGCACTCGGTATGGTGGAAACGAAAGGGCTGGTAGGTGCGATCGAAGCGGCGGATGCGATGGTCAAGGCAGCGAACGTCCATCTGATCGGAAAGGTGCACGTCGGTGGCGGGTTGGTGACCGTCATGGTGCGCGGGGATGTGGGTGCAGTGAAGGCGGCAACTGATTCGGGTGCGGCTGCGGCAGAAAAAGTGGGAGAACTCGTCTCGGTTCACGTCATCCCACGCCCTCATTCCGACATTGAATTGATCTTGCCCAAGCTGGAAGGCTAGGATGACTGCCGATGGCGGTAATTACGGAAGGGACGCTGCGGGCCATGTGGAAAAGGGGCATACCCAACCCCTTTCCCCTTGCAAAAGAAGAGAAACTGACTCCGGCGGCGGCTGACTTTTTAAAAGGGAGAGGGATTTCGGTGAAACCGCTCGAGCAGAAAGGAGTATCGGATAAGAGCAATGTTGCGGGAGAAAGCTTGTCCATCGTAGCCGGCGTGTCGAACAGGCACATTCATGTAAGCCAAGAGCATGTGGAGCAGCTCTTCGGCCCAGGGTATATGCTGACGCCGCTGCGCCCGCTGTCGCAGCCGGGACAATTTGCCGCAAAGGAACAAGTGACATTGGTAGGTCCAAAAGGAATGATTCCGAACGTTCGCATTCTCGGTCCGTCACGCGGAGCGACACAAGTGGAAATATCACGCACGGACGGGTTTGCCCTCGGCATCCATCCACCCGTCCGCCTCTCCGGCGCGATCGATGGGACACCGGGTGTCGCGGTCATCGGTCCGAAAGGGTGTGTCGTATTGGAGCAAGGGGTGATCATCGCGAAATGCCATGTGCACATGTCGACCGATGATGCAACGACATTCGGCGTGCAGCACGGCGATCACCTTATGCTGCTCACGGGCGGGGAGCGCCCGGTTTTGTTCCCCGAGGTGACGGTGCGCGTCAGTCCGCAGTATCGGCTCGATTTTCATATTGATCTCGACGAGGCGAATGCTGCGAACTTGCGAACGGGTGACACGGTATCCGTTGCGGGCGTCAACGGACGGTTGAGCCGCGGGTTGGCGAGGTGACGGCGGTGGACATACGGGCGCTGATCGAATCGTTAGCCAAAGAAGTCTTGCAATCCGTGCACAGCGATGAAAAAGGCAAGCGGCGTGTCCTGTTTATCTTTTGCGACAGCACCGCGCATGAGGCGCATCACGATCTGTTCATCACGCTTGCCAATCAGCAGATCCGCTATGACATGCTCTTTTTGGACGGGGAAACCTCATCGTGGCTCGGCATGAGCCGTGTTGAATGCGGCGGAGCTGGCAAAGTGATCGCCATGGACGAATATGCGCCAGCACCGCTGGAATTGCCGAAAGAGTATGATGCGATCATCATCCCGGAGATCGATCTGGACAATGCGGCGCGGATTGCATCCGGGTTGAAGGGGACCATCAAAGCGGAAATTGCGTTCGCTGCGCTTGTATTGGGAAAGCCGGTCATCGTCGGCGAGGACGTGGCAGGAATCAAACGGGCAGACCGCCGCACCTTGCAAACGGTGGAGTTGCCAAAGCCGTACCGTGAGCTGTTCGCACGACATGTGGAAGGGATGAAGGCGTTAGGTGTCGATTTCGCCCCGCAGCGATCGCTGGCTGATTATGCGGTGCGCAGGCTGAAAGCGAAGGCCCGCACGGAACCGGCCGGAGCGAAGGACGCTCTTGCCGAGGATGCAGAGTATCTTTTCGAAGGCAAACTGCTGACGGCTGATTGGATCAATCGCTGCGCAGGCGCGGCTGGCGGTACGATTTGGGTGGATGCAGGCACGATCATAGCGCCGCTCGCCTACGATGCGATGAAAGAGAAAGGCATTGCGCTGCAGATCAAAGACAAAGGGTGAGCCGGATGTTTATGGGAAAAGTGATCGGCAGTGTCTGGTCTACGCAAAAAGAAACAGGCATGGAACATTTGAAGTTGTTGCTCGTGCAGCCCTTTGATGCGCACGATCGGGCGATGGACAATGTGGTGGTTGCGGCCGACCGGATCGGCGCAGGCGTCGGGGAGCGGGTGATCGTCGCACAGGGAAGTTCGGCGCGCATGCTGTTTGACCGGAAGGAGACACCGGTGGACGCCGCCATCGTCGGGATCGTCGATTCATACGAAATGGCTGTGAAACCTTCATAACGCACAAGACGAAAAGACCTCACCGCGTTCAACCGGACGCTGACGAGGTCTTTTCATTTTTGCGCAGCCGTTGTGCGATGGAAGGAAACATCGCCCGTTTATTCATTTCTGTTTGATGAAATACTATTTCTATGCAAAAAATCGACTTCACCAAGGAGGAATCAGATGCTCAGCGCAAATGATCAAGCGAAGCTGCGGCAAAGCCTGCAGGCAGAGGAAAGCAAGATCGTCACGATCGTGCTCTCCGACGAAGACCAGGTGGCGGGCGAAATCGAACATGCCGGCATAAACGGGATTACCCTCACGGACGGGCGCCGCTACAACTATGCCGACATCCGCGAAATCAACGGTATCGATTGAAGCACGAGAGCTGTTTCTTATAAGCCTACAGCCCGACGGTCGGGAAGAAATGGCGCAAGCCGTCCGGCAGCTCCTTTTGCCAAAATCCCCACGTATGAACACCAGGCTTTTCACAGTAATGGAGCCTGGCATTCTTTTGTTCAAGCGCGTCTTTGGCAAGTCGGTTCCAATGGACGAAATCGATGTCGCCCATATGCGTCTCGACGCTTGTCTCTTCCAGTCCGACAATCATCCACAAGTCGAGCCAGGACAAGTCAGACTCCAGCGAAAGCGCCTCGAGCGTTGGCTGCAGGAAGGCGCCGGAGAGTGCGAGCACATGCGGGAACATGTCCGGATAGTCCAGTGCCAGATGCAGACTGACCGTTCCGCCGAGCGAATCGCCAGCGATGACGCGCTTGCGGTTTTGCACCGGATACCGGCTTTCGATAAAGGGGATCAGTTCCTCGGCGAAAAAGCGCTTGTACGCTTCATTGCGCTCGCCGGTTGCCGAATATTCGCTGGTGCGCTTGCTGCGCTCGACCGATACGCCCACGATCAAAAACGGCTCCATGCCTTCTGACAAAATCAGTTCGGTGGCGATGGTGGCGATCCGGCCCATCGTGAAGAAATCGCTGCCGTCTTGGCAGTAGACAACCGGATAGGAGACAAGCTCATTGTAGCCTGGTGGCAAGTACACTTTCACCGAGCGCGTGCCTTGCAAATGGTGGCTCGGCACTTCTTCTTTTACAATCGTTCGTTTTGTATAATCCGACATCGTTTCATCCCTCACAAACGCACAAAGTGGAAAAAAGCACTTGAAAAAAACTGATACAGAAATTATGATATAGCAGAACAGAAAAGAAATAAACCCTGTAATATCAGTGTTGTAACACATTGAAACAGAACTGCTTCTGAGATATAACAGGGTGTTATGAAACAGACTCTACCTAGCGTGAGTCCTCCGCTATTCCATTACTAAGTAAGAGGTGAATTCAATGAGTGTTTCAACTGCTGTAGAACAAACCGGCAACAATACACCATTGCAAATTTTAGCACCGGACGGTACTGTCGTTCGTCCTGACCTGATGCCAAACCTTTCCGACGACCAATTGCGCGAAGTGATGCGCCGCATGGTCTTTACCCGCGTGTGGGACCAACGCGCGATCAGCCTGAACCGCCAAGGCCGCCTGGGCTTCTACGCGCCTGTTGCAGGTCAAGAAGCGACCATGATCGGTTCCGAGTTCGCATTGGATAAAAAAGACTTCATCCTGCCAAGCTACCGCGACATCCCGCAAATGGTATGGCACGGCTTGCCTTTGTACCAAGCGTTCCTGTATTCCCGCGGACACATCCATGGTGGACAAATCCCGCAAGATGTAAACGTTTTAATGCCACAAATCATCATCGCTGCACAATGTACCCAAGCGACAGGCGTTGCCATGGGCTTCAAACTGCGCGGTGAAAAACAAGTGGCGATCAACTACTTTGGTGACGGCGCGACCTCCCAGGGTGACTTCTATGAAGGTATGAACTATGCGGGCGTATACAAGCTGCCGGTCATCTTCTTCTCGCAAAACAACGGCTACGCGATCTCCGTGCCGTTCGCGAAGCAAACGGCTTCCGAAAGCATCGCGATCAAAGCGAAAGCGGCTGGTATCGCAAGCGCGCAAATCGACGGTATGGACGTTCTGGCTGTTATCAAAACGACCCAAGACGCAAAAGAGCGCGGTATCAACGGCGAAGGCGCTACCTTGATCGAGGCGCTGACCTACCGTTACGGCCCGCACACCATGGCTGGTGACGACCCGACTCGCTACCGTACAGGTGAAGAGCAATCCGAGTGGGAACAGCGCGATCCATTGATCCGTTTCCGCAAATTCCTCGAAAACAAAGGCCTCTGGTCCGAAAAAGACGAGGAAGCTGTGATTGAAGAAGCAAAACAAGCGGTTGCGGACGCAATCAAAAAAGCGGACGAAACACCTAAAATGAAAGTATCCGAATTGATCGATGTCATGTTCGAAACGCTGCCACCTTCGCTGGAAGAACAAAAGGCAGAATATCTGGCAAAGGAGTCGAAATAAGCCATGGCACAAATGACGATGGTTCAAGCAATCACGGACGCAATGCGCGTTGAGCTTGCCCGTGACGAGAAAGTTCTCGTATTCGGTGAAGACGTAGGGAACAACGGCGGCGTATTCCGCGCAACCGAAGGCCTGCAAAAAGAATTCGGCGAAAAACGCGTGTTCGATACACCGCTGGCTGAATCCGGGATCGGCGGCTTGGCAGTCGGCCTCGCTGTCAACGGATTCCGTCCTGTAGCGGAAATCCAATTTTTCGGTTTCGTATTCGAGACGTTTGACGCAGTCGCTTCCCAAGCGGCGCGCATGCGTTATCGTTCCGGCGGACGCTTCACGTCCCCAATCACGTTCCGCTCCCCATTCGGCGGCGGCGTAAAAACACCTGAGCTGCATGCTGACTCGCTCGAGGGCTTGTTCCTGCAAACACCAGGCGTAAAAGTGGTCATTCCTTCCACGCCTTACGATGCAAAAGGCTTGCTGATTTCGGCAATCCGCGACAACGATCCAGTCATCTTCCTGGAGCACATGAAATTGTACCGTTCCTTCCGCGGCGAAGTGCCAGAGGGCGAATACACGATTCCAATCGGCAAAGCAAACGTTGTAAAAGAAGGCAGCGACGTGACCATTATCACGTATGGCGCAATGGTACACACCAGCCTGAAAGCGGCGGAAGAAATCGAAAAAGCGCGCGGTACAAAAGTCGAGGTCATCGACCTGCGCACGATCAACCCATTGGACATGGATACGGTGCTGGCTTCCGTGAAAAAGACAAACCGTGCCATCGTGGTGCAGGAAGCACAGCGTTCCTCCGGTGTTGCCGCTGAAGTCATTGCGCAAATCAATGAAAAAGCGATCCTTCACCTGGAAGCTCCTGTATTGCGTGTAACTGCGCCAGATACCGTGTATCCTTTTGCGCAAGCGGAAGATGCATGGCTGCCAGACGTGAAGCGTGTGGTTGACGGGCTGACGCAAGTTCTTGATTTTTAAGTAAAGTAGAGTGAGGCGAAAAACATTTGTGGTTTTCGCCTTCTTTTCGGAATAAAAAGTCCCATCGGTTGGACTTGCTCGGATACAAAGCGCGAATTAGGAGGGAATGACAGTGAGTCGTTTTGAATTTAGACTGCCGGATATCGGCGAGGGGATTCACGAAGGAGAAATCGTCAAGTGGCATGTGAAGCCAGGCGATGCGGTGGAAGAGGACCAAGTCATTTTGGAAGTACAAAATGATAAAGCGGTCGTTGAAATTCCATCTCCTGTAAAAGGGAAAGTGCTTGAACTGAAAGTGGATGAAGGCGTTGTTTGCGTAGTCGGCGACGTTTTGGTTGTCTTTGAAGCAGAAGGCGAGATTCCGAATCTGCCTGTACATGGTCATGGCGAGGCAGCAGCTGAGCCAGCTGGCATCGAGCCAGGCTGCGACATCGGCGCACAAATCAATCAAAACGCAAGCCAGCCGCTGGATACGCCTGCAGCAGCTCAACCATCAGCAGTAGCGGTTGCAGCAGCACCGGTTGCACGTGAATATACATTGGCGACGCCATCCGTTCGCAAATATGCGCGTGAAAAAGGCGTCGATCTGGCCGTCATCCCTGGCACAGGCAAACTGGGCCGCATCACGCGCGATGACGTGGATCGTTTCGTTGCTGGCGGCGCAACTGCGGCAGCCCCAACGAATGCTCCGCAAGCGGTGGCAGTCGAAGCTGCAGCTCCGGCAGTGGCAGAAACAGCACAAGCAGCAGCAACCGCTCCAGCAGCAGCTCCGCAAGCTGTCGCGGCAGCAGGCGGTCTCGAAGAGCGCGTTCCGCTCAAAGGCATCCGCAAAGCGATCAGCAAGGCAATGGTCAAATCGGCTTACACCGCTCCGCACGTTACCATTTTCGACGAAGTGGACGCTACCGGTCTGGTTGCCCTGCGCAAAGAAGCGAAAGGCTTGGCAGAAGCGCAAGGCATCAAGCTGACATACTTGCCATTCATCGTAAAAGCGGTGGTTGCCGGTCTGAAAAAGTTCCCTGAGCTGAATGCATCCATCGATGATGACAAACAGGAAATCATCTATAAAAAATACTACAACATCGGTATCGCAGCATCCACCGATGAAGGTCTGCTCGTTCCTGTCGTGAAAGGCGCAGATCACAAATCGATGTTTGCCATCGCGTCCGAAATCAGCGAGCTGGCTGTAAAAGCCCGCGACCGCAAAGCGTCTGCAGATGAGCTGAAAGGCTCCACGTTCAGCATCACCAATATCGGTTCGGCTGGCGGCATGTTCTTCACGCCGATCATCAACTATCCGGAAGTTGCGATTTTGGGCGTAGGCCGCATCAGCGAAAAACCGGTTGTGAAAAACGGTGAAATCACGGTAGCTCCGATCCTTCACCTGTCGCTCAGCTTTGACCACCGTCTGGTCGATGGCGAACCGGCGCAGCGCTTTGTCAACTATATCAAGCAGCTTCTGGAAAATCCGACGCTGCTGATCATGGAGGGATAAAGAATCATGGTAGTAGGAGAGTTTACCACTGAAGTGGACGTTCTCGTCATCGGTGCAGGTCCTGGCGGATACGTGGCTGCGATTCGCGCGGCACAGCTGGGCAAAACCGTGGCGGTTGTAGAAAAAGCCGAATTGGGCGGCGTATGCCTGAACGTAGGCTGCATCCCATCCAAAGCGATGATTCATGCATCCCACACATACGATCATGCGAAACATACCGAATCCATGGGGATCACCATGGAGAACGTAAAAGTTGACTTTGCCAAAGTCCAGGAATGGAAAGCCGGCATCGTGAAACAACTGACAGGCGGCGTTGCAGGTCTGTTCAAAGGCAACAAAATTCAAGTGATTCCAGGGGAAGCGCTGTTCGTTTCCGAAAATGAAGTGCGCGTGTTCCACGGCTATGACGTAAACCGCTACAAATTCAACCATTGCATCATCGCGACAGGCTCCCGTCCGATCGAGCTGCCGGCATTCCCGTTCGGCAAACGCGTGCTGTCCTCGACAGAAGCGTTGGCATTGAACGAAATTCCGAAAAGCATGGTCGTCATCGGCGGCGGCTATATCGGCATCGAGCTGGGCAGCGTATTTGCCCGTTTCGGTACCCAGGTAACCATCCTCGAAGGCTCCGATCAAATCCTGCCAGGCTTTGAACCGGAAATGACCCGCCTGGTAGAGCGCCGTTTGAAAAAACTCGGCGTGACGATCCATACCAAGGCATTGGCACAAGGCATGGAAGAGACCGAAAACGGTGTGATCGTGAAAGCGGAAGTAAAAGGCGAAGCGACTTCCGTCGAAGCGGAGTACGTGCTGGTCACCGTCGGCCGCCGTCCGAACACGGATGAGCTGGGCGTACGCGACATCGGCATGAAGCTGACCGATCGCGGCCTCATCGAAGTCGACGAAAAAGGCCAAACGAGCATTCCGAACGTGTACGCAATCGGTGACATCGTGGCAGGCCCTGCACTCGCGCACAAAGCAAGTTACGAAGGAAAAGTGGCGGCTGAAGCGATCGCAGGCCATGCGGCGAAAGTCGACTACAAGGCGATCCCGGCGGTTGTGTTCTCCGATCCGGAGATCGCGAGCGTAGGGATCAGCGAAAAAGAAGCAAAAGACAAAGGGCTCAGCTACGTTGTCGGCCGCTTCCCGTTTGCAGCAAACGGCCGCGCGCTGTCCGTCAATGCAGGTGAAGGCTTCGTGAAACTGATTGCCGACAAAGCGACAGGTCTTGTACTCGGTGCGCAAATCGTCGGTGCAGAAGCGTCCAACATCATTGCGGAGATCGGTCTGGCGATCGAAATGGGCGCAACGCTTGAAGATATTGAGCTGACCATCCATGCGCATCCGACATTGGGCGAGCTGACCATGGAAGCAGCAGAGCTGGCGCTTGGTCACCCTATCCACGTATTAAATAAATAATAAAGTTTAAAAAATAGACAAAAGAAGGGGGCCTCCCCTTCTTTTGTTGTCCTCCCAGACAAGCTATAATCATGGTAACGCTTTAAAAAAGGGGTTGTCATAATGGGTATCTGGGGTATTTTGCATGATACAGCTGCACTCGTTGTCATCATCTGTGCGCTGATCGTGCCTTTCACAGCGATGAAAATCAAAAATAGCGGAAAAGAAGAGGCTGCAAAACGTGCGGGTACTGCGTCGACCTTGCTGCGTATTCCGCAATATGTGCTGATCGTTTCGCTCATTACCGGTTTCGCTCGCTACGGCTTTCATTTCTCGACCTGGCTGTTGACGGTGTTGGTGATATTCCTGGCGATCCTCGCATTCGCCGGCATCGCCACAAAAGCGGCAAAAACCGTGAAACAGCAAGCGCAAAGCGGAGAGTCCTACACCGCAGCAGCGCAAAAGCTGTTTACCTTTAGCCTGCTCTCCTGTCTGGCTGTCATTATCATGGTTGTATTTAAGGTAGCAGGGTAACCGTACCCGTTTGAACAAAAAGACCTTGGACACCTGTGCTTGGGTTCCAAGGTCTTTTTCTGTCCGCTTGTCGGCTTGCTGCCACTATGCGCGGTCAGCCTCAACTGGCGAAATACGATAAATAATATGAATCTTGTTTTGCTGTTTGGAAAACTCCACCGGCTTGCTCGCGAACCAGCTCGGGTGAAGCACGATCGACCGGATGGGATTGGACGCCTGGACGTCCTCGACATTCGCGATCAAAATCGACCGGCTGACCTCATCATACTCCATTTGACTGGAGATCGAAGAGAGGTAATCGCCAAGCCGATTGCTGTGCAAACAAGCGTTGATCGTCTCCACCTCGCGCGACAGCCGTGGGACGATGCCCGACCACTGCGGCTCAAACACGATGTGCCAATAGGAGGAGACGAACAAGGTGAGACGGCTCTTGACCAAATCCGGGTCTTTCTTGACATCCAGTTCGACCGGATAAATCAGCTCTTTGTTCCGGCGGTTCTCCTGACGCAAGGCTGCCAATGCCGATCGGGCGAATTCCAGCGGCGACAAATGGACCAAATGTTCAAACAGTTCTTCCATCGTCACAAAACGCTCGATATAAGGCAGAGACAAAATGTCAGGCACAACTTCGGAAAAAACAGGCGCGAAATACAGCCACTCTTCTTCCAGTTGTTCGCGAATGAGCAGGTCACGGGTTTCTTTGAGCCAGGCGAGATGATGTTCGTGTGGGGTGGAAAGCGTTAACGCATGGATGCTTGCAGCCATCTCGTACAAGGGGGAGATCGTCGAGGTGGCAAAACGGCGCAGATCGTCTTTGACAGAAAACTGAATGGAAATCATCGTATTTCTCCTCTCTGGAGGACAGGCTTCTTTCATTCTACGCAGGAAATTGGGACAATTCAATAGGCTAGGGAACACCCTAGCCTTCTCTGGTCTTGATTTGACGCGAATGGTTTCGCTGCTTGACTTTTTTGCTACCGGGAAGCGGTTCGCCGGTTTGTTCGATCGGCTCAAATTCGTTATTATACGTTTGATGCGGATTTTCGTCGAGTTGTTTTCCATAATCCATTTGTACCAGCTCCTTTAGGAACTAGTATGGATTGAAATCGGCATCCTATGCGCACGGCTTTCCATGAAAAACAGGGATGTGTTTCGCGCGGAAAATTGGTATTCTTACAAAGGTATAGTTTGAGAGGAGAGAATAATCGCATGTGGAAAAAAACAATTGCAGCGGTAATGACCGCAGGCTTGCTGCTCGTCGCAGCCGGCTGCCAAAACGGGGATACAGCCACCAGCCAACCGGCACCATCGGTTGATTTGACCAAGGAGTTAACGATAAATCCGAGCTTGATCGTAGGCAAAACAACGTTTGCCGACGTTGAAAAAGCATATGGCAAGCCGAGCAAAGCCGGTCAATACGAAACGCCGTTCCGCAGCAACCTGGCCAACGGTGGCGCGAACAGCAAACCGATTGCCGAATATGCAGGCGTTTTCGGTGTCGATGTTGCAACGGGCAAAAAAGCGGCGAAGCCGTCGCTGCTCTTTTTCACCAATGACAAAAACAAGACGCTCGTCGCCTCCCGGGTCGTTTTTTCCCGCGATGAATTGGTCAAAAAAGAGAAGGAAGGCAAACTGACCCTCGACGATGTAAAAAAAGTGTATGGGGAACCAAACCGCGGCAACGATAACGGGCTGGAATACTACGATTTCGCCCACCACATCGTCATGCTCGTCATGAAAAACGAGGAAGCGAAGGTGGAGGCGCTGATCACCAAATACGATCTGCTGTATGCGGACAACCCGTCCGATTTGGCCGAGCATGAAAAAGTGATCAAAGAATTGGGCGATGAGGAAAAGGCCCAAAAAGCGGCGCAGCAAAAACCGAAGCAATAACGGGATTGAAAGGTTGAAAAAGCTCATTTTCTTTTTGTGCAGAATCTACTAAAATAAAGGGATATGCGCAAGAATTGGGGAGGAACTTCATGAGTGTCTTAATCGTTGAAAATCTGAATCACGGGTTCGCAGACCGCACATTGTTCAAGGATGTGTCGTTTCGTCTGCAGCCAGGTGAGCACGTAGGCCTGGTTGGGGCAAATGGAACAGGCAAATCCACGATGATGAGCATCATCACCCGTCAGCAAATCCCGGATTCGGGCAAGATCGAGTGGATGCCCAAGATCGAATATGGCTATCTGGATCAGCATACCAAGCTGCAAGCGGGCAAAACCATTCGGGACGTGCTGAAAGATGCGTTTTTGCCGCTCTTGGAACTGGAGCAGGAAAATATGCAAATCGCCGAGCAAATGGCTGACGCGACACCGGAAGAGCTGGAAGCCTTGCTGGAGCGGATGGGTGAAAACCAGGACCGCTTGGAGACGAGCGGCTTTTATTTGATCGATGCCAAAGTGGACGAGATCGCCAACGCGCTCGGATTGTCTGCCATCGGGCTGGACCGCGACGTCGCAGCGTTGTCTGGCGGACAGCGGACGAAAGTTTTGCTGGCGAAACTGCTTCTGGAAAAGCCGACGGTGCTGCTGCTTGACGAGCCGACGAACTATCTGGATGAAGAGCATATCGTTTGGCTGAAAAACTACCTGAAAGAATATCCGTACGCGTTCATCCTGATCTCCCATGACACGTCGTTCATGAATGAAGTGGTCAACGTGATCTATCATCTGGAGTTCACCAAGCTGACGCGCTATACCGGTGATTATGAATCGTTCCTGGCGCAATCGGAAATGAAGCGCACGCAGCATATGGACGCATTCGAGAAACAGCAGGAAGAAATCAGCAAAATGGAAGACTTCATCGCCCGCAACAAGGCGCGCGCTTCCACCAGCGGCCGGGCCAAGAGCCGTCAGAAACAGCTGGACAAAATCGACCGGATGGATAAACCGGAAACGGCAGCGAAGCCAGTATTTCAGTTCAAGGAATCGCGCGCGAGCGGCCGTTTTGTGTTCGAGGCGGAGAATTTGGAGATCGGGTATACGCATCCGTTGATGCCAAAGCTCACCATGAGCCTTGAGCGCGGCGATAAGGTCGCGATCGTAGGGATGAACGGGGTCGGGAAATCAACCTTGCTGAAGACGATTCTGGGCGTCGTGAAGCCGCTTGGCGGCAAGCTGGAGCGCGGCGACTTCCTCTATCCGGCCTACTTCGAGCAGGAAGTGAAGCCGAAGCCCGTCACCGCCCTCGATGAAGTGTGGAACGAGTTCCCGCATATGAACAACCATGAAGTGCGTGCGGCTTTGGCTCGCTGCGGATTGAAAAACGAGCACATCAACCGATCGATGGCGGCATTGTCCGGGGGCGAGCAGGCGAAGGTACGCCTGTGCAAATTGCTGCAGCGCGAAAGCAACTTCCTGCTGTTCGACGAGCCGACAAACCACCTGGATGTCGTCGCGAAGGAAGAACTGCAGCGGGCGCTGCGGGAGTTCAAAGGCACCGTCTTGCTCGTCTGCCATGAACCGGAATTTTATGAGAGCTGGGTCACAAAAGTGTGGAACGTGGAAGAATGGGCACAGCAGCAAGAAAAAGAGACGATTCGCGCCTAAAGCGCGTTTTACAGGCAAACGCCAATTCCAAACACAGCAGAGCATGGTAGCAGCTTTGCTGTGTTTCTTCCTTTATAGTAGGAGAAGTGAACAAGAAAAAAGGAACGCGGCTGTTTGTGGCCACGTTCCTTTTTGGTTAAAACACCGCCCAGGCATTCGGCAAGTAACGTCCGCGATAATACGGACAGGAGGTTTTGGTAATGGCCTCGCCATTGTGCAGCATCATCGAGCTGGACCCGCCGTCCATCGCCATCGCGTTGACGACACCGCGCTCCTGTAAAAGGTCTGCGAGGTCTTTCATCGTGGCGCCGATGGAGTGGTCAGGCTGGCGGCCGTCGATCACAACGAACAGGATGGTGCCATCTGCCTTTTGCCCGACCGCGGTGCGCGGCTGAATGCCCCAGCTTTTCGCGGCTTGATCGGCAAACATGTTTTTGCCGTTGACGATCAGCTGCGGGCGGAAGCTCATGGCATCGCGCGCGCCCATCTCAATCAGCTCTTTTGCCGTGTAGTTGCCGGTGACAAGGCGGCCGTCATAGAGCAGCGCGAGTGCGGTTTCGCCGCCTTTCGCATTGTAGTTTTGCAAAATCTTGCCGTCATGAATGACGAGGCCGAATGCTTTCGCTCCTCTCCCGTATCCATCCGGGTCGCTGAAACCGCTCGCATTGACGATCCCGATCGCATTGGTTTTTTTCGTGAATTCATCCAGCAGATCGCCGCGCCCATCCTTGCGATTGGTGATGACGAGGTGCACGCGATTCGGGTCGGAGATCGACATGATCTTTCCTTTGAAAAAATAACCGGATTTCTTGACGTTGATGTCCTCGATTTCGACGAGTTCCCGCGGCTTTGTTTCCGGAAGCGTTTCTTCCTTCGCCTTTTCCTCCGCTTCGACTTCAGGCGACATCGCTACCACGGGCGCGGAATTGACGACGGTCGGATTTTGGATCTGGTTTTTCAACTCTGCCAGCTTGGCAGCCGGGAGAAATGTATATTTCGCCCAATAGTCGTGCTGTGTCGTGAGCAAGGTTCCTGCTGCCCATTCGCGCAGTTCTTCGCCAGCATCGGTTGCAAAAAGAAAGATTGTGCTCCCCAGCGCCATGCCAAAAACGATAACGAATAAGATTGCCGTGGTTCGCAGCAGAAGGCGGATCACATGGGGTCGCCGGCGTTTCGACCGTTTCGGCCGTTCTGTATGAGTGAGTGTTTGCACCATATTTGTTTTTCGATTCCTCTCCTCTTCACAATCAAAAACTTTTACTTCTCTTTATTTTGACGAATGAGCGGATAAAAAGTTTCAGTGAGCAAAGCAGGTAGCCATCGGCATGAGGAAGGGAAAATAGGGGAGAATACTGCGCAGGAGGTGATGAGCAGGTGAGAGAGTTTGACAAGGAATTCCAGAACCAGGTCGAGGAATACCGCCAAAATCCGCCTGGAACGAACAACCAGCGTACGGAAAAAGACCGTCATGACAAGCAGGAGAGAACCGAGACGCGTTTGGATACGAATCAATAGCGGCGCACAGCGGCGGAGTCCACCATGGATTTCGCCTTGCTCGTTGTGGGGCGAGGTTTCTTTTGCGGGCAAAACATGGTAAGCTTACCGTTGATATGCCATGTTGTAGGAGGACTACCAGTGTCACAAACGTTTTCGTCTCTATTGACAACCGAACCATTATTACATAAATTGGCTGAACGCAAATTTGTCGAAGCGACCCCGATTCAAGCCAATGCCATCCCAGCCGTTCTCGCCGGGAATGACGTCATTGCCGAGGCGCCGACCGGCTCCGGCAAGACATTGGCGTATTTGCTGCCGATTTGCGAAAAGCTCGATCCTTCCATCAAGGAAATCCAGGCGCTGATCCTCGCTCCGACACACGAGCTGGTGATGCAGATTACCAAGGAAGCGGAGCTTTACACAGGAGCGCTCGGCTTGGGTGCAGCTTCCGTTATCGGCGGTGTCGATGTGAAGCGCCAGCTGGACCGTTTGAAAAAAAATCCGGCCATCGTGGTCGCGACGCCGGGACGACTCAACGAGCTGCTGGAACAGCGAAAAGTCAAAGTCCACATGGTCCGCACGCTTGTGGTGGACGAAGCGGATCGGATGCTGGATTCGGGCTTTTCCCGCGCCGTGCAGCAGATCAGCAAGCGTGTGATGCGCGATACGCAGCGGGTCTTTTTCTCGGCCACGCTCCCGTCGGTCGTCGTGGAGACGATCAAATCGATGATGCAAAAAGAACCGGTGCTGATTCAAGCGAGCGGGCCGGATTCGAAATATAGCGTGCTCCATTTTTATTTGGTCAGCGAGCCGCGCAAACGGGCCGATACGCTCCGCCGCCTGATTCGGCTGGTGAATGCCAAATCGACGATCGTCTTCGTCAACACGTTGGAAAAGGTCGAGGAAATTCAGGCCAAGCTTGCCTACCACCATCTGGAATGCCGGTTGATCCATCGCGACACGAGCAAAGAGGACCGCAGCCGTACGCTCGCGGATTTCCGCAAGCAGGCATTTCCCGTGCTGATCGCGACCGATGTCGCAGCCCGGGGATTGGATATCCAGGGCGTCGAATGCGTCGTCCATTTTGAGCCGGCAATGGATGCGGACGCCTATGTCCATCGCAGCGGACGGACGGGCCGGATGGGGGCTGCCGGTCTTGTCTTCTCAGTTATCACCCCGCAGGAGCGATTCATCATTGAGAAGTTTTCCAAGAAAACGGGGATTCCCATCGTGGAAAAAGAAATGGCGTTCGGTGAACTGAAAGACCCGCGGCCGCCAAAACAGGCGACCGTACATAAGAAACGCCCCTTTCGAACAAAGTAGGTAGAGGAGCGTAAGGCTCTGACACTTCGTTGCACGGTGGGAAAGGAGCGTTTCGATGCGGAAAGACCGGTTATATGAGGAACAACTGCTCGTAAACGGGGAGGTTGGCGGCGAGGAGCTGTCAAGCCAGGAGAAGCGCACGCTGAGCCGGGAGGCGGGCGAGCTTGCAACCAAAATCGAGCAAGCCAAAAACCAGCCGATCAGCGAATAGGGCAATCCGAAACGGTATCTCGTCAAAAGGATACCGTTTTTCCCTGTAAATAAACCGTCAGCGCATCAATCAGCTCCTCGATGTTTTGATACGGAGGATCATGCTGCAAGAGGCGGCGCAGGATCGTGCGTAATGCCGGAGAGAGGGAAAGCTCCTCTTCCCAGCTCTTTTCTTCCTGTCCTTCCTTTGCTTCATAGGTGGAGTACAGCAAAAACAGCAGAAAATGCCCCAATGCATACAGATCGCTATGCGGGTGGACGGCACGTTTGAGCTGTTTTTCCGCAGGATAGCCGTCGAGCGATTCAGCGCTGTAGGCAGGCGAGTCGCCGAGAAACCGGGCCAGGCCAAAATCGATCAGCTGCAGCCGGTCACCGTCAAGCAAAACGTTCGGGATGCGCACATCGCGATGGATAATGCGTCGCTCGTGCAAATGCGAGACAAGCACTGCGATACGCTTGACCATCGTGACCGCTTCGCGCTCCGAGAAGCCGGCGCTGCGCTCGAACAGCAGCGTTTCCAGCGTTTCCCCGCGCATGTGCGACATAATCAAATAATGCTGGCGCCGCCACGTGAAATGGTCGAGAAAGCGGGGAAAGGCCGGATGGGACAACGATTGCAAAACCCGTGCCTCATACGCCTGCATCGCCTCGCCCTTCGGCGTGCCGCGCAAGCTCGGTTTCACTTGTTTCATGACAACGGTTTGCCCGGTGCCGGTATGCCGGGCGCGGTAGGCAATGCCATAGCTGCCGCTGCCCAACACCTCGTCAATCAAATAGGTGGCGATAACAGTGCCTGGCTTGTGAGGACGGTTGGTCCAGTTGTCATCGATCCATCGTTTGACCGTTTGCCACATGCGTGCCGCTCCCCTCTCCGATCGGTCGGTTCTCTTTCTTTCGTTATTCTATCAAATCAGATGTTTTACTGCACTCCTGGCTCTGCTATAATCGATTCTGCGAGTTTAGTAGCAGGCAGGAGTCGAGATAGATGAATTTTGAGATTGAATGGCTTCATTTTACCGTTCTGGAGGCTTCGGAGGACGACGCTTCCGTCAAGCAGATCCGGATGCAAAAGCTCCTGACGGGGGACGAATACCGTTCCAGTGAGCTTCGTTCTTTTTTGGACGGCGAGTTCACGCGTATTGCCAAGCGCAAGGTCGAAACCAATCCGAAATCAGAGAGCAGCCCGACAAAGATCGGCCAATTCGTCATCGTCGAAGGCCATTCGCTTGATTCCAATCCCAACTTTGCACAATTTATGCAATTGCTGAACGCGACGACAAGCGATGCCGTCAATCAGCACTGCCGGGAGATGCTTCAATCGTATCTGCGCACGCCACAGGTGCGGGGCGGCGTTCTGCTCATCGTCAAAACCCGACTGGAGCGCTTTGACGATCACTTCCTGTTTTTATTGAAATGCGATTTCGAGCAAAAAACAGCCGTGATCACGGATGAAAAAAGCTTGATCAACAATGTGCAAATGGCGATCAATGCGAAAAATATGAAATCGATCATGTTTCCGCTGCTGCTCGAAGAAGGCATGGTCGATTCGTACCATGTGAAAATCCATCAATTCTCCCATGCGCGCTATTTTGAAGAGTTTTTGAAATACATCGATTATCCGCAGACCGTAATGGAGATCGTCTCGCAGGAAGTGATCTCTCTCGCACGGCAGCATATCGAGATGATTCACCCGGAGGAGACGGACGAGCGCAGGCAGGCAGAAGAGGCGATCGAGCTGATGGCCGCGAGCCCCAAGCGTGAGCTGGCTGAGCGGTGGGATCATGAGACCGTGCTGGAGGCGGCGCAAATCATCACAGACCAACAGCCGGAAGTCGAGCTGAAATTCAAGCTCGACCATATCCAGGTGCGGTCGCTTTTGGCCGATTATGGGGTGCGCGTCCATATCGGCAAGGTGAACGGCAGCTATGTGGTCGTGCTGGAAGGCGAGACGCTCACTTTCGAAAAAGGCATGTCGCCGGTCGAGTTTTTGAAGCCGAAAGAATTGGAAGACATTTTGCACGAGCTAAAACGTCCGCGGCAGCAGCACGATGATACGCCGCCGTGGTAGGAGGGAATACTGTGACTGACCGACAGGAAGGGAAGCCGACCGCACCGCGTACCCTGGCAGGGCAGGAAGAGCGCGTGTTTCCGATCATGCGCCATCGCTCGTTTCTGGATGGGGCGAAAGGGGCGCCAACCATCGTTTCCCGTCACCATACCGCCGAGACGATCGTCCTGTATGCATGCGACGTGGGAGAAGGGTATTTTTTGATCAGCCATGCCATGTTGACGGAGGCTGGCTTGAGCGAGGATGCGCTGCATCGGCTTGCCTTGAACAATCTGCGGGCCTTGCCGATGAAAAGCCGTACCGAGGAGCTGGGCGGCAATCGAATCACCTTCATCAGCCCTCCCGATGGCTACGCGGCCAGCCGGATTTTGCTGGACGATCTTTTGGAAAGCCATGAAACACACAAAAAAGGCACCCATTTGGGCGTGGCCATCCCGCATCAAGATGTGCTGATCATCGCGGATCTCGCGGATGAAAAAGGCGCACAGCTGTTGGCTCGCCTGACAATGGATTTCGCCTCAAAAGGAGACACGCCGATTTGCCCGATCCCGTTTTTGTATGAGAAGGGCGAATGGGAGATGTTCCTGATCGTTTGACTTTGCGCACGGTTATGTGCGGACGTAAAAAAGCAAGGAGGGTAAAACGCATGTTGACCAAACCGGAAAAAGAATTGCTCGAGGAATGTATGGACGAGCTGTATGAAGATTTTAACCGATATAAAAAATCGTTGAAGCCGAACGAAGAGATGAATGCCACGTACAAAATGTTTCTTAGCATTGTAGAAAAGCTAAAGCTGCGCCGTCCCTAGCATCGTTTTGATGTGGATGTAGCCGGCGGCGTCCTGGATCAGCCAATACGGGTGGCGCGGGCCATGAATATAAAGCCGCTCTGCGGCGATGGTCATTTCCGCTGCCCGGGTGGCATCCCCCATCACGCACGCCCACTCGCCCATCGACATCCACGGATATTGATCCCCCGTTTCAAACCATTCAAAGCGCGGAAAATGCTCGATCAGCCGCCGATACAAGGACAGCGCAATGTCTGAACCCGCATCGAGCATGCCGGATAACACCGGAAACGCCTGGCTCGTCGCATCCGGATACCATTTGCGCCAATTGGGAAAATGACGGTCATACACGGCGTATGCCGCTTTTTTTTCGCTGTACATCGAGTCGATCCCGTCTGCACACCGTTCTGCCGCTTGGCGAGCCTGCAGTGCGCCGCGATGCTCGCCGATTGCGCCAAACAGCTTTTCCGCTGCATATAGCCCTTGTACAACCTCGCAATTATCCATCAAGTATTTGACTTTCCACGAACGTTTTGCCCATGTCAGCCCATCCTTTTGCTGCAAGGCGAGCAAGCCAGCGAGGATGCGATACAGCTTTTCGCGGGATTCGTATGCCCACGCGAAATCGCCCGTCGCATCGACATAGGCAAGCGCTAGCAAAAAAAAGGTGGCCGGGTAGCTGTCCTCGCTGTCCGCTTTACCTGTATCGATCTCTTTACCATCCTGCCATACGTAATCATTGACATAACTGTCTGCATGGAGATGGCCGAGGTACCAATCCAGCTGCTGCCTCGCGCAATCGCATTCCCCCGATTCCACAAGGGAGAGCAAGGCCAGATTCGTAAAGTACGGATTGATTCGCGCGTCCAGACTCCCTAACCGGAACGTACCGGTAGGAAGCTGGCATGACAAAATGTACGCGATTTGGCTCTCAATCGTCAAACTGCATCATCCTCCTTTCCCGTTAGCCGGAAAACGGGTGCAGCAAAGCGATCGCTGCCCGCATCAGCTGAAGGGAGCGACCGTATTCCTGATCCGTGAGTTCAGGCAATCTCTCTTCTTCATCGCCAAGCCAATCCAGCCATTTCCGATCGCGGTACCAGTCGACACCGTCGGCCGGGGCATGCGAAGTGTCCTTCCAGGCATCAGCCAATGTCGGACTGTAGATGCTTGTTTCGGCACGAACCGATGAAGATGTAAATCGTCCGGGCCAATAGTCTGCCCGTGAGCCGGTATGCGGAGTCCCTTTTGCCCACTGGACGATTTGGCGGAACCGGTTCGCATCTGCGCGCAGCATGGAGTAAGCGCTTTTTCCGATGCGGATGCGCTGTTCCAGCGAAGCGAAGCGATGCACCGTGATGCCGCATAGACGCGGCTCTTTTTCCACTGACGAGGTGTGATACGGAAACAGCAAATGATTGAAGGAAAACCATGATTGCAGATGGAAAGGGAGGGTGTCGAGCACCTCCTTGCGGTAAAACGGTTTCTGAACGACGCGCTGCTCGATGTAGTGCTGCTCATTGATGATCAAGCCGTGTGTCAGGCGGACCGAATCGCGCGTCTGCAAAAACTCGCGCCAGATGTCGATCATGAAGCGCGAGATGCCGAGCGGGACCAAAAGCTCGGTCAAATCGTCTCCCTGTTGCTTCATCGTCGCATAAAGCAGCAGCTGGGCATACGCATCGTGGAAAATCAGCCAGTTGCAACGCTCCAGAAAATGAAAAAAAGCGCCCCTTTCTTGTTCGTCCAATAAAAGGGGCAGCCAATCGCCTTTGAGATCGGTCATATTCCATCCGCCGTTGCGCGAGACGAGGTGAGCAAGCATGGCCCATTCGATCTCCGGGTGGTCGAGATAAAAGCGCAAGTACGCTTCTGTGCGTGTTACATTGTTGCGGTTGGCAAGAGCAGTAGCGTGCCGGATGTCGGAGAGAACATCCGCACCCGTGCAAATTGAGGGCTGCATGGAAAGACAACTCCTTTGCGACGAAACGTTCCATACGTTTGCCTAGTGTATGTAGGGTGCGCCCTGCTCATGCAAAACAAGAAGATGCCAGTTCAGTCTTCCAGCATGCCGATCGGGAAGCCGGTCGGTTCGGTCATGCCAGGGAATGTGCCCCAAGCAAATACGCCGTTAAAATACTGGATCGTGAACGGTTCATCGTGATTGTGCACACGGTATGCCTTTCCGATGCGGAACTCCCCGGTTCCGATATAATACGATTTTGCCATAAAGTATTTTTGCTCAAGGATGCCAAAGCCGACGAGGTCGCCAGCCTTTTTTTTCGCTTCCGCTTCCGTCCGCAGTCGCTCCATTTCCTCCTGAAGTTCCGCAAGTGTCATTTGACTCAGTAAACGCATGGTCCATTGCCTCCTGCTCATGTTGGTTCCGGTTGCTTCATTGTACCATAGATCGGGCGATGGGGTGTAAAGCCGGACAATTCATGATTCTCATTCATGCGAAAAACATGATATGGTAAGAGAGAATGAATTACGATTTTGGAAGGAGCTGTAACCATGCACAATCGTTTTGAGTTGACAGGCAAAACGGCGATCGTAACCGGGGCCGGAAAAGGAATCGGACGAGCGCTGGCAGTCGGACTGGCCGAAGCAGGAGCGCAGGTGGCCGTGGTCGCGCGTACTACGGGCGATCTTGACACGTTGGTCGCCGAGATTGAACAAAAAGGAGGCAAGGCGCTGCCGATCGCTGCGGACCTGACGGAGCAAGGAGCGGGCGAGCGCATTGTGGAAGAAACGCTGCGTGAGTTGGGCGGGCTGCATATTCTCATCAACAACGCAGGAATGAACATCCGCACCAAGGCGTTGGAGGTGACGGAAGAAGAGTGGGACCGCGTCACGGATCTTGATTTGAAGGGAACGTTTTTCATGGCGCAAGCGGCAGGGAAGGTCATGTGCGAGCAGCGCTACGGACGTATCGTCAACATCGCCTCGGTAGGCGGTTTGGTCGCGTTGCGCACAGGGGTTGCGTACGGGGCGAGCAAAGGCGGCGTCATCCAGATGACAAAAGTGCTGGCGCTCGAATGGAGCAAATTCAATGTAACGGTGAACGCGATTGCACCATGGTACTTCCGCACGGCGTTGACGGAAAAACTGCTGAACGATCCAGCCTATTACAACGAAATCATCAGCCGGACGCCGGCAGAGCGGGTAGGGGAGCTGGAAGATTTGATCGGCCCGGCCATCTTCCTTTCCTCAGATGCGGCCGCCTATGTGTCCGGCCAAACGTTGGCCGTGGACGGCGGCATGTCGATCTACGGGTTCTAAGGCAAGCGACAGCAAAAAAATGCCTTCTACTGTGACTCAAACAGTAGAAGGCCAAGTATTGGGGGTTTTGAGAAAGAGTCTCGTTCAGCGCGGTAAACATAGTCAAGATGACTCGATTTGACTTGCATATCCTTACCACGTTGATACGGGTAGAAGTTCAGACGCTTTCTCAAAGCGTTGAGTGTTGCTTGCAAAATGATCATACCAAGCAATTCTAAAAAGGGGGTTAAATAAAAATAAAATTACATAAATCAGTAAGCGAACACGTGATGACCGATCTTGATTGCGGTCGGACGCGAGAAAATCCAGTGGTCCGCTGCTGTTCGTGGATTATAAAAATAAAGCGCGCCATTGGTTGGATCGACGCCTCGCAGCGCATCCATGGCCGCTTGTCTTGACTCTTCATTCGTCCGGTTCGCCAGCTTGCCATGATGGACGACAGAAAATGCTCCTGGCGCCATGATGACCCCTTTCAGCGTCTTGGCGAATTGTTTGGACTCCACGCGATTCAATGCGACAGCCCCGACTGCTACTTTTCCTTTATACGGTTCTCCACGACTCTCCATATAAATTAAACGGGAAAGCAAATCAAGTTCCGTCGGGTTGAAAGACTCCCGCTTTCCTTGTTTTGCGCTCCCTTTATCAGCCTCGCCCTTCGGCGCACTTTGCTGTTTTGGCGGTACTGCAGCGACGGTTTTGACAGGAGCCAATGCTGCATCCTTGCCTTTGCTGTCCGTCTCCCCTTGAAAGAACCCCACTTTTTCTATGCCCTTTTGCAGGTCAGCGGTATTCGTGATTTTTTTCACTTGTGGCGCTGCTGTCAAAGGTGTCTGCGCTTCGGTCGGTGTGACCAGCCAAGCCAGTGTGAGCAATACGACCAGCGTCGCCAAAATCGCGTATCGACGCTTCGTAATGGTGAATCGATTCAATTGACTTCACTCCTTTTCGCCAGTCTCGCTTGTTTCGCTGCTCTAAGCTGCTCTAAGCGAATGAGTCATGGACCAGTTTACCGGAGTGGTTGCGCCAAAATCAATCGGTAAATATAACTAAGAGAAATAGTGGAAAGAAAAATATGCTTTTCTTCGGTATGAAGATTTCGGCGATTTGCCTGAAAAGCAATAAAGAAAAGGCGACTGCATGCAGCCGCCTGAAGCTTTTATTTCTCTTCAATTTTGATCGATTTGATCACCGGTGGCGTGACAGGTGTTTCTTTTTGCCCTGTGATCGGGTTCGCTTTTACCGGGACGGACGCGATTTTGGTGATGATGTCTTGTCCTTTGATCACTTTGCCGAAAATGGTGTAAGCCGGATCGTGCTTCAAGTTTTTTACGTCAGGACCAGAGCCGATGAAAAACTGGCTGCCGTTTGTGTTAGGGCCCGCGTTAGCCATCGCCACGACGCCTTCTTCATACGTATGGCCGTTGTTCAGCTCATCTTCGAATTCGTAACCAGGGCCACCCATCCCGGTTCCTTGCGGGTCACCCGTCTGCACCATGAAATCTTTGATGATGCGGTGGAAGGTGATGCCGTCATAGAAATGGTCTTTTGCCAGGAAGACGAAATTGTTGACCGTTTTCGGCGCATCTTTGGCGAACAGTTCGATTTGGAAATCGCCGAGAGAAGTCGTGACCGTCGCGGTATACTTTTTATCCTTGCTGATGACCATATCCGGATATTTTGTATATTTCCCTTTCGGTACATCATGCTTGAGCGGAGGTGTTGGCTGCTGCTGTTGTCCACCCGCCGTATTCGCCGGGTCATTTGCATCAGGGGCAGCGGTCGAGCTGCAGCCGGCCAACAGCGCGAGGGAGAGAACCATCGTGCCAAGTGTAAGTAAAAAGCGTTTCATCCAGTTCATTCCTTTCAACTCTTTTATGCTACTCAATCACTAACAATATAATAAAACGATAATTGTGGTCAAATTGTGGGAGAGCGGTGGAATTTATGAGAGATTGAGCGAATGCTGCCCACGATCGTGCAAAAACAGGGAAAGATGGTGCTAGTTTGCTCTTGAAATCGCTCCTACATTCATCTACCGGATCGCTATGGATTTTCCGTATAATGGGGGAAGGGAAAAAACTTGCACAAAAAGAGGTGTGGCGCTTTATGGAGAAAAAGCAAGTGTTTACCGGTTCTCCCTAGGAGCCGGTCGTCGGCTATTGACGGGCGATCCGGGTTGGCAATCGCATTGAGGTCGCAGGGACGACCGCGATGAAGAATGGACAGGTTGTCGGCGTCGGCAATCCGTATGAACAGACCAAATTCATCCTGCAAACGATTGAAAAAGCGCTGCATGAACTCGGTGCCGATTTGTCGCATGTCATTCGTACGAGAATGTTTGTGACAGACATTTCCCAATGGGAAGAGATCGGAAAGGCGCATGGCGAGTTTTTCCGCGAGATTCAGCTGGTAGCGACGATGGTGGAAGTGCAGGCGCTGATTGATCCGCAGCTTTTGGTTGAAATCGAATGTGAAGCGCAAGTGGAATAACAACAACGAAAGGGAGTTTGGGAGATGGCAGAGCGTTTCGAGACAAAAACCGTTCATTTTCACCATCCGCATTTGGAACACGAAAAAGCGAAAGCGACACCGATTTACCAAACATCCGTCTTTTCCTTCCCGGGGCTTGAAGAAGTGGAAGACTTTTATGCAGGCGGACGAAATTATTTGTACACCCGCAACGGCAATCCGAATCAGGTTGAGCTTGCAGAAGCGGTCGCCGCGCTTGAGCAAGCGGAACGTGGAGTCGCCGCAGCTTCCGGCATGGGAGCGATCATGGCGGGCGTGCTCGCCGTCGTGAAGCCTGGCGAACGGATTCTCGCCTCCCACGAAATATATGGCGGCACGTATGCACTGTTACATAACGAGCTGGCGCGCCTTGGCATCGAGCTGGCTTTGATCGACTTGACAAAAAGCACGTCGCTGGATGACGCGATCACGCCAAATACGCGATTATTTTACATGGAGTCGATCACCAATCCGCTGCTGACTGTGGCAGACATGCCGCATTGGATCAAGGAAGCCAAGCGATTTGGTTTGATTACGATGATTGACAATACATTCGCGACGCCTTATCTGGTCCAGCCCGCTCGATTGGGCGCAGACCTCATCGTCCACAGCGCCACCAAATATATCGGAGGCCACAGCGATGTGACGGCGGGCGTCCTCACGGGAAAAGCGGAATATGTGGAGCGGGCGCGTGAAATCATCAGCACGTACGGAGCTTCTCTGAGTCCGTTTGAAGCATGGCTGGGTGCCCGCGGGATCAAAACGCTGGCGCTGCGGATGGAACGGCAATGTGAAAATGCGGCAGCCGTCGCGCATTTTTTGGAAAGCCATCCGTCCGTGAGCCGCGTGTACTATCCCCGTGAGGAAGACGTCCAGTTTTTTCACAGGCACAAGCGCGGCGCCATGGTCTCGTTTTGTTTGAGCGAGGAAGAAAAAGTGTACGATTTTTATCGCCGCTTGCGCTGGATTACACTGTCTCCTTCCCTTGCAGGGGTGGAAACGACAGTCTCCCATCCGGTGACGACGTCCCATCGCGCATTGACCGAGGAGCAGCGTTTGTCTACGGGGATCACCCAAGGCTTGGTCCGCCTTTCGGTAGGAATCGAAGCAAGCGAGGATATCATCGACGAGCTGAACCAGGCGCTCGTGTAGCAAAAGGGCCCCGTTCTCTGTCAACTGCTGACGGAACGGGGCAACCAGCATGCAGGGAACCATTTTCGCCAATTTCTCCGTCAAGATGTGACTTTTTTCAATGACGGCACGTCAAAAAAGATAGAAAAACGGCGAGGGTGGAGGAAGAGGGATGGGCATGGCGATCAAGCAGGGCGAAGACGAGGTCGTATCCCCTACTGATAATAATAAACCGGTATATTATGAGTCGCGCGACTTTACGGAACTGTATGATGAGTTTTTTGACCGGGTGAACCGCTATTTGCGGTGCAGGGTCAATCATTCGTGGGACGCTGACGATTTGACGACGACCGTATTTTTAAAAGCATTGGAAAAATTTGACCAGTACAGCCGAACGAGTCCGTTCGCTTCGTGGATTTTCCGGATTGCGCATAATACGTACGTCGATTTTGTGCGCAAGAAAAAGGAGATTCCTACGGAACAGGACGATTTGTTGTACGGCGAGATTGATATGACCTGGCAGCCGGAAGTTCAGGCTTTAACCAATGAAGAAATTCAGCTGTTGAAGGAACGGATGGAAAAGCTGAATCAAGACCAGCGGGACGTGCTGACGCTCCGTTACTTTGGCGATCTTAAAATCAGTCAGGTCGCAGAAGTGCTGGGGCGCACGGAGTCCAGCGTCAAAATGATTTCGCACCGCGGGCTGCTGCAGTTGCAAAAACTGTATGGGAGGGGGAAACGTCATGAGATTTGATGATCATGTACAGGCAGATGAGCAGCTCGACCCTACGATTTCCCAGCTTCTCACCCATTTGAAAAGACTGCGCAAAACGGTTCCGGTCAATTACGAGCTGAAGGAAGATTTGCGGCGGAAGCTGCTGGAGCGGATGCAGCAAATGGAGATGCAAACGGCCGGAGCGGTGATGCCTCGGCGCAGACGGCGAGTCTGGTGGATCACGGGCGGTTTATTTGCGCTCGCGCTCGCCTGCGTCCTCTGGTTTGGGACAAACGATACCGCCCGCTATTTGGCGGAAGAGCTGGTGCTGCCTGCCGACGTCAGCGCGGTTTCCGTCTCGGCTTCGGGAGAGCACGTCGCATGGGTAACACAGTCTGGAGCACTTTCGGTTTTGCCTGGCAAAGAGGCGGCCCAGGATCAACATATCGTGACGCTGAAACTGCCTTCTACTTCTGGCACTTATCAATCTCTTGCGTATGCCAATAATGACGAGCAAATGGCAGCCATCGAGCTGGCGAGCGACGCCTCCCGCATATGGCTGGTTACGATAAAAAAAGATACGGCGCAAGCGAGCAGCAGACTGCTGTTCGAGATGAAAAATAGAGGACTAGCAGGTCTCAGCTGGTCGCCCGACAATTTGATGGTGGCATTTACCCGCATGGAGCGCGGGCTGGATGAAATCTGGCTGGCCAGCACGATCGCTTCGGATGTGAAAAAGCTGACGGAAGGGAGCCAACCCGCCTGGTCGCCGGACGGCAAGCGGATCAGCTTTGTCGATGGCGACAGCGTATCGGTGATGGACATGATGTCGGGTTCGATCCAGCGATTGGCAAAAGGCCGATTCCCGTCCTGGCAATCGGCCGATCGTCTGACCTTCACGACGAACGAAGGAACGCTTGCGGAATACGAACTGGAGGCAGGTACGCTGAAAGAAACGAAAAGCCATATCTACTTGCCGGAAGCTTACCGAACCGGACTCGTGAGCACCACCTGGACCCAAAACGGCAAGTACGGCATCGTACAAAAACACGTTGGCGCGCAGGCGCAAACCGCGCTTCTTGTAAAAAAATAAAGGCTCGACCGCACGAGCCAGGCTTAAGGCCGCGTCAACAGACGCGAAGGGGGAGAGAGGGTTGAGGATTTGGAAATGGATGCTGGTCGCGCTCATACTCATCACAGTGCTGCCTGTTTCAACCGCAAAAGCGGAGAATCAGGTCGAACTGTCCGTAGATCTTGCGCTTGGCGGCATCGTGAAGTATTCCCAATGGACGCAAATCATCGTGACGATGACCAACCATGGGGAGGCGTTCGCGGGACAGCTCGAACTGGGTGAAAAAGAAGGCGCGCGTCACGGTACGGCTGTCCTGTCCCAGTCCATGCAAATCGGCGCGGGCGAAACGAAACAGTTGGCCTTCACGATTCCGGGCGAATCGCTGCAGCAGATGAGTCCCGGCTATTTGCGGGTGAAGAAAGAGGGGAAAGAGGTCGGGAAAAAAGAGCTGCCGCAAGTCCGTTACGCAGACAGCAATGTGATTGCTGTTTTGGATGGCGGTTCCAATACGTTCCACTTTTTGGCCGGTTCAAGCATTGATGAAAGTCAGCGGCAGCGCTACTCGGTCGAACGGCTGAACCCGCAGTTGCTGCCGGAGGAATCCTGGCTGTATAAAAATATCGATGCGCTGGCAGTTGGCAATTTGCCAAATACGGCACTGTCGGCAAAGCAGACCGCCGCGTTGAAGGAATGGGTGAAGCGCGGGGGCGTCCTGATCCTGTTTGCGGGAGAGAAAGGCAATGGCATCATTCCGGCTTTCGCTTCCGAACTGGGTCTCGGTGCGGGGGCACCAGCCGCTCAGACCCAGTTGGATGAAATTCGCAAGCTCAGCGGCAAGGCGTCGCTTTCCGTCGATTCTCTCCCGGTCTATGATTCGCGCAAACCGCTGTTTATCAGTCGCGAATCTGGCGACGGGCTGCTTTTGTTCGCCAACTACGATATCGGGGCGGAGCCATTCGCCTCCTGGCAATACAACAGGGATTTGTGGCGCGCCGTTTTCAGCAAATACAAAGTGTTGGAGCGATTCGAGCGATCCAATTACCAGTTTGCCGTCGATGGCACATTGCTGCGCTTGAGTCAAAATATTCCGGATGTAAAAACCCCGTGGGTTGGCACGATCATTCTGATCTGGTCAATCTATTTGATCGTTCTGGCCCCTTGTCTGTATTGGGGGTTGAAAAAACTGGATCGACGCGAGTGGGCGTGGGGGATCATTCCGATTTCGGCTGTGTTGCTGACGGTGGGGGTCTATCTTGTAGGACGCCCGTTTATCGTTTCCACAGATACGGCTTTTCACGTCAATACGATCGACATTGCAGATGACCAATTTGCGGAAGTCCAGACGGCCTCGTCCTTTTTGGCTGTGATGGGCGGAACGTTTGACGTTCGATCGATGTCTGCCTTCCAAACCGTGCCGATCAGCAACCATCGCAATGGGGGCATGACCGCAAGCGGCATCTGCGAGGCAGATCACAACGACAACACCATGATCCGCTATGAGAACGTCCCCTACCTGTCCATCCGGCAAGCGACGGCGATGGGTGTCAAAACGGGGATCGGCTCGTTTGCAAGCAAGCTGTCCATTGAACAAAATCGGATCAAAGGGACGGTCACCAACCATACGATCTATCCGATGGATGAACTGTATATCCAGCTTGGGCGGCAGCGCATCGATCTCGGCGCTGCCAAGCCGGGCGAAACGAAACAGGTCGATGCCTTGCTTGCAAACAACTATTTGTCGCAACAGGATTTCTCGGCCGGGCGCGACCAGCAGAAACGAACCGACGCGGAGCGCATCAAGGAATTGAAAGATGCGATTGCCGACGGCGGGCAGGTCGGAATCCGGCTGGTGGGCATCAATCAGGCGGCGCTCCCCGTCATGGAGATGGAGAAGCCGCACCGCGCGCATTATTGGAATGTGTTCCATGAAAATGTTACCTTGCTGCCGTCAAGCACCGGGCGAATCGTGTATCCGTATGGAACGCTGCCGATCGACGACACGAAAGACGCGGGAAATGTGAACTACCGCGACGGCATGTGGGTGCTGGAAAAAGGCAGTCTGACATTCACGCTGGCGGTAAACCGCGCTCCGTTCACACCGGAAAAAGTGGAAATTCCGTTCGACCAGAGCGTGTATCACCCGTTCAAAAAAGCAATATTCCGGGCCAAAACCGGAAAATGGGAAGAGCTTGACAAAGATCAGCCGCTTACGCTGGAGCAAAATCTCAACGATTACTTGACGATCGACGGCAAGCTGTTGATCCGCTTCAGCAATGACACCAATACGCCGCTCTCGATGCCGGAGCCATTTTTCCAAGTGGAAGGGGTTGAAAACTGACATGATTCGCACCGAACATTTGACGAAACGATACGGGAAGCTGGAAGCCTTGCGCGATTTGAATCTGACGATCGAGAAAGGAAAGGTGTTCGGCTTCATCGGCCCGAATGGTGCGGGAAAATCAACCACGATGATGATCCTTTCCACCTTGCTTACGCCGACGGAAGGAAAGGCGTATGTGGCAGGCTATGACGTGGAGAAGGAGCCGCGGCGGGTGCGGCAGTCGCTTGGCTATATGCCTGACTTTTTCGGGGTATATGACAATTTGAAAGCGACCGAGTATCTTGATTTTTACGCCGGCGCGTACCATATTCCGATCGGGCAGCGAAAACGGCTGATCGGCGATCTGCTCGAACTGGTGAACTTGTCGAACAAAGCGGATGCGTATGTAGATTCGCTGTCGCGGGGGATGAAACAGCGGCTGGGGCTTGCGCGCTGTCTGGTGCACAGCCCTGATGTGCTGATTTTGGATGAACCGGCGTCGGGTCTGGACCCGCGCGCCCGCATCGAGATGCGGGAAATCTTGAAGCAGCTGCGCCAGATGGGCAAGACGATCCTGATCAGCTCGCACATCCTGCCCGAACTGGCGGAGCTGTGCGATGAAATCGGGGTCATTGAAAAAGGGCGGCTCATCGCGTGCGGTTCCGTGGACGAGGTCAGCCTGACACAGCGGGGCATCGCGGTCATGATGGTCAAGGTGATCGGCGATACGGCCCGGACACATCGCATATTGGCAGATTCGAACTATGTCAAACGGCTGGACAACAAAAACGATCATTTCCGCTTTCAGTTTACCGGGACCGAGCTGGATAAGGCACAGCTGCTCACCGCATTGGTGCAGGCTGGCATCCAGGTCACGTTTTTTGGCGAATCGAAAGAAAACCTGGAAGATGTCTTTCTGGCCATCACGGAAGGAGTGGGCAGCTGATGAATGGCTTTTTCAGCAATCCGCTGATCGTCAAAGAGATGCGCGAACGGTTCCGCTCGAAAAAAAGCTTTTGGATTCTCGGCATCTATTTGTTCGTGATGGGCGCGATCCTGCTCGGCTTCATGTACGTGGAACAACTGGACAAAAGCCTGGTGCCTGGCGAAAACCGGGAATGGTTCATTTTGATCGCCGGGCTGCAGTACGGCATGATTTGCTTCATTGCGCCCGCGTTGTCGGCAGGGACGATCAGCGGGGAGCGTGAGCGGCAGACGCTCCATGTCCTGCTCACCACCCAGCTGTCGCCGCTCTCCATCATCTGGAGCAAGCTGGTCACCTCGCTTGCCTTTATTTCCGTGCTGGTGCTGTCGTCCTTGCCGCTTTACAGCTTCGTGTTTTTGTACGGCGGCATGTCACCGCAGCAGCTGGCGACGCTCGTGCTATTTTTCGGCGTCAATATTTTGTTTTTCGGTTCGCTGGGTCTGTTTTGCTCGACTTGCATCAAGCGTACCGGGGTCAGCACCATCACCTCCTACGGAATCGCCTTCTTTTTCGTCGTCGGTACCGGCTTGCTGCTGCTCTTCATCGGAAACTTGCTGAGAGAGATCATGCCGGCGCAATATCCGCTTGAGGAGGTATGGCAGCTTCCTGCCTTGAAAGTGTTGGCGATGCTAAATCCGGTCGTCGTCATGGGCGATCTGTTTGGCGAAACGATCGGACCGATGAGCGAATTTCCGATGCCGCCGTGGGCCGCGTTTTCGATGGTGTACGTGGCCTTGTCAATCGGGCTGATCCTGGTCAGCGGTTATTTGCTGCGGCCGAACCGCAAGCAAAGATGGGGTTGGAAGAAAATCTAGCGATTGTGTAAAATAGGGGAATCGCCAAACGTTGAGGGGGAACTTATCGTGTCCAACAAAGAATACGGAAACCAGGAAGTGCAGATTCTCGATTTCGAGGAGCTGCTGCGTTTCATCGAGAACAAGCTTGCGGCAGCGGGGAAAAAAGTGGGTCGCGACGAAATCATGCTCATTTTGCAAGCGCAGGATGATTTTTTGATGGAAAAAGGCGTTCTGGAAGAAATTGACGAAATGTAAAGAAGCGAGGCAACGGCAAGGAGCAACTTGCGGTTGCCTTTTTACATGGGGAAACGGAAATTGCCAACAAGTTCCTTTTTCTTACAAAATGGGACGCGATCAAAAGTAAAATATTGACAAATTTTATTGGATATACTATTTTAATGAGAAACAAGCTTTTTTTCTGATGATTCTTCATTTGCGCAGGAGTCCTATTTCAGGAGGGATAGAGATGGTCAGCATGTCCGGAATACATACTGATTGGAATCGTCTCGCTACCTGTTCGAATTCGACACCGGTCAGCAAGCGTGCATATCCCTTTCGCAAAGCATCTGCGTGATGCTATTTTTTATGCGTAAATTGTCGTACTTTCGCTGAAAAAGTCGATTGAATCCGACGATTCGGGACTTTTATGCGGAGGGGCGGCAAGTACCAGAAAGGTGGAGGAACGAACTTGTGAGTAACGTCATTCTTACAGAAGACCCGGCAAGCCAACGTGTGATGGCTTTGGAAGAAGAAGTGCGATTTTTGCGGCAGCGCGTGTTTGATCTCGAAACCTATTGTGAGCTGATCGAGCAGTCGCAGACCGTCAAACAGCGCAAAAAAACGGAAGAAATGGTCCGCAAGTCTGAAATGCTTTCGATGATCGGACAGCTCGCTGCAGGCGTTGCTCATGAGATTCGCAATCCCCTCACCTCCATTAAGGGATTTTTGCAGCTCATGCAGGCCAATGCGACGAAAAATGAAGATTATTTTACGATCATGCTGACAGAGCTTTCTCGCATTGAATTCATTATCAGTGAATTTCTTGTGCTCGCGAAGCCGCAGCTCGTCAAAAAAGAGCGCAGAAATTTGGTTCACCTTCTGCAAAATATTATTGTCCTGGTTGAAACGCACGCGATTTTAAATAATGTCCAGATTTTTTTGCATTTTGAACCTGAACTTCCACTCATTCTTTGCGAGGAGAGTCAACTGAAACAAGCATTCGTGAATATTATGAAAAACGCGATTGAAGCGATGCCGGATGGTGGCGAGCTTCTGATCACCGTGAATCGCGAAGGCAATGATCGCGTTGTGGTCCAGTTTATTGATGACGGTGTGGGCGTCCCCGAGGAGATCATGCCGAAATTGGGGGAACCATTTTATACGACGAAGGAAAAAGGAACAGGTCTCGGCTTGATGGTGAGTTACAAAATCATCGAGAACCACCGCGGACACATACAGGTACGGAGCACGCCGCAAAAAGGGACTACGGTCGAAATCCAATTACCGACGGACTGAACGAAAAGATTTTGCTTCTTGCACCAAAAATCAGTAAGATGGAAATGTAGGATACTTTTTTTGCGAAGGACGTGTCTCAATTGACAAATGAAGAAAAACAAGGCATCGAATTAGGAGACATCATCAGCCTGGATGATGAAAACGGTGAACTTCTGGGAGATTTTGAAGTCATTGCCCTGTTTGACCACAAAGGAAAACAGTATGTTGCATTGACCAACTCCGTTGACGAAGATAACGAATCGGAAGAAGACGAAGAGCTGGATATCTTTGTTTTCGAAGTGGATGGAGAAGAGCTGGTTCCACTTGATGAAGCACAGGAAGAAGAGATTTACGAAAAGCTGGACGAAGTTCTGGAAGATATTGAACTGATCGAGCCAGAAGACAAGTAAGCAAGAAAACCCGTCGCCCTTGCGCAGCTGCGCGAAGGAACCGACGGGTTTTTTCTTTTTTCGAAAAGCCGCTATGACATTTTGATGATATTGTCCTTCAGGTCGCGGACGAGGAGAATGCAGGTCTTATCGGTCTCCTGGATCTCGCGGAACAGTGCCGAAGCCTCATCTTTGGTCAAGCCGAGATGCTCCATTTTCGTTCGAAGTTCCTCTCCGCCATTATCAAAAAACTGGGCTTTGGAATCAATATCCCCGACAGCGCTTTCGAAATGGGTGCTGTACTTGTAGAAGTTGTTCCGTTGGTTGGAATGATTTTTGTCGGGATTCCATTTCAGCACGTAGATGTCATCTTTCGCGTAGCCGGAAGAATTGAGCGCTTGAATGTCGGACACCAGCTCTTGGTCATACTTGTGCAATTTGACAAACGGTTTGGTTGCAGAGATCATGCAAAAGCCCTCCTCTCAGTGCGGGATCAATACATCGTTAGCGTTCCCGATTTTGGCTGGTGAATACTCGTTCTCATTTTCCTTTGACCACACGAACAACGAAGTGCTAAACTAATAGACGGAAATCTTTACAGGATCAGGGCATGTGCGCCACTTTTGAAATAGATGACAACGAAATGGAAAACCTATTATGATAGAGTAACCGTGTCTGCCATCTTGCCATTGCAGGGTGGCTGATTTATTATCTATGCAAAAGCGGCTGCAGGCGACGGATAAAAATTTATCCTGTATAAGTGCAACTAACAGAGGAGAGAACTGGATGAACGATAGCCATACACTTTCCTATACGGAAGAGGATATTCAGGTACTGGAAGGCCTGATAGCGGTACGGAAGCGGCCGGGCATGTACATCGGTTCGACAGGCACCCGCGGACTGCACCATTTGCTATGGGAAATCGTGGATAATGCCAAGGATGAAACGCTGGCCGGTTTCAATGACCAAATCATCGTCACCTTATACAAAGATGGCAGCGTAAGCATTGAGGACCATGGACGCGGCATTCCGACCGGCATGCACAAAACGGGGCGTCCTGTGCCCGAAGTGATTTTCACGACATTGCACGCCGGGGGGAAATTCGGCGGCGGCGGCTACAAAAAGAGCGGCGGTTTGCATGGCGTCGGCTCAAGCGTCGTGGTGGCCCTTTCGAAGTGGTTGGACGTAGAAATTCATCGAGAGGGTAAAATACATAAGCAACGCTTCGAGTACTTCGTTGACGAAAACGGTGTCGAACATGTGGGAGAAGCGGTAACGGATTTGCAAATTACCGGTACGACCCGTCGGACGGGAACAACGGTCACCTTTTTGCCGGACCCAGAAGTCTTCTCGGTGACCAAATTCGATTATGAGCTGATTCGTGACCGGTTTCGTGAGACGGCCTTTTTGCTCAGCAAGCTGAAAATGGTGTTGATTGACAAGCGGGGGCCGGAGGAAAAACGCGAGGAGTTTTACTTCGAGGACGGCTTGAAGTCCTATGTGGATTATTTGAACGAAGGCAAGCACACGCTGCATCCGATCATTTACTTTAATGGCGAAAAGGACAATGTGTTTGTCGAACTCGCTTTCCAATACAACGATGGCTATGCGGAGACGCTCGTGTCGTACGTGAACTCGATTCCGACGACGGACGGCGGCACGCATGTGACGGGCTTCCGCAATGCGACAACAAGGGTATTCAACGAATTCGCCCGCAAAAAAGGACTTTTGAAGGAAAAAGACCCGAATTTGTCCGGCAACGATTTGCGCGAGGGCTTCCTTGGCATCCTGTCGCTCCAGATGGCGGATGTACAGTTCGAATCGCAGACGAAGGACAAGCTGGGGAACGAGGAAGCGCGGCCGATCGTCGAGCAGATTATCGCCGAGAAGCTCGGCTATTTCCTGGAGGAAAATCCGGAAACCGCCAAGCTGTTGGTCGAAAAAGCGATTCGCTCTGCGGAAATCCGCGAAGAACTGAGAAAACAGCGGGAAGCGCTCCGTGGCGATAAAAAGGGAAAAGGCGCGAAAAAGCGCAAATCCATTTCAGAAAAATTCACACCGCCACAATACAAGGATTCGGGCAAAAACGAACTGTTTCTGGTCGAGGGTGACTCTGCCGGCGGTTCGGCGAAGCAAGCGCGCAACTCCGAGTTCCAGGCGATTTTCAGCTTGCGCGGCAAGCCGTTGAATACGGAAAAAGCGAAGCTGTCCGACGTCTTGGCCAATGAGGAATTCCGCACGGTGCTGGAAGTGCTGGAAACCGATATCGGTACGGATTTTTCCATCGAGAACTGCGCGTTTGACAAAATCATCATCATGTCCGACGCGGACGTCGACGGTTCGCACATCCAGACACTGCTGTTGACTTTCTTTTTCCGCTACATGCAGCCGCTGATCGGCGCAGGCAAGCTCTATATCGCGCAGCCGCCGCTCTATCAGGTGAAAAAGGAAGGGAAGAAGGCGGAAAGCGTCTACTGCTGGAATGATTTCGAGCTGGAGCAGGCGTTGAAGCGATTGGGCCGCGGCAGCGAAATCCAGCGCTACAAAGGTCTCGGCGAGATGAATGCGGACCAGCTGTGGGATACGACGATGAATCCGGAAACGCGGAAGCTGATCCAGGTCACACTGGAAGATATGGCACAGTGCGAGCGATTGGTGACGACCTTGATGGGTGACAAAGTTCCTCCACGACGCGAGTGGATCGAAAACCACGTGACGTTTGAAGTCGGGGAGGATGAATAAGCATGTTGTCCAATCGAATCATTGAAACAAGCTTTGCCGAGATTATGGGCAAACGCTTTGGCGATTACGCCAACCTGGTTATTTTGTCCCGGGCGATCCCGGATGCACGCGACGGCCTGAAGCCGGTGCAGCGGCGAATTTTATACGCCATGTACCAGGAGAACAATACGTTTGACAAACCGTACCGCAAATCGGCCAAAACCGTCGGCTATGTCATGGGTACGTTCCATCCGCATGGCGATACGGCGATTTATGAAACGATGGTGCGGATGGCGCAATGGTGGAAAATGCGCCAGGTGCTCATCCAGGGCCACGGGAACTTCGGCAGCCTGGACGCAGACCCGCCTGCAGCGATGCGTTATACGGAATCGCGGTTGTCCGCCATCGCCAATGAGATGCTGCGCGACATCGACAAAGAGACGGTCACGTTCATCCCGAACTATGACAACTCGGAGATGCAGCCAGCGGTCTTGCCAGCCCGGTTCCCGAATTTGCTGGTGAACGGCGCTTCCGGTATCGCCGTAGGGTTCGCGACCGATATTCCGACGCATAATTTGGGCGAGGTCATCGATGCGACGATCGCCCAGATGAAAAATCCGCAGATTACGCTGGATGAGCTGATGGAGCATGTCAAAGGCCCCGATTTCCCGACGGGGGGAATCGTGCAAGGCGTCTCCGGCATCCGCAAAGCGTTTGAAACCGGGCGCGGCCAATTCATCATCCGGGGGAAAACGCATATCGAGGAGCCGGAAAAGAGCAAGGTGAAAAAGATCGTCATTACGGAAATCCCGTATGACGTGATCAAATCCCGCCTTGTCGCGCAAATCGACGAGCTGGTGCTGGAGCGCAAAATCGAAGGGGCGCTCGCGGTCCGCGACGAAACGGGGCGCAAAGAGGCAGAACAGAAGAAGGTTCGGATCGTCATCGATTTGCGTAAAGACGTGAATCCCGATGCGATTTTACAATATTTGTTCAAAAACACCGATCTGCAAATTTACTACAACTACAACATGAACGCGATCCACGAGGGCACGATCAAGCAGATGGGGCTCAAGCAGCTGCTGGACGCTTACATCACGCACCAAAAAGAAGTGGTGACGAACCGTTCCCGCTATGATCTGGACAAGAAGAAGACACGCGAGCACATCGTGGAAGGGCTGATTCGCGCCAAATCGATCTTGCGGCAAATCGTGGATACGATCATGGCCTCGGAAGACCGTGCGGATGCGCGCAGAAACATCGTCGCGCAGTACGGCTTCACGGAGCAGCAGGCGGATGCGATTCTGTCGATCCAGCTGGCATCCTTGACGCGGATCGATATTGTCAAGCTGGAAAAAGAGCTGGCGACGCTGAACAAGGAAATCAAGGAGCTGGAAGCGATTTTGGCCAGCGAGAAAAAGCTGATCCAAGTGATTGTGCATGAGCTGACCGACATCAAGAAGCGCTTCGATGAGCCGCGCTTGACGGAAATTCGCGGCGAGATCGAGGAGATCAAGCTCGATCTGGCGATGCAAATCAACGTCGAGGATTGCATTCTCACCTTTACCCACGAAGGCTACATCAAACGGGTCAGCCCGCGCTCCTTCAAATCGATGGGCGGCACGATTGAAACGTGCGGCGTAAAGGATGGCGACAAGGTGCGGGTGTTTGCCGAGGCGAACACCTCGAACACGGTGCTGTTTTTTACGCAGGATGGCAAATATTTCGCCACGCTGCTGCACGACATACCGGAGGCCAAGTGGAAAGATCTCGGCACGGCTTTGGTCAACATCATTCCGCTTGAAAAGCACCAGAAGATCGTCGGGCTTGCGATCGTCGACGATTTTTCCAAGCCTGTGTATGTCTGCCATCTGTCGCGCACTGGCTTCATGAAAAAGACACTACTTGCCGAATACGCGACGAACCGTTCCGGCGCGCTGGCGGCTGCCAAGCTGAAGTCGGATGAGGACGAGTTCGTGACGGTTCAAGTAACGGATGAGACAGGCGATTACATCGTCTCCACGAAAGACGGCATGATCATCCGCTTTGCCAAAGCGGAGGTTTCCCCAACCGGCCGCGCGTCAAGCGGCGTGAAGAGCGTCAATCTCGCTGCAGGCGACGAGGTGATCAGCCTGCTCAGCGTAGATGGCAGCGACGAAGGCAAAGTGATCCGTGCCGTCACGCGGGAAGGGATGGTCAAACGTACCCGCCTTGGCGAATTGTCTCCGCAAGGCCGTGCGGGCAAAGGACTGGTGCTGCTGCGCAAACGGAAAAACAATCCGCACCAGCTGCTGATGGTTCAGCTGGAAGGCGCGGAAAAGCTTTATGCAGCGGGAACCGGCCATGGCTATACGCTGGTTGAAACAGAGAAAGTACCGTTTACGGAGCTTGGCGGCAATGGGCGGCTCGTTATCGAGGGGGGCGTCAAAGCGTTGTTGCTGGAAGCGGCGATTCCGAACGACGAGGAACAAAGCCACGCACCGGATGCCCCAGGACCGGGGACGCGAAACGAGCCGGCAGGGCAGACAAGTCTGTTCGATGACACGAATGAGAAGAAGGAATGAGCATGGAGAAGCCATTTGAAGCCTTTGAAACCGAATTGAGCTGGCAGCAGCTCTCTCTGTTGGCGGACACCGCCTCCTATTTTGAAGATGCACCGAAGCTGTTATCATTGCCAGCGGCGAGCGGGGAGACCGTGTCGGTTCCTTTGACGGCGGAAAGCTTGCGGACCATGGTGGCGCAGCTGTCCGAGGATACGCCTTTTGACAAGAAGCGGTTTGCGATCAGCTGGAAGGACGACGGCGGCGATCACGGAACGGTGGCGATAACCATGCCGTCCGGAGACGTGTTGGAACAGCCGACCGAACTCGCGCACTTTTCACTGCTGTAGATATTTTTGTGGCGCTTGGCAACACTAAGGGGCAGGAGGTGTTGGGAGTGGAACAAAACATCGAGGTAAATGGCCGCGAGCTGAACTTTGCCACGACGTACGACGGTGATTCGCAGTACAATGTGCAGGTGCGCAGCGGTGAGAAGGTCGTGACGATGTTCAAAATTGCTGCTGACGAGGAACATGACGTGTTCGCAGCTGCCCTTGCGCACGTCAAAGCGGATATCGAGATGGGCAATCTCAAAATCTGACAAGCTTTGCGGGTTGTTTTTTGCCCGTCCGGACAAGCTGCTGGCATGATGCTGGCAGCTTGTTCTTTTCCGGCGGGGTTGCAAAAGGATACAATAAGAGCAAAGGGATGCGGAACGAATGGGTGGACATATGCAAAACCAACAACGGAAACAATGGAACCGGGAAGAGATACAAGCGATGAAAACGACAGGTGAGCTGTATGCAGCCCTGCGAACAATTGAAACGCAGCGAAAAGATGCCGAGCAGCAGGCTCAGCCTTCGCTGGATGGTGTGGAAGCAGCTGTCTTGACGCGGCTTGCCGCACATCGGCTGGAAAAGCGGACCGGGTTCGATTTGGCATGGGAATGGATCGAACGGGCGCTGGCGCTTGAACCGGAGCAAAGCGAAACAGCCGAGCTTGCCATGAGCATCCTGCTTGCCCAATTGGCCCAAGCCGACGATCATGCCCGGGAGCTGCCGGTAATACGTGAAACGGACAGCGCCATGATGCGCAAATCACAGGCGGCAGCGCTCACCGAGACGATCGGAAGCGTGGAGGAACGAATTGGCGCGCGAATGGGCAAAATCGAGCGGCTGGAGCAACTTGCGGCGAAGGTCGAACAATCGCAGGCTGGGAAGCAGGCGTTACCGCTAAAACGGATCGACGAACGGATGCTGGCGGTGCTCAGTCAGTTGCGGGAGCTTGCCGAGGGGTATCTGGAGTCGCTGCGAGGCAGTTTTTACTCATCCGACATGCTGGCGGAGGTACAGCGGGCCATACGCGAGTTTGCTGCACTGGTTGCCGAGCGGGAGCAACTGCTTGAACCGTATCGCGGTCACCGGATGGACAAGAGCGCTCCTGCGGCATTGGATGAGCTGGAGGAGCTGATTGGCTTGTCGGCGCCAAAGGAGCGTATCCGCAAGCTCGCCCAATTTTTACGCTACCAGCAAGTGAGGAGCAAGCGGGGCTGGGTCATGCAGGACAAGCCTGAGCTGCACATGGTGCTGATGGGCAATCCGGGCACAGGGAAGACGACGCTGGCCCGGCTGATCGCGCGCATGTATCACGAGCTGGGGCTTTTGCCGAGCGCTGAGGTGATCGAGGTTGACCGCTCCCAGCTCGTCGGCGCTTATGTGGGCCAATCGGAGCAAAAAACGATGGACGCGATTGCGCGGGCGATCGGCGGCGTCCTGTTCATCGATGAAGCCTACAGCTTGAAGCGCCCTGACGCCAGCGGCAGCGATTACGGGCAGACGGTGATCGATACGCTTGTATCCGCGATGACCAGCGGTGAATATGTCGGCAAATTCGTCGTCATTTTGGCGGGCTATCCGGAAGAGATGCGACAATTTCTGTTTGCCAATCCGGGGCTGCGCAGCCGTTTCCCTGAGCAAGGGCATTTTTTGCTGCCGGACTATACCACGGAAGAGCTTATCACGATCGGCGAGCAAGTGGCGGAGCGCAACGACTTTTCGTTAACCCCAGAGGCGGTGCATGCGTTGCGCGAGCGGATCGAGCGCGAACGCGTCGATGAAACGTTCGGCAATGCGCGCGCCGTCAAAAGCATCGTGCTTGATGCGATTTTTCACAAAGGCGAACGGGTGGAGAAGAACGGTCAGGAAGGGCTGCAGGTCGATGATTTCACGGTGCTGTACCCGGATGATATTTTGCCACATGACCTGCAAGTACATCAGCCAACGCAAGCGGGAGCGTCGGCGCAGCTGGAACGAATGATCGGGCTTGCGGCAGTCAAGGCTGAATTCCGTAAAATCAAAGCGTTTCTGCAGGTCCAGCAGCTGCGCATCGCTAATGGACTCGCCTCCGTGCCGGTCGAGATGCATGCTGTCTTCAGCGGAAGTCCGGGCACAGGCAAGACGACGATCGCGCGACTGTATGCGGAGCTGTTACAAGAACACGGGTACCTGAAGCGCGGCCATCTGGTCGTCGCGAGCCGCACCGACCTGGTCGCGGGTTTCGTCGGGCAAACAGCGGAAAAAACGCGGAGAAAGATCAAGGAAGCGCTCGGCGGCGTCCTGTTCATCGATGAGGCGTATGCGTTGGTTACAGGAAGCGAAAACGACTTTGGCCGCGAAGCGATCCACACGCTGGTGGAGGAAATGACGCGGCACCGTGAAAACCTGGTCATCGTCGTCGCGGGGTATCCGGCGGAGATGGAGCAATTTTTGGCGCTGAATCCGGGACTTCGCTCGCGGTTTACCCGGTTCGTCCATTTTCCCGACTACACCGCTGAAGAGCTTGTGGCGATCATTGCCCAACGCGTGGAGGAATTGGGGTATCGGGTGAAGCCGGACGTGCTGGGAGAGCTTGAAACCATCATCGCATCGCTTCATGCTGCAGGAGTAAACGGCGGCAATGCCAGGTTCGCGCGCCATCTGGTCGACGAGGCGATCATTCGCCAGGCGCTGCGCATCAGCGAAAACGCAACGGAAACGCCGTCGCCGGACATGTTTGTACAGCTTGCGCGCGAAGATTTCGTCTCGGAAGAATCCCCTCTGTTCATGCCGGACAACGGGTGATACACTCCTGGTAACGGCTTGTTCACGTTCATCACCATGCAGACAGAGAGGACGACTTTTCGTGAAAACAAGATGGCATGCTGCATTATCCGGCCCGGTGGCGATTGCACTGCTTTTTGCCGCCATGCCGACGTTTGCAAGTGGAACAACGCTTGACGATCGCACAGGAACAGAGCTTTCGCTTAGAAACAAAAACACCGAGCTTGCGCAGCCGCATGTCATGCGGACGGCCGCTGTGCAGTCCCGGCTGGTCATCATCCAAATGGCGGGACCCGTGCAGGCAGAATGGAAAGAGGAGCTTGCCCAGGACGGGGTCCTTTTGGGCGATTATGTGCCAGACTTTTCATTCGTGGCCAAACTGTCGGAAAATACCGATCCGAGCAAGTTGGAGCAATATTCGTTTGTGAAACGAATCGTGCCGTACCGGCAATCGTATAAAATTTCGCAGGAACTGCTTGATGCGATCAATCGGGACGGCAGCGCGACCGTCGCCATCCACGGTTTGCAGACTGAAATGGGCCGGAAAATCGTCACAGAGACGATCACACAGCGCGACCTGGCTGGCTATCTCGCCTCCGACGATGTGGTCGCGATCATGCCTGCTAGCAAGCGTGTGGCGCTGAACAACGTAGCTGGCGGTATCATTCATGCGGACAAGCTGGCGGATACAGGCTATACCGGTGCGAACCAAATCGTCGGCGTGATCGACACGGGCCTCGACAGCGGCAAAAAAGCGACATTGCATCCCGATCTGCAAGGGCAGGTCAAGGAGCTGATCGCGGTCAGCCGAAAAGGTGACGCGAGCGATCCGAACGGCCACGGCACACATGTGGCGGGCTCGATTGTGGGCACGGGAGCCGCGTCGGATGGCAAAGTGAAGGGGATGGCACCCGATGCCAGGCTGATTTTTCACTCCGTCCTGGATGAAGGCGATTCTCTTGCGATCGACGACGACAATCTGACGGCGATGCTGACCGAAGCGTACGATGGCGGCGCCCGGATTCACAGCGACTCGTGGGGAGAAGCTTATGGCAGCGGCGAATATGACAGCGATGCACAAGAGATGGACTGCTTTGTCTGGGAGCATCCGGACATGGCGATACTGGTCGCGGCGGGCAATGACGGCAGCGACGAGGGGACGATCAGCAGTCCGGCCACGGCCAAAAATGTAATTGCAGTCGGGGCGTCGGAAAGCGTTCGGCCTGCACTGAAAGATCGCAGCGCCGACAATCCGGACGACATCGCGTATTTTAGCAGCCGCGGACCGACGATTGACGGACGCATCAAGCCGGATGTGGTCGCACCGGGAAGCATGATCCTGTCGCTGCGCTCACAGCTTGCCGCCGAAGGAGAAGCATCGGCTGATCAGGGAATCGATCCGAACTTTTATACATACTTGAGCGGGACGAGCATGGCAACGCCGATTTTGGCAGGCGGCGTGGCGCAAATCCGCCAGTTTTTGCAGGAAAATGGGACAAGCGACCCGAGCGCAGCGCTGATCAAGGCGATGGTGATCAATGGTGCGGATGATCTGAACCAAGATACGATGGCGCAAGGGTTCGGGCGAGCCAATCTGCTGTCTGCAATCGCAGCAAGCTGCATCGATGAGCAAACAGACGGCTTGCAGACCGGCAATCAGCGCACGTACACGGTACAGGTGACCGATCCCGACCAGCCGCTCATTGCGACATTGGCATGGACGGACGCGCCTGGCTCCGTCACCGCGCTGGACCAACTGGTCAACAACCTCGACCTGACGATTGAGACGCCAGGAGGCGAGATTTATCGCGGAAACGATCGTGAAGCGCCGTATGATGATGAAGCGGACGAAACGAACAACGTGGAGCGAGTCATCATTCCCCATCCGGAAAAAGGGACGTACACGATTACGGTCAATGGGGTGAACATACCGATCGGACCGCAGCCTTTTGCGCTCGTCGCAAACGCTACGATCGGCGAGAGTCAACCGGGTTCGGACTTCAAAAAAGAACGCCACACAGGCACGGTCCGCACCGGCAGCCTCGAGACGAAGGTACGGGAATACGCCATCAAAACGGGAGCAGCCGGAACGATTTCGCTGGCTTTAAACTGGGAGAGCGAGGCGAATCTTCACCTATACTTGCTCGACAGCAAAGGGAAGACGGTTGCCAAGGCGACGAATCGCAAGGGAAGGCCGAAAACGATCAGCTATACGGGGAAAAAAGCAGCGGCCTACACAGTTCAGGTGCGCGCCGTAAGTGGAGAGGCCGATTATACGATCGAAATGAAATATCCGAAAAAACAAAGCAAAAAGTAAAGCGGTGCGGCTCGTGAGCCGCATCACCTCTTCTTTTCCACCCATTCGTACGCCCGCAGCGCGACCTCCAAACAAATGCGCTGGTGCGGCTCCAAAAAATTGTCCCCGATCAGCGAGCGAATTTTATCCAGCCGATGGTACAGTGTTTGACGGTGAATAAACAGCGCCTCCGCCGTCTCTTGCTTCGACGCGTTGTGATCCAGCAGGACACGCAGCGTCTGCAACAGCTGGCTGTTGTACTCCTGGTCATGCCGGATCAGCGGGCCGAGATAATCGGTGATGAACGACTGCAGCGCCTGACTGCTTTGGACGTGCATCAGCAAGCGGTATACGCCGAGATCGTCAAAAAACGGACTGCCGAGATCGGTGCGGATGGACAGCACCTGCTCCGCCTCCTGAAAATGGCGGTACACGTCGGCATAGCGGTCGGACGGGCGGCTGATCCCGTACAGCAGCACATCGTCGCGCCCGAGCGCCTGGGAGCAGATCCCTTCCAGCTCTTTGAATGCATCCGCAACCATTTCGCGCGGCGCTTCCAGGGGCTGCTTTTCGATCAGCAAAAGATAGAGCCGGTGCCCTTTGATGCGCAGAAGGGAGCGGAAGCCTTTGCGCAGCAGGACGGAGCGGATCACCCCGGTCAAATCGTGAAACGGCGACTCGGCCACCGCATCGTACCGCATTTTCCCCCAGCTGACTTCCATCATCGCGGCATAGTAGGTGGCGATTTTTTTTGTCGGACGAATGCCCAGCAACCCGCGAATCTGTTCCTCCTGCTTGTACCGGTCTGCCAGCAGATCGTCAAACAGGCGGTTCTGGCTGTCCAGCGAACGCTCCTCGGAAAACATTTTGCGCATGAGGATTTGCGCCATTGCGGTGGCGGTATAGTCCAACGTGAGATGCAAAAATTCCTCTGGCTCCCGTTTATACAAAACAATGCCCAAGTAACCGAGAACATGACCCATCAGCTGTATCGGCTGATACATGACCTGCTCGTTTTCCGCAAAGTCGAACAGGCCATGCTCTTTTTCCGAAAATTTGCCGGAGGAAAGGGCGGCTGCGAGCTGCCCGGTCAACTGCTCCTGCAATGCTTTCGACCGCTCCGGCGCGTAAATCGGCGCCTCCTCCACCGGCATAAAAAAGACGGTCTCGTGGACGTGCGCCTGCAAATGGTTCAACAGCTTGGGAATCCCTTGCGCCTGCAACGTGAGCTGCTGCAAGCCGCGCGAATAGGCTTCCAGCTTGCGCAGCGCTTCCGTCTGGCGGCTGACGATCAGCTCATGCAGATCAAGCGTAATGTCGACAAAGCGGACAGGCTGGTGGAACACGATCAAGGGAAACTGGTTCTGTTCGGCGAGTTCCAGCATGTCCGACGGAATGTGGGGCACATAGGAGCCAAGCTCGATGCACAAGCCGACCGCTTTGCGGTTGATCAGCTCATGCAAGTAATCGAGACGTTTGTCCGTGTCCTCCCCGAATCCCACGCCGGTCGAGAGGATCAGTTCGCCGCCGTTCAAAAAATGGGCGTTGGCTGCTGCTTCAAGAATATGGACCCAGCGGATCGGGTGGGTGAGACCTCTCTTTCCCGCAACGACTTCGGCGTGCGCGAAAACCGGCCGCTGAATGACTTCTGCGATGGTTAAACTCCAATTGCCCGTCAAGAAATATGCAAACCTCCAAATCGACATTTTGTATGATACATTATGACAAAAGCGCGACAGTCCGTCTAGTGAAGCAAGTGAAAATCTTCTGATAAAATAAAAGCATACAAAACCAAAGGAAAAAGCGTGCGTTCATCGAAATGGTGAGCACAGGCAATTGTTGCAATTGCCTGACAATGAACCGGAAAACGCGCTGTTTTTCGAAAAAAAGGAGCGGAATCAATGAGTTCAACCATGTTTGAGAAAAAGTTGAAAAACTATATTGGCGGTGAATGGGTGGAAGCGGTTACAACCCAGTACGCGGATGTGCCGAATCCGGCAACGGAAGAAGTGTTGTCTCAAGTTCCGCTCTCCAGCAAGGAAGATGTGGCACGCGCCGTAGCGGCAGCGAAAGCGGCGTTCCCGGCGTGGAGTGCGACGCCGGTCATCGAGCGTGCGCGGATCATGTTCAACTTCCAGCAGCTGCTGTTCAAGCATCAGGATGAGCTGGCACAGATCGTAACGCTCGAAAACGGCAAAAACTTGCCGGAAGCGGCAGCGGAACTTTTGCGCGGCATTGAAATGGTCGAGTTCGCGGCTGGCATGCCGACATTGATGATGGGCGATACCGTCCCGAACATCGCGCGCAACATTGACAGCTATACCTTGAAATTCCCGCTGGGCGTAGTGGCTGGCATCGTGCCATTCAACTTCCCGGTGATGGTGCCGATGTGGATGTTCCCGATCGCGATCGCAGCGGGCAACTGTTTCGTCCTGAAGCCATCGGAGCGTACGCCGCTTGCGAGCGCGCGCGTTGCCGAGCTTTTGAAAGAAGCGGGATTGCCGGATGGCGTCTTCAACATCGTCAACGGGGCGCACGATGTCGTCAACGGCATTCTGGAGCATCCGGACATCAAAGCGGTCTCCTTCGTCGGCTCGCAACCGGTCGCCGAATATGTGTATAAAACAGCAGCTGCCAACGGCAAGCGCGTACAAGCGCTGGCAGGGGCGAAAAACCACCATCTTGTACTGGCGGACGCCGATTTGCGCCGCGCAGCCAAAACGATTGTCAGCGCCGCTTTCGGGTGCGCAGGCGAACGCTGCATGGCAGCGAGCGCAGTTGTGGTGGACGATTCCGTTGCCGATGAATTCGTGCAATATTTGATTGAAGAATCCGATGCGCTCAAAATGGGCGATGGCATGATCGCAGGCAACGATCTCGGCCCTGTCATCCGCTCCGAGCATTTGAATAAAGTGCATGGCTATATCGACCGCGGTCTGGAAAGCGGCGCGCAGCTTGTGCGCGATGGACGCAAAGATGCGGAAGCGCTGCCTGCTGGCTACTTCCTCGGCCCAACCATTTTTGACAAAGCCGACGCCGAAATGGTCATCGTGCGCGACGAAATTTTCGCACCGGTTCTGTCTGTCATGCGTGTCAGCGGCTTTGAAGAAGGGCTTGACGTCATCAGCAAATCCCGTTTCGGCAACGGTGCATGCGTATATACAAACAGCGGGCGCTATGGCCGCGAGTTCGTGCAGCGCGTCGAGGCCGGCATGGTCGGCGTAAACGTGGGTGTGCCTGCACCGATGGGCTTCTTTGCCTTCTCCGGCTGGAAGCAATCGTTCTACGGCGATCTGCATGCGAACGGCAAAGACGGCGTGGAATTTTTCACGAAAAAGAAAACCGTTACCGAGCGCTGGTTCGATCAAGGCGACCAATCGATCGGCTCGCAAAAAGTGTTCGTAAAATAATCGAAATGATTGAGGAGGGCACCGCCCATGTCCATGGAAAACCAAACCATTCCAGAGCTGAACAAAGAGGAATTGCTTGAAAAAGACCGGGAACACATGTGGCATCACATGTCCGTCTACAACCCGAACCCGATGATCGCGACAGAGGCGAAGGGCTCGTGGGTGACGGACATTGACGGCAACCGCTATCTGGATGCCATGTCCGGCTTGTGGTGCGTCAATATCGGCTATGGCCGCGAAGAACTGGCAGACGCGGCAGCCGAGCAGCTGAAAAAAATGGCCTACTTCCCGCTGTCCAACAGCCACGTGCCAGCGATCGAGCTGGCGGACAAGATCAGCGAATGGCTGGGCGGTGAGTACCGTGTCTTCTTTTCCAACAGCGGCTCGGAAGCGAATGAAGTGGCATTTAAGCTGGCACGTCAATACCATCATCAAAATGGCGAGCCAGGCCGCTACAAATTCATTTCTCGCCATCGTGCCTACCATGGCAACACGATGGGGGCGCTCGCCGCTACAGGCCAGGCTGTCCGCAAGCAAAAATACGAGCCGCTGGCACCAGGCTTCCTGCATGTGCACCCGCCCTATTGCTACCGCTGCCCGTTTGGCAAAACGGAAGATTCGTGCGGCATGGCTTGTGCGACCTTGTACGATGACGTCATCACATGGGAAGGCGCTGGCACCGTAGCAGCCGTCATCATGGAGCCGGCGATTACAGGCGGAGGCGTGATCGTGCCGCCAGCAGGCTATATGCAGAAGGTGCGCGAAATTTGCGACAAGCACGGCGTCTTGATGATCGTCGACGAGGTGATTTGCGGCGTGGGCCGATCCGGCAAAAACTTCGGCCACCAAAACTTTGGCGTCCAGCCAGACATCATCACGATGGCAAAAGGGATCACGAGCGGCTACTTGCCTTTGTCTGCGACGGCCGTTCGCAAAGAGATCGCGGACAAATTCAATGAACCGGGCTTCAATCAGCATTTCCGTCATGTCAACACATTCGGCGGCAACCCAGCCTCGTGTGCGCTCGCTGTGAAAAACATGGAGCTGCTTGAGAAAGAAGGCCTGGTGCAGCGGGCGGAAGAGCTAGGCAAAGAGCTGCGCCAAAAGCTCTCCATCTTGGAAGACCATAAGTATGTCGGCGATATCCGCAGCTTCGGATTCCTCGCCGGCTTGGAAATGGTAGAAGATCGCGGCACGAAAGAACCGGCAGCGGTTGAAAAAGTGACACAAGTGATCGTCGAGTGCAAAAAACGCGGGCTGATCATCGGCCGCAACGGAGATACGGTACCTGGCTTTAACAATGTCCTGACACTGTCCCCGCCGTTTTCCACCACGTCTGAAGAGCTTGATTTCATCGTAAATACGCTGAAAGAGGCGTTTGATACGCTGCAATAAGAAAACGAGTGCAATCCTCTGCCTTCTTTTGGCGGGGGATTTTTTATTGCAAATCGTCCTGATTTCATACGATTGTATGACTTGTATTGTATGGATTTTGGACGAATCAAACGAATAACAGTTCAAATAGCAGCGAGTGTTTACCTCTCTACCGAATGGCAGGATTGTTGCAAGAGAAGTGAGACATCGATCCATCGAATAAAAAGGAGGCAGTTACATGGCACGTGCGAACATCATCGGGGTGGGGATGGTCCCGTTCAAAAAGCCTGGACAACAGGAACCATATGAAGTCATGGCAGCGAAGGCGGTGCAGCATGCGCTTGCGGACGCGCAGATTGACTATCGCGACATCGAGCAGGCGTATGCCAGTTATGTGTACGGGGACAGCACATGCGGGCAGACCGCGCTGTACCGGATCGGCTTAACCGGCATTCCCATCATCAATGTGAATAACAACTGTTCATCCGGAGCGACCGCCTTGTTTTTGGCCCGCCAAGCCGTTGAGTCGGGCGCGGCAGACTGTGTCCTTGCCTTTGGCTTCGAAGAAATGAAGCCCGGCGCCCTCGGTTCGGTCTGGAATGACCGCACTTCGCCATTTCAATCATTTTTGAGCCAACTCGATGCGCTTGCGCCGGATACGCCGGAAGCGCCGCTCGCTCCGCGTCTGTTTGGTGCAGCAGGAAAAAGCTATGTGGAAACGTACGGAGCCAGTCCCGACATATTTGCCCACGTCGCCGTAAAGACGCGTGCACATGCAGCGCATAACCCTTATGCGATTTTTCGCGATCCGCTCACAGTGGAGGAAGTGCTGGCGTCTCCACTGTTATTTCCGCACTTGAACCGTCTGTGCGCATGCCCGCCATCCTGCGGGGCAGCGGCGGCAGTCGTTTGCAGTGACGCGTTTGTCCGCAAGCATGGCGGAAGCGGCGCTGTACAAATCGTCGCCCAGGCGATGACGACGGATACAGGGGCGATGAGCGAGAATCCGATGAATCTCGTCGGTTATGACATGGCCCGCAGAGCGGCCCACAAAGCATACGAGCAGGCTGGTTTCGGACCCGAGTCGGTACAGGTCGTCGAGCTGCACGATTGCTTCACCCCAAACGAGGTAATTTCGTACGAGGCGCTCGGTCTCTGTCCGGAAGGCGGAGCCGAGGCGTTGATTCGGGAGCGGAATAACACGTATGGTGGCAAATATGTGGTCAATCCGTCGGGAGGCTTGATGTCAAAAGGACATCCGCTCGGAGCGACCGGCCTGGCCCAGTGTGCAGAGCTTGTTTGGCAGCTGCGCGCTCAAGCGGGGGAGCGCCAGGTGGCAGATGCAATCATCGCGCTGCAGCATAACCTCGGCCTTGGCGGCGCGTGCGTCGTCACAATCTATCAAAAACCGTAGGGAAGTACGCGAGCTGTACTTTCGCTTTCCCGGCTTTTCGTCGTATGGTAAGGTAAAAGCAGGAAAAGTAGAAAGAAGGTTCTTGCAAAAATGGAATTTGCGACCGGTTATGCCAGCCAACATGAATGGCGTGAAAAGCTGTACCCGCTCTTTGAAAAAGTGTTTGGATTGGATGCCACCTTGCTGGCAGATTTTTATCAACGCGGCTTTTGGGACCCCACCTACACCCCCGTCACTTTTTTCGATCAAGGGAACGCGATTGCCAATGCCTCTTTTTTCGTCACGCCGATGATGTTCGACGGCAAGCGGATGGAAGCGGCATGCATCCAATCGGTTATGACAGATCCGGCCTATCGCGGCCAGGGGCTGATGAAACGGCTGATGGCGGAGATGCTCAAGCAGATCGATGCGGCACATCAGTGGACGTTTTTGTTCACGTCGTCACCGGAACTGTATGTGCCGTTTGGTTTTGAAGTCGTTTCTCATCATCGCTGGAAGGCGGCGAATCCGTATCTGTCCCAAGGGAGGAAAGCAGAGACCGGGCTTGTGCGTCTATCGATTTTTTCCGAGTCGGATGCTGCCCTCATCCGCGCTTGCTTCGACAAGCAAACGGCGCTATCGCACGCCTTCGCACCGATTGACTATCGATCTTCCTTTTTCCTGAATCTGTATGACCCCGCATGGCAGCAAAAGCTGTACGATGCCCGCGAGCTGGATGCCGTGCTCGTGTTTGAAGTGATTGAGGAAACGCTTCATCTGTACGCCGTCATCGGGCATGCGCAGCCATCGATCGAACGAATTGTCGGCCTGGTCGAAGGGAAGATCGAGCAGGTGGAACTGCATTTTTGTCCCGATCTGTTCGAGGCAGAGCTTGCGTTTACGCCTTTGCCGATCGAAAAAGCGAACAAACTGATGGCGCGCGGGCCGCACTCGCTGCAACAACGTCAACTGGCGTGGCCGCTCATCGCGGAGTTTTGACGCTGGCATCCAGGCGAGTGGCAGAAAAGGAGGGAAGCCGTTGATTTCCGTTCGCGACATCATGACACCGTTAGACAAAGGCTTGCTTGCCACTGACACCCTGGCACAGGCGATCGAATTGATCAAGCGGCTCAAATGGAATACCGTCCCGGTGACGGATGAGGAAGGGCGCCCGATCGGCGCTTTTCCGAAAAGCTCCTTATACCAGATGCTGGTCGAAGGCAAAGAGCTGGAGACGCCGATCTCGGCTTATATCAAAAAAGGGAGCGCATCCACGATTCCGGTGACCATCCGTTATGACGAGCTTGAAGAGATCGTCTGGACGAGCCCGGTGGGGACTGGAACGATCGTGGATGAAGAGGGACGCGTTGTCGGGTTGATCACGAAAACGGATGTGATCTTCGCACTCTTCCACAAGACAAGGCTTTTAAAGGAGCAGCTGGAGGAAATTTTGGATACCTCGCAGCTGGGAGCACTGCTGACCGACGAAAACCGGCGGATTCAGTTCGTCAACCGCAGGCTTTGCGCACTTGTCGGGAAATCCGAAGCAGAGCTTTTGCATCGGGATTTGGCGGAGTTTATTCCGCTGCAAGAGCGTGAATGGAGCAACGAGATGCACCGGCCATTGCAGCTGGGCGGACAGCAAATGGTCATCCGCGTTTGTACCTATGAGACCGTGAGCGGAAAAGATGGGCTGATCGCGTTGGTCCAGCCGGTTTCCGAAGTGGAAAAAATCGCGGAGGAACTGGAGACCGCGAAAAAATGGAAAAGCTTGCTGCAAACCGTGATCGACCACGCGTACGACGGCCTTGTGATGATCAATGAGCAGCACGAAATCACCTTCATCAGCCAATCGGTGCTCGAATTGTTTGAGCTTGATGAAAAGAAGGCGGAAGCTGCCAAAATCGATGCGCTTTTGCCGCAGCTCGGGTTAACCAATGTGATGAAAACGGGCATTGCGGATGTCAGCGAGTTCATGGAAGTGAAAGGGATCGCCTATATCATTCACCGGATTCCGGTCTTCCAGGGCGATGAGCTGATCGGCGCGGTTGGAAAAATCGTCTTTCGCCAGCTGAAAGAAGTGCGGGAGCGGTTCCGGCGGTTTGAAAAAAATGAAGAAAAAGACCAGTCCGCCACAACGCAGCTGCGCAAGTCGGAAGGTGCCCGGTTCACATTCGAGCAGATCATGACCCAGGATGAACCGATGCAAAAGGTGATCCGCAGCGTGACGAAGGCGGCAAAAGGGCCGTCGACCATCCTGATCCGTGGGGAGAGCGGGACGGGCAAGGAGCTGTTCGCCCATGCGATCCACAGCAGCAGCTCGCGCAATGCGGGGCCATTCGTCACGGTGAATTGTGCCGCGATTCCCGAGCATTTGCTTGAGTCGGAATTTTTCGGCTATGAAGAAGGCGCTTTTACCGGGGCGAAGCAGAAAGGCAAGCTGGGCAAATTCGATTTGGCCAATGGCGGGACGCTGTTTCTGGATGAAGTAGGCGACATGTCGCTCACGCTGCAGGCAAAGCTGCTGCGCGTATTGCAGGAGAAGGAGTTTTATCGGGTAGGGGGGACGGAGCGGATTCATGTTGACGTGCGGATCATCGCTGCGACCCACCGCTATCTCGAGACGATGGTGGAGCAAGGGCAGTTTCGCGAAGACTTGTTTTACCGGCTGAACGTCATCTCCGTCGAAATTCCGCCGCTGCGCAAACGCAAGGACGACATTCTCCTGCTCGCCCGGTTTTTCATCCAGGAATTAAACAAGCAGAGCGGGACCAGCATCACCGGGCTCGAACCGGGTGTCCAGCGGCTTTTGCAAGAGTATCCCTGGCCTGGCAATGTGCGCGAATTGCGAAACGTGCTGGAGCGGGCGATGATTTTTGCCGAGCACGGCCGGATACAGTTGGAAGATTTGCCGGATTATTTGCTGAAAAAGACGAATGCCGACGAACTCGGGAAGCCGCACGAGCAGCCGGTCAAGCTGATGGAACAAGCCGAACATGCGGCGATCCGTCAGGCGCTTCGCGAGGCGAACGGAAACAAAACGAGGGCGGCACAGCTTTTGGGCATCAGCCGTTCCGTGTTATATGAAAAGCTCCGTCGGCAACAAACAGATGTCCGATAAAACGACAGCATGCTGACGAGGCTGTCTTGAAAGCACACGCTGCAAACCGTCCGGTGCCCGGATTATACGCTCGGATGAAGGATAACGCGGATGGCACACGGATTGCTACTGATCCACGTAACAAACAGGAAGCGAAACGAAGAAAGGAGCATCTTCATGACGGCAACTTATTTGAAAGAAGAGCATCATATGTTTCGCGAATCGCTGCGCAAGTTTTTGGCGATCGAAGCGGTTCCCCATTACGATCAGTGGGAACGGGAGCGCATGATCCCGCGGGAGTTTTGGCGCAAGCTGGGCGAGCAAGGGTTTCTCGGCGCCTGGATCGATGAGGAGTTTGGCGGACTGAATGCGGACTTTGGCTATTCGGTCGTCCTGAATGAGGAATTGGAGCGCGTCGGCACCAGCCTGATCGGTGTCGGGCTGCACAACGATATCGTCGTCCCGTATTTGGACACCTACGGCACCGACTGGCAGAAGCAGCAGTGGCTGCCGCGCTGCATCACGGGAGAGACGATTACAGCGATCGCGATGACGGAGCCGGGGACCGGATCGGATTTGGCGGCGATCAAGACGACGGCCGTCCGGGATGGTGACCACTATATCGTCAACGGCGAGAAAACGTTCATTACGAACGGCATCCATGCCGATCTGATCGTCGTTGCCTGCAAGACGGACACGGCGGTGCGGCCGGCGCACAGAGGCATCAGCCTGCTTGTCGTCGAGCGCGATACCCCAGGCTTTACGCGAGGGAAAAAGCTGGATAAAGTCGGACTGCACGCACAGGATACGGCAGAGCTGATTTTTCAGGATGCGCGCGTTCCGGCAGCCAATCTGCTTGGCGAGGAAGGCAAGGGCTTCTATTATTTGATGGAAAAGCTGCAGCAAGAACGGCTCATTGTCGGCATCTCCGCACAGGTGGCCGCAGAAGAGATGCTGCGCATGACCATCGAGTATGTGAAAAACCGCCGCGCGTTTGGCCAGACGATCAGCCAGTTCCAAAACACGCAGTTTGCCATCGCGGACTTGGCGACAGAAATCGAGATCGGCCGTACGTTTCTCGACGATTTGATCGGCAAGCATATGAATGGTGAACATGTTGTTACACAAGTGTCCATGGCCAAAATGTGGCTGACGGAAATGGCGAAAAAGGTCGCGTCCGAATGCATGCAGCTGCATGGCGGCTACGGCTATATGGAGGAGTACCCGATCGCACGCCGTTACCGCGATATTCCGGTGGCAGCGATCTATGCCGGAACAAACCAGATCATGAAAACGATTATTGCCAAAAACCTCGGGCTATGAGAAGGAGTTGAAACAAATGGAGCGAGATATTACAGCGAAAGTGGGATTTCGCTTTGCGCCGTTCCAATTCGCGATCGAGCGGGGAAAAATCAAAGAATTTGCGCTTGCGATCGGCGATGAGAACCCGATTTATTACAGCGTGGAAGCTGCGCGTGCAGCCGGCTTTCGCGATGTGCCGATTCAGCCGACATTTCCGACGGTGATTGAGATGTGGGCGGGTGCGGATTTCGACGAACTGATCCGGGTGCTTGAGCTGGACCCGATGAAGGTGCTGCATGGCGAGCAGGAATATGAGTATGTGCAGGACATCGTCGCAGGCGATGTGATCACCGGCCAAACCGAGGTTACCCATGCGGCGGTGAAACGCGGCATGTCGTTGATTACCTTGAAGACGACGTTTTCCAACCAAGCGGGCGAGGTTGTGTTGCACGCCACCAGCCTGATTATTGAACGACCTTAAAAGGCAGGAGGATGAATGATGGAGCCATTGCAACCGATCATCAAAAACAAAATCACCCACACCCAGCTGGTGCGGTATGCCGGCGCATCCGGCGACTTCAATCCGATCCATACGGTCGTGCCGATCGGGGAGAAAGCGGGGCTTGGCGGTGTCATCGCACATGGCATGCTCGTGATGGGCTTTGCAGGTCAAGCGCTTGCCCAGTGGTTCCCGCGCCAGCATTTGCGCCGGTTTAACGTGCGTTTTTCCAAAATGACGCGTCCGGGCGAACAGCTGACCGTCTACGGGAGCATCACGGGGGAAGTGGAGCAGGCGGGCGAACGTTTGCTGCAAGGGGAGCTTCAGGTAAAAAATGAACAGGGCGAGGTAAAGCTTAGCGGAACGTTTACGGTCGTCAAACCGGAACAATAGCGAAAACGAAGGGGGAAGGAAAATGGGCATGCTCGACAACCAGGTGGCACTCATTACAGGGGCAGGGCGCGGCGTAGGTCGCGCCGTTGCCGAAATGATGGCGGAACACGGCGCACGCATCGTCGTCTCCGACAAGGATCAAGGTCCGGCGGAAGAAGTGGTGCAAGCGATCAAGGCGAGCGGGGGAGAAGCGATTGCCGTTTGCGGCGATGTGACGGCATCTGAATTTGCTCCCATGATCATAAAAGAAACGGTTGCGTCATTCGGGCAGCTGGATATTTTGGTGAACAATGCAGGCTACACGTGGGATAGCCTGATTCACAAGATGACGGACGATCAATTTCAGAAAATGCTGGACATTCATTTGATCGCCCCATTCCGTCTGATTCGCGAGGCTGCGCCTTATATGCGGGACGCAGGCAAAGCAGATGCCGAGCAGGGCGTCAATCGTTATCGGAAAATTGTGAACGTTACGTCGGTGGCAGGCGTGATGGGCAATGTCGGGCAGGCGAACTACGCCTCGGCAAAGGCAGGCTTGATCGGGCTGACCAAGACGGTGGCGAAAGAATGGGCGGGCTTTCAGGTCAATTGCAATGCCGTTGCATTCGGGCTGATCGACACGCGGCTGACGCAGGCCAAAGAAAAAGGGGAGACCGTGGATGGCGTAGCGGTCGGCATACCGGAAAAAGTGCGGACCATGTTCGAGCAGTCGATTCCGCAAAAGCGGGCAGGACTGGCTGAAGAGGCTGCGCACGGGATCTTTTATCTGGCTTCCCCGCTTTCCAACTATGTGAATGGACAGGTGCTGCACATCAACGGGGGCATGTACACATAATGTCAAAGCGATTTGGTTCATTTCGTTACACGCGCGTATTCATCACATGCTTATGAGAGGGAGATGGGTATGGATATCGGCAGTTGTTTGGCACGGAATGCACGGCGGCATCCAGAGAAAGGGGCGCTCATGTGCGAAGGGCGCACATGGACCTATGCGGAAATGAACGCGGAAGTGAACCGGTTGGCACATGGCCTCGCGCGGCTTGGCGTAACCAAAGGCCAAAAGGTGGCCATGATGATGAAAAACTCCGACTGGTTCGCCATCGCCTTTTATGCGGCTGCCAAGCTTGGAGCGGTGCTGGTCCCGATGAATTTTCGCCTGACAGCTGTGGAGGTTGCCTACATTCTGGAACATTCGGATGCCATGCTGGTCGTTTGTGATGAAGAATATGCGGGGCTGATTGCGTCCGCCGTGCAGGAAGCGCCGTTGGTAAGCGGTGTGGTGGTCGCGGGCGAAAAAATATGCGCTGGGCAGCTCCGGTACAAAGACGTGCTGTCTGACCAGACGCATGATCCTGAAGTTGCACTTGGGGAGCGGGATGATCTGGAAATTTTGTACACGTCCGGTACGACCGGAAAGCCAAAAGGCGTCGTCCTCGATCACCACCGCGTGATGCAGGTGAGCGTGAAGATGATGGCCGAGATGGGGCTTAATCCGAACGACCGGCTGCTCCATCTGGCGCCGCTGTTTCATGCGGCACAGCTGAACCTTTGCTTGCTTACCGGGATATTCCTCGGCTGCGTCAATGTCATCCACCGCGATTTCGATCCACGGGCGGCGCTGGCTGCGATCCATGAGCACCGCATCAGCTTTTTCTTCGGCGTCCCTGCGATGTATAATTTCATGCTGCAGGTGCCGGACCGCGGCCAATACGATTTGTCATCGGTCACGCGCTGCAGCTATGGAGCAGCCCCAATGGCTCCGGCACTGGTCCGTCAAAGCATGGAGCTGTTTGGCACCGACCAGTTTTACAACCTGTGCGGCTTGACAGAAGGCGGTCCGGGCGGGATCGCGCTCAGGCCGGACGGGCACAAGAGTAAGCTGGGCGCGAGCGGTACCGCGATGTTTCTTACCGAAGCGCGTGTCGTTGACGAATACGACCGTGACGTGCCGCCTGGCGTGATCGGCGAGCTGGTCATGCGCGGAGAGACGATCATGAAAGGATACTACAAAAATCCGGAAGCGACTGCGGAGGCGATGCGCGGCGGCTGGCTTCATACCGGGGATTTGGCGGTGATGGACGAGGACGGCTACATGACGCTTGTCGATCGAAAAAAAGACATGATCATCTCCGGCGGCGAAAACATTTACTCCGTGGAAGTGGAGCAAGTGCTCTATTCTCATCCCGCTGTGCTGGAGGCAGCGATCATTGGCGTGCCCGATCCGGTCTGGGGGGAAACGGTAGCGGCGATCATCGTGCCGAAACCGGGGACTACGATCGAACTTTCCGAACTGCAAACGTTTTGCCGCACGTATTTGGCAGGCTACAAAATCCCGCGCGTGCTGCATCTGGTCAAGCAATTGCCGCGCAACGCATCGGGGAAGATTTTGAAATACAAGCTGCGCGATGAGCTTCATGAGAGCGGTTTCACAAATGACGCCATAGGCTAAGCGAATCACAAAGCGGTTTCCGATTCAAACAGCCACTGGAGAGGAGAAACAAGGGATGGAGCAGATCGTTGGGTATGTAGTGGAAAATGGCGTGGCAACGATTACGTTCAATCGCCCGCAGAAAATGAATGCGCTCTCTGCAGAGCTGGTGAGCGCTTTCCAAAGCGCATTGGAGCAGGCAGCTGCCGATCCGCACGTGCGCAGCGTGATTATTACCGGCAGCGGAAAAGCGTTCAGCGCGGGCGGCGATCTTGCCAGCTTTTCCGAGTTGGATGCACTAAAGGGCAAACGCTATTTGCAGCAGGCCCATCGGCTGCTGCTCACACTGCACGGCCTGGAAAAACCGGTCGTCGCTGCGGTGAACGGCTTTGCGACAGGAGCGGGCTTTAACCTTGCACTTGCCTGCGATTTGGTCATTGCGGGAGAAGAGGCCAAATTCGGGCAAGTGTTCGCCAAGGTCGGGCTGATCCCGGATTTTGGCGGCATGTACTTTTTGCCGCGCGTGGTCGGGCTTGCCCGCGCGAAGGAACTGATGTACTCCGGGCGGATCATCACCGCGAAAGAGGCGCATGCATACGGCATCGTGCTGGAGGTGACCGCGCAGGATGAGCTGATGGAGCGGGCCAGGGCAATCGCCGAGTCTTTGGCAGCAGGGCCTGGCGCTGCCTTGGGGATGGCAAAAGCGATCTTGAATCGCAGCCACGAGCTGTCGCTGGAGCAGCTGCTGCATGAGGAAGCAATGGCACAGGGCATCGCGTTTTCCACGAAAGACCATCAGGAAGGCGTCCGCGCCTTTTTTGAGAAGCGTGCGCCCCAATTTACGGGAGAATAGGAAACTAAGAGGTCGGCATGCCTTGCTGGCCTCTTTTTCTTGATTGAAGAATGTAGAATGGGCTGATTTTCCAGTGTACAAAACGAATCGTTGATGTACTATATAGTTAATCAATTTAATTATAAAACAAATTAATGAATCTGCGGTTTATTGAAAGAGGAGATGACCATGATGAACGCGATGGATGAAAAAATCGACCGGCTGCAGACCGCCATCGCCATCTCGATGAAGCGGCTTGGCCATGACATGCTAGAAGAGAGTGAGATCGGGCTGACCCGCCCGCAATACTTCATTTTGCGGATTCTTGCGAAAGAAGGCAAATGTATGGGGAGCGAGCTGGCACACATGCTCGAAGTCAAGCCGAGTGCGATTACGGTGATGATTGACCGGCTGCATAAGCATGGGTACGTGGAGCGGCTGCGTCACGAACATGACCGGCGGGTCGTATTCATTGCATTGACGGACAAGGGGCGGATGACACTCCGTACGACCGATCAAAAACGCAAGGAAATCTTGTCCTGCTATTTGAGCCAGCTTGACGAGAGCGAGCTGGATGCGCTGGTTCGAACGCATGAAAAGCTGGCCGAAATCGTGCTGGCAAAGAAATAAACACGAGGTGAACGCAACGTGAGTGAACAGACAACACAGAATCGACAGAAAAACAGCTGGGTGCTCATTACCGGCTTGCTGGTTGCGATGTTATTCGCAGCCCTGGATAATACGATCGTCGGAACGGCGATGCCGCGCATTGTCGGCGAACTGGGCGGATTGGCCGTCATGACCTGGCTGACGACGGCGTACATGTTAACCTCGACCGCAGTCGTGCCGATCGCCGGGAAGCTGGCTGACATGATCGGGCGCAAAACCGTTTATGTGACGGGTCTGGTGATTTTCATCGCCGGGTCTGCGCTTTGCGGGATGGCGGATACGATGACACAGCTGATCGTTTACCGGGGGATTCAAGGGATCGGCGGGGGCGTCATGATGCCGATGGCGATGATCATCATCGGCGATATTTTTACCGGTGAGCAACGTGCGAAATGGCAAGGTGTCTTTGGTGCCGTATTCGGCCTTTCCTCCATCGTCGGGCCGCAGGTTGGCGGATGGATCGTCGATTCGTTCAACTGGCGCTGGGTGTTTTACATCAATTTGCCGGTCGGCATCCTGGCGACCGTGCTGATTTTCCTGGGATTGAAAAACCGCCGCGTCGACGGACCGATCAAGCTGGATATCGCCGGCATGTTTACGATGATCGCGGGTGTCGTCAGCCTGCTTTTGGCACTGACCTTTGGCGGCAAAGAATATCCATGGCTCTCCTGGCAAATCATCGGCCTGTTCGCGCTGGCGGCTGTATTCCTGGCGGCGTTTGTACGGGTTGAATCGCGGGCGAGCGAACCGATTTTACCGCTTCATTTGTTCCGTAACAAAGCGTTTGCCGTGCTGAACGGGATCGGGTTTTTGATGTCGATCGGCATGTTCGGGGCCATCATGTTCGTGCCGTTTTTCATGCAGGGAATCATCGGCATGAGCCCGTCCGAATCAGGCACGATGATGCTGCCGCTGATGCTTTCGATGATGGTCACAAGCATTCTCGGCGGGCGGTTTGTCCGCAAAGTCGGAATCCGCAAGCAAATCATGTTCGGTATGGTATTGATGGGCATCGGGTTTGTTCTCCTGTCCATGATGAATCTGGATACGACCCAATTCGTCGCAGCAGCCAATCTGGTCGTCTTAGGGCTTGGAATGGGTCTGGTCATGCCAGTCATTACGCTGGCGCTGCAAGAAAGTTTTCCGAAATCCGAGCTTGGCGTCGTGACGTCCTCGAGCCAGTTTTTCCGTCAAATCGGAGGAACGTTCGGGATGACCATTTTGGGTGCGGTCATGAATGCGCGTTCTGCAAACTTGCTGAACGAGCAGCTTGTTCCGAAACTGGAGGCGCTGCCAGCGCAAGCGCATGGCATCGCGCAGCAGCTTGAAGGCATGATCGCGCAATCTCCGCAAGGTCTGTACTCCATGCTGCTCAGCCCGGAAGCGATGGCGAAAATTCCGGCACCGATCCAGCAAACCATCGTGCCGACGCTTCAGTCGACATTGGTGGAAACGTTGAGCCACGTATATTTGTACGGTCTGGGTTTCATTGCGTTCGGGATTGTGCTCACCTTCTTCCTTGGCACGATCAAGCTTTCCGCTGCCAAAGGAAAAGCGGAGCAGGGGGAAGGGACGGACATCAAGGCGGTTGCCAATCCGGTAAACGCGAAATAAATGGAACAGACGAAAAGGGGGGCTGTCCAAAAAGGGCAAATCGGCGAAAATTCAAAAACCAGAAACATTGATTTATCAACGTTTTCGAACGGCAAAAGGGGCGTCTCCAAGTCGAAAAACCGACTTTTGAGACAGCCCCTTCTTTTCAAATTTTTTGTTGAAAAAAGAGGGTAAGTATGGTAGATTCAATTTGTAAGAAACATGCGGTCGTGGCGGAATTGGCAGACGCGCTAGATTCAGGTTCTAGTGGTGGCAACACCGTGGAGGTTCAAGTCCTCTCGACCGCACCAATGTAAAAATCAAACCCTCCTGACGCGTTCAGAAGGGTTTTTTGTTTTGTGACAGCTTATCGCAGCGCCCGCTTGATCAAGCCCTCCAGCCATTTCCACGGAAGCAGCGCCTTTGCCGCCAGGAGCAGCCGCGTGCCTTTGCCCATCGTGTAGCGCAGGCGCGGCGCGGGTGTTTCTGCCGCTTTTACAATCGCCTCAACCACCTCGCGCGGATCGGCAGCGGTTTCGGCGGTTTTGCGGGAGTAGGCGAGAACGGTGTCCATCATGGCACGATACGGGGAGTCGGCCGCAACCTCCATGCCGTTGAAGCCTTTTTGCCAAATGCTCGTGTTGTAGGCGCCCGGCTCAATCAGCACGACATGAATCCCGAAGGGCAAAAGCTCCATCCGCAACGATTCGCTGAAGCCTTCGACGGCGAATTTGGAGGAAGCATAAGGGGCGTACCCGGGCAAGCCGATCCGCCCGCTGACACTGCTGATGTTGATGATCGTGCCTGTGCGCTGCTTGCGCATGTAGGGGAGCACGGCTTGTGTCACGCTGATCAGGCCGAACAAGTTCGTCTCAAACTGGTGCCGCCAGGAATCGAGCGGAATCTCCTCAATCGCGCCGCCCAAGGCATAACCGGCATTGTTGACCAGTATATCGATCCGCCCGTATCGGTTGATCGTTTCCTCGACAGCTCGCTGGATCGTGGCCGGAACGGTGACATCTACCTCGAGATAATCAAGGCGGGATTGGAGCTTCTGCTCCTCGGCAGCAGCCTGCAATGAGGTACGGCCCGCCAAATTCCGCATGGTTGCCATCACGCGATACCCCCGACGGGCAAAGGCGAGGGCCGCGCCCATTCCGAATCCACTGGCAGCGCCTGTGATGAACACGATTTTATCTGTTGCTGGTTGCTGCATAACTTCCTCCCCGAGTGTCTTTTCACTTACTTTTTAATAGTTGATTGCAAAATGATAGCTAAGGCTGTATGATAGAAAAAACTGATTCTACACCGTACAGGAAAAATTCAGCCGAAGGCAGCAGGTTTCAAGACGCTGCCGGCTTTTGAAGGAGAAGATGCCATGATTATCGATATTTATCAGGACACGATTTGTCCGTGGTGCCGCATCGGCAAAAAAAATCTCTTTGATGCGATTGCACAGTGGCAGGGAGAGCCGATCACGGTACGGTACCGCTCGTTTATCCTTGATCCGCATGCGCCGAAGGAAGGGTACCCGTTCCGTGAAGCGATGGCCAAAATCGCGGGCGGCCCTGACGGCGTCGATCGGATTTTGGAGCATGTGACGCAAGCGGGCGAGCGAGTTGGCGTGCCGTTCCGTTTTGATCGGGTCGAATTCAAACCGAATACCCTCTTGTCCCACAATCTTATTAAAGTAACACCGGAAGCACAGCAAACGCAAATGGTCGATGCCATCTATCGCGCGTATTTTGAAGATGGTCAGGACATCGGCAATCTGGACGTTTTGGTAACCATCGCCCGGGAGCAAGGCTTCGATCCGGAAACGGTCCGGGTTCAAGTGGCCAACGAAGCGAAGCAAAAAGAGATTGAAGCAGACCTCCATCTGGCGCGCGAGCTGCAAATTACCGGCGTTCCGTTTTTCGTCATCGATGAAAAGCTGGCTCTTTCCGGCGCGCATCCTGTGGAAAACTTTTTGAAGGCTTTTGAGCAGGCAGCCTTGACAGAGCAAGCGTAATGGTACAAAAGAAGGTGCAGAGCATGGCGTGCATCTTCTTTTTTATCTCGATTTGAAAATACGAGACATGCCGTGCAAAATCCTTTTTCTCATCCATGCTAGAACCGCATTGTTTTCGGGCATGTTCCGCTTCTCATCCGCATAGGTTGTACGGACAAGCGCATGACCTGTCAGGCGAAAACGAATGCGAAGCGAGGGATGAGCGATGAAAAAAATCATTCGTGGAGGAACGGTCGTCACTGCCTCCGATACGTACCAAGCGGATGTCCTGATCGATCAGGAAAAAGTGATCGCGATCGGCGAGAGCCTCGATGCGGAAGGGGCGGAAATCATCGATGCCGCGCATTGCTACTTGTTTCCCGGCGGCATCGATCCGCACACGCATTTATCCATGCCGTTTGGCGGAACGATGACATCGGATGACTTTACAACAGGCACGATTGCGGCGGCTTTTGGCGGTACGACGTCGATCCTCGATTTTTGCCTGTCGAGCAAGGGGCAAACCTTGCAGGAAGCGATCGGGATCTGGCATGAAAAGTCACGGGGCAAAGCCGTCATCGATTATGGCTTCCATTTGATGATCGCAGAGGCGAACGATGCGATTCTCGAGGAGCTTGGCAGCGTGGTCGAACACGAGGGCATCACGTCTCTGAAAGTATTCATGGCGTACAAAAATGTGCTGCAAGCCGATGATGAGACGTTGTTCAAAACGTTGATCCGGGCGAAAGAAATCGGTGCGCTTGTGCAAGTTCACGCCGAGAACGGGGATGTCATCGATTATTTGACGCAAAAGGCGATCGCAGCCGGACACACGGAGCCGATCTACCATGCGTTGACCCGTCCGCCTGAGGCCGAAGGGGAAGCGACAGGCCGCGCGATCGCGCTGACGGCCCTTGCGGATGCGCAGCTGTACGTCGTCCATGTGTCTTGTGCCCAAGCGGTCCAACGCATCGCGGAAGCGCGGGAAAAAGGCTGGAACATTTATGGCGAGACGTGCCCGCAATATTTGGTCCTCGATATTCATGAGCTGGAACGTCCGGATTTTGCCGGCGCCAAATATGTCTGGTCGCCGCCGCTGCGTGAAGCATGGCACCAGGAGACGCTTTGGAGCGCACTTGCCAGCGGGATTTTGCAAACGGTAGGATCGGATCATTGTCCGTTCAACTTTGTCGGGCAGAAGGAGCTTGGTCGCGAAGATTTTCGCAAAATTCCGAATGGCGGACCGATCATCGAGGACCGATTCGGCATCCTGTTCTCGGAAGGCGTACATGCCGGTCGCATCAGTCTGAACCAGTTCGTCGACGTCACCTCGACAAAAGCAGCCAAGCTGTTTGGCCTCTTCCCCAAAAAAGGTACGATCGCCATCGGCTCCGATGCGGACATCGTCATTTTCGATCCGAAGGCGACGCGCGTCGTTTCCGCAAACACGCACCACATGAATGTGGATTACAATCCGTTTGAGGGGATGAAGCTGCAGGGAGATGTCGTCTCCGTCCTGTCACGCGGCAATTTTGTCATACGTGAACGCCAGTATGTCGGCTCGACAGGTGCCGGACAGTATCTCCATCGGAAACGATTCGCCAGGCCATAATGAAGATAAATTGGGACAAAATCCGTGGCAAAACGCAGGAATGCGTGCGCCCGGATTTAAGTGAAGATTCCGATCGGGAAACGAGAAAAGCCAACTTTTCTGTCACAAGGAGAAGGTGGCTTTTTTGGCTTTGTTGTTTATGCAAAACAAACGTAAATAAATTTTGTCTATTGTATTTACAAACAAATATATTTATCGTTTAATAATCATCAAGGGAGCTTGCAGCCGCAATCGGTCAAGACAAGGATGTAATCGGCGACATCTATGGGAATGACAAATTTTTGAATATCACGAATTTGCAAGAGTTCCCTGCAAAGCTGGTCCGGATGATCGCCCGTTATTTGTAGGTGAAACAAAAGGAAAGGATGAGAAACATGAATCGCAGGGCTGAAATCAAGCTCCAGTATAAAGAAATCAAACCGGAAGCGGGCGTGTACCAGATACGCAATACGCAAAATGACAAGCGCTTGGTCGCTAGCACGCTGAACCTGAAGACGATCAATGGCAAAACGTTTTCGCTCCGACAAGGTTCACATGTAAACAAAAGTCTGCAGCAAGAGTGGAATGAATACGGGGAAGGCGCTTTTGCCGTCGAGGTTCTGGAAGTATTGAAGCGCAAAGAGCAAGGTTATTTCGATCCGGCCGATGCTTTGGAGAAGCTGGAGGCAAAATGGATCGAGCAGTTGCAACCGTTCGGCGAGCGGGGCTATAACGGGAAAAAACCATAAAAGATGGAAATGGTAAAAATAAGGGGCAGATATACCATGAAGGCGAAAGTAGCGGTCATTACGGGTGCGGCAGAAGGAATCGGCAAAGCGCTCGCACTGCGGAGCATAAAAGAAGGGATGAAGGTCGTTCTTGCCGATGTGGAGGAACGTGCGCTGGCAGCCACAGAAGCTGAGTTGCGAGAGGCAGGCGCTGACATCATGGGGGTAGTCACCGATGTGGGGAATGAAGCCGACATCAAACGTCTGGCAGAAGAGACGATACGCACATATGGAGGCGTCCATTACTTGTTCAACAATGCCGGCGTTGGGGCGGGGTCCTTGTTGTGGAACAGCACGGTGGCCGACTGGCAGTGGGTGTTGAATGTCAATCTATGGGGGCTGATCCATGCGACTCGCACGTTTGTCCCGATCATGCTGGAGCAGGACACACTTTGCCACATTACCAATACAGCGTCGATGGCCGGATTGGAGAGCGGGCCGGGGAATAGTATCTACCGTGTTACCAAGCATGCCGTCGTCGCATTTTCCGAGACGCTGTACCATGAGTTGAAGCTATCGCAGGCCAAGGTGGGGGTATCTGTGCTCTGTCCCGGCTTTGTCCAAACCAAAATCTGCGATGCAGAGCGGAATCGCCCGGAAGGACTGCGCAATTCGCCGGAGGAAGAGGGACGTTCGCCGATCGGAACCGCTATCGCGCAATTCATCCGCGAGGGCGTGAAAACGGGAATGAAGCCGGATGAAGTCGCGGACATCGCGTTTGCGGCGATCAAGCACAAACGTTTTTACATTTTGCCTGACAGCCAGTGGAAACGACCGGTCAAACAGCGTCTGGAAGACTTGTTGGAGGAGCGCAATCCAACGTTTGTGGTGCCGTAAATAGTGTTCGATTCAAATAGACAAACGACAAAACGCCAACCATGTTAGTTGAAGCCATGGTCGGCGTTTTTGTCATTGGTTATCCGATAAAGCCCATCTGCCTTTTCACCACATTGCAGTTTTCGGTCGATGTCAGCATTTCGAGCAGTGTGAACGCCACATCGAACGCAGTCGAAGGGTTAAACGAGGTGATGACGTTCCGGTCGACGACAATCGGCTCATCGCCAAGGACGTTTGCACCCATTTCGGCAAGCTGATTTTGGCGGTTGCGATTGCTCAAGTTGTACGTCGTTGCTTGGCGACCTTGCAGAACCCCGCTTTTGCCGATCGGCAGCGCGCCGACGCAGATCGAAGCGATGACCTTGTTTTGACGATCGAATTCACGGATGAAGGCCAGCACATCCGGGCGATACGCATCTTCGTAAAAGCCAGCCTGTTCAAAGCCTCCGGGCAGGGCCAACGCATCGAATTCGTCGACGGTAACCTCGTCAAGCGTTTTTTCCGGCAGTACGGTAAAGTTCCATGTGCACGTCAATTGAGGGCGTGTCCCAACCGTGATCAACTCGGTGGCGCCATCGCCCTCTTCTTTGTTCCAGCCGAACACATCGGTGAACACGCTCGCCTCGACAGCTTCAAATCCATTGGGCAACAACAGGCAAATTCGTTTCATTCCACTCTCGCTCCTTGTCTGATCGGTGATCTACAAGGATCATATGCCACATTCTGTGATTCGTAAAATTGAAAGTTCTGATCCGCACGTTCAGGATTTCTAATCAGAAAGAGGCTACCTGACAACGGCGCGCGCAAAATGGACATGCTCAAAAGCGGAGTAGCCATGGGTCTGTCCTTGGAAAAAGCGGGCCTGAATGTCAGCGGGAGCGAGGTTTTCTTCCAGCTTCCAGCCGAGGTCCGCAAGCAAGGCGGCGAGCGTCTGCGGGTCAAAGCCTGTTATCATCGGCTCGCCGGTTCGGGCTACGACCTGGAGCATTTTTTGTACGCGAGGAGCGGCGATTGCGGGATCGAATGCAGCGGGATCGAGATAGTCGAAAAGGATGGTGCTGCCGGAAGGGGCGAGCTGGGCGATGGCCCGGAGCGTATCCTGCACCACATCCTGCGGCAGGTAGTACGTGACGCCAAGCCAGCTGAAAAAGCTGCGCTGATTCGGAGAAAACGGTGATGCCAGCAATTTTTCGACCAAACGTTCCCGGGTGAAATCGACAGGTACAAAGTGGAGGCAGTCAGGAAGCTCTGGCGAAAAAGCAGCAATCCGTTCGCGCTTGTCTTGCTGTGTCGCGGGATGATCCACTTCAAAAACGTGCAGCTGCGCCGTTGGCGGCTTCCGGAACGCATACGTATCGAACCCGGCGCCCAAAATGACATACTGCTGTACGCCATCGGCGAGGGCTGCATGAAGTGAATCTTCGGTATATTTGGCCCGGGAGAGCGTGATCGGGGTGCTCTGGTTGCGCATGACGATCGCCAGTGCTTCCTCCTGATTCAACTGCTGATCGGCATACTGAGGGGCAAAAAAGGGAAGCGCAGCCGCCATGTTTCGGCCAAGCAGAGCGAACTCTCCTTCGCGAAACAAGCGGTGCGCCATGGAATCGTCAAAAATGTGCGGAGAATCGAAGCGTGAATGATACGCGCGCCCGAAAGCGCTGATCAATGCGGTCAGACTGGATTGATGATCTTGCATAGAGATAACCTCCTAAACAGGTAGGGTGGAAGGCAGGTGCATCTCTATTTTTATCACAAGAAAACGTATGAAGTAAATATATTAAATTTTAATCATAACACAAAAATAAATTTTTGTCAATATATCGATGTGCAAAATTTTGTGCGTTTTTTACTGGGAAATGACATGCGTATGATGCGAACGCTGCTGCTTCTTCTGCCAGCGGACATGGCCATTGCGGAAAAAAATCAGGCTGATCAATAAAATCGCAGCGAATCCGAAAAACATCGCGGTGCCTCCGTACTTTTGCAGCAGCAGACCACCGATGACAGGGCCGAGGAAACTGCCCAGCTCGGTCAGATTTTGTGCACCGTAATACGTGCCGCGCATGTCGTCAGGCGTAATGCGGTCGATCAGGATGAATTCGCTTGGTATCATCAAAATCTCGCCGACCGTGAAAACAATCATGGATGCGATGAACGATGCCCATCCGCTTGACAGCCCGAAGCCGATCGTACCGAGGGTGAACAGGAGGGTGCCGGTCACGACCATGAAAAACGGCGAATGCTTTTCCGCCCAGCGGGTCAGCGGGTATTGGAGGAGGATGACGCCGACGCTGTTGACTGACACGAGCGTGCCGTAAAGCAGCTCGCCATTCGCGATGCTCCCTTCCAAATGCTGCTGAATGGTGACGGACCATTTGCCATGCACCATTGTGCTGATGATTCCTCCGAGGATAAAGGACAGCAATATTTTGTCCCGCGCGATCGTTTTCATGGCGGAGGCAAATGTGGTCTGCTCGCCGGACTGGCCGGACACATGCCTGATGCCGTAACGGTTGAGGCAGATGTGCAACGCGATGGTATAAACCAGGAGAAGCACTGCCGAACAGTAAAACGGGTTCAAAACGCCAGACAGTGAAATGTAGGCACCGATCGCGGGCCCTGCCGCATAGCCGATGTTCGTGGCCACATAGCGCAGCGAAAAGACGCGCATCCGTTTATCCGTTGGCGTCATATCGCTCATCAATGCTTTTGCCACAGGAGCGTAACAGGCGACACACCAGCCGTCGAGGATCATGATGAAAAACAGCGCCGCGGGATGATCCGCCATGCCCAACGCAACGAACAGCGCGACCGACAAATACAGCGAGACGAGAATGACTTTGCGCCGGCCGATCATGTCGGAAAGCGTGCCGGCAAAAAATCCGCCGAACATGGATGCAAGCGAGCCGACGCCGACGATCAACCCGATCATCACGGGATCGATGTGATGGACGCGCACGAGATACAGCGGCAAATACAAAATGCTGATGCAATTGGCGACGGCCAGTGTGACCGCGCCAGCCAGCAAGAGATGGACGACCGGATGGAATTCTTGCAAAAAGAGCCGTAAGCGATTCATTGTCCACCCTCCTGGTTCGACGGGAAAATGAAGGATTGCAAAAGCTGCTGCAACGTCTCAAAACCATGCGGCCGCAAACTGTAACGCTGCGCAGTCGAATGCCCGGCATAATGAGCGTGAATCATCCCGGCCCGGCGCAATAACGACAGATGGTGATTGACCGTGCTTTTTGCCAACCCGATGTTCTGTTGAATATCGGAAAAACTGCAAGGCTGCCGGGCGATCAAGCGGAGAATTTTCAGCCGCTTGTCGTCCGCAAGTGCTTGCGTAGCGTCCTGAAGCGTCCATGAAGGCTGGTTGAGTCGCTCGTCTAAAAGCCGGGAAGGATACAGGCACGTGCAGACCGAACGGTGAAAATCGATGATCGCATATGGATGGCAATGGTACTGAGGGATGAGATAGACCGTCTGCAGCCCGGAAACCGGCTCGATCACCATGCCGTTGGTAGCCCGATCCACCACCTCCCAAGCCGGCAGCGTATCTGCCATCTGTCGCTTCTCGGAAGCGTCCTGATGCAGTCCTTCAATCAGGCTGCTGTCGACCGTTTGAAAATAGTGGCGGTTCCATTCCGACAGCAAATAGACGGACCGGTCGCGAATCTCTTCCAGATTGCCAGGGATGCTATCGACCCAAGGAGCGAGCCGTTCATAGATGTCGCCAGGCGATTGGGCGGCAAGCCAGTCCAGAAATGACGGGACGGAATCTTTTTGGGGGCAGAGGCTGACCAGCAAATTGATGCGGTGCAGCACTTCCCAGCGTTCGTCCGACAATTCCTGTGCGAACGAATGAGAAAGGCCGCGGGCGACTTGATCGCGCCATTCACTCCCAAGCCGCGCATGCTTCATTTGCTTCCAATGAATGAACGTATAAAAGCTGGTGACCAATTCATAGACGGGCGAGCTGTCAACGATCAGGTTATATGTCATCTTGTTCGACTCCTGTAAAATTTAACGTTAGTTCGATAAAAAACGAACAAAATGAGCGTACCATAAAATCGCTCGGTTGGAAAGAGCGAGTTCCAACGAACAATCCGGATCGTGTAAAGATAGTACCAAGGGCTTGTCTTGGCCATGAATGGAGAAAACGGGGACGTCTGACGTAAACAGACATCCCCGCTTGGCAATGGATGTTTAATAGTAAGGGCCGTAAGGTGGAAAGCCAGGCGTGGTTTGATAGGTCGGAAGAGGATACGGATACGGGTATGGATACGGTAATGGAAACGGTTGTGCATAGTTGGCGCCATCATATCCGCCGCCAAATCCGCCACGATTGAAAAAGAACGGAGTCAAGAAGAGAAGCGGGAGAACCCAGCCTGCGCCGCCAAAGCCAAGGCGAACTTGCTCGATGGAGTATTGAGTCGGGTCGATCGGGTAGTGGAAATGATGCTCCATTTGCTGGTGCATGGGCTGTTGCTGATAGTCTCCCGGTTGATTTTGCTGTTCGTTCATCGGATTCACTCGCAATCTGTAAGTAGTTTTCTCTGTAGTAATGTATGTGCATTCGCCCGGGGCGTGATAGATGCACAGGAAAATGGGCGGATAACGAGCGAAGCGGTACACACAGATAAAAAGCGCTGCCTCACAGGCAAGCGCTCATTTCGTCGGACGTTGTTTGGTTTGTTTTTTGACCTGGCGAACCGTTATGGAGCGCAATTGGGCGGGTGTAAGCGGGCGGACTTGACTGTGATTGCGGTTGCTCGCCCGCAGAACGCTGCCGACACCTTTTGCCGTAGCGACACGGGTCTGAAACACTTGCATGAACCATTCGACCGGATAGGCAATCGAGCGCCTGCCATCGACGGTACCGGCGAAATTGACGGCGGCTGCGAAATGATCACGTGCCCGCAGCCAGACGGAGCCGGAGTCGCCGGGAAGCGAAACCCGGTTGACGCCTCTGATGACCGTTTGATTGCGAAACCGGATCGTCCCCAGATTCCCGTAGTCACCGTAATCCACCATGATATCGGTATGGATCGATTCGACCACGCCTTTTACCAGACCTGTCGTTCGGCCCACCTTTTTCATGCGGTCGCCGATCCGGTACGAGGACACATGCCCCGGCAATTCGCCGACCGTGGCATAGCGCGGTGTCAAGAGGCTGTTTCGTAGCGGAATCGAAGTTGCGCCATCCACAAAATTAGCGCCGGTTTTGCGCAAGGCGACGAAACGGTCCAACCGTCCGATCGTGTCGATGCCCGAACGTCCGCCATCGGCGCCGCCTGGCTGGAGTGTTTCCGTGAAGGAGGGCGAATTGTCGCTGTTTAACACATGGTTGTTGCTTAACACGTACAATTGGTTTCGCTCCGGAAAATTGGTCACGATCAAGCCGGCCGTTCCTGACGCATCCGGCCGTCCAACGCTGTAGCCGGCTTTCACCGGGCGGATTTTTTCCTTGTACCGGTTGGTCTGGATGCTGGCAAAGGAACGAAAGCCGCCGGAACGAATCGTGCGCACGGGGACGGAGATGGATGAGCCGGAGAGCTGCAAGCCGACCGCTTGAGGGACGAGCCGCATGATGGAAGGATGGTTCCCGTGCGTATAAACGATCAGGCAAGCGCCTTGCTTGCGGTTTTTTTCATTCAAGAAGCCGATGCCGACTGATATGCTCCCATCATAGTAGACAGTAGAAAAAAACAAAACTTCTACTTCTACAATGATGGGAGTTTTTATGATGTCTAAAAGAAGTTTAACTTCTTTTGAAACGAAATTACATGTTGTACAGCGATGCTTAGAGCACAAATCAAATTCAAACTATGAAGCGAAGCAGCTAGGGGTTAGCTCACACACTGTGAAAGAATGGATAAGAAAATATAGAGCAGATGGTTTGGATGGGTTAAAGGAATCGAATACGTGGAAATCATACGCAAAAGAATTGAAGCTTGCCGCTATTAAAGATGTACTGTCTGGTCATTGCTCCGTAGAAGAGGCGACAAAGAAGCATCGTATTTCAAGTAGAAGTGTTTTGGGGAAATGGATTTCCAAGTATACTAATGAGATAGAATTGAAACCTACACGTAAGGGAAAAGGACTATCTCGTATGAATAAAGGACGTAAAACAACTTTCGAAGAACGTATTGAAATTGCTCAATATACAATCGCTAATGGTTTAGATTATCAGAAAGCTATCGAAAAGTACGGTGTATCTTACCAGCAGGTGTACGCCTGGGTTCGGAAATATCAAGCAGGCAGTGAGGATGCTCTTAGGGACAATCGCGGTCGCAAAAAGCCTGTAGAGGAACTCGATGAGCAGGAACGTCTAAGACTACGGATCAAGGAATTAGAAGCTCGAAACGAATACCTAGAGATGGAGAATGCCTTCGCAAAAAAGTTGGCAGAGATCAAGCGACGAAATACACGCTCACGTTAGTTCGTCATGCAGACTTGTATCACGCGATCCAAGAACTGCATACGGAGAAAGGCTACGCGATCACGAAGCTGTGTGAGCTAGCTGGAGTTGCTCGATCTGCCTATTATAAATGGCTAAAATGGAAGCCATCCACCAGAGAACTTGACATTCTTTCACTCGCTAAGGAAGTGAAACTTCGCTATGACAAACGAAAGGGCGCTCTTGGCTATCGTCAAATCGGCACACAATTGAATCGAAAACTCAAGAAAAATTACAACGAAAAGCGTTATTATCGAATAATGCGTGCTCTTGGATTGAAAGCCGTCATTCGTAAGAAACGGCCAAACTACGTAAAATCCTCTGAAGTACATGTGGCTGAAAATGTAATGAATCGTGAATTTCACGCCGATTCTCCAAATCTGAAATGGTGCACAGACGTCACCGAGTTGAAGTACGGGAATGGTCGTAAAGCCTATCTGAGCGCTATTGTTGATGTATACGATAACTCCGTCGTTTCATGGGTTTTAAGTCACTCCAACAACAATAAACTCGTTATGGATACGGTGAAGAAAGCGTATAGGAAGAACCCAGGAGTAACTCCACTTCTCCATAGCGACAGAGGCTTTCAATATACTTCACATGAATACAATCGTCTTATGAATAAATATTGTTTTAGCAAGAGTATGTCTCGTGTGAGTCGATGCCTGGATAATCAACCCGTTGAACGATTTTGGGGAACATTTAAGTCAGAAAGCTTTTATTTGGCTAAACACGACACTTACGAAGACGTACTTCATAACGTGAGCCGTTATATCCGCTACTACAACAATTACCGCTATACAGAGCGTTTAAATGGCTTGTCTCCTAACGAGTATCGAAAACAAGCTGCATAAACATAAGATCAGAAAAAACCCTCCGTTCTGTAACATATGAACGGAGGGTAATAGAATAACTTTTTTGTTTTTACACTGTCTACTTGACAGGGGGCACTTCAGACGCCGGCGATGCCTCTTTTTTTCATCATGGTGCGGACCATTTTCTCTTTTGCCAAGTAGGCATGAAAAAAAGTTGCCACGTTTCTCTCTCCCTTTTATGCACGGCCTTTTTCCTTGTATCGGTTCATGCTATGTTCGGAAGGGGAAAAGCGTATGGATGGCTGTTCCGCCGCATTCGCCCGAAAAAGACGGGCGGCTCCATGGTTTGACAACCCGTCTGAATTCGTTTTAACTGTATGTGATGGGTGGTTATGTTACCGTCCCGTGAAACGCCAACAGGCTCGGCACCGCCGGGTTTTCTTCATCGTGTAAGAATTTATAAGTGCATGCGCTTATAAATTCTGGAGCGGAAGAAAAACTTCCACAGATCGAAGGATCTGCTTCTTGAAAGGGCTTCTGAAAGAAGTTTTTCTTCACATATACCAAACTTCAATAGATTGGAGCAAGTCACGTATGTACCGCAATTTGGAAGATTGCATCATCGATCTGGAAAGGAACGGCCATCTGGTTCGGATCAAGGAAGAGGTTGATCCGGATTTGGAAATGGCTGCGATTCACCTGAAAGTGTATGAAGCGGGTGGCCCTGCCTTGCTGTTCGAAAATGTGAAAGGGTCGAAATTCCGGGCAGCGTCCAACCTGTTCGGGACGATCGAGCGCAGCAAGTTCATTTTCCGCCACACGTGGGAGGCTGCGGAAAATATCGTCGCGCTGCGCAATGATCCGGTCAAGGCACTCAAGCAGCCGTTGAAAAATATCGGCAACGGCCTTGCCGCATGGAAGGCGCTGCCGGCCAAAAAGACGAGCAGCTTGCCTGTGACCGCCAACAAAATCAAGATTGAAGATGTGCCGCTCATCAAAAGCTGGCCGATGGATGGAGGCGCCTTCATCACGCTGCCGCAAGTCTATTCGGAAGATCCGGACAAGCCGGGGATCATGAATTCCAATCTGGGCATGTACCGCGTGCAACTTAATGGCAATGAGTATGAGCTGAACAAGGAAATCGGCCTGCACTACCAAATTCATCGCGGGATCGGCGTTCACCATGAAAAAGCCAGCAGGCGCGGCGAACCGCTCAAGGTGAGCTGCTTTGTCGGCGGCCCTCCGGCACATACGCTGTCAGCCGTCATGCCCTTGCCGGAAGGATTGAGCGAAATCGCGTTCGCCGGTTTGCTTGCCGGACGCCGGTTCCATTACAGCTACATCGACGGATATTGCATCAGCAACGATGCCGATTTCGTCATCACGGGTGACATCCATCCAGGCGAGACGAAGCCGGAAGGACCGTTCGGCGATCATTTGGGCTACTACAGCCTGACGCATCCGTTCCCCGTGATGAAGGTGAAAAACGTGTATGCCAAACCGAATGCAATCTGGCCGTTCACGGTTGTCGGCCGTCCGCCCCAGGAGGACACGTCGTTTGGCGCGCTGATTCACGAATTGACCGGAGACGCGATCAAGCAGGAGATTCCGGGCGTAAAGGAAGTGCACGCGGTCGACGCTGCAGGCGTTCATCCGCTGCTGTTTGCGATCGGGAGCGAACGGTATACCCCTTATCTTGCGGTCAAGCAGCCGACCGAGCTGCTGACGATCGCCAATCGCATTCTGGGGACCGGTCAATTAAGCCTTGCCAAATATTTGTTCATCACGGCGGAAGACAAACAGCCGCTGGATACACACGATGAAGTGGCATTTTTGTCCTATATTCTCGAACGGATCGATTTGCACCGCGATCTTCATTTTCATACCAATACGACGATCGATACGCTCGATTATTCCGGTACGGGCTTAAACAGCGGGAGCAAAGTGGTTTTTGCCGCGTATGGCGAGAAAAAACGGGAGCTGTGCACAGAAACGCCGCAAGAGCTTACCGAACTGCGCGGTTTTACAGGGGCGCGTCTGGTCATGCCAGGCATCGTGGCGCTGCAAGGACCGGCCTTTAGCACCTATGCAAAAGCGCAAGAAGAGCTGCATGACTTGTGCGACATGATTCGTTCCCGAGGGGCGCTGCCGACGTGTCCCATGATCATCCTGTGCGATGACAGTGCATTTTTGAGCGAATCGCTGAAAAATTTCTTTTGGGCGACGTTTACCCGCAGCAATCCGTCGCATGACATGTACGGCGTGAACAGCTACTATGAACACAAGCATTGGGGCTGCGACAACGTCATTATTGACGCACGAGTCAAGCCGCATCAAGCACCGCCGCTGATTCCGGACCCGCAGGTCGAAAAGAACATCGAGCGGCTGTTTGCAAAAGGCGCGAGTCTGGCCGGAATCCTGTAACAGCGGCATAGCTGTCAAGCGACTTGGACAAGCTACCACTTGAACAAGGAGGTGGCGACATGTCCAGCAAAAACAACAAAAGCAAAGACCTCGGCAAAAACCGTGGAAAAACGCTCGATACCAATGATCAAAACAGCAACATCCGCGATAGCGATTACAACGACAATCACAAAAAATAAGCATCGCATGGAAATCAGGCAAGCCGTACGCGAAAGCGGATGGCTTGCTTTTCTTACGTGCGTTCGCGAAAAATCGTTTGTGCGCCCTGTAGGCAAGCATGCTATAATGTCCAAAGCTATGCTTGAAAACGGAGGCTCAGAAATGACAGAACCGATGATGGAGAAAAAACAGGTAGAGCTGGGGACGCAGGCTTTTTTGGTGCTGTGCCAGCTTTTTGACGGATGCTATGACGAATTGAGCACGCGAACGGAATTGCAGCATGTGACCGAGACGATTGCAGCGGAGTTGCTGAGCGGCGTCGCATTTTTGAAGGAGCAGCCGAAGCCGCCGAAACAGGTGGCCATCGCCTTGGCATTGCCGGAACTCTTTTTCTTGCAAAAATTGCTGAAAGAAATGCTCGAAAACGTGCCGGAAGTGACAGCCCAGCCGAAATCGCGGGAATGGCTGGAAGAGTGCTTGCAGACGTTGGGACGTGCGGTTCTGCAGTAAGCGGCAACCCCTCATACGCATTGGAATGCGCCAGATTTTGCTGGCGTATTTTTTTGTAGCTCCAGGCTTTGGCTCTGGCTGGCGAATGCCAGAAACGCAAACCAGCGAAGAAAGAGTATCGTATTTGCATGCGTTTTCATGTATGATGGTTCGGTGGAGTTGAATGAGGTGTAAGGGAAGAGGAAATATCCCAAACTGAAACGTATGATGGGAGGGGGTCGATGAGATGAAGCAAGCCATTTATAAAATTGGCTATGAACGCGTGAACAAGCGTGAATTGATGGAGCGGCTCGATTTGCATGACTGTCTGATCATGGAGCATTGTCCGCTGCAACCGAATGTGGCTGACGCGGACCAGGACCTGCCCCCGGAAGAGGAGCGCCATAAAGTTCTGGTCAGGTTTCAGGAGCAGCCGAGCGAGTGGATCACGTTTACCGGCGTTTATCAGATCATACATAGAGAGCCGATTCCATGGCTCGATTCTCCGATGGAATATTATTTATACGGCACCGAGCTGTCGCCAGCGAACGTTCGCCGCGAAAAGGCGCCGCAAGCCCGCATTCCGGCACGGACGAAGCTGCAAATTACCGCCATCCGCAACGGAATCGTCTATGTGACGGTGCCCGGGCATCCTTCACGCCGGTATGAGGTGATTCTGCCGTATGCACGCTTTGCCCGTGATACACCGACAGAACTGGAAATGAAACTTCAAGTGTACGCCTTTCCCCCACGAGCGGATATTTTGGTCGATTGGCTGCTGCGCGAAGGAAGAAAAAGCGGGTTCGTGACCCAGCCGACGGGTGAGCGGGTACAACGGTCGGCCTTTCAGGTGTGGGACGAGCTGCGCAAAGGGTATCACTTGAGTGCGAGCGCGGCGATTCTCGCGATCAAGCAAGCGCTGCTGATTCTCGACCGGGCAGGCGTGACCAGTGATTTTCCATATCCCGTGCATGAGCTATCCGACCTTTCGCAAGCGACGGATGAGGAGCGGGACGCCTTTTATTCCTATCATGCGGTCAAATCGGCGCTTGCAGCCGTTTCAGCCCTGCTGACGACGGACCCATCGGAGCCGCTGCAGGATCTGTTGTTGATGGATGTCATGCTGGAACAGCAAATCAAGCGAAAGCGCGAATCGTAATTTGCGCCAGCACCAAAACCAGCCGATCGTCAGGCTGGGCTTTTTTCTATGGAGGGATTCAAGCGCTGCCAGACGGCGCCTGTTTCAAACGCAACGGGCAAAATGTGGCAGATTCGTAACGCCGATTCTTCAGGGCTTCCTGTCGAGTCTTTTTTTGTTACAATAGGGACGATACCCATCAGAGTGCATGGAGGTTGCTATGGAAGCAAACGTTTCACTTATATTGGCATTTGGTGCAGGGTTCCTGTCATTTATCTCCCCATGCTGCTTGCCTTTATATCCATCGTTCATTTCATACATCACGGGAATCACCGTCGATGAGGTCAAAAAAGGGCGCACCGTTTTTCAGCGTCAGGCACTGTTACATACGCTTTTTTTCATTCTCGGGTTTTCGATCGTGTTCATCGCGCTTGGACTTTCCACGACCTGGATCGGCAGCTTCTTCAAAAACCAGCAAGATTTGATCCGCCAATTGGGCGGCATTTTGCTCGCCATCATGGGCTTGGTCATGACCGGACTATTCAAAATGGACTGGATGATGAAAACGTGGAAAGTTGATTTAAAATCCCGGCCAATCGGGTATACTGGTTCCATATTGGTGGGGATCACCTATGCGGCGGGGTGGACGCCTTGTGTCGGACCGATCTTGACGTCCATTATCGCACTGGGCATGGCTGACCCGACGCGGGCGTTATCCTACACGCTTGCGTACACGGTCGGCTTCGCGATTCCATTTTTTGTAATGACGTTTTTCATCAGCAAAATCAGAGCCATTCTCAAATACTCGGACCTGATGATGAAAATCGGCGGCGGCGTCATGATTTTGTTCGGGATTTTGCTCTACACCGACCAATTGACGATCATCACGAGGGTGCTCATCAATTTGTTTGGAGGATTCACCGGATTCTAACTCAATACATACAAGAGGTGTTCTTCTTTGAAAAAGTGGGGTTTTTTGTTCGTTTTCGTCTTGCTTGTCGGTTTTACTGTATATACCAATATGAATAAGAGCATGGCTGTCGTCGCGGAGCAAAAACCGACGGTAGGCTATTCTGCGCCGCATTTTTCGCTGGTTGGTCTGGATGGGCAAACGTACAAAGTGGGCGGAAAACGGGAAAAACCTTTGGTTATCAATTTCTGGGCTTCCTGGTGCGGTCCGTGCAAGGAAGAAGCGCCTGATCTGGCAAAAATGTATAACAAATACAAAGGCCAGGTCGATTTCTATGCCGTTAACTCTACCAGCAACGACCAGCTGGCCGATGCGAAGACGTTCGTCGAAACGTTTAACCTGCCGTTCCCCATCCCTTTGGATGAAAAAGGGGAAGTCGCCAAGAGGTATCAAATCATGGCGTTTCCAACGACGTTTTTCGTGGACAAGAACGGGATGATCGTGCATCAAGTGCTGGGAATGCTCGATGAAGCAGAGCTAGAGAAGCAATTGAAAAAACTGTTGTAAGCGAGAAACAATGTCGTGATATCGTCCGTGCCTGTAAGGCAGCTGGTCGGTATTTTTTTTTCTGCCGAATTGAAAAAAACAGGCTGCCGAGTCAGCAGCCTGTTGGTCGTGATGAAAGAGTCTCTATTTTTTGATGAAAAGGCGCTCCGTGCCCGTTACGTCGCGATACAGCAGCTGTCCGCATGCCTCGCCGTCAGGAGGGAGGATGCGCACCAGCTCATCGACAAAATCGGTGACGAAGGTAAGCTCGGTGCCGGTAGAACCGACGGGGGTCATGCCGTATTTGTAGCGGGCGCCATATCGTTTCGCCATCTCGATGTACAGGCGATCGTCTTCGTACGAGATGATCACAGGCCCGACGGTCATATCGCGTAGCTCGTACACGCCTGCCAATGATGCAAGCTGCGACAAGGCTACCTCAATTGCCGGGAGATGAGGCGGCGCTTGCACATTTTCACCGAGCGCAATGCGAGCGAGGTCGTCCGTGATGCGTTCGACAGGCGTGATGATCATGTTGCTGCAAAAGATCACAACCAGTTCATCGTCCGGATAACGGGCGATATGAGCCGTATAGCCGCCGACATCGCCGAGGTGGCTGATTTTTTTGCGTGTCACCCCTTGCACGGTCGCGTTGGAAATGAACCAGCCGTACCCGCCGTATGTATCGGGATAGGTTGTGAACATGCGTGTCAAACAATCGGAGCTGATCAGCTCGCCGGTGTGCAAGGCACGATCCCAGCGGTACAAATCTTCAACCGTGGCATACAGACCATACGCGCCAAGCGCCTTAGACATGTCCTCATGCTCGGGATGGATCAGCGATTTCCAGACGGAGTAACCGGAAGCTTGCCCTTTGACGACGGTGCGGCCATTATCGCAGCCTGAGTCGAGCATGCCAAGCGGCTGCAAAACCTTCGTGCGCATATAGTCGGCATATGACAGCCCGCTCGCTTTTTCGATGATGGCGGTCAAAAGGATGTAGCCGGCATTGCTGTACGCACAATCCTCGCCGGGAGCGAACGCAAGCGGCTCATCGCGGAACAGCGCGATAATATCCTCGATGGAAGCCGAGAACAAGCGCATGTCGTTTTGCCAAAATTGCAGCGTCGCCGCGTAGTTGTACAGCCCGGATGTGTGCGTCAGCAAGTGGTGGATCGTGATACGCTCCCCATTCGGAAAGTCAGGGAGATGGTTTGCGACAGGATCATCTACATGCAGCAACCCCTGATCTTGAAGCTGCATGATCGCAAACGCCGTAAATCCTTTCGACAGCGAACCAATCCGGAATTTCGTCTGTGGTGTATTGGGAATGTCATGCACCGCATCGGCCGTCCCAAACCCTTTTGCTACCAGTACGTTTCCACGGTGTGCGACGAGCACGGAGCCGTTCAGATAGCCGCGGCGATCCATCGCGTTCAGGTAGTCGTACAGCGCAGGTACACGGTCGGCAGGCGCGGGTGGGGTTGGCACATAGTCTTCCTTTAGCAGTGCCAATGCTTTGACATCGTGCCATGTTTCGTACCCTTCGTGCCACAGGTGCTGGCGCATGATGCCTTCTTCCTGGAATCCGAGCTTTTTCAGAATACGCTCGGAAGCACCGTTCTCCAAAAAGACTTCCGCGCAAATCCGGTGATTGCGCAACCCGTCAAAAATGTAAGAGATGACCGCCCGCAGCGCTTCGGTCATGATTCCTTGATTCCAATAGGCCTGGGCCAGCTCATAGCCGATGACGATCGGCAGTTTCCAGCGGAATGGGCCGCGCACCGGGTTGATGATGATCGTCCCGATCACGATGTCATCGCTTTTTAACGTAATGCCCCAGCGGATCAGCCGGTCTTCCTGAAAGCCTTCGTTCCAGCTGGCGATCATTCGCTTGGCGGCTTCTTCCGAAGAAGGGCCAAACCAATCCAAATATTTCGTCACCTCGCGATCCGAATAGTAGCCAAACAGATCGGCGGCGTCGTGTTCGGTCATCTCGCGCAAGCGCAGGCGTTGTGTTTCGAGTGTAGGGAAGCTTTTCAATGAACTCATCGTGAGTTTCCTCCTTTTATCGTTGCGATCAGAAGGAACCGACACTTCGGAGAGAATGGAGATAGAAGATTTCCAAAAGAAAAAGCGGAAACCAAAAAAGGTTTTCCGCTTGGAATCGTTTATCGCTACCGATTGCCTGCGTTCCCTGTAATGGTTAAAAGTGGACAGACGTATCCCGTAGTCGGCAGCCCGTTTCAAAAAAACGGCTAGAACGTCGATACGATCTTCACTTTATTGCGTAACCATTACAATGTAGCTGGCATTCGCTAGATTCCCCTTTCGTCTATCTCCTGCTCTCGATCGTACTTGGAAAAAAACGGGTTGTCAACCATTGCTTTTGATAAGGCTTGGTTTTCGTCGGTTACCTTTACCATTGCGGATGGCATAAACCATTTTCACGCCACATAAGGTAATAACGCATGGATCTTGATGTGCGTGGGTGTCGAAGATTTGCGGGGAGGGGATCATCGGTGCAAGGAGTAAAATTGCTAGACAAACTGGAAAAGGAGAAGCGTCCTGTCAAACTGACGCGCATGGATCTCGGCACGGATGCTGCCTGTGATGAGGGCAGTACATTTCCAAGCAAACGCTTTCAGGAGACGAAACGGGGTTATTTCAGCATGATGGAGAATGATCCATACGAAATATGGGATAAACATTAGACGAACAACTAGAGAGGGCAGTGCCATTCCCACATATGATGATAGGGCGATACCTATCGGCGGGAAGGGGCAGAGGTCCTGTGGCAAAAACGGGGAAAAAGATCAAAAAGAAAGATCCGGCAGCAGTTGAACGCAGCAAACGCAATATGAAAATTGTCACGTCACAAACATGTGCGGCATGCAAGCAGCAATGCCAGCGCGGGTTAACCTATTTGGAAAAGATGTCGAAGCCAGGGGCGATCGGCTTTGGCGTCCCATGCATCTTGACCAGAGGAAAATAAACGGCTGCAAAGCCCTGTGCACGGCATCGCTGTGCCGGGGCTTTGTGTTTGCGGCCTTTTCGCATGTGCAAGACTGGTAAACTCGCCTATTTTCCCGTACTATGAAGAGAGTATCTACATAACCGAGCATGCTTGGCAAGGAGGAGAAAAGGGATGAGGCCCCTGCAAATATCGGCTGAAACCGCTGTGAAGCTGGCGGAAAAACTGAATGTGCCGCTCGAGCAGCTCATGCACATGCCCCAGCATATCTTGATGAAAAAGCTGATGGAGCTTGCCCAAGAGAGCAAGGAAACCGAGGAAACCAAAGGAGGAGACGAATCATGAGCAAAAACGTAGCGGATAAACTGGGCAAAGGTTTAAAGCCCGCAGCATTTATCGAGTCGATGGAAAAAAACAAAGAGGCATTCCTGAACTGGTACGAATCGTTTGCATGGGAACACGAGGAGGATCAAAAGTTTTTTCAATCCTTGCAGTTCCGCGATGACTTGCGCTGCCTGATCCTCGCGGCTGAATGGTGCGGCGATGTCGTGCGCAATGTGCCTGTCGTCTTGAAAGCGCTGGAAGAGACAGGCATGCCTGTAGAAATTTTGGTGATGGAAGATCATCTGGATACGATGGATCAGTTTTTGACCATGGGCGGACGGTCGATTCCGGTCGTCATCATCGCCGATACCGGCGGTTACGTGCTGGGTACGTGGGGCCCGCGTCCAAAACATGTGCAGGAGGTCATGGTCGCGTTCAAACAAGCGAATCCGGACCGCAGTGCAGCGGATTATGAAGAGAACATCAAGGTAGCGCGCAGCGAGATGCTGAAGCAATACGGCGAGGGCACCGGTTATCAAACGGTGATTGTCAAGGAATTGCGCAACCTGCTCTCTTCGTTCTAAGCAGGTAGACCGATGCATTATTACGGCAATGAAACGATCATGTCATTGGAGCAAGTGCTGCGCTTGCGCCCCAATGAGATTCGCATTCTCGAATGGGTGCGCAGCTATGAATTTCTGGAAAACTCGTACGGCATCGACGAAGCCGTCCCTGCATTTTTGGAAATCAAATGCGAGGAAGACGGGGTTCGGATCCGCCGCAACCGGATCACCGATTTTCCGGATTACGTCTGTGAAGCCGAGCAGGTTTTCTCGGATGTGGAAGCAGCGCTTGCCGTTTTCGTAACATGGGCGGAAGAAGTCCTGCAGGAAAAAGACCAGGCAGAGGAGAGGGAATGAGCGATCATTCTCTCTTTTTTTAAAAAAAAACTACTATTGACGTTTGAATCTATCATATGGTATATTCAAAAAGCATCAAAGAGATGCAATAATATGATCGTGCCGGTGTAGCTCAATTGGTAGAGCACCTGACTTGTAATCAGGGGGTTGTGGGTTCAAGTCCTATCGCCGGCATGTTTGTTTTTTCTCAATTGAATCTTGCCGGTGTGGCGGAATGGCAGACGCGCGCGACTCAAAATCGTGAGGGAAACCGTGGGGGTTCAAGTCCCTTCACCGGCACTAGTGAAATAGGCTTATGAATTTGCTGATGACAGCGGTTCATAGGTCTATTTTTTTGTGCCCAACCGTTTCGATCCGTACGAAATTGCAACAAATCGTCTAAAGCTTACGTTTATATAAGAATAACGAACCGTTTCAAACTTGTAGAAGACCTTTTACGCGGTTCGATTGGTTTGTGAGCAGGAGGAGTGAAATGAGAAAAATAGCAGCAGGGTTGCTTGTTGGGGCAATTGTTTCTTCAGCCGCGGTAGCATCTGCGGCATCCCCCATTACACTGGTGGTGAACGGTCACGTGAGCAAACCAAATGTCCCTTTGCCAATCATACAAGGGAGGGCATTCGTTCCCGTGCGTGCCGTCGCAGAGGATTTGGGGGCTTCCGTGAAGTGGGATGATGTCCAGCGGACGGTTTACGTGTTCACAGGAGAACAGAAAGAGGATGTTTCGTTTGCAAGGAGCAAGACAACACCGCCGTCTTCCGCGCTGAGACTCGCAGTCAACGGGAAAGAAATCAAATCCGAGGTTCCACCCCGCCTGATCGATGGCAAAGCATGGGTTCCTGTTCGAGCGTTGGCTGAAGCATTGGGGAGCGGGGTCCAATGGCATGCATCCCAAAAAACGGTCTGGATTACAAACAAGATCGTCAATCCTTCCGCAAAGGATTTCCACGGTCAGGCGATGATTACGTTCTCTTATGATGACGGGTTGGATACATTTTACGATTTTGCCTTGCCGTTGCACGAAAAATACGGAATTCCGGCTACAGACAACGTCATTGCCGGAAAGATAAAAGACGGTGCGCGGACGATGTATCTCGATGCGGATCAAATAAAAGAGATGAATCATCGCGGAGTTGAAATCGGTTCCCACAGCTATTCGCATGAAGCAGGCTTAACGACGCTCTCGGATGAGCAGTTGGACTTTGAATTGCGAGAAAGCAAAGCGGCGCTGGAACAGATTGTTCCACAGGTTCAAACGATCGGAATCCCGTTTTCCCTGTATGATAAGCGGGTGGAAGCTGCCGTGAAAAAATATTACAAAGCGGCGAGAAATTTTGAACACCTGCAGAACGACGTTCCATTGAAAGACAAATTATGGCTGCATACAGCCATTGCCGTAACCAATGAGACGACTTTCGATCAGATCAAACAGCGAATTGATCAGGCGGTCAAAAACAAGCAATGGTGCATCATTATGCTGCATGGGATCGACCCGGATAACCGAGACCTGTATGAAATAAAGCCAGCGTTGCTGGAGAAGGTGCTCGCCTATGTTGCGAGTTTGGGTCGAGAGAAAATTTTGCCTGTCAATACGATTGATGGAGTGTCGATTGCCGGAAAATAGATGGACAAAAACGGTCGTCTGAAAACAGTCGACCGTTTTGCATGATTTTATTGATTTGCTTGGTTAATGATGCTAAGCGAATGGGTAAGCGCCGATTTGCACTGGCTGGCATCGGGGCTTCCTGTACGAACGGCTGCCAAAACATCGTCAATCGTTTCGTCAATTTTGGTCCATGTGGTGCCGTCGATTTTTCTCAGCGTAGGCTCGGATAGATCCCATTGGTGTTCCAAGTTGTCCGCCCCTTTTTTCGCGGAAGCAAAGTCTTTCGCATTGACCTTGCTCATCATGTCATTTTCAATCGTAACAAATTCGGTCAATTTGCCATGTAAGGCAGTCTTTGCAGAATCGGCTTGTGTTTTACCGTCGGTTTTCGTTTGCGTTGAACCGGCTTGCGATTTGCCATCGGTTGTCGTTTGCGTTGAATCGGCTTGCGATTTACCATCCGTTGTCGTTTGAGTAGAGTCGGCTTGGGATTTACTATCGGTTGCCGATTGTGATGGATCGGTTTGCGATGCCATTTGATTTGCTTCGGTTAACGTACTGAGCGAATGGGCAAGTGCCGATTTACACTGGCTGGCATCGGGTGAGCCTGAACGAACGGCTGCCAACACAATGTCAATCGTTTCATCAATCTTCGTCCAAGTGGTACCGTCGATTTTTCTGAGCGTAGGTTCGGATACATCCCATTGGTGCTCCAGGTTGTCCGCCCCTTGTTTCGCAGATGCAAAATCATTTGCATTCACATTGGCAAGCATATCCTTTTCAATTTGAATAAAATCACGTAATTGCCCGACGAATGACGCTTGTGCAGAAGCAGTTTGCGCAGTGATCTGATTGTTTAACCCAACATAGCCGCCGATCCCAACGGCTACGAACATACACAAGACCACAACGGTTTGCACCAGAACATTTTTCTTGTTTTCGTATGTTTGTTGTGTTTCTGTTGCTCCCGTTTTTGCCGAACTGTCATATTTTGTAACAGCAAGAAATACGATGATCGCTAAAATCGCGATAAGGAAGATGACGCTTGTGACGGTTGTTCCCAAACCTAACCCGCCGTTATTTGTTGCTTGAGACAAATAATCTCCTAGCGATGCTCCGAGCGGACGGGTAAGAATATACACAATCCAAAACGCTAAAATCCCATCCAGTTTCAAAAACTTCCATGCCACGAATACGCAAGCGCTAATCAGAACGACTGTTATTCCCGTGTAAAGATAACCAAGACCGAGTTGTTCGGAAAATAAATCGCCGACAGCTGTTCCAAGCGCAAAGGTGAAAAGGATCGTAAGCCAATAGAAAACCTCTCGTTTTCTCGTATAAATCGAGTGAATGGAGAGTGTTTTTTCACTGCGATACCAGAAAAGAAACGTTAACCCAAGCAGTACCGAGAAAACGGCTGTACTCGTCTCAAGTGGTACTCCCACATTGTCTGTCAAATTATCGGTTACCAACGTTCCGCATACGCTAATGAGCACAACTGTTATCCAGTAAATGGATGGAACATATTTGGTTGCTCTGAATTGCACGAACAAGATAAGCAAAAATACGATTCCCATGACGACGGTCGTGAACGTTAACCCAAATCCGAGATTAAAATTGAGGAAATCGGCAAATGTTTCACCGACGGTCGTGCATAGAACCTTAATGATCCAGAAGAAGATCGTGACTTCAGGTACTTTGCTACGTAACATTTTCATTTTGCTTTGGTTCAGTTCCATGTATAAATTCCTTTCTTTGCAGTAGTTTCCCACCGCTTCTTTTTTGGGCATGTCATTGTAGGAGCGAAATTAGCGTAATACAGCGGGATTAAAATAAGATTAAAAAGCAATCGCTCGCTACACATAAAATGGGGTATCGGTTCGCAGAGGAAAAGCCCGGCCGGCGAAAATGGCCGCATGTACCGTCGTCGATCCTAGGAAGCATGCATATAAAAGAAAGAGAAACGGATGTCAGGGGATAAAAGGGGGAGACAGAAGATGATTCCTGCCATGAGGGAGTACCGCGTATCACAACCATACGGAACACAGGTGAATCCCGCCACGAACCAAACAACGTTTCATGCCGGGATTGATATGGTCAAGCCGGCTTATGCGGATATCGCTGCTTTCGCCCGAGGGGTGGTCGTCTTCGCGGCGTATGGGCAAACGGGCACCGGTGTCGGCGGATATGGCAACACCGTCATCTTGCGCGACCGCCATGATTATCTCCACATGTATGCGCATCTGACCGATTATCGGGTAAAAGTCGGCGACGAGGTGCTTGCGGGCAGTATTGTCGGACGGGAAGGAATGACAGGGCAAGCCACGGGGCAGCATTTGCATTATGAGGTGCGCCGGGATGGACCGTCGTTTGGCTATGGGCTGCATACCGATCCTGTCCTTTACATGGACGCGTATTTCGCCACCGAACTGAAAGATCCGGCACATGCATGCGGGATCTCGTACGATGGGACACTTTTGCCGTTTACCGGCGGGATTGTCGACGGCAAATCGTTTTTGCCGGTGAGAGCCCTTGCCGAAGCGGTTGGCAAAGGGGCGGAAGTCGAGTGGAACAACACGACCAGGCTTGCGGGCATAAAGGGAACGGAGCTGATGACGACATTTTTGCTGGATGCCAAAGCGTATGCCTGGTCACGCGAATTGGCTCGTGCACTGGGACTTGACATTGGATGGGATGATACGGCGAAGGTCGTCCAATTGACAACGGCTCCTTGAGCAGGCTGCCTCACTCTTTTTTCTTTTGTCAAAATTTTGTATAGTTATCGTAGAAAAGAGAGGAGGCAGGCACATGTACGATGTGTTGATCCAAAACGGCTTGCTGTGCGATGGAACGGGCAATCCGTGGACAAAGCTGGATGTGGCGGTAAAAGACGGAAAAATCGAAAAAGTAGGAAAGCTGCAGGGGAGTGCTGCTGCGCTCGCGATTGATGCAGCGGGCAAGGTTGTCTCTCCGGGGTTTATCGATCCGCATGTCCACTCTGATTTATGGTGTACCAGGCCGGATGTTCATCACATCAAAGTGCTGCAAGGCGTCACCACCGAACTGTTCGGGCAAGACGGCATCTCGGTGGCGCCTGTCACCGAAGCGACCAAGCCCTTGTGGCAAAAGCAGCTGAAAGGCTTGAACGGTGATTTCGGCGACTGGCCCTGGGAGTCGGTGGACGATTATTTGCGGTTTCTCGAGCAGGCCAAGCTCGCCGGGAATGCGGCTTATCTGGTGCCGCATGGCAATGTCCGTACGATTGCGATGGGCTTCGACGGACGGGAGGCGACAGCGCAGGAGATCGAAGAAATGCGCCGTCTGGTCGAAGAAGGGATGCGGCAAGGGGCGATCGGTGTCTCCTCCGGCATCCAATATCCGCCTTGTGTTTTTGCGAACAAAGCCGAGCTGATCGCAATTTGCGAAGCGTCCGCCAAATATGACGGTTCGTTTGTCGTACATATCCGCAATGAAAGCAACCTTTCCTTGGAAGCGCTTGCAGAGGTGATCGATGCAGCTCGCCACTCCGGGGTGCGCCTGCACGTTTCGCATTTCAAGGTGTGTGGCAGCATCAACCGGGACAAATGGCAGCGAGCCTTGCAGCTGTTGGACGATGGGCGCGCGGAAGGCATCGAAATCACCTTTGACCAATATCCGTACACGGCTGCTTCCACCGTATTTTCCGCGATTTTGCCCCCCTGGATGCACGATGGCGGTACGGAAGAAATGCTGGCGCGGCTGCAAGATCATACGCTTCGCCCGGCTCTCAAGCACGAAATGCTGACAAATGGCGAGTACGACAACACCGTACGCAACAACGGATGGGGCAACATCGTCATCGCCTCGGTTGCGTCTGAAGCGAACAAGCATCTGGAGGGGAAAAGCGTGCGTGAAATCGGCGAGCTTCGCGGCATCGATCCAGCGGACGCCGCGCTCGACTTGCTTCTCGAAGAAAAAGCAGCCGTAACCATGGTCATTCATTGGGGCGTAGAGGAAGACATTTTGCAAGCGATGACGCACCCGCTGCAAATGGTCGGGTCGGACGGCGTGTTCGGCGGCAAGCCGCACCCGCGGCTGTACGGCTCCTTTCCCCGTGTGGCTGGCCGCTATGCGCGCGAGCAGAACGCCTTTCCAATCTGGGAAGCCGTGCGGAGAATGACGAGCGCCCCTGCACAATTCATGCGACTCAAAGACCGGGGGTTGATTCGGGAAGGCAACTGGGCAGACATCGTCGTGTTCGATCCTGCCAAGATCGCCGATCGTGCAACCTATGATGATCCGCTGCAAACGCCTGTCGGCATCTCGCACGTGCTGGTGAATGGTCAGCTTGCTGTTCGGGACGGCGTCTATACCGGCGTGACGGCGGGAATGGTAGTGAGAAGGTAGTGTTTGATTTCAACGAACCATTCTGGCAAATTGATTGAGCCAATGACAGGCATAGCGACAGTCATGGACTTTGGTTCTCGTCCTGACTGCCGCTATTCCTTCCGAACAGGCCGTCGGTTTTTTCGGCGAACAGATACTCCCGGCTAAGAAAACAGAAAGGTTCGCTAAGCCGTTTTAGTTACGATTAAAAAACATTATAGACATTTTCACATTCTCTCGCTGTCGGCTCATAAAAGCAATGTAGCCTGTATCGTCCGACGTGTGGCTGATTATACCAGGTCGGCGGGCATGGCAGTGGATTTTGTGCCGTTCCCGGACGAAAATACCAGAGGGAGAATTTGGCCGGCCAATGCCGTTCCCCATTCACAGCCCGCTGCGCCAGACGGCGTTCTCTCTCTCTTGATCTTTGGTAGAACATCCCATGTTGAAGCGCTTCAAACGCGTGCGGCTGGTTGATCATCTGAGGAATGGTCCGGAGCCCTTTAAAATCGGAGCAGTTCGCTCGTATTCGGTTAATTCCCACCTTGTCAGAAGTGTTCATTGGATCAGAGATGATTCCCGGAAGAACAAGGATTCAATGGCCGAAGGGGAGAACTATTTTTGCATACTATTAGAAATGTGAGGTATGGTTGGTGTCCATTCCAAAATTTGATTATCCTTCATTAGAAACAGAGCGAGTGAACCTCAGGATCGTAACCTTTCAAGACACGGAAGCAGTATATAAACATTTCTCGGATGAAGAAGTAACAAGGTTTATGGATATCGAACCATGCCAAAATATTATAGAGGCTGAAGAAATGATTCGGTTTCATCTTCTGGATTCAGGCTGTCGATGGGGGCTGTTTGAGAAAGACACGAATAAATTCATGGGCACTTGCGGATTCCACTGTTTAAGGCGAACCAGTGAAGCGTTTATCGCAGAGGTGGGATTTGATCTGTCTAAAGAGCACTGGGGCAAAGGATTCATGTATGAAGCAATGAAAGCAGTAACGGAGTTCGGATTTTTCAAAATGGGGCTCACGATGATCGATGCAACGGTTGATCCCGGGAATGAAAGATCACAAAAATTATTGACGAAAATGGGATTCATGAGGGAGCGAGAAGCAAGAGATGGATTGATCTATTTTTATTTGAAGTCGGGAGAATCTTAAAGTAGAGATGACCTGATTAAAAATAGATCGAACACGTTCCAGCGAATAAGCTACTTTATTCCTAAAAGGAGCAGATGAAGGTGAACTACAATCGCTTCTTTCCAACAAGCATGAAAGCGGCTCTGGCAAATGACCCTCCGGGGGCTTGGGTGCCCAAAACCCCCGCCGACTGCATTTGTTTACATAGGGGCTACCCTGCATCTTCACTTGTGCCCTACGTTGAAATCAAATGTGCGGTAAACACGCTGATAGACAAGGAGCATGATTTGCCTCTGCACTATCTCGGAAGCGCTCAAACCGGAGTGCTGAAAGAGAAGATCCGGAGTCGACTAGCGGTGAGGGGGATTGTGGTGAAGGATGCTGAACTCCTTGTTACGTCAGGCAGCAGCCAAGCCCTCGACTTGATCGCCAGGACGCTTCTCGATCAAACAGCCGTTGTGGCGATGGAGGCGCCTACGTATATGGAGGCGCTGGAAACTTTTCAAAACTACACCAATCAAATAATCAGTGTACCGATCGACGAACACGGGTTAAAGGTCGACGTTTTGGAGACACTGCTGCTGAAACGAAAGCAAGACCGGTTACCGATGCCGCGCTTTCTGTACACCATCCCCTCCTTTCATAATCCGTCTGGAGTTACGATGAACCCTGAACGGCGGCATCGCTTGCTGCAGCTTGCCTCAGCGTTTGACTTTCTGATCGTGGAGGACGACGCATATGGAGAATTGTCCTTTTCCGAAAAACCCATTCCGCTCAAAGCTACCGATCCGGAACAACGCGTTTTGCACGTTGGCTCCCTCTCGAAAGTGGTAGCACCCGGAATGCGCATTGGCTGGATTGCCGGTGCTCACGAGCTGGTCTTTGCATGTAATTGGGTTAAAAAGGATTTGGATCATCCGTTTGCGCAAGCGACGATGGGAACCTACTTGCAGCACATCAATCTTGAGCAGCACATCATGCAGTTACGCAATGCGTATCGTTCCAGACGCGATGTACTCGTAGCTGCGCTTGAACAATTCATGCCGGAATGGGTCAAGTGGACGATCCCGGACGGCGGTTACTTTGTCTGGCTGCATGTCCCCAACGTCGATACTTCACTGCTGCTGGAGAAATCGCTGCGTGAGGGTGTGTCTTTTGTCCCTGGAAAACACTTTTTCTTACACCCCAGTGAAGGAAAGGACTATTTGCGGCTTTCATTCAGCTATGAAGAACCGGAGCGGATGGTTGAGGGCATTCAAAAACTGGGGGAACTCATCCGTCTGGTATAAAGGCGTAAAAATTTCCCCCCTTGAAATAGTAGCACATATCTGATATATTTAATGCTAATTAAATATTTTCTTACTTCAAACCTTTTGAAGTGAGGATAGAGGCGCAAAGACCATTAGTACGCAGTTGGAGGATAATGAGGTCCTGGGATGATTGTGGAAAGGGGAATTTGCCGAAGCTTTAAGATTCTCATTCGTCTTAGGGCTGGTTCTGCTATTGAACAAATACAGAACTGTCATATAGGAAACTATATGGAGGGCTATCTCACGCACGGAAACTTGATTTGGTTTATGTTTCTACTGCAGCAGCGAGCCGTCGCTGCTGCTTTTTTGCGTTGACTTGGAAGGCCCTTGGTCACCTCTAATTTATTTAAAATAATGGTAAGGGTGAGGAACATGTATTTTGGCCAAGTTTTAACCGCTATGGTTACACCGTTTGATCAAAATGGCGATGTTGATTTTGACGCGACGAGAACGTTAGTCAATGATTTACTGGAGAATGGCACAGATGGATTGGTCGTCGCAGGTACAACAGGTGAATCTCCAACCTTATCAACAGAGGAAAAGGTAGAGTTGTTTAAACTTGTAGTAGACGTGGTAGGCGGCAGAGTACCTGTTATTGCCGGAACAGGCTCGAATAATACCAGGGCTTCCATCAGTGTAACAAAACAGGCTGAAGCAATTGGTGTTGATGGCATTATGCTCGTGGCCCCATACTACAACAAGCCTTCCCAAGAAGGGATGTATCAGCACTTTAAAGCAGTTGCCGAGTCAACCTCATTACCGGTGATGCTTTATAATATCCCTGGGCGCAGCGTGGTGAATATGTCCGTTGAGACGATTGTTCGCCTGTCCCGGATTCCGAATATTGTCGCGATAAAAGAAGCAAACGGCAATTTGGATGCCATGGCAGAAGTGATCAGCCAGACACCAAGCGATTTCACTTTATACAGCGGTGATGATAGCTTAACATTGCCTGTCTTAAGCATCGGCGGTGCAGGAGTTGTTTCCGTTGCCTCCCATATCATTGGCAATGAGATGCAGGAAATGATCAACCTCTTTAAAAACGGAAAGATGCAAGAGGCAGCTGCGGCCCATCGCAAACTGCTTCCGATCATGAAAGCATTATTTGCTGCCCCAAGCCCGTCACCGGTGAAAGCAGCTCTGAATCTGAAAGGAATCAACGTCGGCGGCGTCCGCCTTCCAATGGTTCCGCTAACCGTTGAAGAAACAAACGCGTTACAAAGCGTGCTGCAGCAGCTTGGATCATTGTGACACAGAAAGAGGCACCGCCTAACTTGAGATGGTGCCCAAAAAAGCGGACTCCTGCTTGCTTGCGGGTCCGCTTTTTTTCATACAGACAAGAATTGATAAAATGCTTATCTGTACAAGGGCAACCGCGGCTTAAGCCAAAAGCTCGGCGTAGCCAGGTTTTCTCTAACATTTGCATACCATCAGAACATTTCCATCCGGGTCCTGAAACGTAAACCAATGGCCGTTCTCGATGCCGCTCACCAGCTCGATGCCCTTTTCTTTAAGCAATTGGAACGAAGCGTGAATATCATCCGTATTGAAATGGAACAAAGGGGTATTGCGCACAGAAGCAGGGTCATAAATTTTGCTGTCCAGCACGACAGTTGTGCTTCCCTGCATGGGCAGGCAATAAATGTGCCCAAACAGGATTTCCCCCGCTACCGGCACGTTGAGAAGATCGCTGTACCAATCGCGGGCTCGCTCAATATTACTGACGGGGATAAAAACAGCACCAACTGCATTTAGGATGGGATGTGACATAAAATCCTCCTACGGGAGATGTGTGAATGAGATAGATGTTCGAGAATGATAGGGATAATCCTGTGCAACGAATTGTAAAGAATGTAGGTAGTGGTGCGGGAAAGGAGCAGATCAGGACGGGGGGAGGGGCTTTTTTCGGCAAAAAAATCCATAACGGCACGTATGGCCATTACGGATTGATGGGATGAATCGATTAATAAGCTACCGTTTTGGAGATGAAACCAACCAGCGCATTTCCATTTGCGTCTTTGGTAGAGCCATAATAAAAACCATTGCCCTCACCAACGACGGTTACCGCAGCGCCATTACCGGCATATCCGCGAGTCAAGCTTGAAGCGGATGGTGTTGAAAAGAAGTAACCTTTATCAGCTTGAACTTTCACTGTTTTTGGTTTGATTACATCGTATTGGGCCAACAGTGATTTGGAAATGTAGCCTTGCTCAATGAAAACATAGCCTTCATACCCGCTGCCTAAATCCTTGATTTCATAGCCATACCAAAGTGAAGTGACTGCGTTCGAATCGTACGGACTGGAAAAGACGTAGCCCTTATCTACAGCTACGATTGTCTTTTTTTGAACGACAGGGGCAGCTGTTTGCTTCGACTGTGGATTGGAATTGGATGAAGGCTTGCCAGATCCGCTAGAGTGGCTGGAGGACGAACCGCTTGAGGACTTGCCGCCATTATGATAGTGGTACTCTCCATACTGTAAGCCCCATTTTTCACAGTTCGTCCTGCATGTGTGACCGCCATTGGCATCGGTTCTGCCCGGATGCGCCTCGATTACATTGAAAGGCAAAATGACAGACAGGATAAGGAATAACGTGCACAGTGTTTTTTTCATCGGTATCTCCTTTTTTCTTGAATATTTGAAAATGATACCAAAAGCTTCGCGTGTTGTAACCGTCAAAATGAAAATGGATACTCGAACATGTTATGTAAGCTCGTTGATCGAAATACCAAGATCACAGTACGAGCGGAACGAAACCATTGTAACAAAACAAAAAAACCTTGATTTCTCAAGGTTTTGCGCTCTTATTTATGGAGCGGGTGATGGGAATCGAACCCACGCTACTAGCTTGGGAAGCTAGAGTTCTACCATTGAACTACACCCGCGTGTAAGTAATATTTTAAGCGCTGGTAAGGGTGGTGTCAATGCGTTTTTTTCCATTTTGTAGTTTTATAAACGAACAGGATGAACTGCAGTAGGGTTCATTAACTTTAACAAAAGGCAATCTATCAGATCGGTTAAATAAGCTAGTAGTGCTTCGTTCTGCTTAGTGCTGCCTTTTGAAGAATGGAGTAAGCCAACGACGCTAGCAGAGTAGGGGGCATATTCATCATCAGGTGCACCAAGCTGAATATAACCCTTTGGATCCCAGCCGTTCATTAGCGATCGGACGTGCACCAAATCCTCCTTGTACCGTTACTTTAATGCTTTACTCATGGATTCCCCCTATATTTCTAATTATCCAATATTTTCTGAGCAGCAAGCAGGCAAGAATCGTAGGAAGGGCTTATAGATTCACCAAAAAAACGGATGAAAACTTGCTGGATTAAAACGGCCAACTCTTCCGGGGAGGTAATTGTATTAGCTGCCTGGAATATAGCTCGACTTTCTAAATCATACTCATCTGGCGGGGCTTCACTTGCGAGTAACCTGAGTGGGTCCCATTTATCAATCACAAGTTTGATTTTTTCAAACTGCATATGTTCACCTCAGTGCGATTTTTCATCATTTTTCAGTAATGTCCTCAACCTTCAAGAAGCCGATGAAATCGTTATTTTGGGTACTGTCGTTTATATTAATATAGACAAAGCAGCCACTTTCAGCTTGGGTAACGGTGACTCCAGAAAACACTCGCGATAGTTATTTAATTGTATATACGCTAAGAGATAAAAATAGTTTCTTTTACCACATTGTGTACTAAGCAAAGCCGGGCTGATGTTCATTTCCTATTTGGCTATCTTCAAAAAAAGGAGGGAAGGCGAATGGCCGTCACAACGGTAATCATGCTTGTTTTTGGTTTGGGGTTTGTCATGCTTCTCATCGGCATTATTGCGAGAAAGAAAGCAGTCATCTGGCTCGGAAGCGCCTTTATCGCAATGGCGCTAGCTCTTGGGTTCATGGTATGGAATGCGTTACGTTATATGTAAGGATAAAATTCCCCGTCCACAAAAAATCGCTGATCGAAGAAGGTCAGCGATTTTTACGTGCTACCCGTTCAACTGCTTTACGGGTATAATAAATTGGCAGAAGTAAACATTAATTGTGGCGATAGACACGAAGCGCAGATCCGACGAAGACGCATGCTTGAAGGAGAGACAATGACCGAGAAACCCCATATGAATGAAGCAGGATGGAATTTCGACAACAGCTATGCACGCCTTCCGGAGGCGTTTTATTCCAGGACGAACCCGACCGCAGTACAGGCTCCGAAATTGATTGTTTTGAACGAAAAACTGGCAGCATCGCTGGGGTTGAATGCAACGGCGCTGAACAGCGAGGAAGGAGCGGCTGTGTTTGCGGGCAACCAGATCCCGGAAGGCGCTTTTCCGCTGGCGCAAGCGTATGCGGGTCATCAGTTCGGGCATTTTACCATGTTGGGTGACGGGCGCGCCCTGCTGCTCGGTGAACAGATTACGCCGCAGGGCGAGCGGTTTGACATTCAGCTGAAAGGTTCAGGCAGAACGCCTTACTCCCGCAGAGGCGATGGGCGCGCGGCGCTCGGGCCGATGCTGCGCGAATATATCATCAGCGAAGCGATGCATGCGCTCGGCATTCCCACGACGCGCAGTCTTGCGGTGGCGACGACCGGCGAGTCCATCATCCGTGAAGAGATGCTGCCCGGTGCCGTGCTGACCCGTGTTGCGGCGAGCCATCTGCGGGTCGGTACGTTTCAGTACGCTGCGGCGCGAGGGAATGTTGATGATTTGCGCGCCCTGGCAGATTACGCGATTGAACGGCATTATCCACATGCAAAAGATGAGGAAAACCGGTATCTGTCCTTGCTGCAGCAAGTGATCGGGCGGCAGGCTGCCTTGATTGCGAAATGGCAGCTGGTCGGCTTTATCCACGGCGTGATGAATACCGACAATATGGCGATCAGCGGAGAAACGATCGATTATGGTCCGTGCGCCTTTATGGATGTGTTCGATCCGGCGACGGTGTTCAGCTCCATCGACGTTCAAGGGCGTTACGCCTACGGCAATCAGCCGTATATTGCTGCGTGGAATCTCGCCAGATTTGCCGAAACGCTCTTGCCGCTCTTGCATGACGACAAGGAACAGGCCATCAAACTGGCGGAAGCCGAGATTGCCTCGTTCTCGCAACTGTATAACCGGCATTGGCTTTCGGGCATGCGGGCAAAGCTGGGAATCTGTAACGAAGAAGATCAGGATCAATCGTTGATAGAAAGCTTGCTCGGGATGATGGAAAAGCATCGTGCAGACTACACGAATACGTTTCGCGCCTTGACGCTCGACAAGCCGGAGGATACGGCACTGTTCGGCACGGAGGAGTTTGCGCAATGGCTGGAGCAATGGCAGGCGAGAGTAGGCAGGCAGCCGGAAGCAAAAGCCGCCTCGCGGGAACGGATGCGCAAGAGCAATCCGGCGGTCATCCCGCGCAACCACCGGGTTGAGGAAGCGCTGGAAGCGGCGGTCAGGGAAGCGGATACAAGCGTGATGGAACGGCTGCTCGCTGTATTGGCAAATCCGTTTGCGTATTCCGCCGAGCAGGATGACTACGCCGCACCGCCCGCAGATACAACACGACCGTATCAAACGTTTTGCGGCACATAAGCGAGCATAGAGGAAGTTATCGTAAAAAAGCTTTGAAATGGCATTCCATTTTAAGGCTTTTTTTGCATACAGACGTTTACTCTGGTGTAAGGCGAGACTTTATAATGGCTTCATGTACGATTGGTCCATGAAAGGAAGGAAAGACAGATGAGTCAACAAATAGCGGATGTGATCCTGTCGAGCAACAACGTCTTCACCGGATTGTCGGATCGGCCTCGGCCTGCAAGCATTGCGATTGCAGCCAACAAAATCATCGCAATCGGTACTGCGGAGGAAATGAAAGCGTATGCAGGTGACGCAACAAAAATGTACACGTTTACCGATCAATTGATCATGCCAGGGTTTCATGATTTTCATCTTCATCTGATGGATGGGGCCGTTTCGATGACGACGGCGAATCTGTTTTCGGCATCGTCTCTCGAAGAAGCGCTCGAAATCGTGCGAGACTATGCCGAATCGCATCCAGACGCTGCCTGGATCGTCGGCTCGTCATGGGATTCAGGGTACTGGGATTCGCAGCAACTGCCGGATCGTACCGCATTGGACCGCATTTTGCCCGATCGTCCTGCGCTTCTCTTCCATGCCGAGGGGCATTACGTCTGGGTGAATTCGAAAGCGTTGGAGATCGCGGGCATTCATCGGGATACCCCAAATCCCCCGTACGGGATCATCGGCAAGGACGAGAACGGGGAGCCGGATGGGATTTTGTACGAAAAAGCGATGGATGCGGTGATTCGACACGCCTATGATTTTACAAAGGAACAAAAAAGAGAGCTTTTCACAAGCTTCCTTTCGTATGCAGCGAGCCTCGGCATCACGTCCGTCCATGACTTGTTTGCGACGGAATCCATGGAGATGCTGTACGATTACGAGCTGTACAAAGAATTCGAAGACAGCGGGGAGTTGACCATCCGCATTCATGTGTGGCCCGCTTTAAACGGCAATCTCGACTATCCGAAACAAGTGCGGGAGAAGTATCAATCGGACAAGCTTCGGCTGTCCGGTCTGAAGCAATTCATCGATGGCGTTGTGACCGCCCGCACCGCCTATATGCTCGAACCGTATGCCGATCAGCCGGATTGGCGTGGCGAACCCTCTTTTCCCGAAGAAACGATAAAAGAATGGGTCGTGGAGGCGGACAAGGAAGGATTCAGCATTCGGTTTCACGCGATTGGCGACGGGGCGATCCGCCTGGCCCTGGATGCGTATGAAGCCGCGCAAAAGGCGAACGGTGTGCGCGATTCACGGCATTCCATCGAGCATATCGAGGTGATTCACCCGGACGATATTCACCGTTTTCAAAAGCTGGGGGTGACGGCATCGATGCAGCCGAACCATATGGGAATGTCGGAGAGAGGCGTTTATACCGAGCGGATCGGGATGGAGCGGGAACCGTATGTGTTCTCCACGCATTCGCTGCAGCGTGCCGGTGCGACACTGGCATTCGGAACCGATTGCCCAATTGACGGTTTGAATCCGCTTCAGCAGATTTATCGCGCGGTCACGCGCTTTGACAACGGAGGGGAAGCGGTTTGGAACCCGGAGCAGTGCATTACGCTCGCTGATGCATTGAAAGCCTACACGGCAGGGCCCGCCTTCGGTTCGTTCCGCGAGCACGAACTCGGTACATTGGAAGTGGGCAAGCTGGCCGATCTGATTGTCCTGGAACAAAATCTGTTTGCGCTTCCGGCAGAGGCGATACCGGAGACAAACGTGCTGCTAACGCTCGTTGATGGCAAGGTGGTATTTGAAAAAGGGACGGAAGGATGACGTTGCCGACTCCCTTGTAACCTTGCTAGCGTTCTGTAACGGAAATTTCCATCCCTCTTTCGCCCGTATCATTTATCACAACAGATAGCCGCTTTTCGGCTATCTGTTGTCTATTTTCACGATTGATGGGGTGGGCCAGTGGAGAAATCGTCATGGACGTGTTATGTTCGATACAGAGGCTGGCGAGAAGGAGAACATACCATGCACACGAGGTTAAGTATAGGTGAAATGGCGAAGCTGCGGAATGTAACGGTGGACACGCTGCGGCACTACGATAAGATCGGGTTGCTGAAGCCGTATCAGATCGATCCCGGGTCAGGCTATCGTTACTACTCCATTTCTCAGTACGAAGTGTTGGGAACGATCAAGGAATTGCGGGAAATCGGTTTTTCATTGGAGGAAATCAAGCAGTTTCTCACCGATCGCAATGTCAAAAAATCGGTTCAGATCCTGCAAAAATCGTTGGACAATCTGGAGGATAAAATACGGCATCTGCAGCATATCCACGCGATTTTGCAAACGCGAATCGGCAATATCGAGCAGTTCACCAACAGCTACAAGGACGCGGAGATCGTCATCAAGCAATTCGACGTAAGGAACTACATCCAGCTGGATAAGCCGGTGAGCTGGGCGGATAAAGAGAAGCTGTATTTCGGACTTTTGGAGCTTGAAAACAAAGTAAGCGGCGTTCTGCCGGTGTTTGCCAGCAACAAATTTGGCGACTTCATCAAGCAGGAGTATTTTGATGAAATTCGGCAATCAACCGACTTTTCTCATCACCTGAGCGCCTACCAATCGCACATTTTCCTGCTCGTGCAAGAGGAGGAGTCCAATCAGCCCACGCACACGATCGAAAAAGGGCTGTACGCATGCACGTATTATGGCGGGATCGTCAGGGAGAAAATGCTGTCCCAGCTAAAAAAACTGCTCCATTACTGCGATGAGCACGGCTATGTGATCATCGGCGACGCCCTGCGAATCATGCAGATCGATGTTTCGTTGACGGATCAATCCGATGAAGCGTACTATGAAATCCAGATTCCGATTCAAGCGAATACCGAGTAGAAAAGCCCGCGAAATGCCTTGATCATTTCAGGGCTTTTTTTACGTGACAGCGCTTTACTCTGGTGTTAGACGAGACTTTATAATGAACCCATCAACAGAATGGAGTGATAATTCGACCGATTGAAAGAAGTTTGACATCACGAGGGGCAAAGGAGTGGTTGTGCGAGCTGGACGTCCGCTGCGCCGTATTGGCAGCATGAGATACGTGATCGTGAGAACGGTTACAATCTGTCATTTCACGTACAAAAAATAACGGATCACAAGGAGGATTGATGTATGGAACATACTGGCGCACCTACGCTTACACGTTCACTTACACTGAAATATGTCGTCTTTTTCGGGCTGGCGTTCATGGCGCCGAAAACGTTTTTCTCGACATACGGGGTTTCTGTGCACAGCACGAATGGCATGATGCCGACGGCTTATGCCATCGCGCTCGTCGTCATGTTGTTTACCGCCTACAGCTATGTTCAACTGGTGAAGGCGTTTCCGAATGCGGGCGCCGCTTATACGTTTACACAAAAATCGATCAGCCCGCATCTCGGTTTTATCGTCGGGTGGACGATCATCATCGATTATTTGTTCAGCCCGTTGATCAGTTCGCTCATCATGGGGATCGCGTTGAAGGCATACGTTCCAGCTGTGCCGATGTCGGTGTGGATCATTTCTTTTGTCGTGCTGTTCACGGTTGTGAATATTTTGGGCATCAAGCTCGCGGCTAGGCTCAATACGTATTTGCTGCTCTTGCAAATCTTGCTGTTCGTGCTGTTTTTCGTTTTGTCGATCAAAGGGCTGCTCGCAGGCAAAGGAGCAGGTACATTGTTTTCTCCCCTTCCGTTCTATGATCCGGCAGTCAGCATGTCGAATCTGCTTGCCGTTGTTCCGATTCTCTGTTTCAGCTTTTTAGGCTTTGATGCGGTGACAACGCTGGCAGAAGAGACGAAAGACCCGAATCGGACGCTGCCGAAGGCGATCTATCTCGTCACATTGATCGGCGGATTTTTGTTCATCGCAGGTTCCTATTTTGCGCAGCTGATTCATCCGGATTTTCATTCTTTCAAAAACCCTCCGTCGGCGTATATGGAAATCGCGATGGATCTCGGCGGCCACTTTTTTACGAGCCTCTTTGTGGCCGTAGGGATTACGGCAAGCTTTGCCTCCGCTGTCGCGTCGGGTACAAGCGCTTCGCGAATTTTGTACGCGATGGGGCGGGAGAACGTTTTGCCGAAAAAGCTGTTCGGCTATCTGTCTCCCAAGTACCATACTCCGGTTTTCAATCTTTTGCTGATTGGCGCTGTTACGCTTGGTGCGCTTTTTCTGGATTTGATGACAGCCGTATCGCTGATTAATTTTGGCGCGCTGTTCGCCTTCTTCTTTGTGAATGTTTCGGTCATCGTGCACTATTATGTCCGGAAGAAACAGAGGTCGTTTGCAGGAACGATTCGCTATTTGGTGATGCCTGTCATCGGAGCTGCACTCATCGGCTTGTTTTTCATCGAGTTGGACGCCCATTCGCTGATCCTTGGCGGTACGTGGCTTTTGCTTGGCTTCATTTATTTGGTAAAAGTAACGAAAATGTTCCGGCAGCCCCCTCCGCAGCTTGCCGTCGAGGAAGCTTGAGCATGTTGTTGGGATAGGAAAGGATGGATTGCAAATGAGTCAGCAGCAAGCTGATCTGATACTTACAAGCAATGCCGTATTTACGGGTCTTGCCGACCGACCCGAACCTGCTTCCATCGCGATTGCAGGCAATACAATCATCGCCATCGGCACGGAAGAGGAGATCAATCGCTACGCAGGCGAGCAGACGAAAACGTATGCGTTTCACGACAAATTGCTCATGCCGGGGTTCCATGATTTCCACCTTCATATCATGCAAGGCGCCGTCGCGCTGGGCAGCGTCAACCTGTTCGCGGCCCGGTCGGAAGCAGAGGCCGTGGAGATGGTAGAAGCATTCGCGGCATCCCGACCGGAGCATCCGTGGATCATCGGGTTTACGTGGGATGCGGGGTACTGGGATACGCAGCAAAACCCGTCATGCCACTCGCTGGATCGAATTCTCCCGGACCGACCCGCCATTTTGTTTCATGCGGAAGGCCATTGCGCCTGGGTCAATTCCAAGGCGCTTGCGGTCGCGTCGATCACGCGGGATACGCCAAACCCGCCGTACGGGATCATCGGCAAAGATGAAAACGGGGAGCCGAACGGCCTTTTGTATGAAAAAGCGATCCATTTGGTGATCCGCCACGCCTTTGATTTTTCCCATGAACAAAAAAGCGAGATTTTCGCGAATTTTTTGGCGCATGCTGCGAGCCTGGGCGTGACAGCAGTTCATGACCTGCATGCCTTAAAAACGATCGAGGCGTATGATGTGTTCAGCCAATTTGAGCAGAACGGGGAGCTGACGACGCGCGTTCACCTGTGGCCTGCGTTGGACGATCTTGAACAAGCCAAGCGACTGCGTGCGGCTTACCGCTCTGACAAGCTGCGCGTATCAGGTCTCAAGCAGTTCATCGATGGCGTGATCACCGCGCGCACGGCATATATGCTCGAACCGTATGCCGATCAACCGGATACGCGAGGAGAGACGTCGTTTCCGCCCGATACGATCAAAAAATGGGTGGCGGCAGCGGACAAGGAAGGCTTCAGCATCCGTTTCCATGCCATCGGGGACGGAGCGATTCGCCTTGCGCTCGATGCGTATGAGGAAGCACAGCAGGCAAACGGCAAACGGGATTCACGCCATGCTGTGGAGCACATTGAAGTGATTCATCCCGATGACATCGGGCGTTTCCACGAGCTTGGGGTCATTGCCTCGATGCAGCCGGATCATTTTGCGATGTCAGAGCGGGGCGTATACACCGAGCGAATTGGAGACGAGCGGGAAAAGCATGTGTTTGCGATTCGTACGCTGCAACAAGCCGGGGCAAAGCTGGCATTCGGGACGGATTTTCCCATCGATGTCCTGAATCCGCTGCTGCAAATTTATCGTGCCGTGACGCGGATCGATAGCAGCGGGAAGACCGTGTGGCATCCGCATGAGCGCATCACGCTTGCCGAAGCGCTGAGAGCGTATACGGCCGGTCCGGCGTACGGATCATTTCGCGAGCACGAGCTTGGCACGTTGGAAGCGGGCAAGCTGGCGGATATCGTTGTGCTGGAGCGGAATCTGTTTGACGTGCCGGCAGAAGACATCCCCGATGTGCAGGTGTGCCTGACGGTTTTTGACGGAAACGTCGTATACGACCGTGCGCGTGTACCCAAAATGGAATAGAAACGAGAGGACATCAGCAGATGCACGTCTGTGCCAATGAACAGATGTGCGTCTGCTGAATGGGAACGAAAAAGAGAAGCAGATAGAAACCGGCGTGCTGGAAAACAGGGGGGACAGAGGATGAATCAGATAGAGGCAACAAAGCTTAAACGTTCACTATCGTTAAAATATGTTGTATTTTTCGGGCTGGCTTTTATGGCGCCGACAACGCTGTTTTCGACCTATGGCGTGGCCGTTCACAGCACGAACGGGATGATTCCGACCGCCTATCTAGTAGCGTTGATCGTCATGCTGTTTACCGCCTATAGCTATGCGCAAATCGTGAAAGCGTTTCCGAATGCGGGCGCCGCCTATACGTTTACGCAAAAATCGCTGAGTCCCCATGTCGGCTTTCTCGTCGGCTGGACGATTTTGCTGGATTATGTGTTCAGTCCCATGATCAGCGCGCTGCTTTTGGGGATCGCGATGGAGGCGTACTTCCCGTCCGTTCCCATGTACATCTGGATCATCGCGTTCATCGTTACGGTCACCATCGTAAATGTGCTGGGGGTAACGGTTGCCGCCCGATTTAATACGGCGCTTCTTTTCTTTCAATTCGGAACGCTCGCCTTGTTCGTGACGTTTTCGGTGAAAGGCTTGCTCAACGGTCTTGGGGCAGGGACGCTCTTTTCGCTGCATCCCTTTATCGATCCGAATGTGAGCATGCCGAATTTCCTTTCCGTCATCCCGCTTTTATGCTTTTCGTTCCTGGGGTTCGATGCGGCGACGACGTTGTCGGAAGAAACCAAAGACCCGCAAAAATCAATTCCGCGGGCGATTTATCTGATCACGCTCATTGCAGGGGCATACTACCTGGTCGGCTCGTATTTTTTGCAGCTCGTCTGGCCTGACTATCAATCGTTTCGGGACCCGGAATCCGCCTACATGGAAATCGCGATGCAGATCGGCGGCAACTTTTTGGTCAGCTACATCCTTGCCGAAGGGATCATGTCCAGCTTTTCCTCGGCGGTAGCATCAGGGGCGAGCGCCTCGCGGATTTTGTATGCGATGGGGCGCGAAGGCGTGCTTCCCCGCAAGGTGTTCGGCTATCTTTCGCCGAAGTTCCGCACGCCGGTCTACAACATCCTGTTGATCGGCTGCATCGCGTTAAGCTCGCTTCTGTTAAGCCTCACGACAGCTGTATCGCTGATCAATTTCGGCGCCTTATTCGCGTTCACTTTCGTAAACCTGTCGGTGATCTCCCATTTTTACATCCGGCAAAAGCAGAGGTCGGCGTCGGGGACGATTCGCTACTTGATCATTCCGCTCATCGGAGCTGCTCTTACCGGACTGTTTTGGGTCAAGCTGGATATTCACTCGCTCATCTTGGGGGGAGCCTGGCTTACCATCGGGTTTTTGTATCTGCTGAACTTGACGAAAATGTTCAGGCAGCCGCCTCCAGAGCTTGGGATTGAAGAGGCGCAGTAAGTGAAAGAGGAGCGAAGGTCCGTTTTTTTACCGATTGAAAAAGTAGTGGGCAGATGCTAGCAAGAAGGATGTGACCCCGTTGAGAGCACGTAAGGCAGGCTCTCGCGAGGGTCTTTTTTAAGTGAAAATTATCTTCGTCAGAGATTCATAGTCTTTTGCTTTCAAAGAAAACGCGTGATCGTTTTAATAGAATGTGATATATTACATTCTATGTGAAATGCTAGAACACCTATCATCATGAGTCGGCTTGAAAGGGAGAGTAAGGAAAGCATGCGGTCCACGCGTTTCATGGGGATGTCGTTGGTTTTAACAGGGGCCGTGCTGTGGGGAGTTTCCGGCACGGTTGCGCAATATTTGTTTCAAGAGCAAAATTTTAGTCCGGAGTGGCTGACGGTTGTCCGCCTGTTGCTGGCAGGCGTCATTTTATTGACAGTCGGCTATCGCACAGAAAAACAGCGGATATGGGCGATCTGGAAAAGCAAGCGTGACCGGTCGAGCCTCGTGCTGTTCGGCCTTTTGGGCATGCTGGCCGTCCAGTACACCTATTTTGCCGCCATCCAACACGGCAATGCGGCTACCGCGACGGTTTTGCAATATTTGGGGCCGGTGCTCATCACCTGCTATGCGGCGATCCGCGCAAAACGGCTGCCGACCCGAAGCGAGCTGCTTGCGGTTGTGCTCGCGATCGCGGGAACGTTTTTACTGGTGACCCATGGCAGTCTCTCCAGCCTGTCGGTATCCGGATGGGCGCTCTTTTGGGGAATCAGCTCCGCTTTTGCATTGGCTTTTTACACGCTGAATCCGCAAGCGTTGCTGGATAAGTGGGGCTCGACGATCATTGTAGGATGGGGGATGCTTGTCGGCGGGATCGGGTTCAGTTTTGTCCATCCGCCGTGGGCGTTTACAGGACACTGGTCGGCCGCGTCGTTCTTCGCCTTCCTGTTCATCATTATTTTCGGCACCGTCATCGCGTTTTATTGTTATTTGGAGAGCTTGCAATACTTGACCGCCTCGGAAACGAGCCTGATCGCCTGTATCGAGCCGCTCTCGGCAGCCGTGTTATCCGTGGTTTGGCTGAATGTGTCGTTTGGACTCGCCGATTGGCTGGGCACGCTGGGGATTGTCGGCACGCTGATCGTCCTTTCCCTCGGCAAGTCGCGAAAGAGAGCGGAAAAAAACACAACGGTTCCGCTATAGAAAGAAGATCACATAAGGAGAGAGACCAGCGCCCCCGGTTAAACGGGGAGTTGCTGGTTTTTTGCTGTGACGCCCGTATCAGCGGGACGAGGTCTCTTCCGGATAAAGTTTGCCATCCTCGCCAAACAGCTCGCGCAGATGCTGATAATGGCGAGCGGAAACGGTAGGAAACACGAATGCGACCTGCCCTTCTTCCAGCACAATCGCATCTGTTTGCTCGATGGAAAACGGCATCTCCATCGTAGACAGCGTTTCTTTCAAATAATGGACTTCATCCCAGGGGACGGTGAAATAAAACGATTTATGGTCCATGCGGCGCGGCTCCTTTCTGCTTCTCGTAACCCTTTGTCCCGACAGACAATAAGAAAAAGAATGGACCCCTCCTTGTTTGCTTCTGCGCCATTTTCCTAGGATTTCAAGAGCTGGTTTCGATCCGTCGTAAGCGGCGGTTGTTCGAGCCATTTTCGTTCCACCATAATATCAAACGTATCTTTGGCGTACGCCATCACATTCGCGATGATTTTGGCGTAGTGAGAGGTGAGATCAGCTCGCATCGATAGCGACAGGGCACGTGAGATCAAGAGGATGTCTACCGAGTTCAATACGTTGATTATTGACATGATGAATTTGTCGGAAAAGGGAGAAACAGTGGATGCTGTCACTTCCATGCTGACAGGCACCGTTCCGAGCAGCTCCTCTTGCATCAGCAGACTGTTAAATAGCTCGATCTGTTGTTCGCTGATTTTTTTGCCTCTGATAATTGCATGTTTCAATTGTTTATCTTCCATTACCTGTGCAAACCCGAGCATGAGAATAACCGAAAAGTAGTTGCGCTCAATATTGAAGAATATTTCGGATAACTCCAATGCATTCAGAGGTCGTTTCGTGCCGATGATCCCGTCGATGAATGAGGTTTTCTGGACGTACTCGTTTTTAGTCGGGTAGTTCATTTTCGGCGGGCGGTCATAAATGCCTTTCTCCAGCATCATTCGCACCGCTTTGCCGAACAACTCGGTAGATGTATGTATGCATTCATTGAAAAAATCCAACACGTCGAGTCGAACGTTATTGGACGCCGTAAATGCGAAGTTAATCATTTCCAGGCGATTCATCATGTAGATGAAACTGAGGGTAAACGTGTCGTGAAAAAGCGGAGGGGCAGCTAAATTCACATCACCGTCGGAAAACCCTGTTGGTATCGGGAAATTTTCAGCAAGAAAAAAATGCTTGATTTTCTCTACTCGATCTTGCGAAATCTTCAGTGCCTCTTCCGCCAACGGAACAATCTGCCCATCCTGAAGATGATGCAGCAGGTAGGTAAGGAAACATACAGCCATGCTTTCCTGGATATAACTCCCCCAAAGTCCCCCGATTTCCGTACAGCTAAATTCGATATTTGCCGGCTTTACCTGAGGTTGCTGAAATGACATATACTCCCTCCACTACACTTTGCTCTCTTCAAGATGTAGTATCCTGGTTGTTTCATTTCTTATTCACATCGGGATTCGACTGGAAAATAACGTTATCGACCGGGGCAAAGTGAAACGAACGGGCAATTTCACTGAATGCATATCCCCTTTGCTAAAAAGACACCCTAATCTTGCGTGGTATTTATAAAAAGTAGGGGCAGATTATGGATAACTTTAGAAATCAATTTCGTAACAGACGTTACATGGCGCACGTCAGCATAATGGGAACAACGCAACTGCATAAGCGTAATCCAATTACAATCGCATGCTGGTCATTGGCGTTTCCCGGCTTTGGACATTTGCTCCTGAATAAATATTTGCGTGGATATGTTCTGATTCTGTGGGAGTTGTTCATTAACCAGAAAATCCACTTAAATTTGGCGATGGTGCATACATTTAACGGTCAATTCCAGGCTGCCAGAGATGTATTGGACCCGAAATTCATGTCACTCTATATCCCCGTTTATTTGTTTGCGATTTATGACAGTTATCGAACGGCTGTTGATATGAACAAAATTTATCTTCTGGCACAAAGGGAGAAAGGACGCTTTAATGAGTTTAGCATCGGAGCGCTAGAGATCAACTACCTCGATAAACGAAAACCTTGGATCGCGGTTGTATGGTCCATGGGAATCCCCAGCCTTGGCCAACTGTACCTCAATCGGATTATTTTGGCTACCTTTATCTTTATCAGTACGATTGTAATCGTCTGGCAATCAAATCTAATTCTAGCCGTACACTATCTCATTCTGGGGGATGTGGATACCTCCTCATCGGTCCTCGATAAGCAATGGTTACTCTATTTCCCTTCTTATTATTTCTTTACCATTTATGATGCCTATGCGAACACCGTGGAAAATAACAAACTGTTTGATGATGCTCAGCGACAATTCCTGATCGAAAAGTACCAGCCAGCGGGGCATCTCATCACAATTGGAGATAAATAAAGATGCAAATTTTTGCCACATTCGAGTATTCACCCTTTGTTGAAATCGCCATTACAGAACTTGAGGAAAAGGGAATAACAGCCATTTACGCCGTACCGCTTGATTTGCGTAAAAAAGAACCGAGACTTCTTGATAGCATCCATCGAGCGGATGGACTGTCATTTATCGATAAAGGGATGATTTTTGCCTTTCTGTTTGGTACCATTGGTGCCAGTAAAGGGTTCGTTTGGCAAGGAGGGCCGATTATCTGGGGAATTGTCGGTGCAGTCTCAGGCTTTGTAATCGGAGTTTCCCTGAGTGGGTTCATTTACCTTTTGAAACGAAACAAAAAGCAACATCAACTTAAAAAAGGGAAAAAGGGGGATGTCATCCTCATCGTGACGTGTGAGGACAATCAGGCGTCCGTTGTAGAAGATATACTCTGGGACCATAAAGCTCTTGGCTTGGCCCGAACGAGATGAGAAACCAGGCCGGGCGCGCTCCATCATGCGATGCCAGAACATGCGTACAGCCAGGACGCAAACAAGAGCCTGCCATCCGATGATTGGCAGGCCCTTGTTTGTTTTTACGTTACCCGAAAGTCGGGAATCCGTGCCATATTCGACGACATGACAGACGGCAGAACCAACCCCTTTGGCGGTTGTCGTAACCACACCGCCAAGCACCAGGCATGTCTATGAAAAAGATTTGACAGGAATGGGCGAAAATCCTTTTGCACGCATCCTCTTGACTTAGAGACAGCTCTAAGGTGTAAGCTAGGTTCAAGTCGACGGCAAAGGGAGCTCCAACGCATGAATATAAAAGAAGCTGCGGAAAGAACCGGACTTTCTGCACACACCATCCGTTTTTATGAACGAAGCGGCCTGTTTCCCAAAATCAAGCGGACGGCAGGCGGGGTCAGGGATTTTAGCGAAGCGGACATTCAGTTTCTGCTCTTTCTGACCGCGCTCAAGAAAACAGGATTGTCACTGGAGAGCATGGCTACATTTACCCAGGAAGGGTGCATTCTCCAGCGTTTGGAGGCGGGGAACATGCCGCAGGAGCCGGTGAGGCAGCGGCTGGCGATCTTGAAAAGCCATCAGCAAGCATTGCTTGAGCAGCAGCGCGAAATCGCTGCATTGATCGAATTGGTCGGAGAAAAAATCGACTACTATGAAGCGTATTTGCAAAACGGCGACGAAAGAGAGACGGTACACGATGAAGAGGGAAACGAGCACCTATGAAAGAGGACTTGAGACGATGAACCAGATCGTCGGTGAAGCGGGAGCGCGCACACGGGATCATTTGCGGGCGATCTTGCCTGATTTTGAGCGGATGCTGGTCGAATTTCCGTTTGGAACGGTCTACAGCCGCCCGGGATTGGATGTAAAAACGCGTGAGATCGCGACGGTTGCTGCTTTGACAGCGCTCGGCTATGCGATCCCACAGCTGAAAGTCCATATTTATGGCGCGAGACGGGTTGGCTGTACACAGGAAGAGATCAAGGAGATTATGATGCAAATGGCGGTTTACGCGGGTTTTCCAGCCGCTTTGAACGGGCTTGCGGCTGCAGCGGACGTGTTTGCGGAGGAAAAAGGGGAGGAGGCGCAAGCGACATGGTAACGACCCAAGGAACCATCACGTGGCTCGGTTTCGGCGGCTGCTTGATCGAGACGCCGGGGGGCAAAACGATTTTGATTGACCCGTGGGTGAAAAACAATCCGGTGTGCCCCGAGCAAATCCGACAGATGGAGCAGGCAGACTACATTTTCCTGACCCATGCGCATCGCGATCATGCGGAAGACGCGGTATGGCTTGCGGAGAAAACGGGAGCGACCGTCGTGGCGGGATGGGAGCTGGCGTTTCTGCTCCAGAAAAAGGGACTGTCGGCAGTGCTGCCGATCAACAAAGGCGGAACGCGCAAGCTGGGCGAAATCGCGGTTACGGCCGTTCATGCTGATCATTCCGGGGCATATGTGGATGGCGATCAGATCGTCTATGGCGGCGAACCGATGGGCTTTGTCATCACTTTTGAAAACAGCTATACCATCTATCACGCGGGGGATACGAATGTGTTTGGCGATATGGCCTTGATCGCGGAGCTGTATGAACCGAAGCTGGCCTTGCTGCCGATCGGGGATGTGTATACGATGTCTCCTCGCGAGGCGGCCAAGGCGGTGCGCCTGCTCAATGTCGAGCGTGTCATGCCGACGCATTTCGGCGTGCTAGATTTCTTGACCGGCCGTCCAAGCGAGCTGGCGCGACTGCTCGCTGATCGGCCGGACGTCACGGTCCATGATGTAGAGCCGGGAGGGACCATTTCATTGGGTTGGTTATAGGATGACAAACCACTCCAATCATCTTCCTCCTGGGCTGTCAACCGTTCAAGGCGCACGCTCGATGTCCTTCCGGCGGAGCGTGCTTCCAATCAGGTTGAAATGGATGGGTGAAGATGGGCAATTCTTATTAATTTTCCGGTTTTGAACCCAAATATGCGTAAAATATGATATGATCCAAGCATCGCATACTTGGGAGGAAGCTATGAGACAATTCGTATCCTTGGTCGGAATCGTCGCGCTCCTCTTGATCGGTTGTTCGAAAGAGAGCGACGTTCCGCCAGCACAGTCAGCTACAGCAGCGATCCAGCAGGATCAAGCCGTGCCAGCGCCTGTCGAGGAGAAGAAAAGCGTCGAATGGGTTGCCGGCCGCCTTTTGGAAATTTCCAGCCAGTATTTTGCCATGCTGGGGAAGGCGCAGGATAAGGCTCTGACTTTTGAAGAGTTCCGGAACAAACTACATAGCATCATGACAGATTCCTTTATCGATCAGGAGAATTTGCAGCAATTTTACACGGCAGGCAATGGCTTGACGGAATTGTTTTTGTTCCACTATGAAAAAGGCGCGTTTGATGCGCGAACGACGATTTTGGAGCAAACCGCTGAGCGGATCAAGGTGAAAACCATGTGGTTCGCCAATGAACTGAACAGCGGCTACTATGAAATCAGCACGCTTGTGAAAAGCGGCGACCGCTGGGTTTTGGACGCCAAAGAATCAGAGCCTATCCCCGAGCGCGGTTTTGAGCTGACACCGGAAGAGGCAACGGTTTATATGAAAAGCTATCCGTACTATGATAAGCCGGTTGCCTCGATCAAGTTTGTCGGGACCAAAACGCTGGAGGGCTCTTCGGTATATGGCCAGTTTTATGAGTTCAACTGCGACGGGACCACGTACTACATCTCCCCGGTAGATGGGTACATATTGGACGCCAACATGGAGCGATTTTAAGCGGACCCGCACTGAACAGAAAAAACCTTGATTGCTCAAGGTTTTTTCTTGTTTTACGAAGACTGGATTTCTGCAAACGGAGCGATGCCTGCCAAGCTTTCTCTGGTAAAACAATAACGGGCTGGACTGATCGTTGTAATCACGCCGGTAAACGGTGCGAGCAGAGGGGTGTCGTTCCATGTCCCCAACGCTGTCCCGCGCTCGCAAATGATGCCTGGTTCTACGGCAGGAAGGAACAAGCCCGGCTCCTGGGCGACCAGCGTCGTGATTTCATCATAGAACGTGACGGGGTGGCCTGGCACGGAGGCAGACAGCACACCCAGGTGATGCAGGTAGCGAATGACGGCGCGGCTGCATTCCTCGGCAGCAGCGACATCGATCGTTCCCCCAGGCTGTCCTGCCGGCAATTCGATGATCAGCGCCTTTTGGCCTGCATGGCACGATTCCACGAACAGCTGGCCCCGCGTCCCGCTCGATTGGATGATGATGGGGAGAGCGAGCGCTTCTGCCAATTCGCGCAATTCAGGAAATTCTTTATACAAGGCAAGCGTGTAGGTAGCGCCCCCGTTGCCAACGCAATGCAGATCAACGATATAATCGACGTCACGGGTTCCTTGCCACAAGGCGTGGGCAAGTTGGTGTGTAGGACCGCCGTTCGGGCTGCCCGGGAAAATCCGGTTCATATCGATATGATCGAAAGGGGAAAAACGGGTGCGGTTGCGAAAAGAAGGCGGGTTGCAGACGGGTATCACCTTGACGTATCCATTGACCGTCAAGTCGCCAAGCGCCTTTATCAACAGATTGGCCGCGTGGATGGCCGTCTGTTCATCGCCATGGATCGCTGCGGTGATAGCGACGCGCGGACCTTGTTTCTGTCCAAACTCGTATACGGTAAAACGGGTCAAATCCTGTTCAAAACGTACGTCACGCATGTGGGCAAAATCCTCCTTTTTTATGTAGACAAGTACAAATTCCGCAACGTCGGTCCGATTTCCTGTCGATGGAAAGGAAGGAGTCATCTGGAGTCGGGAGAGTGGCGTCTGGGCATCAGCGCGGCGCTGGTTCCTTTTTCTTGTACAGCAACAGTGGCTCCGCCAAAAAGCATAGGGAAAAGCATCTTGACAGATTCCGGCACAAACACAATAGTAAAAAGGAATCATCTTGTGCGCTACAGGAGGGACGGGAAAAGCATATGCAGCAATCTTCCACTTTTGAAGGACTCGTGAAAGAAAAATTCAACGGGCTGTCAGCCGCCCAAAAGAAAGTGGCTGCTCATTTGCTGCAGCATTTGGATCAGGCGGCTTTCAATACGGTTGTCCAAATCGCCCGCGAGGCAGAAGTCAGCGAAACGACCGTGATCCGGTTGTCGTACGCGCTCGGATTCAGCGGCTTTACCGAGATGCAGGCGAGAATCCAGCAGCAGATCGTGCTCGGTGCAAGCTCGGCTGCTGCCAACCGGCTGCAAAAACCGCAATCGTCCGGCGAGGAGCAATTATTCCGACACGCGATGGAGAATGAGATCGCCGTCATGCAGCATAACCTCGCGCAGTTGAACGATGGGCAGCTGTGGCACACGGTTGAGCTGCTCAGCGAGGCCGACCATGTGCTCGTCATCGGCCATCGCGCCTCCCATGCGGCGGCCAACTGGTTGGCGTTCACGCTCGGGATGATTCGGGAAAATGTGCATTTGTGCCCCGCAGGCGGAAATGCGCTGGAAAAGCTCCCATGCATGAATGAAAAATCGGTAGCCGTCGTCATTTCTTTCCCCCGCTACTCGAAGGACTCCTACAAGATCGCAGAGGCGGCCAAAATGTTGGGCAGCCGGCTGATTGCGATCACCGATCGTCTGCTTTCGCCAGTCAGCCGCATCAGCGACATCACATTGGTTACGGAGCTGAATGTCGACGGCGATACGGGCAATAGTTCGATGGCGGCTGTGCAAACGATGCTGCATTTGCTTTGCCTCGGCATCGGAGCGCGCAATCGGGACGCGCTGCAAGCCCGCCAGGAACGCATGGAGCACATTTACAGCAGTCAAGATGTGTTCATCGAATAGCGCGGAAGCTTGAGCGGAATCGTTCTTTTTCAATGCACCCCAAAAAAAAACAGCCGCTTCCGGTAAGCGGCTGTCCCCCGTTTCCCACAATCCTTTATCGGTTCACTTCCAGCAGCACTTTTCCCAAGCTTTGTCGGCTCTCGACCAGTTGGTGGGCTTGCGCCGCTTCAGCAAGCGAAAACACCCGGCCGATTTTCATGGCAAGACGACCATCGGCCAAAAATGGCAGGACGTGATCGGCTGCGCTTTTGAGCAGGTGCGGACGTTGTTTGCGCGTCGTGCCCAGGCTGAAACCAAGGACGGAGCGGCAACTCGCATGCAAATCCTTCGTTTTGATGTGCCCCACTTCGCCGCCAGCGTTGCCAAAGTGGACCAACCGACCGTAATGGGCGAGGCAGTCGAGGCTTTGCTCGGTCACCCAGCCTGCGATCGAGTCGAGAATCACGTCGGCGCCGCGGCCGTCTGTCAGCTCATTGACTTGACTGGCAAACGAGCCGTCCTGATAGCAAATGACGTGATCAGCCCCTGCCTCCAATGCAGTGGCAATCTTTTGTTCGCTTCCGACGGTGCCGATTACTTTGCCGGCACCGAGCAATTTGGCCAGCTGGATCGCGGTTGTGCCGACGCCGCCTGCAGCCGCATGGATCAGGACGGTTTCACCGGCTTCAAGCCGCCCGACATCCGCCAACAGCTTGTACGACGTGAACGATACGATCGGGCACGCAGCCGCTGTGGCGAAATCGACTTCGTCCGGCAGCGGGAAGGTGAGCGCCTCATCCGCTGCAAGATACTCCGAATAGGAGCCTGCCTTCGCAAAGGCAATCACCCGTTGGCCGACCTGCAGATGCGCTACGTCACGGCCGACCGCTTCGATGACGCCGGCAGCATCGAGTCCCGGGATAAAAGGCGGCTTGGTTGCGCCGTGATAATTTCCATACCGTGATTTGATATCGGCAAAATTGACGCTGGTCGCCGCAACGCGGATCAATACTTGATTCGGGGCGACCACCGGCAAATCGACATCCATGACTTTCATAACCTCTGGACCACCAAAATCTGTGACAACGACTGCTTTCATCTTGTGCGCCTCCCATCCGATACTTGCAACCATTGCTATTTTCGCCGTTTGACAAAAAAATCCTTTGATCAATCAAACGCCTTGAAAATCGGGCCGTAGCAAGCCGACGATTTCGCAAGTGCGAACGGGAAACGGGAATAGACGAACAGCACTGGCTAGAGGTACACTAGGGAAAAAGTGGTGGAATGGGTGGATGGGCATGACGGAGCAACCACAAACGATTTTGGCGATTTCAGGAAGCTTGCGGGCGCGATCGGGGCAAAGGGAACAGGTTCGTGAAAACGAAAACAGGATGACCCTTGGCAAGTGAGGATCATCCTGTTTTCGTTTGACTCATTCAGCCGATTACGCGCGAACGACGCTTTCAAACTTGCCTTTGTGTGCTCCATTGCAGAATGGCTTGTTTGCAGACAAGCCGCATCGACAGAGATACAGTTGCGCTTTTCCTTCGAGCTTGTTCCCTTCTCCATCCAGCAAAGTCGTCTCGCCTGTTACGAGCAGCGGCCCATTGTCCAGCACTTTGATTTCGGACATGATCGTCACCTCCTGACTATTCCTATCCTTTCCAGAACGGGCCGATTCTAAAGGGAAGACACCAAGAAAAAAGCACGCCAACAGGCGCGCCAAGGCATGTGGCATGCGATATTACTCAGGGAGAGGGATGGGGAGTTCCATCCGGCGGCTTCCATCTTTTGCGCTCGATTCAAACAAAATCAGCATCAGGGTGGAATTCGGCGTGGCTTTTTTGACGGTCAGCGTGAAGCTGAAATCGCCCCATTCCGGTGCGCCGGCAGATGCGGTTGCAGACCCTTTTGCAAGTTCGTTATGTCCATCTTCAACGGAATAATTCAACACGGCTTCAAACACTTTCGCTTTTCCTTTTACTTCAAACGTGTCCGCTTTCACTTTTTTGACCGTCACATCTTTGAAAATGTCGTTATGATACGCTTGCTCCTCCGGCTTCTCGGGAGAGCTGTTTGCTGGCTGCTGCGGGGCTGGCGTCTCGGGTGTAGTCGCTGCCGGTACGGCTGGCGTTTCTGCCGGTTTTTCCGGCTGTACAGGGGCAGCCGGCTGCGATTGTTCCGGCGCAGGAGCGCAGCCTTGAAGCAGACCGCCGAGCAAAAGAAGGGTGACAAAAAGCTTTTTCATGGTGTACCTCCCGTTTCGAAAAGTCGTTGTTGGTTATGAGACGGACGCAGGCTTTGGTTTGTTACGTGTTTTTTAAAGGCGATGGCTGATTGCGAAAAGAAGGAGGCAAACAGATGCAGCGTTTTTTGATCGGGCAGTACGGCGGTTTCGATGCTAAAAAGCAGCAACGTGATTTTCGCGATGGATTTTGGGGCGTGGAAGCCTGTATGTTTCACTCTGATAAGGATGCAAAACTTCTCGCGGAAGAAGCGGAGCGCGGCGGTTTTTCCGTCGGTGTGCATTACCCGTTTCGCCAGCGGGACCACGGGTTTCGGCGCGACGCACTTTTCCTGTCCCCCGATCTTCACGTGCGGCATGCAGCGATGGCCCAGGTTGAGCAGGAACTTGCGGAGCTTTCCATGATAAAGCCGCGATATGTATTATTTCATTACCCCAAGCCGGTAATTTTGGACGATCGGGTAAACTGGGAGCAGTGGCGTTTTGCCGATCCGTCGGAATTCATCAGCGAACGGGCGATGAGCATTTCAGCATTTCAGCGTGGGACGGAGCAGCTATTCCGATGGTTGTCCGAAAAAGGGCGGCACTACCAGTTTACACCTGTACTGGAATTTGATGCATTGAATCGATACATCTACGAGGACCGCTTTTTGGAGGATTTGCTGACGGCGTATCCAGCGATTAAACTATGTTTGGATACGGGCCGGTTGTTCATGCAAGAGCTAATCGATCCGTATTTTCAAGCTGAGCCTGTTTTACGGCGCTATGCGAAATACTCGTACCTTGTCCATCTGTGGACGGTAAACCGGTTTGATCCGGTCGGCAGCTATCACCATCCCGCATTGCCGAGCTGTGATCCGGCCGCAGGTTGGGCGCCGATCGAACGATTTATGCGCATCATCGGTAATGAAAACCCGCAGGTACACGTGCTGTTCGAGCATCGGTCGGACCGGATCACCGAGCGAGAACTGGATGCTTGCTATGCGTGGTGCGACTCATTGTTGTCCTGAAACGCCCAATCGATGAGATCAGCTAAAATCGCGCCAGGTGAAATCGACGCTCAAAATCCCCACAGGCCGTTCGCGGACTTGCCGATCCGTTTTTGTTGCGAGCTGCGGCATCCGAAAGCAAACCATCTCTTTATAATAGCCGAACATGCGGCACACCTCCGGCCGCACCGCATGAATGCCGCATCGGTCATGATCCACGTCATAAAACAGGCACGTGCCGAAAAAGCGCTGCTGGTTCGCAAGCGCCGTACGCTTTTTTTGCGGCATGGCTTTGATGCTTTTTTTGATTTTTTTCAATTCCGTTTCGGTCACAGGAACAGGTCCGCAGCAGAGACCTCTGCATCCCTCGCAAGGTAATTGTTCCATTTCGGTTTCCTCCCGCCTCGTGCGTGTTCTAGTCGAAATATGTCTATCATAAAAAGAAGAGGGATTTTTGTAAATAGAAAATTATTTTATAATAACACAAATATAAAATTTTGTCAACGATTTATTTCGCGAAAATGTTCTCCTGATTGTCACAGCGAACCGTACTGTTTTTTCATTCGCTGCAAGCGGGCAAGTCTACCGTCGCACTGACAAGCATAAGATGAAACACTACCTCCTCTCGAACCTCTCGCTTGCGAGCGGTTTTTTTTCTGTGTAAGCTTGTAGGGGATCGAGACAACGATGATGAGGAGAAGATTGCATGATGGGAAGAAAACGAGCCGTGGCTGCGGCCGCGTATGCGGGCGTATTTTTGCTGCTGGCTGCGTGCGGCAGTCCGGCTAACCCGCAGACGTCGCCGGCATCTGCCAAGCAGACCGAGGCGCCAGCGGCACAGGCTGAACAAGCGGGCGAAACGAATCGAATCAAAGCGTCTGTGGTACAAGTGATCGATGGCGACACGATCAAGGTGAAGCTCAACGGCAAGGAAGAAACGGTTCGCTTTCTGCTGGTTGACACGCCGGAAACCCATCACCCGAAGCTCGGTGAGCAGCCTTTTGGAAAGGAAGCGAGCGACTTCACGAAAGCGCTTCTGACGGATAAAACCGTCGAGCTGGAGCAGGATGTATCCCCGGGACCGGACAAATACGGCCGTTATCTGTATTACATCTATATCGATGGCAAGTCGGTGCAAGAGATGCTGCTTGAAAAAGGGCTTGCCCGCGTCGCTTATATTTATGTGCCGAATGTGAAGTATGTCGACCGGTACCGGGCCATCCAGGAAAAAGCGCAGCAGGCAGGAGTCGGCATCTGGTCGGTCGAAAACTATGCCCGTGAAGACGGCTATCATCCCGAGGCGGTCGGCGAGGCAGGGAAGCAGGGCAAAAAGGAATCGAAGAATCCCAATGTAACGAGTCCGTCAAAGCAAGCGGTTCCCCCATCCGGAGCGAAACAAACGTCGGTTTATTATGCAAGCTGCAAGGAAGCCCGTGCCGCCGGAGCAGCTCCGTTACACAAAGGGGAGCCTGGCTATCGCCCTGAAATGGATGGCGACAAAGACGGGATTGCCTGCGAATAACACTTGAATGGGAAGAGGAGAGAGCGAGAATGGAAACGATTTATTGCTTGGTGCCGGAAACGTATTGGGCGAACTACGCGGACAAAGCGGAGTATGTTTCACGTACCTATGAGGCGGAAGGATTTATCCATGCGACGAAAGGCGACGAGCTTTTGGTGAAGGTAGCCAACCGGGTCTACCCTGCGTTTGCCGAAGGATTGCTCGTTTTGGAAATCGATGAGAGCAAGATCAAAGCGAAACTGCTGTATGAAGAGGCTTCCGATGGACTGATGTATCCGCACATTTATGGTCCGCTCAACACGGATGCGATCGTCGCCGTGCGCAGAATGACGCGTGCAGCAGGTTCCTGGCAGCTTGGCGAGCGTTTGTAACCACTTTTTTCTTGTACAAACCGTATAACGACCGCTACAATAAAACCTAACGACATACGAATTCGTTTTGGTGATGGCGCATGCCATTGAAAAGGGAAAGTGGTGCAAATCCACTGCAGTCCCCGCTACTGTAAGCACGGACGTTTTTTTCGACGAAAGGGTCACTGGCAAAAGATGCCGGGAAGACGGAAAAAAACGGAGAATGTGCAAGCCAGGAGACCTGCCAAACGAATCGATTTCGCCACTTTTGCGGGTATGGACAAAAGGGGGAGGCACGTAACGGTTGCAATGCCCTCTTTTCACATGTGGAAAAGAGGGTTTTTTTCGGTGCGGATGCCCCGCCATCCGTTTCGATAACTTGCTCCTGCAGTTGCGCCGTGTTGCCTCATGAAAAAAGGAGAGAAGATGATGAGCAGTATCGCAGTTCGTTCAAGAAAGTCCGTTGTATGGGCACTCGTGGCAGGCTTGGTCTTGACCGCAGGGCTGACAGCAAAGCCGGTTCAGGTGCAAGCCGCATCCGACGAGCAGAAAAAAGTATCGACCGCGATGAAAAAGGCGGTCAACTATTATTACAAGCGCGATCGTTCGTACAAGTTCGACGGTTTTGACTGGGAGCTGGTTGCGCTCACGGAAGCGGGGGAGAAGCTGACCAACCGCAAATGGCTGACGAAGCAAAACCAGTCGGCAATCGATGCGATCGTGCCGGCGGCGCTCAAGGCGAAAGGAGCCGGGGAAATCGCCAAATACGCGATTGCGCTGATGAAGAATGGGTACGACCCAACAAATGTCAACGGTGTCAACCTGCTCCAGGAAATCGCCGACCTGCAGGAGAAATCCGGGAAAATGGGTGACGATACATACACGATCGCCAATCATGTTTATTCCATGATCGCGCTGGAAATGTACGACTACGATTATGACCGCGATGCAGCGGTGGCCTTTTTGCTGGATCATTATGACGATTACGAAAACGACAAAAACAAAAGCAAATTCGACGAGCTTGGATTTGCCTTGAGCGCGCTGCCGCTCGTGGACGATGAAGCGGGTGTGAAGCAGGCGGAAAAAGAGATTATCGCGGAGCTGGAAGCCGGGCAGGACAAAACAGACGGATCGTACTACGACGGTTTCGCCGGCGGCAGTCCGGATACGACGAGCCAGGTGCTGATCGGCCTGTCTGCTGCGGGCGAGGATGTGCTCGAAGGCCCGTGGGTCAAATCCGTCGACTATTTGCTCGCCAAACAGGTGAAAAACGGCGGTTTTGAAGCGTCCTGGACACCGGGTGAAGCGAATCCGTACACAACCAAATTCGCGCTGCTCGCGCTCGCCTCGGCGAATAACGGCGACAGCGCCTACCAGCGTCTGTCCGATCAGGACAAAGAAGCGCTGCAAGCGTATGTGCCAACGATCGATTTGAGCGGCAAAGTGGAAGTGTACGCCGGCCTGGAAAGCTTGCAAAAGGGCACGCAAACGAAGCCGTCCGGAAATGCGTTCACCGTCAATGCCGGCCAGGTACTGGTGCGCACCAACGTTGCGGATGTGGCGAAAGAAGGCAAGCCGGTGGCTGTGCTCGTACAGGTGCAAAAAGACAAAAAAGTGGTGCAGCTTGTGACGGTCGAGGCGGACGGTGCGGCGAAGCAGCTGACGGCAGGATTCAGCCTGGACAAAGGTACGTATACGGTCCAGCTCAACTATTGGTACGGCTTGTCCACCCAGCCTGAAACGGCGAAAGATCCGGTCACGTTCCAACTCGTGGTGAAATAGATGAGAAGCAGAATATGGAGAAAAGCATGGTCCGGTATGCTGGCAGCCTTTCTTTGTCTCGGCGCAGGCATACCGGCGCAAGCGGCGCCCGCACAAACAGCGGAGGCAGCCATTTCGGCCATGCAAACATCGGATACCATCGCGGTCAGCGGGCATACAAGCAGTGATGATGCCCGCCCGGTCCCCTTGCTCATTACCGATTCCCAAGGCCAAATCATTTACGCGCAAGAGGTGGCAGGTGGCGGCAAATCGTTTTCGCTTGAGCTTGGCGCTCCCGACTGGACCGCGACCGGTACGGCACATGCAACGTTGTATTCGACCCGACAAGCGACGGCTTCCTTCAGAATCGTGGAAGCGAAGCCGCCGGTAAAAACGAAGCTGGAGATCGTTACAGGCATCACCGGGGTAGACAAAGAAGTCATTTTGGCGCAAAAAACGGTTCACATGAAAGACGGCGCAAGCGCATACGATCTGCTCACATACATTTGTGGCGAAAACGATATTCCGTATGAAATCGTCGATGCGGATGGAGACGGACATGATGTCTATGTCAAAAGCATCAACAATCTCGCCGAGTTCGACAAAGGCGCCGGAAGCGGCTGGATTTACCTGGTCAACGGCGAGCAGCCGCCCATGCCGATCGACCGTTACAAGCTGGATAACAAGGACACCGTAACGTTTGTATACACGACCGATTTCGGCAACTCCGAGGGCGGCAGCACAGCGGCGGGCGAACTGACCTCGCTGTACCGGACGTCGGCCAGCGCAGAGATGGACAAGGCGATGTCCCAAATCGGTTTTGCCACAAAGCCGGAAGAGCTTGTCGACATTATCGACAGTTTATTGATTTCATTGGCGGAGAATCCAGCCGAAAAGCAAAAAGCGTATGTGCCCGATGTGGCATTGGTTTTGCAAGCCGCATACGAAAAAGCCGGCATGGTGAAAAAAGACGATCTGCAAACGAAGCCTGTCGGCGATACGCTTGCCGAGGAGCTTGCAGACTCCATGGCAAAACCGCTCTTGGCCGACCAGCGCGACGTTTTGGAAAGGCTAACGGAGCGTCTGGCCAACTGGACGCTGTACAAAGGTCTGCTCAATGAGCTAAAGCCGACGCTCGTCATCCCGATGAGCGATAAAGACAATTATCATACATGGCAATTGAGCATAACGCCGGATGCGTGGCAAACGGTACGCCGAGCAAACGCCAGAATCAGCGTGATGAAACCGGGCTGGCGCACGGATCTCGTGCCGTCCGGTGATGCAGGCGAGGAAGGAAAACAGCTGCAGTTCATTGCCAAACGGTATGACGATCACTTAGCGACGGCACAGCTGAGCACGCTTTCTGGCGACATCATCCCGCTTTCGGATTTGTACCGGGTGAGCTTGAACCCGGGGGCAGATGCCGCAATCGCGTTGAGATGGGAGAAAAATACGGCGGTTGACGGCGAATCGCTCCCGGTGCTCTTTTCACGCGCGAAGGACACCGATCCGTGGACCGTGCAGCCGATTTTGGTGAAAAACGACCCGCAAGATGTGACAGCCAGGCTGCGTGCGGGCGGGGATCTGTTTTTTGCATCCGTTCCTCTGGTTGCGTTTGACGATGTGGTGCAGCTGCCAGCCAGCTATCAATGGGCAAAGGAAGCGATCGGGAAGCTGGCCACAATCGGCGTGATTCATGGACGCAGCGAATCGCGGTTTGACTGGCATGCATGGTTGAAGCGTTCGGAGGCGCTGGCGCTTGTGGACCGCGTGATGCCGGACGGTCATACAGCGAATTTGCCCGCTTCGATTGGGGCGCCAGATCAGCCGATCAGCCGAGCGGAGTTTGCGTACGCACTGGCACAGGCTGCTGGGGAGAGCAAGGTAGGCAATAGGGCAGCTCCAAGCCCGATCCGCGATCAATCGTCCATCCCGGGTTGGGCGCAATCGTCCGTTACAGCGGTCGTCGAACGCGGCTGGATGAAGGGGCGAACCGATGGCCGCTTTGACCCGCTTGCCCCGTTGACACGTGCGGAAGCAGCGGCTGCGCTTTATCGCATGCTGCAGGAGTAAAGCAAGGGAAGAACGAAAGTAGGTGGCGAATTTTTTGCTGCCTACTTTTCCCGTTTTCGCGTGCAAATCGCTTGAGGGGACGCGTCATTTTTTAAACATCGGAAAGGGGAATGTCACAATGAACATGGCAGCAAGGATCATGCGTGCAGGCGCAGCAGGGGTGATGGCCGCATTGCTTGCATGGATGCCGCTGGCAGAAGCGGCTTCAAGCAAGGTCGAGCAGGCTGCAGCCAAAGCGGTGCAGGCTGTCGCCCATGCATACAAAAACAAAGGAACGGCGGCGATCGATGATTGGACGTTAATCGCGCTGTCACTTTTGGGCGAGGATGTGCAAACCTCCGAGTGGGGCGGTTCGATCCGCTGGCAAACCGAGCTGCACAACCGATTGGAATCGCTCGATTTGCGCAAAACAACGGATTATGCCCGTTTTGCGATGGCGGTAAGCGCTTCAGGGGAAGACCCGTCCCAATTCGGCGGCGTCAATCTGATCGCTCGCCTTCAGCACGTCCAGCTCGCCAACGGCAAGTTTGCCGACAGCATGGATGGCACCGGACAAAGCCTGATCAATGCCCATGTGTGGAGCATCATCGCACTGTATGCGGCAGGCGAGCAAATCCCGCGCGCCAAGCAAGCGAAAGCGTGGCTCGTGTCCAAACAGCTTCCGGACGGCGGCTTCCAGTTTGCCACCGAGGGCAAGACAGGCGGCATCGACATGACGGCGATGACACTGATTGCTTTCAAGGCGTTGGGGATGAGCAAAGAGGAGCAGCCGGTGAAAAAAGCGCTCGCCTTTTTGCGTACGCAGCAAAAAGACGGCGGGGGCTATGCCGATGGCGGGGTAGCCAACGTCGAATCCGTGGCAACCGTCATCTCCGCGTTGATCGCATGGGGCGAAAATCCGGAGAGCTGGAAAAAAGGAACAGGCAGTACGGTCGATAATCTGCTTTCGTACCAAAAGGCAGATGGCACGTTCAGCCATACGAAAGGCGGTCCTTCCAATCAAATCGCCACCGCGCAGGCGATGCTCGGCATCTCGGATGTGAAACGCGGCGGGCCGTACGTAATCAAGCTGCGCGAATCGGCGGGCCAACGAAAAGTCGCGCATTTGTACGATTTGGACCGTTCGCACTGGGCATTTGGCGAAATCAGCTATTTGGTGAAAAACGGCTATCTACAAGGGGTGACGGCGACCCGGATGAGTCCGGACCAGCAGGTGACGCGCGCGCAGTTCGCCGTATTGCTGCTGCGAGCGATCGGCGAGGGTCCGGTCGCGCAGCCGCAGGGCAAATTCGCGGATGTACCGCAGTCAGGATGGGCCGCACCGTACGTCGAAAAAGCGGCGGCACTCGGCTTGATGCAAGGAAGCGGCTCCTTGTTCCGTCCTGACCAAGGCATCACCCAGGAAGAAATGGCGTCGATTGCGGCACGCATCGCGACCAAATACAAATGGACCAAAACATACAGCGGCGCTGGTACGGTCCCGGTCGATTGGGCCCGTGTGAGCAGCTGGGCGGTGCAGGACGTCAAAGTGCTGCAAAAACAAAAGCTGCTGGGTGCGACCGCTTCCAGGCAATTCGTACCAAAAGCAGCGGTGACGCGGGCCGAGGCTGCAGCGCTGCTGTACCGTTTGCTCGCAGTCAGGTAAGGAGTGAAAAGGATGAAACGGAAAGAATGGTTGCTGCTCATCCTGGTGGTGGTTGTGCTGGGGGCAGCGGCAGCGGGCATGATGTGGTACCGCGGGGCGCATGCACCGCAAAACACACCGGCGGCAGCACCGAGCACGGAACCGGAACTGCCGCCTGGCACGCCCTCTGCCACATTGGTGATCACCCGCGATTACGGCACAGAGCAGCTGATGAAACGGGCCGTTCCCATTTCGCAAGGCGACACGGTCATGGACGTGTTAAAGCGCGCGGGCGGCGATGTCAAGACGACGTATAACGGCAGCTTCGTCGAATCCATCAACGGGCTCGCATCGGCGTATAAAGCAGGCGACAGCAAGAGCAAGCCGATCGACTGGTTTTTTTATGTGAACGGCGTCATGTCCGACATCGGTGCAGGCGAATATCCGGTTCGAACCGGCGATGTCATCACCTGGGACTACCACAGGTGGGCATTCGATACGAGTGCGCCTGCGCTTATCGGGGTGTATCCGCAGCCGTTTGTGCAGCGCGATGAAAAAACGAACAAGGCGATGTCACTCACCGTTATGTATGCGCCCGGGCTGCAGGAACAGGCGGATCAGCTCGCAAAAGCACTCACCGCCGTGCGCCAGGCGGAAACGAAAGCCGTCGCATGGAACGAGCAGCTTTTCACGGCAGGACAGCCGCTCATTGTGCTCGGCGAATCCAGGGCGTATGCAGACTCTGCCTTTTATCAAAAGCTGTGGGAGCAAAAAGCGATGTACGGCGTTTTCGCCCATTTCACCAAAAACGGGATTGAGGCGACCGACCTTGGCGGAAAGGTCGTCAAAACCGATGTCAAACCGGAAGCCGGTGCCATCGTCGCGACCGTTCATCCGGAAACGCGGAAGCCACTCTGGTTTGTCGGCGGCAACTCACCGGATGCGGTAGCGCGCATCGTGCAGACGATTGCCGCAGGGCAGACAGCCGATGCGCCTTGGGCAAACGCGTTTGGGCTTTTGCAGGACGCTCAGGAATCGCTCCGGCTTCCGCTCGCTTCTCCTGTGGGAGGAACCCCATGAATGTAGCGATGCTCACATTGGTTTTGCTCCTTTCCCTTTCCGCGATCTTGCTCCTTTTGTTTGAAAAGTCGCGGATGGACGAAAAGGTGATCGCGGTGACCGCCACGCTTGGCGCAGTCGCGGCCATTGCGCGCATTCCGTTCTCCGTGATCCCGAATGTGCAGCCAACGACCTTTTTGGTGATGCTCACCGGCTATGTGTTTGGGCTGCGGGTCGGATTTTTGACCGGCGTCATCGCTGCGGTTTTGTCCAACATGTATCTTGGGCAAGGGCCATGGACGATTTGGCAAATGTTTGCGTGGGGATTGTCGGGCGTATCCGGCGGCCTGCTCAGCCGCTTTTTTGAAAGCAAGGAAAGCCGCGGGGCAGGCCAACTGCTGGCGACGCGCGGAAGACGGTTTCTGTTTATCGCGGTCTGCACGATCTGGGGATTTTTGTTCGATTGGATCATGAACTTTTGGATGTTCATCGGGCTTGGTTTCTTGAGCTGGCAAAGCTTTGTCGCGCTGAATGTGAAAAGCCTCGCATTCGACATCGCCCATTCGGCTGGCAATTTCTTGTTTGCCAGCATGTTCGCAGTTGCTTTCGCGAAAATTTTCGTGCGCTATCACCAAAAGCTGATCGTCACCCGCCTGTTTGCCAAGGAGGGGAGCGGGTGAGCGTGCACAATCCGCCGATACGCTGGCAACAGCTTCATCCAGGCGCTATCGCCTTCTTTCTCTTTGTGCAAGGCATTTTGACCTTTGTGTGGGAGCATCCGTTCATGCTGATCGGCCAACTGCTGTTTTTACTCGGCTGGGCCAGGCGTGAGCGGGTTCTGCCTGCCATCATGCCGCTGTTTCGGATGCTTCTTGTGATGGCGCCGTTCTTTTTGCTCGTGAACGCCTTGTTCTCGACGAACGGAGTCACATTTTTGTGGAAAGGTCCGGTCGTCCCGTTGATCGGGCGGCTCGATTTCACACTCGAGGAGCTTGCGTACTCGTGCATGGGGCTGATCCGGCTGGCGATTTTGCTGACGCTCTCCGGGATGTTTCAGCAGTTTGTCGACCATGACCGTTTTTTGCTTTTGTTCGCCAAAGTGGCGCCTCGCTTTGTGCTCACTGCCGCACTGGCCATTCGCATGTTTCCCTTTCTGTTGGCGGAGTTTTCCCGAATCAAGGAAACGGCGTACCTGAGGGGGATACGCCCACGCGGCAAGGGAAAACGGGCGCAAATCCGCTTTTACCTGTTTTTGCTGCGCCCGCTGCTGTACCAGGCGCTGGAGGGCTCGTGGCAGTCGGCGGAAACGCTGTATGCGCGCGGCTTTGGCAGCGGACCGCGCAGCTCGTACAAAACCAAAACGATCGCCTCGCATGAAGCGCTCGGCATGATTGTCACCGGGATCGTGTTCGCGTTTGCGCTTTTCGGCAAATGGCTGGATTTTGGCCGGATCGACTATTACCCGCGCTTTGCGTTTCATGACCTGCTCGGGGACGCCTTGTTTGCGCTCCTGATGGTTGCAAGCTGGCTCGTGCCGCTCTATGTGTTGGGAAGGAGGGAGACAACATGAGCGTTAGCCTTTCGATCGAACATCTTTCATACCGCTATCCGCAAGCGGACGCAATGTCGCTTATCGATAGCAACGTGTCGGTCAACCAGGGGGAATTCGTGCTCTTGCTCGGCGCGAGCGGGAGCGGCAAGTCAACGTTTCTGCGAGCGATCAACGGCCTGGTGCCGCGCTTTTACGGTGGCAGCATCGCAGGCCGGATCACGTTGAACGGCCAGCCGTTAGAAGCGTTATCGCAGCGCGAGATTGTCCGCCGCACCGGTTTTTTGCAGCAAGATCCGGAGCGTCAGCTGTTGCTGCAGACGGTGGAGCGGGAGCTTGTATTCGGCCTGGAAAACTTGGCGGTCCCGCAAGCGGAGATGAACAGCCGGCTCGCCGAGATGAGCCAGCTGTTCGGCTTGAATGAACAAATCGGCAAAAAAACCGCTGACTTAAGCGGCGGGGAAAAGCAGCGCATCGCGCTTGCCAGCACGTTGGCGCCGTATCCCGGCCTGCTTTTGCTCGATGAGCCGACTTCCCAGCTCGACCCCGTCCACGCGGAAGAGGTGCTGCAGACGGTCAGGCGGTTGAATGAGGAATGGGGACTGACCGTTTTGATCAGCGAGCATCGGATCGAGCGATGCTTCCATCTGGCCGACCGCATCTTGCTGTTTGAAGCGGGGCGGATCGCGTTCAATGGAACGCCGGACGAATTCGTCAAGGAGACGCTATCGCACACAAATTGGCGGCTGTTTTTGCCGCCGGTCACCCGCCATCTGATCGAGCTTGGCATGGACGGCAACCTGCCGCTTACGGTCAAGGCGGCGCGCGCTTTGGTGTCAAAAGCACCGGAATATCACGGCCATCATGCCGCAAGCTCAAATCAACAGCAATCGGACGAAAACCAGCCGGTTCTTTACGAAGTACAGAAGATAAAAGCCGGGTATCCCGATCAGGAGGCTGTCCTTTCCGATCTGTCACTTACCATCCATGGCGGCGACCGAATCGCGCTGCTCGGGGAAAACGGCGCCGGCAAATCAACGCTGGCCAAGCTTTTGTGCGGAGCGATCCAGAAGCGTGCAGGCGAGATGAGCTGGGAGCAACAGCCGATTGGACAGGTCTTTTGGGAAGATTCCTGGAAACGGATCGGTTATTTGTCGCAAAATCCAAATGACTATTTCCTGCACGATACCGTCGAGGGGGAGATCGATTTCGCCTTGGCCCAGCTTTCCTTGACAGGGGAGGAACGGGAGCGGCAAAAAACGGATCTGCTCAATCGGTTAGGGCTGTTGGCCTATCGCAGTCGCCATCCACATGATTTGAGCGGCGGGGAAAAGCAGCGGCTGGCCTTGGCGCTGGTGGTGCCGGCGCGCCCAACGTTCCTCATCCTAGACGAGCCGACGCGTGGCCTCGATGCCGAGCAAAAAAAGACGCTCATCGAACTGCTGGCGGAGCTGGCGATCCCGGCTGTGATGATCATCACGCATGATGTGGAATTCGCCGCGCAGTTTGCGAATCGCGTGCTCATTTTGCATCGCGGCAAACTGGTGGCAGACGACGCTCCAGAGCGCGTGTTCCGCCGTTCGTTTGCGTACATGCCGCAGGTGTACAAACTGTATCGATCTGCAAATGGCGATACATAATTCCAGTTGTTTGGGCACAAGCTATGCGGGTATGGTGCAAATGAAACTGGGAGGTCTTACGAATGGCAAAGCCTGATGATCGTTCTGACAATGCGGCAAAACTGACCGAGATGAAGCACAACGCGGAGGAGAACATTCGCGAGACGAAAGCGTACTTGAATGAGTTCGCGGATGAGATTTCCGCAGAGGAGAAAGCGAATCTCGAGGCGAAAAACGCGCGCCGTGAAGAAAGCATTCAAGGCTTCACGGAAGAAATCAAGGACGAAACAAGCCAAAGCACCGCTGAATAGGTTCGGCCAAAAAACACCTGCCCGATTTTGTGATCGGCAGGTGTTTTTTATTGGGGGAGGGAGTCAAGCGAGCGGAATATAAATTTTCATCCGCATGGCGTGCGGATAGAGGGAGCGCATCACATCCGTCACTTCAAAATCCGGGCCATCCGCCCGCTCGTAATTGGCGGCAGGCAGCCACACGCCATAGATGTATCTCCGCGTATTTTGCACCAGCTCCACCGAGCCGTTAACGGTAAACACCGCATAGGTGCCTGCAGGAAGCTCCATGTTGATCAGACCATGCCCGAGCGGCTCGACGAACGTTTCCACTTCCTCGCCCACCAGAAAGGAAAAGCGGCCATCATCCTGAAACTCATACGAGATGCCGTACGAGATCGCGGGCGCTTTTCTGTGCGGGACGTGCAGATAGCGCTCGTTTGCGCCGAAATCGTGATAAAACTGCGGGATTTCGGAAAAATACCGCTCATCTGCGAGCGTGGTGTGATACGGAAAACCGGTAATCAACAGCCTGTCCATTCGATTGATCGCGGGTTTGTTCATCGCCAACTCGCCTGTCAAGCGGTCTTGAAAGGACAGGAAATCCATTTTGCCGGTCAGCGCGAGCGGGAGCGATTCCTTCCGGTACTTTGCCGGCGTTGTGCCGAACAAGCTCTCAAAAGCGCGCGTGAACGCTTCCTGCGAGCCGTATTGCGCACCGAGTGCGATTTCGAGGATGCTGGCGTCGGTTTCTTTCAGCTGCAGGGCCGCTTCCGTCAACCGTCTCTGCCGAATGTAGGCTTGTACGGAAAAACCGGTGATCGCCTGAAACAGGCGCTGAAAATGAAAAGGAGAAAAGCAAGCCGCTGCCGCGATTTCGGCAATCCCGCACTGATCTTGCAGATGGCCCTCGATAAAGTCTACAGCGTTTTGGATGCGTTGATAATAATCCATGGGAACTAGCGCCTCCGCGGTTGTTTTTTCCATCATTGTAGCGTATCTTCCTGCCGGTTTTTTGATTTTGTGTGCCGACTTTTGTGCCGGGCGGTGAAGAAATTGCATGTTGAGAGGGCCAAACCGTGCATCCGAACATGCTTTTCGGCGTAAAACATGATAAGCTTATAGGTGGCTTTCAAATTGATAGCCGGCAAGCTTATGTAAGAGAGAAAGGAAGCGGGTTTTCTATGAAAAGACCTGAAGAGACGCGCGTCTTTGTCGGGATGTCTGGCGGCGTCGATTCTTCTGTTTCGGCCTTGCTGCTCAAAGAGCAGGGCTATGATGTGATCGGCATCTTTATGAAAAACTGGGATGATACCGATGAATTCGGTCATTGCACGGCGGAAGAGGATTTCCAGGATGTGCGCCGCGTATGCGACCAGATCGGTATCCCTTACTATACCGTCAACTTTGAAAAAGAGTACATGGAGAAGGTATTCCAATACTTTTTGGAAGAGTACAAGGCAGGGCGCACGCCGAATCCGGACGTCATGTGCAACCGTGAGATCAAATTCGGCGAGCTGCTCAACAAAGTGATGAATCTGGGCGCAGATTATATCGCGACCGGCCATTATGCACGTGTCGAGCAAATCGACGGGGAGTACAAGCTGCTGCGCGGCGTGGATCAAAACAAAGACCAGACATACTTCCTCAATGTGCTGGGGCAGGAGCAGCTGGCCAAAACCATGTTCCCGATCGGGCACTTGCCCAAGCAGCAGGTGCGCGAAATTGCGGAGCGCGCTGGGCTTGCGACTGCGAAAAAGAAAGACAGCACCGGCATTTGCTTCATCGGCGAGAAAAATTTCCGCGAATTTTTGAGCAACTATTTGCCGGCGAAGCCAGGTGATATCGTCACCGTGGACGGCGAGGTCATCGGCCGTCATGACGGGTTGATGTACTATACGCTCGGCCAACGCCAAGGGCTTGGAATCGGGGGCGGCTTTGGCGACAACAACCAGCCGTGGTTCGTAGTCGACAAAGACTTGCCAACCAACCGGCTGATTGTGGGGCAGGGCTCCGACCATCCGCGCCTCTACTCAACCAGCTTGCTTGCCACCAACGTGTCATGGGTGAGCGATCGCCCGAAAGAACAAGTTTTCACCTGTACAGCGAAGTTCCGTTATCGCCAGCCCGATCAGGAGGTCACCGTACATCTGCGCGAAGATGCAACATGCGAAGTGATATTTGCCAAACCGCAAAAAGCAGTAACGCCGGGACAGGCCGTCGTCTTCTATCGTGGGGAAGAGTGCCTCGGCGGAGGTACGATCGATCAAGTGAAGGGATTGGGATAGTGTGAATGCAACGACCAAATCAAAGATTTTCGTAATCGGTCTGGTAACCTTCGCCGTGTTGGTCGGGTACACCGGCTTCATGGCCGTCCGAAACATCGAAGGCGTGCACAAGCAAGAGATCACCCGGGTCATCGGCGAACATGGCGGCGTCGTCAAATTGATTGAAGTCGTGGAAGCGGACACCAGTCCGTTCAAACAGGCGGGCAAAGGGAATAACGTCTACAAAATCACATATACAAAAAATGGAGGAACCAAGACGGCTTGGTACTGTGCCATCAATCATTCCTCCATCAAGCAAGAACCGGAAGCTTGGAAAATCGATGAGTAGCCTGCATGGGGAAGAGGGGGCGCACGAATAAATGACTGAGTTTGCAGGTCTGACCGTATTGGGACAATTGATCCACCGTTTCGAGCCGAAAGTGGAAGGTGCCGTCTTGACGATTTTGGCGCATGAACATCGCGACGAAATCACGAGCGCCCTGAAAAAAGGGTTGAATGCCGAGGTAAGCGTCCAGTACAGTTCAGGCGAATACACCAATCATCTGGCTGTGCTGAAGGTAGGCAGCCAAAAATATACGTTTGCGCGCGATTATCGTGAAACCTACATCAGCGAGATCGGATACAGCACATGCCGCATCACGCCTGGTTCGCACGGCGTGCTGGTGTACCATACAGACTACCCCGGCGTCATTTCCGATGTATCCCGCATTTTGGCGGCAAGCCAAATCAATATCTCCAAATTGAATGTGTCACGCGAACAAAAAGGGAAAATGGCCCTGCTCATTTCAGTGACGGACGAAGAGATTCCGGGGCCTGTACTGGCGGAGCTTGAGCGATTGCCGCAAGTCACCCGCGTTGTGTCGTTGCAATAACCAGCAGAGGACCGGCGATTGCCGGTCTTTTTATTGTATAATGAAAACCCCCAGTTCGACTGGGGGTTCCAGAAAGCTTATAGCTATAAGTGGTGATCCTTTGAACTCGATGATACCATGAGAACTGGTCTGCCAACCGCTCACATGAAATCAAGGAGGACAAAGGATGGACAACAGCAGTTTAGCACACACAAAATGGAACTGCAAATACCATATTGTATTTGCTCCAAAATACCGTAGACAAGTAATTTACGGCAAACTAAAACGAGAAATAGGAAAAATCCTTCGGGAACTATGTGAACGAAAAGGAGTAGAAATTGTTGAAGCGGAGGCCTGCGTGGATCATATCCACATGCTGGTAAGCATCCCTCCCAAACTAAGTGTGTCGGAATTCATGGGCTATTTAAAGGGGAAAAGCTCACTTATGATTTTTGATAAGTTTGCAAACATGAAGTATCGATACGGAAGCCGACAATTTTGGTGCAGAGGATACTATGTGGACACGGTAGGTCGAAACAAAAAAGTGATTGAAGAATACATTCGAAACCAAATGGTGGAGGACAAGAATTATGAACAATTAACGATGAAAGAGATGATTGACCCGTTTACGGGTGAGTCGGTAAAAAAGGGCAGGTAAAGTAGCCCTTTTAAGGGCCAGCCTGTGGTAGCACGCGGTTGGCAGACTTTCAGTGCGCCTTGGAGGCGCCCGCTTGCAACATGCCCTTATAGGGCTAATGGAAGCCACCGGCTAAGCCGGTGGTTATGACTTTGCTGCACGTTGCCTCGCCGTCGTTCTCCCCTGTACAAAATAAATTTGCGCCATGTGCTGTCAAAAGGTATGATGATTCCAGAATCTGCAAACGCTTGTGTTCACCCTCGATCGTTGGAAGAAAGCGAGGAATTCACGATGAACTTGCGCAGCGCATGGTGTGCGATGATGGTAGCCGCATTGCTGCTTACGGCTTGCACGAACCAAGATACCAAGCAACCCGGTACGCCTGCGAATGGGGCGGTACCAGCAATTCCGGCCGCATCGAACACGGCAAAGGAAACGAGCATTCCGGCAAAAGGCATCATCCGTGCGGAACCGGAGCAGCTCTTTACAGGCGCAGAGAAAAAGTACCAGCCTTTCGTCGGCTCGATGTCAGGCGGCGTGAGATTCACCTATACAGGGAACAAAAATACGCTCAGCGTGGATGTCGAGCTGTGGGAGAACGGGAGAAAAAAACAAACGCTCGTCACCACTGAAACACCTTTGAATCGTCAGGGGGAGACGGCGAAAGACACGTATGACAGCGAGCTGATTGCTGCCGTAACTGAGGTAAGCGCTGAAGGCGACCATCCGCGCTACGAAATCAAATTCGCCCTCACCGATGAAAATGGTACGGTGTCCAATCGATTTTCCGCAGAAAAGCGCCCCTCATTCCAGCTTTCGAGCCTGATGGCGCTGCAAGGCCCTGCAGAAGCTGGCGAGGACACAGGCCTTTGCGTTTGGGGATTCCAGGCAACAGATGAGCATAGCCTAAGCTCGACCGGCTCGATTGAGGAAGATGCGAGAAAAGCAAAATACGCGATCGTCTTTCGGATCGTAGTCAAAGATTGATGAGGGATGGAGAAGTTTTGTGATCAAGGAACTCACCTATGACCAGCTGGAGGAAATGCGCGCTTTCCAGCAGGCCTCTTTTGCGCTTTTCGTGTATACGCCGCTTTGCGGCACGTGCAAGGCGACGGAGCGGATGCTTCATGTCGTCATGGAAATGCTGCCCGGCGCAGCGCTGTTCAAATGCAACATCAATGTGATGCCGCAGCTGGCGTCGCGGTGGCGAATCGAGAGCGTTCCCTGCCTGATGGTTTTTCGGCAAGGGGAGTTGAGCAAGCAGGAATATGCCATGAAATCCGTGATTGACTTGATGGCGCTCTTGTCGTGATAGACACCCATTCTCCCCTCGCATCATATACAGGTAGATAGAAGATGTCGAGGAGGAGGAACATGCAAATCCATGTGGTAACACCGGGGGAAACCGTCAACAGCATCGCCCAAACGTTTGCAATCAATCCGAACCGGATCATCCATGCCAATGAAATTCCTGAGCCGTATGAATTGGTTGTGGGTGAAGCATTGGTGATTCCGATCGTCGGCGAATATTACACCGTGAAATCGGGTGACAGCCTCTACAAGATTTCGCGGCAGTTCGGCATCCCGATGGCGCGAATTGCGGAGGCGAACGGGATGTCGATCTACCGGCCGCTCAACGTTGGGCAGCGCCTGTTCATTCCGCCAGGGAGAAGACGCAGCGCGGATATATATGCCTATGCAGATACCCATTACGGCAGGGTCAGCAAACTGGTAGAGGAAGAGACGCGAAAGGCAGCGCCGCACCTCACCTTTCTCGGTCCGTCCGGGTACGCGATCCAACGCGACGGTACGCTGAAGCCGCCGGGGCTGGATGATTTTTTTGCGATCGCACGGCAACACCGTGTGGCGATGTCGATGGTGGTCATCAATCTGGAAAATGACCAATTCAGCACGGAGCTGGCGCATGTCGTTTTGCATGATGAAGCGCTGCAAGACCGCCTGCTTGCGCAAATTTTGAAAACGGCGGAAGAACAAAACTTCCGCGATGTTCATTTTGATATTGAGCGCGTCGCGCCGGACGATCGGGAAGCGTATAACCGTTTTTTGCGGAAAGCGTCCGCTCGGATTCACCAGGCAGGCTTGCTGTTTTCCACTGCATTGGCGCCGAAGACGAGCGCTGCACAGGCCGGAGAATGGTATACGGCACACGACTACAAAGTGCATGGGGAAGTCGCTGATTTTGTCATCATCATGACCTATGAGTGGGGCTATAGCGGAGGGCCGCCGCTTCCTGTATCGCCGATCAATTCGGTACGGCGTGTGCTGGAGTATGCCAAAACAGAGATTCCGGCAGAAAAAATCATGATGGGGCAAAACTTGTACGGCTATGACTGGACGCTGCCTTTCGTGCGCGGGACAAAAGCGAAAGCGATCAGCCCGCAGGGAGCGATCGCCTTGGCGCGAAAACAGCAGGTAGCCATTTCGTACGACCTCAAGGCCCAGGCTCCCCATTTCAGCTATACCGATGACGAGGGCAAGGAACACAAGGTATGGTTCGAGGATGCCCGGTCCATTCAGGCCAAGTTTCAATTGGTCAAAGAGCTTGGCATCCGCGGCGTCAGTTACTGGCGGCTCGGTTTTCCGTTTCCGCAAAACTGGCTTCTGATCGAATCCAACTTCCGGGTGACAAAGCGGGTGTGAAGAGAAAAGCCTGTTTACGATCGAAATTGACACATTTCGTCTCCGATTCAGCAGGAGACTTTTTTCTTTTTCCTGTACAATAGAGTGAAACCGTATGCAAGAAGGAGAAAGGGGTTTGACGAATGGGAGAATGCCGACTCAACCACAGTCCGCAAGACGTTTCGAGTAAGCTGGAGGAGCAGAAAGCGTATCTGCCTTCCGACATCGCTCTACAGCTGCAGGCGTGTTTGCAGCAACCTCTTGGGCAAGAGATTTTGAATCAGCTGTTCCATCTGCTGAAAAAGTACGATTTGGCAGAGGAAGCGGTCAGGCTGGAACGCGACGCGCAATTCAAGACAATTTTACAAGGGCTTACGTCCTGAAAATCCATCATAGAGCCCGTGGTAATGCGAGATGCGAGGCTCCCCCTGCTTCCAGCATAAAAGGACCTCAGCTCCATCGATGAGCGCAGGAAAGTCGATCAAACCGATGTCGATATCTTTCACTTGAATGCCTTTGGCATGGATGGCGTCCAAGTGCAGCTGGATTTCCAACTGCATGAATTCCATCGAGCACTCCAGCTTGAAGATTGCCTCATCAAGCTGACTGGTTTTCGCTTGTGGTTGCTGCTTGATGACTTGCAGTTCTTTATAGGCACGAAGAAAATCCGATCGTTTCGCTTGCATGAAGCTGAGTTCTCCTTGCATAAAGGGAAGGAGTGAATTTGCCTCGTCCAAGGTAAAATAACGTTTTGCCATTTGTTGCACCTCCTGTCTTGGATTATACTCGAAATAGCGAGTGTTTTACCATGCTTGAACGTGCCTGACGTAAAGGAGACGCTATGACGAACAAACGATATTATGAAGATGCTTATTTGCAAACATTCCAGGCGGCCATCATCGGTCGCGGCCAGGAAGCTGACGGGACAAGCTATGTTGTGCTTGACCAGACGGCGTTCTACCCGACGGGCGGCGGACAGCCTTGCGATCTGGGCTCCATCGCGGACGTTGCGGTTGTCGATGTTGAAGAAGTCGATGACGAGATTCGCCATCGATTGGCAGCGCCTCTGGCAGATGAAATCGTGGAAGTTACCGGGACGATTGATTGGGAGCGCCGCTTTGACCATATGCAGCAGCATGCCGGCCAGCACATTTTGTCTGCGGCATTCGATGAGCTGATCGACGCGCCGACGGTTGCGTTTCATCTTGGGCGCGAAACGGTTACGATCGATATCGCCACAAGCGAGCTGACAGCCGAAAAGGCGCAGGCGGTCGAGCGGCTGGCCAATCAAATCGTGCTGGAGAATCGCGATATTACGGCCCGTTTTGTCGATGAAGCCCAGCTGGCTGCGATGCCGCTGCGCAAACCGCCGAAAGTGACGGAAAACATCCGGATCGTCGCAATCGATCGCTTTGATTACAACCCATGCGGAGGCACTCACCCCGCGCGCACAGGGGAAGTGGGCATGATCAAAATTCTCGGATGGGAGAAGGCGAAAGGGAACACCCGTGTCGAATTCGTCTGTGGCTTGCGCGCGCTGTCTTCTTTCGGCCAAAAGCAAACGGTGATCAAGGAGCTGACTCGCCTGTTGGCTGCCCAGGAATTTGAACTGCCTGCGCACATTGCGCGGCTGCTTGCAGAGCGCAAGGAGCTTGAACACCAGATCGGAGAATACAAGACCCTGCAGCTGGAGCAGGAAGCGCGCGAGCTGTTGCAGACGGCGGCGCCGGTGCGCAGCTACCTGGTCGTAAAGCAAGGATTCGCGAACCGTACGATCCAGGAGCTGCAAAAGCTCGCCCAGCTGATTTGCGCGCAAAACCCGGCGGCAATCGCCCTGCTGGCGGGAACGGGCGCCAAAACGCAGCTGGTATTCTCGCGCGGTACGGACGTGAAGCTGGCGATGAACGCACTTTTGAAAGAGACGCTGGTTCTGATCGACGGCAAAGGCGGAGGGTCGCTCACCACTGCCCAGGGGGGCGGAGACAGCCAAAAGCCTGCGGAGGAATTGCTGGACCATGCCAGCGGATTGATTGAATCAAGTGAGGAGTGAGAGCAGATGATGATGCCGAACATAGGACAATTGGTTGCCGCCCATCACAAGACGGGTGCATACATAGCGGAGGTTGTTGAGCTTGCGGGAAGCAAGGCGCTGCTCAAAACGCTTGGCGTCACCAAGCACCCGACACAAGGGGACCTGCATAACCCCAACCAGGCCGATGTCGTGCTGTTTCATCAACGGCGTGCGCTCGCCTATTTGGAGAAAGTGTGGGTACCGCTCCAAGCGATCGAGGCGTATGAAGGGAGCGTTCCCGACTATCAAGCGTCACTGCGCGAAGCCCTTGAAAAAGAGATTGCACATTGGACGCAAGCACTGCCATCTCGGTTTGCAGAGCGCTGTCTGATTGAGCTGGAGAACTTGAAAACGGATTATTTCCCGAAGGGATGACGAAAGCACGATGGGCATGTACGACAAGAACAAACCATATGTAATCGTCGAGGAACCAGGCTTGAAAATGTACTGTGCCTGCGGCTTGACAGAGGAAGCGCCGTACTGCGACGGTTCCCACAACGGAAAGGAGACGGGAAAACGCCCGTATCTGGTCAAAATCGAAGAAACCAAAACCGTACGCGTATGCGGTTGCGGCCGTTCCGGGCGATTGCCCTGGTGCGACGGTACGCATGACAAAGGATGTGAAGAAGAGTGAGCAACCCCAAAAAGGAACAGAACAACCGGAGCAATCTCCTGGTCATCTGGGCGTTTCTGGGTACCATTTTGGTCTGTGCGATCGCGATGGTCATGTTCATGATGTCTTATAAGCCATAGCTGTCCTACCGTTGACGCTCCTCATGGCATATGCAAGCAAGGCTCCTTACTCGATGTAAGGGGCCTTTTTGGTGCAGGCGCTGGCAGGAAGCGCTTTCACGCCGATTTTCTCAAATATAAGAAGCTTTGACCAGAGGAAGCGAAAGCGACGGGACCGGCAAAAATACAAGCAATGCCGCTTTCCTATGGTGCATCTGAACAAAGGACTTGCAAGCCAAGGCATGTATAACGAATTGCTTATGAATTCTCGGTTTTGAGAAGCGTTTCTCAAATAAAATGGGAAAAAGCTGTCCATCCCTGCGAATATCGTGTCTGTTTCCTGCAAAAAGAGCCCAAAACCGGCAAAACAGTCGTTGGCACGCAGATTGCTTATAGAAAGGAGCAGGAACACAAACTGGTTTTAAGGAAAGGTGAAAAGATGGAAAGAAAATCAAGAGAAGAATCAATCAACCTGGCGAGCGAAATCCTGGGATACATTGAAAGCGAAAAGCTGACTCTTGAGGAAAAGAAAAAAATCGTCGCAGACTCCGTAGACAATTTCAGCAACTATGTGACGAAAGCCATTTTAGCACACAGAAAATCGGTATCCAATGATTTCTCCGTTGTGGAATGGGAAGATGAGGCAGCTGTTTTCCGCGACACAATGGGAGACGAATATATTGACTGTCTTGGCGGCTACGGCGTTTATTTGCTCGGTCACCGCCATCCGAAAGTGGTTTCCGCCGTTCAGGCCCAATTGAACCGCTACGCGCTGCACAGCCAGGAGATGGTTGACCCGCTGCGCGGCTATCTGTCCAAGCTACTTGCCTACATTACGCCAGGCGACCTCCAGCATTCGTATCTCGTGAACTGCGGGACGGAAGCGAATGAGATGGCGCTCAAACTGGCGCGTCTGGCGACAGGCAAAAAATGCTTCATCTCGACAGAAAAAGGCTTCCACGGGAAAACGATGTTCTCGCTCTCCGCATCAGGGAAAGCGACGTTCCGCGAGCCGTACCACCCGCTCGTGCCAGGCTTCCAGCACGTGCCGTACGGTGATGCAGACGCGGTCGAACAGGCGATCCGCATGCTGATTGCGACCGGGGAAACGGTTGCAGGCGTGATCGTGGAGCCGATTCAGGGCGAGGGCGGCATCAATATTCCGCCGGATCACTACTTGCCGCGCCTGCGCGAAATTTGCGACAAGTACGAGTGCTTGCTGATCGTAGATGAAGTGCAAACCGGGATGGGCCGTACCGGCACCATGTTTGGCGTGGACCATTGGGGTGTCGTGCCAGATATCATGACGCTTGGCAAAGCGCTTGGCGGCGGCGTCATGCCGATCGCAGCGATGGTCGCCAAGAAAAAATGGTGGGCAAAGATGGAGGAGAATCCGTTCCTGCTCGGGTCGTCTACCTTCGGCGGCAATCCGCTTTGCTGCGCGGGGGCAATCGCCGGGATCAGCGCGATTTTGGAAGAAAACATTCCTCAAATCGCCAAGGAGAAAGGCGATCACTTCATGAAGCATCTGCGTGAAATCCAGAAGCGTTACCCGGATGTACTGGTGGATGTGCGCGGGAAAGGTCTTTTGATCGGAATGGAGTTTGCTACGAATGAGCTTGGCTTCACGCTCGCGAAACAATTGTTTACCAAAAAGATTTTGGTGGGCGGCACCATCAACAACGCGACGGTCATCCGTCTCGAACCGCCAGCGGTGATGACGTATGAGCAGATCGATTACGTGTTGACCTGCATCGAGGAGGGCATCGCACAGCTCTCGAAAGAACGCGCAGTCAGCCATTCTTCCTGATAGGAAAAGCAGAGGGGATTCAGCGCCCTCTGCTTTTTTTCCGTGCACTTGCACAAAGATGCAAATGGAATTCGCCATGCATATGTTGCGGGTAGACAAAAACGTTGACAGCAGCAACACCAGGCAAGGTATAATAAATATGGTGAAAAAGGGAATCATTCTCATCTGGTAAAATCATAACGCCGATCGGCTTGCCGAATCTAGCAGAGCGTAAGACCACACTGGACGGCGATGGAAAGGATGAACGAGCATGGAAGTGCTGGAAGCGATCAAGACCCGACGCAGCATCGGGAAGGTGAAGCAGGACGCGGTAGAGAAGGAAAAGATTGAACAGATTTTGGAAGCGGGAACATGGGCGCCCAACCACCGCCATACAGAGCCGTGGAAGTTTTTTGTCATGACAGGGGAGGGGCGCAAGCATTTGGGCGAGGCATACGCTGAGATCGCGCGAGAAGAGCTCAGCGACCCGGACAGCGAGGAAGGCAAGCAATCGCTGCGCAAACAGTATGACAAGGCGTTCCGCGCGCCAGTGGTCATTGCCGTGGCCGTAACGCCGAACCAGGACCCGCAGATCGTTCCGCTGGAAGAGATCGGGGCGGTGAATGCGGCGATTCAAAACATGCTGCTGGCTGCTCACGACCTCAGCCTTGGCGCTGTATGGCGTACGGGCCTTCCCGCGTATCATCCGCGCATGAAGCAGGCGTTTGGTTTGCAGGAGAACGATGAAGTGCTGGGGCTGCTCTATATCGGTTACCCGGATATGCCCGTGCCAAAAGCGTCGCGTGCCTCGATTGCTGACAAGACCGTTTGGCTCGATAACTAGCGCCATGAAAAAAACACCTGAACGCATCGTCACAGCGTTTCAGGTGTTTTTTGCTGGTACCGCTACACAGCGATTTATTGGGAACTCTTCACTTCGGACCATACGCGGTCGTACTCTTTCACAGCATCTCCGATGTCTTTGATGCTCTCCACGCGCTTCATTTCTTCCGCAGGCGGGTAGATCGCGATGTTTTCCAGTGTCGCTTTATCGATCAGCTTGCGCGCCTCTCTGTTCGGGTTGATGTACGGGAACGATTTGGCGATTTCCGCGCTGATTTCTGGATCAAGCAAGAAATTGATGAACGCTTCTGCGGTCTTTTTGTGCTTTGCACCTTTTGGGATGACAAAGTTGTCGAATGTGATGATCAAGCCTTCTTCCGGCAAGACCGTTTTGATTTGCGGCTTGTCGCGTTGCGCAAGCGCGATTTCAGGGCCCCACGCCAAAGCGGCGGACGCTTCGCCATTGATCAGGAGCGTTTTCGGGCTGTCGCTGTCAAATGCCTTGATGTTCGGCATCAGCTCCATCATTTTTTTCTTGGCTTCATCCAGATGGGCAGGATCGGTATCGTTGGCAGAATAGCCCAATGTTTTCAAAACCATGCCCAAAACAAAGCGCTGGTCATCGAGCACAACCAATTTGCCTTTCAGTTCAGGCTTCCACAAGTCTTTGTAGCTTTTTACCTCGGTTCCGATCGTATCCGGGTTCACGCCGAGCGACATCGTGTTGCCCATATACGGGATCGAGTATTTGTTGCCTGGATCGTAATCCTTGTTGATGTACTCATCGAGGAGGTTTTTAAAATTCGGCACGTTATTCAAGTCGATTTGCTCAATCATGTCTTGCTTGACCATCGGCTGAATGATATAGTCACTCGCCATCGTCAAATCATACATGCCGCCGCCAACCGATACTTTGGCGAGCATTTCCTCATTGGAGGAGAAGGTGGTGTAGTTGACTTTTACGCCATACTTGTCCTCGAATTTTTTGATGACTTCTTCCGGCAAATACTCGGACCAGTTAAAGACATTCAATTCTTTGTCCAGACCCGATGCGGTCTGTTCTCCAGCGCCCTCCTGCGAGGATGAGCCGCAACCCGCTACAGCCAAGCTGAGCGTTGCGATGCTTGCAAACGCCAATGACTTCCATTTTGCTTTCATAACGAAAAACCCCTCCAATGTTTCTATCTCAGCCTTTCTTCATTCGAATGCGCTCTGCCATGATCGCGATGCATAGGGTAACCAGCAGCATGAGGGTAGAGAGCGCGTTGATTTCCGGTGTGACACCGAATTTAACCATGGAGAAAATCTTGAGCGGCAGCGTTGCACTGCCAGGGCCTGCCACGAAAAAGCTGATGATCACGTCATCGATCGACAGGGTGAACGCGAGCAAAGCAGACGCGATCACGCCAGGCGCGATGACCGGCAGAGTGACCTTGATGAATGTTTGCCATGGCGTCGCCCCCAAGTCCATCGCCGCTTCCTCAATGCTCTTGTCGAAGCCGTCCAGCCTTGCTTTGACAACGACGACGACGAATGGAATCGAGAACGTGATATGGGCGGCAACCAGCGTCCAGAAGCCGAGCGGAACTTTCAGCTGGGCAAACAATGCCAGCATGGAAATCCCCATGACGATTTCCGGAATGACGATCGGCAGATACAGCATGGCATCCAACGCTGTTTTTCCGCGGAAATGGTAGCGGTACATCCCGACGGCTGCCAGCGTTCCGATCATCGTTGCAAACACCGTGGACACCAGTGCAACCAGCAAGCTTGTATACGTGGCATCGAGCACATCGCTATTGTGCATCAGTTTGACGTACCAGTCAAATGTGAACCCTGTCCAAACCGCGTTCAATTTTGACTTGTTGAACGAATAGATGAAAAGAATGGCGATGGGCAAGTAGAGAAACAGATAAATGAGCGATGCATAGACAACGGTCGAAATTTTGCTAAACGTAGAGCGCATGGCTTATCTCAACTCCTTGCCACTTTTGTCGTTGGAAAGGCGCATGTAGACCAAAATCATCAGGAGCGTCAGCACCATCAAAATAATCGAGGATGCAGCGCCAAATGGCCAGTCCCGTGCGGTAAGGAATTGATTTTTGATCAAGTTACCAATCAACACGGCTTTGCTGCCGCCCATCAGGTCCGGAATGAAGAACAGGCCGAGCGATGGGATGAAAACAAGGATCGCACCCGCGACAATCCCTGGCATCGTAAGCGGCAACGTAATTTTGAGGAACGTGGTTGCCGGTTTGGCACCCAGATCGGCAGCGGCTTCCAAATACGCTTTATCCAGCTTTTCAATCGATGCATACAGCGGCAAAATCATAAATGGCAGCATGGTATAAACAAGTCCAATCACGACAGAAGTCTCATTGTAAAGCATGGAGATCGGTGCGTCAATCAAACCGAGCTTAAGCAAAAACGTATTGATGACACCCTCTGTCCGAAGCAGCACGATCCATGCGTATGTGCGGATCAGCGAGTTCGTCCAGAAAGGAACGATGACCAGCATCAACAGGAGATTGCGCCAACGCTCCGGGGCGCGTGCCACAATGTAGGCAAACGGATAGCCGAGCACAAGGCAGCAAACGGTCGTGATAAAGGCGCTTACGCACGAAACCCAAAGAATCTTGAGATAGAGCGGGTCGAAAAAGCGGACATAGTTATCGGCAGTAAACGGCGTCTGAATTCCGCCAAACGAGCTGCGGCTCATGAAGCTGACGACCAGAATGAGCAGCAGGGGAATGGCGAACAGGACCGTCATCCAGATCGCTACCGGCGAAATCGTCCAGACGACCCCATAGTCTTTGTGCCGTTTCATCGCTTCAACACCACCGCTTGGGCAGGATTCCAGCTGATGTTGACTTCATCGCCTTCCACGAGAGGGAGGAGCTGGTCCGTTTTTTCCTGGGCGATGAACTCCTTGCCGTCAGGAAGCGCCATGATCGTTTTGGTGAAACCGCCGGAGTAGATGCGTTCGCGCATCCGGGCCGAAATATTAATATGGCCGTCAACCTTTTCCTTGCTAAGGGCTACGCGCTCGGGGCGAATCGCCAAATTGATCTCGTTGCCAACCGCAACGTCCGGCTTGTCCGTATGGGCAACCAGCTGCAGCCCGTCGCATGCAAGCGTTAGTTGCCCTTGGCTCAGAGTGAGCACTTTACCCGCCAGCAGGTTGGTTTCGCCGATGAACTCGGCAACGAATGTGGTCGCCGGATGATCGTAAATCTCGCTCGGCGTCCCGACCTGATCCAAATTTCCTTTGTTCATGACTGCAATGCGATCCGACATGGTAAGCGCTTCTTCCTGGTCATGCGTGACGAAAATGAAGGTAACGCCAAGCTGTTTTTGCAAATGCTTCAATTCCACTTGCATCTGCTTGCGCAGCTTTTGGTCGAGCGCGCCGAGCGGCTCGTCGAGGAGCAGCACTTTAGGGTTGTTTACGAGAGCGCGGGCGATGGCGATCCGCTGCTTCTGGCCGCCGCTCAATTGATCAGGCCGACGGTTCGCGAACGATTCCAGCTGCACCAGCTTGAGCGCCTGCATGACGCGCGATTGGATGTCGGCTTTGGATGTTTTTTTCACGCGCAAGCCGAAAGCCACATTTTCAAAGCAATTGAGATGAGGAAAAAGCGCATAGTTTTGGAACACGGTGTTTACGTTGCGTTCGTAGGCTGGCAAATTTTCGACATGCGTGCCATCCAGAATGATTTCTCCGGATGTCGGGTGCTCGAAACCGGCGATCATTCGCAAGGTAGTAGTTTTCCCGCAACCGCTGGGACCAAGTAAGGTGATGAATTCTCCCGACTGAATATCGAGATTGAGATTTGATACGACGGTGTTTTGATCAAATCTCTTCACGATATTGCGTAATTCGACCATGTGCTGAGACAACGAGACCCCTCCCTAAGATAAAGACTGAATATTTGAAATAAGCAAGAATAGTGCCACAACTCTGTTAGACTTGTTCGAGTTGTGGCATTGCTTTTACTGCTGATGCATTCGTGCAAAGGTGGCTCTCGCTCATTCCAACATAAGAGAAATCACTTCTCGCTTTCGAGAAGTTTGAACCCTTCCAACTTGCGGTAAAGGGTAGCTAGTCCGATGTCGAGTTTTTCCGCGATAAGCCGTTTTGCCTCCAACGAATGACCGTATTTTTGCAGCAGTTCCGTAAGAATCCGCTGTTCATAAATTTTTAGACGGTCTTTTAAAGATATGTCATCATCAACGCCCATGTCAATTTCTTTTGATTGAACAGCGCGTCGTATTCTCGCGGGCACGCTTTCAATGCCGACATAGGGGGTCGTCTCCATGTTAATTGCATACTCAACTGCATTTTCCAGCTCCCGCACATTGCCGGGCCATGGATACTGCATAAATAGCTGCTTCACCTCATCGCTGAAGTCGAGCAGGGGAGTGTCGATCATTTGCCGGTATTTCACCAAAAAATGATCGAGCAGGATCGGGATGTCTTCTACACGCTCCCGCAGCGGCGGCATTTGCAAAGGGATGACGTTCAATCGGAAATATAAATCCTCGCGAAATTCTTTGTTCTTCACCATTTCTTCCAAATTTTTGTTGGTGGCTGAAATGACCCGGATGTTGACCGGAATCACTTGATTGGAACCGACTCGTTCCACTTGCTTGCTTTGTAACACGTGGAGCAGCTTCACCTGCAAGTGAAGCGGCAAATCGCCGATCTCATCGAGAAAGATGGTTCCGCCGTCCGCGAGTTCGAATTTGCCCGCTTTCCCTTCGCGCTTGGCTCCTGTGAAGGCGCCGCCTGCATAGCCGAACAGCTCGCTTTCGAGCAACGCTTCCGGAATCGCGCCGCAGTTGACGATGATGAAAGGCCCTTTGTGACGCGAGCTGGAAAAGTGGATCGCCGCAGCCATCATGCCTTTTCCCGTCCCGCTTTCACCGGTGATCAGGATGTTGGAGTTGCCCCGCGCCACTTTTTGCGCCTGCTTGAGCGCAACGGAAATGGCCCGGCTTTTGCCTTGAATCTCCGAAAAATTCAAATCCTTCGGCTCATTGGTCAGCTCATAGGCGAGGCGCCGCATGTCAGCCATCCTGCGGAAGGAAGCGACCACTCCGACGACCTGTTCATTGAGGTGAATCGGTCTTGCGGTGACGATGAAGTGCATCTCGTGGTTGTCGAGCACGTAGCGCTCTTCCTGTTCCACGTAGCCTTTCCCGGTTGTGAGAACCGATAGCATCGGGGAATTGTCCCAAATGGAAGAGAGCGGCTGCCCGATCAGTTCGTCTTTTGCCCGTTTGATCAATTGCTGGGCGGTATGATTGCATGTGGTGATCTTGCCGTGCTCGTCAATTGCGATGATTCCCTCATGAATCGATTCGATCAGCACTTCCTGCTGGTGCATGGTTTTCATCCACTTTTTCACCGCTTCTTGCTCCGCGATCGTGGTGCTAAGCAGTTCCGACATGCGCTGCAGGAAGGTCAGCAGCGCGATTTTGTTGGAGATGAGCGTGCGATGCTGCGAGTCGTTGAAGGCGATCAAGCCGATGACGCCGATCACTTTGCCGTCATGGTGGATCGGGGTACACAGCTCGGCCAGCTCTTCCGCCACGCCCGCGAGTACGGAAGGGTCATACGAGGGGTCGTTTTGCACATCCTCGACAACAAATGGCTGATTCGTTTGCAGGACACGCCCGTATAAAAAGCCGGCTTCAATCTGTCCTCCTTCTTCCTTGGAATTGATCTTTTCGTGATACTTGCCTGTGCCCGCAATAATCGTCATGGAATCGTCGACGATCTCTGTTTCGATTTGCAGGGCGGCGGAGATCGCTTCTGCTACTTGCTGTGCGGTTTGCTGAATCTCCTTGAGAAAACTCATCCATTCACCTCCGAAAAATAAGCTAATCTACTTAACTGTACCATATCCGTTTCAATCCTTGGAACAAATATCCTGAAAATTATAGAAATGAAGGGGGCAGGGGGGCATTTTGCAGGATGGCGGGTGGTTTTGTGGTGAGGAGTTTTGAAAGAAAGTTCCGCGAAAAGCGGTGACGATGCTCTCTGGGGTCGGAGAGAACGGCGCAAGCGCAAAAATGGAAACCGCGCCCCAAAGCCACACGCTGCGCGGCGGGAGTATCTCACGGAAGTAGATGTGGCGCGAAAGGCGTTTCCATTTTTGCGCTCGCGCCTGGCAGGCATCGTCAACGCTTTTCGCTCCACTTTCTTTCAAAACTCCGTCGGGGCCATCCTGCATAATGATGGGGAGGGAATAATAAAAAAAGAAAAAGCCAGTTCCTGGTAGTGAAGTGCCCCCTGTCAAGTAGACAGTGTAAAAACAAAAAAGTTATTCTATTACCCTCCGTTCATATGTTACAGAACGGAGGGTTTTTTCTGATCTTATGTTTATGCAGCTTGTTTTCGATACTCGTTAGGAGACAAGCCATTTAAACGCTCTGTATAGCGGTAATTGTTGTAGTAGCGGATATAACGGCTCACGTTATGAAGTACGTCTTCGTAAGTGTCGTGTTTAGCCAAATAAAAGCTTTCTGACTTAAATGTTCCCCAAAATCGTTCAACGGGTTGATTATCCAGGCATCGACTCACACGAGACATACTCTTGCTAAAACAATATTTATTCATAAGACGATTGTATTCATGTGAAGTATATTGAAAGCCTCTGTCGCTATGGAGAAGTGGAGTTACTCCTGGGTTCTTCCTATACGCTTTCTTCACCGTATCCATAACGAGTTTATTGTTGTTGGAGTGACTTAAAACCCATGAAACGACGGAGTTATCGTATACATCAACAATAGCGCTCAGATAGGCTTTACGACCATTCCCGTACTTCAACTCGGTGACGTCTGTGCACCATTTCAGATTTGGAGAATCGGCGTGAAATTCACGATTCATTACATTTTCAGCCACATGTACTTCAGAGGATTTTACGTAGTTTGGCCGTTTCTTACGAATGACGGCTTTCAATCCAAGAGCACGCATTATTCGATAATAACGCTTTTCGTTGTAATTTTTCTTGAGTTTTCGATTCAATTGTGTGCCGATTTGACGATAGCCAAGAGCGCCCTTTCGTTTGTCATAGCGAAGTTTCACTTCCTTAGCGAGTGAAAGAATGTCAAGTTCTCTGGTGGATGGCTTCCATTTTAGCCATTTATAATAGGCAGATCGAGCAACTCCAGCTAGCTCACACAGCTTCGTGATCGCGTAGCCTTTCTCCGTATGCAGTTCTTGGATCGCGTGATACAAGTCTGCATGACGAACTAACGTGAGCGTGTATTTCGTCGCTTGATCTCTGCCAACTTTTTTGCGAAGGCATTCTCCATCTCTAGGTATTCGTTTCGAGCTTCTAATTCCTTGATCCGTAGTCTTAGACGTTCCTGCTCATCGAGTTCCTCTACAGGCTTTTTGCGACCGCGATTGTCCCTAAGAGCATCCTCACTGCCTGCTTGATATTTCCGAACCCAGGCGTACACCTGCTGGTAAGATACACCGTACTTTTCGATAGCTTTCTGATAATCTAAACCATTAGCGATTGTATATTGAGCAATTTCAATACGTTCTTCGAAAGTTGTTTTACGTCCTTTATTCATACGAGATAGTCCTTTTCCCTTACGTGTAGGTTTCAATTCTATCTCATTAGTATACTTGGAAATCCATTTCCCCAAAACACTTCTACTTGAAATACGATGCTTCTTTGTCGCCTCTTCTACGGAGCAATGACCAGACAGTACATCTTTAATAGCGGCAAGCTTCAATTCTTTTGCGTATGATTTCCACGTATTCGATTCCTTTAACCCATCCAAACCATCTGCTCTATATTTTCTTATCCATTCTTTCACAGTGTGTGAGCTAACCCCTAGCTGCTTCGCTTCATAGTTTGAATTTGATTTGTGCTCTAAGCATCGCTGTACAACATGTAATTTCGTTTCAAAAGAAGTTAAACTTCTTTTAGACATCATAAAAACTCCCATCATTGTAGAAGTAGAAGTTTTGTTTTTTTCTACTGTCTACTATGATGGGAGCATATCAGTAGGGAACTGACTTTTTCTTTTATAGAAGAAACGTGGGTTCTGTTTAGCCGTTTAAGACTGGCAATTCTTTTACATAACGATTTCTTGGATGCTCGCGGCATTCGGTGGAGCAGGAGCGTTGGTGTTCGGTTTCGCATGCTTCGCAGCAGATCATCTGGTCGTTGCATTCCGGGTTTGCGCAGTTGACGTAGCGGTCTTCCGGTTTGCCGCAGAAGCGGCATTTGCCCACGATGACGTCTTCTTCCGTGCGGTTGATCGGTACGGAGATGCGCTCGTCGAATACGTAGCATTTCCCGTCGTACAGACGGCCTTTTACTTCAGGGTCTTTCCCGTACGTCACGATCCCGCCGTGCAGTTGCCCCACATCCTTGAAGCCTTCGCGGATCAGGAAGCCGGAGAGTTTTTCGCAGCGAATCCCGCCTGTGCAGTACGTGAGAATCTTTTTGTCCTTGTACTGGCTCAAGTTTTCACGAATCCAGTCAGGGAACTCACGGAACGATTCGACTTCAGGGCGGATCGCGTTGCGGAAGTGGCCGATGTCATACTCATAGTAGTTGCGGCCGTCCAGCACGATGACATCTTCTTCTTGCAGCGCGTCGTGGAATTCCTTCGGCGACAAGTATTTGCCTGTCAGCTGGTTTGGATCGATGTCGTCTTCCAGTCGGAAGGTGACCAATTCTTTTTTCGCGCGCACAAACATTTTTTTGAACGCGTGCTGCTCCACTTCATCGATCTTGAAGAAGGTATCGTGAAAGCGAGGGTCTTTTCTCATGTATTCCATATACGCATCAGTCTGTTCGACTGTCCCGGATACTGTACCGTTAATGCCTTCTTCCGCGATGAGAATGCGCCCTTTCAGCCCCAGTTCCTTGCAGAAGGCCAGATGCTCAGCAGCATATTCCTCATACTGATCGATGTGTACGTATTTGTAATATAGTAGCACACGATATGGTTTTTGTTCAGTCATGCTTAAGCTACACCATCCTGTATGATAATTGATTCTTACCCATACTTACTAGAATACCACTAATGCAAACAAAATGCATAACCTTGTTTTGGTCATGAATAGATATTTGCGCGATTGGGAGGCAGGATTGGCGGTATATTGATGGATTCTATCGAAATGTGGTACTGTTAGCAAGGTTGATGGAGACGGCTGACAAAAACCCGGTGCCTCAAGTGGACACATATGCGTCGTCAACGATGAGAAGCCGGGCGATCTGTAGGAGGGATACGAAGATGGATATGCAACGCATTCCAGTGAAAGTAAAAAAATTGCGCGAGGACGCTGTCATTCCGGTCTATGCCAAAGCGATGGACGCCGGATTTGATCTGGTTGCGGTGGAGGACGTCCTGGTTGGACCGGGCGAGACGGCAAAGGTGCAAACCGGACTGGCATTTGCCATCCCGGCCGGTTTTGAGCTGCAAATCCGCCCGCGCTCCGGCATCAGCGCAAAGACGAAGCTGCGTCTGCCCAATGCGCCGGGCACGATCGATGCCGGCTATCGGGGAGAGGTGTGCGTCCTGATCGAAAACACGCGTCCGGCGAGCGGCGAGATCGGCAACGAATGTCTCTCGGTCGGCGAGGCAAAAATCAGCACAGCAGAAGCGGTGGATGCGAATGCCTATCTCATCAAGAAGGGCGATCGCGTCGCACAAGGCGTGCTCGGACGGGTACCGCAGGCCATTTTTGAAGTCGTGGATGAACTGGACGAGACAGAGCGCGGCGCCGGCGGATTTGGAAGCAGCGGCGTGCGCGTATTGAAATAAAACGAATGACGCGAAAAGGCGGTTTTTGCTGTTGAACGCAAAAATCGTCTTTTTTTTTACAATCGGCTCTGCACCCTTCCGCTGACTGCGTTTTTTCTTTGACAGAGAAAAGGTAGAAATCATAGAATAGGTAGATGAAGGGAAATTTCTCCGTTACACAGCCCATTTAGAAGGAGATCACGTATGCTTTACTTTTCGCTCCTGTCAGTCATCGTTGGATTGACACTCTATCATTTCTATTATCGAGGAAAAACGGAGAAACAACTGGAAGGTTTGAGAAACGAACCATCGGCGACAGCAGAGATGAAAATGGCTATGAAAATCATTGAGGAAAGCCCTTTCCTGATCAATGTAAAAGATTGGGACGGCTACTATACGCTCGCGAACAAGCGTTATGCAGCCGAATACAATCAGACGCCGGAAGCGATGATCGGACGCCATGTGCGAGAGTTCAGAAGCCATGATTTCAACGACCAGCTTCAGCTGGAAGAAGACCGGGAAATCATGTCCAACCAGCAAAAAGTCGAGTATGAGGTAGCCTACATCGACAAGAACGACCAGCAGCGCTGGGTTCGCGTGATCAAAATTCCGTTTCTGGAAAACGCCAGCCGCCACGTCCTGAGCATGGCCTTCGACATTACGGAATGCAAGCAGATCGAGGCGATGGTCGACTATCAATCCCGTAACGACGCCCTGACCGGCTTGCCAAACCGATTGTTTTTCTTCGACCGTGCGCAAGCGGCGATTGACGAATCCAAAAGCGTCAAAAGCAAGTTTGCCATACTCGTTCTCGATCTGGACCGCTTTAAAATCATCAATGACATGCTGGGCCATGGAATCGGCGATCAGCTTTTGCAGTCGGTAGCGGTACGATTGAGCAACCTGTTCGTGAATGCGGGGACGGTGGCGCGCATTTCAGGCGATACGTTCGCTGTGTTGGTTCCGCACTGCACCGAGCTGGAAGCTGCCGAATGGGCCGAACGGATCATCGCCTTGTTTGCGGGGCCGTTCCCGTTGGCCAAGCACGAGCTATACATAACCCCAAGCATCGGAATCAGCATGTATCCCCAAGATGGCGCGGATGCGGAAACGCTGATCAAGCATGCGGATACCGGCATGTATTTGGCGAAAGAACTCGGAAAGAACACATACCAGTTTTACCGTGCAGACAAATCGGCGGCAGCGACCCGCCAATTCATGCTGGAAGGCTACTTGCGCAAAGCTTTGGCCAAAAATGAATTTGAGCTGTATTATCAGCCGAAGATGAACATCAAGTCCGGGGAGCTGATCGGGATGGAAGCGCTCCTGCGCTGGAACCATCCGGAATTAGGGATGGTGTCGCCGGCCGATTTCATCCCGCTTGCCGAAGAGACCGGATTGATTGTGCCGATCGGGGAATGGGTCATACAGACGGCCTGCCTGCAAAACAAAAAGTGGCAGGACGAGGGCTTTATGCCGCTCAAAGTATCTGTCAATCTGTCGGCGCGTCAGTTCCAGCACAACCTGGTGGAAAAGGTGAGCCACGCTCTGACGCTTTCCGGTCTTGCTCCGCATTGGCTGGAGCTGGAAATAACGGAAAGCATCCTCATGCAAAACGAGGAGACGATCATTTCCATTTTGGACGATTTGAAACAAATGGGTGTGCTGATTTCCATCGACGATTTTGGCACTGGCTACTGTTCGCTCAGCTATCTCAAGCATTTCCCGCTCGACACGCTGAAAATTGCCCAACCGTTCGTCCGCGACCTGTCGAAAGGCACCGTAGATTCGGCGATCGCCACAGCTTTGATTACACTTGGACACAGTCTCGGTCTGAACGTGATCGCCGAGGGAGTGGAGACTACGAGTCAACTGCGGATTTTGCAAGATCAGCAGTGTGATGAAATACAGGGGTACATCCTGAGCAAACCGCTTTCCTCCCACGATTTTTCACGATGGTTGCTGACAGAAGCAGCGAAAGGCCCGGAACTGGTTACCTAGAATGTGAGGAAAAACGCTTAATGGAACAACAAATGACACCATTCGTAACCGATGCCGTGCTGGCATCGACCATCTTTGAACAAACCATTGAGAGTATCATGATTACAGATAAATATGGGGTCATCAGGCGGGTTAATCCCGCCTTTTCGGCTACTACAGGGTACGCGCCGGCTGAGGTGATCGGACGGACGCCGCGCGTCTTGAACTCGGGCATTCACGATCGCTCGTTTTTTCGCGAGTTTTGGCGCTGCATCGGTGAAACCGGCTATTGGAGCGGAGAGATCTGGAACCGTAAAAAAGACGGAGAGATTTACTTGGAAAATTTGCGGATCGCGCCCATTCGGGAGAACGGAACGATCCGTGGCTATATCGCGATTTTTTCGGATATTACGGCACATCGTCAGTATGAGCAAAAAATTCAGCACCAGCTTGGGCACGATTCGTTGACCGGGCTGGTCAATCGGATGAAGTTTTTGCAAAAAATCGAAGAGGCGATCGCCGATGCGCAGAAACAGGAATGCATGGCCGCAGTCGTCTGCATGGATTTGCATAATTTCAAAAGCGTCAATGAAAGCTTGGGCACAGCGATGGGCGACCTGGTCCTGCAAAATGTGGCAAGCCAGCTGCTGAGTATGGCTGGCCCCCAAAATACGGTGGCACGCATCGGCGGAGACGAGTTCGCCATCTTGATGCCGCTTCTCAAAACAGAGGAAAGCGTTCATCAGCTTGTCCAATGCCTGATCGAACAATTGAAACGGACGATCGTCGTAGAAGGTCACGAGCTGTTTGTCACGACGAGCGTGGGAGTCAGTCTGTACCCGCAAAACGGAATGGACCCCGACGAGCTGATCAAGCACGCCGATTCGGCGATGTACCGGGCGATGGCGCTCGGTGGCGGCAGCTATGAGTTTTATACCGAGGAGATGAGCAAGGCAGCGGCCGAGCATGTGCATTTGGGCAGCAGCTTGTCCAAGTCGCTGGAGCGCGAGGAGTTGATTGTCTGTTACCAGCCGCAGCTGGAATTGCCGAGCGGTCGAATCATCGGGATGGAGGCACTGCTTCGCTGGCGCCATCCGGAACTCGGACTGATCTCGCCCGCGAGCTTCATCCCGCTCGCAGAAGAAACCGGCTTGATCGTCTCAATCGGCGAGTGGGTGCTCAGTACCGCATGCCAGAAAACGAAAGAATGGCAGGATCGTGGCTTTGCGGACTTGCGCGTAGCGGTCAACCTGTCTGCCCGCCAGTTCCAGCAAGAGGATTTGGTGCTGATGGTGGATCGCGTGCTGGCCAAGACGGGGCTGCCGCCGCAAAGCCTGGAGCTTGAAATCACGGAAAGCATCGCGATGAATGACGTGAACCGCGTCATCACCACGATGCACCAGCTGAAACGGCTTGGCGTCCGGCTGGCGATCGATGATTTCGGCACCGGCTACTCATCGCTCAGCTATCTCAGCCGCTTCCCGTTGAACAACCTCAAGATCGATCAATCGTTCATCAAAAACGTCGTGAACCAAGAGGATGACGCGGCTATCACCAAAGCGATCGTGTCGCTGGCAAAAGCGCTGGGTCTGCAGGTTACGGCGGAGGGTGTGGAAACAAAGGAGCAGCTCGCTTTTCTAACACAGCTGCAATGCAACAAAATTCAGGGCTACTATGTCAGCAAGCCGCTGTTCGCAGAAGAGTTCGAGCAGTTTTTACAAAAACGCGAATCAGCGCGATAACCAAACAGCAACACATGCGGGATGATCCAATCCCGCCTTTTTCTGTTCATTTCACACGCAACTCGAGGGGGCAAATGATGATGTTGGGAAAAATGCGACCTTATGCGACAGCAGAGCAATTGCTGGCACAGCCGCAAGACGAGCGGGCCGCGCAGGACGATATGGCAAACAGACAAGCGATCGCTTCGCTGGTAGCACCGGTGATGGAGGAAGGGAAGGCGCTTTTTGCCGGATTTATGGCAAGCATGGCGGCAAAAGGGACCGACCCGATCGACAGGCAGCAGCTTGCCGCTTATGTAGAACGATTCCTTTCGGGTGACGAATCTGCTGCATGCCAGCAAAAAAACCGCGAATTTTTTGGGGTTTTACGGAAAAAGCGGTATAATCTAGGGGAACTCATCGTTGCGTTAAACCAACTGCACTTCTTTTTCTCCGTCTATCTTGTTTCGCGCAAGGCGCTCCAGCCTGGACGCTGTCTTGAACTGATGACCACGCTACAGCGAACGGCCAATCGGCAGACACAGATGCTGGTTGACGTCTATACCGGCAAGCAGATCGAGGAGATGGCCGAAGGCATGTCCGGGTTGATGGAGAAAAACGCGGAGATCGTGTACGTCAAAGAACTGATGCAAAAGCTGGATCAGCAATCGCAGGAAACACATAGCATATCCATCTCGACGGAAGAGATGACACAGACCATCAATGAGGTGGCGGTCAATGCCGTGCGAGTGGCGGAAAGTACGGAAAAAGCCGTTTCGCGGGCCGATCACGGAAAACGGGTAATCCACACGGCATTGCAGGAAATTGTTTTGACGAGCAAGACGTTTGATCAGATTAAAGATAACTTCGCACAACTGCAAGGGTATATTCATACGATCCATGATGTCGTGCGCATCATCAATCAGATTGCGAGCCAAACCAATTTGTTGGCGCTGAATGCTTCCATTGAAGCGGCGCGGGCAGGGGAGCATGGGCGCGGGTTCGCTGTGGTGGCGGGTGAGGTTCGGAAGCTGGCGGAAGGAACCGTCGCATCGCTTGGACAAATCAATGATAACGTTGCGAACTTGGAGCGGTTTTCCCAGGAAGTGTCCGAAGCGATCCATTCGACAGGAGAGATCATTCAGCAAGGCGTAGCGGATGCAAGCCAGGCCGTTCCTCTGTTGGATGAGATCGTCAAAGATGTGGAGCTGATCAACGACGCTTCTGCCAACACCGCTGCGATCGCGGAACAGCAGGCCGCAGCGATCGATGAAATGTCGCGGCGGATGGAAAACATCGCACAGCTGACCGATGAGGTGCGCAGCCTGGGGGATGTCACGGGAAAGGCGATCCATGAGTTGTCCGTTTACACCGATCGTTTCCGTTCTGGCCTCTTTACCCAGACGGAAATGCTGTCTGATCGCAGTTTGCTGGAGCTGGCGAAGATGGACCACATTTTGTTCAAATGGAAAATTTACAACATGTCGATGGGGGTGGAAACGATCCGGCCGGATGATATTGTGAATCATCATCATTGCCGACTGGGAACGTGGTATTTCCGTCCTGAGACAAAAGCGCGATTTGGCCATTTGCCAAGCTTCACGAGCCTTGAACAGCCGCATGAAGAAGTGCACCGTCAGGCCAGACTTGCAGCAGAAGGATATGCAGCGGGCGATCTGGCCAAGGCGGAGCACCACCTTGCCTTGCTGGAGCAGGCCTCCCATCTCGTGCTTGCTCATTTACATGAATTGCTGTGTCAACTGCAAGACTGAATGCAAGTCAAATGAGAGGGTGATGACGGTGAAAGAAGCGTTGATTGTGATCGACTATACCTATGATTTCGTGGCGGACGACGGCAAGCTCACTTGTGGCAAACCGGGCCAGGAGATTGAGCAGCGGATTATCGAGCTGACCCAATCGTTCATTGCCGCTGGCAAGTTCGTCGTGATGGCGGTGGATGGGCATCATGAAAACGATCCGTACCACCCTGAATCCAGGCTGTTTCCGCCACACAATCTGTTCGGGACACAAGGGAGAGAGCTGTATGGCGGCCTCGCCGATGTGTATCGCGAATCGGCAGACGCGATTTACTGGATGGACAAAACGCGTTACAGCGCGTTTGCCGGTACCGATCTCGAGCTGCGCCTGCGATCGCGTCAGATCGACACGCTGCATCTGGTCGGTGTCTGCACGGATATTTGCGTGCTGCATACGGCTGTCGATGCGTACAACAAAGGATTTTCCATCGTGGTTCACAAAGATGCGGTCCAGAGCTTCAATCCCGCTGGTCATGAATGGGCGTTGGGACACTTTGCCGGAAGTCTGGGAGCGGCCGTGGTGGGAAAAGAAATCGAGGGATAACACATGGCGACTGACCAACTGAGCTTGCTAACGGATAAATATCAAATCAACATGATGTATGCGCATTGGAAAAACGGAACACACAACAAGAAACGAGTGTTTGAAGCGTATTTCCGCCGCTTGCCGTTCGGCAATGGGTTCGCGGTGTTTGCCGGGCTGGAGCGGATCGTGCGCTACATCAACCAGCTGTCGTTTTGCGAGGAAGAAATCGCCTACTTTGCCGCACAGGAGGAGCAGTATGATCCGGGTTTTTTGGATGAGCTGCGGAAGCTGCGCTTTACCGGAACGCTCCGTGCTGTGCCGGAAGGGACGCTGGTGTTTCCCAACGAGCCGTTGATCCAGGTGGAGGCGCGGGTGTTCGAAGCACAGCTCGTTGAAACGGCGCTGCTCACGTTCATGAATTACCAGACGCTGATCGCGACGAAGGCAGCCCGCATCCGCAAGATTGCGCCCAACGACATTCTGCTCGAATTCGGCACACGCCGGGCGCAGGAAGCGGACGCGGCGATTTGGGGAGCGCGCGCAGCCTATTTGGCGGGCTTCGATGCCACGTCCAACATGAAGGCGGGCATGATGTTTGGCATTCCGACAAAAGGCACGCATGCGCATTCATGGGTGCAGGACCATGCGAACGAGGAGGAGGCGTTCCGCCGCTTTGCCGAGGCGCTGCCAAACCAGGTGACGCTGTTGGTCGATACGTATGACACGCTAAAAAGCGGGATTCCAAATGCGATCAAAGTCGGCCTGGAGCTGCAGAAAAAAGGGATCGCGGTCAAAGGCATCCGCATCGACAGCGGAGATTTGGCGTATTTGTCCATTCATGCGAGACAAATGTTGGATGACGCTGGATTGACGCATGTGCAGATCGTCGCATCGAACGATTTGGACGAAAATCTGATCTTGAACCTGAAGGCCCAAGGGGCACGGATCGATTCGTGGGGGATCGGCACGCGATTGATCACCGCAGCGGACGATCCGTCTCTTGGCGGCGTGTACAAAGTGGTCGCCAAAGAGGAAGATGGCGTCTACATCCCGACCATCAAAATATCCGGCAATCCGGAAAAGATTTCGACACCGGGGAAAAAGAAACTGTGGCGCATTATCAACAGGCGGACCGGCAAAGCAGAAGGAGATTACTTGGCGCTTGCAGAAGAAATTGTGCAGGGCCAAACGTATTTAAAGCTGTTCGATCCGGTCCATACCTACATGCACAAAATCGTGACCGATTACGAAGCGCACGAAGTGCTGCACACCATTTTTGCGGACGGGCGCCAAGTTTATCAATTGCCTGATCTGGATGCGATTCGCGCCTATCATCGTTCCCAGTTGGGACTCTTCTGGGACGAGTATCTCCGCAAGCTGAATCCGGAAAAATATTACGTGAATTTGAGCCAGCAAGTCTGGGATATCAAAATGAAGTTGATCCAGGAGCATCTCACGACAAAGCGCCAGGACGAGGGGAGAAACGATACCGTATGACTACCTTACGAGAGCAAATCATCGAGGAATTGCGTGTGAAACCGACGATCGACCCGCAGCAGGAAATCGCGGATCGCGTTCGTTTTTTAAAAGACTACTTGCTGGCAACCCATGCCAAAGGGTATGTACTGGGCATTTCCGGCGGGCAGGACTCTTCCTTGGCAGGCCGGCTGGCGCAGCTCGCGGTAGAGGAGCTGCGTGCGGAGACTGGCACGCCTTATCAATTCATTGCCGTCCGCCTGCCATATGGCACGCAGCAGGATGAGGAAGACGCCCAGCGCGCTCTGGCGTTCATCCGTGCCGACAAGGCCGTGACCGTCAATATCAAACCTGCTGTCGATGCAGCGGAAGAAGAATGGCAACGCGTATTCGGCAAGCCGATCTCCGACTTTGCCAAAGGCAACCGAAAAGCACGCGAGCGCATGAAAGTGCAATACGACATCGGGGCCGACCAAGGACTGCTTGTCATCGGCACCGACCATGCGGCAGAAGCGCTCACCGGCTTCTTCACCAAATTCGGCGATGGCGGCTGCGACTTGACACCGCTGACCGGCTTGACCAAGCGCCAGGGAAAACAGCTGCTGCAAGCGCTCGGCGCAGAAGAAGCGATTTACATGAAAGTGCCGACGGCTGACCTGGAGGACAACAAGCCGCTTTTGCCTGATGAAGCAGCGCTCGGCGTCACGTATGAAGAGATCGACGATTTTCTGGAAGGAAAAGACGTGAGCCAAGAGGTGCAGAGCAAGCTGGAAGCGAAATTCATGATGACCCGTCACAAACGCCATTTGCCTGTCACGCCTTTCGACACATGGTGGAAGACGGTTTAATCAAATAGAGGAGGGGTTTCCCATGTTCCAAACCATTCAAGCATTTGAACAAGAGTGGGGCCATGAAGCGGCCGGTACGCAAAAAATTCTCGATGTACTGACAGATGCGTCCTTACAGCAAGAGGTAATCCCTGGGGGCCGTACGCTCGGCAGACTCGCCTGGCACATCGTCACCACGCTGCATGAAATGATGAGCCGAACCGGGCTTGCGTTCGATGCGCCTCACCATGATGCCGCATTGCCGACATCCGCCAAGGAGATCGCCGATGCGTACCGTTCGGCAAGCGCCGCTTTGCTTGATGCGGTGAAAAGCCAATGGACCGATGCATCACTGGTAGAAGAATGTGAGATGTACGGCCAGAAATGGCCAAATGGCGTTACGCTCTCCATCCTCATTTCGCATCAGATTCACCATCGCGGACAAATGACCATTTTGATGCGGCAGGCAGGGTTGCCAGTACCTGGCGTTTACGGGCCTAGCCAGGAAGAATGGGCGCAAATGGGCATGGAACCGCCAGCCATCTAAACGCGAAACAAAGAACCGTCAACGTTGCACATGCAGCTGGGACGGTTCTTTTTGTACCTGCAAAAGGAGCGAATCAACCGTGTAACCCTACTCTCAAGCGACATCTACCGGTTCAGGCTCGGGCGGAAGCAGCTGCTTATAGAGCAGTCTGTAGTGATGGGCCGTTTTGTCCCAGCTGAAGGCGAGGCGCACGGTGATCGATGCGCGCTCAACCAATTCATCGCGAAGCGCAGGGGATGTAATGAGCAGGTCAATGGCATTGGCGAAACGTTCGGGGGAATCCGCCTCGTCGATCAAGATGCCATTTTCGCTGTGGATGATTTCCGGAATGCCACCGCGATTGGAGGCGATAACCGGTAGCCCGCATGCCATCGCTTCCACATTGACGAGGCCGAACGCTTCCTGAAACTGGGTTGGACAGACGAGGCAATCGCCGAGCCAGTATGCACGATGCACGCGCTTGGGCGACATTTTGCGGATGAAGGTCAGGCGTACCCCTTTTTCGTCTGCTTCTTTTTCGAGTTCTTTGCGATAGCCAGGCGTGCATTCACCGACAATCACCAGCCTTGTATGCTCATGCATCCGACGGACAATCCCGGCGGCGGCAATCAGGATGTGAATGCCTTTCATCGGAATGACGCGACCGACATACAAAATATTGTACGTGTTCTCCACCTGGTGGCGTGCACGTTCTTTCTGCTTGCGCAACGGCTGCGGCGGCCGGAACTGATCCAGATCGACCCCCAAATAGATGCAGGTTAGCTTGGAACGGTGCTGGGGAAACCGCTGCTGATAATAGTGGGTGATAAACTGCGAATTGCAGACGACGGCGCTGGTTTGCTGCAAAATTTCCTGTTGCTGCGACTCTTCCAGCCGGTCCATAAAAGTAAGGGAATGCAAGCTTAAGATGAGCGGCGTTTCGGGGAGTGTCTTGCGCAACTCAGGAATATAGTGCGGTCGGTTGTCAATGTGAATACAGTCAAACTTGTTTTTTTTCACATAACGGATCACATTGCTCACATAGTTTCCTTGTGCGGGAATGCGCACGATCGTCAACTTGCCCTCGCGAGAACGCTTCGGCAGTTTGGGAGAGGAGCGACAGAGCACGGTGACCTGATACTTTTTCGCTAATCGTTTGGCAATCTGGTAGATGGAAATTTCCACTGATCCTCCTGTTTCCGCAGAGACAGGTTTGGCACCGGGTGCAATAAACAATAGCTTCATCGGGAACTCACCTCACGTAACCTGCGATTTTTTGACGCGGGAACGATTGCTACCAATCAGAATTTGCTGTGCGCAGCGGTTTTTGCTGCCCGAACGGCTTCACCCTGCTTTCTCCCTTTCGATACCATATGAGCATCGTGTCCAAAAGGTATAGACAAGTGTAATAGTAGATTGCGGATAGGGAAATGAAGACGGGTATTTGACCGAGTCAATTTGTCCGTTTCGTTTTTCGCAAGAATGGCATTCTCTATTACTAGCTGGATCATTGCGATGGAGAAGGCGAAAAAGAGGTGAGGCACAGTGAATGCACAACAAAAAATGGTCGTGCGCCTGGCCCGACACTTCCAGTTGAAGGTAGCAGCAAGCGAGCAAGTGAAAGCTGGTGTGTACCGTGTCACGGCGCAAAATGGAAAGACATACTGTATCAAGCGTTTGAAGTATGAAGCCGACGAGGTGATCTGGATCGATCGGCTGCTTCGCAAGCTGAAACGAAAAGGCTACAGCAACATTTGCTGGCGTGATCCGGACGAGGCGCACCACAAGCTGATTCACATGAAAAGCGCAGGAGCGAAAGAGCATTATGTCATCACTCCCTGGATCGACGGGCAAATGCCCGACCCCAGGGATCATGAAGACATGCGGACATGCGCGCGCGAACTGGCCGCTTTCCATCAGGCCGCCCGCGGCATTTCGCTTGCGGCCTGCGCGGCCCGGGAATGGCTGGGGAAATGGCCCGAGCAATTTTTGCTGTATCGCCAAATGATCACGAAATACGTGAAAAAAGCGGAGAGAGGACGTCTTTCCGAAGGATTGGCCGATTTTTTCCAGGAGCACGGAAAAAACATCGTGCACGATGCGGATGTGGCGATCGAGATGCTTGCCAAAAGCCGCTATGCCGATCTGTGCCAGCAGGCGAAAGAAGTCAAAACGTATTGCCATGCCGATTGCGGCCCCAAAAATATGGTCATATCCAAAACGGGTCCGATCCTGATCGATTTCGAAACGATTCGGATGGATCTGCGGATCTATGATATTTACCGGTTGATTCGTTTGGCGAACAAGAGCAATGACTGGGATTTTTCCATCGCGCAAACGATTCTGGAAGGCTATGAGAGCGTTGAAAGAATCGCGAAGGAAGAATATGCCCTTTTGGCAGCGTGGCTGTTATTTCCACATAAAACGTATCGGATTTTGCGAAAATACAACACCCGTACGGATGAAGGGAAACGGGAGCTGGAGCAGTCCCTTCAGCAGGAACAGCGGGCACGAGCAAACGTGACGGGCTTTTTGCAAAAGTTGCATGCCTATATGAAGCGGGGTGGATGAGGTGAAGATATGGGTATTGACCAATGAATTCGAAACCTCCCGCATCATCGGCGGGCTCGGCATCGTCGCTTCCGAGTTAACCAACAGCTTTGTTCAGTATGGCGCGAGGGTGACGCTGATCACGCATCATGCGGAACCGGAACTCCAGGTCAAGGATTGCGGACCGCTGCAAATCATTCATCTGCCGGATCGGGAGCCTTTTTATTCTGCGGCGAGGAAGAAAAACCAATACGAACCGACCGTGCTATGGCTTCGGCGAAATCAGTGGCCGCTGCCCGATGTCATTCACATCCACAGCGTCTGCTTTGCCAATTTGGCCCATTATTATCGGAAAATGTACGGCATTCCGATCGTTTATACCTGTCATTCGCTTGTCAAGCAAGAGGCGAGAACGGCTGGACGTGCCGTCGTGTCCGGGCGGCAGCAGCGGCTGTGCGCGCTGGCCGATCGGATCGTGGCGCCGAGCAAGTGGCTAAAAAACGTCTTGCAAACGAATGATCCGGCATGCAAGCGAAAAATCGATGTCATCGAAAACGGCATCAGACGAACGGCGCCCCATGATCAGCAGCAACGTACAAGCTTGCTTTTTGTCGGGAGGCTCACCAAGCAAAAAGGCATCGAAGAATTGCTGGCAGCAGTAGCCATGTTGGCAAAGCGCGCGCCTTATGTCCACTTGACGATCATCGGCCGCGCAAGCACCGCTGCCTATCAGGCGCGCCTTCATGCCTTGGTGAAAAAATGGAAGCTGGAACCATATGTGACATGGCTTGGCTTCTTGCCGCCGCAACAGGTCGCAAACCAGTATGCCAAGCACGGGGTGGTCATCGTGCCGAGCAAGCAGGAATCGTTCGGTTTGGTCGCCCTTGAGGCGTTGGCCAATGGAGTTCCGCTCGCTTCGACGCGCTCAGGCGGCCTGTCCGAGTTCGTCTCGAGTGAAGTAGCGGAGGTCATTCCCGCAGTGACAAGCAGGGCGATTGCGGGCAGCATACTCAACATTTGGCGCAACGCCTCGTGTACCGAAGAGCGGATACGCGCAGGCTTGAAGCGAACCGAGATGTACGATTGGCGAAAAATTGCGGCACGGTACATGGCGTTATTTGCGCAATTGCCGAAACACCCGGTTGAGTCGAATACAGCCGCTCAACAGGAGGCTGGCCGACATGATTGAGCGCTGGAAGCTGCGGGAAGAGATGGTGCAAAAACGGCAAGGGGCAGTCTGGAAAGTTGGGTCGAATGCGGGACGAAGCGGTTATTTCAAATTCGCGACAAAGGAGCAGGCGTATTATTCGGGACCGCTGATCGCCAATGAATGGATCGCAGCCAAGCTTGCTGCAAGGCTCGGACTGCCGGCAGCCGAGCTGCAGCTTGCAACCGTCGCGGGTCCCGATGGCGTCGCCCGCACAGGAGTGGTGTCGGTTAGCGTTCAAGCGCGTGAAGTCGTGATGTGGCGGCAATTGCCGGAAGAAATCCGGCAGCGCGCAAAGCGGCATATCAAACATGTGGATTTGCTGCGGATGGTTGTGGTTTTTGATGCGTGGATTACGAATATCGATCGCGCTGCAGGAAAAAACATGATGTTGTACCGCAACAATCCGGATGAACCGTATGACTGGTATCTCATCGATCACGGGCTTACGCTGTACGGTTCACCGCATAAATGGGAGCGGCACAAGTGGGATGAACCGTATTGGCAAAAGCTCTGGAAATTTTATCATGTGTCGGAAGGCATGGTCCGGCTTACGCGGCGGTTCGCCTATTTGGAGCCGATGATCGCAAAAATCGAGGCGCTGGGCGATGAGGAATTGACCCAACTGGTCCATGATGTTCCGCACCATGTATGCAGCGATGCGGAGCGTGCGTTCATCCTCCGCCTGCTTATCGAACGAAAAGGCCAAATCCGTTCCATCATGCGCAATTGGCTGGCGTACAAGGGCGAAAAAGAATACAGGCGAAAGTAAAAAACAGGGAGAAGAGAAGAGCGTAAGGCTCTTGCTATTCTCCCTGTTGCTTTGATTTGGTTTCTTCTTTGGAGAGTGTGTTGGAAGCCCGGGTTTGCGAGGGATTTTCTTTCTTTCCCATTTCATTTTTGACGCCGTTTTGTTTGGACATGCCTGCTGCCTCCTGTACATGGAAATCATGACTACGACAGTAGATTCCCCCGCTTTACCGGTTTTATGCGGTTTTTATTAAGAAAAGGGTAGTCTAATCCTCACAAACTATTCATACTCTTTTTACACAAATTGCAAAGCCAATTAACATCTGTTCCCTAGACTAGAAGAAGTCAAACAAGTGAAACAAACCACAAAAAACAAGAGGAGTGAACGGAAATGGCAACAAGCAGCACATGGTACAAATGGCTTGGCGGCGCGTTGGCGGGAACGATGGTTGTCGCCTTGGCTGCCTGCTCGACGACCACGACGAACGGTTCAGGGACCAGCCAAGGGGGGAACAGTGCCGCACCCGCCGAGGAGAAGCCGTTGACAAAAGAAGAGGTCGAAGCGAAAGCAAAGCAGGAAGGCGAGGTCATCAGCGTCGGGATGCCGGATTCCTGGGCGAACTGGAAGGACACGTGGAATGACATCGGCACAAAATATGGATTGAAGCACACGGACACCGACATGTCGAGCGCGGAGGAGATTGCCAAATTCGACGCCGAGAAAAACAACCCGACAGCAGACATCGGGGACGTTGGAATCGCCTTCGGCCCGGTTGCCGTTGAGAAAGGCGTCACACAGCCTTATAAAACTTCCTATTTTGACGAGATTCCCGACTGGGCCAAAGACAAGGACGGCAACTGGATCGTCGGGTACCAAGGCACGATCTCGATCATCGCGAATAAAGAACTGGTCAAAAACCCGCCGAAATCATGGGCTGATCTGAAAAACGGCACCTACAAGGTTGCAATCGGCGACGTGCAAAAAGCTGCGCAGGCGCAGATGGTTGTCTTGGCGGCCGCGATTGCATTCGGCGGCGATGAGAAAAACATTCAGCCAGGCATCGATTTCTTTGCCGATCTGGCGAAGCAGGGACGTCTTTCCAGTGCGGAAGTAAAGACAGCCAACTTTGAGAAAGGCGAGGTGGAAGTAGGACTCCTGTGGGATTTCAACTCGCTCGGCTACCGCGACCAAATCGATCCGAACCGTTTTGAAGTGGCGATTCCAAAAGAAGGCAGCGTCGTCAGCGGCTATGCGACGATCATCAACAAATACGCGCCTCATCCGAACGCAGCGAAGCTTACGCGCGAATACATTTTGAGCGATGCCGGTCAAATCAACCTGGCGAAAGGCTTTGCCCGCCCGATCCGCGACAGTGTAAAGCTGCCTGACGATGTTGCGAGCAAACTGATTCCAAAAGAACAATACGCGAATGCAAAGCCGATCAAAAATTACAAAGATTGGGAAGAAACAGCGAAAAAACTGCCGCAGCTGTGGCAAGAACAAGTGCTCGTCAATGTCAAATAAGCAAGCGGCAAGGAGGCTTACATGACGCAGAAAGTAATACTGGTCGTAATCGACGGACTGCAGTATGAAACGGCGCGGACGCAGATGGGCTTTCTCAACCATTTGGTCGAAAAAGGAAAAGCTGCGCATCTGAAGGTCATCTCGGAATTGCCCAGCATGTCTCGACCGCTCTACGAAGTGCTGCTCACCGGTACGCCAAGCTCGGTCAATGGCATCACCTCCAATCAAGCGGTACGGCTCTCCAAGGAGAAAAGCTTGTTTCATCTCACGCGCGAGGCAGGTTTGCGCAATGGTGCGGCCGCCTATTATTGGGTAAGCGAACTGTATAACCGGGCACCGTTTCATTTTATCGAGGATCGCCAGCAAGACGATGAAAGCAAACCGATCCAATGCGGCAGCTTTTACTTCGAAGACGCGTACCCCGACTCGCATCTCATCCTTGATGCCGAAATCATTCGCCGCAAACATGATCCGCACTTTCTTTATATTCATCCGATGGGATTGGACCATGCCGGACACGTGTATGGCTCCAATTCCAAGCAATACCGCGGCAGGGCGATCGAGATGGATGTCATTTTGGCGAATCTGCTGCCCGAATGGATGGACGCCGGCTATCAGATCATGATTACGGCCGATCATGGCATGAATGAGGATGGACAGCATGGCGGCACAGGAGACGCAGAGCGTCATGTTCCGTTCTATGCGATTGGCTCAGCGTTTCAGCCGGGGGCCTATTCAGAATCGATGCCGCAGCTGGCTGTTGCGCCGCTCGTATGCAAGTTGTTGGGCATCGATCCATCGGAGGCAATGATTACACATTCCTATCCGTTTTTGCTCGAATCGTGAACGGACGCATGAGCGGATTCCCCCTGCGTGGGCGGGGGGACATCTGCTACAAAGGGGAGACGTACGATGCGTTGGAAGACTCGCAATCAAATGCTGTACTTGTTTTTGCTTCCGTTTCTTTTCATTACGGTCGCTTTCATGCTGCTGCCGCTGATCGCGATGGTCATCAGCAGCTTCACCGCAGACGGCGGCGGGGCGTGGACCCTCTCTCAATACGCGACGGCGCTAACCAACAAATTTTATTTGGTCGCTTTGAAAAACAGCATCTTCATCTCGTTTTTCTCTAGTATCGCCGGGATTCTCATCGCACTCTTTGCCGCGTACTCGATCACCCGATTTTCCGCAAAAAGCCGCGAGTTCATCCTGATGCTGTCCAACATGACGTCCAACTTTGCCGGGGTGCCGCTTGCGTTTGCCTATATGATTTTGCTCGGCAGCAACGGGCTGTTTACGCTTTTGTTCAAGCAGTGGGGCTGGGATGTGTTCGCCTCATTTGACTTGTACAGCTGGACGGGACTGGCCTTTGTCTACTTCTACTTTCAGCTGCCGCTCGCGATTCTCATGCTGTACCCGACTTATTTCGGGATTCATCAGCAGTGGCGGGAATCTGCCACACTGCTCGGGGCATCCACCTTTCAGTTTTGGCGTTCCATCGGCATTCCCGTCGTCCTTCCCGGAATCGCCGGAACATTCAGTATTTTGTTTGCCAATGCGATGGGCGCGTATGCGACCGCCTATGCGCTGGTCGGCAGCAACTACAATCTGTTGGCGATCCGGATCGGGACGATGGTTTCCGGCGATATTTACGTGAAGCCGGAGCTTGCAGGCGCGCTTGCCGTCATTTTGGCGATCATCATGGTGGTCGCGATCTGGTTCAATGAGACGATGATGCGGCGGGTCAGGAGGGATTTGCAATGAAAGAGCGCAAATGGTTGCATACCTCGACGATCACCATCGTGCTGGTCTATCTCTTTTTGCCGCTCTTGGCGACGTTTCTCTATTCGATCGCCACTGACTGGTACCGGACGGTGCTTCCTGAAGGCTATACGTTTCAATGGTATGCGGATCTGTATGCTGATCCGCGCTTCATGGATGCGATCGGACGGACGTTGTTTGTCTGCGGGGTGACCATCGTGGCCAGCCTTGTGACGATGGTGCCGTCGATTTTCATTGTTACGGTTTACCTGCCAAGGTGGGAGCGGTGGTTTCAGGCGTTGGTAACCATGCCGTATGCCATTCCGCCCGTCGTGCTCGCCGTCGGCTTGATCAAAATTTACTCGAGCGGTCCAATCGAGCTGTCAGGCACGGTGTGGATCGTCATCGGCGCCTACTTCATCAGCATCCTGCCGTATATGTACCAGGGCATTCGCAACAGCATGCGGACGGTGGACGCCGTACGCCTGGTCGATGCGGCAGAGCTTTTGGGCGCCAGCAAAATGCAAGCGTTTTGGCGCGTCATTTTTCCTACTATTTTGCCGGGGATCATGGTTTCCACCTTGTTGTCGTTCTCGATTTTGTTCGGCGAATTCGTCTTGGCGAATCTGTTAATCGGCGGCCATTACGAGATGATCCAAATCTACCTGAAGCGCAGGATGGACGAAAACGGCCATTTGTCCAGCGCGATCGTCGTCTCGTACTTTGTGTTGATCTTCCTATTATCCTGGGTGATTTTGCGGCTCGGTCGCATGCAGAAGGAGGGCAGAAAATGAGTTATGTTCGGATTGATCAGGTGACAAAGCACTTTCAGGATGCCCAGGTGCTCAAAAATGTTTCGCTCACGATTGAAAAAGGGGAGCTGGTCACGCTGCTCGGGCCGAGCGGCTGCGGGAAAAGCACGCTCTTGCGCTGCATCGCCGGTCTGCATGAGATCGACGCCGGCGGCCGGATGTACATCGGGGATACGGATATTACCCAACTGGCTCCGAAAGAGCGCAGCGTCGGGATGGTGTTTCAATCGTATGCGCTGTTTCCCAATATGAACGTATTTGAAAACATCAGCTTCGGGTTGAAAATGAAGGGGATGAGTCCTGCCGATTATCGCGGGAAAGTCGAAAAGATGATCCAGCTGGTCGATTTGACCGGCAGGGAGAAGTCGTACCCGCACCAGCTGTCAGGCGGGCAGCAGCAACGGGTGGCTCTCGCCCGCTCGCTGGTGGTCGAGCCTAAAGTGCTCCTGCTCGATGAGCCGCTGTCGGCCTTGGATGCGAAAATTCGCAAAAGCTTGCAAATCGAGCTGAAAAAAATCCAGCAGGAGCTGTCGATTACCACGATTTTCGTCACCCATGACCAGGAGGAAGCGCTGACGGTGTCGGATCGGGTGTTCATCATGAACAAAGGCGAGCTGGTGCAATACGGCTCACCAGCCGAAATTTACGCTGCGCCGACGAGTGAATTCGTCGCCCGCTTCATCGGCAGCTACAACGTGTTTACGGCTGGGGAGCTGGGCGCCCTGACAGGTGTGAACTACCCGACGGAGCGTAGCTATGCGATTCGGCCGGAGGTGATCGCCATTTCCGCGGGTCAGCAGCTTGGCAGCGCGGATGCGACAGCCGGGTGGGACGTGCCGGGAATCGTCCGCAGCGTCACATTGAAAGGGAATGTGATCCGCTACCAGGTGGATGTGCGCGACGTGCAGCTTTCTGTCGATGTGCTGAATACGGGCGCACTGGAGTGGTGCCAGGTCAACACGCCCGTTACCTTGACCATCCCCAAACGAGAGTGCATCCCGCTGAGACAAGGAGGGTAGCCCATTGTCGCTCTTATCCGAGGAACGAAAAAGCATTATTTTGGATGAACTGAATCGCAACAACAAAGTAAAGGTCGTCTCGTTAGCGGAGCGTCTGCAAGTATCGAGCGAGACGATTCGGCGCGATATGGATGTGTTGGAGAAGCTGGGGCTGCTCACCCGCGTCTATGGCGGTGCTGTAAAACGCGGCTACCAGGCGGGCGAGCCTCCCTACGAGAACCGGCAGGACCTCAACCGCGAGGCCAAGCAGCGAATCGGGCAAAAGGCAGCTTCCCTTTTGCAAGACGGCGATACGATTCTCATGGATACCGGCACGACGGTGCTTGAGTTGGCCCGCTCGATCCGCGATCGCAAACGGCTGACGATCTTGACGAATTCCGTTCCGGTCGCATCCCTCCTGATCAACGCGATCCACAATCATGTGTTCAGCGGCAAAGTCATCATGTTGGGCGGCGAGCTTAACCCGGAGCAGCAATCGAGCGGCGGCGCGCTGTGCGAAAGCTTCCTGTCCGCTTTTCATGTGGACCGCGCCTTCATTTCCGTCGGCGGCGTTTCGCTGGTGACCGGCATCAGCGATTATGATTTGAGCGAATCGATGGTCACGCGCAAAATGATCAGTGTGGCAAAAGAAGTCATCGTGCTCGCAGATTCCAGCAAAATCGGCGTACAGGCATTTTGCCAAATCGCCCCGCTGGAAGCTGTCGACCTCTTGATCTCCGATGCGCCGCACCCGTCCTCGTGGGCAGCGGAACTGGAGCAAAAAGGGATTGCATGGTTAGAGGCATCGGACGTAGAATAGGAAGACAACGTAAGACGTGGCGCCGCCAAAAGCTTGGCGGGCTGCGTTTTTCTCAAACAATTGAATGAGGAGGCCACGCACATGGCAAAAAGCAAAGCCCAAAAGCAGCGCGACAAGCTGGTTCGGGAAGGCAGACGAAATCCGGCGGACAATCGGAGCATCTTCGCATTGGTGGATATGCGATCGCGACGGACGAAAACAAAGGCGGAACAAGTGAATCAAGTGAAACACAAGGGACGATCTTTCCAGGAGAGTGGAGATGATCGTCCTTATTTTTTGTCCGAAGCACGCTGCATGGGATTTGGCTGAATGGAGATGATAACGTAAGAATGCTTGCAAAGGAGGAAACACCATGGCAAACGAACAGAAGCCACACGTCGTGGCCGTGCGCAAAAACGGCGATGGCGACATCATTCAGCTGCGCCTGTCCAACGGCAATGAGGTGGATTATATGGTCGCACAGCGATTGGCGGCGCAGGGTGAAATTGAAAACGTCCAGCTGTTCAAAGGGCGGGATGGAGACCAGCATTTGCGCAGCATCCCCGATGGGGATAAATCGAATAATTTGGACAACCTGCCGCTTTTTTAAGGGAACAGGCAAGCAAGAAAGAAAGCTCGATTCGCCGGATCGGGCTTTTTTGTATGGGGATGCGCGCTCTTTCATGAGGCAACAGCGCTCTTGCATGGTACAATAAAAAGATAAAGGAAAGAGTGGCAGGTGGAAGCTGACATGATCGCAAATGAAAAAATCAAGGCAGCCGAAGTGCTGTTGACCGGTGTGAATGGCGAGGATTTGGGGATCGTCTCCACGAAAGAAGCGTTGAGAATGGCAAAGGACTTGAAAGTCGACCTCGTCTGCCTTTCGCTTAGTTCAAGCCCGCCGCCGTGCAAGCTGGTTGACCAGACTTCTCATAAAAAGCAGCTGAACCAGGAGAAGCAAAAGGAGCGCAAGGCGGAAAAAGGCATGAAAACAAAAGAAATTCGTCTGAGCGCTTACATCGAAGAGCACGATTACGACACGAAAAAGCGTCAGGCGGAGCGAATTTTGACCGCGGGGGATGCGGTTGAGCTGGTGGTGCGGCTCGAAAAGAAGGAGAGCCAGGCGGCAAAAGAGCGGATCGAGCAGCTCGTCCGTGACCTCAAGCATTGTGGCATGCAGGAAAAAGGCATACAGGTGAGCGGCAAGCAGGTGGTCGCTGTCGTCAAGCCATTGTAAAAGACCGGCGAATCCTATCTTCAAGGATTCTCCGGTTTTTTCGATGAACCCCCCTCCCCAAATGAGAGGGGTTTTTCATTGTAAAATGCAGAAATTATTTATATGTGACGGATTTGGATGAACCGTCGGTAAGATTGTTAGGAAGAAAATTCGTTATTCAACGATTAAATTTAATGTCATGCCTTTTTCTTTATGACCTGGCTTGTCACAAATGATTTGATAGGTACCTGTTTTCGAAGGGGCAGTCCAGTCTAATGTTTCGGTTTTACCAGGTTGAACATCTTTATCTAACTTAAGTTCATCATTGTTAATGTCATGTTCTACTTTACCGGAGTTGGTCAAAACAAAGTGAATTTTTTCTCCTGCTTTTACTTTAATATCACCCATTGAGTATGAGAATTCGTTCATATCAATTTTGATCTCAGTTGGTTGATCAGAAGTTGATGTTTGGGAGTTAGAAGTTGCTGTTTGAGTAGTGGGCGATGTTGCTTGAGAAGAAGAGCTTGTACTTTGAGTACCACAGGCAGAAGTGATTCCAGCAATCACCAAGCAGGTGGACAAAATTGCAATTCTTTTTTTCATGATGAACCCTCCTCGTGCAATGTAGGTTTAACACAATCAAGCCTACTAATCGGATGCGGAATAATTGTGAAAATGAAAAGTAATTCTCGAGTAAGAAACATTTCACAATAGGTAAAAGCTAAACTCCCTTGCCTTTAAGGCAAAGAAATGGGTCAAATACGTTAAATAAGTTCTAAATGGATCAATCGATTAGCGGATGGCACGGATTTTCCAATCGATTAGATTACGTGCTTCCCAGGTCAACTCAGGCTTGCAGCTTTTATGCTCGTTTCTCCGTTCTGTCAATCCAACATGACATAACAATTATTATGTGAACAAAAACCATTTTTCTTTGACAAGACTGACTCTTATCTGTAACAATGGAGATATTTGATTCAAAGAGGCATGGAGTTGATACATTGAATCTGTTGACTGTAGAACAACTTTCGAAAAGCTATGGGGAAAAGGTGTTGTTCGACAACATTTCCTTTCATATAGCAGAATCGCAGCGAATCGGGCTCATTGGGATCAACGGCACAGGGAAATCATCGCTTTTGCAGATCATCGCCGGACTGGAGTCGGCTGATTCTGGCAAAATCGTGCATGCCAACCATTTTCAAAGTGTCTACCTGCCGCAAAATCCTGAATTCGACCAGCAGGGAACCGTGCTGGATCAGGTCTTTTACGGCGATTCGCCATTGATGCAAGTGCTGCGCGACTACGAGCTGGCTTTATCCGAGCTGGAAGCAGCGCCGGATGACGAACGCAAGCAGCAGCGGCTGTTCACGGTTCAGCAGCGGATGGATGCGCTCAATGCCTGGGACGCCGGAACGAATGCCAAAACCGTTCTCACCAAGCTTGGCATCACCAATTTCCAGCAGCCGATCGCACAGCTGTCCGGTGGGCAGAAAAAGCGGGTTGCGATGGCGCGCGCGTTGATCCAGCCAGCTGACTTGCTGATTCTCGACGAGCCAACCAACCATATTGACAACGAAACGGTTGAGTGGCTGGAGGAGTATTTGGCGCGATACAAAGGCGCGCTCTTGATGGTGACGCATGACCGCTATTTCCTTGACCGCGTGACGAACCGCACGTTCGAGCTGGACCGTGGCAAGCTGTACAGCTACGAGGGCAACTACGCCTCTTTCCTCGAAAAGAAAGCAGAGCGTGAAGAGCGCGAGCTGGCGATGGAAGACAAGCGGCAAAATTTGCTGCGACGTGAGCTTGCCTGGCTGCGGCGCGGAGCGAAAGCGCGCACGACCAAGCAAAAGGCACGGGTGCAGCGGGCAGAGGCGCTGCGCGACCAGAAAGTGGATGGACCTGCGGACAATTTGGATATGGCGCTTGGTGCAAGTCGACTGGGCAAAAAAGTGCTGGAACTCGAACATGTCTCCAAACAGTTTGGGGACCGCACGCTGATCCACGACTTGAACTATATCGTGCTGCCGGACGATCGGTTGGGCATCATCGGCCCGAACGGCAGCGGCAAATCGACGCTGCTGAACATGATGGCAGGGCGCATCGCGCCGGATTCAGGTGAAATCGTTACGGGCAGCACGGTGAAGCTCGCCTACTATACGCAAGAAAATGTGGAGATGAACGAAAAGCTTCGCGTCATCGACTATATCAAGGAAGCGGCAGAGGTCATCCGCACCGCTGACGGCGAAATGATTACGGCGTCGCAAATGCTGGAACGCTTCCTCTTCCCGCCGCATCTGCAATATACGTGGATCAGCCGGCTGTCCGGTGGCGAGCGCCGCAGGCTCTATCTGTTGCGGACGCTGATGGGCGAACCGAACGTCCTGTTCCTCGATGAGCCGACGAACGATCTGGACATTCAGACGCTGTCGATTCTGGAAGACTACTTGGAGCAGTTCCCGGGTGCGGTCATCACCGTCTCCCATGACCGCTACTTCCTCGATCGGACCGTGGATCATCTGTTCGCTTTCGAAGGAGACGGCTCGATCCGCCGCTTCAACGGCAACTACAGCGAATACCTCGAGATGCGCAAAGAAGAGCAGGCGCTTCAGGCGGAGCAGGTGAAAAACCAGGCAACTGCCAAAGCAGCCGAAAGCAAAACGGACAGCGCTGCGTCGCGCACCGCAAACCGGACCCGCAAGCTCTCCTATAAAGAGCAGAAGGAATGGGACGAGATCGAGGACAAAATCGCGGCGATGGAAGCACGGATCGCACAGATCCAGACCGAGATCGCCAAGGCGGGCAGCGATATCGAGAAGGTGCAAAAGCTGTACGCAGAGGAACAGCAGCTGTCACAGCAACTCGAGCAGACGCTGGAGCGCTGGACGGAGCTGTCTGAATTAGTGGAAGAGATTCAACAGCAAAACAAAAAAGCGTAACACGACTTAACAACTGATAGAAAGCAGGTATACACGAATGATTAGTACACAAGGCGTAACACTGCGGTACGGAAAACGGCCGCTTTTCGAAGACGTTAACATCAAATTCACACCAGGCAACTGCTACGGCCTGATCGGGGCGAACGGTGCCGGCAAATCCACGTTCCTGAAAATCTTGTCCGGCGAAATCGAGCCGAACAGCGGACATGTCAGCGTAACACCGGGCGAGCGCATCGCCGTGCTGAAGCAAAACCATTACGAGTTCGATGACGTGGAAGTGTTAAAAACCGTCATCATGGGGCACAACCGTCTTTTCGCGATCATGGAAGAGAAAAATGCGCTGTACTCCAAAGCGGATTTCACCGAAGAAGACGGGATCAAAGCATCCGAACTCGAAGGTGAATTCGAGGAATTGAACGGCTGGCAAGCAGAATCCGACGCAGCGTCCTTGCTGATCGGTCTCGGCATCCCGGCGGATTTGCACGATAAATACATGAGAGATTTGGATGGCAGCCAAAAAGTCCGCGTTCTCTTGGCGCAAGCGCTGTTCGGCAACCCGCACATCCTGCTTCTGGATGAGCCGACCAACCACTTGGACCTCGATTCCGTCATGTGGTTGGAAAACTTCCTGCTCGATTATGAAAACACCGTGATCGTCGTATCCCATGACCGTCACTTCCTGAACAAAGTGTGCACGCACATCGCAGATATCGACTACGGCAAAATCCAGATGTATGTCGGTAACTACGACTTCTGGTACGAATCCAGCCAGCTGGCACTGCAGCTGATGCGCGATGCGAACAAAAAGAAAGAAGAGAAAATCAAGGAACTGGAAAGCTTTATCGCCCGATTCAGCGCGAACGCATCCAAATCCAAGCAAGCGACGTCCCGTAAAAAATTGCTGGATAAAATCACGCTGGAAGACATCAAACCATCCAGCCGTAAATATCCATTTATTAACTTCAAGCCGGAGCGCGAAGCAGGCAAAAATCTGCTGATCATCGAAGGCCTCACCAAAACGGTTGACGGCGAAAAAGTGCTCGACAATTTCACAATCACGGTTAACAAAGGGGACAAAATCGCGTTTGTCGGACCGAACGGCTTGCCAAAAACGACACTGTTCCAAATTCTCATGGGCGAGATCGAGGCGGACAGCGGCAATTTCGAGTGGGGCGTCACCACATCCCGTGCGTACTTCCCGAAAGACAACTCGGAATACTTCACATCCGATCTCAACCTGGTGGAATGGCTGCGTCAATACTCCAAAGATCCGGATGAGACATTCGTTCGCGGCTTCCTGGGCCGCATGCTGTTCTCCGGTGAAGAAGCGTTGAAAAAATGCAACGTCCTCTCCGGGGGCGAGAAAGTGCGCTGCATGCTGTCCCGCATGATGCTGACAGGCGCAAACGTACTGCTTCTCGACGAGCCGACGAACCACTTGGACCTGGAATCGATCACAGCGCTCAATAACGGTTTGATCGACTTTGACGGCACGGTCCTGTTCGTCTCCCATGACCACCAGTTCGTGCAAACGATCGCAAACCGCATCATCGAAATCACGCCAAAAGGCGTCATCGACAAAATGATGACATTCGACGAATACATTGCCAGCGACGAAATCCGCAAGCTGCAGCAGCAAATGTATTCGTAATCACTCGCAAAACAGAAAGGCTGATTGGTTAATGTGCATGTATCCAGGAAACGGCTTCTTGCGGATCTGTCCCTTCTAGGGATTGCGATCAGCTGGGGCTATACATTCATCCTAGCAAAAGACCTGCTTGCTGAAATGTCGCCACTCTTTTTCACCGGCTCCCGCTTTTTGGCAGCCGCCCTGATCCTCGCCATTTGGCAATGGAAGCGGATCAAAGAAATGACGCCGTTTTATTGGAAGGCAGGTATCTTCTCCGGTTTCTTGCTTTGTCTGGCGTACACGGCCCAGATTTACGGGATCGATTTGACGACCCCGGGCAAAGCAGGCATGATTACCGGTACGGCTGTGGTCATGGTCCCATTTCTATACTTTCTGTGGTCGCGCAAGCCGATCCAGAAAGGGCCAATTCTCGGCAGTCTTTGCGCATTTCTCGGATTATGCCTGTTTTCGTGGGATGGCAGCTTTGAAGGGGTGAACAGCGGCGATTTGCTCGTCCTGCTGTGCGCCCTTTGCTTCGCCACCCATACCGTCTATGTCGACCGCACGTACGAAAAGGAAGAGCCCGTCAATCCGCTGCTTTTTGCCATGGTGCAGCTCGCGGTTGTCGGGGTCATCGACACGGTGTTGGCCCTGCTCCTTGAGCCGGCGCCCAAACAGCTATCCGCGTACGGCTGGTACGCCTACTTGTTCGAGCTGGTGATCGGAACGTTGATCGCGTACATCGTCCAGCTCCGGGCACAGTCGATCACGACACCGATTCGGGTCAGCCTGCTGTTGTCGCTGGAATCGGTGTTCGCTTTCGGCTTTTCATGGATGCTGTGGGGAGAACCGGTCACGATGACCATCCTGTTCGGCGGAATCTTCCTGTTGGCAGGCATTTACATCACAGAAATTTACAACAAGCCGTATCCAAGCGATGACGGCCGCGTTAAGAAAAATCCGATTGAAACATAAAGCAGGTCAGGAAAAGCAATGCGCATCCGGGAAAGGTGTCGCGTTGCTTTTTGTGATTTGTGACGGGCACATCGAAAACACATTGAAGCCTTGACAAACAAAAAGTGTTCATTTTTTTGTCGCAAATTTTTCGTGATTCGCCGAAAAAGGGGAGAATATCCGGTATATAATAGAATTTCGTACGAAGTACCTTTTACAGAATCGAGGTTTTCTTATGATCCAGAAACAAAAACCCGAATTGGTCGCCACTGCAGCGAATGTGGCGGAAGTAGAGCGGATGTTTTTGGCCGGAGCAGATGCCGTCAGCATCGGCCACGAGCGGTTTGCATTGCGGCTGCCGGGCAGCTTCGAGCTAGACGATCTCGCTGAAGCCAAAAAGATTGCCCAATCGCATGGAGGCAAGGTGTATGTCGTGGTCAATGCGCTGCTGCATCACGATGAAGTGTCCGATTTGCAAGACTATCTCAAAGAGCTTGCAGCGTTGCAAGCAGATGCGATCGTGTTCGGCGATCCCGCCGTCTTGATGACAGCGCGGCAAGCGGCGCCTGGTATACCGCTTCACTGGAACACGGAAACGACATCCACGAACTACCGGACCGTCAACTATTGGGCGGCAAAAGGAGCGACGCGCGCGATTTTGGCCCGTGAGCTGTCGCTTGAGGCGGTGCTTGAAATCAAACGCAACACCGCGATTGAAGTGCAGGCCCAGGTACACGGAATGACCTGTATTTTCCATTCCAAACGCGAGCTGGTCAGCAATTACATGCGCCATCAGGGAAAAGATCCTGTCCAGGAGCTGCATAAGGGGGAACGTAACCTGTTCCTGAAAGAAGACAACCGCGATGAGCAGCAGTATCCGATTTTTGAAGATCGTCACGGGACCAACATCATGAGCGCGGAAGATATTTGCATGCTGGAGCATTTGCCGACGATGATGCAGGGCGGCATTGACGTTTTCAAGATCGAAGGCATTTTAAAGCCTGTCAGCTACAATGAAACAGTCGTCTCCATCTATCGGCAAGCGATCGACCGGTTGGCAGAAGACCCTGAGGCTGGTATCGAAGCGCAATGGCTGCAGCAACTAAGCCAGATTCAGGACAAGAATCGCCCGCTCGGGACAGGCTTTTATTTCAAGCAACAGATTTACTAAGGAGGAAACAAACCATGTCCACGCAGATTGCAACTGCCGGATTCCCTACCAAGAAACAATTGAAAAAGCCAGAGCTGCTCGCCCCGGCGGGGAATCTGGAAAAATTAAAATTCGCGGTGCTGTACGGTGCCGACGCCGTTTATATCGGCGGCCAAAAATTCGGGTTACGCTCGAAGGCCGGCAATTTTTCCTATGACGACATGAAAGAGGGCGTCGCATTTGCCCATCAGCATGGCGCCAAGGTGTATGTCGCCGCCAACATCATTGCCCATAATGAAGATTTTGACGGGATGGCGGAGTATTTTCAAACGTTGTACCAGATCGGCATCGATGCGGTCATTGTCGCCGATCCGGCGATTGTTGAGGTTTGCAAGCAGGCAGCGCCCAAGCTGGAAATCCATTTGAGCACACAAGCATCTACGACCAACTGGCAGGCCGTCCAGTTTTGGGCGGAAGAAGGCATCGCCCGTGTGGTGTTGGCGCGTGAAGTTTCGATGGAAGAGATTCGGCAGATCAAGGCACACACGGACGTGGAGATCGAGGCGTTCATCCATGGGGCGATGTGCATCTCCTATTCGGGGCGCTGCGTGCTTTCCAACCACATGACGAACCGGGACGCCAACCGTGGCGGTTGCGCCCAGTCGTGCCGCTGGAAGTACGATTTGTTTGAAGAGGTGGAGGACGAGGACGAAGCAGCGCTTCCGATGATCGGGAAAAAAGAGCTGCCGCTGTTTTCCGAGAACGATGACGAGTTCACGATGAGTTCCAAAGATTTGTGCATGATCGAATCGATTCCGGAGATGGTAGACGCAGGTGTGGAAAGCTTGAAAATCGAGGGGCGGATGAAGACCGTCCATTATGTGGCGACCGTTGTCAATACGTACCGCCGCGTGATCGATGCATACTGTGAAAATCCGGACGAATTTGTCTTCAAGGACGAATGGCGCGAAGAAATTTTAAAAGCGGCGAACCGCCCGGTGACGACAGCCTTCTTTTATGGCAATCCTTCCGAGCAGGATCAGATTTTCGGCGTGCCGCCCAAAATGGCGAAGTACGATTTCGCCGGATTGGTGCTCGATTACGATGCTGCGACCCAAATCGCAACCATCGAGCAGCGCAACCGTTTTGAAGTCGGGGCGGAAGTGGAGTTTTTCGGTCCGAAGCGGGACAATTTCGTGCAGCAGGTGACAGAGCTTTGGGACGTGGACGGCAATCCGTTGACAGACGCGAATAAAGCGATGCAAATCGTCAAAATGCGCGTAAGCCAGCCTGTTCGGCCATACGACATCATGCGAAAAGAGAAAAAATAAGCGATTGGCGTGATTTGCCAGGAAAAGGCATATTGTGCTGAAACGTTTTGTCCAGGTATCCGTCTAACTGATGGGCCGCTTGTTGCCAAAAATAGGCATAGGGGCCGAATCGATCAGTGTGGGGGATACCTGTTTTTATGAATGCGAAAAAAGTTGTCAGCGTTTTATGCACAGTGAGCTTGCTGGCCGCTCCTTTGATGGATAGCAGTGCGGCTTCTGAACCTGGCCCAGCAGCAACTGAGCAGGTTCAATCGACTGAAAAGTTGCTCTCTTCTGCCATGAGTGAATACCGCAGCAACGACAGGACGCTAAGCGAGAAGACGATAAAAGAAATCATGCGCCAGAAGGAGCGCGTGCTGCCGATCGCCAAAAAAGGGATCTTGATGGAAGCCAATCGGCTGCGCTTCCCGATCGCTGACAGTGATGCGTTGTACGATGAGTGGAGCTTTTGGCTTGAGGTTGCACGGCAACTGCACGATGAACGGCTGCTTCCGGATTTGCTGCATTGGACCTGGGACAAGCGCTCGATCCCCAATCCATTTCGGTTAGGCGAGGCAATCGATGGACTGCTCCCGGCTGGCCAGGAAGAGACGCTGCTCCCGCTTTTGGAGAAAGCCACGGAACCGGGCGCTGAAATGCTTGTATCGCTGTATGCAAAACGACAGCAGGTGTCAGCGCAACAAGTCCAGGACTGGCTGACACGATATGCCAAAGCGCCGGGCATTGGCGGCATCGTGAACGTGATTGCAGGCTTGCCGGACGGAGTGGCGCAGTTGAAACAGCAGTTTGGCAAAATACCGGGCGCTCGCGAGCTTGATCGGGCCATCATCGGGCGAATCGACATTGGGAAAGATCGCAAATGGGCAAGTGAGGCCGCCAACACAACAAGAGACCCTTATATCGAGCAAACGATCGACATGGCGCTGGCATATCATCACGGCGATCCGGACGCAGTCAGGCGGCTGTATGAAAGCGGGGAGAAGAGCGGCTATCAGGTTCAACTGACCGGACCTGTGGAAAAGCTGATCGTCGCGCGTTATCCGGGCGGCATGCTGGCAAAAGGGATCAAGCAGTATGAAGCGATCACGGGAAAACCGTACTTTTTCGGTGGCGAGTACGAAGAGGGGTATCGGGCAAAAGGAGCGGATTATGACAAGCCGGAGGCGGGAATCGCCCAATGGCAGGCGTTTATCCGCACCTACCCCAACCATCCGGGAGCAGATGACGCGGCATACCGGCTGGCTCGCTGCTACCAGATCGCAGGCCAATACGATCAGGCGCTGATCTGGTTTGAGCGAGCATTGACGAGCGGCGATGCGGATATGTGGTACGATGCATCCGGCCAATTTTTGTTTGTGTTGGATGTAAATGTCGACCAGAACGGTTTCGCCCAACTCGAAAAAACGGAAATGCCTGAATGGAAGCAAGTTTGGGTTGCCTATTCGAAGGCTGTTGATACATTGCGCGCGAATCAATTCGAGCAAGCGGCTCGAGAACTGCAAAACCTGATCACACGTTACGATGGCAAGGAAATAATCGCTGACTCTGTTTTGCAGTATGTGTGGTATGACCGTATCGCAAGCGATACATTCTGGTATCATGTCAAACAGCAGCTGGCGTCGGTCCGGAAACTTGCGTCGCTTCAGGAAGCAGCGAATCAGGCGAAAGGAGCGGACAGGGCGAGGAAACAATACGAGCTTGCCGCAGCCATTTTTCATGACGAGTTCACGTACTATAACTACCTGTGGCATGGTGAGCGGCAAACCTTTTTCTGGATCGGCCAAATCCGTGATATGGAGTATGATGAATCGTTTGACCGGTATATCGGCAGATTCAATCACCTGGTGCAGGCGAAACGACAGTTCGAGTTGATCCAGTTCGACCAGGCCGATCCTGCGACCGGGGCAAAAGCGCTGTTCTCACGCGCTTTATGCGACAGCAAGCTGACACAGTACGGGCAGGAAGTGAGCTTTCATAGTACGCGCGCGGCGTTGCTGGCAGACCTCCTTGCTACCGGCGAGCAATTGCTCAAGCGTTATCCGGATTCCGAATTAGCGGACGACATGCTCTTGCTGATGTATCGTTACAACAACGATGACGCGCTAATACAGCGACTCCTGACCCACTATCCAAAAAGCGATTCGGCTGCGGAAGCGAAAAAGCTTCAGTCTGAAAAGAAGACATCAGCAGGCAGTCAGCAGCAGCCAAGTCCGTTTCTAAGCAGGCTGCCGTACCAGCAATTATCGCAGGATGACTGGAAATTACCCGCTACCGTAGCGAAGTGGTATGCAGAGAAAAAGACTTCAGACAAATTGATCGAAGCGGTCATGGAAGAATCGGGCTGGACTTATTTCGCGATCAAGCCGGAAAAAGGAAAAGTCCCGCTAGTAAGCGGGTTGGAAGTTGACCATAATACTACTTATGTCTACTATTGGCTTTCAGACTCGTCAAATACAGACAAGCGTTCAGACCAACAAAGCGTGCTGATCCGTGTTCCCACCCGCTTTTTGCCTAAAGGGGAGATTCGTTTCCGCCTTGCATAGCGCTGCCGGCGACGAGCCGGATTGCCTCGACATACCCTTGCGGAATCGGCAAACGTCGGATTTCCTCCGGCAGGAACCAGCCGATCTCGACATGCTCATCGCTGATTTGCAGCTTGTCGGAGTCGGGGCAGCTGCAAAGGTAAGCGACGATTACCACCTCTTTTTCTGGCAGGACGTCGAAGCGCCATACGGAAACCAGTCGTTCGACCGAGCACATCAAGCCTGTTTCTTCAAGAAGCTCCCGCCTGACACAGTCTTCTGGCGATTCGCCGCTCTCCAGCCGGCCGCCGGGCAGCTCCCATTCGTTGCGTTCATTTTTCACCAGCAAAAAACGGCTGTCTTTTTGGACGATCCCTTTCACCGAAACCGGAAATGTCGGATTCATGGACACAACCCCCTTTTCTTGCGATTGATTTTTTCGCCTGTGCATCGAGACTAACAGATGGACAATTGGACAAACTACCGGAGAAGTCCTACTTGAGGAGGGGTATCATCATGAACCAGCCAATCATTGTTGCGTGGCAAGCGCGAGACGGATTCCACAGATGGCAGGAATGCGAAAACCAGCATATCGCAGAACTGGCGTTGGAAAATGCCAAAGAGGACGGCGCTCAGCAAAATGTGTGGGTGTTTGAGGTGTCCCAGTCGCATAAGGGAGCTGAGGCAGCAAGCTGGGTGCAAGGGTGGAACCAGACAAACGCGTGATGAAACGATAACGAAAAAAACGTGCCCTTTCAACCGGTTCGGAGGAAAGGGCTGTTTGTTTGCGTATGGCCGTATCCTTACCAGAAGGAAGGCTTCACAACCATCAAGCACAGCATCAGCAGCACGAGGAACAAATACCCGCATAGGGCGCGGCGCAATCGCTGGACGATCGCAGGTCGATCGGCCGGTTCTGCGCCTGCCAATGCGCGCAAAATCGGGGAAAAAGCGCGGGCAAAAAAGTAAAGGGAGCCCACCATGACGATCAAGGTGAGCAAAATCCATGATGTGAGAATGTCCCAGCCACCAAGCCAAAGCAGCAAGACCCCGGTGGTGACCAGCACATGGCCCGCATGCTTGGATAGCTGGACACAAAAACGGAACAGGCCGATGAAGACGGCAAGCTCGTTTTTTTCCATTCGCGCGACCCTTTGAAAAAATGGGAAAAACACAAAAAACGGTCCGATGGAAAGCATCGCACTGAGAATATGGAGAAAAACAATCCAGCGATACATAACCGGACCCTCCTATGAATATTGGTAAAAGTGCAGGACAAGGGATCGCTCCTGCACTTGTTGAAACATTACACGAGACGGAATTGGTGCACCCACATTTTCATATGCGGAATCCAAGGCATCCCGGCATGAAGGGAGAGTATGTATTGTTTGTACTCCTCGAGATTGGCGAAGCCTTCGGTTTGCGCATCCTCATCGGTCAGCTCGCCCAGCGTTTGTTCGTAAACGGCATAGACCTCATAGCGCTTTCCTTGCAATTCCATGATTTCGCCCGGATCGGCATAACGACCGTTGCGGCGGGTAGCTGTTTTGGTGCCGTTCAGCACACGTTGTACGTCTTCCTCTTTGGTGACCAGTCGGTCGATCGTACAGGTTTTTGGTGGCAATGGTGTGTTCATCGTAATCCTCCTTCAGATTGCTTGGAATCATTTGGTCAGTGACCCACTATTGATTGTACACGAATCGCGGACAACTTGCATGCAGCAGAAAAGTAAGGTAGATTTAAAATTATTGAATCGAAAAAATATTTTTGGGGAAGGGATCTGCCATGAAATTCTCGGAATACCCGTATCAACGACCAGATCAGAACGATATCGAACGATCCATGAAAACAATGGTGGAAGCATTCTCGAATGCGCAAAGCTTCGAGGAGCAGGACCAGATTTTAGGTGAAATCACCAAGGTTCGCAACCATTTTGAGACCATGCGCGAAATCGCTTCCATCCGACATACGATTGACACCACCGATCCTACATACCAGGCAGAACAAGACTATTTCGATGAAGTGCAGCCGATTTACCAAGGGCTCGTCACACAGCTGTACAAAGCGTTGACGGCGTCTCGCTTCCGTCCGCAGCTCGAAGAAAAATGGGGGAAGCAGCTGTTCACGATTGCCGATTTGACACTCAAAACATTCTCCGACGATGTCATCGAGGATTTGCAAAAGGAAAACAAGCTCGCCAGCGAATATGTAAAGTTGATGGCATCGGCCAAAATCATGTTCGCCGGGGAAGAGCGCAATCTGTCGCAGCTCATTCCGTTTACCGAATCCACGGAGCGTGAAACGCGCAAAGCGGCGATTGAAGCTTCTTTTGGCTTCATGAAAGAGCATGAGGCAGAACTGGACCGCCTTTATGATGAGCTGGTGAAAGTGCGTACGCAAATCGCCCGCAAGCTCGGCTACGAAAACTTCATCGAGCTTGGCTACGCGCGGATGACCCGTTCCGATTACGATGCTGCGATGGTGGCCAATTTCCGCGAGCAGGTGCTGACCCATATCGTACCGATCGCAACCAAGCTGAAACAGCGCCAGCAAGCGCGAATCGGCGTGGATTCGCTCAAGTTTTACGATGAAAAATTCTCCTTCAAGACCGGAAACGCGACGCCTAAAGGCGATCCCGAATGGATCATCGCCAATGGCAAGAAAATGTACGAGGAACTGTCCCCGGAAACAGGCGCGTTCTTCAACTACATGCTGGAAAACGAGCTGATGGACCTTGTCAGCAAGAAAGGCAAAGCAGGCGGCGGCTACTGTACCTACATCAGCGAACATGCGGCTCCGTACATTTTCTCGAATTTTAACGGCACATCGGGCGACATCGACGTGCTGACGCATGAAGCAGGCCATGCGTTCCAGGTGTTCGAGAGCCGGAAGTACACACTGCCGGAATATGCCTTCCCAACCTATGAAGCGTGCGAAATTCACTCGATGAGCATGGAGTTTTTGACCTACCCGTGGATGGAGCTGTTCTTCAAGGAAGATGTGGACAAATACAAATTCAGCCATTTGAGCGACGCGCTTGAATTCATCCCGTATGGTGTAGCGGTCGATGAGTTCCAGCATTTCGTCTATGGCAATCCGGATGCGACGCCTGACGAACGCAAGCAGGCATGGCGCGACATCGAGCGCAAATATTTGCCGCACCGCGACTACGACGGCATCGATTATCTCGAGCGCGGCGGCTACTGGCAGCGTCAGAGCCATATTTACAAAACGCCGTTCTACTACATCGATTACACCTTGGCGCAAATTTGCGCGTTCCAATTTTGGAAACGCTCGAACGAGGACCGCGACGCTGCATGGCAAGATTACCTTGCCCTTTGCCAAATGGGCGGCAGCAAATCGTTCCTGGAACTGGTGGCAGCGTCCAAACTCACATCCCCGTTTGAAGATGGCTGTGTCGCATCGGTCACCGGCTTTATCGAAAACTGGCTGAACCAGGTGGATGACGCCAAGTTATAAACGGTCGGTCAAAATCAAAGCGAAAAAATCAACGTGCCAACCCAGAGCGGTTTTGGCACGTTTTTTTCGTGGAAGAGCACCCCTTTTCATCTGTCAAGCGCAATGGGGCTTGCTATTTTTGCGCATACTACGATCGAGTCATGCGCCATAAAATTGACACTGAAAATCATTATCAACAAAATAGACTTGAGATACATACCCCAGCAGTACCAGCGACGAAGGGAACAAAAAAGGGAGGCTCTCACATGGACTATCGCATTGAAAAAGATACGCTCGGGGAAATTCGCGTACCAGCCGATAAGCTGTGGGCTGCGCAAACGCAGCGCAGCTTTGAAAACTTTGCGATCGGTACGGAAAAGATGCCGCTGCCGCTGATCCGTGCTTTCGGCATTTTGAAAAAAAGCGCAGCGAAAGTGAATCTCCAGCTTGGCAAGCTTCCGGAAGATAAGGCATCCGCCATCATTCAAGCCGCCGATGAGATCATCGCGGGCAAGCTTGATGAGCATTTTCCGCTGGTCGTCTGGCAAACAGGCAGCGGCACCCAATCCAATATGAACGTCAACGAGGTCATCGCCAATCGGGGCAACCAGCTATTGCAGCAAAACGGCTCCGACTCGCGCATTCATCCGAACGATGACGTGAATCGTTCCCAAAGCTCGAACGATACGTTTCCAACCGCCATGCATGTCGCTGCGCTGATCGCGGTGGAGACCCAGGTGCTCCCGGCCATCGCCAAGCTGCACGCGACACTGCGCGACAAGAGCAAAGCGTTTGCGGACATCATCAAAATCGGCCGGACGCACCTGCAAGACGCCACGCCACTTACATTGGGCCAGGAAATCAGCGGCTGGGCCCGCATGCTGGAAAAATCGCAGAACATGATCAGCCAGGCTGCCGAGCAGCTGCGCGAGCTGGCGATCGGGGGAACAGCGGTTGGGACGGGGATCAATGCCCACCCCGAGTTCGGGGAACGGGTCGCGGCCGAAATCAGCAGTGAGACAGGAACCCGCTTCACAAGCGCTCCGAACAAATTCCACGCGCTCACAAGCCACGATGAAATCGTTTTTGTACATGGCGGATTCAAGGCGTTGGCAGCCGACTTGATGAAAATCGCCAACGATGTGCGCTGGCTTGCAAGCGGACCGCGCAGCGGCATCGGCGAATTGACCATTCCGGCCAACGAACCGGGCAGCTCGATCATGCCAGGCAAAGTGAATCCGACGCAGAGCGAAGCGTTGACGATGGTGGTGTGCCAGGTCATGGGCAACGACGCGACGATCGGGTTTGCCGCAAGCCAGGGGAACTTTGAGCTGAACGTGTTCAAGCCGGTCATCATCTACAATTTCCTGCAATCTGCACGCCTGCTCGCTGACAGCATCCATTCTTTCAACGATCATTGTGCGGTAGGGATCGAGCCGAACGCCGCTGTCATACGCGGACATTTGGAACGCTCGCTGATGCTGGTGACTGCGCTCAACCCGTACATCGGCTATGACAATGCTGCAGCGGTCGCCAAGAAGGCGCACAAGGAAGGGACGACGCTGAAGGAAGCCGCGCTTGCAAGCAAGCTGCTCACCGAAGAAGAGTTCAACCGGATTGTTCGCCCCGAGCAGATGATCGCACCGAAGGCAGAGTAGGAATGAGAGCAAAAAAACTGCACCTTCCGCTTGGCAAGGTGCAGTTTTCTTTTTTAGGACACGGTTGTCGTACGCGTTTTGTTCAACGCTTTTACTGCCTCAAGCAGGCGGTCGACCTCTTCTTCGGTGTTATAAAGCGAAATCCCTACGCGGACCAGTCCGCCTTGTTCTTCCAGCTGATACACTTCATAAATGCGCATGGCATAAAAATGTCCGCTCCAAACAAACAAGCCTTGTTCGCCCAGGTAAGCCGCCACATCGCCTGAATTCATTCCGGCAACAGTGAAGGAAATGGTCGGAGCGCGCAGCCCATCGCCAAACGGTTGCCCGAAAAGCTGGACATGATCCATTTGGGAAAGACCCGCATACAACTTGCGAGCGAGCGCATCCTCGTAATCATGCACCAGCGCCATGCCGGTGAGAAGCTGCTGTCGCAGGCTTGTTCCCGTGCCCAATGCGGCGATATATTCGATGGCAGCGGTCACGCCGGCAAGCGCGGCGAAATTGGGTGTGCCCGTCTCGATCCGGTAGGGGGCGGCATCATCCTGTGCCCGCAGCTTATCGGTAGGCAACGTGTCAAGCAGTCCTTCACGCGCATAGAGAATGCCGACATGCGGGCCATAAAACTTGTAGGCAGAGCATAGCAAAAAGTCACAGTCCAGTTCGATGACGTCAATCGGGAAGTGGGGGGCAAAATGGACGGCATCCACGATCAGCAGTGCATCGACCGCATGGGTCAACTGGCGAATCGACGCGAGATCGTTGACCGTCCCGAGCGAGTTGGACGAGCAGCCCACCGCGACGATTTTGGTGTTGGGGCTGAGCTTGCTTTGGAAATCTTCCATATCGATCCGCCCGTCCGCCGTGATGGCGACCGAGTGTACGACGGCGCCGCGTTCCGCAAGCGTTTGCCACGGTCCGCGATTCGCCTCGTGATCCAGATCGGTGATGACCACCTCGTCACCGGGTGCGATCGTGCGGGAGAGGGCGCGGGCCAGCGCGAAAGCAAGCGAGGTCATGTTGGCGCCAAACGAAATCGTGGCTGGTGAAGGAGCGCCCAACAGAGCGGCGGCAGCTTCACGCGTCCGATCGACGATCCGGTCGGTTTCCGCGCTGGTGACGAACGGCCCGTGCGCGTTTGCGTTGCACGTCTCATAATAGTGGGAAATCGCTTGAATCACTTGGCGCGGGACCTGTGTGCCGCCCGGTCCGTCAAAATAAGCAGCATAATGACCCGACACTGTGCGGGAAAGAGAAGGAAAATCCTTGCGCAGTTCCAAGACAGCAAAAGACATATCGCTTCACATCCTAGCCGATTTTTGTCAATCGTCTACTTGTTTCGTCACACTGCTTGCAAATCCTCCAAATGTATTTCAAATAGTTTGAAAATATTCACTACAGGTTTCAAACTGCGGATAAAGTTCCATACTTACTATTGTATAGACGAAAATAGTTGCGATATAATGGGGGATAGCATTATTTTCTAAGATGTTGCCAGTTCCAGCAGAGTGAATCATCTTGCATAGATATGCAGATTGTTCTTTATCATTATCTACTCGTTTTCGCTAGAGTCCAGGTTGGAGGTACTTTTTTATGAGTCAAGAACAAACCAAAACAGCAGTGTACGACCACCGCGCCATTGAACAGAAATGGCAGAAATATTGGGAAGAAAACAAGACTTTCAAGTTGGTTGATGACGACTCGAAGCCGAAGTTTTATGCGCTCGACATGTTTCCGTATCCATCGGGAGCAGGCTTGCATGTCGGGCATCCGGAAGGCTATACGGCGACGGATATCATTTCTCGATACAAGCGGATGAAAGGGTTCCAGGTGTTGCACCCGATGGGTTGGGACGCGTTCGGCCTTCCTGCCGAGCAGCACGCCCTCGATACCGGAAAACACCCGCGCGACATCACTTTCAAGAATATTGACAACTTCCGCCGGCAAATCAAATCGCTCGGTTTCTCCTACGATTGGGACCGCGAGATTTCGACAACCGATCCGGAATACTACAAATGGACACAATGGATTTTCCTGCAGCTGTATAAAAAAGGGCTGGCCTATGTTGACGAGGTGCCTGTAAACTGGTGCCCGGCGCTTGGTACGGTTCTGGCAAACGAAGAAGTTATCGATGGCAAAAGCGAACGCGGCGGCCATCCGGTCATCCGCAAACCGATGCGTCAATGGGTACTGCGCATCACGGCTTACGCGGAACGCCTGCTCGAGGATTTGGAAGAGCTGGATTGGGCGGAAAGCATCAAAGAAATGCAGCGCAACTGGATCGGCAAGTCGAGCGGGGCTGAACTGGATTTCCCGATTGAAGGAACCGACAGCGCATTGACCGTGTTCACGACTCGTCCGGATACGCTGTTCGGGGCGACATATTGCGTCATCGCGCCTGAGCACAAGCTCGTGGCGGAAATCACGACCGCAGCGCAAAAAGAAGCGGTCGATGATTATGTGAACAAGGCGGCGCTGAAGAGCGATCTGGAACGCACGGATTTGGCGAAGGACAAAACAGGCGTCTTTACAGGAGCGTATGCGATCAACCCGGTGAACGGCGCACGTCTGCCGATCTGGGTAGCGGATTACGTACTGGTCAGCTACGGTACCGGTGCGATCATGGCGGTTCCTGCGCACGATACGCGCGACTGGGAATTCGCGAAGCGGTTTGATCTGCCGATCGTTGAGGTTGTTTCGGGCGGCAATGTGGAAGAAGCGGCATACACGTCCGACGGCCCGCACGTGAACTCCGAGTTCCTCAACGGCATGCAAAATAAAGAAGCCATCGAAAAAATGATCGCATGGCTCGAAGAAAACGGCAAAGGCAAAAAGAAAGTGACGTACCGTCTGCGCGACTGGCTGTTCAGCCGCCAGCGCTATTGGGGGGAGCCAATTCCGATTTTGCACCTGGAAGACGGCACCATGAAGCCGGTTCCGGAGGATCAGCTGCCATTGCTGCTCCCTGATGTTGATTCCATCGCGCCATCGGGCACAGGCGAATCGCCGCTGGCCAACGTGGAAGAGTGGGTCAACACCATTGACCCGGAAACAGGGATGAAAGCTCGCCGGGAAACCAACACGATGCCGCAATGGGCGGGAAGCTGCTGGTACTACCTGCGCTACATCGATCCGAAGAACGACAAGGAGCTGTGCTCCAAAGAGCTGCAGAAAAAATGGCTGCCGGTCGACTTGTACATCGGCGGAGCAGAGCATGCCGTGCTCCATTTGCTCTATGCCCGCTTCTGGCACAAAGTGCTGTACGATATCGGCGTAGTCGATACGAAAGAACCGTTCCACAAACTGGTAAACCAAGGCATGATCCTCGGTTCCAACAACGAAAAAATGAGCAAATCCCGCGGCAACGTCGTGAACCCGGATGACATCGTCAACGAATTCGGCGCAGATACGCTGCGCATCTATGAAATGTTCATGGGTCCGCTCGAATCGTCCAAACCGTGGAGCGAGACGGGGGTAGAAGGTTCGCACCGCTTCCTGACGCGCGTATGGCGCTTGTTTTTCCCGGAAGAAGGCGTGTTGAATCCGAAAATCCAGAACAAAGAAGGCAGCGACAGTTTCAAGCGTGTCCTGCATAAAGTCATCAAAGCGGTGACGAACGATCTGGAAAACCTGCGCTTCAATACGGCGATCAGCCAGCTGATGGTGTTCTTGAACGAAGCAAACAAAGAAACCGTTTTGCCGAAAGCGTACATGGAAAAATTCCTCCTGATGCTCGCGCCGCTGGCGCCGCACATCGCAGAGGAGCTGTGGTCCTTGCTTGGCCACAAAAACACGCTCGCTTACGAAAAATGGCCTGAATACGAGGAAGCTTTCACGATCGACAATGAAGTAGAGATCGTGGTCCAGGTGAACGGCAAAATCAAAGACCGTCTGGTAATTCCAAACGGCTTGGATCAAGCGGCTGTAAAAGAGCAAGCACTCCAGCTGGAACTCGTAAAAGAAGCGATCGAAGGCCATGAGATCAAAAAATTCATCGTCGTTCCAAATCGTCTGGTTAATATCGTCATTGGGTAGATAGCCGCTGCGCTGGCTATTCTGCGTATTCAGTGGGGCAAGCAGCTGCGGCATCTTGCCCCCCCTTTTGCAAAATTGGCAGTCGCCGCGGGCTTTCGCTTTTCCTGGCTGCAATGGGTCGGTGTGCTGGTCATCATGGTCGGGATCGCCGTGCCAGAGCTTGTCGCCAAAAAGAAGGGCGTTGTTCAATTAGAGGTAAATACGTAAGCCTGGGGCAAATGTCTCAGGCTTTTGCGCTTGTTCGACAGAAACGCATGCACGACCCTCTTCATAAAATAAATGCAAGGGGGGAGATGCTATGCTTTCCATTGGAGATATGCTCAGCTTTAAATATCAGGATGCTCGTGGAAAAAGCTTTGAGTATGTGGCGTATGTGGAACGAATCGTCGAAGAGAAAAGCTCCTACAACGTGTACGTTCCCTCCATTAACAAGTATTTTTTTGTCCCATTTTCCATCGCACAGCCATTGACCGATTCCGCGATCACGACAGAGGATTTATATGCATTGGCACATCTCGCCGTTGATACGGATGATCGGCTGTGGTTTGATGAAATTATGGATCGAATTGCCAAGACACAATAAGGAGAGGAGAAGGAAGGATGGGAGATTGGCTGGTGGGGATTCTATGCAGCGGTCTTGTCGCCTGGGTGGCATGGCGCAAGCAATCGCTCAGTGTTTCCGGGGCAATTTCGGCACTAATCGTCGGGACCATCCTGTATGCTGTGGGAAGTCTGGCCTGGTTCGGGTCCATGATCTTCTTTTTTGTGTCATCGTCGCTTCTGACCAGATGGAAACATCGGGCAAAGGCTCGTATCGAGGCAACCTATGAGAAATCCGGTCGACGCGATGCGGGACAAGTCGTGGCGAATGGAGGGATGGCCACGCTCTTCTGCATCGCGTACGCCTGGACAAACGAACCGTACTGGCTCTATCTGTTCGTCGGCGTAATGGCGACCGTAACGGCAGACACGTGGGCGACGGAGATCGGCGGGCTAAGCAGCCAAAAACCATTGTCGATACTCAGAGGGAAGCGCGTGGAACCAGGGACTTCTGGCGGCATTACCGCGATCGGGTTGCTTGCCTCGGCAGCAGGTGGACTATTGATCGGTACAGTGTTCTGGCTGTTCGTCCGGATTCGTACTGATCAGTGGATCATGCAAGCGGGAGACGGCTGGCAATGGATCGTTGCAGGACTGCTCGGCGGTTTGCTCGGTTCTTTGACCGATTCGCTGCTTGGAGCCGCTTGGCAACGTAAAAACAAGTGCATAGTCTGTGGAAAAGAGATGGAAGCATCCTTCCATTGTGGACAGGCTACCCGTCATAGCAGGGGGATCAGGTGGCTTGGCAATGATGCCGTCAACATGATCAGCTCAGCCGTTGGCGGAGTGGCGGTTTTTCTGCTTATGAATGGATGGAACTGACTTTCTTTCCTGGGAAAGCGCAGAAAGAAGCAAAAATCACTGCGTTTCGACAACATCGTGCAGGATTCAATGGGTAGTTTTGTCCATTTCATGGAAGCGAATGACTGCCCATTCGTTTATAATGAACCTTAGGCGGACTTGTGCCAATTTTACATAATAGGAGGAATTTCTACATGGAGTACATACGCATTACGAGCATTGAAGATCCGTTGTTTGCGAAAATGCACCAATTCATGCAATCGGTATTTCCCGCAGAGGAAGTGCTGGAATTCTCTTTGTGGCAGGAGCCGCTTCAAGACCAAGGGCTGCGCGTTTATGTGGCGGTTCATGAGGGAGAGGTCGTTGGTGCGACCGAATACCGTTATTACCCGACGATGAATGTCGCCATGACGGACTTTACCATCATCGGGAAACCGGGATTGAGCATCGGCCGGTTTTTGGCCAAAAATCGCGAGGCAGATCTGCTGGAATGGGCGAAAGCGAGCGGCCAGACAAGCCTGGGCATGTTCGCGGAAATTTATGATCCTTATCGGGTAGAAGAGCATTCCTTTGGCAAGGTGAAGGCGATGGACCCGTTTGTACGCCGCGAAGTGCTGTCCCATCTCGGCTACAAGCGCCTCGATTTCCCGTATGTGCATCCTTCGTGGGAGAACGACGGCACAGCTGTGGAAGGTCTCGACCTCGGCTTCATGCCAACGGATGATTCCTTGACAGAACTCCCCGCCTCACTCATCGTGACATTTTTGACAACCTATTACACCGTGCTGTCGAACAAGCCGCAAGCATGGCTTGACATGATCGAATCGCTCAAGCAAAAGGAAACCGTAGCGTTGAAAGGCTTGTAAACTCCTGTGGGCAAACACCTAATGGGCGCGCTTGCATACGATATGCTATCCGCGTAGGATGAATTGCCCTAAGGAGAGATTGCAATGGAAAATCAGGAACGCCACTTTTTTGCAGGAGGGAACACCGCGAAAGGCTTTCGCCATTTTTATGGCTCCATCCTGCAAGGGATCGATCCGCTCTTCCTTTTGACGGGCGGCCCTGGAGCCGGTACGTCCGCTATCATTCGCATGGTCGGGGAAGCGGCATTGGATCGAGGTTTGAACGTCGAATGGATTCACACCCCGCTCAATCGGGAGCGGTATGACGGAGTGTTGATTCCCGCGCTTCATATGGGTGTGGTGGATAACTCGGCCCCTTATTGCTATGAACCGGTGGCACCCGGCGTGATCGAACATATGATTCATGCGGAGTCTGTCTGGGATTCGAGCCGTTTGGCTGTCCACAAAGACGAGATCGTGCGATTGTCCCAAGGTGTGACCGATTATCGCAAACAGGCGACACAAGCGTTTGCCAAAGCGCTGCAAATCCATGACGATTGGGAGCATTTGTATATTTCCAACATGAACATGGATGCGGCAACAGAGGTGACGCGGGAAATGATCCAGACGCTGCTCGGTGAGCAGACACAACAGCGATCACCCCGCATCCGCCATCAATATTTCGGGGCTGCGACCTGCATCGGGGCCGTCGATTATATCCAGGATTTGACCAAAACGATCACAAAAAGATACTTCATCAAAGGCCGACCCGGATCGGGGAAATCGACCATGCTGAAAAAAATCGCGGCTGCAGCTGAGCAAAAAGGCTACGACGCGGAAGTTTTCCACTGCGGCTTCGACCCGAACAGCCTGGATATGGTTGTCATCCCGGAACGCAGCGTCGCCATCTTCGACAGCACGGCGCCACATGAATATTTCCCGGACCGTGAAACCGATGAAATCGTCGACATGTACACGAGAACGATCGTGCCGGGGACGGACGAACGATTTGCCCGTGAGCTGACGGAAATCAAGAGCAAATACGCGGGCAAAATGGCCGAGGCAACCAAGCTGCTGGCAAAAGCAAATGAGCAGCAGGAGCGGTTGATTGCCCTGTATCAGGCTGCTTCCGATCTGGAAGCGACGGCCAACCTGGCCAAACAATTGATTCGCAAAATCGATGAGCTGATGTAAACGCATCAGCTTTTTCTTTTGCACTCCCACGCTGTCTTATATTACAATAAATGGGAAGGATATTTCGGATGGACAAGTCAGATTATTCGTACGACTCATGCCATGCATGATCTTGAACCGATAAATCGGCGCAACAAGCGCCAATGCTTGAAAAAATGGAGGGGCTCACATGGATCAATCTGCAAAAATGACATCCCGTTTTCCCGTCGATGAGAAGAAACTGATGAACGTATTGCGCAGTCTGATTGAAATCAATTCGGTGAATCCGTATTTGTCCCATGATGGACCTGGGGAGTCAGAGATCGCGGAATATATCCAGGGTGTCCTCCAAGGCATGAATCTGGAAGTCCATACCCAGCAGCTGACAGAAAAGGCGATCAATGTGATCGGCATCTGGTGGGGGACAGGAGGCGGGAAATCGCTGCTGCTCAATGGGCATATGGACACGGTAGGCGTATCCAACATGCAAATCCCTCCCTTTGTGGCGGAAGTGCGGGAAGGGAGAGTGTATGGCAGGGGCAGCTGTGACATGAAGGGAAGCCTCGCTGCGATGATCCTGGCTGTCGACACCCTTCAAAACACGGGTTTTCGGCCGGCAGGCAATGTCATCCTGACGTTTGTTGCGGATGAAGAATACAAAAGCATTGGAACGGAAGCGCTGGTCAAAAGCTACAGCGCCGATGCGGCCATCGTGTGCGAACCGTCTGATTTAACAGCGGTTGTCGCGCACAAAGGCTTTGTTTGGATTACCGTAGAGGTGCATGGCAAGGCAGCGCACGGAAGTCGGCCAGCCGAAGGGATCGATGCCATCGTGAAGGCAGGGAAGCTGCTGGCTGAGCTGGAGAGGCTTTCGCGCGAGCTGGAGCGGAAGCAGCATCCGATATTGGGAGTTCCGTCCATCCATGCCTCGCTGATCTCCGGCGGTACCGAAATCTCCACCTATCCTGATTATTGTCGCATCGAGCTGGAGCGGCGCACCATACCGGGGGAACAGCTCGCCGATGTGACAGCGGAATTGGATGCGCTGTTTTGCCGTTTGAAAGACGCCGATGACCAGTTCCAGGCATCCTACGAAATTACGTTTGTGCGCGAACCGTTTGAGATCAGCAATGATGCGCCGATCGTGCAGACGCTGCAAAACGCCTATCGCAATTATTTCGGGGAAGAGCAGCTGATCGCGGGCTTTTCGGGTTGGGCGGATTCCTCGCTGATTCACGAAGCAGGCACCCCTACGGTTATTTTCGGGCCGTATGGTGCGGGTTTGCACGGAGCGGTGGAATACGTCGATTTTGATAGCGTGGTGCAGATGACAAGCATATTGGCCGGGGTTATTCAAAGCTTTTGTCAGGGAGAGAAGTAGCAGCTGCGGCTTTCGGAGTCATTGCCCGATTGTGTACCGTTATATTGCGGCAGAGCAGGCGCTGTGCCGCCTCGTTGTGATGGATGATTTTGCCTTCCTTCATGACGTACAAGCTGTCCGGAATCAATTGCGCTGCGGTAAACCGCAAGCAGTAGTCCTTGGTTGTCAAAAAGCGCAAAAGTGTAAGGGAGCAAAGCAGTTCCTTTTTTCAATTCCTCGATCAGTTGCTCCAAAGGCGCAAGCTTCTTCTTCAGCAAGTCGTGGAACGATCGGCTGTCGACTTTCTGATCGGGAACGGCTTTGACAAACGATACGGTGCCCGTGCGATCAAAAGGGCGATGAAACAGCACATCGAGCTGCCGGTGGCCGAGCTTTTGCTGGCTGGTCAGGCGGATATGAAAAACGTCGTGCGCATTGCGAGAAAAGGGGCAGATGGGAACAGAAGCAACGTAAGCGTCAAACTTTGCCCGCCTTCTTACCTTCATCCTGCTATGAAAAAATCTTCCTCAGCTTGACGTGAGGAGGATTTTTTTTGCCCCTAAACGGCAGCAGGCAATTCTGGACCGATCGTATCGCGGATCAGAGAGCCAGCGGGCAGAACACCATAGATTGGCGCGGGCACATCCAATCAATCGCAGGCAAATACCATTGCTGAATTGAAACGTGGGACGTTTGTCCGAAAAAACCAGTCGTAGTTCCGAACTCCCAACGGGCCTAGGTCAACGGTGCAATGTTTTTCATTTTTTTTTCACTTTACCGCAGTAGAATAAGAAGCAAGAATGCTAAATTGTGGAAGGGATGAAGTGAATGAAAAAGATCGCAAAGCCTTTCATTCTCCTAACAGTCGTATCATTGTGCTTGACCATATTCCCGATTTCCAGCTTGTATGCTGAAAAAAAACGGGATCATGAGGAGCATGAGAACTATGAGAAGAAATCGGAGGAGCGCTCCGACCACTATCGCGAGCATGACGATGATGATGACGATGAAGAGCATGAATTCACAGAATCAGAACAGGAAGGCTCCGACAAAGAACAGGATGCGTATCATGCGCCCATTTTGCAGCAGGTAGAACCGAATCAATCCGTAACGCGAAATGTATCCCCGTTTACTGACGGGCAGCATGTCAAACTCCTGCTGCCTGATTCCGCCAAACCTATTGATATCCAATTGCATGTCGAGCAAGGGGAACTGTGGCTGCCTGCGGGTCAGTTGCTTGGTGCGCTGAATATTCCCTGTGTAACCTACGAGAAGGGCACGATTTTGGAGTTGTATGGCGGAGGAAAGCATTTTATTTACCACACGAATAAAAATGTGGCTTATAGCAACGGGCAAAAAGAACAAATTCCCTTTCCCCCGAAGTCGGTACAGCATGTGTTTTACTTGCCGCTGACAGAATTCGCTAACGGATTGGGCTATACCTTTACATGGGATCCCTCAGCCGGGACCATGGCAATCGAAAGGAAGGATTCAAATGGCAATTAACAAATGGACGAAATGGTTGACAGGCTTTACCGGTGTCGGCGCTTTTACCGGTTTCTTATTTCTGACGCAAAATCCGAATGATATTTCAAATATGCCGATTGCCGCCGAGGCTGAATTGAGTCAGGAAAACGCGAGCGCGAACACCGTTCCTCCGGCAGCTCCGGAATCGATCACTGCCCCTGTGCCCGTTCCTGCACCAAGAACGTCTGCGCCGCCGGCCAACAAGGATACAGTTCAAATGAAAACATTCTTGCATTCGCCGCAGGAAATGAACGATGTCGTCAATTTTCCAGCAGGAATGAAGACTGAGCGCGAAAAAGTGCTTGAACAACTGAGCTGGGATTTGTCGCCTGGAGCGACGGCTACTTTACCGGCAAAAGCAGGGCCGCAGATGCAAACGCAACAACAAAGCTCGCTTGCTTTCAATGATTCCCGTTCAACCGGGAAGGCAAGCACAAACAGAAAAACAAGAAGGTCATAACGATGAAGACATCGTATTCAAATGAACGTTATCCCGGTGTCGAATTTCATTCCATGAATACAACCATTGCTGCGATCGGCCAGACCGATACGGCGTTGGCGTATTGGCAAAGGCCGATTGTCCAGTGGTTTGTCACCGTGGAACGGCTGGCCTCGCGTTTTCGTCCGGACAGCGAGCTTTCCCGATTAAACGGCAGCCCCGTCGGACAGCCTGTGCGTTTGTCGCCAATCATGTTTGAGCTTTTGCGCACAGCTTGGGAATATAGCCGGAAAACGCAGTTTTTGTTCCAGCCCTTCATCGGGAAGGCTTTGCACCGTCTAGGCTATGACCGCTCTTTCGAATTGCTGCAAGACAAAATTGGTTCCCCCAATTTTCCGGCGGCAGAGATGAAATATCGCCCTGTAACAAACCCCCATGCTTTGGAATTCGACCGTACCACGATGCAGGTGATCAAGCACACGGCCGAACCTCTGGATTTGGGCGGAATTGGCAAAGGCTGGGCGGTTGATCGGGCTTGCTCTTTCATGCAAAGCCAATTTTCCATTCCAACAGGCTTGGTCGATGCGGGAGGGGATATGTTCATGTGGTCGAATCGCCAGCCATGGTTCATTGGTGTACAAGACCCGTGGGATGAGCAGGCGGAAATCGTCCAGCTTTGGCTTCATCGTGCGGGAATCGCTACCTCAAATGTGCTTCACCGCCGCTGGAAGCAGGGGGATAAGAGCAATCATCACATTCTCCACGGGCATACCGGGGAACCGGCGGAAAGCGACGTAGTTCAGGCGACGGTGCTGGCGCCTTCAGCCGCGGAGGCAGAGGTTGTAGCAAAAGTGCTGTGCATGCTTGGTTCGGAAAAGGGAGCGGCCTGGATCAACGATTACGCTCCTCATCTCGGTTACATGATCGTCAAGCAAACCGGTGAAATAACGCTTAATCGCGCTGTATATCAATATGCTGTTAGGGTGGTATAGACCATGTTTTGGTTTTCGATTTGGGAGGTTATCAAGGCTTCCGGGTTTACGGCCAGTTTCCTGCTTCTGATTTCAATCTCTTTCGGCGCATTCAGCTACGGCAAAACATTTTCGCCTCCCGTGCGGGCCAATCTCTTGGCCATTCACCAGATGTCGGGCTGGCTGGGATTTCTGTTCGGGCTTTTGCATGGCATGGTACTGACCATCGACCCATACGCTCCCTTTCCGTTTCAGGCCGTGTTTATTCCGTTCACCGCAGCGTATAGGCCGATCGCGTCGGGACTCGGAACGATTGCATTGTATTTGCTGCTGATCGTCCTGATCACCTCGGACTGGATGAAGCGGTTCGGGCGGAAAATTTGGCGCAATACCCATTATGTAGCCTATCCTGCGTATATCCTTTCTCTCATCCATGGCTTGCTCGCGGGCTCGGACTCCAAACAGGCATGGGCTCTCGGGTTCTATTACGCTTCGGCTGTGGTTCTTATCTGTGTTTTTATGGCAAGATTTTATGTTGGCTGGAAGGCTTCCAGACAACATTCGTTATAATTGATGAGAGGAAGGATTTGGCGATTTCGTCAGGGGGGTATCACAAATGAAAATTTTATTGGGAGAGGACGATTTGCGCCTGGGCAAGCTGATCGTCCATATGTTGAAAAAAGAATGCCATACAACCGATTGGGCCAAGAACGGCGAAGAGGTTTTCGATTATTTGTCCGGCTCCGATTACAATCTGGTCATTCTGGACTGGATGATGCCCGGCAAGGACGGGATACAGGTTTGCAAGGAACTGAGAGCCAGCGGTTATACGAAAGGAATTCTCATGCTGACGGCAAAAGACGCGCTACAGGATCGGGTGATGGGCCTTGACGCGGGAGCCGATGACTATCTGGTGAAGCCGTTTGAGTTCGAGGAGTTGTTTGCCAGAATTCGTTCGATTGCAAGACGGATCCAACATGAGCTTACCGACAATTTGCTTACAGTCGGCCCCTTTACGTTAGATCTGAACGAGCATACCTTCTCCAGATTTGGCGAGCAAATGCCGTTGACCGTTCGTGAATTTCAACTGCTGGAAATATTAATGAGAAATAAAGGGAGGGTCGTAACGAGAGAAGCGCTGCTGTCGCATATTTGGGGATACGACGCTGACGTCACGAACAACACGCTTGATGCGATCGTGAAACTGGTGCGAAAGAAAGTAAACAAGGACGACCATATTTTCATTCAAAACATACGCGGCGTAGGCTTCAAACTGGAGGTTGACCATGTTCTCCAAAACCCGTAACAAGCTTACGATGTTTTTCGCTGTGCTGATGATCTGCTTTTTAATCGCGTTTAACGGGATCAGCTATTGGCTGCTGTCCTCCTTTATTTTCAGCGACAGGGAGCAAGAAATTCAAACGCTGGCGGATAAGGAACTGAAAGAGCATTACAAGGATTTGCTCAAATTCAATACACGGGAAAAAGCGGAGGGCAAAAGTAAAAGCTCTGGAGATGAAGAAAAAGATGACGATGAACATAACGATGAAGAGGAGGACGGAACCGTTCTCAAGCCGTTCTATTTGATACTCAACAGCAGCGGAGATTTGGTTGGGGGGGATTCCCCGTCGATTCACGAGCTGGTGCGGAGCATAAAGAAGCTTGACCCCTCCACTTTGCAAAAAAGTGAAGTCAAATATCAAGCGGTTGAAACCAAAAACGGAAAAGAGCGCCAGTTCATTTATGCCGAAAGGCCGGTTATGCAAGACGGGATGTATCTTGGCACGATCGTTACAGGGGCGGACATATCGCAGGAGTCAGAAGTTTTGCACACGCTGATGCTCATCTTGGTGACACTCTCACTGTTATTTTTTGTTGTTTCCGTATTACTGGGCTACTTGATGTCCGGAAAAGCGATGGTGCCGATCAGCCGCGCCTTCGAGAAGCAAAAGGAGTTTGTTTCCAACGCCTCGCATGAATTGCGGGCGCCTTTAAGTGTGATCTCGGCTTCCTTGGAGGTTTTGGAGGCGGAAGAGCGGGAGCGTTTGAAGCCTTTCAGCAAGCAGGTGCTGATCGATTTAAAGGACGAGGTGAAGCGAATGTCAAGTCTCGCCTCCTACATGCTGACCTTGGCGAGGGCCGACTCGTCCGATTATGAGCTTAAGCTTGAAACCTTTCAGGTAAACGATGAATTGGAAAAACTGGTCAGGAAAGTAAAGCCTCTCACCGAAAACAAGGGCCTCTGTCTGACCCTGGAAACCATGCCCAATCTTAAGGTACAGGCCGATCGGGAGAAAATCCAACAGGTGCTGATGATTCTCCTTGACAACGCCATTCACTATTCGGCGGAAGGCGGAAGCATCGGCATTTCGGCGGAGAAGAATGACAGCAAGGTGATGATCAGAATAAAGGATACCGGAGTCGGAATTGCAGAGGAGCATCAACAGGCGATTTTCGAAAGGTTTTTCCGTGCAGACCAGTCCCGTTCACGCAATCAGGGCAATCTGGGATTGGGTCTTTCCATCGCCAAGTGGATCGTGGAAGCGCATGGCGGGACAATCACCGTGGATAGCAAACTGGGGGAGGGCAGCGTATTTTGTGTGACCTTGCCGATGGTGCAAAAACAAGCAAGTAAACCGGTTCTTGCATGACGGATATTCAAAACCCCTCAAGTCGCGCCCTGTCGGATCGAACAGCCGGGCACACGAAAACAGTCGCTGCGCAGCTCGATTTGGCGGCGACAGGAGGGCAGCTGGCAGCTGGTTTTCCATCAAGGAACGCCGGCCGCCACGTGAGGAAGAAGGAGGCACGTAGAAACGAGTGCTGCCGGGTTTTATGACGATTGTTCCGGCTAAGGTCTGCAACTACGCTTTCCGCCGCGCCATGTAGGCATTCATGTACAGCTTTTCCCGATCCACATGGTAATCGAGGTATTTGCCCGGGTTGGTTGTGAGCCCGATCAATTCATTTTCCGCAAGCATGAAGTCGTACTGCTTCATCTGATCGTCCAAATATTCCTGCAAAAAATTGAGCGGATGCGGGTCTGGATAGAGGCGAGGCACATTCGCAAGCGACTTGGCCCCGTGCGAATAATACATATAGTTGCCCAAAATGAGCGCGTTTGCTGTGAGATAGTGCTGCAGCCGCTCCAACGGATACGTATGGTGGAACAAAGAAAAATCATTGAACGAGATCGTATCGAGGAACAAATCGACACAGTTGTAGCGAATCGGCAGCATCATGTCGCTGTTGACGATGTAGAGCGCCTGCAAGCCGGGATTGCTCTGCTCGATTTTGCTTTTCAGCTTCGTCATCATCGTCACGCCGTTTCCTGCAAAAATATAGCGGGTATCCGCCGGCATGGAAGCAAAATATTTCGGCGGTAACACGTACACGTCCACATTGGTTTCCAGCACGACGCGATTCGCCGGCCGATCCTGCATTAGCCTGCGGTAAATCCACAGGCTGCCTTTTTCCCACAAGCTCACCAGGCTCGGGTCCAGATCTTCCAACGTGTTTTGATCGTACAAATAATACTGGAGCTTGGACGGGTCGAGCGAGGGAGAGGTGGTGATCACGATTCCTTCGCGGATTTCGGCCTGATAGCCACAAGGGCAATCCAACTCGGCGTGAAGCACGTACTGGTTTTGAATATAGGCATCTCGCAAATTCAACGATTTTTGGCAATGCGGGCAGGCGAGCAGCGGAATGAACGCAAGCGGCACGCCTGTGCGGTTTTCGCTCGGGGAGAGCGGGCCGACCGCCTCAATCTTTTTCGCCAGCATATCGATGGAATGGTCGAGCTGGTCGCGCTCTTCCTGCAGCTGTCGCTGCTTCTCTTGCAACAGTGTGACATAAAAATGCAGGTCTTCAATATCGGAAAACTGGGTAATGCGGCGAAGTGACAACACTTTATGAATCTCCTGCAGCGTGAACCGCAGCTTTTTAAGCTCGATGATCATTTGCATGTCTTCCAGGCAGTTTTGGTCAAACTGGAGCTGACTCTCTTTTTTGTTCGGAATTAAGAGACCGAGATCGACATAATACCGTACCGTATCGATCGAGATGTCAAAGTGCTTGGCAAAGGCACCAATTTTCACGTGAATTCCTCCAATCCCTTGTCCTTTCTATTGTATCGAAAACATAGAGCCTACTCCATGTTTTTTTGGATATTGGCTGAATTTTCGTATTGATATCAAGACGGCTTGAGCATGTACATTATTGTGTAATCAACATGCGGGGGAAACGTTTGCACGTGATGCAGCATTTGTGTAAACGGTTTTTACGTGTGGTTGGAAAGCAAGAACGTGGCAAGGGAGGGGTTTTTGGCGTAGAGGGAGTTGTAAGGGTTGCCAATGGAAACGATGCTTGATACAGCCAAACCAACCGTCAGAAGGAGTTGTTTCGATGCAGAATCAATCCTCACTTAAACGTACACTGACGCTTACTCCCGTTGTTTTGTTTGGGTTAGCGTACATGGCACCGATGACTGTATTCACAACCTATGGGGTTGCTACCCAGATTTCGCAAGGGATGCTGCCGCTCGCGTATTTGCTCGCGCTGGTGGCAATGATCTTCACCGCTTACAGCTATGGCCGCATGGTGAAGGCTTACCCGGTTGCCGGCTCGGCGTATACGTACACGCAAAAATCGATGAGCCCGCACGCAGGTTTTCTGGTCGGGTGGGCCGTGCTGATGGACTACTTGTTTTTGCCGATGATCAACTATTTGGTCGCAGGCATTTATTTGGCCGAAGCGTTTCCGTCTGTTCCCCAGGGTGTCTGGGTCGTGCTGTTCATCGTTGTCATCACGCTGATCAATATTTTGGGTATCAAGCTGACGACCAATATCAATACGTTATTGATCGTTTTTCAAACCATCGTCATCATTCTTTTCATGGCATTTTCCATCAAGGGCATCATGAATGGCATGGGAACCGGCACATTGCTTTCGATCAATCCGTTTGTGAACGGGTCGGTGCCGCTGTCGGCGGTCATCGCGGGCTCATCGATTCTTTGCCTGTCCTTTTTGGGCTTTGATGCCGTCTCGACGCTATCGGAGGAAACAATCAATTCGGAGAAAACCATCCCGAAAGCAATTTTGCTGGTGACGCTGATTGGCGGCGCGTTGTTCATCATCGTGTCGTACGTCGCGCATATGGTGTACCCTGACTTCAATTCCTTCAAAAACCCTGATTCCGCCGCGTCGGAAATCGCCGAATTCATTGGCGGCGCGCTGTTTGGTTCCATCTTTATCGCCGGGATGCTCACCGCCTGCTTCGCGTCGGGCTTATCCGCGCATGCGAGCGTATCCCGCCTGCTGTTTGCGATGGGGCGCGACGGCGTGATCTCCAAAAGGCTGTTCGGCTATATCCACCCGAAATTCAAAACACCTGTATTCAACATCATCTTGGTGGGCGCGTTCGCTCTCGTCGGACTATTCGTCGATCTGGTTACGGCAACCTCGTTCATCAATTTCGGCGCTTTGGTGGCGTTCACGTTTGTCAATCTGTCCGTAATTGCGCATTATTATATCCGACACAAAAAACGGGCAGGGACCGATATGCTGAAATATTTGATCTGCCCGCTGATCGGAGCCGGCTTTAACTTGTGGCTGTGGACCAATCTTGATTCGCATTCCTTTATGCTGGGCTGCATCTGGATTGTCATCGGCATCGTTTACCTCGCGTTTTTGACGAAACTGTTTACCAAACGGCCGCCAGAGATGAATTTCGACGAAAGCGAGTACCAAGCCTAACGAAAGAGGAGTGAAAAGCCATGTCAGAACAACACACAGCATATGCAGATTATGTACTAGCAAGCAACGCAATCTTTACTGGATTGGATGATCAACCGAAAGCGGGCGCAGTGGCGGTCAAGGGAAACCGCATCCTTGCCGTGGGGGACGCAAGCGAGATCGCAGCCTACGTCGGACCTGATACGAAGCAGTACCAGTACGGTGACCAACTGATCATGGCCGGCTTCCACGATTTCCACATCCATCTGTTGCTCGGCAGCTTGCAGCAACAGTGCGTGCATTTGCTCAGCGCCAAATCCGAGGAAGAGGCGGCGCTGATGGTGAAGGAATACGGCGACAAAAACCCGGATGACCCGTGGATCATCGGCTTCAGCTGGTACCACCTGTTCTGGGAGAACAAGCAGCTGCCGCATCGCTCCACACTTGACAAATACTTTCCTGACCGCCCGGTATTTTTGTTCAATGCGGAATGCCACGGCGCATGGCTCAATTCCAAAGCGTTGGAACTCGCGGGGATTACCCGGGATACACCGAATCCGCCATCCGGTGAAATCGCGCGCGATGAAAACGGAGAGCCGACCGGCTTCCTGTACGAAACTGCGATGGCGTTGGCGAAACAAGCATTCAACTTCCCGCGCGATCGCAGAATCAAGCTCTTGCAAGGCTTCCTGGATCATGCGGCCAAACTCGGCGTGACGTCTGTTGCCGACATGTTCCCATTGGTGACGATGGAATTGGGCGACCTGGAAATGTACCGCGAGTTCGATGAGACCGACCGTCTGACGACCCGCATTCACTTCCTGGTGGAATTGAACGAAGACCTTTCCTATCCGAAACGTTTGCGTGACGAATACAAATCGGAAAAGCTGCAATTCTCCGGTCTGAAAAACTTCCTGGATGGCGTGCCCGCAACCTACACGGCATACATGCTGGAGCCGTATTCCGATAAAGCGGATACGGTAGGGTACACGCTGATGCCGCCGGAGATGATCGAGGAGTGGACGGTGAACGCTGACCGTGAAGGCTTCCGCATTCGTTACCATGCGTGCGGCGATGCGGCTGTTCGCCTGGGGCTCGATTGCTTTGAAGCGGCGCAAAAGGCGAATGGCGTGCGCGATTCCCGCCACACGATCGAACACGTCGAGGTGATTCATCCAAGCGATATCGAGCGGTTCGCCAAGCTCGGCGTCATTGCGTCGATGCAGCCTGAACACATCGCCGCTGCGGAGAAATACGAGGAGAACGCGTACCGCAGCCGGTTTGGCAGCGAGCGCATTCCGTACACTTGGCCGATCAACTCCTTGCTAAAATCCGGCGCAAAGCTGGCGCTCGGCAGCGACTTCCCTGTAGTGGGTCTGGAGCCGATGACCGAACTGTACCGCGCCGTTACACGCCTGCATAATGACGGGCAGCCGGTAGGGGGATGGAATCCGCAGGAGCGCATTACGCTTGCGGAAGCGCTGCGCGGCTACACGATCGGCTCGGCATACGCCAACTTCCGCGAAGCGGAGCTTGGGACGCTGGAGGCTGGCAAACTTGCGGATATCATCGTGCTTGACCGCAACCTGTTTGCGATTGATCCGGAAGAATACCGCGCGACAGAGGTGAGCCTGACGATGATGGATGGCAAGATCGTATACGAAAAATAAGTCAAAAAAAGGATTAGGCGCGGATGCCCTAATCCTTTTTGCTTACAGATAACGTTTGACCCCGTAGAACGGGTAAATTTTGTGCATGTAGACTTCTTTTTCGAGACGCACGTCATCGCCATTCGCATGGACGATCATACCATCTCCCAAATAAATCGCGACGTGCGAGACTTTTCCCTTATGTAAGGAATCATAGAAAAGCAAATCGCCCGGTTGTGCCTGTTCAAATGGGACTTCCGTACCGCCTTGGAACTGTTCGTCGGACGTACGGGCCAGCTTCACGCCGAACTGTTGGAACACGTAAGAGGTGAAGCCGCTGCAATCGAATCCGTCCGGTGTCGTTCCACCCAGCACATAGCGGGTTTTCATCAGCGGGGCGATGATTTCCTGCAGCTTGTCGACATCCATTTTGCTTGGCGTGGCACCAGCTGTTTCCCCGGAAGCCGATTTTTGGGAAAGAAATTGCGTTGCGACAAAGCCTTCGATGTCTTTGTACGAAATCCGCGTCCATTCCTGACCATAGTCGAGAATGTGGACGGTTGTTCCGAAAGAAAGCTTGTCCACGATTTTGCTGTCGATATCCGGAGCGGAGCGGACATTCAAAATGTCAGCGTTGACCTTCATCTGCTTTGGCGGCTTTGGCTGGTCAGCATCTGGTTTGGCTGGTTTTGTTGGCTGATCGGCAGCAACGTCGGCAGGTTGTGTATCCTGACCGGCAGCAGGCTGCCCGCCAATCGCAGGCTTGTTGCCGACTTCCAACGTCTGGCCGATTTGCAGGTTGTCAGAGTTCAAGCGATTTGTGCGCATCAATTCATCAGTAGTCGTTTGGTATTTTTTTGCAATCTGGAACAAAGAGTCTCCCTTGACAACGGTGTACGTGGATGCTGAGGCGGGAGTAACCGGCAAAAGCAGCACGAGTGTTGTCAGAGAGAGTAAGGTTGTTTTCCGATTGATCATTTGCGCCTCCTTCTCTCGAAATCGATCATTTCATAGAAAATTTTACCGCAACTTGACGATTGAATCTATCTTCTCGTGCAAAAATAGGAAAAATTTCATATGTTCGCATCGTCAAAGTTCGTAGATTCCCAAGTTTGGTCAGCGCGATTCTCGCAAAAATACGCTATAATGTCTGGAAATGGTAAAAAATTTGCTGATTAGTGAGGGTGAATATGCAAAGTATCCTGTATACCCACATTCAAGCCATCCTGGATGCTTCTCATGATGGAATCATCGCTGTCGACAAGAACGCAAATATTGTGTTGGTGAACAAAATCGCGATTGAGATTCTCGGTTTGCCAGATCGAATCGTCGGCGAAAAGATTTCGAAATATATCCCCAATTCCGACATGTTGCGAATTCTCTCAACCGGAAAGCGCGAAATCGGGGATATCGCCACCGTCTTGAATCAACAAATCATCATCAACCGGCTGCCGATTATCGTCGAAGGGGAAATCATCGGCGCCATCTCCACCTTTAAAGAGATCACGGACATTCAAAAAATCGAAATGCGCATCCGCAAAAAATTTCTCGAAAGCGGGCTGGAAGCGAAATACCGGCTGGAGGACATCGCAGGCGACTCGCCGGTCTTCACGGAGATCAAGGAGCTGGCGCGCAGCTTTGCGCAAACGGATGCGACCGTGCTGATTCTGGGCGAATCGGGGACGGGAAAGGAGCTGTTCGCGCAAGGCATCCATTTGCAGAGCCAGCGGGTCAACGGGCCGTTTGTGGCGGTCAACTGTGCGGCGCTGCCAGGCAATCTTCTGGAAAGCGAGCTGTTCGGTTACGAAGACGGCGCGTTCACGGGTGCACGCAAGGGAGGGAAGCAGGGCCTGTTTGAACTCGCCCATGGCGGGACGATCTTCCTCGATGAGATCGGAGAGATGTCGCTGCCGATCCAGGCGCTGCTCCTGCGTGTCCTGCAGGAAAAAAAGGTACGCCGGATCGGCGGGGAACGAATCTTTCCCGTGGATGTGCGCGTGCTGGCAGCGACCAACCGCAATCTGGAGGAGCTGATCGAGGAGAAGCTGTTCCGGTCGGACTTGTATTACCGGCTGAACGTGCTGACGCTGGAAATACCGCCGCTGCGCGAGCGCCTTGCCGACATACCCGCCCTTTGCACCAGCATCATCCATGAGTTCAACGATAAAACAAACAAGAAAGTGACGGGTGTCGATGCACAAATCTATGAATTGTTCCAGCAGTACCATTGGCCAGGAAACGTCCGCGAGCTGCGCAATGTGATCGAGCGGATGGTCCTGCTGGCCCAGGACAAAACACTTGGCATCGCAGACGCCCAATTTTTCAAACGGAAAGCGGAAGCGACAAAATTGCGCGCGGCCATGCAGCGGCAGAAAAACGCGGAGCAGACCGAAGAAGAAATGATTGCCTCTACGCTGGAACGTGTGCACGGAAATAAAACCGAGGCGGCCCGATTGCTAGGGATCGACCGGACAACCTTGTGGCGCAAATTAAAACGGATGTAGAAAAGCAGCGTTTGTTTTCAATCGGAAGTGAATGTTGCAATCGCGTTGTGAAAGTTGCGGAGATGTTGCGCAAGTTGCAACAGAGAACGTCGTGTTGCGGTCATGTTGCAATGGTGTTGCACAATTGCTGCAAATCGTCCAGGATATGCACGGAAGATGGAAGCGCTTGCAAATGAACACAAGATAAAACGGGCGAAATCACCGCTTTTCGATCAAAGTAATAAGAATTTTCCAAATTGGCATCCTTCTTGCAATTTAAAACGGGCAACACCAGCCAAAAAGGGGATAGTCACATGAAACGATACGAGGTAGCGGTCATTGCAGGAGATGGAATCGGACCGGAAGTGATGGCTGAAGGTTTGTCCATCTTGCAAACGGTGGAAAAACTGCATGGCGGTCTCTCCTTTGCCACTCGCTCGTATGAGTGGAACTGCAGCTATTATTTACAGCACGGGCGAATGATGCCGGCTGATGGACTCGAACAGCTCCGCGATCATGACGTGATTTTGCTGGGCGCAATCGGTGCTCCAACCGTTCCCGACCATGTGTCGGTTTGGGAGCTGATCCTGCCGATTCGCCGGGCATTCCAGCAATATGTGAATCTCCGTCCCGCCAAGTTGCTAAAAGGGTTGGACAGTCCGCTTCGCTACAAAGGGCATGAGGAGCTTGATTTCGTCATCGTCCGGGAAAATACAGAGGGCGAATATTCCAATATGGGCGGCAGGTTGCACAGCGGCACGCCGTACGAGCTGGCGGTCCAAAACAATGTGTTTACCCGCTTCGGCATCGAACGGATCGTGCGCTATGCGATGGGGTTGGCGGAATCGATGGGCCGCAAACGCGTGACGGCTGCTACAAAATCCAATGGAATCAACTACTCCATGCCGTTTTGGGATGAAGTGGTGCGGGATGTGCACAAGGAATATCCCGAGGTTGACCTGTCGCTTTGTCATATTGACGCGCTGGCCGCTTATTTTATTAGTAGACCTGAGAGTTTCGACGTTGTTGTCGCCAGCAACCTGTTCGGCGATATTTTGACGGATCTCGGCGCAGCGATCGTCGGCGGCTTGGGGCTCGCGCCATCCGGCAACATCAACCCGGAGCGGGAGTATCCGTCGATGTTCGAGCCGATTCACGGCTCCGCTCCTGACATCGCAGGCAAAAACATCGCCAATCCGATCGCGACGATTTGGAGCATCAGCATGATGATGAACCATCTCGGCTACCGTGATCTGGGCAAGCTGATTCTCGATGCCATCGAGGACGTGCTGGTGGAAGGAAAGGTTCGCACCCCTGATATAGGCGGGAAGGCGACGACACAGGAGCTTGGCAACGCGATCAATGAAAAATTACTGGCACATGCCTAATTTATAGGAGGGGATTCGCATGGATTCACATACAAACGCTGCTGTCAAAACGTATGGCCTGTACTTGGGCGGCGAATGGATTACGACTGCCGATACCATCCCGGTGACACACAAATATACCGGTGACGTGATCGCACATATATCCCGCGCGGGGCAAAAGCATGTCACCGATGCGGTCACGTTGGCGGAGAAGACTTTCAAAACGTCGAAGCTGACCCCGTTTGACCGATACAGCATTTTATTGAAAGCTGCTGTCATCACGGAAATCCGGCGCGAGGAGCTGGAGCTGTCGCTCGCCCGTGAAGTCGGCAAAACGCTGAAGGATGCGAAAGGCGAAATCGATCGTGTGATCAATACGCTGCGTCTATCCGCAGAGGAAGCAAAACGGATCAGCGGAGAAATGGTGCCGCTGCACGCGACGCCCGGATCGGAGAACAGGCTCGGCTTTGCGATCCGCGTGCCAAAAGGCGTCATTGGCGCGATCACACCGTTTAACTATCCGCTGCTGTTGAGCACGCACAAAGTCGCGCCAGCCATCGCGGCGGGCAACACCGTCGTGCTGAAGCCGGCTACCTCGACGCCGATTTCCTCGTTCCAGCTGGTAGAGATTTTGGAAGAGGCGGGTCTGCCGAAAGGGCATATTAACATCGTGACAGGTGCTGGCAGCGAGGTAGGCGATTGGATGCTCGCGGATGAGCGGATCGCCATGTACACGTTCACCGGCTCCGCAGAGGTCGGCAAGCGGATCAAGGAGCGCAGCGGCTTGCGTCCCGTTTCGCTCGAACTTGGGAATAATTCGCCGAATATCGTCCACAACGACGCGGATTTGGAGCAAGCCGCCAAAATCATTTCGACCCGCAGCTTCCATAATGCCGGTCAAGCGTGCATCGCGGTTCAGCGGATTTTGGTACAGGAAGACGTTGTGGCGGAATTTACTGAAAAGTATTTAGATTTTGTCAATAATCTCGTCATCGGCGATCCGGAAGACCCGTCGACCGATGTGGGCCCGATGATCAACGAACGGGAAGCGATCCGCACCGAGCAATGGATAGAGGAAGCGGTCGCACAGGGAGCGAAAATTTTATGTGGCGGAAAACGCGCAGGGGCGGTAATATATCCTACTGTACTGTCCGAAACGACGCCCGAGATGAAAGTGAACTGCATGGAAGTGTTTGCGCCGGTGGTCACGATCATTCCCTACAAAACGATTGACGAGGCGTTCGACATTTCCAATCGCTCCAGCTACGGCCTGCAAGCCGGGATTTTCACCACCAATCTGCAGATCGCTTTCCAGGCGGCGCGCACACTCGAATACGGCGGCGTCATCATCAATGACGTGTCGACCTATCGCAACGATGTGATGCCGTATGGCGGTGTGAAAAACAGCGGGCTTGGCAAGGAAGGCCCGCGCTATGCCATCGAGGAAATGACCGAGCTGCGCATGGTCGTCGTAAATCTGTAGAGACGGGAGAGGACGTACAAATGCTCTTGCAAGACAAAGTTGCGATCATAACCGGCGGAGGCTCAGGAATGGGCAAAGCCATGTGCCAGTTGTTTTCACGTCAAGGAGCGAAGGTGGTTGTCGCCGATCTGAATGCCGAGGCGGCGGAAGCGACCCGCCAGGAGCTGCCGGGCGATGCGCTCGCGGTTGCCGTAAACGTTGCGGATGAAGCGATGGTGCGCCATCTGGTAGAGGAGACGGTCCGCGTGTTCGGCCGCGTCGATATATTGGCGAACAATGCAGGCGTGCCGATGTCTTTTTTGCCCATTGAGGAATTGACGGTTGAGAGATGGGATACGATCATGAATGTAAACACCAAGTCCATTTTCCTGACCAGCAAATATGTGGTGCCGATCATGAAACAACAGGGCGGCGGCGTCATTCTCAACACCGCGTCGATCGCGTCCATTCGCGCGCGCCCAGGGTTGCATGCGTACTGCGCGTCCAAAGGCGCTGCCGTCATCTTGAGCAAGGCGCTGGCGATTGAGCTTGCCCCATACAAAATTCGCGTCAATGCGATCAATCCGGGTCCTGCCGATACGCCGATGTTAAGCAAGTTCATGAATGGCGATCAGGCGGACATCGAACGGGATACGAAGGAAATCTTTATCGATAGCGTGCCGCTGGGCAGCTTGATTTCGCCTGAAGACATCGCCAATGCCGCTCTCTACCTGGCGAGCGATATGGGAAAAATGGTCACAGGTGAAGTTTTGAATGTTGATGGAGGACGGGGGATTTAATATGACACAAACACCGCTCATTCGGGTCGAAGGTGTCTCCTTTGGCTATACGGTGAATCAGTCGACAACCATTCCTGTGTTGAAGGATGTTTCCTTTCAGGTGAACCCGGGTGAATACCTGGCGATCATCGGACATAACGGATCGGGCAAATCGACGCTTTCCAAGCATTTAAACGGCATTTTGACACCGCAGAGCGGGGATGTTTGGGTCGGGGAGTACAATACGCGAGATCGCGCGCAGCGCAAGGCGATCCGCCAAAAGGTCGGGATGGTATTCCAGCATCCCGACAACCAGATCGTCGGGACGATCGTGGAAGATGATGTGGCGTTCGGCCTTGAAAACATCGGCGTTCCTGCGGAAGAGATGAAAGAGCGGATCGATTACGCACTCCACGCGGTCGGGATGGAAAAGTTCCGCAAACGGCCGCCACACCATCTCTCCGGCGGCCAGAAGCAGCGTATCGCCATCGCGGGCATCATCGCGATGATGCCGCAGGTGCTGGTGCTTGACGAAGCGACGAGCATGCTCGATACGTACGGGCGCCATGACATTTTGGCGGTCGTCGATTCGCTTCATGAAAAAGGCATGGCGATCGTCACCGTCACCCATCATATGACAGAGGTGACGAAAGCAGACCGCGTCATCGTGATGGAAAAAGGGGAAATTGTGATGGAAGGCACGCCGCGGGACGTGTTCCTGCGGCAAAAAGAGCTGGGGGAGCTGCACCTCGACGTGCCGGATGCAAGCAAAATCGCTGCGCTGATCAACCAATCGTACCCGGCTTTCGCACCGAATGTCATTACGAAGCGCGAGCTGATCGATGAAGTGAAGCGCGTCGGGACAGGGGTGGTTCATTCATGAGCGCGATTCTTTCGGTAAAAAACCTGACCCATATTTATATGAAGGGAACGCCGCTTGAGCATCAGGCACTGTTCGGCGTCGATGTCGAGGTGAATGAGGGCGAGTGCGTCGCGATCATCGGTCATACCGGCTGCGGGAAATCCACGTTGATTCAGCATTTTAACGGGCTGCAGCTGCCGCAGGGCGGGAGCGTCGTCATCGATGGGGTGGATTTGTCCAAGCCGAAACTTGATGTCAAAAGTCTCCGGCGCAAAGTCGGGCTTGTTTTCCAAAATCCGGAGGACCAGATTTTTGAAAAAATCATCGGGGATGATATCGCCTACGGTCCCTTGAAGATGGGACTGCCGATGAAGGAAGTCGTCTCCCGCGTACGGTGGGCGATGGATATGGTCGGGCTTGATTTTGATGAAATGAAAGACCGCGCCACGTTTGCATTAAGCGGCGGCCAAAAGCGAAAAGTAGCGTTAGCCGGCATTTTGGCGCTCAAACCAAAAATCATCGTGTTGGATGAGCCTACCGCAGGGCTTGACCCGTATTCGCGCAACGAGCTGTTGGCGCGGATCAAGCGGCTGAACAAGGAAGAAAAGGTGACGGTCATTTTCGTCTCTCACAATATGGAGGAAGTCGCGTTCATGGCGGATCGGGTTTACGTCATGGCGGGCGGAAAAGTCGTGCACAGCGGCACACCGCGAGAAATTTTCAGCAACAAAGCATTGATGCGCGAACACCATATCGGCATGCCCGAGTCCGTGGAGATTTTGCATGAGCTGCAGGACCAAGGCTATGCGGTAGATACGGGCGCGTTCGAAGCGCATGAGGCTGCGCGCGAAATATTATCGATCTTACCATCGGCGAAGGGGTGAGGCAGATGTCGGCAGAATTCGAATTGACACGCAACATTACGATCGGCCAGTACATCCCGACCGGGTCGTTCATCCATCGTCTCGACCCGCGCTTCAAGCTGGCCGCGTTTACCATCCTGATCATCGCGATCGCCATTTGCGAAACGTATGTGGGCAATCTGTTGGCGCTTGCGTTTTGCGCATATTTGTTTTATGCGTCCAAGATTCCGATCAGCTATGGCTTGTCCGGGTTGAAACCGGCTGTTCCGTTCATCATCATCCTGGCGATCATGCAGCTATTGTTCATGGGGGAAGCGGTTACAGCCAACAAAATATTTTTTCAATACGGCATCATCAAAATTTCCGATACAAGCATTCGGCTCGTCATTGTTTCCACCATGCGCTTTGTTGAAGTGATTTTCTTGTCCAGCGTGCTGACGCTCAGTACCTCCACGACCGAAATTACGCACGGGATGGAACGCCTCTTGGGACCGTTGGAAAAAATCAAATTTCCGGTTCACGCGTTCTCGCTTGTCATTACGATCGCGATCCGCTTCGTTCCAACCTTTGCGATGGAAATGGAAAAGCTGATGAAGGCGCAAGCGTCGCGCGGGGCTGACTTTGGCACAGGCCAGTGGTGGCAAATCGTCAAGCGCACGAAGGATACGTTTCCGATCATCATTCCGCTGTTTAACGTGGCGCTCGCCCGCGCGGAAGATCTTGTCCTTGCGATGGAAGCACGATGCTACGTGCCTGGCGAAAACCGTACCAAATATGTTCGGTACAAAGCGAATGCGACAGACGTCTTGGTTCTGCTCGCAAGCATGGTAATCGCGGCTGTATTGCTTTGGTATCCTTATCCGTTTTAAGCGGGATACTGAAGTATACACATAAAAAATAACAAGGAGGAGTCAAGATGGAAAAAGGCTTAACCGTACGTAAAATTGTGATCGCGGGCGTGCTCGGCGCGATTGCGATCTTGCTCGGCGTCACCCGCCTCGGCTACATCCCGGTGCCGACTGCAGCGGGCAATGCGACCATCATGCATATTCCAGCTGTCATCGGTGGGATTATGGAAGGCCCGTTGGTCGGTTTGTTGATTGGACTTATTTTTGGTGTATCTTCTTTCTTCAACGCAACGGTGCCTTTGTTCAAAGACCCGCTGGTGGCTATTTTACCGCGCCTGTTCATCGGTGTTGTGGCATTTCTCGTATATGTTGGCTTGCGCAGAGTCAATCAGTATGTGGCGATTGGGGTAGCCGGATTCCTTGGTTCGATGACCAATACCATTCTCGTGTTGGGGATGGCTGTTGCGCGCGGCTATATGCCGGCTGACGTCGCGATTGGCGTCGCTGTTGCCAACGGTCTGCCGGAAGCGGTCGTCGGCGTCATCGTAACGCTCGCGGTTGTGGCAGCGTGGATGAAAATCGGTTCCGGGCGCAAACGCTCGAAAATTTCGGGTGACATGTAATGACGCTTACCGGAACAATCGTTGATGTAAAAGGCATCAAAGTAGGACAGGTGCAGAACGTGGAAGCGCTGACGGGCTGCACCGTCCTTCTCATGGAGGAGGGAGCCGTGTGCGGGGTTGACGTGCGCGGCTCGGCCCCCGGGACAAGGGAGACGGATTTGCTCGATCCGAGCAACCTGGTCGAGCAGGTACATGCGATCGTCTTGACAGGCGGCAGCGCGTTTGGCCTCGATTCCGCTTCCGGGGTCATGAAGTATTTGGAAGAGCGCGGCATCGGTCTGGATACCGGCTTTGCCACAGTGCCGATCGTACCGGCAGCCTGTCTGTTCGATTTGCCGCTCGGCGACCCGAAAGTGCGACCGGATCAGGAGATGGGCTACCTGGCAGCCTCGATTGCATCGGTGGACAAGGTCGAGCAAGGAAATGTCGGCGCGGGAACCGGTGCATCGGTGGGGAAAATGTGCGGCTTTGCCCATGCGATGAAAGGCGGGCTCGGCTCGGTTGCGCGCGTTTATCCGAATGGATTGGTCATCGGGGCGATCGTTGCGGTGAACGCAGTAGGCGAGGTGCGCGATATGCATACCGGCGAGGTGCTGGCAGGAGCGCTCGATGAAAGCGGTAAGTTTCGCAATATTCTAACGTCTGTGATGGGAGACGGCTTCACACCGATCCCGAGCGGCACGAATACGACGATCGGCGTGGTTGCGAGCAATGCCAGGCTGACCAAGGCCCAAGCGAAAAAAGTCGCGCAAATGAGCCATAACGGGCTTGCCCGCACGATTTATCCGGTGCATACGATGTACGATGGCGATACGATCTTTGCCGTTGGCACCGGCGAAATCGAGGCGAGCGTCGATTTGATCGGAACGCTTTCGGCAGATGTGCTCGCCGAGGCCGTGATGGAAGCGATCAAGCATGCGGAAGGTGCAGGCGGACTGCCGTCCTATCGCGACCGAAAACAAGCATAGAACCAGTGAGAAGGGGAGAGGCAAAGTGTCAGTTGACAAAGTCGTTTCATTTGTAGAAGAAGCGGAAGTAGTAGCTCTGACCCAAAATCTGATTCGCATTCCAAGCGTATACCGTCCGGGAGTACCGGGCGGGAACGAAGAGAAAGTTGCGCTGTTTGTCGTTGATTATTTGAAAGAAATGGGCTTGACGGTGCATTATGAGGAAGTGGTGCCAGGCCGTCCCAATGTGATTGCCATTTATGATTCGGGCAAACCGGGCAAAACGCTGCTGTTCGAGGGGCATACGGACGTCGTCACCGAGGGTGATCTTGATTCGTGGAGCTATGATCCGTTTGGGGGAACGATCGAGAACGGGCGGATCTATGGTCGCGGTGCCTGCGATACCAAAAACAACCTGGCAGCAGCCATCTGCGCCGTAAAGGCGATTCAGCGTTCCGAGCTGCCGTTTACCGGCAAGATCATCCTGTGCATACCTTGTGATGAAGAGAGCATGATGATCGGCATCAAAGATTTCATCCGCCGCGGATGGGCGGACGGGGTAGATGGCGCGATCATTTGCGAACCGGAAGAAAATCAAATCTGCATCACGCAAAAAGGGGCCATGCGGGCGATCCTGCGGGTGTACGGAAAAATGGCGCACGGTGCCATGCCGCTGACCGGCATCAATCCGAATACGCGAATGGCGCGCGCCATCGTCGCGCTCGACGAGCTGGAACGTCAAGAAAAAGAACGGCTCGGCTGCCATCCGATGCTTGGATACCCTAGCATCACGCCGACGATTTTGCAGGCGCCGGTCAAAGGGGATGCGCAGATCAACGTCGTCCCTGACCAGTGCATGACGACGCTCGATATTCGCACGGTTCCAGGCCAAGATCATGCGGTTTTGCGCCAGCAAATGGAAGACATCCTTGTCGCATTGTCCAAAGACGATGAGCATTTCCGCGCAGAGCTGGAAATCATCGAGGAGCGGCCATGGACGGAGACGGACATCAACGATCCGATCGTACGGGCGGTTGCGGAATCCTACAAGGCGATCACGGGAAAAGATCCGGTATACAACGGAGTCCCGGGCGCAACTGACGGAACATTCTTGCATTTGGCGGGTGTACCGATCGTCACGACCGGTGCGGGCGACCGTCATGTGCCGCACCATGCCGACGAATATGTCGACATTGCAGAATTGGTCGAGACCACCAAGCTGTATGCGCGTGCAGCATTGGTCTTCCTGAATGAATAACCGAGTAAAAAGGAGGGACTTTGCCAAGTCTCTCCTGTATTGCGTTAAAGTTTGGAAGCGCTTACACGATTGAGGTGATTGCATTGACAAACCTTTCACGGAATGATTATAATACATTGAAAATTCAAAGTTATCTTGCACCGGTACAAGAGGTGTGGGACATAAGTAGGAGGGGTTTTTTCCAGCTCTAGGAAGTCGCAGTTGTTTACCAGCACATAAGGGGGAAAAAAGATGGTAAAAAAACGTAGTCTTCTACTCGTAGTGGTTTCGCTGGCATTGCTCGTCCTCTCGGCTTGTGGCGCCAAAACGGTCGATCAGGGCAGCCAAGGTGCAGGTGGACAGGCAGGGGCCGGTGACCAGTCGCTCGAACGGGTCAAATCTGCGGGGGTTATCAATGTCGGCATCGAGGGAGCATACCCGCCTTTCAACTTTTACAACGACAAAAACGAACTCGTCGGATTCGACGTAGATATCGCCAATGCGGTCGCGGGCAAATTGGGCGTGAAAGTGAATTTTGTCCCAACGCCGTGGGATTCGATCATTGCGGGCCTTTTGGCGAAAAAATACGACATCATCATTTCCAGCATGGGCATTACGGAAGAGCGGAAACAAAAAGTCGACTTCACGGAACCGTACTACCATACCGGCGGCCAGCTGTTCGTTCCGAACGACTCACCGATCACCGACCCGACCAAGATCGAAGGAATCAAGATCGGCGCTTCGATCGGTTCGACGTTTGAAGAAAAAGCGAAAGAGCTGAAAGTCGATTTGGTGACGTACAAAACCGACATGCTGACATTCCAGGACATGTTGAATGGCCGGATCAAAGGCGTCATTACGGATAAAGCGGTAGGGGCCAACATGATCAAGGAGAAAAAATATCCGTTCAAAGCGTTGGGCGATGTGCTGTACAAAGAGGAAGCGGCTTTTACGGTCCGCAAAGACGAGGGCACGCTGAAAGATGCGTTGAACAAAGCGCTAAAGGAAATCCAAAGCGACGGCACATACGAGAAGATCAGCAACAACTGGTTTGATAAAGATATTCGCTAGAAGGGGCTGCATCTGAATGCTCGATTTTTCTCTGGTTACCCAATTCTTCCCTTTTCTGCTTGAAGCATCGTGGCTTACCATTGAACTGACCGTTCTTTCGATCATCCTCGGACTGATCCTGGGCTTGATCGCCGCTTTGATGAAAATATCCAACTCCAAACCATTGATGTGGCTGGCAGATTTCTATCTCTGGGTGATAAGAGGAACGCCGGTCCTGGTTCAAATTCTGCTGATGTATTTTGCCCTCCCTCAATTCGGGATTCAACTCGACGCCTTCGTCGCCTCGGTACTTGCGTTGGGAATCAATGCGGGTGCCTATATCGCGGAAATTTACCGAGGCGGTATTTTGTCCGTGCCAAAAGGGCAGGTGGAAGCAGCCGAATCGCTCGGGATGACTTACCCAACGATCATGCGCCGCGTCGTTTTGCCGCAGGCGCTGCGCGTCAGCTTTCCGGCATTGGGCAATCAAGCGATTTCCATGCTGAAAGATTCATCGATGGCTTCTGTCATCACACTTCCTGAACTGATGATGACCTCCCAGCGTTTCGCTGCAACCAACTACGCCTTTTTTGAATTTTACATTGTCGCCGCTGGGCTTTATTTGCTCATGACCACCATTCTTTCGTTCTTCTTGAACAAAATGGAGAGACGCATGTCTAAAAGCGAGCGATAGGAGGGGAAACCATGAGAAATGAAGCACAAGCAGCCGGAATGGAAAAGCGGGAAGCGATCATCCGCATCGAGGATCTTCACAAAAGCTTTGGCAATCTGGAAGTGTTGAAAGGCATCGACATGTCGATCCATCGCGGTGAGGTTGTGTCGCTGATCGGCGCGAGCGGTTCGGGCAAAAGCACCTTGTTGCGCTGTCTCAATCGGCTCGAAACCATCTCGAAAGGCAAAATCACGATCGATGGCATCGAGCTGAACGAATCATTGAAAAACATCAGCCAAATCCGGCGGGAAGTCGGCATGGTATTCCAGCAGTTCAACCTGTTTCCGCATATGACGGTCTTGCAAAACGTCATGGAAGCGCCGATTCAGGTGAACAAGGTGGGCAAGGAAGAGGCGCGAAAGATCGCGGTCAATTTGCTGGCCAAGGTCGGTTTGGCCGAAAAGCAGGACGTGTACCCGCGCAAGCTGTCAGGCGGGCAGCAGCAGCGGGTCGCCATTGCCCGCGCGCTCGCGATGAATCCCAAGATCATGCTGTTTGATGAGCCGACATCCGCGCTTGACCCCGAGTTGGTGGGGGAAGTATTGCAGGTCATGAAGCAGTTGGCCAAGGAAGGCATGACGATGGTCGTGGTGACGCATGAGATGCAGTTCGCACGAGACGTGGCCGACCGGGTCGTCTATATGCACAACGGCTTGATTGAAGAGGAGGGGGACCCGCAGGACGTGCTGGTGAACCCGAAAAGCGAGCGGCTCAAATCGTTTTTGCGCCTGATCAAATAAGGGAAGAACAGCTCCCGATGATGCCAAGACCATCGTCGGGAGTTTTTTTCGTGCAAAAAAGACGCTCACCACATGCGGGAGCGTCTTTCGCTTGTACAAGCGAGGCAAACGTTTGCCAAGGCACACGTACATTACAGATTCAACACGAGCTTTTCACAGGCTGCACGGGAGACGCAGGTCATCATCTGGTTATGCTGTGCGCGCTCGCTGTCAGTCAGGACGGTGTCGTAATGAGCCACGGTTCCATCAAGAACCTCGACCGCACAGGTGCCGCAGCCTCCGACCCGACAGGAATAGGGCGCGCGGATTCCGGCCTGGAGCAATGCGTCGAGCAGGCTCTGTTGCTCCCCAACCTCGATGCTTTTGTTGCTTTTGCGCAGCTCCGCGACGAACGGGCTGCGGGTGATCGGTGTGATCGGCGTGAACAGTTCAAAATGGACGCTTTTGTCCGGATAGCCGTAGCCTTGCGCGGCTGCACGGAATTGGCTGACCATCATCTCCGGTCCGCAAAAATAAACATGGGTGCCGATCGGTTGGCTGGCCATCACCACAGGCTGCAAGCGGGCTGCAGGACCGTCTGCAGAAAAATAAAAGCGGCAGGAATCGGGATATAGACGCTGCAACTGCGCATAAAACGCGCATTGCTCCCGCGATTTGGCCGCGTAGTGCAATTCAAACGTCTTGCCTGCTCGCGACAGCTCGGCCATCATCGACAAAAACGGGGTGATCCCGATTCCAGCGGCAATGAACACATGGTGGCGGGCGCGAAAGCTTGGCAAGAAATGATTTTTGGGATAGCTGATCGAAAGCTCGCTGCCAACGTCCACAGCCGTATGCAAGTACAGGGAGCCGCCTCGGGAATCTGCGCTCTTCTGGACAGCAATGTCGTAGGACGAAAGCATCTCTCCCGGATCGTTGAGTAACGAATAGTGGCGCTCCAGCATGCCTGTTTGTGTCGGCAGAAAGGTGGTAATATGGGAGCCGCTGCTAAAGGCAGGAAGAAGCTCCTTTGATTTGGCGGTAAGGGTGAAGCGTTTTACCGTTTCGGTTTCCTGAATGATCCGAGTTACAATGACCGGTATGTTTGCGTGCATCAGTGCCAACCCTTTTCTATCGGAGGAATGTGCAGTTTGCCTGCGTTATTGAATCGAAGTATAGCCGAGATAGGCTTGCAGCCGCTTGGAAAAATGATCGGAGACAGTCAAATGAATCCCGCAGAAATCGCAAAAGAATTCCAACTCCTGCTGGACTTCATTCATCTCCTGACAAGCGGAGCAGTACACTTGCTTGGACATGGGACCGAATCCGCGATACTCCATCTCATCGTCCGAAAAACCGGCTTCTTCCGCCAAACGGAGCAGCGGTTGCTGCAAATCCCATGCCGTGTACACATACAGGAAGGTTCCGATCTGCTGATTGGACAACAGCCGTTCGAGGCCAGGCTGGTTCAAGCTTCCCTTGCCCACATGATGAACCTCGAACGGCAGATTGCTTTCGGACAATTGCTTGCGCAGCTCATGGGAAGCATGCTCGCCCGCTGCATCGACCAACAGGACACATCTTTGCTTTTGCATCGGTCAGCACCCCGCTTCATTGAGGAAATTGTGGAGATAATCGATCGTTTGCCCGCGGAACAGCTTCATTCCTTTGTAGTCGGCGATGAAATCAGGCAGTTCCACCAAGATGTGATAGAGTTGTTTCGCATAATCGCGGTTTAAAGCGAGTTCTTGCAAGGAAATCAAATGGGTGTGGATCGTAAAAAGCACGGCATGCGTGCGCGGGAGCCGGAACAGCTTTTGCACCTCCACGCGCAGGTACACTTCCTGTCCAGCATTTTCTGCCGTAATTTCCTTGCGCTTCTGTCCCCACAAATGGAACGTTTCGAGTGAGGAATCAAGCTTATGCCCTGCGTTCAATGACCAATTGCGCCTGACCCATGGCTGGCCATTTTCCAGGCGCATGATGAAATTGCGGATTTTTTCGTCGAGCCGATCGGCGGAGAAGCCGGGGATCGGTCTGTGGATCTCGACGAAATTCATCCCGAGATTAAATTGCAGCGACCAGTTGGCGGGGAAACAGAGCTGACCGGCGTCGAGAAAGAGATCGTTGTCGCGCTGGCCCATGACAATCAAATCTTCTTGGACATGGCGGCCGACGAAATCGAGCGGCTCGATCGGCAGCGTGCTGGCATCGCCGAACGTAAAGGCGGCGGTTTCGTTCAACATATGGTTGGTAAACGTCCACACGCTTTCCTTCTTAGCTAACGTGAAGGAAGCGGGATACGTTTCTGCAAGATGATGGAGGACAATGCTTACAACTTCCCATTGCGCCTGTAGCGTATGCGGCAGCGATTGGTAGCATCGGCTATGGCAGTCGGTTAACAGCTTTCGCTTCAAGGCGATTTCGTCTTCATACTCGGGTGTCACCTCGATCGCGATTGGGGGATCAAGCAACAGCGAGTTGTTGGAATAGCGATATACATCGCTCGAAAAAGGATACGGGAAACGCGATACTTTGTCAGAAGACATGGCTACACCTCTCCTTCATTTACAGAAAATTACCCATATTCCCTTAATTATAGCGATTCCTGCAGCAAGTTGAAATGATTCCGTTACAAACTTCTGTATTTTTTGTGACTTGCAAGCTTTCCCATAGAAATTGCAACAAACCTGTTCTATACTACTATCGGACCCTATTACGTAAAGCGAGGATTTTCGACAGATGAGAACAAAATGGCAAATGATAAAACGTCTCCTATTCGCGACTTGCTGTTTCGGCCTCTATTTTGTGTTGTCGACAGCGGCTATCAGCTTATACGGGCCGTTTGAAAATATCCGAAGCACGATTGTTGGAATGGTGCTGACAAGTCGCCATCCGTTCGTGATCACTCCTTTCTTCTCCAAGGAGACGCTGGCCAAATACCAGCCGGTCGGACTCGACCAGATGGATCGCGGAACCGATACAGCAGGCAATTTTTCTGATATAAGCGATGAAGGGATTGAAGAGATCCCGATCAAAACGGCAAAATTTACCGGGACGATGCTGGTTGTAAAAGACCCGAAGCGCGTTCATGTGGGTGTAACGAAGCATTTGAATCACGTCGGACAGACCGTCAGTGAGATGGTGAAGGACGCCAATGCGGTGGCAGGCGTGAACGCAGGCGGATTTTTTGATAAAGAAGGATTGGGCACCGGCGGGATTCCGATGGGCTTGACCATTTCCCGCGGTTCGTATGTGAGCGGGGACAAGAAGGCGCTCCAGCCGGTGATCGGCATGACGAGCAAGGGAGCCCTCGTCGTCGGTAAATATACGTATGACGAGCTTGAACGGATGGGAATCAAGGATGCGATTTCATTCGGGCCCGAGCTGGTCAAGGACGGGAAGCCTTACTTGAAAGAATCGTCCGGATCGTGGGGGATCGCGCCGCGTACGGCGATTGGACAGCGCGAGGACGGGGCGATTTTGCTGCTCGCCATCTCCGGGCGCGGCAACAACGGAATTGGTGCCACGCTCTTGGACATTCAAAACATCATGCTGGAACAAGGAGCCGTCATTGCCGCCAATCTCGACGGCGGATACAGCACAGAGCTTTATTATCAAGGGAAGTTTCTGGTGCCGCCATCCAATCCGTTGGGTGAGCGCTATGTTGCAACCAGCTTCCTAGTCGATGGTGTGAAAAAACAATGATGAGACGATCAGATCGAAAGAAACGAAAACAAACGCGTTTGAACAAATGGATCACAATCTTCCTGGTTCTTTCGCTCGTGCAAATTGGCGGACTATATGGAATGGATCAATTTTTGCAGCCGTCCTCCATTTCCGCGAGTGGCAACAACCAGGGAAATCAGGAACCGGCGAAAACGATCCTCATTCCAAAAGAAGCGACTGTGTCCGCGTACAGCCCGGACGGCAAGCACTTGGCCTATGTGCAAAATGACGGGACGTTCGTCGTCGCGGATGAGCAGGGGATCGTCTACAGCAAGCAGGCGGAGGAGATTCCTCATTTCCAATGGCTGGGAAATACCTCGCTCCTGTTTTTCGCCCAAGACAACTCGTTGCGGGCATACCTGCTTCAAGTGCACGGCGCTGGCACCGAGACACAGGAACCGGTGATGATCCAGCGCTGGTCCGGGAAAGAGACCAAGGTCGAGCAAGTGGATTTCTCGCCGTATTTGGAATACCTGTACATCATGGTGAAACGCGGCGATGACAAGCTGCTCTATCGTTACAGCGCGGGAGAGGGCCTGAACCGGATTGCGCTTGGCAGCCTGAAGCTTGAATCCGTCACGTACGATGACAAAACCGACGTCCTGACCTTGTACATGACAGACGGCAGCGTCTATCGTTATGAGAAACGGCGCCTGTATGATGCAGCAGGCAAAATCGTGCGCGAAGACCCGTCGTCCGAGCCGCAATCGGGCGGCAAGAATCAATATGAACCCAATTCAGTCGGAAAAAAATAACGAAAGCAAGGGGGAGGCGAAGCTTCCTCCTTTTTCTTTTATGGATCAAGCAGCGAGGATCAGTCGGAGAAAATTTGGAATCTTACAATATGAACGAATATTTTGTCGATACTTCTTACACTTTGTAAAATGAACAAAGGAAAACAATTGGTGTACGATCAAAACATACTCTCACCATACACACTAGGAGGTTGAGCAACAGGTGATTTGGGACTTTCTTTTTCAACTGCCGACACGAATCGAATTTGGAAATGGAAAAGTGAAAGAGCTGGCACAGCGCGTTTTGGAGCTGGGAGGGAAAAAAGCGTTGCTGGTAACCGATCAGGGCATCGTCAAGTCAGGCATTCTCGACATCGTGACAGGCGTTCTGGAGGCTGGTGGGATCGCGTACACCGTGTACGATCAAGTGAAACCGAATCCGCGTGATGTCGATTGCATGAATGCGTACCAATTGGCCAAAGACGCAGAGGTAGACGTGCTGATCGGCTTGGGTGGAGGCAGCTCGATGGATACGGCCAAAGCGGTCGGAACGCTTTTGACGCATGGCGGTGAAATCAAGGACTGGTATGGCTTGAATGTGCTGGAGAAACCGATCACGCCGCTGATCTGCATCCCGACCACAGCGGGTACTGGCAGCGAGATCACCTTTTTCTCCGTGATCACCGATACGAACACCAAGTTAAAAATGAACATACTCGACGCGAAAGTCGCACCAAAAATCGCTCTGCTTGATCCGGAGCTGACGGTTACGCTGCCTGCACATGTAACCGCTTCCACCGGGATGGATGCGTTGACACATGCGATTGAGGCGTATACGTGCAACATTTCCGAACCGATCACCGATGCGCTCGCCCTGTATGCAATCGATTTGATCGTAGAAAATTTGCCGCTTGCTGTAGCAGATGGCGGCAATCTGGAAGCGCGGCGCAACATGTTGGCTGGCAGCCTGATTGCGGGCATCGCGTTCGGCAACTCCGATGTAGGCGGTGTCCATTGCATGGCGGAAGCGCTCGGCGGGTTGTACGATACTCCGCATGGCGTCGCCAATTCGATGCTTCTCCCGTATGTGTTTGAATACAACATTCCGGCAGACCCGCGCAAACACGCCGTTGTCGCTGAAAAGCTGGGGGCCAAACGGAATGGCCGCACGGATGAAGAGGTCGCACAGGAAGGCGTTCAGCTGCTCAAAGACCTGGCGCAAGCCGTCCGCATTCCCAAAATGAAAGAGCTGGGCAATGTAAATCCGGAAGATTTCCGCTACTTGGCGGAAGCGGCTACCAAAAACGTATCGGCGCCAAGCAATCCGCGCCCTGCCACAATGGAGGACTATTTGAAATTATTCCACACTGCTTTTGAAGGATAATTCTGACGTACACAAGGGATAGGTGCATATATGAGTGATCTGAAATTAAATCGGACATTAGGGTTTTGGGCAGCATATTCCGCCTCGGTTGGACTCGTCGTTTCAGGGACAGCGATGGTTGCCTTGGGCAATGGATACGGCGTGAGCGGTCCTGCATACAGCATCGTTGCATTCGGCGCATTGATCGTCATTTTATGTGTGGCGCTGTCGTATTCCGAGATGGCAGCCATGATTCCCGGCGCAGGCATGGTTGGTGAATATACGCTTCCGGCATTGGGCAAGCTGCCTGCGCTGTTTGCCGTATTGGCGGGCTACATCGTGCTGGTCGGCACGGACGGCGGTACGAACATGATCGTCGGCGGTCAGTCGCTGGAAGCGCTGATCGGTGTCCCTTGGTATCTATGCGTCGCCGTCATCCTGGTCTTTCTCGTCATTGTCAACATGATGGGGGTCGAGGTGTTCGGTAAAGTCCAGTCAGTGCTGGCCATCAGCATGATGGCGCTCCTCGGCCTACTCGGGCTGTGCGGCGTGTTCGGGATCGGGACCCAAGAGCCGTTGGCTGTGCAGCCGCCATTCTCCGCCTTGTCGTGGCAGGAGCAAGCAGGGACGCTCGGGCTTGCGATCTGGCTGTTCATCGGGATGGAATTCGTCGCGCCGCTTGCCGAAGAGGTGAAAAATCCGGGAAAAACGATCCCGTTCGCCATGCTGTTCGGCTGCTTCACCATCTGGCTGGTCGACCTGTTTTTCGGGCTGGGTGTCACCAAGTACATTTCGTTGGACAAGCTCGCTGCGTCGACGATCCCGCATGTGGACGGCGCAGCCGCCATGCTGGGCAAACCGGGCTTGGTCATCATGAGCATCGTCTCGATCTTGGCTGCGGTCACGACATGTGACACATATTTGGTCGCGGTTCCGCGCATGCTGTACGGTTTGTCAAAAGAAGGGCTGCTGCCGAAAATGTTTTCCTGGCTGCATCCGAAAACCCGGACACCGTGGTATGGTATTTTCTTTGTCGTCGCTTTGATTTTGATCGTGCTCGTCTATGCGGTAATCAATAACGCCAACATTGATTTCGTGACGACCATGATCGCGGTTGCCTGCGGGACCTGGCTGATGTCCTACATGATCACGCAGATCGACGTCATCGTGCTGCGCGTCAAATATCCGAAAGCCGTGCGTCCGTTCAAGACGCCGCTGTATCCGCTCCCGCAAATTATCGGCATCGTTGCCTGCATGTACATGATCTATACACAGTACCAGGACCCGACCGTATTGACCATTTCCCTTTATGTGATCGCGGCCATCCTGATTTTTGGTATCGTGTATTTGAAAATGACCGGTCAAAAACTGTTTGAACCCGTGCCATTAGAAAAAATTTACGAAGGAATCCGCAAGCGCAGCGAGTTGGACAGCGAGCTTGGCATCGCCGAGGAAAAGTAGCGGGGTTGTCCGCATGAAACGAAAAGGTGGGGGAGCATGGGACTGTATACTGTCATCGATCAGCGCGCATTCAAGGTGCTGCGCTCCGTCGCAACCGATTTCGAGCCATTCGCTCCCATCGATGCGGCCTCGCATAATCGCATTCAGCTGGATGGTAAAAAGCTTGGGGTAGACGGCCTGGAAGCAAGCTACCGGATCATCAACAAGTGGATGGGGCGCGTCTATGTGTATACATGGAAATGGTCGCTTCCCGATGATTCTGTCCAATCGGATGTTGTGATAAAATGTAAGTATTCAGGAAAAATGGGCAGCCGGGTCGCACAGTTCGTCTCCAGGCAAGATTCCGCATTGCTGCAGCGACTCAATCGGGATCAAGAGATTTTGGCGCTGTGCAATGCGATCGATTATGAGGCGATCGAGCTGCGTTACTCCCGCGAGGAGCGGCGCTGGCATGTGGAGATGAAGCCGAATTACGGCGATTTCATCTGGATCTTGTTTCCGCCCGTGCGGTATGCGCGCAAGCCCAAGCAGCAAGAAATGGACGATACGATGCGTTTGGTCAAGCGATTGGCCCAAAAAATCAAACAAACGATCAAGTGAGGTGTTTGCATGCTGCAAGCGAAAGCATTTTTGACGGATTTGAATACGGTGCAAAGAATGTATATCGATGGAAAATGGGTGACGAGCGAAAGCGAGGAGACCCGCAATGTGATCAATCCGGCGAACGGCGAAATCATCGGCGTCGTGACGGAAGGGACACGTGAAGACGCGAAAAAAGCGATCTTGGCAGCGAGACGCGCATTCGACAAAGATGGCTGGCAGGATAGCAAAGCCCGCGATCGCGCCGCTCTCTTGAACAAGGTGGCGGATGCGCTCGAAGCGCGTGTGGAAGAATTCGCTTCGCTCGATACATTGAACAACGGCAAGCCGCTGCGCGAATCCCGCTACGATGTCGCCGATGCGGTGAACCAGTTCCGTTATTTTGCCGGTCTGTGCACCAAGCCGCACGGCACGACGTACGATGTGCCGGACGATATGCAGGCGATGGTGGTGCGCGAGCCGATCGGCGTCGTCGGACAGATCATCCCGTGGAACTACCCGCTCGTCATGGCGACGCAAAAAATCGCGCCGGCGATTGCAGCAGGCTGCACCGTCGTCATCAAGCCCGCCGAGCAGACGCCGCTGTCTTTGATCCGACTGTTCGAGATCATCGATGAAGTCGGCTTCCCGCCGGGGGTGATCAATCTGGTGCTCGGTGCAGGGGAGACGGTCGGGGCAGAGCTGTCCGAGAGCCCGCTGGTGGACAAGATCGCCTTCACGGGCGGAACGGATACCGGTATCCGCATCATGAAAGCGGCCGCGGAAACGATCAAAAAAGTCGGACTCGAGCTGGGCGGAAAATCGCCAAACATCGTGTTCGCCGATGCTGATTTCGAGACAGCCGTAGATTTCGCGTTGTATGCGATCTTTGCCAACCAGGGCGAGGTATGCTCCGCCGGTTCCCGCCTCCTGCTTGAGGAGAGCATCTGACGAGCGATTCGTCGCGGAGCTGACTGCCCGCGCCCAACAGATCGTCGTAGGGGACGGGACGGACGAAGGAACCGAGATGGGCCCGCTGATTTCAGAAGAGCATATGAACCGGGTTCTCTATTATATTGAAGAAGGCAAAAAAGAAGGCGCGACATTGCTGTGCGGCGGCCATCGCCTGATGGATAACGGTCGGGACAAAGGCTTCTTCGTGGCGCCGACCATTTTCACCGACACCAAGCCCGACATGAAAATCATTCAGGAAGAAATTTTTGGCCCTGTATTGGCGATCCAAACGTTCCGCACGGAGGAGGAAGCGATTGAGCTGGCCAACGGCACGCGTTTCGGCCTGGCAGGCGCGGTCTTCACGACAGATGTCGCCAAAGCCCATCGCGTGATCAAAAAGCTCCGCGCGGGCATCACCTGGATCAACACCTACCACCCAACGTACAACGAAGCGCCGTGGGGCGGCTATAAGCAAAGCGGAATCGGCCGTGAGCTTGGCACGTACGGATTCGACGAGTATCTCGAAATCAAGCAGATCAATGTCAATCTGAATGTGGCGCCGAGCGGATGGTTCGAGAAGCGCAGGTAAGCAAAACGAGAAGAGCAGATGAAAGGGCGACCGGAGACGGCCGCTCTTTTCACTGTGCACAGGATGCATAAATTGACGAGAAAAAACCGCTGGATGCATGCTAGCAAGTGACATATTTTTCAGCACGTCCGGCATATAATCGTACGTATGGCAGGTTGCACCCAAAATACATAGGCGCTCGCCAACGAAAGAGCCGGGGAGGATTTTTGGAATGAAAGTAACGTGGAACGAGCTTGTGATCGAAGGAACACCACACGAAATACAAACGTTTCTCACCATGTGCAACATGCTTCCTGCCGATTCGCAAGCACAGGGTGGCGAGGGGACAGCAGACAGCACGACGGAGTGGCAGCGCGCGCTGTATCGCGACCTGCTGCAAAAAAGCTACTATGGAAAAATGTTTGCGCGAAACGCCGCAAGAAACAGCAGGTAAGAGAGGAGATTCGACATGCACCTTGACAAAAGAAATGAAAATCGGTTAACTATTGTAATAGTAAGACAATTTCGGTTGAGAGAGTTGAGGAGGATGTCGAGATGAGTAGAGTTGAGATTCAAGATGGATATTTTGGTCAATTTGGCGGGAGTTTCGTTCCGCCAGAGCTGCAAGAGGTGCTTGATTACCTGACGGCCCAATTTGAGCAATACAAGGATGATCCGGAATTCAATGCCGAATACCGCTATTATTTGAAAGAGTATGTCGGCCGCGAAAATCCGCTGACATTTGCACAAAATTTGACGAAAAAGCTGGGCGGGGCAAAAATTTACTTGAAGCGTGAAGATTTGAACCATACCGGCGCACATAAAATCAACAATGTCATCGGCCAAATTTTATTGGCAAAACGCATGGGGGCAAAGCGCGTGATCGCCGAAACCGGAGCGGGACAGCACGGTGTCGCGACCGCTACCGCCTGCGCCATGTTTGATATGGATTGCACGATTTACATGGGGGCGGAAGATATTCGCCGCCAGGCCCTGAACGTGTTCCGGATGGAGCTGTTGGGGGCGAAAGTGGTTTCGGTGGCCAAAGGGCAAGGCCGTCTGAAAGATGCGGTCGATGAAGCGTTCGCCGATCTCGTGGAAAATTACAAACACACGTTTTACCTGCTTGGGTCTGCGGTAGGTCCGCATCCGTTTCCAACCATTGTGAAGCACTTCCAGGCGATCATCAGCGAGGAATCCAAGCGGCAAATCCTCGAAAAGGAAGGGCGCTTGCCTGACGCGGTCATCGCGTGTGCTGGCGGGGGAAGCAACGCGATCGGGGCATTCGCGCATTACATCGACGAGCCGGGCGTTCGGCTGATCGGTGTGGAACCGGACCAGGCTGCTGCGCTGACAAAAGGCGTTCCTGCGGTATTGCACGGGTTCAAATGCTTGGTGCTGCTCGATGAAAACGGCAACCCGCAGCCGACCTACTCCATTGCGGCTGGACTGGATTACCCGGGTATCGGACCCGAGCACAGTTACTTGAAGGAATCCGGACGTGCGGAATATTACACGGTAACGAACGAGGAAGTGCTGGAAGCTTTCCAGGTATTGTCGAAGACGGAGGGCATCATTCCGGCACTGGAAAGCTCACACGCTGTCGCGTACGCGCTCAAGCTGGCGCCGACGCTGTCTTCCGATCAAATCTTGATCGTCAACCTGTCGGGGCGTGGCGACAAAGACGTGGAGCAAGTCTTCGCGATGCTGAAAAAATGATCAGGTCATTTGGCCTGATTTTTTTTCTTCGCGCGGACGGAAAACGGCCCCTTTTACCATATAGATAGCCAAAGATGCAAGTAGTGAAAAGTGCAACGGTTTCGTGGTATGCTTATAAAAAAACAAGTAGTGCCCGGAAAGGGGATGGCAAATCATGATGCAATCACAGCAAAATGGAGAAGAGTTCCGTTTCGAAATGCCAGAATATTATAATTTCACTACACAAGTGGAAGCGTTTGCAGCCGCACATCCTGAAAAGCCAGCAGTGCTTGTCGTAAATGAAGACGGGAGCAGCAAGAGCATGACGTACGCAGGGCTTACGGGCTATGCCAATCGGATCGCAAACGTGCTGTCATCGCTCGGCATCGGCCACGGCGACAAAGCGATTGTCCTCGTTCCGCGCGGGATCGAGGCGTACGGGATTTATTTGGCGCTCGTCAAGCTGGGCATCGTGGTTTTGCCAGGCTCGGAAATGCTGCGCGCAAAAGATATTGAATATCGTGCCAATCATGCGGAAGCGAAAGCGGTTATCGCCTTTGGCGGAATCGCAGATGAGGTTGACAAGCTGCGCGGCAACTGCCCGACGCTGCGCCACTATCTGATCGTGGGAGAGGCCAAGGAAGGCTGGTTGGCGCTCGACGATTTGGCGGAAGAAGCGGAAGAGCTTGCGCTGAATGTGCAGACGCGTTCGGATGAGCTGGCGTTTTTATCGTATACATCGGGGACGACAGGCGGCCCGAAGGGGGTCATGCACGTGCACGGCTGGCCAGCCGCCCACTTGGCGGTCGCCGCTACCTACTGGCTCGGCGTCGAGGCGGACGATCTCGTGTGGGCGACAGCAGGCCCAGGATGGGCGAAATGGCTGTGGAGTCCGTTCATTTCCACGCTTGGCAAAGGAGCGACCGCATTTGTCTACAAAGGGCGGTTTTCACCGGAGACGTATTTGAATTTGCTCGGGACCTATCCGATCTCTGTGCTTTGCGCGACACCGACCGAATATCGGATGATGGCAAAAGTTACGGATCTGGACGCGTACAAGCTGCGTGCGCTGCGTTCAGCGGTTTCGGCAGGAGAGCCGTTGAATCGCGAGGTGATCGATACGTTCCGCCGCGTGTTCAATGTCACTGTCCGTGACGGCTACGGGCAGACGGAAAATACGTTGATGATCGGAACTTTTGTCGGGATGGAGCCGCGTCCGGGATCGATGGGCAAACCATCGCCGGTTGTGAACGTTGCCATCATCGATGATGAAGGAAATCCGGTGCCAAATGGCGAGGTCGGCGATATTGCAATCGATCGTCAAATGGTTGCGCTTTTCAAAGGGTATCTCAATGATCCGGAACGGACCGCGCGCGCGTTCCGCCGTGACTGGTACGTAACCGGCGACCAGGGGCGAATGGACGAGGATGGGTATATTTGGTTTGAAGGGCGTTCAGATGACATCATTATCTCCGGCGGCTATACGATCGGCCCGTTCGAGGTCGAAGATGCCCTGGTGAAGCATTCCGCGGTGGCGGAGTGCGCAGCTGTTGCGAGCCCCGATCCTGAGCGCGGCCATGTGGTGAAGGCATTTGTCGTATTGAAGCAAGGCTATGCAGGCTCCGATGCGTTGGTAGCCGAGCTGCAAAATCATGTGAAGGAGCTGACGGCGCCTTACAAATATCCGCGCAAGATCGAGTTCGTCACCGAGCTGCCCAAGACGACATCGGGCAAAATCCGCCGCATCGAGCTGCGTCAGCAGGAGGCATCCCGCCCGTAGCTGGCAGCGCTCGCTAGCGTAACCAGTCATTTCTATTGATTTCGCACAGCCCGATCAGGTAGTGTACTAGATGTACTCATATCTCGAGGAGGCTGCGACATGAATCGAAATCGATTTTGGATGGTGACAGCCGCACTTGCCGTGTTGTTTACCAATGGCGTGTTTTTTGGCGGGGCGATGTCATTTGCTCATGCGCAAACACAGCCGATCAGCGAACCGTTCTTTTTTGATAAACCTGCCGTTACGCAGCATCAATTCGATATGTTTCAAAGCTTTCGAAAGCTGAAAAAAGGCCAGCTCGGCTCTTACTATACAGAGATGGACCCTACGAACGTAAACCGTGTGGCAAACATCAAGCGAGCGGTCGATAAAATTGACAACGTGGTCATCCAACCCGGTGGCACGTTTTCGTACAACGAAACGGTCGGTAACGCAAACTTGCCGGAGGATGGCTGGTTGACAGCAGGTGTCATTTTGAACGGCGCCTTGACGGAAGGATACGGCGGCGGCATTTGCCAAGTTTCGTCGACATTGTTCAATGCGGTTGATCAAGCAGGGCTTACGGTCGTTGAGCGCCATTCGCACAGCTTGCCGACGAAGTACGTACCGGCAGGTCGCGATGCGACGGTAGCCTATGGCACGCTTGATTTTGTTTTCAGCAATTCCTTCGATTATCCCGTAAAAATCAAGGCGAACGTGTATGACGACAGCTACGTCTTCGTCCGTATCGTGAGAGCATAACAATTGCAGGAAGTCGAAATTTCTTTACAAATCGCATGATTTACGCTATGATAAACGTGCTGTATAAACAGATGTTTAATCAAATATGGATTTGTAACTTGGTGGAGCCTGTCATTTGCAGGCTCCTTTTTGCATTTTTTCCGTCTTCCTGGGAGGAGTCTGCAAACATTGACAAGGTCATATCCACCTTTGCTTGAAAAGGAGGGAGTGGCATGCATCACGTTTGGTACTGGTTTGCAAAATAAGGGAATCATTCGATTCTACTTCATCCTGGGAGGTTGACATGGAACAACAAGCTATTCTCGCGATCGGGATTTTTCTCGTCATTTACGCATTGATCATCGCTGAAAAAATACACCGTACCATCGTCGCCATGGTCGGCGGGATTTTGATGGTGGTGCTTGGCATCGTCGATCAGGAAGCCGCTCTGCACCATATCGACTTTAACACGTTGGGGCTTTTGGTTGGGATGATGATTATCGTGGGGGTTACAGCGGAAACGGGCCTCTTCACGTACATCGCCATATGGGCAGCCAAGAAGGCAAAAGGAGAGCCTGTGCGCATCATGGTGCTGCTAGCCTTGATCACGGCGCTCGGGTCGGCTTTTTTGGACAATGTGACGACGGTCTTGCTGATGGTGCCGGTCACATTTTCGATCACCAAGCAGTTGCGGGTACAGCCGCTGCCGTTTTTAATCACGCAAATTATCGCGTGCAATATCGGGGGAACGGCTACCCTGATCGGGGACCCGCCGAACATCATGATCGGCAGCGCCGTCAAGGAGCTTACCTTTATGGCGTTTATCAACAATCTGGCGCCAGTCGTGTTGATCATTTTGGCTGCGACTGTTCCTTTGTTTATTCTGATGTTCCGCAAGCAAATCCAAACGACGGCGGAGCTTCGACAAAGCTTGATGGCGGTCGATGAAAAACAGTTCATCACCGATCGTACCCTTCTGATCAAAAGCGCTTCTGTGCTGGTACTCACGATTCTCGGGTTTTTCCTGCACCAAGCGTTTCATTTGGAATCGGCGACCGTGGCGCTTGCCGGAGCGTTTCTCCTTTTGCTTTTGACCGGCGAGCACATGCTGGAAAAGGCATTGGTAAAAGTCGAGTGGACGACCATTTTCTTTTTTGTCGGCCTGTTTGTTTTGGTTTCCGGCTTGATTGAAACCGGTGTGATCGCAAAATTGGCGGAACAAGCCATCCACTTGACCGGTGGAGATCGGTTTGCGACCTCGATGCTGATTCTTTGGTTAAGCGCAATTGCGTCGGCGTTCGTGGACAATATTCCGTTTGTGGCAACGATGATCCCGCTGATTCAGGAGATGGGCCGGATGGGCGTCAGCGATTTGGAGCCGTTGTGGTGGAGCCTCGCGCTGGGCGCATGTTTGGGGGGAAACGGCACATTGATCGGAGCGAGCGCGAACTTGATCGTCGCAGGGCTTTCCGGAAAAGAAGGCCACCCCATCAGCTTTGTCCGTTATCTCAAGGTCGGATTCCCGCTGATGCTGCTGTCGGTGGTCATTGCCAGCCTCTATGTGTACCTGCGTTATCTGCTTTAGCTCGATCCAAAGAAATCGATTGACAAACAGTGGCAAGTGCGATAAAACTAACTCGAGGGTTATATAACTTTTGAGTTAGTTTTTTTAGCAACGAGATGGATCGAGGAGGAGTATGGATGGAACGAAGTATCACACCGAAAGGCCAGGCGAGCAGGGCGCGCTTGTTGCAGGCGGCTGCCGCTGAATTTGCGGCGAAAGGTTTTGCGGCGACGAAGGTGAGCGACATCGTGAAGGCGGCAGGGCTTACCCAAGCTGCGTTTTACCTTTATTTTCCGAGCAAAGAAGCGATGTTTGCCGAGCTTGTGCAAGAATTCCGCGAGCAGCTCAAGCATTTGGCCAGCGCAGGGGCGATCGTGAGCGGACTGCCTGCCGAACAGGTGCCCGTGCAGGTAAAAGCCAATTTGCAGGCCGTGTTTGCTTTTCTCGGCACGATGCCAGAATTGACCAAAATCGCGCTGGTGGAATCGCCGGACGCGGAAGCGATCAAAAGCGAGATGATCGCGATGGTGATCGAAAATATGAAGAAAAACCAGGAAGCGGGGTATGTGCGCAAGGAGCTGGTACCGGAAGTGGCGGCCGAATGCATGATGGGCATGGTCGACCGCTTGTGCATGAAATGGCTGGTGACACAGGATAAAGATGCGGAAACGCTGGCTGCGGAGATGGCGGACGTGCTCATGTACGGCATTCTGGCGTAACGTTGGAAGCGGATAAGCAGGGGGGATGCGTGATGCTCGACACATTGAATCGTTTGATCGATCTCAGCACGGTGTTTTGGTTATTCCCGATTTGCTTCATGCTGCACGATTTTGAAGAAATCGTTGTCGTGGAAGGCTGGCTCGCGCGCCATCGCGACCACATCCGCACGATTTTGCCGGTGAAAACGCTCAGACTGCAGCAGAGGTTGGATTCCGTGACGACGCTGGGCTTTGCGCGGGCGGTGTTGCTCATTTTCATTTTGCTGTCCGCCGTCACGTTTTATGCGGTGCAAACGCTTCATTCAGGAGGAGCTGGGCTGCTGTTGTTTGTCGGCGCCCTTAACGTGCTGTTTTTGAATAGTTTTACGCATCTGGGCCAGTCGCTGCTGGTTCGCGGCTATACGCCGGGTGTTTTGACAGCTGTGATTGTGCTCTTGCCGTATACGCTGTATGCGTATCAGCGGCTGTTCGCGGAGGCGTTGCTGGACTGGGGGGCAATCGGCCGTTCGCTGCCGGTCACACTGGGCTTCCTGCTGCTGTTTGGCATTGCCGTCTCGGCTGGCCGGACCGGCACGAAAAAAGAAGAGCGATAAGCCGCTCTTCTAATGACCGACGTACTTGGCATACAGTGACTTGGCTAACGGAATATCGTCCGTACCTTGCACGAGCACGCGGCCGTCCTTGAAAAAAACCATTGTGCAGCCGTCCACATGGAATCGGAGCAGGAACGCATTTTGCTCCACCTCGCCCAACGGGGCAAAGCGGGCGGCTAGGTCGGCAAAATCGACACGCGCGGCCTTCAACGGGCTGATTTGCACCGTATCGCGACCGCAGAGCGTGGTGAATTCCTCTGCGTCCTGATCGGTCAGATCGAGGTACGCAAACTGCTTGTGACCGCAAGCCGGGCATTGCGGGTTTCGACCTTTGGCAACGTTCATCTGCATGTGCTCGTTGGCCCACAGATCGATTTGCGTCAAGTGAGGGCTGATGGCGTCCGTTGCCTGTACCAGCAGCTTGAGCGCTTCTGTCGCCTGGTACGAGGCGACGATATGGACGATCGGACCGATGACGCCGACGGTATCGCATGTTTCGCCTCTGCCAGCAGGGGCGTGGGGGAACAAGCAGCGGAAGCAGGGGGTCACGGATGGTACGATCACACAGACCATGCCACGCGCGCTGACGGCCCCTCCGTACACCCAAGGAATGCCGTATTTGACGGCCACATCGTTGATCAAATAGCGAACCTGGAAATTGTCCGAACCGTCCAAAATCAAATCGACATCGCGAAGGTAGTCTTCCGCATTGCCGGCATGCAGGTCGGCGACGATTCCCTCGACATGCACCCCAGAGTTGATTTTGCTCAACTTCCGTTCGGCTGCCACCGCTTTTGGCAAATGGCTTTGCGCATCTTCTTCATCGTACAGCATTTGCCGCTGCAAATTGCTTTCCTCCACAAAATCGCGATCGATCATGCGAACATGGCCGATGCCGGCGCGGACCATATGATTGGCGAGCACGGTGCCGAGTGCGCCCATGCCGACGATAGCCACCTTTTTTTGCAGCAGTTGCTCCTGCCCGTTCGCGCCGATCGGAGGGAAGAGGATTTGGCGCGAATAGCGCCGTTTTTCTTCTGCTTTCATCGTTCGACTCACTTCCTCTCCTCAGTATATCATCCGTCCCGCCATGAAATCCTGTACTTCCTGCGTTGCCGGCGAGTGAAAAAATGGCTCGGTGTCGCTTGCTTCCAAAATACGACCTTTGTGCATGAATAGACATGCATGCGTCAATCGTTTCGCCTGTGCGAGATTGTGCGTCACCATCAGGATGGTTGTCCCGCGCTTCGCATGGATTTCCTGAATGACTCGTTCAAAAATCGCGATATTCGACGGATCGAGACTGGCGGTCGGCTCATCGAGCAGCAGCAGCACAGGATCGTACACCATGGCTCTGGCCAAAGCGATTCGCTGCATTTCACCACCCGAGAGTGTGTTTGCCATCTGGTTGGCAGCATGTGCCAAGTCGACTTTTTCTAGTGCGCGCTCGACCCGCATGCGGATCGTATCACGGGGGAGCTTGCGATAACGCAAGCCTTGCGCGACATTGTCAAATACGGACGAGTGGAACATGGATGGCTTCTGTGGTACGAATCCCATCTGACGCTGCAGCGAAAGCCCTTCCCGATGAGAGAGGGAGGGCAACTGCACGCCGACGCCAAAAAAATGCAAATGTCCGGTCGCAGGTTGTGTCAGCAGATTGATCACACGCAAAAGCGTGCTTTTTCCAGATCCGCTTGGCCCGACAATGCCATAGATGCGGCCGCTCGCAAACGAAGCGTGCGGCACGTCCAATATCGTCTTGTGATCATAGGTAACGGTCAGGCCGCTTACACGCAATTCGGTCATGAACGTACTCTCCGTTTTGGCTGGATTTGCTGCAGGGCGCCGATCAACAAAAAGCTGTTGAATAAAAAGCTGATGGCAAGCAAGACCAATCCCAGGGCGAGACCGGAGGAAAAGTTGCCCATCCGCGTCTCCAAAATGATGGCTGTCGTCATGACGCGCGTGTGGTGAAGAATATTTCCACCGACGAGCATGACCGCGCCAACCTCAGAGATGGCCCTTCCATATGCAGCGGCGATACCCGAAAAAATTCCTTTCCGCGCCTCCACGATGATGGTCAGCATCATCTGGAGCGGGCTTGCGCCAAGGCTTTTTGCTGTTTCCCAATAGGCTTGCTCTTTTGCTTGTACCGCAGACATCGTCAGTCCCGTGATGATCGGTGACACCAGTAAAACCTGTGCGATCACCATGGCTTGCGGCGTGAACAGAAGGCCAAGCGAACCGAGTGGACCATAACGGGAGAACAGCAAATAAACGATAACACCTACAAGCACAGGCGGCAACCCCATAAGTGTATAGATGATGATCACCACCAAGCGCTTTCCTGGAAACGAATACAGCCCCAAAAAGGCGCCAAAGGGGATGCCGATCAGCATCCCGATCACGATTGCAGCAGTGGTCACTTGCAAGGATAGCCAAATGACCTCCCATACGTCCATTGGCACATTCACGTTGCGCGTCTCCTATCGTTTTTTGGCGTTAGGGACAAACAGTCCTTTTCCATACTTGTCTTGACCGAACGCACCGATCCGTTTTTGCCCCTCTTCGCCTACGAAAAACTGGATGAGCTGCATCCCTTCGTCCGGTTTTTGCGACGATTTCACCTGGATGATGCCATACGGGTTCAGCAAAGACTTGTCGCCTTTCATCAAAATCTGCAGGTTCATTTTGCGGGAGAGGAAGGTCGCCTCATCGGTCAGCGTATAAGAGTTTTTCTCATCGGCCATTTGCAGCGTAGCGCCCATCCCTTGTCCGGAAGAGAGATACCAGTCTCCCTCAGGCTTGATTTTGGCTGCTTGCCAGATGCTTTTTTCTTTTTTGTCTGTACCGGAATCATCGCCGCGCGAGATGAACGGCGCTTTTTTGGCGGCGATGGCAGAGAAGGCATCGGTCGACGTTTTTGCGGTTTTGACGCCGGCCGGATCATCAGCCGGACCGACGATGTAAAACTGGTTATACATCACATCGTACGCATTGATGCCGAAGCCTTTGGCGACGAACTCATCTTCCGCTTTGCGGGAATGCACCAGCAAAACGTCTGCGTTCCCGTCTTCGCCGAGCTTGATGGCTTGTCCGGTGCCGACAGCGACGACTTTTACCTTGATGCCGGATTTCTGTTCGAATACCGGCAATAATTCGTCGAGCAGGCCGGAATCTTGTGTGCTCGTAGTCGTGGCCAATGTGATCTCTTTCGGCTGGGATGCCGCCCCTTGGTCGGAAGGCGCAGTGCTTGCCGGTTGGGCTGGTTGTTGGGGAACAACAGGCTGGGTGGTAGCGGTCGAACAGGCTGATAAAGCAAACGTGACGGCAAGCATCAAAAAAGACAGCAAGGATAAAGATCGTTTCATCATTCGCAGCTCCTTTGTTTGGGAATGTTTATGTAATTCTGGCAATTTCAACACCGGTTTGGGAGACGTTGTAGCCGCCCTGTGCGACAATCGCCTGCTTGAATCCCGGATCGTTCAAGACTTCTTGCAAAATGGAAAAACGCTCCTCATGCAGGAGACTTGTGGGAATGACGAGATCGTAGCGCTCCTCCTGGATCGGAAAAAAGTCAAGGCCCATGCCTCTGGCGACGCTTTCGATGCCGAGCGCCACATCTGCATCGCCTTTGGCAACCGCGGATGCCGTCGCGTAATGGGTGGTGGCCTCCAGCTCATAGCCGGGAATCCGATCTGGTGATTTTCCGAGCTGGCGAAGCTTGAAATCCAGCAGCAGCCGTGTCCCTGAACCGCGCTGCCGATTGATGATGCGGTGGTTCCCGCTGAAAAACTCCTGCCAGCTTGTGATCATGCGCGGATTTGATTTCGGCACGATGAAGCCTTGCCAACGGCTGACCAAATTCACGACGACAGCCCCTTCTGTCGGCAGCAGGCATTGAATGTGCGGCAAATTGTATTCGCCGCTCGTACGGTCGAGCAGGTGGCAGCCAGCCAATTCGACGCGACCTTTGTACAGCTCGATCAATCCGTCCAGACTGCCTGAGAACACGGGGAGCAGCGAGATGCCGCGTTGGGCGAGATGCTGCGTCAGCAGATCAATCGTAAGATCATGGCTCCCGGCAAAATAAATGTCCATCGGCTCGGCATTTTTGCGCAGCAATCCGCCAGCGGTGCCTGCCTGAAGGGGGAGCGCTTCCTCTCGAGTCTTTTGCCCATTCATGAATGCATCCAAATCGGTACGCATTACACGCAAGGAGCGTCCCAGCTTGGATGCGGGGAGTTCCTTGCGCTTGATCAGCTCATAGACGGTATACTTGGACAGTTTCAATTCAAGGGCAACTTCGTCGGGTGTCAAATATTCACTTTTCAGACGAATCACCTCCGATCGTTTGGTCTAGTTTGGTTTAGTTAGTTTTAGTTCGGTTGAACTTGTCTGAGTTGGTATAAGATTAAGATACTTGAAAAAACGGTGTGATGGCAATACATATTTTGCGAATATATACCAGTAATCTCAGCGAAAAACCAAATATTTTGCTGAATTTTCTTGGAATAGCGGAAGGAAATGGCACATACAAGTCGAACTAGGAGGTATTGTTAGTTTTTACTAATAGTGAAGAAATGAGGAGGTAATCAATGAGTATCGGCGGATTCAAAAATCGCGAAATCGTTGTAGACCTATCCAAAGGCACCGTCGGCTATCGGGAGATCGATGAGGAGCTGGCCAAAAAATACGTTGGCGGACGCGGGCTAGGGGTTAAGTATTTGTTGGACAACGGACCACAGGTGGAAGCGTTTTCGGATGAGAACATGCTTTGTTTGATGACAGGTCCTGTCACAGGCTCCCGATCCTCGATGAGCGGACGCTTGTGCATGGTGACCAAGTCTCCGCTTACCGGCACCGTGACGGATTCCCACATGGGAGGCTGGACGGCTGCACGGCTGAAATGGGCGGGCATCGACAATGTCATCTTCACGGGTAAAAGCGACAAACCGACGTATCTGTACATTGAGAACGGGCAGGGAGAGCTGCGCGATGCCAGCGATGTATGGGGGCTCGGTACGCGCGCCACTGTCAAAACCATGCAAGACCGCTACGGAAAAGAAGATTTGAGTGTCATGTGCATCGGACAAGCGGGAGAAAATCTCGTTCGCTTCGCCGGCTTCATCAACGAGCACGATCGGGCTGCCGGACGGGGCGGCACCGGCGCAGTCGCCGGATACAAAAACTTGAAGGCGATCGTGATCAAAGCTGCGCAAAAAGGAAATATGCCAAAGCCTGCACAAGAGGAAGAATACAAGCAAGCCAACCAGAAAGCGTTGAAGGCCATCATGGAAGGCGGCTTGACGGCTCCCAAAAAAGGCGGACTCTCCGTCTATGGCACGAATGTGTTGACCAGCATCATCAACGAGGTTGGCGCGTTGCCGACCATGAACTCCAAATACACACACTGGGACGATGCGGAAGGCCACAGCGGCGAAACCGTGAACGCTACCTTGCTCGTCGCGGACAATACGTGCCACGCATGCCCGGTTGCCTGCAAGAAAGAAGTAGAAGTGAAGGAAGGCAAGTACAAGACGCGCGTAGAGAGCTTTGAGTATGAATCGGGCTGGGCGCTTGGCGCCAACTGCGGGCTGGGCGATGCTGCCCCGATTTCCTATATGATCAATATGTGCAACGAATACGGGTTCGACACGATCGAACTCGGAAACACGCTCTCCTGCATGATGGAAGCGTACGAAAGAGGGTTGACGGAGGAAAAGGTCGATTGGGGCGATGCCGACCGGATGATCGAACTGACGGAGATGCTGGTGTTCCGCAGAGGGATCGGCGATGTACTGGCGGAAGGAACGGCCCGTGCGGCAAAATATTTCGGCGATGAGAATTTGGCGATGTGCGTGAAAGGGCAAGCGATCCCGGCGTATGACCCGCGCGGCATCCAGGGGATTGGTCTCGGCTATGCGACAAGCAACCGGGGGGCATGCCACCTTCGCGGTTATACCGTTGCCAGTGAGATTGCCGGCATTCCGATCCCGACGGACCGGTTGAAGCCGGAAGGAAAAGGTGAGCTGTTGAAGGTGTTCCAGGATTTGCTCGCCTTCTCCGATTCCATGAACATTTGCAAATTCTCGTCTTTCTCGGAAAACGCCGAGAATTACGCGGAACAGTACGCGACCATGACGGGGTTGTCGGTAACAGCGGACGATGTGATGAAAATTGGCGAGCGGATCTACAACCTGGAGCGTCACTATAACAACCTTGCCGGATTCGACAAGCGCGAGGACGACTATTTGCCAAAACGATTCACGGAAGAGCCGGGCACCGGAAACAGCGCGGGACAGCTGAGCCGAATGGACATCATGCTGGATGAGTATTATCAAGTGCGCGGCTGGGTGGATGGAGTCGTACCGGAGGGCAAGCTGAAAGAGTTGGGCATTTCCTAAGGGGACGCGAAAAAAGGTGGAACCAGCTTCCACCTTTTTTTCTACTACCCTCCCACACGAGTGACTTTCACCTTAAAACGGGCGAGCAGGTTCGCCAGGATCGCTTCGTCATCGGCCTGAAATGAAATAAACACAGCATTGACGTGGAACCGCTTGGTGATGGTGACGGTTTCCTCGCGCAGGACGACAGCCAACCAGCCCTCCCCTTCGACCGTTGCGGGAAGCGTTTCATCGCCAGGCTTTTGGCCACCGCATTCCATCAGGTAGGTAATCAGATGCGGCAAGGGGATTCCGCGCAGCTCGAGAGTTTGCTCAATCATCCTATCCTCCCGCAACCGGCGGGAACAAGGCGAATTGATCAGCCTCATCGACGATTGTCTCCAAGCCTTCCGCATGGATCACATTGCGGCCGTTCAAAAAGACGTGAACAAACGGCTGCAGGGTTCGTTCCGGTGTGAAAACCTCTTGCTCCAGTGCGGGAAACATCCCGATCAGCGTTTCCAAAATATCGATGACCCGCCTGCCGTTCGTAAGAGGGACTTCGACCGCTTTCGCAGCACAAATTTCACGGAAATTGGCAAAAACTTTCACTTTCATGTCAGCGGAATTCTCCTTTTTCTTTTTATCCTGCTGGAAAATGCATGCGCTGTAAAGAACGAAATGTTCAAGTAGTGACATTTTTCTGAATCGAGACGTTTTTTTCGCAAAATAACCAGAGTCCGGTTTGGGACTGTTGAAAATGATTTGTCTGTGCATGACGCACGTGGATGGAGGCACATATGAAGTTCTTCAATGTAAAAACGGTGATGGAGACGCTCGACCTGATCGCGACTGAATATCAACCGATCCGCCAACCGATCGAAGTGCCGCTCATCGAAGCGTTGGGAATGGTCAACGCTTTTGACATCTGCTCGGACGAACAGGTGCCGCATTTTTCCCGCTCAACGGTAGATGGTTTTGCCGTCAGGGCGATGGATACGTACGGCGCATCGGAATCGCTGCCCGCCTTCCTGTCGATCACGGGAAAAGTTGACATGGGGAGAGCGGCGACCATGCCGCTGCGGGAAGGACAGGCGCAGGCGATCCCGACAGGCGGCATGGTCCCGGAAGGTGCAGACGGGGTCGTCATGATCGAGCATGTGGAGGAGTTGGGCGATCTGCTCAACGTGTACCGGCAAATTGCACCGGGCGAGAACATCATCCGCGCGGGTGATGATGTCCGGATTGGCGAAAACGTGTTGGCGGCGGGCTGCAAGCTGAGGCCGCAAGACTTGGGCGTGCTGGCGGCGATCGGCAAAACGACGGTTTGGGTTTATCCACGGCCAATTGTCGGCATTTTGTCCACCGGGGATGAGATCGTTCCTTGCGAAAAGCAAACGCTTGCTGCAGGCGAGATTCGTGACATCAACAGCATGACGGTGGGGGCAGCTGCGATGCAAGCCGGGGCGGAAGTGGTGTACGGCGGAATCGTAGCCGATGAGCTTGAGACGTTTGCACGGCGGGCAAAAGAGCTTTATGACAAGGTTGATTTCCTCATTCTCTCGGGTGGAAGCTCGGTCGGAACAAGGGATTACTCCGTACAGGTGCTGGAATCGCTGGGGAGTCCCGGCATTTTGGTACATGGCGTCTCGATCAAGCCAGGCAAGCCGACCATCCTCGCAAAAGCGAATGGCAAGCCCGTCATGGGGCTTCCCGGACACCCCGCCTCCGCTCTCATTATTTTTCATCTCTTTGCAGGCCCGATCATCGAGAGGCTGCAAGGACGAAAGCCGGAATTCACCGACAAGCGGCTGCCAGCAAAACTGTCGCGTAACGTCCCGTCTGCTGTAGGACGCACCGATTATGTCCGGGTGAGTTTGGAGGAGCGTGAGGACGGACTTTGGGCGGTGCCGGTTTTTGGCAAGTCAGGATTGATCACCACGCTGGTGGACAGCGATGGCATGGTGGAGATTCCCGCGAGCAAAGAAGGGATTTTGGAAGGCGAAATTGTGAAGGTACATATGTTTTACTAGGAAGCGTGCGAACGATGATGGAATTGCAGGAGGAGTATCATGCGCAAAATATACCTGGAAGATAAACCTCTCCAAGAAGCGCAGCTTCAGCTGTGCGAGCGGTTCCGCTTTGAGCCGCAAGTCGAGATTGTTTCGACCCCGCAAGCGCTCGGGCGCGTGACGGCACAGCCTGTATACGCAAAGGTTTCGATGCCGAACTACCATGCGTCCGCCATGGATGGCATTGCCGTGAAAGCAGAGAAGACGTACGGAGCGTCCGAGCTTCAACCGCTGCGCTTAAAACAAAAGGAAGACTACGTCGTCGTCGATACCGGAGACCCGATACCCGCAGGCTTTGACGCCGTTATCATGATTGAAGACATTCACCAGTTGGATGAGGAAACGGTGGAAATTTTGGATGCAGTTGCCCCCTGGCAGCATATCCGTCCGATTGGTGAGGATGTGGTGGTAGGTGAGGTGATTGTGCCGGATCACTATAAGCTGCGACCCGTCGATTTGGGCGCGCTTTTGGCTGGCGGCAATGTGACGGTTCCTGTTTTGCGAAAACCGCGAGTGGCGATCATTCCGACCGGAACGGAGCTGATCGCGCCGGCCGAGTGTGTGAACGAGGGTGAGATCATCGAGTTTAACGGGACGGTTTTTGCCGCGTATGTGGAAGAGTGGGGCGCAGAACCGCTGTATCGCGGGATCGTTCCCGATGATTACGCGCTGATCCGCGAGGCGGTTCGGACGGCTGTGAAGGAAGCAGACATCGTTTTGTTAAACGCGGGCTCTTCGGCAGGCAGAGAAGATTACACCGTACACGTGATCGAAGAGCTTGGGGAGGTGTTAACGCACGGCGTCGCGACACGTCCGGGAAAACCGGTCGTCGTCGGGATCGTCGAGGGAAAACCGGTGATCGGCTTGCCAGGTTATCCGGTTTCAGCCTACCTTAATCTGGAATGGTTTGCTCGACCGCTGATTCATCAGTATTATGGACTGATGGAGCCAAAACGCCAGCGTATCCAGGCAAAAATCGGCCGTCGCATCGTGTCTGTCATGGGTGCAGAAGATTTCGTTCGGGTGACGATCGGATGCATTGATGGACAATACATCGTCAATCCGTTGACGCGAGCCGCTGGTGTTACGATGTCGATGGTTAGGGCCGACGGACTTTTGCGCATTCCACCGGGCCATTTGGGCTATGAGCAAGGGGAGATGGCGGAAGTAGAACTTTACCGGCCATTGGAGCAGATCAACCATACGATCGTATCGACGGGAAGCCATGATCTGTCGATGGATATTCTCCATACGCTGATTCGCCAGGAAAACCCGCAGCTTTTTCTCAATTCTTCTCACGTAGGCAGCATGGGCGGAATAATGGCCGTGCAAAAAGGGGAAGCACACATGGCGGGTGTCCATCTTTTCGATGAGGCAACGGGCGCGTATAATGAAACATACATCGCCAAATATGCAAAGGGGCGCGATGTTGTTTTGGTGCAGCTGGTTTATCGCCAGCAGGGTTGGATCGTGCCGAAAGGAAACCCGCTGTCGATTCAGTCAGTGAGCGATTTGACCCGGGCGAACATCACGTACATGAACCGTCAGCGCGGGGCCGGGACGCGCCTTTTGTTCGATTATTTGCTGAAAGAGCAGGGGATCAGCAGGGAGGACATTTACGGATACTCGCGCGAGGCAGTCTCTCACCTTAGCGTAGCTGCCGCTGTTGCCGGGGGGACGGCGGATGTCGGACTTGGCATTTTTTCCGCTGCGCAGGCGATGGGGCTCGATTTCATCCCCGTTGCAGAAGAGCGGTACGATCTTCTGTTGAGCCGTACGTTTTTTGAGAGCCCAGAAGGCGAGACGCTGATGAAAATCATTCGTTCGGCAGAGTTTGCACATCGGATGGAATCTTTGGGTGGCTATAGCTGCCGTGATTCAGGTACAATTCTTTTACAATCGTGACTGATCCATCCTCTCGAAAGGAGAGTGAACAACATGCAAAACCACGTGTCAGACGCACGAAACCGTCCTCTCCGCGATTTGCGCATTTCTGTGACAGACAAATGCAATTTTCGCTGCCAATATTGCATGCCTGCAGACATATTCGGTCCCGATTACCCGTTTTTGCCGCAAAATAAACTGCTGTCGTTTGAAGAGATCACCCGGCTGACGCGAATTTTTACCTCGCTTGGGGTGGAGAAAATTCGCATCACCGGTGGCGAGCCGCTCATGCGCAGAGACTTGCCGGAGTTGATTGCTATGATCCGCCAGGTGGATGGGGTACGCGATATCGCCATGACCACAAACGGCTCGTTGTTGGCCAAGCATGCCCATGCGTTGAAAGCGGCGGGGCTTGACCGCGTGACCGTCAGCCTGGACAGTCTCGACCGTGAGCGTTTCGGCAAGATGAACGGGAGAGGGTATGAGGTAGAGACGATTATCCAAGGAATCGACGCCGCGGCCGCGGCTGGCCTTTCTGTAAAAATCAATATGGTTGTTCAGCGGGGCGTCAACGACCAGGACGTGCTGCCGATGGCGATCTTTTTCCGCGAAAAAGGCTACACGCTCCGCTTTATCGAATTCATGGACGTTGGGAACAGCAATGGCTGGAAGCTCGATCAAGTCGTGCCGAGCCAGGAGATCGTGGAGCTGATCCATGCCCATATGCCGCTTGAGCCTGTCGAGCCCAACTATTTTGGCGAGGTGGCTTCCCGCTATCGTTATGTCGGGTCCACCCAGGAAATCGGCTTGATCTCGTCGGTTACCCAGGCGTTTTGCTCGACCTGTACGCGAGCGAGGCTGTCAGCGGAAGGGAAGCTGTACAATTGCCTGTTTGCTTCCGTCGGCGAAGATTTGCGCGCTCCGATGCGCGAAGGGAAGAGCGATGAGGAGATTCGGGAACAGATCGTGGATATTTGGCAGAAGCGGGATGACCGCTATTCCGAGATCCGCTTGAGCAATACGCCGGATTTGCCACCGCGTTCCAAGGTGGAGATGTCGCATATCGGCGGCTAGAAATGGTTGCCAGTGAACGTTAGAAAACCTGGCCCCGCCAAAAAGCATGGCGTAGCCAGGTTTTCTAATTACTGCTCATAGGAAGCAGAAAGCGGATTCCATGGGCCTTGCTGATGGCCCTTCCACTCGCTTCCGTCTTCCCACATTTCTTTTTTCCAGATCGGGACGATCTGTTTGAGGCGCTCAATCGCATAGCGGCCCGCTTCAAACGACTCGTCGCGGTGAGGTGTCGCCACGGCGATGACAACCGCGATGTCTTCGATGGACAGATTGCCGATGCGGTGATGCATGGCGACCTCCGCGTGCGGCCAGCGCTCCTTGATTTCGCTTGCGACCTGCTGCATCTTTTGCACAGCCATCGGCACATAGGCTTCATACGTGAGCGAGACCGTGCGCTGCCCATGGGTGAATTCACGCACAGTGCCGACAAATGTCAGGATGGCACCGGCGCGAGGGTTGGAGACCAGCTTGACCAGCGCGTCCGCAGAAATCGGCTGCTCGGTGATCTGGAAGCGTGGATCTTCGCCGCCGCTGACCGGTGGAAGGATGGCAACCTCATCGTTTGGCGAGATGGTTGTATCCGGATTGGCATACTCCTGGTTTACAGAAACAAAGCAGTTGGGCAAAAGCTCGGCCAACTGCGGATAGTCGCAACCGATCGTTTCGAGCAGCGCATGAACGGTGGCGGATTCAGCTGCTTCAATCAGCAGCTCACGCTTGCCGGCCCGCTCGGCAAGCGCTGCGAATAAAAGGATTTTCACTTGCATCTGCATTCTCCTTTGCGGATGAACTATACTATGACAATATCACAAGATGGCTCGTCTTGATAGAGAGCGAGCAGGTTTTTGGATCGACCAACCAGGAGGAGAACATGACAGACCGATTGACACATTTCAACGAACAAAACCGCGCGCAAATGGTGGACGTATCTGACAAGCAGGTGACCACACGGATTGCCGTCGCGCACAGCCGTGTCCACATGAAACCGGAAACGATGCAGCGCATTCGCGAGGGGACGATCAGCAAAGGGGACGTGCTGGCGGTCGCACAGGTGGCAGGGATCATGGCCGCCAAAAAAACCGCTGACATCATCCCGATGTGCCATCCGCTGCCGCTGACCAAAATCAACATTTCGTTCGACTACGAGGGCGAGGATACCTTGCTGATCGAAGCGGAAGTGAAAACGACCGGCAAAACCGGAGTGGAAATGGAGGCGCTCACGGCGGCCAGCGCAGTCGGGTTGACGGTGTATGACATGTGCAAAGCGATGGACAAAGGAATGATTCTCGGCCCGACGTATTTGCAGAGCAAAACAGGCGGAAAAAACGGCGATTTCGATCGGCGTGCACAGGAGTAATCAACCGAAGAAAAAAAGCGCAGACCTTATGTTGGGCGGCCTGCGCTTTTTGCGTTGTGCAAAAGACCGATGACCCACTGGCACCATTCCAGCTGATCTTTGGCGCTGCGCACGGCACGGTGCAGCAACACGAAATCACCGAAAAACGGAGAGCGGAAATCTTCCACGGTGTCCCCATGCTCCGCTTTCAAATCTGCCAGCATGGCTTGATAGTTGGCCAATTTCCCCTCGTAATCGGAGATTCGATGGGAAAACAAGGCGATGGCTGCTTGGGCATCGGTCAGCCAGAGACAGTATGTTTTCAAAAACAGTTCATCACGGGTGAGCGGGGCGGAGGCAGGCACGGCTAACCACGCCTGCAAGGCATCTCGCCCTTTTTGCGTGATGGTGTACATTTTTTTGTCCGGCTTTTCTGTCTGCTCCACCCGCGTGTATTGCAGATAGCCTTCACCCTCCAGATTGGCGAGCAGCGGATAGATTTGACTGTGCTTCGCCTGCCAAAACGGCTGCAGCTGGAGCATCAGATCGTAGCCGCTGCACGATTTGCGAGCCAAGAGCCCAAGCAACCCATATGAGAGTGTGTTCATTTCTTTCACCTCAAGCGATCTTGTTGAAAATGCCAAGCCCATTGCAAAAACGTTTGTCCTACTATTCTCCACACGCGGTACGATTCCTTTTGTCAGAATAAAATGCGAAATGAAAACGCATGCAAGAATCGTTGACGCGATTTGCAACTTTTGATAAGATTCCAATAAATGCATATGAGCGGATGATGATTGCGGGAGAGACCGGATGGACGTGATGAGGCCGGCACCGAAGGAGCAAGCACCCATAAAAGCCTTGGGATGCAATCTCTCAGGTACAAAGTACCGCAAGCGGACGCACCTCTGGAGAGAGCTACGCGCCACCCAAGGGGAATACTTCAGCCACGACAGGTTTCTGCATACCAGCCTGGCGGAAGTTAAACTCTCAGGTAAAAAGGACAGAGGAAAGGTAGATTACGGTCTATCTTTCCCTGTTCTTTTTTTTCGTTTTCGGGAAAGGTGCCGACTTTTGAAGGGGGATGCGGCATGGGGCTGCGCGAAGCGGATTGGGAGATTTTTCAGGCAATGGAGGAGGAGAGAGGACGCCAGCAGGACACGCTGGAGCTGATCGCGTCCGAAAATTTTGTCAGTGAAGACGTAATGGCGGCGATGGGCTCCGTTTTGACCAACAAATATGCGGAAGGGTATCCGGGCAAGCGCTACTACGGTGGCTGCGAGCATGTGGATGTCGTCGAACGGCTGGCTATCGATCGCTTGACGAAATTGTTCGGGGCGAGCTTTGCCAACGTGCAGCCGCATTCCGGCGCACAAGCGAATACGGCGGTCTATTATTCGCTGCTGCAGCCAGGAGATACGATCATGGGGATGAATCTGTCCCACGGCGGGCATTTGACACATGGCAGTCCGGTCAGCATTTCCGGCAAATGGTTTGGCGTCGTCGCCTATGGCGTGCGCGAAGATACGCATCTGATCGATTATGACGAGGTGGAGGCCATCGCCTTGCGCGAGCGTCCGAAGCTGATCATCGCGGGTGCGAGCGCGTATCCTCGCGTCATCGATTTTGCCCGTTTCAAGGAGATTGCCGACAAGGCAGGCGCCCGCTTCATGGTTGACATGGCACATATCGCCGGACTGGTGGCGGCAGGACTCCACCCATCGCCGGTGCCGCATGCGGATGTGACGACATCGACGACGCACAAGACGTTGCGCGGGCCGCGCGGCGGCGTTATTTTGACGAATGATGAGGAGCTGTCCAAAGGGTTCAACAAAGCCATCTTCCCGGGTATCCAGGGCGGCCCGCTGATGCATGTGATCGCTGCGAAGGCAGTCGCCTTCAAGGAAGCGCTCGGCCCGGATTTTCGTACGTATGCCAGCCAGGTTGTGAAAAATGCCAAGGCGCTCGCCGACACCTTGCTGCAGGAGGGAGCGACGCTCGTTTCCGGTGGGACCGACAATCATCTGGTCTTGCTGGATGTGCGGCCGTGGGGCTTGACGGGAAAAGAAGCGGAGCATGTGCTGGAGAATGCCGGCATGACGGTGAACAAAAACACGATCCCGTTCGATACCGCGAGTCCGTTCGTTACGAGTGGCGTTCGCATTGGGACGGCCGCAATCACGACGCGCGGCATGAATGAGGCGGATATGGTAACGATCGGCAAAGCCATTGCGGCGGTGTTGAAAGCAAAAGGGGATGCCCAGACGACGGACAATGTGCGCGGGACAATCCGCGAGCTGTGCCAGGCGTATCCGCTGTATCAGCGTCAGACGATCGGATAGGAGGCGGCGGCCTATGCTTTACAACAGCTGCTTTGATATCATCGGACCGATCATGGTCGGGCCGTCCAGCTCGCATACCGCAGGGGCGGTATCGATCGGCAAATTCGTGTACGACTACATTGGACACATGCCCGAATCCGTGCAGATCGTTTTTTATGATTCGTTCGCCGAGACGTATCGCGGGCACGGAACGGATAAAGCGATAGTCGGCGGTCTGCTCGGGCTTGAAACGGATGATGTGCGAATCAGGCACGCGCGCGAGCTGGCGGACGAGGCAGGCGTGGAGGTCGTCTTCACCTTGGCGGACCTATGCCCGTTTTACCTTCATCCCAATACCGTGCTGATTACGGCGAAAGTCGGCGATCGACAGGTCACAATCGGCGGGGCATCGCTTGGCGGCGGCATATCCACCATCGCGTATATCAACGGTCATGCCGTTGATATTCCGCTCAATGCACCGTATGATCTCGCACGCATTCGCCGACAGACCGAACCGCTGCAACCAGAAACACCAGGGAGAGAATTGGCATGGACTTCACAACAATGACAGAGCTTCTCGCATGCTGCCACCGTGAGCAAAAAAGCATCGCGGACATCATGCTCGATGTCGAACAGCAAAAATCGGGCCGGTCGCGGGAAACGATCATCGAGATGATGACGGAACGGCTGATCAAAATGAAGCGGGCCGTCGATCAAGGGGTTGCCGACCCGTCGAGCGCGCCAAGCGGCATCTCGGGCGGCGATGCGTACCGGATGAAAGCGTACCTGGAAAAAGGCGACTTTTTGTCAGGGGCGATCATCGCGGATTCCATGCGCTTTGCGTTTGCCACCTCGGAAACAAATGCGCGCATGGGGGTGATCGTGGCGACTCCGACGGCAGGCTCTGCCGGCATTTTGCCCGGCGTCCTGTTTTCTTTGCACGAACATGCAAGCATTCCGTATGACGAGCTGGTCAAAGGATTGTTCACCGCAAGCGCCATCGGCTACGTCATCGCCAACCGCGCCTTCATTTCCGGGGCTGCGGGTGGCTGTCAGGCTGAAATCGGCTCCGCCACAGCAATGGCGGCAGCAGCGATCGTTGAATTGAAAAAAGGCACGCCGGAACAGGCCGTCCAAGCAGCGGCCATCGCGCTGAAATCGCTGTTGGGACTGGTGTGCGATCCGGTGGCCGGGTTGGTGGAAGTGCCTTGCATCAAGCGGAATGTCATCGGCACCTCGATCGCCATCTCATCGGCGGACATCGCCCTGGCTGGTATCGAGAGCCGAATCCCGTGCGATGAGGTGGTCGGGGCCATGTATGAGATCGGCAAGTCGATGCCGCGCGCTTTGCGTGAAACAGCCTTGGGCGGACTAGCCGCGACACCGACGGGCAAACAGATTCAAAAGCGCGTGATGGGCGCGGGAACGTAAATGAACAGAAGCAGAGGAGAGACTTCGGGACATGGCAAACGTGGTTGCGAATTTGTTGTACAGCAAAGAGCATGAATGGGTGGAGGTGATCGGAGAAGGCCGCGTGCGCGTGGGTATCACGGATTTTGCCCAGCACCAGCTTGGCGATCTCGTGTTTGTCGATTTGCCGCAAGTCGGCGCAGCGGTAACGGCGGATGACAGCATGGGCTCGGTGGAATCGGTCAAGGCTGTTTCGGATATTTTTTCACCGGTAACAGGAACGGTTGTGGAGGTGAATCCGGTGCTCGAGGATGAGCCGGAGACGATCAACAGCGATCCGTTCCAAGGCGGCTGGATGGTCGTCGTCGCGCTCAGCAATCCTGACGAGCTGAACGGGCTGATGAACGCGGAGCAGTATGCCGCGTTTACGGAAGAATAAGAACGAAACATTACAGAACTGTAATCTTCGTGTAAGCTGCTTCGATGGTTCGACACATGGCCGCTATCTATAATGGGAACCAAGAGTACCGCATATAGAGAAAGGAATCGTTGAGAACATGGAGACGAACCAAGAGCGAGTCGAACTGATCGAATTCATTTATAGACAACATTATTCGTATCTGTCTTACAATTTATCCACATTGACACCTGACAAACAGCTGGTGGAAGACATCATTCAGGATGTGTTCACCGCATTGATGAAGCGCCCGGACCTGGTGATCGACATGAAGCATGTCCGCCAATATTTGCTCCGCAGCGGAAAAAACCGTTTGATTGACATTTACCGCAAAGCCAAACCGGCACTGTGCGGGGATGATCAAGTGATCAACGAAGCCGCGGGCAGCCAGGCGTCTTTTGAGACAAAAGTCGTGCTCGGCGATGTGATTGAAGAAGTGCTCAACGAGCTGCCGGAATCGTACCGATACGTCATTTTGGCGCGCGATTATTACGGCTACAGCTTTCAGGAGATCGCTGACGCGACCGGAGGCTCCTGCAACAGCGTCAAGACCAAGATTTGCCGGGCACGCAAACAGTTTAACAATACGTACAAAAAGGTTGCGAACGGATAAGGATCGCACGGAAAAGCATCTTGTGGAACACGGGTTCCGCAGGATGTTTTTTTACAAACGTCAAGTCAGCGCGTTTTTCGCTTCCTTGCTGCTCGTCAGAAATGATACAATGCAACAAGAGAAACTGTTACAAAAAAAGGAGCAGAAGAGAAGCCATATGGAACAAGTAATCATCATCGGCGCAGGCCCTTGCGGCTTGTCTGCTGCCATCGAATTGAAAAAGGCGGGAATCGATGCGCTGATCATCGAAAAAGGGGCGGTCGTGCAATCGATCAGCAACTATCCGACATACATGATTTTTCACAGTACGCCGGAGCTGCTCGAGATCGGCGAAATTCCGTTCACGACGATCCAGGAAAAGCCGTCGCGTCAGGAAGCGCTCAACTATTACCGGATCACAGCCAAGCGTTATCAGCTGCGCATCCAAACCTATGAAAAGGTCGTAGACGTCGAGCCGACCTCCGAAGGGTTCCGGCTCACGACGCAAGACCGGTTTGGCGATGAAAAAAGCTACGATTCAAAACGCGTCATCATCGCCACAGGCTATTTCGACCATCCGAACCAATTGGGCATTCCAGGGGAAGAACTGCCGAAAGTATCGTCCCGCTATACGGAGGCGCATCCATATAGCGGGATGAATGTCGCGATTGTGGGCGGCAACAATTCCGCCGTAGACGCTGCGCTTGATCTGGAGCGCGCAGGAGCGAACGTGACCGTCGTCTACCGGGGGGCCGAGGTATCGAGCCATGTCAAGGCATGGACAAAGCCACTGTTTTTGAGTGCAGCGGCGAAGGGCAAAATCAATGTCATGTACTCGTCTGCCGTGAAAGAAATCCGCAAGCATTCGATTTTGGTCCAAACAGGCGATGAGGTGGTAGAGCTTCCCAATGATTTCGTCTTCACCTTGATCGGCTTTCATCCGGACCGGTCCCTCTTGCAAAAGCTCGGCGTCAGCTTTGACGAAGAGACGGGTTCGCCCGCATTTCATCCCGAAACGATGGAGACTGCGGTGCCGAACCTGTATATCGCAGGGGTCATTGCCGCCGGCTTCAGAGGCAATTCCATTTTTATCGAAAACGGCCGCCATCACGGGAAGCTCATCGCCGCGCACATTGTGGCGCAAGGGTAGAAACGACGGCGTAAGCGTGAAAAAAAGAGCCATTGGATTATGGCTCATACATCATTTTGCGGGTCATTCCGCCATCGACGTTCAGGTTCGTTCCTGTGACGAATTGGTTGGCAGGGTCTGTCAAATAGAAGCACGCCTTCACGATATCAGCGGGGGAACCGACTCGGCCTGCGGGGTGCTGCGCATGATCCACATCCCGCAGCGCATGGTAATCGCCGGTCTCGATCCAGCCAGGGGATATGCAGTTCACCCGGATGTGATCGGGTCCGAGCGAGACGGCGAGCGCATGGGTAAGCGCTACGATACCGCCTTTTGAAGCGGCGTACGCCTCGGAATTCGGCTCGGACATGAACGCCCGTGTCGAGGCGAGGTTGACGATCGAGCCGCCGCGCCCGTCCTGGCGCATCCGTTTGGCTGCTTCCCGCGCACACAGAAAGGTGCCGCGCAGATTGGTGTGCAGCACATCGTCCCAATCCTCGAGCGAAAGCTCATACGGCGAATTCCAGCGCCCGATTCCCGCGTTGTTGATCAAAATGTCGATCGCACCGTAAGCGGTCACAGCGCTTTCGATCAATGCCGCAATGTCCATCGGGTACCGCATGTCGGCCCGTACAAATTGAGCGACACCTCCATCGGCGATAATCTGCGCGGCAGCAGACTCGCCTCTTTGGGCATCGATGTCGGCAAGCGTGACCCGTGCGCCCGCTTTTCCATACGCGATGGCAAGCTCGCGGCCGATCCCGTTGCCGGCGCCGGTTATGATCACAGACAAATGGTGAAAAGTCATAGGCGATTCTCCTTTATTGGGTGCTTGCTGGCCGTTTAAAAGATACAGAGAGCCGTTCATGGTTTGATGAAAGCGAACCATGATGGCGAAAGGGATTGTGTAACAGTCTTATTATACCTCGATGAATGTTCGATTGGGTGAAAGCGGTAGAAAAGATCCCCAGCCGGATGCGCCTTATTCCGAGCTGTCGGGACGGAGATCTACGATAAGACGTGGATGTATGTACTTTTGATCTTTACCCCCAATATCCTTCTGGAGTAGATAATGTTGAAAAAGAGATGCAGCAGAATCACAAATCTGATCCTTATCCTTTTGCTTGTAACGGTGATTGTTCCCTTTTCAGCTGCTTTCGCAAAAAGCCCGATCGAGAAGCATGTCCTGTTTCTCATGCCCTTTACACCGGATTATCCGGCGCATGGTCAATTTGAAGAAGGTGTAAAAACCATTTTGCAAAAGACGCCGAACGTTTCGATCAGTTATTCCTATGAGTACCTTGATTATGCGCGCCATTCGAATGATGCGGGATTCATCGAAAGTACCGCTTCTTATTTGCGAACGAAATATAAAAACCATCAGCCTGATTTCATTGTAACCGAGTTCAATATGTTTGCCCTGCTAAAAAAATACGGACAAGAAATATTTCCTGACGTACCAGTCATCATGAGCTGGAATGAGGGCCCTCTCCCGGGATCGATTTTGCCGAAATATTTCTTTATCCGCCAATTATCAGAACCCGCCAAACATATTGAATTGATTTTACAGACGAGGCCGCAGACCCGGAAGATTCTGATGGTGATCGGCGACTCTGCAGATGAACGTCAAATTGTCTCCCGGATAAAGGGGTTGGAACATCATTATGTCGGGAAAGTTGAGTTCGTCTATACGAACAAATTAACCTATGCGCAGATGCTTGATGCAGTAGGCAATGCCGGGGATGATACGGCGATATTGTATTTTCACTGGTTTACCGATGTGACAGGCAGTGTGTTTATTCCGGCGGATGTCATTCGGGAGATTGTTCAAAAGGCGAAAGTCCCGGTATATGGAACTGCCGTACAGTTGCTGGGCAGCGGAATCATCGGGGGGTATTTGCGGGATTTCACAATCTCCGGGCAGGCTGCTGCGAACGTCATTTCCGGGCTGTTGGACGGATCGGGGGCGTCCAATGGGATGAAACGGGTACTCAATGCCGAATCCAACATCTATGCCTTTGACTGGCGTCAATTGCAGCATTGGGGAATCGCTGAAGGGAAGCTGCCGGTCGGCAGCAAAATTGTAGATAAAGAAACGACGGTCTGGGAAAAGTATGGCGGGTATATGATTGGCGGAATTGCATTCATGGCGTTTCAAACCTTGCTTATTGTCGCTCTTCTCATTAACAGAAGAAACAGGAAAAAAGCTGAGGCTGAATTGATTGAAGCGAACAAGATGAAGGACGAGTTTCTGGTGAATACGTCCCATGAGTTGCAAACCCCGCTGAACGGGATTATCAATATATCGGAATCGTTGGTCGAAGGCAGATTCGGCATCGTAAACCGCGAGCAGCAGGAGGAATTAAAGGTCGTGCTGGCGGTCGCCCGCAGGCTGTCTTCGTTGATCAAGGACATTATTGATATGGAAAAAATGAAACGAAACGAATTCCACCTGACTTGCGAGCCTGTTGATGTGAGGGCGGTATCTTCCGTTGTTTTGGATGTCATCAAGCATTTGAATCCTGGCAGGAATGTTGAAATGGTCCTCCGCATCCCGCAAGGTCTTTGCCCTGTGTTTGCCGATGAAAATCGATTGACACAGGTCCTGTTCAATTTGCTCGGGAATGCTGTCAAATTTACCGAAAGAGGCGCGATCGTGGTAACCGCAAGCGAAGATGAACATGCCGTTACCATACAGGTCGAGGATACCGGCATAGGCATCCCCAAGGAAAGGCAGGGGACCCTGTTCAGGGCTTTTTCTCAAGGCGGCGCGGAAATATCCAGGGAGTATGGCGGGAGCGGTTTGGGTTTGTATATTTCGCGTCAACTGCTCGCGCGTATGAATGGGAAGCTTCGTCTGGAATGGTCGGAGCCCGGCAAAGGGAGCTGTTTCTCGTTCACGCTTCCCAAATGTGTTGAGGAAAGCCAGGTGGGTGCAGGACAAACAGTCGAGGTAGGATTGGAAGAAGTCTCACTATCGCCGAAAGAGACAAATCAACCGATGGTGGGCTTCAAGGTGCTCGCAGTCGACGACGAGCCAACCAACTTGAGAGTGCTGCAATCGGTGTTGGCAGGCGACGGCTATGACGTTTATACTGCATCGAGCGGACTTGCGGCTATTGAAATACTCAAGGGGCGGCATGATTTTGACCTTGTGCTGATGGATGTGATGATGCCCAAGATGTCCGGGTATGAAGCGTGCAGGATCATACGGGAGGACTATTCGTTATATGATCTTCCCCTCTTAATGCTGACGGTGCGGAATTCGCCGGAGGATCTTGCGGCGGGATTTGAAGCCGGGGCCAATGACTTTGTGGTCAAGCCATTTGTCGCCAAGGAGCTTCGCGCCAGAGTGGGAACGTTGCTTCGGATGAAACAGTCCGCCCAGAAGGCGTTACGAAATGAGATGGCCTTTTTGCAGGCACAGATCAAACCGCATTTTTTGTTCAATACGCTAAATACCATTTCGTATTTCTGCGTGCGGGACGGAGAGAAAGCCAAGGAGCTTCTGAATCGGTTTTCAGGATATTTACGAAGGAGCTTTGATTTTAAAAATGCAGACGGATTTACGACAGTCAGGAAAGAAATGGATTTCATAGCTGCTTATTTGGACATAGAAAAGGCGCGGTTCGGCAGCCGCTTGCAAGTTTTGATTGAAGTGGATGAGCAAGTGATGAACAGGCAGATTCCGCCTTTCGTGCTTCAGCCTATTGTGGAGAATGCGGTCCAGCACGGAATCATGAAGAAACTGGAGGGTGGCATCGTTGAAATTACCGTGAAGCAAAGCGGGTCTGATTTGGAATTTCGCGTTCGCGATAATGGTGCCGGAATGTCGGCGGATCAAGTGGCAGGACTTTTTTCAGAAAAGAAAGCGAGGCGGGTAGGATTGCGCAATATCAATACTCGTTTGGAAAAACTGTACGGGAGCGGCATACGCTTATCCAGCGAAGAAGGGCAAGGGACGGATGCGTTCTTTACAATACCGGCGGACGGAGGGGGACTTCTATGATACGCGCCATCATTGTCGATGACGAGATCCCGGCGATTGGCAATATTGCCGACTTGCTGCTCGCAAGCGGAAAGGTTGAGATCGTAAAGGAGTTCACGAATCCGCTGGAAGCGCTTGGTATGATCGAGCAATTGGACGTTGACGTGGCCTTTTTGGACATTGAGATGCCGGGGATTGATGGGCTGGAACTGGCCCATCGTTTCATAGATTTGAACTGCCAGGTCGATGTTGTTTTTATTACAGCTTACAATGAATTTGCGGTGGAAGCGTTCGAACTTCAAGCGCTGGATTATTTGTTGAAGCCGGTGACCAGAGAACGCTTGCAGAAGACGCTGGAGCGTGTCGCACATAGACAAATCAGCATCAAACTGCCTGCACGTCATTCAATACTCAAGGTGAGCTGCTTCGGAAAATTCATGGTGGAAGACGAGAATGGCGTTCCTGTCAAATGGAGAACGAACAAGACGGAGGAGCTGTTCGCATTTCTCGTGGACAAGAGCGGACAAGCCGTGCCGAAAGAAACGATCGTGGATGTCTTGTGGGGCCATATGGAGGAGAAACGGGCGTTCGGAAATTTCAACACATGCCTGTACAATATGAGGAAAACGCTGGCTCAATTGGGCTATCCGGAGTTGTTGATCAGCCATTCGGGAATGTTCCGGCTCGACATGAAGCGAATCAGCTCGGATGCGCAAAAATTTGAGCGGCTCGTCTCTCGGATGGGTCAAATGGAGGAGGAGATGGAAGAGACCTGTTATCAAGAGATCGTCGAATTAATCTGTCAATACAGAGAAGGGTACCTTGCCTTGAATTATTACGATTGGGCGGGGGAAAAGGCGAGCCAGCTGGAGGCTGCATTCCCGCAACTCGTCATGCTGGCTGCCGCCTATGACATGGAGCAGGGCAGGCCGCACAAAGCGGTGGAACTGTTGAATATGGGGCTGCTTCTGGACCCGCTGCATCCGGAATTGAATCGGGCGATGCTCCAGGTGTATGTGCAAACGCAGAAACGCGTTGCCGCCATGAAACATTACGCCGCCTACAAAGACAGGCTGGGACGGGAGTTGGGCATTAAGCCAGACGTGGAGTTGGAGCAGTTGATCGAATCTTTGCAGGCGTAGCTTGCGGTTTTATCGGGATTTGTCGGAGGAAAAACGAATAGCCTGCCCGATTTTCTGCGCAAGCGCGAAGATCGGCAGGCTTTTTCTATGGCTGTTAATCGTGCGCGAGTGTTGCTGCTCATGGATTGTTGCTGAGCAGTTGGTGCACGATCTGCCCGGATCGCCGTTAACGGCGCAAGGACACAGAAGTGTGTGAATGAGCAATCAAATCTGACATGTTGATTTTATGGAAATTGTACCTTTTTATATGTCAGCTTGTATCCTATTATTTTTATGACCGGATATTCATACAAGCTGAGAGGATGATGATTGTGTACGTTCCCAAGTATTATCGCATGGATCATGATGAGGCAGTTCAACTTATGAAATCGCACCCGTTTGCTTTAATGATTACGGTTGATGAACAACGCCCGTTGGCTACGCACATTCCGTTGGAAATTCGCGAAGACGAAGGGAAAATCTATGCCACGGGACACATTGCATACGGAAACATGCAGAAGAAAACGCTGGAAAATAATCGTGATGTGCTGCTTGTTTTTCAAGGACCGCACGCTTACATTTCGTCAAGCTGGTATGAAATTGAAGAAGTTCCTACATGGGATTATCTCGCTGTACATGCGTATGGAACCGCACGCGTAATCAGCGGAGACGAATTGAAATCAGCGTTGGAAACCATGCTTGTTCACTATGAGTCTCATCGTGAAAATGGCCGACTCTGGGATACGTTTGATCCGGCGTTGCTTGCGAGTGAAATGAAAGGAATCGTTGGTTTTGAAATTGAAATCACCTCGATTCAAGGTGCAGCCAAAATGAGCCAGACGCATAGTGACACCGATTACAAATCAATCGTTGCAAAGCTTGAAAAATCGAATGAGCAAGGGGAAAACCAGGTTGCTCAGTGGATGCGAGAGCAACGAAAAGGGTTATTCAAATGAATGACCGAATGATTGCGTGTCAAAAATAGGATCGAGAAGACCGATAAAAAAGTACAAGCTTGCCTCACCAGTCAAGGAGAAGCCCGCCAATAGGGGAATTCTCCTTCTTTTCGAGTCCAATTGAGATTCTACCAAGTCAATAAAACGAAATGGAGAGGTCGTTTATGCCTAGATTTATCATCGAAGATGAGTTTTGGTCCGTATTCCCTCAGGCCAAAATCGGTACCGTTGTTTGCCAGGGGATTGATAATTCAATCAGGGACGTAGAAATCTATGAGAAGCTGCTGCAGGAGGCGGAGAAAGAAGCGCATAAATTCCTCAGTCAAGACGAATTCAGCAGCAATCCGGTCATTTCCGTCTGGCGAGAAGCGTTTCAAAAATTCAAGACAAAGAAAGGGGCACGATGCTCCATTGAAGCTTTATTAAAAAGAGTGAAAAATGGCAATCATCTCGGAACAATCAACCCGCTTGTCGACATCTATAATTCCATTTCATTGCGTTATGGGCTTCCGTGTGGTGGAGAAGATATCGATACGTTTGCAGGCGATATTCGGCTCACGAAGGCAATTGGGAACGAACCGTTTCTCCCATTGGGCGATCAGGAAAATGCTCCGCCCTATGAAGGTGAAATTGTTTATAAAGATGATGACGGTGCCATCTGCAGATGCTGGAACTGGCGGGAAGCGCAGCGGACGATGCTGACAGAAAATACGAAAAACGCATTCCTCTGTATGGAATCAATCGATGAAACGAGAAGCGATGAGTTTCATATGGCGCTGAAAGAATTGGCCGATTTGGTGTCACACCATCTTGGTGGCACTGTGAAGATTGAAGTGTTAGATCGGAATAATAGGGAAATGACGATCGTTGGGTAAGGCCAAATTGCGTTAAAAAATGAAGCAGATAGCTGCCCGTTCGTTGAAAGACTAGAGGAAGGCAAGGGGGCATGCATGGATTTGCGCCATCTGAAAACCTTTCATGTCGTCGCCGAGTGCCTCAATCAGACCAAGACGGCAAATATTTTGAAATACAGTCAACGATCAGCTTGCAAATTCAAGCCGATGCTGATTAAGGCGTCTTGCCTCAGCGTGTTTCCATATTGCAGCCCCAAGTGACGATCACTGTGAGTAAGAGAACTTGGGGCTGCTTTTTGAATTTCTACCTCGTATAGTAGCAGTTTAAACACTGGAATCGTTGCTTATTAGGGCTTTTCTAGGCAACGAAATGGAGTGTGTTTAAGCTCCACTCCATCGATCGGGGGGGCAAAAGGGACTTCCCCCTCTTTTAAAAATAATTTAATATAGTTAAAATAGGTGGTACCCATAGAGCAGCTTGGCAGAATCGATAGAACGCATGTCTCCTTTCACGTTGTGGGAGGAAATGCGTTCGTTAATCTTTAGATGGAGGGTATAGGAATGCAAGTAATACAAAAAACGCAAACAATCGTTCGCTATCAGAATGATGACGGTAACATATACTATGGAATGGTTGAGGGTGACGAAATTTTACAATTGTCCAGTGAATTTACGGAAATTGTGAAAAACGAACTGAACTATGATGGTGTACGCATTCGCTATCGTGATGTGAAAATTTTAGAGCCTGTTGTCCCTTCAAAAGTGGTTAACTTCGGCTGGACATACGCGGCACATGCAAAAGAGACGGGGGGACAAGCCAATCTCAAAGAGCCGTTTTTGTTCTTGAAACCAACGTCTTCCTTGATTCCGGATGGAGGGGACATCATTCTTCCTTCAAGCGAACTGACCCAGCAGGTGGAATTGGAGGGGGAAGTCGCACTCGTCATTGGGAAACGGGGGAAAAACATAAAAGAAGAAGACGCATTGGATTACGTTTTTGGTTGTACGATCTTTAACGATGTGACGGCTCGCGATCTTACAAAAACCGATCCCCAGTTCACGCGCGGGAAAGGTTTTGATACGTTTGGGCCGCTGGGTCCGTGGATTGTGACCGGTCTCGATCCATCGAATTTACGAATCGTTACAACGTTAAACGGTAAAGTTGTGCAAGACGGGAATACGAATCAGATGTCACTTTCCATTCCGTTTCTGATTAGCTGGATTTCGCAGGTGATGACACTGGAGCCAGGTGATGTTTTGGCTACTGGTTCCCCGTCCGGGAGTTGTCCGATGAAGGCAGGAGATGTAGTAACCGTGGAAGTAGAGAAGATCGGTAAACTACGCAATTATGTAAAATAGTGGATCGAAATTGAGTTGCGCAGCGCAACAAAAGGGCAACAGCGGCAATCGAGGACAAGAAATAACGTCCGAAACTGCCGCTGTTGCTCTTTTATAATCCGATTCAATTCCCGCGTTTTTCGTGATTCAGCAGGTCTTAAGACGGGCCTACGACCAATGGTCAATCGCGCGCATCGTGGAAATCATCTACAGTAAAAGAGAGGTGATAGCCATGATAAAAGGGTTGTTTGAAACGCATGTTTTGGTCACGGATTTGGAGGCGTCACGCCTTTTTTACGAACGGATCGGTTTGCCGTTCGCGCACAGGGTGCAGGAGCGCAGGGTGGATTTCTTTTGGATCGGCAAGCCGGGGCAAGCCATGCTCGGCGTATGGGAAGTGCCGAAAGACCAATGGGTGAGTCGCCATTTCGCGTTTGAAGTGGAACGGGAGGACATGAAGAACGCCGTCGCTTTTTTGAAAGAAAAAGGGCTTGCTCTCAGAAGCTTTTCCAAAGACGGCACAGAAGACCTGGAAGTGGCGGCATGGATGCCGGCGGTGGCGATTTTTTTCCGGGACTTGGACGGGAACTCGCTGGAATTCATCAGCATGCTGCCGGATGAGCCCAGGCCGGAGCTCGGTGTGGTGAAATATGCGGAGTGGGAAGCCATGCACAATCGGGCTTGAACGTGCCGGCTCTCCTGAAGAGAGAAAGGAAACGGGGAGAAGCCATGAGCGAGAAAAAATCAATGTCTATTTTTTCGTTACCACTTCACTGACCGATTTTGTCAGTGATGACAGGATAGAATGAGGTGAAACGAACAAAAGGAGGACAATCACTTGATTCGATCGACGACCGAGTTTCTTGCGGAATGGAAAAGCGAGACGGAGGCAACGCAGCGCCTCCTGGATGTATTGACAGATGAATCGCTCGGACAGGCAATGACGCCGGATCATCGGACATTGGGCCAAATCGCCTGGCATTTGGTCTGGGTGCTCGGGAGCATGACGCAACTCGGCCTTGATTTCCTCAAGCCGGACGGCGGGGAGCTCGCACCGTCTTCCGCTGAAAAAATCGCCAGTGAATACAAACGGGTGTCACAACAGTTTGCCGATGCAGTCGAGTCCCGGTGGAACGACGATACGATTGTTGAAAACGCGGCTCATTTACGCTTGCTGATCCAGCACGAGGTTCACCATCGCGGCCAAATGACCGTGCTGATGCGCCAAGCTGGTCTGCCAATTGCTGGCGTGTACGGGCCATCGAAGGAAGAATGGATCAGGCAAGGCAAGGAGCCCTACTTGTAAAAAAATCGTGATCGATAAAAAAAGTCGGTGCTTCCCCACAGCGGAGAAACAACCGACTCTGTTGCTCGTTACATCTTCCATTCCAGCTGGCGGCCGCCGACCAGATGATAATGAATATGGAAGACCGTTTGCTGGCCGTGTACGCCCGTGTTGGTGATGACGCGGAAACCGTCTTCTTTCACGCCGGCCGCTTCCGCCACTTTTTGCAAAGCCAGATGCAGGTGGCCGATCAGTTCCTTGTCTTCCTCTTTCATATCGAGCACGGAAGAGATGTGTTTTTTCGGGATGGTCAAAATATGTACAGGGGCAATCGGGTTAATATCCTCGAATGCGACGACATGCTCGTCCTCATACACTTTTTTGGAGGGAATCTCGCCGTTTACGATTTTGCAGAAAATGCAATCCATGGATAAACACGTCCTTTTCTCTCAATTCTCTTTTTTATTGTAGTGGATGTGCAGCGGTTTTTCCAGTTTTTCGCTCGCATCCTGCTAGACTCGTCGAAAGCCGCCTTCGGAGTGAATCACTTGTCCGGTGATCCAGGCCGCTTCTTCACTGGCCAAAAAGGCGACCAGGCGTGCAGCATCTTCCGGTTGCCCGATGCGTCCAAAAGGGAAGCGGGGGCCAAGCGCAGCGCGGGTCTCCTCGCTCATCCAGCCTGTGTCGGTAGGGCCCGGGTTGACTGCATTCACGGTAATGCCCCGGCGCGCGACCTCCGCCGAGAACGTCAAGGTGAATGCCTCAACCGCTCCCTTTGACGCGACATAGGCGATTTCACCCGGCATCGGGCCGCGCGATTGGCCGGATGTGAGGTTGATGATCCGCCCGCCTTTGCCTGCGGTAAATCGTTTGGTGAATGCGGCACTGAGCAGGATGGTGCCGCGAACGTTGACGGCATAGTGACGGTCAAGAAGGTCGGCATCAATGGTATCGACGGTGTCGGGGAGCGAGAAGGCGGCATTGTTGACCAGGATCGACGGAACGCCAAGCTGCGCCACGACTGCTTCCATGATGGTTTCCGGCGTATCGGGCTGTGACAGGTCGGCCTCGATGTGTGCGCAACGAACTCCTAATCGGATGAGTTCCTGTGCCAGAGTGTCAGGCTCCGATGCCTCAACACCCCAAGGCATGCTTGCATCATAGCTGCGCCAATGGGTGAAAAAAATATCGGTGTTTTGTGCAGCCAGCGCTTTGCAGATGGCGGCGCCGATCCCTGCAGAGCGGGTCGCTCCCGTGATGACGGCGATTTTGCGCGTTTGTGCCATATCGCTTCACTCCTGTAAAATAGCATTCATTCGTTAGAAAATTATAGCAACATTTCTGTGTTCTGGCAGCAGGAATGCCAATAAATCGGGGACATCGAGTTGCGGATACCAGAAAACGCTTTCTTCTTAGGAATTGCCAGCATCCTCTATACTTTTTGCGCGATTTCGATTAGTATTATAGGTAACGTTTGTCGATTGTTGTGTCTGGCACCTGGCCATCGCACAGCATCCTGAACGTGGATCATCGCGATGGCGGGATGGATAACAGGTAGGAATGTGCCTTGTGTTACCCCACCATGAAACAGCTTGGGTTGTCCAGCGGGCGGCGCAGGTTGTTTTATGGTGGTTTTTTGTTTTCCGCAAGAATGCGATTACTCATCCATGAAAAGGTTCCGATAAAGGTTTTGTTCCGAAGGAGGAAGGCACATGACGAAACAGATTCAATTCGTGTTAAACGGGGTTCCCCATGAAATCACAGAAGGAACCAGATTGCTCGATTATTTGCTCGAGAAAGAGATCAAGCATCCCCACATATGCTACTCGCCCGTATTGGGCCCGATCCAAACCTGTGATACCTGCATGTGCGAAATCGACGGCAAGGTGATGCGCGCATGCTCGACGGTCGTCACCGAAGGGATGAACGTCCTGACCGCATCCGACAAAGCGCGCCACTCGCAGCAAGAGGCGATGGACCGGGTTTTGCAAAACCATATGTTGTACTGCACCGTCTGCGACAACAACAACGGCAACTGCCGGGTGCACAACACGGTGGAGCTGATGGAGGTGGAGCACCAGGAGCGGCCGTTTCGTGAAAAAGGGTATGAGGTTGACATGACCCATCCGTTTTACCGGTACGACCCGGACCAATGCATTTTGTGCGGCCGGTGCGTGGAGGCTTGTCAGGACTTGCAGGTGAATGAAACGCTGACCATCGACTGGGAGCGCGACATGCCGCGCGTCATCTGGGATGACAACAAATCGATCAACGAATCGTCCTGTGTCTCGTGCGGCCATTGCGTCACCGTCTGCCCGTGCAATGCGCTGATGGAAAAATCGATGCTCGGCGAGGCAGGCTTCATGACCAGCATCGGCAAAGACATGCTCAATCCGATGATCGACCTGGTCAAAGAGGTCGAGCCAGGATATGGCGCGATCTTGGCGATTTCCGAAGCGGAAGCCGCGATGCGTGAGACGCGGACGAAAAAGACGAAGACGGTCTGCACGTTTTGCGGGGTTGGCTGCACGTTTGAAGTGTGGACAAAAGACCGGCATATTCTCAAAATCGAACCATCCGAAGACGCGCCGGTCAACAGCATTTCCACCTGTATCAAAGGGAAGTTCGGCTGGGATTTCGTCAACAGCGACCAGCGCCTGACCACGCCTTTGATCCGCCGGGGCGACACGTTTGTAGAAGCGACCTGGGAAGAGGCGCTGTCCCTTGTTGCCCAACGTCTCGGGGAGCTGCGGGACACCTATGGCGGCAATGCGCTCGGATTCGTCAGCTCGTCGAAAACGACGAATGAAGAGGCGTACTTGATGCAAAAGCTTGCCCGCCAGGTGTTCGAGACGAACAATGTGGACAACTGTTCGCGCTATTGCCAATCTCCGGCCACGGACGGCCTGCTTTCCACCGTCGGCTATGGCGGCGATTCCGGCACGATCAAAGACATCGCCAGCGCCGGTTTGGTGATCATCATCGGGGCGAATCCGACGGAAGGTCATCCGGTGCTGGCAACGCGTGTGAAGCGGGCGAAAAAGCTGCACGGACAAAAGCTGATTGTGAGCGATCTGCGCCGGCATGAGATGGCGGAGCGATCCGACATCTATTTGCACCCGCGCCAAGGCACGGATTTTGTCTGGCTGACCGCGGTCGCCAAATACATGATCGACCAGGGCTGGCATGACGAATCGTTCATCTCCGCGCGTGTCAACGGATTTGAAGACTACCTGCAATTTTTGCAGCCATACACGCTGGAGTATGCGTCGAACATCACCGGCATCCCCGTTGCCCAGCTGGAGGAGACCGCTCGCATGATCCATGAAGCGGACGGCACATGCGTGCTGTGGGGGATGGGCGTCACGCAAAACATCGCAGGCTCGCACACGTCGGCAGCGATTTCCAACCTGTTGTTGGTCACCGGCAACTACGGCCGCCCCGGCGCAGGCGCTTATCCGCTGCGCGGGCACAACAACGTGCAAGGGGCATGCGACATGGGCACGCTGCCGCAATGGCTGCCAGGCTACCAGCACGTCTCCAATGACGTGGCGCGTGCCCGATTCGAGAAGGCATACGGCGTGAGCATTTCACCGAAGCCTGGCTATACCAACATCGAGATGCTGAAAGCGGTGGAAGCAGGCAAGTTGAAAGGCATGTATTTGATGGGGGAAGACATGGCATGGGTGGATTCCAACTCGCTGCATGTGCACGAAATGCTGAGTGAACTCGAGTTTTTCGTTGTGCAGGACGTCTTTTTCACCAAAACCGCGCAATTCGCGGATGTCATTTTGCCAGCGTGCCCGTCGCTCGAAAAAGATGGCACCTTCACCAACACCGAGCGCCGCATTCAGCGCCTGTATCAAGCGCTTGCGCCTTTGGGCGATGCCAAGCCGGATTGGCAGATCATCCAAGCGATCGCGAACCGACTCGGTGCCAACTGGAATTACAGCCATCCGGGCGACATCATGGACGAGATCGCCTCATTAGCTCCGGTCTTCTCCGGCGTGTCCTACAAGCGCCTCGAGGGCTGGAACAGCCAAGTGTGGCCGGTGCTGCCAGATGGCACGGACGAGCCGCTCTTGTATCTCGAACGCTTCAACTTCCCGGACGGCAAGGCGCGCTTCTCCATGGTCGAGTACGTGGCACCGGTCGAGTTCCCGCCGGAATTCGATCTGGTCGTCAACAACGGACGCATGCTCGAGCATTTCCACGAAGGGAACATGACGAACAAGTCAAAAGGCATTCAGTACAAGGTGCCGGATGTATTCGTGGAGGTGCCGCCAGCGCTCGCGCAGGAGCGGGGCGTGAAAGATGGCACGATGGTGCGCCTCGTCTCGCCATACGGTGCGATCAAGCTGCGCGCGCTGGTCACCGATCGGGTGCAAGGAATGGAGCTGTACGTGCCGATGCATTCGGTCAGCCATGAAAATGCGATCAACATTTTGACCGGCAATGCGGTAGATGTACGGACACAGACGCCTGCGTACAAGCAGACGAAGGTGCGCATGGAAGTTTTGGCGGAGGTCGGCAAAGTGCCGCTGCCAAGATACAATCCGCGCTATGCGAAACGCAACCCGCAGCTCGGCGTGCAGGTGGAGCGCAAATGGGCGCGGGAAGACTATGTGCCGATTGCGGACGTCAATCTGACGGGAGGAGGGAAACGATAATGGCGAAACCGATCACGACCATTCGCAAAGCGGAGCCGACGCCGGAACAATTGCAAAAGGCGCGGCTCGAAGAAGTGCTGCAAGAAGTGTCGGAGAATGCGGACGGCTTGCTCGAAACGGTCAAGCTCTTGCAAGAGCTGCATGAAGCCGGCATTTTGCCTGCGATCCATTCGCTGGTCAAAGCGAAGGAAGACATTGCCAAAATCGCACTCGGCCAGCTGCTCCGTCCCCCAGTGACCAATGCGATTAACAGCGCGATGGGCGCAATGGAGGCGCTGACCGAGATCGATCCGGACACGAGCAAAAAAATGGTCCATTCTCTCGCAAACGGCGTCAAAAAAGCGCAGGAAGGTTTGGAGGCGAATCAGACCGTCAGCCTGTTCGATCTGATGAAGGTATTGAAAGACCCGGACATCAACCGTGCGATAGGCTTTGGCCTGAATTTCCTCAAAGGAATGGGCGAAGGGTTGAAAGAAGAGAAGTGAGCAAAAGAAAAAGGCGGCCTGCGGGCTGCCTTTTTTCATCGAATGATCACTGGTCATGCTTAGGTATACCGTCAACCTGGTCGTCTGGCTCTGACACACGATGGGTCGTTCGGTTCACCGCGTCGATCAGGCGATCTTCCAGCACGTGCGCATACTGCATCGTCGTCTCGATTTTGGAGTGACCGAGCTGTGCCTGGAGCTGATGGGGATCAGGATTGATGCGCAAAAACTGGGTGGCGAAACTGTGCCGCAGCTTGTGGACGGACAAGTCGGGAATGCCGAAGGCGGTCGCGTACTTTTTCACCAGCTTTTGCACGCTCCTCAATTCGATGCGGTGACCGGCCGGCTTCGTTGCGGAGACGGCGAGAAACAAGGCATCTTCCCCATCGGCTGGCCGATAGCGGTCGCGCTGGGCCAAATATTCCAGCAAATATTGCTTGCCCCAATCGCTGAAAAAGGGGGCATCTTCTTTTTTGCCTTTGCGCACCATCCGCAGTTGATTCTTTTCCAGAATGACATCGGACAGATTCAAATTGATGACTTCAGACACGCGGAAACCGCCGGATAAGATCAGGGCGACGATCGCCGTATCGCGCAAACGGTTGCGCTGGTGGGATTCCAGCTTTTTTTTCGTATCGCAATGGGCGGCATAGCCGTGGGAGACGAAATCGACAAAGCGCTGGATTTGCTCATCGATCAAGATTTTGGAACGGATGGTGTTGGCACGCGCAAGTGGCGTCGCTTCCTCCACGTTCATCTCGATTTTGGCCATCACATTGCGAGTTAAGTACGATTCGCCGTGTTCGTCCTCTGATAGGGCGGAAAGGTAGTAGAACAGCGATTTCAAGCTGGAGATTTTGCGGGCGAGCGTGTGGTCGCTATATTCCTTGCGCGAGCTTTTCGTCGGATTGTCGACCAGCACGGCGCGCTGATACAGATGGGACTCTTGCAAATAAATGAGATAGCCTTCGATCGACTCTTTACGCAGCTGGTTCAGCTCAGTCAGCGTCACCTCTTTGATCGTGCGAGCTTCGCTTAACCCCTCTGCAATCATCCAGCGGAAAAAAAACTCGTAGTCGCGCAAATAGGCAAGCAGCGTCGAAGCGGATGCTTTTTTGGCTTTTTTGTGATTGATGAATTTTTCCACAAACCAGGGAAAATGAGGGATGCGGCCAAGCAGCTGCTGGGCGTCGCGTTGCTTCGTCGTTGACAAGATGGATCACCTCAAAACACATACTTTCTACCAGCTTACCATGTTTTCCTGGCGTTTGCTGTGCGCTTTTTTCACAGATTGGCACGTTTCCTTACAACGCTGTAAGCTTGCTGAAAGCTAAATCGATAGAACCGACGCACCCAAATCCCGTAAAGTGAAGGTATCGGTAGGGGGTGTCAGCAATGAATGAAACCGGAATGATCCTCGAAAGACCCTTGCTTCACGAGAACACGTTTGACCAGAAACAATCACCATCACCATACATGCAGGCGACGGATCGGCGCACTATGGTAAGGCTGCGCTGGCGCATTTTGCTCCTCATCCTCATGTGTTTGCCGTTTATGGCCTATATCGGATTGGTCGGGACGGGGTACTTGCTCGCCGATCAGCAACAGCTGGTACAGCTGGAAGCATCGATTCAAAACGGCTGGATCAAGGGGGAAAAAGGACTGCCGGATCGCCCGGCCGTTCGCATTCAGGAAATGCCGCCTTATGTCTATCAAGCGATCATCGCGATCGAAGACCACCGTTTTTATCAGCATGCAGGCGTCGATCCGCGCGGTCTGGCGCGAGCGGTATACGTTGATTTGCTGGAGGGACAAAAAGCGCAGGGCGGAAGCACGATCACGATGCAGCTCGCGCGGAACCTGTTTTTGACCCAGGACAAAACGTTTTTGCGCAAAGGCAAAGAAATGGCGCTCGCGCTTTATCTGGATCAGGCTTATACCAAGCAGCAATTGCTGGAGATGTACATGAATCAGGTCTATTACGGCCACGGGAAATATGGAATCGAATCCGCAGCGAACCTTTATTTTGGCAAAACCGTCAAAGAAGGGGTGCCTGGAAAAGTCACGATTACGAAAAGCGAGGCAGCGATGCTCGCCGGGTTGCTCAAATCGCCGGAAACGTACTCGCCGCTAAAGAATGAAGCAAAGGCGAAAGCGCGCGGGCAGATCGTGCAAAAACGGATGGAGAGCCTCGGATATCGCGACTCGTCTGCCACCGGGCAGGCAAGCGAACGCGTGCTGCAGCCGGCGCAGTAATCCGTTGATGAAAAACAGGTTGACAGTAATGTATCGGTGTAACTATAATAGTTACATCGGAAACGAAAGTGTGTTGAAAAGCTCAACCTTTCGTGAATGAATTACCGAAGCAAGTCGAAAGAAATGGCGGTAATTCTTTTTTTGATCCTGTTGTAACTATTGCGGTTACATCTTGGGCTTGTTGGAAAAAAATCCATTCAACAACAAATAGGAGGAAACAAAGATGAAAATCGGAGTAATCGGAGCGACAGGCAAAGCAGGGAAACAGATCGTAAAGGAAGCGGTGGAGCGCGGGCATGACGTCACCGCGATCGTGCGCGATCGCGCGAAGCTGGATGCGACAAATGTAGCGGTGCTCGAAAAAGACGTTTTTGCGCTGACAACGGCTGATTTGCAGGCTTTTGATGTCGTGGTCAATGCGTTCGGTGCGGCGCCTGGCAATGAACATTTGCACGTGGAAGCGGGGCGTGTGCTGATTGAAGCGTTGAAAGGAACGAACACCCGCCTGATCGTAGTCGGCGGCGCAGGCAGCTTGTTTGTCGACGAAGCGAAAACGCTTCGTGTCATGGAAACGCCTGATTTCCCGGCGATCTACCTGGCGACAGCGCAGAGCCAAGGGAAAAACCTGCAAGATTTGCAGGCTGCGCAGTCGCTGAACTGGACGTTTATCAGCCCTTCCGCATTTTTTGATCCGGAAGGCAAACGCACCGGTTCCTACCGCAAAGGCAACGATCATCTGCTGGTCAATACAAAAGGCAACAGCTATGTGAGCTATGCGGATTATGCGATCGCACTGGTGGACGAGATCGAACATCCACAACACCGCAATGAACGCTTTACGGTTGTCGGTGAAGCTGAATAAACGGATCGGAGAAACGAACAGCCGATGAGAGTAAGAAAAACTCTCACCGGCTTTTTTATTCGCTTTCGCTTATGTGGTCGCCAGCAAACGCTTTTTGGAAATCGACGACAGGCAGATCGAGAGCAGGAGTGCCGCGATCAGGAAACATGCGATCATCCCGACGACACCGCTCCAGCCATAGCTGCTCCAGAACGTTCCGCCGAATGTCCCGCCGACGCTGGAACCGACGTAGTAGAAAAACAGGTAAAGGGATGAGGCTTGCGCTTTGTCATGCGTGGCGATCCGGCCGATCCAGCTGCTCGCGATGGAATGCCCGCCGAAAAACCCGAATGTAAACAGTGCGATGCCGACCACTTTCACCAGCAGGCTGGCGACGAGCGTGAGGCAGGCGCCGACGAAGATGATCAATAAAGCGATCCACAGCACTTTGCGGCGCCCATATCGGTCAGCCAGCCGGCCCATCCAGGTGGAGCTGAACGTTCCGACAATATAGACGATGAAAATCCATCCGACCAATGTTTGGCTGAGCGAGTAGGGCGGTTCTGTCAGCTGATAGCCGATGTAGTTAAACAGCGTGACGAAGCTGCCCATCAGCAGGAAGCCGATGCCATACAGGCACAGAAGACGCGTGTCTTTGCAGTGGCTCGCGAGCGATTGGAGCATCGTGGTGAGTTCCAGCTTTCTTGGGTGAAAGTTTTCGGATTTGGGCAACATCCGCCAAAACAGCAGGCTGGCGATGATGCTGACGACGCCGATGCCAACCATCGCGACATGCCAGTTGAAAAAGTCGGTCAACATGCCGGTGATGATGCGCCCGCCCATCCCCCCGATGGAGTTCCCGCTGATATAAAGCCCCATCGCGACGCCGAGGCTTGTCGGGTTGACTTCTTCGCCGAGATAGGCCATGGCGATGGCAGGCAAACCGGCAAGCACGACGCCCTGCAGGATGCGGAAGAGGAGCAGCATGTGAAAATTGGTTGAAAATGCGGTGAAAACGACCAGAATGGAAGCAGCGAACAGGGCGATGGTCATCACGGATTTTCGCCCCCATGCCTCGGAAAGCGAACCGACCAGCAGCATGCTGATGGCAAGCGCGATTGTTGTCACGGAGAGCGAAAGGCTTGCGACGGTCGGCGAGATGTGAAATTCTTTGGAGAACTCCGGCATCAGCGGCTGCGTGCTGTACAGGATGGCGAATGTATTCAGGCCGCCCGCGAACAGGGCCAGATTGGCTTTGCGGAAGCCGGATGTTCCTTGCTCCAGATAACTCATGATGGGTAAAACCTCTTTTCTTGCGTCGTGTCGTTATATGTCCTTCCCGGTGACAAAAGCGAGAAACCGCTTGGCGACGGGCGGCAGGTAGCGATCTTCCTTCCACGCGATCCCGATGGTGCGGCTGCAATGCGGCGAGGTCACGCGCAAAGGCTTGACTTGCATCGTTTCCAGCACCTTGACGCCCGGGAGAAGGGAGACGCCGAGCTTGGTGGCGACAAGACCTGCGACGGTCGAAATGTCCTCGCCTTCAAAAGTGATATGCGGCGAAACCCCGGCTTCCTTGAACAGCTTGTCGGTAATGTTGCGCAGCCCGTACCCGCGCTTTAAGGCGATAAACGGTTCGTTCGCGATCGCTTTCAGCTCCACCTCATCGAACGCGGCGAGCGGATGATGGTTCGAGACAATGATGTACAAATCTTCCGTGAGGAGCGGCTCCCAGCGAATGCCGTCCTCGGGCTGCATCGTGGCGAACAGCGCAATATCGATGCGGCCGGTTCGGATTTGGTCAAGCAGCACGTCAGAGGACGCCTGTGACAGCTGAAACGTCACTTGTGGATGATGCGCCTGAAACGAACTGATCAGCTCAGGGACGAACTCAATGCCCAATGAGTGCAGGAAGGCGAGTGAGACGTTGCCGCGATCCGGATCGATCGCATCGAGAATCTCTTGCTTGCCGATTTCAATCTCCTGGATCGCGCGTTCCACTCTTTGCAGGAACCGTTGTCCATACTGATTGAGCACAATCGTCCGTCCCTGCCGTTCAAACAGCAACACGCCAAGCTCTTCCTCCAGCCGGGAAATGGAACGGCTTAACGCAGGCTGGGAGATGGAGAGCAGCTCTGCGGCTCGTGTAAAATGCTGGGTTCGCGCAACCGTCTGGAAATACTGGATTTGGTGCCACTCCATCGTTATCCCTCATTTTTGCCACCCGTGTGGTTGATCTGTTTTCATTATAGTTTCCATGAAGGATAACTTCCAATGCGAGTTTTGCATCGTTTTCATGCTTCGCGGTAATGAATCTGCGAAAAAAACACAAAAAGACTGCCGAGTCGTGCTCGACAGTCTGTGCGAACGCCTTATTTTTCCACTTTTACGGTCCAACCCATCGTGTCAGGCAACGTGCCGCGCTGGATGCCAGTGACGGTGTCGTACAGGCGCTGGGACAGCTCGCCGATTTTGCCGTCGTTGATGACGATGTGTTTGTCATCCCAGTTCAATTCACCGATTGGCGAGATGACTGCTGCCGTACCGGTACCGAACGCTTCTTCAAGCGTTCCGTTGGCATGCGCTTCGAACAGCTCCTCGATGGAGACTCTGCGCTCGACCACCGGCACGTTCCACGATTTCAGGAGCGCGATGATGGAGTTGCGGGTCACGCCGTCCAAAATGCTGCCGTTCAGCTCAGGTGTAAGCACTTCGCCGTTCACCTTGAAGAACACGTTCATGCTGCCCACTTCTTCGATGTACTTTTTCTCGATCCCGTCGAGCCACAGTACCTGGGAGTAGCCGCTCTCTTGCGCTTCCACTTGCGCGCGCAAGCTTGCTGCGTAGTTCCCGGCTGTTTTGGCCGAACCCATACCGCCGCGAACGGCGCGAACGTAGTGGCTCTCCACATTGATTTTGACCGGTTGGATGCCTTCTGCGTAGTACGCGCCAACCGGGGAGAGGATGATCATGAACATATAGTTATGGGAGGCGTGCACGCCCAAGAATGGTTCAGTCGCGATAATGAACGGACGGATATAAAGGGAAGTGCCTTCTTCGACCGGAATCCAGTCGGCGTCGACGCGGACCAGTTCCTTGATCGCTTCGATCATGAATTCCTCATCGATCGCCGGAATGCTCAGGCGGTCGTTGGATTTGTTCAGGCGCTCCATGTTTTTGTCCGGACGGAACAAAAGAATTTCATTGTCAGCCGTTTTGTACGCTTTCAGCCCTTCGAATACGGCTTGTCCATAATGGAACACCATCGAGGATGGCTCCAGCGCGATTGGGGCATAAGGGACGATGCGCGCGTCATGCCAGCCTTTTCCGTCCGTATAATCCATGATGAACATATGGTCGGTAAAATGCTTGCCAAAGCCCAATTTGCTCTGGTCTGGTTTCTGTTTTGGATGCTGGTTCTGCTCGAATGCGATTTTACCCATTTTGGAAGACTCCCATCGTTTTTAATTTCTGTAGGTACTCTCATGATAATTATTTACTAAATTTAATTTATTGTAAATATCTTTGGCTAACAACCGCTCGGCAATTCGCCAAATCAGTCCATTTGGGGGGCGGGAGAAGGAGCTTTACCTGTCAGTCCATGGGACGTATAATGAAATTGAGCGAGTGTTCGATCAATTCAAAACAAATGTGCGATTCCGGTGAGAGAAAGGATGACGAAAGATGAGAGAAGCGGTCATCGTGGAAGCGGTACGGACCCCGGTTGGAAAACGAAATGGAGCATTGAGCGGCATTCGCGCAGATGATTTGGCTGCGACGGTGCTGCGTGAGATTGTGCAGCGTGCAGGCATTTCCGCTGCGATTATCGAGGATGTGATCATGGGCTGCGTCACCCAGATCGGTGAGCAGTCGGTGGACATCGGCCGTGTGGCTGCCTTGATCGCAGGCTATCCGATCCATGTCCCGGGCACGACGATCGACCGTCAATGCGGTTCCAGTCAGCAGGCGGTTCATTTCGCCGCACAAGCCATCGCGAGCGGTGACATGGATGTGGTGGTAGCCGCAGGGATCGAAAGCATGTCCCGCGTGCCGATGCTCTCAAGCCGCCAGGACGCAGCGTACAGCGAGCAGCTGACCTCGCGCTATGAAATGATCCATCAGGGTCTCTCGGCAGAACGGATTGCACAAAAGTGGGGACTAAGCCGCCAGCAGATGGAAGAATTCGCCCTGCAAAGCCATCAAAAGGCGGCAGCAGCCCAGCAGCAGGGCCGTTTCGAACGTGAGATCATGCCGCTTTCCGTCACGCTGGCGGATGGGACGAGCAAAACGGTAGCGGCGGACGAAGGACCTCGAGCAGACACCTCGCTTGAAAAACTCGCGACGCTCAAGCCGTCCTTTAGCGAAAACGGCAGCATTCATGCCGGGGTGGCCAGCCAGATCAGCGACGGAGCGGCAGCCGTCTTGCTCATGTCGCGGGAGAAAGCAGAGGAGCTGGGCCTAAAACCGCGTTTCCGTGTCATCACGCGCGTCGTGGTGGGCTCAGATCCGACGCTGATGCTGACCGGACCGATTCCCGCGACAGAAAAGGCGTTGAAAAAAGCGGGGCTTGGCATCGGCGATATCGATGTGTTCGAGGTGAATGAAGCGTTCGCCTGCGTGCCGATGGCGTGGCTGAAAGAAACCGGCGCCGATCCGGCCAAGCTGAATCCAAATGGCGGCGCGATCGCCCTCGGACACCCGCTCGGTGCAAGCGGCGCACGACTGATGACCACGATGATGCACGAGTTGGAGCGGACAGGCGGACGCTACGGCTTGCAGACGATGTGCGAGGGACACGGCATGGCGAATGCGACGATCATCGAACGATTGGGATAAGTAGAACGATAAAGAAGGCAGCTGCAGCGATGCGGCTGCCTTTTTCCATCGTGTAAGAATTTATAAGTGCATGCGCTTATAAATTCTGGAGCGGAAGAAAAACTTCCACAGATTGAAGGATCTGCTTCTTGAAAGGACTTCTGAAAGATGTTTTTCTTACGCCTGTTTGCGTCCGAGCAGGTGACGACGATCATGCGAACGACATGACAGTTGTCATCTCCATCTGATGATGTTCATGACTGAGCAGGGAGGCGATTTTTTTGTAAGCTACATTCATACCAGAAAAACCGAACGAAATGGAAGGTGTCGAACATGAATCACGTCATTGAACTCGACCGTGTCTGCAAGCATTTCGGCGAGAAAAAATCAGTCGATGGGATCTCGCTGCAAATCGAGGCGGGCAGCGTAGTCGCCCTATTGGGACCGAACGGAGCAGGAAAAACAACGACCGTCAGCTTGCTGCTCGGCTTACTGAAACCAACTTCCGGGACAATTCGCCTGCTCGGCGGTTCCCCAAAAGAGGCGAACGTGCGCGAACGCGTGGGTGCCATGCTGCAGGAAGGAAGCGTAATCGATGATTTGAAAGTCGAGGAGACGATCCGCCTGTTCCGCAGCTATTACCAAAATCCGCTGTCGACGGAAGAGCTTTTGGCGATTTCCTCTTTGCAAAAAGAACGGAACCAATTTGCCACCGCATTATCCGGCGGTCAACGCAGACGGCTCAGCTTCGCCTTGGCGATGGCAGGCAACCCGGACGTCATTTTCCTGGATGAGCCGACGGTCGGCATGGATCTATCGTCCCGGCAACTTTTTTGGGAGACGATTCGCTCGTTTGCCGGCAGCGGCCGGACGATCATTGTGACCACACACTATCTGGAGGAAGCAGAGGGCATCGCGGATCGGGTCGTCATCATGAATCAAGGCCGAGTTTTGGCGGACGGTACGATCGAACAAATCCGGGAATCCACCGGCAACCAGCATGTCTCGTTTCTGGCAGGACCGAGCGTTACGCTCAAAAGCTTGTACGACATTATCGGCGTCACGGATGTGCAGCGCGAAGGCAATCGGGTCAAAGTGTTTGGTCCTGACACGGACCGAATCTTGTTCGCCGTCGTGCAGCGAGGACTCGACATTCGCGATATTTCCGTCCATAAAGGCGGTCTGGTTGAAGCATACCAATCGCTGGTTGGCTAATGGAAACGCACTTATTTGAAAGGGGAATCTGTTCATGAAGATGTTTGTCTCGCAATGCAAAATGGAGCTGCTGCGACTCGTTCGCAACAAACGGTTTTATGTGATGAGCCTCGGCTTTCCGATCTTGTTTTACATGATCTTTTCCAGTACGGTTGGCGAAAACGCCGAGGTTGGCGGTACGGTCTGGAAAGCGTACTACCTGATCTCGATGACCGCATTCGGTTTGATCAACACAAGCATCAACTCGCTCGCCGTCAAAATGTCTCAAGAGCGTGCTCAAGGGCTTGTCCGGCTGCTCCGGATTACGCCGCTGCCGCCTCGGGCTTATATCGGAGCCAAAATTCTGGCGCTTTCGATCGTGAACCTTGGGGTGATCGTCGCGATGTTTGCCACCGGCTTTTTTGTCAAAGGCGTATCGCTGGCACCCATGCAATGGATCGGCTGCGGCATCTGGCTATGGGCTGGCTCGCTTCTATTCCTTGCGCTCGGTTCTTTGATCGGTTCATCGCGGAAAGCTGAAATCGCCCAAATTCTCGGTACGGTACTGCAATTGGGGCTTTCGCTCACCGGTGGGCTGTGGATGCCGGTTCAAAGCATGCCGGATGTGATGCGTGAGCTTGCATTATGGACACCAACCTTTCATTTCGCCAGCGGTGCATGGGAGCTTTTGGCAGGCCACGCGCCAGGCTGGGGGAATGCGCTGATACTTGCTGCATACTTGCTCGTGTTTGTGATAGGATCTAGCTATGTACATCAAAAACAGGAAGCGGTATAAATGAAAGTTGGCGGTTCGTTTCAAGTATTTCCCGAGAAGATGGGGAAATTTGCATGGGTTTTGCTTTTAAATTTGTTGATCCCGTTTCTCTATTTGCTGCCGCTCCCGTTCGGCGAGGCTTGGCCTGGTTACCTGCTGTTTTTCGTCACTGCTTGCGCCTGGCAGCAAAGCACATGGCGCGAGGAGCAAAGCGGGCTCGCATACCTCGCTTGGGTGCAAATCATCGCGATTGCCTGTTTGGGTTACCGATACAGCCCGAGCTACCTGTATTTGGGCTTTTACGCGGCGATGGCGATAGGAAGGCTCAGCTCGATCCGCATGATCACTATTTCGACGACGCTCATGATGGTGTTGTTTTCCGGCACGCTGTACGTGAATTATGCCCAGCAAGCGGCAATGGGGACGCTGCAATTCGTTCCGCTGTTGATCATTTTGACCATGCTGCCTTATTCGATGCGGGCCAACCGCAAATCCAAAGAGCTGAAAAAACAGCTGGAATCGGCCAACGAAGAGATTTCGCGCCTGATCAAAAACGAGGAGCGCCAGCGGATCGCCCGAGACTTGCACGATACGCTGGGCCATACACTTTCGCTGATTACGTTAAAAAGCGAGCTGGTGGAGCGGCTGGTGACCAAACATCCGGAGCGGGCCATCGCGGAGGCCCGGGACATCCAGCAAACAGCGCGCACGGCGCTTCATCAGGTGCGGGAGCTGATCAGTGACATGCAGACCATTCGTTTTGCAGATGAGGTGGACCATGCGGGCAAGCTGTTGGACGCTGCGGGCATCACCTACACCGTGAAAGAAGAAGGCGGATTAGGCGAACTGCCGTCCCTGATTCAAACGGTGCTTGGCATGTGTTTGCGGGAATGCGTCACGAATGTCGTCAAGCATAGCAGGGCGACCCGCTGTGATGTGCGTCTGGAATTGGCGGAGGGTGCCTATCGATTGGTTGTGAGCGATAACGGCAAAGGGATCATGAGCGGCACCATGATGGGAAATGGGCTCCCGGGAATGCGCGATCGGCTGGCCCTGTTGGATGGAAAGCTGGCATTCGCCGATGCGCAAGGCAAAGGCAGCGTCATCACCATCACGATCCCGCGGATCAAGAAAGAGAGAATGGCGGAGGGCCAATCATGAAAGTCGTACTGGCGGAAGATCAAGGAATGCTGCGCGGTGCTTTGTCTACCTTGCTTGCCTTGGAAGATGACATCGAGATCGTGGGGGAAGCGGAGAACGGCGAGCAGGCGATGCAGCTCATCCGGCAAAAACAGCCTGACTTGTGTGTGCTCGATATTGAGATGCCGCTGAAAAGTGGTTTGGATGTAGCGGAAGCGATCAAAGCGGAGGGGATTCCGTGCCGGACGGTCATCGTAACCACCTTTGCCCGAGCAGGCTATTTCCAGCGGGCGATGAAAGCCGGCGTGCAAGGCTATTTGCTCAAAGATTCGCCGGTCTCGGACCTGGCCCGGGCGCTGCGCCAAATCTTTGCTGGCGGGCGCGTCATTCATCCGGAATTGGCATTTTCCCTGTGGGAAGAGAGCAATCCGCTAACCGAGCGGGAGCAGGAAATCTTGCGCCTGCTGGCCAAGGGCGAAAGTGTTGCGGAGATAGCAAGCCTGCTGTTTTTGTCCCAAGGAACGGTCCGCAACTACATCTCGGAGATCATGCAAAAGCTGGAGGCGAAAAACAGGATCGATGCCGTTGCGATCGCCGAAAGCAAAGGATGGATAAAATAACGGCCGTCTTATGCAGTTACTCTAGCAGAAAACGCAAATTTCCAGTAAAATAAAAACACGCGGCATGCCGAAACATTCGTTTGCAAATGACGGAGGAAATGAAGATGAGTGAAAACCAGAACGAAACCAAAGATACCGCAGCCCAGCCGGGGAAAATCAGCTTGCAAGAAGCGATGAAACGCAAGCTGGCACAGAAGAAACAAGAGCAAGCAAACGGAAAACAAGCAGGAAACCTGAAGGCTTCGAATCAAGTCATGAAAAGCCAACAAACGAAAAAGCCGAATAACCAGCGCAGACGTACAGGCGGTTCGTAGAAACAGCAAACGGAATCGTACGTGGAAAAAAGCCTTTTCCCCGGAAGCGGTGCATGCTCAATTTGAGGATGCCGCATGATGGGGAGCAGGCTTTTTTATCGTAAAAAAATTTTTACATGCTCGCGCTTATAATTTCTGGAGAACATCGGCAGCGTACATGTTCTGCCAGACGTCGGGTGATACTTACCCATAGGAGGGATTACATACGATGACCAGCCCATACGTGCACAATGAGATACCTGAAACGGAACTGGAAGGCAATGCGGCGCTTGAGCTTGCGATCGAACAGGCTGAGCAGGAGAACTGCGCGCAACATCACAAGCCGGATACCACCATACTGACCGCGAGTTCTTCTCCTACCGCCCCTTATTTTGACGCGCAAAAGGGTGAACCCGGAAGCGGCAACCATGGCGAGGGAAATGGCGGGTTTCTCGAGCGGGCATTATCGCGGCGAATGGAAAACGGGATGGACCACCGATAAGCAGTGAGGATCGATTGAAAAAAGCTCCGGCAAACGTGCACGGAGCCTGTTTTTGTTGGTTAGACGAGCGCGCCTTCTCGCTCTTGCGGTGCGGCTTCCTGTTTCCATTCGGCAGGCACCTGCTTTGTGATGGCGACGCGTGTGATACGGTGCGCATCCATTTCCGTGATGGTGAACAGATGGTCCTCAAAGGCGATCGATTTGCCGACGGCGATCCCTTCATTCAGCTGGCTGTAAACCCAGCCGCCGATCGTATCGACATCCTCCGATTCAAGCTCGAACGGCAAATGGTCATCGAGATCATCCAGGAGCACTTTGCCTGCAACGGACAAGCCTTTCTCGGTCTTTTCGATTTCAGGGCGGACATTGAGATCGAATTCGTCCTGAATATCGCCAACGATCTCTTCCAAAATGTCTTCCATCGTCACCATACCCGCGGTTCCGCCGTATTCGTCGATCACGATGGCGATTTGGGAACGGTGTTTTTGCAGCTTCCGCAATACCTGGCTTATTTCCATCGACTCCGGCACCGTCAAAACAGGGCGGAGCAAGTTTTCGATCAGAACTTCCTTTTTGCTTAAGGCTGCAAGGTAAAAGTCTGACGCATGGACGAATCCGACGATGTTGTCTTTGTCTTCCGCAGCAACCGGAAAGCGGGAGTGGCGGCAAGACTTGATGGTATCCAGGTTCTCCTTAAACGAATCGGTAGCAAACAAGCAAATCATATCGATGCGGGGGATCATGATCTCCCGCGCTACAGTTTCGGAAAATTCGAACACATTATCCACGAGCGTTTTTTCAGTCTGGTCGATATGTCCGCTTTCATGGCTCTGGTTGACGAGGAGGCGAATTTCTTCCTCGGTATGCGCAGCTTCGTGTTCAGACACGGGCTCCAAGCCAATCAGCTTGAGCAGACGGTTTGCGGTCCCGTTCAAAAACCAGATCGCCGGATAAAACAGCTTGTAGAAGGCGATCAACGGCATGGCGACCCACAAAGACGTCCCTTCCGCTTTTTGAATTGCGAGTGATTTCGGTGCAAGCTCACCCAAGACGATGTGCAAGAACGTGATCACCGCGAAAGCGACACCAAACGAAATGGTGGAAATAATGTAATCAGGCAAGTGGAAGTTGCCCAACAACGGCTCGACGATCATATGGGCGATGGCCGGTTCCCCGACCCAACCTAAACCAAGTGATGCGAGCGTAATGCCAACCTGGCAAGCGGAAAGGTAACCATCGAGCTTCTGCGTGACCTTTTGCGCATAGACGGCGCGGGAGTTCCCTTCGTTGACAAGTTGGGCCAAACGGGTGTGCCTCACTTTTACAAGCGCGAACTCAGCAGCTACGAAAAAACCGTTGAGAATCACGAGAAAAGCGACAAGCAGCAGATTGAGAAATATCGGTATACTGTCCAAAGTAGACGATCGATCCTTTCACATGCATTTTTTTTACAAAGTTGATCTTTCATCAGTATAACAAGTTTCCGAAAATGGCTCAAAGCTGCATTCGGCTGTTTTTCGGCAATAGAACCCCATTTTTGCTCCTCAGAAAAAGTGAACCATTCCGTTCGTAGCGTGAGGAGGCAGCAAACGCTCTCAGACCGTTTTTCTCGTCATGGTCCGTCTTCACCCGGGCGGCTGCTGCCATTTTTGGCGGAAGGCGAGCGGAGTCAGCTCAACGCGCTGCTTGAACAGGTTGATGAAATGGCTGACGTTATCGACGCCCACTTTGGCAGCGATGGCCGCAACCGACAGATCCGTGAAGGTCAACAGCTCCTTGGCATACGTAATTCGCTTGTGAATCACGTACTCGTTTGGCGTTGTTCCGATATATTTGCGAAAAGCGCGGACGAGGTGAAATTTGCTGATCGCATGGCGGGCTGCCAGGTCGTCGAGCGAAAGGCGCTCGTGGAACCGTTTGTCCATGTCGTGCACGATGGCAGTCAGGTAAGCGGGCATCGATGTGCCGTAAGCGCCATGTTCATTCGACGCGAGCAACAGCTCGGTGATCAAGTCGGTCAGCAGCTTGGAGCTGACCAGCTCGGTGCGCAATGTCGCATGGCGGTGGACATCGATCAGCTGGCGAATGATCCCGGGAACCGCCGATCGCGGATCGAGCGCGACAACCGGAGAACCTTGCTTGCGAAATTGCTCATAATAGCCCCGGCTCGCATTCCCCGAAAAATGCACCCAGGCAAACTCCCACAGGTGACGGCGATCTGTCGCATAATGCTGGTATTCCATGCAGTCGATGAAAAAAGCTTGATTGGGCTGCAGCGTGTACGTCTTGTTGCCGTACTTCAAATAGCCCACACCTGAGATGGTGAAGACGATCAGATAGGATGGCAGATGGGTGCGCTCGGTGAAATAGGACGGACGCGTCCGGAAATGGCCGACCTCCTGCACATAAAAAAACGTCGATTTGGCCGTGACGCTTGGCGTCGCGATCAGCCGGATGGAATCGTCCGACCAATCGTGAGAGGCTTTCTCCCGATAGGACGACATGGTGTCACCTCTTTTGCAAGATACTGTTATGAATGAACAAGATGGTGGGATGTAAGTACGATTGTAAACGAATACAATGGATTCATAAAGTTTTGATTTTGTTGAAGAGGTGAGGGAGCATGATCGATTTGAGTCCGATCAAGCCGGCGAAACGAGCGCGGATTGGTCTTTACACCATCGGATTGCAAGCGTATTGGAGCCAGTTCCCGGGGCTGCGCGAACGCCTGCTTGCGTACGGCAATTTTTTGCGCGAACAGATGGCTGTGCATGGGGATGTCTTTTTTTACGGCCTGGTTGATACGGAGGCGGAAGGGAGGAAGGCGGGCGAATGGTTCAACGAACGCCATGTCGATCTGGTTTTTTGCCATTCCGGCACGTATGCGACGAGTTCCACCGTGTTGCCTGTACATCAGTTGTGCAAGGCGCCGGTCGTGGTGCTGAACCTTCAGCCGACCGCGCGGATCAACTATGACCAAACGACGACTGGCGAATGGCTTGCCCATTGCGGCGCCTGTCCGGTGCCGGAGATCGCGAACGTGTTCAACCGCGCGCACATTCCGTTTCGCGTCGTGAACGGGCTTTTGGGCATGGAGGAGACACCGGCGTTCTCCTTGACGAATGAGAACACGAAGCACCGGCCGGAAGCGATCCGCGCCTGGAAAACGATCGCGGAATGGATTCGCGCCGCTTCCGTACCGCGAACGTTGAAGCACAGCCGTTTTGGGTTCCTCGGCAACACGTACAGCGGGATGCTGGATATGTACAGCGATTTCACGATGATCCAGGCGCAGACCGGCCTGCATGTAGAGGTGCTGGAGATGTGCGATTTGGAATTGTTCGTCAAAGAAGTGACCGAGGCGGACATTCGTCAAAAGCGTGAAGAGATTCATGCGCTGTTTGCAATCAGCGGCGACTCGCCCTCCGATCCGATCGCCAAAAAACCGACCGAAGAACAGATGGAATGGTCTTGCCGAGTGGCAGCCGCCCAGGAAAAGCTGGTCAGAGCCTACGATCTCGATGCGCTCGCGTACTACTACCACGGCGCGTCCGGCAATGCGTACGAAAAACTGCAGGGCGGGTTCATCGTCGGCCATTCGCTGCTCACCTCACGGGGGATTCCATGCTCCGGCGAAGGTGATTTGAAAACAGCGGTTGCGATGAAGATTTGCGACATTTTGGGTACCGGCGGAAGCTTTTCGGAAATTGTCGTCGTTGACTATGAAGACGGGACGATTTTGCTTGGGCACGACGGGCCGTTTCATCAGGCGATTGCGGACGGCAAGCCGATTTTGCGCGGGATGGGGCTGTATCACGGCAAACAGGGGACAGGTGTCTCGGTGGAAGCCAAAGTTCGCACCGGTCCCATTACGACGCTGAATGTGACCCAGACGGGCGACGGCCAGCTCAAGCTGATCATCAGCGAAGGCGAGTCAACCACAGGCCCGATCATGAAAATCGGAAATACGCAAACACCGGTCAAATTCCGCCAGCATCCGGATGACTATTTGGCGCAATGGTTTCACGAAGCGCCGACACACCATTGCGCCATGGCGGTCGGTCATCAAGCGTCACTGTTCCAGAAGGTTGGCGACCTGATGCACGTGCGTCATGTCATCCTGTAAACCGTGCAACCGCAGCTTCAGCCAAAAAGCTTGGCGTAGCCGGGTTTTCCAAGTAAAATAAAGGGAGCGAAACGAGATTCGTTTTTGTTTGAGCGAACTATCGGAAATATGAAAAGAGGATGACCATGCTTGTTGCAGAACGCCATGAAAAAATCATTCGGCTGGTAAATGAACGGGGCAGTATTCGCGTATCGGAGCTGAGCGAAATCTGTCAAGTGACAGAGGAAACGATCCGGCGCGATCTGGACCGGTTAGAACAAGCCGGACGCCTGATGCGAAGCCACGGGGGAGCGGTCAGCGTCATGGATCAGCAGCCGGAGATCCCGTACCTGGAACGGGAAATTACGGCGATCGAGGAAAAGAAGCGCATCGCCCAACGCGCGATTGCCCATATCGAGCCAAATGACCGCATCATTCTGGATGCGAGCACGACCGCCTGGTACATGGCTTCCATCTTGCCTGACATTCCGCTGACCGTGTTGACCAATTCGATCAAGGTGGCGATGGAGCTTGCCACGAAAGAGCGTGTGGAAGTCATCTCCACCGGCGGCGTGCTGGCACCGCGTTCGCTCTCTTTCGTCGGGCAGCGGGCCGAGCGCACGCTGGATCATTACCATGTCGACAAAGTGTTTTTCTCCTGCAAAGGAATTCACCTGGAACGCGGAATCAGCGAATCCAATGAAATGCAGGCGCTGGTCAAGAAAAAAATGATCAGCATTTCCGATAGCGTGTACCTGCTGGCCGACGCGAGCAAATTTGGCACGCAAGCCTTTACCTTTTTCGCCAATCTGGATCAGGTGGATGAAATCATCACGGACGATCGGCTGGAGCCAGGGTATTTGCAAAAGTTGGAGGAACGGTCAATCAAGGTCACGATCGCAGAGTAAAGCGACTCAAAAAGCCATCCGAAGGGGTGGCTTTTGCTTTGGCTGACGGCGGATTACCCATCCATTTTTTAACTGATATAGGATGCAATTTGAAGTCGAATTATTTTTATAATTTGATTTGGGAAAAAACTAGCATACGATAGGTGGTGTGAAAGTCATGACAACAAGAAGGAGCTGGAGACACGATGAAAAAGATTTTCATGACAGGAGCAATCGCATTATCCGTCCTGTCGCTTTCTGTAACCGCCCATGCTGCTGGCCAAAGCGACTATGCTCTGGCGAAGGCCATCAATACCCAAACCGACGCGCAGCTGCATGCTGAGCAAAACCCAGAGATGGAATACATCAAAATCACGCGTTCCAACCGGTTGTACGAGGAGATTTGGCACGACCGCACCAATCTGTTCGGGCGCACCGATACGTATCAGATCGACGGCAAAATCGGGCAAAGCCACTATCTGCTCGGCGGCGGAAAACGTCAGGTGACAATCAAATACCCGAGCATCAATGTCGTCCGGACATTCGGGAAAGTCGAAAATTTCGATCCGAAAGTCGCGCAGGTAAACCAAAATGCGCTGAAACAATCGTACATCGAGCAGCTTGCGGCGGAATTTACGTGGAAAGACACGGGTGAGATCTTTGTCTTGCCGGACGGGAAGAAATCCCGCAAAAAAACAGCGAGCAAGACGATTGCCAACGGGGTTGTCACCAGCACGCTGTACGTCGATCCCGCCACCAATTTCCCGCTTCAGCAAGAAGTGACGTGGGATACCGTTGCACCAGGTCAAGGGGGACATCGCATTACGCACGAGACGAGAGAGTTTGCGCGTCTGCAAGGTGTCTATTACAGCCTGTTCATGCTGCCGACGAACATTACGTTGAAGGAATAGTCGAAAAAAGCCGCGTTTTCATCCGAACTGCCGGAGGAAACGCGGCTTTTTTTACATAATCGCAATGCAGAAGAAATGCGATCGGAGAATTTTTACTATAATAGCCTTAGGCCATTGAAAACAACAAAGGCAAGAACAAGCAGGGCATGTTCGAAACGATGAAATGGGAGGTTTTGAAAAATGTATCGTACGATCGAAGAATTTGTAAACATGTGGAACCATGAAGCAAATTCCACAAGGAAAGTCCTGGAAGCGCTGACCGATGTCTCGTTGCATCAAGAAGTCGCTCAAGGTCACCGGACACTGGGGGAACTGGCTTGGCATATCGTTACTTCTTTGCATGAACTGATGTCAAAGACCGGACTGACATTTGATGCAGCGGGGCAAGGGAGTCCGGTTCCTTCTTCGGCAAAGGAAATCGCAAATAGCTTTCTTCAGTCAAGCGGAGCGATGATCGCCGCATTAAAAGAGCAATGGACAGATGACTCATTACGAGAAGTAAAGCCGATACATGGGGAACAATGGCCAAACGGGCTTACGCTCTTTATTTTGCATTGTCACCTCATTCACCATCGTGGCCAAATGACCGTTCTCATGCGGCAAGCGGGTCTAAAGGTTCCTGGGGTGTACGGACCTTCACTGGAGGAATGGCAAGGAATGGCATGATCATCCATACGAACGAAGCAAATGAGGGAGAGCATTGAAAGAAGCGGATATGTACGAGCCGGTGAAAAAATGGCTCGAGGAACGAGGATTCACCGTATACCCGGAGGTGGAGTGCAATCGGGCGGGAGGACGTGCGGACATCGTGGCAAAAAGCGGCGCGGTGGTGGGCGTCGTGGAGATGAAGCAATCGCTTACGCTCGATCTGATTGACCAGGCGCTGCGCTGGCGCGGCTATGCCAATTACATATGGATCGCGATTCCGCATAAACCGAAAGCATACAAAAAATTCGTCAGCATGGTGCTGGCTGATTACGGCATCGGCGTGCTTACCTTTAGTAAATATGGAACGATCTGGGCTGATAAACATGCACGGTTCATGCGCAGAACGCTGCCTCATTTGAAGGAGGCGCTGACGCACCATCATTTGGCGGCCGATGTGAAAGGGGGCCAGCGGGGCGGGGGCTATGTCACGCCGTACCGGATCACGATGAACAATGTCCAGCTGTTCCTCAAGCGAAAAGGCGGCTGGTGCCGTATCAGCGAAATTCTCGATTATTGCGAGACACATTATGCCGCGCCGCGCGCGTCTCTCGCCAAAGCGCTGCAAACCTTCGAGCGCAGCTGGTGCGAGATGAAAAAAGAGGCGGGGAAGCTGCACTTTCGCTACCGCAGTCAGGCACCGGACACGAATGATCCAGCCCAAAACCCGATCCGCCTAAGCGACAGGCAGCTGCGCGTCTTGCTCGCTTTGAGCGCGGGTCAGTGGCAGACACCGACACAGATTGCCAGACAGCTGCCCGGTGTGACGCGCGATTGGGCGGATCGATCAGGTTCGTTGTTCGTCAGTCCGATCTTGAAGGCGTTGATCAAGAAAGGCTTGCTTGAAAAAAATCCGGCTGGCCGCGGGCAGTATCGGGTGACGCCAGCGGGGGAGGCGGTGCGCAAGGAATTCGATGGCGAATAAACGGACGCGCGGCCGTACCAGGCGTGTTATTCGGAGGTGCGCCCGACCAGCATTTTCACCCATTCATAGCCTTCCTGGATAAACGCCGCGCTTGCCTGGTTATGCGGGGTGTGCTCGAAAACGAACGTCACCTGTGGCGATTGGGCCAGCTGCCGGATCAGGCCGCCGGTCTGATAATGGATGCCGTCATTTTCGTGGGAAGGATGGACGGGGATCCACCAATATTTTCCCTCTTTCGTATGCTCGACATTGTGCAAATGGACGACTTTGATCTGGTTGTGCCACTTGTCCACACAGCGGCTGACCGAATCGCTGTCCGCCAGCAAAAAATCGCCAATGTCCATGCAAAGCCCGATGTCAGCCCACAGGGAGAGCGGCGAATCGTGAAAAAATCGAATCGCGGCAGAGGATTTGTCAAATCCGAGCTTCGGTTCGCAAATGATGGACAGCCCGCTCGCCTGCTGGATGCGGCGCAAACGATCCAGCCCTTGCTCCAGCAGCTCGAATCCACGTGCGGGCACCCCCCGTTTGAAATAGGGGAAATGGACGAGAAGGTAAGACGCTCCCAACTCCCGCAGCATGCGGCACTCATGTTCCACCTGCTTCCAGGCGTGTGCAGAATCCATAAAGACGGATTCAAGCAAGTCGTATTTGCTCCCCGTGCGCAGCAGAGGGGAGTGAATGCCGAACGTGATCGTTTGATTGCGGCACATGTGAAGAAATGTCGTAAACGACGGTTCATCCGGGAATTCCCCGATCTCGATATGGTCAATCCCTTCCCAAAACAATGCCGAAAAGTGTGCCGGGTCGGATAGGATGGTACTGCCGGAAACACCGAGCCGATGGCGCAAGAAGATCGCTCCTTTCGCAAGACACTTTGAACAAAGACGATAATTCTTTGACAGTGAAGCAAAATCCTCTGCACCGGAAGGGGGTTTTTTTATTTTTTAATACCTTGCATTACGAGGTATTTTCATTTAACATATCGATGTGGAGGGAGAGGAAAACATGAACAAAGAAATTTTGAAAGGGAGCATCGATTTGCTGCTGCTCTCCTTGATCTCACAGCGTGAGCATTACGGCTATGAGCTGGCCAAACAGATTCGTGAAAAAAGCGCTGACGTGTATGAAATCGGTGAGGGGACGCTGTATCCGGCGCTGAAACGGTTGGAAACGGGGAAGGCGATCGAGTCGTACTGGGGCGAATCTGCCGAGGGTGCACGACGCAAATATTATCGGATTACCGACGATGGCAAGAAGCTTTTACAGGAGAAGATGGACGATTGGCGCGCATTGAATCGACTGGTAACCATTTGCTATGAGGGAGGGGAGTGATCGATGCTGATCGAGCAGTACGTCGAATCAATCGTCCGCAAGCTTCCGTGCTCGAACAAAGAGAAGGCGAATCTGAAGGATGAGCTGTATGATCATCTGCTGTCGCTTCAACACGAGTTCATTGAGGAAGGGGCAGATGCACAGATGGCTGCCATGCTGGCGATCCAGCGTTTTGGCGATAGCGAGCGAATTGCTGCCGACATCGCCGCCTCCCTTCCGCTGGTCGACCCGTACCGCCGCCGCTGGTTTCTTGCGGCATTCATCGGCTATGTGGCTGGTGTGGTGTACTTGCTGTTTTTCAGCGAGGGGCGTTGGCACCGTCATGCGATGATTACAGCGTGGAAGCAGAAAATGCTTGCTTACGGGCTGCCGGAATACACGAAGCTGAACCAAAATACGGTACCGCTGCGCACGATTATAGGGTATGTGACCCATCATCAAGATTATGCGGCAGCCACGATCTTGTACAACACGGCGGGCAATGTGCTGCTGTTTATGCCGTTTGGGTTCCTGCTGCCTTTGCTGTTTACCCGGCTTGCGTCGATTCACCGCGTCTTTTTTGCATCGCTTGCGGCCAGTCTTGCGCTGGAATGGGGGCAGCTTTTGTTTTCCATGGGCAGCTTTGATGTGGACGATATGCTGCTCAATACGATCGGCGCACTGGGGGGATTTGGCTTATACACGGTGTGGCAGCGCTGGCGCAAGCGTCAGGCCGTGTCCAAACAACATACGACAATCGAGGGATCCTCATGAATCAGAAAAAAACGTTCCTGCCCCTTTTGCTGGCGGCGAGTTTGGTGGCAGGCTGCAGCGAACCTGTCACAGGCACGGTCACGAAGCAGCCTTCCGCTTCCGCATCAGACGCAGCGCCACGTGAGCAGGCCGCGTTTACGTTCGATGTCCAACCGGAAACGTTCGACTTGCAGATTGAAACGGGCGGGGCACGGGAGCGTGTTTCCCAGCCGCTGCCCAAGCAAGTCGTCGCAGATTTTCACAAGACCGCCACATCGGCGTCGTGGACCTATCCGGAGCAGAAGGTGAAGGTTGAGATTGCGAAGCAAGCGGGCGGACTCCATGTCCAAATGACGTCGACGGGCGCTGCGTCATTCACGTGGCCGATCGTACAAGGGGATAGCTACATACTGCCGCTCGGCGAGGGCAAATACATTCCGGCACGCGATGCCAATTGGCTGACGTTTTTGCAAGACCAACGCATGACCTTTAGCGAATCGTTCTCCATGCGTTTTTTTGCCGCAGCCAAGCCAACGATGACGATTCTCTATATTGCGGACGACATCTTTAACGACGAGGTCGCATTTCAGGCGAAAGAAGCGATCGGGTTTTCTTTCACGCATGAGTTCTCCCGCATCAATCCGAAAAAAACCTATGGCTTTACGCTTTACCCGACGGAAAACGACCCGACGAAAATCGCCAAGCTGTACAAGGCGGATGTCGTCCGGCGAGGAGAATTCGTCACGCTGAAGGAAAAGGCGAAAACCAACCCAAACATGGAAAAGCTGTATGGCGCGCCGCACATCTACTTGTGGGACAAAACGTTCATCTCCGACACGAACATCCGGTGGCCCAAGCTCGCCAAAAAGCTAGGCGGGCCATTCGGGGATTGGCTTGTTCAACTGGCGCTGCAAGAAACCGAGGACGGCAAAGAAGCAGCCGACGTGATCAAGGCCGTGAAAAAGCAAGATTACGTTGATCAGTACCAGCGCCGGATCATCGTCAGGTTGCTAAACGACGTGCTCCAGCTGCAGACTTTTTACAAGGCGGATGTGTTCCCGAACCTGGATGCAGCAACCAAGGCACTGATGCAGAAAGGCGCTGCGCTGCGCTCGGAGTCCGAGTTGTATCAAGCGAACAAGCAGGTGCTGAAAAGTGCGCTGCAAGATGCTGCCGATGACGTGTCCCTCTGGGGAGCGGACAAAACGGTGAAGCTATTGCAAGAGATGCGGGATGCGGGGATCGCGCGCGCTTGGATCGGCTTGCCGGATTGGACGGAAGGGTTTATCAATCCCGGGCTGGTCAAACAGGCGAATGAGCAAGGGTATTTGATCGGGCCATACGATTCGTACCACTCCATCCATGAGACCGAAAACAAAGAGTGGCAAACCGCGTATTTTCCGGAAAAAGGTCTGTATGACAGCGCGACCATTACGAATCAAAACGGCAAAAAAATCGGCGGCTTCCTCCAGCAGGGACGCAAATTGAATCCGACGCTATCGCTTCCGAGCGTGCAAAATCGCGTCACAAGTATACTGGCGAGCGGTGACGCCTACAATTCGTGGTTTGTCGATTGCGATGCAACCGGGGAGCTTTATGATGACTATACACCGGGGCATGAGACGACACAAGAACAGGACATGAAAGCCCGGTTGCAGCGAATGGCCTATATCGCCAACGACAAGCATTTGGTGATCGGCTCTGAAGGCGGGAATGATTATGCGAGCGGAACGATTGCCTTTGCGCACGGTCTGGAAACACCGGTAATCGCATGGGGAGACCCGGATATGCGGGAAAACAGGCAAAGTCCGTATTACACCGGTGCCTACTGGTCGCCGGACGGAGGAGTGCCGGCCCGATTCGGCAAGCAAGTTCCGATCAAGACGCTGTATGAGCATGTCTATCTCGATCCGGCCTACAATGTTCCGCTGTTCAAGCTGGTGTACAATGACGCTGTGATCACGACCCATCATTGGGAATGGGGCAGCTTCAAAATTAAAGGACAGACGGAACAGCGGATGCTCGCAGAGCTGTTGTACGACGTGCCGCCGCTCTATCATTTGGACAAAGCGACCTGGGATAGAGACAAAGATCGGATCGTCCGGCAGCTGAAAGTCTTCTCCCCATTCCATGAGAAAGCCGTCACGCGGGAAATGACCGGTTTTCACGTGCTGTCGAAAGACCGCCTCGTACAAATGACCGAGTTCGGAAACGATTTGCGTGTGATTGCCAATTTCTCTTCCCATGATTTCACCTATAACCGCAAAGTGATCAAGGCGAACGCGGCCTTGCTTGCGGACGGAACGAGCGAAATGACGTATCGCGGGCACGGGGAATAAAAAAACTGGCGGCAGCAATGGTCGCGCATCACACCATTGCTGCCGCTGCTATTTTTGTTGCGACTAATCGTGCAATCCTTTTCCAGCGAGAATTTGCTGCATGCTTTTTTCCACCCTTGACTCGCGAGTCTTGGATGTTTTGGGTTCAGAAAAATAGTGAAGGTATGCTCGTTGGCGTCCCGGCGTCAATGCTTCAAAAGCCGTTTTCAAGGCATGGTTTTCATCGAGCTTCTGTTGAAATTCCTCAGGAATGACGTATTCGGCTGTCTTCTTGAAATTCACTTCCAAACCGGCTTTTTCCACTTCAATGGCTTCGTGAATATAAGCTTTCAAGATAGCTTCCCTTTCTACGATTTCCTGCAAGTTGGTGAACCGAATCTGGCGAGCGGCCTGTACATTCTCCGTTTGCTGGATGAGAATCCCATGCGGGTCCTTTAACAAGGCTCCTTTGTGAAACAGAAGCGCACAATATTCTTTAAATCCGTGGATTAAAACGATGTTTTTGTTCTCAAACGTGTAACAAGGATGCATCCACTTAAAATCTTCGGTCAGCTCACTGTCAAGAACGATCCTTCTTAGCATCTCAAATTCTTCTTTCCACTTATTCGCTTTACGTAAAAATTCATCGACCTTGGGATTCAGTTTACTCGTTGTCATCTAGGAACGCTCCTCTTCACTTTTTCTGTCATTTTCTGGCTTTCCTTGAATATACATCAACCTTGGCATTACTGCTATTCTTTGACAGCCATCCGCGGTTTTCCTTTACGGAACGGTTCGCGAAACGATTTGTTTTCCCGCGTGTGTAAACGTGACGACTTGGTTTTTGCCTTGCCGGGTGAAACATCCAATTGTATGATCGTTTATACATATATTGTAAGATGCATAGAACGACACAACCGTAACGTAGAAAGCCAAATAGAGCGAATCGGGATGGGAGGAGGGACCAGTATGCGGAAAAAAACGTGGCACGTGGTCGCGGTTACCGTGAGTTGCATGATGGCAATCCTTATTTTGGCGTGCCCGACGGAGGACGATTATCGGAAGTGGCTGGCAGATGAGAACGGGATCATTTGCACTGGCAATAGTCTTGAAGATACGTGCCAGCAAGTTGGTAAGGGCACGCCACGAAAGATTACGTGGCAATCGACCTGGGAGCAGGATACCGGGATTTATGTGAGGCGAGTGGACCGATACACCGATGAACAGGGGAGGGAGCTTGTGTTATCGTCGTTGGGTATCATGAAGCATTTTTTTGCTTATTGAGCTGATAGCAGGGATAGTGACCACAAACACAACAAAGGGACAAACAGCTGCGTAAAGCGTGCTTGTCCCTTTTGCGCTTACAACGATAACGGTGGAAGCGTCTTGCCTGTTTCCAGCAAGCTTTTCAAATTGCTCAAAATGGCCGGCCAGCCGTTGTTGAGCCCCTCAAACGTATCTTCGCGGTCTACGATGTCGTGCGGATGCAAATTTTCGTGAACGAGCGTCAGTTTGACGACTGCATCCATCTGTTTCAAGGTGAAGGTGACGCGCGACGGTTCAGTGCGTTCGGACCGATCTGCGACATGATTCCAGGTGAAGGACAGCAGGCGGTGCGGTTCGCAGGCGAGGATGATTCCATGATCGGTGACTTCCCCGTTCCGCGAATAGGCCACGGTGGACCCGATTTGCCAGTCGGACTCGATGCTCGTGCCGAAAAAATACGCTTCCGTATACGAGCTGGTGGTCAGCGCCTCCCAAAGCGTTTCAGGCGTTGTTGCGATGTACGTGGCATAAACAAATGACAAGTTCTCCATGTCAAACCTCCTTGCGGCAATGAAATACGCTCGTCATTTCTCAAGCAGCCAAACGGTTGGAGAACTGGCTGTGGTCAATATTGTTTCGCATCTTGCGAAAACAAGGTGCGGAGCTTGGCATACAAACGTATGGGCAGGCTGGGGAAGACGAAGGCAAGCTCGCCAGGAGCGAGGCTTGGAATATCATCAGGCGTTTCGATCGTATAGTCGATCTCCAGCTGTTTGAGCGCATCGGAATATCGTTTGGCTTCAGCCCAGTGAATGACGAAGAACATTGATTTTTTCACGCAGCGGCCTCCTTTTTTCTCCATTGTAGCAAAGGAAGGCCGATTCGGGCTATGAAACGTTCGTGACCTACATTTTCATCGATTGCTTCATTGGCGTCGGCGCAAGCGGCACGTCAGCCGTCTTGCGGGCGCGCAGCAGGAAGGCGGTGAGCAGCAAGCCGAGTCCGTTGATGATGAAGACGACGCGGATCGGGATCAGTCCGCCCAGCATACCGCCGATGACAGGGCCGAGCATGGTTGCCATCTGGGTGGCGGATTGATTCAAGCTGAACGCTCTGCCGCGGAATTCCGGCTCCGTCACTTTGACGATCGTCGCATTGATGGAAGGGTACACCGCTGCGAAAAACAGGCCATATACAAATCGCAGGATGCCGAACCCTACCAGGTTGGAGACGAAAAATTGCAGCAAGTTGCCGAGCGCACCGCCAAGCAAACCGATGAACAAAATTTTGTTGTAGCCGTACTTCGTTCCCAGTTTGCCCCAACGCGGCGCTGCCAAAACCGTCGCCACCCCGACGGCAGAGAAGATGATGCCGGAATGGAGGGACGCGTTTTCCTGTGACGTCCCCATCTGCATCACATAAACGGTCAAAAGCGGTTCCAGCAGCATGACGGACATCGTCACGATCATGACCAGCCCCATCAGTCCGATGAATGTCCGGTTGGACCAGGCGGTCTTCAGGTCGTCGAGCACATGCGAGCGTTCAGCGGACCGGTTGAACGTGTGTTCTTTCGCGAAAAATGTCGCAATCAATGCCGCAACCAGCACGACGACGCCTGAAAACAGAAACGCTTCGCGGTTGCCGAACCAATGGCTGACGAATCCGCCGATCAACGGGCCGACGATCCCGCCGGTCGCGCCCGCTGTCGCCATGATCCCGAGCGCGTAGCCGACGTGCTTTTCCGGTGTGTTCGTGCCTACAAGCGCGATGGAGGCGGGGACAAAACCGGCGAGCAAGCCTTGGAAAATGCGGAGCACCAGAAACCAGTACGGGTCCGTGACGAAATAATTCAGGAAATACAAAACAGCCAAGCTGTAGCCTGATCGGATCAGCATTGGCTTTCGGCCATATTTGTCAGCGAGCGAACCCCAATACGGCGAAATCAGCGCGCTGGCGAGAAAGGTGATCCCAAACGAAATGCCTGCCCATGCTTCCAAATGCTCGTTGATCCCGAGCGAGGTGTGCAGAAAAATCGGCAAAAACGGGATAGAAATCGAATAGGCCGTGCTGCAGAAAAACACACCCGTCCACAAGACAATGAGGTTACGCTTCCATGAAAAAGACATGAGTTTGTCACAACCTTTACAAAATAAAGCAGGAATTTTCATACATGTTTTACATTCTACCACTTGATGCTTGTATTGACCAATCAAGAAAATTGAATTTAGTAAAGCATAAATGAAATTAATCGCGGAATTTGACAACGCAGAAAAGCTGACATACAATTTTTGCAGGTTTTGCCTGGATCAGTCGTTGAAAAAATCAGCAATCGCCTGTCACGTTTTTGCCTTCATTACGTCTATATGGTAGAAGTGCTTCGCGAAGGGAACTCAACGGATCAAGAAGCGTAAAATCATTCAGCGCAGCGGGCCATTGCTTGCGATGCCGACTGAAGAAAGGGTAAATCAAACAAATGTCGTACGAAAATTTACTTTCACTGATTCAACAATTTGGCTATGCCGCTTTGTTTTTCTCCTTGTGGCTGGGGATTGTCGGCATGCCGATTCCTGATGAAGTGGTCGTGATGACAGGAGGCGCGGTGACGTCCAGCCACCTGTTGGAGCCGGTGCCCGCCTTCCTGCTGACGTATTTGGGCGTCATTTCAGGCTTGTCCCTTGGGTATTTTTTAGGACGTTATGTTGGGACACCGATTATGGACAAATTGCGCAAGAAGCGGAAGATGGAAACCTACATTGCGTTTTCCGAAAAGCTGGTCGTCAAATACGGCAGCTTCGCGCTGTGCATCAGCTACTTTTTCCCGATCGTCCGTCACGTCATGCCGTACTTGGTCGGCATCAACAAAATGACATTTCGCCGGTATGCGCTGTATTCGTATACGACCGGTTTCGTTTGGACGCTGGTGTTCTTTATCGTGGGCCGCTTTGTCGGCAACCATGTGCAGGAAGTCGGGACGATGGTCCACGACTATGGGCTGATGCTCTTGTGGGTCCCGGTCGTCATTGCGATCGGTTACGGTTGCTATTACTATGTGCGGACGCGAAACGTTTTGTAGAGACACAACGATGATCGTGCAACCAGTTGAAGTGCAAGTGAACATGAAAAAGCTCCGCAGATGTTTTCTGTGGAGCTTTTTGCACGAGAACATAGTGGTGTAGCGGAGGAGGACATAAGATGAAAGAACACGTATGGATCGAAAGCAGGGGAAAACGTTTATCCGCGATGGTGCATCAGCCAGATCAGCGGGAGCGGCCGCCAGTCGTCATCATGTGCCATGGCTTTACGGGCGAAAAGGTCGGAGGCGGCCAACGGTATCTCCAGCTCGCCAATGCGATGGAAGGGGCGGGCTTTGCCGTCATCCGGTTCGAGTACGCCGGGTCGGGGGAAAGCGAAGGCACCTTTGCGGAAGATACGTCGGTCAGCGGCTGGAAAGAAGATGTGCACAGCGTGATCGAGTGGACGGCAGGGCAGCCTGCGTACAGCGCGTCGCCGATTTTTCTGCTCGGGCACAGCTTGGGCGGCTGCATTTCGCTGACCTATGAGGACACGAAAAAGCGGATTGCCGGCAGAATCGCGCTTGCTCCGGAGGTGGAACCGGCAGTCAATTATCGCGAACGCATCATCGGTCCCGAGCTATGGGAAAAATCGCTTGCCGGCGAGCCGATTTCGCATTTTTACGGGTCTTCTTATACGCTGCAGCCGCAACTGGTGCAAGATTTGGCCGCAAACAAGCACGCGGTACTCACCGCATGCCATTCGTATGACTGCCCGCTCTTGTTGGTACACGGGACAGCAGATACGGCGATTCCATATGCCACGACCCAGCTGCTGGCGGAAACGTACCGAGGGCCGGTTCAGCTGGAGCTGATCGAGGGCGCAGACCATGGTTTTTCCCGTCATCTGGATGTGGTGAAAGAGCTGCTTATCGCATGGCTGCATACCCACGCCTGACATGGTCGGTTCACGTCGTGTGAGGGCAGCCTTTTCAGCAGCGGAACAATTGCGGGAATTGCTTCACAATGCCAGCTGAGAATGCATCCGCCATTTCCAATGCTTGCTGCTCAATTTTGTCGTAGGTGGCGATATCGGTCGCGAAATCGCCGGTGAGGCGGGCAACCGCTTCCGCTTTGGTCAGCGCCAGATGGGTGTGGAGCATGTCGCGCATCTCGCGCTCCGGCCAGTATGGATTCAGTTTGGCTAAAAACGCTGCAATCGCATCCGCATTTTGATACCAGAGCTGTTCTTCCCGCGCTGCCGCTTGCTGATCGCCCGCTTTCGCCGCCTTGACGAGGCGAGCGGCGATGACCAGATGATCGGTGAACAGGTCACGGAAGATCGCGGCATTTTGTTCGCCGTAATAGCGCGCAATCACGGCTGCGTTGTCAGACGGATTACGCAAAAGCCGCTTCGTTGTCAGCTCTTCATCGGGCAGTCCGGCAGCGATGCTGATGATGACCATTCGCGTCCAAGCAACATGCTGCTCCCACAGGGAGCGAAATTCATTTGAAAGCGCCACTTCCGCCGGGCAGAGACAACGGTCCATGCGCTGTGGTGCATGGACAACGGGGATCGGGCTTGTCAGCAGAAACGGAAGAAACGGTGAAACATGCGGCGGGACAGCATAGTGGGCATGGTGGTAAGCGACCCAGTCATAAGGAAGCAATGGTGTGGCCTGTGGGGAAAGCCAGTCATTTTCGACGGGAAGATGGGCAGCCACCCAATCATATGTGAATAACGGAAACATCGGAAAGCCCCTTTCAAATGATCGTTCGTGGTTCAAGAGAGTGGAGACTCCGCTGATAACGATCGGATATCCGCCTATTTACAATATGCCGGATGTTTTTTGCGCGCACTGGGCAATCGCCCAATGACATGCGAGAGTGGAACGGGCTGGTTGTAGGGCGGATCAGCGGCGGCAGCGAGCGAGAAAAGTTTTCCACGTCGCGGCGAGGAGGAAATCTTTCGCGGATGAAGAAGTGAAAGGGCATGCAATCATGCAATCATGATCCACGTAAAGGAAGGAGTCGTTTCCATGCAAGCGGAACGATTTGTACGCGAATCCCGTACATTCAAAGCGAGTCATGTGTTGCCGCCCGATACGAACAATCACAACACATTGTTCGGCGGCAAGCTGATGGCGCATATCGATGACGTCGCAGCGATTTCTGCGATGAAGCACGCGAGAGGCCCGGTTGTCACGGCCTCGACTGATTCGGTCGATTTTTTGCATCCGATTCGGGTGGGGTATGAAGTGTCGCTTGAAGCGTTTGTCACCTGGACGCACAACACTTCGATGGAAGTTTTCGTCAAGGTCGTCTCGGAAGATTTGCATACGGGGGAACGGACCGTATGTGCCACCTCGTTTCTGACGTTCGTGGCGATCGGGAAGGATGGCAAGCCGACGAACGTGCCGAAAGTCATCCCGGAAACCGAGGAAGAGAAGTTTTTACACCAAAATGCGGCGGAGCGGGCCGAGGCTCGTAAACAGCGGCGGATGCGCAGCAAGCATTTGGCCGACCTGCTTGGAACAAGGCGGCCGTGGGAGCCAAAGGAATAACGTGAACGTGAAAAAACCTCATCGCTGCAGGAAGGATCGACTTCCTCCAGACGATGAGGTTTTTTCTCTTTATTGGACGATTTTGTTGCGCAGCGCGATGGCAACCGCTTGTGTCCGGTCATCGACACCCATTTTTTGCAAAATGCGGTGCACATGGGTTTTGACGGTCCCTTCGGAAATGAACAAATTTTGCGCGATTTGCTCGTTGCGGTATCCGTACGTGAGCTGCTGGAGCACGTCTTTTTCCCGATCCGTCAATTCTTCCAGCAGCGTATATTCCTCATTTTGACTTTCGGCAGCCGACGTATGGTTGGAGTGAAGCACTTCCGCGAGCGCCTGTGCCGCCGTTTCCGTGCGAAACAATGCCTCCCCCTGATACGCGCGGCGGATTAACTCCAACATTTCCAGCGAATCCGCGTCTTTGAGCATGTATCCGACAGCGCCAGCCCGGATGCCTTCGACGACATATTCCTGGATGTCAAAGGTGGTCAAAATCAGCACTTTGACGCCAGGCGAGCTGCGAATGATCTGGCGAGTCGCTTCAATGCCCGAGCATTTTGGCATCTGCACATCCATCAGGACGACATCCGGTTTCACTTTTGCCACAAGCTCGATCGCTTCCAGGCCGTCAGACGCTTCTCCGACCACTTCCATTTCCGGCTGCATTTTGATCACATAGCCGAGCCCTTGCCGTATCATCGTCTGATCATCTACCAGGACGACGCGTATTTTTCGTTGCTCGTTTTCATCGGTCATCGTTGCATTCTCCCTTCTGCTGGCTTGGTTCGGTGCGGAACCGCGATATCGATTTGGAAGCCGTGCGGTTCGCGCGCGAAGTAGGTGACTTTGCCATTGATTTTTTTGATGCGCTCAACCATGCCTTTCAAGCCGAAGCCTGGTGTCCATTCGTCCTTCGGGGTGATTTTGCCGTTATCGCGGATCGTCACGAACAAATAATCTGCGTTTTGGTCAAAGCTGACGTGGAAATGGGTAGCCTCCGAATGGCGCAGCGCATTAGTTACCGCTTCCTGAATGACGCGATAAAAGACAATCGTCATTTCTTTGGTCAACGCCAGTTCCGGATCGTGCGTAATCAATTGGCACGACAGTCCGGTATTTTTTTGCGTCAACGACAAAAATGCGCGGATCGGTGCCATCCCCAATGCGGTATTGTCGCTTGCCAGGGTGTGGACGGAACTGCGGATATTTTCCAGTCCCTTTTTGGCAACGTCGAGCATGTTGGTGACAGCCTCCTGCGCATCGGCAGGGCCATCTTTGAGCATGTATTGCAAGGCGCGCATCTGCACGATGATGGAGGTCAGGCTATGGCCCAATTCATCGTGGATGTCGCGGGCGATTCTCGTCCGCTCTTCCAGCACGGCTACCTGCATCGTGTTGACGGAAGCTTCCTGCAGCTCCGCATGGGTTTCCTGCAGCTCTTTATGCGCTTCCTGCAGCTCAGCTAAGTGAATCTGGTTTTGCCGATAGGCTTCCGTCTGAATCCGGTAGCCTCGCGCTCCGCTGAAGATACCGGCAAATGTAAGGAGAAACGGAATGATTTCCAAATACTTGTGGTGGATCAAGAATAGCAGCACGGCTGTCGTCACGCCGAAAAACGCAGCGATCCAAAACGCCTCTTTTCCCATCATGCGCAACCCGATAAAAATCGCGAGCATGATGATGAGCCCAAAGCCCTCATCTCCCCAAAAAACCCCTTTAATTAAGGTAAGAACACCGACGGTATAGACGGCGAACCGGAGCAGGACGGGGTTGCGGCGATGCTGCGGAATCAGAAACATCCCCATGTATACGGCGAACAGCACGAAGGAAGTTAGCAGCTGCATGGCGTTCTCGGCGGCAAACGCGTTGGGTAACCATGCCAGCAGCATGAGGATGAAAAACCAGATCGGCGTCACATGTCTGTTCATATAAGCAGCGATTGTTTCAAACACGCAAATCCTTCTTTCTCAAACGGTTTGTTGCCTTATCTTCCATTCTATCACGGGGTGTCATCTAACTCTAGATAGAGCCCCTACCCTCACATTCTACACCCAGCGGTAGACGTCACCATGTCCATTCCTCATTACAATTAGGATCGAGCAAGTATTCCTTAATTCGAAGGATGTGTGTGGAAAGGTATGTAGAATGGAGGGCTTTGATGGAGGAATTAATACGGCTCGCAAAGCTCTTGCGGGAGGCGAGTGAGCTATTTTCCAGCAAATCCAATCAAGAATTGGATACGTCGGATATCACTTGGCAGCAAGTTCTCATCTTAGAGCAAATTGTACAGAATCCAAAAACCATCGGTGAGATCAGCAAGGCGGTCGAGATGCCGTACAGCACCATTTCCGGGCTTGTGGACCGATTGGAACGGGAAAATCTGGTCAAGCGCGTGCGTGACGAACACGATCGCCGCATGATCTGGGTGGCGCCCACGGAGCGTGTCAGTTCGGCATGCAGCACGTCCGGGAATCGTTCCAGCAGCAAGAAACGGGCATCTAGTTGAAATAAGAGAGGTGAGTCAGTTTGAATTTGTCTGAGATTTCGATCAAGCGTCCCGTCACCATTATCATGTTGACGATCGCGATGCTGATTTTTGGTGCGATATCGCTGCCACGGCTGCCGATTGATCTGATGCCGGAGCTGAATTTTCCGGTTGCGGTCGTGGTGACATCCGTCGATGGCGGGGCATCCCCGAGCGAGGTCGAGAAGCTGGTAACGAAGCCGATCGAGTCAGCGCTCGGAACCGTTGCCAATCTGGATAGCATTCAATCCGTTTCGATTCAGGGCGCTTCGCAGGTTATCCTCATGTTTAACTGGGGAACTGACCTTGACCAGGCGACCCTCGATATGCGTGACAAAGTCGACCGCATTCGCGGCATGCTGCCGGATACGGCCAACTCGCCGCGCGTGCTGCGCATTGACCCGAACAGCCAGCCGATCATGACCTACGCCTTAACCGGTGAAACGGACGTGAACAAGCTGAAAAAGCTGGCGGAAGATATGATTCAACCGCGCCTCGAGCGCATCGACGGCGTTGCCTCCGCTTCCCTGAACGGTGGACAAAGTCGCGAGGTTGATGTAGTGCTCGATCCGGCCAAAGTGGCTGCGTACGGCATCAGCATTGAACAGATTCAGCAAGCGATCGGCAGCAGCAACCAGTCAGGCTCGGCCGGCTCGGTTCGCGAAGGAGACGGCAAGCTGAATATCCGCGTGCAAGGGGAGTTCGCCAATGTCGAACAAATCGCCCTGACGCCGATTTCCGTGGGCAACGGCTCCACGATCCGGTTGAAAGATGTGGCGGAAGTCAAGGACACATTGTCCGAGATCAGCCAGTTAAGCTATGTCAACGGCAAGCCGAGCTTGGGCATCTCCATTACCAAAGCATCCGGCGGGAATACCATCGAGGTAGCCGATCAAGTAAAAGCCGAGATTGCTGACCTTCAAAAGCAACTGCCGGCAAATGTAAAAATCACGTCAACGCTCGATTCATCCAAATACATCAAAGACTCGATCTACACAACAGCCGAGCATGCGCTCTTGGGAGGATTGTTCGGGATCATCATCCTGTTCTTCTTCCTCGGCAGCTTCTCGTCGATGCTGATCGCCATCATCGTACTGCCGGTCTCGGTTGTCGCGACGTTTTTGCTGATGTATATGACCGGACAGACGATCAACTTGATCTCGCTCTCCGGTTTGACGCTGGGGTTAGGTTCTCTGGTTGACTTTGCCGTCGTTATTTTGGAGAACATTTTCCGTCAGCGCGAGCAAGGCAAAGGCATGGTGGAAGCGGCGCTGGTCGGCGCCAAAGAAGTGGGGACAGCCGTTATGGCATCCGCACTGGCGCAAATTTGCGTATTTTTGCCAATCGCGCTTACCCAAGGGATCGCATCCGAGCTGTTCGGTCCACTGGCACTGACCGTCGTGTATTCGCACATCGCGGCGCTTGTCTTCTCGATCATGCTGGTGCCGATGCTCAGCTCCCGCATTTTGAAGAAAGTGCCGAACCATGCCGATCACACCGGCTACCGCGGGTTCAATCCGGTCATCTGGTTCAACCTGTGGTTCCGCAAAGTGGAGATTTTTTACCAAAAAGCGCTCAAATGGGCGTTGGGCCACCGGAAAACCGTATTCACCACAACCGTGATCCTTTTGGTCGGTTCCCTGGCCTTGACCCCGATGCTTGGTGCCGAGTTCATCCCGAGCATGGATGAAGGGCAAATCAACATCACGATCAAAATGCCAAACGGGACGATGCTGGCAGAAACGGAAAAAACAACCAAAGAAGTGGAAAGCATCGTATCGCAGTACAAAGAAGTAGACGTCATGTCCTCCTCGATCGGAATGGGCGGCTCTGCGGTTGTCGCGACTGCTGCTTCCAATCGTGCGACCGTCACCGCCATGCTGGTGGACGTGACCAAGCGCGATCGCTCGACGTCGGACATTTCGCAGGAAATCCAGAAAAAACTGGCACACATCCCGGGAGCGGACATTACCGTTGCCACGACGCAAGGCTTCTCGACAGGTTCACCGCTGCAAATCACGCTGCGAGGCGACGATCTGGCTGTCTTGAAAGACATCAGCTCCGTCATGAAAGACGAGGTCAAAAGCGTCAAAGGGACGACAAACGTCGCGACCAGCCTGGATGAAACGCAACAGGAATACGAGGTTGCCGTCGATGCGGAAAAAGCGAGCATGTACGGTCTGACAACCGGCCAGATCGTCTCCAGCGTCCGCACCGCGTTCCAAGGGCAAACCGTCACGAAATACCGCACCGGCGACGATGAAGTCGATGTGCGGATCAAAATGCCGGAAGGGTTCCAGGAAGACATCAACTACCTGAAAAACTACCGCATCTCGGCTCCGGGCGGCGCGCAGGTGGCCATCTCCGATGTGGCCAAAATCGCGAAGGTTGACGTACCGATGACGATCAACCGTTCCAACCAGACGCGTGAGGTCAAAATTACATCCGATCTGGCTGGACGCGACCTGAACTCGGTCAGCACGGAAGTCAAAGCAAAACTGGATAAATTGACCTTGCCGGATGGCTATACCATCGATTACGGCGGTCAGAGCAAGGACATGGCGGAATCGTTCGGCAGCCTGGGTCTGGCGATCATCTTGTCCGTTGTGCTGGTGTACATGGTGATGGCTGCCCAGTTTGAATCGTTCTACAGCCCGTTCATCATCATGTTCTCCATTCCGCCGACGATCACGGGTGTCATCCTCGGTCTGTTCGTGACCGGCACATCGCTTTCCGTCACCGTCTTGATCGGGTACATTCTGCTGGTCGGTCTGGTTGTGAACAATGCGATCGTGCTGATCGACTACATCAACCAGCTCCGTGCAAAAGGGATGGAACTGCGCGAAGCGATCCTGGAAGCAGGACCGATTCGTCTTCGTCCGATCTTGATGACGACGCTGACCACGATCTTGACCATCGGACCGCTGGCCGTCGCGAGCGGCTCTGGTGGCGAAACGCAGAAACCGATGGCGATCACCGTTATTTTCGGTCTCAGCTTCGCGACGCTCATCACCTTGATCCTGGTACCAGTCGTCTTCTCCTGGTTCGATGACCGCGGCAAAAAGAGACGGGCGAAAAAAGAGCAGAAACGACTGAAAAAATTGCAGAAACAAAACAAAGGAACCGTCGTAGAAGCATAAAGCGGGTTTTTGAAAGGGAGGGAGACCATGAACGTGAATAAAAAAGGCATCGCATTGATTCTCGCGGCCGTGCTGGTGACGGCAGGCTGCGCGAACAAGGAAGCGGCAGGCCCGGCAGAAGCACCGGCAGCCCCGACACCAGTCCAGGTCGAAGCGGCGAAAATGGGTCTGGTGACATCGGAGGCAGGTTTCTCGGCGAAGCTTGCGCCAAGCGAAGAGGTCCAGGTAAGTCCGAAAGTCACCGGCAAAATCACATCGCTGCCTGTGAAGCTGGGACAATATGTGAAGCAAGGCGACTTGCTCTTTCAATTAGATCAGCAAGACATCCAAAACTCGATCGCGCAGGCGGAAGCTTCCTACAAGCTGTCGCAGGCGAGCTTGAATCAAGCGAAAAACAGCTCCAGCCAAAGCCTGGAGCAGGCCAAAAACAGCCTGAAGCAGGCGGAGCAAGGCTTGTCAGATGCACAGGTCAACCTGCAGCGCATGCAGCAGCTGTTCAAGGAAGGCGCGATCTCCACGCAGCAATTCGAGCAGGCGCAAACCAGCTTGAACAATGCGCAGACGGCGTATGACAACGCGCGCGAGACGTATCAATCCGCACAGCAAATGAGCAACATCCAGGTGTCGGAAGCATCGGTGAAGCAGTCGGCCGTCAGCTTGCAGAATGCCCGCGAGCAACTGGCGAACGCTGTCGTCAAAGCGCCGATCAGCGGATACGTATCATCGGTCAAAGGGGCGATCGGCCAATTCGCTTCCCCGCAAGCACCTGTCGTGGTGTTGGTCAATACCAATCCGCTGATCGTGAAAGCGAATCTGTCGGAAGCAGAGATCACAACGGTGAAAGTGGGTACCGCTGCGAAAGTGAACGTGACATCGTTGAACAAAGAGCTGGATGCCAAAGTGACGGCGGTCAGCCCTGTGATGGATTCCATGCTCAAAGCATATCCGATCGAGATCACCATTCCGAATCCGTCCAATGAGCTGAAGGCGGATATGGTTGTCAACGTGACATTCCAAGGTCAAAATGCCGGCAAGGCACAAAAACTGATCGTTTCCCGCAAAGCGGTTTTTGATCGTGATGGGAAGCAATATGTGTTCGTCATCAACGGGGATGTTGCCAAAGAGGTAGAGGTGACAACCGGTGACAGCTCCAGCGACGATATCGAGGTGCTCACGGGCATTTCCCAAGGGGACCAGGTCGTCGTCAAAGGACAAACGCTGCTCAAGGACGGCAGCAAGGTAACGATCGCGAAATAAAAAGAGCGCGAATCGGGCGAAATAGAAAGGCGAAAAACCTAGGGCAGCCAGCCTAGGTTTTTCGCCATTACGTACATATCGTTTTTGGTTAACGGGGCTTATCAGGCATATAGATGCCGTGCAAGTACCAGTAGATTTGGTCATAGAGCGGATCATCCGTTTGATAGAGACTGACGAAAGCCTGTTTTCTGCCGTTTTTGCCAAAAAACCAGCCGCCCGAATACCACGCCAAGGGGGACGTGCGCATATACGGTCCGAACGCGTTACCCGCCGGATCGGTCCCGCCGGTCGCGCCGAGCCGGAGATATTCCTGCAGCCGCGCACGTTTTGCCGCATCATAGGTGATGCCCAGATCGAACTCGATTTCGATGCCGAGGCAGTTTTCATAGCTTTGCGCAGCCGCCGTTTCGATGAGCTTGGCGGGCTGGAAGTAATGATTGGGCTGCAGGAAGGAGAGGGAGAAGCCGAGCTTTCGCCATTGGTTCCAGCCATTTGCTTGCTGGTACGGAATCCAGAGCGAATGCAGCGGCGACCCGGCGGCACATCGCTTGCGGATCGCCCTGTTGACGGCTCGAATCACGGTCCGGTCGCTGTTCGCCGGTCCTTCAAAATAGACGCTTTCCTGCAGCCAGTAAAAGCCCATCAAGCGCAGCTGGCTGTCAAGGGACGAATCGTCCCAACGGGCGAGGAAGTCGTCCATCCAGCGGATCACCGCGCGAATCCGGCTCGCGTCGTCACCGAAAACGCTAGGATTGGGATAAGGAAGAGCGACCCAGACATGCGTCCGTTTGGCAAAGCACGTTTTTTCATGCGCGATCCACAGAGCATCCAGATTGCGCGTGCATAAGAAAAGCTCATTCGTATAGTTCGCCCAATCCGCGCTTGTCGCCGGCGCCTGCTCATTGCGGGTCAAATAGCGCGGCTCACCATGCTCGTTTAGGACAGCGAAGGCAAGAAACAAGACATCCGTAAACATGCCCCCGTTGATCATGCCGGTGTGGCGGTCAAGATGGGCAATGACCGGGAGCAGGTCGCCAGGCTCCCAAAACTGGTACTGGGCAACGCGATCAGAGCCGATGCTGTAGCCGGTATAAGCGAGAAAAAGCTGGTTCACACAGGAACAGGCAAGATTCGGGTAAGGAGACATGATCGCTTCAACCCCGCTTCCCAAGTGAAAAACATCCGTGCACGCCACAGCATATGACACACCGCTTGCCTTTTATACGCATGCGAAGAATCAACCGACTACCAATCGGATAAAATGTGAGAGTTCACATAGATCCACTTTACGTTAGGATGATGAGAATGGAAGGAATCGCTGCAAAAGTCAATCATAAACGAATGCGCAAGGCGCATCTGGTGCGAAGGGCGCTAGGCATTATCATCGGATCACTGCTGGTTTCCGTCGCACTGGAAATCTTTTTGGTACCCAATAATATTATCGATGGAGGCATTACAGGCATCTCCATCATGCTGGCGCATCTGACCCATCTGCCGCTTGGCTTGTTCCTTGTCGTGCTGAACTTGCCGTTTCTGTTCATCGGGTACAAGCAAATCGGGAAAACATTTGCGATCTCCACGCTGATCGGGATCGTGATCATGTCGATTGGCACATCCTATCTGATACCTGTGCCGAGCTTTACGCAAGATAGCCTGCTCTCGGCGGTTTTCGGCGGGATTATTCTGGGGATCGGCGTCGGTTTGGTCATGCGTGCGGGCGGCTCGCTTGATGGGACCGAGATCGTCGCGATTTTGCTCTCGAAAAAAACGCCGTTTTCCGTTGGGGAACTGGTCATGTTCTTCAATATTTTCATTTTAGGCAGCGCCGGCTTTGTATTCGGCTGGAACAATGCGATGTATTCGTTAATCGCCTACTATATCGCCACCAAAATGATCGATGTCACGATCGAAGGGTTAAACCAATCCAAATCGGTCTGGATCATTAGCGACAATCCGGTTGAGATCGGGGATGCGCTGCTGGCCCGCCTCGGCCGCGGTGTCACCTATCTGGAAGGGGAGGGCGGCTATTCGGGTGACGTGAAGAAAGTCATCTTCTGCGTCATCACGCGAATTGAGGAAGCCAAGCTGAAAGCCGTCGTCGAGGAGATTGATCCAAGCGCATTTCTGGCGATCGGCAACATCCATGATGTGCGCGGCGGCCGGTTCAAGAAAAAAGACATTCACTAGCATTGACCGCAATCGAAAAAGGACTTGGTGCATCAGCCAAGCCCTTTTCGCTGCTCACGCGGCAGCGGAAGCCAAACCGTGTAAAGCCCGTGGCGAGCTGTCGCCGCCGCAGCTGTGCATTTCCCCGCCCCAGCAGTTCAAGGGGATTGAACGGCTTGGTCAGATCAGCTCGCTCTTTTTTGGCAAACGTACACGAAAGCGGGCGGGACATTGACCGGCACGAATTCAATGGAGAGCAAGTCAAAGCGCTCGGACAGCTGTTTTTTCATTTGGTGGGAGTATTGAAACGCGATGAAAAGCCCGCCGGGTTTCAGCGTCGCCTCGATCTGCTCCAAAATCCGGTCGCGAACCGCTTGCGGAAAATTGAAAAATGGCAGACCGCTCAAGATGCAATCAAGCTGTTCAACCCCTTCCCGCAACAAGGCGGTTTCCAGCTGGCACGCATCTTCATAGACCGGATAGCCGGGATACTGTCTTGCCAAATGGGCGCGCAGCGTGTCGTCTTTTTCAAACAAGAGCACGTGCTGCGGCTGCGGGTTTACGGCGGTCAGATGCTTGGTGATCGCCCCGGTGCCCGATCCGAGTTCGGCGATCGCCGTCACCTCTTCCCAAGGCACGGCATCGAGCATCGTTTTCGCCAAAAAGGGGGAGCTTGGGGTGACACTGCCGATTTGTTTGGGGAAGCGGATGAATTTATAGAGAAAGTAGAGTCGCTCTTGGAGAGCTGCTGCCAGGTTAAGCATAAGAAAATCCCTCCTTGTTTTACCGCTATTATCATAGCCAATAAATCTAGAAAAAAAGGGAGGGATTTTCTTATTTTTTTCTTAAATGTTTGGAAATGTCAGTGGATCAATCAGGCTGGCAACAGCTGCAGCACGGAAAAAAAGTGGGCGGTCGATCCGCCGAGCACGAACAGATGCCAGACGGCGTGATGAAACGTAAAGCCTCTCCATACATAAAAAATCGCGCCGACCGAGTACAGCACGCCACCCGTAATGAGCAGCATGAGTCCGGTCCCTTGCAAATGCAAGACGAGATCGTTCCAGGCGAAAATGATCAGCCAGCCCATGGCGACATACAGCAGCGTGGAGAGAAACAAAAATTTTTTCACGAAAAAACATTTGAACACGGTCCCGCCGATCGCCATTCCCCAGACGATCCCGAACAATGTCCAGCCCAGCCAGCCGTGCACGGCGAGGAACAGAAACGGCGTGTATGTGCCCGCGATGAAAAAGTAGATGGAGGAATGATCCATGATCTCGAAAACGTCTTTCGCTTTCCCGGTTGGCAATGCGTGCAGCATGGTGGAGGAGACGTACAACACGAGCATGGTCACACCAAACAGGGTGAAGCTGACGACGTGCCAAGCCGAGCCGAAGCGGGCGGCGAACGTGATCAAAAGGACGAGCGCGGGAATGCAGAGCAGTGCGCCAAGCCCATGTGTGATCGAGTTGGCAACTTCTTCTGCCTTGGAGAAGACGTGCGTGCGAGACATGACGACACTTCCTTGTGTGCGGCACCGAAATGGTGGCTGATTTTTCGTTAGTATAGCACAGAACGCCTCCCAATCCCTACCTGCGAAGCGGCGGGAAAAAGGATTGTCGATCAGCCAAAGAACCAGTAAACTGGAAAAAACAGAGAGAAAATCGAAAAGCTGGAGGATGGAGAGTAGACGAATGATTACCAAAGTGGATGAATGGCAAATTGAACCGTATTTGGATTTGCTCGCTGCGGCTGAGCATGTCAGGTAGGGAATGTTTTTTTTGCGGAAAATCTTGCGGTAATCGCTCATCGGAAATAGGGAAGAACCAGCCTGCTACCCAGGCTGGTTCTTTCGCGTTCATCCCCATTCAGGCCGTGACAGGCGGATGGCCTCCATCAGATTGGCGCGCTTTTTCGTATCGTTGTGGTACAGCGCATTTTTTTCGATATGGTCGATGAAGAGGATTCCATTCAAATGGTCGATCTCGTGCTGCATGCAGCGGGCCAAGTAATCGCGGCCGTGGAGCAGCACGGTTTCACCTTGGCGATTCAGCGTTTTGACGGTTACCGATTTGGCGCGCTTGACTGTCCCCGTATAGCCGGGAAAAGACAGGCACGCTTCCGGTCCGACCTGCTGCCCGCTCATCTCCACGATCTCCGGATTGATCAGCTCAATCAGGCCGTCGCCGCAATCCATGACGACCACACGCTTCAAAATGCCGATCTGCGGTGCGGCCAAACCGGCGCGCCCTTCCTCGTCATACAAGGTTTCGGCCAAGTCGTCGAGCAGCTTGATGACTTTGGCATCGATTGCGGTCACCGGCTTTGCGACCTTTCGCAAAATAGGGTCGCCGAAGGGCAGGATCGTTTTGACAGACATGGAGTGTTCCCCTTTCTTCCGCTAGGCGCCTTTTCTCTGGGTGGGGGTATGCGACCACAAATCATTGGGCGTGCAAGCCAAAGCGGTGCACAAGGCATCGAGCGTTTCCGCTTTCATCTGCTTGGGCTGCTCATTGAGCAGCGCGCTGATCGATGGGGCAGAAAGCTGATACCCTGCTTTCGTCTTCAACAGCCGTGCCAGCTCGGCTCCGGTCCATATTCCTCGCTCTGCCATTACGTGGCGCAACATCCAGATCAACATCCCATTCACCCTTCCAGTCGAACAAGCAACCTGTCATTTAGGTGCTGCCTAACATTTTTATGTATTACCTAATATACCAGAAAACGCTGAAAAGGGAATCCTTCCCGAACCATTTTTTGTCTTGGAAGGGTGAAAAAGCTTCCATCCAATTCACTTGTATACAAGGTAAAAAATGCGTGGTATATTCAGAATTGACAGACAAAACGACGGGAGCGAATGAAATGGAACCGATTGAGGAATGTTTGACGTTTTTGCTGGGAAAAGCGCAGCAGCGTTCCTACCAGATCGGCAAGCAGCTGCTGCAGCCGTACGGTGTCACCCCTGTTCAATATGCGGTGCTGCATCTGCTGTATGAGCGGGACGGGCAAAACGGTGCGGAGCTGGGAGAGCGCCTGCGGTTGGATTCCGCCACCATGACCGGATTGATCGACCGGATGGCACAAAACGGGTTGGTCGAGCGCAGGCCGGACCCGCGCGATCGCCGCGTCAACCAGATTTTCGTGACGGACAGGGGGCAAGAACTTCGAGCGGTATTGCACGAAACCATGCAAGTGGCGGAGGCAGCGGCGGTTCAAGCCTTGACGGATGACGAGGTGTCCTTGCTGAAATCCTTGCTGTATCGAATCGGACTACATGAAGGAGAGGGAAAAAAATGAACATGAAACCAATCGAAGAAACCATTGTCGGTGCATTGGGAATCAAGATGGTCGAGGTATCGAAAGATCGCGTGATCGCGACGATGCCGGTGCATGCCGCTACACACCAGCCGTTCGGATTGCTGCATGGCGGCGCTTCGGTGGTGCTGGCCGAAACGGTCGCAAGCTTCGGGACGTGGCAGAACGTCGATCAAGAGCGGGAAGTGGCGGTGGGGTTGGAGATCAATGCCAACCATCTCCGTCCGAAAAAAGACGGGATCGTCACGGCGATCGCGACTCCGCTGCACAAAGGGCGTACGACGATGGTCTGGGACATCAAGATCCAGGACGAGGAAGAGCGTTTGATCTGCATCTCCCGCTGTACGGTGGCGATCGTTGCAAACGAACAGAGGAGGGGGTGAATCGCATGGCAGCACATGTACTCGCCAAATGGCTCGATCAGATGGTGCTTCCGGCCATTTCTGCTCCAATGTTTCTGGTATCTGGTCCAAAGCTGGTCGTCGAAAGCTGCAAAGCCGGCATCATCGGTTCCTTTCCCGTCCTGAATGCCAGGACTTCGGAGCAACTGAAGGGATGGCTGCAAACGATCACCAGCGAGCTTGCAGCCATCAAGCAAGCGGAACCTGAACGGCGCGTTGCCCCATGGGCGGTGAACCTGATCGTCCATCATTCGAACAAGCGATTCGACGACGATCTGGCGCTGATCGCCACATACCAGCCACCGCTCGTCATCACCTCGCTTGGCGATCCAAAGCGCGTGGTTGAGATCGTACATGCTTACGGCGGCCTTGTGTTTTCCGATGTGAGCACGGTGCACCATGCGCGAAAAGCCGCGCAAAAAGGAGTCGATGGGCTGATTCTCGTCTGCAACGGCGCTGGCGGTCATGCCGGGGTAATCAATCCGCTCGCATTCATGGGCGAGGTCAAGCAATTTTGGCAAGGCATTACGGTGCTTGCGGGGTGTGTGTCGCATGGGCACGATATTTTGGCAGCGGAAGTGCTCGGCGCCGACATGGCTTACATGGGGACGCGTTTCATCGCGACGGAGGAAAGCATGGCGAGCGACGGCTACCGGGAGATGTTGCGGGAAGCGACGCTTGAGGATCTGCTTTACACCGACGCGTTCAGCGGTGTCAAAGCCAATTATCTCGTGCCAAGCATCCGACAGGCGGGGCTCGATCCCGATGCCTTGCAGAAAAAAGCGGAGCTGGATTTCACCTTCGTGAAAGCGGATGTTACGGGCGCCAAGGCGTGGAAAGACATTTGGTCAGCCGGCCAAGGCGTTGGCGCGGTGAAGCGTGTGCAGTCTGTCGCCTCGGTGGTAAGCGAGCTTCGCTGCGAATACGAGGCGGCGTATCGAACGCTTTTGGAAAAACAAATCAAACGGAACGCGCCGTTTCACTGACGATCTGCCGCCCAACTTTTCCAGCATGCGCCCCAACCGTCCAGACGGGCAGACGCCATTCCTACATATGCTGATGGCAACTGCTATGTGGGGATGTGAGATTGATGTCCAACTGGAAAAGGAAAGCAGACAGCATCATTCGGCTTGGGAAAAAGTACCTCGGCACCCCTTACTTGTTCGGAGCAAAACCCGGTTCCACGCGGCGATTCGATTGCAGCTCATTCACGCAGTACATTTACGGCAAACATGGGATCGAACTGCCGCGCATTTCCCGCTATCAAAGCAAACGCGGGCGGCCGGTCACACTCGGGAAAATCAGGCGGGGTGACCTGCTCTTTTACAAGACGCACAAGCGCCGGCACCGCAAAGGGCTGCAAAAGATCGGGCATGTCGCAGTTTATGTAGGGAATGACCAGATGATTCACGCCGCAGAGGAAGGCGGGATCGGCATCATCAACATCCATCAGTATCCAAAAGGCGTGCTGGCAAAGGCGCGCAGGGTCATTCGCGATTGAAAGAAAAGAATGATGAAAAGCGGGCTGGCGACAAATCGTTTGTCACCAGTCCTGTTTTTTGCGAGAATGAGAATGAATATTCGTAAAAAGCGAGCAGGCACAGCGCTCACCTATAAGGAGTGATCGGTTACATGGCAGACATGGTTCAGTTTGACACCTATTTCAAAGAGCATCGCGAACGGCACTTGCAGGAACTGCAAGCATTTTTGTCCATTCCAAGCATCAGCTCGCTGTCTTCCCACCAGGCGGACATGGAGAGAGCGGCGAAGTGGCTCACGGCAGAACTGACGGCGGCTGGCATGGAAAATGCCGTTGTCTTGCCGACTGCGGGCCATCCGGTTGTGTATGCGGAATGGCTGCATGCTCCGGACAAGCCGACAGTCCTCATCTATGGCCACTATGACGTGCAGCCGGTCGACCCGCTCGAGCTGTGGGACACGCCTCCGTTTGAACCGACCATTCGCGGTGAAAAGCTGTATGCGCGGGGGGCGACCGATGACAAAGGCCAGCTGTTCATGCACATCAAAGCGATCGAGGCACTCATGGCATGCAGAGGCGAGCTTCCGGTCAATATCAAAGTGTGCCTGGAAGGGGAAGAAGAGATTGCAAGCCCCCATTTTGAAGCTTTCGTTGCGGAACATCAGGACCGATTGACGGCCGATGTTGTCGTCATTTCCGATACGCCGCTGTGGGAAGCAGGGCAGCCGGCGATTTATTACGGGCTGAAAGGCTTGTGCGGGCTGCAAATTGATTTGCGCGGGCAAAAGGAAGACTTGCATTCCGGATTTTTTGGCGGCCTGGTGCACAATCCGCTGCATGCGATGGCACAGCTTTTGGCGAGTCTTGTTGCCGAGGATGGGCGCATTGCTGTGGAAGGGTTTTACGATGATGTGAAACCGCTTTCAGAGGAAGAAAAAGCGGCGTTTGCCCGCATTCCGTACGATGCGGAAGCAATTCGTGAATCGCTTGGCGTCGAGTCGCTGTTTGGCGAACCGGAATACTCGGCGCTTGAACGCAATTGGGCCAGGCCGACGCTCGATATCAACGGGATGTGGGGCGGCTTTCAAGGAGAGGGGACGAAGACGGTCATACCTGCCGAAGCCCATGCCAAAATCACCTGCCGCCTCGTGGACGGACAAGTGCCCGAGCAAATATTGGCAAAGATCGAGCAGCATTTGCAAAAACATAAGCCTGCAGGCATGAGTGTCTCGACCAGCTGGCTGCCGGGGAAAGCGAGCCCGTATTCGACTCCGGTGAACCATCCGGCGATCCAGGCTGCCGCGCGCGCGTACATCGCCACCTATGGGGCCGAACCGCTGTACACCCGTGTAGGCGGAACGATTCCGGCCGTGGAAGTATTCCATCGCTTGATGCATGTGCCGATCGTGTTGATGGGCTTCGGGATGCCGGATGAAAATTACCATGCGCCAAACGAGCACTTTTATTTGGTCAATTTCGATACGGGCTTGCGAACCATTTGCTGCTTCCTGGACGAAATGGCCGGTCTGACGTCGCTCAATGGCTGAATGATTCGTACCCCACACACGCCGCCGCTGGATCAGTGACGGCGTGTGTTTTTGCAAAAAACGAATCACCTGCCCGCTTGCCAAAACAATCATATACGAGTATAGTTGGATATAGTTAGATAATCTAATTATATGCGAAAGGTGAAGCTGATGGGAAGAAAAGCGGCAAAAATACCGGCAGCAGAGCAGCAGCTGCCTGCATTGGGGACGGCTCCTTATGTAGAGCTGATGGAAAAGACGGCATCGCAGACGACGGACCGAAATGCCGCCCATATGGGGCTGTTGCTGATGTGGTTAGGCGACAGCGTGCTCGACGTAATGGATGTGGCGTTGTCACCATACGGCATGACGGAAAGCAAGCTCGATCTGTTGCTGCTTCTGTTCTTGCATAAAGAAAGAGAACTCGTTAGCCCATCCGCCATTGCGGACCGTTTGGGAATCCGGCGTGCGTCCGTGACATCGCTGCTCGACTGGTTGGAAAAGCGGAATTGGATCGTGCGCGAGCCGAACCCGAAAGATGGACGGATGATCCATGTCCGTATTTCGCAAGCGGGGATCGAAGCAGTCGAGCAAGTGCTGCCAACGTATTGGTCCACGTGTGCTTCGCTGATCGAGGATTTGACGCCGGAGGAACGCGGCCTGCTCGCGCGTGTAGTAGGCAAATTGCAAACCAGCATGGAAAAAAGACTGGGGGTAGGGCGGTAAATTTTTTTCGGCATATAATTAGGTTATCTAACTAAAAATGAAAAGAGGGGTGCTTTATGCAATCGTTATTTCGGCAATCCAAACGCAACGAATCGCTTATGACGGCCATTTTGTGCTTTGCCGGGCTGGCTGTCATGTCAAGTCTGTATGTGACGATACCTTTGCTATCTTTGTTTGCAGACCGATTTCATGTGACGCCGACACAAGCTGCCGCCGTGGGAACCGCTTTTTCCATCGGATTTGCACTTGGATGCTTGCTTTATGGGTCGATCTCTGACAAATATGGACGTAAACAGGTGATTTTCTCAGGACTCCTGGCCTTAACCATCATCTCGCTTTTCATCGGAATGGTCGATCAACTGCCGTGGTTGATACCGCTGCGAGCTTTTCAAGGGTTGGCGGCGGCTTCGTTTTCGCCGGTTGCCCTCGCGTATGCGGTCGAAATGTTTCCGGCAAAAAAGCGCGTGACGACGATCGGCTTCATCAGCACAGGCTTCCTGCTTGCAGGAATCGCCGGTCAAGTGCTTGCCAGTCTGCTTTGCCAGCAGTACGGCTGGCAGTCTGTATTCTACGTACTGTCGGCTGTCTATGCGATCACCGCCGTGCTGGTTTTCGTTTTCTTGCCAAAAGGGGAGATACAGCAGCCACAGGCATCGGTGTTTGCTGCGTTTCGAAGGATCGGCCACGTCCTGAGGCAAAAAAATCTGCTGTTGAGCGATATCGTCGCATTTGTTTTGCTGCTGTCCTTTGTCAGCATGTACACGATTTTGGGCGATTACCTGAAAGGGCCGGCGTTCGGGCTTACGTCCCAGCAAATTCTTGCCGTCCGTGCAGCAGGGGCGATTGGCATGCTGGTTTCTCCTTTTGCAGGCAGGTTTGCCAAACGAATTGGCATTCGGACGCTGTTGCGGTGCGGCCTAAGCATCGCAATCATCGGCCTGCTAGGCTTGGGGGTCTCTTCCAATCTCGCTCTGCTGGTTACGATGAGCCTGGTGTTTGTGACAGGAATTGCGTTATCCGTTCCCGCTCTGGTTTCCTTGGTCGGCCAGCTGGGAGGAGCGTCACGGGGAATCGCCGTATCGGTGTACACGTTTGTTTTGTTTTCAGGGACCAGTGTCGGCCCGCTGTTATCCATTCAGTTTGTTCGTCTGGGGGGATATGCTGCGGCCTTCGCACTCGTCGCTTGCGTGCTGTTCGCAGGACTGTTGGCCTCGCTGCTGATTACGCGCGAAACCGCGGAGGCTGTGGAAGGTTGAAAAAAAGGAGAATGACCGTGAACGACTTGCGTATAAGCGTACTGGATGTATCGCCGATTTATCAAAATGTCTCGCCGCACGAAGCGCTGCAGCAATCGCTTTTGCTCGCGCAGACGGCGGAAAAGGCAGGATGTAGGGCAGTTAATTAAATTACCAAGGAGCTTCACCTGAATTGATAAATTCCTCCACTCTTTTTAAGACACTTTTAAAATCATTCCTATGTAATACCCCTATAAAATTTGCGCTCCTAAATACATTAGCTTCAACAGTCGCCACACAGTTTGCTTTGCAATACGATTCCTTCAGTAAACCAGCCTGTTTCCATGAAAAAAGGGGAACTTGCCATTTGTCATATCGATCCTCAAAATCCTTAATAGAAGACCCAGTAATCGCAGCAAACGTTGCAATCACTGGGTTTCCATCATCCATATCAATTATTACAACTGGTCTAACTGCCTTTTCCCCTGTCCTTGGATAAGTAACTTCAAACCAAAAAATATCTCCGACGTTTACCATAGTTACTTTTTAAACTCCTCAAACCATTTCCGATGCAGTGGGTTATTTTCGTCGATTTGAACTGTTCCATTGACAACAGGAAGGTGTGGAACTTTAGATTTGAATTTTTCCATATCAACGTTTAGGCTTAACTTCGATTTCTTTTTGGCTGTAGCTAACATATCATCGCACCCCTCAGACTCGTCTTTCTTCGAAATGTCCTCAGATTCATCTTCTTTAAATGTCATGTCCCAACCTCCTACATATATTCAAGTCCAGTATAATATAGGAGATAGTCAATTTTTTGTTGGAAAATGATAGAATCCTTAGATTTAATAATACATTTACCGTTAATTGCTGACAAGATTTTCCTTCGGATTTAGGTATAAAAAGTAGAAAAAAAGCCTATAATGTAAATTCGTATTTTCTTATGTAAAACCATAGAGAAAAGATAGTTATATTATCATAGATGCTGCCTTGAAAATTCAGTTCACTTTAATGCTTTTTTTGCTCAACTCTCTCTCAGTTCTTTAATCTGTAATTTGTTCTGCTCAATCTCATCATAGGTGTTCTCCACAAAGGATCTAGGTTGTTTACTTTGATAAATCCTAGGCCCTTCCCACGCGTAGCCCTTACCACTCATGAGCGATACGGATGGCGGTGAGATCGTGGAGCTGTACCGCAGCAGCTATCAGGCGACGGACCAAAATCCGGCCCCGCGCGCAATCATGGCGATCGGCGTCATATGCGCAGAAACGCCGGAAACGGCTGAAGCATGGGCGGAAGAAGCCAGACGCTGGGGCGGCACAGCCGCCTTGTCGCCGGAATCCACCCCTACGCCCGGCACGGGGAAGAAAATGCTGATTGGCACGCCTGCGCACATTCGTTCCGAACTGCTCGCGCTGCAGGAGAAAACCGGTGTCGATGAATACATGATCACCACACCGATTCCCAATTACGAGAGACGTCTGCATTCGTACCGTTTATTGGCTCGCGCCGTTTTGGGGGCGTAGCTTTTTTGAACCCGCTGAATCGAAACCACGAGCGATCGTTTCGGGATGCAATCACGCCAGCCAAAATGCAGGAGCTATACGCGCCGGAACAGGTTGTCGAAGCGCTGACCCGTGGAAACAGCATCGTCTACATTGAGGGGTATCCGTGTTTTTACAGCTTCAACACGTCGATCATGGTGCAGCGGAGCATTGCCGAGCCCATCAACGAGAAAGCGTTCAGTGATTCGCATGAAGGCTTCAACGAACGGTTGGAAACCAACCTGTATTTGCTGCGGCGCAAGTTGTCGACGAAAAATCTCGTCATCCGCTACTTTGAAATCGGCCAGTCCGTCGGTTCGCGCGTCGCGGTCGTCTATGTCGGACAGCTGGCGAATCCGGAAGTCGTCGAAGAGGTGGTGACGCGCATTCGCTCCATTCGCATTGACTATTTATCATCGGCAGGCGTGCTCGATCAAATGATTGAAGATACGCCTTTCTCGCCATTCCCGCAAATTTTGAGCACAGAACGGGTCGATCGCGTCTCGGCCAATTTGATGGAAGGACGCATCGCAGTCATGGTGGAGGGAGCGTCCAATATACTGCTTCTTCCCGTCACGTTTTTCGCTTTTTACCAATCACCCGATGATTACAACATTCGCTGGATCAACGGCAGCGGATCATGCGGGCAAGCGGACCATCATCACGTTGCGGACGACAACCAGCAAAAGTTTGAATGATGAAATGACGCTGCATATTTTACAGCGGCAGCGAAAGCTTGATGTGCAAGCGAAAAAAGACCATGTTTACGCAACTGTATCCCTGCTCTAGCGCGTCGGGGTCGAGGAGTTTCCGGTTGATCATTTGACCGAACCGAAGCGGGTTGCCGAGCTTGCGACGTTTTTGTCAAAAGAGCTGACGGCCCAGGCGCATGACGTGATCGCCAAACTGCAAAAAGCCAACTGTGATGCCCTTGGCATCGGCAGGCAAATCATCGCGTTCCATCATGACTACTGGAAAAAGGTGTCATGGTCGAAAACGTATCCGACGATCACGATTGAGCCAACCGTCAAAGTGGAGATTTCCCGACCCGGCATCATTTTCTGAACGACAATACAATACCTGTCAGGGGTATCTTCATATTTTCTTCAAAAGTCTTTGCTACAGTTTGCGTGAGGAACGAAAAACAGGAACGCAAATGGAGCAAGGAGGCTTTTGGGATGAAAAAAAAGATGCTGATTGCAGTCGCCGGTGCAGCGGTCGCGTTTGCAGGAGCCGGGATTTGGGCTTGGATGGCGGCGGACCAAAGCGCTGCCGATCGTATCGCGAAGCCCGTCGTTACGACGGAGAAGGGCAAAACGGTCAAAACGTTCGCATTGGTGGCCGAGGAGACAGAGTGGGAGCTTGCCGCCGACAAAAAAATCGATGCGTGGACGTATAACGGGACCGTGCCAGGCAGCCAGCTGCGTGTGCAGCAGGGAGACATCGTCCGCGTCGAGCTGCAAAACAGGCTGAAGGAGCCGGTGAGCATCCATTGGCACGGGTATCCGGTACCGAACAACATGGATGGCATCCCGGGGATGACGCAAAATGCGGTTCGACCGGGTGAAACCTTTACGTACCAGTTCGAGGCCACGATTCCCGGCACGTATTGGTACCATTCCCATCAGGACAGTGCCAATCAAGTCGACAAGGGGCTGTACGGCACGCTGATTGTTGAAGACAGCGCGACGCAAAAGCTGAACCGCGATTATACGCTGGTGCTGGACGAATGGATGACCCAAGCGGGCGATGCGAGCGGCGGCATGAATCACGGGGGGATGGACCATGGGCAAATGAACATGGGGGGCATGGATCATGGCACGATGGCCATGGGGACCACTAAAACCATGGCAGGCATGGATCACAGCCAGATGCAGATGAATCATCAAGCGACCGGTGCGTTGCCGCCGGGAGTCATGCATGATCGAATGATGCAGACCATGTACAACACATTTACCGTCAATGGCAAGAGTGGTGACGCGATCCCACCGCTTGCGGTCGAAAAAGGAGATCACGTCCGTCTGCGCTTTGTCAACGCGGGCTTCCAGAGCCACCTGATCTCGCTGCAGGCACAGCCCTATCGGATTGTCGGCATGGACGGGCAGCCCGTCAACAGCCCGCAAACGATCACAGGCCAACCGCTGCGCATCGCGCCGGGGGAGCGGTATGATGTTGAATTCACCGTCGATGTGCGGCAAAACTGGCAGATCGCAAGCCTCGACCCGTCGGCAGCAGCCAGGCAGATGAGCATTCCGGTCGTAGTAAAAGGGGCGACAGGGAAAGTCGAGCAAGGTGTCACGCAGACCCAACCTGTCGATCTGTCCGTCTATGGTGCCGAGGGAACGGGCAAATTTTCACTGCAGACAAACTATGATTTGACCTATCAGCTGGATTTGGGCGAAAAACCAGGGAAAACCGGGATGGACGCCGTATTTACCATCAATGGCAAATCGTACGGTGAAGTTCCGCCGTTGGTGGTGAACAAAGGGGACAAGGTTTTGGTGACGATGCGCAACGTCGGCTCCTCGGATCATCCCATGCATTTGCACGGCCATTTCTTCCAGGTGCTGCGCAAGGACGGACAATCAACTGCGGGCGCGCCGGTCATGAAAGATACATTGAACGTGAAACCGGGCGAGACGTATGTCGTGGCATTCGAGGCCGATAATCCCGGCGATTGGATGTTCCACTGTCATGATCTGCACCATGCGGCGGCCGGGATGGTGAGCGAGGTGAAATATGCAGGCTACAAATCGTTTGTTCCCGATCCGTCCGTAGGCAACAAACCGGAATAATGCGAGGAGAGAGGAGAAACCGTGTCATCAACCATTTTGATCGTCGATGATGAGCCCAAAATCGTCGAGGTATTGACGCTCTATTTAAAGGCGGATGGCTATCATGTGATACCCGCATCGACAGGCCAGCAAGCTGTTGAATGTGCCGAAAGCTATCCGATCGGCCTGATCGTTCTCGATCTCATGCTCCCAGATATGTCAGGAGAAGAGGTATGCCGAAAAATTCGCGGGTTCTCGCGGGTGCCGATTCTCATGCTTACCGCAAAAAGCACGGAAGCCGACCGTGTGGCTGGCTTGTCCATCGGTGCAGACGACTACTTGGTCAAACCGTTCAGCCCGCGCGAACTGACCGCGCGCGTTCGCGCCATTTTGCGCCGCATCGGTGACCATAAGGTGCTCGGCGATCTGTTGGAGATCGGGGCGCTGCACATTTCACTGGAAGCGAAAACCGTGAAGAAGAACGGCTGCCTGCTTGAGCTGACACCCAACGAGTACCGCCTGCTCGTGACGTTAGCCCGCTATCCTGGACGGATTTGGTCGCGCGATGAGCTGGTGTCCGAGGTGCTCGGCATCGATTTTGCCGGAATCGACCGGACGATCGACACGCACATCAAAAACTTGCGGCAAAAAATTGAGGACGATCCCCGGGAACCAGCCTACATCAAAACGGTGTACAAACTGGGCTACCGGCTGGATGTGCCGGAGCGGTGAACGATGATTGCCGATAAGGGAAATGGAGGGGCTTCTGATCAGGAAGCTCCTCTTTTTGTATAACGAAAACCCCCAGTTCGACTGGGGGTTCCAGAAAGCTTATAGCTATAAGTGGTGATCCTTTGAACTCGATGATACCATGAGAACTGGTCTGCCAACCGCTCACATGAAATCAAGGAGGACAAAGGATGGACAACAGCAGTTTAGCACACACAAAATGGAACTGCAAATACCATATTGTATTTGCTCCAAAATACCGTAGACAAGTAATTTACGGCAAACTAAAACGAGAAATAGGAAAAATCCTTCGGGAACTATGTGAACGAAAAGGAGTAGAAATTGTTGAAGCGGAGGCCTGCGTGGATCATATCCACATGCTGGTAAGCATCCCTCCCAAATTAAGTGTGTCGGAATTCATGGGCTATTTAAAGGGGAAAAGCTCACTTATGATTTTTGATAAGTTTGCAAACATGAAGTATCGATACGGAAGCCGACAATTTTGGTGCAGAGGATACTATGTGGACACGGTAGGTCGAAACAAAAAAGTGATTGAAGAATACATTCGAAACCAAATGGTGGAGGACAAGAATTATGAACAATTAACGATGAAAGAGATGATTGACCCGTTTACGGGTGAGTCGGTAAAAAAGGGCAGGTAAAGTAGCCCTTTTAAGGGCCAGCCTGTGGTAGCACGCGGTTGGCAGACTTTCAGTGCGCCTTGGAGGCGCCCGCTTGCAACATGCCCTTATAGGGCTAATGGAAGCCACCGGCTAAGCCGGTGGTTATGACTTGTTCGAGAGGTGTCCCCGGGGCAGGGGGGCAGAATACGTTTCGCTCACAGCAGCCTTTTCACGACTTGATCCTTGCCTAATGCACAACCATCAACTATAATAATTTATTTGGAAACCAATTGGTTGATTGACGTTTACTGGGGGCAGAAAAGAAGTGGAACGGTATCCTTTTGCGTATGACCCTTCCGAGCCGTTCATCCAGCAGGTGAGCGATTGGATTGCGGACGTATTTTATGACATTTTACCTGAAGCAGGCTTTGAAGTACGGGATGAGCAGATTTATATGGCGTTTCAATTGGAACGCGCGTTTGCGGAAAAGCAGACGATTTTCGCCGAAGCGGGGGTCGGAACCGGGAAGACGCTGGTGTATTTGCTGTATGCGATCTGCTATGCCAAATATACGAGAAAGCCTGCGATTATCGCCTGTGCGAACGAATCGTTGATCGAACAGCTGGTCAAGCCACAGGGCGATCTGGCGAAGCTGGCCCAGCATTTGGGCATGACCATTGACGCCCGGCTGGGCAAATCGCCGAATCAGTATCTCTGCCTCAACAAGCTGGAGGAAGCGCGTTATAAAGCTGACGAAGCCGAGCTTTTTGCCGACATGTATGCACAGCTGCCGTCGTTTGTCCACACATACGAAGCGTTGCAGACGTTCCATCCGTACGGCAACCGCAGCGAATACCCGCAGCTGTCGGATGAACAGTGGAATCAAATCAACTGGGACCCGTTCCAGGACTGCTTCGTTTGCGACAAACAGCATCGGTGCGGGCAAACGTTGTCGCGCGACCATTACCGCAAATCGGCGGATGTGATCATTTGCTCCCATGATTTTTATATGGAACATGTATGGACCTATGAAAGCCGGAAGCGCGGCGGACAGCTGCCGCTTTTGCCGCCGCATTCTTCCGTCGTGTTTGACGAGGGGCATCTGCTGGAACCAGCCGCGCAAAAGGCGTTGACGTACAAGCTGAATCATTCGATTTTTGAAGAGATCATCACGCGTCTGCTCAAAGGCGAGATTCGCGAATCGCTGGCAGAAGCGGTGGAAGAGGCAATCGCGCAAAGCGGGCTTGTCTTTACGCTTTTGGCGAAACAGAGCAAAGCGGTCCCTGGATCTGCGCGCAAAGAAATCGTGTATACCGCTGAACTGCTAGCCGAGATCCAGAAGCTGAGCGATGTGATCGCCTGGATCGAGGAAGATTTGGCACTGGAGAGCGGCTTGTACTCTTTGGATGAATACCAGCTGCGCATCGTCAACGAGCATCTGGACATGATCCAGCTTGCCCTCAGCCTGTACCGCCAAAAAGATACGGTCATCTCATGGCTGACCGTCGATGCACAAGGCGATACACTGGTGCTGATGCCGCGGATGGTGAAGGAAGTGTTGAAGGAACAAGTATTCTCGCAGAAGATGCCGATCGTCTTTTCCTCCGCCACACTGTCCGGCGAAGGGACATTCGATTACGTGGCAAACAGCTTGGGCATCGAGCGTTATCTCTCCTTTTCGGTCGCGTCTCCTTATGCGTATGCGGAGCAGATGAAGGTGTACGCGCCGAAGCTTGCAGCAGACCAACCGCTCGCGATGCAAAAAGCGCGGATTGCGCTGCAGTCGATCAAGCATACGGATGGACGAGCCTTGCTGTTGTTCCCGTCGTTCGAGGAGTTGAACCAGTTCAGGCAGGCGCTCGCAGGGGATGAAACAGCTGCAGGCGTTCGCTTTTTGTTCGAGGGGGACCAGGAGATCAGCCATCTCATCTCGTCGTTCCAGCATGACGAGAAAAGCTGCCTGTGTGCGGTCACTCTATGGGAAGGGCTTGATGTACCGGGGCCGTCTCTGTCCAATGTCATCGTCTGGTCGCTTCCTTACCCGCCGGATGATCCGGTCTTCATGGCGAAGCGCAAAGCGAGCGCGGAGCCGTTTGCGCAGGTCGATTTGCCGTATATGCTGCTGCGCTTGCGGCAAGGGTTCGGCCGGCTGATCCGTACGAGGGATGATGCCGGAATCGTTGTCCTGTTGAGCGAACAGCTCCAGCAAAATGAACTTGTGCGGGCGAGGGTGCAAGCAATCGTGCCTGCCGGTGTGGCTTGGAACGAAACAGCGGATTTTGCTTAAAAGAAAGCCTTGGAGCAGGTCTCCAAGGCATTTTTTCATTTTATTGGGATGATGTTAAAAAATGGTTGGCACCATGCCGCCGTCCATCCGAATCGGTGAACCTTTAAATGCGGTCGCATAAGGACTTGATACGAATGTAACCAGCCTGCCTATTTCAAAAGGCTTGATAAACCGCTGTAATTCGGATTGGGGCAGGTTTGCAGCCATAAATCTCTTCTCTTTTTCCGAAAATGCCATATCATCAGGAAACAAACGATCAATGATGTGATAGACATTTTCGGAAAGTGTTGGTCCTGGCATGATTGTATTGGCTGTGACTTCTGTTCCGATCGTCAGTTTCGATAGGCTTTTTGACAGTGATAACAGCATGGATTTCGTCATGCAATACTGAGGCATTTTCCCTGAAGGCATGATTGCTTCTTCACTTGCCAGAAAGATGATTCGTCCAAAATGATTCTTCAGCATGGCAGGCAAGTAAAATTTAGCTAATCCATTTGCGGCAAGGACATTTGTTCGAAAGTATTTTTCCCATACTTCATCGTCAATGTCTTCATAGGACATGATTTCATAAATACCCATATTGTTCACGAGAATATCAACGCGGGGATATTTCTCAAATAAAGCTTCTCTTTGCTGCCTTTCCACAATATCGGCCGTAGCATTCTGAGGAAAAGTAGCATGGAATTCCGCCTTCAATTCATGTACGGTACGTTCTACCTCTTCATCATTCCGTCCATTTACGAGGACGTTGACGCCTTCTCTGGCAAGCTCGATGGCGATTGCTTTCCCGATACCTTTCGTCGATCCCGTTACTAACGCAGTTTTGTTCGTTAATCCCATATCCATACGACTTGTCTCCTTTGTTGTCATTCACGTCAAGCTGACTGGAAGGTAAGCTTGGAACATTCTTGTGCTCCGAATAGAGATTATCGTACTTTGTCTGGGTCGTCCGGTAACTAGCGTACCACGCCAAATTTCTTGCATCACCCGCCAAAAGCTGGTCCGAATTGGAACTCGTCAGGTGAGGGGGTCGATGTCGACGGGTTTAACCCGAACGTATTCAGAACGCCAATTGGAAGGGGTAGCGCCTTCCCAAAGGCGAAAGGCCCGGTAAAACGAGTTTTGATCTTCATACCCAATCAAGAAAGCCACTTCTTTTATATCGAGTTTGGGGTCGGCCAAGTATTCTCGTGCCTGTTCATGTCGAGCCTGTGTCAACAGTTGCTTGAAGGTTGTGCGTTCATCAATAAGTCGGCGCTGCAAGGTCCGATCGCTCATGCCCAACTCGCTCGCAACAGCCTGAATCGTCATGCGGCCTCCGGCTAGACTCCGCTTCAAGATCCACTTGACCATCTCAGCGACGGAACGACTGAACGGTTCATCCAATGACCGATCCAATACGGGTGTCAAGATCTCCAGCAATTCATTGTTATAGGAAAGAAAGAGGCGGTCCAAATCTCTTCGATGGAGAGTTAACCGGTTAGAAGTGGCACCAATTCGTATCGGGCAGCCGAAGTAAGCTTCGAGGGGAGCGACGTCGCCCATCGAGTGAGAAAATTCCACAGACTTTGCAGATAGAGGCTTACCCGTACCCCGGCGCCCAAGCTCTAGCAGAAAGGCTAGCGTGGTTCCAACCAGCACTGGTGGTCCCGGTTCTGCGTTGGGCATCCCATTCAATTCGATTGTACAGATTTCGCCTGCCTCCGTTATGCGCAAACGTTCCGGAGGGCACAGTTGTTTGTACCGGGCCATTCGATGAAGAGCGTCGCGATAGTCACGAGCATGATAGGTCGCTAAAACGGGCGGCGGATATTGTGCCGTTTCAAAGTTGGTTATAAGCTTGATGATTCCGGTAGCCGTGTCACCAATGAGATCTGCGTACGCTTGCCAGATGCTGTAATATTGGGCGGTGGTGACTTCTGCTGGTTTTATAAGAAGGGTGAGTGGCAGGCGCGCATTGTGAGCCAGGTCGTGTGGAGCAATCCCTATTCGTTGCAATCCCGCCAAAAATCCTGCAGGCAATTTGATACAGTCTGATTTCATCGCGTATGGATCTCCTTTCGTTGTTAACCAAGAACATCTCGATTGGAAGAGGCTAATGGAATGTTTACAAGCGGCTGGTTGAGACGCATTGGCTTGAAAAGGTAGTCCAAAGAACGTTGCTCATGGTACCTGCTATTTATAAAAAAGCAGATGACCATTCAGCTATGCGAAACCCGTTCACATCGGTGACGGATCGCAGCGGATAAAGTGGATAAATCAAAAAAGAACCTGGACAGTTTTCCCAGGTTCACGATCTTGCACAGAAAGAAATGCGATGATATAATCGGTTCACGACTGATTTCGTCAAATTAGTCATAATTAATGCATCTTACACTTTAATCGTACCATGGCGGTAAACTCTTGTCAAATGTTTTTTCTAAAATGATTGGTTGGAGGAGATTGTGCATGTGCTCGTTGGTTCTCGGCTTCCAGGAAATCGAAAAAACGCAGCTTTTGCTCGTTGGCGGAAAAGGGTTGCATCTAGGGGAACTGTCAAAAATGGAAGGAATCCAGGTGCCGGAAGGATTTTGTGTGACAACAGCGGGATTTCAAAAAGCCATCGAACAAAACGAATCGTATCATGCTTTGTTGGATCAACTAATCATGCTAAAAGCAGAAGATCGAGATCAAATCGGCGAAATCAGCAGGAAGATTCGACAACTCATCATGGAAGCAGAAATACCTTCCGATGTTGGAAAAGCAGTTTCTCACTCTCTCACCCGGTTTGGCGAAGAACATGCTTATGCCGTGCGTTCCAGTGCGACTGCTGAAGATTTGCCGCATGCGTCTTTTGCCGGTCAACAAGACACTTATTTGAATATCATCGGCAAAGAAGCCATCTTGCAGCATATCAGCAAATGCTGGGCTTCCCTCTTTACGGATCGCGCGGTCATTTACCGGATGCAAAACGGATTTGACCACCGCCACGTTTATTTAGCCGTTATCGTCCAACGGATGGTGTTCCCGCAGGCTTCGGGGGTTTTATTTACCGCTGACCCTCTTACGTCTAACCGGAAGTTGCTCTCAATCGATGCCAGTTTTGGACTGGGCGAAGCACTGGTCTGCGGCCTGGTCTCTGCCGATTGCTATCAAGTGCAGGAAGGGCAAATCGTCGACAAGAAGATCGCAACCAAAAAATTGGCGATCTATGGACGAAAAGAAGGCGGAACCCGGACACAGCAGATCGATCCAGCTCTGCAAAAGACGCAAACACTAACGGACCAGCAAATTTTGCAACTGGCACGCATCGGCAGACGGATCGAAGCTTCTTTTGGCTGCCCGCAAGATATCGAATGGTGTTTGGTTGATGACACCTTTTTTATTGTACAGAGTCGTCCCATCACGACGTTATATCCGATACCTGAAGCGAGTGATCAAGAAAATCACGTTTATATATCCGTTGGTCATCAACAAATGATGACCGATCCCATAAAACCACTGGGATTGTCATTTTTTTTGTTAACGACTCCCGCACCGATGCGTGAAGCCGGTGGGAGGTTGTTTGTTGATGTTACAAATCGACTGGCTTCGCCTGACAGCAGAAACACATTATTAACTGCCATGGAACAACACGATCCGCTCATGAAAGACGCGCTTATGAACATCATGGAGCGAGGAGATTTTATCAAATCGTTGCCAAATGATCATCAAGCATCGAGTCCCGCTAGAGGCCATACCGATATACGGGCACAATTTGAAAACAGTCCATCCATCGTTTCTGATTTGATTGCGCGTAGCCAAACATCCATTGAAGAGGCAAAACAAAACATCCAAACAAAATCAGGGTCAGATTTATTTGATTTTATTCGAGAAGATCTTCAGGAATTAAAGAAGATTTTATTTGATCCACAAAGTTCAGCTGTTTTTATGGCTGCGATGAATGCTTCATCATGGATCAATGAAAAAATGAACGAATGGTTAGGGGAAAAAAACGCAGCAGACACGCTTTCTCAATCCGTACCCAATAATATTACGTCGGAAATGGGTCTTGCGTTAATGGACGTCGCAGATGTGATTCGCCCTTATCCGGAAGTAATTGAGTATTTACGGAACGTAAAAGAGGATCACTTTTTGGATGAACTGGTTTCGTTGGAAGGTGGACAGGAAACGCAAGACGCGATCTATGCGTATCTCAATCAATACGGAATGCGATGTGCCGGAGAAATCGATATAACGAGAACTCGCTGGATCGAAAAACCGCTTGCACTTGTCCCCATGATTCTCGGTAACATCAAAAATTTTGAGCCGAATGCTGGCAAGCGGAAATTTGAGCAAGGACGGCAGGAAGCGTTGGAAAAAGAACAAGAGCTGCTGGAGCGATTGAAACAATTGCCGGATGGAGAACAAAAAGCCATAGAGACAAAACGAATGATCGACCTCATCCGGAATTTCATCGGTTATCGCGAATATCCCAAATATGGCATGATTAGTCGCTATTTCGTGTATAAGCAGGCTTTGCTGAAAGAAGCCGAACGACTCGTAGAAGCTGGCGTTATGCAGGAAAGCGAAGATATCTACTATCTCACTTTTGAAGAGCTTCACGAAGTCGTACGCACCAACAAACGGGCTGATCAGATCATCCGCAAGCGAAAAGACGAGTACAAACACTTTGAAAAACTGACTCCCCCCCGCGTAATCACGTCTGATGGTGAAATCATTGCAGGTCGGTACAAACGAGAAAATCTCCCGGCCAATGCGATTGCCGGTCTACCTGTTTCGTCCGGCGTGATCGAGGGGCGAGCACGTGTCATCGTAAAGATGGAAGATGCTGATCTAAAAGAGGGAGATATATTGGTCACTGCCTTCACTGACCCTGGCTGGACGCCATTGTTTGTGTCCATAAAAGGGTTGATCACCGAAGTTGGCGGACTGATGACCCATGGAGCAGTGATCGCGCGTGAATATGGCGTACCAGCAGTTGTCGGCGTGGAGAATGCGACCAAACGGATAAAAGACGGGCAACGAATTCGCGTGAATGGGACAGAAGGGTACGTAGAACTATTGTAATGCTAGGTCGCCCATTCCACGTCGGTGGTAAACACGATCGTTAACCAGAGATCAGCGCTTTCATCGCCGATCGCATGGCCGATTTCATCCCGGATGGCGTCCCATTCTTCGAGGCGTTTCGTCGGCCACCCGGTTGGCACAATGAAGTACAGCTCAATCTGTTTGCCCCGGCCAACCTTTGCGACGTAGGCGCGGTGGGAAACGAATCCATAGCGCTGCACAAAGTCTTGTGCAACCTCATCGACATGCTGCTTGAGCGACTGCGGGGTGATCAGCAGGACGTCGGCCAACGCCTGCTTTACCGTTGAGATCGGCAGCGGAATGATCACCAGGCAGATCAACGCAAGAACGACCGGATCGATATAAGGCGTAATCCAGGCATAATCCGTGCCTTCAATGGCGTATCCGACGCTAAACGCGATCAAGAGTGCGCCGGTAATCGCGCCTGTCATCATCCAGGCTTTGGCATCAAGCGCCACGAAATCCGAGCGAAGGGTCTTGTTTGCACGCGTCTCGAAGATCGCCATCGAACAGCAGGTGATCACCGTCACAACAGCATAGACGATGGCGAAACTGAACGTAAGATCGCGCCCTCCTGTCATCAGGCTGCCAATTGCGTTAATCAACGCATAAACGGCCGCCCCCATGAGCATGAGACCGTTAAGGCCAAGGACGATCGGCTCCAGGTGCCAAAAACCCATGGTGAAGCGCTCACGCAACTTTCCTGTCGGCCCGTTCGGTGCGGTGTAGGAGGCAATCAGCTTTGAGACAATCAAGGCCAGGACGCTCATGCTGGCATCGGTCAGGGAGTAGACTCCATCAAACACGATGGAAAACGACCCCGACAGCAGGCCGAAGATGATTCCAACGCAAGCCACGAAGAAAGTGACACCAATTGAGGTGCGAAGAATTTTTTGTTCAGCGTTCAATTTTTACCCTCCAGTAATCTCATTGCGAATGTCTGCTCATGCGAGAATTTTACCACAAGGCATAAAAATGATTCTATTTTGAATAGAATAAAACTTTTTTAGGGGAAAAACGGGAGGGAGTGAAAGCGGTTGAAATACTCCCGTTCAGCTTGACGCCCAAAAAGCTAAAAACGGTTGCTGGCAAACAGTTTTCTGATCATGACCAAGTGGAAAAGGAGGAGCAGCAAAATAAAGGGATATGCCAGGAGAGAATAAAGCAGTTTCCACTCGTTATGGTAGAAGAACCCATACTTTGTTGAGAAAAGCCACTCAAGAGCAGTGGAGAGAACGGAAAAAACGATGATATAGGACGTTTTGCGGAGAAATCCTGCAGAGTGAGGATAGAGATTCAGGAAAATCAAACTGAAGGCAGGATAAAGCCCAAAAAAAATGATCAACGTTCTGTAGTCAGCTCCTACATTAAAGTAGCCGTAAAAATCGTTCCGTAAATTAAGAATAAACATCAACCTCGCAGGCAAAATAGACAGCGAATAAAGAGGTGACGTACATTTCGAACCGGTTCATTGTCTTGGGAATATAGAAAGCAATCAGATTAAGTACAATCACACTACCTACTAACAGCAGCATATTTCACACCTTCTAGTTTTGGGAATATCACCATAGGAATGGATTCACTATTGATTATTTCCATTTTTGTCCGTCGTTCATGCATGGGTGCGTGTGGTGAAAGTTTCGGGCATCCTCGGGGCATAGTAAAAAAGGCGTGAATCCATGCAGAGAGGAAGTGACACCGTGTCCAATCACCAAAATACGCAGTTCAACAACAAAAAAAACAATGGCGATCAAACAAATACCGCTGCCAAGAAACAAAAAAGCGAGAAAGACAAAAACTTGAACATGCAAGACCCTCAATAGGGACGCATTTCGCCAGCACACAGACGAAGAGAAGCGCCTTTTCGCATCCGCACATGTCGAAATGGCGCTTTTTGTCGGGTTATTGTGAGAAAATTTCCGAAAATCACTTGACGACAAGATACGGTTTTATGTATTGTGTATACATCATACACAGCTGAAAGGAGTTGAATGTCCATGGCGGGCTTCCATTTGAAACCGATCGAAAAAGAAACCACGAAAGAGAAAGTCTATCACCAAATCAAACAAGTCGTGCTCAATGGCCAACTTTCGGCAAACGAAATTTTTACCGAAGTGAAGATGGCCGAGCATTTGAACACTTCGAGAACACCGGTCCGGGAAGCGCTGCAAGACCTTATCAAAGAAGGATTGCTCGTTACCGTCCCACGGAAAGGGTTGGCTGTTCGTAAAGTGACGAAAAGCGAAGTGGAGCAAATCTTCTTCTTGCGGGAAGCCATTGAAAAAAAAGTGATGATCAAGTTAAGCGGAACCATTACGGAAAGACAGCTTGATGTTTTGAAAACGATTTATCGCGAGCAAGAAGAAATGATGCAAAACAACGATGAGATTTCCTTTATCAACCTGGATCAAAAATTTCATATCACCCTGGCCGAATTCGCCGACTATGAACTGGTCAAGGAAATCTTGCTGAATCTCCACAATCTTACGCATTTAATTGGCTTGCAGGCTTTGAAAAAGGAAAACCGGATGAAAGAAGTGCTTGAAGAGCATCGGGCGATTATCGAGGCATTGCAGTCGGGTGATGCGGATGCAGCGACCCGATGTGTCGAGCTGCACCTGGCGAAGACGAACGAATCGATCTATACGAAATGGGAGGACGAACTGCATGGGTAAACCGCGTGAAGAGTTGCAGCCGGATATGATTTCCCTGCTTCAAGGAAACACGATCGTGCTGCTAAACGTAGTCAACAAGCAAACGGAAAGGGTCTACACCACGGCTTTATCGTGGGTGTATGCCATCTCGGAGAAAACCGTTCGTTTCGCGATTGATGCCAAATCCGAATTTGTCAGCATCTTGGAGAACGATCCGCATCTGGTTCTCACGTTTATCGGCGTTGAAAGCGTTTACGCCATCAACGGGAAAGCGACGGTAACATCCAGGCAGACGGAGGGGACCACGCTCAAGCTTGCTGTTCTCGAAGTTGACGTCGAAGAGGTTCGGGACATCATGTTTTACGGCGGAAAGGTCGTAACGGAGCCGGCTTTCATCAAAACGTACAATGCGGAGCTGGTCAAAAAGCTTGATCAAGAGGTCAAGGACGTCATTTGCAGCCAAGCGTGAGGGCAAGCGGTGTCTGCTGATCAAGTAACGTTTTTTTTTTACGTGTTTTGTGTATACACAACACATAACACAGTATATATAAAATCAACGTAGGAGAGTGTGCGGATGAGAACAGGCCAGCAGTATAAAGATTCGCTGAAAGACAATCGCTGCATTTACATCGGGGGAGAACGTGTTCAGGATGTCACGACGCACCCCGCATTTACCGGGATCATCGATACGGTGGCAGGGCTGTACGACATCGCGGCGGACCCGAAAAACAAGATGACCTACGTGACAGAAGACGGAATGATCGCCAACAAGATTTACATGATTCCCCGAAGCAGGGAAGACTTGCAGGAGCGCAGGGAGGCGATCACGACATGGGCGGAAGCGACCTGCGGTTTTGTCGGCCGGAGCCCGGACCATGTGGCGAGCTTTTTGGCCAGCTTCGCTGGTGCAGCGCACGTGTTTGAGCGAGGCGGTCAACGATTCAAGGACAATGTCGTCAATTTTTATAAGTTCGCTCGCGACAATGACTTGTATGTGTCGTATGTGATCATTCCGCAGCAGGTCGATCGAAGCAAGGCGGCGCATGAGCTGGATGAAAAATATGTGGCGATGGCTGTCTATGAGGAACGGGAAGACGGGATTGTCGTACGCGGCTCGCAAATGCTGGGGACTGGGTCTGCGGTCAGCAATTACTTGTTTTGCAGCGTCATTTCGCCGTTGCGTCCGGGTGATGAAGATTACGCCATTTCCTTTGCAGTTCCGATGGACGCTCCCGGGTTGAAATTGTACGCGCGTCCGAGCTATGCGCAAGACAAGCCCAGTACATTCGATTATCCGCTTTCCACGCAGTTTGACGAAAGCGACTCGTTCGTCGTGTTCGACGATGTCTTCATTCCGTGGGAGCACGTATTTGTCTACAAAAACATCGATCTGGTCCGTGCGCAATTTCATGAAACACCGGCACATGCGGTCGGCAATAATCAGGCGCAAATCCGCTTTGCCACCAAACTGAAATTCGTCATCGGTGTTGCCCGCAAAATGGCGGAAATGAACGGGACCGACAAGTTCCCGCAAGTCCAGGAAAAATTAGGGGAGCTTGCCTCCATCGCATCTACCGTAGAGGGCATGATGCTCGCTTCCGAATACCAGTGCATCCAGGACGAACACGGTTTGGTCCGACCGAATCCGCGCTTTCTGTACGGGATTGTCGGGATGCAGGACACGATCTACACCAGCGTGATCAAAATTTTGCGTGAATTGGCGGGCGGCGGCGTTTTGCAGGGACCGTCGACGTATCGCGAAATGATCCATCCCGAGACGGCGGCGGACATCGCGAAATACATTCGCGGCGGCAATGTGGATTCCACGCAAAAGATCCAATTGTTCAAACTGGCCTGGGATATCGTCGGTTCAGAATTTGGCGGCCGTCATCAGCAGTACGAAATGTTTTACAATGGAGCGCCGTTCGTGGTGAAAGGATACTCGTTCCGCAACTACGGGTATCAGGAAGCGGTCAAGCTTGTGGAGCGGTTTTTGGGTTCCTACCAGCTTCCCCACGATCATGAAAGGAAGTGAGCACGATGAACGTTGCATCCGTTCAAGTTGAAATCAAGGACGATGAAACAAAAGAACAGCGCATCCAGCGAGTCGAATCGACGCTCGACACGCTCGAAGGATACGATCTGATTGTTCTGCCGGAAATTTGGGCGACCGGTTACTTCTCCTTTGATCGCTATACGGAGGAGGCGGAACCGATGGACGGCCCGTTCGTCGCGCGTTTTTCCGCGAAAGCAAAAGCCCTCGGTGCCTACTTGTTTGCCGGAAGCTTTGTCGAGAGTGACGGCGACAAGTTTTACAACACAAGCGTGATGTTCGATCCGCAAGGCCGCCAGATCGCTTCCTATCGCAAAATTCATTTGTTCCGCTACGGCTCGGACGAGGGAAAGCTGTTGACCCGCGGCGACGACATAACGGTGGTGGATACGTCGTTTGGCAAGGTAGGCTTGGCCACCTGTTACGATTTGCGTTTTCCCGAGCTGTTCCGCAGGCAGGTTGATCGTGGGGCCGAACTGCTCTTGGTCACTTCCGCGTGGCCGCACCGGCGGCTGATGCACTGGAATTTGTTCAATCAGGTCAGGGCATTGGAAAATCAATGCTATCTGATCGCAAGCAACTGCGCGGGAACGACCAGAGGCACTTTGCTGGGAGGACACAGCCAGGTGGTCGATCCGTGGGGCGTCGTCATCGCCTCGGGGGGAGAGCAAGAAGCGATTGTGAAAGCGCAAATCGATCTGGGGCAAATCGCCCACATCCGGGAGACATTCCCGCAGTTAAAGCATCGCGTATTGCGCTGACAAAAATGGAGAGGAGAGAGGACTGATCTGATGAAACTCCAAAGCAACGGAACAATGCTGGAATGGGAACCGGCCCGGCTGATTATCGCAGGGTATACCGGAAAAGACCAGGAAGCCGTTCAACGGCACATTGACGAACTGAAAGAACTGGGCATACCGGCTCCACCGCGCGTGCCGATGATCTACGATCTCTCCCCGCAGCTCATGCAGGTGACCGATGAAATTACCGTCGTGCAAAACCATAGCAGCGGTGAGGCGGAAGCAGTGCTCATGGATATTAACGGAGCGTGGTATGTGGGGCTCGGCAGCGATCATACGGATCGGGTGCTGGAAGCCAGCTCGATTCAAAAATCGAAGCAGGTTTGCCTAAAGCCGATCTCGCCGCATGTTTGGCCGCTTGATACCATCCGGGCGTATTGGGATGAAATCGAGATGGAAAGCTGGGTCATCGATGGCGGCGTCCAGCATCTCTATCAACGCGGGACGTTGGGTAGCTTTCTCAATCCGGACGAGCTGTTCCGCATTTTGCGGGAACGCGACTATGTGAGCGGGGGAATGGCTGTATTTTGCGGGACGCTCCCGCTTCATTCCGGCACATTCTTGTTCGGCGAGACGTTTTTGGCGAAGCTGCGCGATCCGCGAACAGGCAGAACGATTCAATTGAGCTATAGCATCAAGCAACTAAAAGATGCTGAGAGCATGACGAGATAGCAAAGCCAGAAGGAAGAACCCACCCATCTGGGAGAATCCATGAAAAACACCAATCCGTGTATCTCTAAATGTGGTGGGTTACCTTACAAAGCTTGGCCCAACCCGGCTAGGCAATCACACGTATGCTACTCTGACGGAAGAAATCCCATAAGCTTTCTTACATGATTTGCATTTTCTAGGGAAGTAAGCAGCTCGAGCAGGGTAAAAGCCACATCAAAGGCAGTCGCAGGATTATAGGACGTGATGATGTTCCTGTCAATGACGATCGGTTGATCAGGAATGACATTCACGCCCATCTCAGCAAGTCGTTTTTGTCTCATTCCATTTTCTAAATTGTAAGTGGTTGCATTTCTTCCTTGCAAAATCCCACTTTTTCCGAGTACCAATGCCCCAACACAGACGGAGGCAATGATTTTTTCCTGTTTGTCAAACGCTCGAATGAGTTCGAGCACGTCAGTTCGATACGCATCTTCGTAAAAACCCGCTTGATCAAACCCTCCCGGTAATGCAAGGGCATCAAACTGATCGACGTGGACGTCTTCAATCAATAATTCAGGTCGTACCGTAAAATTAAACGTACACGTTAGTTCTTTCCGTGTGCCGACTGTAACAAGATCGGTGGAACCATCGCCCTCCTCCTTATTCCATCCAAATACATCTGTAAAAACGCTTGCCTCAACTGCTTCAAAGCCGTTCGGTAATAACAGGCAGACTTTTTTCATCATGAATCAGCTCCAACTATTTAGGATGTTGTCGTTTTGAAGAGCCAGCAAAATATGGAATTTCATGGTTCAAAGAAAAGTATGCCAGATGGGTCCAAAAATTTGCAACCTTTTGTTTCCTGCGCCCGTCTACCAGAATTGTCAGAAACAAAATCGAGGAGGCATCTGGTATGAAGACATGGAAACATAAGATTTTGCCTACGGTCCTGGCCGGGACATTGATGGTAACGTTTGGAACAGCGGTTAGCGCGAAAGAAAATAACCATGGACAGGGACATGGAAATGATCATAAAGGAAAAGGGAAAGGCAACGCCTATCCGATCAAGGTAGCGGACTTTTCCGACTTGCAGAAGCATTGGGCAGAAGCGACTGTCAAAATCATGGTGGATAAATCGATTATCAAGGGGTATCCGGATCACACGTTCCGCCCGAACAAGCCGGTTACACAGCTTGAAGCGCTGACGATGGTGATCAATTTGCTAACGCAAAACAAAGACCTGCTGACGGCCGGAGATGACTACACAGGAAAAGATGTTCCCGAGTGGGCGCAACATGCGGTCAAACTGGCATTGATCAATCACATCGTGGATGACAAGGACTTCCAACCGAACAAACCGGCGACAAGAATGTTTGTCATCAAGCTGTTGGTGAACGCATTAGGTTCCGAATTCGATGAAAGTTCGGATGACGCTCTCTATTTCGGCGACATTTCCACGCTTTCATCCGATGACAAGGCGTACTTGTCTTTCGCATTATTGCAATCGCTGGTAGAAGGATACGGAGACAAGACATTTAAACCGAACAAACCGGTAACTCGTGCCGAAATGGCCGTGTTCGTAAACCGCTTGCTCGGCAAATTCGGCAATGTCGACCTTGGCAACCATGTAAAAGGAACCATTGCCAAGATCGATAAAGCCGATGAGGAGCTGACCATCGGTTCCAAAACATATGAAGTAGCTGATGATGCGGTTGTTAAACTGGATGGCAAATCGTCGAGCTTCGATTCTCTGGATGTGGGGATGAAAATCGAGCTTGTTTTGAAAAACAATAAGATTCAGACCATCTATGCGTATACAACAGATGAAGAGGTAGCGTTCAAGGTAGAAAAGATTTCGGACGGCAAAAAAGCCGATGCTTTTCAAGAAGCGGTGAAAACCGGTTCCCGCCTCTCCAACAGCACACCTGATCTCTCAGCTGAAACCCTCTCGATTTCCTTGAACGGGAAGGCGTTCGCGTCGATCGATCTTGCGGGCATCGATGGCAGCGAGGACGATGGCGAGGAAGCGGCTGCTGAATTGGAAGCTGCGATCGGCGATGCTTTGGACGATAACAGCCGCGTGAACGTTTCTTATGAAGATGACCGATTTGTTTTTGAAACCGACAATAGCCCGACTGACGTGGTTCCTTCCATCAAATTCACGGGAAGCGCGCTCGACAAGCTCGGCTTGGATACGTCTGTCGACAAAGGTTCGCTGAAAAATGCCTCCGTTGCAGAATCGTGGAACATTACGGTCAAGTCGGATGCGACTTCCGCTTCTACCTATGCGGTGAAGGTGAAAGATGATCATATCAACGAGACTGTCACGGTTACCATCGATGACAACGATACCGCAAAGGAAATTGCCGAGAAGATCGCAGATGCGTTGCAGGAGAATGAAGAGATTGACTCCGCATATGATCTTGAGGTTAAAGATGAAGTGATCATGCTGACAGCGAAAGACAGCGGGGAAGATTTGGACGTTGAGATTGGAATTACGAAAAAATAAATCGGAAAAAAACACAAAAGCGCCTTTATCCAACGATAAGGCGCTTTTTGCGTATCCGCGCGCCCAGCAAGCCGTTAATTGCTAGTTGGTGAAAGTCCAACCGAGGTAAGAGCCAAGTCGCCTCGTAGCTGACAGGCAACTGGTGGAGAAATCCTAAGGTTGAAGCCCTGTGACAAAGCAACCCGAAAGGTTGCGAGCAAATCAGCAGACCGTAACATAAAGTGAATCCTGCCGCCTCGTTAAAAAAGACCACTGAAAGGTGGACAAGGAGGAGACGAACCTGGGGGTACAAGGTGAAGTCCATGGAAGGTGCGGAGAACTTGGAGTACAGCACCCAAGAACCTCTCGGGGTATAGGGATCGGTATGTTGAGAAAGTAAGTAACGGAACTGGGGAGACCCTCCCCTGCACACTCTCGGAGAGTGTAAAGCGAAAGCCTATAACCGAAAGGGAAGTGGTGGACGGCAGGAAGGGAGTCGGAGGGGGTCATAGTACCAACGAACGCAAGGACAACACAACCTTGCGGAGGGAAGGACGCCGAAAGGGAAAGGCAATACCCTGCTTTGTTCACGGGTTGAAAGGAGGTAAGAGTGAGTGAATGCAAGCAAACTTGCTAACTACACCAACGTAAAAGCTCGACAACTCTGGACAACTCTATATCTTTGTGCCAAGGAAAATCCAAAACGGCGGTTTCACGCCTTGTACGACAAGATATTTCGTCCAGATATTCTTGCCGAAGCATGGAAAAGAGTCAAAAGCAACAAAGGCAGCGGAGGGGTAGATGGTCAATCAATCCAAAAGATTGTGGAGGAATACGGAGAAAGCCGATTCCTAAATGAAATCTATATCGACCTCAAACGGAAGAAGTATCGACCACTCCCTGTAAAACGCACCTTTATTCCAAAACCAGACGGAAAAGAAAGACCGCTAGGTATTCCAACCATCCGAGACAGGGTGGTGCAAATGGCAACGAAAATGACCATTGAACCAATCTTTGAAGCCGACTTTAAGGACTGCTCCTTTGGGTTTCGCCCAAAGAAGAATGCCCACCAAGCGGTCGCACAGATCAGGAAAGCCAGCAAGAAAGCGTATTGGGTAGTGGATGTTGACATCAAAGGATACTTTGACAACATTAACCAAGAAAAGCTGATGAAGCTGGTCGAAATGAGAATCAGCGACCGACGTGTCCTGAAACTAATCCGAAATTGGCTAAAGGCTGGAGTCATGGAAGATGAGCAGTTCCATGAAACGGAATGGGGGACGCCGCAAGGTGGAGTCATCTCACCCCTCTTAGCCAACATCTACCTTAACTATATGGACACGGTTTGGGAGAAACAATTTGCTCATCTTGGGAAGCTCATTCGCTATGCAGACGACTTTGTGGTCATGTGCAGAACCAAAGCCGAAGCACTGGAAAGCATCCAGGTAATAAAAGCTATTTTGAGCAAGCTGGATCTTACCCTGAGCAAGGAGAAATCAAGGCTTGTCAACATTTGGGATCACTCGAGCGGTTTCGATTTTCTAGGGCTCCACCATCGAAAGTTTCCAGTCCTAAACAAGGGTGGAAGTAAAGTGTTCGTGATGTCTCATATTCCAAGCAAGAAAGCCATGAAGAATATGAGACGTAAAATCAAGGAATACACAGAGCCCAGAAGCAAACTTTTCTGGAGCCTAGAGGATTTGGTAAAGGGACTGAACCGAAAGTTGCAAGGCTTTAAGAATTACTACTTCATCTCGCCCATATCAGCTAAATGGGGAAATCGCATCGATTGGTATGTGATCGAACGACTTACTCTCTTCTGGAACAAGAAAAGAAATGAGCGAAAGAAACATGCGCGAGTCGGAGAAGTAATCATGCAGACGAGAGGAACATTGGTGAAATTAGCTGCTTAAGGAAAAGCCGCATGCCAAAGAAAGAAGAACATCGGAAAGCCGTATGAGGGAGAACCTCACGTACGGTTTGATGAGGGGGAGCTGAAACAAGTTCTGGCGATCTAAAGGTCGCCAGAAAGTTTCAGTTCTCTACTCTACACGCAGGACTGCTTACAACATCAGCTTCATGTAATCTTCATCCGCATATACCCCTTGATGAAGCATCGCTTTCTTTTCCGTTCCGAACCATTCGAACCCGAGCGAACGGTACAGCTTGACCGCCGGGACATTTTCGCTGGCGACGGTCAGCGTGATCTGCTCGACGCCTTCCCACTCGCGCGCTTTCTCGATCATGGCGGACAAAAGCATTTTGGACACGCCTTTTCCGCGTTCGCCAGGTGTCGTATAGACAGCGACCAGTGAAGCTTTGTGGCGGATTTTTTCCCGATCGGAGCGGATCAATGTCGCCATGCCGACCAAGTCTTCACCGCGATATGCGCCCATCGTAAAAGAGAGAGGAGTGGGCATCAAGCGGCTGCGATAAACAGCGAGCAGATTATCATCCGCGACGCTTTCCTCATAGGTAACCAAAAACGCTTCCGGGTTGGTGCGCAATGCTTCCAGACGCAAAGCGACATAGTGTTCCGCATCAGCGGCATCAAGCACGCGGGACGTGTAGAGCGAAGGGTGGCTCATCTGACAATCCTTCTTTCTGTTCAGAGTCTTGTATACCTACGATACGGGCGATGCCAAATCCTGTCGCGACAGCACAAAAAAGCAACGGAAACCCGAATGTTTCATAGGCAGGGCAAGATATGGGCATCATGAACGAAAAAAATAAGGGAAAAAACGCATATCGCCCCTTTACATAGGGTAGGGGGGTATAGTAATATAAAGCCATGGAACGATAGCGAAACCGTTAGAGGTGAACATAATGAGCAGTGAAGTGATGGATAAACCCAAGGCAACAAACCATTTGTCGCTCAAAGTGGAAGGCATGACTTGTGCAGCATGTGCCATAAGGATTGAGAAAGGGCTCGGCAAGATGGACGGCGTCGAGCAGGCAAATGTCAATTACGCCATGGAAAAAGCGACGGTGACGTTCGACCCGGCCAAGGTGAGCGTAAGCGATCTGCAGGCAAAAGTAGCCGACTTGGGCTATAAGGTCGCACTGGAAAAAGTGAATCTCGATATTACCGGCATGACGTGTGCCGCATGTGCCACCCGCATCGAAAAAGGGCTGAAAAAGCTGCCCGGGGTCACCGACGCCAATGTGAACCTGACGATGGAGCGGGCGACGGTCGAGTTCAATCCGCAAGAAACCGGTCCTGACCAGATGATCCAGAAGGTGAAGGATCTCGGATACGGCGCGACACTCCCGGTCACTGCCAGCGCAAAGGCAGACGATCGCGGGAAGGAAATCCGCCGCCACCAAGTTCGTTTCGCAGTCTCTGCGATGCTGTCGCTGCCGCTGTTGTACACGATGGCCGCGCATTTCAACTGGTCCCATCTGTATATGCCGCATCTGCTGATGAATCCGTGGGTTCAGCTCGCGCTTGCCACGCCGGTACAGTTCATCATCGGCTGGCCCTTTTACAGAGGCGCCTACAAAGCACTGAAAAACGGCAGCGCCAATATGGATGTGCTGGTCTCGCTCGGAACATCCGCCGCCTATTTTTACAGTTTGGCTGCAACGATCGGCGGGCGCGGCGACAAGCTTTACTTTGAAACGAGCGCCATTTTGATCACGCTGATCATCTTGGGCAAATTGTTCGAGGCGTTGGCAAAAGGACGCACATCGGAAGCGATCAAAAAGCTGATGGGTCTCCAAGCGAAAACGGCGACGGTCATCCGGGACGGGCAAGAGCTGACCATCGCGATGGAAGAAGTGGTCACAGGTGACGTGATCATGGTGAAACCTGGTGAAAAAATACCCGTAGACGGTATCGTGTTGTCCGGTGCATCCGCAGTAGACGAATCGATGCTGACCGGCGAGAGCGTACCGGTTGACAAAAAAGCGGGTGACCTTTTGATCGGTGCCACCATCAACAAAAACGGAACACTTACGTATCAAGCGACAAAGGTCGGCAAAGACACCGCGCTCGCGCAAATCATCAAAGTCGTCGAAGAGGCACAAGGGTCCAAGGCGCCGATTCAACGTATGGCGGATCGCATTTCCGGCGTATTCGTGCCGATTGTCGTCGGTATCGCGGTACTGGTTTTCCTGGTTTGGTACTTCATGGTCGATCCAGGCAATTTCACCGGAGCACTGGAAAATGCCATCGCCGTGCTGGTTATCGCGTGCCCATGCGCACTCGGACTCGCAACCCCGACCTCTATCATGGTCGGCACAGGCAAAGGCGCGGAAATCGGAATTTTGTTCAAAGGCGGCGAGCATCTGGAAGCAACGCACAAGCTCGATACCATCATTCTGGATAAAACCGGTACGATCACCAAAGGAGCGCCTGCTTTAACCGATGTACTGCCCCAAAACGGCATTACGGAGGAAGAATTCCTCACGCTGGTGGCTTCCGCAGAGAAACAATCGGAGCACCCGTTGGCACAGGCCATCGTGCAAGGAGCCGTGGAACGCGGCTTGACGTTGCAGCAAACACAGGAGTTCGAAGCGATACCCGGCTACGGTATCTCGGCGCGGATTGACGGGCGAGCGCTCCTGGTCGGGACACGCAAGCTCCTGGGCCGCGAAGGCATACGCTTTGACGCCGTCGCGCAGCAACTGGAGCAATGGGAATCAGAAGGAAAAACCGCGATGCTCGCTGCGATCGATGGCAAGCTGGCAGGGATCGTGGCGGTGGCAGACACGGTCAAGGAAAGCTCCCGCGAAGCGATTGCCAAACTTCATGAACTGGGATTGGAGGTGGTCATGATCACCGGCGATAATTTGCGGACAGCTGAAGCAATCGCACGCCAGGTGGGCATCACACAGGTTCGCGCTGAGGTTTTGCCGGAGGGGAAAGCCCGTGAAGTAGAATCCTTCAAGCAGCTGGGGAAAAAAGTAGCGATGGTAGGCGACGGTATCAACGATGCGCCGGCGCTTGCCACGGCAGATGTCGGCATGGCGATCGGAACAGGGACGGATATTGCAATCGAAGCAGCCGATCTGACCTTGATGCGCGGCGAGCTGACCAGCATTGCCGAGGCGATCGCCTTGAGCCACAAAACGATGGCGAACATTAAACAAAACTTGTTTTGGGCGCTGTTCTACAATACGGTCGGGATTCCGATCGCAGCGATCGGCTTGCTCGCCCCATGGGTAGCGGGAGCAGCCATGGCGTTCAGCTCGGTATCTGTCGTATTGAATGCGCTGCGTCTGAAACGAGCCAAAATCCAATAAAGCGAGGGAAAATGAAATGACAACCGTAACATTGAACGTAAAAGGAATGTCTTGCAATCACTGCGTAAACTCGATCGAAGGCGCTTTGGGCAAGGTAAACGGCGTAAGCGCTGTGAAAGTAGACCTGGCCGGCAACAAAGTGACCGTGTCCTACGATGAAGCGGCTGTAAATGAAGCGAGTTTGAAAACCACGATTGAAGATCAAGGATATGATGTCGTGTAACGGCATAGAGAACCTGCAAAAAAGAGATGAGGCGGCCAACCGTTCGTCTCTTTTTGCATTTGATGGTAAAATGAGCGAAACGGAATGGCTTGGTGCCAGATTGTCGGGGAGAGGGAAAAGAAATGAAGAGGCAAGGGATCATTTTTGACATGGACAATACGCTGCTCCAATCATCGATTGATTTTCCCAAGATGAAACGGACGGTGTACGAGCTGTTGGTTGAATTTCAGCTGTGCGAGCCAACGCTTGACTGGCAAGGAAAAACCGCATCGCAGCTGATTGAATGGGGGCGCCAGTCAGGGCGTTTGACGGCAAGCATGGAACACAGAATTTGGGATGAAGTTGCTCAGATCGAAAAAGAAGGAATGCATGGAGCCAAGCTTGAGGACAACGTCGTCGAGGTGCTCACACAGCTGAAGAACAGCCACCGCCTCGTCATTTTGACGAACAATGCGTCTGTCGCCGCTTGGGAGGCGCTCCGTGAAACAGGAATCGCGGACCTTTTCGACGCCATTTACGCCCGTGAGCATATGACCGCATTAAAGCCGTCGCCGTCCGGCATTTTGGCCATCCTGGGCAGCTACCCGCACCTTGGGCCGGATGATTGGATCATGGTCGGGGATTCCTGGATCGATGGCAAGGCGGCGCAAGATGCGCAAGTGGACTTCATCGCGTATCGGGGAAAGCCGGACGAAATGGAGCGTCATCACGTGTCGCCGATCGCCTGGATCAAAGATTGCCGCGAGCTGCTTGCATTGCCCTATTTCGCATCATGACGGGAGCGGGGCTTACCGTGAAACCATTTACCGCAAACGTCATCGCCATCATCCGGCAAATACCCGCAGGACAAGTCATGACCTACGGGCAAATCGCCCGAGCGGCAGGCAGTCCGCGGGCGGCGCGGCAAGTCGTCCGCATTTTGCACGCCATGAGCAAAAAGCATAACCTGCCCTGGCATCGCGTGATCAATTCCAAGGGCGAGATCGGTTTGCGCGATTCTGCGTCAGCCGAGCTGCAAGCGGAATATTTGCGGGAAGAAGGGGTAGAAATCGCCGCGGATCGCCTGATCAATCTTGCTCGATACCAGTATCATCCAGATGAGACGATTCTAAAATGGCATGAAGACGAGCCAGAATGGTACTAATTTTTCGGCAAAAAGCAAGGAAACGTTCAAACATGCACAAAGCCCTTTATCGGCTTGCTGCGTTCTTTCCCATCGCAGCAAGCCGGTAAAGGGCTATTTTCTTTTGCACCGATGACTTTTATCGCTGAAAGGAGGGGATGTTAGAAAGGGGAGGCAGGCAAAAAAATGTGCCGAAAACACGAAAAAATCCGTCCTTCCCATATGGACATTTTCGATTATAGGTGTTACATTAATAATCAAAAAGTGAGATTTTACATACGTTTAAGCGCTTTTAATTTGTGCGCGTGGTATGGACTTTCATTCGCGTGGAAATTACGGCCAAGCGGATCAATCGGGAGGGAATGAATGTGGGCAGCACCATTTTGAACAATTTCCTGCATGAGAATTTGACAGATTTGAAGGCAAAAGGTCTTTACAATACAATCGAGCCATTGGAAAGCGCCAACGGGCCGATCATTTCCATCGGCGGCAAAAAACTGATTAACCTGTCTTCCAACAACTACCTCGGCTTGGCGACCGATTCGCGCTTGGTCGATGCGGCTATCAACGCGATTCAGACATATGGAGTGGGTGCAGGTGCAGTGCGCACGATCAACGGCACGCTTGATTTGCATGTGAAGCTGGAAGAAAAGCTTGCTGCTTTCAAGCACACGGAAGCCGCAATCGCGTACCAGTCCGGTTTCAACTGCAATATGGCTGCGATCTCTGCCGTCATGGATAAGGATGACGCCATCCTGTCCGACGAGCTGAACCACGCCTCGATCATCGACGGCTGCCGTTTGTCCAAAGCCAAAATCATCCCGTTCAAGCATGCCGACATCGAAGACTTGCGCGCAAAAGCGAAAGCGGCAAAGGAATCGGGTCTTTATAAAAAAATCATGGTGATTACCGATGGCGTGTTTTCCATGGACGGCGACATCGCGAAGCTGCCGGAAATCGTGGAAGTGGCGCGCGAGTTCGACCTGATCACGTATGTGGATGACGCGCATGGCTCCGGGGTTACAGGAAAGGGGGCTGGCACCGTCAAGCATTTTGGGCTGTCGGACCAAATCGATTTCCAAATCGGTACCTTGTCCAAAGCGATCGGGGTCGTCGGCGGTTATGTTGCCGGCCGCAAAGAGCTGATCGACTGGCTGAAAGTGCGCTCCCGACCGTTCCTGTTCTCCACCGCGCTGACACCGGGCGATGTCGCAGCCGCTACCAAAGCGATCGACATTCTCATGGCGAGCACCGAACTGCACGACAAGCTGTGGGAAAACGGCAATTACCTGAAGCGCGGGTTGAAAGCGCTGGGCTTCAACATCGGCGAGAGCGAGACACCGATTACGCCATGCATCATCGGGGACGAACAGCTGACACAGGAATTCAGCAAAAAGCTGTACCAGGAAGGCGTTTACGCCAAAGCGATCGTGTTCCCGACCGTTGCGAGAGGAACCGGCCGCGTCCGCAACATGCCGACGGCAGCCCATACGACCGACATGCTGGATCAAGCGCTGGCCATCTACGAAAAAGTCGGCAAAGAAATGGGGATTCTGCAATGAAGACGATACTCGTAACCGGAGCGCTGGGCCAAATCGGCTCAGAACTCGTCACCAAGCTGAGAGCAGAATATGGCGCGGATCACGTCATTGCTACCGATATTCAGAAAAAGCCGGACAATGAAGTTGTAAACTCCGGCCCGTTTGAACTGCTTGATGTAACGGATGCCAAAGCGATGTTTGCGATTGCGCAAGCATACAAAGTGGATACCGTCATCCATCTGGCAGCGCTTCTGTCAGCGACAGCCGAAGCCAAACCGTTGCTCGCCTGGAATTTGAACATGGGCGGCCTGGTCAACGCGCTTGAAGTGTCGCGCGAGCTGCAATGCCAATTTTTCACGCCAAGCTCCATCGGCGCCTTCGGACCGAGCACGCCAAAAAACAACACGCCGCAAGACACGATCCAACGCCCGACAACCATGTATGGCGTCAACAAAGTGAGCGGCGAGCTGCTTTGCGATTACTACCATCATAAATTTGGACTGGATACGCGCGGCATCCGTTTTCCCGGGCTTATCTCCTATGTAGCACCACCAGGCGGCGGCACGACCGACTATGCGGTTGAAATTTACTACGAAGCGCTGAAAAAAGGGGCGTACACCTCTTACATCGGCGAAGGCACTTACATGGACATGATGTATATGCCTGATGCGCTGCAAGCCATCGTTGACTTGATGGAAGCGGACCCGGCGAAGCTGATCCACCGCAACGCTTTCAACGTAACCGCGATGAGCGCCGCGCCGGAAGATTTCGAGGCAGCGATCAAAAAGCATATGCCTGGCTTCACCCTCACGTATCAGGTCGATCCGGTTCGCCAGGCGATTGCGGAAAGTTGGCCCAATTCGATCGATCCTTCCGCCGCACAAGCGGAATGGGGCTTCCGTGCCGCCTACGATCTGGACCGCATGACAAAAGATATGCTGGAAAAGCTGTCGGGAAAGCTTTTCACGCCTAGCCATTCCGCATAAACAAAAAAAGCAGGGACGTTTCCCTGCTTTTTTGTTAGTTACTCCCGCATCGCTCCTGCCTCTCGAGCAGTCATTGCACCTTGTCCCGCGCGCAAATCTTTTTGAATGTCTTGCTTTACTTTTTTTGCATCCGTTCCGGCAAATGATGGTTTCAAAAGGGAATTTACATTCCCGTTCGTTTGTTGCTCCTGTTGCATACGAATCCTCCTCATGAACGTATTTTCACAGACTTATTCTTTGAAAAAATCACGAGGATTATCACGAAACGCCATCTGCTCAATACCGCAGCGGAACCGACGAGTAATCCACCTGAATCTGCTCCAGGTCGTATCCGCTTTTTTTCAGAAAGTAGGTGACGCCTTTTTTGGCGATGTCGCTGTTGTTGCGCGGCCCGATCACGATGTGCCGCAGCGGGAGCTTGTCCTTGAACTGAAAATCGATGTAAGGCATGACGACGCCGCGCCGGCCGCGGAATTTGACTTGATTGGCGAGGTCTTTGCTGATGAAGGCCAAACGAAACTCTTCCTCGTTGGCAAAATTCGCGTCCTTGAAAAAAATCGAGTGTCCGATGATGGTTGCGACGATGCCGAGAAACAACGTTTTTTCCAGCTCGGCGATTTGATACAGGTGCGCTTTCACGAACGAGAACAGCTTCAAAAAGGACGTGAGCAGCTGTTCCTCCTGTTCGGACCGTTCGTAAACGACCTCGCCGATCACACAATACAGGTCGTCGTGAAGAATCCCGTTGTCCACCGAGAAAGCGGAAATGAATTCAAGGGTGTCGAGGCCGACACAGTATCCGTCCCCGCTGGCATAGTTATACCAGAGCGTCAGCGAATCCAGGTTTTCGGACATCGATAAAACGAAGATTTCCAGCTCCTCACCGGAATAGTCGATCCGATCCCGCACCTCGCGCATGACTTTCAGATACATCGCCCATAGGTGGCGGCTCGTCTCATCTTCGGTGAATTGGGCTTCCACCATCGTCTGGAATTTGTCAAAAACGCCGTCGAGAATCCGGTTGATGTAAATGATTTCTTCACTGTCGTTCAAAAAATCCGCTTTGGAGACCCAGAAGCCGCGGTCTTTGATGATTCCGAGCAATCCGTTCACATTCGTATAATGATAGAGTCGGTTGTTTTTGGACTGCTTGGTTTTGTGGATGATTTCTTCCCAGACGTTTTGCAGCAATTCTTGATTCAGCTCGCTTTGCATCTGTTTGCCCCTCTTACCAAAAAGATCACTTCGATCATGCAGATTATTGTTGCCCGCCGCTCCTGCCAAAATACCAAAAAAAAGCAAAGAGAGGATTTTCTTCTGCGAAACGGCGCGGTACAATCTAGTAGAACGCGGGGGGAAAAAGCCCGGGTAGAAAAGTCTTGGGAAGGGGTTTCGTATCGAATGGCAGGACAGCACATCGGAAGTGGAAAAACCGCGGATGTATACATATGGGAGGGGGGCAACGTCCTCAAGCTGTTTAAGCCGGAGGTGCCCTCGTTTCTGATCGACCAGGAGTTTCTCGCGCATGAGGCGGTAATGGGTGCCAACCTGCCGGTCCCGCGCACATTCGGCAAGGTTGAGGCGGAAGGTCGTCTTGGCATTGTGTATGAGCGGGTTGACGGAACGAGTTTGATCGAGCGGCTGATTCATCAGCCGGAAGCCGTGACGCAGCTGGCAAACGAGTTCGCTGCGCTGCACCGCCGGGTCCATCAGGCAAAAGCGGAGAACCTGCCGAGCCTTCAGGCGATTTTGAAACGCAACCTGCATGTTGCCGAACCGTTGACAGCCGATGAAAAAGAGGCGGTAGCAACGTATCTTGATCAGTTGCCGGTACAAGACCAATTGTGTCATATGGATTTTCATCCCGACAACATTTTGTACACGGCGGGCGGGCCGGTCATTCTCGACTGGATGACAGCCGTGTCCGGCAATGCGCTTGCAGATGTGGCGCGCACGATCGTCATCCTCAAATACGCCGCGCTGCCGCCGAATCTTCCGGACTCGGTGAAAGCGGGAATCATGGCGATTCGGGAGCGTTTCGTGGCGGAGTATCAACGAGCATACTTTGCTGCAGAAAAAGAGCGTGAGAGCGAGATGGAAGCGTGGTTTTTGCCGATTATGGCCGCCAGACTTTGCGAACGAGTGCCTGCTGATGAGCAGGAGCGGCTTGTTTTGGAGATTCGGAATCGTCTGCAAGCATAACGGAATAGGGCTGAAGGCCGGGTATCCCGGCCTTTTTTCTCTTGAAAGGGCCTAATTTCACGCTGGTAGGTAGCCACCCAAGCCATGCCGTTCTGTCCCCGCATACAATACCCCAGCCTTTCATCCGATGCTCGAAGAAAAAATGGGAGGAACCAGCATGAAAATTCTTACGTTTCGCAAAAACCTCTCTTTCCCCAGTGTCCTGAAAGCTTTGCAAACCAAAATCAATACCCCGAACGCGCATCGCCTCTGGCATACGTACGAAGACATTTCGACGGTTTGCCTGCCGGCCAGTTTGTTTGAAAAGCACCGGAGCCATTTCATGAAATATGCGCCGGCGGTGGAAGAAAACGTGACGGTGAGCGTGCATGCAGCTGAAACCGACGACATCCCCTGGGGGGTCAGTTACTTGGGGGGAGATCGGCTGTGGCGGAATGGAAAAGGGGCAGGCGTGCGCATCGCGGTGATCGATACGGGAATCGCTCGCAAGCATTTTGAGCTGCGGGATCGCGTGAAAGGCGGGGTGCGCATTGCAGGTGGCGGCATCAATGGACATGGCACGCATGTCGCAGGCATCATCGCTTCCTCGCTCAATCACAGAGGCATCGTCGGCGTGAGCCCGGAAGCGGAGCTGTACGATGTGAAGGCATTCGGCCCAGATGGGAAGGCTAGCCTCACGAACATTTTGCGCGGGATCGACTGGTCGATCAAAAACAAGATGCAGGTGATCAATATGAGCTTTGGCATGCCGCAGCCGAGCGAAGCCTTGCATCGCATGATCCAAAAAGCAGCTTCCCACAATATCATCATGGTGGCGTCAGCGGGCAACAACGGAAAAGCGGTCGAGTACCCTGCCCGCTATTCCCAGGTGATTGCAGTCGGGGCGCTCAATGAAAACGGGAGGCTCGCCGACTTCAGCTCGCGGGGCGCAGGTTTGAACCAGACAGCGCCAGGCGTCGATATTTTGTCCACCTGGCCGGGCAATCGGTTCAAAAAGCTGAGCGGCACGTCCATGGCAGCTCCCCATGTCACCGGGATGGTCGCGCTCCGGCTCGCCAGCCGAAACCGTACCGCTTCCTCGCAGAAAGCTGCCAACTAGCGGCATGGCCGTACATCATAAAATGGGCAAGCGATTAAGCAAACCGCCTAACCCTTTCCACGGCTCGCGTACATACAGTGGGATATGTGCAGATGCGTGCGTTCTCGCTTTTTTGAGGGCCGCGACTGATCACATCGCGAGCCGATGCGCACGTTGCGAAAGGAGGGATGCTTGTGCCAAAACAGCCTGCAGCAAGCCGGGAACAGCTGTCGCCAGAATTCGTCAAGTGGCTCCGCACCACCAAAAATATGCGAACCAAACAGATTTCACGGCAACCGGAATTGGTGAAACAATACCAGAAAGAATTTGCGCGCGAGTCTGCGCCACGCAGAGAACGGCGAGGTTTGCTTCCATTTTCGATGCCCAATCTGAGTATGATGGACATTTTGAATCATGTAAACAGAGCGCAGCAAGTCTTGTCGGTCATCCAGAACCTGCAAACCGTACTCCCGACATTGGGAGCGAAAGGACTTCCGGGCAGCAAAAACATCGATCAATAGGAAAAACTTCTTTCAGAAGTCCTTTCGAGAAGCAGCTCCTTCGGCCTTTGGAAGTTTTTACCGATCCCTATGCTGGAAGTAACGCTGAGGTACTCCGTCTTCCGCTCCAGAATTTATAAGCGCGAGCACTTATAAATTCTTATACGATAACCAAACGTTCCCGCACATAACGATTGGCGGCAAGCGCGTCCTTCGTTTTTGCGGGAACTTGTTTTTTCCATTACTTGCGGGATGAGTGGGTGCAAGGGACAGGTGCGGCAAGCGTCATCGTCACAAACTGTGTTCGCGGGCTTGTGAATTCGGCTGTTTTGGCAAATCCGCAGTTTTCGTACAGACGGATGGCCCGCTTGTTAAAGGAGGCAACCGTGAGCCGGACCGATGCATGTGGATGCGCTTCCTTTACCGCACCCAGCACGATGGAGAAAAATTCAAAGCCGAACCCTTTGCCCGTCAAATCCGGGCGCATCCCGATCCCGATGTCGATGGTGGGAGTGTCAGCTGCGTAGGCATCAGATTGATGGCCTGCCGGCACTTGCGCCGATGGACCGAGACAGTAGAAGCCCAATAACTCGTTGTCCTCCGTATAGATCGTGTAGTAGTCGTGTTCCAGCATTTCCGCGACCGCTTCCGGACTGCTGCCAAGATTATAAAAGTCGTATGGTGGCGGGTAGTGCCATGCGGCGATCATCCGCGCGTTTCTCTCATCCATCTCCTGTATCCGAAAAACCATTGTTGCAACCTCTCTTTCGTCTATCATGAAATCATGTTTGCAGCGTCGTCGCCATCTCTCGCAATTTTTCGCGTTTCTCCCGCTTCAGGCTCGCGATCACGGAGCGGGTCAATAGCAAGCCGGCGAGCCCCATCAAAAGCAGGAGAGCGGTCATCGTTTCGCTCGAAAGGAATGCGCCTGCACTGATGCCTAATGCTCCCAAGGCTTTGGCAACCTGATTGACCAGCCCGTTTACCGCCATGTAAGAGCTTCGCGCCTCGTCCTTGACGATTTCGGCCAGGTACGATTGCCGGACTGGCACATGCATCAATTCACCGATGGTCGCGACGAGCATCGCGGCGGCGATCAGCCAGAGCGTGTTGCTGTAGCTGATGATGGAGTAGCCGATCGTATACATGAAAATCCCGCTGTACAAGACAGGTGTATCCTTGTATTTTTTGATGACATGGGTGACCAACAGCGATACACAGACGACCAAAATGGTATTTTCCATCTGCATCATGCTGAGCACCTTGATGCCGGTCATTTCGATCGAGCCCCAATCAAACAGGGACAGATGCTGGGGGATGAATTCCTGCTGAAGCCGCACTGCGACATAGTTCGGCGTCTGGAATTCCAATGCGATGAACAGCAGTCCGCCCAAGCTGTACAGCATGAACCGGCGATCCCCCATGACGGAGACATAGTTTTGCCAGACGCCGCACAATATCCCGGGCTGGTTCGTTGGGCGTATCAAATCGGGCTGCCTGCGATAGGTTTCTTGCACGAAAAAGACAAGCAGCATGAGTGTGATGAGGCTGATTGCAGTCAGCAACAGAAAAAGCGTAAACCGGTGAGAGGCGAAAAACAAGCCCCCAAACAAGGCGCCGATGGCGATGGAAAGGTTCGTCGACCAGTAGCTGATGCTGTACATAAACGTGCGGTTTTCCTTTGTGCTCACATCGATGAGCATGGCATCGGCGGCTGGATTGATCATGCCGTTGCAGATGCTTTGCAAAAGCATCATCGCAAACGTCAGCCACGCGGAATCTAAGAGCGGCGAATTGGCCAGGCACATCAGGGCAAACGACATGACGAGCGCGATTTGCGCGTACACCATCACGATTTTGCGGCCATAGCGATCCGCCAAATAACCGCCATAAAAGCTGGTCAGAATCTGTGCGATGATCGTTGTGAGCAGCAAAATGCCGGCGAGCCCCTTGCCTAGCTTTTCGGCGAAATAGATGGCCATGAAGGGAAAGATCATCGTGCCCACGGCTCTGGTCAAAAATGAAGTGACGATTCGAATCCGTATGTTGGGGTGAAGCTGAAAAAAATCCATCCATTACCTCCTCCTAACGTTATGTTCCATTGTAGCTAGAAAAAGGAGAAGAAAAAGGGTAGTATTTAGAAACAGACTTCACCTTTTAGGAGCGAACGAGATGAAATGCAAGGAGCACTACCTCACCATCCTGTTATCCCTGCCCAGCCCGCCGCATAAAGGCAGCACCGTTGCGATTACGGTTGAAACGCTTGCCGATATGCTGTTTTGCACGACGCGCAACGTCAAGCTGATCATGCGCAAGCTGGTCGAGGAGGGGCTGGTCGCATGGACAGCCGGGGTTGGCCGGGGCAATCCGTCGCACATGACGATTTTGCGTGAGTTCGATGAGGTGATTGACGAGTATTTTCGCGAACTCTTGGCGAAAGGGCGGATGAAAGAGGCGATTGAGCTGATGGCGCACAAAGCGATGCCGCAAGCCACCCGCGAGCGTTTGCGCGTTTTGCTGGACACGCAATTCGGCTTTCAGGTGGAGGAAACGCCGTCAAGCAGGCGGGATGTACTGCGCGTCACGCGCGGGCGCAAACTGGCGACACTCGACCCCGCTTTCGTCTTTTCGGCAACGGAAGCCTACTTCCTGGAGCAAATCTGCGATACGCTGCTCGTGTTCGATCCGGCCAAGAAACGCTTTTTACCTTCCATTGCGCATGCGTGGGAAAGCAACGCGGAAGGGAGCCGATGGACCTTTTATTTGCGCAAAGCGGTCCGGTTCCATCACGGCCGCGTCTTGACCGCAAAAGATGTGCAGGATACGCTGGAGCGCATTCGCAAGGTACACTCGACATCCCGCTGGCAGTACGAGGACATCGAGCGGATCGAAGTGGTGTCGGATACGATCATCACCTTCCATTTGCGGCAGCCGAACCGTTTTTTCCTCCATTACATGTCCTCTGTTACGATGTCGATCCTGCCGCATGACGTGGCATTCGACGAGCGGGCCATCATCGGCACCGGTCCGTTCCGGATGAAGGAAAATTCGGAGCAGGTGCTGGTGTTGGAAGCGTTTGACGACTATTTCGGACACCGCGCGCTGCTGGATCGGGTCGAGTCCTGGTATATGCCGGAGCGGGCGCGGGATGAGCGGCACTACATGCTCCCATTGGCGGACGATGCCCATGCGGAGCAAGCGGATCAGGAGGAATACGTTGAATATCGGGAGCAGGGCTGCCGCTATCTCATTTTCAATTTCAAAAAATCGGGAATCCAGCACCAGCTCAAATTTCGGCAGGCCATGCGGATCGTATACGACCGTCTCGCCCTCATTCGCGACTTGAAGGGAACCCGCCATCTGCCAGCGGACAGCTTTTTGCCGGAGAAAAGCAGCCAGACGCTGTTCGTGGAGCAATCGCTGGAACAGGCACGCGCATTGTTGGCGGAAAGCGGCTATCAGGGTGAGACGCTGCGCTTGTATTACTACGATAAACGCGATGAAAACAGCGACGCCACATGGCTGCAAGAACGCTGTGCGGCCGTCGGGCTTACACTCAGCCTGCATCCGCTCTGCATCACCACGTTTTTGGATGCGGGCGCGGTGGAGGATGCGGATATGATGCTGTCCGGCGAAGTGCTGGAGAACGATATCGAATGGGGGATGCTCCGCCTGTTCAAAGACGAGGGAACCGCGTTTTTCCGATTCTTGAACGAAAGCCAGCGTGCGCTGATCGACACCTATCTGCACGATTTCGTTCTTTTGCAGGCAGAGAAAGACCGAGCGGACGTGTTCGATCGGATCGAACAGCTGCTCAAAGACGAGCTGTGGATGCTATACGGGGTCCATATGAAACGAACGCCAAGCTATCATCGATCCCTCAATGGAGTCAAGCTTGATTCGTTCGGCTGGATTGATTTCTGCAAACTGTGGATCAAGCCTGCCGGTAACCTGGAGCGTTAAAGGAGGAGGCTTACGATGAACGAGCAAGCAAAGTGGTAGTCAAAACCATTTGACCGCTGCCCAAGCGGGGGCGATTCGGTATGTACGCAGCTGCGCCGAGCTTATGCGCGCTCAGGCACTTGGCGAGCTGCGTGACATTTTTTCGCGTGCCAACGTTTCGGGCGACATCGACGTCGCGCCGATCGCACAACGCGTTTCGCAGGCACCGATCACGCTCAACTTCCATCCTGATCGGATCATGCCCGATGGACGAACGGTGATTGAAGGTCTGCTGCGCGAGGGCACGTATCGCAGCCAATTCGTAACCGGCGTGACCAATGGGAGTCGAACCGCTTTTCCGGGGGGGCGATCGCGATCGGTGGGAACAGGAGCTGTTCGGCGGTACGTATCATGTGCCTGGAGTGGAGGGAGCGGATCGCCCGACATACGGTGCGCTCAACGTGCTCCATTATACGGACGGAGCATCGCCGCGTTTCGGCTCCTGCTATCTCATCCTCAGACCGCACCTGACAAGCCGCTGCACCTTCACCTTTGGGGACAGCCATGCAGGGCCGACTCGCATTGGAACGATGGACGTATTCGAACCGCTGCTCGCTGCCTTTTTGCGGGAGGTGGAACAGAACGGCAACGCCCTTGGCACATCTGGCATGAGTGTGCAGGGCGTACTGGCGCGGTTTGCTGGGTGTGAGGGAGACGGCTGCGATAAAGCGGGTGTGCGCGGACATGCACTCGACGACTATATCGAAGCGCAAATTCATGGGCAGATCCGGCTAACGGATGACGTCGCGGCAATCGTCGCCGATCCCGCTTTCCAGGGCACAGCGATCGGCGAGTAGCTAGCGAGGCTTTGCGCCGCCCACAGCTGCGAACTGCGCTGGCACCCGGGCTTTCGTCTTGCCGTGGCGTCGGTGCCGGACGATTTCCGCGGTCCCGCAATGCCGCCGTTTGCCTCATGGATCGATACGCATTTCGCTAAAAAGCCTGGTTTTTTGGACGCGGCAGACCTAGGGGTGGCCGCAGCTTCCCTTTATATGACACCGGGACTTTGGCGCGAATGGGGAACATCGGATGAGTCGTTCCAGCTGATCAAACAGCTGTGGCACGTGATCGTTCGATTTGGCTAACGATGTAAGGTCGTAACGACATAAAAAAGTGCGATTGGCGCACTTTCCCATGATGCTTGCATCATACAAATTTAATCGTTGTATCATGCAAGTTACAAGTTGTATAATGCAAGTGTCACAGCTAAGACGTCCCATCGAATAAAGCGAAGGAGCGAGGGGGATGATGAAACTGAAATCGATTGAACAGATTGAACACGAAGTGACCGTGCTCATGCGCCGAGCCGACTACAAGCGGACGCTGGATGGCAGCAAAAACGGAATCGAACGGTCGGCTTATTTGCTACTGAAGCAGCTTTGCGCCAACGGTCCGCTCTCGATCGGCAGCATCGCCGAGCTGTTTGGGCTTGATATTTCAACGATCAGCCGGCAGGTTGCCGCGATGGAGAACAAAGGATTGATCGCCCGGTTACCGGATGAAAAAGATTCGCGCATCAGCCTCGTCCAGACTACCGAGGAGGGAAAAGCCGCTTTGCAACGTGCAAAAGAACAGCGCATGGAAGCCTATACCGAGGTTCTGGAAGACTGGACGGAGGAAGACACGGAGCATTTGGCCGTTTTGCTCGCCAGATTGAACCGTGCGATCGAGGAACGAAAAAAAGCGCGATAGGAACAAAGCGGCAGTGGGGCGCTTTGTTCGGGACGGATCTCGATCTGCAGCTGCGCCGCAGGGGAATTGACACGATCGTACTGTGCGGCAGCGCAACCAATATCGGCGTGGAAATGACAGCGCGAGAAGCGTTTCGCCCAAAAGCGCTACTTGTTTTCCGTTTTGTATTGATCGATGCCTTTTTTGAACAATTCGAGCAAAACATCGTGCTGTGTCTTGTGATGAAAATGCTGCTTGATCTGCTCAAGCTCGGCGACAAGCTCGGAGTCCAAGTGCAGGTTGACGGTCTTGCCTTTGTCTTTGGGAAAAATCTCGTAGCCCTTGCCTTTTTCCTTCAGCTGGCCTTCCACCGAAAGATCCGGCGAGAGCATCTCGCGGTCAGGCAAATAAATATGTTCGCCTTCCATCACGATGCGTGTCAGGTCCTCGCTAAACGAAATGTGCAGCGGATACCCCAGCTCGCGATTGGCATCGCGGATGAGCCGGCCTTTTTCCTGATTGCACGCGTTGTTTTCCAGGGTGATTTTGACTTTCATGCTCCACTCAAACTCCTTCCAAAAGCCAGGTAATCTGTTTTTCTTCGACATTTTGCCGCACCTGGCCGGTGTCTTCCAGTTGAATCGTATACGTAAACTGATCGCCATGCAGCTGCGAGTTGATGACGACGCCGCTTGCCGCTGTGGCGTCTTTTAGGCTTACGCGATCGAGTACATCGAACATTGGCTTGAGGTAGCCTTTTTCATAGAGGAAAGCATAGACATATTTTTTTTGATATAAAAAACGCTTCTTCCCCTGTTTTGATCGCAACGCCCAAAAAAGCTCCTTTTCATCGACGACTTCCCCTAACAGTCCGTCATCCGACCAGCGCTTGATCATCGACATGTTGCTCTGCTTGCCGGTGCGTTCATAGATCAAATCGATGATCTCCTTGGACGAAATGTAGCGCTCGCGTTCCACTTCCTGCTTCAGCAGCTCCTCGCGTTCGCGGTACAAATGTGCGAGTCGATTCTGGCATTCTTGTATTTTGCTTTCCAATGCGGCAATTTCCGCTTGCAGCTCTTCTTTTTTCACTGCGATCCCTTCTCTTTTTCCATATCATCCAACGATATTCGCGTTTGTTTTTATTCATTATAGCAGAAAGTGCGCGCAAGTCCTATGAAACAGGCGAAAACAGGCGATTGATGACATCCTCTTTTGAAAATGTAAGCGCATTGCAATCCTTTGATGATTTTTTTGTTAAAAATGTAAATATAAAAAATGAAATCAAAAATGTTGACATCGTTATTTTGATCACATACATTTAATATACAGAATTGCAAAAATATTTAGCAAGCATTTTTGCGGAGGGGGCAGAGGATGAACACAATTTCTGGCGCATTCATTTCCGTCGAGGATATCAAGCGGAATTTTGCCGAGGCAAAGCCTGATCTGAAACCTAAGGAAGCGGTGGATGAGTCCAATCGATGTCTGTATTGCTATGACGCACCCTGTATCAAGGCTTGTCCGACTGGCATCAACATCCCGTCCTTCATCAAAAAAATCGCTTCGGGCAATTTGAAAGGGGCCGCCCGCGTCATCCTGGAGTCCAACCCGATCGGGGCGACGTGCTCGCGGGTGTGCCCGACGGAAGAGCTGTGCGAAGGCGCTTGCGTGCTCAATGACGCGTCTGCGCCAATCTTGATCGGCGATTTGCAGCGCCATGCCACGAATTGGGCGATAAAAAATAATCCTGTGCTGTTCACAGCCGGAGAGCCGAACGGCAAAAAGGTCGCCATCGTAGGCGGCGGACCGGCAGGGCTGTCGGCGGCAAGGGAGCTTGCGCGGCTGGGCTTTGCCGTCACCGTGTTCGAAGCGAAGGAAAAAGCCGGCGGGCTTGACACGTACGGCATCGTCTCGTTCCGGCTGCCACAGGAAGTTTCCCTCTGGGAAGTGGAGCAAATCAAGGGGCTCGGTGTCGATATCCGCACCAATGTGATGGTTGGACGAGATATCGAGCCGCAGGAGCTGATCGATTCCTATGATGCCGTCGTGCTGGCGGTTGGAATGTCATCGGTGCCGATGCTCGGGATCGAAGGGGAAGCGCTTGCAGGCGTTTATGATGCGATCCGGTTTGTTGAGGACACCAAGACACGTCCGCTCGACACGTCATTTGTCGGCAAGCGCGTCGCCGTGATCGGTGCCGGCAACACCGCAATCGATGCTGCCACCTGTTCCGTCCGGCTCGGCGCCACCAACGTGAAAATGGTGTACCGCCGCACCGAGGCGGAAATGACGGCGTATGAGTTCGAATATGAATTCGCCAAGCAGGATGGGGTGGAGTTCCGCTGGCTTACGCAGCCGATCCGGATCATCGGGGACGAAAACGGCAATGTAGCGCAGCTCGAATGCATCCGCATGGCACTGGGCGAACCGGATGCATCGGGACGCCGCCGACCTGAACCGGTGGAAGGCTCGGCATTCACCATGGACGTGGACGCGGTGATCAAGGCGATCGGGCAAACACGTCACCACTCGCTGATCGAGGCGTTCGGCCTGGCGCACAAAAATGGCGTGGTCACGATCGACCAAAAAACACACCAGACCTCAAATGCGAAAATTTTTGCCGCAGGCGACGTGATTTTTGGCGGCGGACAGGGCGAAGCGATGGTGGTCAGTGCGGCAGAGCAGGGCAAGCAAGCGGCATATGCCATCTATGAGCAATTGTTAAAAGTCGAAAGCGAGAGCGCGTAAGGCATTCGGAGGGCATTCACAAAGGAGGAGTTATCATGGCTGATTTACGCATCAATCTGGCAGGCATTCAATCGCCCAATCCGTTCTGGCTTGCATCGGCGCCGCCGACGAACTCGGGCTACCAGGTGCAGCGCGCGTTTGAGGCTGGCTGGGGCGGAGCTGTCTGGAAAACGCTGGGCGATCCGATCATCAACGTCTCCTCGCGTTTTGCCGGGCTTACGTTCAACGGCCAGCGGGTAGCGGGCTTCAACAACATCGAGCTGATTACCGACCGGCCGCTGGAAGTGAATCTGAAGGAAATTCTCGAAACGAAGAAACGCTTTCCCAACCATACGATCATCGCCTCGCTGATGGTTGAGCCCAAGCAGGAAAAATGGCATGAGATCGTCAAGCGGGTGGAAGATGTCGGCGTCGACGGGCTGGAACTCAATTTCGGCTGTCCGCACGGGATGGCGGAGCGCGGCATGGGTTCCGCATCGGGCCAAGTGCCGGCGCTGGTAGAAAAGCAAACCTACTGGGCAAAGGAAGCGGCGAAAACGCCAGTCATCGTCAAGCTTACCCCGAACATTACGGATATTACGGCGACGGCCTACGCGGCGGTGCAGGGCGGGGCCGATGCGATCAGCATGATCAATACGATCAACAGCTTGATGGGGGTCGATCTGGATACGTGGAACACGGTTCCGCACGTGGCAGGCAAAGGGGCGCATGGCGGCTACTGCGGTCCGGCGGTCAAGCCGATCGCGCTCAACATGGTGGCCGAATGCGCGCGCCATCCGGAAATCAACGTGCCGATCTCCGGGATCGGCGGCATCTCCAACTGGAGGGATGCGGCGGAATTTTTGCTGATGGGAGCGACCGGCGTGCAGGTGTGCACCGCTGCGATGCATCACGGGTTCAGCATCGTGGAAGACATGATCGACGGACTGAACAACTACCTTGACGAAAAAGGCATTGCATCGGTCATGGATCTGGTCGGCAAATCGGTCAGCCGCTACTCCAACTGGGGCGATCTCGATCTGAACTACAAGGCGGTTGCCCGCATCAACCGCGACACCTGTATCAACTGCAACAAATGCCACATCGCTTGTGAAGATACGTCCCACCAGTGCATCGAGCGGCACACCGATGAACAAGGAGCCTATCTGAAAGTGCGCGAGGAAGATTGCGTCGGCTGCAACCTGTGCTCGATCGTCTGCCCGGTCGATGGTGCCATCGATATGGTGGAAGTATACAGCGACCAGCCGATGACCTGGAATGAGCGCCAGAAAGCGATTTCCGCAGTGAAATGTGATTTGGAAACAGTCTAGCGAAAGCCAAAGGAGGCGTCCCCTGTGAAAAAACTTATTATAAACGGAACTATTGTCACCGCTGCCGATACGTATCAGGCAGATGTAAGCATCGAAAATGGCGTGATCACCGCAATCGGCCGGCAGCTGCCGGTTGATGGTGCGCAAGTCATCGATGCGAAAGGCTGCTATCTCCTTCCAGGGGGCATCGATCCTCATACGCATCTGGATATGCCCTTTGGCGGTACGGTCACCGATGACGATTTCCGAACCGGCACGATTGCGGCGGCATTCGGCGGTACGACGACGATCATCGACTTTTGCCTGACGAACAAAGGCGAGCCGCTGCAAAACGCGATTCAGACATGGCATGCCAAATCGGAAGGAAAAGCGGTGATCGATTACGGCTTCCATCTGATGATCGGGGAAATCAACGACAGCGTGTTGGAAGAGCTGCCGGAAGTGATCGAAAACGAAGGGATCACGTCCTTCAAAGTGTTCATGGCGTACAAAAATGTCTTCCAGGCCGAAGATGCGGTCTTGTTCCGTACGTTGAAAACGGCGAAGGAGCAAGGTGCATTGGTCATGGTTCACGCGGAAAACGGAGATGTGATCGATCTCTTGGTGCAGGAAGCGCTGCAAAACGGCAACACCGACCCGATCTACCATGCGCTCACCCGACCGCCTGAGGCGGAGGCGGAGGCAACCGGCCGTGCGGCACTCTTGACGGCTCTGGCAGACTCGCAGCTTTATGTCGTGCACGTATCTTGCGCGGATGCTGCGGCCAAAATTGCCGAAGCCCGGCAAAAAGGGTACCGCGTTTGGGGCGAAACGTGCCCGCAATATCTCGTGCTTGACCAAACATACCTCGAAAAGCCGGATTTTGAAGGAGCCAAATACGTCTGGTCGCCGCCGCTGCGCGAAAAGTGGAACCAGCAAGAGCTGTGGAACGCTTTGAAAAGCGGGCAGCTGCAGACGCTCGGCTCCGACCATTGCGCCTTCAATTTCGTGGGCAAAAAAGAGCTTGGGCGCGGCGACTTTTCCAAAATCCCGAACGGTGGGCCGATTATCGAGGACCGCTTGCCGATTTTGTTCTCGGAGGGCGTGAAAAAAGGGCGCATTACGCTAAACCAGTTCGTCGACATCGTCTCGACCCGCAGCGCCAAACTGTTTGGACTCTTCCCGCAAAAAGGGACGATCGCAATCGGATCGGATGCGGACATCGTCATCTTTGATCCGAATCAGGAACGGACGATTTCGGCCAAGACACACCATATGAATGTCGATTACAACCCGTTTGAAGGCATGCGTGTCACAGGCGCGCCCGTCTCCGTTCTTTCGCGCGGCGAGTTCGTCATCCGCGAGCAGCAATTCGTGGGCACGCCAGGCAACGGTCAATATTTGAAACGGAAGCGCTACAACCACGAGAACGCGTAATCCATGCTTATGAACAGGAGGATGTGACATGGTAAGCAAAGTGAAAATCGGTTTGATCCAGGCTTCGCACGATACGAGCGGTGATGAGCCGTGCCAGGTACATATCGATAATGCGATCGAAAAACACCTGAGCCTGATCGCCGAAGCCGCTGCCAAGGGCGCGAAGATCGTTTGCCTGCAAGAGGTGTTTACGACACCCTACTTTTGCGCCGAGCAAAATCCGAAGTGGTACGCGACTGCGGAAGCTGTGCCGGATGGGCCAACGACACAGCTGTTCAAGGAAGTCGCCAAGCAGCATGGAATCGTGCTGGTACTGCCAATTTATGAAAAAGCGGCGGAAGGCGTCTATTACAATACCGCCGCCGTCATCGATGCGGACGGGACCTATCTGGGCAAATACCGCAAAAACCATATTCCACATGTACAAGCGGGACCGAACCCGCAGCATGGTTTTTGGGAAAAATATTATTTCAAGCCGGGCAATCTCGGCTACCCAGTCTTTAAAACAATTTACGGGACGATCGGGGTCTACATCTGCTACGACCGCCATTTTCCGGAGGGCGCGCGCCTGTTAGGACTTGCGGGTGCGGAGATCGTGTTTAACCCGTCCGCCACCATTGCAGGCTTGTCGGAGTATTTGTGGAAGCTGGAGCAGCCGGCTCATGCGGTCGCCAACGGCTATTACCTCGGCGCGATTAACCGCGTCGGGTATGAAGCGCCGTGGAATTTCGGGGAGTTTTACGGTCAGTCGTATTTGGTCGATCCGCGCGGCAACTTTGCCGCGATGGGCTCGCGCAACGAGTCGGAAGTGGTCATCGGTGAAATGGATCGCAATCTCATCGCGGAAGTGCGGGACCAATGGCAGTTTTACCGGGACCGCCGCCCCGAAACGTATGAGAAGATGGTTCAGCTGCTACCGTAAAAAGGGGGGAATGCGCATGTCAGCTTACCAGGAATTTGCCGAAGAAAAAGAGCGGATCGATGATCTGGTCGCGCTGGGCTATAAAATCACCAAAGTGATGGAAAATTTGAGCGGCGCCGTGGTCGAGTTTGAACACCCGAACCCGCCGTCCCATCTCGACAAAACGAAGCAGCTGCATATTTTGACCGCAGATGCGCGCAAATATTTCGGAACGGTGCTCATTTTGCAGCAGAAGAGCGTTTCTTGACGAACAGAATCCCATCACAAGTCAAGGCGAAAGCAGGCAGCGATCATGCTGTCTGTTTTTTGTATTTGAAATTTCTGATAAATTTTAAGATAATATGGATAATTCAAGCAGATCATCACAAACATTGAGACAACCTGACAATTTGAAAAAGGATGGGATGGACGTGATGAGTACCGTGTACCGGGGAATCGCCTTCAACGAGGCGCTGCACGTGGTGAATAAGCAACGATATGAACGGGAGGAGCGGAGGTATTTTCTGGACGGCGTTGTAGCGAAGGCGGTTTTTGGCGAAGGCATCTACCTTGTCCATGATACGGAAATGGCGGCGCAGTACGCGTTTTGCCACGCAGAGACCGAGAACGATTTTGCGGCGGTGATCAGCCAGCAGCTGACGCTGGACAATCCGATGATCCTGCACCGCGACTACAACGAAGCGGACCTGCGCAAAGATGCGTTGGAATGGAAATACCCGGATGGCAATCTTCCGGATGACATGTGGCACACCGAACCGATGCTCCGCGTCGAAAAAACAGGAGCGATCATGCGCGAGTATTTGCTCCAGATGAAGTATGACGGGATCAAATATCACGTGAACAACGAGTTCATCTATTACATATCGTATTTTCCCTGTACACAGATCAGCGATATCCGGATCGACTTCATCTTCGACATCCATGATTTGAAAAACGCCAGCGTACAAGTGCTGCGGGAGCGCTATAAGCAAAAAAACCAATATCGATAAGAAAAAACTCTCTATGCCGGTCAACGGATGGAGAGTTTTTTTATGTTTGCGCGCGAATGCAGGAAATATCGTGTGAATTTAATTAAATCGCAATGAAATATTCCTGTGTTTAACAGTAAAAATATTTATTTTGATATTAATAACAGACTGTACAAATTATCATTGCAATAGCAGGATATAACGTTATAATGAGAATAAATAAAATAATCTGAAAATATTGAATGGAGGGGCCGGGTATGGAAATGCAAGATGTACCCATAGACAGATGCGAAAATTGCCAAGGAATCGATTTTAGCATCACGGATTATAAAGATATGCACTCCTCGCAAAAAGTCATCCATTGTATCACATGCGGCTACATTTATTGGGAAGACTCCACGGTTCGTTCCTCATGATCGCATATGTCCTTTGAAAGGGGGAATGTGTGCAGCGACCGCTCGCATCGCTGGGTAACCGTCTGGGGAACATGCTGTGCCTTGAAAAACGAATCGGCAAGGAGTTGAGAACCGATGAAGTATCAGCTGGAGGAAAACGGAATCGTAACCTTAACGGATCATGGAACCGATGTTTCCAAAGGATCGCCGTTATGGAATGAAGATTTGCGCCCAACCACAAAAGAGGAGCATAGTTGGACCGGCTACAACTATGCCAGCTTGTGGATCGGGATGTGTATTTGTCTGCCTGCCTACTCGATGGCCGCCGGATTGATTTCGCTTGGCATGAACTGGTGGCAAGCCGTGGGCACCATCATTTTGGGGAACTGTATCGTCCTTATCCCTATTTTGCTTAATTCGCATGCAGGCACCAAGTTTGGCATCCCGTATCCGGTATATGCCCGCATCTGGTTTGGCTCCAAGGGCACGCATATCCCGTCGATCGCACGCGCGGTCATCGGCGCAGGCTGGTTCGGGATCAACTGCTGGTTCGGCGGTGCCTCCATCGATACGCTTCTGATGGCGATGACGGGCTGGGGGAACGTGCCAGGCCACCTGCCGATCGCGTTTATCGCCTTCTGGGCCTTGAACGTGTGGATCGCCTACCGCGGGCCGGAAGCGATCAAGCGCATGGAATTTTGGGCTGCTCCGGCACTGATCGTGATGAGCCTGGCGCTGCTCGTCTGGGCGTTCTCAGCCGCAGGCGGATGGGGTCCCATGCTGTCGGCTCCATCCAAATTCACAACCGCAGGCGAGTTTCTGAAAATCTTCTTCCCTGCGTTAACCGGCGCGATCGCCTTCTGGTCCACCCTTGCATTGAATATCCCCGATTTTTGCCGGTATGCGAAAAGCCAAAAAGCGCAAATCGTCGGTCAATCCGTCTCCCTTCCTTCCACAATGGGTCTGTTCTCCTTCATCGGGGTAGCTGTCGCGTCCGCGACCGTCGTCGTATACGGAGAAGCGATTTGGGACCCTGCTGCACTGCTTGCCAAATTCAGCCCGTTTGCCATTTTCCTCGGTACGTTTGGAATCGTTCTTGCTACACTGACGACAAACGTCGCCGCCAACATCGTTGCCCCGGCCCGTGCGATCGAAAACCTTGCCCCTCGCAAGTTCACGTTCGGCGCAGGCGCGATCATCACCGGTCTTTTCGCGCTCTTGATGCAGCCGTGGTACATTTTGGAAAACTTCTCGAACTACATTTTCCTCTGGCTCGGTTACTACGCAGCCCTGCTTGGTCCAATCGATGGCATCGCGATCGCCGATTACTGGCTCGTGCGCAAACGCCGTCTCCATCTGGTCGAGCTGTACAAAACGGACGGAATCTACAGCTATGCGAGCGGCTACAACAAACACGCGATCTGGTCGCTCGTGGCAGGCGTCGTCGTGCTCGTCATTTGCAAATGGACGCCGGGTCTCGGAATCATCTGGGACAATGCGTGGTTCGTCGGGTTGATCATATCCGGCTTGCTCTATTGGGCATTGATGAAAGACGATGCGAGCCTGATTTCGGCTGAACAGTACGATTCGATTACGATAAAAGGCGGCGCGCGAGAAGGGCAGCCGTTCGAGCACATCAGTTAATCATCAGGAACAGAGGCATCCCGTAAACATGGGGTGTCTCTTTTGTTTGCACCTTTACCGGTGAATCGGATGTTGATGGATGCCTTTGAAACGTGCTAGAATCGGCACATTCATTGGAAAGAATCGGGAGAATGGGGGACTTGTCAGACGATGATTACACCAAGATTGAGGGATCGGCGCGCTTCACGCATCTTGCTCACGCTTGTGACAGCGGTCGCAGCAGGGGCGCTATTCAACCTGCTGCACGCGCCGATTCCATGGCTTTTGGGGCCGATGATTGCCGTATTGATCGGGTCGAATGTAAGCAAGGGGCGGTATGAGTGGCCGGGCTATTTGCGAAATGCAGGCATGATCGTGGTCGGCTATACGATCGGGCAATCGTTGACAGTCGCGGCACTGCAAGGAATGTCGCAGCAATTGCCGTACATGCTGCTGATGACGACCGCGCTGCTGCTCTTTTGCGCCGGTCTCTCCTTACTCATCGCAAAACTGTCGGGAACGGATTACAAAACGGCGCTTTTGGGCAGCATTCCAGGGGGATTGACACAGGTGGTGACGCTGGCCGAGGAAACCGAGGGCGTCAATCTCACCGTCGTGACCGTGACACAAGTCATCCGCCTGATGATCATCATCATTTGTGTGCCATTGATTGTCTTCCATACACCGTTTGGCCAAGGGGGTACGGCTGCGGCGCATGAGGCGGTCAAGCAGCACGTTGCCACGGGGAGTGGGATCGAGTGGCTATTGTTTCCCATCGTTTGCATCGTCAGTGCCATCGTCGCGAACAAAATCAAGTTTCCGACCGCTTTTTTGCTCGGTCCGGCATTCGGGACAGCGGCGCTGCAACTGTTTTCGCTGCAAGGACCGTTACTTCCGCCAGTTGCCGTTGATGCCGCTCAGCTTTTGATCGGTACGTACGTTGGCTTGCTTTTGAAGCCGGACATGCTCGCACACAAGGCGCGCACGCTCGGCCTGGCAGTCGGCAACGGACTTTTGCTGGTACTCGGTGCATGGGGGCTGAGCTTGTTGCTGACCAGGCTGCAGCCTGTATCCGGTGCGACGGCGTTGCTCGGCTTGGCCCCTGGCGGGATGGACCAGATGGGCATCATCGCGCATGAGATTCACGCGAATTTGCCGCTGGTGGCCGGTTATCAGTTATTCCGAACGTTTTTTATTTTATTCGTCGTGCCTCCGCTGCTGCGGCTTGTGTTCCAGCTTGTCGCGAGAAAGGCGAAGCAGCCGGACTGAACCTGATCAGCGGAACGGAACCACACGATAGGGAAAAAGCGCTTGTTAAACAAATGTTTGTGTGATAAACTTTTGTTTGCAAGTCGAGAAGGAAGGAGGACCCAGATGGATAAAGAAAAACAAATTCTCCATTACATCCGACAAAACCCGTTTCTTTCCCAGCAAGAGCTGGCTCATTTGATCGGGATTTCACGCTCTGCGGTGGCGGGTTACATCGCGAACCTGACCAAGCGCGGCGAAATAAAAGGACGTGCTTACATTTTGCGGGAAGAGGGGCTCTTAACATGCATCGGCGGCGCCAACCTCGACCGCAAAGCGCACGGCAAACAAAAGGTCAAGCTGCATTCCTCCAACCCGGTGCACATTAGCGAGTCCTGCGGCGGCGTCTCTCGTAACATCGCCGAAAATTTGGGCAGGCTCGGCTTCCATTCCTCACTCATCAGCTGTGTCGGTGACGACAAAGAAGGTGCGTGGGTATTGGAAGAAACGAAAAAGCATGGCGTCGATGTGAGTCAGGTTTGGGTACTCGCGGGCCAACAGACCGGAACTTATACCGCGTTGCTCGATATCGACGGCGAGATGGTCGTCTCGCTCGCAAACATGGATATTTACGATCGCCTGACACCGGAAATGTTCGCGGATAAATGGTCGCACATCGCGGCATCCGCTGCGGTTTTTGCCGATACGAACATTCCTGCGGATTGCCTGCAGTATGTGATCAAACGATGCAAAGAAGACAACATCCCGCTGTACATTGACCCGGTTTCCTCGGCAAAAGCGCAGAAACTGCCGGAGAGACTCGACGGGGTCAAGGCGATTTTGCCCAATAAAGAAGAGGCGGAGCTTCTCGCCCGGATGAAAATCGAATCGGAAGCGGACATCGCCGCCGCTTGCCAAAAAATTCGCGAACGCGGCGTCGAGAGCGTCATCATCACCTTGGGCGAGCAAGGAATCTACTACGCAACGGAAACGGAAAGCCAGCTTTTGGCACCATACCCTGTTGAAGTCGTGGATGTAACAGGCGCTGGCGATGCATTCGCATCGGGCTTCCTTTTTGGCGTAACGGAAGGAGAATCGGTCGCGACAGCTTGCAGGCTGGGCTTGGCCGCCTCCGCGCTCACGCTGCAGACGAACGAATCGGTTTCCCCGCTGCTCAAGTCGGAACACTTATACCAATTCATAAAGGAGAGAACTACACATGAATAACCACTACCTGACGTTTACCGATGAAGTCCGCCACGCGCTCGACAACAATTTGCCGATCGTAGCGCTCGAAACAACGATCATCTCGCACGGTATGCCATATCCGCAAAATATCCAAATGGCGAAAGAAGTGGAGCAAATCATCCGCGACAACGGCGCTGTGCCGGCAACGATCGGCTTTTTGGACGGCAAAATCAAGATCGGCCTGAACGAAAGCGAGCTGGAAGAATTCGCAACGAACAAATCGGTGGCAAAAGTGAGCCGCCGCGACTTGCCGCACATTCTGGCTTCCGGAAAAATCGGCGCCGCTACCGTAGCAGCAACGATGATCGGCGCGGAACTGGCAGGCATCGAAGTGTTCGCAACCGGCGGAATCGGCGGCGTGCATCGCGAAGGGGAAGTGACGTGGGACGTATCGGCTGACCTGACGGAGCTTGCTTCCACCAATGTCGCTGTCGTCTGCGCTGGCTGCAAATCGATCCTCGATATCGGCCGTACGCTGGAATATTTGGAAACGCAAGGGGTGCCGGTTGCAGGCTATCAAACGTCCGAGTTCCCATCGTTCTTCTCCCGCGAGAGCGGCAACCCGGTTGATTTCCGCGTCGATACGCCAGAAGAAGCGGCAGCGATGCTGCATACAAAATGGAACCTCGGCCTGAAAGGCGGAGCGGTGATTGCCAACCCGGTGCCACAAGAAGCGGCGATGGATTTCAATGAAATAGAACAAGTGATTTTGCGTGCGCTGGATGAAGCGAAAGCAAACAACATTACCGGCAAAAACGTTACGCCGTTCCTGCTGGATAAAGTGAAACAGCTTACCGGCGGAAAATCGTTGGAAACCAACATCGCGCTGGTGAAACATAACGCAAAAGTAGCGGCGCAAATCGCAGTTGCTTTGAAAAAACAAGGCTAAAACCGTTTCGCGGACCAAGCGCGAACGGTTGCAAAATCGAGCGCAACGCAAGCAGCATGAAAGCAAAATGCCTATGCTGCTTGCGTTTTTTTCTGTTTTTGCACCTGCAAGCTTCCCAAACTGTTTGTCAATTCGGTAATATAAAGGGTACACGCAAGTCGTTCGCTAGTGGATCGGAAGGGAAAACCGGTACAGGATCATCCGATCGTTGATGGGAGTGACTTGCGGCATCGCGCAATCATCTTGCAAAAGAAAGGGTCCTCGTCATGTCAACTTCAAATGATGCTTCCGCCTCGGGACAGGTGCTGCGGCCAAGCTTACAGCCTGATGTGAAGCCAACGGTCTACAAGATTTTGCTTGCCATCAGCCTGGTCCATCTGTTCAACGACACGATTCAGGCCATCGTGCCGGCCATTCTGCCGATTTTCAAAGATTCGATGCGGCTGACCTACATGCAGTCGGGAATCATCGTGTTTGCGCTGAACATGACCTCTTCCGTCATGCAGCCTGTTGTCGGGATGTTTGCGGACCGGCGTCCGACACCGATCATTTTGCCGATCGGGATGGGCTTTACGTTTCTGGGGGTGCTGGGGCTCGCCCTCGCACCGAATTATTGGCTCGTGCTGCTTTCCGTATTGCTGATCGGCCTTGGTTCTGCCGTATTCCATCCGGAGGCGTCGCGCGTGGCCAACATGGCGGCAGGGTCACGCCGCGGTTTGGCCCAGTCGATCTTCCAGGTCGGCGGCAACTCCGGCCAGTCGCTCGCATCCGTCATGACCGCATTGGTATTCGCCCCGCTCGGCCAAATCGGCGCGATCTGGTTCACGCTTGTCGCAGCATTCGGCATTTTCGTGCAAGGGCAAATTGCCAAATGGTACGGCAATTATTTGCGCACCAACGAGCTTGCGCGCAAGAAAAATGCCGCAAGAGCGATCAGCCCCGAGCGTAAAAAGAAAATCACCTTCGCGATTTACATGCTCATTTTTCTCGTGTTCGCGCGCTCGTGGTACCAGTCCGGCATCACGATCTACTATCCGTTTTACTTGATGGACAAATTCGGGATCAGCCTCGATAAGGCGCAAATGTACATTTTCCTTTATGCGGCCGCTGGTGCGGTCGGGACGTTCATGGGTGGACCGCTGTCCGATACGTTCGGCCGCCGCAACCTGCTGATGTTCTCGCTGCTCGGCACGGCGCCGCTTGCGCTGATTTTGCCGTATGCCAATGCGTTCTGGGCTTACGTCATCCTGTTGTTTAACGGGTTCATCCTGCTGTCGAGCTTTTCCGTGACCGTCGTGTACGCCCAGGATTTGATTCCGGGGAAAGTCGGCACGGTTTCGGGTCTGATCACCGGCCTCGCTTTCGGCTTAGGCGCGCTTGGCGCAGTCGGGCTGGGCGGTTTGATCGACAAATTCGGTCTTGGCTTCGTCATGCAAGCCGTAAGCTTTTTGCCCCTGTTGGGCGTATTGACGCTGTTGCTGCCGTCGGACAAAACATTGAAAGCATGGGCAGATGGCCAGTAACGACATTCAAAAATGTGTGAAGCACGCTGCGGGTGCAGCGTGTTTTTTCTTGGAGCAGGTTTGTCCATGGTAAAGGGGAGGAGAGCGAGCCTATGGAAAAACGAGTGTGCATCATCCCGTGCGGCGCCAAAAAAATATGGGACATCGTGCCGGAAGCGGGACCGACGATGGCCAAAGATGCATACCGCAGCGCGTTTCATCAGGCTTGCCAATCGTACGCCAAAGCTTTTTTTGCCGATTGGCTGATCTTGTCGGCCAAGCATGGGTTCCTTGCACCTGATGATTGGGTCGTGGCCAACTATGATTGCGCGTTTGGCACCGATAATCCGGCGATCATCGGTGTGGAGGCGCTGCGTGAAAGCGCGGCAGCCAAACGGTTGGATCAGTATGGAACGATCGTCCTGCTTGGCGGCAAAAAGTTCGTCCCGGTGCTTGCGCCACTGGTAGGCGAAGGCCAACGGATCGAACGGCCGCTGGCCCATTGCCGGGGGATCGGCACGATGGTGCAGACGTTGAAGCGGGCGGTCGAGGAAGATCGGGAGCTTGATCTTCGGGGGATGTGACCTATTGACGAAATAAACTGTATCCGCTATGATTACAGTATCCTTCTTGAGGAGGAAGTTGGTTCCGTGAACAGTGAATTTACAATCGCCGTGCACAGTTTGGTGTTTCTGGCGTATTTGCCTGAAAGAATGGCGAGCAGTGAGTTGATTGCCAAAAATGTTTCTACCCATCCGGCACGAATCCGCAAGATCATGAGCTGCTTGCGCAAAAGCGGTTTTGTGAAAACAAAGGAAGGCATCGGGGGCGGTTATATCCTCAATTGCAATCCGGAGGAAGTAACATTGGCCCAGCTGTATCGCAGCGTTTCCTGCGGTACGTTGAAGCCGCACTGGTGTACGGGCGATCCCGATCAGGAGTGTCTGGTGTCATCGAACATTCAAGGTGTGATGGATCACATCTTCACTGAAGCTGAAATCTATTTTGCGAATTATCTCAATCAAATCACGATCAGCTCGGTGCTCGAAAAAATCAAGGGGTGCAAGGGAAGTGCCTGACATTTCTCTTCCTGAAAAAAACGAAACAAAGGCTCCGTCATCATCTGTGACGCAGCCACATTTTTACCCTTACTGTAATCTTTTTAATTACAAATCGAGAAATGTACGATGCCGGGCGAAAGGAAAACAGACGCTTTTTTTAATAGTCAAACTGTAATTTATATCCTAACATTTAAAAATCAGGGGTGAAACGTGATGACGATGCAAAACCATTACCAGCTTAGCGTGGGTGATTGGGTCAAGGCAAAGGCGAAAAGCGGTGAATTGCTGCATGGCTTTATCGAATCGGTCGATCTGATGCAAGGGATTGCCAACGTGTATGTGGTCGACAGCGATCTGGCGGACTCGGTAGGAAGATCGGTCGAGCTGTATACGCATAGCGTCGAAAAGTATCCGGTGACCGCGATTGAGACCGAGGAACAAATTCTCGATGCTATCGATCTGGCGCTGCTGACGCGCGACGAGGCGTGGTTTCGCGATTTGTACGCCGACCTGATCATCGCAAGGCAACGATCGGCGGATCGTGAGAAAAAACGAAGCGCTGCGCTGCGGACCCGAAATCGGCTGCGGCCATCGGATATGCCTTCATAAAAGAAGGCTTGGCATAGATCAGAAAAACCCGAATACGATAATGGGAGGTAACACAACAATACGGTGTCATGAGTATCCCTACGCTAGTGCTGTTCCGGGATGGGCAAATGATGGAAACGTTCGTCGGTTACCAGCCGAAAGCGAATCTGCTCAACTTGATCAACCAGCATATCTAAGAGATGCTCCGTACCGGACTGTATCACAATCGTACAGTCCGGTACGGTTTTTTTCCATCGTGCATACATCGAATAGGAAAGGAGGGAAACACATGCAGAAAGCCAATACGTTTCATCGCTATGTTTGCGACCGTTGCATGACCATGGCGCCGACACAGGGCATCTGCCCGAAATGCGGGCATGCTCATATGCGCACGATCATCATTCATCTGCAAGACGGACGCAGAAACGGCACAAGACAAGCAGGCTAATGCCAGCCAAACAGCAGATTGCGCGTTGAAGCGGGTGTTATAGAGGAGCGAAGTGTTCTTCTCTCTGTTTTTTCCAAAACGGACGCGCTACAATGTAAGAAACGGTGTAACGATCAGGAGGAAGGGTCCATGGAGCCGATCCAGAAAGATAAAGTGCAAACGATCATCGAAAGCTTTGCCAATCGCGAAGTGTTTCTCCATATTGAAACGACAGATGGCTCATATGCGGTCCTGCGCGGCGAACGCTCGATTTCGGTCGGGGCTTTCGTGCGGAACGTGCCGATCCGGTTCGAACGCGGCTCGATTGCCGGTGAAGGGCCGTATCGCGTCGGTTTGAAGCTGGCGCACGGCTGGGTGTATGCAGAAGGGTTGACGGATTGGGAAGCAGGGGAGCAAACGCGGTTGCTGCTCGCCGGCCATGATCACGAAGGCCGCCTTTCTGTCGCATTCCAGCTAAGTGCCACACCATTTTCGCATGGAAAGGAGGAAGAGCAATGAAGCCTCATGTACTTGTTGTTTTTCCTCATCCGGACGATGAAACGTTCGGTCTGGGAGGCAGTCTGATTCTTCATGCAAAAGCCGGTACGCCGATCACCTATTTGTGCGGCACGCTCGGTGAAATGGGTCGCCAAATGGGCAGTCCGATCACTGCCAACCGTGAGACGCTTCCGCAAATCCGCAAGCGCGAATTGCAGGAAGCATGCCGCGTGCTCGGCATTTCCGACCTCAGAATGATGGGGTACCATGACAAAATGGTTGAGTTCGAGGATCGAGCAGCGCTTGTCGAGCGGATTTACCAAACGATGCTGGAGATCCACCCAACGGTCGTGTATACGTACTATCCGGGGCATTGCGTGCATCCGGACCATGAAGCGATGGCGGAAGCGACCATCGAGGCGATGATGCGTTTTCCGCTGGCAGAGCGTCCTGTTCTGTATTGCCACGCATTTTCCCACAACCATCTGGAGGTATTGGGTGAGCCTGACCGGCTGGTTGACATCAGCAGTGTCGCTGAAGAAAAGATGCAGGCGATCAAAGCGCACTTTACCCAGACGGCAAAAATGCTGGAGAACATAAAAGAGGAGCTTGCCTCACCGAATTCGCCGATGCGCCGCTGGCTTACGCAGGAGCGCTTTTATACGTATAAATGGCCCGATCAGGCCTGAATAAAACGGCCTTCGCCTTCCAAGAACGGATGAAAAAGGAACACGGTAGACGTGTCATTGTTTTCGAAGCCGTTGGTGGAAAGCGAAGGTCGTTTTTGCTCAGCTTCATGCTCGCCCGGCGCGGATGCACATGCTTTTGCGGACAACCCGTTGCACGAAATGAAACAGCGACTCACCTTGCCACGTCACAGGGAGCCGCTGTTTTTGATTGTTTTTGATCGTTCCTGTTCATCGCTCAGCCTTCATGCTGTTGATCCAATTTTGCCATCTCAGCGAGAGTCAGCTCGTTTGATCGTTTGATGAAATCCAGGATCAAGCGAATTTCTTGTTCGCTGTAGGCAGACAAGAGCTGAACCGTTGCCTGAAAGACGGATTGGAAGAAAGGGGAGATGTGTTGTGCGCCGCCCTCGACCGGTTTGACCAGCACGCGTCTGCGGTCATTGGGGTCTTTGTCCCGCACCACATAACCGGCCTGTTCCAAGCGATCGATCACGCTCGTGACGGCTCCCGTCGTTAATCCGGTGAGTTCCGCCAACCTTCCGGCGGTTGCGGGACCTTCCTGATTCAGAAAATCCAGGCACTTGTGATCGGTGGCGTTCAAACCGAGCTTTTCCGAAATTTTTTGGTGAAACATGACAGCTCTCGCACTATTGCGCCGTAACTCTTGAAGCAGTTCCCACTGGGCTGGCGAAAGAGCAGGCGCAAAAAAGTCAGATTCATTCGTTGACATGACAAAACCTCCGGTGTAAAATGAATAATATCTCGATGCATCAAGATAATTACATGACTAAGATATAGGATCATCTAAGCTATTTTCATTACAAAGCTTACCACAACCAAACATGCACCACAATTCAATCCATGAGCGAAGGAGCGGTTCAAATGAAAAATCAGGAACAAGAAGTAAAAGCGATGCACGAGTTGTTTGCAGCGTTAAGCGAGGCGTGGAATCGAGGGGATGGCGAAGGTTTTGGCGCTTGCTTTACAGATGACGCGGATTATGTCACCTTCATGGGGCAGCATTTGAAGGGGCGAAAGCAAATCGCAGAGGTGCACCAGTGGCTGTTTGCCGGTCCGCTCAAAAGTTCGATTCTGGAATCCAGCGCATTATCCGATTTCCGTCCGCGTTTTGTCACACCGGAAGTCGCAATCGTCCACGCGCTGGGCGAAGCGAAGCTGCCGGAGCCGCATGCGCAGTCAGGCGACCGCGGCTCGATCAATACCAATGTGGTTGTCAAACGTGACGGCGAATGGAAAATCACCGCTTTCCATAATTGCCGGATTCAACAACCACCAGGCGGAAGAGGGTAACAGGGGCGGCAGCCCGGCACGCTTTTGCACATGATCCCGACAAAAGAACGCACGCCTGCCAGCAAACAATGTGCTGGTGGCGTGCGTTTTTCGGTTTCAAAAGAGGAAGACGCTTCCCCGTCACTTGATTCTCAGACTCCGCTTTTTGCGCACCAATGTCGAGATGTTCACACCCAGCTTGTCGGCGCATTCCTGCATCGTCGAGGTCTTCGCCAGCATGCCGCTGATGTACGCCTGCTCGAATCGATGCACCGCATCTTTTAACGAAAGCTCATCATGCGGCTGTGCCATGGCATACGTTGTCGGGGCCGGTTTGGCTGTTCGCATCGATGCAGGCAGATCCTCAACCGAAATTTTGCCGTTGTCACACGTATGATAGGCGCGCTCGATGACGTTTTTCAGCTCGCGGATGTTTCCTGGCCACGCATAGCTGACCAAGCATTCCAGCGCTTCGCCGTCCACGCGTTTTTCCGCCTGGTATTTTTGTTCCAGTTTTTTGAGAAAAGTAAAAATCAGCGCGGGTATGTCCTCGTGCCGCTCCCGCAAGGCTGGTATCGTGATCGACAGGACGTTGAGCCGGTAGTACAAGTCTTGGCGGAACCGCTTTTGCGCCACCATTTCCTCCAAATCGCAATTGGTTGCAGCGATGATCCGCATGTCGACGCGCCGCGATTCCTTTCCCCCCAACCGGCGGATTTTGCCGTCCTGCAACACGTTCAGCAGCTTGACCTGCAGTGGATAGGGCAAATCCCCGATCTCATCCAAAAAAATCGTCCCTTCATGCGCAAGCTCGATGAGGCCTTCCTTCGACTGGTTCGCCCCGGTGAACGCTCCTTTTTCGTAGCCGAACAGCTCGGATTCCAGCAAGTGATCCGGAATCGCGCCACAGTTAATTTTGACAAAATCGCCGCTGCGTCCGCTTTGCTGGTGAACGTAATGGGCCAGCACATCTTTGCCGACGCCTGACTCGCCAAGAAGCAGAAGGGGCGAGTCGTTCTTCGCGAACCGTTCCGCCAGGCCGACGACGCGGTGCATGGCGCTGCTGCGATAGACAAGCTGTGCATCCGCCTCGCCGCTATTCTGGATTTGCTCTAGCGCCTTCTGGAACTGGGAATTGATTTCTTTCGTGTCCTCCAGCTCTTTTTGCAGCTGGTTAAGCTCGGTAATATCCCGCACATTGCCGACGACGAACAAGATTTCCTGGTTTTGATCGAGAACGGGGGTGGCCGTGTTGATCGTCTTGCGTCCATTGCCGTAGTCGATGGCGACGCTGTATGTTTTTTTGGTCTGGATCGCCTTGACGGCGGAGGAATCGGCGACCAGCTTTTTCTCTACCTGCTCGATGAAGCTGTACGTGTCGAGGACGGATGCCTCAATGCCGGTGAGGTGCAGGTACGCTTCGTTGTAGAGGAGAATGTGGCCGTTGCCGTCGCAGATCGCGAGGCCGTCATGGGATGTATTGAAAATCGTGGTGATCAGACGCACCAGCTCGTTGTGATCATTGGTCTGAAAGTATTTGGTTTTAAACAAAACCCGCCCCTCCTTTTCGCCGATAGGTAACTTGCGTACTAAGATGAAAGGGTGAAGCCGCAACCTTCACCGAATAGTCAGAATGAATCATCGATGCGCAAAATTGCATATGCAATTCGAGTGGTTGGTTCATCGCTCTCCTGACGTTTTCTGCACGCTGTCGCGAAAAAACGTTTGGCACGCTACTTGCTTTTTATTGTAAACGATTGCAAGAACATTTGAAATGGGTATGATTCAGATGAAAGCGGGGGATCCGAATGACAGCACTGTATCAAGTGTTGACGCCGGCAGGAGAGCTTCTGGAAAACATCGAAGGGCGTCTGGATGAAAAAACGATTGTGAGCATGTACGAGCAGATGGTGCTGGTACGTGCCTTTGACCGTAAATCGATTCTTTTGCAGCGTCAAGGAAGAATGGGGACGTACGCGCCTTTCGAAGGGCAGGAGGCGTCACAGGTCGGCAGCGCGATCGCGCTCACACCGGGCGATTGGCTGTTCCCTACCTACCGCGACCATGCGGCGGCAATTGTTCATGGACAATCGCTATCACGCGTCTTTTTGTATTGGATGGGACACATGGAGGGCAGTATCAGCCCGGAGGGGAAACACATCATGCCGCCTTGCGTGCCGATCGCGACGCAGATGGTGCACGCCGTCGGTACCGCCTGGGCAAGCAAGCTGAAGCAGGAGCCGCATGTGAGCCTCGCATTTTTCGGTGACGGAGCCAGCTCGGAGGGTGACTTCCATGAAGCGCTGAATTTCGCCGGCGTTTTCAAAACCCCGACGATTTTTCTTTGCCAAAACAACGGGTTTGCGATCAGCGTGCCGTTTTCCCAGCAGTCCTCCTCGGAAACGATCGCGCAGCGCGCAGCCGCCTATGACATCCCGGGCGTGCGCATCGACGGCAATGACGTGTTCGCGGTATGGCTGACCGTGAAAGCGGCGATGGAGCGTGGTTTGCGCGGTGAGGGTCCAACCTTGATCGAGGCTGTTACCCATCGCTACGGCGCTCACACGACAGCGGACGATCCGAAAAAATATCGCGATCAGGACGCGCTGGCCGAAGAGTGGAGAACACAGCGAGATCCAATCTCTCGCTTGAAACGATATATGGAACAAAACGGTTTGTGGGACGACGTGAAGGAAGCTGCGCTGCAAAAGCAGGTGACAGAGCGGATCGACGCCGCATTGGCCGAAGCGGAAAGCTATCCGAAATCAACGCCTGCCGATATGTTCAAGCATGTCTATGCGGAGCCAACCTGGATGGTGAAAGAGCAGGAGCAAGAACTGCAAGAACCTGAGCAAAAGAAAGAGGTGCCGGCATGAGCAGAAAGCTGACGATCATCCAGGCGATTACGGAAGCGATGGAACAAAAACTTACCGATGACTCGCGCGTCATGCTGCTCGGCGAGGACATTGGCGTCAATGGCGGAGTTTTCCGCGCATCGGAAGGGCTGTTGGAAAAATTCGGCCCATCCCGCATCGTCGACACGCCATTAGCGGAGGCAGGCATTATCGGCTCGGCGATCGGTTTGGCGTTAAACGGCATGCTGCCGATCGTGGAAATCCAGTTTCTCGCATTCATTTATCCGGGTTTTGAACAGATTGTCTCCCATGCAGCGCGGATGCGCTACCGTACCCGGGGGCAGTATCATGTGCCGATGGTCATCCGTGCGCCGTATGGAGCCGGCATCCGCGGGCCGGAGCTGCATTCCGAGAGCGTGGAAGCGATGTTTGCCCAGGTGCCGGGATTAAAGGTTGTGGTGCCGGCCACTCCGTATGATGCAAAAGGGCTGCTCATTTCCGCAATCGAAGATCCGGACCCCGTGCTGTTTTTGGAACCGACCAAGATGTATCGCGCGTTCAAGGAAGAAGTGCCGGAAGAGCGCTATCGCGTCCCGCTCGGCGTCGCACGGGTGGTGAAGGAAGGCAGCGATCTTTCCATCTTTGCGTGGGGCGCGATGCTGCGGGTAGCCGAGGACGCGGCGAAGCAAATCGAACGGGAGCGCGGCTGGACGTGTGAGGTGGTCGACCTGCGGACGCTCTATCCGCTGGACCGCGACACGATCGTCCAGTCGGTGAAGAAAACGGGTCGTGCGCTCGTCGTTCACGAGGCGCACAAAACGGCTGGTTTGGGAGCAGAGATCGTCTCGATCATCAACGAGGAAGCGCTGATCTATTTGCGCGCCCCGGTCAAACGGATCGCCGGGTTCGATGTACCCGTGCCGCAGTTTTCCATCGAGGACGACTATTTGCCGACAAGCGGGCGGGTCAAGCAAGGGATCGTAGAGACGATGATGTTCTAGGACAGGAGGAACGGGCGGAATGGTTGAGTTTAAATTCACGGATGTGGGAGAAGGCATGCATGAGGGCGAGATTTTGCGCGTGCTGGTCAAAACAGGTGAGCCAGTGACGCAGGATCAGCCGATTTTCGAGGTGCAGACCGATAAAGTAACGGCGGAACTGACAGCTCCCGTTTCCGGCGTCGTACGCGAGATTTTTTTTGCGGAAGGGGCGACGATCGAGGTCGGGAACACGCTGTTGCTGATCGATACGGGAGCATCGTCAGCAGAGGCAGAGCAGCAAACAAACATGCAGAATTGCGGCACAGCGGAGCCTGGGACAAAAGCAGCAGAAACAGGGAAGCAGCAGGGAACCGCTCCCTTTATGTCTACCGTTCCTGGCTTTCGCAGGGCGCTCGCGACACCATATGTCCGGCAGCTGGCTCGCGAGCTGGCGGTTGACATTGAGCAAGTGCGCGGGACCGGGGCAAGTGGTCGGGTGACAGAAGAGGATGTTCGTTTGTATGCCGCAGGAAAATCAGGCGCAACGGTTGCAGCCAAAACCGAAACAGGCGGATTGTCTGGCAATACGGCGGCAGTGAATGCAAACGGCAGCGGCGCACAAGGGCAGACGGGTGCAGCTCAGCCGGAGAGGAAGCAATCCGGTGTGGAACAGCCGATTTCGGAGCGGCATCGTGAAACGATGCTGCAACGCGAAGCGCAGCCACATCACGATCCAACGGCGAATCGTGAAACGATGCCTCGTCAAGAGCGGCTTCCCTTGCGCGGCATGCGGAAAAAAATCGCGGAGCATATGGTCAAATCTGTTACCATCATTCCGCACGTCACCTCGGTTGACGAGCTGGAGCTGGATCGGTTGATCGCGCTCCGTGAAAGCTTGAAGCCGCACGCAGCCAAGCGCAACATCAAGCTTACCTATCTGCCGTTTTTTATCAAAGCGCTGGTAATCGCATTAAAGGAATTCCCGACCTTCAACGCTTCGATCGATGACGAGACGAATGAAATCATCCTGAAGCATTATTACAACATCGGGATCGCTGTCGATACAGCAGACGGTCTGGTCGTTCCGGTGATCAAGGACGCGGATCGCAAAACGATATTTCAGCTCGCCGAGGAAATCGTCCAGCTGGCTGCGCTGGCACGGGATGGCAAGCTGAAGCGCGAACATATGACAGACGGAACCTTCACGATCAGCAACGTCGGCCCGATCGGCGGGCTTCAGGCGACGCCGATCATCAATCACCCCGAGGTCGCGATTCTTGCTTTGCACAAGCTGGAGAAAAGATGGGTCGTACGGGATGATACGGGTGTCATCCGGCAGATGATGAACACGTCTCTGTCGTTCGACCATCGGCTCATTGACGGCGTGACGGCAGTGCGGTTCACCAACCGGATCAAGGAACTGCTGGAAGAGCCGAATCTATTGATGGCGGAGATGGTATAGATGGTAGTCGGAGAAGTGGCAGTCGAAACAGATGTAATCGTCATCGGCGGCGGGCCGGGTGGATATGCTGCTGCCATCCGCCTCGGCCAGCTGGGGCATTCGGTCGTTTTGGTCGAAAAAGCACAGCTGGGCGGCGTCTGTCTCAACCGCGGGTGCATCCCTTCCAAGGCGCTGATCCATGCAGCGGGTGAATTTCACAAGCTGCAGAGCCTGGCCAAGCTCGGCATCCGCTTGCCGGCAGGTGAAGCGCAGTTCGATTTGCAAGGGTGGCAGGAATGGAAGGGCGCGGTGGTCGGCCAGTTGACGAAAGGTGTCTCGCAGCTTTGCCAAGCCAACGGCGTAACGGTCGTTTATGGCGAGGCGGCTTTTATGGCAGGCAATCGCGTAGGGGTGGAAACGGGCGGCGACTTCGAGGTTTACAAGTTTGGGCAGGCGATTATTGCGACAGGCTCGCGACCGCTGATCCCCGGATTTGTGCAGGTGGACGGCACGCATGTGCTCGATTCCACGGATGTGCTCCAACTCGAAGAAGTCCCTGCGAGCCTCGCCATCATCGGTGGCGGCTACATCGGGATGGAACTCGGGATGGCACTCGCCAAGCTGGGAAGCAAAATTACCATCGTCGAAGCGGCTGAGCGAATTTTGCCGCAGGTGGCGCCGCATTTGGCCGCAGAAGTGGCGAAACAGGCGAAAAAGCTCGGCATCACGGTAAAAACGGCAACGAAAGTGCAAGCGGTAGAAGTCGTGGATCAGAAGGTGGAGATGACTGTCTTTTCCGAGGCGGACGGGGAGGAGCGACTCCACGCCGAGAAAGCGCTCGTTACCATCGGGCGGATTCCAAACACCGCAAGCATCGGATTGGAGCAGGCACAAGTAGCGACTGACTCGCGCGGGTACATACCGGTGGATGAACAGTGCCGGACCAATCAGCCGCACATTTATGCGATCGGCGACGTGACACCGGGCCCGGCACTTGCCCACCGTGCAACAAAGCAAGGAATCGTCGCGGCAGAAGCGATCAGCGGCTTGCCCAGCGCAGTCGACTCGCCGCTCGTCCCATACGTGATCTTCACAGAACCGCAGGTGGCCGGAGTCGGTTTGACTCGCGCCGAGGCGGAAGCGCAAGGATATCAGGTAAAGACGGCTTCCTTCCCGTATCGGGCAAACGGCCGAGCGCTTGCAACCCTGGAGCCGGACGGTTTTGCGGAAGTGATCGTCGATGCCGACAGCCACCTGCTGCTCGGAATGCATGTCGTCGGCGCAGATGCTTCGAATTTGATCGGGGAAGGCGCGCTTGCGCTGGAATTGGCCGCACGCGTCGAAGATGTCGCGCTGACGATGCATCCGCATCCGACACTCAGTGAAATATGGGTAGAGGCAGCGGCACACGTGCTCGGACATGCAATCCATGTCGTCCCGAAAAAATGAGTGAGGTTGCCTAGAGAAAGCAGTCCGCGTTTCTTCAATAAAAACGTGGCGGTTCAGAACATCCAATCAATGTTCTGGGCGGCCACGTTTTTTTCGTTTCAAACACAATTTACTACGGTGTGTTCTTCTTCGCCGCCCCACCGGTTTTTTTATTTTCTTCGATTTCCAAGATGGTAATATTCAGCTGCGCGTTGTATTCTTCATAGCGCAATGTGACGGTTTTTCCCTGCTCCCATCTGCCTGAGCCGGAAGTAAACCAATAATGCGCCATGTTCTCAGGGTTTACGAACGCTTCGAATACATCGGTTGCAGCTTACGGGCAGAAGTCATTTTCAAAAAAAGAATGGATTGATGGTACAATAAGAAGCAATGACGAATGTGTGCGACGGGAATGGAGGAGACCGCGATGAAGTACAACAAACTGGGACCATCCGAGCTTGTGGTCAGCGAAATCGGCTTTGGATGCATGTCGATCGGCACGGATGAGCCAAAAGCGCTCTCGCTTTTGCATGAAGCGATGGATCTTGGCGTCAATTTTTTCGATACGTCCGATTTATATGATTATGGACAAAACGAAGTGCTGCTGGGCAAAGCGATCAAGGGCAGACGGGACAAGCTCGTGGTGGCGACAAAAGTGGGCAACAGAAGAATCCCGGGAAAAGAGGGCTGGGTTTGGGACCCGACCAAAGCCTACATCAAGGAAGCGGTCAAAGGCAACCTGCAGCGCTTGCAAACCGATTACATCGATCTGTACCAGCTGCATGGCGGCACATTGGAAGACAATATCGACGAGACGATCGAGGCGTTTGAAGAGCTGAAACGCGAAGGCGTCATCCGCTATTACGGCATCTCTTCGATCCGCCCCAATGTGATTCGCGAGTATGTGAAACGCTCCCGGATCGTCAGTTTGATGACGCAGTACAGCATTCTCGATCGTCGACCGGAAGAAGAGGTGCTGCCGCTTTTGGAGCAGCACGGCATCAACGCGATCGTTCGCGGACCAGTGGCAAGCGGGCTGATCAGCGAGCGCTTTCGGGAAAAGGCGCAAGAAGGATACCTTGATTACAGCCGTGACGCGCTCATCGCCATGCTGGATAAGCTGGAGGAGCTTGCCGATGACAGCCGTTCCTTATCGCAAATCGCACTTCGCTATGCACTCGCACACCCTGCCGTCGCGACGGTGATTCCCGGAGCAAGCAGACCGGAGCAGCTTTTGGCGAACGCAGCGGCAGGACATGTACAGCTGCAAGCCGATGAAATCGAGTGGATTCGCACCATCAGCAAAGCGAACCGGTATGTCCAGCACCACAGCTAGGCGTAAAAAACAGCAGTTGCCAAACAGACGAGCTGATACTATAGTAAAATGAACCTATGTTATTTTTGTTCATGAAAAGAGGAGTTGTTGTCATGAGCCCAATTCGTTATGCGCTGTTGTCGTTATTGGCGCGTGAGCCGCTCAGCGGGTACGATATCAAGCAGCAGATGAACAATCGGCTGGGACCGTTTTGGAAAGCCGGCAGCAACCAGGTTTATCCGGAATTGGCGAAAATGGAGGAAGAAGGGCTCATCAGGCTGCAAGGCGTTGAGCAGCTTACATACCGCCCAGCGCGGAAAGTATACGAAATAACCGAAAGCGGACGCCAAGCCATCATCGAATGGACGATGGAACCTGGAGAAGTCGAGCATATCCGCGATAATTTTTTGCTCAAAGCGTACAACTCCTGGTTGGTCGCGCCGGAAAAAATGCATGAACAGCTCGCATGGATCAAAAAACAGCACGAAGAAAGGCTGGCAGCCTATCTTGAAAAATTAGCCGAGCTTGAAACGATGCGAACGCCCGGCAATGAGCAAGATCCGATCGCCTCAAGCCTCTCGGTAGTAGAATTCGGCGTGGAGTACGAGCGGCTTTATATCAAATGGTGCGAACGATTGATGGCAAAACAGCAGCAGTAATCAGTCACATGCACAGGGAAGCAGCCGATCCGACAGGTGGGAGCGTTGAATGACCGTCCTGTTGGATCGGCTGTTTTTTTCGATTTAATATGCTGAAGTTGAACGAAAGTACCAAAAATGGCGCACAGGTAAAAATCAACCATCGAATCCACATTAGTTCTATATCTACAATCAGAAGTAACGAAATCCCCGCTACGATTTTTCCTGCCCCAACTCACTCCCACCACATCGCAATTTCTCGCCCTTCGATCAAACTCTCTAAAAAGGGAAATCTATCATCCCCGCTTGTCCACTGTCAATCCTTTCTTCCCACATCAAGCCAGCAAGACCGCAATCGAGAAGAAACCATCTGCCACATCCTGTGATAAAGTAGGTAGCATCTTAGAAGAGTTCAATCATTCGATGAGGTGATCGTGAATGGGAGCAACAGCAAAACAAATTTTCGTCAACCTGCCTGTTAAAGATTTGAACGCAACGATGGAGTTTTTCGCAAAAGTCGGCTTTGAATTCAATCCGCAATTCACGGATCAAAACGCCGCCTGCATGATCATCGGCGAAAATAGTTACGCCATGCTGCTGGTTGAAGCGTTTTTCAAGACGTTTACCAAAAAAGACATCATCGATACGACAACCGGTACGGAAGTGATCGTAGCCGTATCCGTCGAGAGCAAGGAACAAGTCGACGAGCTTGTGTCAAAAGCGCTCGCGGCAGGCGGCAAGCCTTTCAATGATCCGGTATCGCATGGGGATTTCATGTACACCTGGAGCTTCCAGGATCTCGACGGACACTTGTGGGAAGTGCTGTATATGAATGAGAGTGCGGTTAACCAGGAGTAGAATGCGCCTGTGATTGTACTGTACTCGTTCCATTCTATGATTATGTAAAGAATGTCCTTCCTAATGGATGGGGTCTTAGCTCAAGTTGGAAAGACGAATCGCTAAGGGCTGGGGCTTTAGCTGTAAAAATTGAGACTGGATACCGAAAAGGAACGTATGATCAAAGTGGACAAGGCACTGGCATTATGCGACAAGAAGGGGCTAGATATTGGGCTGATCATGCTAAACGTAACCCAGCAGTGATTTTTACTACTGGGTTACGTCTTTTTCTATTTTTATGAAGTATCTATCTTTTTGGTTATTTTCCCCAATTGCCTCTACTATAATATGATCTAAATAAATTTTATCTTTATACTCCCAGTTGAAAGACCATCCATTCTTCTCTCTAATTCCGTCCCCTACAAATCTATATTTTTGTACTGCTGTTCCAGTTGGGGCAATCCAAAAATTCACTTTTGTTGTACATTCAGCATTTATTTTTATGGTTTAAGTTCCTGCTCCGGCAGGTAAGACAACACTCGTACCCTCTAAAGGTAGTGGTAAGGTTTTCACTTCAACAATTCTAGGCTTACATATGCTTGAATGAAAGGAAAACGTGTAGTCCGCTTTTAGGATTACGAGACATAGAGTCATACAAAGTATAACAAATCTGTAAAACATAGCATCACCCTTATAAGGATTTCCTTTTCGCTTAACAAATGAATTCATCTTGCGCTCCTAGACAAAAGCTAAGCTTAGCTATAGTTACGATCGTTAGTCCTATAATTTTTTACCAAAGGGCCATAATTACTCAGCGTAAGTTTAGAAAAAATGACCGCTTTTATCTGCTGTAAAATGAAGGGCGACAGCTAAAAAAACAATACGACCGCGCATTTTGTAAAACCATCGCTACCAAGATCATCAACCTGTAAATCAACCTGTAAACAAGAGGGCTTCCCGGTTATACACGCCAGGGAAGCCCTCTTTCATTCGTATGGGATTGGGTAAACGTGGGAATGCTTTAACCAAGTTTAGTCCGTCATCGCGCAATCGATGATCCCAGGCAAGCGGGAGTTGACAACAAGATGGAGCAGTCGTTTCAGCGATGGGTTTCCAACACGGCAGATTTAAAAATCGATCATATCGAAACGGATGGCGGTGTCATCCGCCTCTATTATTTGAGCACGTTGACGGATCAAAAAGTCATTTATCAATATCTCATCCCGCGCCTGCAGGGGATGAATGGATCGACGATCACGATGCCCGAAATCGAGCGCGAAATCGGCGTATCGGAAGAGCAGCGAATTTTCGACGAGAACCAGATCATTGACTGTTTACTGAGCGGCGGCGCCTACATCCAGCTGGAACAAGCGGAGTACGGGATTTATTTTCCGGTCAAAAACACCGTATCGCGTCAAGTCAGCCCGCCTGAGAATGAAACAAATATTCTGGGACCGCAAAATTCATTTGTGGAGTCGCTGGAAATCAACCTCGCGTTGATTCGCAAATATATTCGATCGCCGCGCTTGTTTCATGAACGAATGATTGTCGGTGAAACCGCGCCCACTGAAATCGCGCTGGTGTATATGGACGGCATAACCGATGAAGAAAATGTGCAAACAGTCCGGCAACGCATCCATGATCTCATGGTCGATAGCGTGATCGATGCGAGCATGCTGGTCCAATACATCAAGGACAAAGAGTTTTGTGTATTTCCGCAGCTGGTCCTCACAGAGCGGCCGGATCGAGCCGTTGCGGGCCTTTTGCAAGGGCAAGTCGTCGTTTTCGTACAAGGAAGTCCATTAGCCATACTCGGTCCAGTTACGTTCATCCAATTATTCCAGGCGACAGAGGATTCGTATTTTCGTTGGAGCATTTCTACATTTTTGCGTCTCTTGCGTTTCCTGGCGATGTTTCTCGCCTTGCTGCTGACACCTGCATATGTAGCGGCGCTGACCTATCATTATGAAATTATCCCGGCCGATCTGTTGATCTCGCTTGCCCAATCCCGCTCGCGAGTACCGTTCCCGCCCTTGTTCGAAGCGATCATGCTGGAGGGAATCATTGAGCTTTTGCGCGAAGCCGGCGCCCGGTTGCCGACCAAAATCGGGCAAACGATCGGTATCGTAGGCGGTATCGTGATCGGACAAGCCATTGTACAAGCGGGGTTCACCAGCAACATTTTGATTATCATCGTCGCTTTGGGGGCACTGTCATCATTCAGTTCGCCCAACTATATCTTAGGTGCGGTTATTCGTGTGCTTCGCTTTCCGATCATTTTGCTCGCAGGGTTTTGGGGCGGATTCGGGATCGCGGTAGGAGTAAGTTTTTTGCTCACACATTTGCTGCGCCAAACAAGCCTGGGACGTCCGTATCTTCACCCGGTATATCCGCTGCGTTTTGCGGACCTGAAAGACAGCTTCATTCGGGCACCGATTCAATTTTTTGGCATGCGTCCGCAACTTTATCGACCAAAGGACGACTACCGCTTCAGCCCGAGGAAAGCCGAACAGATGGATGACATTGACGAGTAGGGGAGAACTTATGGAGATTAATGTCTATCCCAAGAAGTCCAATCAAATACCCGCCTATTTGCTGGCGATTTTGGTTCACTCGAACCAGGTCGGCGTGGGTGTCCTCGGCTTTCAGCGGTTTGTGGCAAAAGAGGCCGGACATGATGCGTGGATCTCGCTGATTATCGCCGGGATCGCTGCTCATCTCATCATGTGGATCATCACGCGCACGTTGTCCCTCTACCCGTCCTCCGATCTGTACGGGATCAATTGCGATGTGTTTGGAACGTGGATTGGAAATGTGCTGAATTTGCTCTACATGACGTATTTCACCCTGATTGCGTTGGCAATCATGCGCACCTACATTGAGGTGATCCAAACGTGGATGTTCCCGAAAGTGTCGACGTGGTCGATCGCTTTGGTCATTTTGGGGCTTGCCGTGTACACGATTATGGGGGGAATTCGTATCATCACAGGCTACACGTTCATCAGCCTGGTCTTAACCGCGTGGGTAGTTCTTGATATGTATTTTCCGCTGCAGTATGCGAGATGGTCCTATCTGTATCCTGTTCTGGAAGCCAAATTACCGCAAATTCTCAATGGTTCCATCGCGATGTCGTTCACAATGGTAGGCTTCGAGATTTCCTATATTCTCTATCCCTTCTTGCGTGAGAAAAAGCGCGCTGGCGCATCTGCGCAATTTGGGCTTTTCTATACCAATTTTATCTATTTATGCGTCATGATCGTCACGCTCACGTTTTTCAGCAAAAAGCAGTTGATGCAAGCCGTTTGGCCGACGCTCAACCTGCAGCAGATGGTCTATATGCCATTTCTCGAACGGTTTGAATATATCATCATTCCCCTCTGGCTCTTGATCATTTTGCCGAATATCATGCTGTACACCTGGTCTGTCTCGCGCGGGTTCAAAAGAATGTTCAATTGGTCAGCCAAAAAGACCACGCTTCTCGTTTTGGTGACGATCTTCATTGCTTGCCAATTTTTCCTGACACGCACGCATATCAACGCGATGGTCGATTTCGCTTCCAGGGTTGGGCTGTATGCGGTTTTCGCATACCCGCCATTCTTGTACGTCATGGCGTCGCTCAAAGCAATGTGGCGCAAAAAGAAGAGAGGGGGGCACGAGCATGAGAGCAGCACATAACATCTCGCTGAAAAAACGAGGCGTGTGCATGTTCATAACGTGCGTTCTCGCATTGCTTTGCGGCTGCGAACCTTCTCATGTGCTGGATGAAACGGGACTCATCACCGTGATCGGTTTTGACCAGCTGGGCAAAGGATTATACCGCGGCACTGCGTCGATTCCCGTCGTGAACACCTTGGCGAAACAAAAAGTCCAGGTGGTTTCGGGCAAAGGGATTACATTGCGGGGCATCGTCAACGAGATGGATTTGCAATTGGACCGTAAGCCGCGGCTGGGCCAGCTGCGCGTAATCTTGTACGGAGAGGAGATGGCCAAAAACGGATTGATCTCCTTTGTCCAGGCGCTGGACCGGACAGAAGTTGGCAGCCGGCCTTACTTGGCCGTGGTGGCTGGGAAGAGCTATGACTTCATCAGCGAATCGTTTCCTGAACAAGGAAACATCGGATTGTACCTGTATTACACCATCTTCAAAAATGTACGCGGGGAGCAGCTCCCGTCCCCCACGCTGCATGAGTTTCTCCGCGCCTACTATAGCGAAGGCAGCGATCCTTATCTGCCTTATATCGTCCGGAAAGGGGACGACATCAAAGTCAAAGGACTTGCGCTTTTTCGGAACGATCGGTATGTGGACTGGGTCAAACCGCAGCAGACGTTCTACATCAAGCTGCTCCGCGATCAATTTCGGACAGGGCTGTTCCAGGCGTCCATCCCCAAACTCGGGGGAGAAAAAGGCAAGAAAGAGCAGGGGGGTCAAAAATTGAAGGAAATCCCGATCGTGCTCGATACGCTTTCCAGCAAGACGGAAACCAAGCTGATTTCGCCGAATCCGCCCGTTTTTCAGGTGTCCATCCATATCCGCACGCGCTTGGCGGAGATTGATCAAAAACTCAATTTGGAGAACCAGGAAGTGCTCGATGAGATTAATCAGGCCGTTTCGAAGAAAATGGTACAAGAAATGGATACCCTCGTCGCATTCCTGAAAAAAAACGAAGTGGACCCAATCGGTTTCGGCGAACAGTACCGCGCACAGCTTCGCACGGAAGATTTGACTAAGGAGCAGTGGCGCAAAGTGTACAAGCAGGCCAAAATCAGTTTTCAGCTGAAAATGGACATCATCCGCTCCAGCATCACCAACTGAAGGGGGACATTTGTGGATGGCAAGGCTTGACATTCGCGCTTGACTTCATCGCTGCGATTCGGTTATATTCTTCTTATTCCCATCTGAGGAGGAATTTTGATGTCGGTGATCGTTCTTAACTAATCAATTCCATAGTGAGGCTTCCAACCAACCGCCTGGTCAACTGTGTTCTGTGAGCACCGTTTATTTGGTTATGGGTGATTTGAAGCCTTGGAATTAGTTAAGAACAACGGATCTCATACAATGCCTTAGGTGACATATACCTATCATTGCGTCCACAATCCGTGCTGTGTTCAGCGCGGATTTTTGCTTTTATAGGTATCGCAAAAGCGCAAGCCTGTCGAACATGGTACAGGTGCTGCGTTGTATGCGCACGAATGACAGGTTTTTTGGCAACCTGTCGGTATACGAGGGCGGAGAATGACGAACGTTCATTCTCCGCCCTTTTTTTGTTCACCACAGCCATAACCAAAAAAGGAGCGAACCAAACACATGAACGAAAAAGCGTTAAAAAGTCTGGAGTACGACAAAGTGAAAGAAAACCTTCTGGACTATGCGGTGTCTTATGCAGGGAAACGGCAGATCGAGCAAATGAAGCCGATCGCCTCGCCCAAGCTGCTGCGCAGGATGCTCGACGAAACGGCAGAGGCAAAAGGATTACTTGAAACCGGTGCGAGCGTTCCGATTCCATCGCTCGAAGGAATCGAGCACATGCTCTCTCTGCTCGGTACCGGTTACGTGTTCAGCGAAAAAGATTTCAGCCACATCCTGCAATTTTTGACGAGCTGCGGGCAGCTGATGAAGTACATGTCGGCCAAAGCGAGCGTGGCTCCCCATGTCAGCACCTATGCTGCCTCCATGTATCCGCTGTTGAAAATGAAGGCCGAGATCGAACAGTGCATTCGCCATATGCAAGTCGTCGATACGGCGAGCAAGGAATTGCTCAAGGTGCGAAAACGGATTGTTGTTTTTGAAGAACGGTTGAAAGCCAAGCTCGATTCGCTGATGGGCAAATACCGCCCGATCATGCAGGAGAATGTCGTCAGCACCCGCAATGGCCGCTATGTGCTGCCGATCAAGAAAGAATACCGGAAACAGGTCGCAGGAACGGTTCTCGATGAGTCGGCAAGCGGTCAAACGGTGTACATGGAGCCGACCGAGGCGAGCGCGCTCCAGTTTGAACTGAACGCGTTGCGAGCGGAAGAGGAGCGGGAGGTCACAAAAGTGCTGATCCAGTTGTCCGCGCTGGTGGACGATTTTGCCCATGAGCTGCAAGTGAACGTCGACACGGTCGCCACCTACGATTTTCTTTTCGCGAAAGCAAAATACGCCTTGGCGATCGGCGGGTCCAACGTGCAATTGAACGTGGAAGGAAAAATCTCGCTCCGCGATGCACGGCATCCGTTGCTGAAAACAAAGATGGTCCCGCTGCATGTTGAAATCGGGTATCGCTATCGATCCTTGATCATTACCGGCCCGAATACGGGGGGCAAAACGCTCACGCTCAAAACGGTCGGCTTGCTGACCGCAATGGTCCAATCCGGATTGCTGGTGCCGGTGCAGGCTGGGAGCATGTTTGCGCTTTTCGATCACATCGCTGTCGACATCGGCGACGGGCAAAGCATCGAGCATGCGCTGAGCACCTTTTCCGCTCATATCCATAACGTTATTGACATCTTGAAGATCACGGATCGTTCGACATTGGTGCTGATCGATGAGATGGCCTCCGGGACCGACCCGGGAGAAGGAGTGGGGCTTTCGATCGCAATCCTGGAAGAATTGCATCGCCGGCAGGCAACGACGATCGCGACCACCCATTTCAACGAAATCAAAAATTTTGCCGCTGCGGCAGACGGCTTCGAAAACGCGCGGATGGAGTTCGATGCCGACACGCTTGTGCCGCTGTACCGGCTGCGGATTGGGGAGGCCGGGCAGAGCTATGCGTTTTCGATTGCGCTGAAGCTGGGGCTGCCAACAGCCATCATTGAACGTTCCAGAGAACTTACCGGTAGCCAGGGAACGAGTCCAGGCAGCACGGATACGAGGAGCGAAAGCTTGACGATGCGCGATCGCGTTCATGGCGAAGAGGGAGGAACAAGCGAATCCATCGGTGCAGATGAAGACAAGGTGACAGCAGAGACAACGATCGAAACAGGAATCACAACAAATTCACCGCCTTCACAAGAGTCAGCAGGCACCGTTGCGCAACCGAAGACCTTTCGCGAAAGCAAACGCGATCGCCCATTTGCCTTGGGTGATTGCGTCTACATCGGCTATTTGGACAAAATCGGCATCGTGTACCGGACGGAGGATGCGAAAGGCAACATCGGCGTCATCATCCAAAAGCAAAAATGCACGATCCATAAAAAGCGGCTTGAGCTGCGTGTCGAGAGCCAGCAGCTTTATCCTGCGAACTACGATTTTGACATTGTGTTCGATACAAAAGAAAACCGCAAAAAACGAAAGCTGATGAATCGCAAATACGTGGAGGGGCTCACCATCGACATTTTGCCAGAAGACCAGTAATACCTCGATCAGATCCGCCAATTCGCAGTGACAACGCTTCCGGATTTTAACGAATACGCCGGAGCCGCGCGGTTTTTGTTGGTTGAAAAAAAGAAATCGCGGGCAAGACAGGAAACAAATAACAGGAAGCCACGTCCAATAGGAGGAACGTTCCTATTACTTGACGAGGTGATCGACGATGAAAGCAACGCGCACGCTGCTGGCTGGCATGACGGTAACTTTGCTTGCCCTCTCTTTTTCCGGCTTTAGCCATGCAGCGACCAATTCAGGACAGCCGGGAGCAACTCCGGGCAAACAAAACAACAACGTACCTTTCGTGCAGCCAGCCCAAGCGACGCTGACAGCCGCACAAGGGATTCACCTCATTGTCGATGGACTGAAACTGTCGCTTGCAGGCATCGCCTTTTTCAAAAAACCGGAGGCGACCGATTATTTCGCGCTGGCGAAGAACGATGCGTGGTACGCAACTGATTTGATCGTCGCGGCCCATAACGGATTCGACCTGCCGGCAGACCTTCAGCCCGACCAGGTCTGGACAAAGGAAGTGTTCATCCATCAGCTGATGCTGGCCCTGGAACAACACAGCAACTTGCCGATGATCAACATCGTGCCAAAAGATTTCTCCGATCAGGACCAGGTCGACCCGCGCTACCAAGGCACGATCCAGCGCGCAATCGCGCTCGGCATTGCAACCGTTGACAAAGACGGCAAACTCCATCCGAAAGACGCGCTCACGCAAGAAGATGCGGCGGCGCTCATCGGCCATGCCGTCGATTATGCCAAAGCGCATCCGGGGCCAGCGGATCAAAGTCCCATACAGAAAAGATGACGGCGATTTGTGGCGATTTTGTATGTTTTGTGACTTGATCACCGTACCATGCTGTTGTTTGTCGTATAATCGAGAGGCAAACTTTCCAAAGAAAGGCTGAGCCACCGCTATGCGCAACGATCAGATCGAGGAAATCATCCAACTTTTTCCGTTCCTTGCGGCCATTTCCACGGATGATTGGAAGCGTGAGGGAGTCGAAATTGTCTCGCTGCCCGTCCATTTCGTCATACCCGAAGGCAAGCTGCTGCATCATGCGGCGCTGATTTTGGAAGGGACGGTCCGGATGTCGCGGCTTGGCGCGAACGGAAGAGAGGTCACACTGTATCGGCTGACGAATGGCGAGTGCTGCCCGCTGATGATGGCAAGCATTCTGGGGGAATCCGCGTACGAGGCATCCGCATGCATCGAGAAGCCGACCCGGGCGCTTGTGATTCCCGTCCCGCTGTTCTTTGTTTGGCTCGATCTGTACAAAAGCTTTCGGCAATTTGTGTTCCAAACGTTCGCCAAACGCCTGATTCTGATGGCCAATCTGATCGACAGCATGAAATTCAAGTCAATCCGGACCCGCATCGCAGAGTATGTGCTCGAAAAGACGACGGACGAATGCAATGTGTTGACGATCACCCATGACCAACTGTCCATGGAGCTGGGGACGGTACGAGAAGTGATCAGCCGGACGTTAAAAGGGATGGAAAAAGAGGGCATGCTGCGCTTGGGCCGCGGCCAAATCACCCACATCCAGCGACACCAGCTATTGACCGCAATCGAATAGGGATGCGAAAAACCCGGGGGACTGGTGATCCCCGGGTTTTGTTTTGCAGATGAAAGTTTTTGGTCGAACTTTTCGTCTATACGGATGCATGTCGCGTTTCGATTTGATCAGTATCGCAGCATTGATGATGCTAGCGTGGGAGTGAAATAATTGGGAAAGGGTCAAAATGAAAGGGAGGGAGGCTGGTTGTTTTGCACAAAAAAATTGGATTCTTGCTCGCGGTACTCCTGATTGGATCTGTCATGACCGGCTGTGTTGCCAGCGGAGGGGCAAGCACCGCACCGCCTGCCGGACGCGAAGGGCAGACAGGTCCCCATTCCGCTGAACAGCAACAACCGCCTGCGAACGAGCCGAATCCAAACACGCCTCCAGTCAAACCGGACCCGGTGACAGCGCAGCTGAACCGCTTGTCCCTTGAGGAAAAAATCGGGCAGCTGGTGCTGGTCGGCATGGACGGAACGACGCTTGGCACGCAAGCAAAAGAGATGATTGAGCAGTACCATGTCGGAGGATTTATTTTTTTCAAACCCAATCTCCAGAATGCAGCACAAGCCGTTTCCTTGTTCAATTCGCTGAAAGTGACGAATCGTTCCGTCAATCCCATTCCGTTGTTTCTTTGCGTGGATGAAGAGGGCGGCAGAGTCAGCAGACTGCCGAACTCGCTTGTCAAACTGCCGGCAAGTAGGACGGTCGGCAAAAAAGACAACCCTGTTTTTACTCGGGAGCTGGGCCAGCTTTTGGGGAGCGAGCTGAAAGCATTCGGTCTGAATGTAGATTTTGCCCCCGTGATGGATGTTGCGAGCAATCCGAAAAACCCGGTGATTGGCGACCGATCGTTTGGCAGTGACCCGAAGCGAGTATCCCGCCTTGGCGTTGCAGAGATGGAAGGTCTTCAGGACGAGCACGTCATCCCGGGTATCAAGCATTTTCCCGGGCACGGCGACACCTCCGTCGACTCGCATCTGGGTCTGCCGATCGTCCAGTACGATCGCAAGCGACTTCGCCGCTTTGAGCTTGTACCATTTGCCGATGCCGTGCGAGTTGGTGCCGATATGGTGATGGTGGCGCACATTTTGTTGCCCAAGCTCGACCCTGACCATCCTTCGTCGTTTTCCGAGCCGATCATCACCGGGTTATTGCGAAAGGAGTTGGGCTTTGGCGGTGTCGTGATAACGGACGACATGACGATGGGCGCGATCGCGAAGCATTACGACGTCGGAGCGGCAGCCGTACAGGCTGTTCTTGCCGGCAGCAACATCGTGCTGGTCGGCCACGAGTTCGACAAGCAGGCGACAGTGCTGCACGCGTTGCGACAGGCAGCCATGAACGGAAGCTTGCCGATGAAAACAATCGACGAGCGCGTCTATCAAATACTCGCCCTCAAACAAAAATACAAGCTCGCCGACGAACATGTACCGCCTGTCGATGTCAAACAACTGAACCAGCAAATCTCAGATGTATTGAACCGTTACAAATGAGCAGATGCGGGAGTTCTCCATCGCGATCTGCGCTCCGGTCAGAGTCCGCTGAACGGTATCAATGAAAAAAACGCAGACACGAAACAGCCAAACGCGGTTCAAGCCGACCGCCGTTTGGCTGTCTTTTTTTAGGGGATTCGATTCCTTCTGCCATCGCATCCGGCGTTCCCGACGTTAATCGTGCGGATGAGGCGTCAATTGAATAATCCCCATCTGGGGCATGAGAGAACCTCTTTAGGGGGTAGATTCATCCCTGTACTTCTCGTAAAGTAAAAAACATGAGACCGATGGAAAACGAACCATACAGGAGGAGTTCCTTTGCTACAATCCAAACGTTCCACGGAAGCGAAGTTTTTATTGTACATTCGTGAAATGACACATTTGCAAGAAGTGTTGAATCTCTTATTCTGGGATTCGCGTACCGGAGCACCCAGGAACGGGTTGGAGCTAAGAGCGGAGGCTGTTGCCACCATCGCTGCGAAAAAGTTTGCGATGTCGATTTCATCCGAGATGAAAGGATACATCGATGAATTAACACAGGACAACCATTTTCAGGAGCTTTCACCGATTACTCGGAAAGTGCTTCAACATGCGAAAAAGGAATATGACCGTCAGTCAAAAATTCCAATGGAAGAATACAAAGAGTATGTAATCGTGAGGGAGAATGCAAGCAAAGCTTGGGAGGCAGCCAAAAAAGAGGCGGATTATTCCATTTTTCAACCCCATCTTGAAAAACTGGTTACCTGCAACAAACGGTTTATCACCTATTGGGGTTATCAAGGGAATCCGTATGATGCACTGCTTGATGTGCACAATCCCGGGATAACGGTTGAGATGCTGGATCGTGTTTTTGCTGCACTTAAAAACAAGCTTATTCCTCTCTTGAATCGAGTACAGGATGCAAAAGGGAAACCCGCGACTGCATGTTTGTTTGAACGTTTTCCGATCGCAAAGCAAAGAGAATGGAATCGGTATCTATTACATGAATTGGGCTATGATTTCGACAGAGGTCGTCTTGATGAAACCGTACATCCTTTTGCCATCGAGCTTAATCGTAACGATGTCCGCATCACCACCCGCTATGACGAGTTCGATTTCAAGTCGGGCTTATTGGGAACGATTCATGAGTTCGGCCATGCGTTATATGAGCTGAACATCGCAGACGAATTGATTGGAACCCCGCTGTGCAATGGAACGTCGGCAGGCATTCACGAATCGCAATCTCTGTTCTGGGAAAAAATGATTGGGCTGAATCAAAACTTTTGGAAGCGTTTTTATCCGATAGTAAAACAATACAATCCCGATCAATTTCACGGGGTAGAAATCGATGCGTTTTATCGCGCCATCAATGCGGTTCAACCTTCTTTTATCCGTGTAGAAGCAGATGAATTGACGTATCCTTTGCATGTCATTCTCCGCTATGAGATTGAAAAAGGTTTGTTTACCAATGAGATGGAAGTGAGCGAGCTGCCCGAAATATGGAATCAGAAGATGGAGGACTATCTCGGTATCACCCCTGATGATCACGAAAAGGGTGTCCTTCAGGATATGCACTGGTCTGCTGGCATGTTTGGGCTGTTTCCTTCGTACGCATTAGGCTCTTTGTACGCTGCTCAGTTTCGGAGTGCGATGATGAAAGATTTAATCGAGTTTGATCATTTGGTAGAGAACGGGAATTTTGCACCGATTCGAGAATGGTTGGCGCAGAACATACATGTTCATGGAAAAATGAAAGAGCCGAACGATCTTTTGCGGGAGGTAACAGGAGAGGGCCTCAATCCGGATCATCTCATTGCTTATTTGGAGCAAAAGTATAGCGACATCTACAATCTGGGAAGTGAAGCGTAAGCAAAATTGGTAAGGGAGGTTCATCGAAACCATGGAAGCGAAAGAACATCTTCACAGTCTGCTCAATCAGGCATGGAACCGAAAAGTAAATCGCAAACTCTCGCTTCAAGTAACACAAGGTCTGCTTGTTACAAGCCTGCCAAAGGGCAATTTGCAAGAAGCGGCAGAGGATCACGATTTCGCGATTGCTTCGCTTTCTCTCTTGAAAAAAATGAATAAAAGCGCGCTGTCTTACGAGGATCAGCTGAATTATGCGTTCTTGCAGGAGTATTTCCTGCAAGAGTCACGAAAGGTCGATTTATGGTGGGCTGAGTTTCCCGTTACGCCATACAACCTTTATTGGATGAACACCTATGTCCAAGACTTGTTCGCACCGTTTTCGTTTCAAAAGAAAGACGATCTGGATCGATATTTGCAGCTTCTCCATGAATTTGGCGATGCCATCTCCACCGTTCTTTCTAAATTGCAAGCACAAGCGAAAAAAGGTTGGTACGTCCCCATTCCAGCTCTTCCCAAAATAATTGAGTTGCTCATTCAATTGAAGCAGACGATCCCTGAGCGATTGACTGTTGCCCCTTCGCGTTTGCATCGATTGGATCGAGCGGTTTCCCTGTCTTTTTCCGATCAGGTTGACCAAACCATTACGAATCGTATTGTCGCTGCCTATCAGGAACTTCTCGCGTTGCTTCAATCGCAGGAATATCAGTCCGCTTGTCCGGAGCGTGTGGGAATCGGTCAATATCCGGGCGGTGAAGAAGCTTACAGACAGTTGGTGAGGATGCATCTTACGTACGACATCGAACCGGACCAGATCCATAAGCTTGGCCTTGAGCAGGTAGGACAGCTGACGGAGAAGATGAGAATTGTGCGAGAGAGTTTGCGGTTTCAAGGGTCGGAAGCAGCATTCATGGAACATATCAAAACCAGCGGCCGACTTTACGCCAAAAGCCCGGAGGACGTCGAGCAGCGCTACCACTTTCATCTCAATCGGTTGAAACCTTTGCTCCACAATTATTTTCACAATATTCCGGAAGCGATTTACCGGGTGAAACGACTGGATGCCGCATTTGAAGCGGGGGTTGCGTACGGATATTTCGATCCGCCTTCCAGCACAAACCCAGTCGGCACGTATTATTACAATGGTTCAGGACTTGACACAAGACCGCAAGTAACCGCATCCACACTCATCTATCATGAGATACTTCCCGGCCATCATCTGCAAATTGGGTTGCAGCTTGAAAATCAACAGCTGCCTGCCCTGCGAAGAGAATCCATGGAATTGACCGCCTATCTCGAGGGATGGGCAGAGTACGGAGCGGGACTGCCTTACGAAATGGGACTCGATCATGATCCTTTTGACTGGTATGGACGACTGCTGCATGAGCGATTTATTGCGCAGCGGCTCGTGGTCGACACGGGGATGAATGTGCTGGGCTGGTCTTTTGAGCAAGCAAAAGCGTATATGGCGAAAACAACCATTGAATCAGCCGAACAAATCGAAGCGGAAACATTGCGATATGCAACCGAGAGTCCGGCACAAGCCCTCGCTTATCGATTCGGTTATCTGAAATTGATGGAGCTGAGAGAGAGAACCGAGAAATCGCTGGGTCCCCTTTTTGATCGGAAAGACTATCATGAGGCAATACTATCGCCTGGCTCCTTGCCTCTCTATGTACTGGAGGAGCATGTTGAACACGTTATCAAGGAACGCACACAACGATTGTCAAAGGGGGAGTGCATGTGAAGAAACGGAATCATCTTTTGATTGGATGGTTTGTCATGGCAATCGCCATCGTAACAGGCTGTACGAATCCGAATCAACCGACAACCGGAGGGGATGGTTCGGCAGCTAGCAGTCCAGTGTCAACACCGACAACGACAGGAACGTCACAGGAACCCCAAATCCTGAAAACGAATCTGCTTTCCGAACCCCCTTCCGTTGACCCGGCATTGGCAGAAGATGTCACATCCATGGCAATGGTCCGAGCGGCTTTCGATGGCTTAACCCGCAAAGATAAAAATGGAAAACTGATGAACTCGGTTGCTGAACGTGTGGATGCATCAAAGGATATGATGACGTACACATTCAAGCTTCGCGATACCAGGTGGAGCAATGGCGACCCGGTTACAGCGCAAGATTTCGAGTTCGCCTGGAAAAGGGCATTGGACCCAAAAACGGCATCCCCACGGGCGAATCAGTTATATTTTATTAAAAATGGTGAAAAGGCAAATCGCGGAGAAGTTGGAATGGACCAGGTTGGGGTAAAAGCTCAAGATGACAAGACGCTTGTCGTAACGCTGGAAAAGCCAACCCCCTACTTTTTGGAACTGACCTCTGATTTCATCTATTATCCCGTGAATCAAAAAGTGGTCTCATCAAACCCGAAATGGGCAATGGAAGCTGCTACTTTAATTGGCAACGGACCATTTAAACTGGAAACGTGGAATCATAAAAGCAATCTCGTATTCGTAAAAAACGATCAATACTGGGATAAAAACTCCGTAACCCTCGAAAAACTTGACTTTTCCATCATCAACGATGAAAATACGGCGCTATCGATGTTTGAAAACGGCGAATTCAACTGGTTAGGCTCCCCGTTGTCTTTTTTGCCAGTCGATGCGATCCCTGAATTAAAAAGCGCCGGAAAGTTGACGACACAACCCGTTGCTGCAACGTACTGGTATGAGTTCAACACAGAAAAACCCCCGTTTTCCAATGCATCCATCCGGAAGGCGTTTGCGTATGCGATCAATCGCCAGGAAATCGTTGATCATATTACCCAAACCAACGAAGTGCCTGCTTTCGGTTTGGTTCCCGGCTCCATGACTTTAAAACCGGATGGATATTTTACGGACAATCAAGAGCAGACCGCCAAAAACATGTTGGAAAAAGGCATGAAGGAGCTTGGAATCAAGGAACTGCCGCCTATTACGCTCTCGTTCAACACGGCGGAAACGCACAAGAAAATTGCAGAAGCAATCCAGGCGCAATGGAAGAGCGTGCTAGGGGTAGAAGTGAAATTGGAAAACAAGGAATTTAAAGTATTCCTCGAAGACTTGCACCAAGGTAATTTCCAAATTGGGCGGCTCGGTTCGTCTGCGAGCATCAATGACCCGATTGAATTTCTGAAAATCTTCAAGGATAAGAATGAAAGCAACATGTCTCGATGGGAAAATCCACGGTACAAAGAATTGTTGAACAGATCCGATTTGGAACAAGATCCCGAAAAACGTCGAGAAATTTTGAAAGAAGCCGAATCACTTCTTATGGATGAAATGCCGATTGCCCCCATTTATTATTACAGCATGTCATGGGTGAAGAACGATCACGTGAAAGGACCGATCGTCGATAATTTGGCAAAGGTAGACTTCAAGTGGGTTTCGATTGAGTAGCAGGTTATGAATGAATCCCCTCTAAGTTGACAGGAAAGGGAAGTCCCCGACTGGTTGCTTGGAGGGGATTCTTTATGGCGGGTGCGCACTGGGAAAAGGGAATCAGGGCAGACGTACAGAATTGGGTTAGACAGTATGGAAAACTCGTTTTCACCAAAAACGGCAGGAGGTTCATGTGAACAGCGATCGTTCAAGTCCAGCGGTAACACGCATCCAGGCATTAAGCAAAGTAGCGATTGCGTTAAGCGAGACGCTGAGCTTGGATCAGCTCTTGTATAAAGCCGTCGCCCACTGTATCGAAATCTTGAACTTTGATGCAGCCGTCGTCTATTTTCTCGATACAGAAGGACAGCACTTTGTCGCAAGCCATTTTCATGGCATCGACCATGCGTCCATCGCACATTTGCAAACGCTTCCAACGGATAGCATCGGTGGCATCGTCATCAAAAACGGCAAAACGGTCATCACGGAAGATTTGGCTCCTTACCACCGGCAGCGCCCACAGGTGGAAGGGTTCGCTTCTCTTTTGTCGGTACCGATCAAGGCGAGAAAACAGACGATCGGCGTGCTGGATGTTTTCAGCAAAGCGTATCGGGACTTTAGCCCCGAGGACATTACCCTGGTCGAATCAATCGGGCTGCAGATCGGCGTGGCCAGCGAGAATGCCAAACTGTTCGAGTCAATCGCCAGCGTCACAGGCAAGCTCAGGGAGCTGGTTCAACTCAATCAGCGGCTTGCATCCTGTTTGCATCTGGATTCCCTGATCAAGCTATTGACATCCGAGCTTGGCAGCGTGTTCAAGGCGAATGTCATGTTTTTGCAAAAAGTCGACGACCAGACCGTCCTGGTCCATGCTTCTGCGCCCCAAAGCGACATCTCGGTTCCCTATGAGGAGCAAGTCCGCACACTTTTGCATGAGAAACCCGATGTGATTCACGTCTATCATGAAAACGAAACGGACCCGCTATCCCCTTTTTTCCTGCAATTCAACATGAAGCAGGCCGTGTATGTACCGTTTGTCTACGATGACAACCTTCATTGTCTCCTGATCGGGAAAACCTGCGGCGAGCCGTGGTCGGCAACTGAGCGAGAAGTGATGGAAGGCATTACCAGGACAATCTCGCTGGCATTGACCAATTGCTATCTGTTCCAGGAGGTCGAAAAAGGCCGGGAGCAAAACTCCCACTTGCGCGCCTTGCAAATCAGCGCACAGGAGAAAGAACGACAGCGCATCGCGCAGGAAATCCATGACTCGATCAACCAATCGTTGTCCGGCATGTATTTTCACCTGCAATATTGCCGCGATGAAATCGAGCATTCGCCGCAAAGAGTAAAGGCGATTCTCGACAAGCTCCTGCTCATCACCAAGGCGAACATTAATGAGCTGCGCCACGTCATCCATGATTTGCATCCGCTGGCGATCCAAAAATTCGGGTTCGTCGGCGCGGTGGATGAGCTGGTGAAAACGTTTTCCTTGCAGGAGATCATCCAGATTCACCTGAGCGTCAGCGGACAGCCGGTTCGCTTCAAGCCAGAGGTCGAAATCCATCTCTATCGCGTGATCCAGGAATGCGTGAACAATATCATCAAGCACGCAGGAGCAGGCGAGGCGTTTATCCGCATGACGTTTGACGATGCCAAGCTGCGCATCGTTGTGGAGGATCATGGATGCGGATTCGAACCGCAGAAGGTAAAGGAAAGCCATGCGTACGGGATTATGGGCATGGAAACCAGAGTCCGTGATATCGGTGGAGAGATGGTGCTGACAAGCAAGCCAGGGCATGGCACAAAAATCGAAATAGGGCTGCATTTCGGCTTGCGTGGAGGAGGGCTACGATTATGAATGAAATCCGCATCTTTATCGCCGATGACCACAATATCGTTCGTGACGGATTGCAATTGCTATTCGAGACGTCCCGCTTTCGCGTGATTGGCGAAGCCGCTGACGGCGAAACCGCGCTGCGCAAAATTATCGCAGAACGACCGGACGTGGCGATCCTCGACCTGAACATGCCTGAAATGGACGGAATCGAGGTCACCAAGCGGATCAAGGAGAAAGATCCGGCGATCAAAGTCATGATCCTCACCATCTATACGGAAGAAAAGTTTCTCGTCGAATCGATGCTGGCGGGAGCGGACGGCTACGTACTGAAGACCATCACGCGGCCGGAGCTTTTTCACGGGATCGAACAAATTACGAACGGACACAAATATATCGACGCCAACCTCATGCAGCGCGCTTTTTTCCATGTCATCAAAGGAGAGCAGCAAAAAGACGCGCTGTTGACCGAACGGGAATTGGACGTGCTCAAATTGATGGCGCGCGGCAAAACGAACAAAGAAATTTCGACCGAGCTGTATCTCGGTTCCGATACGGTCAAGGAATACGTCACCGCCATCATGAAAAAATTGGACAGCAAAAACAGAACCGACGCCGTGGCAAAAGCAATCCGAAACCAAATCATTTTATGAATCAAACCACCGCCTCGTCCGCAGGCGGTTTTTCGTCTAAAAATCCCTGAATGGGGGAAGCAAAAAACCGGTTTGGGGGGAAGTTTCTGATCGGCAATCGTCGTAGAGTAGAGGAGAGCAAGCAGCCGTTGCTGCTTACGATTGAAAGCGATTGCGAGAAGGGATGATTGTAGATGGCATACCGTGAGAAGATCAAGGAAAAATTGGCGATTGGACAAGAGCTGCTGTACCTCAGCATGCAAGATGTGATCGATACCGGAATTACGGTGGACGAGATCATGGCACTTACGGAAAAAGCGATGATTGCCTACAGTACCAAAAAGGCAGAAATGCCGGCGAAAATCGGGTTGCATCCGCAGCCGGATTCGTTGATGCACGCAATGCCAGCTTACTTGCCGGATGAAATGGCGTGCGGGATCAAGTGGGGCAGCAATTTCCCGACGAACCGCGAACGGTTTCCCGAGCTGACGCCAACCAATTGTCAAATCATCTACAATGATCACGAATCGGGCTTGCCGCTGGCATTCCTCGATGCGACGTGGATTACGGAAGTGCGCACCCCCGCGGTTACGCTCGTCGCCGCCAAATACTTGGCGAATCGGGAGGCAACGACATTCGGGATGTTTGGCTGTGGCATCCAGGGCAAGGCCCATGTCAAAATGATCGAACACGTGCTGCCGAAGCTTGAGACGATCTATGTGTACGACGTATTTGAGCGCGCGATGGATGCACTGATCGAGCAATGCCAGCCACATGTCAATGCCAAAATCGTCAAGGCATCGTCCTGTGAGCAGGTCGCAAAATCATGCGAGGTCATCGCATCGGCGATCCCGATCCATCATCATCCGCATCCGATGGTCAAAACCGAATGGATTTCCAAAGGGCAGACGCTGATCACCTGCGATTGTCACTCCGTCTATGAGGATGGCGTTTACAAACAGGCAGACATCTATACCGTGGACAGTGAAGAGCAGCATCGCCTTCTGGAAACATACGGCTATTATCCGTGGGGCCTGCCTACGATCTATGCGGAAACAGGGTTGGTGGCAGCAGGAGACAAGCCTGGCCGTACAAGCAGCGACCAGCTGATCGTCTCGAACAATGTCGGGATGGCGGTGGAAGATATCATCATCGCGCGAAAAGTGTTCGACCGGGCATTGGAGCGCGAAATCGGCTTGAAGCTGCCACTGTGGAACAAGACACGGTGATCGTTGAAAAAGAATGGGAGGGTAGTCCATGATCGATCCGCGCTCCATCAATTTGTCTGATCCCAAATGGCTCCCGGGAGAAAAACCGATTGTCAAAAACGTGCGGGCTGCGGCAAGCGCAGACAACGCGGTTGTTACCTATACAATGCTGCAAATCATGGAGCAGGGCGGCAATGCGGTCGATGCCGCCATTGCCGGGTGCATGGTGCAAGCAGCGGTTGAGCCGTTTATGACGAATCATACCGGAACCGTCACGTTCCTGTTTTACCATGCCAAGGAAGGTCGCTACTACCAGCTGGATTCAACCGGAACCTTCCCGTCCGATTTGCCACCGCATATGCCTGTGCCGCAGGGGATGGGCACTTATGCAAAAATCCCGCCGCGCTCTGTCATTCCCGGATTTATGCCGGGGTTAAAAGCCATTCATGAACGTTTTGCAACGCTGCCGTGGGAAACGCTTTGCCAGGAAGCGATCTGGTGGGCGGAGAATGGGCATCACGTCTCCAACTTTGAACATGAAGTCAATCTGTTCGGCGAGGACTTCATCACATTTTTTCCGGAGGGCAGAGCGTTTTACATGCCGAACGGCCGTTTTCCGGTGGTCGGTGAGCGTTTCGGCTCTCAAGAGATGGCGCTAACCTTGCAAAAAGTGGCGGCGGAAGGCCCGGACTACATGATTACCGGCGAGTGGGCGGACGCGTTCATCGAAAAAGCGAACGAGCTGGGCTGGAAGATTAGCAAAGACCATATGACCGAGACACCGCCACGCTGGGTGGAACCGCTCCGCTTCAAGGTTGGCGATTATGAAATGGTTTCGCTCGCCCCTCCGCAGCAGCAGGGGGTGTTCATCGCGTTGGTTCTCGGCATTTTGGAGCATGTCGGAATCAGAGGCGTGCAGCCATACTCGGCCGAGCACATTTTTTACATGGCACATGCATTGAAACTGGCGCAATCGATGTGTGGTTACCTTCATGATCCGGACATTTTGCATGTGAATGCGGCGAACTTCCTTGATCCAGCTTTCCATGCAAGCCTGGCCAAACTGATCAACGGGATGAAGCCGAAAATCGATCTGACCCAACACGCTGCCTTCACGACAGGATATGGTGGTGCCGCATCGTTCATGGACAGTATGACAGGCGGCAAAATCCCCACTCCTCGTCAAAACAGCCATCACGATCAGCCATCAGGCAGCTGTGAGCTGAGCATCGTGGATACGGAAGGAAACTGGGTGCAAATGATGAACACCTTGCAGTCCGGCGGCATACCCGGACAGGTCGTGAAAGGGATTCCGATGGTCGGTTCCCATGCGCTGCCCAATGTTCAGGCCAGTTCGATGCAATATTATCAAGCAAAAGGCGCCCGAATGCGGTGCGTGATCGGCAATACGATGGTGCTCAAAAACGGCAAGCCGATTCTGCAGCTCGGTTCCCCAGGGAATGTGCATGTGACCGTGCCGCAAGTGCTGTGCAATCTGCTGTTTTTCGGCATGGAGCCTTATGAGGCGATTCGGGCGCCGCGCATGCTCGGGCTGCAGGAAGGCGGCACCGTCGTCATCGAGGACAGAATCACCGAGGTTGTGCAAAACGAGCTGCTCGCGCTTGGGCTGCGCATGAAAGTGTCCGGCGTATGGGACTATCACATGGGTTCTTTCCAGGTATGCTACCTCGATCAGAAAACCGGTGAACTCTGCACGATTGCCGATCCGAGACGCTGCGGCGTGGCAGATGGCCTGGCGTAAAAATCGAGTCAGCGGCATCGATGTGCGCACATAGGTAGGACCATGGGAACAGGGCTTGGCGCGACTGATCGTTCAGGAAAGGACAAAAAGTGGCAGAAGAACACAGAAGCGTGTTCATACTGCCGCTTTTTTGTACCATAAGAAATCATCTCGTCAGCTTATTCAACCGCAAATGCCTCTTTCAGAAAGGACAGAACCCGTTTCCAAGAGTCGGCCGACAATTCCGTTGTCAAGGACATCGGCGTATGTGATACCCGCTGACAAATAGTGTCTGGTCAGCATCGCTTCGGCCAGAACGTGCCCGTCCACTTCTGCCGTAAAAGATACCGTTCCGAATGACGGAAAGACAGGCAATGCAGATAATGTGCGTTTTGCAGGAAATCGTAGTTTTTTCACCTCCATGGACCAAAATAAGCCCATCGGGTCTTTCGTGTCGTATGTACCAGAGAGAGGAGCATGATTCGCCACCGATATGTTTCCTGATGCATCTGCTTGAAACACGGCATAAGATTCCGCTTCAAATTCCCCGCCAAACATCCCTTTCGCTTTCGCACGTACGGTAATTCGTTGAAAAGGTTCGAATCCGGATAACGTAATCTCCACTTCTTCATCGATCATGGCTTCATTTGGAAAAATCGTAATGGCAGGTGAGCGCAACCGACATCATCCTCCTATTGTCCAGCTAACCATATGGTACAACATACAGCAGCTTTCGTTTTTGAAGAATTTGGGAACGATGTGTGGACAGACATTGCTGAATCCAGTTTTTTTAAACGTGACAATATTTTCAAATTTTATTTCAAATTAACAATTATTTCTCGTTATGGTATAATCCGCTGTATGTCATGATTGGATAAAAGGATGTTCGAGATGCTGCGTTTTACCACGAAAGAAAAAGGAATCGCCTGTCTATTGCTCGGCGTGCCGCTTGCCTTGGCCGTGTTTTTCAGCTTTCCGCACTACGAGAAATTCACGGCGCCCGGCCATATTGTACCGATCAGCAATCTCGGGGTTTATGGGCATGTTTACATGACCTATGTGGAAGAAGGCGTGACCCAAAACTATATGCAAAAAATACTGCTGAGGTACAGGTATGCGCCAATTGATCTCGATTTTGAGCCAGTAGGGGCGGAGGAAGTCGAGAGCAGTGTCGAGGAAATCGAGGATGCTGTGCCGTATAAGGAGGCAGTTGTCGCCAATGCGCTGGAAGTTTCGGGCTATTCCGAGGAATCTGCCCAAACCATTGATGCGAAATACGAACGGATCATGAAAGAATCCGCAAACTACGTTGGCGACTCTTTCGGATTGATGGTGGGAATCGGCCTGGTGGAGGAAGAAAGTCACATCGATTTTTCCCACGGAACGAAGTATATCATTGCCGGTACCGGTACGCTGGAGGAAGATGGCTCCGTAGGATCGGTCGGGGGGATCAAACAAAAACTGGCAACTGCCGAGAAAGATCGTGCAGATTATTTTTTCATTCCCAAAGACAAAGATGACTTCCCGTTTGATGGACCGAGCAATCAGGAGGAAGCCGAGCACTATGCCAGAGAGCATGCGCTTAACATGCAGATCGTACCCGTGAAAACGCTGGACGAAGCAGTAACATTCTTGAAAAATTTGCCATAAACGTAAAGGAGACGCTTGAATCCGCATGAAACTGAAATCGGAACGAACGGGAAAATTTTTATATTTATTATTGATTGTCGGACTCATCTGTTCATGCATCAGCTTGATTTGCAGCACCGTCCATGCCTGGAATGAAGACGTGTATTACGATTCGATCGAATGGTTCGATACCGCGCTCGCTTTGTTCAACATAGCGATCAGCTTGCTCTCCATCGTCTTTTTTCTGGTCTGGATCTATCGCTTTCATGCCGATTTATTCCAGCTTGACGCGACCTATCCGATCAGTTCAGGCGGTGCACTGGCTCGGATCATCATCCCGTTTTACAACATCGTCGGCCTATGGACGGTCTACTCGACGCTGGCGAACTACTGGATCAACCAGAGCGAACAGACTCGGGCATACGGAAGGCAGCTGAAATGGTTCATCCCGTTTTACTATTTCGGCCAAATGGTCAACAACGGATTGAACCGGATCATGATGAGGAGCGATACACCTTCACTTACGCTGGAATTGTGGACAATCGGCACCGAGGTTTTCGTAAGCATCATGTATGTCGGGATGTTTATGGCGATGACCAAAGGCTTGCGTGAATCGCTGGCGAAAAAGGAAAGCAAGGGTGACACGATGGAAGGGTGACGTGGTCATCCTTCTTTTTTTGTAGGGGAGAATGAAGGTACCATAATAAATGTTATGTAACCTTATTATCGAACAGATCCTGAGCTTCCCTTTGAATTGCGACGGAACCCATTTCTCACATGAAACCGTGTAGCGAAATAATGAGAAACATGCAAAACGACGAGAAAAATTGCGAAATACATAGGAAAGCATCGGTATTGAAACCCGCGAAAACGGCAAAACGCTACGAAAATTACCCTGATTTTCTCAATCCAGCCTCCAAAACGAGCTTTTTTCATGAAATACGCACTCGTTCATCCGTGGCACAAAAGTTGCTCTTTACCATATTCAAACAAAACGAGGAGGGATGCGCGTTCCCAGGTGGGCAAGGGGGCGATGCCATTAGAAAGTACGGATGCCAAAACCAATGACCTGTGAAAGAGGGGATTCACGATGAAAATTCGAGTCATTTTGCCAACGATCGTCGATACATTCAATGAAGAAGTGCAAGCGGAGTTCGCTCACTATGTCGATGATGCGACGGAAGTTCAAGTTCGTCACCTGGATTATGGTCCAGCCTCTGTCGAGGGCGAATACGATGAAGCGCTGTGTGTGCCGAACTTGCTGGAAAAAGCGATCGAGGCGCAAAGCGAGGGCTGTGAGGGCGTGATCAGCTTGTGCTTCGCGGACCCAGGCGTGAAAGCGGCGCGGGAAGCAGTGAACATCCCTGTCGTCGGCGCGGGCGAATCATCGATGCTTTTTGCCAGCATGCTCGCTAGATCGTTTTCCGTCGTAACCGTGCTGCCGAATGTGATCCCCATGATTGAAAATGTGAGCAAAACGCTCGGCGTGCAAAGCAAGCTGGCATCCATCCGCTATGTCAACATCCCTGTTCTGGACCTGGTTGATAAAGAAAAGATGAAAGAGGCTTTGTTTGCGGAAATGGTCAAAGCGTTGGTGGAGGACAAAGCCCATGCCCTGGTATTGGGCTGCACGGGCATGACGGGCGTGGCTCGCGAGCTGCAGGATCAGCTTCGCGAGCACGGCTATGATGTACCTGTCATCGATCCTTCCTTTGCCGCGGCGACCATCCTGAAAGGGCTTATCGCGATGGGGATGAAGCAAAGCCGCCTGACGTATATGTCGCCTACGGAAAAAGCACGGACATTCCGTTAAGAATGACTGGATAAACAGTAAAAAACCACCCGAATGTGGTGGTTTTTTGCATCGCAAAGGCTACAGACGATTCTCGATCATTTGTACAAAATATCGTTACGCAGCGTCTCGACTTTGGCCAAAGCATCAGCAATATCATCCTCCGCCACCCCAAAATGACGGAGCGCAGCACGCAAATGGGTAACGATTGCATCAAAATGCTCGGGTTGCAAATTCATCCCATCATGTACCTTCGCCATCGATTGGCCGGAGTATTGGTTCGGACCGCCGAGCGCAAAGCTGATAAACTTGGTTTGGTGCTTGCGCTGTTTTTCCATATCCGTATTCGCAAAAAAATGGTTCACTGTTTCATCCGCCAACACCAAGTCATAAAAGTAATCGACTACTTTGGCGATTGTCGCTTCGCCGCCGTATTTTTCATAAAACGATCCCATCTTTGACCTCCTCTACAGGAATTTACCTTCTTAGCTATTCCACAGGTGCAAGACTTTTATGTGGATCGGACTGAAGAAGTTTTTTCGATCACGGGCAAGTAGAAACGCGGAAGGGGCGAGTGGGCAATCTTGCAGCACGGGCTTACCTTGCAAAGAGAATTAGGCGGCGATAAAAATAACATTCCGCACAGACATCTGGGAATCAGTTCTATATCTACAATCAGAAGTTCAAAGACCTAACCATAACTATTCCTGCCACAACAAGCCTTCATTGATCATACCATTCACAACCATTTTCCAGGAGAATATCAGTTAGAGGGAAGGCTCCTCCGAGAGATGATGTGATCTTGCATTCATCAGCCTCACGTTTCAAGAGAAGTCACTCCCGCGTACATTATTTTTTCTGCCCTCATTCATCACCGGAAGCATGTGCCTCCTCATTGTCGCCAGTCAAGCTTTCCAGCCGCCCAGAAGGAATGCTACTACATGGATGTTCCTTATTCCGTTTGCGCCAAGCGCAATCAGGAGCGGAAGCGGACCGTGGACGAATGGATCATGCGCAAAATGCGGACCAATTTTCATGTTCCCATGCTGCGTGAAGGCTGGGACCACATTCATTTGCTGCACGAACGAGAGCCGTACGCCATTGGGAAAGAAGCTTTTGTTTCCCTGCTAACGAAGGAGCCAACGTATGAGGAACTGTTTGAAACGCTGAAAGGGATTCCCATTTTTCAGGAGATGGTTCAGTTCAATCAGGAAAATCCGCATCACCAGCATCCGCTATGCAAGCATTCGTATCATGTTTTGGAGTATGTCAACGCGTTTTATACGGAGCCAGACAAATTGCTGATGCAAGTGGTCGCGCTGTTCCACGATACCGGCAAGCCGTTTTGCAAGACGTACAAACCGTTGAAGGGCCATTACTCGTACTACGGGCATGAATACGTATCAGCACAAATCGCCTGCCATTTCTTGAAAGAACTGCAGTTCACGGAAGCGTTTATTTTCCAAGCCGTCAACTTGATTCAAATGCACATGAAGATCAATTACGGAACGCAGCAAGACTTATCAGATTTGTATCGGTTGATGGGCGATGAGTATTTGTGGAAGCTGTATTTTTTCAAGGAGGCGGATGCTTACGCGAAATAAGGAGGTGAAAAACGATGAGGACAAAATATCCGCGAACGTTTCATTTGCCCTGGTCGAGAAGCCGAACCGACGACGACAAAATTTTGCGCACCGTGTCCCATTTTGAAGGGAAGGAAGTCGTCGTGACGGAAAAACTCGACGGCGAAAATACGACGCTGTACAGAAACGGTCTCCATGCCAGATCGCTCGATAGCAAAGACCACGCATCGCGGCATTGGGTAAAGATGCTGCACGGCACGATCTCGTTTTTGATTCCGGAAGGCTGGCGGATCTGTGGCGAAAACGTGTATGCGATGCACTCGATTTATTACGCGAAGCTCACGAGCTATTTTTATGTGTTCTCCATTTGGGATGAAAACAACGTTTGCTTGTCGTGGGACGAAATCGTCGAATGGGCCGCTTTGCTCGGGCTGGAAACCGCTCCTGTTTTGTACAAAGGGGTTTGGCGGGAAGAGACGGTGAAGCAATGCTATACCAAACGATCTGTATTTGGCGGCGAGCAAGAAGGCTACGTGGTGCGAATAGCGGAGCGATTTCATAACGATGAATTCAAGACGTCCGCTGCCAAGTTCGTCCGCAAAAACCATGTCCAGACGGACCAGCATTGGCTGGCAAAGCCAGTGGAACCGAATGGGTTGCTGCAACATGAGTAATGGATAAACGAAATGATGGAAGGGAATGAGAGCAATGTAATGCGAAATGGATGGATCAGGCAAAGATGGTTTGATAGAGTAACCAACGGCGATGTTGGTTATTGTTGCGGCCTTCTTTCTGATGCGAGTGAAAGTTCCCCAACGGCGACAGCGGCTTCAACTTTGTTGGATTTGATCTGGTTGAACACGTATAAAAAAGCGGCAGCTTCGGACAAGAAGAAAAAGTCCGAGGCTGCCGCTTTTTTTGAAGCCATCGCTCCCCAGTGTGCAAGCATTACGGGATCATGCGAATTTCATATCCGGTAGGTTGCTCCTTGAATGGTCTTCGATATTCTACAAATCGAAATTCCATTCCCGATATTTCATCTGGCAGAGGTGGAGAAACAACAAAGTGATAAGATGAATCTCCCGAGTTGCCTTCCCATCTGTCCATGCGGCAATCGTAATCTCCTTCTATTTGCAAGTCAAAATGTCTCCGGTTATGTAAATTTGTAGAGGAATCAATTGTCACATCCCAATCAGCGGTTAAGGTGATCACACTGGCGTTCTCATACTGCCTTACAGACGTCACTGTGTACAGGTATCCATCATTCTCGATGGATTTTAAAACAGGGATATGCATTCTGAAACCATTCGGTTCAATCTGCGGTTTATACAGTTCTTCACTTCGCAACGTGCCAAATACAGATTTCAAATAATCTTCGTACAAGCCATACAAGTTTGCCCAGCGCTCGATATATTCGAATGGCGGATAGCCCGGATTATGATTTGAAATTTTCTTTCGCTGTTGTAATAATGCACAGATTTGTTCATCAATCGGTAACAGCTGCTCGTCGTAATACTCGGTTGGACGTTCAAATTGAATTCGCTTCATCGCGATCCCCCCATTGTACATAAATATACCACTTCCCGTTACATGGAGACAATTCAAGAAAACTACAATCACTTTGCATGCCACACTAAATCATACAAGTCTGTGACCCTAATCACACATCTTAAATGAAAATATAGGTATAATTAACCACGAGAGCGGAGGTTTCAAGGAAAGGATTGATCGATAAAATTATGTTTACTATTAAAAAACTGGGGTAAATAGTAATCAGTTTGCATCTGGGGTGATTGGGTATGAGATTTAGTATTGGCAAGAAGTTGGTTGTATCGTTTTTACTTGTGGTCATGCTTCTATTGATCACAAACAGTATCTCTCATTATTATTTTATGAAAGTAGATTCATCCTACTCAGATTTAGTTAAAAGAAGATCCGTTATTTTGGCAAATGCAGAAAAATTGCAAGGGCAAGTCTATAAACGGTCAAGCGGACTTAGAGGGTACCTTTTGACGAAAGAAGAGAGCTTTTCACAAGATGTAGACAATGCAATTGAGGGTATCGACCAGACGGTTGACAACACACTGATCTTGGTAAAACGAGACGTGGATAGAGAACGATTGCAAACTGCGAAGTCTTTAAACCAGGTTTATAAACAACGGGCTGAAAAAGTTATCCAGATGAGACGAGAGGGTGTACCTCTCGACAAGGTCATTCACTATTATGAACAAGAAATGATCCCACTAGGAAATGAGATGGACCCTTTAGTGGAAGGGATTGTAAAAGACCAGTATCTGCTAATGACCGATGGAACCAATCAAAATACAGATTTGGTTACTTCAATCGGGATCACACTGTATGTAATGAGTGGCGTTGCTGCCATTTTAGCGATATTCATTGGGTGGTTCATGACGAGGGTACTTTCCAAACCGGTTTTGGCAATCGCGAAAGCAGCTGAGAGAATTTCATCGGGTGACTTAACGCATGGTGAAATTCGAATAAAAAATAAAGATGAGATCGGCGATTTATCACACTCGTTTAATAACATGGCAAGCAGTCTGCGTCATCTCATCAATCAAGTGAGTGTAACCTCCGAGCAGGTTGTGTCTTATTCCGAGGAATTACGGGCAAATGCGGAACAAGCAACACAGGCTACGCACCAAATCGCTTCATCTTTTGAAGAAGTGGCAAATGGAACGGAGATTCAAGGAAACAGTGTGGAAGAAAGTGCAAGAGCCATCACGGAGATGGCAAAAGGGATTCAACAAGTTGCAGAAACCTCATCTTCCGTATCTGATGAAGCAATTGAATCGACGATGGAAGCAAGAAGAGGGAACGAATCGCTTCAGAAGGTAATCCAGCAAATGAATTCCATTGTTGCTACAACCAATCAAACATCTGTTGTCATTGAGCAATTGTTTGAACGCTCAAAACAGATTGAGAAAATCATCGACATGATTACGGGAATAGCAGATCAAACAAATTTGTTATCCTTAAATGCAGCCATTGAATCAGCGCGGGCAGGGGAACATGGACGGGGATTTGCGGTGGTAGCAAATGAAGTTAGAAAACTGTCTGAGCAATCAAGACATTCAGCTGATCAGATTTCTGCCTTGATTCATGATATTCAAAAGGATACCGAGACTGCGGTAAAAGTTATGGAAAAAGGGACAAAGGAAGTCGAAATCGGGATCGCTCTTGTACACGAAACAGGGAGCGGGTTTGCGAATATCGTAAAATCGATTGACAATGTCTCCGGTCAAATCCAGGAGCTATCTGCAGTAACGGAGGAAATGTCGGCAAGCCTGGAGCAAGTGAGTGCGACAATTGAGGAGATGGCCAATCTTGCAAAAGAAACAACCAGAAATGCCCAGAACGTGGCATCAGCTTCTGAGGAGCAACTCTCATCCATGGATGAAATCACTTCCTCGGCAGCTGCTTTGGCCACGATGGCAGATGATTTGCAGTCGGTAATTGTCCGATTTAAAATCTAGTTTTTGCTTCTATTCGGCTACGTCAACGCGCAAACAAGGTTGACGTAGCCGTTAGTTTCAAGCCTATACATTGTGATTATATGCCTTCCGCATAGTTTGTTTGGTTTCGTCCATTGTTTTTGGAAGAATACAGGCACCTGTCTGCCCGCTCAACAGCTTTTTGCAGCGATTGGCAATCAACCATTTGCGAAACGCCAATGGAGACGGTTACTTGAAACGAGCTTGTTCTCTTTTCTGTATAGAATACGTTGCTTTCGATTCTTGCGCGAATGGATTCGACCAAGGATACCATGCTTTCCTTATCATCAACAGCGAGGAATAAAATGAACTCTTCGCCACCGTACCTTCCAATCACAACATTATTGGGATTTTGTGCGTATGCAACTTCCGAAATCACATTGGAAACACTTTTCAGAACAAAATCACCAGTTAAATGTCCGTATGTATCGTTGATTTTTTTGAAATGATCAATATCAATCATGACAATATACATACGTTTGCTTGCGTCTGTGTAAGCCCGCACAGCCTTTTGAAAGTAACGAATATTATACAATCCGGTTAACGGATCGTGGTCCGCATAATATTGAAGTTTTTGTTTCAGCATGAGATCTCTTTCTGCATGGATAATAAACAGATGGAGGATCAAAGCGGTTACCACATACGATGGATAACGAACAATGAAGATTTCACGGAAGACACTCCAACCATCTGGAACAAAAATAATGATCGGTATATCGGAAATGAACCAACCAACACTAAATAAAACGACCAAGGAGAGAGGCTGCGGGACCGTTTTTTTGACTGATTGATAGGCGAGAGCGACGAAAACAGGAAGAATCATTCCATAAATCACACCTGGAACGGCGCCTTCACCTCCAAGGGCAAGACGCCAAAGGCATGTGATGAGCAAGGTTGGAACAGCAGATTTCCAGCCCCATCGAATGGCAAGGAAAACCAATGGAATGAGCCGGAGATCAAAACGATATTCGCCATACTGAACAGGAAGATAAAACATGCTTATGACCGCGAAAGATACGATGAGAATCCGTCCAATCAGAACATAGGAGGACTTGAGTTTGTTCTCTTTTTTGAGTATTTCAACCATGCATACATGCATGAAAAAAATGATCGCGATATTAGAAAGAGTGGACTGAATCACCAGATTCATCATCACTCTCTCCTTCCGGTTTGAAGTTATCTGTACAATCAAAAGGATCGAAGATCCCCTTACTGAAAAGCAAGGGGGCCCTGGTTGAATGTTTATAATGTTGATTCTAGTTGAGACAACAGTGTAATGACATCTTGAGAAGCTTCCTGGAGTTGTTCAAATGCTTGCTGTGCCTCAATGAAATTGCCTTTTTCGTAGCTCTCTACGGCTTGAACGGCAAAATGGTGGACTGCCTTATGAGGTTCCTCAAGCTTTTTATACACGGGATGATCTTTGACCTGGGTTGGCAAATTTCCATAATACCAGGTTCCAAGTCTACAGGTTTTGTAAGAGGCGGCCTGGTTCGGATCGATTTTTTCCAACCCCAATAGCATGTTATATATTTTCCATTTCCACAGAAGATGGTCCGTTTTTGCAACCCTGATGATGTCTTTATAATTCAGCTTGACATTGATGGTAAAGAACGTGTTCCGATACTTGTCCATTTGTTTGCTTAGATCAAAGATGATGATTGCGGTTTGTTTTGCAATATCCTGTGATTGCTTGCTAAGATCAAAAATGATGGAATTACGATTCGCAATATCCATTACAGAAGACGTCTGTTCCTCGGTCATCGCTGCAATTTGAGAAGTGGAGTGGTTGATCTTCTGCATCGTTGAAACGATGGTTTGTAACGCCGAATCAGCGTAATGGGCATCTTTAACGCTTTGATCGACCAAATTTCCTGTTTCACTGATTTGCTGGGTAACATATTCGGAAACTCTTTGCAGAGAGTCCATATTCGAGGTGATCTGCGCAATTTGATCCTTTGTGTGCTCAGCCAGCTTGCGTACCTCTGAAGCTACGACCGAAAACCCTTTGCCATGTTCACCGGCTCTTGCCGCTTCAATACTTGCATTTAATGCGAGCAAATTGGTTTGATCAGCGATCTCACGAATAATTTTGACGACACCCTGGGTTTGTTTAATCTCTTGATTCAACTGATTTACACGCTCTAAAACTTTGTCATATACACCGCCTACCTGTTGAATGTCAAGCAGGGCGCTATTGATGACTTGTTTGCTATGTTCAGCAGAAAGCACCGCTTCGTCCGTTCTTTCTGCAACTTGAATGGCATGGTCTGCTACTTCTTGAATAGAGGCACTGATTTCTTCTGTTGCAGCAGTCACACTGTGACTCTCCTCAATCTGCTTGTCCATCCCGATAATTAAGTGTTTTGTGGTATCAAGCTCAGTAAATTGATCGAGCATCTCGGAAATTCCGATCAAGAAGGATTTAAACGTCTCCTCCATATACACTTCTACAATCAGTTGCTGATCAAAAGCCGCCAATTTTTGTATGGCCAATACATTTTGCATCATCCGATTTGGATTCGCGTGCAATTTCTCCATGAGTATGGATGTCATAATTTGAATTAACAAATGGTGGGCGGAGATAAAATGCTCTGCAGTCAAGTGAATGCGGCTGTGTACTTGCCCGATAATAATTCGTGTTGCCACGTATTCTTGATCAACTTCGGCATGGAGGAGCTGCTCCAAATATTTTTCCATTGTTTTTCTCAATCGTTCTAAACTGGAATGATTCACAATCATCTGTTGAAGATGGTCGACGGAAGTAATAGACCCGTAAAACTGGTCAACGATTTCCGTTTTGTAGGGTAACAAAATTTTAGCTGCGTCTTTCACATGATTCATGGTATCTTGATTAATCCCCATGAATGCCAACCGATCCTTAACCCTGTCACCAACATGCGAAATGTTTGTCGTGCGTGATTGCTCCAAATATTCGTTCCATGGTTTCGTTTTTTTAAAGAACAAGGACATACGCTCCTCCAGTACAAAATAGGATGTTTACGGATTGTTTCCTTTGGAATGATCACCTGTAAGTAACCAGGACGCAAAAAAAAGCCGACCTTGTTTTCAAAATAAGGGTCGGTTGCACGATTCGCTCCCAGCCATTCAAGTGCCATATGCAAAATGGCAGATCATCGCTTCCTCAAGATAGATTGTACTTGAAACGGAAGGGATCATCATGCTTTAATACGTTAATTAAGGTTATTATAGTGATAATTACCTAAATAGTCTACGTTATATTAGTATAAAAGAACCATTTTTTTGAGTTGTGCCCCATATCGGATAGTTTTGGCGTGACCTTGCATATAGAACTCAACCCCGAACGAGTAAACAACGACTCGTTCGGGGTTTCTTTTTACACCGTTTCATGGGGATGACATACGGGCCCTTGGTAATGATGGATGACATTAGCTACTCATTGGAATACTAGAGGAAATGATTACTAGGGAGGTTGCAAACATGAAGGATGGAAGTCAACTAAAGGGCTCATTCTTTCTTGTTATGGTTCTGGGCGTACTCATTATTGCAAGCTGGTGGGTCATTTTGGACTTGTATCTCAGCCGTTAGGGAGGGAATCGGCCATGATGGGAATAGACTTGCCTCGTTACGAAAAAATATGGCTCTGGTTTGGAATCGCCACCCTTGCTGCATTCTTGCTCATTACGGGGGTCATGGCATTCGGCATGAATTTGCATCCGGCAGATGGGCATATGAAAACGGTGGCCCCCGAGCATGTGAGAGAAACCGCTCCCTTCGATTCTCCGGGCGTGTTTCAGATCGGAGCCAATGAGTACAAAGCGGTACTGTTGGCGCAAACATTCGCCTTTTCCCCCAATGAAACCGTCGTCCCGGCAGGCGCAACCGTCCATTTCCAGGCGTCCAGCCCGGATGTGGTCCATGGAATCGCGGTACCGGGGACAAATGTGAACATGATGGTGGTGCCGGGGCATATAACCGAATTTACCTATACCTTTAAAAAGCCGGGTGAGTATTTGATGCTATGCAACGAATACTGTGGAGCGGGCCATCAGTTAATGATGGGCAAGCTGATCGTGAAATGATGACCAAAGTCAGGAAGGGGACGAACAGATGGAGCATACGGCAAAAAATGTAGGATTTGGCGGAGCGACTGTGGGAGCAGGGGGCTTTCGCTTCCATCCGGATGATAATCGGTTGATCAAGGCTCATATCGGGTTTGCTTATCTCGCCTTGTTAATCGGAGCGCTCGCGGGGCTCTTGCAGACATTGCAGCGCACAGGGATGATTCATCTTCCGTCGCCGATCGGCTATTATCAGCTGCTCACGCTGCATGGGGTCAGTCTTGCCCTCATCTTTACCACGTTTTTCATCATCGGCTTCTTCTTGTCCGGGATGGCCAAATCGACGGGAGGAGAACTGAGCCCGGGCGAACGCAAATGGGGATGGGTTGGTTATGTTCTCATGCTGGGAGGGACATTGGTAGCGCTGATTCCGATCCTGAGTAATAATGCCTCCGTGTTGTATACGTTTTATGCCCCGCTCAAAGCGAGTCCGCTCTTTTATATTGGCCTGGCGTCCGTAGTGATCGGGAGCTGGTGCAGCAGCATCGCCATTTTCAAAGCTTTTGCCCGCTGGCGCAAGGCTCATCCGGGGGAATCTTCTCCTCTCTATGCTTATATGGCGGTCGCGACGATGATTCTTTGGGTGATTTGCAGTCTCGGCGTTGCGCTGGAAGTCGTTCTCCAGCTGATCCCATGGTCGTTGGGATGGAGTGAGCGGGTGGATGTGACGCTGAGCCGCACGCTTTTTTGGTATTTTGGGCACGCCCTGGTCTACTTTTGGCTGCTGCCAGCCTACACGTATTGGTATGTCAATATTCCGCGCTTGATCAAAGGGCGCATTTTCAGCAATTCGCTGCCGCGCTTGACGTTTATTCTATTTATCCTGTATTCCATTCCCGTTGGCTTTCATCATCAGTTAAACGAGCCAGGGATCTCTCCCTTTTGGAAATTTGTCCAAACGGTACTGACGTTTTTCGTGATCATCCCATCATTTCTAACGGCGTTCTCCTTGCTTGCAACATTCGAACTGGCAGGACGCGCGCAAGGAGGCAAAGGTCTGTTAGGCTGGTTCACGAAGCTGCCTTATCAAGATGTTCGTTTTTTGGCGCCGTTTCTTGGCATGGTGATCTTCGTGCCAGCGGGGATCGGCGGCATCATTAATGCCAGTTATCAGCTGAATCAGGTCGTTCACAATACGATTTGGGTCACAGGGCACTTTCATTTGACGATTGCCACCAGCGTGGTTCTCACGTTTTTTGGCATCTCCTATATGCTTGTGCCTTTATTGACTGGCAGGAAGCTGACCCGTTTTGCCAACCGGCTAGGGATCTTGCAGGCAGTGGTTTGGCTGATCGGAATGGGGCTGATGTCAGGGGCCATGCACCTCGTGGGGCTTTTGGGCGAACCCCGTCGGACAAGCTATACCAACTATGGCAACCATTCGATTGTAGCTTCCTGGGAGCCATATCGCGTGGCAATGGCTTGGGGAGGAGGGTTCCTGTTTATAGGGATCATTCTTTTCCTGATCGTGGCGATCTATTTATGGAAGTTTGCTCCTAAATCGGAGGAGCTTAATGAGTACCCGATGGGAGAGGTGCTGGAAGGGCAGCAAAATCCGCCGTTCCTACTCGATCGCTGGGGCGTATGGATCGGTGTCGCGGTGGCGCTCATTTTAATTGCCTATACGGTGCCAATCACACAGATGTTCATTCATCCTGCCCCTGGTGCGCTCCCCATGCGTACGTGGTAAGGAAGGTAACCCTGAATCCCTTTGGAGAAAATCCAAGGGATTTTTTTGCTTTCATTTGATGACAAGGGTACCTCGGCATTCGTGGATAGAAAATGTATATAAGATCATACTAACCTTAGTTTTAATAAAGGAGTAACCGGTCAAAGCTACAACGTCCATGCCAATTACGCAAATGAACGGAGGAATTCACATGACGACAACCAAAACACCACTTAGTTCTTCAGAAATTGGCACTCTCTGGGTAACCTATCAAGAAAAGACTCTCATCATGAGAATACTGGAGTATTTTTCAGCAAAATCCGATGATTTCGAAGCCAAGCAGATCATGGATGGGTTGTGGAGCGATCTAAATCAATATGTTCAAAAAATAACTGCTATTTTTCAAAGTGAAGGAGTAGCTGTTCCGATTGGGTTTACAACGAAAGATGTTAACCTGAATGCTCCAAAACTTTACGATAATGGATTCGACATTATGTTTGTCCGCATTCTCAAAGAACTGAGCATGGGGATGTACACGCTAAACATGCAAATGGCCTATCGGGAAGACGTCATATGCATTTATAAAGAATTAACGGCAATTACCCAACAGTGCTACCTGGAATGCACGAAATATTTACGCAAAAGGGGCATTCTTGTTTCGCCACCGAATGTAACGATGCCAACACAGGTTGAGTTTATTCAAAATAACAGCTATCTGAACGGATTTCGCTTATTTGGAGAAAAACGTGCCATGAATCTTATTGAGCTTGGATACATGCATCATGGGATCGAAACAAATAACATCGGCATGCAGCTCATTACCGGTTTTGCTCAATGTGCAAAAAATAAGGATGTGAAAGATTATTTTGTGAAGGGAATCGAGTTGTCCAAAAAAATAATTAGACAATTCCAAGAAATGCTCCTTCAGGATGATATTCAATTCTCCGCGACCTCCGGCTGTACCGTCACAACCTCTCAAGTTGCACCGTTTTCTGAAAAGCTCATGATGTATACGATTCACCTTTTGAATACTTTTGGGCTTGGAAGCAATAGTTTTGCGATGTCCTTTAGCTTGAGGCGGGATATCATTATGCAAACTTCTTCTCTTACAAAGGATGCGTTTACTTATGCCCAAGACGGAGTGAGGCTCTTGATTGAAAATGGGTGGATGGAGGAGCCGCCGCAAGTAGAAAATCGAAAAGAACTGATCCACAAGTAGTCGTTCCGGTTCAGGGAAAGCTGATACCGAAAAAAGATTCCGGAAGTAAAGGCGGCGGATGATTGGCTGGCAAAAGTGCCAGAAGCAGGCAAGGACAGGGAAGGGGTAAATAAAAAAGGAGGATGACTGGGTCAACCTCCTACGTGGCAGGACAATCGGTTCGTTCTGACATTGCTTTTTGCTTGCTGGTCGTTTCTGTTATATGTAATGGGCGATCAAGAGCATTGGGACCGATAATCGAATCAAAGTGAAAAACGTAACAACAGAGGCAAGTCGAATATCGGACAGCTGGGCAAAGATTTTCGTGTTCGTAGCTTTAGTTCTTAAAATAGCCATTTCATGAACTGAAATGAACAAATGAAAAACCGCAACTACCTCTGAATTTTACATGCCTGGTCGAGGTGATTGTGGTTTTTTCAAGCTTACCTTATTATGACGCCTCACTTGTTTCTGGAATGATAAATGGGAGACCCTTCTTTTTACAGCAGTATCAGTACGTCGATACATTACGCTTAAGAAAATAATTGTGTGGCCACCAAATAGACATCGATTCGATAAGAGTATATAAGAGTATGATTGCGACGTAGCATCCACGCGGAATCGTTGAAAAATCGGATGTGGATGTTTGGATCGCTGGACAATCCAGCGCCAAGCATTCGCATTCATTGAACCAAAAGCTTTTCAGTTTTATTTGTTTACATAATATATATTATCGGACACAAAAGAAAAATCGACCTGTTAAACGGGGGTAAACCTACTCTGCTGGCATTTTGCGCAAATCAAGCTTTGGCTGTAAATCGCTGAAGCGAATCACGGTTTGCACCATTGAATCCGCAAGTCGGAATAATACGTCAGCAGCCAACATAAATGATACTGCAGCGATCTGACAGCTGGATTCGCTGCTGTGTCGTTTTTTTGCTGCAATCCCAAGTGTACGATCAAAAGAAACGAACAGAAATGAACATCGACCATCGACAAACAATCCAATCCCACATCGGTTGCAGCAATTGTCGAATCTACAGACGTCACGCCAGGTAACGCACGGCCATGTCAATGCCTCCCATATCAATTGATCAATCAATCCAAAAGCGCCCATTTGACCGGATTTCATCACGTTTGATCTTGTTGCCAACGACATTCCATGCTGTAACGGAGATTTGCGATCTCGTCACAATTCACATATCACATCCGACAACCGCGCTTTCATCACCGGCTGCCACCCTGACACGATGACAAATAGAAGCTCCACCTCATAAACCGCCTTCCACATCACATTTTTTAATAAAAGTAAAAAAATTCAAAAATCAATATTTACAACATAAATATTTACATGTATTATAAAATTAAGGAATTCACTGTAAACGAAAAAAATCGGAGGTAAAAGATGACAAAATTGAAACCAATCCCATCCAAATCACCGGCTACTTCCTCTCACAAACGCAGACATCATGACACGCTGAATAACCTGGCCAAGTATCTGGCGACACAATCCAAAAAGAAATAAATGCATATAAAAAGAGTGCCCCAGTACCCGGCACTCTCATTTGCATGTGTTTTCCCTTCTGTTGACGCATCATGTATCCCGAAAATCTCTACCCGCTCTTCCCCTACACTCCCCTCCACTTATCCTGCTACAATGCCCATCAGCTGCTCGAACGCATGGATTTCGTACGTTGGCTTGATTTCTGTTCCGTTATTTTTGCGATGAGGATTGAACCAGCATGTATCAATACCGAAGTTGTTTCCCCCCTGGATATCCGATGTCAACGAATCGCCCACGATCAGCGCGTTCCTTTTTTCGGTGATCTGCAGCTTGGAAAACACATATTCGAAAATTCCTGCCCCAGGTTTCTGACAGCCTGCCTCTTCTGATGTGATAATGTGTTCAAACGCTTCGCTCAGCAATGAACCTGCGATCCTTGCTTTTTGCACTTCTGCGAACCCGTTCGTGATGATGGCCAGCCGATGACCTGTCAGCTTCCGGCACAAATCCAATGCACCGGGCATCAAGTATGTGCCCTTGCTCAAATAACCTAAATAAACACGGTTGAATTCGGCCGCATCGAGCGCAAGCCCATTTGTAAGAAAAAGCTGATTGAATCTTTCTACCCCCAATTCGGCCAACGTGATGCTCCCCTGCTCCAAACTCCGCCATAACCCTGCGCTGATCTCCTTGTAGCTGGTTTCATAATCTGTCAGTCCCGTTGGCAAGTTGAATTCCACAAATGCTTGCTGTAAAGCCGTTTTTTCGGACAAGCGAAAGTCAAACAATGTATCGTCTACATCGAAAAGGATGATTTCATATTTCATTGCGGCTGCCTCCATAGCTCTGTTCATTTGGATCACAGGGATAGCGTCCCTTCAAAACATATTCCTCCATCATTTCGTAAAAGTCAAAGCATTTCGCGTGTTTTCCGGCTTTTGGCTCATCTCTGCTGATTCGCTTTGAGCCGATTAGGCTTGCATTTCTTTTCACGCGCCCTCTCCTACCATTCAGGACTTTTGTCGTACAAATCCCTTGACAGTTTGACATGCATGGGCGTACAATTCCCTCTAATTGGAAGTGTTCTGAAAATTCGTTGCAAGGAGCTGATGAACGAACGCGCGTCGAGGCAGGGAACGTTTTTGTGGAGTTGTTGAGCTTCCGATTGTAGATATAGAACATGGGAGATGAGGATATGAGCAAGCATGCGCATACCAGGCCGTTTGCCAATTTGCTGTCGTTGAACGAACTGATCGCGTATATCATGGCGCACGCTTTCACTTTGCGGCAAAAATGGATGGCCAAGGACATTTATGAAATTGCCAAAGAGATGGATGCTTTTCCGATGAGCGACAATCAGACGTATGTCTACCGCATCATGAAAAATCTCGCGCAAAAAGATATTTTGTTCATGAACCAGGCTTGGTCGACGACTGAGCGGCCTACCCTCCATTACTCGTTATCAGCAAAAGGACAAGTGTTTTTTTACTCGGGGCAGATGGCTGTCATGAAAACCACTCCGGAAAAGCTGAAAGCATTGCAGCGTTTTTTAGCCGATCTCGAAAGCAATCTGGAGGTTGCCTCCGCTCCTCCTCCGGCAGACGAACCTGTCACGACGGTCGTAGGCGTTGGCGATTATTATGATTGGCTCCTGCTGCGTGCCGCAGAAGCGGGCCGCTCGCCCCATGCCTATAAAGATTTCGGCGCTGAATTCGGGAAGCCGGTGAATCTCTCCTATCTGTACAAGTTGCATGGAGAGCTTCAGCAGCAGGGCTTTCTCGCCGGCGATTGGATTACCGCTTCAGGCCGATTGCGTCAAGCGGAGCTGGAGCGCGCGCTTTCGCGTGAAGTGCAATCTGCAAAAAACCGCTTGATGCGGATCGAAAAAACCGGTGCACATGTGCAAGCATGGCTGAAGAGCAAACGCGCCTCGTCCGCTCCTTCCGTCGGGTCTTGAAAATTACGGGATGGTGATAACAAGTTGAGCAAGCTTCATTATATCGGGTCATGCAGAGAGCTGCCTTTGGGTGAACGAGGCAGCCTACCATCTTCCAAAACATATGAAGAAGTGAGGGAAGCAAAGACGATCGCGGAGCAGGCGAATGAACGTTTGCGGGCAACGGGTGCGGTTCCGCTTGAGCAACTCTTCGATCTGTCTCACTTGCGAGCCGAGCAATTCCTCGTCTATGATTCGATGGCGGACGCAGCAGGCATTTTTATTCAAAAGCTCTCGGATGGGAATAAGCCGGTCAGACAGCATTTTAGACATCCATTTGTTTATCAAATCTCGCCGAATTGCGGGCAGTTTACGCTTCACCCTGCACGGTTAGAGAAGTTTCCTGATGAGTATGAGGCGAATCAGAAATGCATCCGCGAGCTTTTTCGCCTGATGGAGGAGTATGGAGAAGCCGGCGACGAATTTGAGCTTTACTCGTGTTGGATCGGGGAGGAAACGGAGCCTAAGAAATCAAGCAACACGATCGAGTTACAAAAGTTTACAATCGATCGCGAATTTGAGCTGAAGGACCGGGAGTACATCGTCGTAAAGCTATGACACAGCGATTTCCTAAGGTCTGCGACAACCTACAAAAATGTACAATCAGTAAAAAGGATGTATAGTCCATTATCAGCTTGATCAAAAATGACATTGAGCTGTTCGTTGTTTTTGAAATTATAAAATTTTGGGGATTCCAAGCGTACTATGTTATACTGACTCTACCATTTACTGTACCTGTACCACTTCCCTACTCATTATCTTGGGTAGGGTTTTAATTTGTTTTTCCGGACAATAAAAAAAACAGACTCTTAAAAAAGAGTCTGTTTATATTTGTTGTCATTTTTAAGCTTTTTGAACATTAGTAGCTTGGGGTCCGCGTTGGCCTTGTTCTACGTTAAAAGTAACTCTTTGACCTTCGTCAAGAGATTTGAAGCCTTCGCCTTGAATAGCTGAGAAATGAACGAATACATCTTCTCCGCCTTCGCGTTGGATAAAACCAAAACCTTTTTCTGCGTTAAACCATTTTACTGCACCTTGTTCCATTGTAATTGCCTCCTAGTGTGATAACCACACATGTATTACTATCCTTGCTCTCAGGATCATCAAGACGAAAAGTTTTTACGTATGCTATCCTTCACTCCGAACAAAAATAATACCTTATTAGAATAACAGGAAATTGAACGGATAGCAATTTATTTGAGTTGTTTGTCAAACGAATTGGATTGGGCTGCTAATTGATTGGTACCGAATCTAAGTAGCCGCAATGAAATTCGGCGGCAACCGATGATGGGAGAGCCTGTACTAGCGCTCTCCCTTGCCCCTTTACCGTTGCAGCACGTCCAAAACATGCTCCTTCACATACGCCTTGATTTCAGCCCCGCTCTCCAATGTCAGCACATGCATCGCTACTTCACGCAGCTGCCCCGCATCCAATTGCGCCAGCAGATGGCGCGCTTGCAGAATGGAGGTCGCACTCATGCTGAACTCGTGCAGGCCGAGCCCGAGCAAGATCGGAATCGCGTGAGGTTCGCCGGCCATTTCGCCGCACATGCCCACCCATTTGCCCTCGTCGGCAGCCGCTTTGATCACATGATGGATCATGCGCAAAACAGCAGGATGGAATGGATCATACAAATGCGAAACATGCTCGTTCATCCGATCGGCTGCCATTGTATACTGGATGAGATCGTTTGTTCCGATGCTGAAAAAATCGACTTCCCGTGCCAGTTGGTCGGCGATCATGACGGCTGCCGGCACTTCGATCATGATCCCGACTTCCAGCTCCTGGCGATACGGAATCCCTTTACGCCGTAGCTCTTCTTTGCATGCTGCGAGAAACTCGTTTGCTTTGCGCAGTTCGCCGATCGTCGCGATCATCGGGTACATGATCTTAATATTGCCGTACGCGCTTGCCCGCAAAATCGCACGCAGCTGTGTCTTGAACAAATCTGCCCGATCCAGACACATGCGGATGGCGCGATAGCCGAGGAACGGATTTTGCTCCTTGGGCAGAGGCAAATAAGGAAGCTCCTTGTCGCCGCCGATATCCAGCGTACGGATGATGACCGGACGCTCGCTGCCCATCGTCTGCGCCACCGCCTTGTAGGCAGCGAACTGCTCCTCCTCCGTCGGGAATCGGTCTTTGCCCATGTACAAAAACTCTGTACGAAACAATCCGATCCCTTCCGCTCCGGCCTCCAGCGCCTGCCATGCATCATGCGGACTGCCGATATTGGCAACCAGCTCAACGTGATGGCCGTCACGGGTTACCGTTTTTTCATGGACAAGCTTTGTCCAGATCGCTTTTTGCTGTTCGCAGGCTTGTTTTTTGGCTTCATAGGCGGCGATCACCGCTGCATCCGGGTTGATCTGGACCGTGCCTTCAAGCCCATCGACGATAACCAGGTCGCCCGTGACGATTCGTTCCGTTATGTCAGACAGACCGACCACCGCCGGAATTTCCAGCGAACGCGCCATGATCGCCGAATGGGAGGTACGTCCGCCCACATTCGTCACAAACGCTTTGACGCGCGCCGGGTCCAGCTGTGCCGTATCGGAAGGCGTCAGATCATGGACGACCAGGATGACAGGCTCGCCGTCTTCCATTGCGGAATCGCCTTCTACGCCCAGCAGCTTTTTCAAGACGCGATTGCTGACATCTTGCAAATCGCTTGCCCGCTCCCGCATGTATTCATTCTCCATGCTGGCAAAAAGCTGCACGTATTGGTCGCGCACCTCCGTTAACGCCGCCTCTGCGTTAAGCTGCTCCTGGTTGATCAACGATTCGATGGCACCGACGAATTCCGGGTCTTGCAAAACGAGGAGGTGCGCTGCGAAAATGCGCGCCTCTTCCTCGGAAAGCTCTTGCTTCACCTTTTCCTTGATTCCCGTAAGCTCGCTTGCCGCCAGCTCGACGGCGTGACGAAATCGGTCCGTCTCCCGCGCGGTTTCGCCTGCATCAATCTTTTTACGTTCCACGACAAGTTGCTTCTCTTGTCGGACGACAGCTTTGCCGATGACAATGCCAGGCGCTGCCGCGATCCCTGTTTGCACCATGCCGATCGCTCCCCGCCGTCGTTATTCGTGAACCATTTCCAAAATTTTGCCAAGCTCGGCCAATGCTTGCTCCTCATCTTCGCCGGTAACTTCCAGCGTAATGGCATCGCCTTTGGCAGCGCCGAGCGTCATCAAGCCCATGATGCTTTTGCCATTCATCCGCTTCTCTCCTTTGATGACGAATGTGTCGCTTTTGAAAGACGTTGCGGTTTGCACGAACAAGGAAGCAGGACGAGCGTGCAGGCCGGTCGGATTTTGAATGGTGAATGTTTGGGTTACCATGTTACATGTTCACTCCAATTGTATGATTTAATTTGCAATATTCTTTTTCAACAGGTTTACCATCAGCGCGGTGATCACGGTACCGACGAGAATGGAGACGATATACATCCCGACATTGCCGACCACCGGCAGGACGAACAAACCGCCGTGCGGAGCCGGAAGCGTGCAGCCGAACAGTGCGGACAACCCGCCGGTTACAGCCGAGCCGACCATGATGGAAGGAATCACGCGCGTCGGATCGGCCGCCGCAAATGGAATGGCACCCTCGGTAATGAACGATGCGCCGAGCACATACGCGGTTTTGCCCGCTTGGCGCTCTTCATCGGTAAATTTTTTCTTGAACAGCGTCGTTGCCAAAGCCAGACCGAGCGGCGGTGTCATACCGGCTGCCATAATCGCCGCATGCGGCAAATAGTTGCCATCGGCGATCATCGCGATCCCGAACGTAAACGCCGCTTTGTTGAGCGGTCCGCCCATATCGAACGCCATCATCGCGCCCAAAACGACGCCCAACAGCACCATATTGCCTTGTCCCATGTTTTTCAACCAGCTGCTGAGGCCTGCATTGATCGCTGCGACCGGATCGGAAATGACGTACACCATAATAAATCCGGTGATCAAGGTGCCGAGCAGCGGGTAAATCAGCATCGGCTTGATGCCTTCGAGCGTTTCCGGCAAGTTGGCGAACAGCTTTTTCAGCCCCACCACGATATACCCTGCGAGGAAACCGGCGATAATGCCACCGAGGAAGCCTGCGCCGGAGTTGGCTGCCAGCAAGCCACCGACCATGCCAGGTGCGAAACCAGGGCGATCGGCGATGCTTTTCGCGATAAACCCTGCGAGCACCGGAATCATCAGCTTGAATGCAGCTCCGCCGCCGATGTCCATCAATACTTTTGCCAGCGGATGAAAACTCGGATCGTTCGGGTCGCTCGCCTTGATGCCGAACATGAAGCTGAGCGCGATGATGATCCCGCCTCCTACGACAAACGGGAGCATGTTGGACACACCGTTCATCAAATGCTTGTAAAAGCCGGACTGCTTGCCTTTCTTTTCCGCTTTCGCTGCTTGAATCTGCTCCTGATAGCTGGCAGAGCCGCTGCTCCCTTTGGCTTTCGAGCGATAAACCGGACCATCTTGTCTTGCCGCGCGCTCCAGCAGCTCCTGCGGGTTGCGAATCCCTTCGGCCACACGCGTCTCGATCACCACTTTGCCGGCAAAACGCTCCATTTCCACTTGCTTGTCGGCCGCTACGATCACCGCCGCAGCCTCTTCAATCTCCGCCTGGGTCAGTTTGTTTTTGACACCGCCCGAGCCGTTGGTCTCGACCTTGATGGTGATGCCCAGTTCAGCGGCTTTCTTTTTCAGCGCGTCTGCGGCCATGTACGTATGTGCAATGCCGGTCGGGCAAGCCGTGACCGCAACCACTTTCACCGTTTTGGTGGCAGGAGACACACCTGGTTCCGCTTGCTCGGGAACGCTTTCATGCTCACCATTGATTTCCCGTTCCTTGGCGGTTACGAGCGAAAGAATCTCATCAGCGGTCTGCGCTTTGTGCAGCGCTTGCCGGAAAGATTCGTCCATGAGCATCTGTGCGAGCAAGGCTAGCGTTTCCAGATGCGCCTGGTTCGCGTCCTCTGTGGCAGCGATCATGAAGAACAGGTGTGCTTTTTGATTGTCAAGCGATGCGAAATCGATCCCTTGCCTGGAAAAGCCGTAGGCGATGGATGGCACCTTGACGGCGGCGGTTTTGGCATGGGGGATGGCGATCCCTTCGCCAATTCCTGTGGAGCCTTGCGATTCACGAGCCAAAATCGCTTTTTTCATCTCCGCTTTATCGGCAAGGCGCCCCGCCGCATCGAGCTTGTCGATCAATTCGTCGAGCGCCTCCTCTTTGGTCGTGCTGGACAAGTCAAGCAGGATCGTGTCTTCTTTCAGCAGATCAACGATGCGAATCTTATGTTGCATAGATGGTGTCCCCCTCTCACTTCAAACGAGTGATTCTGATCTCTGGCAAATAAGCGGCGATTTTTTCGCGGGTGCAAAACCCTTCGGATAACGCGGTCGCACTCCCTGCCGCAACGGCAAGTCGGAACGCTTCCTGCTCATCCATCCCTTGCGTATGCGCGTACAAAAAGCCGGCGACCATGGAGTCTCCCGCTCCGATCGAATTGACCGGTTTTTGCTGCGGAATCGTCGCGGCGTACGCGGCGTCTTTGCTGACGAACACGGCACCTTTTGACGCCATGGAGACGATGACGTGACGCGCGCCTGACGCAAGCGCTCGCTGACCGTACAGGCACGCTTCCTCTGCGGTCGCAATCGTGACACCGTACAGCTCTCCTAATTCATGATGATTCGGCTTGATCAAAAATGGCTGTTCCGCAAGGCCGCTTCGCAGCGCATCGCCTTTGGCGTCGAGCATCACACGGACGCCTTTGTCCCGCAGACGCTTCATGATCTGCTGGTAAATGTCAGCAGGAACACTGTGGGGAACGCTCCCTGCCAGCACCAGATAATCCGCAGCTGAAAGCTCATCAAGCTGATCGAGCAGCCGCTGCAGGGCAGCCGCTGGAATTTCCGGAGAGACGCCGCTGATGTCGGTTTCCGTGTTGGCCTTCATCTTGATGTTGATCCGCGAGTTTTGCTCGATGGCGATGAACCGATGGGCAATACCCGCCTGCTCCACCTGCTGCTGGATAAACGCACCGGAAAAACCGCCGACAAAGCCTAATGCCGTGCTGTCTGCTCCAAGAGCTTTGAGAACTTTGGAAACGTTGATGCCTTTTCCCCCTGCATCCGTCCGTTCTTTCTGCGCTTCGTGAATCGTTCCTTCCGCAAAGGACGGAACCCACACATGGTAGTCTATCGAAGGATTCAAGGTTACTGTGTAAATCATGCTTTCACCACTTTTACTTGGGTTACCCGGTTGTATTCGCGTTCGGTCTCCTCGCCGATGCCATCGTCGGTAATGAGCGTGATCCCGCGCAAATCCGCCACTTTGGCAAAGGTGACACGGCCAAATTTGTCCGCATCCGCAAGCACATACCGTTCGTCGGACAGCTCCAGAGCGAGCTGCTTCACATACGCTTCATCCGGGTCCGGCGTCGTCAGCCCGTGGACGGTGTCGATCCCGTTCATGCCGAGAAAGCATTTGTCGAATCGGAACTGACTGATCGTTTTGATCGCCTCGCGTCCAACCAACGATAATGTAGCCGCTTTCAATTCGCCACCGAGCAGAATCGTTTTGATGTTGCGCTTGATCAGCTGCAGCGCCAGTTCCGGCCCGTTTGTCACGACCACGATGCTGGCAGGAAGATGCGGAAGCATGTGAAACGTCGTCGTGCCCGCATCGATGTAAATGGAGTCTCTTTCGCCGACCAGACTGGCCGCATAGCTGGCTATCGCTACTTTTTCCTTCTCATGCTTGACCGCCTTTTCGAGCACGGTCGGTTCTTCCAGTTTATTTCGGATCAGTGAAGCGCCGCCATGGATGCGCTTTAGCAGCCGTTGCTCCTCCAGCTCGCTCAAATCGCGACGGATCGTCGAGTCGGATGCGCCTGTCAGCTCCACCAATTCATGCAGATGAACCGTTTCCTTTTCCTTCAGCAAGGTCAAGATTAATTGATGCCGTTCAGGGGTTAGCATAATACCCTCCTTTGCAAACCGGTTGTGGTTTTGATTATAGCGCATTAATCATTCATAAACAATCACAAACTTTCAAATACAGTCAGATTTTCATTCAAATTCAGTCATTCAAATCGTTTCGTTCATTCAAAACCTTTCATCGTTTACGAACCGACCAGCGGTTTGTATAATAAAAAGACTGAACTTAATCAGGAGGTATGCAAATGGCACCTTTTCTCGCGCTCATCGTCTCGTTTCTCGTTTTTCGCCTGCTCGGCTTCCTCGGCTGGGCGTATGTGGCGGATTGGCAAGGTGCATTGCGTTTAGCCGTGGCGATTATGTTTTTGCTTACTGCATCCGCTCATTGGGGCAAACGCCGTCCCGACCTCGTCCGCATGGTCCCGCCTGTTTTTCCGCAAGCGGACATGTTGGTCACCTTGACTGGCTGGCTCGAAATCCTCGGTGCGCTGACCATCGTCTTCCCGGGCACAGCTCGCTATGCGTCCATCGGGCTTGCGATTTTGCTGCTTCTGCTTTTCCCCGCCAATGTATACGCTGCACAAAAAAAGCTCACCCTCGGGGGCAAGCCGGTAACTCCTTTAGGATTACGAACCATTTTGCAGGTTGTCTTTTTGGCTGCGGTTGTACTTGCAGGGATGTAAATCCACGCTCTACGCCCAAGCAAAAAAAAGCAGGCCTACCAGTCGGCACGCCTGCGCATCGTTTGCTCATAAGCTGCTCTTCGCTTCCGCATCGTGCGTCGCACCGCATAGGCGAGCATGAACACGTTCAAAAACAGCCACGCGAAAAACAGTAAAATATGCGGGATTGTATGGGCCGCCTTTGCCGTCAGCTGGGCGGCTTGTTCTTTCTCTTTTTGTCGCTCCGCTTGCGCTGCCAAAAGCTCCCGTTCGCTCGGTTCACGCGAGAAGTAGTATTCTTCTCCGGTGGAAACCTGCACCTCGAACATGCTTGTCCCTTTCATTTGGCGGTGGATGACAGCGCCGATTGGAACGGTGAGGAACAAATCTTTGTTGGCATAGGCATCGCCTTTTGCGCTGACCTGCTTCGTTTCATAATGGGCAAAGCCGTAGTCGAGCATCGTGGTGACATCCTTGTAGGTCGCCGCGCTTGTATCCGCCATCATCGTGACGGCAATCAGTTCGGTATTGCCTCGTTTCGCCGATGCTACGAGTGTGCTGTGCGCCTGATCGGTAAATCCGTTTTTGATCCCTGTGGCGCCTTCATAGTTCGTGAGCATTTTGTTGTGGTTGACGATGACCGTTTTCCATTCGGCCCCATCCCATTTCAATCGTTTGGTACCGACGATTTTCCGGAAGATGGGGTTTTTCATCGCATATTGGGCAATCTTGGCCATGTCGGCTGCCGTCGTGTAGTGATTGTCATCATGCAGTCCATGGGGATTGGTAAAATTCGTATGTTGCACACCTGTTTTTTCTTTTATATAAGCGGTCAGCTTTTCGCCGAAATGCTCGGTGCTGCCTTCCATATGTTCCGCGATCGCAATCGCGGCATCATTCCCGGAGTTCATCAACAGACCGTACTCCAGTTTTTCCAAGGGAACTTTTTCTCCCTCTGCCAGGTAGACACGCGTTCCTTCTACCTCGCGGGCTTTTTTCGAAACCGTAACAATATCGCTCGGATTCCCGTTTTCGATGGCATAGATGCCTGTGGCGATTTTGGTGATGCTGGCGGGGAAATGGCGGTCGTCCGGATTTTTCGCGTACAGGACCGTACCGGTCGTACCGTCGATCAGGATCGCCGATCTCCCGTTGATCATCTCGTCGTTTAGATGGACATCCTCAGCAGCTTGGGTATGCAGCTGCGGGAGGCACAGGGTCAAGAATGCACCTAGAAGCAAATATCGTCGCAGTTTCTTCATTCGTTGGTTTTATCCTCCAAAACGTTTTCCAAGCAGGTCTGATATCATTTTAAATTTGGGATTGTCCTGAAACGCGCTTTCAAACCCGCTGACATGCTCCCGGTACAGCACGCCCGCCGATTCGTAATCTTGTTTGACATAAAGCGAAAAGATCTCCTCCAGGCGCTCCTCAAGGGAGTTATCGAGCGGAGCGGGCGTCAAAATTTCCTGCCGGAGGCTATTCATCAGCACATCGAGCTGATTCGTGATCGTCGACGCTTCATTCAACTGCTGCAAAACGTCCTGCGGAATGTTTCCCGCGTACTTGTAACGCAGCTCATGCTCATTGGTCGCCCAAAAATTCATTCCGAGCGTGCGAATCTGAATCTCGCAAAACAGCGTTCGTTTGACACTGCCATGATAGACGGTATACGAGCAAATCATATGGATGCTGCGATAACCTGAATCCTTTGGATGGGACAGGTAATCCTTGATGTCATGAACGGTAATATCCTCGCGCTCCAGCAGCAGCTGCTGAACCTCCAGCACATCATCGATGTACCGGCAGACCACCCGCAGGCCGGCAATATCCGTAATTTCCTTATCGAGCCGTTCTGCCCACGTATCCTGGGTAAAATCGATTTCTTTTTCGGCTGCCTTCTTCAATAGGCTGTCCAATTTTTTGACGCGCCCCACCACAAATTCAATCGGCGAATAGCGCCCGCTCTTCTGAAATCCGTACTTGATGCCCTTGAGCTTCAATTTCAGTTCGTCCACCGCTTGTTCGTACGGTGCCATGAAGGTAATCAGTTGGTTTAGAACCTTTTTGGGAACTGTGTTTTTACTCATTGCAAAAAACCTCCGTTAAGCACACGAACTCTTGTATTATATAGAAATCTTTGTTCCCAGTTCAACACGGAGGGATGATTTTCCTGCCAGATGAAAAAGAAAACGCTTACACAGTTATTTCCAGTCAAACGGATTCGCCTGGAAAAATGGGTTCGGATTGATGAAGGTGTTGCCGATGAGCATCGCATAATGGAGGTGCGGCCCTGTGGAGAATCCGGTCGTTCCCACTTTTCCGATCACCTGTCCTTTTGTAACGATTTGCCCGGCTTTCACGTCGAGCTTGGACATATGCCCATACGAGGAGAAGACGTTGAGGCCATGATCGATCATGACGGTATAGCCGGTCAAATACAAGTATTCGGCGAGCACCACTTTTCCGTTTTGGCTGGCCGCTACCGGCGTTCCCTCTTTATTCGCGATGTCGATGGCCAAGTGGCGGCTTGCGATCTTGCCGTTCACGACACGCTGATAGCCGTACGGCGTGCTGAGCCGACCTTGCACGGGCAGCTGGAACTTGTCGGTAAAATACGGCGCGGCAGCTGATTGGGAGCGCGCCTTGTTGATTCGCTTCTGATCGGCTTCGATGCGCTTCGTATTTTGCTGCATCCCTTCCATCTGCTTGCTCACGGTGATGACGTCTTGGGCGAACGCTTTTTTTTGAATCGTGAAAACAGCTTTGGCCTTTTTGTCAGCCGTCACGACGCTATAAGTCGCCGGCTTGGCATCGATGGGAATCGGGATAAAGCGGACGAAGCGATCACCCGATTTTTGCAGCGAATACGTTTTGTTCATGACAACGACGGAGCCGGCCTGCTTCCCTGTCACGAGCAAAACATCTCCCGGCCCGATCGTCGACGGCTGGACGTGAATCGCCGGCGCAGTTGCAGCCGGAGAAACCGCAGGCAGCTGTGCCGCATTGGTGCTGCCAAGGCTTCCCGCCGCCAAAGCCAGGCTTGTACAAAAAGCAAACATCGCATTGCGCATCTTCATGTTTTTACCACCTCCTCCCTATTGTAACAAATCGGATATACGTTGGAGAACAGCACATCAACACATCCATCGCAAAATCGGCTCCGCCAGATCGATTGACGGAGCCTTCACCGCTCCACTGCCGCTGCGCGACTTGAGGAACGCTTATCACGCCTGAGCAGGAGGCAGCATCCCGCCCCCTTAATCCGGCTTTTTCCCCTTTTGCTTTTGCTCCGCTACCATCATTTCCATGATCGTCTGGACATCGTTTAGCATGCTGCTCGCGCGTTTGGATTGTTCCGTGATGTTCGCCAGGTTTAATGCCTTGATTCTGCTTTCCTGCTTCCATTTTTTATAAAAATCTTTCGTTTTTCCGGGGTCCATCCGCACCTCGATCGCCCTCATGCTGTCTTTTAACAGCCAGGACTTGAATTCCGGAGTGAGGCGCAACAATCGTTTCAAGTCTCTTCTGCGCATTCGGCGAATCTCCCTTCAAAAGATGATCAGCAAATCGCTGCCAGCACGATGACAAGCAGGATGAACAGTACAAGCACCAGGATAAATTGATCATTATTGGTTCCGCATGACATTGACTCACACCCCCCTGTTCGCGATCACACTATACCATATGACTAGTCCGCGAATGTGCTTGTGCGTTCGCACACCTGCACAAAGAAGGGCGGAAAAAACGGGCGTTCTTTACCTGCACTTCATAAATTTTCATTTTTTCTTCATTGCCGTTACAGTTTTCTCCTTTATAAATGATGATGTAGAAACAATATGAATAGGAGAGATTCACATGAATAAAAAAATCGCCCTGCTCTGTTCCGTAGCGCTTGGTACTTCTTTGATGGCAGCGCCAGCTTTCGCTGCTGAAAAAGAAAAAGAAGCGGCGCCAGCTTTCAGCATCCTGGTTAACAGCACCGACGTAACGACTGCTGCAACAACAACCGCGCCTTCGACTACGACGACCGTTGACAATACAACAACTGCCCCTGCTGCGACAAATACAACGACAGATACCAAAACGGATGCAAATACAGCCAGCGAAACAACGACGGCAACTACAACAACTACGATTCCAAACAACATTACCGTGACCGATCCAACGACTAGCGTAGGACCAACGAATGTACAGGATGCTTGGCTTCTTGTTCCTGCTTACGAAAAAGACAGCGACCGCGACTAATGTGTAACCCAAAAAGGAACCCTCTCTCAACAGCGGGTTCCTTTTTTTGGTTTGGGAAGAAAGAACCTGGGATTACAAAACCGCCGGGAAGCCGCTATAATAAAACCATTGAGATTGGAGGATATGAAATGGTAGGTACCAAAATCCTGATCGCTGACGATGATCACGATATCGTTGGCCTGATTGCTGAAAGTTTGGAAGATGAAGGCTTTCAAACCGTTGCCGCCTACAATGGACTAGAAGCGCTGGAAAAAGCAACTGACCCTTCCCTGTCGCTCATCCTCTTGGATATTATGATGCCGGGGATGGATGGTCTGGAAGTTTGCCGTAAAATTCGCAATGTCGTGTCGATTCCGATTTTGTTTCTCACGGCCAAGGATCGGGAACTCGACCGGATCATCGGACTCGAAATCGGCGCTGATGATTACATATCCAAGCCGTTTAGCGTCAATGAACTGATCGCGCGCATCAAGGCGCACCTGCGGCGCGAAAACCGCCATATCGCCGGAAACCGGCTCATGACGATATCCAACTTGACCATCAATAAAGATACGTTCGAAGTGTTTAAAAACGGGGAAAAGGTTGAGCTGTCGACAAAAGAATTCCAAATCCTCGTCTATTTGGCAGAAAACCGCAACCGCGTCCTAAGCCGCGAGCAAATCTACAACGCCATTTGGGGCGAAGCGTTTTACGGCGACATCAACACCGTAACGGCGCATATCAAAAACTTGCGGGCCAAGATCGACAAGGAAAACGAGCTGATCAAGACCGTTTGGGGCATGGGCTACAAATTCATCGAGGTACAAGCATGAAACTAAAAGCAAAAGGAAAGCTGATTCTCACCGTTTTCCTCGTGTTGTTCGCCTGCTTTACCATCCTGCTTGGTTACTACCGGTTTTTTTACTTGCACCATGTCGCACAGGAGCTTAACAACCTGATCCAGCAAGGCACCCCTGTCACACGCGAGCAAATCAGTTCATTGAAAACGGAAAACGAAATGCTTTTCTTGTCCGGCGTCATTCTCGGTTCGGCGCTCTTGATCTTTTTGTTTTTTGTCTGGCGGCTGTTGCTCAATCCTCTTCTCTTTTTAAACCGAAATTTGAAGTATGGGAAAATCAAGGAATGGAATGCGATACCGCCGAACAAGCGCCGAGACGAATGGGACGAAATTTACCAGCAAGTCAAAGAGATGAATTACCGGCTGGAAGATACGAACCGGATCAAAACGCAAATGCTGTCCGCCGTTTCCCACGATTTGCGCACCCCGCTCACCTCGATTTGCGGATACATGGAGCGACTGATCGATGGAAAAGTCAAATCAGAGGAAAAGAAAGCGGAATATTACCACATTATTTACAAGAAAGCGAAAGTGATCGAAAAGCTCGTCTCCGATTACACCGAATATTTGAAGCATGAGGACAATCTCGTCTTCAACCGGGAAAAGGTGCACCTCAAACGCTTTCTGGAATCGATTTTGGAGGAATATAAGGAAGACTTTCACTTTGTCAATTCGACGCTGCGGATCACGTGCGAGGTGAAAGATGACTTTACGCTGCCGCTGAATGAAAATCTGATGCGCCGCGTGTTTTCCAATCTGCTGGGGAACGCGTTGGAGCATAATGACCGGCCGATCGTCGTCAGTTGCACCTGCTATACCAACCGCGACTATGTCACGATTCATCTGGAAGACAACGGCAAAGGCGTCCCCCCGGAAGATTTGGCACGGATTTTTGATAAATTTTATTGTGTCGACAAAGCTCGTTCGAACGAGCGCCGCGGCAGTGGTCTTGGACTGACCATCTGCAAACGGATTGTCGAGCTGCATGATGGGAAAATCGAAGCGTACCGCGCTCCTTACGGCGGGCTTGGCTTCACCATCCAGCTCAAGCGACCTGCGGCCAAATAAGCCTGCACAAAGCATGCATGAAGGAAAGGGTCCCCTGTGGGACCCTTTCGCATCCAGATATGCAATTGAGGTTGCCTATCCGTTAACGGTCGAAACCGTTAGCGAGACAGTTGTTGCTCAGCAAAGCTTACCAGACGCTTGGTGATCTCTCCACCAACAGATCCGTTTTGACGGGATGTGGTGTCTGGACCGAGTTGTACGCCGAACTCAGATGCGATCTCGTACTTCAGTTGGTCCAAAGCTTGGTTTGCTTGAGGAACTAACAGATTGTTGCTACCACCATTGTTGTTAGCCATTATGTTATGCCTCCTTAAGCGTTTTCTCCCGGGACGGGCTTGCACCGTCCAGCTATCGCTTTCCTCAACCGGAACCGGGAGTCGATGTGAAGGTGTGGCGGGTGGTTCGTGTTACTATGATGCCTCTTATGCGCCGATCCATTCATCCATTTGCTCTTGTAAAATCTGTCAGTGGATGCGATGTGGTATAATGGACAAGACTGTTTGGCGAATAAAGGAGAGTGAATGAGTTTCATGGCTGATCGATTCCTGATGATAGATGGAATGAGCTTCTTGTTCCGTGCTTATTATGCCTCATCCTGGGGCGGCAGTATCCGGCAGACCTCATCGGGTCTTTATACCAACGCTGTGTATGGCTTTACGAAAATGATGCTCGATTACGTGGATTTGGTGAAACCGACGCATGTGGTCGCTGCATGGGATGTCGCTTCCCGTGAGACGCTGCTGCGCACCCAGTGGTATGACGGCTACAAATCCAACCGTGTGGAGCCTCCGCTTGAGCTGATTCCGCAGTTTGATCTCGTGAAAGATGTGACCGCTGCGTTCGCGGTGCCCAATATCGGCTTGCCTGGCTATGAAGGCGACGATATTTTGGGGACGCTGAGCACGCGGATTGCGGACGCCGGTCATGAGGTGGTCATCGCCTCCGGAGATTATGACAGCTTGCAGCTCGTCTCAGACAAGGTGCACGTCAAAATTCTCAAAAACGGTGGCAAACATGAGCACTACACGCCGGAAAACATGCTTGAGCTGCGCGGGATCCACCCGCACCAGGTCGTCGATTTCAAAGCCTTGCAAGGCGATGCGTCCGACTGCATCCCGGGCTGCCCGGGAATCGGCGAAAAAACGGCGATCAAGCTGATCAGCGAGCATGGCAGTCTGGCGGGTATTTACGAAAATCTGGCAGCGCTCACGCCAAAAATGCGCGCCAAGCTCGAAGAGCACCGCGAGCAAGTCTTTATCAGCCAAAAGCTGGCGACCATTTTGCGCGATGTGCCTGTCGAGCTTGATCACGATGAGGCACGCTGGCAGTACGATGAAAACACTGCGATTGCCAAATGCGAGGAGCTTGAATTCGGCCCGACCTTGATCCGCCGTGTCGGCTAGCAAGAAGATAAAAAAAGAAGCCCTGGAGACCGAAGTCTTCCGGGCTATTTTTGTTTGAGCCACTCGAGTGGATACAAGGTGCCGCGCCACATGATCCCGCCCCGCCGCCACGTCAGCCACGCTGCGCGAGCCAACGCGTACAGCAAAAGCGGCACGGTGATGGGAAACAGCGCATAATAGCCGACCATCCGCCAGTTCATCCGTCCGTGCAAGCAGAAGGAAAGGCATGAGGCGATGAGCATCGCCGCGTAAATCGCACGCCCCCACCCTTCCGCCATCACAATCCCGATAAAAGGCAGCAAATATAACGCGCAGAGCGGCAACAAGCCTGTCATGAGCACCGGGATGCGGTACTCAAAGGGGGCAAGCGTGTTTTTTTCCAACCCGCGCATCATCTCGCGGATCGACGGATACCATTCCACTTCAAGCAGGTGTTCGGCGAACGCGAAGTCTTGCCGATAGCCGCTCTGCTTGATCAGGCGGCCCAGCTTGAGATCGTCGTCGGGCCGCATGCGGATCGGCTTGTGACCGCCTACAGCTTGATAGACCGATTTTTTCAGCAGATTGAACGCCCCCACCCCCATATGCGCGCGGGAACGGGAAGATTTGGCATACTGCGGGCGAAAGAAGAGCATCAGATTGAACATAAATAAAAAGACAAGCCCTTGCAAGAATACGCCATTTGCTTTCATCAACGGGGCTGCAGCCAAATGGTCAAGCCGCTGACAGACCGCATGCTTCATGGCGATTTTTAGCGCGAGCGGATGAAACACGACATCCGCGTCGGTAAACAAAAGCCATTCCCCGGTCGCTTTCGCCGCCCCTTTTGCCAGCGCATGATTTTTGCCCAGCCATCCGGGAGGCAGGTCGGTGATTTCCATGATGGTGAGCGTCGGATGGTCGCGAGCTGTCTCTTTCATCACGGCGCCGGTCTGATCTGTGGAGCGGTCGTTGATCGCGATGATTTCCAGATGAGGGTAATCAATAGCGAGCAACGAGCGCAAGCCCGCGGCTATCGTTCGTTCTTCATTGCAGGCCGTCACGATAATGGAAACGCGCGGCCAGCCTCCCGCCGGCGCTTCGATCAGCCGACGATCTGCAGGCAGCGAAAGCCGCGTCATCCGCAGCAATCCCGGCAGCCCGATGGCAATCAGGCCGAGCCAAATGACAAGAAAAAGGATGCCGAGCAAGTTCACGGTTTCACCTGCCGCCTGTCCGACTCAAACACATCGAGGAGCAAGCCGGTATTCTCTTCCGCGTCCGTCTCCCATGTCGTTGCAAATCGGACGCGGTGCGAAACGCCCAGTATGTCATATGTTTGGACCAGATGCTGCCGGGCGGAGCCGACGATCAGGCTGTGCAGCTTGACCTGCTTCGTTTTGCCCAACTCCGCAAGCATCGTCTGCACATAGGGCGAAACCGTCCCGATTCCATCGGTAACCATGACAAAATCGGCACCCTGAAACTGCTTGTTCTCCTGCACGATTTCAATGCCCCGTTTGAGCGGCGCATCAAAATGCGTTCCGCCGCCAAACGCCATTTGGCTGATCTGGTAAAAGGCCGGCCAGTTTGGTCTGCGATGATACAGCGGCTGCTCAAGCAGCTCCCCTTTCGTCCCGAACAACAGCAGGACAAAATCGCGCTTTTCCATCAGACTGATCGCCGCAAACGTCATCACAAAAATTTGCGCCAGCCGCAGCTTGCCTCCGCGCATGGAGTGGGATGTGTCGAGCATGCAGATGACCGGGCCTTTTGGCGGTTCCTCGACCCAACCTTGCGTATCGTACGTCAGCAGCTTTTGCTCCACCCATTTGAGTAAAAAGTAATTCTCCAGATCCGGATCAGCGAGCAGCACCGCTTCGCTTGGCAGCAAATGGGCGATGTCTCCGGACTGGCGCAGATTGTCGTATTCCTCCGGCACAGCGCGGGCGCGGATTTCTTTGCGCCGGATGCGAAAATGCTGTACATTGCGCCCCACCTCTTCCAAAAAGCGAAGCAGGTCGGGATGCCGTTTGAGCTTTTCTACCCACCGTAAATATTGCTCGTGCGTCTGCCTGCGCAGCTTGCCCAAATCGCTGCCCCACCGGCGGTTGGCAAAACGCTGGCTTGCTTCCAGCAGCTCATGCAAAAAACGGCTTTCCTCTTCTTCCGTGCCAAGCGTTTGTTTCAGCGAGTTTTCCAGCCATTGCCCAAGCTCCTCTTCGTACGCCTCAATCGTCATTTTCTCCTGGCGCACCAGCCGCTCTCGCTGTTTTTCCCGCTGTGACAGCTCTTCTTCCGTTTTTTTCAGCTTTTGCATCAGCTTGTTGCGCTTGTTGAAATCGCGGGCCATTTCCTGCTGCAGGTTCTCGATCCGCTCTTTGAGAGCACGAATTTCGGCCTCCACCAATGGGCGGCTGTCGCTCGCTTCCTGTTTTTCTTCCACCACTCGTTTGCCCTGCTGCAGCGTATAGCCGACCAGCTGAAGCTGGGCGAGCTGCTTTTGCGTGAGTCGTTCCACCAGCGATGTCGCCGGTTCTTCGCCCTGCTGGCCTTTTTTCTGGGACAGCCCTTGCATGAACGGGCTTTGCTCCCCCTCGCGCTTTTTTACTTCCGCAGCAAAGCTCTCCACCAGCCACATCAAGGCTTTCAGCGCGGTTTTGAACGCGGCGCTCACCTGATTGATCGTCCGGGGGTGGATCGTCAAATAAAAATATTGCTTCCGCAACGTCCGCAGCATCCATTTGTGAAACGGCGGCGCTTCTTTTGTCTCGTCGACTTCAGGCTCCGCCAAATAAAAGCAGAGGAAAAAATCAGCGAACAGCTCGGTATCAAACCAGGGGGCCCGCAGCTTGGCTTCCGCCATCCACTCATGCGCCGTCTGCGATGAAAAAAGGTAGGCGTCAAACACATAGCGGTCCACCCGTGTCGATCGAATCATCATAAGACTCCCACCTGACTACAGCGTATAATCGTACTCGGCGCCCGCAATATCCCGGTCGAAGACGGTCCGGTACAACCCTTGCAAAATTTGCAGCAGACGCTCCCCTTCAATCCGCAGATGAGCGTATTTCACCGTATATTTTTCCGGCTGGTAGATCAGGTAATTTTTTTCGCGGATAAAGGCGACCAAATCTTTTTCCGTTTGCTGCCAGCCGATGAGTTTCGCCTTCAGGCTGCGTGCCGCCTCTTCTACCTCGGTGCGGCATGTTTCGAGCATCAGGCGAAATTGCTCCGCTTGCTCTTTGCCCATTTTGGCGCCGACCTCTTTTTTAAACTGAAACGCGTGCAGGTCGCTTTCCTTGTCGAGCCATTTTTGCGCCAGCTGCTCATAATGGCGGAGCGGCAGCTCGCTCTGGGTTTCCGTTTTCAGCAGTTCCGTAAAGCGCTTTTCAAACAACTGGCGCAGCACAGGCAAATCCTCCGGTACGTCCCACAAAAGATGCGGCGTATAGACCGTATCCCAAACGGTCACCGTGTCGCGTCCATTGATTGCAGCCGATGTCCGCCAGACATGGCCGATCTTGCTCCAGCGGCGGTCGGAGAGGACGAATTCCCGCTCCTCCATATCCTGTTTGAGCTGGTACAGGAAATAAACCAGCGTCTCCGGCACGGTCACCTGCTTGGCTGCAGCTTGCACATCTTTGACATCATAAAGCGAGAACAGCGCAGGCAGCGGCTCGGTCGGCAGGTTAAACATCGATTCGTAGCTCGATGCCGTATTCAAATAGCTGACTTCATAGCGGATCAGGAAACGATCGTACAAGGCGGCCAACTGCTCGTTTTCGTCAGGCAGCTCATTGGATGCGGCGATGAGAAACAAGAGCGGCACCTGTTCTTTTTCTCTGCCGTTGAAATAGACGCGCTCGTTCAATATGGATAAAAGCGCATTGAGAATCGCGCTGTTTGCTTTGAAAATCTCGTCAAGAAATGCGAATTGCGCGGCGGGCAAGTAGCCTGCCGTCTTGCGCACATACTGGTCCTGCTTCAATTGTTGCAAGGAGACCGGACCGAAAATCTCGTCGGGGGTGGTAAAGCGCGTCAGCAAATAGTCGAACCAATGCGCAGAACCGAACAAATCCGAAATCGCGCGGGCAAGCTGTGACTTTGCCGTGCCCGGCGGACCGATCAGCAAAGCGTTTTCGCCGCTCAAAATGCCCAGGAACAAGAGCCGGATCAATTCGCTCCGTTCCAGGAAGCGGCGCTCCAACTGGTGAATGGCGCTTTCGATATTGCGTTGCAGCTGTGTCGTTTTTGGCTTCATCTCGTTCTTCTCCTCCACCATCGTAAATATTGTTATAGTGACATATCCGGGGGCAAAAAGCTAGTCGCCGGGCTTTCACCCACAGGTTCTTCCATGCATATCCTGCTTAGTGACAAACCAGATTTACACGTTATGCAAAGGAGGGATTGGGATGGGTGTTGAGTTATATGTTCTCCACTGGGTTTACGTGCTGTTCGTCCTCCTGATTATCGGGATGATGATCATGAAACGGGATACCAGCCTCGTCTGCATCATCGGGATTGCCGTGCTCGGCTTGACGGCAACCGGCTCGATTTCGACCTCGATCGGCGGGATTTTCGGCAGCTTTATATACGCCATCACTGAACTTTTACCTACTATCCTGGTCATCTGCATCATCGTCGCGATGAGCCAGGTCTTAACCGAAACCGGCATCAACGAATCGATGATCCGTCCGATGACCGCGCTGATCCGCAACCCGGCACTCGCCTATTGGGTGATCGGGATCGTCATGATGGTCATCTCCTGGTTTTTCTGGCCATCTCCAGCTGTAGCGCTCATCGGTGCCGTCATGCTGCCTGTCGCCCTGCGGGTCGGCCTGCCTGCGCTCGGTGTTGCGATGTCGATGAACTTGTTCGGGCACGGGATCGCGCTGTCCGGCGACTTCATCATTCAAGGCGCTCCGACCTTGACGGCAAAAGCTGCCGGCATACCGGTGACCGACGTCATCGAAGCAAGCGTCCCACTCGTCATCGTCATGGGCGTCGTGACGACCGTAACGGCATTTTGGCTCTTGTGGCGCGATTTGAAAAGCGGCAAACTGGTCGTCGAACAAGCAGCGGCTGTGGAGCAACCACGCAACAACAACCAAAAAAGAGTCGCGCTGCCGACCGGCATTCGCCGTACACTTTCGATTCTGGTGCCAGTTTTGTTTCTTCTCGACGTCCTCGCGATGTTCCTGTTTGACTTGAAAGGCGGCGATGCGACCGCGCTCGTCGGCGGTACGGCTCTCGTGATTTTGCTGATCGTCGCATTAGTTGCACACAAAGGGGCCGGTCTGGAGAAAACGACCGACTTTCTGATTCAAGGCTTCCAATTCGGGTTCAAAGTGTTTGGGCCGGTTATTCCCATTGCCGCGTTTTTCTATATGGGGGACAGCGGATTCGTCAAAGTTTTCGGTGAAGTGCTGCCACAAGGCTCACAAGGCATCGTCAACGATTTGGGCATCGCGCTCGCGCATACGATCCCGCTTTCCAAAGAAGTAGCAGCCGTCACGCTCACCGCTGTCGGCGTCATCACCGGCCTGGATGGGTCCGGCTTTTCCGGCATCACTTTGGCTGGCTCGATCGCCCAACTGTTCTCCCACGCACTTGGGACCGGCATCGCCACCCTCACGGCTTTGGGGCAAATCGCCGCCATTTGGGTCGGCGGCGGCACCATCATCCCGTGGGCGCTCATTCCTGCGGCCGCCATTTGCGGTGTCGATCCGTTTGAACTTGCCCGCCGCAACCTGTATCCGGTCGTCGTAGGTTTGGTGATTACGACCATTGTCGCGATGTTTTTGATTTGAGTTTTCTCGATGTAAATATTTTGTTTATATAGAAAAACCCCCTCTTTTCCAAAAGGAGGGGGTTTTGCGGTTACTGTTCTTCCTCTGATTCCTCTAAGGCTTGGTCAATCGTGCCTTCATTGTACACATCGCTGATTTGCTCCTGCGTGACTTCCTGCAAACCCAACGACGGCTGTGTGCCGCCCCAATCCATCAGCATATAGTCGGACTGCACGGTATCCTTCTGTTTGTGCTCTTGTTCATTCGCCATCTCATCTGCCTCCTTTAGTGGGGAATCTTCCCTGTAGTTTGGGGAAAGGAGGTGTTTTTTATGTGTAGCATCTGCCATATTTGCACAATGTGTCGATAAACGGAACCAAATTTGTCACATCTTCGATTAAACAAATGCTTAATTTTGTCGATCGCCGATGTCGCAATTTGGCAGAGAACCCCCCGCCTCGTCGCTCGAACTATTCATAACGTTGTACCCGAAACCGAAACAATCGTACATGTTCCTGCTCGGGATGAATGCCCGCTTTTTCTTTTGCGTAATACAGCTGCTCCTCGACCGTATGAATCCCTTCCAAATTCGGCAAAAGCAGTCCGCTTCTTTGGCCATCCGACACTATCACCCCATAGACGCTTGGATCAAGCTCGGTTATGTCTTTCACTTCCTCTTCCGGTTCCAGCACATCGACGCTATAGGTGAGCTGGGACAACTCGTCCGCTTCGACCGGAAAAAACCGGTCATCCTCTGAACAAGCTGCGATGGCGTTGCGAATGATCTCATCGGCGAGATGGTCTGCCGTCGGACGAATTGTCCCGATGCAGCCGCGCAGTTTGCCGTTTTGCTTGATGGACACAAAACAGCCGGCTTGCTGCTCGAATTCTGGCGGTACGGAGACAAGCTGGATGATCCGTTCTTCTCGCACGTACGTTTCAACAGCCATCCGGGCAATCCGAACCTGTTCCGATTCACGCGCTCGTACGCGGGCGATCGTTTCCTCCCGGTATGCACTCATGCTTGGTAGCAGCGAAGGGGCTGATTGATGCCGGGGCTGCAAAGTCGCTACCGTATACCCAACACCAAAGGGAGCTTCATAGGACAGTACGGAACCGTTGAGCGCGTCCGTATCAAAAGCCCCGATCAGCAAAAACAGCGAGCCGAGGGTGTCTTCCGCAGCTCGTTCCAAAAAGCCAGGTGTCAACGCAAAAAGGCTCATCCAGTCCTCGTGCGAAAGTGCTTTTTGGAGGGCGGCATCAAACATCTTGCCTTCCTCGGTTGCTCCTGCCGGCGACTGGTCATCAAGCGCATGCGAGTTATCGCCGCTCGCGATGATCACCGCCTTGCGCCCAAGCAGCTCAACCGCTTTTTGTACGCACATCCCCGCTTGGTACACCCGTTCAAGCGGGAGAAATCCGGGGGCCAGCAGCACAATTTTTCCTGCATACCCGGCCTCCTGCAGATAATGCAAAGGAACGATTGCCCCATAATCCAACTCGTGATGAATCTGGAATTTGCGTTTCAGGCGATCTTCCAACAGGATGAGCGGGACTCCCGCCCGTTTCCCTTGCGCTGCGATGGATGCCGCAAGCGGCCGATCGTTTAGCGTATGATACGACGCATCGACACCGAATGGTTTCAAGTCACCACGCAAATCGTCACCGTCCATGATCACGATGGCATCCTCAAACATGGGGCCATGCGGCGAAACGATGATCACGACATCGGGACTGGCTTTGACAATCTCTGCACACGTTTGTCGCATGGCAACCTGCGTGTGCTGCACATGTGACATTTCTTCTTTGCCAATCGATGGGATCATGAGGGGCGGGTGAGGCATTAATGTTCCAAACTCGATTGAAGGCGGCATGGCTTCTCCTCCCGTACAGCGAACGTCTGCTTTTAGTATCGTTTTCTGGCGAGCGAAAGATTTCAAGACGATGGATGAAATTTTCTTCCACCTTTCATACGAAACAGGTGGAAAAGGAGGAGCGGCAATGAAAAAACCGCTCGGAGAATGAGCGGCTTTTTCCTGTTACGAATGGCTGCTGTCGTCTGCCACAACCTCTGTGTTATTGGACCATCCCCAGCTTTCTACCGCTGCTTCATTTTCACCCGCTTCTTCCTTGCGAGCGTGTTGTGCCGCTTTAACTGATGGGACGCTAGCTTCCGTGCCGATCTCTTTGTCCATGTCCCTCACCTTTCTTTCGCTATGCTGATTGATTGCCCTCGCTACGTCGATTACTGTGCCCTCACAACCAAAAGAAATACGCAGTCGCATCTTGCCTTGCACTCGCTTGTCCGTCGGGAGAATCGAGACATGCAAGTGAGGGGAACCTATGCACGTCGAGCCTGGCCAAAGGCAGCAGCAAGGAGGTGTTGGCTTGTTTTTTGTTCTCACAGCTGTTTCGCTTTTGCTTAAAAGCATTATGTTTTACGGCTTTGTTTTTGATCCCGTGCACACATCATTCCATTGGCTCACGGCCTTTCGCGCGGTGAAGCCCCAATTGCTACTATACTCCTCCTTTATACTGTTTTTGCTCTCTTTTGCCTTTTTGTGCAAACGAACGCTGCGGTTCTGGTATCTCATTGGTGTAAACGCACTGGTTTCGCTGTTTTTCCTGATCGATTTGTGGTATGTCCGAGCGTTTCAGACGCTCCCTTCGCTCCATCAGCTCAGCCAATTGGGGAATTTGAGCAATTTATGGGGAAGCATTCTCCTATTGGTCCGGCGGATTGATGTGCTGTTCGTCGCGGATCTCATCGCTTTTGGACTTTTGGCTTGGGGGCTTTGGAGGGCGTATCGCACAACGCCTGTTCGGTGGCGGCTGTTTTGTTTCATAGCCGTTCCCACTCTGCTTGTTTTGCTGTACGTCCCGATCGGGTACAAGCTCCTCGGCAAAAAAGACGAGAAGGCGCTTTTTCAATTGTATGATCCGCTGATCAGCTGCTATAATCTCTCGCCCATCGGGTATCATGTCCTGGATAGCTGGCTGTTCGTAAAAGAAGGCAGGTCGCTCAAGCTAACACAGCAGCGGCGGCAGGAAATTCGGGAATGGTACGACCGCCATTATGAAACGCTGCCTGACAACCCGTACAAAGCGGCAGCTCGCAATCAAAATCTGATTGTCATTCAAGTGGAAAGTCTGGAGAATTTCGTGCTCAACCGCAGCATCGCCGGGCAGGAAATCACCCCGACGCTGAACCGGCTGATTGCCAATGGATTGTATTTTCCGAACCTGTATGAGCAAGTCAATCAAGGAGCTACCTCAGATGCCGAATTCATGACAAATACGTCCATATATCCCATTCGCAAAGGAAGCACGTTTTTTCGCTATCCGGGGAATTTTTACAAATCGCTTCCCTATTTGCTGCGGCAGCATGGTTATACCAGTCTCGCGCTGCATGGCGACAAAGGGTCGTACTGGAATTGGGCACAAGCGTTACAGGCGATCGGCTTTGACCGAACGATCGACAGCAGCGTGCTCAAAAACGATGAGTCGATCGGGATGGGGCTGAGCGATGCGTCATTTTTTCGCCAAGCCGCGCACATCCTCTCTGGCACGCGCCCTCCTTTTTACGCCTTTCTTGTGACGCTGTCGAGTCATTCCCCTTACGATCTTCCCTCCAAATATCGGGGGTTGCGTCTGGACCAAGCATTGGATCGGACGGCGCTTGGCGGTTATTTGCAAAGCATTCATTACGCGGACGAACAGATCGGTCAATTTCTTGATCGACTTAAGCGTGAAGGCGTCCTTGCCAATACCATGGTCGCGATCTATGGCGATCATGAAGGCGTACATAAATACGTGAACGAGCAAACGCGTGATTACCCTGAGTTCGCAAACGGCAAGCGTATTCCCCTGATCATTAGCGGTTCCGGTGTGAAGCCTGCGACAATCGCGACCATCGGGGGGCAGGTTGACATTTTTCCTTCGCTTGCGTATTTATTGGGGATTGATGAGGAGGCGTATCGGGATTCGGCGATGGGACGAAATTTGTTGAAAACAAAAAGAAGCTATGCGTTCCTTGCTGATGGAACTTATATCGGGGAAGATTTAGATCGGGAAAAACAGATGCTCGGTACCACTACGCTGCGCATGGCGGATGAGATCATCAAGGGGGATTATTTTCGCACAGATCAAGAGCGAGCATGGGAAAAGAAGAACGTGCGAACGAAGTAATCGACCGGAATTCCCTTATTCAGTGAGGCATTCCGGTCTTTTGCTATTGCGGGGAGCACGCAAAAGTTTGCGGGTGGAAAGCGATTTATTGCGCGTTTGGCAGATCGTCCCCATCGTATGATGATGACATCCCGGTCAAGTCGGCACTTCCCACAACCTCATTCATTGAAAAAGAAAGGCGATGAACCAACATGCACCACTCGAGCCATGCTCACTCTCCGCATTCGGCACAAGCCGATCAGGCAAAAGAAGCTTCCCTGCGATCGTTTTTTGCCAACCGTTATGTCCAATCGATCCTGCTGTCGGCGGTATTCCTGCAATTCGGTGTCTGGGTCCGCAACTTTGCCATCCTGCTCTTCGTGACGGAGCAAACGAACAAAGATCCGGTCGCAATCTCCATGATCTCACTCGCCGAATTCGCACCGATTTTCATCTTCTCCTTCATCGGTGGAGCCTTTGCCGACCGCTGGCGGCCAAAGCGCACGATGGTGCTGTGCGATCTGCTCAGCGCGATTTCGGTATTTGGCGTACTCGCTGCGATGATGTATGGCGGATGGCAGGTGATCTTCTTCGCAACGCTGGTCTCCTCGATCTTGTCCCAATTCTCCCAGCCGGCCGGAATGAAGCTCTTTAAGCAGCATGTGCAAGAATCCCAGCTGCAGATGAGCATGTCCATGTATCAGACGATTCAGGCGATTTTCATGGTCCTTGGCCCGATGCTCGGAACGTTGATCTACTTCCGATTCGGTATCCAGGCCGCCATTGGCATCATGGGCATCTGCTTTTTGCTGTCCGCTGGTGTGCTTATGTTCCTGCCTGCGGACCAGAAAGAGGAGAAGGCGGCTCCCCGGCAGCTGACACAGGATTTGAAACTAGGTCTTTCCTATGTCATCGCGAACAAACTGTTTCTCTTCATGGGCGGATTTTCACTGGCTGCCGGTCTGGCCCTTGGCCTGATGAACCCGATGGCGATTTTCCTGGTTACTGAACATCTCAACATGTCGGCACAATCGCTTCAATGGTTCACAGCGGTCAACGGCGTTGGCATGATTATCGGCGGGATGATGGTGATGGGACTCTCACGCAAGATGACTCCTCAGACCATGCTGCTCGTCGGATTTTTTGCCAACAGCCTGGCGGTAGCGGTGATGGGCACGATTGACATCGTTTGGATGGTGATTGTCACCCAATTCCTGTCGGGTCTGATGGTGCCATTTATCCACGTTGCCTGCCAGACGATCATTCTGACCAGGGCGGAGGAAGCATTCGTCGGAAGGGTCAGCGGCATCATCAGCCCACTCTTTATCGGCGGAATGGTGGTAACCATGAGTTTAGTCGGCTCGCTGAAAGCCGTGCTGCCGCTCAGCGGCGTTTACCTCATGGCGGCCGGATTGTTCGTAATCGGAGCGCTTGCATCCATCCCGCTTTTCCTGCATCGGCACAGTCGCAATCACGCAACACCCGGGCGACAATAAGGAGCGTTCTCCAGCGCATGCGCTCAAACTGTACCTGTCAAAAGTCTCAAAATTGTATATTTTACAATAACAGATTTTCTCGTACCATGTGTCCATAACGAATGAATACAGACAAGGTTGTGATACCAATGCTTACGCCCATTACCATTCGCGGGAATCTCGTCTGCCTGGAACCCATGACAATGGACCATGTACAAGATCTTTGTGCCGCTGCTTCCGAGGACCGATCCACATACCTGTTGACAAAAGTGCCAGATGGCGTGGACGATACGAAACGTTATATTGAAAGTGCGCTGCTGGCCTATTCGCAAGGACACGAGCTGCCATTCGTCGTGCGACACCTCGAAACGGGACGTATCGTTGGCACGACACGCTTCCTCGATCTTGCCGTCTTTTCGTCACCGTCGTCTTGGCCACCAGGGGCTTCCATTGATCCGATTCCTTCTGATGCGACTCCGCCCACCGTAGCCGAAATTGGCAGCACATGGTACGCCGCCTCTGCTCAACGAACCGGCGTCAACACCGAGTGCAAGCTTTTACTGTTTACCCATGCGTTTGACAAATGGGGCTCGATTCGGGTCACCCTGAAAACGGACGCGCGAAACATCCGCTCCCGCACGGCGATCGAGCGGCTTGGCGCCAAGTTTGAGGGCATCCGCAGGGCGCATGTCCCCGCAAGCGATGGCGGTATTCGCGATTCGGCTTATTACTCCATCCTCGCCGCGGAATGGCCGTCCGTTCGCGAAAACTTGGAAAAAAAACGTGAGCAAGGACAGCGCATGTGAAAAACGACGAACCACAGCTCCTTAACCAGCTGTGGTTCGTCGTCTTCCCTGTTCATCATCCGTTTCGCTTCCACGCCTCCCAATTCAGCTCGTTGTTCATCGCCATGGCGGTAAACGCTCCTGCAGCAGCCGCGGAAATAGCCTGATACCGTCGCGAGGCAGCATCACCGGCACTATAGACGCCCGGAACGTTCGTCTTCCCGAATTCATCAACAACTACCATTCCCGCTTCCGTGACATGGCATCCGATCACTCTCGGCAAATCCGATCCCGTAACAAGCTTCGGTTTAAAAAAGATTCCCGTGCATGGAATGATCCTCCCGTCTTTCAGGACTACTCGCCGCACGATCCCGTCATTCGAGTCGATGGAGCGGATCGGCGCATCGAATACCGGGACACGATGCCGGCGAAGCTCCTCGCGCTGCGCCTTTGTCAGCTCATCAGGGCCATTCGTACAGATGGCAAAACGGTTGGTCCAACCGGCTAGCAAAGGAGCAAAGCGCATTGCCTCGGCACCGTTGATTATGACGACAAGCTGCCTGTCTCGTAATTCCCAGCCATCGCAATACGGGCACACGAATGCACTTTTCCCGTACACTTCCGCCAGCCCAGGAATGTTCAGCGGTCGCTCCTTCATTCCGACGGCAAACAACACCTTTTTGCTTTTTACCGTTCTTCCTTGCGCAGTTTCGCACTGAAACTGGCCGTTTGATCCTGCAATTGACACTACCTTATCCGTAACGAAAGACACGGAGGGATAGGCTCTGATTTCTTCCCTTGCAATTTTCCGAAATTCTCCCGGACTGATGCCGTCACGCGTAAGAAATCCATGGGCCTCACGAGTTACGGCGTTGCGGGGACGGCCATGATCGATCACCGCCACATGTTTCTTCGCCCTCCCCAGCATGAGGGCGGCGTTTAACCCTGCCGGACCTCCGCCAATAATCACCACATCGAGAAGCTTTTTTTCCATTGACACATGAAAACACCTCCGCAATATTTGATTCCTTCATTACTTTACAAATAATATGGCTATGGTGTCTGCTTGCGACATACATGGTACCTGCTGTCACACGATTATCATCTGTTGTTCATCTCATGTTCATCTTCCTTTTCTACACTGCTAAACGTAGTCAAATGGAAAGGGAGATGAATCACATGTTAGCTGTAGCCGTTATTTGTATCAATCTTGCGCTGATCGCGTATTCAATTGGAGTATGGAGCGAAAAACGATCGGGGCAGCTCAAGGCAAAACACCTCGTTTTCTTTGCGTTCGGGCTGTTGTTCGATACGATCGGGACCACCTGCATGAAATCGCTCGCAGAAGGCCCGGGCTTGAACCTGCACGGGATAACCGGCCTTGTCGCGCTGCTTCTGATGTTTTTCCACACGGTATGGGCATGTGTCGTTTTATTCAAAAAGCAAGAAAAGCAAATCAAGCAATTCCATAAATTCAGCCTGTTTGTGTGGAGCGTATGGCTGATTCCGTATTTCATCGGGGTTGCCTTAAGCTTTATCAAGTAAGAAACGGTACAACTCGGGTGAACACCGGCGTAGACATGATTGTCTGCGCTTTTTTTACGTGGTGACCAAATCAACTGCCCTGCCACGCAAAAAGAGCCGAATCATCCCGATCCAGCTCCGTTCACTGTCATGAAAACTTACGGTTCCTCGCCCCCGTTCCCATACAATCGCTGATACAGCTCTTCAATCTCCTCGCCCGTCAAATCGCCGCGCTTCAACAGCTCTTCCGCGATGGCGTGAACGAAATCGGCGTAATGCTGCACCAGCTGCTTCACCTCAAGCATCTGCTCATCCAGCAGCTTGTTGATTTTGGGACGGAGCGCCTTAAGCCCGTCGATGCGCGACCCTAAGGCAAGCCAGCTGAACAGTTCATCCCCCATGCCGACGATGCCGAGATACGCGCCTGCCAGCTCTGTCGCATGCTGCAGGTCGGACGTGACGCCGTTCAGCTTTTTCCCCAAAAACAATTCTTCCACCGCGCGGGCAGCCAGACATACCTGGATTTCAGCCAAAATCTCACTGTCGCTGCGGTTATATCGTTCATGCGTCGGCTTGGTCGCGGCGAGCCCGAGCGCTCCGCCCCGCCGGATGATGGTGACCTTCCAGACGCGTTCATGCGGCTTTAACAAAAACTGCGCGACGGCGTGGCCGGCTTCATGGTACGCCACGTTGCGCTTCTCGTCATCGCTCATCGATCTGAGCGGTTGCTTGATCCCCCACTCATATGTCTCCATGGCGGAGCGAAAGTCTTCGTAATTGGCGACCTGCGCTCCCCGTTGATGGGCGATGACGACCGATTCGTTGACGATGTGCTTGATTTGCGCCGGGCTGTACCCGATGGTGTCGAGTGCGGCTTTTTCCGGCGTCAGCGTCTCGTCGCACTTCACTTTTTTAAGATAATACTGGAATACGTCGACCCGTCCGTCATAGTCAGGGGCATCCACCCAAAGCTGCCGATCGAAACGGCCAGGGCGTAAAAGCGCGGAGTCGAGCACATCCGGCAGGTTCGTCGCGGCGATCGTCATGACGGCGGGACGCTCCGCTTTTTTGCGGCGCAGACCGAGCGTCCGCAGCAGCTTGGCGATTTTGGTGTTGTCGATGTTCGGGGGGTCCATCTGCAGCAACAGCTCGTTTAACAAACCGGCACCGCCCATTCCGAACATCCCGCCCGCCATGCCGGCTCCACCTTGCCGTTTCATCCCGATTGCATCGATCTCATCGATGAAAATAATGCAGGCGCCATACTCGTTTGCCCGCTTTCTCGCTTTGCGATACAAGCCCATGACCTTGAGGTTGCCGACGCCGAAAAACATGTTTTGAAAGCTTGGGGCGGACGCATAAGCAAACGGGACCTGCGCTTCATTGGCGATCACCTGCGCCAAGTACGATTTCCCTGTGCCCGGCGGACCGCAGAGGAGCAAACCGCGAATCGCCTCGCCCCCCATCTCCTTGAATCCTTTGACGCCTTTGAGCAGGGTGACGATCCGTTTGGCATTTTCGACGATTTCCGGATTCCCCCGATAATCTTCCCATGTGGACCCGGTCTCCCCGGGCAAAATCCAATACGTTCGGCCGCGGGCCAAAAACCAGAAGAGCGCGACAAACTGGATAATCACGAACAAAATAGCGAAAAGCAATTGAAACAAGAGGCTGACAATGCTTAAGGCGATAGCCCAGTAGGTCGGTCCACCTGTCACTAAAATGATGCCGAGCGTGAGCAGGATTACGAGCCAGAGGATAACCTTGCGCCACTTGATCCACCGATAGCTCCTCATGGCACCACTTCCCTTTTGCGGAATATTTAGATTATTATCATATGAAATAGCAACTCCCCTGGTGCTATGGACATGCCTGACAAGTTTCGGGCAGACAAGGGAGCGCGGGCAGTGATTCTTTTCCAGTGTATTCGTACAGACAAGCCGTTCATGTCAGAAAAGGTGTGCTTGGTGGAAGCTGCGCATTCTCTAAAACGGAATGAAAAATGCCCGCGATCCTCTGATGAACAAGGATACGTGGGCATCTATTTGAAAAGCCTTGTGAAATCAGGCTTTTTTGTTTTGGGGTCATGGTCGGGGTTGCGCCAATGTCATGCAGTGAATGTTTCCGCCGCTGAGCGACCATTCTTTTGTCGGCAGCCCGATTATTTTTCGCTCCGGCATGATTTCTTGGTATTTCTGAATCGCTTCTTGATCGCGGGGATCATTGAATAAGGGAACGAGATACCCGCCATTGACGAAATATCCATTGATATACGTGACGGCCAAAGGCTGATTGGCTTCACGAGGGGCCGCATCCGCAACCACATCAAAACCTTTGTTCTCTTCTTCCGTGATATGAATGACCTCAGGGATATGGATTTTGTGAATCTCGAATTTCCTACCTTTCGCATCTGTTTCATTGCATAAGGTTTCATACGCTTCTTTGAATACCGGATACTGCGGATGATTTACATCATCGACCCAAGACAGCGCGATGACTCCAGGTCTGACAAAAAAACAAATATCGTCAATATGACCATCCGTTTCATCATACAGCATGCCTCTTTTGATCCAGATTACTTTTTCCACGCCCAGATATTCTTTACAATTTCTTTCGACTTCTTCCCGTGACATCTCTCCATTTCTGTTCGGGTTGAGATTGCATTGTTCTGTCAAAATGAGCGTGCCTTCTCCATCTGCTTGCGTCGCACCACCCTCAAGAATGAAATGCCGTGCGTCATAAGAATCGATGTTTTCGAGTTCGAACAGTTTTTGGGCAAATTGCTTATCGAGGTCCCAAGGAAAATAAAGCCCTTCCCCTACTCCACCGTACGCATTAAAGCCAAACTGCACCCCTCTCATGTCACCTTTATCGTTGATCACGTAAAAAGCGCCTTTGTCTTGGGCCCACGATTCGTTTGTTGACATTTCAATGACGCGAACTTTTTCAGATAATCGCGCTCTTGCGTTTTCATACTGCGCCGCTGAGCAAATGACCGTCATCTCTTCATGCTCGGCAATCGCATTTGCGACAATCACACACACTTCCTGTGCAGGCTTGCCGCCATTTCGGAAAGCAAATCCTTTTTCGGGCCAAATGATGAAGGACCCCTTGTGCGGCTCAAATTCCCCCGGAATTCGAAAACCGTCTTTTTTTGGTGTGGAATCTTTGATTACTCTTGCCATGGTGACTCTCCTCTTTTCCCTGTAAAAGATTCATGCATGATGAATTCGGTTGGCGCCGCGATCATCGAGCCGCACTATGTAACGGTTTCGCTAGGGTGCTCGCAGCTGATCTGGCGCTTTATTTATTCAATATCAAAAGACAGACCGGCCGGTTTGTTCATAATAATATGCTTCTTACGCCAAAGTCAACAATTTTTTGATAATTTGCAGAAATGAATGACTTGCTGCCGATCATCATGAAGGAGGGCGTGGGCACAAGCTTTGCAGTATTCCGTTACGGAAACAAAAGAAACCGCCAGGGGCAGTTCCATGCACCCTGACGGTTTTTCCAGCAGACGAATCGTCGCCCTACTTTCTTTTGATGCCTTCTAAAAAGATGTCGATCCCTGTCGCGAAATAAGCCACCAATTCATCCTTTTTCTCCGATCGAAGGGACAACTCCGCAAAAAGCCCTTCCAACATGGAAATATAAATCCAGGTCAGCGCTTTTGCATCGGTGATCCTCAGCTGGTTGTTGGCAATCGCTTCTGTAAAAACAGCATATATGAACTCATCGTCTTTCGAATAGCATTGATTCAGTCTGTCTCGGTACTGCTCGCCAACTTCTCCCCAATACGACTCTGGCAATAATTTAAAAACCGGGAGATCAATTTGGGAGTAAAACAACTCTCCGTATTTTTTCAATTTTTCGAGGGGGTCAGATAGTGTTGACAAAGCAGAATGAATCGTATTCAGCCATGGTTCATACGCTTCTTCTATCATTTGCACAAACATTTCTTCCTTGCTTTTAAAATGCCAGTAAATTCCGCCTTTGCTGATGCCGGAGGCTTTGACAATATCGTTCAGAGACGTGTTTACGTAACCATTCTTGCGAAAGCATTCAAGGGCGGCTTTCAGTATCATCTGCCTCGTTATCTGATCTCTTTTCATGTTACCCTCTAATTTTTGTCATAGATTTAAAAACAAGTGCATTAAAACACATAATTTTGCCAGTGTCAATTGGATCTGGCAAGGAACGCGATGAGATCGTGGTCGAAAGAAACAGTATTGACTTTATATTCCGAAAAGTATTACGATAAACAAACCGGCCGGTCTGTCTTTTGTTACGAAAAGAAATCGCTTTCAATTCATAGGGGGAATTTTTTTGGAAGCAACCAACGGAAAACTGAAACGCTCCTTGCAATTGAGACACCTTGTTTTTTTCGGACTTGCTTACATGGCGCCTTTTACCGTGTTTGATACGTTTGGCATCGTTTCCGACGAAACACGCGGGCATGTCCCTGCTGCTTATATTCTCACCACCATTGCCATTCTGTTTACGGCGTTCAGTTACAGCAAGATGGTTACGATCTTTCCTTCTGCCGGTTCAGCGTATACGTACACGAAACAGACTATGAACGCGAAGCTTGGTTTTCTCGTAGGATGGACGGCTTTTCTCGACTACTTGTTTCTTCCCATGATCAATGCGCTGCTTACGGTCATTTATTGTTCGTCCGTATTTCCTGACGTTCCTCCCTGGATCTGGTGTGTCGGCATCCTCCTCCTGACGACCGTGATGAATATTGCGGGCATGAAGATATCCGTTTCCGCCAATTCGGTCATGGTTCTTTTCCAACTGTTGGTCGCCGCCATTTTTGTGGCGTTGACCATCAAGGCTATCGTTCATACGCAGACAGCGAATTTGTTTACGTTCCAACCTTTTTATTCGGAGCAGATGTCCTGGTCGACAGCATTCACCGGCGCGTCGATTTTGGCGTTATCTTTTCTTGGCTTTGACGCTGTCACAACGCTATCGGAAGAAACCATCGAGCCGAAAAAAAACGTTCCGCGCGGGATCATCCTCATTGCCCTGGTAGGGGGACTCTACTTCATTGCGGTGTCGTATTTCATGCAAGCGTTGTTTCCCACGACGGAAACGTTGCAAAACATTGAAGGTGCCTCTCCGGAAATCGCGCTACATATCGGCGGGATGCTTTTCCAGTCCGTTTTCCTCGCCGGAGCCATTGCCGCTTGTATTTCCAATGGTTTAGCTACGCAAGCCAGCGCTGCCCGCCTTTTATACGCAATGGGACGTGACGGCGTGCTGCCAAAGAAAGTATTTGGAAATGTCCATCCGCGATACGGCACACCGATTTTTAACATCGTTTTTATCGGAATGTTAGCGTTGCTAGCGCTGTTCCTCGATTTGGAGACAGCCGCTTCTTTCATCAATTTCGGAGCCTTTACCGCTTTTACGTTTGTCAATCTTTGCGTGATCGTGTATTACTTCAAACAAAAACATACCCATACGGTCAAATCGATTCTGGCAAATGTACTGTCGCCGCTTTTGGGAATCAGTTTTAATGCATACTTGTGGTATAATCTGGAGGTTGGTGCACTGATCATCGGGCTGATTTGGGTAGCGATCGGACTCGCCTATCTGATCTATGTAACGAAATGGGCCAAGGTTACGCTTCCGGATTTTGAATTTGAAGAAACGGTTGGCGGTTCGTGAATTTGATTTCCACCCCCATCTTTTCTTCATTAGAAAACCTGGCTACGCCATGCTTTTGGGCGGAGCCGCGGTTGCACTTATACTGGATAAGAATTTTATAAATTCTGGTGTATGAAATAATGTCCTTAAACAAAAGGAAAATCCCCAGCGACTACGAAAGAAAGAAGTACCTGACAGGGAACTTCAATCAAACACACCTATCACCACAATAGGAGGTTGGAGTCGCATGGGGAAATCCTCACATATTCAAGGGCGTAAAGGGAACAAGTTCAGTCAACATCTTAGAGGTGTCAACCTGGAGCAGGTGCTCATCGTCGCAATTGACGCCGCAAAGCTCCACCAAAAGGCCCTCATATGCAATTATTTCGGCGACATCATTGTAAAACCCTTTTTCTTCTCCGTCAATAGGGACGGGATTCAATCGCTATGTGACAGAATCAAGCAGGCCGAAAAGGATTGCAACGCGGTTCGCATTTTCCTCGGCATCGAAGCGACAGGACATTATTATGAGGACATCGTTCGAATTCTTGGTCAGCACGGGTATGACGTTCAAATCATCAACCCCTATACGACAAAAGAAGAACGTGCAAGCGCCTTGAATTGGTGCAAAACCGACGATCTCGACTTAGTCGCCATTGCTCATGCCATTGTAGGCAACAAAGCAACGGAAACAAAACTTCCAGAGGGGAAGTACCGTGAGCTTCTTACCCTTACGCGGGCAAGAAGGTCAGAAGTACGCAAACGCTCCTCCTTGCGAATGGAAATCAGGGGGATTATGGACGTCATTTGGAGGGAATTTCAAGGCTTCTCCCCCGATGACCACCACAAGCCAATCAAGACGAAAATCTTCAGTGATATGTGGGGCAAATCCTCGCTCTTTTTCATGAAATACTCCCCTCATCCGTCTATGGTGTTGGCGTTAGGGGAACAGGGAATTCGGGAAAGCTCACGGAAGCACAATCTTAAAATTCGTTCCTCCACCATCCAAAAGCTGCTTCATGCCGCAAATCAAGCGTTGTCACGCCCTAAGGAGGAACTGGCCGCTGAGTTGCTTCTCCTCTCCATGAAGCTGGAGGATTTAGAACGATACGACCAAAAGATCTGTCGCCTTGAATGTGAAATTGAATCAGTCCTGCTTCAAACCGATGGAAAACTGCTGCTTTCCATCCCTGGAATCGCCGTTGTAACGGCAGCAGAAGCATATGCCGAAATGGGCGATGTTTCTCAGTACGAGAACCCTCATCAGATCATAAAAAAGGCAGGGACAAATCCTGTTGTCATCCAATCTGGTGGAGGGAAAGGGTATTACGGATCCATCTCCAAACAAGGAAATGATCACCTTCGGTTTGTTGTGTATACGGCAGGAAAAAGCTTGTCATTACACAACACTGACCTTCACCCCTTCTACGAACGACTGAAGGAAAAAGGAAAGCACGCACGAAAGATTCACATTGCGATGGGTAACAAGTTCCTCAAGATCGCCTTTGCCATGCTACGTGACAAAAAACCATTTTTGTCCCAAAACGTTCAGAAGCAATATGCAGATGAGATGAACAAGAAACTGAAATACCATAGCATAGCGAATCACTTAATGGCTTCTTAACATCAAAAACAAATGTATTTGTCAGTCCCTCTTGGACCAAGGGGAGATCGAATCAAATTCTGGAGGCATAGACCTCGGTGATAAGCCTTATCCCCCTCGTCCTGTAAATGCGAATTGTACGTTGGAAAAGAACCCGTACTCGTGCCAGAATGCATCCATGCAGGTTTGTAAGCGAGGGCTACACCCATCTTAGTGTCAAGAAGGGCTGACAAATACCATACAGCTTCCTTGTCAGTTGCTGATTGTAATTTTTTTACAAACAATACGTTAGGTGTATTTGCTATACCCAAACGGAGTAAAAAAGTATTTGACATAGTACGCTTATCTGTACAAAAAAGCCTTCCGCGCCGGAAGGCTTTTCACCGTTACGTTTGAAACCGTTTGAGAATGTCCATCACATACTTGACGATGACGGCGACGCCGCCAATAAAGTAGAAGATCATCAATACATACCCGGTGGGATCAATCGCGCTCATCGAAATAATCATGTTCAGGGGCAGGATGTAATAAAGAATATCTTTCAAGTAACCCAAAACAAATCCCGGGTCAAATGAGCCTCGCCAAAAATTTTGAAACAGGACAATCAAGAAATCAACAATCATGAGTCCAAAAATCGCCCAAATCGTATAGATCATCCAGTCTGTCAATGAGTAACCCATTGCTCATCACCACCTTTTTACATTTTATGCAGAGTGAACTTCGCTGGTGAGGATAAGCACGGTGGAAATTTGCGCAACAACCTGTCAAATCAAGCTGCGAAACATTGAAACGGACAAAAAAGGTTCTCGGCACGTACGCAATATTTTTCATCGTATCAGAATTGATAAGCGCACCACTGATACATTCCGATACGATGAAAAAAGGACCCGAAGCAGGTCCTTTTCTTTCGCAACAGCACGCTATGCCGGCTATGATGTTCTGACGGCTTTTTCCGGTTCTTTTTCCTTCTCCTTTTCCTCGCGCAATTTCGCGAGCAGCACCATGATGGTATCGAGATCTGCCGCGGACAGCTCCTCATAGCGATGCAGCTCTTTTTGAATGAACGCGACCGCAGACGGATGCTGCTTTTTCTCCTTCTGGAAAAAATAAGTGGCGATGGAGCTGGTCAGCATCCCGATCAGTCCAATGCCGACAAGCATCAGCACAACAGCGACCGCTCGACCGGTAAACGTCACCGGCGACATGTCGCCATAGCCGACCGTCGTCGTAGTCACGATGCTCCACCACAACTCGTCCTCGTATGTTGTAATTTTGGGCTCTACCAAATAGATGGGAATAGCAGATAGAAAAATAAGGGCAAACGTAAACGTAACGACTTTGTTCAACCCGTTCGTATGCAAAATGTTGAACAACGGCTTGATAAAATGTGACGACATACTGATGATCCGCAAGATTCGGAACACCCTCGCCAGCCTGGCAAAGCGGAACACCGCATCCAGCGGAAGGATGGCAATAATATCGAGCGGGTTGTTTTTGATATAGGCCCACTTATCGTCCGCTCGGAAAAACCGATAACCGACATCGAGCGTGAAAATGGCCCAGATCACCCAATCCACGATGTGAAGCGTGCTCTCTTCCATCCAGATCGACGCGACCGAAACGACAGCCAACACAAACATGCCCAATTCATAAAGCAGTGTATACTTTGATTTTTTCATCATTCGCTCACCTGTGTGTTACCCATTCATTGTGGTTTCCCTCTGGCATGATGCCGCTGTGATCGCAGCAGCACACTGCCACATTTTGACACGCTATGTCCCCATTTTATCGACAGTCTGCACACAGTGCAATCGAAAGCTGTGTGTGCGTGGCTTCCTCGGGCAAGGCGAAATCGGGATGTGACGGCAGTTCGCCAAACGGCATGAGCTTCTGATCAGCATCAACCGGCATCGCGCCATCACCTCTGGTTACTTATTATGAAACGATCCTCCCCACTGTAGCAGGTTGTCTAAACGGAAACATATGTACCACTATTTTTTCGATCGAATGTTGTTTCTTGTCAAAATTTTTTGGTACAATGGATTTTACATTCTTTCCCAAAGAGCGTTGCAGAATGAAACAGCTATCCGGCTACTGGCTTTTCACGCTACGATTGCTAGTCGTGTCGTTTCTTTGCACAGGCGGTTCGTTGAATCTGCTTTCACTTATTTGCTTTTCGATCATCATTGCTCAATTTGCCTAGATCATCTCGTTACGGAAAGATCGGCAGCGCTTGATGATCTTCCATTCCCGCGAAAAAGGAGAAAAACATGTTTACAATCGGAAAAACCCGATCCATCGCCACTTTTTTGCTTCTACTGTGTACGATCTCTGGCACGTTCAGGGTGGGCAGTGCCTCTGCCTCCCCTTCGGATTCTCTTGCTCCCGAAAGAACGATCGTGTACCAAGTCCCGATCGATGGGAAAAAGCCCGCTAAAATTGTCGGGAAACTGACACCAATGCATTGGGCTTCCCTTTCTGTCAGCGAACGATTTCTTTACACCGAGAAAATCGATCCGAAAAGCCAGAGCGTGCTTTCCTATGTTTTTGATTTCAAGCTGCAAAAATTCACGCCGATCGCTGGTCAAGGAGTCTGGTTTCCCCTTCGCGACATGCTGATTGCAAGCAAGGACAGCACCTTGTTTACCTATGACCCGCTCACACAGAATACTTGTCCGCTAGCAACGCTGCCAGAACAAGCGACCGTCATCGATCTTGCAGTCTCGCCGGATGAAAGGCATCTCAGTTTACTGGCAAGCACAGACCTCTCTGAAAAAAACCGAAAGCTTTTCACGCTCTACAGCCTTGATTTGCAGACAGCGAATCTGACAGTGCAAGACGAGTTCACGGGCATGTCGTACTGGAAGGAATACCATCAGCCGAAGCTATCCTGGCAGCCGGACTCTCGCTATGTATATTATTACGGAGCCGCGGATCAAAACTCACTGCGTCCGAAACCCATTCTGAAACGGGCAGATCCGTGGACCAACAGCATTGAAACGAGCGAGGAGGCTGGTTTTCCCTCTTTTTCGCATGTTTTGCGCCAGTCATTCCCGTCGTTCTCACCGGATATGAGTCAACAAATCGTCCACGAAGAACATCCATACGTGCTGGATGCTCGATCTGGAATGCGTACCTCGCTTGAAGCAGGCGAATCATTAACCGATATTCATTGGGCGCCGAACAATCGTGCGTTTGTCGCCGTGATGCCCGGTGGGCCGATTGCGGCAGGACCGGACTCCTCCGAATCGATTCGACTTCAGGAGGGCTCCCGTTTCTTTCTCTTTCCCGCCCTCCCGTATGCCAAGCATCGGGACAATTTCCGGTTCATCGGATGGTCTAGGGACGGGAAGTTTTTTTATGTCGCGGATTTAGCCGAGATCCCGTATGAATGGTACTGAGTGATTGGGTTTATGTTATCGAATCACAAAGCAACATGCAGAGCTAGGGACCCGTCTTTTTCGACGGGTCCTATTTTTGAGTAGTGGCTCTCCATCTGGAATAAGATGGTGCGCCATTGTTCGGATTTAAGTGAGTAGTTCTGAAAACTTGAAAGTATCAGCCCCGAGATTTTTTTCACTTCCAGGTCTTTCATCTATATAAAACCGAATAATAGTAATCGATCTATATAAATCGTTCGGTTTTATTGCTTTAGGATCATTCCAGCCCCCCGTTCTACTGCTTACATAATGTCCCCCTATTTCTTTTGCAAGGCAAAGGTCGCTTTTATTCCGTCCAGATCGCTCGCCATCTTCGCGTACTCCGCCTTTTTCTGCTCGTCATCCGGTACGTACTGCACATCCGTCGGCGTTGCGAACGTGTACACATTCGTCCCATCTTCCCCGATTTTGGCGAGATGGATGACGGCCGCCAGCTCTTCGCCTTCCGTGGCCCATTTTTCTTTCGTCCAAATGCCGATGGAAAACAATTCGCCGCCCGCCTGTTTGTTTGCCTTGCTTGCGAAACTGACCTTGTTTTCGGATTCAACGATGTCATAGTTCCCTTCCCAGCTTGACGGGAGCGACAATGTAAAATGGTACGTCGGATTGTCATATGCGATCGATTTCGTTTCGGCTTTTTGGGCTGCACACGCACCGAGCATCGCGAGTGAAAACATAAGCAGCACAAATGCATACACAATTGTCTTTTTCATTTTTTCCATCCTTTCCGGGCTGGAGCGATTTTGGCCATCTTTTGGCTGCTACCGCCTGCTGGCACGCTCCTGCTTGGTAAGACGGAAACATCCTGCCAACCGTTACCATCCATTTCCAAAATACAAGCCAGTCCCCCGCGAAAGTTGGTCCCGGCTAGCCGTCGTGTTTTTGGATGAGGAAACAAATAAATGGCCCAAACAACCGCCCGAAATGGGTGCTACCAGAACCGATCCAGCCATATTTTTTATAGAAGGAAACGATATGAAGGAGGGTACGGTTATTTGAAAAAAGTTACGGTTCGTTTACGGCCCATCGTAAGCAAGATCAACTTGCCCACTGTTTTGAAAACGACGATCCTTCCGGGTGACTCCGTTGAAAGATTAATGATTGCAACACAGGTAGGAGAGATTTTTTACGTAGGGAACGGGGTGATAAGGACTTTTTTAGATATACGCCCACGCGTTTTACAACTGGGTGTCTCCAGTGGTGGATATGATGAGCGAGGCTTACTGGGGCTAGCCTTTCATCCTGACTTTTATCATAACGGTCTGTTTTATCTTCATTATTCAGTAGCTGGAACCCAAGGTCCAGGTGCTCTTCCGGGTGCTTTTGAATCTTTTAAACCGAATCCGTGTGATTCGAGAACGTTAAATCTAAAGTGGTTACATCGAGAAACTCATTTTGATCATATCGATACAGTGGAAGAATGGATTTTACAATCGAATGGTCAGCCACAAAAACGGCGGACTTTGCTTACGATAAGACGGCCATTTTTGAACCATAACGGTGTCAATAGCTTAAACTTTTCACCTGAAACCGGAAAACTTGTGCTGACAACCGGAGATGGCGGATCAGGCTATGATCCATTTCATTTGAGCCAGGATGATATGGAAATCGCGGGTAAAATCATTGAAATCGATGTCGCTAAACATACAGGCATCAATCATCCGCCCGTCGTTACACGTTTTCATGAGCTGCCCGTCCCGATTCAGGAAACGCTTACGGTCATGGCCAAAGGAGTTCGCAATATACCCGGCATTTCCTTTCAAAGGTTCAATCATCAGTACATCAAATACGCAGGAAATGTCGGGCAAGATCTCGTAGAGTCGATTTTTTCATTCATTCACTATAAACCAATACCGGTTACGCAGCTTGTTCAAGCTTTTTTCACGAAAGCTGAACTTGACCAGGAAGGAGTTATTAACTTTGGCTGGCGCGGGTGGGAAGGCGCTTTTCCCACTACGATCATAACGGGCTGCTCTGCCAATCCGGCTTTGGATACGAAAACGATTGCTTATTACGATGATGCGGTAAAAACTTCTGCGCAGCGGCTTCAGCCTCTCATCAGCTATTTTCATAAAGATCCTCGAGCCGATAAGTTTGACGCGACTGCACTTACAGGCGTCCAGCCCTATATGGGAAATGCCATTCCCGATTTGACGGGAGCCGTCGTGTTTACAGATTTAGCGCGAGCGAGGGAGTCCCAACGTCCGGCTAGAGGAGTGTTAGCGTATACCAGGGTAAGACCGGATGGTAAACCGAATGATTTTCGTGTTATTGAAATCGATTATCAATTTGGGTCCGGGTCCGCCTATTATGTCAGTTTGGGAGCGAATCTGAATCAATCCAGACTTTATGTAGGGGTTTATGGCTCGACGAAAGTGGCTGATGCTACCAATGGTACTGTTTTTGAAATTGTGCCGCCTGCCGAATAATAGAAGTAGCGGCGGATGGAGCTTCCACCCGATTCGACCCATCTTCGGTTTCGATGGTCCCTGCTGTCCGCCGCTTTCATCCGATCCAGCAGTACAGAAATCTTGTCCGCAAGCCCGCGATTTTCACGGCGGCTCCGTTTACATGCAGGGACCGCCGCCTTCAGCAGCTGATGACTGTAATAATAAGAGCTGGAGAACGTCACCTCCTCGTATCCGTGTGGCTCCCCTCTTTTCTTCGTCGATCAGACGCGGCAATTCCGTTCCTTTGCCATATGCGATTGTCAGATGCTGCCGTGGGATGCTCTGTCCCTTCAGCTCTTCGCCCGCTTGCACAGCCATCGCTCCTCTCCCTTCTTCCCTCCATGATTTTCCTTATCGAGGCAGCAAGACGAAAAAAACAGTCTTGCAATAGATGCCGCGATATGGCAATCGTTCTTCGCTGAAAAGATGAGCGGCAATGTTATGAAGCGATGAAGGACAAGCGTTCGAGTATGCAGGAAAAAACATAGCAACGATTTCACAACTTCTGATTGTAGATATTATACTAGTGAACCTTCTGGTAGCCAAATCAATAAGGAAGAACGAAAATATCGGGAATCTTCTTCTGTGTCGCAAACCGGCTGTGGTGCAGGCGGAGGGCGCTGCGGGCAGTTTTCCGGGCTGTCGGCTGTACCGGAAAAACATGGATTCGCGCAAGAAGAGCGTCAGTCACGTCCGCTGCTTTTCCCTTCACCTTTGGCAATTCGGGCAAAAAAATGTTTTGCGCGAGACGATTTCGTGCCTTTGAATCGGTTGTCCGCATCGGCGGCATGGTTCATGTTCACGGTCATACACAAGCAAATGGTGATTGTAACCACCGGTTTTGGTATCGCCTGCATACACCGGATCGTCCATATAGCCGCCGAGGCGGATCGCTTCGGTGAGCACGGGCCGAATAGCGGCAAACAAAGACTGTCTCGCCCGCTCATCCAGCTCCCCCACTTTTTTCGTCGGCCTCACGCCTGCCGTGAAGCATATTTCGTCCGAGTAACAATTGCCGATTCCGGCGATCGCCTTTTGATCCACCAGCACCATTTTTATTGCCCCTTTTTTGCCGTGAAGCTGGGTTTGAAACGCAGCAAGATCGAATGCAGGATCAAACGGTTCGGGACCGAGATCGGCGAATTTCCGGTCGCGCTCCCCGGTCGTGAGCAGATGGAGATAGCCAAGGCGCAGTCCGATGAAAAAAAGCTTTGTCCCGCCAAATGTCAGGATGACTTGCTTGGTTCGCTGCGGACTGTCTGCATCGGTACCGATATACATCCAGCCCCCGAGCATCAAATGGAGCACGAGATGCATCCCGGTATTCAGATTGAACACGAGATGCTTGGCCCGCCGCTCGATCCCCGTGACGGTCGCCCCCTTCACCGCTGCAAGGAAGTCGGTCACCGGTACGTTCACCGATTTTTCGCGATTCACTTCCGCGTCCGTGATTTGTTTGCCTGCAAAATGATGAACCAGCACGCGCTTGTATGTTTCCATTTCGGGTAATTCCGGCATGCGACTCGCTCCTTTGTATATGTTTGGAAGCCTAGCTAAAGGTATGACAAAAAGCCAAGCCCGGCAAGATTGTGGGCTTGGCGTAAATTTCGCATGCCGAACGGATCGCCATGCCTTCACCTGCTGGCGCCGCCACCGCCCGATGACCCGCCACCGCCACGGCCGCCGCCGAATCCGCCCCCTCCCGATGAACCGCCGCGCCGCACCATGGAGAGCAAAGCGTATGTCAAGGCTCCTCCGGTAAACTTGAAATCGAGGAAAATCAGCAGGATGATCCCGATCACGATGAGAATTTTGGCAAATCCGGGTACATGGGCCAGAAAATTGGTTGGTTCCTGGCCGGTCCGGGTATCAGGCGGCAGTGGAAGCTCGCCGTTTCCGGTTTTTTCCGATGTGTCGACACCGTATTCCGCAGCGACCTGTTGAATCAACGCTCCCTGGGTCTGTACAAAAGCTCGATCGATGTCACCGGCTCGCAGGTTCGGCACAAAATATTGATCCAAAATCGCACCGGCCAATCCGTCGGGAATTCGGCCTTCGAGACCATAGCCGACTTCGATGCGGACATGATTTTCTTTTGCCGTATACAAAAGCATCACGCCGTCATTGCGTTCCTTGCTCCCCAAACCAAGCTCGCGGAACTTGGCGACCGCGAACTCTTCCAACGAAGTATTCCCGATGGTCGGAACCGTTACCACGCCAACCTGCGCTGTGCCGGTTTGCTTGTGAATCCAGATGGCATTCCGGTACAAAAGCTGTGCGGTTTGGGGTTGCAGCAGTCCGGCCCCGTCTTCCACATAGACGCCATAAGGCGAGGACGATTGTGCATAAGCGTTGCTGGCCAGAACCAAAGTCGCCAGCCACAATATCACGGCAGCCAAACATAAACGGAGCCTGCTCATCATTAGAATTTCACTTCAGGGGCCGTTTCTGCGCCTGGGGCCGCCTTGAAGAAATCTTTTTTCTCAAACCCGAGCATCGAGGCATAAATCGATGTGGGAAAGCGGCGTATTTTCACGTTATAGACCGAAACTGCATCATTGTAATCTTTGCGTGCCACCGAAATCCGGTTTTCCGTTCCGGCCAACTCGTCCATCAGCCGGGCAAACTGAGCGTCAGCCTTCAGATTGGGATAGTTTTCGACAATCACCAAAAGCCTGGACAACGCACCGGAAAGCTGGGCGTCCGCCTGCGCTTTTTCCGACGGGGTCCGGGCGCCGACGAGATTGCTGCGCGCATTGGCGATCGCCGCGATCACTTCTTTTTCATGCGCCGCGTACCCTTTCACCGTATTGACCAGATTCGGAATGAGATCCGCACGGCGCTGCAAATTGACGTCAATCTGCGAAAATTTATTATCCACGTTTGTTTCCAGCGTGATCAATCCATTGTACGAGCTGATACCTGAGAAAATCGCGATGAGCACCAACGCCGCGATGACGATCCAGACGATCGTTGAACGTTTCATGTTTGTGCTGCCCTCCTTTTTACCTTCCTAGTGTAACCTTCTCCATCCGAAATAGCCGCTTGCCTTCGTTATCGCTGATCTGATTGTATGCAACAGCCCCCAAAAGAAGGACAATCCCAAAAGAGGGAATTTTCGCGCAAGTCACGAAAATAGTTGGTCAGAGCATGCACTACAGAGGAGGGAACCCGTTGATCTTCAGAAGAAAAACGTACAAAATCAAGCCGGAGCTAGCAGGCCGATTCCATGATTTTTTTCATACGTATCTGTATCCCAATCAGGTCAAACATGGCGCCAAACTGGTCGGGCGCTGGGTGAATGAAGCGCAGGACGAGGTTGTGGCCATCTGGGAATACAGGGATATGGCGCATTATGAAGCGATTGAACATGCAATCCGCTCCTCCGCCCTGCACCAGGAGGCACAGCAAAAACGCCGCGAGCTTCCGGATTTGTATGTAGAAGCGAAGCAAGACTTTTTGCGTTCAACGGCGGCAAGCGGCTCCTATCAAGCGCCACAGCATTCCATTGCCGTGAGCGGCTACATTACGAATGAACAGGGTGAGGTATTGCTCGTCCGCAGTGCGCACCGGCCCGACACATTCGAGCTGCCAGGCGGACAAATGGAGGAAGGCGAGACGGTGGAGGATGCGCTGCGGCGCGAAATCATGGAGGAAACCAGCATTCAAATCCGGCTGTACGGGATTACGGGGATTTACCAGAACATGACCACTGGCACCATCAGCGTGGTTTTTCGCGGAGACTCTTTGTCAGGCGGACTACGGGTCCAAACCGGCGAAATCACGGAAGCGATGTTCACCAGGCTCACCAAAAAAACGATCGGCGAACTCGTGACGCGCCCGCATTTTCAAACAAGAATCCTCGATGCGATGGAGCCCAGCTACATTCCGTATGAAGCGTTTGCGGCAACGCCATTCCAGCTGCTGCAGCGTGTGGAAATCAAGCACGAGTTTCAATGACCTGCCCCGATTCGGGGCTTTTTTCATTTCAAAACGGACGCAGTACCAAGGCGCATACATCCCGAAGCGGCCTCGTATAAACATAGTAATCGTTCATAAATGACGATGATTCGCACGACCCGCTGGAGGGATTTTATGCGTTTTCCTCGTTTGAAAACATCGCGTCTGTTGCTGCGCGAGGTTTTGCAAAGCGACGCCGATGACTTGTATGGGATTCTTTCCGACCCCGACGTTACGAAATACTATGGCATGGAGCCTTTACAGAGCAAGGAGGGCGCCCTGCGCGAGATCGACTGGTACCAGAAGCAGTACAAGACCCGCTCCGGGATTCGCTGGGCGATCGCCTTGCATCGAGACCGTCAGCTGATCGGCACGTGCGGGTTTCAAAATTGGCATGCCTCGCATAATCGCGTAGAGATCGGCTATGAACTTTCCCGACGTTTTTGGGGCGCGGGCATCATGACCGAGGCGCTTGCGAAGATGATTCAATACGGCTTCACCGTCTGTAAATTCAACCGGATTCAAGCGGTCGTCGACCCGCGCAACACCGGCTCATTGGCCGTGCTGCGCAAATTGGGCTTTGTCAAGGAAGGGTTATTGGCGGAATACGAATACACTGCTGGCGGGTATGATGATTTGTTGATGTTCGCCTTGCTGCGAAAACATTACAGTCGCCATGGCTGATACGGACAACATGCTTGCTTTCCCGAAAAAAATAGGGACATCGCCGAGACGTGTCCCTATCTTGTGATCACGATTATGTGCGAGCCGAACGATCCGTTTTTCCACCCTCGGGATTCGCCTTGCCAACCCCTAATGCATAAAAACTGATCACGACAATCGCTAAGAAAACAATGCCGGCAATCAAGGAAATGCGCGTATCATCATTAAACCACATGCCAACCAGCACCATCAGCAAAAAGGCGATCGTGACATAGTTGGTCACAGGCGCTAATGGCATTTTGAATGGATGACTCGCCATTTCGGCTGCTTTCTCTTTGCGAAAACGAATTTGGCTGATCAAAATGACAAACCATGGCACCATGCCTGGCAGCACGCTTGCGCTGTATACGTACACAAACAGATTTTCCGGCGCAAGATAACTCAAAATAACGCCGATCCCTAATCCCGCAATCACGCCGATCGTCCCAAGCAATGGCACGCCGTTGTGCGACAGCTTGGTAAAGATTTTTGGCGCCTGCCCGTTCACGCCCAATGTATAAAGCATGCGTCCCGCGCTGTAAATACCGCTGTTACACCCGGACATCGCAGCCGTGATGACGACAAAGTTAATGATTCCTGCCGCTGCGGTGATCCCGATTTTCGCAAAGGTCGCGACAAACGGACTGCCGATCGCGTGCAGCTGGTTCCAAGGGTAAACGGTTACAATGACAAAAATGGCACCGATGTAAAAAATCAAAATACGCCAAATGATGCTTTGAATCGCACTGGTCAACGTTTTCCGCGGATCTTTCGCTTCACCGGCCGTAATCCCGATCAGTTCGACGCCTTGGTAAGCCCCGATGACGAGCGACAGCGCAAAGAAGAAGCCTGACCAGCCGCCGGTAAAGAAGCCTCCATTTGCCCACAGGTTGGAAATTCCGATCGCGTGCCCGCCATTGCCGATACCGAAGAAAATCAGTCCGATTCCGGCAATGATCATCAAGACGATCGTGATGATTTTAACCATAGCAAACCAAAATTCAAATTCACCGAATGATTTTACCGAAAATAAGTTCGCTGCACCGAGAATCACCATCGCAATGATGCCGGGGATCCAGGCTGGCAAATCCGGAAACCAATACTTCATGTAAGAGCCGACGGCAATAATTTCGGACATGCCGACGACTACCCACTGGAACCAGTTGCTCCAGGCTGTGACATAGCCTGCTAACGGATGGATATACTTATGGCCAAAAGTGGCAAATGAACCCGTGCTCGGCTCAAGGTACAACATTTCCCCCATCGCGCGCATGATGAGAAAGATAAAAATCCCGACGATTGCGTACGCAAGCATGACGGACGGACCTGTCCATTTGATCGTGCTCGCAGACCCCATAAACAACCCTACGCCGATTGTGCCGCCCAAAGCGATCATCTGAATATGACGCGCTTCCAGACCTCTTTTCAATTCTTTGTTTTCCACTCCAGTACCCCTTCCTCTCAGGTCCTTTGTTTGCCTGTAATTCGGAATGCTACGCAAACGGTTACACAAGTTGCTTCGCACCGGTTTACGTCTTCTACCTAGCTGTTCTCCTGAATTACACGTTTATTGTAATATTTTTTAGTGAGGATAACAAATGTATAAAATAATTAAACAATAAGTAATTTTCCGCCAACTCTGACATCGAAAAAAACCAGTCAAAACACGCTTGATTGTGCGTGCGCTGACTGGTTTTGCTTTCCTTTGTATGTTTTGTGTTCCAGCTCCTGCTTCACGCTTAATTCGGCAGGCCGAAAACCGACCAGATCGATGGTTTTTCCAGCCCGACTGCCCACACGGCGACACCTTTCAGTCCATACTTGTCAACCAGTCCCAGGCGCTGTTGCATCGACTCTTCGTCTTCTACCCACATCTGATGCTTTTGCCCGTTTTCCGTGTATTCCACATAATTTTGCTTGGCCCGGTCGTCCCATTTTTTTTGCAAGCCCCGCTCCTTGATGATCTGCTCCATCTCCACCATGGTTCGATCGAACTTGTTGGTCGCGTTTGTGGCTGTATCGGTAACCCACTCTCGCGTATAGAACGGGGTAGCGAGTATCACCTTATGGGCCGGAACGTCCTTGAGCAGCAGTTGTACGCCTTCTTCCACCCAAGGCAAGGAAGCGACAGATCCAACTTTTCCACCGCCGCCCAAATCCTCGTCATAGCCCATCATCACGATGTAATCGGCCACCTTCCCCAATCCATGGCGATCAAAGCTGCCCGACCACATCGGGTCCGGATTGGTCCGCGTCACGTCGACGGTCACGACGATGTTGTGCGGCGCCAGCGCTTGCTTGATGGTCGCGACGAGACCGACATAATCATCCCGGTTTTTTTCTTTGATGTTCTCGAAATCGATATTGAGCCCGTCGACCTGGTTGTCGACCAGCGCATTTTTCAGCTTGTCGGCGATCTTTATCTGCGTTTTTTTGCTGCTTATGAGGTTATCGGTGAGATCGGCGTCGAATTTGTTGCCAAAAAACGCCCACACCTGCTTCCCTGCCTTGTGCGCCCATTTCACATAGTTCGGATCGACCTCTCCTGCGACCAGCTTGTCTTTGTCCAGCGTAAACCAGCGGGGAGAAACGACATTCATATTCCAGGCAATGCTGCTCTGCTCAATATAAGTAGGCGTTGTGCCGAACGCATTCCATCCCAGCACGATCATCCCGGGTTTCCGCGCCGGCTTGCTTTGGCTGATGCGCAGCTCTTGCGTATGCGATTGCTGAGTTGCTGGCGGCTGCGCATTCGGACTGCAGCCAAGCAAGAGCGCGATGCAGACGAGCTGAAGACGGTAAAAAAGAGACCTCATACGCAGGCAACAATCCTTTCGCAACGTTTTATGGATCTCTCAAATTATTAACGTTGCACAGCCGAATCATGCAGTCATGGTTCCTGCCAGAAATTGATCCTTCATCTGTTTGCCTGGCTGCTCCTCATTTCCTCCGCCCTTATCGCACGTTCGGATTCCTTCATTCGCGGGCATGTGTAGCAATACTGCCCGTCCCCCGTCAAATAATACAGGCAGCAAACGTTCTTTTGCCTGACCTGCTTGCTGTCATCGCGCCAATCCGGGATGTAGCGGATTTTTACATCAAACGGATTTTTTTTGCGGCCAAATACCGCTGGTGACAGCTCGCCTCTCAAATAATCGTAATCAGCGGCGATTCTGTGCCGGATCGCGCAGGATGGCGCCGCATCGCTGAAATGTTCAAGGTAATAGTTGAACTTGGTCGGCAGTTGTCCCCATAACTGGCCAACCTCGTGCCCGCCTGCTTGCGCTGCCGCTTCCAACAGCGGTCGCATCGTTTCGGCATAAAACCGGCTCAACGTCTCCTCTCTCCAGCTTGCCCGCTCCGCTTCCCCCGATGGCCCGTTCCCTTCCTTCCATTCCTCGACGACAAAGGCGAATGACCAGTCATGCTGCCCGCCCTCCCGGTAAAGCTGGATCGTCAGATTGGAAAGTGCCAGGTCAGGCGCTTTGTTTTCCATGGATAGTGCGTATTGCAAGCATAATGCCAGACTGCTGATCCAACTGCCAAAATAAGCGGCTGCCGCTTTTGGCTCCCGTGCCTTGATCAGCGGAGCATACGCCTCGAGCAAAGCGTTCATGTTCCCTGTATGTTGTGCCTCTGTTCCAGCGAGCGAAACGAGCGCGTTATCTTTTTTTTGAAGATGGATCGAAAAATATTCGGCCAATTGATTGACTTCCATTCAAAATCACGTTGCTCCTCTCATCTATGTTATTGAGAATGATAATCATTTTATGTATTACTGCCATTGTAATCCAGACAGGTGCGGCTTTGCAATGCCAGGAATGGAAAAACGTTTTTTCGCGAAATCGCTCGTCTCCCTCAGCTGCTTCTTGGAACGGCCATCCAGCGTTACCCGTTCACGGTTGCCCAATACGTGTACCTATGGTATCGTACTTCCAAAGCTGATGCCCTGCCGATCATGATTGACGCAGGCTGGCATGACAAACAAATGCAAGGAGAATGAACATGGAACATCAACCGCTCTCTGCCGACGCCCTGGTACAAAAAGCAAAGGAAAAAGCCCCGCTGGTGCTGCTCGATGTGCGCGATGAAGAAAAGTTCCGCACCGGCAGCCTGCAGCTGGATGGCGTACCGCTTAAGCATCTTCCCTATGCCGCGATGCTAGAAAAAAACGGCTTGTCTGAACTGATTGCCACTCTGCCGCCAGAAGCCCAGATCGTAACGGTCTGCACCTCGGGCAACAAAGCGGAAAAAGCCGCCGCACTGCTGCGGGAACAAGGGCTTTCTGCGCTTTCCCTGCACGGCGGACTTACGGCGTGGCGCGAACAAAACGGCGAAAAATAGCGTACTTCTCCCTTTTTTTCCAACAATCCTTACCTGTTCAAGCCTCTTTCCTTGACTTACAATAAATCCCGTTGTTTAGTTCCGTTGGGGAAAGGGGTTCTTTGACCCTTGAAAAAACTTGTCGTTCGAATCACATTACTGCTTTTCGTTTTCTTGCTTCCATTCCCGATACATAGTTCAGCTGCCACCTCTTCGATTACGGTCGTCAAAATCATGGTTCCGAAGGCGTACACGTTCACAGCGGCAACCGTTCAGTCACAGGTGGCGGGCACGCTGTCATACGGGGAAGAATATCCGATTGTTTCGACGGTTCCCACTTTTTATGCAATCCGGATTTTAGGCGGCAAACAGGTCTGGATCGGGAAAACAAACGTGACGACGAAAACCTATCCGCGCATTTTGCTCGGCTGGAATTCGTTCGGCACGACGGATGATTACATTCGGCAAAGCACGGCTGCTCCCGGGACCAACGTCGTTTCGCCGCGCTGGCTGTTTTTGAACAAAAGCACGCTGGTTGATGGAACGGGCGACATCCGCTATGTCAAATGGGCGCATGCGTCCGGCAAAAAAGTATGGGTATTGCTTGGCAACCACTTTGACGACGCGTTGACCAAAAGCACCATCGCTGACCCGAAAAAAAGACAAATGCTCGTCACACTTGTCACCAAAAAGCTGGTCGACTTGCAGGCGGATGGGATCAATATTGATTTTGAAAACATTGCGCCCGAAGATAAACAAGCATTCGTAGCCTTTGTGAAAGAGCTTGCAAGTGCGCTGCATCCTTATAAGATGACCGTCTCTGTCGATGTGACGCGGGACAACCCCGATCCTTATTGGTCCGGTTCCTTTGACCGTGCGGCATTGGGCAAAGTGGCGGATTACGTCATCATGATGGGCTATGAGGAGCATTGGGAAACGAGCGATTCTGCTGGTTCCGTCGCGTCCCTCCCGTGGGTCAAGGAAGGTCTTCGGCTGCTGCTTCAAGACGTTCCTCCGCAAAAAGTGCTGCTCGGCGTCCCGCTTTTCAACCGGGAATGGGTCACGGATGTCGCTACAGGCAAAGTGACGGCGACGGAGCGCACGATGGCACAGGTGGAGCAGCTGATTGCGAGCAAAAAACTGCAAAAACGCTGGGACAGCACGCTTGCTCAAAACTATGTGGAATTCACGGAAAACGGACAAAAGCACCAGATTTGGCTGGAAGATCGCGCCGCAATGGCGTATCGCAAACAGCTGGCCGCATCCAACATGCTCGGCGGCATCGCCGCTTGGTATTTGGGTGAAGAGGCGAAAGATGTGTGGCCTGTACTGGCTACACCTTAATTCGATCGCAAAAAGCCCGATGTGTCGGAAATGTCCCGTCACATCGGGCTTTTTTGCCAATTATTCCTCGTTCAGATTGGTGTTGGTTGCTTTCGGCGTCCCTTTTGTCTCCTCCAAGAGCGGCACTTCACGCTGGTTCATCCTCTGCTTGGTGGCATATGCGCTCACTTCTTGCATCTCGGCATTGATTTTCTTTTGATCCATCGTGATCCACCCCTCCGTATTGTCCTCGCTTCTAGTATTCAGCAGCGTGCCCGCGCTATTCAGCCTAAATTTTGCAGCGGCGGATCACGAAAAATTTGATTTTACCGATCAACTTTTCACCACCATTTACGTACATTTTTATAATCGTGCGAATGATTATTCGCATTTACACTCGCCCCTTTCCTTGGAAAGAGGTATAATACGAAAGAAACCACTTTGATGAATTGAATTGTTGGAAGGAAGGTCATTATGCAGCCATTAGCGCAAAAATTGAACGAAACGCTTCAAGCTGAAAATCCGCACGTCTATGACATGCTCTCCGATCTTGGCAAACAGATTTACTTTCCAAAAGAAGGCATTTTGAGCCAATCCGCTGAAGCGAAAGCAAAAGCCAAGAAATATAACGCGACGATCGGGATCGCGCTGGAAAACCGCGAGCCGATGCACCTCAAAGTGATTCAAGATACATTGTCCGCGTATGCGCCAAAAGATATTTATGAATATGCGCCGCCTGCCGGCAAACCGGAGCTCCGCGCGGCATGGCGAAAAAAAATGATCGAGGAAAACCCGTCGCTCGAAGGAAAAACATTCGGCAACCCGCTCGTGACCAACGCTTTGACACATGGCCTAAGCATCGTTGCCGACCTGTTTGCCGGCCCTGGTGACAGCGTCATCATTCCGGACAAAAACTGGGAAAACTACGAGCTTACGTTCACGATTCGCCGTGGCGCCGAAATCGTAAACTACCCGCTGTACAACGAGCAAGGCACCTTCAACGCAGCCGGTCTGCGCGAATCGATCCTGGCTCAAAAAGAAAAAGGCAAAGCGATCGTTATCCTCAACTTCCCGAACAACCCGACCGGCTATACACCAAATGCGGCAGAAGGCAAGGAAATCGTCGCTGCGATCCTGGCGGGCGCGGAAGCGGGCATCAATGTGGTCGCCGTAACCGACGATGCCTATTTCGGCCTGTTCTTTGAAAACTCGCTGACCGAGTCGCTGTTTGGGGCGCTCTCCAACCTGCATCCGCGCATTTTGCCGATCAAAGTGGACGGCGCGACGAAAGAAGAATATGTTTGGGGCTTCCGTGTCGGCTTCATCACCTACTCCGGCAACAGCGATGCCCTGCTTGGCGCACTGGAGCAAAAAACGATGGGCATTATCCGTGGGACCATCTCCAGCGGTCCGCATCCGTCCCAGACGTTCGTGCTGCATGCGTTGAACTCCCCCGAGTTCCATGCGCAAAAAGAAGAAAAGTTTGCGATCATGAAAGGCCGCGCGAACCGTACGAAAGCGGTATTGGACAGCGGCAAGTTCGACGCGGTTTGGGATTACTACCCATTCAACTCCGGCTACTTCATGTGCCTGAAATTGAAGACCGTCGACGCGGAAACATTGCGCAATCATCTGCTTGAGCACTATGGCGTCGGAACGATCGCCCTCGGGGAAACCGACTTGCGCGTGGCGTTCTCGTGCATCGAAGAATCCGAGATCGAGGATTTGTTCAACCTGATCCATCAAGGCGTGCTCGATTTGGAAAAAGCTGCAGTAAAATAATCGCATAGACAAAAGCTGTCCTTACTCCAAAGGACAGCTTTTTTTGTACAAATAATGGCGTTGAGGAGGCCAAAAAGTCGTTTTCCTCCCTTTCGAGCTTGTCTGCTGTATGGCTACTATCATGCATACATTGCGTTCGTTTCAACGGTCTGTGCATGGTTGCGGACCGAGATGGGCATAGTGTGAATACTCGCTCAACTTCGCGGACCCTTCCCTTCTGCGCCATGATCATCTATACTAACTTTTATCGTTTTTTTCTGCCATTCCATTTTGTTAGGAGCACACAACATGAAAGCATTATCGAACAAAGAAATCCTCTCGATCGGACTCATGCTCTTTGCGCTTTTTTTCGGTGCAGGGAATATGATTTTTCCGCCTTCGCTGGGGCTTGCCGCTGGTACTAGCTATCCATCAGCGATTATCGGTTTTATTGTCACGGGTGTTGGCCTGCCGCTCTTGGGTGTGGCAGCTATCGCGGTTTCCGGCGGGAATCTGCAGACGATCGCCTCCCGTGTTCACCCGATGTTTGGGTTGGTATTCACCGTTGTCATCTATTTGGCCATCGGGCCATTTTTTGGTATCCCGCGCACCGGCAGCGTTGCCTTTGAAATGGGCATGGCTCCCTTTTTGCCACAAGCCGAAGGTGCCAGCAATCTCTCGCTTTTGCTGTATACCGTCATTTATTTTTCCGTGACGTATTGGCTGTGCCTAACCCCATCCAAGTTGGTAGACCGGATCGGCAACTTGCTGACCCCGCTGTTGCTGTTGATTATCGCGATCATCTCCATCCGCAGCCTCGTTTCTCCGATCGGCGGTTTCGCGGCGCCGTCCGTCGCCTATCAGAAAGCACCGTTCATCAAAGGCTTTATTGAAGGCTACCTTACGATGGACACGATCGGCGCGCTTGTTTTTGGCATTGTCGTGCTGCAAGCGGTAAAGGAGCGCGGTATTACCGACCGCCGCCAGCTCGTCAAGACTACGCTTACCGCTGGCGTCATTGCAGGCGCCGCATTGGCGCTCGTCTATGTTGCGCTTGGCTACCTGGGCGCGACCAGCCAATCGCTTGCCCATGATGCGGAGAACGGCGGGCAAATCTTGACCATGGTGGTCAACCATCTTTTCGGCTCCTTCGGGAATGTCCTGCTCGGCCTTGCCATCACACTGGCATGCTTGACGACATCTGTCGGGCTGATCACCGCAAGCGGTCAATATTTTGCCAGCTTGTTTCCAAGCTTTTCTTACCGGAAACTGATCGGGATTTTGACACTGTTCAGCACGGTTGTCGCCAATCTCGGACTCAGCCAAATCATCGCGCTGTCCGTGCCGGTTCTGATCGGCATTTATCCGTTGGCGATCGTGCTTATCGTTCTCTCGTTTTTCCATCGGTACTTCCGCGGCTATCGCGCTGTCTATGTCGGCGCGCTCATCGGCACCGCGCTCGTCAGCCTGGTTGATGCTTTCGTCCAGCTCGGTGTGCCGCTCGATGTGATCACCGCATTGTATAACCGTTTGCCGCTTTATCCGGAAGGGATCGGCTGGGTTGCGCCTGCGCTCGTCGGCGCGCTGCTCGGCTATTTGATCGGCAACATGCGAAAGCCGCAGCCCCGGATGCAGCAGCAGCCGCGCATGGATAAAGTGTAACGGTTCGTATCGTTGCCCGTTCGTGAAAACAGTCTCGCGTACCATGTACGCGAGACTGTTTTCTTTTCGTTCATCGTCCGACACACGGGAAAAAACTGGGAAGACAACGACTTCTGATTGTAGATAATAAACGTATGTATGCGTTTCACCGTATACGCGTATACGCAAAACGGTCTGCTTCGCTTGCAACAGGATATCGCGTCGTTCACCTTCCGCAAGCATCCTTGAGGAAACATAAAAATCCCAATCCCGGTCACACGCCTGTGAATGCGCGAGTAGGGATTGGGACGGCGGCGAAAAAAGAGGAAAACCGTTGTTGGAGCTGTTCCTTTCCTTTTGCCGAATCCAGAAAATTCTACTATACTTAACATCATTCCGATACAAGATTAGAGGGGGACTTTTCATATGAATACTGCCAAAACGTATTTTCTTGCCGGACATGCGCGGCTGCCACAAGGGATGGCTGCGCAAAACGTGTATGAATCCTTGACCATCACGGTTGAAATCGACCGAAAATACGCGGTCATCGTTGAAGCTTCCTGCACGTTGGCCACACAGCACGGCCGCGATTTCGTCGGCAGCCTGCTGAAAGGTTTCAGCTTGCGCGACGGAATTGAAGAGATCGTCACGGTCATCCAAAACCATTACCGTGGACGGGCTGCCAACGCTTTGGTCGCTGCCGTACGCGATCTATACAGCCAGTTTGAGCAGCTGCACGTCAAGTAGATTGGTTTAGTAAAACTTTTTGCCCAGAATATGATCGATCGGCACTGCGCCGATGTAGCGGCTGTCTTTACTGTTGTTGCGGTTGTCACCCATGACGAACACATGTCCTTCAGGAACGGTGATGGTTTCGGGCTGCGGAATCATCATCTGTTCTTTGATGTAAGGCTCGCTCAATTTCTCCCCATTGCGGTAAACCCCGTCTTCTTTGAACTCCAGCACATCTCCCGGCTTGCCGATGACGCGTTTCACCCAAATGTTGTGGTCATCCTGATCGCTTTCAGAAGCTGCTGCGAACAAATGAAGCAGCGGGCTTTCCAAAAAATCATCCTTCAGCGTGCGTTCGCGGTCTACGCGGCTATCGAGAATAACGATGTCGTTATAGTCGGGCGTTTCTTTGAATGTGTGAGGCAATTTGGAAATAAAGATCGTCTGATCGTTTTTCAAGGTCGGGAACATCGAGCTTCCCTGCACCTTTGTCGGTTGAACGACGAATACGTTCAACAAAACAGCGACACACAAGGCGAATACGATTGACTTTGTCCAGCTGAAAACTTCCTTCCATACTTTCATCTACGTTCACTCCTGCCTGCATTTGATTCGTTATCGTTCCTGCATGGTCACCTGATTCGATACGCTCTTATACGTTCTACGAAATACCGGGGCAAATGGTTGCAGAAATTTTTTACGGTGTCCGTTCGATTTCGTCCTAATTATCGCTAGATCACGTGAAAAAAGCAACCATTTCGCTCGGATTTCCACTTGTTGCCACAGGTTCGCCCTATCACCCAAAGGCTCACTCTTCCTATGATCGACAGGCGATCAGCAGCAAAACGGCAGCAAACAAACCAACGCCAATCAACGCGCCTGTGTGCATGATGGCGACGGTCCGTGGAATATCATCCGCCACAAGCGGACGGGTCGGATCGCCGAGCAGCGCGCGATGGGACGGCACCCCGCGATACGTATTCAGTCCCCCGAGCTGGATGCCGAGCGCTCCGGCTACGCCCGCCTCGGCAAATCCACTGTTTGGACTGGGGTGTTTGCGTGCGTCACGCCGCATCATCCTCCAGGCACCCGTCCCGCTTTGTCCGCGCAGCCAGGCCGCCGCTACGATGAAAAGCGCGCACAGCCTGGCTGGCAGGTAGTTGGCCAAATCGTCAAAGCGAGCCGACGCCCAGCCGAGATGCAAATAGCGCTCATCTTTGTAGCCGACCATCGAGTCGAGCGTATTCGCCGCCCGATAGGCCATCGCCAAGGGCGCTCCGCCGATCGCTGCAAAAAACAGCGGCGAGATAATCGCGTCCACCATGTTTTCCGCGACGGTTTCGACGGCGCCCCGGACGATCTGCGGTTCATCCAGCTTGTCCGTGTCCCTGCCGACAACCATCGATAAAGCCGTACGGGCAGACGGCAAATCGTTCTTTTTTAGATGGTGAAAAATGTCCATGCCTGCATCGGCCAACCCTTTAGACGCGATGGTTGTCGAGATCAGCCAGATTTCCGCCGACCACGCGAGCCACGGTGAGAGCCGTGCCAACGCGTAAAGCAGCACCCACACGGCCAGATACGAACCGCCGACCAGTACGAGCGGAAAAAGCAGCCCTGCCCATTTGAGTGCACGATCTGATCGGCAACCTTTGCGGATTTGCTTTTCCAGCCATGAAATGACCCGTCCCATGACCACGACGGGGTGAATCAAAAATCGCGGGTCCCCCACGATGCGGTCGACGATATAGGCAAGCAGAAGGGTTATCGCTGCATGCATGCTACTCCTCCTTTTGTGTCCGAACGGCTTCGCATACGGTCTGATACACATGGCGCGCGATCGCATCGCCGATGGTCGTGGCCGTTCCTGCGAACATGTGGGTTTCCGCGAACCCGTGCTGGCTTACGGCCAGCACGATCGCATCGCTTGTCGTACCCGTTGCCAGCTCACCTGCTGCGCTTACCACTTTCGCATCCTGCATGGCAGCGGCTTTTGCCTCCACGGCTGTCATCAGCGCGTTGACCATCGCCGCCTGGCTCATACACCCCTCTATGATCAACACCGTATTGATCGTCCCGCATTGATAGGCTGGATAGGTGCGGGCCACTTTTCCTGCGCGTGCGGCATTGCCCGTCCCCGCTGTCGTGCAGGCGAGCAGGCGAAAGGCATCGCCCTCTTCCTCGCTGAGTGCGGCATGCGTCAGTTTGGCGGCAGTCATCAGCCCGATCGTCCGCTCGGGTGCGTACCCCCATATGAAGAGCTGATCGCGCATCATCGCTTGCGGATCTGCTGCCCGGTATGTGAGTGGAACTCTCCAATTGACGATCGCATCGGCATGGCCAAAGCCGCCTCCCCAAACCGCACTGCTGATCGTCTCCAGCTTTTTGGCGGAGCAAATGTGCAGATGATCGGGCTGGTAGGTGACGGTGACCCAATCAAGCACTGTCGAGCGATAGGTCTCGCCGGTTCGGAATGGCTGCGTCATGCCCGCCTCCACTCCCTTCCATCCCAGCTTGTGATGACAAAATCGCCGCAGGCGACGCCGGGCACTGCCCAATAGCTTGCTTCGTCACCTGCAAGCCATTTGCAAAGAAACCAGCGCAACGGTCCGCCATGTGTCACGCAAACGATCGTCTTTTGCTCTTGACACTCCAATTGTCCAAGCAGCCATGCATCGAACCGTTCGCCCAAGCTGCGCAGCGTCTCGCCAGACGGCGGCGACAGCGTAAACGGATCGTCATACCAGCGGTACAGCTGCTCCGGTTGTTTTTGCATCACTTCATTATATGTATGTAAATCCCAATCACCGAAATCAAGCTCGCGCAGCGACGGGACTGGCTGGGGCGCCAATCCGTGGAGATCGCCGATCGCGCGCGCCGTGTCCATCGCGCGCGCAAGATCGCTTGCGAACAGCTGTCCGATCGGTTCATTCGCCAATCGCTTGGCCGTATGTGCTGCCTGCTCCCGCCCTTGTTCACTGAGCGGCACATCGGCATGGCCGACATAGCGCCCAGCCAGGTTCGCTTCTGTCTCTGCGTGCCTCACCCATATCCATCTCATAAGCCAATCCTCTCCACCATCAACAAAAATGCGAGCAGCATCGCTTCCGTCCCTTCCACCACCGTACCGTAGCAATCGCCTGTCAGCCCGCCAAGCTTGCTCACCAAAAAACGAGCAAGCAGCCATGCCCCTGCAAGCGCTGCGCCAAAAGCGATCAGTCCGCCTATCCCGGCAAGCCAAGCGGTCACACCGACCGTAACAATGCCGCCTGCGATCAGCTTCCAGGGAGACAGTCCGTCCCGCAGTCCGCTCCCCAATCCGCGTTCGGACAAGTATGGGAAAAACCAGATGACGCCCGTCAATGCGAAGCGCGCGCCGGTAGTCGCAACGACGGGCCATGCTGCGGAATGCGGCAGTTCCAGGATCGCTGCCCCTTTGAACAGCAAAAGCAGCACGCAGGCGATCACGCCCATCGCGCCGACCCGGCTGTCTTTCATGATGGCCAGCATACGCTCGCGGTCGCGATTGCTGCCAAGCCCGTCCGCCACATCCATCCAGCCATCCAGATGCAGTCCGCCTGTCAAATAGACCCAGCTTCCAAGCACCAGGATGCTGGCAACCGCTGGCGGAAACAAAGTGGACGCAAGCCATGCAATCCCCCACAACATCAATCCGAGAATGACACCCACCACCGGATAATACGCCACGCTGTTTGTCCAATCGCGCGTCTGCGCCGATAGCTGCGGTACCGGCAAGCGTGTCAAAAATGCGACTGCATGCAAAAACGCCTTCATCCTTTAATCCTCACAGGGATGCCGGACATAACCGCGACGACTTCATCGGCTGCCGAGGCGACGAGCTGGTTGGCTTCTCCCAGCACATCTTGAAACCATCTTCCCAGCCTCGACATCGCGATCCCTCCGTACCCTACTTCATCGGTGATCACAATGACGCGCTGCTGACGCGCTTTCATCTGCTCCAGCCAGGTTCCCAGCTCGCCCAAAACCGCATCGGTCACGCCCTGATCGCGCATTTTTTCCTCTGGAACCGTCACCAGCCGATTGCTGACCCACGTCGTCAAGCTGTCAAGCAACACCGTTTCCTCTGCCGCAAAGTGCCTGATCGTGCCGAGCAAAGATTCCGGCGCTTCCAGCGTCCGCCAGTGCGAGGGCCGCTGGTTTTGGTGGCGGGTGATCCGCTCGCGCATCTCCGCATCCGTAACCATCCCGGTCGCAACATAGACCACCTTGTCTGCTTCAGCTGCCCGCTCCTCGCCGATGCGGCTTTTGCCGGAACGCACGCCGCCTGTGATCAGAATTACGCTCATGACGATCGCTCCTCCTGTTCCATCACATCTGCAAACGCCATGAGCAGACGATCATTTTCCGCTCTCGTCCGCACCGCGACGCGAATGTGCTCGGGGTCAAGACCCGGATACATCGAGCAGCTGCGAATCAGAATGCCGCGCCTGCCCAGTTTTTCCTGCATCCACTCCGCAGACATCCCCTGCGGCAGCCGGATCAGCAGGAAGTTGGCTTCACCAGCCGTCACGTCCCAGCCCAATCGGTCGGAAATGAACTGCTGCATATGCTGGCGCTCCCGTTTGATCAGCTCGCGTGTGCATGCCACGTACTCATCTTCTGCCAGACACGCCTCTCCCGCGATCAATGCCAATTGGTTGACGCTCCAGGTGATCTGCTTTTTCCGCATCCCTTCGATGACGTCGGCATGGGCGATCGTATAGCCAAGTCTCAACCCGGGGATCGCATACATTTTCGTCATGGAACGAATTAAAAGGACGCGCGAAAACCGCGCCAACTCAGGCAATAGCGTGAACTGCCTGTGCGGCTCGGCAAAATCGAGAAACGCTTCGTCCACCACCAGCCATGTGCCCGATTCTTGCGCGGTTTGCGCAAATGCGAGCAATTCCTCCCGGCTGTAGATGATGCCGGTCGGATTGTTCGGGGTCCCGATGAAAACAAGCTCCGACGAGCGAATCAACGCTTCCACTTCTTCTCGTTTCGGCTTGTATGAAGGAGCTGTCCCATAAATCCCGCTCACCTCTGCCCCGTATTTGCCCGACAGCTCCGTATATTCGGAAAAGCATGGGTAGAGCACGCCGACCTTCTTCACGGCGAGATGCTGCAACGCGAGCGCCATGCATTCAGCCGCCCCGTTGCCGATCAACAGCCATTCTTCCGGTACGCCAAGCTTTTGTGCCAAAGCGTGGCGAAAGCGGCGGTGTCCGGGATCAGGATAATGGATCATTCGCCCAAGCTCCTGGTGCAGCGTGGCGACGACCGTTTCCGGCGGGCCGAGCGGATTGATGTTGGCGGAAAAATCAAGCCACTCCTGCTTGCCGAATGCCAGCTCGGCTGTCTGCAAATCTCCGCCATGCCCGTATTTTTCGATTTGAACCATGTCGTTTGCTCCTTTTTCAAAAACAGGCTCTGCCCAACACGCGAACAAAACCTGCGGCCATGTTGATTGCCATTGTTGTCCAAAATTTTACCACACCTCATCCCCGAATTGAACGAAGCGCGCATCATTGCTCGTATAATTCCCTGTTTTCCCCGCAAAATATGGGGAGAATAACAATGAGTAGGAAGCGAGGTCTCCGTTATGAACCGAAACCGGCTGATCGTTGCCATCGCCGCTGTCTTGCTGCTGTGCAGCCAACCATTTCTTTCTACTACTTACGCTGATCCGCAGCCGCACGGACCCGCACCTGTCGTCGGCTTTGTGCTTGCCGAGCAGCAGGCAGATGTAACCGGTGATCAGACAGCTGATACCGTAACGTTGGTCGGCAACAAGAAAAACCCGCAAGATGTGTACAACCCGTCGTTTACCATTATGGTGTACAATCCGCCTGTCAAAGGGTATACCTTTTTTACCACGACAGACGGCGGCTACAATCCGCGCATGCAATTTTACGATTTTACCGGCGATAAAGTAGCGGAGATTTTTTTCTCGGCCTCCACAGGCGGCAGCAGTGGCGTCTCCACCTTCCATTTGTACTCGGCTCGGGCCAACCAGCCGAAAGAACTCCCGACACCGCCGCCCCTCACGCTTTCCGGACAGTTTCTCGACAATTACAAAGTAAAAATCAACGTTGCGGAACAAAACAAGGCGTACACAATCGACGTATCCAACCGTAAACAGCAGTACGACAACCTGGGCATCTACCAAAACGGCCGGTTGGTCAAACCGACCCCGATCATGACGAATGACTATGCCGAACTGCGCCCGGTTGACATCAATAACGACGGCATTTACGATTTGCAAGGGTTCCAACGCGTCAGCGGAGCGTTTAATGCAGATACGTTGGGCTACGTCGTCTCGATCTGGAAATGGGACCGCGCCCAAAACAAGTGGGCACTGATGAACACGACATTCCAACCTCAGCGGCCGTAGCGCACATTCGTACAGCCAAGCCGATCTCCAGCCAAAAAAGGAGCATCGGCTTTTTGCCTGTTTGCTGTTATAATGGGGGGCATGCCTTACATTCATAAAGGAGTTATCCATGACCAAATCTTTTTACAACAGTGCCAACTACATGAAAGACTTTCAATGCCTCGGTGACACGTGCGAGGATACGTGCTGCCAAGGCTGGTATGTCGACATCGATAAAAAAACGTTCGTCAAATACAAGCGAATTCCGGACAAAAAGCTGAAAAGACGGATTCAAATGCACATCCGCCGCAACAAGATGAAAACTTCTTTTTCCGATTATGCGACGATCAAATTCCCCAAAGGCGAATTTTGCCCGTTTCTCAATACGGAAAAGCTTTGCTCGATTCAACTCGAGCTGGGGCCGACTCACCTGTCCCGCACCTGTGCGACCTATCCGCGCCAGTACAACATGGTTTTCGATCGGCACGAGCTGACCGGCGCCTGTTCCTGCCCGGAGGTAGCACGCCTCGTCCTGCTGAACCGCGACGGCATCCGCATTACCGAGGAACGCGTGCAGCTGCCTGCCGATCCCGTGATCGATAATTTGGTCGACGATCCTGACCTGGAGGCGGTCTTTGACATGCTCCGCCACTTTGTCTTGGACGTTTTGCAGCACCGCGCGATCAGCATCGAGGATCGCCTGCTCGTCCTCGGCAGCTTTTTCGCCGATTTTTCCTATGAAAAGCTGTCCCGTGTCAAAAAGCGGATCAAAGATTACCGCGATATGCTCGACAGAGGCGCGGTGGCTGAGCTGGTCGCTGATTTGCCCATCGAACCCGATGTCCAGTTCGCCTATTTCCGCCAGACGATCGAAACGCATGTGCAAAGCTATGTGTCGAATCAACGCTATCTTGAACTCGTGGACTTGTGCCGCCAAGGCTGGGAAACGCACGATCGGTTTACTACCGCCTATCACAGCTATTATCAACCATTCATGACCGAGCATGACTATATGATGGAAAACTATTTGGTCAACCATGTGCTCGCTCAATTGTTCCCGGTTGCCGGCATCGAAAAAGGAAAAGAACCGTTCGACGAGTGGATGTTGATGGTGCTCCATTATACAACGGCCAAGTATCATCTGGTCGCACTTTCCGCCTCGCAGCAAGGGTTGACACCCGATTTGGTTGTCCGCATGATGCAGTCATACGCGCGGACGTATGAGCACGACATCAGCTATTTTTCCAACGAAATCAAGCATCTGCATGAAGACGGGCTTACGACGCTTCCGTTCATGTCGATCTTGCTGAAAAACGAATAGCCCTTTTCTTTCCAATGCCGCACGCTGCATAATGGCACATCCGAACATCCACAGTAGAGAATGAATGGAATTGGATGGCGAGGAGGCTTTTTGGATGCGTGTGCTAGGCCATTTGGGATTTGCCTGTTTGCTTGTGATCAGTCTGCTGCAGTGTCAGGTAGCTTGGGCACAGCGACCGGATATCGCCAAGCTTCAGCTGGACACAACACCGGCGGCGAATGCCCGCCAGCTGGCGCAAAAGTCCACGCTGATCGTATCGGCATCGGCAAACAGCAGCTTTCAATCGTTTCCCACCGGAAAAAAAATCGGTGCATATCAAGTTGTGAACTATATCCAGACATTGCAGGTCAACAGTGTGATCAAAGGCGCATCGCCAAGGCTCATTCGACTCCTGAGTGTCGGCATCGAGCCGCTTCCCGACGCGAAAGATCCCTTGAACGACAAATATCCGGGACCACTGGCGGAAGGAAACTATGTATTTTTTCTCCATCCGGTCAGAGGGACGGGCTTTTATTCGCTCACTGGCTTATGGCAAGGGGTGTATCCGTTGTTAGACGGGAAAACCATTTCGCTTAAGAAGACAGGATTTGCCGAGTACGATGGGTTGAATGTGGAGCAGTTGAAGCAAAGGGTTCGGTAGCGAGGCATCAGTTAAAGTAACACAGGTGAAAAGAACGAATTCATAAGAAACAGCGGCCCTCGTACAAGTAAGTTAATACGGGAATGCCGCTGTTTTGTAATGGTAAAAAATCAGGGTATGTATTGTTCAGTAATTTTCGTGACCATTCCATTCGTTACTTCAATTTGGAATGGCAGATGAAAGGGAATCCCTTTGGATATCACAAATTTTTTAAACGTATTTACGTTGACAGCTTCATTCCACTGGAAGTTCCCATCTTTTGTAGAGTTGGTTTGAAGCGTAAAGGAAGCTTTTGGGGATATTTCAAACGTTCTGATCTTTGCACTGTTATTACGAATATAATACTCCATGGGGTAGTCCCCTTTTTCCTTTGGATGATCTTCATGATAGGCTTTTACTGCTGCATCACCGAAAAACCATTGTATATAGTCCAGTGAGATCATCAGTTTTCCGTTTTTTACCTGTATACTCTTCACATAAGCCATTGATTTCTCAAAAGTGTTTCCTTGTTTATCTTTGCCACTAATTGGGACACTTACTTTGTAAGGGACTGGTGCAGCCGTTTGTTGGTGTGAATCTGCATAAGCATTCGTACCAAACAACGTACTCAAGATCAATGCATACGATAACAAATGTACTTTTTTCATAAATAAGGGCCAGTTCCTTTCGCTCTCCATCTTTCTTTTCACGCAATGAATAAGACGAAAGAAGTACGGAATCGTTTCACCTCAGTAAGGCATTGGAAAAGAGTGTCCATATGGCACTCAATCCAGCTCTGCGCGCGAGAATAAATCCACAATGGTTGGGGCGTCCTCACACGCATCCTTGAAGCCAAGCGCAAAACGCTGCAGTGCCTCCCTTCCATAATTAGCTAACTTTTGCAAAAAAACAAGCAGAATCGAATTCTTGACCATAAAAAAAAGACACAAATCCGGCGTATGCGATCTGTGTCTCTTTAGCAACGACGATTCTTTCGTTATGATAAGCATTGAAACCAAAAATAGAACATACGAACAGGTTTAACCGCCTTACATAGGATCGATCGGCGTTCGAATGGTGGCATGCGCTTCAATGATTTCCGCTGCATCAAACAAGGTGTCTTCCCGAAATTTCCTGCCGATCATCTGCACACCTGCAGGAAGCCCTCCGACAACCGACGTCGGAATCGAGAGCGCCGGAACACCAAACACTGCAACAGCCATCATCGGCCACTGAGCTGCCACTACGCGACGCATATTTTCCACGCTTGAAATGTCCGCATCCTGTTCGAATGCTTGCTCTGCCGAGCTGGGTAGCAGCAGTAACGGGTACTCCTCCAAAAATTGCTGCAGTTGAACAATGAGCGCACCGCGACGCGCATAACCGCGCAGAACATCAGCGAGCTGAGGCGCTGCCCCCCACCACTCTTCGCCAACAGCGAAGAAGTGTTTCGCCGACAGTTTGATCTCCTCATCCCCAAATTGTTCGACCAACGGCATCGCCGTGCGAAAATCTTCCATGCACAGCAGATGCCAAAGTTTATGCGCTTCAGCGAATAGAGGCATTTCAACCTCTTCCACCATATAACCCGCAGCGGTCAACCTGGCAGCTGCTTCATCCAAAGCTTGATTAACGGCGGGACTTGGCGGGGCGATGCCAACATCTTTTACCAATCCGACACGGATCGGATACTTGAGCGGCTCGCCTGTTAAAGGAACCGGAACATAAGTCGGGTCATCCGGGGAAAACTGACTCATGCTGGCAAGAGCTAACCGAAGATCCCCCACTGTGCGGGCGAGCGGTCCCTGTACGCCCATCGTCTGGATGGAGAGCGAGTACCCCATATTGGACCAACTCGGTATCCGTCCCACTGTAGGACGCAGACCTGCCACGCCGCAAGCATAGGCTGGGTAACGGATGGAACCTGCCAAATCATTCCCGTGAGCAATCGGTACCATGCCCGTTGCTACCGCGACGGCTGCACCGCCACTGGAACCTCCAGGTGTTCGGGAGCCATCCCAAGGATTGAGGGTTCTGCCATGCAGTTGGTTATTGGTAAACCAGCGAAACGAAAAAGCAGGCGTATTGCTCCGACCAATCAAGACAGCCCCAGCTTTTCGCAAGTTCGCAACCTGCGGACTGTCGATCGGGGAAATGTTATCACGAAAGGCGGGAGCCCCTTCCGTCGTCGCATGCCCCGCTTGATCCGTATTCACTTTAATCGAAACCGGTACGCCATGCAGCGGGCCAAGCGGTTCCCCAGCCTGGATTGCCCGATCCGCTGCTTCCGCACTTGCAAGTGCTTCGTCGCGAGAGACTTCCACCATGGCGTTCACTTTCGGATTCACTTCTTCGATACGTTGCAAGCAACTTTCGACAGCCTCACGGGAGGATACCTTCTTCGTACGAATTGCCTGCGCTACTTCCGCTGCCGTCCATTTCCAAATTTCCTCTGTCTTCATTCTACATTCCTCCCATCGTCATCCTTAATCGAATCATGCCTGCGATCGGTTCTAAGCGGCTCTCTCCCTCCGAATCAAAACGATGTTCAGAGAAAGGGAAAATCGTTCATTCCCGTTCAACCTCCTCGTCCAAAGCGCCGCCCTCTAGCGAAGATCGGACGCTGCTGTCTTTCTCTGTATGAATAAGCAAATATTCTGCCAATTGCAGAAAAACAGAAAACGGGAAGCATGACTGGATATTTGACCGCATCCTCGCACAATAAACGGGAATATTTGGCTGATTTTCACCCATTTGTCCCATTTATCCCTTTTATCTGCATGACCAAGGCAAAAAAAAAACGAGCTAACACCCTCTGTGAACTCGTTTTTCCTTAGTTTTTCCAACCAAAGGAAAAAGAGCCGCAGATCATCTGCGACCCTTTCTCTCTTCCCTACTTCACAACCTGCGTCATATACGCCTGATACGCTTTGGCAAATCGCTCGACACCCAATTTGGTCCGCTCTTCATTATTATGGGTGAAGTTGAGCCGCAGCGTATTTTTCATCGGTGTGCCTGCGCAGAATGGAGCGCCCGGAACGAAAGCGACGCCTTCTTGCACCGCGATCTTCAACAGCTCGGAAGCGTCCATCCCTTCCGCCAGCTCGCCCCAGAAGAACATGCCGCCCGCCGGCTTGTTGATCGTAAAGCCTGGCAGGTTTTGCGCGACAAACAGGTCGTGCATAAGCTCCATGCGCTTTTTGTATTGGGCACACGTCACGGCGAGATGCTCGTCCAGCGCGAAATGGACGAACAGCTGATACAGCGCCTGCTGGTCGATCGAACTCGATTGCAGGTCGGAAGCTTGCTTCACCTTCGCCATCGCCTGGATGACGCGCTTGTCGCCCATCGCCCAGCCTGTGCGCAAGCCAGGTGCGACCGTCTTGGAAAAGCTGCCCAAGTAGACGACAGCGGAATCGTGCGGATGTTGATCGAGCGACAGGATCGTCGGATAATCGGCATTTGGATCGAACTTGATTTCTCCATACGGATCATCTTCGAGAATCAGCACATTGTTCGCGCGACAAGCCGCCAGAAGACCCAGTCTGCGTTCCGTGCTCCACACCCGTCCTGCCGGATTGGAGAACGTCGGCACGACATAGACGAGCTTTGGCTTGTGCGCCTTGATCTTTGCGTGCAAATCGTCGATATTCATCCCGAGCGAATCGCTTTCCACCGCAACCACCGTGACACCATGGGAGCGGAACGACTGGAGCGCCGCCAGATAGGTGGGGTCTTCCACGAGCACGACATCGCCTTCATCCAGATAGACGCGGGCCAAAAGGTCGAGCGCCTGCTGCGAGCCTGTCGTCAAAATCATGTTGTCCGGCTCGACGTGCATGTTTTTTTTCACGCGCATCCGCTCGCACACTTTTTCGCGCAGCGGCAAAAATCCTTCCGTCAGGCCGTACTGCAGCGCCTTGGTTCCGCTGTCAAGCACACGGGCATAGGCGTCCTTAACCGCCTCGACCGGAAAATACTCCTCGGCAGGCAGCCCGCCGGCAAACGAAATGATCTCGTTGCCCTGCGTCAGCTTCAGAATGTCGCGAACGACCGATGATTCCAGATGTACGATACTTTTCGCAAATTGATAATCCATCGCAAATGTCCCCTTTTTTCCTTGCCTCTGGTACCCGAAGGTAATTCTCCTATTTTAGCACTTCTCCGTTGAAAAGCAACGGGAATTTTCCAGCGACCGGTTACGGCATGACGACGATATTGCTTGTGACCGGACGCTCCCGGCCATCTGACGGATGGTTCAAAATCTTGCCTTTGTAGTAAAATGCGCTGGAGCCGCCGCCGTCCAGGTTATACGCATCGCGGACGTGGAATTCGAGCAGCTTGTTCTGCGCTTCCTCCAGTGTGACGCCATTGCTTCCGCCGCCGCCCCGTCCGTCGATGACGATGATCAAAATGTCGCCGTTGGTAAAGTGGCCGATCAAGGTACGCGGATGTTTGGTATTGGCCCAATCGCGCGGGATCGGCTGCTTTTTGCCGCCTTGCAGCAAAGTCGGAAGGAAGCTCGCCCCTTGCAGGATGCCTTTTTGCTTGACCTCGCTTTGCGACTTCAGCTTGCCGCCTACGAGATGACCCTGGTTGTTGAACCCGACGAAGCTCAATTTCGTGTTGGTCGAGAACGTTTTGATCTGGCCGTCGACGACCGTTACGCCGAGCGGGCTTAACGTACCGTTTTTGTTTGTATTGAAACCGCCTGCATTGATGGCGAGAAGTGCGCCTTTGCGCTTGGCCGCGTGGCTGGTCGTTTCCCCTTTGCTGATGACCTTGTCGTTGGCAAGCACCATTTTCAGCGCATTCGGATTCGTCAGCCGCACTTTTGCCATGTAACCGCTATAGCCCGATTCTGCGAGCGAATACACTTTTACCGTCGCATTCTTGCCGAAGGTTTGTCCGATCGGATTGCCCAAAAGTCCGGACAGCACGGTATCAAGCACGTCGCCTGACTGCTTGAGGTGATCTTTGCTGCTTGAAATGAGGTTGTCGAGCTGCTTGTTCTGTTCATCGTACGCTTTCTTTTCCTTGCTTGCCAACGCATGGATTTTCTCCAGTTCATCGTTGGTTTTGTCTACGCTCTCCTGCGTCTTTTCCGTCGTCTTGGCGAAATCTCCGAGCTTTTCTGTCACCGCATCAAGCGGCAGCTGCAAGGATGTTGCCTCGAGAGTGTGTACCGGATTGGTTTGTGCGAACGCGGTGTAAAAACCGATGACAGGCGCGCACAACAGGCACAGGTGAATCGCCCATTTACCACGCACGCGCCGCGTCCTCCAGTTTTTTCAGCGAGGTGCGCAGCTCGGTCAGCTGCTTGTTGAGCGTATCGATGCGCGTCGTCAGCGCTTGTTTGGTTTTATCCGTTCCACCCAGCGTTTCGCCTGTCATCTGCAATCCTTCCTGGATGGAGCCCAGTCCAGCCTGCACCGTGGAAAGCTCCGTGCTGAGCTTGCCCACCTGCTCCTCGATTTTGGCCATTTGCTTGAGGTTGGCGGCCTGTGCTTCCTGCAAACGAGCATCGATGTAGGCGCGGCTATTTTCGATATAATGGTTGGCGAGCAAATAGCCTCCACCCATGAGAACGATCCAAATCGCGCTGAGCAAAATCACGTGCTGCTTGTTGCTTTTCACCCCTCTTGCCATGCTGCGTTCTTGCCGTCTTTTTTGTTTCGCATCTTCTTGTTCCGAAAACGGCATCGCCTGATTCGCTGCGGATGATGAGTACATCTGGTTCTTCATCCTTGCGTCCCCTCCTCACTACGACGTTTGTTGTCGGATTTTGCTATATTATATCATCGAAATAGGAGGCGAACCGTAATAAAAAGATTTGCAAAATTCCATGTAAAAAAAAGAAAACCGCCCGAAAGCGGGAAGGGGCATTAACGCGCTGCCCCTTGTTCCGTAGCTTCAGCCGGTTTTTTTCGTTTCACAAAGAAGATCAAAAGCGGAATGGAGATAAAGATCGGAATGGCCGAGACAAGGAATGTGTCGGCGATCGCGCGGACCGCCGCCTCCTTCTGGATCAGCCCGCCCAACATGGTCATCGCACCCGCTTTGGCGGTGACCGCATCGACCCCGGCCTGCTGGTACACAGCCGCCATGGAGGTGATGAAGGAATTCGCGGCATCGTTGGTGACCGAAACCGTATCATTGATGCTCGCTCCTACACTCGTTTGGCGAGACTGCATGACTGCGGTCAAGAGCGCGATCCCGAAGGAAGCGAACACCTGTCGGATTACGTTGGACAATGGCGACGCGAGGCCGACCAGATGCTTCGGCACGCTGTTCATCCCGACGGTCGAAAGCGGCATCATGCACAGACCGATCCCGATCCCGCGGATTGTCAGCACCACGTCAAGCCAATGGTTCGGCGTGTCCTGCGCCAGATTGTGCAATTCAACCGTCGTCACACCCATGATGGTCAAGCCGACCAAACCAAGCGGTATCACACCGAATTTGTCAAACAGTCGCCCGCTGATCGGCATCATCAGCGCCATGGCGATGGACTGCGGCATCAAGAGCAGACCGGATTGCATCGGCGTCAAGCCCTGGATGTTTTGCAAATACAGCGGCATCAGGAACGTACCGCCCATCATCCCCATCATGACCATACTCGCCGTGATGACGCTGACGGTGAACGGCGTGATTTTGAACAGGCGCAAATCGAGCAGCGGGGATTCCACATGCAATTCCACCCAGATGAACAAAATCAGCGAGAACACGGCGACGAGCAGGAAGCTGACGATATAAAATGAGGTCCATCCTTCCGACTGCCCTTTGCTCAAGGCAAACAACAGTGTCCCGCAGGCGATGATCGACAGGATCGCGCCCGCTTTGTCGAGCTTCAAGGACGTATTTTTCGGCGTCTCGCGCAAAAGCGAGGAACACATGACGATCGCAAACAAGGCGACCGGCACACAGATCAAAAACAGCAGCCGCCAGCTGAAAATATCGATCAAATAACCGCCGAGCGTCGGACCGATCGCAGGGGCGGCCATCGCGGCTACCCCCCACAATCCGAGCGCCATCCCGATTTTTTCACGCGGGACCGATGCGTAAATGAACGTCATCCCGATCGGCATGATCAAGCCGCCGCCCAACCCTTGCAAGACCCGGAAAAAAATCAGGCTGGAGTCGCTCCACGCCAATCCGCAAAGCAAAGAACCAATCATAAAGGCAATCAGGGAACCGACAAACATAAACTTGTTGCCGAACCGTCCGCCGAGAAACCCGCTCATCGGGATGACGACGGCGGACGACAGCATATATCCTGTCAATACCCACTGGATCGTCTGGGTATCGGAACCAAACACGTTGACCAATTGCGGCAGTGCAACGTTGATCAAGCTGTTATTCAAAACCGCTACAAACGTACCGAGGATAATTGCGATCAGTACGAGCCACATGGACTGCTTTTCTTCTGCCATCGCACGATCCCCCTTACTTCACTGTAACCTTGTCTCCATCCTTCAGCTGGCTGCCAGGGTTGACGATGACTTGGCTGGCTTGATCCAATCCGCTCGTTACATACGACCAGTTGGCATCCTTTTCCTCGGTCTTCACTTCAACCCGATGAGCAACGCCATCTGTCACGGTATAGAGATAGGTTTTATCGGAATCCTTCACGAGCGAGGAGGTTGGAACCTCGATGCGCGTTGCGCTTGCGGACGTGCCGATGGTCGCATCCATGATCATGCCGGAGCGGAGCAGTCCTTGCGCATTGTCGACCTTGACTTTTACAGGGAACGTATTGGTGCCCGCGTCAGAGATCGGGCTGATGAAAATGACCGTTCCTTTAAACGTTTTGTCCGGAATCGAATTGGTTTTCATCTCAACGGTCGCGCCCGGTTGAATCAGGTTGATCTGATCCTGGTTGACGGAGAACTGCACTTGCACGGTTTTCATGTCAACTACGGTGAACAACGGTACACCCGGTGTTGCTAGTTCGCCCGGATCGATCGAACGTTTGGCGACAATCCCTGCGATCGGCGATTTCACCGTCGTATTGTTCACTGAAATTTCAGCCAGCTGGACAGACGAATTCAAGCGATCTACTTCCGCCTGCAACGCCTGGATGGTATTACCGGTCGGACCGTTCTCGGAAAGCTGCAGCTGGGCTTGCAGCTGCTCGTACCCTGATTTGGCCTGCTCCAGCGCCAATTGCGCTTTTTCCAAATCCGTCTGGGACACCGCGCCGCTCGCAAACAGCGATTTCGTCCGTTCATACGATTTTTGCGCATTGTCATACGCTGCTTTCGCGCTTTCAAGACCGCTCTTCTGACGCTGGATTTCCTCGGAACGAGTGCCCGCCTTGGTGTCAGCCAGCTTTGCCCGCGCGCTTGCCAGCGCCGCTCTCGCCTGGATCACCTGCTGGTTGTAGTCGTCGGCTTCCAGCTTCACCAATGCGTCGCCCGCTTTGACGATGCTTCCTTCATCGACACTGACCGACGAAACGCGGCCGGCGACTTTGGACACGACTTGCACTTCTTGGTTCGGCGTGACTTTCCCGCTGATCATCAGCTGGTTGCCGGTCAGATTGCCTGCCTTGATGACCTGCACGACCGGATTGCCGGCGGCCTGGCCTGCTGTGCCGTTATCCGCGCTACAGCCGGCGAACAAAACCGAAAGCGAAAGAACCGCTGCACACATCGCTATATTTTGCTGTTTTTTCATTGTGATCTTTTTCATCATGGTTTCACCTTAGTTTCCCTTCACATGAATTTTGATAACGGCACTCATACCGGGCGACAGCTCGATGCCATTTGTACTGTCAATGGCAATTTTGATCGGAATGCGTTGTGTTACCTTTGTGAAGTTTCCGCTTGTGCTTGTGGCAGGCAGCAGGGCAAACGTGGAGTTCGTCGCTTCCCCGATCTCGGATACTTTTCCCGTGAAATGGTTGCCTGGGAACGCATCTACGGTAAAATCAACGACTTCTCCTACATGAAGCCGGTTCAGGTTCGTCTCTTCAATGTTCGCCGTCAAATACAGCGAATTTTTATCGACAACCATGGCGATCGGCTGCCCTGCAGCCACGACTTCACCGACTTTTGCCTGCGTTTTGATCACTTTTCCCGTGATCGGGGCACGCAGAACCGCGTTATCGAGCAAGTTGGTCGCGAGATTGGAGCTGTCGATTTGGCCGATAGGCTGGTCAGCGATAACCGAATCGCCTTCCTGTACATTCAATTGCATCAGTTTGCCGGACATTTTCGGCATGACGCGATAAATATCGCCGGTCAGGCGCGCATCTTCCGTCGTGATATAGTTAGCGCCTTGGTACCAGTAATAGCCGCCGACACCGCCGCAGACCAGCACCATCAAAATCAAAATGACGTATAGGCTTCCCTTTTTCTTCATGATTTCTCCTCTGCTTTCTTCTCCATATGATTAAGTAAGATTTGAAGAGTTCGAATAAACGAGTCAACTTCCTCTTCCGTGACACCGCTCAGCATTTCTGCGTAAAAGGTCTCCTGATAAACGTTCAGCCGATCGGAGTTCTCCTCGAGCTTGCACGTGCGTTCAATCCAAATGACCCGCCTGTCTTGCTGGTCTTTTACCCTTGCTACAAAACCACCCCTCTCCAAACGGTCAATGATCCCGGAAACCGTACTGTACGACAAGTCCAGCGCTTTGCTGATCTGACCGATCGTCTTACGCTCCTGTATGATCTCCTTGATGACCATCATCTGCGGCATCGTGAAGCCGAGCTCAGATAATTCCTTGGATACGGCGATATTGTAGAGTTTGGTCAGCTTGCGTATCGAGTTACGTATGGTCGCCGGTTTACTCACAATATAAATCCCCCGTTATATATTTCGTGCACGAAATATTATTTTCACATTTGGTATCTTACTCCCTCCCGATATGGTTTGGCAAGTAAAAAGTTTTCGTCATTAACATTTCGTTTGAGAAATTGTTGTGCACGAGGAATTTGAAAGGGAAAAACAGGCTTTGCAGCGGCTTTTGGGAGAACGGCAAAAAACCCGTGGCTGCTGCCCCGGGCCAATCTTTTCTTTGAAAGTTGTGTATGCTTCTTCCTTTTACGCCATGCTTGCCAGATGCTCCATGGTCTGTTCGGCAGCTTTGGCTTGTTGAAACCTGCTCCTTTTTTCAATCAGAGCAAATCAATCCCGACTATCCATCCGCACCATTACAAAGCGCACGTCTCGATCTCAAAGCCCAAATCCGCAATCATGTCCCAGTCTTGCGTCGGCTCCTGCCCTTGCGTCGTCAAATAATCGCCGACAAAAATCGAATTCGCCGCGTACAGACCCAGTGGCTGCAACGACCTCAGATTCACCTCGCGCCCTCCTGAAATCCGAATCTCCTTCGTTGGATTGACGAACCGCATCATGGCCAAAAGCCGCAAGCATTGGCGCGGATGCAGTTCCTTGCGTCCCGCGAGCAGCGTCCCTTCGATCGCATGCAAAAAGTTGCATGGAATCGAGTCGACATCCAGCTCCTTCAGCGAAAATGCGATGTCTACCGCTTCCTCGTCGCTCTCGCCCATGCCAAAAATCGCGCCGGAACAAGGCGAAATCCCCGCCTGCTTCACCTGCATGACGGTATCCTCGCGATCCTCATAGGTATGGGTGGACGTAATCTTCGGATACTGCTCCCGGCTTGTATTCAAGTTATGGTTATAGCGATGGACGCCGGCGGCCGCGAGCTTTGCCGCATGCTGTTCATCCAGAAACCCGAGGCAGCAGCAAATTTTCAAATCGGTGGTCGCCCGGATCTCCTCCACAGCCCCGACCACCTGCTCGATCTCGTGATCTGTAGGCCGTCTGCCGGAAGCGACGATACAGTATGTACCCGCCTTGCGTCGAATCGCTTCCGAAGCGCCTTTGAGAATCGTCTCCTTGCTGAGCAATGGATACTTGCTGACCGGTGCTTTCGAGTCGATGGATTGCGAGCAATAACCGCAATCCTCGGGACATAACCCGGATTTTGCGTTGATGATCATGTTCAGCTTTACTTTTTTCCCATAGTAAGCGCTTCGAATCAAAAAAGCCGCTTGCAAAACCTCGAGCAGTTCATCATCGGCCGAGCGAAGGATCGCCAACGCTTCCTCCCTGGTGATCGGCCGCCCTCCCAGCACCTCTTTTGCCAAGCCGCTCCAATCATGTACACGTACCATTCCGTCCATAACGCCGCCTCCCATTTGTTAACCATTAATAAAAATAAGTTGACAATTCATGGTTATTCTACCATTCTATCAATATGTGTCAACCATTTTTATATAACAGTTAACAAAAGGAGGATAACATGGCTAACAATCGTATCAAAATGATCAATCTTGCCGCACTCTTTGCGGCCATTACCGCCGTTTGTGCCCAGCTGTCCTTTACGGTCGGCCCCGTTCCGTTCACCTTGCAAGTATTTGCGATTTGTTTGACTGGCCTATTGCTCGGCAGCCGTTGGGGAAGCGTCTCCGTTCTTGTTTATCTCGTTTTGGGAGCGGTTGGCGTTCCCGTGTTTGCCGGATTTCAGAGCGGCCTTCAGACGATTCTCGGAAAAACGGGGGGCTATCTGCTCGCCTTTCTCCCAGCGGTCTTCGTAATCGGTCTGATTGCCGAGAGGGGACGGATCGCCATCTGGAAAGCGTTCCTTGCCAACCTGCTCGGGTTAGCGATCATCTACACGCTTGGAACGATGCAGCTCGAATTCATGCTGAATCTGCCCTGGTCGAAAGCCATTGCATTTGGCATCATTCCGTTTCTCATTCCAGACGTCATCAAGATCGCGATCGCTTCCTCACTCGGGGTCATCCTCTTGAACCGACTCGCTTCCGCCGGTTTTCTCCCTGATCGGACCATAAAACGAAAACCATCGGGAATGGCGTTTCCCGATGGTTCCGATCAATCTGCGACCGCTGCAACCAGGCACTAGCTGTTTACACGTGCCGATTGCGCCCTGCCCCCAAGCCGGCAGCGATCAACGCGCCGCTTACAACGAGCAGCATCGTAAGCGGCGCGCTCCACGCATGGGTCTGGTCATAGAGGAAACCGACCAGCGTCGGGCCGATCGCCGCGAGCAAGTACCCAACCGACTGCGACATGCCGGAGAGTTTGGCCGCCTGGCTGGCATTGGCCGCACGCAGACCGATCAGCACCAATGCCAGACTGATGCTCGCCCCTTGCCCCAATCCGAGCAATACGATGGCGACGATCAGCATGGCCTCTCCGCTGCCAAGCAACAGTCCGGCGATACCGAACAAATACAACAGTCCGACGATGACGACCAGCACTTTTTGATTGGACAGCCGATCCGCAATGACCGGAATCGCGAAATTGACGGGCAAAGCGGCAAACTGCAAAAGTGACAGCATCCACCCTGCCATCGACACGCTCATGCCGTGTGCTTGCAAGATCGCCGGGAGCCATGCCACCGTGCAGTAAAACAGGAACGACTGCAATCCCATGAAAAAGGTGACCTGCCAGGCAAGGCCCGATTTCCACAGTGAACGCGCCTGTCCATGAACCGCCCCCGTCTGACGGCCCGGCGAGCGTCTGCGCAGCTGCGGCAGCCAGAAGACAGTCGCTACTACCGCAAGCAGCGCCCAATAGCCAAGCGCGTTTTCCCAGCCAAGCCCGAGACCGACCGCCAGCGGAATGCTGAGTCCCGAGGCGAGCGCAGCGAAAACGGACATCGCCATGGAGTAAAGCCCTGTCATGAGTCCGACCCGATCGGAAAACGTCTGCTTCACCATGCTTGGCAAAAGTACATTGAAAATTGCGATCCCGCTCCCGATCAGCGCAGTGCCGACAAACAGCGAGATGATTTCACCGGTCGAACGGAGCAGCGTGCCGGCAATGAGAACGATCAGACCGGAAAAAATCGTCCATTCGTTGCCGAACCGCTGCGCCAGTTTGGGCGCTACTGGGGAGAGAACTGCGAAAGAGAGCAGCGGCAGCGTCGTAATGAAACCTGCCAGGCCGTTGCTGATGCCGGTGTCCGTCCGAATGAGCCCGACCAGCGGCCCCACCGACGTGATGGTCGGCCGCAAGTTGCAGGCAACCAGCAGAATCGCGGCCAATAGCATGGCCCGATTCAACGGCTTCACGTGTGCGGCGGCAATCGTTTGGTTTTGCATGGTCTCACTCCTCCCTCGGCTCGTTTACGGCCGCCCATCCCTCCTGCAGCGCTTCGATGAAGCTGCATGCCGCCTTCTCGGCAGCCACAGGGTCTTGCTGTTCGATCGCCGCGAGCAAGTCGGCGTGGATCGCTTTTTGATCCTTGACATTCGCAAGCTCAAGGGAACCGACGCGGGCAATCGTCTTCTGCACGTGTTCGGACATATATTTGTACAATTCAAGCAAGAGCGGGTTATGCGTTGCCGCCGCCATCGCGATGTGAAAGACGAAATCTGCCGCCACAAATGCTTCGCGATCATCCACCCGTTCATTGCGCAGCGAAAGGGCATCACGGAGCAAAGCCACCTCTTCGTCTGTGCGACGAACGGCGGCAAGCCTGGCGATATCGCGCTCCAAACTGTAGCGCACCTCCAATATATCGCCGATCTCAGAGCCGCGCAATCGACGCAGCAGCGCCGCTTCAAAGTGGGTTGATGCCCGCACATACGTTCCATCCCCTTGCCTCGCTTCCAGCAACCCGTTATGAATCAGCGCGTGCAACGCTTCGCGCACCGTATTGCGGCTCACGCCCAACTGCTCAACCAGTTCCGGCTCCGCTGGAATTTTCATCCCTACCGCCCATTTTCCCGATTCGATCAGCTGCTCCAGTTGGGTCACCACCTGCTTTGCCAATGAGGAGCGCACCGGTTTTTCAAAATTCACTCCGCAAACCTCCAAACATAGGATGTTTGAACGATTTGATTGTAGCATGATCATTACGATGTTGCTACATTTTTACACGTAAAAAAAGCCGCCATTCGCGGCAACTTTTCTTGCCAATCCATAAGCGACGCCCCCCTTTGACACTGTTTGCTACTCTTCCATTTTATACCAATGGGAGTTTCGCTGTTGTGAACATTCTGACACAAACGTCACAACCGTTTTACAAACAGGACGCGATCATTTCCGTTCCCGTCATAATCGGGGGTCACCGCGATCCCGTCGATTTCTTTTGCGCCCGCCTCAATGTCGAAGCCCATTTTGCGATGGAACTGAATCGAGGTACGGTTGACCGGCGATGTGACACAGCGGACGGTATGACAGCCTTTTTCCTGCACCGCTGCGAAAAACGTCTCATACAAGCGCCGCGCGATCCCGTTTGTCCGATACTCCGGATGCACGCCGACAAAATGAATGTATGCCTCTCCTTCTTTTGACTGGGAACAAAAACCGATGAGAAACCCGACGGCGGAACCGTTTTCTTCCATCAGAAAGCTTGTCGATTGAAAATGAAGGAAAAACAGCTTGGGCAGCATGTCCGCCATTTGCCTGCCACCCCACCAATCATTGATGACGGGGATGATGTCGTAAAAGTCTTTTTCCTCGATATTTCGCAGAATCACTTTCGTACCGCTCCTTATAATCGATTGATCGAAACATTTCCTCCAACCTCCTCGTAGGAATGAGAAAGGGAGGATTGATACACGCATGCGATCTTTCAAACGATTCGGCATTCTGCTGGGTTACACCGTTCTACTTTTTGCAGCGATGTATGCATACCAACTGTTTGAGATGCATGTTCGTCAGGTGGCCCAGACCACCTTTGACATGCTCCCCTACATCGTGCACTCGACTTTTGCCCCCATGATTTTGGGCCTATTATTCGGTCTCCCGCGTATGTTGGAGATGCAGCAAAAACCAGGCAAGTGGCAGATCGACTGGCTCAAGCTTCTTGTACTCGGCATCCCCTTCTGCTATTGCGCCACGGTGTTTTTGTCGGCAGTCTACATTCAGCCTTTTTTTCCGTTTGGCTTTGAGACGCAATGGTTGTCCAAAATCTGCGGCGTAGCATTTGGCTATCTTTTGCTCACCAGCTTCACGAAAAAGACTTGATTGGAAAATGATAGCACGTCCACCGTGTAAAAAACAGCCGCCCGCCTTTGCGAACGGGCGGCCACGGCTGTTTTCATGCTGAGAAGCAAATGCTATGCCCACTCGATTTGCTGCTACATTGCCCGCAGCTTCTCTTTCTCGCGTGCGGCGGCTGCCAAGTACAGCGCATACTGCAGCGGACGCCGGATCGCTTGCTTGTAAGTATCCAACGCGCCCAGCTCACGGAAAATTTCCCGCCCCGGCTTCGGATTCACCTCGATCAGCCAGACGTTGCCTTTCACATCAATGCCGATATCAAGCCCCAGCTCCATCATCCGGCCGAAATGCTGCTCGATCGTGGCCGCCGTCTGTTTGGCCAAATCCGCGCATTCCTGCAGGATGTAATCCGTCTGCCCTGCCGAAAAATGACGCTCCAGAAACGGTCTGACCCGCATCGCCTGGCCGCCTCCATGCAGATTGGCGGTCGCGCTTTTCGCCCCGCCGATGCGCATGCCTTGGCCGGTAATGCTCCATTCGCCATGCTCATTTTTTTGAATCAACAGCCGCATGTCGATGGACCGGCCCGGGATGAGATCGAGATTCAAGCCTTGCTGGATCACAAACAAACCGTTGTTCACCCAGCGCGCTACCTTTCCGGCGGCTAGCTGCCAATTCGGCTGAACGCTTTCGATCTTTGTCCGTTTGCTATCGCGGCCAAGCAGCCGGTACCCTTGCTGCGTCCGCTTCATGCACAGAATGCCGCGGCCGCCTGTACCGTTGCTAGGCTTGATGTAGAGCTGCGGATGGCGGGCGATCATCTCCTTCAGTCCGGCACGGGAAAAGCTGATCGTCTCCGGCAGCCAGCGGTGCATCGCGGGATCGCGCCACAAGACCTGATGCACCTTCCATTTGTTGGCGAGACGATTGTTGGCGTACAAAAACGACTGCTTTTTTCGAAACGCCACATAGTCTTTGAACGCCTGCGTCGGCGTATAGCGAAACCGGTCGATCACCACGTCCGGCCAGCCAAACTGCCGTGCTTCCCAGCCTTTTGCGGTGCGGATGTAGCCTTTGACTTCCTTGGTCGCAAACGAGACATCCTGCGGCGAAAACAAAAACACGGTCGCGCCCAACTGCTCACCAGCTGCCAACAGCCGCCTGAAATAAGCGGGCTCCGCAAAGCGCACGCCTTGCCGCCATGTCAGAATGCCGATTCGGGGTTTTCTCATCGCTGCACCCACTCTTTCGAAACGTTTTTTCATTCATGGCAGTCTATTCACGCGCCCCACGGCATCGTGCGTCAGGCGCGCGCGTTTTGCAGAACTTTTTCCAGCTCGATCAGCTCTTTTGGCATCGGCGCATCGGCTTGTACCGTGGCTCCTCCGAACGGATGGATGAGCGACAGCGAGGCCGCGTGCAGCGCCTGCCGCTCCAGGCCTGTGGCTTTGCCGCCGTAAAGCGTGTCGCCGATCAACGGATGGCCCAGCTCGCTCAGGTGCACGCGGATTTGGTGCGTACGCCCTGTGTCCAGCTGGCAGGAAAGCTTGGCCGCTTGCGCATACTGTTCAATGAGACGGTAATGCGTGACGGCCGCCTCGCCGCCGGGTGTCACGCGCCTGCGCGCCGGATTGTGCCGGTCTTTGCCGAGCGGCTTGTCGATCGTGCCTGCCTTCTGTTTCAGCTTGCCGTGGACATAAGCAAAATAGGTCCGTTTCACCTTGCGCACGCGCAGCGCTTCATCCAGAAACGCACCGGCCAGCGCGTGCTTCGCATACAGCACAGCGCCCGACGTGTCTTGGTCGAGCCGATGAATATGGCGCACCTTGCTTTCGATCCCGTTCGCGGCAAAATAGCCGGCTACCAAATGATCCAGTGTCAGCCGGTGCTCGGGCTCTGTCGGGTGCACCAGCAGATGTGCGGGTTTGTTGACGATCAGCAGATGGTCATCTTCATAGAGCACCGCCAGATCGCCCTGCACCGGTTCGATGCCAAGCTCTTCCGGCGCAAGCAAGCGAGCCGCCAGCTTTTGGCCCGCCGCTCCCGCTGCAAGCTGTGAGACGGGCTGTCCATCTACCAGCAGCTCTTTTCGTTGAAACAACAGATGGACGGTTTTCTTCGGCCATTTCCACTGTTCCCGCAAAAGCTGCCCCAACGGAATGCCCGCATACCGCTTATCCAGCGTCCCTTCCAGCCATTCTCCTTTTTTGTGCAATGCAATCATCGGTCAAGCTCCCTTCCTTTCACTTCAATCAAATAACGCACAGGATTCACAAGCAAAAGGAACCCGACAGCCAGATGCCAGGTTCCCTTTCCGCTTTCTATGATTATGCTTGCTTCAGCGCTTCGCTCACTTGTACGGCGCGATCGAGGAACTGCTCGATCTCCTCGCGGCTTTTGGCCAGCTTGCTGACGAAGCGGACCAGCTCCTTGCCGTTTTGGAAGGCGACGAAACTGGGGATTCCCATGATTTCGAGCGATTGCGAGAGTTCAGGCAGCGTATCGCGATTGACCTCAACAAACGTCAGTTTTTCTTTGTACGCTTCCTCGACTTCCGGCATGAATGGATCGATGCGGTGGCAATCCGGGCACCATGTTGTAAAAAATTTCACCACAACTACCTTGTCCTGGGCGATTGCCTGTTGGAACGCGTCTTCTGTTTTGATTTCTACCATCATTCCCACCCTTTCGTTTCGCTCGTTACCGCGAACTGCCAATTTTCCTCAGTTTATCATACTTGCATGCCATTGTCGTACGCTTTTTCCTTCAAAAGCTGGATGAACGCTTCTGTCGGGCGCGACAGCTGCCTGTCCTTGCGATAGGCAACGACGAGCGTCCGCGTCGGCCTGGTCGTAAGCCGCGCATAAACAGGCGCATTGTTCGTCCAGGACGATTCGGTAATCATCGCCGGCGCAAAGGAAAAGCCCATCCCTGCCGCCACCAGCGACTGCACCGTCTGGATGTTCGAGCTTTCGAATACGATACGCGGCTTGAAGCCCGCCTTCTCGCAAAGCCGCAAGGAAATTTGGCGGAATCCTTGCCCTTCTTTTAATAGAACAAACGGCTGGCTTTCCAGCTCAGCCAGATCGATTTCATCTTTTCCCGCCAACGGATGCGCCGGCGGCACGGCGAGGTAAATCTCTTCGATAATGGCCGTCTCGTGCACGATGGTCGGCGCCTCGATCGGCATCGTCAACAGGCTGACATCCAGTTTGCCGACAGCGAGCAGATGTTCGAGCATGCTGGATGTCTCCTCCACCAAGTGCAGCTCGACGCCTGGATAGCGGCTGGCGAATTCCGAGATGACCTGCGGCAGCACGTACGCGCCGGTGATCGGCAGGCTGCCCACAAACAGCTTGCCGATCTCGCCGCTGGCATAGCCGCGCATCTCCCGCTCCAATCCTTCCGCCTGATCCAAAAGCGGACGCGCCACCTGCACAAAGCGCTCTCCCGCATCCGTCAGCTCGACATGGTGGGGGAGGCGGTGAAACAGCGGCACGCCCCACTCCTTTTCCAGCTTGGCGATCTGCTGGCTTAGCGACGGCTGTGCCAAATGAAGGTTGGCAGCAGCGCGGGAAAAGCTCTGCTCTTCCGCCACCGCCAACACATAGCGAATTTGTCGTAATTCCATAGACGTGCTCCTTTATAGCCAATACCTATACGGCTTATAACTATTATATCTTTGATCTATCTTCCATACTCAAGTAAAATTTGATCTATCACAAGTGAACGACGAAAAAGTCAAACTTTTCACACGTTCATGTCAATCGTTAGGAGGAACCATCGATGTCGAAACCTCGCACATTATTTGAAAAAATCTGGGATCGCCACGTTATCCATGAAGAACAAGGCAAACCTTCGCTTCTGTATATCGACCTGCACCTCGTGCATGAAGTAACATCGCCGCAAGCATTCGAAGGTCTTCGTCTCGCCGGCCGCAAAGTACGCAGACCTGATCTGACGTTCGCGACGATGGACCACAACGTCCCGACCGCTGATCGCTTCAACGTAAAAGACCCGATCTCCCGCCAGCAAATGGAGACGCTGACGGCCAACTGTAAAGAATTCGGCGTGCCGCTGGCTGACCTGAACAGCCCGGATCAAGGGATCGTTCACGTCATCGGACCTGAGCTTGGCTTGACTCATCCAGGCAAGACAATCGTTTGCGGTGACAGCCATACGTCCACACATGGCGCTTTCGGCGCACTCGCATTCGGGATCGGTACCAGCGAGGTTGAACATGTGCTGGCAACGCAATGCCTGCAGCAATCCAAACCGAAAACACTGGAAGTTCATGTCGATGGCGACCTGCTCCCAGGCGTAACCGCAAAAGACTTGATCCTCGCGATCATCGCCAAATGGGGCACCGATTTCGCGACCGGCTATGTCATCGAGTATACCGGCGACGCGATCAAAAAGCTCACCATGGAAGAGCGCATGACGGTTTGCAACATGTCCATCGAGGCAGGCGCGCGCGCTGGTTTGATCGCACCGGACGAAACGACCTTCAACTATTTGAAAGGCCGCCGTCACGCACCACAAGGCGAAGCTTTCGACGCAGCGGTAGAAGATTGGAAAACGCTTGTAACCGATCCAGGCGCAACGTACGATTCCCGCGTCGTCATCGAAGCGGCTTCCATCGAACCGCAAGTAACGTGGGGCACAAGCCCGGGCATGGGGACAAACGTCAACAGCACCGTGCCGAATCCGGAAGATTTCGCGACTGTCGCTGAGCGCAAAGCCGCGCAAGACGCGCTGAAATACATGGGTCTGACACCAGGCACGAAAATGACCGACATTGCGATCAACCGTGTGTTCATCGGCTCCTGTACAAACGGACGGATCGAAGACTTGCGCCGCGCTGCTGCTGTAGCAAAAGGACGCAAAGTCTCCCCTTCCGTCAACGCGATCGTCGTACCTGGCTCCCAGGCTGTCAAAGAGCGCGCGGAGCAAGAAGGCCTCGACAAAATCTTTATCGAAGCAGGTTTTGAATGGCGCGAGTCCGGCTGCTCCATGTGCCTGGCGATGAACCCGGACATTTTGGAACCAGGCGATCGTTGCGCCTCCACTTCCAACCGCAACTTCGAAGGTCGCCAGGGTCGCGATGGCCGCACGCATCTGGTAGGGCCGGAAATGGCCGCTGCCGCTGCAATCGCCGGACATTTCGTCGATGTGCGCGAATGGTTGAAAGAAACAGTGACTGCATAATCCACGGATACGTGAAAGGAGATAGTACCAATGGAAGCTTTTGTAACCCTCACAGGCGTCGCCGCACCACTCGATCGCGTAAACGTGGATACGGACGCAATCATCCCGAAACAATTTCTGAAGCGCATCGAGCGCACCGGATTCGGCCAATATTTGTTCTATGAATGGCGCTTTACGCCTGAAGGCGAGGAAATCAAAGATTTCGTCCTGAACACGCCGGAATACCGCAACTCCACCATTTTGCTCGGACGCAACAATTTTGGCTGCGGCTCCTCCCGTGAGCATGCGCCTTGGGCGTTGAACGATTTCGGCTTCCGCGCGATCATCGCGCCATCCTTTGCCGACATCTTCTACAACAACTGCTTTAAAAACGGCATGCTGCCGATCAAACTGTCCGAAGAGCAAGTCGATGAGCTGTTCAACCGTGCCAACCAACATGCGAAGTACGAGCTGACCATCGATCTGCAAACAAAAACCATCACCGACAACCACGGCTTGTCCTACGACTTTGAAGTCGATGAATATCGCCGTTACTGCCTGCTCAACGGTCTCGATGACATCGGGATCACCTTGCAGCAGGAAGACAAAATCGCTGCGTTTGAAGCGAGCCATCGGTATTAGAAAACCTGGCTACGCCATGTTTGTTGGCGTAGCCGCGGTTGCACTTATACTGGATAAGAATTTTATAAATTCTTATCTGTATTAGAACGACCACACTTTGCAGGGGATCTCTCCCCTGCTCTTTTTTTTGGCCGTTTTCTTTGTACCCGCAAAAACAAAGCGCCCGCCGCAGACGGAACGCTTTTGCACCAATCGATTATTTCACCACCAGCTTCTGCGATGCTTCTACATGGTAAGGCGTATGGTTGCCGTAAGCAAGCTCAACGCGCAGATCATGCTCCCCTTTTGGCAGCTTGGATAAAATGAATTCGGAATCGAACACCTGGGCGATCATCTTCCCGTCCAGGTAAATGTGGGCGTGGCCTTTTCCGTGAACGATCCCGTTCATTTCGTCTTTGCCGTCACCGACGAACTCAAAGTTTTCGGTAATGAGCTTGACGTCAGCCTTGTCGCTGTCTTGCATGGTGACATCCATGGCAAGCTTCGGCAAGTCAAACCCCATTGGCTGGTCGGCCGGCTCGCTCGCCGATGTCGCACTGGTCGGTTCACTCAGGGAAGAACTTGAAGAATCAAGAGGCTCTCTTAGCAACAGAACGATTCCTGCAATAAGTACGGCGAAGAGAACGGCAGCACCGATCATCAGTTGTCTGGCATTGATAATGAATACTTTCATTCTTCCTTCTCCCTTTCCAAAGCCATTTAGTACATGCATACGCGGAAAGGGAGACAGATAGAATCACAATTTGTCCTAGCGATAATTGATGAATTGCACCTCAATCGGTAAATCGGCCTTGCGGATCGCAGCGATGATCAGCTGCAAATCGTCTTTGTTTTTGCCTGTCACACGGATCTGGTCGTCCTGGATCTGCGCTTTCACCTTGACGCCCGAATCTTTGATGATCGTGTTGATCCGCTTCGCATTGTCTTTATCGATCCCTTGAATCAGCTTCACGCGCTGGCGAACGGTGCCGCCGGATGCAGGCTCGATTTTGCCGTATTCAAGGTTTTTTACCGATACCTCGCGCTTGATCAGCTTGCTGAGCAAAACATCCTTCACTTGCCCCAGTTTGTACTCGTCATCGGATTGGACGACGATCTCTTCTTTTTCCAGCGTGATGTTGCTTTTGCTTCCTTTGAAGTCAAAGCGGTTCTCGATTTCCTTCAAGGCGACGTTGATCGCATTCGTCACCTCGGACAGCTCGATCTTGGAGACGATGTCAAACGAACTTTCTTTGCTCATGCGCCTGGCTCCTTCCTATCAAAACGTGTATGTATGATGATGCTTTCGTTAAATCGATTTGACCATGCCGCCGTCGATCAAGAGCGACTGACCGGTCACATAGCTGTTGGCGGGCGATGCAAGGAACGTCACGACGCGTGCGAATTCTTCCGGTTCACCGTAGCGGCCGAGCGGGATTTTCTCTTCCATCTGCTTGCGGATCGCCTCTCTGTCGGTTTGCAGCCGTTCCGCCGCCATTTCATCGAGCGACGCGACGCGGTCTGTCGCGATCCGTCCGGGTCCGACCGTATTGATCAGGATACCGTCGCCCCCAAGCTCGGAGGCGAGCGTTTTGGCCAGCCCCACAATGCCGGTACGGAACGTATTCGACAAAATCAGGCTGGGGATCGGCTCTTTGATCGAGGACGAGGTGAAATTGACGATGCGGCCGAATTGCTCTTTGCGCATATGTGGCAGCACGGCACGGATCGCGCGTACATAGCTGAGCAAATTTTGCTCAAATGCGAGCTGCCAGTGTTCATCGGTCATTTGGTCGAATGAGCCAGCCGGAGGGCCGCCTGCATTGGCGATCAAAATATCAACCGTTCCGAACCGTTCGACAGTCGCTTGAACCAGCTGCTCAATCTCTTCCGGTTTGCGCACATCCACTTTCAGCGCAAGCGGAGCGCGGCCGGTGGCCTCTTCAATCTCCTGGCTTGTCGCGGCGAGCGCAATTTCGTCACGGCCGCAGATGGCTACATTGGCTCCTTCCGCCGCCAATGCCTTGGCCGTCGCTTTGCCCAGCCCTTTGGTGGAAGCCAGCACAATCGCTGTTTTTCCGGTAAGCTGCAAATCCATGGGGAAACCTCCTTTTGCTCCTCCCTTTACAGGGTTTTCCTTTATTTTAGTAGAAAACGACCCGTGAGCCAAGGAGAAACGAGCAGCAAACACAACCGCGCAGCCACATGCAAAAGAGGCCTGCTCACAGCAAGCCTCTTTTGCCTTTTTTCATTATGATTCGATCATCGGAATCGTGGCGCGCGCCTTGCGTTTCTCCAGCCGCGCAGTACGGCGGGCACGAATGCGTGCGAATGTGCCTTCAAAGAGCGAGTACAGCACAGGCACCAAAATCAAGGTAATGATCGTGTGGAACACCAATCCGAATATAACGACGGTCGCAAGCGGCGCATGGAAATCCGAGCCTTCCGAGAACGCCAGCGCCATCGGCAGCATGCCGAGAATCGCCGTCAATTTGGTCATGAGTACCGGACGGACGCGGTCTTTCACGCCTTCCAAAATCGCTTCCTGCAAATCCATGCCGCGCTCGCGGAGCGTGTTGATCCGGTCGATCAGCAAGATCGCATTGGACACGACGATCCCGATCAGCATGGTGACCCCGACGATCGCCATCAGGCTGAATACGCGCTGGGTCAAAACCAGCCCGATCACGACGCCGATAAAGGCCATCGGCAGTGTCAGCATGATGATGAACGGATGCGACAGGCGGCCGAATTGTCCGACCATGATGACATAAATCAACGCAATCGCGCCTGCGAATACGATCAGCCCGCTGGTCATGTTCTGGCTTTGCTGCTTCAGATCGCCTGCCAGCTCCACCTTGTAGCCGGCCGGCACCGACAAGGTTGGCAATTTTTCATTGATCGCCCTGCCCACGGTACCGAGGTCAGTGCCGACCATTTCTGCGGAAACGGTGATCACACGGTCCCCTTTTACATGCTTGAGCGATGAAGGTGATTTCGCGTAGCGCCAATCAACCAGATCAAACAGCGGAACTTGCGCACCGGTCTTCGTCGTAATCATCACTTGCTTCAATTGATCCGGATGCTTCATCCATTCTTCCGGATAGGTGGCGTTCACGTCGATGTCGATGCCATCCATCGTGATTGTCGTAATCGTTTGTTCCCCGATAAAGCCGCTAAGCTGCGACAAAAGGTCGCGCTCATCCACCTGCATGCGCTCCATCATCTCTTGTTTTGGCACGAGCGTTAGCTTCTCGTAGCCATCGGAAAAGTCGTTGCGCGTGTTGACGACGCCTGGAATCGAAACCAGCATTTTTTCCACGTCAGCCGTCACTTTTGCAGCCGGCTCCAGCTCCTTGCCTACCACTTGCAACTGCACCGCTGCCGCTCCGGCTGAGCCGCCGAAGTTGGTTTCGATGCGATCGACATCTTTGATCGATTTTAAACGATTGTTTAAATCGAGGCTAAGCTCATCTTTGCTGTGCGCACGCTCGGACTTTCCTTTCAACGAAAGCACCAGCGTGACCGTTTTCTTGTTCACATCCACAAATACATCGCGGACATCGTTCATTTTCAGGACGGTTTGCTCGGCTTCCATCGCCGTACTGCGCGCTGCCTCAATGCTCGTTCCTTTCGGCAGCACAAGCTGCGCGAAGATGAAGTTTTCGTTTACGTCCATGAAGCTGCCTTGCTTGATGAATGGCGTCAAAAAGAAGCAGCCGACAAACAGCGCGAGCGCGATAACCAGCGTTTTGATCCGATGGCGCAGCGCCGCGCCTAGGAATTTTTGGAACAGGCGCAGCAACCGCGCGCTGACGCTTTTTTGGTTCGCTTGCCCGCCAACATTTTTATCCTTGCGCAAAAAGCTTTCCGCCAGGATCGGCACGAAAAAGATCGCGGCGATCGTCGATGCGGTAATCGCAGCCGTCACCGTAAAGGCGATCGTGGTAAAAATCGGACGGAACTCCTCGCCGAAATCCGCCAGCACCAGCGGCAAAAAGACGACGACCATTGTCAATTGCGAGGAGAGCACCGGCGTCAACACTTCTTTTGTGCCAAGCACGATCGCCCGCGTCAGCTCTTCCCCTTTTTCGCGGAAATGATAGATGCTTTCCAAAACCACGATCGCCGCGTCGACGATCAGACCCACCGACAAGCTGAGCGAGATGAGTGAAACCGCATCGATGTTGTAGCCGAATAGTTTCATCGCGATGAACGTCATCAATGCTGACAGCGGCAAAGTCGCCGCAATGACGAGCGTCACGCGCAAATTGCGCATAAACAGGTAGAGAATCACGATCGCCAGCAAGCCGCCGACCATTACTTCGCGGCTCAGATTATGAATGGAGGTCTCGACGAAAGAAGCGACTTCGAACAGCGTGATAATTTTATAGGAGCCGTTCGCTTCCTTGTTGATTTCATCGATGACGGCCTCGACGTTTTTCTGCGTCGTGATCAGGTCGCTTTCCGTACTGCGGCTCACGATGATATGGACATAAGGCTGCCCATGATACAATTCCAGCGAATCGACAGCTTTGCCGCGCAAATCTTCGACGGTCGCCAGCTGTTTCAGCTCGACGGTGCCGTGCGGCGTCTGGATTGCCATCTGTTCGATCTGTGGAATGGATGCGACCGAATGATCGATTTCGATAACCGTATGATAGCCGTTGTTCTCGAGTGTTCCGATCGCTTGCTTCCAGTTGGCGGAACGGAGCTGATCCATCACGTTTTCCGGCGTGATTCCATATGCCATCAGTCGCTCAGGCTGCAATTGGATGGACACTTCATTCTTGAAACCGCCCTTGCTCACCTCGACCGATTTGACGCCATCGGCAGCTTCCAGCCGGTCTTTGATCGTTGTTTCCGCGAGGTTCAGCATGACTTGCGGCGACGCGCCAACGACGGCCAACTCACCCAGCTGCTCATCACCGTAGTTATCCTGCTGCACGAGCACATTCGTCACATCTTTCGGAAAATCGTTGCGCAGCCGGTTTACGATGCTCTCTACCTTTTGCTTGACCTCGCTGCCTTCGCCTTCTTTTGCCTTGATGCTGATGCGCACCGAACCGCTGCTGGAGGTAGATGTGTAATCAATGATTTCGCTGATGGATTTCAGTTCTTTCTCGATCTTCTTGGTGATCTTCGTTTCCATTTCTTCCGGCGGAAGCGATCCGCCAGAGATGTTGACGGAAATATAAGGCAGGTTCGTTTTCGGAACGAATGACACCGTAAAGGACAGCAAGGCCCCGACTCCGCCCAGGATGAGCAGGAAGGTGCATAAGTATACGATTAATTTTCGCTTAAGGAAAAAATGAATCAGCTTCTCCATTACTTGGCTCCTCTCGCGACAACCTTCTCGCCTTCCACGATGTACGTAATGCCGCTTGTAATCACCTGTTCATTTTCTTTCAAACCGGAGAGCACCTCGATCTTGTCGCCGACGATTTGCCCGACCGTGACAACATGCCGCGTGGCGACGCCGTTTTCAGCTGTCATTACGTAACGCTCCGCCTGGGTGATTCCGACGCTTTCCAGCGGCACGATGACGCCCTTGATGCTGCGGGGCACTTCAATGGTTGCCAGCATCCCGCCGCGCCATGCTTCTTTCGGATTGGCGAATGTGATCTCCACTTGATATTTGCCTGTTTTCGGATCGATGACCGGGGCGACGAACGATACCGTACCTGCTGTTTTTTCGCCGTTCTGGTTGACAATCGATACTTTCGTTCCGACTTTGTACTGATCGATCGTGTCGCTGGCGACATCGAGCGCAACCTTCATCTCCGACAAGTCCACCAAGTGGATGACATCTTGGCCCGGATTCGACAGCTCGCCTGCCTCCTGGCTCACCGCAACGACCGTTCCGCCGAATGGAGCGACTAGCTTCGTGTCTTGCAGCGTCTTTGTCGCCTGCGCGACCTGGCTTGCAGCCTGTGTAATCGATGCGTTCGCACTTGCGAGCTCATCCGCCTCTGCGCCCTTCAGCAGCTTCTCCAGCGAAATTTGCGCATCTCTGGCATCCAGCTCCGCTTTCGTTTTCTCGATCTTCAGATTATCCAGCTCGCTTTGCGCCATCGCGCCGCCTTGCAGCAACCGCTCGCCCTGCGCGACGTCGGTGATCGCTTTTTCCAGCCGGACTTTGGACCGTTCCACCTGCAATTTCGCGGCGGCGATTTCTTCCGGTGTGGCCCCTTGCAATTTTCGCGTTTTGCGTGCCGATGCTTCCTTCACTTGCCCGGCTGCCGCCTCCACCGCTTTTTGGTAATACCCTGTATCCAGCGAGGCGAGCACGCTTCCTTGTGCCACTTGCGAACCTTTTGCCACATTGATCTTGGCAATTTTGCCAGACGTCCCGAACGAGAGGATTACGTCGCGTTTGGCTTCCACAATTCCGGTAGCCGATAAGAACAGCGGAGCGGTCGGCTTGGTTGCCGTTGCCAGCTCCACGACTTTTCCTGTTGGTCCCGCTGCCGCTTCCGGTGCCGCCGGAGCTGGCCCGCACCCTGCTGTCAGCAATAGCAAAGCGGATAACCCAATAAGTGCTTTCTTCTTCATCATCATTCCTCCACATCGATAGCGAGTGCTGCAGTTACAAGTTTGCCAGTTTTTCACAACCACGTGAACGGCCGCTTGACTGAATGCCTCTCCTACCTAAGACGGAGAAGAAGGAAAATGATTACAGTACATGTTGGAGAAAAATGCCACGAAGATGGGACAAAAAAAAAGCAGATCGGGCGGAGAATCCTCTCTCCACTCGACCTGCATCCGGCAAAACATTTAGCTGATGCGTTCCTCTTGATGTCCGGACTCGCCTGCCTGCTCGGTTCGTTTTTTCTTGGTGACAAAGTATACCCCAATGGTCACCACCGTGATCAAGAGCGTCAGCAAAATTTGCGAGCGCATGGAATCGATGAACAGCATCGCGACCAGGATCACGATCATTGCCGCAATGGTCACATACGTCAAATACGGGAAGCCCCACATTTTCAATGTCAGCTCTTGCTGGCCTGTTTTTTGCAAACGCTTGCGAAGAATGATATGCGAGACGGCTATCGCCAAGTAAACAAGCAGCGCAATCGCACCGGAAGCGTTTACGAGAAACAGAAAGATTTTATCCGGAGACACGAAATTGAAGATCGCGCAAAGGTAGGCGAACGCGGTGCTCAGCCATACCGCACGGACCGGCACACCGTTTTTGCTCACTTTCAGCAGAGCGCGCGGTGCATTGCCTTTTTGTGCCAAGGAGTACAGCATCCGTGAATTCGTGTACAGCGCCGAATTCAGGCAGGAAAGGACAGAAGTCAGTACAACCAGGTTCATGATTTGCGCAGCAGCCGGAATTTTCAACATGTCGAGCATGGTGACATACGGGCTTTTGAGCAAATCCGTCGCATTCCACGGGAGAAGCGTGACCAGAATCGTCACCGACCCGATGTAGAACAGCAGGATGCGCCAGACGACGCTTTTAATCGCGATGACTACATTTTTCTTAGGATTCTCGGTCTCGCCTGCTGCAATCGCTGCGATTTCCGCTCCGAAGAAGGAGAAGATACATACCACGATTCCGACGAACACGGCGGAGAAGCCGTTTGGCATGAAGCCGCCTTTGCCGATCAAATTTTCCAGTCCTGGCGATGGAATGCTCGGAATGAAGCCAAAGATGATGGCAGCGCCCAAAATCATGAACAGCGAGATGGCGACTACCTTGATCAGTGAAAACCAGTATTCGAATTCACCGAACGATTTGACGGAAAAAATGTTGGTCAGTGTCAGCAAGAACGTCAAGATCAGGCTGATGGCCCAAACCGGCAGCCCCGGGATCCAGCCGTGAACGATGGCACCGCCTGCCGTCGCTTCAATGGCGATCACGATCGCCCAGTAAAACCAGTACAACCACCCGATCGTGTAGCTGGCGAGCGGTCCCATTGCCTGATGGGCATAGGTAGCGAATGAACCTGAGTCAGGATTTACTACTGCCATTTCGCCCAGCATCCGCATGACCAGCACGACCAGCAAGCCGGAGATCGCATAGGAAAGCGCAGCTCCCGGACCTGTCGCGTTGATGACGGCACCGCTTCCGACGAACAAACCGGCGCCGATTACCCCACCGATCGAAATCATTGTCAAATGCCGTGTTTTGAGCTGCTTATGCAATTTTGTGTCTGTCGCCATTGGCATTCTTCCTCCTTCTCTTCCCCCACAATTTTAAGGTATGTTAAAAAAGAATTCTTAAAAATCATAAAGTTCAATACAACTAAAGTCATCTGCTTTGAAAGAGGAATGTTTGTCCCACGTATTATCTGTGAGAGATAGAAAAAAGATACCGCTCTTTGCATAAACACCGACAATCGATCGAATTTTATAGGCAATCGATTTTTTTATTTACACCGGACACTTCAATCCATTAAAATACAAAAGCTCCTACTTATCCGATCGGTACATACGCTTCCGTTCTCTTCCTTTCAACAGCCACGAAAGGTATTCATCTTGACAGGAGAGGATTTTTCCGATGAAAGTATTTGATGCCCTCCAGCTTCCTTCACTCAAGCACGCCAAAGTCGTCGCTGGTTCGAAAGGGCTTCAACGGCTTGTCCGCTGGGTGCATATCGTGGACTTGCCTGATCCGCTGCCATGGGTGCGATCCGGTGAATTGCTGCTGACGACGGGGTATTCATGGCCTCATGAACCCGAGGCCCAGCAAGCATTGATTCGCGATCTGTCCGCTCGCGGCCTCGCCGGATTAGGATTGGCGGTACCGCACTATTTCGAGCAAATGCCGGAAGCCGCCGTCGCCATGGCCGAAGAGCTGCAGTTTCCGCTCATCGAGATTCCGTGGGAAGTCCCTTTTGCCACGATTACCGAAGAAATTTTGAACATGCTGCTCACGTTCCATTACAAAATACAAGAGCATGCAGAATTGATCCATCAGGAGCTGAGCCAGCTTGCACTGGATGCCAAAAGCCTCCAGGACATCGCCCGCAAACTGGGCGTGCTGTTGAAGCGCAGCATCTATATTCAGCATGCGGACGGTTCCATCCTGGCGTCGCATGCCCAAAAGGGATCAGGCGAAACGGACGGCATTGATCTTGATAAGCTGTTCCAGGAGAAAGAGAACTTGCTCGCCTCGCGCTCGTCGCTGCGTATCAAACGACTTCCGGCTGATCCGCAAGCCCATGTGCCCGCACGGATTGTTTGCCCGATCTCGATCAAATGGGAGATCGTCGGGTTTTTGTGGATATTGGAAGGTCAGGAGCCGCTTAGCGATCTCGACCAGCATGCCGCGCAATACGCCGCCATTTTGATGGCGATGCACATTTCCCATCAGCGCGAGCTTGCCTCGCTTGAAGCGCAGCTCGGGCATTCGTTTCTCGATTCGCTTTTGGAAGGTCAATTCATCTTGACCGAGCAGGTGCTCAGTCGCGCCCGTCTGCTCGGCTTTGATCCGGAAGGGATGTATGCGGTCGGCATGCTTGTGTTCGATTCGCCCATTCCCCTTTCGCACGAGGGGATCGTGAAGCGGGATCGTCTCATCGAAAAAACCAAGCGAAAGCTGCAGGATCTGAAGATGCCGACCGTGCTGTCGTTCATGCAAAATCAAATCTTTCTGCTGATCCCAAGCGAGGTCAATCCCCAGCTTTTTTGGCAAGCGATGAAAGGGCCGGACCTCTCTTTTGCCGTCAGCTTGCCCCAACAAGGTTTTGCGGACATCCAGCAAGGCTACAAGGAGGTTTGCTCGATTTTGCCGAATATGACGTTCGGCCATTTTCACCGGTTCCAGGATCTTCTGGTACCACGGGTGCTTCAGGGCGACGCGAACGCACGCGCCACTTTTTTGCACAAGCTGTTCGGGCATTTGTCCACGGTCAAAAACGGGGATGTGCTGATTCAGACGCTGCTTACGTACGCGCGCCTGGGCTTTCACTTGAAGCATACAGCCGAGGAGCTGAACATCCACCCGAAAACGTTGCGCTATCGGCTGGACCGCGCCATCTCTTTGGGCGAATTCGACTTGACCGATGCGGAGACGCAGTTCCAGCTCCAGTTAGCTGTACGCATCGTCTCCCTGCATGAGCCTTGGACAGGCTTTTGACTTTTGACACTCCCCCAAAACATAAAAAGCCGGTGCGAGCAGGCTTCCCTGCATCGAACCGGCCTTCTTTTATTCAAACTCCCACAGCGGCGGCGGTGTTTTCATGCTGAGCACCAAGCCGAGCGCCATCATGTTCGTGATGAACGAACTGCCGCCATAGCTGATGAACGGCAGCGTCAACCCGGTAATCGGCGACAAACCGATGTTCATCCCGATGTTGACGAATATTTGGAAAAACCACATAATCACCATCCCGCTGATAAAAAACGAAGCAAACGGGTCCGGCGTTCCCATCGCCCACTGCACCATGATGTAAAACAGCAAAAAATAGAGCAGCAGCAGCACGCTCGCGCCAATAAAGCCCCATTGCTGCGCGATCACGGCAAAGATGAAATCGGTATGCTGCTCCGGCAGCTTCCCTCCGTTTGATGTCACAACATACAGCAAGCCTGTCCCGCCCAATTGTCCGCTCCCGACGACAGACCGCGCCTGAATGTATTGATAGCCGCTTCCGAGCGGATCGGTTTCGGGATGCAAAAACGACGTCAATCGCTCGAGCTGATGGGGCCGCAGCAGCTGATCGGGCAATTCCGGCACCACCTGCACGACAGCCGCAAAGAGGATGCCGACGACGCAGACGCAAACGACCAACAGCCGGATCAGCTCCCCGGAAAATCTCGTCAGCAGCACAAAACAGCCGCACAGCGAAAAATAGATGATGGCCATGCCCAAATCAGGCTGGAGCAAGACGAAAAAGGTGGGTACAGCCAGCACGGTCAAACAAAGCAGCACTTGTCGCGCCTGTCTGCATTCGCCTTTGCACGTTTCGTAGACTTTGGCGAGCAATAGCAGCGTGGTCAACCGGGTGATTTCCGACGGCTGCATGCGAAAAAAACCAAGGTCGATCCAGCTGATGGCTCCGTTCACTTTTCGACCGAGCACAAAGACGGACAGCAAAAAGACGAGCCCGAACCCATAGAGCCAGGCTGCGTTTTTCACAAACATCCGGTAATTTTGCCGCTGCAAAAAGATAAGCAAGCCCGCGCCTACCACAACCCATGCTGCTTGCCGTTTTAAAAACGGATAACCCGGCAGCTCGCGCGTCGCGATGAAGATCGTCAGCAAACTGATTGCAATTAAGCCAGACAAGGTAAAAAGCAGGAGAGACTGTTGCTTGTTCGCGGAAGATTGCATCCCAACCGCTCCTTATTTGCCGCAAATAGTCCCTTTAGTATTCGCTGCCATGCCTGCTGTTACTCATTTTGGGAAGCGCTTATCACGCGATCGTCTCCGCCAAGCAAAGCATGGCGGGTTTCCCAGCCGCGCGGGCCATTCCTGTGTCAAAAACAAAGGCGCCCCTCGATCCAGGAGCGCCCTGCCTTTTTTTTTACACGTCCTTGCTCAACGCTTCCATTTCATCCAGCAGCTCTTTGAACACCGCCAGCGCTTCCTTGATCGGTTCTGGCGATGTCATATCGACGCCCGCTTTTTTCAACAGCTCGAGCGGATAATCGGAGCCGCCGCTCTTGAGGAAGGTGAGGTAGCGCTCAACTGCAGGCGCGCCTTCGCTCAAAATTTGCTTGGCGAGCGAAATCGCTGCCGAGAAGCCGGTCGCATATTTGTACACATAAAAATTGTTGTAGAAGTGAGGAATGCGCGCCCACTCCAGGTCGATCTGGCTGTCGACCACCATTTGTTCACCATGATACTGCACGTTCAGCTCGCGGTACATGGCAGACAGGCTATCGGCGGTCAACGCTTCCTCCGCCTCTGTTTTGGCATGAATCAGCTTCTCGAATTCGGCAAACATGGTTTGGCGGAACAGCGTGCCGCGGAATTGCTCCATGTAATAATTGAGCAAATACATGCGCTCTGCCTTGTCGGTTGTCGTCGCGAGCAGATGCTGCATCAACAGCGCTTCGTTCAGCGTCGAGGCCACCTCGGCGACAAAAATCCGGTAGCCTGCATACGTGTACGGCTGATTGCTGTTGGAATAGTAGCTGTGCAAGGCATGCCCCATTTCATGGGCCAGCGTGAACATGTTATTGACGTTGTCCTGGTAATTCATCAGGACGTACGGGTGCGTCGTATAGGAGCCCCATGAATACGCACCGCTCGTCTTGCCCTCATTCTCATGCACATCGATCCAGCCGGAGGTGAAGCCTTCGCGCAAGACTTTGCCGTAATCCTCGCCAAGCGGCTGCAAGGCGACTTGAATGGTTTCCACAGCCTGGTCGTACGGAATGTCCATCTTGACTTCCGGAACGATCGGCACATACAGATCGTACATATGCAGCTCATCTAATCCAAGCATCCGTTTGCGCAGATCCACATACCGATGCATCAGCGGCAGATGCTCATGGACGGTCGCGATCAGATTATCGTACACGGACTGATCGATGTTGTCGGAGAAAAGCGATGCTTTCAGCGCGGACTCATATTTGCGCACTTTAGCGTAAATGACGTCCCGCTTGACCGCAGAGGTGAGTGTGGCAGCAATCGTATTGCGGTGCTTGCCATAGGTCGCATACAGCGCTTCAAACGCTTCCTTGCGCACGTCGCGGTTTTTGCTTTCCATAAATTGCGTATAACGCCCTTTTGTCAGCTCGACCTCTTCGCCCTGCTCATCCTTGATCATCGGGAAGCGCAAATCGGCATTGTTCAGCATCCCGAAAATTTTGGAAGGCGCTCCGGAAAGCTCGCCCATCTCGGCCAGCAGCGCTTCCTCCGCTGCCGACAACGTATGCGGCTTGAACCGCACGATTTCCTCAATATGCTGCCTGTAATGCGCCAGCCCTGCCTCTTCCTGCAGAAATGCGCGCAGGCGGTCGTCCGGGATTGCCAAAATTTCCGGCTCTATGTAAGAAAGCGCACTGTAAACCTGCACAGACAGAGTCGTCGCACGGTCTGTAAGCGCTTGGTACGTGGCATTGGCATTATCCTCGTCACGGCGCATCCGCGCATAGACGTACAGCTGATCCATCGTACGGGTCAGCTCATCCTGGAGCGTGAGCGCTTCGAGCAAACGCGCCCCGGATTCACCGAGCGTTCCTTGATAGGAGCTGATTTTCGCCGCCATTTCCTTTACTTTGACCGCATCCTGCTCCCAAAGGTCGTTCGACGCGTAAATGTCCTCCAGCTTCCATTTGTGCTCCGCAGGAATTTCATGGCGCTTCGGCAATGTTTTCGACTTGTTCACTACGATCACTCCTTTCAATTTCCCATATCTTCCATGGTACCCTAAAACATCGCTTCACTTCAAATAGAAGTGTTCCCTGCAGCCTGTAATGGAAGCGAAAAAGCCGTCCCTTTCACAAAAGAAAGAGACGGCCCTTGCCTGAGGTGCGTATCGCTCACGTGCGCCCCACGCCCATATAGGTCAACCCTGCGTCCTTGGCGGCCCGTTTGTCCCAGGCATTCCGCCCGTCGAACAGGAACGGCTGCCGCAAGCTGTTTTTCACGCGGGTAAAATCAAGCTTCACGCACTGCTCCCATTCCGTCACGAGCACGCCGGCATCTGCGCCGGCAAGAGCCGCATACGGATCGTCGGCAAATTCCATGTCCGGATACAGCCCTCGGACCCGCTCGTTGCAAAGCGGGTCATACGCGCTCAAAACCGCCCCTTCCCGCCGCAGGAGCGGAATCAGGCGCAAGGATGCGGCCTCGCGCAAATCATCGGTTTGCGGTTTGAACGAAAGTCCCAGCAAAGCGATTTTGAGTCCGGCGAGCGCAGGCAGCTGCTTTTTCATCTGCTCGACAAACCAGACAGGCTGCAGCTCATTGACCTGCTGCACTTGCTTTAGCAGCGGCATATCGACGCCATGCTGCGCACCTAGCTCGGACAACGCGGACGTATCTTTCGGAAAACACGAGCCGCCATAGCCTAATCCTGCTCCTAGAAAGTAAGGTCCGATCCGGGGGTCCAGGCCCATGCCCCGCGCAACTTCGGTAATATCTGCGCCAAGCGCCGCACTCAGGCGCGCCAGCTCGTTCATAAACGAAATTTTGGTCGCCAAAAACGCATTCGACCCGTATTTGATCATCTCGGCGTTGGCGCGTGTGGTCCGCACCCGCTCGCAAACAAGCGAATCGTACAGTTCTTCCAAAATCGCAAGCGCCTGAGGCTCTTCCGTTCCAAGCACGATCCTTGACGGGTGCAGCGAATCATGCAGTGCCGACCCTTCCCGCAAAAATTCGGGATTCGAGGCCACGAGCAGCCCCGGTACGTCAGCGAACTGGCGGGCGATGCGGTCATTGGTTCCGACCGGCACGGTGCTTTTGATGACGACCACGCGAGTGACACCGGACGCGCCTGCGGCAGCCTTCACCCGCTCCTTGATGGACGACAGCACCTGATTCAAGGCGCTCAAATCCGCAGAGCCATCCGGCAGCGGCGGTGTTCCCACGCATACAAAAATAGCCCTGGACGAAAGAATCCCCTCTTCCAAAGAAGAAGAGAACGTAACTTTGCCCAATGCCAGCATGTTTTGCAATTCCGTCTCCAGATTTGGTTCGTAGATTCCGGCTTCCCCCATTTGCAGACGCGCCACTTTGGCCTGATCGATGTCAATGCCGATCACATCGTGGCCCATTAACGCAAAAGATACGGCTGTGGTCAAGCCGACATAGCCGGTTCCGATAACGGAAATGTTCATCGTTTCCCCCCTCCTGCCTGATGTTTCTCTATCAAACTCACGTACAAATCTTCCAGCTTGCGCCGTTGTTTCGTAATATCGTGCTGTTCCGCCACTTTGGCTCGCGCCTGTGCAACGATCGCCGGCCATGTTTCCCGTTCCGCCAGCACGCGCGTGATCATTCGGCCCAGCTTGGCAGGCGACTTCTCCGGCACGAGAAAGCCGGTTCGCTCATGCTTGATCAATTCGGGAATGCCGGCGTGACGGGTGGAAATGACAGGCCGACCCGTGGCCATCGCCTCCATCAGCACATTCGGGATGCCCTCCTGGTCGCCATTTTTGGCCGTCTTGCAGCCGATCACGAACAGGTGGCAATGCCGTAGCTCTTGTTGCACTTGCGCATGTGGGAGCGCTCCCGCAAGCTTCACGAATCCTTTCAATTTCTTTTTCCGGATCAGCCGCTTCAGCTTGGCTTTTTCTTCTCCCTCGCCGACGATCAAGAGCCGCGCATTCGGGTATTTCTTCCGCACATAGGCAAACGCGCGGATCAACGTATCCATGCCTTTTTTCTCCGTCAGGCGTCCTACTGACAGGATACGGATTTGGTCGTTATAAATCAAATGGGGCGGTACGAACGGGAACTTTTGCAAATCGATCCCGGAGCGGATCAGGGTGATTTTTTTCGCCGGGCAGCCCAGCTTGATCAGACGTCGTTTCATATGGTCGCTCACTGCCGTAAATGCACTGCCCTTTTTGAAGAGGTAGCGCAGCTTGCGACGGTATGCTTTGCTCGCCTTCACCTGCTTTGTTGCGTCGAAGCCGTGGAATGACGTGAGCAGCGGCACCCTGGACTTTCGGGCGATTCCGATCATTTCGACCCCGGCGGTGCCGAAGCGCGCGTGGATCAGCTTGATGCGCTTTTGCTTGAGCCAGTGCTTCATGCCGCCAAGATGCTTCTTCACATAGATCGGCGCGTACGGAAATTGCCTGCGATTCACCGGACGGGAGCGCGTCAGCACGACCGGCATGACGCGCTTGTGACCGATAAGCTGCTCGTAGATGAACGTCTCGCTCCGCTGCAAATATTTCCGGCGATAAACCAAGACACGATCCATAAAAGCCCAACCCCTTCTACGTGTGTGTGCCTTGTGAAAAAGCATGGCGAATCTGCTCGGTCAACCCCGTCTTGAGCGGCACGGCGGGCCGATAGCCCAACTTTTGGCGGGCAAACGTAATATCTGCACACGTGCGCCGCGAATCGCCGAGCTGCTCGGGCAAAAATTGCAGCTGCGGCTTCACGCGAAGCAGCTGCCCGATGATGTGCACCACTTCCAGCAAGCTGATTTCCTGGTCGCCGCCGATATTGAAAATATCCCCCGCCCCGCCGTGTGTTGCAGCCAAAAGATTGGCCTCTACGATGTCGCTGACGTACGTGAAATCGCGCGTTTGCTGCCCGTCACCGTAAAGCTGGATAGGCTCGCCCGCCGCCATTTTGTGGATGAACCGGTGAAACGCCATATCCGGGCGCTGCCGGGGTCCGTAGACCGTAAAGTAGCGCAGCATCACGATCGGCAGTTGATGCGCTTTGACATACACTTTGCAAATTTGTTCCATCGCCGCTTTCGTCACGCCATAGGGAGAGGTCGGGTTGATCTCCGCCGATTCGTTCGTCAATCCTTGCTGCATGGTTCCGTATACAGAAGAGGAGGATGCGACAACGATTTTTTTTACTTGACCATGGGCCAGGCACGCTTCCAGAAGCTGCTGTGTCGCCGTGATGTTTTGTTCCGCATAGGAGGCAAACGAGGTGCCCCAGCTGTTGCGCACGCCGGGAAGCGCCGCTTGATGATACAACTCCTCAACACCTGCGAGTACGGTCGGCCAATCCACCTGCTGAAGAGAAACAGGGAGGAAGGTGAATGCCGGATGCGGCAGTAGCGACTGGAGATTCCGCTCCTTTATGGCAGCATCATAGTTGGCATAAAAGCAGTCGATGCCGATAACCCGATAGCCCAGCGCGAGCAGCCGCCCTGCCAGATGGGACCCAATGAACCCGGCGCAACCTGTGACAAGCGCAGTTTTCATCATCGTTTCCTCCTCCTCTTCAGTTTGCGGATGACCAAATAGCCATTGTTATAGCCGAATTTGGCTTTGTATTTGTTGCCCCACTTTTTGAGATAATAGGTGAATGTTTTGCGTCGCAAATAATTTCGTTTGCGGACGGTCTTCCGGTCCGTCAGCTGCCCGATATGCTTCGTCCGATTATAGAGGGTACGATCGATCCATTTGATCGGGTACCGTTCGATCAAGCGCAAAATGATCCGTCGATCCTCCATAATCCGCCCGTGGTATTTGTCGGATGTATCCCAACCCCCGACCTCCCGCAGCGCATCCACCCGATAGCATCGCGGCGCCACCATCCAGCGGTTGTATTTCAAAAAGCTATACTTGTTGGGGAAGCTTTTGTGCCGGACATGGAAATACGGCTTCGCTCCTGGCTTGCGCTTTTTTTTCTGCTTGCCGATCCGCCAGACCCGCAGGTTGCCGTAAAACATGGCTGTTTTCCCGCTGTCCCGATAAATGCGGCGGGCGATGGCAGACAGCGCCTTGCGCGGCAGCCAGTCATCGGAATCCAGCTGAACCAGATACGGCGTGTCGACCATCGATAGCGCCGTATTCATGACGCGCGAAATGCCGCCGTTTTTCTCCATACAGTAATACTGGACGTGCGGGATCATCAGGTACGGTGAGACGACCTTTTTGGTATTGTCCGTCGAGACATCGTCGATGATCAGCAGCTTCCAGCCTTTGTACGTCTGGTTGAGCACGCTATCGATCGCTTTTTTCACCATGTTGGCCCGATTGTACGTAGGGATGACAACGGTAAATAAGGGTGTATTCATGGCTCCGACCTCTTTTTGGTTTGCGGAAACAAAATGTACGAACGGTCGCTGACGATGAAGATCCCGTTATGCTCCTGCGGTTTGCCTACCATCTGCGATGAGCGTCCGAATACGCTCCGCTGAACCTCCCAATCAATGTCGATCATGGATGTTTTCTCCAATAAAATGCTGTCGCGTATCTCATAGCAATTGATCAGCTCCGCTCCGTCCTGAATGGACACATAAGGTCCGATTTTGCTATTCCGGATCACACATCCCTCTCCAATGACAACGGGCCCAATCAACTCGCAGTTTTCCACGATGCTGGTGGCTCCCACGCTGATTTCCTTGCCGAAGCGCTTCTCTAGCATCCAGCGATTGGCGGACAGCCATCGTTCGATCGTCCCTACGTCGGAATAATCGCCATGCGTAATGGCATAGGTGATTTTACGATTTTGTAGAAGCAGCCCCTGGATCGCGTCGGTGATTTCGTATTCGCCGCGCGCTGACGGCTGCAAAGTATCGATGATCGTGAATATGTCGGGTGTAAACAAATAAGCGCCGATTACAGCCAAATTGCTCTTCGGCTGCTTGGGCTTCTCCGTAATCGAGACGATTTGCCCATCTTTCAGCTCGGCGATTCCGTAATCCTGCGGCCGGTCCACTTGACGCAAAAGGATCGAGCAATCAGCCTGTGCCGCTTCAAACGTGGCGCGCAGCTGCGCCAGCGAGTCCATGAGCAAATTATCGCCCAGCAACAGGAGAAACGGGCTGTCTTGCAAAAAATCCCGCGCCTGCTTTACCGCGTGGGCGATTCCCAATGGCTGCGCCTGCTCGAAAAAGTGAAGTTTCGCAGAAAAGCGGCTGCCGTCCCCTACATATTCTTTGATTTGCGATTGGGAGGGATGGATCACGATACCGATCTCGTGAATGCCGCTCTCAACCAGCTTTTGGATGCAATAATATAAAACAGGATGATTCGCTACGGGGAGGAGTGTTTTGGGTTGGGAATAGGAGAGGGGGTACAATCGAGTGCCGCGACCAGCACATAAAATTAACCCTTTCATGTTCTATCACTCCTAATTCTGCTGCGATATCTACAAGATATGCTTTCATCCTGTTCGAGACTGTACGCTTGACTATTACCCGATAAGAAAATGCTTTTGCCTATCTTGGACCAGTTTTTCCTGCTGCAGGACGTGGCGGAAGACATTCAGGTAGCCGTAGGCGGTCGCCTGCCAGCTGAATTCCTCAGCACGGCGGAGGGCCTGTTTGGACAGCTGCGTGCGCAGGAGCGCCGATTTCCACATCTGCTCCCAGATCGATGGCAAATCCCGCTTCCAATCGCCAGGCGCGATCAAAAACCCGGTATGTCCCTCCTTCACCACCTCGCTGACACCGCCGGTGGTCGTCGTGATGACAGGTTTCCCCGCTGCCATCGCTTCCAGATTGACGCGGCAAAACGGCTCCTCCCAGGTAGATGGCGTCGCGACGACATGTCCAAGCTGGAAATAGAGCGGCATGTCGTGCGACGGTACAAAATTTTGGAAGATCACCTGCTTTTCGACCGGTTTCGCCAGCGCATGCAGCTTCTTCACATAGTCGTTGAGGCGATTGCTGCCATAGCCGGTTCCCCCCACGATCAAAAGAATCGCTTTTGGATCTTGACGGGCGATTTTTTGGAACGATTCAAGCAAAACGTGTACGCCTTTTGCCGGTATCAGCCTGCCCGCAAAAAACAGGACGCGGTGATTGGCGGTGATGCCCAGCTTTTTGCGCAGCTTGTTGAGTTCAGGCGAATCCGCCTGCTTCTGATACGGTTGTGTATCAACGCCAAGATGCACCGCATGCGCCTTATGTTCGGGAATGCGGTGCTCCTTCATCAAGCGCTGTCGTAAAAAGTGGCTGTTGGTAATAAGGCCATCCATCTGCTTCACGACTTTTTTCATCTTCGCTTTACTGATCAACGGCGCTGTAGCATATACATGCGAATGCATGTTCAGCACGATCGGGATGCGGGGAAACACCTTGCGCAGCGCCAGCACAAAGTGGGGCCGGTTTTCGACCATGATGATGTCGGGCGGCGCCTCTTTTTTGATTTCCTTGATGACCCGCCTGATGTAATCGCTTTGACCCTCGTATCGCAGCCGAAGGTAAAAGATGTTGTCTTTTCGCCCGGATTTCGGATATGTGGAGCATTTGCGCGTATAGATGGTGATGTTGTGCTCACCGGGCATCGCTTTGGTCACTTCATCGATGTCATGCTCAACCGAGCTACCTTTCACCGGGGGTACGGTAAAAGGGCCAGGGCTAACGATAGCGATGTTCATCTCGCGCTCGCTCCCATTCCTGCTTCAACAAAAGAACCATTTGGTAGAGTCGCTCACGCTCGCGTTTATGCTCCAGCTGCACCACTTTCAGACGATCCTCGAACTGCTTCAGCGTGTCTTTCAGTAGCGCGACCTCTGCCACAAGTGCAGCCATTTCCTCTGATTTTGCCGTTTCCATGACGGGATGAGCGGCACCTCCCGTCCACTCTTCCTGCTGCGCTACGACGGCTGGCACGCGCTGGACGGCATCCATCGCCTCCACCTCGCCGTAAAAAACACCGGGAATCGTCCAGTGCGAGCTTTCCTGTTTTCTTTTCTTTTCCATGCGAATCCCTCCTTACAAACCTCGGGCCTGCAGCCTGCAGCCTTCAGCTTCTCCTATAGCGTATGTAGGGAGGTTTTAATGGGTACGTGTGCAGGTGAGAAAATTAGAAAAACCGTTGCGCATGTGCGTAACGGTTTTGGGCTATGGTTATCGCTGCATGGATGGTCGGCGAAACCGCAAGCTGTAGTTGCGCGCTTCCTCCACAGTCGTGATTTTTTGCCTGGTCCATTCCAGCAAAATCCGGTCGATATAGCGGATGTACAGCTTCCCGACCGACTGCGCCTCACGCAGGGCGGTCATGATCAGCTCTTCCGAATACCGGTCCTGCTCCACCCAGCATTGCATCGTCTCGATCTCAATCGAGGAGAGCGGCCGGCCAAACGTTTGCTCGAACTGTGAATAGAGGCTCTCGGGATGTTCGCCCCCGTCTGTATCCAATCGCGGAGACGGAAACGATTCAGAAACCGGCACCACGAACGACTGCTCTTCCATCAGCAAACGGTTCAGCTTGTAATACAAAGGCTGCAAATTATATTGCTCGTAGCGCTTTCCATTTTCAGGGTCAACGATTTCATCGATCGCAATCCAATCTTCCTTGGTCAACTTTTGTAAGGATTGAATAAGGCGAATTCCCGGCATCGACAGCCGCTCCTCTAACTGGGAAAGAGTTGGAAACCGATTTCCTTCCTGTTGAAAGGAAAGCAGATGAATGATCAGCATCATTTCCTCGTCAGAAAGAGACAAGCGCTTGTATCGTTTCAAGAGCAGGTTGGTGATGGTGGTGGCCCCTTCCTGCAATAACTGTAATATTTGTCGATCCATGTCGTTTTTTCACCTCACCCTTCATTATACCAAGCGTGCCTGTCCACGCCTAGATGCTAATGTGCCCACATTTTTGCAGGTTTTCGCCCACCCGAGGGCAAGTAAAAAAAGCGCATCCCCCTGCAAACCGGGAATGCGCTTGTCGTTGCTCTTCTTATGGATAGAGGCGATACAGCAGGCGTGGGAAGGGGATGGTTTCGCGTACGTGATCCAATCCGCAAATCCAGGCGACGGTGCGCTCCAAGCCCAGGCCAAAGCCGGAGTGAGGCACTGTGCCGTATTTGCGCAGGTCCATGTACCATTTGTAGGCATCCTCGGAAAGCTCGTGCTCTTTGAAGCGCGCTTCCAGCAGTTCCGGATCATCAATCCGCTGCGAACCGCCGATGATTTCGCCGTAGCCTTCCGGTGCGATCAAGTCGGCACACAGCACGACTTCAGGACGATCTGGATGCGGCTTCATGTAGAACGCCTTGATTTCGGTTGGATAGTGCGTGATGAATACCGGCTTGTCAAAATGCTCGGCAATCATCGTCTCATCCGGCGCTCCGAAATCGTCGCCCCATTTGATTTCGCTGCCTTTTTCCTGCAACAGCTTGATCGCATCGTCATACGTGATGCGCGGGAACGGCGCTTGCACGTTTTGCAGCTTGGTCACGTCGCGCTCCAGCGTTTTCAATTCGCGCTGGCAATTTTTCAGCACGGACTGAACGATATGGCTGACGAAATTTTCCTGAATTCGCAAGTTTTCTTCATGATCCACAAACGCCATCTCCGGCTCGATCATCCAAAACTCGATCAAGTGTCGGCGTGTTTTCGATTTTTCCGCACGGAACGTTGGTCCAAACGAATAGACGCGGCCCAGCGCCATCGCTGCAGCTTCCATATACAGCTGTCCGCTTTGCGAAAGATAAGCGTCTTCTTCAAAATATTTGGTGTGGAACAGGTTGGTCGTTCCTTCCGCAGACGTTGGTGTCAAAATCGGCGGATCGACTTTGTAAAACCCGTTCTCCTGGAAAAATTCGTATACGGCCCGAATGATCTCGGAGCGGATCGCCATCGCAGCGCGCTGACGTGGCGAACGCAGCCACAGGTGGCGATGATCCATCAAAAAGTCGACACCGTGCTCTTTCAGCGAAATCGGGTAATTTTCCACCAATTGAATGATTTCAATACCAGTTACGGTCAATTCATAGCCGCTTTGCGAGCGCTCTTCTTCGCGCACCACGCCGGTTACGTACAGGGAACTCTCCTGGGTCAGCTGCTTCGCAGCTTCCCACACATCTTCACTAACTTCCGCTTTGACGACAACACCCTGGATGAAGCCGGAACCATCGCGGAGCTGGAGGAATTGAATTTTACCGCTGCTGCGTTTGTTGTACAGCCAGCAGCCCAGTTTTACTTCTTGCCCTACATGCTGCCCGATTCGAGCGATTGTTGTTAACATCAACAATTTCCCTCCATTTACCATGACAATGAAACCCTATCAATTATACTATTGCCGTGATTCAATTTCAACGAGCGGCAAAAAAGTTTTGAATGGATGGTTTTTTGGTTGTCATAATGTATGTTATGTAAACAATCGATAAAAACTTGACGAATCTAGTATCTTTGTTCATACAGCTTCACGATTTCGATGATCGTGTTCACTGCCTGCACCATGTTGTCTACGGAAACATACTCGAACCGTCCGTGGTAATTTTCCCCACCCGTAAACAGATTCGGGGTTGGCAGCCCCATGTAGGATAGCTGGGAGCCATCCGTGCCGCCGCGAATCGGCTGAATCACCGGCGCGATTCCGAGGTTTTCCAGCGCCTGTTTCGCGATGTCCACGACCTCCATGACAGGCTCGATCTTTTCTCTCATGTTGAAGTATTCGTCTTTGATTTCCAGCTCAATTCGCTTTTCTCCGTATTTCTGCTGTAAGTCTTCGACGATGCGGGCCAGCTCGGACTTTCTCTCCTGAAACCGATTCCGATCGTGGTCCCGGATCAAATAGCGAAGCTGTGTCTGCTCGACGTCGCCCTGAATGGAAGACAGATGATAGAAGCCTTCATAGCCTTCCGTCTTCTCAGGGGTTTCATCAGCCGGCAGCCTTCCATGCAGCTCCATGGCTATTTTTGCAGAGTTGACCATTTTTCCTTTGGCCGAGCCGGGGTGAACGTTCTTCCCTTTGCACGTAATGAAGGCTGATGCTGCGTTAAAGCTCTCATACTCGAGCTGGCCCAAAGGACCGCCGTCCATCGTATACGCATAAACCGCGTCGAAAGCGGACACATCAAACTTATGCGGGCCTCTTCCGATTTCTTCATCTGGAGTGAATGCGACGCGTACTTTCCCGTGTTTCAGTTCCGGATGTTGAATCAGATACGCCATAGCCGTCATGATTTCGGCAATACCGGCTTTATCGTCAGCGCCAAGCAATGTGGTGCCGTCTGTCGTCAGTAACGTGTGGCCTTTGTAGCCGGCCAACTCTGGAAAATCGCGCGGCGAAAGGACGATATTCAGCTCTTCATTCAGGACAATGTCCTGTCCGTCATAATTTTCGACGATTTGCGGCTTCACGCCGGCCCCGGTAAAATCGGTGGCCGTATCCATATGGGCAAGAAAACCGATTGTGGGAATCTCTTTGTCTGTATTGGCAGGAAGGGTTGCCATGACATAACCGTTCGAATCCACCGTAACGTCCTGCATCCCTATGGCTGCAAGCTCGTCCACGAGCATTTTGGCCAGCACGAGCTGCCCTGGTGTCGAGGGGCACGTTTCGCTGCTCTCATCGGACTGTGTATCAACTTGCGCGTAAGAGATGAATCGATTCATGATCTCCGTTTTCATCGTCTGCTTTCAACTCCAATACAATTCGTTAGCGAACACGCCTCTTGATTACCTGCAACATGATCGAAGAAAGAGTGGTTTTTCTCTAGTATCGTTTGAACCATTCCCCTTATTCACGAAAGCGACGATCGCATGACAAATTCTACCACGGCCGCCGTCGCCCCTACAAGGATTGCGCAGGGACGTCACAGCTGATGAGGCGTTACGCCAATGGAAAAAGAAGCTGCGCTTGTTTCCGTTTATGCCCAGCCCCCCTTGCTCTGCCCGTTTTCATGCGTCATCCGCCTTTACCGGATCATGAATCTTCTGCTGCGTCATGTCAATAAACTTGCGGACGCAATACGGCACATACTTCTCTTTCTTCCAAATCAACCCCAGCTCCAGGCGAATGTCCGCATCGTGCAATGGCCGTGCAACCACTGCGGGATGGTCCAGCTCGCTGCAGATTTTGCTCGGCAGAAACGTAATTCCCAGCTTTGCCTCCACCAGCTCGATCATAAAGTCTTTTTGGGAACTCTCGCAGACGATTTTGGGAGCGAATCCGTGTCTGGCGAACTCGTCTAAAATACGGTCGTGCAGCGAAAAATCTTTCCGATACAAAATCAACGGTTCGCCTGCGATTTCCGTGATACGGATAGACGGTTGGGCAGCCAGCCTGTTATCCTTGTGAACGACCAGCATCAGCGGGTCCTGCAATAATTTCATCCCTTCAAAACCGTCGTTTTGCAGCGGATAACTGCAGACCAATCCAACATCGAGCGAACCTTCCTCGATTCCTTGTTTGATCATTTTCGTGCCGACTTCACTCAGGCGAATATCAATATCGGGATACATCGCTTTGAACTGGATGATGAGTTTTGAATAGAAGGCCGCACCGACGATGGGAGGGATGCCGATCCGAATTTCGCCCTTTTTGATTTCCATCACGTCGTTTAACTCCGACGTGAGGTTATGAAACGATTCCAGGACGTTTTTGGCGTTTGTCAACACCGCTCTGCCCGCGTCCGTCAGCTCCAGCTGTTTCGTCGAGCGATAAAACAACGGGACACCCAGATCCGCTTCCAGACTCTTGATCGCTTTGCTGATGGATGGCTGTGATACGTACAAGGCTGCAGCTGCTTTGGAAAAGCTCAAATGCTTGGCTACTTCCGAAAAATACGCCAGATGTCGAATGTCCACTAGTCGTCACCCCACTTTATAACGAAAATGCATAAAGAATTTTCCGAATATATATGATTGTCATAATGACCATTATTGTACAATACATACAAGTCAGTTGCATGGGTTTTGTGAATCCCCTTGCACGGTGATGTTGCGTTTTTATGAATAGAAGGAGGAGAGGTAGATGGAGCATTACATGGAGATCGGGAACCTGCGTGTTTCCCGCATTCTGTATACGTTCATCCAAAATGAGGCATTGCCAGGCACAGGAGTGTCCAGTGAACAGTTCTGGTCCGGCTTTGACAAATTAATTCACGACTTCACCCCAAAAAACAAGGCGCTGCTTGCAAAGCGCGACCATCTGCAGCACCAAATTGACAGCTGGCACAAGGAACATAGGGACGCGTTTTCTTTCCCGGAATATAAGGCGTTTTTACAACATATTGGCTATCTGGAGCCGGATGTAGCGGATTTTGAAATTGATACGGCGGGAATCGACGATGCCATCACCTTGCAGGCCGGCCCGCAGCTCGTCGTGCCGGTAAACAACGCCCGCTATGCGATCAACGCTGCAAACGCCCGCTGGGGAAGCCTTTATGACGCACTGTATGGCACCGATGCGATCGAGGAGGATGGCGGCGCCGAGCGCGGCAGCACTTACAACCCGGTGCGCGGCGAGAGAGTCATCGCCTTTGCCAAACAGTTCCTCGACCAATCCGCGCCGCTGCAAGGGGCATCCCATTCAGAAGCCGTACGGTATTCCATCGTCGATGGGACGCTTTGCGTTGAACTTGGCAACGCCAAGACGACAACTCTGGCTGATGCTTCCCGTCTCGCGGGGTATTCCGGCGATCCTGCTGACCCTACCGCTGTCCTGTTGAAAAATCACGGGCTGCACTTTGAAATCCAGATCGACCGCGCCCATCCAATCGGAAGCACGGATGCCGCAGGAGTAAAAGACATCCTGATGGAATCAGCCCTGACCACCATCGCGGACTGCGAAGACTCGGTCGCTGCCGTTGATGCGGAAGACAAGGTGCTTGTGTACCGCAACTGGCTTGGTTTGATGAAAGGCGACTTGTCGGCTGCCTTCCAAAAGGGTGCGAAGACGGTCACCAGAACCTTGCAGCCGGACCGAAAGTACCTGTCGCCTGCCGGCGAAGCGTTTACCTTGCCAGGCCGCTCTCTTCTGCTTGTCCGCAACGTCGGTCACCTGATGACCAACGGAGCCATTCTGGATCAAGACGGCCAGGAAGTGCCGGAAGGAATCATGGATGCCGTCGTAACCAGTCTGATCGCCAAGCACGATTTGCTGCGCAACGGCCGCTTCGTCAACTCCGCCAAAGGCTCCATTTACATCGTCAAGCCCAAAATGCACGGTTCGGAAGAAGTGGCTTTTGCCAACGAACTGTTCAACCGGGTGGAAGACTTGCTGGGACTGCAGCGTCACCAGATCAAAATCGGTGTCATGGATGAGGAGCGCCGCACGTCCCTCAACCTGAAAGCTTGCCTCTTTCCGGTGAGAAACCGGATCGTATTTATCAACACCGGATTCCTCGATCGGACAGGTGACGAAATCCACACTTCCATGGAAGCCGGACCGATGATCCGCAAGAATGAAATGAAAACCACACGCTGGCTGCAAAGCTATGAGCGGTCTAACGTGCGTATCGGGCTCGCCTGCGGTCTGAAAGGCCGCGCCCAGATCGGAAAAGGCATGTGGGCCATGCCTGATCTGATGAAAGAAATGCTGAAGCAAAAAAGCGGCCACCTGCTGGCAGGCGGGAATACCGCTTGGGTCCCTTCTCCGACGGCAGCGACACTTCACGCCATCCACTATCATCAAATCGACGTCAACGAGGTGCAGAACAGGTTTAAAGCGGACATCCGTGATTACCGCGATGACATCCTGGACATTCCGGTGGTCACCAACCCACAGTGGACACAGGAGGAAATCCAGCAGGAATTGAACAACAACATCCAAGGAATCCTCGGTTATGTCGTGCGTTGGGTCGAACAAGGCATAGGCTGCTCCAAAGTGCCGGACATCAACAACATCGGGCTGATGGAAGACCTCGCGACCCTGCGGATCTCCAGCCAGCATGTCGCCAACTGGCTGCACCATGGTGTGGTCAGTGAAGAGCAGGTCCTCACTACGATGAAAGTCATGGCGAAAGTCGTGGATCAGCAAAACGCGGGCGACCCGGCGTATACGCCCATGGCTGCCGACTTTGACAACTCTGTTGCCTTCCAGGCAGCGGTAGAGCTGGTCGTAAAAGGGTGCGAGCAGCCAAACGGATACACCGATCCGATCCTGCACCGGAAGCGCTTGGAGTTTAAAGCCAAGATGGCAAGCAAGGTGTAACCGTTCTGCGAAGACAAAAACTACCCGGCTCTTTCTGACGACGGGTAGTTTTTTTGCCTTGCCGTTCGCTTACACCATTACGCTTCGCCTAATTTCGTAGGGGCTGGATCGCTCGACTCGCTCCACTGGTCTGCATCGCCATCCTCTTCCTCAAGGAAGCTCTCCAAATCTCTTTCCAGTTCCGCCTCATCCAGCTCTTCCCCGATCAAATCTTCTTCATCGAGTTCCTCATCCCAATACTCATCTTCCTGTTCGTTTGAAAACAATGCCTGGTCAACGGTAGTTGACTCTTCGTCCTGCATGATGACCATACCCAACTCGGCTGATTGGGCAGATTCCGTCCATTCGCTCTCGCCTGACTCATTTTCTTCTTCCAGTTCTACAGCAGCCGTTGATTCCTCCAGCTGTGGCTGTTCCATGCCATCGTTTCCATTCTCACCCTCGGTCTCGCTCGCATCCGGCTTGATCGCTTCCTGCCCATCCACCGGCTCGTGCCACTGCGTCTCTACAATCGCGCCCGCCTCATCGGCGTGCGTGATTGGCTCAGCCTGTTCGTCTTGCAGTTCCGCCGTCTCTTCCTCCATGACCTGGACGTCCGTTTTCTCCACAACTTCTGCCGCACGCTCCGTCGGTTGCTGTGTTCCGATCGCGATCCAATACAACAACCCTTGCATGCTCCATCCCGAATCGCGGCGGACGACATACAATCTCGCTTCCCGATTGCTCACGACTTTCAGCGTTGTATAGCAGGTCGGCTGATTGGTCATTCCGACGATGACGACCTCGTCATTTTGATACTCCGTCGGAAACGTGATCGCCACTTCCGCCATCACTTCATCGGTATCCAGTGTAAACGGCACGATCCCGAACTGCTGGAATGTCACTCCTTCCGCCTTATTGGTCTGTACAGGCTGGAAGGCGAGTTTTTCCGGTGTAACCGACTGGTCGGCAATATGCTTCGTGGTCACTGCAGCCTGTGCGAGCTGTTCCCCTGTAACCGCTCCTGCTTGCAAGTGCTGTGTACCGACAGTGCCCATTCCGAGGTGCCGCGACTCCACCGCGCCCAGACCCAAATGTCTGCTTGCAACCGCGTTTGCTGCCAGTTTATCGCTGTTTACGGCGCCATCGCGGAGCTTCAGGCTGGTGACCGACCAGTCTTGCAGTTTCTCGCTGGTTACCGCCTGCATTTGCAGCTTGTTTGTCGAAATGCTGCCATCTTGCAATTTTTCGCCACTGACCGCTTGATTGGCCAGTTTCTCGGTCGTCACGGCCGCATCGACCAGTTTTTTCGACGAGACGGATGCATCCCGCAGCTTTTCTTCCGTGATCGACTGATCGTGCAGCTTCTCCGCGGTCACTGCGCGATCCTGGATGATCGGCGTGGTGACGGCCTGCTCGGCGAGCTTGCTTGTCGTGATCGCTTGATCCTTCACTTTCTCCGTCGTAACTGCGTGGTCTTGCAGTTTACGCGTCGCGACGACCTTATCCTGCAATTTGTCGAGGGAGATGGCGCCATCGCGTATTTTCCAATTGCTCACTGCCCAATCTTGCAATTTTTCTGTCGTGACCACCTGGTTTTGCAGCTTGCTCGCCGATACGCTGCCGTCCTGCAATTTTTCGGCGCTGACCGCGTTGTCGGCCAATTTCTCCTTTGTCACCGCAAAATCTTGCAGCTTCTCCGTCCCGACCGCCTGATGCTGCAGCTTCTCCGCTGTCACGGCTTGATCCTGCAATTTTTCGGTACTGACCGTGTTATCTGCGAGCTTTTCCGTGGTCACCGCTCGATCTTTCAGCTTTTCTGTTCCGACCGCTTGATTTTGCAGCTTCGCCGCAGTCACCGCTTCATCCTGCAGCTTTTCCGCCGTCACCGCCTGGTTTTGGATGGCGGCTGCCGAGACAGCCTGCGCACCGAGCTTGCTTTCGGTGATGGCATAGTCCTGAATTTTCCCGCTTGTTACCGCATCGTCTTGCAGTTTGCTTGTCGACACGCTGCCGTCTTTCAGCTTCTCTGCGCTGACAGCGTGGTTGGCAAGCTTTTCGTTCGTCACCGCATGATCTTGCAGTTTTGCCGTTCCAACCGACTGATTTTGCAGTTTGGCAGCAGTCACGGCTTCATCCTGCAGCTTCTCTTTACTGATCGCGTTGTCCGCCAGCTTTTCCGTGGTGACTGCGTTTTGCTTCAGCTTTTCCGTCCCAACCGACTGATTTTGCAGTTTTTCGGCGGTGACCGCATCATTCTGCAATTTGTCGGCCGTCACCGATTGATCCTGGATAGCGGCTGCAGAAACGGCTTTGGGGCCGAGCTTGCTTGCCGTGATGGAATGATCCTGAATCTTCTCGCTTGTCACCGCATAGTCTTTCAGTTTGTTCGTGGCCACGCTGCCATCTTTCAGCTTCTCTGCGCCAACGGCATGATCGGCGAGCTTTTCTGTCGTTACCGCGCGGTCCTGCAGTTTCGCAGTACCGACCGCCGAATCTTGCAGCTTTTCTGACGTCACAGCCTGATCCTGCAGCTTCTCTGCCGTCACTGCTTTTTTGCTGATATGCTTGGTTCCGATCAAGGACGGGTTCAAATGGTTGGTATGGATGGCCTCCGCCGCGATTTTCTCATGCGTGACGGCTCCATCCACGAGATGGTTGGTATCGACCGAGTGTGACATGATTTTGTTTCCGTCAATGCTTTGCTCCGCTATTTTTGCGGATGTGACAGAACCATCGAGCAACTTCTCGGTCGTCACCGCATGATTGGCCAGTTTATCGCTCGTCACGGCATCGGTGCGCAAATGCTCGGTCTCGACCGCCCCCATTGTCAAATGCTCGGGCAAAATCGATTGGAAATCAATCTTCTCGGCGGTAATCGCCCCATTGATGACGTGATCGGTATCGATCGAATGGGTTGCGATTTTGCTGCTATCGACGCTTTGCTCGGCAAGTTTTTCCCGTGTGATCGCGTGATCCTGCAATTTTTCCGTGCGCACCGCTTTATCGCGCAAATGCTCGTGGTTGATCTCATAAAACCCGATGTGTCCGCCCGCGATCGCCTGCCGCGCGATGTGCTCCGCTTTGATCAAGCCTTTGGCCAAATGTTTGCTGCTGATCGATTCGTCTGCAAGCTTTTGCCCCGTGACGGAGTGATCCAGCAGTTTTTCTCCGGTCACGCTGCCATCTGCAAGCTTATTGACCGTGATGGAATTGTTGGCGATTTTGTTCTCTGTCACCGAATGATCCGAAAGCTTGCTCGCTGTGACCGAGCTGTCGGCAAGGTGCTGCGTTTCGATGATCCGATCGCACAAATGAGAAGCAACGATCGAGCGCCCGCCGATTTTTTCCTTTGTGACGGACCCTTCCTGCAAATGCTCGGTCTGGATGGTTTCCGAATTGAGATGAAATCCATATATATTGCCAGGAGCAATTTTTTCGGCCGTGACCGCATGCTCCGCTAATTTTCTCGTCGTCACTTGCTGATCGCCCAATTTTTTCTGGGTAACAGCCCCATCGACTAGATTGCGCGTCTGAATCGTATTGGATTGAATGTGGAACTCGCTTACAGCCTCTGGTGCGAGCTTGGCGCTGTTGACCGCATTGTCGGCAATTTGCTGACTCGTAATCGCTTGTTTGGCGATTTTCTCGGTTGTCACCGATTCTTTCGCCAGATGCTCCTGGTGGATGCTGTTGGCCGCAATGTTTTCCTGGTGGACGACATTTTCACCCAAATGACGGTGGAGCACCGACTGATTACGGAGATGGTAGCTGTCGACGCTGTCTTCCTCAAGTTTTTCGGAGGTAATGGCCCCGTTCGCCAGTTTTTCAGACGTTACTGCCCCATCCTCGATCTTTGCACTGTCAACGGCCCCGTTCGCCAAATTTGCCGTTTGGATCGAGCCGATCCTGATTTTGCTTGCGGTAATGGACTGATCCTGGATCAAATCCGTCGTGATCGCCTGCGGATGCAAATGCTTCGCTTCGATCGATTGTTCGGCGATTTTCATCGCATCGATCGTTTTGTCCGCCAGCTTGTCGCTGGTAATGCTATTGTTCATCAATTTGTCTCCGGAAATGGAGCGATCCAGCAGTTTTTTCCCCGAGATCGCATTGTCTGCGACATGGAACTCCTCGATCACATGCGGACTCAGCTTGCTGGACGTGACACTGTAGTTGGCCAGTTTTGAGCTGTCCACCGCATAGTCCTTCAACAGATTGGTGCCAATGCTGCCAGGCTTGATCTTGCTTTCGTCGATCGACCGGTTGGCGATTTTTTCCGTCGTAATGATGTTGTCGGAAAGATCATCCGTATACACGACCGGATGCTGCTGTTTTTCTGTTTTGCGTTCTTTCAAGACAGATGAAAATGATTTCTGGTTGGAGGAGATCGTCCCTTTTGGCACCATTTGCAAAGGAGGGAAAGGGGCTACATTCTTCGCAACCGTCTTGTCCTCAGCTTTCGGGCGTGGCGGGGACGTTTCCTTTCGTTCCACCGGTTTCTCCGGTTCAGGCAGTTCGCTCAGCCAATCAAATTCCAGTTCATTATCTAATAAAAACAGGGGCTCCTGCTGTGGCTTTTTTGGTTTCGCGGTTTTTTTGGGAGGTTGTTTCGCCATTTTTGTCCCTTCCTTCATCGTTGTTACTCTCGCCTATGTCATGCCTAGAATATGCAGCGATCATGATGAAGGACACCGCCGGACAGACCAAAATGGGAGAAAACGGGGAAAAAACCTCCTCTGTTGCGCTCTATGGCTTGGATGGCCCAGGCATGGGAAAACCCACCACATTTTTTTATGCAAAAAAAAGATGGGCGTTTAGCCCACCAATTTTTCAACAGGTACCATGGTCTCCAGCATGGCGCGGAACTGGTCGCCATGTACGACCTCCTGATCCAGCAGCTGCTGCAAGCTTTGCTGGAAAACCTCGTCGTGCTGACCGAGCAGCTCGCGCGTTTTGTCTACCAGACGGCTCAAGATGCTGTTTACCTCATCATGCACCTTGCTCTTGTCGACATACTGCGGATGGATGATCCCCAGCGAGGACATGCCGCTGTTGACAATCTCCTGGGCCATGCCCAATGCTTGTTCAAAGTCGTTTTTGGAGCCTGTGCTGCGGCCGCCATAATAAATCTCTTCCGCGACGGCGCCGCCCAAGCAAACCATAATCTGCTGTTCAAGCGCTTCTTTGGTGTAGAGATAACGGTCTTCCATCGGGTTTTGGCGCACATACCCGAGCGCCTGTCCGCGCGGGCTCAATGTCACCTGCGATACAGAGCCAGGGCGCACGCGCTCGCTGACGATCGCATGGCCAAGCTCATGCAGCGCGACCCGCTTTTTCTCCTCTGTGGACGCTTCGCGGTCGACTTTTTCACCCATCATGACTTTATCGACAGCGTACGAGAAATGGCGCATCTCAATCTGATCGCACTCATCGCGCATGGCGTAAATCGCGGCTTCGTTCGCGACGCTTTCCAGCTGCGCGCCGGAAAACCCGAACGTTTCCTGTGCGACGCGTTCGAGATCAACGTCGGACGCCAATGGCTTTTTCGCCGTGTGAATGGTCAAAATTTGTTCGCGCGCGCCTTTGTCCGGCAAGTCGACCGTAATGTGCCGGTCGAAGCGGCCTGGACGCAGCAGCGCAGAGTCGAGCATGTCTTTGCGGTTGGTCGCCGCGATCACCAAAATGCGCGGCTTGTCTTTCGTCGCGATCCCATCCATTTCGGTCAAGAGCTGGTTCAGCGTCTGGTCGTATTCGCGCTGCTGCTGACCATCGCGTTTTCCGCCGATGACGTCGATCTCATCGATGAAGATGATCCCGCTATCTTGGCCGTTCTTCTCCGCAAGCTGGCGCACTTCCTTGAACAAATCGCGCAGGCGCTGCGCACCGACCCCGACATACATCTCCACAAACGATGCGCCGGACGCTGCCACGAACGCAGAATTGGTGTAGTTGGCAGCTGCTTTCGCCATCAGCGTTTTCCCGGTTCCAGGCGGCCCTGTGAGCAGCACGCCTTTGATCGGACGGATGCCATACTGTTCGATTTTATCTTTGTAGATCAAAAAATCGAGCGCTTCCTTCAATTCCGTTTTCGCGCGCTGCTGCCCGCCGATGTCGACGAACTGAATGTTCGACTTCGGCACGGCATGCGCGCCCGCCTTCGCTTTATTGCCAAAGTTCATGTTGCCTTGGCGCTTCATCACAAAAAACAACCCCGCTAGTAAGGCGCCAAACAACAAAAACGGTGTAATGTTAACGCCCAGGAATACTAGAAAAATCAACAGCGCCGGAATCACGCCATAGAGCATTTCTTTAGACATGAAGCGTCACCTCCCCGGTAGTTGCGGTGCGCGGCAGCATCGCGTAAAAATCTTGCTGACCGTTCTTCATGTAAATGTAAATCGTCGAATCATCCATTTTGGCAACCGCCGAGTCGAGCTTGTACGTCTGCTTCCACGCTGCTACAAGCTGCGGGATCTTGCTGTACTCATGCAGCTCGATCGCCTCATTGACGGCAAACTGGCCATCCGTCCAAATCTTTTTCAACTGCTCGCCTTGGTTGGTCACCTCAACATCGATCTCACGGCCATTGCTGTATGCTTGCAATTCTTTTTGCAATTGGCGATATTCTTGCGGAAACGTGTCCGGATTGGTCACGTGTAATTTCACAATCACTTGATCTTTTGCAACTTTCAGGTCTGTCAGCGTTGCGGAGGTCATTTGCTGCACTTCGGTTTTCAGCGGTTCTTTAACCTCCATTTGCTGATAAAGATACCAGCCGCCAAACAACAAGACCATTGTCACGAGAAAGGAAAGCATGATCGGTAATCTGCGTAATGTCAACACTTACTCCCCCTTTGCTGCAACAGCTTTTTGCTATCTGTCATGAGCAAAGTATAGCATGTCGATCCCGCAAAAATGAAAGGTAGTTGTTGACATGGAAAAGCTGGGTGCTACAACCTTAGAAAACCTGGCTACGCCATGTTTTTTGGCGGAGCCGCGGTTGCACTTATACGGGATAAGAATTTTTAAATTCTTATCTGTATGAAAAAAACTCGCAGGATACCCCCACGAGTCTTTTCATCCATGCCTCTAGTTTTCCATATGCAGCGTGCATTCGCCCAGCAGCTCATCGCCCCAGAACAGCTGCATCCGGTCGCCGTGCGCGGAAGCCCCGACGCCTGCCGGTGTTCCGGTATAGATGAGGTCGCCTTCGCCGACCCCATAATGAGTCGCTGCAAAATCCAAAATCGTCTGCAAATCAAAAATCATCTCGCGGATCGTAGCATGCTGAACCCGTTCACCGTTGATCAACAGGGAAAACTCCGTGCGCTCGCATACGTCCATCCCAGGAAACGGCAGCATCCGCGTAATCACCGCCGAGTTGGGGAAGCCTTTGGCCAACAGCCACGGATGGCCCTTCTTCTTCAGTTCGCTCTGCACATCGCGCAGCGTAAAATCGATGCCCAACCCGATCGCATCGATGACGTCCTCCGCCTTCATCCCGACCGCATACGGCTTGCCAATCCGGATCACGAATTCGGCTTCATAATGAACGTCGCCGCGATTGCCTGGCAGCGCGATTGTCTGTCCCGTCGCTTCGACGAGCGCATGTGTCGGCTTGGAAAAAAACATCGGCGACGTCGGTACGTCATTGCCCAATTCCGCTGCATGCTGCGAATAGTTCCGGCCTACGCAATAAATGTTTCGAATGATCGACAATCTGCTCTCCCCCTGTGTGCTATGTTTTTGCTGGCGGATGGATGGTGAATGACTTGGTCACTTGACCGGTCGAAAAATCATAGTACAGATAGGTGTAATCGCCGCTCGGGTTTTTCAGGACGACTTCCCAAAACGGCTTTTTGTCCTCGATGCCAGGCACGATGTGCACGACCTGGTCGTTGGGAAAATGTTTGGTTACTGCATCCGCAACGCTTTCCTTCGTCAATTTGCCATCCATCGTGTCAAAAAACGTGGAATCCTTCGTTTTCCAGGCGATCGCCCGCGTGCCTTGCTGATTTTTTCCGATCACGACGGTACATGTCGTCGTGCCTCTGTATTCATACACTTCGTCCACTTGCGTAATCGCTGTATTGGCTACTGCCCAATCGCGTGCCGCTTGCTCGAAATCGCGCTTTTCCGCCACCACGCTGTACAACAGGTGCGAGGAAAAACCGCCGATCAGCAAAACCACGGCGACGACAATCAATAGAATGCGTACATACACGAGTTGCTGCTCCTTTACATAAAATCAGAAAGCGGGCAAGGACAGGTTCGTCAGAGCACCCTATAAGCCCTTCCGTTTCAAAAACGGAATGTCACCTGCTCCTGTTTGGAATGGCTGCCTTGCTGTTCATTTAGCCCCATGATCGCCATGGTAAACTGTTTCAGCTTCTTCTGCGACGGTTCATACCACAGCTCATAGACGATCTTTGTCTGCTTGAGCGCGTCGGCAATCTCCGCCTCCGTAAAAGCCGGCCCCAGCCACGCGGACATTTCTTTTTTAAGCTCGCCTGCCGGCATCGCCAACTGATAGCCCTGCCAGCCGGAAGCTGCATCTCGGAGCGGTTTGGGCACCAGGCCGTTTAGCTCCTTGTCCAGCAGCCGGGCATGCTCAAACGGTGTAAACAGCGAATACGGCGGCGCTTGCGCATCCTGCGGCTGACCGTCTACCTGAAAATGAAACGCCCCGTCCGAGCGCAGCATCACCAGCTTTTTTCCATCCTGTTCGGTTGAAATCTCGATGCTGTCCTTCTGAAAATGGCCGATCCACAACAGCCCGTCCGTTTCCACGGAAAGCGGCGACTGCTTGTCCGGCGTCAGTTGCGCCAGCAGCTGTCTCGTCAACTCACGCTGCATAGGCAAGTCACTCGGTGCAGCCTCGCGCGCAGCGATCGTCGGCGTCGTCGATTTTTTGCCTTCCTGGAGCTTGGCAATGCTACCGCCCAACAAGAAAAGGGCGATCAAGATCGGCAATGTCCACCATAATTCTTCCCGCTTGATGTACATACTTGTCCCACCCCGCTGTTTTTCCTACATCGTATGTTATACGGGAAGGTTTTAGAACGGGGTGGAAAAGTTACTAAACATAGCGGAACAAGCCGTGGTCATACTACATGTACACCCCCCAAGGAGGTGAGCGCGTGAACCACGTAACTCCGACTTCACCCGACGCTTTGGAGCTACTGATAAAGGAGTACCGCGTCTCCTGGGCTGGATTGTCTTCACCGCTTAGGCAGGTTTCCAGAGAGGCCGCGTTCTCCTTCCGCCATACCCCGCTTACGGAAATATGGCCCCAAGAAGAACTGTCTCACGTCGCTTGCGCTTGTGTATCCCAAAATACCTCTACCTAACCCTACACTCCAACCATTGATGCTCCTGCCGTTCTCGTCAAACGTCAGGAGTCTTTTTTTCCTTATCGCTTCAACAGGTTGAACATCCGATTTGCTTCAAAAATCGCGCGTTCTTCGTCGATGGTCAACAACTCGCGGTTTCTCATCAAAAATTTGCCCGCTACGACCGTATCGGTCACGTCTCGCCCGTTGCCGGCATAGACGACGTGCGAAATCGGATTGTGTGCCGGATGATAATGCGCCTGATTGGCATCGAGCATGATGAAGTCAGCAGCCTTGCCCACCTCAAGCGAGCCGAGCTGGTCTTTTTGGAACACGCCGTCCGCTCCATTGATCGTTGCCATGCGCAAAGCTGTTTCCGCCGGTACGACGATCGGATCAAACGTCACGCCTTTGTGGAGAATGGCAGCCAGCTTCAGCTCCTCGAACAGGTTCAGGTTGTTGTTGCTCGCTGTGCTGTCGGTTCCGAGCGAGACGCTCACCCCTTTTTCCAGCATTTTCGGCACCGGTGCGACCCCGCTCGCCAGCTTCAGGTTGCTGACGATATTGTGCGATACTTTCACATCATATTTTGCCAAGATGTCGATCTCTTCATCCGTCAGATGAACCGCATGCGCCACCAATGTCGGACGGTTGAAGACGCCGAGGTTTTCCAGGTGGGCAACCGGGCGAACGCCATAATCCTGCACGTTTTGCGCGACTTCCCATTGGGTTTCGGACATGTGGATATGCATCGGCAAGTTCAGTTCTTCGGCTTTCTCCAAAATTTGTTGAATGAATGCAGGCGAGCACGTATACGGCGCGTGCGGCGCCATCATGACGGTGATGCGGCCGTCCGCTTGCTTGTGCCACTCACGCGAGAATGCGACGGAATCCGCCAGCTTTTGCTTGCGCTCCTCGTCCGAACACAGGCCGATCATTCCGCGGCAAAGTGCTGCGCGCTGCCCGGTTTCGACGACAAGCTTGGCCACTTCATCCATATGGTCGTACATGTCGACGAATGTGGTGGTACCGGTGCGAATCATCTCGATGATGGACAGGCTGGAGCCCCATTTCACATGCTCCCCGGTAAACTGGCCTTCGAGCGGCCACATTTTTTCTTCCAGCCATTGCTGCAATGGCGTATCATCCGAATATCCGCGCAAAAGGGACATGCCCAAATGGCCGTGCGTATTCACCAAGCCCGGCATGATGTATTTTCCTTTGGCATCGATGACTTCATCGTAGCCGCCCAGGTCGGCAGGAGTCGGCCCTACATAGGTCAGCTTGCCGTTTTCGTAGGCGATCGCCCCGTCGAAAATGACCTCGTTTTGTTCATTGACCGTCAAAACGGTTCCATGGATGACAATTGTTTTCATAGCTGCAGCTCGCTCCTTCTATGTATTCTCTTTTTTTTCATTCAAATAAAACGCCAGACTTTGCAGACTGGACGTTACATCTGCGTTGTAAATTTTGACATCGCGATCGGTACGAATGCTGACCGGTGCAAAGTTAAGGATACCTTCGATTCCTGCGGCAATCAATTGGTCAGCGACTTTTTGTGCGGCAGGAGCGGGTACCGTAATGATGGCCAAGCGGATATGTCTGCTTGCGATCGTCTCGTTTAATTCCTCCAGCGGCTGGATCGTGATCCCGGCGATCTGTGTGCCAAGCTTGGCCGGATCAGCATCAAAAATCGCGGCGATGCGCATATTATCTTTCAAATACGCGTTGTAATTGCTGATCGCATGCCCCAGATGGCCTGCCCCCACCAAAACAACGGCGATTTCTCGATCCAGCTTCAAAATATGGCGTATTTTTTCCACCAGATAATCGACATCATAGCCGATCCCTTTTTTTCCGAACTCACCAAAAGAGGCGAGATCTTTGCGTATTTGCGCCGGATTCAAATCGAGCACCTTGCCGATATGCTGCGAGGAAACGGTATGAATCTGCATCTGCTGCATGTGGAGCAGATAACGCAAATAAATCGGGAGCCGTTTGACAACCGCTTCTGAGATTTTGGCTTGCTTCATGCCTACTCCCTCGCCCCCTTCCCTTTTTTGTCTCTCTTCACGCGATAATCGTCTCCGCTAGAAAAGATCGTAATGGTCCCGTTTTGGCTTGTCAAATACGTTTCCGTCCATGACTCGTGCAAACGCTCGAGCGTCTCCGCTTCGTCATTTTTTATGTCAGGAAGCGATTTACCCGTTTGGATCACCGCCACCTGCGGATCGACAGCCTGCAAAAACGGCTGAGAGGTACTCTGGTTGCTGCCCTGCTCCCCGACTTTCAAAATTTCGGAGGGCAGATGTGCCTTGTCGCGCATGAGCAGCTGTTCCTCTGCCGCCTGACCGATGCCGCTTGTGAACAGAACATGCATCTTTTTGTGTGTCAACCGGAACACCAGCGAGTTGTCCTGCGGAGCGAGATGCAGATTGTCGGTCGGATTGAGCACGAACAGGGAGATCCCCTGATCCAGCGGCAGCGTATCCCCTGCTGCCAGCAACTGAATCTGCTTCACGTCCCCGAGCGGGACAGCGTGTTTGATCGTATAGGCGGTGAGCTTTGGCAGCAGCACGCTATCGATCTGGATCGCCTTGGCAAGCTCCCCGTAACCTCCCGTATGGTTCGGCAAGTCATTTGTAAGAACCAAATAATCGATTCGGGTAATTTTGCGTGCAGCCAGTTCTTTGACGATCATCGGCGCATCTTTTTCCGACCCCGTATCAATCAGCATGGTTTTGCCGTTGGGCAGTCGGACGAGCGAGCTTTCGCCATCCGGCAGCTGGAAGAAATTGATGATGAGCCCGCGGAATTGCTCTTCGCTCTCACTCGCTTTCGGATCGTCGGTTTTGATGGTTTTTTGCACGTGATGATCAATGCTGCAGCCTGCCGGGACAAGCAGCAGCAACAAGAGCACGGCCATTCGAAAGCCCGTCCTGTTAAACCACGCCATATATTGTATCACCTATTTCCATGCCAGACTATTACTTCATCTTATGTGTTCGGGATGGAATGAATGTCCAAACTTGTCTCGCTAGTTCTCGCCCGCAAGAAACGGCTCGATCCGCTCGCGCAATTGAATCCACGGACCCGCTTCCTTCTGAAAAGGCGGGAGGGACTGCAGGAAGGCACGACCGTATCTCGCCTCGATCACGCGCGGATCAAACAGCACGATAACACCGCGATCGCGATGATGGCGAATCAGCCTGCCGACGCCCTGCTTGAAGCGAATGACTGCGTGCGGCAAATGGAGCGACATGAACGCATTTTTTCCCGCTTCCTTGAGCATTTCGGAACGCGCTTCGAGAATCGGATGATTGGGCGGCACGAACGGGAGGCGGACGATGATCAGGCTACTCAACGCATCGCCGGCAATATCGACCCCTTCCCAAAAGCTGCTCGTCCCCAAAAGCACAGCTCGTTCGCTCTGCTTGAACTTTTTAATCAGCTTGCTGCGATTCGAGCTGTCGATTCCATGCCCAAGCAATGTAAACTGGTTTTCGTCGAGCACTTGCTTGAGTCCATCGTACACGTAGCGCAGCATGGTATACGAGGTGAACAAGATCATCGTGCGGCCCTGTGAGGCCCGAATCACATCGGCGCTCCCCTGGATGACTGCATCCAGATAAAGCGACTCCGTCTCCTTAGTGAAGGGAGGGAAGTCTGATGGAATCAGCACCAGCCCCTGATGTTCATAGTCGAACGGGGACGGCAGCGAGAGCGTGCGCACCCGTTCCGGTGGCAGCTGCGTAAGGCCGTACCGTTCCTTCATGTAATCAAAGCTGTTTTTTACGGTCAGCGTGGCCGAGGTGAGCGTCATGCTGCGCTTGCCGGCGAAAAGCTTTTCGCTAAGCGGCACGGACACGTCGAGCGGTGCGGCTGTGAAATACACATATTTGCGTGACGTACGCGATTCCAGCTCCATCCAGTAGACAAAATCTTTGTCGTCGGCAAGAAACAGCGCGTGGATCAGCTCCGCCGCTTTTTTCAGATCATCCGACAGCCCGCGCGCGTCCGTCAGCAAGCTTTTGACCGCAAAGGGAACTTGCTCCTCGCCCTGGATCATTTGCACCGCGGTTTCTTCAATCAGCTTCGCGTAATCGAGAGTCAGCGCAATGACTTTTTCGGCTGCCGCCAAAATTTTGGCCTGCTTGCCTTGAAACTTGCCTTTTTTGTAACGGACGCTGATCCGCCCGATCTCGTTCATCTCTTTCGCTTGCTTGGCCGCATAGTGATACGCATGCAGCGACCATTCGGCAACGGCTTCGCGCAGGTCGGCCTGCAGACGGTCGAATCGCCGTCCCAGCTCTACCGCGAGCGGACGCTCCTCCTCTTTCCACTGGGAAAATTCGGTCAAAAGCTGTGACAACAGCCGTTCGGGCGCTTCGGTCCCCAATCGATCGAGCAAAAACAGCATCTGCACGGTCGAATAATGAAACCCCATGTGCTGGGTCGCGGCATCTTCCAACTGATGGGCCTCGTCAATGATTCCCACTTGATACGACGGCAAAATCCCGCTTTCGGTTTCAAGGTCGCTTACGAGCAGCGCATGATTGACGATAACGATGTCCGCCTCGCGGGCGCGCTCTTTGGCTTGAAAGTAATAGCAACGGGAAAACCATGGGCATTTGCGGTTCAAACAGGAGTTGGTATCGCTTTTTACCTGCTGCCAAAACAGCTGGCCCGAAGGTGGCAGATGAAGCTCCTCCACATCGCCGGATTCCGTTTGCGTCAGCCACGTCACCATCTGCGCCTTGGCCAGCTGGATTTCATGCGAGTATTCCTGTGCGCCTTCATTGATATTTTGCTCGAATTTGCGCAGGCACAAATAGTTCCCGCGGCCCTTCATCTGGGCGGCGGCAAACGGGAACGGCAGCGCCTTTTGCAGCGCGGGTATTTCCTTTTGAAACAGCTGCTCCTGCAGGGTGATCGTATGGGTGCTGATCAACACTTTTTCCTGGTTTTGCTTGGCCCAGACGATGCTTGGCAGCAAGTACGCCAGCGATTTTCCTGTGCCGGTTCCCGCTTCCACCAGCAGGTGGGCGCCATCCTCCATGGCAGACTGAATCGCCTGAATCATCTCCTGCTGCGCATCGCGACGCTGATATTCTCCCAGCGAGCCTGCCAGCACGTCCTCCCAGTTGTGAGTCATCCCCACTGCTCCGGACGATGGCATGGATGCGAGTGGAAAACGTTTTTTCAGCGCGAACTGGCGGTAAATGTCCCAATTCGGATCGGGAGCGTGCTCATCGGACAGATCGGCCAGCTTTTCCATCTCGACATGCCGCAAAAGGGCGGATATATCGCTGCGGAACGTGTGGACGAGCATTTGCAGGCGCTGGATGACCACGAGCGGCAGATCATCGAGTATTTGCAGCAGATGCATGAACAGCTGTGCCGTCGCCTGTGCATCGCTATCGGCCTGGTGCGGGTTATCGTGTGAAATCTCCAGATCGTCCGCCAGCTCTGTCAAGCGGTAGCTCCCCTGGATCGGAAGCAGCATCCGTGCCAGCTCCACCGTATCGATCACGTTCCCGTCAAACGTATAATAGCCCTGACTCAGCAGGGCTTCTTGCAAAAATTGTAAATCAAAGGAGGCGTTATGCGCGACAAACACGCGCCCCTTCAATAACCGCAACAATCCGGGCAACGCTTCTTCCAGCGTCGGTGCATCGGCGACCATGTCATCCGTGATGCCGGTCAGCGTTGTGATGAACGCAGGAATCGGCTGCTCCGGCTTGACGAACGTCGCATAGCGGTTCGTAATTTGGCCGTGATCGATCGTCACGGCTCCTATTTGAATAATGGCGTCGCCCTGGCGCGGGCTTCCGCCGGTCGTCTCAAAATCGACAATACAAAACTGCTCCAATTCATCACCTTCTACAAAACCAATTCAGTGTATCGTCACATTCGGCATCGGGGCTTGATACTCCTGCTTGCTATTTGCCATGCTGCCTGCTTCCTGCATGTTCCGGACGATCGTAAGGAACAGGCTGGCTTCCGGTATTTCCAAAGCCTGGCCGAAATACGCTTCCGCAATGGGCCATTGCTCTTGAATGGCCGCGAGCCGCCCCAAGTGGTAATTGCCAAGCGCGCGCAAATACGCTTCATTGTGGCTGCGCAATGAGTCGGCGAGCATTTCAGCAAGCGGATAGTCCCCCAGACGTTCGCTCGCAACGATCAGTCCCGCTTTTGCCAGATGATTCGACACATCTTTTGTCAGCATGAACCGAAATGCGCTTGCGGCTCGACTTTCCTCGCCATTAAACAGCAAGAGCCAACCGTAGCTGAACAAATAGTCAAGCTTATGCGGGGCAAGCGAAATCGCTTTTTTCAAGAGCGGCAAGGCTCGTTTTGCCCCATGCAACAGCCATACGTTCCACGCCATTCCATGCCAAGCCACATCATCGGCGGGAAAACGCTCGGTCAAATGACGGTAACAATGGTATGCCCGCTGATTTTGCCCATTCGACTCAAAAAACAGCGCGATCTCATACAAAACGGAAGCATCCAGCTGACGGATCGGCAGCTGCAGACCTGGCGGCGTCTCTTTGATCCACGCGGTTTCCTTTGCCGCGATGCGCTTGGCGGCGTGCAGCCATGCGAGATGTGCCTCCCAGTCGTCCGGTATGCTGCTCAAATACAGATCAAGGATTTCAATCGCTTCTTCCGGCTCGCCGTCGCGCAGATGCGTGAGCGCCATGTTGTACATCGCCTGCGTATTTGCCGGCTGATGCGCCAATGTTTCGCAAAACGCCTGGCGCGCTTCCAGCCACTTCTCCTCTTCAGCCAACATGCAGCCGATTGCATTGCAGCTGATCGCCGCCACATGCTTTGATGCGGCCGTCTTGCCGAGCAGCCTGAATTCACGCATAGCCGCCTCGCGATCATCGCAAAACAACAGGCTGTACGCGTAGTATAATCGCCCCGTCTCCCAGTCAGGCGCCTCCGCTACCAGTTCGCGAAAATACCCGCGCGCATTCTCATACAGGCGCAAATGGAAAAACCCTTCTCCTTTGCGATAGCGAATCATCGCATCTTCATCATCCGAACCGGTCGGCCCGGACTTGGCGCTTTTTTGGGTCTTGGAAAGCCCTGTGGTGTCGGAAGCCTCTTTGCCTGCTGGCGTCATGGTTCCATTATAAGCGGACGGTGACTGTTCCCCAAGCGAAGCCATCAGCTGCTCGGCCGCCAGCTCACCGGTAATATGCTTCATCACATGGGACAATTTTTCCTCATACTGCAGCCACAGGTCGACGACCGAATCGCTCGCGTTGCGCAGCTCCCACAGCTTGGACAGCAGCTCCTGCTTGCGGGTTTCCGATGCCGTCTGCCATTCGTTTTCGATCGCCTTGATGCGCTGTGTCAAGGATTGAAACCACTCATCTATATACATAGGGAAACCACCCCCTCGAGAGCTACATGATACTTTTCATTCTCTCTCAAGCAGGGTGGCTCTATTCATTTCGCGTATTCCGGGCCCGTTTCCCGCTAGGAAATCCGCATGATCAAATTGTCCAGCAACCGCGTTTTGCCGAATGCAACCGCAAGTGCGATGCAAATCCGCTGGCCGGATTCGAGCGTCTCGACCGTTTTCAGCGCCGGATATTCCATCACTTCCACGTAATCGATCGCAGCGAGCGGCTTGGCCTCAATCATGCGGACGATCCCATCACGGATCTTCGCTGCGTTCGTTTCGCCGTTTTCGATCGCTTCCCGCGCGTTCCGCAGGCTTTGCGACAACACGAGCGCCTGGTCCCGCTCTTCTGCCGACAAGTACACGTTGCGCGAACTCATGGCCAGTCCGTCCTGCTCCCGGACGATCGGACACGGCACGATCGTAACAGGTATGGACAAGTCCGACACCATTTGTTCGATGACCGCCAGCTGCTGCGCGTCCTTCTCGCCGAAATAGGCCGCATCCGGGCCAACGATATGGAACAGCTTGCTGACGACGGTCGCCACCCCATCAAAATGTCCAGGGCGCGACCTGCCGCACAATGGCTCCGTAACCTGTGCGACCGAGACGGTGGTCAATAGTTTTTGCGGATACATTTCCTCCACCGATGGCGTAAACAAAACGGAAACGCCCGCCTGTGCCGCGATCTCCTTGTCACGCTGCAAATCACGCGGATAGCGGCTGAAATCTTCATTGGGGCCGAATTGCAGCGGATTGACGAAAATGCTCATGACCACGACATCGCACTCCTGTTTGGCCCGGCTGACCAAGCTGGCATGTCCCGCATGCAAATAGCCCATCGTCGGTACAAACCCGATGCGCTTTCCGGCACGGCGCAAAGGCTGCAAATAGTCGCGCAGCGACTGGATCGTTTCACATTGGACAATGGTTTGATTCATGGCTTGGTCACCTCTCCGTATAGTTGTGCGATGGTCTCTTCGCTTGCATGAAAAACATGTTCATCCGCGGGAAACACTTTTGTCCTCACTTCGTTTACGTACTGGACAACCGCTTGTTCCATCATGCTGCCAATGTTGGCGTATTGCTTGACAAATTTGGGCGAAAGCGAGGATGCGAATTGCAAAATATCATGCAAGACCAGCACCTGGCCGTCACAGCCTGCCCCTGCCCCGATGCCGATCGTCGGCACGTCGATGCGATCGGTCACCATTTGGGCAACCTCCTGCGGCACGCACTCCAGCACAATGGCAAACGCACCGGCATCTGCCAACGCTTGCGCATCGGTCAGCAATTTTTGCGCTTGCTCGCGGTCTTTGCCTTGTACCTTGTATCCGCCCAGTTGATGCACCGATTGCGGCGTCAGACCGATATGCCCCATCACAGGGATGCCTGCCTGTGTCAATCGTTGGACAAGTGAAGCAAGCTCCGCTCCCCCCTCCAGTTTCACCGCTTTTGCCAGCCCTTCCTGCATAAGCCGTCCTGCATTTTTCACCGCGTCATCAAGGCTGCCATGGTAGCTCAAAAACGGCATGTCCACGACAACCAATGCCCGTTTGGCAGCGCGGGTGACCGCCTTGGCATGATGGAGCATGTCCTCCATTGTGACAGGAACGGTCGATTCGTACCCCAGCACCACCATGCCGAGAGAATCCCCTACCAAAATCACATCGACACCTGCCGCATCCACAATCTTCGCTGTCGGATAATCATACGCGGTCAAGACAGCGATCGGCTGCTTCTGCTGTTTCCGTTTTTTCAGCTCTGTTGTGGTGATGGGTTGTGTTTGGGTTTGCAAACGAAAGCACCTCTTTCTCGTCTTGCCCAAAACCGCTCGTACGCGCCAAAACAAAAAGCCTTCCCACCCCTAAAAGGCATGAGAAGGCAGACTGCACCCTGTGTAACAAAAAATTCGAATCGGGAGTCTCTCTGTCTCGGTCCTGATAGGCTCTGAGCAGAACTGTACTAGTATGGTGAAAAAAATGAAAAGAAAACCGAAGCAGAGTGCCGTTCACGTCAGTGATACAGCCTCGCTTGGGTTTGAGTATAGCAGATGGTCCGCAATTGTGCACCAGATTTTCCACCGTGGTCCGCATCGCCTTGCGGGGAATGATCGTCAGGCACGGTAATCGAGATCAGCGGAATAGACCTGATGGCGATGGCCGTTGGCGTCTTCCACCAGCAATGCCCCATCCGGGCCGAGTCCGACCGCACGCCCTTCGATCGCGTTTTGCTGATTGTACACTTTTACGATCCGGCCGAGCGTGTACGAATTGGCTTCCCATTCCTCGCGAATCCGCGCGAATCCGTTCTCCAGATAAAATGCGTACTCCCGTTCAAAGGAGCGGCAGTATGCCTGCACCAATTCCGCGCGCTGAATGGACAAGCCGCTTTCGATGCGCAGCGATGTCGCAATGCTGTGCAGCTCTTCCGGAAAATCGGATAGCAGATGGTTAACATTGACACCCGTCCCGATCACCAGGTAATTGACCCGATTTTCTTCCGCGTTCAATTCCGTCAAAATGCCGCAAATCTTTTTGCCATTTACAAACAGGTCATTCGGCCATTTGATTTGCACCTTGACAGAGGGAACCACCATTTCAATCGCCTTGCTCATCGCGACTGCGGTCAGCAACGTGAGCTGAGGCGCATTGGCGAGCGGCATGTCCGGGCGGATAATTAGACTCATAAAGATGCCTGTCCCTTTTGGCGAGTGCCAAGGGCGTCCCATCCGCCCCTTGCCGCTTTTTTGCTGATCCGCGATGATGATCGTGCCTTCCTCTGCCCCTTTAGCAGCCGCTTCATGTGCCAGCCGCTGCGTCGTTTCGACTGTATCGTACGCGTGAATCTGCCGCCCGATTTTTTTCGTCGTCAGGCCCGATAAAATTTGTTCAGCGGAAATACTATCAGGGACGGTGAGCAGCCGATACCCCGACTTGCGCACCGCCTCGAACTGGTAGCCTTCTTCGCGCAGCTCTTCAATATGTTTCCAGACCGCGGTTCGGCTGCATCCGCAATTGCGGCTTAATTCCTCGCCTGAGATAAATTGGTCAGGATGTTCCCGAAACGCGTTCAGTATTGCCTGTTTGATGTTCATAGCGTTCTACCTCTTTCCGTCCTTCCGCAAGCAGCCATTCCGGAGTATTGGGCTTATGGTGAAGCGCCACCTGCTCAAGCAAATGCTGCAAGGTATGCGCAATCCACGGCCCTGCCGTCTTGTCCGTCGCTGCCAGCAAGTCCTTGCCTGTGACTGCCAGCTCTTTCAACGATTTCACTGGCAAACGCTCGTATGTATCGATCACGCTTTGCGAATGCGAATCGGTCGCTTCCTCTTGCTCCCGCCAAATCGCTTGCAAAAGATGGTTTGCTTCCACACATGTCTCTGGCCCGTATCGCAGCAGCGCATGCTCCCAGCCGATTGATTCAGGCTGATCCCAACGCGGGCGCATTTCCGTGACGATATGCAAAAGAAGCGCGATCTTGTCACGCTCCCGGTTCGACATGCGCAGCAATGCTGCCAGCGACAAGGCAGCTTCATTCGTCGCCCCGGCCGCATACAGCAACAGCGTCCACTTTTCCGCAAGAGACGTCAACTTGCGCAGCCTTTGCATGTAAGGCGCAGCCAGCTTGAACAACCGGTCGAGTTCGGGATAGACGCGCAGCAGCTCAGCACGATTGACGATCGCAACGCCATGCCATGGATAGTCGCTGTCAATCAGCTTGCACAGCTCCACACGCACGCGCTCCGGCGCGATATGACGCAACAGGTCCGCACAGTCAGCCAACGCCTGCTCGGTTTTGCCATCCAGGTCAAACTGAAGCTGGGCTGCAAACCGGGCTGCTCGCAGCAGTCGCAGCGCGTCCTCGGTAAACCGCTCCTGCGCGCTGCCAACCGTCCGGACCAATCGGCTCAACAGATCGGTTTGCCCGCTGAACGGGTCGCTCAGCCTGCCGTGCCGATCCATCGCCATCGCGTTGATCGTGAAATCCCTCCGCGCCAAATCTTCCCTGAGGTCGCTGACAAACCGCACTTCATCCGGGCGTCGGTGATCGCTGTACGCCGCTTCTGCGCGATAGGTCGTCACTTCAAAGATGGCTCCGTCATGCTTCACCGAAACCGTGCCATGCTGCAATCCCGTCGGAATATGATCGGGGAAAATCCGCATAATGTCGCAAGGCTGGGCGTTCGTGCATATATCAATATCATGAACGGGACGCTTGAGCAGCCAATCTCTGACACAGCCGCCGACAAAAAAGGCTTCATAGCCGTTCTCCTCCAGCTGTGCCAGCACGTAGAGTGCCTGTTCCTTCAACATCAGCATTCCACTCCTCTCCATTGCCGTAACACTTGCGTAAAACTACATCAGGAGGGTATCCATTATGACCAGAGCGCTGTTTGGTTTCGTCATTTTCTTATCCAAGATCATGCAAACATTCAAAGCTCGTCATTAATGTTCGCCGAGCAGCTTTTCATAAAGCTCTTCATACTGTGTCGTGATGGTTTCATGGCAAAACGTTTTGCAAGACCGCTCGACACCTGTGCGGGCAAAGCGTTCGTACAATGCTTCGTCCTTTAGCAGCTTCAACGTTTTTTCCGCAAGTCCTTTGACATCGCCAAGCTCGCACAAAAAGCCGGTTTCCCCATCGACAATCACTTCTGGCAGACCGCCCACGTTTGTGGCAACGACCGGCACTCCGCACGCCATCGCTTCCAAGGCGACCAATCCGAAGCTTTCCTTTTCCGAGGGAAGCAGCATGACGTCAGCCATGGACAGCACCTCTGCAACGTCCTCCTGTTTCCCGAGAAAACAAGCCTCATTTTCAAGACCGTATTCTTTTAACATCTGCCGGGCGATTGCGGTATCCGGTCCTTCACCGATCAACAGCAGCCGTGTTGGATGCTCGCGCTGCACGAGGCGGAACACGTCGATCACATCGCGAATCCGTTTGACCGGCCGGAAATTGGAGATGTGCATGAGCAGCTTTTCGCCATTTGGTGCGAACATTTTTTTGACTTCTGCCACATCTTTGCGGACATACCGACGTTTGTCCACAAAATTGTAGATGCGCTCGATCGGTTTATCGACTTGCAGCAGTTGGTACGTCTCATTGATCAAATCTTGCGAGACGGCCGTTACCACATCGCTTTTTTCGATGCCAAAACGGATCAAGTCGCTGAGCGTCGGATCATACCCGAGCACGGTAATATCGGTTCCGTGCAGCGTTGTGACAATCTTCAGCTGATCTCCCACCATCTGTTTGGCCAAATAAGCGCATAACGCATGGGGCACCGCATAATGGACATGAAGAATGTCCAGTTTTTCCGTTTTCGCAACCTGTGCCATCCGATTGGCCAGCGTCAAATCATAGGGCGGGTATTTGAACACGTCGTATTGGTTGACTTCCACCTCATGGTAAAACACATTCGGATGGAACTTGCCCATGCGAAAGGGCATGCTTGACGAGATGAAATGAACCTGATGGCCCCGTTCGGCAAGCAGCTTCCCTAGCTCTGTCGCCACCACCCCTGATCCGCCTAATGACGGGTAACAGGTTATGCCGATTTTCATTGAGTTTTCTCTCCTCTTCACGGCGCTAAAGCCTATGATAGCAATTCCGAAAGAACCACTGGTCCCCCATTGATAAATCCTTCTGCATACGTCACACCGGCCTGCTGTCCGAACAACCGCTCACGATGCTCCACCAGTTCGATATACCCGTTGTTAAGCGGTGTCGGCACGCTGTTCTCTTCCGTCTCAAACTGGCTGCGATATGAACGTAAAATCGCGAGTTTTTGTTCGTACACATCGCTGACATCGACGACAAATTGCGGCGCTGCCGTCGAATTGATCAAGTAGTAATGAAACTTGGCCGGACGGTAGCCTGCCAAATCTTCATTGCCACGGTAGCGATGAATGCCGGCGTTGAAAACCGCCTCTTTCACGATCCGGCTCACACTCTCATGGTCCGGATGGCGGTCCTGTCCATAGGGTGCGAGAACGAGCTTGGGACGAGTCGACCGGATCAGATCGACGATCCACTTGATCGCCTCATCGCGAACCGCTTCTAGCCCCCGATCAGGAAATCCGAAATTGTAGCGTTCAGCTAGCTGAAGCAACCCAGATGCCTGCGCGGCTTCCTGCTGCCGGCGCTCGACCGTGCCGTTGGAGGAAAGCTCTGCAAAAGTAAGATCGAGTATCCCCGTTTTCCATCCTTTTAAAGCGGCCTTGTACAAGCTTGCGCCCGCGCCGATTTCCACATCGTCCGGATGTGCGCCAATCGCTAATATGTCAAGCTGTTTCATCGCTATCGTTACTCCTCGTGGACCAGATTGCGCCACGCGATCTGCCCATTTGCTAATGCCTTGAGCAGCACTTCTGCCGTACCCAAGTTTGTCGCCAACGGAATTTTGTGCACATCACACAGGCGGATCAGGGCATTGATGTCCGGCTCATGCGGTTGTGCCGCCAATGGATCGCGCAGGAAAATGACCATGTCCATTTCGTTTTGCGCCACTTTTCCACCAATTTGCTGATCGCCCCCGAGAGGGCCGGAGAGGAACCGGGTAACTTCCAGCGCTGTGTTTTCCATGATGCGCGTCCCGGTTGTGCCTGTTGCAAACAATTCATGCTGAGCCAAAATCGATTCGTAGGCGGTCGCCAATTGAACCATTTCTTCTTTTTTGCGGTCGTGAGCAATGAGTGCAACTTTCATGTTATCTCTCCCTCTCCCCGATCTTAATCCAACAAGTTCTCCAGTCCGTACACAAGCGTATCCAGGTTCATCGCAGCTTTGATCGCCATGTTGACGCCTGGCATGAACGATTCGCGGTTGATGCTGTCATGGCGGATCGAGAGCGTCTGGCCCGTAGCGCCAAACAACACTTCCTGATGCGCCACCATCCCCGGCAAGCGCACGCTGTGGATGCGGAAGCCATGGTATTCGGCTCCGCGCGCGCCCGGAATGCTTTCTTCTTCCTGCGGATGACCTTGCGCGAGTTCTGCGCGGGATTTGGCAATCAGCTCCGCCGTTTTCAGTGCCGTACCGCTCGGCGCATCCAGCTTGCGGTCATGATGCAGCTCGATAATCTCCACATGCGGCATATATTTGGCAGCCATCGCTGCGAATTTCATACACAGAATCGCCCCAATCGCAAAGTTCGGCGCGATGATTCCGCCCAGCTTCGCTTCGGTATAACGGCGCGTCAAATCTTCCATTTGCTCGGTGGACAGCCCGGTTGTGCCGATAACCGGCCGTACTTTATATTGCAGGGACAGCTCCATATGCTGGAATACGGTTTGCGGCGTGGTGAAATCGACCAGTACGTCGGGTTGATACTTTTGGAACGCTTCCTCGACCGATTGGACGAACATGACGCCAAGCGTACGTCCGCCGATCGCTTCGCCGACGTCTACACCGTGCAATTTCGAATCAACCGCAACCACGAATTCAAGCGTCGGGTCCTGGATCAGCATTTTGACGACTTCCTGCCCCATCCGCCCTTTCGCACCCGCTACAGCAACTTTAATGGTTTTCTCATTCCGCTCCACTGTTTCCATCTCTATCTACTCCTCTATTCTCGTCCAGCGATCTTTATCTCTGGTAGTAAATTTGTGCATAATACGATCAAAGGCTTCCTGCAAATCGATGCCGAGCGAGTTGGCGAAACAAAGGACGATGAAAAACACGTCCCCCAGCTCGTCTTCGACGGTTTTCTGTTCTTCTTCCGCCTTTTTTGGCTTCTCGCCATAATAATGATTAATCTCCCTCGCAAGCTCGCCGACCTCCTCGGTCATGCGCGCCATCATGGCAAGTGGAGAAAAATAACCTTCTTTAAACTGCGATATGTATTTGTCCACTTCATCCTGAATGTCTTGTAAGGTTTTCCGCTCGGTCACACGTAAGCTCCTTCCTTATCCATAAATGATTGCCTCTACCTCATCGTACCGCATGATAAAGGTTTTGCCAAATCTTTCGACTCGGATAGTGTATCATAGATGGACAATGGGAAAAAGCTCCGCTATAATGGCATACGAATTTGGTTATGTATGGGAGGAGGGCCGGTATATGAACATGCGCCTGAAAAGTCTTATCGCCATCGTCATCGGAACCGCGATCATCGGTTTCGGGATCAATGCGTTCAACATTCCCAACGGTCTCGCCGAGGGCGGCGTGACGGGAATCAGCATCATCATCAAAATCTTGTTTCCAACGATTGACCAAGGTATTGTCTATTTCCTCTTAAACATTCCGCTCTTCATCATTGGCTGGAAAGTGTTAAGCCGCACGGAATTAGCTTATACGATCATCGGAACCATTCTCAGCTCGGCGTTCTTCTCGTTGTTTGACTACTTGCTTTCGCCAACGCCAATGAAAGACACGCTGCTTGCTTCTTTATTTGCAGGGGTTATGGTTGGATTGGGCCTGGGTCTCATTTTCCGCTTTGGGGGCACCACCGGCGGCGTCGACATTATCGCCCGGATGTTCCAAAAGTATTTTGGCGTCAGCATGGGACGAACGCTGTTCATCTCTGATATCGTCGTCATCGGGATCTCCCTCGTGTACTTGAGCAAGGAAAGCGCCATGTACACGCTGGTCGCCGTCTTTATCGCAACGCGTGTCATCGATTTCATGCAGGAAGGGCTGAATGCAGGCAAAGCGCTGACGATCATTTCCGAGCATCCGCAAAAAATCGCCAAAGAGATTCTTGGGTTGGGACGCGGCGTCACCATCCTGACAGGCAAAGGCGCTTTTTCCGGTTCTCCAAAAGAAGTGATTTATGTCGTAGTCAGCCGCAATGAAGTCATCCGCTTCAAAAATGTGGTGCAGGAGATCGATCCGCACGCGTTCGTCATCGTCAATGATGTGCACGAAGTGCTGGGCGAAGGCTTCACCTTTGATGAGAATAAGCAACCGCTTCATGACTAATGCGATCATGATATGCAAAAACATCCCTCGCCGCTCCAAAGCGTGAGGGATGTTTTTTGTGTCGTTCCAGGTACCCGGGTATGGCGTCTCTTCTTTCATGAATTCAGACTGATCATCCTACACGCCGGCAGCGTAATATTTGCGCCATGCCACATAGGCGAGTGTGATGGACACCAGCGTACCAATCGAGGCGCTCAGCATGACAAGAGAACGCGTGTCGAGCCAATCGCTGATCGCATGCCGGTCATCCCCTAAAAATGCCGCCGAGATGGACGCATTCAAATCCCGTAGCGTTTCGCGCACGACCTGCCAGTCAACCGTTTCATTCCGCACTTGCTTGATCAGCGCATCGTACGAAGCATTGATTTTTTCCATTTCCGGCTCAGGCAGCTGAACGCTCATGGCCGGCTTGATCGCCAAAAACAGCCGATAATTTTCTGCAAACTGGTCGCGCAGCTCCTCTGCATCCCGCTCCACAGACGCCTGCAGCAGATTTTGCATTTGACTCGTGAATGACGTGTAATAATTGCGCCACATCGCCTGGTTCGGATGCGTCAGGGCGTCGATCGCGACGCGCACCTGTGTCGCATGCCAGAGCAGTTTGTCATCATCGGCTTTCCCTGCGGAAAACACATTGCGCGCGGCCAAGATGGATTGCGTGACGGCATTCAAGCTTTCGATCTTTATCGATACGGGCAGCGTTTGGCTTGGAAAAATGTCTGCGAGGTTTTGAATTTTGATGCGCGCTTGCTCCATGTCCCCTTTTTTGGTCAACGCAAGCAACTCTTCCGCCAATTTATCCACCCGTGAAAATTGCTGCTGCTCGTCTGACTTTTCCATGGAAGACAAGATGGTGTACATGGGCCAGGAAAGCGCTAATCCTGAAACGAGAAGCAGCAAAAGTATCTTTATGTTTTTTCGCAAAAGAAAAAACCTCCTTTCCCATACTACAGCCTATGGAAAGAAGGACAAGATTAGACCTCATTTTGTTGACTTTTTACGTTAATCGTCCAAATGGCAGCGATTGAAATGATACTCAGTGCTACGGTGCATAGCCCGACGATTCCGGAATAAGGATCGAGCACCTCAGGCAAGTACGGATGGAGATCCATAACATAGTCGACGAAATCATTGTTCAGCGTCCAAAGGGAAGCGAAGCCGACGACAAGCCAGCTCAATTTGTAGAAACGGGCATACAGCAAGGATTCGATCGCCATCCCCAAATGCGAGCATACGAGCATGACTTCCTGCCATTGCAGCTCGTCTCCCATCGCCCATCCTGCAAAAATGACGGCCACGGCCCAGATCCCGTACTTGAAGTTGGTGATTCCGGCGAGTGCCTCTAACAAAGGTACATGTCGTCCAATGATGTACGTAAGGATGACCAAAGTAAATAGGCCGCTTCCAGTCGGACTATCTGGCACAAATATCCGAAATATGGCCGGTTCCGTTGCTTCCAATTGAGCTTTATACCAAATAAAGCCGTAAATGGTTCCGCCTAGATTGATGAAAAAGAGAATCCACAGGAACCATGATTTCCCCAACGAATCCGAAAACCACTCCCACATCCATCTCATCTGAATCGTCTCCCATGTTGAAGATATGTATTCTTCTGAAAAAAGGCGAAAAAAAAGACAGGAAAGCAAAAGCTGACCGATTTGATCAGGCCAGCTTTTGCGTAATGAGCCTATTTTAAAGAAGCAAGGTATTCGGCAAGTTTTTTGCGGTCTTCATCGCTACCTTTGAACATACCTGGTGGCATTCCGCCCTTACCATTTTTGATCACTTCTTCAATTTGGGAAGCATTCAGTTGGGCACCGATCTTTTGCAAGTTTGGACCCATCATGCCTTCCATGTTTTGCCCATGGCAGCCCTTACAACTTTGCTGAGCAGTCCACAGTTGATCCGGTTTGAAGCTTGGATCAGCTTTGGCAGCTGGTGCTGCAGCAGAGCCTCCGCCGGAATGGCTGGCAGCCGGAGCGTGCTTGTTGTGCTCATCCATCGCAGCCCATGTCAGGTAGAACAGGCCCACCAGGGAGACCAACATGATTCCTGTCGCAACCGGGCGACGGGAAGGACGGCGTTCCTTGCCTGCATCCAGCCAAGGAGCAAGCAGCAAGCCACCGAAAGAAACGAGTGGAATACCGATGATACCGAGGATGACCCAGTCACCGGAAGCCCACGGATATTTCAAGAGCTGGTACAGAAACAGGAAGTACCAGTCAGGCAACGGAACGAACGACGTATCGTTCGGATTCGCCTTATCCGTCAGCGGCGATGGATGGGATACGGTCAAGATCAGGTACGCGACCAGACCAACCGCAGCAACCATCCACTCTTTCAGCAGGAAGTTCGGCATGAATGGTTCCGATTTTCCCGGAAAATCCGCATAGGATGGAGAAATGTTTGGGATGCGCTTCGCTCTCACACGTGAGTCTCCAACGAAGGTAGCATCTTTATCGACTTTTGCCATGCTATTTCCTCCTTATTGTCGAAGACACATTATAGCGGTCCGGAAATACCTTGTACCCGGATCATCACGAAGTGCGCGCCCAGCAAACCAAGCAAAGCGCCTGGCAGGAAGAAGACGTGAATCGCAAAGAAGCGAGCCAGCGTTTGCGCACCTACGATATCGCCGCCGGTGAGTAACACTTTAAGATAAGGACCAATCAGCGGAACCGTGTCAGCGATTTGCAGACCTACTTTGGTTGCAAAATACGCTGTGTTGTCCCAAGGCAAGAGATAGCCTGTGAAACCAAGGCCCAACATGATGAAGAAAATCAGCATACCGACAACCCAGTTCATTTCACGCGGACGTTTGAACGAGCCGGTGAAGAACACGCGCAGCGTATGTAAGAACATCATAACAATGACCAAGCTCGCTCCCCAGTGATGCATGCCGCGCACGATTACACCGAAAGCAACCTCGTTTTGAAGATATTTTACCGATTCATAAGCATTGATAATGTCTGGAACATAATACATGGTCAAGAACATACCAGACAGGATTTGGATTACTGTGATGAAGAACGTCAAGCCGCCAAAGCAGTATACAAACGCGGAGAAATGGTGCGCCGGGTTCACGTGCTCTGGTACTTCATGGTCAGCAATATCACGCCACATCGGGGTAATATTGAGCCGTTCATCCACCCAGTCATAAACTTTCTGGATCATGTTAGCCGTTCACCCCCGGTCGAGGATTTGGAATGATTTTACCTAAATAGAGCTTGCCGTCTTTCACTTCCGTCTCGTATTCGTCAAGCGATTTGAGAGGCGGGGTGTTCAAAATGTGTTCGCCTTTCACGGAGTAACGACCCATATGGCATGGGCAGAAATACTCGTTTGGGTGCTCCGGGCTCGTATTCCAGTCTACGGTACAGCCCAAATGCTTACAGATCGGCGAGAGAGCCAGAATTTGACCCTTTTCATCCTTGGTGACCCAAGCCGTCAATGTTGTTTCGGTTTCATACCAACCGTCCTTGGTGTGAACCTTGAACTCAACACGCTTCGGATCTGCTCCGAATTCATCAGGGCTTCCGACTGCCACTTTATCTCCACCAGCTGAATGCTTCAGCACTGGGTCGATCGCAAAGCGGATCATTGGCGTAATCATGCCAGCAGCAAGAAAGCCGCCCGTTCCCATGAGAGCATAGTTCAAGAACGTGCGTCTCGAAATTTCGCGTTTTCCACTTCCACTCATCCTATTTTCCCTCCTATCCTGTAAAGTTACGCAACGAAGGATTCCACATACACAAGCAAAATTCATATACTAGGTCAGTTCCAATAATAGCTAACGCCCTAGTCGTATGTCAAGAATATCGGGGGACAACACCCCTTCATATGTATGGCTTAGATTAATTTTGTTGAGAAATTGTCAAAATTACCCTCACCATATACTGCTAGTTGGATTGATTTCTTTTGTAGTATGACCCAAAACCGGAAACGCTATCGATTTCCCTGCCAATTTTTTAAGATTGTTTGGCATAATACATCCACCGTGATGTCAAAACGCACGCTCGATTCAAGGTCTTCGTCGCCCACCGTCAAAATCTCTACTTTCGCTTCCGCATCGGTCGCTTCCGGCAGCAGTGAATGCCCGGTGAACCGCAGGATAAAATAGTAGCGAAACGAGCCTGGCACTTTCCACACGCCGCCCTTTTCCCCCGTTTGGTACGCAAGCGGATACAAGAGCACGCGGCCTTTCAGGCGCTGCTCGACCGCCACCGCCAGCTTCATCAAATACCCCATGCGTTTGACATGCTCCGGTATGTCCACATTCTCGTCGTAATAATAAGAAGGGAGCAGCGCGGTGTCCACATATGGCCGCAACTCCTCCCACTTTTCTACATCATCCCATATCCATTGCATCAGGCTCTCCTCATTTCATGAAAATCTGCAGTTAGATTATCATGAATCGGAGTGGCAAGCAATCATCCGGAAACAGATTGTTCATATGCGAGAATCGTGCGCAGTTCGTTGGTGAGGGTAAGAAAATGCTCCCGATTCCGTTTCTCCAGAGCCAGATCGATTTCATCGTAGAGCGATCTCTTGCGGAACTGTCTGACCTGCTCGTCGATAATCATTTCCGATAACAATCCTGACACCAAATTACTTCTCAGGTAATGCGAGCTTTCCATTGCCATCCCTCATTTCAACAAAATAATCGTTTCGGTAAAGCCGTTATATGTCTGTAACCAAGTTAGTGACGATTCTGTGCTTGCATACACCCATTCCTCATCCGCGCGCTGCCCCACCTTCAACAGGCCGAGGTGAACCATCATCTTAAGCACGCGCTGCACGAGAATGGCTTCTGGCTCATCGTAGTAAAACGGTTTGAGCCATGGCAGCAAGATTTGTTTGAAGCTCTCCTGCGACACCCACTTCCCGCCTGACATCCACGGAATGAGCTGGATGAGCATCGGCAAGTTCGGCACCGCCCGCTTGTACACCCGCTGCCAGAAGCGGATGACATCATCATAGAGCGTGGGCGACGGCGGCTGGCTTAGCAGCGCTGCCCCTTGTTCCGTAAGTTGTACCGTCCCGGCTTCTTCCTTGATCCAGCGGTGATAGTAGCAAAAGTCATAGAGCAGGGAAAAACGATCGGGATACTGGTCGAAATGGAGCCCATAGCCAAAGCGCCATTTTTGCGGCGCCAACGGCTCCTCCTTGACGGAAAGAAACGACAGGAGCTGCGTCTGATAACGCTTGTACATCCCCCCGTCACCCGTCAGCGGAACAGGCTCTTTGCCGAGAAACGACAGAAACCGGTAGCAATCATCGACCAGCGCATGGCCTTCATCGCGATACGCCGGCACTTCCGTCTCCTCTTCCGGCTGCGTCAGCTTCCATCTTGAAATCCACTCACGGATGTACGGCTCACGAATGTCTGCAGGCACCTGATACTGGCCGATCGGTTTGTTTTTCGCCGGAAAAATCCACCCGCGCCGTAAAGCATTCGCGATCAGCTTGCGTCCCTGCTCCTGTTTTTTCTCCTTCAGCTGATGGAGGACAACTCCCGTTTTCGCCATCAAGTCTTCCAGCGAAACGACCATGCGTTTGTCAAAAAAGAGCAGGAAGAGAAAATGCGCCTCATCTGGAGTCAGTCGTTCCACCTCATCGGCGACCGTTTGTTTGCGCCGAAGGTTTTGAAGCAGCGAGGTGATCAATTCATTTTTGGAATGAGGGTTGCACTCGCAGCCGTAATGTGCGGCCATCTGATGGAGCTGTCTGATATCCGTAAAGACCAATATCTCAGCCAAGTTCATCGCAAATCCCTTCCCTCCATTTCGGATATACTCCCATTCTTGCCAGTTTTATACATCCTAAACAAAAAGAGAGCATGCATCCCGCAAGATGCACGCTCTCTATACTTGTTCCTCTTCCTCTGCCGCGTTCCAGGAATCGAACAACTGCTGATATTGTTTCGCCTCTTCATAGCGACCCGCTTGCGTCAAGAGGGCGATCAACCGCTTGACATGGTCCAGATCAAAGCCCGACAGCTCGACATACTGCTTTAACGCTTCGATCGCCGCTTCCGTTTTGCCAGCGGACAAATAAATGTCGCTTAACAGCGGATACGCCGTCACGTACTCTTCATCGAGCGCAAGCAGCTGCTCCACATGCTGGCGCGCTTCCTCCAGCCGGCCGATATGAAACGACATCAGTCCAGCGCCATACAGCGCTTCTGCCGTCGGATCGAACGCGACCGCCTGCACGTACGCTTCATACGCCTGCTCAAACTGGCCCATTTGCGCCAACGTTCTTCCATGGAACAACAGCGAAGCTGCGTTCGGCTCATCAAGCTGCTGCAAATATTGCCCCGCCAAACTGAATTGTCCGGCGCGTATGTACATTTCGCTCAACGCTGCTTTGATTTCCTGGTTATCCGGATCTTTGGACAATGCCGTCTCCAAGTGTTTGGCAGCGACTTCATCCAGATCCTGCATCGCATACAAGTCGGCGAGCAGCAAGTACAGCTCGACCCCGTCGTAGCCTGCCTCGCGCAGCGGGAACAGCATATCTTCAGCCAGTTCAAAATTGCCTTCATCCAACGCGATCTCTGCCTGCATCAGCGAAAATTCCGCTCTCATCTCGGCATTCAGTTTCGGCTGCTCCAGCATATCCGCAATCAGATCGCTCGCTTCCTGCAAATGACCCAGCTGGTACCACACATCAGCCAGATACAGCATGACCTCAGGTATCTCCTTGCCATGCTCCTGTACTTTTTGCAGGACTTGAATCCCCAGCTCGATCTCGTCGCTCTCGATCTTTTTTACTGCCTCGTCAATGACTTGCAACCATTTTTTCGGCATTTGTCTTTCACCTCCATCAATTCGCCTTTGCAACATCTTCGCTGCTGGCGGAAAAGACCGTCAGTCGACGGTCTTTTCATCAATGTGTATATTCAGGCTCTGTTTAACCAGCTCATGGACAACACGGTAATCAGTATACCAAAAAAGCTGAGGATTAGACCATGGTTTCCCTTTGACGATTCTGTGTCTTCGTTCGTTGATAACAGCTGCGGGGATGTTGTTTCAAAATCGTTCGGGTTGATCGCCTTCACTTGTTGCGCTTCCGGCTCGACCACATATGTACCATCATCCGTCTGCATGGAAGCCGAGACGACCGGCGCTTTTGCGGAAGCGACCATCGACAGCGTATCGCCAACCGGCAGCAACGAGCCGTTCGCCAAATCTCCCTGGTCACCTGACTGGTGAATCAGCGTAAACGAGCAGATCATCAGCAAAATAACGGCAGCGCTCGCACTCAGCCAACGCATTCTTGCAGTCAGGGTAAACACTTTTTTCCCGATCGGGATCGCCCATTTTTCTTCCGATAAAATCCGCGCCATGACGGCATCTACGATCGATGGGGCTGACACGGTGGCATAATGATCCTTTTCCACCTTGATCCAATCGTTGCTTTCTTGCCAAATCGAATATTCCGCGCGACAAGCCGAGCATCTGCCCAAATGATTGTCAACGCGCCGACGTGTCACCTCTGGCAGTTGATCATCGAGGTATTCAGTTAGCAGCTCCTGTGCTTCATCGCATTTCATGTTTTGTTCATCCCTTCGGCTTCATCCAATCGGTTGTCTAAGAAATAAGATTCCAGTTCCCCCTTGATGCTCTGGCGCGCCCGGAACAACAGCGACTTCACGGAGCTGACGGTCAGATCAAGGATCGTGGCGATCTCATTGTAATCCATTTGTTCATATTCACGTAAGATCAAAGCCGAACGCTGTTTTTCAGGAAGGCTGTTGATCGCCTGGCGAACCAAAACCTCCCGTTCGTTTCTCAAGATTTGCTGCTCTGGCAAGCGTTCATACGCAACTGCCGGAACTTGCAGCGTATCTTCCAGATACATATCGGAATTGCGGCTTTTGCGCAGCTCGCTCAAAACGGTATTGCGCGCAATGGTGTAAAGCCATGTGGAAAAGGTAGCCTCGACATCGCGGAACGATTCAATGCTTTTGTAAGCTTTGTAAAACGTTTCCTGACAAAGGTCTTCGGCGATATGCTCCAAATGGGCTTGCCGCAGCATATGACTGACGAACGCATGAATTTTTTTCTCGTAGCGGCGAATGATTTCCGCGTAGCTTTCAACGTTACCTTCTTTTATAGCACGGATTAACTGGGAATCGGTCATTCTCAGGTATACCCCCTAGGCGATTCCAATCCCCTGTTCGATCTTACTTAATTAGACCAGCAGGGTTTAGAAAAGTTGCGCTTGGTTTAAAAGTTTTTTCTAAAAAGCTATGACGCAGAATGTAGGTGAAATGTTTCGACAAAAAACTTGGCAGATACGAACTATTTTACAATGGCTGATGGGCGAAGAAAAAGCCCCAATTGGGGTTATAGCATGTAGGAAAATGGCTTCAAGCCGCGGAGTAGCTTACCAGACCCCGGGGTCGCTTGGTGGACTCCATCCTGGTACACCCATCTTCCGCGGGACATCACGCGCGCCGGAAGACAGTTTTCGCTAAAATTCAAGTTAGTTGATAAATCAAAATTTGTCAACCATTCATCTTTATGTAAAAATAATAAATCTGCGTCTGACCCAGGCAAAATCGCCCCTTTTTGCGGATAGCAGCCCGCCGCTTTCGCCGCATTGGCGCTCGCAAGCCGCGCAATGAGCGGCAGCACGTCATCAGGATTCCACGCCCTGCGTTTCGGCGGAAGGACGATTTGTTCCGGACCGCACATGACGGGCAAATAATTGTGCCAATGGGCAATCAAATAGGCGAACACAGCGTGGCACTGTTTGACGTCCAGCAGGGTATTCGCATAATACGGTGCGTTTATGGATAGATCAAACGGATTGGCCTGTCCGATCAAGGAATGAATCTTTCCGCGCTGTGTATGATAAAGCCAGCGTCCGATGATTTCGCGGCGCTGTTCTTGCGCAAGTTCCTCCCGATTGACCACATGCAGCTCCAGAGAAAGACGGTAAAAGTGCAAAATCACAGCAAGCTTGTCCCAATCCAGCTTGTCCAGCTCTGCTGCATCTCTCACGCGAATCTGCACCAGCCGGACGCCGCCCACCCCTGCCAGCTCGCGAACGCGCTTTGGCGTGCATTGACCGGCTTCGAGGGAAAACTGGCATGCATAATCGAGCGGGCTATTAAAATGCGTTGCCAGTTGGTAGACTGATTGCTTGTGATCCATCCACGGCTCGAGCGCGATCGTGTCGATCAGCATGGTAATTCCTTTTTGGATGAAGCCGAATATCGTTTCCATATAGTGATGCGCATCGCGAAGCTGTCGCGCCTGCATGCGCGTGAATGACACAAACCCCGGCATGATGTAATAATCGGTCGCATCGATTGTTTCAACATGCGCAGCATAACGAGGTACCACCGCTTCCGGCGTTTCACAAGAAATCCGCTTCACTTTGCCATCTTGTACCCAAAGGTCGGCCACACGCATTCCATAAGCGGAAACAATCGTTCCGCCCCGTATTTGCAAGATGTCTTGTCCCATTTTTATCCCCCCGCTATGCCGATCACGCCTATCATGGTACAAGCATATGAAGGAGATAAAAAAAAAGAACCGCCGTTTATATGTAAGCGCATTCAAACGGCGGCAGCACACCCGTGCTAATTATATTGGATAGGAGTGGAGAGAAACCATACTGTACTTTTAATTATATTCAAATCTTATCAACTGTCAAATATTTTTTTAAAGGACAACCTCGAAAGGTTGTCCTTTTTTTAGGCAGCTTGTATGCCCGCTTCTTATTTGCTTGCAATCGAGTCGAGCAAAGCCGCGAAACCAGGGAATGACACATTGATCGCCTCTGCGTTTGCAATCTGTGTCTCCCCTTCTGCCGCCAAACCGGCGATCGCCATCGCCATCCCGATCCGGTGATCCCCCATGCTATCGATCGAAGCGGCTTTCAACGCTGTTTTGCCCTCGATGATCATGCCGTCATCCGTTGGCGTGATGTTCGCTCCGAACTTGGACAGCTCGGATACGACCGTCGCAATGCGGTCCGTCTCCTTCACCTTCAGCTCCTCGGCATCGCGGATCAGGGTCGTTCCGCTCGCTTGCGTAGCCAATACCGCAATCACCGGAATTTCGTCGATCAGCCGCGGAATGATTTCTCCTTCAATGATCGTGCCTGTCAACTCGGAATGGAAAACGTGCAGGTCGGCAACCGGCTCTTCATTGACCACCCGCTCGTTCACCAAATCGATCCTTCCGCCCATCGCGCGAACGACATCGACGATGCCTGTGCGGGTTGGATTCATGCCCACGTTTTCAATCACAAGCGAACTGCCTGGCACCATCATGACCGCAGCGATCAGGAACGCTGCGGACGAAATGTCCCCTGGGACAGAAATGTCGCGTCCTACCAAACGCTGTCCACCCTCGACGGAAACCGTGAGCCCGTCACGGACCACCTGGACGCCAAAAGCGGCGAGCATCCGCTCCGTATGGTCGCGGGAGAGATGAGGCTCGCTCACGCTCGTCACGCCTTTTGCCTGTAAGCCTGCGAGCAGGATCGCTGATTTGACCTGGGCGCTCGCGACCGGGGATTCATAGTGAATGCCGCTTAGCTCTGTACCGCGAATCGCAAGCGGCGTGAATTCGCCATTTTTGCGGCCGTCGATTTTCGCCCCCATTTGCCGCAGCGGCCCTACTACACGACGCATCGGGCGCTTGGCAATCGATTCGTCGCCTTCGAGCACAACATGGAACGGCTGGGTCGACAAGATGCCGGAGATGAGGCGAATCGTGGTCCCGGAATTGCCGACATCCAGCTTCTCTTTCGGCTCCTCCAGCCCGAACCATCCTTTCCCGTGCACAACGACCTGATCGTCCTGCTGTTCAATGTGAATGCCCATGCGGCGGAAGCAACTGATCGTACTCAAACAGTCTGCCCCCGGCAAAAAGCCGCTGATGGTGGTTGTCCCCTCTGCCAATGCGCCAAACATAACGGCACGGTGTGAAATCGATTTATCCCCGGGAACGCGCACGGTCCCTTGAATGCTCTTCACGTTTTGTATGCGTAACAAAAATTCCACGTCCCCTATCGTCTATTCTCTGCGGTATACATTGTACTCGAAGAAGCGCAGCATCGCTTCCCCTTTTTCCAGCTCGCTCTCGTTGCGGAAGGTGATGCGCAGGACGCCGAGCATATCCTCGCGCGCTTCGAGAATTTGCAGATTGGTGATGTTGATGTTTTTGGTACCGAGCAGCGTCGTAATTCTGCCGATCTCGCCCGGGTGGTCGGGAATGTCGATGTACAGATCGTAGAGTGCGGGCAGCGCACCTTTTTGGCGCTCAGGCAATCCCTCGCGGAAGTTGCGCGCCTCGCGGAAAAATCGTTCGATCTCGTCTCCGTTTCCTTCTGCGACCAAATCGAGGATCTGATCCATCGCCCGCTTCCAGTCGTCCCCCATCTTCAACATGTACTCGCGATTGTTCAACAGAACATCGCGCCACATCCGCGGGTTGCTCGATGCGATCCGGGTGATGTCGCGAAAGCCGCCTGCAGCCAGACGGCGGTGCCATTCGTTCTCCTCGTTGTATCCGCCAACCAGATTGACGAGCAGGGCGGCGATGATATGCGGGAAATGGCTCACGGCGCCGACGACGCGGTCATGCTCGTGCGCATCCATGACGATCACTTTTGCATTCGTCAAGGAGACGAGCGCTGTCAGGCGGGACAGTTTCTCCGCCGGCGTGTTGGGGCCGGGCGTCAAGACGTAGTAGGCATTTTCAAACAGGCGCTCAAGCGCCGCTTCGACGCCTGACTTGTGCGATCCGGCCATCGGGTGTCCGCCGATGAAGGTGATGTCAGAAGAAAACAGCTCGCGGGCATACTCGACGATCCCCGCTTTGGTGCTGCCCACATCGGAAATAATCACCCCAGGTTTTAGCACAAGCGTTGACAATTGATGCAACAAGGCATAAATCTGCTCGACAGGCGTCGCACAGATGATAATGTCGGCCTCGCGCACCGCTGTCTGCAAGTCGGTTGTCCCTGCATGGATCAATCCTTTGTTTAATCCTTTGTCAATAAAGTCCTCCCGAACATCAAAACCGATGATCCGGTTGTCGGGATCATTGCGCAGTGACAATGCAAGTGAACCGCCGATCAGGCCGATTCCCAGCATTGCGATTGTCGTTTTCATCTCCACGGCCTCTTTCTCTCTTTAAAGTGTGTGAGTGCCCAGTGCGAAAAGATGCCGGTCACGATGCCGGCATCCCACTTGGCCTTGCTTATTTGCTGACAGTTTCCTGCAGCAGGTTTTCCAATACAGCGAGCAGCTTGGCGTTTTGCTCAGGCGTGCCAACGGTGATCCGTTGGTAGCCCGGGAAGCCCAGCGCAGCGCCGGATCGGACGATCAGTCCGTTTCTCAACAGCTTTTGGAACAGCTCTGTCGAATCTTGTTTGAAATCGACCAGAATGAAGTTGGTTTGCGATGGGTAATAAGACAAGCCCCACTCATCGAATTTGTCCGTCAGCTGTTTCATGCCTTGGCGGTTCAGCTCACGGCATTTCGCGACGAACTCCTGATCGGTGAGCGCCGCGCGGGCAGCCACTTGCGACAAGGAACCTGTGTTGAATGGCTCGCGCACATGGTTCAGGTCGTTGATCACTTTTTCGGAAGCGATCCCGTATCCGATGCGCATCGCTGCCAACCCGTAAATTTTCGAGAACGTGCGGAGAATGATCAGATTCGGATATTTGTCCAAAAGCGGTACGGTTTGCGGATAGTCGGCATCCACAACATATTCGTAATACGCTTCATCAAGCACGACCAGGACGTCGGAAGATACGTTGTCCAACAGTTGAAGCAGCTCCGCTTCCGTATTGATTGTACCGGAAGGGTTGTTCGGATTGCACACCCAGAGAACACGGGTTTTCTCGTTGACCGCAGCGGCCATCGCTTCGAGATCGTGCACGCCGTTTTTCAACGGAACTTCAATCAGTTCCGCTCCGTCGATCGTTGCATTGGAACGGTATTGGGAAAACGTTGGCGTTGCCATTACCGTATTGACGCCTTCGCCCAAATAGGTGCGGCAGATCATTTGCAGAATTTCGTCAGAGCCGTTACCGAAAATCAGCTGCTCCGGCTTCACTTGCAAAAACTTGGCCAAATCCCAGCGCAGCTCCATCGTTCCGCCATCCGGATACAGAGCCAGATCATTCAAATGATTGACGATCGCTTCTTTTGCTTTCGGGGAGTATCCGTATGGGTTTTCGTTGGAGGCCAGCTTGATCACTTCTGTCAGCCCCAGTTCACGCTTCACTTCGTCGATAGGCTTGCCTGGTTGATACACAGGTACACCCAAGATTCGTTCTTTTGGCAGCATGTATGTCACTCCAAACAGGTTTTTTGGTTATTGTAACGCACTTGCTAAATTTTGTACAAAGGTTTTTACGTTCCCAATTCCTTCTTGGAGGCTTTCTTCCGCTTTCAGCAGCGGCAAATTCCGCTCGATTTCCTGCACGATGGCACTGCCGACAATGACGGCGTCCGCGTGCTGCGCAACATCTTTCACCTGCTCCGGCGTCGAGATGCCGAATCCGACCGCGATCGGTGCGTTCGTGCTTTCGCGCACCTTGCCGAGGAATTGGTCAAGGTCGTTGCGCAAACTTGAGCGCGTGCCCGTCACGCCGAGCGATGATACGCAATAGAGGAAGCCTTCTGCCTGTTGTCCGATTTTGGCGATCCGCGAATCTGACGTCGGCGCGACCAGCGAGATCACGTGAAGGTCATGCTCCTTCGCAAGCCGCACAGCTTCCGCGTTTTCTTCGATCGGCAAATCCGGAATGATGACGCCATCCGCACCGTTTGCCGCCAAATCCGCGAAAAAACGCTCCAACCCGTATTGCAGCACAGGATTCACATACGTAAACAGGATGAGCGGAGCCTCAACGCCAGCCTGGCGAAGCCTTGCGACGAGCAAAATCACATCACGAATCGACACTTGACCAGCCAATGCGCGCTGGGAGGCGCGTTGGATCGTCGGTCCGTCGGCGAGCGGGTCCGAATACGGTACCCCCAGCTCGATGGCATCCGCGCCTGCCGCGATCATTTCTTTCACCAATTCAAAGCTCAGCTCAATCGAAGGATCACCGATGGTCAGAAACGGGATGAACCGTTTCTTCGACCGGTCTGCAAATAGTTGATCAATGCGGTTTGTCGCTTGACTCATCTTAGTGATCCCCCTTCATTTTCTTTTCCAATGCTTCTTGGATCGTATTCACGTCTTTATCGCCCCGCCCGGATAAGCAGACAACGATTGCGTACTCTTTGCTTTTGGTCGGTGCAACCTTGATCGTTTCCGCCAATGCATGCGCGCTCTCCAATGCCGGAATGATGCCTTCCGTGCGGCACAACAGTTCTACGGCATGGAGTGCCTCGTCGTCAGTGACAGAGGTATAGTTGACCCGCTCGGTTTCTTTTAAATAGGCGTGCTCAGGTCCGACACCCGGGTAATCGAGACCAGCCGAGATGGAATGGGCCTCCTGCACTTGCCCGAACTCATCCTGCAGCAAATAGGTCATCGCGCCGTGAATCACACCTGGGCGGCCTAATGTCAGCGTGACGGCATGCTTCGTCGTATCGATGCCATGGCCGGCAGCCTCGACGCCGCGCAGCTTCACATCGTCCTGCAAAAACGGATAAAACATCCCGATCGCATTGCTGCCGCCGCCGACACAAGCGATCACCTCGTCAGGCAGACGTCCCAACTGCTCCTGTACTTGGCGGCGCGTTTCTTCCCCGATAATTTTTTGGAACTCGCGGACCATGTACGGATAGGGGTGCGGACCCACGACGGACCCGATCACATAAAACGTCTCGTCCACCTGTGAAACCCAATACCGGATCGCCTCGTTCGTCGCGTCCTTCAATGTCCGCGTCCCCGACAGCGCCGGTACAACCTCAGCTCCGAGCAGCTTCATCCGGAACACGTTGAGCGCTTGGCGACGAATGTCTTCTTCCCCCATAAACACTTTGCAGGAAAGTCCGAGTCGCGCTGCCACCGTCGCGCTCGCCACGCCGTGCTGGCCTGCCCCGGTTTCGGCGATGATCGATTTTTTCCCCATTCGCTTCGCCAGCAGCCCTTGTCCAAGTGCGTTGTTGAGCTTATGCGCTCCGGTATGGTTTAAATCCTCGCGCTTGAGGAAAATACGCGCTCCCCCGAGCGTTTCGCTCAGCTGCTCTGCGTAATAGAGCGGCGTTGGACGGCCGGAGTAGTAGCGCAGCAGATGATTCAGCTCATTCGTGAACGCCGGGTCTTTCTGCGCATCTGCAAAAGCAGCCTCCAGTTCCTCCAGAGCGGTCATCAGCGTTTCCGGAACAAATTTGCCGCCGAACGATCCGAACCGGCCGTTTGCGTCGGGGACGGTTGTTTTAGGAAATATGGTTTGGGACATTTTCTCTCACCCTTTTCATGAATTCTCGAATCTTCTGTTCATCTTTCACGCCATCGGTTTCGACTCCGCTCGAAACATCGATCGCCTGCGGCGCATAGGAAGCGAGCAGCTCCGCGACATTTTGCCCATCGATTCCACCGGCGAAAATGCTTGCCTGACCGGCGGACACTTCCATCAGCTGCGGAATCGCCGCCCAATCGAAGCGGTTGCCTGTGCCCCCGGCCATGTCGGCTGAATACGTATCAAACAAAAAGCCATCGACACGCGGGCGGTATTGCGCAAGCGAGGTTAGGGAAAATCCGGGCTTGCCCACGGAGATCGCCTTCCACACCTTTTTGCCGAACCGCACTTTCACTTCCGCGCAAAACGCCGGGCTCTCCTGTCCATGCAGCTGGATCACGTCGAGGTTCGCATAGCCGAGCACCTCTTCCAGCTCTTCTACTGTCGGATTGACAAAAACCCCGACGGGAACCGGATGATTTTCGACCGCAGCGAGCAGACGCCCTGCTTCCAAGCCACTGATCTGACGTTTGCTCGGGGCGAACACGAAGCCGACGTAGTCAACCTGCAATTCCGCAAGCAGCTGCAGCGTCTCTTTCGTGCGGATGCCGCAAATTTTCACATCGGTCATCGCGTTTCCCCCGCTTTCGCAGCCGGGCGTTCGCCCATCAGCCCAATCACCGCTTGAGCGATGTCACCCTGCCGCATGAAATGCTCGCCGATCAGCACGGAACGCGCTCCCGCCTTTTGAACAAAACGCAGATCATCCGGCCCGGCGATGCCGCTTTCGCTGACCACCGGAATGCCGGGAATCTGTTTGATCAATTCGGCCGTCGTCGCCAAATCCGTCGTAAACGTGCGAAGATTCCGATTGTTGATGCCCAGCAGTTTTGGCGTGACAGCACGGTAAACTTTTTCGAGTTCCTCTTGATTGTGCACTTCTATCAATACATCAAGCGTAAGAGATTCCGCCGTTTGGTGCAAGTGGCGCAGCTGCTCTTCATCGAGAATCGCCGCGATCAGCAGGATGCAGTCGGCTCCGTTCGCGCGCGCCTCCACCACCTGCAGCTCATCGATGAGAAAATCTTTGCGCAAGAGCGGAACCGATACGGCCTGGCGAATGTCGCGCAAGTAAGCGAGCGAGCCTTGAAAATAGTTCACATCGGTCAAAACCGAAATGGCCTCCGCTCGTGCCGCTTTATACGCTTTGGCAATTTCCACGGGTTGAAAATCGGCGCGGATGATCCCTTTTGACGGGGACGCCTTTTTCACCTCTGCGATTACGCTCACCTCGCGATCACTTTGGGTCAACGAGCGGATGAAGCCCCGCGTCGCTCCCATCGCCTCTGCCTGTGCAAGCAGGTCGTAGATTCCCGTCGTTTTTTTCAACACTGCGAGCTCTTCTTTTTTCGTTTCGACGATTTTATGAAGCATGCGTCATTCCTCCTGCAACCTCGCGAATCTCGTTCAATTTTGCGATGACATCTCCCCGGTCGATCAGCTCTGCCGCACGGATGACGCCGATTTCCAAGGATGGTACCCGATCAGCCAAATACAGGATCGCGCCGGCATTCAGCAGGACGATATCTCTGGCAGCGCCGCGTTTTCCATAAAAAACTTCGCGAATGATCGTGGCGTTCAATGCAGCATCTCCGCCGCGAAGCGCTTCGAGCGGGTAGGTGCCCAGTCCGAACTGAGCGGGTTCAATCGTATAGGTCGTAACCACGCCATCGCGCAGTTCCGCGATTTGGCTTGGCCCGGTGACGGTCAGCTCATCCAATCCATCATTGCCCGCGACAACAAGAGCACGGTCGACGCCAAGCTCACCCAATACCTCGGCAATCACAGGCAACAGCTTGCGATCGTAGATGCCGAGCAGCTGTCGTTTGGCCCGCGCCGGGTTGCACAGGGGCCCCAGCAAATTAAACACGGTGCGAATCGCCAGCTCCTTGCGCGCGCCTGCCGCATGTTTCATCGCTTGATGATAGAGCGGGGCAAACAAGAACGCCAGATTGGTTTGACGCAGGCAATCCGCTGCAGCTTCCGGGGAAAGCGAGATCGGAATGCCCATCGCCTCGAGCACATCTGCGCTCCCGCTTTTGCTCGAAACGGCGCGATTGCCATGTTTGGCGATGTCAACGCCAGCCGATGCCGCTACGATCGCAGCCGCTGTGGAGATGTTAAACGTGTCGGCACCATCGCCGCCCGTGCCGCACGTATCCACCAACCGTTCACTGGCGATTGGAAAGGAAAGCGCACGCTCGCGCATCGCTTGGGCGAACCCGATGATCTCTTCCGTCTGCTCCCCTTTCAACCGCAGGGATGCCAGGAATGCGCCGATTTGCGCCTGTGTCGCAGCGCCGTCCATGATCTCTCCCATCGCCTGGCGTGCCAGCTCGCGGTCCAAATGAAGTCCTCTGATGATTTGGTTGATCGCTACCTGGAGCATACGTCTTCCCCCTCCCGACGAAACAGCTGCTCTGCCTTTTCCAAAGCCCGGAACATCGCGCTCGCCTTGTTCACCGACTCCTGGTATTCCATCTCGGGAATCGAGTCTGCGACAATGCCGCCGCCTGCCTGGATGTGCGCCTGGTTGTCTTTGAACAAAATGGTCCGGATCGTAATGCACGTATCCATATTGCCGGTAAAGCTGAGGTAGCCGATCGAGCCTGCATACGTATGGCGCGCATCCGGCTCAAGCTCCGCGATGATTTCCATCGCCCGCAGCTTGGGAGCGCCCGAAACCGTTCCTGCGGGGAAGGCGGACAGCACGGCGTCGAACGGATCAAGATCGTCGCGCAATTGGCCGGAAACATGTGATACCATGTGCATGACATGCGAATATTGTTCGATCACCATCTGTTCTTCCACTTTGACCGACCCATAGCGTGACACTCTGCCGACGTCGTTGCGCCCTAGGTCGAGCAGCATCGTATGTTCGGCGCGCTCTTTTTCATCGGCGAGCAAATCTTTCGCCAGCTCCTCGTCTTCACGCCGCGTTGCGCCGCGTTTGCGCGTACCTGCGATCGGCCGAATCTCAACCTTGTTATCCTCGACGCGGACCAAAATCTCGGGCGATGTGCCGACCAATGTTGTGTCCGCATATTGCAGGTAGTACATGTAGGGAGACGGGTTCAGCGTCCGCAGCACGCGATAGACGGAAAACGGATCAAGCGCAGTGTCTACTGTGAAGCGCTGCGACAGCACCACCTGGAAGATGTCCCCCGCCGCAATGTATTCCTTGGCGCGTTCTACCATTTGCTCGAAAGCAGCTTTCGACATATTCGACTTGATCGTAAGCCCGCTCGCTTGCGCAGCCTCCGATGTCACATGGCGCTTCTGTTCCGGCTGCACCGCATCATCCGTAATCCGATGAGCAAGTTCCCGAATGCGCTCGCACGTTTGCCTGTATTTTTGTTCCAGCTCTTCAGGCGATTCAGAACCTTCGAGGTGCAAATTCACGATCACTTGAATTTCCTGCTTCAAATGGTCAAATGCGATCAGCTCATCGACGAACAGGAATCGCAAGTCCGGCACATCGAGCACTTCGCGCTTGTGCGCCGGCAAGTCTTCGTAGTAATGGAGCGTATTGTAACCGAAAAATCCGACGGCTCCGCCGCTGAAGCGGGGGTAATCGGCGAGCTGCGGACTGCGGTACTGCTTCATCCGCTCGCGCAACAGCTCAATCGGGTTGCCTTCCTTCTTCACGATTGGCGTATCGCGCCGTGACAACGTAATCGCCGTTCCTTTCGCCTCAAGCGTCTCGAACGGATTCAGCCCGATGAACGAATAGCGCGCCCACCGCGAGCCGCCTTCTACGCTTTCGAGCAAAAAGGAATTGTCGGTGCGAATTTTCTGATACAACCGAATCGGCGTTTCTTGATCGGCTAATACGGTCATGCGAATGGGAATCATGGAATACTGCGGGGCCAAGGATGTGACCTCGGCGAAAGTGGGGGTAAACATGACAAATCACCTCTTCGTTTTGTACGGAAGAGGGTTGGAGGATGAGGGGAAAGCGGAAAGTGTGACATGCAATGCGTTGCCATACAAGCGCATGGCGAGCCTTGCCGCACGAAAATGCAAAAAAATCCAGGGCGAACCCTGGATTTATAGACCGTGCCTATAAAACCTAGCTTCTCCTCTTCTCATCTCTACTCAACCTGACTCTTCTCAACTGAACTCTGCTCAAACACTCTACTCTAAAAAGCTAAGTAACGATTGGTTATTATCTTATCCAAGGGCACGTGAAAAGTCAACTAACGATTTGCCAAATCCGGGCGCAGCTTCACCGCTTCACGCAAAAATACGTGATGGATGTCCTTGTTGCCTTTTTCCGTGTTGATGTGCATCATCACGCGGATGCAACGTGGCAAGCTGCCAGGAACCGGAATCTCTTGCGCACAGGTGAGCGGCACATCCTCCCACCCTTCCAGGTTGCGTGCGCCCTTGGCAGGAAACGCAGCATTCAAGTCCTCGGTCGTTGTAAACAGCACGCTGGCAATATCGTCTACGTTCAGCTCGTTTCTTGCGACGATTTCACGCACCAGTTCCTCTGTCGCCGACCAAATCTCTTCCGCGCTGTTGGTTTCCACCGTGATGGCTCCTCTTACCGCCCTAACGCTCATTTCTGTCTCCTCCCCGCTGATTCGCGCATCACCTGCAAGATCAACGCTTCATCCACGTTTTTTACGATTTCTACTTTTCCGATTGTTCGTGGCACTATCAGGTTGAACCGGCCCGCGACGCCTTTTTTGTCTCTGCGCATCGCTTCCAATACGTCAAGTGGATCGAATCCGTCCGGCCATTCCGTCGGCAGATGATAACGAGCCAGCAGCCGCTTGGTCCGCTCGCTTACACCTTGCTCGCACAATCCCATCTTTTCAGCCAGCTCCGCTGCCAGCCCCATGCCGATCGAAATCGCTTCGCCATGATTGAGCTGGGAATACGCCGCAATCGCTTCAAAGGCATGTCCGAACGTATGGCCCAAATTCAGCAGCGCACGGGTGTCCTGCTCGGTTTCGTCCTCAGAGACGATTTGCGCCTTGATCGCACAGCCGCGCTCGATGGCCGTCGCGATCAATTCCGGCTCCAGCTGATTCAGCGCTTGGGCATGTTCTTCAAGCCAGGCTACGAATTCTTCGGACGAAATCAACCCGTGCTTGACCACTTCGGCAAATCCTGCCGCGACCTCGCGTTTCGGCAAGGTTGTCAGCGTATCGGTATCATAGATGACCGCGAGCGGCTGGTGGAAGGCACCGATCAAGTTTTTCCCCAGCTTGTGATTGATCGCCACTTTACCGCCTACGGAGCTGTCATGGGCAAGAAGCGTGGTGGGCAGCTGGATGAACGGAATCCCGCGCATGAAAGAGGCCGCGACGAAGCCGGACAAATCGCCGACCACGCCGCCACCCAGCGCCAAAATGACCGATTTCCGGTCCAACCCTGCCGCAATGACTTCACCCATTACGCGTTCAAACACATGGAAGCTCTTTGCCTGTTCGCCGCCAGCCACAACGGATGAATGCACCGTGTAACCTGATTCACGCAATGATTGCAAGAGGGGCTCCAAATAAAGCGGAGCCACGTTTTCATCGGTGATGACATACAGCATTTGTTTACCGGTCACGCCAGCTTCTGCCAAAAACGCGGGCACGCGGCTCAACAACTGTTTGCCGATATGAATCGGATACGAACGCTCTCCCAGTTCTACACGCAATGTTTTCATCATTAGAATCGCTCCGTGTACGCTTTGTATTGCGCAACATTCTCCAGCATGTCCTCCAGCGAGTCAGACGGGAACTTTTCGCACATCGCCCGCGCGATCTCAAATGCGACCGCCGCCTCTGCCACCACGCTTGCCGCAGGCACAGCGCAGCTGTCCGAACGCTCGATGCTCGCCGAGAACGGTTCCTTGGTATCGATGTCCACGCTCATGAGCGGCTTGTACAGCGTCGGGATTGGCTTCATCACGCCGCGCACGATCAACGGCATGCCATTGGTCATACCGCCTTCCAAACCGCCTGCGCGGTTGGTGCTGCGCGTATAGCCGTTTTCCTCGGACCAAACGATTTCATCGTGTACTTGCGATCCAGGCTTGCCCGCTGCTTCGAACCCGATTCCGATTTCGACGCCTTTAAACGCTTGGATGCTCAAAACCGCTTGTGCGAGACGACCATCAAGCTTGCGATCCCACTGCACATGGCTGCCAAGACCGATCGGCAAGCCTTCCACACGGACCTCTACGATACCGCCCAAGGAATCTCCGTCTTCTTTCGCCTTGTCGATCAGCTGCATCATTTTTGGCTCCGCGTTTTTGTCCAGGCAGCGAACCGGAGAGTTTTCGGTAATCTCGATCTGTTCTTCGATCGGCAGCTCGATTCGCTCCGCTACTACCTCTCCGATTTGCGTCACCTGTCCGGCAACCTGAATGCCAAAAGCTTCGAGCAGCTGACGAGCAACCGCTCCAACCGCTACACGCATCGTCGTTTCCCGTGCGCTGGAACGCTCGAGGATGTTGCGCATATCGCGCTGATGGTATTTGATCGCACCGTTCAAGTCCGCATGACCCGGGCGCGGGCGGGATACGCGGCGACGGGCTTCGCCCTCTTCCACCGGTTCCACGCTCATGATGTTTTGCCAATGGGTCCAGTCTTTATTTTCAACGACCAGTGTAATCGGCGCGCCTGTCGTCAAGCCGTGTCTTACCCCGGACAGCACCTTCACCTGGTCTTTTTCGATTTGCATTCTTCGGCCGCGGCCGTGTCCTTTTTGACGCCGCTCCAATTGGAAGTTGATTTTCTCCACAGAAAACGGCAGGTTGCTTGGAACCCCTTCAATGATCGCGGTCAGCTGTGGTCCGTGGGATTCCCCTGCTGTTAAGTATCTCATTACTTTCTCCTCCTACCCTCTGCATACCCTTTAATGCTTTTAAGCGTTATCATATCACACCTGTCAGCGTGATGAAAACTGCTATTTAGAAAACTTGGCTGCGCTATGCTTTTGGGCGCGGCCTTAGTTGTGCTTATACTGGATCGGAATCGTCTCAGATTCCGATCTGTATTAGAAAACTTGGCTGCGCTATGCTTTTTGGCGCTGGCTCCGTTTTCATCCAGAAAACAAAAATGCTTCTCGAAATGGAGAAGCATTTGCCTTATTTCAGTTCGTCTGGACCGGACGCTGGAAGCGGTCAACCATCAGCAGATCATGCAGCTGCGTTTTATCCGCGCCCAAAATTTGACCGCACTCTTGCAAGGTAATCAACCCGCGCCGGTACGCTTCGATGACTTTTTGTTTATCCAATGAAAAACCCCCCTTGAAGACTTGGCGAGCCCATTCGCAAGCGAGCCGCTTCCACTCTATAAAAAAATGTCTCGGTCTTCTTATTTTTGGAAAGTTCTTGGAGGTATATACTTCCGCGCATTGGATTTACTCGATTTTTCGGTAAAAAAATGTATCTTCCACCTCAAATTGATACTGCTGCGGCTGAAAAATCTGCTCGGTGCTGCCAACGAACAGGACGCCGCCCGGCTTGAGGGCTCGGCTGAACTTGTGGTACAGCTCATGCTTCGCCTCTTCTGTAAAGTATATCATCACATTTCGGCAAATGATCAAGTCAAATCCGCTATCAAATGGCTCCGCCAGCAAGTTGTGCTTTTTGAACTGGATCGGATTTTTCACCTCATCGGCGATCCGATAGCTGAGCGAATCTTTGACAAAGTATTTGCCGAGCAAATCTTTCGGGCAGTCTTGCAAGGATCGATCCGTATAAACCCCTTGCTTGGCTTTGATCAGTGCCCCTTCATCAATATCGGAAGCGATGACCGTCGCCTCCCGCAATAGCTGATTGCGCAGCAAAATGAGCGCAAGCGTGTATGGTTCCTCGCCTGTCGAGCACGCAGCACTCCAGCATTTCAGGCGGCGCGACGTTTTGGAAAGACGCGGCAAAATTTTCTTCTCCAGCACGTCCCATCGGCTCGGATTGCGGAAAAATTCGGAGACATTGATCGTCATCCGATCCAGAAACTCATAAAACAGTTCTTTGTCTTTTGCAATGGCATCGAAATAGCTCGCAAAACTTTGATAGCCTCGTTTGAGACGGAGGGATGTGAGGCGGCGCTTCATTTGCGCCTCCTTGTACAAAGCGAGGTCGATACCTGTTTTTTGTTTGACACTAGCAATAAATTGTAGAAAATCTCGATCTTCCATCCAGTTACTTGCTCCCCCCAGCATTCATTCCATATCCTGTAGATGCGATTTCGCCTCTCATCGTCATTTCTCCTGCCATTTTGACAAAAAAAGACTCCCGGAATGGGAGTCTTTGTCGATATATTGAACGATTGATTAGATCCAGCGTTGGATTGTTTTCTCGAAGGAAACAAGCTCATCTTGACCAAACCACAGGCCGATTTCACGCTCAGCGCTTTCTGGGGAGTCGGAACCGTGGATGATGTTCATACCTACGGAAACAGCGAAATCGCCACGGATGGTGCCAGGAGCTGCGTCAACTGGGTTTGTTTTACCCATCATGTTGCGAGCGGTTGCGATGACGTTGTTACCTTGCCATACCATTGCGAATACAGGGCCGGACGTGATGAAGTCTACCAGTTCGCCAAAGAAAGGACGCTCTTTGTGCTCTGCATAGTGTTGTTCAGCCAGCTCGCGGCTTACGCTCATCAGTTTGCCGCCAACCAGTGTGAAGCCTTTTTTCTCGAAGCGAGCAACGATTTCGCCAATCAGATTGCGTTGTACACCGTCAGGTTTAATCATGATAAATGTTTTTTCCATTTGTGTAGCCTCCGTCTTGCATATGTATTTTTTGCGAATAACGCCAACGTGAATTGTATCAAAACTGGCGCTGCCAAGCAACCCTTAGAATTTTCGGCCAATGATGTAATGTCCGATCTCAAGCAAAGACTTTTTCGTTTTGCCCGCCGGCAATGGCTCCAACTGTTCGCAGGCACGCGCAATGTAGCGTTCAGCCAACTGGTTGGCATAAGCGATGCCTTCCCCTTTGCGGATGAGGTTGATCGCCTCGTCCATGTGATCGGTCAGCGTATTGTCGCGAATCCAGGCCTGAAGCTGCTCCCGGTCTTTCCCGACCGAAATGCTGTAGAGTGTCGGTAGTGTAACATTGCCTTGGCGCAGGTCGCTTCCCGCAGGTTTGCCCAGCTGTTTTTCCGTCCCGGTGAAATCGAGAATATCATCGGTAATCTGGAATGCCATGCCCACATTATAGCCGTACAAAAACATGCGGCGCACAATATCAGGCGACGCATCCGAGGCGACAGCGCCCAGCTGGCAGGAAATCGCGATCAGCAACGCCGTCTTCCGCTTGATCCGGCGCAAATAGTTTTTCAGCCCTTGATCGAAATTGAACAAGTCGCGAACCTGCTCGATCTCGCCTTTGCACATTTCATTGATCGCCTTGGCCAAAATCTGGTGGATCTGCGGGTTGGTCAGCTCGGACGCGATTTGCAGCGCTTTGGCAAAAATATAGTCGCCCGCATACATCGCAACCTTGTTGTCCCATTTTGCCCGGACCGTCTGGCTGCCGCGGCGCGTCATCGAGTCATCGACCACGTCATCATGCACCAACGTCGCCATGTGGATCAGCTCAAGCGGTACCGCGACGCGTTTGAGCTTTTCCAGGTCGTAGTTTCCCCACTTGCCGCCGAGGAGCACAAAAACAGGGCGAATCCGCTTGCCCCCTGCCTTCAAGAGATGGGTCGACGATTTGTACATCTCGTCGTACGACGTATCGATCGCACGCTCCAGCTCTTTTTCAATATATTGCACATCACCTTTTAATTGGAGATAGATATCAACAAGGTTCATTCATCCACACCTAATTCGTTATCGTCGTTTTCGAATGGGCAGTACCGTCCCATAGCGTCACTTTTACCGGTGAAGGCAAAAGCCCCATTTCGTATGCACATTGAAAATAATGTTCCAACCCTTTGCGGTCCTGCTCCGTGAAATGGTAGGACAAGCCGCGGAAGTAAACGTCCCAACCTTCAGCATCGCCGCCGTATCGCGCGATCGCCCCTGCAATCAGACGATCGAACTGCTCCAGGCTTTTCGTTTTGCTGGCCAAAAAAGCAGCGTGCACATCCGCAAGCAGCGCGGCGTTTTCCTCGATCGCCGCCTTGCGCACCGCCCAGACAGCAAACGTCATCGGGTATCCGGTCTCGTTTTTCCACAGTTCCGCCAGATCATATACATGGTACTCTTTGTGGTTGCGGTATGCAAGCAAGGCGTCATCCCCGATCAATAAACAGGCATCTGCATGCTGCATCATCGTCTGCAAATCCGGCTCTTCGGTCTTGTAGCTGACCTGTAGGCCCAAAAACTTTTGCAAGATGATTTTCAGCAGATTGACGGACGTCGCAGACGTATTGGTGAGCGAAACCGTCGCGCCGTCCAGTTCTTCGATCGGACGCTTGCTGAACAAATAGATGGAGCGCACTTTCCCGTCTGCCGTTACCGAAAGGCCCGGCAACGCGAAATAATCGTCAGCATGCTCGCCATAGCTGAACGACGAGATGGGGCCGACATCAATGTTGCCTGCGGCCATCTCGCGGTTTAGCTGGGCTGGAACTTGCTGAAAAAAATCGATGCGGTCGCAAAACCGTTCCTGGTCAAAAAACAGATAGACAGGCAGCGTGTTGCTGTAGGAAATCTGGCCGATGCGCAAGTGCTTTTTCATCGCGCATTACTCCCCCCAACGTCGGAACAAACTGTGCGGAATATCAAGAGCATCCAGGGTTTTGCCGACGACAAAGTTCACGATGTCATCCAGCGTCTTCGGCTTTTGATAGAAGCCTGGCATTGCCGGCAAAATTTTCACGCCCAATTGACTGAGCGTCAGCATGTTTTGCAGATGAATCGCGTTCAAGGGCGTCTCGCGGGGAACGAGCACCAGCTTGCGCCCTTCCTTGATGCAGACGTCCGCCACCCGTTCCAGCAGATTGCCAGAGGCGCCATGGGCAACGCCGGACAGCGTCCCCATCGAACACGGGACGATCACCATGCCGTCGCCGCGATGGGAACCGCTCGCCGTCGGACAGGAAAAATCACGCAGCGTCCAGTAATGCAAGCGCCCCGGGCGATCGCCCTGAAACGTCTGCGCGATCAGCCGCTCCCGATCGGACGTATCCAGCTCAAGCTCATCGTGAAACACTTGCCAGCCTGCTTCCGTAATGATGAGATGCACGGTGTGTCCGGCGGCCAACAGCTCCTGCACAAGCCGGACGCCATAGATCGCCCCGCTCGCCCCCGTAATCCCCACTGTCAAATTTTTCACCGGACCGGTCATGAAATCACCCGATCGATCATCGTGAATACAAACATGACACAGCTCAAAATGCCGTTCATCGGGAAAAAGGCGATGTTGACTTTGGACAGATCGTTCGGTTTGACCAAGCGGTGCTCGTAAATCAAAATCAAGGCAGAAATGATCACGCCCACCAGGAACCAAACGGAAAGCGATGCCATCAAATAAAACGTGAACAAGCCGATGACGGTAATCGCGTGGCATACGCGGGCAATCATCAAGGCTCTGGAAATGCCGAAACGACTCGGTACCGAATGCAGGCCCGCGTTTTTATCGAACTCGAAATCTTGGCACGCATACACGATATCAAAGCCGGTCGTCCAAAGCGCAACCGAGATGAACAGCACGATCGCAGCCGAATCGACCTGGCCCGTCGTACCGATCCACCCGCCGAGCGGCCCGAACCCGATCGCAATCCCGAGGACAAAATGGCACAGCCATGTGAAACGTTTCGTATACGAGTATAGAATGAGAACAAAAACGGCCAACGGCAACAATTCCATCGCCAGCCTGTTTAATTGCGAGGCTGCGATAAACAGCAAAACAAACGATACGACAATAAAAAGGACCACTGCCTTCACCGAAATCAATCCGGCCGGAATCGCGCGCATCGCCGTCCGGGGATTTCTCCCGTCAATGTAGCGGTCAATCAAGCGGTTCAGCGACATGGCTGCTGAACGTGCCCCTACCATCGCTACCGTCACCCAAAGAATTTCCCACCAGGTCGGCCACGTGCCTTCCACGACCAGATTCCCGAGGACCGCGCCCATAAACGCAAACGGCAACGCAAAGAGCGTATGCTCAAATTTGATCATTTCGAATAGGATCTTCACTTTGTTTATCATGCTTTGCACTTCCGTTCTGTCATAACCATTCTCGTCTGGTTCTTAAGATTTTGTACCGATGTGCAGCGCCGCAACGCCGCCCATGAAAAGCTTGACCTGCACAGGTTGCAAACCGGCAGTCTGAAACATTTCGGCCAATTTCTTGCTGTCTGGGAAATTGGTCAACGACTGTGGAAGCCACGCGTACTCCTGGTATTTGTTTACCGTCAGTTTCGCGATCTGCGGCAAAATCTTGTAAAAATAAAAGTAAAAGAGCTTGCGGTACGGAATAAACGGCGGCTTGGACACTTCAAGGGACACGACTTTTCCACCCGGCTTGACCACTCGCGTCATTTCATTCAGCACGCGCTGAATGTCCGGAACGTTGCGCAGCGCAAAACCGATCGTCGCGTAATCAAATGTATTGTCGTCATACGGCAAATTCATCGCGTCCGCATTGACCAGCTCGATTCCTTCGTGAATCCCGCGCTGTTCGATTTTGTATGCGCCTACATCCAGCATGTTTTGGCTGAAATCGAGGCCGACCACCTTGCCGGTTTTGCCGACGGCATCCGCCAGGCTGATGGTCCAGTCGCATGTCCCGCACGCGATATCGATCGCTGCTTGTCCAGGCTGCACATTCAGCTGCTTCATTGTATAGTTGCGCCATGCCACATGGCTGCCGAAGCTGATCACATTGTTCATGCGATCGTATTCTTCCGCAATGCTTTCAAATACGGAATGGACAAATTCTGCTTTTTGCTTCATCTGTTCTTGATTCACAGGCACCTACAACTCCTCGACTAAGCGTTTCAACCGGCTTACGCGGTGCATGATGCGCGAGGTTACCCAGGAAACCGCCCGTTGATTTTCGATCGATTGGAAGCTGCGCACCATTTGCTCGCATACACCAAGCCATTCCATCGCCTTTGCCTCGACCGATGTCAGCACTTGTGCCACAGGCGAATCGCTTTTTGGTGTCAAGTAGCGGGAAAAGCCAAACGGAAGCCGTTGGCCCCATTGCAGCTGCTCCCATTCGCCAACCATGCCTTCCACTGCTGACGTCTGTTCAAACAAAGACTTCCAAAACTTCTCCACCGACGCATCGATGGAAAAATGCTCGACAAAGCGGATGTAAAGCGCCGTATCAATCGTTTTCCGCAGGGACACATAGCTTTCCCATGTCAATTGATTTGATTTTTCGAGCAGGTAGAGCCGCATCTTCGCCTCGTTCACCACTTGAATCGATTCTGATAAAATGCGGATCGCCATAACTTCCCCTGCTTTCGCCAACAGATGGTAGTAATGGCTGCTGAACAAATCGCCTGCCAGCACCGTCAATTGACGGTTGCGATCTGCCGTCTCGCCCGCTTCGTAATGCGTTTTCACCGTTTCATGGGTATCGAGACCAAGCTGCATCAGACCGGTCGCCGTGCACAATGTTTTCGCGCGCTCCGAACCAAGTCCCGCATCGCATAAAAAAACAAACAGAAGGGCAAGCCGATTTTCCGCCAGTCCGGGATAATCGACATACTCCTTCAAAAACGGAACCGATGCAAGCCGGCCGATCCGCTCATTAATTTCCTGCATGTCTTCCGCTAAAGAGAGTGCATACGTGCTCATGAAGCTCCTCCAAACTGAAAAGGCTTCTCCTTGAAGCCTTTGACCTAAGCTGTTACTGCTTTCCATTCATCAAGTTCCAGTATAGCATACAAATCAATCAGGGACTAATGTTCTCATGAAAAAAGGGATCAATCCGTACCTGAAAACTGCTTTCCACATAACGCTTGATCGCGCTCAAATCGTTCGGATCAATCGGCTCGCTTTCTTGCAGCGGCCGTTTTGCGGAGATGGCGACCAGCAGCTTGGATGGCTGATCGACCGGTTCTTCCATCAACCGGAACTTCAGTTGCTGCACGTTTTTGGTCAAGGCCAGCGCCTGGTACACCAGCAAGTAAAAGTCGCGGTACGCTTGCTCGAGCAGCGCAGGCTGATTTTCTGAGACAATCAAATCGACATAAATCGACTGATCCTCCCACTTTACACGCTTAATATTATAATGAGTTGGCAGGAAAGTAAATAAATCTACCACATTTTGCTTCGTCAGGACAAGCGGCTGGTTTTGTCGAAAAGTAGGCACCGCGTTTGGGTCATTTGAACGGATCGAAGGCAAAAACGACAAGAGCATTGCCAGCAATGCAGACATCATCACGGCCGCCAGGAGATTGCGGGGCATAGACATCCCTCCCTCACTCCCATTCTACAAATAAAAAAGGCAGGCTATGCCTGCTCTTTTTTCATCACTTTTATTCGGTCGTATCGACTACGCCGTGGCGGGTGAGAATGACTGCTTTGCCGCGAACCTTTATGGCGGATGTATGCTCGGTAAACTGTGCCAGCATAACCTCGCCTTTGTCGAGCTTTTCTGTATGGTGGAAACGGGTATCCGTGCCTCTGGTCAGGCCAATCACATGAACGCCATTTTCTTTGGCTTTAATCACAAAAAAATCTTGGTTTGTTGCCATTTGATCCCCATCCTTATTGTGTTCCACAGCTTTTCCCCCTAACGGATTACCTTGTTTCATTCAAGCGGCCGGTGATTTTTGCTACATACTTCTGCGTTTCGAGCGGCAATTCATCGGCTTTGGCGTCAAAGTCGCGATCCGTAGCGATTCCCAGACGGTCGATCCGGCCTGGGCCAGCATTGTAAGCGGCTAATGCCACCTTAACGTTTCCATGATACTTTTGCAGCAATCCGCCGAGATATTTGGTCCCTCCCGTAATATTTTGCACGGGGTTGAATGAGTCATTCACATTCATCGAACGGGCCGTCGCGTCCATCAGCTGCATCAGCCCTTTCGCACCTGCGCCCGAGATGGCGTTCGGGTTGAAGTTCGATTCGGCGCGAATCACTTCCGAAACCAGGTTATCGTCGACGTGAAAGCGTGCAGCAATCCGTTTCACCGCATCCATAATCGCCGATTTGCCTGCCGGTGCTGACTGGCCAAACCCGCTTCCCATAGCGGAAGGCAGGCTGTCATCCGAAAACGTGGGAGACCCATCCAGGTCTGCCAGCACCTCCTCTGCGGAAATGACGCGTTGATATTTCGAAAGTTCGGTGTCCAACAGATCACTGAACATCTGGTCGGAGAAAGCTGCATCGCCGCTCGCGTTTTGCGCAAGATCCGGGCCGAGCGCATTCGCAGTTGTTCCGTTTATGCGTGCATATGTATTTGCAGGTAAAAAACGCAGGTCCATTTTCATCAGTCACCAGCCTGTCCGTCTACTCTACTTTTCATTATAGTGGAATCGCAGTACATCGCCAAGCTCTCTTTTCAAAGACACTTCAACCGCATCCAATAAAAAAGCACCTCCCCTGTACATAAGGACACAGGCGGAGATGCTGGTATCGTCGCAATCGTATGTAAATCGAAAATGGTCGGAATGCAGGGATTCGAACCCTGGACCTCACCCACCCCAAGGGTGCGCGCTACCGGGCTGCGCCACATCCCGACGAACAATTTCAGTATAGGTAATCTTTGCAAAAAAGTCAATATCCATCTGGAGGATTTTCGATGAGAGTGAAAAGAAAGGCACGTTTCTTTTTGTTCGAAAAAACGTACCCTCCTATCGTGCTCCCGTTTGGCGCTTAGTCCTTGATCAGGCTGAGCACTTCTGCACGCTGCGCCGTATCCGTCTCGAACAACCCTCTCGCTGCCGATGTGACGGTTTTGGCACCCGGCTTCTTCACGCCGCGCATGGTCATGCACATATGCTCCGCTTCAACGACCACCAGCACACCATGCGGCTGAAGCTTTTTCATGATGGCATCCGCCACGGTGGATGTGATGCGCTCCTGCAGCTGCGGACGACGCGAAACGGTTTCCACGGCGCGGGCGAGCTTGCTCAAACCTACGACACGGCCTCCCTTTGGAATATAGGCGACATGTGCTTTCCCAAAGAACGGCACCAGATGGTGTTCGCACATCGAGTAGAACGGAATATCTTTAACCAATACCAGTTCTTCATGATTTTCACTGAAGATGGTTTCAAAGTATTGCTCCTCATCCACTCGCAAGCCCTCAAAGGCTTCCGCATACATTTTCGCTACGCGTTTCGGCGTATCCAACAAGCCTTCGCGATCAGGGTCTTCGCCAACTGCTTCCAGAATCATCCGGACCGCTTGCTTAATCTTTTCATGATCTACACTCATGATTCTACCTCCCTAAACTCCCAGCCAAACAGCAAGACACTGCCTTCTCTTAGTAACCAAGCCCATCTTACCATAATGCTACAAAAAAAAGCAAAATTTTAGCGGTTGACCGAAAGTGAAAGAAAAAAGCGTCCGAATGAAATATTCGAACGCCTTTTTTGTATGTAGCCATTTCTGGTTTTTGTGTGAGAACTACAATTACTTGATGGAGTCCTTCAACTGCTTGCCAGGTTTGAACGCCGGGATCTTGCTGGAAGCAATTTCGATTTCTTCACCGGTTTGCGGGTTACGACCTTTACGAGCCGCACGCTCACGAACTTCGAAGTTACCGAAACCGATCAGTTGAACTTTGTCTCCTTCTTTCAGAGCCTCAGCAATCGCATCGAGAACGGCATCAACCGCTTTCGTTGCATCTTTCTTCGTCAGTTCGGTGGTTTCTGCAACCTTTGAGATCAATTCTGTTTTATTCATTTCTTGTTCACCTCCCCTCAAAGAAATGGTATATGGTATTACATGTGTTTACCGAAAAGTGTGTTCTTATACGCATTTCATGCGGTTTTTCGCGATCTGACAAGCTTATAGTAATACACCACTCATTCAAATTCAAGCATTTCATGGTGAAGAGGATGCAAAAAACGCAAAAAAGGACTCCGGTTCTGGAGCCTTTTTCGCGTAAGCACGATGTTTTTGGACGTTGGTCCTATAGGATGATTGCGATCAATCCGCCCGATCCTTCGTTGATGATCCGTCCCAATGTTTCCTGCAGCTTGTAGCGGGCGTTGTCCGGCATCATGGTGATTTTGGCCTGGATGCCTTCGCGCACGATCGAGTGGAGCGAACGGCCGAAAATATCGGAATTCCAGATCGCGAGCGGGTCTTTGTCGAAATCCTGCATCAAGTAGCGGACGAGTTCCTCGGACTGTTTCTCCGTACCGATGATCGGTGCGAACTCCGACTCTACATCCACACGGATCATGTGGATCGACGGCGCGGTTGCCTTCAGGCGAACCCCGAAACGCGGACCTTGGCGGATCATCTCCGGTTCATCCAGCGTCATTTCATGCAGCGACGGAGCGGCGATGCCGTAGCCTGTGGACCGCACCATGTGCAGCGCTTCCGCTACCTGGTCATACTCCCGCTTGGCATGGGCGAATTCTTGCATGATTTTGAGCAAATGGTCTTTTCCGCGAATCTCGACGCCCACGATTTCCATCAAAATGCGGTCGTACAAATCGTCTGGCGCGTACAAGTCGATCTCTGCGATCCCTTGCCCCATGTTCATTCCCGCTAATGCCGCCCTGTCGACGAATTCATATTCGGAGAACAAGCCGACGACGCGGTCCACATCGCGCAGACGACGTATATCTTTCACCGTGTCACGCACGGCTTCTTCATAATTTTGGCGAAGCCAGTGTCCATTTTCTAGTACCATGACCCAACTGGGCAGATTCACATTCACCTCATGAACCGGGAATTCAAACAACACTTCGCGCAGGAGCAACAGCACTTCCGATTCGGACATATGGTCCACCGAGAGCGCCACGACCGGCACATCGTATTTTTCCTGCAGCTCCAGTCGCAGCGCTTGCGCTTCATCCGAGCGTGGACGTGTCGAGTTAACCAGGATGACGAACGGTTTGCCCACTTCTTTCAGCTCGCTTACGACCCGCTCTTCGGCCTGAATGTACCCTTGGCGAGGAATTTCCGCAATGGAGCCGTCCGTTGTGACGACGATCCCGATGGTCGAATGCTCCTGAATCACTTTGCGCGTCCCAAGCTCTGCGGCTTCTTCGAACGGCACCGGCTCTTCATACCACGGAGTGTTCACCATCCGCGGGCCGTTTTCGTCTTCAAATCCTTTCGCACCTTGAACCGTATATCCGACGCAGTCAACGAGGCGAACGTTAATGCTCAAGCCCTCGGCAACATTGATTTGCACGGCTTGATTCGGCACGAATTTCGGCTCAGTGGTCATGATGGTTTTGCCTGACGCACTTTGCGGCAATTCGTCGGTTGCGCGGATTCTTTCGGCTTCGGACGAAATGTTCGGGATGACGACCTGCTCCATAAAACGCTTGATAAAGGTAGACTTACCTGTACGAACAGGTCCTACGACCCCGAGATAGATGTCGCCTCCCGTACGCTCTGCAATGTCTTTAAAGATGTCGATACGTTCCACCTTCGATGACCTCCTTCTGATTGTCTATTTTACTCTATGAGCTTTTTTTTGAATTATCCCTCTCTTGTGATAACGGGAGAGATTCTCGCACTAGAATCTTGGACAATAACAATATATGTGTGTACGAAAAAGATAGAACCGGAAAGAAAACAAAAAAACGATCCCTTGTGTAAAAAGGGATCGCATTGGCTTTGGGTTATTGCAATTTCAACAGTACAGGGTCGCCGTTTTCCATTGTGTAAGGAAACGATTTGACCGGAACGAACAGGGACTCGCGGGCCATGACGTAGCGCGGGTCCGTATCCTTTGGTACCTGCGCTTTCGTGCTGCGCAGGATGCTGGCGATATCGGATGCGTAGTCGATGCCCACCTCTCCTTTCTCGTTCATGATAAGCGGCAGGAACGTCTGGGAGACCAGGCTGTTCACCTGGACTTCCTTCATGCGGATGGCATCATAATCAATCGTGTAATAGCCATTGCCCAGCTCCTGTTTGGCAGGCAGCTTGTTTTCTTTGCCTACATAGCGGTTGACGGCCTGCTGCACATCCGCCACCTGGCTCACCATGCTGAGGTTGATCAAGCGTACGGTCGGCTTCGTTTCGACATCGATCAGAACATACATGTAAACGCCGCCTTTTTCAAACGCATTTGCAGGTACATCGGGTATGTATTTCGGCATCATTTTGGTGAAATCGATCTCATATTTCTCAAAAATCGGGGTATCCAGCTTCTTCGTCACGATCGGAAGCACGCCCGTTTCCTGGTGAAACTGGTCGATCGCCTTTTGCGTCGCTTCCAGATAAAACGTGCTCGGCACCTGATTTTCCGCTCGTCGTTCTTTCGGGTACATGCATCCCGACAACAGGATGGATACCAACATAAGCAGTAATGCTGGGGTTACAAATGCAGCTTTTTTGCGTGCGTTCAACGTCTGAATCCTCCTACAGCCACTCATTGTCTTCCTCGTCTTGCTGCCGCTTCAGCGCAGCAGCCACGATCGATTTTAATTTTGCTTCCGGGATGCGAACCGTACAATCCGCTCCCGTCGTCTGCGTCTGGCACGCAAGGCGCATGCCACAGGCAAGATCAGCTTCGCTCAGTTTGCGCTGCTCAAGCGCTGTGGGCGTGCTCACCGCACCGGCCTCTACAAATACTTTGCACATCAGGCAGGAGGCGTGGCCGCCGCAGCGCTGCGGGATGATGACACGCGCATTTCGCGCAGCCGCGATCAGCGTGAGCCCTGGACGAACTTTGATGCTCTTGCCACTCGGAAGAAAGGTCAGTTTCGCCACCACGTCGTCCCCCTCTAGTACGGTTTGTGCGCCAATTCGACTTTGCCAGGGGAGTGAATCCGGATTTGACATCCCAGCCGGAACCCTTCCTGCCGCTCCGCTTTACGCAACCGAAGCTTCTCCGCATCGGTGATGTCATTGAGAAATTCGGCACCAGCCAGCACCTTTGTCCGGCATTGCGCGCAAATCCCCCGTTCACAAGCGTGTCCCCACGGGATTTTTTGTTTTTTGGCCAGCTGGACGATCGGCTCGCCAATGGTTGCCTCCGTTTCATAGCGTCCTTGTCTCGTATGAAGAATAAGCTGATCCATGTTGCTCCTCCTTTACGCAAACACGACGATGAGAATCATGATAAAGGTGGAAAACAGCATGAGACCGGCCACGATTTTCAATACAAGGCTAATCACTGCTTTTTGCAATTTTCGGGCGTAGATCATCATGAAATTGCAAATGAACATAAAGGCCATGGCCAGGAACGAGATATACATTTTTGTCATGGGATCGATGGTCATCAGTCGCACAGCATCCTTTTCTCAATGTTTACAGACTTTATGGATAAGAGTCGTGTTCATTATAGCACATTTTATTGGGTAAGAACCTAGTTTCAACCAGCGGCATAGACTATCATAACGACTTGCCTATGGAGGGAAGACACGATGAAAGCAAACAAATGGCGCAACCCGTATGCGCCCTTGGGCAAGAAGCCCGTTTCGGCAACACAGGCTCGCATGAGTCAGCCTGCAGCCGCCGCCCCGCCGCCGCGCAAGCTCCCGCTGCTGCCGCTCCCGATCGATGTCCGCGCGTCTGTCATGCGCATGCGCAATAACATTAAAGGAATCAGCTCGACGATCCGCCAAATGGAAGAGACGATGGATACGCTGTATGGCGCTGTGGAGCTGTTCCAATCGATCGGACGGAAATCGACGGACCTACCTGAAGAACTCCAGCCGGCCAAATCCCGGAGAAAAAGGAGTACCGGCAGCGGAAGCACTGGAAACAGTGGAGCCAGCGCGCAAGCACCGCGCAAGCAAGCTGCCGAGTCACCGGAATCCGCTCCGGCGGAAGGCAACGGCCTTGAGAATTTGCTCGCCAACATCGACATCGGGCAAGTGCTCTCGCTGCTTCAATCTCCGCTCGTGCAAAGCCTGATCCAGCAAAATCTCACCACCGCTTCCACTGCGACAAAACGAAAAAAAGAGGGATAATCCCTCTTTTTTTCGTTTGACGTTACACTCAGATCAGCCATGTCCCTGTAGAGCCATGATTGTTCTTAGTCATACTGTATGTGGAATTTGCATACGGGTAACAGGCATATGCGCCCATTTCACTGAACAATCACTCACGACAGCAAATTCTTTAAGGAAGAAAGATCATTCGGATTGAATTTGTTTTCGCGGAAAAGCTGTATGATTTTTTCTTCCTTTTCCGGCGTAACGGGAGTGCCGCTGATCGCTGCCAATGTTTTGATCATTTGACGCAGCTTCGCTTCATCTTGAAATTCGCTTTTTTTCATACCGCTTGCAAGGTTTTTTAACTGGCTTTCATCCATGCCGCCCGGAAGTTTCCCCTGCAGTTTGTCAAACAGTTGACGCGTGATATTTTTCATGAACATCCTCCTCCTTAGAGCCCACACATTTCTTTCGTATCGTATGTAGGCATTGGGGGGAAGGTGAAAAAACCTTTGCCCGAAAGCAAAGGTTTTCGCGCTACATCCGGTAGCGGATAATATCTTCCATCTCAAAGGTGCGTCCGCGGCCCATCAGTTCCTCGACCACTTGCCGCACAGACTTCCCTTCGAACAAAACGCTGTAAATCCCGCGCGTAATCGGCATTTCGACGCCTTCCCGTTCAGCCAGCGTCTTGGCGGCGCTCGTTGTGCGTACGCCTTCTACGACCATGACCAGCTCCGCCAACGCCTCTTCAACCGTCTTCCCTTGTCCGAGAAGATAGCCTGCCCGCCAGTTGCGGCTGTGCTTGCTCGTGCATGTCGCCACGAGGTCGCCCACACCGGCAAGACCGGAAAATGTCAACGGGTTTGCCCCCATCTTCACGCCGAGCCGGCCAATTTCCGCGAGTCCCCGTGTCAAAAGCGCTGCTTTGGCATTGTCGCCGAAGCCGAGACCATCGGACAATCCGGCGCCAAGCGCGATGATGTTTTTCAACGAACCGGCAATCTCCGCGCCGATCATATCGGCATTCGTGTATACGCGGAACGCTCCGTTCATCAGCAAATCTTGCGCCGTGAGCATCGCGTCGTGCGATTTCGAGGAAACCACGACGGTGGTGGGCGAGCGCCGGATCACTTCCTCCGCATGGCTCGGCCCCGTCAGTACGACGATTTTCTCGGCAATCTCCGCAGGCACTTCCTCCGCGATGACCTCAGACATCCGCTTCAACGTATCTTGCTCCAGCCCTTTCGTGGCATGGATCAACAGGACGTCCGGCTCCAAATAGGGAGCCAGCTGTCTGACCACGGCACGCATCGCATGCGACGGTGTGACGAGCAGCACAAACTTTTTGCCTGACACGACTTCCGCCAGATCGGTGCATGCCCGGATCGCTTCCGGCAACACCGCGTTGGGTAAATATTTTTCATTCGTATGCCGTACATTGATTTGTTCAGCGATCTCCGCGCTCCGTACCCAAAGGGTGACGTCATGTCCATTGTCCGCACATACCGAGGCGAGCGCCGTTCCCCAGCTGCCCGCACCAATCACTGCAATTGATTTTGACAAAACGCATCCTCCTTACTGTAATGGCGTTCGTTGGGATTTATCGCCAAGCTTCCGTTCTTTTCCTTGCACCAAATTCACAATGTTGGAGGAATGACGAATGTAGGCAAACACCGTAATCAGCAAGCTGACCAACGGATAGATCGGATGGTCGGTCAAGAACCAGAGCAGCACGGGCAAGAGCGTGACGAACACGAGCGACCCGAGCGAAACGTAACGGGTAATGGCGATCACGATGACGGTGATGACCGCCGCGATCAAAAAAGCCAGCGGCGAAAGGCCAAGCGCGACCCCGAGGGTGGTCGCAATTCCTTTTCCGCCCCGAAACCCGAAAAAGATCGGCCAGTTATGCCCCACAATCGCGAATATTCCGGCAAACGCATACGCGACGGGATCGCCACCGGTGATCCAGTGCGCAATCCCCATCGCGGCGAGGCCTTTCAACGCGTCGAGCACCAGCACCACGATCCCCGGCCCTTTTCCAAGCACGCGGAGCGTATTGGTCGCACCCGCATTTCCGCTTCCGTGGGACCGTATGTCAATGCCGGCCAGTCGTTTTGCAATCAAGTAACTAAAGCTGATGGAACCGATTAAGTAGCTGAGAATGACCGCAATTGCAAACCCCATTTGACTCTTCCTCTCCCTATGTCTTTTTGCGCGTCAAAATACGAATCGGAGTACCTTCAAAGACAAACGCTTCCCGAATTTTATTTTCAATATAACGCTCATAAGAGAAGTGCATCAATTCTGGATCATTCACGAACAAAACAAAGGTTGGCGGTTTGACGGCCACTTGTGTCGAATAGTTGATTTTGAGACGTTTGCCGCGATCCGATGGAGGCGGCGTCATGATCGTCGCATCTGTCACGAGATCGTTGAGCGTCGCTGTAGGAACGCGCATCGTGTGCGCTTCTGCCACCTGGTTGACCTTTGGCAAAATCGTGTGCACGCGCTGCTTGCTTTTGGCGGAAACGAAAAGGATCGGCGCATAGCTCAAGTATTTGAACTCTTCGCGAATCAACTCGGTGAAGCGCTGCATCGTCTTGTCGTCTTTTTCCACGGCGTCCCATTTGTTGACCACGATGATGACGGCGCGGCCCGCTTCGTGGGCATATCCGGCAATTTTTTTATCCTGCTCGATGATTCCTTCTTCACCGTTGATCACGACCAAAACAACGTCGGACTCCTCAATCGCCTTCAGCGCCCGCATTACGCTGTATTTCTCTGTCGATTCGTACACTTTTCCCTTCTTGCGCATTCCTGCCGTATCGACCAGGACATACTCCTGCCCATCCCGTTCAAACGGCGTGTCGATCGCATCGCGCGTAGTACCGGCGACCTCCGAGACAATCACCCGTTCTTCGCCCAAAATCGCATTGGTCAAGGAAGATTTCCCGACATTCGGACGGCCGATAATCGATACGCGAATGACATCGTCCGCGTCCGCCTCTTCCTCTACCGCCGGAAAATGGCGAATCACCTCGTCAAGCAAATCACCGAGTCCAAGACCGTGGGCGCCCGAGATCGGGAAAGGCTCGCCTACGCCTAGCTGGTAAAAATCATAGATTTCATTGCGCATCTCAAAGTTGTCCACTTTATTGACCCCAAGCACGATCGGTTTGCCCGTCCGGTTGAGCATGCGCGCAAGCTCGAGGTCCGCATCGGTCACACCCGTGCGGCTGTCCGTCATCATGATGATGACGTCCGCCTCGTCAATCGCCAGCTCCGCTTGATAGCGCATCTGGGTCAGAATGGCGTCCACGTCGCCAAATTCGATCCCACCGGTATCAATGATGTGAAAATAGCGGTCCAACCATTCCGCTTTGCTATAAAGACGGTCGCGCGTCACGCCCGGCGTATCCTCTACGATGGCGATCCGCTCGCCTACAAGACGGTTAAAAATGGTGGACTTGCCGACATTCGGCCTGCCCACGATAGCAACTACTGGCAATCCCATTGTATTCAACACTCTCTCTCACTACTGATTTACGGACATTCCTGCTAATCATACCACACTCGGGACAGTAAACAAAACCCAACGCAAGCAGGAATTAAGGTACGATCAGCGATGGCGGACGATAACCAGCGTTTCCCCGGTAACTTCGTGAACCATGCCATCGAGAATCTTTTCAAGCGTGAACGCCACTTTTTGCAAGTCATCGGCCGAATCGACGGCAAAAATCGGCGCGCCGCCCCCGATTTTTTCTTTTTGCAGTGTCACAACCGCTATGATCTGGTTTTCCATGCGTCAGCCACCATCCTGTTTTTTCGCCTGTGCCTTTTTCGGCATCCGAATCGCGCTCTCCAATATGGGAACCGAGGAAAGGACTTTCATCGCCATATCCACATCACTGGACATCGGAAGCAGGAACACACCAAGCCTTCCCGTCTTCAAATCACGCTTGATCAGCGGTGTAAGCGATGGCTCGCCCTCATCGGTATACACGCCCAAAATCGTTGATGCATCGTGCAAAATCGCCTGCCTTTGTCCCGGATGGGCCAATGTCACCACGGCGTTGTCGTTTTTGGGGACGAGGATGAATCCCATGCCATGGGTTGCAAGCTGTTGCTGCGCATCGGCCGAGCCTACATTCATGATGTAAATGTCGTCGACAAGCAGATTTTTCCCGTCGACCACCACGTTCGCCGGCACGATTTGTGCGATGTGATGGAGGTTGTTGCCTGTTTTCAGCTTCAAGGCAAGCAGGATGATCAATACGGCTGCGATGATCCCGCCCCACCAGGAAAAAAACACGGTCGCAAACGTGCTGACGAGTGAGGTGAGAATCACCAGGTAATTGCGCCCTTCGAAAACCATGGCGATCCCTTCGATATACGTTCCTCCGCGCGGCACAAGCTCATGCTTGTCGATTTCATTCAACGTGTTGCGCTCCATGTTCCGCACATCGCGGAATTGTTGGGCGGCCAGCGTGATAAAGGTGATCGCCGTATACTCTTGCTTTAAAAGCGACGGGACGAAAACCGTTCCTAACAGCGAGGCGATCACCCCGAGCGCGATATGAATGATCCGCCCGTGCGGATAGGTCGGGTATTGGCGGTAGTCGGTCCGCAGCATGAGCAAGCGGCAGGCGACACCTGCCGTGAAGCCGATGATGATCGGCAGGCTCATGGGACTGGATGCGATTTTGCTCATCATCATAAGGCATCACCTGTGGGATTGTAATTTGGATTTAATCGAGCCGACGAGACGGGAATGGATGATGGCGGCTACGACGCTCCACGCCAGTGACCAGGTCAGAACGGACAGCCACAGGACATCCTGGCAAAACGGGCTGCCGATCGCAAACGGCGTAACCTTTCCCCACAGAGAAAGCGAGTGGGAAATATCAAATAAGGTCACGGAAAAAAACAATAAAAACACCTGTTCTTCCGCATGCCGAGCAAACAAAAAAACAAGCACCGTCAGCAGCAATGGCAAAATGACGGTCTCATCCGCAAACATAAGCACCGGGTCCCAAATAAACAGACGTTTGATACAAAAAAGCACGCTCGTCATCGTGATGACGGCAGCCGCCAAATAACTGGCTTGTCCCGGACGAACCAGACACGTCCACATCCAGGCCGAAATCATCACGGGCACGATCGTTCCGCTGACACTCACTTCAATCGGCAGCACGTACATGCGCCAGTTTGAAAAGCTGGAAAGCAGGCAGGCAGCCAAAACGGCGAGCGTCGTTGCCTGTGTCAAACGAAAGCGCGCTAGCAAGCGGTTATAGCTGCCCATCCAGACGAGACAGATCAAGCACCATTGGACAACCATTGCGGCAATTCCCTCGTTCATCGCATGCTCCTTGGAAACAGTGTGCAACTCTGTTGAAAGTATGCCACATTTGCCAAGCAATCATGAATGAAACCTTACATTTGTTCTTTGCGCAACGCATATCGCCGCAAATCAATGGCGCGCTGTTCGGCCCAGCGCGCCGTTTCACCGCCGATCACGACGGAGGCGCTGCCAAGCTCGCTCAATGTTCGTGCGCCAAGCGCAACCATGGCAATTTTTAATTCATGATGCAGCCGGTCGACACGATCGAGGCACGCTTGCGTGTCCATCGTCTTCACCATGCGCAAAAAAACGCCTGCCATCCCGACCGCAGATGCGCCGAGCGCAATTGACTTGGCGACGTCCAGTCCGTGGCGCAAACCGCCGGAGGCGATCAGCGACGTGCCTTTGAGGTTGACTTCCCCCGCTTCCAGCAGACTTTGCACCGTGCTCAGTCCCCATGTATCGAACATGTCATACGCTTCCGGATTGCGTCTGTTTTCGATTTTGGCAAAATTGGTTCCACCAGAACCCCCGATGTCGATGGCGGCTGCCCCCGCTTCCACCAACTGGCGGATGGAAGTGCGAGCCATGCCAAAACCAACCTCTTTCACAATTACCGGCACAGTAAGCTGATCGGCAATGCGCGCAATCGCCTCCAAATATCCTTCAAACGTACGGTCTCCCTCGGGCATCAAAAGCTCCTGCATCACATTCAGATGGATTTGCAACGCATCCGCCCCAATCATCGCAATGGCGCGCTCCGCCTGTTCCAGTGTACACTCCGCCCCCAAATTGGCGATCACGATGCCTTGCGGGTTGACCTGACGAACGATGCGGTACGTTTTGGTTAAGGAAGGATCACGCAGCGCAGCCATTTGCGAGCCTACCGCCATCGCCAACCCTTTTTCACGGGCAATTAGGGCCAGCTTGCCGTTGATGTCCTCCGCTTCTGCCACACCGCCGGTCATCGCATTAATCAAAATGGGTGATGAAAGCTGTAACGATCCAAGGGACGTCTGCATCGATAAGTTTACATAAGATATATTAGGTAAACTATCAGGAATGAATGAAAGGTCCTCCAATCCGTTTGTGCCTGCTTGTCCTGTAGTCAGCGCGTGCTCCATATGATCCAGCTTGCGTGACGATCGACTCATTTTGCATTGCCTGCCTTTCTGCTCGTTGCCCGTTTGCCACCGGCTTCGTTCACAATCGAGCGATGGTTTTCCAATAGAAAAGGGATACGCGCTTGCGTACCCCTCCCCATTATCGCCGCTTCTTATTTGAGTTTGTCCTTCAGATCGCCGAACAAATCGCCCAACGTAACGCCAAGCGATTGATTGTTCTCCTGTTGGAACTGCTGATGTTCACGGCGGCTCGCTTGTTCCGCCTGCTCCACTTTTTCCTCTTCGAGCGCGCGGATGCTCAGGCTTACGCGTTGCTCAGCCGGATTCACTTCCAGCACTTTCACATTGACCGTTTGGCCTTCTTTCAGCACCTCGTTCGGCGATTTCACGTGACGGTTGGCAATTTGGGATACGTGGACCAGCCCTTCGACTCCAGGAGCGATTTCCACAAATGCGCCAAAGCTTGCCAAACGCTTGACACTGCCGCTGACAATGTCGCCTTTTTTGAATTTCTCTGCGGCAATTGCCCATGGGCCTTGCTGGGTTTCTTTAATGCTGAGGCTGATGCGCTCGTTGTCTTTATCGACCTTGAGCACTTTCACCTGCACCTTGTCGCCTTCCTTGACCACATCCGAAGGTTTTTCAACACGATTCCATGCGAGTTCGGAGATGTGCACCAAGCCATCCACGCCGCCGATGTCGACGAATACGCCGAAATCCGTCAGGCGTTGCACGGTGCCTTCCAATACTTGACCCGGTTGAATGCCACCGATCACAGATTGTTTTTTATTTTTGGCCTCTTCTTCCAGAACCGCTTTATGGGAGAGGATCGCCTTGTTTTTCTCTTTGTCAAGCTCCATCACTTTCAGCTTGAGGGTTTTGCCTTTGTAGTCGGAGAAGTCTTCGATGAACGACAGACCGACCATGGACGCAGGAATGAAACCGCGCAGTCCGACATCGACGACAAGGCCGCCTTTCACGATGTCTTTGACAACCGCTTCGATGATTTCGCCAGATTCCAATTTGGCTGCGAGGTCATCCCACGCTTTTTCGCCTGCAACCGCCTTTTTGGATACAACCAATTCTTCCTTTTCATCATTGAGCTTGGTAACTTTCACTTCGAATTCGTCGCCAACCGCAACGACATCGGATACTTTGTCAACGTGAAGGGCAGCGAGTTCGCTGATCGGAATTAGCCCGTCGTATTTGTAACCTACATCCACCAGAGCTTGCTTGTCTTCTACTTTGGTGACTTTCGCTTTCACCACATCTCCAACCGCGAGAGTTTTTACATCTACACTATTAAACTCTTCCATCAACACGAACCTCCTTGACCATCTTCAAAAATTAGGATCCTGTAAAAAGGTTTACTCTACTAGGATAGCATATATTGGTAGCCTATGCCTATGGCGTACGCTCATCAAAAGAAATTGACAGCTAGACATGTATAGTATACTTCCAAGTCCTGCTTTCAATACCAATTCATTTTGCCTGATGCGCATCAATCAATTCCTTGATATGCTGCATGATCAGCTCTGTCGCTTCCCGCAACGATTCGGAATCGACCTTCTTCTCCCGGAGCGCGGTCATGTCGATCGGCTTGCCGTAAATGATCGTGATCGGCTTCAGGAAACGCCAAGGACCGATGATGGCGACAGGCACCACCTGTGCTTGGGACTTGAGTGCAAACATGGCGGTCCCGCTTTGCCCGCGGCCCAGCTCACCGGTTTTGCTGCGGGTCCCTTCCGGAAAAATGCCTAAAATCTCGCCATCTTCTAAAATTTTCAGCGTCGTGCGGATCGCACTGCGATCCCCCGCTCCCCGTTTGACAGGGAAAGCGCCGAACTTTTTCAACAAAAACGAAAGAACGGGAACGTGGAAAAGCTCTTCTTTCGCCATAAACCGCACCTGGCGCTCGATGCCGCTCCCCAGCAGGGGCGGATCGATATTGCCGATATGATTGCAGCATAAGATGACCGCACCCGTCTTCGGTATGTTTTCGCTCCCGATGACCCGCCAGCGGAAGCATGCCGCAAGCAAAAAGCGGCAGATGCCGCGAAAAAACGTATAATAGCTCATTTCGCGCTCTCACCTGTTTTCTGGCATATATGTAGTATTTGATCAACGATTTGCTCGATCGATCGGCCTGTCGTATCGACCAAAATCGCATCTTCCGCCTGCTTCAGCGGTGCTACCTCCCGCTCGGAATCGCGTTTGTCGCGCTCGGCGATCTCCTCCATCAGCGCTTCCAAGGTTGTTTCCACCCCTTTTTGCTGAAGCTCTGCCAGGCGGCGCGTCGCCCGTTCCTCGATCGAAGCGGTCAGGAAGATTTTCACATCCGCATCCGGCAAAACGTGCGTGCCGATATCGCGGCCGTCCATGATGACGTCGCCTTCCTCCGCCAATGCGCGCTGCAGGTCAAGCATCAACGCGCGCACCCGCGGATGTCCCGCAACAATGGAGGCAAGCTGACTGATTTGCGGCGTGCGAATCTCTGCGGTGATGTCTTCCTCATTCCACCACACATGCTGTGTATCTCCACGATCGTCCCGCTGCAGCCTGATGCGGTTTTTTTCCAGAAGCGAGGAAACCGCATGCTCATCGACAGCTGCAAGTCCCTCCTGCTGTGCCGCCCAAGCCAATGCACGGTACATGGCTCCTGTATCAATATAGACAAAGCGCAACTTGGCAGCAACCAGCTTCGCTACTGTGCTCTTTCCTGCGCCAGCAGGGCCGTCAATCGCAATTTTCATCTGGCTATCACCTATTTCTGCAAAATATGTGCCGATCCTTCCCATTTGACCGTCTCATTGGGCAAGAAGCGGATGGGGAGTAGATGGACCGCACACTGTCCGACAAGTAAAAGAAAAACAAGTCCGATGATAAAGCGTGTAATCAACTTTTCGACGCGCGTGGATAAACGGATGAAGCGCGCCTCGTAATCTTCCGAACGTTTCATCATGATCCCTCTTTTTTTAAAGAGGCCATCTGCTTATTCGGTAATTCCTTTTTTCCGCAGCTCAAGCTGGCGCTCGTAACAGGCTCGTACCACTTTGGCCTGGTCGCTTTCATGAATGTTGACGAATTTGACGGAAATCCATTGCGTATTCGGAACGTCTTCCAGCTTTTTCAGGCGGGTCACTTCCCCTTCGGCCTGCGCATGCATGATCGTGCCGTTTTTCAACGGAATAACCAGCCATAGCATGAGCGGATCGTGCTCCTTCAAACGATATTGGTCGGAGCAGGTAAAAGAAAGACCACCGCCGCTAATATCCGAGGTTCTCGCCAGGAAGTGGTAGTTACGGACCGTATCGGTCGTTTTGACCGAGATCTCCAGCTGTGCATCGACCCGCAAGTAGTTGCGCCGCTGCGTGCGGGTAATCTCCTGCAAGGGAGGCAGCTTCACGAGCAAAACGGGTATGTTGCCGGTTCGATAGCCGCTGATGGCCGATCGAAAATCGTACCGCGAGCCGTCTTCTCCCATAAACCAGATGCTGACTTCCATCCCGTCCGGTATGCGGTATCCGCGTCCTGACCCCTCTTCGATCGGTACCTCTATAGCAAGTAGATCCCCTGTTATATCGGATACTCTCGTTTTATAAACCAGCTTGGCTTTTTCTTCCTGAAGCGTAACGAGATTCATGCGTAGGACCTGTCCTACCTGCGGATAGGTGCTCAATGTACTTCCCCCTTCGTTTCCAATCCCCCTCCCATTATACACGCCTTTTTGTCGATACGGCAAATAGAGGAAGGGGAGTGCTGGCCCCCTTCCCCATCGCGTTCGCTACTTTGCTCCCGGCTGCCCCGTGCCTCGATGAACATCCATTTTGACGACTTCTTCTTCATCCCCGGTGAGCGCATTGATATAGATCATGTACGTGTCTTTCTCAAAACGGCCGGTGAATTCGTAGCACAACACTTCCTTCCCGTCCGCCTTACCTTCGATCAACGCCATCCGCTGATCGGTCACGCGCACTTTCGGATTGATCATCGTTCGCGCTTTTTCCGGCGTCACCTTTGCTTTGGGCAAAATGCGCTGCTTATGATTGAACAGATACTCGGTCGCATGGAACCCGTTGACATCGCCGGTATCGAGCGCGACCTTGACCGTGACGGCATCCGGATAGATCAGCACATTGTCCTGTTTCGGGACGAACGTGAAGACGCCCAAGCCGTCGTACAAATCGCTTTCGACCGCTTCCATGTTTGGATAGTCATGCGCGTGCAAAAACTTTTTCCCGCTCTCTTCCGCAGCCGCGAGCGAGATCGCGGGTTTGCCAATCGTCCGTTCATTCAACAGCCAGACGACTTTTCCCGCTTTCTTGGTCACCTCGACGTTGATCGGGCTTTTCAGTTCCCCGCTCGTCACCCGGACGCTGTATGCGCTGTATTCCTCGGACTTCCCGTTGTTTTCAACATCGACTTTGACGTTTTTCCCATGCATGCCGATGAAATCAAGCGCGATGCGTCCCGCTTCCTCAGGCGTGATCGGTTTGCCGTCGATCCCCTTGATGCGCTGCTTCTTTTTATGATCCAGACTGCTGATCGCAACGCCCCAGTCTAAATCCTGATACTCGTTCACCCGTTTTTCAATCGTTTGAAAGCCGTCGACGATGGTGTTATCCGACTTTTTATCATCCGATGCGAGCGCACTCTCCACATCCATCCAGCGCAGTTGATTATCGATGACTTTTGTCTGAACATTGTTGAGTTCGCTTTGGATTTCCTTGGAGTGCTTGTACAGGCTCTCCAGCGTTTTGTACTCTTTTTCCGTGAGCGGCTGTTTATTCAGATCCCGGACCGCTACCCCGTAGGAAAAGTCGGCGACTTTGGCCAGAAACTCCTCCGTTTTGCTAAACGGCATCAGCGTCAGCGGAAGCTGCCCGACATCGTTTTGCGCCGCATACGCAAGCCGCCAAACGTTCGCAAGCGACGGTGTCATCTGCTTGCGCGTGTTGACGACCAGCGATTTGCCCAGTTCGTCCTGCAATTTGTCGAGATGGTAATTCAAGTCATGGAACGCCCGTTGATATTGGTTTTCCGCTTTGATCAGGACCGAGTTTTTCTCATTGTGCTCCTGGTATCCCCAAACGCCTGCTCCGACCAATGCGACGATCGCAACCGGCAGAAGTACCCGTGCTGTTGCTCCATAGATCACGCTGTTGTCCCCCTATCTCATGTCTTGCTATCGGCAAAAAATATGTTTTCCGATTTTCTTCACCTGCGGCCTGCTCCAGATCCACTGGGAGGTTGCCGTTTGCGGGTTGAAATAATAGGTGCATCCTCCTGTAGGGTCCAACCCTTTGATGGCATCATTGACCGCTTTGCTTGCCGTTTCATTGGGCGTAAGCCAGATCTGCCCATCGGCAACGGCTGTGAAGGCGCGGGGTTCAAAGATCACGCCCGCTGCAGTATTGGGAAACGCCGGGCTTTTGACCCGATTCAAAATGACGGCTGCCACCGCTACTTGTCCCACGTACGGTTCCCCGCGCGACTCGCCGTAGACGGCATTGGCCATGAGTTTGCGGTCATTCGCCGAAAGCGCTGTGGCGTGAAACGCTTTTTGCGTGTTTGCCGCGCCCGCCTTTTGCGCAGGCGCTGCCCATTCCATCACAGGCGCCGCCGATTGCAGCGACCCTTTTTCCCCCTGCTTTGACGCTATGTCATACACGCCGGCCAATCCTCCCAGAGCAAGGCAGGTGACGAGCCCAAGGATTTTCCATCGTAACGAGCGCACGCAAGAATCCCTCCTGTTACAAAAAGTAGCGTCGATGGAAATAGTGTTCGTGACTGATTGGCTTATTATGCAAAAACAGGCGCACGCCGACATTTTCCTGCACATGGGGAAAGACGCGGGGGCAGCGCATTTTTTCGCCATGCTTGGGCCGCGTATCCATGCTGCAAAGAAAAAGAAGCCTCCCAAAAAGGAAGCTCCTTTGATATATGAGCCGGATGTCACGCTGGCGATTCGCCATGACGCCATCACAGGCAGCATATCCGGTATTATTCTTGCTCATGTTGCACGATGAACAGCTCGATTTCATGCTTTCGCAACGCGGCCAAAATGTCCTCATGGGGCGGACGGTCCGTGATGATCAGATCAATCCGATCCAGGCCGGCCACTTTATGGAACAGCTTCAGGCCGAATTTGGTATGATCCGCGAGCACGATCACCTGGTCAGCGCATTTCAGCATTTCGCGGAGCTGGTAGCTCTCTTCCTCTGTCGCGTGAAAAATTCCGTCCGCCGTGAGACCGCAAACGCCGATCAGCAGTTTGTCCACCTGATAATCCGCGAGCATTTCGATCGAGCGCGGCCCAAGGACATAGCGATCTTGCGCCTGCAGCAGCCCGCCGAGCATGTAGATGCTTACAGAAGGTTTCTCCGCCAAAATGTTCGCCGTGGCGATCGAATTGGTTACGACGACATGATCGCGGGTCTGCATCGCCTCCGCCGCAAATTGCACGGTGGTCGAGGCATCCATGATCAGATAGTCGCCATCTTTCAGCAGGGAAGCTGCGCGTTGCCCGATGAGTCGTTTCACGTCGGACTCGAGCTGCATGCGCTCCTTGTAATGGACTGATTTTTTCGTCAATGTGGGCAATATGGCACCGCCCCGCGTCCGCAGGATGGCCCCCTGCTCCTCGAGCTTTACCAGATCGCGCCTTGCCGTATCGCGCGAAACGCCGTAGCGGTCCATGATCTCTTGCACGCTGATGCGCTGGTGCTCCTGCAAATCGCGTACGATCTCGACAAGCCGTTCTTCCTGAAACATGTGACCTTCAACCTCTTTTCGTAACAGCTTGCTGCTTCATCTTCAGAATAAGCGATTGTAAGTGATTTTTCAATATTTTTTAAGTGATAACAAGCAATTGCAAGCAAATAAAAACGACTTTCCGCTGCGTTTCGCGTAAAAGCCGTTTCGTATCGGTTTTTGCCTATGGTAATTCTTCAATGTCAAAATAACGGTCATTGCTGCACAAACACTGCTTAAAGCCCGTTTCCACCTTGCCTTCGCTTCCTTTTTTTCCGCGCAAGGTGAATTTTTCTCCACATTCGTTACACCGTATCATCACTTTTGTTCGCTGCGTCTTAAACACGGTAAGTCTCCTCCTTATTCACTTTCCTAGTATGGACGAGACTACCCGTTTTTAGAAGCGAACTCATGAGCCAAACGCACTTTTTTCAAACCATTCCACCACAAAATCACCATGAACGGAATGATCAGCCACAGCCAATAGTCCGTCGTTAAAAAGATCAGGTTGTAACTCGCGTGCAGCACGATCGGCAACAACAGCGAAACGACAAGCCGGATCGATTTGGCTTTGCCTGGCTTGGTAAACTTGGAGAGCCCCATGTAATACCCCATCCAAATGCCAAACAAAGCATGGCTCGACACAGGCAGCAGCGCACGCCAAAAGGCAACGTCCAACCCGTTCAAAATCAGGTAAAACAAATTTTCCAGGGTGGCGAACCCTAATGATACCGCAACCGAATAGACAATCCCGTCGTATGGCTCGTCAAACTCCACATGTTTGTAGGCCGAATGATACACCACCAGCCACTTGAAAAATTCTTCAATCAATGCGGACGAGATGACCGCTTGAAAAAACGCCTGATTCAAGTCCCATTCATTCTGAATAATATACTGAAGGAGCATGATGGGAAAGACGAGGAGAATCCCGAACAAAAAGGTTCGTACCACCATGGAAATCGGTTCCGGCTGCAAATGATCGCGCAAATACACGTAGCTTAAAATCGCAATGCCCGGCGCGATCGCAGCTCCCACGATTGCAAGCATAGTGAAAATGACTCCTTTACATATACGTGCTTTCATCGTACCATGTAGATTAGTTTTTTAAAACTGGCAACAGGAGAGAATGGAATGAAAAAAGTACTGGTGATCAACACGGGCGGGACCATTGCCATGTCCGTGGATGAAGCAGAGGGCGTAAAACCGCTTGATGATGAAGCCGTTACCAAAATACTCCCTCACCTTCATCAATTGGCAGAAGTGAAAATGATGAACTACGTGAACTTGCCCAGCCCTCACATGACCCCTGCTGTCATGAACCAGCTCCGCCAGTTGATTGAACAAGAAACAGCCGCACACGAGTATGATGGTGTGGTTGTCACCCACGGAACGGATACGCTGGAAGAGACAGCTTATTTTCTCGATCTCACCCTTTCGTTGACACTGCCTGTCGTCGTAACCGGCGCGATGCGATCCAGCAATGAGCTGGGAGCGGACGGGCCTGTCAATTTGATTTCCGCCGTTCGTACCGCGATTGACCCGGCGAGCGCAGGAAAAGGCGTCCTCGTCGTCTTCAATGATGAAATCCACGCCGCTCGACATGTGACCAAAACGCATACGAGCAATGTGGCGACGTTCCAGTCACCGCAGTACGGACCGATCGGTACCATCAGCAAAAAGCACGTCCACTACCATCATGCGCCATTGGATCGCGAGCATTATACAATTGCTCACGCAAATGCGAATATTCCGCTTTGCAAAGCGGTTGCCGGAATGGACCCGCGCTGGCTGCAATTTTTGCTTGATGACGCGATTGACGGCGTCGTCATCGAAGCGTTGGGACTCGGCAACCTCCCGCCTGCGATCGTCCCTGTCCTCGCGCAATTGATTGCAAAAGGAACGCCGATCGTCATGGTTTCGCGCTGCTTTAACGGACAAGTGCAAGATGTGTACGATTACGAGGGCGGCGGCAAAAAGCTGAAACAATTGGGCGTCATCTTCTCCAACGGGCTGAATGGCCAAAAAGCGCGCCTGAAGCTGATGGTGGCTCTCCAGACGACAAACGATTTCAAGCAACTGCAAGAAATGTTCGAGCACTGATCCTTTTATATGAACGGCAAACAAAAAAACCTCTCAGGATCACGCCATGAGAGGTTTTTTTCGTTCAGGTTTAGACCCAGCCGCGGAAGCGGGATGCTTCTGCCATTTTGCGGGCGCCCACCATGTAAGCAGCCAAACGCATGTCGACACGACGAGTTTGGGAAAGGGAATATACGTTTTCGAAGGATTTGACCATCACTTTCTCCAACTTCTCTTCCACTTCTTCTTCCGTCCAGTAGTAGCCTTGGTTGTTTTGTACCCATTCGAAGTACGAAACGGTTACGCCACCAGCGCTTGCCAGTACGTCAGGCACCAGCAGGATGCCGCGCTCGGTAAGGATTTTGGTTGCTTCCAAAGTCGTCGGGCCGTTTGCTGCTTCGCAAACGATGGAAGCTTTGATGTTATGCGCATTTTCCGCAGTGATCTGGTTCTCGATCGCTGCAGGGACCAAAATGTCGCAGTCCAGTTCCAACAGTTCTTTGTTCGTAATCGTGTTGGTGAACAGCTTGGTGACAGTGCCGAACGAATCGCGGCGGTCCAGCAGGTAATCGATATCCAGGCCGTTTGGATCATGCAAGGCACCGTACGCATCGGAGATACCGACCACTTTTGCACCTGCATCGTGCAGGAACTTGGACAGGTAGCTTCCGGCATTACCGAACCCTTGTACCACCACGCGGGCGTTTTTCAGGTCGATGTTGCGGCGTTTCAGCGCTTCGCGGATGCAGATGGTTACCCCTTTTGCCGTAGCCGTTTCACGGCCGTGCGAACCGCCAAGTGCGATCGGCTTGCCGGTGATGAAGCCTGGCGAATCGAACTCGCGAATGCGGCTGTACTCGTCCATCATCCACGCCATGATTTGAGAGTTTGTAAATACGTCTGGTGCAGGAATGTCTTTGGTCGGGCCAACGATTTGGCTCACCGCACGAACATAACCGCGGCTCAAACGCTCTAATTCACGGAAAGACATCTCGCGAGGATCGCAAATGATGCCGCCTTTACCGCCGCCGTATGGCAAATCAACGATACCGGCTTTGAGGCTCATCCAAATAGAGAGCGCTTTCACTTCATCCTCTGTAACCTCAGGATGGAAGCGAATTCCTCCTTTTGTTGGGCCAACAGCATCATTATGTTGTGCGCGATAGCCTGTAAATACTTTTACCTCACCGTTATCCATGCGAACTGGGATACGAACAGTTAGTACGCGCAACGGCTCCTTCAACAGTTCGTACATCGATTCTTGGTAACCTAATTTCTCTAACGCCTCTTTGATCACCGTTTGCGTCGAAGTTAGGAGATTCAGACTCTCCGGTTGCTTCTCCGTACCTTGGGTGTTTCCGGTTACCACTTCGTGATTACCCATTTTGTACCACCTCAAAAATGTAATCGGTCAATCCATCGTTAAGTATACACGCTTGCTTGGGGAAAGAGAAGCATTAAATTACACCGCACATAGTTTCGCTCATTTCAGAAAACTCTTGCAATCACAAGGGTTTTCGCCAGTTCGGTTTTCCCTGCTGGCCTGCTTCCAATCTTGTATAATACAGTTATAGCATAACCTACATCCTTTCCATTCTTGCATAGGAGGTTCGTAAATGATGTCCGCCAAACGCATATTGCTTGTGTTCGCACACCCTGACGACGAAACATTCGCGACCGGCATCACGATTGCCAAATACCACACCGAACACCAAGCGGAGATTACCTTGCTGTGTGCCACGCGAGGCCAGGCAGGCAAGCCGGGAGAGCCTCCGCTCTGTACACAAGACGAACTCCCGCTGGTTCGGGAGAGGGAGCTTTTGACCGCAGCGCGCCTGCTTGGCATCAACAACGTGCAGCTGCTCGATTATGAAGATAAGCGTTTGTCCGATGTGCCCCGCGCCGAGCTTGCTGCGCACATCGTCACCGCGATTCGGTCGACAAAGCCGCAGGTGGTCATCACGTTTGCCTCCCACGGCATCTCCGGGCATCCGGATCACAAGGCGATCTCTGCCGCGACGGATGAAGCCGTTTTGTCCATCCCTGCTGGCGACAATCCGGTGCGCAAGCTCTATCATGTGACACGCTCATCCGCCCTCCCGACTCCTGCGGGCAGACAAGTATATACCGATTCACCCGACGCGATTACCACCGAGATTACTTCTGCCGATGCAGCGGTCGTGGTTGGGGAAGCGCTGCGCGCCCACAAAACCCAGCACCTTTCTGTGAACGCGGTTTTTCCCGGCGTTTTGGAGGGAGATACGCGCAATGTGCCGATAACCAACTTTTACTTGCTCAAATGGACGAACATGCCGCATTACTCGCTTATTGGCAAGGAAGACGATTTGTTTGCGGGAATCGAATAAGACATTGAAAAAGGAAAAGCATCCCGGGCACACTGCGTTGGCAGCGGCATGGGATGCTTTGTTTTTGTGCAGGCTTGCTTTTATCGGAATCGTCTACAAATTTCTTTGACAGCATCATCCGCAATGACGACCTTCCCGTACTCTTCCAGTACGTAGATCGTCGTCGGCGTCGCTTCGCCATATTCGGATAGGATTGCAATAAGCTTGTTGTAGCGCTCCTCATCGAGGTCGACCTCTTCGAGCACAAGATAATATTTCCCTTGATAGAAGTAGGCGGAACCACCATTTGTCAGCATCGCGTTAATGCGGTGCGAGGCTTCGACCATATGTTCAAAGTCACGGAAGGAATAAAGAATCAAATCGCTCTCTTCAAGCGTTACTTCCATCTCGTAGACATCTTCGTCGTATTCTTCCTCTTTCTCGTTTTTGGCACCCGATTTGCCACGGGTGACAATCACGACCATCCCCTGTGCCGGCAAGGCAAATACCTCTACAGCGACCGGTCCGGACACCTCAAAGCCCAGTTCATGGTACGCCTGTTCCATCATGTCGTTGAACAGTTCATGTACTTTCGGAATGTCACGCCACATGTCTTCTTTCTCGATACCTCGCTCCGAAAGATCGTCAAACGTTAAAAAGATCCGTATCTTGTCTTGGCCAAGGCGTTCTACACGCATGACTGTCCCTCCTCGCCATCCAGTCGTATTACAGGGTATGAATCTTCTCCTGTAATGGTTCTCCGCATCTTCATCGGTATGCTTGTTTCATCGTGCGCATCTGAAAAAGAGAGAACGAATTTTCTCCTATCATACCATAATTTTGGACAAGACAATAGGGCAACCACCCCATCACGCGCGTCCAAGTGTTTCGCCAATGGATTTGGCGATGATTCGACGATTGTCGTTTTTTGCGCTTTCCCAGGAAACATGAGCCATGTTTCCCACGAAAAGCTCCTTCTTCTAGGTTTATGTGTGATTCCCTACAAATAGGCAAGACTAAAGCGGTGATACGATACGTAGGAGGGACTTCCCATGCAGCCATCTGATCGCATGCTGCTCATGCTGGCTTCACTTTGCTTTGCTGCAGGCTGTTCGCAGCAAACCGTTCCTGTATACAATGAACAAGCGCCACCGCTTTCCGTCCGTCAGACAAAAATAACGCCGCTTGTTCCTCAATCTGTTCAACCCGTTGCGCACGATCTTGCGCAGCGATATGTGGTCCGCTCTTCCGATTACCGCATCCATGCGCGCGCCACCGGCCATCAGCAAAAAATCGCGCTTCTCACGTTTGACGACGGACCTGTGGGAACGACGACGAAACAAATTCTCGATGTGCTCGATCAGCACAACGCAAAAGCAATCTGGTTTGTCAACGGACTTCAGCTTGCCAAAAGGCATGCGGATGGCAGCTTCACGATCAAATCGGACAAGGCTGACCTGCTGCTTGCTATCGAAAAACGCGGCCATCTTATCGGGAACCACAGCTTTACGCATCCGAATCTGCGAAAAATTTCTGCGGAAAGACAACGTGAGGAAATCGAACGTACCAGCCAGATCATTGCAGACATTACCGGTAAAAAACCTCTCTATTTTCGGCCGCCGTTCGGCGCCTTCACTCCAGTCTCGGAGGAAGTATGCCGCCACAGTGGCATGCAGTCCATCAATTGGTCTGTCGGTTCACTTGACTGGGAACCCCGCGTCTACAAAAAGCCGCATGCGATCTCGAAGCAAGTCGCAGCCAACATCCACCCTGGAGCCACAATCTTGTTTCATGACCGCACGTGGACAGCTGACGAGCTGGATGAAGTCCTGACCGAGTTGGAAAAGAAGGGGTACCGTTTTGTCATCCCCACTGACCAAGAGCCGCAGTGATGGTTGCCCGGTTCGCCCAAATCTACTCCTCCCTACAAATATATGGTGTTTTCACGAACGGGTGCCAGCCCACACGAAAAACAAAGAAGAAAATCCAGCAAAAAAGAACGGCCTCAGCCGTTCCCTTTTGCCATCTCTAAAAGACGCTTATGTATCCAGATCGCTGCTTGCGAACCGTCGCCCAGCGAGATCGTGACCTGCTGCGAATGGGCCACCACATCTCCGGCTGCCCAGATGTTGCGGCAGGTGGTCTCTTTGGTCCGGGGATTGGCCAAAATATGCCCGGTATCCAGTCGCTGCAGATCGAAACCGGCGAGCAACGACGTTTGCAGCTTGGCTCCCGGAAATGCGAGAAACCCTTTTTCCACCGCAATGACGGTTCCCGAGGCCAATTCGACTCGTTTTAATCTGCCTCCCTCCTGCTCGATGCGAACAATGGGTTCATGGTGAATGGGGATCGCTTCCTGCACGAGATAGGCTTGCTCCGGTTCTTCGACTTTCGCCCCGTCATGATTGACTATCGTGATCGTTTTCGTGAAATAGCGCAGCGTTTTTGCCATTTGGACCGCGTGACTGCCCGAGCCGATCACCAGTGCATGCTGATTGACGATCTCATAGCCATCGCAATCCGGGCAAATAAAAATACTTTCCCCGAGGCAAGGGTCCAACCCTTGAATGGTCGGGAATGGGTCCTTGATCCCGCTGCTGAGCAAGATCGTTTTGGCCAAAAATGCCGTTGGCTCCTGATCCAATCCCGTCAGTTCAGCGCGAAACCGTCCATCTTCATTTTGTGTCAGCGAGGTGACCGTACCGGAGAAAAAGGAGACACCAAACTGCCTCGCCTGCTGCTCTCCCAATGAGCGCAGCTGCTGCCCGCTTACCCCGTCCGGATAGCCCAGGATGTTGCGGTAGTTTTTCGCGATCGACGATCTTCCGCTTCCGTTATCCGCCACGGCAACGTGATGCAGGCTGCGGCCTAACTGAATGGCCGCTTGCAAGCCAGCCAATCCGCCGCCGATAATCAAGGTGTCGAACTCCAGAACTGTCGCCATGTTGACCTCCGTTTTTCGCGATTCTCCTTTAGGATTGCCGGAACCGGTCAACTTATGATCATTTGGACACAGGGATGTACAGCACTTTGCCGACCGGCAGCGCATTGTCCGGAGATAAACCGTTGAACGCGGCGATCTTGCGTACGCTGCTTTGGTTGCCATAGTATTTGCGGGAAAGCTGGATCAACGTTTCGCCTTTCTGGACGACGTGCCGGATCGACTCGACTTTTGGTTTTGGTTTTTCACTTGTTTCTGCATGCTGTGTTTTCACAGGTGTGGGTGTTGGGTTCGCTTGCTGCGGTGTTGGTGCTGCAGCTGTTTGTGATGCGGGCTTTGCCGCAGGTGCAGGTGTCTTTGGTGCAGGAGCTGTCTTCACATCGGTTGGTTTTGGGCTAACTGGAGTTGTCGTCACTATTGATTCGCTGTTATTGACTGCTTGCTGATCGGTGTTTGTTTTTTCTTCGGTGTGTTCGGTCACGTTAGCTGAGGCTGGCACAGCTTCCGATCCTGCCGGGTCCGCCCGCACACCGGTACCTTCCACACTGCTTTGCGCGCTTTGCACGATCTGCAAGCCTTCTTTTGTGTCGCTGTTTTGGGCGAGCAGCAATTCATACAGAATGAAAACGATAAAAATGCTGCCAAACAGGATCACCCCCAGCGTAAGCAGCCGGCTGAGGGGTGATGCTTTGCGATTGCTGTGCCGCAGCTTTCGCGATGGTAACGTCATCTATGTCATCCTCTCTTTTTCCATCCTCTGTTTTACGTAGAGAGCTTGAATCAGGTCAATCAAGGCATGGGCCACAACGGGAACGATCAATCCGCCAGACGCGTCAAACAGCATGCCCAATACGTAACTGATGGCAAATACACCGATAAACAAGACCGGCTTTTTCATGTAACGAATGTGTAGCAGCGTGAAGACTCCGCTTGTCCATCCATTGCCGATCAGCGGCTGCAGCCCGCCGCGAAACAGCCATTCTTCGCAAAGTCCGACCAGAAAGCACAACAAAACGATCTCTTTGCGCGATAACAGGGAAAAAACGAATTTGTTGATTCCGCCATCATCCATCCAATTCTCCGGCAGCAGCCGCTCCAGCATCATGCTGCATGCAGCGACCGCAACTGCGATGAGAACGGCCCAGACGATCTGCGAAAACGCAGGGATATGAAAATAGGCTGCGTTTTGTGCGAGCCCATGCAATGATAGGCTGAGCGAGAGCGCCACCGCCAGTATGATGACCTGCGTCAAATACAGATTGAGCCGGATCATCCGAGGCTCTCGCCCTTGTTGATTATCGAGTGACATTGCCTTCTTCCTTCCCCGGTGGGTAAACAGGCAAAAGCAGGCGCAGCGCTTCTTTCATGTCCCATGGGCGGACCGCTTTTGCTTGTACCGGTTCACGCACAGATTCATACAAACTACGGTCAACGCCACAGATGCTGCAGCAAGGCAGCGTCCCTTCCTGCCGGCCATCCTCGTCAAAATAGCGCAGCAATCCTTGCCGCAAGCACTGTGTAGACGATAGCCATTCCGTCATCTGCTGCAATTTGCGCAGCTTGCTCCATTTGGCATGGTGGATGTGTCTTTTAATGTGTTGAACCGTTTCTGGCGTTACCGTTTTTCGCATGTTGAATTGGAAGCCGGCCCGGTTTGGCGCAAGCCCGTCGAGTAGACCGCATTGCTCGGCATAAAAGAAAATCAACTCGGCCTGGTTTTCTGACAGGTCAAATCCTTCGGCCAATTCCTGCAGACTGATGCTCTCGCGCTGGTGCGCGCCAACCCAGTTGAGCACCTGGGAAATCCGGTTTTCGTCCGGATATTCAGCCCCTACCATATGATAGTGGATCTGCACATCCTCTTCCAGCATGTACAATCTCGCATAGCCCGGCCGACCGTCACGTCCGACACGGCCCACTTCCTGCACATAGGCTTCCAGACTTGCCGGCGCATGATAGTGAAGCACATAGCGAATGTCCGACTTGTCAATGCCCATCCCGAACGCGTTCGTGGCGACAATCACATCAAGCTCGCCGCGCAAAAACTGCTCCTGGACCAGCATCCGGTCCAATCCGTTCATCCCGCCATGGTAACCGTGCACCCGCTCGATGCCAGCCAGCCTGCACTGCAAAACAAGCGTTTCCACTGCCTGCCGCGTCGAGCAATAGACGATTCCCGGTCCTGTCAGCTTGCGCAAATCATCGAGCAAAAGCTCTCTTTTTTGCGCTTCGCTCTCCACCGAAACCCGCTCGAACGCGATGTTCGGGCGGTTCACGGACTGTACGATGCGATTGTCGGGATGAATCGAAAACAGCTCGGCAATCTCCCGCTGTGCTTCCGATGTGGCAGTGGCGGTGACAGCCAATACGGGCGGACTTCCCAACTGCTCAACAATGGCGGGCAAGCGCAAATAGTCGGTGCGAAAATCGTGCCCCCATTGCGCAATACAATGCGCTTCATCCACGGCAAACAACGAGACGCCCCGCGCCGTCAGCATTGCCCGCACATACGGCTGCTGCAATTTTTCCGGTGACAGGTACAACAGCTTGTATTTGCCACCCCGGATCTCCTGCAGCGTTTGTTTCATCTCGGCAGCATCGCACGCACTGTTGAGATAGACCGCATATTGCTTGCCGTTTTGCCTCAATCGCTGCACTTGATCGATCATCAATGAAACAAGCGGAGAAATGACGACCGTCAAGTGCGGCAAGGCGAGCGAAAGCAATTGGTACAAGACCGATTTGCCACCACCTGTCGGCAATACCCCCAGTGTATTTCGGCCAGAAAGAACACTGCCGATGATCTCCAGCTGTCCGGGCCGGAACGAGGAGTGGCCGAATGACTGCCGAAGCATCTCGGTTAATCGGCGCTCGCGCACATCATCCATCATCCCGTTCCTCCTTCCCCGCGCCCCGTGAGCGCCAATCTGATTTGCAAGTAAGTGTATTTGGTCCCAAAATGGTCCTTGATCATCCGAAGGCGCCGCGTCTTCAACTGCCGGGCGGCTTGGATGATTGCCGCCATGTCTTCCGGCTGCAAATAATCGGACATGTCCCACTCGGGAACGCGCAAAGCAATTTCGACCAAATGATCTTCAATCGTATTCGCTCGCAGTTGCCGGGCCGCAGCAATTTCGGCGATGCCAAGCCCTTGCCCAAGCATGGCCAAGGTTGCCTCCGCGCTTGAACTGAGAAGTGTGGAGCCTTTTCCTGCGCTTCCGCCTTTTTTCTGTTCCACCAGGCAGGAAAGCAATGGAAATTGCCGGGCACCTCCTGCCTGGAGCTGTTTTTTGCACAATGCCAGCGCCGACATCATCATCACGATGACAAGCGAAGGCGGGCGTTCCTCGGATAAAGCGATCTGCTGCATCGTCATGCCTGTTTTCCGCGCCCCGCTCCACTGTCCAATGAGGAGCCTTTGCAGCTGCGGCTCAAGTCCGTCCAGTAACAGGGCAAGCTCGTCATACAGCCCCCGTTTCCAGTCCTCCCGCTTTTCTTTGTCGCGCAGCTGCAGCTTCACCCATGCTTGTATGGTGCGCTGCCCAACCTGCGGAAAAAACGAAAGCGCATCATCAATGAGCTGGGACACGGTTTGAATCAACAAATGGAGACGAAGCCACATTTCCTGCAGTTCAGGTCCCTGGATACTTTCCTGCAAAGGAGCCAACCATTTTGACAATTCGTAGCGTTCCCACCCTTCCGCACGGCATGCCTGTCCTTTTTCCGTCAACGCAAACGTCATTTTCGGCGTGGTCCCGCTCATTTTTTCCAACACGATCAGATTATGCTCGACACAAGTTTCCATCGTTTTTTGCCAATGCTCTCTCGAAAGGCGCGGAAATAACCGATAATACGGGTAAAGCTGAAAAATCTCCACATCCTGATACGTTTGATTCGCCCGTCTGCCCTGAAAAATATGATAGAGCGCCTGTGTCGTACGTTCACCAGCCAAAGGAGCCAGTCCGCCTATGACGAATGTTTGAAAAAAATCAGCTTCCGCTTGATCCAAATCCCACATAATTACTCCTTTGTATTCACGAAACCTGAATTTGTACGCTATACTAGAACATGATTCTTGACGCACGGATGCGTTTTATTGAGCACGGAGGTTCTTATGTCCAATCGACTAACTCGTTCTGAATACCTTGTCACGTATATGATTATCATAACACTTGCCTGCTTTGTTGGTGGATTTTTTTTAGGCGCAGGCGTGATGAAAACCCGCATTCAATCGGATTTGCAGGCATCGGCGAAGGCCGAGCAGGAAGCGCTCGAGAAAGAACGTCTGCTGAAGGAACAGAAGCTGTACCGCGACCAAGATTTTATCCGGTACTATTATAGCGTCACCGTACATATTCAAGAGCTGAAGGACAAGCATTTCAGCACTGCGGCGCAATTTTCGGGCAAAACAAAATCGGAGCAAAAGGCGCTCATCAAGGAACTGCAGGCATTGGCCGTGACGACGCGAAAAGAGCTGGAAGGAGCCACCATCGCATCGACCTCACAGCTTCTTGTGGATGCGAAATATGCATACATCAACAGCCTTGACGCGTATCGGGCAAGCCTCGATCAGTTGCTGGAAAAACTCTCGCTCGGGTCGCTTACGCCGGACGACTTGTTGACCATGCGCAACCAGATCAGCTTCATCAACCAATGGAATACAGCTACTGCGCTGCAATACCAGGCGATGGCCACATGGGAAGCCGTATATGTTACGAAGCAGCGAGCGGTACCAAAAGTGCAGCCTGCCCAAGTGTCCCCCGCCCAATGGAAGTCGTACCCTTACCATATGCGCAATTTTTTGGCGGCGGAAGCCTTGGTGAAAGGCCAGCAATTTTATCCGTTTTATCCGGAAGATTTAACCGCCCGCATTGATAGCGTGCTGCAAGGGGAAACTGCTACTACGCTCGGATGGAAGGACATCGATCAGGCTGCGCGCATGCTGGAAGCAACGGATGCTGTTCGACTCGGCGATTTTCAGTCAATGCGGGCGCAATTATACCCTGATTTGAAAGCTCCAGAAATTCCGACCTTTTCAAAATAAATACTTTCTTGCATTTGTGACAGATTCATTCTTGAAATCTGACTAAACAAGGAATACAATGGGATGTGCAAGGGACGTACCTTTGGATTGGGAGGTGAATTCGCAATGACTACATGGGTAGATAAAGATACCTGTATTGCATGCGGAGCTTGTGGTGCTACAGCTCCTGACGTGTTTGATTACGATGATGAAGGCTTGGCTTTCAACAAAATTGATGATAACTCCAATACAGCGGAAATTCCGGATATCCTGTTTGACGATGTTCGTGATGCTGCAGATGGTTGCCCAACCGACTCCATCAAGGTTGAAGAGTAATCTTCTAGAAAACCACTCATGGCTTTTGGCATGAGCGGTTTTTCTCTATCGACGCTTTTCTTGCAGGAAAGTGTACATACCGGTTTTTTGAAAAAACACGCGCCATTCAAGCTCGTGTTTTTTCGTCTTGCCCAAAACCACGCCCCTGTCCCCCGGCACGTCACAATCATGACCAAATTTTACACCAAGCAAATGTTCAAATATGGTAAAATCATTGAATAAGATGAATTGAATAATGGACGATAAGGCAGGGACACCAGGATGAAAAAATTGAATATCAACGCTGTGAAACCGGGTGATATCATTGCCAGAACCATTTTTACCGAGAGTGGAAATGTGCTGCTTGGCCATGGCATGGAATTGTCCGACCGATATATCGAGCGCTTGAAGCGGATGGGGATTGACACCGTGTATGTAGAGGACAAGCATACCGGAGACATCATCCCGGAAGAAGTGTTGCGTGATGAAACGCGCAAGCTGGCAGTGGAAACCGTTTACAAAACCATGACCGGACTCATGGATCAGCCCAAAATGGCCGGCAGGTGTTCATTGCCTGATCTCGGAACGTCGTTTCGTAAAATATTTGGCGAAATCATGGTGGATGTCAGCGCCCAGAAAAACGTCGTAATCAACCTGAGCCACCTGTACGGCATGGATGGTTACTTTTTTCACCACGCCGTCAATGTCGCTGTTTTGGCCGGAATCCTCGGCATGGCAAAAGGCTACAACCGCAATCAAATGATCGATTTGGGTGTCGGCGCCCTCTTGTTTGACATCGGCATGACGCAGCTTCCCAAAGAACTATGGAACAAGCGCACCAGCCTCAATGACGAGGAACGCCAGCGGATTCGCTTTCACTCCGAGGAAGGCTTCAATCTGCTGCGCAACCAACCGAATATTTCGGTCGTCTCTGCCCATTGTGCGCTGCAGCACCACGAGCGCTATGACGGTTCAGGCTATCCGCGCAATTTGAAAAAAGACGAAATTCACGAATTCGCCCAAATTGTCGGCCTGGCCGATTTTTATGATGCACTCATCTCCCCTCGTCCATTCCGTTCGGGTTATGCGCCGAATGAGGCTGTCGAGTACCTGTTCGCTTGCGGGAACCAGTTATTCGAGTTGGAACTGGTGAAAAAGTTTCTGGGACACATCGCCATCTATCCGGTAGCCACGACCGTGCAGCTCAATACGGGACATGTAGGAGTCGTATCCTTTGTCGATCCTCTCGCCGTGCATCGGCCTACGATCCGCATCATTGTGGAGCCTGACGGATCACCTACCTCTTCTCCCTACGAAATTGATTTGAAAAAGCGCGAGAATATGAGTATGATAATCAGTAAAACATTGTGAGGCTACAAAAACATGACGGTCACCTCGGGAGAAACTGGCACGGAAGCGCTTTTCATATTTCACCGTGCGTGGGACATTCTATATACACCACCGTTGGCAAAAACGCAACAATACCCATGGCTACATTTGTGTCATTTATGTAAAAACCGAACAATAAATTATTTTTTTTCGATATTGTTAAGATTTTTTGGGTGCAACTCTATTGACGCGGTAAAAACTCCGTGATAAAGTAGGTAGCACATCAAGCAAAACAAATACAACGTAACGTTGAAGAAGAGAAGCTGGAGCAAGGAAACCCTCAGAGAGCCGATGGTCGCTGCGAATCGGTGGTTCCTCTTACAGATAAGCACTTCTGAGTTTTCAACCGAACGCGCATCTGCGCAAGTAGGCTTGAACGGGTGATCCGTTATCTCACAAGGTCTTGAACCTGTTGAGGTTTTCTCTTGCGAAAGAGAAAACAAACAGAGGGTGGTACCGCGGAACTGATGATTTCCTCTCGCCCCTCACTACAGCCGTAGTGGGTGGATCGAGAGGTTATTTTATTTTCTAGACAAAAATGGAGGTTGAGAAATCATGTTTCAAGACAAATTGATTTTGCGTATTCCAGGTCCTACACCCATTCCCCCTCGCGTACAGCAAGCGATGAATCATCCGATGATCGGTCACCGCAGCGGCCAATTTTCCAAGCTGTTCGCTGATGTTGCCAAACGCCTGAAGCCGTTTTTCGGCACGGCGCAAGATGTGTACATCCTCGCAGGCAGCGGTACGAGCGCTTTGGAAATGGCTGTCGTCAACACGGTTGGGGCTGGCGATGAAGTCGCTGTCCTGGTAAGCGGCGCTTTCGGCGAACGATTTGCAAAAATTTGTGAACGTTATGACATTACCGCCCATCGTCTGAATGTTCCGTGGGGAGAACCGATCCGCGGCGAGCAGCTGGAAGCGTTCCTGGCTGAACATCCGAACGTGAAAGCAGTTTTTGCGACTCAATGCGAAACGTCCACCGGTATCCTCAACCCGATCGCAGAGCTTGCGCAAGTGGTTCGCGCGAAATCGGATGCGCTGTTCATCGTTGACGCGGTAAGCTGCCTTGGCGCGGTGCCAATGGAAATGGACGCATGGGGCGTCGACATCGTTGTGACCGGCTCGCAAAAAGCGTTCATGCTCCCTACCGGCCTCGCGTTCATCGCTGCGAGCGAACGTGCCTGGAACGTGATCGACAACCGCAAGCCGCAAGCCTTCTATCTCGATTTGAAAGCATACCGCAAAAGCCTGGCCGAGCAAACGACGCCTTACACTCCAGCTGTCTCGCTCATTTTCGGCCTGGAAGAAGTGTGCAACATGCTTGAAGAAGAAGGATTGGAAAACATCTTCAAACGCCACGAGCTGATGCGTGACATGACGCGCGCTGCCATGAAAGCATTGGGCATCCCGCTCATGACTGCGGATGAATTCGGTGCGGCAACCGTCACCTCGCTCGATCCGCAAGGCAAATTTGATGCTGAGGAATTGCGCAAAATTTTGCGCACCAAATACAACATGATCGTCGCAGGCGGTCAGCAGCACCTGAAAGGCAAAATCTTCCGCATCGGCCACATGGGCTATTGCGAGCCACTCGATGTAATCACCGTCATTTCGGCAATTGAAATGGCACTGAAAGAAATGGGCGTCGACATTCCGTTCGGAGAAGGCGTCAAAAAAGCACAGGAGGTATACATCAATCATGTTTAAGGTACTCATTAGCGATCCACTCAGCGAATTCGGGATTCAAAAACTGTTAGATGCGCCAGACATTGAAGTCGTACAAAAACCGGGTCTCTCCCCTTCCGATCTGCTCGCGGAAATCGGCGACTACGACGCACTCCTCGTGCGCAGCCAAACACAAGTAACCGCTGACGTTTTGGCGGCAGGCAAAAAGCTGAAAGCCATCGGCCGCGCCGGCGTCGGTGTCGACAACATCGATATCAATGCCGCTACGCAAGCCGGTGTGGTTGTCATCAATGCGCCAGACGGCAACACGATGTCCACTTGCGAGCATTCGTTCGCCATGCTGATGGCGGTTGCCCGTAACATCCCGCAAGCGCACAAAAAGCTGACTGATGGCAAATGGGACCGCAAAAGCTTCCAGGGTGTTGAATTGAACAACAAAGTGCTTGGGATCATCGGTATGGGCCGCATCGGTACAGAAGTGGCAAAACGCGCAAAAGCGTTCAACATGACCGTCATCGGCTACGATCCGTTCTTGACCGAGGAGCGCGCGCAAAAATTGGGCGTCATCCACGGTACGGTGGAAGACATCGTTTTGCAAGCTGACTTCATCACCGTGCACACGCCATTGATCAAAGAAACCCGCCACATTCTCTCGACGCGTGAATTCGAGAAAATGAAAACAGGCGTCCGCGTCATCAACTGCGCACGCGGCGGCATCATCGATGAAAAAGCGCTTTATGAAGCGATCCTGACCGGCAAAGTGGCGGGTGCCGCCCTCGACGTATTCGAGGTAGAACCACCGGTTGATAACCCGTTGATCGGTCTGCCGCAAGTTGTTGTGACCCCTCACCTGGGCGCATCGACATTGGAAGCACAAGAAAACGTCGCGATCGACGTTTCGGAAGAGATCATCAAAATTTTGCGTAACGAGCCGTTCAAAAACGCGGTTAACCTGCCATCGATCCCGGCGCACGTCATGGAAAAAGTGCAGCCCTATTTCGTCCTTGGCGAAAAGCTTGGCCATTTCATCGCACAAGTGACGGTCGGCTCGATCCAGGATGTGACGATCGCATACAGCGGCGAGCTGGCTGAATTCGATACAGCGCCATTGACCCGCACGATTCTCAAAGGCATTCTGTCCTTCCACCTGGGCGAGGAAGTAAACTACGTGAATGCGCCGCATTTGGCAAAAACCCGCGACATTCATGTAACCGAACAAAAATCGTCCAGCAACAAAGGCTTCACCAACCTGATTACCGTGAGCCTGAAAACGAATCAGCAAACCCGCCTCGTCGCAGGCACGCTGTTGAACGGCTATGGCGCGCGCATCGTCAAAATCGACGATTTCGCGATCGACGTGGCACCGAACGGTCACCTGCTCTATGTGCACCACAACGACCGCCCTGGTGTCATCGGCCGCGTCGGTACGATCTTGGGCACAAACGATGTCAATATCGCAACCATGCAGGTAGGACGCCGCGATGTAGGCGGAGATGCGATCATGATGCTCACGATCGACAAAGCCGTTACTGCGGAGATTCTCGATACGCTTGGCGAAATGTCCGAAATCAAAAGCGTTACCCAAATCGATCTGTAAACATGTCAAAACCCCGGACGCTGTGCCGGGGTTTTTCTTTATCGGATCGACTTCAAATGCGCGGTCTCGTTCAATTTGCTGATCGTTCGTTCTCCCCATTCGTTGATCGTCAATCGCGTAATGCTACCCCTGGATACGGTATCCATTCGAGCACCGGTGACGTCATCGGCAGCTCTAGCGCTTTTGCCGCTTCTTTCGTGCGGTTTGCCGCTTCACCATTGTTCATTTCCCGCAGCCGTTCAAGCATGACGGGTTTTTGGCCAATGATGTCGCCGATCGTGTTCGCAGTCTCGGCCGCCCGTTTTAAATCACTGCAATAAAATCCGATCGTCCCTGAACCAAGATACGCACCGAGCCGCTCGCCTGTCGCAATGGCTTGCTTCACGCCATGCGCTGTCAAACAGGTGTCTGTCCAGCCACCTACGGTCAAATCGGAATCGTCCTCGCCGTGACGGATGATTAACAATTCCTTCACTCTTCCACTCCCCTTGGCTTTTCTTTTGCCTGTTGGTCAATGTCGGTCGGGGAAGCATGTCACTTTCCTTCCAACTTCGGCAGAACGGTCCAAGCCGGCTCTAACGCGACTCAAAAAAGCCCTGCGGCATAAAACCACAGGGCATGTCTGAACTCAGTTAAAAATTTGCATGATTTCGCTCACATCATTGAGGATGTAATCGGCTTTCTCTTTTTCCATCGTCGAACGAGCCGCCTGACCGGACAATCCGGTCAACGTCGCAGCGAATTGACAGCCGATGGCGCGAGCGGCCAGAAGATCGGCGAGGGAATCGCCCACAATCAAGACCTCTCGCGGGTTTTCGATAGGCAGTTTTTGCAGTAAAACCGCTTTGTCATCCGAATCGAGCCCGGCCAACCCTTTCAAATAACAGAATGGGTGGGGCTTTGCCAATGGCGCATACTCCGGGTACGAGGTTTCCGCATCCAGCACGTGGGAGGCGGAAATGACGCGATTCGGGTCGAAGACGTCCAGCAGATGCAATTCTGCGAGCGGCACGTGCGTTTCAATCGTCGGGCGGCCGGTTCCGATGCCGAGCGTAATCCCTTTTTCCTTCAGCTGCAGCAGCAATTCGCGCAGCTTCGCTGGGTCCACGAGCGGAATTTCATCGGCCAGAAACCCTTTTTTGCCTTTCTGGAAGCTTTCCCGACCGATCGATGACGTCACGCGCGCATCACCCAAATACCACTCCTGGAACGTTTCCTGGCACAGCTCCCACAGGTCGCTGTTGCGCGAAAACATCTGCGTATCGACGCCGATCCGCTCTTTCGCGATTTGGTTCAAGTATGTCAACATTTCAGCCTTTTGCGCGTTTCCTTTGGCAAAATCGTCGGTGAATGCTGCGTAATCGATGACAAAATCAGCCGCCTCATGCCGTGCCCAATCGCGCAGCAGCGCAAGAGCGTCCCGATCCAGCTGATTGCGCAACAACTCCTTCACTTCTGCTCCTTTTGCCGGCAGCAATCGTTCGCACAGACGAATGATCTGATAGGCGTAAGCGAGGAACACCATGTCCCAGTTGCTGTTGATTCCGCGCGATTTGATCAGATCCAGCACGTTGTCCTGGTCAAATACCGTATCGCGCACACGGCGAATCACCGGCTCTTGCGGAGCGGGATCAAAATCATCGCCAGAAAGGCCCAGGTACGCATCGCTGTGAATCATTTCCCACACGGTCAACGCGGAGGCGTCAAAATAACGCTCCTCGCTCAAAATAACCCCATCCACATCAAACAGAATTGTTTTGATCATCGTCTCCACCCTATTCCATTGATTTTTCTTTCTCTATCTAGGAAGCATTATGGTAAATGTGGTTCCTTCTCCTCGCTTGCTTTGCACGTTAATCGTCCCGTTGTGCGCCTCGACAATGTTTTTGGCGATCGCGAGGCCAAGTCCCGTACCGGCCCGGCCGCGTGTCCGCGCTTTGTCGGCTTTGTAAAAACGCTCGAACACGAATGGCAGATCCTCTTCCGGAATGCCGCTGCCCGTATCGCTCACTTCCAGCCACAGCTCATCCTCGCCATAAGCGCGGATTTTGACGACTCCGGCTTGCGGGGTATGGCGCAGCGCATTATCGATCAGATTGGTCAGCACCTGCTCCATCCGGTCCGGATCGAGATCGAACATCTCTTGTGTCGTGTCTTCCTGCAGCTGGATATGGACGCCCTGCTCCCGTGCCAGGTTCGTGAACTTGCGCAAAATGCGTTCGAGATACGGACGCAGCCGGATCGTTTCCTGATGCAGCTCGATATGCCCCGCTTCCATCCGCGCCAGATCGAGCAATTCATTTACCAGTTTGGTCATGCGGACCGATTCGTCGTAAATGATTTGCGCCAGTTCCTTGTGCTCCTCCGGCGAGGAAGCGATGCCGTCCACAATCGCCTCGCTATAGCCTTGCAGCATCGACAGCGGTGTGCGCAGCTCATGGGAGACGTTTGCGACAAAGTCTTTTCTCAATTTATCCATTTTGCGCTCTTTGGTGACATCGCGCAAAATGGCGACCGCCCCACGGATTTGATCCTGATCGTAAAGCGGCGCCATGACGACGTGCCAGATGCGGCCTTGGATTGGCACATCCGCCGACACCTCATGCGCAAAGCGGACAACCTGTTGATACAGCTCATGCATCGGCAGGATTTGCCGTTCATACTTCCAGTCGCGAAGAAAGTGATCTGCAGGCGGATTCGTCACAACGATCTCGCCCTCTGCATTGATCATGATGACCCCGTCCACCATGCTGCGCAATACGCTCGAGAGCTGCTCTTTTTCATTTGAAACCGCGCGAATGAGATTGTTCAGCTTGCTTGCCATCGTATTGAACGAGGATGCCAGCTCACCGATTTCATCCGTCGTCCGGGTTGGAATCGCGGCATGGATATCTCCTTCCGCGATCCGATGGGCGGTCTCTTTCATTTTCCGCAACGGATACGTGATCCGCGATGACAGGAAGAATGCGAACACGGTCGTCAGCACGAAGCCGATGACACCTACGACATAAATCAGCTTGCGGACTTCTGCTACCGTGCCATCGTAATCTTCGCTCGCCTGATACATGATCACGGCACCGTTTTTTCCTGACGAAAGCGGGTGCGGCACGGCAACCGCCAGCACCTGCACCCGATCTTTCGCGTTCGCATTGCTTGGAAAATTAATTCGTTCGGGATCAGGGTGCTTGCCTGCGAGCGCCTCCTCGATTTTCAAGCCCGAACTGTTCAACAGCTGCTCCAAAGTGACATCCGGCATATTTTCATCCGGCTCCGTGCTGGCAATCAGCTGTTTCTTCTCATCCACCAAAAACATCCTTGTATGATACGCCTTGCCGATCGCGGACGCCGAATTGAGATAGCTGTCCTGGTTGGTCGCGTGCTGCAAATTGACCGAAATTTGCTCGGTCATCGCTTTTAATCCTTCTGTCTGCTTGCGAAAATAGTAGCTGTCGAACGATTGCACCAAAAGCAAGCTGAACAGCGTCAAAATAAAGGCAAACAGCGCGATGATCGTCAACCAAAGTTTGCCGACAACACTGCGGAACATCATATCCACGTTATTTCGGCACCTCTAGCTTGTAGCCGACGCCCCAAACGGTCGAAATCATTTGGGCGGCATCAGACGATACTTTGTTCAGCTTTTCGCGCAGACGCTTGATATGAGTATCCACCGTACGGAGATCGCCGAAAAAGTCGTAATGCCAAACATCTTTCAGCAGCTCTTCGCGGGTGAACACCTTGTCAGGCGATTGCGCCAGGTAATGCAGCAGCTCGTATTCCTTCGGCGTCAAATTGACCTCTTGCCCGCTCGCCAGCACCTTGTGCGCGTCATGGTCGATCGTCAGCTCCGGGAATACCAGAATGGAATGGCTGGTGATCGTATCGGTCTTAAGGTACGCGGTAGCCGACGCACGGCGCAAAATCGCCTTTACCCGATACACGACCTCACGCGGGCTGAACGGCTTGACCACATAGTCATCGACCCCGGCTTCAAAGCCTTGGACACGGTTCATCTCTTCCCCTTTTGCCGTCAGCATCACGATCGGTGTCGCTTTATGCTCGCGAATGCGCTGGCAGACTTCCACCCCGTCCATACCAGGCAGCATGAGATCGAGCAGAATGATATCGTAATCGGAGTTAAGCGCCATTTCCAGCGCTTGTTCCCCACGCTCCGCCTCATCGATCAAAAAGTTTTCACGTTCCAAATACATTTTCAGCAGACGGCGAATGCGTTCTTCATCGTCCACCACTAAAATCTTATGCGTCTTTTCCATGTGCCACCTCTTCTTCTCCCTTACATGGTATTTCGATACGCTTATTATACACCAGCATAAGAGTGAAGGCCTACTAGAACCAGATTCACTACGACGAGCGTGATCAAAATGATGACAAAGCCGACTACGGAGAGCCAGGCCGATTTGGTCCCGAGCCATCCGCGCGAAAGGCGCAAGTGCAAGTACGCACTATAATAGAGGAACACGATGAGTGCCCATACTTCTTTCGGGTCCCAGCCCCAGAAACGTCCCCATGCTTCCGCCGCCCAAATCATCGCGAACACAAGTGCACCAAGGGCAAATACCGGATAACCGATCGCAATTGCACGATAGCTCATTTCATCCAGAAGCTCCGGGTCGATGCTCGCCAGAGAAGGCTGCATCACCGCTCCGAGCCGTTTGCGCAAAATCAGGCGCAGCAGGCCGTACAGGACAAGTCCGGAAATCACGGACCAGATCATCGTGTTCAGCTTGCGTGCCGCATCTTTGCCTTCCATCCAGCCGGGCGCTTCGAACAGCGGCTGCATCGGACCCGGCTTGGTGATCGTCGCCTCGGTCGGAGCCACGATCGCCGGCATGGTGTATTCCACGGACAATGTTTTCTCTACCGTTTTGGTTCCTTGCGCATATTGCGGGAATTCAAAGCCGGTTTTCATATCCAGCTTGCTAAACGTGCTTTCCATGATGATGAAGCCGACCAGCATCAGCAGAACCGCCATGACGAATTCCAGCCAAAAGGTGCTTTTGCTCGGTTTGCTCTGGTCGATCGTGCGCACCAGATACATCAAGCCGGCAGCGAAGCCGACCGCGAGAATCCCTTCGCCAAGCGCAGCGGTCGTCACGTGAATGTGCAGCCAGTAGCTTTGCAGCGCCGGGATCAACGGCGTTACCTCATGAGGGAATACATACGCATAGGCGAGCATGATCAGCCCGAGCGGCATGACGAATGCGCCGAGCACGTTGATTTTGTAAATGCGATAAATCAGCAAATAGCCCAAAATGATACAGAAATCAAGGAAAGCCATGAACTCGAACATATTGCTGGTCGGACTGTGCCCGCCAACGATCCAGCGCGTTACGATGTAGCCTGCATGTGCCAGAAAACCGATGATGGCAAGCACGTAGGCGCGCTTTCCGATGCGCATTTCCGTTTCGATCGGGTCCGCTTTCGACCATTTTTTACCGGTAAGGGAGACGATGAAAAAGATGGACGACAGCAAGTATAAAATAAAGGCAATATCAAGCAGCCAGTCGCTCACATGAAGCAGAGTCATAGCTTTTTGCCCCCTCTCTATTCTTTATTTTTCTTTGCTTTCAATTCAAACGTGACGGGCAAGCCGAGATGCGCCGTCAGCGCTTCCAATTCTTTGGTGATGCCAAACCAGTTTTTATTCGTGTGGGCAGCCACGTGCAGCTGCGCATCCGTCACTTGCAGCCAAATCCGGCGATGCTGCCAGTACGAGCCCATCGCAACCCCGATGATGAAAATGACGCAGCCGAAATAAATGTACGGAATCGCGGTATCCCTGCGCACATTCAGCCCGCTGATGTTGATCAGGTCCGGCTTGTGGAAATCAAGCGTGTACCGCGCCGCATCCGTCTGCGTGATCACCGAACCGGAAACGTACACCATTTTCTCCGGGGCCGCTCCGTTTGCCATCACTTCAAACGCCACCATCGGGTTGTTCGGAATACTTGTTTTCGTAGCAGGTTTTTTCGTCGTTTCATCCATGAAAAAGTCCGGGTAATAATCCAGCACTCTGATGACGACGCCATGATCGAGCTTGACTTCCTTTGGCGGATCATACAAGTCGATCTTGAACGATCCGACGGCTTTATTGCCGGCTTGCTTGTCCAGCAGCTCGAAGTTAAGCGCTCCCAACATCATCTCTTGTCTGCTTGATTGATAAAGCAACAGCCCCTCGTATTCCATCGGATGGTTCACGATGATCGGTCCGCGCTTCACTTCTTCCAGCTTCGGCTTCGCTCCCGGCAAGCCTGCATTTTTGTTCAGGTACAAAATCGCATCGGTCTGGAAGTTTTTCGGGATGACCTGTCCCTTCAGATCCAGCTTCTGCGCCATTTCGTCCTCTGAATAATACTCGGTGGTATATTTCAGGTTTTTGACATAGTAAGGGGTATCGGGGACCGGAACCGTCTGCCCTTCCCGCACCCAGATGAAATTGTCCAAATAAAAGCCCGGCACATTGCGGACAAGCACCGCGCCAAGGAATATGATCAGGCCGATATGATTGATATAGGGACCCCATCGGCTGAATCTTGCTTTTTCCGCCAGCAAGGAATCGCCTTCCCGGAACACGCGGTACCCTTTTTTCTTCAAAAAGGCGCTCGCCTGGACAAACGTGTCATCAGACACGCCAGCCTCTGCCGCTGCAACCTCCGCATGCATGCGCTGGCCGCGCAAAAAGGACGCGTGCTGATTCAGCCTCGGCTTGCTCAGCGCTTTGTAGAGCGGAATGATCCGGTCCAGGCTACAAATCACCAGGGACGTCCCCAGCATCACCAGCAGCGTGACGAACCACCAGGAGGAATAAAGCTCGTGGAAGCCGAGCGCATAGTATACTTTCCCAAGCCAACCGTATGTCGTTTCATAAAAATGTTGTACGTCGGTTTCAAGCGGAACCGGTACAGGTATGTACATTTTTTGCGGAAAAATCGTGCCGATCGCCGACGCGATCAATGTGACGAGGATGATATAGATCGCGACTTTGACAGATGAGAAAAAATTCCAGGTTTTGTCTATGATTGTGCTTGAATACGTTTGCGACCGCCGCGCCATCCCCTCGTACCGCATGTCGGGGAAAGAAGGTGCGTTTTCATTTGCCTGTTCCAGCTCGCTTTCCAACGGCCTCCCGCACGATTCGCACAGCTGGGTGCCTATCGGATTCGGATGTCCGCAGGCACACTTTCGATCGTCCATGCTGTTACCTCGCTTACGGTTTGATTTTGTTGATTTTTTGGATAATCGTCGATTCGCTCATCTGGCCGATGAATTGGTCCTGGACGATCCCATCCTTATTGATGAAGAACGTGGTAGGAATCGGGCCAATTTGGTAAATGCGCGTAATCTCGGATTGACGGTCCATTAAAATTGGGAAGCTGACGCGATATTGGTCAACAAATTGCTGGATCGCCAGTGGTGTTTCACTGATGTTGACGCCCACAATCACAATGCCATCGGCTTTATACCGCTGATACTGTTTCTCCAGTTCCGGGAATTCCGCCTTGCACGGTTCACACCAGCTTCCCCAGAAGTTCAGCACGACCCCTTTCCCTTTCAGATCGGACAGCTTCAATTCCTTGCCATTCGCATTCAGCTGCTCCAGACTGAAGTTGGGAGCCTGCATGCCGATCTTGATTTCTTTGTTGTCTTTGGCAAAACTCGAATAGACAGCAAACACAAGCGCCCCTAAAAGGACGCCTAAAATTGCCACCCGCATCCACAATCGTTTCCGTTTATCCATCATCTATGTCCCCAGTCAAAATGAATGTCCGATTTTATTATAGCGCTACAATTTTCCTTCTATCGTGTCATTATTTGAACAGATTTTGAACGATGTGCTAGGTTCATGATTTGACCTGGCGCGGTTTGCGCGTTTGCAGGCTGTTTTTCAGCTGCTGCACTTCTTCCGGCGTCAAATGGCGGTATTCTCCCCGCCGCAGCTTGCCAATCGTCAAAAAAGCGATGCGGATGCGCTCCAATGTGACCACCGGATGACCGATCGCTGCGCACATGCGCCGGACTTGCCGGTTGCGCCCTTCATGGATGACGATTTCGAGCAGCGTTTGGTCTTTTTGCGGATCATAGTGGACGATGCGCGCCTCCCCCGGCGCTGTCATACCGTCGTCCAGCATGATGCCCTTGGCCAGCATCTTGACCTCTTCCGGCTCCGCTTTCCCTTTGACGCGCGCGCGATACACTTTATCCAGCTCATAGGAAGGGTGTGCAAGCCGGTTGGCCAGATCGCCATCATTCGTCAAGAGCAAAAGGCCGGACGTATCGTAATCGAGCCTCCCGACCGGATACACCCTCTGTTCAATGCCAGGCAACAGATCGGTCACTACCTTGCGTCCTTCCGGGTCTGCCAAGCTCGTGATCACGCCGATCGGCTTATATAAAAGCAGATAGACCAGCTTCTCCCGAGCGATCGGTTGCTGATCTACGGTAATGACATCCGATGCGGGGTCGACTTTTGTGCCCAATTCGCGGATTGTTACCCCATTTACTTGTACGCGCCCCGAGACAATCAATTCCTCGCAGCTGCGGCGCGACGCCACCCCTGCTTGGGCGAGCACTTTTTGCAAGCGTTCCATAGTTGTTTCACCTCTTTACCATCATACCCATTTCTGCCTGGCTGGACAAGGAAACGTGAAAAAACTTCCCAATTTCGCTGGGAAGTTTTGTCGAATTTTGCAATTTAATAGAAGATCATGTAAACGACGATCAGGGAAGCGACGACCCCGAACAGGTCTGACCAGAGGCCGACCTTCAAGGCATAGGAGCTGTTGCGGATACCGACGGCGCCGAAATACACCGTCAGCACATAAAGCGTCGTGTCCGTACTGCCCTGGATCGTGGAGGCGAGTCTGCCAATGAGCGAATCGGGCCCATACTGGGCGATCAGATCGGTAGCGAGCGCGAGCGAGCCTGTCCCCGACAGCGGGCGGAGCAGCGCGAGCGGGACCACCTCGGCAGGCACGCGAATATAGTTCAACAGCGGCGCCATCCAACCGAGCAGCAGATCGAGCGCTCCTGATTCGCGGAACAGCGTAATCGCCACCATCATCGCGATCAAATGAGGCATGATCCGGATCGTCGTCACCAAGCCGCCTTTTGCCCCATCGACAAATGTCTCATACACCGCTACTTTGCGCACATAGCCATACACCAATATAAACGCGATCAAAAGCGGAATGCTCCAAACGGAAAGAAGCGAGACAATCTTGTACATGCCGCTCCCCCCTTAACCCGTCTTTTGCTTATGCACCATCCGGTACCAGCGGTCCAGAACCAAGGCAAAGATCGTCGCGGCAAACGAGGCGATCAAGGTCGTCCCCACGATTTCCGCCGCATTGGCCGAGCCGAACTGAAAGCGGATGGCGATCATCGTCGTGGGGATGAGCGTAATGCTTGCCGTATTGATCGCAAGCAAGGTGCACATGGCAGGTGTCGCCCGCTGTTTGTCCGGGTTGAGCTTCTGCAGCTCCTCCATCGCTTTGATGCCGAATGGTGTCGCAGCGTTGCCCAGACCAAGCAGATTGGCGCTCATGTTGGACAAGATGTAGCCGATCGCCGGATGCCCTTTTGGCACATCGGGAAACAGCCGCTGCACAAGCGGAGACATGGCTCTGGCGACAAGCTCCAGCAGGCCGGCCTTTTCCGCGATCCGCATGATTCCCATCCAGAAGGCGAGGATGCTGAGCAGGCCAAAGCATACCGTCACCCCTGATTTGGCCCCCTCGAACATCGCCTGGCTGATCATTTCGATCCGTCCATTGAACATGGCGACCCCGATGCTTGCGACGATCAGCGCGAGCCAAATGACGTTAAGCATCCCACAGGCCCCCTATCATCAGCGTCCACAGCACGCGCCAGAACGACCCGGCTTCAACCGATTGCGCCACTGTCGCCATTGAAGTCTCCTGTTTGCTTGCCGTGAGCGGAATTCGGCCGATGAGCTGCTCTCCCATGTAAAACTCCACGAACCCAATATGCTTGCCCACCAGTTTGGCGGTCAATTCCTTTTCCAGCATCTGCACCTTCGTGTGCACCTGGTTCTTTTCGCTGTCCATCAGCGGGTAGGCGAAATCGTTGAGCGCCGTCACGCGCAAATGGTCTTCGTTTTTTATCCCTGCGAACTCGCCTTGAACCGCGTCGCCTTTGTGAATGAGCGGGGTCGTTTGAAAATTGGCAAAACCCCAATCCATCAAGGCCATCGAATCGTCCCAATCATCCGGCGCGTTCAGCGTGACCACGGCAAGCTGCCGGCCGTCGCGGGTGGCCGAGGAAGCGAGGCAGCGCTTTGCCAGCTTGGTATAGCCTGTCTTGACGCCATCAGCCCCTTTATACAGGTTGAGCATCTTGTTTTTGTTTTGCAAACGGCGCTCCCAGCTTTCCCCTTCCCATGCGATGTTTTTCACCTTTGTCGAAACGATTTGGCGGAAGACCGGGTTTTTCAGCGCATAGGCCGACAAGCGGACCATGTCATCCGCGGTGGAATAGTGCATGTTGGAATCGTCCAGACCGTGCGGATTCATAAAATTCGTGTGGGTCATGCCGATCATCGCCGCTTTTTCGTTCATCATCTGCACAAAGCCCGGCACAGAGCCGCCGACATGCGTCGCAATCGTCACCGCCGCGTCATTGCCGCTCCTCAGCATGAGTCCGTATAGCAAGTCTTCCAACGTCAGCTTTTCGCCATTTTTCAAATAGATGGAGGAGCCCTCGACCCCTACAGCCTCCGGCGGCACGGTCACCATATCCGAGAGGTTGGACGATTCGATGGCGACGATCGCCGTCATCGTTTTGGTCAGGCTGGCGATGCGCATCTTCTGCTCGCCCTTCTTTTCATACAGGATGCGGCCAGACGCGACATCGATCAAGGCTGCCGCCTCCGCTGAAATCGATGGCGGCTTCGGACTGGCCGATGCCCGCTGCATCGGAACCAAGAGCTGGAGAAAAAGAAAAACGACGAGTCCGCCGGAAAAAAGCTTCGATACTTTCATAACGTCCTCCCCATTACCTGTATACAGTGGTTTGTACAAGTATATGGGGACGAGGCTTCCGATAGTACCTGAACTATTCCGGTGACTGGTCGTTTCCGTCTTTGCCAAACAGCGCGGAGGCTTCCTGGCGAATTTCTTCCATATTGAGATGAACGGGCGGTTCTGGCAGTTCGGACAACTCCCGCAAACCAAAATGCTCGAGAAATTCCCGCGTCGTCCCGTAAATGATCGGACGCCCGATCCCTTCCGCCCTGCCTGTTTCGCGGATCAGCTGCTTGGACAGCAGCGTTTGCAGCGCTTTTTCGCATTTCACGCCGCGAATTTCTTCAATGTCGGAGCGTGTGATCGGCTGCTTGTACGCGATGATGGCGAGCGTCTCCAACGCTGCCTGGGACAAGGTGGAATGACTCGGGGAGGTTGCCAGCTTTTCAAAATAGCTGATATGTTCCGGCAGTGTCGTCAATTGGTACGCTTTCGCCACCTCGACGATCTGGATGCCCCTGCCGCTTCTACGGAAATCCGCCTTCATGTCTTCCAAAAGGTCGATCGCGGTTTCTTCATCCACTTCGATGATCGCGGCGATTTCCTTGGCCTCAAGCCCTTCGTCGCCTGACAAGAACAGCAATCCTTCGATGACGCTTTTCAATTGATCATAATCCACCCGGCTCCCCTCCTTTCCCCTTGGCCTCGATGATCATGATGTCCTGGAACAATTGGTTCTGCACGCAGCTGATCTGCTTTGTTTTCATCAATTCCAGCAATGCCAGAAATGTCGTGACGATCTCGGTCCGGTTCGCCGCTTTGGTGAACAGCTGGGTAAAGCGGATCATCCCGCCGCCAAATGACAAAAGCTGGCGAATTTCTTTCATCCGGTCCTTGATGGAAATCTCGTCGCGAGACACTTTGGCCATCGGCTCTTTCACCTTCAGCCGGCTGACCAGCTTTTCCAGCGATGCGATCAGATCGTAGAGCGTCACGTCTTTAATCGTGTTCTCTTCTTCTTTCACATATGGGCTCAAATCTTCTGGCGGGCGCGTAAAAATCTGGTTGCGCCCGATTTCTTTTTCGCGCAATTCCTCCGCCAGCATTTTGAACCGCTTGTATTCCAGCAGGCGGGCGACCAACTCGTCGCGCGGGTCGATCTCATCCGCATCCATATCCAGGTGCGGCTGGAATACGTGCTCTTCTTTTTTCGGCAACAGCATTTTGCTCTTGATCGAGAGCAGCGTCGCTGCCATGACCAAAAACTCGCTCGCCACATCCAGCTGCAGCTCCTGCATCTCATGGATTTTGGCCAAATACTGCTCGGTGATCTCTGCGATCGGGATGTCGTAAATATCTACCTCGGCTTTGTCGATCAGATGGAGCAAAAGATCGAGCGGTCCTTCGAATGAATCCAGTTTGATTGAATATGCCACGCTTCTATCGCCTTCCTGCGGTTATGTAAAGGCTGTTTTTCCTTGCCGTTCCCATTTTACCCGATTCCAAGGGTACGCAAGGCTAATGCTTGAATCGCACTCAACAGCAAAACGAGCGGCGTCCCCAAAATATAGGTACTGAGTCCCGGGATGAAAATCATCAAGAGCAACACCCATGGACCATACATTTCAAGCTTGTAAAAAAACGGCTCCCAGCTGCGAGGTGCGAGAAAACGGAAAATTTTCGATCCATCCAAAGGTGGAATCGGCAGAAGATTGAACACAAACAACCCGCAGTTAATGGTAATACATGCTCGTAGCGTATAAATAACCGCCTCTGCCCATTTATCAGAAAAGCCATCGATCCATCCGTATACATTCACCGCTATGTATAGCACACAAAACAAAAACGCCAAAACAAGGTTAACAAGCGGGCCGGCAACTGAAACATACACAATCCCCAACCGTTTGTTCCCGCGAAAATGGAGCGGATTAATCGGCACCGGCTTCGCCCATCCGAATGGCCCGAACAAAATCAAAATCAATCCAAACGGGTCAATATGCGGAATCGGGTTGACCGTCAGCCTTCCTTCATTTCTCGCCGTGTTGTCACCCAACCGCCAGGCGACAAAGGCATGTGCCCACTCGTGGAGCGAAAAAGCAATCACAAACGCAATCATGCGAAAGGGAACGGTGCTCCAATCAAAATGAAACAGGTTGGAAAAATCCATGGAAAACCTCCTGACCAAAAACGACTACCTATTAGCATACCAAGAGTTCCGTATGGAAACAAGCAGGAACCCGTTGCGTAAAACAGCGAAGGCACCCGCTGTTTGCCGCAGATGCCTTCACCCATTCTCGCAACGATGATTAGAGAACTTTTACTTCTTTCATTTTGTCGCCTTGCTTGATGGCATCTACGTGCTCAATGCCTTCTCTCACTTGGCCAAATACGGTATGTACGCCATCCAGATGCGGGAATGCATCGTAGCAAATGAAGAATTGGCTTCCGCCTGTGTCTTTCCCGGCATGTGCCATGGAGAGAGCACCTTTTACGTGTTTGTGCGGGTTGCCAGCTGTTTCACATTTGATCGTGTAGCCAGGGCCGCCTGTGCCTGTACCATAAGGGCATCCGCCTTGCGCGACGAAGCCTGGGATGACGCGGTGGAAAGAAAGGCCGTTATAGAAACCTTCGTTTGCCAGTTTTTCAAAGTTGGCTACGGTGCCAGGAGCCGCTTCATCGAACAGATCAAGCGTTACTTCTTTGCCGTTTTCCAACGTGATTTTTGCCGTTTTCATGGATAAACCTCCCTTTGCTTTCACATCCTCTCTATATTAGCCGACTACTCGCCCGCAAGCAAGCCTGCTTCGACGCTTCGCCGGCATTCCGGATAATCCGTGACAAAAGAAGTGCCTGGCAACTGTTTGGCCCTTTTCTTTAAAACCGCTGCCTGCTCCGCGATTTCCTCCACACTCCGATAGCGCTCCGGATGGACATACAGCCCGGCCAGAGAAAGGGAGAGGATTGGCAGTTCGCCCGTGCAATGGCGCCTGCGCTCATACAAGTCGGCCATCGATGCATCGAAGCTTTCCATCAGATAGCTGGTGACTTCAAGCATCCGCTTGTCCGTGGTGATGATGATGAAGTCGTCGCCGCCGATATGGCCGATGAAATCGTCGCGATTGCCGACGGCTTGAATGGTGTTTTTCAGCAGCTGTGTCGTGCTCCGGATAATTTGGTCCCCTGTTTCAAAGCCGAATTGGTCGTTGAACCATTTGAACCGGTCGAGATCGCAATAAATGACGATGAACGGCTCACGCCCATACAGCCGTTTGCCCAGCTCCCGTTCAATTTGCACGTTCCCCGGCAGCCCGGTTAGCGGATTCGCAAAAGTGGCAAGCTCCAGCTTGATGGATGCCATTTTGTCAAGCAAGCTTTGCACAGATACGATCCCGGCATAAGCCCCTTCGTGATCGGTTGCGATGACCACATCGTAGAGATGATAGGCGTCGCGCGCCATGGCGAGTTTTGCCACCTCATCGATCGCCTGCGATTGCTCCACAATCAGCGGATTGTAATTCATCACCTGTGAAACGGGGCGTTCATAATACAAGGCAATCCCGTACTGTCCGCCCAAAATTTGATACAGCTGGAACCTCATCAGCATTCCTACCGGCTTATCGCCATCCAGCACCACAATGCTGTCGATCCGCTGGTTTTGTTCAAACAATTGGTGTACCTCGCGAACGCGCATATCTTTTTTGGCGACGACCGTTTTCGTAGTGATTTCGCCTACCGTGGCAAATTGACCGCGATGCAAATAGATCCGGTTCTCTTCGCGGCTGTTCACGGCATCGATGAAGGTGAGCGCATCCCCTTTGATTTTGGTCATCCCTTTGGCCGGCTTTCCTAAAAAATATCCTTGCCCATACGAAACACCGATTTCCATCAGCGTGTTCAGCTCTTTTTCGGTTTCGATGCCTTCCGCAATGATTTTGCACTTCACTTTTTCGGCAAATTGCACGAATGTCTCCAAGAGCGCCTGTTTGATCGAATCCGTGTCGATGCCGCGGATCAGGGACATGTCAAGCTTGATGTAATCGGGGTAAATTTCGGTGATGGATTCGAGACTCGAATACCCTGCCCCCGCATCGTCTACTGCAATCAGATACCCTTTTTTCCGATACTCTTCGATAACCTTGCGAAAAACCTGGTAGTTGGTGATCGCATGCCGCTCCGTAATTTCAAACACGATGTTGCCCGGGTTCAGGTTGGCTTCCTCCAACATTTTGAGCGCTTGGCCGCGCAGCAGAAACGGGTCGTCAATGGCGCGCGGATCGAGATTGATGAACATTTTTTGATGAGGCTGCAAATAGCGCAGCTGTTCAAACGCCCGCTTGCGGCACAGCTGTTCCAGCCGGAAAACGGAATCGGTTTCCTCGGCATAGGAAAACAGTGCTGCCGGCGAATGGAACGGACTGTTCTGCGGCCCGCGTGCAAGCGCTTCCCACCCGAGAGGTTCGCCGTCTTTGAGCGATGCGATCGGCATGAACAGCATCTGCACATCTTCCTGCTTCAAAATGTGATGAAACTGCCGAATCTGGCTGTACTTATCGGTTGTTAATCCGTATTTGGCCATTTGAATCGCATGCTTCATCGACGTGTACATCTCTTTCGTCACATCGCGGCCCGCCAGCTGCGCGTAACCGATGCGGACGCGCAAGTCTTCCCGATTCACCAGTTTGATCTGTTGATTCATCAAGTTTTCCAGCCGCTCCTGCACGCTGATGGAAAGCAGCCGGTACTCTTCCTCGCTTGTTCCGTTCGGGAAAGAAGCATAGATGGCGAAATCATCGCCCCACAGCTTCACGATGCCGAGCACCAAGCCCTTTATCCCGAGGATCGACTGTGCGACCTCGGGAAGAAGCTGTTCGTAACGGGTCAGGACGCGCTTCGCGGTCATATCTCCGTATCTGTTTTCGATCTCCGTCAGCCGCACGATATCGACATAAAACAAGATCACCGCAGACTCTTTTCGCAGCTCTTGCGCGATTGCGTTCTTGAATGCAACTCTATTTTCACGTAAAAAAACGGGCCATCTCCGTAAGGATCTCATCCAGGAAAAGAACATGGGGAATCTTTCCTCCTCTATGCCCATTATCGCAGGTCAGTTTAAACCAATTGTGAAGGTTAGGTTAAGCTTACATGAAAGAAACGGCACAAAAGTCGCATCGAAACGCAAAAAACCCTTCGCTGCCATCGGCAAACGAAGGGTTTTTGAAGCGTGATTAACGGTTTTGTTTTTGCAGCAGCTTGTCGTTTTTGACCAAATCCTGCAACGTTTCGCGGGCAACCACTTCCGTCGCTTCCCCGTCTTTGACGAAAATAACGGCCGGGCGTGCGATCCGATTGTAGTTGTTGGACATCGCATAGCCGTAAGCACCTGTGCTCGATACGGCCAAAATGTCACCGGCTTTCGGCTCGGGCAGGGATACATCCCAGATAAGCATGTCGCCCGATTCACAGCACTTTCCGGCAATTGAGACAATTTCCAATTCAGCCTCGTTCATCCGGTTCGCCAGTGCGGCTTCATATTGCGCCTGATAGAGCGCCGGACGCAGATTGTCGGTCATGCCTCCGTTCACCGCCACGTATTTGCGCAATCCCGGAATGGTTTTGCTCGATCCGACCGTATACAGCGTCGTGCCAGCATCGCCGACAATGCTGCGGCCTGGTTCGATCCACAGCTCAGGCAGCGGCATATTGCGGCTTTCACATTCGGTTCTGACCGTCGAGGTGATGGCGCGCACGTAATCGCCCGGCTCCAATGGCGTATCCCCGTCGACGTAACGGATGCCAAAACCGCCGCCTACATTCAGAACGGTCGGCTCGAATCCGTGCTTTTCTTTCGCTTCCGCAAGCAGCTCGATCAACAGCTTGATCGCAATGACGAAACCGTCTGTCTCAAAAATTTGCGATCCGATATGCGAATGGACACCCAAAAGGTGGAGACCCGGCAATGCGAGGGAGCGGCTGATCGCGTCGATGGCTTGACCACTCTTTATATCGAAACCGAACTTGGAGTCTTGCTGACCCGTCGAAATGTATTCATGCGTATGCGCTTCCACACCTGGCGTCACGCGAAGGAGGACATTGACGCGTTTGCCGCGCTCACAAGCCAATGCATTCAACAGCTCCAGCTCATAAAAATTGTCGACAACAAAACAGCCGATGTTCGCGTCGAGAGCCTGTACAATTTCGTCCGGCGATTTGTTATTGCCGTGGAAGTGAATTTTTTCAGCTGGGTAACCTGCGGACAACGCGGTATACAATTCGCCGCCGGAGACCACATCGAGCGACAGCCCTTCCTCTTCGATCAGCGCACACATCGCCATGGTACAAAAAGCCTTGCTTGCATACGTTACCTGAAACCGGAATCCGCTCTCCAAAAACGCGCGAACATAGGCGCGGCACTTGTTGCGAATGAGTTCTTCATCATACACATAAAGCGGCGTTCCATAATCCTGGGCCAGTTTAACAGCGTCGCATCCGCCAATTTCCAAATGCCCCAGTTGATTAATTCGACTCGTACCATGTAAATACATCCTCTGGCTCCTCCTCTTATGTCTCCCTTAACCGCAAAGAAAAACAACTGACGCAAAATCGAGCGCCAGTCACAACTCTTTACTTGAGTAAATTATGTCTAACTATATCACACGAAATCTACGCTTGACAATGGGCCGCGGCTATTGTCGCTGCGTATTTTGCGACTTTACAATGCTTGGTCGCTTGTTCATCGCAGGAACCGCCAAGCGGATGAAAATTCCTTTGATGGCTTTGTAATTGAACGGAATCAACGGCCAGAGATAAGGGGTATTGAGCGAACGCGTGCAGGTCAAGAGCAACAAGACCGCACCGAACCCGATCATCAAGCCGACCAATCCGAACAGACCTACCATGATCAAGAGGAAAATCCGCACAATCCGGTTGGCAAGCGACAGTTCATAGCTTGGAGTCGCAAACGTTCCGATGGCAGCAAGGGAAAGGTATAAAATGACTTCCGGTGAGAACAGTCCTACCTGTATCGCCACCTGCCCTACCAAAATCGCAGCGACCAGGCCCATCGCAGTCGCCAGCGGTGAAGGGGTGTGAATCGCTGCCATCCGCATGAGATCCAACCCGACCTCCGCCAGCAAAAACTGGAATAAAAGTGGGATGCTGCCCTTTTGCTTCACCCCGATAAAGTCAAGCGATTCCGGCGTCAATTCGGGGTGCAGCACCAGCAAGAGCCACAGCGGCAAAAGAATCAGCGATGCGATAATGCCAATGAAGCGGACCCACCGCAGATACGCGCCCACCACAGGCGTTTGACGGTACTCCTCGGCATGCTGGACATGATGGAAGTACGTGGTCGGCGTGATCATTACGCTCGGGGACGTGTCGACATACACGAGGACATGCCCTTCCAACAGGTGGATCGCTGCGACATCCGGCCGTTCCGTATAGCGTACCATCGGGAACGGGTTCCACGATTTGCCGATGATGAACTCCTCGACCGTTTTTTCCGCCATCGGGATTCCGTCGATATGAATGTTTCGCAGCCGTTCCTTGATGGTGTCCACCAGCTTCGGATTGGCCACGTCTTGCAAATACGCGACTGCCACATCCGTTTTGGACCGTTCGCCAATCTGCAAGATTTCAAAGCGGAGCCGCTCGTCTCTGATCCGTCTGCGCGTCAGTGCCGTATTGACGACCAACGTCTCCGTGTACCCGTCATGGGCGCCCCGGACGACACGTTCGGTATCCGGCTCGGCCGGCGCCCGGCCAGGCAAGATTTTGGCATCGATGAGAATCCCTTTTGCCTCGCCATCGATCACAAGTCCCACTTGTCCGACCAGGAGCTTGTCGATGAACTCATCGATTTTACACACTTGTGTCAGCTGAAAATAAGGGATGTATTTGTGGTACAAATGTTGGAACACATTGGTTTGCAGCTCCCGCTCCCGCAAATCGTTCAAGTCTTTCAAAATCTGCGTGATGATCGCGCTGTCTGCAAAACCATTGATATAGTAGAGAAGCACTTTCGTATGCCCGACTGAGAAGTCATGCACACCGATGTCAAAGCTGACGCCGATGCCAAGCATGTCGTCGAGGACCGCTTTGTTTTCATCAAGATGGGAACCGATGAGCCGTTCCTTTTGCCTGTAACCCGTCTTCTTCTCCGCGATCATGGCGTTCACTCCTCTGCAAGATCCACTGCACGGCTTTCAATGTGACAGGACAGCCGTCCAACAGGCGGTCTCTGCCTTCCATTTTGCCGATGTCACCTATCCCGATTACATTGGGGATGTGATAGCGATTGATGATGTCCACCGTATCCCCGTAAATGCGGTGCTGCAGCTTTTTATCGCTGTGTCCTTCTTTATCGACCGCTTCCTCCACGATCTGTCCCGCCTGGTCAATGGAATATCGCACTCTTGCGCCATGCACCCAACGCGTATTGGAGGCGACAGCGATCGCGCCGATCACTTCGATGTCAGGATGCTTCAGCACGTATTCGATCGCCTGCTCGCCGCGGCCGCGGCCGTAATTGCCGTTGTCATCACACATGATGAGCACAGGATCGTTCGCCGCCATTTTGATCAGCGCGACCATTTGCTTGCCGGACAAAGCGGTTGGGTTCCCCGCCGAGAGTGTAATGCAGCGGCCGCCAACCTCACGTGCCACATGCTCCACCGCTTTTTGCGCGACATAGTCTCCATCCGTAATGATGATGACGCGTCTTTTTGCCTCTGCCACGCGAATTCCTCCCGCTCTAGCAGCATGCTCAGCCTTTTGGTTTGAAAACGAGGGAAGCGAGGAAGCCAAACACGATGGCTGCGGAAATCCCTGCGCTCGTCACCTCAAAAATGCCGGTAATGACACCGATCAAGCCATCCTGCTCCGCTTCCTGCATGGCGCCGTGGTAGAGCGAATGGCCAAAGCTTGTGATCGGCACCGTTGCGCCTGCCCCTGCAAATTCGATAAACGGATCATAGACCCCGATAAAGTCGAGTACGACACCTGACACGACCAAAATGCTCATGACATGCGCAGGCGTCAATTTCCCCACATCGAGCAGCAACTGACCGACGACACAGATCAAGCCGCCGACGATAAACGCGATGATATACTCCATCATGCCCCTCCTCCTTCCAATGCGACCGCATGCGCAATGCAAGGGATCGCATTTCCTTGCTGCGTACTGATCGGACTGAGCAGGGCTCCTGTTGCGCATACGAGCACCCGCTTGAAAAATCCTTTTTGCAATTGGTCCAAGATGTAGCTGTATGTTACGGCTGCGCTGCTGGCACAACCGCTTCCGCCTGCAAAAACGTCCTGGTCGGACGAAAAGATCATGAGACCGCAGTCGTTATAAACGTTGCCCAGCTGGTATCCTTCCTGCTCCAGCAAATTTTTGGCGATTGCATAGCCAACCGACGCAAGATCGCCGGTTACGATCAGATCGTAGTCCGTTGGCTGCCGCTCCGTATCGTGAAAATGTGTGATCAAGGTAGAGACCGCAGCCGGTGCCATCGCCGTGCCCATGTCTTGCGGATCGTGCACCCCCATGTCGATCACCTTGCCAATCGTCGCATGTGTAATGCGCGGTCCGGTGCCGCCAAGACCAACAAGCCCCGCCCCCGCACCTGTAACGGTCCACTGCGCGGTCGGCGGCTTTTGTCCTCCATATTCGGTCGGATAGCGAAACTGCCGCTCCGCCGTCGCGTTATGGCTGCTGCATGCTGCGATGGCATAGTTCGCATACCCGCCATTGACCATTGCCGCGGCATTGGCAAGTGTCAGCATCGAGGTCGAGCAAGCGCCGTACATCCCCATCAACGGCACTCCCATCGTCTGGGCGGAAAACGTAGCCGTGATGTTTTGGTTCAGCAAATCACCCGCCAAAATCAGATCCACTTCTTGCGGCATAAGCTTCGCTTTTGCGATGGCGAGGCTGATTGCCTCCTCCAGCATCGCTCGCTCCGCCTCTTCCCACGTTTTCTGTCCGGCATACATGTCGCCATACACTTTGTCGAAAAGAGAGCCAAGCGGCCCTTCCCCTTCCTTGGGACCCACGACGACCGCAGAACCGTGAATGCGCACGTCTTGGGTAAATTGCCAGGTTTGCCGGCTCAATCGGGCCGTTGGTGCCGCTGTTGCAACTGCCACCTGTCATTCCCCCTCGCTTCTCGCTCGTTCCGATACCATTTTCGCTGTCCTGTTGTCACGTCACCATGTTAAGGATGACTTTGACGATCGCAGCGACAAATGCGGCCACGACCCCAAAAACGATGACGGAGCCTGCCAGTTTGAACATGTTGCCGCCAACGCCCAGGACATAGCCTTCGCTCTTGTGTTCGATTGCAGCCGATGCCATCGAGTTGGCGAAGCCGGTGACCGGCACCGCTGAACCAGCGCCAGCGTATTGACCGATGTTGTCGTAAATGCCGAGCCCGGTCAACAGCACGGAAATGAAAATAAGGGTAGCCACTGTCGGATTCCCGGCCGTTTTTTCGGTGAAATGAAACACGCTGATATAAAAATTTTGGATCGCCTGTCCCAAAAGACAAATGGCTCCGCCTACCCAAAACGCCCGTATCGAATTGAGCAGCACGTTTCGCTTTGGTTTGAACTTGTTCGCCTGCTGCTGATACAAGGCTTGCGACATCTCAAAAGAGGGACGCTGCTTTACTTTCGTCGCCATCTCTTTCCTCACACCTTTCCTTGTCACCTATCTGTAGGTTCTCAGAAAAAACTGGGTTCTATGAGTAGCGAATTTTGCCATTACAGTTGCAGCAGCCATTGAAGGAGCGAGCCGATCATCTTGCCGAACACCATCGCCATCAATAGCCACAGCATCGACTCCTGCAGGTGAATCCGTTTGGCCAAAATCGGAAAGACATTGAGAACTTCCGTCAGACCAGCGGCCAGCGTCCCGACGAACAGACCGGCAAAAATCCCGAAAACAGCGGTCACCACAGCCGGAAGATTCATCACCCAGACGAAGAAATCGACCAGCGTGAAAAAGAGGACGCCTGTGATCAGCGCCCATTCATACGACCGTATATAGGAAGCGGAGCTGGTCAGCTGGGTGAGCCGCGGGATGATGTCCAGCACGGTAATAAACGCGACAAAACCGCTGCCGACAGCGATCCCCCCCGATAGTCCGGTGACGATAAGCGCGAAATCTTGTAGCAGTTTCATAGCTTCGTTTTTTCATTCTCCTTGTTTTCATGTTGGATGTAATATTGGTCAAGGCTCTGCTGATACAAAAACAGTTCAACCTCCAGCGGGCTTGGCTCTTCATTGATCCGTTTTTTGAAAATATGATTAAAAAACAAAATCATCCCAAGCCCGATGCCGATCGAGTACGGGATTTGCAAAAGCAAAGGCTGCATATTCGTTTCGCCGGTGAGCAAGTAATAGATGCGCTGATGCACCTGCAGCATGCTGACATCGGTGTGAAAATTCATGATCGCAAGGCCGGAGCCAACGAACAGGACGAGCCACACCAGTGCGACCAAAAGCAGGTTTGGTTTTTTGCGCGGACTCAGCACCTCGACGATGATCTGTGAGGCCCCCTGCACCTCCAGCGAAAGCTCCGGATAGATCGAGCGGAGCTTTTGGATCACCTGCATCACGTCGATGATGACCAGATTGCCGTCCGTTGGTTTCACCTGATAAATGGGGATTTTGGCCAAGTTTTGCTCGGACACGCCATCCATGAACAACTGGCAAATGTCGCCGAGCGAGATCGTCGCCCCCGGACTGACCGACAGGCGCTTCCGCAGGCGAAAATACAACAAATCTGCCATCGCACACGCTGCCTCCCTTCCAGCCAGAATAACGCTAGTATGCGCGGTAGCGGTGCGGGGCATGCGCGGCAGGTTTTTTCGCAAAAAAACGACCAGATGAGCTTACTGCTCAATCTGGTCGCGAATGGTCTGCAAGATGCGCTTTTCCAATCGGGATACTTGTACCTGCGAGATGCTCAAACGCTCCGCCACCTCGGACTGTGTCTGATCCTTGTAGTAGCGGAGATAGACGATCAGCTTTTCGCGATCGCTCAATTTATCGATGGCCTCGCGCAAGGCGATTTTGTCGAACCATTTGCCCAAACTGTCATCCGCAATCTGATCGATCAAGGTGATCGGGTCCCCGTCGTTTTCGAAGACGGTTTCATGGATGGACGACGGCGCGCGGCTCGCTTCCTGGGCAAACACCACTTCCTCCGGCGTAATGCCGATCGCCTCCGCCACTTCCGCGATCGTCGGCGACCGCCCGAATTGCTTGTACAGCTCATCTTTGGCCCGTCTCACCTTGTTGGCGGTCTCCTTGAGCGAGCGGCTGACTTTTACCGTCCCGTCATCGCGCAGGAAGCGTTGAATCTCCCCGATGATCATCGGGACTGCATAGGTGGAAAATTTGACATCATAATTCAAATCAAACTTGTCCACTGCCTTCAACAGGCCAATGCATCCAATCTGGAAAAGGTCATCCGCTTCGTAGCCTCGATTGATGAAACGCTGAACGACGGACCACACCAAACGGATATTGCTGTTCACAAGAAGCTCTCTCGCTTGTACGTCCCCTTCTTGGCTTCTCGCGATCAACTCTTTGACCTGTACATTTGTCAAAAACGGCTGACTCGCGTTTTTCATGTCGGCTCCCATAGCACTACCCCTAGTTTTGGATTGCTGTAGAAAGTGAAAGGCATTTGCTCAAACGAATTTTGGTTCCATTGCCGGGGCTCGTGACGACCTCGATGGAATCCATGAAATTTTCCATAATCGTAAAGCCCATGCCGGAACGCTCCAGCTCCGGCTTGGTCGTATAAAGCGGCTGCATCGCCTGCTCGACGTCTTCGATCCCTTTTCCATTGTCTTCGATGACAAGCTCGATCCGTTCTGGCGTCATCGCCACGCTGATCCGGACGATCCCTTCCGGATTTTCCTCATAGCCATGGATGATCGAGTTGGTTACCGCTTCGGATACAACCGTTTTGATCTCCTCAAGCTCATCCATCGTAATATCCAGCTGGGATACGAACGATGCGACAGCAATGCGGGCAAATGCTTCATTTTGGCTCAATGCAGCAAATTCGAGGCTCATGAAATTCCCCTGTTTCATTTAGGCCACCCCCAGGATGTGTAGTGCATCCGTTTCACTTTCACGAAACTTGATTACTTTAAACAAGCCTGACATCTCGAAGATTCGGTAAATAGTCGGATTGAGCGAGCAGACGACCATCTCGCCTTCGCGAGCCAGCACCTGCTTGTAGCGCCCAAGAATCACGCCGATACCCGAGCTATCCATAAAGGTGCACCCTGCCAGACTGAGCAAAATGTGGCGGATCTGATCGTTCCGCAACACCTCGTCGGCACGCGTCCTGAGTTCTTCTGCTGAGTGGTGATCGAGTTCTCCCTGCAAGCGAATGACCAAAACGTCCTGCTTTGTTTCCAATGTGACCTGAAGGCTCATTGTGTGTGCCACTCCTTCTCCTCGTTATGCACTATCTGTTCTCTCTCTCATTATCCAATTCCTGCCAGTCGACAAAAGAACAAAAAAATCGAGTAGCCTCCGGTTTTTTCGCGGCTGCTCGATTTCTTTCGCACTTGTTCTGATCGCTTCCTATTGGTAACTGACGATGACTTTACTGGTTGTTCGTTTGAGAAGGTCCCATGTGTTTGCCGCTTCTATTGTCTTTTCCGGAAACAGATCGACGCGCGTCATTTCTTTTCCATCTTTTGTACGGATGAAAATATGGCCGACCGCCTTGTCGCGGGAAACCGGTGCGTACAACGGTGGATTCAAGACGATTTGCCGTTCAAACATGTCCGGCGACTCGCCCTTCTTCATCAGCATGCTGACGGCACGCGGTGTGACCACATTCACTTTTGTCTCCTTGCCCTTGTCGACGGTCAGCTGATCGACCACGTCCCCTTTTTTATACAGAGGACTCACCTGGTAGTGATTGAACGCATAGTCGAACATGGACGCGATCTCGCTGTTGCGCGTCTTGGTGTCTGGTTCGCCCATCACGACGGACAGGATTCGCATGTTATTGCGTTTGGCCGTCGCCGTCAGACAATACTTGGCCTCACCGGTATAACCAGTCTTGAGCCCATCGACGCCTTCATAGAAACGGACAAGCCGGTTGGTGTTTACCAGCCAGAACGGTGTTGCGGAATCTTTGCGCAAATAATCTTGATACGTTCCCGTGTATTTGGTAATCATTTCGTGTTTGAGCAGCTCGCGCGACATGATGGCGATATCCATCGCCGACGAGTAGTGGTTGGGCACCGGCAGCCCGTTTGAATTGACAAAGTGGGTATTTTTCATGCCGAGCTTTTTCGCCCGCTCATTCATCTTCGCGACAAACGCTTCTTCCGTACCGCCGATATGTTCCGCCATCGCGACGGACGCATCGTTGCCCGATGCAATCGAGATGCCTTTGACCATGTCGTCCACGGTCATCTCTTCGCCAGGCTGAAGGAAAATTTGCGATCCCCCCATCGAAGCGGCGCGTTCGCTGGCCCGCACTTTATCTGTCAGCTTCAACTCGCCGCGTTCGATTGCTTCCATAATCAACAGCAGCGTCATCACCTTCGTAATGCTCGCGGGCGGCAATTTTTCGTTTGCATTCTTTTCAAAAAGGATCGTCCCTGTATCTACTTCCAAAAGAATGGCCGATTTTGCATGAGGCGCCATCTGTAACTGTGGCTCTGCGGCGGCAGCTGCAAGCGGCGAGGAAAGAATACTAAAACTGATGATGCATCCGGCAAGCAAGTTTCGTCTCCATTTCATAGCTGTCCCTTCCCTCCATTTCTTGACTCTATTTTTTCCAGAGTGGAGGAAAAATATAACCTCCTTTACAAAATTGCAAAGGAGGTTTCGCAGGAACTAGATTGTAAATTTTTTGACGCTATCTGTCAGCTCGTCTGCCAGATGCTTCAGCTGCTCGACACTGTCGTTGATTCGCGCGATTGCAGTCAACTGCTCGTCGATCGTTTCGACGACGCCGTGAATCGAAGCGTTGATGTCTTCTGAAACGGAGGCGAGCCTTTGCATGGATGAAGTGACGATTTGGTTGCCGGCCGCCATTTCCTCTGACGTCGCAGACATCGCTTCGCTCTGCTCCGCCGCGGATTGGATATCTCCCACGATATTTTCGAAGGACGCTCCGACCGACTCGACAGAAGACAGCCCGGCTGTCACCGAGGTGACAATGCCATCCATGTCAGCCGACATCTCCATCGCCTCATCGTTGATGGAACGGGCGATTTGGGCGATCTTGCTGGAAAACTCGTTGCTTTCCTCCGCCAGCTTCCGCACCTCGCTCGCGACGACGGAGAACCCTCGCCCTGCCTCTCCCGCTCGCGCCGCTTCAATGGCGGCGTTTAACGCGAGCAGATTGGTTTGCGAAGCAATGGTTGTAATCATTTCGACGATGCTGGTGATTTCTTTTGCCCGATCGCGCAGCTTGTGCATCCGCGTAGCGGTCAGCTTCACCTCATCAACGGCCGAACGCACGTTGGTGATGACCTCGCCAACAAGCGCTTTTCCGTCCCGGGCACGATCAAACGTACGGGATGTCGCCAACGTGGTCGACTCCGCCGCAACGGCCACTTGCTCCACGGCATGAGAGATTTCGGATACGGTTGTTGCGGTCGACTGCACATCTTTTGTCTGCGCGCTTACTTTTTCGGAAATGAACGAAATGTTGCTGGTGACTTCATTGATCGCTTCCTTGTTGCCATTGGCATGCTTGCTCAGTTCATCCGATGCCAAATTCAGCTGTACGGCCTGGGCTTGCACCATGGAAATCAGGTTGCGCAGCTCCCCAACCATCTTGTTCATCGTTTTGCCGACCAGCGCGATTTCATCGTCACCTTTCACAGCGACTTGCACTTGGAAATCGCCGCTGCCGATCCGCTGCATGTCGTTGGCAATGGCAAACAGCGAGGTGCGGATTTTTTTCGCGAACCACCAAATTAGCCAGACGGACAGCGCGATGATCGGAATGCTGATCAGCGCGATGATCCATGCCATTTGGTCGATTTCGCCGTAAATGTCGGATAAGGAAGTCGTCAGGACCAAATTCCAGCCAAGCAGCGGAATTGGCGTGAATGCGGCAAACGAGCGAACGCCGCCCTCGTTATAAATCAAGCTGCCGCTCTTTTTCTCCTTCATTTTTGCCAGCATGTCCGCATACTCGGCATGCTCGGACAAATTGAAGTTGTTGGTGTTCGCTTTTACTTTATGCGCGGTAACAAGACCGTCGTCTTTTACAACAAACGCGAAACCGTTTGTCATAAACGGAATGGTTTCGACTTTTTTGATCAACTGCTGTGCCGATACCCCGACGACCAGAATGCGGGTCGTATCTTCATTCGAATCGCCGATTGGCGCTGCTATGTATAGGACGCTTTTGTCTGCACCTTTGACGATTTCCTCGTCAGAGACGACTACGCCTTTTGTATTTTTCGCATTTTCAAAAAACTTCTTCCCCTTGAATTGCAGATGGTTTTTTGCGGTCAGCGAGTACATTTCTTCGCCCGTGTTGCCATCTACCAGGTACATCTTCATAATTTCGCGATATTCCTGTTTGAGCAAACGAAATTGCTCCATGATCAATGGATCAAGATTGGTTCCCATCACCCGCTTGGCTGCAGTCAGCTTGACAGAAGTTGTTAAATCCTGCATCCAATCGTTGAAATTGCTGCTGTGCTGCTCGGCCAGCATGATGGCTTGCTCGGACGTTATGTTAATCAGGGTCTGCTTTGAAAGTGTCTGCGCAGTCAATTGTACTGCCACCATCACAATGATAACGAGAAGGACGCCGAATGAGATCATTTTTTGTGCGATAGAGCCGGTGATTGTCCGGTTGCCTTTGATCTGCTTCCGTAGCCTTTTCGGTTTGAAGCGGGCAAACCACTCTTTTGAAAAGGAAAGGTCTTTCTTGAGCACCCTTGATCCCCCCATGTGTATCGTTATGTATGGAACTTACAGGAAAGTAAAAGGACTCCCCGGCATCAATCGCCGGGGAAATCCACAATTCCTGACTAGTTATACAAGTGACAAGCGGTAAAATGTCCGGGTTCCACTTCTTTCCAGACTGGTTCCGCTGCCGCGCACTCCGGCATGGCTTTTGGACATCTGGTGCGGAAATGACAACCGCTTGGAGGGTTCATCGGGCTTGGTACATCGCCTTGCAGCACGATGCGCTCGCGTTTGCGCTCAAGCTCAGGGTCCGGAATCGGAATCGCCGAGAGCAGGGCTTGGGTATAGGGATGAAGCGGTTTTTCATAGAGAGCATCGCTTTCTGCCAGCTCCACCATTTTCCCGAGATACATAACCGCCACACGGTCGGAGATGTATTTTACCATGGAAAGGTCATGGGCGATGAACATGTAGGTCAAGCCCATTTTTTCTTGCAACGATTCAAGCAGGTTCACGACTTGCGCTTGTACGGATACGTCCAGCGCGGAGATCGGCTCGTCGCAGACGATGAATTTTGGCTCAACAGCCAGAGCGCGGGCAATCCCGATCCGTTGGCGCTGACCGCCCGAAAATTCGTGCGGGAATCGGTTCATATGCTCCGGGTTCAAGCTAACCAAAGACAGCAGCTCCTGGATGCGCTGCTTGCGCTTTTCACCGGTCGCCAAACCATGAATGTCGAGCGCTTCCCCTATGATGTCGCCTACCGTCATACGCGGGTTCAGCGATGCATACGGATCTTGGAAAATCATTTGGATATTGCGGCGCATTGCCTTCATTTCCTGATGGTTCAGGTTACGAATGCTTTTGCCTTCAAACAGGATGTCGCCCTCCGTTGGCTCGTACAGGCGCAAAATCGTACGTCCAGCAGTGGATTTTCCGCAACCGGACTCCCCTACGACACCAAGAGTCTCACCGCGTTTGATATCGAAAGAAATATCGTTAACGGCTTTTAACGTATTGTCACCAACTTGAAAGAATTTTTTCAAATTCTTGACTTCGATAAGTGTATCGCGCTTTTCCAATATCGTCACTCCTTCCTAAGAGGCTTAGCGGCTTTGTGCAAGTGGATGCTGCAGCCAGCACGCGGCTTGTTGGGTTTTACCTACCTGAGTCATCTCAGGATCGATTTCCTTGCAAACGCGCATCGCATTTTCGCAACGGGCGGTAAATCCGCAACCGACCGGTGGGCGAAGCAGATCCGGCGGAGTGCCATAGATTGGCGTCAACGGCTCATCCCGGTTCAGGTCGAGACGAGGAACAGAGCGGAGAAGCCCTTTTGTATAAGGATGCTGCGGGTTGTAGAAAATCTCGTCTACCGTACCCGTTTCAATGACTTTACCTGCGTACATCACGATGACGCGGTCGCACATCTCGGCTACAACGCCCAGGTCATGGGTGATGAGGATGATGGATGTGCCGGTTTTCTTTTGCAGATCGCGCATCAAATCGAGAATCTGCGCCTGAATCGTTACGTCGAGCGCTGTCGTCGGCTCGTCGGCGATCAAAAGCTGTGGCGAACAAGCAAGGGCGATCGCGATCATCGCACGCTGTCTCATCCCGCCGGAGAACTCATGCGGATATTGTGTGATGCGGCGCTCTGGCTGCGGAATCCCTACCATTGTCAGCAAATCGATGGCTTTGGCTTTCGCCTGGGCGCCCGACATGTTTTGGTGCTTGAGCAGGCCCTCCATGATCTGGTTGCCGATCGTCATCGTCGGGTTCAACGATGTCATCGGGTCTTGGAAGATCATCCCGATGTCTTTCCCGCGGATCGCTTCCATCTCTTTGTTGGATTTTTTCACGATATCTTGTCCGTTGAACAAGATTTCACCGCTCTTGATTTTTCCCGGTGGCATTGGAATCAGTTTCATCAAGGTTTGGGCGGTTACCGATTTACCGCAACCGGACTCCCCTACGATCGCAACTGCTTCCCCGCGATTTACGTGAAAATTAACGCCGCGAACGGCCTTTACTTCACCAGCATAAGTTTGGAAGGAAACATGAAGATCTTTTACTTCGAGTATGCGTTCCATAACGTTGATCCCTCCTATTTACGAAGACGCGGGTCTACAGCATCGCGCAATCCGTCGCCTAGTAAGTTAAACGCCAACATGGTCACACTGATGAACACTGCCGGGAACATCAAGCGCCATGGGAAGTATTTCATCGCAGGCAAGCCGTCGTTGGCCATCGTGCCCCACGATGCGATCGGTGCGGCAACGCCAAGACCGATAAATGACAGGAACGACTCTGCGAAAATTGCAGAAGGAACAGACAAGCTGAGCGTTACGATGATTGGTCCGAGTGCGTTCGGAATCAAGTGTTTGAAGATCAGGCGTTTGCTGTCAGCGCCAAGGGAGCGCGCCGCCAAAACGAATTCCTGTGCTTTCAACTGCATGATCTGACCGCGGACAATCCGCGCCATGTTAATCCAGCCCGTTATCGTCAACGCGATGATGATCGTCGTCAAGCCAGGGCCCATAACGACCATCAGCAAAATCACAACCAGCAAATAAGGAACTGCGAACAGCAAGTCTGCGATACGCATCATGATTTCATCGACTTTGCCGCCGAAGAAACCGGAGATACCGCCCCAAATGATACCGACAAGCAAGTCGATCGCGGCAGCTGCAAAACCTACCTCAAGGGAGATACGCGCACCATACCAGATACGGACAAACATGTCCCGACCCAAATCGTCTGTACCAAACCAGTGTTCAGCAGACATTTTCTTGTTTTTGCCCGCCAGGTCTGTCGTAAAATAATCGTTATGGCTGAAGATCGGGATAAAGATCGCCAGCACCAGGAGTACGATAATGAAGATCAGCGAGGCCATCGCTACTTTGTTTTGTTTCAGTCGGCGCCAAACATCTTGCCAGAAAGACAAGCTCGGTCTCTTGATTTCTTCTGCCTGACGCAGGTCCATCGAAATTGGCTCAAAATGCTCCTTGGTCAATTGCATGGTTGATTACTCCCTCCCTGTGTCAGTCAGTTTAATACGTGGATCGATGATGGTGTAGGCAATGTCGACAAGGAATACGAGAGCAATCAGGAAGATTGAGTAAAAGACAGTCGTACCCATAATCACCGTATAGTCACGGTTTGTGATTGAACCTACGAAACGGCTTCCCAATCCCGGAATCCCGAAGATGCGCTCGATCACGAACGTACCTGTCAAGATCCCTGCTGCCAATGGTCCGAGGTACGTAATAACCGGCAGGAGCGCATTGCGGATTGCGTGCTTGATGGTGATCACGACAGAACTCAAGCCTTTTGCTTTTGCTGTCTTAATGTAATCTTGTCCGAGCACTTCCAGCATGTTGGAACGCGTCAGACGAGCGATAAATGCCAATGGTAGCGCTGCCAATGCGAATGTTGGCAAGATTGTGTGTTTAAACGTATCGAACTTCGCAATCGGGAACCAGCCCAATTTGATCGAGAAAAAGTATTGATAGAAGGAAGCAAGGATGAAGCCTGGGACGGAGAGCCCCAATACAGCGATGACTGTTGCTGTCGAATCCTGCCACTTGTTATGTTTCATTGCCGAAATGACACCCAACGTAATCCCGCCAAAGATGGCTACAGCCAGCGCTTGCAGACCCAAGTGTGCGGATACAGGGAAACCTTGATTGATCATATCGTTAACAGTAGAAGATTTTTCCGCGAAAGACGGGCCCAAATCCCATGTAATGACACGAACCAAGTAATCCAAATATTGCTGCCATACCGGCTTATCCAAACCATAAAACGCGTTAAGCGCTTCCTTAATTTCTGGCGGTACGTTTTTCTCGGCAGTGAACGGGCCTCCAGGCACAGCCTGCATCAAGAAGAAGGTAGCCGTTACGATTAGAAACAACGTGATGATCATGTATACAATACGCTTGGCAAGATAACGGATCAACCCTTATTCCTCCTTTTTACTGATGTTGCTACTCTCACTTCCCATTTTCACACTGCGAAGTGATCGTATTTGTTTGGTTGGTCACAGTGCAAAAATCGATTGTGTAATAACTTCCCCGAATAAATGTATCTCTCTATAAGTTCATTGTATGTGTGTTTTGGAAGAAGCAAAGGTATATGGGTATAGTCCATATACCTTTGCGCATTACCCTATTCATTTTACTTCCGGCCAGTCGGCCATCACAATGGAATTACTTCTCAATGGTTGCCCATTTGAAGTCTACTTGGCCCAAACCATCCACTTGAACGCCTTTTACTTCATCCTTCTTCACCCACGAGTTGGTGTAGAAGTAGATCGGCATTACAGGCATATCTTCCATCATAACCGCTTCAGCTTCTTTCAGGATTGCTTTGCGTTTTTCAGCATCGCCTTCAAGCGCAGATTTGTTCAACAGTTCTTTGAATTTTGGATTTTCCCAACGAGTATCGTTGTTTCCGCCATTTTTCTCTTTGAACAGTTCCAGGAAGTTGATTGGATCGTTGAAGTCACCCAACCAGCCCATGCGGCCGATTTGGAATTTGCCTTGGTGCAAGTTTTCGATGTATACTTTCCACTCGGTGTTTTCCAGTTTCACATCTACGCCGAGAGTTTTCTTCCATTGGTCCTGGATTGCTTCAGCAATCTTTTTGTGACCTTCGGACGTATTGTAGGACAGGGTAACCGGTGGCAGTTTTGTGAGACCCAGTTCTTTCATACCTTCAGCAAGCAGCGTCTTCGCAGTTTCAACGTCATGATCTTTGAAGTAGCCGTTCGGGTTCAGGGACATCGAATCTGGAACCGCACCCATCGCAGGTTTTTGGTTCGTTTGCGTTACGTTGTCGATGATCGATTGACGGTCAATCGCATACGCGAACGCTTTACGGATTTTCACATTGTTGAATGGAGGTTTTTCGGTGTTAAATTTATACCAGTAGGTACCAGCAATCGGTTGAATCGTCATTTTGCCAGACTCTTTCAGAGCTGGAATCGCATCTGTCGGCAAGGAGCTGAAAGGAGCACCTGCCCAGTCGAGTTCACCGTTATCGAACATGGACAATTCTGTATTCTCGTCTTCTACCATCGAGAATTCGATCTTATCCAATTTCACGGCATCTTTATCCCAATAGTTGTCGTTTTTCACGAGAACCAATTTGCTCTTATGTTCCCAAGATTCCAATTTGAACGGTCCGTTACCTACGTGAGTTTTTGCTTCTGTCGCCCATTTCGGATCAGCGGAAACCACTTTTTGATCAACCGGGAAGTACGTATAGAAAGAAGTCAATTCCAGGAAGTATGGTGTTGGGTTTTCCAGCTCAACTTGGAGCGTTTTGTCATCAAGCGCTTTTACGCCGACTTGATCGAGTCCGACTTCACCCTTGTTCGCTTTTTCACCATTCTTGATATAGTAGAGTTGGTATGCATAGTTTGCTGCTGTTTTTGGATCAAGAACGCGTTTCCACGCATATTCGAAGTCTTTTGCAGTGACAGGGTCACCGTTGCTCCATTTTGCGTCGCGAATCTTAAATGTATATGTTTTCAGATCCTGCGATACTTCTACGCTTTCAGCAGCAGAGTTCATTGGCTTTCCATCGCCGCCGGTCCGAGTCAAACCGTCGAATGCCGCGCGAACTACTGTTCCGGAAGTAGAGTCCTCAGCCAAACCTGGGTCAGCTGTTGGTGGTTCGGAGTGCAGGTTGATTCTCAGCACTTTTGGCTCACTGGATTTTTCTGGTGCTGGAGCAGCTGTGCCGGAATTGTTGCCTGCTGCAGGCTGTTCAGCCGGTTTCGCTGCGTCGCCGCCGCCACCGCAACCTGCGAGTGCTGTACCAAGAACTACTACCGAACTAACTAATGCGAATACGCTCTTTTTCATCGCAATAAACCCCCACTTTTTCTTTTTTCTGAAAATACATGTGATAGCAAAATGACGAAACTACCGCTCGTAACCGGATGGCATCACTCCTTTCAAGATATTGCTTCCTCACAGCCAGCTACATACGAATAGGAGTCTTTGTACTGCTTCAATTCCAATGACACGTCTGCAGCAACAATTCCCTCAATACGGGAAAGACGTTCATTCACGAACGTGATCAAATCCTCATTATCGTGGAAACAAACCTGAATAATGAGATCGTGTTTCCCGGAAAAAGCCCCGACAGAGCGAACCTCGGGAAACTTGCTCAGTGCTTCAGCCACATGGTTTTGCAAGCCGAGCTTGGTCGTGAGTCCGATACAAGCTTGTACATGCAGCCCCAGCTTTTCGGGATGCACATGGATGACAAACTCGAAAACTCCTTCTTGCAACAAGCGAGAGATTCGCGAACGAATCGTCCCTTCGCTCACCTTGAGCTGATGAGCTATCTCTGTATAGGGGGTTCTACCGTCCCCTTGAAGGATTTGCAGAATTTGCCGATCAACATGGTCGATTTTTTTCAAATTTACCACTCCATTTGCGTCAGCAGATTCTGTCTTTTTACGACAATGCGAATTTAACGAACTGTTTACCCGAATTTTACGAAAAACGTAAAAAACGCTTACAATGTGTTTAATACCTTAAAAATAAACGGATTTGGTAACGGTGTCAACGAAATTTGACAAGTAGAAAAATAAAACATTATAAACCGTTTCGTATTAATCAAGTTTTTTTTACCAATAAAGAATCAAAAAAGGGGAAGAATCGCGTCATTTCCCCTTTTAACCCTTTTGCGGGAATGTTTATATTTTTTTATAAATCAAATTCTTGATTTTTACTACATCCTGTGCATATTCATGCACTTGTTCTTTTTCGCCAATCTTTGCATGTGCCGATTCCATCTGTTTCTTCTATTAATGTAGCAACACGTTTGCGCGTTGGTTATTTAATGTACTGCAGAAAAGAGCGGGGAGCCGCCTACTCCTGATACTGGCGGCTCCCCTCTTTTCTTCGCTTACATGTTTTTGACGATGCCGTGAATCAATGCCAAAAATGCGGACTTCACCTGTTCCGTCGTCTCGATGACTTCCTCGTGGGAAAGCGGCTGCGGCAAAATGCCCGCTGCCATATTGGTAATGCAGGAAATACCCAAGACATCCAGATTCATGTGCCGGGCGACGATCACCTCAGGCACGGTCGACATCCCGACTGCGTCTGCCCCCAGCATTCGCAGCATGCGGATTTCGGCCGGTGTCTCGTAGCTTGGACCGAGCATCCACGCATATACCCCTTCTTTGAGCGACAAGCCCAAATCTGCGGCTGTGGCGTGGGCAAGCGCACGCAATGTTTTGCTGTACGCCTCCGACATGTCCGGAAAACGAACGCCATATTTTTCATCGTTTGGTCCGATCAACGGGTTGCGGGCAGCCATGTTCAAATGATCGCTGATCACCATGAGATCGCCAGGCACGTAGCTTTCGTTGACTCCGCCAGCCGCATTCGTCACGATCAGCTGCTCGACTCCGATCTCTTTTAGCACACGGATCGGGAACACGACAGAATCCATGCCGTGCCCCTCGTACGTATGAAAGCGGCCCTGCATCGCAACCACTTGCTTCCCTTCGAGCGTGCCGATGACCAGCTGCCCTTTATGCCCTACCACCGTGGAGCGGCCGAAGTGGGGGATCTCTTCATACGGAATCGCCACGGAATTGGCGATTTCATCGGCTAAAACCCCCAAACCGGAACCAAGCACCAACCCGATGGCTGGCGCTTTCGCAATCCGCTCTTCAATCGCTCGTTTCGCTTGTTGAATCGTTTCAGACATGCAGTTCCCTCCCGCTTACAGTTCAGATAAAAAGCTTTTGCCGATCACAGGTGCCGTGACGCCGAAGTTTTCCGCGATCGTCGCGCCGATATCCGCAAATGTGCCGCGGATGCCCAAATTGCGTCCGCCTTCGATGTGGCGGTGATATGCGAGAAGCGGTACGTATTCGCGCGTATGGTCTGTGCCGTGATGAACCGGGTCGTTGCCATGGTCAGCCGTGATGATCAACAGGTCATGCTCCTGCAGATTGTCCAAAAGCTCCGAGATCCGGCCGTCAAATTCCATCAGGGCGCGGCCATACCCTTCAGGATCGCGGCGGTGTCCGTATTTGGCGTCAAAATCGACCAGGTTGACGAAGCTTAAGCCGGTAAATGATTCCTTCATGGTACCGATCAACTGGTTTACGCCATCCATGTTGTCTTTGGTCCGGATGGAGCGCGTGATGCCTTCCTCCGCGTAAATGTCGCTGATTTTGCCGATTGCAATCGACGCCAGCCCTGCGTCCGCAAGACGATTCATCACGGTCGGCGCAAACGGCTTGACCGAATAATCATGACGGTTCGAGGTACGCTCAAACGCTCCTGGCTTGCCGATAAACGGACGGGCGATCACGCGGGTTACCGCAAATTCGTCGCGCAGCGTAAGCTCACGGGCAACCTCGCAAATATGGTACAGCTCCGCAAGCGGCACAACTTCCTCATGCGCTGCGATTTGGAACACGCTGTCCGCAGACGTATACACAATGACGGCACCCGTCTTCATATGCTCCTCGCCGAGTTCGTCCAAAATTTCCGTTCCCGACGCTACTTTGTTGCCGAGAACTTTGCGGCCAATCCGCGCTTCGAACTCCTCGATCAGTGCAGCGGGAAAACCGTCCGGATAGGTGTTGAACGGTGTGGACACCTGCAGCCCCATGATCTCCCAATGCCCTGTCGTCGTATCTTTTCCCAACGAAATTTCTTGCATTTTGCCATAGTGCGCCAGTGGCTTTGCTTCCGCCGGCACGTTATGTAAAGGCGCGATATTGCCTAAGCCGAGGCGGGCGAGATGGGGAAGCGCAAACCCTTCCACCCGCTGCGCAATATGTCCAAGCGTGTGCGCGCCCTCATCATGAAATGCCGGCGCATCAGGCAATTCGCCAATTCCTACGCTATCCATCACAATCAAAAAAATACGTGAAAACCGTGTCATCGTCTCATTCTCCTTTTCATGCCCGTGGTTACGCGTTATGCGCGCGGATGTGTTTTGGCATAGACGTCCTTGATTCGCGAACGTGTCACATGCGTGTAAATTTGCGTGGTGGAAATGTCGGCATGCCCGAGCATTTCCTGCACGGAACGCAGGTCGGCGCCATTTTCCAGCAAATGCGTCGCAAAAGAATGCCGCAGCGTATGCGGCGTGATTTCCGCCGTGATGCCTGACTGGAGGGCATACTTTTTGATAATTTTCCAGAATCCTTGCCGCGTCATGCGTTTCCCCAAATGATTGACGAACAGGGCCGACTCACCGCCGACCTTGAGCAGGCGCGATCGGGCAGTCTCGAAATACTGCCGAATCACGGAAATCGCGACCTTCCCGAGCGGGATCATCCGCTCCTTCGAGCCTTTTCCCATGCATTTGAGAAACCCCATCTCCAGATTGATGTCGCCCATGTTGAGCTGGACCAGCTCGGATACCCGGATGCCAGTCGCATACATCAACTCCAGCATCGCCTTGTCGCGCACCCCGCTCGGCTGGCTGAGATCCGGTCCCTCCAGGAGCTTCTCGACCTCTTCGAGAGACAGTACCTTCGGCAGCCGCTTCTCAATCTTTGGCGTTTCCAGATGGACGGAAGGATCGTGCTCCAAATGCCGATCCCGCACAAGAAACTGATAAAACGCCCGGATGGAGGCCAGATTGCGCGACAAGGTCGCTGTCGCTCTCCCTTTTTTCTGCAAGATCACGAGGTAGCTGATGATGTGCGACCGGTTCGACGCCGCGATGTCGGTCACACCCTCGCTTTTGAGAAAATCGGTGTACGCAAACAGATCACGCTGGTATGATTCCAGCGTGTTGGCAGCCAAGCCTTTTTCAACGGAAAGAAAGTGCATAAAATGATCAATCAGTATTTCCATGAAGATGCTTCTCCCTTATGGCTCCTTGCCTGTCTTTGGTTAGTCCTATTGCTTTCCACGTCGAAGGAAAAATTCCTCTTTTCTTTTACGCGGTCCTCACTCTCCTACCATGAAAAACAGCTGCAGGCGCGAATAATACCAATCCATGTCATGCCGCTCGGAGTTGTCGATGATCTTGACTACCTTGACGGCGTTGCCGTGCGGTTCGTGATACGGATTGGCCGGCAGAAAGCGTTCGGACAAGAGCGTAATGATTCCATAGGAAACGAGAGTACACGTTATGAGCACCAACAGAAAGCGTATCAGCTCTATGAAGCGGCGAACCGAGAAGATCATTCTGCTGCATCTCCCACCTTGTGATAGTGTGATCAAGCCTCAAGCGGCAAAAAGAGTTCCATTTGTTCATCTTATGCGCTCGTCCACTCCGCTATACGTCAAGCAGTCCTCCGCTCTCACCTAGTCACTATCGTTCCCCGATTGCCAAAAACAAACGAAAAACTTCTCCTATCAAATAGGAGAAGCTGCTTATTTAAAATCGTCGATATTCACCTTGTCAATGCAACGATGGCAGATCCCGTAAAAGGTAAGGCGGTGGTCCAAAATCGAAAAGTTGTAAACATTATGTACCCGCTCTTCGACCCCGACCAGCAGATTTTCAAAAATCTCGTCGACCGTTCCGCAATTCATGCACACGAGATGATGATGATGGCGGTCAGAATTGTCGTCCCGCAAGTCATAGCGGGCAACGCCATCGCCAAAATTCATTTTGTGGATGATTTTAAGCTCACTCAGCAATTCAAGTGTCCGGTATACGGTAGCAAGTCCGATTTCAGGGGATTTTTCTTTTACCAGCAAGTAAACGTCTTCCGCACTCAGATGGTCTTGCTCATTTTCCAGTAGCACCCGAACCGTGGCCTCACGCTGCGGTGTTAATTTATAGTTATGGGAATGTAGTTGTTGCTTTATCTTTTCAATCTTTTCTTCCATTATTGCCCCTCCCCACTTGCATGAAACCTGCTCCTATTATAGTGGAGGGCGATTCCAGAAGTCAAATACAAAAGTTATTAAATGAGAATAATTCTTAATTAGTAGCATAGCGGATTAACGCAGGGGACACGAACGTCTCAAACAGGGCCGCGATGGTCAACACGCTGAACATGACCAGCACCAATACCGAATAGCTCAGGAAGTGGGGCATGATTTGATCCCGTTTGGACAGCAGCCTTGTCTTGATCAGGCGCAAGGAAAAGGAGATTCCTCCTACACCGATCAAGATGAGTGCCGGTACCACCAGCATGTTTTGCGGCAAGACGCCTGCGAGTGCATACATCACGCCTTGCCATTGCATCTGGCTCACCAAAAATCCGACGGTGAAACCGACGACGATGCCTTTGAGAAAAAGAAGCAGCAAAATCATCGGAAGGCCAATGATCGACAGCCCCAAAATCCACATGATCCCGACCGTTTTCAAATAAAACGCGAACGATTGCAGAAAATGAAGCTGCGGATCTGCCAGCCCTCCCCGGTTCATATTGGAAAAAAAGTATTCGAGAAAGCGCAGCAGCTCTTCTTTTTGGGACAAGCCGAGCGAGTTGACAAGAACGGCGCCAAACACCACACCCATGGCAAACAGGACGATGGTGAAGACATACAAGGTCTGATGTTCGTTCAAATAAGCCTGGAACGTTTGTCCAAATCGTTTGCGCACGTGAGACTCTCCTCCTGTTCGCGGTTTACGATTACCTTATGCGAGCAGGCTTGAATCTAGTACGCCGCCTGTCTCTTATTTCCCCATTTTCACCTTGCCATATGTGCCCGCACCGCCCGCATTGACTGCGAGTTCCCCTGCGCGAGCACGGATGATTACCGTCGCCAGCTCGCCAATTACCCGGCTCAAATCGGCCTCCCCCACTCGGTGCAAAATGTTCATTTCCGTCCCGAACTCCCGATAGAGCTGTTCACGCCGCTTCGGTCCAATGCCTGGCAAAAATTCGAGCGGAAACTGCTCGATATACGCGGGGCGGTGCGGTGGATGAATGCCTGGCGCCAGATCGGCAAGCTGTCTGATCCGTTCTTCCACGCCTCGAATCACGGCTTTTTTTCCGCAGGCTGCACAGCGTTCCGTCGCCTCTTTGGGAAATGGGGTGCCACATGCCTGGCACGATGTTTGGTGGTATTTCCCCAGCTCCGGATGCAGGCCATAGTTGGCGGCGATCATGCGTCCTTCCGCATGAGAGAGCGCGAGACGCCACTCGTGAAAATTCGGCTCCTTCATCATGATCGACTGGTATTCCCTGCCGATTTTGGCAAGCGAATGCGCATCCGAATTGGTCACGAAGGGGAAAGGATGCAGTTCGCTGATTTGATCCGCCATCTGCGTATTGGACGAAAGCCCAAGTTCGACTGCCGCAAACAGCGCCGGGTTCGCCACCTCTGCCATGTGATCCGTGCAGCTTCCGTACAGTCCTTTGTGCGGCGTAAAAATGTGTGCCGGAATCACCAGTCCCCCGAGTGATGCGACCTGTTCCTGCAGCTGTACAATCGTGCAGTCGATCCGCTGCGAGCTAAGCGTGACATTGCGACAGCGCCGCTCAAGCCAGCCGGTAAACGACTGCATCGCATCGAGCGTCGGCACATAGCAGAGAAAATGCGCTTCTCCCCGTCCCGCTTCCTTGACCTCGACCTCAGCACCAAGGATGAGTGTCGTTTGTTTGTAACGAACCCCGCCTTCCTTCAGAGGGATGGCTTGTCCCCGATCCATCAGCTCGCGCAGCTCTTGCTGAACTTCCGGCACATGGGAGTCGATAATTCCGATCAATTCGATGCCCTTGCGCTCGGACGCTTCTTCCAGCACAGCGGACAGCGTCATTTTGCGGGAAGCGGTAATTTTCACCGGCTTGCCGCTCATCGTGCTGCCCAGATGGATGTGCAGGTCGGCAAAAAACGCAGGAAGGGTCGTGCTACACATGGCTGCTTCCGAGCATTTTGGCTTCCCAGGCGAACAAGGCAACGACGGTTTTGGCATCGCGGATGTCTCCCGCCGTGTGCAGCTGCCTCGCTTCTTCAAGCGAAAGGTGGAGCACTTCCACGAATTCATCTTCATCCGGCTGGGCTTCCCCTGCGGTTAATCCGGTAGCGACGAACAGATGAAGAATTTCATCCGCAAAGCCGGGCGATGTATAAAAGGAGCTGAGCAATGTCAACTCTTTTGCCGTGTAGCCAGTCTCCTCCAAAAGCTCCCGGCGTGCGCACTCGATCGGCTCTTCCCCACGCTCCAGCTTTCCTGCCGGGATCTCGACGATCGACCTCTCCAACGGCTTGCGGAATTGACGGACTGCGAGAAGCTTGTTGTCATCAGTCAGTGCCATCACCGCAACCGCCCCTTGATGATTGACGATCTCCCGCTTGGCCGTCTTTCCGTTTGGCAGCACGACCTCATCTACCTTCACCTTGATGATGCGTCCGTCATAGATCGGCTGGCTGCTGATGGTTTTTTCATAGAGCGGCTCTTTTTCACTCACGATTTCCAAAGCTCCTTTCCAAACGCTGTGTTCTATATGTGTACCTTATCTCATATCGTAGCACTAAGACAAGCTTGTCCGACGTCCACGTCGGCCGAAAGGAGCGATAACAATGAAAATGGAAATCACCTCCAATCAATTGCGCATGGTCGGAAAAGCAAAAGAGATTCGCGCTACGTTGCGCGAGTTAGCCAATCGGCATAATACGGTGCAAGAGCTTCTGGCGGCAAATCAGGTGCAAGGGAAGCATCTCCACTAGCGACATCGGCCCCTAACCGGGCGGCACAGATCGCGGCGCAATAGGCGGCTTGGAAAGGTGTCGGGTCCACCGCAATCCCCCGTCCCATCGTCTCGATCAATAAAGGATAGCGTTCTTGCAGTTGCAGCAATCGGTCGACATCCGGCGCTTTTCTCCTGACCACCGCATGTCGTGTCACGATTCCTGCATCGCATAGCTGCTGCTCGATCCATCTTGACTGAAATGAGTCGGAAAACACCGGTAACGGCAAAACGACAGGCAGCAGCAAATGCCGGGACAGCATGGTAATCGTATGGTGGCTGATGCCAAAATGCCGGTCGCGCTGATCGGAAAAGCTGATGCGCGGGACAACAAGCGGTACACCTCCAAGCGTCGCCGCCGCATGCATAACCTCGACGAGCTGCATGCCGGAAAAACCCAGCCGCGTTGCAGTACCGGCCACCCCTGGTCCGAGCAAACATACGATCACGTCTGCTCGCGCGATGTGCCTCGCTGCCAGCAAACCGGTATAGATGTTGATCGCCTCCAGATCGCCTCCCCACGCCTGGCCTGTCGTAACCGTTGCCGCAAGCATGCCTTGTTCACGCAGCTGATGGACATGCCGACTGATCGCGATGGGAAGCGATGCGCCATCCGGCATGACGAAAGCGATCCGCAACGGCCTTGATCCCTGATGCTCCAGATGGTGAATCGCGAGGCAAATGACAGGCAGCAGACTATGCAGCTCTCCGATCACGACGGGAACATGCTGGAGCGTCTCTGTTGCCCGCTCCAGAAACAACGGATGGTGCGGGCTCTCCTCTTCCTCTACAGCGGGAACGGTCATCTGCACAGGCGAATAACGCATTTTGACAATATGCCCCCATGCATTCGGCTGGTAATCCGCCTCCTCTGCCCCCACCTTCGCTACGATGAAATGGTAGCCGCCCGTGCCCAACCCTTGGCGAACCGCGGTCGTATTGACCAGTACCTGGTCCCCGATCCGGCACGGCATCGCTCCTGCCGCGTAGTATAACGCCTGGCCCATTTCCCTATTCTCGTGTAGCTCCACACTGACAATTTGCAGTGGAGCACGCTCTTCCACGATTCCGATTACGGTTGCCTGCGCCAGTCGCTGCATGCCATCTCCCCCCATTCTTCACCATGCTATGCGATAGCGGATGCAGCTAGAATTGTTTTATCTGTACAAAACAGCCGCCAGGTTTTGACCCGACGGCTGTTTTGACAAGCTTATTCCACGCATTCCGCTACGATTGCTACGACCAGTTCAGCCGCTTTGTTCAATTCCTCGATCGGCATGCGCTCGTTTGTTGTATGGATTTCCTCATACCCAATTCCCAGATTTACGGATGGAACCCCCAAACCGTTGAAGACGTTTCCGTCGCTGCCGCCACCGCTCTTTTCGTAGAACGGCTCGCGCCCGATCCGTTTCAGCGCAGCTGCCGCTTTTTGCACGACAGGCGTGTCTTGGCTGAATTTATAGCCATGATACATGAAGCGGACATCGTTTTCGCATCGTGCGCCCATTTCGGCTGCAGCGGATTCGAATGCGTCCGTCATTTTTTTCACCTGTGCTTCCAGCTTATCCATGACCATGCTTCGCGCTTCCGACCATACTTCCACATAATCGGTTACGATATTGAACGCCCGTCCACCCTCAAAGCGGCCGACGTTTGCCGTTGTGTCTTCATCCAGACGTCCCAGCGGCATGCGGGAGATCGCCTTGCTGGCCACTGTGATCGCGCTGACGCCATCTTCCGGATTTACGCCAGCATGTGCTGCTTTCCCGTACAGTTTGGTGTAAATGCGGTATTGTCCCGCACCTGCGACGATTACCTCGCCCACTTTGCCGTTGGAATCGAGGATGAAGCCGAGGTCTGCTGCAAGCTTGCTCTCATCCATATGGCGCGAACCGACCAGACCGGACTCTTCCCCGGTCGTGATCACGACTTGGATATCCGGGTGCGGCAGTTTTTGCTCCTGAATGACGCGGAGCGCTTCAAAAATGGCGGAAATCCCCGCTTTGTCATCTGCGCCCAAAATGGTCGTGCCATCCGAATACACATACCCGTCCTTCACAGACGGCTTTACGCCGACGCCTGGTACCACCGTGTCCATATGGCTGCTGAACAACAGGCGCGGGCCTTTCGCATTCCCCTTCAAGGTAGCGAACAAGTTGCCTGCACCATGGCCTGTTTTCTCGCCGGCATCGTCTTGCTCGACGGTGAGGCCGAGAGCCGTCAGCTTTTCCGTCAACACTTTGGCAATGTTGCCTTCATTCTTCGTTTCACTGTCGATTTGAACCAATTCAAGGAACTCATTGAGCAACCGTTCTTGATTGATCACGATAAACCCTCCTGTAAAAATATTTTTACTACTATTATGTAATGGTATCAGTATAACGCATGGAAGAGCTTTCACCAACCCCTTCAGGCGCGAAATTTGCCTGCGGGTTACAGCGGGATGTTGCCGTGTTTTTTCCGCGGACGGTGCTCTTCCTTGTTTTTCAGCATCGCGAGCGCGCTCTTCAAATATTTGCGGGTTTCGCGCGGGTCAATCACATCATCGACCATCCCGTTTTCAGCGGCTACGTACGGATTAGCGAATGCGCTGCGATATTCCGCGATTTTGGCTTGACGGGTTGCCGCCGGATCATCGCTTTGCTCAATCTCCTTGGCAAAAATGATCTGCGCTGCTCCCTCCGGCCCCATGACGGCAATTTCTGCGTTCGGCCACGCATAGACCACATCCGCCCCGATCGCTTTCGAGTTGAGCGCGACATAAGCACCACCGTATGCCTTGCGGGTGATCACCGTGATTTTCGGAACGGTGGCCTCGGAATAAGCGTACAAAATTTTGGCACCGTGCCGGATAATTCCTCCGTGCTCCTGGTTGATTCCGGGGAAGAAGCCGGTCACGTCGACGAAGGTAACCAACGGAATATTGAACGCGTCACATGTGCGGATGAATCGGGCCAGCTTGTCGGACGAATCGATATCCAAGCCGCCTGCCATTACCTTTGGCTGGTTCGCGATAAAGCCGACGCTTTGCCCCTCGATGCGGCCGAAACCGATTACGATGTTGCGCGCAAAATTCGGCTGCACCTCCAAAAAATCGCGGTGGTCCACAATCATTTGCAGCACTTTTTTGACGTCATACACTTTCGTCGCAGCGGTCGGAACAGCATCCAGAATGTCTTCCAGCCAATCCCCCGGCTCGCCGTGATACGGAACGCGCGGCGTTTCTTCCTTGTAGCTTTGCGGCAAAAAACCGAGCAAGCGGCGGACTTCATCGAGCACCTCATCTTCTCGGGGAGCCGTAAAGTGGGCGACGCCGCTGACAGACGAATGCACGCCCGCCCCGCCCAAATCTTCGCTGGAAATTTTCTCACCCGTCACCGTCTCGATCACCTTCGGGCCGGTTATGAACATTTGCGACGTTTTTTCGACCATGAAAACGAAATCGGTAATGGCGGGAGAATAGACGGCCCCACCCGCACACGGACCGAGAATGACGGAAATTTGCGGGATGACGCCGGAATAGATGGCGTTTCGGTAAAAGATATGCCCGTACCCATCAAGGGAGACGACGCCTTCTTGAATCCGCGCGCCGCCCGAATCATTGAGACCGATGACAGGCGCACCGTTTTTTGCCGCCAAGTCCATGATGTTGGCGATCTTCTTGGCATGCATCTCCCCGAGCGCACCGCCGAACACGGTAAAATCTTGCGCAAACACATACACGAGCCTGCCGTTGATGGTGCCATAGCCGGTCACGACACCCTCGCCGGGCGCTTCCAGTTTATCCATGCCAAAATTGGTCGCACGGTGCTTCACGAACGGCTGCAATTCCACAAAGCTGTGGCGGTCAAGCAAAATGTCGATCCGCTCGCGAGCGGTCAGTTTGCCCCGCTTATGCTGCGCATCGATCCGATCGTCCCCGCCGCCGAGTTCCACCTTGCGTTTTCGCTCGTACATCTCGTCGATCTTTTGGTACATCTGATCGCTCAATGCGATTCCTCCCCATTCCCCTTCGGATACTGGCACAGCTCATACAAAACGCCCTGTGCCGCTTTCGGATGCAAAAATCCGATTTGCGCCCCATGCGCGCCTGCTTTCGGCTGTTCGTTCAAAAGCGCTACGCCGTCCGCCTTCAGCTTGGCAAGCCGCCGGGCAACATCATCCACATCAAGGGCAATGTGATGGATGCCTTCGCCCCGCTTGGCGATGAATTTGGCAATCGGGCTCTCCTCGCTCGTCGGCTCCAAAAGTTCAAACCGCGATTCGCCAATCGCCAAAAATGCCACCCGCACCTGCTCGCTCGGCACTTCCTCCATTCCGACAAGCTGCAGACCCAAATGCTGCGTATAAAAAGGCAATGCTGCTTCAATGCTGTTCACCGCGATACCGATGTGCGCGATTTTGTTTGGCGATTGAATGACGTTGTTTGGCTGGTCCATGAATTTTCCCCCTTATGGTGTCCCTTCCATCCATCCACATTCTTTGCGAATGATGATCCCGGTCAACATCCGCTGTGTGGGCCATGATCAGAAGAGTTTGCTTCCGTTTTCACTGCTTCTGTCATTGTAGCATAGCGTCACGCGTTCGAGCATAAGGAATAAACCGCTCCGAATAAAAGAAAACTCCCTGACCAACGTCAGGGAGCGGCTTGATGCTTATTTGTAAATGTATACGCTGCCGGTTGCCGTATCCCAACCGGTTTTGTATTTCAGATTGTCCGCAATCATGCGAATCGGCAGCATCGGCATGCCGTTTTTCAGCTGTACAGCTACAGGCATGGTTACTTCCGTGCTTCCCACTTTCGCTTTGTTGGAACCAATCGTGAATTTGATCACGGTCGTGCCGCTGATGATTGCGCATGTCGTATTGTTCCACTGGGTCGTCAGCGAGAGCGCTTCTTTGAAAAATTGCGCGGGAACGAGGGTGTTGCCGTTGAGTGTGTATGGTGCGACAGACAACGGATACGATTTGTTGTTCAGCGTGAACGATGCAACATTCAGCTTCACGCGTGCAGCAGTTGCCGGGATTGTGCTAGGCTGCTGCGGTTGTTGCGGTTGCGTTGGAGGAATCACAGCGCCCCCCACGCTTACCGGACGAGCGAACAGCAGGTTTTTCTCTTTCGAGGTGTAAACACCGATGCTGTACACGTTTTTGGTCGCCGGCGTCGCGATGCCTGCGCTCTCTGCGATCAACAGCGATACCGGCGCGTTTACCGGCAAGTTTTGCGCCGGATAGATCAGCAGGTTTTGACCGCGTGTAGCGACATAGCTTGGTTGTACTCCATTCACTTTCACCGCAGCGGCATTCATGATGGTCGGAACACGGAAGCCGACCGGCAGCACGACCTCGATGAAATCGGTGTTCGCTGCGACTGGCAATCCGAAAGCCTTGATACCGATGTTGATGCCGGTTGTCGTGTTCAACGCCGATTTCGTCAGCCCGATCGTCGCTGTGCTGTTGTTTGCCACAACCGGCGTGTCAGGAGTAGTCGGAGTGGTTGGCGTGGTTGGAGTGGTTGGAGTCGTTGGCGTTGTCGGGTTGGTTACGACGCTGCCGGAAATCGTGAATTTTTCCGATTTGATGTTTTTGCTGCCTGTTCTTGCAACCAGTACATAATCGGAGCCTGGCATTTTCGGGTTGGTGATGTATGCGTCGTAATCAAAAATAATATTGACGGTGCTCGACGATTTGAAGCTGGATGCCGTTTTCAAATACACTTTGCTGCCATAGGAGGTAGCCGAGCTTACTTTGTCACCGTTGATCATCACGCTGGAAGCGGACAAGATCGGGGGAATCATGTCTGCCGAAGGGAATTCGATTTCGATCGATCCACCGGAGGACAGCTTCTCTTTCCCCAAATCAAGAGAGATATTATAGCTGGAACGTGCACCAGGGCTATTGTCAGCGAGCTTGACGGTAAAATCGGAGCTGCTGGAGCTGCTTCCGCTGCTGCTGCCAGAACCGCTTTTCACTTCAAAACTTTCAGATTCGTATGTAGTGCTTTTGTATTTCACTTTGATATAGTAGCTGCTCTTTGCTTTGGACGGTAGGGTGATTTTGGCAGAATCATAAAAGACGATTTCCAAATCTTTCGTGCCTGCCGCATCTTTCGGAACCTCGATTTTGACCTGGTTGCTGCTCTTCACGACGGAAACGGAATCTGGCTCCTCGCCGTTGATTTCCACATCGCTTTCATCGATGCTGCTTGGCAGCATGTCATCGGTCGGGAACGTCACATAGACGTAATCACCTTTAACAAGCTTGTCGTTCAACGTGAATTCGCCCAAAGTGATTTTGGTTTTATCCTCGGTGTATTTGCCGGAAAGCGAGAGGTCGAACGATTTGCTGCTGTTTTTGCTTCCGCTGCTGCTTCCGGAACCGTCTTTGATTTTAACCGTTTTCGATTTGGCTGCTTCGTTATCCGTTTCGATCTTGATGGTATAGCTGTCCGCATCTTCCGGATTGGTGATGATGTTGTCGACATCGATGGAAATATCACCTTTGGAGACGTCTTTGTTCAACGTGATAACGATCCTCTTCTTGTCATCATCGACTTCCACTTTTTTCGGGGCATATCCGTCAACAGTGATGTCATTCTCATCGCCATCTTCATCCAACGTGAACTCGTCGTCGAATTGAATCGTGATCTGGTCGCCTTTGGACAATTTACTGCCAATTGTAACATCGAAGGTATAGTCGGCCTCTTCGTCGGTTCCGTAATCAGTGGCATCGATGCCATCAAATGTAAGCGCATATGCTTTCGGCACTGCCGTTATGAACGGTGATGTCGCCAATACTGCTACCAATGCCAGCGGTATCAATTTGGTTTGCTTTTTCATAGGTACCTCCTACAGTTTATCTTTTCAAATCTAATTCAAAGAAATGAACGTGTCCAGTTTACCATAAAATAGTGAACTGTGGTATGATTGCGCAATTTTTATCCTTTTTTGTTTCTTGCTTCCTGCCAACTCCTCAACAAATCATATTCTTCCAGTAAGACGTACAACTTGGATGAATGTTTCAGCATTCTTTCAGGAAACGAAAAAAAGAGGCTTTCGGCCTCTTTTTTTCTGGTGGAATTGCCCTCTTTCATGACTATCGCTTCATTTAATACAGCTTGGTTTCCGGTCCGATCTGTTCCAGCTTTTGTTTGACGCTTTGCAGGAAACGGCCGCAGATCAAACCGTCGAGCACACGATGATCCAGCGAGAGGCACAGATTGACCATGGAGCGTACCGCGATCATGTCGTTGATGACGACCGGGCGCTTCACGATCGATTCGATGCTCAGGATCGCTGCTTGCGGCGCATTGATAATTGGCGCGGAGAGGACAGAGCCGAACGAGCCGGTGTTGTTCACCGTAAACGTGCCGCCGCTCATATCATCCATCGTCAGTTTGCCTGCGCGCGTACGTGCCGCCAGGTCATCCACCGACTTGGCGATGCCCAGCAGCGATTTTTGGTCCGCGTCTTTGATCACAGGCACAAAAAGCGCGTCCTCTGTCGCCACGGCCAGGGAGATGTTGATATTTTTACGCACGATGATCTTGTCGCCTGCCCATGTGGAATTGATCATCGGGAATTCTTTCAGCGCTTCCACGACCGCCTTGATGAAGAACGGCAAGAAGGTCAGGTTGACGCCTTCCTTGCGCTTGAATTCATCTTTGACTTGCGCACGATAATTGACCAGATTGGTCACGTCCACTTCCACCATCGTCCACGCATGCGGTGCTTCGTGTTTGCTCTGCACCATCCGCGATGCGATCGTTTTCCGGATCGGGGTGACCGGAATCACCTGATCGCCTGGTGCTGCCAGCACGTCAACAGCAGGCGCGGGCGCTGCTTTCGGCGCTTCCGCCTGAACGGGGGCCGGAGCCGCGGTTGGCGCTGCGGGTTCCTGATTCGCCGCAGGAACCGCTTGCGGCGCCGGGCTCGTTTGACCGCCTGCATCGATGATCGCCTGTACGTCTTTACGGGTAATCCGCCCTTCTGCACCTGTACCGACGACCTGTGACAAGTCGATGCCATGCTCCTGCGCGAGCTTCAGCACAGCCGGAGAAAACCGCGCTTTCACGGAATCTGGACCGGATACGACAGCAGGCTTCGCTGCTGCCGGAGCCGGGGTGGAGGGAGCCGGGGCTGGTGTTGCCGCAAGGGTGGGGGAAGCAGACGGTGCTGGCGCTGCTTCGGCTTCAACCGCTACGCCTGCTTCGTCTATGTACAGGATCAGCGTGCCGACCGCGACGGTTTCCCCTTCCGCCACCAAAATTTCTTTGACGCGTCCGGATACCGTAGACGGCACTTCCGCGTTTACTTTATCCGTATTCACTTCTGCCAATGAATCATATTTGTTGACGAAGTCGCCAACCTTGACCAGCCATTTGGAAATCGTTCCTTCCGTGACGCTTTCCCCCAGCTGGGGCATTAAGACTTTTGTAGCCATTGTACGTCCTCCTCAGCTCCTAAAAGTGCGCCAGTTCACGCATTGCTTGCTCCACTTTTTCCGGTGTGAGCATGAAAAACTTTTCCAACGGCGGGCTGTATGGCATCGCCGGAACATCCGGGCCGCACAGACGCTTGATCGGCGCATCCAAGTCGAAGAGGCAATGCTCCGCAATGATGGCGGACACTTCCCCGCCTACGCCGCCTTCTTTGTTATCTTCATGAATGATCAGCACTTTGCCTGTTTTCGAAGCAGCTTCGATAATCGCTTCCTTGTCAAGCGGATACAGCGTGCGCAAATCGAGCACATGCGCGCTGATGCCCTCGGCTGCAAGCTTTTCCGCCGCCTGCAGCGCGAAATGCAGCGTCATCCCGTAGGAAATGACCGTAATATCGTCGCCTTCGCGCTTTACATCCGCTTTGCCGATCGGAACGGTGTAATCCGTTTCCGGAACCTCTCCTTTGATCAGACGATAGCAGCGTTTATGCTCAAAGAACAGCACAGGGTCGTTGTCGCGAATCGCCGCTTTCAAAAGCCCTTTTGCATCGAAAGGCGTCGATGGTACGACGACTTTCAAGCCTGGCACGTTCGTGAACATCGCTTCAACCGATTGCGAATGGTACAATGCCCCATGCACGCCGCCGCCAAAAGGAGCGCGCACAACGAGCGGGCAGTTCCAGTCATTATTGGAGCGATAGCGCATTTTTGCCGCTTCGCTGACGATTTGGTTAACGGCGGGCATGATGAAATCAGCGAACTGAATTTCCGCGATCGGACGCATCCCATAAGCGGCCGCGCCAATCGCCACGCCAACGATGGCCGACTCGGCAAGCGGCGTATCCATCACGCGTTGCTCGCCAAACTCCTCGATGAGGCCGACGGTTGCGCGGAACACCCCCCCGCGAACGCCGACATCCTCTCCCAAAACAAATACGTTCGGATCGTTGCGCATCTCTTCGCGCATTGCCAACGTAATGGCATCGATGTACGACATGACTGCCATTCTTTCGTCCCCCCTATTCTTCGTAGACAAAACGGAGTGCAGATTCAGGTGCGGGATATGGTGCGTTCTCCGCATACTCGGTTGCCTCGTCCACTTCTTTCTGCACTTCTTCCGCGATCGCGCGTTGTTTCTCCTCGGTCAAAATGCCCACTTCCGTCAAGTAAGCGGCAAAGCTCAGGAGCGGGTCCTTCTGCTTTGCTTCCTCCACTTCTTCACGGCTGCGATACACACGGTCATCGTCATCGCTGGAGTGCGGCACCAAGCGATACGCCACAGCCTCGATCAATGTCGGCCCATAGCCTGCGCGCGCGCGGTCGACCGCTTCTTTGACGACGCGGTACACCTCGATCGGGTCGTTTCCGTCAACGCTTACGCCCGGGAATCCGTAGCCGATCGCACGGTCTGCAACGCTGTCGCAAGCGAGCTGCTTTTTCAACGGTACCGAAATCGCATATTTGTTGTTTTCGCAGAAAAAAATCACCGGCAGCTTGTGAACGCCCGCAAAGTTGGCGCCTTCGTGGAAATCGCCCTGATTGCTGGAGCCTTCTCCAAACGATGTGAAAATCACCGGATTTTTACCCGTCAGTTTGCCGGCAAGCGCCATCCCAACCGCGTGGGGAACTTGCGTCGTCACCGGGCTGGAACCCGTCAAAATGTTATATTTTTTGCCGCCAAAGTGGCCTGGCATTTGTCGTCCGCCACTGTTCGGGTCATCCGCTTTTGCAAAAGCCGACAGCATGCAATCGCGGGCTGTTTGCCCGAAAACGAGCACGAGCCCTAAGTCGCGGTAATATGGGCAGGCGAAATCATTTTTCTTGTCAAATGCGAACGCCGCACCGACCTGTGCTGCCTCTTGACCTTGGCACGAAATGACAAATGGCACTTTACCTGCCCGATTGAGCAGCCATTGACGCTCATCAATTTTGCGCGCCAAAAGCATGTATCGATACATCTCCAGCACCTGTTCGTCGGTCAGACCGACTGCTTCATGACGTTTTGCCGTAATCGCCATCCTACTCCCTCCGATTTCTTTATGCGTGTATGGATTTGCCGTCCACAGCCAATGCTGCTTCAGCGATTGCTTCCGACAAGGTCGGATGCGGATGAATCGTCTGCGCGATTTCCCAAGGTGTCGCATCGAGCACACGCGCCAGATTCGCTTCTGCGATCATTTCGGTCACATGCGGCCCGATCATATGAACGCCGAGCAAATCGTTTGTCTTCGCATCGACAACGACTTTGACAAAGCCGTCGGTTTCGCCATAGACCAACGCTTTCCCGATCGCTTTGAACGAAAATTTGCCAGCCTTCACTTGATAGCCCTTGTCTTTTGCTTCTTGCTCGGTCAAGCCGACGCTTGCCACTTCCGGGCGGCTGTATGTACATTTCGGAACTTTTGTTGCATCCAGCTGGTGTGTAGGGAGCCCGGCGATATGCTCAACTGCGGCGATGCCTTCATGCGATGCCACATGCGCCAGCTGCAAGCCGCCGATGCAGTCGCCAATCGCATAAATGTGAGACTCGGCTGTCTGATAGTGCTCGTTCACGACGATGACGCCGCGTTCGACCTTGATCTCGGTTGCCTCAAGCCCGATGTTTTCCACATTCGCAGCTCTTCCGACGGATACGAGCAGCTTGTCGGCCGTAAAGCTTTGCGTCCCCCCCGCCAATTCGGCAGAGACGGTGATTTGGCCCGCTTCCTTTGTCACGCTGTCCGTCAGCAGCTTGGCACCTGTTACCAGTTTAACCTTCCGTTTCTTTAACAAACGTTGCATTTCCTTGCTGATTTCTTCGTCTTCTTGCGGCAGGATGCGCTCTGCTGCCTCGATCACTGTCACCTCGACGCCGAAATCGCTCAATAGTGATGCCCACTCAATCCCAATCACGCCACCGCCGACAATCAGCATGGATTTTGGCAGTTCAGCCAGTTCCAACGCTTCGTCGCTCGTCAGCACATATTCGCCGTCGACGGCAAGGCCTGGCAGCGTGCGCGGTCGGGAACCAGTGGCCAGCAGCAAGAACTTCGGCACGATGATTTCCTGGTCGCCATCTGCTTTTTCAATACGTACAGCGCCTGCTTGCGGTGAAAAGATAGACGGTCCCATGACGCGGCCCAAGCCGGAAAACACCTGGATTTTCCCTTTGCTCATCAAATAGTTCAAGCCTTTGAGCTGGGATTCGATAATGCTCGCTTTGCGGGCCTGTACTTTATCGAATTGGACCCCGATGTTGTCCGCGACGATTCCGTACTTGTCGCTTTCTTTCATGGTCGCATAAACTTCAGCACTGCGCAGCAATGCTTTGGAAGGAATGCAGCCACGGTTCAGGCATGTGCCCCCCAGCTTCTCCTTTTCTACAATCGCAACTTTCATCCCGAGCTGTGCTGCGCGAATCGCAGCCACATAACCGCCAGGACCGCCACCCAAAACAACCAAATCGAACTCTTGAGACATCTGCGTTATCTCCTTTTAATTCAAATAGTTCGGACACGCCGCGACACAGCAAGGAAACCGGGGGGCCGGTCATGTAAGGCCGCCCCACCGTCTGACAGCTGCCTTGCCTGCGTTTACTTGCTGTAAACCGATTTGCCGTCGCGCAGGAACGTGCTCCGCGATTTCGCGAGGCGGGCGATCCGCTCTTCAGCCATCCGGTCTGCCGCTTTGTAAGAAGCGATGTTGTCGCGTGCGGAAATCTCGAATACTTTGGTAATGTTATCGTAGATCGTCTCTACTTTTTTCATCGCGCGCTCGCGGTTATAGCCATGCAGCTCATCCGCCACGTTGATCAGGCCACCGGCATTGATGACGTAATCAGGCGCGTAAATCAGGCCCTTTTGATGAATCTCATCGCCATGACGCTCTTCTTTCAGCTGATTGTTCGCTGCGCCGGCAATTACCTTCGCCTTGATGACCGGAATCGTGTCGTCGTTGATGATGGCGCCAAGCGCGCACGGTGCGAAAATGTCGCATTCGACGGAGAAAATCTCATGGACGCCGACCGCTTTCGCTCCGAAATCGTTTACAGCGCGGTTGACGTTTTCTTCGTTAATATCCGTCACGATCAGATGAGCGCCTTCCTCGTGAAGATGTCTACAAAGATTATATGCGACGTTTCCGACGCCTTGCACCGCGACGACCTTGCCGGACAAGTTATCGGTGCCATACGCCACTTTTGCCGCAGCCTTCATCCCGCGGTAAACGCCGTAGGCAGTCACCGGAGAAGGGTTGCCGCTGGAGCCGAAGGCTGGGGAAACGCCGGTCACGTAATTGGTTTCCAGATGGATCATGTCCATATCCGCAACCGTTGTGCCGACATCTTCCGCCGTGATATAGCGGCCGTTCAAGCCTTGAATGAAGCGGCCGAACGCGCGGAACAGCTCTTCGCTCTTGTCTTTGCGCGGATCGCCCAAAATCACCGTTTTGCCCCCGCCCAGATTCAGGCCGGCTGCTGCTGCCTTGTACGTCATGCCGCGCGCCAGACGCAGTGCGTCGATGATCGCGTCTTCCTCGGTTTGATAGGTCCACATGCGTGTTCCGCCAAGCGCAGGACCTAATGTTGTATCATGAATCGCAATGATTGCTCGCAAACCAGATGCCTCGTCTTGGCAGAACAGAAGCTGTTCGTAATCGTAACGTTGTAGATAGTCAAAAATTTGCATGGATGAAGCCTCCCTATGATTGCACGTTCGCATTGGCACAAAACCTTATAATAGGTTTCGCTTTGAAGTGTTCGGCTATGTATATTGCAAAAGTTATGCCAACAAAACAAGCATTTGAAAGCGCTTCATTTTCCTGCGTCTGCTCAAAATCTCCATCGACAAACTGTGCAGCATTTTGCACAATGCTGCAAAAATTTGCATGCATTTTTTTGCATTACGATTCTTCTTCCGGTTCTGCCATCCCGTACTTTTCGAGCTTGTAGTACAGGCTGCGCAAGGAAATGCCCAACTGTTTGGCCGTTTGCGTCCGGTTGCCCTTGCAGGCGGCCAATGTCTTTACAATGAATGATTTTTCTGCCTCATCCATCGCTTCCTTCAGCGTCCCCTCTGGCTTAGCTTGCGTTTCCCGGGTAAGCTCGGCGCTCGTTTTTGCCTGCTGGGATAACGGCGGCAAATGGCTGGGCAAAATGATCGTCTCGTTATAGCGCATGTTGATCATCGCCCTGCCGAGCACGTTTTCCAGCTCCCGCACATTGCCTGGCCAATGGTACGCTTGCAGAATGGTCAGCGTGCGGGGATCGATCTCTTCCACATTGCGCCCGTACTCCGCGTTGAATTTTTTCAACAGGAAGCCGACCAGGGAATGAATGTCCTCCCTGCGCTGCCGCAGCGGCGGAATATGGATGGGAACCACATTCAGCCGATAGTACAAATCCTCCCGGAAGCTGCCGTTACGAATCGCCGACTCCAGATTCACATGCGTGGCTGCGATGATGCGCACATCCACAGGGATCGCTTTCGTCCCGCCGACCCGCACCAGCTCCCGCTCTTGCAAAACGCGCAGCAATTTCACCTGCATCGTGTTGGGCAAATCGCCGATCTCGTCCAAAAAGATCGTGCCGCCCGAGGCTTCTTCAAACAATCCGCGCTTCCCGCCCCGCAGCGCACCGGTGAACGCCCCTGCCTCGTAGCCGAACAGCTCGCTTTCCAACAGTGATTCCGGGATCGCTGCGCAGTTGACGCGAATAAACTGGTTGTACTTGCGTTCGCTTTCGTTATGGATCGCGTGTGCGAACAGTTCCTTGCCTGTTCCGGACTCCCCGCGCAAGAGCACCGTCGCCGGCGTAAGCGCCGCTGTTTTGGCTTGCTCGATCGCGATGCGCATCGGCTCGCTTTTGCCGACGATTTCCTCGAACGTGTATTTGGCCTCCAGCGTCCGAATCATCTGCCGCGCTTTTTCCAGCTCCTCGCCAAGTGCCTTTAATTCTGTCACGTCATGGATGACGCCGACGCTGCCGCGCAAATGGCCATCCACCATGACAGGCGTGATGTTGACGATGACGTCCTTGCGCTTCGGCCCCACTTTCATCGGTTTCCGACGCACGGGTTTTTGCGTTTGGAGCACGCGCATGTGCATGCTTTCCTGGTCGAAAATGTCGACATTGGCTGGCTTGCCAATCACATCTTCCGGAGCAAGACCGGTCAGGCGCGTGTACGCCGGATTGATCAGCAAGCCGATCCCGTCGGCATCGACAACCGAGATCGCTTCATCGGAACAATGGATGATCGCCTGCAGCATGCTTTTCAATTCCTTCAAATCCGATATTTCTTCCACGAGTGCCATCACATCGGTCATGTCGCGAAAGATCGCGACCGCCCCCCAGATTTCTCCGGTTTCCGAGCGCACCGGCACCCGGTTGGTGATGATGCGCGTCCCGTTGGGTAAAATTTGCTCTTGATTCAATTCGGGCTGACCCGTTTCCAAAACGATATGTAGTCGCGTGCTGTCAATGCTGTTTTCGGCGCGCGTTCCCAAGACTTGGGCCGCATCGATCCCGATCAGCCGCTCCGCCGCTTTATTGAAAAGGGTGATGATTCCCTCCTGATTGACCCCGATGATGGCGTCATGCGTGGAGTTCAGCATTGTCTCATACTCTCGCTTGCTGTGCAACAGCATCGTCAGCGTTTCTTCCTGTTTGCGAATGATGCGCATCCATTCTTCCGTGTTCCCGTCCGGCTCCTCTATGATGCGGATATCGCCCTGCTGCTCCGCCTGCTCCCGCAGCTTGGCAAGCTTTTCGGCAGGACCCACTACCAAAAGTGACTGCATCCCGATTTTCCCCCCACCCATGCAGCATTCGACCTTATTTTATCGCATTTTCCGCATTGAACAAGCTCCGTCCATCCGATATGATGGTTCTTAACTGCAAGTCAAAGGATGTGTGCGTATATGGGTCAAAAAATCGTTGCCCTTTTCATCATGGTGATTCCGGCTGCCATCGCCGGTTTAGGGATAAAGTTGATGCGGGATGCCTTCTATGAGTTTTTCAATCCCGCCATGTCCGATTTCGCCTGGATCAAGCTGTTGGGCGGATTCGTGCTGTTCGTTTTGCCTGTGATCTTCATCGGCGGGTTCATCCTTCACCATGACCGGAAGCGCAACCGCGTGCAACCGCGCTTCATGAAACCGGAGCCGGACGACGAAGAATAGCGCTCCATTATGTTTGCTTGTCTGACCGCCCGGCCACCGTGCCGAGGCGGTCTAATTTTTGCAGCCAGCCAATCGACGCGATAATATGCGAAAACGATACCCGCTCCGCCAGCAGATGCAGCCCGATCAACAAAACCAGCAGGGCTGTTTTGACAACGGAATCGACCAAGGTCACGGTGTAAAATCCGAGAATGAAGCCGAGGTAATTGGCTCCGGTGTCGCCAAGCAGCACTTTTCCCCGCGCATCCGCGATATAAAACAGCAAGGTAGCCGTCACAATCGGGATCAGCCAAGGCCAGATCATGCCCGCGATCACTTCTCCGCTTGCCACGAAAAGAACGATCATAAACAGCCAAAACACCTTGATCGCCCGCCCCGGCCGCAAATCAAACAGGTTGATCAAATTCGCGAAAAGCGCAAGAACAAGCGTGTTGACCAGCACGTCCCAGCCCTGCGGCGAAAGGGCGATCGACAGCAGCAGGGAGGTTCCAAGCACGCCCCACGCTTTGAGGAAGCCGCTTGTCATCCGCTGTTCCCGCCAAAGCGTCATAAAATGGCCGCGCATGCCCTTTACCGTCGTTTCCTGTGAGCGATCGTCTTGCCAGCCCCAAAAGGTCATGGCCACAGACCCGCATAAAAAGAGGCTGAATTCGCGGTCGATCCCCCAAGGCGACGTGAGCAGATAGAGGATCAGCATGCTGATGGTCACTGACATGGCTAGCAGGACCCCGCCCCCTGTCGGCAGCCGTTCACCCCGGTAATTGCGGCAAACCATGTCGGTCTTGCACAGCCATGCAAGCGTGTACCGATAAAAGACAAGATGAAAAAACAGCGGCAGCGCAAACGCCAGCATCAAAAAGAGCAGAGCCTCTATCTCAGCCATGTCGACACCACTTTGCCTTCCTGCCATTTGCGTCCCAGCGCTCGTCCTACTGCAAGAAATTCCCGCCCGCGGTGCCAATAGCCGTGCCAATCGTTGCCGGTTTGCCGATGCGTAAAAGGTACCGGTACCTCGCGCACGCGAAAGCCTGCACGCAGCGCGTCGATCGTCAGCCCGACCTCGATGCCGAATCCGTCATCCAAACGCCTCACTGCTTGCAGAACTTCCTTGCGCACGGCCCGCTGGCCGGAAAGCGGTGCTTGCGGGACAAAGCCCGTTAATGTCCGGATGCCATAGCGTGCGAGTCCTTTGGCAAGGCCGAGGCCGATTTTTTGCGGCGGCCTTGGCAGAACAGCGATCGCCATATCGCATTTGCCGCCCATGACTGGCGCGAGCAACTGAACGGCTTGTTTCGCGCTCTCCTCCAAATCGGCATCGAGCAAAAGGAGCACGTCCCCTTTTGCGTGTTCCCAGCCTGTCTGCAGCGCAAAGCCTTTTCCTCTGTTAGCGGGCAAAGAGATCACCCGATCGGCATGAAGCGCAGCCAGCATCGCCGTCTTGTCGCGGCTGCCATCGTCGACCACAATGCATTCCGCATCGGATGCCCATGTCCGAATGGCAGCGAGCGTGGAAGCGATATGCTGCTCCTCGTTATAGGCCGGAATCACGATGCTCACTTTGTTCACGCTGCGCTCGCCACTCCTTTACCATGGTATAAAGCGTCTCGAACAAACGGGGCTGACGCACGGGGGTTGAAACGACCACGTCCGCTTGCGCAAGCTGGCTCAGCCCTTTCGCATCAATTAGCTTGGAACCGAGCCTGGCTCTCGTCAGCAAGGTGCTCCCCATGCCTTTTCGTCCTTTTTCCAGAAAATCCATCATGCTGCTATGCGTCCCCACCGATACGATCAAGGAAGCTTGTTGGTCGTCTGCCAAAAGCAATGCCGCATCTTCGCTCGTACCAGGTGCGGGCAGCCGGACAAACGGCAGGCCGAGGGCTTCCACGCGCTCGCCTCCGGGGGCGCGGCCGTCGAGATACGCATGCACAACCAGCTCCGCGCCGCAGCATAGCGCCTGATCGGACAAGCTGTCCATATCCCCGATGATGAGGTCTGGCATGATCCCAAGGTCTAGCAGCGCGTCAGCCGCACCATCCACGGCGATGATCACCGGTTGCTTCCGGTCGATATAGCCGCGAATAAGCTGCACATCTTCCTTGTAGTATTTGCCGCGCGATACGACGACCACATGCCGATCTGCCATGCGGGTTCGCAGCGACACTTTTGGCAGCGGTTCAAGAATGAGCGCTTTTTCTTTCACCGCGTACTCGAACGTGTTGTCCAGGAAGCTTGACAGCACCGCTTTCGATTGTGTGGCGGCCTCTTCCATTTGGTTTTTGATCTGCTCATGTGTGACAGGGATGAGCAGCGAACATGGTATCCATTCCTTTGCGGGGCGAACGTACAGCCGCGTTCCGGCGATCGCCGCCTCGCACCCTTCGTATAAGACTTCTTCCCCTTCTGACCGCTCGAACAACGGCTCTACGGTTTGGTAGAGCAAAACGCCTGCTTCCAGAAGCCGTTTGGCCCCCGTGGCCGGATACAAACCTGTCAAAAACGCGGAAGAATTGATGACCGCACTCACTTTTGCTTCAATCAGCGCTTCAGCCGCCAGCTCGTCCACGTCAGAATGGTCGATGATCGCAATCTGACCCGGCTTTGCCCTGCGGCTGGCCTGTTTGGTTCTGCGATCCATCACAAGCTGTGATCGGAGCAGAACGGAGGATGTCCCCATTCGACGCACCAAGCCTCCCACCTCCTGCTTTTAGTATGGGAAATCTTGGTGCTGATCATGCGCTCGGGCAAAAGAAAAAAGAGACTATGCCAGGCACAATCTCTTTTTTGAATGACGAGTCAATTTTCCGCTATTCATTTGTTTACAACGTGAGGATCAGGACGTCGGCGAGCAAGAAAATACAGAGGGCGACGATCCCAAATCCTACGGCGAATCCGTTCTTCATACGCGCAGAGCGCACAACTCCGGCCGCAATGAAAATGGTAAGAATAAACATAAGGAAATCAAACAAATTCATGAAAGCGACATCTCCTTTGAGCGAAAATGGATCAAGTTCGGGTAGCCTGTCTATACGAACGAGGAAGAGAATACCATATTCATTATATAGTTTACCCATCCATGAAACAAGACATATGGTTATTTGTGACAGATGATTTCACAATTTCTTCTCTAGTTTTCTCACAAAATCTGGAGATTATGCGAAAAAAGGAGCTTGCCAGTATACGGCAAACTCCTTCAACCGTTATTTGTGCTGCCGCAACGTGAGCAGCCCGACTTCCGGCCGGCACAGAAAGCGGATCGGCAAAATGGTCGTGCCGATCCCGCGCGTCGTATAGACGAGCTGCGTTCCACCTGAGCGCCGCTGCAAGCCATCGGGATATTTTTTCCCGTACGGCGGCAAGAGCAGCGCTCCTGCAAACGGAAGCCGCACTTGCCCGCCATGGCTATGCCCGGACAGCTGCAAATCGATCAGCCCATCGGGAATATCGTCTGCGAAATCCGGCTCGTGCGCAAGCAAAAGCTTGCATATCGCAGGATCGATTCCCGTGAGCGCAGCTGCAAGATCCGGTTGTCCGTGAAGAATGTCATCGACTCCTGCGACACACAGGGTCTGCCCGTCACGCACAAGCAGCTTGCTTTGATTCATCAGCACATGAAAGTCCGCTTGTTGCAAACATTCGGTGATTTTTGCTTCTGCGGAGCGGTAATCGTGATTGCCGAGCACGGCATACTTGCCGAGCGGCGCCTGCAATCCTGCCAGCACAGGCAATGCCGATTCCAGCGGGTCTGTGCTCAAATCGACCAAATCACCGGTGAAGCAAACCAGATCGGGCTGCCAGTTTTTCACCTGGTCGAACACGTGCGACAGATCACCGATTTCCAAATGATAGCCCAAATGCAGATCGCTCAAATGTGCAATGCGAAGCCCGTCAAAAGCTGCAGGCAGACGCGGGAGGCTAATCTCCACCTCACGGAACGCAAAACGAAACCGTTCGATAAAAACCGAATAGCCTCCTGTCGTCGCAGCCAGTCCGGTAACAAAAAGAAGCCAGCGCAGCCCTTTGCCCAAAAAACGGCGTCGGCTCAGCTGGCTTGATCGGGAAGCCGGCAACATTTTGCTCATCCCCTTTGATCCATACCGCCAATACTACTCGTGTTCGTAACCGTCTACGACCAAATCGAGCTTGCCGGTATTCGGATCGATAATCAGTCCGTGCACACTAATGCCAGGAGGCAGCAGCGGATGGTTTTTGACCATCTCGACGGAACCGCGCACCGCTTCCTGCACGCAGTCGAAGCCTTGCAGCCATTTGTCCAAATGGATGCCGGAATGTTTCAGGACCGCGAACGTCTCCTGCGAAATGCCTCTCTCTTCCATTTTAGCGAGCATCTTGTCGGATTGAATGCTGCTCATGCCGCAGTCATAATGGCCGATTACCAAAACTTCTGTGGCGCCTAATTCATAGATGGCCACCAAAATACTCCGCATGACACTTCCGAACGGATGGGAAATGACGGCGCCGGCGCTTTTGATCAGCTTGAAGTCGCCGTTATGCAGATCCATTGCTTTCGGAAGCAATTCCACCAGCCGCGTATCCATGCACGAAATGACCACGAGTTGCTTCCCCGGATACTTGGTGGTTTTATATTTTTCATAATCTTGGTTCTCGACGAATTTTTTGTTGAACGCCAAAATCTCCGTTACTTTTTGCATGAACTGTCACCCTTTCTGGTTTTTCTCTTTTGAATCTCTCATCGCCGAAGGATGTCCTTACGCAAAAAGTATACAACAGATTCTGTCATTCTTCACCTTTCAATATGCAAAAAAGCTGCCGTTCATGAAATTCGGCAGCTTGATCCACGTTTTTTATTCATCATGATTCATACAGCAACGAATCGTATCAATCATGTTCTTGTATTGCTCCCCGCAAATTCTGCATGTGTATTCATCTTGCATGTGTTTATCATTGCGGAACACAACGACTTTTTCTGCCGTCTGTACCACATCGAGATCGCCGCCCGCTTTTTGCTCGATGCGATAGGCCGCGTCGCCGTAAACAAACACCATTCCATTCATCTCGTCGCGTGTCAGTGTGCCGCCATTTTTTGCAATCCATTTTTCAACCAGTGCAAATCCGGTTCCCATCGTAATCCCTCCACATGTCAGCTTTCTTTTTCTGATTTTTCTTACTCATATTGTACTGTAACAGATTTTATAAATCAATATCTGTTATATGATTATTTATTGCATTTTTTCGTCATCGCTATTCACCGGTTGGCAATTCGCAAAAAAAGGCTGTCCCACGCTACATTCGCAGCGTTGGAACAGCCTTGGGAGGTTATTCTGTTTTATTGTGTTGCAGAAAACCTACCGCTGTTACCATCACAGTTCAGCCGTCAATCGAATCATATCACGACAGTGGATGCCATTTTCCCAGATCGGCTCCGGATAATGACGGGTAAAGAAATCATGATCGATGGCGCTGATCCGAAACCCGCATTTTTGGTAAAGCGCAAGCTGTCCGATGCTGGAATTGCCAGTCCCTACTTCCATGCGGGCGAACCCTTTTTGCTTTGCCGTATCCAACGCGTGCAAAATCAGCTTCTTGCCGATGCCGCTGCCCTGGCATTGTTCGGCTACCGCAACGTTCATCAGTTCAATGGTATGCTCCCCGGTTTGCATGAGAATCGATACGCCGACGATCTCTTTATCGAGGAGTGCGACATAACATTCTCCCCGGTCGAGATAGGAATGCACTTGCGTCTCCGACGGGTCGGCCAGAAGCAGCAACGGCATCGGTGGACTTTCCGACGGCTGCAGCAGCCGAATGTGGAACGTCTTCATCATTGCACGCCCCTCTCATTTTTGTTCATGTAATGAAGTCGATAGTAACTTTCCGTGTCGTTGCCGGATGAAATTGCCCCTTTTGGATCGACGGAGTCTTGATCTGGCTCCACAAGCTCTCGCGACGCGAGAAACTGCGAATCATCGCGTTCGAGCATAAAGCGGTCTGTATCCCAATACATGCCGCCAATGCCCAGCGGATTTTCCAAATACTCGACAACTTTGCCTTTTTGGACAAAAACAAGGAGCGAATGGTCGTCGAGGTACTGGATATGGTTTACGACATCGTTGTACCAGTGGTAGCCAAGCTTCCGGTAAATATACGATGGCGGTGAATAAGGGCCAAACAGATATACGCGATCCCAGGAAAAATCCGTGATCGCGGCGAGATTGACCACGGTTGCTTGCGGATTTTTTCCGCTTTGTGGCATCGCGCGAAGCAGCTTTTGTTGCAACAGGGAACGTTTTGCTTGACGCTCTTTCGTTTCGAGTGACCAGTCATGGCTCCATTTGACATAGAGCATGAGCGCAAGCGTGGCAAAAATGATCAAGATCACTGCGCGTATGGCAAAAAAGAAGACCCTGTTCATGCCATCGTATGCTCCCGCTGTCGCAGGAGCCCGTTTGCCCTGTCCTTTTCCTCAAACAATTCCGTGACATCGTTTGGCTTCATCGTTTGTTCCCTTCTTATTCCGTTGGATTGCACCCGGAGCCTTCCATGTCGAAGAACCCGGCACTACTGCCCACTTGATTATCGTAAAAAATTTTCTTCCAAGCGCAAGCTTCCAGCTTCCGCCAAAAGACGCGCCTGAACGCCGAACGGCAGTGAGAGGTTGGTTTTTCCGTGTCCCACCTGCACATTCCAGATTGTCGGTTTGCCCAACGGAGCGATCATATTGTCGATCACGTCGCGCACGGTGAACCCGTCGGCATAGCGCGTGGACGTACAGCGGGTGAACGTCCCGAGAATAAAGCCTGCCGCTTCCGCAAGCTTGCCTGCGAGCGCCAACTGTGTCAGCATGCGATCGATTTTGTACGGCTCTTCATTGACATCTTCCAAAAACAGCAGCTTTCCTTTTGTTTCAATCTCGTAAGGCGTACCCATCAACGCGCTGACCAGCGCCAAATTGCCGCCGACAATCGGACCGCTCGCTTCCCCCGGCACGATACACTCGATGGCTTCTTCCTCCGGGTTGCGAATTTCACCAAGCGGTTCTGTCGTTGTGATCGTGTGAAACAGGCTCGCATTCGACCAGGCGCTAAGCCCGCTGACATACGAGGTGGAAATCGTCGGGGCATGCAGTGTCGCAAGTCCTGCCTTTTTGCCCAGCGCGAGATGCAGAGCGGTTATATCGCTATAGCCTAAAAACAGTTTCGGATTGGCTGCAATCGCATCGTAATCGAGCAGCGGTAACAGTTGCGATGCCCCGTATCCACCGCGCATCGCGAACACCGCATCCACTTCGGGATCGGTAAACATCCGCATGAGTTCGCGAGCGCGCAGCTCCGCCGGCCCGGCGAGATAGCCGCCATAGCGCTCGTAGCACGTCTCGCTCACAATGACGCGGTAGCCCAATTCTTGCAGCTCTGCGACACCGCGCTCCAGATTTTCCGTCCCTTGCATCGGCGTGGACGTGGCCACGATCCCGATCGTATCTCCGGTTTTCAACGCTTTGCCTTTTTTCAACATGGTTCCTGATCCCGCCCTTCGTTTTGCTCCTTACAGTCATTCGCCCTTTTGTCCTGATGTTCCTTGGCGGCAGCCAAATTTCATTCCTGCTCGATCGCATGGTCCCTTTGACACGATTTCATTTGCGCATTATCATGAACATCAGAAGATAAATTGTAACAATTCCGATTTGTGTAAAGTGAGGGACATGGCTGATGAACGTAGAGGTTTACATACTGACGGGATACTTGGGCAGCGGAAAGACAACGCTCCTGCAAAAATGGCTGCCCCATCTCAAAGCGCAGGAAAAGAACGACACCGTCGTGATCATGAATGAAATGGGCGATACGGATGTCGACGGCGAACAATTGCAAGGCCTGGATTTTCCGGTAAAAAAGCTGATGAACGGTTGCATCTGCTGTTCGATCCGGGGCGAGCTGACCGATGGCATGAAAGAAATCCTCACTGTCTTGCAGCCGAAAAGAATCATCATCGAGACGACAGGCGTCGCTGACCCGATCGATGTCGTTGACGCCCTGACCCATCCCGACTTGTACGGCGCGATTGAAATCAAAGGGATCATCAGCATTGTCGACGCCTCCCGCTATTTGCAGCTCATCTCTCGCTTTCAGGCGTCCGGGACGTTGATCAAAACGTTGCGCAGTCAAGTCCGCTATGCCGATCTGCTGCTTGTCAACAAAGTGGATCTCATCTCCGCGGACGTCTTGGAAAAGGTAAAGCAAAAATTGCGGGACGAAAATGCTGCTGCCCCGCTCTACACCACCATCCAAAGCGAGACTGATTTGGACGCGCTGCTCACAATCCAGCAGACCGCCAAATTGGCAAGGGAAAACCGTACTCCCTCCGGTCCCCCGGTGCAAAAAACGCTCGGCCGGATGCTGAAACAGTCGCTTGGTCTCGGGTCGCAGCCAACCTCGCTTTATTCCAGCATCGACTCGTTTTCCTATCGGTTTACAGGACCTGTCATTGAAAAACGGTTCGTCGCCTTTTTGCTCAGCCTCCCCAATCGCGTCTATCGGGCAAAAGGGTACGTCTATTTGGCGGATAAAGGTCATGCCGTCTCTTTTCAACACACGGAAAACCAGGTGATGCTGCATCCGCTCGATGGCATCGATCCCGAGAAAGTCGCTGTCTTTATCGGCGAAGGCATGGAGCAGACAAAAATCATCGAAGAGTTGAAAAAATGTTACGCATGAATGATGGGTGCATCGTTTCTGCTTGCAACAACGGACGAGCCACGTCATAACCAGTGTCATCATCGACAAAAACGTGATGATCGTATGCATGGCATCGGACACCGGTGTACCGTTGCCCTCCAGCAGGATTTTCCCTTCGGTCTAAAAACGGATTCATGGCCCCGCTGGATCGCCGCGCACCCTTTAGGCAAGATCAACTGACGGCGCCGTTGCCTTCTGTTTTCCGCGAAACGGGAGATACAGCATATAAAACAGCAAGAAGGCCACCCCTTCCAACGAAAGAAGGTACCAGGGATATGGGCCCAAATAGTCGATCAATGACGGGTTTTCCGGTTTTCGAGCAGCAAACAAGTAGTTGCCGCCTGTTTCGAGATTGACAAGGAAGGCCACAAGCAAAAGCGCATTCAACCAGAGGATCGCTTTTCCCATCGAGCGTGGCGTCGGTCGATAGCCTTCGACCCAAACCATGTGCAAACACGCCAGGATGATCGCGCCATGGGCAAGGAAAAAGTGAAAAAAGCGGAAGTGGGGAAACGGGTAAAACAGCTCAGGCGTCAGCATCGCCTGACCCGCTCCTCCAATCCCCCAAAAATAGGTCACTTCAAACAGGCGGTAGCTCCTCGACACCAGCATCACGCTTGAAAGGAGCAATGAGACACTGCAGAGCTGCAGCGGCAAAGCCTCGGATAATGTCCACGTCCCTACGCCCAGATGCCACAGCTGATAGGCGATTTCCGTCGCAAGCAAAAGCGTGACCAAGCCATAGCGACACACACGGTTCGCTCGACCCGAGCGCAAATCGTTGCGGAAGAGGTACAACAGCGCGATCGCTAGAAGCAGCAGAAGAAGCACACAGATGTGCGACAACGAAAACAGGCGGAAAGGCTGCCCCTCGATGATCGCCTGTAAAAACGGCGTATTCAATTCATGATTCCCTCCTTAGCTGAGGACAGGTGCTGCCAGAAAGGTATCTGTATTCCGACGGATGATTTCGCAGATGTGTTCATTTTGCCATAGTCGCTTTCACTCGCTGCATGATGCTTGAAATAACAAAACTGTCAGAAGATTGCTTGCCGTCTCTGTCACGGTACATCAAATAACCAACGGAATCGCTGTAAAGCTCACGAATCGACTCGTCATCCAATCCTCTCGCATCAAAAATGACAAATTGCTCCGCTGTCGCCTCCTCTTCCATCCCTGGGAGGTTTCGCTCTGCCATGTATTGATGCAGGACGCGCGACTCGCTGAGATTTTTAAGGGGAGCACTCAGATCAGGCAGCGTCAGCCTTCGTTCGGTCATGCTTTTTGATTCGCTCAACTGGAGCCGTACATGCAATTTTTGCAAATCCGCGCGGTTTATCTGCTTCCCTTGTACAAATCGATACTCCTCTTCTGAGATCGGCCCGACTGTCGCTTGGATATGGACGCCTGGTATTTGCGGCAAACTCTCGGCATCGATCATGATGCAGCCAAGCAAAAACAGATACAGATACAAAAGCCTTCGCCACATATCATGCCTTCCTTTCTGTTAGCTTAAGCATCCTCTGGAACAGGATCGCCTCATTCGGACCGCGAGCACATCACTTTACTCACGCTGCACAGCCGCACCAGATCGATCCACCATGTATCCCAATCGCACACCAGCTTGACGCGCATTCGGTCGGCATCGATCTCACGAATGACGCCCCAGCCTGACTCGATCGTACCGGCATCCGTCATCCATGTAACTGCAATCGGGTAATCAAACTGCGTGGAATCGTAAATGCGGAACATCATTTCATCGTACTCAAAGTCGTCTACTGCCGGCTCGTTATTCAACTGCAACAATCCGCCCAAGGAACAACCACGTCCATTTGCCGTTTTTTTGATGAATCCGCACCTCATGGCGCATCGGATCGAAAGCGCCGACAACACCGTGGACAGCGAGCACGGCGCCATGGTCATCGGCACTCGGTTTTACGTAGCGCACAGTCAACGGAATCTGGTATCGCTTGCTGTCCGCCAACTTTTCGTTGATTTTGGCAATTTGATCGTAGTCGCGTCTGCCCTGCCCCTCTCGCGTAAAGACCGGCGTATTCGTATGAAAAAAATCGCTTGGCAGCGGCTGCATGGCCGCCTGTTCGTGAGTAGCCTCGGTATCGTTCATCCTCGCGCACCTCCAAATCAACAAGAACGTATGTTCCTATTATAGTAGGGTGCGTTTCCTTTGCGCAATAGGCAACTTTACCGGTCTTGTTCATCGCGTGCTTTTACAGCTGTTGCAATCCTACTCGCATCCTCACGCTGCCGGATTCATCAGCTCTTCGCGCAGTTCCGTCAAAACTTCACCGAGCCAATTGGTTCCCTTCCATTGACTGCGATCACTCGCCCGTGGATCGTCTTCTGCGAGGCCGATCCCCCAAATCGAATCGGTTGGACTTGCCTCCACGATTGTCGTCCCCGCAGTTTTTAAGAGCGCTTCATCGTTTATCGCCTTCTTTCTTCATCCATGTCTAGTCAAGTCGATACAGCGTGACACTGTAATCGCTAAAAACTTCCTCAATCATCGCTTCCACAACATCCCATTCCCCGTTTGCCAAACCGCAGCCAATATTGTAAGGAAGGGCAACAGTCAACTGAGATCGTGCTGCTTGCTCTTTTAATGAGGTGAGCGCACGATGCAGCGCTTCATAATCTGTGTACCGCTGTCCTCCTTTGCCATAGTTGTACTGACCGAATAAGTTCGCCACTGTCATGGCTGCCTTTATGTGGACAAGTTGGCATATGCCCAGCAATTGCATTTTTTCAGTCGATGCCTCGCATATTTCCCTATACTGTTGATATACTTCCGGATATCGCACCCGGATCGCTTTTGCGATTCCGCTGCCCATTACCCCCTGGCAATTCACTTGATGCCCAATGATATTCTCGCTCGCTTTGAGTAAATCGCCTTTTTTTATGAACACGGTCATGCTGTTCTCCTCCCTCCACACGTCTGGCACCTAAAGAATACCCAATTATACCATTTATTCCTTTTTTGCAACAAAAGCAAAAAGTCCCCCAATTCATGATCTGGGAGACTTTTTACCATGTACGCTTGATAATGGAATGGCTTTTTGTTTGTAAATCTGAGGATGTTAGAATGAGTGCCGTGCCGATTGCATTTGTATTCGCTAGGAAATTTTCGCCTCAATCCGCAGCTTATCCGCCACCATCGCAATAAACTCGCTATTGGTCGGCTTCGCCTTGGTATTGGAGATCGTATAGCCAAACAGGCTGGAAATGGAATCCAGATTGCCCCGGGACCATGCCACCTCGATTGCATGGCGGATAGCTCGCTCTACACGGCTCGCCGTCGTATTGAATTTCTTAGCAATGTCCGGGTACAACACTTTTGTAATCGAACCAAGCAGTTCAACATCGTTGTACACCATCGTGATCGCTTCCCGTAAATACAAGTAGCCTTTAATGTGTGCCGGCACACCAATCTCGTGAATGATGCTGGTGATGCTTGCATCCAGATTACGTCCTTTTGGAGGCAGTACGGCTGATTTTGGCTTGCTTGTATAAAGCGGTGTCGCAACTTTGTTGGAAATCATCTGACGAATTCGCTGCGCCAGCACTTCAAGGTCGAACGGCTTCAGGATGTAATAGGCAGCGCCCAACTCCACGGCTTTTTTCGTGATCTCTTCCTGGCCAAATGCCGTCAGCATGATGATTTTCGGTTGTGTCGGAAGCCGCATTTCCTGAATTTGTTCCAGGACAGCAAGCCCGTCCAGATGTGGCATGATAATGTCAAGGATCAGCACATCAGGAACCCGCTCCTGAATCAAACGGATGACATCGTTCCCGTTATAAGCTGCTCCGATTACCTGCATATCGTTTTGGGTATTTATGTACTCCTCCAACAAGCTTACAAATTCGCGATTGTCATCAGCCAATAACACGTCAATGGTACTCAAAATAACGTTCCTCCTCGTTTATCTGAATTAGCATTTCAAGCATTGGTGTGACGAATATTGTTCATTAAAATTTCTTTTTTGTTTCCCTCTCTTACGATTCGACGACATAAAACTCATTCCTGCCGATGGCGAAAGGTTGAATATTTTTCGACAAAAGTAGAGGAAAGAAAGAACCAAAGGCAGCGTCAGCTCGCCTTTAGTTCGGAAGAGTCGCGGTTTCCCAAGCCCGCATCCTGCAACATCCATTCGATAAAACAGCCGTAACCGGACGTCGGATCATTTACAAATACATGTGTGACTGCGCCGACCATTTTCCCGTTTTGGATAATCGGGCTGCCGCTCATCCCTTGTACGATTCCGCCTGTTTTGTCGAGCAGGCGCTTATCGGTCACGCGGATGATCATGCCCTTCGTGGCGGGAAAATGCTGTTTGACGACATTCACGATTTCGATGTCAAACTCTTCGACGCGCTGTCCATCCACAACCGTCAAAATTTTAGCGGGGCCTTCTTGCACCTGTTCCGCCAAAGCGACGGGAATCGCTTCCTGATAATAGCTTCGCTTTGGGGGTTCTTTCATTTTACCGAAAATGCCGAATGGTGTATTTTTGGTGATGTTGCCGAGCACTTGGCTCTCATTGTAAAACCGTGCAAATTTTTCGCCCGGATTCCCGCTTTCGCCTTTTTCGATCGACGTGACGCTCGCCTGCACGATTTGGCCGTCTCCCACGACGATGGCCTGGCCCGTGTCTACATCGGAAATGACATGGCCCAGTGCGCCATATGCGCCGGTTTTGGGTTCATAAAACGTGAGCGTGCCAACTCCCGCAGCCGAGTCACGAATGTAGAGCCCCATGCGATACTCGCTGTCTTTGACGTCTTTTGCCGGCATCAGATTGACCGTCAGCTTCTCCTTGCCACGAACCACCAGCATTTGCACCGGTTCGTTTTTCGCGCCCGCTTCATTGACCAGCTTTTTCACATCGTTCATATCATTGATGTACATGTCGTTCATCTTGATAATGGTATCACCAACATGAATGCCGGAGCGTTCGCCTGGAGAAAACTTCTCTGTGCCGTTGTTCACCAAATGATGGCCAACGACAAGGACGCCTGACGTTTGCAGTTTGACGCCGATCGACTGTCCGCCTGGAATGACGCGCAGATCGGGCAAGACGCTCACTTTCACGGTTTTGATCGGCATATTGCCCCATTTTACTTGCAAATCGGTACTGCCTGCCTGTCTCGGCTCGACGGATACAGGCTTGCTGAAATCAACGGGTACTTCACGTCCCTCTGTGCCATTGACGGCAAGGACTTCGGGATTGCTGTTGACTAACGTGCCCATGACCGGCACGGATAAGCGGAGTTCTTCATTGCTTCCTGCGAATAACCGCAATTCATTGGGCATGGATGTAAGCTTTTGAAACGGGGTGGAACAAACGATGAGCGCTGTGACGAGCAGAAGCAAACTTCCAATCCACTTTCTTTTCTCTTGTCGGATCACCAGCAATCACTCCTACATTCCCTACCTACACCTCTACACCTCCACTTTGTGTATCTATAATGTTACCGAGCCGATCATGGTTTATAACAAAAAGCCGTCAAGAGTAATTGACAGCTTTGCGCTGTTTTCCCATCTGGATCATTTCCCTGGCATGCTCTTCTGCCTTTTCCGTGATCTGCGCACCGCCTAGCATGCGCGCGAGTTCTTGCACACGGCCGCTCTCGGGCAACCGGTCGACAATCGTTTCCGTCACATCGTCTTTGACCTCTTTGCGGATCAAAAAATGCGCGTCGGCGAGCGCTGCCACTTGCGGCAAATGGGTGATGCAGAGCACCTGCCGGTTTTGCGCCACCTGTGCCAGCTTTTCCGCGATCGCTTGCGCCGCGCGTCCGCTCACGCCTGTGTCGACCTCGTCAAAAATAAGCGTGCCCACCTGCTCCTTGTCCGCCAAAATCGTTTTGATCGCCAGCATGATTCGCGACAATTCGCCACCTGAAGCGATTTTGGCCAAAGGCCGCAGCGGCTCTCCCGGGTTCGGGGCAATCATGAACTCGACCTGGTCGATTCCACTTGCGTCCACACTCCGCTTGATTCCTTCGATTTCAATGCCGTCCTCATCTTCGCTCTGACGCACCTCAATCGCGAATCGCGCCCGATCCATGAACAGCTCCTTGAGCTGCTGTTCGATCTCGCAAGCCAGCTTGGCAGCGCATTCACGGCGGACCATGGACAGCTCCATCGCTTCGATCGACAGATCAGCCTCCAGCTCCTGCAGCCGTTTGCCGAGCTGCGACAAACGCTCCTCGTAATGCTGCATTTCATCCAGTTCGTCGGAAATGGTTGCGGCATATTCCAGAATCTCATCGACGTTTTTGCCATACTTGCGCTTCAGCATTTGCAAAAGGTCCAATCGCTGCTCCAATTCCTCGAGCTGACGCGGATCGAAATCGAGATGATTCCCGAATTGCCGCAAGAGTCCAACCGCATCTTCCACCTGGTAGTAAGCGGCTTGCACCGCCTCGATAATCGGACCGAGCGATTCGTCATACTGCTGCAGCCGCTCCAGCTCGCCCATCGCATGACCGAGCCAGTCCATGCCCCTCTGATCGCCAGAGAGCGCTGTATAAGCCGACTGGACGCCTTTGGAGACCTTTTCGACATGAAGCCACTTCTTGCGCTGTGCGGCAAGCTTTTCATCCTCTCCCGGCTGCAGGGAGGCGTTCTCAATCTCGCTCAGCTGATAGCTCAGCAAATCGATGCGCTGCACCAGCTCGCGTTCGTTCTTGGCCATTCGCTCCATATCCTGCTTGAGCTTGCGGTAGGACGAATAGAGCGTCCCGTATTCCTTCTTTACACTGGCAAGCGCCTGCTCACCGTATGCATCGAGCCAATTGATATGCTTTTCTGCATGCATCAGGTCATGCGTATCGTGCTGGCCGTGAACGGTGACCAGCCACGGCCCCAGCTCGCGCAGCATCGCAAGCGTAATCAGCTGTCCATTGACGCGGATAATGCTTTTTCCCTGCGCGGAAATATCGCGCCGCACCACCAGCATGCCATCGGCTTCAATGTAAACGCCAAAACTTTCGCAAATGGCGATAGCCGGATGGTTCGCGGGCAGTTCAAACAGCCCTTCCACCTCTGCCCGTTTTTCGCCGTAGCGGACGAAATCGGCAGAAGCGCGCTCACCCAGCAACAAGCCGAGTGAATCAATGATGATCGATTTACCGGCACCCGTCTCGCCCGTCAAGATGTTCAAGCCTTTCCGGAACGAAATGGCCACCTGTTTGATGATCGCAAAATTACGAATGGTGAGTTCGAGCAGCATAATGGTTACAACCTCACTTTAAAGCATTTCCAGCAGTCGCTCTGTCACGTCTTGGCTGAATTGTTTGGAACGGCAAATGATCAAAATCGTGTCATCGCCGCAGATCGTGCCCATCACTTCAGGCCACTGGATGTTGTCGATCAACACCGCAACCGCATTGGCATTGCCTGGCATCGTCTTCATGACGACGAAATGGTCCGCATGGTCGATGTTGATGAAGCACTCCGTCAACACGCGCTTCAGCTTTTGCAGCGGATTGAACTTTTGATCTGCCGGCAGCGAGTATTTGTACCGTCCATCCATCAGCGGCACTTTTACCAGATGCAGCTCTTTGATGTCGCGGGAAACAGTCGCCTGCGTCACATTGAAGCCAGCCTCGCACAGACGGTCAACCAATTCGTCCTGTGTCTCTATTTCATAATTCGTAATGATTTCGCGAATTCGAATATGCCTTTGTCCTTTGTTCATACATTACTCCCATTCACCGTGTAATTTCCGTCGAATTGTCTCAAAAAAGTTACCTGTCTTCCATTTCACCAGCGGCGTAATGTACGGTGATTTTTTGACAAAAATCTGATCGCCGCCCTCAAGCTCATAGCCGAGCTGTCCATCAATGGAAAGTCCCATGTCCTTGTGCTTGGCGTCCACCTCGATGCGGATCAGCTGATCTCCCGAGCAAACGATCGGTCGTGCAGTCAACGAATGCGGCGCCACCGGCGTCAAAAGCAGCATGTTGACATTCGGCGCAACGATCGGCCCCCCTGCTGCGAGGGAATAGGCGGTAGAGCCGGTTGGACTCGATACGATCAGACCGTCCCCATTGAAAGTAACGACATAATGCTCGTCCACAAAGACGGCGCATTGGATAATGCGGCAAAAAGCGCCTTTGGCGATGCCGATATCGTTCATCGCGGTGAACGTGGCCAATACCTCGCCATCGCGCACCAGCTTAGCTTCCAGCATGCTTCTCTCTTCAATATCATATCTCCCGGATAAAAGGTTATCCACGGCAAGCGGAAGATCATCCGGCTCCGCTTCGGACAAAAAGCCGAGCGTCCCCAGGTTGATCCCCAAAATCGGCAGCGAATGGCCTGCCAGCATCCGAGCGATGCCGAGCAACGTGCCGTCTCCGCCCAAAACGCAAACCAGCTCTACCCGATCCGCAAACGCGCTTACAGGCAATGCCGATTCCGGACGTCCCATCTTTTTGGCGATGCTTTCCTCCAAAAATACATGGATGCCCCTCTGTTCAAGCAAATAAACCAAATCGCGCGCTACGATGAGCGCTTCCGGTTTTCCTTTGATAGCAACGATCCCTATTGTGTTCATCTGCCACCCCGAAACGGTTGAAATCCTTATACAATTATACAATGTTTCATACATAAAAGACAGCAAGCCGTCTGTTCATTGGGACAAAAAAGAAAAACTCCCGTTGCAAAAAGCCCATGTCAAACTCTGGTGCTTCTGCAACGGGATGCTTCTTTTTTGTGCATATACACGACATGAAGCGAAAAGGAGCCGACGGCGTCTGTCACGCGCAAGCTCCCTTTCGCCTGGTGCTTATTTCAAACTGGCGTGAGCCTGCTCCACAATCCGTTCGATCTCGGGGAACCATGCCGTCAGATCGTCGGCTTGCGCGGTTTTGCGCAGATGGAGCAAAAATTCGATATTGCCTTCTCCGCCTGTGATCGGCGAGAAATGGAGACCTTTCGCGGCAAATCCGATCGACTGGGCAAACTGGATGATCGTCTGCAGCACCTCGCGATGAATGCCCGGGTCGCGCACGATGCCGTTCTTTCCGACATTCTCCCGCCCTGCCTCAAACTGCGGTTTGACCAGCGCGAGCACGTCCCCCTCTTCCTTCAAGAAGCGGTACAGGACAGGCAGGATGATTTTCAGCGAAATGAAGGAGACATCGATGGAGGCGATATCCGGCTTTTCGTGCGCAAACGCATCGGGGTCCAAATGTCGGAAATTGGTTCGCTCCATGACCACGACACGCTCGTCCTTTCTCAGCGACCAGTCGAGCTGTCCATAGCCTACGTCGATGGCATACACTTTTCGCGCGCCTTTTTGCAAGGCACAGTCGGTGAAGCCACCGGTAGAGGCACCGATGTCCATCATCACCCGGTCCGTCATGTCGATCCCGAATACCTCGATCGCTTTTTCCAGCTTCAGGCCGCCCCGGCTGACGTACGGATGCAGGTCCCCTTTCACGGTAAAGACCGCATCGACCGGCACTTTGGTTCCCGCCTTGTCGCATCGTTCCTGACCGACCAGTACCAGTCCGGCCATGATCGCCGCTTTTGCTTTTTCCCGGGTGGCAAAATACCCTTGCTCGACCAACAGGATGTCCAAACGTTCTTTCTTCATATGGTTGTTATGCCCTTTGCTTGTGTAGTGGAATAAGTGAACGGACACGGGAAACGATCGCTTCCGCCGTCAACCCGATTTCCTGGCGTTGCTCTTTTACCGTGCCATGTTCCACGAAATAATCAGGCACGCCCATGATCGTCACATTGATGTCATGGTAGCCTTCTGCTGCATAAAATTCCTGAACCGCACTGCCGAATCCGCCCATGGCGCATCCTTCTTCCACCGTGATGATGTCATACCCTTCGTTGCCCAGACGGCGCAGAAGATCTTCATCGAGCGGCTTGCAGAAGCGCGCGTTGACCAGCATCGGCGCGATCCCGTCGCGACCCAGCTGTGCCACAGCCTGCTCGGCAATTTCAAAAATATGCCCGAACGATAAAATCGCGACATTTTTGCCTTCCTGCACGATTTCCGCTTTGCCGATCGGCAGGACGTGCATCTCTTCATCCATTTTCACGCCGCGCACATTCAAGCGCGGGTAACGGTACGAAATCGGCCCATCGTCGTAAACGGCCGCTGTTTTCATCATGTGGCGCAGCTCGTTTTCATCCTTCGGCGCCATGATCACCATGTTGGGAATCGCGCGCATGAAGGCGATGTCATAGACGCCCTGGTGGGTTTCCCCGTCTGCTCCGACAAGACCTGCACGGTCAACGGCAAAAATCACGTTTGCCTTCTGGCGTGCAATATCGTGGATCAGCTGGTCATAGGCGCGCTGCAAAAATGTCGAATAGACCGCATACACCGGCTTCAAGCCTTGCAGCGCAAGCCCGGCGCAAAATGTGGCCGCATGCTGCTCGGCGATCCCCACATCAAACATCCGTTTCGGGAAAACCTGTGCGAACTTGAGCAGCCCCGAGCCAGCCGGCATCGCTGGCGTTACGGCCACAAGCCGATTTTCTTCGCGCGCCAGCTCGATCATCGTGTCCGCGAACACCGATGTGTACGTCGCTGCCGATTTCGATGCGGATTCGCCGGACTCGATTTTGTACGTACCGACGCCGTGCCAGGTGACGGAGTCCGCTTCAGCCGGTGCATAGCCTTTTCCTTTTTTCGTAATCGCGTGAACCAGGACGGGCCCTTTCGTATTGGCTGCCGTTTTCAGCGTCTCCAGCAGCAAATCGAGATTATGTCCGTCGATCGGTCCGATATAGGTAAAGCCGAGCTCTTCAAACAAAACGCCGGAGACCAGCAAATACTTCATGCTGTCCTTGACTCGTTCGGCCAGCTGTGCAAGCTTGCCGCCGACAGCCGGAATCGATTTGAGCAAATGCTCCATCTCGTCTTTTGCCCATCTGTAGCTCGAGTCGGTGCGCAGCTTGCCCAAATAATTGTGGAGCGCCCCCACGTTAGGAGCAATCGACATTTCGTTGTCGTTGAGCACGACGATTACATTTTTCTTTTCATGGCCAATATGATTGAGCGCCTCGAAGGCCATGCCGCCGGTCAGCGCGCCATCACCGATGACGGCAACCACATGGTTTTTTTCGCCCTTGAGATCGCGCGCGCAAGCCATGCCCATCGCACCGGAAAGAGACGTGCTGCTATGGCCTGTCTCCCAGACATCATGCGGGCTCTCCGCCATTTTCGGGAATCCGCACAAGCCTTTGTACTGCCGCAGCGTCGGAAATTGATCCCGACGACCCGTCAACATCTTATGCACATAGGCTTGATGCCCTACGTCCCAAATCAGTTTATCGGTAGGACTGTTAAACAGGTAGTGCAGCGCTAACGTCAACTCCACTACGCCTAGATTCGGGGCAAGATGCCCGCCTGTTTTCGCCAGATTTTCTATCAGAAACGTCCGGATTTCTTCAGCCAATCTTGATAACTGCGGGATTGTAAGTTTTTTCAGGTCCTTCGGGCTATTTATGTTGTCGAGTAACATATAACCCCTCACTTTCAAGATGAATACCAGGTAAATACTTGCTTCATTATAATCGTTTTGTCGAGAAAACTCCACTTTGTTAGGAAAAATCGCCCGGAAACGCATCGGAACGAACGTATATTCCCTAAAAAACAAAAAGACCTTAACGATGTGCTAAGGTCTTCTCCTGCCATCCCTATTTGTTGCGTGACACGACGTAATCTGCGAGCAAATGCAAAGCCGAGTTCGCCATCCCTGCACGGGTGAGCGCATCTTTCGCGTCCGCTACCAAGCGGTGCAGACGCTCGCGCGAAGCGTCCATGCCGAGCAAGGAAGGGTAGGTGGCTTTTTGCTTTTGTGCATCCGATCCGACAGCTTTGCCGAGCGTAGCCGCGTCGCCTTCCACATTCAAAATGTCGTCCTGGATCTGGAACGCGAGCCCGATCGATACGCCATAGGTGTGCAAGGCTGCAAGCTGCTCTTCATTCGCTTCCGCCAAATACCCGCCGCCGAGCAACGCCGCCACAAGCAAATCACCTGTCTTGTGGTGATGAATGTACTCAAGCTCGTCTAGCGTCAACTGCCGTCCTTCCCCTTGCATATCCGCCATTTGCCCGCCTACCATCCCCGTCGCCCCTGCGCGCTTGCCCAGCTCGGCGATCAGCTTGACCGCAGTGACAGCGCTCACGTCGGAGTGAGACAGGTACGACTGTGCGATATGGGCAAATGCGCGCGTCAACAGCGCGTCGCCTGCCAAAATGGCTGTCGCCTCGTCAAACATTTTATGGTTTGTCGGTTTGCCGCGGCGCAAATCGTCATCGTCCATTGCCGGCAAATCGTCGTGAATCAGCGAATACGTGTGGATCATTTCCAGCGCAACCGCATACGGAACCCCACGCTCGGCTGGTTTGCCCAACGCTTCGAGCACGGCCAACACCAGGATCGGACGAAGCCGTTTTCCACCTGCCATCAATGAATATTTCATCGATTCATACAAACGTGCCGGTACGCCCGCTTCTTCCAAAGCCAGCGGCAGCTGTTGCTCGACAAGGGTGATTTTTTCTTCGAGGTAAGAAGTGAGCGTCACCGTCATCATGCTTCACCTTCCAGCATAAACGGCTTTTCCTTCAGCTCCCCGTTCTCTTCCAGCAAAAGCGTGATTTGCGCTTCGATGAGATCAAGCTTTCTGCCGCAAAGACGAGCCAGCTGAACGCCCTCCTGATAAAGACCGATCGCCTCTTCCAGCGGGACGTCCCCTTCCTCCAGCCGGCGAACGACATCTTCTAACCGTTTCATCGCTTCTTCGTACGGTACTTCCAATTCCTGCTCAACTTTCTTGCGAGCCATCCGTTTTCCCCTCCTCGATTGTCAGCGCTTCCGCCAAAATCGTTCCATCCGTTAATCGTATCATGAGCTTGTCCCCGCTTGCAATTTGCTGTACCGATTTCACCAGCTGCTCTTCCTTGTACAGGAGCGAAAAGCCGCGCGACATGACTTTCAGCGGGCTGAGCGCATCAAGCTGGGCCACGGAAGAGGACCAGGCGAGCCGCGACTCCGCCACCTTTCGCCCGATCAATTGGGCAAGCTGGTTTTGCAAATGGGCGACCGTTTTCCGTTCTTTTTGCACAGTCTGCGTGATCGGACTGCGAGCGAGCAGCTGTTCTTGATGTGTCAGCCGGTTTTGCTCGCGTTTCAACTGCTGTTTCATCGCGCTGGTCGCACGCATCTGCGCATCGGCGAGCCGCTGTCTCGCATCATCGAGCCTGCGCTGCGGCCGTCGCAGTGCGTAGGAATTTTGCAGCTGTTCCAACCGTTTGCGGTGATCCGCAAGCTTGATGCGCAGGAGTCGATGCAGACGCTGCTCCTGCTTTTGCAGACGCTCCCGCCACTCCAGATGATGCGGCACCGCCAATTCTGCCGCAGCCGTCGGCGTTGCCGCCCGCATATCGGCGACGAAATCCGCGATCGTCACATCGGTCTCGTGACCAACAGCCGAGATGACAGGAATGCGTGAACCAACGATGGCACGCGCCACGCCTTCATCGTTGAACGCCCACAGCTCTTCGATCGAACCGCCGCCGCGGCCGACGATGAGCACATCGACATCATCCCGCCGATTGATTCGCGCGATTGCCGCCACGATCGAGGCTGGCGCTTCCGTCCCCTGAACCGTCGCAGGAACGATCAGGATCTGTGTCTGCGGGAAGCGGCGCCGGATGGTCGTGCAAATATCGCGGACAGCCGCACCCGTAGGCGAGGTGACAACGCCAACGGTGCGGGGAAAAGCGGGCAGCGGGCGCTTCCGTTCCGGTGCAAACAGTCCTTCTTGCGCCAGTTTCGCTTTCAGCTGCTCAAACGCCAAATAAAGCGAGCCCAGTCCGTCCGGCTGCATCTCGCGGGCATACAGCTGATAGGCGCCGTCCCGTTCATAGACAGAAATGGAACCACGGACGAGTGCCTTGGTTCCATCCTTCGGGACGAATTTGAGGAATCGGTTATAGCCTTGAAACATGACAGCCTTGATGCGGCTTTCCCCATCTTTTAAGGTGAAGTACATGTGTCCGCTGGAGTGGCGGGTAAAATTGGAGATTTCTCCGCGTATCCAGATGTCGGACACAATTTCGTCGCGCTCCAGCTTTTGCTTGATGTAGCGATTCACATCGCTGACCGACCAGATTTCCTGTCCTCTCATTTGCATCCCTTCATTTCATTAACGGCGTTCCAGCTCTCTTTCTGCCGAACGCACGGTATTTTTCAACAGCATGGTGATGGTCATCGGGCCAACGCCGCCTGGGACTGGCGTAATGTAGCTGGCGATTTCCTTCACTTCATCAAATTTGACGTCGCCGACCAGTTTTCCTGTCTCGATCCGGTTTACGCCGACGTCGATGACGACCGTACCCGGCTTCACATGCTCTGCCCCGATCATATGGGCTTTGCCTACCGCCACGACCAAAATGTCCGCTTGCTTTGTGATCGCAGCGAGGTCAGGGGTGCGCGAGTGGCAAATCGTCACGGTCGCGTTTTCTTGCAAGAGCAGCATCGCGACCGGCTTGCCGACGATATTGCTCCGCCCCACAACAACCGCGTGCTTGCCGGAGATTTCCGTCCCGGTCCGTTTGATCAGCTCGATTACGCCATGCGGGGTGCAAGGCAAAAACGTTTCATTCCCGATCAGCATGTTGCCGACGCTAATCGGGTGGAAGCCGTCCACGTCTTTTTCAGGGCTGATCGCATCGATCACCGCGCTCTCCGCAATATGCTTCGGCAGCGGAAGCTGGACCAAAATGCCGTGAACGTTCGGATTTTGGTTCAATTTCTCGATTTCGGCCAAAAGCTCTTCCTGCGTGACGGTCGGTTCCATGCGAATCAACTCCGAATGGATGCCCACCTCGGCACAGCCTTTGATTTTCCCTTTTACATACGACTCGGAAGCCGGATCATTTCCGACCAAAATAACCGTCAAACCTGGAACAATCCCTTTTTCCGCCAACGCTTTTGCTTCTATCGCCAGTTCTTCACGAATCGTCTTTGCTGTTTCTTTTCCGTCAATCACCATAGCTGTCATCAGTGTAGCCTCCTCTTCCAATTCAACTACTCATAGTTTATCCAGAGAAGGAAGTTATGTAAAGGCGAATTTTCAATTGCTACAAAACCTTCATCGTTCGGATTTTAGCATTTTCCAACCGATTTGTGCGACCCCGTACGCGTTATCGCCCGAATAAACCGGATCGCAAAAAAACAGCTTCGCCTTGACCGACGGATGCTCCAGCCGTTTGATCAGCCGTTCGCGCACGTATTGATTGGCAGCCACGCCGCCAACGATCAGGATTTCGCGCGGGTAGCCTTCTTCAACTGCGGTACGCAGCACCTTTTCCAGCGTATTGGCGACGCACTGTTCGGTCGCCCGGGCGATTTCGGCATGCGCGACATCCCCCTGCTCAATCGCGCGCAGCAAAGCCGCCTCCGCTCCGGAAAAATGAAACGTGAAGCCATTTACGGTCGATGGCACGCGAAACGTCCCTTCGGCTTGCCTGGCTACCTGCTCAAGGCTCGGTCCCGCCGGAAACGGCAATCCGAGCGCGACCCCGATGCGATCCACCAGCTGCCCTGCGTGAAGGTCAACCGTACCGCCGAGCTTGTCGATCTGGTAGCCGGTCGCGGTCCGCGTGCAATCCAACAGCTCGCTCGTTCCGCCCGATAAGTGCACCGCAAGAAACCGCTCCTGTGTCGGCCGCTCGTCTGACGTGTACTCTCCTGCAGCAATGTGCCCTTCCTGGTGACTGGTCATATAGATCGGCACATTGTGAAAGATCGCCAAGGATTTGCCCAAGCCTTCCCCGACCTTGAACACAGGCATATAGCTGCCTTCTACAGAACGCGGTCGTGAGCTTACGCAAATCCCAATCAATTGCTGATCGGACAGCCCCAGCTGCTCACTTAATTCAGGCAGGTTCATCACATGCTGAAAGACGGCTTCCGATTGCTGCAGCCCGCGCTCCCCCGCTTTCACTTTGAGGAGCCGCTTCGCCTCTGCAACAATCTCGCCGTCTTCACCAACCAAACAAAGTGACGTACGGTAATTGCTCGTATCGATCCCAAGAAGTACCTGCTTGCTCATTGTTTTCACCTGTCTTTATTACGCGAACTGGCGCGATTGCAAATAAGCGGACAAAACGCCGTTAATGAACTTGCTCGACTGCTCATCGCTAAACGTTTTCGCCAGCTCAATCGCTTCGTTCAGCACGACTCTTGGCGGTGTTTCGGTTTCAAACATCAATTCATAAAATGCCAGTCGCAAAACAGCACGGTCCACGTTGGCGATCCGATCCAGCTGCCATCCTCGCAAATACTTTTTAATTTCCTCGTCAATCGCATCCTGGTTGGATAGCGTCGCTTCCACCAAATGGCGGAGATATGTCGGGTCTTCCGCTGTGTTTTCCAGCACAAATGCATACGCATCGCCGAGATTTGTTTCTGCCATATCGATTTGAAACAAACATTGTACTGCCTTTTCCCTTGCTGTTCTACGTTTCATCACTTTCGTTCACCTACTATTTAAATTTCCCCGGTAAAATCTTGTCCAAAATGTCGCGCAGGTCTTCCTTTTGATCAAGCTTCCGGCCAATGTAATAACCCGTACCGACAAACACGATGAAGACGAGCGTATTCCAAAAACCAACGATCAAGTAAATGCAGCCAAACAGTAACCCCGCAAGAACGCCAAGCGCTTTCCCCTTATGCTCCCACAACAGCTCCCATAACATCAAAATCACCCTCTACTCTATCCGCCTTGTGCGCAGCGGGAGGTTTTCTTGCGTCAGCACCTCGGCTACCGTTACCCGTACTTCCGTGATCTCCACACCGGCGATCGCTTCCACCGTCGTTTTCACATCGGTTTGCAGCTTTTGGGTAATGTCGGGAATCGGCGTTTCGCCGTCAATGGAGACGCGCAGCTCAATCAAGTTGCCGCTTTCGAGCGATTTGACATATGTTTTCAGATCGCGCACGCCTTTTACCTTGCGCGCTGCACGCTCCGCGATCGTCTGGATCGTCACCATGGAGATCGTCACATCACCGAACTCGCCGCGCTGGCGAATGCCGCGCTCCTGCTTCGTCGGTTTGCCGAATACAAAGCTGCCGATGAAAAAACGAACGCTGATGATCAAAAAGATCAGCGCTACGATGAGATAAGGCAGCGCGCCCAGCGGATTGCCATACAGCGCAACCAGCGGCTCCTGTACCAGCTCAAGCGGCACAAGCCCGACGAACAAGCCGATGGTGAATATCGAGACGACGATCAGCGCCAGGCTGTAAATGGTCAAAATAAAGCGATCAAACAAGTTCACGAGCTTCCCTCCTTGGGTGAAGAAAATGCCTCCGCAATGGAGGCATAAGTCGTGTTATCGAACCCTGTGATATTCGTCGGCGACACCCGGGGTCGGAACCGGCTGCGCTTTCTCTTCGGATTTCAATTCAACATCCACGATATGTACGTTAACCTCAACTACGGATAGCCCTGTCATGGTTTCGATCGCATTGCGGACGCTGTCTTGAATCAGGCGGGCAACCTCCGGAATGCGGTGTCCGTACTTCACGATAATGGAGACATCTACCGCAGCTTCTCTGGTTCCAACCTCGACGCGCACCCCGCGCGCGATGTTTTTGCGTCCCAGTCTTTCAGCGATATCGCCAACCAAGCCACCGCTCATTTGGGCAACGCCTTCGACTTCCGATGCGGCCATGCCTGCGATTACTTCCAAAACCTCGGGAGCGATCTGAATTTTTCCAAGTTCAGTTCTGTCTGTATCTGTCAGAAACTCTTCCATATTTCGCACCTCCCCTAATTTACCTTTCATTATAGCAACAAAGCCCAGTATTTACAAATTGATTACTCCTGGTCTTCCAGGTGCAGATCGTACGTTTCCAGGAATTTCGTATCGAAATGACCGCTGCGGAACACTTCGTGATCCATCATTTTCAGATGGAACGGAATCGTGGAATGAATCCCTTCCACCATGAACTCGGAGAGCGCGCGCTTCATCCGCTCGATCGCTTCTTCCCGCGTTTTTCCCCAGACGATCAGCTTGGCGATCATCGAATCGTAGTAAGGCGGAATTTGGTAGCCGCTGTAAGCTGCGCTGTCCACCCGTACGCCATAGCCGCCTGGAGGCAGGTAGTTGACGATGCGGCCTGGCGACGGCATGAAGTTTTTCACCGGATTTTCTGCGTTGATCCGGCACTCGATCGACCAGCCGTTCAGTTTCACATCAGCTTGCGTAAAGGAGAGCTTTTCGCCGCTTGCCACCAGGATTTGCTCCTTGATCAGATCAAAGCCTGTGACCATCTCCGTTACCGGATGTTCCACCTGGATGCGCGTGTTCATTTCCATGAAATAAAACTTTCCGTGCTTGTCGAGCAAAAACTCGACCGTTCCGGCGCCATGGTAATTCACCGCTTTCGCAGCCGCGACAGCCGCTTCCCCCATCTCCTGGCGCAGCTTTTTGCCAAGCGCCGGCGATGGCGCTTCCTCGATCAGTTTTTGGTGGCGACGCTGGATCGAGCAGTCGCGTTCGCCCAAGTACACGACATTGCCGTGCTTGTCGGCCATGACCTGAATCTCGACATGGCGCGGGCCTTCCACGAATTTTTCCAGATAGACGCCCGGATTGCCGAACGCGGTTTTGGCTTCATTTTGCGCAAGCCCGATCGCTTTTTCCAGCTCTTCGGCGCTGTTGGCCACGCGCATGCCGCGGCCGCCTCCGCCCGCCGTCGCCTTGACGATGACCGGATAACCGATTTGGGAGGCGATCGCAAGCGCCTCCTCGATGCTTTCAATCAGGCCGTCCGTACCTGGGACCGTCGGTACGCCCGCTTTTTTCATCGTATCCTTCGCAGTCGACTTGTCACCCATTTTGGTGATTGCTTCCGGGTCCGGACCGATGAATGTGATGTTGCAGGCCGCACAGATTTCGGCAAAGTCCGCATTCTCCGCCAAAAAGCCGTAGCCAGGGTGAATCGCGTCCGCCCCGACTTTCGTCGCCACGCTCATGATGCTCGCCATGTTCAGGTAGCTGTCCTTCGAGGCGGTCGGCCCGATGCAGTACGCCTCATCCGCCATCTTGACATGCAGCGATTCGCGGTCGGCCTCGGAATAAACGGCAACGGTCGCGATGCCCATCTCATGGCAGGCGCGAATGATCCGGACGGCGATTTCTCCACGGTTGGCAATAACGATTTTTTGAAACATGGTACTCCTCCTTTGAGCCTTCCTACGGTTTCACCAGGAAAAGCGGTTGTCCGTATTCCACGAGCTGGCCATCTTCCACCAGAACTTTCACGATCTCGCCGCTCACTTCCGCTTCGATTTCGTTGAACAGCTTCATCGCTTCCACGATGCATACCACTTTGCTCGGAGTTACTTGATCACCCACTTGGACATAGGCAGGCTTGCCCGGTTCAGAAGCGCGGTAAAACGTCCCAACCATTGGCGAAACCACTTGCAGCAAGGAAGCTTCGTCCACTGCCGCTGCGGATGCCGCAGGCTTTTCCACCGCAACCGGTGCCGGTGCAGCTTGTGCTGCTGTGACAGGTGCCGCTTCAACCACAGGTGCCGCGACTGCTGCTGGCGCTTGCGCAGGCTGCGCATATACAACGGGTGCTGCTTGCACGGCCGCACCTGTTTTTTTGATGCTCACCTTCGTTCCTTCGCTTTCCAACTCAAACTCCTGGATGGTGGACTGATCCACCAGCTTGATGATTTCTCTTATTTCATGCATTTTAAACACGCATACCACTCCTTTACAATATCAATTCCATGAGACACCGTTTCGTATCCTCAATGATTCTGTCGACTTTTCCAGTTCGCGGGTATGTACAGTCACATGTATCATGGTAGCTTTTCACATGGACAACGTCAAGAAAAAACCCACCCGGCATCAGCTTTTGCCATGCCTGGCGGGCGGGTTTTATGAAGCGGCCGGAACTGCCCCAAAAGAGAGGTTTCGGATTCGCACAACTGCGAATTGTCCGATTATGGTTTGGACTGGACGATCACGTTGTTGCCGGATACATTCATTTGCGTCTTCACGGTCGCGATGATGTCGACCACTTCTTTATTTGTCAGTTTGTCCGCCTGGACGATGACTTGCACTTTATCATTTTGCGGCAATACGACCGCATCTTTGTAGCCGCTGCCTTTCAGCAATTCTTCCAATGCGGCGGTATTGCTTTCCAGCGTGGAGAGTTCCTCATGCTTTTTCTTCGCGTCTGCATACGCTTGCGGGGACGATTTGTCGCTGCTCATGATGCTGAACTGCTCATCTTTCTGTTTAGACAGCATCGCATCGCGCTGCATTTTGTAGCCTTGGAAGAAATCGCTGGTCGTCACGCCTTGCTGCTGTGCGGCTGTCGGAGTGGAGGAAGAATCCGGCTGTGTCGCATCAGGTGTTGCTTGCGCATTCGGTGCAGTATTTCCGTTTTGCGTCGCTGTCGCGTCAGGTGCAGTCGCATCCGGCGTCGGCAGGGCAGCTGCGCCCGCGCCCGAGGCATCGATTGTCGTCGGGAGCTGGGCAGGCGTTGTTTGCGGATCTGCCGTTTGGGTATTTACATCCACGCCGAGCATCGCATCAGGCGATGTCGTCTTTTGCTCGTTCCCAAGCGCTGGCAGCTGCTCATTTGGCCCTTTCACCAAGTAATACCCGGAGAGAACCACCATCACTGCAAGCATCGTCAACAGCCATACGGTTTGTTTGCGCAACATCATTTTTCATGACCCCCTATCCCTTTTTGGGCAAAATTGAAATTTTGTATGCGGGTACATCTAGCACCTTCTGGACCGCTTCCAGAATCCAGGCCTTGATCTGGACGTTTTCTGCTCCTTTTGCAACCACCAGCACCCCCCTTACCTTAGGCTTCAATGTTTTGAGCACTACTGGCTGCTCCTGCTTGGAGTCCTTCACAACGAGGGCCTGCTCTTGCAGCGTTTGCTCGCTTTGGTTACGTGTCGCACGTTCTTTGTCGGTTTCTTGGGTTGAGGTTGTGCGGGAATCCCGGTTTTTTTCGATGACGATTTCAGGTGTCGAATCCAGATTGACCATGACCTGTACCTGGCCTACTCCGATCACCGTTTCCAAAATTTCGGCGAGCTGTGTCTCGTAGTTGTTCTCGTATTCTTTGATCCAGTCATTGCTGGCTGAACTGCCTGCTGCGACGCTCCCGGCGTGATCCTGGCCCGCTGCCGGAAGTGTTTCTTGCTGCTGCATGCTCCCCAGCCCGAGCGGTTTGTCTTTATCTGAGCCGAGAAAATCGGTGAGAATCATCAATACAGCACCGACGCCCAGCAAAATAAACAGATAGCGCATCGACGGTTTCCATTTGGCAAACATCCGGCTCCACCCCCTTTCTTCTTCTGTTTCGCCTCTATGCTGGACCCAGTCGTTACTTTTCCTCGCGGGCTTGTTCGCCTGTCACCTCCACCTGCTTGGGTGCCAGTGCCCACGACTGGGCAACGGTATCGCGAATCTGGAGGTAAAGCGGATTGGTTTGCGGTTCGGCTGCCTCTGTTTTCGGCGTCTGTGCGGCTGTAGCCGCCTGCTCTTTTCCGACCTCGATGCGCACCGGTTCGATCGGCTTGATGACCGGCGTCGACCGTTCGGCCGAGGGCTTCTCGCCTTGTTCGGCCACCACGAGATCGATGCTTGCGATCCGCGCGGCCTGGTCCTTTTTCTCGATGTTGACGGTCACTTGCGCCAGCTCGACGCCGTAGCTTTCTTTCACTTGTTCCCGGATCATGGCTTCCATCTGCTCCTGCACGTAGTGATGGGCTTGTTCATCCTGCGTGGACAAGATCCGGTTTGTCAGTCCCTTTATGTCCGAATCCGTCGCGTTGGTCATCTCCTGCTGATACCGGCTCATTTTAAGAGCGAGCTGGTCTTGTGACAGGTTGAAGATGGTAAACAGCGGAGACATGATCGTAAGCAAAATGATCAAGCCCATCACCATTTTGACGTATCGCTGCAGGTTGGTATTCGGCAGAATCAAATCCAGGAAGGCGGCGAGCAAAACGAGCAGAATGATTTTTTTCAACCAAAGCGAGAGCCACTCCACGTTTGTTCACCTACCGTATCATCATGGAAATGTTGCCTGCCGCAATCATGATCGTGATCGCCAGAAAAAACATCAGACAGACGGTTGCCAATGCGGCAAAGACAAAGAGCAAGCTTTTGCCGATCGTGCCGAGCGCCGTGATGATCGGACTGTTGCCCAGCGGCTGCAAAACCGCGGACGAAATGTTGTAAATGATCGCCAGCACCAGTATTTTCAAGGCGGGGAATGCGCAGATGATCAAGAGGATGATGACCCCGGCTAGTCCAACCGCATTTTTTACCAAAAGCGATGCGCTGATGACGGTATCGGCGGCATCCGAGAACATCCGGCCGACGACCGGGATGAAGTTGCCGGTGACGTACTTGGCCGTACGGATCGTCACGCCGTCCGTGATGGCGGAGGTTGCTCCCTGGATGCTGATCACGGCCAGAAAGATGGTCAAAAAGGAACCGAGCGCGCCCATCGCGATGTTGCGCAGCAGCGTCGCCAGCTGTGTGACCTTGTACCTGTCGGAGAACAGGCTGGCGATCGAGAGGAGCGCGGAAAAGAACAACAGCGGAAAAATGACCGTCGAGATGATCGTGCCGCTGATGTTGACCATGAAGATGATCAGCGGGTGGAACATCGCGGCAGACGCGATGTTTCCCATCGATGCGAGCAGCGCGATCACAAGCGGGATCATCGCCAGCATGAAGCCGGACATGTCGGTGATGGCGTCTTTTGCGTAGCTGATCGCGACATGGAAGCTGTTGATGGCGAGCACCATGAGCACCAAATAAGCGATCGCATAGGCGACGGTGGTGACCGTGTTGCGCTCGAAGGCATTTTGCATCGTCTCCAGTATCATCGCGAATACCGTGATGATGATGATCGAGGAGAGCAATTTGCCATTCATCAAAATTTCGTGGAAGACAAACTTGAGCATCCCTTTGGCGATGCCGGAGAAGGAGATTTGCCCATCCTGCATCAGCAGCTGGACCAAGCCTGGCGATTTGATGTCTGGCAAATAGCCCTGGTATTCCTGCAGCGTTTTTTGCCAAAACTGCTCGATTTTCTCTGTCTGGAGGTGGTCTACCTGCTCGCGAACGAGGTTCTCGACGGGATTGGCTGTGAGTGGAGCTGCAAGAGCTAGATTGCTGGGCAAGAAGAGCAAGAACAGCAAGAAGAGCAACTGGAAGATGAGAAGCCTCCCCCAACGAGACACACGTATTCCTCCTTTCGCGGGTTATGCAGGCAAGAGGCCGACAACGGTTTCGATGATGATTTGGATGATCGGAACCGCCATGACCAGAATGAGAATTTTGCCAGCCAGCTCGATCTTGGAAGCGATCGCCCCTTGTCCGGCATCGCGCGTCATCTGGGCGCCGAATTCAGCGATATAGGCGATTCCGATGATTTTGAGAATCGTTTCAAGGAATACCATGTTGAGATCGGCCTGTACGGCCAACCGTTCCAGAATGCGGATCACCACCGAAATCTTGTCGATCAGGAAGTAAAAGATGATGACGCCGCTTGCAACCGCGAGCAGAAAGGCAAACATGGGCTTCTGTTCTTTTATGACCAGCGACAGGACCGTTGCAACAAGCCCCAGTCCGACAATTTGGACGATTTCCATCCGGGCGTCCTCCTTATGCTAATTGAACAGGAATACGCGTTTGACCTCAGAGAACAGATCCCCCAGATAGTGAGCGACCATATACAGCACAATGATGAACCCGACCAGCGTCGCCCAGTGGGCAATCTCTTCCTTTCCGGACGCTTTGAGCACCGTATGGATGATCGCCGCGATAAATCCGACTCCGGCAATTTGAAAGACGGGAGTCAAGTCGAAATCCACGCTTACGCACCTCGCTTACAGCATCAAGATGACTACCAAGAGCCCGCCCAAAAAGCCAAGGCTTTTGTACATTTTTTCATACCGTTCCTTATCGCTGCGCGCCTCCTCTTCCAGCCCCTGCAAGTGGGTGATGGCCAATCGCAGATGCTTTTGCTGATCGTCGCGGTCCGAGTTGCCAAGGACCATGCCCAGTGTCAGCAAAACGTCTTTTTCCGACTTGCGCATCGCGGTCTGGCTCCAGTTTTTTTCGATGGCCTGACGCCACGATTCACTCGTGCTTTGCGGCTCATCCTCTTGCATGAGCAGCTCGGATGCGGTCAGGAACATGCGGCCGATTCCCGCGCGCATCCGCTCGCCGATCTTGGCCATCGCGCGGTGCAGCGGAGTGGCGCCATAGACGATCTCCGTCTCGAGCATCTGCAAGGAAATGATCATGGTGCGAATATCCAGCGGACGAAACGCGTAATAGCGCCCCATCTGCCAGCCTACCATCGAGCAGGAAAAGAGAATGACAGCGGCTCCAATCAGCTTGAGCATACCAGTTTCTCCTTGCTGATTTTTTCCAGGTCCCGGTTGTAGATGCCTTTGACCGTACCGGCGCCATTCGAGCGATCGAGCACGATGTAGCGGGAGAAGGCACGGTGTGTGATCAGCTTGCCGATCGTCGGCCGCTGCGCCGCTTCGGCTACGTCATGACCATGGGCCGAGCAGACGACAGCGACGCCCGCGTGAATCGCTTCCCAAATGGCTTCCGCATCTTCCGCCCTGCCGATCTCGTCGACGACCAGCACATCCGGAGACATCGAGCGGATCATCATCATCATGCCGATCGCCTTCGGGCACGCATCCAGCACATCGGTTCGCGGCCCGACATCGCGCTGCGGAATCCCTTGCAGGCAACCGGCCAGCTCCGAACGCTCGTCCACGATGCCGACTTTGCGGCTCGATGCCCATTCGCTCCCGTAGCTGAAGGCCCGGGCCAAATCACGCAAGAGCGTGGTCTTTCCGCATTGCGGCGGCGAGAGGATCAACGTGTTCTGGATTTGCCCTCCCTCAAACAAAAACGGCAGCAGCTTCTGCGAGATCCCCTTCTTCTCCCGGGCAATCCGAATATTGAAGCTGGTGATCTCCTTGATGGCCTTCACTTCCCCGTGATCCAGCACCACCTTGCCCGCGATGCCGACCCGATGCCCGCCCGTAACCGTGATGTAGCCGCGTCTAAGCTCCTCTTCCAATGCATATAGCGAGTGCTGGGTCAGCTGGTTCATCAGCTTCACGACCAGCTCTTCTGTCACGAGAAACCCGTGCCGCGAATTGGCTGTAAGCTGACCTGCCGGCGTGATATAGCTGGCCTGCTGCCCAAAGCGAATTTCCAGCGGCTGCTGCTGTCGCAATCGTATCTCTTCCAGGTGTTCACGGACGGCAGGGGGCAGAGAAGACAAGAGTGTACGGATGGGACCTGGCATGAGCCCTACGATTTCTTTCATAGATTCACCCCTTTGTCCACTTTGACTTACCACAATCCTATGCTCGGCCTATTCTGTTTTATGCCAAAAAAGAAGAGATGGGACGCAGCCGCTTTTGCTAGGGAACAGAGGGGGAGGAAATGAAAAAACGCCTGGCCGCACCGGATGCGATTCCGGTGAAACCAGGCGTGCTGTGTAACGTTAAGACGGGTTGATTGCGGGAGCTTGGCGCATATTTTGCGCGTATATGTAGGAATCCTCGCTATCATCGAGATCATAGTAGTCTTGGTCGCGTCCCTCTATGACAAAATCATCGTCATCGACATCCTCATACAAGTCTTCATCATCGTAGACGAACCATTCCAGATTGCCCAAATCGCAATCGACAGCCTCGACATAGGATTCCGCTTCTTCCATTCGCAGCTGCAAGGTTTTCAGCTCGACGTGAAGCTCATCGAGAAGCGTAACCATCTCGCTGATAATGCGCCCCTCCTTGCTGTTCTCTCCAACCTCCAGCCCATCTGTCAAGCCTTGAAGATACGCAATGCGTTTTGCCAACGACTCCATCGTGATCCTCCTTCCATGCTGTCTTTCGTAGTGTGTCCGTTTCAGGAAGGAATATCATCGCAAATCAGGTAAACGCACGAGCATATTGCACCAAGACCGGTTGCTCAGCCCGCAGCGTTTTCGCCGCATGAAGCGGCCAGTACGGATTGCGCAGCAGCTCCCGTCCGAGAAAGACCAAATCCGCCTGCTCCAGGCTGACGACCGCTTCCGCAAGCTCCGGCGTGGTGATTTTGCCGACAGCGCCGGTCGCGATGCCGGCCTCCTTGCGAATCCGCGCCGCCAAAGGAACCTGGTAGCCGGGAAAATCGCGAATCGGGAAGGGGACGACCGCTCCGGAAGACGCGTCAACCAGTGTGACGCATCCGGCTTGTGCAGCGCGCTCGCCCGCTTCCCGAAATTTGTCCACGATTCCCTGCAGCTCTGGAACCGAGAGTGCGCGCGGCTGGGCGTATTTTTCCGAAAGGAGCATTTGCAAAGCCGAAGCATGGTCGAAGCGTCATTTTCGCACGCCGACGAAGATGAGGGTAATTCCTGCAAAAATCCACACCATTTTCCACAGATTCAATCGATCCGCCATGCCAAGCAAGCCGATGGCCGTCGTCGAAAGCAGGATGAGCGGCCCGACGATCGCCAAACCGGAATTGATCACCAGCGCTTTTTCCACCTGGTTTACCTTTAAGATGAGCAAGGCTGCCACGATTTCGATCGATCCCGATAAGATCCGCAGTGCCGCCATCCCGAGAACGGCTTTTTCCCACATGCGCGTCCCTCCTTTAGGACAACTCTATGACCAGGGATCACGTAATAGTCCTTTCTGCTGTTGGGCAAAGGCCCACCCTGCCGTTCTTCACTCCCAAGGCTCGTTCGGCATAGACTAAAGCGAATGCCTAGCAGAAATGGGGAGACCGCATGAAAGGAAACGAAACACCATTCTGGCCAGCCAGCTGGCTTGACCCCTCGGGGATTCGCGCTGATAAGCCGCGCACAACCGGCATTACGATGGTGATTGACAAAGGACTAGGGCTCCGGGCTGCGCATGACTGCATCCAAACCGCAAGTCCCTATATGGATGTGTATAAAATCGGCTTTGGCACCTCGGTGCTGTATCCGTTTGAACAGCTTCAGCAAAAAGTGGAGCTGGCGAAAGCAAACCAGCTCCACGTCATGCCCGGCGGCACTTTTTTTGAAATATGCTGCGCGCAGGCGCCGCTGGAAAGCTACCTGGCCCGCATGAAAGCGATCGGCTTCAACGCGCTGGAAATATCGGACGGTACCCTTCCGCTCACCAAAGACCAGCGCCACCGCGCCATCTCATTTGCCGCGGAGGCAGGCTTCACCGTATATTCCGAATTCGGTAAAAAAACGAGCGATTACAAAGCCGACATCAATCAACTGCTGGAGACATTGGAAGCCGATCTGTATGCAGGCGCTTCCTACGTGATCGTCGAAGCGCGCGAAAGCGGCAATGTCGGCGTTTTTTCCGAATCGGGCGAAATGGACACGGATTTTTTGCACCAAGTGACCGGACTTGCGGGAGAACAAGCGAAGCGGCTCATTTGGGAAGCGCCGCAAAAACATCAGCAAGTCGCCATGCTGCAAGAACTCGGTCTGGATGTGAATCTGGGAAACATCGCCCCTGCTGAAATTCTGTCGCTGGAGGCTCTGCGCCGTGGACTGCGCGGTGATACGACGGTCTGCGTATTGACTGGGAGGAGATGAATTCCATGAAGCTTGAGGTGGTCAGCACCGTAGAAGAAATCCGCAGCGACCAGATCAACAATCGAACGGTGATTGTCATCGATGTCTTGCGGGCGTCCACGACAATCGTCACGGCGTTGGCGAACGGTTTCCCTTCTGTGATCCCTGTCGAGACGATCGGTCAGGCGAATTTGCTGAAAGGCAGCCGGACGATCTTGGTCGGCGAACGCCATTGCAAAAAAATCGCGGACTTCGATTATAACAACTCCCCTACCGCCCTTTGCCAAGCGGAGAAAAAAGACGCCGATGTCATTCTGACCACCACGAACGGCACGAGGGCCATCCAGAAAGCGGAACGGGCACAGCCGCTGTTGATCGGATGCTTCCTCAATGCAACGGCTTGCATCCGCCACGCACTATCCTTCCATCAAGACATCACGCTGTTTTGTGCCGGCACTCGCCAGGAATTCGCGCTAGAAGACGGGCTGGCCGCAGGATTGATGGCGCATTTGGCCAAACGCATCACCCCGGCGCTGCACACGAACGATCTCGCCGAATTGATGCACCTCGCCTATTTGCAGACTGCCCCCGCGCTCGCGCAGTGTCTGCGAACCACCACGACCGGCAAACGGCTGGTGCAGCACAACTTTGCCAATGACATCGACTTCTGCGCACAGGTCGACCACTATCAATTGGTACCCATTGTCAAGGAGGGGCGCATACTTCCGTACCTTGTCTCATAAAAATGATAGAAAAACGGGACAGGGGTTTGATGCACATGCAGTGGTTGTCGGGTGAAATCATGCTCGTGATCTTAATAATCGTGGGACTGATCGGGCGTTCACCCATTATCGCCACGGCCGCCAGCATCCTGCTTGTGATGAAGCTCACCTCATTGGAACGATTCTTTCCAACCATGGAACGGCGCGGACTTGAGCTGGGTCTGTTGTTTCTGACGGTGGCCGTACTGGTTCCATTCGCCTCGGAAAAGATCAGCTGGAAAGACATCACGCCGCTGTTCACGACGGTTGTCGGGATTCTTGCATTGGCAGGAGGGGCGCTCGCCACCTATATGAATGGCAAAGGGCTGGATATGCTGCGGAGCGAGCCGCACCTCATCGTCGGTTTGGTGATCGGCTCGATCATCGGGATTGTTTTTTTTCGGGGCATACCGGTGGGGCCACTGATGGCAGCTGGAATTACCGCTTTTCTGTTTAAGCTGTTTTATTTGTTCAAGTAAAAACCCCGGCTGATCGCCAGGGTTTTTTTGCTGCCATGTTGAATTATGCGCGAGAAACGTAAGCTTCTGTACGGGTATCGATGATCAGGACGTCGTCGATTTCCACGAAGAGCGGAACGTTGACAACGAAGCCGGTTTCCAATGTCGCTTTTTTGGTTGCGCCTGTTGCTGTATCGCCTTTAATGCCTGGCTCACATTCAACAACTTTCAACTCAACGCTGTTTGGCAATTGAATCCCGATCACTTCGCCATTGTAGGACATGATTTGCACGTTCATGTTTTCTTTCAGGAACTGCAATTCACGCTCGATTTGCTTGCGGGTAAACGTGATTTGCTCATACGTTTCCGTGTTCATGAACGTATATTCGTCGCCGCTGCCATACAGGTATTGCATCTTATCGTTCTCAATACGCGCCGGGCTAACTTTTTCGCCGCCGCGGAAAGTCATTTCCGTCACGTTGCCGTTACGCATGTTGCGCAGTTTGGAACGCACGAACGCTGCGCCCTTACCAGGTTTTACATGCTGAAATTCCAGAACTTGGAAAATGTTGCCTTCCACTTCAATTGTCAAACCGGTGCGAAAATCGTTTACAGAAATCATCGTAGGCCCCCTAACAATCTATAACACAAGTATTATAAATTACACTGGTAAAATGAGCAACTCTTTCGTGGACTTGGTGATGATTTCACAACCAGTCTCCGTAATCAGCACATCATCCTCGATGCGGACGCCGCCCAGATCGGACACATAGATGCCCGGTTCCACCGTCACCATCATGCCTGGCTTCAGCACCATGTCGCTTACTTTCGACAGCGAAGGCTGCTCATGTACCTCAAGGCCAATGCCATGGCCGGTCGAGTGTCCGTACGCTTCACCGTATCCAGCCGCTTCGATAATATCGCGCGTCAACGCATCCGCTTCTTTTCCGGTCATGCCGGCGCGAATGTTCTGCACGCCGTTGAGCTGTGCGCGCAGGACGATCTCATAGATTTCCTTCATTTTATCGCTCGGCTCGCCAACGGCAAGCGTGCGTGTAATGTCGGACACATAGCCTTTGTACAGCGCGCCGAAATCGAGCGTGACCATATCGCCCTTCTCGATCACTTTGGAACTCGCGACGCCATGCGGCAGGGCGCCGCGCACGCCGGATGCGACGATGATGTCAAACGACGAGGAGGTGGCACCCTGCTTGCGCATGTAGAACTCCAGCTCCATCGCAACCTGCAGCTCGCTGATGCCCGGCTTGATGAACGTGGCGATGTGCGCGTAAGCATCATCTGCAATGCACGCAGCGGTGCGGATCATGGACACTTCCTGCTCGGTTTTGATCATGCGCATTTCTTCGACAATCCCTGCTGTCGGTACAAGCTCGACGCCTTCCAGCGCCTTGGACCAGTCATCAAACGTCCCGTACGAAACGTGTTGCTTTTCAAAGCCCAGCCGCTTGATGCCAAGCTCCTTGACTTGCGCGGCAATCGCCTTGATCATCGAACGATCGTTGTTGACGATCTCAAAGCCTGCAGCCTGCTCTGTCGCTTGATCGATGTAGCGGAAATCGGTGATGAATTTGGCTGCTTTGCCCGAAACGAGCACGGTTCCGGTCGATCCGGTAAATCCGCTGAGATAGCGGCGGTTTGCTGTATGATCGGTGAGGAAACCATCGATGTGATGCTTGGAAAACGATTCACGCAATTGTTCAAGACGCTGTGTCATTCGTGCCCTCTCCCTTATTTCTTTTTATTTTTTTCTAAACGGCGGACCATCGCGCGCAGCGCCCACTCGTATCCGTCGCTTCCCAGACCGACGATTTGGCCAACCGTTACAGCGGAAATAACGGAATGATGGCGAAATTCTTCTCTGGCATGAACGTTTGAAATATGTACCTCAATCGTCGGGAGCTGCACCGTAGCGATCGCATCGCGGATTGCATAACTATAATGTGTGAACGCCCCCGGATTGATGATGATTCCGTCATGGACGCCCCAAGCGGAATGAATCGCGTCAATGATAACGCCTTCATGATTGGACTGGACATGTGTAAGCGTCCCCCCCAACTCAGCCATCACCTTTTCCGCGTGCCCCACAATGTCGGATAGTGTCTCGCTGCCGTATATATGCGGCTCACGCTTGCCCAGCATGTTCAAGTTGGGCCCGTTAATCAGCAGAACGGATGCCATAATGCCCCTCCAATAAAAAGTTTTTATTGGGGTTTATTTTACCATAGCCAGGAAACCATTGAACAGGCTTCATTCCATATCCAGTTTTTCTGCTGATACGCTCATCCCGATGAACATGCCCAGCGATAAAAACCATGTCAGCTCCGTGCTGAGCGTGTTGACGGTCCAATGCGCCAGATGAAAGAAAAAACCGAACAAAATGAACCAGAGAAGTCCGTACAGGATTCCGCCCCACCACAAATGCACGCGGGAAAACACCACCGCATACAACAGCGTGGCAACCAGAGAAAACACGACCAAGACGATAAAGCCGACCAGTATGCCTGGCAACGAATTTTCGGACCCCATGCCGACAATCACGCGGGAAAAAGCGCGTACACCATATGGCGTGAAGGAAAAATAGTTGGCGACCATGCGGGCGAATCCCCAGATGACGGCGCCCCAGAAGGCAATCTCCGCCATTTTTAGCCACCCAATCGGTTTTGTTTCCACATGCTGTCTCAAATCATCCACCTCCGTAACGAATCAGGGGCTGTTACGTTAGTAGTATGTTCCTCCTTTTCCCTTTCAAAACCACAAAACCGCCTTTCTGGGTTCACTGGCATCTGTCGGTAGCAGGCGGCGCAAATTTGCGCTACAATAGGAAGAGAAGGAAGGTGAATGTTCTTGTCCCAACAAAACGTCCCCAGCTACGGAGGCCAAGCCGTCATCGAAGGTGTCATGTTCGGCGGGAAAAGCATTACGGTCACGGCTGTCCGTAAAAAGAACCAGGAGATTGAGTATTTTGAAGCACCTCGCACATCGAAAGCGTGGCTAACCCCTCTGAAAAAAATCCCGTTTATTCGCGGCATCGTCGGATTGATTGAAGCCAGCGCAAACGGTGCAAAGCATATGAACTTTGCCTCCGAGCGCTACAGCATGGAATCGGATGAACCCCAGGAGAATAAAGGCCCTTCCAAGCTGACTCTGATTCTTGGCGTAGCGGTCGTCGGCGTCCTGTCGTTTCTATTTGGCAAACTGGCCTTTACGGTCTTGCCCGCGATCATCGCCGACTTTTTGTTCGGCAAGTGGGTGCCTTCCGGATTTTATCAAAACCTCGTGGAAGGCGGCATCAAGATCGTTCTGCTGCTTGGCTATATCCTCGCCATCGCGCAAGCTCCTTTGATCAAACGGCTGTTTCAATATCACGGTGCTGAGCATAAAGTGATTAACGCGTTTGAAGCCGGGGTAGAATTGACAGTAAAAAACGTACAAAAATTTTCCGCCCTGCACTATCGTTGCGGAAGCAGCTTTCTTATCTTTACGGTGCTGGTCGGGGTGGTCGTTTACTCGCTATTCGACTACACAACACTATGGGAACGCGTGATTCAGCGGATCATCCTTTTGCCGGCAGTAATCGGCCTTTCCTATGAGGTGCTGCAGCTGACCAACAAGGTGAGAGACATCCCGGTTTTGCGTTTCCTTGGTTACCCGGGGCTGTGGCTGCAAAAAATCACAACCCGCGAGCCGGATGACAGCCAGGTCGAGGTGGCCATCGCCGCCTTTGACGCGATGCGTGAACGTGACCAGCAAGTTGCTTCAGGAAATGTAGCCACGACTGGTTAAATCGATATTACACATTGAGGTGAAGCCCATGCCGAAGCGTTTTCTCCCATATTCTCTTATGGTAGTGCTGCTGTTGCTTGCAGCGTTTGGATTTGCTTTCAGGCTGTATACAAACCCGATCAACACGCTTCTCGTCATCGGGTTGGCCGCGATCGTCCTGTTCTTTGTGAATCAGTATCTCAAGACAGGCCGTTTTCTGCCGAACGCACGTACGCCCAAAAAACCGGCTGAAAAAGCAGCATCGAAAACAGCAAAACGGCATTCGCACACCCCTAGAAAACAATATCCTTTCCAAGTGATTGAAGGACAAAAAGGCAAGGCGAAAAACAAAGAGAAAGTAAAGGATGGCAACTTTCCTCAATAAACGTTAGAAAACCTGGCTACGCCAAGCTTTTTGGCGGGGCCGCGGTTGCACTTATACTGGATAAGAATTTTATAAATTCTTATCTGTATAAAAAAAGAGCTACCTCGACGATCGGGGTAGCTCTTTTACTGATGGTTGCGATACTGTTTGCAATACTCTTCGAAATCCCATGTCAGAAAAAACGCTTTCGTCGCGGCCTTTCCCGACTCGTACAGCAGTTCCTTCTGTTCCTGGCTAATCTGGAACTGGGTGGCCTTGATCTTGAAGGTGGGGATGAAAATCGTCCGTACCGCGTCCGGCTTTTTTACGTACACCTGGTCTTGCGCATCGAGCATGGTGGTCACCACCGCTTTCGTATAGCTGATCAACCCCCTGATCGGCTGCGGATCAGCGAGTGACTGCTCATCGCCAAAGCGGAAGCCGAACGTGGGCCAGCGCGGCGTACCCGGCACGTCGAACAACCAGATCGGGTAATTGCTGAGCAGACCGCCGTCTACGATATAGTGGGTCACGCCTTCTGCAGCCAGCTTCACCGGCTCGAAATAATACGGGATGCTGCAGCTCATCTGCACGGCTTTGGCAATCGGCAGCTTCTGGGGTTCGATGCCAAACTGGGCGATATCGTCGGGAAATATTAGCATCTTGCCGGAAGTGACGTCCGAAGCGATAATTCGCAGCTTGTCGCGCGGCAAATCGCCAAACGTTTGCATGCCTTTTAGCTTGAGCAGCTGTCCGATGAACGCTTCGATCCGGCTGCTTGGATGCATCCCTTTTGTCAATAGCAGCTGAAGACCAGCCCCAACCAACGGAATTTTGGCCAATCCCCTTCGAGCGACGAGCATCAGGTAATTCAGCTTGAAGAAAATCGGCACCATTTCTTCACTTCGGTATCCGGCGGCAAGCAATGCGGCCACTATGGAACCCGCAGAGGTGCCGGCAAGCTTTTCCCAACTGTATCCCCTTGCTTCCATCTCCGCGATCGCGCCGAGAAACCCAAGCGCCTTGACGCCTCCCCCTTCAAAAACACCATCGGCTTTCATGACGGCGCCCCCTCCCTTTCCTACATATATAGAAGGAGGACATTTTGTTTTAGAACAAAAACCATGTCGTTCGCAGCCATCGTTTCCGCGAAAAGCAAAATCCCCTCCGACCGCCGTATCAAGTGCACGCACCATGTTTCCATGAATGCGTCTTGCAACAGCAGCGTGAGGGGAAATCCGTCCTGCTTTTACGCTTCCTCTTCTTTTTGCTCATCTTCTTGTTTAATGCGCAGCAGCTCAACCGATCGCTGCGGGTCCTGATCGAAATACGCCATCAAATATTCAATGCAGGTGATCGATTCCCAGCTGAGATGGTGCTCGATTCCTTCAACATCTTTATAGATGTGCTCTTCATCAACGCCGATCAGGCGCAAAAATTCTTCCAAGAGCGTATGGCGATGAACCAGACGCTTCCCGATCTTTTTCCCTTTTGGCGTTAAGACAAGTCCACGATATTTCTCATAAACCGAATATTTATCTTTGTCCAGTTTTTGGACCATTTTAGTAACCGATGAGGGGTGTACGGCCAAGGCTTCCGCAATGTCTGAAACACGAGCATAGCCTTTTTCTTCAATTAAACTGTATATTTTCTCTAAATAATCTTCCATGCTTGGAGTTGGCACATTAAATCCCTCGTTTCAGCCTTCAAAATGCAGACAAATCCATAATACCGTGAAAAAAGAAAAAGATGCAAGGAAAACTCCAAATTTTTCTTTCTCGCATCGGTTCTGAAAAGCGATCGCTGCCACATAGATTGGTACTAGCTCTTGTGAAGGATGATGCCAAATGAACCGAACGGCTTGGCAGATCGCCGTCATTTCTGCTGCCTCTGCACTAGGGGGAACCTACCTGTTCGGCGGAGAGTGGCTGCGATTTTTTTCCTATTTCGGATCGTGGGGGACGATCGGCATCGTGCTTGTCACCCTCGGATTCGTCTGGTTGACAGCAAAAATAGTCCTGCTCATTCGCGATACAGGCTTGCAATCCCATCGACAGTTTTTGTTCCATCTGTTTGGCGAACGAGCGGCACCGGCGCTTTCGTCCACGCTGGCGCTCTTGCTCCTCCTCTACGTTGGATCGCTCATGCAGGAATACGCAAAGGCTGCGCAAGGTACCCTGTCTCTTCCGATGCAGGCAGGAATTGTGGTCTGTGCCGCACTATCGTTCGTTTTCCTTCGCTCAAAAGGGGCTACCGTGTTTGCCGGTTCAATCATTGCGCTTGCCGCGAGCGTTCTTTTGCTCGGTCTCGTCTTTTCCTTACAGCACTATGTACCGCTTCCCCCGCTCAGCTATCAATTGAATATTTCCTGGCTTTGGCATGCGATGTTCTTTGTTTGCCTGCATGCGCTGCTCCTCTTCTCGGCTTTCCTTCCCAACCATGCGACCGAGGATACAAGCGTCAGCACCCCGGTCGTTTATTTGGGGGCAGCGTTCGGGGGGATGATCATTCTCACCATCAGCCTGATCGGGCACTTTGCTATTTTGGCTCATTGGCATGACGCGCATTCCTTGGAAAATCCGCTGCTCGAAATTTTGACCAACCGTTCCCCCTTGCTGTTGTACCCGTACCTGCTTGTGGCGCTTTGGCAAGTGAGTCTGGTGGCTTCCATGCTGATCCGTTCGGTTTGCGAACCGCTTCTGGAGTCTTCTGAACTGCGTCCGTTACCGTTCCAGCTGCTCTTTTTGGGACTGGTGGTCCTGATCGCCTTTGGCGGCAGCATCGTCCCGCATTTTTCGGTGTACATCGAGTTCGTGCTGCGACTGATCGGATTCACCGTCCTGGTCCGGCTCATTCAACAAAAATTCGTAAAACGCCCATGACCACTCCGCTTGGTCGTCGGGCGTTTTGCATGTTTTCTTTTTGGAAGGTTATACAAGCCGTGACTGGCAGATCGGGATCAACTCACGGATAAACGCACATGTTTCCATGGCACGCTCCATCCGATTCATGGGCGCCTGGCTTCCTTCATACGAATGGCGCAGCCTCAGCGCCTCTTTGATCAACGGATGCCAGCGCTGCGGAAGTGCCGCCAAAGCTTCCTCCGCCGCCTTCGTTTTGGTGACGATACGCTGACGGGTGATTGTATCGTAAATGCGGCACATCGTCAGCACAGCGAATTCCACCCATTCGTCCTCGAGAAACAGCTGCAGCTGGCTTGATTTGTGCGCCCAATACCGTGTCAAGTTGTCCTGCATCGTCGCCATGACATCACCCCAGCTACCCCCGATCGCAAGCGCCGCGCGGTCTTTCCCTGCGATGGTCAGCCCGTGATGATGAAGCAGCCACCATGTCACATGATTGAGATCCCAATGGCCTGAAGCATGGAACACCCCTTCCGCACAGTACGGGTACGGCCGCAGCTCCGCATTTGTTTTCCCCACATCCGCTTCCGTCACATAAACGCCGTCAAGCTTCGCAGCCAGCGGCAGTTCATCTGTCAACTTGCGATGAAGCTCTCCGATCGCAAGACACTCCGCCGTTGCAAGCTCCATCGTCAGGATCGCCACAAAATCAATGTCACTCTTCCCTTCCTCATACCCGCCCAGTGAAATGGAGCCATATAAATAGACGCCCACGAGCTTTTGGGGCAAAAGCTCCCGCAGCTGTTCCGCGTATGTCTGCACAACATGGGAAATGGATTTCGGCAATTCGTTTTTCATCGCTACCTCGTCATGTGTTTATTGGGTAAGACGCAGCCTGTACCGATTTGGTTACCGCACCAAAACAAAAAAAGCGGCCCCATTGCGCAAATGGTAACCGCTTTTTTGCTTAACCGAAAATGGTCTGGAACAGGAGGTACGCATTCAGCACCATGATGATGCCCGCTACGATCCATGCAAGGATTTTCAACCACAGCGGGTTGACGAACTCGCCCATTTTGTTTTTGTCGTTCGTAAATTTGACGAGTGGCACGACCGCGAACGAAAGCTGCAGGGACAAAATGACTTGGCTCAAAATCAGCAGCTGCGCGGTTCCGCTTTCCCCGTACATCGCCGTCACGATCACGGCCGGAATGATCGCGATCAAGCGGGTGAGCAAGCGGCGAATCCACGGCTTCATGCGGATATTGAGGAAGCCTTCCATGACGATCTGCCCTGCCAGCGTACCCGTCAGCGTGGAGTTTTGCCCCGATGCTAAGAGCGCCACCCCGAAAAGGATGCTGCCTAACGTCGTGCCCAAAAGCGGTGTGAGCAGGTGATACGCGTCATTGATATCCGCGACATCCGTCATCCCGGCCCGATGGAACGTAGCCGCCGAGAGAATCAAAATTCCCGCATTGATGAAGAGCGCAAACAAGAGCGCGATGGTCGAATCCATCGTGGCATAGCGGATCGCCTCACGTTTGCCACGGCTGGTCAAGCTGAACTGGCGGGTTTGGACGATCGATGAATGCAAATACAGATTGTGCGGCATTACCGTTGCGCCTAATATCCCGATCGCGATATAAAGCATTTCGGGGTTGCTCAAAATTTCCGCATTCGGAACAAACCCTTTGGCGATCCCGAGCATATCCGGTTTGGACAAAAACATCTCGACCGCAAAGCAGCCGCCGATCGTGACGATCAGAATGATGACCAATGCTTCGATGTAACGGAAGCCTTTGTTTTGCAAGAACAGAATCAGCACAACGTCAATCGCGGTCAAAATCACGCCGTACAACAGCGGGATTCCAAACAGCAGGTTGAGCGCGACCGCCGCCCCGATCACTTCAGCCAAATCGCATGCTGCGATAGCAAGCTCGCATAAAAACCAAAGCCCCAGATTGACCGGCTTGCTGTAGTGATCCCGGCACGCTTGCGCGAGGTCTCTTCCGGTGGCAATGCCCAATTTTCCCGCCAACGCTTGCAGCAGGATGGCCATCAGGTTGGACAGCATCACGACGGACAAGAGCGTGTAGCCAAACAGCGATCCGCCCGCGATGTCGGTCGCCCAGTTGCCCGGGTCCATATAGCCGACCGCGACCAGGTAGCCCGGACCGACAAATGCCAGAAACTTGCGAAACCAGGAGCCGGTCGTTGGCACCTTCAGCGAACGATGCACCTCTTGCAAGGACGGCTGCTTCCGATCCTGCTTCCAGCCGTCCGAACGTTCTTCTATCGGCATTGCTTTTGCATATTCTTTTGCCATATTGTTCACCACTCTCTTTATGTCATCTCTATTATGTGGAATGGACTAATTTTTTTGCCTATAGGCAACATATGCATAAAAAAAATTTATGTGATCGATTTGTTGTGGATAGCAACATTTTTTGCACCAGGGAAACTTTCTGACTTCAGTATACAAAGATCAGTTCTGAATGTAAATAGCAATTGCTTGAATTGTGGCAATAAATGGGCCGATTCCACGCTGTTTTGATCTGCACAACGAAAAAAGCATCCGCGATGGATGCTTTTTCTCAAGGAACGTTACGCCGTCGTGCCGGCATCGGCTTTTGCCAGCCCATACTGGGCAACCGCCATTTCCCGCAGCTTGTATTTCTGGATTTTGCCGGATGCGGTCATCGGATATTCGGTCACGATCGCGACGTAATGAGGGATTTTGTAACGGGCAATTTTCCCTTCGCAGTACGCCTTGACTTCCTCCGGTGTAATGGTGTGGCCTTCCTTCACCTTCACGTATGCTGCCACTTGCTCGCCGTATTTTTCATCCGGGACGCCAAAGACTTGCACGTCAAAAATGCTCGGGTGCGTATACAGGAATTGCTCGACTTCCAGCGGGTAAATGTTTTCTCCGCCGCGAATGATCATGTCCTTGAGCCTTCCGGTAATTTTCACATAGCCTTCCTCATCCATCGTCGCAAGGTCGCCGGTGTGCAGCCATCCTTCTGCGTCGATCGCTTTCGCGGTTGCCTCAGGCATTTTGTAATATCCTTTCATCGTATGGATGCCGCGCGAGCACAATTCGCCTTGCACATCCGGCCCAACCTCGTCGCCGGTCACAGGATCGATGATTTTTACCTCTGTATTGGCAAGCACTCTGCCGACTGTCGTCACGCGCCGCTCAATGCTGTCGTCCACACGCGTTTGGGTAATGACGGGCGATGATTCCGTCTGGCCATAGGCGATCGTGATTTCGCGAATGCCCATGCTGTCCACCACTTTTTTCATGACTTCAATCGGGCAAGGGGAACCGGCCATGATTCCCGTCCGCAGCGAGGTCAGGTCAAACTCGGCAAACCTCGGATGATTCAATTCGGCGATGAACATGGTCGGCACTCCATACAATGCGGTGCATTTTTCTTGCTGCACCGCCTCCAGCACTCGCAGCGGGTCAAAGGTAATCAGCGGCACCATCGCAGCGCCGGTGGCGACTGCGGCCAACGTTCCCATCGAGCAGCCGAAGCAATGGAAAAACGGCACCGGGATGCAAATTTTATCGTCATTCGTGATGTTTTGCGCGCCCGCGACATTCACGGCGTTATTCACGAGGTTTTGGTGTGTGAGCATGACGCCCTTCGGGAAACCGGTGGTTCCGGATGTGTACTGCATGTTGATGACTTCATCAGGTGTCAAGCTGCGCTGTCTTGCCAGCAGCTCTTCATCGGACACGGCATCGCCCAGCCGAATCAAATCTTGCCAGCTGAGCATGCCCGCACGCGGCTGATCGCCGATATAGATGACATTTTTCAATAGCGGCAGCCGTTCGGCACAGAGCTTGCCCGGTTCCGCTTCCGAAAGCTCCGGACAAATTTCTTGCAGCATGTCCACATAGTTGGCATCGCGATACCCTTCAATCAAAAGGATCGTCGTTGCATCGGAATTGCGCAGCAAATACTCCAGCTCGTGCGTGCGGTAATTGGTATTGACCGTCACAAGCACGGCACCCATTTTGGCCGATGCGAATTGAGCGATGACCCATTCCGGTACGTTGGTCGCCCAAATCGCGATGTTTTCGCCTTTTTGGATTCCCAGCTGCATGAGCCCTTTTGCCGCCTGGTCGCATTCAGCCTGAAATTGCTTGTACGTATACCGCAGGTTGCGCTCAGGATAAATGACCGCTTCTTTCTCCGGGTACAGCCGGGTCGTTTCGTCGAGCAGATCGCCTATTGTCGAGGTAATGATTGTTGCCATACACGTCCTCCTGTCACCATGATCTTGGGGAAAACCTTTTGCATGACTCACCGGGATGCACTGGATGAAAACGTTATGATTACAAATATTCTGCGAAAAAGGAGTCTCCCCCTTCTTTTTAGAATAATCTGACAAGGTTACAAATTCGTTTCGAAAACGCGGAAAAGCCCTCATGGGAACGTCCCACAGGGCTTTGTCTCCAGGCCATGCGATTATGGTTTGTCGCTCGTTACATACGTTCCTGCGATGAAATCGTGGATCGACCGTTTATCCTGGCGCACGCCTACCATGATCGCGCTGACGATCAACCCGATCCCGAGCGTAATCACGTACACGAGCGAGGCCACAAGCAAGCGAAGCAGCATCGTGCCGACCCCGACCTTTTCACCATTCATCTTCGCGATCCGGATGCCCGCAATCCTTTTGCCGATGGTGTATCCGCTCCACAGCACAGGGATGAGCAACGAATATAAGAACGAGAGCGCATTCGTGAACGGTTCATCCTTCTGCCAATCGCCTGTAATCAGGTACGAGATAAGTGAAAGCGGAACACCAATGATGATCCCGTCTAACAAATTCGCGCCGAGTCGACGCCAGAATCCAACCGGGTTGCTCGGAATCTGAGGCAAGCTTTCCATATGATGATCACTCTCCACTCATCTGATTTGAAGCCCTCTACTATCCATTTAATGGATAAGCGGTTTTGGATATGACTTGTTCACGGAATAAAAAGTGAATTTCTTGCATCCGGTTCGGTAAAGCGGGATGCGTGGACAGCTTTTCCGCCAGCCACACAAAGAAACCGCGTTCTTGCTGCGTCTGATGCAAATACTCCTCCCGATCCACTTGCCGGTAGAGCGCCTTGCCGATCGCCAAAATGGTCAAACCATTGATCGCAGCTTCAGGATTTCCTGTATAATAGGCTGCCATCCGGTCGCACGTATATTCGCATGCGCGAGAATACGCCTCCCCGACAAACGGAATCCACATGGCCGGTAAAATGAAGAGGTGCTTGCCGATATGGTTTCGTTTGATGTGCGCCAGCTCGTGTGCGATCACATAATCGAGTTCATCGTCTCCACCCGAATTGATCAAGTCGAACATATCCGAATAGAGCACGACCATGTTTCTCCCGAAAAAGCGCGTGGCGAATGCGTTGAGCTGACCACCCGACTCCAGCACATACACATCGGGCATGACGGTTAGCCCCATGCGCGCTGCCAGATTTTTCGTCCGCTCATAGACCTCGGGAAACTGGCGCGCTGTGAGTCGTACGCCATTTTTGCGGATCGTTGCCATACTGATCGCATGGTAAAACAATGGCAGCAAAAACAAAACCGCCAGCACCGCGATCCCGACGATGGAAATGATCAGATACAAATAACCGATGACGCTCACGATCGCACAGAGGATGAAATAACTTTTTTCATTTCGGTGCATGAGCCGTTTTTCTTTTTCCGCTCCATTCACTTGGTACTGACACCTCCTTTCACGTAAACAGGCCTTTACATACATGTAACTTCACGCCAAGCACGATCTATTTTCCGTTTATTTCCGAATCTTGTCAATCTCTTATCCGACAAATGAAAAAACCCGTCTGCACATGCAGACAGGCTTTTGCCGCTTTCGCTTGCCGTTCCTTACACGCCGCCGAGGAACGGGTAGTGGAAACGTCGTCCCGACAACGAATAAATGATCCCTTTGATCGGATAGTAAATTCCCATCAAGCCGAAAACGATCAAGAACGGAATTCCGATGATAATATAGGAAAACATCACCGAAATCCCAATCAATACGCTCATGATAATGTGGAACAGCAGCGCTTGCAGTGCCATGCTTTTCACCGTACGATCGCTCATCAACAACCAGACGATCAGCGGAACCAGGATTGGCGCAAAAAATGCACTCGCATGCGTAATCGCCTTCACCCCGTTATGATCCATAAAACTTCCTCCTTGGCTAACTCAATCTGTTGGTACAATCATAGCATGCCATTCTGTATGGAGCATACCGACAATCGATTGATTGCAAGCTCCGTCTTGAGGAGGAGAGCGATCGGCCCATGCACCTAGAAATACCAGCGATTGACGAAATAATAGCTAACGAAAAAAACGACGACCGAAACGCTCATGAGCGTCACGCCCATACGCACACGCCCTTGGAAAATCCGCATGAAGCCTAAGCAAAAGACAGAACCAAGTCCAAGAAAAATGAATACGCCGTACAAAAACAACTCCCAGGGAAGTACCTTAAAGTCAACCTCTCCCACGATTCCTTGCTCCTTTCCGATTGCGGCGCTAGTGGGCAAGCATGGGCAAAACCTGCTTGTACCAACAATGAAACCGCTTCCTGCCAACTTTTTGCAACAAGGTAATCATACACGAATCAGGCCCTTTTCATCTACCTATCCTTGATTTTGTCACATTCTTCGCTTACGTGCGCCCGCTATCCTCCGCCAGATTTGCATGTTCCTCAAAAAGAACCGGGTACTTGACCTCCGCCTTGTTTTTCATCAGATGCTCCACCTTGACGGTTTTTCCCGTCCGTTTATCCACCATGTGTCGCCACAGCTCATTTGTCCGGTACGTTTTATCCTGTTCCCGCAAAAAATGGTGATTCCGCTCTTCGATGTGGTACGCATACGGCCACTCGCGGTCGGAAACAATTCTTCCTTTTAAATGCTGATCCGTCATCCAGACCACAAGCTGGAATGTTTGATCGGTCGGATTGTAGAAACGCAAGTCTACATAATTATAGAAGACACTAGCCCCACTTCCGAATGGCAGCACACGCTGATCGTCGGGGAACGGGTCAAAGTGGTGATGATGGCGCTCGCTGATCTGCAATGGCGTATGCAACGCCATCCAGTACAGCAAATTGGCCATCTGGCAGAGTCCGCCGCCAACTCCGGTGATGACCTTGCCTTGGGACAAAAGCATTCCTTCGATAAACCCTCTTCGTCTGGTCGGCTTCCCGACGCGCCGCCAGAAGGAAAACGTCTCTCCCGGCCTGATGAGCAGCCCGTCGAGCCGCTCGATCGCCAGCTTGAGGTTGACGATCTTGTTTTCCTGCAATTGTGGATCGGCATTGCCCAGCTTGCGGCGCAACAGCGACTGATGTTTTTTGCAGGAATGCGGAAGCAGCGCGTGCGAGACGCTTTCGGCAAATTTGGTCCGGCGCACCAGGTCGCTGCATCTGCGCGCAAGCTGCTTTTGTTTGATGCGAGCGTGATAAAAAATGGGATGGACTTGCGATAGTTTCAATGGGACTCCCGCCTTTACCAAATAAATGGCTTCTCACCTACATAGACGTTTTCAAAATTCCACACGTTTCGCGAATGGGTCCACTTTCTTCTCCATCCTTTTTACACGTCTGCAAGCAATCTCCTGCTACCGGTACTGCCTTGCACAGGTAGCGCAAAAGAGGCATCCGCCCATCGCGAATGCCTCCGGTTTCCATTCTTTATTTTTCCAGTCGATAAGGTACCGTCGCGATGGTGATGTCGCGGCGAGCGAACAAATACGCCCGGATTTGCAAGCTGGTCTGGTTGTGCAGGAAGTGGTGCCACCATTTTTTCACGATGAATTGCGGGATCATGATCGTGACATGATCGGTGGCCGCCCGTTTCCATTCGACGGTGTCGATGAACTTGACCAACGGGCGGATGATGCTGCGGTAGCGCGAGCGCAATACGATCAGACGTACACCCGGATTCCACTCTTCCCATCGCTGCTCCATCTTTTCGACAGATTCATCGTCAAAGCCGACATAGACGGCCACAACGTTATTGGTGAGCGATTTGGCATACCCGATGGTTTCCGACACGACCTTCGTGATCCCTGCCACCGGAATCACGATCACGCTGCCGCCCACGACCGGCTTCTCCGTCGCGATATCGAGCTTGAGTTGCTGCGCAATGTCCTGGTAGTGCCGGTTGATTTTAAGGAAAATGAAGATGACGGCAGGCAGAAAAAGAAAGACCATCCACACCTGCGAAAACTTCGTCACGATGAAAATCAGCGTGATCGTGAGCGTCGTCAGCATGCCCAGCGTGTTGATGCAGAATGGCAGCACCCAGCCCGCCGGCTTTTTCGTAAACCACCGTTTCATCATCCCGGCCTGTGACAGCGTAAACGGAATGAACACGCCGACGGCATAGAGCGGAATCAAATTCTCCGTATCCCCTTCAAACAGGATGATCAAGATCGCGGAGAAAATGCCCAGGACAATGATGCCGTTGGAAAAGCCCAGACGGTCGCCGCGCACTTTGAACATGTGCGGCATGAACTTGTCTTTTGCCAGCATGAACGAAAGGAGCGGAAACGCGGCAAACGCCGTGTTGGCCGCCAAAAAGAGAATCAAGGCCGTCACGCCCTGGATCGCGTAGTAGGCGAACCCTCTGCCGAACGTGGCCTCGGCGATTTTGGATACCACCGTCTCTTTTGGATCAGGGGCGATGCCGAAATAATAGGCCATCAAACTGATTCCGATAAACATCGCACCCAGGATCAAGCCCATCATCACCAGCGTCCGCGCGGCATTTTTTTCAGCAGGCGCCTTGAAATTCGGGATCGCGTTGGAAACCGCTTCGACCCCTGTCAATGCGGAACAGCCGGAGCTAAACGCCTTTAGGAGCATGAACAGACCGATGCCGTGAACAGACAGGCCGTACGTTGGGGCCGCCGCCGGGACAGAACCGGTGAGAATCCGATACGTGCCGCCGATGATCAAAACGAAAATAGCAAATACAAACAGATAGACAGGCAGCGCCAAAATCGAAGCCGATTCCGTAATCCCGCGCAAATTCAGCAACGTGAGACCCGCAATCATCAATAGCGCGATGAGGACGCGGTCGTCATGCAATACGGGAAAAGCAGATGTGATCGCATCCGTCCCCGCTGACGAACTGACGGCAACGGTCAAAATGTAATCGACCAAAAGCGAACCGCCAGCCACGAGCCCGACTGGTGTGCCGAGATTTTCTTTTGCGACGATATAGGCGCCGCCCCCTGTTGGATACGTATAGATCGTTTGCCGGTACGACAAGACGAGGACGGTCAGCAGTCCCAACACCGCCAGTGAAATCGGAATCGAATACCACAGCGCGGAAAACCCTGCTGCCATCAGCACAATCAAAATTTGTTCGGTACCGTACGCTACGGACGAAAGCGCGTCAGACGATAGCACAGCCAACGCCTTTAATTTGGTAAGCTTTTCTTCAGCCAACTCTGTCGACTTCATTGGTCGTCCGATGAAAATGCGCTTTAATTTTGCAACCACTCGAATCTTTCCCCACTTCATCTTCATGTTGTCTATTTACAAGGCAAATCGAGACATGAGCACGAATGAGAGGATCAAGTCGTATTACAGCACATGATAAACCTCCTCACCTACGCTTACGAGGTTAGCTGTCGGATTCGGACGGACGAGTCGCCCTACTCATTGCTGAGATTCACCCCGATCAATTGGTTCCCCCGCTCTTTACGATTCAGCGTTAACAACGACATCAGAACGATAATACGCTACTCCTCTTTTCCCAAAACTGCAACGGTTGCAAACTACCAAAAAAGCGCTTACATTTTATACGATCTGATGCGCACGCACTCGCGCTACACGGCTTGTGGCAGGGCATTTTCCGGTTTAGCAGATACTTGCTGGAATATCGCGGGTAAATGTGACGTTTCTGTCATTTGCTTTTCATTCACACGTATATTAGAATATGATTATATAATCAAAAATAAAGGTAGGATCTGACGACTATGAAAAAACTGATTATGTTGGTAATTGCGTTCGTCCTTGTGCTCGCCCCAGCTGGTCTCGGCTACGATTCTGTCGATGCAAAAGGCTACAAATCGGGGAAAAAGTCGTTTAACTCCAACACGACAACCACGACACCGAACAAAACGGTCACCAATGAAAATTCGACCGTGAACAAAAGCAACACCACGACGCCGACGAATTCCCCTTCCGTCGCACAGCCAAGCAAAGGCGGCTTCATGAAAGGCTTGTTGGTCGGTGGTCTGGCAGGTATGCTGTTTGGCAGCCTGTTTGGAAATATGGGTGCAATGGGTGCCATCTTTGGCTTCCTGATCAACATGATGGCGATCGTGGCGGTTCTCTTCCTGATCCGCAAAGCGTTCCTGTACTTCAAGGCGAAGCAAGTCAAGCGAGAGGTTAACCCATGGAGAAAATAAAGTTTTCCGAGCAGGATGTCATCAATGCGATCTGCCTGCATGTCGCATCCAAAAAAGGACTGCAGCCAACGGACGTCAGCGTCGAATTGATGTGGGATGAAGACCACGGCTTTTCCGCTGAAGTGGAAGCCCACTCCCGGCAGCAAATCTTCATCGAAGCGAACATGATTGAGGCGATCCGCTTTTGGCTGGAGTCCCGCATGCAGCGCAATCCGTATGCGGCGGCGATCGAACTGGTCCTCGATGATGAGGAAGGCATTATCGCTTTCGCAACCTATCAGTAAAGAAACAGCAAGCAACCGCTCTCGCATTTTGCAGACGGTTGCTTTTTTCTATCATCCCCAGCTAGTTTATAATTATTTTAAAAAGATATTGATTTTAACAATTCTGCATGCTATTTTAGTACCATAATGTTCTAGGAGGGGTTCCCATGACAGCTCGGATCGGACTTCCGGCACCTTCATTCACACTTGATACGATCACGTATGACAGCGGTTTTCCCGTTCCCAAAAGCCTCGATGATTACCTTGGGAAATGGCTGCTGCTGTTCTTTTACCCGTTTGATTTTTCCCGCGTCTGCCCGACGGAGATCGTGAGTCTGAATCGGCGGATCGGCGAATTTTCCGACTTGAATGTGGAAATACTCGGCGTCAGCACGGACAGCATACATACCCACAAAGCATGGCTGCGTACAGGAGACGGCATCGGCCCGCTTTCGTTCCCGCTTGCCTCCGATTTCAGCAAAGAAGTGACGACGCTGTACGGCGTGCTGGATGAAGCGACCAAAGCTCCGCTTCGGGCCAGCTTTTTGATCGATCCCCAAGGGATTGTCCAATATTATGTCGTCTCCAATTCCAAGGTGGGCCGCAGCGTAGATGAAACGCTGCGCGTCCTCGGAGCTTTGCAATCCGGCGGCTTGTGCCCGATGGATTGGAAGCCGGGCGAAAAAACGATTTCGTCTTGATCAATGGTTGCAAAAGAGCGAGCCCTGCATGGTGGGCTCGCTCTTTTGGCATTTTTGGCATGTTTAATAACCGAGCTGGCGATCAACCGCTCCCATTAGCGGCTCGTTTTGCACATATCGCTTGAGGTTTTCGGAAAAATACCGGCAAATCCGCTCGTCGGTATTCATTCCGGACAGATGCGGCGTTACCCGCACCTGCGGCAACTTCCAAAGCTCGCTGTCCGCTGGGAGCGGTTCATGTTCGAACACATCGAGAACAGCCGCCCGCAAATGGCCCTCGCGCAGCACGTCGATGAGGTCGTGCTCGACGATCAGCTTGCCGCGCCCTACGTTGACAAGGCAGGCGTCCGGCTTCATGGCACGCAGCAGCTCACGGTTGACGACCTGTGCGGTCGCGGCCGTAAGCGGCAATACCAGCACCAGACAATCCAGCGGCCGGACAAACGCGTCCCACTCTGACGGACCGTAATGGCGATCGACCAGGTGCGCCTGCTTGCCCGAATAGCTGAGGCCATGCACCGTCATGTCAAATGCACGCGCCTTGCGAACCATTTCGCTGCCGATCGAGCCGAGACCGGCGATGCCGATCGTTTTACCAGCCAAAAGCTCCGGCACGAATGGGCGCCATTCTTTGTTTTGCTGGGACTTCTTCATCTGGTTCAGATTTTGATACTCGGCCAGCAGGTGGGCGAACACATACTCGGCCATCGGTGCGCTGTATTGACCGACGACGCGGGAAATCCGAACATGCGGGGCGATGTGCGGGGATCGGACCAGATCATCAACGCCAGCTCCCATCGATTGAATCCAGCGCACGGAAGCCGCAGCAGGGCTGGCCAACAGCTCCAGCGGGATTTTCCAGCCGAGGATCACCTCTGTCCCGTCCAGCTTTTCTGCCGCTTCCTCGGGGGTGGATGCTGCGTGCACATGTACCACGCCGAGCTGATTGCCCAGCATATCAGCGTACACTGCAGCATCGTTCGGGCTGTATATCATGATTTTCGGTTGCCGCATGTCGATCGACACTTCCTTTTTTTTCTGAAAATGATAATCGGGTACTGGCTAGGAGTCAACCCTTGTGCCGTCTGAGCCCAACTGGTTTCGCACGAAAAAAAGCACCACCTTCACAAACCCTGTGGTGCTGGTTCGTTATGCTCGCTGGCATGTTTGCACAAACCGCTCAAGCCGGTTCAAGCCTTCTTCCAGCTGCTCCATCGATGCTGCATACGATAGCCGGATATAGCCTTCCCCAAACCGGGAAAACGCCTCGCCGGGCACGACCGCGACTTTTTCATCATCGATCAGGTTCATGACGAAATCACTTGCTGGCATGCCCAGATGCGCAATGGAGGCAAACGCGTAAAAAGCCCCTTCCGGCTTCGTGCAGGCAAGCCCCATGGCCGTGAGCCGCGCGTATACGTAATCTCGGCGTTTGCGGTATTCCGCTTTCATCGCTTCCTCGTCATCCAGACAGGAAGTCACTGCTTCTAATGCGGCGTACTGGCTGATCGTGCTGGCACAGACCGTCTGATACAGATGCAGCTTGAGCATTTCGGCGGTAATGGGCGCGGGGGCAAGTGTGAAGCCGATGCGCCAGCCCGTCATCGCATGCGATTTCGACAGCCCGTTGATCACGATGCTTTTTTCTTTCATGCCGGGAATCGCAGCGATGGAGAAATGGTCGCCATCATAGGTCAGGCGGCTGTAAATCTCATCGGACACGACAAAAATCTCCTTGTCTACAAGCAAGTCGGCGATTTCGCGCACCTCTTTTTCGTCCAGCGTGCAGCCGATCGGGTTGGACGGATACGGCAGCACGACACATCGGGTGTTTTCGGTGATGGCTGCCGCAATCATCGCTGCGTTCACTTTAAAGCCGGTTTCACGCGTATCAATCAGGACAGGCACGCCGCCGCACAACCGGATCAATGGCTCATACCCCGGATAAATCGGGGCGGGCAAAATGACTTCAACCCCCGGCTCCAAAATCGTTTGAAACGTGATCGCAAGCGCTTCGCTGGCGCCATTCGTCACGATGATTTCATCTTCCGCACGATAGGACAGCCCGTACAGCTTGTCCATATAGGCGCTGATCGCTTCGCGCAGCGCTAGCATGCCCGCATTGTGCGTATAGGACGATTTATTTTCCGCGATCGCCTGCTGGGCCGCCCGCTTGATTTTATCCGGCGTGGGAAAATCCGGCTGTCCCAGCGTCAAGTTTATAATTGCAGGGTCGTTCATGATGCGGTTGCTGATTTTGCGGATGCCGGAGATTTGCAAGTCTTTCACCTGGCTGTTCAACAGATGGTACAATGGTTTCACCTTCCCGTACATGGTTGACGCTGCGGCCGCGATGCCGTTGCGCTCTTTTCGTGTGGGTCCATTATAATACAAGACACCCCTGCGAAAAACAGGGGTGTCTTTCTTGATCGGCTGCGCACGCGATGTCACCGCGTCATTGTGCTTTTTGTTCAGCAGCGTCCTCCGCTTTTTTCAATTGCTCCTGAAAGAGGTGCCCCAGCTGCCCGATGTCTACGTCCCACTTCTCCTCTTTGTAGTACACGGTTGCCTTTGATTCACCTTTTTTGCCGGTAATCCGGATGCTCGCTGTCTTCATTTCATAGCTGCCATCCGGCTGGAACGTAATGTCGGCGTCCTTTAATTCGTTATGTAACAGTGGCGTGATCGTCTGCTGCACGACTTTCTCGGTGTTTTTCACTGCCGTACGCCCCATGTTGATCACTTGATCCGAACTGAATTGGAAAAACACGACCAGGATGACGCCCACAACGGCCAGAATCGCTACCAGGCGAAACAGGCTGCGAACGATCCATTGAAACGCGACTATGACCAGCAAGCCGACCAGCGCGATCGGCCAGTAATCTTTTGCGAGTTGCACAATCTGCTCCATCTTCAACACTCCTTTCCCACTCATTCTAGCCAATAAAATGAAATCTCTAACCTTAGTACGTTACGGGAATGAGATCGTTGCAAAAAAGCAAATCCTTACGCAAAAAAATACTTGCATCCGGCCATATAAAGAATATAGATGACAACTGCACTGATCACAGCTTCGGAAGGCTTCATCCATTTTGTCAGCAAATAGATGCTGCTAATGAAAATCACAGCCCCAAAAGCTCCCATGATCGCATTTTTTTGCGTGATGCGAAAATCGGCCATGCTCATGTTTTTGCTCTGCAAGCTAACGTTGATCAAAGTCATGATCGGGAGCAATGTGATGACGCCCGACAAAAACAAGTATTTCGATTTGCTTAAAAGCGATGCGCACACCAAAATGGTCCCGCCAATGATAAACTGTACAATATACCCCACTTTTTCTCCCACCTGACCGATGACAATCTGTTGCTGTAAGTCCCCTCTTTTTTATAGTCTAATTAAACTTATGTGTAAAGAGTTTCATACAAGGAAAATGGAATCAGCAGATTAGGGAAAAAGCAAAAAGCGGCTGTGCGAGTGTTTCTCTGCACAGCCGCCCTGATTACGGCAACCGGTAAAAGGCGAATGGCTCCCCGTACCGGAATGGATCACTGATCTCATCCAATGTGTTGATGACGTCCGCATCGAGCGTAATCGATGCGCTCCGCAAATTATCCTCCAGCTGCTCAACGCGCGTCGCCCCGACGATGACCGTCGACACGGCCGGACGCTCCATCAGCCACGCGAGCGAAAGCACGCTTGGGGTATAGCCGCATTCCGCAGCGATTTTGCTGACTTTTTCGCCGAGCGACACGTTGCGCTCACCGAGGAACCGCTGGAACCCTGGGTCGGTATTGGCTCTCGACTCGGCCGGAGCTTCGTTGGTCAGACTGTATTTCCCGCTCAAAATGCCGCCGGCCAGCGGAAAATACGGGATGATGCCCACGCCCTGGTCAAGGCACATCGGCACCAGCTCCGCCTCTGGCGTACGGTCGGCAAGCGAATAGCTGATCTGTGTGGAAACATAGCGGACGTATCCTTTGTTGTCGCTGATCCCTAACGCTTTCATGATCTCCCAGGCTACATAGTTGGACGCCCCGATATAGCGCACCTTCCCTGCGCGCACCAGATCATCGAGCGCCCGCAGCGTCTCATCAAGCGGGGTATGCGGATCAAACGTATGGATCTGGAAAAGATCGACATAATCGGTTTTCAGGCGGCGCAGGCTGTTTTCCAGCTCTTGCATCACATGGTAGCGGGAAGAGCCTCTCGCATTCGGCCCTTGCCCGCGTACCAAACCGGCTTTTGTCGCCAGCACCACTTCATGCCGTCGTCCTTCCAGCGCTTGTCCGATGATCCGTTCCGATTCCGTGCCTGCATAAATGTTCGCAGTGTCGATGAAGTTGATTCCATTGTCCAGCGCATGATGGATAATGCGCGTCGAGGTGGCTTCGTCCGCGCGTTTGCCAAACGAATTCGTGCCAAGGCCCAAAGCCGACACGTGCAGGCCACTGTTCCCAAGGCGATGATAGTTCAACTGCTTCCTCTCCTTTGCGGCGGTATGTCCGCTTCCATTATAGCCGCTCTTGCCAAAGGCTGCCAGCCCGCTCACAGCCTGCCGCTCTAGCTCCGCAATGCTCGGCGCAAAATTTTCCCCGTCCGATTTTTGGGCAGCTCGGGCAAAAACTCGATTTGTCTCGGCAGCTTGTATTTGGCCAGCTTGTCTTGGCAAAATTCCATGATCTCGCGGTCCGTCAGCTGTTCATCCTGCTTCACGATGAACGCCTTGACAATCTCGCCATACTCCTGATCCGGCAGGCCGATCACAGCCGCTTCCACCACAGCGGGATGCTGATACAAAACCTCCTCCACCTCACGCGGGTACACGTTATAGCCGCCGACCAAAATGATGTCTTTTTTCCGGTCGACGATAAACAGGAACCCGTCCTCATCCATCGTCGCCATATCGCCTGTGTACAGCCAGCCATCCTTGATCGCCGCTGCCGTCGCTTCCGGCATTCCCAAGTATCCTTTCATCACGCCAGGGCCGTAGATGATCAGTTCGCCGACCTCACCCGTCGGGACGTCGCGGCCATCCTGATCGACGACGCGGATTTTGACGCCGGGTATTGCCACTCCGATCGAACCTGGCTTGCGCACCCCGGTCAGCGTATGGAATGCGGCCACCGGTGACGACTCGGACAGCCCGTACCCTTCCAGAATCGGCGTCTTGTACTTGTCTTCAAATTTTTTCAGAAGCTCGACCGGCATCGCCGCTCCTCCGGACACACACAGGCGCAGCGAACGGAAATCATCGGCCGTCGCCTGCGGGAGCTGCAGCATAAAGCTGTACATCGTGGGAACGCCGCAAAAGACCGTCGCCTTTTCATCGCGGATCATGTCCACGACGGCCGCCGGGCTGAACCTGGGCAGCATCAGCATCGTGGCACCGCATGCAATGGATGCGTTCATGCAGGTTGTCATGCTGAATACATGAAAAACGGGCAGAACCACCACAACCCGATCCGTATGCGTCAAATCGAACAGCTGGCAAACTGCCTCCGCATTCGAAGCCAAGTTCCGGTGCGTCAGCATCGCGCCTTTTGGATCGCCCGTCGTGCCGGATGTATACAAAATAACCGCGAGATCGTCCTCCGTAGCGGAAGCGCTTTCAAACGATTCGCTTCCTTCCTGCATGAACTGCTCGAATGACCATTCGCCTTGGGCGGCCTCCGTCTCTATCACCAGCTCCAGCGTACCGCTCTGCTGCTTCCAGTCAGCCAAAATTTTGCTTGCGGCCGGGCCTGCAATTGCGGCTTTTGCCTGGCTGTTCGTGAGGATATAGGCGATCTCCCTCGCCGTATAGATCGGGTTCATCGGAACCACCGCTGCGCCTGTGCGGAGGATGCCGTAGTAAGCGATGACGAATTGTAAGCAGTTATCGAGCAGCAGCGCCACTGTGTCGCCTTTTCCAATTCCTTGTTTGGCGAGTGCGGAGGCGAACCGATCGGCAAAGAGATCAAGCTGTTCATACGAGGTACGCTGGCCGTCAAACAGACAGGCTGTCTGCTGCGGGTATTGTTTCGCGGCGTTTTTGAGATTCTCATTCAAAATCCAAGCCATGTGCCAATTCCTCCTCATCATACGGTACGATTTGTGCGGCAAACAACCGCGCACACTATGTAATCAGTGCTGTTTCAATCGTGCTGCCTTCCGGAAAGGGTGCATCTTGACGGTATCACTCGGTTGATTTTGAAATTTCAGAATACAGCGTGCGTTTGCAACCAGCTTCGCCCTGTCTATCTTCCATCCGTTTCAGCTCGGTAATCGTCTCCTCACACCATGCCAACAGCGCTTCGCTGTAATAGAGCCCAAACCGGATGGCCATCCGTTGATAGCGCGCGCGTTCGCCCCCCTCCTTCATCAGCGCTTCCCCTTCCCGCTCCTGGGCTTTATAATCTGCAAACGTTTTTTCCATTTCCTGTTGAAACCGTTTCACATGCTGGATGCTGATGGCTGGATCGGCATGATGGGCAAAAAACAGCTTGAGCAGCACCTCGATGCGCATCGGATACTGGCCGATCGGTTCGGTCAGCCATCGCATGAATACCGCTCTGCCTGTTTCGGTGATGGTGTACACTTTGCGATCCGGCTTCCCTTCCTGCCGCTCCACTTCACAGATCGCCAGCCCTTCTTCCTCCAGCTGCTTTAAAATCGGATAAATTTGCGCATAGCCTTCACTCCAGAAGTTGCCGATCCCTTTTTCGATTTGCTTCTTAATGTCATAGCCGGACATCGAATGGACGCTCAACATCCCCAGCACCGCGTACCGGCTCTTGTTCTCCCTCGGCATTCGCTCCCCCCTTATATCGAAACTATATATATCTTTTTTATGTATTGTAGATGTCGAATGACGCGGTGTCAATGTGTGATTTTGGTGAAAATTCAAATAAAATAAACGAGCAGCCGTCACATCTGGCTGATGATCGCACCACCCTACCGCCGCTGCCTTCCCTTTTTGGCACTACCCTCGTTTTTCGCTTCTGCCAGTGCCTGGACGTAGGCAATCTCCTCTTGATGCGTATACGAAGCCGAACTGGGCGTCTCCAAAATCACCGGCAGCTCCCGGATCACCGGTGATTGCAAAAACTCCCGCATGCTCGCTTCCCCGATGTACCCTTTGCCGACGTTCGCGTGGCGATCGCGGTACGAGCTGGTCTCATGCATGGAATCGTTCAAATGCACCGCCTTCAAGTGGGGGAAGTAGTCCAACTCCGTCCCTTTTTCCACGAGCGCCGGCCAATTGCTTCCGTTCCATAGCCCGCTGACAAATGCGTGGCACGTATCGAGGCAAAACCCGATCTTCTCCGGATACGCGGAAAGCTTGCGGATTTGGACAAGCTCTTCGAACGTGATCCCCATTTTTGCGCCTTGCCCGGCATTGTTTTCAAGCAACACGAGGGCGGAGCCTTCCCAATCGCGTAACAGTTGATTCAACATATTGATCATCAGCGTATACCCTGCCAGCGGGTCGGCCCCTTTGTATTTGCCAAAATGAACGACAACCCCGATCGATCCGCACGCTTCCGCAATCTCCAGATCGTTCGCGATGGATGCCATCATCACGCGCCGCATCGCCTCGTCAGCCTCCGATAAATTGGTAGGGTAAGCCGAGTGGGCGATCGAGACCAGACCATGCTCTCGGCAAAAACGAGCGCAGTTGTTCGCATCCTGGTGATCAAACGGCTTCACCGTCAAGCTGCGCGGGTTTTTGGGGAAATACTGAAACGACTTCCCCCCCAGACGGACAGTCTGCTGGGCTGCCCCCAAATACCCGTTTCTCGTGCTCACATGGCTGCCAATTTTCATCTTTCATCCCCCTACCCAATCGTGCAGCTGTTTGGTTCATTTTTCCCTCCCCTGTTGCAAGTATGCGGGGCGAACGTTTTCTCCCTATTAACATGGGCAGGCGCCCGGTGTTATTCTACTGATAACGATGCGCAGAGGAGGAATTCCGATTGAAATACTTCCGATTGAACCATACCGACCTTACTGTTTCCAACCTGATTATGGGCAACATGCGGCTCGTCCAACTTTCACGGCGTGAAGCAGAAACGCTGATTCGCACCGCCATGGACGAAGGGATCAATTTCTTCGATCATGCCGACATTTACGGCCAAGGCCGGTGTGAGGAGCTGTTTGCAGAAGCGGTCCAAATGAATCCGGGCATTCGCGAAAAGATGATATTGCAAAGCAAATGCGGGATTCGGTCGAAAGAAAACTACTACGACTTTTCAAAAGAACATATTGTTCGATCGGTCGACGGCATTTTGCAGCGACTCAACACCGACTATCTGGATATTCTTCTCCTCCATCGCCCCGATCCATTGGTGGAGCCAACAGAGGTTGCAGAGGCGTTCGATGTCCTCCATCGCAGCGGAAAAGTGCGGTATTTTGGCGTATCCAACCACAATCCGGCGCAAATCGAGCTTTTGCAAAAATACATCCCCCACAAAATCGTCGCGAACCAATTCCAATTCAGCATCGCGCATACGCCCGCCATCGACTCTGGCATCGCATTGAACATGGGGATCGACCAGTCGATCAACCGCGACAGCAGCCTGCTGGATTACTGCCGTCTGCATGACATATCGATGCAAGCATGGTCGCCGTTTCAGCATGGAAGCTTTGAAGGACCTTTTCTCGGGAATTTCGAAAAATTCCCGGAGCTGAACCAAGCGATTCAAAGCATCGCCGAAACGTATGCCGTCGCGGACACGGCCATCGCGACCGCATGGATCACGCGCCATCCGGCCAATATCCACGTGGTGCTCGGCACGACAAATCCGCAGCGGATAAAAGATGCCTGCAAAGGTTCCGAACTGCCGTTGACCCGAGAGGAATGGTATCGGCTTTATAAGGCGGCAGGGAATATTGTGCCATAGACAACGAAAAAGACCCCGTGGCGAGTTATCCAAGCTTCACCGGAACCCATTGAAAGAGTCATGATAAAAAGAGCGGAGAGAATTCCGCTCTTTTTCATGTGGTCGTATAGCTTTTTAGTTGATAACATAATTGCGTTCGATTCGTTACCCCTATTTTCCGGTAAATGCTTTGCAAGTGCCGTTTAACCGTATTAACGCTGATAAACAATTCATTTGCAATTTCCGGATTGGTAAGGCCTTTGGAGACGCATGCCAAGACTTCTCTTTCTTTTTGCGTTAATGACTTTGCCTCTACCATCTCTTCCGTCCATTTCGGTTTCAGAAAGTGTGGTTTCATTTGAGCAATATACAGGTTTGGATGGAGAGCATTTGCTTCCATTCCGATATATGGTGCAATCTGCAAAGAGAGGGCACGGTTACATGGAAGTTCGATCGTCTTCTCAATTCCACACTCCCAATCCATTCCTTGTACGACACATTGAATGAAACGGCCAACGGAATCGCCTCCTTTTTCAGTCGTACTTGCCAGCCACTCCTCAGAAAGCTGCGTTGCGGCTGGATTGGCGTAATGGATATGAAAGCTCGTGTCAAAAAACACGATTCCATGTGTGGACCGATCTACGAATGATGCCAACAGTTTTTGCTTATGTACGATTTCTGCATGAAGAGAATGTTGAACGAACGCGCTGGAAATATATCTCGAAATGGTTTCCAGGCGAAGAATATCGAGAGCGCTGAAATCCTTCTCGCCTTTTGATCGCGTTAAACCGATTACGCCAACCGTTTTGTTTCCATCCGTAAGGTAAACGCCCAGTTCATGGTACATTTCAAATGGCTGCATCAAACATTTATAATATTCCGTCTTCTCATAGTCTTTTCTGGCGATGACGTCTTTTGTCCGAAGCACCTTATGGTGGGAACAACGGTGTGGAATGCGATTGGGGGACAAAATGTCACGTTGACGGAAATGCAGCAAATAAAGCTCAATCGCTCGATGATCGATGTTCAATGCGGCAGGCTGGTTCAGTCGTCCGCTCTCATCGACTTTCCAAAAAACACATTTGTGGTAGCCAAAAATAGTGGACAGCGAATGTAACACACGATCGCGTGAGAATTCGGCGGTAGCGGTAATTTCCGCAATAAATCGTTGGACATTCCGGTAATCTGCGAGGGAAAGCGCACACATCGTTTCCACCTCCACTTGCACACGGGCGATGTTTTTGATTTGACATGATTATAGTATATTTGTTCTCTACAAACCATCTGTAGAATGATGAAAAATGACCCGATTGGGTAATTTACGGCATTCTGCTTCTTCTGGAATAATGGAGCCATCACGATGGTAGAGGAGGAAATACACATGTTATTAACCGAATATTCAAACTACGATGGGCTGGGTCTCGCTGAATTAGTCAGGAAAAAAGAGGTTTCTCCCAAAGAACTGCTGCAGGCTGCCATCCAGGCGATCGAACTGGTAAACCCTTCTTTGCATGCCGTGCATACGCTCCTATCCAAGGAAGCCGAACAAGAAATCGACCGCTTGCCGGACGGTCCTTTTACAGGGGTTCCGTTTCTGATCAAGGAAATGGCACTCCACGCCGCCAATATTCCGTCCAATTACGGAAGCCGTCTCGCAGAGGGCATGGTCGTGCCGTATGATACCGAGCTAATGGCACGCTTTCGCAAGGCTGGATTGGTCACCGTCGGCACAACCACAACGCCAGAATTCGGTTATAACGCAACGACAGAGTCTATCTTTTTTGGCCCAACGAGAAATCCATGGAATCCGGAAAGAAGCCCAGGTGGTTCCAGTGGAGGTTCATCTGCGGCGATTGCATCGGGCATGGTCCCTCTTGCCCACGGCAATGATGGGGGCGGGTCTTTGCGGATCCCGGCGTCGTGCTGCGGACTTGTCGGACTGAAACCAACTCGAGGAAGGATTCCTACCGGCCCCGATTATGGAGAACTCTTAAGCGGTTTGGCGATTGAATTTGCCATCACGCGTACCGTGCGAGATACCGCCGCTTTACTGGATGCTGTATCCGGTCCTGATGCAGGTTGTTATGCTTGGGCTGAAAGACCGGGCCGGCCATACGCTGAAGACTCCCTTAGACCTCCCGGGAAGCTACGGATCGCTTGGATGGAAAAGCCCTTTTCGGGAGCCGCGATTGATCCAGAATGCAAGCGAGTGCTTCAGGATACCGTGAAGCTATGCGAAGAGTTTGGCCATGAAGTCGTGGAAGCTTCCCCTCAAGTCAACCATGAGCTTCACGCATTGGCTACCCTCCGTTTTTGGACCGCAGGGCTTGCCAATATGATGGATGGGATCGCAAAATATATGAACCGTACGCCTTCAAAGGACAACCTGGAAACATCAAGCTGGGCTTGCTATCAATACGGCAAATCCATGACAGCTACCGAGTATTTGGAAGCTGTCGATATCAGAACAATGATTTCGCGAGCAGTTGGAAGCTTTTTCGAGGAATATGATGTTTTGCTCACGCCGACTCTTTCTCAACCCCCACTGCCGCTTGGTATCCTGAATGCAAATGCCCCCGGGATCGATGCACGCCAATGGACGGAACAAATTTTTACGTATGCACCATTCACCAATATCTGCAACACGACCGGCCAACCTGCTATTTCCCTCCCGTTAGGCTGGAGTACCGACAATATGCCGATTGGAATGCAATTCATCGGCCGATTTGCAGATGAAGCCACACTGTTACAACTAGCTGCTCAATTGGAGGAAGCACGTCCATGGAAAATCAAACGTCCTTCTATTCATGTTCAATCTTGTAGTCAAGCATGAAACTGCATTTGCATCTGCCAAAAAAGGATGAGAGCGTTCGTACGCCCTCATCCTTTCCGCACTCGGATTAATACACATCACGTTGGTAACGCCCTTGCTCTTGCAAATCGTTGAGATAGGCTTCAGCTGCTTCGCGCGTCATTCCGCCTTCTTTTTCAATGATGTCAATCAACGCGTTATGGACATCCTTCGCCATATATTGCTTGTCTCCGCAAACGTAGAAGTACGCTCCCTTTTCGAGCCAGTCAAACAATTCTTTGCTGTTTTCCAGCATTTTGTGTTGTACATATACTTTTTGGGCCGTATCACGGGAGAACGCAGTCGTTACTCGGGTCAGTCCCCCATCTTTTTGATATTGTTCGAATTCGTCCTGATAAAGGAAATCGGTAGCGGAATGCTGGTCGCCAAAGAAGAGCCATGATCTGCCAGCTGCATTAGTCGCGACACGCTCCTGGATAAAGGAACGGAATGGCGCAATGCCTGTCCCTGGACCAACCATGATGATATCTTTGTCCTGCGACTCTGGCAAACGAAAATGTTTGTTGGGCTGAATAAAGACGGGAATCGTGTCCCCTTCAGGCAGTCGTTCCGCACATAAAATGGAACATACCCCTTTGCGTGCGCGTCCGTGTGATTCGTATCGAACAGCACCGATGGTCAAATGTACTTCGTCAGGATGAGCAGTCAGGCTGCTTGCAATGGAATAGAGGCGTGGTGGCATTTTTCTTAATAAAGAGACGATTTCTTGTGCGGATGCTTTCCACGGACCAAAATCACGCAATAAATCCAACAAATCTCGTCCATCGATATATTCTTTCAGTTGATTTACGTTCTCTTCTGATGCAAGCTTGCGCAGCTCCTCGTTTTCTGACAATTCCGCCGCCTGCACGACAATTTTTTTCGTCAGTAACGTGATTTCAAAGTGTGTTGTGAGGGCTTCCTTCAGCGGGAGGGTATCGCCCTGTTTCGAGATGATAACGGGAACTTCCGGATCCCAGTTCATTTCTTCCAGCAAAGCAGCAACTAATTCGGGGTCATTTTCAGGGATCATCCCAAGGGCATCACCAGGAACATAGGAGAGGCCTGATCCTTGCAAGGATAACTCGATATGTCTTGTTTCTTTGTTCGATCCAGCTCCATTTAAATTCACATTTTTAAGAACTTTCGCTTGAAACGGATGTAATCGTGAAAAAGTTGGTTGCACCTTATTGTCGACAGTCGTACTTTGCACAAATATTCACCTCAAATTGTAGTATATCCCTATTATAATACAGTCATCCTAAAAACTCGAATTCCTGTGCTAAAATACTCCAGCGGGCATTTCCTTTTCATTTTGAAGATCAAAATGCTCTGGCCGCCATAACGGTCAGAGCATCCATTCCTCTTTCCCTATTCTTGCTTCTCATTTCCTCGCTCAACGGTTTCCCGCGAATCACTTCTCGTACAGGCTTCCCTCTCATGCGTATGTAACAACTCATACACTTCTTGATCTAATTTTTTTGCCAGATTCGCATCATAATTTTTTTCGAATTCAGGCAATACGGTAAGTTTTCCTCCATAAAAAATAACGTCTTCCACTTCTTCAACATCCACCGTAATGATTCTGTATTTCATCGTACCGGCAAATATATCTGAAACCGAAGCCTGTCCCTTGATGGAATAACAGGTTTCAGGGCCGATCGTACCCAACACAACATTTGGATTGGCTTTGATATTATCAATGGAACTGCCTTTGTGACCTGTAGCAATTTTCACCTGTTTTCCATCATCCGTAGCCCATACCCAAGACACTACGCTTAGTTTCGGCAAGTTTGTTTCTGCATCAGACGTAATTAATGAAACGATGCACTCGTTTCTTAACCATTCAACAATTTCCGGTTTGAGTTTGGTTTCCAATTTCGCCATTATTTCGTTTCCCCCTTTGTCATTTCAACCTTTGTACCTGGTTTTGCATTCTATTCCCTCGATCAGCCCTTCATCGCTTTCACCGCCAAATAGCCGGAGGTTCCGCCAAGACCTGCCCCCGGATGCGTGGAGGCACCGATGTGATACAGGTTTTTGATCGGTGTCTCATGTCGCTTGTAGCCTGTACCTGGTCTCCAGAACAGGAATTGATCCACGGACGACGAGCCAGAGTATGGATCTCCACCTACAAGATTGGGGTTGTATCGCTCCAATTCCACAGGCGATATGGCGACACGCTTCAAAATCGATTCCTTGAAATGCGTGACATGCCGGCTGATTCGTTCCTCGATCCGCTCTACATAAGCATTGACCACCTGATCGGTATAACCGCCCGCTGTATCGATCTGTCCTGCGGCATCCCCTGCCAGATTGCGCGGCATCTCCTGCAATTGAATCCACAGCGTATGTTGTCCTTGCGGCGCACGGCTCGGATCATAGGAAGTGTGCTGACCCAGCACGATCGTTCCCGCTTTTGGCAGCAAACCATTGGCGGCTTCTGTGACGGATTGGCTGACTCCATTCATTCCGCCCGTCAGGTGAATGATTGCTGCCCGCCTCAATTCCTCGTCCTTCCAGTCGAGCGGTCGGTCCAATGCGTAGTGGATTTGCATATCAGCCCGCCCGTACTGATAATTTTGCGCGTTCTTGCGCACCTGTGCCGGTACCTGATCCGGTGTGAGCAGCTTGTCGTAGAGCTGCTGCGGCGTCACATTTGCCAGCACGTACTGCGCGTGATAGTCGGTCTTGTCCAGTGTGCGAACCCCTTTGACCCGTCCGTTTTCTACCAGGATTTGTTCCACCTGTGCCTTGGTGAAAAATTCTCCGCCGTTGTCCGTGACGATTTTCATGATCGCCTTGACCAGCTCGCTTCCCCCACCTTTGGGAATCGGCATACTCGCGGCTTCCAGCGTAAAGACGATCAGCTGGGCCATGATGCTGCCCGCCGCGTCGTCCGGTCCGATTCCCGTATGCAAAATCCACGGTGCGATCAGCGCTTTAATGGCATCGCTTTGAAAATGCAGGTCCAGCCATTTTCGCGCAGGGGCAACCATGCTGCCCACGTGGCGGGTAAATTCCGTTATCCCTTTGCTGCGAAAGGATGTAAACACGGACTGGATCGCGGCCCAGGACATTGGCTCGTTGCCGAACAGCGTAAAGATCATTTCGGAGTTGGCTTCAAAATATTTCATCGCCTCGTGATACCGATCACCATCACCTGGCATCAGGCGGTTGAAATGCTCGATGTTCTTCTGGCGATTATTGTAGAGCACGGCGCTGCGCTGATCAGGCAGGATCACACCTGTTGGCACATCCGTATTCACGTACTCCAGCCCGTTTTTGTGAAGCTCGTCCTTTAGCTCGCCGTAAGCAGGCCCGGTCACAAACAGCGGATGCCACCCGGAGAACACATCATGCTTAAAGCCAGGCAGCGTGATCTCGTCCGTGCGAATGCAGCCGCCAATCCAGGAGTTTCTCTCCAGCACCGCTACCTTTTGGCCTCTTTTCGCCAGCATCGCCGCTGCCGTCAGCGAGTTGATCCCGCTGCCAATTATCACTGAATCATATCGTTTCATCCATTGCCCCCCACGCATACGTTGCTGCCCAATCAAGCTTTTTTCAATAATTGCTTTGCCAGCAGATAGCCGGAAGTTGCATTCAAGCCTCCACCCGGCCAGGTCGATGCCCCGATGAGAAACAGCCCGTCCACTGGCGTTTTGTAACGCGACCAGCCTGGCACGGGTCGGAACAAAAAGTTTTGATCCAGATGGTGGCTTCCCGACACACTGTCCCCGCCCACCAGATTAGGGTTGGCGACTTCCAGATCGCGTGGGGAATAGACGGTGCGGCCGATGATCTGCCGGGTCACATTTGGCGCATAGACCTCCAGCTTTTTCAGCACGCGATCCGCATAGGCTTCCTTCATCTGATCCCAGGTGCCGATTCCGATTTCATGTAAAGAATCTCGCCGCGGCTTGGCCGGGAGGGCGCGCACCTGTACCCACAAGGTGTGCTTCCCTGCTGGCGCTCGTGTCTGATCAAAGGCGCTTTGCTGCCCGACTACCAACAAGGGACTGGCAGGAAGCTCTCCGTTCAAGGCATCTGAATACGTACGTGCTACATCTTCCACGTACGGTCCGATATGCACATAGGCAAACTTGGCATAGTCTTCACCCGCATTCCAAGAGAGCGGGCCATCCAGTGCCAAATGAATCATCATCGTCCCGGGTCCATAGCGGAACTTTCGGTACCGCTCCACATATGCCGAAGGAAGGGTCTCTCGATCGAGCAGCCTGGTGATCAGCTGTGTCGGTGTAATGTTTCCAATCACGGCTTTTCTCGCATGCAGCTTGTTTCCGTTCGCCAGTTGCACCCCGACTGCCCGATTGTTTTGGACCAGCACTTTTTCTACCGGATGCCGGGTCAGCACCTGCCCTCCCCGCATTTCCAATGTCTTGACCATGCTTTGAATGAGGTTGCTGATCCCGCCCTTGGCAATCGCCATGCCATTCCGATGATCCAAAGGCGGTTCTACAAACGGAAATTGCGCCCCTCCAGACACATCGGGCCCAAAGTCCAGGTGGAACGCCCAAGGGATGAACAGCGATTGCACCTTCTCGTTCTCAAACCAATACTCCGCAAATTGTCGCGGACTTTTGAGGATCATGCTGCCTAGCTCCACTGTCTTGGCAAATCCGAGGGCTCTCCACATCCGGTAGAGCTGACGCGCAGCGGGCCAGGACGGCAGCGGCATTTGCAGCAGCGGCAAGAAATGTGGGGCTGTTTCATCAAAAAATTTCAGCAGCGCCTGCCAGGAATCGGCATCGTTGCCAGAATGGCGTTGAAACTGCGCGATCGTTTTTTGTGCATCTGTATACACGCCGATTCCATCCCCATCTGGAAACACGCTGGCAAACGGCTGGTCGCTCACAGCAATAGCAAAACCGTTCTGCTGAAATTCTGTCTTCATCTCCTGGTAGATCTGCGAACCGAGAAACAGGCCGATATTCGTTGCGTACAAGTCATGCGTGAAGCCTGGCAACGTTACTTCTCCACTTTTCGACGCTCCGCCCGCTTGATCCGCCTGTTCCAGCACGAGTACCTTGTGGCCGGCCTGCGCCAGCTTCAATGCACAAGTCAGCCCGTTATGACCTGAACCAATGACGATATAATCTGAATCATTCATAGCATCACCTCATCGACAATTACGTACTGCGCATATTTCAACCGGTACAGAACCATAGAAGGTAACTGCGGTTTATAACCAAAAAATCCGTTTGGTTCAGACATACAACCTGCTTAGCTTCTCGCGTTCCTTGATCACGATCATGCGATTTTGGATATCGATCAGATCATCCTCTTTCCATTTTTTCAGGATCTTGTACACCGTAATGCGCGTCAATCCCGTACAGTTTGCAATGTCCTGCTGCGTGATGGAGATTCTGTCAGAGCGGTACGTCCTGCAAAACTTGGCGAGCGAATACGCGATATACTGCTCGGATGTAAACGCTTTCAAAAGAATGTCTTCGCTTAATATCCTCATTTTTTGAGCAATGGAATCGATAAAACAGGAAAGGAAATCCGGACAGGCCTGCACCATCTCCCTGAACGCTTCTCTTGAAAAATAGTAGAGGACCGTGTTCTCGACAGCTACCGCCGTGGAGAAGTAAGCCAGCTGATCGATTGCCTGCTCCCCAAACAGTTTGCCTTCTCCATGAATATCGAGTATTTTCCGGTTTCCTTCCGGCTTCACCGTCATGATTTTGACAAGCCCTGAATGCAAGTAGTAAAAACCGTTTCCTACCTCGCCTTGTGAATAAATAATCGCCTTCTGTTTCTTGAACTGTCTTTCTCCATATTTGAGGTAGGGCTGCCAGGATACACTCTGTTCTTGGTGCTTGTGGTTTAAAATCATTGATAAGATGCCCCCCTAATTTAGAAAGAATGAAGAAATGCTAGTATTTCTTGCACATGCTCGTAAATGCGTCCAGCTTCTTCACCAGACCCCCGTGACCGAACTTGAAGCTCGATTTTTTGTTCAGGTTGGCCTGACTGGTCCCGATCGATTGCAGAAAAGAGAGGATCATTTGGCGTCGGGCAACGATATCCTTGTTTCCCTTTTGATAGAAGTAAGAATCAATGGTGTTGTAGATCCCCCGATTTACCCCGTACACGGTTTCGCATACCTTGCAGAACGAAATGTCAGGCAAATGGATTTTTTCTTCAACTGCATTCGCCATTTCAACTCCTCCGTTGCTGACACCTTGGTACTCACCATAGAGAACGGTTTCGGTAAAGAGTACCACGATTTCGCTTGCGGGGATGTTAACTGCTTCACAATTTTGCCATATTTTCATCATGCTTCCCCCGAAAAATTTGGTAAAGAACGTGGACGAAAAGGGGTAATCCCTGAATTCAGAAATTACCCCTTTCGCTTTGTTGCCATGTACGGGAGCCTGCGCTTATTTGAAGTTCGGCATCACCTGCTTGCTGATCAGCTCTTGCTGCTTGATCACTTTCCAATGATCCATTCCGCCGTAATTGGTCAAGAAATCGATCTCCGTCAAGCCTTCTACCTCACGCTTCACGCGTTCCACTTTTTCACAGATTTCTTCTGGCGTCCCGATCCAAACCACATCGCCCTCGGTGATTTCCTCATACGTCATGCTTGCCAATTTCTCCAGAATGCCTTTGGTGTAGAAGTTGAAGCCGCCATTGATCATGCGGTCACGGTTTGGCAAGGCGATGGTTGGCGCACTGTTTCCCGCGAGGAAGTTTTTGAAGTGCTGTTCGGATTCCTTGCGAATTTGCGCTGCGTCATCGTCCATGTAGACCGCATGCAGCCAGACAACCTGCGGCTGATTGCCATGCTTGTAGCAAGCGTCGCGATAAATATTGAGCTGTTCCTTGAGATTTTCCAATGGCAGCAATGGCGGTACAAAAATGCCCCAGCCCTTGATACCAGCTTGTTCGTAAGTATGGTTGCTGGTCCCACCTGTGTAGTAAGGCATTTTGTCTTGCAATGGGCCTGGTACGATATCGACGTTTTTTGCTGTATAGTATTTGCCTTCGAAATTGACGCAACCTTTGCTCAATCCCTGCTCCAGAATCGCCAATGCCTCTTCAAATCTCGGTTTGGCTTCTTCGATCGGCACGATGCCCTCGTCCGGAAATACCCAAGCGTGGCCGCGCCCTACTCCGACCTCGATCCGGCCATTCGTCAAAATGTCTGCAACGGCAATTTCTCCAGCCATGCGCAGCGGGTTTACTTGTGGCAAAATGTGCAAGGCTGTGCGGAAGCGAATATGCTGTGTCTGATGCGCCACAGCCGTATAGACCGCCAGCGGATTGGCAGAGATGGAGAACCTGGAGAAATGATGGTGATCGATCAGTGAGTATACATCAAAGCCTGCCTGATCCGCATGAATAATCTGCTTGATCACTTCATCGTACAATTGCTTTTCGGTTTTGCCGTTTGACAGCTGCATTTCGGAATAAAGTCCAAATTTCATTCGTCAACTCTCCTTTGTACATGCAATAGCGAATATTTGGTATATTCAGTTTACTTCTCTACTATATTTGACATATCCCCGAAATGTATATGTGTAGTCCCGTAACTTCGGGATTCCCCCCACTACTGGATCGGGTTCTCTACGATTTCCACGCGGCATTGCTTGCTCCCACGCGTTCTGTACACCATCATCCAACGTAAGCTTTGCTATGTATCCGTGTGCGCTGCACCGATTTTCCCGTACTTCTCGATCGCCTCTGCTCTTGATTTCACATCCAGTTTTTGATAAATATGAGTTAAATAATATTCGATCGAACGTGTGGTCATGTACAGCTCTTTGGCGATCTGCTTGTTGGTAAACCCTTGCCCCACTCGCGTTAAAATATAGCTTTCCTTTTCCGTAAGCGGCTGATCTTTTGGACTGGCCTTGCTCTTGGTCTTCTGAAAATCGATCTGGCGAAACAGGCTGAGCGGGATGACCGTTTCGCCGCCCTGTACAGCCGCAATCATGCGAATCACCTGTTCCGGTGTAGCTTCCTTGGTTAGAACGCCACTGATCCCGATGGCAATCAGTTTTTGCAGGATGGGAAGATAATTCATCCCGGTGAAAATAACGATGTGGACATCAGGGTTGTGTTCCTTCATTCTTTTCGCTACTTCGATTCCTTCCATATCGGGAAGCATCAAATCCAGGAGAACGACGTGCGGGTTACATTGCCGAAACATTTCGACCGCTAATGCTCCCCGGTCAGCGACCCCGACTACCTCATATTTCTCGACGCCTTCCAAAATCAATCTTGTCCCGAAGCTCACCGTAGGATGATCATCCACAATTAACACTTTGCATCGGTTGGATGTACAGCTCATTTCATTCATCCTTTCTTTTTTGCACACTTGTTCATAAAACATGCAAGGTGGTCATGATGCTTGAAGAACAGACAAATGCAATCTGATACCCTGTCATCACAAGTCCAGAACAAAATGAGACAAACCTTACAAAACCTGCAAAACGTAGTCTTCACTTATACCAAGCGGGAAGATGGCGTTTTCATCTATACCTTGTATGAGGGCAAAATTGCAGAAGAGCTTGGTTTGACTACAGATACGATCTTCGGAAAAACGCTGCACCAGGTCTTCACTGCTAAGAAAGCGGACTACCTGACCCGATTTTACAAGGAAGCGTACAAAGGGATACCCGTTACCTATGAATTCGAGTATGCCGGAAAGATGTTTCACAACGTCCTCTCCCCGATCATCGAGCATGGAGAGGTTGTAGAAGTCGTAGGCTCTGCCATTGACATCTCCGACCGCAAAAAGATGGAGCTGCAATTGGCAAAAGCCAGAGACCAGGCGTTGTTGTCTTCCCAGCTGAAGTCGGAATTTTTGTCTACGATGAGTCACGAGATCCGCACGCCCATGAATGGCATTATCGGGATGATCGATCTCCTGTTACAATCGCCGCTGAACGACGAACAGCAACGGTACGCCAACATCGTCAAGACATCGGCCCACTCCCTTCTGGCCATCATCAATGACATCCTGGATTTCTCCAAAATGGAAGCGGGTAAAATGCAGTTGGAAATCATCGATTTTGACCTCCAGGCATTGATGGAGGACACCGTAGAGCTGATGGCGGCCAAAGCATCCGCCAAACAACTCCCGCTCTATTTGTATGTGGACCCGTCCCTCCCACCTGTTTGGCGGGGAGATAGCGGACGAATCCGTCAAGTGCTGCTCAATCTGATCGGAAACGCGATCAAGTTCACCCATTCAGGGGAAATCGCCATTCGAGTGACAGCCAATCCCGATACTGCCCAGACATCGACTCTCTCCTTTTCGGTGCGAGACACGGGAATTGGCATTCCGAAAGAAGAAGCACATCGCCTGTTTCAGCCTTTTACCCAGATTGATGGCTCCGCTTCACGCCAATTCGCCGGCACAGGCCTGGGCTTGTCGATTTGCAAACACATCGCGCAATTGATGGATGGCGAGATCTCGTTTGAGAGTGAGGTCAACAAAGGGGCTACCTTTACGTTTACAATCCCGCTTGAAAGGGTGCAGGATCAGGATCAGCAGGCAGCGTCCAGACAGGTGTTTGCCCTCCCACCCGAGCTGCGAATTTTATGTATCCTACATAATCCAAGAGATTACGAGCATATCCGCGAGTATCTCTCCAGCCTGGGGGTGCAGAGCAACTATGCGCAAAACGTGGAGCAAACCGCCAGCTTGTTTTTGCCAAGCAAGCGCATGCCTTATGATTTCCTTATCGTCGATTGTGAAGAGAATGATCTTCTTCCATTATACGCAACGATCAATCGTTCGAAAAATTTGAAAATAATAAAAATTCATCCCTCTCTTCCTTTTGCAAAAGAGACCAAGCCCGCTTCTGCCCAACCGATTCTCTTTGACAGCTATTTATCCAGACCGATCAAACAGTCTCAGCTGCTCTACCTGCTGAGTGACCAAAAGAAGCAGACACACCAGCTCCCGCATTGGCCGGAAGAACCGCAGCCAGGGAATGCATGGGCGGACAAAGCCAATTTTCAACTATTACTCACGGAAGATAACGAAATCAATGCGGAAATCGTCACGCTCCAATTAAAACAGCTTGGCCTCCACCCTCATCTGGCTAAAAACGGTCTGGAAGCTCTCGGATACGCAGCCAAGCACCGTTACGACCTGATTTTTATGGACTGCCAGATGCCCGAGATGAACGGCTTTGAGGCGACCCGGCGAATCCGGCAAAGCGAACTGAGCACAGGTCTGCACGTCCCGATTATCGCACTGACAGCCAATGCCATGCGCGAGGATCGTGACTTGTGCCTCGAGGCAGGGATGGATGATTACCTGAGCAAGCCGTTTACCTTCGAACAGCTCCAGGCCATACTGGAAAAATGGTTGCCGGGTACGATTCCGCACAAGGTTCCGTTCGACGAGCAAAAAGTGATTCATCTGTTTCGCCGTGGTGCGCATCCAGATGGACAGGAAAAATGGCATGCCTTTCTCCAAACCTTTGAGCGGCAAAATACGAAAGCCCTGGCCCAGCTGAAAGAGGCCATCTTACAAAAGGACCAGCCATTCTTTACCCGAATCCTTCATTCTACCAAATCAGGTTGCGCATTTATCGGAGCCATCAGTCTCGTTGAACTCCTTGCCCAAATGGAGGAAATGCACTGCAAGCCCAATTATCGTCAAACAGAGGTTCTCGCCCATCTATCGGTCGTTCAGCGAGAGTTTGGGAGAGTCCATGAATATTTGCGGGGGCTTCAACCCTCCTAATTCATAAGCAAGGGGGAAAAAGCCAGAATTCTGTGCGACGGAGAATTCTGGCTTTCATGTATGGCATTCTGGAGTAAACTAGGTAAACCAACGATCCGGGATGCTGCCGACCTTGCGTTTGAAGTACAGTAAGGGCCCCTTGTCCGCTTTTTCAATATGCATCACTTCACCAATAAAGATCGTATGATCCCCGGCTTCCACAACCTGGACTGTTCTGCACTCCATCAGCCCCAGCGGTTCAGGCAGAACAGGAAGTCTTCCTATCGACCAGCTCCACTCGACGTCGTCAAACTTGTTGGGCTCTCTGCTTGCAAAGCGCCAGCAAACCTCGTTCTGATCCTCTGCCAAAATGTGTATGGCGAACTTGCCAGCCTGTTTAAAAGCAGGCAAGGAGCCCGCCTTGCTGTCTGCACAGAAGAGTACCAGAAGATGGTTGATGGAGACGGATACGAAGGAGTTCGTCGTCAGACCAACCGGATTCCCTTCGGCATCCTCTGTCGTAATAATGGTTACACCGGTTGGATAGCTGCCCATGATCGCCTTGAACGTATCGACGTTCGTGTTCACAAGTGTTTGCATTCGTGTGACTCCCCTTCTCCTATCCGTTGTTTCTGTTCTCTCTTTTGATGATGCGGGAACGGCGATTTGCTTTTCATGAATCATTTCATGTGCAAGGTACGCAAATTCGGTTCTTCCACCGCATGCTTGGACTTGAATACATACAAACGAAGAATCGGATAGACGACACCAGACACGACCAGTGATGTAAAGAACTCAATCGGCACGACGGTATTCAGGACGTAGTGCGCCAGGGTTACCCCAACGATTGTAGACACGACGCCTGACCAGTTGACTTCCTCTGCTCCGAATTTGGCTGTATCCTGCTGGCCCAGCTTTGGACGAACAATGAAATAGTCTGCGATCATGATACCGGCAAAACAGGTCGTAATCACGCCCAGAATCGTGATCCAGGCGTTGACCAAGGCGAGTATTTGCCCGTACAGCATGATCAGACCGATGACGTTCCCCATCACGACAAAGACAAAGCGTCCCGGCTTCCAGTTCAGACTGGAGAAGAGATTGGACAAGGCGAGCGAGCCGCTGTACGTATTGAGCACCTGTCCCTTGAACTGCGCCAGTACCATTAAAATAAAGCCGATCACTCCACCGAAAATGATAAAGGCGGCTGCAATACTATCCGGGCTTTGCAATGCCGTCTGAGCTGCTGTCGCCGCATCCATGCCCTGTACTTTCATATAGTAGTCCGTAATCGTCTGCATCCCGGCAAACATCACCAGTCCGCCAATGGTCAGCATGAAAATATCCATCGCGATGTTCCCCAGGAATGCTGCGATCCCGATATCCCGCGATCGTTTCGCATAGCGCCCAAAGTCTGCATCGACCAGCGCCAAAGCTCCCGCAGACCCGATCAGCACGTTGATCCCGAAGATCAGCTTGTCCGTCTCGCTCGTCACGCCCATCGAAGCGAGAACCTCCGGCGGGAATTGCGCTCCGAATGTGAGGACGGCGCTCCAGGACTGCCCCGACACCGCGATAATGTCAAAGAGCATGTACAGTAATACGGCAAAAAACGCGATCAGGGTATAGGAAGATACCTTCGCTACCAATTTGAAGCCGAATGTCGTAATCACAATCCATAATATCGTTAAGATGCCGTAAATCACGATCTTCGCTGTCAGCGTATCCTCGATCGCAAGGAAGAACAGAAAGCCCTTGTACAACAACGCGTTCTCAATCGCTAGAAAACCAAGTATCATAAAGCCATAAATCGCTGAAGCAATGATCGAGCCTTTGATGCCGAAGCCGTATATTCGTGACATGACCGTACTTGAAAGGCCCGATTTAAAGGCGATGTGCCCAACGGCCCAACCTAGCGCTCCGCCCACGACCGTCACGATCAGCCCCGCGATGATTCCGATTTTAATCCCTGCCACAAATGTGACCAGCGCCCCGAAAAACAGCTGAATGAGTGTAGTTGCGATCCCCGCCGTATTCCAGGAGAGACTCAGCCAGCCTTGTCGCTCTGACTCCGGAACGCTCTCCAGCGCATGGTCTTCAATGACAGACTGCATATCTTTTTCGCTCATACTCACAACCACCCTTTATGGATAAAATGAATAATCTTACTTAGCAGTTGGAACCAATGCGATCGGACGAATCGGACTGCCGCTGCCGTCGGTAATTTTCAGTGGTGTCGCGATGATAATCGCACCTCTTGGCGGCAATTTGTCGACGTTCGCCAAGGAAGCCATGCCGTAGCGATTGGCCTCGTGCATGTAGTAATGACTGGGGAAAGCAGGCTCAAACGTCGCTGCGATTCCTGCGTCTGTTCCTACCGTCTCTACCCCAACCCCCAGGATTTTCCTCTCCTTGGCCAAAAACTCGGAAGCTTCCGGGGCAAAGCCAGGAGTATGCGGCATACCATCTGCTCCCACGTTGAAGAATTTTTCATGATTGTCGTTGTATGCCGCCCAGCCCGTATGCAGAATCAGGTAGGCGTGCTCCGGAATCTTGCCGTGCACACTCTCGAATTCCAGAATGTCTGCGACCGTCAACAAATAATCCGGGTTTTCCTGGCACTTCTGCCTCACATCAATCACACAGGCTTCCCCAATCATGTTCTTCATCGGGATCGTGTCGACGCCATCCTGTCCTTTTCCACTGATCCAGTGACGCGGAGCATCGAAGTGCGTGCCGACGTGCTCACCTGTGGTGAAATCGTTCCAGTACCACGCTGGACCGTTCTCATCGTAGTTGGAAAGACGGTTGTAGCGGAAATGTCCCGTATTGACGAACGGCTCCGGCAATTGCATGACCGGTGTGTTTTCGTTCAATGGTTGAGCCAAATCGACGACTTCAATGCCACCATTGATAATGCCGGCAAGCAGATCACCCAGTAAATCTTTTGTGGACGTACTCATTTTATTTGCCTCCCTTTACCCATTTTTCAAATTCCGTTGCATTCATTTCTTTCATCTTCTGCTCAATTTCCAGTTGCCGGTACCACGCTGCTTTTCTGCTTTTTCCGTAATACTCCTGATGAATGACGCTCCCCTTCGCATCCTTTACGTACAGGGTCGTCTTGCCCAAACGTACTGCATCGCCTGCTCGGAACAGTTTTTCAAAGATCCAGACGAACGGCATCCTCCATGCATGGGCCGTTGCGTCGATTTCCACCTGATACGGCAGATCCGCCTTTACGTGATTTTGCATAGGTCTTTGAGCCTTTTGTAGTTTTGGTCCACCGAATATTGCAGGTTGCGGATTTCTACATCCGTCAAGTGAGCATACTTTTGCATGGAACGCGTATACTCCTGGATCGGTGTACGCTTCTTCACTTCATAGGTCATTCTAAACTTGCCTTCCACACACTCCCAAAGCGGATACAGGTTGGTCTCCACGGCCAGCTTGCCTACCTCGATAGTTTTCTCCGTTGGGAACTTCCAGCCTGTCGGACAGCCCGAGTAGAGGTGAATGTAGGACATGCCGTTCTTTACCTGCATGGCTTTTTTCAATTTGTCGATGTAGTCAGGCAGGAACGAAGGGTTCGCTGTCGCCACGTAAGGGATGTTGTGTGCTGCCATAATCATCGGCATATCTTTTCCCTTTTGCGACTTGCCTTGGCTCTTATCCCCTACAGGCGTGGTTTGGGTCCACGACCATTTCGGTGTCGTTCCGCTGCGTTGAACCCCTGTGTTCATGTAGGCTTCATTGTCGTAGCAGATGTAGATGATGTTCTCTCCGCGCTCGGCTGCTCCGGACAAGGACTGGAAGCCCGCATCCGCTGTACCGCCGTCACCGGCAAAGGCCACCACATTCACATCGCGGCCTTCCCGCTGATACTGCCGCTTGATCCCGGCCAGCATCGCTGCCGTATTGTCCAGCAGCGGGAAAAAGACAGGGATTTTGGTACCCGATCCGCCTTGGAAGCCGACGACACCGATCCCGCCCATGCAGCCTGGAGGAATCGCCAGAATCGTATTTGGCCCCAGAATGCGCAGGGTCGTACGCAGTGCCAGCTCTGCATGGCATCCGAGACAAGCAGAGTTACCTGGTGACAGCAGATCCTCATGACGGGTCACATCGTAATACGCTTCCTTGATTTTCTTTTCTTCCCTGAAAATAAAGCCGAATCTCTTCTTGGTAAAAAAGGAGTCATCCTTTACCAGCGTTGCCTTGGCGCCTTTCGGACGCGTCGAATAGTTATGGTTGTTGCTCTCCATCACACGATCCCCTCCTTTACCTCGTGATCTGCTTGGCCGGCTTCATCGGCATGGGTAAACAACTGATCTTCGTCCACTTCATCCAGCCCAAACCAGGTCACGTCGCGATACTGGCCGCCATTGGCTACGTACTGGGTAATCACGATGGCTTGCCTGATTTGCTCCAGCGTGACATCGGAGCCGCCCAGCCCGCCGATAAAGTCGATCATCGGCGGCATTCTCTTGCCGCCAAACGCCGTGCGCAACTCGAGGTAGCTCGTGCCGTAGCCTGCCCCAAAGGAGACGTTGCGATCGATCGTGCCAATCGCTTTTACCCCGGATAACAACGCTTGCATCTCGTCTACCGGGAATGGACGCAGGACGCGAATCCGCACCATCCCTGCTTTGATGCCAAGCTCCCGCATCTCGTCAATCGCCACGCGCGCAGTTCCCGCCGGACTTCCCATACAGACGATGGCAATGTCGGCATCCTCCATGCGATACACATCTACCATACCGCCGTGATCTCGACCGAAAAGCTGCAACCACTCTTGACGGACTTCCTCGATGACTACCCTGGCGTATTTCATCGCCGTCACCTGTTTATGCCTAAATTCCGTCAGCATCGGACCTGCCGTCAACGGGTCGACAGACATCGGTTTGTCCGGGTCCAGCTTCACATGCGTGATATCCGGCTTCGGCAGGAAACGGTCCACTTTCTCCTGTTCGGGAATGTCTACACGCTCCGCCATATGGGACAGGGAGAAGCCGTCGTAACAGACGTTTACAGGGAGAAGAACGCCTTTGTTCTCCGCGATCTTGTAAGCTTGCAAGACCGTGTCCAAGACCTCCTGGTTGCTCTCACACCAGATCTGAATCCATCCTGCTTCACGCACGGTGACGGCATCCTGCTGACCGCCCCAGACCGTTTGCGGCGAAATGACTTCACGGGTGACCAGCGCCATGACGATCGGCAGACGCATCGTACTGGTGCGGATGTACGGCTCATACATCAGGGCAAGACCTTGTGAGCTGGTTCCCGTAAAAGTACGTGCTCCTGCAAATACCCCGCCCTGCAAAACGCTCAGTGCCGTATGTTCACTCTCTACTTCTACAAGGTCGGCATCGATTTCACCCTCAGCTACGAATGTGGCCAAATATTCGACCAGCGGCGTTTGCGGTGTGATCGGATAGGCTGCCAGCAAGGAGACACGCGCCAGCTTGGCTCCCCATGCCGCAGCTTTGTTTCCATTTAATACGTCAATTTTGCCCACTATTCCTCACCTACCTCTTCATACATCGTAATGGCATTGGCCGGACAGACTTCTGCGCAAATGCCGCAGCCCTTGCACCAATCCAGATTCGTATCGTAATGGGTGTTCAACTCAAGCTTGCATCCGACGGGACAGTACATGTAGCAAGCAGAGCATCGCTTGCAAAGATCCGGATCTGTCACCGGACGCTGATACCGCCAAAGACCGGTATTGACCACATACAGTCCTTTCCCGACGGAGGCAACATCGTCCCCTGTCAGTCGATACAACTTGTCAGGTACTTTTGTGCTCATCTCTTATCCCTCTGCCTTCTGTAACTGGCCGCTGCGCGTGACAACCAGCACTTCATTGAATCCACGAGCAACGGCGACCAGATTTTTTTCTACGATTTTCTTCGGAAAGTTACTCTCGATACATTCGCACAACGACTGTAGAGAAACCAGCTTGGTCGCCTGAGCAAAAGCGCCAAGCATAATGGTGTTGGTAATCGGTGCCTTGAATACTTCCAGCGCTATGCGTACAGCATCAATCGTTGCAAGCGTTTCCACATTTTCCGGAACATCGTCCAGCGTCATTTTTTTACGAGCGTTAAGAATCGCAAATCCATTCGGCTTCACACCAGTAAAGATCGGGAGTTGTACGATGAGAGCGGAGTCCAGCACTATGATGCCATCAGGCTCATACACCTGTGTTCGTTCCCGGATCGGTTTGCTATCCAGCTTCACAAACGCTTCAAGCGGTGCGCCGCGGCGTTCGAAGCCGTAAGCCGGGATGGATTGACCGTAATTGCCCTCATGCACCAGTGCATGGCACAGCAACTCGGATGCCATCACAGCGCCCTGCCCGCCTCGACCGTGAAATCGAATTTGTTTCATCTCCTTCACCTCATTCAAGTAGTTGTAACCTGTTTCACCATGATAGACTATTTCGAAAATTTCGTATGCTAAGCATTTTACACTTGCCGAGGAAAGCTGATGATTCGACACTTCCCCCTATTTGACACAAGAGAGGGAACAATTCTTTACAAGAGAACGGGTTCAATTTATGATTTGTATTACTATTAGGAATTGTGTAAATATTACTTGTAGTAACAATGTAACACTCCTATCGATAATTTGGTTGAGGGGGATAGATATGACTCATCACAAGTATGCATGGGAGCCTTATCTGTCAAAGGGAATCCAAAAAACGTTTCCTCAAAAGGCGATCTTGTTTCATCAAGGCGAGGTCGGAAAAGGCTTTTACTATCTGTTTGACGGCGAGGTAAAGATCAAATTGACCTCCAGCAAGGGCGACGAACGCATCATCGATATCGTTACACCAGGAGAGCTTTTTGGTGAAGCCGGCATAAAAAAGGAGCCGTATTTTTCAACGGCTCATGTGACGAAGCAATCTGTCCTCTACTATTTTTCCACTGAAACATTCCAAAGCATTTGCAGGGACAATCCGGCAGCCATCGATATTTTCTTGCAATCCCTAATCCGCAAAGAACGACTGCTGGCTGAGATTGTGACGCAGGAAAACCGCTCGTTTGAGCAAAAGCTGGCCTTTTTCTTGCTGAAAATGTATAACAAGAGCAAAGAAACGAGCATCTCGATCAATCAGATTTCGTTGTCCAGTTACATCGGCACTTCCCGCATTACGGTCTATAAAATTCTTCAGCAATGGGAAAAGAAAGAGATTGTCACGGTATCCAACCGCTCCATTCATATCAATGACATGAATCGGCTGCGGGCGATTTTAAATGAAAATATTATGATTCCTTCTGAGAACTGAGCATGATTCAAACGGCCCCTCCGACCTATCTCACAGGTCGAAGGGGCCGTTTTTTTTCAGGCCGCGCCCCGTTTGTCGCGGGCGGTTCGATTACACATTCAACAGCTTATCCTGCAAAAACAGCTCCCGTACCTCGTCAGGGATCGGGACAGCTTTCAGATTTCCTTTGTCATCGAACTGTACCCAGCCGCGCAGTTCGTGTCCGTTGGCGACCAGCTCTTCGCCGCGATACACTTCGTGCTCCAGACGGAACGTCTTGTTGTTGACTTCCGTGACGCGGGAGACGACGCGCACAGCATCGTTGTACAGAAGCGGCTTGCGGCAGGTCACACCTGCATCCAGGAGCGGCAAGCCGATTTTTTCGTTGTGAAACAAGTCGAGCACAGATACGCCCATTTCATTGACCAAGGTCAGCATCCCCATATCAAACCACTTCATGTAGGTGGGATAGTAAATGATGCCGGCCATATCGGTATCTCCCCACTGGACTTTTATATGTACCGTATTCTGAACCATGAGAATCCCTCCTCTGCTCCTTCGGGTCTAGTTGCAGGTGAAGGAGACGCTTCCCCCTGCGGCCTTCCTCTCGTTCCGTCCCGGATTCTTAGACAGTCGCTTTCGATTTGTGAAAATCAGGCAGGTTCAAAGCCTCGTCTACCAGCTCAAATTTGTTGTTGCGCTTACATTGATTGTAGAAAATCGCTCTCTTGCGGATCGGATCGCCTGTGTAGTAGCGCTCATACTGGAGCAAGCGCTGTCCAAAGGCTTCACCGCACAGATCCCATGCGAGCTTGAACAGTCTTACGCGGTGTTCGCCCGTGATGCCTTCGCGGCCCAAATAGTATCTCTCCATGTCCCCTGCAATTTCCGGTGCTTCGAAGTCTGCACCGGTCGGGGACATCAGGAGACCGCCAGCGCCGATGATCTGCATGACCTCGATCGCACGCGGATACATGGTCGGCATCAAGCCGCGGATGGTTTCCAGCGAGACACCGCCAGGCATGACTTCGCCAGACGGCAAGGTTTCAAATTCGTATTCCGCCACTCGCAGGAGCGCGCGGATGGTTTCGACAGATTGAAGCAGTTCTCCAAGCTGGTCCTGTACGTTCAGGAAAACATCGACACCGATGGAGTCTGCTACACGGCAAGCCACTTCTGCCGCAAACTGGAGCTTGATCAATCCGCGTACACCTGATTGGTGAGCAGGCTGCTGGGCGATCCCTGTCTTCGGATACAGCAGGTTGGCCGCTTCTACGTTGTTGTAGAGGAATACGCGATCCCACGGTACCAATACATCGTCGAAGACCAGGACTGCATCCATTTCCTCGTAGCGGGAAGCCAGCGGATGGTCGAAGAGCGGCCGTGTGCCGTCTTGCATAGGCTCACGGCAAAGCATGCGAAGTCCGGGTGTGTCGACTGGCAGGGCAAAGGCCAGTGCGTAGCGCTCATCCCCCGGCTTGAAGCCTGGGAACGAATAGATGATGACTTCATCGGTGATCGGTGCCAGTGTAGCCAGCATTTTCGCGCCACGAACGATCAAGCCTTCCGCTGTTTCCCTGACGGCACCCAGGTGTGTAAACATGTCGTTTTGCTCATGGGAGCTTTTGCTGCGGTCGTTTTGCAGATTGATGATCGCATGGGTCAGGAACAGGTCATGATCGCGAATATAACGGTAGTAATTTTTGATATTTACGGCCCAGTTCGGGTTGTACTTGTCGAGGAAGTCTGCATTGCTGTACATCGAAGTCACCACGACGTTCAGGAAGTCTGGCGTCCTGCCCATCAGACCGAAAGTCGCCTTGGCAAAAACCTCAAATACCGCTCTGCGCTTTTGCAGATCATCGTAATTTCGCGGCACCAGGAAAGCGTTGTTCGTGCGCTCCCCTGTCTCTTCACAGATGTGTGTGATCTGATCCTGGTACTTGGGATCATGCTGCAAGTCATACAGATTGGCCATTTCCAGAATCGGACGTGTAAATACTGGCTCATCGAATACGTTGGTGATTTTGCGGCCCGACATCCATACCTCTGGCTGGCGAGATTTCACCGCCTCGATATATTGACCGCCTGTGCGAATACCCATTTCATTTTCCTCCCTTTTATCCATGGATCTTGCTCATCTTTTTAAAAGACGACAACTTGTTAAGCTTCGCGCCTCCCCATCCTCTCTCTTTTCGCTAGCGCATGGTTTGCTCTTGGTAAGGATTATAAACGTCATGTGTAAAACGAATTGTATTGTAGTTAACGTTTTGTTAAATTAGAAACGAATCTGTCGAAATCTTCTCAAAAGAAAACCGGTTGCTGTTTGTCAAGCATTTCGTCTTGGTCAAGAAATGACGGATTGTACGATGAAGTGCGACACCTAACGAAAGGCAAAAAAAAGCCCATGATTGATTCGTGTAAAATGAAGTCACCACAACATCGTTTACACGGGAGAATCAATCATGGGTTATTCACATCGCAGCGTAGCCGAACGCAGTCAGCTGGTATTCCTTCATCGCTTGGGTCGGTCTACCTGTAGCTGTCAGGGGTTCGTCACGTAAGATTTTAATTCACCGGCTGCGATCCCGAAAAGGTCCGTTTCCGATGTGACGATTGCATGGGTGCACCGCCAGAGTACAATTCCTGTAACAGGAGCAATGACATCATACATCTTTGACCCGTTGAAATCGTTAACGGATGCGATCGATTGCCCGTTTTCTACGAGATCACCAGGCTCCACAGCATAGCGGCACCAACCGTCTCTCTCTGCTTTCAGCCAATGGTATTCCGTAGCAATATACGGTTGTTTTTCGTTTCTCCTTGCCTGTCCCTCGATCATGCCAAGCAGACTTGCCACACGCAACACGCCCTCCCTATGGAAAGACACGCTGTTCTCATCGAGAAGACCGTTTCCGCCTGCTTCAGCGAACGCTGCGAACTTTCGCTGTCTCGCCCTGCCGCTGCAGCTTCGCCCCGGCTTCATCAGCAGCTCGGGTGGGATTTGTACGATAATGTCCGACTCAAAGGCTGCCGCCACAGCAAAAGCAAACTCGTCGAACGATTTGTCTCCGATCATTGGCGCCACTGAAAATCGGGCGACCCTCTCGCATAAATCTCCACCGTGTAGATCAATCAGAACGACAGCATCTGCGGCCCATTCGTTTAAGAGCGCATCGGCAAGCGCTTCGCTAAAAGTGCCCTGACTTGACCCTGGAAAAGAAAAATTGATATTTTTGCCGTCGATGGGGCATACGTGTTGCGTGCGATCCTTCAATGCTGGCAGGTTTACAATCGGCATGATCGATACAGTTCCGCAGCGAAGTTCCCTTCGAAATCGTTCAACAAGCTGGAATGTTGCTTCAATACCATCAACTTCATTCACGTGGATACCGGCCATGACACAAAGCAGTGGTCCCGGATTCGGGGCCGTGATTTCATGGACGGTCCACTTCCAGCCTTCCAGCACGGGAGAACGAAAAGTCAATTGTCTTGTCGCGTATTGAATTGGTCTGTCATGTTCATGAATCTGTTCTTCTTTCATTTCGACACTCCCCTTTTTCATAAATTGTGGCCGATCTGTTACCCGACCAAATCCTCTTGATTACGCGATCCAACATGAATTCCCGTCTTGTTGGGGAAAAGGACGGAGACTATGACAAGAACCAAGATCCCCACAATATAAGCAGGAATGATCGGCCTCCAGCCAAGTGGATTGTCATTGAAGAGCCAAACCATTCCCGTTAGCGCCCCTGTCAGCATACTGGAAATTGCTCCGGCTGCACTTGCCTTCTTCCACAGTAACCCGGCAATCAACGGAATAAATGCACCACACGAGAGAGCAGTCCAGGCCAATTCCATGTTGCCCATCGCTTTGTCATAGAATGACGCGATCGCCCAGCTTATCACGCCAAGGGACAGTGTCAGCCATATATTGATTGAAAGCTTTCGTTTTTCTCCCAGCTTTTCAAAGTTTATAAAGTACTTGCAAATGTCGTTCGTAATAACGGCAGATGCTGCGATCAGGCAAGCAGATGCGGACGACATCAATGTGGCTAGTACAGCAGATATTGCTAAACCTTTTAACCCGATCGGAAGAATGGTTCCGATGAGTAACGGTGTTATCATTTCCGGGTTTTCAACATTGGGACCGAGAATATGGTAGCCCAAGATCCCGATTAACGGCATCGTAATGGCGAAGAATACAACCCCCGCGGCTGCCCAATAACAGGAATTTCTCGCGACCTGTGGACTTTTTGCGCTCATTATTTTTTGAATGATATCAAATGAACAGAATATAGCTGGAATCGCATAAAGTATTTGAGCAATCACGGTAGAAATTTGACCGTCTTTTACCAATGTGAAATATCCCTCTGGTGAAGTTTTGATTAAATTGGTGATGCCCCCAGTATCCATGACACCTACGGCTATTAATGCGGTTACACCTGCAAACATCACGAACATTTGGACAAAATCTGTAATAAAAACAGCCCATAGACCACCGAGTACCGTATAGGTTACGACAATGATTGAGAAAGCAAATATCCCAATCTTGGGATCCCAACCAAGCAATACGGAAAAGAGCAATCCTCCACCTACGATTTGTCCAGCCGTAAAAGCGATTTCCGCAATCGCGATTGTTATCGAGGTAAACAGCCTGCTTTTTTCGTTGTACCTGTTTCCAAACCATTCAGGGAGCGTTTTACTTCCGATCGCTTCTCGCAATGGTTTAGCGCCGATTAATCCAAGAACGATAAAGGTCACGATATTGGAGATAATCCACCAGCCTCCCGAATACCCGATCGAGTAGCTCAGCCCAACAAATCCGATGATGGAGCCTGCTCCGATTTGTGTTGTCAAAAGACCAGGGGCTAGGTAGTGTGTGGGTACTTGCCTTCCCGATAAAATATGATCTTCATAGCCTTTCAGCTTTCTTCCAGCAAACAAACCAATTGCAACCATCCCGAGCATGTATGCCGCAATCACAATCCAGTCTAAAGAACCAATCGTGAACATTCTTTTTCCATCCCCTTCGCTCCAATTTTTTATCCTTACAACATGTTTGCCTCCTCCCTATTTGCTTTCCACTGACAGATCATATAAGTGGACTCATTTTTATGAACTGTGCAAATTTGATACCAACCGGATTAACGGTGTCAGCTTGCTTGAAAACAGGTTAAAACTACGTATTTTCCGATCATTGTTAAAAAATTCAAACAACAAAAGAGAAAAAATTCTACAAATTGTAGAATTTTCACACAAGTTTTCCTGTTTGACGTTCTTACTCGTTTTGCTGAATCAATCCCTCGCCGATTAAATACGCATTTGCCACTTGGGCAACATCCCTATGCAAGGCGTCAACTTGATAAGTGAGTTCGGCGAATTTTTCTTTCGTGAGGCTGTCGTTTAATTGATTTAGAAGACCTTTGAGGCTTGGGTAATCGGCAAGTGTTTTTGCTCGTATCACAGGCACTGCCTGATAGGGTGGAAAAGCGTGCTGATCATCTTCCAGAACTGTCAAATGATATTCTCTGATTCGACCGTCAAATGCAATGCCAACCCCTACCTGAACTCGTGCATCTTTGACGGCCTGAAAAACAAGTGCATTTTCTGATTGGAACCAATCTTCAGGCCGGATGGCAAGACCGTATACCTCATCCAACCTTGCCTTACCATCATCTCTTTGCATAAATTCAGCATAGGCGGCTGCCTTCAACTTGACACTCGGCTGGCTGGCGTAGTTTGCCAACTGGCTTATCGTGTAGATATTGTGTTTTTCCGCTAGCTCCTTTGACATGAGTACCACCCATGGGCTGAGAAACTGGCTGGGATTTAGCCAGATAAGTCCCCTTTTTTCATCTTCCGCAGCTACCGTTCGATATGCCTCACCAGCGTCCATAATTGGAGGTTGATGATGATAAAAGATTCGTGCCGTGTTGGTGTACTCCCAACATAAGTTGATCACGCCTGATTCCAATGCTTTCCGAATCGGTTGACTGTCTTTAAAAACCATTTCCTTTACTTGAAATCCATGATTGCGCAATAAAAACGCTGTTAATTTTCCATAAAGGATTTGTTCCGTGGTGAAGGACTTTGATCCAATGGTTATCAATGGTTGTTCATCGATTTCCATTTGCTCCTTACTTGCTGGGATATTCGATTGACTACTGGTACAGCCAGTCAATGTCCCTATCAACAGCGTACATAATAAAGCCAAAAGCAGCGTACTCTTTTTCATATGTGTGCATGAATTATCGTGGATACTCATCATTCTGAGCCCTTTCTTGCACTCTCTTTTTGCTTTTTCAGCTTGTAGATCAATGTATGGCGGGAGATACCCAGCTGTTCCGCTGCTTTTGTCTGGTTTCCTCCGGCTTTGGCAAGGGCCTGTTGAATTAATGTTCCCTCTACTTTTTCTAGTAACTGATGAAGACCTTCTTCTCCTTCAGGCACAATTGGAAGCGACTGTTGTTCCCGTGGCTCGATTGGGCGGTTGTTTTTTATCGAGTTTAGATGTGTAACCAGATCCGTTTTTTCTAGGACACCGGCTCGTTTCAGAATGTGCAAACGTTCCAATACGTTTATCAACTCACGGATATTCCCCGGCCAAGCGTAAGAAGAGAGAGCTTCACAAGCATCCTTAGAAATCGCAATCTCTTTGTGATACTTGTTGTTTAGTTTGTGCAGATAGTGCTGCACGAGCAAGGGAATGTCTTCGACACGTTCACGCAATGGCGGAATGACTACTTCAACCACACTCAATCGATAATACAAGTCTTCGCGAAAAGACTTTTCCTTTACAAGCTCCTTGAGCGCCTTGTTGGTGGCGGCAATAATCCGTACATCGACCGATTCATAAGCAGTGGAGCCCAGCTTCATGAAGCGTTTCTCCTCGATCACGTGAAGCAGTTTGGCTTGCGTGCTGATTGGAATTTCACCAATTTCATCGAGGAAAATGCTGCCTTTATCCGCCAATGCAAATTTGCCTCCTCTTGTTTCCAATGCACCGGTAAATGCCCCTTTTCGATAGCCGAACAGTTCACTTTCCATCAAGGATTCCGGGATCGCAGCACAATTTATTGAAACAAATGGCTTGTCTGATCGATTGCTTTGGTTGTGAATCCACCTGGCCACAGCTGTTTTCCCGACTCCACTTTCCCCCAATAGTAAAATATTTGCGTCGGTCTCCATTACTTTTTGCAAGACATCGACGATTTCTTTCATTTTGCAACTCGTGAAAACAATATCAGAAAAAGCGGTGGGGTCCTGCACATTCTTTCTTCCTCTTGTGGGGATCGCCAATTTGACCGCATCGACCAAAATCTTCAGCTCCACCGGTTTGCAGAGATAATCGACAGCCCCTATTTTCATTGCTTGCACAGCGTTCTCCACATTTCCATACGCGGTCAAAATGATGGCGGGAATGTCAGGCTTGATCTCTTTTAATTTGTGTAGCAGCTCGATTCCCGTCATGTCCGGCAACATATAATCAACCAGTATCACATCGATTGTCTTACTGGTCAAAGCTTGGATGGCATCGTGTCCATTATGGACCTGAATGGTTCCAAACCCTTCTTTTTTTAGCTTGTGCGAAATAATCCGACACAGCTGCTCCTCATCATCAATAATCAAGACCGTGTGTAGTGTTGACATGCCCGTTTCCACCTCCATGACTGTTTTTGGGAAATTTGCACCACACGATCGTACCTTCTGCTTCCCGACTTTCGATTGACATGCACCCTTTGTGCTCAATGACAATGTCTCGAGCAATGGTCAGACCAAGACCGGAACCATTCTCTTTCGTTGTAAAGAATGGATTGAACAACCATTCAAGCTGGTTCGCCGAAATACCTTCCCCCGTATCACGGATTACTACGACGATCCATTCTACATTCTCTTGCAGTTCGCGCTGCCATTGTATCGTTAAGCTACCTCCATTTGGCATCGCGTCGATGCTGTTCAGTACAATGTTCAGAAAAACCTGCATCAGCTTGTCTTTCTTCCCCATTATTACAGGATATTCAGCTTGCTCCTCCTTGCAGACACGAATATTACATTCCTTCAATTTTATTCGCAGGAGATGAAGTACCTTATCCAACAATTCATCAAGGCTAACCGCTTCCCACTCGTCATTACTGTTTTTCGTAAATTGAAGGAAATCGTTGGCGATACCGTTCATTCGCCCCACGACCTGAAAAATGTCGTCGGTTAGCTCACGGATCATCTGGTCAACATACTGTTTTTCTTGTACTTCTTCCTTTAGCAATTCGGATGCTCCTGAAAGAATCGCTAACGGGTTTTTTATTTCATGTGCAATGCCGGCGGTGATTTGTCCAATTGACGCGAGTTTTTCCCTCTGTTTCGCGTACGCTTCCAGCAATTTTTGTTGGGAAACATCATGCAGTACGATCAGAATACCCGCAATATCCCCCCGCTCATTAATAAACCGGGTCATGATCACCTTGATCATATGCTTATTCCCCTGCACGTCCACAAGAGTGCTCTCCGTTTCGTGTGACGAATCCGTTGAATGGAAATCAATCACAATGCGTTCATCCTGCGCTTGATTGATTGACAGATCGGCCCAATTTATACCGATCCCCTGCTGGGCAGATATACCCGTCAACTTTTCAAATTGACGATTGAAATAAGTGATAACGCCATTATTATCTAACGTAACAATCGCAAAAGGGATTCCTTCGATGATGTTTCGCAAATACTGCTCCTTTTCTGTCAGCATCCGCTGCTTTTCCAAATTGCTTACTCCCACCCGAATAAAGGTCCTCATCAGCAATCCCAGCTCATCCGACGAGTGGTACCTCTTCAGACGAGAAATTTCTCGTAAAGACGCCTCCACCGTATAATTCTGAGCAAGATGTGTAAGTCGGACAACGGGGGAAAGTAGATAGCGCATTCCCAGTCCAATGAGACAAAGTGAAAAAAGGAGAATTCCGATGAAACTGAGCGTCAGTAATCTTGACTGGCGTACAACCGGTTCAAAGGCGATTCGCTCCGGCACACCAATAATTACCCCCCATCCATCCTTCAACAGTTTGTAGGATAAAATACTTGCCTCCCCTTGGTACGCTTCTCTTGCGGTCCCATAAGATTCAATCAGCAGATTCCTCACATATCCAAAGCCAGCATAATCCCGATCCCATTCATTGGCGTCGGTAGATGCGATGACCTTTCCATGGCGATCCACAATATACCCGAACCCACCGCTTGACATGCTGTGTATTTTTAATACTTCTGACAAGTATTCGCGACTTAATTCGGCAACAAGTACCCCGGTGAAACGGTTACTTTCAAGTAAAACAGGTACAGCAACCGTGATGACCGACTCGTTGCGAACATTTTTATGTAGATCGGATACTGTGTAGTTTTGTGTCCATCGCGCTTCCTCAAACATCGGATAAGGAACTATCTGTTCGCTTGTGCTTTCCATAAACGGTAATTCAAAGCGGATCCGGCTCTGTTCATCCAGATAATAGATTGCGTGGACAAATGAACTTCTTGCGAGTATTTCGCGACTGTTCGTATACATCGAGTAAAGATCAAGTTCACCTTTTGCATGATTGCTCACAAGCTGCAGTTGAAGCACAACATCGCTCAATTCCGTATTAAAGCGCTTCGCCAAGGCATCCGCACCCAAGGCATTGTTCGTGATAATATTGGTTTCGAGTATTCGATGGGAGTTACTCATGATGACTTGATAGAGCAGTATAACAGGAATAACCAGAATAATGCAATAAATCAAAATATACTTCATCGTAATGCTTGAAACGACTGATTTCAGCAATGGCCGTTGCAAACTCATGCGATCCCACCCTGAATGCGACATGACCAGTGAAGATATTTGGTGAACACACAAATAGGAAACCTCATTTATGTCCTATCATCATAAAGCTTTTTCATCGTGAAATCATCAACCAATTCAGTAATTACCAAATGGTTAGCACCATGTATACTGATGTTGCCACATGAATTGTCACTTTGTTCCCGCTGTGCTTTGTAATGCGTTGACATAAAATCCAGTAATCTGATCGAAACCGAGATTGTCTCCTACATTCCGAACCTCAGTTGAAAAAGCCTTAGTCTCCATAGGCAATAGGTTCTATTCGTGGCAATGTAAAATGCAAACTCGATTTTCTACTGCTTTACTTTCACATATGATACAGTTCCCCGGGCTGTCTGTAACGGCAAGTTAAAAGGCCATCCTTGGCGGGATGGCCTTTTCTTGTGAGATGTCCCGGCTTTCCGGAATTGATTGCCTTATAAATGTTGAAGACCGATGCGGTTGCCTTCGCTGTCGATAAACATCCCCAAATAGCCTGCGTGTGGGCCTGCATAGGTTTTCTCCATGATCACCTGTCCGCCTGCTTCAGGAACCCTTGAGAGAATCGTGGCCAGATCCGGCTTTCCATCAAGATATACCGTAACCCCATCAGCAAAGGGCTTATGATGGGGGCCTTTCACTAATGCCCCTCCGTTGGTCTGTTCCTGAACCGGGAAAAATGTGTATTCGGAATCCCCGGTGACCATCGACTGCATTTCAACCTGGAAAATCTGCTCATAGAACGTTTTCGCCCGTTCCATATTCGACACCGGAATCTCCACCCAAATAAACAAACGTTGCAACATGTTCAAATCTCCGCCTTTCCGATCAATTGATTTTGTCGTACAGTACGAAAGACGAACAAGCGGCCGTAAAATCATCGGTTTGCGGTAAAATCTTTCCTCCCATGTTCAACTTTGTCGGGCAACCCAAACCGTGCGAATAAGCCGGTGTCAACGAACTGATGGATATGCGCGATCTTTCCGTTTTGAATCTCGAGGAGATGAATCGACCACGGGCGTAAACCCCCGTCGGGTCCGATTGGCACGTACTGGGCATAGGCAGGGCTGTTGCCGTTGGCGCGGACCGGCATCAAGCGGGAACCTGCGCAATGACTGCGTGTTGTATCGTAGAATGATGCCATATTCATTTTTCCGCATACCCACATCACAAAAGGCGGCATCGACAAACTGCCGTTCTCGTGGAAAAGCGCCAGCAGTTGATCGATATCGTAATTTTCAAATGCTTCAACGTAACTTGCTAAAAGCCGTTGGTCTGCTTCCGCGTCCAGCTCTCGAAGCGAATCGGATCTAAGTTTCGCTTGGGCCAACGTCGCCCTTGAGCGCTGCAAAGCACTGTTGACGGCAGTTGTGGTCATACCCATTGCCTCGGCCGTCTCTTTGGCCGACCACCGGAATACTTCATGCAGAATAAGAACGGCGCGTTGCCGGGGTGGCAAAGTTTGCAGCATCGCGATGAACGATAATCGAATCGATTCCCTGCTGAGCGCAATATCGGCCGGGTCGCCAGCAAAATCGGGGGCGGGCCATACCCAGGCGGTTCGCGGCAAGCTGTCCTTCGGTTCTGCGATAAATCCGGCAGGATCGGACAAATCCATAGGCAGCGCCCGACGCTTTGCGTGCCTGAGCTTGTCCAGGCAAACATTCGTGGCAATGCGATAAATCCAGGCTTTTCGTGAAGTCTCTTCCCGAAGTCCGTCCCAATTTTTCCAGGCTAGCATCATGGTATCCTGCACCACATCTTCCGCCTCAAAAATAGACCCCATCATTCTGTAACAGTATCCGATGAGTTCGACACGCAATTTCTCGACGATGCCCCACGCCTCGTGGTTTTGGTTCATTTTTGAGTCCCCTCCTGCTCTGGTACGATGCGTTCATGGTTTGAATGGAAGTTAGAAAAACCTGGCTACGCCAAGCTTTTTGGCAAAGCCGCGGTTGCCCTTATACAAAAAAAGGGTGGGGACTTCATTACGTCCTCACCCAGATGGATAAACCTCATTCCTTTGAATACATCACTCTATTTATCTGTCAACTGCACTTCGAATACCCGCAGCTCGTGCACGTCTTGCACCCTTCCGCCGGCATCAGCGTAGCCGAACCGCACGATGGGCACAAATCCGGCGAGTCAAGCGAAGTGTACTCATCCTCGTAGTCGCTCGCATGATGGCTTTCGCTATGTGCGGGAGCGGTCGGATATGCCGCTGCTGCGACGGATTGGCTTTCATCTTCGCCGTCGAGGTGCATTTCCAGCGCCTTGGCCACAGCATCCGGGATCGACTCGACGCGATTCGCACCGAATCCGACTGCACCTGAACCGCCGATGCCCTTCAAGTGCTTGATCAACAGACGCGCCTTGTTGCCATCCGGCAGCTCGCCAAAACGCAGGAACAGTGTGGATACGCGGCCGAGCGCCTCCGACATGGCGAACACGTCACTTCCCGCTTTGCCGACGTTGACGATCACTTCAAACGGCGCCTTATCGACATCGTTCACAGTGATGTACGCTTTTCCCAGCGGGGTTTTCATTTTGTACGTCGCGCCGCTCAGCTTCATCGGGCGCTTGTTGTAGTTTTTGGCGACTTTGACGGCTGGCGGCACTTGCTTGTCCGCCTGCGGCTCCGCTTTTTCTGCTTTTTCCGCTTTGCCGCTTGCTTTCTCCTTGTCATCGGACACGCTCAGCACCTGGACATCGCGGCTGCCGTCACGGTAGATGGTGACGCCTTTGCAGCCCAAATCAAACGCCAGATTGTACAGATTCATCGTATCTTCCACGGTAAAGTCATGCGGCGCATTGGCCGTTTTGCTGATGGACGAATCGATCCAGCGCTGAATCGCAGCCTGGACACGAACGTGGTCTTCAGCGGACAGGCTCATCGAGGTCACGAAGTAGTCTGGCAACTGCTCGCCCGGATGCGCTTCCAGCCACGCCTTGGCAATCGGGACGTATTGTTTGTCCATACCCAACCGGCTTTGGCGGAAGTATTCAAAGGCATAGAACGGCTCGATACCGGTAGACGTACCGACCATGGTGCCTGTAGAACCGGTTGGCGCCTGCGTCAGCAAGGTGACGTTCCGGATGCCTTTTTCATAAACGGAATTGCGCACTTCGTCGTCAAACTGCTTCATGAAGCCGCTCATCAGGAATTTGTCGCGGTCAAATTGCGGGAAGCTGCCTTTTTCAGCGGCGATTTCCGCCGATGCCAAATACGCTTCACGCGCGATGAAATGATACAATTTATCCAGGAATTCCAGCGATTCCGGGCTTCCGTAGCGGATTTTGAGATCGATCATCAGCTCGGCCAAGCCCATGGACCCCAAGCCGACACGGCGCTCGCCTTGCTGGTTTTTCTTATTTTCTTCAAAGTGGTATGGTGTCGCATCGATCACGTTGTCGAGGAAGCGTACGGAATGCCGCACGGCCGTCGCCAGCTCATCCCACGCCACATCGCCGTCCTTGGAAAACTTGGACAGGTTGAGCGCCGACAGGTTGCAGACGCCCCATGCCGGCAGCCCTTGCTCGCCGCACGGATTCGTGCAAATGATCGGGTTGAAATACCAGCTGTTGGACATGTCGTTGTAATGCTCGAGGAATACGACACCCGGCTCCGCCGATTTCCACGCAGATTCAATAATGGTCTGCCACACTTCGCGCGCACGCACGGTTTTGTACGTAATGACCGGAAGTCCAAGCTCTTCGCGCCATTTTTTCAAGTTGCCGTCCCACAGCTCGTCATAGTTTTCGACGCTTGTATCCGGGAACACCAGATCCCACTCCAAATCTTCCTTGACGGCTTTCATGAAGCCATTGGAAATGCATACGGAAAGATTGGCATTCGTGACAAGCCCCATCGTCTGCTTGACGGTGATGAATTCCATCAGGTCAGGGTGCCAGTCGTTGATCATGAGCATCAGGGCGCCGCGACGGGAACCGCCCTGCTCGATCAGCCCGGTCGTATAGCTGAACAGACCTCCCCACGACACCGAACCGGAAGACGATCCGTTAACGCCGCGCACCAAGGAGCGGCGCGGGCGCAAGCTGGACAGGTTGATCCCTACTCCGCCGCCGCGCGACATGATTTCCGTCATTTGGGAGAGCGTATCCATGATTCCGCCGCGGGAATCCTTTGGCGATGGAATCACGTAGCAGTTGAAAAGTGTCAGTTCATCGCTCGCGCCTGCACCCGCAGCGATGCGTCCTCCTGGTACCAGCTTCCAATCATCCAGCAGCGTACGGAATTTATCCGTCCATTCCGCTTGCTTTTCGGGTGTCTTTTCCACCGAGGCGATCGCTTGTGCGAGCCTGTCCCACATCGCGGAAGGCGTTGTCTCGATCGGGCGCGTCGTGCGTTCGATCGGAACTTCCACGGTTTCGCCGCTGCGCAGCAAAATGCTCGCCTTGTTTCCTTCGAGCGCGATGACCTCTCCGACTTCCTTTTGCGGGAAACGCGGATCATCCTTGGTCAAGACGAGCACCGTATCCCCGACTTTTGTGTTTTTATAATCAAGATCCTTCATCGCATAGCGATCCAAGAAGATTTTCTCACTCAATCCTTCCAAACGTGCAGGCTCAACCGATACCGACATGCTTCTCCCTCCAACTAATGCAAGATTCTTATTTGCTTATGACTCTCTTATTTGCTATCGTTAATTCGATAATGCTAACGTTTACTACGATACCATATCCTGTTACCGTTATTCAATATCTAGTTTATATTTTGACTTTTTCGCGAATTTGAACACTATATATTGTGTTTTGTCGAAATTTATTGTTTGCCCGAGGGATTGACAATTGAAGATTCTCCATCGGAAGTCCTCCACATCATCGTTTTGTTGTGAGGACTTTTTTCATCGTTTTTTTCACTGACAGCTTTTGTCAGCGGACTCGTGCTACGCTGATAACAGAAGCGAACCTTGCTCCGGAAAATCAAATCAGGGAGGTCATTCCTTTGAAACATGCTGCGATCGAAATGTTCGACTTTCATACTTGGGCCAATCTCAAAATGCTTAGCCATTTACAGGAACTGCCTGCGGGCATGTATGAGCAGGAGCTGACAAGCGTCTTCCCGACGATCTCGTCCGTGATGCCGCACATTTATGTCACCGATCAATGCTGGCTTGAGATTATGAATGGCACCAGCATGAGGGAAGCGCTCGAACATTCGAACCTTGTAAAAGAAGAAATCGCGAAGGCAAGCATCGCTGATTTGAAGCACCTTTTCTCGCAATCCGCAGAAAAATACCGTGAGTTTTTTGCAGCGCATGAAAATATGGATGCGACGATCGTGGTTGACAACCCTTATGCAGGCATCCGCGAGACGAGTTATGCGCAAATCGTGCTGCAGGTCGTCAATCACGCGACGTATCACCGCGGCAACATTACGGCGATGCTGCGCCAATTGGGCCACCCATCGACCATGACGGAGTATGCGTTGTATTGGTATGCGAATTAGAATGATGCAAAAAGGAGCTGGCTATCCCTGCCAGCTCTGTTATGCCCTCACGTCCCCCCTTTTTTACGTTTCCTATTTTCACTCCATGAACAGCAGTGCGGCACTGTATAAGAGCAACAGCGCCATCGCGATTGAAAACAGCCGATCATGCTTGGCAAGGAAGGTTTGAAACATTGCGCCAAATAAGGCCCAGCTGGAGGTCGATACAAAACCGATGAACCCGAGAAAAAGCGCGAAGAGGACAAGGCTAGTGCTTGACTCCGTATAAGGGATAACAAAGGTCGAAATGACCGTTATCGCGTACAAAATCACTTTCGGGTTGATGAACTGCAGCATGAAGCCTGATAAAAAAGAGCTGCCGCTTTCCTGATCATTCTTTTTCCCTCCTGGCTTTTTGTACAAGATGACGATCGCCAGATAAATCATGTAAAGTGCTCCAAATATGCTCATCCACAGCTTGACCGTGGGTATGAATCGATAGAGTGCAAGATTGAAGTAACAGCTTGCAAGCGAAATGATCCCAGTTCCCGCTGCTACTCCCATGATGAAAGCGAGCGTCTTTCGGTAGCCATGTTTGGTCGCATACACCATTGACATGATGTTGTTTGGTCCCGGCGTGAATGATGTGACGAATACATACAGCAAAAACGGTACCCATTGCATGTGAAACAACCCCTTTTGTGTGTTATAATGATCAAAACGTTCTTTTTAACGTACGATCGTTATGATTATACATTACGGTCGTTATAAAGCACAATAGGAGGTGCGTTTCTTTGGATACGATCAATATCGTGCTTGCAGAAAACTTGAAAACGCTGCGAGCGGAAAAAAAGCTGAGCTTGGACAAGGTTGCGGAAATGACCGGCGTTAGCAAAACGATGCTGGGTCAAATCGAGCGTGGAGAATCGAACCCAACCATCAACACGGTATGGAAAATCGCCACCGGCTTGAAGGTTTCCTTCACTTCCCTCATCAATCAACCTCAGCCGGATACATTGCTTGTGACACAGCAAGACATTCACCCGCTGCTTGAAGACAACGGTCGCTACCGCATCTATCCGTTTTTTCCTTTTGATGAAAGCAGGCGTTTCGAAATGTATGCTGTGGAGATCGATAAGGGCGGCTATTTGAGCGCCGATGCGCATAGCGAGGGAACGGAGGAGTTCCTTACCGTTTTTGCGGGAGAGCTGACGGTCCGGGTCAATCAAGAGGAGTATACGGTGAAAAGCGGCGAGTCCATTCGCTTCAAAGCAGACCGACCGCATGTTTATCACAATTCAGGCGATTCCGATGCGCGGATTAGCATGGTCATTCACTATCCGGAGTAACGCCAATGGTAAAAAGACCTGAACTTCCACCATGGGAATGATTCAGGTCTTGTTAGAAAACCTGGCTACGCCATGCATTTTGGCTTAAGCCGCGGTTGCACTTATACTGGATAAGAATTTTATAAATTCTTATCTATACAAAAAAGAGCGTGCCCTCCGGCCAACCATGACCGTCGCCGCCCTTCCCTTCTATTACTTAACGACGCAAATTCCATTCGTCCGTTCCGTAGCGGGTACGCGCCAGCTCGCGGGCCATTTCGGTTTCCTCGCGTGTCAAAGGTTCCGTCACCAGCTGTACGCCAAGCCCTGTCGCAAAACCGATATGGAATGCTTCAATCGCTTCTGCCAGCGAAATGTGGCGCCCGCTCACCTCGTTGATCGTCACTGCTTTTTGGCGGAAGCTTTCCATCATTCTCTCCCGCACGCGGTCCGACGGGAAGTTGAGCAGCGAAAACAGCAGATCGACATCCATATCGATCAAAATGGAGCCATGCTGCAAAATCACGCCCTTTTGCCTGGTTTGTGCGCTGCCAGCCACTTTTTTCCCTTCGACGACCAGCTCATACCAGGAAGGAGAGTCAAAACAGGCGGAAGAACCTGGAGAGCTGTATTTCTCTTTTTCTTCTTCCGATGCGAGCGACACCATTTCCGCTTTGAGCCCCAGCTGCTGAAAGCCGTGCAGCAGCCCCAGGCTGATGATTTTGTACGCTTCCGTGACGCTTGACGGCATTTTGGGATGGTCTTCGGAAACGATGACGCTGTACGTCAGTTCGGCATCGTGCAAAACCGCGCGTCCGCCTGTCGCTCTGCGGACGAAGCCGAGATTGTTGGCTCTCACCGCGTCAAAGTTGATCTCTTTCTCCGCTTTTTGAAAATAACCGATCGACAAGGTTGCCGGGTCCCATGTATAAAACCGAACCGTTGGCGGCACTTTGCCTTCGCTGTGCGCGACCAGAATCGCCTCGTCCACTGCCATGTTCATCGCGGGCGACATCGGCTCTGTCAATACATATCGCCATTGTTCCATGCTATCGTTCCTCTCCTCTATCACACGTTTGCTTGTCCATTGTACGCCGCTTGGTGCCTTCGATGCAATGATTCGGTATGTAAAAGAGAGCTGCCCTTAGCGGTGACAGCCCTCTTTTCTCTTATTCGGGTTGGTAACGCAGAACCGGCTTCCGTGCAGCGGTCGCTTCATCCAGACGTTTGACCACGGTGGTGTGCGGCGCTTCCTGGACGATTTCCGGCGTTTCTTCGCATTCGCGCGCAATCTGCAGCATGACATCGATGAATTCATCGAGCGTCTCTTTGCTTTCGGTTTCGGTTGGCTCGATCATCAAGCACTCGTCGACGATCAACGGGAAGTAGATCGTTGGCGGATGGTAGCCGAAATCGAGCAGGCGCTTCGCGATGTCCAGCGTACGCACGCCGAGCTTCTTCTGACGGCTGCCGGACAGGACGAATTCGTGTTTGCACACGCGATCGTATGGCAGTTCATACGCTTCGGAAAGACGGCGCATCATGTAGTTGGCGTTCAGCACGGCATTTTGCGAAACTTGCAGCAGCCCTTCGCCGCCCATGCTGCGGATGTAGCTGTATGCGCGCAGCAGGATACCGAAGTTGCCGTTGTAGCCTTTGACACGGCCCATCGATTGCGGGCGGTCGGTTTCCATGTAGAACGTGCCGTCTTCGCGTTTTGCCGCGATCGGCGCTGGCAGGAACGGTTCCAAAATCTTTTTCACACCGACCGGACCTGCACCTGGTCCGCCACCGCCATGCGGGCCGGTAAATGTTTTGTGCAAATTCAAGTGAACGACGTCAAAGCCCATGTCGCCAGGGCGTGCGATCCCGAGAATCGCATTGGCGTTCGCACCATCGTAATAGAGCAGGCCGCCGGCTTCGTGCACGATGGTCGCCATCTCCACGATGTTTTCCTCAAACAGGCCCAGTGTGTTCGGATTGGTCAGCATCAATGCCGCTGTGTCAGGACCGACAGCAGCGCGCAGCGCCTCGATGTCAACCAGACCGCGCTCATCCGACGGGATTGTTACGGTTTCCAGACCTGCGATGGTCGCGGAAGCCGGGTTGGTTCCGTGTGCGGAGTTCGGCACGATTACTTTTGTGCGGTTTTCGCCGCGGCTTTCATGGTAGGCGCGGATCATCATCAGACCGGTCCACTCGCCTGCTGCACCTGCAGCTGGCTGCAGCGTAACCGCATCCATTCCGGTAATATCCGCGAGGTCGTTTTGCAGATTGTAGAGCACTTCCAGCACGCCTTGCACCGACTCGTCAGCCTGGTACGGGTGGGTTTGGGCGAAGCCTGGAATGCGTGCGATATCTTCATTGATTTTCGGGTTGTACTTCATCGTGCAAGAGCCGAGCGGATAAAATCCGTTGTCGATCCCGTGATTGCGGCGGGACAGTTCGGTATAGTGGCGCACCACTTGCAACTCCGATACTTCCGGCAGAGCCGCAGGCGTTTCGCGGATCAGGTGTGCAGGCAGCAAGCTCGCCACGTCCACCTCTGGCACATCCAGCGCAGGCAGGCTGTAACCGATGCGACCCGGCTTGTTCATTTCAAAAATCAGTTCTTTCTGTTTGTCATTACGCACTGAGAATCGCCTCCAGTTCTTGCGCGAAAGCATCGATTTCTTGTTTGGTGCGCAGCTCTGTGACAGCGACCAGCATATGTCCAGCCAATTCCGGATAAGCCTTGCCGAGGTCATAGCCGCCGATAATTCCCGCAGCGAGCAGCGCTTTGTTGACGTCTGCTACCGGCTTTGTCAGCTTGATGACGAATTCATTGAAGAATGGCGCGTTGAATACCGCTTCCACGCCCTTTGCGTTAGTCAGCGCCTGTTTGGCGTAATGCGATTTTTGCAGGTTCATCATCGCCATCTCCTGCACGCCGACCTTGCCGAGTGCCGAGAGCGTGATCGATGCTGCCAACGCCAGCAGCGCCTGGTTGGAGCAAATGTTGGAGGTCGCTTTTTCACGGCGAATATGCTGTTCGCGCGCTTGCAGCGTCAGCACGAAGCCGCGTTTGCCTTCCTCATCTTTTGTTTGGCCAACGATACGGCCCGGCATTTTGCGCATCAGCTTGGAAGTTGTGGCAAAGTATCCACAGTGTGGACCGCCGTAGGAAGCCGGGATGCCAAATGGCTGCATATCCCCTACCACAATGTCTGCGCCCAGTTTGCCCGGAGCTTCAAGCACGCCCAGTGCAACAGGATTGGAGGACACGATCAAAAGCGCGCCTTTGCCGTGCACGATCTGTTCGATCGCTTTCAGATCCTCGACATGGCCGAAAAAGTTCGGATACTGCACGATAACAGCGCCTGTTCCTTCCGTGATCGCCGCTTCCAGTTGAACCAGATCCGTCAAGCCTTCTGCCGAATAACCGGTTTCCTGCAGCTCTACGCTTTGGCCTTTTGCATAAGTAGCGAGCACCTCGCGAGACTCCGGATGTACCGCACCAGAAACCACCACGCGCGGTTTATTTGTGTGCCCTGCAGCCATCATCGCCGCTTCGGCAAGCGAGGTCGCGCCATCGTACATGGAGGAGTTGGCCACTTCCATGCCGGTCAATTCGCAAACCATCGTCTGGAATTCAAAAATGGCCTGCAGTTCACCTTGGCTGATTTCCGGCTGGTACGGTGTATAAGCGGTGAAAAATTCGCCGCGCAAAAGCATGTGGTTCACGACGGTTGGCGCATAGTGCTGGTAGACGCCTGCACCGAGAAAGCTTGCATGGGTGGAGAAGTTTGCGTTTTTCTTGGCGAGTCCCTGGAAGTAGGCAACCAGTTCTGTTTCAGACAATGCTTCCGACACGTTCAGGCCGCGATTCAGGCGCACCTCGGCCGGGATATCGGAAAACAGCTCCTCATAGCTTTTGATGCCGAGCGTTTCCATCATTTCGCGTTTATCTTGATCCGTTTGTGGCAGGTAACGGTGTTTCACTCAGGGCTTCCTCCTTATTTGCTCCGTTTGTAGAAAGGTGAAGCGACAATTTGCGCTTTGAGGCGCTTGCCGCGGATTTCCACGTCAACTTCCGTGCCGATCGCCGCATGCTCGGCTTTGAGCAGCGCGAGGCCGACGTTCTTTTTCAGTGTAGGCGATTGTGTACCGGTCGTGACTTCCCCGATTTGCTCATCGCCGATGAACACCGGATAATGGGTGCGCGGGATGCCGCGGTCGATCATTTCGATGCCGACCAGCTTGCGCGGCGCGCCTTTCGTTTTTTGCTCTTTCAGCACGTCATGGCCGATGCAAGGAACCTCTTTGTCGACTTTGACAGCGAAACCGATTCCCGCTTCGATCGGTGTGATGTCTTTCGACAGCTCTTGCCCATAAAGAGGCAGCCTGGCTTCAAAACGCAAGGTATCACGCGCGCCCAAACCGCACGGCAGCAACCCGTCTTCTTTACCAACCTCGAGCAGTTTATCCCACAGCTGCACGGCATGCCCGCTCGGCACGTAAATTTCAAAGCCGTCTTCGCCGGTATAGCCGGTGCGCGATACGAGAGCGGCGATGCCGTCCACTTCAACGTCACGGGCGAATTTGAACACGCCGATTTGCGACAGATCATAGGAAGTCAATTTTTGCAAAATTTGTTCAGCAAGAGGTCCCTGGATCGCAAGCTGCGCCACCTGCGGGGAAATGTTTTCGATCTCCACGTTTTCAGTGAGGTTCTCCTGCATCCAGGCGAAGTCTTTGTCGATGTTGCCTGCATTGATCACCAGCAAGTAATGGTCATCCGCGTATTTGTACACCAGCAGGTCGTCGACCGTACCGCCGTCCGGATAGCACATGGCGCCGTATTGCGCCTGGCCAGCCGCTAGCTTGGAGACGTCGTTTGTCGTCAAGCGCTGCAAGTAAGTAAGCGCTCCGCTTCCTTTTACGTCGACCTCGCCCATGTGCGATACATCGAACAAACCTGCTTTCGTCCGCACCGCTTCATGCTCGGCGCTGATGCTGGAAAATTGCACAGGCAAATCCCACCCGCCAAAATCGATGGTCTTGGCTCCATACTTCGCGTACACCGGGTACAGCGGGGTGCGTTTCAAATCCGACATCCACATCTCCTCCTATGATCATCCATCTTGTCAAGCGAAAACCTTCAGCCTTCACAGCATCGTGTACCCGACTATTTTTCGCCTGCGCGCCGATTCGTACCACCGTTTTTGCCAAAAGAAAAGACAGGGAAAGAAGACCAGGGAACAACAGAATAGACCTGCTGAATTCCCTACTCTTCCTTCTCTGTCCTTTTTACCTGAGAGTTACCTCACATGGCGGTGAGTTTCCCCTTTGGTGGCCCTAAAAGCTCTCTCCAGAGATGCGTCCGGTAAAGGTACTTTTGCCTGAGAGATTCACCGTTTCCGGCTTGCTCCTTCGGCGCCGCACTGAAGCGGTCTCTCCCTGCTACCATCATTCGCCTTTCCATATTGAATTGATACATAACTTTCCCGGCAAATCCCATACTAGAAGTACGAATCGCGCTAACAAGATTATCCTACCATTTATCGCCTGACTTGAAAATAGATTTTTCAAAACAAGCGAACAAAACCTTAACATTCTTCTCGTTATTGATTATAACGTTTGTGTTTTGTTCATTTCAACAGAAATTTTCGAGATAATCTCGGCTGGAGGTAATGACATGCCGAATATTCCCGTATCATTTGACCTGTCCTGGACCGAGCCGTTTCACCAATTGCTGCGTGAGGACGGCCCCTGGAACAAATGGGAGCTGTTTCAGCTTGCCCTGGAAGCCGAGGAAGCGCTCGCCGTCGAGAGCTTTGACCAGCTGCAGTGCCTGAAATATCTCCCGAACTTGAAGCCGTTTCCCCATCAGCTGGCGGCAGCGAACCGCGTGCTTAACGAAATGCATGGCAGAGCGATCCTGGCCGACGAGGTGGGCCTCGGCAAAACGATCGAGGCCGGTCTGATCATGAAAGAATACATGGTTCGCGGGCTGGCGAAAAAAATCTTGATCCTGGTCCCTGCCTCACTGGTCATCCAATGGACGAAAGAGCTGAACCAAAAGTTCGGGATACCGGCTGTGGCGCAAAAAAAGGAATACATGTGGCGGCAGTACGATGTCGTCGTCGCTTCCATCGATACGGCCAAGCGCGCGCCACACCGCCAGCATGTACTCTCGATCGACTACGACATGCTGATCATCGACGAGGCGCACAAGCTGAAAAACAAGCGGACGCGCAACTATCAGTTCGTCAAGGAAATCAAGAAAAAATACAGCCTGCTCCTGACCGCCACGCCCGTGCAAAACGAGATGGATGAGCTGTTCAACCTGGTCACGCTGCTCAAGCCGGGCCACCTTGGTCATACCGGCTCATTCGCGTCCAATTATGTCGAGGGCAAGCGGCAGGCCAAAAACAGCGAGAAGCTGCGCGGCGAAATGGAGAAAGTCATGATCCGCAACAAGCGCAGCGACGGCGGCATCCAGTTTACCCCGCGCCGCGTGCAGTCGGTTCCGATCCAGCTGTCACCGCAGGAAGCGGAGTTGTACCAAGGCGTGACCGATTTCGTGCGCGAGCATTATCACCAAGGACTCGGGCGCTTCAATTCGCTCGCCTTGATCACGCTGCAGCGCGAGGTCTGTTCCAGCCGCGAAGCGGCTTTCATGACGTTATACAATATGCACCAACGCTTGCCAGAAGAATCTCCCGAGCGGGCGCAAATTCTTGCGCTTGTCGAGATGATCAAACGGATCGAGACGCATTCCAAGGCAGCCAAAACGATCGAGCTGCTCAAGGAAATCAACGATAAAGTCATCATCTTCACGGAATACCGGGCGACGCAAAATTATTTGCAAAAGTATTTGAGCGAGCATGGCGTCACGTCCGTCCCGTTCCGCGGCGGCTTCAAACGGTCGAAAAAAGACTGGATGACCGATCTGTTCCAAAACCGGGCACAAGTGCTGATCGCGACGGAAGCCGGCGGCGAGGGGATCAACCTGCAGTTTTGCAACCAGATTATCAACTACGACATGCCGTGGAACCCGATGCGTGTCGAACAGCGCATCGGACGCGTGCACCGGCTGGGCCAGCAGCGCGATGTCCACATCTACAATTTGTCGACGACAGGCACCATCGAGGAACATATTCTCAACCTGCTCTATGAAAAAATCGACTTGTTCGAAATGGTGATCGGCGAACTGGATGCAATCGTCACGCGCATGGCCTTGAATGACTCGCTGGAAAAAAATCTGATCGACATCATCATGGACTCTCGCTCGGAAAAAGAGATGGCGCTGAAAATGGACAACATCGGACATGTGATCCGCACGTTGCGGGGCCAGAACCAGGGCCAGCCGGCGGCAGATCTGGCTTTATCATAATCTTTGTAGGAGGCTGTGCGCTGCATGGAACAGACAGCGGTTCGTCGGTATATCGAGCGTTACTTTCAGGCATTCGCCACACACGTGATGGAGTCGCATCCCGACTATCTCAGTGTGACGCTCCCCGTGGAGGTCGACAAAGATATTGGCAACAGGCCGTTTTATTGGACATGGGTGGAGAAAATGAATTTGCCTTACCAGCCGCTTACGCTCACCTTCTTTTTCAATGACCAGGTTCCCCAAGGGTTGCGCGGGGAACCGCTTCATTTTGGCTCGGCGCGGCTGGCCCAAATCTTCCAGTCTGCCCGCAACCATGGCCGCTTCGTTTGCATGTACGAGCAAACGCCGTTTTTGCAGAGCATGGCCTCCCCCCTTCGCGGCAAACGCTCCGTCCCGCTCGTCCCTTGGCTGGGGCTTAACGTAAAACTATCGTTCATCTGCGACAAGAAGAAGGATGTGCTCTGCTATTTCGGCGTTAATCTGCACCAACCGCGGCTCGTGCACGATTTTTACCCGTTTTTGAAGCGTCTCACCCTCTCCCCCAGCATTCCCGACTATCATTTTACGCTCGATCGACGTTTATCGCTGGATGATGCGGTAATACTGATGAAACAGGAGACAGAGCGGATTGTGGCCGCGCACGATGCCAGCTGGGCGGAAAAGGCGCGCGAACGATTGCAGGAAGAAATCGAGATTTTGGAGGCGTACTATGATTCGCTTTCCGAAAAAGTACGGGAGGACGAGTCGGAAGATGATGAGGAGGCAAGCGCGGATGTGGAACCGTTTGTGAGCGAGGAAGAGCAGCAGCCGGTGGCAAGCGGCGGGCAAGCAAATGACATTTCGCTGAACCAAGAGCGCTCTCCAAGCTCTCCGGCATCTGCGACAGAACCTGCCGTTCCGGCCGGCCCTATGCGCATCCTCGACTTTTTGCGCATGAACGGCATTCAGGAGACGCCGAAAGAGGCCATCGTGCAGGAGGATTGGCAGGCCAGTTCGCCAACGGAAGAAAAAGAACGGCGCATCGCCGAGCTGAAGTGGCAATATGAGCCACGAATCGAGCTGACTTTTATCAATGGCGGTATTTTTTATCTACAAAATCAGCCCCCGTTCCACCAGTAGGCTGTAGAAAGATCACGAGAAAAAGTGGGAAAGCCACTGACAATTAGTAACAAATTGCGCTTTCCCCAGAAGTTAAAATAAGAAAAAACGGTGAAATCTTGCCAGGAGGTGCCTGATCGTTGATCAAGATTCGTCGAAGCCGCTTCTTACCATGCATGCTGCTCGTGTGCATGATCGTTTATGCCAACTTTCACTCGCCACTTCCCGCAAAAGCGGAACCATCCCATAACTGGAGCCAGCTGATGGACAAACAGGTTTCCGACTGGATTCATGAACTCGGCGAAAAAGACCCTGCTTTCGCCGATTGGGGGCGTGCGCATACAACGATGGAGACGTTAGGTTCCGGAATGCGCCAATGGCTCGTCCACCTGACAAAAGCGAACCGTCCTGTCGGGTATCTGGTGGTCGGCGAGGTTCCCGGGAAATCGGATGAGCCGCATTTTGCCTTGCTGGAATACGGGCTTGGGGAATATACTCTTTTTGATCCGGCACAGGCGCCCGCTGACGATGCGCTCGCTGTCTACGACGGGTTGTCCTCCCGCTGGGAATTTACAGGCGACGAGAAACAGCCACAGAGCGCCAACGCCATGACGGGGGAGCATTATCCTCCAGGCTTTGTCGATTCTGCCGCGATTTTTACCTCGCTTCAGACGGACGATCTGATCAGCGAAAAGCCGATTCTGTTGGAGAGCAAGTATTTTCAGCTGTCTTCCGACGAAATCGACCCATTTGCCCGAATCGACTGGCTGACGCGTCAGGAGTCGGAGCGGAATTATGATAGGACGGCTTCACAGCTGCTTGAAAAAGATGAAAGCGAACGCATCGTGCTGACCACTTCACAATACGACGGGAAGGTGCTCGCCCCCTATACGGTGGGCGCGGTTCATCTCTGGGGGAACAATATCACGTATGTCGGGGTTTGGGACCAAGGATTGCGTTTCCTCCCGGCCGCCTATGTCGAAAAAGTCGGGCAATTCAACGAATCGGAGTAAAAAAAACAGCCGGGGATCCTCTCCCCGGCTATCGGTGTTCGGTCGGCGCCAACCGCTTGTTCACTTCATGAAACACTTCATTCGCGCTCAAACCTTCGGCGCTGATCACCGGCGCGCCCGTGATTGTTTTGCTTTCATCACCCAATACGTTTAGGTCCTGGCCCGTAATCACAACGGCGTCAACCGTCTGCTGCCAGTTGCCCAATTGCACGACATCGTATCCGTTCTCTCGCAGCATTTTGCTAATATGGCTCAGCGATTGTTCCACAGCAACTTTCGGCATGCTCTACCTCCTGGATGACTGTCTTATCGGCCGCGCATAAAAATCATTTTGATCGCCATCGGGATTACGCCAAACCACCGGGAAGACCAGGTTTCACGCACAAGAGCTGGTTTTTTGCGCTCCGCTTGCGGTGTTTCCACGTATTGGACAAACAGCTTGGTCAAATACTTGAGGTACTCTTGAAACGACATGGTACCGCCTCCTCGTCGAAGGACACTGATCTACACCTGTCAGTTTCCCCAAGAAAGCCGATTCGTAACCATCTGGTCCGAAATCTCCGCGAGAATCGCTTCTACCGATTTGCCGGTGGTGTCGATTTGAATCGGAGCGAACTGATACAGACCCGCGCGCTCCTTCTTCAACGTGCGCACCCGTTCCGCGGGATCGCCTGCCAACAGCGGACGGTCCGGATCATGTTTCACGCGCTTGACGATCTCTTCCTCTGTCGCGTCCAAAGCGATGACCAGCCCGCTTTGGGCCATCAGCTCCCGGTTTGCCGGTCGCAGAACGACGCCTCCGCCCGTCGTGATCACCAGCTTGTCTTGCTGGAGCAGCTCGGCGAGCACCTCGCTTTCCACGTCGCGAAAATACGCTTCTCCTTTTTCGCGGAACAAGTCTGCGATCGTGCATCCTTCCCGCTGTTCGATGGACGCATCCATATCGACCTGAGTCATCCCCAGCTTTTCCGCCAGCGCGCGTCCGACCGTCGTTTTTCCTGTTCCCATAAACCCGATTAAAATGATCGTCTGCATGGCGTTCCCCCTTATTCTTTACTTGAGCGGCACGGTTATGCGCACCGTTTTCGTCTTGGCGTCAATGCTCACCTCGTAGCCGAGCACGTTGTCGAACAAACTGACAGGCACCATCGTTTTGTTGGCGATTTCCTGCAGCGGCTTTTGCATCGCGACGGTGCGTCCATTTACGACCGCTTTTGGCGAGTTTTTCTGCAGCTCGACTTCCGTTCGGCCTGCTACAAGCGTAATTTTCCCTTTCGCTTCGTCGTAGCTGACGAGATAGCCGAATTTCTCCATAATTTCCCGCATGGGCAGGTAGATCGTTCCGTTGCGCTCCCGCACCGGGCTTGTCGGATAATAGCTGACCCCGTTGAGCACGGTATGATAGTAATACTCAATCCGCGGAGGCACAAAGCCGACACTGTTCACCTGCTGCACATTCGGAACGAAATAATGCACGTCACCGCCCAGCACTTCCCCAAGCGCCCAATCGAGATGCTCCGGCCCGATGATCGAACCATGGTACGTTTGCTGTACTTTTTTCAAAAACGCCAGGAATGCATCGTCCCCGATCGCTTGCCGCAAATGGTGGTACAGCATGGCCCCTTTTGAATACCATGTCCAAAGAAATTCGTCATTGGTTTCAAACTGGTTAAGCCGTTTCGCAAGTTTGCCGTATGGATAGCGCTGTTTCAGCTTGTCCACGTCGTTTGCATAGCCCTGCAAAACTTCATCGGCGGCAGCTTGTCCGTACCGTTTTTGCTTGTAGTAGTAGACGCTTGCCTCCACCATGCCTTCATCCACCCAGCCGTAAGCGGCTTCCATCGTGGCGACGCTGTTGTACCACCACATGTGGGCGATTTCGTGCGGAAGCCAATGGTCTACCATGTTGTTCCAATACAAATCCTTTTTAAAGATGGCCATATTCGCATACTCCATCGCGAACACCGTATGCTCGGCCGTCTCTGCGATCGCGACGTGCGGATAAGGCAGCGGACCGAACTTGTCGATATAAACCGGATAGACGGATTGCGCAATCGCTTTGATCCGCTGGATGTCTGCCGGATCAACCGAAGCGATGTCGACGGTTAAGCCTGGCGCAAAGGAGATCGTCTCGATTTTGTAGTTCGGACTGCCGACCAGGCAGAAATTGATCAGCTGTTTGGCGCTGTAATGAATCTCTTGGCGGTTTTGCGGCAATTTTTTCGCTGTGCCTTGGCCCCATGACGTTACCCAGCGGTATGATTCAGGCGAAGTAAAGTACACCTCGTAATCGGCATAATGGTAAATGAACGGATCGCCGTAGCCAATGCGGGTCGGCGGCTCGTACCAGCGGTTTTGCTGATCCATTGCGCCGAGCATCGGAAACCAGTTGGACAGCGTCCAGATCGAATCCTTCACGCCGAAACGGGACTCGCCTCGCGGTACCGGCGTCTGGAACTGAATGTTCAGCACGGCGCGATCTTTTTTGGCAAACGGGTTGGCAAACGACACCGTTCCGCCTTTTCGCTCAAAGGACAGCGGCCGATTGTCTGCCGTGACCGACTTGATGACCATCGGATTCCAGGTGTAATCAAATAAGTAGAGCACCACCTGCGGCGTTTTCGGGTTGTCAAACGCGAGCTGGATTTGCCCATCGATCCTGGCCTGGTTTTCATCCAGTGACGCATGAATCGTGTAAACCGGATGAAGATTCTTGACATAAGAAGGGACAGGCGGCACAACCGCAAATGGGTCGGCGCCTGTCGGCATTGTTTGCGCTGCTTTGCTGCCGAGCGGTAACCATTGGCTGATCAACGGCCATTTTACCACGATACCCACGGAAGAAAAGAGTACCAGGATCGTCAGACAAATCAGCAAGCTGGTTTTATGCATCGCTTTCATCTTCTATGTACGTCTCCTGACAATGGCAATAATCTTTCCATTGTAACAAATGCTTGGCAAGGTGAATAGAGCGAGTGATGTTTTTCTGGCATGTTACCGGATCGGTTCGATCGCCACGTCATTTTCATGTGCCCACAGATGCAGGTCGCGCAAAAACGAAATCGTATTGACATTTTCGCGGTAGATGCAGAGCGTATCCGCCGCCACTTCAATCGTTCCGCCATCGATGGTCTGCACCTGTTGCTCCAGGATCAGCTGGGTCGCCTGCTTGAAAATATCCTCTTGCTTGAGCAGGACGCTTCCTTCCATTTCACGGGGCGCGAGTCGCCCGTTCGGCAAATAGACGCGATCGGCAAACACCTCTTCCGCGACCTGCAAGCCGTGCTCCAAGGCAACCTGCACGAGCGAGCTGCCGGAAAACGCGTACAGAATCAAATCTTCATTGATGTCCATGATTGCCCGCACCACCGCTTCCGACAAATCCGGCCGCTCCGCAGCCTCCATATAAAACGCGCCGTGCAGCTTCACATGGTTCAGTTCGCCCCCGAGCGCCCGGGCCATTCCTTCCACGGCTGCAACCTGGTACAAGACGATCTCATACGCTTCCTTCATCGAAAGATTCATCGAGCGGCGGCCAAACGACTGCGGGTCCGGATAACCGGGATGCGCCCCCACGTTGATTTGATGATTCATGGCAATTTCCAGAATGCGACTGATGGTGTGCGGATTGCCTGCATGGAACCCGCACGGAATATTGATGGAGGTCAAGTAATTCAAAATCTCCTCCTGCTCGGTCAAGCGATCAAAGCGCAATGCTTCTTCCATGTCGCAATTGATATCGATGCTTACCATACTCATCTCCTCTTTCTCATCTAAAATAAATTCGTAAGCGCCTTCACAATCCGTTTGGCTATATAAAGAAACTACCCTTTCATGTGGGGTAGCCTGGATGGTCGTCAGGAAGGCTGCATGTGCACGCTTTCGCTCTTGTCTCTGTTCTCATGAACGGGTTCGCCCAACATCATTTCCGTCAAAGCGATCAGCTGTGTTTTCTCCAGATGATAATCGAATTCCTTCGCCTTATCCGGCTTTGCGTTGTTATAGGTTGTCGGAATTTCATGCCGATGGGAACGCTCGATCCGGGTGACAAACGGCAGTTTTTCCATTTGTCGGACCGTATTCTCAAAGACATCAGCCCCTACATACATCGAAACGTAATTCAGACGTTTGGAAACGTAATGGATCGAGCCGAATTTACGTAAATGTTTGGCTACCCTTGGATTCTTGATCCAGACGGCGAGGCCGAGGCGCTTTTCGCGATTGCTTTCCATGCGTATCTTCTTCTCCAATCCGTTCATAATCGTTTTGCCACCATTGTATCAAAGGAGAGGACATCTTTGACAGGTCCTTTGGCGCCATTTTCCAATTCATACGATTGTTTATGTATCCCTGCCATCCGCTCCCGCCTGAACGGGCGGTGCGGATGGCGCGTTAACTGGCATGGCTTCACGTGGCTCTATGTCGGGCAAAGCGGCGCTGCCGCTACTTCTTTTTCTTGGTACTGCATCCGCAGCTGCCGCCTGTACCGCAGCCGCTCGCTTTCGCTTCGAGAAACGGATTGTTGCTCGGCACCTTGATCGTGTCGGATACGGCATCTGCGATCGTCCGGCCGACATGGTAAAGCAGTTCATCAAGGTCGTTTTCCGCCCGCTTGAACGCTTGCACGGTATCGAGCATCTCGACGGAACGCTTCAGCTCGCGCATTTCGGCCGATACCCGGGAAAAATCCGGATGGTATTTGCCAAAGCGCTGCACTTCTTCGTATTCCGTTTTCTTTTTGGTGAAGGCAGGCAGCAGCCGACGGTATTCGGGATCTTGATCCAATGCGGATTTGGCCTGCAGATAGGTTTCCACTTCCAACGATTGGTTGATCATAGCCGACAAGTCGGACGCTTCAATAATCAATTGAGCCATATCAACGGATTCCATCGCTTCAATCATCCGATGCCCACACCCCTTTCAAAGTTCATTATTCACCTAGTATTGTATCATGAACCGCCCTATCTTGGTGGCATTTCCAAGAAAATTCACAGGTCGCTTACACTTTCTACAGCTGCGGGAGGAGAATCCGCGCCCGCGCAATCGCATCGATCGGGTGGCGATGCAGTTTTTTGCCTACCAGCATCGTCACCCACCAGTAGCCGTTTTCCACCTGGACGTTTTGCACAATCCCCTCCAGCTCGCCATCACGCGTCTCGATCAGGATCGGCAGCTCCAGCTCGCGCGCCCGCTGCAGCAAATCGCGGAGCGTGGTTGCATGGTACGACTGGTAGTGCTGCGTCCACAGCTTGGGAATTTGCGCGAGCTGCGGAATCGCTTCTTTATAATCGGGAAACACGTTTTCGATGTGGTACTCGTGCCAGCTGGGACGAATATCGAACAGACCGGATTGCAGCTGGCTTTTCGCCCCTTGTTGGCCGCTCGGCTCGGCAGGAGCAAGCACGCCCCCACCGGTCGGCTGGTACCCGTATTCCTTCAGCAAACGCAAAAGCTCGCCTTCTTGCTTGGGCTGGATCAAAAATGCCGTATCGGAAATCCGCTCGGTTAAAAACGGCGCCAGCGAAGGCAGCTCCATCAGCTCGGCCAAAACGCGCCGGTCGGCGGTGCGAACGCAGATGACCGGTTCCAGACGAATTTGCTTCGCCCCTCTCGCCCATTGATCGAGCTGATCCTGCACCGAGGGTGGTAGCGGATGAAAACAGTGCTTCTGCAAAAACTGCAAGATTTCGCTCTCTTGCCCCCCGCGAGCCAGCACACCCTGGATTTTGCCCATGGACAGCGTTCCTTTGACCAACCCGCCTTCAAAAGACAGGTCGGCAAACCGCGACAGCTCCCACAGCAAGGACAATGGAGCAAGCGAGGGGATCAATACGTCTCCTGTCGGCTCCATGTACCAGCCCGGGTGCGCTGTATGCGAATCGATCGGATTCCATTTGACATAAAGGTCCCCTTCCGGATCGCTGCCCAGCTGGATGTAGCCCATCCCAAGCAGCGGATGCAGCCAGCGATCGCAAAGCTGCTGCATCGCATCGTCCGGCAGCGCATACCCGCTTTGGCGAAGCCGTTCCAGCAATTCGCTTGCCCGGTTCCAGCCCGCTTTCTCATCCTTTGACAATTCAAAATGAACAGCAGCGAGCCATGGCTCTGGCGGCAAATACGTATCGACAACCGCTTGCAAAAGTCCGCCTACCTGCTCGGCATGAGGCAGTGCAAGCCAGGAATCGGCACGCTCGCGAACGATCGACAAGCGCGAGCCGTCTGATTCAAGGAAGCCAAGGCGCATCCCTAAGTCCAGAAGAAAGGCGAGTTGAGACGGGTATGGCGGATGGTTTTTTGCATCAGGCAGCAATGACTGGAGCCATCGGTCTGTATGAATATCCTGCAGGGAAAGCAGGCTTGTCAGCTTGGGAAGCAACCGCGCATGTATCGTGCCCTTTTTTGTCAGCAGCAGCTCTTCATTGTAAATATGAGCAAGCAGGGCAAACATATCCAGATGAATTCCACGGCCAGCCGGTATATAATAAGATAGTGATTTCGTCAAGATGTCATTACGACTATTTTCTACATCGGCATATGCGACACGATGCAGCGACTCACGCACTTCGTGCGGCATGATATAGCCGATCTCGCTCCAAAGCTTGCGCACTGTGACGATCATGCCTAACCTGCGCAGCCTGGTCAACGCAGCGAGCCAAGTGGCGCTTCCTGCCTTTGTCAGCTGGTCCCAATCGCGCTTTTTCAAAAAGCCTTGTGGCGCTTTCTGCAAAAAAAGCATGGCGGCCTCTTTTTCTTTACGGGACAGCCGTTCCCACAGACTCGTTATAAAATCGGGGTCAGCCAACCGTTCCGTCGGATCGTTTGACGCTTTCGCCCGGGTTACCATTTGGTTTTGCTCGGCCAAGATCGACTGCTTGGTCGCTTCTGACAGCAAGGAAAAGCCTGCTTGCAGTCGCATCGATTACTCACCTCTTTTTCGCTTACACATGCTAACCATGAACTATCATACTACCATCAGGAGGCTTGCGAAATGAATACACTTTTTGGCCTACTGCTTTCCGTTTCATTATTTGCGTTTGGAGGTATGTCCACCATGCCTGAACAACAACAACCACCACAACCAGCCGCAATCGCCCAGCATGCGATCGCCTATGAACCGCTCAAAATGCCATATCCTGCCGCAGCGAAAACCGCTTGGGAATCGATCCGCAAGCAAGGCGGATACAAAATCGGCAGCGATGCGCAAAAAACGTATGTAGCCATCGGTCTTGGCCAACGTTCCACAGGCGGCTATCGCGTTGAAGTGTCCGGTGTTTCACAAGGAGCCAATGGCGAAATCGTCATTAAAGCGAAGGAAATCGGTCCAAAGCCAGGCGCGATGACGACACAGGCGCTGACGTATCCATCGATCGTCATTTCAATGCCGAAAACGGCGAAGCCGGTCAAAGTCATCTTCGAATAAACGGCAAAAGCAGAGGGAGTCATCCTCTGCTTTTTTGCTGTACGTTTTCATGGCGTGCCGTAGCCCATGGTTATTCTTTCACATCGACCTTAAACTCCTGTTTCACCCCGTAGGAATCGTGGTTATTGTGCGCCAGCTCCACTGTGACCAAATGCTGGCCGGGCTGCAGATCCTTCCATACATAGCTTGTGCCGAACAGCTTCATCACTTTTTTCCCATCGATATACAGATGCACGTGCCCTTCGCCGTCCTTGTTTTCTTTCCCCATGTTTTCCAGCGAGAAGGTGAAATTGGTGACCTTCAAATCAAGATGCAGATCGCGTTTTTCCAGTCGGTGGCTGACTGCGAGCGTTGGAGCTGCCTGAAGAGGTGCGTTCGCGTTCGTTTCGGCATCTGCCGTTTCTACGTTTACCGATGCCATCGGCTCACTGGTTGATTTGTACGCGTACACTAGACCGACTGCAGCCACTACGGTCAGCAAGCTGTACAACATTCGTCTGAATGCCATCATGATGGGACCACTCCTTTTTTTATACAGGCAGGGATGCGGTCTTCCTGCCTGAAGCACCACTGTGTTCGGGCCAAGATTGTCTGGCGTCTTTCTCACAATACTTTCCAATCCGCAGTATGTCCCAACCGAGCGCATTTGATTCACTCTCTTGACGAAAATTTGGGCTCATCTCCCGTTGGCATTCGCCCTTGCTCGCGCATAGGCTGTAGCGTGACGGAAAGGAGGATCCGGATGGGCTTTTTGGACGGTTTATTTGAGGACAACGAAGAACTGCTCTGGATCATAATCGTGGTTGTGGTGCTGCTGTTCTTTTTTTCAGACCGGGATTAGCGTACGGGCAGGCGGCTTATGATCAAACGACCTTATCGTCAATTAGGTCGTTTTTTGCCGTTTTTTGCCGTAGATGTAAGGGCGCAAAAAAAAAGAACGGCCTGCCTCGTTGGCAGGCCGTTCTTTTGCCTATTGACGATCAGTGGCGCGGTGCCGATTCGGAGATTTCGTACAAAGCCTCGCTCGCTTCATCGTGGTGCACTTGGCGGACGGCCATATCCGCGATCGCCACGATGCCTACCAGTTTGCCGTTTTCCACAACCGGCAGCCGGCGGATTTGGTATTTCGCCATCAGCTTGGCTGCATCATCAACAGTCATGCCTGGCTGCCCAAACACGATGTCACGCGTCATCACTTGTTCGATTTTCGCAGAACCTTCATGCTTTTCAGCCAGTCCGCGGATAACGATGTCGCGATCGGTGATCACCCCGATGCAATCGTTCTTCTCGTCCACGACCGGGATCACCCCGACGTTCCAATCGCGCATTTTGACCGCCGCTTCATATACGTTATCCTGCAGCGTTACCGTCGCTACATCTTTCGTCATAATTTCGCGCAACGTACGGTTTTCCAAGGTTGCCATACCCCGCATTCCTCCTTTCATCATTACAACGGTAGTCTTTCCTGCCGCGTTTTTTTTCATGCAAGGACAAGCGAATCGAAAGCAGCGGAATGCCGCTTTCCGCTTTCTTCATTACGCAATTGCACTTCTTACCAAAACCTACTATCATAGGAGTGTGAATACTAGTTAGGAGGAATACTTTTCATGGTCATTAAGGATACTGGGCTGAACGGAAAAGAAGCGCTGTTGGCCGACATGGATACGTATATGCACGAGACAGGCTTCGTCCGTTGGGCCTGGGATTATCTGCACGCTACATACGATTACAAACTGGTAGAAAAAGGTGTTACATACTATCTGCGCATCCAGGCTCACGCGATTGAAGGCCGTTTGGAAGATTCCCACGCGCTGCTCCGCCTCGAAGAGCCGTTCATCGGTAAGCACCTGTTCCCGCATGGCGTTGATTATGATGCGGTCATTCCTGACAACGTACTGAAAAATGCCAAAGCGGCCCTGAAAACATTGGGCGACAAGCTGGCTAACCACTAATTTTTACCAATAATGAAAGCACTGAGCTGACAGAGAGGGACTACACCTCTCTGTTTCGCGTCAGGGAGGTGTTTTGCGGCAATGAAATCGCGCGGCGTTCCCGACTTCTTCCTGTTGTTTCTCGCTATCCTGCTCGTCGGCTTCGGCATCCTCATGGTGCTAAGCGCCAGCTCGATTTATGCGCACACCGGGATTTACACGAGCAAAGGCTGCGACTACTGCAAGGGCGATGAGCTGTATTTTGTGAAAAGGCAAGTGATGTTCCTTGGGGTTGGCATCATCGGGATGCTCTTCGCGATGAACATGCCATTTGCGTTTTACAAACGCAACTTTCTGCTGATTTGTTTCGTTTGTCTCTTTCTTCTGGTGATTGTGTTGATTCCGGGGATTGGCAAGCTTGCCAACGGGGCACGCTCCTGGATTCCTTTGGGCGGCTTCAATATGCAGCCTTCCGAATTCGCCAAAATCGGCTTAACCATTTATTTGGCCGCGATCATCTCGAAAAAAGGAGACCGGTTCCTCTCCTTCAAGACCGGACTCTTCCCTGCTCTGGTTGTCATCGGCATCTTTTTCCTGTTGATCGCCATCGAGCCGGATATGGGGGGAGCTGCCATCCTGCTGGGGACGGCAGGGGTTGTGCTGATTTGCGGCGGCGCCAACCTCGCCCACCTGTTCATGCTTACCGTGCCTCCGTTCACGCTGTTCTTCATCGGCTATATCATGACCAAAGGACATGCGCTCGACAGGCTGTTAAGCTATCGCGATCCATGGTCCGACCCGCTGTACAAAGGCTATCAGCTGACACAGTCGTTCATGGCAATCGCCCGCGGCGGGATGAACGGGACAGGCTACGGAAAAGGCATCCAAAAATATTTGTATTTGCCTGAAGCGCATACCGATTTCATCTTTTCCGTGATCGCGGAAGAGTTCGGTTTCATCGGAACATCGCTGTTTCTGCTCGTTTTTCTCGCATTCATTTTGCGTGGCGTACACATTTGTTTGCGTTCCAAAGATATGTTCGCCAGCCTTGCCGGAATCGGGGTCATCACCATGATCACCATCCAGGCGGTGATCAATATCGGCGGTGCAACGGGCGCTTTGCCGATTTCGGGCGTACCGCTTCCGTTCATCAGCTATGGCGGATCTTCTCTATTAGTCTGCATGATCGGCACCGGCATCCTGCTCAATGTCTCGCGTGAAGTGAACCGGCAAAAAAATCTCGACAATCATGGGTAAGAAAAACTTCTTTCAGAAGTCCTTTCAAGAAGCAGGTTCTTCGGTCAAAGGAAGTTTTTACCGATGCTTATGCTGGAAGTGACGCTGAGGTACTCTGTCTTCCGCTCCAGAATTTATAAGCGCGAGCACTTATAAATTCTTACACGACAACGCAAAAAGACCGATTCCCAAGCCTTCTCCAGCTTGAGAATCGGTCTTTTTTTGTTTTTCACCGGTCAGGTGCCCATCTCGATGCTTTCCACCCGTACATTTACCTCGCGCACTTCCAAGCCTGTGAAGTTCTCAACCAGTTCTTTCACCTTTTGCTGCAGCTTGCCGCATACCGCGTGGATGATCGTCCCATACTGTACAGCTACGCGCAGCTCAATCCGGGTGCTCTCCTCATCGATCATCACAATCACACCTTTGGCCGCATTTTTGCCGCTGATCCGTTTCGACATTTCGTCGTAAAGACCGCTCGCTTTCGTCACGATTCCGGGTATGTCCTGAGCTGCCAATCCGGCGATAACCGCTACAACGTGATCCGCAATCTTCACTTCTCCCCGTCTCCAACCCTCCATGTACAGCCCACCTTTCCTCACATGCGGACGCAAGTATTTCTACTTCTTATTATAGCTGGGCACTGCTTGGGTTTGGAAGAATATTTCAGGCATAATTTTTGAAAAAGTTGGTGCCTGGCAGCGCGCGTCAATCAGGCTCGGTCTATCGCCCGCAAGCGCCTCATCAAGCACCGGCCCCAATTGATGCAATGTCGCAGCTTGGTACGCACGCAAACCGAACGCCTCCGCCAATTTGACAAAATTCGGGTTGGGTACATCTATGCCAAACGGCTGGTAGCCGCTCGCAATCATGTTCCTCTCTTCCAGGCCGAGCGTGCGGTTGTTGATGACGATGACGGTGATTGCGAGCTTTTGTTCTGCAAGTGTCGCCAGCTCGCCCGTCGACATCAGGAGGCAGCCGTCTCCGATGATCGCGACGACCTGCCGCGCGGGCTGTGTCAGCTTGGCTGCGATTGCCGCAGGCAGTCCGTAGCCCATCGTGCGCCATTTGCCGGAGAAAACCGGGAGCTGGGCACGTGCCGGAAACACCCGGTTAAACCAGATCGCGTGTTCCCCCGTATCCACCGCGACGATCGCATCCGGCATGACCCGCTTGGCCAGTTCTGCGATGAGAATCTCGCTGCGCAAAAGCCCATTTTCATCGGGGCGCGTCCATTCATCCATCTCCTGGAGATAATGGGCATGCAGCGTTTGCAGCTGTTGCTTCCATGCGGTGCGGTCCGGATGCAGCTGCGGCTGCTCCAACCGCGACTGCCAGAGCGCAAGCGTTTCCTCCACGCGACTTGCGACAGGGCTCAGATTCGCATACGCGTGAAACGAGCCGAGACGTTCGTCAACCTGGATGATCGGCAGCTGGCTTGGCAAATACTCGCGCGGGTACCATGCAGCACCAAAGATGACCAGCAAATCCGCCTGCGCCATCGCTTCCACTGTCGCCGTGCTGCCGCCGTCTCCAAGACCGCCAAGCATCTGCGGATGCGCGGCATCGATTGCCCCTTTTGCGCCAAGCGTGAGAATAATCCCGGCATCCATTGTCTCTGCCAGCTGCTGCACTACTTGTGCTGCCTTGCGCGCTCCGGTCCCCAGCAAAAACAGCGGTTTTTTGGCCTGCAGCAAACGCTCAGCGGTCGCCATCGCACTCGCGCGGTCAGCCTGCACATTCGGTGCTGCCGGCAGCTGGGTCAGGATTGCAGCAGTCGTTTCCAACTCCCATAAATCTTGACAGACCGCCAGATGAGCCACGTTTTGCTGCCCGGCCGCCGTCAAAAAGACGCGGTGCATCGCCTCTCCGATTGCCTCGGGATGTGTAAGCAGCTCAGAATGGGCAGACACTACGGATAACAGGCGCTGCTGGTCAATGAATTGCTTGTGAAAGCCGCCCAGCTTGTACGTCTCAACCTGTCCCGTCAGCGCAATCACCGGAACACAATCCATGTGGGCATCTGCCAAGCCGTTCAAAAGCTGTGCCGCGCCCGGCCCGGAAGTTGCGATACATACCGCCGGCCGGCCTGTCAGCTTGGCTTCTGTCGATGCCATCAGCGCCGCTGCCGTTTCATGCCTGCAGGGAATGTAGAGAATCTCGGCTTGCTGGCCCAACTCGTGCAGAAAGGGCAAGATAGCGTCACCCGCAACGCCGTAAATCCGTTTCACGCCCCATTGCACCAGCTGCTTGATGATGTACTGACTGACCGTTTGTTGCATGGCTCACGACCTCCCGAACGTCTATCTTGAACATTCACTAGTGTTGACCAAGCATCCATCATTTTACACTTCGGCTGGCTATTGGATGTAAACGCTTTTTGGACAAACTACTCCCAAATGAGAGGCATCATTCAAGGAGGCACACCATGAAAGTGAAACGACCGCTATTGATCGTAGGCTCGCTGGTTTTAGCCGCAACCATCGTGGGCACGACCCCGATGACCATCAATGCTTTCAGCAAAACGACGATTGAGGTTGGTGCGAGCGGCTCGGATGTCAGGGAGATGCAAGCGCGCCTGAAATTTCTCGGCTTTTACACCGGGGCGATCGACGGCCAATTCGGCTGGCGCTCCTATTGGGCGCTCCGCAACTTCCAATATGAATTCGGGATGAAAATCGACGGCGTCCTCGGCCCGAAAACAAAGCTGAAGTTATACAATGCAACCAAAGACTGGCGCCCGACCAGACCGGAGGAGTCGCTCGGCGCTCCGTCAGCATCGGCTCCTTCCGCTCCTTCGGCTCCTTCCGCTTCGGCTCCGCCGCCCGCTCCATCGACGAACAAAAAAGCGTCGACCATCTCGGACAACGACCTCAAGCTGATGGCGAATGCCGTGTACGGCGAATCGCGCGGGGAGCCATACATTGGGCAGGTGGCAGTTGCTGCCGTCATCCTGAACCGGACACGCAACCCTGCATTTCCCAATACGCCAGCGGCAGTGATCTTCGAACCGCGGGCTTTCACTGCGGTCGCCGATGGCCAAATTTACCTGACGCCGAATGAAGTAGCGAAAAAAGCGGTGAGGGACGCATTAAACGGCTGGGACCCGACGGGCGGCGCCATTTATTACTTCAATCCGGAAACGGCGACTTCCGCCTGGATTTGGAGCCGCCCGCAGATCAAAAAGATCGGCAAGCACATTTTTTGCCGCTGATGTACAAAGAAAGGCGCGCCATCGCATATGGCGCGCCTTTCTTTCCGAACGTTATCTGGTTTGCATATGCTGGGCCATCTTTACGAATCGCTCTTCACTCTCCGTCGTCCCGCACACGCCGCACTGGACCAAAAACTGATCGCCCCGGTATGGCTGGTGAAACGCGTCGAGTTCCTCTTGCGCCAGCATGTTCACAACCTCGCCTGTCTGCGGATGCAGCCGCACGTATTGGGGTTGCTGCTGAATGATCGTGAAGCGCATGCGGTTTGACTTGCAGGTCGGACACATATAGGGTTGAGTCATTTGTTTTTCCTCCCCTTTTCATAGTTGCGACTCTTCCCTATTGTGCCTACCTGCCGATGACGTATTCCTGCGCGTCGCTTTCACGTTTTACGTGACAATCTGGTAAGGTTTGGGTAGACTAAATCATGTTATCGCTCTACTTTTTTCTGTCTGGAGGCCATTATGAATCAAAAGCTGTTCTTCACGCTAGTCGGCGCAAGCTTCGCGCTAGCGGCTTATGCGCACTATGGAACAGACATGGATCTGTTCAAATTCATCACCGCATCGCTTGCCGTCGTTTTTCTCGCCGCCTGGCTTGGCAAAGCGACCGAAAGCGTGGCGCATTACGCAGGCGACCGGATCGGCGGATTTTTGAATGCGACGTTCGGCAATGCCGCCGAGCTGATCATCGCTTTTTTCCTGGTCAAATCCGGCTATTTTGACATGGTAAAAGCATCGATCACCGGATCGATCATCGGTAACATGCTGCTCGTGCTTGGATTGAGCGTGCTGTTGGGCGGGCTTTTGTATAAGGAGCAGAAATTCAACAGCCTGCTGGCCGGTCATAATGCTTCGCTAATGCTTTTAGCGGTGATCGCCCTGTTCGTCCCGGCCGTCTTCATGCAGCAGCTGCCCGTGCCCAAAATCAATACCTTGAGCGTCGTCATTGCGATAATTTTGATCGTCGCATACGTGCTCTGGCTCATCTTCTCGATGGTGACCCACAAAGATTTCTTGTCCGACATCGAGCCGCACGACGGCGAGCCTTCCTGGTCAAAAGGCGTCTCGATCATCATGCTCCTGGTCGCAACGTTCTTCGTCGCCCTCGTTTCCGAATGGCTGGTGCACAGCGTGGAGGTGGTGACCAAAGCGTTCGGCTGGTCGGAAATCTTCGTCGGCGCATTCGTCATCGCCATTATCGGGAATGCTGCGGAGCATAGCGCGGCGATCTTGCTCGCCATGAAAAACCGGATCGGCGCAGCCGTCGAGATCGCCATCGGCTCCAGCTTGCAAATCGCCTTGTTCGTCGCACCAACATTGGTATTGATGTCCCTGTTCCTTGGCCAACCGATGAACATCGTCTTTTCGCCATTCGAATTGGCGGCGATCGGCACGAGCGCATTCATCGCGATCAGCATTTCGCGGGACGGAGCTACCAACTGGTTCGAAGGCGTATTGCTGCTTGCCGTCTACATCATCCTGGGAACCGCGTTCTTTTTTGTCTAAATCCAAGAAATAAAAAAAAGCGAGGGCTTCGTACCCTCGCTTATTTTTTCGAATTAAACAGCTCGTGCAAATCAGCCAGACGCTTCTCCAGCTCATCCATGATGCTTCGCCCAAGTTCTTCTTCAATCAGACCGAGCCTGACTGCAAATTCCACTTCACGGGAAAGTCCAAACATCTGCGTGTCCAAAACTTCTTCATAAAGCGGACATTGTGGCATGGTCAGGTTTTCCATCTGTACGTCGATTAATTTATATATCTTATCAGCATCCGCACGCAGCAGAGCCATCGCCTTATCAGCCATATCTGGAATCCTAACCTCTGTCAAAACGTATCCCTCCGTTTGCCTCCAACCTTACCATACATAGTACGCCATTCCAAAGCATTTGAAAAGGGGAGAATGCAGTTTCCCCGTGACGGTTTGCGCAAATGCTAGATGTCCATGTACAATTGAAAGGCGAGAACAATCGTAATTGCTTCATTTTTTTCAAGGAGGATATGCATCATGGCTGATATTATTACGGTGACAGGCGCTGTCTCCCACCGCATCACGATCGATCCCAGCGTCTGGATTTTTGATGACCGCAAAATTGATTTGGCGCATTTTACCGGCGATTTGGATGAGGTCCAGGACGATGTTCCGGCTTATTTGAAAGGGACCGGCGCCCAATGGGACAAGGAATTGAAAGAAGGGTCGCTCCCTCCATCGGAATCGCGCAGCATGATTGAGGAACGCAAAGCATTGACCGGCGATTACGCGATGCGCTTAAGCTGGTTCCTCGACAATGCCCAGCCTGACCCTGCGGCAGTCTCTCTTAAGCTGCACCGCGAGGAAGGCGAGCCGATCACGTTGCCGCTTGCACAAGCGCGCCGCGCCATCCTGCAGTTTTCCAAAGATGGCAAGCCGATCCGCGAAAACGGCCCTGTTCTGCTCTACTTGCCGGATATGTGGAAGCAGAAGGAGGCGCCGATCGATCGGATCGTTTCGTTTGAGTTGATCTGATCCATAACCCCTTTTCGCCGCTGCAAAACAAAGGCCATCCAGTTGATTTGGATGGCTGTTTTTAATAAATAATCCTTAAGCGGTTACCAGAGCATCGACCAGGCTTCTCCGCTCCAGCTCTTCATAGATCAAGTTGATAAAGTCTGTTTCCAACTGGAGAGAGACAGCACGCCGATAGACTTCGAGTAACATTTGATCGCTTAAATATCTCACGTTTGTCACCTCCTCTTTCTATTTGGGATTCTATCATTATTTGGAAGAGCGAACAATTGCAGCTACATCCACAGTTGCTGTGGAAATCGTGTGGGTATCTTGTTGATTCTTTGTGAACAAGACAAAAATATCCATCCTTGCTTATGTGGATTTACCCCATGCTTTTATCCACAACGCGTCGAAATTTGTCGAGAAAAAAATACCTGCAAGCATGTGCGCTTACAGGCATTTTTCACAAAAGCTCTATTCGGTCCCTTATGTGTGAACGGAAATTCGTACAATCTCAGTGACAACCACGAGCGCAAAGACGAAAAACCCGATGGAGCTAGTAAAAAACAACATCCGTTTCAATTTTGCCTTGTCTTCCATTTTTTCTACCTCGCCTTCTTTTTTCACGCTCTTTTTCATGTAAAATCGTTTCTCTACTAAATTGTACGAAAGAACCCGCCCAAAGGTTTCATTTTTTGCAGTTATTTTTTGGCAATTGTGTGTCTAAAACTCTGCCTGCAGCCCTACCCCTACTTTTTGTTCGAGCTGATAGAGCAGCCAGGCGACGACGATGCCGACCAAGAGGCAGATCGACCACGCGAGCCATGGCAGCTGTTGGTGAACGCCAAGGTCGTAGACCCATCCGCCGATGAATGTCCCAAGCGACCCGCCGAATGCCAGCGAATACCCGTTGAAGCCGTAATACGCGCCGATCTGCTCTTTCGGCGCAAACAGCGGAACCATCTCGATCAAGTACGGCATCGAAATCATCGTGCCCAACGCGAAAATCACGGAATCGAGCATGATCGCCCACAAGCTGTCGGCAAAGGTGAAAAAAAACATGCCGATGCCCATCAAGAGCGCACCCAAACCGATCAACGTAAACCTTTGCTGAAAATGGGCCAGCCACTGGATGATTTTCATCTGGAACAGAATGGTCGCGACCGAGACCGTTGACAGCACGATCCCGACAAACGTCTTGCTGCCCAGCGTATCCTCGACGAATTGCGGTATTGTCAAAAAGATTTGCATGTACAAATAGTAATACCCGATTAAAATAAGCGTATAGAGCATAAATGGTTTGTCCTTGATCACATGGATGATACTTTGCATGAGCGACTGCCTTGTGTTTCGCATCGTTGCCGCCGGCAGGCATAGGAACCCAACGATGGACAATAAATAGTAGAGCGCACCGGCAAAGATCGAGAGCCAGAAGAAATCGAAGGACGACAAGGCTGTGCCGACGATTTGTGAGCCGACCACGCCTACGTTGCCGAGCACGTTGCGAAAAGCAAATACGTCCTTGCGAATCGGCTCCGGCGTCAAAATCGCATACGCTGCGGAACCTGCCGGCTCGAACAGCGAGCCGCCTAAACCGGACAACACGGCTGCCAGGAAAAAATGCCATGTCTCGGTACAGAATGCAAACGCGCAAAACCCCGTGGCTCTGATCAAAAGCCCGAGGACCATCGTTCCTTTGTAGCCGAATTTGTCTGAAACCAAACCACCCAAAAACGAAAAGCCTTGCTGTGAAAACTGCCGCACCGACAGCACCAAACCGGCCATGGCCAGCGTCCACCCGATGCTGCCTGTCATGTAGAGCGTCAAATACGGGATCAGTGCATAAAAGCCAATATTCATGATAAATGACATCAAGAGCAGTAATTTTACCGAGCCCGGCGTTTCGCGCCATATCTCTTTCCTCAAGCCAAACGGCCTCCTTTTCATTGACCACTCAAGGGATATGAACAGATTACAGAATGCGGTATGATTTGAGAAACGATCATTTTTGTTTAGAGTAATCAAAAATACACATAAGAGGACGTTGTCTATGGATTTTGAACAATTGCGCGCTTTCCATACGGTTGCGCAGACGAAAAACTTTACCAAAGCAGCAGAAATCCTGCATTTGGTGCAATCGACCGTAACCATGCGCATCAAGCAGCTGGAAGAGAGAATCGGAAAGCCACTGTTCATTCGTGATAAACGAAATGTGGAGATTACCCAGGCGGGGCTCTCTCTGCTTCCCTATGCCGAACGGATTTTGAAGCTGGCGCAGGAAGGGATCAGCGAAGTCGCTTCCTTGCAGCCCTATGAAGATCGGCTGACCATCGGCAGCTTGATGTCCGTCTGGAGCTATACGCTCGAACCCGTTTTGAAAGAATACCATTACCGCTATCCCAACATCGCGGTCAAAACGAAGACAGGGCATTCCGGCGACGTCATCCAATACTTGCTCGACAACATCATCCAGATCGGGATCGTCTATATCCCGCCTTCTTTGCCCAACTTTGAGGTCATCCCCTGTTTTGAGGATGAAATCGTGCTTGTCGGCCCACCCGACCATCCGATCACCCGGGAAGGCACCGTGACGGTGAAAGACATCGCCTCGCTCCCGCTTCTTTACGTCAACTGGGGGTCGCCTTTCCATGAATGGATTCACAACAATCTGCCGCGCAGCTTCGTGCCCAAGCTGCAGGTTGACCAGGCGGGCCTCGCGCTCGATTTGATCAAGGAAGGCGTCGGGATCAGCCTGATGACCCGCTCCTGTGTGAAGCAGGAGCTGATGGAAGGCACCCTGAAGGAGATCGTGATCCAGGGCAGCAAGCCGCCGAAACGCTCCGCCTACATCGTGCTTCCCCACGAGAAAAAAAATAGGCCCAGCGTGGAAAAATGGCTGAGCCTCATGCGTGAATTCAATTATATGACCTAGGTACGTAAATGCGGGGCGGTCGTCTGAACGCGCGGTAGCGGGAAACCGCCCCTTCGTACCACTGCCAGGTGACAAAGAGCCACACAAGCCCGAATAAAAGACCTGTCAGGACATCGCTTGCGTAATGCACGCCGAGATAAACCCGGCTGAAACAGACCGCTGCCATCATGATGCCGGTCACAAGGCCGGACAAAAATGCCGGCAATGCGGTGACACGGCTGATCAACATGACCGCGAGCATGTAAAAGCACGTTCCGACCATCGCGTGTCCGCTCGGAAACGATGCCGATTCCGGCATTTCAATCAACCCGAAGCCCGGCGGTCTCGGACGATCAAATGCTGCCTTAAGCCCTTCGTTCGCGATCTCTACCCCAACAACCCCCACAAGGAGAAAAATCGCTTCCAACCGATCGCCGCGTATCCAGAATAAAAGCGCCACCACAAGCGCGATTGGCGCCAGGACGACACCGTTGCCCAAATACGTAAGTGCTTTCAGCAACGCTGTCAGCCCGTCCATGTGGATCGTACCTGCCCAGGAAAAGACGGCTCCGTCGATTTCCTGCGTGCGCCCCGACACAACCAGCATCGTCAGCAGCACTCCTGCCACGAACAACCCAGCGGCCCAAAACAGAAGCCGCCCCCTACTCCCATATGTACGCATCTCTTACTGTTCTCCCCCACTCAGCAGCAGTTGTAACGATTCGGCGAATTTCCGATCGTCCTCACCCGTCCGCGCCGCCGGCCCTTTTGTCCGGCCGCCGCCGCGGCGAAACCGTGCTTTTTCATTTCGTTCCTCCAGCATGAAGCCGATTTTGTCCGGATAAAATATGGTGCCGTGCGGTGATACGGCAAGACCTTGCTTGCCCAAAATCATCGCTGCGAGCCCGATATCCTGTGTCACGACGACATCGCCCGGGCGCACCGCATTCGTCAGCTTCAAGTCGACAGCCTGCGGACCCGCGTCCACCATGACATGATGAGGATGGTCCATCTGATGGTTGTAGCTGGCATAAGTAATGCACTGCCAGCCGTACCGTTCACTAAGCGTCCTCACGATGGCGAGCGCTTGCTTCGGGCAGGCATCCGCGTCGACCAACACCCGTTTCTGCTCGGCCATTTTGCATTCCTCCTGTTCGCGTATGCGATCGACACTCCCATTCTCGTGTTTTTTTTGATAAGATATGATTCAAGTAAGAGGAGAGTGAACAACCTTGCGCTACGAATTTGTCCTGGATGAACGACTTGGTATCCCTTTGCCTGCGCTTGCTCTCGATTGGGAGATGTATACAGCGGAAGAACGTTCCGACATCCTCCTTCAGTGGGAAGAAATCCGCGCGAAAATTCCCGACCGGATCATTCAGCTGGAAACCGTGATCAATCGAAAGCAAACACAGCTGTCAGAAGAGGAGAATTTCGCCGTCTCCTGCGAGCTGAACAGCGAAATCCATGAATTGGCCAGCGTCATCAACGACCTGAACATCTGGTTCCGCGTTCAGCAGGAGCACCAGACAGGCCACGCCCACCTGTAATATCAGACGTGGGCTTGTTCCTTGGGAGCGGCAATGCCATACGGTTTGCGCATCAGCCGCTCCCACATCGGAATAAAGCGCTGGATCAGCGGCCCGATCGACAGCGCTGTGACCAGTGTGCCGATCGAGACCGGCCCCCCCAGCGCAAACCCCAAAATCGTCACCGTGATTTCAATCCCGAGCCTCACCTTCTGGATGCTCCAACCCAGCCGATCGTTCAGCGCGAGCATAAAGCTGTCGCGCGGCCCCGCCCCCAGCCTCGGGGAAAGATACATTCCTGTCCCGCATGTGTAAATCAACAGTCCCGCACCAAAGCAGATGGCACGCTGGATCAGCGTTTCCCCCTTCGGCACCCACTCGAGCCACATGAACATATCGATGAACAGCCCGAAAAAAAACATGTTCAGGAACATACCGATCGTCGGCTTGATTTTCCCGATGGCATAGGACGAAAAAATGATCACGAGGCCCACGATTTGCGACCACATGCCAATCGTCAATCCAAACGTTTTTTGCAAGCCGATATGAAAGGTATCCCAGGGCGCCACCCCCATATTGGCCTCAATCATCATCGCGATGCCGAACCCCATGACCAAAAGCCCCAGCATAAACATCGTGTAGCGGATCGTCAAAGGATGCAACGCTTTTTCTTTCCCCATGCCTCTCGATCTCCCATCGTTACGTCGCTTCAAGCCTTCTCTTCATTATACAGAAAGCAGCGCATTCGCCAAGAATAACGGAAAAAAACCCTGCACAACATCGTCAGGGTTTCACCAGCCATTCCGGTTTGATTTCGTAAAACAGCTTGTCTTTCCGAAAGTACGCCATCACGTCCCGCTGCCCAAAGTAGCCGGCGAGATCGCCCAGCGCATCGCCTTTCAGCGTCACTTGCCGCTGTTTTCCTTGCTCGTCACGGTATTCGATGATGAGCGCGACCTCCTCAGCCATGCAGTAGGCCGTCAATTCTTCCGGTGTAGCAAATGCAAGTCGTTTCATGAGGTTCCCCCGTTTGGATCATCTCGATCTAGTATACCACGGGGACGTTTTACTTCATATTGCCAAAAATCGTGGGCAAGCTCCGTGTCGGGAAATGTTTGCCGCGCTTCGTCCAGCACCTGTACGGCCGTCCACTCGCCATCGGGGTCGTCGTAGCGCGGGCTGATATGGGTTAAAATCAGCTGTTTCACCTTTGCCGCCCTGGCGATCTCTGCCGCTTGCCGTGCGGTGGAATGACCGCTACGCACCGCAAGCTCCAGGTGCACATGCGCATAGGTCGATTCATGAATCAGCACATCGGCGTCGCGCGCCAGCTGCAGCAGCGCTTCACAGGGCATCGTATCGCCGCTTAGCACAACCTTTCGCCCTGCTTGCATCGGGCCTACAAGCGTTTTTCCCTCAATCGTCCGCCCATCTTCCAGCACAACCGTGTCACCGCGTTTCAAGGCGCCGAACAAAGGCCCCGGCGGAATGCCCAGCGCTTTTGCCTTTTCGGCCTGAAAAGCGCCGCTGACCGGTTTCTCCTCGATCGCATAGGCGAATGCCGGCACACGGTGCTGCACCGGCGCGCAAGTCACCGTCACTTCATCCGTGTCCAGAATCATCCCTGGCTCAATGGTATGAAAAAAAAGCGGGTAGCCGATATGCATGGGACTCACCGCTTGCACCGCCTGCACGTAGTCAAACAAGCCGGATGGCCCGTATACGTCGATTCTCGTCTCTACGCGAGCCGACAACGAGCGGCTTGCCAGTAACCCAAGCAGTCCAAATATATGATCGCCGTGCAGGTGCGTAATGAATATTTTTTCCAGCTGGCTGATTTTGAGCGGGCTTTTCAGCAGCTGATGCTGCGTTCCTTCGCCGCAATCGAACAGCCACCACTTCCCGGTCTTGCGAAAGCTGAGGGCCATCGCGCTGACATTGCGCTTTGTCGATGGCACGCCAGAACCGGTGCCCAAAAAGGATAGTATCATGATCGAATCTTCACCTCCCTTTCATTATGGCTGATTTTTCCCGTAACTACAATTCGCGGGCGGTTTGCTACCTTCATAAAATCCCTGAACTGGTACATTCTAACAACGTAACCGAATGAGACAATTTCCCGGGAGTGTAGGTATGATTCAAAAGCGAATTTCACCGATGCTGCTGTATTGCACGATCATGCTCTCCATCGGCATTTCCAACCATGTGTTGCTCATTCCCCTCCTGCTTCACGTCGCTAAGCGTGATGCATGGGTTGGCGCCTTGCTCGCATTTATCCCGCTGCTCCTCTGGGGTATGCTTTTGCTGAGTATGCTAAAAAGACTGCGTGGCCGAAACCTGATGGAATGGATCAAGATCCGTTACGGACCATTTCTGTGGCTGATCATCACGGGTTTAATGGCCTGCGAATTTTCGCTCATGGCCTTGATTTGCTTCCGCGATCTGGTTACCTGGTCGCAAGTCACCTATCTTCCCCGAACCCCCCGGATTATTGTGGCGCTGACGTTCATCGGCATCTGTTTTTTTGCGGCCCGAAAAGGGATTCGCGCAATCGCGCTTTCCGCCGGCCTGCTGCTCCCGGCCGTCATCGTATTCGGCGATTTTGTTGCGGCCGCCAATTTCCAGGTGAAGGATTATTCGCTCTTGCTGCCCGTGTTCACACATGGCTACAGGCCGACGATCACTGCGATGTTGTACACGATGAGCGGCTTGTTTGAAATCATGTTTATCCTGTTTATCCAGCATCACGTGTCCAAACCGCTCAAGCCGCTTGCCCTGTTTCTTTTATCGTTTATTCTGGTCATGCTCACCATCGGTCCCCTGACCGGTGCGATCGCGATCTTCGGACCATTCGAGGCAGCCATGATGCGGTATCCTGCGTTTGAACAATGGCGCATGGTGACACTGGGAAAATTCATCTCCCATCTCGATTTTTTTTCCATTTACCAATGGATTTCCGGCGCCTTTATCCGAACCTCGCTCATGCTGTATCTCACGCTCGACATCATCGGTCTCGCGAGCAAGCGAGCGAAAACCTGCACATTGACCGCGATCTGTGCACTTTTTCTGGTCTTCATCATGATTCCGGACAGCGACAGCTATTTTTTGAAGCGGCTGGAGTACCTGTACTTTCCCATTTCATTCGGCTTGATTCTTTTCGTCGGGCTGCTTTTATTCGCGCTGGTGATGCTGGCAAAAGGAACGGAGGAACACAAGTCATGAAGATGCTCTCACTCCACGATCTCGATGAGCAAACATTCCGCTCCATGTTTGCCAATGCCGCCGATGTCAACATTTCCTCGTTTCGATTCGAGACGGATACCGCACCGCAAAAGATCGTGCTGTTGTATTGCGAAGGGATGGCGCAATCGGAAAAAATCGATGAATTCGTGCTGCCCCGCTTGCATGACATGATGGCAGCGCTCGAGCGGGTTGACAGTGCCTCATTCAACAAGCACCGCACGCTGCAGCTCAGCGAAATCCAGGACGGCCCAGGCATGCTTGAAACCGCCACCTTGAAGCTCTATTCCGGCGAACTGCTGCTGTTCTTCGAAGGGCCACAGCTCCTATATGCGCTCGACATCGCCAATCCGCCGAACCGTGCCCCTGAGGAGTCGAATTCAGAGGTCTCGGTGAAAGGCCCGCGGGATGCCTTGACGGAAAGCATCGTGACCAATGTTGCACTCATCCGCAAACGGCTGAAAACGCAATCGCTGAGCTATGAAAAATTCATCATCGGCACGCGCTCCCACACGAATGTTGCGCTTCTGTACATCCATGACATCATTCGGATGGAGATCGTCGAAGAAGCAAGAAAGCGGCTCTTGGCGCTCGATGTCGACAGCTTGCTCTCCAGCGGACAGCTGGAGGAAGGCTTGTCGGATCATCCGTCCTCGCTTTTACCGCTGTTCGAATACATCGGCCGACCCGATTTTGTCGTCGACGCCTTGCTGCGCGGCCGTTTTGCCATCATTGTGGAAGGCTCGCCGATGGCCATCATCGCGCCAGCAAACCTGACGTTGCTGCTTAAATCGCCCGAGGATGCGCATTTCCCCTTTTATTACGTCCTTTTTGAGCGTCTGATGCGGTTTATGGGTTTGATCGTTTCGATTTTTTTGCCTGGTTTCTGGATCGCGGTGTCGGCTTTCCATTTGGATCAGCTCCCCTTCCCTTTACTCGCAACCATTGCGTCCGTACGCCTAGGGCTCCCGTTTTCCGGGCCGATAGATTTTTTTCTGATGCTCGGCCTGTTTGAATTGTTCCGCGAAGCCGGGATGCGGCTGCCGAAGGCCGTTGGGCAGACTGTGACGGTCGTTGGCGGTCTGATCGTGGGCGATGCCGCCATTCGCTCCGGGATTACAAGCCCGGTGACCGTCGTAATCACGTCCATTTCGACCATATCCATGTTCACACTGGTCAATCAATCGCTTACCGGCTCCATATCCGTCTTGCGGATCATCATTCTCGTCACGTCGGCCATTTTTGGCATGTACGGCTTTATGCTGGCGCTGATGGGGCTGGCACTTTATTTATCATCTGTTGAATCATTCGGTATGCCCTACCTCGCTCCGCTCTCCCCGATCAAATTCAGGGACATCATAACGTCCTTGTTCGGGAAACCATGGACGAAACGCGATCGCCGTCCTTCCTTTTTGCATACGCAAGACCCGACCAGCCGAGGTGATGGTTCGCGATGAAACGCTGGCTGCGCATGGCTTTTCTTTTGACCTTGCTCGCGCCCGTGCTCTGCGGCTGCTGGGATATGAAGTCGATCCAGTTTTCCAATTATATTACTGCGCTCGGCTTCGATTATCGGGACGGACATTACGTCGTCTATGGACAAGTGCTGGACTTCTCCAATATCGCCAAGCAGGAAGGCGGGAAAATGAGCGAGACCGCCGCCCCTGTCTGGACGGGCCATGAAGAAGGCGACACCGTTAACACCGCCTTAACCAATCTGTACAAGACTTCGCAGCAGCGAATTTATTGGGGGCACACCAATGCCATCGTGTTCACAGAGGCAGCGCTTGCCAAAGGCATGAGCGATTTTTTAGACGGGCTGACTCGATTCGGGGAAACCCGTCTGACCCAATGGGTCTATGGTACGAAGGAACCACTCGACCAGCTTTTTACGGTGACACCGTTTTTCAATCTGTCGCCCTTGGCCTCGATACTCCATCAACCGGAAGATAGCTACCGCCAGGATTCCTACATTCGCCCGATTCGGCTGTACAAGGTGCTTGCTCAGCAAAAGGAGCCCGGGTACACGATTCTTTTGCCCTCCCTGCACATCAATGCTCACACATGGAAACGCCAGGGAGAGGCGGATACCAAATTGGAGCTTGACGGGATCTTCGCCCTGTACCAAGACAAGCTTGGCAAGTGGATTGCCAAATCGCATGTATCCGGTCTGCGCTGGCTCCAAAAAGGATCGACGTCGTCCCATCTTACGCTGAAAAAGAACGGCAAACCCATCGCCGTCATCACCGTCGAGCATGTCAAAGGGCACATCAAACCAGTGAACAAACCAGGCGCCCCGCGATTTACCATCACCATCAAAGGCAAAGCAGTGGTATCGGAAGTCATTCAGGAGCTTGGGGCCGCTGCGTTCCAGGAGGAAGCCGCGAAAGACATCCGTGAGGCAATCGAACAAACCGTTCTGTTGGGAAAGAAGGACGGCGTTGATCTGTTGAGCTTGGAGCATACGCTTTACCATGACGCCTTTGCACAGTGGAGCAAGCTGACTGCCAACGGGAAGAAGCGCTTGGCTGATTATGCCCTGGATACGATCGAGGTGGATGTGAAGATCGTCAACTCAGGCATGCTGCGTGACAAGGAAGAACCGAAGCGAGAGTATTGACCACAGACCGAAAATGTGCAAAACGAAAAGCTGCCCATCATGTGGCAGCTTTTCGTTCCGTTTGCTGGAGCTGTTTGTAATACATGTCGTAATAAACACCTTTTTTTGCCATCAACTGCTCATGGCTGCCCTGCTCCACGATTTCACCGCCATCGATGACCATGATCGTATCCGCCTCGCGGATCGTGTTCAGTCGATGTGCAATGATGAAGCTCGTGCGGCCTTGCATCATTCGCAGCAGCGCCTCCTGAATATGCACCTCTGTCCGCGTATCGATGCTGCTCGTCGCCTCGTCGAGAATCAGAATGGACGGCTGGGCCAACATCACGCGGGCGATCGCCAAAAGCTGCCGCTGCCCTTGGCTCAGGTTGCCCCCGTTTTCGGACAGCATGGTGTCATACGTGCGCGGCAGCCGCTTGATGAACGCATCGGCATTCGCCAGTACCGCCGCTGCCTCCACTTCTTCATCGGTGGCATCCTGCCTGCCGTACTTGATGTTTTCTTTGATCGTGCCGGAAAACAGGTACGTGTCCTGAAGCACGATCCCGAAGCCTTTCCGCAAGCTGTCGCGCGAATAGCGGCGAATATCTACGCCGTCGATCGTGATGTGCCCCTCGGTTACATCGTAAAACCGGGTCAACAGATTGATGATGGTCGTTTTGCCGGCGCCGGTCGGGCCGACAAATGCCGTGCTTGTGCCTTCCCGGGCCACAAAGCTGATGTTTTTCAAGATCGGAGCGTCCGGACGATAACCGAAAGATACACGGTCAAAAACGACTTCTCCTTTCGGCTCGCACATTTCTTTTGCGTTCGGGACATCTGCCGTCTCCTCGCTCTCATCGAGCACTTCAAAAACCCGCTCCGCGCCCGCTACCCCTGATTGGAGCACATTGTAAATATTCGCAATGTCGTTGAGCGGCCGGACGAACTGGCGCGAATAACTGATAAAGCTCGCGATTACGCCGACGGTAATCATGCCGTTCGCCGCCATCGCTCCGCCCGCAAGCGCGATGGCGGCAAACCCGATGTTGTTGATGACGCCCATGATCGGCATGAGAAAGCCGGACCAAATCTGCGCCTTCACGCCAACGCGGTACAGTTTTTCGTTCACGTCCTCGAACTCGTGGATCGCTTTCTCTTCATGATTGAATGCCTTCACCATTTCCATCCCGGAAATCGTTTCCTCGACATGGCCATTCAGTTGGCCAAGCTGCACCTGCTGCTCCTTGAACAAAATGCTGGTCCGCTTTGTAATCGTACGTGCCAGCAGCATGACCAGCGGCACGGTGATCAAGCTCGCCAGCGTCAAGAGAGGGCTTAACCAGATCATCATCGCGAGCGAACCGCCGATCGCCACCACGCCTGACATCAGCTGGGCGGTCGCCTGTGATAGCGTTTGGCTGACATTGTCAATATCGTTGGAAAGCCGGCTCATCACTTCACCGTGCCTGCGGGTGTCAAAGTAGGAGAGCGGCAGCTTTTGCAGCTTGGCGTACAGAGCGTGCCGCAGCTTCGCTACGATCCGCTGCGACACGCCAGCCATCATCCAGCCTTGGCCAAACGTGAGAATGGCATCGCCGACATAGACACAGACAAGCCCGATCAACAGCATGTGCAGCAGTCCGAACTGTACGTGACCCGCTTTTCCCCCGATCGCGTCGACTGCCAGCCCGATCAGGAATGGGCCAAATAACGTCAGGACCGAATCGATCAGGATGACGCCAAAAATGACGGAAAGCCAGCGCTTTTCCGTGCCAATGTAAAGCCACAGACGCCTGAGCGTCCCTTTCAAATTTTTTGGTTTTTGCACCGGTCCCCCGCGTCCCATACGGGCGAAGCCGGGTCGGCCCAAGCCGCTAGGCATCGGCGGCGGTGGAGGTGTGTTTGTACTCTGATGGTTTGCTGCCATACTACGATACCTCCCGTCCGATTTGCGACCGGTACATTTCCTGGTACACGGTGCACGCCTTCATCAGCTCATCATGCGTGCCCATGCCGACAACCTGCCCCTGGTCGAGCACGATGATGTTGTCCGCGTCCATCACCGAGGTGATGCGCTGGGCGATCATGATGCATGTAAGCCCTTTTGCATACGACTTAAGCGCCGACTTGATCCGCGCCTCGGTCGCCGCATCCAGCGCGCTGGTACAGTCGTCGAGAATCAAAATGTCCGGCTTGCGCACCAATGCCCGCGCGATGGACAGACGCTGCTTTTGACCGCCGGAGAAGTTGACACCGCCTTGGCCAATCCGGGTTTGATACCCTTCCGGCGAGGAGGCGATAAACGGATGAGCTTCCGCGATTTCGGCAGCCTGCCTGATTTCATCCTCCGTGGCGTCTTCTTTCCCCCAGCGTATGTTCTCCGTGACCGTTCCGGTGAACAAAATTGTTTTTTGCGGTACGACCGCGATTTTCTCGCGCAAGCTGCCCGTATCCATCTGCGCGACGTCAACGCCGTCCACCAGAATCCGTCCCTCGCTTGCCTTGTAAAAACGCGGGATCAAGCTGATCAGACTGCTTTTCCCTGAACCGGTCGAACCGATCAGGCCGATCGTCTGGCCTGGCAGACATGTAAAGCTGACATTGCGCACAACCGGGGATTCAGGCGAATCCGCATAGGCGAAAAAAACGTTTTGGAAATCGATCCGCCCGCGTGTCCCTTCCGCAAGAGCTTGTGCTTGCACGCCCCCTTCCGTCCGGTCGCTCGCCTGTTGGGCAAAAACCTCGCCGATCCGGCCAGCGGAGGCCCGGGCGCGCACGAACATGGTGAACACCATCGAGATGACCATCAGCGAAAAAAGGATTTGGGTCATGTAGTTGATGAACGCGACGATATGCCCCACCTGCATGTGACCCGAATCTACGCGCAATGCACCCATCCACAGGATGGCGATGATGCCGAAATTCACGGTCAGCATGATCGCCGGGCTGAACACATTCATCACCCGCATGGAATTCACCGAGCGCGAACGGAACTCTTCATTGTATCCCGCGAATTTTTGCACCTCATAATCAAACCGGTTGAACGCTTTGACCACGCGCACGCCTGACAAGTATTCCCGCGTGACGCGATTGAGCTGGTCCAAGGCCGCCTGCACTTTCAAAAAGCGCGGAAAGCCGACCTTCATGTTGATTGCGATCAGGACTGCCACAACCGGCACAACGACAGCCAGCACGGTTGCCAGATGCGGATTGAGCCGTGTCGCCATGATCAGGCTGCCGATGCAGATGATCGGCGACTTGACGAAAATCCGCATCAGCCCGTTGGCGAAGTTTTGCACCTGTGTCACGTCATTGGTCAGTCGTGTCACCAATGAAGCCCGATCCAGCTTATCCATGCTCTCAAACGGCAAGCTGAGGATTTTGCGGTACAGGTCGGCGCGCAGCTCATTGCCGAACCGCTGTGACACGATGCTTGAGATGAAGTTGCGCCCGCTTGCCATCACCGCGCTGCCCGCTGTAATCAAAAGCATCAAGCCGCCCATTTTCAGCACGTAATCGGTGCGCTGCTGGGCGATGCCCACATCGATGATTTGTGACATGATGGTCGGCAGCAAAAGATCTGCCAGCGCCTCCATGGTCACGAACAGAACCGCGAGCAGAAACCGCCCGCCGTATTTGCCCGCATATTTACGCAAGTATCCCATCCATACGCTCTCCTTCTCCGTCAGCGAATGCGCCGTATCAGTCGTTCCTCTCTACTTACCCATCATAATGCAAAAATCCGCGATTATCACATAAAGAAGTACGCATCTGTCGGCTATGTCCTCCCGAAAGCGCCGAGCGACCGGATGATAGCGGCAAGGGCAGCGATCCCCCGCTGCATCTCTTCCAGCGAGGCGTAGGCATAGGATAAGCGAAGCGCGCCGAATTCTTGACGATCGTACAGATGGCCGGGGTTGAGCAGGATGCCGTCCGAAAGCGCCCGATCAAACAGCGTCTTCATCGGAATCGCCGCATGCATCCGCAGCCATATATAAAACCCGCCTGTCGGGTAATCCCAGCAGGCAAGCTCGCGGCAATGCCGCTCCAACGCCGTCAGCATGCACGCCCGGCGCACGCGCAGCTGTTCGCGGATGACGGCAAGCCGCTGGTCGTATGCTCCGCTCGCAATCCATTCGCCCGCTGCCCATTGGGAGAGAGAGCTTGCACCGTAATCGATCTGCATTTTGATGTCCGCCAACCGTTCAATGACGGGCTGGGGGCCGACGAGCCAGCCGATCCGCAGACCCGGGCTCACCGATTTGGACATGCTGCCGAGGTAGAGCACATTGCCGTTTTTGTCGCCAGCCTTGATCGGTCGTGGCGGCCTTTCATCCAGCCACAGGTCGCGGTACACGTCATCCTCGATGATCGGCAGACTCTGCTCGTCACATATGCGCAAAAGCTCCTCCCTCCGCTTTGCAGGCATGACGATCCCGGTCGGATTGTGGAAGGTCGGGATGGAGTAAAGGATCGCGCCTTTGAACTGCTTTTGGTAGGCAGGCAAGAGTTCAGCCTGCAAACCGTCCGCATCCATCGGCACACCCTGCAGCTTCATGCCAGCAGATTGGAACACATGGAGCGAATGCAGGTACGACGGGTTTTCCAGCAGAACCGTCGAGCCTTTTTTCAGCAAGCCGATGGCGATCAGTTGCAGCGCCTGCAGTGCTCCCGACACGATCAGCACGCTGTCGGGCGAGGTCGCGATCCCCTCTTTTTTCAGACGCTGGACAATCTGTTCGCGCAAAAACAAATCGCCTTTTGCCTCCTGGTAGCCAAGCGGGATCGGCCGTGCCGCTTGACGGGCAAACAGCTGCTGCATGTGTTCGCTTGCAGGCAGGAGGCTGGGGGAAAGCTCCCCGGTGCCGAGCCGGATGATGCCTGAACGGAATTCGGCGTGGTTGATCTCCTGAATGGTCGGCAAATTGGGCGGATGGATGCCCAGTTCCACATTCGCATTCCAGTTGGTTGGCGAGACGGAGGCTAGCAGGCTCCACGTCGTGTTGATGACACGCGTCCCGCCTCCGGTATTGCCCGCAAGCAAGCCTGCCGCCGTCAGTTCATCCAATGCCGCCACGACTGTGCTCCGGTTCACGCCAAACGCTTGCGCCAGCGCACGCTGCGACGGCAGCCTGGTCCCGATCGTCCATTCGCCGTTGACAATCTTGTCTTTGACGAAGTGCTCGATCTGTTTTTGGATCGGGACGGGCGAAAAGCGGTTTGGTTTCCAGTCGACGGTAATCATCAGCGATACTCCCTTCTCTTGTCGGTGTCTTTCAGACCATTGCGCTTCGTTGACTCGCTTGCGTACGATTTCAGCAAGCTTTTTTATCGCACATATACTCCTTTCGATTATAGCAAACATGGTTGGGTGAGAAACCATCCATTTGGTCGGAGACAAACGGCCGGTTTTTTTCTACACTTAAGACCAAACGAACAGGAGGTTTGATTTACCGTGTGGACGATACTTTTTCACGGCGTCATTTTATCTTTCGGCCTTATTTTGCCGCTGGGCGTGCAAAACGTTTTCATCTTTCAGCAAGGAGCTTATCAGCGCTCGTACTGGCGCGCGTTACCTGTCATTGTGACAGCGTCGCTGTGCGATACGCTTTTGATTACACTGGCGATCACCGGCGTGTCGGTGCTGGTTCTCGCCAGCACCTGGGTAAAGACCATCCTGCTCTTGGCCGGTTTTGTGTTTCTGGTTTATATGGGGTGGGTCACGTGGAACAGCAAGCCCCGCATGATCCAGGAGGAAAAGGAAGTCTACTCATGGAAAAAGCAGATCGCCTTCGCAGCATCCGTCTCGCTGCTCAATCCGCATGCGATTCTCGACACCATCGGCGTCATCGGCACCAGCTCGCTGCAGTATGCGGGGACGGATCGCTGGGCCTTCGCCATGTCCTGCATCGCGGTGTCATGGATCTGGTTTTTTTCGCTGGCATTGGCAGGACGTTTGGTCGGCCGGATCGATTCGTCGGGGAAACTGATGATCGTGCTGAACAAATGCTCGGCAGTCATCATATGGGCGGTTTCGCTGATGATGCTGTGGACGCTCTTTGCGTCATAAGCGAAAAAAAAGGCCGGCTTCTCTCAGCTTGGGAGAAGCCGGCCTTTTAAGTTACCACTCATTGCTTGTACGCGTTTTGCAAAATCATCCTATAATCATCCGCCGTAATCGTTCTGACATTGCTCGGCGTCGAGCCGTTCTGCATGGAAAGCTCGACGATTCTAGGAAAGTCCGCTTCGCATACGCCTGGCAGTTCGCGCAACGACGGAATTTGCAAGCCTTTCGTCCATCCCTCAATCCCTGCGATCAGCTTGTCCACTGCCGTCTGTTCATCATCTTGGTCTTGGGCAAAGCTCATGATGCGCGCGAGCCCTGCATGCATCGGCTTGTTTTCCTCGGCGTTGAAACGCAGAACGTGCGGCAAAAAGACAGCATTGGCGACGCCATGTGGCGTATCGTACAAGCCGCCCAACGCTTCCGCGAGACAATGGACAGCGGCCACGTCCGCTGAGCCGAAGCACAAGCCGGCAAGCAAGCTCCCTTCCATCATCGCATAGCGCGCTTGCACATTGCCGCCATCCTGAAAAACAAGCGGAAGAGCGGGTACGATCGTCTGCATCGCACGGGCGCCAAGCGCTTGGGAGATCGGGTTGGTCACCTTGCACGTATAGCCTTCAATCGCATGGACCAAGGCATCGACGCCGGTTGCCGCCGTGACGGAAGCGGGCACGCTGAACGTGAGCTCCGGATCGAGCACGGCCAAAAGCGGGCGCAGCGCCGCGTGCTTCAGCGTCATTTTGCGGTGAGTCGCTTCTTCGGTAATCACCGCCGAGCGGGTGACCTCCGATCCGGTACCGGCTGTCGTCGGCACGCAAATGATCGGGGCTACCTTAGCATAGGCGCGCTGTCCATCCGCGTACTCGGCTGGGGTGCCGCCATTGGGCCCGCACAGCGCGATCGTTTTCCCCGTGTCCATCGCGCTGCCCCCGCCGATAGCCACCACGGCCTCTGCACCACATTCGCGGAACAGTTCCGCACCTGCCAGGCAATCCGTATCGCGTGGATTTTGTTTGAGCGCATCAAAGACGGCAACGCGGTAGCCCGCCTGTACAAGCGCAGCCTGGATCGGCTCTACCAGGCCGGCGCGGATCACGCCGGGGTCGCTTACCAGCAGCAGGGACTTGCCGATTGACAGAGCCTCCAAAAGCGCTGGCAGCTCTTTCGCTTTTCCCAGTCCCATTTCAATTTGAGTCGCGCAATGATAACGATAGGAATTCATCCGAACCTCTCCCTTGTTTGCATGGCTTGCTGGCCATTTTTTATTTGCGCATAAAGCCTTTGCCTTCCAAAAACGATTTCATGTGCATGCGTGTCGGTTTTGCCAAACGATCCGCCATAATTTCGGACCACGGGGTCGACTTCTCGCCGCCGGTCCGCTCGCGCAAATACGCGACCATCGTTTCATCGTAGCGTTTCACCTGCTCAACGGTTTTGGCTGCGTCATAAGCATCGCGGTGCAGCACAGCTTCTTGCGGGAGCCGCGGCCGCTGGCCAGGCTGCTGGTCCGGATAGCCTACGCACATGCCAAATACCGGATAAACCAGCTCCGGCAATTCCAGCAGCCGAGACACCTGGGCAATTTGGTTGCGGACGCCGCCGATATACACGATGCCAAGCCCCATGGACTCCGCTGCCACAGCTGCATTTTGCGCGGCGAGGGCCGCGTCCATCGAGGCGACGAGGAAGTTTTCCGTCGAATCTTCATACGTTTCTTTGCCTTCCGTATAGGCAGCGGTGCTCGCTTTCAACCGATACAAGTCGGCACACCAAACGAGAAAAACCGGACACTCCTCGATGTACGCCTGATTGCCAGCCAATTGGGCCAATTGCTGTTTTTTCGCCGGATCGGTCACGGCGATGACGCTGTATGCCTGGACGTTGCTGGAGGTGGATGCCATTTGCGCAGCCGCGATCATCGTTTGGAGCTGTTCCTCGGTCAGTTGCTGTGCGCTGTATTTGCGGATGGAACGATGGTTCATCAACAGCGAGATCGTTTCGTTCATCTGGTTCTCTCCTATCGGGATGCTTGTCTTTCTTCTCATGATAGCAGAGTAGATGAGGAGGCTACAATTGCGAGGGTGTATATACGGGCAGCTTCACTATTCCCATCGCTCACCGGAAGTAATCTTGAGTGAAATGGTCATACTAACAGCAGACTTCCAATTGGAGGGAAACGGATGGGACCCGATTTCAATTTCCTGGAAATCACCATGAAAACACTCTGTGGATTCGTCGTTATTTTGGTTCTAACAAGAATTCTCGGGAAGAAACAGCTTAGCAATGTGACTTTCTTTACCTACGTAACGGGCATCACCATTGGTTCCATTACAGGTGCGATGGTGATCGAACAAAATATCAATTTTTTTGAAGGTCTTATTTCCCTTTCCCTATGGGTGCTCCTGACCATTCTCGTCGAAACTATCAGCCTCAAATCGAGCAAAGCAAGAGTTTTACTGGATGGACAGCCGACAATCGTCATCAAAAAAGGGGAAATCTTGGAAGAAGCGATGGCTCAATGCAGGCTTAACATGGATGACTTGAGCATGATGCTGCGGAAAGAAAACGTTTTTTCGCTAAAAGATGTTGCCTATGCGATTCTTGAACCGAATGGCCAACTCAGCATCATGAAAACAAAAGGCGCCGAGAGTGTAACAAGAGATGACTTACAGATCAAAAAACCGGCCGTGACCGTTTTTCCATCTGAACTCATTGTGGATAGCCAAATCGTTGAGAAAAATCTCAAAGAATTTAACCTGAGCAAGAAGTGGCTTTACCAGGAGCTTGCCAAACATGGTGTTCATTCATTAGAGGAAGTCTTTTATGCTGAACTGCAAGAAGACGGATCGTTGACTGTCGATAAAAAAGGAAATTCTCGTGAGTATCATCATTAAGTTGTAACGATATCGAAAGCACGGTCGGGATTTGGGATGGAAAAAGAATAAAACATGAAAAAGCATAAGAAGAGGGCGCTATCCCTCTTTTTATGCTTTCATGCGGAGCAATCGCATGCTGTTCAGGATGACGATCAAAGCTGCGCCCGTGTCGCTTAAGACGGCGATCCAGAGTGTGAGGTAGCCGGGGAAAATCAGGATGAGCGCGAGCAGTTTGATGATGATGGAGAACCAGATGTTTTCCTTGATGATGCGGATCGCTTTGCGGCTTAGCTTGATCGTGTGCGGCAGTCGTTCGAGATTGTCTGCCATCAGGACGATGTCTGCGGTTTCCATCGCGGTGTCGGTGCCTGCCCCGCCCATGGCGATGCCGATGTCCGCCGTTGCCAGCGCCGGCGCGTCGTTGATGCCGTCCCCCACCATCGCGACGATGTTTCCTTCGCGCTGCAGCGACTTGACCGCATTCACCTTGTCCTGCGGCAAAAGCTCCGCCATATAACGTGTGACACCGGTTTGCGACGCAACTTTTTGCGCGGTCCCCCGATTGTCGCCAGTCAGCATGACCGTCTGCTCGATGCCGACTTCCTTCAGCTTGCGGAGCGCCTCGACAGTGATTTCGCGTACCTTATCGGCAACGGCGATGACGCCTGCCAGTTTGGCCGCGGTACCGATGAGAATGATCGTGTTCCCCTCTTGTTGCAGTCTGCCGATCTGTGCCTCGACGCCAGCTGTCGAGACACCCATTTCCGTAAACAAGGCAGGTTTGCCCGCATAATAGACTTCCCCATCGATCGTGGCCATCGCACCTTTTCCGGCAATGGCCTGCGCCTCTCGCGCCTGTGCGGGGGCGATGTTGTTCGCCGCTGCATACGCATTGATCGCGACTGCCACCGGATGAGTGGAATAACGCTCGATCGCAGCCGCGATGGAAAGAACGTCAGCCTCTGTGCCGTCCAACGCGATCACATGCGTGACGCCCGGTTTCCCTTCCGTGAGCGTTCCCGTCTTGTCAAAGGCGATTGCCGTCAGCTTGCCTGCTGTTTCGAGGAACGTCCCCCCTTTGATCAGCACGCCGTTTTTCGCTGCGTTGCCGATTGCCGATACGATCGCCACCGGCGTGGAGATCACCAGTGCGCATGGACAGGCGACGACAAGCAATTCCAAGCCTTTATAGAACCAGTCCAGCCATGCGCCAACCCCGATCAAAGGCGGCACGATCATAACGGCTGCCGCCATTACAAACACGACCGGCGTATACACGTGCGCGAAGCGGTCGACGAACGCTTGCGTCGGCGCCTTTTTCTCCTGGGCCTCCTCCACCAGCTGGATGATCCGCGCGATCGCCGTATCTTCCACCAGCTTGGTCACGCGGATGTCCAGCGTGCCGCTTTCGTTGATCGTGCCGGCAAACACCGCATCCCCCGCCTTCTTGTCGACCGGAATCGACTCGCCCGTAATCGGCGCCTGGTTGATGCTGGAGCTGCCCTCGATAATTTCCCCATCGAGCGGCACCTTGTCGCCCGGCCGCACGACGATGATGGAACCGATGCCTACTTCTTCAACAGGCTTGGCGACGATCCGCCCGTTTTGTTTGACTTGTGCCTCTGTCGGGGTCAAATTCATCAGGTTGCGGATCGACTCCCGCGTTTTTTCAATGGAACGGGTCTGAAGCGTGTTGCCCAACGCAAACAGCCAGACGACCGTCGCCGCCTCGAGCCATTCCCCGATGCAAACCGCGCCAATCGCTGCCACTGTCATCAAGACATTCATGTCGAGCGATTTGCTCCGAATCCCGTAAAAAGCGCTGCGCGCCGGCTTCACCCCCGCGATCAAGAGCGATACCGCATAGAGCAGCGTGCTGACCAGCGGGGCCATACTTGTATAAGAAAGAAGGAACCCAATCACCAAAAAAACGCCCGAGATGATCGTGGTCGTCTGGGAAGCGGCTGGTTTGGCAGCGTTCTGCTGGTGCGCCCTGTTTGTGAGTGGGCTTGCCTGATAGCCAGCTTTGGACACTTCCTTCACGATTTCCCCGTCTGTCACCCCATCTGCGACGAGCTGCATTTTTCCCGTCGAAAAATTGACGCTGATCTGTTGGACGAAAGGCAATGCTCTCATATGTTTTTCAAGCGTCAGCGCACACGAGCTGCAATCCATTCCCTCGACGCGATAAACCAAAACCCGGTCCGCCTGGAGCTTGACGTCAGCTTGCGGCGCGGCATCGCCGTGACAATGCCCGTCATGGCAGCAATCATGCGCGCCTGAATGATGAAGCTCTCCTTCTGCATGCGAGTGCTGGTGCCCGGTTGTCGAATGGTCCTCGTCTGTGCAGCACGAATCGTGGTGATGTTGCTTATGCTGATGAGACATCACGTAATCAACCCTTTCATTCCCAACAGTAGCCATCGGTCCGATATGGATACGAATGAGATCATCTAAGAAAACTTCTTTCAGAAGTCCTTACGAGAAGCAGGTCCTTCGATCTGTGGAAGTTTTTACCGATGCTTATGCTGGAAGTAACGCTGAGGTACTCCGTCTTACGCTCCAGAATTGATAAGCGCATGCACTTATACATTCTTATACGATCAAATAATCAAATACTCTTTTGAATATAATAACAGTATAGCAAACGGCTACGAATTGTTTCCAGCTTTTGTTTTCCGATCGAACTGTTTATAATTTACGGTAGAGACGTCCTGTGTGAGAGAGGTGAGTTTGTTGGCTGAAGAGCATCTTGACATCTGTGAAATCCAGCGTTTTGACGAAGAAAAGGTAAATCGGCTGCGCCCGCGTGTCAGTGAAGCGGACGGCGTAGCAAAAATGTTCAAGGCGCTGGCTGACGATACCCGCGCCAAAATCATCTACGCGCTTGCCCTCGAAAATGAGCTGTGCGTCTGTGATGTCGCTACTGTGATCGGTACCACCATTGCGAACGCCTCCCATCATCTGCGCCTGCTGCGCAACATGGGTTTGGCCAAATACCGCAAAGACGGAAAGCTCGTCTTTTACTCACTGGATGATAATCACGTCCGCCACCTGATCATGACCGGTGTTGAACATGCGAATGAACGGAAATAAAACCTTGAGCCCTTCGCTTGGAAGGAATCGAGGTTTTTTCTTTTTCTTCCGTATTCTTTTCGATCTGCAAGAATTTATGAGCGGCACCGGCTCCGTCTGTGAAAAATAAAAAACCCTCTTTACGAGGATTTTTTCTCTCGTGCTTATCTTTCTTCCGGATCGGTGAGCAGCTTTTCCAAAGCGGAAATGGCTTCCTTTTCGTCTTGACCGTCAGCTGTCAGGGTCACTTCTTCCCCTTTGCCGATGGCGGCGGACATGATGCCCATGATGCTCTTTCCGTTGAACGTTTTTTCGTTTTTCACCAGTTGGATTTCACTTGTGAACGATGTGGCAACTTTGACAAAATTGGCTGCCGGTCTCGCATGCAAGCCATGGGCCAACTGGACGATCACTTTTTTCTCGGTCATGCATGTTCCCTCCTACACGAACTGGTGCAGCTTGAATCACCATCATGTTGCCCAGGTTCAGCCATTCGGATACCACCTGAACAGCTGGCTTGCGTAAAAAGATGGCGATCAATTTGCTTCCTTTCACTGTAGCATGATTGACTGATCATCACAATTGCGCAGCCATCCACCTGGGTGTCCCGCAGAAAAAACGCCCGACTCTCTCCGCATGTGCTGCGAAAAGAATCGAGCTCTCACTTGATCGCGATCTGCGATTCCAGCATGTAATTGATGAAGACGTTTGCGAACGCCTCTGCCGTATTGTAGCATTCCTCCAGCGTGTTGTTGGTTCCGCCGAACTCCAGAAGCAAAGCCCCTTCCGAAATCGACTGATTGTACACGCCATTTCCTTCGTTCGTACCTTTCAGAATAATTCCACGTGACAAACCGGGATACAACGCCTCCAGCCTTGCGTGCAAGTTTTCCGCCAGCTTTTTGTTTTCCAGATAGGACGGATTGGCCGTGCCGATGACGAACAAGATCCGCGAGTAGGTCTTCCCGTTGATGGTCAGCGCCACGGTGCTGCGCGGCTCGTCGCTGTCGCGGTGAATATCGAAAAAATACTGCAGGTTCGGGCTTGCAGATGCCGCCGCACTAACCGCCTTGTAGGATTCCGTATAGGACATGGAGAAGCTTTTCTTTTGCTCCGCCAGCTTTTGGGCGAAATCGTCCTGGTTGACCATCGTCTGGATTCCGCTCGCTTGCAACAGCTCCCCTAACCGTTTTCCGACCAGCGTGATGTTGGTGACCGGATCGTCCACTGATGTGCCCTTGGTGTTGCTTGCGACATTCCGCCATGACTCACGGTTGTGCGTATGGTAAATGTACACTTTCTCATTGCCGACCATGCCGTTGTTATACCCGACTCCTGAACTGGTGGCCCCTGGTGTCGGCTGACCTGCCGGCTGCACCCGCTCGACGACCCAGCTTGCGATATAGGCAGTCGATTGATCGGCGAGCCTGATCACATACCAGTCCCCGACGGTTTGCACAATCGGAAACACTTGTCCCGGCTGAACGGTGCCGACCACTTGATAATTCGTCCCGGGTCCGACGCGCAGATTCGTGTCGGCATTGAGAATGCGGATCGATGCCTCAGCTTGTCCCGTGCCCGGGTTCGGTGTACCCGGAAAATCGGCCGGCTGCTCTTGTCCCGGTTCAGGTTGCACGACAGGCTTGAAAATATAGGCGTACGAACCGTTAAAGCTGATTTTGTACCACCCGTTTGCATAGCCATACTGATTGATCGTCGTGCCGCCGTTCAGTTGGCCGATGACGGTGCTTAAAATATTGGGCTCAACATAAACTTCATACCCTTCCGGCAGGAGTATCGTGCCAACCGGTTGTCCGTTCCCTGCAACAGGCGGCTTAGGGGCAACCGGCACTGTCGGCGTCGGAGTTGGCGCTGGTTTCGGCGCAGGAGCCGCGGTTTCCGTCACATAGCGCGCATTCACCCAGCCATTCACCTTGTCTGACAGCTTGAGCTGCACCCAGTCGCCTTGTTTTTTCACTTGCAAGAATACGCCATTTTTATCGATAATCTGCAAGATTTGGGCAGTTGCGTTCGGTTCAGCCCGAACATTCAGCATGTCCACATTGCTCTTGACGTATTTGATCTGCGGAATGTCCAACATTTTGACGTACTTATTTAACACCCAGCCCGTTTTCCCGTTCGTGAGCTTCACCTGTGTCCACTCTTTCTGCTGCGCGATTACCGGCAGCCGCGTGGATTTGGCAATCGTCCCCACGATCTGGGAGGTGGTGCCCGGTGCACTGCGAATGTTCAGTTGATCAACCGATACCTCGATGTGCGTCGCCGCCTCGGCAAACGATTGGGGCATCAACAAAAGCAGGAAACATACAGCTACCACGATCGTATTTACGCGAAAAAGCAAGAACCTCGTTCCCCCCTGTTCGAAAAGTCATACTGGAAAATCCAGCCTGTTATTCATTTCTCGATTCATCTACATTTTCCTTCACTGTGCGACAGCTTTTGCTATGACGAATTGTCAAGTCTAGTGCGACAGAGCTTCCATGAATGATTCGTGAGCCGTCTTCCAGCCCAAACATTTTCTTGGTCGGTCCCGTTCTTGCTGAAGTAAACACGTTGGTTCTCGGACTCGGAATGTCAAATGCGACATCACAGCGAACAAACCATATCGAACTTGCGTTTTGACTCGGTGATACCGTAGTAATCGCAGATGTTACGTACATCCCATTTAATGAAACTATGTATGGGTAGCACGAGGGTTACGTTTTCTATTGTTAGATATACGGTTCATTCGGCACTGGGTGGGGTCTGTCTCAATCGTCGCCCCGACGGTTACTAGAGCAAAAAAACCCCAGACGAGTATTGAATACTCGAATGAGGATTTGAGTTGACTTACTCTTACAATAATCTATTTACTGCCTTTGCATATCTTGGACACCAATGAAACGCATCGACATTCGGATATGCTTGTTGAAACTCTTCTTCTCGTTGAAACCAAGGTAACTCTGGTTTACGATTCTCAACATCTCGTAAACAATACCAACCATGCCTCAATTCTTCTCCACCAGTTGACCTAAAATCAGCATTTGAGCAGAATGCACAGATACTAAAGTTTATGTCCATTTTCGTTTGAAGTGCTTGTAAAGCAATAGAAAAGTCCTCAACAGATTCAGATGTAAAAGTTTTACCACCATGGTGACATAAGAGGTTGTATCTCAACTGTGGCTCGTCAGGGGCGTAATCAAACGTAACAGATACAAGTTCCTCTACATTGATTACTTCTATTGCATCCATATTTTCAATTTGGAAGCTATTCGAGAATTTTAGCTGATAACCTTCTGGTAGTTTTGTCATCAACGCAAGTAGGCTTTGAACATAATTAGATTCTTCACTCTCAAAGTCCACAGCCCTGCCAATAAGAGTTAGATTTACTGTACCGGCTTCTGTAAAACCTATATAAAGGTTTGTCTCCTGAGTGTGTCCCTCATGGTCAATTAGCTCTGCAAAAACGACTTTCTCATTCATACTCTCCCTCCTTTCATTATCTTTCTTATTATAGAAATAGGCCTCAGAACGGTAGTCAGGTAATAAGGATTTGACTCGGCGTTTGGACTGAACTTCTTCCCATTTTAACATTTATTACTCTCTCCTCTCGGGACTCGCTTGATTTCCTGATCATATGATATCTAGCAGAGCCCAAAGTTACGAATCGGGGAATTTTTCGTGGAGAGGCGCGCAGTTTTTTGTGAGAAATTTCCTCGTTCTTCATTTACCGAGTTTCCCCGTTCTATTTGTTCTACTTTTTGTGCCTATCAGAAAATGAACCCCAGACGATTGATTTCGTTTGGGGTTCATAACTATCAAATTCTTGTCTACTTCAATTCTTCATAACGCTCCTTACTAAAACGCTCAAACCATCCATCTTCCGTGTAAAGTTCACCAGCTAATCCATCACTAACCTCTCGGATACTTTCCACAACTTCTGAGTCAAGTTTTACTGCAACTTCAATCGCCTCTTCTTGTTCTAGCATCCAAAGCAGATAATGTAATGTTGTATTAACAACCTTAGGAATCATTCTATGAAACAGTTCACGTTGCTCTGGAGTGAATTCTGAAAGCTGTTTATAAATTTGTTCTGAATCCTCACTTTTCATTCTTCCACTGGTAACATAATCCCAATGAATTATTGCTTCATCTCGAACTTTAGTCATCAGTGCTTCTCCAAAAAAATCAAGTGCATTCTTGCTCATTTAGATTCCTCCCAAATTTCGGTTAATCTCCCCACGGTATTCTCGTAGGGTCTTTAACAAGCTGTTCACGTAGATTTAAGAGTGACTGCGTAACCAAGTACCTTGCCTCGTCACGAGTAGCTTTACCAGCAATTAATGCTTCAACAGCAATTCTAGTATGTTCCACTAAGGTATTGGGTCTTCCGCTTTTAGCTAACTCTTTGAATAGTCGTCTTTGTTCATTAGTCATGAGTTGATGATCCCATCCCATGTCTCTCATGAATTGCTGACTAATCGCAAAACCTTCATCTGGACTATACGTCGCATGTCCTCTAAATCCTGCTTTCGCATGAATGTGATGTCCTCCCGCATTCTTATATTCACCAAGTTCTTTGAGTAAATCTTTTCTAATTTGATTGCTTAGTGCCTTTCCAGCATTAGTCATCAGACTATCTAGTGATGACATTAGCTGGATGTTATAAACCACATGGTCTACCTCTTTGGCAACACTATACATGTATTGATCTCTTAAAGCATCGGCAGACATTTCTGCGATTATCTTCGTACCTTTATCACCATTTTCCCACATCTTGGTGTAGACCCTGATCTGGTCCCTAATGTTTTCAGGCAATAATTCGTCGTCTTTCTTCCAGTGACCAGTCGGCTCAGTATACCTTATCGGGTTATTCTCAACATACGTTTTCCGATTCAAACTCAGCGGATTATCCACTTGCCCCTTATACGTATCCTCCAAAATAAAACCATAAGACTAAGATTAAATAAGTCCTTAATAAACAATAAAAGAAACCCCAGACGAGTTGTTGATTACTCGTTTGGGGTCAACTGCTTTTGCACTAAATCTAATACTTATTTATCAAAAATCCATTTTTCTTCTAAAGTTTTTGAAGAGGGATGGTGTATGTCTAATGGATTGTTAATTGCTCTGTACCATGCAATCATTTGTTTTCCATCCTTTGAGTAAGTAATTTTATAGATAGTATTTGCCCCCCGACTATCACTCTCAAAGGGACTTTCGTTTACATTGACTGACTCAAAATCAACTATGCTACCCCCTACTGATGTAATTTTGCTCTTAATTTCTTCTGAGTGTTTACTCTTTAACACAACAGATGAGATTCCAAACAAGATAGCAAAAACAATTACAAAAATACCTCCTAAAATAATTATTAGTCTAAACTTCTTATTCTGAAGCACACTATTCAGCACCTTTCTCATTCTCGAACAAGCCAGCTTTTCTAAAAATCAACAGGAAGAAGATTGCTATAGGTATACTGATTAACTCATTAATAAGGTGACTCAGTAGGTAGTTATGAAAATATTCTTGAACAAAATATGTGTTTATCAGCAGTGAGACAATTGCATCAATAAAAAATGCTATGACTAGAGAAGTATTACGTTTACTATCCTTCTTTAGGGCTTGGTGATGCTTAGAAAAAAAGTCACCCAAACAAGGATAGCCATTTCCACTGCGTGTGGCAATATAATGTTGATTGGAACAAATCGTATGAATTTGATATACAAACTTGTTCAACTCCTTAGAAAAATAGTGGAAAACTAGAAGTTTTCCACTATTAATAAATTACCATCCGTTTCCTTTAAACATATTCATCCATTCGCTGTAGTTAGGTGAGCCGTTATATTTAGGAATTAGCCCCCCTTGACGATTAAGGTTGAATGGCATTGGAATTAAAATTTTCCCTTCCCTCTCAAAGTTTGCATCAATAGGTATTAGGGCAACCTCTGCGGCTGCTCCGACTCCTCCTCCATACGATAATTCAATGTATTTGCCGTCAGTTTTATAGCTACCCTCAGCAATAATAACCTCTCCAAATCCTCCACCAATATTGCTAGTTGTACTGCTCATGTTACCGTTCAAATCATTAGTCATCTTAAGACCTGTAGTAAAACCAAGTGAGCCGCCTATTTTGCCAGATACATTACCTTTAGCAATTAGTTGCAGAGCATCTCCGCTTAATTCAATCTCTAAGCCTCCACCAGCGAAAAGTGATGCAGATGCTCCTCCTTTTACATAAAGAGTAGAAGAAACCATAACTACACTTCTTTGTTTCTCTGCCCAAGCGTGCATACTTGATTGATAACTTTTCCATTTTTGACTTTCTGCCGTTGATTTAGCTTTGTTTATATTTCCTTGAGCCCATTGCCATTTCTGTTGTGCTTCTTTGATGATTCTTGCCGTTCCATTAGGGTCAGTTGAAATATCTAAGGTTGCTCCAAAACTGTCTTTAATGTGTCCACTTGGGTCACGATAACGTAAAGGATTTTTCTCAACATACGCATACCGATTCAAACTTAGCGGATTATCCACTTGCCCCTTATACGTATCCTCCATGATAAAGCGGTCAATGGATAAAGGTAAGGTGGCAACTCGTTAAAGCTACCACCCTTGCTTTCTACGCCGCCCGTTCTGGTAGGACTGGCATTTTGTATTAGGTATTACGAGGGTTATGTTGCTTATGTGGAGATAAAGCTGTTTATTCGGCACTGGGTGGGGGTTACATCAATTGCCCCTATTTCTGTGCAAGTTACTAGGGCAAAAAATAACCCCAAACAAGTAATTAACTACTCGTCTGGGGTAAAATTTCATCCAAAAATATCTTTATTTTTACTTTTAATTACGTCTATAATTTTGTCCATTTCCTTCACATCAAACAATCCTTCATTTTTTCCTGCCAAAAAGTATAGCTTTAACCAATAAGCGTCATCTTCTAAATAGGTCTTAATTGCTTTTTCTATTACTTCTTTTGAAAGATTCTTTACGATGACCTCTGGAGGTGCAGCAGGAATAAAGTCTACCCCCTCTTTATCCATGTACGAAAATAAGTATTTTGGAGTTGTTATGACTAAGGTATACGTTAATCCATCTTCTGCTTCAATAAAAACATCAATATTATCGTTTTCAATGTCCTCAATTTCATCAAAATATGGAGGATATTTTATCACATAATTATCCAATTACTTCTCCCCCTCTAGGTTATTTGCCGTAAAGGTCTCTCAGTACTTTAATAACATCAGCCTGATTTGCCTTATTAGATTTACCCACAATCTCGATTCCACTTTCAACATTCTTAAAGTATACCCTAGCCCCGTTTGCACCACGCATTTCATATATCCCTCCAAAACCAAGAGATTTTGAGCCTTTACCCGGATTTGTGTTTCCACTTAGAAAACTCTTAACTAAATTATCTGCCTCAGATTGGACTCGTGGGTCTTTACCCATTTCCATAGCTGCCCTCACAAGACGCTTATCGTTTTTTATTACTGATGTGGCTGTCCTAACAATTTTGAGACTCCCTGCAAAAGCACCACCTAGAGGAGCGTATTGAATAGCATCTGCTGAATGAACGAATAAACCGAAGCCGTATGGGTCACTTTCAATTTTTTTGATTGTGACATCCCAAGCAATCTTATTTACTACATCTTCTGGTATCATGTAGTCAGAACCTTGCATAATATCCGATTCAGCATAACCTGCGGCTCTCAATCTGTCACGAAGTGATTCCGCCTGATTAGCCCAATATTTTCTGTCAGAATCAGTTTTAGCCTTGTCATACTGCCACTTCATTTCATTAATTGTCCAGTTAGCAGTAACACCCGTACTCCAATGCCCTGTTGGGTCTATAAACTTCAACGGATTATTCTCCACATACGCATACCGATTCAAACTCAACGGATTATCCACTTGCCCCTTATACGTATCCTCCGAAATAAAGCGCCCTACACTCGGATCATAATATCTCGCCCGCAGATAATACAATCCCGTCTTTGCATCATACACCTCTCCAGAATAGGTAAACGGATTCGACATCCCCTCTGTCTTAGAAAGTATGTTCCCCCACGCATCATACGCATATGTGTTCAATGCTGCGCCTTTCTCGTTCACAATGGAAACAACATCGCCATGGCTGTTAAAGAGATAGTAACCTGCATTTTGGGAAGCATAATCTTTTCTAAGAATGAGCTGGTTCCCCCAAATATTGCGGGCTTTCACCGTCCCATTCTCATCAATTTCTTCAATGACTTTTCCGTTCAGGTACACATAATTCGTTTCTTTTCCGTTCTCCAGCTTGGTTGCCAGCAATCCGTCACCAAAATACTTATACGATGCGGAATCACCAGCCTTATTCGAGAACGATTGCAGACGATTACGACCGTCATAAGTTAAATTTGCATCCGTAATTGCCGGTACGTTCCCCGTCAATGTCTTCCGGTTCCCTCTCGGATCATACGTATAGTTTTTCGTTCCGGTAGGAGTTCCTTCCTCTATCAATCGGTCAATCTTATCGTAGCGATAATGCAACAATGTCCCATTTTGGTCGACTTCTGTCATATTCCCAAACGAATATTGGCTCGTTTGGTTTCAAACCGAAACACCATCTTTCTTATGCGCCAGGTTGTCAACCTGGCCGAAACTGTTCTGATGCTGCTCTTGTACGTATCCATTCGGATAGGTAACCGAATCGGTTTGTCCATCATTCCCGATGGTATAATCGTAGGTCACGGTACCAGTAAGTGAGCTGCGCACTTCTTTCAACCGATCTGCCGTATCGTACGCATACGTAACCCTCGAACCATCTGGGTATACCAATTCATCCATGAGATCATCTGCGTCATTCTGATTCACTTCGTACGAGCGTCCAAAAGCCGTAAATTCTTTCAGTCGCTGATACGGATCATAGCTATACGAAATCTCCCGGCGATTCGGGCTGGTATAAGACGTGTCTGCACCATTACTGTTTGCATCGTTTGCCAACAGTGACGTATTTGGAACATACGTTTTGGTTTCCTTATTGACGATCGTTCCTGCACTGTTGCGCGTTGTATACGTGGCCAAATCATGGAATGGGGTATATCCCGATTCATGACTGTTCCCAGCGTTGTCTTTATACAGAGTGACTTTCCCTGTAGCGTCATAATTGTATGTCTCTGTTTTTCCGGACGGGACATCTTTTTCACTCAACTTCCACGATAGACCGTTGTAATGGTTCTGTGTCGTTACTGTCCCGTTCTCGGTGACAGTAATCAGGTTGCCGAGTGCATCGTAGCCATATTGGTAGACATTGTTCTCAGGATCGTGGAAATACAACAGCTGTCCATCCGGACTGTACCGGTAATCCCAAGTCCTTTTCTCACCCGTTTGATCCGTTACGTCTTTTCGAATGAGCTGTCCAAACGCATCTTGCTCATATGCCACATTGAGCTTTTGGGAACCGTCTTCTGTCTGATTCGTCTCTTTTTCCGCTTCCCCATACCGATTTCCGAACGCGGTCGTTTCTTTTCCGTTCGGGGAAATTGTCTGTATCGCCTGCACAGGTAAAAAGGCTTGTCCATCTTGCATCGCGTTTGCTCGTGCGTATTCTGTCGTCCCGACAGGGTCACTCATTTCCGTAAGCGACCCATCTTCATTGTATCGATACGTAATTTGGTGGTCGACACGCGCAAACGGGTAACTTGCTGTTACCTGCCTTCCATCTGTCCCATATACGTTGTACACGAGAGCCCTGGTTCCTGAACCATCTGCCGCATGTTGCTCTTGATATTCGATGTCGCCATACGGGGTATACACGGTGGCTTCCTGTAAACCATCCGGCATTATTTTGGTTACCCGTCGATCTCCATCTGTGTAGAGAAAACGCACGGTTCGGGTTTCGCCTTGATTGGAATAGCTTTCTTCCGTTTCGCGCCCCAATGTATCGTATACATAGGTTGCCTCACTGCCATCCGGGTAGGTTTGACGAATTTTTCGCCCGAATGGATCATACTGATACGAAACCTCCAGATTTTTATGCCCCTGGCACGAAACTAGCGTTGAACTTGCCGATGCAATAAAGCACATCTGCACAAACATCATCGTTACCGTTCGTTATAAAGTCCCCCTATTCTTCCCCTTCGAAGCTGAATTTATTGATTCACCTGATTGATCGCGAGCAAATCAAAAGCCCCAACGAGAACAAGAACTCGTTTGGGGCTTCGTGTGATCGCTATACGCGAGAAATTTCGAGATTGATCGCTTTCTTTCGTTGCTGTCTCTTGAGGAGACGATGCTCTCTGCGCTTTTCATACAGCTTGTAAATCACAAAATAGGACACAAACCCCAACACCGCGCCAATGACCGACATGCCGATTAACACGTGGAGCCCTCCATAAAGAATATCTTGAATGACCTGAAAATTTCCGGACAACAGCGCTTTGAACGCGTGGTGGGGCATTCGGACTCCTTCGATTTGGACAGGGTAAATGAATCTGCCCAGCCTGTGGGCAACGGGTAACAAGAGAACTGGCAAAAACGTCAGCTTGCCGATCACGTTCCCGATAATGGCAGCGGGAAGCGAGCCGCGGCATAGGCGGACGATCGGATAAAATAACACGTAAATCAGGGACGCGGTCGAGATCACAATCATCTCTAAACCAAATCCGAGGGCAAACCCGAGTGAAACTTTCTTTGCCCCGCCAGGAGAACGGAATAGCTTGATAAAATTCAAGCGGAAAGCGCGAACGATTCTTTGATAGAAATTGTATTTTTTCTTAATGTTCCCCATGCCGTCACCTCTTCTTAGCAAACATACCTTGATTATAGCTGATCTTACGCGAAAAATGGTACTCATGAATAAAATTACAGCAAACGCCGGCGTGGACATGCACAGGCAGCTGCTTTTTGGATTTTTTTGTTTTCCTTGATCAGGCGAACACCTGAACGCGCTGTAATGGCAAAAAGATCGCGACCGCGGTCCCTTTTCCTACCTCGCTTTTGATTTCGATCCGCCCTTGATGGTTTTGGATAATTTTATAACTGACCATAAGTCCAAGCCCTGTTCCTTTTTCCTTCGTGGTATAAAACGGCTCGCCAATATAACGCAGTCTCTCTTCCGAAATGCCGCATCCGTTGTCGCTGATGGTAATCTGCAGCACCCCGTCCTCCCACTCCCGCGACTCAATCCGGATTTCTCCTCCCTGCGGCATGGAATCGATGGCGTTTTTCATGATGTTAATGAACACTTGCTTCAGGCTGTTTTCCTCGCACATGACCAGCATGCCTTCCGTTTCAAGCGCATGCTTGACGGTGATATTGTGAAGCAGGCAATCCGGCTCCAGCAGCAGAACGATCTGCTGCAAAATGCCGTGAATGTCTTTGCTGACAAAGCTTGCGACAGTGGGCTTGGCCAAGACCAAAAACTCGCCTACAATCGCGTTGATCCGATTGATTTCCGACAGCATGATGTCCGTGTAAATGCGATTTTCCCGTCCCTGCTGCTTTTGCATGAGCTGCACGAAGCCGCGAAGGGAGGTAAGCGGATTGCGGATCTCATGGGCAATCCCCGCTGCCAATTCCCCCAAGACCGCGAGTTTTTCGGACTTGATCAAAAGCTCTTCGTTCAGGCGCAAATTGGTGATGTCCTCGGCGATGCCCACAATGCGGTGCAAGACGCCATCCACATAGACAGGATACCCGCGGTCCTTGATCCAGCGAACTGTGCCATCTGTCCGGATGATCCGGTATTCATGGTCGAAGTAGCCGGTCTGCATATCATCCTGCGCCCGGATGATGCGTTCGCGGTCTTCAGGGTGGATCACCTTGAACATTTGGGCCGGATCGCGAAAAAACTCTTCGCGGGAAAACCCCCATACCCGCTCATAGGCAGGACTCAAGTAGAGAAACTTTTTTGTGGCCGGGTCTACGATCCAGAACACTTCCTCGATATGCTCCGCGATTTGGCGAAACCGTTCTTCACTCTCGTTTAACGCCTGCATCGTCTTTTTTAACATGGTGATATCGACGCACGACGAAATGACTTCCACGACCTCGCCGTTTTTGATGACCGGGCGCAGCGTGGCCAAATAGACGACATCGTTGGAGCAGCCTTCATAGACGACATCCTCTTCGCCGTCCCATGCGCGCTGGTAATACGTTTCTTTCTTTTTCGCCATGTCCTCGGGATAAAAATCGCGCAGCTCTTTTCCCACGACTGCTTCCGGAGTCAGCCCCAGCTTATGCAGCAATCTGCCGTCACAGAGCGTATGAATGAACCTCCCGTCCACTTTCACGAACTTGAACGTCATCCCTTGCTGCTGGCGCAAGATATTGGTATAGTCTTCCTTCGTCACTTCCAGCACAGCCTTCGTCTTCAGGTAAGCCAGTGACTGCTCCGCGCTCATAAGCGGACAGGCGGACGTTTGATTTTCGAAAAAGCGGGGGTATCTTTTTTTCCCCCACCCGATCAGCCCGATAGCCAAAACTGTGACGAAAAGCATGACCAGAAATTCGATGACATACGCGATTGCCTTGTTCTTTACTCCATCTACGGATGAAATAAAAAAGCTGACGGAATGAATGGAAGCAACATATGCGAGCAGAACAAGCAATGGTACGAAGTATGCCTTTATCTTCATAAACTGCCCCCAGTATAAGAGAATATAGTCCTACATATTCTCAGTAAACTTTTGAACTCCTGTTACATCTATTGAAATGTTGCGTATATTCCCACTCCTGCGAAAATTGAAGGAAACGTTTCCAGTTGTGACGAGAACACCGTTTCCATGTTCAGGGCATTGCGGAAGCAGCAAAGAGTAACGGCGACGAAACAACCGTAAGAATGGATGTGCACGGGGGGCATGCTGGATCTGAATCAAGCAAGAAGAAGCATACAGGGGGCTATTTGCACAATGGGCAGCAAGAGCCTGATATGGCCGATATGGTTGAACGAATGCGAGCAGGATTTGACACTTTTGCTGTCGAATCCTGCACTTATTGCCAGAAAGTTAGCTTACATTGGAAAGTGGGAATGATGATGCCACGTTCACCTCGCTCTTTATTCATCACCATGTCAATTACCACTATCGTTCTTCTTCTCGGGTATGCGTATCTGGAAACGTTTCATGGACACAGCACCATGTGGGATCTCCCCCGCTTTCACTTTTATGTGATTTCGCCAACACTTCTTGCCTTGGCCATCAGTGCCGTTGCCGTTGGCTGGACGGGGATTCGCCTTCGGGATATGAATGTGCTCATGCTGGCATTGGCGCTCTTATCGCTTAACGGTTTTTTTCTCATTCACGCCCTTTCGACCCCCGGGTTCATTATTGCTGATCAATGCCACTTGGCGGGTGTTTCCTCACAAATCGCGATGACGACGTGCGCAGTCTGGATTTTTCTCTCGTCCCTCTCATCAGACCACGCTTTGATCCGCATCGTGTCGAAGCATCGGAGAAGGATTGTCGTTGGTTGGGTAATCGTGATCATCCTGACGAATAGCGCAGCTCTTCTTGATCCCGACTTGTCCAACTTCATTCCCATCGATTTTGCGCCATTGAATTATCTCCTGGCGTTTCTCACGGTCTTCCTGTATCTTTGGGCCGCAAAGCGATACTTTCAGCAATTTCGGTTAGTCAAATTTCCTTTGCATGCGGCGATCGTATTTGGTTCCGTTCTGCTTTCCATCACAGAATGCGTCATGGTCACAACCATGATGTGGACGTTGGCCTGGTGGCTGTATCATGTAGTCCTCGCAGCGTCGGCCTTGATGCTGTTGTACGGTATTATCGCGCAGTATCGATCGAACCTGTCTGTAACGCAACCATTTCATCAGGTGAACGGGTATCCCTCTTTGGATCACCTCCGCATTCGCATCTCCCGCAGCATGCATAATCTGATTGCCGCCACGGAAACCAAAGATGCCTATACGGCCGGTCACAATTACCGTGTAGCCATGTACGGTTTGCAACTGGCCCAGGCCATGAACCTGAACGCCGAACAATTGCGAGCCCTGGTTCGGGGCGGTCTCATTCACGATGTAGGGAAAATACAGATTCCTACCGAGATTCTGAATAAACCGGGAAAGCTGGATCAGGACGAGAGAAAAGTGATCGAGCAACATCCTGTAATCGCTTACGAGATGTGCAAATATATTGGCTTCATGAGCGAAGAGCTGTCCGTCATCCGGCACCATCACGAAAAATGGGACGGGACGGGGTATCCGGACAAGCTGAAAGGCACAGAAATCTCACTGCTCGCCAGAATTCTTGCCATTGCGGACGTGTACGATGCGTTGACCTCGCAACGATCCTATCGCGAGCCATGGTCTCAGGAACGCGCGCTGCAAGTGATCGTTGAGGGCAGCGGCACCCACTTTGATCCCGAATGCGTCTTTGCTTTTGTTCAACTCTGCAACAGAGGTGAACTGGTTGTTCCGGCGTCCATGCCATCCTGATGTACAAGCGTTGGCCTGGCAGCAGTCTTAACTGTACAAAAAAAAAATCAGCCAGAAAACGTCTGGCTGACTGCAGCAATACGAGATTGGGTGAATGACTTGTCATTCGCCCTTTTGCTTACGTTGTTTCGGTCAATTCGCGCAAAACCGCCCGCACAGGGCTTCCGTCTGCCTGCGTCAATGGCAGCGGCAGCGCGATCAGCTCATACTCTCCGGCGTCAATGTGGTCGAGCACGATCCCTTCCAGGATGTGAACGCCATGTTCGGCCAACGCGTGGTGCGCAAGCAATTCCTTGCTATCGAGCGGATCAACCGACGGCAGATCGAGGCCCAGAAGCCGCACCCCTTTTGCCGCCAGGTACGCTGCAAGCTCTGGCTCGACCGGCGGAATCTGCTTGGGAAAAACCGACCTGTCCGGCCAAGCGCCCGTACGCACGAGCAGCCGCGTGACTCCTTCCAGATCGACACCTTCCAACGATGCGATACCGATCGATCGGCAGTCATGAAGATGAATGACGCGCGCCGCTCCGACGTACAGCTCCGGGTCAAGGTCGATCACCCGTTTCCCTTCGCTGTCAAAATGATAAGGCGCATCGATATGGGTACCGATATGCGTGCTCATGGTGATCTTCCCTACGTTGACCGAGCCGCTCTCGGCTTTGGTCCACGCCAGAGAATAGGTGAACGGCGTATCTCCCGGCCACCCGGCTGTCCGGTTGTCAAGACGCTGGGAGATGTCAAGCAAACGTCCCATTGAGAAAGCCCTCCTTACAATTGTGTCCGCAGGCTCCACAGCTCGGGGAAAAAGCGATGATCCAGCGCGCGGCGCAAATAGCCGACGCCAGATGAGCCTCCCGTCCCCGGCTTTTGCCCGATGATCCGCTCTACCGTGGTCATATGGTTAAAGCGCCACTGCTGCTGCTGGCTCGCGATATCGACCAGCTTTTCCGCCAGTTCGTACAAGTCCCAATATTGGTTCACATCACGATACACCGTCAGCCATGCGTTCTCGACGCTTTCATTCGCCACATATGGCTCTGCCCAATCCCGGTTGAGGCACACGTCATCGACGGGAAGCCCGCGCTCGGCCATCGCCTTGATCGCGGCGTCGTAAATGCTCGGCGCTTCCAGCGTCCGCTTGAGCAGCCCGTGCAGTTCCGGCTGATGCTCATACACGGCCAGCACGTGGCTGTTTTTATATCCGAGCGTAAATTCGATCAGCCGGTTTTGGTACGATTGAAAGCCGGAGGAATGGCCCAGCTTGTGGCGGAACTGCATATACTCCGCTGGCGTCAGCGTGGACAGCACATCCCACGATTTGATCAATTGCTGCTGAATCCGCGATACGCGGGAAAACATTTTGAAGGCTGGCTCCAGCTGTCCCGCCTGAATGGAAGCCATCGCGGCGGACAGCTCATGCAAAATCTGTTTCATCCACAGCTCGCTCACCTGGTGGATGATGATGAACAGCATTTCATCATGATGGTCCGACAATCGGGTCTGGCTGGACAGCACTTTGTCCAATTGCAAATAATCGCCGTAGGTCATGTCCTGCTTGAAATCGGTATGAATCGTCTGTTCAAGCTGGCCCTGTCCGCTCGCGTGCTTTTGTTGATCGGATGGATTCGTCATTTTGTCCGTGCTCCCTTCGCGTTTGGCGCTTATGCAACGACATTGCGCTGATTTTCAAATTTTTCGTACTGCCGCTCCGCCATGATCGCCTTTAGCCGCTGCACCACTTCCCACACGTCGGTGAAGCTGGAGTAAAGGGCGACGGGCGCCAAACGGATCATATTGGGCGCACGGAAATCCGGAATCACTTTGTTTTCCTTTAGCGCTTTGCAAATGCGGGCCGCTTCCGGATGCTCCAGACCGACGTGTCCGCCGCGGCGTTTTTCGTCTGTCGGATTGCCGATCGTAAAGCCGAAGCCGTCCAGCTCGTGGGCGATCAAATCCATCAAATAGGTGGTGAGCAGCAACGATTTGCGGCGAATCCGCTCGATTCCCGCCTCAGCAAAGATCGAAAGCGAACCGAGAAGCGGCGCTGCGCTCAGCACGTGCGGCGTGCCGATCTGGTATGCCCCCGCAGTCTCGGCTGGCGTCATCTGATGCTCCAGATCGAATTGCTTCGATTTGTCTGATCCGAACCAGCCCGCCAAGCCGGGAAGCGTGCCGAAATGCTTCCGGTTCACATACAAGCCGCCGACGGCACCCGGCCCGCCGTTCAGATGCTTATAATTGCACCAGTAGGCAAAATCGACATCCCATTCATCGAATGCGTGCGGAATTGCCCCGACGGAATGGCAGCCGTCAAAACCGATGAGGATGCCGCGGGCATGAGCCTCCGCCGTCAGCCGCTCCATGTCGAGAATTTGACCGCTGCGATACAGGATCGTCGGCAGCACGACCATCGCGACTTCATCCGTCATGGCGGCGATGATGTCCTCCTCGTCGAGGAATCGGCCATCACGGCTTGCCACACGGATCAGATGCTCCTCTGGCGAATACCCGTGAATTCGCAGCTGGCTTTGCAGCGCATAAATGTCGGACGGGAAGTTCAGCTCGTCCGCTACGATTTTGGTCCGCTTTCCTTCAGGCTGGTAAAAGGTCGCCACCAGCTGATGCAGGTTGACGGTTGTCGAACCGGTTACGATCACCTGATCCGGCTCTGCGCCGACCAGCGGTGCGACAAGCGCGCCCAATCGCTCCGACAGCGTATACCACGGATGCTGTCCTGCAGTCCAGCCATCGATGGCGTGCTCGCGCCAATCTTGCAGCGATTCGAGCACGGCCTGCTCGGCGCGTTTGGACAAAAGGCCAAGGGAATTTCCATCCATATAAATCATCGACGGGTTTACATAAAACTCGTTGCGGTAAACCGCAAGCTCATCGTGCTCATCCAGCTGTACGGCGAGCGAGCGCTCGGGTGAAAAGGAATACGTACGCATACGACCTCCTGCAATATGAATTGGTGGGCAACTGTCAGTTGCTTGGCAACTATCCGTTGCTGGGCAAAGCGGACTGATTCTTTCATTCTAATAGGAAAACGCTTTCTTGTTAATGCTTCTTCGGAAAAAACATGACATCGCGTCGTACTTTTTTTATTTGCTGCAGACCGAAGCGAGCAAGGCAACCCCCATTCGCGTCCGTGCCGCTTGGGGATTGCCTTGCTGATGAAAAAGATTCGTACTTCCCTTATTTCTGTTCCCAACCGCTCCAAAACCGGGAATTGCGGATGAACCACACCGCCGCAATGCCAAACAACAAGACAACCGTTTCCGCAACCCAAATGTTGAAGTCACCTTTATATCCTTGGTAGAGTCCCGGGACAAAATTAATCAAGCCATGCAAGAGAATGGCAATGAGAACAAATTCCTTTCGCCGCGTATTCACTGCATGCAATACGATGAGCGACAACGCGATTTGGATGAAAATCGCCGGAATTCGTTCGAAGCCGGCCAATAGAAATTCATAGGATGACATCGAAAGCAGCTGATCCTGGAGAGCGGCAGCCATGTTCGCAGGCATACTTGAGCCGACTGTCGACAGGAACCTGCCTTCCTGAATCAACATCGCGAATACAAATGATTGGACGGAAGAAATCGCACCGATAAAAATGGCTTCGATCCCACCGTGGCCAAGTCCATAAGCCAGGCCGTCTTTTCGCTCCCGATTTGATTTCAGCAGCCAGCGAAAACCGATATATCGCCCCGCTTCCTCAAAGATTCCAGCAGCCAATGCCCCATATACCGCGAACATAACCGGATGATTTTGCATGCCAGGATTCCCCTGAAGAACGACCAGATGCAGCACTTTTTCAAAAACCTGTGTAAAAATCAGAAAGATTGCCGCTCCAACCCATACAGGCCGCATGCGAAATCTTTCTCTTTTGCGCATATACAAAAACAACCCAAGCGGAAACAGGATCGAGATCAAACCTTGCATCACGATGCTGACCAGCGTGGCGCTTGCAATCATATCGCCATCCCCCCTTCATTTTCAAAATTCATGATCTGCGCTTGAATATCATGTAGGAGTAAATGAAAGGCACGAAAACGATACATGCCAGCGTCCCGAAAAAAATCATGATGGACAAGGGATCTGGCAAAAACGTGGAGACGAGAATGACCAAGCCGCCGACCATCATCAACGGTCCACCCATTCGATGCGTTTTGCGCCAGTTTTCCTCATCAAGCAAGGCCCACGGTGTGCGAAACCCCATAAAATAGTTCGGTTTACTGATGCCAAGGTAATTTCCGGTAACAAGAAACAGGATTCCGATCGCAATGAACACGATTCGGCGAATATCCATCGTGTACCCAAGGTTGTAGAGGAGAATGGACCATTCCGCGATCGCCATAATGAGCGCAATACAATACCGGCTTACTTGAATGGAGAATGCAAACTTCGCGTCGTTACTTTTTTGCCCGCGCATCCTTTTGGCGAATGGAAGCAAAAATGGTACAAACCCAAGCAGGACGAAAAGGAGAATGGTCGTTTGTTTGGTTGAGGTACCATTCACTTCGTTATTGATGCCAAAATGGGTAGCCATCGTATCGGGTAACTCATTATAGAACACGACCGCACCGATGATCGATGATAAAACAATCAAAACTAACAGTATTTCTCTGACCAGCGTCCTCATCTGTTTTCCTCCTGATCTTGTTTGCCTAAAATGCTGAACATCCAGCCTAAAACATCTTCCATCACCGTCGTATGTAACGAATAAACGATGTTTTGTCCTTTTCGTTCATCACTGACCAGTCCAGCTTGTTTTAACAAACTCAAATGATGTGAAATGCTTGGCTTGCTGATTTGAAAATGCTCTGCAATTTCACCGGCAGTCAAATTCTGATCACGCAGCAGTTTTATGATTTGACGACGTGTTGGATCGGCCAGCGCTTTGAACGCGTCATTCACTTGACTCGCCTCCATGGTCCTATTAGATATTTAGAAAATCATCTAAATATCTAACTACAATGTACCTCTTGCCCGTTCCTCCTGTCAATCGTTTTTCATCACGACTTTCGTTTGATCCCCCATTCACCTTTTCGCCCATGGGCGCATATCCTGCATCAAACTCTAGTCGAGGAGGAACCAGCATGAAAAGATGGCTCTCGCTTTCGCTCGCCATCGGCCTCGGTACCATGGCGCTTCTCTCCGGATGCGCATCGCAGACGCCCGCCAAAATCCGGATCGGAGAAGTAACGCGTTCGCTCTTTTACGCGCCGCAATATGTGGCGCTGTCCAAAGGCTTTTTCAAGGATGCAGGTCTGGATGTCGAGCTGACCACAACGTCCGGCGGCGACAAAACGATGACCGCTCTGCTCTCTGACGGTATCGATGTCGCATTGGTCGGAGCGGAAACGAGCATTTACGTCAATCAGCAGGGAGCGCAGGACCCCGTCATCAATTTCGCCCAGCTCACCAATACGGATGGCACCTTCCTGGTCTCCCGGAACAAGGTCGACAACTTCTCCTGGGATCAGCTGAAAGGCAAGGTCTTTCTCGGTCAGCGCAAAGGCGGGATGCCGCAAATGGCCGGAGAATTCGTCTTGAAAAAACACAGTATCGACCCGCATAAAGATTTGAATCTGATCCAAAACATCGAATTCCAAAACATTGCGACGGCGTTCGCTTCCGGCACCGGCGAATATGTGCAGCTGTTTGAGCCAACCGCGTCGCAGATGGAGAAAGAAGGCATCGGCCACGTGGTCGCCTCGTTTGGCAAGGAGAGCGGCAGCGTTCCGTACACCGATTACATGGCGAAGCAAAGCTACCTGGAGAAAAACAAAGAGTCGATCCAAAAGTTCACCAGCGCCATTTACAAGGCACAGCAATGGGTCGCCACCCATACGCCAAAGGAAACGGCAGAAGCGATCGCTCCGTTCTTCCCGAATATCGATGCCGCTATCCTGGAAAGCTCGGTGAAGCGTTATCTGGAACAAGGCTCCTACGCAGCCGACCCGATTTTGAAGGAGGACGCGTGGAACAATCTGCAAGCCATCATGGAGTCAGCAGGTGAACTGAAACAGCGCGCCGATTACGCCAAATTGGTCGATACTTCATTTGCCAAGGCGGCGACAGAAGGGAGATAACCGCTTTGTCAAACCACCGCCCGTCACCATCCAAGATCGAGCTTTGCCAACTGACCCACCTCTATCTGTCTGACAAAGCTAGCTTCCTGGCTGTCAAAGAGATCGACTTGCGGGTAGCGGAGGGGGAATTCGTCTGTCTGGTCGGCCCGAGCGGCTGCGGCAAGACGACGCTTTTGTCACTGATTGCCGGATTGGAGCGGCCATCGGCAGGCAGCATCAAAATTGACGGCACCACCATCACCGGAACCAGCCCGCGCATCGGCTACATGCTGCAGCAGGATTACTTGTTCGGCTGGCGGACGATCGAGCAAAACGTCATGCTCGGGCTGGAGATCCAGGGCATTCGCACCAAAGAGTCAGAGGAATACACGCTTCATCTGCTTGCGGAAATGGAGCTGGCTGATTTTCGCCATTCCTACCCTGCACAGCTGTCGGGAGGAATGCGGCAGCGGGTGGCATTGGTCCGCACGCTCGCCTGCAAGCCGGAAATCTTGCTGTTGGATGAACCGTTTTCGGCGCTCGACCACCAGACCAAATTAAAGCTGGAGGATCTGGTAGTCTCGACGCTGCGCCGGCAGCAAAAGACCGCCATTTTGGTGACCCATGACTTGACAGAGGCTGTCGCCATGGCAGATCGCATTTTCATTTTGGCAAAAAATCCGGGCCGGATTCACAAAGAGTTTGTGGTTCCCGAGGAATTGCGATTGGCCCTACCGTTTGCGGCGCGCAACCATGAAAGCTTTTCCGCATTGTTTCACCAGGTCTGGAAAGAGATGGAGGCGATCAACCATGTCCATGAATGACAGCAAACAGGTTGATGCCGGCAAGCTGCACGCTGACTATTTGCGCCAAAAGCGCATGCAGCGTTGGCTGGTCTTCTTCACCCAGCTGGTGATCCTCGTCCTCTTCCTCGGAGGCTGGGAATGGCTTTCGCGGACCAATCGCATCAATGTGTTGATTTTTAGCGCACCGTCCAAAATATGGCAGCTGTTCGTCGATCAGCTGACCAATGGCACCCTCCTGCCGCACGTCACCGCAACCGTGATCGAGACGGTCATCGGCTTTGTGCTCGGGACGCTGCTCGGCACCCTGCTTGCGACATTGATCTGGTGGTCACCGTTTCTATCCCGCGTGCTTGATCCGTATCTGGTCGTTGCCAACAGCATGCCAAAGGTCGCAATCGGCCCGCTCTTTATCGTCGGCTTTGGCCCGGGCTACCTGTCGATCATCGCCATGGGCGCGACGATTTCCGTGGTCATCACGACGATTGTGATCTACACCAGCTTTCGCGAGGTCAATCCCAACTACATCAAGGTGATGCAGACGCTGGGCGCCGACAAAAAGCAAATTTTCCGCATGGCGATCCTGCCTGCCACGATTCCCACCATCGTCTCGACGCTGAAGGTCAACGTAGGGCTTTCGTGGGTCGGGGTCATCGTCGGAGAGTTTCTCGTCTCGCAGAAAGGCTTGGGCTACTTGATCATCTACGGCTTCCAGGTGTTCAATTTCACCCTCGTCCTGATGAGCCTGGGTGTCATCGCCATCGTCGCCACGCTGATGTACCAGGCGGTTGCCTATTTGGAAAAAAAAATTAACCGGCCCGTTTAAATAGAGGAGCAAGACAGAAAGAAACCAGCCTGCTGCAAGGCTGGTTTCTTCACGTTTGTTCGCTGCTGCATACTCGCATTCAGCGCCGTACCTAGACGATAACCCCTTCCTCCCGCAATCGCGCCACCTCGCACTCACCCATTCCAAGCTCCCGCAGCACCTCGTCGGTATGCTCCCCCAGCCTCGCGCCGATATGCCGATACTGTGCCGTATGGACCGATGATTTGATCGGGCTTGCGATCTGTTTTTGCATTCGTCCGTCCGGCATGGGCACATCGGCAATCATCCCCCGCGCCACCAGCTGCGGGTGCCCGCACGCTTCCGAAAACGAAAGCACGGGCTCCACGCACGCCGGAACGGCAGCAAACACCTCCTGCCATTCCGCAAAATTTTTGCTGCGAAAAATGTCCCGCAATGCCGCAGCGAACAGCCGACTGCCGTCCGGCGAGTCATCGAGAGCCGCTGCCAGCAAATCCGGCCTGCCAAGCGCCTCGCACAACACCTTGCGAAACGGCGGTTCGAAGCTGCCAACCGAAAAATAACGACCGTCTTTCGTTTGGTAAAAATCGTAAAAACTGCCTCCGTTGAGCATCGTCGCCTCAGGCAACGGCTCGATCCCGCAGGTCAGCGCGCCGGGCCCAAACATCGCATGCAAGGCAAAACAGCCGTCGGTCATGCTGATGTCCAAATGCTGACCTTCGCCAGTCCGATCCCGATAAATCACGGCTGCCAGCATCGCGACCGCCGCTTGCAACGCGCCTCCTGCCAAATCGCCCACCTGAACCCCGAGCAAGCTGGGGCCGCTTTCGTTTCGTCCCGAATAACCCATCACTCCGCTCATCGCCAAAAAATTGATGTCATGCCCGGGCCTGTCGCGATACGGCCCGGTTTGTCCGAATCCGGTCAGCGAACAATAGATCAGCCTGGGGTTTTCCCGTTTCAGCTGCTCGTAGCCGACTCCCAGTCGCTCCATCACGCCCGGGCGGAATTGCTCCAGAACGATGTCGTACTCCCGAACGAGACGCTTGACCAGCTCGACTGCCTGCGGCTTTTTCAGGTCAAGGGAGAGCGACCGTTTGGAGCGGTTCAGGTGAGCGTGCACGGCAGACGTTTCACCGTCCATCGGCGGGAAATGTCGAATCTCGTCGGTGCGCACATGGGATTCTACACGCAAAATATCTGCCCCAAGGTCGGCCAGCATCATCGAAGCGTACGGGCCGGGGAGCAGACAGGAAAAATCAAGGATTTTGAGTCCGGTTAGCAGTGCCATTTTCGTACATCTCCTTTCCTGACATGCTTATTGGTTTTTTGCAACTTGTATACCAGCAACGGAGGCAGGATAACGGCTTGGTGAATGTGGCGGGACTGTTTGCTTTTGGGACGGCTTGTCGTACGAGGTGTTTGGTTTTCGGACGGTTTTTTCAGTAACACAAAAACAGCCTGGGACATGTTTCCCAGGCTGTTTTTCGTTTCTTTCAAGTTGCCAGCTTAATGCGTTTACTCCGCAAACACGGGCTGCTCACCCTCGCGCTTCTCCTTTTTCTTGAACAGGAGTGCGAGCGGAAAGATGCAGAGAATGAAGGTCGCGAAGATGAGGAAGACGTCGCCGAATGACCAGGCAGCCGCTTGCGCCATCACTTGGCCGTTCATCATGCTGAGCGTGGCGGCAGGTACGGCGCTCGTGTCCCCGGCTGTCGCGAGCAGTCCTGTCGTCGATTGCTGCATCGCCCCCCAGCTTGGCGAAAACAGGCTCAAGTCTTCTGCCATCCGGTGCAAATGAAAAAACTGGCGGTTTTCCAGCAAGACGGTCGTCAGCGCGATGCCGATGGAGCCCGCTACGTTTCGCACCAGCGTGCTCATTGTGGACGCGGCGCCCGCTTTCATCGGCGGCACCGCTGCCACCCCTGCCGTATTGATCGGCATGAAGGACAGACCCATGCCGAGCCCGCGAATGACCATGTAAAAGCTGATCAGGCTGTCCGGCGTATCCGTCGACAGCGTATGCAGCTGGTACGTACTGAATAAAATCAGCGGTATCCCGACCAAAATCAGCGGCCGTGCGCCAACCTTGTCGTACAGCCGGCCGGATAGCGCCATCGAAAAGCCCATCGCCAGCGCTTGCGGCATCATGACCAGACCGGTCTGAATCGCGGAATAGCCGCGCAGCGATTGCAGGTAGATCGGCAGCAAAATGACCGCGGCGATCATGGAAATGAACAGCCCGCAGCCAAGCAGCACGCTGTAGGAAAACTCCTTGTGCAAAAAGATGCGCATGTCGAGAAGCGGCTCGGGATGGTTCAATTCCACGATGATCAACAGCGCAAGCGCAATGGTCGCCGAGAACAGCAGCATGACGATCTCATACGATGTCCACCCCCAGCTCTCCCCTTCCGCCAATGCCAACAGAAACAAAAAGGCGCTGCCTGATCCAAGGATGAAGCCCCACAGATCGAATTTGCCCATTTTCCGCGTCGGCGTTTCCGGCAGGACAAAATGGGTGAGAAAGACGCTGATGATCCCGATCGGCACATTGATCATAAACAGCCAGCGCCAGCTGTAGTGCTCGACGATCAAGCCGCCGAGCGTCGGGCCGATCGACGGAGCGACCGCCATGGAGAGGCCGAACAGTCCCATCGCCGCGCCCATTTTTTGTTTCGGAATAAAGCGGAACATCATCGCCATCCCGACCGGCATGATCAGTCCCCCGCCGATGCCTTGAATGACGCGGAATACGATGAGCGACGGGTTGTTCCAGGCGAGCCCGCACAAAAGCGAACCGATCGTGAAGCTGGCCATCGCCCATACATAGGTGGTCCGGTAGCCGAAGCGATCGCCCAGGTACGAGGTGATCGGGATGATCGCCCCTGACACGAGCATGTAGGCGGTCAACACCCATTCGATCTGCTTCGTATCGACGCTGAACAATACCATCAGCTTGGGCAAGGCGACGTTTAAGATGGATGAGTCGAGCAATGCCATAAAGGTTCCCATTACAATGATCAGTGTAATGGTCATGACGCCGGGGAGCTTTTTTTCCTCAGAAGAGCCCATTGGAATCCCCCCCTACTTTGATTTTGACCGAGGTGTGCGTGCCGGGGATGAGCCGTGCCCCCTGCACCTGGATGCGAATCGGCACGAGCTGATCCTCGCGCGGTGTCTGCCGCGGCGGGGTGAGCGAGATAATCGGCCACACTTCGTTTTCCGTCACGTGCTCGATCATGGAAACGATGCCGGGATACACGCTGCCGCCTGCACTGTCGAGTGTGACGTCAACGGTTTGACCGACGCGGATGCGCGTCGCTTCCTGCTCCGTCAGCCTTGCCTGCACGTATGCGGTGCCGAGATCGGCGATTGCCAGCAAATTTTGCCCGTTCGTCACGACCTCCCCTTCATGGGCGCCGATGCGCAGCACTCGCCCGCCGACCGGCGCCACCAACGGCAGCCGCGCGCCATTTCCTTGCGCAGACTGCACGAAGCCGATGACCTCGTTTGCCTTCACTTCCTGATTTTCGCGAATGTCAAAAGATTGCAGCCGGCCGGTACCCGGAGCTTTGATGACAGCCAGATCGACCATTGTCCGCGAATCATCCGTCACGATATAGTTTTGCTGCTGGTACCGGTAATACCAGGAGATGAGCGCGCTCCCGACCAGGTAGAAAGCGATCAGCATGATGATCAGCCGCTTGGCTTTCATAGCGTCAACCCCTTGTGGTGATATCAACCGTGGTATTCATCCCCGGCAGCAGCCGCAGCCCTTGGTTATCCAAAATTTTAATTTTGATCGGAATCCGCTGTGTCACCTTGATGAAGTTGCCTGACGCATTGGAAGTCGGCAAGAGCGAATACGTGCTGTCCGCCGCAAGCCCGATCTGCTCAACCACGCCCCTAAGCTCTGCGTTCGGGAACGCATCGACATGCAGCGAGACGGTATCGCCGACCGCAACGCGCTCGATCTTGGTCTCATCGATGCGCGCAGACACGTACAACTCATCCATGTTGGCGAGCAAAAAGACGCGCTGGCCCGGGGCCACGTTTTCCCCCACCGTAACGAATTCCTTCAAGATCATGCCGGCAGCCGGCGCTTTGACCAATGCAGCGTCACGCGTGGTCAGCGAAGTGTTTTTCTCATCCAGCCGCGCCAGCGTTTCGCCTGCTTCCACCGTATCGCCTTCCTTGATGCGGACTTCGGTGACGCGCCCGGCGATTTCCGGACTGACTTTGACCAGCGCGCCGTCGATGCGAGCATCATCGGTTGTAATATGGTTCATCGAATCGACATAGGCTTTCACGCCGTAGCCGCCGCCGCCGAGAACGACGAGGAGGAGGACCAATAAGCCGATCTTCTTCTTCATTTGCCGCCCTCCTTCTTCTCCCAGAGGACTTCAACCGGGTCGCCATCCTTCACCTGATCCTGGCCGACGACGATCAGCTTTTCGCCTGCTTTCAACCCTTCAAGAATCTGGACGTTCGCCCCGTCAGACGTGCCGGTAATGACCGGATGGGCAATCGCCTTGGTGCCATCGGTCACCATGACGATCCGTTCGCTGCCCCGCTTGACGATCGCGTCACGCGGGACGGCAATGGTTGCATCTGCTGCATCGGGCAACGTGATCTCTGCGTACATGCCGGATTTCCATTGGTTCGGATCGCCCGGCAGGCTCAATTTCACCGGATATTCCTTGCTCGCGGGATTGGCGATCGGCGAAATCGTCAACACTTTGGCATCAAACGGCTGGGAGGACACTTGCTCGATGCGCACCTTGAGCGTCTGGCCCACTTTGATCGAATTGATTTGCTCCTCCGGAATCGACGCTTCGACCGCAGGCTGGCGGCTCACGATCGTCAGCAGCGTGGAGCTGGTCGAAACCGTTTCACCGGGCTGAATGTTTTTGGCAGCGATTTTTCCCGTCAAAGGACTGACAATGATGGCATTGGAAATATTTAAACGGGCGCTGTCAACCGTCGCTTTCGCAGCCGCCACCGCCGCCTGCAGGTTCGCGAGCGTTTCTTTCGTCGCCCCTTCATTCGCGAGGCTTTGGTCCTGCAATGCCGCCTGGTACGCGGCCTGCGCCTGCGTATAGGCCAAATTCGCCGCATCGAGCTGGGATTGCGATACTGCCCCGGAAGCCTTCAACGAAACGGTCCGGTCCAAATTGATTTTTGCGTTATCCAAGGTTGCTTTGGCCGACTGTATTTTTTCCTGCAATTGCAGCTTCAGCTGTGTGCGGGTGCCGTTGCGGGAATCGGCCAGCCGTGCCTGCGCACCTTGCAAAGATGCTTGCGCCTGCGCCAGCACCACCTTGTAGTCGCTGTCATCCAAATAGACGAGCGGCTGACCCGCTTTGACTTCCTGCCCCACTTCGCCGGCCACGCGCAAGACACGCCCCGGGATCTTGGACATGACCGCAGATTCCGTGTCGCCCATGACGCGGCCGACAGCCATTTTGGCTTTTTTCAACGTATCCTGGCCGATCGTTTCCACGACAACGCGCTGCACGCCCGGTTTCGCGCTCGCTTCCTGGCTTGCACAGCCTGCTAGCGAAAGTGCCGCGCACAGAGATGCCGCAGTCACCGCCAGCGCGGTTGCGACCGTTTTTCGCTTTTTATGCATGATCACTCTGTTTCCACCTGTCCTCTCCAACCATCTAGCATTGTCCGAACGCTTGCGCGAATGAACTCTTCGTTCAGCTCGGGCACGATCGGAATTTGCAATTGTTCCTTGTGAATAAAACTCGTCAAAAAATGACTGACAAAAATGTTCAGAATGATTTGGGTGTTCGCCCGGCTCATTTCCTTTGTTTCCATCTTCATTTCGACGTATTTGCCCAACGCTTCTCTCGCCTCGACCAGCATCCGCGAAAAAATCTCATGGACCGCTGGGTTTTTCACACATTCCCCGACGAGAATCACCATGAAGTTTTGCTGCTTCCGCCACTTTTCAATCAGGCGGGACGCGATGAAGACAAGCCCATCCTCAAGCGGGAGCTGCTTGACCATCGGGATGATCGACTCCCATTCCGAGCAATAGCCGCGCAGCGCCTCGTCAAAAAGCTCTTCCTTGCTGGAAAAATAATGATAAATGACGCCGACAGTCACATCGCATCGCTTGGCGATCTTCTTGATGCTCGTTCTGTCGTAGCCGTGCTGGCTGATGAGTTCGATGGCCGCATCCTTCAGCATCTGACGCCGATTCACCACCTGGCCTTCTGACAATATGCCACCCCCTTCCGCCTAAATGAACGTTTAGTTAGACTCGGTAATATTGTCACAACGGGTAAATATTGTCAATCTTATAAAATCTTTGTTATTCTTTTACTTCGTTAACATTGCATTTTGTTAATTGATGGGCAAAAAGAAAGAGCCGCACCTGTGTCGGCGCGACTCGTTTGCTTTTTTTACTTCCAGAACTTCCAACGGCTTTTTTTCTGATTGCTGTTCGTTTCTTCCGCGGCCTGCTCCGCTTGCGGCTGGCTTGCGGCTTTGGCCAAAAGCTCCTGCGGCAGTCGTTCCATGAACTGCTCCACCGTATGCTTGTACGGCTCCGCAATCGACTCCTTCATCTCGCAAAGAACGGCAATCGCCTTCTCCCCCTGTTCGGTTGCAAGGAGGGCGTTGGCGTAGTTGAACCCGGTAAACGGATGGGCGAACGTCGGCTTCCAGTATTGCTCCGCGATCTGGATCAGCTGGTATACGTAGCCGGCTTGTCCCAGTTCCCCCGTCACATTCATGATGACTTCTTCACTTTCGCCCGCTTTTTTGATCGCTTCACGGTAGGCTTGCAGGGCGACAAGCAAATTGCCGTCCTCCAGGGTCAAGCGGCCCAGCACCATGTGCGGGCGCCATGCCCCCTCGATTTCCCCGAGTTCCTTCAACCGTTCCAGCAACAGCTCTCGTTGCTCCAGCTCCAAAAAGCTGTGGACGTACAAATCCATCGCAGATTCCTGATTCGGGTCGTACACAAGCCCTTGCTGCAGCGCTTCGAACGCCTTGTTCCCTTCCCCTTCGTAGGCGAGGATTTTGGCGATGTTGGTGAACGCTGCTCCCGATTCCGGATATTTCTCGATGCATTCGATGAGCACTTTTTTCGCCTCATCCAGTTCGCCCGCCTGCATGTGGGCAACCGCGCGGAAGTTCAGCGCAGGCTCGATCCGGCCGTACAGCTCCAGCAGCCGGTCCGCCGCTTTCCCTCCTTGCAGGCCAAAGCCATCGCGCACCAATTCCATCGCAAACTGGCGCAGCATCTCCGGATTGTCCCAGTACAGCTCCAGATTTTGCGGGATGATCTTTTTCTCATACTCTTCGCGCGCAATTTGCACACACTGTCCATGCTCATTGGTAAACTCGATAAAATCAGACATGCGATAGCCTCACTCTCTTCGACCTTTTCCTCTATCCCCAACAAAACCCGCCAGCAACGCCATGCGAGATGGCAGAGCCGCTGATGCCAATCAAAATGTTTGCTTGAATCAAAAATATCTGATCGGCCGCGTATATTCAACAGACTTTTTCAGGCAAGCCTGCAAGTGCCGTCAGATCCACGCTTTCATATTCACTTTGCGGATAAACTCCTCCGGCGATTCTTTGCGCGCTGCCTCATCCCCCTCTTCGGCTGGCTCCTCAATTCCCATCACCTGGCGAAACAGCGCTTCATTGCGCGTCGCAAGCGCATGCTCCAGCAGCGCCTCGCGCGAGATGCGTTCCGCCTCCTGCGCAAGCAACGTCTCCTCCAACGCGATGTCTGACTCGACAATCGCATAATGTTTATCGACTTTCGGCACGCGGATGACCCATTCAAATGCGCTGTCCGGGTTTCGGTCGCGTCCGATGATATATGCATGTTCGCCTATGGGGAGAGATTGCTCAAAGCTGTCAGCCACGATTATCACTCTCTGACCAAGTTTGAACATTCTTGTCAACTCCTCTTGTTTCAACCGTTCTGTCTTGCCTGGAAGTTCAGATTACTTCTACTATACTCATTGTGGCGATCGGTGGAAAGTAAAATGTTTCACAGCTTGTTGACAAGCCGGAAATAGGCTAAACTTCTTACAAGAAGCATATTATGGGAAAACAAATGAGGTGCTAGCAGTGGGGATGTCTACCACTTTTTCTTGGTTTGTGCTGGGCTGGTCCGTGCTCCTGGTGGGCTTGCTTGCCATCGGCGGCTTTTTCATGTTCCGCAAGTTTTTGAAATCCATGCCGAAGCAAGACGGCAAATCCGATCTCGACTGGCAGGATCATTTCATCGAACAGACGCGCGACATGTGGACGGATGAGACGCGAAACCTTCTGGAGGAGTTGATCGAGCCGGTACCGCAAATTTTCCGGGATGCGGCCCGCCGTACAATCGCCGGCAAAATCGGTCAGCTCGCCATCGAGGAACAGGCACGTACGATCACGACCGAGCTGTTGGTCAAAGGGTACATCATGGCAACGCCGAAACGCGACCACAAGTTTTTGATCAAGCGGCTGGAAGAAAAGCAAATCAATTACGAGCCGTTCCAAAAATATTTGAAAGCATAATCTGAAACTTTGTCCGGCATGCCTCGTACTACATAGTACCATTTTCGTCGCCTGAAAGGGGCATTACGCACATGTTGAAATTGCTGCTTATCGTGATGGTTGTCGGTCTGCTTCTTCTGCTCGGCATCATCGCGGTCGTCATTTATGTCGTGAAAAAAGGAGCCCGCTTCATCACGCACGGCGGTACTCGCAAGTTTAGCTCCAGCGATTACAAGTATCGCGGCGGACACGGCTCCTATGGTCACGGCCATTATCGTCACAAGCATTCCAGCCGCAGTTTTTTCAGCAGCTGACATCTTGTTTTTTGCAATAGTTTGGCTGTAGAACAAAAGGGTGTGATGATCACAGATCACACCCTTTTTTCTATGCTCTACTTGCCGGATACGCCGCCGGAAACAAGAAACGCCATCACCTCGGCGGAGTCGGTTTCGATCGGCACAACCCGGTCTGTCGGGAACAGCAGCAGGTTGCCCGCGAAATTGTAGGACTGGGGCAAATAGACCGCCACATGATCGGCAATGCCGAAGCTGTCCATCGACTCCCGCGTGATGAAGCCGATCGCTTTGGCGCTGCCATCGGCGGACAGCGTCACCAGCACCGGCTTGTCAAAGCTTTTTTTGTCCCCGACAAAGGCGCTCATCACGTCTTTGATCGAGGTATAGATCAGCTTGATGAACGGCAGCTTCTCAAACAGCGTGTCGACGAGCGAGAGCAAGCCTTTCGTCAGCACATTCGAAGCCAAAAACCCGATGACCAAAATAACCAGCATGGTAATCAAAAAGCCTACGCCCGGGATCGGCAAGCCAAGCCACCCGTCGACGGTTTCAAACACCTTGTACAGCACGTATATCGTTACCGCGAGCGGTGCGGTGTACAGCAAACCTTGCAAAAAATAACGGACCAATCGTTTCATGCCAGCTCGTTGTCTCCTTACACTTTTTCCTCTTATAGTACCGCATTTTGTCCATTTTCTGCTATGATGGAAAAGGTTGAATTTCCGCACAGATTCCAAAGGAGGAATTTCCCGATGTCCCAACAGCATCTCGTCTCTCGCGAATGGCTGCAATCGCACCTTGATGACGCCAACCTGGTAGTGGTCGACTGCCGCTTTACTTTGGGCAAGCCAGGCGTGGGCCTGAATGAATATGTGGAAGCGCATATTCCAGGTGCCTTGTATTTTGACTTGGAGCATGATTTGTCCGGACCGAAAGCCGCACATGGCGGACGCCACCCGCTGCCTTCCGTCGAGCAGCTGCAAACGCTGTTTTCCAACGCGGGCATCGATCAAGATACGTTTGTCGTGGCCTATGATGAGCAGGATTTGGCCCATGCTTCCCGCCTGTGGTGGCTCTTGCGCTACCTCGGTCACGAAAAAGTGGCGGTGCTGAACGGAGGGTTTGCCGGATGGCGCCAGGCCGGGTTACCGACTACCGCAGAGGTTAAACCCGCTCCTGCTGCCAAAACGTTCATCCCGAACGTTCAGCCGCATATGCTGGTCGGGATGGAAGATGTCAAGCAGCGCGACGAAAAAACCGCACTCCTCGATTCACGCGCCCCTGAGCGCTACCGTGGCGAGGTGGAGCCGCTCGATCCGAAGGCAGGCCATATTCCAGGCGCGGCCAATTATTTTTACAAGCATAATTTTGCTCCTGATGGCGAGCTGCTGCCGACCGAAGCGCTGCAGGAACGCTTCCGTGCCGTCAGCGGCAAAGACGAAATCATCGCCTACTGCGGCTCCGGCGTGACGGGTTGCGTCAATGTGCTGGCCCTGTACCAGGCGGGCCGGACGGATGCCAAGCTGTATGCGGGCAGCTGGAGCGATTGGACGAGCTATGCGGACAATCCGGTGGCGACGGGGGAAGAATAAAAAGACGCATCAGCTCCCGCCGGCGGGCTTGCTGATGCGTTTTTCCATTTTTTTGATCTCACCCTTCTTGTTACGGTCTTTTACGCTGGCGAGTGCCGTCAAGATGGCGGAAACGATTCCGCTCCAATTTGAGCATCCGCTTTTGCAAACAGCGCCTTTTGGGCAAGCATGGTCGCCTTTTTGAAAATGCCGGGCGGATACTTGTTGGCGATCGGTGGCAGTTCATTTTCGGAAAAATAGCGCAACTCCCCCATCTCCCCGGTCTGCGTCTGCAAAGCGCCCCCCTTGACTGTACAGGAAAAGACGATCGTCAGGTACTCGACCTGGTGTCCGTTCGGATAAGTAAAACGCTGCTCTTCCCCGCCAAAAACCCCGATGATGCTCTCCGGTATCACCTGCAAGCCGGTTTCCTCCGCAACCTCCCGGCACACAGCTTCGGCTGGTGTTTCCCCGATCTCGATCGCCCCGGCGATGAGGCCCCACTGTTCCTCGTTGTGCTTGCGGCCAAACAAAATGTCATCGTTTTCATTGCGAATGATAGCAGCGACGGCGGGCACGAAAATCAATTGGTTCCCGAGCTTTTGGCGCAGGTCGCGATAATAGGGTGACATGGACATGGTCAACAACTCCTTTGGCTTGGCTATTTTTTTGAAAGATTGAAGAAATTTTGCAAGTCTAGCGATTATCGCCGTTGCCCAGCAAAATCCATTGTCTGTTCTTACTAGTAATTTATGGTATAGTAAACATTACTGCAAAACAATCCGGAATCGGTGGTGAAACGGCAATGGAATATGTAAAAGAAATGCGCAAGCTCATCGGAACGAAGCCGCTTTTGATCTGCGGCGCAGGCGTACTCTTTTTCGATGAAGCAGGGCGCGTGCTGATGTTGCAAAGAAGCGATAACCTTTGCTGGTGTTTCCCTGGCGGTACGATGGATTTGGGCGAACAGCTCGAACAAACCGCACGGCGCGAAGCGCTGGAAGAGACCGGATTGACGGTGCAAGAGATGACCTTGTTCGGTGTTTTCTCGGGCAAGGAGATGCATTACGTGTATCCGCACGGCGATGAGGTGTATGTCGTGGATGTGATTTTCACATGCAACCGGTATGAGGGAACGGTCCAGCTCAATGACGAGAGCATCGGTTATGCTTTTTTCGAGATCGAGCGCCTCCCGGACGAGATCAGTCCCCCCGTCAGGCCGATCGTGCGGGAATTGGTCAACCGATTCGGAAAATCGCGGATGCAAAAAAGCGTTCGCTAACAAGTCAGATCAGGAGGGCGCGTTATGATCGTTGCGGGCTGGTTCGTCGTGACAAGCAGTTATTTCCTCACGTTGTTTTTGGCTTCATGGCTGTATACATGGATCTCCGGATGGCCGACTGACGTGCACCGGGATGTCTCCGGCCTTGTACTTGGTATCGTGATGGTCGTCGTCCCGTACGTCATAGGCGGGATTTACGCCGGGAAAACCGGTCGCACCCGCATGTCAAAAGCTGCGCTGTGGATCAGCCTCGTACCTGCCGTCATGGAAAAAGCGCTGATTCTCCTATTCGGGTCCTGGTTCGTCGTCCTCGGTGGCAGCCCTGTTACCTTGTCCAACATCCTCATGTTTGTCAGCGCAGAGGCGCTCCCGTATTTCACCGTCCCTTACCTGCTGACATTCCCGCTTTCCGTCCTTGTGACCGTTGTCTCGGCGAAAGCAACGGCGGTGAGCGTCGGGAAAATCTGACTCCCGAACAGCTGGAACGGGTCGGGGAGTATCCCGCTGGGGCGCGGCGCACGTGCAAAGAACCGCTGGAATTGCGCGTCCAGCATGTCCGTGACCATCTCCCCCAGATCGAGCGCGGAAGTCCAAGACTTTGTCGCCGTTTTCGCTTTTTGGCTGTATAATCGGATCGCTGCATATTTGCTGACAGACAGGAGGTAGATACGATGATAAAAGGTTTCGGAGGAGTTTTTTGGCGAACGAAGAATCTTGAGGTTGTTAAAAAATGGTATAGCGATGTGCTGAAGATTGACATAGAAAATTGGAATGGGACTGTGATAAAACCCGAATTCGGAAATGAGACGATCTTTTCTTTCTTTACCGAGAATGACCCTTACTTTCCAACCGAACAACAAGTGATGTTAAATTTCCAAGTACATAATCTCGACGAAACGATTGCGCATCTTGAACAAATCGGTGTACCGCTTGCAAAGAAAAAAGAGGTTACTGAATTTGGAAAGTTTATTTGGATTGAAGATCCTGAAGGCCGACTGATCGAGCTTTGGGAGAAATAATGCCGAACCGTGGTGGACGAGTGAGTCAAACAGCAAGCCGCATGTGCAAGCACCCTCGCTTCACACATGCGGCTTCGAAATAACGCCCCGTCTTTATTGCTTCAGCGCTCCGTAGACCACCATGCCGGATACGCTGCCTTTTTTCTCCGCATCCGCTGTAATCGTCACGCTGAGCGAAAAACCATCTTTTTCACCGGACAGCATCGACAGGTCGGCCATTTTCGTTTCGGTGGTATTGGCATACCCGCTGGACTGGAGATAGCCCTGATACAGCTTGGTGACATCCTCGATGGACTGTTCCGCTTCAAACGTCACCGTATAGCTCTTCTGCCCGTTGTTTTCCGTTGCCATGGAAGCGGTGATCACCGCGTTGTCGGGAAACGGGATTTCTTTGGGCAAACCGTCCGGAAGCGAACCTGCCTCCCCGATCTGCAAGCTGGATGTATTCCCCTGCGCGTCCGTCCCCTGGAACGTGACGCCTTTCTGATCGCCATTTACCGTCACAGTGCCTTGCCCGCCATCCGCTGTGGTCACATTCACGCTGCTGCCGTCATTCGCTACCTTCACTTTGCCGCCGTCGCCGGTCGGGATGCTGACGGATGAACATCCGCCCGCGACCATCAGTGCTCCTGCCAACCAAAAGGCCCACATCATTCTCCCGTTCATCGCTGGTACCGTTCCTTTCCGGTGTCGTCAGAGACCATGTAATAAAATGGTAATTTTTCACACAACTAGAGTCAATATCCTTTTTCAATTGACATCAGAACCGTCTTGTATGAAAATGGCAAAGACATTTTCTGCAGGAGGATTTTATGAAGCGCGCATTTGTGCTGTTGCTCCATTTTGGTTATCAGGAAGCGATGTCCTGTTTGTTTCCGGTCAGCATTTTCCTTGCGCTGGCGCTGACGCACCTGATCGATAACCCTGTCATTCCCCGGTACGATCTGCTTTTGCTCTGGTGTCTCGCCATGCAAATTTTCATGGTGAAAAGCGGCCTGGAAACAAAGGACGAGCTGAAAGTGATCACACTGTTTCACGTGATTGGCTTGCTGTTGGAACTGTTCAAGACGCACATGGGCTCATGGAGCTATCCGGATGCGGGCTACAGCAAAATCGCCGGCGTCCCGCTCTACAGCGGCTTTATGTACGCGAGCGTGGCCAGCTACCTGTGCCAGGCATGGCGGCGTCTTGACGTGTCGATTACCGGATGGCCGCGCGCCTGGTTCACCGTTCCTTTGGGCGCGGCGATTTACTTGAATTTTTTCACGCATCACTTTATCGGCGATTTTCGCTGGATTTTGACAGCGCTGATGTTTGTCATTTTTCTGCGCACGCGCGTTCATTTTATCGTACGCGGCGAACCGTTCCGTATGCCGCTCGCGCTGTCCTTCTTTTTGATCGGGTTCTTCATCTGGATCGCCGAAAACATCGCGACGCTGTTCGGCGCCTGGACGTATCCCAACCAGCATGAAGGCTGGCAGCTGGTGTCCCTGAGCAAAATCAGCTCCTGGTTTCTGCTGATCATCGTCAGCTTCATCATCGTCGCCCAGCTCAAGCATGTGAAAGGCAAGCTCTCCGAAGAGAAGAAGGGGCACGGCATTACAGCTGATTGACGGTGACGTCGTTGGCATGGATCACCTGCAAACGGTGCGTGCCTTTCCCGAGGATCGCCTCGCTCACAAACGCGCGGGGCGCTTCCGGCTCGCTGGCGTTTTCCTGATCGGGCGCTTCCGGTTTTGCAGGCGGATCCTGCGTGACGCTGGCCCACTTCAGATTGCCGGCTTCCGGCTGCAGCGCCGAGATCGCGGTGATTCGCACATCGGCTTGCTGCGCCACCTGGACCTTTACGGAGCTGTCGGTGTCAATCGCCCAATTGCTTTGCAATCGCCCGGTCGCTACCTCAATGTCATTGTGCTCACCCCGAATCTCCACATCGATGGATTGCGGCAGCACGATGGTCACGTCTTCATTTGGGTCTGTCCCATTGATTCCGGTTTTGCGCGGCAAATCGTGGAGGTTCACATACATGACCTCCCCGATTGTCTGCACAGACGCATACGCCAACTCGCCCTGTTTGCCCGCTTCCGCCGGTACATTCACCCGCTCCCGGTACTCGCCGAACAAACGCACATTCCGCTCCGCATTCCCTTCCACTCTGATCGGTCTGGCTGCCGTCTGCACCACGATTTTGCTCACGTTTTGCGGCACCGCTTGCTGGATCGTCGGCAATGGCTTGGTCATTTCCACCGACCCGATCGTTTCCTGAACTTCTGCAAGCAGCCCGACGGACGCGAACAAGGTTGTGCCGATGCACATGGTGCCGATAAAGCCGACGAACAAAATGCTGAATACGTCATAGTGCACCGTGACTTTTTCGCTTTTGGACAAAAACACGTACAGCAAGATTTCAACGCCGAGCAAAATGAACACAACCGGCCACCAGCTCATCAGCAGGTTGGTCATGATTTTGGCATCCGTTCGTGAAAAGAAAAACAGCAAGCCGAGCAAGATGAGGGAGACCCCCATCGAGACGGACCCGACACGCCACTTCGTCATTTGCTACACTCCTTTTTTCGGCTTTGAACCGAGCAGTAGTTTGATCCCGCCGCCAATCAGCAAGGTGGAGACGATGAAGGTTTGGAAATACATCTCGATCCACTGGGCAAGCCGGGACGCTTTCGGATAAAATTGCCCCAAAATGTCAAACAACACTTGATCCAGCAAATAATAGCCGCCAAGAATCAGCAGGACGATTCCCAACCAGCGCTGATGGTTGGGCAGCCATTTGACCACAGGCACATCCTGGGCTTCCCCCCGGTTGTAACGGGCCAGCTGCTGCAGCGCGTCAAAGAAGCTGTAAAACCAGATCAGCGGAATCAAAAAGAGAAACAGGGACAGCCGCAGCACATCCAACACATAAATGGACAACAGAAAGCCGACCATCAGCTGGAAGCCGCGCTTTTGCAAGCCCAAATACATATGGCCTGCGCCAGGAAAAGCGGAGAGAAAAATCGCCAGGATACGGCTTTTTTTGCCTTCCTCCCGATTTTGCTCGAAATCCTCGAAAACGGTCCGGTCAACCAGCGCCTCGCCGCGATGTTTGCGATTCACCAGTTGCACCGCATCGAACAGCGCATACAGCCAAATCACCGGCAATACGCCGAGAAAGACCAGGAAGCCGGATTGGTGTGTGAGCGCCGTCACGAACAAAATCATCACCAAGGTGCCGAAAAAGCCGACGAGGAACGTGACGCCCCGGTTCATCAGGCCCAGCTGAAAATGAGCGAGTCCTGGAACCGGCGACAGCAGGATCGTGTAAAAGCGCTCGCGCTGCTCGACTGCGCCTTGTCCGGGCATCTTCCCAAGCCCAAGCTCGCTCGACTGCGCTGCTGCAACCGCTGGCCGCCTCGCCAAAAACACGAGCACATCGATGACATTGATGATCCATGTCACGATCGAAATGATCCCGAGCACCATCGGCTTGCCGTCGTTCATCGCGAACGAGAGCATGATGCCGAGAAACAATGGTCCAAAAAAGCAAAGCGCGTAGACAAGCGCACGCACATTGCGCTGCAAATAGAGATGGGCTGCCCCCGGAATGGCGGACAGGAAAAAGGCGATAATCCCATTTTTATTCACCCGTTTTGCCTCCTTTAGTTATGGGATGTAGTTGGTCAAGAAACGCTGTCGTCTTCTGCATCAATTGATCGGTCACGGAACGATGCTGCTTCGCGCCTGCGATGCTGTTCCACTGGTTTGAGTGGGCGAGCAGCTGGGAAAACAGGCCTGTCGTCATGAGCAAGAGCGTGATACATGCCGCCAGACCGTAATGGAACAACGTCTGCCGGTAAAACGGCTTGGCCGCCGGTTTGTGTGCGGGAATCGCTTCTGCTACTTCCGGCACGCTCGGTGCAGCTGGCTGGGCAAGCTCATCCAGGCACGCCATGTACACTTCAAGGCATTCGTCACACGAATAGAGATGATCTTCATAACGCTCCCTCTCCTGATCCGAAAGCTGATTCAAAATGAACTGCTGCCACTGGCTTCGCGTCATATGGTTGGTTTGCGTCATGGTTCCTCCCTCCAGTTCTTGCGCATCAGCTGCTTGGCGCGATATAAGGCTGACTCGACGGTTTTGGTTGCGACACCCGTCTCCGCCGCGATTTCCTTGTACGATTTCCCCTCAAAATAGTAGGCATAGACGGCGCGGCGATGGCTGGGCGACAGCTCCTGCAAGCAATCGTGCAGCTGGAGCTGTTTTTCCTTCTGCAAGAGCGGGGCCTCGGCATCTTCGGCGATTGCATCGCTGGACACGACCTCTTCCATCCGCTCCTCCAACTCTTCATTTCTGCGCCGCTGCTTCCGTTTCGCATCAATCGCCTTGTTGACGGCGATACGGGTGATCCACGTTTTAAACCCTTGTGACCGATAGTGAGGGAGAGACAGATAGATTTGGATGAAAACTTCTTGTGTCACATCTTCCGCATCTTTGGCGTGATGAAGCACGGAGTAGACAACCTGGTACAAATATGTGCGGTACGTTTCGACAAACAGCCGAAAAGCCGCTTCATCGCCTTCGATCATTTTTTCGATGTGCTGATCAGCAAAAATCGGTCTCCCCTCCTCTCTCACTTCAATAGACGCACGCCCTGCAAAAAACCCTGCATGCTGCGCTAAAAAATTTTTTCATTCGGTTTACTTGCCTAGTAGAGGACTGATTTCCCTTGCAAAACGTCACATTCTTTCAAGGAGCACGTCTGAATTCTGTGGTAAAAAGTAGAAAAAAGAATCGATAAAGGAGCCAATGCGATTTTGTTTTATCAAGATCGGCTTGATCGCGCGGAAACCAGCTCTCCTTGCATTACTCTTTCGTATCTGGCTCAAATTGCCAGAGTTGAAAAAAGAAAAAATGACTTCAGTGAGTTTGTCGCCCTTGGATATGGTCGAACTACTTCTCAAGGAGCGGGTAAAGGAGAAGACCGGGACTCCTTGTACGAAAGGGGTTCCGGTCTTCTACCTGATTATCACTGAACAACTGCTTCAAGGCCGTCCTTTTCGGCTTGTATACTTGATCCAAAAATTGGTAACATTCATGAAAAATCCAATGAATAAACAAATGGTGTATTCCGCTCCCATACTTCCATCCGGCATTTATTGCAGCGGATCTTGTTCTTGCACCTTATCTGCTTGGATAAAGAGATCCTTTTCAGGATTCGCTGAGGGGGTGGTATATTGTACAGAAGCGTTTACTCGACTGCCGATCAATTGAATTGCTTGTTTCAGTTCTTCAATGTCTTTTTTTGTAGCGGCAGCGTATGCAGGGTCCATGTCCAAGCCGAGTCTACCACTCGCTTCAAGTGTGGCAAACCGTATTTGGGATATATCCGTGATCTTTTCAACACGTATGCGCATTTTCAGCTCATCCACTGTCATTCGAGCGCGTTTTAAATTTTGGTGATTAATTACTCCATTCTTGATCAGAACGATAGGCTCTCCCATCACCCACCGTTTCAACTTGGGAAAAAAGATTTCCAAATAAGTCATGCTTAACATCAGCAATATCAGAACGGCTCCCACATAGATGCAGATCCACAAATTTTTTGATTTAAGGGGCTCAACTAATACGGAAGCAAGCCCGATCATAATGACCACCTCATCCACTCTCATGGATGAAATTGATTGTTTTCCACTGATTCGAAACAAAACGTTTGCCGCCAAAAACAAGATGATAGCCTGCAACCAATAGGGCACGTTTATCCCTCCTTTTTCAACCCTTTTTCGACTATTATTACGTTTTCGTAACAATTTTATCCAGAGATCATCGCGCCCCGCCAAGTCTATCCCTTCCACCAAACAGCAACAGAAAGCAAACGTGGTAGCATCGCATTTTTCAAAGAAGTTTCTAGCATTCCCTGCTGCAAAAGCAAACCCGCCAGGCAGCGCATCCTGACGGGTTTTTGTTATACTGACTCCTCTTTTTCTACACATACGGCAGCCGCTCGGTCCGTTCGGGATGAACCAGATCGGCGACGGCATCGTACAGATTCGGCGGGTATTCCGCCAACCGGTGGCACAGGTACAGATACCATTCCACGCCATACGGCACATACACCCGAGTCTTGCAGCCGTTGAGCTTTTGCGCCAGTAACCGCTCCGCCGCGATCCCGTAGAGCATTTCCAGCTCGACATGCGGCTCTTTCAGCAGGTTTGCCGCATTCAGGCGATCAAGCGCTCGCTGGTCATGCGTTGCGATCGAGACAGGCTTCCCTGCCTTGATAAGCCGTTTCGCGAAATCCACGTACCGTTCAAGCAACGCTTCCGAACGCGGCAGCGCCACCTCCGCAGGCTCAAGAAACGCGCCTTTGACAAGCCGGATGCGTCCGGGAACCGCCAGCAGCTTGTGCAAATCGTCTGCGCTTCGGTGCTGATGGGCCTGGATCGTGATCCCCAGCACATCCGGGTAGGCAGCCGCCGCTTCCGTATACAGCTCCAAAATCGCCCCGGTTTTCTCCGCCTCCTCCATGCTGACCATCAAGACGATGCCTCGCTTGCTCGCTTCTTCCGCCAATTCATGGAGGTGCCTAGCAGCCAGCCGTCGGTCGACGCTAAGCCCGATATGCGAAAGGTCAAACGAGACGGTCGTTTCTTTTGACAGCTTCTCACCCCGACGGATCAGCTGCAGAAACTCCGCTTTTGCCGCCATGCATGCTTCCGGCGAATCCGTATTTTCCCCGATGAACTCGAGCGAGACCGCATATTCATGTGCGACGATCGCAACCGCTACGGTGAGCGCATCCTCGATCGTCTCGGCCGGAACGTATCGCTTGGCAGCCCGCCGCAGCAGCGGGAACCATTCGGACTGCTGGACATACGCTTTCAACTGCGAATTGCGGGCGATCTCCTTTAAAGCTGCCGCCGCTTGTGCTCCCTCTTTTATCATCATGTACACTTCCTTTTTTTCACTGTTTGTCTGTACAATACAGGAAGAAAGTGGCCGCCAGTAGATCCACTGTTCATGAAAAATGATGGTGCCACTTATAAAGGAGCGATGGACGTTTGTTTCTGACCGTCGACCGGACATCGGAACTTCCGCTGATCCGGCAAATTTTTGAACAAATTCGGGGTAACATTTTAAGCGGGGCATGGAAAGCCGGCGAAAAGCTGCCCTCCACGCGGGAGCTGTCCAAATCGCTGCACGTGTCGCGCAACGTGGTGCTGGAAGCGTATGAGCTGCTTTTTGCGGAAGGGTTTATCCACGGGCATCACGGCTCCGGCACGTATGTGAGCGAGGGGGCTTGCTTGCCCCATTACCAGTCACCTCTTCCCGCTGCTTCCGCTCCTGCTGCAGCGCTAGCCCAGCCAGCGATCGATTTTCGCTCCGGCATCCCGGATCTCACGCTTTTTCCCCGGCGTCGTTGGGGCCGCCTGTTGCAAGAGGTGTCGCTCACGGCAGATGCGGACGCGTTTGGCTACGGCAAGCCGGAGGGGCGCCCGGAGCTGCGGGAGGAGTTGGCCCGCTATCTCGGCAGGGTGCGCGGCGTAACGTGCAGCCCGGAAGAGATCGTGATTACGTCCGGCACGACACAGGCGCTCGCGCTCGCCGCCCGGCTGCTTCTGCAGCCAGGCGATGAAGCTGTCATCGAGGACCCGATCACACGCGACATTCAGGCGATCATCAGCGCTACCGGCTGCGTGCTGCATCCGGTTCCGGTGGATGCGCAAGGGATGCGCACCGATCTGCTGCCGGATGCGACTGGACCTAAGCTGGTGTTCGTGACGCCGTCCCACCAGTTTCCACTGGGCGGGACACTCCCCATCCAGCGCCGCATTCAACTGCTTCAATACGCACAACAAGCGGGAGCGTATGTGGTCGAGGACGATTATGACAGCGAATTTCGCCATGCGGGTCCGCCGATCAGCTCCTTGCAAGGATTGGCCCCCGAACGCGTGATTTATGTCGGCACCTTCAGCAAAATTCTCTCGCCTGCCTTGCGCATCGGCTATCTCGTGCTGCCGACCGCATTGGTGACGCGGTGCCGCGAGCTGAAATGGTTTGCCGATCTGCATACCGCCTCGTTTACACAGCTGGCTTTGGCCCGCTTCCTCGCCGAGGGGGATCTTGCCCGCCATATCAACCGGATGAAAAAGCTGTACCGCAAGCGGCGCGATTGTCTCATCAGCGCCTTGCGCCATCAATTCGGGGAGCGCGTGGCGATCAGCGGCGAATCGACGGGGATGCATTTGATCGCCACGTTTGCCGGACACTGCTTCGCCCCCGCTTTTTTTGAGCGGGCAGCCCGCGCCGGTGTGCTGGTGTATCCGGTGGAAGCACATGCCATCGTTTCCGGGCGGCACGATGGGCGGTTGATTTTGGGCTATGGTCATTTGCAGGAAGAGCAGATCGCGGAGGGAATCCGAAGGCTGGGGGAAGCAATCTCGCTTGGGGATCAATAAAAACAAGCCGGTATGCATGCAAAAAACCGATGATTCCCGTCTACACGAAATCATCGGTTTTCCATTAGGTGGCGTCCACGCCAACCGCTTCGCTGATGTGCTGAAACCCGTCTCTTGCCAGCAGCTTGATAAGCTCCTTGTTGATTTGTTTGGCAATTCCCGGCCCTTGATAAATCATCCCGGTATAGACTTGCACAAGACTCGCGCCAGCGCGAATTTTGCTGTAGGCGTCCGCTCCGGTAAAAATCCCGCCAACGCCGACAATCGGCACTTGACCGCCCACTTCCTGATAAATCGCCTTGATCCACTGTGTGGAACGGTCCGTCAGCGGTCTTCCGCTCAAGCCTCCTGCCTCCCCGGCTTTCGGATGGTTCCCGACCGCTTCGCGCGACACCGTCGTATTGGTCGCAATGAGGCCCGAAATGCCTTCCTCGACAGCGGCATGGACGACATCATGCATCTGCTCGTCTGCCATGTCTGGCGCTACTTTCAAAAGAATCGGCTTTTTCTTCATGCCGCGCCCTTCCAGTTCCGCCGCTTTTTCGCGCACCGCACGAATGAGCGCGCGCAGGTTTTCCGTTTCCTGCAGATCGCGCAGGTTCGGTGTGTTCGGCGAGCTGATGTTGATGACGAAATAATGGCCGTACGCATACAGCATGTCCATGCATTTGCTGTAGTCGCTGACGGCTTCCTCGTTTGGCGTCAGTTTGTTTTTCCCGATGTTGATGCCGATCGGCACATCGGAATACGCATAGTCGACCAGTCGTTGAGAAGCGAGATAGGCCCCCTGATTATTGAAGCCCATCCGGTTGATCAAGGCTTGGTGCTCGGGCAGGCGAAACACGCGCGGCTTCGGATTGCCCGGCTGTCCTTGCGGGGTGAGCGTCCCGACCTCGACAAACCCGAAGCCAAGCGCCCCAAGCGCGTGGTACACTTCTGCATTTTTGTCAAAACCCGCTGCCAATCCGACCGGATTCGGAAAGGTGATGCCCCACAGCTTCGTCTCCAGCCGTTCGTCGCGAATTTGGTAGATCATTTTCAATATGGCTTTGCCCGGAGCAGAATCTTCTACCAGTCTCAGGGAATGAATCGTCTTCTCATGAATCTCTTCAGGTTCCTGCTGAAACAGATACTTTCGTATAAGCTGATACATCTTGGCTGCACTCCTTACTCCGTTTTTCTCATAGTAGGATACCATACTTTCATAGAATGGGTAGTGATAGAACAGAAAAAAGGCCCCTCCAAAAAGAGGGACCTTGCCTCGATTGCTGCCGTATTTGTCCTAGACGGTTGTCTGGCGCAAGCCGAGCGAGCTTTCGTGGAAATTGAGTTTTGGATATTTGTCGACTGCCATGCGGAGCTGGTATTCGCTTTCGAACAGCATAACCGGGCGATCGTAACGGTCGCGCACGATTTGACTGCGGGAACGCAATTGGTCGATGGTCGCCTTGTCGCCGTCGACCCAGCGAGCGATTTGATACGGCAGGCGCTGCAGCATGATGTCCACGCCGTATTCCGCTTTCAGCCGGTATTCCAGTACCTCGAACTGCAGAACGCCGACCACGCCGAGGATCAGATCGTCCATCGGGAAGGTACGGAACAATTGAACCGTTCCTTCCTCCGTGAGCTGCATGATCCCTTTTTGGAACTGCTTGTGCTTCATCGCGTCTTTCACCGTCACCTTGGAGAAAAACTCCGGCGAGAAGTGCGGCATTTCCTCAAACTCAAACGATTCGCCCAGACAGAGCGTGTCGCCAATTTGGAAAATGCCCGGGTCGAACAGCCCGATGACATCCCCTGCGAACGATTCTTCGACGATCGCGCGGTCCTGCGCCATGAACTGCAGCGGCTGCGCCAGCTTGACTTCCTTGTTCAGACGGACGTGTTTGACCGCCATCCCGCGCTCGAAGCGTCCGGAGCAAATCCTCAGGAATGCCACGCGGTCGCGGTGCGCCGGGTTCATGTTCGCCTGGATTTTGAAAACAAAACCGGAGAACGGGCGCGTATACGGGTCGATTTCCCCGATATTGCTCTTTTTCGCTGTTGGCGCCGGCGCCATCTCCAGGAAGTTGTCCAGGAAAGTCTGCACGCCGAAGTTGTTGATCGCGCTGCCGAAAAAGACCGGCGTCAACTGCCCTTTGGCAATCAGCTCTTCGTTGAAATCATCGCCTGCCACATCGAGCAGCGAGACCTCGTCTTGCAACTGCTGCCACAAGTCCGCGCCCGCACGCTCGCCGATCAGCGGATCATCCGCGCCGGATACGTCCACGAACTTGATTTCGCTATGGTCGCTGCCTTGCACATACAGCTCGACGCGCGATTTATGCCGGTCATAAACGCCGCAGAAATGGCTGCCCATCCCGATCGGCCAGTTCATCGGATACGAGCGGATGCCCAGCACGCGCTCGATTTCCTCCAACAGCTCAAACGGATCTTTCCCGTGACGGTCGAGCTTGTTGACGAACGTAAAAATCGGAATCCCGCGCATCCGGCACACTTTAAACAGCTTGATCGTCTGCGCCTCCACGCCTTTCGCCACGTCGATGATCATCACGGCCGCGTCCGCCGCGGTCAGCGTCCGGTATGTATCTTCACTGAAGTCCTGGTGACCCGGCGTATCCAGAATGTTGATATGGTGTCCCTCATATTCGAAGTCCATTGCACTGGAGGTGACGGAGATTCCGCGCTTTTTTTCGATCTCCATCCAGTCAGATGTCGCATGCTTCGAGTTTTTCCGTCCTTTGACCACGCCCGCTTCCCGGATGGCTCCGCCGAAATAGAGCAGTTTTTCGGTCATGGTTGTTTTCCCTGCGTCCGGGTGGGAAATAATAGCAAACGTGCGCCGTTTGGCAATTTCCTCTGCCCATTTGGGATTCATCTGGCTCATTTACATTTCTCCTAGGCTCAAAAGTGGTTCTTCCATCAGTACGATTATACAGACAAATGGGGCAGCATGAAAGTAGGTAGCAAAAGATGTAGGTTATGGTATAATCGGAATTAATAAAATTTTTTTTACTACATAACCGCAAGGAGGTATTTCCCGCAATGTCTACAACCCAGGAAACATTGGTCAAATCGTTTCGTGAGTATGTCAACAAGCTGGTCACGTACTCGCAAGCCATCGCTGTCTTGAGCTGGGACCTGCGCACCAAAGCGCCCCGCAAAGGAACGGAAGCCCGCTCCCATGTCATCGGCATGCTGTCCGGCGAGCATTTCAAGCTGGCGACATCTCCGCAGATGGAGGAATACTTGCTTGCTTTGGAGGAGCCGGCGGTATTTTCGACCCTCGATCCGATTTTGGCGAAAACCGTTCAGGAATGCCGCAAAGAGTTTGACCGTTCCAAAAAGCTGCCTGCGGACCGCTATCAAGAGTATGTCGTGCTGACCGCAACGTCCGGCTCGGTTTGGGAGGAAGCTCGTCCGAAAAACGATTTCGCCGCCTTCCGCCCATACCTGGAAAAAATCGTCGCTTTCCAGCAAGAATTCATCGGCTATTGGGGCTACACCGGCCACAAATACAACGCGCTGCTCGATATGTATGAACCAGGCATGACCGTCGCCCAGCTCGATCCGATGTTTGCGACGCTGCGGGCCAAAACGGTCGATCTCGTCGCCGCCATCGCGGCATCGCCCAACCAGCCTGACACCAGCTTCCTGACCAAGCATTACGAGCCAAGCGAGCAGGAGAAATTCAACCGCTTCATCGTCGAGCAGATCGGCTACGATTTCGCTGCCGGCCGCCTCGATGTCAGCGCGCATCCGTTCTGCACCACGTTTGCGCCGACCGATGTGCGTATCACCACCCGCTTCGTGCCAAACGATCTGCGCACCGCCCTGTTCGGCAGCATTCACGAGACCGGGCACGCGATTTACGAGCAAAACATCTCGATGGACCTGTTCGGCACGCCGCTGTGCGACGGCACATCGATGGGCATCCATGAATCCCAGTCCCGCTATTGGGAAAACATGGTCGGCCGCAGCCTGCCGTTCTGGAACCATTTCTACGGCGCGCTGACCAAGCAGTTCCCAACTCAGCTCGAAGGCGTCAGCGTAGAGAGCTTCTACCGCGCCGTCAACCAGGTGACACCGTCGCTCATCCGCATCGAAGCCGATGAGGTTACCTACAACCTGCACATCATGATCCGCTACGAGCTGGAAAAAGGCTTGATCGAAGGCTCGCTCGCGGTGGAAGACTTGCCGCACCTGTGGAACGAAAAAATGCAGGAATATCTCGGCGTCACGCCGGATTCCGACGCAAACGGCTGCATGCAGGACGTGCACTGGTCCGAGGGCTTGTTCGGCTACTTCCCGACCTATTCCTTGGGCAACGTATATGCCGCGCAAATCACCAACACGCTCAAAAAAGAGATCAGCAACTACGACGAGCTGATCGCCTCCGGCCAATTCGCGCCGATCCGCAGCTGGCTGAAGGAAAACATTCATCGTCACGGCAAAATGAAAAGCCCGAACGAGCTTTTGCAAGACATTACGGGCGAGCTGACCAATGCCAACTATCTGGTCGACTATCTGGAGGGCAAATACAAAGCGATCTACCAGCTGTAAACGAACGAAATCTTTTACGCAAGTCCCCGATCACGCCAAACCGGTGCGAACGGGGATTTTTTTCTGCTCTTGACGATGTGAGGAAACCTGACATAAAATATTTGTAACTACAATAGGCGGTGACTTTATGTCAGAAATCACGGTAAGACATGCACATATCTCGGATCTCCCCGCTCTGCTTGCGATCTATAATCACGTTGTACGTACGTCTGCCGCAACGTTTGACCTGGAAGAACAAACGCTGGAACAGCGCGAAAAATGGTTCCACAAGTTCACGGGCCGCTATCCGCTCATCGTAGCCGAACAGGATGGCGCGGTCATCGGCTACGCATCGATCAGCCTGTTTCGCGAAAAACAAGCGTATCAGCAAACCGGAGAATCCTCGATTTATATCCACCACGAGCATCACGGCAAGGGGCTCGGCAAGCTCCTCATGAACGAACTGATCGCACTGGCGAGAGAAAACGATTTTCACGTGCTGATCGCCGGCATTACGGAAGGCAACGATGCGAGCGTGCAGCTGCATCAACGCCTTGGCTTCGAATGGGCCGGCACCTTCCGCGAGGTCGGCTACAAATTCGACCAGTTCCAGGATGTTTCGTTTTATCAGTTGATTTTGAAGTAACCATCGCGATCGTCAAAGAGAAAAGCCGTTTGTCATCCAAACGGCTTTTTCGCATGCCCTCAAGCATCAGTTATTCAGTTGTACTTCCGACGGCCGCGGTACATCCGGCTTTCCTTCCGGGTTGTTGTACCAGTAATCCGGCACATCGCCGATGACAAGCGAGTTGGTGATCGGGATACTCGTGACAACCGTTGTCTGGTCGGTCGCGAACGGTATGACGATCCGCAGCGTCACCTCGACGCGTATGTAGACGGTCACCAGCACCATGTTGATTCCGGCCTCCGCCATTTTGGTCTCCAGGTTGGTTTTCACCGCACCGATCGGTACATACGTGACTGGCAAACTCGGCCCCACCTCGGCCAAAAAGCTGCTGCCCGTCGCCAATCCGATCGGAATGTAATTTTTCGTCGGCTCGAACTCGAACTCATCCAGCGTGTTTTTGATCCGCTCGGTCGTCTCCCCCAAAATTCGCGAATATTCTTTAAAATCCAGATTGATCGCCTTGATCTTGTTGTCCTTATCCTTTTCCATTTTGATGAAATCGTTGTTGTTGATGTTCATCTGCGCGATTTTTTTCGTCACCGCGTCGGAAATGGCGTCTTTGGCCAACTGCTCGGCTTTTTGCTTGGCAATGATCAGGACGGTCGGCTCCAATTTTTGCTCCACAAAAAATAGCGATTGAACCGTGATGACCAGAAAAAGCAAAAACGAAAAAAAATACAGCCGTTTTCGCGAAATCGGAGCCTGCATGCGTCGACGGCGAAACCGAAAAGGAGCCATCGTCCCTCCCCCCATCTCAAAAGAAGTCTATGCGGGAAGGGACAAAAATAACCCACTTGCCGAGAATCGCGGACGCGTTTTACTCAAACGCGCGGCGGGCAGGCCATGACCCTTGCAGCTTGCGGATCATCACGATCTGACCGGTATGACAAGCGTCGTGCAGCACAATGCTGGTCACCATCAAGCCGAGCGGACGGGTCGGATGAGGACGGTCGAATGCCTCCTCAGGCATGGAGGAGAGCAACGCGTGCAGTTCGCGTTGAACGGCCACAAGCCGCTCGCGTGTCGCTTGCCAGGCTGCTTCATCATCCGGCGCCGCATCGACGGCAAACGTGTCATCGTTGGTCATGCCCTGCGGGTCCGTGTAGCCTACCGTCAGCTGTTTGAGCAAGCGCTCCTTGTAAAACAGCAGATGATTGGCCGTCTCCCAGATCGTGTTGGCCGCTTCCCCCTGCGGTCTCCAGCTCGCTTGCGCTGCCGTCACCCCTTCCAAGGCAACGTGCAGCGGCGGATACCAGTCTTCCGTCTCCGTCGTGATCTCCAATTCGTGCAGCAGCAGTTCCATCCGATTCATCCCGAATCCTCCTCGCATTGTCTACTCATTTCTTTTTTTCAGCGGTATAATGGCAAAAAAGAACAATCAATCTCGTAACCATCATAAACAATATAGATCGTTACACCCAAAACGTAACACAGACTGGAAATGATTTCAAGGCATAAGCAGGAGGATTTTTCATGGAATGGATCAGCTTGGATTTTCTGAATAGCGATTGGCGGGATTGGCGCGGCTCTGGACGCCGGGAGAACCGTTTGGAGAAAGCAGAATGGGTGGAATGGTTTTTGGCAAAATGGGACTTGCCCGCCGAGCTATCCGGGATGAGAGATGTGCGTGACTTGACCTTGTTTCGCGAGCGCTTGCGCACCATCGTCGAATACACCGTCGCCGGCGAACCGCTGCGCGATGCGGACATTGTTTTTTTCAACGAAGCTTTGCAGCCGTATTCTTCGTATCCGCAGCTGTCTCGCACAGAAAACGGGTTGCAGCTTACACGAGTGAGCGCACTCAACGGCTGGCCGTACGTCACGGCCCGGATCGCACTTGATTTGGCCGAATTGCTCGCGAAAGGCGATCTGCGCCGGCTGAAAATGTGCGACAATCCGGATTGCCGCTGGTTTTTTTACGACCAAAGCCGCAATCGGGCAGCGCGCTGGTGCGACGACAAATGCTGCGGCAACTTGATGAAGGTGCGGCGTTTTCGCGAAAAAAACAGGTAGCTGCTTTATGCGAAACGTCCTTTTTTGCGATGCCAGAGTAGTTGCGTACGTGTACACAAAAAAGCCAACGGTCCTATTAAGGCGTTGGCTTTTTTGCTTGCTTTCCATTGTCAGCGCGTCGGCTGCAGCAACGCTTGCTTGCGTACGTACTGGGTCAGCTCGACGGTCATCTGGTAATAGTTGAACGGCGTGATCAAGTAAATGCCTTTGAAATAGCTCATGGCTACATCCAAAAGCTCCTTGGCCATCTGGATGCCTTCTTGGCGGGCCGCTTCTCCCTCCACGTTTTTCATGCGCTCCAAGGCCATGTCGGAAAGCTTGATTCCCGGCACTTCGTTGTGCAAAAACTGCGCATTGCGGTAGCTCGTGAGCGGCATGATGCCGATAAAAATCGGGATGTCGATGTGCTTGGTCGCATCATGGATCAATTTGATCGTCTCCGCGTCGTAAACCGGCTGCGTCATGATGTAGTCGGCGCCCGCTTCCACCTTGCGTTCCAGTCGCTGGACGGCCGCCTCGATCTGGCGCACATGCGGGTTAAACGCTGCACCGACCAGGAAATTGGCTTTTTGCTTCAGCGGCCGCCCGGAGAACGATATGCCCTCGTTAAGCTGCTTGATCATTCGGATGAGGTCGAATGACGTGACATCGAAGACGGAGCTTGCTCCCGGCAGATCGCCGAAGCGGGATGGGTCGCCTGTCACGACCAGCACCTGGTCGATTCCGAGCGCATGCAAGCCCATCAGATGCGACTGCTGGCCGATCAGATTGCGGTCGCGGCAAGCCAAATGCAAAAGCGGTTCCAGGCCGTATTGACTCTTCATCATCGCACCCAGCGCCATGTTGCTCATCCGTACGTTGGCAAGCGAGTTGTCCGCTAATGTCACGGCATCCGCACCGGCATTGTGCAATTCGCAACAGCCGTGCAAAAAGCCCTCGGCATCCAAATCTTTCGGCGGGTCAAACTCCACGATGATCGTGTGCTGCTGTTTCACCTTGTCGACGATATGCGGCGTACGGCGCAAAGCGACGGTGCCGATCTCGATGCGCGGCTCGGTTGCCGGGCTCGGATTGACCCGTTCGACCGGCGGCAAATCAGCGAGCGCGTCCGCTATCGCCCGAATATGATCCGGCGTCGTCCCGCAGCAGCCGCCGATGATGCTGACGCCTTGGTTGCGCAGCAGCAACGCGCTTTGAGCGAAATAGTCAGGTGACGATTTGTAGGCATATTCCCCATCGGAGAGGCCGAGGCGACCCGCGTTGGGGAATGCCGACAAGAGGATGTTGTCCGGCGTGACGGTTGTTTCAAACGAGCGAATGACTTCTGCCGGACCTAAGCGGCAGTTGAGACCCACGATGTCGGCGCCACTTTGCTGCAGCTGCGCGAATGCCTCGGTGAGCGTATAGCCGTCCCGTGTCCGGCCCACCTCCAGCGTCGCCAGTTGGGCGATGATCGGCAGCTCGGTCAGCGGACGAATCACCTCGACTGCCAGGCGCAATTCATCCAAATCGAGAAACGTCTCCAGCAGGATGCCATCCGCGCCTGCATGGAGGAGCGCCGTTGCCTGCTCCTCGAATTGGTCGCGGTATTCATCCAGCTGCTGGCTGCGGACGCGGCCCGCGATGATGGAGCCGATCCCGCCGATGACGTACGCATCGTCCCCGACCGCCTGGCGGGCGATCGTCACGGCAGCGCGGTTGATCCGCGTCACCTTGCTTTCCAGCCCGTAACGGCCCAGGCTGTCCCGGTTTGCGCTGAATGTGTTCGTTTCGATCAGGCGCGCACCCGCCCGATAATAGGCAGCATGCACGCTTTGCACCAGCTGCGGATTGGATAAGCACAATTCCTCGTAGCTGACGCCGACTGGCACCCCAAGCTGGTACAGCTGTGTCGCCATCGCGCCATCGCCGACCACCAGATGCTCTTTCAAATACTGTTGCAAATTCGGTTTGTTTGCCAATCTGGTTCCCTCCTTTCCTCCAAAATCGCGCTATGCCTCTACCAATGACGGGCCAGCGTTGAAGTAACGCGCCTCCGGATGGGCAAATACCATCGCGGAAACGGATGCTTCCGGGTCCATCATGAATCCTTCTGTCAATTGAATGCCGATGTCTTCCGGTTTCAGCAAGCGGAACAACTTCTCCTGGTCTTCCAGGCTTGGGCAAGCCGGATACCCAAAGGACACGCGAATCCCTTGATAGCGGGCGCCAAAACGCTCCAGCATGGTCATCTCCGTCGGGTCGGGGAAGCCCCAGTTATCGCGCATCACATGGTGGAGCCGCTCGGCAAACGCCTCGGCGCACTCCAGCGCAAGCGCCTGCATGACGTGGGAGCGGAGGTAGTCGCCGCGCTCTTTGAGTACGGTAGACCGCTCGCGGATGCCAAAACCGGCCGTAACCGCCAGGAAGCCGACATAATCCATCTCACCGCTCTCCACCGGCCGCAGGAAGTCCGACAGGCAAAGGAACGGGTCTTCCGCCTGACGCGGGAAGGTGAAGCGTTCCAACAGCTTGCTGTGATCGTTCGGATCATAGATGAGGATGTCGTCTCCGTCGGCCTGCGCCGGGAAGAATTGATACATCCCGTGCGCCTGAATGGTGTTGTCCGCCTTCGCCTCGGTGATCAGGCTGTCGACCACATCGACCAGACGCAATACTTTTTCATCGCCCTCTGCGATCATCTTCTCGACGTTGCCCCGCACGCCCAAATGCTTGCCGAGCAGCATCCGCTGGTTGATGTACGGCTGCAGATGTGCGATCGGATAGTTGCGGAGCACGTGGCGCTCGGTGTCTGGCGGCAAATAGATCGGCGTCGTGCGGCTGATCGCGGAGCGCTTCGGCTTCTGCGAAACCGCTGCCTCGATTGGCTTTTGCTCCTCCGCCTGCTGCGCTGCCTCCAATGCAGCCTGCTGCTCTGCCCACAGCTGCTTGCGTGCCTCTTCATCCTGCAGCTTGTTGGCCAGATCAAGGCCGTCCATCGCGTCTTTCGCATAGACGACGATCCCGCTGTATTCAGGCGCAATCCGATTCGATGTGAACTTGCGCGTCAGCGCAGCGCCCCCGACCATCAGCGGCACATGAATGCCGGCTTCGCGCAAATCTTGGGCGGTGATGACCATCTGCTGCGCTGATTTCACCAGCAGGCCGGACAATCCGATCGCATCCGGCTTTTCCTCGCGCGCCGAGGCGATCAGCTGCTCCGGCGTCACCTTGATGCCGAGGTTTACGACATGGTAGCCGTTGTTCGACAGGATGATCTCCACCAGGTTTTTCCCGATGTCATGCACATCCCCTTTTACCGTCGCGAGCAAAATCTTGCCCTTTGCCGCGCTTTCGCTCTTCTCCATGAACGGTTCCAAAAACGACACGGACGCCTTCATCACTTCCGCGCTCTGCAGCACTTCCGCTACGATCAGCTGGTTGGCGTTGAAGAGGCGTCCCACCTCTTCCATCCCGCGCATCAGCGGGCCGTTGATGATGTCGAGCGGCGCATATTTTTTCAGCGCCAGCTCCAGATCCGGGATCAACCCGTCTTTCGAGCCTTCCACCACATAGGCCGCCAATCGCTCCTCAAGCGTCAGGCTGGACGCTTCCACCTTCACTTCTTTTTTCTTCTGGCGGTAAAACTCTGTGAATTTGGCCAATGTTTCGTCATTGGTATTAAACAGAAGCGCTTCGGACAGCTTGCGTTCTTCCTCGGAAATCGAGGCGTAGCGCTCCAGCTTTTCCGTGTTGACGATCGCATAATCGAGACCAGCCAGCGTCGTATGGTATAAAAAGACCGCATTCAGCACCTCGCGCCCTGCATTGGGCAGGCCGAACGAAATGTTGCTGACGCCAAGGACGATTTTGCATTCGGGCATCGCTTCCTTGATGAGGCGAATTCCTTCCACGGTTTCCTTCGCTGAACCGATATATTGTTCATCCCCTGTTCCAACGGGGAACACGAGCGGGTCGAAAATGATGTCCTGCGGGTTCAGCTTGAAGTCATTGACCAGCAGATCGTAGGACCGCTTCGCGACTTCCAGCTTCCGTTCGCGGGTAACGGCCATTCCTTTCTCGTCGATCGTGCCGACAACGACAGCCGCACCGTATTTGTGGATCAGCGGCACCACTTGCTCGAAGCGCTCGAGCCCGTCCTCCAGGTTGATCGAGTTGATGATCGCTTTCCCTTGGGAAAACTTCAGCCCCAGCTCCAGTACCCTGGCGTCGGTAGAGTCGATCATCAGCGGCGCCTTCACTTTTTTGACCACAAACGAGAGGAACTGCTCCATATCGTGATATTCATCGCGGTCCGGGTCGGCCAGGCAGACGTCGATGACGTGCGCACCGCGCTTCACCTGCGCGCGGGCGATGTCTGACGCTTCCTCGTAAGAACCTGCCGCGATCAAATCTCTGAATTTTTTGGAACCGATGACATTGGTGCGCTCCCCAACCAAAAGCGGGCGGTTGTCATCCTCGACGAACACCGTCTCGATCCCGGAAACCGCTGCTGCATGGGGCCTGGCCTTGCCGCGCGGCTTGATGTGTTTCATCGCTTCTGCGATCGCGCGAATGTGTTCCGGTGTCGTCCCGCAGCAGCCGCCCGCGACGTTGAGCCAGCCTGCTTCGGCAAAAGCCGCCAGCTTGGATGCCAGCCCCTGCGGCGATTCGTGGTAATGGCCGTTCTCATCCGGCAGCCCGGCATTCGGATAACAGCTGACCGCGCATTGCGCCAGCTCCGACAACGTGCGCAGATGGTCTTTCATGAACTCGGGTCCTGTCGCACAGTTCAACCCGATGGAAATCGGTTGTAAATGTTCAATGGAAATGTAAAGCGCCTCGATATTTTGACCCGCCAGCGTCGTGCCCATCGGCTCGATTGTGCCCGAGATCATCACGGGCAATTCGCGGCCCAATTCTGAAAACGCTTTGCGAATGCCGATCCCGCCCGCCTTTACGTTCAGCGTGTCCTGGGAAGTTTCAAGCAAAAGCACATCGACGCCGCCGATGATCAGGCTTTTGGCTTGGCGATAGTAGTTTTCCACCAGCTCATCAAACGTGACGCCGCCGGTCAACGACAACGTTTTGGTCGTCGGCCCCATCGCGCCTGCGACGAAGCGCGGCCATTCCGGCGTGGAGTAATGATCCGCCGAAGCGCGGGCGATCTGCGCCGCCGCAATGTTCAGCTCCTCATCCCGCTCCGCAATGTCGTATTCGGCCAAAACGATGCTCGTCGCGCCGAACGTGTTGGTCTCGATAATGTCGGCGCCCGCCTCCAGATATGTATCATGGATATGGCGGATCACATCCGGTCTGGTGACGTTCAAAATCTCATTGCAGCCCTCCAGATCGTCCCCGCCGAAATCAGCGGCCGTCAAGTTCGCCTGCTGGAGCATCGTCCCCATCGCGCCATCCAAAACGAGGATTTTTTTCGCCAATTGCTCTTGAAATGTAGGCTTTGTCATATGGTTTCCTCTTCCCTTCCCCCATCAAAATACAAAAGAGTCCCCTTCTTATAGAAAAAAAAGAAGAGGACTCTCTACGCATATCACGCAAGTTCCTCTCATCTTTCAAAGCGCAGCGCGCTCTGCTGGAATTGGCACCTGTACACATGTACGGTTGCCGAGGTTTCATAGGGCCAGTCCCTCTACCTCTCTTGATAAGAGTTCCTTAAAGTATTCACAATGTATTACGTTGTATCTTACCATCCCTGTTTCTCATCCGTCAATGGATATTTGCCGGACAGGCAAAGCGCCCAATTTCACGTTCTATGGGCAACCGCCCACAACAGGATAGGCTATCCCGTATAGACTGTAAGCACAAGAAGCAATGAAACAACAGACTTCTTGAACAGATTCACATGATTCAACCACATGGAAGGAGGCACAATACGTGAGTACATCATTTTGCGGAAACTTCTTTGGTGACAGCTTCGCTCTGGTGCTGGTACTGTTCATTCTGCTTGTGATCGTTGGCGCAGCCGATTGCTAATCCCGCTACAAAACGCAGGGGTCTTTCATGAGAGAGCTGAAGCATGTGAGAAAAACATGACATAACATAATTTGCGAATGACGTGTCCTGGTTAACGGGGAGGAGCACGTCATTTTTCTTTTGCAGCGATACCCTTATTGATGAGATAATGAAAGTTACGACCCAACGAAAGGTGTGATCGTCTTTGGAAGACAAAGAGCCATTGTCCAAATCAGCGTTTATCGGCAAGCTGGACAAAATCAAAGAGCTGCATGCAACGGAATCGGAAACGTACGCGATCGCCAAATACCGCACATCCGGTCAGCATTACCTCTGGTATTCGCTGTTCCATATGAATCTGTCCGAGGGCAGAAACGACCAGTTCGAACACTTCCTGCCGCTCGATTCCGACGACGTGCTCGGCTTCATGTTCGGCGAGGAGCCGTACGTATACCCGATCAACTGGCAAAAGCCGTACTTGCGCACCGGAACGGACGACCGCCTGATGTGGTTTGACCCGACGGAAAACTTCAATTTGGAGCAGGAGGCCGAAGAAGAGCACGCCTTGCTCGACCGCCTGCTGCAATACAAGCAGCAGTGGCTGGAAGCCACAGACAAGGAAGAGCTGACCCGCAAGTTTTTCGCTGACCTCGACGACCTGAAACCGGATAAGGAGTAATTGGGGCTGAACCGGCAACCAGACGTTGCATCTGGCGGGACAGTCCGTTATAATGGCGGATAGTACGATAGTTGGTTCGATGAAAAGGAAAGTAGTCTTGTTGCTGCAGCAAAGCGAGTCGGGGACGGTGGAAGCCCGGCATGCACTCTTGATGAAACGCCCCTTGGAGAAACCTCCCGAACGCCACAGCTGGCTGCGTAGGGAGCGTCGGGTCTGCCCGTTACAGCAGTCAAGCGGTTTCGTCAAGCGGACGGCATGGGAAATCCATGCTGATTCGTGATGAAACAAGTAAGAGTGGCACCGCGGGAGTTATACAACCTCTCGTCTCTTTCCCAATTCATTGTGAAGAGACGCGGGGTTTTTCTATTTTTTGAAAGGATGAATGGATATGGATCACAAATTGCAAGTCGCAACCAAAATTACAGAAGCGTTAGCGAGGCTTGGCGTGCAAGATTTTCCGCTGGAGAAAGTGAGCAGCATGCTGGAAACGCCGCCGAATCCGGCGATGGGCGACATCGCCTTCCCTTGTTTCCAACTGGCAAAAGCGCTGCGCAAAGCACCGCCGGCAATCGCAGCCGAGTTGGCCGGCGCCATTTCCGGAGCGCCGCTCAAAGAGGTGCAAGTAGCAGGACCATACATCAACCTGTTTTTGGATCAGCACATTGTCGGCACCGCTATTATTTCCGCTGTCCTCACCCAAGGCAGCGCATACGGCAGCACGGAGGAAGGGCAAGGACGCAACGTTCCGATCGACCTCTCCTCGCCAAACATCGCCAAGCCTTTCTCCATGGGTCATCTGCGCTCCACCTGCATCGGGAACGCGATTGCCAACATCATGGAAAAGAAAGGCTACACCCCGGTGCGCATCAACCATATCGGGGACTGGGGCACCCAGTTCGGCAAGCTGATCGTCGCCTACCAAAAATGGGGTGACGAAGCGAAAGTAAAAGCGGAGCCGATCAAAGAGCTGCTGAAGCTGTACGTGAAGTTCCATGATGAAGCGGCCAACGACCCGACGCTGGAAGACCAGGGCCGCGAATGGTTCAAAAAGCTCGAGGATGGCGACGCGCAGGCGCAGCATCTGTGGCAATGGTTCCGTGAAGAATCGCTGAAAGAGTTCATGAAAATTTATGAGCTGATGGACATCCAGTTCGATTCCACAAACGGCGAAGCTTTCTACAATGACAAAATGGACCGCGTCGTCGCGATGCTTGAAGAGCGCAACCTGTTGACCGAATCCGACGGTGCGATGGTGGTGATGCTTGATGAATTCGACCTGCCGCCTTGCCTGATCAAGAAGTCCGATGGCGCGACGCTATATGCGACCCGCGACCTGGCAGCGGCCTTGTACCGCCACGAGACGTACGATTTCGCCAAAGCGCTGTATGTCGTCGGCGGCGAGCAGCGCCTGCACTTCCAGCAGCTGTACAAAGTGCTGCAAAAAATGGGCTTCGACTGGGCGTATGAAATGTACCACATCCCGTTCGGCATGATGCTCAAGGATGGCAAAAAAATGTCCACCCGCAAAGGCAAAGTCGTTTTGCTCGAAGAAGTGCTGGCACAAGCGATCGAAGACGTGAAAAAAGTCATCGAGGAGAAAAATCCGACGCTCGCTAACAAAGATGAAGTGGCTCGCCAGGTCGGTGTGGGCGCCGTCATGTTCCACGACCTGAAAAACTACCGCCTCAACGACATCAACTTCTCCTGGGAAGAGATGCTGACATTCGAAGGCGAAACCGGTCCTTATGTGCAATATACGCATGCGCGAGCGTGCTCGCTGTTGCGCAAGGGCAACTACCAGCCAACGGGCGAACTGATGCTGGCGGAAGGCGCGCTGGACAGCAAGGAAGCGTGGGCCGTCATCACCGCATTGAGCCAATTCCCGGACATCGTCGACCGTGCCGCTGCCGGCTTCGATCCATCCCTCATCGGGAAATTCGTCATCGATTTGGCGCAGTTGTTCAATAAATTTTATGCCAATGTCCGCATTTTGGCTGAGGAAGAAGATGTCAAGCAGACGCGCCTGCAGCTGGTTGCCGCTGTCGTCATCGTTCTGAAGGAAGGCTTGCGCCTGCTCGGCTTGAAAGCGCCGGAAGAAATGTAAAAAGGGAAAAGAAAAAACAGCAGAATCGCTCTGCTGTTTTTTTCTTTTATTGGGCCGCAGCCGCAGGTTACTCCACTTTCGCCTTTTCCTTGGCGAACCACCCTTTGTATAGCTGCATGATCAGCTGCTTGTTGATCGATTGCGGCTCTGCAACCACATTGCCCACCCCATCGATTCCACGGTACAAGAGCGCGCGATCGTCTGCAGGATCGGACATGGTTTCAATGATCATATCCCCTTGCTTGCCAACCACTTTCCACTCCGGAATCATCAGCTCATACTCGTTTGGGGCAAGCTCAATATACTCTTCATCGTTCAAATCGATCACGGCGTAATCGTCATGCTCGATGACGGCTTCATACAGTTTGCCATTGGCTGAGTGATACAGCTCGATCTCTTTCGCATCATTCAGATGCTGTTCAATTTTACTAAAATCATGGATGGTTACCTTGATTAAGCGCTTCATGTGACTCTCCTCTATCTTTCATTCTTTGCCCATGAGGGGGCGCATTGCTTTTCATGGCATGGGAACGATTTCACTGTATCATGGTTTTTCCGCAATTACCAGCGACACACCTGTTACACTTTTCGGCCGGCCGAGCCGTAATCGCGGATAAATACCTTGACATCGACGATGATCTCGCTCTTGCTGAACACATCATCCCAATTGTTCTTCCACTTTTTCCAACTGGCGTAGTCAGCGATCCGGAATTTGTCTTCATAGCCCAGCACATCCACTTTCAGCTGCTTCTGCAGCACCGCGAGCGCCGCCTTTGTATCCTGAAGCACTTTTTGCTCGAATTGCTTTGTTCGTTCGCGTAAATACGATTCTTTGAAGGCATTGCCCGGATACGTCCAGTCCTCGTTCAGCCTGCCCTCCAGCCGGATTTGCGCGGTGAACACAATCTTGCCATTCGACTGATTGACCGAAACCCTTCGGTTCACATTGCGCACATCGAACACCAGCGGTTTTTTCGTTTTCGGATCGGTGATGCGGATCGCACCGCCTGAGCTGCCCATTCCTTTGAGCAGCAGCAGGGAAAGCCCGGACATTTGTTCCAGATTTTCAATCGTGCCGATCAGCTTTTTGGTTTTGCCGCTGATGACCGCAACGCCGGACAGCCGGAATCCTCCCTTTTCCATCCGGATGTACTGGATCACAAAGCTGTTATGGTCGGAAAGATGGATGGAGATGTCGCCCAATGTCACAACATGCGGGATATACATGGATTTGTAATCGTTCCCCGTCATTCCCCAAATCTCCAGCGAGGGAATCTCCTGTTTTCGCGTATGCGCGCCGAGCAAATCGCTGGCCTTCCCTTTTACGACCAGCATTTGCACGGTGCGCCGGATCTCATGGTCGCGCATCAGCAGGTTGGTGAGCTCGAACATGTTATACTGCCTGGCGATCTCATCGCTGATCAGCACGACTTTCAAGTGGGTAAAATACGGCGTGCGGTCCGTTTTGCTCGCCATCTGGCGGATCATTACCAGCATCGCCGTCCCTGTCGCGTCCACGTTATAGTAGCTATGCACCTGGGTGACGTCCTTGTTGTTGCCAGCGACCGTATTGACGAATTGGGTGGTCAAATGCAGCATATTCGCTTTCGGCCCCTTGTCGATCGCCATTCCGACCGCCATGCCAATGTCCTCAATCTCCCGGCGGTCCCAGCATCCGCTGAGCAGAAGTGCGGGGATGAGCAGCGCGCACAACAGGCTACGTCGTCTTCTCTTCATGGCGCCCTCCCCGCAAATAGCTGACCGATAAGAGTACAATCGGAATGACAGCCGAGGTGAAATAAGCCATGTTTGACAGGAAATCCCCCAGGCGTGCGACTCCATTGACATCGGCCGGATACCAGGCGAGAAAAAACACCACGGGCAAAAAAAGATAGTCAAACAGCTTGATCTCTTTCTGAAAAACTTTACTGAAGCCGAGGCTGGCGAAATAGAAGCCAAGTGTGTAGGTCGTAAAGATTTCGATCACCCAGACGACGATGAACAGAATCTCAAAATTGGCGAAAAACGAACCGGGAAACTCGATTTCTTTGATCACTTCAACCGTAGGCCAGGCGAGCGTCTTGACCTCCGCCGGAGAAAGGATGCCGATGACCATCACCAGCGTCACCACGTAAATCACCATCGGCACGCAAACGCCAATGATGGCCGCTTTCGTGATCTTCCTTTTGTCCTGCGTGCTTGCGGCCAGGATGAGAATGGCTTCAAAGCCCAGATACAGCAGAACCGAGCTGGGAATCCCTTTAAAAACAGGCGCAATTCCTTCACGCAGCAAGGGACGGAAATTATCGATGTCAAAATTGTTGGAGCCGAGCAGCATGATCGTCAGGATCGCGATGGTTGTGATCGGAAAAAACATTTGGCAGAGGCGCACGAGCGGGCTTTGCCCTTTGACAATGGAAAACTGGGCGACCAGCATGAAACAGACGATCGTCACCTCGATCGGCGTCTGCTCCAGAAGCAAAAAACGGATGACCTCTGCATTCATCCGCACTTCATAGGAAACCAGCACGAGCCAGTACACAGCAAAGAACAGGCTCAGAAAACGGCCGAGAAATTTGCCTACAATCAGCTCATTGAACTCGTAAAACGTTTGGCCCGGGTAACGCTGCGTCAATTTCCCGCAAATGTAGACCAGGCCGAGGGCGATCAGTCCGGACAAAAGAAACGTGATCCAGACATCGGGCGTCCCGACTGCTTCGACTGCGGTCCGCGGCAGCGTGACGATCCCGACCGCCACAATGACGGAGGCGATGCTGACGGCAAGCTGGGATGTGGACATGTTTTCATCCAGATACCGAAACATCACGATCCCTTCCTTCCGTTGGAGCTGCGGCGACGATCGAGCGTCCCCAATATCTTCGGCCGCAGCTTCATGACGTACTGCGGCGCTTTGAAAAACGTGTCCTTCAAATCGGAAAACTGATAGTGGGCAAACGTACCCGCGTAATTGACGCCAAAGCTTTTCAGCCCCGCAATATGGCCCGCGATCAACAGGAAAGCCAAAACGATGCCATAGAGCCCGAGAAAAGCGCTCGCCAGCATCATCCCGAAGCGTAAAATCCGCAACGCAATCGCCTCGCTGTACTGCGGGATCGCGAACGAAGAAATGGCCGTCAATGCGACGACGATGACCATAATGGGACTGACGATGCCTGCTTGCACCGCCGATTGCCCGATCACCAGACCGCCGACGATCCCGACCGCCTGTCCGATCGGCTTGGGCAGCCGGATCCCTGCTTCACGCAAAATCTCGATGGTCGTCTCCATAATCAGCGCTTCAATTAATGTGGGAAACGGTACACCTTCACGGCTTTCCGCCATCGAGATTGCGAGTTTGGTCGGGATCAAGCCTTGATGGTAGGACACAAGCGCGATATAAAGCGACGGCAAAAACAAGGCGAACACAAGAACCATGTAGCGCAAAAGCCGCAGCAGCAGGCCGGAATACCAGCGCTCGGAGTAATCTTCGATCGTCTGGAGCAGCATGTTTAACGTGACAGGGGCCAGAAGAGCAAACGGCGTGCCATCGAGCAAGATGGCCACTCGTCCTTCCATCAAGGCGGAATTGACCTTATCCGGACGTTCCGTATTTTGAATTTGCGGAAAAGGCGACCAGTGATCATCTTCGATCAACTGTTCGATGATCCCGGATTCCTGCGCATCGTCGATGTCGATTCGACCCAGCCGCTGCTTGACTTCCTCGATCAGCCGCGGATTGGCAATATTGCTCAAATACAAGAGCGCCAGATTCCGCCTGGATTGCCTGCCGATGATATAGGGGACGATGGTGAAAAACGGATTTTTGATTTGCTTGCGCAGCAAGGTCAGATTGGTTTCCAAATTTTCGACAAACCCTTCCCGCGAGCCTCGAACCGCTGATTCTGTGATCGGTTCCGTTACATTTCTCGCTTCCGGCGCGCAGATGCCCATCATCAGAACCCTGTCGGCGCCATCGATCAGCAAGGCCGCGCTTCCGGCGAGGATGCCGCTGATGCAGTCATCGATCGTCGTAGAATGCATGATCTCCCCCAGCTGCAGCACGCGCAATCGCACTTCATCAACGACGTCCATGGAAGGGGTTTGCGTTTGGAAGGAATGCTCCAGCAACGGCCGGATCACGGCTGTGGCCAAAATATCTTTGTTCACCAAATATTTACTATAGATGAGCGCCGCTCGTATATTTGACTCTCCTAGCAGCATTTCACGGTAGATGACGTCGGGATTATGGCCGATCACTTGCATGACTTGCTCGACATTCGCTGCCAAATCGTTCGTAAGCATAGATTCCGACTCTCCTAAAAGGGGCTTTTAGCGTGTCCCTATTTTTCCCAGTTCGGTATGTTTTATGTAATTAGAGCCGCTGGCATCGCCTGGTGCTTCTTGTAGCAGCTTTGTTAGGTGCATGCTGCCAAAAGGTGCCGCAAGGGCCGGAAACGTTCTCTCATGCTTGCCATATAAAAAAGGGCAGGTATCCCTGCCCTCTTCCCATGCACAAAGCCTCGATCTTCTTACCAGCAGCACCCCATTTAATGAGATTTTGCCTTCGGTTTTGCATTGGCTTTGATTTTGGCTTTCGCATCTCCTCCAGCCGCATTGCCGCCATTCGACTGATGGGAAGCATTACCGCCTGCGCCGCCAATGCCGCCTGTCGTGTTGGAAGAAGCGTCGCCTCCGATTGCAAGCCCGTTAATTCCGCCAGATATAGGACCACTGTTGATCGCTTGCGTGGTGGTCGTAGCGGCAGTAGTGGTGTTGACGCTATTATTTTGATTGTTAACGGTGTTAACACTGCCCACATTCATAACAGCTGCAGCGAAACCGCCTAAACTGTTTTTCGAAAGAATGTTGAGAACCTCGATATTTTCTCCTTCTCCACCTGTGCTGACCGCTACTCCGTCAGTGCCGCCTGTGGCGGTACCGCCTGCACCCGCCACGACATTTCCGCTTCTTCTGATTTCTGCAATGTTTGTGCGAAATACTCTTGTTCTTGAATGTCTGCGCCGACAACTCATATGTTTCACTCCTTTCTTTCGTTCTTTTATAGTTATATTTTTTGATTGGACAGCTTGTAACGGCCAATGAAGGAAGGCAAGCACCTATTTTCCTATCAAAGCCGTTTATTTTTTCAAAGATTCAACCGCATCCAAAAAGGCTTGCCGATACTTCTTCTCTTCTTCCATGACCGACTTGAGCAGCGGCGTCAATTCGCTCGCGGCCTGGCTCAGATTGGCACCTTGACCCGCTTGGCTGCCGAGAAGGGACAAAAATGAATAGACGAGCATCAATGTTGAATAATTATCGACGTACGTCAAATTGTACGCTTGACCACCTAAGCCTCCGAGGGCGTTTGCGGTAGCGTTGGCCGTGGATTGCTGCCCTGCAGGAAGGGTATCTTCATTTTCCACTAATTCCTGACTCACTGTGATCACCCCTTTTCTCGATCCGGCTACTCAACACTCACCTTTAATCTTTGCGTCTGCCTCGGCGGTTCCGCCATTTGCCAGACCGCCGTTTGCGCTGCCGGTCGATGCGCCGCCAGTGCCGCCGCTTCCGCCCACACCATTCGAGTCGGCGCTTCCTCCCGTGGAGATTGCACCGTTTCCACCAACTGACGCAGCACTTGAAGATGCGGTTGTCAAGTTTCCGTTGCCAATGCTCGAAGCGGTCGCGGTGGCTGTAGCTGTAGCTGCTCCTCCAGTGTTTCCGATCGACGTTGTAGATCCGCCGGTTGCCATGCCGCCTGATCCCGAGCCACCATTTCCTCCGAGTGATATGGGGTTGACATCACCGCCGCTCGCCGTTCCACCATTCCCTGCCTGGGCATTCCCACTGCTCTCGATTTCTTTAAAAATCTCAAGTTCATCCTCTCTTCTCCGGGACCCCATCTCGTTCACCTCCCATTAAGCTCGATTTTGCGCTGTTTCATTGATGGCAGAAGCCGCTTATTCAATCGTTTTCCCATTGATTACGGTGTGTGTGGTTACATGGCTTTCCGGTTCGCCTTGTTCGACGCTGCCCTCGGCATTGTTAGCGACAGCTTGTTTCGCCAGTTCCAGGCTGGCATTGATGATGTCTTGAATCTTGGTATTCAAGTTGTTCAAGAAGTTTTCTCCCAATCCCGGCAAGCCATCGACCCCTACTCTCACATTCTTCATGGCATCAGTTGGAAGACTTTTTACCATTTCTCTGATGCTGTTCTCTAACGTATTGCGAAATTGGGCCATCGATTCTTGCATGGATTCCTGAATTTCATTCCGATTCATACAGCTCACCATATCCTTTCTTCTTGTGATACGTTATATATATCAATTTCGGGTACTAGCTGTGACGGCACTTGCAGGAGGACAATCACATATTTTGGTAGAAAGCAAATATAGAGAAAGCAAACGCCCTGGTTCTCACCGCTCCAATGTCTGCAAGAGAAAGCGCGTCTTTTCCTCTTCCCGCTGCAAAAATTGCCGGATCTCGCCTGTTGTAAACTCTTCAAACCAGTTCTTGCGCAAAAATCTTTCAAATTGATGCGGAAAGGCAAGATCGAGGTAGAGCAGCTCCATCTGCTTTTCGCTGAGCGGGTTTTGTTCGAGATAGCCGGACAAGAGCGCAGAAAAGCTGGCCTGATCCCAACGTTTGGATTGGCGCATAATGATAGAAAGCAGCCTCCCCAAATCGACGGAAGGAAAATCAAAGCGGGTAAACTCCCAATCGATGATGCTAAATCGCTGCGCCTGCTCATTCCACAGCACATTCCCTGTATGGAAGTCGCCGTGACACAAAAACTGGCGTTCCACCGGCTCCGCTTGCACCTCTGCAAAATACTGATTTTGGGTGAGCAGCCGCAAAAGGTGTGCGCCTGTCCGCAAGAAGAAATCGACCGATCGCATCACGAGTTGATGCCTTTTTTCTGTTGAAAACCGGTATTGCTCGCGCCAGTCGCTGATCGTTTGGAGCCCCTTCTGGTAATTTGCTTCCCATTCCAAAATCCCCATGCTCGGCTTGACATCCTCTGCGCGAAACCCAAGCGAACACGCATGGAAGTGTCCAAGCAACCGGCCGCGTTCATGACAAGCGCTTTTGGAGGTGATGAAGAGCGGTCTTCCCTCTACGTACTCTTGCACGGTGTAAGGAGTGCCGTTGCAAAAGAAAAGGAAAGCGCCGTTTTCCATCGGGATGGTTCGTGGAATGGCTACTCCTCTTCCCCGTAAATAATGTTCGACTGCCAAAATGAAGTCCATCCGGTCGCGATCCGCAAAGATAGATTTGACGACAAACGGCCCGTCATCGGTCTGAATTCGCAACACGAACGTTCTTGTTGTATAGTGAAGCAATTCTGCCCGGCGGATATTGAATCGGTAGTTTTTCGCAACCATCGGTAGTAACTCTTCTTCCATGCTGCTCACTCCGCTAAGAAGATAAAAGACCTCTCCCAACAGTGTGGAAGAGGTCATTGGGCCATTCTTTACCAGCAAATTAACGGCAGCGCTTGCGAGACGTGCTGCGAACTTTGCGCTTGCATACGCATTTGCAAGGTCTGCAGGGACGACGGCGGCGACGGCGACGATGGTCAGAAGAACTGGAGCTTTCATTGCGACGACGCTCAACCTCCGCCTCAAGCACGACTGGTCCGGTAACGACAGCAACGTCGCCTGGTTCTACTGCACGCGCTGTCAAGATATACGTGGTGCCGCGATCGAACGGGAATCCGGGGATGTTGCCCATCCCGCTCATGACACTGCCTCCTGCAAAAGGAAAGCGTGCATCTACCGTAGTGAATGCCGTTGTAACAAAGCGTGCACCCACATCTGTGGTGTCGATGATGGCAGCAGAATCCAGCGTGCTGAAGATCAGGTTGTTGCTATCAACGACGTTTCGGAAAATCTCGAACAGCACGGGTACGCGGTCCCCGCTCGCATCGGAAGTCGCCTGCCAGCCGACGACACCGTCAATTTTCACTGTCCCATTGCAAGGTACGAAAACCCTTGCCAGTTCCGTGCGGCTGGTGACTGTCGTTGTTCCTACCAATGTAATGTTTTCACTACCGAACGTATTCCGTCTGGCATCAAAGGCAAAGCAATTCTGATTTCTGCGACGGTGACGGCGGCGACGACGATTTTCTTGATGATCGCTGCTGGAACTCGATTGTTGGTGATGAGAAGACGACATGTAAATCACCTCCTAACTTGCTTTCTCATCATCAAGATATTGCTTGTTTTCTATTATTGTCACAGCATCTATCTTGATGGATCTGTCCCATTTTTGCGGAAAATGGGAGATTTCTTATTGTTCAGGCTCCTGCCAGCGAATCCCCGTATGAGCCTGCAGCAGCACCGCATCGAACCGTTTTTCGTCGCGTTGACGGGGGGAACAGTACGTGCCGATCACCGCACCGAGAAAACCGAGCGGAATGCTCACAATGCCGGGATTGGTCAGCGGAAACCACGGTTCCGCCCGGATCAGCCCATGAACCGGGTCCATCACATTCGGGCTGACAATCACGAGAAACAATGAGGAAAGCAGGCCGCAGAACACGCCGCAGATCGCGCCCCCGGCCGTAAACCGCCGCCAGTAGAGCGTGAACAAAATCAGTGGAAGATTGGCCGACGCCGCTACAGCAAACGTGAGGGCGACCAAAATCGCCACGTTCATCTTTTGACCGCCGATGGCAATCAGGATGGAGATGACGCCGACAGCGACGGCTGAGCATTTGGCGGCCAAAAACTGCTCGCTTTCCGAAGCGCTGCCGCCACGGACGATATGGCTGTAAAAATCGTGCGCAAACGCGGATGAGGCCGACATGACAAGCCCGGTCACCACTGCCAGGATGGTGGCGAAGGCGACAGCGGAGATATACGCCATCAAAAATTCGCCGCCGAGCGCGCGTGCCAGCATCGGGACGGTCAAGTTGCCGCCGAACTCCGCTGCGCGGATCGCGTCCCACCCGACAAATGAAATCGCGCCGAACCCAAGCACAAACGTCATCAAATAGAAAGCGCCGATCATCCAGGTAGCATTCATCACCGAGCGCCGCGTTTCAATCGCATCGCGCACGGTAAAAAAACGGACCAAAATGTGGGGCAGGCCCGCCGTGCCCAAAATCAGCGCGAGATGAAGCGAGATCGTATCAAATGGATTTTCGAATTGGTTGCCGGGGTACAAAATGTTGATCCCATATGGCGTCGCACTGGTCACATGGTCAAACATGGCCACGAGGCTCCAGTCGAATCGCGCCAGCACGATCAGGCAGACGATCAGCGTGCCGGACAAGAGCAAGATCGCCTTGATGATCTGCACCCAGGAAGCGGCAATCATCCCGCCGAACAGCACGAAGGTCGTCATCAAGCTTCCAACGATAAAGACGGCTGATCGATAATCGACATCCAGCAGCAGATGGATCAGCGCGCCTGCCCCGACGAGCTGGGCGATCATGTAAAAGATCGTGATCAATATGTTGGTCATCGCGATGACGCCGCGCAATCGCTTGCTGTCGAAGCGCTGGATGATCGAATCGGCCAGCGTATACTTGCCCAGATTGTGCAGCGGCTCCGCCACCATGAACAGGATGACCAGATAGGAGACAAGGAACCCGAGCGAATAAAAAAAGCCGTCGAATCCGTAAATGCCGATCGCACCGGTGATTCCCAAAAAGGAAGCCGCGCTCATGTAATCGCCGGCGATGGCCAACCCGTTCTGCATGCCGGTCAGCCGGTTGCCCGCCGCATAAAAGTCATGCGGGGTCGAGGTTCGTTTTGCCGCCGAATACGTAATTGCCAATGTTCCGACAATAATGGCCAAAAAAAAGAAAACGGTCGTAATATCCATCGCAAGTTCCTTTTCATTAAGCTTTTCCATTATTATACACGGGGTGCAAGATCGATGGGAAAGAAAAAAGCCGGAAAACCTGCGGGTTATCCGGCGTTGTTTCTATGTGTTACACAGTTCCTTTGATCCCTGTGTTGGCCTGAACCAAAATCTCGTCGAATTTTTTCTCATCCGCAGGCGCATTGGAGGAGAACAATGTGCCCAGAAAAGCGGCCAAAAAGCCTAACGGGATGGAAACAATGCCAGGGTTGGCGAGCGGGAAGAGCGGTTCGCCGACCAAAATCGCTGCTCCTTCTTTCACCGCCCACACATTCGGGCCGGCAATCACCAGCAGCAAGGCGCTGAACAACCCGACCAGCATCCCTGTCACCGCGCCTGTCGTATTGAAACGCTTCCAGAAGATCGTGAAGATGATGACCGGAAGATTGGCGCTCGCTGCCACAGCAAACGCAAGCGAGACAAGGAACGCAACGTTCATTTTTTGTGCAAACAAGGCAAGGATGATGGAGATGATGGAAACGCCGATCGATGCCCATTTCGCGACCTTCACCTGCTCGCCTTCCGTCGCCTTTCCCTTGCGCACGATATGGCTGTAAAAATCGTGGGAGAAGGCAGAAGCGGCGGTCAGCACCAAACCTGCGACTACGGCGAGAATGGTGGCGAATGCGATGGCCGAAACGAACGCGAACAGGAAGTCGCCTCCCAACACTTTTGCCAAAAGCGGTGCGGCCATGTTCCCCGCCTTGTCGGCAGCCTTGATCGCGTCAATGCCGACGAAAGCGGCGGCGCCAAAGCCAAGGAACAGTGTCATGACATAAAAGATCCCGATGATCCAGGTTGCATACACGACCGATTTTCTCGCCGTTTGTGCGTCCTTTACGGTGAAGAAGCGAATCAGAATGTGCGGAAGCCCTGCCGTTCCAAGCACAAGCGCCATGTTCAGCGAGATCATGTCGATGCCATCCTTGTACTTGTTGCCGGGATTGAGGAACACGTCGCCAAGCGGTGTCGCCGTCTTCATATGGGCGAACATCGCATCGATGCTGAAGCCGAATTTGGCGAACACGATCAGCGAGATGATGAAGGTGCCTGCCATCAGCAGAACGGCCTTGACGATCTGCACCCAGCTTGTCGCCGTCATCCCGCCGAATACGACGTAAACAGTCATCAGCACGCCGACGATCAGAACGGACGTCGTATAGTCGAGGCCCAGCAGCAGCTTGATCAAAGCGCCCGCGCCGACCAGCTGCGCGATCATGTAAAAGATCGAGATGGTTACCGTATTGAGCGCCGCGACGCCGCGAACCTTTTTATCGTCAAATCGCGCGGCGATCATGTCAGCCATCGTATATTTGCCAAGGTTGCGCAGCGGCTCCGCCACCAGGTAAAGCACGACCAGATAGGCGACAAGGAACCCGATGCTGTAGAAGAAGCCGTCAAAGCCGACGAGCGCAATCGTTCCGGCAATCCCCAAAAACGATGCAGCGGACATGTAGTCCCCGGCGATCGCCAGCCCGTTTTGCCAGCCGGTCAAGCCGCCGCCCGCTGTATAAAACTCGCTAGCCGTCTTGGAACGCTTGGAAGCGAAATAGGTGATCACCAGTGTTACGAGCACGATTGCCAAAAAGAGAAGAAATGCGGTTACATTCATTGCGAGTCACCACCTTTTGCCCATTTCTGCTTGATTTCATCCACCATCTGGTCGAACTTCCCTGCCTTGCGGGTGTAGATCATGCAGAGCGCCCAGGTCATGATGAACTGCGCGAAGGCAAACACCCATGCCCATGTGATCGATCCGTAAAACGGGGTGTTCAGCACTTTTGAATAGGCGGTCATGAGTGGCAATGCGAAGTAAAAAATAAAGAAAAAGAGCGTAAGAGGAATGATAAAAGCTTTTTTCGCGGCAAGCAACCGCTTGAAATCTTGTGACTGCACGATCGCTGTGTACCGATCTTTCTGTTCACTGCTCCCCTTCTGCTGTGACTGTTTCCCGGCTGTCGATTGGGCCATACACACCAGCTCCTTTTTCGGAAAATTACATTTTGTAAGCGCTTTAATTTGATTATATGTTTTTTTCGGAGGGCTGGCTGGTTTCGCGTGTATGATGCGCGATTGTTTGCGTGAATCGCACAAAAAAGGGAGTGTTTGGCGTTAGCTGCCTTCCAGCAGCTTGAGCAGCTCTTTCGCATAGGAGCGCGAGACGGGCAGCTGGGTGCGTTTGGCGTCCTTTAGCGTGAGATTGTAAGCCCCGTTAAACCAGGGGGCGATTTCTGCAACATACAAAATGTTGACCAAATAACTGCGGTGAATGCGGAAAAAAGGATGCGCTTTCAATTTGTCCTCCAACTGCTGCAGCGTCATCTTTGACGTGTAGCACTGTGTGGCCGTATAAATCTGGATGACGCGGTCATCGCGCATCGCATAGAGAATCGCTTCCGGGTCGATCACGTTGAAGCGCTCCCCGTCATCAAGCAGCAGCTTGGCGACCCGCGTTGACTGCGGCAAGGTACCTTGCGGCGCTTGCGGGGCCTGCGCAGACTGCAGCCTGCCGCGCACGCGGGTCAATGTTTGCTGCAGTCGGTGCGGCTCGATCGGCTTGAGCAAATAATCGACGGCATTGACGCCGAACGCCTCCAGCGCGTAATTTTCATAGGCGGTGCAAAACACGAGGAGCGGCTGCCGCTTTCGCGCCGCCAGCATGCGTGCCGCCTGTATGCCTTCCATTTCCGGCATTTTGATATCGAGAAACACGACGTCAGGCTCATGCGCTGCCACCAATTCCACCAGCTCGCGCCCGTTCGTCGCGCTTGGCAGCAGCTCAATTTCCTCTTCCTGCGCCAAGAGATAGGTAAGCTCTTCTCTGGCCAGCCGTTCATCTTCTGCAATCATGACGCGAATGCGCATCCTTACTCATCTCCTTTATGGTGGTGGATCGGTACGGAAAAGAACACCCTCGTCCCGCCCTCCTCCCGATTGGCATAATGAAGCCGGCTTCCTGTGCCAAACAGGCTGACCAGGCGCTGATTCACATTGTACACCCCGATGCCGTTCCCTTCCGCACTGGGCAGGTTGACCGCGCCCAGCTGCTCGATTTGCTGCTCGGACAGCCCCTCTCCGTTATCTTCGATCGCGATATGGACCTCTTCCCCAACGCGGCGAAGCGAGATGAGAATCAGGCCGCCGGATGGCTTTGCCTTGAGCCCGTGCTGGATGCTGTTTTCGATCAACGGCTGGAGCGTGAGCGGCGGAATCATCGCCTCCCCGATTCCTTCCTGCGTCTCATAGACAACGCTGAACTGATCGGCGAAGCGGATTTTCACGATTTCCAGAAACGCCTGCAAATGGTCAAGCTCCTGATGAATCGGCACCAGCTGCATCGTCGTCATTTTCAGATTGAGCCGCATGAACACGGAAAGCTGAATCGTCATGTGGCGGGCCAAGGACGGATCGATGCGGATCAAGGTGACGATCGAATTGAGCGTATTGAACAAGAAGTGCGGATTGATTTGCGCTTGCAGCAGCCGCAGCTCCGCATCCTTCATCAGGCTGGTCATTTTTTCTGCAAAGGAGAGGTTCAGCTGATTGGAGATTAGATTGCCAAGCCCTTGCGCCACCACTTCCTCGATTTTGCGAATTTGTTGGGACCGCTGGTAATACAGCTTGATCAGCCCGACCACCCGTCCCGCCTCGCAAAACGGAATGATGATTCCTGCGCGGAGCGGGCAATCCGCGTGCGGGCATTGAATCTGCTCGCGGGAGTGCGCGACCTGTACCTTGCCCGTCGCCAGCGCGAGAAGCGACAGCTGCGTCTGCACCCGCTCGCCCGGCTCATGATGACCGGACCCCACGCCGCTGTGGGCCAAAATATACTGTGTATCCGTAATGGTCACAGCCGTCACCTGCATCTCCCGCTTCAGGATTTGGGCTGTCTGTTCCGCTGTCTGCTTGGTCAAGCCTCGCTTGAGATGTGGCAGGATCAGTTCGGCAATCTTGAGGGCACGCTCGGCTTCAAAAGCGGCCGACCGCTCCTCCTCCTTCAAAGCCAGACGAATCATCGTGGTGAAAATCGCGATGAACACGCTGTTGGTGATCACCATCGGAATCCCGATCGTATTGACCAGCCGGATCGCCGTGTCCGAGGGACTGGCAAAAATCAGGATCAGCCCCATCTGCAAAATCGGCGCAAACATCCCGATGAACAACGCTTTGGCTGGTGAGATGACCCGCTCATCCGAAAAGAAACGCGCGACCCAGCCGGTCAACAGCCCGGTGAGCGGAGCCGACAGCCCCATCGGCAGCGCGGCGAATCCGCCCAGCGAATAGAGATGGATTCCCGTCACAATGCCTGCGCCAAGTCCGACCAACGGCCCGCCGAGCAGGCCGCCGATGACGACCCCGACGAGGCTGGAATTGGCGATCGCCTCTTGCTCCATGAGTCTCACCATCCAGAAGGAAGGCGAAAACGTGTCTTTTGTCACCACGACGCCCGCATATGTTCCCGCGATGCCAAACAGTCCGAACATGAACGAAAAGGTAAGCGAGGTGAGCATGCTGAACTGACGGTCGAGCAGCTGCCGAATTTGCCGAATCTGGATCAGTGTGAAGGTGACAGCCAGGAGCAGCCCCATCCGCTCCAGCAGCACCAGCGTCAATGTCTCCACCTGTCATCTCCCCTTTCGTGCACGCGTAGCGAGCAGGTGCGTTTTGCGGCAATAGAAAGAGCCTCCCGCGGGAGACCCAAGGAGCTTGCTGCTAATAACTAATTTGTCTACGCTCATTTCTAAAAGTTTGTTGCTTTTAGAAAGCCGTGAGTGCCTGACGTGTTAAGTCAAGCGAAGCGTTCATTCACGGTAAGTCGAAAACCCTATAGATTTTCTATATTCATTATAGAACGTACGTTTCTGTATTCGCAATAAAAACAAGAATGTTTGGAAAAAAGCCTTTTTCTAAATATGACATGATCAGCATGATTCCTACAAACGGTTACGCCGCTTTGCTCCAGAAAAAAGGAACAGGTTGCCGCTTCAACCCGTTCCGATCGTTTCTTTGTGTCTTTATTTTCCCGTCACCTGCTTCAAATAGGAGAGGTCGATAAAGCCGCTGATGTCCGCTTTGGTGGAGTAGCCCGCCTCTTCGCTGATTTTGGCCATCTCCTCCAGCACATTCTCATGCACTTCGTACGTGGCGTTGCTTCGCGCCACCGCCGCTTTGATCTCCTCGACGTTCATCTCTTTTCCGGTCAATGCTTTCAGCTGCTTGACCAAAATCGCAACCGCTTCATCCGGATGCTCCTTGATGAACCGGACGGCCCGCACATGCGCGCGGAGCAGCTTTTTCGTCAACTCGGGATTTCCATCTGTAAACGATTTCGTCGCCAGGACGACGGTATTGGTCGTCTCCTTGCCCCAGCCGAACCGGTCCCAGTCGAGCAAAATTTTGGCTCCCGCCTTTTTTTGCAAGTTCACGCCCCACGGCTCGGGCACGGCGGCAGCATCGACGTTTTGCTGCAAAAACAGCGTTGCCATGTCAGCAGGCGACTGTGCCATCACTTCAACGGTCCCGCCAAACCCTTTGATCCCCATCCCCGCTTCCTGCAGCACCTTGCGCAGCGCGAGATCCTGCGTGTTGCCGATTCCCGGGATCGCGACGCGCTTGCCATCCAGATCCTTGACGCTTGTGATGCCGGAGTCGGGCCGAACGACGAGCACCGCACCGCCGTCAACCGCTCCCGCCAAAATGTGATGCGTCGGGTTTTTCAAGTAGTTGATGAGCGCAGGACCCGGTCCTGTATAGCCGAAATCGATCTGTCCGGTCGAGATCGCCTCCATGAACAACCCGCCGTTTGGAAATGTTTTCGGTTCCAGCTTGATCCCGGGGCCAAGCTCCTCTTGAAAATAGCCTTTGTCCAATCCGACAATCGCCGCCATATGTGTCACATTGGGAAAATAGCCGAACCGTACGGTGTCTACAGGCTTCGGCTCCTGCGAGTAGCTGGCACAGCCCGTGAGCGTCAGTACGGTTAGAAGCCCTGCCAGCCAGGCGCGAATTCCATGTATGTTTTTCATGTCTCTCTCCTCCGCTCCCATGCCGCTACAGCCGTGTGCTGATGCCCCATTTGCGCGAAATGGTTTTTTCCATGCGCATGAACACCTGGTTGTCCATCAGCGTGCCGACCACCCCGATGATGATCATGATCGACAGCACCAGATCCATCGACTGGAGCGCCCGCCCCATTTCCAGCAGCTGTCCCAGGCCGCCTCCCGTACCGAGCAGCTCGCCGGCCATGAGCGCGCGCCAAGCGAATGCCCAGGCGATGCGCAAGCCGGAGATCAAGTGGGGGATCGATGCTGGCAGCACGACCGTGCGCAGCAGGTGGAGTCCGCTCGATCCCATCGTCTTGGCTACCTTCAAGTAAAGCGGTGACACGTTTTTGAAGCCTGTGCTCGCGTTGACCGTCATCGTCCACGTCGCCCCGATCGTCACGATGAACAAAATCGCGCCCTCGCCCAGCTTGAACCAGACGATCGCGAGCGGCAGCCAGACGATGCTCGGCACCGATTGCAGCGCCGTGATCAAAAAACCGAGCGTATCGTCGACCCATTTGTAGCGGGCGATCGCATAGCCCATCAAAAGCCCCAACGTGATCGCGATGGCAAACCCGATCACGAGCCGGCGCAGCGTGATGAAGGTCGCCTCCAAAATTTGTCCGCTCACAAGCCCGTGCCACAAGGTGCCGAGCACCGTCGCTTCCCCGTGCGACGAGATCAAAATCGGCGGCCATAAAAACGATGGAAACATACCGGATTTAGATATCGCTTCCCAGATTGTATAAAGGATCCCGATGAAGATGACCCTTCTTAAAATTGTACTCATCTCCCATTTCCTCCTTCAGCACTTTTGCCATCTCTTCTTCCAGGCTGTGCAATATTTTCTGTTCCAGATGGGCAAGCAGCGCATCGCCCGGATCACGCGGGAAGGACGCCTGCACCGGATACACTTTTTTGATACAGCCTGGGCGCGTTCCGAGCAACACGATCCGCTGCGAAAGCATGACCGCCTCCCGGATGTTGTGGGTGATGAAAATGATCGTTTTTCCCGTGCGTTGCCATATTTCTTGCAGCTCGGCATGCAGCACCATGCGCGTCTGTTCGTCGAGCGCAGCAAACGGCTCGTCCATGAGCAAGATCTCCGGGTCGAGAACCAATGCCCGGGCAATGGCCACCCGCTGCTTCATTCCGCCAGACAATTCATGCGGATACGATTTGGCGAATCGGCCCAGATGTACCATGCGAAGCCCTTCCATCGCCTTTTCTTCCGCCTCTTTTTTGCTGAGCTTGCGCAGCAATAGCCCATACATCACATTTTCCAGCACGCTCATCCACGGAAACAGTCCCGATTCCTGGAAGACGACGATGCGGTCGCGCCCCGGCCCTTTGACCTGCTTTCCATTGACCAGCACTTCTCCATTCGAGGGAAACTCGAGTCCGGCAACCATGTTGAGCAAGGTAGATTTTCCACAGCCTGACGGTCCCAAAAGCGAAATAAATTCCCCTGCTCCAATCTCCAGATCGACATCGCGAAGCACTTGCAGCGTCTGATTATTGGATTTGGCAAAAAGCTTGTTGACACCTTGAAGTACGACCTGCATCCCTGTTCCCCCGTTCAACGTTCCACTTTCTTTTACCAAGTTATACACTCGGAATTATATGAATTTTATTATTGGCAATTCAGTCGATTCTGTCAATGCTTTTTTCAGTAATTCCATCGGGACATACAACAGCTACTCCGCTTTTGCATACCCTGTGCCTAGCTGAATGCATTTGAAACAACTGAACCAACAGCAGGATTTGGAAGGATGAATGAACTATGTGCGGAATTACGGGATGGATTGATTGGGACCAAAATCTTGAATTGCAGCGCCATGTCGTCGCCAGCATGACGGCGTGCCTGGCGCTGCGCGGTCCGGATACGGAAGGGTTTCATGTGAAAGGCCCTGTCGCCTTGGGCCACCGCAGGCTTGTCGTCGTCGATCCGGCTGGCGGCGGACAGCCGATGACGCGGTACAAGGGCGATCATGCTTTCACCATGGTTTACAATGGGGAGCTGTACAATACCGAGGATATTCGTCGGGATTTAAAAGCGCGCGGCTATGAATTTCAGGCTCATTCGGACACGGAAGTCTTGCTCACCGCCTATCTGGAATGGGGCAGTGACTGTCTTTCGCGGCTGAATGGCATCTTTGCCTTCGCCATCTGGGACGAGACCGCGCAAACGCTGTTTCTTGCGCGAGATCGGATGGGCGTCAAGCCGCTGTTTTATGCCCAGCAGGGACGATCGTTTTATTTCGGCTCCGAGTTGAAAGCATTGCTTGCGCATCCTGACATCAAGCCGGAAATCGACGCAGAGGGGCTTGCCGAAATATTCGCCATCTCCCCTGCTCGCACCCCCGGTCACGGCGTCTTCCGCAACATCCGCGAGGTGCGGCCCGGCCATTCGCTGACGGTTACGCGCGAGGGCGTCAAACAGGAGCGGTACTGGGCGCTTGCGAGCAAGCCGCATACGGACGATTTCGCCACCACGGTGGAGACGATCCGGACGCTTCTGCTCGACTCGATCGACCGTCAGCTGGTGGCGGATGTGCCGGTCGCTACGCTGCTCTCCGGCGGCCTCGACTCGAGCATTATCACGGTGGTTGCGTCAAAGGTGTTTGAACAACAAGGCCGGGGTACCTTGCACACGTATTCCATCGACTACAAGGACAATGACCGGCATTTTGAGGCGAACGCGTTCCAGCCCAATTCGGATGCTCCTTACGCCCGTCTGATTTCGGAATTCGCCAAGACGGAGCACCACACGATCCAGTTCGATACGCCTGAACTGATCGCCGCGCTCAAAGACGCTGTCATCGCCCGCGACCTGCCCGGCATGACCGATGTGGACGCTTCGCTCTATCTGTTTTGCCGCGAGATCAAAAAGGAAAAAACCGTGGTGCTGTCCGGCGAATGTGCGGATGAGATTTTTGGCGGATACCCGTGGTTTTACCGTGAAGAGCTGCTGAACGCGGGCACATTCCCGTGGGCATCGATGACGGCCGAGCGCGCCAGCTGGCTCTCTGCTGAACTGCGGGAGGCGATCAAGCCGGAAGCATACGTCGCCCAGCGCTATCGGGAAACGCTGGACGAAATGCCGCGGCTCGCAGGCGAGGACCCTGCGGAAGCGAAACGGCGCGAAATGTTTTACCTGAATCTGAACTGGTTCATGAACACGCTGCTCGACCGCAAAGACCGGATGAGCATGGCCGCCAGCCTGGAAGCGCGCGTGCCGTTTTGCGACCATCGGATCGTCGAGTACGTCTGGAATGTTCCGTGGTCCATGAAATTCCATGAAGGGCGGGAAAAAGGCATCTTGCGCAAGGCGATGGAAGGGATTTTGCCGGATGAGGTGCTGTACCGCAAAAAAAGCCCGTATCCGAAAACGCACCACCCCGCCTATACCGAAGCGACGCGCAGCTGGCTGAAAGAAGTGCTGCACGATCCAACGTCCCCGCTCCTTGACTTGATTGACCGCGAGCACGTCAGCCGAATCGCCGATCTCGATGCCAAAGCGTCGGGCATTCCCTGGTTCGGCCAGCTGATGAGCACGCCGCAGCTGTTCGCCTATTTGGCGTCGGTTGATTTTTGGCTGCGTGAGTACCGTGTATCCGTAAAGCTGTAGCGATCGCAAAAAGCCGTCAGACCAGCCGACGGCTTTTGTTTTTTTACTTGTACACGAGCCGCGCGATCACCGCGTCGCCGCTTCCACTGACCTTCACTTCCACCATGGTGAGCTGATCGCGCCGGTCCTCGATTTCGCGTCCGGTATTCTCCGGCACGTAATACCGTTCGATTCCGTACCCGATGCTGATCTCACCGGTCCCCCCGCTGTCGATGTACCGCAGCGTCCCTTTCAGTGCGATCTGTCCCTGGGCCAGCTTCGGCAAGCTGCGATAGACGCCGACCGCTTCGTGCCACGGGTTCGTTTTTTGCTGCAAGATGACATAGACCGGGTGATCCTGATCGTCCCTCGTCACAACATGGGGCACAGCCGTGCCATCGATCCGCGCGATTTCATAATTGAGCACGACATAATCGCCATAGAACGGGTCGACCGGATCGACGGGTGCTGTTTTGAGCAGGACGCTCTGCCCGGTGAGCGCAACATACTGGTATTTGCCGACGATCGCGAGCAAGAGCGCGATCTGCAAAACGATAATCAAGAGGAGCCGCTTGTTCATTGGCCATCCCTCCTTGCTTCGTCCACCCAGTGGCGGCGCTTTCGTTCAAGCAGAAAGCTGATCGCAAGCAGCAGCGCGCCGCCCAGCAGAAGGAATACGGATTTGTCCATAAAGTCCCAGGCGAAATTGATGTACGCCACAAAGCACGAAATCCCGAAAAAGATCGCTCCCAGATTGATCCGGTACACTTCCCGCCGCTTTTCTCCCGTCATGATCATCACGCTGGAGAAGGCAAACAGGGAGATGATCAGCGGCACGCTCCAGTCTGCCAAAAGTACACCCGCGCTTGAAAGCGCAGTCGGCGCAAACACGAGCAAGAATGCGGCATACGGAATCAAGTCGCCCAGATCGGCTTTTTTCCCGCGCATGACCGCGATGACCGCTGAAGCCGCGATCAAGACTGCCAACATCAGGCAAGGCGCCAGATACGGGCCGGCCGGATGTGTCAGCCAATCGTCGATGAAAACCTGGAAGATGGTGTAGACAAAAATCCCCACGTAGCTGAGCACTCGCATCACCTGCCCAAACGGCTCGGCTTTGCCAAAGATAAGCTGCGAGCCAACGTAGAACGTAAGCAAAAGCAGCGGGTATGTCAGCACATGCTCCCATGCGCTCACATCGATCAAGGCGAACAAAAGAAAGCTGGCGAGCGAAAAGGTTACCGTTCCTGTGCCGCGAAAACGAAACAATAACGGCAGAATTCCCAGTGCAAACAGTGCATAATACACGGCCACAGAAACACCTTCACGCATGCCGTCCATTTCGCCGTAACAGGCCGAGACGGTCAAAATCAGCTGCAGCGCCACAAACAGCGCACGTTCCTTGTAATGCCAGACAAGCGCCAATGTCCCGACAAACCATAAGTAAAAGGCATTGAGCGGATTGGCTGACAGATGGTACATTTGGCCGATCAGAAAAAATCCGGCGCCGAATATCACGGTCCCGATGAGTGTCACAGCCGTGCCCAACCGTGCGTAGCCGCGCGTGCGCAGCCGGTCCGCCCCTGCATACGCGAGCGCCATCGACGCAAAAATAATCACCAGCTTGGCAATGGGCGCAATCCCCGACCAGTTCGAGGCGATAAACGCCAGCACGCCGAGACCAAACAGGATGGCGGCCAGGATCGGCAGGACACTCACCCGGTTTACCGCTGGATACCGCTCCAGGATTCGCTCCTGCTGCTCGGGGGTAATGACGCCGTCTTTTACCCAAGCCGCCGATTCTTGCTGAATCAGAGTCCGTTTGTCCATCTCCATCACCTCCTAAGTGAAGTGGTTTCTACTTTAATAGACGTATTGTTTGGTGGTTTGTTTCGGAAAATGGGCTGTGGGGGGGTGGAGGCGAGGAATTTTTGCAAGAAAGCTCCGCGAAAGGCATTACAATGCCTGCTGGGGGGCTTTCGCTCCGCTTTCTTGCAAAAATTCCTTCGTAGCTGCTGGGAATGATAAAGAAGAATCCTCGGTTCACCGAGGATTCTTTTCGCTTGCTATATTATTCCGCAGAAAACACGATTTTACCATCCATCACGGTAAGCACGGCCTTCGTCTCCGGGATTTGTTCTACCGGTACGTCGAACAGGTTGCGGTCCAATACGGCGATGTCGGCCAGTTTGCCGGCTTCGAGCGTGCCGAGTTCGTGCTCGCGCTCCGTGCCGTATGCGCCGCCCCATGTGTAGGCGCGCAGGGCGTCGGCGAGGCTGACGCGCTGTTCCGGGTGCCATACGTTTTTTCCGCTGCTGTCGAGGCGCGTGACGGCGCGGTGGATCTGGATCATCGGGTTCAGCACGTCGATCGGGAAGTCGCTGCTGAAGGCAAGCGGTGCCCCTGCCTGCTGAAGGGAACGGGTGACGAACACGTACGGCTCACGCTCGGCGCCGATCCGCTCGGTATAGACACCCCGCTCCGACATGGCCATATGGTCAGGCTGCTGGGACGCGATGACGCCCAATTGGCCGAATCGCGCGATGTCATCCGGATGAATGACCTCGACGTGCTCCACCGCGTGGCGGCGGTCGCGCGGACCATTTACCTTGGCCGCTTGCTCGAACGCATCCAGGGCGAGTCGGATCGCCGCTTCCCCGATGGAGTGGAAACGCACGTTGAAGCCCTCTTTATCGGCTTCCTCCACCCATTTCATAATGGTCTCCACCGGGAATGCAGGCTCCCCTTCATGCCCCTCCATATCCGCATACGAGCCGATCAGCCATGCGGTCCGTCCGGTAATGACGCCGTCGATGAACTGCTTTAACCCCGATACGCGCAGCTTGTCCGACTGGTACATCTCCCGTTGGCTGCGGGCACGCTCCAAATCCCCGTCCAGTGCAGGGAACAGGTGCACGCGCGAGGTCAGCTCGCCTTTTTCTTCCGCCTCGCGGAACAACGTGAAATCATCCAGCTTTTTGCTGATGTCGGTCCCGTACAGATCGGACACGGACGTAATCCCGCATGATCTCGCTTCCTTCAAAAAATTTTGGAACAGCGCCATTTTCTTCTCGCGCGGCAAGTCAAATGCCTTGTTTGCGACAAGACCGATCGCGCCTTCATACAAAATACCGGTCGCCTCGCCCGCTTCATCACGCGCAATGATGCCAAACGGCGGATTTTCCGAATCGCGGGTGATTCCAGCCAGTTCCAGCGCTTTGCTGTTCACCCATGCATAGTGCCCTTCCGCATGGAACAACAGCACCGGGCGATCCGGAAAATCCTTGTCCAGCGAATGGCGTGTCGGCAGTTCCTGATTGTCCCAATACGCAGCGTCCCACACAAAACCGAGCACCCATTCGTCGGCCGGGACGTTTTGCGCATGTTGGCGCACCATGTCGATCGCCTCTTGCTGGGAGCGCGCCTGAAACAGCTGCACACCCTCCATCGCGATGCTGCCGAACATGATATGCAGGTGGAAGTCATGCATCCCCGGCAGAATCAGCCGATCGCCTGCGTCATATTCCTTTGTTTGCGGCCCTTTATAAGCGGCGACCTCCTCTTTGCTTCCGACCGCTGCGATCTTGTTGCCGACGATCGCGATAGCGGCCGGCTCCGGCTTGTCCGACAAGCCTGTAAACACCGCATTGCCCGATAAAATCAAATCTGCGTATGGTTGTGTATTCATATCGTACATCTCCTGTTTTTAGAAAATATCAGAGGTAGAGTTTTGCTCCGGATCATCCAGATGGATGTTCGGCGGCGGCAGGCGGAACATCTTGGTGATGTAGGCGAGATAACCGATCCCGATGACGAGCCAGGCCGTTCCCAGGATCAGCGAATGCATATCCAGCTTCGCCCAGAAAATGCCGGTAATGATGGCGCCGATCGCCGGAACAAGCAAATAGCGAATCACATTGACGCCCGAACGCTGCTTGTTGCGGATGAAGAAATGGGAAATCACAGACAGGTTGACGAAGACGAAAGCGAACAATGCGCCGTAGTTGATGAATGCGGTCGCCGTCATCAGATCGAAGAACAGCGCCGACATCGCGATCAACCCGATCAGCAGCAAATTGAGCACCGGTGTCTGGAACCTCGGCGACAAATAGCCGAAAAATTTGCGCGGCAGCACATTTTCCCGCCCCATCGCGTACAGGATGCGGGAAGCGCTCGCGCCGGACGCCATCGCCGAGGCAAAAGCAGCCGTCATGGAGATTACGAGGAACAGCGCATCGAGAAACGCATTTTTCAATACTCCGAAGATTTCGAACACAGCGGATTCAGGATCTTGAAACGTAAACGATGGATGCACAAGCTGCGCAAAATACGTATCGGCCACATAAAGCAGGCCACCGATCAACGTGATCAAAATAATGGCGGTTGGCAATGTTTTCACCGGGTTTTTCGTTTCCTCGGCAAGCGTCGTGACGGCATCAAAGCCCAAAAACGTAAAGCACAAAATCGGAATGACCGCCATCAATCCCCCCATCTGCACGTTGGGATCGTAAAACGGCGTGAGCGAGACAAGCGTGCCGGAGCCTTTGCCAGCAAGCAGCCCTTGAATCGCAAAAACGACAAACAGCACACACAAGAGCAGCTGCGCGATCACCAGGATAGCGTTTACATTCGCAGCCAGGCGAATTCCCAAAATGTTGACCGTCGTCACGATGACGATGAACGATATAATCCAGACGGCCATCGGCACACCGGGAAAATAGTTGGAGACGAAAATGCCGACAAGCAGGGAACTGATCATCGGGGAAAAAACATAGTCAAGCAAAATGGTCCAGCCGACCAAAAAGCCGAGGTGCGGGCTGATCGACCGCTGTGTGAAGGTATACGCGGAACCCGCGATCGGAAAAGCTTTCACCAGCATCCCATAGCTGATGGCGGTAAACAGCATGACGACCATCGCCATGGCATACGCGGTCGGCATCATCCCTTGCACAATTTCTCCGGCAACCCCATATGTCGCAAAAACCGTCGCCGGTGCCATAAAAGCCAACCCAAACAAGACAACATGCCGCAGCGACAGCGTCCGGTTCAACGATTGTGTTTGTGCTCCTTCTTTCATACATACGCCCCCCAATAACGTGCTTTCCTGAACGGTTCGTGGATGGATGGAAGCCGCTGTGCGCCTGCGTGCGAAAACGCTTGCAGGTTGGTTCAGTCACCAACCCATCGCATCTGAATCAAATGGTTGCGTTGCGCTTTGCGTTTTCAAGAATCAGCCTGTCAAAATCATGGAAAGCAACACGGCTACGAGAAACAATTGCTGTGGCATGGCTTCACCTCTTAACTAACTAATATTCGTTAGGTAGAGTATAAAGCGAAAGCGCGAAAATTGTCAATCAATTTGCGCATGCTTGTTTGTGATGCCAAGCCAGAAATTTTTCCACGCCGCTTCCAGACGCTGCGTCATGGCGTCTTTGCCGTAGTACGACATTTGCAGAAACACGCCATCAATCGTGCAATAATACGCTGCGATGAGAGACTCGGGTTTTTCATCGCGCACGACTCCCGCTTCGATGCCCGCGACAAAAATCTCGCGCAAAATTTGCGAGAGGCTCTCTTCTGACGTGATGAACCGCTCACGGATTTTGTCTTGCAAAAAGTCTGGCGGAAACAGCATGGTGCGTTTGAGGAACTCCGCACGCACTTCGTTTTGCAAATAAAACCGGCATGTTTCATGGAAAATCAGCGACAGCTTCTCTTCTACCGTCGCTTCTTCAATATTTTCAATGATTTGCTCCACATGGCTGACTTCCTGCCAGGATAGGTCGGCAAAAACCGAGAGAAACAAATCTTCTTTCCCTTTAAAGTGTGCAAAAATAGAAGGTGTCTTGATGCCCACCCGTTTCGCGATTTCTGCAAGGGCTGTCCCATTGTAGCCATTTTGTGCGAACAAGCACATCGCTTCGTGCTTGATTTTATCCTTCGTCATATGATCACCCATATCTCCCACGTCATTGTAGTGAGATTATAGCCGATTTCGCTAAGCCTGTCTAATAATCTGGAAACAAATGAAAAGAGTGTGAAAAGCCAGAAAAAACGGCGTTCCCCTTACCTGCTGAGACAGGGGGGCCGCCGCTTTTTCCTGATGCGAGGTTTCGCCCTGAAGAATTAGACGACGGCGGCACCTACGATGACAAGCAACACAAAGAGAACCAAAACCAATGCAAACTCATCGTTGTTAAAGAGACCCATTTCAATTCCCTCCTCCCCTACTGTTCTCAACCATTTTATGGGAAGGACACGATTCTGTGTTAGGCTATTCGCCCGTTTTTGGCGAAATGAGGCTGTTACCAAGTAAAAAACCACCCGTTCATTCGGATGGTTGACTTTGAAATAAGAAACGCAAGAAATGCTATAAGCCAGGTTCTGTCTCTCCCGTGCTGCAATCGGGGCAACCCCTCGCACAAAGAGCGGTAGCCATCTATCTATGGCAAAATTGCCATCCGTCCCTTCCGTTTGATTCCTTCAGGACGGTTCCCCTACCAAATTTGGGTTTCTCGCTCGCAGGGTTTACCGCGTTCCATCTTTTCTGTCGCCAGAAAAGCTACGTTTCTGTGGCACTTTCAGCGTACTCGGGTCTACGTGAGAACCCTTTTCGCGCCGTCAGCAAAGCGCAATGCCTCACTGCCCTGGTTTGCACCAGGTACGAACACTCCAGGCATCTCAGCCTGGGCGAGCCTGGACTTTCCTCTATCGCCCGCCGTCAAAAACGGCTGCGACAGCGACTACCCACATTTCTTGCGTATATTCTTTTTTATCGGTGCTGAATCGATCAGCAAGAAATACTTTATCACACCGAGCGTGAGAGGTCAACTACCGGATGATGGAAGGAAGACGGCATCCTGGCATGGTCAGTCTATCGCTCCTGTAGTAAAATAAAGAGAAGTCATTTTTGTTACGATCGTTGGGAGGATACACATGATTACCATAACCCCGGCCGCTTCCGCCCTGCTGCGCGACATACTTGCGGCCGAGACTGACGCTGACGCGCTTGGCATCAAAGTGCTCGTCACGACAACCGGCTGCAGCAGCTATTCGTTTTCCATCGCCATGACAGAACCGGGTGCGTCGGATCGGGTCACGTGGATCGATGGCATCCGCTTGTTGACGACAGAGAGTGAGGAAGCCTTCCTGGACGGGCTGATCATCGATCGAAATCGTGAAAACGGGCGCCTGCAAATCTTTCATCCCACACAGCTGCAAGGCGGCTGTTCGCTCCCGTAACGACCTTTCGATGTGATGCCAGCCTATCTATTGCAAGGAGGATTTTCATGTTAGTGTTACCATTTGACGGCAAACTGCCCTCGATTCACCCTTCCGTTTTTCTCGCAAACGGCGTGCTCGTCTCCGGCGATGTCACCATCGGCGAGGAATCGAATATTTGGTACAACACGGTGATCCGCGGCGACATCGCGCCGACGATGATCGGACGCCGCGTCAGTGTTCAGGATAACAGCACCTTGCACCAAAGCCCGAACAAACCGCTAATTCTCGAAGATGAGGTGACCGTGGGCCACAATGCCGTCCTGCACAGCTGCATCGTGCGCAGGGGCGCATTGATCGGTATGGGTGCGATCGTTTTGGATGGCGCCGAGATCGGCGAAGAAGCAATGGTCGGCGCAGGCGCCCTGGTTCCGCCAGGCATGAAAGTGCCGCCACGCTCGCTCGTCATCGGCTCGCCTGCCAAAGTGAAGCGCGAATTGACGGAAGCCGATTTCAAGGAATTGGTTCGCATTCGCCAGTCATATGCGGAAAAAGGGCAAATCTACAAACGCCTGGAAACGGAAGCGCGCTTGCAGGAGACGCAAACGAAATAATCTGATCGTAGATGCAAAAACAACCTCAGCCAGTACGTTGCTGGTAAAGGTTGTTTTTGCGTTTCGGAGCAAATTCGTCATCATCCCGCAACCAAAAGAAAAAAGCGGCTAGCTCGCCGCCTTTTTGCTCTATTTCCCCACTCCTTGCGTTTCTCTCATATACATCAACAGCTGATACGACCGAATCGCCGTTTCCAGATGCGCACGATCCGGTTCCTTGCAGGTCACATATTTTTGCAGCACCCCGGATAGCCAATAAACCGGCTTGAAAATGCGCCGCAAGTATCGGTCAAACACCATCGCAGCCGCCATGCCGGCAAATCCGATGAGCACGCTCCATTCCAAAGCGCCTGTAAACGGCAGGCTCGCCAGAAAGCACAGGAAAAAGTAGGTGACGGAATTGGTCGAACAGCCGGAATTGACGATGTTGGCGCGTTTGACCGCTTCCCATGCTTCCGGATGTTTCGGCCCGTTGTAGCTGAATACTTTATGTTCGGCACCATGATACTTTTTTAACTGGCGCGGAAAGATGAAATGGAAGCCTGCGGCATAGACCAAAATCCACAGCGGATCGAACCACGTTTCCGCCACACCGAACAAGACCGCGCACAACAGCATGAGATGAAACAGCTGATAATACCAGGGAAGGGTAAACGCGATGCGCACCCACATTTTGCCGATTGTCCGCAGCGTAATTTTTTCCGACCACACATGGATCACGCCATGCTTCATCTCCGCGCAAGCCAGATACGTGCGGTCATGAAAGAATACGCCGCGATTGAAGGATATTCCCATTACCATTTCAACGCTTCTCCTCCTGTCCAAATGTGAGTATAATAGGAAGAATGTATGGAGAACTTAGGAGGTTTACAATCTTGATACGTCTTGTACCAACAACGCCCCTTACGCCACAGCGCGATCCGTGGGAACCGCTTTTCAACGCGACGCCCCCTGCCTATAAACTGACCAGTGTTGAATTCACCGTCACGAATATGTGCAACCTGCGCTGCGAGCATTGCGCAGTCGGCGATACGCTGATGCTGCGCGATGACGAAATTTTGCCGATGGAGCTGATCTTGAAGCGTCTTGATGAAGCGGAAGACCTGCTTACCATCAGTATAACAGGCGGCGAACCGATGTACAGCGAGCAAACCGTCAAAAAGACGATTTTGCCGCTTCTGCAATATGCCACCCGGCGCGGTTTGCGGACCCAGATCAACTCGAACGTCTCTCTTCCGTTTTCCCGCTACGAGCTGCTGCTTCCCTTTCTGGATGTCATGCACATCTCGTGGAACTGGTCAAATGAGGAAGAATTCCATAACATCGTTTACGCAAAGGCGAAGCAAAAAGTTTCAATCAAACAAGCTGGCATGCTCTTCCAGACGATGATGGACAATGCGCGCAAGCTTTCCGATGCCGGCGTCTTCGTTTCAGCTGAGTCGATGATCAACATTCGCACGCACGACAAGCTCGATGTGCTGCACCGGCAAATCCGCGAAATGGGCTGCCAGCGCCACGAAGTGCATCCGATGTATCCGAGCGATTTTGCCCGCGATATGGAGGTGCTTTCGCTCGATCAGGTGCGCGCGGCGATCCATCACCTGCTCGATGTCCGCGATGAGAACATGTGGATGCTGTTCGGCACGCTGCCGTTCTTCGCCTGCAGCCCGAGCGAGGTGGACCGCGAGCTGATCTTGCGCCTGCGCGAAGCGAAAAACGTGACCGTGCGCAACGATCCTGACGGCCGCAATCGCTTGAACATCAACGTTTTCACGGGCGAATGCATCGTGACCGACTTCGGCGATGTGGAGCCGCTCGGCAACATCCGCCACGACAGCCTGTCTGACATGTTTGCCCGCTGGCAGGCGCACCCGATTAACCAAACGATCAGCTGCCATTGCCCGGCCGCCAAATGCGCCGGACCGAACCTTTTGGTCGCGAACGCCTATTATCCCGAAACCAATTTCCGGGAGCGGCGCGCATTGATCTAGCGCTGCGCCCCCAACACAAAACATCCCGGCTCGCGTAACATTGCGAACCGGGATGTTTTCATTTCTGTCCTGTCGGGTTGAAGCAGCTCACGCTTTTCTTGCGTCACTGTTTGCTACAATCGCTTTTCCTTTGAGCAGCGGGGCCAGGACAATGATCGCGAGCAGGAAAAAGCTGCCTGCCGTTTCGTAAATGGTAACAATGCCCACCATGTCCTTCAACCATCCTGCGGCGCTCATCATGATCACCATCATCCCCATGAACAGCGGCGTCAACACGCCGTTCACGCGTCCAACAAACGATTGCTCGCTGTTGGTCAAAATCATCGTATTGATGCCGATGTGGATGCACGGGAAAAACAAGCCGTTTAAAAATTGCATGGCGAGCGTCAGCCCCAGGCTGGTGGACAACCCCATGCCAAGCGCCGTGATGCTTGAGGCGAGTATGCCCGTTGCCATCATTTTCGCTGGTGCGATTTTTTTCGCCAGCCCCATCATTACCCCGCCACCGGCCAGCATCGCAATTCCTTGCGTCGTCAACAGCCATTGCAAATACTCTTTGGGCAATCCCAATCGCTCCACCACAAGGAACACGCCGAGCGGCTGAAGGACCCCCGACACGACCCCTGCGATGACCATAACGGCTCCAAGCAAGCGCAGCACCGGTTTTGACCAGACATAGCGCAAGCCTGCCACAAGCTCCTGCCGCACGGTAGTGGTCTGCTTCCCTGCGCTCGCTTCATCTTTTGGCAACCTTGCGAGAACGGCTGCGGACAGCAGGAAGCAAATGCCCATCGTGCCGATCGCCGGCTCGATCCCATAGCGTTGATAGATGAACCCGCCAAAAATCGGTCCGATGACCATGAACATCGCCATTGTCGTCTGGAACATGGCCATCCCCGTTGGCAGCTGCGCTTCCGCAACATGCCGCTTGAACAGTTTCAGCGCAGCAGGCTGGGAAAACTGGGAGAGCATCGCGGAAATCAAGGTTGCGAAAAAGATCGCCTTCCAGCTCCCCAGCGTAATCGCCACCAACACCATTCCGACGGAAATCGCGCTCAACAGATCGCACCAAACCATCGTCCGCTTCGGCTTCCAGCGATCCGCAAACGTTCCTCCCACCAACGAAAACAGGAAGATCGGCGCGAATTGCGCGACGGAAATCAAGCCTACCGCATACGCATTATTGTTCGTTTTCTCCATCACATACAAGAGAATGGCGAAATTGCGCACCCAGATTCCCAGCTGAAGCAAAATTTGCGACAGCATGATCGTACGGAAAATCGCGTTATGAAAAAGGGAGGGCTGCTTTTGGCGATCCGTTGCAGCTGTCACGTTCGCTCCCTCTCTTTCGTCTCGCGGTAGCCCGGTTCTTCCGTATTTTGCAATTCCAGCCGCCAGATGCGTTCCAGTTCAGCCAGTTTTTCTTGGTATTGCTTCAATACATCCGGTGTCGCGGTTTCGTTTTCCTTTGGTTCGAGCTGCTGTAAAATATCGAAGGAGAACTGTTCCTCCCCCGCTTCATTCCAATCCCGCTGCAGCGCTTTATCGATATGGCTGCCGAGCTTGAGCGTAAAACGCTGCCGATTGAAAATCGCGGGCAAATTCATGCTTCCGGCGATCAGCGCCTTCCCGTCACGCTTATTGTAAATTTGATAAATTCCCATCGGTTTTAACCCTTCTTTGTACGCGCGTATCGCGTCTTTCCGTGATTGCCGTTCCATTTTGTCCGACTCCTTTTTTTCATACTCGTTATGATTTCACCCAGTAGCTGCTGCCGTCGGCTTTGCGATCCATGAACCCGTAATCGATCAAATAGCGCCGCAGCGTCACATGATCCGCATGCGCGGTGCTCAAAATATCATTGACTTCCTTTTCGGTGTACGTCCGTTTCGGATCGAAGCGTTTGATCACATGGCGCATGATGGCAACTTTGCGCTTCTCCTTTTTCGGAAATTCCGTCATCAGGCCGTCCAATCCGTCAGGAAAATACGTGCGCAAAATCGCTTCGCTCTCCTCCTCGGTAATCGCATACCGCTCATCGAGCATCGTCGCGGTGCGGTGAATGCTGATGAACTTCGTCTGCTTGACAGGCCGCTGCTCCAGCAAGTCCATCAGCGCGAGAAAAACTTTCGCCTGCTTGGCTTTTTCCCGCAGTGCAAAGCGGTGATTGCGGATCGTCGATGTGCTCCCGCCTGTTTCCTTGACAATATCGCTGTCGCTCGTCCCTGCGTAAAAGTGGCGGAGCAGCTGCTTTTGCAGGTCGGTCAAACCTGTGACTTTTTTGTCCAGTTCAAGCAAATAGGCAAACATGGACTCATGTTCCTGTTCCAGATGCAGACGCGCGTATTTTTCCGCTTCATACAGCTTGCCGTCATGCGGATAGATGACGCCCTGTTCAAAAGTGGACCCGCAGACGAGACAGATGAATGACTCTGACTCTGTGTCAAAGCGGTAGCCGCGCTTCATCTCATCGAGCGATGCGCTCCAGAATAGATCAGACAGATTACTCACGATAGATCAACTCAACTTTCGTTTGTTTATTTTATAGACATATTACATTAATGTTTGTTATTTTGCAATAGACGAAAGGAACGTGTCTGTCCCGTTAAGCGACAAAGAGCAGCGTCTTGGTTGCACAAAAAAACCAGCCACGCTGGCTGGTCTGCTGCTGGTTTCAACGGGTGTGAACCGACTGCAGGAGCGTTAGGAACGCACGTACATACAGCTCACCCGTTTTCCTTTATTTGCTCTCAAAATAATCGGGATGATCTTCCTGTTTGGAGGATTTCAGCATCGTTTTGCTGATTTTCCCAGCCCGATCGAAGGAATCGAACATTTGGTCAATGACTTCAACCAGCTCCCTGACCTGCACAACCTTACCGCGAATCCCATCGAAATGGCGAATGATTCCGCTAATACCGGCCATGATTGCACCTCCTCGCTTTCTCTCTCTGCTTTAGCGTATGCAAAAGCGGATGGAGCGGGCAAAGTGTCATGGCATGGCGGAATGCCCATTTTTGCTACAGATCGTGATCCGCGCGTTTGGTTTTGCCGATCCGCCGCTTCATTTTTTTCAGCAGCGTGGAATGATCGACACCGAGCTGCAATGCCGCCTGGCGGATCGAAGCATGCCTCCCGATCGCTTCCTGAATGATCCGGTGCTCGAACTGCTCCACGCGTTCCTTCAGCGAAAACGAGCGGAATTCTTCCCGTTCCTGGTCAAAAATATGCGGCGGCAAATCGTAAGGCTCGATCAGGGAAGACGGGATCGAAACGACCAGATTTTCCATCGTGTTGCGCAGCTCCCTGACGTTCCCGGGCCAGTGGTAGCTGTTCAATAACTCCCGGGCTTGATCGGACAGCTGCTTGTCCACTTTGTACTGCTTGCAAAAGAATGAGAAGAAATGATGCACGAGCAAGGGAACGTCGTCCTGCCGTTCTTCCAGTGGCGGAATCTGGATTTCCACGACATTCAGCCGATAATACAGATCCTCGCGAAACTTGCCTGCGCGAACCAGCTCGCGCAAATTTTGATTCGTCGCGGAGATGATGCGGATGTCCAGGCTGCGCGGCTTGATTCCGCCGATCCGCATGATTTGCTTCTCCTGTATGACCCGCAGCAGCTTCACTTGAATCGCCATCGGCATTTCGCCGACTTCGTCGAGCATGACGGTCCCGCCGTCAGCCAGCTCCAGAAGGCCGATTTTGCCTTCGCGATTGGCACCGGTAAATGCGCCTTTTTCATAGCCAAACAATTCGGATTCGAGCAATGCCTCGGGGATCGCACCGCAGTTCACTTTGATAAATGGCTGCTGCTCCCGTTTGCTGTAATGATGAACCAGATTGGCGATCACTTCCTTGCCCGCCCCCGACGGTCCTGTCAGGAGAATTCCGGTCGGATAGGGGGCGACCTGCTGCACTTTTTCATAGATGCGCATCATTTTTTGGCTTTGAAACACGATTTGCTGCTCGGCGCCGTCGATTTCCACCGCATACCGATGATTTTGCATTTGGAAAATCGTTTTGGCTTTTTTCAATTCGCGCTTCAATTCATTCAAATAGGTAATGTCCCGGACTGAGATGACCACGAGCTGGATGGAGCCGTCCGCTGCGAAGACCGGATTGCCCGTGACCAGCACATCCTTTTTTTGTCCGCCGATTTTTTGCACCATCGTGACGCTCTTTTTTTGTTCCAATACCAAAAGCGAGACGGATTGGTCAAAAAAACCTTCCCGCGCCAGTTCGGCGACATGGCGCCCGACCATCTGCTCACGGCGGTAGCCAATCATGTCCTCATACGCCGCATTCAGCAAGACGGTGATCCCGTTGCCATCCACGACATAAATCCCGTCGATCGAGTGCTCGATGATGCTGGTAAGCAGGCTCGCCTCCATCCTGATCCCCCTTCCTGACACCTTTGTCATGCGGAATTTTTTCCTGTTCTGGTGAATTTCTTCACCAAATGAATTCGCTTACATTCGCCATTCCCCTTTTGCACCTGGTGAATTTTTTCCGCATGTTCTTTTTTTCATCCTGTGCAAAACGCACTATTCTTCTCTGGCATAAGACATGCAATAGTATGCGATCAGATGGAAGAGCTGTCATGCAGCGCTTTATCAAGCCAAAACATTATGAGGAGGCGTTATTATGTCAAACATCATCAAACCTCATCCGAAGCTGTACGTGATGGACAACGGCCGTATGCGAATGGATAAAAACTGGATGATTGCCATGCACAATCCGGCTACGCTGGCCAATCCGAACATGCCGGCGACGTTTGTGGAATTCCCGATCTATACGGTCTTGATCGATCATCCCGAAGGCAAAATCCTGTTTGACACCGCTTGCAATCCCGAATCCATGGGTCCCGAAGGTCGTTGGAGCCAAACGACCCAAAGCATGTTCCCCTGGACGCCTGGTGAAGAATGCTATTTGCATCATCGACTTGAACAGCTGCGCGTGCGTCCGGAGGAAATCAAATTCGTCGTCGCGTCCCACCTCCATCTCGACCATGCCGGCTGCCTGGAGATGTTCACCAATGCCACCATCATCGTGCACGAGGATGAACTGAACGGGACATTGCAAAGCTACGCCCGCAACCAGAAGGAAGGCGCATATGTCTGGGCCGATATCGATGCCTGGATCAAAAATAATCTGCAGTGGCGCACGGTGAAAAAAGAAGAGGACAATCTCGATTTGGCAGCAGGCATTAAAGTGCTGAACTTCGGCAGCGGCCACGCCTGGGGGTTGCTTGGCTTGCAGGTGGATTTGCCTGAGACCGGCAGCATCATCCTCGCCTCGGACGCCATTTACACAGCCGAAAGCTATGGCCCTCCCATCAAGCCGCCAGGCATCATCTATGATTCGCTCGGCTATGTCAAAACGGTGGAAAAAATCAAGCGGCTTGCCAAGCAAACGGATGCGCAAGTGTGGTTCGGGCATGACGCCGAACAGTTCAAAAACTTCCGCAAGTCAACGGAGGGCTATTACGAATAACGAAAAGGAGTTTTCGCCATGTCAACTGCCAGACTCGCCTTTGCCCCGCTCTCTTACACAGGCTGGGGCTCGCTCGACAAGCTGGTGCCGGAAGTAACCCGGTTTCATGCCGCCCGGATCTTGATTGTCACCGATCCGATCCTCGAACAAATCGGGCTGACCGATCGGGTCAAGCATCCATTGGTTGAAGCCGGTTTGGCGGTGGACGTGTACACGGGCGTCGTGCCGGAGCCACCGCTTGAAGTCGGGGAAGCATTGGTCGCCTACACCCGGGAACATCGGTTCGACCTCATCATCGGCCTCGGCGGCGGCTCCGCGCTTGATTTGACCAAGCTGGCCGCAGTGCTCGCCGTCCAGGAAGGAAGCGTTTCCGATTATTTGGCCATGACCGCGACCCGTACCTTGTCCCGAAAAGGACTGCCCAAAATTTTGATCCCGACGACGGCTGGCACTGGCTCCGAAATCACGAACATCTCGGTCCTGACCTTGCCGACGACCAAAGACGTGATCGCCCATGATTTTTTGCTGGCCGATGTCGCGATTGTAGACCCGCAGCTGACGTTGTCCATGCCGCCGCGCGTCACCGCAGCAACCGGCATCGATGCGCTGACGCATGCGATTGAAGCATACGTCTCCTTGCTCGCCAGCCCGACCACCGACGGCCTAGCGCTGCAAGCGGTCCGCATGATCAGCCAGTCCCTGCCGCGCGCCGTCCGGAATGGCTCGGACAAAGAGGCACGAACGGCGATGAGCCATGCCAGCTACATGGCGGGAATCGCTTTTTTCAACGCCGGAGTCGCGGCTGTGCACGCGCTTGCTTATCCGCTCGGGGGGCAATTCCATCTGTCCCACGGCGATTCCAATGCCGTGCTTCTCCCGTATGTGATGGGGTACATTCGAAAAAGCTGCACGAAGCGTTTGGCCGATCTCTTGAATGCGCTTGGCGGCAATTCAGCTTATGTATCGGAAGAAGACGCCTCCATTCGCTGTATTGAAGCCATCAAGCGGCTTGTCGCGGAGGTCGGCATCCCGACTACGTTACAACAGTTTGGTATTCCTGAATCAGCGCTTGATGCGCTCACCGATGACGGCGTTCTGCAGAAACGGCTGCTCGCCCGCAGTCCAATGCCGCTTGCACGCGAGGACATCCGTGCCATTTATCAAGCTGCTTTCGACGGTGTCATCGCAGAGGCGCCATAGGTGCCGGTTTTCCCAAAAAAACACGCCATCCACACGTTTTGCGCGGATCGCGTGTTTTTTTCTTATCGGCTTTCCAGACGGGTGACGCGGCGCTCCAGACGATCCATGCGATTCGTCAATCGGTCGACTCTGTTTTCCAGGCGATCGAGGCGGCGCTCGACGCTTCCAGGTCCTGGTCCCGGCCCCGGCCCCGGCCCTGGTGCTGGCCCTGGCCCCGGTGCTGGTCCCGAAACCGGGATGTAGAGGGTTTGCCCGACATAAATGTAATAAGGCGGCGCGATCCGGTTGACGCGAATCAGCTCCTGCACCGGAATCCCGAAACGGGCGGCGATGCTGTTCAGCGTATCGCCAGGTCGAACGGTATAGTTCACTTCCACCACTCCTTTTCTGAGCACTCGATACTAACCTATGCCCGGATGAGGGCTGATGGCATGCGTCACTTGCCCATTTTTGCAGAAAATCGCGCCGCTTCCGCGATTACACACGAAAAAAGGGGCTGTCCCCCGTCTTTCCAGACGTGCGGGACACCCCTTTTCATTTTTGTTTCACCTTATTTAAAAACAGGTTCAGCAAACTCAGCCAAACGCTCTTTGGAGCTTTTTTCTACATCGGCATGCAGGCTGTTGCCGTGCGAATCCATCGTCACGATCGCCGCGAAGCCTTTGACGCGCAGATGCCACATGGCTTCCGGAATGCCGAACTCCATGAAGTCAACGCCTTCGACTTTTTCCATGCATCGCGCATAGTATTGCGCTGCGCCGCCGATCGCGTTCAAGTATACCGCACCGTGCTCACCGAGCGCTTTCAACGTTTTCGCACCCATGCCGCCTTTACCGATCACCGCGCGGATGCCGAACTTTTTGATAATATCGCCTTGGTACGGCTCCTCGCGAATGCTCGTGGTCGGACCTGCCGCTTTCACGTGCCACTCGCCTTCCTGGTCTTTGAGCATAACCGGTCCGCAATGATAGATGATGCCGCCGTTCAAATCAACCGGGCAATCGTGATCCATCAAATATTTGTGCAGCGCATCGCGGCCTGTGTGCATTTCGCCGTTGATGATGACCACATCGCCGACTTTCAGGCTGCGGATTTGCTCTTCGCTGATCGGTGCTTGCAGCACGATCTCGCGGCGCTCTTCACCCTCGGCAGCCGCAACCGGCGCTGCTTGATCCATTTTCACTTCTTCATCTTTATACACGTATTTGATGATTTCGCCGGTATTGACATCCACTTGCACGCCTTGGCGACGGAACGCCCAGCAGTTGTACGCAACGGAAACGAAGAAACTCGCTGGCAGGCGATTTTCCACGCCGATCTTACAGCCGAGCAGCGTCGTGTTGCCGCCGAAGCCCATCGTACCGATCCCGAGCTTGTTGGCGTTTTCCATAATGTATGCTTCCAGCTTGGCCAAATCTTCGTTCGGATTCACATCGTCGACGCGGCGGAACAGCTGATGCTTCGCCAGCGCGTAGCCGGATGTGCGATCGCCGCCGATACCGACGCCGATGAAGCCTGCGCTGCAGCCCTGGCCTTGCGCTTGGTATACCGCATGCAGGATGCATTTGCGAATGCCGTCCAGATCGCGGCCCGCTTTGCCCAAGCCTTCCAGTTCGGTTGGCAGCGAATACTGGATGTTCTTGTTTTCACAACCGCCGCCTTTGAGAATCAGCTTCACTTCCGCATAGTCGTTTTCCCATTGCTCGAAGTGAATGACCGGTGTTCCTGCTCCCAGATTGTTGCCGGAGTTTTCGCCTGTGAGCGAATCAACCGAATTGGGGCGCAATTTACCGGTTTTGGTCGCTTCCACGACCGCTTCGAGAATCGCTTTTTTCATCTCGATTTGGTTTGCGCCTACTGGCGTCTTGATTTCAAAAGTCGGCATTCCTGTATCCTGGCAGATTGGGGATACGTTTTCTTCCGCCATCACGATGTTTTCCGCGATCGTCGCCAAAGACAGCGCAGAACGGGTGCCCGCATCCTCATTTTGTTTGGCAGCGTTGATCGCGACGCGCACGTCAGGTGGCAAATACGTAGACGTTTCGGTGATCAGCGCAAGCATGCTCTCTTTAAACTTTTCCATCTATGTCGCCTCTTTCAATCTAGTAAGTGTAAAGTCTCACGAAACGTCTACTATTATAGCACACCTGCACGTTTGGTGAGCGCCAAGTTTTTTTACAGGGTGGCGGAAACAAAAAGGAGGATGTGCCGTCAAAGAAGTAGAAAACCTTGCCAATCGGAAAGGAAGGTCCCCATGAAAAAATTACGTTGGCTAACCGGCACGCTCAGCGCCTTGATGATCACCGCTGCCGCTTTTCTCTTTTTTCCCCCGGATTCGTTTGCTACCGATGTATCCAACGCAAAGAGCACGGTATCTCCCCCTTCAACCGAGCCTCTTCCCGTCATCGGAACCGAAGAAAAACTGCGGCAATTGCTGAAAAAAGCGAGCGAGCAGCAACAGGCATTCGGCCGCGGTGTCATGGTGTTTGAGCAGGCGACAGCCGCTCCTGCTGCAAAAGCTGAGGCGCCCGCAATGGCCGAACAGCGCGACTACTCGGCAACAAATGTGCAGGTCCAAGGCGTGGACGAGGGCGATGTGATCAAAACGGACGGAACCTATCTGTACCAAGCGTCCGGTGAAAACGTAGTCATTACCCGCGCTTATCCTGCAACAGACATGAAAATTGTGAAGACGCTCCGTTTCGATGGCGGCACGTTTATGCCAAGCGAGCTGTACGTGGATGACAGCCACCTGGTCGTCATCGGCACCTCGTCCACGAGAACGATTCCATCCAAAAAAGCATCCGCTGCTGAAATCGCCCAGCCCACCTATTCGCCGACGGTGCACGCCTATGTGTACGATATTCGCGACAAGGCCCACATCGCCAAAGTACGCGAGCTGGAGCTTGACGGCAGCTATGTCTCGTCACGCAAGATCGGTTCGTCGCTGTATCTGGTCAGCAGCAAATATTTGGACTACTACCCGTTTGTGGAGCGCAAAGAGCCGATGGAAATGCCGGTCTTTCGCGACAGCAAGCAATCGGAAGAGTATCAGTCCATCAGTCTGAAGGACACCCGCTATTTTCCTGATCGCGTCGAGCCCAACTATTTGCTGATCGGTGCGGTCAATCTGGATGCGAACAAGGAGATGAAGGTGTCCTCCTATCTTGGCTCCGGCGAAAATGTGTACGCCTCTACCGACCATCTCTATGTCACATTGACCCAATGGGAGCAAGCGCCTGTCCAGCCGATGGCGAAAATGGCGGGGGATTCGTTCTTCCGCGTGATGCCGCCCTCGAATCAAACAAGCAGCATTTACAAATTTGCCTTGAAAGCCGATGCCGTCTCCTATGAAGGGAAGGGGGAGGTTCCCGGCACGATCCTGAACCAGTTTTCGCTCGATGAGCACAATGGCTACCTGCGCATCGCCACCACCAATGGCGACTTGTTCCGGACTGACGAGCATACGTCCAAAAACAACATCTACGTGCTCGATGAAAAGCTGACGATCGCGGGAAAGCTTGAAGGAATTGCGCCCGGCGAAAAAATTTATTCCGCCCGCTTCATGGGAGACCGCGCCTATATGGTCACCTTCAAAAAAGTCGATCCGCTGTTTGTCATCGATCTGAAACAGCCGCGTGCGCCCAAAATACTCGGCGCGCTGAAAATCCCAGGCTACAGCGATTACCTGCATCCGTACGATGAAAACCATGTCATCGGCTTCGGCAAAGACACGATTGAGGCGATGGACAGCAAGCGCAATTTCGCCTGGTACCAAGGGATGAAGATCGCGCTGTTCGATGTCACCGATGTCACGCATCCGGTTGAACAATTCAAAGAGATCATCGGCGACCGCGGTACCGATTCCGAGCTGTTGCGCGACCATCGCGCATTGCTGTTCTCCCGCGAGAAAAACTTGCTTGCCTTCCCCGTCACCGTCATGACGCTCAAACCGGAGGACAAAGAGAAAAATACCGCTTCAACCGACTTTCCAGCCTACGGGGAGTTTTCGTTCCAAGGGGCCTATGTTTATTCGCTCGATCTGAAAAACGGCTTCCAGCTGCGCAAAAAAATTACCCACCTCGCCCCCGATGCAGCGCAAAAGGCGGGTGCCAACTGGTATGACAGCAACGACAACATCCAGCGAATCTTGTATATCGATGATGCGCTCTATACCGTCAGTCCAACGAAAATCAAAGCGTTCTCCATGACGACGCTCGCCCAGCAAGGAGAACTCGATCTCGCAAAATAGCCCGGTTCGCGCCTCTGTTCGCCTTGTGCAAACTGTGCTACTATGGTACCAATTGCTTCAACGTGAGAGGATGTTGCCGACGTGGGCCTGCTACAACTGAATTGGATTTCCGTCGTTTCCGGTTTGGCGGCTGTCCTGGTTGCCGTCTTCATTCGGCTGCATTGGCCATTCCGCTTTCAATACATGGGGGCGCTGTTCAAGCGGCCGGAGCGAATCATGCGGCTGCTGGAAGCTTCTTATCGGCGAAACGGCTCGCGCATGGTCGCCATCCTGGACAAATCCAGCCGGGAAATCATGTCGGGCAACTATGACGGCGCCGAGCATTTTATCGCCAAAGGGTTGACCCTTTGCAAACATACGCCATCGCTTTTCAATCAAGCGATGGCACAATACTTGTTCTGCAATTTGTCGGCCATTTATTATTTTCGCGGCAACTATGCGGAAGCGCTCGATCTTGCTGTACGCGTCTACGAGCGCGACCCTTCCTCCATCAACGCGCTGACCGTCATCGTCTGCTCGCAAGCCCGGCTTGGGGATTTGCAGGGAGCAGTTGAGGCGTATGGCCTGCTCAAGAAGAAGGCACGCAGCGAAGTCCACCTCTTTTGCCAAGCCGAGATTGAGGCTTGCAAAGGGAATTTTTCCACCGCTCTCGCCCATCTTCACCGCTTGACGTGCCTGCGCTACTTTTACACCATGCACGTCGGCCGTGTCGAACTGGAGAAACGGCGCGAAGAATGGTCAAAAGCAGCGAGTCATACCGGCTGACCTCCCTGTGCGGTCACATAAAACAGCCCCAGCTACGAACGCGCTGGGGCTGTTTTTGTGCCTTATGCAAGAAAGCTGGCAAACCGCTCATCATACTTGGATGGGGTAAACTCGATCAATTCATACGCGGCAATTTCGTGCTTTTGGAAGGGGTCATCCTGCAAAATACGCAGTACCTCTTCCCGCGAAGTGCTGTTGACCAAAATGACGCCGCCGACCCGCGGATTGCGCCGTCCGGAGAAGATGAATTTTTTCGCCGCATACTGCGCGTCCAGAAAGCAGATATGCTCCTCCAAATGCTTCTCGACTTCCTCAATCGGTTTTTGATACGTAAGCACAACGAAAAACATGGCAAACTCTCCTCTTCCCTAGCGCCGTTTCAGCGCAAATACAAACAGCATCAGCCAGCCGTACAAAAAGCTCACGCCACCAAGCGGCGTGATCGCGCCGAGGACTTTGATCCCGGTGACAGCCAGCACGTACAAGCTGCCTGAAAACAGGATAATCCCGATGAACAGCGCCCAGCCTGCCTGTACAAGCTGCTTGCTTGTGCCGAATTTTTCCGCAAGAATCGCGATCAGCAAAATGCCGAGCGCATGCATCATATGATAATGGACGCCGGTTTCAAAAACCGCCATCATCTCAGCCGACAGATGCGGCTTGAGCACATGCGCGCCAAAAGCGCCGAGGGCCACCGCCAAAAAGGCGCAGATGCTACCAATCATAATGAAACGTCGGAACATGAAGGAATGCTCCCCTTTCCTGCTAGCGTGATCGATAACGAATCTCTTCCATTTAACTGTACAATAGCTGCCCGCCTGCCATCAAAAAAAGAAGTGAACGAACGATGACATTTTTCAAAAAACACCGCTGCCAACAGCAAACACCCCCGCCACTCCGACGGGGGCCGCTTGCGCCGCGTGATCATTGCAAAGCGTTTTTATTCATCACTTCATTGATGAGAATGACCCCGTGCGACAGCGTGGTACCTCCCCCGTAGGCGCCGGCGACCGCCACCGTCTCCGCCAGCTGCTGGTGGCTGACACCTTCCCTGCGCAACGCCTCAAGATGATAAACGATGCAATGCTCATTGCCGGCGAACAGCGATATTCCAAGAGCGATCAAATGCTTTTCCTTTGTGCTGAGGTCCCCGGGAGCGAAGCATTTCGTTGTAAACAGGTTATAGGCGTCCATGACACCCGGCATGACTTGTCCAAACGCGCGCAATCCATCCAAATATTGTGCGGCTAATTCATGCGTAGCCATCTGATCCTCCTTGCAATTCCTGCGTTTCCTCTATCTTCCCACGAAATCCCGCCCTTCATGCAGCGCCAAAACGCGGGTTTGGGGCAATACTAGCTATGAGTGAAAGGAGGCGTGTGGATGATTCGTTTGGGCTATGCATGTATCAGTATGGCGACTCCCAACAACCCTAACAAAAAGACGACCATCGCCCAGTTGAACAAGCTGGATCAAGCGGGCCAGCTGAAAAAATTGCGGCAAATCCTGCAGACCAATTTTTTCAACCTGATGGATCTTCTTGAATATAATGCAAAGCATCAAATCTTTCTATACCGCCTGCCCTCCGAGTTTGTGCCGTTCGCTACCCATGACATTGCAAAAGAATGGGACTGGGCCAAGGAATTCGTCTGGGACTTTGAAAAGGCGGGCGATTATATCCGAAAAACAGGCATGCGCCTTACCTCGCACCCCGGGCATTACAGCATCCTTAATACACCCAAGCCCAATGTGCTGGAAGCCACGATCAAAGATTTTGATTACCATGCCAAAGTGTTTGACCTGATGGGGCTTGACCACAATTCGGTGCTGGTTACGCATGTCGGTGGCTTATACGATGACAAGGAAACGTCGCTGGAGCGGTTCGCCGCCCATTTTGACTTGCTTCCTGACCATGTGAAAGCGCGCCTGGTCGTGGAGAACGACGACACCTCCTTCACCATGGTCGATGTGCTCGGGTTATGTGAGAAGCTCGGCATTCCGATGGTGCTCGACGTCCACCACCATCACTGTGTAAACAACGGGGAAAACTGGGTGGATTATCTTCCGCGAGTCATCAAGACGTGGGGGGAGCGCACGCCGAAATTGCATTTTTCCTCGCCCAAATCGGACAGCGAGTTCCGCAGCCATGCGGATGAGATCGTGTTGGAAGATTTTGAGCGGTTTGCGGCGGCTCTCGCCGATTATGACATCGATGTCATGCTGGAATGCAAAAAGAAAGACGAAGCGCTGCTGAATTTGCGCAAAAAATGGGCCGATGCGTCGGTTCGTCCGTAAACGATTGACACATCGGCGCTGGGCACGCCCTTTAAGATGAGGACGATCCGCTGCATCGCCCACCGCAACCGCAGCCGCAAGAGCTTTCCGCCATTGTGCTGGTGCTGCCGAAGCAAGAGCTTGATTCCATCATGTGGTGATGGTGATGCATGTGCGGTCCGCACAATCCGTGATAGTGCTGCATGCGGCTTTTGTGGAACATGTAATGGCGGTAATATTTGCGATACCGCTTGCGATTGCCGTAATGCTGGTCACACTTATGTCTGTAGTAACGCATGCGCTCCATATGGAACTGGAATTTGAAAATATAGATCTGTATGGATTCATGTTTCGGCGCTGGCTGCGGAATCGGCAACGGCATTGGCATTGGACGTTCTTTTGGTTTTACGAATACCGGCGGCCGCGGATGTTCTTTTTTCGGCATCATGGGCCGGTTCGGTGACGGCATCATGGGCGATGGTCGGTTCGGCGACGGCATCATGGGCGACGGCCGGTTCGGCGACGGCATTATGGGCGATGGCATCATGGGTGACGGCCGGTTCGGTGATGGCATCATGGGTGATGGCATGACATGCGGATGTCTTCTTTCCTTTTCCAAGTACACTCACGTCCTCTCTTTCGTTACAAGACACAGTACATGGTATGACATTCACCCGCCAAGAGAGACGACGCTTGCCTAGATTGGGCCTGTGAAAGGCGCCCGATTTTTAGGTACCTGTCTAAATTCGCAAGCAGCGTCACATTGTCGTTGACTCCGGGCCAAAAACAGCTACAATAAAGTTGAATACCATTTCAGCTGTTGAAGCGGAGTGTACACATATGAGCGGATTCGGATGCAAGCGGCATGTAAGCGGTGCCATGATAACGATAAAAGGATACGGTGCAAGGGGCTAGGAAAATTTTCCTGGCCCCTTTCCTTTTGCGCTCTTTGCTATGCTAAAGGAGGAAACGATATGGAAAAAACAGCAATGATGCAAACTGTATTTTTAAACGGTGAGCAATTGACCATCGAGCAAGTGACAGAGGTAGCGCGGAACGTGGGCGCAACCATCGACTTGACGGAAGAAGCACGCGAGCGCGTGAAAGTGTCTCGCAGCATGGTCGAAAAGATGGTGGAGGAGCAGCGGGTCGTGTATGGCATCACAACCGGCTTCGGGAAGTTTTCCGATGTCGTGATTTCCAAAGAAGATGTCAGCGATTTGCAGGAAAATTTGATTATCAGCCATGCGTGCGGCATGGGTCAACCTTATCCGCAGGAAGTTGTCCGCGCCATGATGGTGCTGCGTATCAATGCGCTGTCCAAAGGCTTTTCCGGCATTCGTCCCGAGACGCTTGAGCTTCTGCTCGCGATGGTCAACAAAGGTGTGCATCCGATCATTCCGCAGCAAGGCTCGCTCGGCGCAAGCGGCGATTTGGCACCGCTTGCCCACATGGTTCTGGTTATGCTGGGCAGAGGCGAGGCAGAATACAAAGGACAGCGTCTCCCCGGCAAGGACGCGCTGCAAGCAGCAGGTCTTTCCCCGATTCGCCTGCAGGCGAAGGAAGGCTTGGCGCTGATCAACGGGACACAGGCGATGACCGCGCTGTTGTGCCTCGCCCTCTATGATGCCCGCATCGCGATGGAAAGCGCCGAGGTCATTGCCGCGATGACCGTCGAGGCGCTGCGCGGAATCCCGAAAGCATTCGATCCGCAGCTGCACGCCGTGCGTCCGCATCCGGGCCAGCAGGAGTCAGCCCGCATCCTGCTTTCCCATCTTGAAGGCAGCGAACGCACGACCGCACAAGGCCAGCTGCGCGTGCAAGATCCGTACAGCCTGCGCTGCCTGCCGCAAGTGCATGGTGCTACGCGCGACACGCTCAACTATGTGTGGCAAACGGTCAGCCGTGAATGCAACAGCGTCACCGACAATCCGATCCTGTTTCCGGAAACGGGCGATGTGATTTCCGGCGGCAATTTCCACGGCCAGCCGATGGCGTTGGTCGCAGACTTTCTCGCAATTGCGATGGCGGAGCTGGCCAACATTTCCGAGCGGCGCACCGAACGGCTGGTGAATCCGCAGCTGAGCGGGCTGCCTGCTTTCCTGACGCCAAATGGCGGCCTGCATTCCGGCTTTATGATCACCCAGTATGTGGCGGCTTCGATTGTCTCGGAGAACAAAGTGCTCTGCCACCCGGCATCCGTCGACTCGATTCCATCGTCCGCCAACCAGGAAGACCATGTCAGCATGGGCACAACCGCTGCCCGCAAGCTGCGCTCGGTGATCGACAACGTGTGCAAGGTGCTTGGCATCGAGTATTTGGCAGCCGCACAAGCGATCGATTTCGGCACAGGCGCATTGGGCAAAGGAACGGCAAAAGCGTATGAGAAGCTGCGCCAAGTCATCCCTCGCCTGGTGGAGGACCGTGAAATGCATCTCGACATGGCGAAAGCGGAGCAGCTGATCAAAGATGGCGTTTTGGTGAGATAGTTGTGGCACGGAATGCTTTGCGTTACAATAAGATTCGTTTCAAGGTCGCATTTAACGCAAATGAAGGATGGGAGTTACCTATGCAAGCCAAACCGATGAGCGCTTCACGAACATACATGACAGACATTGTGCTTCCTCCTGATACCAATTTTCACGGCACGATTTTCGGCGGCAAAGTGATGGCCTACATCGACAAGGTGGCCAGCGTGACGGCGATGCGGCACGCCCGCGCGATGGTGGTCACCGCTTCGACAGACAGCCTTGATTTCCTCAAACCGATCCGGGTCGGGCAGGCGATCTGCCTGGAGGCCTATGTGACGTGGACGCATAAGACATCCATGGAAGTGTTCGTACAGGTGGAAGCGGAAGATTTAACGACAGGGGAGCGCCATTTGACCGGCACGTCTTACCTGACCTTTGTCGCGGTCGATGATAATGGCAAAGCGATCCCGGTACCGCCGGTGTATCCGGAAACCGAGGAAGAGAAGTTCCATTTCAACAGCGCTCATGACCGTTACCGGATTCGCAAGGAACGCCGCGAGCACCGGCAAAATTTCCAGGAATTTTATGAAGCGCAGCAAGGCGAACCCGTATCTTGATGCTCCTTTGAGCGGAACATACGGCTTGGTACAAGAGGCGGTCCGTTGTGCGGAACCGCCTCTTGTTGCGTTTTGAAAACCTGGCTGCCCTACTACTGGAAAAAACGACCGCCTCCCTTACATCGGGATGCGGTCGTCTTCTTCCATTTTCATTTGTTCGACAAGCGTCCGGATCGCGTGTACAACCTCTGCTCCGAATGCATGGTGGATGATGAATTCGTTCCATTCGTATGCCGGCCGGTAGCCTTCCGGCGAAAACAGCGAATGATCGAGATGTTTGGCGAGCTTGCGCCGATCCAGGCTTGCACAGTAAAACTGTTCCAAATAATCAAAGCCCCAGCGTGAAAAATGCGCTGTCTCCTCCGTCAGAGCCGTGATCAAGACGGTATCGCCCATCTCGATCAGCTCCAGCGGATAAAGCATGCAGCTGAATGGCTTCAGCTGGTACACCTCTTTACCCTCGTGTTCCGCAAAAGCATGGATCGCGCAGCAGTTGCGCCCGTTGATTTCTTTAAAAAACACGCAGTTGCCATGCTGGCTGCGCAGCGAGCCGACCGTATTGAACGTGTCCCAGATGCCGTGCCGCACGACGCTTTCTTTCGCCTGCTGCGGGAAATACCGCTCCACGATCTCGCCTGCTGCCGCATCGAGAATCGGCTTTTGCCAGTCAGCGACCGCATACGGCTGTCCATTTTCACAGCAAGTCTCGCGATGCGCCTTTCTGCATTGCCAGCAGTCCAAGTGAAACGGGCGCATCAGTGCCGGCATATCGAGCAAAAACCGCCCATAGACGTACAGATTCGCTTTCTGCCGCTTTACGTACCGGTCGCATTGGTACGCTTCCTTGCCCGACATCGGGTCGGTCGTTCCGTAATAGCGGTATGATTCCAGTTTGCTCATTTCTGCAGCACGAGTTCCGCTTCCGTTCCGTAAAGGGACAGGCGTCCGTCCGCAAAAGAACCGAGATCTTCCTCGACGCCAGGCAGTTCCATCAAAAGCTCCAGCTCTTCGCCCGCTTCGTTTTCCAGCGCAAGCAGCAAGTCTTTTTCTTCAAACTCGTTGTCGGACAACGATACTTTTACCAGGCGCGCCGCAAAGGTGCTCTCCTCTTCGTCTTCTCCGTCGGTATCCCATTGGGTGAAGATGAACTGTGCTTGCACTCCCACGAATTCGCTCTCCAAAATGCGGAGTAGCTCCGCATGCGTCTGAATGTCCACGAATAATCCTCCTATTTGACCGCGGTCAAACTGATGTATTTTTCTCCACCGGCTGTCTGTGCCCGATCGATCGTCCGGAATCCGGCTTGGCGGTACATGCTGTCCAGCTCTTCCACGCTATAGCGGCGGAAGTATAGCGAGTCGAGCGTATAGTCGCCTTCCCCTTGTAAAAACGAGGCGAAAAACACGCCGGACGGCTTTAGTATGCGCACAACCTCGGACAATGTTTTGCCCAAATCTTCCGGCGTGACATAAAACAGCGTCCCATTCGCCCATACGCCGTCAAAACTGTTGTCTTCAAACGGCAGCTCGCGGAAATCGCCCTGCCAAAACGGCACGCCCTCGACGGACCGCTTCGCTTCTGCCAGCATCGCCTCGCTGATGTCAAGCCCTTGCACATCCAGGCGATGGCGCTTGAGCCGCAGGGAATCATGGCCGACCCCGCAGCCCAAATCGAGCACTTTGCCGCCTGCAAGCAGCATTTGGAAGGCAGGAAGCTCCTGTAACGTAATTTTTATCAAATCATCCACGTCTGTCGCCGCGCTTCCCAGCCGGTCAAACGTTTCCTTGTTTTTCGCAACATAATCGTCCATCATTGTCGTTCCCCCTATCGCGTTGCACTTGCCGCCGACTTTTCGCTCAAAAGTCCAAGTGCGCGGCGTCCTTTTCTTACTATATCAATCAACCGGGGATTTTGACAAACGATTATGCAAAAACGAGAGCGCTTCGGCGTGTCCTGCAGACGTAAACCGGCGATTTTCGACATATAGGTTAGGGAGCAGGCACAAAAGGGAGGCGAATTCCCCATGGGCACCGGCATCTACGAGTACGGCATGGTCTTGTTGACCGGCCTTTTGAGCGCGCCCCACTGCATGGGGATGTGCGGCGGCATGATGTCCGCCTGGACGCTCCAGGCAAAAAAAGAACAGGTGCTTCCCGCCATCCTGGCGTATAATGCCGGGCGGATTTGCACCTATATCCTGATCGGCGGCTTTATGGGCTTCATCGGCTCCTTCGTCTCGGCAGCCGGTCAACTGGTCGGCATCCAGGGTGTCGCGAATCTGTTGGGCGGCTCGTTCATCCTGCTGTGGGTGTTCCGCAAATACGCGCTTCCTTTTGCAGCATGGAGCCCGACCCGATTGGCCCCTGTCCAACGCTTCATCACAGCGCATCAGCAAAAAGCAGGCCTGCTCCCCGTCTTTCTGGGCGGCCTGCTGTTTGGTTTCATTCCATGCGGACTTACCTATACGATGCACATGAAGGCCGCGACGACCGGCAGTGCCATGCAAGGCGCGCTCACCTTGCTCAGCTTCGGCATGGGCACGCTGCCCGCACTGCTCGTCATCGGGCTGTTTGCCATCGGCCTTGGCAAAGCGGTTCGCCGACGCGTCCTGTTCGTCGCCAATGGGCTTGCGGTCGCATTCGGCTTGCTCGCCATTTTGCGCGGGATGGTCTTCAACGGCTGGATTCCTGGCATCAGCCCGTGGCTGTGGTAGCAGCCCGGCCGTTGGCTTTTTATCGCACCGCCTCGAAGGGAAACGCTACCTGTTTTTCGCCTTGGTCGCCTGCGATTGTGATATGGGCGATCCATGGCCCCGCCATCGTCGGAATGACCGTCGCCTCGTAGCGCCCTTCCCCCTTGGCCTCTGCCGCAACAGCCTCCTCCCCATGCTCCATTCCGTCCATCCCCAGCTTTACCGAGACCGTTGCATTCCCCCATGCTTGCTGCTGTTCCGCGGTCAGCGCCAGCACCAATTTGTTTTCCTTCAAGCTTACCGCTGGCGCCGGCGTGATCGAAATAGCGAACTCCTTGTTTGGTTGCGCTACTGATGATGCCGGATCTGCTTGTTTCGATGCCGCACATCCGGTCGCAATCAGCAGCAGCAGCATGAAAACCGCAGCAAAAGCGCGATGCAGCATGCGACGCTCCCTCCTCTTCTTTTGCTTAAACGTATTCCTGTCAGGCGGTGTACATTCTATTTCCGCCAAAAAACGCATACACATCCTTTGTGGACACGCTTGCGTATGCGAGGGGGAACAAGATGAAATATCCGACGACAACCTTTCAAATAAAAGGAATGACTTGCGCGGCTTGCGCAAACCGGATCGAAAAAGTGGTGGGCCGCGCAGAAGGTGTGCTCGACGTGCAGGTCAATCTCACGATGGAGCGGGGAAAAGTGACTTACGATCCGGCCAAAATCGACCACAGCCGGATCGCAGAAAAAGTGAATCAGCTGGGGTTCACAGCAGTGATGCAGCGCGAGAATTCGGAAACGCCGCCTGATTCAGGAAGCGAGATTCGCAGGTTAGCGCTAAAAAGCATCACAGCGCTCGTGCTGTCCGTCCCGTTGCTTTGGGCGATGGCGGCACACATCCCGTTTTTATCGTTCGTCTATGTGCCCGCCCTTTTTCTCGATCCGCTGTTTCAGCTGCTCGTTACCTTTCCGATCCAGTTTCTCATCGGCTTCTCGTTTTACCGTGGGGCATGGAACTCGCTGCGGCACCGCTCGGCGAACATGGATGTGCTTGTCGTGCTCAGCACCTCCGCCGCTTTTTTTTACAGCCATTACTTGACGTTTCAATCGTGGCCGGATCGTTCGCTGCACAATCCGCCGCTCTATTATGAATCCAGCGCGCTGATTATCACATTCCTTTGCATCGGCAAGCTTTTGGAAGCCGTTTCCAAAAACAAAACACTGCGGACGCTGGAGCAGCTGTATGAGCTGCAATCAAAGGAAGCAAAGGTCATCCGCCAAGAGCAAACCGTCATCATCCCGATCGAGGGGCTGGTGCGCGGCGATCTCGTGCTCGTTGGGCCTGGAGAGACGATACCTGCGGACGGTGAAATCGTAAGCGGCGCTTCGGTCGTCGACGAATCGGCTTTTACCGGCGAAAGCATTCCTGTCGCAAAGCAGGCGGGCGACCGGGTGATCGGCGCGACCCGCAATATCAGCGGCCCGCTCACCCTCAAAGTGACCAAGATCGGCAGCGAAACCGCGCTCGCCCAAATCATCGCCATCGTCGAGGAGGCGCAGGCGACAAAAGCGCCGATCCAGCGTATCGCGGACGAGCTGACGGAAGTCTTTGTCCCGATCATCGTCACGATCGCCGCCATTACGTTTTTCGCCTGGTACGTCCTGTTCAATCCTGGCGCTCTGGGGACGGCGCTGGAAAAAGCGATCGCCGTCCTGATCGTGGCTTGCCCTTGTGCGCTCGGCCTCGCCACCCCTACCTCTATCCTGGTCGGATCAGGCGTTGCTGCCCGTGAAGGGGTGCTGTTCAAACAGGGAAAAGACTTGGAGCTTTTGCACAAAGCGGATGTGATCGCTTTTGATAAAACCGGAACCATCACCAAAGGGGAGCCGCACGTCTCCGATGTGTGGGTTTTGGTCGGTCAGCAGCAATCGTTTTGGCGCATGCTCGGCAGCGTCGAGCAGCAATCCGAGCATCCGATCGCCCAGACTTTGCTGCGTACGGCTGTACAACAAGCCGGTCCACTCCCCCAGGCTTGCAACCAACGGGAAATCCCGGGCTTTGGGGTCGAAGCGGTCGTGGAAGGAAAGCGCGTGCTTGCGGGCTCGTCCCGCTTTTTGCAGCAGCACGGGATCGATCTGTCGCGGGCCGAGCATATGCTCTCCCATGCGGAGTTGCAAGGCAAAAATGTCGTCATGATGGCAGTCAACGGCACGCTGGCGGGGCTTGTCGCGGTGACGGACACAATCAAGCCAAGCTCGCGCAAAGCGATCATGCGCCTGCATAAAATGGGCAAGGAATTGACGATGATCACAGGCGACAACGAGCGTGCCGCCCAAGCGGTCGCACGCCATGTAGGCATTTCCCGCGTGCATGCCGAGGTGCTGCCGGAGGAAAAAGCACGGATTTTGCGTGCGTACCAGCAAAAAGGCAAGCTCGTCGCAATGGTCGGCGACGGCACGAACGATGCCCCTGCCCTGTCGGTGGCCGATATCGGCGTGGCGGTCGGGACCGGGACAAACGTCGCCATTTCCACCGCCGATGTGGTCATCATGCGCAAAGATTTGGACGGTTTGGTGACTGCCCTGCTGCTCAGCCAGGCCACGATGCGCAATATCAAGCAAAACCTGTTTTGGGCGCTTGCGTACAACTGTATCGGAATTCCGTTGACGATGCTCGGCTTTTTGGCCCCGTGGGTGGCCGCAGCGGCGATGGCGATGAGTTCGATTACGGTGGTTTGGAATGCGTTGAGGTTGAGGAGGGTGAGGTTGTAAAGATTTTGGTTTGGTGGAGGCGAGGGGATTTTCGGAAAAACGTTGCGCGAAAGACTTGTCGATGCCAGCAAGGAGGTCGGGGAGAACGGCGGGAGCAAAAAAACGAAAACCGCGCCCCAAAGCCACACGCTGCGCGGCGGAAGCATCACAAGGAAGCAGATGTGGCGCGAAAGACGTTTTCGTTTTTTTGCCCCCGCCTGGCAGGCACCGCCAAAGCTTTCGCTCCACGTTTTTCCGAAAATCCCTGAGCTGCGGGAAAAAGACAAAATCTTTACAACTTAAAAAATGATAAATAAAAAAGAAAAAAGCCCATTGGTGAGGGACCGTAGTGGGTTCTCGACAATGGGCATTGTTTATGCTTTTGGATGGCATAAATTTAGTGGATTTATCCACTCAATTTCGTAATCGCTTGGGCGATGGCGAAGTCTTTGCCGGTCAATCCGTTGGCCTTTTTGGATGAGAGCACGAATGTGACCCGATCGCCGGCGATTCGGATTTCTGCGTGGTCGTGGTCTTGCCCCAAATAGGAGGCGACCCGATTGACGAACTCCATCGCTTTTGGAAATGGTGTACAGGTAAAGCTTTGCGTCAGCGCGCGCTCGTCATCCGTCAGACTCCAACCCGGCACTTTTCCCAGATTGAATTTGACCTGATCGATGGTGAGCTTGGTCATGGCGGTTCCCTCCCTTGGCCGATGAATGGCCGTGCCTTTTGCTTTCATCATATGAAGGAACCGGCGTAAAAAATCACTGGCTACGCGCCGCCATTCGGCCTAACTTTGACACCGTTTTCAGCCTTTTTTCCGCGCGTAAAAAATCATCCGCTTGGACTGCTCGCTCTCATACGGCTCGCAACTGTACGTGCCGAACGTTTGAATTTCGCTGAAGCCGGCCGCCTTCAGCATCTCGAGCATTTCCCCCTGTTCATACAGACGCACCTGTTCCCAATATTCCCGCGTCCCCGAGGCTTCCGCATCGGTGATGCGGATTCGCTTTTTGACATAGCCTTCCTCGATGGTCCGCTCCTCTTCGATCATCAGCCCCTCGATCTCCCGCTCGGAATGGCGCACCAGATTTGCTTTCAAATACGCGGGGTTCAAATAATCGATGACCACCTCGCCGCCAGGCTTGAGCGCCTTCATCATGTTGGCAATTACCAACCGGTTCTCGTCGTCTGTGGCAAAATAGCCGAAGCTGGTGAACAGGTTAAAGACGATATCGAATTCTTGCTCAAAGGGGATGTCCCGCATATCGTATTGAAAATAATGAAGATTGTCGTATGTATTTTGCTCTTCGGCCAAAGCCAGAAACACGTCAGACAGGTCCACGCCGACCACTTCATAGCCGCGCGCTGCCAACGCCCGCGAATGCCGTCCGCTGCCACAGCACAAATCGAGAACGCGGCCCTGGCGCTTGATCGGCAGGTGGGTTAATAACTCATTTACTTCCTGATTGGCAGAGCTTTCGTCGCGATGCCGGTACACCAGCAAATAATCTTCCCGAAAGCTGCGTTCAAACCAAGGTTCGGTCATAGATCGATGTCTCCTTTTCCTTCTTGCACTTTGCAAATTATATCACACTGTCTATGCGCTTGTTACCCTTTCAGCCGATTGCGACGCATGACCGGGAGCAGTTGGCGTACCGGACAGCGCGAAAGCCGCCCTGCCAGAGTGCAGAGGCGGCTTTCGTTGTTCATCGGCTCTCCACATCGACAGACAAGACATGGTGCACGTTTTTGATTAACGTATAAACATCGGTCGTATAAATTTTTTCCGGGGCCAAAATCAGCATTTCCAGCCGCTGGTGGCCATTATCCAAATCTCGGACCTTCACCCGCTTGATCGTCATATCCAGATGCTTGATTTCTTTGAAAAGAGCATTCAGATCATGGTTCTCCTCCACCTCAATCCGAATCGACAAGTCTCGTTTCCGCAGCGAGCTGGGACCGATCATCTTGATAAAGAACGGCAGCACATTGATCGCAAAAATGATCATCAGGCTGGCCGTGATCGCCTCATAATAAAAGCCGGCGCCGACAGCGATTCCGAGGCCGGATGCCGCCCACACCATCGATGCGGTAGTCAGCCCCGAGATCACGTCATTGCTCCGGCGCAAGATCACCCCGGCACCAAGAAAACCAACCCCGCTGACGACCTGGGCCGCCAGCCGCATCGGGTCCATATTCGTATGGCCGGGCACCGAATAGCGGTGGACCGCTTCAATCGAAACGAGCGTCACCAGACAGCTTGCCACAGAAATCACCATGCTTGTTTTTACCCCGAGCGGTTTGCTCTTCAGTTGCCTGTCGATGCCGATCAAAAGCCCCAAAAACAAAGAAATACTCAACTTGATCATGAAGTCGTATGCCATCGTGTCGTCTCTCCTCTAGTCTCCGTCGCCGCTTTGCCAATGCAAGAACGTTGCGCTGCAAATAGTTGGAATAATGACAAAATATAGTAACAGAAGTGTAAGCGCAAAGGCTCCGACGGTCAAGCTATTTCTTAGTGTCGTTCGCAAACGGCCAAATTATGTTAGATAAAGAATACGCAGCAAATCAAGAGGAAATGCTTGCTTGTAAAAAAATGCAGCGCGGCGCGGAAACGAAAAAACAGCCGCTCCCTTTTGCAAGAGAAGCGGCCGTCTGCTGTTTAGTTGGCGATATAGGCGTATTTGAAGTAAGCTCCGCCCAGCGGGAAGATGATGAAATCTTTGACCCGATCGTTTTTCACGTACGGATTTCCACGGAAGTTGATGGGGGCAAGCGGCATTTCATCCATGAGGATCGTTTCCGCATCGAGCAAAATTTGCTTCCGCTTTGCCGGATCGGTTTCTTGGTAGCTCTTGTCAATCAGCTCTTTAAATTTGGCGTTTTCCCATTTCGGATTGTTGTTGCCGCCCGTTTTGTCGCGGAACATTTCCAGGAAGTTGATCGGATCGTTGAAGTCCGCACCCCACATAAAGCGGCCGAGATCATAATTGGCACTGTGCACATTGTCGTTGTACACTTTCCACTCGGTATTGTAGAGCTTGACGTTTACGCCCAGGTTTTTGCGCCATTGGTCCTGCAGCGCTTCCGCCATCTTTTTGTAAATATCCGATGTATTATAGGAATAGGTGACTTCCGGGAACTCTTTCAGCCCCAACTCCTTCATCCCTTCCGCAAGCAGCTCCTTGGCTTTGGCAGGATCTTCTTTGAAGTATCCGTCCGGCTTCAGACCCATCGATGTCGGCACCCAGCCATAGGCGGCAGGGACTCCTGTCTGCAAAATATTGTCGATGATTTCCTGACGGTTGATTGCATAGGAGAACGCCTGGCGAATTTTCTTGTTGTTGAACGGCGGCTTGGTGGTATTGAAAATGACCGACTGTGTACCAGGGTTGTCGGCGACCATCAGCTTGCCTTCTTCCTTGATCTTGGGAATCGCGTCCGCCGGCAAGCCTGTCGCCGGATAGCCGCCCCAGTCTGTCTCGCCGCCTTCGAACATCGACAGCGCGGTATTGTTGTCTTCAATCATGGAAATCTCGATGCGGTCGAGCTTCACATGATCTTTGTCCCAGTACGTCGGGCTTTTCGTAAAGACCATTTTGGTCTTATGCTCCCATGTATCGAGCACAAACGGTCCGTTCCCGATCAGCGTCTTTGGGTCCGACGCCCAATTCGGGTTGCTTTCCACCGTTTTTTGATGCAGCGGGAAAAGCGTTGTAAACTGCGTCAGCTCGCGGAAAAACGGTGTCGGTGATTTCAGCGTGAATTCCAGCGTATAGTCGTCAACCGCCTTGACGCCGACATCCTCCGCCTTGCCTTTCCCTGTGTTGTACTCTTCTCCGCCCTTGAGGTAATAAAGCTGATACGCATAGCCGGATGCCGTTTTCGGATCGAGATTGCGTTTCAGCGCGTATTCGAAATCGTGTGCCGTTACAGGATCGCCGTTTTGCCATTTCGCGTCCTTGCGAATTTTGAAAGTGAACTTGGTGTAATCCGGTGAATTGGTGAAGCTCTCCGCCACGGCATTGTCCAGCTGACCGTTCAAATCATAGCTGGTCAAGCCCTCAAAACAGGCGTTGATCATGTCCATGGAATCCGATTCGGTTGCAATCCCCGGGTCCATCGTCGGCGGTTCGCCGCTGATCGTCCAGCGCAGCACCATCGGCCCGCTTTTTGCCGGCTCTGTCGATTGCGTATTGCTTGGCGTGGTATTCGTGGTCGTTGTCTGTGCGGTGTCTGTTGGCGTGGAGCTGCAGCCGGTCGCTACACCAAGCAGCAGCGTTGCCCCTGTAACCATGGTGAGCCACTTTTTCATAATGATTCTCCCCCTTTTGGCGAAAGCATTCGGTTGATGAAAAAAGGCAGACTGCTGAATCAGGACTTTAGCTCATTACTAGACAAAAGTATAAGTGCATGAAATCCCCTGGCTCAGCGCCGTCTCCAATCGTTCACTCACCATCTTTTTTATTTTTGTAAATTTTCAGTCATATGAGAAGGATAATGGAAACAAGTGGGATTGTCACTAAGCAAACTGTATGGAAAACCGTTCATCACAGCCATGTATTCACCCGTTTTTTATACTTTTTGTACAATGACACCTAATTATTGTAAAATTCCCTCCTGTATGATCGCTTCTCCCCTCTCAAGCGCCCGCGAAACGCTGCCCTATCTTTCAAGAAGTATGGAAATTCGGCACCGATTTGGAAGACCAAGCGAAACAGTGATATTACCATACATTACAAATGAAAAAGTTGACAAAGTGGAAAGGCAATGGTAAATTTGTGTAAAAATACGTAAATCCGATGGAGGGATCATCAGCATGCACAAAGCCGAAAGCCAGCCCTGGATCAATGCGGGTACACTGTCGTCGCTCCAAGAGAAGGGCCACAAGTTCATTCATGGCGGGATCGCTGTGTTTTATCATGAGGAGAAGGTTTATGCGGTAGACAATCGCTGTCCGCACATGGGATTTCCGCTGCATATGGGCAGCTTGTGCGACGGGATCCTCACCTGCCATTGGCACCATGCGCGCTTTGACGTCTGCAGCGGTGGAACGTTGGACCCGTGGGCGGACGATGTGCCGTCGCATGAAGTGAAAATTGAAAATGGAGTCGTTTGGGTAAATCCGCATCCTAAACAGACGAACAGCATAGAGAAATACAAACTTCGGTTGCGAGAAGGTCTGGAACAAAATCTCGGTCTCGTGATCGCCAAAGCTGTTGTCGGATTGGTGGAAGCCGGTGTTCCGGCAGCGGAAATCGTGGAGGTCGGCATCCATTTCGGCACCGTCTATGGGAGAGGCTGGAATTCGGGCCTCACCATCCTTACCGCGATGGCCAATGTGCTGCCGAAGCTGGATAAAGCAGGAACGATCCTCGCGCTTTATCAAGGGCTGCGCCATGTGGCCCGCAACAGCTCCGGTGCGGCGGCTCGGCATCTGCTAAAGCCGCTGCCGGGAGCAGACGTGCCGTTCGAGCGGCTGACGGAATGGTACCGCAGCTGTATCGAGGTCCGCGACACACAAGGGGCTGAAAGAGTGCTGCTCACGGCGATCCGTCAGGGGGCTTCCCTGGAGCTGCTTTCGGAGATGATGCTGGTGGCGGCGACGGACCACTTTTATTTGGACGGCGGTCATACGTTCGATTTCCATAATAAAGCCTTTGAAGCGATTGGCCTGATCGGCGAAGAGCACACCGCGCAGACGCTGACCTCACTGGTTCGGCTCCTCGCCAATCCGACCCGGAGCGAGGAACTTCATCAGTGGCAGTCGCCAGTGAATCTGGTCGTTCCGCTGAAGGAAGCATTCGCGCAGTTGGATCGCCTCCCTCTGAGCGAGCCCTATACCGATATTTCCGCAGCAGATGAGGAGAAACTCGTGGAACAGCTGTTGCGTGACGAACCACTAGAAACAGTGAACCTTGTCACAACGCTCTTGCAATCCGGCGCACATCCGGCCCGACTGGCCCAACTGGTTGCTTTGGCTGCGGCGGAACGGATCGTCCGCTTCCATACCCAGAACGATTTCGGCGATTGGATCTCTGTTTTGCATACCTTTACCTATGCGCATGCCGTGCATGAGCGTTTGCGCCGCTCTGCCCATCCTCTGCTCATCCGGGCGATCTACCACGGGATCATCAGCATTTATTTGGATCGTTTTTTAAATATCCCGGCGGCAAAACGGCCGGATGGCTCGGCCGTCCCCGCCGTCGATACTGCCAATCCGGAACGGCTGCTGCAAATTTTGGATCAACGCCAGCAAGTGAACGAAGCAGCGCGCTGGACAGCCGGCTACCTGCATAACGGCGGCGACCCTGACGCCCTGCTTGCTACGTTAGGCCATGCGCTCTTGCGCGAAGACGCCGAATTCCATTCGTTTCAAATGTACGAAGCGGCGGTCGCCGAATATGAGCGCTGGACAACGCGCAACGACGCCTTCGCCGCTCGCGCTGGTGAAACGATGCTTCTCGCGGCAACCCGCTATTTGGCGGCCCACGCGCCCACCCCACGCGAACAGCCGCATATCGCCCACATTGCCACACGGCTGCACCGGGGCGAGCGGCTATTTGAAGAGGCGTAATGCCAGACGGCTACCGAAACATCCGGTAGCCGTCTTTTTTTGATGATGTCTCCCAGCGCGTTCCTCACTTTTGCCGCTGCACAGGGAGCAGATTGCGAACCCGCTCATCCCGCAGCCAAAGCCCGCCCCATGCAAGAATGGCCAAATAGACGGAAAACAGCACATGGGTAAATAACGGTGCATCCATGCGAATCTGCGTTGCAATGACACCGCCGAAATAGCCGGTTAACAACAAGGCGCCCAAGACGGCCGTGCGCGGCACCGCATAGAAGATCGTAGAGACAAGTCCGAGAATGCCGAGCACGGCAATATGGTGCTGCGCAAAGCCCAGCTCCAGTGTTCCTTCCACCACAGGGGCAGGTTGAAAAAATTTCATCACGCTGTCAAAAAGCATAAAAAGAATAACGATTCCGCTCATGATTCGCGCCACCCACAGGCGGCTTTTGGATATGTTGTTGCTCATCGTTTGCGATTCCACCTTTCCGATCCATCCGTTTTTCCTCTGCTTCTCACCCATGACCACATCATAGCATAGTCAGGAAGACTATATTTCTTTTGCATTGCGGTCTTTCCCCTGGAAAAACGAATGCAGGCACGCCCGAACAAAAAAGGACCGGTTGATGATTCCGGTCCTTTCGCTTGTGTTCGATGTTGCGCTTGGCACCTGTACGATCTGTCAGGAAAATGAAGGTTGGCAGCCTTGATCAGCCATAAGATGACAGCTTACCCGATGTGTCTCCCCTGCTTCATAAACCGGGGGCGATTCGGTTTCGCAGCGCTGCATCCGCTTGGGACAGCGGGTCACAAACGGGCAACCGGCATGCTGCATATAGGGACTGGGCGGATCGCCTGCAAGACCGATCGACTCTTGCCTGATTTGGTCCAGCCGTGGCACAGCGGAAAGCAGTGCTTGCGTATACGGATGGGCAGGCCGCCGGAAAATTTCTTCTGTCGTACCGATCTCCACAATCCGCCCCAAATACATCACCGCAACGCGATCCGAAATGTATTTCACCACCGAGAGATCGTGGGAAATGAAGATGAGCGAGAGCGCGAACTCTTTCTTCAACTCTTCCAGCAGGTTCAAGATATGGGCCTGAACCGATACGTCAAGCGCACTGACCGGCTCGTCGGCAATCAACAGCTTGGGCTTGACGGCGATCGCACGGGCGATCCCGATTCGCTGCCTCTGCCCGCCGCTGAAGGCTTTCGGGTACTTGTCCGCATCTTTGGCATGCAAGCCGACCCGCTCCAGCAAAAAGTCGATGTATTCGTTTTGTTCCTGCTCGTTGCTGCATAGTTGGTGGAAGCGGATCGTCTCTGCGAGCATCTCTCGTACCGTCATGCGCGGGTTGAGCGATGAGTACGGGTCTTGAAACACCATCTGCATGTTTTTGCGTACTTTTCGCAGCGCTTTTTCATCGCTTCGCGTGATGTCTTGCCCCAAAAAGGTGATGGTCCCATCTGTCGGTTCATACAGCCGCATGAGCGTGCGGCTGACCGTGCTTTTTCCGCAGCCGCTCTCCCCGACGAGCCCCAATGTCTCCCCCGCTTCCAGCGAAAAGGTGACCCCATCCACCGCATACAGCACCGTGCCACTGTGCTTGAACCATTTATCCAGCAAACCGCTTTTTTTGCGGAATTCCTTGCGCAGACGTTCCACTTGTAAAATTGTCGTCATGTCTGTGCGCACACCCTTTCGTGCCAATAACATGCCGACCAATGCCCTGGGGCGATCTCCCGCAATTGCGTATGCTCCTGTTTGGTGCATTCCACCGTGGCCAGCGAGCAGCGGGCATGGAACGGACACCCTTCCAGCGGTTGCGACATATCTGGCAAGGAACCCGGGATTCCCTGGAGCTTTTCGTCCGACTCGATTCGCGGCACGGATCGAATCAGCCCTACCGTATAGGCGTGGCGCGGCTTGCGGAACAAGTCAGCCGTCACGGCTGTTTCCATTACTTTTCCCGCATACAAGACGACGACGCGGTCACACATCTGGGCAACGACACCAAGATTGTGGGTCACGATCAAAATCCCCATCCCCAGGCGTTGTTGAAGTTCTTTCATTAGCGTCAGCACCTGTTCCTGAACAGTCACATCGAGCGCTGTCGTCGGTTCATCAGCCAGCAACAGCTGCGGATCGCAGCAGATCGCCAGCGCAATCATCACCCGTTGTCGCATCCCGCCGCTCATCTGGTGCGGGTAATGGTAGATGCGCCGTTCCGGTGAAGAAATTCCTACCAATCGGAGCAATTCAATCGCCTTGTTCCATGCCTCTTTTTTACTCATCGCTCGATGGGTCCGCAACGTTTCGACAATCTGATCGCCGATCCGGTACACCGGATCAAGCGAACTCATCGGGTCCTGCATCACCATGCCGATCTTTTGGCCGCGGATTTGCTGCATCTGCTTTTTCGAATAGCGCAGCAGCTCGTTTCCTTCAAACCGGATGGCTCCTTTTGTTACTTTTCCTTGTGGTGACGGCAGCAGCTGCAGGATGGAGCGGCAGGTGATGCTTTTGCCGCTGCCGCTTTCTCCGACAAGTCCGACCGTTTCACCATGGTTGATATGAAACGTGACATCATGTACGGCATGCACGGTGCGTGCCTTCGTTTCGAGAATGACTTCCAGGTTCTCGACTTCCAGCAATGGCCTCAACGCGATCCTCCCCCTGTTCCATTCGGGCCATGTCAGCCGGTCAGCTTGCTGACAAGAGCAGCATCGCTAACAGGACCGGCATCATTTTACGCATGTCATCGGTTTGGTAGCGGACGGTTCTGCCGTCGATCAGCTCGACGCCCGGCATGTAGCTGACGAGCTTGGCGCTGTTGGTCGACTTGAACTCCAGATCGAGCGTGTACGATGCCAATTTCGGCAGCGGCTGGACGTTTTTGTGATTTTCGACCGCTTCCTTCGCCTTTGCCCGAATCATCTCCCGCGTGACGCTTGGGTGCAGGCAGCGCCCGGTATGAATGCCTTTCCCTTCTTTGACGGCCACCGTGTAGACGCCCGGAATGTCTTTTTCCACCTCCGCCGCCGTCTGCGTATCGCCAGTGACCAAAACGACCGGAACGCCAAAGGCTGCAGCGGCGGCGGCATTCAAACCGGCCTCGCCCACTTCCTCGCCATTCAGGAACAGCCGCTGAATCCGTCCGCTCAGCGTATGATTCAAAATCCCGTCTTTCGTCCCCGCCTTGCCGTGGTACCCGATAAAGAAAGCTGCGGCAAACGAGTCGTCAAGCCCTTCGACCATCAGCATCGGCTTTTTGAAGCCGCTGATCAATTCCGCTTTTGGATTCAGGTCATCCCAGAGCACATTTTTCATCGTATCGTGCGAATCGTTGACGAGGATCTCCGTCGCTCCGGCATCAAGCGCACCCGCGATCGCTGCGTTCAAATCTTGCGTCAGCAGCTTGCGAAAATACTCGTAATTTTTTTTGCCGACATCCACATCGTCGTCGTCAATGACGCCGGAAATGCCTTCCATATCGACTGAAATAAAAACTTTCACCGTGTTCCCCTCCATCAAAAAAGTTAGTGCTGTTCGATTTTTTCTGCCAAGCCATCACCGAGCAAACTGAAGCCAAGCCCGGTCACCACGATCGCCAGACCCGGGAAAGTAGCCATCCACCATGCATTGATGATGTAATTGCGCCCCTCGGAGATCATCGAGCCCCATTCTGCGGCAGGCGGCTGAACGCCCAATCCCAGGAAGCTGAGCGATGCGCCGAGCAAGATGCACAGCACGACGTCGGACATCGCAAACACGATCGCAGACGAGATCACGTTCGGCAAAATGTGGCGCAGCATGATCCGCCCATGGCCGTATCCGATGCTTCTGGCCGCCAAAATGTACTCCTGCTGCTTGACCACCAGCACCTCGCCGCGCACGATCCGCGCATAGGCGCTCCAGCCGACAATAAAAATGGCGATATACATATTCATCAAGCCCGGTCCGAGAATGGAAATGATGGCGATGATCAGCACCATGAATGGAAAGCTGATGACGACATCGACCAGCCGCATCATCACCGTATTGAACCAACCGCCAAAATAACCGGATAAAAGCCCGATCAGCGTACCGGTAAGAAAAGGGACAATCACCGCGATCACCCCGATTTGCAGATCGACCCGGCCGGCATACAGCATGCGGGTAAAAATATCGCGGCCGAAATTGTCTGTGCCGAACCAATGGGCAGCGCCCGGTTTTTGCAGCGCGTTGGCCAGGTCGTTGGCGTTCGGGTCATAGGGCGACAGCCATGGCGCGCAGATGGACAGCACGATGACGAAACATACCACCGCAAGCCCCCATGCGATCTTGGCGTTGACCGGTATGCGGGAAAAAAACCGCGGGCGGATCGTCCTGATTGGTGTTTTGGATGCCGTATGCTGTACTTGTGCCATGTTCTCCCCCTATTCCAGATCGACGCGCGGATCGAGTATCGTGTAGCACAGGTCCGTCAGCAAATTGACCGCAACGACCAATATCGCGAATACGAGCACCAGCCCCTGAATGACCGGATAGTCCCTGGCCAGGATCGAATTGATCAAAAGCTGTCCCAAACCCGGTACGGAGAAGACGGTTTCAATGACGACGGAACCACCGAGCAGCCAGCCGATATTCACGCCGAGAATGGTAATCGTGCCATTGATTGCATTGCGCAGGACGTGTTTGATGACAACCGCTCGCTCCTTCAGCCCTCTCGCCCGCGCTGCTTCGATGTACTCGGAGGAAAAGACGCTGATGATTTTGCTGCGCAGCGGCCGCATCAGCACCGGCGCCAGGCCGAAGGTAATCGTCAAGGCCGGCAAAAACAAATAGTAGATGTGGCCCCCAAAATTTTTGCCGTAGCCCGATACCGGAAACAGCTTCAGCTTGATGCTCAGCAGCAGCATGAGGAGAATCCCGATCCAAAAGGATGGCATCGCCAGACCGACGATCGAAATGGCACGGAACCCGCCGTCAATCAGCGAGCCTTTTTTCATCGCAGACCATAATGCGAGCGGGATGCTGATCAAAAGGCTGAGCAAGGAAGCGTAAATCACCAGGAAAAATGTCGTGCCCAGCCGCTCGCCAATCAGCTTGTTGACCGATTGCTTCATCAGGATCGAATTCCCCAATTCACCTTGGAACAAATTTTGAATAAAAATGAGATATTGATCATACAGCGGCTTGTCCAACCCCATTTGTACGGTCAGCTGCCGCACCGTTTCCGGTGTTGCCCGGGGACCGAGCATGATCGTGGCAGGGTCCCCGGGAATCAGATGGATGATGAGAAACGAAACGACCGATATGCCGAAAATGACCGGAATGAGCTGGATCAGACGTTGGAGCACAAAGTGTAGGCGTACGATGCTGCATCACCTTCTTTACTTGGTCAGCCATACGTCCTCAAGGCGGTAATTGCCTGTGGACATGACCTGAAAACCTTTTACATAGCTCTGCACGGCATACGTTGCCGGTTTATAGTACAGGAAAACAAAAGGCGCATCTTCGCTGACGAGCCGTTGAATTTCAAAATACATGTCTTTGCGTTTTGCTTCATCCAGCTCCCCGCGCGCCTTGTCGGACAGCTCGTCCACTTTCGGGTTTTTATAGCCGGTGTGGTACGAATTCGTGCCGCCAGTGGAAACGACCTCAAAGCTGGTCAATTCATCCGGGTCGATGATGTCTGTCGTGAAGTAGGTAGACGCCAAATCGTACTTCATCGCATTGATCGCCTCATCCGCCGCACCTGGCTCCATCAGCTGGATGTCGAGATCGATCCCGATCGCGGCAAGCTGCTCCTTGACGATGACGCCGATTTGGCGCTCCGTCTCGTTGCCGGAGCTGATCAGCAAACTCGTTTTGAACCCATGCGGTTTCGACGATTCCGCCATCAGCTGCTTGGCTTTGTCCAGATCGTATTTGTACCCTTTGAGCTGGTCGTTGAAAAATTTCATTTTTGGCAAATAGGATGTGGCCATCTCGCCATTCCCCAGCAGTACCGTCTTGATGATCGCATCTTTGTCGATCGCATAGTTGATCGCCTGGCGTACCTTCACATCCTGGAACGGCTCGCGCGTATTATTGATCGTCAGCACATCGATTCGCGATTGCTGGACTGCCATGACATTCAGGTTCGGATCTGTTTTCAGCTCTTCGAGCGAGTTGAACGGGACGTTTGACGCAATATCGATTTCACCTGCGCGCAATTGCAGCATCCGCGTCGTATCTTCCGGCACTTGCACCAGCTCGACCCCGTCCAAATACGGCTTGCCTTGCTGCCAATAATCCGGATTTTTCGCCAACGCCACCTTTTGCCCGCGCTGCCATTCCGCCAAACGGAACGGACCCGTGCCCATCTCGTTGCTGCTGAGGTAATCCTTGCCTTTCTCCTTCACGGCCTTCTCGGATACGATGGAACTGCTGAACAACGCCAGGGACGAAAGCAACGGCGCATACGGCGTTTTCGTCTTGATCGTCACGACATCATCCGCAGTAGCCTCTACCGAATCGATTCCCGTGTAGATCCAGCTCCAGCTCGACTCCTTGCCGCGCGCCCGATCAAGCGAAAATTTGACATCCGCTGCCGTCATCGGCGAGCCATCGTGGAATTTGACGCCTTTGCGCAGCGTAAAGGTGTAGGTTTTGCCATCGTCGGAGACTTTCCATTCCGTCGCCAGCGCCGGTTCAATCCCATTTCCGTCTGGCGAAACGCGAACCAACTGATCGTACATCAGCAACAGCGTCCAAATCGACATGTTATCTCCCGGAACGATGGGGTCCAAATTCGATACATCTTGCGCCCGAGCCAGCTTCAAGACGCCACCAGGCTTGGGCGTTTCTCCTCCGGAACCGCTGGCAGCAGCTTGCGAATCTCCCGCTTGGGCATTGTTTGCAGCCGGCGCACTTTCCGGCGCGGATGAACAGGCAACGGTCCCCACAGCAAAAAGTACAGCAATGAGACTCATGAGCCCGTTTTTGACGATTCGTTTTGTGTGTTTCATTGCGCCCTCCCTTATCATCGTCTTTACTATTGTAAATATTCTGCCTATTTATAATAGTGGATGGAAGGAAATCGACACCAATTGAAATTCTTTATAGCCCTTATGCAAAATTTCAATGGCTGTCCGAAAAATCGCGCTCCTGCATCCTTGTTTTTCCGGAAAATTGTCTCCAAAAATTGGGTATTTCGTGCTGGTGTTATGGTAAAATGGACGTACTTGCATTGCGATTTTGTCAGCAAAAGCGTCTCAACAAATGCACCAACAAGCATGAACGGGGGGCAAAAGATGAGAAAATGGAGAACATGGCTGGTAGGTTCGGTCACGGCGGTGCTGGCGACGGGGAGCTTGCTTGCAGGCTGCAGCACGAGCCAGGAGGCGGCAGGCAATCCTCCCGCCGCAAACCAAGGGGAAAAGCTGGATGCGGAGCTGAATGTGTTCAACTGGACCGAATACTTGCCGCAATCCATCATTGACAAGTTCGAGCAGCAATACGGCGTCAAAGTGAACTACAGCACCTATTCGTCCAATGAAGAAATGCTGGCGAAACTAAGTGTCGGTTCGTCCGGGTATGACCTGTCTGTCGCATCGGAGTACATGGTTGAGATGATGCGGAATCTCGGCGTGATTCAGGAGATCAATTATGAGAATATTCCGAACTTCAAGAACATCCGGGACGATTTCAAAAACCTCTCTTTTGACCCAGGCAACAAATTTTCCATCCCTTACATGTGGGGGGACGCGATCATCGCCGTCAATACCGACAAAATCAAAGACAAGATTACGGGATACAAAGATTTATGGAATCCGAAATATAAAAACTCCATGGTCGTGTTGGATGACCAGCGGGCGATCATCGGCATTACGCTGAAGAAAATGGGCTATTCGCTTAATGAAAAAGACGAGAAAATCTTGCAGCAGGCAAAGGACGAACTGAAAAAGCTGCTGCCCAACATCAAAGCGTTTGACAGCGACAGCCCCAAAACGATGCTGATCAACGGCGAGGCATCCATCGGTTTCGTCTGGGGTGCGGAAGCGGCTCTGGCGCGCAAGGAAAATCCGGCCATCCACTATGTTTTGCCGGAAGAGGGCTTGTACTTGTGGCAAGATAATTTTGTCATTCCGAAAGACGCCCCTCACAAGAAAACAGCCGAGGCGTTCATCAATTTTCTGTTGCAGCCGGAAATCAGTGCGGAAATCTCCAAAGACTTCCCGTACGCCAATCCGAATCAGGAAGCGTTGAAGCTGATCGACAAGGCTGTAACGGAAGACATCGCCGTTTACCCGCCGAAGGAAGCGCTGCAAAAAGGCGAGCATCTGCAATTCCTTGGCGATGTGACGAAAATCTATGACCGGATTTGGTCGGAAGTGAAGCAGTAAGCGAATAGGGTCAAGCGATTGCCCCTCTTGCCGATATCTCATACAAGTTTTCGGAGAACAGCCCCTGGCTATTTTTTTGAGGCCACTGAAAAACTTACGCTTTTTCGAAGTACGAAAAAGCGATTGAACAAAAAAGACGACTATCCCCCATTTATTGGATGAATAGTCGTCTTTTCATTTGTTTCATCTTGTTTTAGCCTCGTAATTTACTCTGTCAGCTTCAATATTCGCTTCAGATTAACGGCGAATATCGCCATAGCACCTTGCATTTGCATCCCTAACAGACCCGAGGACGACGCTACGTCGTACCCGTGTCGGTGTTTTAGTTCACTGTTCTTTGCTTCAATTTTGTAACGTTCTTTCGCCTTGGCTTTAAAGTACTCGCTTTCCTGAAATGCTGCTTGTTCTGAGTGCTCGTCCGACTTCATTGTTACAGCGTACGTCTTGCTGGCTCCACCGTTGTAACACCCTTCCTTAAAGGGGCAACTCTTGCACTTTTCTACATCAAAGTAGTATATTGTCCTTTGGTTTTTCCCGCCTTCTTTCCTCCTAGCTTGCTTTGCTTTCCGAATCGCCATATGGCCGGCCTTACATACGTACATTCCTGCATCTTTGTTAAACTCGAATTCATCTTCTTTCTTACGTCCGCCTTGGGTGATCTGCGGATTCAACTTCGCAATCAACTCAATATCATTGTTTTTGCTATACGCGATGTTGTCTTTTTCTGAATATGCCGTATCGCCAATCACCGTCTTCACGTCCATGCCCGCCGCTTTGCTTTTCTCTACGAGCGTCTGTAGCTGCTTGCCGTCGTTCTTCTCTCCAGTCGTGACAATGGCAGCTGTAACGATTCGTTCTTCGGTCATTGCGAGGTGCGTTTTGTAGCCAAAGAACGACGAGTCCGCGCTCTTGTGACCGACACGCGCATCCCGATCTTGCGAGATGCGCAGTTGCTCCACGTCATCTTCAACGGTCTCTTTGAGCAGATTCAGCGGTTCTGTGATTTTTGGCAATAGGGCGAGTCCAAGTTGCTTCTCGACAGCTTGTACAAGTTTCTCACAATATTCGATCTCCGCTTCAAGCGTATCTACTACGTTCTTGGCGGGAAGTTTCTCTTTCAGAGATTCATCTACAGAATAAATCGCTTTTCGTAACTTACGGGAACGATCTTGCAAGATCTCTCTCGGAGATTTCTGATTGTAACGGGCCTTCGTATGCGTCGCGTCCACAATAATAGCCGTGCTCTTTAGGATGCCCTGGTCAATGGCTAGTTCGACAGTCTTGCCAATCAGCAAATCCAGTAAGTTCAGGTCTTTAAGTCGTAGCTTGCGGAACTTGGTGAGCGAACTCGGATCAATGACAGACTCTTCCGGTGCCATTTGAAGAAAGAATTTGAACGACATGTCGTATCGGGAACGCTCGACCACATCCACATCCGATAGCTCGAAAATGGCTTTAAGGAGCAAATATTTAAACATCCGCAAGGGGTCGATAGCGTTGCGGCCGTTGTCCAGACAATAGTTTGCTTTCAATTCGCCGTAGACGAAGGAGAAGTCCACCAGCTCGTTAATCTGGCGCAGCATGTTATCCTTTGGCACAATAAGGTCGTATAGTGCCGTATAAGGACTGAACGCAAATGAGATTTGGGGCTGGAACAATGGGCTTCACGCCTTTCGCTATAATACATTAATTATACAGCAAAGAAGGTACTGCTCCCTCAATGTATTTGAGGAAAGGTACCTTCTTTGCTTAAAGGACTTTTTCAGTGGCCTCTATTTTTTTACTGGGGGCTGTTTCTTTGCATGATACTGAGAAAACAGAAGAAACGAGAGGCTCTTTCACGTCCAATCATGAAAGAAAAAGAGCTTTATTTCTCATTGCAGGACCTTACATGTAATGGATAAACATGGCTGGTTTCCAACTCGCATCGATATTGATGATAATTAAGTCTGGCGGCATGATTGCTGCCGGCCAAACGCTATTAGACGATACTCGGACATATCCAAAAATCACACCGATGAACACTAAGGTGATGACAAACATCGGAATGACGAACCAGGGATTACCTTCATCGTGATAGCTGCCAGTGAAAAAAAGCAGAAAATGAAAAAGGGCGTGGATCACCCCCGACAAAATAAAAGCCTTGTTCCATCCCAACTCCGCTAGCTTTGGCAACAAGTATCCCCGCCACCCTATTTCTTCACCCAATGAACTTGTTATCGTGTAGTAAATCACCAAAAACAACAGCTTAAGCGGGAGCAGCAATGCCACTGTGCCAGTCAAAACATGGTTCCTCACCGATGCATAAGGAGTCGCCCAGAGTACCAGATAAGCAGTTGACATGACAACAATGGGAATGACGATCGCGAATGGCCACTTTTTGAGCCCAAGCCGATGCAGTCCAACTTCATGCAATCCCGCTCGTTTGAAGCATCCCCCGTAATGAGCAACATGACCGCAACGGCGATCATAGGTGCAAACATATAAACTTCATTTGGCACGTTACATACGATCCCCATCATAGTTGCAATTGCCATGACGATGATCGTGAATAAAACTGCCTTACCTGAATTCTTCATCTTACATCCATCTTTCAATCTGATTTCCTGCCCTAATCGTATAAAAAATAAGTCATAAGGTGGAAGTGACTTTCAGGTAATACAAAGTCACAAAAATGAATCGTTATCCGCTTTAACGCACAAAAAGGCGATCGTTTCGGTAACGACGCCTCTGTTGTATTGGCAACCTTCTTTTACTGCTGTTTGTCTTATGAGGCCCTCGTCACGAGTGGCTTGTTCTTGTCCTATCAATCTCTACGGGGATTTGTAACCCGACGCAAGCGATATCAAGTCCTGTTCCGATAGGTTCCCGATGATTTGCAGACGAATTACCTTACTCTGCGGATCGAGAATTTGTACGGAAAGTCGCTTCATTTCACTGTTCGCAAAAGGAGTGAGCAACGCCACATTATCGCTTCCCGGGACTTGTAGCACCTTCATATACCAAGGGTATGCATCGCGTACCGTTTCTTTTCGATTTAAAAGATCCCTCGTAAATGTATCAATATCCTGTATGACGACTGCCCACTCCCCTCCTTTCTGGAAGATGTCCCAGTGAGCGAACTTCAGTACGGGATCTCCCATTTTTCCTTCTTTTAGCGTAAAAAACTGCTGGTACAATCCGTTGGAAGCAACGAGGGGAATTTTGAAGGGAACTGGGCGATATAGCGGCGCTCCAAACACTTTTTGTGCTTCGTGTGTAGTGATGACCTTCCCGCCTTTGCTAACTCTCTTATAGTCTTCTATGGAAGCCGTAACCTCATCAGGTTTTTCTGCATCCATAGGCTTCTTGATTGTGATTTCGATGTTATGCCATAACCACTTTTGTGAGGCGTTCTCTAATGCTCGAACAGGAGTTTGGAATCCTAAGGTAATTGTCATAAGAATCGTCGCAAGTAGGTACAGCATTTTTATTCCCATCATAAAATCTCCTCTCACTGTAACTGGTTCGCGATTTTCAATAAGTCTGCCTTGGTGATGGCTTCATCCGTTCCATTGATGGAAAGCGACCAACCTTCATCCATCCATCTGAGTTCTCTTCGAGGCTTTCCGAACGGATCCAGTCTCTCCGTGTACAATCCCTCAACGTCGCCAATTCGAACCTGTTCCACCTTTTGATGTTCACCTGGCACCATCATTTTGCTTTTCCCCGTCCAGAACTGTTTCAAAAAGTTGATCCGGAACTGCTTACCAGATGGGTTTTGATAGGTAACCGACACGTGTGAAATGGATGGCAGTGATCGAATCGGGTGAATAATCAGGTCGCGGTTGGTTTCTCTCGCCGTTTGTTTTAATTGCTCGTGAAGTGCTTCATCCTTTTCGTATTCGTAGCTTAATGACGCTTCGACAAATGTGTAGCCACCTGCGATCTGATCAGGATACTGCGGCAGGTCTTTCGTAAGGGCACGCAAGTCTACGAGCTTGGTAAGTATGAGGGGACGATCCAAGAAGGAAAAATCCTCCTGCCCATCCTCCTTAATCTGATAGACGGCAGCGGCAGTCCCCGGCTCCAACCTGCTTTGAATCTGTTCAAAGCTTTTTTGCATCCGCTGCATCTCCAACAATTTATCTTTTGAAAGTGAGGGAGCCGCCTGATACTCCTGTACAATCTGCCCTTCTTTATTGCGAATTTCGTACCAGGTGATCGAAGCGAACCCTGTGGAAAATACGAAGAGCAGAGCAGCGACCAGCAGTCCTCTTGTTTTCCTTCCATGCTTACCGACATGTTCCGCCTGCTTTACCTTTTGGGCAGAGGAAAGAATTCGGTCTCGTAACGATGGCGATAGTTGAAATTGTTCATTCTTTTTCTGTAACGTGTCCATTGCGTTTTTGATTCGCTCTTCCATGCTCACCGCTCCCTTCCCAACGATAAAGTCTGCTTGCCAATCATTACTCGAGCCTTCGCCAATGCATGGTGCAGCCGTGACTTCACGGTACCAACAGGGAGCTGCAGAATCTCCGCAATTTCATCCTGAGAGCATCCATGCAGATATTTCAAGACCAGTACACTGCGGAATTTAAACGGCAACTTCTCGATCTTTTCCATGAGATGCTGCTGCTCCAGCTGTTCGACCACCGCTCTGGAGAAATCCGGTGCCGTCTGCGAATACGTAAGCATGTGCACTTTCTTGAACAACCGAGTGACCTTCCAGTTTCGCCGACGGTAGTTCTGGATTTGTCGAATGGCTACCCCGGTTAGCCACGATGAAAACGAACGGGAATGATCGTAGTTTCTCAACGACTTGAACACCTCCAGATAAATGTCATGAATCACATCCTCAGCGTCTTGGCTGCTGTCCAACAAAAACAAGACAGTCTTCTTAACATCGTGAATCGTCCGATCATACAATTCGCCGAATGCCTCCATATCCCCAACGAGACATCGCTGGATGCATTCATGCAGTTTCTCCTCGACTGCAACATCCACGAAACCACCCTCTTTGCTTTGCTTTGATTTACACCACATATTGGTCACTCACTTCCTATTCGTTCAAAAAAAGAAAGAAAAGTCCTCCTCGGATGTTTAGGAGTGTCTTTTGACTGCTAGGATACGATGAAGTTGAGTAGCATTTAACGTTAGTCGGATTTTTGGGGAAAATGGTTACAAACTTATTTGTGAACCGAGTTAGACTGAATCCCCTTTTATCAACAAAAAAGGCAGTGGCACTCTCGGACATCTCTTCTCGTCCGACCTATGCCACTGCCTTTTCTTTTTAGCGAGCCCTCTGATTTGATCGATTGGTTTTCGATGGATCGCCCTTTTGATTCGTTTCTGCTATCCGTATCTTTCGAAAAAATGTGTTACGTAACGTCAAGCAAGGCTTTCACGTGTTTTGTCCCACAGCTCCACTGCCGGGCTCACACCCGCTATCTCGGTATGCCTGCAGCTTCACACATACGATTGGCGATCGCTTCCGCCAGGTCGGCCGTCAGCTGCGGCACATGCGTTTTCAGCACTGAATTGACCATCGGCGCCTTCAAGCCTTTTGCCGTAATATCGAGAAATCCGGTCATCCGCGTCTTAACGGGCCCGAGTTCCTGCGCCTTGAAGAACCCTTCTCCCGTAAAATTCCCACTCGTCCCGTTCAGGTTGAATCGCACCGACGTCGGCTCGGTCCATTCGATGATGTCCACTTGCAGGTTGATCGTTTTCTTCAGAATGCCGATGTCCCCTACAAACGACCAGGTCACCTGGCGATCGTTGATGATTTCGTGGTTCACATAACCGGGCACCAAGGGAATCCAGTTCTCCAGCACACTGACAAACTTCCAGATCGTCGAGATGGACAAATCAAGCTCGATATTGTGGATGCCTTGTGGCATGGCTGCTCATTCCTTTCCCGCTGCTTTTTTCATCCTGTTATATCTATGGCTGCGCGATGCGGGATATTTCGGGAATTTTGATGCAAGCGTTTCGATTATGCAAAAAACCTGGGCAAAGGTATAGCTACTTATTCCAGCGAATCGATGATCGTTTGAATGTCGCGCAAACTGGTGATTTCATGTGCCGGCACGATATCGGTTGCTTGCGGCAGCCCGTGACGGTTGATCCACATATTGCGCATGCCGACCGTGTTTGCGCCCAAGATGTCTGTGGTCAGCTTGTCACCGATCATGACGCCTTCTTCCGCCGTGATGTCCAGCAAGCTCATGGCATGTTCAAAAATCGATGCATCCGGTTTGCCGCGGCCGAAATCACCCGAGATGATGATATGATCGAAATACCCCGCGAGGCTTGGCACCCCGGCCAGCTTTTCCTGCTGCAGATCAGGCGATCCGTTGGTGAGCAGCAAAAGCTTGTATTTCCCTTTCAGCTGATCCAAGACCTCGAACGTTTCTTCATAGACGATCGGGCGGCTTCTCCGCTCCGCCGCAAACAGTTCGCCCAGCTTGGCGCCAAGCGCTTCATCTTCAACGCCGAGCGCACGCAAGCCGCGTGTCCACGATTCTTTCCGGTAGGACGGGGCGAGCGACTGGAGTTTGCGGAACTCCTCCTGTTTGCCTTCCTTGAAGTGAGCCCACAACCCTTCAAACGGATTAATTCCGATCATTTTTGTGAATGGGAATGTTTCGAAAGATTCGTACATGGCTCGTGCTTCGCGTCGAACCGCCTCTTCCAGCTGTTCCGTGTCTACCTCGTAATGCTTGGCCGCCTCGGCGCAAGTCGCCTGGAACGCTTCCTTGACACTGCGCTCGTCCCACAACAGCGTATCATCCAAATCAAATAAAATCGCTTTGATTGCCATTTCTTGAATCCCTCTTTCTTTCTGTTTCTCTCCCTGTTTCAACTCTTTTGCCCCGCAAAGCTTTGCAGCGGCAGCTAGTCGAACATGCAATCCATTTTATCATCCTACCATATCGGTAGCCATACAGGAGAGGGCAAATCAGAAAAAGTCATAGAGAATTCACGCCGCGTCTATCGAACCTACGGCGTCACTTTTCACATATTGCCTCGGGACGTCAGCTCGCTCCACGTTTGGACGAGCCATTTGGCAAACGCCTCTTTTTCCTCGAACTGCGGATAATGCGCTGATTTGGGGAACACGACAAATTGTTTTTGTGGTGCAACCAGCTCTTCGAAGTAGGCTTTTGCCGCATGCACGGAGGTCATGTAATCGTATTGGCCCATCACAAAATAAGCCGGAATGTCCAATTTTTTCACGATTTGCGGCAGGTCCGCGTGCGCTTCCTCTTCCAGCAGCGGGCGTTGTGACACCGCTACGCCTCTCACATAACGGATGACATCGAGCAAATTGTATTCAGGATGAAAGAGAAAGCCCGTATAGTAATCCAGATTTTCGTCAATCAATCTCGCCGCACCGCCATATTTTCGGATCAGCGCACGCGGCGTGGATGCTTTTTCGTGCAAGATCGATGCCCGCAGCTGTTCTGCCTGCCTGGCATCATCCAGGTTGCCTGCGCGATTCGCCTGGTCGATCACAAAATTCAAGCTGTCGGTTTCGCTCATCACATGATCGCTGACCTGCCCGATGCCAATATACGCTGCATATTTGCCCGGCGCTTTCGCCGCCGCCTTCATGCCGATGTAGGTGCCAAACGAATGGCCGATCAACAGCACTTTTTGCTGCCCTAGCTCCTCTTCCACATAATCGGTCAATGCCAGCAAATCATCGACGAGCACATCGGTAGACAGATGGGAATAATCTTCAAAAAAATGATAGGATTTACCGCTGCCGCGCTGGTCATAATGAACGATCGTAAAATGCTGCTCGAGCAGATCCTGGTATTTCGTGACATACGGGATTTCGGAACAGCCCGGTCCCCCATGGACAAAAATCACAACCGGATTGCGGCGGTCGACGCCGCGAATCATCACTTCGTGGCCTGTACCGTTGATCATGACCTGCCGCAACGAGCTGATGCTGTTTTTGCCTTCGATCTGTGGTGTCCATGTCGGAACAATCAATCCGATCGCGATCCATACAAGAATCAGGCGGATGCTTATTTTTAGAACTCGCAATGCTTTTCTTTTCAATCGAAAGGCCCCTGACGTGACGTTTTTTCCTTCATTTTACATGATTCCGGGCCGCGATCGTGTCCTTTTTTCGCAGTTGTCTTCTTGCCAGATTCGGATTGTTCCCTGCGTAATCGCTTGTGAAGATGCAAAGGGACACGTACAATCAACGGTAAGACGCGAAATGATCATTCGATCGAAATGAGGGCCTATATGGACACAAGGAAACGATGGACGGAATGCGAAACAACCATTTCCACTGTTGTCACCAGACTTCGGCATGCCGGCTGCGTGTTCGCCGAGGAGGAAGCACGGCTGCTCGCAGCTGCGGCGCAGAGTCCTGTCGAGCTGGAGGCGATGGTGGAGCAGCGCGTCATGGGCTTCCCGCTGGAACACATCACGGGGTGGGCCGCTTTTTGCGGCGTAAAGATCATGGTGGAAAAAGGCGTCTTTGTGCCGCGCCACCGCACCGAATTTCTCGTCCGACAGGCCGCCGCTCGGCTGCGAAAAGGGGCGATCGTGGTTGACTTGTGCTGCGGTTCGGGTGCAATCGGCACCGTTCTGGCAGCACGCATGGACCAAATCGAGCTGCATGCCGCCGACATCGATCCTGCCGCGGTGACATGCGCCAGACGCAATGTCACCGCTTATGGTGGAACCGTGTATGAAGGAGATTTGTACAAGCCGCTTCCTCCCCAACTGCGCGGCCGTATCAACATTTTGGTAGCAAATGCGCCCTATGTCCCCACGGGCGCGATCGGGACGATGCCGCCAGAAGCCCGTTTGCATGAGGCTCCGGTGGCGCTTGACGGCGGTGCGGACGGTCTGGACATCCAGCGGCGGATCGCGTCCGAGGCAGCGCTCTGGCTGGCCCCGGGGGGAGAGCTGCTGGTCGAGACGAGCGAGCGGCAGACGCTTCAGACCGTCCGCATTTTTGAGCAGAACGGGCTGTTCTCCCGCGTCACCCGCTGTGACGACCTCGACGCCACCGTCGTCATCGGGACGAAGCCTGATCGCTGACATCCCCGTCCGTGCTTTGAGAGACGGTTTCGCTTTCGGCGTCATCGAAAACTTCCCCTTCTTCTGTCGTCGGATAGGCCAAGCCTCTGCCCAAACCGGTCACGATTTCCTCCGCAGAAAAAAGCCTCCCTGATCGATTCAAGGAGGCTTCTGTCATGCCAGCGTCTAGGACAGTTTCACCAGGCTGTAGTTTTTCTTCCCTTTGCGGATGATGATGAAGCGGCCGCCGATGGCTTGGTCCGCGTTTACTTCCAGCTCCAGGTCGCTGATGCGCTCGCCGTTCATCGAGATCGCGCCTTTTGTAATATCCTCGCGCGCTTGACGCTTGGACGGCTCGATGCCCAGCTCCACGAGCCAGTCGACGATATTTTTCGCTTCCTTCGTCGCCTCGAATGTCGGCATGTCTTTGAAGCCTTGCTCGATCTCGTCTGCCGACAGCGATTTGATGTCGCCGCTGAACAATGCCGCCGTGATGCGTTTCGCCTGCTCCAACTTTTCCTCGCCATGCACGAAGCGGGTCATTTCCTCTGCGAGCATTTTTTGCGCTTCGCGCTTATGCGGCTCGGTCTGCACCTTTTCCGCCAGCTCGTCAATTTGCTCCTTGGAGAGGAACGTGAAGTATTTCAAGTATTTCACAACGTCGCGGTCGTCCGTATTCGCCCAGAACTGGTAAAATTCGAATGGCGTCGTTTTGTTCGGATCGAGCCAGATTGCGCCGCCAGCCGTTTTCCCGAACTTGGTGCCGTCCGCTTTCAGCATCAGCGGAATCGTGAGGCCGAACGCTTTTGCCTCTGGCCCGACTTTTTTGCGGATCAGGTCGAGACCGCTCGTGATGTTGCCCCATTGGTCGGAGCCGCCGATTTGCAGCTGTACATCTTCATGCTGGTACAGATGCAGGTAGTCGAGCGACTGCAGGATTTGGTACGAGAATTCCGTAAAGGAAATGCCGCTTTCGAGCCTGCTCGCGACGACATCTTTGGCAAGCATCGTATTGATGCTGAAGTTTTTCCCGTAATCGCGCAAAAATTCAATGACGTTGATTTTATGCGTCCAGTCGTAATTGTTGACCAGGCGGATTTGGTTGTCGCCTTCGGTCACGAACAGCTTTTTCATCTGTTCGGTGAGCGCCTCGACGTTTGCTTGCACCTCTTCGAGCGTCTGCAGCGAGCGCTCGGTTTGGCGGCCGCTCGGGTCGCCGATCGTACCGGTTGCCCCGCCGATCAAAATGACCGGTCGATGGCCGGCAAGCTGGAATCGTTTCAGCACCATGAAAGGAATCAGGTGCCCGATATGCATGCTGTCACCCGTCGGGTCCACACCGCAGTAGACCGAAATCGCTTTTTGCGAGGTCAATTCCCGCAGACCATCCGCATCCGTCTGTTGATTGATGGCTTCGCGCCATTCCAATTCGTCGATAATGTTCACTGCCAAACACTCCCTTGCGTCATCGTATCCTATAACGAAGCATCATTGCGGTTTAAAAACAAAAATCGCCCCTTGTCTATTGTAGACACAGGGACGATTGTATAACCGTGTTACCACCCAGATTGCACCAATGGCCCATGCGCTTGCGCACGCCATTCATGCCGCTCTCAGCGAGTTATCGTTCGCCATTCCGCTCAGCATTACCCGAGATACTCCAGAGTGTAATTCGCTGGCTTGGTGTGTACCGGGTTCCATCACCCCCCCGGCTTTCTTGAACAGGGACCAAGCTGCTACTGGGCTCTTTCAACGTATGTCGCATATAAGATTACAAACAGTATAGTGAAATACTGGATGTGTGTCAACTGGGTTTCAATCCAATCTTCATCTCTCGCCACCGCGATCAACCGTTATCACAACATTTCCTTTTTTCCGCCCCGTCCCTACATATCGATGGGCAACAGCAATATCTGCAAGCGGATAACGACCATCGATCGCCGCTTTCAGCCTCTTTGGAGCTTTCTCCTTATCAAGGAACCGATTTTTTTACTAATGATTGTAAGGCATCTTCTATCGGTTCAAAAACAGTCTGTTCGTGTCTTTGCAACGAGTAACCAGGATGATAGGTTCGGTAGGTATGAAAAGGTAAGACTGGATGAGCGATACGAATCAGTTCATTTTCTCTGAATCCAGAAATCGGCTCGAAAACAAGATTGTCTCCTAATCTCCCAACATTCCGAAACGTTTCCCTGAGTCGATCATCGTAATAGGGCCCGGTCAAAAAAACAATAACATCAGGTGATAAAGCCGCAATCTCCATGGGCAATATGTTATATTCTCGTTGGAGCAGGTTCTCAATATGATGAGGTGGTCGCTTATTGCCCACGTCAAAACGTACTAATTGAGTGTGCAAAAATCCATCGTCGCCTTCTCCTGGTGAAATCGCTTGAAAAAGCCTTCGAACCCCTTTCCAGAAGGGCGTGTGATCCCACTTCCGATGGTATCGCAAGTCTTCGTACATCCATTGTAGATATTCAATGATGCCCTCCCGGTTATTTTCTTCGCTCTCTCGATTGAAGGTTACCAATGTTTGCTCGAAGGAATCCCAGCCGTTCGTTTCCTGTCCAACAAACAACACCTTTTTCTTTGCCTTTCGATAGCAAGGAAGGGGTTTAACCAGAAAAGGATTCGATAGCGATAAAAGCTCATCTTCGGTTAAGGAAGGAATCGCATGCAATAACCGCTGCCAACACTCCCGATACGCGTTTTTCAGATGAGCCTCCATATTTGATTCGGCCCGATAACTCTGAATGCTCTGCATTCTTTCCTCTCCCCCTTTCAAACATTCATACAAGCATACGTATGCTGCCGGATAAAAGTTTCAACACAGCGTTTCATCGCTGGTTTCCCTTTAGTTAGAAATCGCCATTGTACAATTCTTGCTGCTGTTCCTCCGCAATGGTCTGCAAGTCATACGCGTTAATGCGAACTAACTGATATTCGCCCATTTCCGCTTTTCTTGCGGCGAGCTTACTTAAAAATTTCGGGGAGCCTTCGTTTTCTTCATCGTACACTAACAAGATCCCGTCTGAATGAGATAGCAAAAATTTGTCTTTCTCTTTAAGCTGCCATACTCCCTCGTACGGTGTTTGATAGACACTATTGAGATAGTCGGCTTGCATCACAATCGTCCTATAGTAATCCTGGGTCTCTTCTTTCCACTTTTCCTCTTGATTCAAAAATGGAGTAATGACCGCCAGTTTTAGATGGGGATACTCCTTTTTTAATTCCAGAACCGTTTCGGCTGCCCACATTTCTACCCCGAGTTGACCTGATATGATGACCCATTCCAATTCTTCCTCGAGGAGTCTTATGAGTTCCCTTTTCAGTGCTTTCTTAATAATGGCTAACCCCGGATTTTTTTCATTGAATATGCCAAGCTCGTGAGCCTTGTATCCTGAAACAAATAAACGTTTTACCATGATGCCACCTCTCGTGTAAAAGAGTTCCAGCAGAAAATCGATCGGTCATTTGACCGATTCCCCGATGGGTCTGGCGCTGCAAAGCTTGCCCCTTACTCCCCATTCCGCTCCATCAGCTGCCGCAGTTTCGTCTCTGTCGACGTTTCTGCCGCAGGCGTATACACGCTCAAGCGCAAATCCGCGCTTCCCTGCACCTGCAGCGAGGTCAGCTCGAACAGCATTTTTCCGCCGCGCGAATGCCGGAATTCGATCAAGACTTCCGGGGCGGTGCTGACCCGGCTTTGCTCCCACAGCCGATCGAACTCGGGGTACTCCTCCTTCATCTCGCCAAGAAACAGATCGTACCACTCATCCTCCAAATACTGCCCGTAATAGGCGCGAAAAATCGAAAGGAATCCTTTGACGAAATGCTCCCAGTTGACGGCGAGCCGGCGCAGCTCCTTGCGGGAAAATACCAGCCGGATCAGATTGCGCTCGTCGACCGGAACGGTCTGGAAGTCCAGAAACACGTGTGCCGCAGCTTGATTCCAGCCGACGATCTGGCAGCGGCGATCCGTAATGATCGTCGGGCAAAAGCGCAGCTCCTGCAAAATCCGCTGCAGGGCCGGACTGATCTGCGGCTCTTCCTCCTGCTTCCCGACCAGTCCTGCTCCCGCGCCTCCTTCCGATGCCAGCGCGTGCAAATATTTCCGTTCGTCGATGGTGAGCTGCAATGCCGTCGCGATCGCATCCAGGACGGATTTGGACGCCTGGATGTCCCGTCCCTGCTCCAGCCAGGTGTACCAGGTCAAGCTGACACCTGCCAGCTGGGCGACCTCTTCCCTGCGCAGCCCTGGCGTGCGCCTGCGCGTCCCGGGGGCAAGTCCTACCGACTGCGGAAGAATTTTGGCCCGCTGGGTTTTCAGAAAGACGGACAATTCTTGCCGTCTCGTATGATGATTCATGCCGATGCGCTCCTTTTTTGGCACAGATAAGAATTTAGAAAATTCTTATCCAGTATAAGTGCAACCGCGGCTCCGCCAAAAAGCTTGGCGTAGCCAGGTTTTCTAACTAAGGTAGTACCTATTATACTAGGATAAACAGCAACTTGTAATAGGATAAACGCTATGTAAAGATACAAGTATCCCACCGCTAGCAAAGGAGGATTACGATGGAAAGAGTCGTGATTACAGGGGCAGGCGTCATCTCGCCTCTGGGAAATGATGTGGAACAGTTTTGGAATCGCTTGGTCCGAGGCGAATCGGCCATTTCGACGATCGATACATTTGACGTAACCCGATATAAAACCAGGATCGCGGGGCTTGTCCGCGACTTCGATCCGGAAGCGCTGTTGGGCCGAAAGGAAGCGCGGCGGATGGATCGCTTTTGTCAATTTGCCATGGCGGCGGCCAATCAGGCGCTGGCAGATGCCCAGCTTGTAAGCGATGAGCTTGACCGCGAGCGGGTGGCCGTCTACGTCGGTTCCGGCATCGGGGGCATCCAGACCTTGCTCGAACAGGAAGCTGTCTTGCACAAGCGTGGACCGGAGCGCATCAGCCCGACATTGGTGCCGATGATGATCGCCAACATGGCGGCTGCGATGATCAGCATCACGCACGGCTTCACAGGGCCGACGATGGCGCCGGTCACCGCCTGCTCGATCGGGAACACGGCGATCGGCGAAGCGCTGCGGCTGATCCGCACGAATGGGGCCGATGTGGTAATTGCTGGCGGGACGGAAGCGGCGATCACCGAGATTTCGCTTGGCAGCTTTTCCAATGCAACCGCCTTGTCCAGCCGCAATGACGAACCGACTCGCGCCAGCCGTCCGTTTGATCGGGATCGCGACGGCTTTGTGATGGCCGAAGGAGCCGGCATCCTGGTGCTTGAATCGCTCTCCCATGCCAAAAAGCGGAATGCGCGCATCTACGCCGAGGTGATCGGATACGGCGCGACATCCGATGCGTACCATATCGTCGCGACACATCCGGAAGGGCGCGGCGCCTATCAGGCGATGAAGCTGGCCTTGCAAGATGCCGGCCTTGCGCCAACAGACGTGGATATGATCAGCGCGCATGCAACCAGCACAGGTGTAGGTGACCTCTCGGAAACGGTGGCGATCAAAAAGCTGTTTGGCGAGCATGCCTACCGCGTTCCCGTCACCGCCAACAAGTCGATGACCGGCCATCTGCTCGGAGCCGCCAGCGCGGTAGAAGCAATCGCACTGGTCAAAAGCTTGCAGACGGGCATCATCCCGCCGACCATCAATCTGGACAATCCGGACCCGGCATGCGATCTCGACTATGTGCCGCATGTCGCGCGCGAGGCCAAGCTTGCGATCGGGCTGTCCAACTCATTCGGTTTTGGCGGTCACAATGCGGTGATCGTGTGCAAAACATTCGAAGAATCGTAATACCCCGGCATGTGTGTTCGCAAATCGCAAAAAGCCTGGAATCAGCCAGCCACGTGGCGGCTCTTCCAGGCTCTTTTTTTGCTCGTTACCGCGGCGGAAGCAGAACAATGCGCCCGTCCGCAAGCTCGATGCGCAGCTTGTTGTCGCCTTCCTCAAGTCCGATCGCCTGCAAATACTCGCGCGGAATCTGCATACGGCCAGCCCGGTCGAGCACCGCCAGCTCTTCGTGAACGACTCCTTCCTCGCTTTGCTCGGTCGCCGATTCTCGCCGGAGAATCTCACTCGATGTTTTGCCGTCCCGAATCGAGACGACGCGGTCGACCTGACGGGCAAGCTGCACATCATGTGTCACGATGACCACCGTCAAGCCAAGCGAACGGTTCAACTCCTGAAAAATGTCCAGGATGATCGATGCCGTCCGCGTGTCCACACTTCCTGTCGGCTCATCGGCCAGCAGCAACTTGGGCCGGTTTGCCAGCGCGATGGCGATCGCGACACGCTGCTGCTCGCCGCCAGACAGCTGGTGCAATTGATTATGTTTGCGATGGCCAAGGCCAACCATGTCCAACAGCTCCAGCGCCCACTTGCGATCGCGCTTGCCCGCAAGCAGCATCGGCATCTCGACATTTTGCAGCGCGGTGAGATACGGGATCAGGTTGCGGGCATTGTTTTGCCAGACGAACCCGACCGTGGCGAGCTTGTAAGCTACGAGCTGGGCATTGGTCATGCGGAACAAATCTTGCCCGTCGACGAACAGCTTGCCTGCCGACGGCCGGTCGAGCCCGCCCAGCATGTTGAGCAGCGTCGATTTGCCGCTGCCGCTGTTCCCGATGATGCCCATCAGCTCGCCCGCTTCGACCGTCATGTCCAGCCCTTGCAAGGCCACCACCTCGAGGTCGGCAACCTTGTAAATTTTCACCAAATTTTCGCAAACAATCATCCTTAATCCTCCCCGAGCTTGACCGCTTGGTGAATCTGCAGCCGCGAAAGCAGCATGGCCAAAATACCGAGGCCGATGAAGAGCGTCAACGCGATGAAGCCGTAAATCAGCAGTTCATCGATTGTGCGCGAGGCGATGGCAAACGGCGGCACCTGCGCCTGCGCGTTCACGTAAATCGCAAGCGCTGGCAAAAACAGCGTGTTGCACAGCTTTCCGATCCCGATGCCGAGCAAAAAGGCGACGCCAAACGTCAGCACTTGCTCGATGGCAAGCATCCAGACCAACTCCCCGAAGGACAGACCCATCGCGCGAAATACGCCGTACTGCAGCTTTCTTGCACCCAATGTCAAAATCCAGTAAATCAAATATCCGGTGAACGTCACGAGCATGGACAGCAAAAAGCCGAGCGTAAGCGAGCCGTTCATGCCAAGGTAAAAAGCCGATGTCTTGGTTTTGATCAGCTCCTGATTGACATTCAACAGCTGGGTCACCGGAATGTTTTGTGCCGCAATCGCTTGGTACAGCGACTGGGTCGACGCTTGCGGTTCCAGTTTTACCCATACCTCATACGGTTCGAGCCACATTTTGTCCTGAATTTGCGGCAAGTTCGCGATGACCAGATACGATTCGGTCACATTGCCATAGTCATCCTTGCTCGGCTGCGGATTCCACGACGGCCAATAGTCCACGATGCCGTACACGGTGAAATCGCCGGGCCGCCCGCCTTTCCACGACAGCCGGATCGAGTCTCCCGGCTTCAGCGCCAGCTTGTCCGCGAGCGAACGGGAGATGAGCACAGCGCTCGGTTCACCCGCCAGCAAATTCAAATAATCATTGAGGTGATGCGGCATCAAGCCTGTTTTGAACCATACCGTCTCGCCGAATTCCTTCGGGTCGATCCCCATGATCTTGACGTGCTCGACCTGATCGGCGGCATGCTGTGCCACCCCCATGTCTTTTACGAACACCCGCGCAGCATGGGAGACGCCCGGCAGCTTTGTAAACGGTGCGAAAGGCGGCTCTTCGTACTTGACCACGGTTTGCTTCTCGGGCTGCACCGCATCCTCGCCCTGTCCGCCGGCGTTCGGACCGCGCACGATCAGGCGCACCGGCTGGTTGTCCCGCCAGTCCACCTTCATCCGGATGTCCGCGCCATTGCGGTACCGCAAAAGCTCCTCCATGTTTTGATTCAGCGTACGCGCCATGCTCGCGCTGTACAGCCCGACCGCAACCGTCATCACGATGAACATCATCATGAACTGATACTGCCGTGTCGAGCGCCCCACCTGCACCAATGTGGTATAGACCGCAGGCGGCCAGATTCGCTTGCCAAGCCAGAAAATGCACGTGAGCAGCCATGGGTACAGACGCAAACACAACAGGCCCGTCCCCAGTACAAACAGGACCGGAACAAAAAAGAGCAGCGCATCCACGCTTCCGGTATGCGCAGCCACGCCGTCTGCTGCCTGCTCGGGGCTGATCGCGCGCTGGTACGAGTACCAGCCATACCCGGCCACCAGCAGCAAAAACACATCGAGAAAAAATCGGTGCCAGACCGGCTGCCCTTGGGCACGAGCCACGGCTAGCTTGTGGCTGATGATATTTTGCCGCGTCGCAAGCGCCACGGGAACAAGCAAGATCACGACGCAGGCGAGAATCGTCCAAAGCGCATACAGGAAAATGTCGCCGGATAATGTCACCCGCAAGCCGGACCGGTCCACGAATTCGAGAAACCCGTTGGAGACGCCCAGCATGCGGCCGAGCTGTACACCCAAAAACGGACCGACGAGATACGCCACGCTGCCAAGCAAAACAATTTCCCACAAATAAATCGCAAAAATCTGTCGCGGACTGCCCCCGCGGCTCGCCAGCACGGCGATTTCCGTCCGCTGCCGATCGATGATCAGACGCACGACCATGACCAAATACAGCCCCAGCATGACGAAAACGGGGACGTACAGCGACCAGAGCACAAGCTCATACTGCGCCCGTTTGGCATCGTACTGCGTGATGACGCCGGATACGGGAAAACGGAAGCCAAACTCTGACTTGTCCACCCCCAGCGAAAGCGCGTCCTGCTTCATCGCCTGTTCCAGCCCTGCCAGCGCCTCCTTTTGCCCGACATCGATCTGATGATAATCGAACGCCCAGTAATACTTGACGGTGGACAAAATCGGATGTTCGGCGAGAATCCCGTCCTTGAGCGACGGATACGGCAGAAAAAAACTCGAGACAAACGTGCTCACATCCGTGAACCAGTATGGGTCGTTTCCCCCTTTTTCGTTAAACACGCCGACGATTCGGACGCGGATCTCTTTTTTCTCCGGCGTGGTCAAGACGAACTCATTGCCGAGCACCAGATTGCGTTTCTTGAGCGCAGTTTCCGTGACCAACGCTTCATAGACGCCATCCTTTGGCTGCGGTTCCGGCAGCCTGCCATCGATCAGAGCAAGGTGCTTGTCCATGTCGCGAAAAGAGGTGAGCGCCACGCTCGCGTGGGTTTCCCCTTCCTGCCGCTTCTGGTTCCGGATGAGCTGGCTTGTGAGCGGGATCGTCTGCAGCATGTCCACCTGGCTGATCGCAGGCAAATCCAGACCATCCAGATGCTCTTGCTGCGCTTTTCGTCCGAAGCTTTCGGCGAATGCGCGATTTTCCGGTTTCGCCTTGTTGAAATGCAAGGTCAGTTCGAGCCCGCCCGGATATTGCATGCTTTGCTCCTGATACGCTTCCAAATCTTTCACCAACAGCTGCTGCAACATGCCAGAGGTGAATGCCGGAATGCTTGAAACCAGCGATACCGCAATGATCATGCCCAGGAGCAGGCTTGCTGCCAGCCAGCGGTTGGCAGCCATTTTGCGGACGATCATAAACAAAAATGCCATGCGCCGCCCCTCCTATTCCATGATCACCGTTTGGCCCTCTTGCAGCCCTTTGACAATTTCCACTTTGAGCGCATTTTGTATGCCTGTCTCCACGTCGATCTCGCGTTTGCTCTTCCCATCCAGAACTTGCACAAAATGGCGACCATCGAATTCGTGCAGCGCTTTTAGCGGAATCGTCAGCGCGCCCTCATGCCGGGCCAGCTTGATTTCCAGGTCGACCGGTGTCCCCATCTCCACCTTGTCTGGCAACTTGTCGGCCGCGATGACCAGGCTGTCGCCATGCTCCTTGAACTGGGCTTCCGTCAAATCGGCGGGAATGCCGTTTGGCGCCTGGACGACCCGTCCATCCAGCTTTGTGTTGTCCTTGAGCGTTAACGATACGCGCATGCCCACCTCGATTTCCTTGAGGTACTCGGCATCCGGCGCCTTGTAGAGGACGAACAGCTTCGCAGGGTCCGCGACGGTCACGAGCGGCTGCAAGGCTTGCGGCTTATCGCCCACCGCTTCGTTGCTCACGAACGTGACCTCCCCGTCGATCGGTGAGACGAGACGGGTATCTTCATATTTCTTCTTCAATGTTTGCAACCGCATTTGTTTTTCGCTCACATTCATCTGCGCGACTTCGATCTCGTAGCGCTTTTTCTGTGTATCCTGCAGCTCGGCGACGCGGAGCTTGGCTTTCGCGACATCGAGCGCAGCCAGCTTCGTCTCGTCGACCTTGGCGTACAGCTCCGCGCGGGCCAGTTCAAGCTTTGCGCCTTCCAGCGTATACGGATCGTTCATTTGCGCCGCTTTCAGCTCGAGCTGCGCTTTTTTCAGCTCGAACTCAGCCGTTTGAATATCAAGCTCAATATCACCTGCGTCGAGGGTAGCCACAACCTGCCCCTTTTTCACATGATCGCCCACCTTCACATCGAACGATTGCAAAGGCTCGGTCGGATCGCGGAAATACAGCTCGTGCTTGACCAGGGACGTGAAGGTGCTGCTGCCTTTTATCGATTTTGCGATGGTTTCCCGCTCTACCTTTGCCACCTCGTAGCTGACAGGCGCCGGTTCCACCAGCGGAGGGGCGAGCACCGCCTCTTCCTTCGGAAAAAGCGCGCAGCCCGAAAGCAAGAGGCTGGCCGCTGCAACCGGAAGCAGCCAGCGCGCGAACCGCTCAGCGTTTGGCTTCATCGATGTTCCCTCCCTTGATCCGACCGTCTTCCAGCTCGTACACATCATCTGCCGCTTCCATGATCGCCGGGTCATGGGTCGTCATCAAAATCGTCACGCCTTCTTTGGCGATCCATTCGCGAAAAAGCGCCACGATTTTACTCCCCGTCCTGGTGTCCAGCTCCGCTGTCGGCTCATCCGCCAAAATCAGCGGCGGACGAGCAGCAAGCGCACGGGCGATCGCGCAGCGCTGCTGTTCGCCCCCTGACATCTCAAAGGGACGATGGCTGCCCCGCTTGCCGAGACCGACCAATTCCAGCGCTTCCGCCGTACGGCTCTGCCATTCGCTGCGGGCAACTCCCGCGAGCCGCAGGCCGAACTCTACATTTTCCGCTGCCGATAACAGCGGTACCAGCCCGAATGACTGAAAAATAAAGCCGATGCGCCGCCGCCGAAGCTCGGTACGTGCCGTCTCGGACATGTTTGAAAGCACTTTCTGTTCAAAATAAACCTCCCCTTCTGTCGGCCGGTCCAGACCGCCAAGCAAATTCAGCAAGGTTGTCTTGCCTGAACCTGACCTTCCCTTCAATACGAGCAGCCGGCCTTTTGGCACCTTGATACTGACATCCTGCAATGCGGTGACCGCGCCGCTGCCATTCCCGAAAACCCGCTTCACCTGCTTCGTCTCTAGCAAAAACGTCTCCATTACGATGAATCCTCCAAAAACTTTTTCTAAAAGTGTAAATATTCTTTTATTGTAAAATTAATTTTCAAGAAATTGTATAAAATATAATAAAAAATGATAAACAACAAAAAGCCATAAGGGTAGAAAGTCTCGCTTTCGGTTCCCAATTTCTTTTTATCTGCTGTACTTAAAAAATATTTCACGATCGAAAAGAAGTTGGTAGTCTGGCTAAACAGAAGTTATAATACAATTTGGAAAGATAAACGATTCATTTGGTAAAGGAAGTTGAAATTATGAAATTTGACCTATGAAATCCAAATGCTTATGATTCCATTTTAGATGAATTGCGGAGGGTAGCTTGTGGATAAGGATCTCTTTCGAAAAACATTGGAAATCTCGTCAAATGAAGATCTGTTTCAATTTGCCAAACTACTTAATCTCAGGGTCCCAGGGTTTCGAACTGTTACATTGGACACCATGAGGTTGCAGCGACCGAAACTGTTACAAGCCTTGCTTGCACCCAGAAATTTTGTGACTTACATGGAAAAAGTCAAGGAGCACGCCGAAGGCAATTCTACATACCAGGAGTATACGGCTGAGCAATTGACCGCGCAGATTCGAAACCGCTCCGATTACTTGCTACGAGTCATTGCTGTTCTGATCGCATCGAATGATCATTCGCTTCTCCAAAAAGCGCATGACATTTTTAATGAGATCGAAAAATCACCCTCCGAACGCGGGAATGAAGAGCCAAGCACGCTGGCAGTAACCGAATCTTCCAAAAATATCAATGAAGAATTGCAGCAACTCAATCTCCTCTTGTCCCAGGAACGAAAAAAATTAAAACTAGCCCAGGACAAAAACGACGAGTACAAACAAAAATTGAAAGAATTACAGAAAGAATTGGAAGACACAAAATCAAAGGCAAGACTAGACAAGAAAGAAAGCGACAAGCGGTGCAGAGACTTGGAATCGGCCCTCAAGCAGAGTGAGCAAAACAAAGAGAAGGTCATGGACGAGTTAAACCGCGCTCAACAACTGCTTAAAGAAAACGCGGCAGAAATATCACGCTTGCATGCGCTTTGCATGACGATAAAAGAGAAACCGACCGCCTCTCATCCAAATCATGACGCATTGGAAACCCGTCAAAAGGAAGCTGCTTCCCTCTCAAATGAAGCCCCGCAAAAAACAAAAGTCTTAATGATTGGAAATCCGCAAAATACCAGTATTAGGAATTGGACACGTTTTGATGTGGTGATCATTGAAAATCGTGACATTGAAACGAAATTAAATGAAGAAAGTCTGCAAGGAATCGATCAAGTCTGGCTTTTGTCCTATAAGGTGCCTGCCAGACAACAATCATTTGTGCAAAATGTTGTCCCGAAAGAGCAATTGCACACGTTCTCGAATTTTATCGAAATTCAAAAATACGTAAACTAGGAGGGCTATTCGTGACAATAAAAAACTGGGATATCGATTTGGTAGGAGTTTTGGCAGATAACGATTATGTAAGTGAAACAACCGGCAAACCATTTGCAGTGTTCGTCAATCGACAAAACAGTATCCAATTTCTAATAAAGGTCATCTCCCAAACTCCTGAGACCTTTCCGGATGTTCGCTTATTTACCTGCTATGCCTCTGAGCTTCATCGGTACGGATTTGAAGATCAGTACAACAAGAGCGATGATGAGCGTGAAGAAGCTTTACGTGATTTTTTGCGTGACAATTTATTGATTTTTCGTCCAACGCGAAAGGTGAACCTGGGCCAAAATGAAGTTTACCTGGCGAAAGAAGCTCGCTTAATTCCAAAATGGGACAGTTATCATGATAAAATCACGCTCATGCCCGTTCCTATCTTCAGTACAAAACACCACAAGCTTTCTTTCGAGGACTTCCAGACACGCTTACTGACCAAAAAATTCGTCGGTAAAATAGACTATATCTCTACAGAACCGGATGACACACCTTCTTTTGTTTTATGGAAGCATGATGATACCCGTTTTGAAGTAATAGGAGAGTTTGATAAACACCAATATGCATTTGGTGGATTTTGCTTTTCATACAAAGAGCCTTTGAAAAACATATCCGTCAGCAGCGAGTGGTTTGATAATTGCCACGAGGAGAAAGACATTATGTTTATCGAGTTGAACACATACACGCGAATATCCTCTGAACTGCACCAGGCTGGGGTTTTACAGGATACAGAAATCGGGTCAACCACTTCGGCAGCCGTTGAAATCGCCGCCACCACGATGGAATTATCTGATCCCGTGACAGAAGAAGCTGCCCAACCGCTTGCCCAGGAAGCACCGGAACCGGCAGTTCCTGCATCTGATCACCTGTCCAGCTCGGAAGAAACCAGATTTTTGGAATTATTTTATTCGATTACGCGCGATATGGGCTTGCAGTACCAGAAAAGAGACCTATTAAATTTTCACACCTCGCTTAAATCCAGTACACTGACGATTCTTGCCGGGATGAGTGGAACCGGAAAATCAAAGCTTGTGCAAGCATATAGCAGAGCATTAGGAATGGATGATTCGCAATTGAACATCATTCCCGTGCGGCCATCATGGAGCGACGACGCTGATTTGGTCGGATTTGTCGATTCATTGCATATGGTGTACCGGCCTGGTGATTCCGGCATGATCAATACGTTAATAAACGCCAAAAATGATGAAAACAAAAACAACAAGCTGTACATCATTTGCTTTGATGAAATGAATTTGGCCCGCGTCGAACACTACTTTTCACAATTTTTATCGGTTCTTGAACTGGAGCCGAGCCGCCGGATTCTCCGGCTCTATAATGACGACCTTGAAGCCAAGTTATACAATTCTGCGCAATACCCACCAACGATTCCAATCGGGGACAACGTTATCTTCGTCGGTACGGTGAACCTGGATGAAAGTACGTACCATTTCAGCGACAAAGTGTTGGACCGAGCCAATGTGATTTCGCTCGAGATTATGCCGTTTATCGGGTTAAAGGAGTTAAAGGACGAAAAGAAAAATCAGAAACGGGAGCCATATTCCCTAGACGTCTTCCGAAGCTTTAAAAGCACAGAAAACGGTTTTTCCCTCTCCGATCAGGAGGTACATCTGTTTTGGGATATTCATCAAGCCTTTCAGACAGTTAATACGAATTTGGGCGTTGGCCCAAGAATTGTAAAACAAATTGACAACTACATGAAAAACTTGCCCAAAACCTCTTATTTTACGTCAAGCGACGCACTAGACAAGCAAATCGTACAACGAATTCTCACGAAACTTAGAGGATCGGAAGAACAGCTTCAGGCATTGCTCGGCACAATCGATTTACATACTGGCAAAGTAACCGGAGGGTCACTTTTAGAAATTCTTGATCGTTATCACGATTTATCCCCTTTTACCGAGTCAAGAAAAATCATTGATCAAAAGACAAGAGAGTTGAAAATCAATGGCTATACCGTCTAGTCTCGTGCCCTTTCGTTTAGCATTTGAACAAGATCATCAGTCCGCTGAAGTACCCTTCTTTTTTGAGAATGAAAGCGGCGCCTGTCAGCAAGACGACCATTCTTTTGTCACTGTCGTAGAAAACAAGCGTTTGTATGTCCATTTTCAAGCAACCGATGTAAACGCGAAAATGTATATGGACGGGCTAGAAGTATTACCGGAAAGGTCTGTAGAATTGGATGAAAAAGGGGGAGTTTTTCTCCCTCCATCTCCTGAGCCTATTCTGCTGTTTGACTATAACGACTTTTATCCGCTCATTCCAGGAAAGTACATGATTAAGGTTCAGGTTGACTCCCGGCTTTACTATACGATTCTGATTGTACATCCAAAACAGATTAACACCTCGCAATGGGAACTGATGCGGAATGAAGTGGAAAATGAATTGCGTGGTCTTGCTCAAGATTTTATTCGCAAGAACTTGGGGATCGGATCGTCCTACATGGAAAAATTACCACCCAGGCTACTCATGCAGTTTATCTTGATAAAGAGAGCCTTTCCCGCTTTCATGGGTGCACTGTCGGACCTTTATATGAAGGTAAATTATCGGATTAAGAAGGAATATCGCTTTGTGCCTACCGAGCGGGCTAAAATGGTGGACGAGGAAACCATTCGCAATCGTTTGCGTCATCCCCAATATTTGGAATCACTCAAAGTTCCCACCCGTCAAATGAACTACGATTTACCAGAAAATCGTTGGGTAAAATACATGACACGATATATTGAACAAATCGTGAATGAATTTATGTTGTCACTAGAAAATTATCTTGCTGAATTGAAAGAAGAGATTACTAGCTTGGAACAATATGACTTTCAGGAAAACACAAAAGCTGTGATCCGTGTAAAGAAGCAGGTGAGTTCCGAATTATCCCGCTTTGTCGAGTTGGCAAAAAAAATGAAAACCGGACTATCGATGATTAAATCAGCTCCATGGTACGATCTGGTATCCAATCGAAAACCTCACTCGATTCCACACGTATTATCGAGTGACCATCGCTATCGCTCGCTGTTTTTATTATATAGAGAACTGCGCTATGAAAAATTTGAAGTTGCTCTGGATAGCTCATTTTCTTATCAATGGAAACGAACGGATAAATTGTATGAAATCTGGAGCTTTTTGCAAATCATTAAGGTCCTGACTCGAGGGCTAAATTACGAAGCCGTCTGCGGCTGGATATTCGATCTGGATTTCAGTAGCCAACGCCTGCTGATTCCCACTCTGCCCAGCGATACAAAAATTGTGTGTCGAAACGGTGATATCACATTGCATCTTGTTTACGATAGCGAAATGCCCAAGCAAAGCCATCTCACTACGATCGACAGGCATCCCTTGTATACAACCGCACTAAACAATCGGCCAGATGGACGAATTGATGTTTTTCGAGAAGAAATTTATATAGGGAGCATCATACTGGAGTTCAAATACCGGGCTCGTCGATGGATCTGGAATGACGCGAGCGTTAATGCGAAAACACGTTCGAATACGATGAGTCAACTCATTGCATACGGCAACAACTGCCGTTCTCCCTTTCTCTTTGGGGCAAGTGCCAATCCTCATTTTCACAAATATGTGAATCCGGTATCTGAAGTTTGGGTATCGTATCCTACCGAGTATGAAACGGAGAAACCCATCGCTTTTGAAGGCGACTTTCAAATACGTTTTGTCAATATTAGCCCGGGACACAGCACGGCACATATGGACAAGGAACTGTTGAATGCGATAAACAATATTATGGACCGCTACACGAACATGAACCGCTAAAGCTGAAGTAAGCTCCTCCAATCAATGAAAAACCGTGAAAAGCACCTGTTAACCGCAGCCATCGGTATACGTTAGGGACCGATCTGATGGGATTAACAGGTGCATTTTCATTTATTCAGCCCTAACTCTCGCTGGAATCCACCAACCGCACGCCACAAGGATCAACCCCGCTCACCGCTTCCGCTCCCGAAAGCATTACCTCAATAATTCCCGTCTGCCCGGACGTTACGAACGAAAGCTGTTCCAGCGGATCATCGAGCAGCTGACGCAAACGATCCGGCACGTCGACTTCTTTATGCCCCATCACCATTTGCGCGATTTCCGTTCCATCGGCCGCATCGACAGCGTCTGGACGCGTTTGCAGCTCGACCTTGAACCGATACGGGGTGTAGACGAACGTTCTGCGCTCCCCCCGCTCAACCTCCCATCCCCATGCTTCCGCCCGCGCACAAATTGCAGCGCGCGCTCCCTCGGTTACGAGAAACCCGATATGGTCAAACCGATTCTTTTTGCCAAAACCGAACGTCACATTGATCTGCCCTCTGACCATTTCAATGATGCGAAACATGACCCCTTGCTCGCGAAAATCCGCCCACGCAAGCGGCGGGTCAAAACGCTGGAAAGCGCCGTTTGCTTTTCCGGTGCGCAGTGTCACATGGAACCCACGGTCCCGGTAAAAGTTTTCCGTCTCCTCCACAGCAGGTGTCCAATGGTGATAATGGAACAATTTCACAGCCATCCCTTCCTTTCTGCAGCTCGTTACATGCCAAAAAAAGCTTCCCCTTGTATTCGCCGCAAGAAGAAGCTTTCCCTTCACCATCATTACCCGTTCCGGCGAACCGCGCGAAGCTGCTTGATCTTTTCCGCTGCGCGCTCCAGAACGACCTCGACGGAGCCACTATTATTCAAAATATCATATTCATGAATGCTGATTCGCAGAACCGGACAAGCCGTGAAGGAGTCGATCCATTTGTCGTACCGGCTGAACAAATCTTGCCAATATTGCGTTGGCGTCTGCTGCTCCATCGGACGGCCACGCTCATGGACGCGATCGATGATTTCGTCAAAGCTGCCTTCCAAATAAATCAACAGATCAGGATGCGGGAAGTATGGCGTCATCACCATCGCCTCGAACAGCTGGGTATACGTCTGATAGTCATCCTCGCTCATCCGGCCTTGCTCATACAGCATTTTGGCAAAAATCCCGGTATCCTCATAAATCGAGCGATCCTGGACGAAGCCACCGCCATATTCAAACATGCGCTTCTGCTCCTTGAAGCGTTCCGCCAGAAAATAGATTTGCAAATGAAAGCTCCAACGGGCAAAATCGTCATAGAAGCGTTCCAAATACGGATTCCCGTCTACTTTTTCCACAGAGACGCGGAAGCCGAGCAGATCGGCCAAAGCGCGGGTGAAAGTGGATTTGCCCACCCCCACCGTACCGCCGACGGTGATGACGGCATCATGAGGAATTCCGTACTTTTCACGAATAAGACTTTTTTGAAACGTTGCCATAACAGTCACTAACCCCTTATCAGCTGAAGTTGTTCCTTCATTTTTCCCATTACGTGGGCAAGGTCTTGCGGGCGGTGCACGTAATCAAGCGCATCGCAATCGATTGTCAATACCGGCGTGTCGGGATGGCGCAGCTGGAACTCGCGGAAAAACTCATCATAATCGGCAATGAGCTGCTCCATGTATTCACGCTTGATGTTGCGCTCGATATCGCGGCCGCGCATGGCGATCCGATTCATCACCGTATCAATGCTGGCAGACAAATAGACGACCAGATGGGATTGCGGCATGTCCTGTGTCAGAATATCATAGATTTGCAAAAACTTCGGCAGGTTTCGGTTGCCAAGCGTCCGTTTGGCAAAAATCGTATTCTTGAAAATGTTGTAATCAGAGACGACAGAGATTCCTTTGTGCAAGTATTGCTCATGGATGTCCTGCAGCTGTTTGTACCGGTTGCACAAGAAAAACATTTCCAGCTGGAAGCTCCATTCCGCAATATTTTCGTAAAACTTGCCAAGAAACGGATTTTCGTAGACAATTTCCTCCAGAAGTTGAAATCCGCACTCCTGGCTGATCGCATGCGACAACGAAGTTTTGCCGACCCCGATCGGCCCTTCGACGGTGATGAAAACGGAATCCATGTACCTTGTGTTCCCCCTCTATTCGTAACAAAAACCGAAGTATTATTGTACCACGCTTGTATTTTTTTGTCGAAACCGTCTTAATTCTTAAATTCCGATGTGTTATTATGGGATTATGACTTTTCACACAAACGCGACTACATATCGAGGAAGGAGTGGTTGGACATGCATATCGTTTCAAATATGGGCGAATTGATCGGGCAAACCCCTGTCGTTCGGCTGCAGCGTGTCGTTACCGAAGAGATGGCGGACGTCTATGTAAAATTGGAAAAATATAACCCGAGCGGCAGTGTGAAGGATCGGGCCGCCTATGAAATGATTCGCCAGGCGGAGGCGTTGGGGGAATTGAAGCCGGGGGCGACGATCATCGAGCCGACCAGCGGAAACACCGGAATCGGTTTGGCGATGACCGCTGCCGTGAAGGGGTACAAAGCCATCATTGTCATGCCGGACACGATGACGAAAGAGCGGATTCATATTTTGCAGGCGTACGGAGCGGAAGTCGTGCTGACGCCTGGCGACCAGAAGATGCCGGGCTCGATCCGCAAAGCGCAAGAGCTGCTGGCGCAAATCCCGAACAGCTTCATGCCGATGCAGTTCCGCAACCGCTTCAATCCGGACGCACACCGCCGTTCCACCGCACTGGAAATTTTGCAGCAGATGGATGGAGCGCTCGACGGATTTGTCGCGACGGCCGGCACAGGCGGCACGATCACCGGTACGGGCGAAGCGCTGCGCGAGCATTTGCCGAATTTGTTTATCGCAGTCGTCGAGCCTGCGAGTTCTCCTGTTCTGTCCGGCGGCGAGCCTGGCCCGCACAAAGTGGTCGGCACGAGCCCCGGTTTCATTCCGGAAATTTTGAACGTAAACATTTACGACGAAATCATCCAGATTACCGATGAGCAAGCATTGGAAACGACGCGCGAGCTTGCCCGCAAGGAAGCGATTCTGGTCGGACCTTCTTCCGGTGCGTCGGTCTATGCGGCGATGCTGCTTGCAGCCAAAATGGGGCCGGGCAAAAAAGTGCTCGCCGTGTGCGCAGACTCCGGCGAGCGGTACCTTTCCATGGGCGGCTTGTTCAATTAAGCATAAGCGTGTCCTCTCCCAACACATGCTCGATATGGTGGACATCGAATTCGAGCTGTTGAAGCTGTTCTTTCAGCATGTGTTCGCTGCCGAAATCGCCCACCTGCATGGCGAGCCGGATGACATCGCGATAGCGGGCGATAATCTCCTGATAGGCGCGCATGTCACCCATCAGCATCGTGCGCAAATCAAACATGCCTTCTTCCTCCACTGGAAACAACGCCATCTCCTGCTGCTTGCGCGGCGTGGAGATGGGGTATGCGGCCAGTACCGTCACCCGTTCCGCGAGCTGGTCGCCGTGCGCGAGCAAATGCGCGGCAAGCTCATCGAGCAATAGATGCAGGTCGCGGAAATCGGGTCCCTCTACCACCCAATGATGCTTTTTCACTTGATGAAACAGCGTATACACGCTGGCGAGCAGCACATTGAGCGCATCGCTCACCTGCTTCGCGTACATCGGTTCGATCCGCACCGGATTTTCCTTGATCTCACCCAGCTTGTGCAAGAGCATCGGCTTGTGCACCGTTCTCATTTTCACCATATCCTTTCCGTGAATCGTTCTTGCTGTAGTGTTGACTCAAGTGAAATATTCGATGCGCGCCTCGGGAAACAGCCGCCCGATCTCGCCTCGCAGATGCGCGTGCAGCGCCTTGGCTTGTCCATCCGGATACACGTACTTGCCCTTCCCGTACTTGCCCCATTTGTATTTTCGCTCTTCCTCGTTCATCACAAGCTTCGTTTTCGGATACCGCTCGAGGATCACCTTTTTGGCGATCTTGGTAAACCGATGCTGGATCAACTCAAATGTCAAATCGTTCGTCCCTGCCGTATCCAGCTGGTTTTTGAGCCGCTCCAGCAAGTCCGTATACCCTTTTTCCCAGCCTTCAAACCAATACAGCGGCGCCACGATGAATCCGAGCGGATACCCTGCCCGTGCGACTTTTCCCGCAGCCTCGATCCGCTGGTCAAAAGTCGATGTGCCCGGCTCAAAGTTTTTGATCACATAATCGGCGTTCACGCTGAAGCGAAACCGGGTATGTCCGTTATGCTTCGCATCCAGAAGCGAATCCACATGGTGAAACTTGGTGACGAACCGCAGCCGGCCATGCTCTTGACCACCCATGAATTCGATCGTTCGCTTCAAATTGCCGGTGATGTGCTCGATCCCGACCGGATCGGACGTGCAGGCCGCTTCAAACCGGGTGATTTCCGGCAGCCGTTCCTCGATGTACGCGCGGGCTTGGGCAAAAATTTCGTCCGTGTTGACATATACGCGTAGATAAGGCTTGCTTCCGATATTCGTATTCAAATAACAGTAATGGCAATGGGCGGCGCATCCGGTCGCAAGCGGAATCGCATACTCGGCCGATGGCTTGGATTGCTCGAATTTCATCGTTTTGCGCACGCCCACGACCAATGTTCGCTTGGCATTGCGGTATTTCTCCAAATCGGTCTCGCCAGGAATGCCGCGCACCTGGTTGTGGCTCGTCGTCATGCTGATCGGCAAGCCTTCCGCCTGGTATCGGGCATACAGCTCCTTTCCCAGCGGATAATTGAGTGCATCCGGCTCGAAAAAAACAGAGTCCGGCACGAACATGCGATCGTTTGCCAGCACGCTTGGTCGCTCCAACACCGTCGTTGTCATCGCCATCCCTCCTGCCGCTAGTATGGGCGTCCGGGCGGTCACAGATTCTTGCGGAAGCGTGTCAAGAGTTCCCTTGCCGCACCCTCTTGCGTCTTGGGGACCTGCAGCAAGTAATAGGCGGATGTTTGCTTGCGGCTTCGCTGCAAGCGGACGCGAATGCCGTTATTCTCCAGATAGGTGCGGCAATCTTGTGCCACGCGCGGCAGTCCAAACGATTCGTGAATGGTCACCCAATTTGTCCACAATCCTCCTCCATCCCTTCTGCACAATTGTCACCATATCGTAAGCAATCAAGGGCGGAAAGGTTCTTCCGAAAACGGGCCGATGCGGTATACTATCCTATGAATAAGCCCATTTTTTCGGGCGGAAAGGCGGAATCGCACGTGACGTATCGCATCCTGCAATTATTTACGATTTTGCTGCCGACCATGCTGATCGGGGGTTTTGAGTATATTCGCCACGAGCTTTTGATGCCTTATATGTCGATGGAAACCGGCAACCTGCTCATCACGCTTTTGACATTCGTACTTTCCTTTCTGTTTTCGCTGGTCGTTTTCAAAACAATCCGCAAAATGAACGATCGCCTGGTTGCGGAACGCTCGCATCGCGCGGTCTATGAGGAGCGGGAGCGGCTGGCCCGCGAGCTGCACGACGGCATGGCCCAAACGCTGTTTTACCTCAACATCACCATCAAGCGCAACCAGCTTGACGAGGCGCGCGAAGCGGTCGCAGCGCTGGACAATCATGTCCGCCAGGCGATTTTCAACCTGCGGACATTGCCGGAGGAAGGCACTACCCTGCGCAACCGGCTGGAAATCTGGCTCGCACAATGGAGCACGCTGACCGGCCTTGGCGTCTCAAGCAGATTCGACATGCCGGATTCGCTGTTTACGCCGCGTGAAGAAATCCAGCTGTTTGCCATCATTCAGGAGGCGTTCACCAACATCCGCAAGCATGCGCAGGCAAACCGCGTCTCGCTGCAAATTGACGAAGGGCCAACGCCCGGGAGCTGGCAGCTGACCATCGAGGACGATGGCATCGGAATCATCGATACCGTGCCGCAGCCTGGCCATTACGGACTGAAAATGATGCAGGAGCGCGCCGCCGAAATTCGCGCCGCCTTCTCCATCACCCGCCATGAGCGAGGCACGCGTCTGACGCTTGTATCCAACGGAACTGGAGGGAACCGAAAATGACGACAACCTACCGCGTCGTGATCGCCGACGATCATCCGATGGCGCGCCTTGCCATCCGCAGCCTGCTCGCCGATGATGACGCTTTCGAACTGATCGGCGAGGCGGCCGACGGCGAGGAAGCCTACCATCTGTGCGGAAACCTGCAGCCTGACCTGGTTCTGCTCGACATCAACATGCCCAAGTGGAACGGCCTCATCGCAACCCGTGAAATCAAGAAAAACTACCCGCATATCAAGGTAGTCATCCTGAGTGTGTCCGACGATGTCGGCGATTTGTTTACCGCCATCCAATACGGCGCACAAGGCTATTTGTTGAAAAATCTGGAGCCGGACGATTGGGTCAGCTACCTGCACGCCCTGCTTGAGGAAGACTCGGAGGTGTCGCGCGAAATGGCTTCCCGCTTGATGAACCATTTCCGCAAAGAGCCTGTTCCCGACGAACCGACCCCAGGGGTGCTGACGCCGCGCGAGCGTGAAATCGTCATCCGTGTCGGCCTTGGCGATACGAACCGTGAAATCAGCGAGCATCTGTTTATCGCAGAAAACACCGTCAAAAACCATTTAAAAAATATTCTCGACAAACTTGGCCTGGCCAACCGTGTGCAATTGGCCGCGTATGCGACCCGCCATCAGTTGAAGTAGCCGCAATTAACCGCTTACATTTTCATCAAAATGAAATTGCGGCGGTTTTTGACGGAAAAACTTGGTCAAATAAGCGAGGTACCCGATCCCGACGACGTTCCAAACCAGCCCCAGCATCAGTGCGTGCATGTCCATATTGGCCCACAGCAGCATGAGAAAGCACAGCGCGATCAGCGGACTGACCAAATACATCAGTATCCCTTTGAACGTATTCATTTTGCGCTGACGGTAGTAATAGACGATCACGGACAAATTCACGAAGCTAAACGCGATGTATGCCCCAAAGCTGAAGAACGAAATCGCGGTCTCATAGGAAAGAAAGACGGCCGTCAGCGAAAAGAGACCGGTCAGAAGCACATTCCAAACGGGCACGCCCGTACGCGGATGCACATAGCCAAAGATTCGCTTCGGAATCACATCGTCGCGCCCCATCGCAAACAACAGACGCGAGGTGCTAAGCTGGGCAGCGATTCCCCCCACGAGATTGCCCGTAACCGTGATGGCGATAAAAATGGAGGCGAACAGCATCCCGCCCAGCTTTTGGGCGATTTCGGACGACGCGGCATCCGGATCGTTGAAAACCGAGACGTCCGGGAAAAGCAGCTGCATGAAATACGTGATCGTGGTGTACAGCAAGCCGAGAAAAATCGTCTGGATGATCATCGCGCGCGGAATCGTCCTGGTCGGCTGTATCGCTTCCTCAGACAGCGTGCTGAGCGCGTCAAAGCCGATCAGCGTGTAACAAAGGATGATCGAACCGGACAAGATAGAATTCATCGTGAGATTGGCCGAATAAAACGGCGCGAGCGAAAAGCTGGTGGAGCCCCCTGCCAGCTCGCGGATCAGCAAAGCGACGAACACGACGCAAATGATCATTTGAAAGACCACGAAAATGGCGTTAAAGGAAATCGTCACTTTGACAGAAAAAATGTTGGCGATCGTAAAAAATGCAATCGACAGGACGATCCACAGCCAGCCCGGCACGTCCGGAAAAAACGAGGACAAGTAAATTTCCGCAGCCAATGCATACAGCATCGGCAAAAACAAATAATCGCAAAGCGCTGCCCAGCCGACGATGAAGCCGACGCCCGGATTAAATGTTTGCTGGGCATACGTGTACGCCGAGCCGGCGCGCGGAAACACTTTGACCATATGCGTATAGCTGAACACCGTGAACAAGATCGCGCACATGCTAAACAGGTAGGAAATCGGCACATGTCCCCCGGTTGCGCCGGAAGCGATCCCGTACGTATCAAAAACCGTGGTGGGGACCATCAGCGACAGCCCCAACGCGAATACGTGCCACAGCTTTAGTTTTCTTTGCAATCCCGTTTGATTGTCCAAATTCTCTCACCCCCGGCCGTCTCGTTTACAAAGCCCCGAGTGCTTTTAGCACCAGGCCGTGGAAATGATGCACGCCATGCTCGCTGATGGAGCTGCGCAGCTGATCGACCACGTACCGTCCATCCACATAGCCGCGCGAATGGAGCCCCCGCTGTACGCTTTCCACCAGCTCGATATCTTCAGGGGTCAAAATTTTATCCTGGTACTCGATATTCGCCCAGCCCTCTTCCGTCGGTTCTTTTTGCAAATAATAAAATTCCAGATGCTCGATCGTTTGTTCCGGTCCATCCGGAATCATATACATCATGATCAAGCCCGGTTCACCCGGCATGATGTCGAGGGCGAGCGTCGGCCACAGCCAATACGAGGCATACGTCTCCACCGCATCCTTCCCTTCCCCCACCGCCAGATCGCAGCCGAGCCGCTGTTTGCCTGTTCCGGTCTGCTTAATGTGGTAATCGAACGTCTCCACACGGTAGTTGGACATGTCGACCAGTTCCACCAGCTGCGGATGAGCGATGACGCAGTGGTGGCATTCCAGGTAATTGTCAACGACATTTTTCCAGTTCGCCTTGATGGTGTACGAGGTGCGGTGCGCAAGCGTCAGCCGGTCGAGTTCAGGCACGCGACCGCGAATCTCTTCTTCGAGACCGGGCATCATCTGGCGCAGCGGTACTGCGTGCGGGTCCAGATTGATAAACAGGAAGTTGAAGAATACTTCTAGTTTCACCGGACGCAAGCATGCTTCCTGCTCATTGAAATTTTTCAATTGGCGGACAGCGCGGCCGTTGTGGAACTTGCCGTCGAGCTGGAACGTCCACGCATGGTACGGACAGGAAAAAATCGCCTTGTTCCCTTCTCCGCTCGCCAGCTCATGACCGCGATGCGGACACACGTTATAAAACGCGCGGATGACATCATCCTTGCCTTTTGCGATCAAAATGCTCTGATCCAAAATCATCGTCGTAAAGTAATCGCCTGGCTTCGCTACTTTTTCCTGATGCCCGACACAGATCCAGTTTTTGAAAAAAATCGCCTCGCGTTCCTCCGCCAATACGTCCGGGCTCGTGTAATACATATTGGGTAACGTATACGAACGCTCGACATCCTCCTGATAGCGATGAGCCCATTTTGTGTTCTGGCTTGTCATACTCCTCATCTCCTCGTCTTGGTTTCGCTGCTCACGAGAAGCAAAGTGCAAAAACAATGCCAAAGATTCAGGCACGATTTTTTTCATTTGGAGGGATGTTTTGCAGCCCCTCCATCGAGTCACGACAGACTCACCCGAGTTACCGCAGACTCATGTCCAGCAAATTGACAACTGTACTGTCCAGACGGTATACTTCATTTACGAACAATTTGGAAAATGAAGGACTGAAGGCTCATGAAGGCATCCCCCAAATCAACGGTTCCTACACGACAGGCCATTCTCGAAGCGGCCTATCTTCTGGTGCAGACGGAAGGGATCGGCCGTTTGACGCTGGATGCTGTCGCGGCATATGCATCCGTCAGCAAAGGCGGTCTGTTGTACCACTTCCCGTCGAAAGAAGCATTGATCAAAGGCATGATCGATCATTTATTCGATCGCTATCATTGTGAAATGGAAGCCGGCGTTCCGGCGGAAGGAGATTCACCGGGGCAATGGTCGCGCTCGTATGTCCGGGCGACGTTTCGCAGTGAGGAGCAAGAATTGAAAATCAGCGCCGGCTTGCTTGCAGCACTCGTCAACAATCCGGTTTTGCTGCAGCCTGTACGCGATTATTATCAAGAGTGGCAGTCGCGGATGGAAAACGACGGCATCGACCCTGCCATCGCCACCATTTGCCGGCTTGCTGCGGATGGGTTATGGTTCGCCGAAATGTTCGGGCTCGCTCCACTGGAAAAAAATGAGCTGCGCGAACGCGTGGAACAAACGCTGCTTCGCCTGTCTACGGAGGGAAAACCATGAATTATCTCTTTTTGCTGCTGGCGATCTTGACAGAGATTGTAGCGACGACTTCCTTGAAGCTGTCGGATGGCTTTACCCGTTTGGCCCCGAGCATCGTGGTCGTCATCGGGTACGCAGTCTCGTTCTATCTGCTATCGCTGTCGCTTCGCGGCTTGCCGCTCGGCACCGCCTATGCGATCTGGTCGGGGCTCGGAACCGCCTTGACCGTGGTCGTAGGCATCATTTTATGGCAGGAGTCGATCAGCCCGCTTCGCATCATCGGCATCCTGACGATCATCGCGGGTGTCGTGCTGCTGAAGCTGGCCGACAGCCCTGCGTCCCAAACCATGTCACAATAATGGCTGCACGAATTGCGGGGGGGGGAATTGCCGTCATGGATTTGTCAAAACATCTGCTCACTTCCGATTCCTGTCCCGAGCCTGGCAGATCAGGGATGGTCATGCACAGCTCTGCCATGAAGCAAGTTTTGCGGCTTTGTGAAAAAATCGCCTCGTATGATTCGACCGTGCTTTTGCAAGGTGAGACCGGCACCGGCAAAAGCGCGCTGGCCGGTCTGATCCACGGCATGAGCCGACGGTCCCGGCAGCCGTTTCTTACGATCAATTGCGCCTCCATTCCGGAAAATTTGCTGGAAGCGGAGCTTTTCGGGTATTCGCCCGGCGCGTTCACCGGCGCGTTGAAGCAAGGAAAAATCGGTCTGATTGAGGCCGCGCATCAGGGGACGCTGTTTCTCGATGAGATCGGGGAAATGCCCTTGCATATGCAGGCGAAGCTTTTGCACGTCATACAGGATCAGGAGTTTTTGCCGTTGGGGCAAGTGGAAAGCAAGAAAGTGGACGTTCGGATCATTGCCGCCACCAACTGCAATTTGCAAAAGATGGTCCAGCAAAAGAAATTTCGCGAAGATTTGTATTATCGTCTCCATGTGATCGACCTGAAAGTGCCGCCGCTGCGCGAGCGTATGGACGACATCGAGCCGCTTGTCGCACATTTCATCCGAAAGCACAACGAACGGCTGGGCGGCAGCCATCGCGTTGCACCGGACGCCTTGCAACTGCTGAAGCGATACCGTTGGCCAGGAAACATCCGCCAGCTGGAAAACGTGCTGGAAAAGTTGATCATCACGACCGACGGCCTGATTACCGCTGCCGACCTGCCTGACGAGATTCGCCTCGGCGCGAGTGCAGCGCAGCCCCCTTCCCCGCTTCCTTCTCTTTCCGTCGCATTGGAGGAGCTGGAAAAGCAGTTGATCAGCCAATCCTACGATCGGTTCAAAAGTTCGCGCAAAGTGGCTGAATATTTAAAAATCAGTCAATCCAAAGCGTCCCGTCTGATCCGAAAATATTGCGATGTGATTGCGGATGAGGCGTAACCCCCAAAAAAAGCAGCGATCGCGCCATGTTGCAAGCAATCGCTGCTTCTTCTCGTTCAATCAGATTCTGGTCTGTTCATCGCTGGACCGTGTTTTCATGCAATTCGCTTGCGAGGGTTGAAAGCGATCCTATGGTCGAGGCGATTTCCTGTATGGCGTTAAGAATGACATCGAGATCATGTTTATTTGCTGCAAACATGTCCATGTAGTTATCCATTTCCATGCTCGTTGCTGTCAGACCCGTTTTTACTTCATTCACCTCCTGGGTTGTTTCCAGCGTTGCCTGCTTCATTGTTGACAGGTTGTCCACGATTTCATCCATGGTCGCCGAGCTTTCCCCGATCAGCAACTTGATGTCATGGTTCGTTTTCTTCGTTTCCTCCGCCAGCTTGCGCACCTCTGTCGCAACCACCGAAAACCCTCTTCCGTGCTCCCCTGCCCGCGCTGCTTCAATGGAAGCGTTCAGCGCAAGCAAGTTCGTTTGGTTGGCAATCGTCTCAATATCTTTTGACATCGTAATGACCCTGGCCATTACCTGTGAAAGCTCATTCACCTTTTCCACGGATTTCTTTACATTTTCCTTTAATGCCACCATCTTTTGTTCCATTACTTTAATTTTGTCCAGGCTGTATGCCGTGAGGTTGCGTAAGTTTTTGCTGCTTTTCATTGTCATTTCGGTATCTGTGATCAGTTTCAACGTTTTTTCTGTCGTGGCTTCAGACGCCGATTCGGTATGCTGAACGGCTGATTTGATCTGTTGGCTGATACTGATCAGTTCTTTTTGAACGGACAGCTGTTTTTCATGCATCTCTTCAATCCTTTGAATGCGTTCCTGTAAATATTGTGAAATGACGATTTGAGCGTCCAGATTACAAAACCCCGTCACAGCTAAGAGTACCGATTCCAGTCGTTCGGGCTGATTCGCCAACTGCTTAACAAGCATCGGGATTACATAAGAAAAGATGGTTTGATACGTTGCCAAAAACCACTCAACAGGCAACGATGCTTGATTGTGTGTACGCCCGATTCTTTTACGAAATTCCAAATAATCCTGATCCAGCGATCCAGTAAACAAGGAATCGACGTATTGCAGAAAGACTCCCTTCAACCGCTCCCTCGAAGAATGAGCGGTTGCAATTTTCTTGAGCGTATCTGTCTGGTAAAGACGATTGAGAATGGAATCGAAAATCTCGTCAGCGGCCTCCATCACTTGTGGCTTCACCATTTGCAAAGACTTCTGATGGGATTCGTCGATTTGCATAAAGGCGAGAATCTCCGCCAGCTTCTTGTCAGCGAGCTTCAGTTCGGCACCATGTTCCATCCGAGGTTCCTGTACAACCTCTGTCGAATTTTTCCGAAATAGCGATAAAAACGTGCTCATGCTTCATCCCCCATGTTATGCTCGGTTATGTAATCGATTTCGAGATTATACTGGAAAATATTTGATCGTTCTGGTATTCTCAAAATAACACCTTGTATAATCTTTGTCAATTTTTTGTATAACGTTTGAATGACATTCGTTGCTGTTCATTTTTCCGGGTTGTCTGAATAATGTTTGTATCATATTTTGGGGGAACGTCGTGCTGATGAATCCAATTGGAAAGTTTACGATCCGCCAGGTTGCCGAAATGACAAAGCTCACCACGCAAGTCATTCGGAAATGGGAAGAGCGGTACGACCTGGTTAAACCGGAAAGGCTTGAAAATGGCTACCGGGTTTATACGCAGCAGGATATTGACACCATCTTGAAAGTCAAATCGATGGTTGAACAAAACTTCTCGCTGCAAACGGCGATTTTAACGGTGAGAGAAACAGAGGCGATCCAACAGAAACCGAGAGCTTTCATTGCGAACGAAGAGTTGGCTGAGGAGTATGTGGTCAAGATGCTTGAATCGGGGGCGCATTGTGATGAAGGTGAACTGATGAGGCTGCTGCAACGTGCCAATTTGGATTTTCCTTTGCCCGCTTTCCTGCAGATGATCGTACGGCCTTTTTTGCGAAGGATCGGTTCTTTCTGGGAGTCAGGAGTATGGCCTGAATACCAGGAACATATCGCAAGCCAAGTTGTCCGCGATTATATCGCCCAACTGCGCAGATCGATTTTAACAGATTCGAAAATGCCATTGATCTTGGGATCATGCCTGCCGTTCGAGCAGCATGAAATTCCTACGCAAATCATTCTGCTTCAGGCGGCGCAAAAGGGATGGCGCACCATGTTTTTATGTCCGACACCGGCTAGCGGCGCAATTGAGCAAGCCACGCTGCGGTTGCAACCGCATACGGTCATCTTGTCAGCCATGACCTCCCATCCGTTCCAGCAGGATGATCAGCTGCTGGTGCGATTGGATCGATTTGCTGCTGAGCATCCGCATATCCGCTTTTTCCTAGGGGGTGCTGGCGCGCTGGGGACAGCCACGGGCAAAAAACTGAACGCTATCATTGTCACCGAAGACATCGATATGGTGCTTGCGTTTACCTAGCAAGGGGAAACCAACATGTTCATTTATTTATTGGGGGGACCGCCATGACATGTGAAAGCTGCATTCCGCATCAGCTCCGCTTCGAACTGTTGTTCGAGGGGGCAGACAACAAAGCGATGGTTCCATTGCTGCTTCAGCATATGAAGCGGCAGAACGGCTGGTACGACCATCGGGAAAACGTCGTCATTGTCGAGGAAGCATTCATTCATGATTTGCTCGATTTTTGTCGGGACCATATGAATGCAACAAACATTTATTATCGACTAGGAAGACAAGATTGGCAGGAGTTTCATACGATCTCATCGGTGTTGGAAGCAAGCTGGATCGACCAGCTGATCGCCGAAAAGCGTATCACTCCTTATTATCAACCCATCGTGGATCGCGAGCAAACGCTATTTGCCCACGAGGTCTTGTCCCGATCGTTCCGGGAGGATGGGTCCCTGATCCCTCCTGGCGAGTTTTTCAACTCTGCCAAGAAGCGAAATCGCCTATTTGCTTTGGATAAACTGTGCAGATTAACCGCTGTTGCTCACTCCTCGGTCCTGCACAACCAAAAGGTGTTTATCAACTTTTTGCCTACTTCCATTTACTCCCCTGAGCATTGCCTTCAGACTACATTGGAGTTGGCTCATCGTATGCAGGCAAACCCTTCCAGCTTTGTTTTTGAAGTGGTGGAATCGGAGAAGGTCGACGATCTGGAGCATCTCAAAACCATTCTACGCTATTATCGGCAGCACGGTTTCGAATACGCGCTGGATGATGTGGGGGCAGGCTATAGCACAATTGAACTTTTGCGAGAATTACAGCCAACCTATATGAAACTCGACATGAAGTACGTGCGAGGAGTCGCTGACAATCCGTATCATCAGGAGATGGCAGCTAACATGCTGGAGGCAGCTCTGGAAATTGGCTCGATCCCTTTGGCCGAAGGGATCGAAGAAGAGCGTGATTTTCATTTCCTCAAACGACTTGGCTTCCAGCTCTTTCAAGGATATTTATTCGGGAAACCGGCACCTTCCCCCATCTGTCGTACCGGCCCTCTCACAGAAAAAAAACATAACTGACAAACAGGAAACCCCTCCTGTCACCAAAGGGAATGTCGTTTCGTTTACGATCATGCCTTCGGCCCAGCGAGGGGTTGTGTATTCTGTTATTAATCTTCCATGGTGGACAAATCGCCTGTCGGCAAGCCCAGCTCCCATGCTTTCAGCACGCGGCGCATGATTTTACCGGAACGGGTTTTCGGCAGCTTGTCGCGGAATTCGATTTCACGCGGCGCTGCATGTGCTGCCAAGCCTTCTTTGACGAAGCGTCTGATTTCTTCCATCAGCTGTTCGCTTGGCTCATAGCCTGCACGGAGCGCGATGAACGCTTTGATGATTTCGCCGCGAACCGGGTCTGGTTTGCCGATGACGCCAGCTTCTGCAACAGCCGGATGCTCGACCAGCTTGCTCTCGACTTCAAATGGGCCGACGCGCTCGCCAGCTGTATTGATCACGTCGTCGATACGGCCTTGGAACCAGAAGTAGCCTTCTTCATCCTTGTACGCCGAGTCGCCGGATACGTACCAGCCTTTAAAGCGGAAATACTCTTCGTATTTCGCTGGATTTTTCCAGATTTGACGCATCATGGACGGCCAGCCGACGCGAATCGCCAGGTTGCCCATGCGGTTTGGCGGCAGCTCGTTGCCTTGGTCATCGATGATCGCGGCATGGATGCCTGGGAACGGTTTGCCCATCGAACCAGGCTTGATCGCCATCGATTTGTAGTTGGAGATCAATTGTCCGCCGGTTTCGGTCATCCACCAGTTGTCATGGATGCGTTGGTTGAACGCTTTCAAGCCCCAGTATACGACTTCCGGATTCAGCGGCTCACCCACGCTCAGCACATGGCGCAAGGACGAGAGGTCAAACTGCTTGACGAACTCATCGCCAGCACCCATCAGCATACGGAACGAGGTTGGCGCGCTGTACCATACGGTTACTTTGTTGTCTTGCAGCGTTTTGTACCAGTCTTCCGGCTTGAAGCGGCCGCCGCGAATGACGCTTGTCGCACCGTTCAGCCAAGGCGCGAAAATGCCGTAGGACGTACCTGTCACCCAGCCTGGGTCAGCTGTGCACCAGTAGATGTCGTCCTCTTGCAAATCGAGAACCCATTTTCCGGTCTGATAATGCTGAATCATGGCATTGTGAACGTGCAGTACGCCTTTTGGCTTGCCGGTGGAACCGGATGTGTAATGAAGAATCATGCCGTCTTCGCGATCCACCCACGTGATTTCCAATTCTTCCGATGCGGCATCCATCGCTTTTTGATAGTCAACCTGCCCGTTTGCAAGCTCGCCTTCGGCGCCGACCAAAATCACATGCTTCAAAGCAGGAAGCTCAGCAACCGGCACGCGCGGCAGAAGTGCAGCGGTGGTAACAATCGCTACCGCTTCGCTGTCTTCCAGACGGTCGCGGACAGCGCCTTCCATGAACGCTTCAAACAGCGGGCCGACGATTGCGCCCACTTTGAGCGTCCCTAAAACGCTTACATACAATTCCGGAGAACGAGGCATGAACACGAAAACCCGATCGCCTTTGTTGATTTCCAAGCTTTTCAGCACATTTCCGAATTTGTTGGACAAGCGGCTGAGATCAGCAAACGTGTAGGACTCATCGCGCGTTGCGTCGCTGTATTTCAGCGCTACTTTATCTTTACGCGGTGTCGACAGATGGCGGTCGATGGCTTCATACGCCATGTTGACCTTGCCTGTCTCATACCAGCTGAACGCTTTCTCTACCTCTGCCCAGTCAAAATTTGCGTACGCTTGCTCGTAATCTTGCAGATTGAATGTTCCTTCGGTTGCCGGGATTTTTTCTACTTTCATTACGTTCTCACACCCCTTGGAAATTCTTTTATGAATATTGTAACCAATTTCATATTCTCTCACAATTATTAAAATCCTCTTATTTAGGCATTTCATGCCGGGATTTGCGCATGTAAGACGAATCTGTCGCAATCCTTGCTCCTTATGCACACGCACATAAATGGTGATTCGCGCTAGTTTTTACGCTTTTGTGCGGGCTTTATTCCTCCAATGTCGATAAATCTCCGGTCGGCAAGCCCAGCTCCCACGCTTTCAAAACGCGCCGCATAATTTTGCCGCTTCTCGTCTTCGGCAAGCCGGAACGGAATTCGATCTCGCGCGGTGCCGCGTGCGCTGCCAGCTTTTCCTTGACGAACAGCTTGATCTGCGCTGCCAGTTCGTCGCTTGGCGAATATCCTTGGCGCAGCGTCACGAACGCCTTGATGATCTCGCCGCGCAGCGGGTCCGGGATGCCGATCACACCCGCTTCCGCGACAGCCGGGTGCTCGACCAGCTTGCTTTCCACCTCGAACGGCCCGACCCGCTCTCCCGATGTGTTGATCACATCGTCGATCCGGCCCTGAAACCAAAAATACCCGTCTTCATCGCGGTACGCCGAATCGCCGGAAATATACCACCCATTGCGAAAATACGACCGATACTTCTCCTCATTGCCCCAAATGGCGCGCATCATCGCCGGCCATGGCGGCAAAATGGCCAAATCGCCCATCGTGTTCGGCGGCAGCTCATTGCCTTTGCTGTCAACGATGGCGAGATGAATCCCTGGAAGCGGTTTGCCCATCGAGCCGAGCCGGATCGGAATGTCGGGACGGTTCGCGCAAATCGTGGAGCCGGTCTCCGTCATCCACCAGTTGTCATGGATGCGTCTTTGCAGCACTTGCTCGCCCCAGCGGATGACTTCCGGATTCAGCGGCTCGCCGGCCGACAAGACGTGCCGCAATTTCGAAAAGTCAAACCGCTTCGGCACTTCATCGCCTGCCGCCATCAGCATCCGGAATGCGGTCGGCGCACTGAACCAGACCGTCACACCGTATGTTTCAAGCGTTGCATACCAATCCTCCGCCCGAAACCGGCCGCCCCTCACAACGATGGAAACGCCGTGGAGCCATGGAGCAAAAATCCCGGCCGATGTGCCTGTAATCCACCCTGGATCTGCCGTGCACCAATAAATGTCCCCCGGGCGGAAATCGTATACGACCGCACCGGATACATATTGGTGCAAAAGCCCCGCATGGGCGTGAAGCACACCTTTTGGCTTGCCGGTCGAGCCTGACGTGTAATGCAGATAGAGTCCATCCTCGCCGCTCACCTCTTGGATGAACGGGTCATCCGGCTGCTTCATCACCTGCTCGAACGCATGCAGCGGCGCAGCCAGCTCTTCTTTTGCCCCTGCCACGATCACGTGCGCAAGCTCCGGAAGGTCGCTTTGCGGGATGCGCGGCAACAGCGCAGGGGTCGTCACGATTGCCCGTGCGCCGCTATCTAGCAGCCGATCGCGAACGGCAGACTCCATGAACGCCTCAAACAGCGGACCGGCAATCGCCCCCATGCGAATGATGCCGATCAGCGCGATGTACAGCTCCGGGCTTCGCGGCATAAACAAGAAAACCCGATCGCCTTGCCGAATGCCCAATTGCAGCAGCCCGCGGGCAAATTGGCAGGATTTGCGCTGAATCTCGGCAAATGTGAGCGACTGCTCCTGTTCGCCATCCGAATAGTAGAGCGCCACCGTATCGCCAGCCCCGCCCTCTACGTGCCGATCGATCGCTTCATAGACGATGTTGCCTTTTCCTTCCTTTACCCATGGAAAAACTTTTTCCGCTTCGACAAAATTCATCAGGCCACCCCCGAAACTTTGCTCGTAAAGAAAAAGACTATTGCAACTTTATTCGGTCAAGCGAATCGTAATTCCTCCCAGTAACTCCTAATGCCTTTGCCGGGCAGGCTTAGTATAATGTTGAAGGTATTCAACTGGAGTAAACAAAAAGGAGAGGTGATCAGGCTATGCTTTGGAGCTTCCTTGCATTCATTGTCATTATTACTTTCGTCAAAGCGCACCGGAACACCTTCCTGCTCACGACCAATGAAATTGAAGTGAAAGTAAACACGAATGAACCAAAAAACAAGCCGGACAATGGCGCGCTGCGCATCCTCCATCTGTCCGATTTGCATATGGAAAATTTGTCGATCACAGCGGAGCACATCGTGAAAACCAATCAAGGTGAAGCGTTCGATCTCATCGCAATCACCGGCGACCTGCTCGATCGCAAGCGCAGCATCCCGCATGCCGTGCGCTATATCGAAACGCTGTGGAAGCTTGCGCCGACGCTCGGCATTTACGTCGTTTTCGGCAACCACGATTATGTGCTGCCAGCCGACAAGCTGGTACACCTGCGCTCGGAGCTGGAACGGATCGGCTGCCGCGTGCTTTGCAACGAAACGGATACGGTGGATTCTGCGCTCGGCAAGCTGCACATCATCGGCATTGACGACTATGCCACGCGCCGCAGCGATCTGGCCAAAACATTCGCAACCGTTACGGAAGACGGCATTCGCCTCGTGCTGACACATGACCCGAACGTTGTGCTCTGCATGAAAGAATATCACTACGACTACTTGCTTGCCGGTCATTTTCACGGCGGGCAAATTCATTGGCCAAAACCGTACCATCTCGTCAAAATGGGCAAGCTGCCGCGCATGAACATCGTGCAAGGGCTGCACTATCACGATGACCGACCGTTCTATATCAGTGAAGGGCTGGGCCAAACCGGGCTGAACATCCGCTTGCGCTCGCGTCCGGAGATGACGATTCATACCTTGGCCTAGTCGCGATTCCCCTCTTTTTGCCAAGTGCGCTATACTGGTACCAAGAGTCTACTTACGAAAAGGTGAATCGCGATGTACGACATTTGGAGAGAAGAAACAGCGCGCATCCGTGCTGCGACAGGCTGCCGGATCGCCGTGGAGCAGGCGGCGCGAAACGAGTGGCCAGCCGTTCGCCAGCAGTTTGAACAGAACGGCGGCGAGGTGCTTCGCTGGCAGGTCGAACGGGAACGGGTCAGCTATGTCGGCATTTACACAGCGGAATGGTCTGCTTCCGCCCGCGCGCTGCTTTCTTTGCTCGTCAGCGCACCGCTTGAAGAACCATCGCTTGCGCACCAGCTGACAAATTGGCTCGTTGCCAGTCAGGCGGAACCGCTCCCTTTGCCCGCCAAGCTGGAAAGCCGGCTGGCATGGAAAGAGCGCCGGGCGTTGTTTCTGCTCCAGCGAACGAGTGAGTCACAGGCGGATTGGACAGGTATTCCTCCGCTCCTCGCATCGTTTTTCAATGATCCCAAGCAACAGCAATGCCTCTATTTGCCCGTAAACGAGCGGGATTTGTTCCTGTTGGTGCCGTTATCCCTTTTCCCCGACATCGACCTGGACCGATCAGCACAGGAAATCGAACAAGCGCTTCTGGAGTGGGCGGCGGGCATTCACGAGCTGTTCGCCGTCGAAGCGCTGGAGGAAATGCGGGTCATCGTAAATTCTCCGCTGCAGCGTGTCCACGAGCTTGCCGAACATGCGAAAGGCTTGACCGCGCTTGCTTCCGCCCTGGCCCGCTTCCGCCCGCGCACGCTGGTTGCCGGAGCATGGCAATTTTCGCTGGAAAAATGGTTCGGCTCCCTTCCTGCCTCACTGTCCGGCAGCTTTCAGCGCGCGTTTTCCGAACGCTTCCCGCAGCCGCTTACAAGCGAGCAGTGCGACACGCTCGACGCGCTGTTTACCAACAATCTGAACATCAGCGAGGCTGCACGGAGCCTGTTCTTGCATCGCAATACATTGCTGTATCGCCTGGACAAAATCAAGGAGCAGACAGGACTTGACCCGCGTCTTTTCGCCGATGCCTTGCTTTTGCGCCTTGCCGTCCTGTTTCAGCACGCCTGATGGTCGCTGTACAAAATGACCGAATATTTTTGTGCATCGTGCCTAATCGATTTCAGTCCGTCCCCTGTTTACAATGTGAGTAGTGAAACAAGCGTGACGAGGAAGAAATGACTGACTATTCGAGGGGGATGTTCGATGGCTCGCGTAACGTTAAACCATGTGTACAAACGCTATACGAATCATATGACGGCTGTTCACGATTTCAACCTGGATATCAATGACCGTGAGTTTCTTGTGCTCGTCGGACCGTCCGGTTGTGGCAAATCGACGACGCTGCGGATGATCGCGGGGCTGGAGGAAATTTCCGATGGCGACCTGTTCATCGGCGAACGCCGCGTCAACGATGTGGCACCGAAAGATCGCGACATTGCGATGGTATTCCAAAGCTATGCGCTCTATCCGCACATGAACGTGTATGAAAATATGGCATTCGGGCTGAAGCTGCGCAAGTTTTCCAAAGCGGAAATCGACAAGCGCATCCAGGAAGCTGCGCGCATCCTCGATATTAGCCACCTGCTCGATCGCAAACCGAAAGCGCTCTCAGGCGGTCAGCGCCAACGCGTGGCGCTCGGCCGTGCGATCGTTCGCGAGCCGCAAGTGTTCCTGATGGACGAACCGTTGTCCAACCTGGACGCCAAGCTGCGCGTGCAGATGCGCACGGAGATTTCCAAGCTGCATCAGCGTCTGGAAACGACCATCATCTATGTAACGCATGACCAGACGGAAGCCATGACCATGGGCGACCGGATCGTCGTCATGAAGGACGGCCACATCCAGCAGGTAGGAACGCCAACTGAAATTTACAACCACCCGGCGAATAAATTCGTTGCGGGCTTCATCGGCTCGCCATCGATGAATTTTCTGGAAGGCAAGCTGAAGGAAGAAGGCGGCAGCGTCTTTTTCGCAACGACAGGCTTGCAGCTGCAACTGCCGGAAGACAAGGCGAAAACGCTGCGCAGCCTCGGCTATATCGGCAAAGATGTCGTCTTCGGCATTCGTCCGGAAGATTTGTACAGCGACAACCAGTTTATCGAAGCCAACCCGTTCAAAAGCAAATTCGAGGCGGAAGTCGATGTCGTGGAAAACCTTGGCTCCGAGCTGTACGTATACTTCACCAACATCGGCGGCGTGCAGATGACTGCCCGTGTCGATGCCCGCGAAGGATTGAAGCCAAAAATGAAAGCGTCACTCGCGATGGATTTGGCAAAGTGCCATGTCTTTGATCAAGAAACCGAGAAGTCGCTCTTTTAAAAAAACAACAAATGTGTTGAAAAAGACGCGCTGGATCGTAATCCAGGCGTCTTTTTTGCATAAAAGGCAGCCTCTCAACCGAGTGGAGGCTGCCTTCATCCTGTTTATTCAATCGATAGCACGTACTCTGCGAGCGCATCGATTTCTTTGTCAGTCAAACCTTTGACATTGCCATGTTTGTTTTGCGTATTGCGGGCGACCAAAACATCGCGGATCGTTTTGGCGCTGCCGTCATGCAAGTAAGGCGCTGTCGCCCAGACGCCGCGCAATGTCGGCGTATCATACAGATTGGCCGGCCGGCCGTTTTTATGGGCGCCGCGCGGATCACCATCCGGAGAACCGATGTCGATGGCTGTCGCGGTTCCCACATCATGCAGCTTGGTCATGTTGTCCGTCGTCAGCTTTCCTTGCGCATTGACCGCCTGGTCGCTATCTGTAAAGTTGACGCCGGCATGGCATGTGATGCATCCCGCCTTGCCTTGGAACAATTCCTGCCCCAGCTGCGCAGACGCTGTCAGGCTGCCATCCGGATTCCGGTACGGGCTTTTCGGCACCGGATATGAGTCTGGCTGATCCAGATAGGTGAAAATTTGCGCGTACATTTTCTTCACGTCCGCAGGCAATGGCTTTGCCGGATCGTAGGCAAGCATCCCGCCCATCTCGTTTTGCACCGTGAGCAAATAATCCTCGAACTCGTCACGGCTGCCATCCCATGTGAACAAACCCGTCTTGGTTGTCAGCACGTTGCTCGGCGTATTGCGCGGTCCTTTTGGCGTTTTCATCGTGATGCCGTTGATCTCACCGTCAAAATGACAGGAAGCGCAGCTCATCCAGTTTTTCCCCGTTATGTCGGCGGCGAACTTGTCGCTGTTGGCGGAGTAAAACATCACTTTCCCTGCCCGCACATCTGGCGGCAGCGGATCTTTTGCGATAAGCTTCAGATTGCTGCCGACCACTTTGGCTTTTTTGTACGCATCGCTTCCGCCCGTTTCAATCGTCGCCAAATCATGGCTCATCGCGTTGTGCACATACAATGTCTTGCCATCCTGGGTCAGGCTCAGGCCGCGCGGGTTATCTCCCGGTATGCGGCGAAGCAGCTGGGTTGCCTTGCCGCCGCGCTTCAAGTCGATCGTGACCAAATCTTCACTCCCGCCCATCAAAACAAAAGCTTTGCTGCCATCTGGCAGGAACCCGATATCGGATGGATTGGAAAATACTTCCGGCTGGTTTTTCACGTTTACAATGTTCATCTGTTTGAACAAATGCTTCCGTTCGTTTGTCAGCTCTTCGAGCTTCGGAATATCGATAATGGAGACAACCGGGAAGATCGTGGACTCAAACTGAATCGGCACGTTGACGTTCGTCAAGATGTGCGGCAGCCACAGCTGCTTGCCATCCGGCGAGATCGTCATATTTTCCACCATGCCTGGCAGCCCTTGGCTGACCTTGCCGTCATGTGACGCTGGCGCCGGTGTTTCCGCCAACGGAATCACCTTTTTGACCGCAAGCGAATCCGTATCGATGACGGATACCGCCCCATGGACAAAATGGCTGACAAACAGCTCTTTTCCATCCGCAGTCAGCGCGAGGCCGCGCGGCTCATTTTCAACTCGAATCTGTTTGATCAGTTTGTAGCTTGCAGGGTCGATCACATCGACGGCATTGCTGCGGTACGCTGTCACGAACAGCTTGCTTCCGTCCTGGCTTGATAGAACCGCGAACGGCTCCTCTTTGACGTTGATTTTGCCGACCGTTTTCTGTTTTTCCAGGTCGACGACATACACCGCGTTTTCTCTCATGGCCGTCACGTAAGCGGTTTTCTCATCCGGCGACAGCGCCACATTGCGCGGTTCGCTGCCGACAGGGATCTCCGACGTTACTTTTTTCGTCTTCGGATCGACGATGCTGATGGTCGGTACATCAATGTTGGCCGTGATCAGCGCGCTGCCATCCTGCTTCATGACGATCGAGCGGCTCTCCACCGCATTCGTCCTCACCACTGACTTGGCTCCGATTGCGGATTCGTATCCACAAGCAGAGAGGGCTGCAACAATCAGCCCGATTGCCAGCCCTGCCAGTTTCTTTCCATGGCGATATGGTTTTTTCATGGAATTCCTCTCCCCTGCGTGACACGTTGCCTTATTGCTTTGTTATGGTTACAGGTACAAGAACCGGCGCTACGCCGTATTGTCCATGCGCTACCTGGATTTGCGGAACGGTATCGTTATCCGTATTGCCGTTGTTTTTGCCTTTGTCCAGATAGTAGTCGCCTGTATCCCAGAATTCGCTCGTCTGCATCCCTTCCTCAAGCGTCGGTCCGTTGATTACATTGCGGAAATAACGCGTATACAGATCGGTGAGATGGCTCAATTCGAGCGAGTCGTATTTTACTTTGTCGGAATCGGTATTGACCAGGTTCAGCATGCCGAGACGTTGCACAGCCGAGATCGCACCTGCAAGGTACGGATCATACTCATACTTGTTGTCTTGCCCGATTGCCGTCCGGTAAGCCGTCGCTTGCTCATCCCAGAACGCTTTTTCGGTTTTGTCAAACAGCGCGCGTGCGGCATCGCGGTATTTGGCATCGTCGGTCGCCAGGAACGCTGCGGTCAACCCGCGAATCGCGCCAAGCTGGGCTTGCAATGTTTTCGCACCTGTGTCGACGCCTTTGCCGATGGTGTAACCATTTGCCACAAGGCCGTCCTTGCTGTCCAACAGTTTGTTTACGATAAAGTCAGCCTGCGCCGCAATCATTTCTTTGGCGCGCTTGCCCTCTGCTGTTTCCAATCCTTTTGCAGCCTCACCGCTTGCATAGCCGAGCGGCAGGCCATCGACGGCACGAACGAACAGACGCAACGATTCCATCGCGTAGCCGGTATCAAACGTATCGACATGTGTGCCCTGGCCGTTCAGGTCGCCGGCGTTTTCCTGTACAAGCGTTTTCTCTGCTTTGTTCCAGTGCATCGCTTCCATATTGGCGAACAGCGTCATCAGCAGGTTGCGGTTCAATGTGTACGGATCATCCGATTCCACATCGTTTTTCGGGTCCGCATCCAGGTTTTCTTTCGGTGCCGACGGGAACGGCTTGCCATCGAACAAGGCCAGGAATGCCGGGTTTTTGTTCGGGTTGGCTGGTCGTTGGTCCGTCGTGCCGTAAAATTCGGAAGACGCCCACATCATCATCCATTGATCCCGCAGCAGGCTGCGCTTGTCCGTGATTTTCAAATCTTTCACATCCGGGAAGGCGGCGTCGCCGTTTTCTTCCACCGTCACTTCATGCGGCAAGTAAACCAGGCCGTTTGCCGGGTTGTAAGCTGCGGTTGGTTTTGCGCCCAATTTGCCATCTTTTGAAGAGAGGAACAGCTTGTCGTTCATGAAAGCCAGCTTGTTCCATACGCCTTCTGTCAAGAAAACGCCTTGCAAGCCGTCTTTGGAGCTTACCCCCAGGCGAATGTTCGGATCTTTGTCCTGGTCAGGCGATGTGCCTTCCAGCTCTTCGTCTTTATCAACGGTATGTACGCCGCCCATGAAGTCACCCAGCCACAGCGCCTGCTTCAAATACGTTCCGCCAAGCGCAGCCGGCGTCAATGTTTTGTTCATTTTGCTGCGATCCCAACGCAAACTGTCGAAATCGACCTGGTATTTCGGAATATAGCGCCCATTCTCGCCGTCGGCAAATTTGCTGATGTCCACCTGCTTGATGTAGTGCGGATCACCGCTGGCATATTCGATCGCGGTCGGGAACATGTTTTGGAAAATATCTTCCGGTTTGTTGCCCGTCGCTTCAGCCAGCTCCATGTAGCGTTGAGCGAGCGCAACGCGCGGATCGCCGCTGTTTGCCCGCTTTTTGTTGATCGGGCCATTGACCAGGTGAATCCCCATGCCGGATTTCTCCAGCACTTCATACATGGCTTCCTCGGAATATTCATAGGATTCAATTCCTGCCGCATAGTCAAACTTGGTAGGCGAATCGACTTTTCCCGCATCCAGCAGATCGAGATCAAGACCGAGCGATTCGGCGAGAGGCTCACCGGACAATTCGAATTCCGCATAGGCAAACATGTTCGCTGCCGTGTCGAACTGATAATTTTTTTTCTCGACCTTCACTTTTCCGGCTGCTGCTGTCGCGTTGGCTGCCGGGGCCGCACCTGGGGCGGCAGTCGATTTCGTCGTACAACCTGCGAGCATCGAGGTTGCTGTCAGCGTCGCCATGATTGTCAAAACATATTTATTCGCAAACACGTGATTTCCCCCTACGATTGTCAAATCGATCCACTGATAGTGATAAGCATTTTCAATGAGAACACTTATCATTATAGAGGGATATGAAGTGCTTGTAAATAACCATTGGAAAATTGTTTTCCCGATGCTTGCGCCAATCGTCTACCACACAGATTTTACCGTCATAATCCAACGCTTCCTATCGCACGATAAATGTAATCGCAACATACAGGGAGTGAGTGCGTTGAAAACGGTCTCCTATACGATTGCGATCGCTGTGGCTTTGGTCGCAGTGGTTGCGATCCCCATCCAGATCCACCGGCAGGAGTGGCGCGAGCCTCATCCTTCCATCACTTCGGTGAACGCCAGCATTCCAAAGATCAACTATGTGGAGCAGGTCAGAGACATCCGGCGCACGATGGAAAGCCATCCATCCATCAAAACGATCAGCCATAACAACCGGGACAAAAGCCATTATGTGGAGCACGAGGTTGTCGTCCGCTTTTCACCGCGCCCTTCGGATGAAGTGATCCAGAAAATGCTCAAGCAGGTTGACGGCAAAATCAAGCGCGACGATGGCCGAGGGATGATCATCAAGTCAAACACGTTGACCACCCACCAGCTGATGCAGCATTTTGCCGCACATCCCGACTCCATTTATGCGGAGCCGAACTATTTGCTTTTGCCCAATCGCAGGCCGAACGACTCGCTCTATCAGCCTTATCAATGGAACATGAAAATGATTGGCATGGAAAAAGGCTGGGACATTACGGAAGGAAACAGCAGCGTCATCGTCGCAGTCGTTGACACGGGTATCGATCTGGATCATCCGGAATTCAAAGGCAAACTGGTGAAAGGCCATAATTTCATCGACAATAGCGACACGCCACAAGATGATAACGGACACGGCACCCACGTCTCCGGGGTGATCGCTGCCAAAACGAACAACGGCACCGGCGTGGCCGGGATGTCGTGGAAAAGCAAAATCATGCCGGTAAAAGCGATCGGCGCTGACGGGTCCGGTTCTGCTTACGACATCGCCCAAGGCATCTACTGGGCGACCGACCACGGAGCCGACGTCATCAACCTGAGCGTAGGCAACTACACCTCGTCCGCCGCCCTGAAGGAAGCGTGCAAATATGCGTACGACAAAAACGTGGTGCTGGTCGCAGCCTCAGGCAATGACGCCAGCAGCCAGCCGAGCTATCCGGCCGCATACCCGGAGGTCATGTCCGTTGCGGCAGTGGATCATAACCGGAAGCAAGCGGATTTTTCCAACTACGGCGATTACGTCGATGTGGCGGCACCCGGCGTGGATATTCCAAGCACCTACATTTACAGCGATTATGCGGCCTTGTCCGGTACGTCCATGGCTTGTCCGCACGTTGCTGCGATGGCATCCCTCATCCGCTCGGTTAACCCCGATATGAAAAACTCGGAAGTGATCAAGCTGATTCAAAAGACAGCCGTCGATTTGGGCGCTCCCGGCAAGGATGAGGCGTACGGGTACGGCCTGATCAATGTGAACGCCGCTTTGAGCAAAATCAAGACGGAAGCAGGCACAGCCCCAGCTCCTGCACAAACCGGCGCCGTTGCCCCGAAACATACGTTGGGCGGTCTGTGGCACAAATTTTTAATGAAGCTGCAGTTCGGCTTCTAACTTGCGATTGATTGGAGGGATCTGCTATGAAAGCCTACATCGTGTTCGCCCATCCCGGTGAGTCGAGCTTCAACCATAGCATCTTGCAAAAAGTCACATCATACATGGACAAGGAAGGAATCGACTACCGTGTCAACGATTTGTACAAAACCAACTTTCAGCCTGTCTTCTCCGAAAGCGATATGCACAATATCGCCGAAGGGCGCGTCAGCGGTGACATCGAAGAGGAACAGCAGCAGGTGACGGACGCCGATCTTCTGGTCATGATCTATCCGGTCTACTGGTGGTCGCAGCCCGCGATTTTAAAGGGCTGGATCGACCGCGTATTCACGCACAAGTTCGCCTTCCGTTACGAAGCGGATGGACCCGTCGGCCTGTTAACCGGAAAACGCGCCATCGTGATCACGACAACGCGCGAATCGGAAGAAGAGATGCAGCGCAGCGGCATGGATGAAGTGCTGGAAAAGCAGATCGCAGACGGCGTACTCTCTTTCGTTGGCTGCAAGCCGGTGGCTTATCGCAATTTTTCAGCTGTCTCGCATGTGGATGACAGCGACCGTGCAGAGATGGAGCGGGGAGTGGAACAACTGTTTGAATCGGTTCTCAAGCCGGTCCTTCTCTAATCCATTTATATAGAAGAAACAGGCACGTCCTTTTCCGGAGCGTGCCTGTTCCCTTTTTGCGTTCCTTGCTCATCGTTACGGTTTGACCGCTTGCTGCATGCGCTTTTTCGTAATGTAATCTGTTTCGTAATATTGCAGATCTTCACGCATTTGCTCAAAAATTTTGGAAAGCGACAGCGTCAGATTGCGAAGCGCAGGCGTTACCTCTTTGCGAAACAAAATCGCGTCTTGCCCCGTATAGGAGTAGCGACCATCTTCATCGTATACTTCGCCTTTTGGATAATAAAAATTGTTCACACAGGAGTGATACACTTGAAACAACGCTTCTTCAGCAAACTCTTCGTTGAAGCGGGCGCGACGCAAACAAATGCCCAATTTTTCATAGGCATTCTCTGAATAGACAAACAAATGGCGTAAATCCGACAAATAGTTCCGATAGTACGCTTCGTAGTCTTCTGGATCACCCGATTCTTGAATCAGGCTGGTCAATGTGACCTGGTTCAAATATCTCTCCAACTCCATGCTTACCTTTTTCAAACGGTGGTATGTGTCCTCGCAGAGCTGCTTCAAGTGTGTTCCAGACATGAGTACCTCCTCGGGGCGTAAAAAGGATGATAAGTTCTTCTTTCCATTGTAAAAAATTCGTGAAATATTCACAAGTGCTTTTTCTTTGCCAGCGTGCAGCTTCACCCCGCCCATTGTATTCATTTTGCCCCGGTGCGGGAACGATTTGAGACGTTCCCCAAAAGAAAAAAACCTCCGTGTGCAGGAGGTTTTCTCTTCTCACGCCTGTGGAACGGCAACACTGGTCTCCTCGGCACCCGCCTTGGCAGCGATTTTTCGCGATTGCAGCAGATAGGCCAAATATGCGAGGAACAAACCGATTACGGCCATGAGCATCAGCACAGCCAAGTCCGTGCGTATCGCCTCCATCCCGTGGCCTTTGGTCAGCACTTCGCGGACCGCGTGCAAAAAGTAGGTGAGCGGAAGCGACTTGCCGATGCCCGCAATCACCGCAGGCATTGACATCAGCGGCCAGGTGAAGCCTGACAGCATGAAGGATGGGACCGCGATCAGCATCGCAAGCTGTGTCGCCTGAAGCTGGTCCTTGGTAACATAGGAAATCGCGAAGCCGATGGACAGGACGGCAATGTTAAACAGCGTACCTGCCAGAATCAAATAGGCAGGGTTCCCGTAATACGGCACCTCAAACCATTTGAGCACCATGGTGAACGTCACGATCAGGTTGAATGTCGACAAGATGAAATAAGGCGTCAGTTTTCCCAAGACCAATTGGAAAAAGCGATACGATCGGACGGTCTGCTGCCATGTGCCCAAGTCTTTCTCACGCGCGACAGCCAGTGACACGCCAAGGAACAGCACTTGCTGCAGCACCGTTCCGCCCAAGCCGAAAACCATAAAGGACAAATAGCTGAACGTTGGATTGTACAAGACGCGGTAACGATAGTCGATTCCCGTGAAGAAGTTTTTCCCGTCTTCACCCCACTCGCCTTTTGCCTCCAGCTTTTTCAGGGTGACTCCGGCCGAAATCGATTTGATCAGCGTATTGGCTGCCCGCACGGCCGTATTGGAGATCATCATGTTGCTGCCATCGATGATGGTCAAAACTTCCGCTTCCTTGCCGCTCTTTGCTTTTTCCGCCAAGCCGGCCGGAATGATCAGACCGACATAAGCAGCGCCCTTGTCGATGGTCTTCATCGCTTCGTCTTCGCTTGGCACAATCGCGCTGACCGCAAAAGTGGCATCGACATCAAACGCGCGGATCAGCTCCCGGCTGATTTCCGAATGATCGCTGTCAACGACGACAACCGGGATTTCCATCACTTTCTTTTCACTGTACAGATTGCCGAACAGCGTAAAATACAAGATCGGCACGACCAGAAGCACGGAAATCATCGATGGGTTTTTGAAAATGGACTGCCATTCGCGAAAGAATAGCTCGTTGATCTTGCTCACTTGCGGCCAACCCCTTCAAGCTGCCATTCGATGGACAGCCCTGGTCGGAGCTGTTGGTTGGATACATCCACCTTCACCATAAATGCGCGCACATCGCGGTCACCCAGCTCGGTTGTCGCTTTCTTGACAGCAAAATCAGCCGCAGGGGCGATCATCGTAATTTTTCCGTTCACCTCTTTATCGAGGGAAGGCACATACAATTTGGTTTCCTGGCCGACAGCAAGCGAACCGATTTTGTTTTCATCCAGATAAAATTTCGCAAACTGCTCATCCTGCGCCTGGATCGTAATGACGGTCAGCCCTTGTGCCACCAGCTCCCCTTTTTGCACGGAAACCGATTTGACGACGCCGTTTACCGGTGCCAAAAGCTTTGTATTTTTCAAATAGGCGTCGATTTCATCCAGCGCGCCTTTTGCCTGCTGGACGCCCGCTTGCGCCGATTTGGCATCCAATTGCTTGATGCCGACCTGCCCTTTTGCCGCAACCGCTTGCTCGTACGCAGCGGTCGCCTGTGCGACCTGTGCGCGGGAAGCATCGATTTGCTCCTGGCGTGCACCGCTTTGCGCCATTTTCAGCTGTTCCTGCACGGCTGCCAGCTCAGCGGAAGCCTGCTCGAACTGCATGGTCGCCTGCTCAACGGTTACTTTCGGCACCGCGCCCTGCGCATAGAGCTGTTCCATCCGCTCTTTTTGCTTTTTCGCCGTATCGTAGCCGTTTTGCGTTGCCACCAGCTTCGCTTTCAGCTGGGCGACTTCCTCAGGCCGCGCCCCGTTTTTGTTCGCCTGCAGCTGGGCGGTTGCCGCCGAAACGGTTGCCTGTGCCTGGCTGACCTGCGCATTGCTCGTTTCTGCCGTGACGGCCACACCTTTGTTCGCCTGCTCCACTTTCACCTGTGCCAGCTGATAGGCTGCCGCTGCCTGCTCCCGTTTCGCCAAAAGCTCATCGCTCGAAAGCTGCGCCACGAGATCGCCCGCTTTCACCTGGTCGCCTTCTTTTACATGGATCGCCTCGATCGAGCCCGCCATTTTGAACGCGAGGTCCACTTCGTTTCCTTCTACCACGCTGACGGTGGCGCCCAATTGGCTGCCCAACGCCGTCCCCTGTCCTCCCGGCGCAAGCAGATAGCTGCCTAAAGCAACGATGCATGCGACGAAACCGGTAATGCCAATGATCGAACGTGCCTTGCTCATGTTACGTTTCTCCCCTGTTCCTTTTCTCTCTTATGATTGTAAGCCCAATGCGCCTTTGCACAGGGCGATCAAGGTGTTGCGCGTCTCATCGGTGTAGATCGCTTCCCCCCGGTACATTTGCCGCAGCGCGGTGAAGCCAACCATGCCGAAAAGCGCCGACGCCAATGTGTGCACATCCAGCTCCGCATTGATGATGCCTTGCTCCTGCAGCGTGCGGAGGAATTTTTCCATGGTGGCAAAATATTCGCCAAGCAAGGAGCCGATCATCGAATCGCGCTCCTGGTCCCCTGAGCTGAATTGCAGCAGCAAAATGCACAAATCTTTGTGATCGGCGAAAAAGCGCAGATGCTCATCAAAGACGGCCAGCATGCGCTCTGCCACACTGCGTCCCTCGTCCTGCATGGCGTGGGTTACCGTCTGCACGAGGAGGTCGACTCCTTTTCGGTTGACGTAATAAAACAGCTCTTCCTTTGTTTTAAAGTGGTAGTACAGCGTACCTTTCGCCACGTTGGCCACGTCTGCGATCGCATCCATCGTCGTTTCCGCATAGCCGTTTTGGGCAAAAGCCCGCAGCGCGCCTTCGGTAATCAAATCCTTTTTCGACATCACACTCAGCCTCTCGTTTTTATTAAACTGACTGGTCAGTACAAAAAGAGTTTACTCCTCTCCTTTTCAAACGTCAAGGAGGATTTGGCAACTTTGGTTCAGAATTCTCCTTTGTATACCGTTTCCTAGGAAATAAAGGAGGATGCACGCTTTGCAGCTTTTTCGCTTTGATCCCGCAGTCATGCGCCCCATTGAGATGTACGGAAGCAAACAGGTCGGGATTTCCCCGATTATCCGCGTGGAAGGCCGCGCGCACATCGGCTGCCTGCATTTTGCCGAAAACAGCTTGGTCGGTTTTCATCCGGCTGTCGGCAAGCAGCTATTTTTGGTTGTACAGGGGGAAGGTTGGGTGCGTGCCGAGGGCACGGAGGTTGTTCGTTTGCGCGCCGGGGAAGCGGCCTTTTGGGAGGATGGAGAAGGGCATGAGTCCGGCTCCGATGCCGGTATGACCGTAATCGTCGTCGAAGGGCCCGATTTGAACCCCGCTGCGTTAATGCGTTCGCTTGGGCTGGAACAGGCGTAAGCGATTCGGTTTTTTCACAAAAAAAAGCTCCCTTCTCAACACCGGAAGGGAGTTCTTCGTCTTCAAGCTAGTCTTGATCCATAATCAGTTGCAGCGTGTCGCGGGTCGACGGAAGCGGCGACACTCCCATCTGTTCCTTCAGCTTTGCCACGCATTTTTCATACCATTTCAATGATAGCGAGCGGTTATTTTGCCGATGATAGCAAATCATCAACAGCCGGTACGCTTCTTCCCAGCAATCATCGATTTGCAAAATCTTCTCGCACCAGCGAATCGATGCTTCATACTGCTCCAGCGCCAGGTAGGCTTGCGCAAGCTTTTCCGCCCCGCGCAAATACAAGACGCCAAGCCGCTCCCGCTCTTCAATACACCAATCCTCATAGCGGCAGTCAGGCAAATATTCGCCTTGATAATACGCCAAGCCTTTTTCCAAAAGCGCGGTCGCTTGCTTGTGATCCGCCTCTGCCAGCCCGGAGACAACCAGTCGTTCGAACTCCTCCGCATCAAGCTGATAGCCTGAGGCCAGATTAAAGCCGTACGATGAGCCGTGGCGTTGGATAAAAAACGCGGTTGCACGCGCTTCCCGATTCGGTTCCAGCGCTTTGTTCAAGGCGTTGAGCGCTACCTTGAAATCGCGCTGGGCCGCCTCTTCGTCCTGTTCCGCCCAAAGCAGGTCGATGATCTCCTCACGCGCCAACAAATTGTGCCTCCGCGTCAGCAGCAGCTGGAACAACAGCTTTGCTTTGCCGCGCTGCCAGGCCCGCTCGCCAAGCTCTCGCTGATCGAGCCAAATCCGGAAACTCCCCAGCGTCGTGATCCGCAGCGTATAACCGGGGTGAAACGCGACGTTTTGCAGCCCCAGCTCTGTCAGCAGCTGCGAGACGTAATTCGGCTGAACTTGCCGCTTTTGCGCTTCGATGAGAATCGGCAGCAGCTTCTGCACACCTGTTGGCGTAAACATCGTCGGACGCTGCAGCAAAAACTGGTACTCCCCCGCCTGAATCGCGGTGAGCGCAGCGGAAACCGTCGGAACGAAGCTGTTCCAGTCTTCCCGTTTGTAAGCCAGGTAGCTGAGCCAAAGCCTGCAGATCGCCAGGTTGAAAATGTCTCCGCACTGGCTGAATCGTTCGACACATTGCAAAAACACAGGCTCTGCCAACGCATATTCGTCGCAGTTCGCATATGCGATGCCCATCCCCAGCCGTATCAAGGCATCGACCCAGTCATCCTGGATGACGGCGGTTTCCTGCAGTCCCCGCTCGGCGCAAGCCAACGCCGCATCGAGCGATTTTTCCGTGGCATACAGCAAGGTGAGGCCCATCAGCGTTTCTGCTTTCCCCCGATTGGAATTGATCTCTTCGAGGATCGCCAGTCCCCCCTGATACAAGGCGCGAATCTCTTCAACTGACTTTTCCTTGTGCAGCAAGGCGGAATGGGCCTTGCGAATATAACCGTACGCCTCGACAAACGGCGAATTGGCGGCTTTGCCCAGTTCGATTGCCTTTTCGGAAACGATGATGCCTTTTTCCCGTTCACCCGTCATGGCATAGACAAAAGCCAGTACGAGGGACGTTTCCCGGTACGAGCGGGTCAGCGCGACCGTTCCCTCCTGTTTGTCAGGTTGCCACGCCTTTTCCAGCAGTTGAATCGCCGCCTGCATGCGGCCCGTGCGGAACAGGAGGCGGGCCTCGCCTTCCAGCTCGGCTTTTTGCTCCAGCTCGCGGGTGCGCTCGATCCAGTGGCTGGCGAGACCCGTATTCCCCCGGTTCGTATACACCTCAGCGAGCAGACTGTACAAGCGTGCTGCAAGAATGTCATCGTCCCCCGGATTCAGCATCGAGACCGCCCGTTTGAGCAAAAGCTCCGCCTTCAAGCCTTGGACACTGTCCAAATGCACGCGCGCTTGCCCTTCCAAGCCCCGGCAAATGCCGATGTTGTCATGCGCCTCCTCGCAGCGTTCGATATAGCGCCCATAGGAGGAAAGCGCTTGCGGGTAGACGCAGCGCGAACGTTCAATTTCGCCTTGGTAATACCACAGCAGCGGGAAACGTTCTTTCGATTCAACAGGCAGCGCCAGAATCCAATTGTAAAGCGGATCAAGCTGGCCGGTCTGCAGCATTTCATTGCCGCAATCCGCAAGCAGCTCGCCAATCTCCTCCCACGCCTCGACGCGCCGCAAATGCTCGAGGGCATCAAGCGTTCTGCCGGCTTGCGCCTCGAACCGGGCAATCCGCATCGAGAGCTGCTGAAAATGTTCGGGCTGTGCCATCAGCTTTTGCATCAACACCTGGCGCAAAAGCGGATGATACGTCCACTCCTGCTCTCGCGTATCGGCAAACAGCAGGCGCCTGCGCTTCGCCTCTTCAAACAAGCGGTCAAACGATTCCGTTTGCCGGAAAAGGTGCATCCATTTTTGCTTTGTCAACACATCGCAAACCGCCCCGTCGAGCAGAAACGACCGCATGTCCTCCGATAATGGCAGCACGACCTCCGAATCCCAGTAGCACAGCAATTCTTTGCGCACAACCGAGTGCTCGCCAAGAAGCTCCGGTATCGTTTGCCCTTCCATCACATGCTCAGCCAAATAGCGCAAGCCGACGATCCACCCTGCCGTCCATTGCTCCAGCAGCGCCAGATCTTCTTCCGCGATCTCATAGCTATAGTCTCCCTGAAGCCATTCGCGCATGTCTTCTTTTGTGAACCGCAAATCGGCTTCCGTGATTTCCCCTGCTTCTCCACGCAGCCTGCTTGCCGCAAACCAGCTCCAATTCGGAGCGACACGGGAAATCACGACGATCCGGGCATTCGCCGGCAGATGCAAAAGCACCTGCTGCATCCACGAATCCACAGCACTCACCGTGAGCGCGTGATGGTATTGATCCACTACAAGCAGAAGGTCGTCTCCCAGCTTGGCAGCATCATTGCAGAACAGGGCCGCACATTCACGAACAAATGCCTCTGCAGGCACCTGACCGCGCTGTTCCTCGATATGCTGCTTAAGCGATGCCCCGAATTCCGGAAACCGCACTCGCACGGCTTCCACAAGATAAGCAATAAAAACAGGAAGGTCGGTATCTTCCTGATCGATTCGATACCAGCAGGCTGGAATGTGCTGATCGGCGACATACGTTGCCATCGCTGCAGTTTTGCCAAAACCCGCGCCCGCTGCGACAAGCGACACCGGATTGGCTAAAAGGCCACGAATTTTCCGGGCCAATCGTGGACGTCGCCAGATATGGACCTGAATGCGTGGCAAGGTCAGCTTTGAAAGCATCATGGTAGGCTTCATCCGCTCGCTCACTCTCCTCATTACCTTACCTACCATATTCCCTTTTTCCCCGGGAATTCCTGCAAACGCTTTACATGCAAAAACGACCAGTCCCGATCGAAAAGCTCGATGGTAATGGCCGCTTGCCTTTGTCAATCCACCAGATTGTAGCCTCTGGTAACGTAGCCCATATCATTCAACAGGGAAATGAACTCATCATCGGTCAGCTTTTCACCCCGATGGATGCGTTGGTGCAAATCGCTGATCCGCTCGTACATTGCCGGCTGCGTGGCGATATAAATGTTGTTGTAGCGGGATTCCGCCTGCAGTCGAGGGCGCAGGACGCGGATGATGTCCTTGTGGAAGCCGTCTGTCGTCTCATTCATGCGCGTGGCAGAAGTCCTCCGCTTGTCCGGGTGAGGGTGGGCCGTATTGCGCATATCTGTATGATTCCGACCGTCCGTCAGCACGCCGACGATCAGGTTGTCCAAATACGCGACTATTTTGATGTCGAGCACACCTGGCAATGACTCCGCCCGTTTCTCCAGCTGATCGATCAATCCCGGCTCCATCCGTTTCCTCGACTCCTGCATGTACAGATGGGCTACCCCTTTATCCACACCCAAACCGGAACCGTTATAGTTGTACCCGTACGTTTCAAATTTTGACTTAGGGAGTTGCTGCGGCCCCCGTGCCCCTTCCTTGTCCGGATAGAAAATGGCCACAGAGGTAATGGTAAGTGCGAGCAGCAATGCAATGACGATGCCCCTCATCGAAAGTCACCTCCTCACCAGTAGGATGGTGCTTGTGCGGTGACTTTAGCCGAGTTAAGATTCTCCTCTTTGCCTACTCACATGAAGCGATCATGATATGCAGGTTTTTCGCCAGATCCAGCTCATACGGCTCGATCGCCTGACCGTCCGGCCCCTTGTAGATCCGAAGCAGCGGCCGGCTCGACAGCTCTGCCCGGTTATTGATCACGACGCCCGTTTCGCCTGTGGTCAGCACCACGCTGATGCCGAGCGGATAAAGCGCGACCGTGCCTTTGAAATCTTCGACCAGCTCCTTGGAAAAGTTGGTGCCCACCCCCGCGTACAAAACTTCGATCGCTTCATGCGGAAGCATGGCGTTTCGGTAAGTCCGGTTGCTGGTCAGCGCATCATAAACATCGCAGATCGCGATGATTTTTGCATACGGATGGATTTCAAGGTCTGTCAGGTTGCGCGGATACCCGCTGCCGTCAAAGCGCTCATGATGCTGAAAGGCGCAATGGGCGGTCAAGAGCGACAAATTATCTTGCCTGCGCAAAATTTCAAAACCGTATTCAGCATGTTTTTTCATCAGGAAAAACTCTTCTTCGGTCAGCCGACCGGGTTTGGACAAAATTTCATACGGCACCATCATTTTGCCGATGTCGTGCAAAATGGCGCCAAGGCCGATTTCCATCAATTCCTTCTGATTGAACCCTTTTCGCAATGCGACCGTGATCGCATAGAGCGTTACCTGAAATGAGTGTGTAAACACGTAATGATCAAATCCGCAAACACTGCCCAGCAGCGAAAGCGCTGTTTCGTTATGCTTCAGCTCGTCGATCAGGGAACCCATCACATTGCGAAACGCGCGGCCCAGATCGGTTTGGATCGGTTTGCAGTAAGAAGTGGCAGGCTGTGTCTGAAAGGCCTGGAACGTTTGGAGAATCGTCCCCATGGCTTCGCGGCGTGTCTGTTCGCTGACAACCTCGGGGATAACCAGATCTTCAAAGCGCTTGTCCTTGATATATACATGCGTTATGTTCGCCAATTTTAAGCGGTCAATCATCCGCTGGGTCAAATGCACGCCCTCACCGATCAACGTAATTCCCGACGCGCTGTAAATCGGTTTTGCGATTTGTTCGCCAACGATGACTTTGTGGATAGATGTTAGTCGCATGGTGCAACCTCGGTCTTCATAAGAATAATCTATATTGTAAAATGTTTTCTGCATTTCCGCAATTGGATGGCAATACTCTTGAAAATTCTGCCAAAGAAAAACGATCGGGCGTGTTGACATCTTTCCCCGGATTGTACATAATGATGGTATGTTCTGAATTATTCAAATTAACTGCCTACTTTCGCTTGATCTTTCTGCTCGAAAGACAGTCCGCGAATGACAGCCAGTTCGACCGTGGTTTGACGACCTCGGTTTGACTGGCTTTTTGTTTTTTCCAAAAGGAGGGATGCTCGTGGCAGGCGCGTTGGAGGGTATCACCATTCTTGATTTGTCCAGAGTGTTGGCTGGCCCGTTTTGCACGATGATGCTGGGCGATCTGGGTGCGGAAGTCATCAAGGTGGAGGGACCACGCTCCCCCGATGAAACCCGCACCTGGGGGCCGCCGTTTACCGGTGGCGAGAGCGCCTACTACCTTTGCGCCAATCGCAACAAGCGTGCCTTGACGCTCGATTTGAAGAGCGAGCAGGGCCGGGACGTTTTGAAACGGCTGGCCCTGCGCAGCGATGTGCTGGTGCAAAACTTCAAGAGCGGCACCCTTGAGAAATGGGGGCTAGGCTTTGACGTGCTGCACAAGGAAAACCCGCAGCTCATCATGGCCTCCATCACCGGATTTGGTCAAAACGGCCCGTACAAAGAAGCGCCGGGCTACGACTTCATGATCCAGGCGATGGCGGGACTGATGAGCATCACCGGCGAGCCAGAGGGCGCTCCGATGAAAACAGGGGTTGCCATCGCCGATATTTTGACCGGCTTGCATACGGCTGTCGCCATCCTTGCAGCCCTGCATGACCGCGACCGGACGGGACTGGGGCAAAGCCTCGACATCTCCCTGTTTGATTCGCAAATCGCCGCGCTGGTCAATGTGGCCAGCAACTATCTGATCTCCGGCCAAGTGCCGAAGCGGCTGGGCAACCAGCATCCGAACATCGTCCCGTACCAAGTATTCCCCACCCAGGATCGCGACATCGTCGTCGCGGTCGGCAATGATCGCCAGTTTGCCCGTTTTGCCGAAATCATCGGCATGCCGCAGCTGGCCAGCGATGAACGATTTGCCGCCAATGCCGACCGGGTGCGCAATCGCGGCGAGCTGATTCCGCTCATCACCCGGCAGCTGTGCAGACGCCCTGCCGCAGAGTGGCTTGCAGCGCTCGATCGGGCCGACATTCCAAACGGGCCGATCCATACGCTCGACACCTTGTTTGCCGATCCGCAGGTAGCGGCGCGCGAGATGGTGGTTGAAATGGCACACCCGACCGCAGAGCACATCCGGCTGGTCGGAAGCCCGTTCAAGCTTTCCCGTACACCGGTCGAAATGCGGCGGCATCCTCCCCTCCATGGTGAGCACACCGACAGCATCATGCGCGAGCTTGGCTATTCCGAACGGCAGATTGATGAAATGAAACGCAATCAAATCATTTAGGAGGAATCGTGACATGCTGAATTTTTCCCTGTCCCCTGAACAAGCAGAAGTGAAAAAAATGGTGCGCACCTTTGTCGATCGGGAAATCATCCCGTACATTCAAAAATGGGACGCCGACGGCCATTTTGAGCCGAGTGTCCTGAAGCGACTGGCAGACCTGTCTCTGATGGGCTCCTGCATCCCTGAGCAATATGGCGGCGCAGGCATGGATTACAATACGCTCGCCATCATTTGCGCGGAGCTGGAACGCGGCGACACCGCGTTTCGTACGGCCGTCTCGGTCCATACAGGGCTTAACAGCATGACGCTTTTGCAGTGGGGCACGGAAGCCCAGAAGCAAAAGTATCTGGTCCCACAGGCAAAAGGCGAAAAGCTCGGCGCATTCGGCCTGACAGAGCCGAATGCTGGGTCCGATGTCGCCGCCATGCTGACAACCGCACGCCGCGACGGTGACAGTTATGTGCTGAACGGGTCGAAAACGTGGATTTCCCTTTGCGATGTAGCCGACAATTTCCTGATTTTCGCCAAGACCGATCCTGATTTGAAGCATCATGGAATCAGCTGCTTTATCGTCGAGCGCACCTTCCCCGGCGTCACAACGAAAGCGATCAAGGGCAAGCTCGGCATTCGCGCGGGCAATACGGGCGAAGTATTTCTGGAGGACGTCCGGGTGCCGAAAGAAAACTTGCTCGGCCAGGAAGGCGAAGGCTTCAAAATCGCCATGGCTGCATTGGATAACGGACGCTTCACCGTCGCGGCGGGCGCATGCGGACTGATCGATGCGTGCCTCGAGGCAAGCGTGAAATACTGCCATGAACGCAAAACATTCGGCAAGGAAATCGGCAAGCACCAGCTCGTCCAGCAAATGATCGCCAAAATGGCCGCCAATCTCGAAATTGCGCAGCTGCTCGTGTACCGTGCAGGCTGGCTCAAAAACGAAGGCAAGCGCAATACGCAGGAAACGTCTCTGGCCAAATGGATCGCCTGTGACGCTGCCTTTGAAGCAGCCAACGATGCCGTCCAAATCCATGGTGCATACGGCTACTCCAACGAATACCCGGTTGAGCGCTTTTTGCGCAACTCCAAGGCGCCGGTCATTTACGAGGGCACGCGCGAAATCCATACGATCATGCAAGCCGAATATGCCTTGGGCTACCGAAGCGACAAACCGCTTTCCAAAATGCTCCCCGCTTGGCCGTTCGAAGAATAAGCTGCGTGTTTTTCAATAAAAATACGTTTACGGCATTTTTTCTCTTTTTGCCGTAAACGTATTTTTTGTGCGTATCAAAAGAAATTGCCGATGAGCGATTCTCACCGGCGGAAGAAAAAGATCGTTTCAAGTGGCATGATGGCGGAAGACGCACCTGGCTCTTCCGGGTGTCTGACTTGATTGACTCCATTACAGAGTATAGGAGGATCAAAGCCTTTTGGCAAGACAGGAATGGGCATTCGAGCCCAAATAGGTCTTTTCACCTTTTTTTGCGAAAAGAGCCGTTTTCGTCCCCATTTTTCGTCAAAACGGATTACAATTAAGAGACAGAAAGCGACAGATTTTTAGGGGAAGAGGACATGCTTATGATTAAGAAATTATTGGTGTTTTTCATGCTGGTCGCCATTCTGGCAACGATTCCTCCAAATGGCGGGTTTGCAAATTCCGCCTCGATCAAACTGGGCAATGAAGTGCTGCAAAATCACTTCATGCAGCTGCTCCAAGGAAAGCGCATTGGCCTCCTGACCAATCAGACCGGTGTCGACAGCACGGGTGCCAGCACCATTGACCTGATGCGGCAGATTCCCTCCGTTTCCTTGCATGCTTTATTCGCCCCTGCATACGGTTTGGATGGAAAAACCACAGCGAATCAGGAAAAAGCGTCCTATACGCATCCTGCGCTCCACATTCCCGTCTACTCCCTGAATGCAAAAACCGCAGCGCCTGCCAAAGCGATGTTTGGCAATATCGACGTGTTCCTGGTAGACTTGCAGGATTCCGGATCACGTACTTCTCCTTATCTCGCCAGTTTGTACATCTACCTGCAGGCAGCGCGGGACGCCGGCAAACCGGTCATCGTTCTGGACCGCCCCAACCCGCTCGGCGGAATCACGATGGAGGGGCCTGTCCTTGAAGACCCTTACCGATCCGCAATCGGCATCGACAACCTGCCGCTTGCGCACGGCATGACCATCGGCGAGCTGGCCCAGTTTTTCAACCGCGAAATCGGCGCCCACCTCATCGTCATCCCGATGGAAGGATATACGCGCAGCAAGCAATTTGCCGACACCGGTTTGGCGTGGGTGCCAAGTACGCCTGACCTGCCCGACCTGCAGGCAGTCATCGGCAGCATGGCCGCTGGCCTGACAGCTGGGCTTGCCATGACCCAAGAGGATCATTACGCCTGGATCGGTGGTCCCGGTATCGATTCCCAGCAGTTTGCTAACCTTTTGAATTTTGCGGGACTTCCCGGCGTCGTATTCGTTCCGGAGACCCACGGTACTTCCGGCGGCGTACGGCTGAACATTTTTGACGCCCGCCTGTTCAATCCGGCGAAAACAGGGTTGTACGCCATCGCGTATGCCCATTCGCTCGCACATTTCACGCTGCCGAAAAGCAACGGTGCCCCCACCCCGTTTGACTTGGCAATGGGGACGAACAAGATTGCCGCGCTGCTGGAGCAAAACGCCAGCCCTGAACAAATCGTCAAATCGTATGCGCCGCAGCTCGCCGCTTTTGCAGAGTTGCGCAAAAAGTACCTGATCTACAGCGACACACCGTATGTCGTCATGGCGCCTGTCTACAACAAACCGGTCGTTGCGGCACCGGCAAAGCTGTTCCGTCCGTATCAGCAGCCGAAGCCAGCCGCGCCGGGCAATCCGGGGACAGCCACGACGCCCGGCACCAGCGCCCCGGCGACAAAACCGCCTGCAGCGACTGCTCCGCAGACAAAACCTGCCGGAAAAGTGGCGTATCTGACCTTTGACGACGGACCGTCTCCCGTAACGACGAAAATCCTTGACATTTTAAAGAAGGATAACATCAAAGCGACTTTCTTCGTCGTCGGACGGAACGTGAAGGGAAGAGAGCAAATCTTGCAGCGCGCGCTCGCGGAAGGCCACACAATCGGCGGCCATACCTATTCGCATAACTACCAGACGATCTACAAAAGTCCGGACGCGTTCCTGAAAGACCTGGAACTCGGCAACAAGATGATCAAAAACGCCATCGGGATCGAGCCTACGGTGTTCCGCTATCCGGGTGGCAGCACGAACACGGTCAGCCTGAAATATCAAGATCCTGCGCACTATAGCAAAGCCAAACCGGTCATGGGCGCCATCAAAGCGGAGATGAACCAAAAAGGTTATCATTTCATCGACTGGAACGTCAGCAACGGCGATGCCTCGACCAATCATTACACGGCCGCCTCCGCCCTTCTGCAGGTGAAGCAGCAGGTCAAGAAAAAGCAGCAGGTCGTGATTTTGATGCATGATGCCACGCCGAAAATGCCGACGGTTGAAGCGCTCCCCGCTGTCATCGCGTTTTTGAAGCAGCAAGGCTATACGTTCCAAACGTTGAGCGCGGACGTCCCTACCGTAGCGCACGTCAAGTAAACGTTCTTAACTACCCGCATAATCGAACCGGCTGTTTGGAGGATGCTTCTCGCACAGCCGGTTTTTTCATGGAAACGGGTTCGCTCTCCAGGCAGGTTTTGTCGAAAACTTTTTCCCTATCCCCAATCACTACTGACATACTGTTGTCAGTAGCAGTCTGCTACGATGAAGACAAACGAGCGAAGGAGTGCTGTGATTATGGATACGAAAACGATCTTGCACCATTTTGAAGAGACTGCTGCCTTTTATATGAAAGAGCTGGACCGCTATTCAGCAGAAGCGCTGGCGAAAAAACCTACCGATGACGAATGGTCGATTGGGCAAATGTACGATCATCTGCTGCACAGCGCGAACCACATGCAGCTGAAAGCAGTCGAAGCCTGTGCCCTTGGACAAGGAACGGTCGGAGCGGAAAAATCGGAAGCGGGTGCGCATATTTTTGCCTTGGGGCAATTCCCGCCGATCCAGATCAAAGTGCCTGCCTCCGCCCAGTACGCCCCGTCCAATGAGCATACGCCGGAAGAGCTGAAGCAGCGCCTGCAAGCGCTCGTGGAAAAAATGCGCGAGGTGGAGCCGACACTGTCTGCCATTTCGCCGGAGCAGCGCTTTTCACATCCGCGTTTAGGCCATTTAAGCGCCGTTGAATGGTATCAATTGGTCGCTATGCATTTCAATCATCACCTCCGCCAAAAAGAGCGGCTGGATCAATTCGTTGGGGCTTAGGCTTCCCGTGCTGTGACGTAAAAAGCCCAGAAATCGCCTTCTTCTCAACGGAACGCGATTCCTGGGCCACTCATCTGCTTACCATACAGCCTGATTTTACCGTCTTTCAATTTTTTTCACATCGCCATAAATCACATAAACCGGATTCCCGCCGTTATTGAGCCACAGCGCAAATATTTTCCCGCCAAAGTATTTGACTTCCTCAAATATTCCTTCAATTTTACGACCGTTCGTATACGTAATAAGATAACGATTTCCTTTGATCAGTTTCATCTTACGCACCTACTATGTTTGGTTTGTCGTATGGGGTTGGAAAACCTGGCTACGCCATGCTTTTTGGCGGGGCCGCGGTTGCGCTTATACTGGATAAGAATTTATAAAATTCTTATCTGTAGAACGAAAAACAGGCACGCTTCCGAGTAAAATAATGGAAAGCGCTTGTCCTCTTCCCATTATATCGGGTTGTGCCTGTTTATTCAAAATGTAATTGGGTGCAGATTACTTGTTTATGTTGGCGATCAGCTTGTCTGCGCTCGTCTCATCATTGTCAAACAGGACAAGGTCTTTCAATTCAACCTCGTCGACGGTTTGGATGACGCTTGAAAACTTATCGGTCAATTGTTGCATGTCTACTTTTTTGTCCATTTCCACGTCGAGTACCAAAACCAGTTTCTTTTTCACGCTCTTGCCACCTCATCCTCATGATCAATCTGTTCTATCGTAACACGTTTGCTTGCCAACGGAAACCGCGTTTTGGCCCTCATCATTTCGCAAAAACAAAAAAGGCTTACTGCTGAAAACTCATCAGTAAAACCTCTCGTAAACGTAGTATGGCGGAGGGAGCAGGATTCGAACCCGCGTGAGCTTGCACTCTAACGGTTTTCAAGACCGCCCCGTTATGACCACTTCGGTATCCCTCCGTATGCGTTTCACAAGTGATACTATAGCATGAAATCATGTACTGATGCAAGGTTTTTTTCGTGTTTTTTACATGAAAAAGGCCTGATCCATGCCCAGGCCTTTTCCTCTATGGCTCACTCATTTTTTACTCTTCGTACCCGCACCATTCCATGAGCGTCAGCGCATAGATCGCCGCGCATTCGAACACGGTGTCCAGCTCGATGTATTCGTTCGGGTAATGGCCCAGCTGTGTGATGCCTGGCCCGAATACGATCGCCGGCGTATCAGCCAGCTTGGTCAACAGGCCGCCGTCCGTTCCCCAAGGGGATGCTTCGATGACAGGTTTTTCCCCTTTTACTTCTTCAAAGGTTGTCATCAGCGCTTGCATGAGCGGATGCTCCTCTTCCACGGCTCCTGGCACCCAGCGTGCGCCATACCACTCCAGCTCCACCGGATGGTCAGCAAACCACGGGTCGATCGCGGCAAGGCCTGCCAGCGCCTCTTCCATCTCGCGCTTGGCATCTTCCATCTCTTCCTCAGGCGCTACGCCCATCCGGCCTTCCAGCTTAACCAGATCGGCTACGGACGATGGCCATTTTCCGCCTTCGATCACACCGATATTGATCGGAATCGGAATCGGCAGCTTGGCATAAAGCGGATCGGTGATCCGGTCGTTGCGGCGTTTTTCCAGCGCCCCGATCGCCTGCACGACCGCGAGGCTTTTTTCGATTGCGCTGACGCCTTCATAGCGGGTGCCGCCATGGGCAGAACGGCCGATCACTTTCAGACGGAACCACATGGAACCTTGCTGTTTCGGCATGATTTTCATTTGTGTAAGCTCCGGCACAATTGCGGCATCCGCTTTGTACCCGCGCAAAATCGTCGCCAGCGTGCCTGCTCCGCCGCTCTCTTCTTCTACAACGCTTTCAAAAATAACGTCGCCCTTCAGCTTGACCCCCAGCTTTTGCAGCGCCTCAACCGCGATCAGCGCAGCGAGGTTGCCGCCTTTCATGTCGGTTGCGCCACGGCCGTACAGCTTGCCGTCCTCCACATCGCCGCTGAACGGATCGCGCTCCCATTGCGTCTCATCCCCAGGCGGAACCACGTCCACATGGCCGTTCAAGATGATCGAACGGCCGCCGCCTGTACCGCGAAGCACGCCTACGACGTTGGGGCTTCCTTCAAAGCTCGTACGCGGAGAAACGAAATAAGGGTGCGACAGCAGCTCCTCGCCGCCCATTACCCACTTGTCGACTTCAAAGCCCATTTCCGCAAGCTTGCTCGCGACCAGCTCCTGCACGCCCGCTTCCCGCCCTTGTACGCTCGCCTCGCGCACCCAGCTTTGCAAAAGACGGACCGAGTTGTCCCGGTCCTTCTGCAACTGCTCCTTCACTTTTTCTTTCCACACCGCCACATTCGCTTTTGCCATGACGAAACTCCCCCAGTTCGGTTATTGAAACACGCCGACATCTCCGTCGATTTTGAGTTCTGCTTCCGTCGCACCGATCACATCGGCGACGCTGTACGGATACATGACTTCCACCAGATACAAGCCATCCGGACGCACTTCCATCACGGCCATATCGGTGATGATCATGTGTGCTGCATTCCGCGCCGTAAGCGGCAGCGAGCATTCGCGCACAATTTTGGAGCGCCCGTTTTTGTCCAGGTGGGTCGTCACGACCATCACGCGGTTTGCTTTTTGCGCCAGCTCCATCGCTCCGCCCATGCCTGGCACGCGTTTGCCCGGCACGATCCAGTTGGCGATATCGCCCGTCTGGCTTACTTCCAGCACGCCCAAAATCGTCATATCGAGCAAGCCGCGGCGGATGATTGCAAACGCCGTCGCGCTGTCAAAAAACGACGCGCCTGTCGCCAGCGTGACGGGAAATCCGCCCGCATTGCACAGCATCGCGTTTTCTTCACCTTTTGCCGGACTCGGTCCTGTGCCCAAAATTCCGTTCTCCGCATGGAAAAATACGCGTTTGTCCGGAGGGATAAAATCTGCGACCAGCGTAGGAATACCGATACCCAGATTGATGATCATGCCGTCCGCCACTTCCTGCGCCGCGCGACGGGCAATTCGTTCACGATAGCTTTCTTGCTCTTTTACTTCTCCCACGCCCATGTCCAGTTCACCCCTTTGCTTTGTACGATCATATTGACGAAGACGCCAGGCGTCACGATTTCTTCCGGATTGATGTCGCCGGTTTCCACGATTTCATCCGCCTCGACGATGGTGAATTCGCCTGCCATTGCCACAAGCGGGTTGAAGTTGCGCGCGCTCGTATCGAACACCAGATTGCCGTAGCGATCCGCTTTCTTGGCGTGCACGATCGCCACCTCGGCAGTCAGCGGCGTTTCCAGCAAAAACTGCTTGTCGCCGACCTGCACGATTTGCTTGCCTTTTTCCGCGATCGTTCCGATCCCGATGTCGGACAAGATGCCGCCCAAACCGACGCCTCCCGCCCGCACGCGCTCCGCCAAAATGCCTTGCGGGCAAAACTCGACCTCAAGCTCGCCTGCGGTCATTTGCGCGCCAGCATTCGGGTTGGAACCGATATGAGAGGCGATCACCTTTTTCACGCGCTTTTGCGTGACCAGTTGCCCCACGCCGATATGCGGGAACGCCGTATCGTTGGAAATCAGCGTAATGTCTTTTACCCCTTTGTCCAAAATCCCTTGGATCAGCGTCGGCGGGTTTCCTACCCCGCCGAAGCCGCCCGTCATCAGGGTCATCCCATCGTGAAAGTGCGCAAGCGCCTCCTCGATGGTTACCACTTTATCAAACGGATTGCGTTTTTCGCTCATGTCGTCACCTCTATTTATTCTTGCTACGCAAGCTGTCCTTCCGCTTTCAGCTCCGCCTGCACTTCCTCGATTGCCGCGCGCAGAATGCCGAGCAACCGGTCGATCTCCTCGCGGGTAATGGTCAACGGCGGCGCCACGATGATGGAATCGCTCACCAGGCCATCAGCTCCGCTCATCGCAGGGTAAATGATCAAACCTTTGGCATATGCTCGCTGCAGCACGCGGGTGCCAGCCGCGACCGATGCCGGGAACGATTCTTTCGTTTCTTTGTTTTTCACAAATTCCAGGCCGGTCAGCATCCCCAGACCGCGCGCATCGCCGACCATTTCGTAGTCCGCAACGATTTGCTTCAATTGAGCCAGCAAATACTCGCCTTGCACGGCTGCTTTTTCAACCAGGTTGTGCGCTTCCATGTAGCGTACGACTGCCAGCGAGGTCGCTGCCGACTGCGGGTTGGCGCTGTACGTGTGTCCCGCCATGATCAGCCCCGAGCCTTTGGCAATCGTCTCGATGATCTCATCGGTAGCCATTGCGGCTGCCATCGGCGTGTAGCCGGCGCTCATCCCTTTGCCGAGCGCCATCAAGTCCGGCACGACGTTCCAATGGTTAATCCCGAACGGTTTACCGGTACGGCCCATTCCGGTCATGACTTCATCGGCGATAAACAAGATTTCATTTTTGTCACAAATTTCGCGGATACGTTCGAAATATCCTGCTGGCGCGACCAATGCCCCGCCCGATGCACCGATGACCGGCTCCGCGATAAACGCAGCGATGTTTTCCTTGCCGATGCGGCGAATCGCCACTTCCAGCTCGTCCGCGCATTTGTGCGCATATTCCTCGATGCTCAGCTCTTCCGGCTTGCGGTACACGTATGGCGCACTGATCGCCGGATAATCGGCCAGAAGCGGAGTAAAGCGTTTGCGGCGCAGCACGTGGCCCGACATCGATAGCGCGCCCATCGTGATGCCGTGATAGCTCATCCAGCGGGAGATGATGCGGTTTTTGCGCTCATAGCCTTTTTCTTGCCAATATTGGATCGCGATTTTTTGCGCAGTCTCCGTCGCTTCCGAACCGCTGCTCACAAAAAATGTCCAGTTGAGGCTGCCCGGCGCCCATTCTGCCAGCTTGGCACCCAGCTGTTCAACCGCGTCGCTGGAAAAATGGGAGCGGTAGGCAAACGATACTTGCCGCGCCTGCTCCACCATGGCGTCCGCAATTTCCTGTACACCATGACCAATGCTTGCGGTTACAGCTCCGCCGCAGCCGTCGATGTACTCCTTGCCGTCCTGATCATATAAGTAAATGCCTTTCCCGTGCGAAATCTTCGGGTATGCTTTGCCCAACTCCGGTTTGATTACATAACTTCTTTCCATTGTCGTCACCTCTTTGGCTCGCTTTCTTACTTTTCATGCTACAGCAATGACAGCCGGAAACCATTCTCCCCTCTGGCAAAAAAAGCTGGCGCAGCGACAGAATGTTTTGTACATTGTGTATAATGGACAATTGCTTTTGGAGGTGCAGCCCATGACGATTACAATTCGCGAAGCACTCCAGCTTCCGGATATGGTGCATACGCGGCTGGTTGCGGGACAGCAAGGCATGAGCAACCAGATTCGCTGGGTCACCATCGTGGAGCTTTTAGAAGATACGAGCAGGCTGCAGGAAGGCGAATTTTTGATCACAACCGGCTTTGGCCTGGCGAGCGACAGCAAGCGGATCGAGCAATTCATTCCCTCTCTTGCGGAACGCAAGCTAAGCGGCGTCGCCATCCATACCGGATTTTATTTGCGCGAAATTCCCCCGGTATTTCTTGCGGAAGCCGACCGCTACGGACTGCCCTTGATCGAGATCCCGAGCGGCATCAATTTCTCCACCGTGACCAAAGCGATTTTGCAGCCGATCATCAACCGGCAGTTCGAGACGCTCGCCTACTCGCAGGCGATCCATGAGCAAATGCTGGATGTCGCCTTCTCCAAAGGCGGGCTGCCGGCCATCGCCAGCGAATTGGCCAATTTGACCAAAGGGAGCGTGCGGCTGGTCGATTCATTCGGTTATGAAGTCGTCAGCGTGTCCTCGCCACAGTGTGACCCGCTGTGCACAGAACCGCATGCGACACATATGCTGCCGGTCGGGTCGACTCGCGAATCGTTTGGCACGCTATCGCTGTCCAAGCCAAAGACCGAGTGGCAGGAGCTGGACCATGTGGCACTCAAGCATGCAGCTACCCTGTGCACCTTTGAATACGTGAAGGAACGTGCGGTCGCCGCAACCGAATGGCGCTTGATGGGCGATTTCGCCGAGGAGTTGCTCAGCGGACAAGCCATGGATCAAGCGGAACTCGACACGCGCAGCCGCAAGCTCGGCTATCCGCTGAATGGCAGCCACTTGATCGCCGCATTCTCGATTTTGCAGGAGAGAAAGGAAGTCGACCGCGCTTCTCTGTATGTGCAGCTGCGCAGCCTGATCAAGCGGCTGGCGGATCAGTACGGCTGTGTCTACCTCCTGCGTGAACGATCGCAGTATTTGCTGATGATTATCCCGGAACGCGAAAAAAGCGATGCCTTGTTGAAGCGCATCGCGATTGAATGGCAGCGGCTTTATCCGGCCACACAGATTCAGTTGGGCGTGGCCGACGCCAAGGAGCAAGTCAGCCAATTTCGGGAAGCGGCGGATGAGGCTGTTTTCACGCTGCTGGCCTATCCGCTGCTGGCCCAGTCACCTGACCCGCTGCACTACAGCCGGATGAACGGCTATCAGTTCCTGTTCCCGTACTACCGTGATCCCGTCGCCTTGAACAAGCTGTGGCAGCCGCTGCTCGCCCGCTTGATCGCCTATGACACCAAGCATGGGCAGCAATTGGCGGAAACGTTGGAAAAATACTTGCAGCATAACTTAAATGGCATCAAGGCAGCTCAAACCTTGTTTATCCATCGTCATACGCTGAAATACCGGCTGCAGCAGATTGCGGAAAAAACAGGTCTCGATCTGGATGACGCGACCCACCGTTGGCAGCTGCAGCTGGCGCTGATGGCCTACAAGCTGGCGAGCCTGCTCTATCCCGCTTCCGTGTAAAGGGACGTTCATCAGTCGTGCGTTTCGCGCAGCGGCTTGACCCAGATGTTCATATCTTCATATCCGCTGACGATCGTACAGTTGTTGATCAAACGACCGCGATAGCGATACCCTTGCTTGGCCGCTGTGATGTTCATACCCGCCGACTGTGCACGCGTCAATGTATACAGGTAGTAGATGCCCATCGCTTCCATCTTTTGTTCCAGCGCGATCATGACCGGCTGCAGCAAGCCTTTGCCCAAGTAATCCGGGTGGGTTGCGCAGTCGGTCATTTCGGCTGAGCCGAATTGCGGGTCCACTTCCGCAGAAGCCGCGCAAACAATCTTGCCCTCCGCCCGAATGACACAGTAATAGGTGCTCGCCTGCATCGTCTTTTTAATATAGGCGGGATCGTTCATCGGCGTCGGGTAGACCGGAAACACGATGCCATACAGCTCCGCCAATTCCTCCGCATCCGCTTCGGTCGCCTCCGTCAGCACATAGCCTGCCGGCAGCTCTTTGGCTTGTGCGCTTTCAGCGCTTTGCCGCGCCAGGCTTGCCGCAACAATCTCATCCGCCACTTGCGGCTCGGCGGACGTAGCGCGCTCCTGTGTCGTGTAGCGGCACAGCATATGCGCATTCTCTCCGTTATAAAAGCCGTCGATCGTTCCCTCCTGCTGGTAGCCCAATGCCGTAAATGCCGGAATATCCGCTTTTTTCGCATAAATGATCAGCTTGGTCGCATCCGTATCTTTCGCCAGCTGCTCCAGCTCCGCGACCAGCTCTGCAATTTTTTCCGATTCATATGCCATCAGTTTGACCCGCTTGTTTTGTTCATCGGTTAGCAACACGCTCGAAAACCCCCTCGTTCTTTTCCTGCCTTCATTGTAAAACGCCGTGTCCCTTCCGTCATTCGTCACAATGTACAAAACTTTGGATAGGAAACCATGCCTGATCGTGCGCATACATTGGATAAGGAGGAAAGGAGGAAGCCCCATGCCTCTCATCTTTGCTCATCGCGGGTCCTCTGGGCTTTATCCTGAAAACACGATGGAGGCTTTTGCTTGCGCGCTGCGCCACAAGGCGGACGGGATCGAGCTTGATGTGCAGCTGACGCGCGATGGCGAGGTTGTCGTCATCCACGACCATCGGCTGGAACGCACGACGAACGGGTCGGGCCTCGTGCAGCAGCACACGCTTGCTGAACTGCGCCAGCTGAATGCGGGCCGCTGGTTCCACCCCCGCTTCAAGACATCGCGCATCCCGACGCTCGCCGAGGTTTTCACCTTCGTGAAGCCGACGCGGCTAATGGTCATCCTTGAATTGAAAAACTTGCTGGTTCCACAACCGCACCTGGAGGAAAAAGTGTGTCAGCTGATTGACGACTTTGAACTCGGGGAACGAGTCATTCTGTCGTCCTTCAACTTCAACAGCCTGCGAAAAATCAAAGAGTTGAACAATCGTCTGCAGACCGGCATGCTGTATGTCGGACATCTGCTGGAACCGTGGAAAACCGGGCTCACCTATGGCGTTGATCAGCTGCATGCCCCCGTCGATGAGGTCTCGCTTTCCGTTGTAAAAGAATCGCACAAAAACGGACTTACTGTTCTCGCCTGGACCGTCGATCAAAAAAAAGCCGTCAGGCGCATGCTCGCCATGAAAGTCGACGGTTTGATTACGAATTATCCCGAGCAAGCCCGCAAGCTGATGCAGATTCAACCGATGTAACCGCCTTTTTTCGCAAAAACAACAAACGGAGCCTTTTGCGTCTGCAAAAAAGCTCCGTTTTTGTTTGGGTTCGATTATTACGGCGTCCAGAATTTTCCTTGCCATGTGTTGCGGCGCACCAGCTCTGCGTCGATGCCGTTCAGCACTTCCCATTTTTTCCGGCTCCACATCGGTCCGATCAAAATATCAGGCGGCCCGTCGCCGGTCACCCGATGTACGATCATCTCCGGCGGCAAAATCTCCAGCGTGTCTGCGACCAGCTTGGTGTATTCTTCCTGGGACAAAAATTCGAGCAGCCCTTGCTCATACTGTTTGACCATCGGCGTGCCGCGCAAAAGGTGGAGCAGATGGATTTTGATCCCTTGCACATCCATCTTGGCGACACCGCGAGCCGTTTCCATCATGTCGTCATAGTTTTCGCCAGGCAGACCGTAGATGATGTGGGAGCATACGCGAATGTTATGCTTGCGCAGCTTCTCCACGCCATCGAGGTAGCACTGCAGGTCATGTCCGCGTCTGACGAGCAGCTGGGTACGCTCATGGACGGTTTGCAGGCCAAGCTCGACCCACAGGTAGGTGCGCTCGTTCAACTCCGCCAAATATTCAACCACATCGTCCGGCAAACAGTCCGGACGCGTCGCGATGGACAAGCCGACGACCCCTTCCTGCTTCAGGATCAGCTCGAACATTTCGCGCAACTCTTCAACCGGGGCATACGTATTGCTGAACGCTTGGAAAAAGCCGATATATTTTGCTTTTGGCCATTTTTCATGCAGCCTGGTCTTTACATCCACAAACTGCTTTTCCAGCGTCATCCGGCGGTCACCGGCAAAGTCGCCCGACCCCCGTGCACTGCAAAATGTGCAGCCACCCGTCAACACCTTGCCATCGCGGTTGGGGCATGTAAACCCGCCGTCGAGCGGCACCTTGAAAATTTTGTCTTGAAACATCTCCCGCAGGTGATGGTTCCATGTATGATAGCGCTTGTCCCCCCACAAGAGCGGAGACGCATCGTGTGTATCCAGCAAATGTTTCATGTGATTCTCCTTTGGGTATAAATCAACTATAGCCATTGTATCATAAGTAAAACTTCTTTCAGAAGTCATTTCAAGAAGCAGATCCTTCGATCTGTGGAAGTTTTTACCGATGCTTATGCTGGAAGTGACGCTGAGGTACTCCGTCTTCCGTTCCAGAATTTATCAGCGCGCGCACTTATAAATCCTTATACGATAAGAAAAACTTCTTTCAGAAGTTCTTTCAAGAAGCAGGTTCTTCGAGCTATGGAAGTTTTACTTCCGCTCCAGAATTTATAAGCGCGAGCACTTATAAATTCTTACACGATTAGAAAACCCGGCTACGCCATGCTTTTTGGCGATGCCGCGTTATCTGTACAAAAAACCGCCCGACACGTAGTCCAGGCGGTTTCCAATCCAGTTGGTAAGACTACTGCATCTCTTCCAGACGAATCGAACGCGTATGCGCGGTATGGCTCCACTCCTGGTTGTTCTTGGTAAAGAACGCATAGAAGAAGATCGGCAGCCACGTCAGGAAGAAAAACGGCAAAAGCAGTAAACCGAAGTATGCTTTCAGCGGCACTTTTTCCAAATAAAGCGCCAGGACCGGCAGCAGGTAAAACACCGCTGTCGTTGAATACACGAGCCAGCTTGGCAAGAAATGTGCGGCCGGCATGAAGCCGACATCGAAAAAGCGGGTGGCGAACAAGATTGACATAAACGTGACGATCAGCACGTACATCGGCTGGAACAGGTAGAACGCTGCATCCAGCATCCCCAGACGCATCGATTTCAAACCGTTTTTCAGTACCGTTCCGATATAGCGGCCCGCTACGTCATAATGGCCTTGCATCCAGCGCAAACGCTGGCGCATCGACGCTTTCAAATCGATCGGTTTTTCATCATACACTTTTGTGTCATGTGCCCATGTCGGATAGATTCCGCGGGCGATACAGCGAGTGGCGAACTCCAGGTCCTCGGTCAAGCTGGTTGCGCCCCAGCCCATTTCTTTGAGCAGCGCGCTGTCGATGCAAAGCCCTGTGCCGCCAAGCGTGTTTGGCAGCCCCAAATTGTGGCGCGCCAATTGCCACATGCGATTGGTGAACCAATACGTGATGGCATACGATAATGTAATCCACGAATCGAACGGGTTTTTTGAATCCAAATATCCTTGAATTACGCGTGCACCTTTGCACAAGCGATCGTTCATGACGCGCAGGAAGTTTTTCTCTACGAGGTTGTCAGCGTCAAACATGACGATCGCGTCATACTGTTTGGGCATCCCCCACAGATTCTCCAGCATCCATTCGATACCGAAGCCTTTTCCGCGCTTGCTCGAATCGAAACGCTCGCAGGCATACGCGCCGTGCTCCCGGACAATGTCCGCTGTGTTGTCTGTACAGTTGTCGCAAATGACAAAGATGTCGTACATTTCACGCGGGTAGTCCAGTTTTTTCAGGTTTTCGATCAAGGGTGCGATCACCGCACTCTCGTTGTGCGCAGCGACCAATACAGCGAATGTTTTTGTAGGCTCATTGGTCACCGTTTCTTTCTTGCGGAACAATCCGCCACAGGACACCAGTGTCTGATATGTGCTGATTAATCCTGCCGTTGTGCTAAACCCGATGAATAATCCCTCAATGATCTCTTTTAACATCATGAATCTGATCTCCTCGAACATGCCACTCTTTTTCTCTACATGGCCAGATGTAAATTCCTGTAAATCGTCAATAACAAAGCCCTATTTGCGAGTTTACAACAATCCTGCCGAGTCAGCAATCCCTTTTTAGCGGAAAACTTATCGACGCTTTCTGCTACTATTCCCTAACACCTTTCCCTTATTTGACGAATTCTATTCGGTTTTGGTTGCACATAACTTCTCGACAACTGTCGAATAGCTCGTAGGAAGGTGTCTTTTGCTACCAACGATCTAGCAGAGACTAGACCATTTGGATTACTTTTCATGTTATTGAAATTCGACAGATCGTACTGCGGAATTTCCCGGATCAGGCAATCTCTACCTGAATTTCTGCGGCATCATTGCCTTTTTTCTCCGCATGGAAGCCCATGATCAGCACGCCTCTGTCGGCAAGAAGCTGCTGAACGTGTTCCAGTGCTACTTGCTCGTTTTCAACGCGAGGCAAAATTTGTTCAGCCCTTGGTGCTGTCAGCCTTGCCGGCAAAATGATGATCGTCACACCGACGCCGCCCCCCATTAAAAACCGGACCCAATCGTCACACCGACGCCGCCCCCCATTAAAAACCGGACCCAATCGTCATGCCGATGCCTGACGTCGCCCAAATGCCTGCTGCCAGAAACCCGCTCCCGCTTGCCACTTGAGCGGAAATCCGGGACAGATCATGCCAGCCCACTTGCTTCTGACTAAAACCGCTACGACAAAATGAGTACGAATGCCTGCGTCTTTCATCCGGTTTTTCCGCTCATCCCCAATTATGGCTTTCGCAAACGCCGGCAATCACCACGTGTAACAGGTATTCAACCTCCATACCATCACCCCCACGCTCAACGCGATTGGAAATTGTGGTCACAATTTTGTTATATGATACCAAAATGGAACCGGCTGTTGCGGTATGTTTGGTTGTGAGACGTATTTTCACCATCGTGCATGATTCGCATTACGACCATTCGGCGCGCTTGAGACAGGGCATTCATAGGCTTGACTGTTGCGCAAAATAAAAAAGCCCCTGACAAGGGCTTTCATCGCGATATGCTTACAAGTGCGGTCGGCGAGACTCGAACTCGCACGGGTTGCCCCGCCACCCCCTCAAGATGGTGTGTCTGCCAATTCCACCACGACCGCAGGAGTTACTATGCGTTAGGAGAGATCCGAGTTTACAAAGCGACTCCCTACTCTACCTATCGACTTGTTGCTACAAGAGATAGTATACACTATTTTGTGTCGATAGTCAAGAATTCACTTTTACTTAAAATCCATTCGAGCGAGTTTCTTCTATTATATAGGTGTTTTATTTGACTGATAATTCGTTGTTATTTTTCTTCGATGGCTGCTATCGTTCCGTTCCGCAATCCTGTGTTTCCCGTAACGCGATTTCTGATCAAGCGGCCTTTCCGCGGATTGAGCCAGCCTCCCACAACGCGATGTGGCAGACTGGCTTTTTCCTTTTCAACCACTTGGTCGAATGATCAAAAAACTGAGTTTTTCTTCCGTATTGCTGATTGCGGGTTCAACCGGCTGCTTTTCTTTCAATTTTAGTGTCATCAAAAAAGTTAGCAAGAGAATGCTGCCGCCTGCCACAAACGGTGCGAATCGATTCGCATCGTAGAATATCCTCTAGCGTCGGGGCTACAATGTTTCCCATGCTCATATAGGCATTGTTCATCCCCGCCACATATCCTTGTTCATCCCGCTGTTTTCGACTTCTTTTGCTCTTTTGAGAGACTTTCGGGCAAACAAAACAGGGAAACCACCACTCCGATGATCGCAGCGCCCGTTGCTGTATAAAGTGGTCCTTTTCCCCATAACCGGCGAGAAACCCGCGCAGACGGGGCTCAACCACGAACCCGAACGACATCGCTGCGCCTAGCAGCGCATTTCTCCTTTTGCGCGTTCCTCCGTCGTTGTCACGTCAGCCACATAGGCCATCATAGGCGGAACGATCAGCGCGGCTCTGCTACACCTTCCAGCAGCCTGGAGGCATAGAGCATCCACAGAGTGAGTACACCCTGCTGTGCTGCAAACAAACATTTTGCCACAGCATAGACGATGCCACCCCCATCAATGAATGCTTTTTTCCCATAGCGATGATCCGCTAGTTGGCCAGTCAATGGCGAAAGCAGAAACTGTGTAATTCCGTAGGCGGCAACGAGTACGTCGATTGACACTTCTAAATGGAGATGTGTGACGGGTCAATTGCCACAGTCTAACGCTGACCAAAAAATATTGATGATTGCGCTACTGTTTGTAGACATCAAAAAACCTCCTGCAGACGTTTTCTAGTCCGTAGGAGGTTGCCGTATTACTTGTCATGTCGATGGTGGCTCGCATTACACCGTCTTGGCGATCAGATGAACCCATTGCCTCGACGCAGCTGATGAAACCATTCTCTTATGTAAATAAACTGCTATGGCGTCCCAGGAGAGATTCGAACTCCCGACCGACGGCTTAGAAGGCCGTTGCTCTATCCTGCTGAGCTACTGGGACTCGTAAAATTGGAGGGAGTACCCGGATTTGAACCGGGGATAAGGGTTTTGCAGACCCGTGCCTTACCACTTGGCTATACTCCCAAATGGGGCGATCGATGGGACTTGAACCCACGAGTGCCGGAGCCACAATCCGGTGCGTTAACCCCTTCGCCACGACCGCCATGCTTTTATGATTGTTCTCTTGATACGCCTATACGATTAAGTGGCAGGGGCAGTAGGAATCGAACCCACACCAAAGGTTTTGGAGACCTTCGTTCTACCTTTAAACTATGCCCCTATGGTAGCGGCGGAGGGGGTCGAACCCCCGACCTTTCGGGTATGAACCGAACGCTCTAGCCAGCTGAGCTACACCGCCAAAATATAAAAATATGGCGGAGAGTGAGGGATTCGAACCCTCGCTACGCTTGCGCATACTAACGGTTTAGCAAACCGTCCCCTTCGGCCTCTTGGGTAACTCTCCGCATATGGCTCCTCAGGACGGACTCGAACCGCCAGCCTACCGGTTAACAGCCGGTTGCTCCACCATTGAGCTACTGAGGAATATTCAGTTGAAGGACTTGTTCCTTCAAAACCGGATACGCAAATCATTGCTATGGATTGTTGTGGATAAGCCCTCGACCGATTAGTATTCGTCAGCTCCACGCGTTACCGCGCTTCCACACCGAACCTATCAACCTCATCGTCTATGAGGGGTCTTACCAGATTGACTCTGTGGGAAATCTCATCTCAAGGGGGGCTTCACGCTTAGATGCTTTCAGCGCTTATCCCGTCCATACATAGCTACCCAGCTGTGCTCCTGGCGGAACAACTGGTGCACCAGCGGTATGTCCACCCCGGTCCTCTCGTACTAAGGGCAGCTCCTTTCAAATTTCCTACGCCCGCGACAGATAGGGACCGAACTGTCTCACGACGTTCTGAACCCAGCTCGCGTACCGCTTTAATGGGCGAACAGCCCAACCCTTGGGACCTACTTCAGCCCCAGGATGCGATGAGCCGACATCGAGGTGCCAAACCTCCCCGTCGATGTGGACTCTTGGGGGAGATAAGCCTGTTATCCCCAGGGTAGCTTTTATCCGTTGAGCGATGGCCCTTCCATGCGGAACCACCGGATCACTAAGCCCGACTTTC
>NZ_CM125436.1:1507500-2245000 GCF_052072235.1 Brevibacillus fluminis | reverse complement strand
TCGACACAGTGGAGCATCAAAAACTACACCGTGCTGCGGGCAAAATGCTCCGACCATTACCCGCTGCTGGTTACACTGGAACTGCCTGAACAGCCAGTTCCTGCAAAATAAAGTCTTTCACGTCCACAAGGCGCGCCGGCCTCTTCATGACGTGTTTTGCCCCTGCCACAATCAGCGGAACAAGCGAATCGCGCTTGTGCAAGGAGCCATGGCTGCCGCCGCCAAGATGCGTGGGCGCATACTCGGAATAAAACTCGTATGCCGGGGCAGCCGTAACGATCACCACCTCGTCATTTCGGGCAAAAAGCGCGCCATACAAGCGGCTCAATGCATCGGGATAGCTGTCAAAGCAAATGTTCCCCTGTGAATCGAGCTGCAGATCAAGGATTTTCAAATCCCCCTCGATCGTCCACTGCATTCCATAGCAGTCGGACTGCCCGCCACCTTTTCGATACCTGAGTGTGTGGTGCTCCCGTCCGCCATTTTGCACATGAACCCACCCGTTCTCCTTCCAGGCAATGAGGTCAATTCGAGGCTCACCCGAAACGGCAGCCACGATCTTTGGCGTCAGTCCATCGTTCATCGGATACAGATAGGTCATCCGCTCGTTGTTGCAGATAACGATCTCATCTTCTTTTTGGATTTCCTCGCCCAACTTATGCAATCGAAACGAGGCGAGCAACGTTTCCAGGTCGATATTATGGGACTCATCTGCGCCGATCGTCGTTTGCCCATGATCGCTGATAAAGATAAAAACATTTTCCTCAAGAGCCGCATCCCATGATTGAAACGTGTCGAGAAAGCGGGCGATCTGCCGATCGACAGCCGCCAAGTGTTCAGTGGCTTTCATGGGAGAGCGGTGCAGCTTGTGGTCGTTATCCGGTAAATACACAAGCGTAAAATCCGGCTGTTTCCCGCTTGCAACCACCTCGATCAGAACATCGATTGCGTATGCGTCGTTGATTCCGTAGGAACCGAGCGAGGTATGTCCCATCCCCCACGGAATCGGGCGAAAAATATTCGGCACCGCCATGGTCCCCATGCTGAAAATCGTCGGTCCGCTCACTTTCCGCGGCATCTGTCCGCCCGTCACGGCTTGCAGCGCGAGAGGCAACTGCAAGGTATGCTTTTTATGTCCGCGGTGGGCAATCACATTGATGGAGCCGGAAACGAAGCCTTGCTCCTCCAGCACCTCATGAATCGTTTTGACGTATCGGCTCAAATGCTGCTCATTCAAATCATAGAGCACGTTTTGTGCACAGTGGGCGATCCCGATTTTGGCAACAGGCATGGCACCATTGATGTAATTGATGATTTTTTTCGTATCCGGATCGTACCAAACAAGGCCTGGCACCGTATGTCGATCGGGATAGACCCCTGTGACAAGCGAGCAGTCGATGGAGGCTGTCATCGTTGGAAAAACGGTCGCACAATCATTCATGTACTGACCGTGCTCCATCATGTATTGAAAGGCTGGTGCTTTATTTTCGGCAACACATTGCTCCAGGACATCGGGCATCATTGAGTCAACAAGGAAAAGAAGTACCTTTTTCATCCTGTACCTCCCTCACCCCCTACGAGAGTCAATCCGTATCCGTTAGTCTTGGCCTTTGCCGATCATCTATGCATGGATGTGCTTACTGCTTATCGATGCGGATGCTGTTTTTGTTTACAGTCAGTTGCAATCCGGCCGCTTTCACAACAGCATCGGTCAATGATGTGTACACGGGATCATTTGCACTTTCCGGCTGATTGCCTTGCAGTTGTTTCAGAACACTCGTGCGGATCGAAACATTCGCTCCCTGTTTGGTGAACAGCGGCGCGGTCGCCGGAAAAGCAACCCCGTTGATAAGAATCTGCTCGTCCTGCTCCTCGACGCGGAATTTCTTCACACCCTCGGTTTTCAACCCCGCAATCACTTGGGCAATATCGTCAGAGACAATGACATCCGGTGTCAAACCGACATGGTTGACGACACGATGCTTCGGTGTGAAATATTCATGCAGCGTAATTTTCAACGCATCGCCATCGACGAGCGGGATCACCTGCTGGGCGCTCCCTTTTCCGAATGTTTTGGTGCCAACCAGTTTGGCGATCCCGTTGTCCTGCAGCGCGCCGGACAGCATCTCAGAGGCCGAAGCGGTGGAATCGTTGACGAGGATGCTCACAGGAAATTTGACGGTTTGACCGTTGTAAACGCGGGTGGACACCTCAATTCCATTGCGGTTGGTGGTATACATCAGGATGCCATCCTCCATGAACAGGGATGCGATATCCCGGGCCGAGCTTAAATACCCCCCGCCGTTGTCCCGCAAATCAACAATCAGCCCTTTCAGCGGCCGGTTGCCTTGGGTTAGCGTTTGCAGCGATTTTTGGAACTGCTCTCCGGCATCGGAGCTGAATGTATCCAAGCGAATATAGCCGATGTCATCCGTAAAGCGACCAGCCGTCGTTTCCGGAATTTCCAATACGGCACGGTTCATCTTGACGGTGAACTGCCGTTTTTCTTCCGCACGGTAAAAGACGAACGACGCGCCCGTCCCTTCATCTCCTTTTAGAAACGTAAAAACGTCTTCAAACGACTTTCCCTTCATCGCCGTTCCATCGACGGACAGCAGCAAATCTCCCGCTTCCACGCCAGCCGCTTCAGCAGGCGAATTGGCAACCACCTCGCGGATCATCGGCAGATCGCCCGACATGCGCAGTTTGAAGCCGAATCCGACGATTTCATTTTCGACCGCTTCCTGAAACTGTTTCAGTTCTTCCTTGCTGAAAAACATCGTGTACGGATCGTTCAATGTGCCAAGCATTCCGGCAATCGCGAGCCGTTCCAGCTTTTTTTGATCGAGGCCGCTCTGCTTTTGCCACTCCGCCAATCGTGTTTTCAGCTCGGGCAACGTATCATCGTCGGCAGCGTACAAATACGCCCCTTTTGTTTGTTTGCTCAATTCCTCGCTGACCGCCTTTAAGGCGCCCGTTACGAGCTGGGCTGCCTTCGGCTTGCTGATATGGAAGGATACGAGGTCAAAAAAGATGTCATCGAACTCATTGGCCGTTGTCGGTTGCCCCGCTGCCTGTGCGATTGGCACAGCGCCGAACAGCAGCACCAGCGAGAGTGAGACGGACTGCAGCATTTTCTTCATTTCTGTTCCACCGCCCCTTTCAGCGTATCTTGCGGAATGCGCAGTGCACTGGTTCCGTAACCCTGGTACGTATCACTGCCCGAGTACGCTGCGTATTCTTTGTCGTATATTTCTTCATAGCGCCAAACTTTCCGCACGAGCTGATTGGTCTTGTGATCGATGTAATACTTGGTGACAAACGTCGGGACGCTCTTCAGCCTTCCCGCTCCCAACTGCAGCTTGGCGGATTGGGCTCGCAGCTGGTCGGACGGAATCCATTCCGTGATGACATCGTAATCGCCGAACGACTGCTTCAAGTAACGGGCATTGAGCTTTGTCATCCGATCGAAGACCGATTGCTTGTCCACCCATTCGTGCATGTAATCGATCGCCGATTTCGATTGTTTGGACCAAGTATCCTCTTCGAAATCGTGCAAATATTCGACGTTTGCCGAATCGTCATAGTACGTTTCCAGCTTTTGCGGCACGAGGCTTTCCGGCGCCTGGTAGTAACCTGTAACATGGCTGAACTTCCCCTCGTTGTCCACCGTTTGCTGATACTTAAAGGAGTACCCGTTCAACTGCGACTCGCCCTGGATGGTCACATTCGGTGCATTGTCGGTGCGGTGCAGCGCATAGGACAAGTCATTCGCGAAGCTCGATTGCTGTGCGAGCAAATTCAATTCCTGCTTGATCGAATCAATCAGCAAGGCATGATGCATCTGCGTCTCGGTATCTTTGCTCGTGTCAAGCAGCTGCTGAATCTCGCTGTCTTTTTTCAATTCGTGCAAATAGTATACGGCATTGAGCAGCGCATGGTCGTTTTGCGGAAACTGTTTATATAGATCGATCGCCTTCTGCGTATTCCCGCGTTTCGCTTCCATTGCCGCCTCATATGTCGCAAGCGCCTGCCATTCTTGGCTTTGCGGTTTGATTTTGGGTTCGTAGGTGCGCAGATGGGCGAGCGCTGTGTCAAAAATCGCAGGATCTTCCGTTTCGATTTTCAGCGCGAGATCGTACACATTCGCAACCAATAATTCCAGTGTGTCCGGGAGCACAACCTTATCCGCAAAATAAGCGTCTATGGCCAGAAAAGCTTCCTTCATATTCTCCTGCAACGGCACTTCCGGATTCCAGCTTAAATAGTAGTGAACCCCGACCTGGTTGTAAAATTTCTCGTCGGCCAGCTTTTGCAGCGTCTTCCACGTGTTCGCTTCGTCATTGTAATTGCGGATTTTGGCTGCTGCTTTTACATAAAGCGATTCATCCGGACTGATTTGATCGGTATACACGCCAAAGAGCGGAAAAATATCTTCAATCTCAGGCACGATCGGGAATTTCGTCTGATTCGGATCGAGCAGCGGCAAAATCGGCTCTGCCGCCATGTAGCCCAGCATGTTGACCGCAAGGATGGCACCGTCTCCCCGCGTCAGCTTGTCCGTTTGTTGGCCTGCTTGCAAAAGCGAAAACAGCTTCTTGCTCGTGTCGTCATTTGCGGCCGGGCCCGAATGGAACAGTGCAAACAGTTGGGCAACTTCACCTTTTGTAATCGGCTGATTGGGAAGAAACTCCTTGCCGGGGAAAATCCGCTCCAATGCATTGGGACCGTACATTTTGTTAAAGGCGATCTCCATTCGGAGCACCGGCTGGTACAGCCATGTCAGCCGGTCGACATCCACATAGGGCAGATGCGGCTCGTCAAAACCTTCCCCAAGGCCGAGTTCGTCATGCTCCGACAGCATGAGCAATGGATAAAACGCCTGTTCGTTTTGTGAAAACAAACGATCCAGAACGACCATGAATTCCCCTCGCGTCATGTATCGGTCTGGCTCAAATTTCGCACTTCCTTTTGCACCGCTGAACAAGCCATTTTCATAGCCGTACACGATCGCATTTTTTGCGTAATGCTTGCTGATATCGCCAAAAGGCAACGGAGCAGGTGCAGCCCCCGCCACCGTTGGCAAGAGCAGTGATCCGATCAGGGCGCATCCGGAAATGATTTTTTTCATTGACACAGGCATCCTCCTATACGAGAATCCGTCCACATTCATCACAATGTACCAAACCTTTCCCCCTGCGCCATTCATTGCGGTTATGAAGGGAGAGCGCGCGGAAACAACCGGTGCAAGCCTCTCCCTTTACTTCTACAATCGGGTTTTGCTTCGATTTCGCCAAGCGGTAATATTCGGCAACCCATTCTTCCGGCAAGCTTTGGCCCATTACAGCCAGGTCAAATTCAAGCTCCTGCACGCGCTGCAGCAGCTTGAGCAACTGCGCTTCCTGTTCGCCGTCGAATTGGGCGAGTGCTTTACGCGCTAGCCATAACTCCTGTTCTGCAAGCAGCTTGGCGATCTCCGCATCAGGCGTCGCCGGATTCTCAATCTCCGCCGCCTTTTGTTCACAGAGAGCAACGCTTTGCGCAAGCTCCCGCTGCTTTTTCTCCCATTGCGCATGAGCGGCACGCGCCGCTGCCAACGCTTCTCGCTTCACATGCCATTCCCACAGCTGCTTTACAGGCGCCATGCCTCTCACCCCTTTTACATATACGTGAACGGATCGGTATGAATGGCTGACGCCACAACTTCCGTCGCGTAACCGTTTTGCACAAGTCGGTCGCGCAAATAATCGGCCACTTTGCCCTTCATGATTTTTTCAATGTTATGTCCCGCATCGATCACATGCATGCCATCTGCCATGGCGTCGTGTGCCGTATGGTAGTAGATGTCGCCGGTAATGAGCACGTCTGCACCGCGGAACGCGGATTTGCCGACAAAGGAGTTGCCGTCGCCGCCGACAACCGCCACTTTTTTGATCGTTGCATCCAGCGGTCCGACAACGCGCAAGCCAGTCAATCCGAACACTTGCTTTACGTGCTGCGCCAGCTCCTTCAACGTCAGCGGCTGTGGCAGCTTGCCGATGCGGCCGATGCCGTACGACTTGCCAGGCAGTTCGAGTGGATACACATCATAAGCGACTTCCTCATAAGGATGGGCCGCCTTCATCGCTTTCACAACAGCAATCTGCCTGGATGCCGGCATAATGGTTTCCAATCTCACTTCTTCCACTTTTTCGAGCTTTCCCTGTGTTCCTATGTATGGGTTCGTGCCTTCTTGTGCCAAAAACGTCCCGGTTCCCGGCGCAGCGAACGTGCAATGGCTGTAATTGCCGATCGCTCCTGCACCTGCCTGAGCGATTGCATCGCGGACGGCATCCAGATGGGTCGTCGGCACGAATACCACCAGCTTTTTCAATGCGTCTGTATAGGAAGGATCGAGCACTTCCACCTGTGTCAGGCCGATTGCCTCCGCCAGCCAATCGTTAATCCCGCCATCCGTGGCGTCCAAATTCGTATGGGCCGTGTAAACGGCAATGTCATGCTTGATCAGCTTTTCAAACGTTTTGCCAGCGGCCAAATCGGTGCGCAAATGCTTCAGCGGACGAAAGATGATCGCATGATGGGCGATGATCAAATCCACCCCTTGCTCGATCGCTTCATCGACCACGTTGTCGAGCACATCAAGCGCGACCATCACCTTTTTGATCGGCTTTTGCAGCGTTCCCACGTGCAAGCCGATCTTGTCCCCTTCCATTGCGTATGCTTTCGGAGCAAGCTGCTCCATATATTGAATTACGGTTTGTCCGTTTGCAAACATGCGATCACCTCATTCATCCAGTCCAAATCTGCTTGTATATGCATAAGCTTTTCCGCCGCTTCCGTGCGTGCCGAGCTTTCGATCTGCTTTTGAATCGATTCCCACTTGGTTTTTTCCCGCTCCCATTTTTGCGCGAGGATGGCAGGCTTTTTTTGCCATAAAACCGGACCGATGCGGAACAGCTCGGTTGTCATCCGGTCTTGTCCCTCGTATGGCACGGACGGCTCCCCTGGCTCTGCCACCAATATCTCGTAGATGATGCCATCCTCTTCAAGGATCGTTTCGTCGATCAATTGCCAGCCGTTTTCGTACAGCCAGCGCCGCACAAGCTCCTCACCGACATTAGGCTGCAGCACCAGCCGCTTCACACCCGGAAGCTTGTGACGCCCTGCCTGCAAAATGGAGACGATCAACTGTCCGCCCATCCCGGCGATGCAGATTACATCGACCTCGCCCGGGGACAGGACGGCAAGCCCGTCTCCTTTTCGCACCTGCGCGCGATCGCGGGTCGCCAGCCCATTGATTTGGCGGCAAGCCGCTTGGTATGGCCCTTCGTTCAGCTCCCCCAAAATCACATGGGACGCGATATTGTTCAGTAACAAATAAGCAGAAAGCAGTGCATGATCCGATCCGATGTCGGCTACGCGAGCACCGGCAGGGCAATACGCTGCAATCGTTTGAAGTCGTTTGGATATAGGAATGGTTGTCATTTCTTTCCCCCGCTGCATTGCTGTTATTCTCCACTATTCTACCTTATTTACTGGCAAAAGCCTAACAAAAGAAACCCCGTCAGCTCGACAAAAGCTGATCGGGGTTTCTCGTCTGGATTCAACAACCAATTTGACGGGCGATGACAGTACGCAAGATTTCCGACGTTCCTTCGCCAATTTCCAACAAGCGGGCATCGCGGAAAAACCGCTCTACCTGATACTCTTTCATATAACCGTAGCCGCCGTGGATTTGGATGGCCTGGTGCGTAGCAGCCATCGCCACCTCGGATGCGTACAGCTTTGCCATTGCCGCTTCTTTTGAAAAGGGGCGGCCTTGGTCTTTGAGCCATGCAGCTTTGTACACCATCGTCCGGGCAAGCTCGATTTGCATCGCCATATCCGCCAGCTTGAACTGAATCGCCTGGAAGTTGGAGATGGACTGACCGAACGCCTGGCGCTGCTTGGCATACGCCAGCGCTTTGTCAAAAGCCGCCTGGGCGATCCCGACTCCCATCGCGCCGATACCGATTCGGCCGCCGTCAAGGGTGATCAGGAACTGCTTGAAGCCTTCCCCCATTTTGCCCAGCACCATGTCCTCGTCCACCTGTACCCCTTCAAGCACAAGCTCTGTCGTGTTCGAGCTATGCAGCCCGAGCTTTTCGTAATTGTCGATGACGCTGAAGCCTTCCGCGTCGGTCGGCACGATAAATGCCGTAATCCCTTTCGCCCCCTTGCTCTTGTCCGTGACGGCCGTCAGCGCAAGGAACTTGGCATAGGAAGCATTGGTGATGAAGCATTTGGAGCCATTGATCACCCAGCCGTTGTCGGTCTTTACAGCAGTGGTGCGCGTACCGCCTGCATCGGAACCGGCACCAGGCTCCGTGAGACCGAATGCACCCATGCTTTCACCGGAGCAAATCCGCGACAAGTAGCGCTGCTTCTGCTCCTCGGTACCAAATAATGCGAGGGGAGCGCCGCCAAGCGAAATGTGGGCGGAATACGTGATGCCTGTCGAACCGCATGCGCGGCTGAGTTCTTCTACCACGATCGCGAAGCTGATCGTATCCGCCCCTGCGCCTCCGTAGTTCTCCGAAAACGGCAGGCCCATCAGCTCGAGCTTCGCCATCTCCTGGAAAATCTCTACCGGAAAGCGCTTACTTTTATCCCTTTCATCAGCACCCGGAGCCACGACTTCATCAGCGAATTCCCGAATCATGTTGTAGAGCATCCGTTGTTCTTGTGTCAATTCAAAATTCATTTGTGCGCACCTCACCTTGTCATTTTTTCCGTTATTCTCGTTGACTGAGCGTTTGTTCAGAATGATAGTTTTATTATACACAAGCGAGTTACAATTGTGTGTGAATTGAAAAAAGCCCGAAGAGCGAAAAAAAAGACCCCGCCTGTTACAGGCGAAGCCACGTGAACCATTGCTGTCGCGTAAAGAAAAAAAACAGCGAGCTCATGAAAATTTTGATAAAAAGCAACAGCTGAATCGTATCCTGCTTGGCCTGCGAAATGTACAGCGATTGCACCTCAGCACCGAAAAAAAACAAAATGCCGCAGATGCAAAGCGCTCCGGCGATTCGCGGATTGCGCTGATTGAGCAGAAAGCCGGCCCCGATCATAAACAAGGCAAGCGGCACCCAGTACAGTTCAGCGAGCCACCAGCTGTACGATGCGCTTACCCGCTCCAGCGTCACATATCCGTAGAGCAGGCCCAGGCCGATGAAGCCGCAGTATACCAAATACAAGAAACGAAAAATAAGTCCATTCAAACAAAACAGCAAACAGATCGCCAGCAAAAATATCATCAGCATACCCGTCGCCGCATCGATCTGCTTCAGAAAATAGACGCCGCCGAAAATCAGCAGCAAAAAGGATAGAAGCAAGGCGACGTGTGTAAAGACGGGTGAAAACCGTCGACAAACGTGTGCCAATATGTAGAAAAAGAGTGTGATGCAGGAAGAAATGGTAATTTGCATTAGAAAGCTGAAATCGTTAAAATGAAAGGCAAGCAAGATGAAGCCGGCGATGACGGCGGCGCCAACGAGCCAGAACAGGATCATTTTCCACGATACGGCGTTGTTCCAGCCTGCTCCTGGCTGATTGCCTGAACTGTTTTTTGATCGGCCACCGACAGCCTGACCCGCCGCGACTTGCGAATCTGCCTGCGCCCGCTCCCCTTCCGTATACAGGTTGAGCAAAAAAATGCAGTAATGCTCGGGCAGCAAATGATTTTTTCGCCAATGCTCAATTTCTTTGACAATGATCTTCTTACGCTGATCCTCCATGGAGAACCCCCTTACAAAACGAGTGAGGATGAGGGAAATACAATAGAAAAGCCTACGCCCTCCCAAATGCGAAAGCGTAGGCCAGCATCTATTTAATTATCGGCTATTCAAGAAAATCTTTTAAGCGTTTGCTGCGGCTCGGATGGCGCAATTTGCGTAGTGCTTTCGCCTCAATTTGTCGAATGCGCTCACGGGTGACACCAAACACTTTTCCTACCTCTTCCAGTGTGCGTGTGCGTCCATCGTCGAGGCCAAAACGCAGGCGAAGAACGTTTTCTTCCCGATCGGTCAATGTATCCAGCACGTCTTCAAGCTGCTCTTTCAACAGCTCATAGGCTGCTGCATCGGAAGGAGCGAGCGCTTCCTGATCCTCGATGAAATCGCCCAGGTGGGAGTCGTCTTCTTCCCCGATCGGCGTTTCCAAGGATACAGGCTCTTGCGCAATCTTCATGATCTCCCGTACTTTTTCCGGAGTCAGATCCATCTTTTCCGCAATCTCTTCAGGCATCGGTTCTCGTCCAAGCTCTTGGAGCAATTGGCGTGACACACGGATCAGCTTGTTGATCGTTTCCACCATGTGCACCGGAATCCGGATGGTGCGCGCCTGGTCCGCAATCGCACGAGTGATCGCCTGGCGAATCCACCATGTGGCATACGTACTGAACTTGTAGCCTTTGCGATAGTCGAATTTCTCCACCGCTTTGATCAAGCCCATGTTCCCTTCTTGGATCAAGTCAAGGAAGAGCATACCGCGTCCAACGTACCGCTTGGCGATACTGACCACGAGACGCAGGTTGGCTTCTGCCAGACGGCGCTTCGCTTCCTCATCACCTTGCTCGATACGCTGTGCCAGCTTGATCTCTTCTTCAGCAGAAAGCAGAGGAACACGGCCGATCTCTTTCAAATACATGCGAACCGGGTCGTTAATTTTGATTCCAGGCGGGACAGAGAGATCATCGAAATCGAATTCCTCGGAATCCTCGTCCTTCATCATCATTTCATCGACATCTTCTTCGTTCTCGTTCGATACTTCAACGCCCTGATCCCCAAGGAACTCGAAGAACTCATCAATTTGATCCGAGTCTTGCTCAAATCCGGAGAGACGATCAATGATCTCCTTGTATGTCAGTACGCCACGTTTTTTGCCTAGCTCAACCAGTTGTTCCTTTACCTGTTCAATGGATGTGGCCTCCATGTCAGGAGTCATGTTTTGCTTGTTCATCTACTTTCCCTCCTTCCTCGGGAATGTTAATGATCCTACCCTTCCTTTAAAGCATTTTCTAATTCATGAATCTTCATTCCCACAAGGCGAGCTTGATCCATCAATTGCTTACGTCGTTCTTCCTCTTCACATTCGCCGCGCTGAGTCATCAGGAAATTGTACTCCTCGCGCAAACGTTCCAACTCAAAACTTTGTAACGGGTAGATATTCACTTGTCTGATGTAGTCACTAATCTCTTTGTCAGAAACGTCTTCGTTGCACTCCATCATAGCCAATCCCGAGGCTAGTTGCTTTAAGTTTTCATCGTCCAGATAACGGATAAAATCACCAGGATCTTCCGGATTGCCTTCGGCATAGAAAGCATAAAGATAAGCCGCTAGCGCGTTGTGTTCGTCCTGCTGGAAATCCACCTTGCATTCTTCCCGCACACGGTCAGCGACATCCTGGCTTTTCATCATATAATGGAGCAGCATTCTCTCCGCTTTTGCATGAGCCGTCACAGGAGGCGAATTTCTTGCACCCACAAATTTGCCATTATTTATACTATTATTCCATACTGGCTCTACTTTATCCCTTTGCTCATTTATTTTTTGCTTGTTCTTGTGCACCTGGCGCGCTTCTGCCTTGATGGTCTCCAAAGGCACCGTAAATTCATCAGCCAGCTGCCGCTCATACATGTCCCGCTCAATCGGGCTGCTTAGCTGCGTGATGATCTCCAGCGCCTCCTGGATGTACTTTGCCTCATCATGCTTATCATGTAATACGCGCTTGCCCCGCAAATGTTTCAACCGAAACTGTGTGACAGGCATCGCCTGCAAAATGACTTTTTGCGAAAAGGCGTCTGCTCCGTACTTTTTGATAAAGTCATCGGGATCAATTCCCTGCGGCAATGGTGCAATGCGCACCGTGCATCCTGCCTGCTGCAAAATTTCCAGCGCCTTCGCAGTCGCTTCCTGACCGGCAGAATCACCGTCATAGCAAAGGATAACCTGTTCTGCATTTCGTCGGATCACGCGGGCATGTTGCTCCGTAAAAGCCGTGCCTAATGTCGCGATGCCGTTTTTGATCCCTGCTTGCCACGTCGAGATCACATCCATATATCCTTCAAATAAAATGGCTTGATTCCGCTTGCGGATGTGCGTGCGCGCGCGGTGCAGGTTAAAGACGGTTCTGCTCTTGTTAAACAGGCTTGTTTCCGGACTGTTCAAATACTTGGGCTGTATATTTTCTGTTGCCCGCCCGCCAAACCCGATGATCTCTCCCTGGGAATCCTGGATCGGAAACATGATCCGCCCTCGAAACCGATCAAAGATTTTCCCGTTGTCATTTTGCGCCAAAAGTCCCGCCTCGACCATTTCCCGGGGCTCAAACCCTCTCTTTTTCAAAAAATGAGTCGTAAAGTCCCAGGAATCCGGCGCAAAACCGATTTGAAATTCATCAATGATCTGTCTTGACAGCCCCCGTTTCTCCACATAGCGTAACGCTGCTTGTCCGTATGGCGTGGACGTAAGTACGTGATGATATAGTTTCGCCACGAGACGATGCGCTTCATACATGGCTGCCTTACTGTCCTGCTCCATTGGCGACTCCGCCTGCTCATAAGGCATTGTCAGGCCAACGCGCTCAGCCAGCTTTTTGAGCGCTTCCGGAAAGGTCAAACCCTCGATCTGCATGACGAACGAAAACACATCACCACCGGCGCCGCAACCAAAACAGTGGAAGAATTGCCGTCCCCCGTTCACATTGAACGACGGGGATTTCTCGGAATGAAACGGGCACAGGCCCACGAGCGCTCTTCCGCTTTTTTTCAGTTGAACATATTCGCCGATGATATCGACAATGTCCACCGCTGAACGAACCTGCTGGACAAATTCGTCATTGGATTTAGCCATGCGTGTTAGCACCTTTCTTGTACAGATAGGAAACCTATCCAGTATAAGTGCAACCAAGGCTTCGCCGCAAAGCAAAGCTTGACGAGCCTGTTTTCTACAATGAGTTAATGTAGTTCGTCAAATTTCGGCAAATTCCTGCTGCCCTCGTTATTTTTTCGCCTGATTTCTCTTGATAATCTCCAAAATGATGTTTGCCGTCTCTTCGACAGCCTTTTGCGACACATCGATGATGGGACAACCGATACGCTCGATGATTTTGCGCGAAAACTCCAGTTCCTGGTTAATCCGGTCCAGATTGGCATAATTGGCTTGGGCTGTAAGTCCCAGCGCTTTTAGCCGCTCCGTCCGGATGGCATTCAAATGCTCCGGATTGATGATCAGTCCGATGCAGCGCTCTTTCGGCACCTGGAACAATTCTTCCGGCGGGTCAACCTCCGGCACGATCGGCACGTTGGCCACTTTCAGCCGCTTGTTCGCCAAGTACATGGACAGCGGCGTTTTGGAGGTGCGCGATACGCCGATCAGCACGACGTCGGCGCGCAAAAGGCCCCGCGGGTCCCTGCCATCATCATATTTGACTGCGAACTCGATGGCATCGACTTTCCGAAAATACTCTTCATCGAGACGGCGCACAAGCCCCGGCTTGCCGGTTGGCGACACGTTCAGCGTCTCTTGCAAGGTCGACAGCAGCGGGCCCATGATGTCGATGATCGGAATGCCCGCCGCTGCGGCACACTCCATAATGTACGCTTTCAATTCCGGAATCACCAGCGTAAACACGATCATCGCCTTTGATTCTTTTGCCGAGGCGATCACCTCGTCAATCGACGTTTTATCTTCAATATAGGGGTACTTCTGAATGTCAATCAGCCGAGAATCAAACTGACTGACTACGGCGCGAACGACAAGCTCGGCCGTCTCGCCGATGGAATCTGATACGACGTAGATAATTTGACCCGATTGATCGTTGCTCATCGCTTCTCCTCCTACAAAAAGGGCTCGCTGCCAAGCTCGACAAAAGCTCTGGCAATGGTTGTCTTGGTTACCCGGCCAATCAGCTCCGATTGACGGCTGTCTTCCTCGGCCGGCCTGACCACAGGAAGCGAATCAATCTGGAAGTCGATCAGTTTTTTCGCCGCCATAAACAGGCTCTCTTCCGGAGCACAGGTGACGATGTTGGGCATACGCGTCATGATAATGCTGACAGGAATCCCTTCCAAACCTTTGTTCCCGAGAGATGCGCGCAGCAAATCCTTGCGGGAGACCACACCGGCCAAATACCCTTTTTGGTTTACCACATACAAGGTCCCTACATCCTCGAGAAAGAGCGTTACGATGGCATCATATACGGAAGCGTTCTCCTGCACGACGATCGGCACGGCCTTGTAATCGTTGACGAGCATCTTGTGCAGTCGCTCGCTGATCACCGTTCCCGCTTGTTTTCCGGCATAAAAATAGCCGACGCGCGGTCTTGCATCCAGATACCCGGACATGGTCAAAATCGACAAATCTGGTCGAAGGGTTGCCCGTGTCAAATGAAGTCGTTCTGCAATCTGCTCACCGGTGATTGGCCCATGATCTTTCACGATCTGTAAAATATGCTCTTGTCGTTTCGTCAGTTCGATGACAAATCACCACCGATCCTTACATCTTGATATGTCTAGTATTACTCTCTTTTTCGCAAATCTCCTGCTTTGCGACAGAAAAATGTAAAGCCCCCGTTTCAATCGGAGGCGAATCTGCTAGAAAAAAGTCGAATCCTGAAAGGGAAGTGGGCGAGCAAAATGCCCGCCCACACTTGATCATACGGCGTGGATTGCTGTTTTATGCAAACACGATCTTGGCAAAATCCGCATAGGCAAAAATCGTTTTCGCCACATTGGCGAGCAATGCAAGCCGGTTTTGGCGCACTTGCTCATCCTCGACCATGACCATGATCTGCTCAAAGAAGGTTTGGATCGGTTCGCGCAAGGACGCCAGAATCTCCAGCGTTTTCACAAAATCGCCAGCCGCTTCCACCAATGACAGCTCTTGTCTTACTGATACATATGCCTGATGCAGCGATTTTTCCACCTCTTCGATGAATACCGCCTCGTCAATTTCCAGGCTGGTCGCTTTTTGCGCCAGATTGTTCACGCGATTGAACTGCTCGACGGTCAGCTTGAACGAATCGTCGCGAACGATTTCCATCAACGCTTTCGCGCGCGCCAGCACGTTTGGCACTACCGACAGGTCGGTAGCCAGCACCGCGTCGATCACATCGTAGCGGACGCCTTCTTCTTGCAGCACGTTTTTCAGGCGGAGCGCAAAGAAGTCGAACAAGTCTTTTTTCACGTCAGCCGCTTCCCGCTTGTTCACTCCTTGTGCCTGATAGTTAGCCAGGGCGATATCAAACAGCGCGTCGAGCGACAGCGTCCAGTTGCGCGCAACCAGAATATTGACGATCCCTGCAGCCAGGCGACGCAAGCCATACGGGTCTTGCGAGCCGGTTGGAATGATGCCGATCGCGAAGCAGCCGACGATGGTATCGAGTTTGTCGGAAATGGAGACGACAGCGCCCTCAGCCGATTCCGGCAAGATGTCGCCGGCAAAACGCGGCAGGTAATGCTCAAAAATCGCCTGTGCAACCGCTTCGGTTTCTCCCGCTTTTTTGGCGTAATCTTGCCCCATGATCCCTTGCAGTTCCGGGAACTCGTTGACCATGTTGGTGACCAGGTCGAATTTGGCGATGGAAGCCGCGCGTTCGACGGTCGCGATATCGGCCATGACCGCATCTGCGATTTGATCGGCATTTTTCACGGTACGGCGCACTTTGTCGGCGATGGTGCCCAATTCTTCATGGAACACGATGTTTTCCAGCTTCGCGATGCAGTCCGCGATCGCCAGCTTCTGGTCCTCGGTATAGAAGAACCGCGCATCGGCCAGACGGGCACGCAGCACTTTTTCATTCCCTTTTGCAACCGTCTCAAGCGAGCGGGAATCCCCGTTGCGCACGGTCACGAAATGGTTCAGCAGCTTGCCTTGCTGATCTTGTACCGGGAAGTAGCGCTGGTGCTCACGCATCGAGGTGATCAGCACTTCGCGCGGGATGTTGAGGAAGTCCGCCTCGAACGTTCCGAACAGCGCCGTCGGGTATTCGACGAGATGAACGACTTCATCCAAAAGGCCTTCATCGATCGGGATGATCCAGTTTTGCTTTTGCTCCAATTCTTTCAATTGGCGCACGATCACTTCTTTGCGCTCCTCAGGGTCAACCATCACGAACTGGTCGGCAAGCAACTGCTTGTAGTCCGCCGCATTCGTAACGGTGACGTCGTGGCCGAGGAAACGGTGTCCACGGCTGATGCGGCCTGTTTGCACGCCTTCGATTTCAAACGGGATGATGTCGTCGCCGAACAATGCGATCATCCAGCGGATCGGGCGGGCGAATTTGAGTTCATGCGCGCCCCAGCGCATGTTTTTCGGAAAGCTCATACCGGCGATTACGTCTTTGATTGCAGGCAGCAGCTCGAAGGTTGCCCGTCCCACTTCATTTTTACGGGCATGGACGTATTCCACACCGTTCACTTCTTTGAAATAAAGCGCATCCGGATCAACGCCATTGCTGCGCGCAAAGCCGAGCGCCGCTTTCGACCAGTTGCCCGCTTCGTCTTGGGCGATTTTTTTCGCGGGACCTTTCGCCTCGTCATTGCGGTCCGCCTGTTGTTCACTCACGCCCGCCACCAGCACGGCCAAGCGGCGCGGAGATTCGTACAGGTTGATCTGATCGAACGAGATCCGTTCGGTTTGCAGCCATTTTTCCAGCTTTTCCTTCAGTTGCGCTGCAGCCGGTGCGACGAAACGGGCTGGCAGCTCTTCCATTCCGATTTCCAGTAATAGATCGCGTTTACTCATGGCTATTCGCCCCTTTCGCAAGCATCGGGAAGCCGAGACGTTCCCGCTCTTTGTAATAGGTACTCGCAATTTCACGCGCCAGGTTGCGCACCCGCGCGATGTAGCCGGTACGCTCGGTTACGCTGATCGCGCCGCGCGCATCGAGCTGATTGAACGTATGGGAGCATTTCAGCACGTAGTCATAGGCCGGGAACACGAGCCCTTCCTTCATGACGCGCTTCGCTTCCGCTTCATAGGTGTTGAACAGCTTGAACAGCATGTCGGCATCCGATACTTCGAACGTGTATTTGGAATGCTCGTACTCCGGCTGATGGAACACATCGCCATAAGTAAAGCCATTCACCCACTCAAGGTCAAACACGTTTTCTTTTTCCTGAATGTACGAAGCCATCCGCTCCAGACCGTACGTAATTTCTACGGCTACCGGCTTGCAGTCGATGCCACCCACTTGCTGGAAGTAGGTGAACTGGGTGATCTCCATCCCGTCCAGCCACACTTCCCAGCCGAGACCCCACGCACCAAGCGTCGGCGCTTCCCAGTTGTCTTCGACAAAACGGATGTCGTGATCGAGCGGTTCGATGCCGAGCGCGCGCAAGCTGTCCAAATACAGCTCCTGGATATTGTCAGGCGACGGCTTCATGATCACTTGGAATTGGTGATGCTGGTACAGCCGGTTCGGGTTTTCCCCGTAACGTCCGTCAACCGGACGGCGCGAAGGCTCCACATAGGCGACGTTCCACGGCTCCGGTCCGATACTGCGCAAAAATGTCATCGGGCTCATCGTGCCCGCGCCTTTTTCCACATCGTATGGCTGAACGATGATGCAATTTTGTTTTGCCCAATAATTTTGCAGGGTTAAAATAATGTCTTGAAAATTCATTTTCATCTTCTTTCCACCTCCGTAAAAAGTTCCATGCCAGCAAACCTCTCCGCAACCTGGACGACCGTTCAGGCGCGTACGCAAAACTTGTTCATCTCACCCATGGTGTAAGCGAATGCGCGTAAGAGGCAAAATAAAAAACCTCTCCATCCGCTATACCATGCTTCGACGAGCCGGTATAGGGACGAGAGGATCTCCCGCGGTTCCACCCTATTTGGCGCAATGTCATTTAGACATTACACCCACTTTGGTTCAAGATGCTCCGGAATGCCGTTCATTGTCTTGACTACCGGGCTTTCACCTTCCCCGGTTCGCTATGCAGCCAGTGGACAACTACTCTTTTCCTTCATTGCATCGCAATATGTACATAATGCTATTGCAAAATATCATAGCGAAAAACAAAATCTCTGTCAACAGGGCGCTTGTCACGGCAGCTTTTCCATCTGATCGAGAAAATTGCGGCTTTTCAAACGGATATCCAGATGCTCGTCGATGAAGCGGCGAAGCACGTGCTTCAACTGGCTGCGCGTCGCCGGCTTGACGTCGATTTCGCCCAAACGCTCGAGATCAAACATTTGAAACAGGCGCAGCAGCTTCCAGGTCGTCGGGGTTACCGTGATGGAATACGGGTCGTGAACCTGGCAATTGGGGCACAGCAACCCGCCGTGCGTGACGCTGATCACAAACGGCTCCTGCGTGCTGCCGCAATCGGCACAGGCGTGCAGCTGCGGCTTGATCCCCGCCACGATCAGCATTTTGCTTTCAAAGATGCGGCAGAGCACCTCCGCATCCCGGCCTTCATCGAGATAGCGCAGCGTGAGCAAGAGCAGCTGAAACAGAAAAGGATTGACCTCACCTTCGTGGGTCAATCGGTCAAAAAGCTCGACGATGTAGGCCGTATATGCGGTCAAGAGCAGGTCTTGGCGCAGATCGGCAAATGACTCGACGATCTCGCCTTGTGTCAGATCAGCCATGCCGAAACCGCCTGTTTTCACGAGAAAGTAGCCATAGGTGAATGGTTGAGACACGGCAGCCAGACGGCTTCGCGGCTTCTTCGCGCCTCGAGCCATAACGCCGACTTTGCCGTGTTCTCTGGTGAAAAGAGTCAACACTTTGCCCGCTTCTCCGTAGTCAACGGTGCGGATCACGATACCTTCCCATTTTGCAAGCATGTTTACGATTCACCCAGTTCTCCCTGGATCGAATCAGGCTCCTCTTGAATGACTGGGATCGGCTGTTGATCGTGTTCCCGGTACAAGAGATAAGCTTGGATGTCACCGGTGGAAGCGAAATAACTCCAAGAAAAGTCACGAAGCAAAATGCATCATCCTTTCCTGTTACGGGCTGTATCCACTTCCTCTATAGCATCCGCTCTCTCGCCTGATTCTATCCTTGAAAAAAATGTCTTACCCGATCCTGTTACTTTTCATCAAAAAAGCCGAAATTGCGCAGCATCCGATCCTGGTTGCGCCAATCTTTCTTCACCTTGATCCACAGCTCCAAAAAGACTTTGTCGCCCATCAGCCGCTCGATGTCCATGCGCGCGCGTCTGCCAATTTCTTTGAGCATGTCCCCTTTTTTGCCGATCAGGATGCCTTTTTGCGAATCGCGCTCGGTATAGATCGCCGCATAAATGTACAGCGTTTTGCCGTCGTCGCCGCGCTTCATCTCCTCGACGGTGACCGCAATGGAGTGCGGAATTTCTTCGCGCGTCATCTGCAGCACCTTTTCCCGAATAAGCTCTGCCACAATAAAGCGCTCCGGATGATCCGTCACTTGATCAGCCGGGTAATACATCGGCCCTTCTTCCATCTCGTTGTAGATGGCCGCAAGCAGCGATTGCGTATTGTTTCCTTCCAAAGCGGAAATCGGCACGATCTGCTTGAACGACAGCTGCTGGCGGTAATCGTCGATGATCGGCAAGATCGCTTCGGGATGAATCTTGTCGATTTTGTTAATGACAAGAAAAACAGGTGTCTTCACCTGCTTCAGCCGCTCGATGATATATTCGTCCCCTGCTCCCCGCTTTTCGGTGGCGTCGATGACAAACAGCACGAGGTCAACTTCATTGAGGGTGTTTTCCGCTATCGAGACCATGTAGTCCCCCAGCTTCGACTTGGGCTTGTGAATGCCCGGCGTATCAAGGAAGATGATCTGCCCCTCAGAAGTGGTATGCACCGCCGTGATTTTGTTGCGCGTCGTCTGCGGCTTGTTTGACATGATCGCGATCTTTTGACCGACGATATGGTTTAAGAGCGTTGATTTGCCGACATTCGGCCGGCCGACAATCGAGACGAAGCCCGATTTGAACACTTGTTTGGTCTTGCTTTTATCCACGTAAATCCTCCTTGGTGAATGCCCCGGGCAACAGGGTTTGGACACTGGTTACACTGACATGATCTTGCAGGTTGGCGAGAATGACCGGCATATCGGCAGGGCACAGCTCCGCGAGCACCTGGCGGCATGCCCCGCATGGCGAAACCGGGCCAGGCGTGTCGGCTACAACCGCAATTGCGGCAAAAGAGTTTTCCCCTTCCGAAACCGCTTTGAAAATCGCTGTGCGCTCCGCACAATTGCACAGCGGGTATGCGGCGTTCTCGATATTGCAGCCGAGATACACTTTGCCAGAGGTCGTCAAAAGCGCTGCCCCGACGGGAAACTTGGAATACGGCACATAGGCGGTTTTGCGAGCCGCTACGGCCTGCTGAATCAGTTCCTTCTCGTTCATACACGTCTCCCCTTTTCTTTACTCTCCCCCATGGCTTCCTTACATCAGCCACTCCGCAATTTTGCGGTACAACGGCGGGCCGAACACGATGATTCCCGCGACAACAGAAGCAGCGGCTGCCACCAGGACAGCCCCAGCCGCCGCATCCTTGGCCGCTTTGGCCAGTGGATGCAGGTTGGTCGTCACCAGATCAACCGCTGCTTCAATCGCCGTGTTCACCAGCTCAAGCGACAGCACCAGCGCGATCAACAGCAGCAAAATCAACAGGTCATTTCGCGGTATGGCCAGCCACCAGGCACCGGCAAGCACAGCTGCCGTAAAAAAGAGATGGATGCGCATGTTGGGCTGCGTCATCGCCGTATGGCAGATTCCCGCCCATGCATACCGCAAACTGCACAGGAACCGAAACAATCCCTTCCGCTCTTTCACCGGCCTTCTCCTATCTTGTCAGGCCAATTGATTGCAAAATCTCTTCCTGACGGGAAAACATCTCTTTTTCATCCGCTTCCGTCATATGATCGTAGCCGATCAGATGGAGGAAACCGTGCACGGCGAGAAAGCCCAGTTCCCGTTCAAAGGAATGGCCGTAGTCGGCCGCCTGCTCGCGCGTTTTGGGGATGGAAATGACGATATCCCCAAGCATGTTCGGGAAATCGTCGAGTTCCTCTTCATCCACGTAGATGTCGAGTTCATCCTCTCCTTGCTCATTCATCGCAAACGAGAGCACGTCTGTCGGGCGGTCCACGCCGCGAAAATCGCGGTTCAGCTCATGAATCCGCTCATTGCCGACAAATGTAAGGGAAACCTCGCCCGATACCTCTTCGCGCTCGGCTGCTGCCTGTAAACACCGCTCCACAAGCGCCAGATGCTCATCGGTGAGCGCTTCCTCATACTCATTCGTCATTTCGATTTGCAACATGTCATTCACTTCCTCTAGGCGAAACGAAATCCGCCGTTTCTTCCACATTGTATGCCCGGATGATTTTTTGGACGAGGCTGTGACGTACAACATCCTCTTCCTGAAAGCTGATGAAGGCGATCTCCTTGATCGGCTTCAAAATGCGTTCGGCTTCGCGCAGGCCGGATTTTTTGCCTCTTGGCAGGTCGATCTGCGTAATATCGCCGGTCACGACCATTTTGGAACCAAAGCCGAGACGAGTCAAAAACATCTTCATCTGTTCGCCGGTCGTGTTTTGCGCTTCGTCCAGGATGACGAACGAATCTTCGAGCGTGCGACCGCGCATATATGCCAATGGAGCAACCTCAATCAAGCCGCGCTCCATCATTTTGGTTACCTGCTCATTGCCCAGCATATCGTATAGAGCATCGTACAACGGCCGCAAATACGGGTCAACCTTCTCTTGCAGATCGCCCGGAAGGAAGCCGAGGCTTTCTCCCGCTTCCACAGCAGGGCGGGTGAGCACGATTTTTTTCACGCGTCCGTTTTTCAGCGCGTTTACGGCCATCACGACAGCCAGATACGTTTTCCCTGTACCCGCCGGACCGATGCCGAACACGATGTCCGACCGTTTGATCGCCGCCAAGTAATGGCGCTGTCCCAACGTTTTCGCGCGGATGACTTTTCCTTTCTGCGTGCGGGCCACCTCTTCATCAAATACGTGGAGCAATTGCTCGGCGTCGCCTGTTTTGGCCAATTGCAACGCATAGGAGACATCCCGCTCCGACAGCGTGATTCCGCGGCGGATCAGCTGCAGCAGAATGTTAAACAGCGATGCCAGCTTCTGTGTTTCCTCCCTGTCGCCCTGAATGACGATTTCGCCATCCTTGGTGACAATTTTGGCGGTGGTGTGTTCCACGATCTTTTGCAGATACGTATCATGCGGTCCAAACAACATGAGTGCTTCTGCTGCATCCGTAAATGGGATTGTTACCTCATCTCTTACGTGCAAAAGGCTTCCATCTCCTTGGTACGGTTCATTCCGTAATTCGTATTATGGGAACTGGTCTATGGGGCAGGCTGCACATTCGTGAACGGCTGCTCCGCCGCAATGTCTTCGATGACTGTATAATGCAGATCTAAGTAAACTTTACCATTCTCTTCTTTTATCTGCAAAACTTTTTCGTCCGCGATTTTCGCATCCTTCTCTGCCTGGCGCAGCACATCCTGCCTGGCGACCTGCTTTGCCAGCTCGATGGCTTGCTCTTTGGACAGCATGCGGATTTGCGGCTCGGTTTCCATCTGGTCGGAAGATGTGATGCCAATCGGCAGCAAAAACCGCCCTAACGACAGCAGCGTCTGTTCGTTTTTCGTCTCGTAGCTGGCAAAGCCCTCGCCTTGCAGCGGCCAGATTCGGATCGATCGGGAACCAAGCGTGAGATAGAGGTTATTCTGATTGTGGCCGGTAAACATGTAGCGTGTCTGGTTGAGCGGAACGGTAACCGTTGTCTGGTACCATACCTCCCCCTCCACCTTGCCGCGTGCCGCAACGACGGCCTGACGCGTTTCATTCCCGATGATGCCCGAAATCAGAACTTGTCCTTTCTGCACAAATTGATCCTTCTGCACCATAGTTTTACCCTTTTCCGCAAGAATAGTGTGCACGACCGCTTTTTTCTTGGCGATGATATTGCGCGGCCCCTCCGCAGGCGGTTTTTCCGGCTGCTCCTTTTCGACTACCTGGATGATGATCTTTGTCCCATTTTTCTCCACGCCGATCCAGGAAGCCTCCGGCAGCATCCCCAGCAGTTTTCGCTGCAAGGCAGTCGGCTCGCCGAGCGCTGGCTGCCATGCCCCTCTTTTGATTCCGTATTGTTCGGCCGCCTGCAGCACTTTGTAGACCGGCAGTTTTTTCGTCCCTTTCACTTCCACCGACCAGACAAACGTGGACAGCATGTACACCCCGACGAGAAACAGCAGCGCACCGATCGCAAATCCGAGTCTGCGGTATACCATCCGCAGCCAAAACGGTCCGCCATTCCGTGCATGGACGTGCGTGCGACAGCCTGTCTCACGCAAGAGCGGGCGTATTCGCTTGTAATCCTCCACCAGCATGTCAAACTGGCCAGACTCTTCGCCCAGCCGTTTGATGTTCCAAATATGCAAGCCTTCTTTAACCGCCCGGTTGATGAAGCGTTCAAAGCGTTTGCCGCGGATGTTGATTGTCACATGGCCGCCCAGCCATTCCCGAAGCGCATTTCGCATCCGTGTTCCCCCCATGATTATTGCGGCTGCAAATATTTCACACCGCCGATTCGTCCTTCCAGCAGCAGCTCTTCCGGCAAGATCGCCCGGATCACCAGCTGTTCCCCGTATACGATCAACTGCCCATTTGTTAAAAGCAAGCGGAGTTCACTCTCGGTAAAATGGAGCACCCCACGATGGTTTTCGATATACATTTGCAATTGGCCAATCATGGTGATTCGCGGGACTTCCAATACCACATCTTGCGGTATATCCAGCACCCCTACTGCCAAATGGCGAAGTCGGCGGCCCCAACGCTTCATGGGTAAGCCCCCTTTCTCTTTTATAAACCTATGAGCCGGGAAATGAATTCATGCGAGGAAACCTTTTGGCGGCGGGGAAAAAAATAAAAAGAGCGCAGGCACGCGCTCTTTTTCGAATTCACTGTCTATTCACTGTTTTTTATATCGTTGAACCGGGCGATAGGGAGCCTTGGAACGCGGTTCCGACAAGATGATCGCCCACTTCATCCCTTCGCGCAGCTTCTCTTTCGGAATTGCGCTTGGCGGTTCGACGGTCACATGCGTTTGGAGAGGCGCTGCATCTCGCAGGCTGGGGACCACATGCCGCTGCATGTCTGCGCCGCTATCTTCCACATAAGTAAGCGGGGCTTGCGGGATCGGCTTCCAGTCGGCTTCCCCTTCCGTCCACTCTTCCGGCTGCGGGGTCGTTTTCGCAGGCAGCGGCTGCGACGGAATCGTGTCAGGCCGTTGCCCGACCGTCATGCGTCCGGACTGCCCGCCATCTGTCGTGGGCGTTAAAGGCGGTATCCGGCTTTGCCCCTTTTTCTTCTTGTCGAGACCCAGCATCCGAACAACCACATAGCCGAGAATGAGAAACCAAAACTTCCCTGCCAGCGCCAAGAGACCGAATATAAGATCTAGCAGGCTGTCCATCGTTCTCCCCCTTACTTATGCTGATCGTCCTCACCTGGTTTTTGCTTGTCACCGGTATGCCCAAACGATTCGCGCATCGTGGTGTCCGCAACCAAATTTTGCAGATTGTAATAATCCATGACACCCAGTTTGCCGGAGCGAAGTGCTTCGGACAGTGCGAGCGGTACCTCGGCCTCCGATTCGACCACTTTCGCCTTCATCTCCTGCACCCGCGCTTTCATTTCCTGCTCGGTTGCAACTGCCATCGCGCGGCGTTCCTCGGCCTTCGCCTGGGCGATCCGTTTGTCCGCCTCCGCCTGGTCTGTTTGCAATTGGGCCCCGATGTTTTTGCCTACATCTACGTCCGCGATATCGATGGAGAGAATTTCAAAAGCCGTTCCCGCATCCAACCCTTTGTTCAACACGGTCTGCGAGATGCGATCCGGATTTTCCAGCACTTCCTTATGGTTGTTGGAGCTACCGATCGTCGAGACGATCCCTTCCCCGACACGCGCGATGATGGTTTCTTCGCCCGCACCACCGACCAGTCGATCGATATTGGCGCGCACCGTCACCTTTGCCTTGGCCTTAAGCTCGATCCCGTCCTTTGCCACAGCAGCGACAACAGGTGTCTCAATCACTTTCGGGTTAACGCTCATTTGCACGGCTTGCAGGACATCGCGTCCCGCCAGGTCAATCGCAGCCGCCCGTTCGAAGCCGAGCGGAATGTCAGCGCGCTGTGCAGCTACAAGCGCGTCCACGACGCGGTCAACGTTACCACCGGACAGGTAATGGCTCTCCAGTTGGTTCGTATCCAGCTCCAGGCCCGCTTTGCGCGCCTTGATCAGCGGATTGACGATACGAGCCGGATACACGCGACGCAACCGCATCGCGACCAGCGTGATGATGCCGATTCGCACGCCAGACGCCATTGCTGAAATCCACAGCATAACAGGTACGAATGAAAAGAAAACCGACAAGACGATCAACGCTACCACAATCATTAAAACAAGTGGCAGTAAACCCGATTCCAACATACATCTCACCTACACTTTTTTTATTTACTGTTCTCGTTCCTGCACGACAATGCGCGTTCCTTCCACCTGGATGACACAGATCGGCGTGCCCGCTTTGATAAAGCCGCCTGCGCTTACCGCATCAATCCGCTTGCCGTCGATACGGATCATGCCCGACGGATGCATCGGCGTGATGGCAATCCCTTCTTTGCCCAGCAGGGAACTCTGGTCACGCGGTGCGACATAGCCGCTCTCTTTGCTTTGTTCGGTCTTCAGGATGAATTTGCTCCACATCCCGCGCACGCCCAAATATTTGACGAGAACGGCGATGACGACAGCTGTAATCAGCGCAGCGATCCCCAGGGAGGCCAACCCTTGCTCCGTATCGTAGGCAGCGAGCACCAGGCCGGTCACCATGCTGATTACACCCAGCGTGCCGACGATGCCGCCCGGCAGGAAAATCTCCATGATCAGCATCAGGATACCGATGACAAACAGCGCGATATGGATGCCGCTGGCAAAGCCTGCAATTACGTGCCCAAAAAAGTAAAGGGCAAAGGCACTAATCCCTATTGTACCAGCAATGCCGAATCCTGGCACGATCAATTCGATCGCCAAGCCGACAAGGCCGATGACGAGCAAAAGGCTCATGACATAAGGACTCGTGACGATTCGCGCCACTTTTTCACCCAATGTCGGCGTAATATCTGTCACCTGATCCTGGCTGACGCCCAACGCCTGATAAAGCGCTGCCTCGTTTGCAACCAGCCGGTCCGCATAGCCGACTTGCTTGGCATGCTCCGCTTCAAGCGAGAGAACCGTGCCCTTCGGCTTGATGCCTGGAAACGCCGTCTCTACCTCAACCATGGCCCGGGCGATATCCGGATTGCGGTGGTTCAGCTTGGCTGCCGCCTCCATTTTTTCCGACCACGCTGAGATCGTCTTGATGTCTGCCGTATTGCCAGCCTGATCGATTGGCGCCGCCGCTCCGATGCTCGCGCCCGGCGTCATCACGATTTCGTTGGCGTTGAGCGCGATGTAGGTTCCTGCCGAGAAAGCCTGGTTATCGATAAACGCGATGACATGCATCGGGGCCTGGCGGACAAGCGCTCCGATTCGGTCGGCGGCATTTACCTCGCCGCCCGGCGTATTGATGTCCAAAATCACCAGATCGGCACCTTGCTTCTCAGCCGTAGCGAATGCGCGTTCCAGAAAGCTTTCCAGGCCGCGCTCGATTCCTTGGTCTACCGGTATGCGGACTACTTTCTTATAGTCCGCAGCATAGCCGTTCTGGGAATAGGCCAACCCGACGAAGAGCAGGGCGACGAGCGACAGCCAACCGATCAACCGGCTGCGGCGAGCGGTTCGCTTCGTATCATACACTCCGTTTCCCTCCTTCTTTACGTGTCGTATCTTCTGTATGAATTACGGCAGAAATGTGGAAAAGTTTCAAGATTCTTTTCGCGCTTATGGAAAAACCCAGCCTCATGAGAGACTGGGTCTTGGTTCGTATCTATACTTACGATGGTAGAAGCTCGGAAACAATTTTTTGCACGAGGTTGCCATCGGCTTTGCCTTTGACTTTCGGCATCATTGCTCCCATCACCTTGCCCATCTCTTTTTTCGAGGAGGCTCCGACTTGCGAAATAACTTCGGTTGCAATCTGACGGATTTCATCTTCGCTCAATTGAGCAGGCATGTAAGAAGTCAACACAATGATTTCTTCACGGATTTTCTCCGCCAAATCTTCACGACCGGCCTTCTCAAACTCTTGGAGGGATTCACGGCGTTGCTTTAACTCACGGGTCAAGATGGAAAGCTCTTCATCTTCGGACAAAAGGCTGCCTTTGTTTATCTCTTCGTTCTTAATAGCGGCCTTGACCATGCGGATAACGGAGAGTTTAGTTGCTGCTTTGTCCTTCATCGCTTGCTTTAGATCTTGATTGAGTCGCTCCATTACACTCATGATTCGCCCTCCGAAAATTAGAACTTGCGCTTACGAGCCGCTTCGGATTTTTTCTTACGCTTAATGCTAGGCTTTTCAAAGTGGCGGCGTTTGCGAAGCTCAGCCATCACACCAGCCTTTGCACTTTCACGCTTAAAACGGCGTAGTGCGCTTTCCAAGGACTCGTTTTTACGAACGCGAATTTCTGCCATCTGTCTTCCCTCCCTCCGCTTGAAACCGTGGGACAACTGTATAAGCACAGACTGTCAAATTACATTATAGGACAGATGCCCACCTTTGGTCAACCTACAATGCGAAGGTTATCCCAAAAATTTGCCAGAATGCACCAAAACCACTGTTATCCCGTACATAGCTCATGGTGATTCACCATACATTTACTGTGTTGACGATGATTTTATAACCAATGCTTGCTATGCTCACCTTAGCATGATAGCATGGCTTCGATACTTTTGGGAAGAAGGAGAGCGAACAATGAATCCGATTACCATTCAACAGGTGGCGAAAATGGCAGGCGGGCTGCTACTGTGCGGAGATCCCGCGCTTGCGGTCAATCACTTTCATTTCGACAGCCGCGAGCTTGCAAGCGGCGGTGTGTTCATTGCGATCAAAGGTGATCGGGACGGTCACGACTTCCTTGGAGCCGCCATTGCCCAAGGCGCTTGTGCCGCGATCATTTCCGATCAAGCGAAGCTGCCCCGCAATCTGCCAGACGGCTTTGCCCTGGTGCTGGTCAACGACACCCTGCGCGCCTATCAAAAAGTGGCCGAGGGGTATCGCAACACGTTTGACATCCCGTTTGTAGCCGTCACCGGCAGCGTCGGAAAAACATCGACAAAAGATGTCATCGGGCATTTGCTGGCAAGCAAACTGACCATTTACAAAACGTATAAAAATTTGAACAACCATCTCGGGGTACCGTTCTCCTTGCTGCAGCTGGAAAACGCGCATCAGGCCGCCGTGATGGAGCTTGGGATGAACCACGCGGGCGAAATCGATCTGCTCGCCTCCATCGTGCGTCCGCAATACAGCGTGATCACGAATATCGGCGAGGCCCATCTTGAATACTTCGGCACCAAGGAAAAAGTGGCGTTGGCGAAAGCGGAACTGTTGCCGCATACCGATCCGAACGGCGTCGTGTTCCTCAACGGCGACAATGAATATTTGCGCCGCATCAGCCATCTGTACGACGGACGCATTCTGTACTACTCGGTGGAAGGCGCCGCAGACATTTGGGCGGAAGACATCGCCAGCACGCAAGACGGTACGCACTTTACATACGTATCGGCCGACGGCGCGCGCTTCCCTGTGTCTGTGCCGTTGTTCGGGAAGCATAACGTCTCCAATTGCTTGCCGGCAATTGCGATCGCGCTCCGCTTCGGCCTCAGCATAGAAGAGATTCAGGCCGCTCTGGCGACTGTAAGCCTCTCTGCCATGCGGTTCGAGATCATCAAGTCACCTGCCGGCGCCATCTTCATTAACGACGCTTACAACGCAAACCCAACGTCCATGCGGGTTGCAATCGAAACATTTGCAGGCATTTTCCCCGACAAGAAGCGCATTCTGGTCCTCGGCAACATGCTGGAGCTGGGGCCTGACAGCGATGCGATGCATGCCGGTATCGGCGAGCTTTTGAATGGCTACCGCGACCGTTTCGCACTTGTCGTCACCATTGGCACGGAAGCGCTCCACATCCACAATGCATATATGGGAGAAAAGAAGCATTTCGCGACCAAACAAGATTCCGCTCCGCTTTTGTCATCACTTGCGGTTGACGGCAACGCGATTTTGTTCAAAGCATCCCGCAATACGTTGCTGAAAGATTTCCCTGCGGAGCTGTCTGCGGTATTGTAATCTTTCTTTGCTGCGTAAAAACCCGAGGCAATCGACCATGCCTCGGGTTTTTTGTCTTTCCGTACTATTCCAGCTCTTCAGCGGCGACGATGTTTTTCTCTTTTTCGCGGTGACGCTCCAATGCCAGCGTAACCAAGCGGTCGATCAGCTCGCTGTACTCGATGCCGGCCGCCTGGAACAGCATCGGATACATGCTGAACGGCGTAAAGCCCGGCATCGTATTGATCTCGTTGATATACAGCTCATCGCTTTCTTCATCCCAGAAAAAGTCGACGCGCGACAAGCCGGAGCCGTCGATCGCTACGAACGCCTGCTTCGCGATGTCAGCGATTCGCGCGGACACGGATTCCGGGATTTGGGCCGGGATCTGCAATTCGGTTCCCGCGCCTTTATATTTCGCTTCATAGTCGTAAAATTCCTTCGCCGGAATCACTTCGCCCACGACCGATGTGATCAGCTCGTCATTTCCCAAAACGCCGATCTCGACCTCGCGTCCCTTTGCGAACGCCTCGACAACGAGGCGTCGGTCGAACTTGGCTGCCAGCGCAAGCGCTGCGCGCAGCTCCTCGCGATTTTTCGCTTTGCTGATCCCGACAGACGAACCCATGTTGGCCGGTTTGACAAAACATGGATAGCCCAGCTCCCGCTCGATTTGCGCGACGACCTGCTCCTCTTCCCGTTCCAGGCGGGAGCGCAGTACGCCGATGAATGCAACCTGCTTGAGCCCTGCTTGCGCGAACACGTTTTTCATCATCCATTTGTCCATGCCGACTGCCGACGCCATCACGCCTGTGCCGACGTATGGCAGACCTGCCAGCTCCAGCAAGCCCTGGATCGTGCCATCCTCGCCGTTCGGTCCATGAATGACCGGAAAAATCACATCGACCTTCCCGCCCAGATTCAAGAGCGACGATTGCTTCGTTTCCACCTTTTGCAGGCCGGTTTCCGCCGCGCCAGCTGCAGCTTCTCCCGGCTGTAAGCGAAGCCGCTCGACACTGTCGATCCGCTCGGCGATCGGGTTGCCCTGCACCCAGCCGCCTTCAAGCGTCACGTAAACCGGTATCAATTCGTATTTATTTGGATCGACCGCCTTCATAATGGAATGCGCCGTCCGGAGGGAGACTTCGTGCTCCGATGATTTGCCTCCATATATGATGCCCAGTCGAATTTTGTTCCCCATGTTTCAATCCCTCTCTTTACTACCGTCAGTACAATCTTGATCTCTTTGTCATGGTATGCCAGGCGGACGATCGATGCGCCTATCCGTTGTCTGTCATTTTTTCTTTCCAAGCATACACTCTCTCCCCTGCCAATTCAAGAGCCCAAGCATTTCACGACTTTTGGCCCAGCCACATAAAGTAACAATAGCAATTTGACCAGTTGAGCCCACTTACTTAGGAGGAAGCAGGGATGAGGGACTATCTGCTTTTTTGTACGTACTGTTCGAATTATACGCTTTTGCACGAGTTCGAAAAGGAAACGGGCAACTTTCTAGGCGAGTATTCTCTTTTGTTCAACGACTATACACACAACAGCATTGTGCTGAACAAGTTTTTACTCGCGCATTTGGGGCACACCTTGCGAGTCATCCCCTCCCAAACGGATGAATACCGCACCATCATCTGCACGGCGGCACACTTTTTGGAGGATGACATCGACAAATACGTGGAGGAAAGCAAGGCGCAGAAGGAATTCAACGAACGCGACCGCAGGAAGCAGCGTGAAATCGGGCGCGTCCAGGTGCATATCATCGACCATTTGCTCCGCTATGAGCTGGAACAGATCAGCTCAATGAAAGGAGCGACACCCGCCGAATCACAGGTTCTGTTAGGAAAAGAGCTGGCGATGAAAAAAGCGCTGGAGGTCGTTCTGCGTGTCCTGCACGACAAGCAATTTGCGTAGCACAAAAACCCGACCGCTCCTTTTCAGAGCATGGTCGGGTTTGTTGTTTTCTTCGCGTTTCGCTTACACGTTCACGAAGTCTTTTTCTTTTTTGAACGGGCGATCTTCTTTTTTGCGTTTGCCGCGCAGTTCATCGTAGAAGCCGCGCTTGCCGCCGCCTGGCTTGCTGCCATAGCCCGGTCTGCCGCCTGCACCTGGTTTGCCGCCGCGGAAATCGTCGCGACGACGGTTGCCTTGGTACGAGCCTTGGCTGCCACCACCGCCGAATTTCGGCTTTTTGCTGCGCAAAGGCGCTTCTGGCGTAAGCTCGATTTGTACATTGTTGGTTTCGCGCGTCAACAGCTTCAGTGCAGCCGCGATCAAACGATTGGAATCATGCTCATCCAACAGCTCATTTGCCATCGTGATGTACGTATCCAATTCGTGAGATTCCATCGTATCCACGATTTTTTCAACGGCATTTTGCATTTGTTTGTTGACTGCATCAGCGAATGTCGGCATTTGCCGCTTGGCGATTTTAAATTTGCTGATACGCTCAATGAAATGCAGATGCTCGGTTTCACGCGGAGTGACAAACGTCGTTGCAGTACCTTCGCGGCCCGCGCGTCCGGTCCGGCCGACACGGTGCGTGTAGCTTTCCGGATCTTGCGGAATGTCAAAGTTGTACACGTGCGTCACGTTGGAAACGTCGATTCCGCGTGCAGCTACGTCAGTCGCAACCAAAAGCTCGATCTGGCCGTCGCGGAATTTGCGCATGACTTGGTCGCGCTGATTTTGCGACAGGTCGCCGTGCAGGCCCTCAGCCATGTAACCGCGTTTTTGCAACGCGCCAGCCAGCTCATCGACGCGGCGCTTCGTGCGTCCGAAAACGATTGCCAGGTCAGGACCGTCAATATCGATCATGCGGCAGAGGGCGTCAAATTTTTGACGCTCCGACACTTCACAGTAAAACTGTGCGATGGTCGGCGCCTTCACTACTTTCGGGATGACCGAAATATGCTCAGGATCGTGCAGGAACTGATCTGCCAGCTTGCGGATCGGCGCCGGCATGGTCGCAGAGAACAGCATGGTTTGTCTCTCAGTCGGCACTTGAGACAAGATTTTCTGGATTTCCTCGAGGAAGCCCATGTTCAGCATTTCGTCCGCTTCGTCCAATACGACGGTTTCCACGTCACCCAGACGAACGGTATGCCGCTCCAGATGGTCAATCAGCCGTCCAGGTGTCGCGATGATCAGATGTGGACGGTTTTTCAGCGCACGGATTTGGCGCCCGATGTCCTGCCCGCCGTAGATGGGCAAAATCTTCACGCGTTTATGCGCTCCGATTTTGGACAATTCTTCCGCCACCTGGATCGCCAGCTCGCGTGTCGGTGCGAGAACGAGACCTTGCACCTTATCATTGTCTATATCTACTTTTTCAAGAAGCGGGATACCGAATGCCGCCGTCTTACCAGTTCCGGTTTGAGCCTGGCCGATCAAATCGCGGCCGGCCAGTGCCAGTGGAATTACCTGGGCTTGGATCGGCGTAGCTTCTTCGAATCCCATCTCGGAAATGGCACGAGTTAAAGAATGGTGTAACTCAAAATCTTGAAAGGTTTTCACGTGTAAATTGCTCCTTTTACCGCCAAGTGTCACAGAATATCAATACTACCAGAAAAACTTCAGAAAAGAAAGCTATTTGCGGGGGCGAACTTCAAAAATTGCAAATTTCAGGTAGTGACCCTCATCTTGCCCTGTAATTTGCGGATGATCTTTGCCTGCTCCGCGCCATTCCACCAGGCGCAAAATTTTCTTCGCGTCATAGGCAGCCTCCTGGATTGTTTCCAGAAACAGCTCCTCCGACATGTGGTACGAGCAAGAAGCGGTGACCAAATAGCCGCCGGGACGGACAAGCTTCATGCCGTGCAGGTTGATGTCTTTGTATCCGCGGGTTGCACCCTTTACAGCCGAGCGGGACTTGGCAAAGGCAGGGGGGTCCAGAATCACCACATCCCACGATTTTTCCGCTTCCACCGATTCACGCAAATAATCGAACGCGTTCGCCACGACAAAATCGACGCGATGCAAAAACCCGTTCATCGTGATATTTCGGCGGGCTGTCTCTATAGCATGCTCCGAAATGTCCAAAGCAGTCACTTTTTTTGCCCCGTGTTTGCAAGCATTCAATGTGAAGGATCCGGTATGGGTAAAGCACTCCAATACTTCAGCGCCGTCCCAAAAAGGATTTTTGATCACTTTTCCTTTTTTGTCAACCGGTACCAAAGCACCATTTTCGCCCTGCGGCTGCAGCGTGATGCCATGCGAAGCCCCCCACCCTTTCATCAAGGGAGCGATCGACGCGCGGTTCTCGCGTTGGTCATAGAAAAATCCGGTTTTTTGTCCCTCCACAATATCAACGACATAGGACAGCTCATTTTCCTGAATGGTGATCTCGCGCGGACACTCCCCGTACAAAACCTCTTTGGCCTGCGTGAGGCCTTCCAGCTCGCGCACCGGCACGTCATTGCGCAGATAGATGCCCTTTGGCGCGAACACGTGGACCAGTGCATCGCGAATAAAGTCGCGGCGCACTTCCATGCCGAGCGACAAAATTTGCACCACCAAAATATCGTTGTAGCGGTCGACGATCAGGCCAGGCAAAAAGTCGCCTTCGCCGTAAACGACGCGGCACGCTTCCGGATTGCTGACAAACCGCGTGCGATAGGCGGCTGCCTGGGAGATGCGGCGGATGAAAAAATCGAGGTCGATCTCTTCTTTCGGATCGTAGCTCATCACTCGCACCATTAACTGCGAACTCGGGTTGATATATCCTTTTGCCAGGAAGTGCCCTTGATGATTGACGACCTCCACGATGTCGCCTGGCTCATATTCGCCCACGACTTCCTGAATTTCCGATTGATAAATCCACGGATGCCCGTTTTCCAATCGTTTTTTACGGTTTTTCACCATGAATACCTTTGCCATTTTGCTTACGCCTCCTTGTCATGCCTGTCTTAGTCCAAGCATAACGTTTTACTATCGACCAAATGTGAGGAGGAATGGACGTACCATGTCGCCATTCTATAACATAGCCGTTCCTTTTGCCCTCGGCCTTACCTTTTTTCTGCTCGGTATGTATGCGATGCGCATCGGCTTCCAAAACCTCGCCGGCGAACGGATGAAAGCGTTGATGATGCGCTTTACCCGCACGCCGGTGCACGGTTTCTTCTCCGGGCTGATTTCCACGTTTGTGCTGCAAAGCTCCGGCGCTGTCACCGTGCTTACAATCGGCCTGACACAAGCGGGGATCATCCGGTTTGCCCAGACGATCGGCATCATTTTGGGAGCCAATATCGGCTCCACCATCACGACGCAGCTGATTGCGCTGCGCCTGGAAAAGCTTGCTGTGCCGATGCTGCTGATCGGTGTGATCTTTTGGCTGCAATCCCGCAAGCTGTACCGCTGCATCGGGCTGATCATCGCCGGTTTCGGGCTGATTTTTCTTGGGATCGACACGATGCAGGTCATGGCCCGCCCGCTGGAGGAATCCCAGACGTTTCGCAGCCTCTTTTTGGAGAGCAGCCATTCCATCTGGATCGGCCTGATCACCGGCACGCTTTTCTCCGGATTGATCCAGAGCGGATCTGCGACGATTGCGATCACAATGAACCTTTTGGCCCATGGCGTGATGAACATGGACACCGCGCTCGCCGTCGTGCTCGGCGCCAACGTCGGAACATGCTTTACCGCCCTCATCGCCAGTATTGGCACAAATCGCGCTTCTCAACAGGTCGCCTGGTTCCATACGCTGTTCAACCTGGCCGGCGCGATCTCTTTCATTCCGCTGTTAGGTAGTTTGGCCAGCATCACCGCAGCGCTTACGGACGATCCGTCCCAACAGATCGCACACGCCCAATCGATTTTCAATGTGGCGTGCTCCCTGATCGCGCTGCCGTTCGTGTCGATTCTGGCCAAATGGATGGACTGGATCATCCCAAATGGAAGGGAACCAAATAAAGTGACGTAATGATCCCTGCCATAATCATCGCAAGCGTGGACGCCGCCACTTTTTGCTGCTCCTCCTGCGGAAAGCCTGCGGTTCCGATCGCATGTGCGGTCGTACCGACAGCGATGCCGGCTGCCCACGGGTCGTTGATGCGGGCAATTTTCAACAGGCTGCGCGCCATGCTTGCTCCGACCAAACCGGTTCCTGCCGTGAACAAGGCCGCAAGCGACGGATTGCCGCCGACCGCCTTCGCCAGTTCAACAGAGATTGGCGTCGTGACCGATTTGGACAGCATGCTGTGGAGTACGACAGGATCGCCGCCAAGCAAGCTGACAAGCGCCCACACGATGGCGATGGATGTGCCGCAGCCGATCCCGACGCCAAGCAAGATGCCCGGCCATAACGTTTTCAGTTCCTGTAACTGTTTGGCAAGCGGCACGGCGAGCGCCACCGTCGCCGGGCCGAGCCAGACGGAAATCCATTGCCCGCCAGCGGCGTATGCGGCCCAATCGCCGCTTGTCACATACCAGATCACCCCGATTACCACCGATGCCGCGATAATCGGATGAACCCATTTCAACCGATGGGAAAAGCGGCGCACCGCTGCATACACGATCAAGGTAAGAATAATGGCTGCTGCGCTAAGCATTGCGGCGCACCTCTCCCTCTTCTGACACGATTGAATGTTGGCTCTCTTTTGCTTTTTTGCGGCGCATGTATCGTTCCATGACCGTCCCCGAGACAAGCATCACCACTGCCGTGCCGACCGTCAAAGCCAAAAGAATGGGCCACGGATTTTGTTCAATCACATGGAATTGCTGGCTCACGCCGACCATGATCGGCACGAAAAACAAAAGCATATGCTTCATCAAAAACGATGCTGCTTTTTCGACAACATCAAGCTTGATCCAGCCAAACGCCAAAAAGACGACAAGAAAGAGCATTCCAAGCAAATTGCCCGGAAATGGAATGTGCAGCCACTGGTTGCAAACAACCCCAAGGCCCCAAAACGCAAAGATAATGACCCATCCCCACATCTCTCCTGATTCCCCTTCCCAAGCAAGTCGATCGGGCAAAAACGAAAAACCCGACCATTTTGGTCGAGTTCTAACGCCTAGTAGCCGCTTTCTGCAGCTTCTTCTCCCGAAACGATCGAAACGCCCGCACAAGCCCCAATCCGGATCGCACCCGCTTCCCCCGGCGCAAGCGAGGCGGTGTCTGCGCAAAATTTGTCAAACACGACTGCTGCGGCTTGCGGTTTGAGAAGCGTATGGTCGATGGAATTGTTGAGCTTCATGCTTACACCTCGATCCCGAAATGGTGAAGCGCCAGTTTCATCACGTGATCATTGTTCGAATAGCCTTGTGTCACCTGATCGCGCCAAGCATCAGCAGGGCTGCGCCAGTGAACCGCATTTATCTCCTCGATTTGGGCAGCAAGCGTGCCTGACAGCGCCTCGATGAGATAGTAGTGCACTTCCTTGTCGACCAGCTCCCCGGTCTTTGCGTGCTTGTATTGATAGTGGACCGTATGGAGCGGCTTGATGATCCGGCCGCTGACACCCGTTTCCTCCCACACTTCACGCAGCGCATTCTCTTCAAGCGTTTCGCCCGGTTCCTGCTTGCCTTTGGCCAGCGTCCGCTTGCCATACCGGTCTTCGATCAGGAGAAACTGCAACTCGCCGTTTTCTTCCTTGTAGACAACTCCGCCTGCCGAAATTTCGATCATACGGCTTTGTCCCCTACCAAAGCCGCAGCGTCGTCGAGGACGCGAACAAACGTGCCATGGCAGTATTCAGAACCCACTTCATCAAGGCGAACTTTGCACACTTTCCCGATCATGTCTTCCGTTCCCGGGAAGACGATGTTGAGATAGTTGTCGGAGTAACCCATCAGCATGCCGCTCTCGGGGTCCTCTTTATACAACCGTTCCGGAATGACTTCCAGCACATCGCCGACGAATTGCTTGCCGTAATTGATCGTCAATTCCTCGTTGTTCAGCGCGATCAGCTTCGCAACGCGCTCACGCTTGATCTCTTCCGGAACCTGGTCTTCCATCCGTGCGGCAGGCGTACCTGTGCGCATCGAATACGGGAAAACATGCAGTTCGGCGAAACCGATTTCCTTGATAAAGTTGTAGCCGTTGACAAATTGCTCTTCCGTCTCGCCAGGGAAGCCGACGATCACGTCCGTCGTCAGCGCAACGCCTGGCAGCGCTTTGCGGACCTTCACCATCTTCTCTCTGAACTCGGCGGTCGTATATTTGCGGCGCATCCGCTTCAGCACATCGTCATCGCCCGCTTGCAGCGGTACGTGCAAATGGCGGCAAATCAGGTCGGAGCCATCGATGACGGAAATGACCTCATCCGTGATTTGGCTTGCCTCGATGGAGCTGATGCGAATCCGCTTCAAGCCTTCCACCTGATGCAGATCAACCAGCAATTTCGCCAGATTGTAGTCTTCCAAATCTTCGCCATAGCCGCCTGTATGAATGCCGGTCAGCACGATTTCCAGATAGCCGGCCGCCACGAGGTTGCGCGCTTGCTCCAGAACGCTCTCCGGCTTGCGGGAACGCATCAGTCCGCGTGCCCAAGGGATGATGCAGAAGGTGCAGAAGTTGTTGCAGCCTTCCTGGATTTTCAGGGAAGCGCGCGTGCGGTCGGTAAACGCCGGCACGTCAAGCTCCTCGAAATCGCGGGCTTTCATGATGTTGCCTACCGCGTTGATCGGCGTGCGCTCCGCTTTGATCTGCTCCACATAGTCGAGCAGCTTGTCTCTTCCTTGCGTGCCGAGCACGATATCGACGCCGGGAATATCGGCAATCTCTTTCGGGGATGTTTGCGCATAGCAGCCTGTCACGGCGATGATCGCCTCCGGGTTGCGACGGATGGCGCGGCGGATGACTTGCCGGCTCTTTTTGTCCCCCGTATTGGTGACCGTGCATGTGTTGATCACATAGACATCGGCCGTATCTTCTTCAAAATCTACGCGCTGGTAGCCGTTTTTTTCAAAAAGCTGCCAGATCGCTTCTGTTTCATAGCTGTTCACTTTACAGCCGAGTGTATGAAAAGCAACGGTAGACATTGCTGATCCTCCTTCCAACCTAGTTACATCTCAAACTGGTACGAGACAGCAGACAGCACGTACTGGCTGGCTGTCTCCGTCCGCAAAATACGAGGCCCGCATGTGACAGAACGGATGCCTGCCGCCTGTGCCCGACGCACTTCATCTTCGCTGAAGCCGCCTTCCGGGCCGATCAGCACCAGAAGGGAATCTCCCGGCGCAAGGCCGCCAAGCACACCGCGCAAGCCGTTCTCCTCTTCCTTTTCATAGGCGATGACAGCAGCTGTATACTCCTTCGATGCTTTCAGCAGCGCTTCAAAGCTGACCGGTGCGTAAATCTCGGGCAAAACCGCACGGTGCGACTGCTCCGCAGCTTCCTTGACGATTTTTTGCCACCGCTCCAGCTTCTTCGCTTCTTTTTTGGCATCCAGCTTCACGATCGTGCGCTCCGATGAAAAAGGAAAAAAGGCGAACGCGCCCAATTCCGTTCCCTTTTGCAAGATCCATTCCATTTTGTCGCCTTTTGGCAAGCCTTGCGCGATCGTCACGCGCACCGGCAGTTCACGCTCACTTGCGAGCGGCTCCACGATGACAGCGACCACTCGCTTCGGTTCAATGACGGCCAGGCGTGCCAATGCAGCTTTGCCTGCACCATCGCTTACGATAATTTCCTCGCCAACGGCTGATCGCATCACGTTGACGATATGATGCACATCGTCTCCGGTGATTTCCACCTGATCATGTGACCATTGGCTCGGATCAATAAAATATCTTTGCATAGGGATTGACCTCAATATTTTAACGTTTTTTCGCCACAATTGCTACCCAGTCGTCGATGTAAACTGTTTCTATGATCGTAAGCCCGCTTTGCTCCAGGCCCGCGATGACGTCTGCTTCACGCGCTTTGATGATGCCGGACGCAATGAAAGTTCCGTCAGGCAGGAGCAATCTGGCCACGTCATCCGTAAAGCGCAGGATCACTTCCGCCAAAATGTTGGCGACGATCACTTCCACCTGTTCCTCGATGCCATCCAGCAGGTTGTTTTGTTTCACGTTGATTTTATCGGCAACCTTGTTGATCTTGATGTTCGCTTCGGCGGAGCGGACAGCGACTTCATCGAGATCCATCGCCAAAATGCGGCTGGCACCGAGTTTGGCTGCCGCAATGGACAAAATCGCCGTTCCCGTTCCTACATCATACACGCGGTCGCCCGGCTGCAAGTATTTTTCGATCGAACGAATGCACAGTACAGTTGTCGGATGTGTCCCTGTGCCGAAAGCCATCCCCGGGTCCATCTCGATCACCAGCTCATCGGCGCTCTTTGGCTGATACTCTTCCCAAACCGGGCTGATGGTGATCCGCTCGGAAATGGTGACAGGCTTGTAATACTTTTTCCAAGCGGTCGCCCACTCATCTTCATGCACTTCCGTCACGGTGATGGTGCCGCTGCCCAGGTCAAGCCCATAGAGCAATAGCTCGTTCAGCTGCCCTTTGATCTCTTCCACCGTCTCTCCCAAATAGCTGTTGACCGGCAGATACGCTTTGACCAGCACGCCTTCTTTCGGAAAATCATCCGGGGAGAGCTGATAAATCTCGCCAAATGGTGTATCCCATTCACGGTAGAGCACTTCCGGATCTTCAATGACAACCCCGTTCGCTCCTGCTTCATGCAAAATGTTCGAGACGGCTTCCACTGCCTCAGCCGTTGTATGGATACTGATTTCTGACCACTTCATCGCTTCTCCCCGTTTCTTACACCCTATCGCCATGTGACGATAGGGTTGCAAAAGTAAATTTATTCGCCACGGAATGCCCGTTTCATTCGATCAAAAAAGCTCTCATCCGATGCGGGCGTTTCCACGACCGCATTTTCGTTCATCTCAAAAAGCTCCATCACCAATTCTTTTTGGCGATCCGTCAGCTTCTTCGGCGTCACGATGCGCACTTTCACATGCTGGTCGCCCCGGCCGCTTCCGCGCAGGAACGGCACGCCTTTTCCGCGCAGACGGAAAAACGTCTCGGTCTGCGTACCGGCTGGAACTTTCAATTTCACACGGCCATCGACCGTAGGCACTTCGATTTCTGCCCCCAATGCCGCTTGCCCGAAGGAAATCGGCACTTCGCAATAAATGTCGTTGCCTTCGCGTTCGAAGAAGTCGTGTTTTTTGACGCGCAGCACCACATACAAATCACCCGCCGGCCCGCCATTAAAGCCAGGCTCCCCTTCGCCGGACACGCGCAGCTGTGCGCCGTCGTCCACACCGGCAGGAATGTTGAGATGGATTTTGCGGCGCACTTTTACGCGGCCGTCGCCGCGGCACGTTCCGCATTTTTCCTTGTACACTTTTCCTTTTCCTTCGCACGTTTGGCAAACGCGACGGTTGACGATTTTGCCGAATGGCGTGTTCGCCTGCACTTCCTGCTGCCCGGTGCCGTTGCACGTTTTGCACGTTTCCACAGCAGCGCCAGGCTTGCCGCCTGTTCCGTGGCACGTGTCGCATTCCGCTTCCTTCGGAATTTCCACATCCACTTCCTTGCCGAACACCGCTTCCGTGAATTCGATCGACATGCTGTATTGCAAATCAGAACCTTTGCGCGGCGCATTCGGATTGCTGCGCCGTCCGCCGCCACCGCCGAAGAACATGTCGAAAATGTCGCCAAAACCGCCCATGCCGGAGCTGTCAAAGCCGCCGAATCCGCCCTGGCCGAATCCCTGGTTCGGATCTTGGTGGCCAAATCGGTCGTACTGCGCGCGCTTCTGGGAATCCGACAGGACATCGTAAGCTTCTTTGACTTCTTTAAATTTCTCTTCTGCGTTCGCTTCTTTATTTACATCGGGGTGGTACTGTCTCGCCAGCTTTCGGTACGCTTTTTTGACTTCTTCCGCGTCCGCGTCTTTCGCCACTCCGAGCACTTCATAATAATCGCGTTTCATGCAACCAATCACTCCCGTGTCGAAAACAGTCAAATGTTATCATAGCACGCAATCATCAAAGCTTCAATGAACGCGCGTATGCCGATGGAGAAAACCTGAGTTTAATCGCCTTCCCAGGATGCAGACAGGAAAAAAGCCAAAGCCAAGGTAGCTTGACTTTGACTTTTTTCACATGTCCAGCCTTATTTTTTCTCGTCTACAACCTCGTAGTCTGCATCCACGACGTTGTCTTTTTTGCTGTCGGATGCGTCAGCGCCGCCTTGCGCGTTTTGCGCTGCTTGCTGTGCTTGAGCCGCTTGCTCATACAGCTTCACAGACAGCTGCTGCACGATCCCGGACAATTCGTCTTTCGCTGCTTTGATCTCGTCGAAGTTGCCGCCAGCCAGTGCCGTTTTCACTTTTTCCTTGGCTGCGTTCGCTTTGTCGATCTCCGCCTGATCCACTTTGCCTTCCAGATCTTTCATGGTTTTTTCGGTCGTGAACACCAGTTGATCCGCTTCATTGCGCACTTCTGCTTCTTCCTTGCGCTTTTTGTCCGCTTCCGCATTGAGTTCTGCGTCTTTTACCATGCGTTCGATATCCGCATCGCTCAAGCCGGAGTTGGAAGTGATCGTGATGCGCTGCTCACGTCCGGTTCCCAAATCTTTCGCACGCACGTTTACGATACCGTTCGCATCGATGTCGAATGCCACCTCGATTTGCGGAACGCCGCGCGGTGCTGGCGGGATTTCGTTGAGGGTGAAGCGGCCCAATGTTTTGTTGTCCGCCGCCATTTGGCGCTCCCCTTGCAGCACGTGGATCTCAACGGATGGCTGGTTGTCAGCCGCAGTGGAGAACACTTGCGATTTGCTCGTCGGGATCGTGGTGTTGCGGTCGATCAGCTTGGTGAATACGCCGCCCAATGTTTCGATACCCAAGGAAAGCGGTGTTACGTCGAGCAGCACCACGTCTTTTACATCGCCGGTCAAGACGCCCGCTTGAACAGCGGCACCGAGCGCAACTACTTCGTCCGGGTTCACGCCTTTGTGCGGTTCTTTGCCTGTCAGCTTTTTGATCGCTTCCTGTACAGCCGGGATCCGGGTGGAACCACCGACCAGAATGACGCGGTGCAGGTCGCTTGGGGACAGGCCAGCGTCTTGCAGCGCCTGGCGAGTTGGGCCCAATGTGCGCTCAACGAGATGAGCGGACAGCTCTTCGAATTTGGCGCGAGTCAGGTTCAGCTCCAAGTGTTTTGGACCGGTTGCATCTGCCGTGATGAATGGCAGGGAAATCGTTGTCGTCAGCACGCCGGACAAGTCTTTTTTCGCTTTTTCCGCTGCGTCTTTCAAACGTTGCATCGCCATGCGGTCTTTGGACAGGTCGATGCCGTTGTCTTTTTTGAACTCGGCTACCAGGTAGTCGATGATCACTTGGTCAAAGTCATCGCCGCCCAGCTTGTTGTCGCCGGAAGTCGCTTTTACTTCGAAAAAGCCATCGGACAGTTCGAGGATGGAGACGTCGAACGTACCGCCGCCCAAGTCATAGACAAGAACCGTTTGGTCTTCCGTTTTCTCCATACCGTACGCGAGCGCAGCTGCTGTCGGCTCGTTGACGATACGCAAAACTTCCAGACCCGCGATTTTACCTGCGTCTTTTGTTGCTTGACGCTGGCTGTCATTGAAATAAGCCGGAACGGTGATAACCGCTTGGGTGACCGGCTGGCCCAAATACGCTTCTGCGTCAGCCTTGAGTTTTTGCAAAATCATTGCGGATACTTCTTGCGGTGTGTATTCTTTGCCTTCCAGCGTTACTTTATGGTTTGTCCCCATCCAGCGCTTGATGGAGATTACGGTGTTGTCAGGGTTGGTGATCGCCTGGCGCTTCGCCGCTTCACCGACGATGCGCTCGCCGTTTTTGAATGCCACAACGGATGGTGTGGTGCGGTTGCCTTCCGGATTGGCGATAACGACTGGCTCTCCGCCTTCCATTACCGCAACACAAGAGTTGGTTGTACCTAAGTCAATACCGATTACGCGACTCATGAAAAAAAACCTCCTTGAATGATCACAGAAAAGTGTAGTTGCCTGTTGGTGTTCTTATCCGTTTACTTTTACCATTGCCGGGCGAATGGTCCGGTCTTTGAATTGGTAACCTTTTTGCAGTTCTTCCACAACCGTCCCCGGCTCATACGCCGAATCTTCCACCTGCATCACTGCCTGATGGATGTGCGGGTCAAACGGCTTCCCTACCGATTCGATCGGTTGCAGGCCTTCTTTCTCAAATACTTGCACCATTTGGCGGTACACCATGTTGATGCCTTGCAGCAAAGAGTCGACCGTCAGATTTTCCTTATCGACGGCCAGGGCGCGCTCGAAGTTGTCGATCGCGGGAAGCAATGCTTCCACTACCGGCAAAGCTGCATACTTCTGCATATCTTCCTGCTCTTTGCGGAAACGGCGGCGCATGTTTTCCATATCGGCCATGGCCCGCAGCAGTCGGTCTTGCGTTTCCTCAGCCTGTTTTTTCCAGCGCTCCGCTTCCTCTCCCGCATGAGCTGCATCAGCAGGCTGCTCAACCTGTTCCTGCGCGTCTTCGGGAAGATCCGCCTGGTTTTGCTGGTCCACAGCTGTTTTTTCGTCGCTCACCTTGATACCCTCCTGGTTCAAAAACCGGACTGCCCCACGCTTGTTGGCAGAGCTATCGGTTTTCTTATACTGGACAAGAATGTTGATGGATTCCTGTCTGTATGAAATGTCTTCTAAGTAGGGGCTCTTAAAAAACAAGAGCCGGTTGCGCTTATGTGCTTACTTGGAATCGAACTGTTTGGCGAGCAAGCGCGACAGTCCGTGCCCGATGTAGTTCAATGCTGAAATCACCTTGTTGTAATCCATGCGGGTCGGCCCAAGAATACCTACTTTCCCCACCGGCTTGCCGTCGAGATAATAGGATGTTGTAATGATCGAGCAATCTTTCACGGCATCCACCTGATTCTCCTGTCCGATACGAATCTGCATGCCGTCCTGAGGCATGCCAAACAGGTTGACAAGCTGGTCGCTCTGCTCGAGAAGCTCCAATATATCCTTTACCTTTTCTACGTCGCGAAACTCCGGTTGGTTCATAATTTTGGTTATGCCATGCAGGATAAAACGATCGGAGACATCCTCCTCGAATGTTCCCTCGATCATGTGCAGCATCTGTTCGTACTGCTCCATATGACGCTTCATCTCGTCGGCAATCTCCTGGTACAACCGTTGGCGCAGCTGCCACACCGGCACGTCCTGCAAGCGGTGGTTCAATAAATTAACCAGCTTCTCCACTTCCGAGGCGGGAACGCCCGCCGGGATGTCGATCAGCTTGTTTTCCACCCGACCTGTGTGCGTCACCACGATCGCTACCGCCTGGTGTTCCGAGAGCGGCACGATCTGGATATGTTTCAACCGGTGCTCAAACATCTCCGGTCCCAAGACAATCGAGGTGTAGTTGGTCATTTGCGACAGCATGGCCGCTGTGTAATCAAACACTTGCTCGTACTGCATGATGCGCTCGGCGAATACCTGCTTAAAGTTTCCCAAATCCTCTTCCTTAAATCCTTGGGGTTGGAGGAGATGGTCCACATAAAAACGGTAGCCTTGCGTGGAAGGAATGCGTCCCGCCGATGTATGCGGCTGCTCAAGATAGCCCAGCTCTTCGAGGTCGGCCATCTCGTTGCGGATCGTAGCGGAACTGAATCCAACATCATCGCGCTTCGATATGGTTCGGGAGCCGACTGGTTCTGCGGAACGAATGTAATTGTCGATAATCGCACTCAAGATCAAACGTTGTCGTTCTGATAACATAACGGTCGCCTCCCTTTGACAAACGATGCAAGATCGCTTTGTTAGCACTCAGCGCGATTGAGTGCTAAATATAGTATTAACTTATCAAGTGAACGATCATTTGTCAACGTCTCCAGGGTGTTTCCTTCCGAAACTTTGTGCACAAAAACGACGCAATGGACCGTTTCTACTCGTCTATGCCAATGAATTTGGCAAAAACCTCGTTGCCGAGCGGGAGTGCCTGCTGCGTCAACCGCAAAAAGCCATCGCTTTCCTCCAGCATCCCTTTCGCCTTCTCCGCCTCGATCACCGCACCGAATGTTTGCGTCATCGGTTCGCCGAATCTACGCTCGAATTCGGCGATGTCGACGCCTGTGCGAAGGCGCAGCCCCAATATCATCTGCTCCTCCATCTGTTCCACGCGCGTAACCGCAAACTGTTCCACGCGCGGCAGCCCGTCTTTGGCCAGCTGCATGTACATGGCGAGCGGCCCTGCATTCACATGGCGCTGCCCGTTCACATACCCGTGCGCGCCAGCTCCCAAGCCATAATAGGCTTCATTGCGCCAATACGTCTGGTTGTGCCGGCTTTCAAAGCCCGGCTTGGCAAAATTGCTGATTTCATACATCCGATAGCCTTGCTGCTCCATCCGTTCGATCAAAAGCAGATACATGGCAAGCTCGGTCTCTTCGGTCGGCAGCGGCAGCTGGTCTTTTTGATAGAGCGTATGAAACAGCGTGTTTTCCTCGACTTTCAGGCTGTAAGCGGAAAAATGCGTGGTCGGCAGCTCGAATGCCCGATCAAGGGAATGCGCAAACTTGTCCATCGTCTGGTCCGGCAAGCCGAACATCAAGTCGATGGAGAGATTGTCAAACCCTTCGCGTCTGGCATTCTCGATGCTTTTGCCGATCGCAGCCGAATCGTGGATGCGTCCGATCCGCTTCAACAGCTCATCATCGAACGATTGGGCGCCGAACGAAAGGCGGTTGACGCCGAAGCTGCGCATCACCTTGAGCTTCTCGCGGTCTGTCGTGCCCGGATTGGCCTCCATGGTAAATTCCAGATCGCTCGCCAGATGTTGCCCCAGATTCTCTTGGATGGTTTGGAGGAAAAAGCGCATCTGCTTGGCATCGAGAAACGTCGGTGTGCCGCCGCCAACAAAGATCGTCTTGATTCGTTCCGGCGGCGTCTGGGCAAATGTCAGCTGCATCTCTTTTTTCAGCGCCTCCAAATAGTCCCAGACGAGCTGCGGGTTGTTGGTGACAAACGAGTTGAAATCGCAATAAAAGCATTTATTGGTACAAAACGGAATGTGAATGTAAACCGATTGCGGGGTCACTGCTGTTCCCCTCCTGTCTGTTGATGTCATGCCGCTCCTGGGTAAAGGACCTGCGATAAAAAGAGGACCTGACGCATTGCTTTCGTCAGGTCTGTGCAACTCCCTATTTTTTATCATCCATGCGGAGCACGGCCATGAACGCTTCCTGCGGTACTTCGACGGAACCAACGGCTTTCATCCGCTTTTTCCCTTCCTTCTGCTTCTCCAGCAGTTTCCGCTTCCGGCTGATGTCACCGCCGTAGCATTTCGCGAGTACGTTTTTGCGCATCGCGCTGATCGTTTCGCGGGCAACGATCTTTTGCCCGATCGCTGCCTGGATCGGCACTTCGAATTGCTGGCGCGGAATCAGTTCCTTCAGCTTTTCGCAAATGACCTTGCCTCGCGGATACGCCGTATCTTTGTGAACGATGAAGGACAGGGCGTCCACCTCTTCGCCGTTGAGCAAAATGTCCATTTTGACCAGCTTGGATGGTTTGTAGCCAGCCAGCTCGTAGTCAAAGGATGCATAGCCTTTTGTGCCCGATTTCAACAGATCGAAGAAATCGTAGACGATCTCGGACAACGGCATGTCGTATTTGAGCTGCACACGGTTTTCGCCGAGGTATTGCATGTCGAGGAAATCGCCGCGTTTGCCTTGGCACAGCTGCATGACATCGCCAACGTATTCTTTCGGTACCATGACGGTCGCTGTCACATACGGCTCTTCGATCTTTTCGATCTTTTGCACTTCCGGCATTTTGGACGGGTTGTCGATTTCGTACGTTTCCCCGTTCGTTTGCGTAACGCGGTAAATAACGCTCGGTGCGGTCGTGATCAGGTCAATGTTGAATTCACGCTCAATGCGTTCCTGGATAATCTCCATGTGCAACAGCCCCAGGAATCCGCAACGGAAGCCGAAGCCAAGCGCTTGCGACGTTTCCGGCTCGAATTGCAGCGATGCGTCGTTGAGCTGCAATTTTTCCAAGGCGTCGCGCAGGTCATTGTAATCGCTCGTGTCGATCGGATACAGACCGCAGAATACCATCGAGTTGATTTTGCGGTAGCCTGGCAGCGGTTCTGTCGCCGGACGGGCCGCATCGGTGATCGTATCCCCCACGCTCGTATCGCCAACGGTTTTGATCGAAGCGGCCACATAGCCTACATCCCCGACGGTCAGCTCTTCCACCTGCGTCTGGCGCGGTGTCGATGTGCCGACCTCGGTAACCTCGAACGATTTGCCCGTTGCCATCATTTTGATCTTCATGCCTTTTTTCAACGTACCGTTTACGATTCGCACCGATGCGATCACGCCGCGATACGGATCGAAGTACGAGTCAAAAATCAAGGCTTGCAGCGGTGCGTCCGGGTCGCCCGTCGGCGCCGGCACTTTTTTCACGACGGCTTCCAGCACGTCCTTGATGCCAATGCCCGCTTTTGCGGATGTCAAGCATGCTTCGCTGGCATCCAAGCCGATTACATCTTCCACTTCCTGTTTCACGCGATCTGGCTCCGCGCTCGGCAGGTCGATTTTATTGATAATCGGAATGATCTCCAGATTGTTGTCAAGGGCGAGGTAAACGTTCGCCAGCGTCTGCGCTTCAATCCCTTGGGCTGCATCCACGACGAGTAGCGCCCCTTCACAGGCAGCCAGGCTGCGCGATACTTCATAGGTGAAGTCGACGTGTCCCGGTGTGTCGATCAGGTGCAGGATGTATTCCTCACCGTCATCCGCCTTGTAGTTGAGACGTACCGCATTCAGCTTGATCGTAATGCCGCGCTCTTTTTCCAGTTCCATCGTATCGAGGAATTGCGCTTCCATTTCGCGAGCGGTTAATGCGCCTGTCAATTCGAGGATCCGGTCGGCAAGCGTTGATTTACCGTGGTCAATATGTGCGATGATAGAGAAATTGCGAATTTTTTTCTGTCTTTCCAGGCGATCCATTAATTCCGTTCCCTCCTGCGTTTCACGTCCTTGCCTTGCCACTGGACAAGGCATCGGTGAAAAAAACACTAAGATTTATTATAACAAAGCCGTTTTTGTGTAGCAATAAAGATTATCTTGCGGCATTGCAACGTTTTTCACCCTCCGACTGGTAATTTCATGGTATTGTAGATGGGATATGAAAGGAGAGTTACGATGTTTCAACTTGACCGATTGATTTATGCAACTGCCAAACCGGACTGGCTCCATCAATTTTTGACCGAAAAGCGCGGCCTGACGCTTGCCGCCACAGGTCAATCCTTTCCCGGCATATCGACGCGCACCTATCCGTTCCCTGGCGGCGGATTTCTTGAAGTTGCTTATGTTACGGACGAAAGCAAGCTCGATTTATCGGAAGGTGGACAAGAACTCCGCGACTTTTTGGCGGAAAACGGGGACGGCTATACCTCCCTCGTGCTCGAAACCGACGATTTGGAGCATGTGATCCGCGTCTTGCAGGAGGAGCAGTATCCGGTATCGGACAGCGGAGTACACGAGGTCGCTGATCCGACGGGACAGACCGTCAGCTTCCGCATGGCCGGCTCCTATCCGCATTTGCCATGGTTCATCCAGTATGACAAGCCGCGCCCGTCTGCGTCCGGCTTTCCCCAAGCGGCGATTCTGCTCACCACGACGCTGACCGCAGATTCCAGCCTGCTGGAGAAAATCTTGAAAATCGGCGGTACCCAACTGACATTCGCCGACATGCATGCCGCGCTTTTTCCGCTTGCGAATGCGACGCTTCGCCTGGAATCAGCCGATGCTTACTCATTCGCCTATTTTGATCCGACCGGCATCCTGCTTGACGGAAACGAGGGTGAATAAACGTCCGGGCTCTGGAGTCGCAACGCTTTTTGCATGTAACGCGTTTCTTGGATAAGATAGGAGAAAATGACTTCAGGAGGACGTGTGTTTTGCCGCCGAAATCGAAAAAAAGACGGTTAAACTCCGTACAAATTATTGTATGCTTCTATATTTGTTCGGTTTTGATCTCGTCTCTCTTATTATGGATGCCTGTTTTCCACAAGCCTGGCGTTCAGCTGACGTATTTGGATGCCCTTTTCACCGCGTCCAGCGCCATCAGCGTCACAGGACTTTCCGTCATCCAAATCGATCTGTTCTTTAATCATGCGGGGATCATTTTGCTCGCCCTGCTCTTTCAGGTCGGCGGAATCGGGATCATGACGCTGGGCACGTTTTTCTGGCTCTTGTTCCGCCAAAAAATCGGGCTTGAGCAGCGCATCTGGATCGCGACAGACCACAACCGGCCGAAACTGGCGGGGATGGTCGATCTGATGCGCAACATCTTGCTGCTCGCCGTCATCATCGAGGTCGCCGGGACGCTCTTGCTGGGCAGTTACATGCTGCTGCGCGGCTATGTGGATCAATGGTATATGGCTTATTACCACGGCTTCTTCGCCTCTGTCAGCGCGTTTACGAATGCGGGCTTTGATCTGTACGGCAACTCGCTGCTCGATTTTTCGCACGATTATGTGTTCCAGACGATTCATATGCTGCTGATCATCTGCGGGGCGATCGGCTTCCCTGTGCTGATCGAGCTGCAGCATTATATTTCGCACCGGCAGGTCAAACCTCGCTTTACTTTTTCTTTATTCACAAAAGTGACGACTGCTACTTTCTTTACCCTGTTGGCAGCGGGTGCGCTTCTGTTTTATTTATTTGAGCAGGGTGCCTATTTGGCGGATAAAGGTTTTATCCCGTCCGCCTTCTATTCGTTGTTCCAATCCGTCTCGGCACGCAGCGCCGGTTTGACGACAATGGATATCAGCATGCTCTCCACACCGACGCTGATCATGATGTCGCTGCTCATGTTCATCGGTGCGTCGCCGAGCAGCGTGGGCGGCGGAATCCGGACCACGACGTTTTTCATTCTGTGCGCAACCATTTTGTCCTACATGCGCGGGTACAAGCGGGTAAAAGTGTTTGGGCGGGAGCTGGCGGACGACGATATTTTACGCTCGTTCCTCGTGTTCTTTTTCGCAATCAGCCTGGTCATCGCCGCCGTCATCCTGCTTGCCTGGACCGAAGGGTTGCCGATGGAGCAGCTCCTGTTCGAGGTATGCTCGGCGTTCGGGACAACCGGCATGTCTACCGGCATCACCGCTTCGCTCAGCCCGTCGGGAAAAATCATCATGATCGTCCTGATGGTGATCGGGCGCATCGGGATCATCAACATGCTGCTCTTCTTGAAAAAAGGCGATCAGATCACGCATTACCGTTATCCGACCGAACGGATCATCATCGGACAATGAAAAATACGCATAAATAAAGTGCGGACAGCCATTGTGGGCTTGCCGCACTTTTTGCTTACAGAATCGTTATCCCTTTTTTGCGTGGCCGCTCGCTCTGAGCTTCTCGACGATCTCGGACGGGAAAATGGATCGGATATCCAGCCAATAGTCACTTCCGTCCCGGGGCATCTGATAATCGATCACGCGGTAATCGCCGCCCTGATACACGATGTTGAATTTCATCGGGGCTGCGACAGCCGAGCCATTCGCCTGCTCCGATTCGATCGTCACCTTTGCGTAAACCATGCGCTGATCTGCGCTTGGGCTGTCGACACCAAGCAGTTCAATGCTCACCTTGCGTTTGTCACCGATCCAGGCAAAATCGTCGGTCGTTTGCAAAAATTGCGTGATCAGGGGCAGGACGAGTGACTCATTGGATGGCGAAACGCCCGCTTTGATGGTCAAAACTATGTTGCCGAGCACTTCGTTGCGGTACCGCACCTCGATTTTCCACAAGCCGGCTGTCGGTAGCGTGAGCCCCGTTGGAAAATGTCCATCGGCATCGTACAGCTTGCTTCCGATCGCATATTTGCCCAAATCGATCCGCTCGCCCTGCTGATTTTCGCCGACCAGCTGCACCTGTTCATTTGCGGCAAGCGGACCATTCAGCAAAAACATCGCTTTTTGTCCCTGCTTTTCATACATGTCCCCTGTGATGACCCGAACCGGTTTTTCGCCCAGATAAGTGAGCGGTTTGCCGTCGACAGGTGTCGTGTGCGACGCAGAAGGCTGCCAGAGATTGCCGTCGGAAGCCGCAGGGGGCAAGGCGTTCGGGGGGGACGGCACGAGCAAGCCAAAGCCGATCAAACAGGCGCAAACGGCAGCGCCCAGCCATTTCCAGCCAATGCCTGCACCTGCCCGCGATGTGCTCGCGATCCTCTTTTGCACAGCCCGCTGCATCTCTGGCGTAAATTCCACATCGCGCAGCAAGCCTTTGTCTGCGCATCCTTTCAACTCGTTCAGCGACTTGTCGAAATCCATTCTGCCCCTCCCTCCTCTGCGGCCAGCGCCGTCTTCAACATGTGCCTGGCACGGTGCAAACGCGTCCGCACGGTTCCTTCCCGCAAGCCCAGGATTGCGGCAATCTCGCGAATTTCCTGATCCTCATAGTAGTGCAGCACGATGACTTGGCGGTATGCATACGGCAGAGCAAGCACTTGTGCGAGCAGTTGCTCCCGTTCCGATTCGCCCACCACTTCCATTTCCACCGATTTTTCGCTTGCGCGGTCGACCTGCGATTGGAAGATCAGGTTGCGGAACGACCACGATCGCATCTGCATCTTGCACTCATTGGCGGCGATTGCATAGATCCACGTTTTCACCGAGCTATCGCCACGGAAGTCCGGAAGCTTCCGGTACACCTTGACGAACACGTCCTGGGTAATGTCTTCCGCGAGGCTTCTGTTTTTCACGAACAAGGTAACGAGGCGCAGCACCCGTGTGCCATACTCTTGCATCAACTGCGCGAGCGCGGCCTCCGGGGTCTTCTGCAATTGTTCCTTACCAGCCAGCATCCTCACCTCTTTTTTCTCTCTCGCTTGTTTAGATGCAGCCGCATCACTTTTGTTACAGAATCTTTCCTAAAAAGAAAAAACGGAACGAGTCGGTTCCGTTTTTTCTCATACTATTCCATTTGTTCGATAAAAGCCGTAAGCAAGTCAACCGTGTACGCCAAGTCATCAAGATGGACGCAGCCTGTAGCGGAATGAATATAGCGGGATGGCAAGGAAATGATGCCGGTCACAGCCCCCGCTCCTGCGAGGCTGATCGTGGCTGCATCCGTTCCTCCGTTCAGCACCGTTTGATGCTGATAGGGAATGCCCAGCGATTCTGCCGTGCGCACCAGCTGTCTGGTCAGCGATTTCGGCACGTTGTTCCCCTGTCCCGTATCCGGTGTCCAGTCATAGTGCTTGATAACCGGACCGCCGCCCAGCTTCATCGGGGGCAGGGTGGCAGGCAGCGCGGGTGAATCGCCGGCAAACGTCACGTCAATTGCGATTGCTACCGCAGGCTTGATGGCAAACGCCGCCGTCCCTGCTCCGCGCAGCCCTACCTCCTCCTGAACGGACGCTACCGCATAGATCGTCGGGCGAACCTGTTTGGCGCAGAGCCGCTTCATCGTTTCAATCAAAACGGCACAGCCAGAACGATTGTCTACGGCCTTGCCCGTAAACAGCTTGCCTTCATTCAGCAAGGTTCCTTTTCGTTCAAATGTGATCATGTCCCCGATTTGCACGCCAAGGGCCATCGTTTCCGCCCGGCTGAAAGTGCCGAGGTCAAGGTAAATGTCTGCAAGCGGAATGGATCTGCGGGCCATCTCGGCCGTCAGCAGATGGGCCGGCATTGTCCCTGTGACCGCTTGGCGCGGACCTGCTTCCGTATGGATGGTCAACACCTGGTTCATCAGCATCCGGCTGTCGTGATAGCCGACCGGGTGAAAATAAACAAAGCCGTTTTCATCGATATGCCGGACGATGAAGCCGATCTCGTCCATATGCGCCGAAAGCATGAGTCTCACATCCGGTCGGCTGCCCTGTTTGACAAAAATCTGGTTGCCCAAGGCATCTTCCCAATGGCTGTCCGCAAGAGGCAGCAGTTTTTGCCGCATATAGGCCGCTACCCGTTCCTCCTCCCCGCTCACGCCCGGTATTTCATCTAGCTCGCGCAATAATACGTCCCACTCGCTCATGTGCACACTCCTTACTGATTTGGCCCGGCTTTTTTGGATTTGTTTTCATTATAACGAGCGGGCGTGGGGACGAATGTCAAAATTCACGCATTGTTTATGCAAAATTCCAGCAATTTTACACGCACCGAAAAAAAGAAAAGCCGATCCGCAATGAGAGTCCTGTGACTCCCGTGACCGATCGGCTATGATTTGTTCTTGTTTCCTTACACCCCGATGATTTGCAGCTCCTTCGGGAATCGGCTCAACACTTCGCAGCCGGTTTCCGTCACCCAGACATCGTCCTCGATTCTAACACCAGCAATGCCCGGAACATAGATACCTGGTTCGATCGTGAAAACCATCCCGGTCTGCAGCAGATCCTGGTTTTCGCCATGAACGGACGGATACTCGTGGCAATCCATGCCGAGCCCGTGGCCGAGCCGATGGATGAAATAGTCGCCATACCCTTTTGCTGCGATGACATCGCGCGCTGCGCGGTCGATACTCGCCAGGGTGACGCCCGCCTTGGTCGCCTCGATCCCTGCCAGATTCGCTGCCAGCACCGTTTGATAGATTTCCTGTTCCTTCGCCCCGACCTCGCCAACCGCAAACGTGCGCGTGATGTCCGAATAGTAGCCGTCATAGGCGACGCCCAGGTCAAACAAGAGCAGCTCGCCAGCCTGGATTGCGCGATTGCCGGGAGCGCCGTGCGGCATCGCCGACTTTTCGCCCGCCAGCACCATCGTCGGGAATGCGAGTCCTTCCGAGCCCAGCTTTTTCATTTGATACTCCAGCTCGGCTACAACGTCAAGCTCGGTCATGCCGACCTTGACTTGGCGTACGACAGCTGTCAGCGCATCCTCGGTGATTTGCAGCGCTTTTTTGATCCGGCTGACTTCTTCTGCCGTTTTTACCATGCGCATCTGGCGAATCGGCGCATCGACATCTACATAATCGGTTGCTTGGATGACCGCTGCAAGCGCTTCAAAACGGCTGACCGTCAAATCGCCTTTTTCCAGTCCCAATCGCTTGATTCCTGCAGGAAGGTGGGCTTGCAGGACTTCATACGGATTTTGCGTATCCGTGTGCGTCACGATCGCCTTTACGCTTGAGGCTTGTTGCGCTGCTTCCAGATCAAGCGCCGGTACGATCAACACCGCTTCGCCTTCTCGCGGGATCATCAATCCGAGGAAGCGCTCGTGCGGATCGCTCAAAAATCCGGTGAGATAATAAACATGCTTGGGCGTCGTGAGCAGCATGGCGTCCAGCCCTTGCTCAGTCATATATGTATGGAGCGTTTGCCATTTTTGCTGATCCATCTATGCGTCATCCTCTCCTTGGTTTCCTGTTCATCCTATCAGGAAAAAGCCCCCATCTGCAATGGGAGCTTTTTCGTTCCGACAGGCTTATTTCCAGTCTACATTTTCCAGGCTTTCCGAACCTGTTGGATGCGGTTGGTAGCCGGTGATGCCTGCTTTGCCCGCGATTGGCGGCGTTGCATGCGCGATCGGAATCAGCGGCACATCTTTGAAGATCAGTTCTTGCGCTTTTTTGTACAGCTCGGTGCGTTTCTCTTTCGACGGCTCCGATTGCGCCTGCAGCAAGAGCTTGTGCACCTCTTCATTCGCATAGCGCGAGCGGTTTCCGCTGCCGATGTTGTTTTTGTCGAGCAAGACGTACAGGAAGTTGTCAGGGTCTCCGTTATCGCCTGTCCACCCCAAGAGGTACATGTCTTGTTCGCCGTTTTTCGTTTTTTCCAGATACGTAGCCCATTCCATCGTTACGATCTCGGTTTCGACGCCGATTTTTTTCAGGTCTTGCTGGATGGCTTCGGCGATTTTTTGTCCGTCTGGCATGTATGGACGCGGCACTGGCATTGCCCAGAACTTCGTTTTGAAGCCGTTCGGGAAACCCGCTTCCGCCAACAGTTGTTTTGCTTTGTCCAAATTGTACTCGCGGTCTTTGATCGCATCGTTGTAACCCCATACAGACGGCGGCATTGGGTTAACGGCTGGCTCGCCAAGACCGGCGAAGAATGCTTCGATCAGCGCTGGTTTGTTGATGGCATACGCGATCGCTTCGCGAACTTTTGGATTGTCAAACGGCTTTTTCTCCACGTTGAAGCTGAGGAAGCCGACGTTCATGCCAGGGCGCAGGAACAGCTGCAAATCTTTGTTGTCTTTGACAGATTGCGCGTCATCCGGATTTAGACCATCCATGATGTCGATTTCGCCGGAATTGAGCGCAGTCAGGCGTGCCGAGTTGTCCGGAATGACTTTGAAGACCAGTTTGTCCAGCTTAGGCAAACCTTTGTTCCAGTAGTCCGGGTTTTTCTCGAGCGTGATGGAATCGTTGCGCTTCCATTCGACGAATTTGAACGGACCGGTACCCACCGGGTTTTCGATGTACTTGTCGCCGAATTTTTGCACGGCTGTCGGCGAGGAGATTCCGAAGCAATACATGCCCAGGTTGTTCAGGAAAGGAGATACCGGGCGGAACAGCTTGAATTCCACGGTGTTCGCATCGATCGCTTTCACCGTATCAATCACATGGTCCTTGTCGCCTTTGTAGCCGCCGAACATGTCATTGTAATAAACATAGCCGTCTTTGTTATGGAACGGATTGCTCTTGTCCATCCAGCGGTTGAAGTTCCACACGACTGCCTCGGCATTGAAATCGGTGCCGTCATGGAACTTGACGCCTTGGCGCAGCTTGAATGTGTACGTTTTGCCATCCGGCGAAATTTCCCAGCTCTCAGCCAAGCCTGGCATGATGTTGGTATTGGTCGGCTCGTATTTGACCAACGTTTCGAAAATGTTTTCCGTAATTTTGGCCGATTCGCCATCGTCCGTCTGAATCGGGTCGAGCCCGACGGAGTCGCCGCCACGGCCAAAGATCAGCTGCTTCGGCCCTTTGTTTGCTGTATCTGCAGGCGCTGGCTGAGCTGGCGTTTGCGCTGAGGAATCGGATGGTGCCGGCGTCGGCTGGGCTGTCTGCTGCGGGCTGCCGCATCCGGTCAACGCCATCGTGAGCGCCATCATGCCAGACAGTGCAGCTGTCAACAATGATTTTTTCATAAAATGAAGATCCCCCTTCTACCCTTATTGATCGCTTTTTTGCTCAAGGTACAATCGCTGCCACCCATCCCCCCTTTCAAAGCGCGCTCGCGTCAGTTTTTCATCCGCGGATCAAGCGCATCGCGCAAGCCGTCTCCGATCAAATTGAATCCGAGCACGGTCAGCATGATGCACAAGCCGGGATAGATGACGGTCCACGGCGCTTTTTGGATGTATTGCTTGGAGTCGGCAAGCATTTTGCCCCATTCCGGTTCAGGCGGCTGTGCCCCGAGTCCGAGAAAGCCGAGCGCGGCCGCTTCGATGATGGCTGTCGCGATTCCGAGCGTCCCGGAAACGATGATCGGCGCCAGGCTGTTTGGCAAAATGTGCTTGATCAAGATGCGCGAGTCTTTCATCCCGATCGCTCGCGCTGCCATCACGAATTCTTCTTCCTTCAGCGTCAGCACGCGCGACCGCACGAGCCTGCCGAATGTCGGAATGTTGATGATGGCGATGGCAAGCAAGGCGTTTTGCAGCGATGGTCCCAAAATGGCCACGATCGCGATCGCGAGCAAAATGCTCGGAAATGCCAGCATGACATCAAACACGCGAGAAATGATCGAATCAACCCAGCGGCCATAATAACCGGCCAGGAGTCCGAAAAACGTGCCGGCCACAATCGAGCCGAGAACGGAGGACGTCCCTACCCACAGCGAGATGCGTGCGCCGTAGACGACCCGCGAAAACACGTCGCGACCGTTGTAGTCGGTGCCGAACCAGTGCTCGGCGGATGGCGCCTTGTTTTTCATGACCAGTTCGCCCTCATCGAATTTGTAAGGCGCGATTTGCGGTGCAAACACCGCGACCACCACGAAAAAGAGAATGATGCCCAAGCCGACCATCGCCAGCTTGTTTTTCCGCAAAATGTTCCATGCGTCCCGCCAAGGGGAGGATGCCTGTTCCACCGGTTGCTTGATTGGGGTATGGATCGTGGTTTGAACCTCTGCCATGCAGCTGCCTCCTTAGCGGTATTTGATGCGTGGATCGACATAGGCGTACAGGAGGTCGACCAGCAGGTTGATCAGAACAAAAATGGTGGCGATCACGAGGATGCCGGATTGGATCACAGGATAATCGCGGTTGCCGATCGCGGTGTAGATGTATCGTCCAACGCCCGGCCAGCCAAAAATGGTTTCGGTCAGCACCGCGCCGCCAAGCAGCATGCCGGTCTGCAAACCGATGATCGTCAATACGGGAATCAGCGCGTTTTTGAGCGCATGCTTGTACACGACGAAAAATTGTCCAAGCCCTTTGGCTTTTGCGGTGCGAATAAAATCCGAACGCATCACTTCCAGCATGCTGGAACGGGTAATCCGGGCGATGATCGCCATCGGGATGGTGCCCAGTGCGATGCTCGGCAAGATCAAATGCAGGAAGACGTCTTTCAGTTGGTCAAAGCGGCCTGCCAAGATGGAATCGATAATGTAAAAGTGTGTGATGGGGTTGATCGGCAAACGCGGGTCGTCGCGGCCAATCGAGGGTAACCATTTCAATTCCTGGGCGAAAAACCATTGCTCCATCAGGCCCAGCCAGAAAATCGGCATGGAGACCCCGATCAGGGCGATCAGCATGGATACGTAGTCAAACCAGGAATTTTGCTTCCAAGCGGAGATAATGCCGGCGTTCACGCCAATAATGATGGCAAACAACATGGAAAAAAGCGTAAGTTCGGCGGTAGCCGCCAAATACGGGACGATTTCCTGCCCGATCCCGGCTTTCGTGTGAAGCGAATTGCCCAAATTGCCGGTAAGCACCTTGCCGACGTAATCAAAATACTGCTGGTACCACGGTAGGTTGAGTCCGAGCTGTTCGCGCAGCTCCGCGAGCGCTTTCGGGCTGGCCTTTTCGCCCAAAATGGTTTGGGCCGGATCACCCGGAATGGCATGCGTAATGCAGAAGACTACGATCGACATGCCGATCAGAACGGGAATCAGCATCATCAATCTGCGCAGGGTATACGATACCAATGCCATTTCCTCGCTTTCCAAATATTGATTCGGGTTCGTCTAAAAACGAGCGTGTATTTATTCGCCGTATAGATGGCATGCGACAAAGTGGCCGTTGCCCGCATCACGGAATGTCGGGCGGATGGAGCGGCAAATCTCTTTGACATGCGAGCAGCGGGTATGGAACGTGCAGCCGCTCGGCGGATTCGCCGGGCTCGGCACATCGCCTTGCAAAATGATGCGCTCCCGCTTTACATCAGGGTCCGGGTTCGGTACAGCGGACAGCAGCGCCTGTGAATAAGGGTGCAGCGGATTGCTGTAAAGCGCGTCTTTGTCGGCCAGCTCGACGATGCGTCCGAGATACATGACGCCGACGCGATCGCTGATGTGGCGCACGACGCTCAAATCGTGGGCGATGAACAGATACGTCAAGCCAAACTCTTTTTGCAAATCTTGCAGCAGATTGAGCACCTGCGACTGGATCGATACGTCAAGCGCCGAGACAGGCTCATCGAGCACGACCAGCTTGGGATTGACCATCAACGCGCGGGCGATGCCGATGCGCTGGCGCTGACCGCCGCTGAACTGATGCGGATACCGTTTGGCGTGATAGCTTGTCAGGCCGACAACCTCCAGCATGTCGAGCACGCGCTTCTTTCTTTCCGAAGCGCTTCCAATTCCGTGCACGATCAATGGCTCCTCCAGGATGCTCTCCACATTGTGCCGTGGATTCAGCGATGCGAACGGGTCCTGAAAGACGATTTGCATGTCACGCCGCATTTTGCGCAGCTCTTGCTGATTCAGGCTGGTGACCGCTTTGCCTCGAAACAGCACTTCTCCTTCGGTCGGCTCGATCAGACGCATGACCGAACGCCCTGTCGTCGACTTGCCGCAGCCGCTTTCTCCCACCAGTCCCAGCGTTTCACCCGTTTTCACCGTAAAGGAAACATCGTCAACGGCTTTGACCGTTCCGACGGTTTTACCGAAAACCCCGCCAGCGATGGGGTAATATTTTTTCAAATGGTTCACGACGAGCAGTTCTTCTGCCACCCTTGTTTGCCCCTTTCTACGATCGGCCTATTGATTCATCCAGCAGCGGGAGAAATGCCCCGCCTCCACTTCCAGAAGTTCCGGCATCTCCTGATGGCACTTGTCCACCGCATGCTCGCACCGTGGCGCGAAGCGGCAGCCTGTCTTGAGCGAGCCTGGGACAGGCACGTTGCCAGGGATCGAGTAGAGCCGCTCTCTTGACTCTTCCAGCTTGGGGATGGATTGAAGCAAACCGATCGTATACGGGTGCTTCGGCTTTTTCAGGATGGTTCGGACACTACCCTCTTCCACCACCTTGCCTGCGTACATGACCACGACCCTGTGGCACATTTCGGCGACCACCCCGAGATCGTGTGTGATGAGCATGATCGCGGTGCCCGACTCCTGGTTGAGCTTGCGCATCAGGTCCAAAATCTGCGCCTGGATCGTCACATCGAGCGCCGTCGTCGGTTCGTCGGCGATCAAAAGCTCGGGATTGCACGTCATCGCCATGGCGATCATCACGCGCTGCCGCATGCCGCCTGACAATTGGTGCGGGTATTCGTCGACGATCGCCTCCGCACGCGGAATGCCCACCCGCTTCAGCATTTCGATCGCCTTCTTGCGGGCTTCGCGCTTGTCCACTTTTGTATGCAGCCTCACCGCCTCGCCAATCTGGTCCCCGATCGTGTAGACGGGATTGAGCGATGTCATCGGCTCCTGGAAGATCATGGCGATTTCATTGCCGCGTATTTGGCGCATTCGTTTTTCATTGCACGAGATCAACTCTTCCCCTTTGAAGCGGATCGAGCCACCGACGATTTTGCCTGGGGGGGATGGAATAAGCCTCATAATCGATAAGGACGTCACACTTTTTCCGCAGCCGGATTCACCGACGATGCCGACGACCTCTCCTTTGCCTACGCGTATGTTGACGCCGTCTACGGAAGGAATGGCTCCCCGGTCGGAAAAAAAGTGCGTCTGCAAGTTTTCTACTTCCAAGATTGTCTGCGACATCTAGCGCACCTCTCTTACCGAAATTTAGGTATTTTGTAGGGGGGGATGGGGAATATAGGAAGCTGGTTGTGAACATTATGCCATTATTCTGCATCTTTTCGCAATACAGCAAATAAATAAAATTTTAACAAAAGAAAAAAACCTGTCAAAAAACAGGTTATGGTTGAAAAAAAGAAGACATCCAGTTCACCGCCGCCTGTGTTCCGCCCCTTACTGCCTGCCCAAGCGAAAGGCCGACCCGACTCATGTAATTGCTCATTTTCCCTTTCGCAGCGGTCGCTTTTTGCCCCATGACCGCCACTTCCATTTTGCCGTTATCCACTTTTGTGATATACACCGACTGCTTTGGCGGCTGCTGCTCCGGCAGTCCTTCGATTTTGTAGATTCCGCGCTCCGCAGTTAGCAGGCCAAGGATGACGCCGATCAAGAGAACCGCGACGAGGCTCACGACTTTCAATCTGATGTCCACTCGCTACTCACCTCTTGTCTGTTGACTCTGTCACCGTCGCATTGGCGCGCTCCGCTTGCCAATAGTATTCGGCGAACACATCCGCCAGCGCCGCTGCGCTGTTGTAGCATTCCTGCACCGTATTGCCGGTCCCGCCGAACTCAATCAGCAGACTGCCCGGCGAAATCGACTGGTTATACTCGCCATTGCCGTCCTTGCTGCCCTTCCCTGTGACGCCGCGGGACAGCCCCGGGTACTTCTTCTCCAAAAGCATATGCAATTTCGTCGCAAACTCTGCATTTTTCTCGTGGTTTTTGTTCATCAGGCCGATGACGAAAAAAAGGCGCGCATACGATTTGCCATTGATTTCGATCGTCGTTTTCTCGCGCGGCTGGTCGTCGCGGTGAAGGTCGAACAAATACCGGATGTTGCGGTTCTCCTCCAACTCGGATTTGACGACTTTGAGCGATTCCGCATACGAGAGCGTAAAGCTTCTTCCCTGGTCAACCAGCCGCTGCGTAATATCGTCGGTATTGGTGTCGACGCCGATTCCTTTCTCGCGCAAGTTATCCGCCAGCCGCTCGCCGACAAGCGTAATGTTGCGCGTAGGGCTGTCGACCGATTGGCCCACGCGCTTGGTTTCGGAGAGCCACGATTCCCGATTGTGCGAATGATAGATGAACACCACATTGCCTTTCGTCGCGATCGGGGTATTGGGCTTAGGCTCCCCCGTGCTTGTTTTCGGCGGCACCGTCGTCGCTGGCGGCGTCGTCTCTTTTTGCCCCGTCTGCCCGCCGCCGGGTGTCTGTGGCACCTCATTGTTGGGCAAGTCGTGCGGCGTGTTCTCCACGTACAGATCGGACAGCTCCGTCCCCAGTCCCGGCACGATGATCCGGGCATCGTCAAAGGTCAACAGCCCCGGGAGTTCTCGCCCGAGCAAGCTGCGCAGGTCGCCGGGCTGGATGTTGGTCATGGCCTCGAATAAAAAGCTGGTCCAGCTGCTGGACTGCGCAGCGGTCGTCTCTACCGAATCGGCAAGCGAGGGAATCTCCCTGCCGATCACTTTGAGCATGGCCAGGCTCGAGATGTTGGCTGCTGCTTGCTGAAGCGTATTGGAAGTGGGCATCACGCGGTTTCCCGACAGTGACAAAATGCCCGTCAGAACGAACAAAAAGGCAGTGCAAAGCGATAGGACTACAAAGTGCCGCTGTAGTATGGCTGCCATCTTTCTCCCTCCTCTAGCAGTCGGCTGTGTCACGACTTGTTCTTGCTCTATGAGTATGCGAATGGAAGAAACGATAGACCTGGTTTCTAGCAAAAAAATAATAGAGAAGCACCTGATGTCCGGTGCTTCTCCCGTTCGTGTGAAACGCGTTTCTTCATTACATTAGTGCGTGTATGCGTTAACGTTTTCTTGCCCGACAGCACGATGCAGGGCGCTGTTCAATCCGCTCGCAATGATGTTGGCGATTCCCTCGATGAAATCATCGATTTCCTTCGGCGTGACGACCAAATTTTGTCCAAGCGGCTGAAGCACTTCATGAATGAGCTGCTGCTTGTCCTGCTCGGACAGCTGGCCAACCAGCCCCATGAATGTTTTGCGCGACTCCATGTCAGGCAAATCCTCTTCCGTATACGGCTCCTTCCGCTCCGGTACGCTGCTTGTCGTCAGACGGTTGAAGGCGCGTTTGCTCTCTTGCACCGACTGGCCGAAGTGGCCAAGGAGGTAGGTGATCGAATCGTGCACGATCGTCGAGGCGAACACGACGGTTGGAACACCGATGGCGATGACGGGGATACCGAGCGTGGCCTCATCGATCGCCTTGCGCTTGTTTCCGACGCCCGAGCCTGGATGAATGCCGGTATCGGAGATTTGGATGGTCGTATTGACACGATGCAGCGCCCGGGAGGCAAGGGCATCGATGCAGATCACGAAATCCGGCTTGCTTTTTTCCACGACGCCAAAAACGATCTCGCTCGTCTCGATCCCGGTAATGCCGAGGACGCCTGGAGAAATGGCGCTTACCTCCCGATACCCATCCTCCACCGATTCAGGGGCCAATGTGAACAGATGCCGCGTAATCAGCAGATTTTCCACGACAAGCGGGCCGAGCGCGTCAGGTGTGACGTTCCAGTTGCCAAGGCCGACGACCAATGCCTTCTTGTTTTCCGTCAGTCCTTTCTTCTCCAAAAACTGCTTGAATTCGTGGGCAAACCGGCGCATCACCTGCTGCTCCAGCTCGGAGTCGTTATCGCGCAGCTTGGGCACCTCGATGGTCAGGTAATGCCCCGGCCATTTGCCGATTTGCCGTCCAGCCTCTTCATTTTGCACCGTCATGCGCGTTACCTTGATGCCGGGCTCCCGGTCATCCGTCTCCATCTCAAATCCGGAAAGAGGTGCCTGCTGCTCCTGCTGCGCCAATTCATGGGATTCCACCGCCAAGTCGGTGCGGATCGAATAGGCACCGAGATCAATGTTGTGCTGCATCTTGTCAAACCTCCCCTTATTCCAACTCTTACTGTTAGAATGCATAAATGTGGAACTTTTATACGGAATCCATTCTTGCAATCGTGGGTGCCGCATGCTAGAATATATTTTGTTGTATGTAAGAGCCTAAGACGCGTCTTATAGCTTTAAGGAGGTGACATTCATGCCAAATATTAAATCCGCAATCAAGCGCACCAAGCAAATCGAGAAGCGCCGTGCACAACGTGCATCGCAAAAATCCGATCTGCGTACAGCGGTGAAAAGCTTTGAGAAAGCAGTTGCAGCGAGCAACCTCGAACTAGCGAAATCTACCCTTCTGGTAGCCGTGAAAAAGTTGGACAAAGCTGCTACCAAAGGTCTCATCCATAAAAATGCGGCAAACCGTCAAAAATCTCGCTTGATGAAAAAACTGAACGCAGCGACTGTAACTGCGTAAGGTGCGCGAAGCGCCAAAACCCCCTTGAACATTATGTTCGAAGGGGGTTTTGTTTTAGCTGGGCAACTTTTGTGATGAACAGCTCGACAGCCAGCTGTTTGTCCACTTGACCGGACTTCATGCGAAAATCTTCCTCCGCGCAAATCGCAAGCAGCTTGCGCAACGCGCTCTCGTCAAAGTGGCGTGCCTGCTCCATCGCTTTTTTGACGGCAAACGGATGCACCTTCAGCATGCCGGCGAGCTGCTGCTGGGAATACCCGCGCGGCGCCCACATCTTGACCGAGAGCAAAAGCCTGACTTGCCGGGCGAACAGCGCCATCAGCTTGATCGGCTCCTCTCCCGTTTTCATATGGTCATACAAGATCCGGAACGCTTCGGCAAGCCTGCCTGAAACGACGGCTTCCACCAACGCGAATACGTCATGCTCCAGCGTCCGCGATGCCAGCAGCTCGATCGCCTGCTCCGTAATGGTCGCCTCAGGCCCGACGTAGAGTGCCAGCTTTTCCAGCTCGCGGTCCAAGAGCCTCAGTTCGCTGCCGCATCGGGCCACGAGCCTGGCAGCGTCCTCCCGTTCGATGAACGTCTTGTATTTTTTCGCCCGGCGTTCAACCCAGGCATACAGCTCTTGATCCTTGAGCGGTGCGAAGGAAATCATGACCGCCTTCTGCTGAAGCGTTTTGACGATTTTTTTCCGCTCGTCCAGCTTGTCCGCACCAACGGTAAACATGATCGTTGAAAAAGGCGGCGGATTGTCCAAATACTGGGCCAGCACTTGCGGGTCGACCTCATGCTTGATCGTGCCGGTCGGTTTCGCCCCGGACAAAAAATAGGCGTTATCCGCTACCACCAGTCGACGCTCCGCCATGAACGGAAACGTCTCGGCATCCTGCAAAATATCCGGGAGCGCCTGCTCCTGGCAGTCATATTCACTCAGATTAAAATCAGCATAATCTTTCCCGATCATCTCACTGCGCGCAAAGGCAATAAATTCTTCTTTCAAAAAGTTTTCCTCTCCGTACAGGACATAGACAGGCGCATACTGCTTGTCGCGAATCGCTTTGACTGCTGCACGCAAATCCATCTGCGCAAGCCCCCTTTCCCCATCTTGTCTATTGTAGAGGAAAAAACGGGGTGAGCCAAGCCCGTCCCGTTTCAAGAAACCATCATTCAAATCGTAAACTGGCCGATCAGCCCTTTCAATCGCGTCGCCATGCTGCTCATTTCCTCAGCGGACGCTTCCATCTCTTTAAACGTTTGCAAATGTTCCTGCGCCGATTGCGCGACGTCGCTAGCGGATCGGGCAGACTTCTCAGCGATTTTGGACAGCTCCAAAATGGAGGCGGATACTTGCTCGCTGCCAGCGGACATTTGTTCCGAAATGGCCGATACGCCTTGCACCTGATCGTTCACACTCCGCGCCGCGTCGACAATGCGCCCGAACGCATCGCCGCTTTCCAATGCGACGCGAATCCCTTCATGAACCTCTTGCATCTCCTGTTCCATCGAATCAACCGTAATGGTCGTGTCCGACTGAACCTCGGTGATCAGCTTCGCGATCATGCCCGCAGATTGGTTGGTTTGCTCGGCAAGCTTGCGAATTTCATCCGCGACAACGGCAAACCCTTTTCCGCGCTCTCCTGCACGTGCAGCCTCGATGGCAGCATTTAATGCCAGCAGGTTGGTTTGCGACGAAATTTGCGTAATGACGCTGACGATCTGGGAGATTTCCTCCGAGCGGCGATGGAGCCGCTTGATGACGCCGGACGTTTGCTGCACAGACAGGTTGATGGTATCCATTTGCCGGACGACGTTGGAAACCGCATTGGTTCCAACCTCTGCCTCACGTTCCATCGTGATCGATGATTCCGCCATCACCTGCGATGCCTCCGCCACCCGAACGATGCCCAGTGCCATCTCTTCCATGGCAAGCGCGCTTTCCCGGGAGCCTTGCATTTGATGATGGGTGCCTACCGCTACCTGTGCGATGGCATCGGTGACTTGTTCGGATGCCCGCGCCGCTTCCTTCGCTTTGCGCGCGGAAGCAGCCGCATATTCCTGCACCTGCTGCGCGTTTTGATCGACATGCTGGAAAATCCCATGCAGCTCGCGCGTAAATTGGCTGAGTGCGGTGACCACCTCGCCGATTTCATCCTTGCGTCTGGAATGAAAGCTTGTCGTCAAATCCCGCTTTTTCACCATCTCAAAGATCGCCGTGCTCAGATGTTGCAGGGGAAGGGTCACTTGCCGATGGATAAAAATGTACAGCAGCAGCAGGAAAACACAGAGCGCTCCCAGGAACAATGCTGTGCTCTTGTACAAGTTTTGATTGATCGGGTCCATCAATTCCTGCAATGGCAGCACGGTGACCAGCACCATCCCTGTACTGCCGATCGGCGCATACGTCACAAAGCTCGGCTTCCCTTTGATTGTGGCCTCCGTCATCGCGATTTCACTCGCCTTGGCGATTTTTTGCCCCAGCTCGTTTTGCTGATAATCTTTGTCGTCTGATATGGTGCGCTTTTCCTGGGCATTCGCATCAACGGACGTAACCATCGCGCCGGTTTGCGAAACGACGAAGCCGTATCCTGTAGTCCCTACTTTCAGTTTTTCCACGCTTTTTTTCAAATCGGCAAGGCCGATGTCCATCGTGATGATCCCGATGATCTTGTTATCTTTGCGGATCGGACTGGACGCCGTGATCATCTGGATTTTCGTTACCGGATCGGCGTATGGCTCCGTCCAGGCGTACTGCTTGTCCACAAAGCCGGTCCGGTACCAGTCATCGTGCAGGTAATCGTAAGCCCCGCTGTACTGCGGCACAATTTTGGCACCGGCTTGGTCCTTCAGCGCATAGCGGGCGTACAGGCGCTTTGTCGGATCAAACTGATTCGGCTCCATCCAAAAGCCTCCGCCGAGGATGGTGCTCTCCGATTCGACTACGCCCATTACGGTTTTTTCCACAGAGGAGATATTTTGCGGGCCTTCATGCAAAATCGTATACCCAAGCGTATTGGACACTTTGCCCGCCTTATCCAGTACGCCGAATAAATGCGTTGATTCGCTCTCGACCTGTAACAAAAGGTTGCGCTTTGCCGATGCAAGGCTCTCGCTTTTGAACTGCACATAATTAAAAATAGACAAAAGTGCAAAGGTAACCACCGAGATGATGGATAAAATGACCATGACCTTCGCTTTGATACTTTTCATTCTGTTCCCCCCGCCTCTGTTTTTCGCCGATATTTCGTACAAGCGAATCCTCCCCATGATAAAGGGCCCGCATTTTCGCGAAACAGTGCCGAAGGTTATGGACGATACTCCTGACTTGTCCACCCCTCTGTAGTCTCAGGGAATCACTGGGTCAAAAACGACCTATTCAAACCGACCGTCGGTATGTATAATAAGAAGGAAGGTTATTCAAAAAATGACGAGCAAAGTGGTGATATTTCGCATGGTTCTGGAGTATGTTCGGCAAATCTTCGGCAAATTGGAGGTTGATGAGCAAAAGGACAGGCTGCTTTTGTTTTTGCTGCTTCCGATTTTCTGTTTTGCGGAAACCGCAATATTGATGAACATGGGCTTTTTTTCTTCCGCCCATCTGCTGTTTGTGAGCGGCTATGTCACGATGTCCTTGATCGCCGTCGTCTGCAACCAGCTGTCGTTCCTGAAGCAGTGGTTCAAGCATATCTTTTTGACGCTTTTTTTGCTGTTTACCTTTTTTGAGCTTTGGCTGTTCAATTTCTTTCCGCAAGCCCCTGAAATGATTTTTGTCGTACTGACCTTATCCTTGATCTATTTACACGTAGGGTTGACGCTCTACATCGGGCTATCCAGCCTCGTCTTCTGCTGTCTGGCGTTTTTCGGCTGGAGAGAACTCTTTTTTCCGTATATCGAGTCGTTCTCCGCTTTCTTGCCAAATCTGGTGCTCCTCCTGGAGACGACGCTGGTGCTTTCAGGCGTGACCTTGCTTGGAGCGCGCTTTAGCCATTATGTCCACTCCGCTGACCATCAGCAAAAGCTGCTTCAACAGTTCCAGGAGCACAACATGCTGATCCAGCAGCAAAACAATGCCTTGCAGGAGTATGCGAAGCAGGTGGAATGGCTCACGGTTCAGGAGGAGCGCAACCGGCTTTTGCGCGAGCTGAAAACAACGGTAGGCGGCTCGCTTTCCTCGCTCTGGCCGGATGGGGAATCGCTTCATCACGCGGAGCAAGAGACAGAGCACCCCCAGCAAAAACGGGTTCAGCTTTCAACCTTTTCTGCCACTTACATTCGCTTTATTAAGGAAAAACTGGAGGAATTGAACGGAAACGTACCTGTCCCCATTCCCCATGCGCTGCGCGCGATGATCGACGATTACCAGGCCGGCCATGATGCTTCTGTCAATCTCATGGTTGTAGGCGAGGAATACGATTTTTCGCCGGCTGCGAATGTATCCATCCTCCGCTGCCTGCAAGATTTGTTTGCCTTGACTTTTCGGGAAAATCGGCTATCCCGTGTCGATCTGGTCGTGTCGTTTCAACAGGAGCACTTCATGGTTGTGGTAGATGCGGAATACGGCGGTGCCGCACGGTTCGATGAGCAAATCGTGGCGGCGATCAAACGCAGGGTGGAAAATTTGCGCGGGGATTATCACGTCCTGGAAAAAGCGCCGACCCTCCATCGGCATACGCTGCGCATTCCGATTCGGGCCAGTCAGGTTAAACAGCAGATCGGTGTGCTGCTGGTCACAAGTCATGACATGATTGCGGAAAGCATAAAAATTTTGCTGGAGTCCGAAACGGATGTGCGAATTCTTGCCCAAATGCCCGCTGGCTCGGAAGCGATTGCGGCCTCCATTGAATCCGAACCGGATATTATTTTATTTGACGTACACCAGCCTGATGAGCGAAATGCCATCGATCGGCTGAAGGAGCGGTGGCCTGCCAGCAAAATCATTGCCTTTTCCACCACCCTTGCGTTCGATTGGGCAAAGGAGGCAATCAAGCTCGATATCCACAGCTTCCTGGACAAATCGTTTCTTCTTTCCAGCCTCGTTCATATCATCCGTACGGTTCACAACGGAAACACCTTTTTGACGCTGGAGGCTGCCAGAAAAATAGCCGGCCAGCCTGCGGAACGAAACGACGATGAAACGATCGATCGCCTGTCCGACAGCCCTTCGTTTGGCCTCACCGACAAGGAGATCACGATTTTGCAATATTTGTCCGATGGCTACAAATACAAGGAAATCGCGGAGAAGCTGCATTTTTCGGAAAGCACGATCAAAAATTACATCTCGATCATTTATTCCAAGCTTGAGGTGGAAAACCGCATGAAAGCTGTGAAAAAAGCCAAAGAACTCGGCGCCATCGCATAAGCTTGTCCCCTGTACCGTTTTGGAAAAAGCCGCTGGAACACACATGCGGCTTCTTCCTAACGGGATTTTGCACCTTTATGTAAACGTTTAGGGAGAAGCCCCGGGATTCGTTCTTCCCAAACGGTAAGCAGGGGGTGCTTGGTACTTTCATGATATGCAGGCTGCTGTCAGGTGGTTCCGGTCATTTTCTCCGTGCGAAAGCGAAATTCTACTGCTCGTGATCGTCGTGTTTGTCTCCTTTGCTGCGTTCTTTTTTCTCCCCTTTCTTGTCATCTTTGCTCGTTCCCGGCTTTTGGTCCTGCAATATTTTTTCAAGCTCTTTCCAGCCTTGCGGGTCTTTGTCTTTCTTGTACTTTTGCCGATTATTCTCAATCGACTTTTTGATCAGCTCATCGAGCTTCCCCCAGTCGACCTCGTCATTGCCATCGACGCCTTTGTGCGTTTTGACATACTCCCGCAGATCGTTCAGGAACTCATTGTTTCGCTCCTGGCGGGATTTGTCCGTTTCTTTCGTTTGCGACGACTTTTCTTTTTTCGGTGCAGCAGGAGGCCGAGACTGGCTTCCTTTGCTGTCCTGCTTTTTGCCTTGGTTATTCGATACCGGCTTATCCATCTTCTTCGATTGCTGCCGGTCGGTCTTTTTGTCCTGATCCTTCTCGGTCTTTTGCTCCGTCTTTTTGTCAGGGTTTTTCTTGTCATCGGTCTTGGTTTCTTGCTGTTCCTCCGATTTCGGTGCGACGACGAAAGGCTGGTCTTTGCCTGGTATTCCCGCAGGGGCCGGCCCCTGATCGTTCTTCTTCCAAGCGCCAAAAGCGGAAAACATGCCGATCAGCAAGCATGCCGCAACCGCGCCGATCGCTGATTTGCCGAGCCAGACGGGGAGCCGTTTTTTGGCAGACTGCTGCAGCTCTGCCTGGGTTGTGTCCAGCCGCAGCACGCCAGCCGGCGTTTGCAGCCCGCGCTCGCCTTCGCGTGAGGAAAAATCGTCGTTTTGAATCGGGGGAGCGGCCGTCTCTGCCGCGATTCTCGGCAGGATCGCATCCACCAAACTGATCGGCGGTGTGACGCGCGGCAGGTTGTGCAATTCCGCGGATACCCGCTGTAAACGTTGACGGAACAGCTGGAGTTCGCTGTCTACCCGGAGCTGTTCTTCCAGTGCGATGTGTTCTTCCTGTGTCAAATCACCATCCAGTTGTCGTTGTATCAAGTCCATCGCTTCTGTCCGATTCATCGTTTACTCACTCCCCCCTGGTACTCCAATAGCTTTTCTTGCAGCTGCTGCCTCGCGCGGAACAAATAGGACTTTACCGTATTGAGCGGCAAATCGAGCGCTTCGGCAATTTCCTGATAGGCAAAATCCTGCAAATAGCGCAGCACAACCACGATGCGATATTGATCGGGCAATTGTCCGATCGCTCTCTGAATCTCCTCTGACATATCTTGCAAAAGAACCGCCTCTTCCACCGTCTGTGTGTCCGGAATCACCAACTCATGCTCCTCGATGGAAATCGCTTCTTTTTTTGCCCGATATTCATCGATGCAGACATTGCTCACGATTCTTTGTACCCAGGTAGAGAATTTGGCTTTTTCCTGAAAGGTATGGATTTTGCGATAGATGCGAATCAGGGCTTCCTGTGCCGCATCCAGCGCGTCATGTTCATTACCAAGTATATAATAAGCGCTTCGGTAGACCGAATTTTCAATTTGGCGCAAAAGATCGACCAATGCTGTCTGGTCTCCGGCTTGCGCACGTTTGATCAGCTCTGCTTCAACCATCGTGTCCTCCCCTCTATCGACGCAGGCATGAACCAAAAGGTTGCATCTCGCTTAGAATTATTTTTGCATGGCGGGTGAACGCAGCGAAACATCCCAAACAAGTCCCGTTTGATCAATCCGCACGGTAACCGCGCCGCTTTGATCGGTACGAATCGTCTGGATGCCCCGAGCCTTCAGCCGTGCCAGGATCTCAGGTGCAGGATGTCCGTACCGGTTCTTTTGGCCGACGGAAATGATCGCCAAGGCCGGGTGCGTTCGGTCGAGCAACAGTTCTGACGTCCCCGTCCTGCTGCCATGATGGCCGACCTTCAATACGTCGATCGGCGGAAGAAGTCCTTCGTTCGCCAAACGCTGCTCGACTTCTTCTTCCATATCGCCTGTAAATAAAATACGTTTGCCGTATGCTTCCAACAATAGGACAATCGATGCATCATTATCTTCAACCGATCGGTCAAGACCGGGACTCAGCCATGTCCAGCGTACATCCGGGCCGTCCTGCCAGCTTTGTCCCGTCTGCCCTGTCACGATCGGGATTTTTTTTCGTCGTAATTCATTATGCAGCTGCAGCTCCGTGTGACCGGGCTCTTTCCCGTTCACCAGCGCTGCCGCGATTTCCATATGCGGCAAAACACCGCCGAAGCCGCCAATATGGTCATAGTCGCCATGGGTCATCACCAGCCGGTCGATCCGTTCGATTCCGCGCGAGCGCAGAAACGGCAGCACCGTATCTTTGCCTACTTCAAAAGGATCGCGCCGCCTCTTCCATTGTTCGTTGGCAAAAACCGGTGTCCCGCCGCTGTCGATCACGTAGACGAGCCGGTTGCCGATCTCCACAACAGCCGAGTCCCCTTGCCCGACATCAAGAAACGTGATGCGCACCTCGCCTGCGTTCGCAAACGGATTTTTGGCCAGGGCAATGAGCAGCAGCAGAATGGCGCAATACCCAATCTTATCACGATTTCGATGGTAGCCACGCTGCCAAAATATGGGGACGGCGACCAAAAGCGCCCCGTACCCAAACATCCACCACCATGCCGGATGCCGCCAATGGGTAAAGGGAACATGCCATTCCCCCATAATGGCGAGCAGTCCATGGAGCCAGCTGAGCAGATGCTCAATTGCGGCCGCAGGCAAAACCGCCAATGCCGGATGAACGAAGCTGAGCAAAATCACCACGTAGCCGATCGGTAGTACGATAAGGGAGAGGATGGGGACCAGGAGGAGATTGACGAGCCAGGATAGCGGTGACGAGAGATGGAACCAGTAGATGATCACAGGAAATGAAACCAGCTGGGCGGCCGTCGTGACGGCCAGTGCGGAGCGCATCCACGCTTTGCGCGGAAACGGAACGCTCATGAACAGCGGCACGTAGACCAAGAGCCCCCATGTAACCAAAAAGGATAGCTGAAAACCGAGCTGCCACATCTGGTAGGGGGATACGATCAGCATGCCCAAAAGGGCGGCGCCAAGCAGCTCAAGTCCGCTCCACCGCTTGTCGAGCAAGCGTCCCCACAAATACAGGGCGCCCATCAAACCGGCTCGAATGGCAGACGGGCTGGCTCCGACCAGCATGACATAGCCGCCGATCAGAAGGGAGGTCAAAAGAAACGCGTGCTTTTCCTTCATCCGGCACAACGCAAGCGCCTGCATGCAGAACATGCTGACGAGCGTAACGTGCAGCCCCGAGATCGCCAGCACATGAATCAGCCCCATGTCGCGATAAAGATCGACCAGCGACGGATCGGGCGCTTCCTGAACGCCGAACAAAAGCGACTGCAAATAGCCTGCCGCAACCGGATCGGAGAAACATTGTACGACCCGCCGGGCAGCTTGTTCCTGCCATTCCTGGAACAACCGCTGAACCGTCGCCTCCTGCCGATAGGCGAATACGTCCGCAAAGGTACCCGAACCGGTCACCGTCACTCCTTGGGTAGAAAGGTATGCTGCATAATCAAACGCATGCGGATTTCGCGCATGCTGTGGCATTGCCAAGTCGAGAGACAATCCGAGCCGATCCGTTTGCCGATAACGTTCGACGAGCCGAATCTGGCCCTCCTCTGTCAGCCGGACCCGAACGGCAATTCGTTCCGGCCGTGCAAGCGGTTCAAGCGCTGCTTCTGTCTTGCCCGCACGCTCGGCCAACAGGTAAAACGAAAGGATGTCGCCATCCCGCTTCACCTGCGAGTCGATGCTTCCCCAGACATGGAGCCGCTCTTCGCGCTCCGCTGCCGCTTGCAGGAAAGAACGGTGGATGAAATCATAGTAAGCATAATAGGCCGAGGCAATCAGCCCTATCATCAACAAACATACGATCTTCTTAGCGTACTGTTTTGGAACAAGCAGGCAAAGTGTCAATAGGACTAGATAGAGCGAAATGACCAGCCCGAATGCAAGCGACGCGGAAAGCAAGTAGCCTGCTGCGACGGTCAAACCGCATGAAAACCACACATTTTTTTGCCCCATTTGCCGTTTCGTCCCCTCTCGCTTTTGTCTATCATCCACCAGATTAAGCGATCTGATCGAGACAAAAAAAGCGCAGCATAGGGCTCAAGCCATACAGGTGTCAGGGCGTCAGCACAGCGGTTCACCACAGCCAACAGTAAGCGCATACATGGCATTTTGCTAGTTTTACATGCTGTTTCTTCTGCGAATTTTGCCTTTTTCGGGCGTTTCATCGGTTGTTTGGCCGTGGGGAGCGTGTTATCATGAAAAGGGCTTCTCTTGATGAGTGCTTCTGTAGACAGCAGGTTCTCGTAACGAACGTAAACCGAAGCGCAAGGGTGTGGAAGATCGTGAGAAAATCGTGGGAACAATACTATATTGATTTGGCTGATGATGTTGCAACGCGCGCGACCTGCAACCGTTTGCGAGTAGGCTGCGTGATTGTAAAAGACAACCGGATCGTCGCCACCGGGTACAATGGTTCGATCCATGGACATCCGCACTGTACAGAGGTCGGTTGCCTGTTGAAAGACGGGCGCTGCATCCGCACGCTGCATGCCGAGGAGAATGCGATCCTGCATGCACGACGCGATGATTTGGTAGGAGCTACGGCCTATGTCACGCATGAACCTTGCGAAAATTGTACGAAGCGCTTGAACCAGGCTGGCGTTGTGCGCGTCGTGTTTCGCCACGCTTACAAAAGTGAGTTTAACCACCACTTTATCGAGCCGATGGAATGGATTCAATTTGAATAGCGTTACATAACGTCCGTCATGCACTTCACGGGCGTTTCTCATTTCCTGCACGTTTGTTCAATCCGTTTGCACCTGATTTGCTCGCATGATAGATTTAACAGTAGATTCATTTGAGAGGAAGAGTCTTTTTATGTGTGGTATCGTATCGCTTTACAACAAACGTCAGCAACCAGCGCAACTGGAAACGATCACAGCCATGTCCAAGGTGATTTTGCACCGCGGCCCGGATGACGATGGCTTCCATGTGGAAGAAAACATCGCTCTTGGTTTCCGTCGTTTGAGCATCATCGACGTCGCTGGCGGCCATCAACCGCTGTTCAATGAAAAGCGGGACATGTGGATTGTCGGAAACGGCGAGGTTTATAATTACAAGGAGCTGCAGGAGTGGTTGAAAGACCGCGGCCATCAGTTCCATACAGACTCTGACATCGAAACGATTTTGCATTTGTACGAAGAAGTCGGCGTTGACGCGCCGAAGCACTTGCGCGGGATGTTCGGCTTCACGATTTGGGATTCACGCCGGAAAATCTTGTTCGGCGCGAGAGATCATTTTGGCATCAAACCGCTTTATTATACGCAAACAAACGATTCCATCGGGATCGCGAGCGAAATCAAAAGCTTGCTCGAAATGCCAGGGGTAAAACGGGAAGTCAACAAGACCGGTTTTTATCATTACTTGACGTTCCAGTACGTGCCAGACCCTGAAACGATGTATGAAGGCATTTACCGCATTCCTCCTGCCCACTCCTTCATCGTGGAAAACGACCAACTGAAGCTGACGCGCTACTGGGACGTGCAGTTTGCCCCGGATGAGAGCAAGCCGTTCTCCTATTTCGTGGAAGGAACGCGGGCAGCGATGCTGGAATCCGTCGACAAGCACCGTGTCAGCGAAGTCAAGCGCGGAGCCTTTCTGTCAAGCGGCGTCGATTCCAGCAGCATCGTCGGCATGCTGCGCACGTTCGAGCCGGTCAAAACGTTTTCGGTCGGTTCCGACATTCCGGGCTACAGCGAATTGGAATATGCCCGTCGGACAGCCCAATATTTAGGTACAGAGCACTATGAGACGGTCATCTCCGCAGAGCAGTACATGGATGAGCTGCCTCGCCTGATTTGGCATCAAGATGAACCGGTTGCCGATCCATCGGCGATTTTGCTCTACTTCGTCGCACAGCTTGCCAGCGAGCATGTCACGGTCGTTTTGTCCGGCGAGGGCGCGGACGAGTTTTTTGGCGGTTACAACATTTATCGCGAGCCCCAGTCGCTTCGCATGTTTTCTGGCATGCCGGACTGGATGCGCGGCTCGATTCGCTCGATTGCAACCAAGCTGCCTGACAGCGTGAAAGGGAAAAACTTCCTGATTCGCGGCTCCAAAACCGTGGAAGAGCGCTTTTTCGGGAACGCCCTGATTTTTAGCGAAGAGATGAAGGCGCATGTCGTGACCGAAAATCTCAATCAGCTCGCCGATTACCATACACCGTGGGAAATCACCCAGGCGATCTACAAAAATGCGCAAGGGTATGACGATGTGACCAAGATGCAGTATCTCGACATCCATACATGGCTGCGCGGGAATATTTTGATGAAGGCGGACAAGATGACGATGGCCAACTCGCTTGAGCTGCGCGTTCCGTTCATCGACCCGAAAGTATTCGAATTCGCTGCGACGATCCCGACCAAATACAAAATCGCCAACGGCACGACCAAACACGTGCTGCGCGAGGCCATGAAAGACTTCCTGCCGCCGGAAATCAAGACGAGACCGAAGCTGGGGTTCCCTGTGCCGACGCGCTACTGGCTGAAAAACCAGTTTTACAAATGGGCCAAAGAGCTTATTTTCGAGTCCAAGGTCGACCATTTGATCAACAAGGCGTATGTGCTGTACATGCTCGACGAGCACCGTGAAGGGCATGGCGATTACAGCCGCAAAATCTGGACGATTTTGGTCTTCATGCTCTGGCACCAGATTTTTATTGAGCAAAAGCTTTCGTTTGAGCCGTATGTCAGCCCTGCTGTCGAGCTGCGCCGCAAAAACAGCAGTTCGATCGAGCAGATCGGCTGAACCTGATGATTGTCAGAAAACCTGGCTACGCCAAGCCTTTGGCTTAAGCCGCGGTTGCACAAAACCTTTCCTCCCTTCTTGTGGATGGAAAGGTTTTTTTGCGTCCGGCTCTGTCTTTTCGTAGGATGAATCTATCAAGCTGCGAAATGAGAAAGGAGCCTTCCTATGCTGATGGAGCTTTGGGACCGGCATCGCCGCGTATGGATCATTTTGCTTGCCCTTTTGTTCCTCTCGCTCAGTTTTTATTTCTACTATACTTCTGGCGATGAAGGGCAAACTCTCCCCTTGCGTTCGCCGGTGTATGCAACGGAAATGGACAAGCCGACGAATGTGACAGGACCAGCGTCTGTCATCGCCTCGTCACGTAAGGCCGAGCCTGTCCGGACTTCCCTGCCTTCCGATTCGGCACAGCAAGCGCCGTCTGCGGCTGAAGCCGTGTTCTCTTCCCTCTCGCCTGCCGAATCAGCCCGCACCGATGCAAAGGTAAAAACCATGTACGTTGATGTGAAAGGACAAGTAAAGCAGCCCGGTATCTACCCGTTTACTGACAATGAACGAATCGCGGACGCCATCGAGAAGGCAGGCGGATTTCTGCCTACTGCCGATCCCATGCAGGTAAACTTGGCCCAACATCTGGCAGACGGCATGTACATCATCGTCCCCGCCAAGGGAGGGAAAGCCGCTGCCGCTTCTCCGCTGCCGCTGATCGCGACGACAGGAGGGGGCGCTGGCGACGGGAATGGCAGCAGCGGCAAAAGCAGCCCGTCAGCCGGAGCTGGGTCGTCTGGCACTGACTCCCGCGCAACCACGGTTAACCTGAATACCGCTACAGCCGATCAGCTGGCAACCTTGCCCGGCATCGGAAAAACGCGGGCGGAGGCAATCCTCGCCTATCGCGAGCAACATGGAAAATTTACTAAAGTTGAACATTTGAAAAATATTTCCGGAATCGGCGACAAACTGTTCGAGAAGCTGAAAGGAAAGATCAGCGTGGACTAATCTTGCAGAAGGCATGATTCTCTTTTCTTCCACATACAGTGAAAAGAGAATACCTGTATGGGAGGCGTTTGCATGCAAGTCGGTTTCATCGGCACAGGCAGTATGGGCAGCATTTTACTTGAAGCGTTCATTCACTCCGGCGCTCTTTTACCAACCCAAATCATCGCCTACAACCGTACGCGCGCAAAGGTGGAATCGCTGGCAGAACGACATGCCGGCCTCCTGATCGCCCCGTCAAATGCAGATGTGGCACGCGCGGCCAAGCTGGTCATGCTATGCGTCAAGCCACTCGATTATCAGGAAGCAATCGGACAGTTTGCAAATGAGCTGACGCCCGAGCACATCCTGGTTACGATAACCAGTCCGGTAAAACTGGAGCAGCTGGAGTCGCTTGTTCCCTGCCCTGTGATCCGTGTTATACCCAGCATCACGAATGCAGCGCTATCGGGAACAACGTTGCTTGAATTCGGCCACGGGGTTACCGAACAGTTGCGCAGCCAAATCCTGACCCTTTTCTCGCAGATCAGCCGGCCCGTGGAGGTGGAGGAAACCTTTTTGCGCGTTGCCGCAGATTTGTCGAGCTGCGGTCCCGCCTTTGTCAGCTATTTGCTCCAGCAGATGATCGGTGCGGCCACGAAAGAGACTGGCATTTCTGAGCAAGCTGCGACCTATTTGACAACACAGATGATCATCGGCTTTGCCGAATTGGTCAAAAAAGACCTCTTTTCCCTGCAAACGCTGGAACAGCGCGTCTGCGTTCCCGGCGGCATCACGGGCGAGGGGCTGATCCCGCTGAAGCAGTCGATTCCCGGCGTTTTCAATCAAGTCTTTTTGCGCACACAGCAAAAATTCGCGCAAGATTGCCACGAGGTTTCTCTTCATCTCGCTCCGAAATAATCGTTGGTATCGGTTGTTTTTCAACGCAAAAACCAGCAAAAACACCCGGATCGTGTTTCTGCTGGTTTTTCTTCGTTCCAATCAACACATGCGATGAGCATCTTGCCTCAAAAACAGATCGCATTCTCCATCAATCGTTACCCTATGATGCAAGGAAAATCGACCGCATCCGCCGGCAATTGCCGGACACGTCGCAAATAAGCTGTGACGCGCTCCGCTTCATCGTGCGAGTACGCTACCTGCAAATGAGAAGCAACCTCTTGTGCTGTCTGGCTGAACAGCTCCCCCATCGCAAACAAGGCTCTCCACACGTCTTCATAGGTTCCATTCGCAAAAGTCGCCAGCAGTGCTTGCCAGCGCTCTTCTGGCAGGAAGTTTTCCATGTATTTGCCGCATTTTCCCACGCTTACGGAAAAATCGGTTTCAAACCCAATCTGCCATTCGAGCATCTTGTGCAGCATCGGCCTGACGTATTTGTTCAGATGCTCCTGGGCATAAAGAATCTCCCTGCGCCACAGTCCTTTCGCGACGTACGTGGACACCCACCAAAACTCATTGCAGCAATCGGCGAACATCGCGGCAGATGGACGTTTTACCCAATAGTCTTCGTCAGTCGGAGCTGGTATATGCGGCAGGCAGTTGTCTTTGTCCAGCAAAACGACCAGCAGTTTGTCTTCCTTGCAATAGTCGTCCTTTTCCTCCAATGGAATCAACGTCAGGTCGATGCGGTTTCCATCTGCGAATTGCATCAGGTAGGAATAGCGGTTCCCCAGATCGGGTGGAAACAGCGTCATATCTTCCGGCTTTTGCATGATGAGCCGTTCGCCAAACCGGTCGATCCAATGCGGCTCCTCTATAAAAGACGTCATCTCCGTTACAAGAAAGCTGATATCGTAATCTTGGAACATATCTTTTGGCACATTCGGATTGGTTCTTGAACCTTCCAACGTGACAGCGCGAATGCGTTCATCTTGCTGCGCAAAGCTCACAATCATGTCCATCATTTGTGTTTCTGTTCTCATGTTCGGTTTCCACCTTCCGTTTTTTATCGATTCGCATCCGGATGAAAGGCCGGCAGGCGGTCCGCGGATGGTGGTTTGGCAGCACGGTTACCCTTTCGTAAACGTTTTTTTCATCGGGTTTGCCCCTCCCTTCGGTAGCGTCGTTTGGTTACTGCGGGAAAGATGACGGGCATTTACGAAAAGCAAGATTTCTGCCATCAGTTTACCACGGCTGCTGCTCCCTCTTCCATCAGATGGCTGCTCTTGTTTGCAAAGCCCGGCATCTCCCAAATAGAAAAAGCCTCTTGCCCTACAGTGTCCCTGTAAGCGGCAAGAGGTTTACTCTTTGTGCGCGGTGAAAAACAGCCGTTCGCTATGCGCTTGTGGCGGCAGATCGGTAAAATCGGCGGTAACGGTGATGTCCGTGAAGCCCGCCTCCCGCAACCAGTTCAGGTGGGACGTCAGATGATAGGCGCGCTGCACATGAACTTCCTCCAACCGTCTATACAACCCGTTCTGCTCTTTCAGGAAAAAGGTCAGCTGATGCTCGACCTCGAACAGCAACGGATCATGGACGCATTGCCAAATGTAGGACAGATCATCTTCAACCCATGTAAACGTGTTGTCGGCGTACCCGTTCACGATTTTCGCTGGACTGTGTACGTCAAACAGAAACCAGCCATCCGGCTCCAAATGGTCGTACACGCACCGGTACATCTGTTTCACATCGTCCTCTTCCAGCAAGTAGCTGGACGAATCACAAAATGACAGGACACAATCGACAGGCTGGACGGAAAATTCCCGCATATCTTGACGCGTCCACGTCACCTGCACCCGTTCCTGCTGCATTTTTTCATAGGCGATCGCGAGCATCTCCTCCGACAAATCAAGGCCGAACACGGTATACCCTTGCCGGGCGAACGGAATGGCGATATTGCCCGTTCCGCAGCCCAGATCCAGGATCGTGCGCGGCCGTTTTGTTTTTTGCCAGAATGCATCTGCCCATTCAAGCCATTTCGGATACGGCGTCTCCGCCATCAACGCGTCGTAGACAGCGGCCAGATGGACATAGGACATCGGCTTACACCTGCCCGGTTAACGTGACGATTGGCGCATCGCTCCACAGTCGCTCGATGTTATAGAAATCGCGCTCTTCACGATGGAAGACATGAACGACCACGTCTTTCAAATCGACCAGCACCCAGCGTCCTTCATCCGCTCCTTCGATGCCGCGCACCGCGTAGCCGTTTTTGTGGGCTTGGTCGCGAATTTCCGTGACGATCGCCTGAACCTGGCGCTCATTATTCCCGTGGCAGACGATAAAATAATCCGCGATCACGGAGAGTTTGCTAATATCCATCACGACAATGTTTTCCGCTTTTTTGTCTTCAGCGGCCTTTACGGCCAATTTTGCCAATGTCTCAACTGCTGTAACCATCAAATTCCTCCTTGTGATTCAAAGGGCGTAGTCCCTTTGCTGACCAAATCGTTGTATGCCAATAATGTCAATGGGTAAACCGATTTTTTACGCGCGATGAGCATGGAGATGGTCCCGCCAAGCGCTTCCGCCAGGGCATGGTCCAAATCTTTTTCAGCCAGCTCGCGGATTTTTTCCACACCGGGAAAGGAACGCTGCGGCTCGATATAGTCTGCCACGCACACGACTTTTTCCAGCAGCGACATGCCGACGCGGCCCGTCGTATGGTAGCGAACGGCCTGAATGACTTCAGGATCGGTGATCCCAAGCTCCGTCTGGATCACATTGGCTCCAACGAAAGCATGCCACAGTTCCTTTTCGCCCTCGATAATATCCTGTGGCAAGTCATAACGCAAGAGATAGGTATGCAGCTTGGGGATCGGCCAGCATTTGCAGTAGTCATGGACATAGCCGGCCAGCTCCGCCTTATCCGGGTCGGCGCCATAGCGCTCTGCCAGCTTGCGTGCCGACTCTGCCACGCCCACTGTATGGAGATACCGTTTTTCATGCATCTGCGCGCGCACCTGTGCGAGCAGCTGCTCGCGCGTTGTCGGGAAAAACTCACTCATATAGCCTCTGCTCCTTTATATACTGCGCGACCGCATCCGGGACAAAATAACGAATGCTCTGACCGGCAGCGCATTTTTCGCGGATGAACGAGGAAGATAGCTCCCAATTCGGCATGTCGATGAAGTGGACATGCCGGGTATACTTGTTTTCTTCGACATGGCTGCCGGGGCGCATCAGCCCGATTAGCGGAACAAGCTCGATCAGCTCATCGATCCGGTACCATTTGGGCAAAATCTCCACCATATCCCCACCCATGATGAATGAAAAGGCGATGTCCGGAAAAAGCTCGGTCAGTTGGCTCATCGTATCATACGTGTAGGATGGCCCCGATCGGGTAAATTCGATGTCTGTCACCCGAAACGCCGGGTTATCCGCGATGGCCAGCTCGATCATGGCCAAGCGATGCGCCTCGCTGGAAATCCCTTTCCCCTGCTTGTGCGGCGGGATGCGTGCCGGCATAAACCACACTTCATCGAGCTGTGCCTGCTCGCGCGCCTGCTCCGCCGCAATCAAATGGCTGTGATGGATCGGATCGAATGTCCCGCCTAAAATGCCGACGCGCTTGCGGGATCGCTCTTCAGCAAAACGCTCGATCATGCTCAGGAAGGCAGGACGATGGTTTTATTCTCGGTCGACTCTTTGTACAGCACGACAGTATGACCGATCAGCTGCACCAGCTCCGCATCTGTGCCCTCTGCCAGCGCTTGCGCCACATCATGCTTGTCATCGGTGTTGTTTTGCAAAATCGATACTTTCAACAGCTCGCGCACTTCCAGCGCTTCTTTGATCTGCTTGAGCATGTTTTCGTTCACGCCGCCTTTGCCCACCTGAAAAATCGGGGTCAAATGGTGTGCAGCTGCACGCAGATAACGTTTTTGTTTTCCCGTCAACATTTCTTTTCCTCCTAGTTAGAAACCACTATCGCTAGTTTTTGATCGCCTGCGCATGTTTACACATTCTCATACGCTGAATTTGTTGGAATCATTGCTGAAGCTGGCGCAGTACCGTTTCTGCCATCAGTCGGGTCGGCGCCGCTTCCCCTGTCCACAGCTCGAAAGCGAGCGCTCCCTGGTTGACGAACATGCCGACACCGGAGTGTGTCTTGTTCCCCAATTCGCGCGCTTTGGCAAGCAGCTTCGTCTCGAGCGGGTTGTAAATCAGGTCGCTCACGACCAGGCCGCTGTGCAAAAATTCGGCGCTGATCGGCATCTCATCGACATTCGGATACATCCCGATCGAGGTCGTATTGATCAACAAGGTCGCATCCGCGATCGCCTGTTTGGCATCCGCCTGCTCGATCGCCACGGTCGGCACGCGACTGTTCAAGCTTTCGGCGAGACGCAGCGCTTTTTCCCGCGAACGGTTGATGATGCGGATTTCCTTCACACCGCGCTCCGCCAGTGTAAAAGCGACGGCACGCGCTGCTCCGCCCGCCCCGAGCATCGTGACGACCTGATTGGACAGGTCGATGCCTGTTTCCTCGACGAGCGAACGCACATAGCCGGACCCGTCCGTGTTGTAGCCGATCAGCCTGCCGTTTTCATTCACCACCGTATTGACGGCCCCGATGCTTTTGGCAAGCGGATCAATTTCGTCGAGCAACGGCATGATCGTCACCTTATGGGGGATCGTCACATTGACCCCGCGCAAGCCCAGACCGCGAATGCCCGCAACGGCCTCCTCCAGCTTTTCGCCTGGAATGTCAAAGGCTGCATAGGCATAATTCAGCTCTTTTTCACGGAAAGCTGCGTTGTGCATGATCGGCGATTGCGAATGTCCAACCGGATGACCAAACAGTCCGACCAGCTTGGTTTTACTCGTTATCATCGGTTTGCTCCTTTCCCGCTTACCCCATACGTTACCAATTTTTTATTTTGTGCAGATATTCCCTGTAAAAAAAGCCCCTTCATGTGGAAAGGGGCTTTCGGCTCGATCCGACAGAAGACTAAATGAGGCCCTTCCGCACGCCAACGCTTACCCCTTTTGGCGCGTGGACGACGACCGAAGCCGGTTTTTTGCCCTGCAGCGCGACCCAGCCTAATCCGGAAATGACCAGATCGGTCGGCCCGTTTGGCTCGATCTTGAACGTATGCTTCATCATCGGCGGCAGCGTCTTGCCATTCTCGCCATTCGGCGGTACTAGCAGCGTGCCGTGATGCTTGGCGAATACCTCATCCGCATTTTCCAGCTTGGTTCGGTGCAAATACAGCTGATTGGCCACATACAACACGAACGGCTGACGGTCGCCGCTGACGAAATCGACGCGGGCCAGACCGCCGATAAACATGCTTTGCCCTGCATTGAGCTGGTACACCTTCGGATTGATCCGCGCCTGCGGCGTCAATGCACGCAGGTCGGCCGGAGTGACCATATGCCCGATCTGATCGCGGTTGATAATGCCCGGCGTATCGTAAATATAGCGTCCGTCCTCAAGCGGAATCTCGATTTTGTCGAGCGTCGTGCCGGGGAACGGCGATGTTGTGATTTCCAGATCAGCTGCACCGTAGTCATGCAAAATCCGGTTGATCAACGTCGATTTGCCGACATTGGTTACGCCGACGATATACACATCGCGCCCTTTGCGCAGCTGCCCGATGCGGGCCAGCAGCTCTTCGATGCCGGCCCCTTTTTGCGCGCTTACCAACAGCACGTCTTCCGATCGCAGGCCGCGTTCCTTGGCCTCATGCTGAATCCAGTTGCGCACACGGTTCAGGTTGATGTTTTTCGGCAGCAGGTCCACTTTGTTGCCGACCAGCAAAATCGGGTTGTTGCCGACAAAGCGCGGCAAGCCGCGGAGCCAGGAGCCCTGGAAGTCGAACACGTCGACAACCATAACCACGAGGCTTTTGGTGCCGCCGATCCCGTTTAGGATGCGGAGAAAATCATCGTCCGACATGTCAACGGGCGATACTTCATTATAATGCTTGATTTTAAAGCAGCGCTGACAAATGACGACCTCGCGTTCCAAAGCCGATTTTGGCGTGAAGCCCGGCTTCGTCTTGTCAACGGTTTGAATGTGAATCCCGCAGCCCGCGCACGAAAGAGCGTGCTCTTCCTGCTCCGCTGCTATGTTTTTTCCTTCCATGAAATCATTCCCTTCTTGCGCATCCAATACAGTGCCACTCGCTCCATCCGGCGGTTAAATCGCGTAAAAAAACCGTCCGTTTGCGCCACCGGCACTACCAAAATCGTATGAAATCCGAGCAAATTCCCGCCGAGCACATCGGTAAACAGCTGATCGCCCACCACGACGGTCTCCTCGACCGATACCTTCATCTCTTCCACGGCACGGCGGAAGGCAGCGCCTGTCGGCTTCCTGGCGGACCAGATAAACCGCACGCCCAACGGATGGCAGAATCGCTCGACCCGCTCCCTGTTATTATTGGAGAGAACCGTTACCTGAATGCCTGCCTCGCGCAAGCCTTCCAGCCATGACACGACTTCAGGCGTCGCATCCACGCGATCCCATTCAACGAGCGTATTATCCAAATCGGTAATAATCGCGCGAATCTTTTGTTTATGTAAGCGGTCAGCGGTAATGGAAAAAATCGATTCTACATACTGATCCGGCATCAATTTCTCGAGCACGGGACACCTCCCGATCATTGCAGCCAAAGCCTTGGCTGGTATCGGCACTTACTATACCATACTCTTGATTACACTTGCAAAAAAAATAGAAGCCGGCCGCAGCAACGAAACGGCTGGCATCCGTTCGATCAGGCCCGCTTCTTCTCGCCGAACATGCGGTACCGGTTGTTGGCGACCCATGCGTACAGCTTGACACCGATCGGCGGAACGCCGGGAACATAGAAAAGCGGCGTCAGCCAGCAAAGCCATGTATAGGCAGTCAGGCGGCGCACCGCATAAAACCCGCGCAGCACCTGCCCGTCCGCAAGCTTGATGTGCAGCGCCTGGCCGCACGCCTTGTCGTTCAAGCCGCAGGCCGCGGCTTCTTCATAATGGCGCCATTCCACGTCTTTGCCAGGCAGGCCAAGCCGCCCGAACCACTTCTTGAAAAAGCAGCACATGTTGCAAGATTCGTCATACAGCACGATCGGCTTTTCCACAAGCCTCATCCCCTTTTGCAGGTGCGCATTGGTCACTTCCAAAACGGAAAGAGCGACAGCTGCTCGTAGCGCACTTGCTCGACTTTTTGCTCAGTCCGGTCGACAAACGCGGAGAACCCTACGCCGACGAGCCGAACGCCGGTTGAGACATCCACCTCGTCGAGCAATTCTTCCAACAGGTCGCGCCAGCCTTCCTGGGACTGCCGCTTCCGCTGTTTGCTGCGATTGGTGAAGTCGCTGTACTTGATTTTGATGGTCAGCGTTTGGGCGTCATGGTCAGGCAGCTGGTTGCGCAGATCCTCTTCCAGCTCGATCAGGAGATCCGCTGCCACCTGCAAAATCTGCTCCTTTTCAAACAAATCGAAGGACAGCGTCGTCTCCCGGCTGATCGATTTGATCGACCGGTCCATCACGATCTCCCGGTTGTCGACGCCGCGAACCCGGTCGTAGAGCGACTGCCCGTATTTGCCGAACAGCTTCACCACTTCATCAAGCGAAAGCTGCCAAAACTGCTCGACAGTGGTTATCCCCCGTTTTTCCAGCAGTTCCTGCGACTTTTTGCCGATTCCGTGGATTGCGCCGATCGGCAGTCCGCGCAGCACCTCTTTGGCCTCGTCCGGACGAATGATCACGAACGCATCCGGCTTTTTCAAATCGCTGGCGATTTTGGCCAGACTCATATTGTAGGACAGACCGATGCTGCAAGTAAGCCCGCACTCCGCCTGAATCCGGCGCTTGATTTCCTTGGCGATCGGGACGGCATCCGCATGATGGGTGACCTCCAAATACGCCTCGTCCAAGCCGACCGTCTGGTAGAGCGGCGAATACTCCTTGTAGACCGCCTGGATTTCTGCTGATTTTTCTTCATAGCGGGCGTATCGGACAGGCAAGTAAATCCCGTTCGGACACTTCTTTTTCGCCAGCGCGATCGGCATGGCGGAGCGAACCCCGAACTTGCGCGCCTCATAGCTGCATGTGGCCACGACTCCGCGGTTGTCCCTCCCCCCCACGATGACCGGCTTCCCGCGCAGCTGCGGATTGTCCAGCTGCTCCACGCTCGCAAAAAACGCATCGATATCCAAATGTAAAAACTTTTTCACGCGCGAAAAACACCACCCAAAAAACCAAACGTACATTCCCCTCCATTATCCCTTGTTTCGCTACCGGTTGCAAGGGACAGACGGAATGAACGGTGTGTGCTGCGATGTCCTCCTAGCAGAAAAAAGCCAGCAACCGCACAGGCGATCGCATGGCTTAGCGTTCATCAGTCTCGTTCCCGGTTGGTCATTTGCTGCCAGACGGACCCGCTTGCCGCCTCGCCGCGCTCAATCCGCTCGATCGCCATCCTGACTTGCAGGCTGACCTCGAATTCCGGATCATTCTCTGCGGCGCGAAGGCCTGCCAATGCGGTCTCATCGCCCTGTTCAAACAAAAAGCGGGCTGCGCGCCAACGCACGAGCTTGCTCGTATCCTGCAGCGCCTCCACCATGCTGGGAATTGCTTGCGGATCGCCCAAATCAGAGAGCGTATCGCCAGCGGTCCGGCGCACCGACACGGAAGGGTCCTTCAGCGCTGCCAACAACAGCGGCATCACCGCCTCCGTGCCAATCATGCCCAAGTAAACGACAGCCAGCCTGCGGATCGACGATTTCGGATCGCGCAGCGCTTTTGCCAAGATCGGCAGATGCTCTTCCTGCGGCTCCAATCGGTCCATCGCGGCATAGCGCTTGCGCCAATCAGGATCGTCGAGCACTTCCAGCGTGATCACCGGCTCTTGTACCGCCGGCTCGACTTGTTCCGCGGCTTCGTGTGCATCAGCAGCCGCTGCGCCCGCTTCCCGCAAAATTTCTTCCAGCAGCGCGCGCAACCGCTCGTCGTCATACGCCGCATCCACTTCCTGCGCTACTTCTTCGCCGATTTCCTTCAAGTCTCCATACCGGACGCCTTGCTCCACCCAGCTGCGCTCCTTGATCAAGTTGGGGGAGACTTTGCCTGCTTCCATCGCGATGTTGGCGAACCGCTCCGGCAAAGCGGCGCGGATTTGCTCGCCGCCGGCTTCCACCTTGACCTGCATAGGAATGGTGCGGAACATTTGCAGATAGACGATCGCTTCCCCGAATGTGGAGGCGTCCTGTACCGCAGCCTGCCCGCTTAGGAGCCCTTCCCCTTCGACATGCGCGGTGTTGAACACTTCCTTCACCGCGGCCAAAATTTCCTTCCAGCCTGCCTGTGGCAACCGGTCGAGTGCGATGAAATCCGCCGCACGGAACACGCTTTTCACACCCGGAATGTCCAACAGCTTTTGGATATAGGGCGCAGCCTGCTCTTTGTTTTGCTTGTTATATTCTTTCTGGATGCCGTTTGGCAGCGATTCATCTAGGTTGAGTTTCATTGAGTTGGGACTTGGGGTTGGCTCGATCGACAGCAGCTTCATCCTTGCATCCGCTCCTTTCACATGTGATTCCTATCCTTTCATCATACAAACTTCCGTGAAAAGAAGCAAAATGCGAGTGTGCTGCCAGTCAGTCTATTTGTTTTTGGCGTAGAGCCAGTTGTAGTAATTGGCGTGCTTCATCTCGTCGGTCATAATCTCAAAGAGGACCGGCTTGTAAATGTCGGGCAAAGCCAAATAGACGCCGCGATATTTTTCAAATGCTTTCAGTTCGCCCATCAGCGCCTGCTCAATGCCTTCCAGGTAACTGTTGGGCCGTTTGAATTCCTCTTGCTCGCCCAAACCGGGCGCCGGCTGCCGGCCGGTGAGCTGGGCATAAAGCTCACGCAGCATGCGGCGGTGCTTCCGCTCGTCATTGCGGATCGATTCGATCACCCGCTTCTCCTGCTCTGTCGGCGCAACGCTGATCAAATAATCGTAAAACAGCTCGTCGTTGCGTTCGTCAGCGATCGAACTCGAAATAACCGAAAGCACGGCTTGCATGCTTCCTGACGGCATTTGCCGATCCATTGCTGCGGGAACATACCCGTAATAGGGAGAATAAGCAGGCTGATACGCGCTGTAATAAACCACTGTGAACCCCTCCAAGAATCAATCTTCTGTTCTTGTCAGGATATTCGCCTGTGCGGCTGGCGGTTCCATTTTTTCAACACTGCCGCCGGTATTCCCCCGGACTGACGCGAAACCGCGCCTTGAACCCGCGCTGAAACGAGCTTACGCTGCCGAATCCCGCCTCAAAGGCGATGTCCGTAATCTCCCGGGCGGTTTGCCGCAACAGCTGCGCTGCGCGGTCGAGCCGTACTTGCATGACGAACCGGCCGGGCGTACAGCCGAAATGATCGCGAAACAGCTGGATCAAGTAAAACTTGTTCAGCGACGCCGCTTGGGCAATCTGATCGAGCCCGAGCGGCATGGCATAGCTGTCGTGGATAAATTGGACGGCCCGCTGCAAGGCAGGATGGTCGACAACAGGGAATGGCCGGTGCCAGCAGGCATCGTGCGAGCCGGTGTGCGTTTGCAAAAAAAGCTGTGCCAGCTGCCATTCCAGCTCCTCCAAGACAAACGCTTCCGGTTGGCTTTGCATCGAGCGGAGAATGGCATGCTCCCCCAGCTGGCGAAACCGGTCATTCTCCCCTTCGTGCCAATTCGGCAAGGCCAGCTGCGGTGGATGATGCCCGAACCTCTCTGCCCATACTTGTTGCAAAAATGCTTCGCGTAGCCCGACCAGCATGATGCGCACCGGCTCATCGTGAGCGATATGGCGATGCTCATCATCCGGCGCCACGACGAGCCGGTGGTCTGCGGAAAGCCGCCTGATCGTCTGGTTGCACTGCAACGAAACGTTCCCCGTCAAAGGGATACTCATTTGGTAATGCCCTTCATGCTTGTGCAGCGAATCCGCTTCATGCGGATGCAGCTGAAAAATCCGAAAGCCGCAGTTTCCCAATTCTAGCGAAAGATCCACCCGAACTCCCCTTTCTTTCCATGCGGCAAAAATTGCGCGAGAAACCCAATTTTTGCGTAGCGGAGCATATCACCTTCAAAGTAAGATCATGATGATTGAATCCATTTTTCGACTACTGGCAAAAAACATCCGGGCTGCCGATTGCATGGGCCTGCCGGGATTTTCGTAAAGGAGACGGATCGTATGCTGATAACCAAACAAGGATTATCCGAACAAGAATTGGCTGCCATCGCCGAGCTTGCTGACATTTGCAACAAAGCGGACGGCATCCAGTTGAAGCTCAACTGGGAAACATTGAAAAGCCGGCCGACAGATGTGACGAACGACTTCCTCTATTATGACGGCGACAAGCTTGTCGGTTTCGCCGCGCTGTATGTATTCCGCTCCACGGAAGCCGAACTCAGCGGAATGGTCCATCCCGATTATCGCCGCCAAGGCATTTTTACACAGCTCACCCGTGCCGCCCAGGACGAATGCCGCAGACGGAACATCCCCAAGCTAATCTACATCGTCTACCATCTCTCCGAGTCGGGCAAAGCGTTTGCAACGGCGACCGGAGCTGCATACGGCTTCTCCGAGTATTGGATGGCGCGGACAAAAGAGCTTCTGCCACCGGTAAACCCTGACCCGGCGAAAACGGTTTCCTTGCGTCTGGTTGAGGAACGCGACCGCGAAGCGATCGTCGCACTCAACGTGTCCGGCTTTGCCATGACCGAAGAGGATTCCCGCGAATACGTGTCCCAATCGCAGGCAAGCGAGCGCGACAAGACGTACATCTCACACTTGGGCGAAACCCCTGTCGGCAAAATCGGCGTGATGGAGGAAGCCGACAAAGCATTCATCTTTGGCTTTTGCGTCGCAAGCGAGATGCAGCGCAAGGGGCTCGGCCGGCAAATTTTGAGCAAAACGATCGAGCTGCTGAAAGAAAAAGGTTTTCAGCAAATCGAGCTGGAAGTAGCCGTCGAAAATGTGCAGGCGCTCGGCCTCTACGAATCGTGCGGCTTCGAAACGACCGGCGCGAACGATTATTACGAGCTAGCGCTCAGCTAAATACAGGCGTTGAATCTGTTTGGCAATCTCTTCGATATTATTGGAGACTTGCGGGATCGAATAGCCGACGAACAAAGGCGACGTGACGAAACGCGGCACGACCTTGACCATCCGTTTCCCGCCCAAATGATAGAAGAAGAGATTGTAGCTGGCGCAGCGCTGGTTGAAATGGTGCAAAATATAGTGCGTCAAAATCTGTACGTAGTCGGCCATCCGGTCGATCTGCGCCAGATCTTCCATAATAACGTTGAACTCGGTGAACCCGGCGCGGGGCTGGCTGGAAATATTGCAGCTGATGCCTTGCGCCGCATCGATTTCAACCCCCACGAAATGATCCAGCCGCGTATGCTCCTGATAATCCACATGCTGCAAGCCGATGATTTGCATATGTGGATGCTTGAGCGATCCGCCCGAATACGGCCCGTGATTTTTGTAAAACATGACCGAACGAAACTCCCCGCTCGCCTCCAAGTCCATCCACTTCTCCACCCCGAAGCGAAACAACTGATGCAAATGCTCTTTCGGATAGACCGACAGCTCGGAATCGCACTCATCCGTCTCGATGATCAGCGTCTGGTACGTATCCTGGAGCACCGGGTATTTGTTTTTGAGGAAAATGATCGGCCCCCGCTCCTCCAAAACACCTTCCAGACTTTCTCGATCGCAAAACGGACAGGTCGCCTCCCGATTGATGATGTTCTCCGGTTTTTGTCTCCCGATGTGCGATTCAAAATAGAGATGGGTATGCTTCACGATTATCACCTTACTATTCAAAAGTTTACATCTACTCGATCTCCAAGCTGGTCTGTTGAATTCTGTATCATCATGTTATCACAATTACAAAAAATTCGCCTTTTTGCAGCCAATCAGCAGAAATTTGTGAAAAATAGGCGTTTGCCCTTCCCTTCGGAGGAATTTCGCGTTAGAGTGGTGCATAAGGTATTTTTTTCGGTGTGGATAGGAAAATGGAGGGTTAGAGAGATGAAAGTAGCAAAATTTGGCGGCACTTCGATGGCGAGTGCGGCACAATTCCGAAAAGTGTATGACATCATCAAGGCGGATGGCGAGCGTAAAGTCATCGTCGTCTCCGCTCCTGGGAAACGATATAAGGAAGATACGAAAGTAACCGATCTTTTGATCGCGGTCGCTGACCAGTTTCTCGCCACCGGCAATGCGGATGAGGAGATGAACCGCGTCATCGCTCGCTATCAGGAGATCGCTGACGATCTGGAGCTTGGCCCTGCGATCATGGAGCGTATTTCCGGCGATTTGCGCGCATTGCTTGCGATGGATGCGACCGATTCCGCGCGGTTTCTCGATGCGGTGAAAGCGGCAGGCGAGGACAACAGCGCCAAGCTGTTCGCCGCCTTCTTGCAAAGCCAGGGCGAGGACGCCCATTATGTAAATCCGCGTGAGGCGGGCCTTTTGGTGAGCGACGAGCCTGCCAATGCACAGGTGCTGCCGGAAGCGTACGAACGGCTGAACGCATCTTTGCGCGGCCGCTCCGGCATTACGATTTTCCCCGGCTTCTTCGGCTTTTCGCCGGAGGGCGTGCTGGTCACGTTCTCGCGCGGCGGGTCCGACATCACCGGCTCGATTTTGGCGGCCGCAGTGAAAGCCGATCTGTATGAAAACTTCACCGACGTCGATTCCGTGTTTTCGGTCAATCCGAATCTGGTGAACAATCCGAAAGAGATCAAAGAGATCACGTACCGCGAAATGCGCGAGCTGTCCTATGCGGGCTTCTCCGTTTTCCATGAGGATGCGCTCTTGCCAGCTTACATGGGCCGCATTCCGGTTTGCATCAAAAATACGAACAACCCGAGCGCGCCGGGCACGATGGTCACCCTTGAGCGCCATACCGTCGCGGAGACCGTTGTCGGGATCGCGAGCGACGGCGGTTTCTGCAGCATTTACATGAGCAAGTATTTGATGAACCGCGAGATCGGCTTCGGCCGCCGCGTGCTGCAAATTCTCGAAGACGAGGGGCTCTCCTACGAGCATACGCCGTCCGGGATCGACAACATTTCCGTCATTCTGCGCGACAAAAACTTTGACGAGGAAAAAGAGCAGCGCATCACAGACCGGATCAAAAACGAGCTGCAGGTCGATGATTTCGCAATTGAGCGCGAACTGGCGCTGGTCATGATCGTCGGTGAAGGGATGCGCCGTTCCGTCGGGGTATCCGCTCGCGCAACTGCAGCGCTCGCCCGTGCCGATGTCAACATCGAGATGATCAACCAAGGCTCGTCCGAGGTGAGCATGATGTTCGGCGTCAAGGCGTACGATGCGGATCGCGCCGTCATCGCGCTGTACGAGGAGTTTTTTGGCGATAGCAAGTAACTGCAAGTGCGAAACGAAAACAGGCCGATGCTTCCCGCGATGGGGGCATCGGCTTTTTGGCGTTCACACGTATTCATGGGCCAAGATCAAGTAGACGCTGGACGTCCAGGTGAAGGCCGGATCGCGCAAGGCTCGCCCGCTTAGCGCATCGAAATTTTCGGCCATCCCGCTGGTTTGTGCCATACGGCAAAAGCGTCGGGCGATCTCACGGGCGAACGAATCCTCACCCGCTTTGCGCAGCCCGTCGACGATCAGCATGGTGGTTGGCGCCCAAATCGGCCCGCGCCAATATCCGTCGGGCACGTAGCGGGAACTCCCGATTCGCTCCGTGGCAAAGCCATGCTCCGTCAAAAATCCGTTGGCTCGTTTCAGCCCCGCAACCACTTTTTCCCGCACCGTCGCTGGCAGCCTGTCGCCCAAAACGATCGGCATCATCAAGAGCAGGCTGTCCGCTTCGATCGCCTGCCCGCTCGACGCCATGCGCGCAATGAATCGTTCCCCCGTCCAAAACCGCTGCAGCAAATCTTGCAAAAGCTGCTCGGAACGGTTATGCCACTCCCGCGCCTCAGCATGTTGACCCAGCCGCTCCGCCATCTGCGCGAGCGTCTCCATCTGCAGGCACAAGTAGGCCGCAAGATCGGGGCTTTCCACCGGGACGCCCTCGGCAAACACCGTGCTGTTGTCCCAGCCGCTGTCATTGCCGTGGTGGTAGCAATACAGCCCCTCTGCCGTCTGCTTGCGATGCACAAGCCACCATGACGTCCATTTGGCAAGCGGCTCATACAGCTCACGCAGCCGTTCCGGCGTAAAAAAGTTACTCCGCTCCATCATCCACTGAATCGCCCAGCCATGGATCGGCGGCTTGCAGCAGTTCCAGAGCGCAAACGAGTCGTTGAGAAAATCGGGCAACACTCCGCTTGCGTCCTGGCGGTCAAAGAACAGCATGAGCTGGTCAAAAGCGAGCTGCGGATTGCCCCGCGCCAATGCCATCGCATTGAAGCAATGGTCCCAGCTCCAAATATTGGTCATCCAGTTTTTGGACATGTACATCGCCGGACGCGTAAGCAACCCGCTCGGGCGAACCACGCAAGACCAGGTGATATAGGCTGCCAACTCCCGGCCCGCTGCGAATTCCTGCGGGACCGGCAGCACATGGTCCAGCCAGTCCTGGTAGGCCGACTCCTGCCTGGCGACGCACGCAGCAAACGTGTCCTGCCCCTCCTCTTCTTGACAAACAGTGATAAACTCCTCCAGCGCGCATTCGGCTGCACCCGTCTTTTCATCGGGCACAAGCGTGATCACGACGCGCGTTGACTTCACCCCATCCCAAGGCGCATCAAGCGCAAGCTCCCCTTCCCGCATGGCAAACCGCAATCGCACGGTTTGCGTGAAGCTGTTGACCAAAGCGCCCGCAGGCTCCGTCTGGCATGCGTAGTCGTACGCGCCCGTCTCCATCGCAAGCCGCACACGGACACCGTGCGAGCGCACCCGCAGCACGTCCGGAGCAGCGAAGCAAAACGTTGCGTTTCGCTCCCCTCCGGCATCAAGGATAAGCTGTGACGGGGTCATGCGGACCTCATACTGCACCGCTTCGCCGTCTTCCCCTACTAATTCGATATGAAACAGCTCGCCCCATTTCTCGTCTCCTCCGCGCACATTTCGGAGGTACAGCCCATCAGCCCGCCGCCCGGAACCGCTCGACCGCGAAAGAACAAAATACGAGCCAAAACAGCTGAACGGGATTTGCTCCAGATTCACATGCACTTTCGATCCCCCCTACTTCAACCCTGCTCCGGCCATATTCTCCACGATGTAGCGCTGGGCAAAAAAGAAAATCACCATCGGCGGCAGCGAAATCAGGCATGTGATCGCCATCAACGAGGTAGTGTCGACTACATCGCGCGTGCCCATGAGCTGGCCCAGGCCGAGCGGCAGCGTGTATTTGCTCATGTCATTCAAAAAGATCAGCGGCCCCAAATAATCGTTCCAGCAGCTCAGCATCTGAAAGACCGCGACGAGAATCAAAGCGGGTGCCGTAAGCGGCAGGATGATGCGCAAATAAATCTGGAACGAATTCGCGCCATCGATTCGCGCCGCCTCATCCAGCTCCCGTGGAATCGTCATGATGAACTGACGCAGCAAAAAGATAAAAAACGGAGCGCCGAACCATGCCGGCACAATCAACGGCTTCAAGGTGTTGATCCAGCCAAGCCAGTTGAACTCCATGTACAGCGGAATCATCGTCACTTCCCACGGGATCATCATGGTCGCGAGCAAAATCATGAACAAAACGTCACGCCCCTTGAACGTAAAGCGGGCAAATCCGTATGCCACAAGCGAGCAGGACACGAGCGTGCCAAGCGTCGCCAGCACCGTTACGATCGTGGAATTGACCAAATAAGTGGTAAACTCCGCTTTTCCCCACGCCTCGATGAAGTTGGACCAATGAAGCTGGCTCGGCACCCATTGCGGCGGGTAGGCGGTGACCTCCTCCGGCCCTTTCAGCGCGGTTGCCGCCATCCAGTAAAACGGGGCGAGAAAAAGCAGCGAGAACAGGATCAACAGCGTGTACGTGATCGCCTTTTTCACGTCGTCCCCTCCTTCTTCATCTCGCTCTCATAAAACACCCACAGCGCCGATGATTTGAACACCAGGAGAGTAAGGACGAGGATGATGAGGAACATAAACCAGGAATTCGCCGCCGAATACCCCATTTTGAAATACTTGAAGGCATTGTCATAGGCGTACATCGCGTAAAAGTAGGTCGACTGCAGCGGGCCGCCGCCCGTCAGCGTCATCGCGAGCACCAGCGTTTGAAACGCGCCGATAATCGTCGTGATCAGGTTGAACAAAATCGTCGGGCTGAGCAGCGGAATGGTGATGCGAAAAAACTGGGCAACCGCTCCTGCACCATCGATCGAAGCCGCTTCGTACAGATCGGTCGGAATGCCTTTAAGCCCCGCCAAAAAAATCAGCACCATCGATCCTTGCCCCCACAGGCTCGCGATCACCATGGCGACGAGCGCCCACTTCTCGCTGTTCAGCCAATCCGGCCCTTCGATGCCGATAAGCGACAGCAAATAATTGAGAATGCCGAACTCGCCATGATAGACCCACGACCAGATCATCGAGAGCGAGACGAGCGAAATGACGCTGGGCAAATAAAAGACCGAGCGAAAAAATCCGGTGAACCGTACTTTCTGGTTCAACAAAAGCGCAAGCAGCAAGGCCACGACGAGATTGAGCGGGACAAACAGCAGCGCGAACTTGAACGTAATCCACAGCGACTGCCAAAACAGCGGATCATCGGTGAACATGCCGATATAATTGTCCCAGCCGACAAAGCGTGCCTCACCAATAATCGGCCAGTCAAAAAAGCTGATGACAAGCGAAAATACCATCGGGCCAAACGTGAAGACGACAAAACCGAACAACCAGGGCAGGAGAAAAAGAAAGGGGGTCAAAGCCCCCCCACGCAGCTTCTTGGCAAGTTCCTTCATCGCGTGATCCCGCCTACTTCATGAATTTCTCGGAATCTTTCACCGCTTTGTTCAACAGCTCCTGCGCATTTTGCCCCAGCATGGCGGCATTGATTGCGGCGGACAGATTGCGGTTGATTTCATTCCAATGCGGATGGAGCAAAAACGCCGGCGTATCCGTGGATTGCTCCAGCATTTTGTAGAACGGAGCATAGAGCGGATCTTGGTCGAGCTTCTGCTCCTGCACCACGCTGATGCGCACCGGCAGATCGCCCGTCTTCATTTTGATCGCCTCTTTGGAGACCAAAAATTTGGTGAACTCCCATGCCAGCTCTTTGTGCTTCGAATCTTTGGCGATGGAGACAGCCGACTCCGCCACGACGCCTTTGACCGGCTTGCCGGCAAACGATGGCGTTTCGACAATGCCGAAATCGATGTTGGCTTTCTTAAACGATTCCAGCGACCAAATGCCGTTGTCCCACATCGCAAGCTTGCCCGCCTTGAACAAGTCGTTGCCGCTTTGCTGGTTTTTGGCGCCGACCAGCACCGCTGTTTTTTCCTTGACCATGTCCCCCATCGATTGCAGCACCTCGGCCGTTTCCTTGCTGTTCATGTAGCCGTCGATCGTTTTGCCGTCCGGACTGATGAAGCTCGAGCCGTTGCTCCAGATGAACTGCTGCAAATCATACGGATCGGGTTCGGAGCGGACGGCGAAGCCGAACTGCTTTTTCTCCGGCTTGGTCAGCTTTTTGGCGGCGGAGAGGAAATCGTCCCACGTCCAAGCGCTTGTCGGATAAGGAACACCCGCTTCGTCAAACAGCTTTTTGTTGTAGTACATCACGCGCGTGGAAAATCCGGAAGGCAGCCCATACAGATTGCCATTCATCCGGTTATAGACCAGAAGACCTTGATAAAAATCGTCGAGCGCCACATCCGGGTCCCCTTTGATCAAGTTGTCGAGCGGCTCCAGCGATTCGTAATACGTCGGGAAGTCCCACATGTACATGACATCGGGCGGATTTTTGGCGCCGAAGGAAGCCACCAGCTTCTGATCGAACCCATCTCCGTACGCCTCCACCTGCACCTTGACGCCGGGATGCTTTTTCTCGAATTCTTTGGCGATGGTTTGCTCGATCTTCAGCAGGTCATCCGCATCCCATGTCGCGAATCGGAGCGTGACGTTTTCGGCAGTGGGGGGAGTCGCCTGACCTGCTGACTGTCCCGCATTGCTTTGGCCTTGCGTCTGCTGCGAACTGGAACAGCCGGATAGAAATAGGGCAAATACGAGTCCACCTGTTAGGAAAGCGGATACACTTTTTTTCATCGCCTGACCCCCTCGTTTTTCTTCATTGTAACGAAAGGTCTCGTGATGCTAAACGCACGTGTGTTTTGAATTTTTCGTCAATTCGTTCGGTTTTGATCCGGGATGGCAATCATGTGCGCAAACGTGTCATTTTGTTTGATGCATGTCGTCATTTTGTTCGGCATGCTTGCGGCGGTACTCCCGCGGCGTGCATCCGGTCGCTTTTTTAAACCATTTGCTGAAATATTTGGCATCGGGCATCCCCACTTTCGCACAGATGTCGTGCACAGGCAATGTCGTTGCCGCCAGTAATTCGCATGCCAGTTTGGCGCGGCGCCGGTCGAGGAACACCCCGAAATTTTCGCCTACCGTCTTTTTGAACAAAGTGCAAAAATGGCTGCGCGACAATCCCACCCGTTCCGCTACCTCCACCGCTGTCACCGGCTCGGAGAGATTGCAAAGAACCCATGAAACAGCCTTGTCGATCGGATCATGCCTGGCTGTCGGATGAAGGTCAAACCGGGACATCAGCTCGGCCTTTTTGTGCAGTTTCCGAAACGATGCCGCTGCGTCGGTACTGGTTGCGAGCGGTCCCGACCATTCCCAGCGTGCAAAAGGATTGGCAAGCCGCCAGCTGAACAGCTCGGCTTCCACCGTCGGCTTTTTCGTCTCCGCCACCACGAAATACAAGCGTTCCTTGCCGCCAAAGATCAGTTCCGTCAGGGAGGAGGCAAGCTGCGGCAATCGCATGGTTTCAGCTGTTTGCGGGACAAAGCTCATACAGGCGTAAACACGTGCGCCACGTTCTTGCCAGATGCGGTCGAACATGGCACGGACCTCGGCTGGCGGATGCTCGCTTTGCCCTTCGAGCCATTTGAAAAAAGCTTCGTTCGGATCGGCCTCAGCGTGAGCCGCACGCACCATGTCTTTTTTCGCCGTCTCATCCAGCTCGCGGCGAAACTGCTGCAAGTATCCCTTCAGCTCCTCCTCGTCCCAAACCGTTTTCAACACGTACCCTGACACGCCGATCTGGATGCCTTGCTGTGCATAAGCGAAATCTTGATGGCAGCTGAGCAGCAGGATGCGCGTATGCGGCGCGTGCGCTTTGATCCGCTTGGCCAAGCTGAGCCCATCCAGCTCGGGCATCACGATATCGGTGATCACGATTGGGGGCATGTGCACAAGGAACGCTTCCCACCCCTTTTGGCCATTTGGCGCTTCCGCAACGATTTCCATGCCGTACTCTTCCCAAGGAACCAGGGCGCGCAGTCCTTTTCGCACGATCCGCTCATCATCGACGATCAACACCTTATCCAGCATGTGACAGCTCCTCCCGTTTGGGCCATTTCACCTGAACCGTCGTTCCCTCTCCGCGCACGGAACGCACGTCCAGGCCGTAGTCGGCGCCGAAATGCAGTTTGAACTTTTGATCGACATTTTGCATGCCGAGCCCGCCCTTGCCAGACCGAGCCTGCTGCGGTTTCAGCATGCTGCGCATCCGATCCTCCGGGATGCCTGCGCCGTCATCGATCAAGGTGAGACAGATGCAGTCGCCGCCATCCTTGATCTGCAGATGAATCGTCCCTTGTCCGTCCTCAAACGCATGGAAAAAAATATTTTCAAACAGCGGCTGCAGCGACATGCGCGGGATCAGACAGCGACCGACCCCTTCCTCCATGTCGAGCAGAAACCGGAAATTGTCGCCATAGCGGATTTCCTGCACCGCCAGGTAATGACGGAGCGTCTGCAACTCCCGCTCCAGCGTAACCAGCTCCTGCGTAAAGTCAAGGTTCCCTTCCAGCACCATGATGAGATGGTACAGCATATCGTTGATCTCGGTCGCGCCGGAAAGCCGGGCCTGCCATTGAATCGAGTTCAGTGTATTGAACAGCAGGTGGGGGTTGATTTGATAGTGGAAGGCGCGCAGCTCCGCTTCTTTTTTCAATTGCTCGGTGCGGCCGACCTCTTCGACAAGCCGCTGAAGCTGTGCCACCATCCGGTTGAAATGATCAGCCAGATTGCCGAGTTCATCCTGCGAATCGACTGCGGTCCGGGTCATCAGTTCGCCCGTGCCCACAAGCCGCATCGATTCTTTCAGCCGCTTGATGCGCCGCGTGATCGGACGGGAGAGCAAATACGCAAGCAGCAGGACGAGCAGCAGGCAGATGCCAACCGTCAGCACGGTGAGCGCGCCGATCACATTCGAGGAGCGGTAATACTGCTCATAAGGAACCCGCACTTCAATCGACCAGCCGCTCGTCTCAAGCTGCTGTGTCCAGACGATGTCATCTTCCGCTTGCATGCGATCGGTTGCCGACTTGTACATGGTCTGTCCGTGCCCGTCACGGATGACGATGGCCGCCTTCATGTCGCGCTCGAGCAGCTCAAACAGGTGAAACAGCTTTTGCGCATCCATCTCCAGTAAGATACGGCTCTGTTTCAGCACCCCGTAGCTGCTTTTGACGGGGACGACCAGCCCGAGCATTTTCCCTGTGCCTTGCGACTCATCTGCGCCCAAGCTATGCCGGGGTTCATAAAAGCCGATCCAGTATTCGCCATCCAGCTTCGCAGGGATGTTTTGCCACCATTGTTCCTTGCGCAGCTTTTCCACATCGAGACGGTTGCGCCCGTAATAATAACCGGACTGCGTGATCAGATAGATGCCCTGCATTTCAACGGTCCGGTGGGCATCCAGGTAGCGCTCAAAATTTTTCTGCGCCAAAAACCCGTTGTACGTGCGCGGAATTTCTTCGCGCAGCACGATCAGCGTCGGGTCAAGCAAGTATGTATTGATGTCGTGCGCGATGATCTGCATTTGACTGAGCGAACTGTCGATCTGAAATTGCAGCTGCGTCACAACATATTGGCCGTAATTGCCGAACTGCGTGTTGATGATGTCGGCGGATTGCCGGTATGACAGCGTGCCTAGCATAAGCAAGGGAATGATGGCGACGATCAGAAAAAAAAGAATCAGCTTGGCATGAATGCTTGTTTGGGGCAATGCGATCATTCGTTTGAAAAATCGGAAAATGGCACGCATGCACTTGTCCCCCCCCTACAGACATCGAAATCCCCACACAGATTGAGTGGGGATGCACAAAGGTTCGACGATTTGCCGGTATTTTCCTGCCTGCAATGTTACTTGCGGTACGTAAACAATTGCGCTGCAATCGCTGGCAAATCGACGCCATTGACGTCAGCGATCCGCTGCACATGCTCCGCCGGTATGGCCGAAAAGCCTGTGTAAGCGCCGCACAGTCCGCCGACCATCGCGCCGACCGTATCGCAATCTCCGCCCAGATTGGCAGCGAGCAGCACGCCTTTTGTCAAGTCGCCTTTTGCATAGTACGACAGCGCGATTGCCATCGGGACAGCTTCTGTCGTCGCCACCCCCGCACCGATCAGGTTGTACAGCTTGTCCATCAGCCGCTCTTCATCCTGCTCGCTTGCGATCAGCTCAAGCGCCCATTTGACCCGTTCTTTGGAGGAAGCGCCGAACGTATCGTTGCCGCGCTTCATGCCCTCATCGTACGCTGCGAATGCGGCGCCTAGAATCGAATCCCACTCCCGCGTCTCGATTGCAGCCGCGATCGCCGCCGCCAGCATCGCCGCTCCGGCGATCGCGATATTCGTGTTGTGCGTGCCAAGGCACACCTTCTCCACTTCGTCGACCAGGCGCACGATATTGTCCGGCCTGCAGATCAATCCGATCGGGGCAATCCGCATGGCAGCCCCGTTCGTATCCCCGCTGCCACCCGCCTGCTCGACTGGCACGCCGTTTTTGATCGCGAGCAGCGCCTTTTGCGAGCTTGGCCCAAGCGCATGGGTCGCAAATGCGTTCACCTCGTCGGCCCATTCCAGAATCGCATGGGCCACCGCCGTCGGATCGACCTCGCCTTCCCGCTGAATAATCGATTGGCAAATTTTCAGCGTCTGCGCTGTATCATCCGTAAACTGCCCGGCAGCAAAGCCTTTGACGACAAAGTGATCGTCGGGCCCGGGCAAAAATTCGGTGATTTTCCCGAATCGCGCCTTTACTTTCTGTCTCGACCACAGCTCGGATGGCATCCCCATCGCGTCTCCGATCGCCACGCCTACTAACGCCCCTTTTACACGATCCAGCGTCATCCGCCTCATCCCCTTACACGCTTTGTTGTTTTCGTACTACAAGCTGCCATAGCCGTTCCAGCGCAAATATACCAGCACCGCGAGACAGCATCCGAAAGCCACCATCGCCCAATAATCGATCCGCTTCATCTTCATTTCTTTCAGTGCCGTCCAATGCGCACTTGCCCCATAGCCGCGGTTCAGCATCGAAATCGCCAACTGCTCGGACATGCGGAGCGAGTCGACGATCAGCGGCACCATCACCGGCAAGTAATTGTAAATTTGCGCAAAGATGTTGTTTTGCGAAAATTTGGCCCCGCGTGCGCGCTGTGCCGCAAACACCTGATCCACCTTTTTTTGCATCGTCGGAATGAACCGGATGCTGGTGACGATGACAAAGGTGAGCGGCTGTGGAAACTTAAGCTTGCGCATCAGCTGGATGAACTGGTCCAGCGGGGTGGTGAACGTCAGCACCGATGTGATCAGCACCATGGAATAGATTCGCAGCATCAAGGTGATGCCAAACATCATGCCGCCCATGACGAACGGCAGCTTTTGCCCGAACCAGCCGTAAAACAGCACCTTGTTGGCCCATTGGTTTTCAAAGCTGCCCGCCGGATACGTAAACCCCGACATGATCACGATGATGACCATAATCGGCAAAATCGGCTTCAGCAGCTTGAGGACCCGCTCGACCGGAATCCGGATATAACGCATCAAAAAGGTGGCGAAACAGGCAAACAGCAAATTATAAAGCGGATCGACGAAAAAGAAGAGAAAAACCGTCAAGATGCAAAACGCTACGACTTTTGGCCGTACATCCAAACGATGGATCAGCGTGCTCCCTGGAAAATACTCAAGCATCTCTTCCCATTCCCTTCACGATCGCTTGCACCAGAGCCCGCTCGCCGCCCGGCTGCGCAACGATGCCGCTCATCGCGGCAAGCTCGCTTTCCAGCTGCACAAGCTGTGTCGGCTTGATGTTGGCTGCCTTCAAGATGGCAGGGTCCTCGAAAGCCTGCCACGGCTTGCAATCTTTCAAAATTCGCCCTTGTCCCATGATCAGGACGCGTTTGGCATGCTCGGTCACGATCTGCATGTTGTGGGTAATCAACATGATGGTATGCCCGCGCTCATGCAGCTTGCCGATCAGCTCCAGCATACTCTGCGTGCCGCGCCAGTCCTGACCGGTCGTCGGTTCGTCGATGATCAGTATCTGCGGTTCCAATGCCAGGATGGTCGCGACAGCAAGCCGCTGGCGCAGCCCTTTTCCCAAGGAGAACGGGTGCCGTTCGCTGTATGCGTCCAAGCCGACGAACGCCAATACTTCCATCGCCTTTTCCTTTTGCTCGCTTTCCGAAAACCCTTGGAGCCGCAGGCCGTACATCACTTCTTCGAGCACGGACGCCGAAAAAATCTGATGGTCCGGGTTTTGAAAGACATACCCGATGTGGCGGGCCAAATCGGCAGTATCCTTGTCCGCGATGCTTTCCCCCTGAAACAGGATGCTGCCGCCGGTTGGCGTGAGCAATCGGTTGAAATGTTTGCAGAGCGTTGATTTGCCTGCCCCGTTTTGCCCGATGATCGCGATATAATCACCGGCATACACATCCAGGTCGATGCCTTTCAAAGCCTGATGGCCATTCGTATATGTATGAGTCAGATTTTTGACGGAGAGAACCGGAGCTGCATCACGGCGCTCGCCTGCACGAGCCTCAGCGAACTGCGCTGCCGCCAAAAATGGCGCCTGTCCCTCCCTGTCGACCACTCGCACGTTCGCAAGCAAACGTGCTGCCATCTCCTGTACCGTACGCGGACAAGCGTCCCCGAGGCCGATGCCCTGCTTTTGCAATTCCCAGAACAGTGTGGCGATACCCGGAGGCCGCAGTTGAAAACGGCGGACGCTCTCCTCGTCAGCGAACAGCATCTGCGGCTCGCCGCGCCAGACGATTTTTCCTTCCTGGAGCACGACTACCGCATCGGCATGCGCCAGCACCCGTTCGGATTCATGCTCGGCCAAAAGTATCGTCATGCCATGCTCACGCTTCAGGCTGTCGACGATTGCAAAAATGGCGTCTTTCCCTTCGGGATCAAGCTCGGATGTCGGCTCATCCAAAGCCAGAATCGAAGGTCCGATGGCAAGCACCCCTGCCACCGCCAAGCGCTGCTTTTCGCCTCCGGACAAAAACTCTGTCGATCGCTCGTGAAAATGCGCCAATCCTACCCGCTCAAGTGCGGTATCCACACGCCTGCGAATCTCGTCGAGCGGTACGCCCAGGTTGCTCGGGCCAAAGGCAGCGTCTTCCCAAACCGTCAGGCCAAAAATTTGCGTATCAGGGTCCTGCAGGACGAGCCCAATCTCCTGGATCAAATTTTGCACCGGAACTTGTTGCGTCGAGTAGCCGGCAACCGTGACCTCTCCGTGGAATTCCCCCTCCAAAAATTGGGGGATCAACCCGTTGAGCGTCATCAAGAGCGAGGTTTTCCCTGCACCGGTCTCCCCCATCACGGCGATGAATGAGCCGCGGCGAATCTCCAATTGAATCTGATTCAGACTTGGCGCCTGCGCCTTATCATACGTATAGGTCAACTGCTCCACCTTGACTGCTGGCTGATCCTGCATTGCGTCTCCCCCTTTTGGCCGAAAGCAGCATGTCTTCACTTCAAGTGCGAGATTGAAGCGTTCCGATCACCTCAAGCGGCGCCTGGATCTGTGCGGCGAGCGCGGATAGCGATTCCGGCTTGGCCGCAAACAGGACACAGGTGGAAGGTCCCCCTGACTGATCCAGCGCTACGCGCGCGCTTTCGGTTTCGGCGAAGGAAAGTCCTGCATAACGCGCAAGCTGGTTCGCCTCGTACCGCAAACCTTTCGATCCGACCGGCAGCATATCGCCGATGGCGGGCTGGTTTCGCAGCTTGATCAAATCTTCAATCGTGAGAATGTCGGGATCATCCAAGCAGACTTCATGCTGCGGCGCGCTTTTCGGAATGCCCGCGCAGACGACGACGTCTCCCGCTTGCGCTCTGCCCGGATAAAAAGATGCCTTGTCGACCAAGCCTAGCACCGTGATGCCGATGCCGGTCTGCCGAGTCGGCACGTTATCTTCCGTGCTACCGGTGAACTGATTGTCTGCGTGCAGTCCTGCCCGCGCCGCGTACGCCTTGATCGCGCGAATCAGCTTTTCTCCGGTTCCATCCATTTCGACACAGAGGCAGTCGACCACAAGCATCGGCACAGCCCCGCTCGCGATAAGCTCAAACAAAGGAACGCGCACGGCAAACGCACCGAGCACTTCCTCCGACACCTGCACAACATCCAGCTCCTTCGTGCCGATCCCGCCGTCCGAGTCGCAGGCGACGACCATGTACTGCGTTTCATTAATATCAATAACCGTCAAATCGCGCACCTTTTGCAAATGGGCGAGCGGCTTTGCTATGTATGGAATACTCATGCAACCACCTTCTTCTCAAAAGCTACGGGGTGACCTTTTGCGTGCTCCTGCTGTCAGACCATGTTGCTTTTTTTGACAATCTTGTAAGCGATGGCCGAGATGATAATGTTGATGGCTGAACCTACGGTAAGCGGCAGAAGTAAGCTGAGAAAAAGTCCGACTCCCCCGATTGGAATAAAGAGGGCGGGAGCGATCACCCCGTTGCAAATCACCGCGGCGATGACGCCGACCCACAGGTTGACTTTGCGGGCAACCAGCCAGAACAGGACGGCCCAAACCGCCTGCTGCAAGGCGACAAACAAATGAAGAGGCAGGCCCATGGGAAATCCGGTGGTAGCAGCCGTAAACAGATGGCCGACGCCTCCGACAATCGCCCCGTCGATCGGCCCGAAGGCGACCGCCGCGAAAAAGCCGGGCGCAGAATCGAGCGCGACTGTCCCTGTAGGCGACGGAATTTTGATGAAACCTCCTACCGCGCTAAGCGCAATCACGATCGCAAGACGCGCGACCCTGCGCGGTGTCCAAAAACCTTTTTTGACCGACGGCATCTTTTGGTTCACATTCATTTGTGCCATCATTCAATCCCCTTTCCATCTATTTGATTGACAAACATGAATTTGTCACCCCGTATCATGGTTTCCACATACTCGACCGGACGGTTCACCTTATCGGCATACATCGTCCGGCACAGCAAAAAGCACGGCTCTCCGACAGGAATTTGCAAAAGCTCGGCGCTCATCTCGTCTGCCGTGATCACCTGAATCGTCTCTTTGCCTGCCTTCATCACCAAGCCGGCGGATTGCGCCAAATGGTGGTACAGCGAGCTTACGTTCAAATCGGCGGACAAAATCGGATAGCACAGGTTAAACGGCAGATACGAAACCTGGTGCGAAATCGGGTATTCGTTGACATAGCGGATCCGTTCGATCCGAATTACGCTCGTTTCCCCTTCTTCGATCTCCAGCTTTTTGGCAATCTGCTCGCTCGGACGCGTCACGAGCTGCCCAAGCATTTTGCTGTGCGTCCGCTTTCCACTCAGCGCGATCTCGTCGGAAAAGCTTCCAGCCCCATGCATCCGGCCGGCGAGCTTCTGGTCCTTCACAAACGTCCCGTCGCCAAGGCGCTTTTCCAGCAAGCCTTCTCTCACCAGCTCGTCCACCGCTTGTCTCACCGTCATTCTACTGACCCCAAACCATTCCGCCAAGTCCCGTTCAGGCGGGATCGTCTGCTGCTCAACGACGATGCCTTTTTCGATCAGGCCGCGGATTGCCTCACGAATTTGCAAGTATTTCGGGATTTTCGATGCAGGATTAAAATGCTTCAGCAAAAATGGCTTCGTGCTCAATAGGAGCATCCTCCAGACATATAGAAGTCTAGACCAATTATACAATACGGTTTTTTACACGAGTGGAATATTTTGCAAAAATACGACTGTTTTTTTCGCCATATTTCGACTTTTGCTTACAACGAATAAAGCTTTATCATACAGGAGAACCTTTGGCAGCGCCAATGCAAAAAGACCGATCACCCCGCTTCCTGGCAATCGGTCTTGCTTTCTACGCGAATCTGCTGTGTGCTTTTGTTTACGATGATTTCAATGCGGTTCGGCGCTGGCCGACATTGATGCCCAACACCTCTTCCATCGTATAAAGCCCTGCTGTCTTGTTGGACAGCCATTTGGCGGCATAGAGCGCGCCTTGGCCAAAAGCATTGCGGCTGATCGATTCGTGCACGAGCCGAATCGTCTGGTTTTCCAGGCCAAAAATGATTTCGTGCTTGCCGACGATCCCGCCTACGCGCACGGAATGAATATGCTCACGCTCGTTTAGGCCCAGCTGGTCGGCGATTCGCACCGCCGTCCCGGATCTGTCTTTTTTGGCGGCAAAATGCTCTTCCACAATCTCAATATCGGCATGCGGGATAATCGTCTTCAAAAACTTGGACGCTTCCAGAAGAAAATTGATCCCGATCGTAATGTTGGGCGAATACAGGATGGCCGTCGAACGGCTGGCATGCTTCAACACGTCCAACTGATAGGGGGAATAGTTGGAAATGGCGGAAACGATCCTGACCTTTGCGTGTGCAGCGCTTGCATAGCAGTGGACCGAGTCCGCTGACGAAAAGTCAACCATGACATCCACCGGATGTTTTTTGAAAAAAGTCGCAAGGTCTACTTCCTGGACGGAATGGATGAGCCCTTGAAGAGGGCCGTGACCGAGCACCTCACTTGCATAGTTTCCGGAATGTTCTGTCGACGATTTCAACACCCATTCCAATCTGCTACCCGAATCCTTCAACAGCTCTTCTGCAACCGCTTTGCCCGTTTTTCCAAAGCCCATGAGTCCGATTCTCATATGCAAACTGCACCTCCTGATCAGATTTTTCAACGCTTCCCGACGACTTGTACCCAAATCATGGGAACTAACTTACAACCCATTATAGCATAACAAGTTGTTTGTAAAAACATGTCTTGCGCACAAATTTTGAAAACGTTGCACGCCGGTGCGCATTCAAGCCTTTTTCCAAAATAAAAATCCGCGCAATGATCATGCATGCGCGGATTGTGTTTGTTGTAGCTGGAATCTGTCAGCTGTTCGCTGCCCCCGAATTGTCCAGTTGGCTGAAATACTGGATGGTTCTCTCCTCGACCTGTTCATCTCCGACCAGGATCAAACCGTCCTGCACGCGCAGGATCACGTGCGAGCCTGGGGAAATCGTCAGTTCGGAGCCGCGGCGCAGCGCGATCAGCGTCGCTTGTGTATGCTGCCACAGCTTGATGTCTGCAATGCTTTTGCCGATGACATGCGCCCCCGGCGGAATGGTCACCTCGACCGGATGGAACGGCGCCAGGTTGCGCAGCCGGTCGGAAAAGTGGATCAGGCTGGATACGACCTCCTCCAGCTTCCGGTCCAGCTCGCGCTTTTCCTGCAGCAACAGCTCCAGCTCCTCCCGGTACGATGACACGGATTTCATATACTGATATTTGTTCAAATACTCGCTCGCAAGCTTTTGCGATGTAACCGAAACTTCTTTTCCTTGCGACACCTCAACGATTTGTTCCGCCTTCAGCAAGCCGATCGCTTTGCGGATGGTTTCCGGCGAAACGTGATAATGGCTGGCCAGCAAGGTACGGCCTGATATTTTTGCGCCCTCGGCGATCTCTCCGCTTGCGATGCGTTGAGCCATATCCAAGGCGATCGATTGATATATGGGAATCTCCGACATGCTTTCTTCTCCCGGCCTTTCTGCAGTCTCTGTTTTACGATGGTTTCCTCCATTCTACTGCATGCATCCGTTCGGAAGCCAGCTTCTTTTGAAAAGGAAACCGCGAAAGCCGACCGCATTGGGCGCCACCCTCACCCATTATGGAAAAATACCCAGCCGGTCCATGGCTGGGTATGTTCACGTGTGGATGCAGGCTGGGTAAAAAAACGACATCCCCGCACCAAAATAGGCACGCGTGCCGCAGCACGGCTCGCATTGCTGCTACGAATTCGGCGATGTGGACTCAAGTCCGTGGGAATCCGCGCTCTTTTCCGCAGGTTCCGGCGGCAGCGACAAAATGAGCATGCGCGATAAGAGCTGGTTTCGCTGGTTATCCAGCTCAATCTTGCGCTTCATGAAACGCAGTACGCTTATGATGAAATAGATCGCCAGCACATAGCCTGCAAGCGTAACCAATAATGGTACAAACATGAACAATCCCGCTGGTAAACTCGTCATTTCAAACAACCTTTCTCCTTCTTTTCATACCCCATTTTGCAACTTTATCATTTTTCTGGAAAATTGTCATTTTTTTCATATTCTGTCACAGAACACGATGAACACAAAACCGGTTGTACGCAAAGAAGGAAAAGGGAGGCTGGTCAAGCCTTGCTGCGCCTGCTTTTTTTGACCATCAGAGAAATAAGACGGGCATCGCGCGGAAACGTTGCACTGGAATTAATGGGTAGCGCTCATAAATTTTCCAACAATTGATCGTTTACGGTCAATTCAAGAGTGTGGTACCTTCATACCTAGCCAAAACTTCCCACACCGGAAGTGCGGGGGACGCTTTAACTCGCTGGAATCTGAACAGCGATTGGGGTGAATCGCGTACGCGTAGGGTTGACTCCTCAACCCGAATCCGACAACTAACCTCGCAGGCAGTCGAAAGGAGCGAATTTGTTTTGAAAAAATTGCTTTCCCTACGTTCACTCGTGTCGGTCACGATGAGTCTTTTTCTGATGGGCATGTCGGCACAGGCATTTGCCGCGACTTATCAGGTCAAAGAGAACGACACGTTTGAAAGCATCGCCAAGCAGCATGACATTCCGCTGCAATCGGTGCTCGAGGCAAACAAGGGCGTTGACCCGCTGAACCTGCAAGTGGGACAAGACGTCCAACTGCCGATCCAACCTGCCGTCAAAGCCGCTTCCGTCCCTGCTCCCGCAATGGAAAAGGTCGTGAAAGCCGCAAACGGCAAGGAGCATGCCTTCACTCGGCAATTGAGTGTCGTTGCCACTGCCTATACCGCTTCACCTTCTGAAAACGGCAAGTGGGCCGGGCTTGATTACCTCGGCAATCCGCTCAAGGTTGGCACCATTGCAGTCGATCCGTCCGTGATCCCGCTTGGATCTACCGTGTACGTGAAAGGCTACAAATATGGTTCTTTGCCTGCAACCGGCATGATCTGCCGTGCGACTGACATCGGCGGAGCCATCAAAGGGAACCGCGTAGACATTTTCGTACCTGGTACGGATGCCAGCAACTTCGGAATGCAAAATGTTCAACTCTATGTCCTGAAATAATGCAGGAACGAAATCCGCCCCTATGAAGGAGCGGATTTTTTTCGTACAACCGCGGCTCCGCAAAAACGTTTGGCGGAGCCGGGTTTTCTACTCCCAATAGGCGGACATCAGATCGACCGACCAGGCTGGCTGTTTGACCTCGCTCCTCGGCAAAAACTCCTTCATCACCGGCTTGATGTCGATGACGGGCGTCCCATCGATCGCGTCCAGCCCTGTCACTGTCAGGCTCCGTCCGTTGCGTCCGACAAGCTTGGCCACCGTAATTCCCAACTTGTTCGGCCGGTTTTTTCCCCGCTGTGCAAAGATCCCGACTTTGGGATAAGCCGGATTGTTCCGCGGATGGCGCGCCTCGTATTGAATCTTTTCATCCTCTACCTGATCGAAATAGAAAAGCACCTCGATGTGTGAGAATTCCTCAATGCCTGCAAGCGACGATTCCTGCAAATGGTCGGCGAGCGTGATTTCCGATTGCACGGCACCCCAGTGGTCATCCTCTACGGCTGTACGGGTGTTGCGGACATACGCGACCGGTTTGATTTCGATCATGAGACTTCCTCTCCCTTGCTTGTCTTCCACTTCCTCTGCTATTTTAGCAAGTTTTTCCTCTACGCAGTTTCAATCTCTGCGATTTCCGTTCTGTTTTTGTAACGCGCTGCTTCCGCTTCCACCAATTCTTTGTATACACGATTGGTCAGCAGCAGTTCTTCATATGTTCCACGCTCCGCGACTCGTCCGCCGTCCATGACGTAAATGACGAAAATTTCGCACTCGCTCGACGAACGCCATTTTTCCTGCAACCTCAACGGAAAACTTGTACGCTTTCTCAATCCCGATCATCAACTCCGACGTTAATTGGTAAATGACAACAAAGAAACCGACCGACAAGTCTCCCTGCAAAACTTGGTAGCCGCCGATGGCAAGCGCCGTCAGATAACTTCCCCACGTGATGGGATCTTTTGTTAGGAGCTGCTTCACCATCATTTTCCCTTCCGCCATAACGCTCTGGTAATAGCGTCCGAACACGTTCAAATACTTTTGGTGCTCCCACGCTTCCCCGTGATAGGCCACGACTTCCCGGGTCGATGCCACCCCTTCTTCCAGACAAATGACGACCGCCGTCTTGTCCTGCTGGATTTGCGCCGCCATCTTTTTTTGTTTGCCCCCGAATGTTCGTCCCATTTTCACAAGGAGAATGCTGAAGACCGTTACACCGACAAAAATCAAAGGACTTGCCGCTCCAATGACAATGCTGACGAGTAGCGCAGCACAAAAAATTGGTTGACCCGATCTGTTACATGCAATACGCGTTGCGAATCCCACATTTGCGAAAAAGAGGCGCGCAATTCTGTTAGCGCGGATATGCTTTCATACGCTTTTTGACCAAACTCCATTTGGCTATTCGCTAACTTTTGCGCTGTCCATGAGGCTTTTTTTTCAAAATAAGGCCCAACCAAGTAGTAAAGGAGAAAACAGGGAAGGAACATGAGCGTCAGCGAGAAGCTCAAGGAAAACATCAGCATAAACGAGATGCACGTAAAAATCGTGTTTTGCAATAATTCCGGGAAGTATTGGCGGTATAATTTCTGAAGCGCGGAAACCTCTGTATTCAGCAGGGTCAAAATAGCACCGGCTGACGTGTTTTCATAATAGGAGAATCCGAGGCGTCGCAACTGCTGAAAAATAGCAAGCTGCAAATCACGCGCCGTATTTTCCTGGAGCATCCGTTGCGAAATTTCTTTTCCTGAACTGGCCCCGAATTTGAAAGCTAACACCAGAAGAATCAAGAAAATTCCGATGACAAATTCCCTGTGATCTTTTGCCGGATCGGTAACATCGAGAAAATGTTGAACAAATTTCGGAATCAAAAGCTCGCATATCGCTGCGATGAAGCCACATGCGCAAAGCAAGAGCACCCCGTTTTTGTAAGGCCGCATGAACGATAACGCCCACATGTATTGCTTCATGTTCACCCTGTCGGTTTCATGTGATTCCTTCACACTTTCGTCCTCCTCCCACACTCATCACAACTTCGCTTGACAGACAAGTTATAATTTTACCATAATTTAACGTTTCTACGTCAATCCCCCTCCTCCGCAAGCAAAAATTGACAAGCCCATTTCTGCCTGCTACACTCTTATCTCAAGAAAAACTTTTTTTGGTAAATCGGTTATGAAAGGACCTGCAGATCTGCACTGTGGCTCAGAGAGTCGATCCTTGTCTGGAAGATCGATACGCAGATGGTCTGCTCCCCATCCTGGAACCGCCGGCGATGAGCCGTGACGGGTGCCCTGCCGTTATCAGGGTTCTTATGAGCGGATTGCATGTGCGCATGCAGTCAATCAGGGTGGTACCGCGGGTTATTCGTCCTCGTCCCTTTTTTGGGGACGGGGATTTTTTATTTGAAAAGGGAGTGAATGTACAGTGGCAGAGCAAAAAGGACAGGCACGGCATATTACGCCGCAGTCGGAAGACTTTTCACGCTGGTATTTGGATACGATTCGCAAGGCAGACCTGATGGACTACACGCCGGTTCGCGGCTGCATCGTGTTCAAGCCGGACGGCTTCGAGCTGTGGGAGCACATCCAGGACGCGATGGACAAACGCTTCAAGGAAACGGGCCACCGGAACGCCTATTTCCCGATGCTGATTCCCGAGTCGTTTTTCCAAAAAGAAAAGGAGCATATCGAAGGCTTCAATCCTGAGCTGCCGTGGGTGACAGAAGCCGGCGGCGAACCGCTGGAGGAAAAACTGGCGCTGCGTCCGACATCCGAGACGATCATCGGCCACATGTACAGCCAGTGGATTCAAAGCTACCGGGACTTGCCTGTGCTGATCAACCAATGGGCGAACGTCTTCCGCTGGGAAAAACGGACCATGCCGTTTTTGCGTACGTCCGAGTTCCTTTGGCAGGAAGGGCACACCGCCCATGCGACCGAAGAGGAAGCGCGCCAGGAAACGATGCAGATGCTGGAGATTTATCGTGAGGTTGTCGAGGAAGTGCTCGCGATCCCGGTCTGGAAGGGGCAGAAGACGCCGAGCGAGCGATTTGCCGGAGCGGTCGATACGTATTCCATCGAGGCGATGATGAAAGACGGCAAGGCGGTTCAGGCGGGCACGTCCCATTACTTGGGCGAAAACTTTTCTCGCGGGTTCGAGATCAAGTTCCTCGACCGCGACAACCAGTTCAAATACGTGCATACCACCTCTTGGGGCTCCTCGACCCGTCTGATCGGCTCGCTGATCATGGTGCACGGGGACGATCGCGGCCTTGCGCTGCCGCCGCGCGTCGCACCGATTCAGCTGGTCATGATTCCAGTCGGTCCGGCCAAGCTGCAGGCCAAAGTCATGGAGACGTTCGATCCGTTGTTCGACGCGATCAAACAGGCAGGCGTCCGCGTCAAAACCGACCTGCGGGAAGAAACGCCGGGCTGGAAGTTCAATGAATGGGAGATGCGCGGGGTGCCGATCCGACTTGAACTCGGTCCGCGCGACGTCGACAACAACCAGGTCATTCTGGCCCGACGTGATACCGGTGAAAAAATCACAGTGGCGCTGGATCAGGCGGTGGAGACGATCAAGCAGTTGCTCGTCGACATCCAAAACAACATGTTCCAAAAAGCGCTGGCGTACCGCGACGCCCATTCGCATCTGAATGTCGATTCGCTCGATCAGCTAAAAGAGCTGATCAGCCGAACCGAGCAAGAGGGGCAGCCGACCGGATGGGTGCTGGCAGGCTGGTGCGGCACGAATGAGTGCGAGGCGAACGTGAAGGAAGAAACCAAATTCACGTCGCGCAACATTCCGTTTGAGCCGCCGACCGCGAAAGAAACGTGCATATGCTGCGGGCAGGCGGCGAAACAGACCGTCTGGTTTGCCCGGGCGTATTGATTTTTTTGATCATGAAAGGCAAAAAAGGAGGCGCGCGATGTGCCTCCCTTTTTTTCGCCCCCATTCACTTCTTCAAATAATACGGCACCATCGCGATCTTCACGTTCTCTTTAGCGAACAAATACGCGCGCAAAAGCAGGCTTGTCTGGTTGTGCAGCAGGTTTTGCCACCAGTGGCGCGTGACGAAATACGGGATCATGATGGTGACGTGATCGGTTTCCGCCGTTTTCCATTCCACCGTTTCGATGAACTTGGTCAACGGCTTGACGATGCTGCGGTAATGCGAGCGCAGCACAATCAGGCGGACGCCCGGATTCCATTCGTCCCAGCGCTTCTCCATCCGGTGCACCGATTCGTCGTCAAACCCGACATAGACCGCGATGATGTTATCGGACAGCGACTGGGCATAGCTGATCGTATTGCGCACCACCTGTGTGATGCCCCCGACCGGGATGACGATGACACTGCCTTTTTTGCTCGGCTTCTCATGATCCACATCGAGGCGCAATTCGTCGGCCAAAGCGCGATAATGCTGATTGATCTTCTGGAAGATGAAAATGACCGCAGGCAGGAACAAAAAGATCATCCACACCTGGGCGAACTTGGTGATCAAAAAAATGAGCGTGATCGTCAAGGTGGTCAGCATCCCGACCGTATTGATCAAAAACGGTATCAGCCACCCGGATGGCTTTTTGACAATCCATCGTTTCATCATGCCGGCTTGCGAAAGCGTAAAGGGAATGAACACCCCAACGGCATACAGCGGAATCAGGCTCTCCGTCTCGCCTTTTGATGCGATGATAAGCAGCCCCGACAGGATGCCAAGCACGATGATCCCGTTGGAAAAGCCAAGCCGATCGCCCCGGACCATAAACATGTTAGGCATGAAGCGGTCGCTCGCCAGCATGAATGCCAGGAGCGGAAAAGCTGCAAACGCAGTATTCGCGGCCAAATACAGGATCAGAGCCGTCACCGCCTGGATGAAGTAATAAATGATGCCGCGTCCATACGTCGCCGAGGCGATTTGCGACACGACGGTTTCATCCGGTTTGGGCGCGATGCCGAACCCGTAAGCGAGCAAGCTGATCCCGATAAACATCGCACCCAGGATGATCCCCATCATCACCAGCGTTTTGGCGGCATTTTTTTCGGCTGGCGCCATGAAATTGGGGATCGCGTTGGATACCGCCTCGACCCCGGTCAACGCGGAGCACCCGGAGCTGAACGCCTTCAGCAGCAAAAACAGCGACATGCCGGAGACGACGGTACCGACGGCAGGCGGAGTCGCATGAATATTTCCGGCCAAATATTGCACCGCCCCGCCAATGATCAGCAGAAAAATGGCCAAAACGAACAAATAGACCGGATACATCAAGATGGACGCCGACTCGGTGATACCGCGCAAATTGAGCAGCGTAATGACGATGATCATGAACAGCGAGATGAAGACCCGATGGCCGTGTAAGGAAGGAAAAGCGGACGTGATCGCATCCGTTCCTGCCGACGAGCTGACGGCGACGGTCAAAATATAATCGACCAAAAGGGAGCCGCCCGCCACCAAGCCAAACGGTACACCCAAATTATCTTTGGCGACGATATATGCCCCTCCCCCCGTCGGGTAGGAGTAGATGGTCTGCCGATAGGAGAGGATCAAGATCGTCAAAAGGCCGAGCACCGCAAGCGAAATCGGCAAAGAGTACCAGAGCGCAGCCGCCCCCGCAGTCACCAGGACGAGCAAAATTTGTTCCGTTCCATATGCGACCGAGGAAAGCGCATCGGAAGACAGCACCGCCAACGCCTTCAGCTTCGTCAGCTTTTCCTCCGCTAACTCATGGGATTTCATCGGGCGTCCGATCAGCAATCGTTTTAGTTTCATGAGCGTACAAGCCTCCCCTGCATTTGCAGAAATGCCCCGATCCAATTGTTCTGGCAAATGACGCATGAACCTACAGTTTCTGTATCTAGTTTGCACCTCGCTGGTTCGGTTATGATATCCACTTTGTTCCGTTCCTGCGCGCCAAAATGGCTGCGCCATGCTTTTGGCTTAAGCCGCGTTGCACCTACACAAAAAAACCGGCAGGCTCGCAGTCGCTGCCTGTCGGTTTTTTTGTGCTTCATAAAGGCTTATTGAACGATTTTGATGTCTTTCATATAGGCGTTCCATGTCCAGAGCGGCGTATCCTTGTAGCCGTCTACGCCCTCTACCCCTTTTGTGGTCACCATGATCTGCTTCGGATGGTCGATCATGATCCAGGGCGTTTCCTCGGCGATGATTTTCTCGGCTTGGATCATCAAATCTGCCCGCTTGTTGTCATCAATCAGCTTGCTTTGCTCATCCAAAAGTTTGTCCAGCTCGGGATTGCGGTAGTTGGCATAGTTCGCCCCGCCCTCGCCTACATAGGCGGAATGGAAAATCGGCACCAAATTGCCGGACGGATCAGGGAAATCCGAGCCCCAGTCGTTGGCAATAATATCATAGTCGCGCGCCCCGCCGAATCCGCGTGTCGTCAATTCCTCACCGGTCACCTTCTCGATCTCCAGATTGATGCCGAGCGGTTTGACCGCCGCTTGCAGCGCGAGCACGGCATTGATCTTCAGCGTGTCATTGTCGGTCAAAATTTTGGCGCTGAAGCCGTTCGGCACGCTTGATTCGGCCAGCAGCTGCTTGGCTTTGTCCAGATTGTACGCGTAATCGGGCAGTTCCTTGTAAGCAGCTTCCCACTTGTCTTTGGCAAACGTCCAAAGCGTCGGGGAAACAGGGACGGCGCGTGCCGGCATACCCATTCCACGGACGATCTGGTCCATGATTTTCTGCTTGTCGAGAGCGTAGTTCATCGCTTGCCGCACTTTCACGTCGGTGAACGGCTTGCGCTGGGTATTGAAGGCGATCACGTCATTGCGCAAGCCATCCACCTTCTGGATGTTTACATTGTCCATCCCCTCTACGACTTCCACCAAATCGAGCGGCAGCCCGATCAGCATGTTGATCTGCCCCGTTTTCAATCCGGTCACGCGCGTCGTTCCTTCGGGGATGACTTTGTAGACGACTTTATCCAGGTAAGGGCCGCCCGTTTTATCCCAATAGTTCGTGTTTTTCTCCAGGACGATTTCGCTTCCTGTTTTCCAGCTGACATACTTGAATGGGCCTGTGCCCAGCACGCCGCCATCCGGTTTGCCGAAATTGTCTTTATGCGCTTCGTAATATTTTTTGCTGATGACGTGGCCGGCCGGCGTTCCCATGACGTAGCGCCAGAGCGCGTCCGGCTTTTTCAGCGTCACTTTGACCGTCCATTCGTCAGCCTTCTCGATTTTGTCCACATTTTCATACATCCAGCCCAAATAGGAGGCCGTTTTCGGGTCTCTGGTGCGCTCCATGGAAAAAATCACGTCGTCGATTGTCATTGGACTGCCATCGGAGAAGGTCACGTCCTTACGCAAATAATACAAATAGGTGACAGGGTCTTTGGCCTCCCATCGTTCCGCCAGGTTGGGGGCGAGCTGGGAGTTTTTATCATATTTCAGCAGCCCTTCCGTGATCTGGTCTACCACCGCATCGGTCGACGGGTCATAGGCAAAAGCGGGATCGACCGCAACGATATCGTAGCCGAGCCCGAACGTCAGCGTTCCTCCCATTCCGGCCGCTTTCGGCTGTTCTGCGCCTTCTGTCTTCGCCGCGCTTGTCGGCGCTTCTGCCGGTGTTTGGCTCGCACATCCCGCAGCGAGCACGAGGCTTGCCACGATGGGACCGACCGTCCATTTTTTCAATAGCCTTTTCATTCCAATCCCCCCATCTTATACTTGATGAATATATATAGAAATCATTATATCCTTTTTATTTTCTGAACATTTTTACAATTTTATCTTCCCATCTGCAAAATTCTATCATGTTTTGTTCGACGTTGACATGCGCGAAAAAACCGGACAAGTCTTTGTCCGGTTTTTCGTTTCCTTATGATTTGTGCGCATAGGGCCCTACTTGTCGGTGCGTGAAGCGGTAGGGCGTGTTTTTATTTTTCAGCCACATATTTCCTTTGACGATGAGTACATAGACGGCCGCGATGAAATAGATGGTCCCGATGATCCAATCCCATGCTGTGACCATGCGTGCGGCGATGATCTCGTCCAGATACCAACCCCCGATCGGAATGTGCAAAAAGACGACGGAGAACAAACCGGGATTATAGATGGTTTTCGCTTTTACATTGGCGAAAATGCCATGCCAAATGAACTGAAAGAACCCCATGAATATGGGCGCCAGTCCCAGCCAAACAACGGACGGAAAAGCGACGGGAAGCAGGTAAAACAGGTAGGCGATCACAATGTTGATGACCATCGCAGATTGCGGATTCAGCGGATACCGCTCCGGCTGTTCGCTGCGGAAAATCAGCCCGTTGAACAACCCGCCAAAGTAGCCGGGCCACCTGTATTCCTCGAATTGGTGGACCAAAATGGCGATGAAGCTCAGCCACAGAAGGCGCCTTGGAGCGGTTAGCACCCCCCACTCCATAAACAGGTAGACTCCCACGGCGATTGCCACCAAAAGCCCGAAATCTTGCCAATACTTCCGTAAAGCGTTCATGCTCTTCTCCCCCTATTTTCTTATGACTCGTGAAAATAGCGTGCAAACAACAGATCGATTTGCTGTTCCAGCGGGGCGATCTCGGTATCAGCCCCCGTCGCCAAAATCGACTTCAGCAGTGTTGGGAGGAAGACGGCGCCAAAAATTTGCATGATCATCATCATGAGCAACTCGGGGTCGCTTTCTCCCGTTATGTCTGTAAGGACCGTCTTCACTTTGTCGAAGCCGATCGTTTTGAGGAATTGGCCGTATTCTTGCTGCGAGGCGAACACAGCCCCCCCGATGGCAAAGATGCGCGATACCAGTTCGGGATACTGCTGGATGACGCCGACATACTGGAGCAAAAATCGTTTGAGGCGTTTCTTGGGTGCAAGGGTAGCGTCGTCGAGAATCTCGAACGTGCTTTGAAAGCTGCTGAGCAAGACCTTGATCGCTTCGCTGATCAGCTTGTCTTTGGAGCCGAAATAATAATTGACCAATGACAGGTTGGTCCCGGATTCTGCGGCAATCTTGCGCACAGTCACTCCTTCAAAGCCTTCACGCTTCACCAACTCCAGCGTGGTTTGCAAAATTTTGTCCTTTGTTTCGCTATTTCGATCCATCTGTGACATGCACGACCTCCTCTTACCGGTAAGCAGAAGTTCATTTCAAACAATGTTTTAAACATCGTTTAATTGAATGCTAGCACTTGTGCGCGCCATGCGCAATTGTTTTTTTATTTTGTACATCCGCATCGAGATCGTTGAGTTGCTCCTTTCGAAAAAACAGCAAGACTGATCGAAGGATCAACCTTGCTGCTTGATTCCATTCCATATGTGCCGCAAACAAAGAGGGAGCTTGCTTACAAACGTCTGAAAACGGGCGCTGGCATTGTGCGCCGCTACTGCGGCAGCGTCCTCATTTCATCGGTTGCAACCAACGACAAAAAACATCCGCCCCGAGCTGGAACGGATGTTTTGTCATTACCCGATTATATCGGCTTAGATGGCTGCGCGGCCGCCCTGCTCTCCGCTTCCATCTGCGCACGAATCTCCTTCTCGATCTGCACGCGCAATTCTTGCTCCGATTGCTTCACTGGCGCTTTTTCTTCCACCGTGCTCGCTTTGGGTGCATCATCGCTCAACAGTCCTTGCGAAGCCAGCTTGAATTCTTTCAATGTGGAACCAACCGCCCTGCCCAGCTGCGGAAGCTTGGACGGGCCGAATAGCACCAGGCCAACGAGCAATAAAAATAAAATTCCGGTCAAACTCGGTATATGCACGATTGATCACCTCTATTGGGCACCGTTTTTTTTCAGTATAGCAGCCAATTTCGGCAGAATCATGGAAAAACGCATATATTTTGTGACAATCCTCTTCTGCACGCCGTTTTCTTCCATTTCCACCGCTTTCATATTTCGGAATAATGAAACTTTTTTAAATCCATACCCTATTACCTGCAAACTCATTGAAAAACTGGAAACTCAGTAATAAAATGAGACGTAGAAAAAGTCAAGAACCAAATACAGGAAATGATTGATCCGACATGAGGGTACGCTGCAATATCCTACCCTACATCTTGCTACGTTCAAGGAGGTCCTCATGTACAAGCAGGTACGTACAGCATCTGAGCTTGCTATCTTCTATTCGATTGTAGACTTTGTCTGGGCGGAGAAAAGCTACGCTCGCGAGCGTTTTGAAGGTACGGATAAATTTTTGCTCCAGGCGGAGGATGGCGAATGGGGCGCGGTTTTGGAAGCTTCTCCCTTGGAAAAAAGCGATCCGATCATACGCGAGCTGTTTTCCCCCTACATCAGAGACTTGTCGGTCGTCGATATCCCGACGATTGCCGTGCTTCCGCAATACCGCGGCAGTTTGGGAACGAAAGCGATCTCGCTCAGTGTGAAATACTGCGAAGAGCATGGCTATGAACATGTAATAAGCGTGAACAATCCTGTTTTTTTCCGGGCCTTGAAAATTACATACAAGATGCCGCTCACCCGCATCGATCAAGCCATCAATTACAAGGGGTCACCGTTTATTCCGGCCATTCTGCACATTTCCCGCATTTATCGGAACAAATCCGACTATCCTTGGCTTTTCTACCCGCAAGAAATCAACGAAAAACGGAGGCTTCCTCGATGGACCGTCATCTCATGAGCAGGCAAAATCTTTGGATTCTTCAGTTTGTCCTGGTGATTCTCACGCTTTCCATGGTCACCAATCTCCTTACGGGGAACGACCTGATGTTCGTGGTCATCGCGTCACTCATCGGTTACACCATTTTCGGCACGCTCTGGTATTTATCATTCAGCAAAGCGCTGCGCGAAAAAACCGCTTCATTTGTAAGGTACGCCAATGTCATCATCATCGGGATTTACATTCACTTGACGATTGTGCTGGACCCGGTGCTGACAAGCTTCATGTTTCTCTTTTTCTACGTCGCGATCATGGCGATCTATCAAAGCAAAGTGGTCAATGTGATTGCGGGTATCCTGGCTGCAAGCTCTGCTGCCTACTTCTTCCTGTTTGATGCTGCGAACATTTTTCCGTCCGTGGAAATTTCGGAATTGGTCTTTACCGTTGTGATCTTTCTTTTCATGATGGCGTGCTTCAATTCGCAGAGCAATTTCAACCGCGGCCTGCGCAAGGAAGTGGAAGAGCAGCGGCGCAAAGCGATTGAATCGAAGGAAACGTTGGAAAAAGCATTCCAGCAAATGAATGATTCCTTAAAAGCGGTGCAGCGCTTCCAGCAAGAGCTGCACAACCAGGCGGCAGCCACCAGCGAGATGTCAACCACATTGGTCAAGAGCCTCGACCGCATGGCGGAATCGTTTAGCGAACAGATGGAGCACTCCACGGAAATCCGCAACGAAATGTCAGCGACGAACATGCGCGTCGATGAGGTGAGCAGCTCATCGCAAATGATCTACTCCTATTCCAAAGACACGCTGGAATCAGCGGAAGCAAGCGGCGCCGAGTTGGACAAGCTGGAGAGCGACCTCCATATCTTCAATCACTCGATCGAAACCGCGGCGACATTGATGGGCCAACTGGAGGAGCGCACGGAAAGCATCGAGCGAATCATCAAAGTCGTGACGGACATTTCACAGCAAACCAACCTGCTCGCGTTGAATGCGTCGATCGAAGCGGCGCGCGCGGGCGAGCATGGCCGCGGATTTGCCGTCGTTGCCGAGGAAGTGCGCAAGCTGGCGGAAGGCTCGAAAGACTCGACCCTGTCCATCTCCGAGCTGTTGCTTGAGATCAAGTCTTTTACAACGCAGGCGACCGAACAGATCGTCAACAGCCAAGGCTTTATCCAGAAAAACCATGCCAGCATGCAAAATGTGAAAACCATTTTCCATGAAATCACCCAACACATGCAAAACTTCTCCGCCAAATCGCAGCATTTGCAAGACTTCTTGTTCGGCTTGCAGGCGACGATGCAAGAAGTCTATTCCAAAGTCGATTCAGTGACCGACATTTCCCGCAACAATCAGCAGCACCTCGAAGCGATCTTGAAAATGATCCGCGAGCAGCACTCCGGCATTTTGCAAATGATCCACGATTTCGACTCGATTGAAAAACAGATGAGCCAGCAAAAGCTGTAGCGAAACCAACAAGCCGCGACTGTGATTCATGCACAGCTCGCGGCTTGTTTTATCTCCCACTTTTTTCCTATCACCTCTCGATTACGATTTTGAAGCAATGCGTATTTCTCCGTGACAAACCTCCGTTTCGCATGGTATAAAAGTAATGTATTTTATCCAATTTCATGATCGATTGCGAAAAAGGCAAACCATGCCGAAAGGATGGGACGCAAAGCCGTGGGTCTACGGAGGGAACCCCTCTATGATTGCCAGGTTGCCGCATTTTGGACCCGACACGTCGATCCAGGATGCTTATGCACTTGGGTCTTTTTCTGTTTTCGATCAGCGCCAGCCAAGGGGGACTCCATTTGAGAAGAAGTGACATAACACCGGAAGAAGCGAAGAAAAAGTATATCCGCGAATTCCTTCAGACGATTTTGAATATGAACGACCAGGATGATCCCGCCTCGATCAAAAGCCTCATCGCCATGCTGAACGGCCTTTTACGCGTGAATACGTTTATTCCCCCGACGATTGAAATCATGAGCTTTATCAAACAGCAAAAACCAACGCTGTACCACGCCACAAGAAAAAGCATCACATCCACGAGCAATCTGGCGATCCTGTTTCACCTCGATGCCGACCCCAAGATCGTTGCCCAGCGTTTGGAGGAATACATTACGGATTAACAGCCAGCCGCTCTGGCTTGCGCGATTTCTGCAAGGAACGTCCTGATTTCCCTGGCAGTCGCGATCACCTGATCGAGCGGCATGAGATGGCGAGAGTCAGCCAGCACGACCGTTTTGGTCAAGATGTCGGCTGGCACCCGTTCGATCATTTGCAGCTTCAGCGAAAGCTTTGGCTCCGTTTCCGCCGGCAGGAACAGGATCGGACAGCGGATGCGGCCATACGCCTCTTCATAGCGCAGATCGCACACCGTCTCCATGATTTGCAGATTGATCCGTGTGGGGATTTGGTAGGCGATGCGTCCATCCGGCAGCGGATACCGCGACGTATGCTGAAACCATTTTGCAAAATACCCCTCCCACGGCACCCACCGCTCGAGATTGTCCGGAACAATGTCCTCCCCGGGTTCGAATGCCTTGATCGGCCGCTGGGCAAACTCGGCGAGAACCTCCTCACGGGTGAGATCCCGTTCGCCGTCCGGCCCGATATAGTTGATCATGCCGGCATCCAGCAAACAAAGCGATGCCGTTCGCTCCGGATGAAAGGCGGCGAAAAACACGGCGAAATCACCGCCTAACGAATTGCCGATAAGATGCGCTTTGGGAATCTGCAGCTGATCGAGCACAGCGAGAATATCGCGGCACATCGTCTCGATGTCATACCCTTCATCAGCAAAATCCGACTCCCCATGCCCCCGCATATCCATGCTGACCGGATGGTACTTGTCCGCGAAATGGGGCAGCATCTCGTCCCAAATACTTGAGCGACTCCCTTGGGGATGAAGGAATAGGAGCGATTCTCCCTTCCGCTCGCCTTCCCATACTTGCAATTTGGTTTGCGCTTGATAGACAGCTACACGTTTCATGATGATCTCACCTTTCACAGTTATTGGTAGAAAAGAGGTATCCCTATGAAGCGAACGGGACGTTTGCTCGAACTGCTCTCACTCCTGAATTCCAAAAAAACCTTTACGGTAAAAGAGCTGGCCGACACCTTTTCCGTCTCCCACCGGACGATGCTTCGCGATCTTCACCTGCTGAGCGAATCCGGCGTCCCGCTGCAGGCGACACCCGGCCCAGGAGGTGGATACAGCCTGGCGCGCAAACATACGCTTCCCCCCGTCACATTCACGCTCGAAGAGGCAGTGGCTCTCATCATTTCTTATGAATCGTTTCTCCACTATACAGACAAGCCGTTTGAAAAAGAGACGCTTTCTGTCATCGCCAAGCTGTTCGCGATTTTGCCGCCGGAAGCGACGCAAAAAATCGAGCTGCTGCGGCAAAAAGTATTTATGCGCAACCCGCGCCGCGTTACCCAGGCGCCGTTTTTGCGCCCGCTGCTCGATGCGGCGCTCGAACAGCATGCGGTTCACATCGAATACGACTCCTTGCAGCGCAAGAGCAAGCGGATCATTCATCCCTATTACCTGTACGCATTCAATGGCTATTGGTACTGTCGCTGCTTCTGCCGGCTGCGGCAAAAAAACGTATCCTTGCGCGTCGACCGCATTCAATCGTACACCGTGCTGACCGAGCCTCCGCTCCCTGCCGTGCCGCAGATCGATGATGACCAGGAACAGCCGGAGCTGCGCCTTTTGGTGAGACTGACGGCAAGAGGCTGCAAACTGGCCGATTGGCATCATGAGTTCGGCAATTTGATCCACTATCAGGAAGACGGCACAGGCACGATCGACACCAAGATTTTTGCAACGGATGTCGAGTGGGTCAGCCGCTTCATCCTCGGCTTGGGGCAGGAAGCGACCGTCGAGCAGCCGATACAGGTCATCGACTATTTGCAAACCGAGCTTGGCGCTTTGCAGCAACGCTATGGGAGTGGAATTCTCCCGTCATCGTAACCGGAAATGGTGACAGATCGTGACAGCATTTCAATAGTTGCTCGATTTTTTTGTGAAAAGAAAAAACCAGCCGCATGTGGCTGGTTTGATCGAGGAAAACTGCGTTTCCTCTTGCTTATTTGATGGAAGCAAACCCGAGCAATCCAAGCACCTAAATGTTGCTAAAACAGGGAGTTTTTTTAATAAAAGTAAATTAAGGTTTAGATGGGGCTGAAAGTTTTATCTTCCTGTTACTGCTGCGCTGCTTTCGCGAGCGTCGCAATCGTGCCGAGATGCATCGCCTCATGGGCAAACGCGAAATTCACGACCTCCCCCGCTGTTCGAAACGTCAAGGGTCCCATCTCGATCGGTTTACGCAGCGCCTCATCCAAAAGCGCCGGCGATACTTCATCGAGCGCTCGCAGCTGCTTCGTCAAATCGTGGAGCAGCTCTTCTTTGGCTGGAGGTGCCTGCATCCAGTCTGCCGGTTTCGTTCCGGTGTGAAACAAGGCGCTGTACGCTTCCGGCAATTCTGTATTGAACGGAAACGCCAGCGAAAGGAAATAATCAAGAGCGACGACGATATGGCCCACATTCCAGCGGATCGTATTGTTGCACCCTTTCGGCTGAATGTCGAACAGCGCTTCGTCCAAGGCTCCCAACTGGTGGATGGCGATTTGGCGAACCGATTTTCCTGTGTGGATAATGGCTTGGGACATGGTTGATTCCTCCGTTTATTTGGGATTTTTTGTATTTCCTCATTTGCATCCTCAGTATACCGTTTGGCTTTTCTCCCCATCAATCACGCCTTTCCGATCAAAATCAGTAGTGAAAACGATCGATGGGCTGACCTGTGCCTGCGTTTTTTGACAGAAAAAATCCCCCCTTGCGAAAAGGGAGGCCGTCTTGATTGGCAGGTCGTGCCGTCACGGGCGCTTCTCTCTGCTGTAAAAGGCCGGCGTGAACGGCAGCGTATGTTTGGCGGGATGCCTCGTGCGAAAATGCGTGATGCTCACATCCAGAATCGCGACAAAATGGATCAGGCAAATATGCAAAATATCGGGAAACTCGTTCGGGTTGATGTAATCGGGGTCGCGCTTCAACACAGGGTGATGCTGCAAGGCGAAGGCAAACCGCTCCGTCTTGCGCAGCATGGAGTACAGCCGTCTGCCATCGTTCGGATTGAGATCCTTGTCCAAATGGTGCGCGAGGGAATTGCGCAGGTCATTGAGAAACAAAAACGGACGGATTTCATCTTTTTCAATGAGGCCCAATGCGCAAGCCAGCCTGACTTTGTTCGGAAAATTGAGGGTTGCCGGATCAAAGGTGTCCTGATTGACACAGGCGAGCTTGATCAGCTCAATCAGCCCCGCCTCGATGAACAGATGGCCTTTTATCAGCGACACGATCGGGTCCTTCGCTTCCGTCACGCGCTCGATAAATTGATCGGGATCGATATTCAGCTTCATCCATGACCTCTTTTCTCTTTCTATTTTGGACTCAGCGCATGATTGCCTCGTCGTCTAGCAACAGTTGTTTTACCTGCTGCAAGTCTTTCGGATCGATCTGGCAATCGCGTGTGAGATACGCTTCCATCGTGCCATGACGCGCCAAAACCGCCTGTATCACATCGTCCAGATAGTCGCGCCGCACCTCGAGCAATGGCTTGATGCGTTCGGGTGAGAGCTGAAACAGGCTGGCCATGCGAATAAACCGTTCCATCCGCTTCATCCGATGGGCAATCCGGTCGTTGGACAGCAAGTAATCGTCCAGCACCTGTGCGTAAGGAACGCCGAGCAGCAATTGGATCACGGCACAGAGAAATCCCGTGCGGTCTTTGCCGCCCGTACAATGGATGAGCGCCGGCAAATTCGTTTGCTGTGCGAGGAGCGCGATCACGCCCTGGATTTGCCGCTGACTGTCAAATGCCATTTTATCATACATGTCTTTCATGATTTTTTCAAAATCAAGCTCCCGCGCCCGCAGCGTCAGCATCGAAAAAAACTGAAGCCGCGAAAGCTCCTGACTACGGTCCGTGAACGGCAGGTTGACCGTCGTGATCCCTTGTTCCGTCGCAAGTTTGCCCGGCTTTGACTTGCGTTCGCCCGCCGTGCGCACATCGATGACCATACGGATGCCAAGACCGCGCATCGTCTCAACATCCGCTTCCGTCAGGCGGGATAAATCCTCCGAGCGGTACAGCACGCCTTGCTTGACATACCGCCCTTCCTCCGTTTTTCGTCCCCCAACGTCGCGAAAATTGGAAAGGCCCGTAAATGCATGGCTCGCTTCGATTTGCCTGTTTGTCATGATGATTCTCCTTTCGTGTGGTGCCGATCGATACATGCGACTATTTGTGTATTTTTAGTCACATAAATTCCAAAAGAAAAGACTGCCTCATCGTACAGCCAATTTACTTCCATCATGGAAATCATTACAATATAGTATAGTTATTCTGTGACCAAAAGTCCATAAAAAGTCATAGAAATTCGAAATGGAGCAAACCGATGCCTAAATTCACAGAACAAGAAAAAGAGCGCGTTCGCGAGTCGCTGCTGGTCAAAGGAAAAGAGCTGTTCATCCAATACGGCCTCGCCAAAACGAGCATCGACGACATCATCCTCGCATGCGGGATCGGCAAAGGCACATTTTATAAATTTTTCGCCTCGAAAGAAGAGCTGTATTACGCGATTCTCAAAAACGAAGAGGAGGTTCGCAAGCTGTTGATCGGCAAGCTGCTGGGAGAATCGCTCAGCCCGAAAGAACTGCTGACCTCCTTCTTCATCGCCTCCTTTCGCTATGCCGATGAGAACCCGTTTTTTCAGCGCGTGTTCCAAGACGGTGAACACGAGCGGCTCGTTCGCAAGCTGCCCAAGCATTTGGCCGAGGAACTGGCCTATGAAGATACGGCAAAAGGCATCGAAGCGGTGCAAGCGCTGATGCACAAAGGCATATTGCCGAAACAGGACCCGGCGGTTGTCGTGGGCATCATGAAAGCGGTCATGCTGCTGCGGTTCCACAAAGACAAGATCGGCGAGCCGCTCTTCGACCAAGTGATCGAAAAGATAATCGATTACGTGACCGACGGCATGATCAAGGACACACGGGAATGATAGCAAGCTTGTCTGGGCAGGTCAGGCACGCGGCAGCTCGTGCGGATCGATCCGCTTGCCTGCCTGCATCCAACTGCACTCCATCGTCAAATGAATCGCCATGCCAAAAAGGAGGGGACGCCCTCCTTTTTTTAATTGCCGCATCGCGCCCGCAGCTTGCAGCCTCCCTTTCGATTGGTAAAGATTGCATAAATACGAGCGGCTGCGGGAACGATAACGCATGTATTGGAGGGATTCGCGGATGAAGTCTGTGCAAAATCAGGAGAAAAAACTGGCGCTCCTCTCGTTTGCCGTCTCCTTGCTCCTCTTGCTCTCGCTGCTCGCCAAACTGATTCGGTCGTGACCGGAAAGGAGATCGCTCCATGTTTGACCAAATCGTCCTCGCGCGACTGTTGACCTTTATCACACTCGGCTTTCATATCATTTTCGCGACGCTCGGTGTCGGGATGCCGCTTTTCATCTCGCTTGCGGAATTCATCGGGCTGCGCAAAAAAGACCCGCACTACCATCTGCTCGCCCGCAGGTGGGCGCGCGGCTACGTCATTACCGTCGCGATCGGTGTCGTCACGGGCACGTGCATCGCGCTTCAGCTTGTCTTTCTTTGGCCCGGCTTCATGCAGGTTGCAGGCAAAGTGATCGGGCTCCCGCTCTTTTTGGAGACGTTCGCCTTCTTTTTCGAGGCGATCTTTTTAGGCGTTTACCTGTACACCTGGGATCGTTTCAAAAATCCGTGGCTCCACTGGGTACTCTCCATCCCGATCATGATCGGCTCCGTCGGGTCGGCCTTTTTCATCACGACGGTCAATGCGTTCATGAATACCCCGCAGGGCTTCACGCTTGCGGGCGGAACCATTACCCGGATCGATCCGTGGCTCGCGATGTTCAACCCGGCCACCCCATCCAAAGTGGCGCATGTGCTCTCTTCCGCTTTTTTGACCGTGTCGTTCGTCTTGGCCATGCTTGCCGCATTCCACTTGTACCGCAGCAAAAAGCATGTATATTACAAAAAGGCTCTGCATTTCACGATGGTGCTGGGTTTGCTTTTCTCGCTCGCCAATACGTTTATCGGTGACTTGTCTGGAAAATTTCTGGCAGACTATCAACCGGAAAAACTGGCCGCCGGGGAGTGGCATTTCCATACGGAAGAACGGGCAAAGCTGATTGTCGGCGGGATTCTGCATCCCGATACGCTGCAGGTGGAGTATGCCCTCGGCTTGCCGTTTGCGCTCAGCATTTTGGCGAAAGGTACGCCTGATGCGACCGTGATCGGCCTGGACCAGTTTCCACGCGACCAATGGCCGCCACTCTATATCCATTATTTCTTTGATCTGATGGTGGGCCTGGGGACGTACCTCTTGGTCATATCGCTCGTGTATGTCGTGGTCACGCTGGCGCAAAAGCGCGGGAAGCTGATGCGCCTGACGAAATGGAACCGCCCATTTTTGGCCTTGATCATGGCAGGCGGCCCGTTTGCCGTGCTAGCGATGGAATGCGGCTGGATTTATGCGGAGGTCGGGCGCCAGCCATGGATTTTGCGCGGATACATGCGGACAAGCGAGGCCGCCACGCAGGCGGCTTACTTGCCGGAAATGCTGGTCTTGTTTGTCCTGCTTTACGCGTTTTTGGGCGTGCTGGTCGTAAGGGTGCTGATCCGCCTGTTTCGGCAGACGCCCCCCGAGATGGAGCTGGAAGCCAAAAAGATCATTCTGTAGAGGAGAGAGCGAATGGAATTACATGAGATAGGCGTTATCATCGCATGGGTCTTCTTGTACGGCTATTTGATCGTCGCCTCGATCGATTTCGGCGCCGGTTTCTTTTCCTTTTACGCCAAGCTGACGCGGCGCGACCATATCATCAACAAAATCATCGAGCGCTACCTCTCCCCGGTCTGGGAGGTGACGAACGTGTTTCTGATTTTTTTCGTGTACGCGGTCATCAGCTTTTTCCCTGATGTCGCCTACGTGTATGGGGTCGCCCTGCTTGTGCCCGGGAGCATCGCCCTGGTGCTCTTGTGTATCCGCGGTTCCTTTTATGCGTTCGCCAACTATGGCGCGCGGAAAAATATTTTTTATTTGTTCGCCTATGGTGTTTCCGGCCTGTTTATCCCGGCATCGCTCGCGACGCTGATGACCATTTCCGAGGGCGGCTTCATTTCTGTGCAAGGGCGAAACGTCGAGCTGCTGCCGGGCGCGCTGGTCAAAAACCCATACTCCTGGGTCGTTGTTTTTTTGGCGCTCACGAGCGTCCTGTTTATCAGCGCATCGTTTCTGGCCTATTACGCCGATCGGGCAAAAGATATGGATGCCGGCGAGCTATTGCGCAAATTCGCGCTGTACAACAGCTTGCCTACGATTTTCTTCAGCTTTTTCGCCTTTTTCACGCTGCGCAATCACAACCCGGAGCATTTCGAGCGGATGCTGGACATGAGCTGGATGTTCATCGCATCGCTGGGCTGTTTTTTGGTCGCGCTGGCCCTCTACATTCAGCGGAAATGGTACGGGACGGCATTCATCTTCGTGATGCTGCAGTTCGCCTTCGCGTTTTTCGGGTATGGCCGCTCGCATCTGCCTTATTTGCTTTATCCGCATCTGACCATTGAATCCGGGGTAACCAGCGAAGCGATGGGCGCTGCGCTCATCGCCGCCTTTATCGGCGGGCTGTTGCTGTTGATCCCGTCGCTTTATTTGCTGATGCGGCTGTTTATTTTCAATGCGGATTATGTGCAGCGCGGGAGAGGGTCGTGACGGTGCGGCTACCGATCAACACGCGCAAAAAACCCGTTGGCCAAGTGGCGCCAGCGGGTTTTTGTTTTTTGATTCGGGATGGTTAGCTGATCCGTACGGAACGCACCGCAAGCTCGCGGACGACCGCTTCATCCACGTCGACGCCCAACCCCGGGCGATCGCTCAGCTTGAGCTGATGGTTTTCATAGGTAAGCTTGCCGAAATCGCGGGAAAACATGAGCGGGCCGACCATCTCGTTGGAAAAGATGGCTTTTTTCGCAAGCGAGAGATGTGCCCCTGCTGCGGTGGCAATCGCGGATTCGACCATCGAGCCTACCTGGCAGCCGATGCCCGCCAGCTCCGCTTGGGCGACGAGCTTGCATGCAGGAAAAATTCCGCCGCATTTCATCAGCTTGATATTGATCAAATCCGCAGCCTGCCGGACGATCACCTCGCGCATCTCCTTGTCGCCATGCAGCCCTTCGTCGATCATGACGGGAATCGTGGTTTTTTGGCGGATTTCGGCCAAGCCAATGATATCATCGGCGACCACCGGCTGCTCGATCCATTCGATTCGGCAATCCTCGATCTGCTTGAGCACGCGCAGCGTTGTCGCCGCAGTGCGCCAGCCCTGGTTCGCGTCCACGCGGAGCGGAACCTCGAAGCCGATCGCATCGCGCACGGCGCGGATGCGCTGCACGTCCACCGCTGGATCGCCGCCTACCTTGATCTTGATGTTGGTATACCCCTCTGCGATTGCCTTCGCCGCCTGGCGTGCCATTTCCTCCGGCGCCAAAATGCTGATGACACACGGCACGTCAAGCGTTTCATGATATGCACCGCCAAGCAGCTTGTACACCGGCTGCCCCGTCGCTTTGCCGATGATGTCATAACAGGCCAGATCGAGGGCCGCCTTGGCGGACGGAGCGTATTTGACGATGGCATTCATGCGTTCATGCACGCGCTCCAGCTGGAACGGGTCCTGGCCGATCAGCGCCGGCGCCAAATCATGCTCCAGCATCGCATACGTGCTGGCGGACGTCTCCCCCGTCACATGCGAATCCGGCACGGCTTCCCCGTACCCAACAATTCCTTCATCCGTTGTTACCTTCACAACGATGCTCGGCAAGTCGAAATACGTGTCATACGAGACGATGAATGGGCGATGCAGCGGAAGGTTTGTGGTAAAAATTTCAATCGAGGTAATGTTCATGACAACGACTCCTTTTGTTTCTGTTTCGTGAAATGGGCCATGTTTTTTTACTTTTCTGTTATCTTATCGTAGAGCATTTCTTTCGCGATGAAAAATTGGAATCCACAATGCTAACCATTAAAAAATTTGGGGATTCGCGTTTTCCAACAAAAAAGAAACCCTGCGCACATGCGGGTTTCTCCTTGCCTGTTGCATTCAGGTTCGCAGCGTCTGCCACGTTTCCAGCAGCACATCGACAAAGCTGCTGACCGTGCTGAAATCGCGCTCGTCCTTCGGATAGATGAGGTAGGTCGAGAGCCGTTTGGGGAACCGCTCCAATACGACGAGACTTCCTTCCTCGACCTCTTTTTCAATGAGGATGTCGCTGATCAGCGCAATCCCCGCTTTCATGACGACGGCGCGCTTGATCGCTTCCTCGCTGCCGCACTCGATCGTGGAGACAGGTTTGCAGTTGATTTCATCCAGACAGTCTTTGATCACGCCCTCGATGTCATACGTGATGAACGGTTTCTCGGCAAAAAGCTCCACAGCCGTTTTGCCCCTCGCGACCTCGGAGTCCGCTACCAGCACCAAATCTTCCTGATCGATCAAGATTTCCTCGATCCCCGATCGATTGCAGGTGCCGGCAATAATGCCGATATCCGCCTTGTTCGAGTCAATCAGCTTGATCGTTTCCTTGCTGTTGTAGCAAAGCATCTTCATCTGCACTTGCGGATGCAGGTCGAGATAGACGCTGATCAGTTGGGACAAGTAATAGCTGCAATAAAATTCAGGCGCCGCGATCGTCAGCGTGCCGAACGGCTTTTCCAGCCGCTTTAAATCTTGCTCCAGCTCATCGAGATCGGAAAACAGCTTTTCCGTATGCTTTTTCAAAAGCTTTCCCGTCGGCGTGAGGAATGTCCGTTTCCCGACGCGGGAGAGCAGCGTATGGCCGATCTCTTTCTCCAGCGCCTGAATCTGCAAGCTGATTGTCGGCTGGCTATACTTCAAAATGTCTGCCGCTTTGGTCAAATTGAGACACTCGGCCACGACATGAAACGTTTTCAAATGGCGTAATTCCATTCATGCTGCACCCCCAAGCGTTGTCACTCTATTCATACAGGTCGCGCGCCAGCTCCTGCAAAAGCCCTTTGTCGAGGATTTCGAAACGGTCCCGCATTTTGACAATCGCGCCCTGCTTGCACAAATTCGTGAACGTGCGCAGCAGGTGGCGATAGCTGGTTCCGAGCAGCTCGGCAACTTCTGTCATGCTGTGCATGCTGCCCGCACAGCCGCTTTCCTCATGTGCGAGAATGTAGCTGGCGACCCTGTTTTCCAGCGGATAAAGCAAATTTTGCGAGCTGTATTTGGACAGCCGAAACAACTTGTCCCCCAAGCTTGCGCACATGTAACGCAGAAACGCCGGATCATCCAGCTGACATTTGCGAATAACCTCCATCGGGACTGCCAGACAATACGTCTCCTCGATCGCCTGAATGTTGGAATTGGCATGATCCATCGTCATGAACTCAATGTCGCCAATCACTTTAAGCGGTTTATAAAACTGCAGCAGCAGCGCTTTCCCGTTTTTCTGGGGCATGTAGACTTTCGCTTTGCCTTCGATCAAAAAAAGCAAATAGTCCAGCTGCTCCTCCGCTTTGCACAAATGCTCATGCCTGCCGAAGCGGAACAGCTCGATGTGCGCCATAGTCCCGGCTGTCAAAATCTGATCAAGCCCATACGTCTCGATCGCATGCCGGATTTTCCCCGTATCCATTACTTTTTGCATGAACCCTTGCCCCTTTTTGCTGCCGAGGTTGTCCTGTGACATCTGTCATCATCGTTACCCGCGCGGACGTGGTAGTGTCATAACTATATCATGAGAAGGAGGATTACATGAACAAAGTCTATGCTTCCGCAATCGGCGTTTTCATCGCGGTCATGCTCGCCTTCAATGCGATTTTGGCTGGCCGCACAGGCGATACGCCATCGCTTCTCATCATTCATGCCGTCGGGCTTATCACCATCAGCCTGCTTCTGATCATCAAGCGGACACGGCTGACGATAGGCAAAGGCATTCCTTTGTACCTTTATTCCGCAGGCGCAATCGGCATCTTTATGGTGCTGTTCAACAACATCTGCTTTGCTCACCTCGGCGTAGCCCTGACCGCATCGCTCGGTTTGCTCGGACGGTCGGTCGCGTCCGGCATCATCGACCATTTCGGCTTATTCGGGATGAAGCGTGTCGCATTTACCCGCTCCAAGCTCGTCGGAATGGGCCTGGTTTGCGCGGGCATCGCCGCGATGGCCCTGTTTTAGAAAGGAGAACGCATGCTGTACATCATTTTGGCACTCATCATCGGTGTGCTCATCATTTTTTCCATGATCATCAATTCGCATCTTGCGCGCAGAATCGGGGTGCTGCAAGGCACCTGGATCAATTATCTCGTAGGCTTGGCCGGTTCTGCGGTGATGCTTTTTGCTGCAGGCGATGGATTGGCGTTCGCAGGCATCCCATGGGGAAGCATCCCGTTTTGGGCGTATCTTGGCGGCGCGGTCGGCGTCCTGATCGTCGCCTTGTCCAACATCGTCATTCCGACCATCCCTGCCATCTATTCGACACTGCTCATGTTCGTCGGCCAGCTGTTTGCGAGCATGCTCATCGACTATGCCGTAGGGCATCCGATCACGGCAGGAAAAATTGTCGGCGGTCTCCTGATCCTTTCCGGCATGTTGTATAATTTTGTCATCGACCAAAAAGCTGCGGCAACATCTGCAGATTACAAAAAGGAGTTCAACGTGCGAGCATGAAACCGACTGAAAGCGAAAAACACCATATCCTTTCGTTCATCAAAGAGCTGGAGCGATTGAAGGACCAGCAGCGGACGGCATGGACCGGCAAGGCGCGGCGCGAAAGCATCGCCGAGCATTCATGGCGGCTCACCATGTTCGCCCTCATTCTTGAGGATTACTTTCCCGATGTCGACTGCGACAAAGTGTTGCGCATGTGCCTCATCCATGACCTTGGCGAATGCTACGATGGCGATGTATCCGCCACGATCCCCGTCGACAAGGCGGAAAAGGAGCGGAAGGAAGAGGCTGCCATCACTACCCTGTCCCAGCCGCTCGCTTCTTCCACCCGGCAAAAATTGCTCGCGCTGTGGCACGAGTATAACGCCGCCGAGACAAAAGAAGCGAAGCTCGCCAAAGCGCTGGACAAGATGGAAACGATTCTTCAACATAACCAGGGGAAGAACCCGAGCGGCTTTGATTATGTGTTCAATTTGGACTATGGCCGGGCTGCGGCGCAGTTTGATCCGCTGATCGCCTCGCTGCGCGAGCTGATCGATCAGGAAACGATGGCGCGCGCACGCGAACACGGGCAGGGATAGAAAAAACGACAATCGCCAAAACCGCGAGCAGCACCGCTCCGGACAACGCTTCCCTTTTCCATCACAGGCGCGGGTGCTTGTTTTCAAAAGGAGATCGATCGCTTATGGAACCAATCCAATCGCTTTTGCAAGAAAAACAGATTCCGCATGACATCCTCTCCCACCCTGAACATCTTCGGACGGCACAGGAAGGAGCGGATTATTTGGGCATTGAACTGGGCCAGACCGCTCCTACCTTGATTTTGGCCACAGACAACGGTTATGTCGCGCTGATCGTATCGGGGGCGCGCGGACGCGTGCGGTTGGAGGAGATCGCGGCCATCCTGGGCGTTGCACAGGTGAAGCTCGCCCCGCCCAGGGACGTCTTGCGGATTACCGGCTATCGCGTCGGCAGCGTCCCCTTGGTAGGGTTGGAGCTTCCCTGTATCCTCGATCGAGCATTATTTCGCTTTTCAAGCGTTTATGGCGGGACAGGCCATCCCGCCTCCACGCTCAAGCTGCACCCGGAAGCCTTGGAGCAGCTGAACCGCGTGGTGGCCTACCTCGACTGATCGACATGCTACCAACGAAAGACCGCCTTTTTCACACAAAGGCGGTCTTGTTCATTCTTGTCTCTAGCGGAGCAAAACGCCGACGCGTTCCTCCCCGACTTCCACATATTCCATTCCGTCATGCTCCATGCCCAAAAATAACAATGACGAAAACATTACTTTGACAGACATAGTAATATAGTGTACATTATAACTCAGGAGGTGAGGGATATGATGGAAAGCAAGATCACTTCCGACTTGCTCAGGGGTCATACCGATACCATGATTTTGAAATTGCTCGGTCAAGGCGACAAATACGGCTACGAAATCGCAAAGCTCATCCATTCCTCCTCCAACGGAGAGTATGAGCTAAAGGAAGCGACGATGTATTCGAGCCTCAAACGGCTGGAACAGGAAGAAAACATCGTCTCCTATTGGGGAGACGAGACGCAAGGCGGCCGCCGGAAATATTACCGCATCACGGAAAAAGGGCGGCAAACCTACACAACGAACAAACACAACTGGGAGCATGCAAAAAAGATTTTGGATGTACTATTGTAACGAAAGGTGGAGGGAACAATGAACGTGAGAATCCAAAACTATCTGGAAGGTATTTTTGCGCAATATGAGCCGATCGGGCCGATTAGTGAGCTGAAAGAGGAGCTTTCCGCCAATTTGCAGGAGCGTTTCGATGACTTGAAAGCGACAGGCCTGGACGACGAGACCGCCTTTGCGCGGACGATTGCCTCCATCGGGGAAATTTCCGATTTGATCGAAGGCATCAGTACCAATACGCGCAAGCTGCAAAAAATCGTCGGGATGAACTTCTCCATGAGCAATTTGCAAAAATCCGATCTGCGGTCGATTGAAGTGCACGACGGCAAGTTCAATTACTGCAATCTGCAAGATTCGGACTTCAGCCATTCCGACCTGTCGCACAGCTCCTTCAAAAGCAGCAATCTCGATCGCGTCAAATTCGACAACGCCAACCTGACCGGAGCCAAAATCATCCGATCCAATCTCCGCGGCGCCAGCTTCGCCAACTGCCGGCTGGACCATGTCGACTTCCACAGCTCCGATTTGTCAGGCGTGTGCATGGACAATTTGACGTTCAACGGAACGGACTTCTCTTCCGCCGGATTGAAAGGGACTTCCTTCCGCAATGCCGTCTTCCACAATGTCTCGTTTAAAACCGATGTGAAAAAAGCGATTTTTGACGGTGCCGTCATGGATAAAGCCACCTACGCCATTCTCAAAGGCTACAAAGCGGATGTAAGCAAAGTGACGGTCGTCTAAACGAATGTATGTAACGACGAAAGCGGTGAAAACAGTGGAAGCAACGCAAAACAAACGGATTGTGGGGCGGGTTCGCCGAAACGGTCTGCTAGCAAAAAAGCGTCTGCACGCATGATGTGCCGACGCTTTTTTCTTTTGTTTGATCGTACGCGGCCGAAGTGCACGCATAGGTCACTTCTATCGTGGCAAACTACTGTTAAAAGCATTTTAGGGAGTGAGCAACGATTAGCTTGATGCCCATGCTTCTGACGATTGGTTCCATCATTTGTATTTTAGGCTTTATCGCCACCCTTTGGTACGGTAAAAAACAAGAAAACAGGGAGAGGGACATGTCGGTCGGCAGCTCGATGTCCAAACATCGCATCATGGGCAATACCGCTGCCGTGTTTTACATCGTCGCCTTACTTCTTTTGGCAGGCGGCTGGATCTTGTGGGCCGCACTTTATTAATTTTTTTCAGGGGGAGCCATGACCAAAAAACGATATTACGTCTCTGTTCAAGCCGGAACGATCATGGAAAATCAGGGCGATGCTGCTTATGAGCTGGAAATCGAGGCAACCGATTTCGAACTGAAATTGTTGCGCGATCTATTCCAGCAAATGAACGCGGCCGATTACCACTCCTTCTGGCGCGCACATGTCGTCGCCGTTCCCTATCATTTCGATGAAGAAAATGATACGTATGACAAATTGCTCCAGCAAGTGTATACGCTGCTTTATCAAAACGGGACGCCCGAGACACAGCGACACATTGCCTCGATGAACATCATTGACTTGAAGTAGGAGTTTGACACAGAAATAACCCCTTCGTGAAAGGGGTTATTTCTGCAGACTGCCATTCCAGGCTAAAATGCCGCCCTGCAAATGAGCGATATGGGCAAAGCCATGCTTTTTCAGCACTTTCGCCGCCTGCTTGCTTCTCATGCCGCTTCGGCAATACAAAAGGACTTCCTTTTGCTTGGGAATTTCGCCGATCCGCCTGTCAAGCTGACCGAGCGGGATATGAATCGCATGCGGGATGTGACCCGACCGAAATTCGTTCGCTTCCCTCACATCAATCACGACCGCGCTGCGCAGACGCTCCCCAAACTGCGCAGCAGTCAAGTTTTGCAGCCCTTTTACAGGCGCGAACCGCGTGTACAAAAACCAGCCGAGCAGCACATACAGCGCGATCGACACCCAAGTTGAAATGTCCATGCTGGCAATCCCCCTTCATCTTTAGCGGCTTTTCACCAGCAAATCGACGGCTTCCCGCACAATCGCTCCCGTGTCTTTTCCGCTCGCCTGTTCTTCCAGCAGGCAGCGCTGCAAATTTTCCGCGACAATCTGGGCGATCGCTTTATCCGAAGCATTGCGGATCGCCGTCAGCTGCGCGACGACTTCCTTGCAGTTCCGCTGCTCCTCCATCATCTTCAGCACGCCGCGCACCTGACCTTCGATGCGCAGCAGCCGACGCTTGATATCTTCACCGTACTGGTAATCCATTTCGCTTCCCCCCAACGTATACATGTACAGGTATAGTATACACGAATAAGGGACGGTTTAGATGAAGAGGTTCACCTTCGCTTGTGTCGCATCGCCCAAATACGCGGCGACGCCTGCATATTCCAGGCCATCGAGCAACTCCTCCTGCTTGAGCCCGAGCAGGTCCATCGTCATCGTACAGGCGACCAGCTTCACGCCCTGCTCCTGTGCAAGCTCGATCAGCTGCGGCAGCGACAATGCATTGTGCTTTTTCATCACATGCTTGATCATCTCCGGCCCCATCCCGAGCATGTTCATCTTGGACAGTCCCAATCGATTGGCCCCACGCGGCATCATCCACCCGAACGCCTTTTCCAGCAGTCCTTTTTTTACCGGGACCTGTGCGTCCTTGCGCATGACGTTCAGCCCCCAGAACGTGTGAAAAATGGTGACTTCATGATCATAGGCCGCTGCACCGTTGGCAATGATGTACGCTGCGATCGCTTTATCCAGATCGCCGCTGAACAGCACGATCGTCGTTTTTTCTTTCTGGTTTTCCATACTTGCTGTCCCCCTTATCAACTTTTACATATACCTGTATAGGTATGAAATTTAGCCAAAATAAATGCCTCGTCCCTTCTGCTTGGACATCGGCTTGCTTTACAGCATTCCCATCCAGATTTTGATCGCCGTCCCCGTCAGTAACACGAGCAGGCCGTACCGCAAAAACGTGGTCGTTACCCTGGCGCTGACCAGACTGCCGAGCGGTGCGCCAATCAGGCTGCCTGCGACCGTGAAAATCGTCGCTGCGAGCGGGACAGACCCGAACGCGAGCTTGCCTGCAACGCCGCCGATTGAGGAGAGGAACACGATCGCCAGTGACGAGGCAATTGCCACACGGGTCGGAATTTTTAAGATCGACAGCATGATCGGAATCAGGATGAATGCGCCTCCTGCCCCCACGATCCCCGAGACGATGCCGACACCAAACGAAAGCGCGGCAGCCAGCGGACGGTTATAGGAAAACGAATGTTGTTCTTCGCTTTCGCCCTCCGCCTTTTTCCCCAGCATGAGGATCACGGCCAATACTGCCAAGCCGCCATACACGTAGGTAATGGCCTCGCCTGAGAGATAGGCAGAAAGCACGCCCCCGGCAGCGCTGCCGATCAGGATGCTCATTCCCATATTCGCGACTACACTTTTGTTGATCAGCTGTCCGCCTTTTTTGTTCTGCCCGCGATAGGTGAAAATCCCCGCCAGCGATGCAAAGAACACCTGAAACATCGAAATCGTCGAAACCTCCTGCCCGCTATAGTGCGCGATGCCAAGCGCGTTCGGGACAAACAGCAACAGAGGATACGCGATGATCGCGCCGCCGATTCCGAACAATCCCGAGAAGAAAGAGCCGACAAGGCCAATGCCAGCCATGACGACGGCAACATACAGGTCCATACGCCCTCCATCCGGTCAAAAGCAGCCGTGCTCCAGCTGACCATGACCGCTTTCTCAGCCTTTTTTCACCAGGAATTTGTAGACGCCGTTTTCCACTTCAGTTTGCACCAGCTCATTGTTCGTTTGCTTCACCCATGCCTGAAAGTCGTTCAGCGACCCTTTATCGGTGGAAAGCACCTCCATCGTCTGGCCCGCTTGCAGGCCATCCAATGCTTTTTTCGCTTTCACGATCGGCATCGGGCATGCCATTCCTTTTGTATCAACCGTAATATCTGCTTTCATCGTTTTTTCCTCCTTAGGATTCGTGTACGGCACAGCGGTTTGGACCGATTTCCATCTCACGCTGTTCCTCTTCGTCTGGACGCAGTTTTCCCATGTTGGTTTGGCGAATTTCTTGATACGAGCGCGGCTGCGGCGGCAAGTTTTCCGATACGATGCGGCGAAACTCGCCTTCGTCAGCAATCTGCAGGCCTTGATTTTTGGCAAAAAGATCACCCAGTCGCGCCGACACCAGTCCGCCTTCGCCAAGCTCCGTGATGCTGCCGAAATGGGCTGGCAGGACGATCAGGTCTGGGGACAGCTCTTTGTAGCGATGGTAAAGCGTGTCGCGCAAATCGCCTGCCCAGTCTTCCGCAAGACCTGCCAGGTCCGGACGTCCGATCGATTCGACAAACAGGATGTCGCCCGTGAGAAAATATTTGCCATCCACGATCAGCGATGTGCTGCCGATGGTATGCCCCGGGGAGTATACCGGCAGCATGGCGATTTTTGTTGTGCCAACCGTGATCTCTTTCCCGTCTGCCAACGGTTCATAGGCGAATTGCACTTCTGCCGCATCCTTTTCCGGAAGCCAGTACGTCGCCCCTGTCTTGTCAGCCAGCTTTTTCCCGCCGGAGATATGGTCAGCGTGAAGATGCGTGTCGACCGTATGCGTAATCGCGGCGTGATTTGCCAAAGCAAACGCTTCATAGGTGTCTGTCATGCGCGCCGTATCCACGATCGCGGCCTCCCCTCCGGACAGGATCATATAGGACAGGCACCCTTTGCCCAGCCGAACGAATTGGTAGAGCGCTCCGCCGTCATGCAAATCCGCCACCTTCACTGGCTCCAGATGCTCGCTCCACGCCTTCATTCCGCCTTGCAAATAAAAGACGTCACGCATTCCTGCCTCGATCAGTTGTTCCGCGACGAAGATGGAGGAACCTTCTTTCGCGCAGACGACCAGCACCTTTTTCCCGTTCGGAAGCTGTTCGAGCGCGGATTCAACTCCGTCCATCAAATCAAAATACGGGATATTGATGATCTCGATGCCTTTGCCTTCGATTTTCCACTCTTGAAAATCGCTTTGGTTGCGGACGTCGAGAATGAACAGTTCTTCTTCGCGAATGACGATTTGCGCAAGTTCATGCGGGGTCATTGCCTTCAAGGTTTCATGTGTTGTCATGGTTTTTGTCCTCCTTTTTTTGCTTTTGTCACGCCTGCTCGATTGGCCCTGTCCATTCTGCCATGCCCGGCACGACGTTTTTCACTTGGGTAAATCCGTTTTCGGCGAGGAGCCTGCAGGCGAGATCGCTCCGTGTGCCAGACCGGCAAATCACATACAGCTCTTCATTCGGTTTCCATTCGGACAATCGTTCCAACAATACCCCCAGCGGTATGGAGACAGCGCCGGGAATGTGGCCGAACGCGTATTCCGCCGGCTCGCGCACATCAAGGATCGCAATCGATGGCTGGTTCATCCTCGCAAGCAGCTCATCGTTTGAAATCGTATGGGGAAAAGCCGCCTCCTCTTTCACTTCCACAGGGTTCGCCTTCCGCAAATAGTGGTAGAGCACCTCTCCCACTTCGCGCGTCCCCAAGTAATGGTGGCCGGTCGTGTTCGCCCACCCTTTCATATCCGCTAACGACCCACGGTCGGTCGCCTGAACTTCTACGACTTGGCCCGGCTGGATTTGTTCCATCGCCTTCTTTGTTTTCACGATCGGCATCGGGCAGGCAAGCCCTTTGCAATCGAGCGTCAGATCAACAGCAATGCTTCCATGTGCTCCCATTTCGCTTCCCCCTCATTTGTTGTGTGCAAGCTCGCCTTGCCAGTTCAGCATGCCGCCCGTCATGTTGAATACGTGCTCATACCCGAGATTGGCCGCATACTCGCAAGCTTGTGCGCTCCTTCCGCCACTGCGGCAAATGAACACGACCGTTTTGTCTTTCGGGATTTCATGCAACCGGATCGGCAAAATCGGCAGCGGCAGCAGCTGTGCTTGCGCGATATGCCCTGCGCTGAATTCATCCGGATTGCGCACATCGATCAACATCAAATCTTCTTTTTTGTGTGCCAGTCGTTTTTCAACCTCTTGCGGAGAAATATCGTGCCACGCTTTGCTCATTGTGCGTCACTCCTTTGTGCGGGATGTTTTATACATATACCCCTATGGGTATTATAATATGCTCGTTCTTTTCGTTTGTCAACGTTTCTGTCGGATTGTTGTATTTCGTAAAAAAACCAGCAGCAGACCCGGACGCAAGTCGTACGTCTTCGTCTGCTGCCGGTTTGCATGCCAACCAATCGGCAAGTCTCGGGACAGATCAACGGTAACCGGCAGCATTTGCTGGTTTGCCTGCATCTTGCACCTCGACGATGTAGCGCCAGCAGTCCGGCTGCGAGCCGTCCCCGGCGCCGCGTGTTGCACCTGCCACCAATGCAACTTTTCCCTCTAACGGTTTCATATGCAATGACTCCTTTCATTGATCTACCACTGATTATAGATTGTTAACATGTCAGCATGTGTCATATTAGAAAGCCTGGCTACGGCATCCTTTTGGCTTAAGCCGCGGTTGCACAAAAAAACCCCATCCGCTTGCAGATGGAGATTTGCTTGTCCGGCATTTCGCTTACGCCGGGCTTTCCGCTGTCGTCTGTTTTTGTTTCATGTGCAAATACCAGCCGATTCCGACCGACAGGAGAATCGAAATGACGGATGTCCATTGCGCAGTCGTCCAATGGAACAAAAAGCGGTGCGAGTCGCCGCGCAGCATTTCCAGAAAAAAGCGACCCAGGTTGTACAGCACGTTGTAAATGAGGAACATAAAACCGCGGGTCAACCGTTTTTGCAGCAAAAGCATCAGGATCGCAAAAATCACCACATCCATCTGCCCCTCCCACACTTCCGCCGGAAAGAGCGGCTGATCGCCGAACGTCGCGCGGGCATTCGTCCCTTCCGGATACAAAATTCCCCAGTTCCCGCCGGTTGGATCGCCGAACGCGTCGCCGTTCATCAAGTTGGCGTCCCGCCCGATGCTTTGGCCGAGAATCAGTCCGGGCGCACACAAGTCAGCCAGCTCCCAGAACGAAATGTTGTGCTTGCGGACATACCAGATGCCCACCAAAATCGCTCCGACTACCCCACCCTGTATGGAAAGGCCGCCATGCCACACCGCGATGATTTCTTCCGGGTGCTGCGAATAATACGCCCAGTCGAACAAAAAAACCGCCCAAAACCGCGAGCCGATGATCGCGCCGATGATCATCGGAACGGCCAGATTCAGCAGATGGCCGGCAAGCTCGTCCTTTTTCTGAAGCTTGGCCAATGTGACCGTCACACCGATTCCGAGCAAAATGGCGAGCATGAACAACAGGGAATACGAGCGGATCGGGAAGGAGCCGATGAAACCGAGATATTGGTGCAAAACCGTCACTTCCTAACTGTATGATTTTTATGGAAAGAATCTCTGTCAATGAAATCATACGTTTTTTTCCGGCTCCAGACTACCCTCACATTGTCCAGCAGACAACCGCACGTGATTGCAGGAATAAAAAACCGCTGGATTTGGACTTCCAGCGGTGCTTCACCTCTCCGTTTTTCCGATCAGCAAAGACTACTTAGGCCATGCTGTTGCTCGCCATCTGTTCGCTGTTTTTGTTGATGACCTGATCCAAAAAGCGAGCAATTTCAGCGACTGCCTTGATTTCGTTTGCTTTTTTGCCGAATCCGTGCCCTTCATCGGGGAACACCAGGTAGTCCACCTCAATGTCTTTCGCCCGCAAGCCTTCTACGATTTGGTCGGACTCTTCCTTTTTGATACGCGGGTCATTCGCGCCTTGAACCACCATGACCGGTTTCTTCATATTGTCGAGATAAGTGACTGGCGATTGCTCGATCAGTCGTTCCCTGTCCCGGATCGGGTTCCCGATCCAGGAATCCATCCGCGCCTTCCAATGGTCCGGTACGGATTCTACCATGGTAAACAAATTGGTCGGACCGCAAATATCGACACAGGCAACAAAATATCCCGGATGACGCCCAAACAGCAGAAGGCTCATATAACCGCCATAGCTTGCGCCCATCACGATGATTTGGTCGCGTGTCATTTTCCCCAGCTGAATCAAGGATTCGATCCCCCAAATGATGTCCCGTCTCGGTCCTCCACCCCAATCCCCTTCGATCAGCTTCATGAAACGCGTGCCGTAATTGGTGCTGCCGCGAAAATTGGGAATAAACAGATTGTACCCTTTTGCAGCGAAATATTGGAACCAGCCATAATACTCTTTACGTTCCAAAAATTGGGGACCGCCGTGCGGAAACACGATGGTATGGCCGTTGCTCATTTCTTTTTTGGCCGGGTAGTACAGGCTTTCAATCCGTGTCCCGTCATAAGACTCATAAGTAATCACTTCCGGTTCCACCAGATCATGCTCGCTTGCGCCGGGAACCCGGTTCTCGGTGATCTTTTGCCAGTTGGCATCCGCTTTTTTCCGGTACAAATTCGCAGGCTTCGTCGGACTTGAGCCCAGCACATACACCGTTTTCGCTTCCGTTACCATCCATTGATAGATCACATCAACGGGAATGGACAGCTTTTCGCACTCTCTTGTGACGACATTGTACCGATAGAGTGAGTTCCGCACACCGCGTGAGGTAGCCAGGTAGATGTCGCCTGAAGGCCGTGACAGTTGGAACGACGCAATCTCTTCCGCCGGTATGGACATCACTTTTTTAAACGTGCCTGTTTTCAAAGAAAACGAAGCGAGATAATTGTACTCTTCCTTATAGTTGGTGAGAAAGTAGAGCGTTTCATCATTCGCAAATGTGAGATTCGCCACCTTGTGCTCTTCGGTTGCATCGGGGATCAATGGCAGCGTCCGGTCCCCGCTTCGCACATAACCCTTCATGTTCGTGTGGTTATACCGGACAAAATAAGCCAGCGCCTGTTCATTGGGGCTGATCGCCTGGAAATGGGTTTCGGCTTCGGCACCTGTCAGCAGCAGCCGCTCTTCCCCGCTTTCCAGATCATAGGAATAGATGTTGAGATAAAGCGGATTTTCTTTATTCGAGCCGTAGTAGAGGCGTTTTCCCTCTTCGGACACCGCGCCAAAGAAATACCGTTTCCCTTCGTCGTAGCGCACAGGTACTGGAACGCCGCCGTGTGCGGCTACGGCATAAATCTGCATATTCTCGTCGCCGTCCCGATCGCTTGTGAACAGGATGAACGGTTGCTTTTGCTCGCTGCTCGCCACGATCTGAATCGCATCCGATGCTTGATGATGCTGTGTCAATTGATAAGGAGCAGCCGCCTGCTCGTCGATCGCCCAAAGGTTGAAGACACCGCTGCTGTTGCAGCTCCATACCACGTGCTGCTCATCGGGGCTGACGGCAAAGCATTTGATTTCATAAGGCTGAATGAATTGGCTGATGTCTGGCGCCTGGAACGTTATCATCGCACTTCTTCCTCCTTTCGATAACCTTCAAACACAACTTGACCGTCCACCATGGTAAGCAAGACGTTTGCGCGCGGAATCTCCTCCACCGGAATGTCGAACAGATTGCGGTCCAGCACGACGAGATCAGCCAGCTTTCCTTGCTCGATCGTGCCCAGCTCCCGTTCGCGGAAGCTGCCGTATGCGGGCGCGCTCGTATAGGCGCGCAATGCCTCGGCAAGCGGCAAACATTCTTGCTTGTTCCATGGCAAGCCATCGCTTCCCACCCGCGTCATCGCTGTGTAAATCCCGCGAAGCGGGTTCAGGGAGACGACAGGATAATCCGTGCCAAAAGCTACCACGGCACCGCTCCCGCGCAACGTGCCGATTGGCGAGTACAAGGCGAGCCGTTTTTCGCCAAGCAAGGCCGAAAAGATGCTTCGCTCATTGGTGACGATATGCTCCGGCTGAATGGAAGCGATGACGCCCAGCTGATGAAACCGCTGGATGTCGTCCGGATGGATCACCTCCACATGCTCGACGCAATGTCTCGAATCGCGCGGGCCATTTTCATTTGCGGCGTGTTCAAACGCGTCCAGCGCCAGACGGACGGCCGCGTCCCCAATGGCGTGAAACCGCACCTGAAATCCTTCCCGGTCTGCGGCTGCCACCCATTTTTTGATCGTGCCCGGCGGAAATGGCGTGCTCCCGCGATCTTGTCCTTTGTCGCAATACGGATCGACCATATACGCCGTCATGCTGGTGATCGCCCCGTCCAAAAACTGTTTCAGCCCTGAAAACGAAACCTTCCCTGTGGAACAGGTCTCGCGCAGCGCCAGCGCTTCCCCCAAATCCTCCTGGAGCGCCGTGGCAAAATGAATCCGGACGCTCAATTCGCCTGCCGCTTCGAACGCTTTGAACAGCGCGAGGTTTTGGTGGCCGTTTAGCGTACGGGAGCCATTCGAGTGCAGATCGTTCACCGAGGTCACACCATAGCGAGCCGCCTGCTGCAAAAATCCGCGCAAGAGACGCACTCTTTCCTCTTGCGGCAAGTCCCACGCTTGCTTGGTCAGCATCGATATGGCCCATTCGTACAAGATGCCGTTTGGCTCGCCATCCTCATCCTTGCCGATTCCACCGTAGGCCGGCTCCTGTGTCTCCCGGCTGATTTCGCCAAGCGCGAGCGCCTTGCTATTGGCCCACGCATAATGCGTTTCGGCATGCAAAAGCAGCACAGGGCGATCGGGCAGCACCTGGTCCAACGACTTTCGATGCGGCAGCTTTTGCTGGGGCCAGTAACCGCTATCCCAGCCGATGCCGATGATCCATGCAGCATCCGGCCGCGACTCGGCGTAGGCGCGAACCATTTCCACGGCTTCCTCCTCGGAGCGAGCCTTGCTCAAATTCAAGCTGTTTTCAATAAAGCTCCCCAGCATCAGGTGCAGATGAAAATCGTGAAATCCCGGCACGATCAGCTGATCGTCAAACCGGTACCATTTTGTATCCGGACCTGCCCAGCTCTCGATCTCCTGCTCCGTGCCCACCGCAGCGATTTTTTGACCCGCGATTGCAATGGCTCGTGGAATCGGTCCCTCATCAAGCCCTGTAAAAACCGCACGGCTTAAGAGGATGATTTCGGCTTTCCGCTCTTGGTTCATCCTTGTTTCCTCCCTTTCTCCATTACCGATACAAGTGACAAGCGACCATCCGCCCCTCTACCTCGCGCATCGGGGGCACCTCTGTTCGGCAAATGTCGAGACAGGCATGACAGCGCGGATGAAATTTACACCCTGCGGGGGGATTGGATGGCGAGGGCAAATCACCTTTCAGCGTAATTCGTTCCCTTTGTTCATCGGGGTCCGCAAGCGGAACGGAAGACAGCAATGCCTGCGTATACGGGTGAAGAGGCTGGCCGAACAGCTTTTCTTTTTCCCCGAACTCTACCATCTCCCCCAAATACAGCACAGCCACTTTGTCTGAAATGTGTTCCACCACGCTTAAATCGTGGGAAATGAACAGATAAGTTAACCGATATTGCTCCTGCAAATCTTGCAGCAGGTTGAGAATTTGCGCTTGGATGGAAACGTCGAGCGCCGAAACCGGTTCGTCCGCAATGATGACTTTCGGGCGCAGCATGAGGGCGCGTGCAATCCCGATCCGCTGCCGCTGACCGCCCGAAAATTCATGGGGATAGCGCGACAGATGACGGACCGTCAATCCAACAGCCTCGATTGTTTCCGCAAGCAAAGAATCGTGTTCCTCCTGTGGAACGCGATGGGCCACGAGCGGCTCTTTCAAAATGTTGCGAATGGTCTGCTTTGGATTCAGCGTGTCATACGGATTTTGAAATACCATCTGCATATGGCGACGAATGCGCAGCATCTCTTTTTTATCCAGCTCGCTGATGTTTTTCCCCTCAAACAGGATCGTCCCGTCGGAAGGCTCGAGCAAGCGGAGGATGCACCGTCCGAGCGTGGACTTCCCGCACCCCGACTCGCCGACGATCCCCACCGTCTCCCCTTCGTACACTTGCAGGTCGATTCCGTTTACGGCATGTACGAATGTTGGCTTTTGCAGCCAACCGCTTTTGTTTGCAAAACGTTTTTTCAAGCCTTTGATTTCCAATATCGGAGAGGTCATACGTTTACCACCGGTCTTTCCATCGTCTGCTCATACAGCCAGCAGCGGCAGGTCGTTCGTTCATCAACCGGCTGCAAGTCCGGCATTTTTTCCAAGCAAATGTTCATGGCCTGCTCGCATCGCGGGGCAAACCGGCATCCCGCCGGATATTCGTCTGGCGCAGGCACGGTCCCGCTGATGCTGGATAGCCTCCGCATTCCTTTCGACTTGTGCGGCGTCGAACGAATGAGTCCCGCTGTATACGGATGCCGTGGAACGCGCAGCAGCGTTCGCACATCTGCCGATTCGATGATTTGACCGGCATACATCACCACCACCCGATCGCACAGCTCCGCAATCACGCCCAGATCGTGCGTGATCAGCATGAGCGCCATGTCCTGTTCGCGGCGGATTCGCTTGAGCACATCGAGAATTTGCGCCTGAATCGTCACATCCAGAGCCGTGGTAGGCTCATCTGCAATCAACAGCGCCGGGTTGCAGGCGATTGCAAGCGCGATCATGACACGCTGTCTCATGCCGCCCGACAAACGGTGCGGGTACTCATGATAAATCTCGTCCGCTCTGGCGATCCCGACCTGTGTCAGCAATTCAATCGCCTTTCGCTTTGATTCGTCCTTGCCCAATCCCTCGTGCTTTTGCAGCACTTCATCGATCTGCTTGCCGATCGTGAGCACCGGATTGAGCGAGGTCATCGGTTCCTGAAAAATCATCGCGATCTCTTTTCCGCGCAGCTTTTGCATGTCTTTTTCCCGAAGGGTGAGCAAATCCCTGCCAAAAAAAGCGATTCTCCCTTCCGTCGTGGCATTGCTGCCAAGCAGGCGCATGATCGATAGCGATGTCACGCTCTTGCCGCAACCGGACTCGCCCACGATGCCCAGCGCCTCTCCCTTTTGCAAGGTGAACGTCACACCATCCACAACGGTGATCGTGGAGGCTTTCTGGGAAAACCGGGTGGTTAACTCCATTATGTCCAACACATGTTCCATACGGGTGATCCCCTTTCCACTGTGCTTCGTTTCCCGTTTCTTACGCGCGGCTCCTGCTTTGCGCTTTCGGGTCAAACCAGTCTCGCAACGCATCCCCGAGCAGATTCACCAGAAAAACGACGATCGTAATCGCAAGGCCGGGAAATGTGGCAAGCCACCAGCCGTCCAGCAAATATTCCTTGCCTTCGTTGAGCATCGTCCCCCACTCGGGCGTGGGCGGCTGTGCTCCCAGACCGATGAATCCAAGTGCCGAAGTGTCCAGAATGGCAGCCCCGATAAACAGCGTCGTATAGACGATCAGCACATTCATGATGTTGGGTATGATTTGAAACAAAATGATCCATCGTCCCGAACTCCCGATCGATCGGCTCGCTTCCACATAGCCGGAAGCTTTGACGCTCAAGGCAGCCCCCCTGACAAGGCGGGAAAAGCCGGGAATGGAGGAAATGCCGACAGCAATCATCGCATTCATTTGGCTTGGCCCTAATACGGCGACGATGGCGAGAGCCAGAATGATGCCGGGCAGCGCCAGCAACATATCCATGATCCGCATCAGAACGTTGTCGATCCACCCTCCCGCATAGGCGCTGATGACGCCGATCGCCGTTCCCAGTACAAACGTGATCCCGACGGACATCACGGCGACCGTCAGCGTGACGCGTGTGCCGTAAAGCATCCGTGAAAGCATGTCCCGCCCGATGGAATCGGTTCCAAGCAAATGCTCGGCGGATGGCCCTTGCAAAAATGCGCTGTAGTCCGCTTGCGCAGGATCGTAAGGAGCGATCCACGGCCCCACGATGCCGATGAGCAGGATCATGCCGATGAACAGCAGGCTGGTGCGCGCTTTGCGATTGGCCATCAGCTTGCCGAACCGCGCAAAGGAGGGAGTACGCAAGAATGCCGCTTTGGCAGGTACGATTTTGCCTGTAACACTCATCTTGTCAGCCTCCTGCTTTCTCAAGATGCTGCTCGATGCGTGGATCAAGCAGCCCGTAAAGGAGATCGACCAAACTATTGACCGTCACATACACGAAACCCATAAACATGATGATCCCTTGAATCAGTGGAAAATCGCGCGAGGCGATGGCATCGATCGCGAGTGTGCCGATGCCCGGCCAGTTAAACACTTGCTCGATGATGATCGCACCGCCAAGCAGCGTGGCCAGCTGCAAGCCGACGATCGTCACTATCGGGATCATGACATTGCGAAAGGCGTGCCGGAAAAGTACAATCGGCTCGCTCATCCCTTTCGCCCGTGCCGTGCGGATATAGTCATGATTCAGCACCTCGATCATTCCCGAACGTGTCAAGCGGCTGATCATCGTCGATGCGAGAAGTCCCAATGTCAAAGCAGGCAGGACCAAATCGGTCAAGCCGGTACCCCCGGCCACCGGAAACCACTGCAGATGGACGGCAAAAACCATGATCATGAGCAAGCCGAACCAAAAGCTGGGCAAGGACAACCCAAGGGAAGCAAGCGTGGCGATCGCATGGTCAATCCATGTATCCTTCCATTTCGCAGCGATGATCCCCGTCACGATGCCCAGCACGACTGCGATGCCCATTCCGGCGACAGCCAGCTTCGCCGTCGCCGGAAAGCGGTCCGTCAGCTCAACCAAAACCGGGCGCCCCGATTTGATCGAATTGCCGAGTTCTCCTCTGGCAATCCCGCTCACATACGAGACATACTGGAACACGAGTGGCTTGTTTAGCCCCAATCGCTCGCGCATTTCCCCGATCTGCTCTTTTGGCGCTTTGTCGCCCAGAATGATCCGAACCGGGTCTCCCGGAATGACATGGATCAAGGCGAAGGAAAACAGCGATAAACCGATGAGAACCAGGAAACCCGATGCCAGTCTCGCCATTACATAGCGCCTCATCAGCCATTCACCCAGCTATCTTGAAAATTCCAATACACATCTTTATAAACGGTCCCTTGCACACGATTATTTACGACCTGGAAATCTTTCGAGATATAAAGTGGAATCCAGTACGCTTGTTCGACGACCAGCTTCTGTACGGCTTCATAGATTTTTTGCCGGTCGGCTTTCCCTACCGTTGTCCGCCCTTTATCCAAAAGCCCATCCAGCTCTTTATTGTGGATCGCCGCATGGTTCATCCCGCCGATCTCCCTGGAGTGCAGGAAGATCGAGATAAAATCAGGATCAAACTCGGTATAGTTCATGAAAACCAGGTCGAATTCGCCCTTTGACGCACTGTCGAGAAGAGCGCCGAAATCCATGTTTTTGATCTTCACCTCGACGCCGATTTCTTTTAGCATCGCTTGCACCAATTGGGACTGCTGCGACCATCGCTCCGAACTCAAAAGCGTGAGGCTGAGCGGCTGCCCGTCTTTTTCCACGATTCCTTGCCCGTTCGCCTTCCAGCCCGCCGCTTCAAGCAATTGCTTGGCTTGTTCCGCGTCGTAATGGTAAGCGTATTGCTTGATGGCAGGATCATAGCCGAACATGTTCGGCGAAAGCGGTCCATCGGCAACCTCGCCTTCCCCGAGCAAAATCGCTTTCACCATCGCCTCTTTATTGATCGCCATATTCAGCGCTTTGCGCACCTGCACGTCCTGCAGCGGCTTGCTGCGCAGGTTCATTTCGACGAACAATCCGAGGCCGCTTCTCATTTGTTCGAGAACCGTATACGCGTCATTCTTTTTGTATTTCTTCACATCCTTCGGAGCCACATAGGTCGCAATATCGATTGACCCGCTGTCAAGCGCTGCCATCATCGTCTGGTTGTCTTTGATGAATTTGATGACCAATCGCTCCGGACGCACCGGCCCTTTGTTTTTGGCGAATGGCGACGGCGAATGGTACGCCTCATTGCGCACCAGCGTGACCGACTCGCCCGGTTTCCAGCTTTCAAATTTCCACGGACCGACTCCGACCGGGTTGCGTCCGTATTGATCGCCGAATGTTTGGATCGCCGCGGAGGATAACGGCTGCAAGAAGCTGAGATTGCTCAGATTCAACAGCAAAGGTGCGGATGGTTCCTTCAAGTGCATCACAAACGTCTGATCGTCCAAAGCCTCGATCGATTGCAACGGCTGCAACCGGGTTCGCGCATCTTTCGCTTGTGTTTTCGGATCTAAAGCCCGCTCATAGGTCGCTTTCAATGCCTTTGCTGTCAATGGCGTTCCATCGTGAAACGCGACCCCTTTTCGCAGCGTAAACGTCCACGTCAACCCATCCTCCGAGATGTTGTACGATTCTGCCAAATTCGGCTTCAGCTCGTGCGTCTCGGGATCTTGGGACAGAAGTGTATCTCCAAGCAGCATCGCGATCGTGTCCGATGACAGCATATTGGTTCTCTGCACATCCAATGTATCGGGTTCGGCAGGCATCGCCATCGTGATCGTGCCACCCGCTTTCGGTTCACCGTTTGCCTGTTTGCTTGCAGCGGGTGCGGATGGTTCCGCCTGACCGGTTTCTTGGGCGGTGTTGCCGCATCCCGTTGCACTGATCAATAACAGGCAGCTCAAACCGACTGCCAAACCGATTGAACGCATTCTTTTCATCGATGAATCCCCCTTATGATGGATCAGCCGTTGCTAGTGGTGTGAATTTGATTGCCCCGCAGCGCTCGTGCCATTCGCGGCGAACTCGCCAAGCTTGCGGATGACCTCGCAGGTGCAGGCAATCCCTTTCAAAAAATAATCGATCTTCATGTTTTCATTTGGCGCGTGATTCGCCTCGTCTGTATTGGCATAAGGAACGATGACGGAAGGAACCCCCAAAATTTTCGTCCAGACATAATCAGGCAAGCTGCCCCCAACAGACGGCAAAATGACCGGTTCCTGCTCAAATGCCCCGCGCACAGCGCCCACAATCTCCCGCACAACGTTCAAATCCGCGGCAGTCCGCGACGGAAGCATGCCGCCCAGCCGTTTGACCTCGACATCGGCAGCGTGCTTTTGGACGTGCGCGCAAAACTTGCGGTACACATCATCCGGGTCTTGCTCGATGACGAGCCGCATGTCCATCTTGACGCACGCGACAGACGGAATAATCGTCTTCATGCCTTCCCCGGTATACCCGCTATGAAACCCGCAAATATTGAAGGTCGGCTCCATCGAGGTAAGGCGATGGAACGCTGTACCGTCCAACGGCAATGCAAGATCGGGCGCTCCAACTTGCTCACGAACTTGATCCGGTTCGAACGGCAGTTGCCCAAGCAGCTTTTTCTCCAGCTCCGTCGGTTCGACGATGTGGTCATAAAACCCTTCGATCAAAACCCGGCCGCTTTCATCCCGCATCGTCCGCAGCAGCTCAATCAGCTTCCAGGCCGGATTCGGCGCGATGTTGCCGTAATTTCCGGAATGATGATCCCGATCCGCTCCTTTGGCAATCAGCTCCACGCTGAGAACCCCGCGGACACCGAGCAGGACGGACGGCGTCCCCCAATGCATCGGTCCATCCGCTGTATACACGAGATCACAGCGCAACAACTCCTTGTTCGCTTCCACGAAAGCTGCCAAATGAGGGCTGCCATTCTCCTCTTCGCCTTCCAGAATAAGCTTGACATTGATCGGCAGCTCCCCGGCGATATCCAGATAGGTTTTGACCGCAAGAATCTGCGCCATCAATTGCCCCTTGTTGTCGCCAACCCCCCGGCAATAAATCCGCCCATCCCGAATCGTCGGTTCAAACGGCGGTGACAGCCATTCGGTAATTGGATCAGGCGGCTGGACATCATAGTGACCGTAGATCAGCAGCGTGAATGCCTGCGGATCACAGATTCGTTCGCCGTATACAACCGGATGGCCAGCGGTTTCAAGCAAGCGCGCCTGCAAGCCGACCTCCTCCATCAATTCCCGCAGCATTTCGGCACACTCGCGAATCCCGATGTTGAGCGTGCTGATGCTTTTTTGCCGCAACACGCGAAACAATGCTTCCATATACGATGCTTGTCGTTGCTCGATCATCTTTTTAAAAACGGATATTTCCATGACGTACCCCCATTCGCTTTCACGTGATCGCCAGAATGCTATTGCAATTTTTCTGCCAATTGATTCGAATCGCGTTTTTACTCGTTTTTTTCACGTTTGCCCACGCGATGCCTTGAAAACCCGGCGACCATCTGACCCAACCAAACCCAAAAACAACCTTCCAGCTATCTGAAAATTCGGTTATAGTTAAAAGAACCGATAAATCGCACCCAAAAACCACTCACCCAAATACACCCCAGGAGGAATAGGCATGAACAGCTTGGTCCTGCTTACCGGCAGCACGATTACGAGAACCGTTCTGCATCGACAGTTGGAAGAAATCATCGGCGATTACGTCGGAATCACCAGCTTTTCCATCGAAGAAGGGCTCCCCGGGCATCCGCTGGAAAACCAATTCATCGTGCTTTCCCACAAGCTTGCCGAGACCATCCCCTCCATCCAGCAATGCATCGGCCCTGGCTGCAAAGTCATTTCCGGAAAACGGATCATCAACTACGAAAACATCGACAAACTGCTGTGCTACCCAACCGGTACAAGCATCATGTTCATCAACGATTCGCTGGAAACGTGCATGGAAACGATCGAATCGTTGCAGGAGCTTGGCGTCAACCATCTTCATTACATCCCCTGCTACCCGGGCAATCTGCAGTTTCCCAAGGTCGAAATCGCCGTCGCCCCAAGCAATTTTCACCAAATCCCGCCTTACGTCAAAGAGGTCATCCGCATCAATCCGCGCTTGCTGGATATTTCCACGATCATCCAAATACTGGACCATTTTCATTTGACCGAGCCTGGCAATGTCGTTTCCCAGCGTTACATGCGAAAAATCATCCAGCTCAGCAAGCGGCTGGTCGATGCCATGCAAAAGGCGAATGACTCCAACCACCATTTGCATCAAGTGCTCAATGGCGTCAACGACGGCATACTCGCGGTTAACAAAGCCGGCTACATCACGGTTTTCAACGAAGAGCTTGGCCATCTGCTACACGTCAAACCAGAGCGTGTGATCGGCAAAAAGCTCCTGCATGTTTTGGACAATCCGGAGCTTGTCGCATTCATTCAAAACACGGACAAAGAGGAGGATCGCTGGTTTTCGCTTGGTCAAATCGAGGTTGTCGTCCATCGGTTTCAGCTCGATACCGACCAATCGTCCGTCGCCACATTCAAAAATGCGCGAAAAACAATCGAGCTGGAAAAAAGACTGCAGCTCGAACTGCAGAAGAAAGGCTATATCGCCAAGTACACGATGGCTGACATCGTCGGACAAAGCGAACTGCTTGTGGCAACAAAGGAAAAAACGATGAAGCTCGCCAAAACCGAGCTGCCCATCTTGATTGAGGGCGAAAGCGGCACCGGCAAGGAGCTGTTTGCCAGCGCCATTCACAACTGTTCACAGCGGAGCAAAGGACCGTTTCTCGCCGTCAACTTCAGCGCGATTTCGGAAGATTTGCTGGAAAGCGAGCTGTTCGGCTATGAGGATGGCGCGTTTACCGGGGCGAAAAAGGGTGGGAAAGTCGGGTTGTTTGAACAGGCGAACGGGGGCACCATTTTTTTGGACGAGATCGGCGACACAAGCCTCAAGCTCCAGGCACGGCTCCTGCGGGTTTTGCAGGAAAAGGAAATCATGCGCATCGGCGGATCGAAAATCATCCCGATCGACGTCCGCATTGTCGCCGCAACCAACAAAGATTTGCTCACCATGATCAACTTGGGGAAATTTCGTGAAGACTTGTACCATCGGCTCAAAGTGCTGTTTCTTCACCTTCCCGTTTTGCGTGAACGCGCAGAAGACATCCCCCTGCTGATCGAATCCTTTATGAAACGAAACGGAACGGAACAAATACGCATCATGCCGGATGTCATCGGGCAACTGAAGGCCATGCCATGGTACGGCAATGTACGGGAATTGAAAAACACGATTGACTATATGCAGGCGGTCTGCGACGGAAATCTGATCCGCCTAAGCGACATCCCCAATAAAAACAGTTTTCAGGAAAGCCTGCGCTCGGTACAATCCGCTCCCGCCGCGACCGGATACGCTGCGCCAGCCTCCTTGCCTGCCTCCTTCACGTTTGAAGACGAAGAGCTTTTGTCACTCCTCGATGCGCTGTATGCCATCCGCGAAAGCGGGCAAATCCCGAACCGCAAGCGCCTCGTGGACTTGAGCCAAACATGGCGCAAGCCGTTGACTGAGCAGCAAGTGCGACACAGATTGAACCTGTTGGAGCAGCGGGGGTATATTCACAAAGCCCGCGGGCGGATCGGCACGACATTGACCCCCAGCGGTGTCGCCATGGTACAAGCGAATCGGGCGAAGAAGCCTGGCATGTAAAGCATGCGGCTAAAAGCTACCCGAAGCCCTTCAACTGAACATCATCACTCAAACGGATCAAACGCGAAAAAACCGTCTGCCTCCCCCTCGGCAACGGTTCTTTTCTTTATGAAAGCATAAGTAATCTGGTGGAAAACGGCAAAATCATGTGATTGATTATCGAGTCGTTTGAAGTTTTAGATAAAGTTTATCCAGCAGGCGTGTTGCAATCCACACCCGCGCGTGGCGGGTGACGCGTGACGCGTGAAGATGTTTTTGAAGCGGCGGAGTTTCAATCCACACCCGCGCGTAGCGGGTGACAATTGACCTTACAATCAACCATTCCGAATGTACTGTTTCAATCCACACCCGCGCGTAGCGGGTGACTATATCGTTACTTTTGGCAGCGCAACAAGCCATACCTGTTTCAATCCACACCCGCGCGTAGCGGGTGACTTTATCCTTGTCGCGGACATTCAGGCCGGTCAGCGTGTTTCAATCCACACCCGCGCGTAGCGGGTGACATGCAGCAGCTTCAAGAGTACGTCTGTAGCTTTCGGTTTCAATCCACACCCGCGCGTAGCGGGTGACGTGGACAGCAGATGCAACTTCGGGCATTACGGAGGTGTTTCAATCCACACCCGCGCGTAGCGGGTGACGATATTGCGTGATCGGGTTGTTCAGCTCCAAGAAGTTTCAATCCACACCCGCGCGTAGCGGGTGACCCGGATATGCTGAACGATCTGCAAAACATGATGCAGTTTCAATCCACACCCGCGCGTAGCGGGTGACCCAAGGGCAGCACGTCGAAATTCAAGTATCCAATGGTTTCAATCCACACCCGCGCGTAGCGGGTGACTGCCTTACCCCCTTGCTTTTGATAGTAGTAGACTGTTTCAATCCACACCCGCGCGTAGCGGGTGACTCCTCCCGATCTGCTGCAACGGCTTGCCGATCTGGTTTCAATCCACACCCGCGCGTAGCGGGTGACCCAAGCGCGACGGTCATCTTCCGCACCAAAAAACAGTTTCAATCCACACCCGCGCGTAGCGGGTGACACTGTCGCAAAAATTCCTGTCCATGCTCAGTATGGTTTCAATCCACACCCGCGCGTAGCGGGTGACGGAGGGACACAGTAAATGGGTGCAACACCAACACGTTTCAATCCACACCCGCGCGTAGCGGGTGACGATTAAAAAGTCCGAAATTAAATCAAAGTTAGTTGTTTCAATCCACACCCGCGCGTAGCGGGTGACAACAAGCTTTTACTTATCTTGATCCAGTTTACAATGTTTCAATCCACACCCGCGCGTAGCGGGTGACCAACGGTGGCGGATGTGCTGATGGTCAATCTGTGGGGTTTCAATCCACACCCGCGCGTAGCGGGTGACCAGGCATCTGCCACACTCGATGTTGTCGTTGGGGTGTTTCAATCCACACCCGCGCGTAGCGGGTGACGCCTGCGCCTGCGCCTACCGTCGCACCGTGTACGTTTCAATCCACACCCGCGCGTAGCGGGTGACCAGGCGAATGCGAGAGAGCAGACGGGACTGGGGTGTACGTTTCAATCCACACCCGCGCGTAGCGGGTGACGTGTTGTTTCTTGTCGGCGGTTACTGGTTTGGCGCGTTTCAATCCACACCCGCGCGTAGCGGGTGACGATTTATTTTTCCGAATGTTAGGGAAGATAGAAGGTTTCAATCCACACCCGCGCGTAGCGGGTGACCCGATTTCCTGAACAGTCTGACCAAGGACTTAGGGTTTCAATCCACACCCGCGCGTAGCGGGTGACGGCAATCACTTCACCAATCGTACCGCCACCAGACGTTTCAATCCACACCCGCGCGTAGCGGGTGACAGCGAGTTGGTTGACCAACCCCCACTGTTGGGGTGTTTCAATCCACACCCGCGCGTAGCGGGTGACGGCTCTTGCGATGATCTTCTTTGGTTCGGAAGATGGTGGTTTCAATCCACACCCGCGCGTAGCGGGTGACTGTGCAGCTCACAGGACAAGGATGCAGACTCTTTGTTTCAATCCACACCCGCGCGTAGCGGGTGACGCGCGAGGAACGGATCGCCAAGGGCTGGGACATAGTTTCAATCCACACCCGCGCGTAGCGGGTGACGCGCTGCTGCTCGACCTCCTCAACAAGACGATCAGCGTTTCAATCCACACCCGCGCGTAGCGGGTGACAGTACTTACGATAAACCCTTTTCACGCTTATGTTTTTAAGGCATTTTCCGCGAACCTCTACAAAAAGGCAATAGGTAATTATATATCTCCATCAAAACTATCAGATGTCTAGGTAAAATCAAGGTTGCGAACCTCATTGATATTTAATGTTCACTTGGGATTCGCAGCTATTAAATCATAATAAATCCCTCAGGATCATAATTTTGTTTTGCTCCAATATGTTCTATCTTCCCCTTCCATTTTGAGCCCAAATAATAAAATCGCAAACTATCTGTTTCAGAATCAATTGCTTTTTCCAACTCAAACTTCAACTCTGTAAATTGGTACGGTTCGATTAAACATTCAAAAACGGAATTTTGCACGCGCTGGCCATAATTTTCACACAAACGTGCAACTTTTCTTAACCTACGTTGGCCAGAAGCAGTATTCGTACTGACATCATACGTTATTAATACCATCATGAACCCATCACCTCCTATTTCCAAAAGAATGGCGGATAGTCATCCAAATCACCTCGCATGTATCTTGCTAGCAGCATTGCTTGTGCATAGGGTAATAAACCAATAGAAATCTTCTCATCCATAAACGGATGTCGAATCTCATCTCTTTTTCGTTGTTGCCACTCAGTTAGTACCGTTTTACGTGCATCATCTGTTAAAAGAAACGCCCCCGACTCCTTTTCAATAAAGTCATTTGGAGAAACTTGTTGACGGTTAATTAAGGTTAAAGCCATCCGATCCGCTAAATACACTCGAAATTCCTCCATAAGGTCTAAAGCCAAACTATTCCTTCCCGAACGATCTCGATGTAAAAATCCTACCTGAGGGTCTAATCCAACTGATTCAACCGCATGAGTTACATCATTAGCTAGCAGCGTATATAAGAATGATAACAATGCGTTAATCCGATCGGTTGGAGGTCTTTTAACCCTTCCTGGAAAAGGGAAGAATTCTTTATTGACAAGCACTTGTTCTGAAATGATGGAGAAATAATGCCGAGCCGCTAATCCTTCAACACCTCGTAATTGATCAAGAGATTTACTTTTCTTTACTTCTTTTATCTGTCGATCAAGAGTGGAGATAACAGATTTAAATTGATCCTTGTCCACTCGATCTGGATAATCACGTAATGTACGTTGAATCGATGCCTTCGCATTGGCTATCTTTGCGTACAAAAAGCGTTGAGCGAGCAACAGTGCCTTTTCATCATGATCACTCCAACGATACTGTGTACGCCTCAAGTGTACATTTCCCTTTGTTTCCCCAGTAACCCTTGCTTTAAACTGACCGTAGGGTGTTAGGAAGACAAGGGAAACGTTGTTTTCGATACAGAGTTGCATAGCATCTGGGCTCACACTTTTATATCCAAATACGATAACCGATTCAAGATTTAGGATTGGCACCTGCAGTTCCTTTGTCCCATTCGAACGTACGACTAGTGTTTCGCCTTTAGAACCTATAAAAGCATCCGGTAATGTCACATAAAGCGTGTTTAATAGACGTCTTATTCTCCATCATCTCCTATATGTTGCTTAAGATAGTCAGCAGCCGACTTTGCTCCGACAGAACTCAATTTCGGTTGGCAAATTTCAAAAAGAGAACATTGCTGACAGTGTTTATTATAAACTGCGCGTGGCGTTATCGCTTCGCTATAATAGTGTCGCATCGATGTGACAAGAGATTCAACACGCCTACGAAGTTCATTGCTAAATTCAATCCGCTCTCTTCTACGTGTTTCTGCGTAGTAAATGATCCCTGTATGAATCGTTACTTTCAACATCTCTTCCAGGCATATTGCTTGGGCACATATTTGGACAATGTCCCGATCGTCGGACTTCGGTTTACCGCGTTTATATTCAATCGGAACCACTGTCCAGAATCCTTCTCTCCCGTCCAATTCAACCGATTCATCTGTTTTTTCATTTACACGCCTGAACTCTACCATGTCAGCTATTCCACGAATCCGCAATTTTTCAGATACAACAGGCATGGAACGGACAATGCGCAAATCACCCCTTGTTTCGTCAAACCCGTCATCATCTACACGGCGATGAATCTGTTGTCCCTGTGTTGTCAACACGTTGTCCTGCCACTGCTGTTCAACATGGATCAGGGCCCACTGACGTTGGCAAAAGGCAAAATGCTGTAATCCTGATATCATTAAAAAATCGTCTTCCTCTTTGAACATATACCCTCTTCTACTACCTACACTTTTTCTTCAATCGTTACTCCTTGAGGAGCTTCACCGATCCATACATCGTAATCATCAAAAGAACGGGCAATATCAATGTGAGGTTTTCGTTCTACCTTTACCAAATTAAACAGCTTATGTGCAGGGGCATTTCCCAATGGGGATGCATGTTCAAAGACGATCAACTTCTGCGCAGCCATCTTTCCGCGTGAAGCGGAACGATCGTGGTCAAACATGTTAACTAAAGCCGACCATAGCACCTCCAGATCTTCCTCACCAAAGTTGGTTTGATTCGCCAATGGGGCTGAAATAAATCCTTCCATCCGATACAATCCATACGGAACGATACTTTTTCGTCCCATGGTACGTTCTTTCTCCGCATCCCTTTCATTCGTAACCGCCATCCTGGTTATCGTTATTTCTTGAGGAGAAATTGGATCAATACTTTTGGAAAAACTAAATTGAACTGGCCCACGTACTTGACCACAATTTACACCAGTTGTCATGACGGCCCCAAATGTTCGAATATCAAAGTACTTGTCACACATCCAACGGGTAAGTGTTTGCTGATCCTCTTTTTTCTTTGCTTCCATTTTGTCAGCTTTGTTTTCCTTCAACTCGATATCCGGGTTGTTAAGAAATGCCTCTTTGTTTAAGTTGTTTAATATCGCCGCTTCTTTTACATAAATATCAAATGAAGGCTCCCCTCCTTTTGCAATTTCAATATAATTCCGGACCTTTCGTTTCATACATACATCTGTGACCAAACCACATCCCGTCTCTGCATCCAATCGTGGAAGATTTCCAGCGTCTGGGTCGCCATTTGGGTTTCCGTTTTCAACATCAAACAACAGAACAAATTCATATCGTTTCGTTAACGCTGTTTTGCTATTCATCATTTTAATGTCCCTCTTTTCGTAGCTTTTGGATTATTTGTCCGATTTTTTTGTATATATAGCTTGTCTTTGATGATAGTATCCAAGTGCAAACATCCCCTGTTCTTCCAATGTAAGTCTCTTTGGAAACTTCTCAGGTAATGCACTCATTACATCTTGGATGTTTTGATCGTTTTTTCTCCCCCACTCCTCATCTTTTGCGACATGATGCTGGGACAAACTTAACAAACGCGGGAATACATTGGCAGGGGTTGCTGATGCTGCTCCCCAAAAACGATCGCGAATCGTGGTGTTAATCCCTTGACCTAAAGCACTCACCTGTGTTTTCTCCAATACTGCAAACAGTCTCCCCAAATGATATGGGACACTGGCAGATTGTTCGTTTAACGCCATGGTTATCTCTCCTTCTAAATTTTTGTTGCGGCTTGCCCGTGCCATTCGTAGCAAATATGCTTTGATCATGGCTGCACGAACTGCCCCGATCTTGTAAAACCCTTTTTTTGGATCATCGGATTCCGATCGAATCCGGTTCATCAACTGTGCAAATATTGCTCGTGAAAAAGGTGATCCAATCAGAATAGAACGGAGCATTTGCCCCTCCATATTCGGGGGTATATTACTCCAATCGTGACCAACCGCAATTTCACGTAACAATTCTCTGATTGTCGGACTTCGCTCCAACCCTGTGATTGCAAGATCCTTATAGTGCTCCCAAACCCGTTCGCCAATTTCCCCTAATGTTCCGGTATACCAAAACCGAACCGATAATCGGGCCGCATTGGGTGAGAGCCCCAACACATAAAAGGTGGCATCTGCATCTAGATCATGAAAGGTGTCCCTAAAATTTTGCCCTTGGCGAATCCGTAAAACTGCACTCCTCACCCGTTCCCTGACACTTTCTTCCGAAATTGGCGTATGATCTTCCTTTTTCACTTCTTCAAATAAACTTGAAAATAAGTCCTGGCCACTCAACGTTGCAGATTCCGCCCAGAAAACGACCGTCATGTCATTCAACCGTACCCTATGTTTTGGGTCCGCCAAAAAACGATTTAACACATATCCATAGGCATCTGCTGCCTTTTTAGAGGTTGGCGCATTATACGATTGATCGCGTTCATAGGAACAAAATGAAGGGATATTAAATGAAACAATGGCTGCGCCAGAGGATTGTGCTCCAACAACATTTTTAATGCTCGGATGAAGTCGAGCAATTTGATTTATTGGGGTTTGTTCGCCCGTAATTAAGCATGTCTGAACTTTGTCGCCCGATATTTCTTCAGAGGATTGTTTATAATAGTCCTCCCAAGCTTTTTGAATATATTTATCATCGTGGAAAAACTCACCTGTGGGTGCATACTTTAAGACACAAAAACCTCCACTTAATAATGCCTTTTTCAAATTTTCATCCATGAGAAGGTCAAGCTGTTCTGATAATTGTTCTTCGCTTAGGTTGATAAATCCGTACAACGCTTTAACCTTAGGTGCATCACTGGTCGTCAGCTTTAATACATCACACCATAAGCTTTTCATTCCTTCTCGGCACTCTTCTCGCATAGACAGGGCAGCGCCGAACAAATATTCAGTTTTATCACATAAAAAGTACGGCTTGATTCCTTTGCCAGGCCTTAAAGTTTGTTTGGGAACGTTATAGGTTTGTTTCTCTACCTTTCCCTTTTCATTCACGTACTGAATAATCGCTGCAACATGCCCCTTATCGTCAAGATGAATCTCAAATGACACATCCGCTGAAGAGAACTCCTCACGGGGTAAGTTATTCCCCTCTTTCTCCAGGAGCAACTGATAATATCGATGTAGTGCCTGTAGGATCATCGATTCACCTCCCGATCATTTAGGCAAGGGATTTCAATTACGCCATCCACCATTTTAGCGCGAAAGAAATGAGGAATGACTTCCTTCGTCTCCCCTTTCGCATTCACATGAAAAGTTTGATCAAGTAGCATAAAGCCTAAATCCCTTTCACCCGGATGAACATTTTCATATGTATATAATCTTTCGTTCTCTTCGATCAACTCAAAATTCACCTGAAATTCCCGGCAACCAAAGTACGGACGATGGAAGCATTGGCCTTGTCTTGCCCTGCGTAAAAAGATGTTATAATGCTTTTCTGGGGTTTCCTCTGCTCCCCCTTTGCCGGTCATCTCGAAGTGGGCCTCAATGATATATTCAACATTCTTAAGAACAAGCGAAGCGCGTTGCTGACGCTCCTCAGTAATATAGATCGCTTTCTTCCTTGGGGAAGCTTTCGACTCTACTTCATTCCTGCGAATATTCTCAAATCGGATTGGACTGACCACATGAATACGATCAATCACCCAACGAATCGCCGGTTTCCAGTGAATGGCCTCTAGAATACCACGGGCTGACGAGGGAGTGATTACATCATAGCTAACCCGTTCCACTTTCATCTCAGGACGAGTAAAGCATGCATACTCCCCCCATACTAGCAGTTTAATACCATATCCCATCTTCTCATCTCCCAATTAAAATAAAAGTATCTCAGCCTCTGGAGTATCGGTCGCTGATAATAACCCTGCTTGATAGTCATAGTACGAGTTTTCCATCAGCACCCAGGCCCCTCCGACATTGTCCAGCAAACGATTACGCTGGAATTCCATAAATTCGTGTTGATAAACCTGGACTGTATATGACTGTAGCTTACGCATCTCCCGTAACGGATACATAGTGGCTGATAGATTCTTGATCAGTTCTTCAGCTCGTGAATCATACCGAACCACTATCGTCTGCATGTTTCCATCTATGAATTGGAATTTGTCGGCGATCTCCTGATATGGAATTTCCAAATTTGAATTTTTACTTTTCAGCAACTTAATAATCCCTTCCGCATCCGTTACTTTCTCTACCCTACCATCACAAATGCCATGAATCCGCTCAAAATAGTTTTGAATATTAGCTAAAGAAAGCGGGGACTGATTATTGAACATGATGGTGTTCTGTGCTTCTGTTGCCGTTTCCTTCAACCAACCTTTTGATGGTATTCCGTGCTTTTCAGGGTAAAATACTACCATTTTTCCAGACTCTCTTTGACCTTCCCGATTACAACGTCCAGCTGCCTGGGCAATTGAATCCAATCCTGCGTATGAGCGAATCACGAAAGGAAAGTCCACATCTACGCCTGCTTCGATTAGTTGAGTTGATATTAACCTGCACGGAGACTGATTCTGTAAGCACTCACGAATTTTCATCAGAATTTCCGAACGATGCTTTGCACAAAGTCGCCCGCTCAGATGGTAAAGCCCCTCCACATTACGTTCTTTAAGTTCGTCATATAACTTTTTTGCATGCTTTCGTGTGTTCACAATACAAAGAACTTGTTCAGACTCCTCCATCCATTCCACAACTTGGCTGTCGGAAATAACCTCCGTATTGCTCCCGTGTATGATAACGTCAACTCGCTTGAAAGCATCCATCAACTCAGTTGGTGTTGGTGTGTCCATAATCTCCGTAATCTTGACCCCCAGCCCTTCCCACGATGGCTGAGTCGCCGTACATAGTACAACGGTACATCCATACGATTGGATCAACTCATCAAGTGCCATTAAACAAGGCTTTAGATACCCTCTTGGGATGCTTTGCGCCTCATCAATGACAATCACCGAATTAGCTATATTGTGAAGCTTTCGACATTTGCTGCGTTGATTGGAGAAAAGTGATTCAAAAAATTGTACCGAAGTAGTCACAACAACAGATGCATCCCAATTTTCAGAACTGAATTTTAGCAGACGCTCTTTGTCGCCTCCATAGTTTTCCTCATATTTCTCATAATCAAAATTGCTGTGATGCTCCAAAATGGCATCTTGTCCAAGTACATAACGAAATTGCTCCGCAGTTTGCTCGATAATACTCGTAAAGGGAATCACATAGATAATTCTACGCTTTTCATACTTAGTCGCGTGATTTAAAGCAAAAGCTAATGATGACAAAGTTTTACCACCGCCGGTTGGGACGGTTAAAGTAAACATTCTAGGAGTCATTTCCGCTTGACGCTGACAGGCCGTAAGAATTTGCCTCCGTTTTTGATTAATCGGTGTATCCCTGCTAGCGTTCAGCTTTTTTGACATATATGCATTAAATCTGTCTTGCAATTCGGACATGGAGGGACGCTTCTCCTCCACTATTCTACTATCGCTATCGTTACAATAATCTCTGGTATCGATTGAATCGGCATCAACCAAACACGAATAGAGCATCCTGCCAAGAAAGCTGTATTTCCAAGCTATCTGTTCTTGATTCCAGCCGGAATCAAGAACAAATTTTTTTGAATCCCACTCTTGCTGGATAATTTCGATTTCCTTCCAGGCTGAAGCCCATTCCTTAATATCTTTTTTTGCCAGACGATTCTTCAATGTTCCCTCTTCATCGACAGCTCCATAGTTCATAAGCCCACCGTGATGTCCGGATATGGTATAGGCGATTAAAATAGCAAAATAACGGTCTATCCCATAATTCCCCAAATACTCACGGTACACTTTATCATTACTAATCCATTGAGCTCCTGCGGTTGAATGGTCAACACGTATGTTGCAGCCCCGTATACGTTGTTGGAACTCGTCTGAATATTTGCCAACATCATGCAGTATCCCGGCCAAATATCCCAGATACCCTGCACCAAAAGCCTCCGCATACAACATGCTTTGTTTGGCTACACCTTCAAGATGATGTACCAACAATTGAAACTGATTGTCCTCCCTAGAGTGTGCGTAGTAGTTTATTCAAACCACTCCCTTACTGTAAATAGGTGTACCTCACCTAAAATACATCGATGGAAATTTTAAAAATAAAAAGTTTATTCGGTATGTAAATACCAGCATGGGTAAAGCATTTTTTCTTTACACAAAAACCCTAATACCCCTATTTTACACCATTAATGGTTCCTTATACAAAACATCCAATTATTTAGGTTAATTACAGAAGGTGTAACTTCACGGACCTTCTTCCTCTATTTTCTGAGACGCGATTTATTAAATTTCCATTTTTAGCAACCACCATTTCAAGATTCGCGAATTCTTACACGCCAACATTGTATCCACGATAACGATTTTCGATATTTAAGCCACGGCTTCTGCTGAATTGCACTAATTATCAGTCAAATTCATACAGATCAATTACTTGATCGCTTGTCGTACCTTCACGAAATTTCCCACTCGTCATGTAGGGCTTCATGTAGGCGCTTAACCTGTAATAATTACTACTTGTAACTTCTCGATTGCTTTTGCCTCATCAGCAATTATTAAACCACGGATATCCCGTAATAGGCTGAATTGTTGCTCAAAAGTTAGTGCGTGTTTTACCTTTTTCTCCTCCAAAACAAAAAACCCCCAGAAATAAAAAAAGCCCCATCTGGTACGCATTGTTAATAGGCGCGATGGGTTCTGTTAACAACAATATTAATCGATACCAGGTTTTTGTCAATTGTTAACTCCCTGCGACGCCATGACCCCCAAGGGAACCAATAATCACAAAACAAAATCAACGAATACCGGTGAACGCAGCATACTGGATCGGGTCCAATTGCGAAATTTCACCTTTGCGCGCAGGCATGGCCCCACATACAAGACGAGAACGTGCAACTACTATCGCATATCTGCAACCACTCGTATTCTTGGGATAAAACCAGTGAGGCAATGCTCTTGGAAGTGAAATTTACGGACCGCATTATCGCATTTATTGATGTACTTGGTTTCTCGAATTTAATAAAAGAAAGTGCGTAAAACGATCAAGTGATGCAAAGGTTGTATTATGCACTATATTTTTGAGAGGGCGAAAAACGCTCGCGATTCCCGGAATGAAAGCTCGTGGAACAATCACTACCGGAAAACTTATTCACACAAAAATTTAGAATGGGGTTCTTTTTTATGTAAACGCATGCAGAAATCTGTTCACTGCATCAAAATATCCATCCGGGTCACCGTTACGAATCGTATGACCACATTCAGGGAACTGCAGAAGTGATGTATTCGGTCTCTTTTTCGCCATCCTTTGGGCGAGTTCCCAACTGAGGATTGGGCTTCTTTCTCCTTGCATAAGCAGAGCTGGACAAGACGAGGCTAGCCAATCCTCCCACCAGGAGCCGTTTAGATACTCTTGTGAATGAATAATGCCCTCTGCATCAAATCGAACGGTCCATCCATCCGGGTATTCTACAACGCTTTCTTCAAAGTAAGAGAAAGCTCCTGCCCCCAGAATGCATTCCAGCGACTGACGAAGCTCCCGAATGGAAGGAACTCTTGCAAGTAATCTCTTTACCCAATTCTGATCATCAGCAACTTCGGCACCGATATCCTCGATGATCAATGCTTTGACGAGATTCGGGTAATGTGCTGCAAACTGATAAGCGTTCACACCGCCAAGAGAATGTCCAAGGAGGACTACCGGCATACCCCCAAGTTCTTTTTCAATGAGAACGTGCAGGTCGTTTCGGTACGTTTCGCGGGAATACGCCCTTTCATCTACATGTGCGCTCCATCCATGTCCACGCTGATCGAGTGCAACGAGTCTCCACCCTTGTATTGCCCGAGCAAGCTGGGCAAACATTGTTGCCGTCCCAAAATGGCCATGTAAGGCCACTAACGTCCGTTCCGATGGTCCACCGAAATCCACGTAGGATAACTCCACACCATCCGCTTGGTAAAAATGCCTTTTCATCCTTTCATCCGCTCCCTCAAAAATCTTTTCGCTCTGTAACGACATTCCGGCTCACCCTATTTACTCGCCTTTCCTATTGCAGCAGACCGCGCTTCTTTTGCCCGGATCACCAAACTGCATCCGATGGCAATCGCAGACAGGCAGGCCATGAACAGATACATACCAGATCCACCGAAACGCTCCATGAACCACCCGCCCAAAACCGAGCCGACAACACCTGATACGCCAAAAAACAAAACGGCAAGGACGGTCTGACCGGTTGACTTCCACTCATCAGGTACAATGGTATATAAGTATTGGATTGCCGCCGTATAAAACAGAACAAACGTAACACCTTGAAACAACTGGTACCAAACAATGAAAACCGGTTTGAGCGTCAACCCACACAGCAAAAAGCGGAGCGTGTAAAAAAAGGCGGCAAAAGTGATTACCTTCAGTTCGCTTCCCGGTTTCATAAAGCGATGGACGATCGAAAAAAACACCACTTCAATCATTGTCATGACGAACCATGCTTGGCCTACAAGCTCCATCGTTCCACCCAATTGGCCGATATAGATTCCGATAAAGTAGTCATTCATGCGGCTGGGCAAGGCTGTCAGGAAGATGAGGAGAAAGAAGCCGATCGATCGCTTGGTGGATAAAAAGGCTTTTAGCTCCCGAAAATGTAATGGTTTCTTGGAGGCAGGAGCATCTGTAAGCGCAAAACAGAGAAGGAAGGTAAAGATTCCATAACCTAAAAATAAGTAGGCCAATGTATCTATGCTGAATCTGTTCGTGACATAACCGATCAACAAGGAAGAGATTGCAAAGCCTAGTGCCCCAAACATGCGCACGGAGCCATAACCGATCTGGTTCTTTTGCGCTAGTTGGAAATTGAGACTCTCTACCAAAGGGTCGGTTGGCAGGAAGAAAAAGTATAGAAGCGACACCAACAGCAGTAAGAGTACCAGATGCGACATTTGAAACAAAAGGGTGCCGATCAAAACGGAAAAACCGAGAGCCAGCTGCAACACTTTTTTGATGGTGCGCTTCCTATCACTGATTACACCCCATAGCGGTTGAGACAGGATACCGACAAAAGCCCCCATGCCAATCATGAAGCCGGTTTGCGTTTCCGATACTCCCTGAGAAGTGAGATAGACGGGAAGAAAGGACAGGAATATGGAAAATAATGAAAAATAGAAAAAGTTACAGGTACGCAGTACGTTGATTGGCATCACATTCTTCCTCTCCCGTGATCTTTTGCGTGTAAAACGCAATACCCAAGCAAAAGCCCCAACACCAACACCAGACCTGCGAGTACCAGCAGTAAAGAAAGTGAAACGACACTGAAGACGATAGCAAACCAGGCAACAAGCAACGAAACCGGGCTTGTAGATTTAAGAATTCGATACAACAAGCGCGAAGCTCTGAGCCGAGGCAATTGTGTTGCTTCGAACAGCAGGATGGCGGGATTGCCGATTGTTCCATACAAGAGAAGTATCACGATCCAACCGGGGAATGCAGTATGGAAGCCAAGCTCCAGCACATAGGCCATCCCGCAACTAAGGGTTTGCATAAAGAAGTCCACATGTGCGCCTTTGAGCTTGCGTGCATTGGTGAAGATTTTCGTCCAAATCGGCGAACGTTTATAGTGAACGGCGGCAAGCGGCAGGGACAGGATCAGGCCAATGGAGAAGGACACCAATCCCCATTGTAATAATAGTATGTTCATGCTTATCTCTCCTCGCGATCGGGATGGTTGACGCTATTGCATGGCGGTTATCGTCCGATTAGCGCCATTATACGTCCGCCCTGAAGTCACTGACGCGCAAGAGTTGAGCCGTCTCACGCAAATTTTTGCGCTTTGCGCGCAAATGAAAAACCCGTCGCAGCCAACCTGCTCCAGGTTGGCTGCGATGGTTCTTCAGAGCAGAAAAATCGCATTGGCATACAAGCGTAGCTCCAGAAACACGAACTTCTTCTCCTTGCCTGTCATCCGTTATTTGCACACGCCCACTTGTGACAAAGCGTTCATTGATTTATGAAAACATGAGCAATCGAGAGCAAAACCACGAAATCATGAGATTGGTCCTCTTGGCGCCGTTTTCATTCGTTTCCAGTACCAATGATTGTCGCTTTCATGAGCGAATAGCGGCTTTGTGATTAGATAACAAAGTGGAGATAATAAAGAGGTAACAAAAACACGGAGGTCATTCAAAATGGTAAAAAGATGGAAATCTACAATCGAGTGGTTCAAAACGCTTAACAAAGGCTATGAAGTATTGCAAAACAAACGTCATCAATTAATGATTAAAGGATAAACATCATTTTTCAGGAGGAATTTCCATATGTTTCGATTATTGAAATCGGTTATCGAGTCGTTAGAAGTTTTGGATAAGGCTTATCAAGCTGGCGAAAGAAAGCGCGAACTGGCTTATGCAGAAATGTTCAAGAAAATCACTGCCAAATAAATAGAGAGGTGATTTGCTGCATGAAAATTGCAAAAGATGATCCCCTGGTCATGTCCAACATGGAATGAGCAGGGGATCTTTTTGTTTGCAAAAGAAACCAGCCGTAGGCTTCATTGTGCCAACGGCTGGTTTCCTTTTCACTGTCGTTTGTTGCTGCACCCTTATCTCCCTTGCGTCTGCTTCACCCGATAAAACTCATTAAACAGCTTCATCAACGCCCGTTTTTCAATGCGCGACACATACGACCGTGAAATCCCCAGCTCGCGCGCAATCTCCCGCTGCGTCTTCTCTTTATCCTGATCCAGACCAAACCGGCCGATGATGACTTCTTTTTCCCTGTCATCGAGGATATGAATATGCTGATAAATTTTACTGGACTCAAGCTTTAATTGTACCGCATCAACCACTTCGTCCGTTTCTGTACCGAGTACATCGATGAGCGTGATCTCGTTTCCTTCTTTATCCATTCCGATTGGGTCGTGCAAGGAAACATCTTTTTTTGTCTTTTTCAGGCTGCGAAGATGCATGAGGATCTCATTTTCAATGCATCGTGCAGCATAGGTAGCCAGCTTTGTACCTTTGTCAACCTGATAGCTCTCGATCGCTTTAATTAACCCGATCGTACCAATCGAGATCAAATCTTCGCTATCCTCGCCTGTGTTTTCGAACTTTTTCACAATATGAGCCACCAACCGCAGGTTATGCTCAATCAGTTTGTTGCGGGCGAACGGGTCACCGGTTGCCATCAGGCGCAGGAATTTCTCCTCGTCCACTTCAGACAACGGTTGTGGAAACGCGTTATTTTTGACGTATCCGACGAGCACAACCAGCTCTTTGACCATCATCGATAAGGCCATCAAAATGCTGGACACGGCTGCCACCTCCCACATTCGGATTTCGCTTACTTTTATTCTTATGTGGGCGCGAGCCTATGTGTGCATGTACCAGGGAAATGGGACGAGTGCGAGACCGATCGCAAGGTTAGCTGGTGAAAAAATTAGTTGAATCCGTACTTTTGCAAGATTTCCTTCCCTTTGTCCGATGTCAAATAGGCAAGGTATGTTTTGGCTGCATCAGCGTGTGCAGAACCGGCAACGACAGCCCCGGGGTACACAATCGGCTTATGCCAATCCGCTTTGGCAGCCGCGAGCACTTTTACCTGTTTCGAGACGCGTGCATCACTTGCGTAGACGATTCCTGCTTCAGCGTTTCCGGACGCAACATAGGTCAACACCTGGCGAACATCGTTGCCAAAAACGAGCCGATCCTTCACTTTGTCGCCGATTTTCAGCGTATCCAGCACTTCTTTCGCATAGCGACCCGCAGGAACAGTATTCGGTTCACCGACGGCGATATGCTTGACGGAGGGGTCCGTCAGCTTTTCAAAAGAATCGATGGCAACGGCGCCGGATGTACCTGTAATGAGAACAAGCTCGTTTTTGGCGAAATCTTGCCGTGTTTCTTTGCTGATCAACTGTTTTTCCTCCAGGCCGTTCATATCCTTGGCGCTTGCAGACAAAAAGACATCAGATGGGGCGCCTTGTTCAATTTGTTGTGCCAATTTTCCAGAGCTTCCAAAGTTGTAGGTAATCGTGATTCCCGGGTGCTGCGCTTCAAACGTCGTTTTCAGCTCTGTGAGAGCATCGGTCAAGCTGGCAGCTGCGGAAACCATGATTTCTGTTTTTTCTGTTGAAACAGGCTCTGGCTGGTTCGCTTGTGGAGTATCCGGAGCGCCGGAGCACGCGGTGAGCAGCAACCCCAGGAACGTGCATACTGCGAGTAATTGCTTTTTCATGATGTAAATCCTCCGCAATAACTTGATATAACCCGATTATATTCTGTTGGTTTCAAGAAGCAAATGTTGTTTCATGAACCAGATAGGAAAAGCCGGTTCCACCCCTTTTCTCGTGGTGAAAACCGGCTATTTTCAACGATTGGGCTCTTTCCTCTTCTCACCCTAGCTACGCAAGCCCCCCTCCAACTTGGGACTGGCATGATGGTGACCAACAGGAATTTGAATCAGACACGTTTCTCCAACCGGAGCCATCTGGTAGAGTTCATCCGAGGTGTTCGAATCATAGCCGAGGAGCGCGTGTCCCTGCATCCCGATGGCTGACGCGGCTAACAGTAATCGTTGCACGAGCATGCCCGCTTCCATCTGTTGGATGCGATAACCTCTATACCCGAGTGCTGGCATCAGGTGATCCTTCGCCCCTGACACATGAAAGCAGAGCGGTGTTTGGAACAAGTTAACCGTGTCCATATACATTCCCTTTTGCAGCCTGTGCCGATGATCTCCAGGTCGAACCAGACGCAGCGTATGATGAACGCTGTCATAGCGGTAAGCACCGTCCGGCATGCCTTCTACGTTATACAGACAGCAGTACAGCGCCACACGTGATCGGGGATTCTCCTCTTCTTCATCCAAATCATTTCGATAATCGAAGGAGGCAGTCATCTCTTGCAACAAAGCAGCCAGTTGCGTTTGGCTGACCTTGCCTAAAAAGAAATTCATTCCCGGTGAAAACCGCTTGCGGCAGACCGATGCCAGATCATACGACATGCGCTGCACGTTTGGCAGTATCACCGAATGGCCTTCACAGGTGCCGTTCTTTTCCCCTACAATCCGGCGAAACGACCGCGGCGAGTCTTGCAAAGACGCCTCGTTCATTTTTAGCAGCATCGGATACGCGATGGCCCTTTTTGACCGGACGTAATGATCATGCTGAATGGCTGGCAGCTCCCGGCACAATTCGGTAGCAGAAACAACCCGCTCACCGCCCTTCCCTTTCCCAAACCAGGTGATCCCGGACCCAGTCGATAGCGGGATGACCGCATATACGCTCTCCTCCTGTTCGGACAGCCCGAGCAGATGGTTGATTGCCCGATCAAGAAACTGGAAGTACACCCCCGATTCAAAGCCAAACCGTTTCGCGACCTCCAGCAATTGTCCGATCAGCACGCCAGCATCTTGTCCTTGTAAGCGATAGGAAAAGTTATTGTATTTAAAGAAATTTTTCCAAAACATGGTTGAAACAAAAACCGTACCAAAACAGGCGAAAACGTCACAACGCTCGCCCAATGCCTGCGCAAGATAGGAGTCGAAATTTCCGCTCCGCAACAGCACCAATCGGTGGTGTGCCGCATCATAATGGTAAATGCCTGCAGGAAAATCTTCCAGCTTGAGATAGACATAGACTTCACTTGGATATAACGCACCACCGGAGGGAATAAACCTCCGGTACAGTTGCATCGAACCAATCGCTTGTTCTGTGAACTCCATGTCAGGGACAGGATGGCTGAATTGAGTCAGCCCGTATACGTACCAAAGAAAATGGCCGATTTCGCGCAGGGTGGGCCTCGCTGGTGCCTCACTTCGAACTAGCGTAAGGGGTGTTTCTGAAGACAAGGGAATCACAGGCAAGCCACGGTAGAGCTTACATGGAAGCGGTGCATCTTCCCAATCCACCTCAAAATCCAGAGGTCTTGCCTTGTCAGTGTCGAAATGCAGATTGTACAGAAATTCATCCAAATTCATCCTTCTTCCCCCTACTCACGCCTTATGGAAACGGATGTGGATGTGGATTGAGCTGTTCATACGTGAGCGGTTGCGTCGCAAATCCAAGTTCCGCCGGCACACGCAATACCCTCTCTAGTCCCGTCACGCGGGTAAAACGTTGTCCAAACGTCATCGGCAGCATCCCCGGAATCAATACTTTTACGCAATGCAGCCCGTTTCGCAAGATTTCAGGTGTCGTCTGGTCCACCACGATCACGTCGAGATGCAACCGGCGAAACGCCTGAAGAAGCTCCTTCAGATCATCTGTCAGGTCTGCATGCCGCACCTTCTGTTTGAATTCCTGCTCAAACGTTCGCAATGGACGATCCTCATTCAGTAAAAATTGCAAGCGCTCTTCCGCTTCCGGTAACGCGTAGAGCATGGAATGGTCCTCCATTTTCTTCACCAGGGATGGATCATGGTACATACGCTCATATTCCTCCCGGCTCGCCTCGAATTTCTCTTCAAGCGTCAGCAGCATGGCTGCCACCTCGTGCAGCGAGCTTTTCACCGCCCGTACCGGGTCCGGATGAGCGCCGGCCGCACAAATAAGATTCAATCCTTTTTGTTTCCTGTTTTTCGCCAGCGTCCAAATGCTTGGAATCCCATTCTCCATCGTCGCGTTAAACAAATGGACATCATATCCTGCAACCGCCTGCAAACGTTCGATCATCAGACACAGTTCCTGGTCATTCGCAGAATCAGTGTCAAGGCGAGGGAGAGGTAGTTTTGCATACCAGGTCATGAGGAACGAATCACGTTCCACCACTTCCAACATCCCGTAGAAAATGGCCTCTTCCAGACTTCCGCCTAACGCACATCCATTGGACGTTTCAAAGACCAGTCCTTGACGATGGCCCATGCCGTAATAGGCGAGCAGCTCCGGAACCAAAATCGGCCGCTCCTGTAAAAAGGAATAACCCCAGACCCAATCGATCGGTTGCTCGGGATCAAACATTTTGAACGGATAACCGGGGCTCTCATATTGTTCCTTTGTATGCAGCCCAACCGTCACAGGATCGAGCGCTTGATCCGCAATATGGTGAAAACTGTCATGGACCACGGTCCGTTTGCCTCGGGGGACCAAGCCACAGTACCGTTCCAATCCCTCTAAAATGGCTGTCATCTCGCTTTGAGCATAAGAATGTGTCCGGCCTGCTGTCGACTCGTCTCCCGTGAACATCGGCAGATTCACACTCACATCGGCAAACGGTGACACGAGATCACGCATTTTCCCATTCAAAAGGCCTGTCCGGTAATCCAGATAATCTCTGCTCAACACGTTCTTCAGGACATCCATCGATTGACATCGGTAACTGTCGACGCTGCTCTTCGGACTCGGCTGCAGCGAAATACGGGCCGCCATCAATGAATCATCAGCCAATTGGCCGCACACCTCACAGGATGGCTCAGGCAGAATGAAGTGAAGGGAGCACTTCAGCGTTTTTAAATGGATGAAAAACATCCGGCCATCCAAGTGGGCCTGAGCGCCTGTCAACACCCGATGCGCTTCCGCCACGAGCAGATGAGCCATCTGCAAAAGTCCAGTGTGCGATGCCCATGCGTCATGATGCATTCCTCCGGACTCCCCGAGCCGCTGCTGCAGCTCCCACATCTCCTTGCGATCGCGTCCCGCCATGAGTTGTCGTAAGTCCGCACACCGGGAACACCCCGGAATACCAGGGCGAACCAGCGGACCGATCACGCCTTCGCCAAATGCAGCGAAACCGCGTAACCAAGGAATGCCGGCTGGTTGAAACACCCTTTCCGCCTCTTGATAAACATGGGGATGCCAAGCATCGTCCAGCACCAGAGCCAAATCGACCGTTTTGGGTAGCCCTGCCTTCAAATCGAGCTGCCGAACAATCTGATAATCAGTAGACAATTCTCGACACACGAAGTCCGCCAACTGCCCTTCTCCGACAACCATAACGACCGCGCTCACTTGGACACCTCCTTCCGCACCAACACGCCAACCACTCCGGCCATGTTCTCTTTCAAAAATGGTTCCAGCGCAAAATCAAAGAGGACGATCTGTTTACGATTGCGCTTCAAAACCTGCAAGGCGGACTGCAGGGCGTCCGTTTGTACCTCTTCATCAACCGCGGGAACCTCAAGGCTCTCTTGCTCACGCTCCTCCAGCAGAACGGATGAAACCGCTAACGCTTGTGGCAGGGTAAGCTCCGCTTTGTTTTGTTCCCTGCATAATGCCTGTTGCAACGACTTTCTCAGCGCGACGGTTACGTTCAGGCCAACACTGCCATACCAATGGTCGCCAGTACCAACCCAAACAACAGGAAAGCCGAACACTTCCCTTCCCAAGCCAATCGTCGGCGCTCCTTTCATTGTGGTCAATGCTTGCAAATAAAACTGGCAATGTTTATCCGCTACTGCACTTCTTCGTACCCGAATGACATGTGGCTGTTGATCCATCAGCTGCTTACCCAGTTCTTCGGACAAACATTGCTGTAGCCCACGGCACACACTCTCGGCAACGGTTTCTCCCACTCCCACACCAACACATTCATCTGGTTCCACCATTCCGCTATCAGCGGGCAGCTTCGTTCGGAACGTACCGACCATGCGCGACAAATACGCTTCAAGTCCAGCCAATCCCGCTTCCCTTCTCGCCTCCTCATGTGTCATGCCCGTACAAACCATTTCCGGCAACAGCCTGGCTGGCCCCTCCGACAGCGGATCAGCTGCCTGAATGCGGCATTGTGCCAATGGAAGCTGGTGTAAGTCCCCTTCCTCCCACCTATGAAAAATCCCCGTTTTCGATGATGTCAACGAACGGAAGTAAGAAATCAGCCCGCTTGACTCGTTTTTGACCGAATCCTGTTCGAGAAGAAGCTCGAGATTTTCAATCCATTTGACCTCCGTTTGTGCTGTCACCAACGGATGGGGCAAGATCGAATTCCAGCTTCCTTCCAGTGTCTCCAGATCCAGCAGGAATACATGATTCTTCATTTCCGATTCGGTCACAGCCGTAACCGTTTTGAACAATTCAAACACGATGATATTGGCCAGCATCGCTCCGGCAGTGGAAGAGAAAGTGTTCAACAGCGGGTCTTTGCTCAGTGCGGGTTGATGAATACGGCGCAACGCCGACTCCCAACATCCCGCAGCGTCAGGGTGTACCAGCGGGCCCGCTAAACCTGCTTGCTGCAGACACATGGCTGGCAGCAGCACCTTCCCCTTCTCCCTGCAAACCCTATGAAGAACCCGCAGCTCCTCGACATCGCCCTCCTGTGACACGTACAAAATAAAATCAAACGCCTGTACGGCCTCCCGCCAAGAACGCTTTCCCTTGATCTGCAGGCCAAGCTCCTCAATCGCAACGTCGGCATCCATTTCTTGTGCATGTACGGCCAGTTCCTTCAGCCGCTCCCGATTGGTCGGCACCGACTCCGTGATCAGCAAGTGGAACTTAGGCAAGCCGGAATCCAGCAGCGCCGCAACCAGCGAGACGAAGAATGGACCGGAGCCTACCGCCAACACGTTCGCCTGCCGATAACACTGAAAACGATACGCACCAGAATCGGCAAAATGATTCAAAAATTCAATTTGGGACGCATACTGTTTACGAACCTTGTCCGTCAATTGATGGGGACGGTCTTCGCTTACATCCTGAACAAATCCGTTTTGGAACAAGTTCTCTGCGATCTCATACACCCGGTCACGGTATTCGTCCGGCAACCCTTCCGTGAGATCGCCCAACGTATGCTCCCCATTTAATACCGGTAACAATGTTTCAATCCACTGCTCGATCCCGCTGCCTTCCATACGAAATGAGCCAACGTTGTTGCGAAAATACACGCTGCCCTTTGGATCAGGGAGAAAAAACGTATCCCTTTTTACTTTCAGACGCATAGAAGGGGTCAAATTTGTCATGTCACTCCTCCTTGCCATGGGTCATTCACAAATCTGCACCATCACTTTCACAGTCATCCTATGTATGGCTATTTGTCCCACATGCCAGATCTTTTAGAGAAGAAGAAGCCCCTGCCAGATCAAGACTCACCTGAGCAGAGGCTGCCTCATTTTCCCAATGAATCACCAATTTCGTTCGATGCCTTTCCTTAACGAACACAGAAAAAGCAAACGAAGAAGCAATTACAGAAACAGCTGCAAGAACAACTGCAGGAGCAACTGCACGAACAGCTGCAAGAACAACTGCAGGAGCAGCTACAAGAGCAGCTGCAAGAACAACTGCAGCGACCGCATCTTCTTTGCACCAAAACGGCATCTTTTTGCACGTCATTGTCCCAAGGCGTTACTTTTCCGCCATGGAATTTGTCAACGTTCAATTTTTTCAGTTCTTTTTTAAATTCATCCATTATGACCACCTCCTGTAGTAAGGTAGCGGGTTGTAACCGTTTTGTAATGAAAAATCACAACTGACAACACGACGGGTATCCTTCGGAGTTAGGTTCGTCGACCGGGTGAAACCGGCAACGACACAAATATTCAGGCGAATATACATTAGTTTTATGAAACATCATCCGCTAATGGTTACTCCTTCATTGTCCTTTTTATCGGGCCTTGTCAATTATCCTAAGCATGGGAGAAAAAACAAAAAGCAAGCTGCTGCCCACTGGAAATAGAGGGAGCATCTTGCTTTTTTTGTATCCTTTTCTTATTCACGTTTACTGATTCTACAAGGTTCTTTTCCATGGCATTTCCGGACGATCATCCCATGTCCGTTCAGCTTGTTTATGACAACGTTACTGTTGGGCTTGAAACGTTTCGGTCCCATCGACCTGCTGAATGGCCGCATGCGGGATGGTTGCTTCCACGATTTCACCGTACGCCCAGTGCTGTATCGGAACATCTGACCAAATCGGCTTGGTGATACCGGCGAGCGGCCCTCTGCCCGTCATTCTGTTGAACAAAGTCGCTGCTTCCGCTCGGGTCAATCCCTGGTTTGGACGGAACGTTCCGTCGCCGTACCCTTTCATCAGACCCTGTTCGACGACGACAGCTATGCTCGCTGCCGCCCAGTGGCCTTTTGTATCCGCAAACGGGCTTTCGGCCTTGCCTCCACCTAATTGCTTCCACTTGGCCAGAATGGTTGCCATTTCTCCACGCGTAACTTTCGCATTTGGATGGAATAATCCGTTTTCGTCACCGTTCATCAGCCCTACGTTCTTCACCTGCTGAATAGCAGAGGCAGCCCAATGATTTGGCAATACATCTGCAAATGCTGACGATTCAACGGTTACGGCCTCCTGGTTTTGCTCCTGCAACAGTTTTGCAAGCACCGCGGCCATTTCCGCCCTAGTCAAGATGCGATTTGGTTGGAAGGTCTGATCCGGATAACCTGTCATGTATGCGTTGTGCAGCACATGGTTTTGTTTCCCTTTCAGCGACAAAATGGTAAACGTACTGAACTTGGTGATCTCGATCTCGATCCCTGCTGGTGTTCCATGCTCATCGTACGTAATCTTGCCCGTTTTCAGCTCCTTATCCCCATCCGAATGCTGCACATAAACGGCCAACGTGGAAAGAAAAGCTTGTCTGGCAACGGGGTCTGCCGGTAGTTGTACATCATCAAGCGGGAACGTCACCTTTGTCCGGAAATTGCGGTAGTTCGTCTCAATGACCATTGGCTTGCCAACCACTTCAACGTCCTGTCCACCCGCAGCCTGCTTCACCGCTTCCGCATCCAGCGTTTGGCTTACAACTGTTTGCTTGTCATTCGGGCTAACGATAGGGACCACCCGGAAGTAAAGATCTTCGCCTGGCAAAGCTGCCACCATTTCCTTCGGAACCGTAATGACCACTTCTCCTGCTTGGATCTCCAGCGCAACCTGGTTGTCTTTCATCAATTTCAAGGCGCTGCCAGGCACTTTGACCGATGTTTCGTCGGCTGGGTCGTCAGGAATATCGTCGATGACAATCCGAACAACGTGGTTGTCATTCCCTCCTGCTCTCCCCAAAATCTCCTTCACTTTTTTCTGGTCAAAAACAACTTCGTCAACTTGTTTGCCGCCTGAAGAAGTTTTGCGTGTGATTTCCAGTTCGTCAGACAAGGAACCCTCGCTTCCCACCCCAACTTTGGCTTGACGAGTGGATTCTTTTTCCCGCTCTTCGCTCTTCCCTGAATCATCGCTGTTTCCGCCTTTATCGCTGCCATCGTTGTTATCGTCACCACGGTCCTCGCGCGGAGCCGCATTGACGGTGACACTGATTCGGGCATCCAGATTTTTCGGGTTTTCGACGTCAGGCGGGAGATCGATCAGCACACCTTTGACGGTAAAATGCTGTTTTTTGCTGCTATCCGGATCGTAATCCGCTCCCTCCACATCCCACCCGACGTCGACAGAAATCTTGCTGTCATCGTCAAGTGTTGCTTTGATCTGTTTCGGTAATCCCAATGCAGCTGCTGTCTTTCTTGTTCCGTTCGCTACGTCGGTGATCGCAGAAGGCTGCGTGACCTTCACAATCGCGCGCCTCTCTTCCCCATCGTCCTTGGCATTCACTTGTACCTGAACGGTCGCCGTATAATTCTTGCTGTTCGTCACACCTTTTGGCAATTTCACAAGCGCGCCATTTACGGTAAACCACTGGGCTTTCTTGTTTTTCGGATCGTAGTCAGCACCGGATATATCCCATTTGACGTCAACCATCAGGTTCGTTCCATCTTCAAGGGTCACTCTGACTTGCTCCGGTAACCCGAGTGCATCCGCTTTTTTCGGCGTTCCATTCGCCAGCCCAGTAATGTCATTGGGATTCTCAACCGCAATGATGTCACCTGTTGATGCAGCGTCCACACTTACCTCGACGGTCACGGTGAGATTTTTGCTGTTCTGTACCCCGTCCGGCAGCTTCACCAGTTCTCCGGTCACGGAAAAGCGCTGGGCATCTTTCTTTTTCGGATCGTAATCGGCAGCGGTCACGTCCCATTTGACGTTGACGGTCCGGAAGGTGCCATCGTCCAATGTCACCTCAACCTGGGACGGTAATCCCAATGCATCGGCTCTTTTCGATGTCCCGTTGGGCAGGCCGGTGATGGGTGCCGGGTTGGTCACTCTGACGATTTCCTTGTCTTTTGTGATCGCTGCTTTAACCGTAACCTGAATCGTTGCGACCAAGTTTTGCGGATTCGTGATTCCATGTGGCAGATTCACCAAATTCCCGGTTACTGTGAAGCTTTGGCGCTCCTTCCTGTTTGGATCGTAATTGGCACTGGCAACCGCCCAATCAACATCTACTTGGAGGGTAGCTCCGTTGTTCACACTTACTTCCACTTGATGTGGTAAACCGAGCGATGCGACGGTTTTCGCCGTACCGTTTTCTAGGTCTGTTATCGGTGCGGGTGTTTTTACAGAAGTTATCTCTATCGTTGGGACACGAATCGAGTAACTTTCGCTCATCACGTCGCTGTCGGTCATGCCTGGTTTTACGGCGATTGCTTTGATCGTCATTGCACTGCTTACCGTAATCGGACTGCTATAGGGCGTGCTGCTTGACGTCGGGGTTGCTCCGTCTGTTGTGTAGTAGATCGTCGCGCCTGCTGTGGCCGTGCTCAAGGCTACCGTTGTCCCCGCTGCAACCTCTCCTCCGGCTGGTGTTGCGATTGGCTTTGCTGCTTGTGGTGTGGCGGCGATGGTGTAGCTTTCGCTCATCACGTCGCTGTCGGTCATGCCTGGTTTTACGGCGATTGCTTTGATCGTCATTGCACTGCTTACCGTAATCGGACTGCTATAGGGCGTGCTGCTTGACGTCGGTGTTGCTCCGTCTGTTGTGTAGTAGATCGTCGCTCCCGCTGTGGTCGTGCTCAAGGCTACTTTTGTCCCCGCTGCAACCTCTCCTCCGGCTGGTGTTGCCGTTGGCTTTGCTGCTTGTGGTATGGCGGTGATGGTATAGCTTTCGCTCATAACGTCGCTGTCGGTCATGCCTGCTTTTATAGCGATTGCTTTGATTGTGACAGGGCCAGTGATCTCAATTTCTCCTGTATAGGATGGACTGCTGGCTGTTGGCGTGCTGCCGTCTACCGTGTAGTGGATCGTCGCGCCTGCTGTACTTGTGCCGAGCGTTACCTTTGTTCCTGATGCGACTTCTCCCCCGGCTGGTGTTGCGATTGGCTTCGCCGCTTGTGGTGTGGCGGCGATGGTGTAGCTTTCGCTCATAACGTCGCTGTCGGTCATGCCTGCTTTTATAGCGATTGCTTTGATTGTGACAGGGCCAGTGATCTCAATTTCTCCTGTATAGGATGGACTGCTGGCTGTTGGCGTGCTGCCGTCTACCGTGTAGTGGATCGTCGCGCCTGCTGTGCTTGTGCCGAGCGTTACTTTTGTTCCGGATGCAACCTCTCCTCCGGCTGGTGTTGCAATTGGCTTCGCCGCTTGCGGTGTGGCGGCGATGGTGTAGCTTTCGCTCATCACGTCGCTGTCGATCATGCCTGATTTCACGGCGATTGCTTTAATCGTCATTGCACTGCTTACCGTAATCGGACTGCTATAGGGCGTGCTACTTGACGTTGGAGTTGCTCCATCTGTTGTGTAATAGATCGTCGCTCCATCTGTGACCGTGCTCAAGGCTACCGTCGTCCCCGATGCAACCTCTCCCCCGGCTGGTGTTGCGATTGGCTTCGCCGCTTGTGGTGTGGCGGCGATGGTATAGCTTTCGCTCATCACGTCGCTGTCGGTCATGCCTGCTTTTACGGCGATTGCTTTAATCGTGACAGGGCCAGTGATCTCAATTTCTCCCGTGTAGGATGGACTGCTGGCTGTTGGCGTGCTGCCGTCTACCGTGTAGTGGATCGTCGCGCCTGCTGTACTTGTGCCGAGCGTTACTTTTGTTCCGGATGCAACCTCTCCTCCGGCTGGTGTTGCAATTGGCTTCGCCGCTTGCGGTGTGGCGGCGATGGTGTAGCTTTCGCTCATCACGTCGCTGTCGATCATGCCTGATTTCACGGCGATTGCTTTAATCGTCATTGCACTGCTTACCGTAATCGGACTGCTATAGGGCGTGCTACTTGACGTTGGAGTTGCTCCATCTGTTGTGTAATAGATCGTCGCTCCATCTGTGACCGTGCTCAAGGCTACCGTCGTCCCCGCTGCAACCTCTCCCCCGGCTGGTGTTGCGATTGGCTTCGCCGCTTGTGGTGTGGCGGCGATGGTATAGCTTTCGCTCATCACGTCGCTGTCGGTCATGCCTGCTTTTACGGCGATTGCTTTAATCGTGACAGGGCCAGTGATCTCAATTTCTCCCGTGTAGGATGGACTGCTGGCTGTTGGCGTGCTGCCGTCTACCGTGTAGTGGATCGTCGCGCCTGCTGTACTTGTGCCGAGCGTTACTTTTGTTCCGGATGCAACCTCTCCTCCGGCTGGTGTTGCAATTGGCTTCGCCGCTTGCGGTGTGGCGGCGATGGTGTAGCTTTCGCTCATCACGTCGCTGTCGATCATGCCTGATTTCACGGCGATTGCTTTAATCGTCATTGCACTGCTTACCGTAATCGGACTGCTATAGGGCGTGCTACTTGACGTTGGAGTTGCTCCATCTGTTGTGTAATAGATCGTCGCTCCATCTGTGACCGTGCTCAAGGCTACCGTCGTCCCCGCTGCAACCTCTCCCCCGGCTGGTGTTGCGATTGGCTTCGCCGCTTGTGGTGTGGCGGCGATGGTATAGCTTTCGCTCATCACGTCGCTGTCGGTCATGCCTGCTTTTACGGCGATTGCTTTAATCGTGACAGGACCAGTGATCTCAATTTCTCCCGTGTAGGATGGACTGCTGGCTGTTGGCGTGCTGCCGTCTACCGTGTAGTGGATCGTCGCGCCTGCTGTGCTTGTGCCGAGCGTTACTTTTGTTCCGGATGCAACCTCTCCTCCGGCTGGTGTTGCAATTGGCTTCGCCGCTTGCGGTGTGGCGGCGATGGTGTAGCTTTCGCTCATCACGTCGCTGTCGATCATGCCTGATTTCACGGCGATTGCTTTAATCGTCATTGCACTGCTTACCGTAATCGGACTGCTATAGGGCGTGCTACTTGACGTTGGAGTTGCTCCATCTGTTGTGTAATAGATCGTCGCTCCATCTGTGACCGTGCTCAAGGCTACCGTCGTCCCCGATGCAACCTCTCCCCCAGCCGGATTCGCTGTCGGCGTTGCTACTTGCGGCTTGATTGTATAATCTTCGCTCATTACCGCGCTGTCCGTCATCCCGCTTTTCACCGCAATCGCCTTAAGCGTTACTGCACCAGTAATCGGGATTGGAATACTGTAGAGCGTGCTACTCGACGTCGGGGTTGCTCCGTCTGTTGTGTAGTAAATCGACGCTCCATCTGTGGCCGTACTCAAGGCTACCGTCGTCCCCGCTGCAACCTCTCCCCCCGCCGGGTTCGCTGTCGGCGTTGCTACTTGCGGCTTGATTGTATAATCTTCGCTCATTACCGCGCTGTCCGTCATCCCGCTTTTCACCGCAATCGCCTTAAGCGTTACTGCACCAGTGATCGGGATTGGACTACTGTAGAGCGTGCTGCTTGACGTTGGAGTTGCTCCGTCTGTCGTGTAGTAAATCGACGCTCCATCTGTGGTCGTGCTCAGGGCTACCGTGGTCCCCGCTGCCACCTCTCCCCCAGCCGGATTCGCTGTCGGCGTTGCCACTTGTGGCTTGATTGTGTAATCTTCGCTCATTACCGCGCTGTCCGCCATCCCCGCTTTCACCGCTATGGCCTTAAGCGTCACTGCGCTGGTAATCGGAATTGGACTGCTGTATGGCGTACTACTGGTGGTCGGTGTTGAGCCGTTTGTTGTGTAGTAGATCGACGCTCCAACTGTGGTTGTGCTCAAAGCAACCGTGGTCCCCGATGCAACCTCTCCCCCAGCCGGATTCGCTGTCGGCGTTGCTACAGTCGGCTTCGTTAGCGCTCCTCCTAATTTAACCAGCCCTGAAGAACCAGCAGCTACGACTTTGCCGTCCCCCACTCTTATCGATGTGATTGATTTGGTGGAGCCTCCCGTAATTTCTGTGGTCCAGTTTGAACCGTCGGGAGAGGTGATCAGCGTCTCATTGGTTCCACCTACATAAAAATAACCATCAGCATATGTAACCGTTGCGAGACTGATCGAAGTTCCCGTTGGAGCGGCTTTTTCTTCCCATGTGATCCCATCATCCGAGACGTAGATATACCCTTGCAAACCCACTGCGACAAACTTTCCATCTCCATAAGCAACACCATATAGTTGTTTCGCTGGAGCAGCTGTCGTAACTTTGCTCCAGGCTACTCCGTCAGACGATGAATAAATGACAAAAGCATTGGAAACATCCTTGCCCACCGCGATAAACTTGCCTTCCCCATATGTGACAGCATTAAATCCTGAAACAGAGGCTATGGACCGATCATTCCAGTTTTCTCCATCTGCTGAACTTAATATGGTCCCGTTTGTTTCCCCCACGACGACAATTTGATTACCATCAGACGCGAAGGAGACCAGCTTGTTCGTTTGGCCAGTCGCTCTCTTTATCCATTGTGAAGTATTGATCGGATTGATTCCATCTTGGAGGGTGTAAATGCTCCCATCCCCGCACGCCGTCACCCATTTGTCACCGAAATGAAAGACTTCGTACACTGGACACAAAAAAGGTTTTGACGAATCCCACGCATAGTTTCGTCCATCCGTAGATTTGCCGTAATCTCGGCCTAGTGAAAACAGTAGCCAGGTACCATTGTAAAACCCGATTTCATTAATCGAAGCCGAACCAAAACCCGGACTAATCGTTTCCCACGTCGCAGCATCTGCACGGGAAGTAAACAAATTGTTACTCATGGAAGAAATTATCAATAATAGCATAAGGACACATTTTGCGACGATTCGAAACCGACGAAACAGATGGATCATTCCATGCTCCCCCCAAACACCCATGTTTTCTCTACTCGTTCAAAAAACGCCATGAGAACCTACCCCAAGGTTCATTGCTTCCACCCCCAATCAGGTATTCGTTGAATGGATGGTTGTTTAACAAAATCAAGCACAGCTTGCACGTGGGATCAAACATGCTCGATTCAAACACGTGCGATACCGGTACAACTCCCCCTCTCCACCTGAGACTCTTCCTGTTTCCTTTCAACCAGGAGGTTCATCGTATTCTTTATTTCCGTGAAACCTAGATGACTTGTACGATGTACCGATCCCCAAAATTCTGACCAGTCGTAATGTATTTGATAAATTTAAAGGCCTGCAACTGCTGGAAAAACCATAGTTTTCCATGCAACTCCTCATTCGACAATCACACTGCAATTCCTACTGCAAATTTGGAAATGTGACAAATTTTACATTTTATTCGCTTTTATTCATATAAAGCATCTTTTTACAAAACGTAATCTATGCTACTGTAATACTACGCTTTAAAGAAACATATTTTCGAATATTCTTAATCTATTGTTCTATTATTGAAAAAGTCTATCTTTCTTTCGCTCTCTACATACGACCAGACTGCCGACATGCACGCGAATGAATATGCATATTCGATTATATAATCAATAGATTCTAGCGTCATACCACTTTTTGTGTATTTCTTTTCGTTGCGCGACAACCGCACTGTTCAACAGTAGAAATGGATTCCAGACACCAGTTGGTTTGACGGGCCTTTCTAAATAGATGATGCAAGAGGTGACCTTACATGAGTGAATCGTATCTTGGTGAAATTCGCATGTTTGCGGGCAATTTCGCTCCGCAAGGCTGGGCATTGTGCAATGGTCAGTTATTGAGCATTGCTGAAAATGAGGCCCTATTCGCACTGATTGGTACTACATACGGAGGGGATGGACAATCCACGTTCGCTTTACCGGATCTTCAAGGTAGAATCCCGGTTCACCCAAGTGCAAACCATCCACGTGGTGAAAAAGCAGGTTCTGAGTCCGTTTTATTGAACACCGACCAATTACCAGCACATACGCATACAGCCAATGCCAATCTGGATCTTGCAGTAGGCGACACTCCCGCTAATAACGTATGGGCCCAAAATTTCTACAGCAGTTACTCCAGTGGGGTCGGTCAGACGCCGGTCGGTATGAATCCATCTCTGCTCTCGCCCGTTGGCAGTGGGCAGCCTCATGACAACATGATGCCGTCGCTCACCATATCCTACATCATAAGTTTGTATGGGAGCTTCCCTCCCCAACCTTAAGCATTGACAATTTTTTACGATAAAGGAGGACAATTACGATGTCAGAACCATTTGTGGGCGAAATTCGCTTGTTCGCCAATAATTACGCACCAAGAGGCTGGATGTTTTGCGAGGGGCAAATTTTGCAAATCAATCAAAACCAAGCGCTCTACTCCCTGCTGGGAAATGTTTATGGCGGAGACGGCATAACCACGTTTGCCCTTCCAGATTACCGTGGCCGTGTTCCGATTCATGTGAGTCCGAACATTCCTCTCGGGACAGCTCAGGGTGAGGAAAATCATACGTTAACGATCAATGAGATGCCGCAGCACACCCATCAAGTGAACGCTTCCTCCAATCTCGCTTCAACACCTCTCCCTGGCGGCAATGCCTGGGCAGCAGTAGATAATACATATGATCCGGCTTCCACTATGGTCCAAATGAATGCAGGCGCAATCGGCATAACGGGCGGCAGCAAACCTCACAGCAACATGCAGCCCTATCTTGTTATGAACTACGCGATTGCTGTACAAGGAATCTTTCCATCGCGCAACTAAAAGGAGGTAAACAAATGGCAGACGCTTATATCGGCGAAATTCGCATTTTTGCAGGCAACTTCGCGCCCAAAGGATGGGCGCTTTGCAACGGTCAACTTTTGCAAATTCAACAAAATATCGCGCTGTTCTCCATTCTTGGCGTACAATATGGCGGAGACGGCAAAAACACCTTTGCTTTGCCAAATTTGATGGGGGCCGCTGCGATGCACCAGGGCGCCGGACAAGGTTTGACTCCTCGCGCGATGGGCAGTAAGGTGGGATCGCCAACCGTCACACTGCTCACTAACCAAATCCCTGCCCATACGCATGTTCCACAAGCAATTAATGCGGCTGGTGACGCGAATGCGCCGGGGGGGAACTACTGGGCACAAGGACCAGAACCGGACCCGTTTTCACCTGCGCCCAATTTATTTGACCCTGTGGTGAATGTGCAGATGTCGCCGGTTGCTGTTAATGTATCAGGCGGATCGATGCCGCATAACAACATGCAACCGTTCATTGCGCAAAACTTCATTATTTGTTTGCAGGGCGAGTTTCCATCTCGTGGGTAAAAGAAGCTGCACGAAATAAACTGGCTACAAATGAAATAACCTCACACGGTCTTCGTTGAAAGCCATGCGAGGTTATTTTCTTTCTGCTTACCTCTTGCTCGAATTCTCCTTTCACCCAGCCAAAACCCACCCGGCAACCATCCCCGCAGCCACAACCACCCACGGCGGCATTTTCCAAAACACAAGCATGAGAAACAACACAACGGCAGCTGCAAAATCAGCCGGAGCCACGATCGTGCTCGTCCAAATCGGATCATAAAATGCGCACAGCAGCAATCCGACCACCGCTGCGTTCACCCCTGCGAGCGCTCCCTGAATCTTGGGGCTCTTACGAATAGCCGCCCAAAAAGGCAGCACGCCGACCACGAGCAGAAAAGCCGGGAGAAATATGGCGAGCGTCGCAACCGCCGCGCCAAGCCATCCTCCTCGCACAGCTCCGAGATACGCGGCGAACGTAAATAAAGGTCCGGGCACTGCTTGCGCTGCTCCATATCCGGCGAGAAACGCTCCCTTGCTGATCCAGCCGGTTGGTACCACTTCTTTTTCCAACAGCGGCAGGACGACATGCCCGCCACCGAAAACGAGCGAGCCTGCCCGATAGAAACTGTCGAAAAGCGTTATCCCCGGTAACGGATACAGATTGCGCAGCAACGGCAGCCCCAGCAAGAGAGCGAAAAATAACACGAGACAGATCGTTGCTGCCATACGTGTGATGGGGATGCGGATTTGCGGTGAACCGCCGCTTTCCGCTTTCCTGTACAGCAGTGTACCAATGAGACCCGCAGCCGCGATCAGAATCACCTGTCCGACACTCGATGGCCAGAGCAACGCGATCGCCGCTGTCCCTAACGCGATGGTTGCCCTGCTGCGGTCCGGCGCGAGCTTTTGGCCCATGCTGATCATCGCTTGTGCGACAATTGCCACCGCGACCAGCTTTAAACCGTGTATCCAGCCGGCATGGGCGAGATCCAGCCCGCCTATGCCAAAAGCAAACAGGACGAGCGCGATGACGGACGGCCATGTAAACCCGATCCATGCAGCGATTCCGCCCAGCATTCCCGCTCGCATGACACCGATGCCGATCCCGACCTGGCTGCTGGCAGGTCCAGGCAAAAACTGGCACAACGCAACCAAATCTGCGTAGCTTCGCTCATCGATCCATTTTTGGCGGCGGACGTATTCATTGTGAAAATAGCCGAGATGGGCAATGGGTCCGCCAAATGAAGTCAGGCCCAATTTAGTAGAGATGAGTAGTACATTCCAAATCGCCTGCCAGTCGGTCTTGTATCCTTTTGCCGCTCCATGTGGCATCCGGTTCAGCTCCTTCTCCCTTTCTGTGGATTTCCTTTCATTCGTTCCCTCCATTTGCAAGTATAGCGGAATCTTGCGGATTTGTTGCTGTTTGTCCACGATTTTTACAATCGGTTTACGATTCGTTGACAACACGTCCACCGCACCAACCCTAGTCATAACCACCGGCTTAGCCGGTGGCTTCCATTAGCCCTATAAGGGCATGTTGCAAGCGGGCGCCTCCAAGGCGCACTGAAAGTCTGCCAACCGCGTGCTACCACAGGCTGGCCCTTAAAAGGGCTACTTTACCTGCCCTTTTTTACCGACTCACCCGTAAACGGGTCAATCATCTCTTTCATCGTTAATTGTTCATAATTCTTGTCCTCCACCATTTGGTTTCGAATGTATTCTTCAATCACTTTTTTGTTTCGACCTACCGTGTCCACATAGTATCCTCTGCACCAAAATTGTCGGCTTCCGTATCGATACTTCATGTTTGCAAACTTATCAAAAATCATAAGTGAGCTTTTCCCCTTTAAATAGCCCATGAATTCCGACACACTTAGTTTGGGAGGGATGCTACCAGCATGTGGATATGATCCACGCAGGCCTCCGCTTCAACAATTTCTACTCCTTTTCGTTCACATAGTTCCCGAAGGATTTTTCCTATTTCTCGTTTTAGTTTGCCGTAAATTACTTGTCTACGGTATTTTGGAGCAAATACAATATGGTATTTGCAGTTCCATTTTGTGTGTGCTAAACTGCTGTTGTCCATCCTTTGTCCTCCTTGATTTCATGTGAGCGGTTGGCAGACCAGTTCTCATGGTATCATCGAGTTCAAAGGATCACCACTTATAGCTATAAGCTTTCTGGAACCCCCAGTCGAACTGGGGGTTTTCGTTATACAAAAAAACAGCCACCGCTCGCTGCGATGGCTGTACGTGCTCCTATTTCTTCTCTACCGCCCGGTGATACACTTCTTTTCCTTCGACCATCGTCAGCAGCACTTTTGCATCTTTGATCTGTGTGACCGGGATGGCGAACAGATTTTTGTCCAGCACGATGATGTCGGCTTTTTTGCCCAGCTCGATTGAACCCGTGATGTCATCCACATGGTTGGCATAAGCGCCCTCAATCGTAAAGCTGGCGATCATGTCCGGCAATGTGGCGCGCTCTTCCGGATTGGCGATTTTTTTCGGATCGGTTTCGCCGTCAGCGATCCGGGTGATTCCTTGCTGGATGCCGTTTAACGGATTGAATTCCGGTGTCACGACATAGTCGCTGGAAGAGGCCACATGCACCCCTTGATTGATCAGGCTTTTCATCGGATATTCTTTTTCCGCACGCTCGCGGCCCAAATAAGGCACCTCGATCTCATCGTAAAAGCCGTCCTCTTGCATGAACCAGAACGGTTGGACGATGCCGACTGCACCGAGCTTTTTGAAGCGCTCGATATCTTGCGGATTCACCAGTTGGAGATGGACGAGCGAATGGCGCGCATCGTGGTCGCCGTTTTGCTGCTCGGCATAGGCCATTCCATCCAAAGCGATGCGCGTGGATGCGTCGCCGATGGAGTGGATGTGCAGCTGGAAGCCTGCCTTGTCAGCAGCCGCAGCTGTCTTTTGATACACGTCCGGCTTCCAGATCAGTTCCCCGTTCGTATGCTTGTGCTCATACGGTTTTTCCAGATACGCGGTAGCGCCTTCGACGACACCGTCCATAAAAATCTTGACGGCATTGATCTGGAACAATGGCGTTTGGTTGCGGTCGCGAATTTTCACGAACTCGGCCACTTGCTCCGGGCCTTTGTCCGGATTGGCGGTGATCGCGTTGCGGAAGCGGATGGTCAGCTTGTTTTCCTTGGCCAGCTCCTCATATGCTTCCAACACATTCGGGTAACGCAGCAAATCCGGGTCGCGCACGGTTGTGACACCGCGTTCCACCGCTTTTTGCTGGTACGCCTCAATACCGGTTTCATACTGCTGCACCGTGTAGCCCCCGATTTTTTGCAAAACCAGATCCATCGCTTTTTCGCGCAGCGTTCCGGACGGTTCGCCGGTCTTCGGATCGCGTTCGATTACACCGCCTGTCGGGTTTGGCGTATCTTTGGTGATGCCGGCGAGTTTCAAGGCTGCCGAATTGACCCACAGCGAGTGGCCGTCATCCGACGTGAGCGCGATTGGCGTCGTCGGCACGATTTGGTCCAGCACTTCCTTGCGCGGTCCGATTCCCGGCGCCACCGGATTGCTCCAGCCGCGTCCTTGCAACGTCGGTTCCTGCGGATGCTCCTTGACAAACGCCTGAATGATCTCGACATATTTATCGATTGAGTCACCGTCGAACAGGTCGATCGAATAAATCAATCCGGTTGTTTTGCTCGCATGCGTATGGCTGTCGATAAAGCCGGGCAGCACCATTTTCCCTTGTAAATCGGTCACTTTGGTTTGCGCACCGATAAATGCTTTTGCTCCTTCGTCTGTGCCGACGTAGACGATTTTGTCGCCCCGAATCGCGACTGCCTGTGCGACATTACGATTGCGGTCTACCGTGTAGACGACGCCGTTCGTAAACACGGCATCTGCCGGAGCAATCACGGATGCATTGGCTGCTTCCTTTGCAAAAGCTTGTCCTGTCCCTTGTGCAAACGCAGCCACCGGGCTCATCAGCGCCGTGGCGAGCAGCACACTCGTCCACTTTTTCCTAAACAAAACGATCCCCACCTATTCGCGTATAAGTAAATAATGTGTAATGATTCTAAAAACACAGTAAATATGATTGTAGCACACTTTGCAAAAATTTTTCCATACAAACCTGCATTTGGCTGTTTTTCTACCCGCACGCGCGCACGGTAAAACGAGCAGAAAAAAGACCCCGACGGCTTTTCGAAAAACCGCAGGGTCTATCGCTTGGCCCGCTCGCTTGCGTGAACAAGCTTGCGAATGGCCACATATCGTTTGTCTATTTATTTTTGCCTGGTATCTGGCTCCTGCTGCCGTTACACATCCTGCTGCACCCGTCGGCCAGGCATGAACATTTTCTGCTCATTGACGGGATTCACTTTGGCTGTCACCTCTGTCGGTGTGATCTTGTACACCGCTACCTGCGCGCCGTGAGACGAACGATACTTTTCCACATGCTGGCGTGACAATTGCTGCTCATAATAGCCAGGCACATATTTATCGAGCATCGCCTGCAAGGCGCCTGTCGCCTGTGACAGCTCGGTGATCCGCTCCGCCTTTCCAAAAAGCATCACACTCATATAAGCGGTGTCCGTCTCTGCCGGGACCGGATCGGTAATCGTCCCGTACTCTTCGCTGACCAAAAAACAAACGTTGCTGTTGGCTTGCAGAACACGCTCTTTGCGACCGGCATCTGCGCCGTGGAAGTAAATGGCACCATCATGCCAGACAAAATTCAGCGGGATGACATACGGGAACTCGCCATCCACCATGGACAGCGCACCCGTCTTCGCCTGGTTCAAAAATTCATCGATTTTCGTTTGATCGGTACAGGTTCGTTTTGCGTAGCGCATGGCTTCCATCTTACCTTCTCCTTTTTCAACTGCTTGTGTCTTTAAAGAGATTGTAAGAGGGATTCTGTCTTTGAAAAATAGACAGTTTTCAACCTTTTTATCAGGACAGTTTGAACTGGCTGATCGCTTTGCGCAGATCCTGTGCCAATTCGTTCAGCCGATGCGTCGATGCGCTGATTTCTTGCATGGAAGCAAGCTGCTCTTCAGACGCGGAGGCCACATTCTGGCTGTACAAAGCGCCTTCTTTCGCTGTTCCCGCCACTTGTTCGATCGTCGCGGTGATTTCCTCCGAGCTGGCCGACATCTGCTCAGCGGATGCGGACACTTCCTGAATCTGTCCCGTTACTTCCTGGATTGCGGAGACGATGCGTCCGAACGCTTGTCCCGCTTCATTGGCGACCGCAGCACCCGCACTTGCATCGCTTTCTGCGTGCGCCATCTGCTCCATCGCGCGGCTCGTAGCTGCTTGCACCCCGACGATCAGCGTGGCGATCTGGTCGGAAGACTTTTTCGACTGTTCCGCGAGCTTGCGTACCTCGTCGGCCACCACTGCGAAGCCGCGCCCATGCTCGCCTGCCCGCGCTGCCTCGATCGCAGCATTCAAGGCCAACAGATTGGTTTGGTTGGAAATATCCGTGATGACATCGGTAATTTTGCTGATCTCCTGCGAGTGGTTGTACAGCTCTTCGATCACGTTCGCGGATTCGCGGACCGAATGGTTGATCGCATTCATTTGGCTGACCGTCGTCTGGATCACGTCATTTCCCTGTGCTGCATGACCCGATACATCGATAGCCGACTCTGAAACACGCGACGCCGATTCGGCGATGCGCACGATGCCGAGCGACATTTCCTCCATCGCCCGCGCTGTCTCTTCCGCCCCTTGGGTTTGTGCTTCGGCTCCGGTCGCAACCTCCTGAATGTCGTTTGCGATCTGTTCGCTCGCTTTCGCCGTTTGCTCGGCATTTTGCAGCAACGTCTCAGCGGAGCCTGTCAGCTGGTTGACAATCTCCTGCGTATGTCCGATCAACAAGCGCATGTTGGCGATCATCGCATTGAAATTGGCGGACATCTGTCCGATCTCATCGTTGGAATGGATGGCAGCCGTGACGGTTAAATCGCCGTTCGCGGCGTTCAAGCTGAGGCGGGACATCTCTTTCACCGGCTTCAGCACGCGCCGGATCACGAACACGCTGATCCCGATACACAATGCCTCAAGTCCGATTGCGATGCTGACGCTATCCCACAGCGCACGATTGAGTTCGCCTTTTATCCTGTTGTAATCAAAATCAATGCCGAATACCGCGATCAGCTCGCCTTTGGCATTTGTGAGCGGGCTCAAAATCGTCACCCACGTCCCGTACTGGTCGGTGTACGGCTGCGAAATGCCGAGTCCGGTTGCTTCAAAATCTTTGTATGCCTGCAAATATTCCGGTGTCAATTCATACTCGCTGCCCGGAGTAATACCCGCATGATAAAGCGCCTCGTTTGCAAGGACCATTTTCAGCGTGTTTTTGCCTCCGGTGGTGTGAACCCCTGGAAACATCAGATATGAATTTGTAGCCAAATCTTTTTTTAGCGCGCCTTCAAGCATCGGTGCGAACGATTTGATGGTTGCATCCGTCTTGTATGCGTCAGGATTGGCTTGAATCGCGGAGACCATCTTTTGCACGTCATCCGGATAAGCTTGCCACAAGATGACATCCATCGCGCTGATGCCTTTGAGCTTCTCGTAATACATCGTTTCATCCCGATAATAGGAAACGGTGGTGAAACACGAGGCTAGCAGAAAAACAAGCAGTACGATAAACAAGTTCGCTTTCAATATGAGACTTTTCCTTATCATGTTCTCTCCCCCCACAACCAGGTGGTTCTGTTTTATATGGATAGTACCCCCGAACCGATCGGGTTGAAACCTTTTGCAGCTAAAAAAAAGACCGGCCCCTTTCACATTGAAAAGAGCCGGAACTTTTTCCCCCGGAAGAAGTGAAAATCGGTTACATCCGCTCGGTCTGCTGGACCGCGACTGTTTTCGCATCGTCCTGCCCTTGCTCAGCGGAGCCGGAGGTTACTTTCAGGCCGATGATGCTGATGATCAGAAGCGCGGAAAACACCAGCTTCAGCGTATGGCGCGGTTCGCCCAAAAACACCATCCCAAAAATAACGGTCCCAAGCGCGCCGATCCCCGTCCAGATCGCATATGCAGAACCGATCGGCAGCGTTTTGAGCGCCAGCGACAAAAAGTAGAAGCTGACCATCATCCCCGCAATGGTAATCACCGTCGGCCAAAGTCGCGAGAAGCCTTCGCTATATTTCATTGCCATCGCCCAAACCACCTCAAAAAGACCTGCCACAATCAAAAATACCCATGCCATATCGTATGTCTCCCCTCAATCCGTCTGTTTATTGTTTTACGCCGGACCAGAAAATGTTCCAGGCACCTTCGATCCGCTCGTCATGGTTTTCGTCCGTGTAATAATAAAGCTGGATGAACAAGCCATCCATCATCGCCAAAAAGGCAGCGATCAAATCAGCAAGCTTGTTGGGACGCAAGTGGCCTTTTTGCAAGCCCTCCGTGAAAATGCCGGTCAGGCTCGCCAGCAGCTGCTCTTCCTGCCGCAGAAAACGCGCGCGCAGCTCGTCTGCCAACGCAGCCGGCGGAAACAGCATCGCCCGTTTCAAAAAAGCAGCCTTCACGTCCTCTTGTTTAAAATAAAGGCAATTGGCCCGCAGGTAGGCGTACAGCACCTTTTCCGTATCCGAACGGTCCATCTCCCTGAGAAGCTGTTCCATCGCCACGACCTGATGATGCAGGACATCTTCAAAAACAGCGAGGAACAAGTCTTCTTTCCCTTTAAAATGCGCGTAAATCGACGGCTTCTTGATCCCCACGCCCTGTGCGATGTCAGAAAGCGACGCGCCCTCATAGCCATGCTTTGCGAACAATGGCAAGGAAACGGCCTTGATTTGTGCTAACGTCATATCTCTTCCCTCTCTTATTCACGGCAGTTTTCCTACCTACCGGTCGTTAGCTAAAGAGTAGCACACGCATAAGGCAAAGGCAAGGAAATGGAGCAAAAAAAAGACAGCATCATCAGGCCCGCGCCTCTGCTGTCTTTTTTCGATTGCTTGAACAATCATTTCACGATCAATACGGGACAATGCGCACCTTGAATCACATCGTGGCTGACGCTGCCGATCAGCATTTCCTTGAGCAGCCCAAGCCCTCTGCTGCCCATGACGATCAAGTCGTAGTTGCCTTCCTTTGCGATCTCGCAAATCGTTTTCGCCGGATTGCCGAAACGGCAGACCGTCTCGCACTGGATCCCGGTGTCAGCAAACAGCTCCTGCGCCTTTGCCACGATTTTGCGTCCTTCCTTCTCCTGTATTTGATCGATGTCGTCCACATCAATCGCCACTTCATTGAGCGTGATCGTCGGGTTCACATGCAAAAGGGTCACTTTGACATCTTGCCCGGCGCTTTCCGCAATCCATCTGGCGGACCGGACCGCATGACGAGCATGCGCCGAGCCGTCGACCGGAACCAATATTCGCTGATACATAAGCCATCCCTCCCAATTTCTCACAAAAAACCGATTAATGGTGATGAATTGCCGAGTCGATGCCTGCGAGATGCTTGCGACGCGCGGCAAGGAACAGCACGCCGAGCAAAACCATCGCGCCGCCGAAAATAAACGGCACGCTCGGGTTGAACATTTCCGCCAGTTTGCCTGCAAGCCACGGCGAAATCCCGCCGCCCAAAAAACGGACAAAGCTATACGCCGCAGATGCCACGGAACGTTCAACCGGAGCGGATTCCATAACCGCTGTCGTGATCAGGGTGTTGTTGATGCCAAGGAAAAACCCGGAGATCACCACGCAAGCCATGATGATGGCCGGAACGGAAGAGCCGATTCCCATCACCAGCAAAATCACTGCAAAAATGCTCAGTACCGAAATGATGGACGTAACCGTTCCGTATCGCTGCTGCAGACGCGGTGCGACGAAAACGGATGTGATGGCGAGCAGCAAGCCCCAGCCAAAGAAAACGAAGCCCAGACCGCGCTCGTTTAACTCCATTAAATACGGCGAGTACGCCATCAACGTGAAAAAGCCGAAGTTGTACAGGAATGCAACAACGCCCAACGTCAAAAGGCCGGGATAGCTGAGCGCTTTGAATGGTGCAGACAGTTTGATCGGTTTTTTTGGCTTTGCCACATTCGGCATGACGAACAGCAAAAACAGGAATGCGACAGCCATCAGCACGCTGACGCCAAAGAACGGGCCGCGCCATGAAATCGAGCCAAGCTCCCCGCCAAGAAGCGGACCGACAGCGATCCCGATCCCAAGCGCCGCTTCATAAAAAATAATCGCCTTGGCAGCACCGGAAGCCGATAACCCGACGATCGCGGACAAAGCGGTTGCCAGAAACAGCGAGTTCCCCAATCCCCAACCGCCGCGCAGCCACACGATCGCATTGATCGTATTGGAGTTGCCGGCCAGCGCGCTGAAAACGATGATGATGAACACGCCAGCAACCAACGTCCACTTTGTTCCCAAACGGCTGGACACAAAACCGGTAATCAGCATCGCGATGCCGGTAACAAGGTTATAACTGGTAAATAAGAGCGAAACCTGGCTGGGTGTTGCGTTCATTTTTTTCGCAATCGCCGGCAAAATCGGGTCAACGAGACCGATCCCCATAAACGAAATGACACAGGCGAATGCGATGACCCACACCGACAGCGGTTGACGAAACGCACTTTGCTGTTGGGTTAGATCCTGATACTGCGAATCTGACGACATCTCTTTCTTTCCCCTCCATTTGGGATGCATCGTAGTAGTATTCTCCCCAGCCCCCGCTTGTATCATATCGCCAAGGCGGACAGGGACGGATACTTCTGAAGCTCCCAATTGAATTTAGTTGTATGATGAAACTATGTATTTGTATTATACAACTTACTTTCACGCTGTCAACCCCTTCTGATTTCGATTCTGGAGAAACAAAAAAACGCAAACCCGCGTAGGTTTACGTCCTCGAACACACATTGGTTTGCGCTTTTTCGCGCGAGCAGTAGAAAGTTGTCGAGATGGAAAATAAAGGGAAACAAAACATGGCAGCGAATCCTTCGGAGAAGACCATAGAGGAGGTGTCCCGCAATGAAAGATCTTTCGATTCTTTTGCTTTCCTTGCTCTTGCTCACCGGTTCGTCTGAAATCGCCCCGGGGCAAGAATCTCTCCCTGCAAGCCCGGAAGAGCTGGGCCCGATTCCGGCTGAAATCGTTTGGGGCGGAAAAACATATGCCGTTTCAGATCGCCAATTGCCGTCGCGTGAGATCGGCACGCATTTGGGACAAGCATCATTCATTCGAGGCACCCGGATGGTGTATGAAATCAAAGGCGCCAACAGCAGCGAGCAGCTTGCCATCAAGCAGATGGGCAAGTATTATCTTCTGGCTACGTCGCAAAGGTAGCCGTCACGCTCAAGTCGTATGAATCATGTCATCCGCTCCTGCTTTAGCGATTTCGGCACGGATCGCTTGGGTGACTTCCTCTCCACCCGTTCGCGCACGCTGCAGCTGTAATAGAAAACAGCCGGTCCTTGTGCAAGGCTCCGGCTGTCCTTTCCCCAAATCAGTTTCGGCAGCGGTCAGCGCTGTACGGCTGTAGCCATGTTCTTTTGGCTGGCAGTCCGTCGGTTCCAGCCGAGCGACATCACCAGGCTCCCCAGCAAAATCACAGCGCCGAACACATACGGCAGATTGACGTGGACATCGAACAAAATGCCCGCCAGCGTCGGCCCGACGATATTGCCGAGGCTCATGTACGCATTGTTCATCCCTGCGACGAAACCTTGTTCCTGCCCGGCCATTTTGGACAGCAGCGTATTGATCGCCGGACGCAAAATGGACGTGAAGACGAAAAAGATGGAGGACGTTACCAGTGTGTACCAGAAGTTGCCCGACAACAGCATCAGCAAAAAGCTGATCGCCGCAATGAGAAAGCTCGCGTTCATCAGTTTCTTCTCACCAAAACGCTTCAGGAGCTTATCGATAAACACGGACTGGATGATCACCCCAACCAACGCCCCAACGGTGATGATGATAGAAATATCCGTAGGGGTGTACGCATATTTCTTGTCGACATAAAGCCCGAAGATCGCTTCAAAGTTCGCGAGGCCAAAAGTCAAGGTGAAAATCAGGATCAGCAGCACAAAGTACGGCGCTTTCACCGACATCGCGAACTGCTTGAAAATGTTCTCCCGTTTCTTCTGCGAATTTCTCGCTTCCAGCTGCGCTTCGTGCGACAACGTCTCTTTCAGGAAAATCAGCGAGGCGATCGTCGCCAAGCCTGCAACGGCAGCGGATACGTAGAACGGAACGCGCAGGCCTAACTCCGCCAAAAACCCGCCGATTCCCGGCCCGATGACGAATCCGAGCGACATGGATGCCCCCAGAAGGCCCATCCCTTTCCCCCGGTTTTCATTCGTGGTAATATCCGCCACGAACGCCATCATGGACGGGATCATCGCAGCCGCTCCCATGCCCCCGATCAAGCGGGACACATACAAGAGCCACATCGAATCCGCCATGGCAAAAATCAGCTGGGACAGCGCAAAAGCGCCTAATCCGGTCCAGATCATCAGCTTTCGCCCGTACTTGTCGGACCATTCTCCGGCAATCGGCGAACAGAGGAATTGCGTAAGCCCGAATGCTGCTACCAAATACCCCAAATCGGCCCCCGTTGCACCAAACAATTGCATATATTTCGGCAAAACCGGAATGATCAAGCCGATCCCGAGCATGGCAATAAACATGTTTACCATCAAAATCAGCAAAGGTCCATTGTTCAACTTTTGTGAATTCACGTTACCACTCTCTCTCCTTTCCCAAACCCGCTGCTTCATTATGAACAAGCGACAAAAAACGGATTTTGGTCATTGGTTCATTCTAGGGGAAGCATCCTCAGAATACAAGACGGTGAATCTGGAGAATGTGCTACTTTTTTGTAAGGAATTTCTGCACTAAAAAAGGACCGCGCGAAGTCACGGAAAATGGCAGAGATTTATCGCTTCTACTATCGCCACTACGCGCTTCTACCTGATAAGAGTAGGTCTTAGTTGGAACTATAGTGCTGTCAATAAAAGTTGGATCTACTACTTCCCCCTGAAAATCACCATCCCGGAAGACCCCGTACGTCTTAACACCTTCAATACTAGGCCAGGACAATTTGACCTCACCTGACTGTATGTAGGCGGCTTTTATGTCTTTGGGGGTGATTAGTGGTCCTGACTGAACTACCTCAGTCTCAGATGCCCGAACATAAATTCCGGGATTTGAAACAGCCAATGCTGCAATCACTACGGACCCTTTTACTAGAAATTTAGATATTCCCTTTTTCATAAGTCCCTGATCCTCCCTCATTAGATATAATAAGTACCAATTCGTTTCCTCCCATTTATGTTTTAGTTCATTTAAGCCTGTAAGTGTATTCACGATGCCCGGTCATTGGCTTAAATTAATTATAAAGTTGGGTCTGACTATTTGAGTGTATTTCGGTTAAAGGATCACTGAGATTACTCTAATAAAAGGAAAGGTTGTTGGAGACGTCTCCAACAACCCTTTGGTTAATTAATTGTGAAATTGGTAATAGCATTTTGTGGAATTCCTGCTGGAACTTCATACACCCCACCATGCTCCAAAGTGTATTCTCCCGGCGCAAGATTATACGGGGCTAAGTCAATGTAAAAGTTTTTAGTTACAGATACACTGATAGGTCTAGAACCGTTATTGGATCTAATGGTTACTGTGATAGGATAATCCGCCGCATTATTAACATATTGGGGCGCATAGTTTCCAAAGGAGTCTACCACGGTATGGACCCCCGATAGAATCGGATTGCTTGAACTTAATTGAGTATTCGATAGAACTAATTTACTGTAGAGATTGCCACCAAAAGGTACCTCTATGTTCTTATCTACACTCACCTGGTCTGGAGTGACCAAGAGATGATCATAGAACTTTACACTTCCATGCGATGACTGCTCGTCTAATTGTTCCAATTGGAACTTATATGCCCCTGGGGATAATAAGAGTTTTCCTGATCTAGCAAACTGGAAAATCTTATCTTGGTAACACCCTGCAGAATCTAAGATTCTCACAACGAGGTCATCTTGATGACCACCATGTAGATCCAATGCTGAGGTATTAAAAGTTACAGTATGGGATTTAACTTTACTTAAGTCAATGGAAGCATTAGATTTAACTTTAAATTTATTAGAAATCAAAATGTAAGGGATCTTCGCCCCCTCTGAGGAAACCCCGAAATCGTAAGTGCCCTTATCTAAGTAATAGTTAAGGTTACTTGCCGATGTAATGACACGGATATTGTAAGGTAGCATGACGCCGTCAATGTAAGGCAACGCAAAAAATGTCTTATCGCCTGAATCTTTAGGGGAGGTCAACTTTAATTTAACCAAGTCTTCCACTTTCAGTTCTACGGAATCATTTAGACCCACATCGCGGATGAAGCTATACATGTTACCTTCATAATCGTCAAGGCTCACTATAATAAATAGGTCACGATAATCATCTTGATACCACGTGGTATCAAATGTAACAGAGCGGTCGAGGGATAATTTATCTGCTACAAATACTGGACCATCTGGAGTACGAGAGAAAACAGAATAGTCAATTGGGGGTCCATCCCCAAAATCTGTACTGATATTCAAAGAGGATGGATCACGAGAAATGATATCCCAAGACATTTCCTGATCTTGTACTTTAATTCTTACTTCGCAAACGTCACAATCAGAAACGTACTCCGAATCTACGGGGACTCTATAACTACCGTTTTTCGAAAAATTGATATCCTTCAAATCCCTACCATTAACAGTAACCCCAACGGAAGATGTCTTATACCCCAAGTTATTGATAACCAATTCAGGGGTTCCTTCACGTAGGAAATATGTGGTATTGAGGATTACAGATTTATCAGACTTATCGTACCCAGCTAAGTTCATAGTTCCAAATCCGAGCTCAGGATCAAACGAGTGTCCTTCGCCTTTTGTATTAGACTTTAACTTAGCCTCAATCTCATCAACTTTATAGGATTTGTTCTCAGCCTTAAGCATAGCTGCGAGTGCGGAAACGAATGGGGCCGCCATGGATGTGCCATTCATGTTAATGTAGGAATCCTTACCACCGATGTAACTGCTACCAATATCAACGCCGGGGGCTGAAAGATCAATACCATAGCCAAAGTTAGAAAATCCGGCTATTTTACCATCTTTATCAATTGCTGATACCGTAATAGCTTCTGGAATTGCGGCCGGGTAAATATCCGAGACGTTAATATGGTCGTTCCCAGCCGCCACTACAACCACAACGTTTTTCTTTACCGCATACTGGACAGCTTCGGTTAAAGCCTTAGACTCTCCATGCTGTCCCAAGCTAAGGTTAATAACACTTGCCCCGTGATCCACAGCATACTTAATACCTTTAGCAATATTAGAGTCATAACCATACCCATCACTTCCAATGACCCGTACTGGCATGATCTTAATAGGAAGATTCTGTACGGTATTAGCCACAATACCGGCGACGTGTGTCCCATGCCCATAAAGATCATCTGGATCTTTGTCTTCGTCAATAAAATCATAACCTTGAACCAAATGGTCCTTTAAGAGTTCATGGTTAGCATTTACCCCGGAGTCTACCACTGCTACAACGATACCTTTAGCAGGCCTTTTAATCTTCTTGGCAAGTTTATCCGCACCTACGTACTTAACTCCCCAATTATAATCAGCGTCAGCAGATGTTGAAGTTGAGTATACCTGCGCAGTCCTGATGTAGTCAGGTTCCACATACTCAACCCCGCTCATGTTAGAAAGTTCGCTAATCGCCTGACTCACTGTCTCATCCCCATCCAACTTGACGGAGTATGTTCTCTCAGAATCATCGATTTCTGTGTAGTCATGTTCTTGAATTGCTTTGAGTGTCTTCTTAGTGGACGACTTGCTACCACCTTTTAATTTTACAATCACACGATCAGTTTTGATTGGACCTTTTGATTGTTGAGTTGTCGCTGCAAGGGTCCCCATTGCGTCCTCAGAACTACTGCGTTTCTTAGATTTTGCCAAGGCGGATGGTACGAATGTATTGAGCATAACTGCGGCTGTTAAAAAGATCAGTCCCGTACGTTTTAACATCAATTTCCTCTCCCTTAAATACGATATTATCTCTCTCTTTTGTCGTCTCTAAGTTTGTACATGAGTATACACCTAGTAACCATTTTAGGTGGTTGGGATTCAATTAAAGAGGGTTCACGAGCGCAAGTCCCCCTTTTCTATGCAAACGATGACTGGGCTGTTTCCCCACGCAGTAGGCGGTTCAGTTTATCCGCCTCAAACAATGCCGACGCATCGGCCAAAATATCATCCGGCTTGTTGCCCTCCCCGATAATATAGCCGCCATATGTCGTGGTGACGAACTCGAAAATGTGCTGGAATTGCTGCACGAGCGGAAGCCCCTTCAGCTTGGCCTGGTCGTAGCCGGTCATGACCACGTAAGCCGTTTTTTGCCCCATCTTCTCCTTGAATGACAGGGAGCGATCCCGCAGGCTCTGTGACCAGCGATCGATAAAGTTTTTCATGATGCCGGACATGCCGTACCAGTACAGCGGCGTCGCGAAAATGATGACATCGTGCGCCAGCATCTGATGCACGATGCGGTCGTAATCGTCATCCACCGGCAAAAAGCCTTCCTCGGTATGCCGCTTGTCATGGATCGGGGTGATCGCATGCTCGCGCAAATAGATTTTGGTAGCTCCGAGCCCTTCTACGACTCGATCGGCCAATTTTTCCGAATTCCCGTTTTCTCGGGAACTGCCGTACAGTACAAGAACTTTTTGCATATGTCTACGAACTCCTTTAACCCGTTATGATTTTTCCACGATGGCTGCAGGCCCGTCCGCCGGCTTTTGACTGCCGCCCTTGACCACGAGGAATGCACCGATCAGAACAGCCGCGATGCCCAGCAGTTGAAGCAAGGTGAAGGTCTCATGAAACAGGAGCGCCGACAGCAGGATCGTTACGATCGGTTCAAACGTGCTGAGAATCGATGCGTTCGTCGGTCCGACCAGCTGCAGACCCAGAAAAAACGTGAGCAGCGGCAAAATGGTAGAAACGAAGCAAAGCGCCAAAATGGATAGCCACGCGCTCCCCGAAAAGTCGGTATGCAGCGTGCCGCATGCAATCCCGAACAGAAGCTGGCTGATCGCGGTAAACAAGATGACGAAAGCGGTCGTGATCAATGGCGGCAGCTTGCGTACGGTACGGTTCATCAGAACGATATGGACTGCGTATCCGATGCTCGACAATACCGCAAGCATAACGCCATAGTAATTGATCAAATGAAAGCTGGTCCCGAGCACGAGCGCCAAGCCGAGCAGTGAAAGCAGGATGGCGAGGACGAGCATTTTGGAAATTCCCGTGCGCTCCACGATTATGGATAATACTACCACAAAAACCGGATACGTGTAGAGCAAAAGCGAAGCGAGCGACACCGGGATGAATTGGATCGACCAAAAGAAGAGAATGGAAATCACTGCATAGATGACGCCCCCGTATAAAGCAAGGGCGAGCCATTCTTTTTTCGTGATGGACACATGATGCCCTTTTTTCAGCCAGAGATACAAGAAAAAGAAAATGGATGCCAGCGAAAAACGCAGCGTCAGCAGGGTGTCTACATTCACTCCTCCTTGGTACGCATATTTGGCAATGATGGGCATCACGCCAAAACCGACGGCAGAGAGAATGACAAAAAAGACCCCGAGAGTAAACCGATTCACCGTAATTGACCTCCTTGCGTGATGCAAAAGCAAAACCTTTCTCCATCATACAAGGGAATCGCGAATCTGGTAATGGGGGGCATGAAAAAACCAGCCATGTAGCGGCTGGTTCCTCCTTTTATCATGCTTGCGCCCGTTTACTCTCCTGCAACAAGCTTGCCTCGGTGCAACACAGCCATGCGATCGGCCACGCGGGCGACCGCTTCCGCCGAGCAGGAAGCATCGACAAGCACGAGACTGGCATCGTCTCCCACCATCGGCCATTGCTGTTGTCCATCGGCCGACAGCGGGGTTTTGCCCCCTGTAATGTAGGCCAAGGCCCGGGAGAGCGAATGCTCGTCGATCCAGCGGAAGCGCTCCGCCAGTCGGCTTGCCCGCTCGAGCATGTCGCCATTCCCAAACGGCGACCAGCTGTCATACATATTGTCGCTGCCGACTGCCACCCGAACGCCCTTCCCGGTGAGCAGTTTCACCGGGGGCATCTGGCTGTCGATCGGCACGCTCGTGATGATCGAGATCCCCGCAGCCGCCAGCATGTCGGCAGCATCCGCCGCTTCCTCGACGGCGATTTCCCCCAGGCAGTAGGCGTGGCTTACGGTCACCCGCCCTTGCCAGCCTGCCTCGATCGTCATCGCTGCCAGCCGTTTGATCGTATAGAGCCCCAATTGATCTGCGTCATGCAGATGCAGGTCAATCCCCGCGTCAGCTTCAACCGCAAGCTCCATCATCGCATGCAGGGACGCTTCGGTATCCCCGTCAATCGTGGCGGGATCGACACCCCCGACCAATGCTGCGCCATTTCGCAGCGCCTCGCGCATCAGGCCGACCGATTGGGATCGGAGCAAGCCCCGCTGGGGAAACGCCACGATCTCATAGGTCAGCTTATCTTTATAGTCTGCCAGCACATCGCGCACCGCTTCCAAATTCGCGAGGCCGACTTCAGGATAGAGATCGACATGTGTCCGCACATGGGTTGTGCCTGCCTGCTGCATGAGCGCCAGCATGTTTCGCGCCCGTTCTGCCGTCGGTACCGGCCAGCTGGCGAGCTGCCTGGTTTCCGTTTCGATGCTTTGCCAAATCGAACGGAATGGCTTGCTTGCCCGCCACCCTCCGCCTAGCAGCGTCTTGTCCAGATGGCAATGTGCTTCACGAAATGCAGGCAGGGCAAGTCGGCCTTTGGCATCTTTTCGTTCCACATTGTCTGCGAGAATGGTATCGCCTGAAACGATTCGCGCGATCTTGCCGTTTTCGATGCGCAGATGAACCGTCTGGGTTTTCGTTCCGCAAACCACGCCCGCCTTATACAAAAATCCGCTTTCCATCAACACATTGGTCAACCAATAAGGTGCATGCATCGTCCGTCCCGCTCCTTTCCCCTCTACACCTGGCGGATGCTTCCGCTGATGACCTGCCCTTTTGCCAGCACTACCCGTCGTTTCGCCCTGCGCGCCACCGCTTCTGCCGAGCAGCTTGCCTGAACAAGCACCATGGACGCCTCGTCCCCGACCGCCGGCCACACCCGCTCGCCATTTGCGGAAAGCGGTTTTTTCCCGCCCGTGATGAAACCGAGTGACTCCGCCAGCGAGCGTTCCTCGCTCCAGCCGAATCGTTCGGCCATCCGGCTTGCTTTTTGCAGCAGGTCGCCCGTGCCGAATGGATCCCAGTGGTCCGTGATGCTGTCATTGCCTAAGGATATGCTCACGCCTTTTTCATGCAGAAGCGGGATGGGAATCGTCGGCATATCGATCGGAACGGTGGATACAATTCCGATTCCGGCAGAGGCAAGCTCCGCTGCAACATCGGCTGCTTCTGCAGGTGTTACGTCAGCCAATGCAAACGCATGGCTCACCATCGCCTTGCCTTGCAGCCCTGCCTCCACAACGAGCGCCGCCAGCCGTCTCATCGTGTGGACCCCGAGTTGCCCGCCATCATGAAGATGAAGATCGACACCGCTTCCGCTCGACACCGCAAGCTCGATGATCGTCTGCAATGATGTTTCGATATTTTCGTCTACCGTCGCCGGATCGACCCCACCGACAATCGTCGCGCCTTCCTGCAGTGCCGCTTTCATCAGGGCGATTGAATCGCTGCGCAAAAGACCGTGCTGCGGGAACGCAACGATTTCCGAGGAAATAACCCCCTCGTAGCCGGCAAGCGCCGCTTTGGTCGCAGCCAGGTTGCGCAGCCCGACGACCGGATCGATGTTGCAGTGCGTCCGGATGTGGGTCGCACCGTGCTTGACCACAAGCTGAATCAGTGCTTCTGCCCGCGCTTGTGCCGTCGGCAGCTGGCGCAGCAGCAGCTCCTCCTCCTCTTTGATCCGGTCAAATACGCTCGTCGCTGGCATGCACGCCTGCCACGGCCCGCCGTAATACGTCTTGTCCAAATGGATGTGCATTTCGCGGAATGCTGGCAGTACCAGCAAATCCTCGCCATCCAGACACGGCAATTCCGTCTCCAGCGGCTGATCGGACGAAACGATTTCCGCGATGACGCCGTTTTCAATCCTGATTCGGCAATTTTCCGTCGTCGTCCCGACAACCTCACCGTGTTCCAGGCAAAAACCGCTTTCCAACCGCACATTGGTCAGCCAATACCCCGTGCTCATCCTTTGCACGCCCCTTTCTGTATTCGTAATCAGCCCCTTACTGGTCCAGCTTCAACTCAGGCGGCAGCTTTCTGAAAAAGTTGGTGTGAATCGCCAGGTAGATCAGACCGATTCCAAGCCAAACGAAGCCGACTGTTTTCGCATTCCCGTCCAGATTCAGCAGGAACGTCAGGCAGACGCCCGCTCCGATCAGCGGAACGATGAGGTAGCGCACCAGGTTAAAGCCGCTCCGTTTATTCTCCTTGATGAAATAATGGAAGATAACGGCGATATTCACAAACGTGAAGCCAAACAGCGCCCCGAAATTCACCAAGGAAATCGCTGTCGTCAAATCCAGAAACGAGGCGATCATGCTGATCCCGCCGATGAACAAAATGCTGAACGTCGGCGTGGAACGCTTCGGATGCAAATAGCCGAAAAACTTCTTCGGCAAAATATTGTCGCGCCCCATGCTGTACAGCATCCGCGAGCAGGACGTCTGTGCGGCCAAAGGACCGGCCAATGCGCCAATGACTGCCAAAAACGGATAGATGACCGTCAATGAATCCAGTCCGACACGTTTGAACAATTCCAGTGACGCCGTGTTTACGTCAGCGAATTCCTGCCAGCCAGTCGGCCAGGACAAGAGCAAGAAATAGGAAATGATCGTAAAAGCGATTCCCGCCCCGGCGCAGATGATCATAACCCCCCGGCCAATCGTAACGCGCGGGTTGATCGTTTCCTCCGCCAGCGTCGTAACCGCATCAAAGCCCAAATAGGAAAGCACCAAAATCGAGGCTCCGGAAAAAATGACGCCAAAGCCTGCGCCTTCCTGATGAAGCTCCCTGGCGTTGTAAAACGCGCTCCAGTCAAAAAACGTCGCAGCACCGCCCCCGCCGAGCAAATGCTTGCACATAAAAAAGACGACAACCAGCAGTACGAAAAACTGAAACAGAACAATGATGTTATTCACCCAAGCCGTCACTTTGATTCCGATATGCGTGATGAACGTCACGGTTCCGGCAAACAGCACGACCCACACCCAGCTTGGAATTTGCGGGAAGACCGTCGACACATAGTTGGCAGCGATTACATAGGAAAGCATCGGAATCAGCAAATAATCGCTCAGGAGAGCCCAACCGGTCAGAAAGCCCAAATACGGGCTGATGGCACGCTGGACATACGTGTACGACGAACCCGAAATCGGATAGACAGCCGCCATTCGCCCAAAGCTGTATGCCGTAAAAATCATCGCGATCGCCGTCACCAGGTGGGTGAGGGCAAGCATGCCATGCGTCATGCTCGAGACGATTCCATACATATCGAATACAGAGGTAGGAATCAAATAGGCAAATCCATAAAACACGACAGACGCAAGCGGGAGGACCCTTTTGAGGCTAAGATTGGCTTCGGTGTGAACATTCATGGAAAGGCAAAACCTCCTTCGAGTGGATCAGATATGCTCGCTTTTACTCATACCAGTAAGACCGGTCTGACCAGTTGAAACGAGCATATCCCTTGTTGTGTATTTCTCCTTGCTTTTTTTCGTTTCTATCAACCCTCTCTTTCCTTCAACCGGACATTGCAACTCTCATACCAGTTCCTGATTCTGCTGGAATAACGCGTTTACAGACTTCATCGCTGGTTTCTCTATTCAACCCTGCATAGCTATGCATCAACCGATACTTCCTTTTCCTTTTTCCATACTTGCTCCAGCGCAATGGCAATCAGCGTCCCCAAAAGCAATCCGTTGCCGCATACATAGGAAATGACGGAAGGCAGCTGTGCGAAAATCGTTTTCGGCAAAAACATCGTGCCGACCCCAAACAAAAACGTCACGCCCAGTATCGTCAGCCTGCGCTGGTCCAATGCGTCCCGCGTAATCGTCTGCAAGCCAAGCGCGATCAGCTGGACGAACGATGCCATCAATGCCGCATTGGCCACGGGTCCAGGCAACAACGACAGCTTGCTGATGACGGCGGGAACGAGCGAAATCAGCGAAAGTGCGATACATGCCGTCAAGAAAGGACGCAGCCGATGCTGTTTGGTCAACCCAATGAAACCTGCGCTCGCTGGCAGTGGTACAATCCCGACCGTTGAAAATGCCGCCGAAAAGAGATGTGCGATTCCGCCTGCCCATCCTCCTGCATTTAGCGCACCCGCTTCTTTTTCCAGACGTTTGGGCACCATCTGGCCCACTGCGGTTACAGCCGCCACCGTATTGGATACCAACAGCAGCGTGAACAAGACGACCGCTACAGCCATTCCGCTATCCCAAACCGGCATGCCCCAGGCAAAAACGCGCGGCAACTGGAACCAGTCCGTCGCAGGGAGCGCTGCACCGCTTTTTCCGCTGAGGTAGCAGGCAATCCAGCCTGCGATGATGCCGAGCAAAACGGCGTAGCCTCTCATCCAGCCTTTGCCCCATACCGACAGCCCGATGACAAGCCCGAAGACGCCAAATGAAATCAGCGCGGTGTGCAAATCCGCTTTCGCCGGTTCTCCGTGCGCCCCGAGCATCCCGAGCAAGAACACGCCGCTCAGCTGAAAGCCAAGCAACAGCAGAAACGAGCCTGTCACCAATGGGGTAAACAGTTTGCGCATGCGCACCATCACGCCTGTCGCTCCGAGCACGATCAGCAAAAGTCCGGCCATGATCATGCCGCCTTCCAGTATCTGCAACGTCTGTTTTAGATCGTGTCCCTGGCGGATGGCCATGTCGGCAAAAATGGTGAACACCGCTACCCACGAACCTGCCGGGCCGTCCGCAATCGGCAACCGATGCCCGATCCAGCCTTGCACAAACGACGTGACGCCGACGACGAAAAAGGTGCGCTGCATCAACTCCATCACTTCTGGCAGCGGCAGCTGATAAATCCCCCCGATCACGATCGGCAGCGCCACTGCATTGGCCAGCAAAAAAATAAACCATTGCAAGGAGCCCAGGCCGAACTGCCAGGGTGTTTGCCTTTCTTCCACGTACAGTTCCTCCTCTTTATTCGATTGTACAGGATACCATTGTACGCGTAGTCGTCAGAAAACAAAACCCTCTTGTTCACTGAAGGTGAAATAAAAAGCGCCCCGATGTGCGCTGTCATTTCGTTTTTCTCGGCTTTTTTTCACTACTTTCCATATTTTCGCAAGATTTCGGGCCCTGCTTTTTCGATCATGCGCAAAAACGCATCCACGATCATCGGGTCGAATTGCCCGCCTTTGTTCCGCTCGATTTCGCCGCATGCGACCGCAAGCCCAGCTTCCTTCCGGTAAACCCTCGTCGAGGTGATCGCATCAAAGCAATCCGCCACGGCCATGATGCGCGCGAACAAGGGGATGTCCCCGCCTGAAAGCCCTTTTGGATAGCCGGTCCCATCGTATCGTTCATGATGGTACAAAATCATGTCCAAAATTCCCCGCTTTTGAAAGGCAGGGATGTGTTTGACCATTTCAAAGCCGATGCTGGGATGCTGCTTGATCACTTCATATTCCTCTTTGGTCAGCCGTCCCGGTTTGGTCAGGATCGATTCCGGCACGCCGATTTTGCCAATGTCATGCAAAAGTCCACCCAAATACACCTGCTGGCAGATGCGCTTCGGCAAGCCAAGCTCCTTGGCGATCAAAACCGCATAGTGCGCCACATTTTCAGAATGGCACGCCGTATGCGGATCGCGCGAGTCCAGCGATTTGGCAAGCGCCACCGTCAGTTCGAGCGTATGGTCCTTTTCCGCAAGATACAGTTTGATCAAGGTGGAGACGGCAATGACCGCAAGCACGTTGGTCAGCCATTGCAGCACAATTTGCATGAAATTCTGGCTTGCATAGGGAGGGAAAAAATACCACAGCCAGGTGATCAGGCTCGCGATGATCAGCTGCAGCGGCATATTTCGCCAAAACACGCAGCCAGCTACGAGCAGCGGAATGAGATAAATGCCCTTCAGGTCTTTATACGGAAACACGAAGCCGTCGAACAACACGATCAGGAGAAGCAGAAGAATGAAACCAGAGATGGACAGGACAGGATACCTAATCCCATATAACAGACGACTCTCTTTTTCGGAACGAAACATGTACTTCTTCTCCAGCCTTTCTATGTAAGCGAGATTTAAGCAATCGGCGGTGCCGTTTCACATCCGCTGGACTCCCCTCTCCAGCTGCTTGTCAAAAAGAAACGACCCTTTTCAGCATTCGAAAAGGATCGTAACCTGCGGACACCAACATGTACTCTACTCGGTAGCTGGCTGGCAACACGTCTTCGATGACATGGAAGCCCCTCTAGCTTTGCGTCCCCATTTTTCAATGAGTTTGCCTTTTTCGAACTTAACTCATTCAATTATCGCTTTTTTCGATATAGAAAAAATTGCTACACTCATCGACCATATTAGTACAATCTCTTCCAATTATCAAGGATTGACTATTTTCAAATATGCAAAATTTCAGATCAGCAAATTCCCGCTGGTTTTATTGTGGAACTGCCAGCTGCTTCGGCAAAAACAATCAGCCGTGCCAGTCTGGCATGCCAGCCTCGGCACTTGATTCGTAACGATGCCAGGCTGGCATGTCTGGATGTGCGCTTACGTCGCTTTTAGCTCGATGACATCGATCAGCTTCACCAGCTGCTTGAGGACGAGATCGTACCATTTCTCCTCAAAGGACGCGCTGAATGTCATGATCGCCGTTCCTTCCTCTTCTGCCGGAGCATGGGAAAAGCTTCTGATGCAGACATTGTAGCGGGTCAGGACACCGATGATGCGCAGCAAAACGTCTGGCTGGTCATTCACGACCAGGGTGAAGGTTTGGTTCATTCTTCTCTCTCCTTTGTATATGGATAAAAAAAACCCTCGCCCGCAACCGGCTGACTGCACGCTCGGCAGTCCATCCGGTTGCTGAGGCGAAGGCATACTCGCGGTACCACTCAGCTTTCCTGCCGTCTTGCGAGCGGCAGGCTTGACAAGTCACAGAACGGGACTTGCATCCGTTAACGCCGGATGAGACGTCGCTTGCTACTTAGGCCATAGAGCCTGTTCACCGCGCAGCTCCAAGGTGATGCTTCGATGGGGAGCGGATGACCGTTCTTTCAGCAACCCGAACGGCTCTCTGGCATCTGCTGCTCCCTCTACTTGTCCTTGTCATCGCGTCTTGTTTATTCAATAGAAAAACCTCGCCCAAGCAACCGCCCCCTTGTACTGGAACTGGCTGCTGAGGCGAGGTTGTTGGCTCGCGGTACCACTCAGCTTCCCTGCCGTCTTGCGAGCGGCAGGCTCACTTAAGTCACCTGTGGTGACTCGCATCCGATAACGCCGGATGAGGACGTCGCTTGCTACTTGGGCCATAGAGCCTGTTCGCGGCGCAGCTCCAAGGTGATCTTCGCGGGCAGGTGATGACCGTTTTTTCAGCAAATCAAACGGCTCTCTGGCATCAACGCTAATCCGTTACTCGTCCTTGTCATCGCAAAATATCGAACATTCGTACAAATCAATCTCGTAAGCCCATTATAGAAAACGGGTGATTCGCATGTCAATCTGCTTTTCTAAACAAAGGCTCTTCTTCCCGCTTGGCAAACCATGTCGCCAAAAGCGAACCTGAAATGTTGTGCCAGACGCTGAAGATCGCGCTTGGCACCGCTGCAATCGGATTGAAATGCGCGGCAGCCAGGGCTGCGCCCAGTCCGGAGTTTTGCATGCCCGTTTCCAGCGTGATCGCCTTGCGTTTGGCGAGGTTCAGACCGAACATTTTCGCGAACAAATACCCCAGCAAGTATCCGAGCAAGTTGTGCAAAATGACGACAGCGAAGATGATGCCGCCTGTTTCGAGAATTTTCCCTTTGTTGATGGCGACGACGATGCCAACGATCAGGACGATGGCGATTGTTGAAACCAACGGGAGCGCTTTGACGCTCGCTGCGGCCTGTTTTTTGAACAAGGCTTTCACGATTACGCCGAGGACGATCGGAACGATGACGACTTCAATAATGTCGAGGATCAGCGATTGCGTATTGATCGTCATCCACTTGTTTGCCAGCAAGGAAATGATGGCCGGTGTTGCAATCGGCGCGATCAAGGTCGAAACCGATGCGACTGAAACGCCAAGCGCAACATCGCCTTTCGCCAAAAACGTCATGACATTGGAAGCGGTCCCGCTCGGGCAGCAGCCAACGAGGATGACACCGACTGCGATATCAGGCGGAAGCTGGAGTGCGATCGCCAAAAAATAAGCGAGCGCCGGCATGATCAAATAATGGCCGACCACGCCGATCAGCACGTCGACAGGGCGGCGGAACACTTCCTGGAAATCGGCTGCGGACAAGGTCAGTCCCATCCCGAACATGATAATGCCCAATAGCAACGAAATGTTTGCCTTCATGCCGACAAATGCTTGTGGAACGAAAAATCCGATGATGGCAAATAAAAGGACCCAAACTGAAAACGTACTGCCTACGAACTTGCTGATTTTCTCTACTTTGTTCACTGCTACGTCTCTCCTGTTGTGTGACTATATTGAAATTATTTTTTATTCTACTTCATTTAATTTCAATATACTTATACTTTTTTGTTATCTGGTCCGTAGGTTTTGCCTATACTGCCATCCATCCCGTTTTTCGCTTCCATCAAGCCGAAGCTTTCTTTTCCGGCAGACGTTGTCCGGTTTCGTTGCGTTTCACATAGAGTAAAAACAGGATGCCAAAAGCCACGAACAGCACGCCGTTGGCAATCAATGCATTGCCGAAGCCGCGGCTGATGTCATCCCCCGCCGCCTGCACGATTGCGCCCGTCACGATCGGCGAGATGATTCCGGCAATCGTGACAAATCCGGAGAGTACGCCCATGATCAAGCCTTTGCGCTCGGGCATCAGGCTGGTGGCGATCACGGATGCGGAGGTGCCGACCGAAAACGAAAAGCCTTTGGCAAGACAGGCCGCAATCAGCACCCATACAGCTTGGTGCGTCACAGACATCGCGTAGAAAAACAAGCCTCCGAGTATAATCGAGATTCCGCCGACGGTTACATATGATGTGCGATAACTGCGGTTTTTCTTATACAGCGTGTCGGCATACCAGGAGATGGCGATCGTCATCAAACCCGCGAGCAAGCCGGTTCCCGCGATGGCATAGCTCATTTGTTTCGGGGTAAAGCCGAGCACCTTGACCAAATAGACCGGTTCCCATACGGCGGCAAACGTCGTTCCCCAGATTTGGGCAAAGTAGATCAGAAACGTAAAGATAAAGCTGGCCGAAAACAAAACCGCGAACAATTTTTTCCACTGGATCGGTTCCTTGGCAACCAGCTCCTCGGGTGCGATTGCTTTCGCAGGCTTTTCCTTGCCGATCCACATCCAGACCAAAAACCAGGCCAGGCTCGCAGCGCCCAGCATCGCCCAGGAATGACGCCAGCCGCTCGATTCGATGATGCCGACCAACAGCGGTGCTGCCGCAACAGCGCCGACAAATGCGCCAAAATTGACGGTGGAAAAGACGAGCCCGCGCCGCTCCTCGGGAAACCATTTGCTCAAATGGCTGACGACCGTTGCCCAAAACGGCCCTTCCCCGATGCCGAGCAGGATGCGCGCGCCCATCAGCATCGGCAAGCTCGCGATCGCATATGCGCCGAACTGTACGACGGTCCAGGACAGCGCCATGATCGCCAGCATTTTTTTCGTTCCGATCTTGTCGGACAAGGCGGCGCCCAACACGCCTGCAATGGAAAACAACCAGAAGAAGCTGCTGCCGACAACACCCCATTGCGTTGCCGACAGCTGCAGCTCCTGCATGATTTGCACGGCCGAGTAGCCCGCAATCGCTTTGTCGGCATAGTTGATCATATACAGGACGAACAATAAAACAAGGGTGACCCATGCCATTTCGTCTCACTCCCTTTTCGTTTTATTACGGCTGGTCTTGTGACAAGCTGTCCAGGACGATTGCCAAAAACAGCTTTCCGATGAACAGCATCGACCGCTCATCCACATCAAAGCGCGGATGATGGTGCGGGTAGCTCGCGCCAATTTCCTCATTCCCCCCGCCTACGTAAAAGAAACTGCCAGGCACGCGCTGCAAATAGTAGGCGAAATCCTCGCCGCCCATCCCGGCAGGAAGCTGCATCACCTGCTCAGGACCAAACAGTTCCTTGGCAAGTCGCTCCACCTGCCGGGTTTCGTCCGGATGATTCCAACCGGCCGGATACCCTTTGCTGTAGGCATAGTCCGCACGCGCCCCCGCCGCTGCTGCAGTCGCATGTGTAATCGTGCCGATCGCTTCCTCCATGAGACTGCGCGTCGCTTCATCAAACGTGCGGACCGTCCCCTCGATCGTGGCTGTCTGGGCAATGACATTCGGCGCCCCGCCGCTCATGAACGTACCCACTGTCAATACGGCTGGCTGGAGCGGGTCAACCCGCCTCGACACAATTTGCTGCAAAGCCGTCACCAGCTGGCTGCCGGTGACCAGCGCATCGACCGTCAAATGCGGGCCGGCGCCGTGCCCGCCTTTTCCGCTGATCTCGATCGTGAAATTATCGGATGCTGCGGTAAGATAGCCTTCCTTCACCCCGATCACGCCGAGCGGCAAAATCGAGGCCACATGCGCCCCGAAAATCACATCCATCCCGTCGAGACAGCCGTCCTCGATCATCGCGCTGGCCCCTCCCGGCGGTACCTCTTCCGCGAACTGATGGATGAAGACGACCGTACCCGACAGCGCTTCCCGTTCCGCTGCAAGCGTTTCAGCCACGCCCAGCAAGGAAGCCGTGTGAATGTCGTGGCCGCAAGCGTGCATAACGCCTTCAATCCGCGACTTGTACGACACTTCCTTCTCATCCTGGATCGGCAGCGCATCGAAATCGGCTCTTAGCGCCACAGTCTTGCCCGGGTTTTTCCCGCGAAGGAACGCGACAACACCCCGGCCTCCCACCTGCTCGCGAACTTCCAGTCCCCATGCCCGATACGCATCCGCAATTTTTTGCGGCGTCCTCACTTCCTGAAACGATAGCTCCGGGTACATGTGCAAATCCCGGCGCATGGCGACAAGCTTGGGATACAACGCCTCCAGCCGCGCAAACAACCGCTCTCTCATGTCCGGCCCCCCTCCCTCTCAATCAATCTTGACTTTTCCGACGCCGTCCTCGATGGTGATCGTCGTCCCGTACGGCGCACTTAAACGTTGAAGCGATTCCAAAATGCGCGTATCGTGTGTCAGTGCGGGGCAGCCCATCCGGTAAATCGGTTCGTCAAAGCCCAGCTCGATCGGATACAGCAGCAGCTCCGCAAGCTCGCCATCCGCCATTTTCCAAACCGGAATGACCGACTCCCAGACATCCCGATGCACGCACAATCCCCGCGAATAGTTGGCGCTCATCGCCTCCAGCGCGTCCGCCACCCGATGCGTATGGCATAAACCATAAAACTCGTAAAAGTCAGCTGGCTGGCTGCTCACCGTCTCTGTCTGAAAGATGAAATCGCCGAGGCTGTAGAAAATCGGCCGCTTGCGATACAGCTCGATGCCGCGGACGATATGCGGGCCGTGCCCGATGATGGCATGTGCGCCTGCGTCAATACATGCATGCGCCACCGTCTGCACGAACTCCGCGGCAACCTCCTTGTCCGCGCCTTTCATCTCATGGACGTGGAGGCTGACCAGCACATAATCCGCCCGGCGCTTCGCTTCCCGAATGGAGCCTAGCATACGCTCCAAATCGCGCGGATGCGGAACCGTCGTCGTCTTCTCCTCGGTCCCCTCGACGAATCGGGCATTGCCGAACAAAAAAATCCCCTCTCCCGGCGGGTTCATGAATCCTTCCTCGATCAGCACCTTGTTCACCGCATTGATGTCCACGGCATCCGCGATCTCCTTGAGCTGCTGCAGCCGTTCCGGCGACACCGCATGCTGGGTCACATACCGCAGCGGATTGATGCCGGGCCTGCCGATGCTGTCGGCGCGTTGCTCGCCTGCAACCCACCACGGATGGAAGGTCGATGTCGCAGCGATCAGTGCGACGCGCCCCGCCGGCAAATCGAGATACCGCGGAGCAGATGCCTCCGCCAAGTTTTTTCCCGCGCCCGCATGAACGAATTCATACTGGTTTAAATACCGTTCCGTCGCTTCCAGTCCGCCGTATAAATAGTCAAGCGTGTGGTTGTTCGCCCAGCCGATCAGGTTGAAGCCATATTCTTTCAAATGGCGCAGCACTTGCGGCGGGGACATCGCCCACGTACCGCCGCTAAACGCGCCGGGATAGCCTTCGTTGTCATGCACGGTCGTCTCCAGATTGGTGAACCGGGCATCGGCTGCTTGCAGCAGCTGTGCGATGCGGGCGAACTGATCCGGGTCATTGGCCGTGCTCCTCGTGATAAAGCTGTCGCCGGTAGCGGCGAACGTCATCGTTTTACTCATCTTCCTCATCTCCTGCAAAAGAATAAAAGGTTGAGCTGATCTCGTCGTATTGCTGCAGCCGGTGCGCAATCTCGTCGCCGCCTGCCGCCATTACCCCCTCCACCAATGCATTCAGGATCGAAAACAGCGTCGGCATGCCATTGGTGGCGGCGGGCTGCGGTGTCGTCACCTTGAGCATCACGTCCGCTTTTGCACTGATCGGCGATAGTTCCCCCTCCGTAATCGCCAGAACCTGCGCGCCAATCGTCTTGGCTGCTTTGACGAAAGCAATGGTTTCTGCCGGATGGCGGGGAAACGAAAGCGCGATGACGAGCCACTTTTTGCTGTGCTCCGTAATCAGATAGTCCGCGTTGCCGATCGCTCCCTGGTACAGGTGCGTATCGCCTTTCAGCGTATTGAGCGCATTGGCAAGCCATGTCGCGGGTATGTGGCACCAGCGGAAGCCGACGACGACGATTTTGTCCGCCGACATGATCAGCCGAATCGCTTCGCGGAACAATGCCACGTCTGCATGCACAAGCGCCTGCTGAATGTAGGCAATGTCCGTTTCCAACGCCTGCTGGACAAAATTTTCGCTTGTGACCCGCTCGCCGGACGCCTCCTGATGCTTTTCGATCGGCCCGCGCAGCTGGTCGGAAATTAAAAGAGCGCGCCTGATCTCCTCCTGCATTTCGCCATAGCCGGAATAACCAAGCGCATAGCTGAAACGAATGACCGTCGATTCACTCGTGCTGGTCAGCTCGCCGATTTTTTTGGCGGTATGTACGGCAATCAGGTTCGGCTTTTCCAGCACGAAGCGGCTGATCATCCGTTGGCTTGCCGTCAAACCGGCAAAATGGGTGCGAATTCGTTCCTTGACATTTGCTTTCATGTGCAGCGGCTCCTTTATGGATCAGTAACGATTGAGGTAATTTTACGAATAGTTTAACATTTGAAAATATACACTTCAATAATACTCATAAAATGAAGTTACAGATGTCAAAGTGATGAAAAAGAACAGCCAAAACCCGCCTGGCGCACGCAAAAAAGGCCTCCGCAGCAATAGCGAAAGCCTTTCTTTTCAGTATGCAGTTGTTCCCCTTATTCCGCTTATGATCGGGCATCCCCGCCCTTTGACACGCTTTGCGACAAAATCAGGAACACCGCCGTGCCGACAATCAATAACGTAGATACCGCCGCAATGGTCGGATCGACTTGGGTCCTCATGTTTTCCCACATCACGATCGGCAGCGTCTTCGTTTTGGAACCGGCGATGAAAATGCTCACGACAACCTCATCCAATGACGTTATGAAAGCGAACAAAGCACTTGTAAACACGGAGGAACGGATCAGCGGAAGGGTGACTTTGAAAAATGCGCCGATCGGCGTGGAGCCGAGGCTTTGTGCCGCCAACTCGAGGTTGCCGTCCACTCCTTTGAGACCGGCCATGATCGTCACGAATACGATCGGGATCGCCAGGATCGAATGGGCCAACACCAGTCCCGGGATCGAATTGGTCAGCTTGTAGGCTGAAAACGTATGGTACATCGCGATCCCGACCACGATGACCGGTATGACCATCGGTGCCACCATCAGGTTGAGAAAGATTTTTTTGCCTGGGAATGTAAGACGATTCACGGCCAATGCCGCCATGGTTCCCAGAGCAAGCGAGACAATCGCCGTAAAGAAAGCGACGACGACGCTCCGCCACAATCCTTCCGTCCACTGTCTGTTGTTCCAAAAGTTTTCATACCATTGCATCGAATAGCTTTCAGGCGGAAACTGAAACGCGACCTGCGAGCTGAAGGAGAGCGGAATCATCACCAAAATCGGGGCGATCATCAGCACAAGCAAAACCCCTACCACAATGCGCAGCCACATGCTTATCGGTCCCCTTTCAACATCGGTGACAAGCGGGACACCCAGTACGCCAACCCGAGCAGCAGCAACGTTGTCGCAAGCAGCACGAGCGAAAGCGCTGCGGCCAGATTCCAGTTGAGCGTCGTTTGGATGTTTTCCTGAATCAGCTTGGAAATCATCATGTTGCCTTGCCCGCCCAGCAACGCCGGCGTAATGAAATAACCCAGCCCGAGTACAAACACAATCAATGATCCTGACATGACGCCCGGCAAGGAGAGCGGCAACATGATGTGGACAAAGGCCTGCCACGGCTTTGCCCCCATCCCTTGCGCCGCCTGGACCAACCGGCGATCAATCCGCTCCATGACCGCATACAGGCTCAACACCATGTATGGCAGCAAAATGTGGGTCATCCCGATGGTGACGCCGACCGTATTGTACAGCAGCTTGAGCGGCTCCTTGATCACCCCGAGATTCAACAAAACCGAATTGATCACACCATGCTCCTGCAAAATTACGCTCCAGGTGAACGTACGAACCAGCAAACTGATCCACATCGTAATCATGACCGTTCCCATGATGACTTTTTTCCATGTCCCGGATTCAATGACGACCAGCAAATACGCGATCGGATATGCCAGCACCACAGTCCACACGGTGACGAAAAACGCTTGTTTCAGCGTATTCCACAGCACTTTCAAATAAAGCGTATCCGTCAGCACATCCTTTACGTAGGTCAGCGTAAATCCGGTATGATCGACTACAGAGAGCTTCAGCACGCTGATCATCGAGTAGTACAGAAGAAACAGGACGTACACAAGCGGTACGATCAAAAGCAGCCACTTGAGTCCCGGCATTTTGGCGATTTGCAGCGTGGGCACTGCGGGCAGTGCAGCTGCCTCTATTTTACCTTTAGACATAAAGTTCCCCCTTACATATGGTCCGAACCTGGTCGTCTGCGCGTTCGATGATTCGGAGTGCGATTCCCACTGCCCGACAGAACCTTTTTATTGCAGCAGCCACTTATTGAACTTCGCGTTTACCTCATCGAAGTTCTTCGCCCAATAGTTGACGTCGAGGATCACCTGGTTCTCCTTGTCCTTCTTCAACTGCCCAAGCCGCGCTTTCAAGTCGTCAGACAGCAGGTCCAGCGCCTTGGCATTGGTCGGCGCATAATCGATCAGTTTGGAATATTCGGCCTGCGGTTCAGGCTCGGACACATAGGCGATGAACTTCATCGCCAAGTCTTTATGCGGCGTCCCCTTCGGAACGACCCATGAGGTCGACATGGCAAGTGCCTGATTGAACTCATTGTCGATTTTGGAGCCTTGTGCCTTCGCCGCAGAAATGCGTCCGTTCCACGCCATGGAAGCTGCCACTTCTTTGGTTGACAGCAGCTGTGGCGGCTGCGCGCCCGCTTCCCACCATACTTTCACGTCTTTTTTGATTTTATCGAGGCTTTTCAAAGCGCGGTCGACATCGAGCGGATACAGTTTGTCAGGAGCTACGCCATCGGCAAGCAGCGCCGCTTCCAGCGTCGACATCGGCGTCTTGTACAAGGCGCGAGGGCCCGGATACTTCGCGGTATCCCAGAAATCCGCCCAGCTTTTCGGATGGCTGCCCCCTGGAAACAGCTCGGTGCTGTATCCGATATTCGTATAGAACAGCTCCTGCCCGATGGAATAATCCGTGACAAGCTCCGGATACACATCCTTGGCATTGATGACGCTGTAATCCAGCTTTTCGAGCAGCCCTTCGCTGCCGAGTCGAATCGCCACATCGGTATCGGAATTGACGACATCCCACTCGACATTACCGCTCTCGACCATCGCCTTCAGTTTGCCTACATCGGTCGGGGAAACAACCGTAATCTTTACGTTGAATTTCTTTTCAAACGGCTCGTATTCCGCCTTTTTCGCCGCGTCTGACGAAGCGCCTCCCCAGTCGACGACGACCAGTTCCTGCTGTTCCCCACTCGCTTGTCCGCCGGTAGCGGAGGTGCTGGCTGGCTGCTCGCTCCCTCCCCCGCCGCAGCCCGCGACCACAAGTCCTGCAACAAGCGTAACCAAGCCGACTTTCAACCCTTTGCCCATGAAAATTCCCCCATTGTTTTTTTGTATTTTGTTATGCTAAGATCGCCTCGCGCTCGTACGGAATCACGGTCGATTCCGATCGGTTCCAGCCCAAGAGGATCGTATCACCGGCTTTGCAGCTTCCGGAGAGGCGCGTCGGGATCTTGACCGTCATCTCCTGTCCGCTTGCGGTTTTGGTCTTGACTTTGCACGCGTCCCCCACATAAATCGTCTCGCAAACCTGCACCTCCATCGTGTTTTCAAACGCGCCACGGTCAGAGGCGAGCTGAAGATTTTCCGGCCGGATCGCCACGTATGCTTCTCTTTCGCTGAAAACACCGTCATGATTGGAATGCAGCGTGATGCCGTCATCCGCAAACAGCCGGATCGCCAGCTGGCCTGCCTGGTTTCCAACGACCTCGCCTGCAAGCAGATTGATTTCGCCGATGAATTCGGCAACGAACTTGTTGACCGGCCTTTGATACAGTTCCTGCGGAGTGGCGATTTGCTCGATTCGCCCCTTGTTCATCACGCAAACCCGATCCGACATGGTTAGCGCTTCCTCCTGATCGTGCGTCACGCTGATCGTCGTGATCCCGATCTTTTCCTGAATATGCTTGATCTCCAATTGCATCTTTTCGCGCAAATTTTTATCGAGGGCACCCAAAGGCTCATCCAGCAGCAAAAGCGGCGGATTGAAGACGATCGCCCTCGCCAATGCCACTCGCTGCTGCTGACCGCCGCTCAACTGCCCGGGAAACCGGTTGCCGTACTCGGACAGATGCACCAGATCGAGAATTTTTTGGACCCGCTCGCGAATCTCCTGCTTGTTGACTTTTCGCAGGCGGAGCGGATAGGCGATATTGTCTGCTATGGTCATATGCGGGAACAGCGCATAGTTTTGGAAAAGCATGCCAATATCCCGCTCATACGGTTTTTTGCCCGTAATATCTTGATGGTTCAAGTAGATCGAACCGGCGCTCACTTCCTCGAACCCGGCGATCAGCTTCAACAACGAGGTTTTGCCGGAACCGGACGGCCCCAGAATGGTCAAAAACTCCCCTTTTTTCACCTCCAGATTGATCCCGTCGACCGCTTTGAATTTCTTGTACCATTTCGTCGCATCCGTGATGGCAAGATGTGTCTGATTCATGGCGCGCACACCCCTTTCGACTGACTTTTCGCTTTTTGTCGCCGACAAACAGAAAAAACCAGTCCAAGCTCCCGTACGCCAGAGGCATTCTGGTAACGGAAATCGGACTGGTGTCTACGTCTGTGATCTCGCAACGGGCATGAAGGAGGACAAACGTTTACAGTCTTGTCATTGTTTCTCTCATTTTAGAGCAAATTGAAAGCGCAGTCAATTACGTTTACAGAAAAATCTTATTTTTCGTATAATTTTTATTTATTTTGGATCTTCACCCAATGAGCGCTCATAATTGCGCACCTTGCGGGATGTGACAAAAAAAGCGCACATCCCCATCGCGGAATGCACGCTTTTTGCCTTGCTGATCTTTATTGCTTTACCTTTATCCGATCGAATGCTTGCTGACAAGCTCCAGTTCCTGATGCTGCATGATCATCTCGCAGACGGCCATCGCGCTGGAGAACGACAGCTCGGACAGCTGGCCTTGGCCTTGGCACCAGTCGCCTGCGAAGAACAGGTTGCGATAATCCGGGAAGAAGACCGGCATCGCTTGCTGGTTCATCGTCCATTTGATTTCCTGTACCACTGCGCGCTGCGATACGCGCGGCACGACCAGTTCTTCTCTCCAGCCCGGGAAGTGCTTGTCATACATATGCTCGATTTTTTCCTTGTACGCTTCCAGCACTTCTTTTTTGCCCATGTCTTCTTGGCGCAGGTACGCGGTCGCTTGCAGCAGCTGGCCGCCCTCCGGCGTACAGCTTGTATCGTAGTACGAGATGTCGGTGATGAACATGTTGTTTTGCTTGTCGTAAATGTAGGTATACGGGCTTTCGATCCGTTTTTTCAAGCCGATATCGTACACCATGACATAGGTTGGATCGTATTGCGCATAGTGCTTCACGAGACCTTCCAGACGGGAACCGGCCATGATTTTGTCCAGCTCCTTCGGCGGAATGCACATGATGAACTGATCGCCGGTAAACGTCGTTTCCTCGCCCGCATGTACAGCGGTGATGCGGTTGTCTTCAAAGGAAACGCGGTCGATTTTGGTTTTGGTGAAGATGGTGCCGTTGTTCGCTTCGATCACGCGCACGAATTCCTGGATCAGCGATTGCCAGCCCCCGCCGATGTAGGCGACCGGCTTGTTGGTCAAAAACAGGCGGGAATAGTAGCGGAAGAACACATCCGACGGGATTTTTTCCGGCTCTTTCGTAAAGAAGTTGGAGGACGCCAGCGTCAGCATCATCTCGCGCACTTCTTCATTGACTTCTTTTTTCTCCAGCCATTTTTGGATCGAGAGGTGCGGGTGGCCGGACTCCAGTTTGAGCATCGTTTTCAAGATGTTGAAGGTGAAGCTCACTTTATCTAAACCTGTCAGCACTTTTGTGCGGAAAAGACCTTGAATATTGGCTGGCACGTCCGTCACTTCGTCGCCGATGTCATATTTTGCCTTGCTCGGCGTAAAGTCGCGCCAATTGATGTGGATGCCCAGTTCTTTTTCAAAGGTGCGCAATACGGACGTATCGCGGCCATAGATCGCATGGGCTCCAAAGTTGAAGTGAAAACCTTTTATGGGTAATGTCACTGCTCGCCCGCCAAGTGCGCCACGTTCCAGAACAGCGACCTTTTTTCCTTTATTCGCTAAATAGGCGGCTGCAGACAAACCTGCAAGTCCTCCTCCAACGATGACGATATCGAAATGATGTGTTTGAGCAGTCATGGTAGCATCCCTTTCATCCAAATGTTTCTTGTTTGTGGAGCGGTTCTCTTATTGAAATGATGTAATTAATGTACCGAGTATATTTTTAATCCTACACTATTTTATTAGATCAGGGGGAGAAAAGGAAGTGGGAGATTGAAATATTTTTTTGGTTTGGGGAGGGGAGGGGATTTTCACAAGAAAGTTCCACGGAAGCGGTGACCATGCCTGCAGGATGTCGGTGTTTGTATCTGGCAATACCCCACAATGGTGAGGCAGAAACATTCTGAAAAATCTTCATTAAAAAATGGTTGAGGAGTATGTATTACCTTTGGTAAAATTACCCTAACTTCACATAAGCATCGACATACATTTAAGACGGGATTCCACATTGAAAATGGTACTGACCCGGTTCCCATACAAAGAGCTATACTTCGCAAAAACATTCTAACGACAATGGTTTATTCTTACAAAGTTATGGCTTGATTTATTCAAAAATGGTCTTTCAATAATCATATTAGAAATGAGATAAACCCACTGTACCTTATGATGTACAATGGGTTTATCTATGATATCTAAGTTGTTATTTTAGAGCGACAATGTTTTTTTGGATCACTAACCTTACTGAACTGATTCATACTTCACTGGTCTAAGTAAGGTTTCAATCAGGATTCTGCTCCTTTAATTCATCAGCCTGAATCCTAAGGTTTTCATAGTAGACATCATCGTAGTCAGGTGTATTAAAGTATAGTTCCGCCACATACTCATAGATCAATGACTCCTTCCCCTTCAACCGAGACGATCCCAGAACCTCTGAAATAAGGCTATCAGCTGCCTCAATAGGCGGCAATCCATCAGCCAAGTATCCTTCCCAAAAACGCTTAACGATAGATTTTACTCTTTCATCAGTAAGAGGTTCCCTAGTTACTGGTTCTGAAACTTCAATTCTTTTGGGAGCTGTTAAGGCCCCAAAATCTAAAGCTGCTGGGAACTCTCTTGGCTCAAAAACAGAAGTAACTACTTTTGTCGTTAAGTGCTTTTCAATAACTGCTGAAGTTATAAAAGGGTGTCTACTTTTTGCCAATGCGCGTCTAATTGCAAATGTACGTCTTGAATAAACCTTTGGAGCACCCTTTACTAATTTCACCAGAACATCTGGAGATAGGCTAGTAACAGCCACCTTCATTCTTTGAATTTTTCCGTCAGACCGTTTGCCTTTTACGTTTTTCTCTGCAGAAGAACCATATAGGTGTTTCATACACTATCTCCCTCCTCCATGTTTCTTGGGCCATTTAGGGTAGTGATCTTCAAAATAAATATTAAGTGATAATTTCGTATATTTTCTTAAAAACTGAATCATAACGTTATCGCAACTCAAGCATGGCTCTCGGTAAGTATATAAGTTCACTACACCATCACAAAAATAACCAATTCCTTGCTGCTGAAGCGTTAAGTCTAGAGCCAATAATATTCTCGCTTCGGAATCATTTTCCCGTATTGATCCCCTATTCAACTCTCGATGAACATTAACTTTTAGATACTCATATTGTGGAAATGTAGTTGGAAGTTGCGAATATATGAAAGTTGTTTTAGGAATCCAGGTAACAGCGTCGTTATTGATACGACTATGTGCAGCCATTTCGTAAGTTCTTCCATCTATCTCGGCTTTTGCAAAAGCAAGGTTACCTCCTAAAAGATCACCAATTTCGTCGTATGTTAGTCCAAGTTTCTTACATGTGTCGTCTAATAACCCATCGGCTTTTTCCTTTAAATCTCTCCCGATCATGCACTGATTGCAAGAACAAGAAATCTGGGAATTTGCATTTACATCAAACTTTGTAAGCGTTCTTGTACCGGTTTCCATTATCAAACGGAATCATTTCCTTATTATCAGTATAGTCCAACATTTACTTGTATATTCAGTATAACATATATGTCGAGAGTGGAGATTTTATTGAACAGCAAAACACGAAATTTGGGGATTGTACTTTTTTTGACCAAAGTCATTTGAAACGCCGCAGACAAGCTAATCGTTGTCAACCAAACATTCCCAGGTACAAAAATAAAAAAAAGACAGAGCCAAAAAGCTGGCTCTGTCTGTCGTCCCTATTACCTTTACACAACCCATTCCAAAAAATGAGTGACAAATCGTTCGACGTCGACCTCCAGGCAGACGTCCATGTTGGGAGCTTGTGCCGGGTTGGCGCGCAGGTCGCCGATTGTGCGGCCGATGGACAAGGCGCCTTCGGTGTCGACCTGCACATGCATCGCGCGCGTTTTGACGAATGTCGGGTCCAGGACTACGCCGACTGCGAGCGGATCGTGCAGGGCACAGCCGCCGAGCGTCGGATTGAATTGGTGGTAAGCGTCCATGTAAAAATCGCACATGTCAGCCAGCGTGCGGCCAAGATCCGTTCCTTTTGCCCGCCAGTCTGCGAGATGCTCGCGCGTCAAGAGCGTTTGCATCGTGACATCCAGGCCCACAAGCGTGATCGGGATGCCCGATTGGAAGACGTAAGCGGCCGCTTCCGGATCGGAATAAATATTGGCTTCCGCTACAGGCGTTACATTCCCGGGAACCGTGACGGCGCCCCCCATGATCACCACTCGTTTCACCAGCTTGACGATTTCCGGGTCTTTCATGATTGCGAGCGCCAGATTGGTTTGGCTCCCGACCGTGACCAATGTCACTTGCCCCGGGCGCTCACGCACCGTATTGACGATAAACGTGGCAGCGTCGATCGCCAGCGCCTCGGATTTGGGCAGCGGCAACTCCACATCGCCGATGGCATTTTCGCCATGAATCGCGGTCGCCTTCTGCTTGAGCGGAGCCCGCAGCAGCGGATGCGGCGCTCCCATTGCGACCGGAATGTGCTCCGCGCCGAGCAGCTCCAACACCTGCAGCGAGTTGCGGGTCGCTTCTTCGACAGACGTATTGCCGAAGCAGGTCGTCAGCCCAAGTACCTCAGCCAGCGGCGAACGAACTGCATAGGCAATGGCCAGCGCATCATCGATCCCGGTGTCCACGTCCAAGATTATAGATTCCATGTGACTTCCTCCTCATCCCGTCCTGCCAGCACAGCGACAAACCGTTTGATAAACCGCTCCGCATCGACGCTGCGGCACGTCGTAAGCACCCTGCCTACCCGCGGTACCGCCCGCATATCGGCGATGGTCGCGCCAGCCGATACGCTTCCTTTGCATTCGATCGCCACATGCAGTTGTTCCGTCTCCACCAGTGTCGGATCGAGCGCCACAGCTACTGCGAGCGGATCATGCAGCGGGCTGCCGTCGGTGATTCCGTTGCTTTTGGCATACGCCTCGAGGCGGAACGTGAGCAGTTCGCGCACCGTGCGGACAATCTGGCTGCGCTCCGGTGCGGCGATCCGCTCCAAAACACCCAGATGGGCCAATGTCAGCCGTGTTTTCATCGTGACGTCCAGGCTCACCAGTGTCAGCGGAATGCCGGACTCGACCACGAAATACGCCGCTTCCGGATCGCCCCCCATATTCGCCTCCACGACGGGTGTTACGTTGCCCGGCACCCGAATCGCGCCGCCCATGACGACGACTTCCTTCAGCTTTTCTTTCAGCGACGGATCATGTGCCAGGGCGTTTGCCAGATTGGTCATGCGACCGACCGTAACAAGCGTAATTTCACCAGGATATGTGTTCGCCAAGCGCGAAAGAAACACCGATGGATGCTCCGTGCTGACTGCCTGCTTCGGTTTGGGCAGCTCTACGTTGCCGATGCCGTTTTCACCGTGAATATGCGTGACAGGCCCCTTCCAGGCGCGTATAAGCGGCGCTTTTGCCCCAACCAGCACAGGCACCTCATAACCGCAATCCGCAAGCTCGACGATTTTCAGCGTGTTTTCGGCTGCCAGCTCGGCGTCCACATTGCCGAAACCCGCGATGATTCCTTCCACATGCGCCTCTTTTGCTTTCAGCAGATAGAGAATCGCCAGCGCATCGTCAATCCCCGTGTCCACATCCAATATGATTCGCTTCCGTTCGCTCATATGTCCCTCCTATGAATACTGTTTCAGCGCGTCGCAAAGCATCGTCCAAAATTTTTCCTGGTCCAGCTTGTCCGCCACTTCAACATTGGGTTCTCTGCCCGTCACCCCGTACAGGTCGACAACCGTCATCCCGTACGTGAACTCGCCTTTTGTCTCAATATCCACCCGCCGCTTGATCGTTGTAAACACGCTCGGATCATTCACATAGGCGATCGCGCAGGCATCATGGATCGGGGCGCCGCCAAAGCCGAATACATGAAAATACGTATCGCGAAAAAAGTTCAGCAGCTCGACCACGAATGTGCTCACCTTGTTGTCGATGGCAGCAATGCGTTCCACAATGTCGGGGGTCGCCATCGCCTGGTGTGTCAGGTCAAGTCCGACCATCACCAGCGGGACACCGCTTTCAAACACGATTTTGGCCGCTTCCGCATCGACGAAAATATTGAATTCCGCAGCAGGCGTGGTATTCCCGAACATGGCGCCGCCCATCAGCACGATCTCCTGGATTTTGGGAATGATCGCCGGTTCACGGCGCATCGCCAGGGCAATATTGGTTAAAGGTCCCACCGGAACAAGTGTAATATCCCCATCCGATGCAAGCAAGTGCCGGATGATCAAGTCTACCGCATGCTCCTCCACCGGGCTTTTCGTCGGCTGCGGCAGCAGCGGGCCATCCATCCCCGAGTCGCCGTGAATGTCCGGCGCGGTCCGACGCTCGCGCAAGAGCGGCTGTCCGGCGCCACGGGCAACCGGAACGTCGCCAAGCCCCGCGATCTCACATACTTTCAGTGCGTTGACCGTTGTTTTTTCCACCTCCGCATTGCCGGCGACGGTCGTAATTGCCACCAGCTCCACGTTTGGCGCCTTGGCCGCAAGCAAAATCGCGATTGCATCGTCATGGCCCGGATCGCAGTCCAGGATCACTTTCCGTTTCGTTTGATTCACACTCATTTCACGTAGCCTCCTCTGGTGGTTCTATGGTTCATGCTCCCGCTCCGGACATGGCAAGCTGCTTCCGATGCTTGCGCAGCGCCAAAATGACGAGAGCGACAATCGTTACGATATACGGAATCATTTTGACAAATTGGCTCGGCACACCGCTGCCGGCGGTCGTTTCGATCATCGTCGTCACCGCTGTCGCCAGGCCGAAGATCAGCGAGCCGAAAAAGACGCCGAGCGGATTGCGGTTGCCGAACACCACGACCGCGAGCGCCAAAAAGCCTGTGCCCGCCGTCATGTCTTTTACAAACATGCTGGTCATGCCCATCGATAAGTACGAGCCGGCCAATCCTGTGAAAACCCCGCTCCACATGAGCGCCGAATACTGCACCCGCTCCACCGGAATGCCCAAGGAACGCGCGGCATCAGGCGCTTCGCCGATCGAGCGGAGATGTCCGCCATACGGCGTGCGGTACAGCATGTAATAGCAAAACAGAACGGCCAGAAGCGCGATCCACACCATCAGGTTGTGCCCGCTCAATAGCTTGCCTACGACCGGAATCGCCTCGATTCCCGGGATGATGACCGTCGGGATTTTGTCCAGATCGCTTGGATTGTAGTTGCCCGTCGCCCCAAACAGCACGTTGAGCAAAAAGACCGTCACACCCGAGCCGAAAATGTTGACGGCAAACCCGGCGATGATGATGTTCACCTTGAGCCGCAACGTGAAAAAGCCCATCGCCAAGCTGATCAACACCGATGCGGCGACGCCTGCTGCGACCCCGAGCACCCAGCTGCCGGTCAGCGAACCAACAGCGATGGAAGCGAACGCGGAGATGAGCATCAGCCCTTCCAGCCCGATGTTGATGACGCCGGCCAGATCAGAAATGAGGCCGCCCAAAGCGGATAACAGAATCGGTACCGTCACCCGCAAGAGCACCGCAAACAGGCTCAAATTGATCACTTGTTCCCACAGATTACTGAGCAACATCAACACCCCCAGTCACCCTGACCGTTTTGCGCTGCCGCAAATAAGCGAACACCGCTTGCGCCGAAACAAACAGAACCAGGAGCACTTGAATGATGATGGCAAGCTCGCGCGGCACATCGGTGTTGGCTTGCATCAGCTGACCGCCCACCTGCAAATACGCGTAGAAAAAGCTGGCGACGACGACGCCCAACGGATGATTGCGGGCCAACAGCGCGATAATGATGCCGTCAAAGCCAAGCCCAACGGAGAAATTGTCTTTTAACGTGCCATGGATGCCGAGTACCTCCACGATCCCGCCCAGACCCGCCAACGCCCCGGACAGCACGACCGAAAGGACCACCACCCGCTTGATGCGAATGCCGCCATACTCGGCGAACAGCGCATTTTTGCCGACGAGCCGAATCTCATAGCCCCACCTCGTCTTGTACAGCAGCAGGTAGACGATCGCCACCGTCCCCAACGCGATGAACAGCCCGCTGTGCGCCGGGAAACCGTCGATGAATTTGCCCAGAAGCGACTCCTTGTCGATGAAATTCATCCGGGCATAGCCGCCGCTCGTCGGGTCTTTAAACACATTGTTCAAAAAATACGAAACGCCGAGCGTCGCGATGAAGTTGAGCATCAGCGTGCTGACGATCTCGTCCGCGCGAAAATACGCCTTCAACACGCCGGGAATCAGCCCGTACAAGGCGCCGCCCAGCACGGCGCACAACAAAATCAGCGGGATATGCACCCAAGCCGACAAGCCGTGTACATAAACGGCCACCAGCGAGCCGGTAAAAGCCCCTGCATACAGCTGCCCTTCCGCCCCCATGCTGAAAACCCCTGCCTGGAACACGACAGCGAGCGCCAGCCCGGTGAAAAGAAGCGGTGTCATCTTGTTTAAGACCGTGCCAAAATTGAAAGGGTTTGCAAACGGGTCAAACAGAAAGGACTGGATTGCTGTGAGCGGCTCCGTGCTGATGCACAAAATCACCAGAAAGCCGATCGCCACCGCAGCGATGGCGGCGCCAACAATACCTGTAAGCTCCAAGGTCAATTCACTCCGATTTTTCATGATCCCATCGCCTTCTTTTCATGCTTTTTCACACCGAGCATATAGAAGCCAATCTCTTCTTCGGTCAATGCGTGATTGTTTTCCAAAATGGCCACCAGCTCTCCGTTGTACATCACGCCGATGCGGTCCGACAGGCTCATCACCTCGGACAGCTCTGCCGAAATGAGCAGCACGGCGGTCCCTTCATCCCGCTTGCGGATGATCTCGCGGTGGATGAATTCGATCGCGCCGATGTCGACGCCGCGGGTTGGCTGCGCAGCCACCAGCAATTTCGGGTCTTTGGACAGCTCCCGTGCGATGACCACCTTTTGCAAATTTCCCCCGGACAGCGAGCCGGCCAAAAAATCCCCGCTCTTGGTCCGGATGTCATAATGGGCGATCAGCTCATCGACTTTCTGTTTCAAGCTGGACTGATGCAACAGCCCGCCCCGGTTGAACGCTTTTTGGCGATACAGATCAAGTATCAGATTCTCCTGAATGCTGGCGGTGAGGCACGCGCCGCGTGACTGCCGATCCTCCGGAATATGCCCGATGCCCAGATTTCGGATGCCCAGCACATCCAAACCGGTCAGTTCTTGCTGCAGGAAGCGCACAGACCCGCCGACACGCGCACGCAAGCCGGTGATCGCCTCCACCAATTCTGTCTGTCCGTTGCCCTCGACTCCGGCAATGCCAAATATTTCGCCGCTCCGCACAGAAAAGGAAAGTTGTTTGACTGCGATTGATCCGCGGTTGTCCGCAACCGACAGATTTTCTACCGCGAGAACGACATCCTGGGGATTCGCTGCTTTTTTCTCTACGCGAAGCAGCACGTCCCGCCCCACCATCAATCGTGAAATCTCTTCCTTGCTGGTTTCCTTTGTCGCAAGCGTCCCGATCGTCTTGCCGGCCCGCAGAACGGTGACCCGATCGGAAATTTCCATCACCTCGCGCAGCTTGTGTGTGATAAAAATGATCGTGTAGCCTTGGGTCACAAGCTGGCGCAGGGCTACAAACAGCTCGTCCGTCTCCTGCGGGGTCAACACCGCTGTCGGCTCGTCGAGAATCAGCAGCCGGGCCCCGCGATACAGCGCCTTCAAAATTTCCACGCGCTGCTTTTGTCCCACTGAAATCGTTTCTACCCTCGCCTCCGGCTGTACGCGCAATCCGTAGCTCTCGGACAACTGCTGGACCGACTTCACTGCAGCCTTGCGATCGGTGAACAGCGAAAGCGGTCCCCGCCGCTTCTCGATCCCCAGCACGATGTTTTCCGCTACGGTAAAGGAGGGCACGAGCATAAAATGCTGATGAACCATTCCGATCCCGTGCGCGATGGCGTCCTTGGGATTGTGAAATGTGACGGGTTGTCCTTTGTAGCGCAATTCGCCTTCTGTTGGCTGTTCGAGGCCGAACAAGATTTTCATCAGCGTGGATTTGCCTGCGCCGTTTTCGCCGACCAGCGCATGAATCTCCCCTTCACGGATCGTGAGGTTGACGCCTTGGTTGGCCTTGGTGCCATTCGGATACGTTTTGTGGATGTTTTTCATTTCCAGCAGGTCTGCCATCTTTCGCACCTCTTTAGCGTAATAGCGAGGGAAGCTTTCACTTCCCCCGTTATCCGTTCTAGATTATTGCATGATCGATTTCACCTGGATTTCGCCGCTGCTCAATTTCTTGGAGATTTCCGCCATTTTCTCTTGGATCGATTTCGGCACATGCTGTTTGTAGAGGTCGTCCTCAGCGAGGCCGACGCCCCCTTCCTTGATTCCCAGCACTTCATTGGTGCCGTATGCGAGCTTGCCTTGGATGTGCAATTCAAGCGCGCGATAGATCGACTGGTCGATGTTTTTCATCATGCTGGTCAGCACGCTGCCAGGGTAGAGCGGATTCTGGTTGCCATCGACACCGATCGAATATTTGCCCACTTCTTTGCCTGCCTCGAGCAATCCCAAACCGGCGCCGCCCGCTACGTTGTAGGAAATGTCCACGTTTTGCGTGTTGTATTGGGCAAGACCCAGCTCTTTGGCTTTCGGCGCATTGGAGAAATCGCCGACATACGATGCGATCACCTTCACATCTTTGTCCACGTACTGGGCGCCTTGCTCATAGCCTGCTTTGAAGTCGTTGATGATCGGAATATCCATACCGCCGACGAAGCCGATCACTTTGTCCGGATTCGCACCCGGCAGCTCTGTGCTGGTCGTCACCAATGCGGCGAACGCGCCTGCCAAAAACGAACCTTCGCTTTGCGAGTAGAGCATCGAGTACAAGTTCGGCACATCTTTGATCATTTCATCAAAGAAGATGAATTTCTGGTTCGGGTAGCGCTTGGCGATGTCGATCGCGATTTCTTTCATTTGGCTCGTGCCGGCGACGATGACTTCATACTTGCCGCCGGAGACGAGCGATTCCAGTCCGGCTGCCCAGTCTGCCTGATTGGTGCCGCCCTCGACTGTTTTCAGATCGATGCCCAAGTCTTTTTTCGCTTTCTCCAGACCGGCTTGCGCGGAATCGAAAAATCCTTTGTCACCCAAAGTACCATTCACGTAATAGGCCACTTTCAAAGCCGCTTTGCCGCTTGCACCGCCTGAATTGTCTGTAGAAGACTGTTGCTTTGCACCGGACGCACATCCGGCAAGAATCAACATCGCCGCAAGGAAAAGTAGTGCCGCTTTCAAAAACCTTGCTCTCATATGCCGTTTTCCCCCTCATCTTCTTTGTGTAATCGGTTACATAGTGATGTTTCTACGCTCGAACGCGAATTCCTTCTTGCAAATTCATATATTTATAAATTTTCAAACAAATATTTTTGCGGTAAGTTTGTTTCCCGTCTGGGCATAGTAGACGTAAAGTGAGGTGCACAACATGCAGAAACGTTTGCTGCTCATGGCAGCCTTGATCTCGCTGCTCCTTTTGCCGCTTGCCGCAGGTGTCCAGGCCGCTCCCCCTGCGACCCCGACGAAAGCCGCCTTTATCCGCGATGACACCTTGTGGCTTGGCGAAAACGGCAAGGAAGTCCAGCTGACCACCATAAAAGGCGCCCAATATCCCCAGTGGTCGTACGATGGGCGCTGGATTTCTTATGAACAGCCGGACGGCATTTGGGTGTATGACACTTTGGAGCGCCGGGCATCCCGCGTCTACCAGCAGCATGGCACGATGGCGCGATGGGCGCCGGATAAAAACGTGCTCGCGTTCCTCGATGCTCCCGTCTTGAACACCGTCGATTTGCGTCAAGGACGTCCGAAGCCGTTTGAAAATGTGGCGCTCGGGGTGAGTACATATTCCTGGCTGCCGGACGGCACGGGTTTTCTCGCTTCCGCCAATGCCGATCTGCTTCCGGATGGCTGGACCAGCCCCAAGCTGTATACGATCGCTTTCAACCAGAAGCAGGCGGATTTGTTTAAAAACGCAAAGCTGTTTTATACGATCCCCCAGCCGTTGACGTTGGGCCCAATCAACCTGCTGTCGATCCACACCTCACCGTTCAAATGGTCTCGCGATGGCCAGTGGGTCGCGTTCATCGTCTCTCCGACTGCATCTTGGTCCATGGACAGCAATCTGCTCTGTGTGCTGTCTGCAGACGGGAAGTCGTTTTCCACCGTCGCTGAAATGCTTGCCGATCCCCAGTGGTTCCAATGGGCGCCTACTCGCAGCGATCTCGGCTACATCCGGGGAGGCGACCGACTGGTTGCAGGTTTTACCAATAAAAAGCTGACCATCACCCGGCTGCCGCAAAAAAAGACGACGGACTTGACGCCCCCTTCGTTCATCGAGCTTGATTTCGACTGGTACAGCGCCGAGATTCTTGCGACTTCTCGCGCGAAGGAAGGCGAGTTTTCCCATGATCCTGCCAAACGGCCACACCCTGCGCTCTATCAGGTCAACGTCAAGACGAACCAGCAACATGCTTTGACCGCTCCGCCCGCAGGCTACGGCGACTATCAGCCGCATTACTTGAAAAAAACCGGCAAGCTGACCTGGATTCGCACGAGCATACGCGACTATGATGCGTGGCTGTCCCGTTCCACTCCGAAATCGAGCGACGTCTGGATGGCCGATGCGGATGGGCGAAACCAACAGCTTTTGATCAAGCAGGTGCAGCAAATCAGCTGGTATGAAGGCAAACCCTGATAGACGAAAACAAAACCCTAGCTCATTCACAGGCTAGGGTTTTCAAGGCTTCGAGGCAGAGGCTGTCTTTTTTCTGATTGTAGTCGTCAAGCAGGGCGTCAATCCGTTCCTTGCGCATCTGTTCGAACTCCGCGCGCCATGTTTTGCGTACATGTTGAAAATAATGCAGATTGTCTTCCTCCCACTGCATCGCGTCAGCAGGACTATGAAATGGATACAGCTTTTTTTCATGAAGATAAACGAACAAAATCTCCGCGTCGGTCTCGCATGCGCGCAGTGAGCGCTCCAGGTCCCGCTCCTCAGCATCGAACTTGCACAGATTGGGCCGGATCGTCAATACGCAATTGCGCCACGAGATGAGGGAGACGATTTGCGTTTTGGCGAGCAGTGCCGGCGATTGCAGCAACAGCGTCAACGCCTGCTGCGATGCATCGCACAGCATAACCTGCTTGCGTTCCAGCTTCCAGATGAAATGGAGCAGCTTTCGTTTTGCTTCCAACGCGTTGTCAACGATGACCGTGTTTCGGATATACTCTTCCAGCGTCTTTCCATACGGAGAGGGGCAGAAATTTTCCTTATACGGCGGAATACTCATCACAGCACCACTTTTCAGAATAATACAACTATTATAACAAGCGCTTTCATGAATCCGCCAGCCGCAAATAATGGGGACGAACAAAAAAATCCTCCACCTTGGGCGGATCGGTGGAGGAGCGTGTGTTAATGCCTTATACGGTTACTTGTTTCGCTGCGAATGCTTTCGCTACTTGCTTCGCGTTTTCGATCGCTTTCGCCTTGATCGCTTCCGCTTGGTCAGGAGCAGCGTTTTGGCCTTCCACGATCACGGATTCAACATCGGTGATGCCGACGAAGCCGAGAACGGTGCGCAGGTAGCTATCGCCAAACTCAACGGCTTTTGCAGGGCCTTCGGAGTAGAAGCCGCCGCGCGCCTGGATGTGTACAGCCGGTTTGCCCGTCATCAGGCCGACAGGACCTTCTGCTGTGTAGCGGAACGTTTTGCCTGCTACGCAGAACGAATCGATGTAGGCTTTCATTTTTGGCGGGAAGCTGAAGTTCCAGAAAGGTGTGACGAATACGTATTTGTCAGCGGAAACGAATTGATCGCTCAGTTGGGCCAGCGTACCCACTTTTGCTTGTTCCACTGCTGTCAAGGAATCGAACGCCTGGCCTGCTTGCAGTTTGCCCCAGCCGCTGAATACGTCCTGGTCGATGAAAGGCACTTCCATGTTGTACAGGTCGAGATGCACGATCTCATCTTGCGGGTTTGCCGCGCGGTATGCGTTCAAAAACTCTTCCCCGACGGTCAAGCTATAGGAAAGTTCAGTTGGTTTTGGGTTAGCGGTAATGTAGAGAACTTTTGCCATGGTCAAAATCTTCCTTTCAATGGTTGGTTGTCAGGCGGAAGGCAGGTCAATCAGCATGAATGATGCGCCTTCTGCCGTTTCGATCTGAAGCTTGGTGATGTCGGTGATCCGCGCAGCGTCGCGTCGGTTCAGAACCGCCTCGCCGTTTACGCGCAGCGTTCCTTCCATGACGAAAACATACGTATAACGATCTTGCGCTTGCTCAAACGTAATTGTATGATTTGCCTCCAGGTCAGAAAGATACATGGTCAAATCCTGGTGGATATGGACCACGTCTTCCTTCAGCGCCTTGCCGGATACGACAGGAAGCAGGTTGTTTTTCCGTTTGCTCATGTCATACGCCTTTTGCTCGTAGGAAGGGGTAAGCCCCTTCTCGGCGGGCAGGAACCACAATTGCAAAAAGTTGACTTCCTCGGTTTGCGACGGATTCATCTCGGAGTGGACAATCCCTGTCCCCGCGCTCATGCGCTGAATTTCCCCCGGGCGAATCACCTCTTTGTTCCCGGTGCTGTCCTCGTGGCCCAATTCGCCTTTCAGCACGACGCTGACGATCTCCATCTCTCTGTGCGGATGGGCGCCAAAGCCGTACCCCGGCTGGACGATATCGTCATTGAATACGCGCAGCGGTCCAAACAGCTGGTTGTTCGGATCATAATATTCCGCAAAGGAAAAGCTGAATTTGCTTTTCAACCAGCCGTGATCGGCTGCAAATCGAGATTCGGCAGGATAGATACGAATCATGTGATTGCCTCCTTCCTCAGTAGTGTGCGGGTTTTCGCGATGATTGTTGAGGGCGAAAAGTAAATCATGTCAGTAACTTACTTTCAGTTAGTATCATAACTTCACTCACTTACTTTTGTCAAGTAGCTTTCAATTAAGTTTTTTCTTTACATTACCGTTACGGAAAGGTTTAGTTGTAAAGAGTGAAAGGATGTGCATGCCCCGTGAAAATCAACGAAATCGCGCAAAAACTGAACATCTCGACCCGGGCCATTCGCTTCTATGAAGAAAAAGGCCTGATCGCCCCCCGGCATGCCGAGAACCAGTATCGGCACTTTTCCGAGCAGGACGTGTGGCGGCTGCAAACCATTATCGCCTTGCGCGAGGTGGGCATGACGCTCGACGATATTGCCAAAGCGCTGAACCATGTCGACTCGGGAAACAAGGACCTTTTGCTCGATTATCTCGAGCTTCAGCGCTCCGTCATGTATGCGCAATGGGTGGAGATGAAGCAGATTTTGTTTACGACCGATCAGATGATCGACCTGCTCAAAACGAACCAGTCGCTCGATATGGCCGACATATTCCAGCTGGCCGACGGCTCCAAACGGTTGCGTGAAGCCCGGAGCGCCTGGTACGATCGCTGGAATTATGACCATCGGGCCGAATCGCACGATGATCGGGTGCGGCCGAAAACAGAGGAGTTTTCCATCTACCGGGACTATGAGGAAACGCTTGCGCTGCTTGTTCGCCTGATTGGCCCGCGCCCCGGCGAATACGGGCTTGATCTCGGTACCGGCACCGGCAATTTGGCGGGCCTCTTTTTGCAGCAAGGCATCCGCATGGCAGCGGTCGATCAATCGCGGGAAATGCTCCGGCATTGTCAGCGCAAATTCCCCATGCTCACAGCGAAGCTTGGCAACCTGCTGTCCATCCCCTTCCTCGATCATCAGTTTGATTTTTTGGTCACAAGCTTTGCCCTGCATCATTTGACCGACGAGCAAAAAGCGGTGGCAGTAGCGGAGATGAAACGCGTGCTTGTCCCGCACGGGCGCATTTGCATCGCCGACCTGATGTTTGCCGATCGCGAGAAACGCGAGGCTTATTTTGACAGCTTGCTTCGCGAGGGCAAGCTGGAGCAGCATGCTCTCTTGTCTGAATTCCACTTCACCGATCTGTCGGTCTTTCTGCCGCTGCTGGAGCAGCACGGCTATTTGTACAAGCATCAGCAAATCAATGAGCTTTTGCACGTGGTGTATGCGGTACCGATGCGCTGATGTTTTTATGCTTGCCGGAATGTGCTGGCGGACTGCATCATGTTCCAGACAATTTGTATAATGCCGACTCCTATATTACACTAAGAACAGCCGTGTATATTGGGAGGAATTGGAATGAACGTTCTGATCTTTGGAGGCTCCGGCTTCGTCGGGCAGCATCTTGCCCGCACCTTGCAAGATTGCGGACATGCCGTCTTTATCGCTTCGCGCCATGACCGGCCCGTTTCTGCGGGGACCGTTCGGCCTTACCAGCTCGATCGCTTGCCCGCCTTGCTTGATTCGCTCGGTGACGATTATGCGATCGTCAATCTGGCGGGAGAATCGATCAATTCGGGACGGTGGTCGCCAGCACGCAAAGAGCGCATTTTGACATCGCGGGTGCGTTTGACCCAGGCGATCGTTCAGGCGATCTCGCAAACGAACAAAAAGCCGAGCGTACTCATCAACGCGTCGGCTGTCGGTTATTATGGCTATTCGGAAACGACTGTATTTACCGAAAACTTCCCACCCGGAAAAGGCTTTCTTGCCGATGTGACAAGCCGGTGGGAACATGCTGCTCTGCCTGCCGAGGAATACACCCGTGTCGTCCGTTTGCGACTGGGGGTCGTGCTGGGGCAAAACGGCGGTGCTCTGGGCCGGATGGTTTTGCCGTACCGGCTTTTGATCGGTGGAAAGGTCGGCACCGGCAAGCAATGGCTGTCCTGGATTCATGTCGAGGACGTTGCCCGCTTGATTCACTTCTGCATGCAGACCCCTGCAATCAACGGCCCAGTGAACGCCACCGCCCCGAAGCCGGTTACCATGAACCAGTTCGGCCGATCCGTAGCAAGCGTGCTGAAGCGCCCCCATTGGCTGCCCGTGCCAGCCTTTGCCCTGGAGCTTTTGCTTGGCGAGATGGCGGAAATCATTTTGCAAGGCCAGCATGTCGTGCCGCAAGCCGCGCTCCAACACCAGTTTGCGTTTCGATACGCAGATTTGGACACCGCTTTAGTAAACCTTTTGGGCAGCGGTCGCTAACGGCAGGGTCAGACGAAACACCGTCCCCTGCTGCTCACGGGACTGGACCTCGATCGATCCGCCATGGTCATTCATGATTTTATGGCAGATGGAGAGTCCCAGCCCGGTCCCCGTCTCTTTTGTTGTGAAAAAGGGATTGAAGATTTGCTGCAGCTCCTGCTCGGACATGCCTGTACCGGTATCCATCACCTCGATCGTGCACCACTCATCGGTACGGCCTGACGTAATCGTCACCGTACCTGGTTCAGGCATGGCATCAAACGCATTTTTGAGCAGGTTGAGCAGCACCTGGACCAGCTTGTCCCGGTCCATCCGCACATAAAGCGCCTCGCTTTCCGGTTCATAGCAGATCAGATGGCTGTAATAGTTCGCTTCTGCTTCTGCGAGCGACACGGCCCGCTGAATGCTCTCCTGCAACTGAATCACACGCACATCGCCCGCATGCGGTTTGGAAAATTGCAACAGTTCCGAGGTCAGCTCGCTCACCCGCGATACTTCCATCATCAAAAGCTCGTAATACGGCTCGATGTTGTAGCTGTTTTCCTTCGCGATTTGCAAAAAGCCTTTCACCGTTGTCATCGGGTTGCGAATCTCATGTGCCATGCCTGCCGCCAATTCGCCGACGACCCGCAGCTTTTCGGCGCGCAGCATATTTTCCTCCCGCTTCAGCCACAGCTCGCGCTTGACCAAAAACAGCTTGCGCTCGGCTGCGGAAATCATTTCGTCCCGCGTCCCGCCTTCTTCCGGAAAAACCGCCTCGCCATAGATCAGCTCTACTCCCAGCTCTGGCCCCACCCGATGATCGAGCAATTCTTTGCAATTTTGTACCGTCCTGCCGTTTTGCGTTGCCGGCACCACCAGCGCGAAATCGTCTCCGCCGCAGCGGGCGATCAGAAGCGCGTCGGGAAATGCCTTTTCTAAAGATTCTGCCAACTTGATCAACAGTTGGTTCCCTCCGGAATAGCCTTGCTCAAAATTGATCGTTTTCAGATCGTGACAATCAAGCAAAAACAAAATGAACGGCTCCGTAGAACGTGTCAATGCCTGCAATTGCTTATGGAACTCCGTAAAATTCATCAACCCTGTAAGCGCGTCCCGGCTGACCAGACGGCGCGTCTCCTCTTCCAGCTGCCGCCGTTCTTTTTGCACCTGCAAGAAGAGAAAAATAAGAAAGACGACAAACAGGGAACTGAACAAATCAGCGATCGTCACCAGCAAATCGTACGCATTGGCCGGAGAATAGCTGAGTCGAATGCTTGAATAGAGGACAAAATAAAAGACAGCCACCCCGACGGAGCGGTGGATGCTCTGCGTCCGATGGTACTCCCGTGCGGTCAAGATCAGATAGAGCGGGTGGCACCAGTTGATTTGCGCGGTGAAATGGAACGCAACGAGAAAAAGAATCTGCATGCTCTGCATATGCCTGGAGCGGTTTTCATTCAAGACGGTGCACATGAAGCAAGCGGCTGCCACAATAACCCAGACAGGGTGCAGGGCCCGTTCCAACCAGATCGATGAAAAGACGACGAAGCTTACATACAAAGCGATTGAAAGAGGGTAAAGCATCAGCAATTCACTCCAGTGAGGGATATAAGATGTCAGAAAATATCGCCTATCCGTCTATAGTTCGCTGTTGCTCCCCTGCCCCCCTTCTTTCGCTTCCTTACAAATACTTATCCATGAAATGATAGTAAAAGGACGCCGCTCCGAGCAGCAGCACACGCTGGCTGTGAAACGGAACGATACGGATCGGCAGCCGCTCCAGGCTGGTTTTTTCCCGCAGCGGGTCGCACACGTTTTCCGCAAGCAGCTTGCCCATCAATGTTGAAATCGATGCGCCGTGCCCGCAATAGCCGAGCGCAAAATGAATGCCTTCTTCCGTTTGACCGATATGCGGCATGAAATCGAGTGTAAAGCCGAGCAGTCCGCCCCAGCGATAATCGATTCGCGTCTGGGCAAGCGTCGGAAACACCTCGATCAAGCTTTGCTGCACCTGCGTAAACAGCGCATCGCCCTCTTTTCCGTTAAAATCGACGCGCCCGCCCAGCAAGATCCGGTCATCCGGCGTTCTGCGGAAGTAGTAGAGGAAATTTTTCGTATCCGCAATCATCCGGTTATGCGGGATGAGCCGTTCCACCGTTTCACGCGACAGCTGTTCGGTCGCCACGATGAAGCTGCCGATCGGCACCACTTTCCTGGCCAGCGATTTGGCCAGCGCTGTCGTATAGCCGTTGGTCGCCATCACGACATGTTTGGCCCTGATGCGGCCGCTTGGTGTGGTAACGAGATAGCTGCTTCCCTGTTTCGCAATCCCGGTCACCTCTGTCCGGTCATAGATGACGGCTCCAGTTGCTTCCGCCGCATCCGCCAGCCCGAGCGCATAATTAAGCGGATGGAAGGAATAGCTGTGCGGGTCCACCAAACCGCCGTGATACAAGTCCGAATTGACTTCCTCCCACTTCATCCGTTCTTTGTCGATCACATACGTTTCGTAGCCAAAATTCGTCTGCATATACTCCTGGTTTCGCTTCAGCGCCTCCAAATGGGCCGGCTTGAAGGCGGCATCGAAATTGCCGCAGTTTTCCAGCGAGCAGCTGATGCGATGCTTCCGCACGATGGTTTCCACCAGCTTGATTCCCTCGACCGACATGTGCAACAGCTCGCGCGCCGTTTCCTTGCCGTGCTTCTTGGCCAATGAGTCGATGCTCGGCTTGTAGCCGGTCAGCACCATCCCGGCGTTGCGCCCGCTCGCCCCCCAGCCTGCCTGCTGCTGCTCCAATACGACGCAGCCCACCTGCTTTTGCGCCAGATGGTAGGCTGTGGACAATCCTGTGTACCCCCCGCCGATAATCGCAACATCTGTCGCGAGCTCCCCTTCAAGAGTAGGCCTGATCCGGTGATCGTTTGCCGTCGCTGCCCAAAGCGAGTCGATATGTGCCATCTCGCATTCACCTGCTTTCACGCTTCTTTTCCCCACTATACCGTCGTCATGCACAGCACACATTAGACGCAATGTTAAAAATCCTCTATACTATTTTTAACATTTTTGTCTGCAGCACGAACGCAAACGGTCCAAGCCACGTTTCGTAGATAAGGGGGTACGCAATCATGTCAGACATGACCGTTACATTGGACGAAGCGCTGAAACGTCCCCTCTTTGCGCATGCAGAGGTTGTTGCCGGCAAGTCGGGTCTGCATCGCAGCGTACGATGGGTGCACATTTTGGAAATTCCGCTTTTTGACGAAACGATCATTCAAGGCGACGAGCTGATCCTTTCCACAGGAGTCGGCTTGCCGTGGGGGGACATTTCGCACACCGAATTTTTGCAAAACCTGATCGACCGAAAAGCAACCTGCCTCTGTATCGAGCTGGGTCATTACTTTTTAACCATTTCGGATGAAATGAAAGCGCTGGCGGACGCGCACCATTTTCCGCTGATCGTCTTTCGCCAGCCGGTCAACTTCATCGAAGTGACGCAGGTTTTGCATTCGCTGATCATCAACCGCCAGCATCAGTCATTGGTGAAGCTTGATCTGATCTCGCGCACCTTCCATACGCTGTCGCTCACCTCTCGCGCGACGAGCGGCATCATCAAGGAACTGCAGCACCACACCGGGGCACAGGTCGTGTTTTTGCCTGTGCAAGATTCGCCCTTCTTCTTCCCCCGCACGCAGCCGCAGCAGGAGGCCGCGTGGCTCAAGGCCATCCACAACCATCGCGCTGCCCTGCCTGTCGCGAATGCCGCCGATGAGCCGCTGCAATGGCTGGAGCCGGACGAGACGACCTTTTTGCTTCACCCGATCGTGGCGCTGGAGCAAACATTCGGGCTGATCGGACTGATCATCTCGAGGCGGGCGGCAGACCGGTTTGACTCGCTGATCCTGGATCGGGCAGCTACTTCGCTGGCCCATGATTTTTTACGCAAGCATTATATCGAAGAAAAAAAGGCGCAATCGGAAGCAGCCTGGCTGGAAGACTTGATTCACGGTCGCCATACGAACGAAGAGGACGTCCGACAGTTCGTCAGCCGCACGGTGAAGCGTCCCGCTGCCCGCAACTACCGAATCGTGCTCCTTGAACTGGAGGAAGCAGCGCTGCCTGATCACCAGGAGCGGCCAGACAAGGGCGACTCGCTCCGCATCCACTTGGCCCTCCAGATCCGATTCGCGTTTCTCTCCCAGCTGTTTCAACCGTTCATCTCCATGCGCGCGCAGCAGATCATCGTGCTCGCCCTGGATGTCGGCGCGCCCGAACACGCGACGTCCCGGCTGAAAAAAGCGGTCGAGACGCTGACGGAGCCTTCCCGCTACGCATCATTCGGGTTTGCCCATGCGTACGCAGGGATCGGTCGGATGAAACAGTCGTTTTTGCAAGCGAGCGAAAGCTATCGCGAGGCTGTGCAAATGCTGCGGATCAGGCGCTTGCTTGATCGTCCCGTCAGCCCGTTTTATGAAGAAGCGGGCATCTACCGCCTGCTGCTGCTGATTGAAAAGGAGGCTGCTACCGTTTCGTTTGTCGAGGACACGCTCGCGCCGCTGCTTGCCTATGATCGGGCGAAAGGTACAGAGCTGCTAAAAACGCTGGAGGTGTACCTGGCCGAGGACGGCTCCAAGCAAAACACGGCACAGAAGCTGTTCATCGTCCGGCAGACGCTCTATCATCGGCTGGAAAAAATGAAAGAGCTGCTCGGCCACGATTTCATGGCTCCTGACAAACGGCTTGCATTGGAAGTGGCGCTGCGGGTTTACGCTTTGGGGAAACGGCAATGAACCCTTCCTTGCTGTCAGCGCATATGATAACGGGAAGCTGCCCGAAGGAGGGTTTACCCGATGTCAACGCTATACCTTTCGCCGCGAGCCGCCCGGCAAATCCAGCAAGCGGTCAAGCGCAATCCCGGCGTGGAAACCGGCGGGATCATGATGGGCTACCAATTGAACGCCCGCGACTGGCTGGTCACATATGCGAGCGAGCCAGGCCCGAAAGCGGTTCATCAACCGCTCACCGTCGTCTTTGACGATTCATATTTGCACAACCTGGTAACGCGATTGCAGGCGCGAAGCACGCGCCGCTGGCAATATATCGGCGACTGGCACAGCCATACCGTCCGCAACCTGTCGCCAAGCCGCGCAGACAAGCATACGATCGCTACAAAGGCACTCGAGGCCAAATACGGCTCCAAATCCCCTATCATGCTGATTGTCGGGCTGGGAAAACAGCAGCAACTTCAGGCCAAAGGCTTCATTTTGGCAGGCTCGCTCCGGCCGTTCCGTCAAGTGACTTTGTATGATCGTGAAAAGCAAGGCGATCCACAACCGATTTGAACAATTTCGTGGCCAAATGAGTGCTGCCGTTTGGCCGATTTTCAGCCACCACAGCGATGGCGTAACGCGGTTCATCGGCGGGAGCATATCCGACAAACCATTGATGGTTGCGGGGCTCGCCGTTTTTTTCTGTCTCGGCGGTCCCGCTTTTGCCGGCCACACTCCATGCCGCCTGCTGCAGCAGCTTGCCCGTTCCGTTTTCCACGACCTGGCGCATCATCCGCCTGAGCTTGTACGCGGTGACGGGATCAATCCCTTTTGCCGGGGATGGCTTGGACTCGAACGTGAAAAAATTGCCCCCGTCCCGATACAAAATATGGGAGACAAGCCGTGGCTGATAGACGCGCCCGCCGTTTGCGACCGTCACCATCATGTTGGCCGCCTGAAGCGGCGTCATCCGCACATCGCGCTGCCCGATGGCGGTCTGGATCAGCACGCCTTCATCCTCGCGCGATACAGCAGGAGAAAATACGCGCCCGGCTTCCTCGCCCGAAAGCTGGCGGAACTGCTCCTGTTTGAAAAGCGCTGCCGTCACATGCCCCACCTCAGCCCCTAACCCAAACCGTTCGGCATAAGCGGCGATCGTGTCTCCCCCGACCTGTTTGGCAATTTTGGCAAAAGCGATATTGCAAGATTCGGCGAACGCTTCCTCCAACGTAATGCTGCCGTGCCCCGCTTTGTTCCAGCAGGAAAATCCGAACTTGCCGTATTCGCCCTCACACAAAAAACGGTCAGTGGGCGAAACGATCCCCTCTCCCAATGCCGCCGCAGCCACTACCGTCTTGAATACAGAGCCCGGCGCCAGCTGCTTCGTCGCATGGTTTTGCCAAGACGCATCGCCGGCCTGCAGCTTGGTGGGATCAAACTGCGGACGGGAAACTATCGCGACGATGTCGGCATTGGTCACGTCGAGCACGACGATCGCGCCTTCGGCAAGCCCGCTCTCATCGGCGGCTTGTTCAAGCTGCTGCTGAATTGTCCGATCGAGCGTCGTTTTCACAGACAGCGGATAAAACTGGTTGTGCCCCGCATGGTGGCGGAGGTCCAATCCGCGCAGCAGATGCCCCTGCCCGTCCACATAATAAGAGACTTCATCAGGCTCCACCCCCTGCAAAAAACGGTCGAAGCTTTTCTCAAGCCCCGATGCCCCGACCTGTGTGGCGAGCGTCATTTGATTGGCTTTCCATTCCTGCAAATAGCGCTCTTTCACCAGCTCAGGGCTCTGGTGGATGTAGCCGACCACCTGCCTGGCGATTTCATTTTCTTGATACCGCTCGGCAACGGTGATGGCGACAATCCCCGGAAGTGCGAGGCGGTTGATTTGCGCCATCTGTTCTGTCGTTAACCGGACAGGCTCCCCTTTTTCATTGCGCGCAATCTCGGGCTGTCTTGCCGTTTGCAGCTGCTTGCGCAAGCGTTGCTCGGGCTGCGCGATGATCCGCGCCACCTCTTTGAAAGCTTTTTCATCCAGCAGATTTTTGCGGGCAAGCGGAAACAGCGCCAGCACCCGCTCTTCTTTTCCTGTCAGCGACACGCCGTCCTTGTCCACGATCTCGCCGCGCCCGCTGGACAGCTTGATCGTCTGCTCCCGCTGCTTCACCGCGCTTTTGACCAAATCGACATCATGATCGGAAAAGTGGTGGGTAGCCACGACCTGAATCCACCCGAGCCGTGCCACCAGCCCGGCCCATAACAATGTAAAAAGGAAAAGCGCAAGCGTGCTGCGCTGTTTGATTTGCCTCGTCTTGTGCAACAAAAAATCCCCCCAATCGGCACTTAGTATTTGCCAAATGGAGGGAACACACGCATCTTATTGCTCCTGATATTCTCGTTTTTCCGCCAAAATGCTGTCGATCTTGTTCGCGAGCAGATCAAGCGCGACACGGTTGTAGCCGCCTTCAGGTACGATGATGTCCGCATAGCGTTTGGTCGGCTCGATGAATTGCAGGTGCATCACGCGCACCACATTCAAGTACCGGTCGATGACCGATTGGAGCGTCCGGCCCCGTTCCTCGATGTCACGCTGGATCCGCCTCACGATCCGCACGTCGGCATCCGTATCGACGAAAACCTTGATGTCCATCAAATCGCGGATGCGCTCGTCCTCGAAAATCATCATCCCTTCCAGGATGATGACATCTTTCGGCTCAACCAGGACGGATTCTTTGGCGCGGTTGTTCACCTTGAAGTCATAGACCGGCTTGCGGATGCTTCTGCCTGCCATCAGCTCTTGCAAATGATGCAGCAGCAAATCATTGTCGAACGCAAGCGGATGATCATAATTCGTATTGACCCGTTCCTCCGGGAGCATGTGCGACTGGTCTTTATAATAGGAGTCCTGCTCGATCATCGTAATGCTTTCATGTTGAAACTGTTTATATAAGGCGGAAGCAACGGTCGTTTTGCCGGAACCGCTTCCTCCCGCAACCCCGATCAAAATTGGGTGGTGCGCCATCTTGTAAATTCCCCTTCCTTACGTACGCAATACGCTGACAGCCAGTCCATCGCCGATGGGGATGAAGGTCGTGTCGAGCTGTGGATGCGCTGCCAAATAACGATTAAAACCATCGATTTTCTCAACCATTGGCCGCTGACGTGGCGTTGCGGATTCAGGATCAGCCACCTGACCGCGAAACAGCACATTATCGCTGATAACCAGGCCGCCTGGATTCAGGTGCGGCACATACAGATCGAGAAACGTGCGGTATTGCCCCTTTGCTGCATCAATGAACAGGCAGTCGAAGCGATAGCTCTCAGGCAAGCCTGTCGTCGCATCCTGATCCAACAGCTCGATGCGCTCGGTCACGCCCGCTTCAGCGAAATTTTGCCGTGCGCGGCTGATCCGCTCCTGGTCGATCTCCATCGTAACGATCCGGGCAGCGGGTGCTGCTTCCGCAAGCCAGATCGTCGAATACCCGATCGCCGTGCCGATTTCCAGAATCGATTTGGGCTGATGCTGCATCACCAAAAAACGCATCAGCTGCGCGGACGGCAGCTGGATGATCGGAATGTGCTCGGCGTGAGCCTCTTCCTCCATCCGGGTCAACAGCGGCGAACGTGCCGGAATGAGCGAGGCGATATACGCCTCAATTTGCGGTGCCGTAATCATACAAAAAAACCTCCTTCACACATTTGCTTACCAGTTTCCTCTGCTCTTTGCATCCTTGGCCAAATGCTCCGCGAGCGTTTTGGAAAAAAAGTGCTCGGAGGACCCGTCCTTTTTGGTGACGAAAAAGAAATAATCGGTTTTTGCCGGCTCCACGACAGCGGCCAGCGAAGCTCTGCCCGGATTGGCGATCGGTCCAGGCGGCAAGCCTTTGTGGATATATGTGTTATAAGGGCTGTTGATTTTGAGATCGTCAAACGTGATCCGATCCCGCTGCTTGCCCAGCACGAACTGAACGGTCGCACAGGACTGCAGCATCCAGCCATCGCGCATCCGGTTAAAAAACACACCCGCGACAATCGGACGCTCCTTGTCAACGACCACTTCCCGCTCAACGATCGAAGCCAGATTGACCGCGTCATCCACTGTCAAATTGTGCGCCTTCAGTGCGTTTTTCCATTCTGGCTTGAATTCCTTGTCGAACTGCCCCAGCATCTTGGCGAGAATGTCATGTGCGTTCGCGCCTTTGTTCACATCGTACGTTTCCGGAAACAAATAGCCTTCCAATCGATTTTTTCGCTCTTTGTTTTGCGGAATTTGGGCGACAAACGGAAATTCGGGAAACTGTCCTTCATTCGCTTCCTTTAAAAAATCGGCTTTGGCCACCAGACCTTTTTCCTCCAGCGACGCTGCGATTTGCTCGATATTCCAGCCTTCCGGAATCGTGAAACGGACCGAATTGTCTACCACGTCGCCCTCTTGGATCGGTGCGATCAGCTGCTCGATCGGAAGCCCTGCCGTGAGCTTGTATTCACCGGCCTGCAAATGGTTGCCGATTCCTTTCAGCTTCACATAATAGCGAAACAACGTACCGTTTTTGATGAGTCCGGCTTGCTCCAGAATCGTTCCGATCTCGGCGACCGATGAGCCTGGAGGAATTACAACCTGCTTGGTACCCGTGCCTTCGACGGGCTGCAGCTCGCAATAAACATAGAGTCCCCCTGCGCCCAATGCCACTATACCCAAGATGATGACACCGAGAATCAGCTTGATGATCCGATTGCCCCGGCGCCTCATCCCGTTATTCGCCGATCTGATCACAACCGGTCTCTCTATTTTTTTGTTCGGTTGGTTCAAGCACATAGCCTCCTCTGTCCCTCGTCGCCATACATTATACCGAAAGATTGTCCCGCTTGCACCATCTCGCGGCAGAAAAGTTGTCATCTTCCAACTGGCGATTGCAGCCAGCAAAAAAGCCGGCGGCCATGATGGCCCACCGGCTTTCCTCTTAGATGTCGTCTTTTTCCAGATCCGCGATCAGCGTCTCGAACGTAGCCTCGACGCGCTCCCACTCTTCATCGTCCTCGATCGGCTGGAGCATGTCCGTACCGTCGTAACGCAGGAAGTGCACCTCGTACTCTTCGTCCTCTTCTTGATCTACCGGGACCAACACCAGATAGGACTGGTCCTCGATGTCAAAAATGTACATGATCCGAAAATCGCGGGACTCGTCGTTCCCTTCCTCGGTCAACGCGATTACGTCGCCTACTTCAAACTCTTCCATCATCTCTTCACTCATGTTCGTCACCTCGAATTGGCGTCCAGGTATCCCTGCAAAATGAGGGTCGCCGCCATTTTATCAATTACTTTTTTGCGTTTTTCCCTGCTCACATCGGCGGAGATCAACATTTTTTCGGCTGCCATCGTGGTCAGTCGTTCATCCCATAGTGTAACCGGAAGAGAGAATTCCCGTGCCAATTTGTCAGCAAATTTTTGGCAAAGCTCGCCTCGCGGGCCGATCGTCCCGTTCATGTTTTTCGGAAGACCGACGACGATCTTCCCTACCTGATACTGTCCGATCAGCTCGCGCAGACGTGCCAAATCTTTTTCACCCGATTGGCGCCGGATCGTTTCGACCCCCTGGGCCGTCCAGCCCAATTCATCGCTGACCGCGACGCCAATCGTCTTGTCGCCATAATCCAAGCCAATTACTCGCATAATCCTCCGCTACGATTCTTTCTTCTGGTTGGCTAAATAGCCCCGCACCAATTCTTCAATCAATTTGTCGCGTTCGATCTTGCCGATCAGGCTGCGCGCGTTGTTGTGCCGTGGAATAAACGCCGGGTCCCCGGAGAGCAAGTAGCCCACGATCTGCGTGATCGGATTGTATCCTTTCTCCTGCAGCGCTTTGTACACCTCGGTCAAGGTTTCCCTCACCTCAGCTTCGCTATTGTCTTTAGGAACGGAGTATTTCATCGTATTATCCATGAAATTCATCTGTAACACCTCGGTTCGTCAAGGGTTTGATACCCAGTTTATTCGTCTGGCACCCCAAAAACTCCTGCTTGTTTATTTTGCAACCGCCTGGGTTTGTACCATTTCGAGTGCAGCTGCCAGCGCTTCGTTCAATTTGGATGGATCTTTTCCGCCGGCTTGCGCCATGTCCGGACGTCCGCCGCCGCCACCGCCGCAGCGCGTTGCCACCTCTTTGATGATTTTGCCGGCATGGAAGCCTTGGTCGATCAAATCTTTGGTGACGCCTGCAACCAGGTTCACCTTGTCGCCTTCCGCAGCTCCAAGCACGATGACGGCAGAGCCCAATTGGTTTTTCAATTCATCCATCATGCCGCGCAAGTTGTCCATATCGGTTGCGGATACGCGCGCAGCCAATACTTTCACGCCGCCGACTTCCTTGACTTGCTCGACGAGCGATGCAGCCTCGATGTTGCCCAGCTTGGCACGCAGCGATTCGTTTTCACGCTGCACTTCTTTGAGCTGCTGCTGGACCGCTTCCACACGGGCAGGCGTTTCCGCCAGAATTGGCGATTTAACGGCATGTGCCACCTCGCGCAGCGTCGACAGCTGCTGGTTCAGGTACTGGAACGCGCCGCGTCCGGTTACCGCTTCGATACGTCGCGTACCTGCGCCAATACCGCTCTCGCTCACGATTTTGAACAACCCGATTTCCGCTGTGTTGTTCACATGGCAACCGCCGCACAATTCCAGGCTGTAGTCTTCCACTTTTACCACACGCACGATGTCGCCGTATTTCTCACCGAACAGCGCCATGGCGCCCATTGCTTTCGCTTCCGCGATCGGTTTGAGCGAAATGTCCACAGCCAGATTCGCCCACACCTTTTGGTTGACGATCTGTTCGATTTGCTCCAGCTCCTCAGGCGTGATCGCGCTGATGTGGCTGAAGTCAAAGCGCAAACGCTCCGGCGCAACCAGCGAGCCTGCCTGGTTTACGTGTTTGCCCAGCACATCTTTCAGCGCCTGGTGCAGCAAGTGGGTCGCGGTATGGTTTTTCACGATATCGAGGCGCGCTTCGCGGTCAACCGCGCTGTGTACCTCTGCTCCTTTGGACAGGGAGCCTGCCTCAATCACGACGGTATGCACGTTTTGGCCCATCGGCCCTTTTTGCACATCAAGCACGCGCGCTTTGACCAAATCGGAGGTCAGCGTACCTTGGTCATTGATCTGACCGCCGCTCTCCGCATAAAATGGCGTGCGGTCGAGCACAACCTGCACGGTTTGCCCTTCCTCGGCTGTATCGACCAGCTGGTTGTCGGCAATGATCGCCACGACGGTGGAAGTGCTTTCCAATTCAGTATACCCAACAAATTCGCTTGTAACCGTCAGCTCGCCCAGCGGGCCGCCTTGAGTCTTCATGCTGTCCACATCTTGGCGGGCAGCGCGGGCACGCTCACGCTGTTCGTTCATCGCCTGGTCAAAGCCTTCGCGGTCAACGGTCAGCCCTTGCTCCAATGCGAAATCCTCGGTCAAATCAACCGGGAAGCCGTATGTGTCATACAGCTTGAACGTGTCTGGTCCGGAGAGTTGCGTGCCGCCGGCTGCTTTCGTCGCCTTCACCATGTCGGAGAGAATGTTCAAGCCGTCATTCAATGTTTCATGGAAACGCTCTTCTTCGGCGCGAATCACTTTTTCGATAAAGGAGCGCTTCTCGGTGATTTCCGGATAATGGTCGCCCATCATGTCGCAGACAACACCGGTCAATTGCCACAGGAACGGCTTCTCGATCCCGAGCAGCTTGCCCATGCGGACAGCGCGGCGGAGCAAACGGCGGATGACATAGCCGCGGCCTTCATTGGATGGCAGCGCGCCGTCGCCAGTCGCGAACACGACGGTACGCACGTGGTCGGCGATCACTTTCAATGCCACATCGGTTTCCGCGCTCGCTTTGTAAGCGACGCCGGACAGTTTGCTGGTTGCCTCGATCAGCGGGAACAGCAAGTCCGTTTCGAAGTTGTTGTCTTTTCCCTGGATAACGGATGCCATCCGCTCCAGCCCCATGCCGGTATCGATGTTCTTTTTCGGCAATGGCGTGTACGTGTGGTCCGGATTATGGTTGAACTCGGAGAACACCAGGTTCCAGATTTCCAGATAGCGTTCGTTTTCTCCGCCAGGATACAGTTCAGGATCATTCGGATCGTTGCCGAAGCTCTCGCCGCGGTCATAGAAAATCTCGGTGTTCGGACCGGATGGGCCTTCGCCGATGTCCCAGAAGTTGCCTTCCAAACGGATGATCCGCTCTGCCGGAATGCCGATCTCGTTGTGCCAGATCGCATACGCCTCGTCATCTTCCGGATGGATGGTAACGGACAGCAGCTCAGGATCGAAACCGATCCATTCCGGGCTGGTCAAAAATTCCCATGCCCAGTGAATCGATTCTTTTTTGAAATAATCGCCGATGGAGAAGTTGCCCAACATTTCAAAGAACGTATGGTGGCGGGCTGTGCGGCCGACGTTTTCGATATCGTTGGTGCGGATCGATTTTTGCGAGTTCGTGATGCGCGGATTGTCTGGAATCTCGCGTCCATCGAAATATTTTTTCAGCGGCGCCATCCCGCAGTTGATCCACAAAAGAGACGCATCGTCATGCGGCACAAGCGGTGCGCTCGGCTCCACATGGTGCCCCTTGCTTTTGAAGAAATCGAGATACATTTGACGAATTTGATTACCGGTTAATTTCTTCATCATTACCAAACCTCCTAAAAAAATAAAAAAAGCCCTCATCCCCTCAGGGACGAGAACTGTTTTCTCGCGGTACCACCCTGCTTACAGATTCGCCGTGGCGCACATGCGCGTCGTGGCAAAACTGTCGCTTTCAGAGACGATAACGGCGTCTGACCGCTGGTTTTTTCCCAGTCTTCGGATTAGCCTTCGGCAACTCTTCTTTTGAACGCCCTTGCAGCCGGGGGGCGCTCTCTCTGGAAAAGGTCTGCTGCCTACTCGATCCTTCATCGATCACTATTCCATTTTGCTGGAATGGTAGTTCATTCGTATTATAGATTTTTCCTGCAGCGATGTCAATCTTCGCGCATGATCAGGGCGATTCTGCTGATGACGACCTTCAGGATGGCCAGCACTGGCAGCGCGACGATCAGCCCGACAATCCCGCCGATCGCCTCCCCGGTGAGCAAGGCAAGGATGATCAGGAGCGGGTGCAGATGAAGCGAACGTCCGACGATGTTGGGCGAAATGATGTTGCCTTCCAGCACCTGAATGACCAGGTTGACGGCCAAGACGACCAGCACGGTTTTCGTCGAGATGGTAAATGCGATGACAAGCGCAGGCGCCGCCCCGATGATCGGCCCGATGTACGGAATGATGTTCGTCAGGCAAACGAACGAAGCGAGCACAAACGGATACGGCATATCCACCAGCCAATACGCCAAATAGGCGCACGCCCCGACGATTAAGGCCACGACCATTTGCCCGTGCAAATATTTGCCCAGCGAGTCGTTTACATCGCGCAGCAATGCCTGTGCGTGCTTGCGGTAGCGCCGCGGGATGATCAGCATGCCGCCCTCATGGATCGACTTCATGTCTTTAAGCAAATAAAACGCGATAAACGGAATCACCGCATAGGCAAGCAGCTTCCCGATCGTGCTTTTGGCATTGTTGACGATTTGTCCGATCCCTGCCGCCATCTTCTCCTGCGACTGGACGATGACACGGTCCACCCCGTTGGAGATGCTTTGCGGCAAAAAATATTTGTGATATTCCCACTCCTGCAGCCACGAATGGTACCAATTGGTCAGCCGGGGAATATCGTCTGACAGCTCGATCAGCTGTTTGGTGAACACCGGGATCGCATTGACGCACGCAATCACGACGACAAGCACGAACGACAGGTAGATCAGCAGCACGGCCACCATCCGTGGAACCCTTCGCCGCTCGAGCATGCAGACGATCGGGTGAAGCAGGTACGCGATCAAAATGCCGAACAAAAACGGAACGAGAATTTCCTCGATGACATGCCAAGCCTTGGTCCAGATCGGCCGCAGAAACCATAGCAGGCTCAGAATCACGAGCACCAGGATCACATTGACCGCGATCTGCACGAAGCGGGATTGCCGCACCGTTTCCATGCCCGAATCCCTCCTATTCTTTCCTCTCCACTAGCATGTGCAGTGCCAAAAAGAAACATGTACACCTATTGACAGCCAGCCAGTAACAGATTAGAATCAACTTATATGATTCACCTCCAAAGGGGAGTAGCTGGACTGTACAGTCGTCATTACGGGAATCACATTCCCCGGTTGTACAGACAACGGACACGTTGTAAGCAAGACCTTTGCCATTTACGGTAAAGGTCTTTTTTGCGCAAAAAACGACCTTTGCCAAGCCTTGGCGAGGTCGTTTTGGTTTTTCGGCCTTGCGTGAGAAAAAAACAGAAAGAAAAAGGAGATGGGAGTATGGAATGGTTGTCACTTGATTTTTTCTCCGCGCTGTTGGCCATCGTTGTGATTGATTTGGTGCTGGCCGGCGACAATGCGATTGTCATCGGCATGGCCGCGCGCAACCTGCCGAAAGAGCAGCAGAAAAAAGCGATCGTGTACGGGACGGTCGGCGCGATCATCATCCGTGCGCTGGCGACGCTTGCGGTTGTGTATTTGCTCAAAATACCCGGCCTATTGGTCGCAGGCGGCCTGATGCTGGTCTGGATCGCCTACAAGCTGCTGCAGGAAGACAAAGAAGCGCACGGGAGCGGCATGAAGACCGGCACCAGCCTGATGGCGGCGATCCGCACCATCGTCGTGGCAGATACGGTCATGGGCATCGACAATGTACTCGCCGTCGCCGGTGCCGCGCACGGAAGCTTTGGGCTGGTCATCACCGGCCTGGTCATCAGCGTTCCGCTGATGGTGTGGGGAAGCAGCTTCGTGTTGAAGCTGATGGAGCGGTTTCCGTCGACGATTTACATCGGGGCCGCGGTGCTCGCTTATACGGCTGGCAGCATGATCACGAGCGAAGCCTTGTTGAAGCCGTATGTTGGCGAAAACCCGCTGATCAAATGGGGCATCATCCTGGTCGTGATCGCCGGTGTCCTCTGGTTTGGCCGACGCCGTCCGCAGTCTGCGCAAGCCGATGCGCATGAAGTGGACGAACGCAGCGCAATGTAATGACTCCGCAAGGCAAACGTGAAACCCCGTCCGGGCAGCCAGACGGGGTTTTTCCATTCTCACTTCATATCGACCCATTTCAAATCGCTGTTGCCAAGCGGATCTTGGTAAATGCCGTGGGCCACATTGTCCCCTTCGACCCATGCGCGCGTATAGTAATAGATCGGGATGAACGGCATTTCATCCATGATGATCTGCTCTGCCTCCGCGAACAGCGCTTTGCGTTTCTGTGGATCAGTCTCTTTGCCGGCCTGGTTGACCAGCTCCTTGTATCTTGGATTTTCCCAGCGCGTATCGTTGTTGCCGCCGTTTTTGTCCTTGAACACCTCAGCATAATTGATCGCGTCGTTGAAGTCCGGAATCCAGCCGATGCGGCCGACCTGGTATGTTCCTTGATGCAGCGTTTCCAGGTAAACCTTGAATTCCTGACTCTCGATTTTGGTATCGACCCCGAGCGCTTTTTTCCATTGTCCCTGAATCGCTTCCGCAATCTTTTTGTGCCCGTCTCCGGCATTGTGCGAAATCGTGATAGGCGGCCGCTTGGTAATGCCGAGCTCCTTCATTCCTTCCGCCAACAATTGCTTGGCGGTCTCGACATCGTTGTCTTTAAAATATCCGTCAGGCTTCACGGCCATCGATGGTGGAAAAAGTCCCATCGCCGGCAACTGGTCAGCTTGCGTGACATTGTCGATCAGGCTTTTGCGGTCGATCGCATAGGCGAACGCTTTGCGAATCTTGGCATTGTTGAAGGGAGCTTTTTCTGTGTTGAATTTGTACCAGTACGATGTGGCGATCGGTTTGATTTTCACCTTGCCGGAATCTTTCAGCGATGGCATCGCATCGAGCGGAATGGTGTTGTATGGCGCGCCATCCCAATCCAATTCGCCATTATCAAACATGGACAAAGCGGTGTTTTCGTCCTCGATCATGCTGACATCGATTTTATCCATTTTGACGTTGTCTTTATCCCAATAGGTGTCGTTTTTCGTCAACTCGATTTTGCTTTTGTGCTGCCAATCGGCCAATTTGTACGGTCCGTTGCCAACATGCGTCGCAGCCTCGAGCGCCCATTTCGGATTGGCTTTGACCACCTTCTCATTGACCGGCATATAGGTCATGAATGCCGTCAGCTCCAGGAAGAACGGCGTCGGATTCGCCAGCTTCACTTCCAGCGTCTTGTCGTCAAGCGCTTTTACGCCGACATCTTCCACTTTCCCTTTTTTCGTATTGTAGGCTTCCCCGCCTTTGATGTAGTAAAGCTGGTACGCATAATTGGATGCCGTCTCCGGCGCGAGCGCCCGTTTCCACGCGAACTCAAAATCATGGGCAGTCACCGGATCGCCGTTGCTCCATTTCGAGTCGCGCAGGTGGAACGTATAGGTCAAGCCATCGGGCGACACGTCGATTTTTTCCGCAACTTCCTCATGTGGCTTGTCGTCTTCGCCGATTCGGGTCAAACCGGCAAACGTCGAGGTCACCATCATATTGGACTGATTATCCTCGGCGATCGCCGGATCAGCCGTAGAAGGCTCTGACGTAATGGCGATGCGGAACAGCTTCGGCTTGGCACTGTCTGTTTTTGCAGCCGATGGCGCAGTCGCCTCCTGGTTTGTTGTGGATGGTTGTGCGCTCTCTTGCGTCTGATTGCCCGCACAGCCTGCCATCGCGGCGGAAGCCAAGGCGATGGAGCTGAGTAATACAAAAGCGTTCTTTCTCATGGATGATACCCCCTAAACGGTATTGACCATTAATTTACAACGCTTTCAAATTTATTTGAATACTTCGTGAATATATTTTATTTTGATTTATCTAAAAATTATTTATAAAAAATCATGAAGATCGCAAGTGTTTTCCTTTGTTTATTTTTCCGTTGTCCAAACGGGTTTTCCCTTTATTTCCCTTTATAAAAAATAATGATTTCACAGATGCAAAAAAACAGCCGCCCGCATCGGACAGCTGCTTTTTTGATTATCTGGCTACGGCTGTTCGCAAGGAACGAAAAAGCATCGTTCCTGCTTTCATCATATTTTTGCGCGACAGAGGCAAACGATTGATGTTCAACGAAAACCCATTGCGACGTTTCGGGATCAGCATATAGCCGATGGCGGCTACGATACCGCTTGTGATCAGTACACTTAACAGATTGCGTCGAGACATCTTCATTCCTCCTCTAAGCGTTTTGGGCGAAACGATCGATGGCTGTTTTATTGGGCAGGCAAAACCTGATCTTCAAAAAACAAATCGTTCAACGACTGCAGAGAACCATCTTCTTCGACCTGGTAGATCGAGGATACCTGTTCTCCCGCCACGCTCAATTCGACGTAGCAGTTCCAGCAATAGTATTGGTTTGTACCAATTTTGCCGATATCTTTGGAATTACAATTGGGGCAAATCACTCGCATGACGCTCTCCTCCTTGCACCTCTTACGCCTGGATACGAATTGAATTGGGTACGATCAGCGTTTCATCCCCGATAATACAACCATCTTTTGCGGCGAGACGTTTGCGCCCCTCCGTCAAATCCGTTATCCACCCGTTTGATAATTCATACCCTACAAGCTTCTCCCAATTCGTGGAGAAGTAAACATCTTCGATGGTTCCCAGCCGTTCCCCTTTATCGGTCACGACTGTTTTTCCTTTAAGCTTGGACTTTCCCGTAACCAGGCTGATCGTTTCCAGGTTTCGCAGCGTATGCAGAGGAGTTAACGCCGAATCGTCATGCACGGTCAGGTAATCCTGGCCCACTGAATGAATCGCTTGAAACGGAATGTACATCCCATCGTGCATCCAGTTTGCCTCTTTGGTGACGACTCCCAGCGTACGTCCGCAAGCGTCACAAAGAATATCGCGGACCATTCCTGTCACTTGTCCGCTGGCAACTGAAAGAATCGGCAGGCCTATAGCATCCAGTGCTTTGCGCATCAGGGACATCCCTCCCGCCTTTGTAGTATCAGGCAAGAGGCTACTCCTCATACGAAACAAACTGTTCCAACCATCAGCTGTTCACACGAAGGCGCTGGTTCAAATGACTGTAGCGCACGCCTTCGTCATCGTTTTCGACCGCCATGCGAAACGCTTCCTGATCACCACACATAATCAGAAACGACTTGCTCCGCGTGATGCCGGTATACACCAGCTTTCTGCGGAGCATCCGGAAATAATTCCGGACGAATGGCATGATCACGATCGGGAATTCACTGCCCTGCGATTTATGAACGGAGCAGCAGTACGCGAGCGTAAGCTGGTGGTACTGCGACCGCCGATAGACAACATCTCTCCCGTCAAAGGAAATGACCATCTGCTCTTCATTTTCCTCATTCTCATTCGGACGGAAAATCGCCTCAATTTCGCCCATATCGCCGTTGAACACATGTTCTTCCGCGTTGTTGACCAATTGCAGCACTTTGTCTCCCGTACGGAATACGGTCTCCCCGAACGTAATCTCCCGTTTCGTCTCGGAAGCGGGATTAAACAGGGCCTGCAGCTCTGCGTTCAGCTGGTTGACCCCTGCCACACCTTTGTACATCGGGGCCAAAACCTGAATATCTTTCGCAGTATACCCTTTTTTTACGGCCCCGGCGCAAATTTGTTTCACAATTTTTACGACATCTTGTGGCGAACTTGTGAAAAAGCGCCGATCCGGCAAAAACGTCAGCAAATCATCCGGTACTTTTCCTTGGCGAATGTCATGTGCAAGCCTGATGATGGACGATTCTTCCGCCTGACGATAAATATCGGTAAGCTGGACACGCGGTAAAAAATCAGCTGACAACAGATCGAGCAGCACATTTCCCGGGCCGACGGATGGCAGCTGGTCCGGGTCGCCGACCAGAATGATCTGGATGTCGTCCGGCAGCGCACGGAACAGCTGATTGGCAAGCCAAATGTCGACCATGGACATTTCATCGACGATCAGCAATCGCCCCCGCACCTGCTGCTCCTGATCGTGCTCGAATTGCTGCCCGTTCCACCCCAATAGACGGTGAATCGTCATCGCGGGCAGCCCCGTTGTCTCGGTCATGCGCTTCGCGGCACGGCCTGTCGGTGCGACCAGCAAGATCGGAAACGGATTTTCATGCTGATCGTATTTTTTCAGATCAAGGGAGATGCCGTGCAGCTGTGAAAACACGCGGCAAATCCCCCGAATGACCGTCGTCTTCCCTGTACCCGGTCCGCCTGTCAACAGCATGAAGCCGGAGGAAACCGCTTTTTCGACCGCCTCTCGCTGCGTCGGGGCATAGGTGATGCCCAGCTCATCCTCCACCCTGCCAAGCGCACTGTAAAATTCGGATGCGGGAAAAACGGTCTCCGGCTCCCGATCGGCATAGTAGCGCACGCGTTTGGCAAAACCGATTTCCGCAAAGAACAGCGACGGCAAATAAATTTTGTCGTCATCATCGTAGTACAGCTTTTGGGCGAGATGCATCTCCTGAAGGGCGCCCTCCGCTTCTTCGTGGGTAAACGTGTGGCCCCCGGCTTCCTGCAACAGTTGCAGCGTCCGCTCGCACACATCTTTCATGGGCAAATATACGTTTCCTTCCCCATAGGACGCTTCCTGCATGATATAAATCGCAGCCGCCTGCAGCCGCTCCGGCGAGGATGCCGCCACACCGGTTGCCCGCGCAATTTCATCTGCACGTTTGAACCCGATCCCTTGAATATCCTCGATCAGTTTATACGGCGTTTCGGTCAGAACCGTCATCGTCGCCAGCTTGTACGTCTGATAAATCCGCAGCGCCAAATGCACGCCGATGCCGAATTCGTACAGAAAGACCATCGTCCTCTCCAGCGAGCGATGCTCCAGCACGGAATCATAAATGAGCTTTGCCCGGGTCGGCGAAATGCCCGGAATCGCTTGCAGCTGGTCCGGATCATCTGCGATGACGCTGAGCGCGTCCACCCCCAGATGCTCGACGATCCGTTTGGCCAGCTTTTTGCCGATGCCGGTAAACAGTCCGCTCGCCAAATAGCGTTCCACGCCTGACTTTGTTTTCGGTGTTTCCCGTTCGTACCGGCTCACGATATATTGCGAGCCGAATTTGGGATGAACCTTCCATTCCCCGTAAAAGGTATACAATTCTTCTTCATGCGGCCGAGGGAAGTGTCCGACTACAACGGTTTCCTTGTCTTTGATTGGCTCGGTGGTCTCTTCCACCCGTACCCGAAACACGCCGTACCAGTTTTCTTCGTTATAAAAAATTTCTTGGACAACATGGCCGCGCACGTAGGTTTCGGCAAACAGCGAAAGGGATTCTTGCGCCATCAAGACCCCTCCTTTCTCCAGTACCGTAATAAAAAGAATCCACTTACAAGACAAGTGGATTCTCATGATCGCTCCATCTCTTCGTTAAATTGTAAACCGTTTCACCTGCTCTGACAACTTCTCCGCCATGATTGCCAGCACGTCTGATGCCGCGCTCATCTCTTCCGACGTAGCGGTTTGCTGTTCGGACGCAGCGGCGACCTCCTGCGTGTCGACAGCAGCCTGTTCAGCAAGGAGCGAAATTTTGTCCGCATCTTCGACAATTTTTTGCGTATCCCGGGCAATCGCCTGTGACGATTGGTTCATCCGCGTAATTTGCTTGTTGACGTCATCGACCGAGTGCAAAATGCGCTGGAACGCTTCCCCTGCCGTCGACACCCCTTCGCGTCCGAAGCGCACAACCTCTGTCGTCTGCTCCATTGCGCGGACCGCTTGGCTGATCTCGTCGTTGATCGTATGGATCAAGGCAGAAATCTCTTCCGCCGATTTGCCGGATTGCTCCGCAAGCTTGCGCACCTCGGACGCAACCACCGCGAAGCTGCGTCCTTGCTCGCCTGCGCGCGCCGCTTCGATCGCGGCATTCAAGGCCAGCAAATTCGTCTGGCTGCTGATTTCCCGAATCATTGTAATAATTCCGAGTATTTGTTCCGATTGCGCTCCCAAGTCCCGGATCACCTTTTCCGTCGACTGGACTTTACAGGTGATCTCATCCATCTCCTTGACCAGCTCGCCCAGCTTCTGCTCGCCCTCGTGCGCGAACTGATAGGCTTCCTGGGAATCGGAATTGACATGATCGGCATACTTGGCGATCTGCCCGATATCTTGTCCGATGCTATGCAGCGACCTGGTGGTCCGCTGCACCGTTTCCTTTTGGGCTTCCGAGCCTTGCGCAATGTCGGTCGCCGCGATCGAAATTTGTTCGGAGGCACGCGCACTTTCCGCCGCGCTTGCGGTCAGCTGCTGCGATGAAGCCGCCACTTGCTCGGAGACCTCCTGTACTTCCGCGAGCATCCTGCGGAAGACCGTCATCATCTCATTGAACATGGCAGACAGCTGGCCCAGTTCGTCACCCGTCTGAACCGGCACCTGCACGGTCAAATCCCCGGTCTCCGCCGCTTTCATCGCTGTGACCAGCTTGCGCAGCGGAACAAGAATGCGGCTCACGATAAAAATTCCCGCGATGGCTGCGACGACAAAGGCCGCGACGGCAATCGCGAACATGACGATTTTGTTTTTGTTGATCGGTTGCAGCAAATCGTCTTCATAGCTGCCGATCGCCAGCATCCAGCCATTCGGCAGCTCCTCATACGCCGTGATTTTTTTCTTGCCTTCCCATAAATATTCCAAATAACCGGTTTTCTCCTGAATCATTTGCTTCATGAACGCTTCCTGTCCGACGTTTTTGCCTGGTTCTTTCGGATGGAACAAAAGCGTTCCGGTATTGTCAAAGATGTATGCGTAGCCAATCATCCCGTTTGGTTGATAGTAGGTGGTCGCGACATCCTTCACCATTTCGTCAACCTTGGCCTTTTCGCTGTCGGTCAGGTCGGTCTTTTGCAGCAAAGGAGCCAGCTCCATCGCTTTAAGGTGCGTCAAATACTTCAGATCCTGTGTCGTCAGGTTTTTGACAGCTTTTTCGGCGCTTATGTACTGCAGGTAACTCAGCGCGAAAATCGGCGCCAACGTGATGATAATGATCGTTACCAGCAGTTTAAAGCGGATGGAAACCTTTTTGTTCATAAAATCGAATAACCTCCTATGACTGCATATGCAGACCAGTAATAGGTAAAGTGTACCATTACCAGCGTCACGAATAAATCTACACGCATGTGAATCTTTAACATTTTTTTGTCAAATTTTCGCAATCGCTTTTTCACCGTTTATTCACCATCCATCTTGCCGGTGAGAAACAATCGGATCGTGTGGAACCCGGGGTTAGACGGAAAAAAAATAGCCGAACACGCGGGCAGGGTGCATGTTGGGCTGTGGGTAACGCTATCGATTGGCGATCGGCTGATTCGCTTTCAAACCGTTTTGGGTCATAAATTTTTTCAAGTATTCATTCATTTGCTCCCGCTTTTCTGTTGCCGTTTCCAGTGGCACCGTCATCGCAGCTGCCAGTTTGTCGTCAGCGTAGTGGCAATGATGGTGGAAGGGGAACGGCTCCGCCAAATGCGTCATGATCAGCGGGATGTTTGTCGAGACACCTTGATTTTTCGGATGCAAGATCCACTCCAACGTTTTCCAGTCGAGGATGCCCTCCTCTGTCTTCCGGGGCGTCGCATACGCGAACGGTTCCGCAACGGAAGCAGCATACAGATACATGCCTCCAAATTGCTCGCGATCAACCGTCCACGATACCAGCCCTTTGTAGGTCAGCAAATACGCTGCATCTGTCAGACCCGTTTCCTCTGCAATTTCACGGATCATCGACTGACGTGGTGATTCATGCGGCTCGAGTTTGCCCCCGACGCCATTCCAGCATCCCATCCAGCTTGGCTTCTCTCGATTCAGCAGCAGGAAGCGATCGCCTTGTTGAATGAAACAAATGTTATAACGTATCATGTTTCCTCCTGAAGCTCCCGCATTTCGTTTTTTTAAAAAACCACCCACTCCAAATGAGCGGATGGTTTCCTGACTTTCTTTTCTACCCGCTGCCAAGCCTATCGCTTGATCCGCTTGATGATCGCCACGACCGCTTGCGCTGCGTGAACCGCATCCTCGACATCCACGCCCAGACCAAAGCTGAAGCGGATGGCAGAATTGGCCCGTTCCTCTGGCAATCCCATCGCGACGAGCACATGGGAAAGCTCCAGCGAACCGGACGTGCACGCAGAACCGCTCGCAGCCGCGATGCCTGCAATGTCGAGATTCATCAGCATCGTTTCGGTATCGACCGCAGGAAAGCTCACGTTCAAAATATGCGGCAAATAGGTTTCGGGATGGCCATTGACGGCAAACTCGATGCCGCTCTCCGCCCAGACGGACAGCATCGCCTCGCGCATCGCTCTGTATTTCGCAACCCGCTCGTCAAGCTCTTGCACGCTGCGTTTAAGCCCTTCCGCGAAACCGACGATGCCCGCTACGTTTTCTGTACCGGCACGACGCTTCCGCTCTTGTGCGCCACCGTGGATAAACGGATGGAAATTGACGTTTTTATGCACATACAAAGCGCCGATGCCTTTGGGACCGTTGATTTTGTGGGCCGTGAGCGAAAGCAGATCGACCGGCAGCTGCCCCACATTCAGCGGAATCGCTCCGGCCACCTGAACGGCATCCGTATGGAACAAAATGTCTTTCTCACGCAAAAACGCTCCGATCGCCTCGATCGGCTGGATCGTTCCCACTTCGTTGTTGCCGTATATGATCGAAACCAGGATCGTATCCTCACGTACCGCAGCTTTCAGCGTTTCCAGATGAACCATTCCGGTTTCATCGACAGGCAAATAGGTTACGTCAAAGCCAAGCGATTGCAAATACTCACAAGCATGCAAAACCGCATGGTGCTCAATCGCCGTCGTGATGATGTGGTTGCCTTTGTGGCGAAGCCCCAACGCCATCGAAATGATCGCCGTATTGTCCGCTTCCGTCGCGCCGCCGGTAAAAATCAGTTCGCGTGGCGTAATCCCCAGCAAGCGGGCCATTTCTTCCCGGGCCGTTTCTACTGCCGCACGTGCAGCGCGACCGTACCGATGAAAACTGGACGGATTGCCGAAATGCTCATGCAAATACGGCTGCATCGCGTCGACGACCTGCGGGTGCAACGGCGTAGTCGCCGCATGATCAAAATATCGCACGTCTGTCACCTGAACTTCCTCTCTAAACTGATCAATCCGTTAAATATAGAACATATAGCCGTCGGACAAACCATCATCCTTGTAATTGATGAGGTCTGCGAGCGTGGTCGAATCCAGCACCGCTGAAATGCTGTCGCGGATGCGCAGCCACAGGTAGCGTTTTGCCGGATCTTCCTCTTCCGTGAACTCGACCGGGCTGATTGGCCCTTCCAGAACACGAATCACATCGCCGGAAGTGATCTCCTCCGGTGATTTTGATAAAACATAACCGCCATACGCACCGCGGATGCTTTTCACCAGGCCGGCGTTGCGCAGCGGAGCGATCAGCTGCTCCAGGTAATGCTCCGACAGCTCATGGCGTGTGGCAATGCTCTTGAGCGATGTCGGCCCTTCGCCGTGGCGGGAAGCAAGCTCCATCATAATGGTCAATCCATAACGTCCTTTTGTTGAAATTTTCACTCCCAACAACACTCCTCTCTAAGCCTTTGTCTGTTGCGTGATCACGCATTATTTGTCATACATGTGCAGATATGATGTGGAGAAAATACGGTACAGGAGGTGACGGCCAAATGGCTACCAACAAACGTTCCGAACGCGGACGCAATCACCCGTCTGACACGATCTACGAGTATCCAGCCGGAACCATCGCGCATAAAGCGCGCTTTGGCGCGGATATCATCAGCAAAGTGCCGGATGAAGCCGGCGATTTGCCGAACAAGCCTGACGGCACCGTTCGCACCTAACCTTTTTTTACGCTCCTGATGGGATTCCATGAGGAGCTTTTCCTATGTGAATATCCGCTATTCGCCTTTTTCAGCGCGCTGTCTGCGCTTTTCTTGACGCGCGCGGATCTCATGTTCGTAGCCAATCTCTTTCGGTTGATAAAACCGGTAAGAAACCCCGTCGGGGAAGTATTGCTGCGGAATGTAGCCTTCCGGATCATCGTGCGGGTACAAATACCTTGCGCCATGCCCAAGCTTGGCCGCTCCCTTGTAGCTTTGGTCGCGCAAGTGCATGGGAACAGGCTTGTGCCCGTCGGTTTGGATGCGAGCGAGCGCTTGATTGATCCCGTTGTAGGCCGCATTGCTTTTCGGAGCGCATGCCAAGTATGTGGTCGCCTGTGCAAGCGGAATCCGCCCTTCCGGCATGCCCACCAGCTCAAGCGCCTGAAAACACGAGATGGCAACCGTCACCGCATTCGGGTCCGCATTGCCGATATCCTCGGAAGCGGAGATGACCAGCCTGCGCGCGATAAAGCGGTGATCTTCCCCCGCGTCGATCATGCGGGCCAGCCAATACAGCGCGGCATCAGGATCGGAGCCGCGAATCGATTTGATAAATGCAGAGATTGTATCGTAGTGGTTGTCTCCATTCTTATCATAACGAACCGCCCGCCGTTGAATCGATTCAACCGCAACGTCCAGCGTGATTTCGATGGAGCCGTCGGCAGACAGCGGAGTCGTGGAAGCAGCCAGCTCCAATGCGTTCAGCAGCCGTCTCGCATCGCCTTCCGCATAGTGGATCAAATGCTCCTCCGCCTCGGGCGTCACGCGAACATACAGTTCACCGAGCCCGTCCTTCTCATCGGTCAGCGCCCGCCGCATCACTTCCCGCAGTTCATCCGTGTCGAGCGAATGAAGCCGGAATATTTGCGAACGGGAAAGCAGTGCCGCGTTCACTTCGAAATACGGATTTTCTGTCGTGGCTCCGATCAAAATGATCGTTCCTTCCTCGACAAATGGCAAAAGCGCATCTTGCTGCGCTTTGTTGAATCTGTGAATCTCATCGACGAACAAGGTCGTGCGCGTAGACGACATGACCAGCCTGTCCCTCGCTTCGTCCACCACTTTCCGGATGTCGGCGACACCGGCAGTCACCGCGTTCAATTCCACAAAATGCGATTTGGTCGAATTGGCAATCACCTTTGCCAGCGTGGTTTTCCCTGTTCCCGGCGGTCCGTAAAAAATGAGCGACGAGAGATGGTCAGCCTCGATCGCCCGGCGCAACAGCTTGCCCGGCGCGATGATATGGCTCTGCCCGATGATCTCGTCCACCGTTTTCGGACGCATCCGTGCCGCCAGCGGCTTCATTCGGCCTGAATCTTTTTCTTCATACGAAAACGAAAACAGATCATCCATCATACTCACCCTTTAGCCGGCTGCCAGTTTAACAGATCCCGAACCACGACGCTGGCCAAAATCAACCCTGCCACCGACGGAACAAACGCGTTGCTCGCTGGAGGCTGTTTTACCTTGCGAATCGGCGAGTCTGGATTCGTGACGATTTTTTCGCGCACATCGGTATGGATCGCGACGGGAATCTCTTTGGAGTAAACAACCTTCACGCCTTTGTAAATGCCGTAATTTTTCAATTCGCGGCGCAGCACCTTGGCGATCGGGTCATAGCTCGTTTTGGAAATGTCCGTCACTTCAAAACGGGTCGGGTCCATTTTGTTGGCTGCACCCATGCTGGAAATGATCGGAATGTTGCGCTTTTTCGCTTCTACGATGAGGTGGATTTTGGCAGACATCGTGTCCATCGCATCCACGATGTAATCGAGTTTGTGGGCAAACAATTGCGGTGCGGTGGTTTCGTCATAAAACATTTGCATGGTGACGACCTCGCACTCCGGGTTGATCGCGGCGATGCGCTCTTTCATCAGCTCGGTCTTTTGCTGGCCGATCGTATGCAGCGTGGCATGAATCTGTCGGTTGATGTTCGTGATGTCCACGACGTCTTTGTCGATCAGGATCAGTTTGCCGACACCCGTCCGGGCCAATGCTTCAACCGTAAACGATCCGACGCCGCCGACGCCCAAAACCGCTACGGTACTGTTTTTCATCGTTTCGAGCCCTTCGGGACCCATTGCTAATTCGCAGCGTGAAAATTGATGCAACATAATTGAAACAACCTTTCACTTTATATTCAATCGGAAAAGTAGGATTGGTAAACGGCGAAAAAAAGCCCCGTTATGCCGTACTGTACCTCAGTTTTGAACCTGCCAGCTAGCAGGTGGGTGCATGGCCGACCAGCATCAGACTTCCACTCGAACGAGGCATGTCTTCGCCGGCCGGACGCAAAACTCCCGATAAAACATTTGTGGCTCAAAACAATCGGTAGGCACGTACATCGCAGGGCTTATTCGTTATTGTTATGGTAACACAAGAAAAAGCAGGCGTGCAAGTTAGCCCAAGGGAAAACCGCTTACGCTTCAACCTCTTCTTTTACTGCTGTTGTGGCAATGTGAATTTGCTTCAGCTGCGCAGCGTCCACTTCGCTTGGCGCATTCAGCATCAAATCGCTCGCGCTCGCCGTTTTCGGGAACGCGATGACCTCGCGCAGGTTGGTGCGGCCGGCCAGGAGCATGATCAGACGGTCGAGGCCCAGCGCCATTCCGCCGTGCGGAGGCGTACCGTAATCGAACGCATTCAGCAGGAAGCCGAATTTTTCGCGCGCGCTTTCAGGGGAATGCCCCAGCGTTTGGAACATTTTTTCCTGTACGTCGCGGTTGTAGATCCGCATCGAGCCTCCGCCCAGCTCATAGCCGTTCAACACCATGTCGTACGCTTGCGCACGCATTTGGCCAGGGTTCGTGTCGAACAGGTGCAAGTCTTCGTCTTTTGGACGAGTGAACGGATGGTGCAGGGCAACATAGCGGCCTTCTTCCTCATCCCACTCAACCAACGGGAAGTCAACCACCCACAGGAACTTGAACTCTTCATTGTTGATCAGGCCAAGCTCCGCGCCGAATTTGCTGCGCAGCGCGCCGAGTGCGTCCGCGACCACTTTCGGTTTGTCAGCAACGAACAACAGCAAGTCGCCTTCTTCCGCTCCCATGCGCTCTTTGATCGCGTCGATTTCTTCCGGGCTGAAGAACTTGGCGATCGGCCCTTTGATCTCGCCGTCCTTGAAGCCCATCCATGCCAAGCCTTTCGCACCGTAGCGGTTCACGAACTTGGTCAGATCGTCCGCTTCTTTGCGGGAATAATGACCGCAGCCTTTTGCATTGATCCCTTTTACTTGACCGCCGCCAGCGACTACGCTTGCGAACACTTTGAACTGACAGTTTTCCACCAGGTCGGAAATGCTGGTCAATTCCATGCCAAAGCGCACATCCGGTTTGTCGGAGCCGTAACGATCCATCGCTTCGGCATAAGTCAGGCGCGGGAATGGAGTTGGAACGTCGATGCCGACGGTTGCTTTGAATACGTGTGCGACCATTTGTTCCATCATCGGCAAAAGTTCTTCCATCGGCAAGAAGGAAGTCTCGATGTCCACCTGCGTGAATTCCGGCTGACGGTCTGCGCGCAAGTCTTCGTCGCGGAAGCAACGGGCAATTTGATAGTAACGCTCAAAGCCGGAAACCATCAGCAGCTGCTTGAACAATTGCGGCGATTGCGGAAGCGCGTAGAACTCGCCTGGATGCACGCGGGACGGTACCAAATAATCGCGCGCTCCCTCTGGCGTGCTGTTGCCGAGAATCGGCGTTTCCACTTCCAGGAAGCCGTTTTGATCCAGGAAGTCGCGGAACGCTTTCGTCGCTTTGCTGCGCAGCAAGAACGTTTTTTGCATTTCCGGACGGCGCAGGTCCAGATAACGATATTTCAGCCGCACCTGCTCATCGACTTCGATGTCGTCTTCCAGCAGGAACGGAGGTGTCTTCGCTTCGTTCAAAATGGTGATCTCGTTGATGTGAACTTCGATCTCGCCTGTTTTCAGCTTGGGGTTGATCGCTTCTTCGGCGCGCGCTACGACTGTTCCGCGTACGGAAAGAACGTATTCGCTGCGGACGCGGTCCGCTTTTTCCCATGCCGCTTTGTCATACTCCGGATTGAAAACCACTTGCACCAGACCGCTGCGGTCGCGCAAGTCTACGAAAATGACGCCGCCCAGGTCGCGGCGCTTTTGAACCCAACCGTTGAGCACAACTTCCTGCCCGATTTGTTCCTTGCTCACGTCCCCGCAAAACAGGGTGCGATAAATGCTTGCCATTGTTAAACCCTCCACTTTGTCTCTACTGTGTATGTGTTTATTTCCGTATTGCTGCTGCCAATTCGCCCAGCGGCAATTCACGCTGCTCGCCGGTCGCCATTTCTTTTAAAACAACGGTTCCGTTTGCCAGCTCGGATTCGCCGATAATCGCGGTAAATTTCGCCTGCAGACGGTCCGACGCTTTCAGTTGGGCTTTCATTTTGCGCCCGAGGTAATCCATTTCGGCGATCACGCCTGCTTGCCGCAGCTGGTCGAGCAGCTTGAAGGCGGTCGCTTTCGCCTGCTCGGTCTGCACGACGATGAAGCAATCGATCCCGGTTTCCACCGGAAGCGCGATCCCTTGCTTTTCCAGCGCCAAGAGCAGGCGCTCGATGCTCAGCGCAAACCCGATGCCCGGCATATCCTCGCCGCCGAGATCGGCAACCAGCCCGTTGTAGCGTCCGCCGCCGCAAAGCGTTTCGACTGCGCCGATTTCCGCCATTTTGATCTCAAAGGCCGTTTGGGTGTAGTAATCGAGCCCACGCACCATCCGCGGGTTGATGGTAAACGGAATGCCGATCGCTGCCAAATAATCTTGCACTGCCTGGAAGTGGGCGGAAGACTCTTCGCTCAGATGCTCCAAAATCGATGGGGCGTCTTTTGTCAGCGTCTTGCATTTCTCCACTTTGCAATCGAGCACGCGCAGCGGGTTGCGGTCCATCCGCTCCTGGCAGTCCGGGCACAGATCATGGCGGACATTTTCCAAAAACGCCATCAGGTGCGTGCGGTGGCGCGCGCGGTCTTCAAGGGTGCCGACGCTGTTCAGCTCGACGGACAGCCCTTTGATCCCCAGCTCCTCATACAGGCGGATCGCAATCGAGATCACCTCTGCGTCGATCGCCGGATCAGCCGATCCGATCGCTTCCACGCCGAATTGGGTAAACTGGCGGAAGCGGCCTGCTTGCGGACGCTCGTGGCGGAACATCGGTCCGATGTAGTACCATTTGGTCGGCTGGTTCGCCGCGCCGTAAAGCTTGTTCTCCACATAGGAGCGCACAACCCCCGCCGTATTTTCCGGCCGGAGCGTCAATCCCTCCTGCTGTGTTTCGCCGAGCGTCAGCTCTTTCGTTTGTTTGTCCTTGATCCATGCGAGCGAGTAAACTTCCTTCTGCACGACATCGGTCGTTTCCCCTACGCCCCGCAGGAACAGGTCCGTCGATTCGAAGATCGGCGTGCGGATTTCACCGTAATTGTAACGGCGGCACAGCTCGCGCATTTTTTGCTCGATGTACTGCCACAGCTCGACCTGCCCGGGCATGACATCTTGCGTGCCGCGTGGAATTTGAATTTTGGCCATAAGCGCTTCCTCCAACAAAACGTGATTGAAATAAAAAACTCCCGTCCCTGATACGACGAAAAAAATCGCCATATCAGGGACGAGAGATGTTCGCGTTGCTACACATTTGCTCCCGTGGTGCCACCCTGCTTGGATCATGGTCATGATCCCGCTTCAAAATCGTTAACGCCGATCATACGCTGTCCGGTTACTGGTATCATGCGTTCACCGGAAGTCCTCGTGGAGGTCATTCGCTGCATCGTCATAGAGAAGTGCTTTCAGCCACGACACTTCCTCTCTAGCTACTCGTCATGCAGGTACTTGGTCCCGTCATCAGATCATCTCTAATTATTTCCGAATCATATCAAAATCAAACATGGCCGTCAAGCAGGCGCGCGTGGAGTTTTTGCCAACTGCTATTTCTTCGCCGTCATTTCGAACCACTTTTTGAAATCGTCCGCAGCGTATTCGCCTTCGATGCGGTCCACTTCCTTGCCGTCCTTGAAGTGAATCAGCGTCGGTGTTCCGGTGATTTTGTAATCGTCCCAACTTTGCTCAAATTCAAGCACGTTGTTCTTTTTCATATCGATGCCCAATTCTTTCGCTACCGGAACCAAAATCGGCGTGGTGCGCTCGCAGTGCTCGCAAAGCGGGCTGTAGAAGTAGACATAGGTGTCTTCTTTTTTCGCCAGTCGCTCTTTCAGCGCATCCGGCACGATCTGGTTGTCGTAGAGCGGATCGTTCAGCTGCGCCACCGTGGCGGGATTCAACGTTTCTTTGCCGTACGGATTTCCTTTGGCCGCTTGCTTGTTGGAGTAGTCCGAGTACACCATGCCGCCGATGAAAACCAGGACGATCGCGACCAGAAAAATAACCAGTTTTTTCATGGATTAGTCTCCCTTCGTTTGTTTCCAGATGTAAAGATTCAGTCCCGCGATCAGGGCAAACGCAATCAAGGCCAACAACGGAATGGTGATGAAGCCAAACCAGTTGATATAGTCGGTGTTGCAAGGGATGATGCCGCAAGATTTGCCGAGTTCCTGCATCGCCGGCAGCTTTTGAATCAGGTAGTGATAGATGGAGAACAGCCCGCCGATGACCGAAAGAACGGTGACATAGAGGGATTGCTTGTAGTCTTTGCGCACGACGGCGATGCCTAACAGGACGGTGAGCGGATACATCAAAATCCGCTGGAACCAGCACAGCTCGCAGGGAAGGAACTTCATCACCTCGGAGAAATAAAGGCTTCCGAGCGTCGCAATCACCGCGATGACAAAAGAGAGGAAAAAGGCTTGTTCGATGGTTGAATCCCGTTTTGGCATAGTGACTCCTTACGATCTTGATTTTGGATGATACTTTTCCATCTTATCACAAAAAGATATGTGCTAACATTAAGTTAGTGACAACTTTTTTACCATTTTTCTGCCTCGCCTAGCGCAGACGATTCAGCATCTTTTGGTAGTGCTGCTTGACGTCCTCGATATGCTCCCTCATCCATTTGCTGCTGCGTTCGCTGTCCCCGGCTTTGACGGCCTGCAAGATTTCCTTGTGGTAATAAAGCGCCTGGTGCACATCGTCTTCGGTGGCCATCTCAATCCGCACTTTTTTGAAAAATTCGGCGATCGAGTTATATACCTGCAAAATGATCCCGTTTTGTGTGGAACGGGCAAGCGTGTTGTGAAAGACGAGATCGGGCACAATGATCGGTGCGTCCATTTTGATGCATACCTCGAGATCGATGATCGATTGTTCAAGAATCTGGATATCCGCTTTCTCGATCCGCTTGGCTGCCAGATGGGCGATCTCCCCTTCGACCCCCTGACGCAATTCCAGGAGGTGGAGCGAGCTGGTGAAATCAACCAGCATCATCAGCGTTTGCGTAATCTCCCCGCTGTTTTGGAACGGATTTTTTTTCACATAGACGCCTTTTCCCGGCCGCTTCTCGACGATTCCTTGCTCTGAGAGCGTTTGCAACGCCTCGCGAATCGACGATCGGCTGACCTCGAGCATGTTGACCAGTTCGCGCTCCGAGGGGAGCTTGTCCGCTGGTTTCAACTCTTTTTTGCGGATGAAGTCCAGCAAATACTTTTGAACCGTTTCACTCACGATCACCATGGCTGCCAATTCCTTTCTTGTTTTCAGTCGGACCGGTCGGACCGGAATTGTGCGCAAACATTTTGCCTACATCGTACTGGAGCGCCCACGCCCTGTCAATCGGCGCATGCGTCCAATGTTGAAAAACAGGCTGTGCCGGCCTGCGCTTTCGTACGCTTGCCTTCACAACCTGTCCGCTACGATGCTTTATGCAAATTCATAGAGGGCGTCCAGCGCCTTGATCTTTTCGTCTACTAGCTCTCGGTATGTGTCGTTGTAGGTTTTCGGATCTTTCGGATTGGGGAAGCGGGTAAACTGCTCGCTGCCTGGCTGCATCAGCTTGGAGACGGCGCCGCAGCCGAGCCCGAGGATCGTCTGCACCTCTTCCATGATCATGATGTTGTAGATGCTTTCCTTCCCGGGAAGCGAATAGCCCACGTTCTCCAAATTGCCCAAAATGTTTTTTTGCCGATAGAGATAATAGGGCAAATAGCCGTTTTCCCGTGTCCATTCCGTGCCCAGCTCCATCATCGCCCGGATTTCGTCGCGGCTTGCCACCTTGTACCGCTCCTTGTTTTGGGTCATTTCCGAGGCGCGCTTGAAGGACAGCGTGTGGACGGTGAGCGATGCCGGCATCAGCTTCGCCGTTTCCGCCAGGCTGTGCCGCCATTCGTCCATCCCCTCGTTCGGCAGGCCGATGATCAAATCCATATTGATGTTTTCAAAGCCCAATTCCGTGGCCAGCTTGTATTTTTCGATCGTTTCCGCAACGGTATGGTGACGTCCGATCGCCTGCAGCGTCTCTTGCGTGAACGACTGCGGATTGATGCTGATCCGGTCGGTCTTCCACTTTTTCATTACAGCCAGCTTTTCGGGCGTAATCGTATCCGGCCGGCCCGCCTCTACCGTCAGCTCGCGCACCTTGTCCATATGCGGGAACGATTCATGCAGCGTGACGAACAATGCGTCCAAATCTTCCGCCGTTATGCTGGTCGGCGTTCCCCCGCCAAAGTAGAGCGAGGTGATGCGCAAATCGTGCCTGGTCAGCCATTTGCCCATCTCGCGAATTTCGTAATGGAGCCCTTCCAAAAACGGGTTGACGGATGCGGTATGACTTTTTATCGCATAGGCAGGAAACGTACAGTACGCACACTTCGTCGGACAGAATGGAATGCCAATATATACCGAAAGCTCCCGACTGATGTCGTACAGATCAGGCACCACCTGCAGCTGGCGATCGACAATTTCCTGCAAGAGCGACAGCTTGTACGGCCGCATCATGTAGTCCTCGCGCAGATGGCGGTGCACTTTTTCTCGCGGCGTCCCTTGCGCCAGCATTTTATGCAAAAGCTTTGTCGGACGAATGCCGGTCAAAATTCCCCAGCCTTGCTCGATGCCGGTGTACTGTTCCAACAGCGTCAGCAGCGTGTAGCTGATCGCCTGTTTGGCTGTCTTGCGCTCCGCCTTTTCCTCGCGAACGGTATACGGGCGGAAATAGCGAAACTGTTTTTCGCCTGCTTGTCCGCTCAGCTTTCCTTCCGCCTGCACGCCTTCGGCCGTATGGGCGCAAGACAGCTCGATGTACAGGTCATCCGGCGCTGCAGCCTGCCGCTGCGCTACATATGTCACCTCTGGATCTTCAAAAAACAGAGCGAGAATAAAACCGACTTCTCGCTCAAACGCATGTCCAATGCAATGTATTTGAATCATTCGTATGTGTTCACCTGCTTTTCTCGTGTACCCATCCATCTTACCGAACACGAAAAGCGCGGTCAATCAATGAACATGCGGGAGAAGCGGCAGGTCACCGCTTGTTTCGGCGCAGCTTCTGCACCTCGCGAATGGACAAGCCCAACTCCTGTGACATTTCCACATCGTTCAACGCAGCTTCCTTTTCCAGATGATCATGAAAATCTACGGAAAACTGCTGGCGATTCAACTGGTTTACAAACGTTTCGTTCAATGATTGGCGCATGGGAATCCTCCTGGGGCAGATTTTCGAATGACCATCAAATCCCGCTGATTTTGTCCCTTTTTGCAGGAAAATGCAGGATGATGCAAGAACTTTTCCAAAGAAGAATTTGGCAAACATCAGCGAGTCTATCAGAAAGGGAGTTCAACAGTGTTAAAACGTCTTCTTGCCTTTTTCATCGCAGGCACACTCGTTTGCGGCGGGCTTCCCGGTTATGCCTCTGCCCGCACCATCCAAACAACCGTCGACAAATTAAACGTGCGTACCGGCCCAAGCTTAACCTCATCGGTCACCACCACCTTGCCGCTCGGCACGAGCTACACCGTCGAAAAGCAGCAAGGCGATTGGCTGCAAATACGGCTGCCTGCCAATCAAACGGGCTGGGTAGCAGGCTGGCTGGTTCAAGAAACTGCTTCTGCCACAGCACCCGTGAAACCGGCAGGACCGACCGGCAACGCAGCGCAAAAGCCTCCTGCGCCTGAACTGGCCGCCGGCACGGTCATCCACCTGCACGTAACCGTTAACGTTTATGCCTCACCGAATGCGGCGCAAGCGCCGATCGGACAGATCAGCGAGGGCGATCAGGTCACAATCCTCGGCAGCGCCAACAGCTGGTCGCAGATCATGTACGACGGCATGGCAGCCTGGATTCAGCCTGACGTCGCCGCACCATCAGGGACGCCGGCAGCACCGGAGACAAGCACCCATCCGACCGCGCCAACTCCACCGGCGTCGCTCGGGACCATCAAGGTGAATGCGCCTGCCGTCAACCTGCGCAGCATGCCGACGACAGACAGCGACTTGTTGACAACGATGCCGCTGGGAACGGTACTGACCGTACTGGGCGCGGACGGCGACTGGTACCAGGTCCAAACGTCTGACGGACAAAGCGGCTGGGTGGCTGGCTGGCTCGTTACCAAGCCGGAGCGCACCGTCCCAAGCACGCCACCGGCACCCTCGTCCACCGCGAAGACGGTGACGGTGCTCGGCTCCGACACCAATATTCGCAGCGGCCCTGGCACGAACACCGCGATTCTGACTCGCGTGCAAACAGGCGACAAGCTGACACTAGTCGGAAGCTCCGGTGACTGGTACCAGATCAGGCTGGCAAACGGGCAGCTTGGCTATATCGCAAGCTGGCTGGTCACGACGGACGATCATCCTGACAACTCGACACCAATCGTCGTCAAAGGCGACGAACTGCAAGGGAAAATCATCGTCGTCGATCCGGGGCATGGCGGAACGGACAGCGGCGCGACCGGGACAAGCTACTCCACGCTGGAAAAAACGATCAACCTGCAGGTAGCCCTCAAGCTCCGCAACAAGCTCGAGGAATCCGGTGCGACCGTGATCATGACCCGTTCCGACGACCGTGCCCTGACGCTTCAGCAGCGGGTGGATGTAGCCATCACGAACAAAGCAAATCTATTTGTCAGTATTCACCACAACACACATCCCAATACGCAAACAAACGGGTCGATCGTCTTTTACTACAACCAGACGACCTCAGGCAAGCTCGCATCCATCGTCCAAAATGAGCTTGTCCTGGCGACAAATTACACCAACCTGCAATCCCGCTTTGGCGACTATTATGTCCTGCGTGAAAATCCGGTGACATCCATACTGGCGGAGGTCGGCTTCCTCACCAACCCGCAAGAAGAGCTTGCCGTGCGCTCGGACAGCCAGCAAGAAGCGGCAGCGCAAGGACTATACAACGGCATTGTGAAATACTTTGCATCGATCCGATAATCTCCTGCAATCAAACGAACGAGCCCATGGAGAACTTCCCGGGCTCGTTTCTTTTTGTCCTGTAGTTCAATTTAACTAAAAACAAGCTGCGTCATTTTCTACTTTTTACCTAGAGAATGCTTGTAAAAATTTGTTTAGAACTGTAAATTATGAAGAGATTGACTAATTCAATGATGAGGGAATACACATGATCAATGGAAATCCGTACTCGCGAAAAGCGTCTTTATCCTTACATATAACCGAATTTGAGATGCCTCCCATGCAAGATTTGTTGATTATCGGCAAAAAAGCGCCCATCGGGCCAGAGGCAGTACGGCGAATGGCAGAAGCACTCTCTCCCGATCAATTTGAGGTGATCCATCTCGACCATGCCAAGATCGAAGCGCTTCTGGTCAAGAAAACGCTGCTGGAAATGCTCGATCGCGAAACCTTGATGCAAATCGCCTTGGAAGAAACGCAAACCATCTTTAACGAGTACATGGTGTTGCGCTCTGAAGTGAAGCTTTCTATCAAAGTAAATCGAGAGGTTGATTTGAAGTGAAGTTAGCCCACATTTTGACACGTGACGTGCATACGATTACATCGGATAAAAGCGTCAAAGCCGCAGGCGAGAAAATGGATGCCTGCAAGGTTGGCTCGCTTGTCGTCGTTGAAGCGGAGCAGGTGATCGGCATCATCACCTCGCGCAACGTCCGGACAAGCCATCCGAACCGTCTGGTAGCAGACGCGATGACCACCAAGCTCATCGCGGTCTCGCCTGAGCTTTCCATTTTTGACGCGATGAACACGATGCAGCGGCATGAGATCGAGCGTTTGGTTGTGATGCAGGAAGGCCAGCTGGAAGGAATTGTGACGCGCGAAACCGTGATGGCCAGCATCAGCATGTTGCTGGACCCGCTGACAAAGCTTTACCGCAGCCCGTACATCACCTACATCACCGAGCAATTGCTGGCTTCCGGACAGCCCTTCTGGTTTTTGTTTGTGGACATGAACGATTTCGGTTTCGTCAACAAAGAGTACGGCCATATGGTCGGCGACCAGGTCTTGACCCATTTCAGCGAGCAGTTGCGCCAGTGTGCGCTCGAAAGCGACGCGCTGTGCCGCTTTGCCGGCGACGAATTCATTGTCCTGACGACCCATTCGCAGGAACATGCGCAGCGGCTGGTTGATCGGCTTTCGCAGCCGTTCCTATGCGAGCCGGTCACCTATAGCGCAGCGGTTGCCATGTACACGCACGCCGGTACCTCCACCTCCCCTTCCCCGACCTTCCGGGACATCTTGAACCGGACCAGTCTCCAAACGTCACAGATGAAAAAAAAAGCCGCACTCGCCCACCACAACTGAAGACCTGCGAAAAAAAGCAAAAGCACCCCTTTTGACGCAAGCGCCAGGGGTGCCCGTTTTTTTGTCTAGTAACTGTATTCGATCCCGTACGTGCCTGCCTGGTCCCAGTTCCACCATTCGACTTGCCCCACATACGGGTGGGAAAACCGCGTTTCCTGCTTCAGTTTAAGCAGCTCTTTCGTCGGTCCCGTGATGACTGCGCCGTACAGCTTGACGCCGTGCTGCTTCAGGTAGTCGATGCGCTCCCCAAGCTTGGGAGCCGGGCGGAAGCGCGCGTCTTCCAGCATGGAGGTGGCCAGCGCTTTTTGGCTGTCCAAATACTCGAGTTCCCGAATCAACAGCTGTGACCGGCGCTCCCCCTGACCATTGACTTCTAGCGAGCCATCCGCGAAAAGGAAGTGCGCCTCGGTATCGTATCCCCATACCTCGCCTTTGCCCAGCGTCCCTTTCTCCTGCCCCTCCTGACCGGTATCGATGGCCAGCCAGGTCGTATCCAGATCATACTTGCGGATAATGGCAAAATACTCGTCGTGCGTCATCAGCCGGTCAAACGAGACGGCAAGCTGCGCGACCGTCCCTTCCGGCAGTTTTTCCAGCGTCCGCCATCCGGCGCTGGTGACTCCCGGCGTATCCGCTTTCGACTGCTGTACTGCTGGCGGAAAGTGAAAAAACAGCCGGTTTTGATGAAACCCCTGATTCCAGGCGTACTTGAATTGAGGCTTGAATAAAAAAACATCGTTCTCCGCTTTGCCCACCGACTTGCGCTCGCGGCCCACTTTCTCCTCCAGATCGTACTTCATCTCCATGGAAAAAAACAAGCCGCCGTTCGTCCCCCCGCCGCCAACGGACATGCCCGGATTCGTAAAGGTCACCACATCCTCCATCACCCGCTGAAAATCTTTGGACGCGGGCCAAAACCACAAATAATTGAAAACCTGGCTCAAGATCAACAGCGTCACGATGATCGCCGTAATTCCCCCCGTGGTGAAAAAAATGTGGGAGAATCGGCTGCGCCACTTGCTCTTTCGCAAAATTTGCCGCTGCTTTTGCTCGGAGAGCGCCGGCAGCTCATCCGGATCTCCAGCGAGGAGTTCGTCGAACATCAGCTTCTCCAGCTTGCCCTCCAGCATCGCATCCTGCGCAATCTCCGCCCGCAGCTTGCGAATCTCGTCTTCGTCCAGCTCGCCGCGCAAATAGGCTTGCAACTTTTGGACCGAATCGTTGTGGCTGTCTTTCATTTGTTCATCCGCTCCTTCCAAATCCCCTGCAGCTTCTGCCTGCCGCGATAGACGGTTATTTTGACATCCGCTGCCGTCAAATCGAGCACTTCGCCGATTTCCGCATAACTGAAATGATGCTTGTAGCGAAGCAGCAGCACCTGTTTTTGTTTTTCGGAAAGCAGGTCGAGCAGTTTCAGAAACGTGTGCCACTCTTCCTTTTCCAGCAGCTGCCTCTCCGGACTGCCTCGTTCATCAGCGTGCTCCACCATTTCTTGCAAGACGACAGGGTCCATCGGAATTTGCAACCGCTGTTTGCGATGCCAATCGACAAAGGCGTGGTACGCCACTTTAAACAGCCACGGCCTCACTTTTTCCCCCTGGTAGTCATCGAGATACAAGTAGGCACGGATGAACGTATCTTGGGTCAAATCTTCCGCCTGCTTTTCATTTCTCGTCAATCGGTAGAGGTACAAGTAGATTTCTTTCATGTACAGGCGATAGATGTGATCTAGGTTCACGGCTCCACCTCTCCCTTTCACTCCTTTCCACGGCTCTGCCGTCAAAGAAGTTACAGCTCTGCACGATTTTTTTTGGCAGTAAAAACGTTTTCAACGAATGCGATTTTTCTGGTATTGTAAAAAATAGAAGGAATCGCCATTGACCTTCCCCCAAGGGCAATGATGTACGCTACGGTTGTAGCCGAAGAAAGGAGGCGTGCGATGTTAACCATCGGCCAAATCGCGAGAATCTTTGGAATCTCGACCAAAACGCTGCGGCACTATGACGCCATTGGCCTGTTTTCACCGACGCATATCGGCAGTGAGAACCAGTACCGGTATTACGCACCGGAACAGCTAGCCATCCTGCGCAATATTCTCATGCTGCGACAGCTCGGCCTCGGGCTTGAGGTGATCAGCGGCCTCGTCCAAAGCAACGCTTTTGATGATCCGGCCCTGATCTCACGCATCCTGCAGGAGCATGCCGAGCGCATCCGGATGGAAATCGAGCAGAAGCAAACCATATTGCGAGCAGTCGAGATGATGAACCATCAAATTGAGAAATGGGGAACGATGATGCTGGAGCCAAAAGTAGTGGTTTTACCCGAAATAACGATCGTCGGAATGGAATATCGCAGTACAAATACGGAAGACAGCATCCCAGCGATGTGGCAGCGGTTCATTCCGCGCGAGCACGAAATCCGGCATAAAGTGAATCCGGACGTGTCCTACGGCGTTTGTGACGGCAAAACCGATGGGCTGCTGATTTATGTGGCCGGCTATGAAGTCTCCCAAGCGGTGGACATCCCGGATGGCATGCGGGCGATCACGATCCCGTCGCAAAAATATGCGGTCTTTACGCACACGGGCCCAACCACGCAAATTGCCGCCACCTTCCAAAACATTTATGCCAAATGGCTGAAGGAGTACAAGCTCGAGCCGGTCGAAGGCTATGATTTCGAACGGTATGATCAGCGCTTTCTCGGGCCTATGCACGAGCAATCGCAGCTGGACTTGTATATTCCCGTCCGTTAAATGAAAAAACCATCTCGCAAGTGCCGGCTGTGCGGCCCAAGAGATGGTTTTTTCATGGTCTGGGGGTGTGGCCGTTTTCGCTGTGTGAATCGCAGCCTCATGATTCAACAATCAACGTGGTCGGTCCATGGTTGATCAGCTGCACGTCCATCATTGCCCCGAAGCGGCCCGTCTCCACGACGAGGCCGCGCTCGCGCAGCTTGCGATTGAACAAGTCGTAGAGCGGTTCCGCCTGCTCGGGACGCGCCGCCTCGATAAAGCTGGGACGACGGCCTTTGCGGCAGTCGCCGTACAAGGTAAACTGTGAAATCGAGAGAATTTGTCCGCCCGTGTCCAATACGGACCGGTTCATTTTCCCTTCCTCGTCTTCAAAAATCCGCAGATTGGCCACCTTTTCGGCCACATACTCCACATCTTTCTCGGTATCTGTATGCGTGATGCCGACCAACAAAACCAGGCCGTGCTCAATCTGCCCGACGATTGCCTGATCGACTGTTACGCTCGCTTGTTTGGAACGCTGCACAACAACGCGCATCTTCTTCTCTCCTGTCTGCTTCCATCCTTTTTTCAGATGCCGAATACATCCGTTTTCGCGCATGAAAGAAAAGCAGTGACCCGCACGTAAACCGGGCCGCTGCTTTGGGTGTATTCCGTCTATGTGTTCAAAATCCGGCGCACCGAGTAAATGTCTTTGATTCGCTTAATGCGCTCCACAACCTTGTGCAAATGCTCCACATTGTTGATCGAGATCGTCATGTGAATGGTGGCGACCCGGTTTTTGTCTGCCTTGCCGCTAACGGCGGAGATGTTGGTCTTGGTTTCGCTCACAACCTGCAGCACGTCGTTGAGCAGACCGTGGCGGTCATGGCCGGTGATCTCGATATCCACGCTGTAGTTGTGGGTCAAAATCTGATCCCACTCGACGGCAATCAACCGCTCCTCGTTATTTTCCGCCAACACGTTTGGACAGTTCAGACGGTGTACAGAGACGCCGCGCCCGCGCGTGACAAACCCGATGATCTCATCCCCCGGCACCGGCGTACAGCAGCGCGACAGGCGCACCAGCAAGTTTTCCACGCCTTTCACCTTGACGCCCGATTCGCTGCGCGCCTGCTTTTGCGGAGCAGCCGACTTGAACTCTGGAATCGCCTGCTGCTCTTCCCGCTCTTTGCGCAGCTTATCGGTCAGGCGCGTCACGACTTGCGCGGCGGTCAAGCCGCCATAGCCGACTGCGGAGAACATATCCTCATGCGCGCTGAAGTTGAACTTGTCCGAGGCTTCCTTCAGGTTTTCTTCCGTCATGACCTCTTTGACATCGAACCCGCGCGCCTTGATCTCCATCTCGACCATCTGCTGCCCTTTGGCAACGTTTTCTTCGCGGCGCTCTTTCTTGAACCACTGCTTGATCTTCGCTCTGGCCTGCGCCGATTTGGCGATCTTCAACCAGTCCTGGCTCGGCCCGTACGAATGCTTCGAGGTGAGAATCTCTACGATATCACCCGTTGCAAGCGTGTAATCAAGCGGCACGATCTTGCCGTTGACTTTGGCCCCGATCGTCCGGTTTCCGACCGCAGAGTGAATCCGGTAGGCAAAGTCAAGCGGAACGGAACCTTTCGGCAGCTCGACGACGTCTCCTTTTGGCGTAAAGACGAACACCATGTCGGAGAACAAATCTTGCTTGAGCGATTCCATGAATTCCTGCGCGCTCGGCGATTCCTCCTGGCGCCCCTGGATGATTTCCCGCAGATTGCCGATTTTCTCCTCGAACGAGTCCTTGACGACGCTTTTGCCTTCCTTGTATGCCCAGTGCGCGGCAATCCCCATCTCGGCCGTCCTGTGCATGTCCCATGTGCGAATCTGCACCTCAAGCGGCTCCCCTTTTGGGCCGATTACGGTCGTATGCAGCGACTGGTACATGTTGGCCTTCGGCATCGCGATGTAATCTTTGAAACGCCCTGGCATCGGCTTCCACAGCGTATGGACGATCCCGAGGACGGCATAACAGTCGCGAATATCCTGCACGATCACACGCAGCGCAAGCAGGTCATAAATCTCATAAAACTGCTTGTTCTGGGTCGTCATCTTCTTGTAAATGCTGTATATATGCTTCGGCCGGCCTGAAATCTCGGCCTCGATATGCAGTTCTTTCAGCTTTTCCTGAATGTTGGCGGACGCTTCTTTCAAATAGTCCTCTCGCTCCGCGCGTTTCTTTTGCATCAGATTGACGATGCGGTAATACTGCTGCGGATTGAGATAGCGCAGCGCCGTGTCTTCCAGCTCCCATTTGACCGAGGCAATCCCCAAACGATGGGCCAACGGAACATAAATCTCCAGCGTCTCGTCGGAGATTTCCCGCTGCTTGATTTCCGACATGTGCTTCAATGTGCGCATGTTGTGCAGACGGTCAGCCAGCTTGATCAAAATCACGCGAATGTCCTGGGCCATGGCCACAAGCATTTTCCGATGGTTTTCCGCAAGCTGTTCTTCTTTGGACTTGTACTTGATCTTTTCCAACTTGGTCACGCCGTCTACAAGCAAAGCGACTTCGTTGCCGAACTCAGCCCTGAGCATATCCAGCGTAATGTCCGTATCTTCCACTACATCGTGCAGGAAGCCTGCCGCCACTGTAACTGCATCCAGCTGCAGATTGGCCAAAATCCCGGCAACTGCAATCGGATGCATGATGTAAGGAACGCCAGATTTGCGAATTTGGCCTTCATGAGCCTTGTTCGCCATCTCATAAGCGCGCTTAATCATTTCCACGTCAGCTTCGGTTAAATAGGCACTCGCCTTCTTAATCACTTCTTCTACGCCGCTTATCATAGGTCCCTTCCCTTGTACGCAACCTGTTCATGTATGGTGAATCCTCCGGACAAGCCGAAAGAAAAGAATGTAGGTGTTTCATATTATTATCTGGTAAGTCGGGTTGCTTGTAAAGGTGTAGTTCGATGAAAACGAAAAAACGGGCATTTGCCCGTCTTTTGTAAGCGAAAGATTAATATTGCACCAAGGATTTTACTGGAATGTCGCCCAGGTGATTGCGTCCATCCAGGTAGGACAGTTCAATCAAGAATGTGGCGCCGACCACGATGCCGCCCAGCTGCTCAATCAGCTTGATCGTCGTCGCGATGGTTCCGCCGGTCGCGAGCAAGTCGTCTGCGATCAGCACGCGCGTGCCTGGTGTGATCGCGTCCACGTGCATCGCCAACGCGTCCTTGCCGTATTCGAGGCTGTAGTCAGCCTTGATCGATTCATACGGCAGCTTGCCCGATTTACGCACCGGCACAAACCCGATGCCCATTTCTACTGCAAGCGGCGCGCCGACCACGAAGCCGCGCGCTTCCGGGCCCGCGATGACATCGGCTTGCAGCGTGTCCGCAAAGCTTTTCAGCTCCATAATCGCCGCTTTGTACGCAGGGCCATCCTTCAACAGCGTGGTGATGTCTTTGAAACGGATGCCTGGCTGCGGAAAATCGGGAATAACGCGAATATAATCTTTAAAATTCATCGATTTCATGTCCTCCTAAGACGGCGTCGTCGCCATCCATGTCGTAAGATAGTGAGTCAGTGATTCGTGCGAGGAAAGCAACAATTCTGTCGCCATTTCGGCTTCCTCTTGCCATGATTGAAAATAAGTGGAACGATCCAGCGCTGACTTTGCCGGCTGCGGGTTCAGCACGTAGTCGGTTTCCGTCTCGGTGATGAAGGACAGCTCCAAAAACACAGCCAGCATTCGTTTCAGGATGTCAGGCTTGAGCTGCTGCCGTTTCGCCAACGCATCAAGATGGATCTTTTTGATGGCGGGATATTGTCTCATGAATTGGTACAGTTGTTTGAATTGCTCTTGCCGCGGAAACTGGATTTGGTCGAGACCGTGCTCCGGGTCGCCAAACATGCAGTAGATCCGTTCAAGCTGCGGGCTTGCGGCAAGCAGGCTGGACAGCGCTGCGCGTCTTCTCGGCATGTCGTAGAGGATGAGCCAGCGGCACTCCTGCGGCACACGCTCGTGCCCCTCGCCGCGCCAATGCAGATAGCTCGCCCGCCCCGCTTCCCCTTCCGCATCCTTGCGCATCAGTTCATCAAGGCCGGGGATGCTCTCTTCATGAAAAACAACGGTCAGCGCCTGCTTCTCGCGCGCAAGCTGGCGCCATTTCGCCCGTTTCTCCCGGCTGCCGCGCCAGTCGAACACTTGCAGATGCGGAATCGATGCGTCGCGGATGATGACTTGCGGCTTGCGCCTGCCGTTCCACTCGTTGACCGACAGCTCGCCGACCACGGCAAGTTTTGCCTTCGGCGTCACCTGGTCGCCCAAATGCGCCAGCTTGAATCCGATCGCGTCCAGGTTTTTGCCCCCGTTCGCCAAAGTGCACTTCAAATGGTTTTCATCGCGCCCGATTTTGCGGATGTCTGTCGCCGCTACCTCGTCGATGAGCAAAATCGGCGTTGTGTTGCCCATGCCAAACGGTGCAAGCGCCTCCAATTGCTCTGCCAAATCCAGACCGATCTCGTCGATGGTCGTCGCCAGATCGACTTTGGTGATCGGGACGTAATCCTCGGGCTTCAAGCACTCGTTCGCCACCTGTTTGAGACGCTCGCGCAGCAAATCGACGTTTTCGATCGGCAGGGTCATCCCCGCCGCCATGACATGGCCGCCGTAATGCGGCAGCAAATCTTTGCAGGCCGTCAGCGCTTCATACATATCAAACCCGACGATGCTGCGGGCCGAGCCTTTGGCAATGCCTTTTTCGCGGTCGATGCCAAGCACGATGGTCGGGCGGTAGAACGTTTCCACCAACCGCGAGGCAACGATGCCGACTACGCCTACGTTCCAGCCTTCTTGCGCCACGACGAGCACCGGATTGGTCTCGGGCGGAAACTCGCGCTCCACCATGGCGATCGCTTCTTCCGCCATTTGGGCGACCAGCTCCTGACGCTCCTGGTTCAGTTGGTCGAGTTCCTGCGCGTACCGGTCGGCTTCAGCCGGATCGGTCGCCGTCAACAGTTTTACAGCTGCCTCTGCGGTTTCCAATCGTCCGGACGCGTTAATCCGGGGCCCGATCGCGAAGCCGACATGACCTGCCGACAGCTCCGTTTCCTCCAAGCCGCACACACGAATCAGCGACTTCAGCCCGATGTTGCGCGTCGCATGTAAACGGCGCAAGCCCAATGCGGCAAAAATCCGGTTCTCATCCACCAGCGGGACCAGGTCGGCAATCGTGCCAATGGCCGCCAGATCAATGAGATGCATCGGCGGTTTTTCCAGCAAAGCATGCGCCAGCTTAAACGCGACGCCCACTCCTGCGAGCATGTCGAACGGATAGGTGCAGCCTGGCTTTTTGGGATTGATTACGGCATACGCATCGGGAATGACAGCAGGCGGTTCATGGTGGTCCGTTACAATGATGTCCATCCCAAGCTGCTGTCCGTGCTCGACCTGCTCCACAGCGCTTATGCCCGTATCGACTGTGATGACGAGCTTCACACCGGACTGCGCCAAATGGGTCAGCGCTTCATTGTTTAGGCCGTAGCCTTCTTTAAAGCGATTCGGTATATAGTAATCAAAGTTCGCCCCCAGCTCGCGCATGAGATGCACCATCAAGCTGGTAGAGCTTACCCCGTCGGCATCATAGTCGCCATAAATGCAGATGGCTTCCCCTCTTTCGATTGCCTGCCGAATGCGGAGCACGGCTTTCTCCATGCCATCGAGCAAATAAGGGGAATGAAACTGTTCTTCGCTAACATGCAAAAAGGCTTTTGCCCGCTCCGGCGTATCGAGTCCGCGAATCGCCAGCAATCTCGCCAGCAGCGGAGAGATTCCACAGGCTTGCGCAAGCTCGCTCGTGATCGCTTCATCATAGCTGGCCACTTGCCAGCGCGTCCTCGCTTTTAGCATAGGCCCCCCTCCAATCCCAGTTAATTATATGCGAAAACGGGGCGGGAGCCAAGCCTTTGCCGACGATCGACTGTACGCTTGCAAAACGGAACTGTATGTACGTTATTCCGACTTCTGTTCGTGCCCTTTTTCGGTCGGATCAAACGGATTGATGTGGACGAACACATCGCGCACTTCTTTGAACCGGGTGAGCAAATCATGCTTCACCTGCTTGCCGATCCGGTGCCCTTCCTCCACGGTGATATGCGGATTCACGCTGATTTTCACATCGACGATCTGATAATGGCCATGCTCCCGTGCGCGCAGCTCATCGACGCGGAGCACGCCTTCTACCGAGCGGATCGAGTCGCGCAGCGGAGCTGTCTGTTCCTCATGCAAGACATGGTCGAGCGTGCTGTGGATCGACTCCATCAAAATATCGTACGCCATCTTCAAGACGAGCAAGGATACGAATATGCCTGCCACCGGGTCGAGATACAGCATCCAGCCTACATGCCATTTCGCGCCGAATATGGCGCCGCCGATGCCAATCAGCGCGGCGAATGAAGAATAGACGTCCGAGCGGTGCTCCCATGCGTTGGCGATCAGCGACTGGCTGTTTAATTTTTTGCCCAGATTGTATTTGTAGCGGAACATGGCTTCCTTGACGATCATCGAGCCGATCGCCGCCCATACCGCCAGCATGTCGGGCGCCTGCAACGGCTTGAACAGCGATTCGATCGAACCGTACCCGATTTCAAAACCGACCAGCATCAGCAGGACGGAGACGATGATGGAAGCGACAGATTCCGCTTTCCCGTGTCCGTAAGGGTGGTCCTTGTCTGGCGGTCGTTCGGCGGCGCGAAGCCCGATGAGCACAGCGACAGACCCGACGACATCCGAGGCGGAATGGGCAGCGTCGGCGATCAACGCACGCGAATTGGCCGCGTAGCCGATCACCCACTTGATGGCGGTCAACAAAATGTTGCCGATAATTCCCACCCAGGCGCCAAACTGGGCTTTTGCCAAACGATCGTCCATGAATGTACTCCCCTTTCTCCCAGATAGTTTATCACGATGGAGCGATTTCCTTTCCTCGTTTGCAAAAATCTTCGCGAAGCCGCAAGCGTCACAAAACGAAAAACCCGCAGGTGATGTCCACCTGCGGGAGAATGTCTTACCCTTCGTTCGGGGTCGGAGCAAATTTTTTGCGGGCCATTTCGCGTTTTTTCAACGTTACCCACACTTGTGCAGCGATAAAGATGGAAGAATAGGTACCGCTCACCAGACCGAAAATAAGGGCAAGTGAGAAATTGCGGATTCCTTCGCCACCCAAAAGCGCAATCGCCAGCGCTGTGAAGAATACCGTCGCAACGGTAAAGACCGAGCGGCGCATCGTTTGCCAGAGGCTCACGTTGACCAGATGCTCAAGGTCTTCCGGCGTTTTTGCTTTCATCGTACGCAAGTTTTCGCGGATCCGGTCAAAGATAACGATGGTATCGTTGATCGAGTAACCGACGATCGTCAAAATCGCCGCGATGAACGTCAGATCCACTTCCAGACGGAAAACGGAGAACAGCGCGATCGGAATGAACGCATCGTGCAAAAGCGAGATGATGCAGGCGATCCCGAACAGGAACTGGAAGCGGAACGCAATGTAGATCACGATCCCGACAGAGGCGATCGCGAGTGCCACCCCTGCTTTCCACGCCAGCTCTTTCGCGATGGACGGGTCTACGGACGACTCTTGCTTCGTTACCTGGTTGCCGTATTTCGCTTTCATCGCCGTTTCAATGTCCTCCAGCTGCTTGGACGGTACTTTTTGGTCAAAGCGAGTGGTTGCCGACTGATTCTTGTCACCGAACTTGGTCACGATGGATGCGTGATAGCCCGGTGCTTTTTCTTCGATGATCTTGTGAACATCTTCTGTGTTGAAATCTTTGCCGATAAACAGATCGAGTCGTGTCCCCGCTTTGAAGTCTACCCCCAAATTGAGGCCGAACACCATCATGATGATAAGCCCGACGACCAGGATCACCCCGGACAAGGCGTAAAATTTGCGTCTGTTTTTAACAATGTCAAACTTGATGACATCTTCATGATCCAGCTTCTTAGAGCTCACCGATGTCACTCTCCTTTACTCCGTACCAGAACGGTTTCTTAAACATGTTGGCGCGAATGACCATCCAGAGCAAAAGGCGCGAGAAGAACACATTGGTGATGATGCTGACGATGATCGTCATAATCAGGATGATCGCGAAGCCTTGAATGGAGCTTGTCCCGAAATACATCAGAACTGCAGCCGCGATCATGGTTGTCACGTGTCCGTCGATAATCGTGATGAACGAACGGCGTTGTCCAGCACGGAAAGCCGAAAGGATGGTTTTCCCCGAACGAATCTCTTCCTGAATCCGCTCAAAGGTGATGATATTCGCGTCGACCGCCATCCCGACCGACAAAATGAAGCCCGCGATCCCTGGCAGGGTCAGCGTCGCATTCATCCAGTCGAGGACCAGCATACAAAAATACGTGAAGCCTGCGAGCGCAATGTTCGCGATCATACCAGGCATGCGGTACACGACGAGCATAAACACAACGATCAGCGCCGCGCCGATGTAACCGGCATAAATCGTTTTTTGCAGCGCCATCGCACCAAGGCTTGCTCCTACAGACGTTACCTGCATTTCCGTCAGCTTGGCAGGAAGGGCACCGGAGTTCAAAATATCAGCCAGCTGCTGCGCCGATTCAACGGTGTAATTCCCGGTAATCTGCGCGCTTCCGCCAGTGATCACCGATTGAATGGTCGGGTCAGTCAGCATATTTTCATCCAGATAGATGGCAACTTTCTTTTTCAGGTTGACTCTTGTCACTTCTGCAAACTTTTCTGGATTCGCGAATTTCAACGTAACCAGCGGGCGTTTCAGATCGTCAAACCCGACTCCTGCGCCGTTGGCAGCCAAATCGCTTCCGTTCAGCACGGTTTTGCCCGATTCATCGCGGAACGTCAGCACAGCCGGTTTCCCGATGATGCTGCGCAATTCTTCCTGGCTCGCTTTGGCTGAAGCAATTTTCACGCGAATCCGGTCCGGCAGCTCGATCGTGACATCCGGTTCGGCGACGCCCCCGATGTTTACGCGCTTCTCTACCATTTTTGCGGTTGCCTTGAGCAAATCGGTATTGACCGCTTTGCCCTCGAGCGGCTCAACTTTGTACAGGATCTCAAATCCGCCCTGCAAGTCCAAGCCCAATTTGATATTGCTTGCCACATTCCCCGTCGTCGTTCCGACCAAGGTAGCCAATAATCCGACCACGACGAGGAAGAGCAGAAATCTGCTCCATTTAATCATCTCTCTAATATGCCCCTTTCCCTCACAGCTCTCGCTGGTTCACAATCCCGATAATTCCGTAACCAACATGCCCATTATAGCCAAGCAGAAAAATCGGTGTCAAATCGAGTCCGGATTTTTGTACATGGCGATCATCACATAGTTCATATATTTGGTTATTTTCAAGGAGAGAATATCGTTTACCAACTGGTGCATCGCCGGGATTTGCTTGTATTGTCCCGCTACACATTTCCAAATATCCTGCGGCCCAATATTTTCATAACCCAATAAGGAAAATTCCTCTGCTTTGCTCCTGCACAGGTCTCGCAGCTCTTCATAGAGGTCACCAAACGGAAGTTCCATGCCCATCGCTATCCTCTCTCCTCTCAAATTAGTCATGCCAAGCCCGGCACGTCCATATCCTTACAGTAAGAACAAGTGGAAAAGCCACTACTCAATACAGAAAGGACCTTTGTATGCGACAATCGTTCTTTTATGGCGCGGTGATCTTAATCGCCGCAGGTGCAGTTACCAGAATTCTCGGCTTTGCCAATCGCATCGTCCTCTCCCGCATCATCGGGGCGGAGGGCATGGGATTGTATCAGATGGTTGTGCCGCTTCTCTATTTTATGATTACCCTCACCACCTTTGGATTGCCGGTCGCAATCGCCAAGCAAGTGGCCGAATCGGAAGCAGCGGGCGATTCCAACAAATCGCGCCGGTACTTGCTCCTGTCGCTCGCGGCCACGATCACCTTTAGCGTTGCCATCACCCTGATCCTGTTTTTTACGGCCAACTGGGTGACAAGTTTCATGTTTGCAGACAAACGTGCCTATCTCGTCTTGCTTGCGGCACTCCCTGTCGTCACCATCGCGAGCGTGTCCGCCGTATTGCGCGGCTATTTCCAAGGGAAGCAAAACATGGTGCCGACAGCCGTTTCCCAGCTGGTCGAGCAGGTCATTCGCCTTCTTTTCGTCGGCGTCATCACGATCGCTTTCCTTGGAAAAGGCGTGGAATATGCCGCAGCGGGCGCCGTGTTATCGATTTTGTTTGGCGAAGGTGCCGGTCTTCTCTACATGCTGTGGCAGACAAAGCGCGCAACCGTCCACACGACCGAAAAGCTGTTGAAAACGCCGCTTTTTGCTTCATTGTCACAAAATAGAGAACGATTCAACGAGCTTTTTCACGTTTCGCTGCCCGTCACAATGAGCCGGTTGGTCGGATCGATCGCGTACGTGCTGGAGCCGATGCTGGTCCCGTTTGCCTTGATCTTCTCCGGTGCGACGACGGCCCAGGCGACCGGGTTATATGGACAATTTGCCGGCATGGCGGTGCCGTTGCTGCTGTTTCCGACGTTTTTGACCTACTCCCTGTCCATTTCTCTCATGCCGGCGGTCGCAGAAGCGGCCTACCAGAAAAAAGCACAGCTCGTCCATCGGCGCATTTACCAGGCGATGCGCATCTCGCTTGTGATCGGCGCGCCGTTCACCGTCCTGCTGTATGTATTTGCCGAACCGCTCTGCACGCTGCTGTACGGTCATCCGGATGTCGGCGTCTTGCTGCGCCAAATGGCTCCGTTCTCCGTATTCCTGTTCTTTCAGGCCCCGCTCGCCTCAGCATTGCAAGGACTCGACCATGCCAATGTCGTGTTCCGCAACACCTTGATCGGGGCGGTAGTCAAAACGGCCGCCATGGTGCTTCTGACCATGCAGCCCTCGTTTGGCATTCACGGAACGGTCATTTCGCTCAACCTTTCGATTACGCTCGTGACCATGCTCCATTTTGCCAGCTTGATGAAAGGGATCGGCTTCACCATCCAGGTGACGGAATTCCTGAAAATTGGCGCATCGATGGTCGCGATGGGCTACGCCAGCTCCTATATAGCGACGCACTGGCTGCCCCATCTTGCGCTTGCGAAAACGTTGTTGATCGCAAGCGTTTGCGGAACGACGCTGTATGTCGGACTGCTGGTAGCCATGCGCATCCTCGGCAAACAGGATGTCAAACGAATCCCGTGGATCGGCGATCAGCTGGCCGTCTTTTTCCCCCGTCGCTAACTTTTTGGACGGGGGCCATCTTTTTTATCGATGAACAAGATGCCGCGATTGTCGATGCTGCAAAAAGAGACTTGCTTCACGTCCTTGATCCCGTGCTTGCGCAGCTCCTGTTTCAGCCAAAACGTATTTTTGCCGACTTTTCGGAGCGCTTCCTGCCTGACTTTCCCATCCATGACCAACGGGATTGGCAAGCCGCTGAAGGAAACGCCCGTCGTTTGGGGCTGCGTCGAAGGTCCGCGAATATCCCCTTTCGTCAACGGTTCCTTGTCCCGTTTTGGAAAAACGCTCATCTGACCCGTCGGCTCCAGCAGGGCAAACTCGACGTCTGCCAGGTTTTTGATATTTTTCTGGCGCAAATGCACCATCAAGTCATCCAAATTCATCCGGTTGCGCCGCATCGCGTCCTCGCGAATCTCGCCGTTCTCGATGATCATGTCAGCAGAACCATCGACGACATCCCGGAATTTTTTGCTTTTCAGCGAAAGCATGGCGGCACCCACTTCCAACAGCGCGATCAACAGCATCGGCAGCAAGAAATGCATCGCCGGCTTGTCCACATTTTCAATCCCGAGCGAAGCCAGTTCTGCGAGAATGATGGAAATGACGACATCAAAAACGGACAGCTTGCCCAATTCCCGCTTGCCCATCACCCGCAGGAGCACCAATATAAAAAAGTAGGTGAAAAGGGTACGCATCAAAATCGTGATCAATTCCACTTTCGACTCACGCCTCCCCCCGAAAAAGAATCGAGTTTAGTCTTGTCGAAAGCGCCTCAAGCTATGCGTTTCCTTTTCCCCTACTGTTTTTTCGCGAGAGACTGCGAACCTGCTTCCTCTGCTAGATCCATTTTCTTTTCTTGAAAATATAGAGCATCGCAAGCGTCATGACCAGCATCACGACAACCGCGATGATCAGCATGATCGGCTCCGCCTTTTCCCCCATCCAGGCAAACGTGTTCATCCCGAATAGTCCGGTAACAAACGTGAGCGGCAGGATGATCGTCGAAATGATCGTCAGGACGCGCATGATCTCGGTCGTTTTCGCACTGATGATCGTGTAATACGTATCCAGGGCGCTGTTTACGAGGTCGCGGAACGTCTCGGCCGACTCCGATATTCGCTCCAGGTGGTCCGTCAAATCCGTGTAAAAGGGGATATTGTCTTCATTTATATCAAACGAATATTTTCCATTCACATTGGCGAATATTCGCTTCTGCGGCATGATGACCCTTCGGATCAGAATGATCGTCCGTTTCAAAGCCAGGAATTCCTCGGTGATCTCCTCCATCTGGTGCTCATAAATCTCGTCTTCCAGCTCATCGATACGTACGCTGATCCGGTCCATAATCGGAAACACCTCATCTGTGATGCCGTCCACAATCGCATACAGCAGATAGTCCGGTCCCCGGTTTAAAAACGCATTGCTGCGATGGCAGGCAGCCGCAATCCGCCCGATTGTATTCATCGGCGACTTGTGGATGGTGACCAGGTAATTCGGGCCCAAAAAGACATTCAGCTCAGCCGTCGTAATCTCATTGTCGCTTTCTTCATTATAGCGCAGGCCGTGGAATACGAAAAAATAATAATCCTCGTAATTGTCCACTTTCGCACGCGGGCTCACATGCAGACAGTCTTCAATCGCCAGCGGGTGGAAGTCGAATATTTTGGCGATATATTGCAGCTCATTGTTTCCCACATCGTACAGATCGATCCACAGCAAATCTTCCGGAGCGCGAAGAAAGCTGTCCTTTTGCGTCAGATCGACATCGTGGTGCATCTTCTTTTCCGAATGATTATAAAAGTACGTTTTGATCATTTCGTTCACCCCCGTCTGGTTCCTCATCCATCATACGAAAAATCTTTCTATTGTTCAATCCGAGAATGAATACCTAGGCCCAGCCTCTCATAAGATGGTACAAACCCAATGGGAGACAAGGAGGGATTCCCACGTGCGCAGTACATCCACCTCTGTCATGACCGGGCTGATCTTCACGTTTGCTCTGGTCTTAACCGGTTCGCTACTCACGGCTGTGCTGTTGTCGTTTACCAATCTGCGCGAAAGCTCGCTTCCCTACTTTACGTATGTCATCAACGTGCTCGGGCTGTTGGTCGGCGGCTTCATCACCGGACGCAAATGCGGAGGAAGAGGCTGGTATTATGGAGGCATCACCGGACTGTTTTACTTCCTGTTCGTCATCTTGATCGGCTATCTCGGCCTCGATACACCGCTTTCGCTGAAAACGCTGTTTTACTTGATCGGCGCATTCGTACTCGCCGCGATCGGCGGCATGTTCGGCGTCAACACCAGCTCGAACAGAAGGTAGCAAAAAAAAAGGCAGACGAGCCGCACGCTCATCTGCCTTTTTTGCTTCGCGTTTATTCTCTTTCCGCCAAAAAATCGCCCCTGCACTCTGACAGCAGGGGCTGGTTCACTGACGATTATTTGCTTTCTTCCTTGGCCGCCTCTGTCGCTTGCGCAGGTGCGCTTTCCGTTGCAGTAGAAGCGGAGGAAACAGCATTCACTGCGCCGCGGTCAAACGTGACATTCACGTTGTGCGCGATGCGCAACGTCACGGATTGATCGTTGATTTCCTGGATCGTGCCGTGCATGCCGCCGATCGTTACCACTTTGTCGCCTTTTTTCAGCGATGCCAGCATCATATTGCGCGTTTTGTTGCGTTTTTGCTGAGGACGAATCAGCAAAAAGTAGAAGATCGCGAACATGATGATGATTGGTAAAAACTGTTGAATCCCTTGCATGAAAATTCCTCCTCGGTCATTTTACGAAAATGAAGGTTTAAAAGGATCTATTCTCGCCCAATCCGTATTGAGCAAAAAACTGGTCGCGGAAATCGCCCAGCCGATCTTCTGCAATTGCTTGTCTGACTCGCTCCATCAGCTTGATGAGGAAGTACAGATTGTGGTACGTGGTCAAACGGATGCCAAACGTCTCCTCCGCCTTGATCAGATGGCGCAAGTATGCGCGCGAATAGTTGCGGCATGTGTAGCAGTCGCACTCCGGATCAAGCGGGCCGAAATCGCGGGCGAATTTGGCGTTGCGGATGACCAGACGCCCCTGGCTTGTCATGCATGTCCCGTTGCGGGCAATGCGTGTCGGCAGCACGCAGTCAAACATGTCGATTCCGCGAATCGCGCCTTCCACAAGCGCATCCGGGGAACCTACCCCCATCAAATAGCGTGGTTTGTTGCCAGGAAGCAGCGGAACCGTGCTCTCCAGCACCTCATACATCAGCGGGAACGGCTCCCCGACGCTCAGGCCGCCGACCGCGTAGCCCGGGAAATCGAGCGAAACGAGGTCGCGCGCGCTTTGCGCACGCAAATCGTGATACATGCCGCCCTGCACGATGCCGAACAGCGCCTGGTCCGCTTTGCGCCCATGCGCGGTGAGGCAGCGTTCCGCCCAGCGGGTTGTCCGCTCCATCGACTGTTTCACATAATCATAATCAGCCGGGTACGGCGCGCATTCATCAAAAGCCATGATGATGTCGGCGCCGAGCGCGTTTTGAATGTTCATCGCTTCTTCCGGCCCGATGAACAGCGACTCGCCGTTCAGGTGCGAACGGAAGGAAACGCCTTCCTCGGTAATTTTGCGGAGCTTGCTCAAGCTGAACACCTGGAAGCCGCCGCTGTCGGTCAAAATGGCGCCAGGCCAGTTCATGAATTTGTGCAAGCCGCCCGCTTCCCGGACGATCTCGTGTCCCGGACGCAAAAACAAGTGGTATGTATTGCTCAGCAGGATGCCTGCTCCCATTTCGCTGATCTCTTCCGGACTCATCGTTTTTACGGTTGCCTGTGTGCCGACCGGCATGAAAACCGGTGTATCTATCGTTCCATGAGGCGTATGCAGCTTGCCCAGACGCGCTCCCGTTTGCTTGCAAGTTTTAATCAATTCGTACCGTACCGCCACGTTTTGCAACTCCTTGAAGTACCAAATTCTTCGTTAGAAATATAACCCAATTCTTATCTATTATAGTGGTTTGCGAACAGAAGTACAAGGGAAATGCTACGGGTTAATCAGCATCGCGTCGCCAAAGCTGAAGAACCGGTATTCTTGCTCGACCGCTTCGCGATACGCGTTCAAGATCGTTTCCCGCCCGGCAAGCGCGCTGATCAGCATGACCAGGGTCGATTTCGGCAAATGGAAATTGGTGATCATGCCATCGATGATGCTGAACTGATAGCCTGGGTAGATGAAGATGTCCGTCCAGCCCGATTCGGCCGCCAGCTTGCCGCCGTGTGCTTTTCCGACTGTCTCCAGCGTCCGGCACGATGTCGTCCCGACTGCGATCACGCGTCGCCCCTCGCTTTTCGCGGCATTGACGATCCGTGCCGTTTCCTCCGGAATTTCATAGTATTCGGCATGCATCACGTGCTCCTCGACCGTATCGGCACTCACCGGCCGGAACGTGCCCAGACCTACGTGAAGCGTGATGTAGGCGAGCTGGACGCCTTTTTGCTCCAGCCGCTGCAAGTAGTCTTTCGTAAAATGCAGGCCAGCCGTTGGGGCTGCCGCCGATCCCAGCTCCCGCGAGTATACGGTCTGGTAGCGCTCCCGATCTTCGAGTTGCTCATGAATATACGGCGGCAGCGGCATGGAGCCGAGACGATCGAGCAGCTCATAGAAAATTCCTTCATAGGAGAAGCGGATGATCCGCCCGCCCGTTTCTGTCGATGATTCGCATACGGCCCGAAGCAGTCCGTCGCCAAAGCTGATCTCCGTTCCCGGCTTCACCCGCTTGCCTGGTTTGACGAGCGTTTCCCAGCGGTCATCCCCCAATGATTTCAAGAGCAGTACCTCGATGTTTGCGCCGGTATCCGTCTTCACGCCGATCAATCGCGCCGGCAACACGCGGCTGTCGTTTAAAACCAGCACATCGCCTTCGCGCAAGTAATCGATCAGGTCGGTGAATTTGCGATGCTCAACCGCTCCGGTCTGTTTGTGCAAAACAAGCAGCCGCGACGCGCTGCGGTCCGCCAGCGGGTGCTGGGCAATCAAGCGCTCTGGCAAATCAAAGTCAAATTGCGTTACGTCCATGTTGATGCTCCCATCTGTCATTTATGTCGTGAACGGCTTGCGTTACTCGCCGATCGTAATATCGTTGTAGTAATACTCGAGAATTTGTCTGTAATCCAGCCCTTGCTCCGCCATTGCTTTCGCTCCGTATTGGGAAACGCCAAGGCCATGGCCGAACCCGTTCCCGCGGAACAGGAATTTTTTCGTTTTGGATAAGACACTCCACTCGCTAGAACCAGTATAGACAACAAAATCATCGCTGAATCCGTTCGCAGGCATTGTTCCGTATCCGCTGCCGCTGATCGCATACAGCTGGCCCGATCCTTTTGCCTGGCTCACCCGCCCGTTCGCGCCGACCATGGTGAAGCCACCCAGCTCCTCCACCGTAAACCGCGTGCTGCGCAGCGAGCTGTCACCCTGCTTGAATATGGAGCGGTGCGCGTCCGGTGACGAAACTGTAAGCTCGCGTCCGTCCGCTTCCATCGCGATTACGCGTCCGGACGGCCCTCTTTCGGATACGGTGAGCGTGCTGATCGGGGAGGAAAAGCTGCCTGCCTTGCTGTTGTTGATCATCGTGGTCACTTCTTGCGCCGTATACGGGCCGCGCGTCCATGAATAGGCGTTTTCCTCGGGTTCTTCGCTGATGATCGTGACCGCTGTCCCGATCGATAGCGTTTGCAGCACTTTGTTGTAGGTCGCGCTCGGTCCGTTGCGGAAGTTCAGGTTATCCGTATTGACGATCCCCGTCTGCAAACCGAGCGAATTGGTCCCGCTGATCGTGACATAATCGGAACGAATATAGCCAATGGTCCCGTCCGCAAGCTCGACACGGTACCACATGATTGCCGTCGCCTGCGGAGCTGCATCCTCACTCTCTACGACGTGTGTGTACGGAACCGGATTGCCCCACACTTCCGTGCCGTCCGCCGTAATGCCGCCAGCATTGGAATAGTAGAGGGCTTCGACCAGCTTGCCGTTGTAACGAATGACCTCGCCTTCCGTCTGGTCCACCGCCCTGCGAATATCGGCCGCTTCCTTCGTATAGCCATAGTACGCCTGCTCGTTCACCGTATCGGAAACGTCCGCAACCTTGTACTTGTTCGGCTGGCTCATCGCCTTCGTCCGCGCCAGCACCGCCTGCGCCTTCAACGCTTCGAGCGGCCAGCCGGTGGCCATCTCGGAGCCAACAACGCCGTACAAATACTCCTCCACCGGCAATTGGTTGACCACCGTCAAATAGCCGTTGTACCTGGACAGCTCAAAGTGGCCGCGATATTTCCGCTTGTCCCGCTCCAAAACGCCGATGAGCGGTGTGCCGCCGCCTTTGTCAGGCTCTACGACGAGCGTAGACTGCGGTGCGAACGCGTACTGATAGATGGTCGAGCCGCCGGACAGCTCGCGGTTTACCAGCACATAGCTTTGCGCGGTTGCCGTCCGGTAGGAAATCGTCGGCAGCACCGCTGAAGCGGTTACGCTCAGCTTTGCCAATGAATCCTTGTTTACTTCACTCCCGACCCATACGCCGTAGCCCGCTTTGTTCTTTCCTGTCGGCACCAGAACCACGTGCGCCGGTACTCCCGCTGATTCAAACACGGCCTCGATCTGGGCCGCTTCTTTCAGGCTGCCGTATTGTCCGGCATCCAAATGGTACGGTCCCGTTATTTTGGGGGCTACGCCGAGCGCCTTCGCTTTTTGCGCATGCGTCTGGGCAGCCTGATAGCTTTCAAATGATCCGCTAACGACGCGGTAGAATGGCTGCGCATCGTTCCCTTCCACCTGAATGGACGCATCGAGTTTCTTTTGCGCCGCGAGGGTGGCGATCCGCTGCGCTTCGCTCTTGCTCGGCGTTTCGATGAGCGTCACCTGCAGCTGGTCGACCTTGAACCGCGCTGCATTCCCCGGCATGTCAGGCAAGGAAACATCCCCCGACTCGGATTGCAGCTCCATCGCAAGCCCGCTGTCACTCGACAGCGTGACGGCCGGTACGACGCCGCGATAGCCGACTCCTGCATCGATAAATAAAGCGACGCGGATTTCATCGGCTTTTGCCGCAACTCCGGTTGTGCCGCAAGGAATCGCCAGGGAAAGTGCGCTTGCCAACAAAGCGGCCTTCCCGATCCATTTGTTCCGCATGTGCTTCTTCCTTTCTGTCGTGTCATTGTTGCGAAAAGCGCAAGTTTACCAAGAATCTCCTCCTCTTTTTTCGACATCGTTCCCCATTCTCCTGCCCACGGCGCGGTTGCGCAGATGCCGCTTGCGTCGTGAAACACACAAAAAAGCGCGCCTATGTGGCGCGCGCCCAAATCGAGATGGATGTTTTTTTCCCTGGATTGAGGTAGCGATGCGGGTGCGTGCTGGGAAACCCGATGCTGTCCCCCTCATGCAAGTGGTATTCCCGATCGTCAAGCATGACCTTCAATTCGCCTTGGAGCACAAAGCCGCATTCTTCCCCCGAGTGTGCGACAAGCTCCGGCTGCACGATCTCGCCCGGCTCGATCTCCACCAGCAAAAACTCGATCTTCCCCTGCTGGATCGGTGTGAGCACGTGATATTTGACATTGGTCTCCGCCAACTCGATGATTTTCCGCTGGTCTTTGCGAATGACCGGATCTTGCTCCGGCGGCAGCTGAAAAAAATGGTTGATCGGCACATCGAGCGCCGAACAGATTTTCCAGAATGTGCTGATGGTCGGATCGACCAAACCTCGTTCAATTTGCGAGAGCAGACTGACGCTGAGCGAGGTCTTGTCCGCCAGATTTTGCAAGGTCAGCCTTTTTTGTTGGCGCAGCTGCCGTACCTCCGCCCCGTTAAACATGGCTCGGCTCCTCGCGATCGGCGAACATGCTTGGCAGAGAGGACAGCAGCGTTTTCGTATAATCGTGGGCAGGCGCCTGAAAAATTTGCCGTGACGCCCCGACCTCAACGATTTTGCCTTTGTACATGACAGCCATCCGGTCGCACATGTAGCGGATCACCGCCATGTTGTGCGAGATGAACAAGTAGGTCAGGTTGCGCTCCCGCTTCAATTCCTTGAGCAAGTTGAGAACCTGCGCCTGAACCGATACGTCCAGCGCGGAGGTCGGCTCATCCAGCACGACAAATTGGGGATCGGACACGAGCGCCCGCGCGATGGCGATGCGCTGCCGCTGCCCGCCGCTGAATTCGTGCGGGTAACGGGACAGATGCTCCTCTTTCAATCCGACACGGGTAATCAGTTCGCCAAGTCTTCGCGGCTCCGCTTTTTCCCTTCTCTGCGCAGCGGGCAGAGCCAATAGCGGCTCAAGCACAATGTCTTTTACCCGCATGCGCGGATCAAGCGAGGATTGCGGGTCCTGGAACACGATCTGGACCTCGCCCGGCCGCTGCCGTTTAAAGGCGCCTCCTTGCCACAGCCGCCCCTTGGCATAAAGGATGTCGCCTTGGGTGGGCGCTTCCAATCCGATCAGCATTTTCCCCAGCGTGCTCTTCCCCGAGCCCGACTCACCAATCAATCCGAATGTCTCACCCGGATAGATGTCAAAGCTCACATCGCTTACTGCGGTTACCTGCTGGCTGCCGCTGCCGAACACTTTTTGTATGTTGGACAATTGAATGAGTGGTTCCATCGTATCACCTCAACCAACAAGCAGCCAGATGACCGTGATTCGCCCCTGCTGTCTCGTTCCAGGATTTCAATTCCGGCCGCTCGCGGCGGCAGCGCTCATCGGCATACTCGCAGCGCGACGCGAAGATGCAGCCTTGTGGCCGGTTGCGCAGATTGGGGATTTCGCCCGCAATGGATTGCAGCGGCTGATCCGGATCGGTCAGGTCGGGAAGCGCCCCGATCAAGGAGCGGGTATACGGATGCTGCGGATCAGCGAGCACCGCCTTGGTTTCGCCGGTTTCTACAACCTCCCCCGCATACATGACCGCCACCCGATGGCAAACTTCCGCTACGACGCCCAAGTCGTGCGTAATGAACATGATGGCTGTGCCACGGGTTTTGGACAGTTCTTTCATCAGCTTGAGAATTTCGTGCTGGATCGTGACATCCAGCGCTGTCGTCGGTTCGTCGCAGATCAATAAATCAGGCGGGGCCGCCATTGCCAGCGCAATCACCACGCGCTGGCGCATCCCGCCGCTCAGTTCAAACGGGTATTTTCGCGCCACCAGCTGCGGCTCGCGAATATGCACCTCTTCCAAGCTTTTCACGGCTTGTGCATACGCCTCTTTTTTGGACAGATTGCGGTGGCGGCGAATAACCTCTGCCAGCTGGTCACCGATTTTCATCGTCGGGTGCAGCGCGGTCATCGGCTCCTGAAACACCATGCCGATCTGCTTGCCCCGCAGCGCATGCAGCTCTTTTGGCGGAAGCGTGAGAACATTTTGGCCATTGTAGATGATTTCGCCCTCGGTAATTTTCGCATTGCGTTCAAGAAGTCCGAGGACGGTAAGCGCGGTAACGGATTTGCCCGAGCCGGACTCCCCCACGATCCCTACGATCTCCCCGCGGTCGATGGAAAGCGAGACTTGATGCAGCGCCTTGATCTGGTCTTGCATCGAGGTAAAGGAAACGGACAAATTCTGGATCGACAGCAGCATGCGGCTCCTCCTTTCAACGGTTGTTTTTCGGATCGAGAATGTCGCGGATGCCATCGCCGATCAAATTGAACCCACAGGAGGCGAGGAACAGCGCGAGCCCCGGAAACGTAGGGTACCACCAGTAATCGAGCAAGTATTTCCAGCCGATGCTGATCATGGCCCCCCATTCGGGTGTCGGCGGCTGCGCTCCCAGACCGAGGAACCCAAGCGTGGCGACCACCAATATCGCATCGCCGATATCTAGCGTAACCTGTATGACGACAGGAGAGATTGCATTGGGAATGATGTGCTTGAAAATGATCCGCCAGGAAGAGAGGCCGAAGGTGATGGCCGCCTGGACGTACAGCTTTTCACGCAGCACCAGCGTTTCGGCACGTGCCAGTCGCACATAAACCGGAATTTTTACAATGGCGATCGCGATCATCGCATTTTGCAGATTAGGCCCCAGCGTCGCTGCGACCGCCATTGCGAGCACGAGTGACGGAAAGGCGAGAATCATATCCATCGCCCGCATGATCGCCTGATCGACGCGCCCGCCGAAATACCCGGAGATCGCCCCGATCAGCGTGCCGAAAAAACCGGCCCCGAGAACGACGGCCACCCCGACGCCAAGCGACAGGCGGGCACCGTACAAGATTCGGGTAAAAATGTCGCGCCCAACTTCATCGGTCCCAAACCAGTGCTTGGCACTTGGGGCGCCAAACCGCTCGATGATGTTGATTTTCGTCGGATCATAGGAAGTGATCAGCGGGGCGAAAACGGATGCGAGCAAAATCAGCACGATGACGGAAAGCCCTGCGAGCGTTAACGGATTTTTCTTCAGTTTGAACCAGAATGGATTGACAGCCTTGCGTTTTTGCGGAACTTGCACAACGACTTCTGTAGACACCTGTCTCTCCCCCTACTGTTTGATTTGCGGATTGAGCATGTAGTATGCGAGATCGACGAGCAGGTTGATCAAGACGTAGCCAAATGCGATGACAAACGTGAAGCCCATAATCGACGGAAAATCGAGGAACGCAATCGATTCCACCACATATTTGCCCATTCCCGGCCAGCCAAAGATCGTTTCCGTCACGACGGCGCCCCCGAGCAGGGAGCCGAAGGACAAGCCGACGACCGTAATCGTCGGGATCAGGGCGTTGCGCAGCGCGTAGCGGTAAAGCAGCGTGGCGCCGCCGATCCCGTTTGCCAGTGCCGTGCGGATGTACTCCTGGCCCAACACCTCAAGCATGCTTGCACGCACCTGGCGCGAGACGACGGCGAGCTGTGCGAAGGACAAGGTGAGCGCAGGCAGGATCAAGTGCCACAAGCTGTTTTTCAGCGCGGCCATATTGCCCGTCAACAGGCTGTCCAACACGTACAGCCCGGTGATCTTGGTCGGCGGCGCCACAGCGAAATCAAGCCTTCCGCTCGATGGCAGCCAGCCTAAAAATTTATAAAAGATCAGAATGCCGACCAGCCCGCTCCAAAATACCGGTGTCGATACGCCAGCAATGGAAAAGAACCGGCCTGAATGGTCATACCCCGTGTCTTTTTTTACCGCCGATAAAATCCCGATCGGCACGCCGACCAAAATCGCAAGGACGAAGGCGGTTAACGCAAGCTCAAGCGTGGCGGGAAAAAATGCGATCAAATCGTCGAGTACCGGTTTTTGCGTGCGGATCGAGGTTCCAAAGTCGCCTGTAAAAAGCCCGCTCATGTACGTGAAATATTGGACCCAGATCGGTTGATCCAGGCCCAATTGTCGACGAACTTCCTGCAGGGTTTCCTCACTAGCACGCTGTCCGACCATCATCCGCGCCGGGTCGCCGGGAATGACATGCGACATGAAAAACGTGATCAATGTCACTCCCACCAACACGAATGCGAGTAGTCCAAGTCGTTTCGCGATCAATTGCTTCATGGTGACACCCCTTGCATTCGATTACCCGGTTACTTGGAGAGGTCTGGCAGGTTGTACATGTTTTCCAGCATCGGGTTGTAGACGAATCCTTTCAATTTCTTGCTGATCGGCACGATGTAATCTTTTTGATACAGATAGATGTAAGGCGCTTCGTCGATGACGATTTTTTGCGCTTCCTGATACAATTTCGTGCGCTCGTCTTTGTTGTTAGTCGTCGCAGCCTGGCGAACCAGCTGGTCCACTTTGTCGTTTTTGTAGAAAGCGCGGTTGCCAGCCAGACCGAAGTTGTTGGAGTCGAACCAGTAGTTCATGAACATGAACGGATCCGCAAAGTCTGGGCTCCATACACCCAGGCACAAGTCGAATTCACCTTTGTCAATCATTTCACGCGCTGTCGCATACGCAATTTTCTTCAAATTCACTTTGACGCCGACATCAGCCAAAAATGCCTGGATCGTCAACGCTTCGGTTTCCCACCACGGCTTGTTGTCCGAATACAGCAGATCGAGCGTCAAATTGCTCGCGCCCGCTTCCGCAAGCAGCGCTTTCGCTTTTTCCACATCATGCTTGTATTGCATCGCATTGTCGTCATGTCCCCACATCCCCTGCGGGATTGGGCCGCGCATCTGCGTCGCAAAGCCTTCCTGAACCGAGCTTGTCAAGGCATCGTAGTCGATCGCGTAGCTCAACGCTTGGCGCACCTTCGGATTTTTCAGGGCCGGATTGCCTTTGGAAGTGTTCAGGTACACGATATCGACGAACAGGCTCGGCTTTTGAATCAAATCGATGGCAGGCGACTCTTTGAGCGACTTGAGCTGCTCAACCGGGATGCCTTCCGCAATGTCGACCTCACCTTGTTCCAGCTGCAAACGCTGTGCCGTCGCGTCCGGAATGATTTTGAAATAAACGGTTTTCAGTGCGGGCTGTGTTTTCGCTTTCGGATTGGCGATCAATTTGAAATATTCGCCCTTTTTCCATTCCGACAGCTCATAGGCGCCGCTTCCCATCGTATTGCTCGCCAGGAATGCTTGTCCCAGGTCGCCGTTCTGTTCTTTTTCCTTCACCTTCGGATTGACGATGCTGCCGTAGTTGGCTGCAAGTGTCGAGAGGAACGGCGGGAAGTTTTTGGACAGGACGAACGTGACGGATGTCGGCGAATCGACCTTCACTTCCTTGATCACGCTGAAGACGTCATACGGCCCTTTTTTGATGTTCAAGATCCGGTCAAAGGAAAATTTGACCGCATCCGCGGTGACCGGCGTTCCGTCTGCAAACGTATTCCCGTCTTGCAGCGTAAAGGTCCACTTCAGCCCGTCATCGCTAACTTTCCATTCTTTTGCCAAGCCGGGTTTCACTTCCGATGTGGCTCCATCGTACTCGACAAGGCGCTGATACGCGTAATACGTGATTGCCCATGCGCTGTTGTCCATCGTGACCGCCGGATCGAGCGTGCCTTGGTCAGAGCTGATCGCCACAACCAGCGTATCGGACGGCACGGCATTGGCAGAAGGCTGCGCCGGTTGGGCCGATTGCTCCGCCGGTTTCGATTGATCCTGGGCAGGCGCTGGTGTCGAACTGCTACAGCCGGCCAGCCCGAATGAAGCAGCCACTGCCAGACTGAGCAGTGAAGGTAGCCATTTCCTTTTCACGTAGAACTCCCCCTGTTATTTTCATATATTGATGATAAATTAAATATATTGAAAACTATGCCAAAATTCAATCTATTTTTTATTCCTCCATCGTTAAAATTCCTTTATAGATCGGTTGGGCGTTTTTCTGGGCCGCCCATCGCGGATTCCCGTAATCGAAATGCCACCACTCTTCCTGATAATTGGTAAAACCGGCCTCCCGCATGACATGGAACAGCAAGCGCCGATTCTCCCTGACCGCTGCCTCGGCTGGCGTCGGGTTCTTCAGCGATTCAAAATAACGTGTTCTCGCCTTTGGACAAAATTCATCAAACTCCGTCCCCATGTCGAGCCACCCATCCGGGCCGGCGATCGTCAAGTCGACTGCACCGCCCGTCAAATGAGGCGCAGGCTGATCCGGATTGACGGAGGGCAGCGCCACAAACTTGGTCACCTCCTGCCTCAACGCTTCGCCATCTGTCCAGCCTTGACCGATCAACACGTCGCGGTATCGGTCGTACAGCTCCTGCTGCAGCTCATACGGTCGCCATCCGTCCCAGATGACGAGCGAGTACCCTTCCGGCAAAAGCCCGGCCGCCTCCACAAGGCGTTTTGCAACGCCTTCTCGCACATAACAGTCGGTCAGCGCCGCCTTGAAGCCAAGCTTTCGGTAATACGGATACGACTGAATCCGCGGCGACAACCCGGTGATGGAACGGAGCGGCTCCCCACACTCTGCAATCGCCACACAAGAATCCAGCTGGCGCTTGTTTCGCTGATCGAGACGTTCTGGTATCGGCATCCCTTTCACAATCGTCAACTCCATACCATTGATTTTCCTTTATTCTAAATAATTTTTATTTTTTAGTAAACTGCAAATGTTTTTAATTAAATGAATCCCATTTGTCAAAAGCCAAATACAAAAAAACCAGCCGCAGAATCGGCCGGTTTCGATGCTTTTATTTAAACAGCTTGAACAGATAGCTTGCCAAAGAGAGCAACACGCTGATGACAATACACGTGACCACCGGAAAGTAGAAGCGCATGTTTTCCTTTTCCACGACGATATCCCCGGGCAAGCGGCCCAACGGTAAAAAACGACCGCCGATCTGCCAGAGCAACCCGATGACAACGAGCACAATTCCGCCGATAATCAGCAATTTGGCAACAGGATTCAATTGCTCATCTCCTTCCCGAAATGCTGGTAGGCGCTGATCGTAGCGGTACGGCCGCGCGGCGTTCGCTGCATGAAGCCGATTTGCATGAGGTACGGCTCATACACATCCTCGATCGTCTGCGACTCTTCCCCGATCGTGGCGGCAAGCGTATCCAGCCCGACCGGTCCGCCCGCGAACTTTTCGATGATAGCCAACAGCAGTTTGTGATCGACATGATCGAGACCGCAGGCATCCACCTGAAGGCGCTGCAACGCTTCATCCGCGATGTCGTTGGTGATCACACCATCTCCACGCACTTGCGCGAAATCGCGGACGCGCTTCAGCAGACGGTTTGCCACACGCGGAGTCCCCCGCGAACGTTTGGCGATCTCCACCGCCCCGCCCTCGGAAATGCCGATTTGCAAAATATCTGCGGCACGGGTGACGATGAAGGCAAGCTCATCAACTGTGTAAAATTCCAACCGATTCACTACGCCGAAGCGATCGCGCAGCGGCGCCGACAAAAGACCTGCCCGCGTCGTCGCCCCCACCAATGTGAACGGCGGCAAATCGAGCCGCACGCTTCTGGCGCTCGGCCCTTTCCCGATGATAATATCGAGGCAAAAATCTTCCATCGCAGGATACAGCACCTCTTCCACGCTTCGCTGCAACCGGTGAATTTCGTCGATGAACAGCACGTCGCCTTCCTGCAGGTTGGTCAAGAGCGCCGCCAAATCGCCCGGACGCTCGATCGCCGGTCCCGAGGTTGTGCGGATGTTGACGCCAAGCTCATTGGCGATGATTTGCGACAACGTTGTTTTGCCCAATCCAGGCGGTCCGTACAAAAGCACATGGTCCAATGCCTCTTTGCGCAGCTTGGCCGCTTCGATAAAAATTTTCAGGTTCTCCTTTGCCTGCTGCTGTCCGATGTATTCGGAAAGATAGCGCGGGCGCAGGCTGAACTCCGTCGTATCTTCCTCCCAATTCAGATGGGTGGTAATGATTCGGTCATCCAAGCTCCACTACCCCCTCATCAACTGGGCGAGACCCAGCTTAATCAACCGCTCCACATCGGCTCCCGCCTCCGCTTGGGCCGCAAGCTCGCTTTTGATCTTGAGCATTTCCATATCCGTATAACCGAGCGCCGCCAACGCTTCCAGCGCTTCCGTCAGGCTGGAATGGGCGTTATGCGCAGCGGCGGCCGCGACGCCATCCACCGGCAGCACCATCGACGGCGTGTAGCCGGCCAGCTTGTCTTTCAGATCGAGGATCATGCGCTGCGCGGTCTTTTTCCCAATGCCGGGGAATTTGGTCAAATACGCCACGTTTTCCTGTTGAATCGCACGGACGATCTCCTCAGGTGTGGCTGCGCCCATGATCGTCAAGGCACCTTTCGGCCCGATCCCGGTCACTTCCAGCAGCTTGCGGTACAAATCGCGCTCGTCCCGGGTGGCGAATCCGTACAGATGCATGGCATCCTCGCGCACGTGATGATGGGTGAAAAACCGCAGCTTCATCCCCTGGCTTTGGATAAAGGCGTACGGGTTTGGCGAAAACAGCCGATAGCCGATCCCGCCCGTCTCAACGACAACGAATTCAGATTCCAGATAAACGAGGGTACCTTCCACGAAATCGATCATTTTTTCGCACCTTCCGATAATCGAACATAATTGCTGAATTGCGCATGCGTGATCGCAATGCCGATCGCATCCGCCACGTCATCCGGTTTCGGTGTATCCTTCAGCTTCAGCAGGATGCGCACCATCTCCTGGATTTGCTTTTTTTGCGCCCCGCCATAGCCGGTCACGGCCTGCTTCACTTGCATCGGGGTATATTCGTAAACCGGGAGCCCTGCCAGCTCGGCGGCCAGCAAAATGACGCCGCGCGCTTGACCGACGGTGATCCCGTTTGTCACATTTTTGGTAAAAAACAGCTTCTCCACAGAAATCTCGTCCGGCTGATAGGTAGCCAGCAAGTTCTGCATCGCTTCGAAAATTTGCTTTAAGCGAAGCGGCACCGGAAGTCCCGCCTCCGTCTGGATGCTGCCGTACTGTACCGGCCGCAGCTGACTCCCCTGTTTCTCGATGATCCCGAAACCGACAATCGCAATCCCGGGGTCAATTCCCAAAATTCGCATGGAACACTCTCCGTTACGTCTCTCTCATTTCTTCTTAACTGTACCATATTCAGCTAGAAAAGCGAACATGCATTTGGATGCGACTTTTTCTTTCCACAGGAAAAAGCCCGACTCGAAACCGAGCCAGGCTTTTGATACGGCGTCAATTAGTGTTTGTTCAATCCGAGCTCATCCGCATGGTCATGCTGCATATGGGCGAATTGGTCCACTTGTGACTGCATGTGCTCCTGGATCACATTCATCCGACGATAGTCGAGCTTTCCGTGAGCCGCACCTTCATTCAACCGAACATACAAACGCTGGTGGAATTGGTCTTTGTAAGAGCCACGAGGCATTGTCGACATGCAAAGACTCCTCCTTTTGATCGCCGTATCACGCTTAGTATGGTTGGAATCGGTCAGGCTTATCCTTCAATGACCGCCCGAAACCGTTCCGTCCGCCTGAAAATGGACGAACGTCGACAGCACGCTGTTGTACTCAGCCAGATCGCGGATGCGAATGCCTTTTTTCAGCGCTTCCACCTCTTCCTTGGGCAGGCTTGCTTCCATGCGCGAGGTATTAATCGGATAGTACGTCTGGATCACCTGCTTCTCCTTCGGCATCCCGTTGAAAAGCGTCAGAATGTCTTCCTCGTTGATCCCGAAATAGCCATTTTCCTTGCACAGCGGCGAGATGTCGTTTTCCCGCTTCAAAAGCATCAGCTTGCCGTTCTGGTACCCGATAATTTCCCAACCGGCATAATCCCCGAGCATTTTGTCAATGGAGTCGTTTAGCACCGGCTTGCGCTCCTCATCGCGCGAACCGCACAAATACGAGTGGGCCAATACCAGCTCCGTCACCTTCGCTTTGCCAGGCGCAGGTTTCTGGCCGGTCAGCAGTTGCGGAAGAGACGGCAGCGAGAACATCGTCTCCTTTGTGTTCGTCATGACATAGGCGGTGACACCCGAGGTCACCATCACCAAAGCGATCGACCATACAAATAAATACGAATAGCGCTGTTTCATCGAAAGGAACCCCTCTAAGGTCTTTTTTCATAGGTTGCCCCGAAACTGCCAAAAACATACAAAATGACAAATTTGCTGATGATCTGAAAAAAATCAACAAAAACTTTCAGGAAACTAGCACATTTTCTACCAAAATTTCCTGACCTGTGATAGGATTAATTTGCTATTAAAAAATTTTTTTGGGGGTATCACAAGCATGAAGAAACAACGTATTGCTCTGACCAGCGTGCTGGGCGCATCCATGCTGGTAAGTGCTGCCGTTCCAACATTTGCGGCTGGTACGAACGCTTCTCCGGTTGTAAAGCTGCGTTTGCTGGAAACGACAGATATTCATGAAAATTTGGTTAACTACGATTACTACAAAGACAGCGCAACCGATGAATTCGGTTTGGCGAAAACCGCCACTTTGATCAACAACGCTCGCAAAGAAGTGAAAAACAGCTTGCTGTTCGATAACGGCGACCTTCTCCAAGGCAACCCGCTGGGCGACTACGTGGCGAAAGTAGACCCATTGAAAGCTGGCCAAATCCACCCGGCTTACAAAGCCATGAACCTTTTGCAATATGATGCGGGCAACGTGGGGAACCACGAGTTCAACTATGGCCTCGACTTCCTGCAAAACAGCCTGAAAGGCGCCAAATTCCCTTACGTCAATGCGAACGTGTATGTTGACGACAAGGACAAAGATCCGAACAACGACAAAAACTACTTCACTCCGTACCAAATCATCGAAAAAACCGTAACAGATGAAAGCGGCAAAACACATACACTGAAAGTCGGCGTCATCGGCTTCGTTCCACCGCAAATCATGCAGTGGGATAAATCCAATCTCGACGGCAAAGTGATCACCAAAGACATCATCGAGTCTGCGAAAAAATTCATCCCTGAAATGAAAGCAAAAGGCGCTGACCTGATCGTCGCGCTTCCTCACTCCGGTATCGGTCCGGTAGAAAGCCAAGGCGGCATGGAAGAAAACGCAACCTACCTGCTCAGCAAAGTGCCTGGCATCGACGCGATCATGTACGGCCACACACACATCGTGTTCCCTGGCCCTGGCTATAACGTTCCTGGCATCGACGCGACCAAAGGCACCATCAATGGCGTAGCAGCTGTTCAACCGGGCTTCTGGGGCGACCACCTGGGCGTGATCGACCTGACGCTGACGCAAGTAGACGGCAAATGGAAAGTATCCGATTCCCAATCCGTCGCTCGTCCAATCTATGACAAGGCGACGAAAAAAGCTTTGGTCGATGCCGATCAAAAAATCGTCGACGCTGTAAAAACCGAGCATGAAGCGACAGTAAAATGGGTTCGTTCTGCAGTTGGCAACACCACGTCCCCAATCTACAGCTTCTTTGCCTTGGTTCAAGATGACCCATCTATCCAAATCGTAACCAACGCACAAAAATGGTTCGTTGAGAAAAACGTAAAAGGCACCGAGCTGGAAGGCTTGCCAATCCTGTCTGCAGGCGCTCCGTTCAAGGCAGGCGGCCGCAATGGCGCCAGCTATTACACCAACATCCCGGCTGGCACGATCGCTTTGAAAAACGTTTCTGACCTGTATGTCTATCCAAATACATTGAAAGCTGTGAAAGTCAGCGGCGCAACCGTGAAAGAATGGCTGGAAATGTCCGCAGGTCAATTCAACCAGATCGACCCGAACAAAAAAGAAGAACAAGCCTTGGTCAACAACGACTTCCCAACCTACAACTTTGACGTGCTGGATGGCGTGACCTACCAAATCGACGTAACGCAGCCTGCGAAATACGACAAAGACGGTAAAGTCGTAAACGAAAAAGCAAACCGTATTAAAAACCTGTCCTACAACGGCAAACCAGTGACCGCAGACCAAAACTTCCTGGTTGTGACCAACAACTACCGTGCAAGCGGCGGCGGCCACTTCCCAGGTCTCGACGGCAAAAACATCGTCATCGATTCCCAGGACGAAAACCGTCAAGTGATCATCAACTACTTGCTGGAGCAAAAAACGATCAACCCTGCTGCCGACAACAACTGGTCTTTCGCTCCACTCCAAGGTAATCCCGTTGTGACGTTTGAAACTTCTCCAGATGCAAAAGCGTTTGCTGAGAAAATTCCGGCGCTGAAATACGTTTCCACGCTTGAGAGCGGTTTTGCGAAATATCAAATCAACCTGTCCCAAAAATAAGGTTTCGTTTCACACAAACGAGGGTGCCGCCTGTTGACGACGCCCTCGCTGTAAAAAGCTGGTGATCCCTTCCGATCATCAGCTTTTTTTGTTTTTGGATCATCCAACGTACGTATACGGGCCAATCCGCTGGAAGATGCGTTGCTCGGATTGGAGAAATGCGCGCCTGGCGTGCCTGAGCTTCCGTTCCATCTGCAACAACTCGGCAACCCCGCGTGCTGAATAACCGGGACGTTTGTAGTAGACGCCTGTCACCTCACGCAGCACATTATCCGGGTAGCGCAGCATTTGGAAAACCATCCAGATTTGCGTGTCGCTCAGCGGCTTGACTTTGTGGTACGCGTCGATTGCTTCCATGAACGAATCGAAATTGTATTCTTGCAAGAGCAGCATGCGTCCCATCAGTTGAACGAGGTCCACAAGCTGCATATCGTTATCGACGGTGTCCAGGTCAATCAAATAGCAGCTGCCCGTCGGCGCGATCAAAAAGTTGTGGCTCGCCACGTCGCGGTGTGCCATCGTCCCATTCTCGATCGCGCGCTCCATTTCGGAAAACAGCGGAATTTTGTACATCTGCTCCAACACCTGGTCAGCGTCGCGCTTCACTTCCTTCACCATCAACTGGATGGTTTGCTCGATGCGGTTTTGCGGTTCCCGCTTTTTCAATTTTGCCACAATCTGGTCAAATTGCTGCAAACGTGTCTCCCATTTGTCCATGATTGACGGCCTGTAGCAGGTAAGTCCCTGCCGCGTCGGGAAGCCTTGCGCAGCCAAGTGAAACCGCGCCAGTGCGGTAGCCGATTTTTTCACGTCATACAGGGAAGAATTATTCGCTTCCCTGCCCTCGATCGCTTTCATGATCGTGTAATACTGCCCGTTATAAGGAAAAACGGTTTGTCCCTGGATGTCGCTCATATACTGGACGGTTTGATGGAATCCACGTTCTCTGAGCTGGTGGGCAAGCTGTGTGACCCATTCAGCCTTGATTCGGTCGCTATACCCTTTTACTACCCACAATCCACGGTTGGTTTTGACAAAATAAACATTTCTGCGCGGTTTCACCCCATGTATGTGACAGCGAAATGCTTGTTCAAGAGAAGGAAACAGTCCTTCATCCATGGCTGCCATATTGCGTTAATCTGTGCAGTGCAGGGAAGAGGATTCTTCAAACCCTTTTTCCCATCTTGGCCAGACTTCATGTCCAGGCATCGGTGGCATCAGCTGTGGTGCCGGATACATGGAGCTGTTCCGATTCGACCGATGCGTACTGCTCGAGGGGTGTCCGCCTGTATAACCGCGCATGTAAGGGTTGTCATACGATTCGGGTATGGCATGATGGCGATGGTGATGATACAAAACCGTTTCGCTCGTTTCGTCACTGCTTCTCGGCATTCTGCGTACGGGTGATTCACAGCTATCTTCCATTTCCCAAGGGGCCTCTCGTTTTGGCATGAGCGCTGGCGGACAAATCGGTTCCTGCTGCATCGGCATCATAGGATAGCGCTGTGCATGACACGGCGGACAATACGGGCGCGGCTGCATTTGCGGAATCGGCAGTTGCGGTTGCGGGATTGGCAGCTGCGGCTGCATTTGCGGAATTGGCAATTGTGGTTGCGGCAGCGGCAGTTGCGGATGCATCGGCATAGGCATGGGCGGCAGCGGCATGATCGTAACCGGCGGCATCATCGGGCGCGGCTGCATGAACGGACTTACCGGTGGATTTGGCATCGGTGAGAACGGCATGACTGGCTGCTGCTTGATGAATGGCCGAATCTGCGGCGTCGGTTGCGGTACGACTGGCGGCGCGGGAGGTGGCGCTACCTTTATTTGCGGAGCAGGGGGCGGCGGCACGACTGGAGCTGGTGCTGGAGCAGGAGCTGGAGTCGGAGCTGGCGCCGGGATGGGCGCTGGCGGTGTCGGCGCTTGCTGAATTTGCGGTGCGGGTGGTGGCGGTGGGGCCGGCTGCTCAGGAGATTCATATGGTCTTGTTTCCACGCTGGGCGGCACTTCTTCTTCCTCCACAGCTGGTGGCGGGACGATCGGGGCCTCTTTGATCGGAGCCTCTTTATGCGGCCTTTCTTTTACCGATCCCATCCCGCTGTCTGAATGATGATGCGGTCTTGCAGGTACTCTACCAGAAGGAACTTTGATTTTCATCCCCGGATAAATCAGGTCAGGGTTTTTTAGTTGGCTGTTCGCACGGAGCAATTCTTTGAAATCGACGCCGTATCTTCGTGCGATTTTCCACATCGTGTCACCCTTTTGTACGATATGAATTTTCACGAAATGATTCTCCTCCCTCTCTCAAGTCCTTACCATGGTATGCACCCATAGGTGTTTTGCTCACCGCGCGCCCGTTTCGATCAGCCCATCTTTGCATGGTTGACAACATCAAGCGAATGTCGCTATAATGTTCAACAAATCCAGAATGAGGAAACGCAATGAACAGGAGTAGTACGGGAATCACCTGAGTTTAGAGAGCTGCGGGTTGGTGCAACGCAGTCGATGGTGTTTCGGAACTCGCCTGCGAGCGGCACATTGGAGACATGTCTCAAGACATGGCGTACAGGGTGACGGTTGGCCCCCGTAATCAGGCGCAGCAAAGCGGTATTGTCCGGACAATCTGCTTTTGCTGCACAAGAGGGTTCTCTGCCGATAAGCAGAAACCAAGAAGAGTGGTACCGCGATAGCCAAGTCTGTCGTCTCTTTCCCAAAGAGATGGCAGGCTTTTTTTGTTGCAAGAAATGCCGTCATCATGTTTTTCAACCAAAGAAATGCAACGAACAGAAGCAGTAAGGCCATGACCATCGCGTCAGAGAGCTGCGGGTTGGTGCGACGCAGTCGATGGCAGGCCTGAACTCGTCTGGGAGCAGATGGGCCGAAACGTGAGCATGCGCTCATGGATAAGTCCATCCGGCTGACCTCCGTTATCAGGTGCGAGTCCGCGATGCTGATGCGCACAGCGTCCGGGCTTGCATGAGCTGGGCTTTTTTGAAGCCAAGAAGAGTGGTACCGCGATGGTGAAGACCCGTCGTCTCTTTTACTGGAGACGGCGGGTCTGTTTTTTTTCCCCAAGCTGCATGGGGGCGTAACGAAAATTCATTTTGATCCCCGAAAGGATTGAATATCCATGATGAATACAAATACAGCTGCACGAACCATTTCGATTTTTGACACGACGCTGCGGGACGGCGAACAAGCTCCCGGCGCGACGCTGACGCACGACCAAAAGATGGCGATCGCCGAAAAACTGGTTTGCATGGGTGTCGATGTGATCGAACCGGGCTTCCCGATTTCGAGTCCGGGTGAATTCGCCGCCGTACAGGAGATTGCCCGCCGTTTTCAGCAGGTGGAAATTTGCGGGTTCGCCCGTGCGGTCAAGGAAGATATCGAAGCCGCTGTCAAGGCGACGCAGGATGCCGGCAAACGACGGCTTCACCTCTTCCTCTCCTCCTCCGACATTCACCTGGAGCATCAATTGCGCAAAAGCCGCGCCGAAGTTCTGGAAGTAGCCCGCGAAATGGTCGCCTATGCCAAGCAATTTGTCGATCGCATCGAATTCACCTGCATGGACGCCACGCGCTCCAATCATGACTTTCTGGTCGAAATGGTCGAGGTGGCGATCGGCGAAGGCGCGACGATCATCAACTTGCCCGATACGGTAGGCTATGCCCTTCCCGACGAGTATGGCACTATGTTTCGCCGTGTCCGCAAAGAAGCGCGGGGCGGCGACAACGTGGAATTCAGCGCCCACTGCCACAATGACCTTGGCTTGGCCGTCGCCAACAGCATCGCCGCGATTCAGGGCGGCGCTTCGCAGGTGGAAGTGACCGTGAACGGCGTCGGTGAGCGAACCGGCAATTGCTCGTTAGAAGAGCTGGTCATGGCGCTTTATACGCGCAAAGAAGCGCTTGGCTTTGGCACCAACATCCGGCCGGAAGAAATTTACCCTGTCTCCCAGATGGTCAGCGCTGCCATGCATTTCCCGATCGCCTACAACAAGCCGATTGTCGGGCGCAATGCGTTCCAGCACGAATCCGGCATTCATCAGGACGGCTTGCTGAAGCATCGCAGCACCTACGAGATCATGAATCCCGAGCAGTTGGGCATTCCGCGCGAGATGATCGTGCTCGGCAAACATTCCGGACGCCACGCCATCAAGCATCGCTGCGCACAGATGGGCATCGCCTTGACGGAGCAGGAGCTGCAAGAGGTGTATGTCAGCTTTAAACAAGCCGCTGATCACGAAAAAGGTATCAATGACGAGCAATTGCGCGCGATTGTCCAGCAAGTGATCCGCATTCAGGAAAATTCCGCATCCTGATTGCACGATCACTCCCCCTGCCCAAAAGCGCATTTCGCAAGCACCCGCTTACTGCTTTGCGAACGAAGCGAAAAAAACAGCAGCCATCACTCGCGATGGCTGCCGTTTCATCTTTCATGCTATACGGTTTGATGCTCGTTTTTATGCTGGTGCGTAAACAATGGATACGTCCCCAGCTGGCGGATTTCGCAGCCGATCGCCTCGATCTCGGCGAACGCGCCGGGCAGCAGCACATCATCCATTCGCTGTTCGATATCGATGATGAAATAATAGCTGCCAAGCCCCCGCTTGGTTGGACGCGATTCGATGCGCGACAGGTTGATCTTGCGCCATGCGAATGCCGCCAGCACCTGATACAGCGCGCCCGGGAAATCTTCCGGCAGCGTGATCAGAATCGTCGTCTTCTCCTTATCGGACGGCGGCAGCTCCACCGGCTGCTTGCTAACCAGCACAAAGCGGGTATAGTTGTTTGGAAAATCCTCGATGTTTTGACGCGCGAATTGCAGCGGGTAAATTTCTGGCGTCAGCTTGGTGCCGATCGCGGCCCATGTCTCCTCCGGATGCTCACTGACGATCTGCGCAGCCTTCGCCGTGCTGCTGACAGTCTCAAGCGCAGCGTGCGGCAAAAACTCCTTGATGAACTTGTGGCATTGTGGAATCGCATGGGGATGCGACAAAATTTTGGTGATTTTTTCAAATGGCAGCGGTTCTTCTCTTTTTGCCACTACCAGGTGCTGGGAAATCGGCAGCGCCAACTCGGCTAAAATCGGCAGATCCACCTGATGAATCAGCCAATCCATCGTTGAATTGACCGTTCCTTCAATGGAATTCTCCATCGGCACAATGCCGAGCTCCGCTTTGTCATTCCAGACAGCTTCCAGCACGTCGATGATCGTCGGCTGCGGAAGATAGTCGATCTGTCCCGGAATGGGCAGTGAGCGCGCCGCTTCCTCGCTGAACGTGCCACGCGGGCCTAAAAAGGCTAGTTTCTTCTCCATAAGTAAACTCCTATCCGTTTCTACACGGTTTCGATCTGTACGCCCTGCTCGTCGATCAACAGCTCCATGAGCTTGTAGGACAGCTCGTGTCGGGCCATCACCGCTGCGATAAAACTGCGCAGCTCTTTTTCCTGCTGTTCATTCTCATAGAAAAACAGCGTGGTGGGTCCGGCTCCGCTCAACGCTGCGCCAAGCGCGCCATGTGCCGTCGCTTCGGCCAGCATCTCCGCCAACCCCGGGACTAGCGGCGCGCGATACGGCTGATGCATCCGGTCTTGCATCGCGCTCGCCAACAAATCCAGGCGGCCTTGTGCCAATGCCGCGACCAGCAGGCTGCTATGCCCTACATTATATATGACATCCGCCTTGGTGTACACCTCAGGCAGGACGCCGCGGGCTTTATGGGTAGCCAGCCAGTAATCAGGGATGACGACGAGTGTCTTTAACGTTTTGGGTACAGGAAACGTCGCGTACGGAATCGGTTGGGATTCATCCTGCGGCATGGCAGCGACGACAAATCCGCCAAAAACCGAGGCACCGACATTGTCCGGGTGCCCCTCCAGCCTGCTGGCCATTTCAAAAAGTTGATCGCGGGTAAACGGTTCCCCGGCAAGCGCGTTCGCTCCGGCAAGCGCACCGACAATCGCCGAGGCGCTGCTGCCCAATCCGCGGGTCAGCGGTGCCTCGGTTTCGATTTCGATGTACAGCTCGGGCTCGGGCAGATTGGCTTTTGCAAACAGTCCTGCCGCCACTTCATACACGAGGTTGGTCTTGTCGACCGGAAGCTCTTGCAGCTCCTCGCCAATCAGGCGGATTTCCGTCTTCTCGGCAAAACGCATGGTAATCGTGCTGTACAGTTGGAACGCCATGCCGAGCGTGTCGAAGCCGGGCCCCAGATTGGCGGTGCTGGCCGGCACCTTTACCCGCACGGTCATGTTGCTCACGTCCTTACTCACCCTTGCTTCCTGCGATAACCGCCATCACCGCTTCGCGCGTGGCCGCCACTTCGCGCGGTTCTGCTCCCACCGCTTTCAATGCGATGTTCGGGTCTTTCAAGCCGTTTCCGGTCAAGACGCAGGCAACCGTCAGGCCATCCGCCACTTTACCAGCCTTGCGCGCCTTGATGATGCCGGCGAGCGACGCTGCAGAGGCAGGCTCGCAGAAAATGCCTTCCTTGCTCGCGAGCAGACGGTATGCATCGAGAATTTCCTCATCGGTAACGGAATCGATGTAGCCTTCCGACTCGCGCAGAGCGTTTTGCGCCCCTTCTTTGCTTGCCGGATTGCCGATCCGGATTGCAGTCGCGATCGTCTCCGGATTCTCTACGGTATGACCAAGCACGAGCGGCGCTGCGCCCGCTGCCTGGAAGCCGTACATTTTCGGAAGCGAGCTGATGCGGTCAGCCGCTTTGTATTCCGTAAAGCCTTTCCAGTACGCAGTGATGTTCCCTGCGTTGCCGACCGGGATCGCCAAAATGTCAGGCGCCTTGCCCAAGGCGTCGCAAATTTCGAAGGAGGACGTTTTCTGCCCTTCGATGCGGTACGGGTTGACCGAGTTCACCAGTGTAATCGGCTCTGTCGCAGTAATGTCGCGCACAATGTTGAGCGCTTCGTCAAAGTTGCCGTCGATCGCGATGACTTCCGCGCCGTAAGCGATCGCCTGTGCCAGTTTGCCGAGCGCGATGTTGCCGTTCGGGATCAGCACGATGCAGCGCAGGCCGGCGCGAGCCGCATAAGCGGCAGCAGCAGCGGACGTGTTTCCGGTGGACGCGCACATGATGGTCGTGCTGCCTTCCTCGATCGCTTTGGCAACCGCCATTACCATCCCGCGGTCTTTGAACGATCCGGTTGGGTTCAGCCCTTCATATTTGAAATGCAGATCAAGCCCCAGCTCCCTGGACAAATTCGGTGCATGGATCAGCGGTGTGTTTCCTTCATGCAAGGTAAGCATCGGTGTTTTATCGGTTACCGGCAAAAATTCGCGGTAGCGGGCGATGATGCCGGATTGGCGTGTGTATTGGTTCTGGGCTTGCGCGTTCATTTGTTTATTCTCCTCCTTCAACACGGTAGCAGCTCTTGATTTCTGTAATAAAGTCCATATCTTTCAGGTACAGCAGCACGTCGTTCATGTCGCTCTTGGCCGCCACGTGCGTCACCATGATGATCTCCGCTTGCTTGCCGCCGTTGTATGGCTGCTGCAGCACTTGATCCAGGCTGATGTTTTTGTTCGCCAACAGCTGGGTGATTTGGGCGAGCACGCCGCGTTTGTCGGCGACGATCAGACGCAGGAAGTATTTGGACAGCTTTTTGGAATCGTCTTTCAGTTTCTTCTCTTTATAAGGGGCAACCATGCCGCGGCCGTTTACGCCGAGCTTCATGTTTTTCACAACCGTCACGAGGTCGGAGACGACAGCGGTCGCAGTTGGCAATTCGCCTGCACCCGGTCCGTAGAACATGGTTTCGCCCACCGCTTCACCATGGACGTACACCGCATTGAACACGCCGTTTACGGATGCGAGCGGGTGATCTTTGTGCACCATCGTCGGCTGCACGCTTACTTCCACTTCATCCTCATCGCGGCGAGCCAGACCCAGCAGCTTGATCACATAGCCCAATTTTTTGCCGTACGCGATGTCTTCCTTGCTCACGCCGCTAATCCCTTTCACATCGACTTCGTCGAGCTTGAGCGGCACACGGAAGCCAAGCGTGGTCAGAATCGCCATCTTGCGCGCTGCATCAAACCCTTCCACATCGGAAGTCGGGTCTGCTTCCGCATAGCCGAGCGCTTGCGCTTCTTTCAAAACGTCGGTATAGTCTGCGCCTTCCTGGCTCATTTTGGTCATGATGTAGTTGGTCGTCCCGTTGACGATCCCCATCATTTTGGTGATGCGGTCGGAGGAGAAGCCTTCCACCAGCGCGCGCAGAATCGGAATCCCGCCCGCCACGCTCGCCTCGTAAAACACGTCGCAGCCTTTTTCTTCGGCTTTTGCCAAAATTTCCGCCCCGTGCAGCGCCATCAGATCTTTGTTGGCGGTCACGATATGCTTGCCTTGCTCCAATGCATCGAGAATGTATTCTTTCGTCGGATGGATACCGCCGATCACTTCCACGATGACATCTACGTCCGGGTCATTGATGATGTCGTATGCATCCGATGTGATTTTATTATCCAAACCGCTGATGCTGCGGCTTTTCTCTTTGTCTTTGACCAAAATCTTGTGGACTTCGATGCCCATGCCGGTTTGCTTGACCAAATCATCCTGGTGACCCTGCACGATGCGGACGACGCCGGTTCCTACAGTGCCAAAACCCAACAAGCCAACCTTAACAACCTTTTCTGCCATCTCTCTTCCTCCTATTTATGCAAAAAATAAGGTAAACCGGCTTCACCACTGGATCGGCAGAGCCTGGTTCGATGAATGCTTCTATCCCCGCCCTACGATCATCGCCTTGCGCACACCTGTGAACTGCTGCAGGCTATCGAGGAATTCGGTGCTGGATATTTTCAAGTTCGCCATTTCAACCGACATCGAGACATTGGCGATCCCTTGCAACGGAATGGTCTGATTGATCGTCAAGACGTTGCCGCCCTGATCTGCCACAAGCTGCAGCACTTTGGACAAAATGCCGGACCGATGCTCCAGCGTAAGCATCACCGTCATGATTTCCTCCCGCATCATCGCGTTGAACGGAAAGATCCCGTCCTTGTATTTGTAAAATGCGCTGCGGCTCAGACCCACGCGCTCCACCGCTTCATGGACGGTGTCCACCTCGCCCGCTTCCAGAAGCTTCTTTACCTCGATCGTCTTGGCGATCGACTCTGGCAGGATATCCGAGCGAATCAGATAAAACTTTTCCTCACGTTTCGACATATGTCCTCCCAAGGAATACAACTGTTTTCCGTTAGTGGACATTATAGCGGAATCAACAAGGAGTGGCAACCCCAAATCGCAAAATAGAAAAAAGTCAAACAAATGATGATATTGGATAAAACCGGGCAGATGAGCATTTACATAAGGAAGGGGTGCTACGCTAACACTAGAGGCGTGTTGATCAAACAAAGAGAGGTGAGTCCAGCATGGGTGGACGTGGCAAATCGGACAAATCGGAACGCCGCAACAATCATCCGCCGGGACGCCCGAGCGATCTCGATCAGTTTGGGCGCGAGGCAGACAAAAGAATGGCGTCTTCTTCCCCGGTTACAGAAGGAAACGAGCGAGGCGGCTGAAGCCTCTGCTCGTTTTTTTCTGAAAAACGCTTGCGGTCCGCACTTTTGTCCCCCGATGAGAGGGGAAAAACAGTCATGACCATTATTGTGTCAATTCGATTTCTCCCGTCGACGTTGTAACGCGAATCAGTGGGCCGTTGGTGCCGTATGCGGCTTGGAACGAATGCTCTTTTTGCTCTTCTGCCTGCAACCCCTTGATTCTCGCCCTGATTTCGCCTGTCGATGATTCCAGTTCGGTACGCAACGCATCCGGAAGCGCCCCCAATCGAATCGCCACATCGCCCGTTGAGGAATCGATTGTCACGTCTTGCTCCAGCTTTTTCGTAAAGGTCGCGTTTATGTTGCCCGTATCGGTGGAAAGATCCATTCTCCCGGTGAGATCCGCCAGCTTGACATCTCCTGTGGATGTGTGGATCGCTGCATCCTGTGTCTGGCTATCCTGTGCCAGTGCGTCCCCTGTCGACGTTTCCACTTTCAGCTGCTTGGCTTGCACGTTTTTGATCTTGACATCGCCTGTGCCGCTCGTAAGCTCGATGCGTTCAAACGCTTTTGGCGGAACGGAGATGATCAGCTCCAGCCTGCCGTCGAATTGAAACGGAAAGCTGAATACGCTGCCTTTTTTAACATTGACGCGCAGCGTGCCGTCCTTTGATTGCGTGGCCTCGAACGTCAGCACCTTCCTTTGCTGCTCGGAAATTTGTCCCCCCAGATTCACATGGATGTCCGCATCGCCGGACGGAATGACGGAAATGTCGGTCGTGTCCGTTTCCACCGCAAGCGTTGAAATCGGGTCGGCCGGAATTTTTTTCTGTTCGTCAATCTTTTTCGACGCAATCGAGCCAAATTGAATGTCCGGGTGTTTGACGTACGTATAGGCAAGTCCGCCGGCCCCGACCAAAAACAGCAGTAACGACAGCAAAAATACAGATTTCAAAATTCGTTTCATGTTATTTCCCCCGGATCAGCGTCAAATTAAACTGGAGGTAACGCTTGGTCAAATAGAAGATCCATTTGGTGAAGGCAATCAACGCTACTCCGAGCATGCCCCCAAGCCCTACCGCCGCGATTCCGGCAAAGACGATAAACCATCGTTCGGCTTCCGTGCCTGCATAGCCCATGCCGCTTACGATGCCGAGCGGAGACAGCACGAGGGCGACAGCTACCGCGAACATGCCGAGCAGCGTGCCTAACAAGCCGATAAACGGCCCCAGCACAAAAATCAGGTTGATCATGATCAAGGCGATCGCCATGATGATCGATCTGACACCCATCGGGACGGTCTCCCCCGCTACCCGCCGCTCATGTCCCCGCGCCTCGATGATGCGCTGGGCAATCAATTCGGGACTTCCCAGTGATGCAGCGATCTCCTCCTCGCTTTTCCCCTGCTCCATGCCGCTTAAAAAATGTTTGGTATAGTCAGCGAGGATGTCCAACCGTTCCTTGTCGGACAAACTGCGCAGTAATCCGTCCAGCTCCTGGATAAATTCCAACCGCGTCAAGCTCTCTACTCCCTTCAAAGCCAAGTTTCCCAAATAGTAGCATCAAACCGATCATACTGACAATCCGCTTCATAAAATCTTTGCAGTTGTCCTTTTGCAAAAGCAATACGGTCGCTGTCCCGTCCAAAAAGAAAAGGAGGGACTCTCCCCTCCTTTTGCCTGCTTGTGATGATTATTCGACGAAATCGAATTCGAAATCGCCAATGTGCACGGTATCGCCATCTTTCGCGCCGCGCTTGCGCAGCGCGTCGTCGATGCCCATGCTGCGCATGATGCGTGAAAAGCGCTGAATCGAGTCGTAGCTGTTCAGATTGGTCATCCGCGCCAGCTTCTCGATCTTTTCGCCGCTCACGATAAATGCACCCTCGCTGTCGCGCGTAATTTCGAACTCCGCCGCTTCCGGCTCCGCCTTGAATACGACGCGCGCTTCCACCTCTGCCACTTCCTCGATCACCGGTTTTAGCGGCAAGGTTTCCAGCTTGTCCGCTACCGCATACATCAGTTCTTTGACGCCCTGATTCGTAGCTGCCGAGATCGAATAGATCGGCACGTCAGGAACCAGCTCACGGAAACGCTTGAGGTTCTCTTCCGCTTCCGGCAGGTCCATTTTGTTGGCTGCGATGATTTGCGGACGCTCTTCCAACCGGATGTTGTACAGCTTCAGCTCCTGGTTGATCGATACATAATCCTCGTACGGATCGCGACCTTCTGTGCCTGCCATATCGATCACATGAATGATCAGGCGCGTCCGCTCCACATGCCGCAGGAACTGGTGTCCCAAGCCGACGCCTTCATGTGCGCCTTCAATCAGCCCTGGCAGGTCCGCCAGCACAAAGCTGCGCTCGCCCAAATCGACTGCGCCCAAATTCGGCTTGAGCGTCGTAAAGTGATATGCGGCGATTTTGGGGCGTGCTGCTGTGACGCTGGCAAGCAGCGTCGATTTGCCCACGCTCGGATACCCGACGAGTCCGACGTCCGCAATCAATTTCAGTTCCAGCGTGATGTTGCGCTCCTGGCCCGGTTCGCCGTTTTCCGCAATCTCCGGCGCCGGATTGGCAGAAGTGGCGAAGCGGATGTTCCCGCGTCCGCCGCGTCCGCCTTTTGCAATGACCGCACGCTGCCCGTGCTCAACCAAGTCAGCGATCACTTCGCCCGTATCCGCATCGACGACGGTTGTTCCTGGAGGTACGCGAACCAGCATATCTTCTGCGCCCGCGCCGTGCTGCGACTTGTTGCGTCCGTGTTCGCCGCGCGGTGCCTTAAAGTGACGCTGATAACGAAAGTCTACCAACGTGCGCAATCCTTCGTCCACGACAAACACGACATCGCCGCCGCGGCCACCGTCGCCTCCGGCAGGACCGCCGAGCGGAACGTATTTTTCCCTGCGATAGGAAACCGCTCCGTTTCCGCCGTCCCCGCCTTTAACATAGACTTTCACTTGATCTACAAACATGGTGCCACCTACCCTTTGATCGTTACATCCTGTATGAAAAAGCGTGTTTCCAAAAGCCATTCTTCTTCGGTATGTATCCACTCGGTCATACACGCAGCTGATTGTTTTTCTACCATTTTTGCCACAATCGCTTCCCCTGATGCAGTGAGCATCCCGTCTAAGTCAAAACGAATGACAAGGGCTTCCTCTGTTTGAGAAAACGAAATCAGCATGCTGGCTGCATCAGGAGCCGATGAGTCCAGATGTTCCTGTACCGCAAACACCAGACCTGTTAGAAACCGATACACGCTTTCGCGATCGATATCGATGGTTGAGAAGTCGATGGGCCCGTCCATCTCCACTTCGAGCCGCAGCTCATTGTGCAGCGCATGAAAGCTAAGCAAAAAAACGGCCAATTGTGGAAATTGAATGCGAGAGATCATTCCTTCATGAAATGTCAGCTCCGTTACCCGCTTCAAATATTCTTCCGCACGCTCCGGACGACCCAGCTTCAAATAGCTCATCAGCACCTGAACATGGTTTAACCAATCATGTCGCTGTTGATTTAAGAGCTGGAGCACCAGATCCGTCTGCTTGGTAATCATTTTTTGGTCGTCGCTCAACGTCTTCACACCCGATACCATAGATTCCCCGCTTGCCAGCGCATCGATTCAGAATGCGGCCACTCCTTGTCTGAGCCAGCGATTCCGCAGCGGCTCGCTTCACAAAAACGGGGTCCTTTTCATACAAAAACCTCCATCGCGGCCAGCTCAGCGATGAGTGGCCGCGATTGGATGGAGCGTATGAATCGTCGTACGTTAAAAAGAAAACCCAGCGGTTAGGCTGGGTTATGTCTCGCTGACTTTTCTTATGCTTGAGTCGCTACTGGTTCGATCACAACTTGTTTGCGATCGCGGCCCAGACGCTTGAAGCGAACGATACCATCAGCAGTAGCAAACAGCGTGTCGTCACCGCCAATGCCTACATTCGTACCTGGATAGATCTTCGTGCCGCGTTGGCGAACGAGGATGTTACCAGCTTTAACGAATTGACCGTCACCGCGTTTGGTGCCCAGACGTTTCGCGATGGAATCGCGTCCGTTCTTGGTCGAACCTACCCCTTTTTTGGAGGCGAAGAACTGAAGATCAACGGAAAAAAGCATTTTCATTGTGTTGCACCTCCTTGCCATTTTGTATCAGACACCGTTACATACTTGCCGTAGTTTTCCGCAATCATGATCATCGAAATCGCCATGCTTTCCGCCAGCAATTGCTGCTTCTCCCCGATGGCCTCATCGGTATCGGTGGCAAGCCGCCAGCTGAGGTAGCCGCCGCTCTGATCCGCTTGCTTGACGTCAGGTATGATTCCGAGCAATACGTGAACAGAATTGAGAGTGCCAAAGGCGATTGCCGAAACAGCGGAGCAGACGATGTCTTTTCCGTGTCTGGCAGCTTTGGCATGTCCGGAGACAATGATCTCTTCAATACCGGTAGGATTGCGTTTGATTTCAATCGTAATCATCGTGTCACCAAATTAAGCGTTGATTTTTTCAATCACAACTTTGGAGAATGGTTGACGATGACCTTGCTTGCGGCGATAGTTTTTCTTGGCTTTGTATTTGAACACGAGCACTTTTTGACCTTTGCCATGTTTTTCTACTTTACCAGTTACAGTCGCGCCAGCTACAGTTGGAGCACCTGCAGTTACTTTGCCGTCTTTGCTCACGAGCAAAACTTTGTCAAAAGTAACAGCTTCGCCTTCACCTGCAGTCAGTTTTTCGATGAAAAGAACGGAGCCCTCTTCAACTTTGTACTGTTTGCCACCAGTTTCGATAATAGCGTACATTTGTATTGCACCTCCCTATACTAAGACTCGCCATGACAGGTGTGACTGCTCCCCGTGGGGACAATCAGCTTATGTACCTGGTTCGTGCGGTTACAGCATGCTTGAGGTGACAAGCATATCTGCATGACAAAGATTAGAATAGCATAGCTGGCGGCCTATCGTCAATAGCACAGGCTCATTTCATTCTCTCCGCTTTTGCGCGTGCTTCGGCCAAACTGCCCGCATAACGAATCTGACAGCGGTCCTGCTGATGGTTGTCCGGCGTTCCCAGCAGCAGCTCGATGGAAAGACGTTTGGCCATTTCTTTTGCTTGTTCGTGCAGTTCAGCAGGCAGCTCGATGACTGCGGCCTCGATGTCATTGAGGCGAACCATCTGCTGCAAGTCCCGTTCCAGCTGATACAGCAACTCGCCCCCTGACAAAACCCTGCCCTTGCCGCTGCACAGCGGGCATGGGACGGTAAGCGCGTGCGAGAGTGTTTGCCGGCTCTTTTTGCGGGTCATCTCCATCAAGCCCAGCTTGGTGAACCCCAAAACGTTGCCGGGCGAACGATCAGCCGCAAGCGCCGCCGTCAGCTCCGCCTGCACCCGCTCGCGATTGGCCACTTTTTTCATGTCGATGAAATCGATGATGATGATCCCGCCGATGTCACGCAGTCGCAGCTGGCGTGCGATTTCTTTGGCCGCCTCCCGATTGGTGCGCGTCACGGTCTCCTCCAGATCACCAAACGCCTTGCCGGTAAACTTGCCCGTATTGACATCGATGACGGTCATCGCCTCCGTCTGGTCGATCACAAGCGAGCCTCCGCTCGGAAGCGCGATTTCACGCTGCAGGGCCCGATGCAGCTCGTCATCGATTTTGTATACGTCAAACAGCGGCTGCTTGCCTTGGTAGAACGACAGCTTGTCGAGCAGATCGGGAAAAACGGCAGCCACATACCGTTTTACTCGCGAAAAAACGGTAAAATCGCCGATGACCAGCTCATCAAGCTCCGCGGATGCCGTATCGCGGATCATTTTTAACAGCGGATCGGCATCCTGGTAAAGGAGACACGGCACTTTTTTTCCAGCCGTATCGGCAAGCGCATCCGTCCAAATGCTCCGCAAGTATGCGAGTTCTTTGGCCAACTCCTCGGCGCTCGCGCCTTCCGCCTGCGTCCGCAAAATCACACCCTCCGTGCCGGCAAGCAAAGGGGCGGCGACCTGCTTCAGGCGCAAGCGTTCTTTCTCGTCGCCGAGCTTTCGCGAGATCGAAATGTGACCGCCTGCAAAAGGTTGATACACCAGCATCCGGCCGGGCAACCCCACGTCCAGGGTCACGCTGGGCGATTTGCTGCCCACCGCTTCCTTGTAAACCTGCACGATCCGCTCTTCCCCCTCGCGCACCAAATCGCGGATATTCGGCTTGGGCGTCCCGCGCTCTTCCTTCCAGCCTGGAGGCAAAGCATCGTCGATATACAAATAAAAATTGCCCTCCGGTCCGGCATCCACGAATGCCGCTTGCATCGCAGGCAATACTTTTTGAATTCGAACCCGATAAATGTTGCCGAGAATTTGTCCCGTTCCGTCCGCTCCCACGAATAGCTCGGCGAGCCGTCCATGCTCCAAAACGGCAATGCGCTCATTCCCGTTGTACGCCTCAATCAAAATTCGCTTCAACCTGCCCGCCTCCGAAAGTATCGATAATAAAAGGTCTATCCCTGTTATACAAGGAAAGACCATAGGCTTGCAACCCTGCTGCAAGTAGCTCCTTACGTCAGCAAGCTCGATATCGGATGCTGATGCCTTCGTTCCACAAGCAGCGCATACAACAATCGCTCTTCCGTCAAAATGCCGCCTGACATCCCTTTGACAATAAACATATGCTGACATCCGCGCCGAAGCTCCTGACAAGCTCCCGCCACTGATGTCGCCCCATGAAGCGCGATCGGATGCATGCGCTCCTCTTCCTCCAGCCGTGCGTACTTGTCCATCAAAAACCGGATAAAGTGATAGGGAAATCGCAAAAACGCCTCGACGTTCACAAACAGCAAGTAAAGCGCAACCACCACGCTGTTGATATGATGAAAAAACAGGCCGCTGCCCAGGAGGATGCCGGCAAGAAGCACGCTCATGCCCAATGTCCCGAGCGCTGCCGTCCGGTAAGGGAGCCGGAAGCAAAGGATCGCCTGCACGATGCGTCCCCCGTCAAGCGGCCAGATCGGCAGCAGATTGAAGCCTGCGATCAGCCAGTTGCTCATCATGAAAAACCGGGTCCACTCTTCCGTCCACCAGCCGAACCGCCAAAAGAGAAGCGAAAAAAAAATCATCACAATATTCATAAACGGCCCTGCCAAGGCGATTACGATCTCATCCAAAGGGGCCGAGGCCGCCTCATCCTCCATAATCGCCACGCCGCCAAATGGCAGAAACTGCACTTCCTTCACGGTCCAGCCCAGCTCCCGGGCGACCGCGATATGTCCGAGTTCGTGGATGAAAACGATCACGAACAGCGTGATCGTTTCAATGAAGTAGCCGGCTGCGAGCGATAACGCGATGACGCCCCAGAAGAGCAGATGGATGCGAAACTTGATGCCGCGAAATTGCAGATTACTCAATCGGAATCACATCCAGTGGATTGATGAATTTCTCTCCCTCCTTGACCACAAGCACGGCTTGCCGCTCTTGATTCCCATTTGCTCTCGCAATGCCGATCGTGCTGCCAGGGTACACCCAGTCGTTGAGAGCGACAGCCGCTTGCTCCAGGTTGCTAAACCAGACTTCCCGCTGATTGGCATACTGGACCACAACCGAAAGCCCCAGCCCCGGCTTTTCGCCGATAAAGGTCACCCACCCTTGTTCCGCATTCAGCACCTTGCCGTCGGCGCCGACATTCACCACGACACGCCCGTTTGCATTTGTGAACGGCTGTACGACTTTCCACGTCGCAGGCGCTTTCCATTTTTGCGTCTGAACATTGGTATGGGCAGGCACAGCCGCATCTTTTCCGGCAAACGCCGGCAGCACGGACGGAAGCTTGCCAAACGCGCTTTGATACCAGTTCGCTACGCTTTCAAAGTTGTAATCGCGCGTCATGACCTCCTTCGCCGTCTCCTTCCATCCGTTCGGCAGCGCGACATTGGATTGGAACACCAGATAGGCTACGCCGATTAACAGGAGCGAGCCAAACGTTTGCAAGCCGAGCCTGTCCTGCGGCGGCATGCGCAAGGTCTCGTCCTTCTCCTCTTCCGCACGATTGCCTGCGGGATACAGGCTTGGCCGAAAACTCTCCTCGATCGGATCATCCAGCTCATGAAAATAAGGGGGCATCCCGTCCCGCGGCTGCTGCATGCGGATTTTTTCGATGCGCTCCCGTCTTCGCTCTTTAACACGGTCTACCTCATTGAACATAGGCGTCCCTCCGGGGCAAGCGTTTGTATCATTCTATGACTTGTCTCCCCCGTATATGCCGCGTCTGGACACGCCTTGGGCCGCATGTCCTTCAGCGATCGGACATGCGCGGCAGCATCTGCGAAAAAAAAGAAAAAAGCAGTTTCCCTTTTCCAAGAGAAACTGCTTTGCTCGTTCAATCAAAGCTTACAGCTTGATAACGTTAGCAGCTTGTGGGCCGCGGCTACCTTGAACGATTTCGAATTCAACTTTTTGACCTTCTTCGAGGGTTTTGAAACCTTCGGATTGGATCGCGCTGTAGTGTACGAATACATCTTCTCCGCCTTCAACTTGAATGAAGCCGAAGCCTTTTTCTGCATTGAACCATTTTACTGTACCTTGTTGCATGAAGAAATACCTCCCAAAAATCACGCCTATATGAGGCGTTAAGTTACGTTAACCTAATTTACTAAAGCGCTCTTTCATGTACGAAAAAAGCCGTACCAAATGAGATTTGACCACATGGTGACGCATCTCATAAGGTACGACTATCATCCAATCATCAAATCACTTTTAGGTCAGTAAAATGGTTAACTTAAACAGAGTTTACCATACTTATCTGGGTTTGTCACGCTTTTTGATCGCATTGGAATGTAGAAGTGAGCGATCTCACAAAATTTTGTTACCTGCCATACTGCTTTCTCATGCCAATATTCAGCACGACGGCAAGGATCATAAAGTTCGTGATCAGCGAGCTTCCCCCGTAACTGATAAACGGCAGCGTAATCCCCGTAATCGGCATCAGCTGGATGGTCATCCCGATATTCTCGAATATTTGGAAGGTCAGCATCCCGACGACGCCGGAGACGACATAGGAGCCGAACGGGTCCTTCACCTGCATCGCGATCTGGATCAGACGATAGACGAGGAAAAAGTACAGGATCATCAAAATCCCCCCGCCGATAAACCCCGTCTTCTCCGCAATGACCGTAAAGATGAAGTCGCTTTCCCCTACCGGCACCCACCCGAAGCTGGCCTGTGTTGCCGTATGGACGCCTTTTCCCATCAATTGGCCCGACCCGATGGAAATCAGGGCTTGCTTGAGCTGAAAGCCTTTTCCCACTGCATCCAGATCGGGATTCAGCCAGTAGACGATGCGGTCCCACTGGTAGGGCTTGAAAATTTTAAAGAAAATCGTATCCCGATGGAACATGTAAAAGTACGTCATGACCCCGAAAAAAGCCCCAATCAAGGTCAGCAAAACCATGATGTGCCGCTTGCGGATCCCGCCGACAACCAGCATCGTGGCCGCGATTCCCAAGTAGACCGTGGCATTCCCCAGATCGGGCTGAACCAGGATCAAGAGCGTCGGTATACCGATGAGCATCGCAGGAGGGATCAGCTGGTAAAAATAGCGGAAACGGTCCGGATTCTCCGAGTGTTTGGCCAAAAGACGCGCCACCGCCAAAATCGTGAACAGCTTCATCGGCTCTGCCGGCTGCAGCAGAACCGGTCCCAAATTGTACCAACTCGTCGTGTTGTTGATCGGCGTCGTCCAAAAGACCCCGATCAGCAAGATGATCCCAAGCCCGTAAAAAGGAAACGCGAGCGTATAGAAAATGCGGTAGTCAAAAAGCAGCATCGCGAACAGCACGACGTATCCGGCTAAATACCATATCACTTGCATGTTCGCCTTATCGACGCCTGCTGCCGACCCTGAGATGCCTAAGTAACTGAATGCGCCTAGACCAAGGAGAATCAGCAGGACCATCCAGTCCAGCTCTTTCCACAGTCTTTTTTCCAAGTCCATGTTTCTCCTCCTACAAAAATATAGAAACAGGGTATTCCCCTGTCTCTGATAGGAAGCTCAAAGTGCGAGAGCCTTCTTTGTTTTAGCCCAATCCGAAAAATTTGCGCATCTTGGTCAGCATGCCGCTTTTTTGGTCAAGCTGCATGAGCGGAACCGATTCTCCCAGCAACCGGCGGGCAATGTTGCGGTACGCAAGCGACGCGCGCGATTCATGGCTCAGCACGGTAGGTTCCCCCATGTTGGCCGACTTGATGACATAATCATCATCAGGGACAACGCCGATCAAGTCAATGGCTAGCAAATCCAGAATGTCCTCGACTTCAAGCATGTCGCCATTTTTCACCATGTGCTGGCGCACCCGATTGATGATGAGCTTCGGCATTCCTACTTTTTCCCGCTCCAGCAAGCCGACAATGCGGTCAGCATCGCGTACCGCCGCTTTTTCCGGGGTGGTGACCACAATCGCCTGATCAGCACCGGCGACCGCGTTGCGGAATCCTTGCTCAATCCCTGCCGGACAGTCGATCACGACATAATCGAACTCTTCCTTCAGCTCCTTGATCACCTGCTCCATTTGCTCAGGTGTGACGGCTGATTTATCTTTTGTCTGTGCAGCTGGCAAAAGCGCAAGCGTTTCTACGCGCTTATCCTTGATCAAAGCCTGCGACAGGCGGCATTCGCCTTCAATCACGTCTACCAGATTGTAAATGATCCGGTTTTCCAAGCCCATCACAACGTCGAGGTTACGCAGTCCGATGTCCGTATCCACCATGCAGACTTTTTGACCGTTCATGGCAAGTGCAGTTCCCAGATTGGCCGAGGTCGTTGTCTTGCCCACCCCGCCTTTTCCCGATGTTACTACAATTGCAATACCCAAATCGCATCCCCACTTTCTTCATGCCTCATGCCTCATTTGCAAGGGAGCCTGTGCTTCCCTTATGCAAACCTATCGATGTAGTCTCGTTTATCAGCAGTTTCGCTCTCTTGCACAGGGCAACCGGCTCTTCACCGCTTTACCCCCAATTCAGGGCGAACGCGCATCAAATGATTCATTTTGGCGACGATCATTTTATCCTCTTCCAAATAGGCGAACTCGGTCGAACCTTTTTGTTCCGCCCATTCCTCACCTGGCCTGCTGATCACTCCAGCGATCCGCAATTGCGTCGGTTCCAGGGAGGCGGCAGCAATGATCGCTTGCTTGTCGCCGTTTACGCCGGCATGAGCAATTCCTCGGAGATGGCCCAATACAAAAATACTTCCCGTGCTGGTAATCATCGCGCCTGGATTCACATCTCCAAGCAGCAAAAGATCGCCATCAAAGTGAATGACCTGTCCATTGCGGACATTGCGGACCTCCAAGGAAAAGCGCGCCTTCAACATCTCGGCATACGCCTCTTCCTTGGAGATTACGTCGGAGTCGATTGTATGAATAACCAGATTGCCTTTTTGCCGAATAACCTGTGTCAGCTGCTCCATCTGCTCGGGGGAGCAATAGCGCTTCCCCAGCTGGATGGTGACGCGGATCAACGGGCCAGACAAGATCTGATTGTGACTATGCTCTATTTTTTCACGCAGGTCAGCCATTAGTTCCTCGAATGAACAACTGTCATCCATGAAGAAGACCAGGCCGTCTTTTCTGCCTTTAATGGTAACCTTTTGCTTTGTTGCAGTCATTGTCGCCGTTCACCTCAAACGATACCATTCGCCAATCCCCGAATACTTTCCTGCTCCATGGGGAAATTTTGGCGAAACCCGTCGTTATTTCTTTTGCTGTGGAGAAGGAACGACGGGTGCCGGCGTCAATTTTCCAGGGTACATCTCGTTGTAAGCCTCTAAAATTTTGCGGGCAATCGGGCCGGACGCGTCAGAGCTGTGCCCGCCGTCCTTAATGGAGTTAGGGACCAGCACGACAAAAGCCAACTGTGGATTTTGATAAGGCGCGTAGCCGATCATCAGCGCATTCTCCGCTTTTTTCCCTAACTGGGCCGTACCTGTTTTGGCTGCTACTTCAAATGGCAGCCCTCTGAACGTGCCGGAAGCCGTACCACCCGGCTGTGTCACCATGTGCATCCCTTCTTGCACGACCTTGATCCATTTCGGGTCGATCTGCACGCGGTTCAACACTTCCGTCTCCATAATCGTCAACGTCTGTCCCGGCTTTTTCAAATCGGTCGTCCCTTTGCGAATTTCTTTGACCAGATGCGGACGAATCCGATAGCCGCCATTGGCGATGGCTGAAACATATTGGCCGAGCTGCATCGGTGTGAAAAGGTCGTACTGCCCGATCAGCGCATGCGCAAGGTTGCCGTAATAATTGTTGGGGTTTGGCCAGCCTGAGCTTTCATACGGCAAATCGACACCCGTTTTCACGCCGAGGCCGAATTGCGCATTGTAGTAATCGAGAACCGAAAACTGTGTGGTATAGCTAATGTTTTTATTCATCGCGCGGTCAGCGAGACGGACCGCCATCGTGTACATGTACGTGTTATTGGAAACCTGCAGGGCACGCCGCGCATTGACCGGACCGTGTCCGCCCGCTTTCCAGTTGCGCATGTACACATTCCCGACCTTCAAGCCTCCCGGGTCCATGATCGTTTCACCCGGAGTCGTCAATCCTTCCTGCAGTGCCATCATGACGGACAATGGCTTGTAGGTGGACGCTGGCGGATAGGAAGAGCCGATGAAATGGTTCAGCTCGTTTGGCAAAATCAACGTCTTCCATTGCTTGTTGAATTCTTCCTGGTCGTAGTAAAGGTTCAGATCATAATCCGGATAGCTGGCCATCGCCAATATTTCCCCATTTGTCGGGTTCATCACCAGGACGTGTGCATCGCGCAGCTCTTTTGGCGTGGAAGGGCGCTTTTTCAAGTCCTCGATATGATTCTTCAAAATGCTCTCCACTTTGCTTTGGAACTTCCAATCCAGCGCAAGCACCAAGTCGTTCCCCGGCTCCGGATCGCGTTTCTGCCGTTTCTCGACCGTCTGCGAATCTTTGTTCACGTGCACTTCGCTTGCGCCATCTTTCCCGCGCAACGTGCGCTCATAAAAACGCTCCAGCCCTGTCTCACCGACCATGTCCGTCCGCGAATAGCCTTGCGCAACGTATTCAGCCAGCATTTCGGGACGGATCGGCTTGATATAGCCGAGGAAATGCGTGCCGAATCCCGTTCCGTCCGGATCTTTGTGAATCTCTCGCAGCGGCTCCAGGATGACGTTAATCCCGGGCAGCTCAGAGCGTCGCTCCTCAATCTGGAACATCTCCTCATGCGAGATGTTTACTTTGACGCGGCGCGGGATATAGCTTGCGATGCCATATGACCGCATCTCCTTCAAAATCCCCATCTTGCGCCATTGAAAGAGTCGCTGCTCTTCCGTCAGATTGAGCGGCACATCCAAATCGAACATCGCGGCGTATTTGAGCAGGTCCATGTCGGAACGCTCCTGGAGATTCGCTGGTTCGGGCAGCAAGCGCAGTCCTGCCTTTACTTCCTTGGCCAAATTTTCCCGATCCTTGTCATCGAGACGCGCCGGAATGGCGAGGTTGTATTGGATGGCATATTTCATCAACTCCCCGTCCGAGACATCCTGCAGATCGGTCGCGGGAGCATTTGTTTTCCAGGCCGCTTTAACCTGGCTTTTCAGTTTTTCCCGCCCGTCGCCGTCAAGCGGAGAGCGGACGGTCAGGTTGATCTTCAGCGCCGTCTTGATCAAATCCGAATCGTTCAGCCGATCGACAGTCTCCGCTTTCGGGAGACTGTTTAAGTAAGGCACGAGCCGACTGATCAGCTTGGCGGTATCTTGCGCGTTAAAAGAAACAGGGAGCGTCGCTTTGTACTCGAGCGCTTTTTTCACCAATTCCTTGTCCGTACCCGGCTTTTCATCGTTTTCTTTCAGAATGCCTGCCAGCTTATCGGCAACCTGTTCCTGGTTGATCGATTGATTCTGGTCTTCTACGAACGTCACCGTATAAACCGGCTTGTTGGCAACCAACACTTCGCCGTTCGCGTCCAAAATACGCCCGCGCGGTGCCGGAAGCGGCAGTTCACGCGTGCTGTATTTCTCCAAATCGTGCTTATATTGTTCACCTTCCACAAGCTGTACGAACGCAAGCCGAAGGATAATAATCGCGAAAAACAGAAACACGACGACGAACAAGATGTTCAAGCGGGTCGGAATATGTGATTGGTGTTCTTTCTTTTCGCCCATCAACGCATCCTCCTCCTCTCACATACTCCCACTACTCACTCGTTTTTTCACGTCTTGCCCGAACTTTGTCGCATAGCTTTGCCATCGGCCAATAGACGATGATCGCGAAGATCACATTGGCAATGACGTTCGGGATAATCTGCTTCGTTAACACCCACTGCACATCGACGACCGCAATCGAAAACAAGCGGAACAAACTGTAGACAAGCCACTCATGGCCGAACAGGACAATGCTGATCGTCGTCAAAAAAACCGCAGCGCTGCGATGGAACAGCTTGACGATCAAACCGGAGAAATAACTCGCCACCATCATCGACAGCGTGTAAACGCCGATCAGATTGCCGAACAGGACGTCATGGAGGAAACCGAGCGCCATGCCATAAAACAGTCCTTCCCGCCTCCCTAAAAAGAAGGAGACCAATATGGCACCGACCAAAGCGAAACGTGGAACAAGCGTCATTGTCTCCAGAAATCGTTGCGGGGTAAACACTTGAAAGACGGTGCCTTCAAGCAAAAACAGAAGCAGCAGCGTTGCGGTCAAATAAAAACGTGGCATTACTGTCCGCCTCCGCTGCCTGACTTCGTACCAGGAGTTGTTTGCGATCCGACTGCCGGCGATTTGACATTGCCTGTCTCATCCAGTTGCGAGGACGGAATCAATTCTCCTGTCGGCGTCGTCACATACGCGCGCTCCACAACCATGACTTCATTCAAGTTGCCGAAATCTGCGCTTGGCTGTATGTAGGCGGTTTGGGTCAGGCCGTAATCATCGGGTTGCACGCGCGCCACGATCCCGATCGGCAAGCCGCGCGGTATGACGCCGCCAAGGCCTGATGTCAGCACCTGCTGGTTGACTTCAATTTTTTGGTTGAGCGGAATTTTGCGCATGATCAGCATGCGTTCCCGCGGATCGTACTCTTCGATGACGCCGTTTGCCTGTTGATATACTGTGGTGCCATTGACAACCTGTTTGCCCAAAATGACAGAAGCGATATGGTTGCCACCGTCAATGTTTGTCAAAAGCTCCACAGTTGAGGAGAAATTCGAAACACTTTGCACACGGCCGATCAGACCTTGCGCCGTCACGACTGCCATGTCTTTTTTGATCCCGTGCTTGAGTCCTTTGTCGATCGTCACCGCGTTGTTCCAGTAATCGGAGCTGCGGGCAACAACCTCCGCAATCCGGAGATGGTATTGCTTCAAGGTGGACTTTTCCGCCTGCAACGTTTTGCGCAATTCATCATTCTCCGCTTCGAGAACGGCAAGCTTGGCAGTGACTTGCGCATATTGGTCGAGGCTGGCTTTCAATGCCCGGTTTTCTTCATAGACGTTATAGGCATCGCCGACATCTTCAAAAAAAGCGGAAAAAGCCTGGGCAGGGCCGTAAAAAATGCCCTGCACCACGCTGAATGTATCCTTCAAAAACTTCTCAGGCCACGTCAACGCTCCGCGCGTCTTGGAGGTAAAACCCATGACGGAAATGAGCAGCACGAGCCCGACAAGCACTACCATCAATCGTTTGTTTCCAAAGAACAACATGCCACCGCCTTCTTACCGGCCCCGTTTGGAACGGGAAGAGGTAATACCATGCTTCGACTTGAACAGATGCATATTATCCAGTGCTCGTCCGGTACCGATCGCTACGCAGTCAAGCGCATTTTCGGCAACGTGAACGGGCATCCCGGTCTCCTTGCTGAGCAAACGATCCAGGTTGCGCAGAAGAGCCCCGCCACCGGTCAGCACGATTCCGCGGTCCATAATGTCAGCTGCAAGCTCAGGCGGACTTTTTTCCAGCGTGATCTTCACAGCTTCAACAATGGAAACTACGGTTTCAGACAAAGCGGAGGCAATTTCTTCACTGGTCACGCTGATTGTTTTCGGCAATCCGGTTACGAGGTCGCGCCCGCGAATGTCAACAGACTCCTCTTCTTCCGGTGCGATTGCCGAACCGATTTCGAGCTTCAGCGTTTCAGCGGTGCGCTCCCCGATCATCAGGTTGTAACGGCGTTTGATATACTGGATGATCGCTTCATCCATTTCATCGCCTGCCACACGGATCGAACGGCTGGTTACGATCCCGCCGAGCGAAATGATCGCAACCTCGGTCGTCCCGCCCCCGATGTCGACAACCATGCTTCCTGTCGGCTCCCAAACCGGCAAGTCCGCACCGATTGCGGCTGCAAACGGCTCCTCGATCGTAAACGCTTCTTTCGCCCCTGCTTGCTTGGTCGCATCCTCAACCGCACGCTTTTCGACTGCGGTAATGCCGGAAGGAACACAAACCATCACGCTGGGGCGGCGGCTGAACAAGCCTTGGTTCTTTTGCGCCTGATGAATGAAGTAGCGCATCATGGTCGCCGTTGTTTCAAAATCGGCAATAACCCCGTCCTTCATCGGGCGGACAGCCACGATGTTGCCTGGCGTACGACCGATCATGTTTTTGGCGGCATTCCCCACCGCTTCGATCGTATTGGTATCGGTCCGAATCGCCACGACGGACGGCTCACGGACAACAATCCCTTTTCCTTTGATATAAACAAGCGTATTGGCTGTACCCAGGTCGATGCCCAGGTCGCGTGCGAAACCACCAAACATAAAAAATCTCCTTCCGTATGTTCGCAAGCAAGAACGAATCCTGCTCTTCCTAACGAATTAATCCTTACAAATAACCTTGCTCTTTCAAACTGATGTACTTGCCATCACCAATGATGACATGGTCGAGCACCGAAATGCCCACCAGGTCCCCTGCTCCCACCAGTGTCTTCGTTACAGCAATATCTTCGCGGCTTGGTGTCGGATCTCCGCTCGGATGATTATGTAAACAGATGACGGAAGCACTGCTACGCTTAATCGCTTCTTTGAAGACTTCACGCGGGTGTACGATCGAAGCGTCCAGACTGCCCACAAATACCGTTTGTTTGCCAATCACTTGATTTTTCGTATTGAGAAACAGACAGACAAAATGCTCTTGCGTGAGCATCGACATCTGCGGCATCATCAAGTCGGCTACGTCTCTGGGTAAACGAATGACCGGACGTTTACCAACTATATTTCCCATTTGCCGACGTCCTAACTCAAACGCGGCCTGCAATTCAATCGCTTTGACCGGTCCTATTCCCTTGATCTTGACCAGTTCATCATAGGATGCCTGTGAGAGCCCGCGCAAATCGTGAAATGAAGCCAACAGGCGAACAGAAAGCTGATAGGAATTCTCTTTTTCCGTGCCTGTTCGCAGCAATATTGCGAGCAATTCCGCCTCTGAAAGGGCTTGAGCCCCCAAACGAAGCAAACGCTCGCGTGGACGCTCTTCTATAAAGACGTAATTGCTCCCCCAATTGTTGCACACATTTGCGTTACTCATTTTTCTGCCCTCCGCTTCTTCTTTCGTTGCGGTGATTTTTCTCAAGAAGAAGGTCTAGGCAGTCGGATCATCCGCTACAGAACATGCAAATCAAAACGCTTGAGCAAATCTGCCGTCAATGCAAGTGGCAATCCTACAACCGTAAAATAATCGCCGACGATTCCCTCGACGATGGTTGCTCCAATTCCTTGGATGGCATAGGCTCCTGCCTTGTCCATCGGTTCCTTTGTCGCGATGTAGGCGCGAATTTCCTCATCCGACATCGGCCGCATCCGTACTTTCGTCGAGCTGTGCGCCACTTCATGCCGTCCGCTTGCAGCGTCCACCAAAGCGACTCCGCTGAACACGACGTGCTCGCGGCCAGCCAGAGACTTTAACATGCGGAACGCTTCCGCTTCGTCCTGCGGCTTGCCCAGAACCTGATTGTCCAATACGACGATCGTGTCGGAGCCGAGCACCAGCCCGCTCGTCTTTTCGGCTGCCACGGCATTCGCCTTTCGCAGCGACAGCTCTTCTACAATTGCTTCCGGTGCCAAACCGGCGTCACATGATTCGTCCACATCGCTTGACTGCACAACAAAAGGAAACCCCAATGCGTGGAGCAGCTCTTTGCGGCGCGGAGAGCCCGAGGCCAAAATGAGCGGAAGAAGCGTTGATTGAATTGACATTTTTGTTCCCACCCAGCTTACCAGCAAGTAATTATCTTACACGTCGTGAAATCCAGAATGCGAATGCGAGCCCAGCGATGCTGGCCAAGTTGAATTTCAACTGAAGCGAAAGTTTGAACGTCAGAATGTCAAGGTCCAGAGAAGGAGACCATGACACAGTCTTGGATACCCTCAAAAAAGGAAGCCACTCCCCCAAAATATCGCCGAGAATACTTCCCGCAATCATTCCAGCGAGCAAAATCAACACGAACGTAACCGTCTCTCTCCCGACCATTCTCTCTCTTCCTTTATATCCTTACTTTCATAAGGGTGGATGGTATCACAACCACACATAAGTGTAGCAAATGACAGATGGCGAAACAATCCCTGAAATCCTCTTGCACTCCACTCTACAAAAAGACAGACCTCCCTGCAAGAAAGTCTGTCTTATCAATTGTTACGGCTGTATTTTCTTGACGATCTGCAAGTAGCTTTCCACAAATTGGAGTACCCCTTTTTGCGCCTGCCAGGCATACGATTCTGCGTTCGGATTTTTCACCTGGGCATACGCCGTCACCGCTTGGGTGATGCCGTTCACCATTGCCTCAAGGTCTGCATGCGCCGCTTCCGGCATCATCTGGGCAAATGATTTTTTTTGCTCGAGCAGTTTTCGATGCTGCTCGGTCAGCTTGGCATCAGCCTCTGCGGGCAGCTTCACCACCTTGCCGTCACGCATCATCTGCCCCGACCAATCCGCAAGCGTGCGGGCAAGCTCAAAACCCGTGACCAGAAACCCTTGTGCATCCGCCGGATTGAACGACGCGGCAGACTGCGCACCCGCTACTGTCGGTTGGGTTGGGGATGTCAGTCCCTTGTTAATGCCTGGAAATGTCACTTCCTTTATATAAACATCCTGACCAATCGCTTTTAACTGGCTGGCGAGGCCGAGAATTTGGTCGCGGCTCGTGGCTGCAGCGAGGTACAGGTACCGTTTCGGGCCATCCTCGACATACATGTGTGGCAGTTGCTTGTCAGCGAGCGGTTTCACCGCTTGATCAGCCGCTTTCTGATCGCTGAACACACCGCCCTGCGCGATGAAAAGCCGTTGGTCAGGCAGCGTGACCTGGATCTTCTGGCTTCCTGCCGCTCCTTTCGCTGCCTCGCCTGCCACAGGCAGGGCGTGCGTCCCGGCCGCGGAGCTTTGTCCATTCTGTTGGGTATTTTGCTGCGCGTTCCCCTGAACTGCCGCCAACGTCTGCACCGTTCCATCCAGGACTGTTCGATAGGATTGGGAGAGCTGTTCGTTCATGAACACCGCGAGGACGAGGAACCCGAAATGCAGTCCGACCACCACCGCCCCTGTCACCGTAATCAGCATCTTCATCCCGGGCTTTTTCCAGAGCACACGGTATTTGTTGCCAAAAAACGCCGCAAGCTTGCCACGTTTCGGCTCGTCCTCTTCCTCCCACACCGGCCCCTGCTGCCTGTCGCTCGTTTCAACTTCTTCTGCTGCATGGATGTCATTCGGCAGGGCTTCCTCTTCCACCCACCCCGGTTGAAGGAAAGGCTCTACTTCTCTGCTTTCCCGTGCTTGCCGGATGGCAGACAAGCGCTGCATGGCGTCATCGTCATGGGGAATGGCTTCTGGCGCCGTCACGGGATTTGCGGGCATATTCGTTTCATCGAACGGTGGCACGGTTTGATGCTGCGTTTTTTCCTGATGTTCATGCAGGGTGGATTTAATTGGCTGTATCGGCAGACGGCCCGGTTTTGCTTGCGGCAAAGGCTGTCCATCCAGTTTGATCGTGATTTGGTTGCTTTTTTTGGCTTGCATAAAAAATCCCCCTCTGACCAGCACTCTTCTAGTAACTAGCATACGGGGGGAAATCTACGAATATGACAAGCTTTTATTCAAATGGACTGTCATGGTTGGCCGGTGGCGCTACGACAATCGGCAAGCGATTCGGGAAGTAAGGCGCGAGCGCTGGCGAGAAGAACGCTTCCATCGTCACTTCAGCGGTGAATCTCTGCGCATCCGCCGAAGGGCGCAATTCTATCAGGTTGTTCCCGCCATTTGACGAGATTTTGACCTGATCGATGCGAATCACCCGAGGCAACTGGTTCACCTCCTGGAAAAAGCGGTGCACCTGCGCATAGTTGCCCGTGATTTTCGTCGAGATGCTGACGTTCTCCAATCCGGTAAACGTCGGTCCCTCTTGCCCCGCCGATGATCCGATCGGCGTAAACTTCGCGGCTTTTGCCTTGCCTTGGCCGGTCTGATCCGCTGTATTTTCCAGGCTGTTGGACAGTCCGATCCCGTCCATATCAACTCCGCTGACGGTTTGCAAACGGGTCATGTCCAGCATGATTTGCTCCAGATAGGGCGCTTCCGGGATTTGGTTTTGGAACTTCGGCGGGAGCGTCGCCACTTCCTGTCCCTTATTTTTCGCGTCTGCTGTCTGCAGTGCTGCAAGATACGACTTTTCCTTCTCCAAATCAGCGGAGAGCTGGGCTGACTTCGCTTTTAGCGGCATGAGCGCAAAGTAATAAAAGGCACCCCCGGCAAGGAAAACTAGCATCAGCACCAAAAGCAGTGTCTGTCGACTGATCGTCATGCCTTATTTCTCCTCTCCTTTTTGGTGTGTTATTGTCCCTGGGGCGCGGCAGCTGGCTGCGCATTCGGCGAACCTGTGACCTGATTCTTCTTGACCGTCAATTCAAAGGATAGCATGTAAAACGGTGCGACTTTTTGCCCGATCACGGATTCTACCAATGCTTTCTGATCCTTGCTTACGCTGACGGACCCGATCTTGGCCATCGCAAAATAAGCGGAATGGTCAACAGCCTGGATGAAACTGACCGCCTCCTCGACCGTGCTGAACTTCCCGCTAACCTTCACCTGGTCCGGTTCCTTGAATTCAACGGTGCTGATGACACTGCCTGCAGGCAGCAGCTCCGCCAAGCGGTCCAGAAGAAAATCGGTCGAAACCGACGCGTTGCGGATCAATTGCGGCAGCGCAAGGTATGCGGTCGCATCCACTTTATCGGCCGGTTTTTGGCTGGCTTGCGTCAACGTCTGCTGCAAGGCTTCCTTTTGCGCCTTGATCGCTTGAATCTGCGCTTCGAGCGCGGCATTGTCACGGACCGTCGCCTGATAGTCCCGTACCAAATACCAGCTGCCCGCCCCGATCGCAAGAATGCCGAGCAGCAAAATGACGGGAATTTGACGGATTTTCCGTTTGGGCCGTGGCAACAGGTTGATCTGAATGTGAGCGCTCATCGACTATGCACTTCCTTTAATCCAAGGCCGACCGCCGCTTCAAAAGCAAACAGGCTGCTGATTTTATCCAGACGGACCACCTGTAAAAAAGCCGGGGTATGGACAGGTATGCTATACCGGCTGCGCAGCTTTTCCGCCAGTTTTGGCATATCGCCAAAGTCGCCCGTCATATAGATTTGCTCGACTTTTTGTTTGCCATCGTGCATGGAATATTGGTAAAAGTTCATGATTCGTGTCATTTCCGAATTCAGGTCGTTTACATAGCTCTCCAGCCGATTTTCCCGCTCCATCAGGCCGATCGCCTGTCTCGCCATCTCCAGCGAGCTTCTGCTGCGCTGTGCGTTGAAAAAAGGAACCGACAGCTCGACCGAACGGACGAACTCCGGGTAGCCTGCGGAAAAAATGGCAACCTCCGCTCCGGCTAACGTGATGTTGATCAGCAAAATGCCATTGCCCGCGATTTCCGGAAACTCCTGATCGAGCGTGCGATACAGGGCAAGCGGCTCGATATCGACCGCAACCGGCTTCAAACCGGCTTTGCGCACCGTATCGACATAGCTTTGGACCGTATCTTCCGGCGCGGCGATCACCATCAGCTGGATTTGCTCGCGCTGAAGCTCCAGCTCGGCGTCCAGCTCATACCCGGTGGCACTCGCGCTGTTTTTTGCCTCGTCCTTTTTGGGCAGGAGAAGCGGATTTTGGATTTTGACATAATCGAATACCGGTTTTTGAAACGGCAGGTGAAGCGAGTTTTCGATTTCGATCTCCACCAGATCGCGAATCTCCTTGTCAGGCACTTTCGGGATTGTCAACCGGCGAATGATGATATTGGAAAGCGGCACAGACAGGATGGCTTCCTTGCCGCGCAGATGCCATTCCTTCACTTTTTTCTCCAGTTCAAAAGCCAACCATTCCCGGTCGCGAACGCCATGGTTATCAATGATGTCGGGATTAATCGGGACGATCCCCTGCTTGCGCACATAGGTAGAATCGGCGGCGCGCACCTCCGCCAGCTTGATCGCATAGGGAAGGAAGTGCAGCCCGACCTGCCAATTCGGTGTATTCCCTTTCAGTAGACGTTTCCACATGACCTTCACCTCACAGTTGGATGAACAAGGATAGATAGGCTTCGAGCAAACGGTCGCCGCAAAAAAATGCGAGCAGCGCCGCAGCACAGAGAGAAGGGCCAAACGGGATTGCGCCCTTCCATTTCACTTTACCTGAAACGAGCAAAACGATGGCGACTGCCAAACCGATCACGGATGCAAGAAACAATGTGAGCAGCACGTTTTGCCAGCCGATGCCGAACCCCAACACGCCGAGCAGCTTCACATCGCCCATCCCCATCGCCCCCGGCTTGATGGCCGCGATCGCAAACAGCAGGGCAAAGCCGAGCACCCCGCCGAGCAAATAGCTGTACCAAAAATCCACCGGCCAGATGATCCGGCATAGGGCGATCAGCGGCAAGAAGGTCAGCAGCACCGCGTTGGGGATTCGCCTGTAGATAGTATCGCTGACCGATACGATGATAGAAAGCGAGATTAGCAGAAGCGCGATAAACAGCTCTGTCGGCTGCGTGTTGTATTGCAGATAGGCAAACGCGAACAATATGCCAGCCAACAGCTCCATGAGCGGATATAGGATTGCGATTGGCTTTTTGCAGTTGGCGCATTTGCCGCGTCGGAACAGATAACCTGCGAGCGGCAGCAGATCGAGAACGCTCAACCGCCGCTCGCATTTCGGACAGCGGGAGGGCGGGCTCACGATCGATTGCTTCAGCGGGATGCGCAGGCCGACAACGTTGTAAAAGGAGCCAAAGCAGAGCCCCAGGATGAAGAAGAAGAGGGTGAAGAAGAGATCCAGTGGCGTCATGTTGGCTCCTTTCGGGGGGATTATTGCTATTTTAGTACAAGTTTATCTATATCAGCTTCAGGAATATCTGTAAAATCGGAACTATCATTAGCGCTATTAATAGTTACAAAGTAGGAGTAAGTGCTTCCGTCTTTATAAACCCTTACTATTTGCGCATTTGAAGTATAGTCACTTCCGTCCGATGCTTCCGGATCTTTAATTCCAGTAAAATACCCCAGTGTAATCATTTCCGCTAAAGAAATTTCCATTACATTTGATTTAGGTGCTGTTGCTGCTTTGCCAGCCTTGATTTTACCGTCACTATCAACTGTATTAGGTGTCCAATTATCTGAGCTGTAATCAGGCTTAAATCCATTTACTGCTACAATCTGCTTAGCAGCCTCGACCATCTGATGCGCATTCGCCTTATGTGCTTCTCTCTTCGTATTATTCGTAATCCCCGTAATCGCCGGCACCGCAATCGCCGCAATAATCCCCAAAATCACAATAACTGCCAAAAGCTCGATCAGCGTCAAACCTTTTTCCTCTTTAACCAGCCGTTGCAAACGCGACCACAGTTTTTTCATCCAACATCTCTCCTATCCGTTCCTAGTGTATCGTTTCATAAATCTTAAACATCGGCAGCATGATCGAGGCGATGATGGTGCCGACTACTCCTGCGACTACGAGGAGCATGATCGGTTCGATCAGTGATTTGAGCTTGTCTACGGTGTTTTCCACATCGGATTCATAGAAATCGGCGATCTTGTTAAGCATGTGGTCCAGCGCACCTGTTTCTTCGCCGATCGCGATCATTTGGGTGACCAGCGGCGGGAAGACCCAGGAACGGCGCAGCGGATCGGACAGGCGCTGGCCGGCGCTTAGGCTTTCGCGGGAGTTGCGGATGGTCTCGGCGATGACTGCGTTGCCGATGACTTTTTCCACGACCGACAGCGATTGCAGCACGGGCACAGAGCTGTTGAACAGCGAACCGAGCGTGCGGGTGAACCGGGCGATCGCGGCTTTGCGGAACACGACGCCGAAAATCGGCAGGCGCAGCTTGACGTAATCGATCGTGTATCGTCCCTTCGGGCTGTTCGAGATGAGCTTGTACGCAAGCAGAATGGCTGCGATGCCGAGCAGCCACAAATACCACTGCTCGACCAGGCTGCTGCTGATGCCCATCACCCAGCGTGTCAGCGCAGGGATTTCCGTGCCTGCCGCCGTGAGGATGCCCGCGAATTGCGGTACGACATTCGTCAGCAAGTATGCGATCGACAGGATCGAAAAGATGCCGACCACAATCGGATACGTCATGGCCGATTTCACTTTCTCCATGGTGAAATAGTCTTTTTCAAATTGGATCGCCAGCCGTTCCAGCACGTCATCGAGATTCCCCGCTTCTTCCCCTGCCCGTACCATATTGATAAAGATCGGCGGAAAAATTTTCGGGAATTCGCCGACTGCCTGCGACAGCGCTGTTCCTTTGCGCAGCTTTTCGGTCACTTCCATCAATGTTTTGCGGAGCACTTTGCCGTCGACCTGGTTGCTCAAGATGTTTGTCGCATCTACCAGCGATACGCCTGCGCGGATCAGCGTGGCGAATTGGCGGCAGTAAACAACGAAATCTTCCGTTTTCACCGGTTTGCCGATCTGGATTTCCGTGTGCAGAAACGATTTCGGCTTTTCCTCGATCGCCCGCACCATCAGGCCCCGCTTTTTCAGCTCGGCGATCGCTGCCCCTTTTGTTTGGGAAGCGATCACGCCCTTTTGCCGTTTCCCCAGCTCGTCGACCGCTTGGTATTGAAACTCAGCCATGTGCCCACTCCTCGTCCGCCAGATAGAGCTTGGCTTTTTCCGGCGAGATCAGCCCTTTTTGCAAAAGCTCCTGGATCGACATTTCCAGCGTGTTCATGCCGAGCGCTTTGCCTGTCTGCATCATGCTTCTGATTTGGTGCACCTTCTCCTGTCGAATCAGGTTGGCGATCGCCGGGGTGTTCACCATGATTTCCGTCGCGGCTACACGCCCTTTGCCTTCTGTGCGCGGGAACAGTCGCTGCGAGACGACACCGAGCAACACGGCCGCCAGCTGTATGCGAATTTGCGGCTGCTGGTGTGCCGGAAACACGTCGATGATCCGATCGATCGTTTGGCTTGCATCTGAGGTATGCAGCGTGGCGAGCACCAAATGTCCCGTCTCCGCTGCGGTAATCGCCGTATGGATCGTCTCCAGATCGCGCATTTCCCCCACCAGAATCACATCCGGGTCCTGCCGCAGCGCTGCCCGCAAGCCATTGGCGAAATTGTGCGTATCAAAACCGACTTCCCGCTGATTGATGATCGACCGCCCGTGACGGTGCAAATATTCAATCGGGTCCTCCAGCGTAATGATGTGGCGCGACATCGTTTGGTTGATGTAATCGATCACGGCGGCCAGCGTCGTCGATTTCCCGCTGCCGGTCGGCCCCGTCACCAAGAGCAGTCCCTGCGGCTTCTCGGCGAATCGCTGCAAAATGTCGGGCATGTTCAACTGATCAAGCGTCGGCACCGTTGTCGGGATCACCCGTGCGACGAGTCCGATGCAAGAGCGCTGCATGTAGGCATTGATCCGGAAGCGGCTGACGCCGGGCACGCCGTAGGAAAAGTCCAGCTCGCCTTTGGTTAGGAAATGCTCGTATTGGTCCGCTTTCAGTAATGTTCGCGCGATTCGCTCGGTGTCCGCCGGGGTGAGCAAGTTTTGCCCGTACCGTTTCAAGTCGCCGTCGACGCGAAAAATCGGCGGTGCCCCCACCGTCAGATGCAAGTCGGACGCTTTGGAGGAAAACGCCAGCTTCAGCAAATGGATACTGTCAAATGTCTGTTCATCCATGAGGACATTCCCTCCTATTCGTTTACGGCAACGCGCAGGACTTCATCGATGGTGGTATGTCCCTGCAACACTTTGAGCAAGCCATCATCGAGCAAAAGGATCATCCCGTTTTTGACCGCATGCTGGCGGTACTCCCGTGCCGACCGGTTTTCCAAAATCATCCGGCGCAGCGTGTCATCCACCATCAGCACTTCGTGAATCGCCAAGCGTCCACGGTAACCCGTCATACTGCAGTTGCCGCAGCCTTGTCCCTTGTACAGCTTTTGCCATTGCAGGCCGCGCCGTTCCAACAAGGAGCGTTCATGCGCCGTCGGCTCGACTTCTATCCGGCAATCCGAGCAGATGCGGCGCACCAGCCGCTGGGACACAACCCCTGTCAGCGACGAGGAGAGCAAAAACGGCGGGATGCCCATATCGACCAGCCGCGTGATCGTGCTGACCGCATCATTCGTATGCAGCGTGCTTAGCACCAGGTGTCCGGTCAAAGAAGCGCGAATGGCGATTTCGGCGGTCTCCAGGTCGCGGACCTCCCCCACCATCACGATGTTCGGGTCCTGGCGCAAAATCGCGCGCAGCCCTTTGGCAAATGTCATGCCTGCCGCCGGGTTGACCTGCACCTGATTGACGCCTTCAAGCTGGTACTCGACCGGGTCTTCGACCGTAATGATATTGACATCCTCGCCGTTCAACCGGTTGAGAGCGGCATAGAGCGTAGAGGATTTGCCCGTTCCCGTCGGACCCGTGATCAAGATCAGGCCGCTCGGCACGTCCAGCATTTTCTGGAACAATCCGATGTTCCGCTTGTTGAAGCCCAGCCTCTCCACATCGCTGATTGCGGTCGACAAATCCAAAAGCCGCATGACAACTTTTTCCCCATACAGGGTGGGTAGCGTGGAAACGCGGATGTCGATCTCCTTCATGTTGATCTCCATCTTCAAGCGGCCATCCTGCGGAATCCGCCGTTCGGCGATATTCAGATTCGCCATGATCTTCAGACGAGCCGTCACGATATTGGTCATGTGGCGGGGCAAGGTTCGCTCCGTGCGCAGCAGACCGTCGATCCGCAGCCGCACGCGCAGACTGTCCTCCTGCGGGTCAAAATGAATGTCGCTGGCTCGCGTCTGGACCGCTTGCTGGATCAGCTGGTTGACCAGGCGGACGATCGGCGAATCTTCATCGGCCAGCTCGTTTTCCATTTGCGACGGGTCTTGCGGCAAATCTTCCATCAGCTCGTTGACGGACTCCTGCAAGCTGTAATACCGCATGATCGCACGCTGGATGTCATCTCGCGTCGCAATCGCCTGCTCGATCTGAAAGCCGGTCGACATCCGCAAATCGTCGAGCGCGAAATAATCAAGCGGATCGGCCATCGCAACCGTCAGCTTGCTGCCCTCTTTTTTCAACGGGATGACCTGATAGCGCTTGGCCATCGATTCAGTGATGATGCCGGTCAACGACTGGTCGAACTTGAATTTGAACAAGCTGACATGCGGGATGCCGAGCTGGAATTCCAAAACCTCGATGAGCTGGGTTTCCGAGATGTAGCCTTGCGAGAGCAGCACATCCCCCAGCTTTTGCCTGCTTACTTGCTGTTCCTGCAACGCTTTTTGCAATTGTTCGGCGGTAATCATGCCGCTTTCAACCAACAGATCGCCTAGTCTTTTTCGTTCCATGTGGCTTTTGCTCCCTTCTATGCGTCGTGGTTATGGAGAAGGGGGGATCACGTTCGGGTCATTTTGGAATGCAGATGGCGCTTGACCTTGCACGTTACCCTCTGCTGGCGTTTGCTGCAGCGGAATGTCTGCCGGGCGCTCCGTCCCGCTCGCACCCTCTCCCGTTTGTCCGTTTTCCACTTGTGTTGGGGGAGGGCCGATATATACTACTTTCGGTATCGGCCGGTAGTAATCCTTCGATACCAGTTCTTGTTTGGTACCCGTCGGCACCTTGTCTGTCTTGGTCAAACGAAACACCTGTGCCATGACGCCGCTGACACCGGGACGCGCTTCCCTCTGCTCGTAAGAAGGCATCTGTCCATCGATCAGCACAACCGTGTTCGCTGGAAACGTTTCGACGTTCTCCACCCGCACTTCCGTTTGCCGCACGTCCTCTTTGCTGCCGTACAGGCGGATAAACAAACGGTTTTGTTCGATTTTGGCATCGATGTAAACCGGATGTGAAAAGGGGTTGACCAGCTTCAGGTCAAGCTGTCCGTCCCATACCGCGGCATCGAGGCCCGGTGCGGTGTACGATTGCGGCTGCAGATGCGCATGTCGCTCGCGGATGTCCAGACCGGACCGCAGAGCTGCTTCATACAGCGTTGAAGCGGCTTGTCCGATTCCGAACTGCACCCCGCCCGTTTCCGTCAACGGATGCGCGGTCGGCAGCGTCATATAATCGTCTCCCGTCACAAACGGTCCCAGTTTTTTCGTAAAGGAAAACGTGCTGCCGCTTTCCAAAAGCGTGCCGTTCAATCGTTTGACAAGCGTCTCGAGGTTTTTTTGCACGGTTTTGTAGTCGGCTGGCAGCGCGGTCGACGCTTGAGCAAGCAGCGCGGTGATTTGCTCCAGCTTGTCTCCTGTAACAGACGGCTGCGTCTCTTTAACCGCAAGCGCAACTGTCCATTCCGGCTGCGCCGTCCCCATCGCGACTTCCATTCGTTTGATCGTTTCGTCGACAGACAGCTCCCGCCCGATCTGATGGGGCGTGTAACGGATTTGCCCGCCCTGGATCGAAAATGCTGCATTTTGCGGCTGCTGGTCGATTTCTTTTGCGATTTGCTGCAAGGTCTCGATTGCGGCTTCCTGATTCCACTTGAATTGAAAAGGGATTTGCGTGGAAACCGGTTCATGCGTCCAGCTGTTCCACAGCTTTTTGATCCCTTGCGAATTGGCGGAAGCGTACAGGATGTCCTCATACATTCCTTGTTCGTCATAGTTGATCCCTAGCTGTTCGGCAGAAATCGTCCACCGCTTTTCTCCATATTCCACATGGACAGGTTTTTGCTTCGCTGCTTCAAGCAGCGCATGCAGTCTCACCTTGACCTGGTCCGCATCGAGCGCTCCCAGGGAAAGTCCGCCCACTGTAACTGCTGGCGACAGCTGTTTTGGCGCCAGAAGCGCGGAAAGCGGGTTGGCGAAAAGCGTCGTCAGGCCGATCGAGAGAAGGACGATGATGAGGTACAGGGCGAACAGAAATGATCTTTCCGGCATTCTAGCGACACTTCGTTCCATTCGTTTTCACCCGGCTTTTCCACTATTCTTTTAGAGGTTGCATGAGTTCCTCAAGTTCGTATAATCGCGATTTTTCTTGTTCAATCGGCACTTGTTCCATTGCAGCTGCGCTTTCCTGTGCCGCCACCTCCAGCGACTCCATCTGCAAAACGGGAGAGGTTGGCAGCGACCACAACGCCTGCTCTTGGCGTGATTGCAGGGCACGGGAAGGTTCCTGCAGAACGTGTTCTTCTTCCAGCAATGCGGACAAATCCGAGAGCAATTCGCGCTCGCGCGAATCTTCCTGATCCGGCAATACGGCGTTCTCGTCTGTCCCTTCCTTATCTTCCGGTCTCGAATAAAAATGCTCGATATCGTAACCGGCTTCCTCCTCCTGCACTTCTGGCTGTGCCAAAACAGCTGCAACGTCGTGTTCGGGCGACGTTGCATGGATCGGCGCATGTATGTATACGGGACTGTTCTCATCAGAGAAGAGCTTAGCAGCAGCGCTGTCCTCTTCTCCTGCGGCCATGGCCGCAATCTCCTTGCTCGCAAGCCCGGTCTGTGTAAGCTGGATTGCTGTGTCGTCCACAACGGCCACCGTCACCTCTGTGTCCACGGTCGGTAGCGGCTGTGTTTTCTCTGCGATCGGATTATCGCTTGCAAGCCTATCATTCTCAATGACTGACTCCGCAGTTGTGAGTTGCATCTGCTCTTTTTCCGGCAGTTCCCACGAAAAAGCAAGCAGCGCCTCTTCTTCCTCATCCGCCTGTTCGTCCCTGTTGCCCCTCTTCCAATACAGCGCAATGGCGACTAGCACAACCGCCGTCCATAATGCCAGGGTGAGCAGGAACGCTGATAAACCAAATTGCAGCTTAATCAGAAAAAACAGCGGCGGACTGAAAAAAGCGAGATACAGCATGAGAACATGGGCTCGTTCATTTGCCGCAGGATAAAGCGCGTACGTCATGCGTCCTGCAAGCAAGCTGAGGCAACCGCTCACGACGGCTGACAGTAGAACGGGCAGCATGATGGCATCCACCACCCTTTCATGATAAACTACACTTGATTTCGACTAAAATCGACAAAAATGGATAGCATGGAATGATTGGAAGCGGATCGAATCAATCTCGTGAAATTTGGCGTTTGCTCGTCATATCGCGTTTTTTCACTCCCAATTTGCTCCCATTTATAATACAATAGTCCTATATTTTTTGGAAGAATCAAATGAATTTCGTCAATAATTTGTGTCATTCTAGCAAGTCTTGCAGAGAGTACGGTGATACTTATGTCCTACATATATCAGTTTCGATCGGAGCGAGGCTCCTCGCTTATCGAGGTGATTGCGGCGATTATGATTATTTCCATCATTTCGCTTACATTCATCAAATATTTCTATCAGGCGCAGAGCACTGCGCAGGTGTCGGATCGCAAGCTGATCACGAGCACGCTGGCAAGGCAGGAGGCGCTGCGCTGGAAAGAGGCGAGCTTTCAAAAAATTCGGTTGAAACTGGTTGGAACCGAACCATCGCAGGTCAGCGAGCAGCTGGAACATTTGCTCAACAGCTATCCTGCTGAGGAACTGCTGAGCGATCCGGGCAAGCTCAATGATCCAGCGGCTGCCGCCATTCCCGATCTTGCGACGAAGCTGGAAAATTTGCATCAGGCGGCTCCCGCACAACTGCTCCCGCCTCTTGTTGACGTCAGTCCCGTCACGCTCGCACCCAAAGCCGAAGCGGACCTGGACCATATCAACGGCACCACCTACCATACGAAAGTCGTTTTGACCAATGTCAATTCGCTTGCAAAAAGCGAGTCGTTCGAAGATTTGCTGATCAAAGCCACCGTTACGGTTTACTGGGGAGATGCGCCCGACGCAGCAACGAATCCGCGCACTTCCTCCACGGTAGAATGCTACATCACGAAGGAGGACTTGAGACGATGAAGCGCAATCGCTCCTTTCGTGACCGATTCCAGGATGACAGCGGTCTGACGCTGATTGAGCTGCTGGCTGGTCTGGTGCTTTTCGGGCTCGTGATCACGATGGTCAACGGCGTGTTTTTTTCCGCGCTTTCCTTGAAGAAGGAAGTGACCGCTGATGTCACGATCCGCAACCATGCAGACGCCCTGGCCAATGCGATCATCAGCTCGATGACCAATACGGACCAATCGGAAGATGTTCTCGCCTTCATCAATTCCAAGCCGGGCGATACGGTTGGCGGTGTGAAGAATACGACTGCCAATTCTACCAATGATCTCTATCAGAGTGCGTTATGGACAAGCAAGAAGCAACTGGAAAATGCGACCAGCCCGCGAATCTATTATCTCTACTCGATCGTTCCTGTCACGAAAGGCAGCAACGGGCCGCCCTATAAACTGATTCGCGAAACGTTTTCCGTGCCGACGAACCGGTCGAATCTGCTTTTTACGGAGACGTGCTATTTTACAAGCTATGCGGAAGGAACCGAGGACTGGCGTGCGCCGATCGAGACGGTACAGTTGAATGATCCGGCTTTTCCCCTGCTCGCCCCCTCTTCGCTAACGGTGGAAACGAACGAAACCGGCGATTCGGCGCTGGTGCTCAATCTGACCATGGGCCAGACAGGCAACGAGGCCGTCCATTATCAAATCACAAGCCGGATTCACATTGACTAAAGAGAGGGACGACAGCCATGAAGCTTAAAGAAGAGAATGGATACGCCGCGATCGTCGCTCTCATCGTCATCGTTTTATTGACCGTGATCGGCACCAATCTGCTGCAAGTCACGCTAAGCAGCCTGGTACAGGCGCGAAAAACCGAAAGCCGCAGCGAAGCCGAATATAACGCGCGGATGGGCATGGAAGAAGCGCTCGCCCGCATCAACAAGGCGGTGGCACAAGGCAACGCCGAGATCCAGCGAAAAACAGCCATGCTTACAGGCGACAGCAATACGCTTGATGTCGAGGGAGTCCAGGACGCTTATCACCATGCATTTTCCAGCCTGGAAGCGAATTCGTTTACCCCTTTGAACGAATCCGCCTACAAAATCACGATCAAGCGGGAGCCGACCAAAGCGGAGACCGAAAAGAAGAAAATCGAGGCGTTTGTGGCCAAGCTTGTTGTCGAGTCGGTGGGGGAAGCCCCTTCTGCGAACGGACATGTGGATCGGAGCACCTTGAAGGCAACCATCTACGTCACTTCGCTGCCTGAAGAATTTTATTATGTGCTGTCGACGCCGGACGACCCGGCCTCCGTGCTCACCTTGAATGGCGCGGCTTACATCGAGGGCGATGTGTTCTCACATGCTTATTCGCTTTCCAAAACCGCCACGTACTATCTGGAAACAAACGAAAATGTTGCGAATATGACGCCCAGATATAAGGAGTCGACCTATCCTTCGATCATTGGGGTCGCTGAAGTTCCCTTTGTCCCATCCCAGGACTTGCTGAGCCGGTTTCAAAAGGACGGCATACCCTTCGATGACAACGGCTCTTCCTCGGTGAAAAAGGCCGTCCAAAGCCAATGGAATCAAGCGCTGGTGCTTGCACCTACGCTCAAGTTCCAGGCAAATCCGCATTTCGGGAACATTCAGCCGATTGATGAGGTCGTAGTGCGGAAAGGAGCAACCATTCCTTTTAAAAAGCTCGGCGAATCGTCCGCAATCGAACCGCTCACCTATCAAGGGGAAGATCAAAGTGGAGTGGTTAGCACAAGCGAGGTAAATCAAAGCGTCATCATCGGGGAGAAGCATCATCTCCAGTCGCCCGGAACGTTCCAAATCAACGGAAATCTGACCATGCAGGAAGACGCGGACCTGCAAGTCATCGACGGCAATCTGCTCGTCGGCGGGAGCGGGGACGAAACCGATACGGCAGCGTCTGCCACTCTGCGAGGCACCGTCTCCCTGGTTGATTCCGCAGGCACGCGCAATTCCGACGCGTTCATCTATGTGAACGGCAATGCTGTCCTGGAGGACCTGACGTTTGAAGGCAACATTTACGTAAACGGCGATCTTTACGTACAGAAAAATTTCCAAATCAACGGAACCGTTTACGTATCCAAAAACGTCTACTTTACCGAAGACGGTGCCACAAAGGAAACGCCGAACACCGGAAAAACATTGGTGATTTTGGCGAAAGGGACGGTCGAAGCCTACAATCTCAATCTATATGACTACGACTCCCCGACACCAAAGCCCAAGGAAATGCATGTCTTTATCGTGAGCCAAGCCCCGGCAGGCGTCACGCTGTATGGCGTCGGTTCGAACGTACGGTTTGTCGGCGGGATTCACGCGAACCGAATCGAGTTGAATGCTGTGCGAGGAAAGGTGAATAAGCCAAAACAAGACACAACCGAACCGGATTTCGCTGACGCTCAAAACAATGATCCCAAATCGTCCCGCCTCAGCACGATCTATGCGGACGACATTTTTGAAAATACACCGCCTGGCATCCCGATCATTCACCGGCTGTCGTATCATATTCAATCGATGGCGTTTGAATCGAACTGACGCTGCGGCTTTTTCGCACATCCAATCGATACGCAAAGAAACCGGCCATTTTGAAAGGCCGGTTTCATATCTGGATAAGGAAAACTCCTTCCGCCACAGCTGACGGAAGGAGTTTTTGCCTTACAGTTTTTTGTTCGTTGGGTTGACACGGAATGTGCCTTGGATTTTTGTGTATTTCGTGACGGGGATTTTCCCCCAGCGCGTTGCGTTGTCCGTTGTCTTGATGTAAATGTCCCAATCGACATTCGGCGTCGTGATCACGAACTGCGTGGTCGTGAGCGGCTTCCATCCCGAATATGTCTCGATGTTCGTTCCCTTCTGTACGATCGCATATTCGATACTTTTAACGCCCCAATCCCAATCGTCGCCAGGCCGGATGACACCGTCGCCATTTTGATCAAACAATGTGCCGAACTTCAGCTTGTCTGCATCCGAAAGCTTGGCAACCTCGGCCGGGAAGAACGAGTCGGCCGTTTTGACCAATGTCACGGTGATCGGTTTGCTGGAGATAAACGTGTTGCGATCAGACGGCAATGGCAATAGATTGCCATCCGCGTACTGAGCCGCTTTCAGCTCAAAGCCCGGGCTGATCAGGAAGCCTTCGTGGTAGCTTTGCGACAGCGTTTTGGTGTCGACCACATTTCCATTCTCATCCTCGATTTCGATCGTCCTGGTTGCCGTTATGGTGAGCAGGTAAAATCCTTTCGAATCGTTTTTAAAGAACGAATCATGAACCTCTGCCTCAAAAGCTGATCCGCCTTTTCCCACCATCGTGCCATCGCCTACTGAAGACAGCTGCGCACCTTTTTCAATCTTATAGCTCACTCGATCCGATTTTTCCATTTCCGTGCCTTTAAGGTCGATGCTAAACGTCAAGTCACCGCTGCCGCCGTTGATCTGCGTAATTTTGATCATGTTTGCAGGATTGAACGGGTTTTTGTCAATGGTGATCAGCTTGGTGGTCTTGTCCTTGCCGACGTCCGACGGTTTGGCATAGTAACTGATTTCGGTCGTACCGTCCTTCTCAACCTTAAATCTTCCGGTGTAGGTGGCTTGCTGCCCATCAATCCAGTACATGTGATTCCCCATGCCGCTCGGGAATTGAAGCTCCACATAAACCGGGCCCGGGAATGTGAAATCCTGATAGCGAACCGGAACCCCTCCTGATTGGGACAAATAGACCCGGAAGCCCGTTTCCCCTTCTACCACCGTCACCAGGCATGTTGCTTGAAAATGACCGTCATTCGTCGTTACGGTAATGGTCGTTTTGCCAGGCGCTACAGCGGTGACCAATCCATCTGCATCGACGGTTGCGATTCGGCTGTCTGCCGTGCTCCATGTGACGGTTTTGTCCGTCGCATCAGCTGGCGAGACGGTCTCCGTCAGCTTTTGGCTCTCACCAATGCCGAGCGTCATCGATGTCGGGGCAAGCGTCACACCGGTAACCGGAATGACTTCGTTGACTGTGACCTCGCAGGTCGCCTGATAGTTGCCATCATTCGTGGTGACCGTGATGGTCGTTTTGCCCTTCGCTTTGGCGGTAACGGTTCCATCCGCGTCGACCGTTGCGATGCTGCTGTCCGCTGTGCTCCAACGGACGGTTTTATCCGTTGCATCGGCTGGCCGTACCGTTGCGGTGAGCTGGCCAGTCTCATTGACATTCATGGTCATGGACGATTTATCAAGCGTCACACCGGTCACCTTGATGACAGGGATCGGCGCTGGCTTGACTTCTACCTCGCACGTCGCGGTGAAATTGCCCTCTTCTGTCGTGACGGTTACCGTCGTTGTCCCGACCGCAATCCCGGTGATTTTGCCGTTCGCATCGACTGTGGCGATCTTTGGATCAGCAGAAGTCCAGCTGACATTTTTGTTGGCCGCATCGGGCGGTTGAACCGTTGCGGTGAGCTGCAAGGACTCGTTTACCTGCACGCTGACCCTGGTTTTATCCAGCGTTACCCCTGTGACCGGGCTCAAGCTGCCGCCGCGCGCCAACACGTGCGAATTCCCTGCGGCAATCTCTTTCACACCGCCCAATCCAGGCACCTTTGTCGGAATTTTGGTATCGGTTGTGTTGCCCAAGCCTAATTGGCCTTGATTGTTCAGCCCCCATGTATATACATCGCCATTCGCGGTGAGCGCTACGGAAAAACCGTCGCCTGCTGCTAGCTGCACCACGTTTTTGCCGGCGAGCGCCGGGATTTCCACCGGGGTCAGCACTTTCGGTCCACTCGCCTGATTGCCCAGCTGCCCGTACTGGTTGTCACCCCAGGCGTACACTTTTCCATCCGAGGTAGCCGCCAGACTGTGGCTTTTGCCAGCAGCCATCGTCGTCACGTTGGTCAGTGCCGTAATTTGTCTCGGGGTCGTCTGCTTTGTTTCGGCAAACGTGAGCTGACCGCTCGCGTTATCGCCCCAGCCCCATACGATTCCGTTGTTTTGCAGGGCAAGCGCAAAATTGTCCCCTGCAGCTATGTCTTTGAAATTCGTAAAGCCTGTATAGCCGGTAAAATCTTTATAAATCTGCACAAATTGTTCCGTCCCGCTGAACCCGGGATTGCCGCGCTGTCCGTACGTATTGTCCCCGGCCGTATCCACACGGTTGGCGCCCATCATGGCAACGGTATGCGAGCTGCCGCTTGCGATTTTGGACAACGGGTTCAAGGAGTTTATCAGCAAAGGTGATTTTTCCCGACCGTTAGCCGATTTCGCACCTAGCTCACCCGACTGGTTGCTTCCCCACACATATACGTTTCCCAAGGCATTTTTCGCAAAGGAGTGATTGCCGCCTGCCCAAACAGCTGTAAAATTCGTGTTGCTATCTTGCTTCGGCAACCGCTGCGGAAAATGCTCCGTTCTCCACGTATTGCCCATGTTGCCGATTCCGAGCTGGCCTTGATCGTTGCGTCCCCATGTGTAGGCGTATCCGTCTTTGGTCACCGCCATGGAGTGCTTTGCGCCAGCTGCGATGCCGGTCGCTTCCACATCAGCAAATGCGGGGACTGGAATCGGTTTGAGATAGCGGTCGACTTTTTCCTTTTCGTCGCCGATTTGGCCTTCGTCGTTCGCACCCCATGCGTAGATGGAAGAAGACGTTGCATTGCCGTTACTTGCCTGCACGACAGTGACGTCACATATCGCAATCAGCCCGCCATCCTCGGTCTTGACCGTGATCGTCACGGTTCCACGCTGTTTGCCCTGGATCGTTCCATTGCTGTCGACTGTGACGATCTGAGGATCACTTGACGTCCAAGTCACATTTTTATTGGACGCATCGGCAGGCTGAATGATGGCGGTCAGCTTCATCGTTTCGCCGACATTCAATTCCACGCTTGCCGGCTCGATCGCAACGCTTTTCACCGGCTGAGTCACCGTGACCTGGCATTGCGCACTGATCCTGCCATCCGCGGAAGTGACCGTAATCGTGGCCGTTCCCGGGCCTTTCGCCGTCAGCACGCCATTTTCCACGGTGACGATGCTCGTATTACTGCTGCTCCACGTGACGCGCTGGTCAGCATTTGCCGGCAGCACGGTGGCTTTCAGCCGGTCGTATACATCGCCGACCTGCATCTTCAATTCTTTTTGGTCCAGGGTGATGCTGGCGACAACCGGTTCGACATAAAATACCAGCGCATCGAAATTGGCTGTTTTGCGAGAACCGTCCAAATACGGATACTCCAGCTGCCCCTTGTCCAAAACATAGGAGCCTTCCTTCGATGCTTTGAGCTTCATCGTGTAGGTTTGTTTTGGAGCCGTGTATTGATCGCCATTTTTGGTATAGAGAATATCCGGAAGTTTTACCTCGATATGACTGGCTGTATGTTGAGCAGTCGTCGTCCAGTTTGGATCGATTCCCGCCGTCACATTCGCGGGAAGGTCTTCGCGATAGATGATGTTCCTCATCAGATAGGAAGCGCCCCCGCCTGTGACTTGGTCGGCACGCAGCGGTTTCGGCTCGATCACATAGGTAACCGTCGCCTCTTCATTCGCCTTCACCGTATTTTTTGCAAGTGAGCGCGAAATGCTGAGCTGCGGTGTTTTGATCGTAACCGTGTATGTTTTGGTTGTGCCGTTCGGTGCAGTGACGACAATCGTCACGACCGTCTGCCCGATCGAGAGCGGAATCTCTTTGGCCGTACCGCTTGGCAGCGAGACCCCGTTTACCGTAAGCGTTGCCCCTTTATCCTCTGTGGTAGGCGTCACCTGCACACGATCGAGGTTGCTGTCGAGATCAATCGTATAAGATGTGACGTCGTTTCTGAACGAAGGGCTGAGCGGCAGCGGATTGCCCGAGGATACCACCAGGTTTTCCAAATTCGCGTTGTTGCTTTGGGCAGTCAGCACGAAATTGGCCGGCTGATTATACCCGCTCTTAAAGTTGGGGATTTCGATCCGCCCCGTTTGGTAGCCGGAAGCGGACGCCTCCAATACGACCAGGCCAAACGGCACTTTGTTCAATTGATAGTTTCCTGACGCATCTGTGGTGGCAACGGCCATCCCCATCGCGGAAACCGTTGCACCAGCGATCGGTTTGCCCGATGTGTTTTTTACCGTCCCGCTGATCGAACCGACATTGGAATAGTCGCCCGGGTTGATCAGCAGTTTGGCAAAGTCGATCGCAACCCCGTCCCCATAAGGCGTCTTGGTCGTGCTGTCATCATCGAGCTTGATGGAGAGCTTTCCGTCTTGCAAAAGCGGCAAATACTCGACAGGAATGTTAAAAGTAAGCAATTGGCCGAGGGGGCCGCTCTGGTTCATCGAATTGATCTGGTTGGAAATGAACGGGGCTGCTACCCCATCGAAATATGCCGTGTAGGTAACGTATTTGTCCCAGCCTTTATCTTTCGGCTTTTTCGCCTGAAAATCGTTTACGTATAATTGCAAAATGGCGGACTTAACCTTGATGTCGCGCAGGTTATACACCATTTCAATCGGCACGGCACCCGGCAATGACTTGTTATTGTTGTTGTAATACGTCCGGGTGTACCCATCCGCCACGCTGTCATCGCTTGTCCAGTTTTTGGGCTTCTGGTAATTGATAAACGTTTTAATGACCATCAATTGGTCCGTACCCGCCGGATCGCTGCTCCCATGCATGATCGTCGGGTAAGGCGCATTGATGATTTCCCCCGTAAACGGGTCTTTTCCGCCCCAACCTGCTCCAAAGTTGTCAATGTCGCCATAGCGAACCATCATCTCGGCGCCGATGTTGGCATGGTTCGGATCTGTCGCGTAATACGTCGCTTTGGACGCGGTCCAATCACCATTCGGGCCATTTCCGGTCGTATCCTGCGCCGCCTGCGCTGTCGGCAAAAACAGCGACTGTCCCGAGAAGCTGATCGGGAGAAACGGCATGATCGCCGTGATGATCAGAATCAGCGCGAGCAGGATGACCAGGATGCGTTGAGTCATACCCCTTTGTCTCATCAAAAACGTTCCCCTCCTCCAATTGCTTGTCCATTTGCAATCGATTGAATAATCATTACCATTTTACCATATAAAAGGACAAACAAAAGGAAAACTCGCCCATCTTGAAGCGAGTTTTCCGAGAAATATCACAAATTTGTTAGGAGTTTTTTCCTAATTTTTCTACCAACCAATACGCGGTTTTGTAAATATCGCCCGCCCCCATGGTCAGTACCATATCGCCGGAACGAACGGAATCGAGCAATTTCTCCTGCACGTCTTCCTTCGTCGCGATATATTGGGCGCGAGAGTGACTGTTGGCACGAATTTTCTCGACCAACACCTGGGAATTGACCCCTTCGATCTGCTTCTCCCCTGCCGGCGAATAAATATCCGTGATGATCACCTCGTCGGCGTCCGCAAACGCACGGCTGAACTCTTCCATCAGGAAATAGGTGCGCGTGTAGCGCTGCGGCTGGAAGACTGCGATGACGCGGCGGCCGGATGCCCGCGCTCCGCTGAGCGTCGCCATGATCTCCGTCGGATGGTGCGCGTAATCATCGACCACCAGCACATCGCGCTCCTCGCCGATGATTTGAAACCGGCGCTTCGCTCCGCGGAATGTGGTCAGCGCTGCCGCGATTTTTTCAAACGGCAGCCCGATATCCAGCGACACGATGATCGCCGCCAGCGCATTGGCCACATTGTGCTTTCCTGGCGCACACAAGTGCAGCTCGCCAAGCAGCTCATCCTTGTGCCAAATTTGGCAAGAGGTTTTGCGATCGCCGACGATGATGTCTGTCGCGTGATAATCAGCCATTTCGCGATGCAACGGGTCGATGCTGTAACGCACGACCGTGCCTTTCACCTTCGGCATCAGCTCGCGGACGTGCTCGTCATCCACACAGACGACCGCTTTGCCCTCCGGCTTCAAATGGCTGAGAAATTCAGCGTACGCCGCTTTCAGGTTGCCGAAATCACCATCGAAATGCTCCAGATGGTCCGGTTCGATATTCGTGATCACCTCATAGACCGGATGATATTCGAGGAACGATCCGTCGCTCTCATCCGCCTCTGCGATGACAAAATCGCTTTTTCCGGCCTTTGCGTTCGTGCCGGCATTCATGAGTTCGCCGCCAATGATAAATGTCGGGTCGACGCCGCACTCTTCGAGCACATGGGCAATCATCGAGGTCGTTGTCGTTTTTCCATGCGCTCCGGCAATCGCCACGCCTTTTCGTTCGTTCATCATTTTTGCGAGCATCTGCGAACGGTGCAGCACTGGCACACCGCTTGCTTTTGCTGCACGTATTTCCGCATTATCCTCTGAAATGCTAGTCGAATAGACGACCAGGTCGGCCCCTTCGATCTGCTCCGCCGCATGCCCTATGTAAACTATCGCACCGCGAGCCTCCAGCTTCTTCGCCAATTCGTTCATGGCTACATCCGAGCCGGTCACCTTGTATCCAAGGTCGATCAAGACACGGGCGATGGCGCTCATGCCATAGCCGCCGATGCCCACGAAGTGGACGTGTTGGGTCTGATCCACCTTATTCACCTGCCTCTTCCACGTTGTATAAAAATGCTCGCACCTGTGCAATGAAGTAGAGGGAACCGCAGATCACCAAACAATCGTCTGCTTCTGCTCGTTCCTTCCACATGCTCACATAGCTGCGCCAGTCTGGCGCCAAAAACAGCTTCTGCGGCTCGACACCTGCCGTCACATAGGCATCCTGCAGTTTTTCCACGGTCGCTGCACGCGGAAAATCAAACTGGGTCAGCGTCAGTCGCTCGGCCAATGCGACGAGCGGCCGCGCTGCCTCTGCCATCTGAACAAGCGGCTTGTCGGCCAACGACGATACGAGCAGCTCGATCGATTTGCCAGCGGGCAGCAGCTGCTCCAGACTTTGCGTCAGCATCTGCATTCCTTCCGTATTGTGCGCCCCGTCCAAAAAGATCAGCGGGCGTTGGCTCACTACCTCCAGACGGCCAGGCCAGCTCGTTTGTTGCAGTCCTCGCGCAATTTCTTCCTCTTCGGCCATGTAGGCATAGAAATTGCGCAGCACGTCCAGCGCTGCCAAAGCTGCGGCTGCATTTTTGGGCTGATGAACGCCGTTGAGCGGCAGCACATATTCGCTTGCGTGCCGGCGATGCTGGCTCTCATAGCGGATCGTTTGCGACCCGAGCTGCTCTGCCAGCTGCTCCACCGAAAAATCGCGGTTCAACACATACAAGGTGCTTTTCTTGTCGCGTGCTGCCTGTTCGATCACGGCCAGTGCGTCCGGCGATTGCTCGCAGGTGACAACCGGCACGCCCGGCTTGATGATGCCCGCTTTTTCCCGGGCGATCTCCTCGATCGTATGCCCCAGGACATCCATGTGGTCCATTCCGATATTCGTGATGATGGAGACGAGCGGGTGGACGACATTGGTCGAATCCAGTCGTCCGCCCAGTCCGGTCTCCCAGATCACCACAGCCGGACGAGCCACGCGAGCAAAATATTGTATCGCGATTACCGTAATGACCTCAAACTCGGTAGGGGTTCCATGAGATGTCGTCTCCGCACATTCCTCTGCCAGCGGTCTGATCTCGCTGGCAACCATGCGAAACTCCTCTTCGCTGATCATTTCTCCGTTATAGCGAATCCGTTCGCGGAAATTGATCAGATAAGGCGACGTGAACATCCCGGTGCTATAGCCTGCCGCTTGCAAAATGCCATTCAAATAGGCGCAAGTCGATCCTTTTCCATTGGTTCCGGCCACATGGATGAAAGGGACCCGGCGTTCCGGGTGATCCAGCCTGGAGAGCATCCATAAGACGCGCTCCAAGCCGGGTTTTTGCCCGAAACGCAGCAGGCCGTGCACCCAGTCGAGAGCTTCCTGATACGTTGTAAAGCCTGATTCACTCATGAGGAACGACTCCATTCTTCAAGATATGCCGCTCGGGCTTGGCACATGCTACTGCCACTCTGCCAGTCGCGCCAATACTTTTTCGCGCTTGTCGGCGTAATCCGCCATTTTGGCGCGTTCTTCCTCGATGACTTTTTCCGGCGCTTTTGCCATGAAGCCTGGATTGTTCAGCTTCTTCTCGATGCGCTCCACTTCCGCATTGAGCGTCGCTACTTCTTTTTCCAGACGTTTTTTCTCCGCTTCCACATCGATCAAAGCGGCGAGCGGCAGGAACAATTCAGCGCCCGTCACGACGGCCGACATCGCTTTATCCGGAGCGGCAACCGCCTGATCGATAACGAGTGATTCCGGATTGCAGAAGCGCACGAGGAACTCTTCGCCGCGCTTTAAGCGGGACAAGGCCAGCTCATCGCTTGGCTTGATCAACAGCTCGACTTTTTTGGACATCGGCACGTTCACTTCCGCACGGATGTTGCGCACGCTGCGAATCACGTCCATTAGCAAGGCCATTTCCGCTTCTGCTTCGGCATCGATGCGGCTGTCGTCCGCTTTTGGCCACGCGGCTACCGTAATGCTCTCACCTTGGTGCGGCAGTGCTTGCCAAATTTCTTCGGTCATGAACGGCATGAACGGATGCAAGAGGCGCAGCGTTTGATCAAGAACAGTCACCAGAACGGATTGCGTCGTCTTCTTGGCAGCTGCATCGGTACCGTACAAGGACAATTTCGCCATTTCAATATACCAGTCGCACAAATCATCCCAGATGAAGTTGTACAGCACGCGGCCGGATTCACCGAACTCGTATGCGTCCATCAGACGGGTCACATCAGCGATCGTGTTTTGCAAGCGGGAAAGAATCCACTTGTCTGGAGCGGACAGCTCCCCGGTCAAATCGATGTCGTCATAGGTGAAGCCCTCGAGGTTCATCAAGGCGAAACGGGACGCATTCCAGATCTTGTTGGCGAAGTTGCGGTTCGCCTCAACCTTTTCCCAGTAGAAGCGCTGGTCATTCCCTGGCGAGTTTCCTGTCGCCAGCGTGTAGCGCAGCGCGTCTGCGCCATATTTTTCGATAACTTCCATCGGATCGACACCATTGCCGAGCGACTTGGACATTTTGCGTCCTTCCGAGTCGCGGATGATGCCGTGGATCAATACGGTGTCAAACGGATTTTGACCGGTAAATTCCAACCCACTGAAGATCATCCGCGCGACCCAGAAGAAAATGATGTCGTAGCCGGTAACCAGTACGTTGGTCGGATAGAAATATTTCATATCCTCGCTCTCATCCGGCCAGCCCAGTGTAGAGAACGGCCAGAGGCCCGAGGAGAACCATGTATCCAATACATCCTCATCTTGCTGCAGGTTGTGGCTGTGGCAAGAAGGGCACTCGGTCACATCCGTGCGAGAAACGATTTCGTGACCGCAATCTTGGCAGTACCAAGCCGGGATGCGGTGGCCCCACCAAAGCTGGCGGGAAATGCACCAGTCGCGAATGTTTTCGATCCAGCGCAGGTACGTGTTTTTGAAGCGCTCCGGCACAAAACGCACGCTCTCTTCGCTCGCCGCGTTGGCCAGGGCAGCATCCGCCAGCGGCTGCATTTTGACGAACCACTGTGTCGACAAATACGGCTCAACGACAGCATCGGAGCGCTCGCTGTGGCCCACTTGGTGAATATGCTCCTCGATTTTGAACATGATGCCTTGCTCGCTCAAATCTTTGATGATTTGCTTGCGGCATTCAAAGCGATCCAGACCGGCGTAAGGGCCTGCCTGCTCATTCATTTTGCCTGCCGTATCCATGACGACGATTTGCGGCAAGTTATGGCGCAGCCCCAGTTCAAAGTCGTTCGGGTCATGGGCAGGCGTAATTTTCACGGCACCCGAGCCGAATTCCGGGTCGACGTAGTCATCGGCAACGATTGGAATTTCGCGGCCGGTAATCGGCAAAATGACCGTTTTTCCGATCAGATGCTTGTAGCGCTCGTCTTCCGGATGCACCGCGACAGCCGTATCGCCCAGCATTGTCTCCGGACGGGTGGTCGCCACTTCAATCGAGCCGCTGCCATCCGCGAGCGGATAGCGCAGGTGATGCAGCGCACCTTTTACTTCCTTGTAAATCACTTCAATGTCGGACAGCGCTGTGCGCGCCGCAGGGTCCCAGTTGATAATGCGGTTGCCACGGTAGATCAAGCCTTTTTCGTACAGGCGGACGAACACCTCGCGAACCGCGCGGGAGAGTCCTTCATCCATGGTGAACCGCTCGCGGGAGTAATCGAGCGCCAGGCCCAGCTTCTCCCACTGTTCGCGGATATGGCTCGCGTAGATGTGTTTCCATTCCCATACTTTTTCGATGAATGCTTCGCGGCCGAGATCGTGGCGGGAAATCCCTTCTTCACGCAGCGTCGCTTCGACGCGCGCCTGGGTCGCAATCCCCGCATGGTCCATCCCCGGCAAAAAGAGCGTGCTGTAGCCCTGCATCCGCTTTGCCCGTGTGATGATGTCCTGGAGCGTCGTATCGAGCGCGTGGCCAAGATGCAGTTTCCCCGTAACATTCGGCGGCGGGATTACGATCGTGAAAGGCTTTTTCTGCTCGTCACGCTCCGCACGGAAAAACTGGTTGTCGATCCAGTAGCGGTACCATTTGGCTTCCGCCGCTTTTGGGTCGTAGTTTTTCGGCAATTGGTTGTCAATGTTTGGCGTCGTTTCATTCGACATGTGCATTTCCTCCTGAAAACTGAAATAAAAAAACCCCTCTCGATCCAAAGGACGAAAGGAGTTGTTTTCGCGGTACCACCTTTGTTAACGCCCCGCATGACACAACGATTGCGGTGACGTTCACTTAGCTTGACGTAACGGGTCAAACGCCGAATCAGGCTACTTCACTGTACAGCAGGTTCACCTGATTAACTCACGGGCGACCTTCAACATGGTCGGCCTTAGAGAATCTCGCAGCTTATGGATTCTCCCTCTCTGCCAAGGCGACGGATGTTTACTCTTCCCGTTCATCGTATTTCTTCGTTTACATCGTGAGCATTGCTCTACCATTATATACAATTGTGTCCGATTGCGTCAAACCTTAGACCTTCGGTTCCACTTGTTTGATGGAAACGCCCAATGCTTCGACAAAACCGATCACGCAGAGAACATCATAAATATCCTCCTGCACATTGACAATCTCGATTTGCTTGTCCTGCGCGAGCAAATCTTTTGTCGTATAAAACAAGCTGCCGATCCCCGATGAATCAACAAACGTCACATCAGTGAAATCCAGCGTCACACTCGGATATTTTTCTCCATAATGGAGGATGAATTGACCAACCTTTTCACCTACGGACATATCCAGTTCGCCTTCTAAATAAATCGTCACATGTTGTGCTACTTCATTCACACGATACGCCATGCATCTGTATCTCCTTTCACCCTTTTCATCGTCCGTTACAAAACGTGATTCCACAGGGGTCCCTCACTGTGTTGCTTTCGCTTACACCGTTTCGTTCCCTCTATTTGGAACCGTTAAACCTAAAAATTGCCGCTATTGCATTTTTACTTTTCGCGCTGCAGGCAAATCCACAGCCAAATCAAGCATCAGCACGGTTCCGTTTTGCGAGGTGGACAACCACAGCCGATCTGTGTAATGAAGCATCACGGGAAATCCTACCCCGAGCGTATTGCGCTTGGAATAACCGCGGAGCAACACGGCTTTGGGGAGTTCGCTGAGCGAAATGCCCTCTCCGCAATCGCACACCGCAATCCGGCAGAACGGTTCCTCTTTCATCGGCAAGATCCGGACGCTGACGTTTTTCCCATACAGCAACGCATTGGTTGCCGCTTCATTCACTGCGACCAAATAGTGGAACAGTCGCTTGGACGGCAAGCACAAGCCCTCTATGTATATACGGATGGCATGGCGCATCGGTGCCAGATCGTCCGGCGAGTTGATGTGATACGTGAGCACCGGTTCGTTCTCGCCGATCATCCGCACCGCTTCTTCCCCTGTCAACAGAATCAGCTTTCCTTGTGTCTGCTCAGCCAATAGCTGGCGAAACGCATGCCAGGTCTCAGCTGTTTCCCCTCCTGCACGTTTCACGATTTCCACCCCCGAGCTCAACGTTTTCCTTGAAAATGGAACTTGCCCCCAATCGGTTCGTCCCGATTTCGATCTGCTGTTGTCTTGAAATCCATGATGAGGATGGATATGTCGTCATCCTGCTGCATCTTGCGGGCAACCGTCCAAATTTTTTGCTCGATGGCTTCTATCCGATCTTGTCCGTCCCGCTCCGTATCCGCATACGTATCCGCAAGCGTCGACAGCCAGCGGTCGTTATACATCACGCGGTCATCTTCCCCGAGATTGATCAGGCCGTCCGTGTACAGCAAAAGCATGAAGTCTTCCTCGACCTTCCACTCATCCTGCGGATAGACCGCGAACTTGTTAAAGCCGAGCCCCATCCCGTTTGAGCAGGGGAGAATCTGCGTTTTGGACGCAGAAAAATAATACGGCTCCGGATGCCCCGCTCTGCTTGTCCACAGCGTCTTTTGCTGCGCATCGTAGACAGCGACGATCATCGTGATAAAGGAGCGGGTTTTGCTCAAATCGTCATACATGAGATAGTTGAGCCGCCCCAAAATCTCGTTCGGCATCCGACACGTTTGCAGCACCGCTCGAAAGGAGTTGCGCAAGCCCGTCGTCAACAAACTGGCCGGTATCCCGTGCCCCGAGATGTCCGCTACCAGAAAGCAGCTGTAGCGGGAGTCCATCTGGATGAAGTCGACATAGTCTCCACCGACATAAGCGGCGGGGAGATAGACCACTTTCGCCTGTACATCGTCCATTATCAAACGTTCCTTCGGAATCAGGGAAAACTGGATTTTGGCCGCGAACTCCATTTCCTGCTCGACCAGGCGCAGCTCCAGCGATTGCTGGTTTTGCAGGCAACGGTCGAGCAAACCGCGCACATGAATCACCAGGAGGCGGAGAAAAGACTGCTGCAGCTCCTCTTCCTCGATCTGTTCGCTCGCGGATATCGCTTCTGCGATCACGACTCCTGTGGTATGGGCAAACGATGTTTCGATCTCAATCTTGAAAAGGTCTTTGTCTGGCTGGCGCTGCCCGTATGCGATCTGATAGGTGACCTCGCCTTCTGCCGTTTGCAAGGCAACGTGCAAATAGCGGAGCGAGTTCATCGTCCTGTACCATTTTTGGACAATTTCCCCGATAAACTGATGAACATTCTCATAATTGACTTCTTTCATGCTTTGGGCATTCGTTTCAACCAGCAGCGTTTCATACCGCTGCTTGATATCGAGAAACCATGTCAGCTCTTCATTTTTTGCGGTAATTTCCTTGACGTGAACCTCAAAGCGTTTCTCCAGATTGCGCGAGATTTCAAAGATTTCCTTGATCTCCACCTGATTGAGCCGGCGGGAAATGATCAGACGCACGCACAAAATGATCGTGACCAGAGCCATCCCGATGAGATAGACGGACGGAAGCTTTTTCATCGCCAACACAAGGCAAAACAGACTGGTCCCGACAAGCAGACGATTCATGTTTTCTTCACGCAGCAAAAATTGCATCCGCTCATGGTAGTAAAAATACTCATCCATGACAGCGACCTGAATTTTTTCCGTATGGGCGCTCTTGTAGCCGGCGATAATCATGGCAAAGCTGACCATCGTGAGCACACCCGCCACCGTAACATACTTGTCCGAATAGATCGTCTGCACGCCGAGAAACACGAGTGTCCCGAGGATCAGCCAATTGGCTCGCTCCCACAGTTTGCCGTGCCGATTCGAGAACAGCACGACACAGCCGATACCCAGCACAAAAATGCCGGTATGCACCTGCAGGAGAATGCGCAGCTGTTCTTCTAACGACGGGTAGTACCATGTGGTAAGCTCGACGGTGCCGTATAGCAGGAGCAAAACAAACAAATCAAGCAATTTTTTCCAGCGTTCAAAATAAAGATTGGGCAATAATGGAAAAGTCTGAAACATTAGCAGAAGAAACACATAAAAGAAAAACGTGAACGGCTGGGCAATGACTTGGAAATAGAAATTGTCATGATGGATAAATAAATGACCGATGCCCCATGTAAACAGGGCGAGTCCCAGCAAAAAGGCGGGATCAAACCATCTTTTGTAGGTGGTAAGATGATGAGAGGAGAGCAAAAGCAAAATAGCCAGTACCAAGCTCACTAAATACAAGATGTATGCCCCGATCATCGATGTGTCTCCTTCGAAATAGGCTTCGTAAGCCTTATGCAAGAGAAAAGCGTATCGCTATCCATGAAAATTGTACTATATTCTGACCGGGAAAACACATAGGACCTATTATTTATTTTCCAGCAAACGTCAAACCCCTTTCCCAACGTCCCGGCGAAAAAAATCCACGAACCGCACTGAAACGCATTTTTCTGCATACGATATGATGAGGTGATTGCCATGAATCCGCGATGGAAGTACAACCCCATCTATCTTCGATTCAAATATGCCTGCAAACAGGTGCTGCTCCCTTTGATCATTTTTCAATTTGTCCGCTGCCTGATTCTCCCCTCGACTTTCGATGTGATCATTCTGGGTCTTTTTGCCATTACGTATGTCGCCATCTCTCTCGATTGGATTTAACAGTCAAAAGAAAGAGAAAAAGCAAAACAGCGTCTCTTTGCATGGAGACGCCGTTTAACGAGTGAATGCGCGTTCGGTCCATCGACTGAGACGGTACAATCTGTCAATGTCCTTTTCAACGCGCTTGACAGCTTGCAGCTCGCTCCAGTTCTGCTTTTTGTTGTAATACTGGTCCAAATCCCGCATGATTCGCTCCGGATAATGGAGGAACGCTTCTAGCAAGCGGATCTCGTCGGGCCGCAGCGGAAAGATGTTTTGGTAGGATGCGAGCAAATGGTCAGCCCCTTCATCCTCTCCTCCAAAATGGAAATAGGTGCGATAAAACAGGGCCAAATCGCGGACAGGGGTATCAAACTGCGCCCGGTCGAAATTAATCAGCCTCGCCTGCCCCGCGTGGTCTGTGACCAAATGGGCCGGATGGGGGAACCCGTGTATGATGGACAAGCGGAAATGAGAATGCGCCCGGTTTTTCTCTTGCCATTCCCCCAGCAGTTGAATCGCGGTCTGCGCCCGCTCGGCAATAAAGAAATGATTGGCCAGAAACACAACATCAACTGGCGACGGATACGTCCGCTGCTGGGCAGCTGTCGCGAACAGCTCCAGCTGATCCAGCCATAGCTGCCATCTGGCCAAAAGCGATTTAACCAGCGGCTCAATTTGCTTCGTATCATCAAATCGGTAATTTTGCGTCAGATGATGCAGTTCTGCCAACCGCTGGACCAACGCTTCCGCCCAGTCTTGGTCGGGCAGCTCCTCCCCTGGGGCAGGAGACTGCCACTGTGAAAGATAATAAAGTTGGTTGCCCGCCTCTACATACGGCTCGTCGTATTTCGTGTACGTGAACGGAACGGCCCCTTCCCACCCCCGGTTCTGCAAATTCCGCAGGACACCACCCAAAAACTGAATTTTTCCCGTCTTGACGGGTGTTCGCTTGCAGACAAAGGAACCGTATGGCGTCATTACCTTGTATACGTTTGGTGCCTTGAGCAACTCGATTGTTTGGGCGAACATGTCGTATTCATGAAACAGCGGGTAGATATCCTCAAACCGGCTCATGACAGCCTCTCGCTCCTTGTGCGCTCCGCGCGTTCGGCCACTTCCAAAAGCAGCGCATCCACCTGTTCCTGCCGCCGGATGGCCGCTTCAACCTCGCTGGTTCCCGCCTTCTCGCGTTCGCTGGGCACTTGCGTCACATACGATTCCATACTTTTCCACGTCTCTTCCGGAAAAGCCATAAACGCGAGCAGCATCTGATACTCGCCATACGTTAGCGGCTTCGTCTCTTCATAGCCGTCCAGAAACGACTGGACTTTCGCAGACTCGGCATCCTGCATGATCACTTCCCGCAAAAAGCCGGCGGTGTCCCGATGCTGAACCGATAAGACCGGGCGGTAAAATCCGCGCAAGATCAGGCGTCCATCCTGCATGCCCCAGTTGTGACTCGTCAATTCACGATGGGAGACGCTCAGCCAATCCTCGTCTGCAGACACGGCTTGCAGCAGCTCTGCACTCCGTTCCATCCGTTCGAGCAGGGGGGGAAATTGGCTGGCGACCCATGCATCCGCCTCCGACCAGTCGTCTTTTCCTTCTTCAAATTGGGCAAAGGTCTCGCGGGCACGCTTCACTTCTTCTGCGATCAGCAGCTGCTCCTTTTTCAAGACTTCCTCGGAGGTGAAAAAGGAATCTGCCTGCTGCGCCTTATGCATGGCCGCCACGACGCTGCCGCAATGAGCGGACTGGGAGGAGTCAGGCAAAAGCGTCTCCGCTTGCGGCACATGGTCGGTCAGCGTGAAGCCTTTTTTGGCCAGGACGACGTACGGTTTGGCATCGCGCGTCCGGATGAACCGCTCAACATCCCGCACGCCGTGCCGCGCCAACTGTTCGCGCCAGGCGAACGACCATCGCATCACGTCGACGCGCGGCCACACCCGCAATTCCTTTGGCCCGCGATTCGTCTCTAGCAGGTAATAATCTTTTTTCGGTGTCATATGGATGACCCTGACCTTATACCGCTGATACACCTGTTTCAAGTCAAGCTTTTCACGCGCCACTGTCCCCTCACTCCTTCCTCTCTAGGGGATATACAAAATCTGGCCTGCTGCAATCCGGTCGGAGGGGAGCCGGTTTACCTCCATCAATTTGCTCATGGACACCGAGTAACGCGCCGCGATCCCTTCGAGCGTTTCATTCCGCTGGATGATGCACATCCGCATTTTGCTGAAATTTTCCGATTGGCCCTGGGCAAACGTGCTCAAACTGCTGAACAACTCCAGTGACGAACGGCTCGATTCCTGCGCAGCCTGTGCTCCTCGGGCACTGGATGACGCAGACTCCACGTCGTTCCCTTTTCCCCCCACGTCTCTGCGCGTCGTGAAGAGGTTGGTCAGATTGACGGATTCATCCTTTTCAGGCGCTGCTTTGGTGCTGATGGCGATTTTGACTTCTTTATTATCAGCGGTCTGGTCCTGCGCTTCCGCCAGCACGCTTTCCGCACCCAGCGACGCGCTTTCCAGCTCGGCGGCAACCGGCTGGGCCTCCTCTGCAGCGACCGCGTTCCCTTCGGGATGAATCGAAAGCTCCGCCTCTTCCTCCACATGCCCGCCATTGCGAACATCGGTGTGCAATGCGGAATCATGCAGCGGAATCGCCTCCGCCTGCAATTTGAGGTCTGACTGGTAGCTGACATCGTTCGGCTGCCCGTTTTGCGCTGATTCCCTCAACTCGACTTCCTTGATCGCTGATTCGGTCAGCTCGACTTCCGTGATCGCCTGTTTGTGCTGAATCGCTGCTGACGGGAATGCTGTCGATTCTTTTGCAGAAGCGGGCCCTGAACCCAGGCTGATCGTGAACGGCTGCGCCGAATCGAGCGGCATTCCTTCCGCCACCGATTGCAGATGGGGGGAATCGAACTGCTTGCTTTCGCCAAACTCAATGGAACGCTCCGGCTCCTCCCGCGTCGTGAATGAAATATCCCCGAACTGAAGCGGAACGGAATGCTCTGCGGATTGCTCCTCACCCTCTTCTGCCGAATGTTCGGCCGACTCCTGAAGCTGCTGCCAGTTTTGCGCCAAAACATCCGATGAAGGCGGCTGGTAAAACTGGAAAGCGTGCGGAGACTGAGCGGGTGACTGTGGCGACTGTGGTGACTGCGGGTACGTATAGTTTGCATTGTACGGGAGATAGGGCGGAAAAGGCGGCGTTACCGCACGTTGTTCATCCTGGTTGCCAAAAGGCTGAAAAGACGACTGCTGCTCCATTTGGTTCTGGAAAGCGATCTCCTGTTCCAGCGCATCCAGCTTCCGTTCGATCTCGTCGAGCGACGTCGGTTCGTACTGCGTGTATGGCGGGTGCGATTGGTGGTAAGGATCGTACGGCGGAAATGGCTGCGCCTCGTCTTGTTCCGCCTCTGCTGTATGCACGAACTCCCAGTTTTCCCCGGACCCTTCTGCCTGGTCCTCGTACTGATTGGCGTATCCAAACGGCGGCGGATAGCTGGCTGATTCGTCCGTTTCAACCGCATCCCATGCCTGCTCTTGCAAGGAGAGACCGGTTATTTGCAGCTCAGCCTGCACCGTCACTTGGTTCGTGCCCAACAGCTCATAGTCGATGGAATTGACAATCGCCCCAATGTCCGTTTTTTCGCCGATATCGGAGCGGGGGATCGAAATGTTGACGGGGATACGGTGAGTGAAGTCCTGCTCTTGCGAATACAGGTAATCCGTGGACTCACCTTGTTCCAAGCGAAATGGGGTGAACTTCATCGCCTCGACAAGCGATTTGGTTCCCTCCCCTGAATCACGCTCTTCCTCCGCTTCATCGATCGGATCATATTTGGCAGTAAGCAGCAAGTACCCTGTAATGGATACACCTGCTTCATTTTCGATGATTTCGACATTCGGCTCCAGTTCCAGCTCGGTCAACGATTTTATGCCTGCCTTCTCAGCAGTGAGGAAGATCGTCTCCTTGAACGTATACGACAGCAAATCATTCTGTGGCGACACGCGTGTTCCTCCTTTCAAGTACAAGACATTTCCCTATACTATATGGACACACGCCTTCATTTAGACCTATGAAAAGCAAACACCCCTCCCTCTTGCAACAGCAAAGAGAAAGGAGTGCTACCACGGTTTATTTCAGTTTCGTCGGGAGCCTGAATTGCCAAAGCTGGGTAGTCGTGCCTGTGTTGTCGATGTCAAAATCGTTATCGTTTACCAGCGCAACGGTAGAAGAGTCCACCATCGTCACGCCTTCTACTTTTTCAAACGGATAATCGTATGCGAGCAAATCAAGCACTTGCCGTTTGCTCGGCACTTTCACCTTCGCCTGCTTCAAATCCGATTCGGACATTTGCTCCAGCGTCTTGCCGTTCACTTCCTCATCGTACGTGCCCAGCACGTTGGTTGCACTTTTCAAATTCACCGTGAACAGTTTCTTCACCTGTGCATCTTTACCGGCATTTTTATCGCGCTCATCGACCAGCAAGGTGTTTTCGTTAATCGCATGCAAATCGGAAATGACGATGTCATACTGCTGGACGCCTTTCAGCTGTGCCGCGTCCGTGGTGAGGTAGGCAAACTCAGCTACCGGTTTTCCCGTTTTCAGGTCGATTTTGACGATGCGCAAAACCCGCGAAGCTTTCGCTGCTTTGGCGTCGGGATTGGCAAGCGGACTTTGGACGGCGGCAAACATCCATTTTCCGTCAGGTGTGATGCTCACGCCTTCAAAGCCGCGGTTTTGGTTACGTGTGCCATAGATGGCTGGCAGCACATCCTTGATCGGAACGAGCGGCGCATTGGCGAACCGCTCCTTTTCGCCCCGCGGAATCAGCCGTTGGATGATGGTGCCGTCCCGCTTGACTTGAACGAGGCTCGGACGATATTCATCGCAAAGCCAAAACGTATCGTCATTGGGGTTGTACGCAATGCCCTCGACATCGAGACCATATGGATCATAGGCTAACTGCGTTTTCGCTTCTCCATCGTACGGGACCTCATCCTCTCCCTCCAGATTGGAAACACCGGAGATGAGTCTGGTGCCGGTAATCGGGTCGTTGCCGGCTGGCAGAGAAAGCGGAATGGTCTCCAAGATCGTAATCGCGTTTTTCTCAACGGAAATCTTGTAGATGCTCGGCGTAAAGTTTTGCAGCGGGAACGTCCGACGCTTTTCATCGCCAACCTTGATTTCACCATTCGGCCCCCTGTCAGTGGTCGTATAGAACACGTTTTTCGGATCATTGGGAAGATGGATGAGTGCGGAAAAGCCTCCCTGCATGATGCCGTTCCCCAATTCTGCGGGATGTTTCAGCTCGTACGTGCCCGCGAGCCGCGGTGTTCCCTTTGCAGACTGCTCCTCCTGATCAGCAGCTTGTGCCGTGTAGACCACAGCGGAAGCCAAAAGAGTCGCCGCCACTGTCAGACTTGCGGTCGTGCGCCATGCTTTTTTCATCTGGAATATTCCTCCTGTTTAAATCGCTTAGGTCAAGTGTACAGACTCTTTATGGAGGGAATATTGAACAGATGTAAATTTCCGGAAAAATAACGATCCTTTCGTCACAATGATCACCATTGTAGCTGTCTTCATGAATGGATGCCGTCACTTCCTCAGTCGCTGCTGCCGTCTGCCCGGTAATGGAGATGACGGTCAAAACTTCGTTGGATAAGGCATGCCATTTTTTAACCAATCGATACAATTGCTTTTAGATTGTCTTCGCTTCCATTTGTGCTTCATCCAAATTCTCTTTGGTCAGTACGGTGATCATCGGAATAAACAAGGCAAGGTTGATCAATGCGCCTCCTAGAAAAACAACAGGTACACTTGCCACTTCGGCGATCATTCCCGCTACGATAGCCCCCAGTGAAAGCGTGCCCCATCCAACCAAGCGATAGGCAGCATAGACGCGTCCGAGCAATTCGTCGGGTATCAAGTTTTGACGGATCGTCGCAACACCAACACTCCACGTCGCCCCTCCAAATCCGCCTAAAAAAATGGCGGCTCCGACTAGCCAAACGTTTGATGTAAGTGCTGGAATTGCCAGCATGACAATCGTACCGACGATATCTATCCCCAATAACCCTCTGCGTCCAAGTATCTTTTGTATCGGCCCTACCATTGCGGCACCCGCCAAACTCCCCGCAGCCAAGGCAGTCAACAACATGCTGTAGCCAAATTCGTTTAACTGTAGTGGACCTGGTGCAACTGCATGCAGGACCAATAGAGAAAAGAAGGCGCTCCAGCACCCTGACATCACGGCAACCATGATGGCCAGTGTCCGTAAGATCTGATTACTCCAAAGAAACCGGACTCCCTCCGCAACGTCCTTTCGTATTGATGATTTGCTTGTTCTTGCCGCTTTAAAATCTCCTCTCAAAAACAGCAACACAATAACTGTCATAAGGTATGTAAATGAGCCTGACAGCACAGTCATGGAAATACTGATCGAGATGAAAAAACCTGCTAGTGGCCCTCCCACGAACCTGTTCGTGATTGTTTCAACGCTGAATATGCGTGCATTTGCCTGTTCCAATCGATCTCTGTGGACGACGGAAGGGACAAGGGATCCAGAAGCTGTGTCCGAGAATGTCTCACACACACCCAGTACCACTGCAAGGAGATAAAGAACGTAAATGTGCAGCCAACCGCCAGCAGCAGCAAGAAAGAGCGTCATCACTACAGCAACCCGAAACAGGTTGATGAGTGTAATCAATCTCTTTCGATCAACGCGATCAACGATAGCTCCAATCGGTAAAGAAAACAGCAGCCAAGGGAGCGTAGCCATAAAAGAAACGCCTGCCACAAACGCAGGGGATGAAGTCGTTTTTGCAGCCAAAACCGGCAATAGAAATTTGATGATTCCATCACCCAGGTTAGAAAATGCGGTAGCTGTCCACAATGTCCAAAAGCCACTCCCCATCCCTCTCTTAGCAATAGCGCTCTTTGCCATCTTTCATCCTCCAGTTAACTAGTAAAATGGAATTCGTTGGTTACATTATATTGTGTCGTTTGTAACTAGTCAAATTGATTTGGTTAGTTACAAACAGCAATATAATTTCACGTTCCTCCCTATCCCCGATACTCCATAAACCGCATCTTTTGCATCCGACTGTGCCACCCTCAGTACCTATTCCCTATTGGTTGTAGGTATATATTGAAAGAAATACAGTAAAATTGACCAGCCTCTATACCTGGTGAAAAAAGAAAGAAACCACACATATTGCGTGTGGTTTCTTTCCCATGCGCTGCGCTTGCGTCAGCTTTCTTATTTCTTCACTTCGACAATGCGGTTTTCAACTTTCGGACTGATTGTTTTTTCTTTTGTGATTGCTTCTTCAATTACGCTGTACAACGTCAGTCCTGTATTGAACGACGGTTTGTTCATCGTTTCGTAGCCGTCTCCGCCGACAGCGATGAAGTCGTTCGTCGCGACTTTATAGGTTTTCTTCTCGTCGAGTGGCTTGCCGCCTACGAGCACTTCCACGACGCGTTGGCCGGCAGGTTGTGTTTTGTCATAGGTGAAAGACATGCCGCTGATTTGCGGGAAGCGTCCAGCGCCTTGCTCGACTTGGCTCACTCCGCTTTCCAGCGCTTGCTTCAGTTCGGCGCCTGTCACTTCAACGACGACCAATGTATTCGGGAATGGCAGCAACGAATACAAATCTTTCTTGGTGATGTCGCCTGCTTTCAATTGGACGCGGATGCCGCCCGCATTGGTCAGGGCAACGTCTGCTTCATGGCCTGCGATCGATTTGGTGCGCTCCAGCATTTTGTCTGCAATGTAGTTGCCGATGTTGGTTTCACGCGTGCGAACCAGCGTACGCTCGCCGTCCAGGTCAACCGCTGCTTTGGCGATCACGACGTTCATCGCATCGTCTACTTTTTTCACTACGTCTTTTACGAGCGCTTCGATCTGGGGATCTGCTTTGACGTTTGGATCGTATTCTTTCAGACCGCCGCTGAACGCGACCAGCTCGTTGCCGAAATAGTAGAGGTCAGCTCGTCCGAGCGATTTGCCATACTCCCAGTCTTGCACGATATATGTACCGTTTACAAGCTCAGGCGCTTTCAATGCAGTGTGGGAGTGACCGCCGACGATCAGGTCGATGCCTGGCACGTTTTTGGCGATTTCCCGGTCTACATCGATGCCCACGTGGGAAACGACGATGACGTGATCCGCTTCTTTTTTCAGCTTCGGCACGACTTCTTTCGCCACTTCAATCGGATTTTTGAATGTGAGGCCTTTTACGTTGTCCGGGTGAGTCAAAATCGGCGTGTCTTCCGCAACCAGACCGACGAATGCGAATTTTTTGCCGCCGACCGTCGCTTCAAATGTCGGCACCAACAGATTGGTCCCGTCCGCTTTGAAAACGTTGGCAGACATGACCGGATATTTCAGCATGTCACGCAGCTTGAGCAGCTGCTCATAGCCGAAATCAAATTCGTGGTTACCGGATGCCATCACATTGTAGCCAAGTGCATTCAAGATCGGCACGACGGATTCGCCTTTGAACTGGTTCACAAAAACTGTACCCTGGAACGTGTCACCTGCATCAAACTGCATGAAGTTTTCGTTCTCGGCGCGCCATTCTTTCAGCAGCGTAGCGATTTTGGCATAGCCGAACTCTTTGCCGCTTGCATTTTCATCGATATGGCCATGCACATCGTTCGTATGGGCAATGGTGTAATGCGTGGTCAACGCGTCACCCAATGCATTGAAGAAATCCCCGCGCTTTACGGTCGCGGACTCAGCCAGCTTCAGGTCATAGCCGAGCGCTTTTCCAAGAGCAACCAGTTTCGCCGAGGAAATCGCTTGGTTCGGGTTTTTCACATCCGCTGCAACCAGCCCTTTTTGGGACTCTGCCCAAGCAAGATATGGCGCTGCCCAGTGTGTGCTACCTGTAACCGGTTTCACCTGCGCACCTTTTACTTTCGCGAACAAAGCAGCAGCCTCCGCAACGGTCAACTGACGGTCCAGAAATAAGTTTCCAGCCTTGTCGGGCGTGATCCATTGTTTCTTGCTCATCCAGTCTGCGTGGTTAACAGGCGTGAGTGGTGCTGCGAATGCGGAGCTTGCCAGCATGGCGGTAGCCAAGAAGCCGGATGCCAATGATACGAAAAGACGACTTGAACGTTTCAAAGAATGAGTCCCCTCTCTTTATTAAATCAATGATTGCTTATGCGTCAAGTATAGCAAATTTTGGGGAAATTGTTAGTCGATTTTTGAAATCGATAGCTGCAATCGATAGTTTCCGTATGGCAAAAGCTCATCCAACAAGGCGTTCAGCTCCTGCTGTGTCCCCACTCTCGCCCGGAGCCAGTAGCAGCCATCGCCGCTGATGCGGTGCGCTTCGACAATCGCCGCGCTCTCCTTGATGTACTGCTGAAATTCCTGATGGGCGCCTGCCGCCATGAACATCGTGATGAAGGCGAGCAGCGGCCCTCCCAGCTTTTCCTCATTAAGCTTGAGCGTAAATCCCTCGATGATCCCTTGCTCCGTCAATTTCTGGATGCGCTGGGCAACAGCTTGCCCTGTCATGTGGACCTGCTCGCCGATCTCCTTCCATTGCAGGCGGGCGTTCGATTGCAGCAAACGGATGATTTCCAAATCAGTTGCATCAAGCATGCGTGTTCAAATCCTTTCACGGTGAAAATGCAAGCGGCCATCTCGTTTCGCGCCGAAACGGCCGTTTTTGCTATTCTTTCTCTATAAGCTTTATCGATAGTCCGTACTATCCACGATAACAAATGGAAGGAAGATATGCGATGAAAATTCAATTGATTCGCCATGCCACTCTCCTGATCGAATACAAGGGACGTACGCTGCTGCTCGATCCGATGCTGAGCGAGCAAGGCGCGCTGCCACCTGTGGTGAATACGGCAAATGCCGTCAACAATCCGCGCGTTCCACTGCCGTTTGCGATTGCCCCGCTCCTTGAAAAACTCGACGGCATCATTGTCACACATCTGCACGGCGATCATTTGGACCAGGCGGCTATCTCCCAATTGCCAAAAGGGCTGCCATTGTTTTGCCAGCCGGAGGACCAGAATGTGCTGCGGGGCCACGGCTTCACGCAGGTGATCCCGGTCGATCGCGAGCTTGCATGGCAAGAGATTCGCCTGACCCGTACCGGCGGCCAGCATGGCACGGGCGAGATCGGTGCCAAATTGGGACCTGTTTCCGGATTTGTGCTCGCCGCACAGGACGAACCGACGCTTTATGTCGCCGGCGATACGATTTGGTGCACGGACGTTGCCGACGCGCTTGCCGCACACACCCCGGCAGTCGTCGCGGTCAATGCTGGTGCAGCCCAGTTTTTGGCAGGGGACCCGATTACCATGACGGCCGCCGACGTCGTGGAAGTGTGCCGCCATGCGCCGCAGGCAACCGTCCTGCCTGTCCATCTGGAAGTGTGGAACCACTGTTTCCTGACGCGCTCACAGCTGGCAGAAGCGCTTGAGGCGGAGGGCCTGGGCACACAAGCGGTGATTTTGGCGGATGGCGAAGAATATGTCCCTGCCGGTTCCAGGCTGGACTAAGCGAACCTTGTTTTACCATGCTTCTTAGAAAACCTGGCTACGCCATGTTTTTTGGCGTAGCCGCGGTTGCACTTATACTGGATAAGAATTTTATAAATTCTTATCTGTAAAAAAAAGCATCCCGCGCCACTTCTCACAGTGGAACGGGATGCTTTTCACTTTTCGCCCCTTGGCGATTACAGGCGTTTCATCGCACGGTGTGCGGCTTCAATCGTAAACTCAATGTCGTCCTCGGTATGCGCCGTGGAAACGAACATGCCTTCAAACTGCGATGGCGGGAGCATGACGCCTTCTTCCAGCAAATAGTGGAAGTATTTTTTGAAGCGCTCCAGGTCGGAGGTTTTTGCCGTCTCGTAGTTGATGACAGGTGTTTCGGTGAAGAACAGGCAGACCATCGAGCCGACGCGATTCATGGTGTATGGCAAGCCGACTTTGCGTGCGCTGTCTACCAGTCCTTCAGCCAGTCGGGCGGAACGCGCTTCGAGCTGCTCATACACGCCCGGTTTGCCGAGTTCATTCAATGTCGCGATACCCGCTGCCATCGCAAGCGGATTGCCGGACAGCGTGCCTGCCTGGTAAATCGGCCCAGCCGGTGCCATTTGTTCCATGATCTCTCGTTTGCCGCCGTATGCGCCAACCGGCAATCCGCCGCCGATGACTTTGCCCATCGTGGTCAGGTCCGGATCGATTTTGTACAAATCTTGCGCACCGCCGCGCGCAACGCGGAAACCGGTCATCACTTCATCGATGATGAAGACGGTGCCATATTGGCGGGTAATTTCACGCAAGCCTTCCAGGAAACCTGGCTGTGGCGGCACGACGCCCATATTGCCTGCGATCGGCTCGACGATCACCGCTGCCAGCTCATGGCCAAACGTTTCAAAGGCGAGGCGAACGCTCTCCAGATCGTTGTACGGAACCGTGATCGTGTTGACAGCAGTCGAGCTGGGCACGCCCGGGCTGTCCGGCAGACCGAGCGTCGCCACGCCCGAGCCCGCCTTGATCAGCAAGCTGTCGGCATGACCGTGATAACAGCCTTCGAATTTCATGATTTTATCGCGTTTGGTGTAGCCGCGCGCAAGGCGCAGTGCGCTCATCGTCGCTTCTGTACCGGAGTTGACCATGCGGACGATCTCTACAGAAGGCACGATGTCGCATACAAGCTTTGCCATCTCGGTTTCGCGCTCCGTCGGTGCACCGAAGCTCGTACCGAGCACAGCCGTATCCAAAATCGCTTTCAAAACGTTCGGATGGGAGTGGCCCAAAATCAACGGACCCCAGGAACCGATGTAATCCAGGTATGTATTTCCGTCCACGTCTGTGATACGGGAGCCTTCTCCCTTGGCGATGTAAACCGGATTGCCGCCTACGCTTTTGAACGCGCGCACAGGGCTGTTGACCCCGCCCGGGATATATTGCTTGGCTTCTGCAAATGCTTGAATGGATTGTTCGTAACCGCGATGCATAGGGATTCACCTCAAGTATTGTGATGTGCGAACAGCGCTTGTCTGTGGATCTCGTCAACAAGCGCTGTCAGCTATGAAATCGGTAAACGCCGGGCGCTGCTCTTACAGCCCGAGACGTTGCGCCACTTCCTCTTCCCACTCATAAATTTCCGGTGTGAAGTACGAAACGCGCGTCTTTTTGTATTCTTTTGTGGAGTACAGCGTGATCCGGTCCGTAATGCCGGTCTCGTCCTCGATCGCTTGCAGAATCGATTCGCACTCTTCCATGTCGCGGCCGTGAACCATCGTGAAAATGTTGTATTTCCAGTCTGGATAGGTCGGACGCAGGTAGCAGTGGCTGACGGCGCGGAACGAACCCATTTTCAGGCCGATTTCGTTCGCTTGGTCTTCCGGTACGTTCCATACACCCATGCCGTTGGCGCGGAAGCCTGCTTTGCGGTGGTTCAATACAGCGGAGAAACGGCGCATTTGACCGCGCTCGACCAGCTTGTGCGCATGACCAAGCAGCTCGTCTGTCGTCATGCCGGCGTTGGCAGCCAGCACATCGAACGGACGGGACGTGATCTCCAGGTCTTTTTGCAGCTCCAGAATCGCCTTGATGTCGCTGTCGGTCAATTCCATATTCATCGCCGCCTGGCGCATCTCCTCGGTATAGGTAGGCGCTGCTTTGGCATTGGCCTCGCTCTCTTTTTTCACGTCGAGCTGCACGCCGATCTTGTACAGCTTCAGCGTCGGCAAAATGCGGATCGACTCGACATTTGCCATTTCGCCGAGAATCTCAACGGTTTTTTCCAGGCCAAAACGGCTGTTAGGCGGAACCGCGATGGTGAACCACAGGTTGAAATCATGGTTGCGCTTGTAGTTGTGCGTAATGCCCGGATGCTGGTTGAACACTTTCGCCATTTCATCGAGCTTGTCTGGCGCGATGCGAGCGGCAACCAGGCTGGATTTGTACCCCAATGCCTTGGTGTCACAGATCGCGGAAATTTGGCGGATCGACTCGCCTTTCATCTTGTTCAGACGCTGCAAAAATTCTTCCTCGGAAATGCCCACTTTTTCCGCCAGCTCTTTGAACGGCTCTGCTACAAGCGGAATTTCCTTTTGTACCAAGTCCAAAATCTCTTTATCGACTGCATCCAACAAATCAACTGACATCGTTAGTTCCCTCCCAGCCATTTGGCAACATCTTTTGCGTGGTAGGTAATGATCAAGTCCGCACCTGCGCGTTTGAAGCCAACCATTGTTTCCATGACAATCCGCTCTTCATCGATCCAGCCGTTCAACGCGGCAGCTTTCACCATGGAGTATTCGGCGCTCACATTGTACACAACCATCGGCACGTCGAACTTCTCGCGCAGGCGGTGCACCATGTCCATGTAAGCAAGCCCCGGCTTGACGATCAGGAAATCCGCGCCTTCGGCAATATCGGAAGCGGCTTCGCGCAAGCCTTCGCGCGCATTGGCCGGGTCCATCTGGTACGTTTTGCGATCGCCGAACTGCGGCGTGGATTCTGCCGCCTCACGGAACGGGCCGTAGTAAGCGGAAGCGTATTTTACCGCATAGGACATGATCGGGATATTCGTAAAGCCTGCTTCGTCCAGCGCCTGACGGATGGCAATCACGAAACCGTCCATCATGTTCGACGGAGCGATGATGTCCGCACCTGCTCTTGCTTGCGATACAGCCGTTTTCGCCAGCAGTTCCAGCGACTCATCATTGTCTACATCGTGATTATGGATGACGCCACAGTGGCCGTGGTCCGTGTACTCGCACAGGCATGTATCGGCAACGACGACCAGCTGAGGATGCGTTTCCTTGATTTGGCGAATCGCTTTTTGCACGATGCCTTCCTCTGCATAGCCTTGCGAGCCGCAAGCGTCTTTTTCATCGGGAATGCCGAACATCAGGACCGACTGAATCCCGAGCGCTACGATTTCGTCCAGTTCTTCATGCAAGCGGTCGAGCGAAAATTGATAAACGCCCGGCATCGAGGAAATCTCGTTTTTCACACCCGTTCCTTCCACAACGAACAGCGGGTAAATCAAATCTTCTTTGCGAACATGAAATTCACGGACCAGATTGCGCATCGCCGGACTTGTACGAAGACGGCGATGACGATCGAATGAAAGTGCCACGTGTTTCTCCTCCTTACCCTTGCTTGATCACGTCAAGCAGGCCTTGAATCGTATAATCTGTCGCCACCCAATCGACAGCGAGTCCCAAGCTGCGGGCTGTATCAGCCGTAATCGGACCGATGCATGCGATTTTCACACCGGACAGCAGCTGGGTCAGGTCATGCCCTTGCATGGCTTGAACAAAATTTTTCACCGTAGACGAGCTTGTGAAGGTGATGATATGAATTGCGCCTTCTTGCAGCAGTTCAAGCGTCTCGGCAATATTTTCCGCATCTATCAGCGTATCATAGGTGTCTGCTTCCGTCACGTCGAGCCCTAGCTCACGAAGCGCTTTTGGCAGCGTCTCCCGCGCGATGTCTGCACGCGGCAAAAGGACGCGTTCTCCAGGCTTCAGCTGGCCTTGCAGCGTATCCAGCAAGCCTTCCGCGCGAAATTCCCCGGGCAATACTTCCACGGTTAACCCTTTTTCCTCCAGCACAGCCGCTGTTTTCGGGCCGACTGCGGCAATTTTGGCACGCATTGTCCGAATATCTACGCCAAGCTCACGCAGTCGTTTAAAGAAAAAGGCGACCCCGTTCGCGCTCGTAAACATGACCCAGTCAAAGCTGCCCAGCTGGTGGATCGCATCGTCAAGCGGCTTGCTGTCTTCCGGCGAAACCATTTTGACCAGCGGAAATTCAAACGGCTCTCCGCCCAGCTCGGCGATTTGCTCGGACAGTTCGCTTGCCTGGCTGCGGGCGCGTGTAACCAAAATGCGTTTGCCGAACAACGGTTTTTTCTCGAACCATTGCAGCTTGTCACGAAGTTCCACCACTTCTCCGACAATGATGATCGCCGGGTTGGAAAGCCCTGCGGCTTCGCGTTTTTCCACGATGTCTTCCAGTGTGCCAACCAGCGTTTCCTGGTCGATCGTCGTGCCCCAGCGCACCAGCGCCACCGGCGTTTGCGGCGAACGGCCGTGCTTGATCAGTTGCTCACGGATAAAGGGAAGGTTCCCCACGCCCATATAAAAGATGATGGTCCCGACAGCGGTCGCCAGCTTTTCCCAGTTCACGCTGGAAACCGTCTTATCCGGGCGCTCATGCCCCGTCACAATAGCCAGTGAGGAGTTGAAATCACGGTGCGTCACCGGGATGCCTGCGTATGCCGGCGCTGCGATCCCCGATGTGATCCCCGGAACGATCTCAAACGGAATCTCGTGTTTCACCAGCTCTTCCGCTTCTTCGCCCACACGGCCGAAAATCGACGGGTCCCCGCCTTTGAGCCGTGTGACGATTTTGCCTTCCAATGCTTTATCCACCAGAACCTGATTGATTTCTTCCTGTGTCAATGTGTGGCGGTCAGGCAGCTTCCCGCAGTAAATCAGTTCCACGCCAGGCTTGGCATGGGTAAGCAGTCTCGGGCTGGCCAGCCGGTCATAAACGATGCAGTCCGCAATCTTGATCGTTTCCAATCCGCGGACGGTAATCAGTTTGGGATCTCCCGGGCCTGCGCCAACCAGATATACTTTGCCTTTGCTCATCGTGCATTCTCCTCCAATACGCTGGCCAAAATCTCACCCGCACCCAAATCCAGCAGGTGATTCGCGACCTGTACCCCAAGAACCTCAGGATCGGTTCCGGTGATCGTATGTTTCATCAAGGTAGAGCCATCCGGCGCTCCAACCATGCCGGTCAGGGTGATTTGCGGCAGCGCGCCCCCGGTTCCTTCTTCAATCGTTGCGTATGCCCCGATCGGTACCTGGCAGCCCCCTTGCATTTTGTGCAGGAATGCGCGCTCCGCAGTAACCGCAAGCTTCGTCGGCAAATGGTCGAATTTTTTCAGCAGAGCCAGCATTTCCGTGTCGTCCGCGCGGCATTCGATCGCCAATGCCCCTTGGCCAACCGCTGGCAAACTGATTTCCACCGGCAAAAATTGCGTGATCGTACCGTTCCAATTGACCCGCTCCAAGCCTGCTGCCGCAAGGATAATCGCATCGAAGCCTTCTTCCTTCAGCTTGCGCAGGCGCGTGTCAATGTTTCCGCGAATCGAGCGGATTTGCAAATCAGGGCGATAATTCAGCAGCTGTGCAGCGCGGCGCAGGCTGCTCGTTCCGACAACCGCCCCTGTCGGCAGCTCATCGAGCGTTTTTCCTGTCAGCGAAATCAGCACATCCCGCGGGTCTACCCGCTTTGGAACCGCGCCGATCACAAGTCCTTCCGGCAGCTCGGATGGCATATCCTTCATGCTGTGAACCGCCATATCCGTTTCTTTATCAAAGAGCGATTGCTCGATTTCTTTCACGAACAAGCCTTTGCCGCCCACCTTGGAAAGCGTCACGTCCAGAACGACGTCCCCTTTTGTCACAATCTCATGCACTTCAAACGATGACTCGGCATCCAGCTTTTTCAATTGTTCGATGACCCAATTGGTCTGGGTCAGGGCCAGCATGCTTTTGCGAGATCCTACTTTCCAGTTTTTCATAATTGCCTCCCTACATACTCTTCTGCTACATTCTTTACCAATTCAGCAGCCATCGCATAGCGCTCCGCTTCCGACGCTTCTACGAATCGATCTTGCAAAAGCTCGCGGAAAATCTTTTTGCGCTGTCCGTGATTGTCTACCTCCGCCAGCACCTGCTGCCGAATCCGCGCCAGGAAATCGACGTATTCCTCATATTCCGGACCAATCTCCTGTTCGATCGTTTGCTTGATTTTGCGCGCCAGCCCCGGGCTCGCCCCCGACGTAGAGACCGAGATCGTCAGCTTGCCGCGTTTCACCACCGACGGCAGAATGAAATTGCACAGATCCGGCCGATCCACGATGTTGACCCAGCCGCCCGATTGACGAACGGCTTCATAGACGGCATAGTTGACCTCGCTTTGGTTGGTCGCGGCAATGACGAACGCGAATTCGGTCACATCGTTTTCCGAAAACACCTCGTTTCGCCAGTGCAGCCGCCCGTCCTGTGCCCATTCGCGGATGCTGTCACCCGCTTCCGGCGAGATGACCGTCACTTCCGCACCTGCCTGCAGAAGCGACTCTACTTTGCGCGTCGCCACCTCACCGCCGCCTACCACCAGGCACTTTTTTTCATGTATGTCGATCACGATCGGAAAATACGAATCCATACACCTAACTCCTCTACATCCAACGATGAAAACCAGATATGTCCGTAAACAGGAAGTTCAGCAGCAGCAATGAAAACGCAACCAGATTGCTAACCGCCAGCCTGCTCCCACGCCATTTGTCCGTAATGCGCTGATACATGACGATGGAGTAGCCGATCAATACCAATGTCGACATCCCTACTTTCGGATCGAGCCAAAAATGCCCGTTCAAGACGAGATGGCCCCAGATCGCGCCGAGAATCACGCCCAACAGCAAAAGGGGCAAGCCGATCATGTTGAGCCGATCGGAAAACAGCTCCAGCCGCTCAAGGCTCGGCAAGCGCCGGAACAGCGGCGACCAGCGCTTCCGTTTGAGCATGTAGTGCTGCACCAAATACATGATGGAGAACACAAGCGAAAGGGAAAAGGCCGCATAGCTGATCAACGCCAGGGTGATGTGGATGAACAGCAGCTCCGATGTCAACGCCTTGGTCTGCTCGATCATCTCCGTCTCCTGCGCGAACATGGAGAGCGAAAGCACGACGAACCCGATTACATTGGTAAAAAAGACAATTAAGTCAATCCTGAATAAATAATTCATGACCATGGAGAGCGTGACCAGCACCCATGAATAAAAAAATAGCGTCTCAAACAAAGTAAGAACCGGGAAGTACAACTTCGCGGTCATTTGCGAGACGAAAAAGACGGTTTGCAGGCACCAAACGACGGCAAGCAACCCAAAAGCCAGTCGGTTGACTTTTCGGTTGCTTTGCAAGAAGTCATGAAAATAGAAGAGGACGCTCGCCGCGTAGAGAAAGATGGTAACATCATAGACCCATCTTACATCTGCCATCTCTTCTCCCCTCTTTCGCATAAAGAACGGGCACCCTTTACGGCAAGCCCGTTCTCCTTTCTATTTGTAGGCAAAACGTTTAGTCGTTGATCCGGGAAGGAACCAGTTTCTCACGAACGGTTTGCTGTTTTTTGGCAAGCTCCCATTCGCTTTCCTTTTTGTTGCGTTCCAAAATGTCTTCCAACGCAAAAATGGATGAAAAGATCTCCAGAACGTCATCCCCGCTTTTTTGAACAGCCAGCTCTTTCAAACGGACAACCGGGTCATGCAAAATTTGATTGATAATTCCTTTTGTATGCTTGCGGATAATGTGCAGTTCCCGTTCGGTCAAATTCGGCAGCTTGCTCTCGATTTTGTCCATCGCATCGCCGTGAATGGCGAACGCTTTTTCGCGGAGCGCGGAAATGAGCGGCACCACGCCCAGCGTTTGCAGCCAGGACGTGAAGGCGACGATCTCCTCGCAAATCATTTCGCGGATCGCGGCAGCGGCTTGCTGGCGCTCTTCCAGATTGGTCGCAACGATTCCTTGTAAATCATCGATGTCGTAAAGATATACGTTGTCCAGCTCATGCAAGGCCGGGTCCAAATCGCGCGGCACGGCGATATCGATCATAAACAGCGGACGATGCTTGCGTTTTTTCACGATCGGCGCCAGGCTGTCTTTGGTCAGCACATAGCCGGTAGCACCGGTCGAGGAAATCACGATGTCGGCTGTAAGCAACTGCTCGGGCAAGCGCTCCATGGTGGTTGCGTCCCCGTTGAATTTTTCGGCGAGCAGACGCGCTCGCTCGATCGTCCGGTTGACGACGCACACTTTGTTGACGCCGTTTGCGGACAGATGCTTGGCCGTCAGCTCGCTCATTTTGCCTGCGCCCAAAATCAGCACCCGCTTGTCATGGAAGGAGCCAAAAATCTTTTTGCCTAGCTCGATCGCCGCATAGCTGACGGAAACGGCATTTTCATTGATGCCGGTCTCGGTATGCGCGCGTTTTGCCAGTGTGACAGCCTGGCGGAAAAGCGTGTTGAACACGGTGCCGGTGACTTTGTGTTCCTGCGCCAGCAAAAACGCGGAACGCACCTGGCCCAAAATCTGCGTCTCACCCATCACCATGGAATCGAGTCCACAGGCTACGTTGAACAAATGCTCAATCGCTTCTTCGTTTTCTTTGATATATAAATACGGCTGGAACTGTTCCTTGTCGATGCCGAACCAGTCCGCGAGAAAATTGCGCGTATAAAAACGGCCTGTATGTAGCTGATCGCACACCACATAAATCTCCGTGCGGTTGCACGTACCGATAATGACACTTTCGACGATGCTTTTCGTCTGAGAGAGAAGGTGCAGCGCCCTGGGTGTGCTGTCGTCGTTGAATGTAAATTTCTCCCGAATTTCGACAGGTGCTGTTTTATAGTTTAGTCCCACTAGCAGGATATCCATGGTCTTCCTCCCAAACGTCATCGTTCAAATTGCACTCTCATTATATCATTATGTCCGTAATAGAGGGGTTTAAAATGTGAAAAGTTTATTACGACCTTGCTGATTCCGACACTTGCGCCATCAATAGCGGAATCGCTCGACAATGGTTTCCAGCTTTTCCGCCTGAATCGACAATTGATTCGACTCGAGCGCAAGCCGGTTGACCGCTTCGGTCTGACCCTCTACAGCCGATGCCGCTTCGGCGACGCTCTCGGAAAACTCGTGGGCGATCGCTTCCACTTGTTTTATTGTTTGCATAACGCTGCGACAATTATCCAAAACCGCTTCGGCCCGTTCCTCATTTTGGACGGACTGCCGTTCATTTTCTTTGACAACCGCTTCCAGCGAACGAATGGCTTGGCCGGCTTCCGTCACTTCCTTATTCGCAGCCAAAAGCACATGAAGACCCTCCTGCGAATCTTGCCTTGCGCGCGCGGCTTCCTGATGGATCATCTGGATCGTGGCGACGATCTGTTCCGCAAAGCGGGTGGTTTCTTCCGCAAGCTGGCGCACTTCGCCAGCCACGACCGCAAAGCCGCGGCCATGCTCGCCTGCCCGCGCTGCTTCGATGCTCGCATTGAGCGCAAGCGTGTTGGTTTGGCGCGCGATCCGCGTGATCGACGTTGCCTGCTCGCTGATCAGCTCGGCGCCTTTGGCCAGCTCTTGAATGCGGTTGGCCGTTCCGTTCATCGCAGCCTCCATCTGGACCATCTGGTTCGATGCGGACGAAACCGCTTTCGTTCCATCGGACGTCACGACGGCCGCTCGCTTGCCGAGTTCCCGGGCGACGACGGCCGCCTCGCGTATTTCCATGAGCCGCTGCAGCACTTCCTCCAGCCGCTCCGTCGCTTGTCTGGTGCCTGTCGCCTGCTGGCCCGCTCCTGCATGGAACTCGCTCATGATGCCCGTCAGCTCCTCAAACGTCTCCGCCAGTTCGTCCGCCTGTTTGGACTGCTGCTGGCTGATCGACCGCGTCGTTTTTGACGAAGCGGCAATTTCGCTGATCATGCTTTTCATGCCCAGCACCATTTTATTTAATTCCAGCCCCATCTGATGGAATTCGTCGCGGGCTTGCGTCTCGATCCGTTTCGTCAGATCGCCGGAAGAGACCGTCCGCGTCATCCCCAACCATGTTTCCAGCTGTTTTTGCATATGCGAATAAAGGAAATGGCCGCCGATCATGCCGACTGCCAGTGAAGAGCCTGCGATGATGGCCACCTCGCCGAGCCCTGCTCCGCACAACAGACCGATCGGTACACTGACCAACGACGGGATGGCGCTCAGACTGAGGAGTGCCGGCTGCAAAAACGGCCGATGCAGCAATGTCCCCATCCGCAGCACGTATCGCTTTTTGCCATATACACCAATGGGACATGACGTATCGATCAGCCATTCGCCCGTATCGCGGCGGTACAGCTGCGCCAAAAGCTTCGTGGTGCCTGCCGCCCGCTGTCCGACCACATCGCCGAACAAGACGCCTTCGCGCAACCGGTTCGTATGGATGACGCCCAAACCGGTCTCATCGATGACGACAAAATATTCGCGTTTCCCCAACGCTTGATCCAGCAGCGCCCGAATCTCCTCTTTCTTTTCTTCCAGGCTATTGCTTGCTGCAAGCAAATTGCCGATCCGAGCCGCAACTTCTTCTGTCGTTTTCCCTGCAAGCCTGGCGCGACGCGATTGCAAAGCGGATGATTTCATCACGATCCCCAACCCCCTGATCTTCCATTTTTCTACAAACCCTCTATTTATACTAGAGAATAGCATAGGAAAAACCTTGGTTGGAAGAAAAACATCCGATAAAATCAATTTGGAAGGGTGGAATGATAGTTTGACCAGATCACAACAAGTATTCATCGGATTGCTTGGAGGCATCATGGCCCTCCTGTTCTCCTGCCTGCTGCCGCAGATGATGAACGACTCCGCAGCTTTCGGCGGCTTTATCGGGGCGGCGATGGGGTCGTTTGCCAACCGGATGATTTTGGAGCGGCGCGGGATCAGACAACCGCCCGCAAGCACGGTGACGGGCTTTCTTGTCATCGTCCTTGTCGGTTCACTTCTGATCACGCTCCTGCCGCTCAAACTGGCCGCGGCCGCAACCGGCTCCCTGCCATACTTGATCGTGGTGGGACTCGGACTTTTGTACGCGGTCATTTCCAGCGGAATCCGGTTTCGCCGGAACGGGTAAAATTCCTTGCCAGCCGCGACGGCATCCCGTATGATCGGGAGAGTGTGCATCATGCTTACAACAAGTGAAAAGTGGGGATATTTTGAAAAAGCAGCTTTGGGCAGAATTCACCCTGCTTTTGATCACGGTCGTGTGGGGCGCAACCTTTCTCGTCGTGCAAAATGCAATCGCGGTTCTGCCTCCGAATACGTTCAATGGCGTTCGCTTCACGATCGCGACTGCCTTTTTGGCAGCGATCCTGCTGTTGTTTTATCCGAATATGCGCAACGCGTTCACGCCAAAGCTGATCCGCCATGGCGTCTGGATCGGGTTTTGGCTCTTTCTCATCTACGCCTTCCAGACGATCGGACTCCAGTATACGACTCCGTCGAAGGCTGGATTTATCACCGGATTGGCAGTCGTGCTCGTCCCGCTCTTTTCCATCTTTCTGCTGAAGCAAAAGCTGGGATGGCAAGCGATCGCAGGCGTCGCAGCAGCGGTGCTCGGCTTATATTTGCTGACCATCAGCGAGACGATCGGCTTGAACTTTGGCGACGTGCTGGTCTTTGGCTGCGCGATCTCCGGAGCGCTTCAGCTGGTTTTCACCGGAAAATACGCACCGCAGCATCCCGCCTTGCCGCTTGCGATCGTCCAGTTGTTGACGGTTGCGGTGATTAGCTGGCTGTGCGGTTTCCTGTTCGAGGATTGGCACAAGGCGTTTGATGCCGATGCCATGCTTGATCCTAACGTTACCTGGGGGCTGTTGATCACCGCGATTCCCGCTACCGCGATTGCTTTTTTGGCGCAAACCGCGTTCCAGAAGCTGACGACGCCGACGCGGATGGCCTTGATTTTCGCCCTCGAGCCTGTTTTTGCGGCGATTACTTCCTTTGTGTTCATCGATGAGGTTTTGACAGCCCGCCAACTGTTCGGCTGCTTTCTCATCCTGTCCGGCATGCTTGTCACCGAGCTTCCGTTCAAAACATGGTTTCAGTTTTTGTTTGCGCGCAAAAAATCCATGCCTACTGCCGAAAAATAACGGTTGGTTTGCAAAAAGGGACTGCTTCCCAGTCACAGACTGGAAGGCGGTCCCTTTCCCTTTGCGCGGCAACCATGCACCACACACGTCTATCTTCGCTTGGCGACTTCCTGCAAAACCGCATCGATCAACAAGCGCATGACACTTCCGCAGACGCGATGCGGCAGGCGCTCGGTCCGTTTCAGCCAGCGATGAAGCTGCAAATAAAGCGAGGCTGCTTGCAGCATCCTGTTTTCCAAACCGGCTGCGATCAGCTGGGCGGTTAGCTTGCCCGCCCTTGCCCAGTGCCAGTATTTCACCAGCCACGGTCGCACTTCCTGCTTCAGCTTGTCATTCTTCAACTGCGTGAGCAGCCAGTCGGCCGACTCTTCCATCTCGGCAAACAGCCGGGTTAGCTCGCCGACCGCCTGCCCGGGATTTGCGCCGTGCAAGAAATTGAAGCGGAATTGCTGAAACGTTTCGAGCAATCGCGGCGATTCCACGTCGGTCAAGCACGAGCTTTGCACATTGTCCGCGAACGCGAGAAACCGTTCGGCACCCTCCTCGCCCACCTGTTCTTGAATCGCTCTGCGCCAGGCGGATTCCGGATCATAGCCATACGGATCATCCAGATACTCTCCGATGGTAGCGAGCGCGATTTTGGAGGCTTCCGCATACTCCATCGCATTGGCCATATAGCCTGCCGCATAACGATGCAATCCAGGATCGCGATGGCGGATCGGGCCGATGTGCAGCTCATGCGCCATGGCCAAATCGTTCACTGGATAATTGTCCCAATAAAACGGCAAATGTCCTGTTGACTCTGCGAAATGTCGAGCGTCCGCCTCTGTCAGCATCGGCGAACAGACGAACCTTCCTGTCCAAAAGAGCGGGATCTGCGTCGGCACCAGCTGACCAAGCTCGCGGACATACGGCTCATCTCCCGTGCCATGATACAGCGTTGGACAGACAATCAGCTGGTTTTCTTCCGACCAGGATGCAAGCTCGGTTTGGAGCCGATTCGTCACAGCGGCATGAGCCTCGGCCAAAGAACGGAACACTCGCTTGTCCTCCGCATGCATCAAGCCGGCGGGAATATCATCAAACAGGAGGGCGAACCGCCGTACTCCGATGGAAAACAGCTGATGATATTTGCCGAGGAGCTTGTCAAAATGCGCCTCGCTCGCATACTGCATCGACAAGCCCGGGCTTAAGCAATAATAAAAGGCGAGTCCTGCCTGCCTCGCATGGGCGATCAGCGCGGATATTTTGGCAAGCGAAGCCTCCGTATGCGGCTTTTGCCAATCCTCTCGCAAATACAAATCATCCTTGGGGGCGTAAAAATAGGCATTGAACCGATGGCGGCCAAGAAAGGCGAGCATATCGACCCGTTCTTCATGCGTCCACGGTTTGCCGTAAAATCCCTCAATGACGCCTCTGATCGCAAAGAAATCCGCTTGGCTCATCTGCTCCTCTCCTTTGTTCATTCGGCCCTACTCGACGCTTTCCGCTTTCTTCTTTTCTTCCTTCGCTTCCTTTGCTGCAGCGGCTACCACGGCGTCCTGCTCCTTGATGCGGTTGACGATCTCTTGCCACAGCTCGTCCCGCCCTTGGCCCGTCTCCGAGGAGAAAACGAGAATCGGGTCACCGCCGCGGACGTTCATGGTCTCGCGGATGATTTTGGTATGCTGCTGCCAACGGCCGCGCGCGATTTTGTCCGCCTTGGTCGCCACGATCACAACCGGAATCCCGATTTCTTTGGACCAGGCGTACATGGCCACGTCATCCTTGCTCGGCGCATGACGAATGTCCACGAGCTGCACGATGAAGCGCAGCTCTTCACGCTTCGCCAAATACGTCTGGATCATTTTGCCCCAAGTTTCTTTGATCGATTTGGCTACTTTGGCATAGCCGTACCCCGGAAAGTCGACCAAATAAATGCTCTTGTTGACCAAAAAATAGTTCAGCGTCTGGGTTTTCCCCGGCTTGGAACTCGTCCGCGCCAATGCTTTGCGGTTCATCATTTTGTTCAAAAGCGAAGATTTGCCCACATTGGAGCGACCTACCAGAGCAATCTCCGGTAGGCCGTCTGTGGGATATTGTTTGGCTGCAACAGCGCTTGTAATAAATTCAGCTGATGTAATTTTCATTTCGTATCCCCATTCATCTCGAAAGAGCGTACTTCAAAACCTCGTCCAAATGCGCAACCGGCAAGAACTTCATTTCTTTGCGCACGCTTTCCGGGATGTCCTCAATATCCTTTTCATTGTCTTTCGGCAAAATCACGGTGGTCAATCCGGCCCGATGCGCCGAAAGCGATTTTTCCTTCAAGCCGCCGATCGGCAGCACGCGCCCGCGCAGCGTAATTTCTCCGGTCATGCCCACTTCCTTGCGCACCGGCTTCCCTGTCAGGGCGGAAACCAACGCGGTCGCCATCGTAATCCCGGCGGATGGTCCATCCTTTGGAATGGCTCCCTCCGGCACGTGGATGTGGATGTCGTTTTTCTCATAAAAATCCGGATCGATATCGAGTTCCTCGGCGCGCGAGCGAATGTAGCTGAATGCCGCTTGTGCCGATTCCTTCATGACATCGCCCAGCTGGCCGGTCAGCGTAAGCTTTCCTTTGCCCGGGAGGATGCTGACTTCCACGTTCAGCGTGTCGCCGCCCGTTTCGGTCCAGGCCAGCCCGGTGACCGATCCGATCTGGTCTTCCTTCTCCGCCAGTCCGTAACGGTAACGCGGTTTGCCCAACAGCGCCTCTACCGTTTTCGGCGTGACCACGACTTTTTTCTTTTCGCCGCTCACGATGATTTTCGCGGCTTTGCGGCAAATGTTGGCCACCTCGCGATTCAGGTTGCGCACGCCCGATTCCCGCGTATATTGGCGGATGATCTTCATTTGCGCCTCTTCGTTCACCGACAGCTTATCTTTGCCCAATCCGTGATCCTCCATCTGCTTTGGCAGCAGGTAGCCTTTCAGGATGTTCAGCTTCTCCAGTTCCGTGTAGCCGGAAATGTGAATCGTCTCCATCCGGTCGAGAAGCGGACGCGGGATGGTATGCAGCGAGTTGGCTGTCGTAATGAACATCACGTTGGTCAAATCGTACGTCTCTTCCACATAATGGTCGCTGAACTTGTCATTTTGGTTCGGGTCCAGCACTTCCAGGAGCGCCGATGACGGATCGCCGCGGAAATCGGATGCCAGCTTGTCGATTTCATCCAGCAAAAAGACCGGATTGATCGTGCCCGCTTGCTTCATCCCTTGAATGATCCGACCCGGCATGGCGCCGACATACGTACGGCGGTGCCCGCGAATTTCGGCTTCATCCCGCACGCCTCCCAGCGAAATGCGCACGAATTCGCGCCCAAGCGCTCTGGCGATGGAACGTGCCAGCGAGGTTTTCCCCACACCCGGCGGTCCTACCAGACACAAAATCGGCCCGCGCATTTTGTTGACCAGCTTTTGCACGGCCAAATATTCCAGCACGCGCTCTTTCGGCTTTTCCAAACCGTAGTGGTCTTCATTCAGCACATCTTCCGCATGCTTGATGTCCAGATTATCCGTCGTCTTCTTGGTCCAGGGAAGAGCAAGAAGGGTATCGATATATGTACGAATGACACTTCCCTCAGCAGAGGTGGACGGCATTTTTTCCAATCGCTCGAGTTCTTTCTCGATTTTGGTGCGAATGTTCGCAGGCGCGTCCGACTTATCCAATTGGGCGCGCAGCTCTTCCACCTCGCCAGCGCGGCCTTCCTTATCGCCAAGCTCTTTTTGGATTGCCTTCATTTGCTCGCGCAGGTAGTATTCTTTCTGCGTTTTTTCCATCTGCTTTTTCACGCGCTGGTTGATCTTGCGTTCCAGCTCGAGCACTTCGCGCTCATTGTTCAAGATGCCAAGCAACAGCTCAAGACGTTCCTTGATGTTGGTCGTCTCCAAAATCTCCTGCTTGTCATCCATTTTGATCGGCAGGTGCGAAGCGATTACGTCTGCCAGACGCCCCGGCTCCTCAATGTCGGTAACCGATGTCAGCGTCTCCGGTGAAACCTTTTTGGAAAGCTTGATATATTGCTCAAAATGGGCAAGAACGGCCCGCATTAGCGCTTCCAGTTCGTTTTCGTCCGTTGCTTCTTCCTCCAAATAGCTGATGCTGACGATAAAATACTCGTCCTTGCTCTTAAACTCCTCAATTTTGGCTCGCTGCAACCCCTCAACCAGGACGCGAATCGTACCATTTGGGAGCTTCAGCATCTGCTTGACGCGAGCAACGGTACCGATGCTGTAAATTTGCTCGGCATCCGGCTCTTCAATCTGAACTTCCTCCTGGGTGGCTAAGAGAATTTTGTTGTCATCCACCATGGCTCGTTCAAGTGCCTTAATAGATTTCTCCCTACCCACATCCAAGTGAAGTACCATGCTTGGATACACAAGCAGCCCGCGCAAAGGCAACAGCGGAATGTCCCGTGTGCCGGTACGTTCACTCATAAGTAAGCACCTCCATGACCTTTATGAAATCACCGTCTTTTTCTTTTTTCTGTAGTAAATGAGGCGTTTTCGTATCATTTTAGCGCAAAGCGGGAACAATGTCTAATTTGGCCAAACCGGAAATGCACTTTCTTTTCTTTTTGTCAGATCGGCAAGGTCGTCCCCAGCTCATCCGTCTGAACCGGCAGCGTCAGCGGCGCTCGCTCGCTCGCTTGCGTTTCCAGCTCGACCTCTTCATCCAGAATCGCCAGCTTCAGTCCTTCCTGCACCACGCTGACCGGAATCACTTGAATGCCTTCCATCTCCGCGAAGATCGATTGCCAGTTTTCTTCCGGGATCAAAACGCGGGTCGCACCAGCCTGACGTGCCGCCTCAACCTTGGCGACAATGCCGCCCACCGGCTTCACTTTGCCGTGGATGCTGATTTCACCGCTGACGGCAAGCAAGTTGTCGATCGGCTTCTTTTGAATCGCCGAGTAGATGGCGATCGCGATCGTAAGACCTGCAGACGGTCCGTCTATCGGCATACCGCCTGGAAAATTGATGTGCAAATCATAATCATAAGGGGCCACTCCCAATCGATGCAAGACGGTCAACACGTTTTCAATCGAACCTTTGGCCGTCGATTTGCGGCGGATGGTCCGGTTGCGGTTGCCCAGCTCCTCTTCTTCCACCATGCCCGTCATCGTCACGCGTCCGTTGCCTGGAATCGTCGCAAGCGTAGCCGTAACCTCCAGCTCCATCACGCTGCCCATGTTCGGGCCGAATACCGCCAAGCCGTTGATCAACCCGATTTGCGGCGTCTGGTGCACTTTCTTTTCGTGGCGCGGCGACTTCTGGCTGCTGTGGACAACCCATTCCACGTCGGCCGGCTCAATCGATTTGCGCTCTTCCGTCATGGCGATCCCGGCGGCGATCTGCAGCGTGTTGATGGCTTCCCGACCGTTGGTGGCATAGCGCTCGACGACCGCCACTGCCTCTTCCGTCAAAATCATATCCAGCTTTTGCGAAGCCGTACGGATGATGCTGCCGACCTCTGCCGGCATCAGCGGACGGAAGAAAATCTCCAGGCAGCGGGAACGCAGTGCTGGCGGCAATTCTTCCGGCGAACGCGTCGTCGCGCCGACCAGCCGGAAATCCGCCGGCAGTCCATAGCGGAATACATCATGTATATGTGCCGGGATCTGGGTATTTTCCTCGCTGTAATACGCGCTCTCCAGCATCACTTTGCGGTCTTCCAGCACTTTCAAAAGCTTGTTCATTTGCACCGGGTGCAGTTCGCCGATTTCATCGAGGAACAGAATGCCCCCGTGCGCTTTGGTGACAGCGCCCGGCTTCGGCTGCGGGATGCCCGCTTGCCCCATTGCGCCCGCCCCTTGGTAAATCGGGTCATGCACGGAACCGATGAGCGGGTCTGCGATCCCCCGCTCATCAAAACGAGCGATCGTCGCATCCACCTCCACGAATTTGGCATCGCTTTTAAACGGCGAAAGCGGATTTTTCTTCGCCGCTTCCAGCACGACGCGCGCCGCCGCTGTTTTGCCGACGCCCGGCGGTCCGTAAATGATGACGTGCTGCGGATTCGGTCCGCACAGCGCTGCACGCAGTGCCTTTAGCCCGTCTTCCTGGCCGACGATCTCCGCGAGTTCGCTTGGCCGCGTCTTTTCCGACAGCGGTTCCGTCAGGGCGATCATGCGCAATTTGCGCAGCTGATCCATGTCCTTGCGCGTTTCTTTATCCGTCGATTGCTTCGTCGTACGCTGCGCACGCAACAGATTCCAAAAATACGTTCCGATAATGATCCCGACGACAACTTCGATACATGCAATAATCAACGTTGTATAATCCATGAGCCTTTCCCTCCCAGCTTGCGCATCCTCTCAACTATATAAAGTAGTATTGCCTATGCCGGGAGAGAGTAAACGAAAAACCACCCCTTGTTTGGGGTGGTCGATCGACATATTAGGCAATTTCGCCGTGTACGGCGCGGCCTTCTTTATTGGTAAGCATCGGCTTCACTTTATCTTTGACAACCGCTTCGGTAATGATGCATTTGCCTACATCCTCGCGGGATGGCAGCTCATACATCATATCGAGCATGATTTGTTCAATGATCGCACGCAAGCCGCGCGCACCTGTGTTGCGCTTGATTGCTTCCTTCGAAATCTGATGCAGCGCCTCATTTTCGAATTCAAGCTCAACGCCATCAAGCAGCATCAGCTTTTGATACTGTTTGATCAGCGCATTTTTTGGCTCGGTCAAAATGCGGATCAATGTCTCTTCATCAAGCGGCTCCAGGGTGGACATCACCGGCAGACGGCCGACGAACTCTGGAATCAAGCCGAATTTGAGCAGGTCTTCCGGAAGCACGTGCTTCAAGTATTCCCCTGCTTTCAACTCGCCTTTTACGCCGTCAGCAGCCAGGTCTGCACCGAAGCCGATGACTTTTTTCCCGATCCGGCGCTTGATGATTTGCTCGATGCCGTCAAACGCTCCGCCGCAAATGAACAGAATGTTGGACGTATCGATTTGGATGAACTCCTGGTGCGGATGTTTGCGGCCGCCTTGTGGCGGAACGCTTGCAACCGTTCCTTCCAAAATTTTCAACAGCGCTTGCTGTACGCCTTCGCCGGAAACATCGCGCGTGATGGACGGGTTCTCCGACTTGCGGGCAACCTTGTCGATCTCGTCGATGTAGATGATGCCCTTCTCAGCTTTTTCCACGTCGTAATCAGCAGCCTGGATCAGTTTGAGCAAGATGTTTTCCACGTCTTCCCCTACGTAACCAGCCTCCGTCAGCGAGGTAGCGTCCGCGATGGCAAACGGTACGTTCAAAATGCGCGCCAGCGTTTGCGCCAGCAGCGTTTTCCCGCTACCGGTAGGACCGATCAGCACGATGTTGGATTTTTGCAATTCCACATCTTCGATCTTGGCACCGGTATTGATCCGTTTGTAGTGGTTGTAAACCGCAACCGACAAGGATTTTTTTGCCAAATCCTGACCGATGACATAGTCATCAAGGATTTTGCGAATCTCCATCGGTTTCGGGATTTCCTTCATATCGATTTCTTCGTCGCTGCCCAGTTCTTCTTGGACGATCTCATTGCAAAGCTCGATGCACTCATCACAAATATAAACGCCAGGTCCCGCTACCAGCTTGCGAACCTGCTCCTGTGATTTGCCGCAAAAAGAGCATTTCAGCTGACCTTTGTCATCGTTAAATTTGAACATTGCCTTCACCTCTCGTCAGTCGATTCCTTGCGCATTCGATCACTTAATCACCTTGTCGATCAACCCGTACGCCAACGCTTCTTCCGCGCTCATGAAATTATCGCGGTCGGTGTCCTGCTCGACACGCTCAAGCGGCTGACCCGAACGTTCGGCAAGAATCTCATTGAGCTGCCGCTTGGTTTTCAAGATCCAGTCGGCATGAATACGGATATCTTCGGCCTGACCTCGCACGCCGCCCAAAGGTTGGTGAATCATGACTTCACTGTTGGGCAGACAGTAGCGTTTACCTTTGGCTCCGGCGGTAAGCAAAACCGCCCCCATACTGGCAGCCATACCGATGCAGATGGTGGAAACGTCAGGCTTTATGTACTGCATCGTGTCAAAAATGGCCATGCCTGCGGTGACTGACCCACCTGGAGAGTTTATGTACAAGCTAATGTCTTTCTCAGGGTCTTCGGCCGCCAAAAACAACAGCTGGGCCACGACCAGGTTGGCTATGTCGTCGTCAATCTCACTGCCTAAAAAAATGATTCTGTCTTTCAACAAGCGCGAGTAAATATCATACGCGCGTTCTCCTCGGTTGGTTTGTTCAATGACCATAGGGATTAGCATACTATCCGCCCTCCTTTTTGCGTTGATATGTAGAATACTAAGATACAACATTTTGGAGTTAGAAAACAAGGCACGAATACGTTAGTTCGTGCCTTGTACTCCTGTACTAGATTATGCGGTTACTTTGCTTTGTGCAACCAGGAAATCGACTGTTTTGCGAGTTTGGATGTCTTGGTACAGTCCAGCCATGCCATCTTGGGCTGCAAACAGTTTTTGCAGCTCGTCTGCAGGACGACCGTACAGACCAGCCAATTTTTCCAGTTCAGCGGTGATGTCAGCTTCTTCAACCTTGATCTCTTCCGCTTTTGCGATCGCTTCGAGCGTCAGTGCAGTGCGCACACGAGTGGTTGCGTCAGCGCGCATTTGGTCGCGCAGCTGGCTTTCATCCATGCCGGAGAATTGGTAGTACAGTTCGATGTTCATGCCTTGGTATTGCAGGCGTTGCGCGAATTCCTTCACCATTTGATCCAGCTCTTGCTCGATCATTACGGATGGGATTTCGATTTCTGCGTTTTCGCTAGCTTTCAGCACCAATTGCTCGCGCTCGTAGTTTTCTTTCTCTTTTGCCGCTTTTTCTTCGAGCTTTTTCTTCGTGTCGGCTTTCAGCTCGTCCAGCGTGTCGAATTCGCTCACATCTTTTGCGAACTCATCGTCGAGAACTGGCAGGTTTTTGCGTTTGAAGCTGTTCAATTTCACATTGAATTTCGCTTCTTTGCCAGCGAGGTTAGGAGAATGGTATTCTTCCGGGAATGTTACGGTAACTTCCTTCTCTTCACCGATTGTCATGCCGACCAATTGCTCTTCAAAGCCAGCGATGAATGTGCCGGAGCCCAGTTCCAAGGAATAGTCTTCCGCTTTGCCGCCTTCGAAAGCAACGCCATCCTGGAAGCCTTCGAAATCGATGCTGACGATATCGCCGTTTTCGGTTTTGCCTTCTTCGACAACAACCAGTTCAGCGTGGCGCTCTTGCATGCGTTTCAGCTCAGCGTCAACGGATTCGTCAGTCACGCTGAAATCTTTCGCTTCGATTGTCAAGTTTTTGTAGTCACCCAGTTTTACTTCCGGTTTGACTGTAACGGTCGCTTTGAATACGAGCGTTTCGCCTTTGCCCATTTTTTCCACGTCAACTTCCGGACGGTCTACAGGCTCGATGCCGGTTTCGCGAACAGCTTGTCCATATGCAGTTGGAAGCAAAATGTCCAACGCTTCTTGATACAAGGATTCAACGCCAAAACGCGCTTCGAACATTTTGCGCGGCATTTTTCCTTTGCGGAAGCCAGGTACGTTTACTTTTTGTACTACTTTTTTGAATGCTTGATCCAATGCATCATTTACTTTTTCGGCTTCAACTTCAACCGTTAATACACCTTGATTATTCTCTAACTTTTCCCATTTTGCTGCCACTTTAAACTTCCCCTCCTAGAATGTTTCCAAAGGACCTTGCACAAGTACACCGTATATCGACGTACATTACATGCCATTATAACCATTTTAGTATATCACATACGAAAGATATTTCAAGGCGCTTGCCTGCGCAGTCGAAACGTGCCGCCGCGCTCGTTCACCGTGTTCCCCTTGATGTCGAAAAAGGTAACTTTGACAGTGACAAAATCAGCGCCCGCCTCGTCTTCCTCTACCAGCGCATAGGTTGGCACCGGAAAGTGGCGAGGCTGCAGCATGCTGCCGGGATTGAGGAACAAAATATCCCGTTCAACCGTGCACACCGGCACGTGCGAATGCCCGAAAATCACAAGATTCGCCCCGGTTTCCTCCGCGCGGTAATGGAGCTTTAACAGCGAGCTTTTGACGCCGAACAGATGGCCGTGCGTTTGATAGATACGCAAGTTTTTCCAGACGCTGCCCAGCTCAAGCGGCACTTTGGTATCCACGTCGCAATTGCCGCGAACGAGCCGCATGGCAGAAAATGGCGCCTTTTTGCGGTCGGTGCAAAAATCGCCGCAATGAAACACGTGTTCCGTCTGATGGCGGTCCACTGCCGCTTTCACTTCCGCTGTCGCTCCGTGTGAATCGCTGAGGATGAGAATGCTCATCGCCCGTTCACTCTCCCCGGAAAATTTGCATGAGCTGGTGCATTGCCGCCGCCCGGTGGCTGATCCGGTTTTTGGTCGCCGGATCGATCTCTGCCATCATGCAGCCGCGTTCCGGCAAGTAAAACACCGGATCGTAACCGAAGCCGTTCGTCCCCTTCGGCTCATGGGCGATCATCCCTTCGCATGTGCCGGTCGCGATCACCGGGGCTTCGCCCGGCGCGACGTAAGCCAGCGTGCAGCGAAAACGGGCGGTGCGCTTTTCATCCGGCACGCCTTCCAGCTCCGCCAACAGCTTGCGCCAGTTCGCCTCGTCGTTCCCGTGCTCGCCGGCGTAGCGGGCGGAATAGACGCCAGGCGCTCCGTTCAGCGCGTCCACTTCCAGTCCGGAGTCGTCGGCCAGCACGGCACAGCCGAGAAAGGCCGCGGTTTCCACCGCTTTTTTCACCGCATTGGCTTCAAACGTGTCCCCGTCTTCGACCACGTCGGGCGCGTCGGGAAAATCCGCCAAGCTGACGGCGGTATAGCCCAGCTCGGCGAACATTTTATTGAACTCTTTTACTTTCCCCTGGTTGCGCGTCGCGAGCACAACCTTTTTTTCGTTCGCTTGACTAGGCATGGCTTCCCTCTTTCACTTCCTGTGCAGGCTGTGTATGTATGTATTGCGTCAACTCGCCCAGCGCCTGTTTTTGCGCCTCGATCAAATCCGCGATTCCCGTCTGCGCGAGCGCCAGCAGTGCAGTCAGCTCGGCCGGGGTAAACGGTGCTTCCTCTCCCGTCCCCTGCAGCTCGACATATTTGCCCGCACCTGTCATGATCACGTTCATGTCGACGGTCGCAGTCGAATCTTCTTTATAATTGAGGTCGAGCAGCGCTTCGCCGTTGATGATGCCTACCGAGGTGGCCGCCAAATAGTCGGTGATCGGCAGTTTTTTCCACGTTCCGCTTTGAACCAGTTTGTACATGGCATCGACCATTGCGACAAAAGCGCCGGTGATCGATGCTGTGCGGGTGCCGCCATCCGCCTGGATGACGTCGCAGTCGATCCAGATCGTGCGCTCGCCCATGGATTCCAGTGCGACGACCGAGCGCAGCGTCCGTCCGATCAAACGCTGGATTTCCATCGTTCTTCCGCCCAGCTTTCCTTTCGACGATTCGCGGGCGTTGCGCGTTTCCGTCGCGCGCGGAAGCATCGAATATTCAGCGGTAATCCAGCCTTTTCCGCCGCCCCGCATAAAGGGAGGAACCCGTTCTTCCAGTGAGGCGGTGCAAATCACTTTGGTATCGCCGACCTCGATCAGGCAAGACCCTTCTGCGTGCTTTATGTAATTGCGGGTGATGGTCACCGGGCGCAATTGGTCGCTCACACGTCCATCATTTCTCATTCCATGTTCCTCCTGTTTTCAATTCACTCCAAAAACTGGTCCAACTTCCGCTCATTATACCAGAGCAGCGAAACATTCTGCTACTCTTGGGCAGACCTGCGTACTGGAAAACTTTTGCAGTTTTTTTGTCCTCTACATGAAAATCCACGCCAGGCAAATCTGGCGTGGCGTGTGTTGCGAAAATCAGAACAGTGTCGCATTGATTTCCTTCGGCCGGACAACCGGTTTGCTCAGGTCGAGGTCTCCCGCCTGCGCCAATGGCTTGCCGTCCACCTTGATTTGCACCTTCTGGCTGCCGGTGCTCTCCGTGAGCGATAGCACGAGCGCTTCCATCGCTTCCGGACTCGGCTCCTTGCCTTTATCATAGGAGAGCGCTTCATCGCTCAAATTGACGACCACGGTCCCGTTCGATTGCTCCACGCCCAGAACGCGTGTCGTGCTCACCAAGGAATTGAAGAGCGGCGAACCTTCGCTTGGCCCTTTGATGAATTCCTCAACCACCGCTTTTGCCCGATTCTCGGTTTCCGGAATCAAGCGGGTAACAGGGACAAAATAGTTATGCTTTTCATCCAACTGCGACTGGAAGTAGACGGTGACCGGTGTCGTTTGACCAGGAATCGTGCCGTCCGCCAGTTCCAGATTAATACCGTTTCCGCGCTGCAGCAGCGATACCGGCGTTTTGGCTGCAGGCATTTCGGCCAGTGGCGTGCCATTTACCCAAATCGTCACATTTTTAATGTTCGGAAACTCCGTCAGCGCCCGCGTGATGGCATCGACCACTTTTTGCTCATCCTTGGCATCGTATTTCGTAAATTCCTTGGAAAAGTCAACCGTGGCGACCCCTTCCTTGATGGACATGCCAAGCACTTTCGTCCCTTCCGGCAAAATCGCCTGGAACCCTTGCGGCAGCAGCTGCTGGACAGGGCCGCCCTTGATCATGTAGGTCAGGACTTGTTTGGCCGATCCTTCTGCTTTCGGCAGCGTCAGCATGACCGGTACGACATAGCCGTTCGGGTCAAGCAGATACACGGTTGGGTGCACCGTCGCCTGGGCAGTCGTGCCGTCCGCCGTCGTCGGCACCTGCAGCGGCTGCGTGCCGTCTGCCGGGGTCGCCGCATTGGGATCAATTCCCGCTGTCGCTTGCGGAGTTGCATTCAAATTGCTGGTTTCCTCTGACGAACCAAACAGGCTGCATCCGGAAAGAAGCATCGCACTTACACCGACAACTGCCGTCACTTTTATCAAACGCCCGCTTCCCATCATGTGTAACCTCCTCGCAACACTTTGTACTACCATGTATACGAACTTCCATGATGATTATGCGTGGATTGTCCGTAAAAAGGGACGAAATGCCGGTTGTCTATTCCGGCTGGAAACGCTCCACATACAGCTTGCGATTCAGCCACTGTTCGCCGATTTCCTTGAACACTTGCGGATCACCGCTCGTGAAGAAACGGTGGGTTGGCTCCCCGCTGCCCGGCGCGGCGTGCAGATCATGGATCTCCAGCAAATGGGATAACCCAAGCGCCGTCTCCTCCCCGGAATTGATCAGCGTGATGTCATTTCCCATCGCATCCTGGATCAGTGGCGCCAAAAGCGGGTAATGGGTACAACCGAGGATCAACGTGTCGATTCCTTCCCGCTTCAGCGGTTCCAGACTTTCCGTGACGATCCGGTGCGCTTCCTCGGTTTCCAAAAGCTGTCCTTCCACCAGCGGAACAAACGCCGGGCAGGCCAGACTTGCAAAATACAACTCCGGATTGATGCGCCGCAGCGCACGCACATACGCTTGCGTGCGGACCGTCGTTTCCGTTCCAATAATGCCGATCCTGCCGCTGCGGCTGGCGGAAATCGCCGCGCGCGCCCCCGGCTCGATGACGCCGATGATCGGCAGATCGCTCTGTCCGACCAGCTCTTCCAATACGACAGCTGCCGCCGTATTGCAGGCGATCACGAGCGCCTTGATCGAAAACTGTTCCAAAAACCGGATCATCTGATAGGTAAAGGCACGGATTTCGTCTGCGGAACGGGAACCGTATGGACATCTCGCATTGTCGCCTACGTACACCAGCTTTTCATTGGGCAGCTGTTGAAAAATCTCACGAGCTACCGTAAGACCGCCCACTCCTGAATCAATGATGCCGATCGCCTGCTGTCTATTCATGCATCGATGCTCCTTTTTTAATGAAAAACGGGTTTCGCTTTTCATAAGACCTAGATTTGACCACGAATGCTGCAAAAAATGCCTTACTTTTCTTCATGAACAAACGTTTGCTTCCTGTTTCATGTATGCATTCGTCTTGCCTGCCATCAGGCCGCCTATACCAGCGTAAAATCGCCGTTTGCGCCTTTACTAAGAATATGCTGGCGCCTGCTTCTATGTAACGCGGGCAGGTATCACGTAAGAATCGGGTGGAAACAAAACAAAAGGAGGCGGATGCGTGATCCGACTCTCCTTTGCATGTATGCTACGCATATGCGGCTGCTTGAGACTCTTTTGCATGCTATCAACTAAAAAATAAGATAAACGGCGCCTCCCGTCAAGAAAAAACGAGCGGACTTACAAATATAGACCGTCCGTATACATCGCCGTGAGCGTCTGCGCAATCTCCTCCAAAGAGGCGGGATGCTCATTGGAAACGATGCTCCATTGGTACATTTCATTGGAATAAAACCAGCCCGGCGCTACCACTTCCGCCTTCAAATCGGTGCGGGCCAAGCCTTGTTCCTGCGAATATCGAATATCGCGGGTGATCCCCTCGATAAATTTTTGGCGGATTTCTTCCCACTTGGTTTTGATCGCCGGAGACAAGCCCATCGCTTCGGAAAAAACCTGCATCATCTGGCGGTTGGATTCCGCCAGCTTCAAGAAGGTCAACACCTGATTATAGATGATACCGCGCGCTTCCTCTTTTGAACGCGGGAAAAACGGTGTTTGGGCGATCTCAAAAAACTGGGCCATCACGTCTTCGATCAGTACGATCAACAGGTCATCCTTGCCTGTGAAATGAACGTATGCCGTACCGTAGCCGGTCTTGGCGAGCTTGATGATCTGGGAGATCGTCGCTTTGTTGAAGCCTTCTTCAAGAAAAACGGTACGCGCTGCTTCCAACAGCTTCAGTCGCGTCTGGATGGACCGCAGGTGCCGCCCGTCTACCAGCTGCTTTGAGTTCTGCACGTTGCTCCTCCCCCTCCATCATCTTAGAATACACGCTTGTATGCAAAAAGGAAAGAGGTCAAATTTTCGAAATATTTCGTTCTACATTATTGACATCATGTCATATTTTAAGTACGCTAGGAATCAAGTTGCGCATGCACACTGCATCACATACGTATTTATGCAAAGGAGGACCTTATGTCCCACACATCTTTTGACCCGTCCCTTGCCTATGCGGAGGCGCTCGACGCCAACGACGAACTGGCCCATTTCCGCACTGAATTTTATCTCAAACTTGGCACCATCTATCTGGACGGCAACTCTTTGGGGCTGATGTCCAAGCGTTCGGAACGGACGCTGATGGAGCTGATCGAATCGTGGAAGGAGTTGGGAATCGACGGATGGACACAGGGGAAATATCCCTGGTTTTATTTGTCAGAGTTATTGGGAGAGAGGAGCGCATCCATTGTCGGCGCCGATCCTGACGAGGTCATTGTAACCGGTTCCACGACCAGCAACCTCCACGTGTTGGCCGCAACCTTTTTTACTCCATCGCCGACACGCAACAAAATCATCGCCACCGAGCTGGATTTTCCTTCGGACATTTATGCCCTGCAAAGCCAGCTGAAGCTGCACGGCCTCGATCCGGATGAGCATCTCATCCGCATCAAAAGCCGGGACGGCCGCCTGATTGAGGAAGAAGACATCATCGCCGCGATGACCGATGACGTAGCTTTGATCGTGCTGCCAACCGTGCTGTACCGCAGCGGACAGCTGCTCGACATCGAGCGTTTGACGAAGGAGGCCCATGCGCGCGGCATTCTTATCGGCTTTGACGGCTGCCATTCGGTCGGCGCAGTGCCGCACGAGTTCAGCAAGTGGGGTGTCGATTTCGCGTACTGGTGCAATTACAAGTATTTGAACAGCGGCCCTGGCGGCGTTGGCGGGCTGTATGTGAACCGCAAGCATTTCGGTCGCACGCCGGGACTTACCGGCTGGTACAGCTCGCGAAAAGACAAACAGTTCGATATGGAGCACGCGCTTACGCCAGCCGAAAATGCGGGCGCTTTCCAGCTCGGCACGCCACACGTCCTGAGTCTGGCACCATTCATCGGCTCGCTGGAAATTTTTGCAGAAGCCACGATGGAAAAGCTGCGCCGCAAATCGCTCGCGCTCACCCGCTACATGATGGATCTCATCGCGCATGAACTGGACGGCATGGGCTTTACCATTGCCAATCCGCAAGAGGATCACCGCAGGGGCGGTCACGTCTCGCTTGAGCATGAAGAAGCGATCCGCATCTGCCGGACGTTGAAGGAGGAGCATCATCTCATCCCGGATTTCCGCGCGCCGAACATCATCCGTCTCGCGCCTGTCGCGCTCTACAACACGTATGGCGAGGTGTGGCAGTGCGTCCAAATCCTCAAGCAGATCATGCAGGAGAAATCGTACGAAAAATATGAAAACAAGCGTGGAGTCGTAGCGTAAGCGTCAATACTTTTGTCTAAGGGGGTCAATCGCATGGCTTTGAAGCAAGATCAATTTCAGGACATTATGGAGAGAGAGAAAGGACTTCAGCGCGGACTTACCACACGTCAGCTTTCGATGATCGCAATCGGCGGGGCGATCGGCACCGGTCTGTTCCTTGGAAGCGGCATGGCCATCGGCTTTGCCGGTCCAAGCGTGATCGTAAGCTATGCCATCGGGGCAATCATCGCCCTCCTTTTGATGGGCTGCCTTGCGGAAATGACCGTCGCCCATCCGACAACAGGCTCTTTCGGCGCCCATGCGGAACGCTACATCAACCCATGGGCTGGCTTCACCGTCCGCTACTCCTACTGGTTCAGCCTGGTCTGCGCCGTCGGGACGGAAGTGTCGGCCATGTCGGTCTATATGAAATATTGGTTTCCCGATGTTCCCGGCTTGCTTTGGGTCGTTCTCTTTTCCGCCGCACTTATTTATGTGAATGCTACAAGCGTCAATCTGTTTGGCAAAGTGGAATACTGGTTCTCGATGGTGAAAGTCGTTGCCATCGTCGCATTCATCATCCTTGGCGCTACCGTCGTCTTCGGCACCAATTCCCACCCGGACATGGGCGTGCAAAACTTGACCAATGACGGCGGGTTTTTCCCGAATGGCGCGTGGGGCATGTGGATCGCGATTTTTATCTCCTTGTTCAGCTATTTGAGCATCGAAATGATCGCCGTCAGCGCTGGCGAAGCCAAGGAACCGGAAAAAGCCGTGCCGATCGCGCTGAAATCGGCCGTCGTCCGTCTCGTGCTCTTCTATTTGCTCACGCTGGCACTCATGCTGATGATTATTCCGTGGAAGCAGGCAGGCGGCGACAAGAGCCCGTTCGTGAAAGTGTTTGAGCTGATTAACTTCCCGGGCGGCGCCGGCATCATGAATTTCGTCGTTCTGACCGCAGCCCTCTCGGCGATGAACAGCCAGCTGTACATTGCGACCCGCATGCTCTTTTCGCTGTCCCGCGCCGGTTTTGCCCCTGCCTCGCTCGGCAGCGTGAGCAAAAAAGGCGTTCCATTGAAAGCGCTTGCGTTGTCGACGGCAGGGATCGCCATCGCCACGATTATCAATACTGTCAATCCGGACAATGCGTTCATCGTCATGATTTCCTTGTCCAGCTTTGGCGCGATGTTTGCCTGGTTCATGGTGTTCGTCACCCATCTGTACTTCCGCCGGAAATGGGAGCAAGCAGGCGGTCGCCTGCTTCCCGTGCGCATGATCGGCTATCCGTATCTGACGATTTTCGGCGCGCTTTTGCTGGCAGCGGTCGTCTTGTCTACCTGGTTCCAGCCGGAGTTCAAAGATACGCTGACACTCGGCTTCCCGTGGCTCATTTTCATCACCATCGCCTACTTCATCTGGAAAAAGGCAAACCCGCAAGCCTATCAAACGTCCAGCGATGCGAAAAAACAAGATATTACGCAGTAAACTCGATCACTGCGAGCGCCTCGCTTCAGGCCAACGAGTGGGCACCCTTTCCGTTCATGAAAAATGCGGAAAGAGGTGCTCTTTTTTGGGGGCGGTCATGATGTGTTTCTTCTATAATATATATTCTTGGTTCTCTTCCACCAGCAGGCCGGTGCTTGACATCGCGTCAAGGCCATTTTGCTTCCCCATTTGCGAGAATGACTTGATCCAATCACCTGTCATGGGCACCTGACATATCATATGGTACACACAGAGAGGAAGTTGGTTGAGGAGGAAGAACGCGTTGGTACAAACTGCGAAAGATTTACAACGATGGAGCGAATGGGGACGGCAATGGCTGCTCTATTTGCGGAAAAAACCCGAGTTGATGCCCATTTCCGCCCAGCAGCTGCGCAAATTCGAAAACGCCTTTCAGCAAATCGGGCAGCAAGCAAGCGTTGCGCTCGCCAAAAATACAAGCGAAGACGAACTGAGCCGGTTATCCGCTAAAGCCGAATCGGTGCAAGCCCAATTCCAGCAGGTGCTGCAGCGCGTGCAGCAGCGAAACGGGGCTGGGCAAAGCCCAAAGACACAGCTGCAGCAGGCGAGCTATCAGCAGCCCAGGGCGGAAGCGGTTGTGCATCGTCCTGTGCCGATCGGAGGGCATAAACTGCCTCCCTTACCCTATTCGTACGATGCGCTGGAACCGTTTATCGACGCCGAGACCATGCGTTTGCATCATACCAAGCATCACCAAAGCTATGTGGATGGACTGAACAAGGCGGAAACAGCCTTGCAAAAAGCGCGCAGCAGCGGTGATTTCGATTTGCTCAAACATTGGGAACGGGAGCTGGCTTTTAACGGGGCTGGACATAACCTCCACACCCTCTTTTGGACCAGCATGAGGCCGGATGGCAGCAAACAGCCTGAGGGCGACCTGAACAAACAGATCGTACGCGATTTCGGCGGGGTCGCCCCGTTCCGGCAGCAGTTTTCCCTGGCGGCGGAAAAAGTCGAAGGCGGTGGCTGGGCCATCCTCGTCTGGTCGCCACGCGCGCAGCGTCTGGAAATTTTGCAGGCAGAAAAGCACCAGAACCTGTCCCAATGGGATGCCGTGCCGCTTTTGCCGCTCGATGTATGGGAGCATGCCTACTATTTGAGCTACCAAAACAACCGGCCGCGCTATGTGGATGCGTGGTGGAACGTGGTCAACTGGGATGCGGTGCAGAACCGGTTTGACGAAGCGCGTCAGCTGCGTTGGACGCCTTATTGACGTCTGGCCGGATTGCGACCGTGGAGCTGAGCCGGTGTTTTCAAAAACAAGTGAAGAGAAATCGGTAAGACGAAACAATCGATGGCGTCGTCCTCGATTGTTTTGTTGTTTCTTCAGCCCTCAAGCGGAAACCAGCCAGCCATGGCCCAGATGCTTTTCCACAGCGAATCGGGGATTGCCAATACCTCCTGATCGCCCCGCTTGATCGTTGTGCGAATTTCATCTTCGCGACCTTCGGCGATTTTTTCAAGCCAATCCGGCTCCATGATCAGCTCTCGGCCGAGCGCGATCAATGGAATACCTGACTGCAGGGCGAAAAGCGCATCCTCTGCCGAATGAATCCCGCCTACGCCAATGACAGGTAGCCGGTGTCCGATACGCCTCTCGATGATCGCGATTCGCGGCCGCTCATCGGTAACGCCACGGCGCGGCAGCGACCAGAAATCGTTCAGCGAAACATGCACGTAATCGAGTCCGCTCGCAGCAAGCGCGTCGCAAAATTGCAGCGTGTCTGCCATCGTAATCCCCGGTGTCTCCGGCTCCTCGGGAGAAAGACGGTAGCCGATCAAAAACGGCTGCTTGGCATACTGCTTCACCACCCGCTTGACAGTCTCGATGACAGCCAGCGGAAACGCCATCCGCTTCTCCAGCGTGCCGCCCCAGCAGTCATTCCGGCGATTGGCATGCGGAGAGAAAAACTGCTGCAGCAAAAATCCGTTGGCCCCGTGCAGCTCTACGCCGTCAAAGCCTGCCAGGATCGCCCGCCTGGCAGCATCGCCAAATGCCTCGATGATGGCAGCGATCTCCGCTTCGGTCGCTTCCCGTGGAACGCTCGCTCCCTGCTTTTCATCGGCCACCGCGCTGGCGCTGATGACCTCGCTGCATGACGGCGGCAGCTTGCGGCCGGCATGGACGAGCTGCAGCACCGCTTTCGCGCCGTTTGCCTTGAGCGTGCGAGCAAGCCGCATCAAGCCGGGGAGCAGTTCATCACGGTCGGCGGCGAACTGCCCGGGAAACCCGCCCTTTGCGGTAACCGTCGCACCGGCTGTGACAATCATCCCAGCGCCTTTCGCGCGGCGAGCGTAATAGCTGATTTCTGCATCGGAAACGGAACCGTCGGGGTGTGAGGCGGAATGGGTCATCGGCGCCATGACGATGCGATTTTTCAATTGAAGGCCGTTTGCCAGGTGCAACGGCTCAAAAATGGGTTGGAAGCGTGGATTCATCTTTCTCACTCCTGTTTGGCGAATGGGTCTCCCAATACGTTTGCTTTTCTTTATCCTAACAAAAATTGACTGACAGAACCTGTCAGTCAACTTTCCTTTTCAAGCGATCTTTTTGATTTTCCCCCCACGCCCCAATGGGTCGCCGGAATCTCGGTCACGAGCACGCGCACCTGTTCCGGTCGAACCTGGAGATTCCTGACGACCGTTTCCGTCACCTCGGCGATCAGGCGCTCAATCTGCTCCTCGTCGCGTCCTTCGACCAGCTGGATGTTGATAATCGGCATATGCTACCGGCAGGCAAGCGAAACGCTGCCCAGTCCATCGAATTGCGCGTGGATCGTATCGCCCGGCTCGAATGCGAACGCTTCGGACAACGCGCCGGACAGGACGAGATCGCCTTTTTTCAGCCCTTTTCCCTGCTCCCCCAGCTTGTTGACCGCCCACGCGACCGCTTCCGCCGGGTGTCCCAACACAGCGGCACCTGCGCCGGTCGCCTGCACGACGCCATTTTTGGTGAACACCATGCCGACTTTGGCCAAATCAAGCTGGTCCGGCGCGACCAGCTTGCTGCCAAGCGTGAAGCAGGCGGAGGAGCAGTTGTCGGCTACGACGTCCGCTAGCGTAAACTTGAAATTCAAATAGCGGCTGTCGATGATCTCAATGGCCGGAGCGACATAGCGCGTCGCGCGCAGCACATCGTCCGCCGTCACATTCGTCCCTTGCAAATCTGCGCCCAGGAAAAATGCGATTTCCGGTTCTGCTTTTGGGTGGATAAAGCGTTGGTAATCGACCGGCTCCCACTCCAAGCCGAGCATGCCGCTCGTGAGATAGCCATAGATTGCTTCATGAACGCCCATCATCTGCTGCTTCGCTTTGCTGGTCAACCCCAGCTTCAAGCCGATGCGACGTTCACCATCCGCCTCTTTTTGCGCAATGAGCTGCTCCTGGATCGCGTATGCATCCTCGATGGACATCTCCGGATAGTTGTCGGTTACTTTCACGACCTCACGCCGCTCTTTTTCCGCTGCCAGCAAGCAGGCGACGATTTCTTTTTGCGCTTCTGCGTTCAGTGCCATCGACTACGCCCCCTTTCCTTGCTGTTTGGCCAACTCGGCCGCCACATCGATGATCATGTCTTCCTGACCACCCACCGCTTTGCGTCGGCCCAATTCGATCAAAATATCGCGCGGATCGATGCCAAACCGTTTGCCCGCCCGCTCGGCATGCAGCAGGAAGCTGGAATATACGCCTGCGTAGCCCATCACGAGGCTGCCTTTTTTGATTTCTTGCGACCCTGGCAAAATCGGCCCGACGATCTCTTCCGCGACATCCATCAGCTGATACAGGTCGATTCCCACATCGATGCCCATTCGCTCCAGAACCGCCACCAGCACCTCTGTCTGCGTATTGCCCGCACCTGCTCCCAGACAGCGCATGCTGCCGTCGATCCGGGTCGCCCCTTCCTCAATCGCCGCCAATGTATTCGCCATCGCGAGCGAAAGGTTGTTGTGGGCATGGAAGCCGATCTCGATGTCAAGCGACTGACGCAGCGCGGCGATCCGCTCCCGCACCTCATGAGGCAGAAGCGCCCCGGCCGAATCGGTCACATAGACCGCCTGTGCCCCATAGCTCTCCATCAACTTCGCTTGTTCTACCAGCTTGTCGACCGGAGCCGAGTGCGCCATCATCAAAAAGCCCAACGCTTCCATTCCCAGCTCTCGTGCAAGATGAATGTGCTGGGCGGATACATCCGCCTCCGTCACATGGGTGGCAACGCGCACGAGACCAGCCCCCAGCTCCTGCGCCTGCTTCAGCTCATTGACCGTGCCGATGCCAGGGATCAGCAGGACCGCTACGGTCGCCTGCTTGCACACCGATACTGCCGTCTCGATCAGCTTCATCTCGTCGACCCGCGATCTGCCGTACTGGATCGTGGAGCCGCCCAAACCGTCCCCGTGGCTCACTTCGATATAGTGCATGCCCGCTGCATCCAACGCTTGCGCCACGGTGCGCACCTGTTCTTCCGTAAACTGGTGGGCAACGACGTGGCTGCCGTCGCGGAGGCACACTTCCGTAATTTTGATCGGTTTCTCGCTCTTTCTCTGCATCCTTCATGCTCCTCCTTTCCTTTTGCTTTAGTTCGCTCCTGCTGCCAGCAAATGCTGGGCCACCGTTTCGCCCACCTGTGCCGCAGCGGCCGTCATGATATCGAGGTTCCCTGCGTACGGCGGGAAATAATCGCCCGCTCCCTCCACTTCAAGGAAAACCGTGACACGGTTGCCGTCAAACAACGGCTCCTGTTTTAAGCGATAGCCAGGCACATAATGCTGCACGCTTGCCACCATCTCCTGGATGGACCGGTAAATCGCCTGCTCATCCATCTCTTTGACATCGCAATAGACCGTATCACGCATCAAAATCGGCGGTTCGGCCGGATTCATGATGATGATCGCCTTGCCCACATCCGCACCGCCGACTTCTTCCAGTCCGCGCCGGGTCGTGAAGGTAAACTCGTCGATGTTGGCCCGCGTTCCCGGACCCGCGCTTTTGCTTGCGATCGTCGCCACGATCTCCGCGTACGACACGTCGGCCACACGGTTGATCGCGTGTACGATCGGAATCGTCGCCTGACCGCCGCACGTGATCAGGTTGACATTGTCGCTTTCCAGCTTCTCCGCCAAATTGACGACCGGACAGACGAACGGCCCGCGCGCTGCCGGAGTCAGGTCGATCGCGATTTTGCCCAGTTCGCGCAGCGCTTTGGCATGGCGCACATGCGCTTTGGCGGACGTCGCATCGAATACGATGTCCGCAAGCCCAGGCTGCTCCACGATCGCCTGGATTCCGTTTGCGAAGATCGGATACCCGCGATCATGCGCGCGCCGCAAGCCGTCCGAATCCGGATCGATGCCGATCATCGCCGCCAGTTCGATATGTGCACAACGTTCCAATTTATACATCAAGTCCGTGCCGATGTTGCCCGAACCGATGATCGCCGCTTTGATTTTGCTCACAGCCATTCCCTCCCTAGTCAAACGTGATGCTCACCTGGCCCAACGCGCCAAAATGAGCTTCTACCGTGTCGCCTGCACATACCGGAATCGCCGCGGACAACGCGCCCGGCAAAACCAGTTCCCCTGCCTTGAGCGTGATGCCGAACTCATGCAGCTTGTTCGCAAGCCAGGCGATCGCGTGCGCCGGATGTCCCCAGGCCGCTGCGCTCGCTCCGTTTCCTGCTAGCTCGCCGTTTTTATACATGACCATGCCGGTGGCACGCAAATCGACATTGCCGAGGTCGCTTTGCCGGCTACCGACGACAACCCGCGCCGAGGAGCCATTGTCCGCCACCGTGTCGATCAGCTTGATTTTCCAGTCCGCGATCCGGCTGTCGATGATTTCAAGCGTCGGCACGATCTTTTCCGTCGCCATCAGCACGTCCACGTACGTGATGTTCGGCCCGACCAAATCTGCTCCCAGCAAAAAGCCGATCTCCGCCTCCACTTTTGGCGCCAGAAACTGCGCAGCCGAAATCGTCGCCCCATCTGCGATGCGCATATCATCCAGCAAATGTCCGTAATCGGGTTCGTTTACGCCGAGCATTTGCTGCATCGCCACGCTGGTCAGCCCCACTTTTTTGCCGATGACGCGGCGGCCGGAAGCCAGCTTGTGCTGCATGATCGCAAGCTGGATCTCGTACGCATCCTGCACCGTGAGATCGGCATAGCGCTGTGTGATCGGCGGTACGGCTACACGCGTCTGCTCCGCTTCGAGCAGCTCGCTCGCCATTTGTTCTACGATAGACTGCATATGTTCACGCCCACCCTTTCTTGCGTTGCAAGCAACGCGTATTCTTCACGAAACCGCTTTTTGCCCCGAAAACGAGCAGGATGGTGACCGGCGGCCACCATCCCCTGCAGCGGGTCAGCATTTCATCGTGATGGTCTTTGCTTCCGTATAAAATTCAAAGCTGTGGCGGCCGCCTTCGCGCCCGATTCCGCTCGCTTTGGACCCGCCGAACGGCGTGCGCAAATCACGTACGTACCAGCAATTGATCCAAAGCAGCCCCGCATCCACCTGTGCGGCTACACGGTGTGCGCGGCGCAGATCGTTCGTCCAGACGACACCGGCCAGCCCGTAAATCGAGTCGTTCGCGATGCGGATCGCGTCTTCCTCGGTTTTAAACGGAATGACGACCAGCACCGGCCCGAAAATTTCTTCCTGTGCGATGCGCATGCGGTTATCCACATCGTAAAAGACGGTCGGCTCGTAAAAGTTGCCTTTGTCCATGCCGGCCACACGCTTGCCGCCAGCAGCCAGCTTCGCTCCCTCCGCCAAACCGATCTGTACGTACTGATCGACCGTCGCCAAATGGCTTGCCGATACGAGTGCACCCATATCGGTGGCAGGATCGAGCGGATCGCCGACCTTGATCTTGCTCACAGCCGCTGTGAATTTGTCGAGGAACGCTTCATAAACGGATTCCTGCACCAGCAAGCGCGAGCCAGCCAAGCAAATTTCCCCCTGATTGCGGAAAATCGCCTCGATCGAACCGGCGACGGCTTCATCGAGGTCTGCATCTTCAAACACGATGTTGGCCGATTTGCCGCCCAGCTCAAGCGATACCGGAATCAGTTGTGATGCAGCGTTTTTCATGATCGTCTTGCCTGTCGTCGTTTCGCCGACAAACGAGATGCGGCGCACATACGGATGGGTCGTCATCGCCGTGCCGACCGTGCTGCCTGGGCCTGTGATGATGTTGAGAACGCCCGGCGGCAGTCCCGCTTCATTGGCGATTTCCCCCAGCATGACGGCGGACAGCGGCGTATAGGACGCCGGCTTGACGATCACGGTATTGCCGGCGGCGAGCGCGGCCGATGCTTTCCACGTCATCTGCATGAACGGCAAGTTCCACGGGATGATCAGGCTCGTGACGCCTGCGGGTGCATATTTGGCATAGGACAGATAATTGCCTTTGTCATAGTGCTCATGGTTGACATACTTGGCCATCTCGGCAAAAAAACGCAGGTTTTGCGCCGCGCGCGGAATGTCAAAGCCGAGGCTCTCCTTGATCGGCTTGCCGACGTCGAGCGTTTCGACCATCGCCAGCTCTTCCACACGTTCCATGACCAGATCGGACATTTTGCACAGAATCTTGGCCCGATCGTCTGCCGACATCTTGCTCCAGACACCGCTTTCAAACGTCTTCTGCGCGACCTCGGCGGTTTTTTGCACATCGTGCTCGCTGGCGTTGGCGACCGATGCCAATTTTTCATTTGTGGCGGGATTGATCGTATCGAAGGTCTCGCCGGACATAGCGTCGACATACTCTCCATTGATAAACAGCTTGGCATCCTTCAACGTGGTTCCACTCATCCGCGATCCTCCTCAATCTCCAAGATCATCTCGATCTCCACGGCCGTATTGTTCGGCAGCTGTGCCATGCCGACAGCGGAGCGCCCATGCCGCCCTTTTTCGCCGAACAGTTCGACGAGCAGATCCGAGGCGCCGTTCATCACTTGCGGCTGGGCTGTGAATTCCTCCGTGGAATTGACGAAGCCCAAAATTTTGACGACCCGTTTCACTTTGCTCAATTCCCCGATCTCCTGCTTGACGGTCGCAAGCAAGTTCAGCATCGATTGGCGTGCTGCCAGGTAGCCTTCCTCGACCGTCAGCTCCCGGCCGAGCTTGCCGTGGTACTCGTCCACGCCTTGCCCTGCCGTAAACAAGAGATTGCCTGTTCGCACGCAGCCGACGTATGTTCCGACCGCCTGGCGCGGCTTGGGCAAAGTCAGGCCCAATGCGCTCAATTTATCTTCTGGTGTCATCGCGTTCGATCTTCCTTTCCGGTTATGGCAGCACGTTCAAAAAGCGCAGCGCATTTTCTCCAAGCATGGATCGTCTCTGTTCCTCCGTGAGCGAAACCGTCTCATCGATCACCTGTCCGGGCGGAATTTCCCGCAGCAGGAACGGATAGTCCGAGCCCATGATCACTTTGTCATGCCCAAAGCGATCGACCATGTATTTGATGTTCAGCGGATCGTAAACCAGCGAATCGAAATAAAAGTTTTTTGCATAATGGCTGGGCGGATGTGTCGTCAGGCGCAAATGCGGCCATACGTGCCAGCCTTGGTCCAGCCGTGGCAGAATGTACGGGAAGGAGCCGCCGCCATGGGCAAAGCAGATTTTCAGCCGCGGGAATTTTTCCATGATCCCGCTTGCGATCAGGCTGGCTGCAGCCAGTGCCGTCTCGCTCGGCATCCCGACAGTGTACATGAAATTGTGGCGAGGCGTCCGCTCTTTCGCCATCGTTTCCCACGGATGGATAAACAGCGGGACTTCCCACTTTTCGCACATCTCAAAAAACGGGATCAGCGACGGGTCATCCAGATTGCTGCCGTTGACGTTCGTGCCGATTTCGATTCCTTTTAGGCCCAGCTCATGGATGCACCGGTCCATCTCGCGGATCGCGGTTTCCACATCTTGCAACGGAACGGTGCCTAGACCGATGAAGCGCTCGGGATTGGCTTTGACGGTATCGGCAATAAAATCGTTTTGCAGACGCGACATGACGGCCGCTGCCTCCGCCGGTGCCCAGTAGGAAAACGTGACGGGAATCGGCGAGATCACCTGAATGTCCACACCCTCGCGATCCATGTCGGCGATGCGCTTTTGCGGGTCCCAGCATTGGTCGGTGATTTCGCGGAACACTTTGCCGCCCACCATGATGTTGGCTCCGCAGGCGCATGTTAGATGCATGATCGGCCAGCGTTCACCCTCGTACTTTTGCGAAAAGTCAGGCAAATCTACCGGGATAATATGCGTATGAAAATCGACGCGCTTTACTTGACCTGCCATTCTTTCACTTCCTCCGGCATCACATGGCCGCAAGATTTGCATGTACGCAGATCTTCGCTGGAGTTGAACGCGTTGATCGCCTCTTTTACCTGAACTTCAATATTGGTCAATTGCACACGAGTGCGGTGCATTTCAGCGTCGCATTGATCGCAGAACCAGACGAAATCTTCCAGCTCGCCCTCTGCGCGGTTTCGCTCGATGACAAGCCCGATGGTGTCTGGCACGCGGTGCGGGGAATGCGGTACATTGGCTGGCAGAAGGAACATTTCCCCTTCCTTGACCGTCACAACCTCGCGTTTTCCTTCGGCATTGATGATTTCCACATAGCAGTCGCCTTTTAATTGATAGAACACTTCTTCGGACGGATCGACGTGGAAATCGCGGCGTTTGTTGGGGCCGCCCAAAATCATCACCATCAATTCGGCGTCTTTCCAGATCACCTTGTTGTTCACCGGCGGTTTCAAACTGTCTTTGTTTTCCTCAATGAATTTCCACAGATTGATAGGCTTGATCATCATGTAGCCTCCCCTTTTTTCAATGGATGATTGGAATGTGTTCACCCAAAACTTTTTTACTGCCGGATGCAGGTTTCTCTTCCTTTTTGACGAATAGCATAGATTGACTTTATTCCCATGCGTTTTCTCGTTGGCCGCTTGAAAATGCGCAATGCTCGGGGATGAAGTCTTTTTTTGCTACCTACGCTCGATACCCTAATTTTTTTGACAGCTCTTGCGCTGCTTTCTGTATTTCGGCGATGATCTGCTCCATTTTTTCTGCTGAAAAACGGAAATTCGGACCAGCGCAGCTGATCGAGGCCACCACTTCGCCCAGATGGTTGAAAATAGGCGCTGCGACGCATTTTAGGCCAAGCTCGATCTCCTCATCATCGATCGCATAGCCGCGTTCGCGAATCTCCTGCATATGATTGCGGATTGCAGCAGGGTCGGTCAGCGTGTAGGAAGTGAACGCTTTCAAATCCGTCTTCGCCAGAATCTCTTCCTGCTTGTTCTCGTCCAGAAATGCAAAGATCGCTTTGCCTACCCCTGTGCAGTAAAGCGGCGCTCGCTTGCCGATCTGTGAATACATGCGGAGCGCTCCCGGTCCTTCCATTTTCTCCACATACACGATCTCGTTTTCGTCGCGAACGACCAGATGCACCGTCTCCTGCAGCTTTTCCACCAGCTCCCGAATGATGGGATGTGCCAGCTTTCTCAGTTCCATTCCCCCGCCGACGAGGTTTCCCAGTTCGAACAGACGGAGCCCCAGCTTATACTTCTGATCGACCGGGCTCTGCTCCAAATACCTTCTGTGCTCCAACGTTTTGATTAATCCGTGTACCGTGCTTTTGGACAACTGCAGCCTGTCGCTGATCTCCTTTACGCTAAGCTCCGTGACGGAAGGTGTAAACAGATCCAGAATATCCATCGCACGGACTACCGATTGAATGTATCGATCGCTCATTTCCACCCCCTTCTCATTCGACATTGTCGAACGCCATTCGATAATATTGACTTACAGGATTTATTATATTTTTCCAGCTGGCAAAACGCAACCTATTTTTTGTGTTTTCTGACCATTTCAACAAACCGGTTATATTCGTTTGAAGGAGCAACGAACAAGCCCGATGCCGGCATGGTGAGCCGAATCGGGCTTGATTTGCGTGATTATGCCTTGAAATTTTCGCCTTGTTCTTCCGCATACTGCGCTTCCCTGCGCAAAATTTCTTCCATGGAGACATTGAGCGCCGCTTCCGGGCCTTGGAAGTTCTTTTTGTAGTAGCCGTAGTCCATGATCAAAAGCAGCACGAACATGCCGATCAGGGCGTAGGCGGCGTTTTGGTTGGGCGGGACGATCATCAGGATGGAGATGAAGACGATCCAGAGCAGTGTCAGCACATTGATCGGCTTGCTCCATTTGCCCAAATTCCACGGGCCGTAGTGCTTTTGCTTGAACAGACCTTTTCCTTCTGCAACCAGCTTGAGATAGACCGGGATGCCGTAGGACACGTACAGGCCCACAACGGAAACGGCGGTGAGGAAGGCAAGCGTGCTGTAGCTCGTATCCGGATTGATCAGCTTCATGATGCTGTCGAACAGCGCGAGTGCAAAGGAAAGGATGACGACCAGCCAGATCGCTTTCGCCGGTGTGCGGTATTTTTTCGAGATTTGCGCCCAATGGCGGGACAGCGGCATTCCGTTATCGCGTGAAAACGCATACATCATGCGGGAGAACGACGTGATCCCGGAGCAGCCGCAGAAAAACATCGCCAGGGTGACCAGCCACAGGATGACGCTGCCGAATGTGCCGCCCAGCGCTTGGCTGATGATGTAGATGAACGGGTTGCTTTCGCCGACAGCGGCCCCCGCGTCTTTGATCGAGAGCGTCACCATTGCCAGCATGATAAAGCCGAAAACGAACGAAAACGCAACTGCGCTGAAAATCCCCCACGGTGCGCGCACGCGCGGATTGACCGTTTCCTCGATCGTATGCGCCGAGGCGTCATAGCCGGTATAGGTCCACTGCGCCTGCAGCAAGCCGATCAAAAAAGCGAGCAGATACGGCTTGTCGGAAAACGTCTGACCAACCTGGAACAAGTATTCGACCGGCTGCAGCTTGTCTTTGGTGAAAAACGCCAAACTAACGAATAAAATGAGCACGACACCGATATGATACCAGGCAGAGAAGTCGTTCAGTTTGGCGACCAGCTTGATGCCGACATGGTTGAAAATTCCGTGGATCAACAGCGTGATGGCAAACAGGATCATCGTCGTCGTTGTAGTGGATTCATAGCCGAACGACGCGCCGAGCAGCGGGTCGGCAAACGTCGCCACCGAATATTCGATCCCGGCCACAATCCCTACCATCCCGATCAGATTGATCCAGGCGGTATACCAGCCCCATCGTTTGCTGCCGAGAATCGCCGCCCAATGGTAAAGCGCACCCGCCGTCGGAATCGCCGAGGCCAGCTCCGCCATCGAGGCTGCGACCAGCAAGACAAACAGGGAGACGATCGGCCAGCCGAAGCCCATCATTCCCGGCCCGCCGTATAAGAGCCCGTGGCCGTACAACGATACGGCACCGGTCAAAATGGAAATCGTCGAAAAGGAAATCGCGAAGTTGGAGAAGCCGCCCATGTCCCGCAGCAGCTCCTGGGCATAGCCAAATTGGTGCAAATATTTCTTATCTTCCTGCAGCTGGTTACTACGGTTAGACCCTTGCATCACCTTGTTCCTCCTTTCGCTACCTCTCATCCGTGTTTTTTGGACCCGATAAAGCTTTCGTGTTTCCGCTCGTCAAAATTGCGAACCGACTGATTTGCTTTGATGAATATGGCGACCGCCACCGCAGCAGTGAGCAGCAAAATGATCATCCCCAGCGCAAACATGACTCCCTCACCTCCCTTCCTCTCGCGCGTTTTCCTTACAGGCTGAGCTTGACGCCGCTCGCTTGCTGTTCGAGCATTTTTTTCAAAACCGTGCCAATGTGCGCGCCTGCTTCTACAGGCGACGTCCCCCCACGGTGAATATTGGAGATCACGGTGCGATCCGATTCAACGGTTCCTCTGCGCGGACGGTAGCACATGTAGGCGCTCATGGAATTGGCCGTCACCAGGCCGGGGCGCTCGCCGATCAACAGCACGAACACATCCGGCTGCAAAATCTCGCCGATATGGTCCATGCAGGCGACCCGCCCGCCTTTGACGAAAAACGGCGTTCCAACGCTGAGTCCATAAGAAGCCAGCGAGTCAAGCAGCGCCGGGTACACATCGCGCAAATTCGCTTCCACCGCGCTCGCCGACAAGCCGTCGGAAACGACGACCTGCACCTGCGGTTTCAGTTTGCAGCGCTCTTTGATCAGCGCGACACCCTGCTCGGTGATGATCCGCCCCAAATCCGGCCGCTTCAAATACGTTTCCGTGTTTTCGTGCGTCGTTTCCACGGAAAACAGCCGAAACTCCTGCAGCAGCCCCTCGCTGACTTCCCCGTACACGGCATCGACCGCTGCGGCATGGTCGACCCGCAGCTGGAGCATCGTTTTGGTCAGCGGACGCGTCCCTGTGCGCCACACCCCGATGCGGCCAGGGGTGCTTGCCAGAAGCTCCTCCAATCCTTCCTTCCAGCGCGGCTCGGGAATATTGGCGATGCGGGCCGGCTCCGCCTCTTCAAACAGCGGCTGGCTCAGCCTGTCGCCCAACGACTGCGCGGCTGTCAACGTTACAGGCCGGGTTTCACTCTCCTGCGTACGCGCCGCCTTTTCGCTGCCTTCTGCCTCAGCCAGCTTTTTCGCCAGCTCCGCCATCACTTTGTCAACCAATCGATCGAGTTCCAGTTCCATCTTCATCTCACTTGTCACCCCGCTCTCCCATTAGGCTAAAAAGATCGTCGGATCGCCCGCCAACGGCGTCAGCCTGCCGTTTTCCATGATGCCCTGCCGCTCCAGCCACCGCTCGAAGGCCGGGGCCGGACGCATGCCGAACAGCTCGCGCAATGTCGCGATGTCATGAAAGCTGGTCGACTGGTAATTCAGCATGCAGTCGTCCGCCATCGCGACCCCGATCAAAAAGTTGACGCCTGCAGACGTGAGCAGCACGCCCAAATTGTCCATGTCGTTCTGGTCGGCCTTCATATGATTGGTGTAGCAAATGTCCACGCCCATCGGCAGCCCGTGCAGCTTGCCCATGAAATGGTCCTCGAGTCCGGCGCGCATGACCTGCTTGCTGTCGTACAAATACTCCGGACCGATGAAGCCGACGACCGTGTTGACGATGAACGGCTTGTATTTGCGCGCGAGTCCATAGCAGCGGGCTTCCAGTGTCACCTGATCGACACCGTGGTTCGCCTCCGACGACAGCTCCGAGCCTTGACCGGTCTCGAAATACCAGCAGTTCGGCCCGGTGGAGGTCCCTTCCTTATGCACCAACTCGTTCGCTTCGTCCAAAAGCTCGACATCGATGCCAAACGCGCGGTTTCCTTTCTCCGTGCCCGCCAAGCTTTGAAACACCATATCCGCCGGCGCACCCGCCCGGATCGCCCGCATTTGCGTGCTGATGTGGGCCAGCACGCAGTTTTGCGTCGGAATTTCCCATTTCGTCATGACTTCCTTGGTCATCAGCAAAATGTCCTTCACGCTGTCCATCGTGTCAATCACCGGATTGATTCCGATCACCGCATCGCCGATTCCGTAGGAAAGCCCTTCGTAAATCGCCGCCTTGATGCCCTGGATGCTGTCGTTCGGATGATTCGGCTGGAGTCGTCCCGCCAACACGCCGCGCTGTCCGATCGTGATGTTGCAGTGCGTTTCGTTGCGGATTTTCGCTGCGCCCGCGACCAAATCGAGATTGGTCATCAGCTTGGCAGCGGCCGCGATCATTTCGCTGGTTAGCCCGCGGCTGATCCGCTTCAGCTCGTCGGTTCCCGTTTTGTGGCTCAAGATGTATTCGCGCAGCTCCGCTACGCTCCAATTTTTGATTTCTCCGTAAATTTTTTCATTGAGGCCCGATTCGATGACACGCGAGACCTCGTCCTCCTCAGGCGGAATCAGCGGATGATTGCGAATGTCGGCCAGCGTCATATCTGCCAAAACGAGCTTGGCTGCCATCCGTTCGCGGGAATCGGCAGCGGCGATTCCGGCCAGCTGGTCGCCCGAGCGCTCTTCATTCGCTTTGGCCATTACCTCTTTCAAGTCGCGGAATTGGTAGGTTTGCCCCAACACCGTCGTGCGCATGTTCATCTTTTCACCCCTTTTCCTGGTCGGCAAAAGCCAGCGTCTTGATGACCACAGGGATCATCGTGCCGGAAATCGGCTCGCCCAAGTCGATGTAATCGCCGTGCTCGACTTTGACCTGATCGATGCAGATCACATCCGGCTTTCCCTTGCATCGCAGCGACAGCGACTGCCCCAGCGCTTTCGCCATGTCATGCTCGCATACGACCACCAGGAGCGGATGATCGGGAAACGCGCGGCGAAACGCATTCGCCAGTTCCTCGGCGATCAGCTGCAAGGTCGCATAGGAGCAGTACGGCAGACCGCTTACTGCAAAGGCAAAAGGCCCCTTCCCCTCAAACAGACGGCCTGCTGTTGCCATCGACTCTTCCACCAGCTGCCGAAACGTCTCTACCGACAACGGGGAGGATCGCTTTTCTGCCAAATCCAGCTTGATCACCGGCACATTTTTGATCGGCAAGAGCGTGGGATGAAGAAACACCGTGGACCCGCTGATCTCCGTCGCCTGCATCCCGGCACCGATGACGGTGGCCCGCACGGTTTGCTGCGGAACCGCGACGCGCCAGCGGTAGCGCGGCAATTCCTCTTTCAGCGTTTGGGCCAAAAGCGGCCCCATATCGCCATGCCGTGCCGTTTCCACCATCGTTTTCGGAGGCGGCTGCAGCATCATTTGGCCGACGCCGCCTGAAATCATGATCTCCTTGATTGGCGGAACCGTGGCAAGCTGTCTTCCCAAAACAAGGCTGCGCCCCGCCTTTGTCTCGCTATCGCCTGCCAAATACCGCAGCATGCTCTCCCCAAGCGCTCTCGTAAGCTCCCGCAGCTCGTCAAAGCGAATCGTCTGCCCGACTGCAACTGCCATCCCTTTTAACGCCAGCCACTCTTTCAAATGGGGGGAAAGATAGCGGATCTCCCCATGCTCCGACAGCCGAATCAGCCGGCCGCCGACATGGAAGGTTACGGTGGCAATCGCCCGTCCTCGCTCAAAAAAGGCGACATTGGCGGTGCCGCCGCCGATATCGACATTGGCCACGACGCCGCGAATCTCTTTGGAGCGGGCCTCGGCGCCGGCGCCTTTGCCTGCCAATACCCCCTCCAAATCCGCTCCGGCCGTCGCCACGACGAAATCGCCTGCACGTTCGGCCAGCTTGTGGACAATCTGCTGTGCATTGGCTTTCGTCGCCGACTCCCCGGTGATGATCACCGCTCCCGATCCGACATCGGCCAACGTAATGCCAGCCGCGCGATATTCCGCTTGCAGCAAGGCAAACACCTGTTCCGCATCAATCTGCGTCTGGTCGAGCAGCGGCGTTGTATAGACCGGACTCGCATAGAGCAGCTGGCGCTCCACAATCTGAAAGCGCGGCAGCGAAAACGCGCTCGACATTCGCCCCAGCCGCAAGCGGCTCACGATAAACTTGGTGGTGCTTGTGCCCAAATCGATGCCGACGCTTCTGATCCATTGCTCCTCCATACGCTCACCCACTCATTTTCGTAAAAAAAAGCGCCTCGAAAGAAACCAGACTGCGACCGTGCAGCCGTTTTCTTGCCAAAGCGCCATTGCTTTGTCGTATGTACTTGTCGCGGTTATGCATTCAGCAGCTCTTGCGCCAATTTCGCCATTGAAACGCGCGATTCCATGCTTTGACGCTGCAGCCATTTGTACGCTTCTTCTTCGCCCAGCTGAAGCGTGCTCATCAGCTTGCCTTTGGCCCGTTCCACGATTTTGCGCTCCTCCATCTTTTGCTTCAGGTTTTCGATATCTTGCTGGAGCGAGCTAACCCGGTCGCGCTGGCTTAGCGCGATTTCGATCGCCGGGATCAAATCCTCCTCGGACACCGGCTTCACCAGATAAGCCGTCACGCCCGACTGCCGCGCCTCCTGGATCAGTTCCCGATGGCTGTAGGCAGTCAACAGCAAAATCGATGTGTGGGAAAACTTGCGGATGATGTCGGCCGCTTTGATCCCATTCATGACCGGCATCTTCACGTCCATAATCACCAGATCCGGCTTGTGGCGGTAAGCAAGCTCGACAGCTTCCTCGCCGTTTTTCGCCTCTGCCACCACCTCATACCCTTCCCGCTGGAGAATTTCCGTCAGGTCCATGCGGATGATCGGTTCGTCATCCACCACGAGAATTTTATAGCGGCTCATGGATAACACCTCTCTGAATGGGATAGATGATGCTCACCTGTGTGCCAAATCCCGTATCGCAAAAATGCAGCTGCCCTTCCAAATCTTCCTGCACAAGCGTTTCGACGATCTTCAGGCCGAGATGGCCGTTTTGCGCGGTGCTGCCGGTAAAGCCGATGCCTTTGCCGTCATCGGTGACCTGAATCAAAAGACGCTCCCGCTCCTCTTCATGGCGGATCAGCACGCGGATGGTACCGCACTCGCGCTCCGCCAACCCATGCAGGACGCTGTTTTGAATCAGCTCGGTGACGATCAGGGCAAGCGACGTTGCTTTCTCTGACGGCAACTGAACCGGGTCGACATCGACCGCGATGGCGATTTGCTGCTTGGGCTGGGCCATGGAGGAGACGATGGTTTTGGCGATTTTATCGACGATCTTGCGCAGATCGACCCGCTCCAGTCCATCCTGCGCCAAATATTCATGGATGATGGCGATGCTGTTGATCCGATTGATGCTTTCCTTATAAACCGTCTCCAGCTCTTTGGACTGCGAGCGGCGCATCTGCAGCCGCAGCAGGCTCGAGATGGTTTGCAGATTGTTTTTGACCCGATGGTGAATCTCCTTGATCACGGCCGATTTGATCATCAGCTGCTTTTCTTTTTCCTTGATGTCCGAGATGTCGCGCAGCAGAATCAACCCGCCGACGGGGTTTTGCTCCCGAAAGATCGAGACGGCTTTGACCAAAAGCGTCGCCTTGCCATATTGCAGCTCTTCGAACATCATGCCGCCGTGCTGCTCGAGATTTTCATCGGAAAACTTGCCGTAGAAAAACCGCTCGATCAGCTGCCCCTTGATCGGCGAGCCGTAGCCCATCCGCGCCATCAGCTCGTACGCGCGGGAATTGGCGTAGCTGATCACCCGGCGATGATCGAATAAAATGATGCCTTCGTGCATCAGCGAAGGTACCTGATGCTCCTGCATCGCCACCTGCATCAGCGTTTCCGACAGATGCTCGGTCGTTTCGATCAGCCGCTCCACGTTTTTTTCCTGCTCGACCTTTTCCGAAATGTCCTGCTCCATGATCAGGGCGCCAATCGTCTTGCCTTCCGCATTTTTGATCGGAACCACGCTTTGCTGCATGACGGTGTGTTCCTGGGAGATCGCCCTCGCCCCGATGACCGGTCGGCCCGATGTCAGGCAAAACAGCACGGCTGGCTCGTTTTTGGCCAATGCCAGCTCGCCGACCACAGAGCTTTTGTACAGCGATTTGGATGTAGCGGGCGAGGCTTGCGCGACGACGATGGCGGCGGATTTATCCTCGACGGGGCAGTCGATAAAGACGTCTGCCTGCGAGATGTCCGCGATGATCTGCATGTGGCGGGCCATCTCGTCGATGATCGCAGCATCCGCTTCGGTCAAAACGGTGGTGTTTCTGCAAATGTCCATGACGGTATCCATCGACAGCCCCCAAACTATCAGATTATTTCATCTATTTTATTTTCGCTAGGGGCCGCTTCATTCCTTTTTCCGTCCGATTTTTCTACGTTTTCAATGCATCCAGCAAAAAGCGGCGCAATTCCGCAATGCCCGCACCGGTCGCAGCCGATGTGAGAAATACCGGTTGATCGGGAGCAAGCGACTCATGCAAAAGCGTTCTGGCCCGCTCTGCATCCGCATCCGGATGATCCATCTTGGTCACCACGCCGATCGGCGCGACGGGAAAGCCTTGCGAAAAGCCTGGCGGAAAATAGTTGCGGTCGCGCGTCGCATCCTGCACCATGAGCAAAAGGCCCGCTTCCAGCGAGGTGGCCATCAGCGTCCGGTAATACAGCGGATTTTCGCTGTATTCGCCCGGCGTATCGATGATCCAGTCGTGGAATTCCAGCGTCTGTGTCTTTCGCGCGGGTTCATCGTCGCCTTCGAGTGCGCGCACCAGGGACGATTTGCCTGCTCCAACCGCTCCGATGATCATGACCCGCTTCATCCCGGAAGCCTCCTTTCACGATCTCGTCAAAATCGCCGGCGCAAAGCGCAGCTTCGTGGACAAAAACGTATTCACCGCTTCGATCGCCATCTCCACTGCCGATACATCGCCGACAACGATCAACGAGCCGGTAAACCGGTCGAGAAAGCCCAGATCGACATTGGCAGCCTTGGTCGCGATGTCCGCGGCGATGATCGAGCTTTCCGTCGGCGTCAGCGTCATGATCCCGATGGCGCCCAGTTCCTTGATGCCTAGCTTGGTATACAGCACCGGGTCGGGGTTGGCGATCACATGGGCCAACGTGACCTGCTTGCCCGGCACATACTCCTGGATGACGCGCTGTCGGTCCTGCTCCATTCCCTTCCCCCTACTCTGCGACTTCAAACGAATCCACGATGCCGACGATCACGGCATCAATCGGCGCGTTCCCCTGGCCGAACAGGATGCGGGCGGGCGTCCCCCGCGAAACGATGACACGCTCGCCGACGCCTGCGCCGATGCGGTCGGCGGCGATCACAACCTGGCCGCTCTCGCACTCCTTGGTATCGATCGGCTGGACCATCATCAGCTTCAGGTTTTCCATGCCGGTTTCCTTTTGTGTCGCCCAGACGCTTCCAATCACTTTGCCCAAAAACATACGATCACCCTTTGCCGATGAATTGCAGCGCGATCCCTTTTTCCCGCAGCATGTCTGCGGCAAGCGGAGAGACAATCGCCCCTTTTGGGATGACGAGCGCGCTGGTGGTGGAAGTCAGGTTCGCCCGCAGCCAGTCTGCCGTCAACAGTCTGCCGTCAAACACCGGCTCCTCTTGCGGCTCGCCTGCCTGCCCGGTTTGACGCTGCTCTGCTGCAGACAGCAGCTCTTGCTTGCGGAACCAGGCGATCGCTCCTTCCGCCAACTGCCGCTGCGGGCGCAATTGCACCCCCAGCTCACGCATTGCCGCCAAATGTCGGGCAAACAGCGCCTGATAGGCCGGCGGCAAGGAGACGGTTTGCAGCGTTCGCCTGTCCGCGCGCTTGATCCCCGGCACGTCTTCCCCGACAAAAACCGGCTTGCCTGTCACCAGCGCGGCGAGCACGATTTCCGCTTTTACCGTTCCTTTCATACCGGCTGCCACCCGCGCCGCATTGTCGAGATCGATTTCCGGCACGATGATCGCGTCGTACTCGCGGGGAACCTCCAGCGGTGCCGGCGCGTATTCATCGATGGCAATCAGCTTCCCCGCGCCGCCGCATTCGATCCGATGCATGCCGAGCCAAGACGATGTCTCGCCATCGAGAAAAAGCAAGTCGTGGCATATGCCGTGATTTTTCAACGTGATGAATTGGTCCAAAAACGGCTCGTGCGCCGTGCTGTCACAGAACAGGTACAGCACCTTCGGAGCGGCTGGTTTTTGCTCCTGTGCCATCTGGGCTAACAGCTCGCGCGTGATGGCTGTGATCATTTCTTTTACATCCATCAACGTCACCCAGCCTCCCCTCTGTGCAGCACGCCGTTTTTACCTGCGACCAGGACGGAATCGCCGGTTTTCAGGTTGGCGGCGTTGGCCTCGTCCAGATCGATGTGAAAGTCGAGCGCAAACTGGGGGGACACGCGCACCGGCACATCCGGGAAGATGATCGGGCGCTCTCCGGCCGTTCGCAAAACCAGGGAATCGCCATGTGCCACCCCATACTGCTTCGCCTCTTCCACCGACATGTGGACATGGCATTTGGCGATGATCACCCCGCGCCCTAGCGTGACGAAGCCTTTTGGACCGATCAAGGTGATTCCGGGCGTTCCCTCAATGGAACCGGACAGACGGACAGGCGGATGGATGCCGAGGACGAAGCCATCGGTCCGGGAGATTTCCACCTGGCTTTCGCCGCGCGCGGGCCCGAGCACACGCACATGCTGGATCATCCCTTTCGATCCGTGCAGGGTCAAAACTTCCGCTGCGGCAAATTGGCCGGGCTGCGACAAATTGCGCAGCGGCGTCAGCGTGTGCCCTTTGCCAAACAGCATTTCCACATGCTCCTGCGACAGGTGGACATGCCGGTTGGAGACGCCGACAGGTATGGAAGACGGCTGGTCATTTGCAGCTTCATTCGGTTGTGACGGCTTCACCTGAATTCCTCTCCCCTTCAGAAAATCGATGGCTGCCGGGGTGATCTTGTCGCCCGCCCCTACCGGAAACGGGTTGGGGATCCCTGCGGAAAGCATTGACCGCAACGATGATTCGGTTATCAGCGCCATCGGCTATTCCCTCAGCCTTCCAGGCGAGGCAGGATCAGTTCAATATCGGAGTGCGGGCGCGGGATGACGTGGATGGAGACCAGCTCTCCCACCTTTTCCGCAGCTGCCGCGCCCGCGTCCGTCGATGCCTTGACCGCGCCTACATCCCCGCGCACCATGACGGTGACCAAGCCGCCGCCCACATGCACTTTCCCAATCAATTTCACATTGGCCGCTTTCACCATCGCATCCGCTGCTTCGATTGCACCGACCAATCCTTTTGTTTCCACCATGCCAAGCGCTGACATTTCTCCCGCCATTTCAAAAAACCTCCCTTATTCATTCATCAAGCTTTCCATTCCGCCAGCACGCTTTTGATGATCGCCATGACCTCTTCACGGCTGATGCCGGACGCTGTGCCCGTCGCTTGTGTCGCTTGTGGCTGGCTTGCCGACTGCTCCGGCATGTCGCGTATGCCAAAGGCGACCCGTTTGATGTTCAACAGATGCTTGGGGCCGATATTATCCGATGTAATGTTGTTGCCAAATGAGCCGCAGCCCAGCGTCATCGAGGGCAGAATTCCCGTCGTCGCGCCGATTCCGCCAAACGTCGTGCCCGCATTCACCACAATCCGCGATGCCGGCTTCTCCAGCGCGAACGCCTCGATGACCATGTCGTCCTCACAGTGCAGCCCGAGCGTATGCCCGAGTCCGCCAAGCTCCAAAAGCTCCATGCAGCGCTGGCAGCCTTCCCGCCAATCGGCAACCGTATAGAGCGCCAGAATCGGCGACAGCTTTTCAATGGAGAACGGGTGCGTCTTCCCGACGTGCACTTCTTCCGCGATCAGCACGCGGGTGGAGGAAGGAATCACGATTCCCGCCATCTCCGCGATCTTGTGCGGGGAGCGGCCCACGAGCTGTGGATTGAGCCCGCCGTTGACCATGATGACCGCAGCCACGCGCGCTTTCTCCTGTTCATCGAGAACGTATGCGCCTTGTTCGGTCAGCTCGCGAACCAACTGCCGCTTGATGCTTTGGTCAACCACCAGTGCCTGTTCGGACGCGCAAATCGTCCCGTAGTCAAACGTTTTGCTTTGGATGATGCGCCGCACCGCTTGCTTGAGATCGGCGCTCGCATGCACATACACCGGCACATTGCCGGGACCCACGCCATACGCCGGCTTTCCGGAACTGTAGGCCGCTTTCACCATCTGCGTCCCGCCCGTGGCAAGGATCAGGTCGGTCAGCTTGTGCCGCATCAGCTCGTTGGTGGCGGCGAGCGTCGGTTTCGTGATGCAATGGATCAGACCCGCCGGGGCTCCCGCCTGCTCTGCCGCATGGCGCATCACCATCGCTGCCTCATGCGAGCAATTCGCCGCCGAAGGGTGTGGACTGAACACGATGGCATTGCGCGCTTTCACCGCAATCAGCGATTTGAACAAAATCGTCGACGTCGGGTTGGTCGACGGCACGATCCCGGCCACAATGCCGACGGGCTGCGCCACTTCCCACACTTTGTTCGCTTCATCCTTGCCGATGATCCCGACCGTCTTCACATCTTTCATCGCGTTGTATACGTCGCGCGCGGCGAATTCGTTTTTTACTTTTTTGTCAGCCGCATTGCCGAAGCCGGTCTCCTCAACCGCAAGCGCAGCCAGTCTCTCTGCTTCGCGCAAACCCGCATCGCACATGGCGCGCACGATCGAATCGATCTCGGCTTGACTGAGCGCTTCCAGCTGTTTTTGCGCCTGTGCAGCTTCCTGCAAACAGTTGCGCACCTCTTGCACAGATGCCAAATCAGGGTCCAGCATCATTTCTTCTCGTCACCCCGCTTTGCCTCGAACTCGCGCAGGTGCAGAAGCAATTCCTCTTTGCGCGCTGTGCTGATCTCCACGCCGGTTAGCGGAAAATCGGCAAGCGAACGCGCCAGCTTGCGCAATTCTGACACCGATTTATGCTCGAGCCCTTCTGTAACCGCTTCCAATTGTTCCTGCTTGTGCTCCTTGCCTTGCACCAGCTGCCATATCATGCGCGGCACGCTCGCATCCGGCCTTGCAATCACATGAACGTGCAGCAATTTGCCCACGCGGGATGCCGCTTGTGCACCTGCGTCGACCGCAGCTTGCACGGAAGACACGTCGCCAATGACGTAGACGGTCACGATGCCTGCATCCGCACCTTGGTATGTCACGATTTTGACATCCGCTGCCTTGGCGGCTGCATCGGCGGCGGCCACGAGCGCCGGGAAGCCCCACGTTTCAATCATGCCAAGTGAAAAAGCTGCTCCTTCCATCGGCCTCCCTCCTCTCTACAGCTTCCTCGGTTGCAAGGCGACGCTGCGCACCGCATCGGCAAAAGCCTGAGCAGCAGCTGTGCAGGCGGATTGGCTGCCAGTCAGCAGCCCGCCGCCAAAGTTCGTTTCCGTCGGAGGGCCGTAAAATTGCTGAATCGTCACATCCGCTGCCTTCAGCGCCGCGTCCAGCCCATAGACGGCTTCCAGCGGCGGCGCAATCAAATAGGCGAGCGGTTCGCCCTCGCGAATTCCCGCTACCTTTGACAAATACGTGCCGGTGCGCGACACGACGTGGGCGTAATACGCATGGGTTCCCTCGTCGTTGAGGGAGTAAAAACATGCGCCGCTCTCCATCAATGCCATCGCAGCATCCAACCCGCTCGTCACTTCCGCCGGCGTCGCGCCGCCGATGATGCCGAGAAACTCGCCGGACAACGGCCCGGAGGCATGGCCGGAGCCTGCATAAAACGATTTGGCATAGACCACCTCAACCGCCGCCTTTTTGGTCGCTTCGTCAATCGCCGTATACCCGACATCATCGATGGTCGAGGTCAACAAGCCCAGGCTGCGGATCGCAGGAGCCAGCTCCAGCTTTTCCGCCAAGCCGGAATCGACGTTCGGGATGATCCGAACGGCAAGCGGCACCGCCCGTATCGGTTGATTTTCCATTTTTTCACCTCAGCTTTCCGTTCGTTGCCTATTGAAGTAACAAAAAAGGTGCCTCGTGGCAGAATTACTCCTGCTCTCCGAGGCACCTTTGCCTGTTTGTATTTACTTATCTTTTACTATAAAAGTTAATTGTCAGAATTGCAATTGTTTTCTTCATTATTCTGTTTTGAATTGTTTCACCAGCGTTTGCAAGTTTTCCGCAAGCTCCGTAAAGGTTTGCGCATCGGCGGCGATCTGGTTGGCACCTGCTGCCTGCTGCTGGCTGGACGCGCTGACTTCTTCCGCCCCTGCCGACGCCTCCTGCGTGACGGCCGAAATGTTTTCCATGTCATTCAAAATGCGCCCGCTCATTTGCAAAAGCTCCTTGATTGCCGCGTGGATTTGCTGGTTATGCTGTTCAACATTGTCCACATTCGCAGCGATGTCGTCAAACGCGGTCCCAGCCTGCTTCACCACGGCGGCACCCTCCGCCATCATCTTCGCCCCGTGGGTGGCGGATTCAACGGCGAGACGGCTCTCATGCTGCGTCTGCCTGATCAAGTCCGCGATTTGCTCGGCAGAATGGCCGGTTTCATTGGCCAGCTTGCGCACCTCTTCCGCGACGACGGCAAAGCCTTTGCCCTGTTCGCCCGCACGCGCCGCCTCGATGGAGGCGTTCAAGGCGAGCAGGTTGGTTTGCCGCGCGATGGCTGTAATCATGCCGACGATCGAGCCGATCTCTCTGGAGTGCCCGTCCAATTTTTCAATGATGGACGACGTTTGCTGTGTGACTTTTTGCAGCTCTTCCATTTTCGCCATGGCTTCGACGGCGTGGCTGCGGCCGTTCTCGGCCGATTCCTTGCTTTGCTCGGACGCCTCCATGACGCGATCCGTAAAAGTAGCGATTTCCTGGACGGTCGCGATGGCCCGGTTCATTTTTTCCGTCGCGTCCGTCACCGATTCCGCCGTTTCAGCCGTCCCCGCTGCCAATTCAGCAATCGTCAGCGCAACCTGATCGGCTGCGTGCTTCGTTTCCTTGCTCATCATGGCGAGCGATTCGGACGATTGCTTCACTTGCTCGGTCGCGCCGCCAATCTTGCCGATCACATTGCGCATGTTTTCGATCATGACCATGAAGTGGTTGGCGAGGCGGCCGATTTCATCCTGGGAACGGTGCGTAAGCTGAATCGTCAAATCGCCCTGTGCGACTTGTTCCGTCAGTTCGCTCATCTTTTGCAGCGGACGCACCAAGCGAGTCGTAAATGCGAATACCCCTGCCGTCGCGATGACGAGGATGATCGCTGCCGCCAGCAAAGAGATTTGCGACAGCTCGGTTACTTGCTGGGTAGCTTCGGAAAGCGGTGCGGACATGAACAAAGCCCAGCCGGTCAACGGAATCGTCGTATAAAAAATGAGTTCTTTTTCCCCGTTAAACGTGTTGTCGGTAACCCCTGTTTCACCTTTGACAGCGCGGGCCAGCGCTTCTTTTAACGTAGCGGCGCCCGTCTGCGAAATGTTTTCCTTCATGATGGTTGCTTTATCGCGATTGGCGATCATCAGACCATCTGCCTGCGTCATAAAGGCGGTACCGCTTTCACCAAGCCTGGCTTTTGCGACCAATTCGCCCATCGTATCGACCGGAATCGTGCAGCCGACCATGCCTACCGTCGCCCCGTTCTTGACGATCGGGGCCGCGACGACCACGATTTGGTTGCCGCTTGTCTTGGAGATGAGCAGATCAGAGATCGCATACGGTTTGCCGCTCATGACCGCTTGAAAATAGGCGCGCTCCGCCACATTCGTATGAGCGTCAGACGATGTGATGGCCGCCCCGTCTTTTGCAGCGACGAACAGCATTTCATACTCGGGATGGTGTCCTTGCTCCTGTTTCAAATATTGCAGCTGTTTGGCTTGATCGAAGCCGGTGATTTCTTCCGTCGCCGCCATCGTCTGCAATCGCTCCAAATGAACTTGCAGCCACGCATTGACCTTGTTTTTCAACACTTCCTGCTGTGACCCTGCGTCTTTGCGAAAATTCGCCTCCAGGTATGCAGCCGAGCGGTCATACGTGAACCAGATCAAACCGATATTCGACACCAATAAAATGGGAATGACTATTAGCAATAATTTCGCACGTATGCTTTTCATTGCCATCTTTCTCTCCTCCTACAGCAAAAAAGCGATTTACCAAGTATTACCCCCATTCGTTCAGGCTGAAACCTTTTGCTTGTCTTGGCTTTGAAAAAGGCAGGCTGTCGCTGTTTCGGCCGGCTCTGTCAAAACAAAAATCACCCCCCGCCTCCATTTTGGAGGAACAGAGGGTGTCGTTTTATTTGTCGCTGTGTCTGCCCGCAGCCGCAATTTCCGCAGCGATTTGATCTTTCTCCGCCTCGGTCAAGATGAGGCTGACCAGCGGGAAAAAATAGTGATCTTCTTTCTCGATGTGCTTTTTCAGCAAATACGCCAAGAGGTTCATCTTTTGCATCAGCTCTTTGTCCACCGCTTCACTCGGACTCTCTCCCAGCAGTTTGGATACGTCCGCATGCCGATCGCGGATGATCTGATGCTCGCTTTTCAGCTTTTTGATCGGCCCCGCTTCTTCCGTCGGGATATGATTCGCAAGCTTCGATAAAATGAAGTCTTCCTCATAGCGGAAATGATGCTCCAATTCCTCGCCGATTGCATCGAGCGCAGTCCGATACACGTCACGATTGAATCCCTCGCGCACCTCGTCCATCAGCGTGCTCAATTCCGCGTGCTCCGCCACATACGGATGCAGCTGCGGCGAAATGATCGAGAGCACTTGCTTGTATTCGTCGGCATTCGCCGGTTGCCAATCCGTCAGGTCTTGTTTTGATCGCGCACTTCCGTTTGCCATCGTATGCATGTCCTTCCATAGGAGATTTGCTTTTAGTGTATCCCGTTGGAATGAGACGTGCTGTGACGAAAATCACACTTTTGGTGATCATGCGCTACCATTTTACTAATTGCTGGAGGAAGTTCCAGGCATTTTCAAAATCAGGAATCTCTTCCTTTCTTCCTAAATAGTCGCGATCCTCATGGTCAACTCTTCGATACATTTCCCAGTCCCACGATGCTTTCTCTTCCTCACTGAGGTCGCGAATCTGGATATTCAAGCCTTTGCCACGGCCATTATAACGAGCTTGATCGGCTAATTGCTTCGCCAATCTGTACCCTTCCTGCTGTAGCGATTGATCCGGGCTGCTTTTGAAATGGCGGAAATCAATGTTAAACTTTAATCCCAGCTCTCCTGGCAATCGATTTTCAATGGAGAAGCTTGCATCGAAATCCACCCATCCCAGATGAATGCGAATCGGAACGCCGTACTTCGTCGGCAAGTCTACAATAAACGCTTTCGAGTTGGATTTGTAGTCCCCTCTCCAGCCTACCTCCTGCAACCGGGCCAGGCACTCTCTATACAAGGAGTGGACCTGCGGTGTCAAATACAATCCGATCGTCTCCGGGGCAGGCTTTACCGTTCTCTTTTCATTTACAAGCTCAGTCCAGCTTTTCGCGCGCGCATCATAATCTTGATGATTCCCATAATCCACTCTGTCTGAAGTGACTACAGCCGTGGCCTGAAATGACGCTTCTGTTCCTTCCACAACAATATATCCGTACTGCTTTTCGTCGCTGGGTCTGCCTTCCCACACATCTTTTCGAAAGGTATCCGCCATGACTGCACAAATAAACGCTTCTTCCCGGATATGCTGCATGGATTGATGATACAGTTTGTTTCCAAACGCAGCCTCCTTACCTTGATACACGGCCCAATTGCGAAACGCCTCAAGAAGACTGTCGCATTCATGCGATCGGTAAGGATGGCTGAAACCGCTTCCTCCTTTGTTCAGTAAAAACCTTCGCGCTTTCAGCGAAATTTCTTCCTGTGTTCGGCGGCTGAGCGCTCGTCGGTACCCCATGATCTGGTTCTCCCAAATCGTGCCGGACAGTTCAGGATTGCAGCTCTGCTTCGCCTCAATCAACCACACATTCCCGCACTCGTCGGTAGCAAGTAAATCGATGGCACCTGTATAACCGTTCTTTCCGCCTTCAGGGATCCAAAATTCATGTCCCCAGACAAATAGAGCGTGCTTGTGACCACTTCCCAAGATCAGCTTGTTCTGATAGGTATACCGGACGAACTCCGTTACCATATGGTTTTCATTCACATATTCGCAAATCATCATGTTCATCAAACCGCCCCTCAACCAATTCATTTGCTGTCTCTATCAAATCTACCTTTGATTGTGGCAGTATATCTGTCAGATTGAAAAATTATTTTTCATTTCCGCAATTTCTTCTTGTAGCTCTACCTTTAACGAGAGCGGCTCAATCACCTGAACTTCTCGTCCCATTCCTAATATCCATCGTTTGATATCTTCCTTGCCTTTTACCCTCGCTGAAAATATCACCCCGTCGCCACTCGGACAAGGTTCAATCCGGTAATCTTCAACCAACGTCTGTTCATAAATTGCGCGTTCTTCCCATCCAACAAGTCGTAGTGTAAGCTCCAATTCCTCATCGTCAGAGACGCCAATCCGGTAGGAAACATCCTCCACATGACTGTAAGCCGGGAGCCAGTCAAAAGTCTCATCGAGACATTCCACCTGCAAGATTCTGTTCAATTTAAACGTCCGCATTCGATTGGCGTTTTCACAAAATGCCCGAATATAGGTCGTCTGATGATGCTTCCAAATCGCATATGGATGAATGACACGCCAACTTTTTTTCTGACTGACAGGGTTATAAAATATCTTGACCTTCCGCTGGTCCATAATCGATTTATAGATTTGCCAAAAGTGAAATTTATCAGTTTCCGTTAACCTTTCAGCATTCCCTACATGGAACATGATGTGACGATCATCGCCGTTATACCCCACATTGCTCATGAAACGAGCCGTACCCAATATTTTTTCCAGCGACTGCTCGATGACTTCCATATCGCTTCCCTTGCTACCAGTCAACATTTGCCTGGCTAAATATAATGCCAGCTGTTCTTCGTGGGATAGCCCAATGATCGGTAATAATCGATGGTATTTTGATTGGGAAGCCAAATAATAGCCTCCATACCTGCCGCGTTTGGACTCAATCTCCCATCCTTCGTCTTGAAGAATACGGATATACTCCCGAATCATTCGCGGCTTGATTTCCAACTCATGACGTAATCTCTCCATGCCTACCGGATTTTGTTCGGAATGGTTCTTGATGATCATCCATAACCTAAGCAAATTGCCAAGTCGCCCCATTTATCCCACCCATTCCATTGATAAGCCTATCAAAAACCGCTGAAATTCCACGGCTGCTGCCATGAAAAAAGGCCAACCAGAAGGTACTGGCTGACCTGTTACAAGCTATCCTTCCGTGGACAAAATCCCGCGATAAAAGGCTGTCGCCTGTTTCTTGCGTGCCCAGCTGAGCGTCCCGTACTCGAAATGCCACCATTCTTCATCATAGTTGGTAAAGCCTTCTTCGACGAGCAAATGATACAGCAGGCGGCGGTTTTCCATCGCTTCGCGCTCCCGATCGGTAGCCGGGCCGTTTTGTTCAAAATAACGAGTCAGCGCGCGTTCGCTGAAATCGTCAAAATCCGTGCCCATCTCAAGCCAGCCATCCGGCCCTGCCAGCGTGAGATCGACCGCACCGCCGCTCAAATGCGGGGAAGGCTTGTCCACATTGGTGGTAGGCTTTGCCACAAAGCGGGAAATCTCCGCTTCCAGCGCTTCGCCTTCCTGCCATCCTTGCGCAAGCAGCTGGTTTTTCGTCCGGTCATAAAGCTCCTGCTGGACTGCAAAGGGGCGCCACCCGTCCCAAATCACCAGCGAATAGCCGGCAGGAAGCTTGCTCGCAGCCGCCGCCAGCTTGCGGGCCACGCCTTCCCGGATCAAGCAATCCGGTTTTGCCTGCTGAAAACCAAGGTGATAGTAGAACGGGTAAACCTCGATGCCAGGCGCATATCCGGTCAAGGACACGAGCGGCTCGCCGCACTCCTCGATGACAGGCTGGCTCGCTGCTTCTTGCTCCACGATCGCTTCCGGCGGGATCGCCATCGATCTTTCTTTCATTAGTATCATCTCCGTCTGCCCTGATGCCTCTATTTTACCATTGCTCGCCGAGCATGGTGGCAAGATTTTGCCGGGTGTCGGGACGCACACCTGACGCTTCCGCCGCTTTGACCAAAGCCACAACCCGATCATTAAACGGCGTCGGAATGCCCAACTCCCTGCCTTTTTGGCAAATAAGGCCGTTCATCCAGTCGATTTCGGTCGGCAGCCCGCGTTCCAAATCTTGCAGCATGCTTGCCTTGAGCGCGGCATGTGGGGCAAAAACATGACGATAGATCGGCAGCTTAACATGGAACGTCTCGCCAGGGGCAAGCGCCAGCTCCTCGAGGTCTTTGCCTTGCATGGATGTAAGCCGGATGTCTTGGGCGTGCGCCACTCTGATCGTCTCGTCAGCGATTTGCGCGACACACGCCATCGCCCGCTCATCTTCGAGCACATCGCCGAACGTGCAGCCAAGCGCCGCAGACATCCCGCTGAATGTCGCATTGATCAAAAGCTTGGACCATTTGATCGAAAGCAGATTGAAAACCACATGGCAGCCGCCGACATGGCTGAGCAGTTCTTGCACGTGGCGGATGCGGCTTGAATCGCTGCCGTCCAGCTCGCCGATTTCAAACGCGTAGCGGGCCACGGTTTCAAGCGGCGTCGTCAATTGCGATACACCCGGCCCCGCCCAAGTTGCGCCAAAGCCGACAGCTCCGCCGATCACCCGTTCCCGACCAACGATGGCGGCCACCCGCTCTTCCGGCACACCGTTTTGCAGCGTGCAGACTATGCTTTCGCTGTGCAGGAAAGGCAGCAAGCCCGACAGCACGCACCTGCTGATTGTATGTCTGTTTGGTCAAAAGCAGCACCAGATCGTAGGTGCCGTTCATTTGATCCGGGGTATAGGCTGACACCGGCACGGTGCATTCCGTAAAGCCTGTTGCCGTCGCCCCATGCCGATTCAAGGCTTCCACATGCGCTGCGTTGGCATCGATCAGCTCAACCGGCACTCCCGCACGCGAAAGAAATGCGCCGATGATCGTTCCAAGCGATCCGGCGCCCATAATGGCAGTTCGCACGAAAATCTCCCCCTGCCTACAGCGTGGCGTTTTCGTAAATGACGGACAAGCCCATGCCGCCGGCCATGCACAGCGTCACCATGCCGTATTTTTCTTTGCGGCGAAGCATTTCGTGCATCAGCGTCACGGTCAATTTGCCGCCGGTAGCCCCGACCGGATGACCCAAGGCGATTGCGCCACCGTTGACGTTTACTTTTGCCGGGTCCAGCTCCAGCCCTTTGATCACCGCGAGCGACTGAGCCGCAAACGCTTCATTCAATTCAATCAGACCGATATCATCCAGCGTCAAGCCTGCTTTCTCCAACGCTTTGCGGGTCGCTGGCACAGGGCCGATGCCCATGATGTTCGGCTCCACGCCGGCGCTGGCGAATGCTTTCACGGTCAAAAGCGGCTTCAAGCCATACTCTTCTGCCTTTTCGCGCGACATCATCAATACGGCAGCGGCGCCGTCGTTCATCGGGCAAGCGTTGCCCGCTGTAACCGTGCCGTCTTTTTGGAAAACAGCCGGCAATTTTGCCAAATCGTCGATGTTCGCTTCCATCCGCACCGATTCGTCCTGTTTGAACACTTGCACGCCTTTGCGGCTTTTGATTTCAAGCGGCACGATCTCATCGTCGAATTTGCCTGCCGCAATCGCCTGCGCCGCTTTTTGATGGCTGGCGAGCGCGAACAAATCTTGCTCCTCGCGGCTAATTCCGTATTGGACGGCCAATCGCTCCGCCGTATTGCCCATATGCTCACGCTCGAGCGAGCAGATCAATCCGTCAGACAAGAGGGCATCTTCCATCTCCAAATTGCCGAACTTGCTGCCCCAGCGGTTTTTCACCAGGTACGGCACATTGCTCATGCTCTCCACGCCGCCTGCGATGACGACGTCTTCCTGACCTGCTCCGATCGCCAAGGCAGCGCTCGTGATCGCCTTCAGGCCCGATCCGCACGCTTTGATCACGACATGGCCGTATACGCTGCGCGGAAAACCGGCTTGCTGCGAGCAAATGCGCGCTGCGTTCAAGCCGCCTCCATGCACATAGCCATTGCCCAAAATAACTTCATTGACCGCTTCCTTCGGCAAGGTCGTTCTGGCCATGAGTCCTTCCAACACCTGACGTCCCATTTCCGTGGCGGAGAGGGGGCGCAAGCTTTTCCCGAATGCTCCCACTGCGCTTCGCGCGCCTGCTACGATCACAACATCTTTCATGCCAGTCACTCCCTGTTTTGTGCGGTTTTTGGATGTAGGAAAATCGGGCTCTTACAGGACCCGATTCAAAAATTCCCTTGTTCTTTCTTCTTTTGGGTTGTTGAAAATTTCGGCAGGCGGCGCCAATTCAATGATTTTGCCTTGGTGCATGAACGCTACCCAATCGGCCACCTCTTTGGCGAAGCCCATTTCATGCGTCACGATGATCATCGTCATGCCTTCGCGGGCCAACTGCTTCATCGTCTCCAGCACCTCGCCGACAAGCTCGGGATCGAGCGCCGAGGTCGGCTCGTCAAACAGCATGATGTCGGGCTTCATCGCCAGGGAACGGGCGATCGCCACGCGCTGCTTTTGCCCGCCGGACAAGCTGGACGGATACATGTTCGCTTTGTCGACAAGTCCTACTTTCGCCAGCAGGTGGAGCGCTTCCTTCTTTGCTTCCTCGCGGCTCGTTTTTTTCACGATCATCGGAGCTTCCATCACGTTTTCCAGCACGCTTTTATGCGGGAACAGATTGAAATGCTGGAAAACCATCCCGACCGTTTGGCGCACTTTTGTCAAATCGTCTTTTTTCGGATCGATGCTCTTGCCCTCGATGACGATATCGCCCGCATCTTTCATCTCCAAAAAGTTGATGCAGCGGATCAGCGTACTTTTGCCGGAACCGCTCGCGCCGATCAGCACGACCACTTCCCCTTGCTTGACCGTCAGATTGATATCTTTCAGGACCTCGTTGCTGCCAAAGCTTTTTTTCAGGTTTTGCACGCGGATCATTTCTTTTTTCGCTACGGATGTACTCATCGATTCGCCCTCCTAGATGTCGCCTTTGGCCATACGGCGTTCCAATTTGTTGACGAGTATGGTGAAAATCAGCACGATGACAAAATAATAGAGCGCCACGATCAAAAAGTACGTCATTTCGTCAAACGTTTCGGCAGACAGGCGGCGCGCCAGCGAGAACAGCTCGTCCATCGCGATGAAGGCGGCCAGGGACGATTCTTTCAAAGACAGGATGAACTGGTTGCCGAGCGGCGGCACGGAACGTTTCAGCGCTTGCGGCAAAATGATGCGGCGCATCGTCTGGGCCGCGTTCATCCCGAGCGAAAGACCTGCTTCGCGCTGTCCTTTGTCGATCGACTGGATAGCACCGCGGAAAATTTCGGCGATGTACGCGCCGCTGTGGATCGCAAGTGCCAGCGTTGCGGACCAGAATTGGCCGAGGTCAATCACTTTGTAAAAACCGAAATAGAGCACGAAAATTTGCACGATCAGCGGCGTGCCGCGGATAATGGCGATGTAACAGTTGGCGATCAGGGAGCCGCCCGGGACTTTGGACACTTTGAGCAGGGCGATAAACAGTCCGATGATCGTCCCGACGATGACCGAGGCGATCGTCAATTCAAATGTCAACAGAAGCGGTTTCCAAAAAAACGGAAGCGTCCGGAACAATTCTTCAAGCAAATGGGAAAGGCTTGGCACGATAGGTCACTCCTTGCTGAAATGGAATGCACCTACCACCTCCGGCACTCCGAGATGGTAGGCGTTGAAACGGATTAGTCTTTTTTGCTGATGTCGCGATTGAAGTATTTTTCCGAGAGCTTCACATACGTGCCGTCTTCATGCATCGCTTTCAGCGCCTCGTTGATTTTGTTCAACAGCTCGGTGTTGCCTTTGCGCACCGCGATTCCGTGTTGTACCTCTGTCAGAGCCGCGCCGCTTTTCTTAATTTTCAGGCCTTGCCCAATCGCGATTTCGCCAACGACGCTGTCGGTGATGACCACATCGTGCTTGCCTTGCTCCAACGCGCGCAGCGCGGTTACATCGCTGTCATATGTTTTGATATTGTCTGTGTATTGGCGGGCCATTTTTTCATGGGTGGTTCCGAGCGCTACCGCAACTTCCTTGCCTTTCAGCTGATCGAGCGTGGTGATGTTGCCGTCTGGCCGTGTGAACAGCTGACCGCCGGACAAATAGTACGGATCAGCGAAATCAATCTGCTGTTTGCGCTCCTCGGTGATCGCGTGGCTTGCGATCGCTGCATCGTAGCGGCCTTCCTTCACCCCTGCGATGATGCCGGAGAACGGGGATGTTACCGGATTTGCCTTCAGCCCCAGACGCTTGGCGATCTCTTCGCCGATCTCGATATCGAAACCGGTCAGCTGACCGTCTTTGAAGTAGCTGAACGGTTGGTATTCACCGGATGCCGCATATGTGAACACGCCAGCTTCTTTGGTCATGCCGGACGCAGCGGCGCTGCTTTCGCCGCCAGCTGCCGGCTGCCCGGATGTATTGGATGCGGATTGGCCACAGCCAACGACCAAAAGTGACATGGACAATAAAAGAGTGGCAACAACACCTGCAGATTTTTTCAAGTTTTTCATGGTTTCTTCCCCCTGTTTCTGTTTTGGTTTTTCATCAAGAACGCTGCGTTTCTCAGCTCCTGCGAGAAACAGCAACACCCCCTCTCCCATTTTGATCCTTAATCCAGCTGAAGCCGCTCACACAGCTTCAGCGGTGCAGCCGTACGCGCGATCACTTGCTCCAGCGTGTGCGGATACATCACTTCTTTGAGCACCAGTCCGTCAGTCGTCACCTCGATGACCGCCATCTCCGTGATAATCAGGTCGACACAAGCCTTGGCCGTCAGCGGAAGCGTGCAGTCGCGCACGATTTTCGGCTCGTTTTCCGCATTCAGATGATTCATCAGCACAATCACCTTTTTCGCCTTGTGCGCCAACTCGGTACCTCCACCGATCCCGTGCACCCGTTGACCAGGCACGATCCAGTTGGCCAAATCGCCGCGGCTGCTCACCTGCAGCGCCCCCATCATCGCGACGTCCAGCATCCCGCGCCGAATCATTCCGTACGCGATCGTCGTATCGAAAAAGGAAGCGCCTGGCAAGGTTGTGACCGGCGCGCCGCCGGCATTGAACAGATGGGGATCTTCCTCGCCTTTTGGCGGTGTCGGCCCGATGCCCAAAATACCGTTGACGGAATGGAACATCACATTCCACTCGTTCGGGATGAAATCGGCGACCAGCTCCGGTATCCCGATCCCCAGATTGACGGCCATCCCCGGCTCGATTTCTTTGGCGGCCCGGCGAGCGATCAGGTAGCGCGTGACATTCCCCTGGCTCATCGCGTCTCCCCTCCGTTTCGCTGCACGATATAGTCCACGTAGATTCCGGGGGTAACGATCATCTCCGGGTCCAGCTCCCCGACCGGAACGAGTTCCTCCACCTCGACGATCGTCACCTCGCAGGCCATTGCCACCAGCGGGTTGAGATTGCGCGCCGTTTTGTCAAAAATCAGATTGCCATACGTGTCGGCCCGCTTCGCATACACGATGCCCACATCTGCCGTAAGCGCCGGTTCGACCAAATACGTGCCGCCGTTCAGCTGCACTTTTTGCTTGCCGTCTTCCACGATCGTCCCCATGCCCACATCGACGATGATGCCGGGCAGCCCGACGCCTCCCGCGCGAATTTTTTCAGCGAGAATGCCTTGCGGGAAAAATTCGATCGCGAGCGTGCCATCCATCATCTGCTGACCTGCGACCGGATTGGAGCCGATATGTGAAGTGACGAGGGATTTGACCTGGCCGTTGGTGATCAGCCGCCCGATTCCCGCATCGGGAAAACCGGCGTCATTGCCGATCAGCGCAAGATCGCGCACCCCTTTATTCATAATTCCTGCAATCAAGTCCGCTGGCGAACCGATCCCGCCGAACCCGCCATACATCAGGCTTGTCCCGTCTGTAATCGTTTCCAGTGCTTGCGACAGGGAAACCATTTTGGAAAACAACGGATTCAATCTCATCCCTCTTTTTGCGTTGTCTTGTACACCTCACTAGTATTGCAAAAGCCGTGCCAAAATAAAAAACGCTTACAAGACGCGCTTTTTCGACAATATCAGCCTTTTTGTCGAATCGAATCCGATTCACAGTTGAACCGAAATCGGCAGAAATGTCGCATCTTTTCTAGCGAAGCGATTTCGACTCGCATATTTTCAAAACCGATTCATTTCGGTAGAATACAGATGATTAGTGAGAGACGGGAGGGATCGCCAATGAACAAAGAGGCAGAAATTTTGTCAAAATTCAAGCTGAGCCACCTCATTGACATCTTTAACGTGCTTGCGGACGGTATCTATATTTCGGATGCGATCGGAACCACCCTCTGGATGAACAATGCCAGCGAAAATCTGTGCGGGCTGCCGAAATCGGAGCTGATCGGCCGCAACGTCGCCGAGCTGGAATCGATGGGCATCTTCAGTCCCTCGATCACGCGCCTTGTGCTGGAAACGGGCAAGACGACAACCACCATCCAGCTGGTGAACAACCGGAGCCGCTACCTCGTCACCGGCTATATCATCCCGGACGAGCATGGCAAGCCTGATTTGATCGTCGCCCATTCGCGCGACATCACCGAAGCGGTACGGACAAGCTCACAGCTGGAAGAGACCGTCGCGCTGCTCAGGCGCTACAGCCAGGAGATCGACTTGATGAAACGCGAAGCGCAAAGCAGCATGCCTGCCACGCTGATCGGCAGCAGCCGCTCCTACTTGTCGCTGCTCGAACTGTTGAAAAAAGTCGCCGCTGTCGATACGACCGTCCTGATCACCGGCGAAACCGGCGTGGGCAAAACGTATCATGCCGAACATATTCACAAGCTCAGCGACCGCTGCGACGCGCCGTTCGTGCATGTCAACTGCAGCGCGATCCCTGAATCGCTGATCGAATCCGAGCTGTTCGGGTATCAAAAAGGGGCGTTTACCGGAGCGAGCCAAACGGGGAAAATCGGTCTGGTGAAAATGGCGGAAAAAGGCACGCTCTTTTTGGATGAAATCAGCGAGCTGCCGTTTCATTTGCAGTCGAAGCTGCTGCTGCTTTTGCAAAACAAAACCTACATGCCGATCGGCGATACGAAGGCGTATACGGCGGACGTGCGGATCATCGCGGCTACCAACGCCAACCTGCTCGATCGAGTGAAGGCCGGCAAGTTCCGCCACGATCTGTATTACCGGCTGAACATCCTGCCGATCAACGTCCCGCCGCTGCGCGAGCGAACCGAGGACATCTTCCCGCTGCTTTACTTTTATTTGCAGAAATTCAATATCAAGCACAACCAGGCGCGCAAATTTTCCACTGAGGTGCTCGATGTGCTGCATCACTACGACTGGCCAGGCAATGTCCGCGAGCTGGAAAACCTGGTGGAGCGCATCGTGATCACCGCCAAAAACGTGGAGATTCAAATATCCGACCTGCCGGAGGAGCTGCGCGGGATGAGTACGATCGAGGAAAGCTTGCTTACGCTCGACACCAGCCTGTCGCTTACGGAACGAATTGAAAAAATCGAGGCGGAGTTGATTTTGCAGGCGCTGAAGACGCACAAAAGCTCGCGGAAGACGGCGCAGGCGCTCGGCATCACGCAATCGCTGTTCATGCGGCGGGTGAAGAAGTACGGAATTCAGCTGGAGCCGGGAGAGGAATAGAAGATTGGCAATCAGAAAAAGATCCGTAAGAAGGCCGGTTGGGATGGCCTTTTTACGGATCTTTCGTGTTTACTCATCGTTTTTCTTCAACTCTTCAATCTCTTGTTCGGTACATCCCGTGAACGCTGCGATTTGAGCGAGGCTCATGCCTGCTCGCAGCATGTTGCGGGTGACCTCCGCTTTTGCATCGGCTTTGCCTTGGGCGATTCCTTCTGCTCTGCCCTCTGCTCTGCCTGCGGCCATCGCCTCTTCCCTTGCGCCTTCCAGCATGTTTGCCTCATCCCTTTGCGCTTTCAGGCGCATCTCATACAATTTTCGGGCATCTTCATTTTGGTTAAGAAACTCAAGCACGGTCATTGCTTTGCGGATTGCGGGTTCTCGCTGAGCCAATTCCTCCACCGTCCTTTCGCTTGCCCTCCGATTCATCTTTTTCTCTCCTTTCATTTTATCATTGTCTTGATGATAGAAAAAGACAGACCGCTTGAGCAAAAATATGCAAGCCGAACCGTTCTGGAGCCAGCGTGATGCAGCACATGAATAATGCCGTAACGATTATCCATCCTAAGAAAATATTACACGTTTGGGGGAGTTGATCATGTTCTTTTTTGGTGATTTCCTCAAAAGAAAACGTTACTCCCACGGGGGAAAACGGGTGAATTCGAACCAACCGGTTCAGGAAGAGGTTTGTCCCCTTCATCCGGAATTGTCGCGGAATATCGAGGAAATCCACCGTTCTTTCCCTGCGTCACCCGATTTGGTTATCTATCAGGTAACGATCGGCCCTCAAGAGACTCCGATTGCTCTTTGCTATCTTGACGGAATGACGGATAAAAATGCGCTCAACAACAACATCCTGGGACCATTGATGTATGGCAACCTCGATCCAAAAAGCGAAATGGACATCCCGATGCCCACGATCAGCGGGTTCAACACCGTTACAAACTGGGGCGATGTGGTAACCGCCATTCTCTTTGGAGAGAGCGTTCTTTTCATGGAAGGTCGGCAGGAGGCGTGGGTCTACGATACAAAAGGCTGGCCCCAGCGCGCGATCGAAGATCCCCAGCTGGAAAGCTCGCTAAAAGGGGCGCATCAAGGATTTTTGGAGATCGGAATGCAAAATATCTCGCTGCTGCGAAGGTACATTCCGAACCCCGAGCTTCGCATTGTAAAGCATGTGGTCGGGAGCCGCGGGAAAACACAAGTCTGGATCATGTATCTCGAAGATGTCGCCCATCCGGAAGTTCTTGTGGAACTGGAAACGCGAATTAGCCAAATCGATGTGGATGCGGTGATCAATACGGGGGAATTGGCTGAGTTTATCGAGGATAACTCGTTTTCGCCGTTTCCCCAGTTCATCATCACGGAGCGTCCGGATTCAGCAGCAGCTCAACTGCTGGCAGGTCGTTTTGTCGTGATCGTTGACCGTTCGCCCAGCGTCATCATCGCCCCGGCTACGTTTACTTCCTTTTTCCAGAGTATCGATGATTACAGCATGCGTTGGCAGATTACATCGTTTATTCGGCTTCTGCGCTTTCTGGCTTTCATGATCGCCCTGCTTCTCCCGGCTGTCTATATTGCGTTCATTTCGTACAACTACGAGGTGGTCCCGCTTCAATTGTTTTTGTCGATCGCCGAATCGAGGGCGCGCGTGCCGTTTCCTCCGCTTCTGGAAGCGACAATGATGGAAATCATGCTGGAAATGATGCGTGAAGCTGGAATCCGCCTTCCTGCTCCGGTTGGGCAAACGATCGGGATCGTGGGCGGCATCGTCATTGGTCAGGCTGCTGTACAAGCAGGCATCGTCAGCAACATCATGGTCATTGTGGTTGCCTCTACCGCGATCGCTTCTTTCATTTTACCCAGCTATGATATGGGGACCGCTGTCAGGCTGTTGCGGTTCCCGATGATGGTGATGGCCTCGCTGTTTGGGATCATCGGGATCGTGGTTGGCGCGATGACGCTGGTTGCCCATCTGGTCACCCTGGAGTCGCTTGGGACTCCTTACGGCAGCCCGCTGGCACCGTTCCGTTGGGCAGATATGAAGGATACGTTCATCCGGTTCCCATTATGGACGATGGTCAAGCGGCCGAAAAGCGCCAGACCGACGCAAGAAGTCCGGATGGGCCACAAACGGCCGAGAGGGGACCAGTCATGAAGAAATATGCGATGAACGAAATTACCTTGATGCAATACATTTTTCTGATCCACGGGGCACAAGTCGGAACCGGGATATTGTCACTTCCACGGCAGGTTGCCGAAAAGAGCGGAACGGACGGATGGTTGACGATCATCGTGGCATGGCTGATCAACTGTTTGGCAGGCTGGGTCATCCTGCTGACGCTTCGGAAATATCCCAACTTTACGATGCTGGATTTGTTCGGCTACTTGTTCGGGAAGCGATTCGGGAAGCTGCTTTTTCTTCCGTTGATTGCCTATTTCGCCTTTTTTGGCCTCGACATCCTGGTGAATTCGATGCTCTATATCAAAGCATGGTTTTTGACGAAAACCCCGGGATACCAGGTCTTGCTGCTGTTTGCCATCCCAACCTAGATTCTCGTTTCCAATGGCTTGCGCGTACAAGCCCGCTACGTGGAACTCGTCTTTTATATGATGCTGTGGATCCCGCTTTGTTTGTTGTTTCCGCTGGAGAGAGGCGAGCCTCTCCATCTGCTGCCTGTGCTCAAGGAAGGGTGGGGCCCCGTCTTGAAGGGACTGCCGACGACGGTTTTCGCTTTTGCGGGCATCGAGGTCCTGTTTTTCATTCATCCGTTTCTGCGAAACAAGCAGTACGCCATACACGGGTTTATCATCGCCAATACGATGACGATGCTCTACTATCTGTACGTCACCATCGTTTGCTTCGTTTTTTATACGCCGGATGGAATCACAACGCTGAATCAACCGGTGCTCAGTTTGCTCAAAAACATCGAGTTTCGCTTTCTGGAACGGTTCGATATGGTGATTTTGGCTGTTTATTTATTTGTCGTGTCCAAGGCGTGGATCATCTACATTTACTGCACCGTTTTCTCAACATCCCAAATCCGCCACAAACAGGATCATCGCCTGCACAGCGCCATTTATTTATTGCTCGCAATCGGAGTGATCTATGTGGTGAAGCCGACATGGAATCAAGCCGACGAATGGGTGAAGCTGCTGTCCTACGCCGGGATGGTTGTCATGTATGTACTGCCTGTACTTCTGTACGTCTATGTCCGCGGCTTCGAACTGTTCCGAAGGGGGAAAGCCGAATGAAGAAGTTGTTGATCGGGCTTTTGTCCCTGACATTGGTAGCGACAGGATGTGCGAATCGGATCGATATCGAAGACGCATCCTTGTCACTTCTCGTCGGCATCGATCTTGATGAAAAAAACAACTTGATTTTTTCGGCATCCAGCCCCGTTTTCAATAAAGAGGCAAAAATAAAAGAAGAGGTCTACGTCTCCAAAGCAGAAACGCTGCGGAAATCGAGGGAGGAAGACGACAAAACGTTTATGGCATTGACGACCGGCGGGAAAGCGCAGGTGTTTTTGATCGGAAAGCGCGTGATGCAGCATAAGGGCTGGTTCAAGTTGCTGGAGCCGTTTTTGCGAGACCCGAAAAATACCGTGAACGTCAGAATTGCAATGGTCGACGGACTTGCTTACAAGCTCATTCAATTGAAACCCAAAAACAAGCCGCGTCTGCCCCTTTACCTCGCAAAGCTGATCGATACGGCCGCCCGCCGTAATCTTACCGTAAAAACAACGCTGCAGGATCTTCGCAGGGAGACGTACGAAAAAGGGATAACGCCGAGCGTGACCAACCTCAGCAACGATGGAGAGGTGCTCGTCGTCGGTACGGCGCTGTTCGAAGAAGGGGGAAAATACGCGTTCAGCATTGGTGCCGACGAGAACAAGCTGCTTCGCATTTTGAAGAACAAGCTGAAAGGGGAATTCGGCTTCACGTTTAGCGCCCCCGATCAACCGAAGGGTGAGATTTTCCCGGCGAATCGGTATAGCTTCACCGCCGAGAAAATCTCCGTCAAAACGAAGACAGGATTTGCAGACGACAAGTTCAAGTTCGACATCGACGTAAACATGAGAGTAGGTTTGACGGAACGACTGTTTCAGCTCGATGTTACGAAAGAGGCGAAAAAACTGGAGAAGGACATGGAAGCGGAGTTGGAAAGACGCTTCGAGGGGCTCATCCGCAAAATTCAAAAAGCGAAAATCGATCCGATTGGCCTTGGCTTGCACGCGCGTGCTTATGAATACAGACATTGGAAAGCTGTGCAAGATGACTGGGGCGAAGCGCTCGCGAAGGGAGATGTGAACGTAAAGGTAAACGTCACCATTATCGGGGTGGGAACGACGCAATAGGAAGCGGCTGAAAAAATCCCCCTGGCTTCCAAACGGTCAGGGGGATCAGGCGCTCTCTTTATTTATCTTTCCAAAAATCGTGCTGCCCCGCCAAATATGGCTTCAGCGTGCTGTACGGAATCTCGAATTCGGGGAAGCCTGCTGCGTACGGGGTGTATTCGTACGGCTGGAAATAGACAACGATCCCGTTTTTGGTCAAGAAAAACGCGGTGTCATCCTCGATGCTTTCGAAATCGGCCAATAGCGGCATATCCATTTTCGCGAAACCGTCTTTGATCACGGCGTTGATCGCTTTTTTGTAGTCGCTGCCTGCTTTGAACAAGTCTTTCAGACCGATTGTTTTGCCTGTTGCCATGTCGATAACCACCGAGTCTCTGCCCGGCATGCCGTGCGCTGCGCCGCTGTAGTACGAATACGAGTCGCCGATGATGTTGAGAATGTTGTTTTTCTGGTACACGACGCGGTAATCCGACGAATAGCTGAGATCCGCTTCTTCCTCAAGCTTGGGCGCGAATTTTTCAACCAGCGTTTTGTTCAGCGCATCCTGCAGCTTGGCATCCTTCAAGCCGGTGATTTGCGGATAATACATGTAGGAATCCCCGGATTGAAGCGGCTGTTTCTTTTCTACCAATGTCGCACCGTTGCCGAGCGCATAGTCGCGCGATTCGGTCCAGACCGTTTTGCCTGTCCGATCGATATAAGAAGCGTGCTGATTCTTGATCACTTCCGCCAAACCGTCCTGAAACGGATAAATGGTGCCTTGCGCTTCAAGAAGCTGTTTGCCTGTCTTATCGAACAGCTTGTTGTCCACATAAACAAGGCCATCGACCACTTGCGGCAGTACGTCCCACACCGGTTTCACCACGTATTCGCCCTTGGCATTGATCAACCCGTACTTGTATGCTTCCCCCTCTTGCACTTCCACGGGTGCGAGGCCGTCTGTGAAATCGCCGACGCTGAAAAAGTTCGGGGGAATGACGACTTTGCCCGATTTATCGATGAAGCCCATCTTGTCGTTGATGGTGACCGCCGCTTTGCCTTCGTGGAACTCACCGGCAAAGCTGTATTGGGCTGGCAGGACCAGCTTGCCGGTCTTGTCGATGTAGCCTTGCTTTGCATTATCCTGGCTGACAGCAGCCAACCCTTCGGAAAAACGCCCGACCATTTCATAGGTCGGCTTCACAACCCAGTTCCCCTTTTCGTCCACGAAGCCCCACTTTTCGCCATCGCGCGCTGCGGCAAGCCCTTCATAGTAGCCGTTCAAACCGATTTTGTCCGGGTTTGGCCCCAATGCCTTGCCTGTTTTGTCAATCGTCAACACATCATCGTTTACGGTGACGTGGGCGATTCCGTTTGTAAACGAGTCCAGCGCCGATTCATACACGGGCTGAATCACGAATTTGCCCGTCCGGTCGATGAAGCCGACCTTCCCGTTTTCCGCGCTCGCCGGTGCCAATCCTTCGCTAAACGTGCCCACCCAGCCAAATTGCGGGGCAATCATCTCTTTGCCTTCTTTATTGATAAAGCCGAATTTGAAGTTGATGTATGCCGGATAGAGCGGATCATCCTGCTTCTTCTCCTCCGCCATGGCACCGTTTACGCCAAATAGCATGCTGCTGATCAGGACAACCGACAGTGCTGCCGCATTTTTTTTCATTGTTACGTCCCCGCTTTCTCTCTCCAGTGGTTGCATCACCTAGAATAGACGATTCTCCGGTTTGTTTCGTTACAAATTTTTGCACGCTTCCCCTCTTTATAAAATCGGCGAAACAAGGCGCGCGATTGACTCCTTGAAGCGGGCAAATCGTGACCGTCGGATGTATTCGGCCAGCGTTTCCTCGCTGCACTCCTTCAGATCCTCGTTGAAAATATGTACCAGCTTGCACGCCGTCTCCGTATCGTACACAAATGCGTTGATCTCAAAATTGAGCTTGAAGCTGCGAATGTCCAGATTGGCCGTGCCGACAGAGGCGATCTTTCCATCAACGACAATCGTTTTGGCGTGAAGGAAGCCTTTTTCATAAAAATAGCACTTGATCCCGCTTTCCAAAAGCTCCCCCACATACGAATGCGACGCCCAGCGGGTAAATTTATGATCCGCTTTTCGCGGGAGCATCAGCTTGACATCCACGCCGGAGAGCGCGGCGATTTTCATCGCGTTAAGCAGGCTGTCATCCGGGATAAAATAAGGAGATTGCAGCAGGACAGACTCTTTCGCGGAATGAATCATCTTGACATACCCGTCGCGTATGTGATGCCATTTGGAATTCGGCCCGCTGGTCACGATCTGGATCGCCGTCTTGCCCCCGCCTTCAACTTTGGGGAAATAGCGCTCGTCATAGGCGACGCCCTCCCCTGTGGCCAAGTTCCAATCCAGAAAGAACGGCGCCTGCAAATGAAGCACAGCCCCGCCTGACAGGCGCAGGTGGGTGTCGCGCCAGTAGCCCAGGTAAGGGTCCAGGCCCAAATATTCGTTTCCGATGTTGAACCCGCCCACATAACCGACTTTTCCGTCGATGACGACGATCTTGCGGTGGTTGCGGTAATTGATCCGCGGGTTGATGTACGGGATTTTGGACGGAAAGAACGGAACCGCCTCCCCGCCTGCCTTGCGCAGCTCGTCAAAAAAATGACGCGACAGATGCGAGGAGCCGATGTCGTCGTACAAGAAGCGGACCGCCACGCCTTCCCGCGCCTTTTTTGTCAGCGCGTTCAAGATTCGTCGTCCCAATTCGTCATCGCGCACGATGTAGTAGAGCATGTGGATATGATCCTGCGCAGCCTCAATATCCTGCAAAAGCTGCGCGAATTTGTCATTCCCGTCCGTAAAAATGTCGACCTTGTTATCGGTGGAAAGCAGGCTGTAATTGGTCGTCAGATGCATGTAAATGAGATTTTCGTACTCATACACCGACGGGTCATGGCAGCCAAGCCGGGCGTGGGACAGCTGTGTCGCCTGCTCTTCGACTTGCCTGGAAACCATCGCGATCTCCTGCCGCTTGATGCGGTAGATTTTCCGCTTGCGCAAATTTTGGCCGAGAAAAATATAGAGAAAGAATCCAGCGATCGGGAAAAATACCAATACCATCAGCCACGACCATGTGGCGGCAATGTTGCGCCGTTCGAGAAAAATGATGGACAGGGCAAACATGATGTTCACAACCAATAGAACGATATATAGCTTTGATAAAATTTCCACGTGCGAATCCCCCCGTTCTGATGGCCGTCCGTCTATTATACCAAAAAGGAAGAGATTCCCTCAAAACCGAATCGTTTTTTCGCGTTTCTACATGTTTTTTTATAAAGGCTTTTTATTTGGCACGACAGTTGCTAGGATAAGAGACGGAAAAAGTTATTCTACCGAATGGAGGCTCGTTACTTGTCACAACCTAGAACACTCAAACGCTCGCTCTCGCTGTTCCACGTCATCTTTTTCGGCCTTGCCTATATGGCGCCGCTGACGATTTTCACCACGTACGGGGTTGCCACGCAGGCGTCGCACGGCATGCTGCCGGCTGCCTATATCGTCGCCCTGATTGCGATGGCGTTTACCGCCTATAGCTATGGCAGGATGGTCAAGGTGTATCCGATGTCCGGTTCCGCCTATACCTATACGCAAAAATCGCTGAATTCGCACGTTGGCTTCCTTGTTGGCTGGGCCATTTTGATGGATTATTTGTTCTTACCGATGATTAACTACTTGGTGGCCACGCTGTATTTGGCGATTTATTTTCCCAGCGTCCCGTTCTGGGTCTGGGTGATCAGCTTCATCGTGATTACGACGGTGCTCAACATTTTGGGAATCAAGCTGGCTACCAATATCAATACGCTGTTCGTCATTTATCAATTTTTCGTCCTGATCGTTTTCGTCGTGCTGTCGGTCAAAGGCATCCTCAATGGCATGGGTACGGGCACGCTCGTCTCGATCAAGCCGTTTTTCAATCCGGACGTGCCGCTTTCGTCCGTTATGGCGGGCGCATCGCTGTTGTGCCTGTCCTTCCTCGGATTCGATGCGGTCTCGACCTTGTCCGAGGAAACAAAAAATCCGGACAAAACGATTCCGAAAGCGATTTTGTTGGTGACGCTGATCGGAGGCGCCTTGTTCATCTTCATTTCGTACGTGGGGCACATGGTATATCCTGACTATGCGTCATTCAAAAACGCGGATACCGCTGCGTATGAAATGATCGAGTATGTCGGCGGCAACTTGTTGACCGCCCTGTTCACAGCGGCGTCGCTCGTCGGCTTCCTCGCCTCGGCAGTGGCCGCCCACGGCAGCGTGACGCGCCTGTTGTACGCGATGGGCCGCGACTCGGTTTTGCCGCAGAAGCTGTTCGGTTCGCTCCATCCGCGCTTCAAAACGCCGGTGTTCAATATCGTGCTGGTCGGGGTACTGTCGCTGACGGCGCTGTTCGTCGATCTGGTGACCGCAACGTCATTCATCAACTTTGGGGCGCTGGTTGCCTTCACGTTCGTCAACCTGTCCGTGATCGCGCATTATTTCGTGCGCAGCCGCCGCCGCTCGCCGCTGGATACGCTGCGGTATTTGATTCTTCCGCTGATCGGCGCGGGCTTTACGGTATGGCTCTGGACCAGCCTGGACAAGCATTCGCTGATTCTTGGCGGCGTTTGGGCGCTTTGCGGGCTGATTTATTTGATGTATTTGACCAAGATGTTTACGAAGCGGCCGCCTGAGTTGAATTTTGATGAGGTGGATTTGGAGTAGGTTTATTTGGTGGCAACCTCAGCTTGGGCTGGGGTTGTTTTTTTTGCTTTTGGTGGGCTTTGGTGGAGGTGAGGGGATTTTTGCAAGAAAGTTCCACGGCAGCGGTTGCGATGCCTACTGGGGGTCGGGGTGGCAGGCATCGCAAACGCTGGCGTTCCACTTTCTTACAAAAATCCCTTCGCTGCGTTTATACAGCCAATCAAAAAGATAAAAAAACCTAAATAAAAGCTGGGAAACCGCCTCCTACAGGCATCTCCCAGCTTTTTACACATCTTATCACTGAATCAACCCGATCATCTGCCAGAACGGCACGCACGCGATGATCAGCACCAGTACCATGATGGCGTAGCATACGGCGATGAATTGGCCTTGTTTATGGGTAAAAGAGCGTTCCTCCGTGCTGTAGTAGGCGGTTAAATAGGTTGGTGATTGGTAGGAGAAGAAGAATGGGTCTGTGGAGAGCAAGATGACAAACACGAGTACCCATGGATGGATCTCCATTTTTTGTGCCAGCGGCAGCATGGACATGACCAGCAAAATGACAGCGGGGTCGTCGCGGATGATCAACGTGACCAGAAAGGATAGCAGCGAGACGGCGATGAGAAACAGGTATGGCGATGTCATGAACGGTGCCATGTACTCGCTGGTCGCCTGTGCCATCACATCTGCAACGCCAAGCTGTGTCGCCACTTCCGCAAAGCTGAAGGCGATTCCGATAAAAAGAAGGAACGGCCAGTCGATGCCGCTTTTCAACGTTTTCGCGTCCAGCACGCCGGTGATGACGAAAACGGCGAAGCCCATCAGCATGACCCAGGCGTTGTCAATCCCGTGCAACGGCTGGAGCATCAAGGGCACGATACATGCCAGCGTGACTGCGATCGTGATTTTTTCTTCGCGGGTCAGCGCACCGAGAATGCGGATCTGGTCGTCGATCACTTCTTTTGTAATCGGTCTGGCAGGCGCCTTCGGTTTGAAAAAAATCAGGATAACGGCTAGCATGCCGATCGTGAAAACCACGAAGGCCGGCAGCGCATACCACAACCATTGGAACCAGGAAAGAGTGCTGTCGCCGGCCACCAAGCCGTACGCCATGACGTTCGTGTACGAACCGGTCAGCACAAATGGTGCCATAAAGCCGTAAAAAATCATCGCCGCAAGTCCAAGCCCGGCCGCCCCCTTGCTTCTGTCGGCAAAGCCCATCGATTCGGAAATGGTCTGGGCGATCGGGACTCCCAGCGTCGCCTTGGCGGATGAGGATGGAATCAGCGGGTTGAGCAGCAAGCCGCTGACCGTGATGCCCCACAGCTGTCCGCGATAATGGCTGGGAAACGCTTTTAGCGCATACAAGGACAACCGGTACAAAATCCCCGATTTGGTAATCGCGGCGCCCAATGCAAGGATGAACAGCATGTATAGCCAGACGGGCGATGCATACCCGGAGAGTGCCACCTCCGGCTTGACCAAGCCGTCCATAACCCAATACATCGCCATGAACAAGGCAACGATGAAATCAGGAATGATATTGAGTATCCAAAAAATAACGGCCGCGATTGCGACGCCGATAAATGCCATGCCTTGGTGCGACAAACCGCCAAACGGCGCGCTTTGTGAAAAGAACACGATGCATCCGATGGCCATGAGAACCGACAGGCTGGTGACCAGCTTGTTTTTGGCGAACAGCTTGCCGGCAGCATCCACCAGGCCGTTTCGCTTCATCCCGTCCAGCGACAGCTTGGCAAGAAAAAAGGTGCGATTCTCGTCGTTTGCGGCCGCTGCCGCCGTCTGCTGCGACAGCCCCATGGCCGCATTCAAATACTCCAGCGATTTCGCCGGATGGTGCTGACGGCAAAGCTCCGCGCCGATCCGATAGAGCGCGATCGTTTGGTCGTCGGAAAAATAGCGGGTGCGCAGCCCGAGAGCGGCATCCAGCTTGGCGATCCCCAGCTCCGGGTTTTCTTTCACGCATTCTTGCAAAAAGGCGAGCAAGAGCGAAAAATCGCAAAAAAGCAGCTCTTCCGGACATTGCGCAAGCGCGGAGATGATGATGTTCCAATCGACTCGTTCGAGTTGATCGCGTTTTTGCCTGATCAAGCCAATGAGGTTCTCCCACTTTTCCGCATAGGCGAGAACATATGCGCCATGTCCGATCTCACCATGCTGCACAAAATCGGCGACGACCGTCTCCATCCATGCCTGTCTGCCTTCCGCATCGCTTGTAGCGCCGTACAGCTCGATCAGCTTGCTTCTCGCTCCAGGCAAAACCGCAAGCAACTGCGCATTCTCCTCGACCGGCTTCACATAGTTTCCCACAGACGGATTCGCCCGCAGCCCTTCCTCCCACGTCGGAATGTTCAACTCGCGCAAGATCAGTCGTTTGCTGACATAAGGGACATGAGCACAGCGCAAAATGACTTTGTGCCACGTCGGATCGAGCACGCGGAACTCCGCTGCGAACTGCCGCGCCCGTTCCTCTTTCGCATCCTGCAAGTTGTGGTTCGTCTGGACGAGCCGCTTGGACAGCAGCCGAATAAAATAAGCGGAAATGGATGTTTTTTCGTTCACCAGCTCGATGAACGTTTCCGCATCGATGCGCATGAGAACCGTCTCGCCCACTGCGATCGCCGTCGCGGTGCGGGCTTCCCCCGTCAAGAGCGCCATTTCGCCGAACGCCTCGCCAGGCGCAAGGACAACCAGGGAAAACCGGCGTCCGTCCGGCCCCTGTGTGAACAGCTCGATCTTGCCGCTTTGGATCACATACATGCTGTCCCCGGCTGCCCCTTGTTCAAAAACCGTTTCCCCATTCTGATAGGATATGCGTTCGAGCTTGCCCAGCAAGCGAGCCTGTTCGACTTTTGACAATCCATGAAGCATTTCAATTTGATTCAAGCTCTCACCTCGTATCCGTTTCCCATTGCGTCGTATGAGCGGCATTATAGCGCCTTTACGTCCAGCCTGTCATCTCCCCAAATGGATAGCACATGTAAAAACCGACTCTCAGCGATGTGCCAAGAATCGGTTATGGATCAGCTCGAATATGCTGTCGACATCATCAATCCCGAAAACAGGCAACCCTTCGTGCCGGAACGCAAACCAGCTAACCGCTCCAACCACATTGCTCAACTCCGCAAGCAGAGCGGTATGCGCTTGTTCCCGCAGCAGCACAAGCTTTGGATAGCCCTCCCGCTTGTAACCCTCGACCAAGATCAGCTCGGCCCCCGCGTCTGCCAAACGCTGGATCAGCTCGTCGGGAGAACGACTCCCTCTTTGGATCAGCGCGCTTTTGGCTGCCGACTGAATCGCCACAAAGGACGCGCCGGCCTCGCCGAAGCGGTGCGTGTCTTTTCCCGGCTGATCAAGCGCGAAATCGTGGGCGCCGTCATGCTTGAGCACTCCGACGCGAATGCCAGCGCGCTCGAATCGCTGGATCAGCGCGGTCAGGAGCGTCGTTTTTCCTGTATTGGAATAGCCGGAGATCTGAAAGACAAAAGGAGCCGTCATCGCTTTCTCTCCCCTCCGAAGCGCGGCATGGCATGCAAAATCACTTCGACCTCTTCCCCTGCGCTCCGTCCTCTGCCGCCGGCCGGAATGATGATGAAACACTCGCTGTTTTTCAGCGTGGTCAAATTCCCGGCTTTGTCGTTCTTGTCCGGATACGCGACAAGCTGCCTGTTTTCTTCCTGCAGACGTCCGCGCAAGTATCGCGGATACGGGCACGGCTTTTCACACGAGCTGCCGAGCGTCGCCCTGATGGAATGCCGCAGCGCGTTCGTCTGCCCCATCATCTGTGCGAGCAGCGGCCGGACAAACAGCTCGAAGCCGAGAAAACAAGCGCCCGGATTGCCGGACAACCCGCAGATCGGCTTATTCCGATACAGGAGGGCAGTCGTCGGGCTGCCCGGCCGCATCGCCACCCGGTTAAACAAAAGCTGCACATCGTCATCGTCCGACATCGCCGCGATGCCATCGAAATCGCCGACAGAAACGCCGCCCGTCGTCACAAATACATCCACCTGGTCGACCAGCTGATCGAGCGCTTCCTTCGCTGCGCCAGGATGATCCGACAGCGGCGGAAACAACAGCGGCACTCCTCCCGCATCGGCGATCATGCCTGCAAGCATCGGGCCGTTGCTGTTGCGAATTTGCCCGGGGCGCAGCGGCTCCTCCGGCGACAGCAGTTCATTGCCGGTGATCAACAGTCCGACCCGCGGACGGCGCACAACGGGAATCCGCACATAGCCAAACGCGGCCAAAAGCGCCATCACGCCGCCATTAATCCGCTCGCCGCGCTCGATCACCTGTGTCCCTCGCGAAATTTCCTCGCCGCGGCGCGAGATGTTTTCACCGGCTTTCATCGCCCGCTTGACACCGACCCGCTCGCTGATTTCACCCGGATTTTCAGTCTGTTCAAACATGACGACCGCATCCGCCCCTGCCGGCATCAGCGCGCCTGTCATGATCCGGATCGCAGTGTTGGGCAAAACCTGCTTGGACGGCACCTGCCCTGCAGCGACGGTTTCGATCACGTTCAGCCATACCGGATGCTCGACTGACGCATGGACGGTATCCTCCGCCCTGACGGCATAGCCGTCCAGCGGGGAGCGGTCAAAAGGCGGCATGTCGCTGTCCGCCTGAAGCGAACGGGCCATCACCCGTCCATGCGCTTCATAGAGGCTGACCTCCTCTTCCGGCAGCGGATGGGCGGCTTGCGCAAGCAGCATTTGGACTGCTTTCTCCACGCTGATCGTCTCTCTTGTAAAGCGCATCTTTTTTCCTCCTTGGGCTGCAGCGGTCGTCCGGCATTCACGCTTCCGTCCCAGTTTCCTGCAACAATCGGTTCGCTGCTCTTGTTTCGCCTGCACTGTGCAATGGCAAGCGGGCTTTTGCAAAAATCATGTCCTTTTCCATTCTGGTCGTTATGCGGCTTTCCCGCATCCCATTTCGATTAGCTTGCCCACGACCGGCGGGCCATACGATGAAAAAATCGCCATGAAGCCACTCGACTGCCCGAAGCAGAGAATGGTTCACGGCGATTGTCCCTGGCAGGTTCGCTACCAGGTGTCAATGTCCCATGCAGGCGAGAGCAGTCAGCCAGAACGATGGGCAGGAACGCTGCGCTGTCCGGCTTACGACTCGTGCTTGAATTTTTTTTCGATGTCTTGATCGAACACAAAGATGGACATGCCGAAATCTCGCTCGATATCGATATCAACAAACAAATCCACGAACGTTGCACCCAACAGCTGTTCCATTTCGACCGGACGGTTTTTGCGGTACATGTCCTTGACCATTTCCGTGCGGGCGGAACGGAGCATTTGCTTTCCTTCTTCCGCTGTGGCGATGAATTTTTCCACGGGCGACAGATTGCCTTCCATTTCGCTGATCGCCCAATTTTTGCAAAAGGTGGTCATGACCTTGCTCGGTCCTTTTCCCATATGACGTTTGCGGAAAGCTCTGACCAGATTGCTGAATTCGGCTTCATATTTATTCATTACGAGGCAGATCACCTTTACCTATTTTCTGTACTACCCCCAATGTATCACTGTTTAGCTGATTTTTTCAACAGATGTTTTCGCCGCTCCCGCCTGTTCGCGCAATTTTTTAATATCCAAACGAATGACCAGCGAGATCGCCAAACCGACGATGAACATGCAGCCAAAGACGCTCAAAGTGCCGATGTAGCTTCCGGTGGATTCGCGCACCCATGCCGCGAAGATCGGTCCAGCCAATCCTGCTGCCGCCCACGCAGTCAAAATGTAGCCGTGAATCGCGCCGAGCTGCTTGGTGCCAAACAGGTCGCCGATATAAGCCGGGATGGACGAGAAGCCGCCGCCATAGCAGGTCATGATCAAAAACAGGGCGATTTGGAACAAAAGCGGTACGGTAATGTTCGGCAGGAGGAAAAACAAGACCACTTGGATGATGAAGAACGCCGTGTACGTATTCGGTCTGCCGATATAATCGGACAAGGATGCCCAGGCGAGCCGTCCTGCGCCGTTGAACAGTCCGTTCAAACCGACCATCGTCGCGGCTGCAGCGGCTGACATGCCGACGATCTCCTGGGCCATCGGAGAGGCCACCGAGATCACCGCGATTCCACAGGTGACATTGATGAACAGCATCAGCCAGAGCAGATAAAAGCGGCGGGTTTTCACCGCTTCATTTGCGGTCAACTGCGCCAAATCGCGCTTGATCTGTTTTTTGCCCGCATTCACTTGGGCCTTGAAGCCTTCAGGCATCCACCCTTCAGGCGGCGGTGACAAATATTGGGCCGAGGCGAACATGACGATGAAATAAATGATGCCGAGAATATAAAACGTTTTGGCGATGCCCACCGCTACGATCAGCGCCTGCATGATCGGGCTTGCGACGAGCGACGCGAAACCGAAGCCCATGATGGCAAGTCCTGTCGCCAATCCGCGGCGGTCAGGGAACCATTTGACCAATGTCGACACCGGCGTGATGTAGCCGACGCCTAGTCCGATTCCACCCAAGATTCCGTAAAACAGGTAAAGCAGCGTGATGTTTTCCAGCTGGATTGCGAGCCCGGAACCCGCGATTCCCAGCCCGAAAAAGATCGACGCCAGCGTCCCGGCTTTGCGCGGGCCATGCTTCTCGACGTAATGCCCGAGAAAAGCGGCCGACAGCCCGAGGAACAAAATGGCGATGCTGAAGGTGAACTGCACATCTTTCAGGCCCCAGCCGAATTGCTTGGTGATCGGGTTCGTAAACACGCTCCACGCATACACCGAGCCGATCGAGATATGAATCCCGACAGCGGCCGCTGCAATCAGCCAACGATTTTTCAATTTTCCCTGCACAAACTTCATCTCCTTTTGACATTAGTGAACAGCTCTTCGGATCGACAAGCCCGCCGCACACCGGCAGCCCCGGTACTTGCCGATCGAGAAAAAGAAAAACTGCCGGATTTCATCCCTCCCCATGAAAATGGGAACCGGATGAAACACGGCAGTTAATCATCAGCAGGAACGCTACATCAGCATCAACCACAGGTTTCCAGTGTAAAAAATCGCTTTTCAAATGAACTGGTGACAGGAGCGCTGTCCCATGTCGATTTGCTGCAAAAGCGGGCTGGATCAATTATGAAATTGTTGTGACAAGTAAATCTTCACCATGTATACTATCATGTAAGCGTTACCTTTACAATATCGTTGTAAAAAAACTTTTTGTTCCAGACTTTTGGGGAGGTACCTATGTCTGACTTGGATTCAACCATCAAACGGCGCGTGCTCAAGATCACAGACGTGACGGCATCATGGGAAGAAGATGAAATCGTCACGGAATATCCGCTCACGCTGTTCGTCAACGATCAGGAGTTCGCCACCATCGTCTGCACACCTTCCGATCTGGAGGAAATGGTCATCGGATTTCTCGCTTCCGAAGGCGCCATCCGCAGCTATAGCGAAATCAAGCACATTTCGATCGATACGGCCCAAGGCTTCGCATACATTGAGCTGCATGAACAGACACTTTTGTCCCAACAGTTTTACTCCAAGCGGCGCATCACTTCCTGCTGCGGCAAAAGCCGCCAATCGTTCTACTTTTTCAGCGATGCGCGGACGACCAAGCCGGTGGAGAGCACCACGGCCGTAACGCCTGCACAATGCATCGACCTGATGAACAGGCTGCAAGCCTCCTCCGCGATGCACCGCAGCACGGGCGGCGTGCACAATGCGGCGCTTTGCACACCGGAAGGGATTTTGCTCGGCTATTCCGATATCGGACGCCACAATGCGCTGGATAAAATTTTTGGCCGTTGCCTGAAGGAAGGGATTGCGACCAATGACAAAATCCTCGTCTTCAGCGGGCGCATCTCCTCGGAAGTGTTGCTGAAATCAGCCAAAATCGGCGCAGGAATCCTCATTTCCAAATCCGCGCCCACCGAACTCGCCCTAAACCTGGCCGAAGAGCTTGCCATCACCGCGATCGGTTTTGTCAGAGGCAACAACCTGAATGTCTATACGCATCATGAGCGGGTGCAGCTGCCGTAACGCCCAGCGCCCGCTTTTATTTTGCTTCCCCTTGGCGGCGGATCGACCACTCTGCCAGTGCCCGCTCGTACTCTGCCGGCGTATTGGCGTTGTACGTCGTCCACGGGTCGAGCACGCCCTCCGGTACGGCATGAACGCGCATTTTGCCTAGTGTCGCCATAAGTTTCAGCTCCCGATTCGCATAGGCACTCTCCCACAGGTGTTTCGTTTCCCTCCGGTAGATGCCGAGCAACGGGTGCAGCCGATTTTGCGATTGGGCTACCATGACATCCCACTGTTCCACGCTGGCCTGGCAGGCGAGCAGCTTTTCCAGCTCGGCGGGCGTGACAAAGGGCAGATCGCAGGAGAGCAGCAGCAGCCGATCCTCCGTGCGCAGCCGACATGCCGTGAGGATGCCGCCCAGCGGTCCACACGGCTCCACCGCATCGCGGCTCACCTGCACCTGCGGATCGTTCGTTACGGAATCCGGCAGCAGCTGCGGCTCATTCGTCACGACCAGGCAAGGAAGCGACAGCGCGCGGACACAGCCGACAAGGTGCTCGATCAGCGTTTCTGCGCCCCATCCCAGCAATTCTTTGCGCTGCCCCATCCGGCTGCTTTGTCCCCCCGCCAAAATGACGCCGCACATGCTATCCATGCTTTTCATGAGGCATCTGTCCCCCTTTTCAACGTAGTGCTTTGTTCCATCATGCACCTCTCCTGCGCCCCTGTCAAAATGATTTCACCTGCATCCTCGCCGCGTTTTCCATCTTTTTCGCCAAACGATGTATAATAGAACCATCATTTGATTTCCCGTGGACAAGATGTGGAGGAACGTATGCTGCAAACATTTGGCTTTTCCCAATACGAAAGCAAAGTATATGAGACGCTGGCCGCAAGCAGCGAGCCGATGGACGCGGCGCTCGTGGTCAAGCATTCCGGCGTACCCAAAGCAAAAATTTATGAAGTGCTCTCCCGCCTGATCGACAAAGGCATGGTGCTCGATACCGTTTCGGAAAAGAAAAAATTATATGCCGCCCTGCCGCTTCCAAGCCTTATCGACAAGCTGACGCGGCAGTTCCAGCAAGATATGGAACAGCTTGCCGCCTCGCTGACGCCGAAGCGGGTGGTCGATGACCGCGTATGGAGCCTGAAAGTGGATGCTTCCATCCGCGCCGAGATCAAGCAGATGATTCAGCAAGCCAGCGAATCCATCCGAATTATGGCGTGGAGCCAGGATTTCGCGGATTATGTGCCCCTTTTGCTGCAAAAGGAGCGGGAAGGCATCCACATCGAAGCGCTCGTGATCGGGTCGCTTGAAACAGGTTTGTCCAATGTGCACCTGCTGATTCCGAGCAAGGAGCACAAAGGGCTGGAGAAATCCCAGCTGATCGTCGCTGACGAACGCGACATGATTTTTGCCGGGGAAGAACAAGGCCAGTGGCAGGCGATCAAGACGAGCGCCCAGCCGTTCGTGAAGTTTTTTGCAGACTACTTTTATCATGATGTCGCCTTGTCACAGATTACCCAAAAGCATTACGACCTGTTGTTCGGCGATGAGGATATTCGGAAAATGCTCGTGCGGTTGCGGTATTAAAGCATTTGCTCATCCGCGTCGCTCACTCTCCTCGCGTGAATACAAAAACAAGCATGTCTGCGGTTCCCCCGCACGCATGCTTGTTTTTTTGCCCCTGAACCTCTACGCCGCCGACGAGTTCACTTCATACGAAACCCGGTTGGTCCGCAGGAACAGGTACAGTCCGACGACGACGAACACGCCCCCCGTCATTTGCGAAAACGACAGCATTTCGCCGAACAGCGCCGCTGCGAGCAGGCTCGCCCCGATTGGCTCGCCGAGCACGCACATGGAAATTGTCGTACCATTGGTGAATTGCAACAGCCAGTTGAAGAGAATGTGTCCGAACACCGTCGGCACGATCGCCAGCAGCAGGAAGACGCCCCACTCCTGAAGCGGGTAGTTGAACATCGGAATGCCCATCAAAAAATTGTATACGGCAAAAAACGCTCCTGCGATGATGAACACAAGCAGGCTGTACACATACGAGGAGATTCGGGTCAAAAGCTGCTGCGCGGCCAGCATGTTGAAAGCCATCGCCAGCGTCCCCAAAATGGACAACACGTCGCCGTACACATTTTCCGCCGAGACGCCGATATCGCCCCAGCCGATCAACACCGCTCCGATAATCGCGATCCCCATCGCTGCAATTGCAAATGGCGTCGTGCGCTCCTTGAACAGAAAAAACGCTCCGACCATCACGAACAACGGCTCAAGCGCCATCAAAATCGTCGAGCTGGCAACCGTCGTATACAGAAGCGAACTCATCCACAGCAAGAAATGCAGGGCGAGAAAAAATCCGGCGACGAGCAAGAGCAGCCAATTTTTGCGGGAAATGCTTTTCATCGTGCCAAAATGTCTGCCGCCAAACGGCAGCATCAGCAAAACCGTGATCAACAGGCGGTACATCGCCTGGACAGATGCGGGCGCATGCGACCATCTGACCAAAATCGGCGAAAATGAAATGGCGATAATTCCGACGATAATAGGAATAAACAGCGGGATCGGGCTCTTCACGTCTCTCATTGGTTTCTCCTTTTTCGTATCGATATACCATTACCTTATCATATGGACGGGCTGGAAAAACAATTGGGAAAATCAATCGTTACGATAGGCGCTTGTGAAGAGCGAAGCTGCCATTTCGATTACGCCTGACAATGGGAAAGCCCCCGATCGATTTTGGGCTGATCGGGGGCATCTTGATGATTACGGCTTTGCGGTAGCCGGATTGTTGCCTGTTGCCGGCGTTTTTGTTTGTGTTCCTGTAGTTGCTGAACCGGAACCGGCTTTTGGCGCTTGTCCCGCTCCCTGCTGTCCCGTCTTGCCAGAGGGTTCAGGCTTGCCCGATCCGGTTGCGGCTGGCGGCGTCTGCCCGGTCTTGGCCGGATCATTCGGCCCTGCTGGTGTCGTCGACGCCGGAACCGATTCGTTCCCCGGCACGGTTCCGTTCGGCGTCGTGCCGGTTGGCGCTGTTCCGGAATCCGGCTGCTGGCCGGTGGACGGCTGCGTCCCCGGGTTCTCCTTGTTGCCCAAATGATCGTTGACAACAGGCGGCTGCGGCATTTTCGCCGGACTGGGATCGCCCAGCGACAGCATAACCACCCACGCGATCACGCCGATGGAAATCACCCCTGCCACGCCGATCAGCAGCTTGTCCATATATTTTCGGAAAAACCGCGACAGTCCGCCCGACGTTTCATCCGCAACCTCTTCGAGCACTTTGCGCAGCTCCGGATGCTTGATCCCGTACCACTTTTTCCGCGCTTGCTTATCGCGCAGCTCATCGGGCACGTCCTGGGTCAAATACTGCTTGAGCCCCTCCTTGTAGGAGGCCAGCAGTGTCCGTTTGGTAAAAAAGATATGGCGCGACAAGGACCACACGATGAAATCGAACGCATTGTCCGCTCCGCCTTTTCGCTTGATGTAGCGCAGCATATCGTGGAACCGGTAAGGCGCTGCCTGCGGCGAGTCCGGATTGTAAAAGGCGAAGGTCACGGTCAAAAATTGATCCTTGCCAAACGGGCCGTCCAGCAAGCTTTGCAGCATGCGCTGGGTGGTCCCTGCATCCTCTCTGCTCATTTCCTGATAAAATTGCTCCGGGTCAAAAACCTGGGCATTTTCCAGCAATTCTCCCGCAGCAAGTATCATCTTCGCTTCTCTTCTGCTTTGCGGGTCGAGTTCTTGCAGAAAAACTTGCGGCTTCTCTCTAAGAATTGCTACGATCTTTTCGAAAGCATCCCGGCCAAGCGATTCCAGCTTGATCCCGGCCAAAAGTTTCCGCTCCGCCGAGGCGATGATTTCTTCCGCCCATGCGCGCTGGCGGGTGAAGTCTGCAAAAAATGCATGCAGCCCAAGCAGCGCGCCGAGCTGATCGCGTTCGCCATCGAACAGCTCCAGCATTCTTGCCTGTGCCCGCTCCTGAAAAACACGGTTTTGCAACGACTGCTCCACAAGCGCCGACCAATAGCGGATTTCTTTCTGCACTTCGCTTATCGTTCGGCAAGCGCCAAGTCTTTCTGCAGCATACTCTTCAAAAACCGGCCCAACTGCATTGGGGTTTTGCAAACTCGCGCCCGCCACAAGGGAAAACAACGGTTCGCATGCTTGCAGCAGCTTGTAGATCTCCGCCGCTTCCGTACGTCGTCCCGTTTCTTTCGCCAGCTTGAGCACGTTGATGAAATAAGCGGCGAATTGCTCCTGAACCGCTTCCGATTGAACGTGCGGATAATAGGCAACGATCGCCTTGAGCATGTCAGGTGTAGGGAAATTCGTTGCAGTCAGCTCCCGATTCTCTTCCCGGAACAGGTTCATGAACAGCTCATGCAGCCGCTGTTTTTGGCTGATGCTGTCATGGCCCGCATACTCAGCGAGCGTATGCAGGATACCCGCCTTGTTGCGCTTGTACAGCTCCACAATGCCCTGCTCGATCTGATAAAATGCGGCGAGCTGGTAGTAGGTCGCGATTCGCATGGTAATCGAGCTGTCCGCACCAGCCAGCACTTCCTCGACAAAGTCGTAAAAGCGCTCGCGAATATGCGGCCGCTCCAGGGTATGCCAGGCGAAATCAAGATATTCATGGCTCGCCCCTTGCAAATCGACGTTTGCGAAGCGCTGGTTGGGGAAATCGAAAAGGAAGTCTTTCTCGATCTGCTGATCCCCTGCCCGAATGCTGCCCTTTTCCACGAACATGACATTGATGTATTTTTTGCTCTGCGGCTCGCTGCTGTATGTCATGAACCCGAAATGACGCCTCAGCTCATACGGCAGCGCATCGTACACAACCCGCAGCAGCTCGCGGGCGCGCAAGGACGACTCGGACACATCCGCATCGAGAATGACGTACACCTTTTTCTTGCTGGTGATCGAGCTGATCACAGCATAAAGAAGCTGCTTGAACAGCTTCTCGTCAATGCCTTCCAAAGACAAGACCTGGCGCGGGTTCGGCCCCGCTTGTGACAAGCTGTTTTGCGGGATTGCCGCCAATTCCGGAAGGCTTTTGTCCCCTTCTGCTTCATGGTGACTGACGAATCCGCCTGCTGCAAAAATCTTTGCCGGAACCTTCAGGAATTCATCCCGGCGTGATGGAGGAATCACATAGTTATGCGTAAAAAACGTATTCCGCTGCCCGGTGAAATCGGCGCCGACATAGACGCTGCGCCCCAGAATCAGCTCGCCCGTCTCGCTGTGAAAACAAACGAGCGATTCCGGATACAGGCTGACATCGCGTTCCCCGCGCTTCTGCAATTCTTTCGGCGCATCGTAGCCGCAAAACGGATGCAGCGTTTTTTTAATGAAGTTATTGTCGAGAGAATCCGACTTGGCAATCGTATCGTACCCTTCGTTCGAGCGGAAAATCCCTTGCCGCGCACGGGTATAGTATTGCTGCAAGATCAACTGCTGACTCAATGCTGTTCTCTCCCCTCCACGTAGTCCAGCTCATGCAACAGCCAGATGAACGGTTCATCGACGCGAATCGGGGTGACGATTCCGGTAACCCGCTGATCGACAGGGTTGCTGCCGAGCGACGATACGGCGAAATACGCGACATTGGTAAAGTATACTTCCAATGCGTCTTTAAAGGGGCGATCCACTTTCTCGATGAAGCGTCGTACCTCCCCGTTGATGTTTTCGAATTCGCTCAGGTTGAGAAACTCTTTGTGAACCACGTTTTTGAACACATTGCTGTTGCTTTTGATGTACTCGCCGTCCTCGTCCTTCAGCGATTGCAGCATGTCGCTCTTCGTCAGCACGACCGCTGTGGGAATATTCGTTTTGCTCTGTTCCTGGTAGCCGATGAAGTTTTCGAACAGCGAAATCACCACATCGCGCGGCTCGTCGTAGCGGGCCGTAAATTCGCCTGGCGTATCCCCCAGATTGATCATGATGCGGTCACGGATCGTCCTGATCTGCAATGGATCGACCAGAAACAAAATGCCGGACGAATTTTTGACATGCGCCGCGTAAATGTCCAAATACTCGCGATCCACCATTCCCTCGCCCGCCACGTCAAAGAAAACAAGGGTCAGCGGCGCTTTGCTGCTATCCTTGAAAATGAACTGGAAAATAAAAGGCTCCTGCCGCTTTTCCTTCTGGGTGGAATCGAGCAGATTGCCGTGCTCAAACAGCGGCGCCTCATAGTTTTCGCGGAACTTCCGGCTGATTTCGGCATTCAGCGGCATGCATGCCGCTTCAAAATTGCTGGCTGTTATTTTTTGCAGCGTATGGATCAATGAGGTCATGTAGACGGATTTGCCTACCTGTGAAGCGCCGACGATCGAGATGATGTTGCTCGGGGCCTTGCCTGCGGTGATCGGCAATTCGTTGTGGCATTTGGGACACAGTCGCTTTTTCGTCGTCATGCCATAGCGGTCCGTCAGCCCGACCAAGACGTTGTCGACATACAGCTTGTTTTCGTCCGGCACCAGCTCCGGGTCGAGCACCGCTTCGATTTCATCGATCGAATCAAGGCCGAACTTGTCCCGGTAATGATTGAGGATTTCATCTTCCTGCAACGCATAGTCCTCATCGTCATTTCGGTGGTGCGTGGCGCGGAAGACGACATCCTCCGGCGAAAACTTGGAAAAGCACAACGGACAAACAATATCAAAAAAAGGAGGCCGCTCCTTTGGCACCGGCTTTTTTTCAAAGATGCTTTTCAAAAACGTGAACATGCGCATCCCTCCTATCTGGGAATCAATTCATACAGCTCGCCGTACTTTTGTCCGTCCGTCAAAAAGAGACGGATGTATTCCGATTTTTTGATCTCGATCTCAGGCAGGATCGTTGTGCCCGGTTCGAAATCATCCAGAAAATCGTAGCGTGTCCCGTCGTCTTTTTTGGCCGGCATTGCCCCTTCTTTTTTCACATAGCAGAGGACGTCCCGCGCGACGAACGTTTCGGTGAAAATCTGGATTTGCACGGACTGGTACTTGCCGAAGAGCTGTTTTCTTTGCTTGATCGAATACTGAATCCGGGCTCGGCCCGTGCTGACCACGATGCTGTTCTCGCCGTTTGCCTGCGCCAGCAGAACCGGCTTGCCCGCGTCCAGCACACAGGGGAAGATGTGGTACTCGTAACGGCCGATTCCCTCTACCCGTTCCTTGTAGCCAGTGTGCGCCTTGTATTCTTCCCGGGTGTAGAGCCGCAGCTGCTGCAAGGAAAGCTCGGCCAAAACGACCGGGACGCCGGGGAGCGCCTTGTGGATATAGACGCACGGAATCCCGTCCGGCCAATGCCAGGTGATCAGCGCCTGATTGTCATGAAGCTCAAATGCGACATTTCGGATCAAACGGCTAGGGTTTGTTTCTTCCATCCAATTCACAGTCATTCCACTCGACTCCTACCCCTGCATGTCAAAGCGCTTCCCGCTTGCCTTCCGGTCGGTGAACGTCTTCGCTCCGGCGTTCCGGCTCCTGCTGAAGCTGCCTGCAGTCAAACTTCTTTCCTGCACTGGCACAATCGCAGTGAAGATGGCAAGCACTGCCGCCATGACAAGAGCAGCAACGAGTCGCACCAGTATATCAGAGAAGGCCGAATGGCCGAGTCCAAGCTCCAGAAGCAAGCCGGCCAGCAAGCCTGAAACCAGTCCGCCTGTGAGAAAGCTTTTCGCCAAATGTTTATTGTCAAAAAACAGGCCGAGCGACAAACCAACCAAACCGCCGATGAGTGTCAAAAAGAACACGCGCAGGACGGCATACACCGTGCTGTCCGCTGCCGCTCCCACCCGCTCGCCGACTAGGTGCTGGTCACGGTTATTCAACAAATAAATTTTGTGGAAGATGGCAGAAAGCTCATTGGCGTTTTCGACGCTGTAATACGTCCCATCCGTTTGCTCGGCGATATTTTTCAGCAAATGGGTCGCATCGGCTTCCACATTGCTGATTCCAACCGTATTGATCGCCACATGATTTTGCTGATACGGTGCCAGTGCGGTCGCAAGATCCACCTGGCTATAGCCATCCGACATCAGAATCAGCATGCTGCGTGTGCTGTTCATCTGCTTCATGTGTTCCATCGCAGTCGACAGCGCCTCGCCGATATTGGTGCCGCCAGCTGGAGCCTGGTAATTTTTCAGCAAGGCAATGATGTGATCTCTTACTTTTTGAGAAGAGACGTCTGTCAGCGGCTGCAGGATGGTCGCCTGATCATTAAAAACGATGATTCCTACCCGTTTGTCGTCATCCATGTTCCGAATCACGTCAGCAGCCGCATCGAACAGCTGGCGATTCGGGTCGGTCTGGTTCATGCTGTCCGATATGTCCAGAACCATGATGACATCATCGGCGGAAGCCGGTTTCGCCCCTCCGATGTTCATGCCATAGATCAGCTGAAACAGGGAACCTGCCACGAACAGCATCACCAATGTGCTTGGCACAAGCATTTTCCAGGAAAAGCCGAGATAGCGCTGTTTCCAGCCAAGTCCGTTCAATTGCGGGGAGATCATTTCCGCCAGCAGACAGCCGAGACCGACGAATAACGCATATTGTCCAAAATAAAGGCCCATTAACAACCATTGGGGCAGTTGGTTTTCATACTCCGCCAACAAGTATTCACCAACCAGAAAGCCAACTGCCCCGCCTACCATACTGAGGACCAGAAGGAGCAGATTGATTTTTCTTCGACTCATGCCGATGCATCCTTTCTTTCTCGCAAATGGTCAACCCAGGGAACGATCGCGTTCGGGCGTCTCTCCATGAAATTGGTAGCCATTTGCTACGTACGAGTCATAATACTTCCTGCCGTTTCGCACATACATCAAATCATCCATGTGGAAGCCACCCATCAGCTTCATTTTTTCAATGCCGCTGCTTCGCTTTTCATGCATGCACCCCAGCTTGTATGTCCGCGTCCCTTTGTCATAATCAAATGCGAAGCGGACGAACTCGCTGGAAAAATCGGCAAAAAAGTAGGTTTCCTCATAGCGGTGCTTTTGGGCATAATGGAAAACTTCGATATGGATTGCAGCGTTGTCCTCAAGCGCATGATACAGCTCTTTGAACAAGCTCTCTTTGGACAAAATTTCGCGCTGTTCAAAATGACCGGCCACATTGGCGCGCCGCAGCAGCTCTTCTTCAAATAACAGCTGAAACGGCTCGCTCGGCAAAATGACGCTGCGGCACAACTCGATGAAACGGGAAACCAGCTCGCTCATGGAAGATGTCATCATCCGTGCCGGGCTGCCCAGAAAACGGTCCTCGAACACAAAGCGCTGGCCGCGCTTGGCTTCTTGCTCCTGCATGACAGCTGCAACGACGCCGGTGTAATACTCTTTCATGTTTTTCCCGAAGCCGTCTGTCGTTTCATCGATGGATTCTTGCGCCAGCGTATGCAGCAGCCGCTCGGTCTCATTTTGCTCCGCAATCTTTTTACCGATGCGCGCATGGATTTCCTCCAGCGCCCCGATCTGCTGCTGCAAGAGCTGCAGCTGTATTTCCAAACCGAGAATCTCGTATTTTTTCCCATAGACATATTCAAAAAAATAGCGGATGAAGCTTTTGACCCGTTCCTTGTCTGACGTGAAGAGTCCGCCTTTTTTAAACGGCTGCTCCCAGACCCGCTGCCGGTAGACGTCCGCCAGCTCTGCCTTCGCCGCATCCAGCTGCCGGTTCGTATCTTTCACCAGACGGTGCAGCTCCCCTGCGATGCCTTGTTCGCTGTCCGAGGTCCATGTATACGCATGGTAAAAGCCGTACGCTTCATTTTCGATCACGTTGCGGATCAGGAGGGCTGACAATTGGTCAAAGGTCTGCTGCTCCGCCAATCGCTCGTGCGCCGGCTGAACGAAATGGCTGACAAAAAAACGCTGGCTGCCATCGCGGTAGAGCGCTTCCTCGGCTTCCTGCAGCGTCATTTCCTTAAGCTCGCCAAAGCTGACGCGATCCGACATCAAGCTGTGCAGACCTTCCAGCCTGCTTTCTTCCGGCAGCATGCCGATCACCTTTTTTTGCAAGGAAGCAGCATCCAGAGCAAGCAAGGCAAGGATGTCACGTTTGTCTGCTGTTGCCACCTTCTGCAAGCGATGAAGAAATTGCGAGTAACAGGCAGCGAGCACAGTGAGTGCAATCTGTTTGCTGGGACGCGTCACTTTGGCGAACCCGGCGGATGCATACGCATTTTTGGCCGTGCCCGACGCGATGTTGCGGATAAACTGCGCTTCGTTGTACCCTTCGTTTTTGCCGCTGAAAGGAAGCTCGCTCTCTTGCAGGTTGTACTGCCTGTTTTTCAGCAGGTTGAGGTTGCTGATCAGCTCGTAATTTTCCTGCATGCTGCTTGCTGCCAGAACGCCCCGCTCGTTTTTATCGCCGAGCAGGTAGGCAAGCGAAAACAACGGCCCTCCCGCATGCTCGACGGGAAGCTTGATTTTGTCCTCCGTCACCTGCAAATCTGCACGGAAAGTATAGTCCGCATTCTGGTAACGGTCCAGCTCCTGCAAAAAGCTGATCCCGAGCGAGGCGGCGTAACCGAATTCGCCGCTTTCGCTCTTTTCCTTGATCAGCGCGTACAAGTCGATCTGCACGTTTTTGAATGACTCTTGAAAAATGCTTTTGGCAAGCAAGGTCAGCTCGGGGAGGAGCACGTTGCAAACGTCGTCCACTCTCGTCACGACGGCGATGTTGATTTTTTGAAACGACGCGAAGGCGGCGCCTTGCTCGCCAATCCAGCTGCACACCTGCCTGTAGAGACGGTTCAGCTCATAGCGCCCCGTTTCGTCCTGATAAAACTTTTGGTGCAATTCTTTGCGGATCGTCTTTTTATCCGCATCCGGGCGCGGCAGCCGAAAGCTGTACACATGCTCGCGTTCGGCCGTCTCCGCTGTGTATGCATGAACATAGGCGACGCCCGCGCTGTTGCTCCACTTCCGCCTGTTCAGCTCGTGGATGGCCACCAGCGCTTCAAGGCTTCTATCCCCGACAAAGAGGAAGACCACGGGGTTGTTCAGACGCCGCTGCTCATCACCGCTATATACGCGCCGTTCCAAGTCGAGCACGTAATCATGTGCGAACTGATTTACCAATTCCCTCATCGTTCCTCCGTAACATTGCGACATTGCGCTTGTGTTCTCGCTGGCGTTTCCCAGCCGCCCTACTTCAGCGTCTGCAGCATGTTGTTCAGCTTGGACCAGGCGTTTTTATAGAACTGGTACACTTCCTCGCCGTTGATCAGCTCGTCGCGGTCGTATTCCAGATCGTTTTTGCCTTTTTGGAAAGCCGCTGCCAGTTCTTCGAGCTTGGCGACCAGCTGCTGCGTATCTTCCTGATTCGTCAGCTCGTTGCTGCGCTTCGTCGCTTTGCGGGACAGCAGGTTCAAACGCTTCGGCTCCAGCTCGCGCATTTTTTCATAGATCGCGAACTCGACCCACTTGTTCACCTTCATCAAGTTGACGAACGGCTCCCATGCATCTTCCTCTTCATCCTTGTCGTAGACGTACAGCGCTCCCTTTTTGCAGATGGTGCCGGTGTACATGACCTCGACGAACTGATCGAGCAGCGCTTCCTCGCCTTTCATCGCGGCGAGCGTTGCTTCCAGCTCTTCGATCTTGCTTTGGATGGCCGCGTATTTTTCCACTTCTTCGCTCACCAGCTTGATCAACTCAGGGGAGCGGATCAAGTTTTCCTGCGCCATCTCTTCATTGACGCTGCCAAAAATGTCGCGGACCTGCACTCGTTCCAGCCCGCCCGCAAGCAATCCTTTCAGCTCATCCAGGCAGCGCTTCGTTTCGCCCGGGTTCGGCTTTGTTTGCGCAGATTGACCTGCTTGCAGCTTGTATTTGCCAAGCACCGCTTGCAGATCAAACGGCTTCGTCGCGATGCATTCGTAGCGGCTGCTCGTCTTGCTGTCGGCATTCTTCTCCACGATGCAGCCGAACGAAAGCGCGCGTGCGAACAGCTGGCGGATGCGCGTATTGTACGCCTGGACGCGGCTGTTGCTGTACGTCTCGCCCCACGATTTTTCCGGGATTGGCGATGGCAAGTACGCCCAGTTGTTTTTCTCCGTCTGCACCAGATGGCGGCCGATGCCTTCTCTTTCGAGGATCGTCCGTTCGTAGCTCTCCTCGTACACTTTGAGCGGTGTATAAACAAAGAGCGGCACCCCGTTTTTCGTATTCAGCCAGAAGATCCGGTTTTTGACCTCGCTCTCCTTCACGGTGAAACGCGAGCCGCTGATCGAGGTGTTCTGATAGTTTTTGATCCCCTTCAAAATGCCGGGCGCCTTCACCGGAACGGACACGAAGCCCCATGACGGGAAGTGCAGGTTGCCGACGCTGTTGCTCAGATGGAATACCGGAATCGCTTCCTCGTCCAGCTTGTTGGCGATTTTGCGCTCGATGATCCGTTCGATCGTTTCATCCTGGCCATACTTGATCTGCAAAAACTCTTCCATCGATTTGGTGATCAAGTCGCCGAATTCGTCGCTCAAAAAGTCGGAAATTTCATTGACGATATCGACCTCTTGCTCACGAACCCATTTGTCGGAACGCTTCAGCAGCAATCCGGTGAACTCGCGGATCAAATCGTCCGTGCTCTTGTCGTCCATGAACTTGCTGATCACTCCGGCGATATCAGGCACGTTGACGATGTTCCAGTAATAGGTTTTGTTGCCGGACTTGTCGGTCTCTTCCTCGCCGTTGATCAGGATGTCGCCGTTTTTGTCAAAAATTTGGTTCAGCGCATTGAGAATTTCGGTGAACACGTTGTAAATCCGGTTGTTTTCATCGTTTAAGAGACGGTACAAATCCTCGTAAAACTCGATCATCTGCTCGATTTTTTCCTGATCGGCATGAAGCTGGTACTCATGGATCTTGGCTTCGATGTAGGCGTTTTTCTTCTTCTCCTTGGAGATGAACGCGCTGCGGGCGTCGCCGAGTTTTTCGTTGGCGTTTTCGCGCGCACCGTCGATCTCGCGCGGGAAGCTGTCCAGATTGACCTTCAAGCTTTCAATATAGGAAGAAATCATTTTCAGCAAGCAGAAGCCTTTGTCGGAATGGATCAGGCGCGACGCATAGAACGGGCCTTGCTCCGGATGCAAAAACACCTTGGTGATCATTTCGGAGAACGTCTCCACCAATTCGCCCGGATGCTGCTTTTTGCACTTGATGTACGCCTCGCGCGCTTTGGCCAGATAGCCTTGCTCCAGCTCGTTGTCGATGCTGACCAGCTGCTGCTTGATCACGTTGTTGTAAGAGAGGCGCTCGCTGTTCTCGTAGCCGGGAATCGGCTCCGGCACGCGCTCCTCGAATTTGCGGGCGACGGTGTCGATGTCGATGCCCAGCTTGCGGGCGAATTTCTCCGCATCTTCCTGCGTCGGTGCGACCGCAAACATTTTCTCCATTTTTTTGAACAGGCGATACGCCAAATAGGTCGTGATCTCCTCGATCGGCAGCACAGCGGAGGACGCACCGATCACGTTGTATTGATAGTTGGCTGCATAAGCTTTCGGCATCTGGTTGATGTTCGTCCGAATGTTGCTGATGTAGTCATGGATGGCGAATTCCTCGCCGGACTGCTTTTCTTCATTTGCCATGAAGTTGGTGATGTTTTCAGCCGTCACGTTCATGCAGTAGTCATACGCGTTCTCAAGCGGCTTGCCTTCCAGATTGGTCGCCGAAATCAGGTGGCACAGGTTAAATGGCGGCATCGGCGAATTGACGGTCAGCAAGTTGCCGTACTGCTGCTTGAACCGTTCCATCCGCTCATCCACGTTCATCCAGTAATCCAGCTCTTTCAGAGCGGCATAACCGTTCTTCGCGATGTAATCGCGCGTGTGCGTGCTCAGGCTCTTGTTGGACAGGTTGACGTCCGGCGTGAAGACGTAGCCGAGCGTATTGACACGGTCCACGCCGGCGCTGCCGAACTCCTTCTCCAAAATCCCGCGCACGATATAGGCGATATCGAGGAAACAGCCGCTTCCCGTCCCCCCGGACAATCCGGTGAGAATGAAGACCATCAGCTTTTTGTTCGTGCCCTCGGTCAGCATCTTGATTTTTTTCTCGATGGTTTGCACCACTTGCGTAATTTTGGTAAACATCAGCAGGCGGCCTGCCTGCCGCACGCCGGATGCGCCGCTGATCCCGTCGGTGATGCTCAATTCAGGAGAAAGCCATTCGGTGATATACGGCTCCAAAATGCTGCGGTTTTGCAGCACGCCGCCGATCTCCGGGTTGGACAGGAGCACGAACTCCGTAATCGGATCGAGGCCGATTCCCTTGTAGCGCTTGTTGCGGTCGTGCTCGTTCGTCTCGAACGCGATGAATTCGATATTGTCCGGCTTCTCTTTTTTCTTTCTCGACAATGGATCTTCCGGCAGTTTGAACCTTCTGTTGATTTGGTATTTCAAACGCAGCAGGGCATCGATCCCCGTTCCGCCGATCCCGATGACGAGCATCGGGTTATCGATGGTCTGGACGCGAATTTTTTCGCTGACGATCCCGCCGCCCTGCGATACGTCAAGCTGTTGGATATGTTCTCTGACAAGTGCTTTCATCGTTTTTCATCTCCTAAACAATGTAATCGACGTAGATCGATTTATTGACGTTTTGCAGCATGATCTTGATCCGGTCGTTTTTCTTGAGTTCTTTGCCCGCTGCCGCATCAAGCACCCTGCCTGCTTTTTCAATCGTGCACGCCGAACGGTTGAAAATGATGATCGTATCGTTTTTGCCCGGCACCAGTGTGACCTTGTCCGTTTCCGCCAGTTCCGGCGCAAGCTGGAGCAGCTGGTGGAGCTTCACCTTCCCTTTGAACGTGTTCAGCTTTTTGTATTGGGGGGGAGTTTTGCTCCCCGTATCCTCGTCGCATATTTCAATCGCGACCTGGCCGATAAAGCCTTTGTTCGCTTTTTTCAGCGCCGCCAAAATGTACAGGATCGCGACGATCAGCACGATGGCGCCAACCAGACAGCCGATGGCGAGCATCCACGGAAACGGCTTTTCCGGTTCGGCAGGCTTCGCTGGCGTCTGTGTGCCGGAAGCTGCCGCCGTGGATGCATCGACGATCACCGGCTGTGTCTCCCGATAAAAGCTGGACGCCTCGGCCTTGATTTTCAGCTCGTAGCGGTGCGTGTCTTGCACGCTGTAGCTGCCCTCAAACCCGCTGCCAGTATTGGCGAGCGGCAACTCGCTCACCTGCTTCGTGGCGGTGTCCGTCACCAGAAGCGTCGCCTTCATTTGTTTGTAAACATCTGCGCTCGTCACCTTTTGTCCGTTTTCGGTCAGCGCGGCTTTGATCGCGATGGTGTCGCCCTTGCTGTACGATTTCACCGGAATCGGCTCCATCGCCAGCTGCAAATCGTAGTTGAATACCATGCTGATGTCGATCTTGTCCCGTGTGACGCCCTTCACTTTCAGCTTCCAGTCGCCTTGCACCGGCGAGACGATTTTGAGCATCGAGTACGCTTTCGAGCGGGAGAGCTGGACATTGTTTGACGCCAGGCTCACTTCCTTGCCGTCCGGCGCATACAGCTTCAGCTCGACCGGATTGCCCGACATGATCGACACGTTGGCTTCCATCACGCTCGCATTCGGGATTTTGATGGTGACATCCTGATACTGCCCGTTGGCCGTCATGCTGGTCAGCGGCACGACCTTGAGCTTCAGGTGATCGGCGAATATTTGGCTCAGGATGCTTGGCAGCTGATCCGCCGTGCTCGCTTCAAAAAACTTCCCTTGCGTATCGGCCGCGATTTTTTTCAGCGAATCTTTGTTGAGCTGCCCGTCGGCATTCAAGCCGATCGTGTAAATCGGAAAGCCGTTTGCCTGCGCGGTCTTGATCGCCGCCTGCAGTTCGTTGTCCGACTGCTGCTGCGTGCGCGATGAGGCGGTGTTCAAATAGTTGTTGCCGTCCGCGAGCAGCACGATCATCGGGTAATTGGCCGGATCATGGCCGGCCGCAAGAATTTTGACCGCTTCGTCCACGCCCACCGCGATATCGGTATACGCGCCCTTGTGGAGGCTGTCGATAAACGACTTGATCTGCGCTTTGTCTGCAGGCGAGTTGGCAGCGATCAGCGCTTTTTCCCGCTCGATCTTATCCGTATACGAGACGACGCCGATTTTGTTTCCTTGGGCAGACGTCATGTCGACGAACATTTTCATCGCTTCCGAACTGATGTTATGCTTGTCGCTCGTCGTCATCGAGTTGCTGACGTCGACGACGAGCACCGCATCGAGCTTGCCTGCATTTGTAGCATTCGCAGCCTGCGCCTGCGGCATGGCGCCCAGCTGCACCAAAAGAACGAGCATCATTGCGAGTAACCAGGTGGTTTTTCTTGTAAGTTGAACCATACTTAGGGCCTCCGACCATTTCCTTAAGGTTGATATTGGAGAGTAGTGTAGTAAAATAATTCAATATCTAGCAAATGTTGCAGCTATTCTCCAGTTCATTGTAATCCACAGCATTTTCGCAAAGCAATGAAAGAGCGCACCGGATGACCACTTTTGTCGCAAATTGTAAGGCATCCGCAAGCAAAAAATAGGACAAATGAAGGGCTTACCTGTTATACGATGCGTCACGTAGTTAAGTTACAACGAAATTATCGCACCGACAATGTTCGACAAATCTGATCTCGGGAGATGTGACATGCTCACCTATTTCTTACTAGCAATCGCGGCGTCGTTCGTGGCAATCCGCTTTTTCGTCCTGTATGCGCACAAAAAGCGCTACCTTTCTGACCGCGACACCGACCAATTATTTCTTACCATGCTGAATGAGGAGAAAGAACCAGATGAAAAAGAAACTGGCCGTCCGCTTTACCGATAGCAAAAAAACGAATTACGTTTACGAGCGGCTCCTGCTTTGCCAGCATTGCGGAACGTACTCGATCCGGATGCAAGACGAATGCGAGGAATGCGGCAAAACAAGCCGCCTTACGCCGATCCAACAGGTCGCTCACGCTTGGTCACGGCGCAAAGGACAAAGCTCGCTGCTGTTTTTGGGCATTTTGCTTTGCCTTGCGATCGTCTCTGCCCAAACATTGCCTGCGCTCATCGGCAGCATCATCGGCAGCATCGTATTGTTCGGGGTGGCCTTTTCCTTGCAAAAACAACTGGCCCGCTACGAACGGTCGGTGCACTTTCGCCGTTTCCTGTACGCGGAGCGGGGAAAAATCAGGCTGGCGCTGATGCGCGAGCTTGACGAAATCGCCGTCGACATGAAAGAAGGCAATCCGAAAACCGCCTATGAAAAGCTGCGGGAGGTCAGTTATTTCCTGAACACCGATTCGATCAAACGCCGGAAAATCGCCTGCCTGAACCAGTTTGTGCTGCGCAGCGACATGGAGCTGGAGCTGGATACGCTGGTTCCTTCTTCCTATGACTACCAGTTCGTCGAGTATTTGCGCAAAGTCGCGCAGGTGAAGCGTTCCCTGATCAAAAAGAACGTGCTCGATTATGCCGTCACCTACAAAAATGAAATTTTGCGGCACGAAAACGGCGCGGAAATACTGGCAAATGTAGCCGGTGCTGCCTTGCGGATGAAAGCCTATGTGGATGACTATCACGAGTTTATCCTTGAATTTTTGGAATATCTTTCGAAAGAACGCCTGCTGCGCCTGGCAAAATTAGCCAGCACGTACCGTACGGAATGGGCTGAGCTGTATGCGCGGACGGAAGCGCTCGTTTCTGCGCGCTACTCGTTCGATCCTGATTTCAAAGGAATTTTTCAAAGGGGTTCTGCCTGATGAGCTTTTATCAAAAAACGACCTTGGTCCGCAACATCCTGCTGATCGCCTTTGCGCTCGCCTTCCTCGCCGTCGGATGGAAGCTGTTTGCAAGCGCGCGGGAAGTCAGCCTGATTCAGGAGGCCGAGGCGCTGTACAAGCAAAACAAGCTGGAGCAGGCCGTCGAGCGCTTCTCTTCCGCGCAAGCATACGATGCCATCACGTACGGCGATCCTGGGGTTCGCGAGGCGCTTGTCGCCCTCGACCAAATTCACAACCAGCTGGCTGACATCGACGCCCGGCTATCGCAAGCACATGAAGCGAAGGACTACAAAGCCTTGCTCGAGACGCATCGCAGCTACTCGGACCTGAAAGCGTCCTTTGGCCAAAAGACGCCTGCGCAAAAAGCGTATTTCCAGCAAATCAGCACGCGGCTTTCCATCGAAAAAGACATGCAGAGCGAATTTTCCCGCTACCGAGCGCAATTCGAAGCGCAGATGGCGGCCAATCTGAAAAAGGGAAGCTATCAAGATGAATCGTTTATCCCTGATCTGATCGCGATGCCGGACGACTATTTCGAAGGCGGCAAGCAAAAAGAGCTTACCGCTCTGTTCAAAAACTATGACCGGAAAAAATTCCGCGACCAAAAAGAAAACCAAAGCTTCGCGACGGTGGTCGCCAATACGGCCAAAAGCTTGCGGCTGTATCAGGAAAATCATTTTGACGCCCCTTGGCTGGTCGATGCCCTGGAGCAGTACGGCCTGCAGACGCTGTCCAGGGAGAGCGCCAACATCGAAGCGTTTATCAACGACGCGAAGCTGTACGAACAGATCAAAGATGTGCTGCCGAACGCATCTGACGTACTCGCGCTGATCGACCGGAAAATCGACGGCTTCTTCACAAAAGCCGAACAGTATGTGAAGGGGAATGCGTTCGACAAGGCGATTGAGCTGTACCAGGCGCTTGGCGCCTACAAATCGACTGCAAGCTATTTGACACAGCTGCAGGAGCGCTGGCTCGATCATGACCCGCTTCAACTTTTGCAAAAGCAGTATCCGGATAAAACGTTCAGCGATGTCGTCTCGGGGAAAGATCGATTCGGCGCGCAGCTGTATGCTGCCGGTGTAGCGGACGGAAACCAGCTGTATTACGCCGCCAAACTTGCAGACGGCGACGTGCGTTTTTGGGATGCTGCCCTTGATGACGGCACCCGGGTAAAAAAACTGTCGCTCTCCGACTCGATCGCCGAGGGCAACCAGCTCGTCTTGTTGGTAGAATCTGCTTCTCCCAATCGGAAATCTACTTATACCGGATATGCGGTTAACCCATCCTCGCTGAAAAAATCGTTCCAGCTGGAAGCGGACGGGCTGAGTGTCAAGGAGCCGGGCCTGCTGGTGTTTGAGAATCCGGTTGGCGAGGGCGAAGGCCAGACGGAGGCGCCTTACCAATTGCGCGATGACTCGCTGTCTTACATCGGGAAGCCGGCAGAGGAGCCGGCGGATTCAGGCAATGGCGAATCGGGACAAGGTACGGATGGATCAGGCGGCGAAAATGGCGACACCGGAACGAACGGTGCCGGTGAATCGGGCGGCAGCACAGATAACAGCGGGAGCAATGCCGGAACACCTGCGGATGCTTCCAAACCGGCAGATTCCACCGCAACGCCCAAGCAGCTGACAATCCAGCAAATCACCGATGTGCACGCCTCCCCCGACGCCGCTTCAGATGTCATCGGGCAAGTGACGGCAGGCGATACGCTGCAAATCGAAGAAGAGAAGAACGGCTGGTACCGAATCGGGTACAATGGTGCCGCCGGATGGATCAAACCGTAAAGGAGACGCTATGGAGCCTTATCTCGACGCCCATTTTGAAGAGGTTGATTTTCGTTCGGAAGATTTGCGTGACCGTGAAATGACGCGAACCACCTTTGTGCGCTGCCGCTTCACCGGCGCTTCTCTGGCAGAAGTCGTCACCAACAGCTGCCGCTTCATCGAATGCGATTTCCGGGGCGCACAGCTGAATGCGTCCGTCCACACGGAAACTGTGTTCGCAAATTGCCACATGCAAGAGTCAAACCTGTTTGTCGCCCAGTTTCGCCGGTGCAAAATGACGGGCAGCGACTTTACCAAAGCCCAGCTCGACGGCATCACGATCGACGAGGGGGATTGGTCGTACACGATTCTCCGGCATGCCAAGCTGACAAAGCAAGATTTACGCGGCGTTCGCTTTTATGAGGCAGACTTGTACGGAACCGAATTCGGCAAAGCAGACTTGCGCAAAGCGGACCTGACGCGCGCCCAATTGTCCAAAGCGACGTTTGAAGGGGCGGATTTGCGCGGAGCGATCCTCGACGGCATTGATTTTCGCACGGTCGAGGTAAAAGGGGCGCGGATGGATGCCGCGCAAGCGATTTCGTTTCTGCGCTCGTTCGGGGCAAAGGTTGAGTAAAAAAACCATTCGGGAGACGTGTCAAAACGTTGCGCCCGGATGGTTTTTTTCTTCATCACTTCTATTCCTGCTCTGCAAACAGCGTCTCGCCGATCGCGAGCACGCGCAGCCGCTCTTTTGGCAAAGCCGCCTTTTCCCACGCTGCAAGCAGTCGCGCCAAAGCCTCCGGTCCCGTATCGTCCGCCAGGCGATAGGCCCCATAATGCATCGGAATAAAGGTCTTTGCGCGCATGTCGAGAAACCCTTGCACCGCTTCCTCCGGCGTCATGTGCGACACACCCATAAACCATTCCGGCTCGTAGGCGCCGATCGGAACCAGCGCAATATCGATGTCAAAGCGGCTGCCGATTTCGGCAAAGCCGCGAAAATAGCCCGTGTCTCCGACGAAATAAAGCGTCTCCCCCGCCCGGCGCAGCACCCAGCCGCCCCAATGCGACGTATTCGTGTCAAACGGCGTGCGGCGCGTCCAATGCTGGGCCGGCACGAAATGCAGCTCCAGGTCTTTGTGCTGCACCGCTTCCCACCAGCTCAGCTCCGTCACATTCGCGTACCCTTTTTTGGCAAACAGCCGTTTCAGGCCAACCGGCACGAAAAAGTGCGGATTGCCTTTCAGCTGCCGCAATGTTGGAAAATCAAGATGGTCATAATGCCCATGGGAAATCACGACGATCTCAATCTCCGGCAATTCGGCGAGCGGCCAGCCCGGCTCGGTCAGCCGTTTGGCAAAACCCATCCGCCTCGCCCAGACCGGGTCTGTCAGTATGGCCAGCCCGTTCATTTGAATCAAAAAAGTCGAGTGCCCCATCCAGGTGATCGTCGTTTTCGTTCGGTTTTGCTTCACTTCACGCTGAAGCTTTTGTTCGGCGGCAGGAATCTGGACGGACAAATCCTTTTGCTTGCTCCGCCGTTCTTTCATCCACCGCCAGCCATCGAGAAAAGCGTGATTGTTTTCGATCCCGTCCATGTTGCCGTATCGTTTTCGCATCTGTTTCCTCCTGCACAAAACGCTTGCTACTGCTAAGGATACTCGCAAGTGCGCGCAGCCTGCAAGGGCGAAGCGCATCTGCCACAAACAGAGCGCACACGGCAAAAAGCTCCCCCTCATTGCCCGGGGGAGCCTTCGTTTACTCCTTGCTGGTTTTCCAATAATCGTAGGCATGAACGACAAAGCCGCTGTACGAGGCATACTTGTCCAAATGCGACGCCATCAGCTCAAGCTGGCGATTCATTTCGGCTTTGCCCTCCTCATGGAAGGAGACATAGTTGCCCTCGCGGCTCTCCTTCATCTCAACGGCGACCATCAGCGGTTTGCCGATCGACTCAGCGTAAGCCATCTTGTTTTTCACGATATCCACGATCCCGCCCGGGCCTTCGGCATGATCGCGGAAGGCCATCAGCGTCGTCTGATCCACCTGCTTGATCATCCAGTTGCTGAACGGAAGCGCGGGCTCGCCAGGCGTCGGTGTATGTTCCAGCCATACCGCCAAATCGACGCTCGTCTTCAATTCGGGTGACGCTTTTGTTTCTTGTACAAACGCACGGATGTTGCCCATCCATTGACGCAGCACAGACTCCTTGTCGCTGCGCCACATCGGCATCACATACGGCTCGATGTCCAGATGGATGCCCTGGAATCGCTCGTCTTTGTCGACGTGCGCATTGTAGTTTTTCACCCACTTGACCAAGCGCGTGATGCGCGGCCGGTTCTGTTCCAACGCCCAGATCGGATGACCGCCCATCGCCTGCACTTCGATCCCTGCCGCATGCGCCTTTTTGACGAAATTGCGGTACACGGAAAACGGTTGATCCAAATCAAGGCGGGCGTAGAGCAAATTGAGGCCATGCTCCTTGGCGAACGCGAGAATCTGATCCGGCTCGGACATGATCTGCTCCGCTTCCCAAATGTAGGTCCCTTTGATCCCTTTTGTCGGCGGCACTTCCTCAGGCGGTACTTCAACAGGCGGCATCTCCTCAGACGGGGCATCCGCTTGCTTCCAATAGCGGTAATCGTGGACAGCCGTTCCCGCAAACGAAGGATGTGCGGCCATTTCCTGCGGCAATCGGGCCAATTGACGGTTCATTTCCGCCGCGCCCGCATCGGCGTACGACGTGTGCCGCTCATTCATCTTTTTCATGTTGACCGCGATGATCGCCGGTTTTTGCCATTCATCCGCGTCGCTCATTTCCTGTTCCACCAATGACAGAATGCCGTTTGCCCCTTCAAGCTCGTTGCGATACGCCATGATTGTGACCGTATCAAACTGGCTGATCATCCATTTGCCCATCGACATGTCAGGCTGATCCGGAGCCGGGATTTCATCCAGCCAAAAAGCCAGCGCCGTGCCGATTTGCAGATCGGCATCGTCTCCCGCTTCCTTCATGAACGCTTTCACATTCGCTTGCCACTGGACAAGCACGTCTCGTTGATCGGTCTCCCATTGCTTCAGCAAATAAGGCTCGACATCCAGCTGAATGCCTTTGATCCGTTCGTCTGCATCGGCCTTTTCATTATAGCGCTTGACCCATTTCGCGAGCTGCAGCATGCGCGGCTTACCGGAAGCAAGCGCCCAGGTCGGATGGCCGCCAACCGCATGCACTTCGATCCCGTTCGCCGTCGCTTGCCGGATGAATGCGCGATAGTCGCCATCCGGCTTGTCCTGATCGATCCGCAAATAAATCAGGTTGATGTCATTTTGCTTGCAAAACGTGAGAATTTGCTTTTGTTCGTTCCCGATAAGCTCTGCCTGCCAAATCCAGGTCGCCTTGCTCTTTTTTTCAGGCGAAGAAAACCCGAACAAAAAGCACATGGCAAAACCAAGGAGGCAGAGGTAAATACGGGCAGCTTTCATTCGCTTTCCTCCTAGACCAAACGTCTCCCCCGCCTATTCGCTGGCTTGGCGCCAACTTTTGTAATCATGGACGGCATATCCGGCAAATGAGGGGGATTGGGCCAGCGCGTCCTGCAAAATCGACAGCTCCCTTTCCATTTCTGTAGTTCCCTGCTTGTGGAAGCTGACGTTATCCCCTTCCTTTGACTCCAAAATATTGACGCCGACAATGACGGACGCTTTTTTCCGGTCGTTGGCATCCGCCAGCACCCGCTGCGTGATGTCGACGATGCCGTTCGGCCCTTCCGCATAGTTGCGGTACGCCATCAACGTGATGCTGTCCAGCCGGTCGAGCATCCAGCTGCTGACCTTCTCCGATTCTCCGGGCACCTTCAGCGTATCGATCCAAAACGGCAAGTCCGCGCTTACGGTAAGCCCCGGCTCTTTTTTCGTCTCGCTGACGACGAACGCCATGTTCTCCATCCATTGCTCGATGACATCGTCCTTATGTTTTTCCCAGCGGGACAACAGGTAGGGCTCGATGTCGACGTGGATGCCCTGGAATCGCTCCGCTTCGGCCGCCCGGCTGTTATAGTCCTTCACCCAGGAAATGAAGCTGGCGATGTTTCCCTGATTGTCGGTGAGGGCCCAGTTCCGGTCGCCGCCGAGCGCATCGACCTTGATACCCGCTTGGCCCGCCGCCTTGATGAAGGAGCGGTATTGGTCCGGGGCGATCTTGTTTTGCTCGATGTGCAAATAGATCAGGTTCACTCCGTTTTCTTTGGCAAAGGCGATGACATCGTCCGCTTGGTCGGTGATGATCGTGGCGTCCCAAATCCAGGTCGCCGTGGTGACAGGCTTGTCTTTGTCAAGGGAAAATGCAACGGCAGACAGTAAGAGCAGTACGGCGAACAAAACGATCATCGTTCCTTTTATCGATCGGATCGAGCACAATCCGCTCATTGCACCTCTTGCAGTTTCTTTTTCATACGATACGCTTCCTTGTTTTGCTGCCGCTGCCGCGCGATCGCCAACGCCTGCCTTGGCACATCTTCCGTGATGGTCGAGCCTGCCGCCACATAGGCGCCCTCCCCGACCGTCACCGGAGCGATCAGGTTTACATTGCAGCCGATGAACGACTCATCCTCGATGGCCGTTCTGTGCTTTTCCACGCCGTCATCATTCACCGTTATGACGCCGCAGCCAACATTGACGCCTTGCCCTACCTCTGCGTCGCCCAGATAGGAAAGGTGAGACACCTTGGAAAATGCACCGATCCGGGTGTTTTTCAACTCCACGAAATCGCCGACGCGCGCGCCTCTGCCCACCTCGGACTGCGGACGAATGTAGGCAAACGGCCCCACCGTCGCCTCTTCGCCGATGATGCTTCCCGCAATGGTGGACTGGGTGATCTTGACGTGGCTTTCGATGTTGCAATCGGTCACATCCGCGTTCGGGCCGATCACGCACGAGCGGCCGATCCGCGTCCGTCCGCGCAAAAACGTGCCCGGATGGATCACCGTGTCCGGCTCGATCTCGACATCCGCATCGATATACGTGGACGACGGGTCGATCAGCGTGACACCGTTGCACATATGACGCTCGCAAATTCGCTTGCGCATCAGCGCTTCCATCTGAGACAGCTGCACCCGGTCATTGACGCCCGTTCCTTCGGAAGGATCATTCGTCATGAAGGCGGCGACCCGGCACCCCTGCTCTTTCAAAATGTGGAGCACATCGGGCAAATAATATTCCCCTTGCGCATTGTCGTTGCGCACCTTTGTCAGACTCTCGAACAGCTTGCGGTTATCGAAGCAAAAGATGCCGGTGCTGATCTCGCACACCTTTTTTTGCCCAAGCGTGGCGTCCTTCTCTTCCACGATGCGGTTGACATCGCCGTTTTGGTCCCGAATGACACGGCCATAGCCGGTCGGATCAGGCAGCAGCGTGGTCAAGACGGTTGCCGCCGCCTGTTTGCTTTGGTGATAGGCAAACAGGCTTTGCAGCGTTTCTTCCTTCACCAGCGGCGTGTCGCCATTGATGACGAGCGTGATGCCATCCTGTCCCTGCAGCTGATCGCGGCACATCGAGACGGCGTGGGCCGTCCCCAGCTGCTCCGGCTGAAACGCGAACTGCACGCGATCGCCGAGCTGCTCCTTGACGGCCTCCGCCCCATGGCCGACTACCACCACGATGTTTTCCAGGGAGAGCTTCTGCAGCAAATCGACGATATGCTGAATCATCGGCTTGCCGCAAACCGGATGCATCACCTTGTAGAGGCTTGATTTCATTCTGGTGCCTTTTCCTGCTGCGAGTACAATTGCATGTGTCTTCATCCCGCTACCTCCTTGCTATTCGTCCGTTTCAACTCCGCCCGGTCCATCCGCTCGATGTGCGTATGGTCTGGCTGGAGGTAGGCGCGTAGCTCGCCCGCCATTTTTTGCACGATCTCTTTCGAATCCATGTTTGCCTGGCTGCCCAACCGATAGGCACGCAGCATGATTTCATACAAAACGCGCTGGTCCATCGTTGGTTGAGAGGTATTATCCATCTGTTCCTCCTTCTTTTGCCAAAATGTTTAGCCGCCATGTACGGTATGGTGATAGCCGGGCCTCGTTCTTTTGGCAAGGCCCAGCCCGCTTGCGATTGCGTGTTCTTTCCTTTTTTCGCTATTCAACCGTCACGCTTTTGGCGAGATTGCGAGGGCGATCGACGTCATTGCCCAATGCGAGCGATGTATAATAGGCGATCAGCTGCAGCGGAACGACGCTCAAAATCGGTGTGAACAGCGGCGCGGTGCTTGGAATGAAGCAAAGCTCATCGACGGTCCGATGCAGTTCGATGTGCGAATCCGGCGTAATGCCGAGCACCTTTGCGCCCCTCGCCTTCACTTCGGTAATGTTGCTGATCATTTTTTCGTGCAGCTCTGCTTGCGTGGACAGCGCGATCACCTGTGTGCCTTCCTCAATCAGCGCAAGCGTGCCGTGCTTCAGCTCGCCTGCGGCATACGCCTCGGAATGGATGTAGGAAATTTCCTTCAGCTTGAGCGAGCCTTCGAGCGAGACGGCAAAATCGATGCCGCGTCCGATGAAAAATACGCTCTTCTCATCCTTGATCCCCTCGGCAAACGTGCGCAGGTCGTCGGCGTTCTCCAACACTTTTTCCACCTGTTCCGGCACGTTTTTCAAGTCGGCGATCAAGGCCGCATGCTCCTGCGGATCGATCGTCTGCTTCTCCTGCGCCAAATAGAGGCCAAACAGATAGAACGCCATCAGCTGCGCGGTGTACGCTTTCGTCGATGCGACTGCGATCTCGGGACCCGCAATCGTGGCAATCACATCATCCGCTTCCCGTGCGATCGTGCTGCCGACCACGTTGGTGATCGCGAGCACTTTCGAGCCCAGCCGCTTCGCTTCGCGCAGCGCGGCGAGCGTATCCGCTGTTTCTCCGGATTGGCTGACGACAATGGTCAACGTTTTGGCGGTCACCAGCGGCCGCTGATAACGAAACTCGGAGGCCACATCGACATCGACCGGGATTTGCGTCAGCCGCTCGATTGCGTATCTGCCGACAAGCCCGGCATAGTACGCTGTGCCGCAGGCGACGATGAAAATTTTGTCGATCTCCTTGAGTTCCTCCGGTGTCAAGCGCAAGCCCGGAAACGTGACCTTACCTGCAGTCTCATCAAGATGGCCCGCCATCGTGCTCTTCAGGGCGCGCGGCTGCTCGTAAATTTCCTTCAGCATGTAGTGCTGGAAGCCTTCCTTCTCGGCCTGCTCCTTGTTCCATTCCACCCGCACAAGCTCCCGCGCTTGCGGCTCATTGGTGTGGACGTCCACGACCGTCACCGAATCTTTGGTCAAAATCGCCAGGTCGCCGTCGTCGAGAATGTATACATCGCGCGTATGCTCAAGGATTGCCGGAATGTCGGAGCCGATGAAGTTTTCGCCTTGGCCGACGCCGATAATCAGCGGGCTGGCGTACCGGACCGCAATCAGCTTGTCCGGCTCATGCTCGCACATGACGCCAAGCGCAAAGGCACCGCGAATTTTGCCTACCACCTTGCGCACAGTCGACACAATGTCGCCATCATACAGGTCGGCAAGTAAATGAACGATCACTTCCGTATCCGTTTCCGAGGTGAACGTCACACCTTTGTCGATCAGCTCCTGCTTGATGTCCAAATAGTTTTCGATGATGCCGTTATGGACGATCGAAAATTTGCCTGTCTCATCGACATGTGGATGCGAGTTTTCATCAGAGGGGCGCCCATGGGTTGCCCAGCGGGTATGGCCGATGCCTGCGCTGCCCGCAAGGCTTGCCTTGCTCACCTGCTGCTCCAGCACTTCGATTCTCCCCTTTGCCTTGCAGACCGAAATTTTATCGCCATCGCTCACGGCGATTCCGGCCGAATCGTAGCCACGGTATTCCAGCTTTCTCAACCCATTGGTCAAAATGGTTTGCGCTTCCCGGAAGCCAATATATCCCATAATTCCGCACATGCTTGTATTCCTCCTTCGGTTGCCTGTCCCTGTCTTTTCCGCTTATGCCAACAGGCTGTACACTTCCTTTTCTTGCTGAATGGAAATCGGCGTACCGATCTTGTAGATGTTCGGGCTGCGAATGCCGTCGAACGCATTGCGCGTATCGATGATGCCGACGCCCAGATCGGCGAGTTCCTGATAATGGAAGCAGCGATGGTTGGTGACAAGCACCATGCAATCATATGTTTTCATCCGCTCCAAATCGTAGCTGATCGACGGAATCACGTTGCCGTGTTTGTCCCGGAAGCTTTGGGCGTACGGATCGTAAAAATCGACCGTCGCACCGCTGTGCTTGAACAATTCATAGATTTCGAGGCCCGGCGATTCGCGCAAGTCGTCGACATCCGGCTTGTAGGCCATGCCGAGAATCAAAATCTTGGAATTGTTGATCGATTTCGCCTTCACGTTCAGCACCTGTGCCGTCTTGTTCAGCACGTAATCCGGCATGTTGACATTGATCGATTGCGCGATTTCGATGAACTGGCTGTGGAAGCGAAAGCCCTTTGCCTTCCATGCCAGATACATCGGATCAAGCGGGATGCAATGTCCGCCAATGCCCGGTCCCGGATAAAACGGCATGAATCCGAACGGTTTGGTCGAAGCGGCCTTGATCACTTCCCAAATGTCGATGCCCATTTTGTCGGACATCAGCGCCATTTCGTTCATGAACGCGATGTTTACGCTGCGGAACGTGTTTTCCAAAAGCTTGGACATTTCCGCCACTTTCGGCGAGGAAACGGGAACGACGGTTTTGACCAGATTGCTGTACAAGAGCGTCCCCAGCTCCTGGCATGCTTCGGTCGTGCCGCCGATAATTTTCGGCGTATTGAAGGTGGTGAAGCGGGAATTGCCCGGATCGACGCGCTCCGGCGAGTAGCAAAGGAAGAAGTCGACGCCCACCTGATAGCCCATCGCTTCCAGCTCCCACTGGATCAATTCCTCGGTCGTCCCTGGATACGTGGTGCTCTCCAATGTAATGAGCAGCCCTTTTTTCATATAGGTCTTGATCTGGTCAACCACTTTCGTGATATAGGACGTATCCGGGTCCTGGTTTTGACTGAGCGGCGTCGGCACGCAAATGCTGATCGCATCCAGTCCCTCAATCACGGAATAATCGGCGGTCGGGATAAAGCGGTTGGTCGCATTCGCTTCCTGCAAAATTTCATCGGCGATATCTTGCACATAGGAGCGGCCCGCCTTCAATTTTTCAATTTTGCTTTGGTCGAGGTCGATCCCGACTACGGTGTATCCGCTTTTCACGATTTCCATCGCGAGCGGCAAGCCCACATACCCGAGTCCGACCACACCGATTTTAGCCGTCTTCATTTGAAAGCGCTGCTTCAGTTCTGTATATCGATCCATTCTGGTTCTCTCCTCTATGTTATGAAATTAAACGTTTGACACGGGCTTCCAGCTCTGTCGGGGAAAACGGCTTCGTGATGTAATCCGATGCCCCCATGGCAAATGATTTGCTGACGTCTTCTTCGAGCCGCTTGTCGGTCAACACGACTATTTTGCTTGCCGGTTTTGGCTCGCGGCGGATGCGCTCGATCAACTGGTAGCCATTCATGATCGGCAAGTTCAGATCGGTAATGACCAGATCAGGCGCGATTTCCTGGTACTTGGTCACCCCATCCATCCCATCGCACGCGACATGGACCTGGTATCCTTTGCGCTGCAGGTAGATGCGCAAAAATTCTGTCACGGTTTCATCGTTGTTGATCAACAGGATGCGGGCTGCTTCCTCTTGCCTTTGCTCGATGCGATGGTCATAAATGTTGATCGCCCCCAGCACGCCCGGCTCCTTGATTTCCTGGATCATGCGAATCAGCATTTCCGATGCGGTTTCCGCGCTTTCCGGAAAGCTCGCCACCAGGAGGGACCCGCCCAGCAAATTGCGCTGCAGCAAGTAATCCTTCACCAACAAGCAATGAAAATGGGTGTCGCTGAGCTTTTGTCCCTCCACGATGACGCCCAGAATGCCCTTGCTTGCGTCAAAGACATACTGCGCTACTGCCGTGGGCCGCTCCTTTTCCAGATCGAATCGCAGGCTGTCCAGCATTTCCTTGGAAAAATTTTTGCATCTGGCAAGGATGGCTCCGCATGATAACCGGTTTTCTTCACAATGGGTAAGGAACTGGTAAAAAGTTTGCACGAGACTGCTCAACGTCATTTTCCTCCTAACCTGTCATCGTTTTTTTCTCTTCCAGCTTCCAGCTGGTGCGCGTCATCGTTCCCCATGAGTTGTTGTTGCGCAAAAACTCGATATGACCAAGGAACCGCCAGATGACGCCGATTTGGCGATAGCCAAAAAACATAAGGATTGTATAGAAAAGCATTTTGACGATATCGCGCACACGCGGATAACGGCGAAATGCGATTTCTTCAAGAAGCAGCGAACCGACGCCAAGCAGCACGCCGTACAGGACATTCAGCAGCCCGTATACCAGCAAAATCTTGCTGTTCGTCATATCGAGGGCGGTATAGCCGATGAGCGCCAAGAGACCGGTAATCCGGAAGTACGGATTAAGCGTCTCAAACAAGATGTTGAACGGCAGCGTGATCATCCCGAACACTTTGTATTTGGGGCGCAGCACCATGTTTTTGCCGTACTCGATCATGTTTTTCAAATTCCCCCGGCCCCATCTGCGCCGCTGGCTGCCCAAGATTTTGAACGTGTCGGGCGCCTGGGTCCAGCACACCGCATCCGGGGCGAACGCGATCCGGTACGGCAGCTTGTTTTCCAGCATGTATTTGTGCAGCTTGATGATGATGTTCATGTCCTCGCCGGGATACCCTTCGCGGTAGCCGCCGACTTTGACCACATAGTCTTTGCGGAACACGCCGAACGCACCCGAGACGATGATCAGCCCGTTGATCGAACTCCAGCCGATCCGGCCGCCGAGAAACGCCTTGAGATACTCGACGCATTGCAGCATCGGCAGCAGCTTTTTCGGCAAGCGGATGTCGCTTACGACCCCGTCCTCGATTTTGCAGCCGTTCGCAATGCGGATGTCGCCGCCGATTGCCACCGTCTCTTCCGGATTTTCCATATACACTCTGGCGATCCGGATCAGCGCGTCTTTTTCCAGCAAGGAGTCCGCATCGATCGAGGCGATCAGCGGGTAGTGGGAAAGATTGATCCCGGCATTGAGCGAGTCCGCTTTTCCCCCGTTGTCCTTGTCGATCAGATACAGGTTCGGGTAGGCGGGGTTGTGGTAAATCCCTCTCACCTTTGATGTCGACAGCACGCGGTTGATCGGCAAATGCTTGGCCGTGGTCAGTTCAAACTGATCGATCAACACTTGCAGCGTGTCGTCCTTCGAACCGTCGTTGACCACAATCACCTCATACCGTGGATAATTCAGGGACAGAAGGGAACGCACATTTTCGATGATCGTCAGCTCCTCGTTGTAGGCCGGAACCAGAATCGAGATCGGCGGCACGTACTCGGAGCCGGACAGCTTCTGGAAGCGCGAATAGACCGAGCTTTTCAAAATCGACATGATGTTCTTGAACGAACACAGCATGATGAAAAAATACATGGAATTGATCGCAATGACGTAGTAGATGGCAAAAATGCCGTAGTACAGCAGAAACTCCCTCATGTCTTCCTCCTTCCTGCTACATTTCCAGCGCGTGCATCGCAGCTGTCTTTTGCTGATTCAGCTTTTGATACACATGCAGTTTGTGATTGTAATCGAGTTGCACGTCCAGATTAGACTGCATCGATTCGCCTTTTTCCAGCTCTTCCTGAATGACGTGATAGGCCATTTCCAGCTTGCCTGATTCGTTGTTTTCCTGCAAAATTTCGCACAGCGCCACAAAACCATCGACATGAAGCTGGGCCAAACTATGCGCGCTGTTGCGGCAGACCCACCAGTTGGAATCGCCGACCGCTTTTTTCAGCAATGGAATGTAGCCTTGCAGGCCCAAGTCGCCGATCGCTTTCGCGCAAATCGCCCGGACTTCCCAATCAGCGTGACTCATGAAACGGTTGATCCGCTCTTTGGTCAGGAAGCGGCTGTCCCGGCAGAGCAGCTTGATCGCCTTGATTCTCACTTCCTTGTCCGTCGAGCGGCTCAAGCTGGCGAGCGGCCCTTCCATGCCTGGTTCTGCGTGGAAGGCAAGACCGACCAGCGCGATTTTGACCAATTCCTGGTCCTGTTCTTTCAACAACGAGATCAACAGCGGGATGAAATCGACCTGCGACTCGCTCAAAATATCCGCGATGAGCTGATGAAAGCTTTTTTGATAGCCGCTCATCAGCTTCACCAGCTCGCGCAGCGTACCCTCGTCCTGCGCGCATTTGGCAATGGCTCGGGCGATAATGAAGATGCTCGGATCGTAGCTGCTCCGTCGAAGCAGCCCGAGCAGCTCGGGTACGGCCTGTGGTGACCGCATCGTGCCGAGATTGTAGGCCGCATCGATGCGCGTCCATTTGCGCCAGCTGCGCAGCCTTTGCAAATCATGCTCCACCAGTCCCAAGTCCTGGCACAGCATGATCAGTTTTTCGCGGTGCGCGCCGTTGAAGCGCTCGATCAATTCAAACAGCTTCTTCTGGATGATCCGCCGCTCGGCAAGCGTAACCGTGCCGGGCGGCAGCTGCAGCCGCTCTTCCTCCTCGATGTAAGCCTGTACGTACTGGAAATAGTCTTGATGGGTCTTTAAGCAGCGCGCCGTCCGCTTTTCTTCTGCAACATGCCGCAGCTTGATCGCAAACAGCACAATCAGCCCAATGACCGTTATTCCCGTAAGCGCGTAGATGAAGGTAATTGCTGTCGCCAAATGTGTCTCCACGAAAATCTCCTCTCCTATCCACACATGGTTTCTATTTTTTTGCCTGCTGCGGGCTTATCTCGCCAAACGCCTTTTGCATGATGTCATAGCTTTGCTTTTTCCGCTCGACATAGTGGACTTGCTCCCATGGCTGCCATGTGTAGCGCGGCAGTTTGGATACCGGAACCACCGTCGTGTCCGGCCCCAGCCCGACCACGCTTTTGCCTTTTCGCTCGACGATCCATGGCAGCAGGCGGATGCCTTTGGTCGTTTCGGTGCGGAATGTTTTCCCCGCATCCTGGTAGCTCATCACCTGCAAAGAGCTTGGGTCCGTGAATCCGAGCAGCATCCACGGTATACGTATTTCCACCGTGTCCCCTTTCGCCTGCCATGCGGTCAGCGAATTGTAAGCCGGATCGTGCGGATTGGACGTGCCTCTCACCAGCTGCCCCGCGTTCACCGCTTCCAACGGATGGTATGCCTTGCTGTCAGGCGGCTCCATTTCCAAACCGACCGCCAGCTTCCACGGATTGAAGATGCCCGAATTATCTTGCTGCTCTTGCGGCGGAACCTGCAGCATGCCGTATCGTTTTCCATAGAGTCGGGTGAAGAAATCGTAATTGGAGGCAATGCGCACGCTGCTCTCCTTGTCGCTGCCCAGCTCGATCAAGGTGTCCAAGCCTTCGTCAAGCGTGTGCCCGCCCAGTTCAGCAGCATGGCGATTTCCGCCCGGCAGCGTGTCGACCCCCAGATACAGCGTCTCGGCTGCAGGGGTAAACGCATGGTCCAGCTTCGTCATGACGTAGACGTACCCTTCGTCATGGGTCATCCACATTTCTTTGACACCTGGCATCTGGATCGCGAGCCGCTGCTTCTCTTCCGGCTTGAGCTTGTCCCAATCACGGACATCGCCGTCGATCGCCAGCGCATCTTCTTTGCCCGGATACATCCCGAGGACGCCGAACACCGATTCATTGGTCAGCACATTGATCCAGAACGCCCGGCGGTCTTCCGGCAGCTCATATTTCATCGTGTTCCACGTTTTTTTGAACCATTCGTCCTGCCACACAAACAGGATGGCGCCCGCATATCCTTCCTCATGAATCTCTTTGAGCAGGTCGGCGTCGATTTGCCCCTGTTCTTTTTCGGAATGTCCGCCTTGGTCGCGGCCCAGATTGCCCAAATGCGCCGTTCCCCAGGAAGCCGGCACCCCGAACTCGGTGACCATGACCGGCATGTTTTTGTGATACGCCTTGAGCTTTTGCAAATACGCCTTGTACGTATCGATTTGGCCATTCTTGTTTTTCACCGTCTGCAGCGTCTTGTCATACCGGAAAAAATCCGGATAGTACGGATAGACGTGGTAGGAGGCAAAGAAACCCGCCTGCCAATTCGTCGCCTGAATGTGCGTCGGATCAACGCTGACCAAATCTTCCTGCAAAATCGGCTCACCGGGATGTGACAACGGATCGGTCGTCACCCAGTTGGTAAAGGTCATCGGATGCTGCCAGCCATACTGGCTTTCTTGCGTCGCCACATCGTCCACCATCTCGGCCAACCACTTTTCAAAAGGGGTCGCCTGTTTCGTCCCTTGGAAATGCGTGCCTGGCGGAAGCGCGTCTTTCTGGTGCAGCTTGTTTGTCTTTTGCACCATCACCGGGTCCCATTCCGTTCCGGTATGCCAGCCGAGCAGGTACGGTCCCGCATTGGCGCGATAGGTCCCGCTCGCCTTCCCCGGTTTTGCCGGGATGGTGATTTTGCCGTACACCGCGCCGACCGCATCCGCGATCTCTTGATGAAACTCCTGGCGAATCTCCGGCAGATATGCATCTTTTTTCTCGGCGAGCTTTTCTTCCGGGCTCCAGATCCCTTGCATGAAATACAAGGGTTCGCCCTGTTTCTTTCGATTGAACTCTACCAATGCTTCATAGAAAACCGGCGAATGGATCGTGTAGATGCGGATCACGTTGACCCCCATCTCATCCATCATGGCAAACCACCGCAAATAGTCCTCTTTGGTCATCGGCAGCTCACCTGGGTAATGCCCCGGCAGCGACGCGCCGAGGTTCATGCCCTTCGCAAAGAAAGGCTGCCATGTTTGGTTTTGATAGATTTCGATTTGATCTCCCTGCGTGCGAAACTTCAGCTTGACGCCATCGGTCGTCTGCATGCTTTCAACTGGCGGCGGCTGCCAGTACCAGGTAAGAAAACCCGCGCCTGCCACAACAGCGGCGAGCAAGCTCATCCAGCCAAGCCGCCTCTTATTCCGTGCCAAAACTCATTCGACCTCCTATTCGTTCACGCCGCGATTGCATCTCAATATGGTGAAATGATGGGGAAAACGCATTCCACGCACCATTTGTCAGTTTTTGTAAAATGCAGCCAGCTTTGTTGCCATTATATAATCCCGAAACAGCTTGTTCCCATAGACCCATGTCCCCATATATGATCATCATCGATATTCATCAAAAATTAATGTTTTTTGACAGAAGGATAAATTTGTCAATCTATTCAGGAAAAAAGTCTGCAACCTCATCCGACTATTTTCCCGTATCGAAAAGGTTGCAGAGAATGCGTAGGAAATCGGATCAGTTTTCCGCTGGTAATGGATGGGGGGAAAGTGAGAGGTTGCAACTAATTTGCGCAGGCGAAGGATGAAAATTGGTAGGTTGCAACTAATTGCGATCGACGGAATTGTGCGAAAACATCACGGAAACTTTACGGTTTTAACCCTTTCTAAGCAGAATCGGGCGCCAATAGTGAGAAAACCTGGCTACGCCATGCTTTTGGCTTAAGCCGCGGTTGCACTTCTAACAAAAAAAGCATGCTGCCTCACCCGTTTTCGGGGAGTCAACATGCTCATTTCGGTTGTAAGCTGTCGTCGATCCATGCAGTCAGCCCGTTATTGAAACAGCATCATCAGCCACGGGGCCACACATAGTGTGACGAAGGCGGTCACCATCATCGCGATCCCGGCGACGGAGCCGGAGACGCCATCATATTCCAGCGCCTTGCTGATCCCCGCCGAGTGGGCGCTGGTGCCGAACAAAACCCCTCGGGCGATCGGGCTGTGAATCCGGAACCATTTGACGATCAAAGGGCCGATGATCATGCCGAGCAATCCGGTCACCAAGGTGGCAACCGCCGTGATCGTCGGCACGCCGCCAATGATTTTGGAGATGGAAATCGCGATCGGCGTTGTGGCCGAACGCGGCGCAAGGCTGTCCATGATCGCATTCGTCAAGCCGAACAGATGAGCGAGACCCGCCGAGGTGATGATCGCCGCGATCGCGCCGCAGCCGACGCTGATCAAAATGGCGCTCGCATTCTTTTTCATCACGTCAAAATGTTTGTACAAGGTGACGGCCAGCGCGATTGTGGCAGGCTCGATCATATCGCTCAACCATTTCGCCCCTTGGTTGTACGTATCAAATGAAACGCCGGACAGCTCGATCGCCGCAATGATGATGATTGGCGTCACGAGCAGCGGCGTGAGATAAATTTGGGGGAATGCCCGGTACAATCGTTTTGCCGCGACGTACACCGCAATCGTGCAAAACAGCCAGAATAAGGCGCTCATCATGTCGTCATCCTTTCTTTGCGCCGGGTGATCATTTGACCGATCAAACCGGAACACAGCATCACGACGATTGTGCTGCAAATGATGGTAAGCGCAATCGACAGGCCGCTTTTCATCACCAAGCTTTTGTAATTGACGATGCCGACTGTCGCCGGGATAAAAAACAACAGCATCTCGGAGAGCAGCCATTTGGAGCCCGTTTCGATCCAATCCAGCCGGATGACCTTCAGCTTCAGCAGCGCAAACAGCGCGCAAATTCCCAGGATGGCGCCCGGAATGGGCAGATGCAGCCAAGCCACCACCGCATCCGCCAGCCTGGCGATGACGATGAAGAAAATCACTTGGCCAATCAGTTTCAGTATTCGCTTCATTTTGTTTGTCGTCTCCTCTCCCTACGATTAGTATAGGGAAACTCTTTTCATAAATGAAATGAATTTATCGCATGGTTTTCATTCCATATGTCTATAATGACGACCTTCTCTCGGGCGCAAGTCGCAGCCTTCCCCATCAAGAGTCTGGCAGTCGATCATCCCCCGGGCCAGTTAAAATCTGCCAGCCCATCCTGAGCGCTTGTGCTTTGGCGCTCCTTTGCCCATCGTGCGGTTGCCGCGAATCGTCTCAGATAGGCGTTCAGACAAAAACCCCAGTCCCGCACGCACTGCGTGTTCGAGACCGGGTTTTTTTGGGTACCTCAACGGGTGCACCGCAGATTCACATCAGCACCCGCTTCAATCAGGAAACGCACGGTTTCGATATGGCTGCCATGTGCCGCGAGCAGGACAGGCGTGCGCCCTGCCGCATCACGTACATTGATGGCAGCTCCTCGTGCGAGCAAATCTTGAACGACGCTTGTCTCCCCATTTTTTGCAGCCAGCAAGAGAGTGTGAGCCATCCTCAGTTCCTCCCTGCACGATGGACCTGTTTCCATCCTATTATAATAGAAGACATCGCTTCCAACTGGGTCATTTTGTAAAAAAAACTCCGCCCTACTCTCTTCCGAGGCCATAGGGGGAGCGCTTTGCCGTCACTCTTTTTTGTCATCCCATTTATTCTGATTCGTCTCGATCGGGTCCACAACGTCGGGTTTTCTCGCATAGGCCTTGTTGGTGACCCATATGCTGATCCACACGATGAAGGCACACATGACGACCATGACGATAATAAATCCGCTACCCATACACAATCCTCCAGACATTGGCATTCTCTACCCTCAGCTGCCGTCCCACCTACCAACGACACGCCCCATCCTGATTATAGGGTGAAAGAAAAGGGAGAAAACCATCCACTTTTTCGTTATTTTACCCATCCACTTCGTTACAATCGCCATTGCCGCCTTCAATCTGTCACACCTTTTGCCGTTTTCCACTGTTTGTAGGCAGCAGGCAAGCAGATGGCACAAGGTCGATACCCTGCCGCAATCGCCGTCTGCTCATCCGCAAAAAACACGCGATGCTTCACATAGCCGCCACGGGCGATTCACGCAGTGCGGAAGGGCAGTCCAAACGTCCATACAGCTTGCGTGGCTTATACCCGCCGAGCGTTCCGGGCGTTTTGCTTTGATACAAAAGCCCGTCCGCCCCTAGCAGCGTGAAGGTTTTGCCGCTGCCGTCACACGGTCTGTGCGGCATGCACATTGGCAAACCAGCCGATCAGGCGGAAATTGATCTCTTCCTCAGCCAAGCCTTCAAACAGGTCGGCCTCCGTCACCATGTCGTACAATCGTTCCATCGGCTCCCGACCGTCCGCCTTTTTCGCCTTCGCGTCGGTTTTCAGCAGGTGCCATGTGTTGATGACAAAATCGCGCCGATCCACTTCCTGCTTGCGGAAAAAGTCTGCCAGTTTTTCGACATCGGTAATGAATGCCGCGCCGAATCGGCCTTCGGCATCGCCGCGAAGAAGTGCGATCTCCGCTTCGTACATCGGATACAGCTTTTCTTTGCTCTTGCCGATCCATGGTGTTTCCAAAATGAGCGGCAGATGGCGGATTTTTTCATGGTGCACGATCCGGTTCATCGCGTCAAAGCCGATCATGCCGGCTCCCACCGGAGCGTGGCGGTCTTTCCCTGTACCGATGAGGCTCTTGCTGTCGTTTAAGTGGACAACAGCGAGCCGGTCCAACCCGACGATGCGATCGAACTGCTCCAGCACGCCGTCGAAATTATTGACGACGTCGTAGCCGGCATCATGAATATGGCACGTATCCATGCAGACGGAAAGCCTGTGATTCGCTTCGACCTTGTCGATGATCGCGGCGATTTCCTCAAAACTGCGGCCTACCTCGGTCCCTTTGCCGGCCATCGTTTCCAGCGCAATGTTGACGTCATGATCCTGGACACCGTTCAATACCTCGTTCAGCCCTGCTGCGATCCGCTTGATCCCGTATTCCGCATCCATTTCCGTATAGGCGCCGGGATGGAGCACGATGTTTTTCGCGCCTCCGATGTAAGCGGTCCGCCGGATTTCTTCTTGCAAAAATTGCACCGCGAATTCGAAATTGTCATCTTTAAAGGTGCCCAGATTGATGATGTAAGGCGCATGGACAACGATTTCCCCGATGCCTTGCTCCTCCATGATCGCTTTGCCTTGTTCGATATAGTGCTCCTCAATCGGTTTGCGGCGCGTGTTTTGCGGTGCGCCCGTATAGATCATGAACGTGCTTGAGCCGTACGCGACCGCTTCTTCCGCGGCATTCAGCAGCCCTTTGCCGGAAAAAGACACATGTGATCCGATTCTCAACATGACAAACACTCCTCTTTTTTCACTCATAAGCAAGCCTTGCCTGCGATTCGTTCCTGTTTTCGTCCGTTGGCACAAACGGCCTGTAACTATTTTCGTTTCATTTGTCGAATAACCTTTTTTGTTTTTCGGATCAACGCGATTGGATGCGGTTATTTTTTGCAGCGCCTTGTTGTACGTAACCATGCGAAGACCTTCTGAATATATGCTTCTTCGCTGTAAAAATCAAGCAGCATCACGACGCCAAAGTCGTTTGGGGACGCGAGGTACGGCTGCAAAAACTCCCAGACGGCCGCCTTTTATTCAAACGAGATGCGCCACAAATAGATCGAAGCGACGGAACCGTACGGACTGTATGTGCGCCGGTATGCCTCGAATTGGTCCCTTGTCAACGCATCGAGGCCGTACAGCTTCATCATGCCGCGCCGGATGGCGACATCGCCCCAGCTGACGACATCCGGACGCTCCAGCGAATGGATCAGCATCATTTCCGCCGTCCATCTGCCCACTCCGTTGATGCTCATCAGCTTTTTGATCACCTCGGCATCTGACAATTCGCACAGTTCCTGTAGCCGAACCGTCCCTTTCATGATGCTTGTGGCAATCTCTTTGATGACCAACGCCTTTTTCATCGTGATGCCGCATTGCTGAATAAGCTCTGCTGGCTGCATGGTCAGGTTGTGCGGCGTGATTTCGCCGAGCCGTGACTGCATGCGCTCCCACACGGTTTGCGCCGCTTTGGCGGATATGAGCTGACCAACGATCGCGTGAACCAGGGCGGCGAACAGATCGGGGATGACCGTGCGCTCCACCATGCCCAACCGCTTCATCGCCTCCCCCAGCGCTTGATCCGCCTGGGTCAAAAACTCGATTTCTTTTTTGCCATATCGAAAACATTTCGTCGCAACCATCCCCATGTGCCTCTGCTCCCCCGTCCGCATCTATGATCCATTTTTTCCTTTGTAGCACGACTCTATCGCATCTGTCTGCACCAAAACGACGAAATTGCAATAGAAAAGCAAGATTGTGAAATGGCAGAAGACGTTACCAACGAATCCGAATAATTGGAGCATACTGGATCGCCGATAGGGAGCGGGCAACGGCAGGCAATAAAAACAGCGGTCCATCTACGACTTCGTTTTCAAGTCATAGACGGATCGCTGTTTCATGTCTGGGACAGGCTTGCCCGTGCTACGGCGGCTGCCACCCCTGCATTGTTTGCCATCATGGCCAGATGGGCATCGACACTCCGCTCTTTCGCGAACTCCTCCACCCTGGCGAACAGAAACGGTGTCACGCCTTGCCCGTAGAAGCCGCGCCGCTTCGCTTCAGCAATCGCCGATGCAATGATGTCCTCCATCTGCAACTGCTCGACTCGGATTTCTGGCCCCATACCATGTACGATCACCGTGCTGTTGTCTTGCAGCATGCGGGCGATTGCCTCCACATCATCCAGACGCCGCTCGAGCCGATATCCGCTGTTCGGCGAATAGTACGTGGGGCACTCCTCGATCTGATAGCCGACGACGGAAATGCCATCCGTTCGGCAGTACGTGAGCATTTTGCGAATGTCCAATACGGATGGACATCCCCCGCAAATGACCGCGATCGGTGCCCGCCCCGGTTCAGGCATATCGGCCGAGACGGTCCAAATCGGCTCGCCTTCACGGTGCACACCGCCGATTCCCCCGGTCGCTGCCACCTTGATCCCTGCCAATTGCGCTGCGTACAGGGCGGCTGCAAAAGTCGCGGCTCCGGTTTTGCCAGCCGCCAAAACTGCTGCAACGTCGCCCCGTCCCACCTTTGCCACCTGCCGTTTCGGGTGCTGATCAGCCAGCAGCTCCCATTCGTCCGCGTGAAGTCCGAGCTTGATTCGTCCCTGCAAAAAACCGATGAACGCCGGAACTGCGCCATGTTTGCGAATGTCCGCAGCAAGCTGCTCAGCCATTTCGACGTTCCGCGGATACGGCAGCGAATGTGCAAAAACAGCGGTTTCCAGCGCGACGACGGGGAGCCTTTGCGCCATGGCATACGCGATTTCTTCCGAATAAGACAAGTATTCGATCATCGTGTTCTCCTTTTCCCTACAATGGCTGTTCCATGCACCCACCATTGTAAAAACCGCAGCCCCCCGTGTCGCCATCCAGTTGGCCAGATTTTCAGCCATCCAAATCGCTGTCATGCAAAAAGCACCACGCCTTATGCGTAGTGCCCGCACCTTTTCATCCCGTCAGCCTTGTTTTGCCGCGTCGCCGAGCAATGTTACGCGCCCAGCGTTTGCGGGATACGGATCGTCACTTTTGTGCCGCTCCCCGACTCGCTTTCAATCTCCAGCCCGGCGCCGATATTCCGCAAGCGTCTTTCGATGTTGCGCAGCCCGACCCCTTTTCGGTTCCGTTTGTCGACGGCCGGCAGCGCTTCATCCGCCAAATAACCGGGGCCGTTATCTTCAACCGTGACCACCAGATGGTCATCCTCGGCGTAGACCGTGATCTTCACGGTGCCGCCCGACAGCCGCTTCATCGCCCCGTGCCTGATGGCGTTTTCCACGATCGGCTGAATCGTCAGCGGCGGGACCTGGCCGCCTGGGTTATCCGGGAATTCGCAGACGACGTGCAGCCGGTCGCCAAACCGGGTTTGCTCAATATGAAGATACGCTTCCACCAGCTCCAGCTCGCGTTGGATCGCGATCATGTGTTCATGCTGTTCGAAGTCAAAGCTGTTGCGCAAATACGTGCTTAAGTCGATCAGCAAATCTTGCGCCCGCTCCACGTCTTTTTGGCTGACGGCCAAAATCGTATTGAGGGTATTGAACAAAAAATGAGGTTTGATTTGTGACTGCAAAAACGCCATTTCCGCCTGAATCACCTCGCTGACAGACTGCTTCATCCTGATCAGCGTGCGAACCCTTGCCCGCAGCTCAAACGCTTCCACAGGCTTTGTCACATAGTCGTTGGCACCTGCGGCAAAGCCTGCGAGCAAATCGTCCTTTTGACTGCGGGCGGTGACCATCAGAACGGGCAGCTCCGACGGCGTGTACAGCTGCCGCAGATGGCGGCACACCTCGTAGCCCGACATGTGCGGCAGCATGACGTCAAGGATCACCAGGTCCCAGCGGCGATGCTGTGCCAGCGCGGCCAGCGCCTCCCGCCCATTGGTCGCGGTGGTGATCTGATACGGTTCCGCCGCCAGCAAATTCACCATCACATAGCGATTGGTCGGATCGTCGTCCACCAGCAAAATATGTGCTCCCGTCTTCTCGTGCTGCGGCTGCCTGGTGTCCGGCACTTGCGGCATAGCCGCCGCTGCCGTTTGCATGTGCGCAAGCGACTCGCGGAGAATTTGCTCGTTCGCTGCAGTGGCGGTGACTTCTTCCGTCGCCCCCGCGATCGGCATCGTAAAGAAAAAGATTGTGCCGCGCCCTTGTTCGGAGCTTACGCGGATCGTGCCGCCATGCCGCTCCACCAGCTTTTTGCTAATGTGCAGCCCAAGCCCTTTCCCTTCTTTTCCTTCTTCGCCCTGCGCGAACATGTCAAAAATGGATGCCTGTTTCTCTGCCGCTATGCCAATTCCCGTATCCGCCACGCGAATTTCAACCATCCCGCCCTTTCGCTCCGCTTCCACCGCAATCGTACCCGCCGGCGTAAATTTGATTGCGTTATACAATAAGTTAAAGATGATTTGCAGAAATCGCTGCTCGTCGGCGGCGATGCGCGGCAGCTGTTCGGGCACCCGATTGACGAGACGCACGGCATGCTCGTCCGTCAAAAAACGCATCACATCCATGGCAACAGCGACCACATCATGCACAGCAAGGCTCGTCCGCTTCAGCTCGATCCCTGCCTGCAAGTGTGAAATATCGAGCAAATCATCCAGGAGATGGGTCAGCCGCTTCCCTACGCCCAAGACGAGCTGCAGATTTTCCTTCTGCCGCTCATTCAGCTCGTCTGCTCCGCCCTCGATGACGGATTGGACAATATTCATCATGGCATGGAGCGGCGTGCGCAGCTCATGCGAGGTGTTGGCCAAAAATTCGTCTTTCGCCTTATCCAGCGTCAATAGCTGCTGCGACAGCTGTTCCGCTTTTGTCAACGTCGCGAAAAACCGCTCCGAGCTTAACATCGCAAGCGAAATGGCAAACACAAGTATCTCGATCGGCACCCAGCCGTCGTCTTGAATCCAGCCGAGAAAACGCAAATTTTCAAACACGCCGTTATATAAGATGCTGCACGTGCTGATCACAACCCACATCAAGCTCGCATGGTTCGACCACACGCTGCGAAGCAGCCAAACAAAATGATACATAACGGTAATCCATGAGACGAAAATGTAACACGCGTTCAGGCGGGTGAAGGTGTCCGCGTCCAGCAGCAATACCTGGACAATGCACAAACCGGTCAGTGCCAGCAGGATGCTGCCCGCTTTTCCGCCCGATGTTTGGCGGGCGATGTTTTTCATGAACAACGAATAGGAGATGACAAGCCCGAGCATGGAGAGAAATTGAATGCGCGTCACCCAATCGTACGACAAGTCAAACCAGTCGAGCGCGATCCGCTCCCGATGGGTAACCAGGTAAAGCGCGGCAAACAGATTCGATAACGAAAAGTAGATGAATTCCGTAAAGCGGCGATTGTGGACATACAGCATGAAAAAGTAGATGCCAAACAACAGCAGCAGACTGCCTGCGATCGCATCGAAATATTCGGAACTGCGTTTGGCCGCTACGATTTCCTGCAGAGGCCCGACCATGATCGGTTCAAAGATCCCGCCCCCGGAGCCAAAATCGGCATTCGCAATTTGCAGCACAAGATCAAGCCGGTTCCCCGTTACTTCCATATATGTCACATAGGGAACATTGCGGGCGACCACATCATCCGCGCTTGCAGATGGGCGGCCTTGTTCTCCTGCGCTCTGTCCGTCGATGAACAGCCGATGTGACGATCGTATATTGGCAACCCGAACGCCCCATACACGCTGGCTGCTCTCGGGCAGAAGCATTGTCAGATGGTAGGTGCCATACCCGAACGATGTATTCGTCTGCTCGTTCACATAAGCGTCCCACACGCCTGGCACGTTGACGGTGAGCTTTTGCCCCGCATGTGCAGCAAGCTGGTCTGCCGTATACAGCCCGCCACGGTAAAACTCCCATTCGCCATTCAGTTTCATCGCGCCGTTGCGCGCAAAATCCCAGCCTCTGGCATCCAGCACCCCTTGCCTCGCGACCGGCATCCGGGGGGAGCCGGATAAATCGTGCCACCCCAGGCGGACGCAAGTCACCAGCAAAAACACGGCAAATACGACCAATAGTTTCCCTTTATTCGACATGCGCTTCCCCTCAATCCAAGCCGCATTTCCTGATTTTTCATGGTAGTATCCATTGTCCACGATAAGAGGTGCGTCCCTGCCGTGTCAAGCAAACAAATCGATCATCATGAATTGGCTCGCTCCGAGCAAGCCGGTCCGTTTTTACAGAACAAAAAGCAGTCAGACCGGAATGAGCGCGTCCCACTGCTTTTTGTTATGCGATACCTGGGGTGAAAACTCAAAACAGTTCCGGAAACTTTTGCTTCGCTGCCTCTAGGTGGTTTTTATCCACAAGCGTAATCGGCGTATACCATACCGGGATGTCATCGACCACTTGATCAGACGGCGGCTTTTCCCCTTTTGCCAGCTTTACTGCGCCTTCTACGACGCGTTCACCTTGAAGTACCGCCCCTTTGTCAATCGTTCGCACCGGGTCTCCCTTCAAAATCGCTTCCACCGTGCTTTTGTCATTGTCTGCTCCGTAAAAAATGATTTTGTCCTTTACCCCTGCATTTTCGGCGGCTTTCATGGCGCCTGCGATCATGCCATCGTTGTTCGCGAAGACAACCTGGATGTCATTTTTATATTTCACCAGCAGATTTTCCATCGTATTCATCGCCAGCTGTTTGTCCCAGTTGGTGTGGTACTGACTCCCCACAACATTCAAATTGGCATGTTTTCCGATGATGTTCAGATTGCCTTTCGTGATGCTTTCCGCCACCTCGTCACCTTTCGTTCCGGAGAGAATCACGACATTGGCAGGTTTGTCACCCCACTCCTGAAGAAAGCTCTCTACCTGTGCTTCCCCTACCTTGACGCTGTCGCCGACGATCCGCAAATCGGTTTTGGCCCCCTCAATCAGCCCTTCCAGATTGATGACCGGAATGCCTGCCTGTTTTGCCAGCATGACCTGCTGCTTGGCCGCATGTGGATCGGCCGGTTCGATCACGATCGCGTCTACCTTTTGCGCGATGAAATTTTGCACTTGATTCATCTGCGCGGAAGGGTCCAGCTCGGAGCTTTGCCACATCACTTCCACTCCAAGCTCTTTTGCCTTATTCTCGGCGGCTGTTTTCATGAACTGGTAAACCGACTCTTTCATCGTGATATTTGTTACGCCGACAACAATTTTGTCCTTGCTGCCAGCTGTTGGTCCGCCGGCTCCTGTCTGTGTCCCGCAGCCCGCAAGTATCAGTACCCCACAGCTAAGCACCCCTGCCAAATTCCTCCATCGTTTCATCTGAGTGAACGCCCCCTCAATCAAATTTTTTTACGTGTTTTTGAACCAGCGTTTATTTTTTGCTCAGCTTGGCATCCAGCATGACGGCACCCAAAATGATCGCTCCTTTGAACACCATCTGCATATCGGCTGTAATGTTGAGCAGAGACAGCAAATTGTTCAAAATCCCGATCAGGATGACCCCGATGATCGTTCCGCCCAATGTCCCGACGCCGCCCATCAAGCTTGTGCCGCCAATGACAACGGCTGCGATCGCATCCAGCTCGCCCAATGTCCCGACCTGCGGCGTACCGGAACCGAGCCGGGTCGCCACCAGCAATCCGGCAATGGACGCGAGGAATCCGGCTGTGGCATACACGATGATGAGACCTCGCTTCACTTTCACCCCTGCGAGCCGGGCTGCCTCCGGATTTCCGCCGATGGCGTACAGCTCGCGCCCGAACACCGTTTTATTCAAGGCAAACCACGCGATGGCAAACAGTACCACAAAGATGAGCACCTGAATCGGCACGCCCCCTGCCTCTTGGGCAAGGAGGCCGAATGCAAGCGTGCCTGCCATCGCTGAAATTGTGACGATACCCTTTTTCGTCCGTTCCTTTGCTCCGTATTTTTTTCTGGCAGACAAATAGGTGAACAGCATCAGCACGGCAATCGCTGCGGAAAGTAGAAGCGCTGCCGTGCCCCCCACCCGACCAGCTCCAAGGTAGTCAAAGAAATCAGCACGCAGGGGCACCGATGCGGATGAGGTGAGAATGAGTGCCAAGCCTTTGTAAGCAGACAGTCCGGCCAACGTGACGATGAAGGGCGGCACCTTGAATCTCGTAATGCATAGCCCGTGGAACATGCCGACCGCTGTTCCGAGCAAAATGGCGAGCAAGACCGCCAACGGCCACCCGATGACGGGGGCTGCGATGGCGACGATCACGCCGGTCAGTGCCAGGAGAGAGCCAACTGACAGATCGATGCCGCCGGTCAAGATAACAAAGGTCATCCCGACGGCCAATATACCCGGTGCGGCGATCTGCGTCGCGACGTTGACAATGTTGAACGGGGACAAAAATGTAGGGCTCATGATCGCCGAAATCGCGATCAGCACGGCCAGCCCAGCCAATGACGTATAATTTTTCCAATTGATTGCAAGCGCACCTTTCTTGCCGAGCCCGGCTGGTGCTTCTGTCACTGCCTCTTTAGGAAACATGCTGTGCACCTCCAAGCGCGTATCGTACTAACACTTCCTCATCTGCTTGCTCCTGAAGCATTTCTGCCGCGATTTTCCCGTCCTTCATGACGAGGATGCGGTCGCTCACCCCGAGCACTTCAGGCAGCTCGGAAGAGACCATAATGATCGCGATCCCCTCATCCGCCAGGTCCCGAATCATCTTGTAAATTTCCGCTTTTGCCCCGACATCGATGCCTCTTGTCGGTTCGTCCAAAATCAGCAGCTGCGGCTGGGTAAGCAGCCATTTGCCAACGACAACCTTCTGCTGATTTCCGCCGGACAAATGCTTGACGAGCTGGTTGACATGCGGCACCTTCACGCTGAGCTTCTGCACCATCCGCTGCACTTCAGAAGCAGCTTTCACCTGATCGATGACGCCAAGCGTTTTGGCGACCGAACGCAGCGATGCGAGCGTCAAGTTTTCTTCTACGGACAACCCGAGCACGAGCCCCGTTTTTTTGCGGTCTTCCGTCACGAGCGCGATCCCGCTTGCGATGGCATGCGCCGGATTTTTGACCGCGAATGGTTGGTTGCGCACATACATCCTGCCGGTCGCCTTCCCTTCCTGCCCTTCAAAGATCGAATCGACCAGCTCCGACCTTCCTGCCCCGACAAGCCCATAGATTCCGAGGATTTCTCCCGTCTTCACGTGCAGCGAGACACGGTCAACCAGCCTTTTTACAGGGCTAACCGGATCGGGGACCGACCAATCTTCGAGCCTGAGCCATTCTTCACCCGCCTGGCCGCTCTTCCGCCGGGGAGGATACAAATCCCGCAACTCGCGCCCTACCGTCCAGCGAATGATGTCGTCTCGGGTCGTATCCTGAACTAACGCTGATCGTACGTAGCTGCCATCCTTCAGCACAACCACGGCATCGCAAATATCAAAAATTTCGTTCAGTTTGTGCGACACGTAAATCATCGTCGTGCCTTGCTGCTTCAACCGCTCGATGATTTGATAGAGGAGAGCGACCTCATGATTGGACAGCGAGCTGGTCGCTTCGTCAAAAATCAGCACCTTCGGTTTTTTCGCGACCGCCTTGGCGATCTCGACCATTTGCCGTTTGGAGACCGGCAAGTCTTTGATCTTGTCCCGCGGATTGATCGGAATACCCAGATCGTCAAGCAGTTTGCCCGCCTGATCGTACAGTGCCTCAAAATCGATGATCCCGCTTTTGCCTGGCATGCGGCTGAGGAAAATGTTCTCAGCCACGGTCATTTCGTTGAACAGATTTAATTCCTGGTGTACGATCGCGATCCCGATTTTTTCCGCATCGAGTGTGGATGAGAGTGTTAGCTCTTCGCCTTCATACAAAATGCTGCCCGAATACGAGCCGTGCGGGTTGACGCCGGCGATGATCTTCCCCAGCGTAGACTTGCCCGCGCCGTTTTCGCCGCAAAGGGCGACGACCTGCCCGCGCGCAATGTCAAAGGTCACATCGCGCAGCGCCTTTACACCGGGGAACGAGATGGAAACGCCGCGAATCTGAAGGATTGACATCGGTTTCACCTGCTTTCGAAGATAATTCGTGTCAACTGTTGCCTGCTCGGTTTTGTTAACCGGTTAACTAGCCTATAATGTATCATGAATCTACCGTTTCGTAAACGATAATAAAAAGATAATTTCAAGTAATTTGAATTTTTATCCCGGACAAATCACAACGATCGCCATACGGAAAAAGGGCTGCTTACGCCCCTTCCCGTTTTCTTGCTGGCGTCCTTTCTGCCGCTGCTGCTTGCTCCTGATTTGCATCCGCAATCGTCACGCCGATCGCTTGGTAAGCGCGGGGTCTTTGCTTTTTGAGCCGTAAGCCCACCGCGATCCCCGCGATCGTAATCGCACCGATGATGCTAAAGATGGCGATCGACAGCGCCGTCTGTCCTTCTCCTACAAACAGGCTGAAATTTAGAATGGCGTAGATGGTCGTTCCGCTCAAACAGATCGCAGCCAGGCCTGGAGCGATTTTGGTATGCCAAAGGCGCGTATCGGCACCTGTGCGGGCGAAATAGCAGATCACCGCAATCGCCGTCAAGCTGTACAAAATCAGCAGCGCCAATGTCCCGATTGCACCAAACCACCCGTATAAGTGTACAAACGGGTCAGCACCTACACTGGCTGCGACGATCAGGAAAAACAGCGCCGTAGCCGACTGGACGATGCTTGCCACGTGTGGGGAACGGAAGCGGTGATGGACAAGGCCGAGCTTGGCAGGCAAAATGCCCGTGCGCCCGCAGGCAAAATAGTAACGCGTGATCATGTTTTGGATCGCAAGCAAGGCAGCGAAAGCGCTTGTGACCAAAAGCAGCTGCATCGCCAGCACGGCCCATCCGCCGAGAACCCGGGTGGCAAGCTCGTTCACGACCGTGCCGGGGTCGCCATTTTGGCTGAACACGTGATTCAATTTGGCGATGATGCCTGTTTCGCCCCAACCGACGATGATGGCATATGCCGCAACGGCATTCAAAATCCCGATGATGATGACAGACCAATAGGTCGCAATGGGCACCGTGCGCCGCGGATTTTTGGCTTCCTCGCTGAATACGGCGGTCGCCTCGAACCCGACGAAAGATCCGAACGCAAACAAGAGCGCGATGCCAACCGTACCGCTGAACACGACATTCGGCTGGAAGGAAGCCGCCGTGTAGCCTTCAGGCGACGGGTCCAGCAACGATGCGATGCTGAGCAGCACCATGATCGCCACTTCCCCCAGCATCAAAATGCCCAAAATTTTCGAGCCGATCTCGATGCTGCGGTATCCGAAAAATGAAACGAGAGCCCAGGCGCTCAGTGCGTACAGCCACCAGGCAAGTTGGACATCGGCGCTGGCGGCGAAAAAGACATGCGCAGCATAGCCGAACAGCCCGTACAGGGCGACCTGAATAGTGATATACGACAAAAGCGACAAATAGGAAGCGCTTACGCCGAGTGGTCTGCCAATCCCTTGCGATATATAGGCGTAAAAAGCGCCGGTATTGCGGATATGGCGTGCCATGGCGGTGAAACCCACGGAAAAGAGCAGCCAGACGACCATCGCCAGCAAGTAAATGCCGGGTTCGCCGACCCCATTGCCAAATTGCAAAATCAAGATGAGATTGCCGAATAATGTTGTGATCGGCCCTACTGCCGAAATGACCAGGAAAATGAGTTGAGGGACTCCGAGAACCCCGCTTGCCAACGTCTTATGCTGTTCTGTTTTCATGAGAAAGCCTCCCCCTACAACTTTTGTTGCCTCACCGTGTCGCCCAGCGAATCCCCCGGCGCGTCAGTTCCAGAACCTCCGGCTTTTCCAGCTCCTGCGGCGTATGCCCCAACGAATGGTAAAAGACACGGCCACGGCCCCACTGGCGCTTCCAGGCGACCGGCATCGTCACGCCTTTGAGCCATGTGAAGCTGTCGCCGTCCACCGCCGTCATCGCGATCACATCGTTGCCTGGATCTGTATGCATGTAGTATTGCTCCGAAAACACTTTGAACGGAGCGAGCCCAGCCGTGAGCGGGTCCTGTTTCAGAAAGCTTACTTCATACTCGATGAAATCGCCAGGGTGTGCGATGAATTGCCCGCCGAGGAGCAGCTTGAACGGATGGCTTGCGTTGAACGCGTCCGCGATCCCGTGCCAGCAGGCGAGCCCTACGCCGCGCTCGACCGCCTTCAGTAACGATTGCTCCTGGAAGACGCTCAAATCCCCTTGCGTCCAAATCGGGACGATCACATCGAATTCATGCAGACGATTGGATTCGAGTATGCCCAAATCAGTAAATACCTCCACCTCGTAATCGTCCAGCAGCTGGGTGCGGGCGAATTCCGCGGTTTCTTGCGGATAGTGCCATGCCCATCCTCCGTGCAGGATCAGTGCTTTTTTCATGATGATTCCTCCTGTGTAGCATGCGGGGGATGCGGTACAGTACGTAAGCATCTGTCCGCATCTTCCGCACGTTGATCAGATCAATGCAAAATGAATAAACTTCTACTCGCCTGTTTCGCGTTCAAGCCTCATCCGCGCCGTAATGGCATGTCCCTCCATCATTTCCGCATCGCAAATCGCCGCGACATGGGGGGCGACCGTTTCGGTCCCTTTTGCCGAAACCCGCTGGTATGTCAGCGTTTTGAGGAATTTGCCGACAAAAAGTCCGCCTGTGTAGCGGGCCGCGCGATCGGTCGGCAGCACGTGATTGGTTCCGATCGCCTTATCGCCATATGCGACAGTCGAGCGTTTTCCAAGAAACAGCGAGCCGTAATTGGTCAACCGCTCAAAAAACCAGTTATCGTCATGCGTCTGCACCTCAACATGTTCGGAGGCGATTTCATCCGCGATCCGCAGCACGCTCTCCCGATCAGCCCCGACGATCACTTCCGCCCGATTTCGCCAAGCCTGTGCGGCGACCTGTGCCGTCGGCCAATCCGTTTGCAGCCACTGCTCCACTTCAGCGATGACGCGCTCGGCAAACGCGGTGGAATCGGTCACGAGAATGACTTGTGAAGTGGGGCCGTGCTCCGCCTGTGCCAGCAGATCAGCGGCCACCAGCTTGGGCTCGGCGCTGTCGTCAGCGATCACCAGCACCTCGGACGGGCCTGCCAGCAGATCGATGCCTACATGGCCAAACAGTTGGCGCTTTGCCTCGGCGACGAACGCATTGCCTGCGCCGACGACCATGTCGACCGGCTTGATCGTTTCCACGCCATACGCCATCGCCGCGAGCGCCTGCACGCCGCCAAGGCAGTAGATTTCATCCGCACCAGCAGCAGCCATCGCGTACAGCTGGGCCGGATGGATTCCGCCGCCTTTCGTTGGCGGTGCGCATGCGATGACACGCGGTACTCCTGCTGCCTTCGCTGTTGCAATCGTCATGATCGCAGAGGCGATGAGCGGATACCGACCGCCGGGCACATAGCATCCGACTGCATTCACCGGCACCAGCTTGTGCCCCAATTTGACCCCCGGAAGCGTTTCTACTTCCAATTCGTGCAATGTGCCGCGCTGATGCATGGCGAATCCGTGCACCTGCGCCCGCGAAAAATCGATGCTCGCCCGCAGCGCAGGGTCGATTTCGCGCGTCGCCCGTTCGATCGTCTCCTGATCGACCCGGAACGATTCCGGATTCCAGCTATCGAATTTTTGCGAATACACACGCACAGCTTCCTGCCCGTTGTTTCGAATATCCGCGAGAATATCTGCTACCGTTTGCCGTAATTCAGGGCTGGCCGATTCGGGGCCTTGTTCAGCGCGTTTTAAATAGGTGGCTTGCTGCAGCACTGTTTCGTTTTTCATGGTTTCCCCTCCGTCTGATCCGGGTTGTTGGTATATGCTTGCTTACAGATGCTGTTCCAGCTCCCGGCCCTCTTGATACTCGTCCTGCCGCTCGTCCTGAATGTAGGCGGGCACCGGGAAATCCCACCAGCCTGGCACGAATGGGCCTGCCGCATCGCGGGACGTCATCGCCTCAACGAGTGTCGGTCCGTCGGTCTCCAGCGCTTCCTTGAGCGCTTCGGCCACTTGCTCCGGCGTTTTAGCCCGCCACGCTTTCAACCCGAAATGGCGTGCGACTTCCGCAAAATGAGGCGTATACGGCTCGCCGTTTTTCAGGTTGAATTCCGACCCGATGTGACGGCCCATGATTTTGCGTTGTCCTCCCCGTATGGACATATATCCCATGTTGTTTTGCACGAGGAAAACAACCGGAATGTTGTGCATAACGGCTACCGCGATCTCCGGAAGCGATTGCATGAAGTCGCCGTCACCGACGATGCAGACTACCTTGCGCTCTGGTTGGGCCAGCTTGGCGCCGAGCGAGGCCGGCACAGCCCAGCCCATGGATGAGAAACTGCCGGAAGTGAGATAAGTACGCGGTTCATAGACCGGAAAAGACTGTTTGACAGCTCCTTGCGTGTTACCGGAACCGACGACCACGATGCCGTCGCGCGGCAGCACTTTGCGCAGCTCGGCGAGCGGACGCTGGGAGGTCATCGGGGATTCGTTGCTTTCGCGGCGCGCCGAAATGATTCGCTCCCATTCCTGCTTCTGCCGCTCAATCTCTTGGTAATAGTCCGCACGATCGGCTGCCATCGCCTCGAGATCGGCCGTGGTGAACGCTTGCAGCAAATCTTGCAGGGCAAGCTTGGCATCCGCCACGATCCCCACTTCGGTCGGATAGTTTTTGCCGATTTCCTGCGGGTCGATGTCGATGTGAATCAGCTTGGCCGGCGGGAACGAGAAGCTCGTGCCTTTGCGGTAGCTGGAGGCCGACCAGTCGGTAAAGCGGCAGCCGACAGACAGCACGACATCCGCATTCGCCGCCAGGGCGTTACCGCTGGTTGTGCCCGTTTGTCCGACCGAACCGGCGAACAGTCGATGATCTTCCGGAAATGCGCCTTTTCCATTCCAGGTCGTCACGACAGCCGCCCCGACTGTCTCAGCCAGCTGGCGCAGCTCATCCCACGCTTCCGCCGTAATCGCACCGCCGCCCGCCACGATGACCGGTCGAGTTGCGCTGCGCAGCAATTGCGCCGCTGCCGAGATCGCGGCTGCGTCCGCGCGCATCGTCCCGATCGGCATACGCCGCTCCAGATTGTGAATCTGCACCTCAACCGCTTCCGCCTGCACATCCATCGGCACTTCCACATGAACCGGGCCGCGCCGTCCCGTCAGCATCGCATTGAACGCGCGATGCATGATAAAGGGCAGCTCTTCGACGCGATTGGCTTCCCAATGCCGCTTGGTCACGCCTTCGGTGACGCGGGGAAAATCGTTGGAATGAAACCGGTCCAGCTCTTGCATGACGCCATGCCCGCGCATGTGCGTCGCAGGCGCGCCGGTAAACAGGATCACGGAGGTGGAATCGGCATAGGCCGTCCCCAAGCCGATGATCGTGTTGGCCGCTCCCGGTCCTACCGAGGTCACCGCCGCCATCGGCTTGCCGGATGCGCGGTAATAGCCGTCCGCCAAATGAACCGCGCTTTGTTCATGCATGACTTGAATAAACGGGATTTCGCAGCCTTCCTCCAAAAATGCGTCAAGCAATGTCCAGCAGCCGTGTCCAGGAATGCCCGCGACGTATGGAATCCCGTAATTTTTGAGCGCTTTGGCAATGATTTGTCCGCCTGTCAGTTTCATATGTGCAACTCCTCTCCTTTGCTGTAAGCCGCTTTATGTTTCGCAATATTCGATCTCTTTGTTTCTGAATTCACTTTTCTGCATCAGATGATCCGCTACCCGCAGCGCCTGTGCCGCAATGGTAAGCGCCGGATTGACCGCCGCTGAGGACGGAAAAAACGACGAGTCGACGACGTACAGATTTTGCACCGTGTGCGCCTGGCAATACGGATCGAGCACCGATGTCGCCGGGTCTGTCCCGAATCGCGCTGTGCCGCACATATGGGAGTTTGTCTCGATCCCCATCTTTTGCGTCAGGATGAGCGGATAGCCGGCGCGCCGCAGCATCCGTTTCGTCTCTTGCACCAGCTGCCTGTGTGCCTCCAGGTTATTCGGCTTCCACCGAATCTGAATGCGCCCGTCAGCCCCAAGCGTCACCCGGTTTTCCGGATCTGGCAAGTCTTCCGACGTGAGGTAAAAATCTACGCTTCGGTCGGCGATATGCCCCAGGATCGGTTTCGGCACGAACGGCTTTTGCGCCTTCAGCATGTCTGCCTGCAGCTTCCCGAGCATTTGCAGATTGCCCATCGGATACGGAAAGCCGCTTTTGCCAAAATAGTAATCGTTGATGGACAGCGTCTTTTGAAACGAAGTGTCATTTTGCCAGGTGGGGTGGACGGCCATGAGAAACGTGCTGTTGTGCACCATATAGTTCCGGCCGACCAGTCCGGATTGATTGGCGAGCCCGTCTGGATGCGCGGTGCTGTCCGAGCGCAGCAGCAAGGCAGCCGAGTTGACCGCGCCGCAAGCGACCACAATCGTGCCGCCATGCACGGTAAAGCGCTCGCCATCCCGCACAAGCTCCACCGCGACGGCACTGCGACCGCTCGGATCTGTCAAAATCCGCTGCGCGAAGGTACGGGTCATGAGTTCCACATGCGGGGATTGCAGCGCTGCCTCCACGCCGCACACTTCCGCATCCGCCTTCGCTCCAAGTTTGCACGGAAAACCGTCGCACGTCTTGCAGCGAACGCAGCGGCCCCCTTCCCGCAGATCGATGCCCACCGGCAAGGAAAACGGTCGCAGCCCCTGATCGCGCAGCTTGGCAGCCAACTGCTCGATCGTCGGCTCGTGGGGTACCTCGGGAAATGGAAACGGCTTTGACCGTGGAGGTTCAGTCGGGTCCTCTCCCACCTTGCCATGCACGAAAAACAGCTCCTCCGCCTTTGTGTAGTAAGGTTCAAAAGCATGGTAGGACACAGGCCATGCCGGCGAAATGCCGCCTTCATGCACGATCTCTTCAAAATCTTGCTCGCGCAGCCGGAGCAGGACGGCCCCGTATACTTTGGTGTTCCCGCCGACCACGTAATGCACGCCAGGCGCGAACGGTTGGCCGCGATCGTCATACCATTTCTCTTCCGGCTTATAGCGTTTTTCGGCGAAAACAGCCCGCGTATCCCAGTTTTCAGGCTCTCGCGGCAAGTAGTCTCCGCGTTCGACCAAAAGCACCTTTGCACCGCTGTCCTTCAGGGCGTAAGCCAATGTTCCGCCGCCCGCTCCCGTCCCGATGATGATGATGTCGTAACTCTGGTACATTGCTGCACCTCCTCTTCACTAGGCGACAAGCAACGTGTGGACCTTTCGCAAAAACATGCGGGCTTGCACCTTTGTCACTCACAAGCCTCTGCACGGTACTAACAGCCGCTTATGATTGCTTTACGCGATTTTTGTTAACCGGTTAACCTTTCATTCTTGCAACATTAGTTAACCGGTTAACTTATTCAAACTATATCACCTGCCTATCCGCTTGTAAATACTATTTATTTTTATGGTTTCAAAAAATTCGAGTAGTCAGTCTATTGTTCTTTTGTTCCCGGGTCGCTTTTGCTTTCAGATCGGATCATGCGCAAATCTCATGACGCCCGCCCAAGCTCGTCCCTGTTACCCACAACAAGGCACTGTTGTGCTGCTGCAAACTTTTGCGCTATAATTGTTCCTAAACTTAGTTAACCGTTTAATCGGAGGGCCCATGAAACAAAAAATCACCATCCGCGACGTGGCCAAACTTGCCGGCGTTTCATCGGCAACGGTCTCCTACGTCGTGAACGGCATCAACAAAGTCTCGGAAGAAACCAAGGAAAAAGTGTTTGAGGCGATCAAGCAGCTCGATTACCAGCCCGATTTCACCGCGATCAGCCTATCCAAGCGCAAATCGAATATGCTCGGCGTGATGATGCCTTTTGTCGACAACTCATTGGCCCCGATGTTTCGCGAGAACTACTACTATACCGAAATGATCGGCGGCATGGAATCTATCGCACGGAAAAACAAATACGACCTCTTGATTTCCGGCGTGCGCGATCCGCAAGACTGCAAAAGCTGGGTCACCAAACGGAATCTGGACGGCCTCATCTTTCTCGGCCTCTTTCCGGAAGCGCTCTATGAAGAGCTGAAATCGTTGGATATTCCCATTGTGTTGATTGATAATTACGAAGAATTCGGCAAATCGTACCACAATATCCGGATCGATGACGAACTCGGCGGTTATTTGGCCGGCAAGCATCTCATCGAGCGCGGACACACAGCGATCAGCTTCATCGGTCATGATCTCGCCAATTTTCCGGTTGATTGGAACCGCTCCAACGGCTTGAAAAAAGCAGTCACCGAAGCCAACCTCTCCACAGACGCCATCACCTTTTTCGAAGGAAAAGGCAGCTCTTTTGAAATCGGCTATGAGATGGGAACGAAACTTCTGGAGCTTGGCGACAAGACGACCGCCATCTTCGCCTCCTCGGACATTTTGGCCATGGGGATCATCAAAGCGCTGCAGGAGCGGGGAAAAGAAATCCCGCACGATTATTCGATCATCGGCTTCGATGATTTGGCGATCAACATGATTTCCCGCCCTGGCTTGACGACGATCCGGCAGGATGTTTTCCATAAAGGCGTCGTATCTGTACAGACGATTATCGATGCCATCGAGCAAAAAATCAGCGATCCGGTCCATGTCACCCTGTCGATCGAATTAATCGAACGGGAGTCGACGCGTCGACTGGATTAATCGACCACGGCGTCAGGCGCAATGCCCGACGTCTTTTTGGCCTACTCATTCCCCACCCACTATCCGCACGTCATTCGATAGAATTCTTGAAATACAAAAAGGGAAGACCGCACTAGCCTTCCCCCTTCTCACGCCTGTTCGTATTGCATGAAACGATATTCTTTTTTATTGATTAGATGCTGATTCTTTCACCGGTTTGCAAAACGCTCACGTTTACCTTTTCTCCGGCAGTTGCCTGCAGACGCTCAAACAATTCCGGCGTTTGCCGGTAGACCGGCGGATGATGGATCAGACCGTAATGAATGGGAATCAGTTGCTTCGCACCTAAAATCGTTGCAGCGGCAATCGCCTGTTCGGGATTCATACTGATCGGTTGGCCGCTCGGCGTAAGGCCAGGCAATTCGACGACAGCGCCATTCACCGGCAAGCATGCCGCATCGAATGGGCCAAAACTGCGGGCGATACGCCACCAATAGCCATGCCAAAGCGTGTCTCCGCAATGGATCGCTTTTTTCTGTCCGCTCTGTACGATCCAGGCGACTTGGGGATCGCCCACCCCATCGACGGAAAAGGTGGCAGTCACAGTCATATCGCCCAGTTGAATCGATTCCCCCCGGTTCACACCCCGGATGTTTTTCAGTCTCCAGCCTGCATCAGCTCGAGCGATTCAGCGGGCATGTAGACCGGAATGTCGTCGCCATAAGCAAGGGCAATCGCTTTCGGGTCAAAGTGATCGGAATGATGATGCGTGATGAGGACCGCATCGACCGAACCGAAAGCATCCAGCGGAGCAAGCGGCTCTTGAGGTTGCCCGAAATGACCAGGGAAATGGTACAGTGGATCGATGATAACTGCCGTTGTTGCGGACCCCAATCGAATGCCTGCCCAAGGAAGCTTTTGAATGATCACGCTGCATCAACCTTTCCAAAGTGGTGTTTGTCTCGTTCTCTATTTGCTGTGTTAATAATTGGATTATACAGGAAGATATTATAACCTGTAAATATTAATTTTAAAGGTTATATATAGCTGTTTTTTTCAATCATCTGCTCCCTTCGTTTCCCACCCTCGTCGTATTCACTTCTGCTCCAACCGTTTTATTTTCTTGTCACCTGCCCTTTGCTGCTGCGATCATACAGCATTTCCAGATTCCGAACATCACCGCCGGAAAGATCAATCCCTACTCGCGCCAATTGCGTTCCGGAATTTTTGATTGCAGGATTCCTCGTTTCTTGCCCACTTCCAACCGTCCCTGCGCTGCGCCACCGTCCGGCTTCCGGCCGGACATCCCCCACCCCCGGCCGCCGTCGATTTCCGCTTGCAATTTGACGGAATGATGGTATGTTGCAAATAGTGGAAGTTGGCAGCATCTCCCGAAAGGAGTAATCAAATGAATGTTACGCTGAAAGAAGCCATCGAGATTTTGGAGCGCACACCCCAAACGCTGGAGTCTTTTTTGTCCGGATTATCCAGTCCGTGGCTGGCATGCAAGGAAGGCGACGGGACGTGGACTCCTACGGAAGTGATTGACCACCTCATCGAGGGCGAAAAAACGAACTGGATTCCCCGGTTGGAAATGATTTTGCGCGACGGGGAGAGCAAGCCCTTCCCCCCATTCGATCGTTTTGCCCACTTGCAAGCAAGTGCCGAACGCTCTCTTGAACAAAAATTGCAAGCGTTCAAAACGCTCCGGCAGCAAAATATCGCCAAACTCCAGGAGCTGGTTGACCCTGAAACACACTTCGAATTGACGGGCACTCATCCTGCATTCGGCCCTGTAAAGGCGAGAGAACTGCTCTCGACATGGGTTGTACATGACTTAACGCACATTGCCCAAATCGTCCGGGTCATGGCCGAGCGCTACCGGACGGATGTTGGACCCTGGAAGGAATATTTGGGGATATTGAAAAAGTGACGTTGGACGATTCGTTGGTGCAGTAACGAAGTTGGGAAATACATTCGTTCATGTTTCAAAAACGATTCGCATTGTTGCTTGGGATATTCCAACAAAAGCCATTGAAAGCCCACGGTGTTTAATCGTGGGATGAAAGGCGACTTTGCCCGAACAGCCCTGCATAAGATAGGCAGGGCAAATCTGATTTGGTATCATCAAGTCATGTTCTGATATGGAGCTGATGCAGTTGAATAATCGTGTCTGTCCAAAATGTAATAGTACTGACTTCGCTGAAGGTACAGATTTTATGGCCATTAAACCGTTAGACAAAAAGTTTTCGATGGGTTCTATGAAAATTTTTACGTTTTGTCTGCACTGCGGTGAGGTTGTATCCATTCGGATTGAAGATCCAAAAAAGTTTCGCGAGTAGACTTGCGAGCAGCGCGTTCTCTCTGTTACGCCGGGCTTTCGTAAAGCCCGGTATCGCTTTTTCTATCGATTCGCGCTGGCGCAGGCAGTTAAAGAAATGCCGAATGACCAGAAATAGAAACGTTTTGTTCGCGTTGCAACCCCCGCTTAATCCCGGTTAAATCCCGTTCGACATCCTCGATTTGGTCCATGATCACTTCAACTTGGCCGTCCTTAGCAACCTGCCACTTTACATCTAATAGCTTTCGGGCAGCAAAGAAGATTTTTTCTTCGATTAACATTGTTTTCTCATGCATGCTGATCTACTCCCTGTGGCTGGTTTATTCGACTCTCTTTTGCAACTGCACGACCTACTTCTTCACATTCTCGATACAATCGTGAATGTGCAGGAAAAACTCCCCTATTCTAAAATAGGAGAGTGTTGGCCATGCTTTTTGGTTACAAATACGAGGATAAGCAAAACACTTAGTACGGAAGCGAAAGCGCTAACGATGAACAAGTATGTAAAACCCGTGCTCATTCCAATGAGTTTGCCTGCTACCGTTGCTCCAAACGTTGAACCGAGTGAACGGAAGAGGCTGACATAGCCGATCGCTGCGCCCGTATCTTTTTGTTCTACCGCCTGCAAAATAAGGACATTCAGCGGCGCTCCAATAATAATCCCGACACCAAACCCCATTACCACAATGGTTACCAAAAAGAGGGAGACGGAGTCAATCCATAACCCGAGTGTACATGCTCCCAGCAGAGAGATCACAAATCCAAGGAGAAGCACTTTTTTTGCCCCCAACTTATCGACCATCGCTCCTCCAATCAGGGAAGCGATTACCGAGGAGACAGCAAACGGTGTGGCCAACATTCCCGAGTTCCCTTTTTCCATCCCGAATACCGTCTCTGTAAAAATCGGCAAGAAGTTGATTGAAGTAGCCATGATGAAACCCGAAGTCAGGGAAGAGATGAGCAATGTAAGGGTCGTTTTCCTGGTAAAGTAGCTTGTGTTCATAACCGGGTCCGGTTGTTTCTTTTCGATGAACAACAGCAAGGGTGTCAGTACAGCACCAAGGAGGACAAACATCCAACTGCCGCTTGAAATCCCGTACATAACGGAAAGAATGATGGCACTAAGTACAACGATGCCCCCAAAATCAATTGGTTTTTTGACAATCGGCTGCTGTTGTTTCATCCCGGCGATCAACAGCAAAATGATGATAGAGATTGGAACGTTGATAAGAAAGATCCACTGCCAATCGAAAACCGAGATAATCATTCCCCCGACAGAGGGCCCGGCAATGGTCCCCATCCCAAATGCGACACCAATCAATCCCAAAGCTTTTCCTCTCTTTTGAGGAGGAGTGGTGGCGGCAATCTGCGCTGCCGTTATCGGAAAAATCCCCCCTGAACCGATGGCCTGCACAGCTCGCCCCAAGAGGAATACCGGGAAGCTTGGGGCAAACGCAGCGATGATTGAGCCGGCCGCAAACAAGCTGATCCCCAACATAAATGTTTCCTTTCTGCCCATCCGGTCTGACAGTTTCCCCAAGATGGGGATACTGACCGCGAAAGTTAAGGTATACATGGTAAAACTCCAGACTCCCCAGGATTCATTCACTTGATACGTCGTAAAAATGGAGCTTAAGGCAGGACCAACAATGCCGTGGTCCAAAGCCCCCATAAAGATTCCAAGCAGAAAGGTAACAAGCATGAGTCCCCTTGAAATCCCTGAAACAGACTGGACATTCGGTAATGATTGTGTATTCATGTTCATTCTCCTATTCTGATCGATTTCCTGATTATACCATATACTATACCCCCCTACCCTATAATGTCAACTTTTATTTTCTGCATGGAAAAAACCGCCTATTACCATCGCAATTAACTGGATAAAATTCGTTTCCGGCCAGCCGACGAACCACAACAATCGAAAAAGAGGCAGCCATGGACGAGATCATCACGTCCTAGACTGCCTCTGTTTTTTTGAACGATCGGATTCACGCATCGACTCACCGCGATCATTTCAAACCGGCTGCATCGCTTGCATAAACATTCCCATCCGCTCCAGCGCCTTCTCCAAATCGACGGACGAGGTTGCATAGGAACAGCGAATAAAGCCCTCGCCGCCCGATCCGAAAACGTGTCCCGGCACGACCGCTACCTTCGCTTCCGCAAGCAGCCTGAGCGCGAACTGCTCGGATGACATGCCGGTCGAAGCGATGGATGGGAAGGCATAGAAAGCCCCCTCAGGCTCGTGACAGGCCAGCCCGATTGCATTCAAGCCTGCTACAAACTTCTTGCGGCGTTCATTGTAGCTCGCCATCATCTCATCCTTGGCAGCCAAGCCATGACGCAATGATTCGAGCGCTGCGATCTGTGCAATGGTAGGGGCACACATGGCTGTGTACTGGTGGATTTTCAGCATACCGGCGATCAACTCGCGCGGGCCGCACGCATAGCCTACCCGCCAGCCTGTCATCGCGAACGCTTTGGAAAAGCCGCTGATCACAATCGTCCGCTCCTTCATGCCTGGCAAGGAGGCGATACTGACATGCTTTCTCCCATACGTCAGCTCGGCATAAACTTCATCCGAAATCACAACCAAATTATGCTTGATAATAAGCTCTGCAATCGGCAGCCAATCCTGCTCTGTCATCACCGTTCCGGTCGGATTGCACGGATAATTGATCATCAACACCTTTGAATGAGGCGTAATCGCCGCTCGCAGCGCCTGCGGGGTCAGCTTGAACTGCTCCTCTGCCGTAGTCGCCACCTCCACGATTTTACCGCCATGCAGATGGGTAATCGGTTCATAGGCAATATAGCTTGGCGCCGGAATCAGCACCTCATCACCCGGATTGATCACGGTCCGCAGCGCCAGATCGACAGCTTCACTGCTCCCTACCGTCACGATGATTTCCTGCGCCGGATCATAAGAAAGTGCGAAACTTCTGGCAAAATAGGCCGAAAGCTCCTCCCTCAGCTCCATCAAGCCGGCATTTGACGTATATTTTGTCTGACCTTCACGCAATGCCTGGATGCACGCTTCCCGTACCGTTTCCGGTGTAACAAAATCCGGCTCTCCGACTCCAAGGGCGATGGTATCACCGCCTGCTGCATTCAGATCAAAAAAAGCGCGAATTCCCGATGGACGAATATCCCGTACGCGCGAGGATAAAAACTGCCCTGTTCCCTCTTCTCTACCCATTTTGCACCATCCCCCATTCCTGTTTCCGCTCACCAAGCGAGCTGGCAATAATCCGGTCCAGCAGCTGTGTAAAGGTTATACCAGCTGCAGCTGCGCTCTTCGGAAGCAGGCTGTTGGCCGTCATGCCCGGTAAGGTGTTTACTTCCAGCACATAAGGCACATCCTGACACAAAATCATATCGACCCTTGCATAGACCTTGCACTGCAGCAGCCGGTAGCTGGCAAGCGCCGCCTCGCGCACACGCTGCATGGTATCGGGTGGAAGCTGGATTACCTTCTCCTCGGCGCCGCCGTTCTCGTATTTCGCTTTGTAATCGAACCACTCCGAATGCGCGGAGCGAATCCCGATCATCGGCAATACCTCGCCATCCAAAATCGAGCAGGTAAGCTCCGTCCCTTTCAAATAGCGCTCGATCAAGATCACCTGATCCAAACGGCGAGCCTCCTGAACAGCCGGCAGCAGCTCCTTCTCATGATGCACAAGCTGGATGCCGATGCTTGATCCCCCCATATTCGGCTTCACAATAACCGGGTACCCCAGCTGCTCCACCGCCTGCGGCTCATACTCACCCTGCCAGTAAAGGCCTTCAGGCGTATGCACGCCCGCTGCCTTCAGCAGCATTTTGGACAGCTGCTTATTCATGCACAGGCTGCTTGCCAGGACACCGCTGCCTGTATAGGGAATGCCGAGTGTCTCCAGCGCTCCCTGCACCGTGCCGTCCTCGCCATATTGGCCATGCAGCGCCAACAGCGCAAGATCAATGCCTGCCTGCTGAACCTGTGCGATGAAATCCGCACGCTGCTCGATCACAATGGGAACGACCTCATAGCGGCTGCGATCCAAATGATTGATCATCTCTTGCCCTGTCTGCAAAGAAACCCCACGCTCAGAGGAAATCCCACCCATAATTACGCCGATCTTCATCATGACACCTCATTTTTCCTGAAAATGGTTACTCCTGAAAAAAGTTGCGCGCCTGTTCACCGATGATCCGAGTCCCGCGGACGATATTTTCATCCGTTACTCGTGAAAAACCAAGCCGCATGGTATTCGTCCCTTCCCCTTCCTGAACAAAAAATTTGTCTCCCGGTGTAAAAATAACCCCCTGTTCGGTGCAAGCTTCCAGCAGTTGGCGAGTATTTACGCCTGGCGGAAACGTAAGAAACAAATGCAGGCCCCCGTCGCCGGACAATTGCGCCCAAGGGATGTATGCCTCACAGCACGCCTTCGTCAGCTCATATTTGCGCTTATATTCCATCCGTGCTTTTTTAACATATTTATCGAAATTTCCATTGAGCAAATATTGATACAAGATCGATTGATCGATTGTTGATGTATGAATGGTCCGTGCCCGCTTGATGCTCTCCAGATTATCGATCAGCGCCCGATCTCCAAGCACCCAGCCCACCCGCAAGCCCGGGAACAGCACCTTGGAGAAGCTGCCGATATAGATGACTCCGTTCCCTTGCCCGGCTGTCGCGATCAATGGGGCAACATGCGCTCCCGAGTAGCGCAGCTCCTCATTGAATCCGTCCTCGATCACCGGAACCTGATAGCGCATCATTAATTTCATAACGGCGCTGCGCTTCGCCGGCGACATGACAATGCCTGTAGGATTGTGGTAGGAAGGCGTCAAATAAGCCAGATCGAAGCCGGTTGACTGCTTCTGCAAGACCGCCTCAAGCTGCTCCACGTCGATACCGTCCCGCTCCATCGGAATGCCGGTGATCGCAAATCCGTGCAGCTTCAAATTTTTGATCGCGGTATGATGGGTCGGATTTTCACAGATGGCCGCTCCGCGTCGTGAAGAAGGGCGCAGGGCCGACAACACGATGTCAAAGCCTTCTGTAAACCCGCTTGTAATCAGCAAATCCTTTCCGTTCAGATCGACGCCTTTGTTTTCCATATAACGCATCAGGTAATCGATCAGCGGCTTGTAGCCCTTGGCATAGCCATAGTTGAGCAGCACCTGCCCCTCGATTGCCATCCGATCCATAAAAGCTCGCTTTACATCCCCCAGATCAAACAGCTGCTCATCCGGAGCGATGCTCGTAAACGAAATGGTCCCTTTTGGGGCGCGGATGCCCTGCTTCATCCGATCCAGCTCGACTGCCGAGACCGCATACTCGTTCATTCTTACCTTCCAGTCGATCTGCCAGGTGGCGGAGCCGTCAGCTCCTCCGTTATCTGCGGCGAATTGGCCCAGCATAGCGGCGACAAAGCTTCCTTTGCCAGGGATCGCATACGTGAACCCGTCATCCTCCAAACCTTCATACGCTGCAATGACCGTATTGCGGCTCACTTTTAACAGACCGCTCATTTCTCGTGTGGAGGGCAGCTTCTGATCCGCCTGAAGCGCCCCTTTTATAATTAAACGTTTGACGTATTCTTTCACTTGCATCGCGACCGGCCGGTCACCGACGAGCTTGAAATCCTGGAACATCCTTCATCGCCCCCATCTAAAATGATGGCATAGGAGACACGGGAAAAAAAGAACCACCGCACCGGATTTTTCGTCCGTCGGTGGCTCCTCCCCGTCTCGCTATGTAAAAAGAGGTTGTTTTTTACCGTTGCCGAAAGTTGTTTTGTATCAATTGCGATTCCGCGAATGACACTAAACGCTTTGTGATCTCCCCACCCACACTGCCGTTTTGGCGTGAAGATGTTTCCGGACCAAGAACAACGCCGAATTCGGCAGCAATCTCATACTTTAACTGATCTAACGCCTGATTCGCATGGGGTACTAACCGTTGATTCCGATTTGCCATGATAACCCACTCCTTTCACCTGGATGACCATAGTATGTGCAAATGGTCTGGGAATATTTGCATTATCATGGCGTTAACGGCCATTAATCATGAGACTGCGAAAAGCGACAGCATTCCCGAGAACTTCCTCCCCCTCTGCATGCGTAAATTTCTCTTTTGTTAAACCTACATACTATTCACCATTCTCATGGAAACGATAATCCAGAATGAGTGGTATGTGTGAAAAAATGATTTATCTTAATCGTTTTCCTTCAACCTTAGAATATTTATATTCCTCATATGTATATCTCACGTGGCTTTCTAAAGTTAAACTTTTGCGATACCAATGGTCGAACCAATTAATAAGATTCCTGATGGGCGGGTTCGATTTTTTCTCTTCAGCAGGTGAAATGCTGGGGAGGGCTTGCAGGAAACATCCTAATCCTCCATAGAATCTCAACTACAAAAGCAACCTTTTGACTTCAATCTTCTCTGACCTGGTAAACAAACGAGGTTCTGTATCCTTATGACGTAAAAGATTCGTGATAACATAAGTATTAAATCTTTTATGGTAACAACCAGGAGGTTAGATTTTCAAATGGCTGAAAAAACAAGCAAACATATCAGGCTTGACATCGCTCCGCTACGAGCAGAGGATCGCAATCGTTGGAACGAATTGGCTCGAAGCTACAAAGCCTTTTACGAGACAGAACTCCCAGATTCCACATACGACGAGATCTGGAACCGCCTGCTCATTGGCGATCGAATATTCGGTTTCGGGGCGCATCTTCATGGAAACTTGATCGGTATCACCCACTACGTTTTTCAGCCCACCATCTGGAAAGAAGATGTGTGCTACCTGCAAGACCTCTTCGTTGACGAAACTGCTCGCGGGCATGGGGTCGCCCGCGCCCTTATCGAACGGGTAGCTCAAGCTGCACGAGAACATAAAGCTTCTGGACTGTACTGGCAAACCCGCCAGGACAATTTCACTGCTCGTGCTCTTTATGACAAAATTGCTCATCATAAAGGCTTCATCCGCTACGACTATACACTTGAATCGAAGTTGATCAATCCATTTGAACTTGTCTCTTCTGAAAACATAACTTTGGTTAGTACAAAGTGATCGATAGACTTTCTATCATTAAAAACCGAAGAGCAAATCATTTCAGAGGAGGATGTTTCAATGAATTTTTTTGAGCTGATATTTTTTAATGTATTTCGTGCACTTGGCAATATTGTTCATGCTCTCGGTTCAATTTTCCATCCCTAATCCTAGTATCTTTTCTCGAAACACCGAGTCTGATGGTCTCGGTGTTTTTCCTATGAGCAGTTTGTTGCTGTCTGCCGAATTTGTATTAATTCGACAATGCCAGTTGTGAAAATACGCCAAAGCTCTCCCCTCATTTTGATTTCTAGCCTCTTTGGTAGCGTCCGCTTCTGTTATTTCCATCTCAACTGCTTATACAAACATTCGATCCGTCGTGAAACCCCAGCCGATGCCATCCGAATGGTGGACGACTGCCGAAATCCGCTCCTCCAGCTCTTCCCATATCTCTGCCGACTCGTCCTGATTGACATCGAAAATGACATCTGAGAGTCAATGTACAATTACTGAACTCCGACTTTTAGCCTGTTCATCGATCCGCGCTGCAGAAACAAGAAGGCGGCTGCCCGTTTTCCAAGAGAGCAACCGCCTTCAATTTTGAGATTAGCACTCTTTCATGTTATTTTTTCAATCCGTGTTTTACCTCCCGTTCCACTTGCTGCTGCCCCTCGGTTTGAACGATTCGGTTGTTCCGCATAGTTGCTTTCTAATATTCACCACTCCGCATGGAAACGATAGTCCAGAAGGAGTGGTATGCGTGAAAAAATTACTCATCTCAATCGTTTTCCTTTGTTTTTTGCAAGCCTCCCCCATCATTTCACTTGCTGAAGAGAAAACTCCGAACTCGCCCATCAGGAATCTCATTAATTGGTTCGATCATTGGTATCGCAAAAGGCTTACCTTAGAACAGCACATAAAATATACATGCCAAGAATATGAAAACTCCAAGGTTGATGGTGCTCTCTGGATCTGGAATTTCCGTATTCACGAATGTAAAAAAGTTGGAGACGAGTACATGATTCGTGCCACATACATTGGTAATACAAATGGCAAGACCAGATATGTCAAAGCTAAGGTTAAAAGATATGGTGATGTCTGGATAAATGAAGGGTTTGATATTTCATTTTCCTGTAGCTACATGTAACCGGATACTCCTATACGGGAACTGCCATTCTCCCTGATCGCCGAGGACGCATCAACCCCACATGTTCGAGGCAAACAACTTCTTACGAGCAGCTTGTTGCTGTCTGCCGAATTAGTGTTAAATCGACAATTCCGGTTCCAAAAAATAAGCGAAAGCCCCCTCCCCACAAACAGAAAAAAACCCCCTCCCTTCTCACAAAAAACGGAGAGGGAGGGTAGGTTTTCACGGTTCAAATCTTCAGTTCTCCAAGTCGGACCAGCTCAACAACCGCTTGCGATCGACCTTTCACGCCCAATTTTTGCATGACGTTCGAGATGTGATTGCGTACGGTTTTTTCACTGATAAAGAGTTGACCAGCAATCTCTTTTGTCGTCTTGTCTTGGACCAAGAGTTCAAACACTTCTCTTTCGCGATTTGTCAACAAAGGTTTGGTTTGGTCGCTACCTTTCAATCGTGCCACCCCTCCTTGTGGGCTCTACAGGAACAAGGCTGAGGGATAACGTCACCTTATCCTATGTAGGGGGGTGGGTGTTGGTGCCGGGTTGTAAGCTTTTTAGGCTATTGCCCTACACAATATGCGCAATTGGGCTTCGAGGTTCCTCTTCTCCCCGATGAAATCCATTAAATGTACGGTGTCCGGTGATACGTGGTCTGGTAACGGTCACGTAGCCCTTTGGACAGAAGGGTGAACGCCGCGATGGCAAAAATGAACGCGACCAACGGCGACATGTAAATCCATGTGCTCGAACCATAGATAAAGCTGCGGTACGAGCCGATCAGACCGGCCCACTCATGTGTGACCGAATGGAAGGTCGGCGGGTCCATCGTCATTTTCGTTCCGCCCACGAACAGGTCGAACATCCCGAGCTGCCCCATCAGCGTCATGATGGCAACCATCTCCACCACGAAGACGATGACGATCTGCTCCTTGATCTGCGGCAAAATGTGCCGGAAAATCAGGGCATTTTTGCCGGCGCCCAGCGACGTGGCCGCGATGATATACTGCATGTTTTTGATTTGCTCGGTTTTTTGCCGGATTGAGGAGACAACGCTTGGCATGCCGAGCAAGGTGACCAGGAAAATGAACAGTGCGATCAGCGCGGATGTGCTCAAATCGGAATTGATGTTGACGCCAAGCAAAATAAAATAAACCGGGATGAAGATCGGGATGTAGCTCCACGCATTCTCGATGGTGATCCACCAGTTTTGCTTCTCCTCGCTCATCCCCATATAAAGGCCGATGATCGTTCCTAAAAGAACGCGCAAGAGCGCGATGGCGATGGTGACAAATACGGTGTATCGGGCCCCATGCAGCAGCAGTGTCAGCAGATCGTACCCCCATTTGTCCGTCCCCAGCAGATGCTGTGCCGACGGTTCAAGCGGCGGCGTTTTGATCACGGTTTTGCCGTTGACGATGGAACTGCTCGTTTTCTCTTGAAAATCCAGGTCATACGGCGCTACGAAAGGTCCGATGATGGCGATCAGGAGCAGCAGGCAGACAAGGATGCCGCCGATCCACAAACTCGGGTTGGAACGACTTCGATTCATTCACGATCCCTCTCCACAAAAATAATTCGCAAGCGATTTCCACTTTTCCGAAAATTATTTGTAAATCACGCTGCGTTCAAATACGTACAAGATGGCGATCATCAAAAAGTAGACGATGATGGACAGGCAAATAATGCCGAGCAAACCCATGACCGCTGCTGTAAACTGGTAGCCCGAACGTGAGAAAATAAAGCGGGTCAAGCCGACGACATTCAGCGAATACTCGACGATGAACAGATTGGCGATGGTGATGGCCACGGCTTTCTTCAAGTCGGCCACAAAATACGGCTTGATGTTTTTGTAGACGTGATGCAGTTGCACATGGCGCACGTTCATCCCTTTGGCCACTGCGGTCGCGATGTAATCTTCGCCGCACACCTGCACGTATTTCATGCTGACGACCCGGAGCAGATAGATTGTCGGCCCCAATGCCAACACCATGGTCGGAAACCAGTTGTTCGTGGCGTCGCTTGTCGGAGACAGCGTAATGATGCGCACGTTCGTCATCTTATAGAACCCGACAGCCAACACGATTGAAAAAAGAATGAGGATAAAGTCCGGGATGGTCGCGATCACATCAAGCAAACGCTGCACGATGCGCACGAGCCGGATGCGCTGAAAAAACAGGCCGAAAGTCAGACTGCCCACCACAGCGATGAGCACGCTGGTAAACAGCAATTGAAAGGACTGTACGGTAAACGGCAAAATATCTTCCGCGATACTGCGCTCCGTCATACCTAGGTAATAGGTGCCAAGCGAGCCTTCCGCGAGGCTTTCGAGCAAGTAGACAGCATGGCTGATCATTCCGTCTGGCTCAAATTGCACTTCTTCGTTGGCTGTATACAGCATCAGTGGCGTACCGGCAACCAGCAGCACCAAAAAAAACATACCAATAAATTGTTTTAGTGCGGTCAACATTTTTTGCACCCCCTGCTAATCCCAAAGATACTACATCTTTGCGGACGTGACCAGTTTCTCATTCATATTTTATTATTTTTTATAAAGCCGTCTTCCCGTTTGTTTCACCTGGTTGAAAAAAATAAGGCGCCCATCGTGATCCGAATGGCGCCTCGTTTTATTTTGTTACGTTAGTACCACGACTTGAATCTCCAAGCGTCCCAAATCACCCAGGTCAAGAGGCACAGTTAAAGCCTGTCCACCTGCATGAAGGCTGCCATGATCATCTACAAGCTGCGGGGGCGTAATGTCAATCGTCACTCCCTGGTTAAACAGGAGTGCGCTGGCATTTCCGGAAATCATGTTGCCAAGCTCGGAGATTGCGCTTCTGCCCATCTCATCCATTTCGCTAATCGGAAAGCCTCCCATCATAGCGGAGACAATTCGCAATGCAACTTCCTTGTGCAGCCCGTAAATGATGTCACCCGATAGGTGTCCTGTAATGCCGATTTTAATCCAGATATGATCGTCGTGAAACGTCACATCCTTTACAGAGAGCTCACCGCGAGTGGGAGAGATGTTACACATTTGCTGAATAACCATCGAGGCTGAATCAAGAAATGGGTTGATGTACTGGGCTTTCATGTGCAAACAGTTCCTTTCCCCGCTGAATTTCCTATACGTTCCATTATATTTTCATTCGGGGTAGGAGACAAGCCTTAATCGCCAAATTTCTCCACAATCGTAATTGGGATTCCAGGCAGACTCGATTTGAGTCGAAAGATGTCGTTATTTGTAGTAAAAATCGCACAGGCGTTCCGCAAATCCAGAATGGGGACCGCTAGCTCATGCATGGAAAGCTGCCAGTATGGCGCTTGTAACGCCGCGAAGGCAAAAACGGTATCGCCAAAATGCAGGCATGCCTGGATGCACGTTTGTTCCGGATAATCCTCGCTCGCCTCAAGCAGATGCAGCGGCTCCAAGCCGAACTGCCGAATCAGATGAAGGCGGTCGGACAGCTGCTCCCCGGTTTTATGAGAGAGCGAGCGGCGCGGGGAAAGAATCGGGAATTGCTTTTCCGCATATTCCCGATTGATGCCGTGGTAAAACATTACTGGTCCTGGAAGCCTGGCTTGGACTTGGCGTCTTGATTGGTGATCGCGATCGTTTTTTCCACCTTGCGCCCCAACGCATCGGTGCCGCGCAGCACGCACGAGCTGCCGCCATTCCGGTTGCGCGGCAGCAGCAGGCGGAATTCGCCGCGTTCGTTCACATCCGCATCCAGCACCTTATCCCCATACTGCGCCGTCAAAAGAAACGGTGCTGCCCCTGCCATGCGACCCGAAACGACCGTCTGCTCTCCCGCATCCCCGCCTGCCGCTTGTTTTGCCACCGTGAGTCCCGTTGCCGCAGCTGGCTTCGCCTGATATTTGACCCGCTGCTCCTCCCGAAACAGCGCCAGATTGCCCGAGTATGTGTCTGCATAGGCATGCAGGACCATCGTGCTTGTGTTGCCCGCGTCATCCCTTCCTTCGACCAGGATGCGATTGTCCCCTTCGGTAAGCGTCACGATGGTCGCCAAGTTTTTTTGCACCGGAGGCTCGAGCTGATCTTCCTCCCAGCTGGAGATGATTTTGCCGTTCACGCTTACCCGCCCTTTGTACGTGAGGTCATTGTACAAAAAGCGAATGGGCAGCAGCATCTGCTTGGTCGTCCCGTCGAAAAAAACTTCCTCCGTCCCATCGTTCGCCAATGTCAGCACGGGCGGGGTTTTATCCACGATGATCCGCTGAACGAACTCCCGCGTATTGCCGGTGTAATCTTTCACGCTGTAGTTGACAAAGTGCAGGCCTTCCGGCAGCGTAAGCACGGTTTGGAAAGAGCCGTCCGCGTCGACTGGAACCGGCATCTTATTGATCGTCATGCGTACGCGCTCCAGCATATCCTCGCCGCTTACCTTCCCGCGGATCGCCACATTCGATTGCGACGTCACCAGCAATTGCTGGAACAAATCGTTGGGAAACAGGATGGTCGGCGGCGAAATGTCACTGCGCCCCTTCACATTCACACTCGTTACATTGCCTGCAAAATCGTATGCGACCAGTGTAATCCGGTTATGCCCTTGACCGATAAAAGTTCCGGTCTCCGTAGCCGAGTAAGGCCCGCCTGCTTTTTTGCCGTCGATGTACAGGAAGTAGCCTTGCACATCCTTATCCCGTGCGCTCCAGCTTACCCGATTGCCGGAGATCGAGGCCGTCACACGCGGCGCTTCCCGATCGACTTTGATCGGCAGCTTCAACGTTTGCCAGCCCGCATTGCGCTCGTCGATTCGCGCCCTGATGATGAATTGGTACTGTCCATCCGGCGCAGGCACGTATTCCCCTTTGGTCTGGGAAAAGATTTTTCCGTCCCAGCCCCATTCTTCCTTTTCCGTGTAGTAGTATGGGATGCCCAATCGGGATTGGTCGAACTTCGTCACCTTTTCATCCTTGACCAACGAGCGGACGATCTTCCCCTGGCTGTCCGCCACATCGATGGACACCTGCTTGGCATTGCGCAGGAACGTGATCGAAGGTGCCGCCGTATCATAATGCCCGTCCCCATTCGGTGAAAAGGCGATTTTTGCCGGATCGACCAACACGCTGCCGTTTTCCGCCACCCCGTTCACGCCGAGATAATCGCGGTACTTCCATTTGTCATTTTCCTTGTCCTGGTACCAGGTCGTTTTCACGCCGGTGCGCTTTTCCTGACTCCCCTCTTCCCACATCGGCGCATCCATGACACGCGGTTCATCCCAGTCGCCATAAAAGCCGTAAAACGGCACTTTCAGCACAGGCAGATCGGTCTGCTCCGGCACAAATTGGATAAATCCGTCCGCAAACGTGTTTTGCTTCATATCCGCAGGCAAGGTGAGCGTTACTTTCACCTCTGTCTTCTGACCAGGCGCCGCTGTCACCACTTGTGGCGAAAAGCTTAGCTTTGCATCAGGGATCGGAACCTCTGTCATCCAGTTGATGCCTTCCTTTTGCAAATCGGTCATGACGCCGAACATATCTTTCGGGTGATACACCAGCGGCTTTTTGCCGAATTTGTTGTCGATGTAGAGCGAAAAAGTCGTTGTGCTTCCGATTTGCCCCAGCGAGACGCCGGCTTTTCCTTTTTTATCCGTGACGATGGCAGGCGTTTTGATCGCTTGGCTGATCTGCATCATGCCCGCCCCTTGAACGCGCGGCGAATACGGCAGCACGCCCGTTTTCCCGCCGACGGATGTCGCCGCGATTTCCCGCGGGTCCATGATCGGATTCGCTGTGTTCATGACCGCCGCCTTCAGCACGTCGACAAGCTGCCTTCCCTGCAAGTTGCGCCCTTGCTTGATGTACGCCTGCTTGATCAGCGCCATCCCGCCGGCCACATGCGGCGTCGCCATCGAGGTTCCGCTTTTCACCGCATAATCGCTCTCCTGCACGGTCGAAAGAATGCCGCCCCCTGGCGCCGTGATTTCCGGTTTGAATTGCAGATCCGGCGTTGGTCCCCACGACGAAAACGAGGAGATCGTTCCGCCATTCGGGAACGGCAGCTTGTTTTGCGCATATTGCCCGTCAAAATTGACCTTCACTTTTTTGCCTTGCTTCAAAGCCGCGACCATTTTCTCGCCAGCGAGCTTGAGCACGGAAACCGCCGGCATATTTTTCGCTTCATTGGCGCTGATGATCAACGGTCCCGGCTGATTGTTGTAGATGATGGCCCCGACAGCGCCCGCCTCTTTGGCCAAGGCCAGTTTGTCATCAAAGGAAGTGTCGCCGCGCTGCAGCAAGACCACTTTCCCTTTTACCGAGATGTTGTAATCTTCCTTTTTGCCTTTGCCCAAATAGACGACATCCACGCTTTTGGACAAGGCTTGTGTCGGATTCAGCGCTTCGCCGCTGGAAGGGTGTCCGACCATGTACACGACCCGCTCCAGATCGTTGACTCCTTCCACTTGAAAACTCATCCCGGCAAGCATCGTCGAATTCGCCGAAGCGACCGACAATGCATCTGGCGCGATGCCTGGCGACCCGACCATCGCGTAGTCCGGGTTCTTCTCCATGATCCGATCGCTGCCGAAATAGCCGTCGTTGCCTGCTGCCGCGACCACGATCACCCCTTGATCGACCGCTTTTTTGATGGCATATTGCTCCGAGCTGGAATCGTCCACATAGCCGGCCGATGATCCCAGGCTCAGGTTGATCACATCCGCTTTTTTCGCAATGGAATCGTCAATGGCGAACAAGATCGACTCGCTTAAAGAAGGCAGCTCGCCCTGATAGTTGCTGAACACTTTTTCGCTCAAAATCTGTGCCTCAGGCGCGACCCCTTTGACTTTTCCATTCGCCGCCGCGATGCCTGCTACATGCATGCCGTGCTGGGAATTCGCCACATCCGCCGTCACGTCATTGCGATCGGCCCAGTTAAAGCCGCTGATCACTTTTGCTGTCGTATTGGTTTTCTGTTTCGCTGCACGCTTGTCGCGCGGTTCGACCATATCGACATGCTTCGGATTGACGCCTGTATCAATGACAGAGATGAGCATGCCTTCGCCTTTGACGCCCGCCTCCTGCCAGGCTTTGGTCGCTTCGATCATGTCCAGCGTGGAAGCTGCGGATTCCTTGAGCTTCTCCTCGCTGACCACTTCCTGCAGCGCTTGCCATTCGTTGGCGGTTATTTGATGGAGTGAATCGTTATGTATGTGCTGTTCCGACTGGAAAGTCCTCGCATCCGCAACGTTCGCAGGCCGAACAGAGGTTGGCAATAAGAGAGTGGTAAGTGCCGCACCGCAACATAGAAGCTGTCTTTTCATGTTCTGCCACCTTTGGATAGAATTGATGTATCCTTCAGTTTTCCTTTTGCGGCGCGGTCCTATACGAACAAGTTGCTTGTGGCTGGGAAAAAGGAAGGGATTGCATCCACGCAAAAAAACCCCCTGCAGCCAATTCGCTGCAAGGGGTCGCCGTTTATGCGATCTTCTTACGAGAAGAAGAACGATTTCACTGCATATTTGATTGTTTCTTTGTTCATATGAGCGATGGATGTGGTGAGCGGAATGCCTTTCGGGCAAGCCTGCACGCAGTTTTGCGAGTTACCGCAATCCGCGATACCGCCTTTTTCCAGCAATGCTTCCAAACGCTCGCCTTTGTGCATAGCGCCGGTTGGATGCTCATTGAACAAACGAACTTGGGAGATTGCGAACGGACCGATGAAGTCGGACTTCTGGTTTACGTTCGGGCATGCTTCCAGGCATACGCCGCACGTCATGCATTTGGACAGCTCATATGCCCATTGACGCTCAACTTCAGGCATGCGAGGGCCTGGGCCCAGGTCATGCGTACCGTCGATCGGTACCCATGCTTTTACGCGTTTCAGCGCATCGAACATGCGGGTACGGTCTACGGACAGGTCACGCTGTACTTTGAACGTCGTCATTGGAGCGACGCGAACCGGTTGCTGCAGCTTGTCGATCAGCGCGGAACAAGCTTGGCGAGGCTTGCCGTTGATGACCATCGAGCAAGCGCCGCACACTTCCTCCAAACAGTTGGATTCCCAAATAACCGGCTTGGTTTTTTGACCGGATGCGTTAACCGGGTTACGTTGGATCTCCATCAAGCAGGAGATGACGTTCATGTTCGGACGATAAGGAATTTTGAACTCTTCGGTATATGGCGTACTGTCAGGTGTATCCTGACGAGTGATAATCAGGTGAACCAATTTTTCAGCCATGATTAATGACCACCCTTCTTGGATGTAGAGTAATCACGCTTCCGAGGTGCAATCAGCGAGATATCAACATCTTCATAGTAAATCTCAGGTGCAGTTGTTTCCGGATTGTACTTCGCCATGGTGGTTTTCAGGAATTGCTCATCGTTACGTTCCGGGAACTCAGGCTTGTAGTGAGCACCACGGCTTTCGTCACGCTTCAAGGCACCGATGGTCATCGCACGGGACAGTGCCAGCATGTTCCACAGGTGACGCGTGAAGGATGCACCGGCATTGCTCCATTTTTGCGTATCGTTCAGGTTGATGCGCTTGTAGCGTTCCATCAGCTCTTGAATTTTCTCGTCTGTTTTTTGCAGGCGATCGTTGTAACGAACAACCGTCATGTTGGCGGTCATCCAGTCACCCAGCTCTTTGTGGATGACATAAGCGTTTTCGTTGCCATCCATTTTCAGGATGTTGTCGTATTTGTCCTGCTCTTTTTTGGTGTAGCTGTCGAATACGGAGCTGGATACGTCGCTCGAGGATTTCTCCAAGCCGTTCATGTACTCGATCGCTTTCGGACCCGCTACCATACCGCCAAAGATCGCGGACAACAGGGAGTTTGCACCCAGACGGTTAGCGCCGTGCTGCGAGAAATCGCACTCGCCGGCAGCAAACAGGCCAGGGATATTGGTCATTTGGTTGTAGTCAACCCACATGCCGCCCATCGAATAGTGGACCGCAGGGAAAATGCGCATTGGCACTTTGCGTGGGTCTTCCCCAACGAATTTTTCATAGATTTCAATGATACCGCCCAGTTTTACATCCAGCTCTTTCGGATCTTTGTGGGACAGGTCGAGGTACACCATGTTTTCGCCGTTGATACCCAGCTTCATGTCTACGCACACGTGGAAAATCTCACGAGTCGCGATGTCACGCGGAACGAGGTTTCCGTATGCCGGATATTTTTCTTCAAGGAAATACCAAGGTTTACCGTCTTTGTACGTCCAAACGCGTCCACCTTCACCGCGAGCGGATTCGGACATCAGGCGCAGCTTGTCGTCGCCCGGGATGGCGGTCGGGTGAATCTGGATGAACTCCCCGTTCGCATAAATAACGCCTTGTTGATACAGCGCGGAAGCGGCAGTACCGGTATTGATGATCGAGTTGGTTGTTTTACCAAAGATGATACCAGGGCCACCGGTTGCCATGATGACCGCATCAGAAGCGAACGATTTGATTTCGCCGGAACGCAGGTTTTGCGCCGTAATTCCGCGGCAAACGCCCGCTTCGTCCAATACGGCTCCGAGGAAATCCCAATATTCATATTTGGTAACCAAACCTTCTGCTTCGTAACGGCGAACTTGCTCATCCAGCGCATACAGCAGCTGCTGCCCAGTAGTCGCACCGGCAAATGCTGTACGGTGATGCTGCGTGCCCCCGAAACGGCGGAAGTCCAAAAGACCTTCTGGCGTACGGTTGAACATAACGCCCATGCGGTCCAACATGTAAATGATCCCCGGTGCAGCGTCACACATCGCTTTTACCGGCGGTTGGTTTGCCAAGAAGTCCCCACCATAAATGGTGTCATCAAAGTGAATCCATGTAGAGTCGCCTTCCCCTTTTGTGTTGACGGCACCATTGATGCCGCCCTGCGCACAGACGGAGTGAGACCGTTTCACCGGAACGAGGGAGAACAGTTCGACAGGAACACCTTTTTCAGCTGCACGAATGGTTGCCATCAGACCAGCAAGGCCACCACCAACTACGATTAATTTGCTCTTTGCCATGGTTTTTTCCCCCTTTTCCTACTGGATAAATGCTGTGATTGCACGTACTCCGATAAAACCAACCACTACGAAAATGATCATCGTGACGTAGGTTGCGACGCGTTGCGAACGCGGCCCTACGGTAATTCCCCAGTGAACCAGGAAAGCCCAGATACCATTGGAGAAGTGGAATACGGCAGCAAGCGTACCGATAATGTAGAAAATCATGAAGCCTGGGTTGGACAGAACATTTGCCATCATGTCATAGTTCAGTTCAACATTGCCAAGCGCGTATTGAATGCGGGTTTGGAATACGTGCCACGCCAGGAAGATCAGGGTGATCACCCCGGTGATACGCTGCCACAGGAACATTTGGTTGCGGAAATAGCTGAACGTACCGACGTTGTTCTTTGCTTGGAACGCGATGTACAAACCGTAAATTGCGTGGAACAGCAAAGGAATGTAGATAAGAACAAATTCCAGAACAATCAGGAACGGTAGGCTTTCCATAAATCCTACTCCGCTGTTAAACGCTTCAGCGCCTTTTGTTGCTTGGTAGTTGACAGTCAAGTGAACCAGCAAAAAGAGACCGACTGGAACCAAACCAAGTAATGAATGCAGCTTTCGACTCAAAAAGTGATGGCTGTTCGCCATGCAAAGTTCCCTCCTTAATGATATGTAGTGACTTCTCCTTATCCTTGCCCGCAATACAGTGGGTTAGACATACTGAGTCAGCCGACAAAGGTTGTGCCCGCTTTCACATACTGCTACCTGTCATTATAAATGCGGCAGTTACACGAAAGGCAGCAGCTCTCATTGCAGCCTTGTCAAAATATGTCGTTAATAAGAAAAAAGTATAGACATTCTGTGACCAAAACCATTGTACTCCTGTCCACAAAGAGCGTCAAGCCAGTGAATAGACTTATTCTTTTTTTAGATTGAATGATAGTTTTTTTTGTCGATTAAGAGTTTTCGGTCATTAGGCTTCATTTTCATTCATAGAGTATAGCGTAATGCCACTGCTAGACAAAGGAGAGAGTGCCTCATGCGTACAGAAACCAGCCCGCTGCGCTCGCTGATCCCCGCCCCTCTGCTTGCCCGTCTGGAACAGGCCAACATGCCCTATACAGGCTACCATCTGCTCCGGGAGACATTGTTTACCCGCTTGCTCGGCGAAAGCGAGGCATCGATCCTGTATTGGCTTGGACGGGACCTTGGCACGGAGTTGAATATCCAGAGCGAGGACGATCTGGTCTTGACCTTCATCCAACTGGGACTCGGCAAGCTTGAACCCGTGAAGCTTGAAAAGAAATTCGCCGGCTACCGGCTCTCCCATCCGCAGTTCATGTACTATCCGGCAGAACGTCTTTCGCGCTCGCTCGCGCTGGAGTGCGGCATCGTGGCCGGGGCGCTCAGCCGCTTGCATGATCCCTGCCCGCTTCATGGGCAGTTTTTGGTCGTTTGCGCAAAAGACAGCCGCCCTGAACATGCGCTCATTACAATAGAAGAAAAAAGAACGACTTGAGCCTACTTGCAAAAAAAGGGCTTCGCCAGCCAACGGGCAGAACGCCGTTGCCCTTCTTATAAAAAGGCTGGGAACAATTGCTTGCCCGCGTAAGAAAAGCCAGTGGAAGGAATCACTGACTTTTCTTCCTTATTATTAGGCGAAATAAGGGGCAACGATGCGGGCCATTTTTTGAAACTCGACGAGGAAGCCGTCATGCCCGTACTTGGAATCGATGGTGTAGAAATCGACCTCGATTCCGTTTTTCTTCATCAGCTCCGCCATCTCTTCCTGATGCTCGATCGGGTACAACAGGTCATTGGTGATGGCGATGCTGACCACTTTCGCCCGGATATGCTTGATCGCTTCTTCGATCCCGTCACGGCCTCTGCCGATGTCGTGCGTATCCATCGCTTTCAGCAGGTACAGGTAGCTGTTGGCGTCAAACCGCTCCACCAGCTTTTCGCCCTGGTAGCGCAAATAGCTTTCGATCTGGAACGTCGTATCGTACAGATGCTGGCTCGCTTTCGCCTGCAGGCTGCGCCCGAACCGCTCTTCAAACAGCTCTGCCGTCCGGTACGTGATCATCCCGAGCATCCGTGCGGTGGAAAGCCCGTTTTTCGGCCCTGGGCCCGGATAGTAGTGCCCGCCCTGCCATTCCGGATCGTTGCAGATCGCCTGGCGCCCGACGTCATTATAGGCGATGGAGATCGCCGACAGGCGCGAACATGTCGCAATGGGAATGACCATATCCATCATGTCTGGATACGTTACGGCCCATTCATACACCTGCATGCCGCCCATCGATCCGCCGATAACGGCATACAGATGCTCGACGCCGAGCTGCTTCACCAGATGGTATTGGGCGGTCACCATATCCCGCACGGTCACGACGGGAAACGCGGAGCCGTACGGTTTGCCTGTGGACGGCGAACAGCTTGCAGGACCAGTGGTGCCATAACAGCCGCCCAGCACGTTGCTGCAGATGACAAAATAATTGTTCGTATCAATCGGCATGCCTGGCCCGATCAGCCCTTCCCACCAGCCTGCACGCTCCTCGTCGCCCACGGCATACATATCCCCGGTAAGCGCGTGGCAAACCAGAACCGCGTTATTGCGCTCCGAATCAAAGCTCCCATATGTTTTGTACCCTACCTCTACCTGACAGAGCACTTCCCCTGATTCCAGTGTCAACTCATCAATCACAATTTTCTGCAAAATTGCTCACTCCCCTGCCCGCGCATGACCAATTAAAAACCCCTCTTTTCACGTTACGAAAAGAGGGGTGTTCTCATCAGAGTTCGACCCGCTCTTATCTACCAAACGCGCAAAACGTTTGCTGGAATTAGCACCTCTCCGAAAATCGGGGTTGCCGGGCTTCATCGGGCCAGTCCCTCCGCCACTCTAGATAAGAGTTACGATTCAATTTGCATTAATCATACGCTTGCAAGGGCGAGACTGTCAATATTTATTCATTTGTCCCTATATTCCGTGAACGACCGCCACTTCCTGTGCGTCCAGCCGGAAAATCGAATGCAGCGCCCGCACGGCACGGTCCGCGTACTCCGACGCGATGACGCACGAAACTTTAATGTCTGAGGTCGACACCATTTTAATGGAAATTTCTTGCTCGGCCAGCTCGCGGAACATTTCGGCCGCTACGCCTGGATTGTTGACCATACCTGCGCCGACAATCGACACTTTGGTCAATGCTTCTTCATATTCCACCTTGTCGAAGCCCAGCTCGGCACGGCTCGCTTCCAGCGTTTGCAGGGTATGTGCCAAATCGGAGCCTGCCACGGTGAAGGAAATGTTGCTCGCTTTGGCGTCATAGGAGCTTTGGATGATAATATCCACATTCACATGATGGGAAGCAAGCGTGTTGAACAGGCGGGACAATGTGCCGACCTGTGCCGGCATACCTACCACCGTAATTTTTGCCACATCTTCATCATGTGCGACTCCACTAACAACTCTACCTGTTTCCACTGTTTTTCCCTCCTGCACGTAAGTTCCTTCCTCATCTGTAAAGCTGGAGCGCACCACAAGGCAAACTCCATATTTTTTTGCGCATTCGACGGAACGGGGATGCAGCACGCCCGCTCCCAAATTTGCCAGTTCCAGCATCTCGTCATACGAAATCACGTCAAGCTTCTGCGCTGCCGGAACGACGCGCGGATCAGCGGTATACACGCCGGATACGTCCGTGAAAATTTCGCATTTGTCCGCTTTCAGGCTGGCTGCCAGCGCCACGGCCGTCGTATCGGAACCGCCACGGCCCAGCGTGGTGATTTCGCCTTCCTCGGAAATGCCCTGGAAGCCCGCAACGATCACGATGTTGCCCTGCGCAAGCTCCGTTTTCATCCGCTCGTTGTCGATATGCTTGATGCGGGCTTTGCCGTGTACCGATTCCGTGGTGATGCCCGCTTGCCAGCCGGTCAGCGATACCGCCCGATGACCTTTTTCCGCCAGCATCATGGAAAGCAGCGCGATCGTGACCTGCTCGCCCGTGGACAGAAGCATATCCATCTCCCGTTCGTCCGGGTGGGCGCTGATCGCTTTCGCCATGTCTACCAGCACATCTGTCGATTTGCCCATCGCGGAGACAACGACGACCATTTGGTGCCCCGCTTCTTTGTAGGAGATGATTCGATCGGCTACGCGCCCGATCCGTTCAATTGTTCCGACCGAAGTCCCTCCGAATTTTTGCACAACGATTCCCATTGTATTCTCTCCCCACTCCACTTATGTCTGTTGTTCTCTTTTTGTTTTTATCAGTAGGCTCTCTTTATTCTTTTATGCAAAAAAGGCATCGACAAGGAAACTCCTGTCGATGCCTGTAATAGACATAGTAGCTCCTCCTTCCCTTGTACACGCAGCCGAAAAAACCATTCGGCTCCCGTGAGATAGCTCTCCATCTGCATGACGGGTAGATCAGGCAGATGACAGTCCTGTGTTTCTTCAACACAGACCCAGCACACGGCACTTGGGTAGCACCATGCACTTCGGCGAATTCCCCTTTCCGCTCCCGTCTTCGATTCCCAATCTGGTAGGAGGGTACTTATGGTTTTCGCGCCTCTACCTCAACTTCCAAAGGAAAGTGAGGTCTTATGAAGTTGGTGAAACAATAGTGCGATTATAGCAAATCAAAACGCAATTGACAATGCTTCTTCAAACCATTTTTCGCAAATGGCTGATGATCTCCCGGGCGACCTTGTCGCCGATGCCGAGCTGACGGAAATCTTCGACCGTCGCTTCCTTCATCTTCTTGATCGACCCGAAGTGCTGGAAAAGCAGCTTGCGGCGCTTTTCGCCGATTCCCGGAATTTCATCCAGCTGGGAAGACAGCATCGTCTTGGAGCGGGATGCGCGGTGGAACGTGATGGCAAAACGGTGCACCTCGTCCTGGATCCGCTGCAGCAAATAAAACTCGTTGCTGTCCCGCTTGAGCGGAACCGGCTCGGGCGGGTCGCCAAACAGGAGCATCGCCGTCTTATGTTTGTCATCTTTTGCAAGACCGCAGACCGGAATGAACAAGCCCAGCTCGTTTTCCAGCACGTCCATCGCTGCCTGAATCTGCCCTTTGCCACCGTCGATGACGATCAGATCGGGAAACGGCTGATTTTCGCGCAGCATCCGGCTGTAACGCCGGCGAATGACCTCGCGCATAGAGCCGTAGTCGTCCGGCCCTTCCACGGTCTGAATTTTGTATTTGCGGTACTCTTTTTTATCCGGGCGGCCATCGGTGAACACGATCATCGCCGAAACCGGCTCCGCGCCCTGGATATTGGAGTTGTCGAAAGCTTCGATCCGGTGCGGCGTGCCGATCGAGAGCGCATGGCCGAGATTGTGCATCGCCTGGATCGTACGGGCGTCGTCCTTGGACATCAGCGCGAATTTTTCCTCGAGCGCGATCCGCGCGTTTTCGCCCGCCATCTGCACCAGCTCGACTTTTTTGCCGCGCTTCGGCGTCAGCACTTTGACGCCCAGCCATTCCGCCAATAGCTCCGGTTCGCTTTCCTGCGGCAGCAAAATCTCTTTGGGCAAAACTTGCTGCTTGTCATAATAAAATTGTGTCACATACGACATGAAATCTTCCGCAGGCTCGCCATAGTAAGGAAAGGACGTCGTCTGCCGTTCGATCATCTTGCCTTGGCGCATGTAAAACACTTGCACACACATCCAGCCTTTGTCGACGGCAAAGCCGAAGATGTCGCGGTCGACCGTGTCGGTGAAGGTGACCTTTTGCTTTTCCATCACGGCCTCGATATTGCGAATCTGGTCGCGCAGCTCCTTGGCCCGCTCGAATTCCATCGCCTCGGCCGCTTCCATCATTTTCTCGGTCAGCTGGGCCTTCATCGCTTCATGGCCGCCATCGAGGAATCGGTCGATCTCCTCGACGATGCGCTGGTTTTCCGCATCATCCACTTCGTACACACAGGGAGCGAGGCATTGCCCCATGTGATAGTACAGGCATACTTGCTTGGGCAAGGTCTTGCACTTGCGCAGCGGATACAGGCGGTCCAGCAGCTTTTTGACCTCCTGCGCCGCTCCGGCATTCGGATACGGGCCGAAATAGCGCCCTTTGTCCTTTAGCACCTTTCGGGTAATCTCCAGCCGCGGCTGTTTTTCGTTCGTAATCTTGATGTACGGATACGTCTTGTCGTCCTTCAGCATGACATTGTAACGCGGGTCATACTGCTTGATCAGATTGCACTCCAGCACAAGCGCCTCGATGGCCGAGGATACCACGATATATTCGAAATCGGCAATTTCACTGACCAAAAGCTGGGTCTTGCCGTTGTGGCTACCGGTAAAATAGGAGCGCACGCGGTTTTTCAGCACTTTTGCCTTGCCGACATAAATGATTTCGCCATTTTTATTTTTCATCAGGTAACAGCCGGGTTTATCCGGCAGCACCGCCAATTTATCCTTCAAGCTGCTCAAAATCTCAGCCTCCGTTCGAGCAGGATTCTCTTCTCTCAATAGTACCAAAAAAACAGATGTTCTGCTTTCCCAAAAAGAAAAGATAGAAAACAGCGTGCTGCTCTGTCCTCTATCCTTCACTCTAGCTTACACCTTGAAGCGGCCTGTCAGCTCGTGTAATTCCTGGGCCATTTGGTTCAAACTTTCAGTAGAAGCGGCAACTTCCTCCATCGCAGCCAGCTGTTCCTGCGAGGAAGCCGCCACGGCATGGGCATTCGCAAGCGAACCGCGTGCAATTTGCTCGATATAATTGACCGAATCCGCAAATTGCCGGGTGCTTGCCGCCATTTGTTCCGATGCGGACGAAACTTCTTCCATCTGCATCGCCACTTGGTCGACCCGCTGCGTAATTTTTTCAAAAGCCGCTCCCGCTTCCTTGACGACCGACATACCCTCGGACACTTCTGCATAGCCTTTGTCCATCGCCGTCACCGCAGCATTCATCTCGTGGCGGATCACGTCAACCAAGCCCGCGATGCTGTCCGCAGACACTTGCGATTGCTCCGCCAGCTTGCGTACCTCGTCGGCCACCACGGAAAAGCCTCTGCCATGCTCACCGGCGCGGGCAGCCTCGATCGCCGCATTGAGCGCGAGCAGGTTGGTCTGGGCCGAAATCTCGGCAATCGTCTCGACAATCTGGCCGATCTGCTGCGATTTATCCCCAAGCTGGCGCGTCATGCCCGCAGATTGATCCACAGTGAGTTGGATGCGCTGCATCTGTTCCATCACTTTGCGAATCGTCTCATTGCCGTATGCCGCTTCAGCATTTGCCTCTTTGGACGTATGGGCGGCCGTGACGGCCGATTGCGCCACCCGTTCGATCCCGATCGCAATCTCTTCCATCGCCTGCACGCCTTCCTCCACTGAGCGCAGCTGCAGATCAGCGCCGTGTGATACTTCCTGGATGGAGGAGGCGATTTGATGGGTCGCTTCCGACGTCTGCCCTGTGCTTGCCGACAGCTGCTCGGCGGAAGAAGAGAGGCTGATCGCATGGGTGCTGACACCGCGAATCAGTTCGCGAAGTCCCCCTACCATGCTGTTGAAATCGTTGGTCAAACGCCCGATCTCATCTTTCGAGCGGTAGGTACCTGCGACGGACAGGTCGCCGCGTTCCGCCTGTGCCATACATTTTTGCAGCTGCCCAAGCGGAAGCGTAATCATCCGGGACATTTGCCAGCCTAATACAGCAAGCCCAAGCAATACGATCACATTCGCGGCTGTCATCGCCATTTGCGCCTGCCCGACGCTTTGCAGCGTGTCTTCATTCAGCCGTTTGGCAGTCGTGCGCGCATAATCAGCCAGTGTCGTGAGCTTATCGTTTACCTGCGCTCGCAACTGCTGCACTTTGCTGCGGTACAGGTCGTAGGCTTCCTGCTGCTTATGGTCAGCCGCCAGTTCCAACAGCTTGTCATTTTCCGGCAGATAGGCTGCCACCGCAGCTTTATAGGACTCGACCATTTTGCGCATGTTGTCATCCATTTGCGATTTTTCAAACATGGAAAAGCGCACGTCGTTTTCTTGCAGCAGCCGTTTCATCCGCCCGCTTAGCGTGCTTTCCAGCTCTTCATCATGGTTCGCAATCATTTCCAGCGTCGTGGCCGCCAACGTTTCATTATTGATCTGGACCTGCTCGATCCACCCGATCGGGATAAGGTTTTGATTGTACATCTCTTCCGAATTCGCAGCCATGTTCATCATGTAAAAATATCCGACAATTCCTATGCCTGTCATGAAAACGCCTGCAAAGAGGACCAATATTATCAGCTTGACCTTTATCGGCAAATGGCGAAAAAACGACACAGTAGACCTCCCGATGCATCTTCACATCAAATCAGAATATTATGTATGCTTTATATCCTTGCTAAAAACGCCAAAACAGCAGCCCCTCTTGGTCAGGGTGCTGCTGCATGTGCTCCAAATGGATATGCCTTACAGGTGTTTGCCCAGCGCTGCCATCAACGCTTCTTTTGGTTGGAAGCCAACCAATTTGTCCACTGGCTGTCCGTCTTTGAAAACGATCAGCGTTGGGATGGACATCACGCCAAAACGGCCTGCTGTATCCGGGTTATCGTCAACGTTCAGTTTGACGATTTTCATTTGGGAACCCACTTCGCTGTCGATTTGCTCCAAAACAGGTGCGATCATTTTGCAAGGTCCGCACCATGGTGCCCAAAAGTCAACCAGTACAGTACCGGATTGTTCTACTTCTTGACCAAAAGATTGGTCGGAAACGTTTACGATTGCCATTTATAGCTACCTCCTATCATTCGGTAATACTCTTTCCCATGTAAAGTATACCATCCATTGTCAAAGATGACCACGTGCAGTCGCACTTCGCCACACACATATTATGTCCGATGTTGTACAAACCTATAGGGGTAGAAAGGGGATGCCTGCTGTGCCAACGTTTGTAACCTTTTTTCCCGATGAACGCGCCGCCCAGCATTTCGTCTCGCAGTTGGCTTTGGATACCTCTATCTCGTCCATCACCATGTTAAACGAGTCGGCAGGTGCCCAAGATCCGTTCGACCAAACCGTAAGCTATGCGGACTCCTTGCAGCAGCATGGCTTTTCCCTCGAACAGTGCAGCAATTGCGAGAGCAAGATCGGGGAAGGCAACATCGCCCTTCTCATCGAAGGGAACGACGCCACTGACATCTTACTCGCTCTACAGGAATATGGTGTGCAAAGCTACCATATGGTGTAAAACCCACTGCCCGGGAGGGAGTGGGTTTTTCCTTTTGGCGATGCGATTACTGCAGCGCTTTTTTGAATTCTGCGGTCAAAAGCGGTACGACTTCAAACAAATCGCCGACGATTCCGTAATCCGCCACCTGGAAAATCGGCGCTTCCGGATCTTTGTTGATCGCCACGATCACTTTGGAGTTGGACATGCCCGCCAAGTGCTGGATCGCGCCGGAGATACCGCACGCGATATACAGGTCAGGTGTGACCACCTTGCCTGTTTGACCGATTTGCAGGGAGTAATCGCAATAATCGGCATCGCACGCGCCGCGCGAAGCGCCTACCGCTGCACCAAGCACATCAGCAAGCTCCTCCAGCGGCTTGAAGCCGTCTTTGCTCTTGACTCCGCGACCGCCGGAAATGATGACCTTCGCTTCGGACAAGTCGACTTTGCCGCTCGTTTTGCGAACAACCTCTTTTACGATCGTGCGCAGATCTTTCAGCTCGACGTCAAGCGATACAATTTCCGCGGTTTTGGACGCATCCGGGGCAACAAGTGCGATATTGTTCGGACGAACGGTGATGAACACTTTGTTGTCGCCAAAGCTGCGTTTTTGGAACGCTTTTCCGGCATAAATCGGGCGGACGAACACATCGTCTCCCTCAATGGATGTCACATCGGAAACGAGGCCGTATCCGAGGCGCGCTGCGATGCGCGGCGCCAAGTCGCGGCCGATCGACGTATGGCCGATGACGATCGCATCCGGCTCAACCGTGCCGATGACTTGAGAAAATGCTTGTGTATAGCTGTCTGGCGTATATTGCGCGAGCGCTTCGTTTTCCACGACCACGACTTTGGCGGCACCATACTGGGCAAGTGCAGCTGCATGTGCGCCAGCGCCCGGTCCAAATACCGCTGCGGTGATTTCGCCGCCTGCCGCGATCGCCTGCGCTGCGGACAATGCTTCGAAGGAAACGTTGCGAATATTGCCATCACGTGTTTCTGCGAGTACCAATACTTTTTTCATGGATATCCCTCTCTTCCTTTTCCTTAGATCACTTTCGCTTCGCTGCGCAGCAATTGGACGAGTTCCGCCGCTTGAGCCGGAATGTCGCCGGAAAGAATACGGCCCGCCTGTTTTTTCGGCGGCAGATACGTATCGACAACCGTCGTTTTCGCTTTCACTTCATCAGCGGAAAGACCAAGGTCATCTGCCGAGAGGATATCCAGCGGTTTTTTCTTCGCTTTCATGATACCAGGGAGAGAAGGGTAGCGCGGCTCGTTCAGCCCTTGCTGCGCCGTGATGAGGACCGGCAAGGTTGCTTCCACCACTTCCAGGTCGCCCTCGATGTCGCGCTCGACCGTTACCGTAGAACCGTCGACCGTGAGCTTCACGGCTGTGGAGATGTGGTTGATGCCCAGTTCCTCTGCAAGTCGCGGACCGCCTTGGCCTGCGCCGGAATCCACTGCCATCTGGCCGCCGAGGATGATGTCGAAGCCGAGTTTGCGAGCAACCGCAGCCAACACTTTCGCTGTGGTGTACTCGTCGCCAAACAGCGATTCATCGTCAACCAGCACCGCTTTGTCGGCACCCATCGCCAGCGCAGTGCGCAGCTCGGTTTGCACGCGATCCGGTCCAACGGAAATAACCGTCACCTCGCCGCCGTGCTCTTCCTTCAGCTTGATCGCTTCTTCCACGGCATACTCATCGTACGGGTTGATGATGAATTTTACCCCGTCTTCACTGATGCCACCGTTTTGGATGACGATTTTTTCCTCGGTATCAAACGTAGATTTAAGCACAACCAGAATGTTCATGAGATTCCCCTCCTCATTTATTTAACGATCGGAAAATTCGGGCTTCCGCTTTTCGATGAAGGCGCTGATGCCTTCCTTGGCATCTTCCGTGCCGAACACTTGGCCAAACAGCCGGGCTTCGGTGCGGTATCCTGCATCATGGTCTTCCGCAAGGCTGGCCTGAATCGCTTCCAGCGTGTACGCGACCGCAAGCTTTCCTTTGGCGGTGATCGCGGCGGCCAGCTTTTTCACTTCATCAAGCAGCACTTCTGCGGGATATACCGCTTCGACCAGGCCGATGCGATGGGCTTCCTCGCCGCCGATCATGTCGGAGGTGAGCATCAGCTGCGTCGCTTTTCCCGGGCCAACCAACCGCGGCAGACGCTGCGTGCCGCCGTAGCCGGGCATGATGCCCAGATTCAGCTCGGGCAGCCCGAGCTTTGCTTCCGCTGCCGCAAAGCGGATGTGGCAAGCCATCGCAAGCTCCAGCCCGCCGCCGAGGCACGCTCCGTTAATGGCCGCGATGACTGGCTTGCGGAACGACTCGATGCGCGCAAACAGCGCCTGTCCGGTTTCCGAAAGCGCTTGCGCTTCTGCCTGATCGAGCTGTGTGAACTGCTTGATGTCGGCTCCGGCAACGAAAAAGCGCCCTTCTCCCGTGATGACGACCGCTTTCACTTGATCGTCCTTTGCCGCTTCATCGAGTGCGGCGCCCAAATCGGTCAACGTTGCCTGATTGAGCGCATTCGCCGGCGGATTGTTGATCACAAGCCAAGCGACGCGATCCGCCACTTCATAATGCACAGTGGTGTAAGCCATGTTCTCTCCCTCCAACTCTATGATCAGTATTTTAGCAATTTTCGCGATATAACTTGGAAAAACCTTTTTTAGCAAGAAGGCTTTACCCGCGCAGCAAAACTGAGCGAACGCTCAGTCTGTCGCGGATACGTTGATTGTACCAAAAATAGGCGGAGATGAAAAGCAATTGATGCACAAGCTTTTTCACCTGCGAACCAATCCGTACAGGAAGAGGTTATGGATCGGCTCCACCAGTGAGGTGAGATCGTATTTGCACTGCTTCATTACCCATGACGTGACGGTCTCGTCGATGGTGCCGTAAATCATTTTGCGCGCCATCCGCACATCGAGTTCGTCGCGGAAAACGCCCTCTGCGATGCCCGCTTCAATTATCCCGTCGATCAGCGTCAGATACGTTTTGAGCACCTCGCCGATCCCTTTGCTGATCTTTTCGTTCGACTGCCGCAGCTCGATCTGCGTGACAATGGCGAACTCGGGATTTTGCGCCAGCTGGCTCAGATGGGCATGAATCAAAATATACAGCTTCTCCTGAATCGTCCCGGCTGTCGAGATTCGATCACGGCACGTTTCAATAAACTGGCCCATTTTTTCGTTAAAGACAGAGATGAGGATATCGTCCTTGTTTTCAAAGTAGAGATAGATCGTACCGTCTGCCACCTTCGCCTCTCTGGCGATGCGCGAGACTTGGGAATTGTGATACCCGTGTTTCGCAATGACCCGGACGGCCGCATCGATAATGGCTTGATATTTTTCCCCCGTTTTCTTTGCCATAAGTACCTCCACTCAATTCAACAGATCACACAACAATGAATGATTGTTCATTCACATCAAGTGTAAACGATGACAAAGCGCAGTGTCAACGCCTGTTCTCGCCAATCAGAAAACCTGGCTACGCCATGATTTCAGCTTAAGCCGCAGTTGCCCTGATACAAAAAAAGCGATCTCCCCTCCCAGTCAGACTGGATCAGGCAGCATCGCTCCCAGTTACGAACGTATTCGTTTGTCAGCCTAACTTGGCTGACTGGTCTTCGTGCCGCTTCTTCTCTTCTTCCTGCAATTGGCGCCGGAGCACCTTGCCAACCATCGTTTTGGGCAGCTCCTTGCGCGCTTCATAGGCACGCGGAACTTTGTAGGCCGCCAGTCGTTGCCGGCAAAATTGGTCCATCTCCTGCTCATGTAACTCGCAGCCCGCTTTCAGGACGATGAAGGCTTTGACCGTCTCGCCGCGATACGGGTCGGGTACGCCGACCACGGCCGCTTCCTGCACGGACGGATGCTCGAACAGCACCTCCTCCACCTCGCGCGGATAAATATTGAAGCCCCCGGCGATGATCATGTCTTTTTTGCGGTCGACGATATAAAAATACCCGTCCTCGTCCATATAGCCGACATCTCCGGTCAACAGCCAGCCATCGCGCAAGACAGCCGCCGTCTCCTCCGGACGGTTCCAGTAGCCAAGCATCACCTGCCCGCCTTTGACCGCAAGCTCGCCAATCGAGCCCTGTGGCAGCTCTTCGCCTGTCCCCGGGTCGACGATGCGGCAGTCGGTATCCGGCCATGGCAAGCCGATGCTGCCGCTGACCCGCCGCCCCCAAAACGGATTGGAGTGGGTGACGGGCGATGACTCGGTCAAGCCGTACCCTTCGGCGATTTTGCCTTGCGTCAGCTCTTCAAAGCGGGTCTGCACCTCCAGCGGCAACGGAGCGGAGCCGCTCACGCACGCTTTGATCGAGGAGAGGTTGTATGTTTGGATATCGGGGTGATTCAAAAGGCCGATGAACATCGTCGGCGCTCCCGGAAACATGCTGGGCCGCAGTTTATCGATCAGCCGCAAAATTTGGCCCGGATCGAATTTGGGCACAAGAATGATCTCGGCGCCGATGGAAATGCCGTAGTTCATGGCGGCGGTCATGCCGAATACATGGAACAGCGGCAGGGCTGTCAAAATTTTTTCCTTTCCTTGCTCCATTTTGTACAGACACGCCTGGCACTGGACGGTATTGACGACAAGGTTGCGGTGGGTGAGCATCACGCCTTTGGCTACGCCCGTAGTTCCGCCCGTGTATTGCAAAAGCGCCAAATCTTGCGCAGGGTCGATGTCAACCTCGATTGGGCTGGCAGCGTTTTCATGTAAAACAGGCAAAAACGGTTCAACATTTTGTGAATACGAAATGACGGGAGCGTTTGATTTTTGCTTTCGCTGTGCGAGTGGGTACAGCATTTTTTTGAAGAAAGGCAAAAAATCGCTGATGCTGGTGAGGATGATGTGCGTGAGCGACACATGGGGCATGACTTTTTCGATCCGGCCGTAAAGCTGGTCGAGTGCGACGATAACCTCGGCCCCCGAGTCAACCAACTGATGAATCAGCTCGCGTTCGGTATAGAGCGGATTGGTCATCACCACGGTGCCGCCGGCAAACAAGGTGCCATAGTATGCGATGACGGCTTGGGGACAATTGGGCAGCATGATGGCGACGCGGTCTCCTTTTTTGACGCCGCGGCGCATCAAGGCATGTGCAAATTGATAAGACATGGACAGCAGCTGTGCATACGTGATCTGCTTTCCCAGAAAATAGAGTGCGTTCTGATGAGGAAAACGCTCCGCAGACTGTTTCAGAAAGGCTGTCACCGGAACACGGGGGTATTCCAGCGAAGCGGGAACTTCCTGCGGATAGTTGGCAATCCAAGGCTTGGTATCTGACATGGTCCGAAACCCTCCAATCCTTTGTATGGCCCAACTCTACTGGTCTGTTTACCGATCGTTGCATAACCTCTTCCTCCCTTCATTGTAAGTGAATGTTCTGATTTTTCCAACCATAAAAAAGAAAAGCCGCTTCTCGTTGAAAAAGCGGCTCCCTCTCCTATTCGTCGTAAAACTCGCCCACATCATGCTGGCCGATGATCAGGGTGATCGGTTCGAGGTACGCCCTGACTTCCTGGCCTTGTGTCACGAGATTGATTTCGGTATCGATGATTTTGAAACGGACGACATCGTCTGTCCGTCTGTCATGCACAACCTCGAATTGTTTTAATCCGAGCGGTCGCGTCACAACCGAGCTTCCGATTGGCAGGAAAAAGGTTTCGAATACCCCGTGATCAAAGAAAACTTCATTAATCAGTTCATTATTCATGTCGACAAGCGTCACTTGCTGCACAATCCGGTAATTCATCTGGCAATCTCCCCCAACAGAGTGAATCTATCGTCCTATCATACTCTTTTTCACCAAAAAACAACAAGAGGAGAACGGCTTATTCTACGAGTTCAACTCTTTTTCCAGCTGCTTTTGCACCCGCTTGCGCTCTTCCTTCGGCACGAGGTAATACCAGCCGCGAATCCCGTTGCGCCAAATGCGCTCGTCGGTGCCCATCAAGGTGTCGGTCTCGATATGGTTTTTTTGCGGATCATAGTAGGTTTTCAAAAGCGAGGAGATTTCCTGCTGTGTCAGGTCCGTTTTGACGTGCTTGCCCAAAATGTCCATCAGCTTGAATGCTTTCAGGAAAGACTGGACGGAATCGCCCTTTCCCGCCAATGCCTTGATAATTTCCTGCTGGCGGACGATCCGCTCGTAATCGCTGTCTTCCTTCCCGAGATCGCTTTTGCGGTAACGGGCGTAATCGAGCGCCTGCTTGCCGTTCAGCGTCTGCAGGCCCGGCTTCAGATCGATATAGGTGTCATCGGTAGGGTCGGTATATTTCATGCGCTTTTTCACATTGATTTCCACGCCGCCGAGTTCGTCGACAATTTTGCGGAAGCCATCGAAGTCGATGGTCATGTAGCGGTCGATTTTGATGTTGAGGAAGTTTTGCAGAGCGGTCTTGACCATGCCGGGACCGCCGAACGCCATGGCGTGGTTCACTTTGTCATAGCCGCGGCCAGGCAGTTCCATAAAGCTGTCGCGGGGAATGGATAACAGATACACACGCTGGTCGGCGGGATGGACGGTGCAGAGAATCATCGTGTCCGATCGCGCCTTTTCGCCGTCCCTGCTGTCGATGCCGATCAAAAGCAGCGTAAACGGCTTCAATGTTTTTTGCGGACCTAGCGGCAATTCGTCCACCGGTGCCGGTTGGTTGATCAGCACATGCTCCATCCCCTGCGGCTGCATCGCATCGGCCGGTGCTTCCGCGAGCGGCTGGTACCACTCGTTCGTCATCTGTCTGTATTGATAAATGGTATAGCTGACGTATGCAAGAATTGCCAACAGGATGGCGGCTCCTGTATAGACCAGCACTTGTTTGATCCCGCGAGACGCAGTTGTTTTCATGATCTTCCTCCCCTAACCGCCGGATTCGAATCGTGATAGGTTCATCATCCGTACGAAAAATATCCCCATCTGTGCGTCTGTGAGCCTAGGTGGGGATATTTCGCAGTATTGCCGAGTATGGGGAGGACTATACGTTATCGCGCCGGTTTGGCCAAGAGCGTGACCCATTCATCCGTTTGCCGCTGGTCCTTGATGCTGTAGCCTTCCGCAACCAGCTTGTCCACGATCGCATCGCGATTCCAGTCGACCAGTCCGGAGAAAATGATCGTGCCGTCCGGTGCCAGCAGCTTGCCTGCGAGCGGCAAAATCGCCACGTCCTCATCTCCGCCGATGTTCAGCAAAATGAGGTCGGCTTTCTCCGGAATGCGTTCCGCCATGTCCGGCGAGGTGGCATCGCCGATCACAACTTCCACGCTGCTTGCATCCAGCTCGTTGTGCGCCAGGTTTTGCCTGATTTCGTATTCGCTCTCCGGGTTCAAATCCAGCGCATACACCGGTTGCTTGGCATGCCGAAGCGCACAATAAATGGAGAGAATGCCTGAACCCGCTCCGATGTCGATCACACGCATTCCCGATACATCCATTTCCTGCAAAAAGCGGAGCATGTCCTGGGTCGTGCCGTGATAGCCTGTCCCGAACGCGGCACCCGGATCGATCCACAGAACAGGGCCTGCGGCTTGCAAAGTTCCTTTCGTCCAGGAGGGTGCGACCGTCAAGCTGCCGATTTGCACGGGGACGAACTCGTCTTTCCAGCTTTCATTCTCTTCTTTCACTTGCTCCACTGCCTTCAGGCGGATCGCGCCATCCCATTGTTTCAGGTAGTCTTCCATTCGCGCCGCAAGCGCCTGCTGCTCCTCTTCCATCGGTTCAAACACATATGCGATGACCGGCTGTTCCCGCTGCTCCTGGTAATCGTATCCGTTTTCCGTCACGATCACCTCGATTTGCGGTTCTGTCCAGCCTAGTGTATAGGTGCTGTCCAACAGCTCTGCGAGAAAGACCTCCTCAAGATCCGCAGGAAGTGAAATCGTATATTTCAGCCAAAATCGACTCATTTTTTACTCCTTTTTTCACTCGTTTTGTAGTCTTTCCTGGTGTCTGCATGGTATTATATAATGTGGATTTCACGCGTAGGAGGCGTTGCTTCATGTTTGATGAATTTTTTTATCGTCGCCGCAAGGATAAGGGAATGCTCTACCTGATGATCGGCTTCATCATCCTGGCAGTCGCCCTGATTGGCGGCGGCATCATGTACGTGCTCTAGTCCGCTTTACTTCCTTGTATTTCCTCTATTATACTTGAGGTTGTACTTCTTATGCACGCCGAATAGAAAGAAGGTACTCTCATGCCGCGAATTCTCATCTCCGGGTATTATGGCTTCAACAATGCCGGGGACGATGTTGTGCTTTATGGCATCATCAGCTCGCTTAGACGGGAACAACCGCATATCGAAATGTCCGTCCTGTCTAACCAGCCGGAACGAACTGCACAATTGTTCGGAATTCCCGCATACAACCGATGGAGTCCTTCTACGATTGTACGTGAACTGAAACGCTGCGACTTGCTGGTGATGGGCGGCGGTACATTGATGCAGGATGTGACAAGCCCTCGCAGCGTCCTTTACTACTTAGGAATTGTGACGATCGCCAAGCTGCTTCGCAAGCCGGTCGTCTTTTATGCGCAAGGCTTCGGGCCGATTCTGACCTCGCTCAGCCGGCGCCTGATCAAACAGGTCGTCAACCGGGTCGATGTCATTACGGTACGCGATTATGAATCCGGACAGGATTTTAAAGCTTGCGGCGTCACGAAGGCACCTCTGTACGTCACGGCTGATCCTGCGCTTACGATACATCCTGACGACATTCCGGACAAGCCGGGACAAGAACTGCTGTCCTCTTTGTTTGCTGACTTGACGCGCCCGCTGGTCGTCTTCTCCGCGCGCAACTGGAAGCAAGAGGAGCGCTTCAAGCAGGCGGTTGCCGATGCAGCCGATTTTTTTGTCGGCAAAGGCTGGAATGTCCTGTTTTTACCGATGCATTATCCAAGCGATATCGCCCCTTCCAAAGAGATCATCTCTTTCATGAAGGAGCCAGGTGCCAAGCTGCTGGAAAATCCGGTCAGCTTCCACGATATCATGAGTGTGCTCAAAGCATCAAACTACGTGATCGGCATGCGGCTGCACTCGCTGATTCTCGCTTGCATGCTAAAAATTCCATTCATCGGCATGTCCTATGACCCCAAAATCGACCGATTCGTCGAGCGGGCCAATATGCCGTCCGCCGGTCATATACGCGATTTGGACTCAGAAAGACTTCTCGGCTTGATTCAGGAGCGGCTGGATCAGCTCGACGCCGAACAGAGCCGCATAGCGGCAAGCTCTGAGACGCTCAGCGCAGAAGCGATGCGCTCCAGCCAATTCGTGCTGAAAGCCTTGAAGATGAGGTAAGGAGGAACCGTTTTGTCTTTGTCTTCCACGATATTGCTTCAAGTAAACCGCCTGTTCCCGCTTCCCGTGCATCCGTTCAATCTGGCGAATGGCGGGAAGATGAGCTATACCGAATGGCAATTCCAAAAAGGGCAGCAAACGATTCAGTTTTTCTTGCCGTACCACACGCAGGAGCAGATGTTTACGGATAAAACCGTATTGGACATCGGCTGCGGCGGTGGCGGCAAAACGTGTTACTACGCTACATTCCGCCCGAAAAAAATCATCGGGATCGACATCGTCCCGCACTACGCGGAAGAAGGCAACGCATTCGCCCGTGAGAAAGGGCTGGCGGATATCGCCGAGTTCATGACAGGCGATGCGTCCCGGATGCCTTTTGCCGATGCGACGTTTGACACGATCATCATGAACGACGCGATGGAGCATGTCGACCAGCCGGAAAAAACGTTGGCGGAGTGCTTCCGCGTGCTCAAGCCGGGCGGCCATCTGTACATCAACTTCCCGCCCTACTATCATCCGTATGGCGCCCACCTTTCCGATGCGATCGGCATTCCGTGGGTGCACTCCCTGTTTTCCGAGCAGGCGATGATCGACGCGTACAAGACGCTTGTGGCCCCGCTGCCAGACGGGCAGGACCGCGTTTCGTTCCGGATCAGCAAGCGCGGCGACGGCACCGAATATTTCTCGTACATCAACCGGATGACGATTGCGCGCTTCCGCCGCATTCAAAAAGGTGTGAAGCATCCTGCCGTTTACCAGCAGGAGATCCCGCTCCGCTCCATCGTCTCCGGCCTGGCCAAGCTGCCGGGCTTGCGCGAGTATTTCGTCAAAATGGTCGTGTGCGTTTACCAGAAACAACAATAACCGCTTGGAACATGATAAACCCCTCTCACCCCGAATCACTCGGCGGTTGGGAGGGGTTTTCGCATGCGCTTGGGTTGGCTAGATAAAAAGCCGCAGACAGTCTCTGCGGCTTTTGACGATAAAGCGATTCGTTTATTTGTATACGTACGCGTTGGAGTTTTTCGCATCCCAACCGATTTTGTAGCCGAGCGCTTCCGCCACGGCTTTGACCGGAATCATCGGCGTGCCGTTTTTCAGCTCAACTTTTGCCGGCAGCGTGATGGTGGTAGAGCCGACAACCGCGACATTGGAGCCAACCGTCAGCTTTACGCTTTTGGCATTGCTCACAATCGCAACCATGCTGCTATTCCACGTCGTGGTCAACGCCAGCGCTTCCTTGAAAAATTGCGGCGATACCATGCTGGTCGTGTTGCTTGCCAGATAGGTTGTCGGTGCCAGCGGATACAGTTTGCCGCCGAGCATGAAGGATGGCACATTCGGCTTGATCACCGCAGCGTTCGATGGCAATGCCGGGTTGTACACGATCGTTGGCGCTGCAGGTTTTGGAGCCGGAGCCGGAGTAGCCGGCGCGACCGCACCGCCCACGCCTACCGAGCGTGCGAACAGCAGATTTTTTTCTTCCGAGCTGTACAGACCGATGCTATACGTATTTTTCGTTGCCGGGTTAACGATGTTCGCGCTTGCGTTAATCGCGATCGTCGCAGCGGTGGAAGCTGGCAAGTCTTGCGCCGGATAGATCAGCAGGTTTTGCCCGCGAATGCCGACATAGCTTGCAGCCACACCATTTACGGTGACAGCCGATGGCAATACAGCGCCTGGCAGTTTGTAGCCAGCCGGGAAGACCACCTCAAGGAAGTCTACGTTCTTTTGGACAGGCTGTGCCAATGCTTTCAAATTGATCGTAAGACCGGTCGGCTTTTGCAGCGCCGTGTTGGTCAGCGCGATCGTTGCTGTAGTGTTATTCGCCGGTGTCGTTGTTGGCGCAGTCGGCGTCGTTGGTGTTGTCGGCGTCGGCGTTGGCGTCGGAGTGACTCCTCCCGTGATCGTATACGAGCTGGATGTAACCGTTTTGCCGTCAACCGTCGCTGCGATTGTATACGTCCCCGCTGTTTTCGGATTGGAAATCCAGGCGTCGCTCGAAATTTCCACCGTTACGTCGCTTGTCGAACTGAAGCTGTCCGGCGTGGTCAAGTACAGGACGTTGCCGTAGCCATAGACGCTTTTTGGCGTTTTGCCGTTGATCGTGAAATCGGATGTGGACAAAATGCTCGGAATGCTCACACTCGATGGGAATTCCAGCTTGATTTGCGAGCTGCTTTGCAGTTTTTTGCTGCCGAAATCGCCTTCGATTTTGTAGCCTGTTCGTGCGCCGACGGTGGAATCATCAGGTTCGACGCTCAAGCTGGTGGAACCGGAACTTGAACTGGAACCAGATGAGCTGCTGGACCCTGTAATATCAAATGTTTCGGATTCATACGTTTCGCCGTTGTATTTCACTTTGATCGTATAATTGTCGTCTTCGGACGGGTTTGTAATACCGGCACCCTTCAGGAATTTAATGTCAAGCGTGTCATCGGTATCCGCCCCGCTTGGCACTTTAAGGTCTACTTTATCACTGCTGATGTCGACAGCGGTCACTTCGTAGCCATTGATTTCGACATCCGAGGTATCGATGTCATCTGGAACCATGCTATCGTCAGGGAAAATGACGCTAACCCACTTTCCTTTTTCCAGCTCGTCCTTGCCAAGGTCGATGTCGCCCAGTTCATATGTAGTCTCAGTATCTTCTTCGTCATCGCCAATGGAAACATTGAATTCATCACTTGAACTGCTGCTGCTGTCATCTTCTGTAATTTCAATCGTATCGGTATCGGAATCTTTGTCTACGCTGTTTTCTACTTCGATTTCATAATCATCCGCATCATCCGGATTGGTGATGACCCCTGCAATGTTGATTTCGATCTCGTCATCAGCCGAATAGTCGTCATTCAGCGTAATCGTGATCGAATTGTCGTAGTCATCGTATTCAACTTTTTTCGGCGTATCTCCATTCACATCGATATCGCTTTTGCTGACATTATCGTCAATGCTGAATTCCTCGGGAAAATAAATCGTGACCGTATCCCCCGATGTCATGTCTTCCTCCGGGGTAAATTTGATCGTATAGTCGCTGTCATCACCAGCAACATCCGAATCATCCGCTTCTACAGATACATCAGTAACGGCATATGCCTTCGGGATCGATAGAAACGGTGTCGCGACAAGCAACGTTGCCAGCGCTATCGGAAACGCCTTCGTACCTTTCGTAAAGGCTTCACCGCTCTTTACTCCATTTGCTTTACGTACCATTTTCATCGCACCTTTTTTCATTCAATTTCGTTTGAACTTATCAAGATTTCATTATATTAGAGATTTCTTAGATTTTTCTTTGATACTTATGAAATTTTATGATTTTGATCGTTTAATTTCTTCCAATTGAGGTAGGTTTTTCATCTATTTTCATGGAAACGCTGAAAAAGCCAGCTTGCGCGTTAGCTGGCTTTTCTTCCTTTATGAGGTTTTGCGGGATGCCCGCTTGAGAAACTTGGACGCAACATCGAATATCATCGACTCGCGCAACAGGATCAGCACGATTGCATACACGATCGCAGCTCCGCCGATCCCGACCACGGTTTGCACCAGCACATGGAAGTGCGAAAGGAACGGCTTGGCCGCCCAAAGCGCAGCGCCCATCGCGCTCCCGGCAACGGTCACCTTCCCGCACGTGAGCAAAAATGACCGGCTCACCGGAGCGCCGATGCGCTTTGCCAGTAAAATGAACAGTAACACCGCCTGGAACCATGCAGAGATGGACGCGGCCAGCGCGATGCCGCCATGTCCCAGCGACGGGATACCGGCATAAGCCGAGGCGATGTACACCAGGATTCCGCAAGCTCCGATGGTCACGGGCGTCCGCGTATTGTCCAGCGCGTAAAAGGCGCGCGTCAGCAAATCGCGGGCGGCCAGCCCAAACAGGCCAAGCGAGTAAAAGGCCAGACCCAACACGGTCCAGGCGACGCCCGTCTCATCGAATTTGCCGCCTTGGCGTACAAAAAACAGGCGGATCACCGGCTCGCCGAACAAAATCATCCCGATCGTAACCGGCAGCATCAGCATCCACAAATAGGCCAAGCCTTTTTGCAGCGTATCTTTCATCAAATTCATCTCGCCGCGCTTGACATAACTCGCCAGCAGCGGGAAAAGCGGCAGCGTAAACGCGCCGACGAATATACCGAGCGGAAGCTGGAAAATCTGGTTGGCATACGAAAGCGCCGCGATTTTCCCTTCTCCGAGGCCGGCCGTCAGCCCTCTCTCCAGAAAGGTCGTCGCCTGCGAGATGCAGGAGCCGATCAAAATCGGGATGACCCGCTCGCCCATCCCTTTGAGCGACTCGTCTTCTTTCCATTGAAAGGAAAAGCGGGTCGCGTAGCCAAAACGCTTGAGCGTCGGCAGCATCGGGACTGCGGCGGCGATGTAGCCAAGCGTGGTCGCGATTGCGAGACCGACCGGCCCGTAAGCCGGCACCAGCGCATACATGGCGACGATTACAACCGCACCGTTCGTCACCGTCCCCAGCGCAGGGGTAAAAAAGTGCTGGTGCGCATTGATCACGCTCGCCCACAAGCCCGCCACGCCGATGAAAAAGACGGACGGCCACATCCAGGCGAGCAGTTCAGCCGTCAGGGCAGCCCGCTGGCCGGTCATGCCGATCCAGCCGGCGATCTGCGGCGACAGCGCTGTGCCCGCCGCGCAGAGCACCAGGAAGAACAGCGTCACCATCGCCAGCATTTTTCCGTACAGCGCCTCTCGCTCGCCTTCTGCCTTTCGCTCGATGAGTCCGCGCATCGTCGGGATCAGCACCGCATTAATTGCGCCCGGAATGACCATAAATAATGTCATGGGGATCGTCAGCGCCGTAAAGTAAGCGTCCGCTGCCGCCCCTGTCCCATACAAATCTGATACATACATCGTCCGGATAAACCCGAGCAAACGCCCGAGCAAGGTTAGCGCCACAATGGATGTGGCTGCCTTCAATACGCTCATCTGAAAACTCCCATCTGTCTGTCACACATCTACTTGCCAAGACTACCAACTTAGATCATATAGCATTTCTCAGATACTTTCATTATAATGTTTAGGTTGAACTATGTCGCAGGGGGACGAATTTTCATGAAACATGCGATTACCAAGCTGCCGATGGCTTCGGCCAATTGGCTCTATCTATTGCTTTGCTTTCCGATCGTTGACTATGTCTTGCGCAAATTTGTACCGATCTCGTTTATCTCCTCGCTGTGGGATGAAGGAGTGCTGATCGTGCTTCTGCTCTTTTGCGTCACACCGTTTTTGCGGGGGGCGCGGATCGTGCCCGGCATCAAGCATGTGTTTTCCGCCTTTTTTGTGCTTGGCCTTGGCATGACGGTCGCGGACATGTCCAATGTGGATGCGAGCGTCGAAGGCTTTCGGGCCATCTATGAATATGTGCTCACCTTCTTCATCGGCTTTTATTTGATCGCCTCTGAAGAACAACTGGCAAAATTCATGAAAATGCTGGGCCTGGTCAGCTTCATCGTGGCCTTCATCGGCGTGATGCAGGTCGTGCTTGGCGTACAGACGCCGGAAGCATGGGTGAACGCTGGTGAGAGCACGCGGACGCGCGCCTTCTCCATCGTTACCAGCCCGAACGTATTGGGCAGCTTCATGGCGTTCGCCTCACCGCTCGCCATCGGGCTGTTTTTGAACAGCAAGGACAAGAAGGAACGCATCGTCTGGGCGATCGTCAGCCTTACCACCATCGCGGCGCTTTTGTTCACGATGTCGCGCGGCGCGTGGTTCGCGTTCGGCTTCGTCGTCTTTGTCGGCTGCTACTTGTGGAAAAAACGGTTGACGCTCTATCTCGCGCTCGCGGCCATCGTGCTTGCAGCCGGGCTTTCCTTTGTGCCGCACATGCCCGTCCTCTCCACCGTGAAGGATCGCATCGGCACCCTGTTCACCGCCGAATATTTGGAGAAAAGCGAAAGCGACGGGCGGATCGCACGCTGGAAAAACTCGTACTACGAGATGATGAAAGAACCGCTCTTCGGCAAAGGGCTTGGCCATTACGGCGGTGCGGTCGGCTCGCGTCATTTCGGCACTATCTACTCGGACAGCTATCTGTTCAAAACGATCGCAGAAACGGGCATTCTCGGCACCGGTCTTCTGCTCACACTCATGTTCATGGGGCTCCGCTACGCGCTGCGATTCGCGCAGGAGCGGCGAAAATCCCCTCATTACTTCCTTTATGTCGGGATATTTTGCGGCTTGCTGGCTGCTGCCTTGCACAATATGGTTGAAAATATTTTCGAGGTTCCGTTCATGAGCACGTATTTCTGGCTCACGACGGGCTTTCTCGTCGGGCTTCTGGCAGAGAAAACCTTGCAGAAGCAGCGATAGGAGGGGAACGCGATGCGCAACATTTTCCGTTTACAAACATTATTATGGGCGGTTTATGCCGCAATTCTGTTCCTTGTGTACCATCTGGTGATCAAGGTGGCGTTCCTTGACGGCTCCTGGATCGCGCTGATCGTTTTTGTCCCTGTGCTCATTTTGGGGCTGTACTTGATCCGCCCGGAGCATCGCAAAGAGGTTGCTGTCTTTACCATCGGCTTCTTGCTTCTGGACCGCGCGTTCAAGACGCTGGAAACCGATCAGATGAAGCATATCATTCAAGGCGTGATCGGCTCGACGCTGGTCATCGTCATTTTGGCCAAGCTATACGGCAAACTGCGCTGGAATGCGATCATCGCGCTGCTTTTGATAGCTTTCCTCGGCAACTTTACGTTTAACCGCGACAATTTGGCGGTGCTGAACCATTTCTACGTCAAATGGGAATCGCCCAAGCTGTACCAAGGCGAATGGGCCGACTTTTTCCCGATCACCCTGTATGACGTCGACCATGACGGCAAAATGGAGATCATCACCTACGGCAACAAGGACGAGGTGCCGCCATTGCCGGAAGAGGAACCAAAGCCGGAGACGCCGGAAGAAAAACTCGCGCTCGCCGAAAAAATCGTCAAGCTGAAAACCGAGCCGGTCAGCATGTACATTTACACCTACAAAAACGGTGAGATGGTGCGGATTCCAAATGAGCAAGTCTCGGCCCAGGACATGGCTGCGATCAAGGAGCAAATGCCGGTCGACTATCCTGGTTTCCCTTACTATATGATGAAAGGCGATCAGCTTCTGCCGAACGTGCAGCGCCAGCCTTACTCCGAGGGCATGATGCAGGCCGGGACAGCACCGTACCGCGCGTTCCTTTTGGATATGGTGAACATCGACAAGGTACTCTCCGAGCGCAACGGCCAGATGGACAGCCGCTCCACGTTTGGCCACGGGTCCAAGTTCGCCAACCTGTCCATCCGCGCCGGCAAGCTGAGCGGGACATTTGATGGCGTCGCCTTTTCAACCCCGACCACCGCGACCAAGCTGCTCGATACGATGCGGCTGCCCGGCGGCAAGGAAGGCTTGATCCTGCTCGGAGAAAACTTGACGGTGATGACCGTCAACCCGAACGGCACGACACAGGATGCGTATACGATCCTGCGTAAAGAAATCAACGGTCTGGCGACCAGCGATATCATCGTGGCAGACATCGATCACGACAATGTAGACGAGATGCTGGTGGCCAATACGCCATCCTATGTGCTCAAACCGCTGGCTGATGGCAAGTGGGACGTCCTGTGGGTCAGCGCTCCGAACGATAAAGCGTTCCGCTTCTCCAATTTCGCCACCGTGGGCAACGATCCCCAGCCGGAGATCATCGCCAAGGCGAAGAGCTGGGTCAGCAGCTACTACTTGCGCTATTTGGCCGGCTTCCACTATACGCCGCAAGGGCTTGAGCAAACGTGGAAAATTTATTTGCCGCTGATCAACGTACAGATCGGCGATGTCGACGGCGACAAGCAAAATGAAATCGTCGCATCCATTTACGGCACGCATCAGGTGCTCGTCTTGAAACAGCACAATGTGCCGGTGATGTGGATCGTCATTCTGCTGTTTGCAGCGCTTGTCGGCTACGGCCTGGTAAGGAGGTTCCGTCATGTTTCCTAAAGCAATCCGCCGTATGGCTCCCGTCTGCTTGTCGGTCGCGTTCCTGCTGGGCGGCTGCACCTACCCTTCAGCCGTGAAGGAGTTGAAAGCAAACACGCCGTCCGCTCCCACCGATATCGGGACGCCGGCAGGACCGCTCGCGGTCGAACGGCTGAAAAAGGCAATTGAAAAGGCTGAAACCGATCCGAAAGCGCAAAAGTTCTGGTATACCGGTTATGTGAAAAACACCATCCTGTCCCGGACGACGACCAGCATGTTCGATGGCATCGTCAGCAAGCCGGAGGGCTATCTGGTCAATGCGCGCATTGCGGCACAGCCGTATCAATATTACCGCTATCACGATAAAACGTATTTGCGCAACGGCGACTATTGGATTACGGCGCAAGAGCAGCCGCTTTCCTTTGACGTATGGAAGGGCTTTGACGATTGGCTTCCGTTCCTGACCGATGCGGTGCAGCTGCCGAGTGAAAAGATCATGGGTGTGGACACGACGCCCTTCCAGATCAAGATCAGCGGCGCACAATGGCTGGCTGGCAGCAAGAGCGACCTGTTTGGCGACTTGAAAAAAGAGATCGCGGATCGCCCTGACATGCAAGAGCTTTTGAAGCAATCGACGATCAAAACCACCATCTGGGTCAGCAACGAAGGCAAAACGGACAGCGAAAAAGAAGATTCCGACCTGATTTTCAAATATCAGACGTGGATCATCATCCCGCTCCCAGGTGCCGGATACATGGACCAGGAAGTGAACTACACCTTCTTCAAATACAACGATCCGGGCATCAAGCTCCCCGACATCAGCGAAGTGGAGAAGTATCTGCTTTATTAATTGGGAAGCAAACATAACCGTTCTGCTCATTTCGCGGGCCGTCAGAAAATTTCTGGCGGCTCTTTTGCATTGCGTTGACAGTTGAGGAAAAACATGCTAACCTAGTCAACAATACTAATGCCGACTATTTTTATCGGTTTTATTCATCCCGGATACTCTGTCGGCGCAACAGCTTGGCCAAGCCAAGTTTTCTAATTGGGGGAGAGAGAACATGACAGCTTTGAACAAGTTTTCCACAGGACAAAAACGCCAGACCAACAAGTGGATGAGCACGGCGCTCGCCTCCGCGATTCTGCTTTCTTCGCTCGGCACAGGAACAAGCGCATTCGCGCAAACGACCGTTGCGCCTACCGCAGCAGCTGCAGTAACACCAGCAGCAGTTGAAAACTACGCCGCTTACCTGAAAGAAAATTACGACATTCAATTTTCCGCTTCCCTTACGAAAGCGAGCTACATCGACGCTTTGGCGAAAGCGCTGAAAATTGAAAAAACCGCTCTTTCGTCCGACACGAAAGCAGACAGCGCCTTGACTGCTGCTGATGCGGTTTCGCTGGCTGTGCGCGCAGCTGGTCTGAAGGAACTCGCTTATTCCTACCCGCAAGAAAAAGTAGCGAAATCGCTGGCGAAAGCAAACGTAAACGGACAAGCTCTGGCACCTGCCGCCGCACAGGAGATCGCGGCAGCGATCGACACGAACCTCGTCCCTGCTTCCTACTACGGTTTGCTGGCTGACAAAAAGCCTGCGACAGCTGAATTGGCAAGCACGCTGATCGGCAAGGCGCTTTCCTTTACCGGCGCGTACAAGCATTATTTGGGCTATGTCAGCGACAGCGACATCTACGGCAAAGTGTATCAAGCATGGACAGCGTCCAGCCTGATCGATGCGCCGGAATTGCGCAAAGTTGTCGATCAAGCGGTAAAACAAAGCCTGGTGACCGGTTATAACCTGAAAGACAGCCGTTTCAACGCCAATTTTGACCCAGCGCGCTCCCTGACCTACGGCCACAGCGACATCACGCACGCGATCCAGCTGATCGGTTTGCTCAAAAGCGAAGGGCTGGATGCCAAAGTTCAGTTTGAGCCAAAAACATCCGCATTCCTTTATTTGAAAGAATGGGGCGAGCCGACACAAACCCCTGACTATAAAGTGGTGCAAATCGAGAACGGCAATTACATCGCCTACTCCAAGGAGTATGACCTGAGCTTTGAATTCGCGACAGCTGCCGACAAGGAAGCATTCGATGCCGTAATCAACAAGTTTGCGAAGAAAAATGAAGAAAATCCAAAAGGCCTGATTTACGCTTCCTGGTGGCAGCCGCTCTACTACTCTGCGAACGAACTGAAAGGCTACCAAAAAATCACGAACAATTACATCGCAAAAGACCACTACATCGCGCAGTCGTTCTCGCTCAACGACAAAGCTGCTGACGTCGCCGCCGGCTTCAAAAAGATCGATCCAAGCGTCTCCGTCACCTCCTACCAGTTCTGGGTAGACCAGCCGTTCTTCAATTATTTGAACGGCGAATCGAAATAAGGTCGAAATAAGGCAAACGAAAAAACCCTCACGCACGCGAGGGTTTTTTCGTTTGTTCCGCAAGAACGAGCTTGTCCAGCTCAAGGGCGAGCTGTTCCGCCTGATACCGCCGCTCATAGCGCTTCACACGCTCGTAGAAGCTCGCATCGTCGCGTGCGGCTCCTTCTGCCCCGCCTGCGGCTTGCTGCGCTCTCTGCGCCTTCCACGCTTGATACAGAGCGAGATACGCTTGCTTGATCTGGGCTTTGTCCGTCGGGTCGCACACCTCACCCAACTGGAACTGCTGGATGATCTCGGTCGCCTCTCCCGCCATGTTCAGCGCCAAAATCGGCTTGCCGATTCCCATGTATTCATAAAGCTTGCCCGGGATATAGGCACCGGCATCCGCCGATACGTCGCCGACCAGCAACAGGGCATCTCCGCCCTTCATCAGCCCAAGCGCCTGTTTGTGCGGCAAATTGCCCAGCAGGCGAACCTGCTCCCCAAGCTGCAGCCTTTCGACACAATCCCGGTTTTCCGAGTAGCCTGGATAATCGAACACACCTGCAAAGCTGAACAGGATGTCAGACTGTTCCACACGGCCCTCATCGATCAATTCGCGCACGGCTTCAAGCAGCAGGCGCGGATTGCGCTTTTGGTACAAAATGCCCGCATAGACAGCGTGGAATCGGTCCGGCACTTCGAATTGCGGCTGCAGGTTGGCAAAATCGGCGCGGTCGAAGCCGTTGTAAATCAGCTTCATCGCCTTGATCGTGTCTCCATACTTCTCGCGGAACATCTCCACGAACGTCGCCGTTACCGTCGTCACGACATCGGCTCTCGCCATGACGCCTCGCTCCAGCCGCTCCTCCAGCGCTTCCCGCCATTCGATGCCGGTCTGATGCATGTTTTGCGTCCACGGGTCGCGGAAGTCCGCGATCCATTTGCAGCCGAACTCATCTGCAAGCTTTTTGGCCACCAGATGGTTGGTTGCAGGCCCGGAGGTGGAAAAAATCGCGTCGAATTTCTCCCGCTTCATCAATTCCCGCCCTGTTTTTACCGCCTGTGGATACCAAAGGATTTGATCGTCTGGTATCATGAAGTAAGGCTTCACTTTTTTCAAAAAAGCAACGATCGTTTTTTTCAAGCGCGCTTTGGCGGATGGAGCAGCGGGATTCGCTCCTTGAGACTGCGCAGCTGGCGTTGGCGCAGCTGCCCCTCCTCTGGCGAAAACTTTCCATTCCTTGGCGCGCACGATCCGCACAGAAGGCGGAACCTCCTGCAAAAGACTATGATCAAGCGTTGCATGGTAGCCGGGCTCCACGGTCAAAACCGTCACATCCCAGCCAAAATCGCCCAAATACTTCGCCATCTTCAACGGGCGGGGAACTCCTCCGCCGCCGATCGGCGGGAACCCATAGCAAACCATCAGCAACTGTTTCTTTGTCATTGGACTAACCTTCCCTGTGCAAAAATTTCACTGATAACCATACCATATCTCGCGTGTTATTGCGAATGTAATCACCATCTGCTATATTGGAAATGGTCTGTTTGGAAAGGTTCGGGTGGATTCGATGAATAGCAAATTACGTATCCTCCACGTCATCGGGGGAGGAGAGTTTGGTGGCGCTGAACAGCATATACTCAACCTGATACAAGCCTTTCCGGAAGAAGAGGCGCAGGTTGCTGTTGTCTGCTTCTATGATTCCGTTTTCGCTTCCCGGCTGCGGGAGGCCAATATCGAGGTCATTCCTTTACATCAATTCGGCCGTTTTGACTTGCGCCTTTTGCAGGGCATCAAGCAAGCGGTCCATACATATCAACCGGATATTATCCATACGCACGGGATCAAAGCCAACTTTTTTACCCGGCTGGCCGTCAAGCATTCGGTTCCCGTCCTCGTCACGACCGTACATAGCAACCTTCGCTACGATTATCACAGCAAGCTTGCCTATTTTGCCGTATCGTGGATGGAACGGCTCACCCGTCATTACAATAAGCATTACATCGCGATCAGCGGGGCCATCGGCGAACTGCTGCGTCAAGACCGCGTCGCACCCGATGCGATCAGCCTGATTTTCAACGGGATCGATCTCTCTCCGTTTCGCCAGACACAGCTGAAAGAATCCGATCGCAAGCGGTTGCTTGCGGAATGGAACTTGCCGCAGGACGCCTTCATATTCGGCACAATGGCGCGGTTTGTTCCGGTGAAAGGCTTGCATTTGATACTGGAAGCATTTGCGCAGCTGATCGCCGCTGAAAAAGGGGCGGTCCCCTACCGGCTCGTGCTTGTCGGCGACGGACCGGAACGGACGCGGCTGGAGGAGTTGACGGCGAAGCTGAATTTGTCCGAGTACGTCCGTTTCCCCGGCTTCCGTCAGGACATTCCAACTGTCCTGCACGCGTTCGATACGTTCGTGCACTCTTCCTTGTATGAGGGCATGGGCTACACCATCATCGAGGCGATGGCAGCGGAAGTGCCCGTGATTGCCACAAGCGTAGGCGGCGTGAAAGAACTGGTTTTCCCGGATCAAAACGGTCTGCTGATCCCCCCTAACTCCGTTGCAGAGCTGGTGCGGGCGATGGAAAGGCTGGCAGCCGACCCGGCATTGCGCGAAAAGCTCGCGGACGCAGCCCTTGCCAAGGTGGAGGAAACGTTCACAATCAGCCAGATGGCTCGGCAGACGCTGGAGCTGTACCGCAAATTGTTGACTGATGCTGCACGATAAAACAGAAGTACCGTTCACCGGTACCTCTGTTTTTTTGTTTGTCTGTTTCCACTGGCAAAAAAAGCAAACGTTTTACTTGCACAAACCGTCGCAATAAGAGAAGATTAATTCGAAATATTTTTGAAAGGTTGTGTCATAAGCATGAAACTCTTTATCTCGATCGACATGGAAGGGATTTCCGGCATTGTCGATGTTACCTATTGCGATCCCGATCGAGGCATCAACTACGATCGCGGCCGCCGATTCATGACCGCAGATGCCAACGCTGCGATTGAAGGCGCGCTGGAAGCGGGCGTAACCGACATTCTTGTGGCTGACAGCCACGACAACATGCGCAACGTCCTGATCGAAAACCTGCATCCGCAAGCCAAGCTGCTCTCCGGTACAAGCCGCGATTACTCCATGATGCATGGGCTGGACAGCTCCTATGACGCCGCCATCTTCCTCGGCTACCATTCCCGCCACGGCGCGCCTGGCGTCCTCAGTCACACAATGTCCGGCGTCATCAAAAACATGTATGTGAACGGACAAGTCGTCGGCGAGTTCGGCTTCAATGCGATTTATGCCGGCCTGCTGGGCGTTCCGGTCGTCATGGTTTCCGGCGACGACCACATTGCGGAAGAAGCGAAAAGCTTGATCCCTGGCATCAGCACCGCGATCGTCAAAACCGCCGCTTCCCGCACGGCAGCCATCTGTTTGCCATTGTCTGCCGCCCAGGCGGAAATCAAGGCGAAAACAATCGAAGCGCTCGCTCGCGTCAAGGAGATTCAGCCGCTCACCACCGAAACGCCGCTGGAGCTGAAGATCGAATTCTCCCATGCCGGACAAGCCGAGATGGCCGCACTGGTTCCAGGTTCGGAATACAAGCTCGGCACGACCGAGGTATCTGTCGTGTGCCAAGATCAGCATGACATGTACAAAGTGATGCGCGCGATGCTGAATCTCGCGGGTGTTGCGAAGTTTTGGTAATGATATGAAAAAGAAAAAACCTTGCCGCGGCAAGGTTTTTTTCTGTAATAAGATGCTTTTATTGCTTGCTCAAATGCGCAGTACGTTTACCGTCGCATCCAGCTCGCGCGGAATGCGGTTTTTCAGATCGAACAGGATCGGCGATTTGCCCATCAGGCTGACGACATGCGCCCAATCGAGATCGGCGAACTCTTTCTGGATCGCGGCCAAAATGACAGCGTCGGCGCCGCGTACCGCTTCTTCAAGCGTTGCTACCTTGTGCTCACGGGCTGTTGGTACAGCCGGATCGTAGGACACGACATCGGCATGCTGGGCTTTCAGGCTGTCGATGATGTCGTGAACCGGGCTTACGCGGTCGTCGTTGGAGAAATCTTTCATCGCGATCCCCAGCACGGCGACACGGCTGTTGGCCAATGTCTTGCCCGACGCGACAAGCGCCTTTTCCAAAATGCCGACCAGCGTTGCCGGCACAGCGTCATTCGTCTTGCGTGCCGTCGTCAAAAGCGGCAAAGCTACGCCCAGCTCTTTTGCCTTAGGCATGAGGTAATGCAGCGCATTCGGCAGGCAGAAGCCGCCTACGCCCGGTCCCGGCGTCAACAGGTTGACGCGCGTATGCGTATTGGCCACTTTGATCAATTCAAAGGTATCGATGCCAAAGGCTTCGGAAAAGCGGGCAAACTCTTGCACCATGGCAATATTGACATCCCTCTGAATATTCTCGATGACTTTTGCCGTTTCAATCACGCGGATGTCGGACACGGTGATTTCGGTATCATTGATGAAGGAAAGCAGCGCTTTTCCTTTTTCCACGCTCGCTTCGTTGATCCCGCCCAAAACGAGCGGCATATGCATAAACTCTTCGAAGGCACGCCCTTCCGCGATGCGCTCGGAGCAATAGGTCAGATAAAAATCAACACCGGCGACAAGCCCGCTCACCTCTTCGAGGATCGGCTGGATCACTTCCTGGGTTGTACCCGGCACGACGGTACTGCGAATCATCACGGTATCGCCAATTTTCAGGACAGCACCGAGCGTTTGTGCAGCGCTTTTCAGTTGGCTGAGATCAGGATCGCCGTTGTGAACCGGCAAACCTGCGGTAACAATATAATTGGAAACCGCTTGCGCAGCTTCTTCATAGGAGGTGGTGGCGCGGAAACGTCCGGCAGCCAGCTGCTCCTTCAAAATATCTGCAAGCGTTTTGCCTTGGTAATGCTCCAGATGGTGCGAATGACCGCTGTTGATCTCATCGACCACGTGCGGCAGCACATCCAGCCCAATGACGCTTGCTCCTTTCATCGCATATGTCAAAGCGAGCGGCAGCCCGACGAAACCAAGCCCCACAACCGCGACACGGACAGAACTGGTCATGTTCAAATCTCCTTTTTCACTCGTGAGCGTTTGACGCTCATGGTAATAATTGCATCAGAAGCGAGCCGAATGCGCCGCTTGGTACCGGCACATTGGGAACCTTCGGGAGAAAATACAGGTAATACACGACGCCTGATGCGATAAACAGCAGGCAGAATACGATGAGCACCTTGTACAGCACTTCCAAGGTGAGTTCACCTCGCTATTCTAGCTTTCGCTTTCCTCTTGCAAGTCCTCATTATACTTCGTTGCGGGAAAAGCATCAATAAGACAGCTCCAAATCGACCTGCATCGGCCCTTCCACGAACACACGGCACGCAAGCCGAACGCCTTGGGCGATCGCCTGCTCGCCCAGGCGGTAACGCTCCGTATCGCTTGGCAGCGCAGCGGAACCCGCAGGTATCTCCATCCGCAGGCGGCACGTCGTGCATTTGCCTGTCGTGCAATGGTACGCCACCGGCAAGCCGGCATCGACCATAGCCATCAGCAAATTCTCCCCGCGCCGCACAAGGATCTCCTCCGTCGCGCCGCCGTGTTTCACCGTCACCGGAATTTGGTCCGCTCCCATTATGCCGCCTCCCTTTACTTGGGTAACGTCGTTTTCATGATACCATCACCTTGACAATGCAGCCCCGATGATATAGGAAAACCCGATGGAAAAAATCATCGCAATAAAGCCGATCGCCCGGTTGTCGCGCTCGATCTCCCCATCGACATGGATGCTTGGGGTCAAAAATTCAAACACAAAATAACTGAACAGCAAGAGCACAAAACCAAACGAGCCCCAGGCCAACGCCTGTCCCATGCTGTCATTATGCTGAATCGAAAAGCGAAAAATGTTGGCCACGCCAAAAATTTTCCCGCCGGTGGCCATCGCGACCGCCAAATTTCCCCGTTTCAATTCGTTCCACACGCGGTACTTGGTGACCATTTCGAAAATGCTCAGAAACAAAATCATGGCCAAACCGGTCAGGGCAAAATAGGCGACAGTGGCGAAATAAGGATTGTGCAGCAATCCAGCCATTGTATCCTCTCCTTATAGGGGCGTCTCGCCCTTATTTGACTTCAACAATGGTTGCGCCGACCCCGCCCTCGCCTTGGCCGCCCAAGCGGAAGGATTTGACATGGCGATGGTTGCGCAAGTAGTCGTGAACCCCTTTGCGCAAAACCCCGGTGCCGTGCCCGTGGATGATCGAGACGGAATGAAGGCCTGCAAGCAGCACCTCGTCGAGATATTGATCGATTTCCCGGATGCCGTCCTCGACATTGTAGCCGCGCAGATCAAGCTCCATCTTGACACGGTCCCGCGACGCTTTCACGGCTGTGTATTGCGCGTGCGGCTGCTCTTGCTTTGACGGCTTGATGACTTGCATGTCGTCGCTCTTTACCTTCATTTTCATGATCCCGATCTGCACGAGGAATTCCTTGTCCGTCACTTTTTCCAGCACGATGCCTTTTTGCCCGAAGCTCGTCACCAGCACCTCATCGCCCACCTTCACCAGCGTGGCGCGAACGGCCTTCGGCTTCTTCACCTTTTCTTTTTCCAGCTCCAAAACGGCGTTGTTCAAACGCTGCTTGGCGTCGATCAGCAGATGCTCCTTGATCTCCACGCCTTCCTTGCGCATTTTCCGCAGCTCGCGAATCACCTGATCCGCTTCCTCGCGGGCCAGCTGCACAGCGATGCGCGCTTCTTCCTCCGCCTGCTCCAGGAGGCGGTTTTTCTCCTCGGCAAAGGCGTTGCGTTCCGCTTCCAGCTGCTTGCGCATATCCTCGACTTCGCGGCGCAGCTGTTCGGCGGTTTGTCGTTCGCGTTCAGCCGATTTTTTGTTGCGCTCCAGCGAAGCGATCATCGTCTCGACCTGGTTCTCTTCCTCGCTGATGGAGCCGCGCGCGATGTCGATGATCTCTTGGGACAGGCCGAGGCGCCGCGCGATGGCAAACGCATTGGAGCGGCCCGGTACGCCGATCAGCAGCCGGTAGGTTGGACGCAGCGTCTGCACATCGAATTCCACGCTCGCGTTGATGACGTCCGGACGGTCGTAGGCATATGCTTTCAGCTCGCTGTAGTGCGTGGTGGCAATCAGGCGCGCGCCTTTTTGCAGCACATGGTCGATGATCGCCATCGCGAGCGCCGCCCCTTCGGTTGGATCGGTTCCTGCGCCCAGCTCGTCAAACAGCACGAGGCTTCGCTCATCCATCTTTTGAAGAATCCCGATGATGTTGGTCAAATGGCTGGAAAACGTGGACAGACTTTGCTCGATTGACTGCTCGTCGCCGATGTCGGCAAACACGGAGGAGAACATGCTCATCTCGCTGCCCTCTTCGACCGGAATCTGCAACCCGGCCATCACCATCAAGGCGAACAAGCCCGTCGTCTTGATCGAAACGGTTTTCCCGCCCGTATTGGGACCTGTGACGATAATCGCTTTGTACTCATTGCCCAGCTCGAGATCGATGGGCACCACCACATCTTTTGCAATCAGCGGATGCCGCGCTTTTTTCAGGCGGATGTAGCCGTGATCGTTCAGTGCAGGAGCTGTCGCTTTCATCGAGTGAGCAAGCTGCGCTTTGGCAAAAATAAAATCAAGCTCTGCAAGCGCCTCGATGTTTTCTTTCAGCGCCTCGATATGTTCGCCCGTTTTGACCGTCAGTTCGTACAGAATGCGCTCGATCTCCCGCTCTTCCTTGAGCCGCACTTCCCTAAGCTTGTGGTTCATCTGCATCGTCACTTCCGGCTCGATGAAGAGCGTTGCGCCCGAGGCGGACTGGTCGTGCACGATTCCGCCAAATACGTTGCGATACTCCTGCTTCACCGGGATCACAAACCGATCGCCGCGAATCGTCACGATGTTTTCCATCAGCATCTTCTGGTAGCTGGCCGAACGTGTCAGCTGATCCAGCTTTTCGCGGATGCGTGCTTCCAGCGAACGGATTTCCTGACGCAGCTGGCGCAATTCAACGCTTGCGCTGTCCATCACCTCGCCATTTTCATCGATGCAGCTTTTGATGACTTGTTCGAGTTCGCGCAACCCTTCGATGCGTTCCGCCGTCATCTGGATGATCGGCAATGGCTCCTCTTCACACAGATCGAGCAAAAAGGTTTTCAGCCGTCTGCCGGAAAAAATCGTGCTCGCAATATCCAGCAGCTCCATCGGGGCGAGCATGGAGCCGAGACGGGCGCGTTCGATCGGACTGCGGATATCGCGGATGCCGCCGAGCGGTATGCTGCCCTTCAACCGAAGCACCGTCGCTCCTTCCACCGTAGCTGCCTGTGCTGTTTTGACTTCATCTATGGTTGCAAAGGGAATGAGTTGTTTCGCCTTTTCCTTGCCTAATGTCGATGTCGCCTTTTCTTCAAGCATGGCGATCACTTTGTAATATTCCAAGGTTTTAAAAACCCGTTGCTCCACTCCACTTGCCTCCTTTAGCCTTCGTCCCCCCATTATAGCACGTAACAGCAAGCCCAATCCAAATATTAGCCTGCATAGCCGCATGGTGTTTTACACAAAATGAAATCGAAACTCTTAAAGAATAGTTGAGGAGGAAACAAGATGACCATCCTGCGTCACGTCATCCGTTTCATCGTTGCAGCCATCGTGCTAATGATCGTTGGCTTTCTGGTCCCTGGTTTTACAGTCAGCAGCTTCTGGACAGCGCTGTTTGCAGCAATCGTCATCGCTGCGATCGGCTGGGTCATCGAGGCGATGTTCGGCGATCGGGTTTCTCCTTTCAGCCGTGGAATCGTTGGCTTTATCGTCAGCGCCATCGTGATCTATGTTACCCAGTTCATCGTATCCGGCTTTCATGTGACAGTCTTGGGCGCACTCCTGGCTTCGCTGGTGATCGGGATCGTTGACCTGTTCATTCCGATTAAAAACCATATGGACCTGCGCAACGGTGATGCGGGCAACCGCCAAAACACGTAGCCTATACGCAGAAAAAAACGGCCGAGTGGAGGCCGTTTTTTTTCTTTTCCAAGATTAGTTTTTGCGGTAATACGTCGATGCCAAAGCGAGCGCCAATACCGCGCCCTTGACGATATTGAGCGAGTAATACGGCACCGACATCATGACCAGACCGTTTTCCAGCACCCCGACGAGAACAGCGCCGACAAAGGTTCCGATCGCATTGGGCCGCCCCAGTCCACCGAAGGAAAAGCCGATGAACGCAGCCGCAACCGCAGGCATCAAGTATCCTGCCCCCGCATTAATTTGGGCGGAACCGATCCGCGAGGCGAGGATCACGCCGCCTAAGGCAACCAGAAACGTGGACAGGAAATACGCGATCGCCCGGTAGCGGTCAACCGGAATCCCGGAGAGGCGGGCTGCCTCCTGGTTGCCGCCGACGATATACATATAGCGGCCGTGCTTCGTGTAGTTGAGGAAAATATGTGCCAGCACGACGACGACCAGCATGATGATGATAATGTAAGGCGCTTGTCCAAGCAGCTTGAAAACTTCCGTAAGCTTCCCTTCTGTCGGCGTTCCGTCGAGCCGCGGCATCCCTTCGGAAATCGAACCGCCGCCCGTATACGTCATCGCTACGCCTTCGAAAATAAACATGGTGGACAGCGTCGCCAACATGTCTGGAATCTTCACCTTGACGATCAGAAACGCGTTGACCGCCGCCACGACGAGCGTCACGGACAATGCGACCGCAATGGAAGCGAAGGTGGACATGCTGTACCAGACGTACATGGACACGACAAGCGAGTTGGAAAACGTCGCCGCCGACCCTACGGACAGGTCAAACCCGTTTACTGTCAAGGAGACTGTCAGGCCAATGGCGATGACCGTCACGATCGAGATGCTGCGCAGGATCGTTAACATATTGGATGACTCAATAAATTGCGGCATCATGGCCGTGAAAAAGATGACTAAGAGCAAAATCGCCATCACCGTTCCCCACTTGTTGGTGAACGCAAGCAGCGATGCATGCCATACTTTTTCGCGGCCTTTTGCAGACTCTGTTTTTGCAAGCATCTTCAATTCCCTCCTGTAGAGTAATACAGAATTTCTTCCTCGGTTGTTTCGGAGGTGAGAAGCTCCTTCACGACGGCGCCGTCATACATCACGTAAATCCGGTCGGTGATGGCCAAAATCTCCGACAGCTCGCTCGTTGCGTAAATGCTGCCTTTGCCCAGTTCCGCAAGCTGTGCGATCAGATTGAAAATATCGCGCTTCGCCCCGACATCAACGCCTTTTGTCGGCTCATCGAACATGTATACATCCGCATCGGCCAAAAGCCATTTGCCGACCGCAACCTTTTGCTGGTTTCCCCCTGATAAGAGCGCTACCTTTTGATTTTCGTGCGGCGTCTTGATTCCGAGGTCACCGATCATTTTTTGCGCAGCGGCACGCTCCTCGCGCGGCTTTACAAAACCGAATGCACCGCTGAAAGCGCCGAGGCTCGCCGCAGACAGGTTGCTCACGACCGATTCATCGACCAGCACGCCTTCCTTGCGCCGCTCTTCCGGGACGAGCGCAAGCCCTTGTTTCACCGCAGCGTGCGGCGTTTTGTTTTGCAGCTTCTTCGCTTTAAGCTTGATCTCGCCCGACTGCGCCGCATGCGCGCCGAAAATGGTTTTGCACAGCTCGGTTTTGCCTGCCCCGACAAGTCCCGCAATGCCGACGATCTCACCTGCCCGCACATGGAGGCTGACGTCGCGCACCATGCCTTTGCGGTCGTACAGATGACTCACCTCAAGCAGCGGTTCGCCGATGGCGGTTTGCTTTTTCACATACGTCTCATCCATTTTGCGGCCCAGCATCCACTCCACGACCTGCTTGGTGGTCAGCTCCGTGATCGGGCTGCGCGTGACCACCTGACCATCGCGCATGATGGTGATCTCCTCGCAAATTTCAAACAGCTCCGGCAGGCGGTGGGAGATGAAGATGATGCCGACATTTTGGTGATTGGCGAGTTCGCGTACGACGCGGAACAGCTCGTCGGTCTCTTTATGGCTGAGCGGTGCAGTCGGCTCATCCAGGATCAGAAAGCGGCGCTCCTCCGCGATGGCGCGCGCGATCAGCACCATTTGCTTTTGCGCCAGCGTCAAGTCCTGGACGCGCTTGCGTGTATCCAGCCGGATGCCGAGACGCTCCAGCACCTTGCCGGCCGCGTCGTGAATGTGTTTCCAATTGATGAACACCTTGCCCTTCATCCGGTTCACCATCACGTCGAGCATGATGTTTTCCGCCACGTCGAGATACGGGATCAGCGCCGTATCGACCTCCTGGTACACGATATCGATGCCCAATTCCTTCGCGTCGCGCGGCGTACGGATCGTCACCTGATTGCCATTCAGATGAATGGTGCCGGTGTAATGGGAATAGGCCCCCGAGAGCACCTTCATCAAGGTGGATTTTCCCGCTCCATTGGCGCCGATCAGCGCATGAATCCGCCCGGACTCCACCTGAAAATCCACATCGGACAGCGCCTTTACGCCTGGGAATTCAATTGAGATTCCCTTCATCTCTAACGTCGTTCGCTCTTGTTGCGCCATGCCTTTTCACCCCATCTGCACCCAAAAATAAGAAAAACTTCTTTCAGAAGTCCTTTCGAGAAGCAGGTCCTTCGGTCAATGAAAGTTTTTATTCCGCTCCAGAATTTATAAGCGCCAGCACTTATAAATTCTTCTACGATAAAGCGAGGAGAACCGGGCGGAAGTGCTAAGCCGCTCCGGTTCCTCTACCCGGCCGAGTTTATTTCTTCGCAAAATTGGTCCGCAGCGTCTGCATCCATGCTTCATTGAAGACGTCGGACGTCCCCCAGCCCTCGATCACATCTTTCAGCGTCGTCATGTTCGTTTCCGGTTTCAACTGCTCTTTTTTGATCAGTCGCGCTTCCAGGTCAAAGGTAGCAGGCGTCTCTTCGCCCGCCAGTTTTTTCGCCAGCAGGCGCATGTCGACGATTCCGATCAGTTTCGGATCGACGGCCGCTGTGGAAATCCAGACGCTTCCGTCTTCGCGCATCAGGTTGATGTCCTGGTTGGAGACGTCGATGGAGACAAGCTTGATGTCGGTGCGATTGTTGTCCTTGAGCGCCTTGAATGCCCCTTTGGACATTTCATCCCATGAACCCCAGATCGCATCGACTGTTCCCGCAGGATACTTGGCCAAAATGGCGCTTACTTTTGCCGCGATGTCCCCTTGGATGTCTTGCATATTCGTTGGCCCGATGACTTCAAGCGTCTTGATTTTGTTGTTTTTCTCGTAGTCAGCATAAATTTCCTGACGGCGGTCGAGCGGCGGCACCCCTGGACCGAACCACAGCTTGATCACGCGGACCGGCTGCCCGTCCTTGGACAGGGCGGCGACTTCGTTTAACGACAGCTCTGCCAGCTTGTGGTCGTCCTGCGCCGTCGTGGTGATCTCCGGCAAGTTTTTGCCATCCTTTTCGATGACCGTATCGAACGTGACAACCTTCATCTTTTTATCGATTGCCGGCTTCAGCATGTCATAGGAGTAATCTTTTTTCCCGTGGGAAATGATCAGTCCGTCGTAATCTTTCTGGATCGCTTGGGCGACCAGCTCCTGGAACTTGGCGTCGTCATTGTCCGCGATGAACGTGTCGACCTTGAAGCCGAACGACTCCCCTTCGCTTCTCGCCCCATCCAAAAACTGCTTGGTATGGTCGTCGGAAGGCAGGTTGCGGATGACCGCCACTTTTTTGCCTCCCTGCACGCCGTCCGGCACGCCGCTGATTTTTTCCGCAGGCGCACCGCTGTTGGCTGTCTGTGAGTTGCCGCCGCATGCCGTCAGCACAAATGCTGCCGACAGTACGGTCAAAAGAACTTTTTTCATTTGTTGAAACCCCCTCTATATTTTGGACTCATTGAAACCGTGGTGCGCCTACTCATTATTCATAAGATTGCGAATTGACTCGGCAAACGGAGCCCGGATGATGCCTTTTTCCGTGATGATGCCCGTGATGTAGTCATGCGGTGTCACATCGAACGCCGGATTGTAAACCTTGACCCCTTCCGGAGCGGTGCGTGTGCCAAAGCCGACCGTGATTTCCGACTCATCGCGCTCTTCGATCGGGATGGCGCTGCCGTCCGGCGTCATGATGTCGATGGTAGACAGCGGGGCCGCCACATAGAACGGGATGTTGTGCGCTTTCGCCAAAAGCGCTACGCCGTATGTGCCGATTTTGTTCGCGGTATCCCCATTGGCCGCGATCCGGTCAGCCCCGACGATGACGCCGTCGACCCAGCCGTTTTTCATGACCATCGCCGCCATGTTATCGCAAATGAGCGTCACATCGATGCCAGCTTCCTGCAGCTCGTAGGCCGTCAGCCTGGCGCCTTGCAATACCGGACGCGTCTCATCGGCATACACCTTCACATGAACCCCTTTTTCTGCCGCGATGTAAATCGGCGATAACGCTGTGCCGTAGCGGCCTGTGGCGAGTCCTCCCGCATTGCAGTGCGTGAGGATGCCCATGCCGTCTTGCAAAAGCTCTGCACCATATTCGCCGATTGCCCTGCAAGCCGCTTCGTCCGAGTCCTGGATGCGCTTGGCCTCGTCCAATAAAACCGCCTTCAGCTCCGGAATCGGCAAATGCTTTGCTTCCTGCGCCTTCTGTTCCATACGCCGCAGCGCCCACCCCAAGTTCACCGCTGTCGGCCGGGATGCGTTCAAATAGTCGGATTGTTCGCGCAGTTCCGTCCAAAACCCATCGAATGTTTCCTGTTCCGAGTTACGAACCCCCAAGTACAGACCGTATGCCGCTGCCATGCCGATCGCCGGCGCGCCGCGAACCGTCAAATCTTTGATCGCATGCCACGCCGCTTCCGCCGTCTCCAGTCTGACATACTCCTGTCTGGTTGGCAGCAAACGCTGATCCAACAGTACCAATGCATCATCTTCCCATTTTACCGATTGTAAATACGTCACGTGGAAATCCCCTTCCTTCAACTCGCTGTATCGATGATTGCAAGTATCGCATCAATGCCTGTTGCCTGCTGACGCCCTCTGATCAGCCCCGCGCCGATCGCGAGCGCCTGCTTTTGCGCGGCGACCCTCGCCCCGGTATCCGCGATCGAATCGATGTCCGCCACATGTGCCAGCCCGACGATGCGGCGGATCATTTTGCAGCCGGCAAAACCGATCGCATCCTGCAAAATTTGCTGCATGTACCAGTCATAAAATCCTGCCGCTTTGGCCATCGGCTCCGTCGTTTCCGTCTCGTACAAGCGGCGGAATTCCGCCTCGAAATACAGCCACATCTCCTCGATTGTCTGCAGCAAGTAGCTGCGGTACTCCGCTGCCTGCTGCGCATCCGCCCGATGGCCTGGCTGTGCGCAGTAGCTGAGCAGCAGATTCGCCAGCATCGCCCCGACATCAAAGCCGATCGGGCCGTAGTACGCGAATTCGGGATCGATCACCTTCGTCCCCAAATCCGTCACCATCACGCTGCCTGTATGCAGGTCGCCATGCACCAGCGTCTGTGCTTTTGTGAGAAAAGCATGCTTGAGAATGGCCACTTCCCGCTTGAGCGCTTCATCCTGCCACAAAAACGGTTCGACAAAGTCGCGAATTTCTGCCGGAATGTTGTTGGACGGCGCATCCCGGTACGGATCGGTAAAGACCAAATCTTCTGTAATCTTGCACAACTCAGGATTGTGGAATTGAATCTGACGCGCTTTTTTCTCGCCCGGATTCATGTAAAGATCGGATGAGTAAAACAGCGTGCGCGCCATATAAATCCCGATGTCGCGGGACAGATTCCCGTAACGCCTGCCCTCGATCAAGCCTTTGCGCAATATGAGGTGATCATGCAAATCTTCCATGACGATCAGCGCCTGCTCCTGATTGAAGCTGTACACCTCCGGAACAAGCCCGGGACACACATCTGCTGCCAGTTTGAGCGCCTGCGCCTCGATCCGTGCCCGATCGAGCGACAGCGGCCAATCCCCTCCTACGATGCGGACATAAGGCAGCGCCTGCTTGAAAATGACGCTTTTGCCGCTCTCGCTGTCTTTGATGCGAAACACGTAATTCAAATTGCCGTCACCGATCTCCTCGGCATGCAGGATCGCCGATGGAGGGAAGCGATCCGGCAGCTCCTTCGCATACGCGATCGCTTCATCGGTGGAAAACGCACGATATTGTTCCACGCTTCATCTCCCCTAACTCTATGGCTTCAGCGGATTTTGACCGTACCTCGTCGCATAAATCTCATGCAAAACCGGGATTTCCTCATCGTTAAGGCGAATCGCCCGTTTCCCTGCCATAAGGCTGAACAAGTAAATTTTCGCTGCCTCTTCCGTATCCACAGCGATCAAAAATGCTTTTTGCAAATCTTTGCCGGCACAAACCACCCCATGGTTTTGCAGCAGCGCCGCCGGCTTGTCGCCCATCGCGGCTACCGCCACGTCGCCGAATTCCGGCGTCCCGAACCGCGCATAGGGGGCTACGGGAATCGGCCCGCCCGCGATGGCCGCCACTTCCGCCAGAATGACCGGGATCGGTTCGCCCATCGCGGCAAGCGCCGTCGCGTACGTGGAATGCGTGTGAAAGACGGCATTCACATCCGGCCTGCTCTGATAAATTTTGATGTGCAGCATTTTTTCGCTGGATGGGCGGCGAGTGCCATCCACCACCTGTCCTTCCATATCGATGAGCGTGATGTCCTCCGGCGTCAGCTCGTCGTAGTCCATGCCGCTCGGCGTGATGGCAATCGTATTGCTGTCACGGTCGATAGCGCTTACATTTCCGGAAACGCCGACCGTCAACCCCGCCTTGTACATTCGTTGCGCATATCGCAACACATCGGTTCGCATCTCTTGTAATAACATGTTGCACCCCTTACTCGCTTATTTTCGTGCTCCTGTATCAGTCTGTGAATAAGATCGGGATCTCCCGGTCCAAGAACGGCTCCCGGCTCTCCTGGCTCAATCGTCCGTCCGTGATGATGGTGCTCACCTGATCGAACGGGCAAACGTTGGAAAAAGCCACTTTGTTGTATTTGCTTGAATCCAACAAGGCGATCGCTTCTTTTGAACGGGAAATCATCACTCGTTTCATGCTGATTTCGAACATGTTGGTGTCGGTGATTCCGTTGACGGGATGGATGGCATTGCTTGAGAAGAAAGTCTTGGTGAAGTGAAAGTTTTGCAGGAACGATTCGGCGAGCGGCCCGACAAAAGACGTGGCTTCCTGGCGCATGATGCCGCCGCACATGATCAAGGTGACATTCGGGTACAGATGGACAGCGTTCGCCACCAGGAGGCTGTTGGTCACAACGGTCAGATTGGGGATATCGTACAGAAGCTTGGCCAGCTCGGCGACTGTCGTGCTCGCATCCAGCGCGAGGATGTCTCCTTCCTGAATGAACGTGCGCGCCTTTTCCGCGATCATCCGCTTTTCTTCCAGCTGTTTGGTCTTTCGTTCCTCCACATTCAAATCGCGGCCGGTTTCCTCAATGATCAGCGCCCCTCCATGGGTGCGCTTCACCATTTCCTTGCGCTCCAGCTCCTCCAGATCGCGGCGGATCGTCATTTCCGAGACATGAAACAGCTGTGCCAGCTCGTTCACTTTGGCCGAGCTGTTCTTTTGCAGGTGCTGGTAAATCGCCTTCTGCCGTTCAGCCGGAAAGAGCAAGCTTTGTGAGGTGGAGTCCATTCGTTCGGTCTTCCTTTCCGCTGTTCATTTCTGTTCGTTGATGTTTTTTTGTGTGAATATTAGTTATTTTATGTCATTATATCGATCGTAAATAAAAAAAGCAAGCCATACTTTTGGCTTACTTTTTGTCTCTATCGGTTTGTCGATGAATCATCCCGGCCATATAACCTGCACCAAATCCGTTGTCGATGTTGACGACCGCGATGCCGGTCGCGCAAGCGTTCAGCATCGACAGAAGAGCCGCCATGCCGCCGAAATTGGCGCCGTACCCGACGCTCGTCGGCACCGCGATCACCGGCTTGTCGACCAGTCCGGCCAGCACGCTGGCCAGCGCACCTTCCATCCCCGCAACACAAACGATGGCGGCCGCGCCGCGAATTTCTTCCAGGCGGGCAAACAGGCGATGGATGCCTGCCACGCCCACATCGACGATCACCCGCGCCTCGCTGCCCATGGCCCGAACCGTCCACGCGGCTTCCTGTGCCACCTGCCAGTCAGAGGTTCCCGCTGCCACAACCGCGACATAGCCGCCGCGCTCCGGCGCAAGCGGGCGGCTGCTCCAGATCGCAACGCGGGCGTCCGCATGGTACACGACATCGCTTTCGCGCTCAAGCAAAAGCTCGGCCTGCTCCTGCGATACACGGGTCGCAAGCACGATCTTTTGCTCGCTGCGCAAGGCGCGGAAGATGGCGCAAAGCTGCTCAGCCGTTTTCCCGGCGGCATAAATCACCTCGGGAAAGCCGGTCCGCTGCTCGCGCCCGTAATCAAGCGTCGCGAAATCAAATGTTTCGCGGTCAATCATTTTCGTTCGATCGACATTATCTGTTCGATCGTGTTCATTTTTGCGAATTTGTCTGGCTGTAAACGGCTCTGCTTCCGCTGTCAGCCCTCTGATCAGCCGCTCCGCTTCTTCTACGCCAAGCTGCCCTTTGCGCACCTGCTCCAAAATGTCCGTCATGTTAGCCATTGCTCGTTCTCACATCTCCGCTCAACACCGCGTTCATGCTGCCGGTTTGGTAGCCGAACAAATCCAGTGTGACATATTGGAAGCCGATCTTGCGCAGCTCCCGGTCAATATCCGTTCGTTTGGCCAACAGCATCGGAATATCATCAGGCATGACCTCAATGCGCGCGATCGTGTCATGATGGCGGACCCGCACCTGGTGAAAGCCGAGACTCAGCAAATACCCCTCGGCCCGGTCGATCTGATCGATTTTTTCCAAGGTGATGGCGGAGCCGTACGGAATGCGCGAGGACAGGCAGGCGAACGACGGCTTGTTCCACGTCGTCAATCCGAGTTCACGGGACAGCGTGCGAATCTCTTTCTTATAAAAACCGGCTTCCTGCAACAGGCTGCGCACCCCGCGCTGTGCTGCTGCGATCCGGCCGGGGCGGTAATCGCCCAGATCGTCCATGTTGGCGCCGTCGCAGATCGTGGCGCCCCAATCGTTCTTTACAGCCAGCTCGCCCAGGTGCTCATACAGCCCGTCTTTGCAGTAAAAGCAGCGGTTGACCGGATTCGCCACGAAATTGGGGTTCTCCATCTCGCGAATCTCGGTCTGATGCCAGCGGGCGCCGAGCGCTTCGGCCAACCGCTTCGCCGCCTCGAACTCCCGCGTTGGAAACGTCTCAGACGCGGCTGTAACCGCAATCGCCTGCGTACCCAGCTCCTGCACCGCGCGCGCCAGCAAAAACGTGCTGTCAACGCCGCCGGAGAACGCGATCACGACCTGTTTCTGCTCGCGGAGCAGCCGCCCGAGCAGCGCATCCTTTTCCTGCAGCGTGAGCCGCTGCGCTGATGCTATCAGCTGTTCTTTCGTCCATGTCGACACGCCAAACCGACCTCCCGTTCCTCCCGCTCCCTGTCCGTTGCGCGGAGGTTTTTGCTCTCTTTTTTTGCTATGTGAAAGAACAACCCTTCATTCACATGAACAACTGTGAAGAAGGGTTGCCGCAGGTTCGTTATTTCGATTGTCCTTTGCCGTCTGCCTGGAGGATTTTCAGCAGCTGTTCGTACTCTTGCTTCAGACGCATGTATTCGTCAGCCATGTTTACTGCAGCCAAAACGGCGATTTTCGCTGTATCCAGTCGAGTATTCCCTTGGCCAATCTCATTCATTTTGTCATCCACATAACCGGCAACCATCCGCATATGGCTCACATTGGCACTGCCGCTAAGCCGATATTGCTGACCATAAATCTCCACCGTTATGCGATTTTTCCCCGCTTCCTGCACGCAGGTTTCCTCCCAACTACACAAGACTACTACCGTGTTCCTTTAAAACTACCGAAATTGGGTACGCTCGTCAAGAATTTCCTCGTGAAAAACGCGCTGCAGCGGCACACTACATCCGCAGCTCTGCGCCGAGTTGTTCCTTCAGCGCTTCGATCACTTTCGCCGTCGACTGCTGCACCTCTTCATCCTGAAGCGTGCGCTCTGCATGGCGGTACACAAGGGAGAACGCCAAGCTTTTCTTGTCGGATGCGATCCGCTCGCCCGTGTACACGTCAAACAGCGTCACCGATTCGAGCAAGTCGCCGGACTGCTGGCGAATCAGCTCGGTCAGGCTCGCCGCCGGCACCGAACGGTCGACGACAAGCGCGAGGTCGCGGGTGATCGCCGGGAATTTCGGCAGCGTACGGTAGTCCTTCAGCTTGCTTGCCAGCTTGATCAATTTGTCCAGGTCAAACTGGAATACGTACGTCGCTGTCAGATCGTAAGCTTTTTCCAAAGCCGGATGCACTTGGCCTATATAGCCGATGTTCTCGCCGTTCACCGACACATCTGCCGTACGTCCCGGGTGCATGCCTTTGCGGTTCGCTGTCTGCTGATAAGACACATCGGCAATGCCCAAGTGAGCGAACAACGACTCGACGATGCCTTTCAGCAAGTAAAAATCGACCGGCTGCTTTGCCCCTGACCAGTTTTGCGGAATCCACTCGCCGCTCACCAGACCGGCTACATAGAGCGGTTCTTCCGGCAGCTTGGTCAGTTTGGTTTCGCTTGTGATGAACACTTTGCCTTGCTCAAAGAAAGCGAGGTCATGGTTTTGACGGTTTTTGTTGTATGCGGCCGTTTCCAGCAAGCTCGGGATCAGGCTGGTACGCAGGACGCTGCGCTCTTCGCTCATTGGCATCGCGAGTGGAATCGGCACCGCTCCTGCGTGCAGCCCTTCGACTTCATCCACGCGAGCAGGCGATACCAGCGCGTACGAAACGGCCTCCGACAAGCCGGATGCCATCAGGTGATGGCGGATGGAACGGCGGACTTGCTGGGACACCGACAGCTGTCCTTGCGTCGTTTGCCCTTCCATCAGCGAGGTCGGGATGTTGTCATAGCCATACAGGCGAGCCACTTCCTCGATCAAGTCCTCTGGCAGCGTGATGTCGCCGCGGCGCGTCGGCACGGTAACCGTCCAGACGTTATCCGCTGCTTCAAACGGGAATTGCAAACGGGTGAAAATGCCGGAAACGTCTTCTGCCGTCAAGCTCATGCCCAAATGCGTGTTCAGCTTGGACAAGGTGAGCTGCACCACTTTTGGCTCAATCGTGTTCACCCGCACGTCAGCGATGCCAACGGACACCGTTGCGCCGGCAAGCTGCTGGATCAAGAGGGCCGCGCGATCGCCTGCAGCCAGGACGCGCGATTGATCCACGCCTTTTTCCCACCGAACGCAGCCTTCCGTACGCATGCCCAGCATTTTGGCCGAGCGGCGGATGGAGCGCGGTGTGAAATAGGCGGATTCCAGAATGATTTCGGTTGTCTCCGGCGTGATTTCGGAATTGGCGCCGCCCATGATCCCCGCGATCGCCAACCCTTTTTCCCGATCCGCGATCAACAGCGTTTCCGCATCCAGCGTGCGCTCTTGATCATCGAGTGTCACCAATTTTTCTCCCGCTTGGGCGAGACGCACGACGATCTCGCTGTTCGCCACTTCTTTTGCCGTGAAGGCATGCAGCGGTTGGCCGTATTCGAGCATCACATAGTTCGTTACGTCGACCACGTTGTTGATCGGACGGATGCCCGCAGCCATCAGGCGGTTTTTCAGCCATTGCGGAGAGGTTGCGATCGTCGCATTGGTGAAATGGCGGCCAGCATATTGGAAGCAATGATCTCCTGCCTCAATCGATACTTTAACCGGATTGGCCCCGCCGTTTTCGTTCACATTCGTGTCCGGCAGCATGACATCGCGGCCCAAAATCGCCGCTACTTCATACGCTACGCCCAGCATGCTCAGGCAGTCGGAACGGTTCGGCGTCAAGCCCAGCTCCAGCACGTAATCGTCCAGACCGAGGTACGAAACGGCATCCATGCCGATCTCCGCATCAGCTGGCAGCACGAGAATGCCTTCCTGCTGGTCTTTGGCCAGCAGCTTGTCGTTGATGCCCAGCTCTTTTGCCGAACAGATCATGCCCTGGGACTCGACACCGCGCAGCTTGGAGCGCTTGATCGCAATGCCGCCCGGCAATTTGGCGCCAATCAGCGCTACCGGCACTTTTTGTCCTTTATCCACATTGGGTGCGCCACAGACGATCTGCAAATCCTCGCCCTGGCCCGCATCCACGATACAAACGTTCAGGCGATCCGCATCCGGGTGCTTGCTGCGCTCCTTCACATAGCCGACCACGACGTTGGACACGCCGCCGTTGCGCGATTCTACGCCCTCTACTTCAATACCGCTTCTCGTCAACAGCTCTGCCAATTGATCCGGGGTCACGCCCGTCAAATCAACATAATCGGCCAGCCAATTATAAGATACTTTCATTCCTCTGTTCTCCTCCCTAGCTCCGGTTGAACTGGCGCAAGAAACGCACGTCGTTCGTATAGAAATGGCGAATATCGTCAATGCCGTATTTCAAAAGTGCGATGCGCTCTACGCCCATCCCGAATGCGAATCCGCTCACTTCCTCAGGGTCATAGCCGCCCATGCGCAGCACGTTCGGATGAACCATGCCCGCACCCAAAATCTCGATCCAGCCTGTTTGTTTGCACATGCGGCAGCCTTCGCCTCCGCACATCACGCACTGAATATCCACTTCCACGCTTGGCTCCGTGAACGGGAAGAAGCTCGGACGCAGACGAATCTGCTGCTTTTCGCCAAACATTTGGCGAGCGAAGGTGAGCAGCGTTCCTTTCAGATCGCTCATGCGGATGCCTTTGCCGACGACGAGGCCCTCGATCTGCATGAACTGGTGGGAGTGTGTCGCGTCGTCATCATCGCGGCGGTACACTTTGCCCGGGCAGATGATCTTGATCGGGGTTTTGCCTTCCTTCGCCAGCATGGTGCGGGCCTGAACAGGCGAGGTTTGGGTTCTCAGCAAGATTTCCTCGGTGATGTAAAACGAGTCTTGCATGTCGCGTGCCGGGTGATCCTTCGGCAGGTTCAGCATTTCGAAATTGTAATGATCCAATTCCACTTCCGGACCTTCCGCCACCTCGAAGCCCAATCCGATGAAAATATCTTCTGCTTCTTCGATCACGCGGGACAGCGGATGCATGGTGCCCACGGGAACCGGACGCCCTGGCAGCGTCACGTCAATTTGCTCGGAAGCCAGCTTTTGCGCCAATACGGCTTGTTCCAGCTCCTCTTGCTTGGCAGAAAAGGCGGATTCCAGCGCTTCACGCACCTGGTTCACGATTTGCCCGACCAATGGACGCTCTTCGGCGGACAGGCTGCCCATGCCGCGAAGAATTTCGGTCAATTCACCCTTTTTGCCCAGATACTTGACACGCAGCTCTTGCAGCTGTGTGCCTTCCGTCGCATGAGCGATCTGCTCAAGCGCCGTTTGCCTCATTTCATTCAATCTGGTTTGCACTTCCATCTCTCCATTCTGCTTAAAAATACAAAAGACCCGCCCCAATAAGGGACGAGTCGTTGCTCGCGGTACCACCCTAGTTAAACAATCGTGTGTTGTTTCACTCAGTTGATCGGTAACGGAATCACCCGAAAACTTCTTACTTTCCTGAACTTCAGGTTTCGGAAGCCTACTCCGGAGGGAATTCCATAGGTATAGCGATAGAAGTGCTTCCAGTCAACGACACTTCCTCCCTGCAAAGCCATAGTTCCTATGTACTAGTCTCCATCAATGCTTTATGCTATAACTAACTTGTGAGAAATTATATCGCAATTCAGCTATTCATGCAAATACGATCAGAAAAAACAGGCATAAACGACTACATACATAGGGGGTGGCCAGGATGGCCATCAATCTCGACGCACTTTTTGACCGAAAATGGACATGCCATGCATGCGAAACGACGTTCGTCTCCCAGCGTGTGCGCAGCAACCAGCTTCAATTGGTGAAGCGGGATTCCGACTTTTGCACGCATTACAAAGAGCAGCGCCTCAATCCGGTTCTCTACTCCGTCAACGTATGCCCTTCTTGCGGCTACAGCTTTACCGACCAGTTCAGCAATTACTTGCCGCCGCACGTCAAGAAGCGCATCCAGGACAACATCACGAGCAAATGGACGCCGAAAGAATTTGGCGGGGTCCGCGGCTATGAAGAAGCGATCGCCTCCTACAAGCTGGCGATCTACACCGCGATTTTGAAAGAGGAAGCCTATTGTGTCAAAGCGGGGCTTTACTTGCGATTGGCCTGGCTGTATCGCTTTCTGGACAAGCCGGAAGAAGAACAGCGCTTTCTCCAGCTGTCTGTCGGCGAATATGAAAAATCGTTCGCCCACTCCGATTTCTTGAACAAAGACAAAGAGATGTCCGAAACGCGCATGCTGTATTTGATCGGCGAGCTGATGCGCCGCATCGGTCACTATGACAAAGCGATCCTTTATTTCTCCAAAACGGTCGAAATGAAAAAACGCACCATTGAGTCCGGGATTATCAATATGGCGCGCGATCAATGGTCTGTCGCACGCGAAGAGTACAAAGCAAAAAAAGCGGCTTCTTCGGAGATGAACGAAGCGCAGAGCAGCTGATTGCGGCTCTGCGCTTTTTGGTTTTTTCTTATTGTTTCCGCTGGCGGCGCGCTTCATACAGCATGATGCCGCAGGCAACCGCCGCATTGAGCGATTCCGCAGCACCATACAGCGGAATGTGAACATGGGTGGTGGCGAGCCGGCTGATTTCCGGCGAGACGCCTCTTCCTTCATTTCCGATGACGATCGCGATGCGGCCGTCGTAGACCGGCTCATCGTACGCGACACTGCCGTCGTGAACGGACGTTACCAAAAGCCGCGTCCCCATCGCACCAAGCTCCTCACACGCCGCTGCCAGCGGCAGACGGAACAATGGCAGACGGAAAATCGCGCCCATCGTCGCGCGCAACACTTTTCCGTTATACAGATCCACGCTGTTTTCGCCAACGACAATTCCGTCGATGCCGGCCGCTTCCGCCGTGCGGATGATCGTTCCCAGGTTGCCCGGGTCTTGCAGCTCGTCGAGCATCAGAACGACAAAGACGGAGCCTGTCTGCTCGTGCTTTCGCTTCCACGCTTGCCAGTTAACCGAATGCTGGCTCACCTCGGCAACGATGCCTTGTGGCGATTTGGTTTCCGACAGCTTGGCCAGCACTTGTTCCGTGACGGCGATCCGCTTGAGCGGCCCGTCATATACCCGTAGTGCCGCTTCGCATGCAGGATCGATGCCCCGGTCCCGATCATAGACGACCGTTTTGACCTCGGCCCCGGATCGGAGCGCCTCTTCGACAAGATGGACGCCCTCGACCAGAAATGTGCCGGACGCCTCCCTGCCTTTCCGATTCAACAATTGGTGCAGCCGCTTGATTTGCGGATTATGTACGGACGTAATCATCTCTTGTTCCATTGTTTATGCTTGCTCCTCGAATTCCTTCAGGTCCAGATTATGTCCGATGACGACCAGCACATCGTTACGCTCGATCATCTGATCAGGACGCGGCGCGATATTGAACCGATCGTTGCTTTTGATCGCGATGATATTGACCCCGTATTTTGCCCGTACATCCAGCTGGCGAATCGTTTTGCCGAGCATACTGGGCGATGCAGCCACTTCCGCCACGCTGTAATCTTCCGCCAGTTCAATGAAATCCAGGACGTTGGCCGAGATCAGGTTGTGGGCGACGCGCACACCCATGTCGCGCTCCGGAAAGACAACCCGGTCTGCGCCGACTTTGTACAGCACTTGCCCGTGGCGCTCGTTTTGCGCTTTCGCGACAATTTTTTTCACACCCAGCTCTTTTAAGATGAGGACGGTCAGGATGCTTGCCTGGATGTCGGCTCCGATCGAGACGACCACGACGTCAAAATTGCGGATGCCGATTTCCTTCAGCGCCATCTCGTCAGTGGAATCAGCCGCAATCGCGTGGGTCACGTATTGGATATTTTCATTGATTCGCTCTTCATCCTCGTCGATCCCCATTACTTCATAATCCATCTCATACAACGTCCGGGCCACGCTTGAACCAAAGCGTCCCATCCCGATGACGGCAAATTGCTTCGACATGCTTTCCACTCCTTGTTTTCCCAGTAGCTTGGGTGCATTATAACATACTTCCCATGCCTCATAATAGCAGGTATGAAGCCACCCGTGCCAACGAATACTACTCATGCGTGAACGACCCGAAAGAAAGAAGGGAGCTGAAGGCATGAACATCAACTCGTTGAATTTGCGTCAAGCCATCATGTACAAAATGCAAGGTTCGGATTCAAACGCGGTAGAGGATACGATCAGCGACGCCATCTCCTCCGGCCAGGAAAAAACGCTGCCCGGACTCGGTGTGCTGTTCGAGGTGCTGTGGCAAAACAGCGACCCATCACAGCGTCAGCAAATGGTCAGCACGATCGCGTCGCATATTCCGCAGACCTCTTCTCCGGTGTAACCGAAACAGGCACGATAAAGGCGAAACAGGCACGATAAAGGCGAAACAGGCACGATAAAGGAGCAGGCATCCTACCTGCTCCTTTTGCTTTATTCGTATGTTCTAAGCTTCTCCACGGTTTCGCGGTCGAGGCGCTTCAAGACCGCCACGATGAGCTTCACCAGATTTTCATAATCGTCATAGTGAATGATCGAGGCGTGGCTGTGAATGTAGCGCGCCGGTACGGAAATCGCCAAAGACGGCACTCCGTTGCCTGTCGTATGCATCGGGCCAGCGTCTGTTCCGCCCCCTGGAATGGTCGTCAACTGATAAGGGATGCCTTCTGCGGTTGCCGTATCCATCACCAGCTGCAGCAGCCCTTGATGGGCGATCATGCGCGCATCGTACAGGCACAGCTCAGGGCCCCCGCCCATTTTCGTATTGGCCTGGTTCCGGTTGATTCCGGGGGTGTCGCCAGCGATGCCAACATCGATTGCAAAAGCGATATCCGGCTGGATCAAGCGAGCAGCGGTACCAGCGCCGCGCGTCCCTACCTCTTCCATGACCGTCGCGATGCCGTAAACGGTATTCGGGTGTTGTTCGGTCTGCAGCTGCTTGAGCGCATCGACGACGACCGCACAGCCCATCCGGTTATCCCACGCTTTTGCCATCAGCAGCTTTGGATTTTTCATGACGGTAAACGGGCAGACCGGAATGATCGCGTCCCCCGGCCGGATGCCGAATGCTTCCGCTTCCTTCTTGTTGAACGCGCCTACGTCGATAAACATGTCTTTGACCTCGACCATTTTCCGGCGCGCTTCCACTGTCATCAAATGAGGCGGCACCGAGCCGATCACCCCATCGACAAAGCCATCCTTCGTCTGAATCTGGACGCGCTGCGCCAAAACGACATGCGCCCACCAGCCGCCCAACGGCTGGAATTTGATGTAGCCGTCCTCGGTGATTTGGGTCACCATGAATGCGACTTCGTCCAAATGTCCGGCGATCGCGATTTTTGGACCATCTGCCACACCGGTTTTTTTGGCAATCAGGCTGCCGAGATTGTCATGAAAAATTTCGTCGGCATACGGCTCGACATAGCCCCGCATAATCTGGCGGACGGCCCCTTCCCGGCCAGGCGCCCCCGGTGCCTCCGTCAGTTCGCGAAACATCTGCAATCTTTGCTCCATCCTGACACTCCCCTTCATCCTAAGTAACGGTAAGCCGCGATTGCGACCACGAATTGCACGATAAGAAACGCTGGTACACCGTATTGAAATTTCGCATGCTGGGTCTTGTGCCGATACGTTTTCATCCCGATCAGCATGCCGAGAGCGCCGCCCAGCGCACTGACGGTCATCAGACTGCGCTCGGGTATGCGGAACGAGCCCGCCTTTGCCGAACGTTTATCCGTCCCCGTCAACCAAAAAGCGTACAGGTTCAGCAAAAGGAAGCCACTCCATATGTATGAGGGTTGTGCGGAAAATAATCCGAAAAGCAGGATCGCCCAGCAGATGCCGAGCACCAGGTTGCGGTTTCGGCCATGGGTTTTTATTTTGCCCATGCTATTCCCCCTCGATCTTGCACGATTGTTTGCCCAAGAAAATCCGGCGGATGATGAAAATGATCACGATCAGGATAATGATGATCCCCAGCGCGATGAACCCGTACTTGCGGGTCAAGGCAACCACCATTTCCATGTTCCGCCCAAAAAAATGGCCGACAAAATAAAAGCCTGCTGTCCAGACTAACCCGGTCGTATAGGAGTAAAGCGCATAGCGGCGGTAGCTCATCCCGCCCATCGCCACGATATAGGGAACCACATGCCTGACGACAGGAAGCAAATAACTAATGCAAAGGGAGAAGGTGCCATACTTCTCGATCAAGGATGAAGACTTGATGATATAGGCATGCATCTTGGGTTTTCGGGAAAGGCGGCGCAGGATCGGCTTCCCGAACCACCTGCCCAGCAGATAACCGATCGTCAGGCCGGAAGCGACACCGAAATACCCCGCCAAAAAGGCATAGAGCGGGTAGAGGAGCCCTCGCGATGCGAGGAATCCTCCGGCAGCCACCACCAGCTCATCCGGAATCGGCAACCCGACAATTCCCAGCCAGAGCATGAAAAACAAGGCTAGATAGCCATATTGTTGAATGATCCCCAGGAGCATATCAAGACTAAAGTCCATTGTGTTACCTTCTCCTTATCCATCACCATAACATGGGTTAATGTCAGGACAATAACGGGCGTTCGTTATTGCGTTGCTAGTAGGAATACGTTTATTTGATCAAAAGGTTTCTCACAGCTACCGTGACATCCCTGCATGGCGATCGGCAAGCGCGACGCAAACAAACGTGTTGGCGCTCTCTTGCAGATACGGATAATAGACGACAAGGGCATAGTCCCCCGCGATCACCTCGCCATCCTGCAACCAGCGCTCAATGTCAAATGAGACACGAGCCATCATCGTATGCTTGGCATACTCCTTCTCATGTGCCGCGTGCTCGGCAAAATCGGCGCGCAGACGAGCCGACTGCTCCACAACAAGCTCATGAACCGTCTGCAAATCTTTTTTGTCCACCGGATCATTCCACCAAATTTTGCGCGGACGGTGTTTTGCATTCCGCAAATAGTCGAATTTCAGCAGGCTTTCCACATGGGCGAATTCGCTCGTTTGTCGATTTCCGAGGAAATAATGGATGCGGCTGAACAAATCCTCCAGTTGGTGACCCAGCCGATTCCAGCCTTTCTCTTCCCAAAAATCCCCGAACTCCTGGAAAAAGTCGAACGGTGTCTCAAAGCTGCGCGTCACCAGCCATTCGAGGGCATGGTCCATCCGATGGGCATTCCAATACTTCTCCAAAATGTCTTCCACACGCTTGATCCGCTGCATCTCGTCAAACGAAAGCACATTGTTGCCCAAAATTTCGTACGGCGCCTCGTCCATATAAATGTAGCCATGGTTGGCCGCGCGCGCCCGCACGCCTGTCCCGCGCAGCATTTTCAAAAAGCCGAGCTGAAGCTCTTCCGGACGCAGCGCGAACACATCGTTGAACGTTTTGCGGAACGACTGGTAGTCTTCCTCCGGCAAGCCTGCGATCAAGTCCAGATGCTGGTCAATTTTGCCGGATTCCTTGATTTTTGTGACCGTGTAGCTCAGCTTGTCAAACTTTTGAATCCGCTGAACGAGGCGGTTGGTCGCATCATTCGTCGACTGCACGCCGATTTCGAAGCGAAACACGCCAGGTGGCGCATTTTCAGCGAGAAAATCAACGATATCCGGCTTCAAAATATCGGCCGTAATCTCGAATTGAAAAACGGTCCCATTATGGTTATCGATCAGAAACTGGAAAATTTCCATCGCATATTTTTTGTGGATATTGAACGTGCGGTCCACGAATTTAATCGTTTTAACCCCATGCTTGATCAGACGCATCAAGTCGCGTTTCACCCGCTCGATGTCGAAATAGCGCACGCCATCCTCGATCGACGACAGGCAGTATTGGCATTTGAACGGGCAGCCGCGCGACGCCTCGAAATATACGACACGATTGTTCAGCTCCGCCAAATCCTCTTCAAACGGCGACGGGATCGTATTCAAATCGCCGATCTGCTCGCGCGGTGCGGAAAAGCGGACATGCTCGCCTTCCCGATAAGCGAGACCAGGGATGGAGCCCCAGTTCGGCTTTTCGCCGCTTTCCTTGCAGCGGGCCAGCTCCTGGCAAACCTCCAGGAATGTGACTTCCCCTTCACCGAGCACAATCGCGTCGATGTCTGCATGCTTTTTCAGCCAATGGTCGGCATCATAGGTGACTTCCGGTCCACCGAAAATGATCGGTACATCCGGCATAATTTTTTTCAAGATCGCGATGACGTCAAGCGTCTCCCGGATGTTCCAGATGTAACAGGAGAACGCCACGACATCCGGCTTGCGCTTGTGGATATCGCCCGCAATCGTCAGGGTCACATCGTTAATGGTATATTCAACTAGCTCTACTTGCGGAAAATGCGGTCTGGTATAGCTGCGCAAATAGCGCAAGGCCAATGACGAATGGATAAACTTGGCGTTCAAGGTGGTAAGCAAAATGTTCATGGCAAATCTCCTCGTTTGATCTAACAATTCATTATAACAAAAGAGTCGCTGGACCGCCAAACATAGCTTGGATTTCGCTCCCCCTTGACGTTTTTATCTACTATTTTCGCAGCTCCCTGACCACATGGCCCAATTCCGGCAAAATCAGGCGAGTCATTGCCAATCTCACCGCGCCAGTAGAGCCCGGCACGGAAAAGACGCCTTTCCCCTGAAAGGTGCCCGCAATCGCACGGCTTAAAATCGCGGCGGAGCCAATATCCTCGGTAAAGCTGAGCATGCGAAAAATTTCACCGAAGCCCGGCATTTCCTTCTCCAATATGCCTTTGACTGCCTCTAACGTCGTATCCCGCCTGGCGATTCCGGTCCCGCCATTCAGCAAAATGACCTCCACGCCCTCTGTGTTTGCCCCGCGCCTGATTGCCTGCACAATCGCTTCCGCATCATCCTTGACGATTTCATAGCTTGTGCACGCATGCCCCGCTTCCGCCAGCAGCTGCTTCATCAGCTGGCCGCTTTTGTCTGTCTCCTCCGTGCGGGTGTCAGACACGGTAATGACCTTGCAGCCGACCGTTTTCGGGGCCGCTGCCTTATGTTCTGTTGTGCTCATGCCATGTGCCTCCTCACAAAAAATTCGGTTATTTTCAATTTTGCACTTCTCGGCTATACTTGCGAGATAGCTGGGTGATTTGCGCATTTTTGCCCTGTTTCGGAAATACTATCGTAAATGTTATTCCTATTCTTCTAACAATGGAGCGTAATGATCAAACATGCTGCGAAAATGGTTAGCCTTTCTTCATCTTGATCCGCCAAAAACGCTTGTCCTTGGGTTTGCGCTCATTATTTTGAGCGGTGCTTCCCTGTTGCATCTGCCGATCGCCACCAATGACGGCCAAGGGCTTGTCTGGATCGATGCCCTCTTTACAGCGACATCGGCCACCTGTGTGACCGGACTCGTCGTGGTCGATACCGGTACGACGTTTTCGACTTTTGGCCAGCTTGTCGTCATCTCGCTGATCCAGATCGGCGGGCTTGGCTTCATGACGTTCGCCACGTTTTTTGCCCTTATTTTGCGCAAACGGATTTCCTTGCGGGAGCGTTTGCTATTGCAAGAATCGCTCAATCACATTTCCATCGAGGGCATCGTGCGGCTGGCCAAAATGATTTTGATCTTCACGGCACTGATCGAATGTGCCGGCGGCATTTTGCTGTCGATCCGCTTTGCATTTGACATGCCGCTTGGCAAAGCCGTCTATTACGGATTTTTCCACGCGATCTCGAACTTTAACAACGCCGGTTTTGATTTGATGGGCGATTTCCGCAGCATGACCGACTATGTCGCCGATCCTGTGGTGAATCTCGTCATCTGCTCGCTCATCGTCATGGGGGGAATCGGCTTCATCGTCATGAGTGAAGTCTACGAATACCGCCACACCAAGCGCCTTTCCCTGCATACCAAAGTGGTGCTGGCAACCACGGCTGCCTTGATCGCCGCCGGAACGATCCTGATCTTCATCTTCGAGTACCACAATCCGAAGACGCTTCAGCCGCTGTCCTTCATGGGCAAATTTTTCGGCTCGCTGTATCAATCGGTCACGGCGCGAACCGCCGGCTCCAATACGATCAGCATCGGCGATATGGAGCATTCCTCGCTTTTCATCATTATCCTGTTGATGTTCATCGGCGCTTCGCCTGGTTCGACAGGAGGCGGTATCAAAACCACGACCTTCGCGACGCTGGTCGGCGCGGTTATTGCACAGGCAAAAGGGAAGGAAGATGTGATTTTTTTCCGTCAGCGGATCGTCCCCCAGATGATTTACAAATCATTGGCGGTCACGATGATTGCGCTCTCGCTGCTCATTGCGGTTACGATGATCCTGACGATTACCGAACAAGGCGCGGACTTCCTGATGATCCTGTTTGAAGCGACGTCTGCCTTTGCGACGACCGGACTGTCCATGGGGCTTACGCCGCACCTGTCGAGCGCCGGAAAAGCCGTGCTTGTCTTGACCATGTTCGCCGGACGGGTCGGACCGCTCACCATCGCCTACGCGCTGACACTGCGCAAGAAAAAAGAATACTATCGGTATCCAAAAGGAAAAATCACGATCGGATAACCGCCAAAAAAGCGCCGTTGCTTACGCATACGCGCTTTTTTGTTTCCCCGTGAAGCTCTATTTTTCTGAAAAATGGGCCATCCTTGTACTAATGCCTTCAGTATAGTAGAGGAACGATAGGGCGTCCAGTTCCTGTGCAAGATGAAACATTTTATCATGGTTAGCCGTATTACTTACAAGGACTTCCAAGCGGTGTGAGCCCATTTGCAGGTTCGCAAACGGACGCAGGGAGCGTTTTTTTATTGGAAGGGAAGGCTGTGTGCGTACGCATGGCCGGAAAAAGAGAGAGTTTCGGAGGTAGATTCATGTCGAATGAATACGCAATGGAGTTGCGGCATGTAACCAAAATCATCAACGGAAAACGAATCGTCGACAACGTCTCGTTTACCGTAAACAAAGGGGAAGTGCTCGGCTTGCTCGGCCCGAACGGTGCCGGGAAAACGACAACCATGCGCATGATGGTCGGCCTGTCCGGTTTGACGGAAGGCGATGTGCTGATCGAGGGACACAGCATCAAGCAGTCCTATTCGCAGGCCATCTCGCACGTCGGAGCGATCATTGAAAATCCGGACTTGTATCCATTTTTGAGCGGTTATCAGAACTTGCTGCACTATGCCAACATGATGCCTGGCGGCGTGCCGGCCCGCGACATTTATGCGATTGTCGAGCAGGTCCAGCTGAGCGAGCGCATTCATGACAAAGTCGGCACCTATTCCTTGGGAATGCGGCAGCGGCTGGGATTGGCACAGGCGCTCCTGCACAAGCCGAGCGTGCTGATCCTTGACGAGCCGACAAATGGCCTCGATCCGAAAGGGATTCATGAGCTGCGCACGTATTTGCGGATGCTCGCCAAGGAACAGGACGTCGCTGTGCTGATTTCCAGCCACCAGTTGGCCGAGATGCAGCTGATTTGCGACCGCGTCGCCATCATGCAGCACGGCCGGTTGATTGATGTTGCAAGCGTGCATGCCGCGGATACGGAAGAGTCGCAGCAGCGAGTGGTCCATTTTACCGTCGAACCGCTTGAACAAGTCCAGCAGCTGTTCCGCGACGAACTGCCGGATATGGCGCCACAATGGAAGCTGGATGGCTTTACGCTGACGCTCAGAAGGGATCATATCCCTGCGCTGGTCGCGCGTCTGGCAGCCAACGGAATCAACATTTTCGAGGTACATGCCGAGCAGCAATCGCTTGAAGCCATCTACCTGGAAGTGACAAAAGGGGTGGCTCACCAATGATCAAGCTGATCACGAACGAATGCATGAAACTGTTTTTCCGCAGGGGCGTGCTGATTTCCCTGGCGATTTTCGTCGTGCTGGCGGTCGGGACGAACGTCGCCGTCAAAAAGCTGGATGATGCCCTCAACGCAAAAGCGGATTGGCACCAGACTGTGCAAAGTCAGATTCAAGACATGAAAACACAGCTCGCCTCCTCCTCCGCACTCACGCCGGAACGACGGACTGAGCTGGCAAACGAGATAAAGGCACAGGAATATGCGCTTGCCCATGACATCGATCCGAATCCTGTCAACATCTGGCGCGGCCTGGACAACTCGCTGTTTCTTTCCAGCGTGATCGGCCTGTTTATGGTCGTTTTCGCCAGCGGAATTCTGACCAAAGAGTTCGAATGGGGCACGATCAAGCTGCTGCTCACAAGACCGCCGACGCGGACCAAAATATATGTGTCCAAGTTTTTGACGCTGGTGCTGACGGCGGCCGGCATGTACGTCCTGCTGCTCGTGGTGTCCTTTCTCACCTCGATGTTCACGTATGGATTTGCCCAGATGGGACAGCCGATCGTCTCGGTGGGAAAAACAGGCGAGATCGCGCTCACGAGCCCGATTGTCCCCGTGCTTGCCAACGCCGGCTTCCGCTTCATCGAGACCTTCATTTTGCTGACCATTGCCTATGCGCTGTCCATTTTGCTTGGCAACAACTCGGCAGCCATCGTGATTACACTCGTGTTGAGCGTGAGCGGCGGCCCACTCGGTTTCTTTGTCGAGCGGTACACCTGGCTGAAGTATTACTTGTTCCTGCATGCTGATTTGTCCGGCTATGCACAAGGCAATCCGCCGGTTCCGGGGATGGGGCTTGCCTCCTCGATTTCGATTATTCTAGTCTACATGTTGATCTTGCTGATTTCGTCGTGGTATACCTTCAAAAGGCGTGATCTTGCTTCGAAATAAAGAGGGCTGCGATGCATGTGTAGCCTGCGGGGCAATTCAAGTGGGAATCGCGGTCGCTTACACGAGCACAGACGACCGCTGCTGTATTTTGGCCTGTTCCTCCTTTTCGGGGAACAGGCCTTTTGTAGGAAGGGAGGAATCATGATGGACTATCCATTTTACGAAATGACACAGGAACAAGCTGAAGAGATCATTACGATTGTGAAATTTCAAGACAGCAGAAAACCCGATCCATCTAACAGGATCGGGTCACGGTTCAACTACTTTATTACTGTAATGTTGATCGATACCGTTTTTCCTTTGTAGGTTGCCAGGATTTTGGCGGTACCAGGTGAAACCGCCGTAATCACCCCGTCACTTACCGTAACAATTTGTTCATCGCTTGACGTCCACACAGCTTTATCCGTGACATTTTTCGTCGTTCCGTCTTGATAATAAGCCGTTAGTTTCAACGATTCGGATTGTCCCGCCGTCAGCTTGAGCGTTCGTTTGTTTACTGAAATACGTTTGATTTGCTTATCTTTGGTTACTTCTACGGTAAGGATCGCTGTCTTATCCCCGTATGCAGCGCGTATCGTCGTTGTTCCCGGAGCGATTGCAGTCAACTTCCCATCCTTCACGCTGACCACTTCCGAATCGTCTGAACTCCATTCTACGATTTTCGTTGCCTCGATCGACTTTCCGTTAGAAAGTGAAGCTCTTACTCTCAATCGTTTGCTTTCTCCACTCATCAGAGAAATTCGATCTTCTTCTAAGGGGAAAGAGAGTTCTTTCACTTCGGCTTTGGAAACCATAACAGCAATTTCGATGCGCTGGTCTAAATAGCTGATGGTTATGGTTGCTTCGCCCTCTTTTTTACCCGCCTTGATCTTACCTGGTTTGACGGAAACCTTAGAGGTAGAGCTACTCTCATATTGGGTCATTTTATCAAGCGTAATCTCTTCCCGTTTCCCGTCGGAATAGAGCGCAAACACCTCGAAGTCCACTGATTTGTTCGGTTTCAACAACAAACCTTGTGTTGTCGCTTCCACCCCGAGCAGTTTTACCTCTTCTTTCTTTGCTTCAACCATTACCTTAGTTGTAGCCGTTTTTCCTCCATCTCTCGTTATAACGGTGATAATCGCTTCGCCTTCCGAATGCGGCGTTACTACGCCATATTCATTAACTTGAGCCACCGCTGGATTACTGCTGCTCCAGATGACCATGGCGTTGGTCGCGTATGACGGGTAAACAGTTGCATGCAGCGTTTCACTGTTACCTTCTGCAATCAGTTTCAGGCTTGTTTGATCCAAAGTCACACCACTCACAGGGTAATATACGGGAGAATTCGGTGCAGCACTCACCACTTGCTTCACCGTAAACGTTACGTTCGTCATGTTGTCTGCTGAAACCGTAACGGTTGCGGTGTACGTTCCTGCTGCCAGTCCGTCCTTCACTTTCACCGTGAAGGTGGTCGAAGTGGTTCCTGTGTTTAGTGTTGTAGCAGTAGGCCGTGTGATTTCAAAATCAGCTGCATTCAGACCACCTAAGGAAGCGGCGAGGTTGTTCAAATCTCCCGTGCCTGTTCTCGTGACGGTGATCGTCTTCCTCTCCTGAGACCCTGATCGATACTGTGCGGTCAACCCTGCAAGCGTCTGATCCACGATCGGAGCGATCGTGTAGGTCAGCGTTGATGGGATGACCACGTTGGACTCGACGGAGGTTACGCCGCTGCCGACCACATTTACCGCCTTCACGGTAAACGTATAGCTCGTTCCGTTGATCAAGCCAGCAACGATAATCGGGCTAGCCGCTCCGGTTGCCGTCTGGCCTCCCGGACTTGCGGTGACCGTGTAGCTCGTGATCGGACTGCCGCCGTCGCTTGTCGGCGGCGTAAAGCTGACCGTCGCTTCGCCGTTTCCTGCGACCGCCGTTACACCCGTTGGAGCGCCCGGCGCGGCAGCATCGGTCGTGATGTCCACCGTATTCGAGCTGCCTGCGTTCGCCCCGCCGGTAACTACCAAACGGAAATCATACGCGGTTGCTGCGCTCAATCCAGTTACCGTAGCGCTAGTCGCATTGACCGCAATCGTGCCTGTCGTTGCCGTTGTCCACGTGTTCGCGCCTGCTGGCGACTGCTCGATCATGATGCCCGTCGCCCCGCTTGCTTCTGTCCAACTGAACGATGCCGTCGTGCTTGTCTTCGCTATGCTGGCAAAGTCGGTTATCGGAGATGCTGGTATTCTCAGCTTCTGAATACGAAAGTTAAACGAATCTGCCACATACACATTCCCGCCGCTATCTACCGCTACTCCAGCTGGTGTATTAAACTCACCCAGGCCGTTTCCCGGGCCTCCGTCGCTCTTTTTCCACTCGCTCCATGCACTCGTGGATCTGGTCAACTTCTGTACCCGATGGTTGCCACTATCAGTCACATACACATTCCCGCTGCTGTCTACGGCTACTCCAAATGGCTTCGTAAACTCGCCCAAGTCGCTTCCTGCGCCGCCATCAACTTTCCCCCACTCGCTCCATGTATTCGTGGATACGGTCAGCTTTTGTATCCGATGATTGCCATAATCCGCCACATACACATTCCCGCTGCTGTCTATCGCCACTCCACTTGGACTAGCAAACTCACCCAAGCCGTTTCCTGCGTAGCCGTCAACTTTTCCCCACTCGCTCCATGTATTCGTGGATGCGGTCAGCTTCTGTATCCGATGGTTGCCACTATCTGCCACATACACATTCCCACTGCTGTCTACGGCTACACCACTTGGCTGGTTAAACTCGCCCAAGCCGCTTCCTTCTCCGCCATCAACCTTTTTCCACTCGCTCCATGTATTCGTGGATATGGTCAGCTTCTGTATCCGATTGTTGCCATAATCCGCCACATACACATTCCCGCTGCTGTCTACCGCTACTCCAAATGGCATCGAAAACTCGCCTAGGTCGCTTCCAGCGCCACCGCCGATCTTTTTCCACTCGCTCCATGTATTCGTAGATCCGCTCAGCTTCTGTATGCGATTGTTGATAGCATCAACCACATACATATTCCCGCTGCTGTCTACCGCCACTCCACTTGGAACATTAAACTCGCCCAGGAGACTGCCCGAAACAATGGTTGTTGCACACCACTGACTCCATATATTTTCGGCTGCTGTCAGCTTCTGAATGCGATGGTTGCCATAATCCGCCACATACAGATTCCCGCTACGATCTACCGCTACTCCGGCTGGCGTATGAAACTCGCCCAAGCCGCTTCCCGGACCTCCGTCGCTCGTTTTCCACTCGCTCCATGCACTCGTGGATATGGTCAACTTCTGTATCCGATGGTTGCCACTATCAGTCACATACACATTCCCGCTGCTGTCTACGGCTACTCCAAATGGCTTCGTAAACTCGCCCAAGTCGCTTCCTGCGTAGCCGTCAGCTTTCCCCCACTCGCTCCATGTATTCGTGGAGATGGTCAGCTTCTGTATCCGATGATTGCCATAATCCGCCACATATACATTCCCGCTACTGTCTACCGCTACTCCACTTGGACTAGCAAACTCACCCAAGCCGTTTCCTGCGTAGCCGTCAGCTTTTCCCCACTCATTCCATGTATTCGTGGATGCGGTCAGCTTCTGTATCCGATGGTTTCCACTATCTGCCACATACACATTCCCACTGCTGTCTACGGCTACACCACTTGGCTGGTTAAACTCGCCCAAGCCGCTTCCTGCGTCGCCATCAACCTTTTTCCACTCGCTCCATGTATTCGTGGAGATGGTCAGCTTCTGTATCCGATTGTTGCCATAATCCGCTACATACACATTCCCGCTGCCGTCTACGGCTACTCCAAATGGCATCGAAAACTCGCCTAGGTCGCTTCCTGCGCCGCCGCCGACCTTTTTCCACTCGCTCCATGTATTCGTGGATACGGTCAGCTTCTGTATCCGATTGTTGAAAACATCAGCCACATACATATTCCCGCTACTGTCCACGGCTACACCAGTTGGCGAATTAAAACCGCCCGGATTTGAACTGTTGATCGGCGCTGGCCGGCCATATTGACTCCATGTATCTGCTGCAAACACCGGAACTGCAAACATGCTCGCACATGCAATCAACAACACGACGCTTAAGATGTACAGCTTACCCAACCGTTTTCCGGATTTCGCCTGATTATTCACAGAACTCGTCCCCATTCGCTACTAACCCCACATTCGATCATTAAATTAAACAGAGATTAAGCGTGAATGCACACCTCTCCAATCGGCGCATTTACTTGGAATAGACTAAACCTGTCCGTCCCAAACTTCCATACCTAAAAAGGGGTGTTTTTCTCGATGAAAATTGAATGCGAAATAACCAGACAAATATCGGGCCTATTTTTTATTCAACGCTAGTGATAAATTCCTATCAGCACAAAAAAAAGCCTGATCACCTGGATCAGACTTTTTCGCATGCTTACGATTATTTCGCCGCAAACTGCTTTTTCAGTTCGTCGCGGACCAACTCGCCCATTGCGACCGTACCGAGCGCTTTGGACTTGTCTGTGCCGATGTCCCCTGTGCGGTGGCCGGCGTCCAGCACAGCCCACACTGCTTTCTCTACCTTGTCAGCCGCATCGTCGAGGCCGAGGGAGAGACGGAGCAACATCGCTGCGGACAGAATGGTTGCGAGCGGATTGGCGATTCCTTTGCCTGCGATGTCAGGCGCCGAGCCATGCACCGGTTCAAACAGGCCGAAGCTGCCTTCCGCCAAGCTTGCGGATGCGAGCATGCCGATGGAACCGGTGAGCATTGCTGCCTGGTCGCTCAGGATGTCTCCGAACATGTTCTCCGTCACGATCACGTCGAATTGCTTCGGCGCGCGCACCAATTGCATCGCGCAAGAGTCAACCAGCTGGTGGGTCAGCTCGACATCCGGGTAATCCGCTGCTACGCGCTCAGCCACTTTGCGCCAGAGGCGGGAGCTTTCGAGCACGTTTGCCTTGTCCACCGAGCACAGCTTTTTGCTGCGTTTGCGCGCGATTTCGAAAGATACACGAATAATTCGCTCAATTTCATCTTCATTGTAAATCAATTCATCGACAGCTGTGTCTCTGCCGTTTTCATCTGTGTACCGCTTCTTCTGGCCAAAATAAATGCCGCCGGTCAACTCGCGAACCACGATCAGGTCGACGCCAGCTACCACTTCCGGCTTCAGCGTGGACGCTTCCAGCAAGCTGTCTGTCATGGTTGCAGGGCGCAGGTTGGCGAAAAGGCCGAGCCCTTTGCGAATGCCGAGCAAGCCGGTTTCCGGACGGAGATGTCCCGGGTTCTGGTCCCATTTCGGGCCGCCAACCGCGCCGAGCAGCACGGCGTCCGCCGCTTTGGCGATGCGCAAGGTTTCATCCGGCAATGGAGTGCCGTCTTCGTCGATCGCGATTCCGCCGATGCGACCATAGCTGAAATTGAATTGTACGCCCGTTTGCTCTGCCACCAGCTCCAGTACCTTGACCGCTTCTGCGACGATCTCCGGTCCGATGCCATCCCCTGGCAGGCATGCGATGTTATATTGTTTCGTCATCTTCATCCCGCTTTTCTATCTATTATTGGTAAGCTTCTGCTGCGAAAATAGATTTCAAGTCGTGCGATTTTGGTTCGCACGACTTGAACGTTTGCTTTTCGTTTATTGCGCGCTGGCGACAAGCTTCTCGCCGCGTTTTTCGATGATTTTGTTGATCGCCCGGATGTACGCGAACGCGCTCGCTTCCAGTACGTCGGTGCTGACGCCGCGCCCTTGCACGATGATGTCATCTTGCTGCAGGCGGACGAATACTTCACCAAGCGCATCCTGGCCGTGCGTGACGGAAGCGATGCGGTAATCCACCAATTCAACCTCTTCTCCGGTAGCCCGATCGATCGCTTTGTAGATCGAGTCGACAGAACCGTTGCCGATCGCTGCCTCGTCAATCGTGGTGCCATCGTTTTTCACGAGGCGCACGCTTGCTGTCGGCACGGTCGTGTTGCCGTATGCGAGCTGCACGGTCTCCAGCTTGAACGTTTCGTTCTCGGATTCGGTGACGAGCTTGGCATCGATCAGGGCGAGAATATCTTCATCGCTGACCTCTTTCTTCTTGTCGCACAGCTCTTTGAAAGCGACGAACGCTTTGTCGATTTCCGCTTGCTCCAATGTATAGCCCAGTTCGTTCAGCTTATCTTTGAACGCAGCGCGGCCGGAGTGTTTCCCCATAACCAGCTGTTTCGACTTGAAGCCGACTTTTTCCGCCTGGATGATTTCATAGGTGGATGCATGCTTCAAGACGCCGTCCTGGTGAATACCGGACTCATGCGCAAACGCATTGGCCCCAACGACCGCCTTGTTGCCAGGGATGATCATGCCGGTAAGACGGCTGACCAGCTTGCTGGTGCGGGCGATTTCTTGCAGATTCAACGCGGTTGTCGCCTGGTAAATGTCTCTGCGCGTATCGAGTGCGAGCGCCACTTCCTCCAGCGCCACGTTACCGGCGCGTTCGCCGATCCCGTTGATCGTTCCTTCTACCTGTGTTGCACCGCCTTCGATTGCCGCCAGACTGTTGGCAACCGCCATGCCAAGGTCATCGTGGCAGTGGCAGCTCAGCTTGATTTTTTCTGCGCCAGGCACGCGAACAAGCATTTCGCGGAAAATGTTTCCGTATTCCTTGGGCGTTGTGTAGCCTACCGTATCCGGAATGTTGAAAATGGTAGCGCCGGCATCGATGACCGCTTTGGCTACTTCAGCCAAAAACTCGATTTCCGTACGGGATGCATCCTCCGCCGAAAACTCGATCTGGCTGAAGTATTTTTTCCCGTGCTTCACAGCGGCAACCGCGTTTTCGATCACTTGCTCCTTGGTCATCCGCAGCTTGTATTCGCGATGGATCGGGGATGTTGCCAGGAAAACGTGCAGGCAAGCATCGTTCGCATCCTTCAAAGCCTCATACGCTTTGTCGATATCGTTTTGGGTAGATCGTGCAAGACTGACGACGGTGGCGTGCTTTACACGGCGTGCCACCTCTGCCACCGACCGAAGATCCCCCGGTGAGGCGGCAGCAAAACCAGCCTCAATTCTCGTTACGCCCAATCGCTCGAGCTGTAACGCAATCTCCACCTTCTCCTGGGTATTCAAGTTCACGCCTGGAGATTGTTCGCCATCGCGCAGGGTCGTATCAAAAATCTCGATTGTCCGCATTTGCTTTCCTCCTCCGTCGAAAATCCGACGACTACTCTCTATTTTTTTCGTACTGAACTAGCTTATTTGTTGATCCATTGCATCATGCCGCGCAGTTTTGCCCCAACTTGCTCGATGCCATGCTCGGCTTCGATGCGGCGGCGTGCGCTGAATGCTGCGCGGTTGGATTGGTTTTCCAGGATCCAGTTGCGAGCGAATGTACCGTCCTGGATTTCAGACAATACTTTTTTCATTTCTTTGCGCGTTTCTTCGGTGATGATGCGTTTACCGATGCTGTAATCACCGAACTCAGCTGTGTCGGAGATGGAGTAGCGCATGCGAGCCAAGCCACCTTCATACATCAGGTCAACGATCAGCTTCAGTTCGTGCAAGCACTCGAAGTATGCCATTTCAGGCGCATAACCCGCTTCTACCAGCGTGTCGAAACCGGCTTTCACCAGCTCGCTCGCGCCGCCGCACAATACTGCCTGCTCACCGAACAGGTCTGTTTCGGTTTCTTCACGGAAGGAAGTTTCCAGAACACCCGCACGAGTGCAACCGATGCCGCATGCATAAGCCAGCGCGATGTCTTTTGCATTGCCGGTAGCGTCTTGGTGAACAGCGATCAAGCCAGGAACACCGAAGCCTTCTGCGTATACGCGGCGAACGAGGTGGCCCGGGCTTTTTGGAGCAGCCAGGATCACATCCACGTCAGCTGGAGGAACGATTTGTGCAAAGTGAATGTTGAAACCATGGGAGAAGGAGAGTGTTGCACCTGGTTTCAGGTTTTTCTCGATCTCGGCATAGTACACTTTCGCTTGCGTTTCGTCCGGGAGCAGGATTTGCACGATGTCTGCCTGTTTGGTCGCTTCATCTACAGTGAATACTTTGAAGCCGTCCATTTCAGCTTGTTCCCACGATTTTCCTTTGCGCAGACCGATGATGACGTTCACGCCGGAATCGCGCAGGTTTTGCGCTTGTGCGTGGCCTTGGCTTCCGTAACCGATGATTGCTACCGTTTTGCCTTGGATAAAGGATTTGTTCACGTCTGCATCGTAATACATTTTAACCATTTTGATTTCCTCCAATTAGTTCGATAAATTTTGGTTTGATTAGGATTGGGATATTATTCCACACTTGCCGGCACGGCAACGATGCTGCGCGCCATGGCAAGTGATCCTGTTCTGGTCAGTTCGGCAATGCCGTAAGGTGCGAGCAAGGTGACGAGCGCGTCGATTTTTTCGGAATCGCCTGTGACCTGAACGATCAAGGACGATGGTCCGATATCGACGATCGTTGCGCGGAAAGGCTCAACGATGCCGTTTAGCTCGACCAGCTGGTTCGGCGCCGCATTCACCTTGATCAAGGCGAGTTCGCGGGATACCATCTGGTTTTCACTCAAGTTGGTGACGGACAGGCAATCGATCAACTTGATCAGCTGCTTCATTAATTGATTGATTTCCTGGTCGCTGCCGCCGGTGGTGATGATCATGCGCGAGAGGCCTTCTTCTTCGGTAGCGCCTACCGTGATGCTGTCAATGTTGAAGCCTCTTTGCCCAAACAGGTTGGCAACGCGGGTCAAAACGCCTGGCTGGTCGTTTACGAGAATTGCGATCGTATGACGTTGCATCTATTTGTCCTCCAGTAACATCATTTGGTCAAGTGTGTCGCCGGTCGCTACCATCGGCAGTACATTTTCACCATTCGCTACGCGGAAGTCGATGACAACCGGCCCGTTGTAAGCGAGCGCCTCTTCCCAAACCTTTTTGGCTTCCTCCGGTGTGCTGGCACGCATGCCGCGCACGCCGTACGCCTCTGCCAGCTTGACAAAGTCAGGGCTGCACGTCAGGTCGATTTCGCTGTAGCGGTTCTCATAGAAGATTTCCTGCCACTGGCGCACCATGCCGAGGCATTGGTTGTTGATGATGACGATCTTGATCGGCAATTTGTATTGCGCGACGATCGCCAGCTCCTGGTTGGTCATCTGGAAGCCGCCGTCGCCGGAGACCGAGACGACCGTGCGATTCGGGTGAGCGAACTGCGCACCGACCGCTGCCGGGAAGCCGAATCCCATCGTGCCCAAACCGCCGGAGGAGATCAGGGAACGCGGGTTTTTGAATTTATAGAACTGTCCCACCCACATTTGGTGCTGGCCAACGTCAGTGGTGACAATTGCTTCACCATTTGTTGTTTCATAAATCATTTCGATGACTTGCTGCGGCTTCAGCACGTTTTCTTCCGCATGATAACGGTACGGCTGTTCTTTCTGCCACGTTTTCAGCTGCTCGAGCCATGCGGCTGTATCGCAAGCGGCAATCAGCGGGATCGCTTTGATCAATGTGCTTTTCACGTCGCCCGCAACAGTGACGGCCGTTTCAACGTTTTTGCCAAGCTCAGCCGGATCGATATCGACGTGCACGATGCGTGCGTTCGGTCCGAATTCCTTCGTCCGGCCCATCGTGATCCGGTCATCGAAGCGAGCGCCGAGACCGATGATACAGTCTGCATTGAGCAGCGCCTGGTTAGCTGTGTAGCTGCCATGCATGCCCGGCATGTTCAGTGCCAACTCATGTGTGCCAGGGAAGCCGCCGAGTCCCATGAAGGTGTTGATGACGGGAATGCGTGATTTTTCTGCAAATGCCAGCAACTCTTCATGTGCGCTGGCTGCGAGAATTCCGCCCCCTGCGAGAATGACCGGACGCTTCGCCGTTTGGATCGCTGCGATGAACGCTTTCACATCGTCATCGCTTGGCGTGAGCGTCGGCTTGTAGCCTCTTACCTCGATCGTTTCCGGATAGTAGAATGGCGCTTTCGCATTTGCCACGTCTTTCGGAATATCGATGAGCACCGGACCTGGACGGCCGGTCGAGGCGATGTAGAACGCCTCTTTTACGATGCGCGGCAGATCGCGCACATCGCGGACAAAGTAGTTATGCTTGGTGATCGGCAGCGTGATCCCTGTAATATTCGCTTCCTGGAAAGCATCCGTTCCAATCAGGCTTTGCGCCACGTTACCGGTGATGCAGACCAGCGGAATGGAATCCATTTGCGCGGTAGCGATCCCCGTTACCAGATTCGTCGCTCCCGGTCCGGAGGTCGCCATCACGACGCCCGGCTTGCCTGTCGCCCGTGCATAGCCGTCTGCCGCATGGATTGCGCCTTGCTCGTGACGGGTCAGGACATGATCCAGATAGCTGCTGTACAGTGAATCGTAAATCGGCAGAACAGCTCCTCCCGGGTATCCAAACACGTATTCAACCTGCTCCAAAATCAAGCAACGCAGCAATGCTTCCGCACCCGTTACTTCTTCGCCAAACGTCATCTCGGGCATTTGTTTCTTTTGGGTTAATTCAGCCGCTTCTACGCTCATGTTCTCTCCTCCATCCTCCATTGAATTCCTATCTGAAAAAATAAGAAAAACCCTTTCTCCCCGACACTTGTAATATGTCTGCTTGGGGCGAAAAGGTTTCGCGGTACCACCCAATTTTGTCGAGCCCTCACGGAATCTCGACCTTGTGCAGTCTCTTGGACTGCGACCAAATAACGATGGTCAGTCGGCCTATACCTACTGACTGCATAAGCAGCGTTCAGTCGGCAGCTCAGAGGTGAGCCATCCTACTGTGTCCTACCCGTTTCTCATCATCTCGGGCTCTCTGTGAAAGACACAAAATAAGAGTTATCCTCTTCAATGCTTGTTATGATATTCGGATTTACGATCACGCTTTCGAATCGTAGTTCCAATTCAACAATTTTTGAAATTGTTTATTGTTGTCTGAAAATAAATTGTTAAACTGATTATAGCTAGGGGTTTTCTGAGTGTCAACGAATCAAAATATTTTTACTTGAACTTTTCGCCGAACGAATGATCAGTCAAACAGAGGCATCCCTTGGGGTTTTTCGATGTAAGCGGATACATCCGTTTGCAAAAAAAAGCGGGCGCTCAGCGGCGCTCGCTTCACTTTTTTTACACGCTGGTTGTTTCTCTCATCCCTTTGATCAGGATCGCAGCCACTTCCGGACGAGAAAATTCCGGCGGCGGTACCTGGCCGCTGCGCAGCAGCTCACGCACTTTGGTACCTGACAAGGTCAGGTGTGCCGATTTGTCGTGCGGGCATGTTTTGGTCGTTGCCATCGAGGAGCACGCGGTGCAGTAGAAGCTGTGCTCGAAGAACATCAGCGAAATGCCGATTTCTTCCGGTGAGAATTGGGCAAAAATGTGCTGGGCGTCATACGTTCCGTAGTAGTTGCCCACACCCGCATGGTCGCGGCCGACGATAAAGTGCGTGCAGCCGTAGTTTTTGCGCACGATCGCATGGTGGACGGCCTCGCGCGGACCTGCATAGCGCATGGCTGCAGGGAAAGCACCGAGGAACACGCGGTTTTGCGGATAGTAGTTTTGCAAAAGCGCCGTATAGCTTTCCATCCGGACAACCGCCGGCACATCATCGGATTTGGTTTCGCCGACGAGCGGATTGAGGAACAGCCCGTCAACCGTCTCCATCGCCACTTTTTGGATGTATTCATGCGCGCGGTGGACCGGGTTGCGCGTCTGGAAGCCGACAACCGTGCGCCAGCCTTTTTCGGCAAAGATCGCGCGCGTCTCTTCCGGCGTAAAATAGTATTCCGCGAATTGAGCGCGCTTTGGCCGCGCCAAAACCGTGATCGGACCGCCCAAATAAAGCGATGGACGCTCAAACAGCTTGCGGACGCCAGGGTGCTCCAAATCGTCCGTGCGGTAAACGAGCACGGCTTCTTTTTGTTTGTCCGGCACGTATTTGCTTTCAATCGTCAGGATCGCGTAATCGACGCCATCCTCCCCGCGCAGCAGCACTTGCTCTCCTACTGCCAGCGTCTGATAGGATGCATCAACGGCCAAGGTGATCGGAATCGACCAGATCGTCCCGTTGGCAAGTCGCATCGACTCGACGACGCTTTGGTAATCGGCTTCGTTCAGAAAGCCGGTAAGCGGGGAAAACGCCCCGATTCCAATGCAGTCGATATCGGAAATCGCCCAGCTGTCAACGGTGATAACCGGAAGAGAATCAAGCGGCACGCTCGTTGCCGCTGCATCGGCCAGTCGATTGACAAGAACGCCGCCGTGCGGGAGTGATGTAGGTTGTGGCATGGTGATGTTCCTCCTTATTTGTGCAAGCCGCACTCTGTTTTCTGGAATCCTGCCCATCGTCCTGCGCGCGGATCTTCACCCGGCATGACCTGACGGGTGCAGACATTACAGCCGATGCTCGGATAGTGGTTGTCATGCAGCGGGTTGTAAGGAACATCGTTTTCGCGGATATACTTCCAGACATCCTCCGATGTCCAGTCTGCCAGCGGATTGAATTTGACCAGATTGAACTTGCTGTCCCACTCGATTTTTTTCGAATTCGCGCGGGTAGGAGCCTGGTCGCGGCGAATCCCGGTAATCCATGCCTGGAACTGGCCAAGCACGCGGGTCAGCGGCTCTACCTTGCGGATGTTGCAGCAAAGGTTCGGATCGGCCTTCCACAGCTCGTCGCCATGCTGCTGCGCTTGCTCCTCCAGCGTAAGGACAGGCAGTACCTGAATGAAATCAACACCGTAGCGCTCGGCCAGGCGGTCTCTCGTTTGATACGTCTCTTCAAAGTGCTTGTTCGTATCCAAATAGAAGATCGGGGTAGCAGGCGCTACCTTGTGCAGCATATCAATCAGCACGACGTCCTCGGCGCCGAAGCTGGATGCGAGGACGATGTCCAGTCCAAACTGGTCTGTTGCCCATTTCAATACGTCTGAGGCGCTTTGCCCCTCCAGTCGATACGCTTGTAGCGTAATCTCCTCCTCTGTCAAGCTGCGGTTGTTTCCCATCTGCTTCATTCCCTCCTTGTGCACTCGCTCTCCATCTTATGAAAGCAACAAATTTCTGGGTGCGTGTTCCCCCCATGTTTTTTATTCATACTTTTCCAATCGGAATTACATTGACCTCATATTAGCCGTTCCAGATTATTCTGTCAACACCGAAAATATTTAATAATAGCAAGGAGAAAGGTGTTGACCCGACAAAAAATGACACGTATGTTTCACACAAAGTATTCCGACAAAAATAGTGTGAATAAAATAGGGATTCATTGGTGAGCGAGACGATCACCAGACCCTGGGAAACGGATTTATCCAATTTGAGCAAGCAGGCGATCCAGTTTCGCAGGCAGCTTTTGACTCCGCCTGCGATCAAGGAGATTTCGGTCGTGGAGAAGAAGTATGTGGAAAAAGGAAAAGGCTGCATTTTGGAAACGCGGTAAGGTCAACAAATAGACAAAAAGCGCAAGCGGATCGTTCATGATCCGGCTGCGCTTTTTCTTTTTTGTGCGGTCTGCCTGTGGTTTTAGCAATGTGCAAGAATGTTGACTAGCTTGCCGAACGGGTCGCGGACATAAAACCGCCGGACGCCCCACGGTTCGTCTGCCGGTCCGTATTCGATCGCAAATCCCGCCTCCCGCATGCATGCGCAGGCAGCATCGACATCGTCCACCTCAATCGAGAGATCCGGCACAGGCGTATCGGAGCCGCCCTCGGTGGCGAAGCTGAGCTGGATGCCCATTTCCTCCGTACTGCCGTAAGTCGCGATCCATCCGTGATCCATCAGCAAGTCGAGCCCGAGCACATCCTGATAAAAGCGTTTGGCTGCCTGCGGGTCATGCGCCTGGATATTGCTGACGATTCGTTTGACTTTCATGGGACGCCTCCAATCCTGTTAGTTGCCCCCTTATTGCTCGCGGTGTTCTTGCCTTGCTTGTCAGAAAAATAACGGCAGCAGCGTTTCCGCATCCATTTTGCCAAAATACTTGCCTAGCTCAATGCCCGCAAGCACCTGGCTGACGGCTTCCTTCTCATACGGAACGCCGGCAAGCTGCGCCTCGATTTCTGCGACATCCGCAACGCCAAAGAAGTCGCCATAAATTTTCGCCTGGGCGATCTTGCCTTTCTCAATCGCAAGCTGCACCTCGATCGTGCCTGCGTCAAAGCGCTTGGTTTGGCGGAAGTTGCTTTTCGGCGATTTCCCGTAGTTCCAATCCCAGTTTTGGTAGCGTTCGCGCGACAGCTCGTGAATGTTGGCCCAGTCTTGCTCGGTCAGCTTGTACTCCTCCACATCGCCTCCGCTGAAAATCGATTGGAGCACGCGCTGGCGGAATTCCTCGATCGTGATCCGCTCGGTGAGGAATTCGGTGATGTTGGCGACGCGGCTGCGAATCGATTTGATGCCTTTCGACTGGATTTTCTCAGCATTGACCTTTAGGGCCGAGACGACGCTCTCGATCTGCGAATCGAACAGGAGCGTGCCATGGCTGAACATGCGTCCTTTCGATGCATACTGGGCGTTGCCAGAAATTTTGCGCTCGCCCACCTGAATGTCGTTGCGGCCGCTCAGCTCTGCATTCACGCCCATTTGCTTCAGCGCTTCGATAACCGGCTTGGTGAATTTGCTGAAATTGTGGAATGACTCGCCATCGTCGTTGGTGATGAAGCTGAAATTCAGGTTGCCGAGGTCGTGATATACCGCTCCTCCGCCAGAAAGACGGCGCACGACGTGAATGTTGTGCTCGCTGACGTAATCGGCGTTGATTTCTTCGATGGTGTTCTGGTTTTTGCCGATGATGATGGACGGCTCGTTTATGTAAAACAGCAAGTAATCGTCGTCGTTCGGAAGCTGTTTCAATGCATATTCTTCAATAGCTAGATTGATACGCGGGTCGGTAATCCCCTGGTTATCGATAAATTTCACACTACGCCTCCTTCGCGGGCCCTGCTTTTTTCGCTAGGAAAAGTCATACATGATTTCGTTTTTCTTGGCATCAAAATCAACGGTCATGTTCTTCTCATTCAAATACCAGATATCGTCCTTTTCGACGTAAAACAAGATGCCGTTGACTTCCGTGCCGAGTGCCGCATCACGCGGCTCTTCGACGGCGACGCCCAGCGAAAAGCCGTCCTGCACCGTGCTGCTCCCGCCATAACGGGCAAAAAACCGCACGTGCTTGCCTTTTTCCAAGCCCCATTCTTCTTCAAACCAGGCGATCGCCGCCGGCGTTACACGCAGTTTCATGCCAGTTCCCCCTCCATACGTTGTCCCGTTCACCATACACCTTTTTTTTCCGGGAAGTCAATGCGGGAGGAGTTGGCCGACGATTCAGAAAACAACGCCCTCAAAGCGATTCCAGCAAGCTCTAGATCGCGGCTTCGGCGCAGCGGATGTCTTCCTCCACCGTCCCGCCGCTCACACCGATGGCGCCGATCAAACGGTTGTGCCCGTCCCGAATCGGAATGCCTCCGCCGAAGATGACCATCCTGCCGCCGAGATTATGCTGCAAACCGTACAGCTCTGCGCCGGGCTCGCACATTTTCCCGAGCTGCGCCGTCGACATCCGGTTGACGAGCGCGGTGTACGCTTTGTCCTGGGCAAGCGTGATGCTGACGATTTCCGCTTCTTTGTGGCGTGAAAATGCGAGCAGATGGGCCGCTTCGTCCACCACCGCGACCGAAATGAATATGCCGAGACGCGCTCCTTCTGCAAGCGCTTTCTCTACGAGCAATGCTGAATGTTTTTGGTCGAGCACCATCGAGGATTCCCCTTTTTTCACCGTTTCGTTTGGCTGTGCATCCTCTCCATTATCACATGACAAATCTTGGTTTTGCCAGAAAAAAAGCCCGCTGCAAGCATCTCTCACAACGGGCATGGCAAATTTTCACGGTTTCGGGGCAAGCCGGCCATCCCCTAGACCGCGCTTGCCGTAATTTGCTGGACCTTGGCTGCTGCAGCGAGCGCCTGGGCCAAATCCGCTTTGAGGTCCTCGATGTCCTCCAGCCCGACGGACAGGCGGATCAGGCCGTCGGTAATGCCCCGCGCTGCGCGCTCTTCTACCGGCATGGAGGCATGCGACATCATCGCAGGATAGGACAAAATACTTTCGACCGCTCCCAGGCTCACGGCCACAAGCGGCAGCTTGACGGCATCGAAGAACGCCTTCACCTGCGGGCGTCCGGCGAGGCGGAACGACAATACCGCTCCGTGTCCGCTCGCTTGGCGCTGCTGCAAAAAGTGCTCGGGATGCGAGGCCAAGCCTGTATAGTAAACATGCTCCACACCTGGCTGTGCAGCAAGCCATTCGGCCAGCTTGCCTGCTGACGCCGTGCTCGCATCAAGGCGTGTCTTCAGCGTTTTGAGACCGCGCATCACGAGCCAACAGTCTTGTGCGCCGAGCACCGCCCCGAAGCCGTTCTGGATCGCATACAGCTGGCTGCCCAGCTCCTCATCGCGGGTCACGGCAAGACCTGCAACCACGTCGCTGTGGCCGCCGATGAACTTGGTGGCGCTGTGGATCACGATATCGGCTCCCAGCTCCAATGGCCGCTGGTAATACGGCGTCAAAAACGTATTATCGACGATGGACAGCAATCCGTGCTTTTTGGCAATCGCGCAAACCGTTCGCAAATCCGTTACTTTCAGCGTCGGGTTGGACGGCGTCTCCAGGTAAATCCCTTTGGTCGCCGGCTTGATCGCCGCTTCCACCAGCTCCGGCTTTGTCGTATCCACGAAGGTGGCCTCGATGCCGAAACGGGTAAGCACCTTCGTCAGGATGCGGAACGTCCCGCCGTACACGTCTTCCGATACAACCAGATGGTCGCCAGCGGAGAAGAGCAGAAATACGCTGGAGATCGCCGCCATGCCGGACGAGAACGCAAAGCCGCGCGCGCCGCCTTCCAGATGTGCGATCGCCTCCTCCAATGCCTGACGGGTCGGATTGCCGGAGCGCGCATAGTCAAACGTTCCCGGCTTGTCGATGTCGAACTGGTGGAACGTGGACGCTTGGAAAATCGGAATGCTGGATGCTCCGGTAACCGAATCAATTCCGCTTGTGCCATGCAGCAATCGGGTTGCAAATTCCATTACGACTCTCTCCCTTCGGATTTACATGACGCGTTCAGCGCCGCATCGAGGTCTGCGATCAGATCGTTTGCGTTTTCGATTCCGACTGACAAGCGGAGCAGGCGATCGCATACGCCTACTTTTTCGCGCACTTCAACCGGGATATCGGCATGTGTTTGCGTAGCAGGATAGGTGCACAGCGATTCGACGCCGCCCAGGCTTTCCGCAAACGAAATCACTTGCAGGCTGCTGAGGAAGCCCGGCACCTGGCTCGCGTGGCGGACCCGGAACGATACCATGCCGCTGAAGCCGGATGCTTGTTTAACCTGCGCCTCATAGTTGTGGTGCTCATCCAATCCTGGGTAAAAGACCTCTGTTACTTGCGGGTGTGTTTTAAGAAAATGCGCAATTTTCAAGGCATTCTCCTGGTGGCGTTCCATGCGTACCGCCAGCGTCTTCATCCCGCGGATCAACAGCCAGCTGTCTTGCGGCCCAAGCACCGCTCCGATCGAATTGTGCAGAAAACGGATTTTTTCGGTCAGCTCCTGCCCTTTTGTGACGATCAGCCCTGCGAGCACGTCGTTGTGGCCGCCGAGATATTTGGTGGCGCTGTGGAATACCAGATCAGCTCCCAGCTCCAGCGGTCGCTGATAGTAAGGCGTCATGAACGTGTTGTCAACGATGGTGAGCAAGCTGTGCCGCTTCGCGATCTCAACGATTGCGCCGATATCGGTGATCTGCATCAGCGGGTTGGTCGGCGTCTCCACCAGGATCGCTTTCGTATTGGGCAAAATCGCTTCTTCTGCCAATTGCGGCTCGCGCAAATCCACATACGAGAAGGTCAGACCATAACGGCTCAGCACCTGCTCGAACAACCGGTATGTACCGCCGTACAAATCGAGCGATACGATCAGATGGTCGCCTTGCGCAAAGAGGCCCATGATCGTTTGGATCGCTGCCATCCCGGATGCACAAGCGAATCCGCCGTCGCCTTTTTCGATCGCTGCAATCGCTTCTTCGAGCACCGAACGCGTCGGGTTCGCCGTGCGCGTGTAGTCAAATCCTGTGCTTTCGCCCGGAGCCGGATGGCGGTACGCCGTCGCCGGATAAATCGGGAAATTGACCGCTCCCGTCACTTTGTCTTTTCCTGTTCCAATCTGTGCCAGCTGTGTTTCAATATGCATGTTTTCTCTCTCCTCCTGGTGGATCTATCCGTTATGGCTCTATTTACACAAATTAAAAAACCTTCTTTCGAGACGAAAGAAGGTTTTGGATACACGGACGGTAAGCAAATCCTCCTCATCTCTCAGAGCACATGACATGCTCTGCAGGAATTGGCACCTTATTGCTCATGGAACATGAACAATTGGTTGCCGGGCATCATCGGGCCAGTCCCTCCGCCTCTCTTGATAAGAAGAGTGCTATTCAATTGAATTGGTTGTTCCCATATTACCGAGCCCAGACTGATTTGTCAATACGCAAGGTCTCGAATATTGGCAATTTTTCAGCTAGAACGTGACCGGAAACGCCGTTTTCGGCAGCACGACTTTCGCTGTGCGCAGCGGATTCACCATTTGCGATACGCGCATGTCTGCCAAAAGGCCGACCAACATCACGATGTCGTTTGCAGGCACATCCGGCATACGCGGCTGCAGGAAGGCGACCGAGGCTGCGACTGCATGTTCACACGCCTCATCAAGCCCCTTTGCGCTGGACAGCACGTAAAACGCCTGCTCGTCTTCCACAACCGGCGTCTGCACACTGACACCCTTGATCAGCTCGACGTGCAGTTGTACACGGCCGCCAATCTCCACGCCGCATGCTGCCAGCTCGCCATCGCCCATCAGCGCGTGAAAATCGCCAAGCGCCAGATTCCCTCCGGCGACACCGACAGGAAGGTAGACGCTGGCGCCTTCCGTAATTTCCTTGCAGTCCAGATTGCCGCCATGGGTTCCTGGCCGCACCGTGGAAACCGCGCCTTCTGCAGGTGACACTCCGATGACGCCGATCATCGGCTTGACCGGAAACGAGCGCTTTTCATCCAGATGAACGCGCCCATCCTGCACGTTGATCCGCTTCACTTCCGGTTCGGTCGCGCAATTTTTCAAAAAATCAGTCGGCGTCACATAAAACGTTCCGACCGGGTCGAGCTCAAACTTTTTCACCGTCACCTTGATCGTGTCTCCCGGCTCTGCCCCCGCCACCGCGATCGGCCCTGTCGCCGGATTCAGCTCGTCATATTTGGCATATACCCCTTTCGACGGGGTTTGCAGCACGTTTTTGAAGCAGTCGTACGTCTCCACGACAATGTCGCTGCCCGAATCGACGGTCGTCACCGGCGTCGCGTCGGCTGCGAACGAAAGAATATAGCTCGTTTTTGCAATCGTTTCCATTTTTATCGTCCCTTCTGCACATGACTGGAAAAAAGGCTTGTCTCTCCCCTATCTTACGCTTTCCATCTTTCCATGCAAAGAAAAAAAGCGCCCGCAAGATTGCGAGTGCTTTTTGGAATGAACCGCTATTACGCGTTCACTTTGCCTTTTGCCAGTGCTGCCAGCTCGTTGAAAGCTGGTTTGTCGTTGACTGCGAGGTCAGCGAGCATTTTGCGGTTTACTTCAACGCCAGCAACTTTCAGGCCATGCATCAGGCGGCTGTAGGACAGACCGTTGATGCGAGCTTGAGCGTTGATACGAGTGATCCACAGTTTGCGGAAATCGCGTTTTTTCTGACGGCGGTCACGGTATGCATACATCAGGGATTTCATTACCTGAGCGTTTGCAGATTTAAATAAACGGTGTTTGGAACCGAAATAGCCTTTAGCCAGCTTCAAAATTTTCTTATGACGACGGCGCGTTACAATGCCACCTTTTACTCTTGGCATACTGAATTCCTCCTGATAATTCGAGCATGGCGGTCACAAGGACACTTAGGGAGCGCATGCTGCGTAGAATGGATTTTTGCAATGTGAAACTTAACCTGCCTGAGCAGCTTACAGGTATGTAAGCATTTGCTCAATGCGTTTTTGGTCACCTTTGGAAACGAGAGCAGCTTTGCGCAGGTGGCGCTTTGCTTTTGTCGTTTTGTTAGCGAACAAGTGGCTTCCGAAAGCACGGTCACGTTTCAGTTGACCTGTACCAGTCTTTTTGAAACGCTTCGCAGCGCCTTTATGGGTTTTCATTTTAGGCATAATGACATCCTCCTGTCTTGAGTCAGTGTTACTTCTCTGCTTTTGGTGTAAGAATCATGATCATGCTGCGGCCTTCGATCTTTGGCTTACGCTCAACCGTTGCGATATCCTCGCAAAGAGTCGCCACACGTTCAAGAACCTGTTGACCAATTTCAGAGTGGGTGATTTCACGTCCGCGGAAACGGATTGTGCATTTCACCTTGTCTTCGTCCTCAATAAATTTGCGGACGTTGCGAAGCTTCGTTTGGAAATCGTGCTCCTCGATGTTGGAGGAGAAACGAACTTCTTTCAGCTCAATAATTTTTTGATTCCGACGTGCTTCTTTTTCTTTCTTGGCTTGCTCGTACTTGAACTTTCCGTAGTCCATAATCCGACAAACGGGCGGTTTCGCAGTTGGCGCTACGTTTACGAGATCCAACTCCGCTTCTTGCGCGATGCGCAATGCTTCCCGAATGTTTACAACCCCAAGCTGAGCACCGTCTGCTCCAATCAATCGAACTTCACGAGCACGAATCGCTTCGTTGACCAACATTTGATCCTTGCTAATACTTGCCACCTCCGTCATCTTTCGAGACAAAAATAAAATGTGCGGACGCCGGGGCGCCCGCACACAACTCACCTAGCAAGAATAACAAACGAATCGAATTCTTAGTAGAGAGATACCCGTAAACAATCCAAACGGACGTCTAGTCAGGTGAGAAGCTGGGCGCTTCTTCTTGTTCTCGAAATATGATGTGTTCATTCACTTTTTCTATATTACGCGTGTCCAGTCCCAATGTCAAGGGCTTACTTACGGCTGGCAATCTCCTGGGAGATTTTTGCAATAAAGTCTTCTGTCGTGAATGCGCCCTCGTCGCCTACGCCGCGTTTGCGCACGGACAGCGTGCCGTCCGCCGCTTCTTTTTCCCCGATGACCAGCATGTACGGGATTTTGGAAACTTGCGCTTCGCGGATTTTGTAGCCGATTTTTTCATTGCGCGCATCCAGCTCGACGCGTACGCCTGCGTGGATCAGCTGTTCTTTTACTTTTTCCGCATACGGTACATGCACTTCATTGATGGTCATCAGGCGCACCTGTGTCGGAGCGAGCCATACCGGGAACGCGCCTGCATAGTGCTCAACCAGAATACCGAGGAAACGCTCCATCGAGCCGTACATCGCACGGTGCAAAACAACCGGACGGTGCTTCTCGTTATCTGCCCCGACATAAGTCAGGTCGAACTTCTCCGGCATTTGGAAGTCAAGCTGGATCGTTCCGCACTGATGGCGGCGTTTCAGCGAGTCGGTGATTTGGAAGTCGATCTTCGGACCGTAGAAAGCGCCGTCTTTGTCTTTGATTTCATACGGCATTTCCAGCTCTTCCAATACGTCGCGCAGCGAGCCTTCCGCGATTTCCCACAGCTCGTCGGAGCCCATCGAGTCTTCCGGACGAGTGGACAGCGCTACTGTATACTCGAAGCCGAACACTTTGTAGATCGTGTCGATCAGCTTGATCATGCCTTTGATTTCGCTCTTGATCTGGTCCGGGCGAGCGAATACGTGGGCGTCATCCTGACAGAACGTACGCACGCGGATCATCCCGTTGAGCGCACCGGAATACTCATGGCGATGCACTTGGCCGAACTCGGAATAACGGATCGGCAGATCGCGGTAGGAATGGTTTTTGTTTTTGTAAATCATCATGTGGCCCGGGCAGTTCATCGGCTTGAGCGCGAACTTGGCATTCTCTACCTCGGAGAAATACATGTTTTCGTGGTAGTGATCCCAGTGACCGGATTGCTGCCACAAGCGTTCGTTCATCATGAACGGCGTGCGCACCTCGGTGTAGTTTGCCAACTGCTGCAGGCGGCGGGAGAATTGCTCCAGCTCGTTGCGCACGGTGAAGCCGTTTGGCAGGTAGAACGGCATGCCTGGCGCTTCCTCGGAGAACATGTACAGCTCCAGCTCTTTCCCCAGTTTGCGGTGGTCGCGTTTTTTCGCTTCTTCGATGAAATGGAGGTATTCGTCAAGGTCGGCTTTTTTCGGCCAAGCGGTGCCGTATACGCGCTGCAGCACCTGGTTATCCGAATTCCCGCGCCAATATGCGCCTGCTACGCTCATCAGCTTGAACGATTTGATGATACCGGTGGACGGCAGGTGCGGTCCGCGGCACAAGTCGAAAAATTCGCCTTGCTCATAAATCGTGATGACGGAACCCTCCGGCAAGTCGCGGATCAATTCCAGCTTGAGGTGGTCGTTCAGCTCTTGGAATGTAGCCAGCGCTTCCTCGCGGGATACTTCTTTGCGGCGGATCGGCAAATCTTCCTTGATGATTTTTTCCATTTCCGCTTCGATTTTTGGCAGATCTTCCGGGGTCAGCTGGACAGGCAGGTCCATGTCATAGTAGAAGCCGTCCTGGATCACCGGACCGATTCCGAGGCGAACTTCTTTGCCGTAAATGCGTTTCACCGCTTGCGCCAACAGATGTGCCGTGCTGTGGCGGTATACTTCCAGACCGTCTTCCGAGTCGAGCGTCACGATCTCAATCGCGGCGTCTTCGTTTACCTCGGTGTACAGATCAACCACTTTGCCGTTCAGTTTGCCGGCAACCGCTTTTTTCTTCAGGCTTGTGCTGATGGAACCCGCGATGTCTTCGATTGTTACGCCAGCGGAAAACTCGCGAACGGCGCCATCTGGAAAAGTCACTTGTACGTGTGCCACTTTCATAACTTCCTTTCAAAAGTAAAATAAAAAAGCCCTCAATCCCAAAAGGGACGAGCGCTTTGTTCTCGTGGTACCACCCTAGTTCAGATTGATTGCGGACGTCTCGCAAACCAATCCCTCTCAAACGGATAACGGCCGTGGCTCCGGCAGCCGATACTTGACGGTCAGCGTATGACCGGTTCCCGACTGCTGCTCAAAGGGGGTAGATCGTTACTCTTTCGCGGCGGGCTCACAGCCAAAGGCCCGCTTCTCTGGAGCGTCCAACTAACGTCCATGTCCTTTTCATAGCATGTTTGTTGAATTCTTATTTATCTATTATATGTGAAAGGATTGTTGATCGTCAAGCGCAGGCAATGGGCGCAAGCGGAACAATGCGAAATACGCTCCCCGTACAAACTGACCAACGTCTGCATCAGCATTTGCTGATCATCGAGCGAGTGCAGGACAATCCGTTTCGGTGCAAGCGTCATCAGCGCGCTGATCAAAAAATCTTCATCACGGTTATGCCCTTCGCCAGACAGGCGCAAATGATCGAGTTGCGGCAGAATGACGGGCTGTTCGTTATGGTCATACAGCAAAAACTCTTGGTTTTCGCCGGCGACCACATGGATGACCTCGCACTGGGCTTCCTGAATCGAGATGAAATGGCGCAGGAGGGCGACGAATTCTTTATACTGCTTTTCTTCCAAAAATTCGTCGATGGCCGAGATCGTTGCTTCTTTCAGCACCTGCACATACTCTTTCAGACGAAAACGGATAAAGCCTCCCAGATTCAGGCTGTCCTCTTGATCAAGGTACTCGTACACCTTTTTATAAATTTTGGCCCTTTGCACGTCCGCATGATCCAGCTGCAGAAAAGGGCGGATGTCTTCTGTTGATTCGATTTGTCGGATGGCGCATTCGCGTTTGAGCAGATAATCCGTCAATACGGGCTCCACCGCGCGCACAACCCATTCGGAGATGACGATCGCAACGAACGAGCGCACAACATCCCGGGTTGCCAGCGTATACTCGCCGCTGCTCCATGCCGAGAACGTAAACCGTTCCTGCTGCCCCAGCTCCTGTTCACGATGATGGATCATGACAGGGTCCGTACAGACTTTTTGACTGACCGAGACGATGCTTGAACGAAATGCCGCATGAAGAGCCGGGGTGCCTTTGTTCAGATAGACTGATATCGTTTGCACACTGATCACCGCCAATCGTCGTGTACTTACAGTATATGTACGGGTAGGTGCGATATACTTTCGGGGTGGATGGTAAATTCATCTGATGTAGATGTAGTGGATAGACGGGGATTTTGGCAAGAAAGTTCCACAAAAGCGTTACACTGCCCACTGGGGGTCGGGGGGAACGCGGCTGGCATTGTAAAAGCTTTTGCTCCACTTTCTTGCCAAAATCCCTGTGCTGCTGTGATTCCCCTCATTACCAAAATCATTCAAATTATTGTATAATTATATTTATATTGGGGGATTGAATATGGCTGATTGGTTGCTGGAAGATCGGAACGGCACTTTACATAAGGCATCATTTTTGCCGGTTCAGAAATCGGATATCGTCCAAATGAGATGGACGCCAAGGCTTTATTGGGAAAGAGAGCTCGCAGACAAATCGCGAATGGTTTTCAAGCTTGTCGATCAAGCTACAAGTAAAATCCAAGGCGCAATATCTTTTTCTGACGCTGACGATCATTTATTCATTCATTTGCTTGAATCCGCACCCTCGAATCGATATACCACTCAACCTCCGCGCTTTTTCGTTAACGTGACGAGGTTGCTTATTGCCTTTGCTGGCCACATTGCTAACCAGAAGGGATACGACGGCTTTTTGGCCCTTAAACCCAAGTCGAGCCTGGAAAATTATTATCGCCAGCAGTTCAAGGCATTCGATCTACCAGACCGCAGAATGGGCATTCACGGTGTTGTGTCAAACCACTGGATTGGGGTATACTATAAATAAAGGACGTGATCGCATGACGACTCGTAAAGTTCTGCCTAATGTCCAAAATGTGAATGGACAACCTATTCGAGTGACCGTTGGAGCATCCGGCATCAAGGAAGGTCGGATCATTGATCCTTCAGGCATCTTGACAATACCGGGCAGTCATACACCAAATTCCAAAGCGGCTATGTCCGAGTTTATTCGCAAATCCAACAACGGCGAAATACAAATAACGTACCCGTAAACGGCATCTTCTAAGCCCTCGCTTATGAAGATGCTGTTTTTTTGTCCTATATACCAGATAGCTCAGTGTCGAGCCTCGATTATGCAAATGGCAAGATGACTGTTAAATCGGACTGATTCCAAAAGTCAATCGCTGTGAGATCACCCATTACGGATAACTATATCGACGAAAAGAATAAAACCCCATATTTCATGGGGTTTCGATACTGCGTTATTTTTTTACCTGAACCGTTACCTGTACGCGTTTGCCACTGTAGGTCGCGGTGATGGTGGTTACGCCTTTTTCCTTGGCTGTTATAGTGCCGTTAGCAAAATCAGCGATTGTTTTTTTGCTGTTGGTGTACGTCGCATCTTGGGTGATGTCGGTTTCCGTTTTGTCATTGTAGATGGCTACGACTTTGATCGTCGCGGTTTGGCCTGGTATGAGTTCTACTTTAGTCTTGCGCTTTCCGCTTTCATCGCGGATTTCGATTTTGGACAGCTGTTTTTCTGCCGCCGCTTTGATTTCTACGCGAATGAATGCGGTTTGACCGCCGTAGCTGGCGAGCGCGACTGGATTGCCTGCCGCGATTGCCGTCAATTGACCGGCTTTCACCTGAAGGCGCGTGTCGTCAGAGCTTTTCCAGTCCGCTTTGGCGGTGACATCCTCTGTCGTCCCGTCCGTGTAAGTGGCGGTCAGCTGCACGGCTTTGGTTTCGCCGATTGCCAGTTTGACGCGGTCCTGCTTCGCGACGAGTTTTTTCAGTTCGCGCTCGGCAACCACTTTCACTTCCAGCTTGACGAATTCACCACCGTAGCTTGCGATGATCCAGGCTTGTCCCTGGCCTTTTGCCGTCACCTGGCCGTTGTTTACTTCCGCAACCGCTTTCGGAATTGCGACCCATTCCGCCTTTGCCGTCACATCTTCTTTCGAGCGGTCCTTGTATTCTGCCGTCAGCTTCAGCTGTTTGCTTTCGCCTGCGAGCAGCGTCATGCTTTTCTCGTTTACGGTCAGCTTGTCCAATCTTTTTTCCGCCGGGCTGGTCACTTTTACGACGCTGATGGCCGTGTACGCCCCGTCGATGGTGGTAGCGGTAATAAATGCCTCACCTGCCGCCTTGGCTTTCACGGAAACGGTCAGTTTGTTCGCTTGCTCGGATGTTATGACGCTTGCGACCGACTCGTCGGTGGATGCCCATTTAACTGCTTGGTTCGCAGCGTCGGCCGGCGTAATGGTGGCTGTCAGGGAGCCGGTATCTCCCACATTTAGCGTGAGACCGCTTTTGGACAGCGAGATGCCGGTTACCGGGGTTCCCAGCTCTTGTTGCTGCCCCGTGCCATCATCGCCTGCCTCGGTCGTTTGCGCAAATCCGATTTGGGTAAATCCGAGTGCTACAAGCAGAATGGCGAGAAACGTCAATTTGATTGCTTTCACCCTTCTTCTCCTCCTTCAAAACGTTCTCATTACTGTATCGGCAGCAGATGCCCGTACGATCACCCTTTCTTTTCCAAGCGGTATTCCCCAAAAAACGCCCTTGCCGGACGCCAACGATAAGCGGCATCAGGAAAGGGCGTGTTACACGAATTAATTTTGCATCGAAAAATCGACTTCCGCCTGTTCGCCTTCTTTGAACACGCGGAGAATATCGTATCTGGTGTTGCGTTGGGCCGGGATTTTGCCGCATTCGCGAATCAGCTGCAAAATCATGTTTGTGTTCATTTTATAGGAGCAGCTCGCTGCAGATACGACGTTTTCTTCCATCATCGTTTGGCCGAAATCGTTCGCGCCGTAGGACAAGGAAAGCTTGCCGATCTCCGGTCCCATCGTCACCCAGGACGCTTGCAGGTTCGGGATGTTGTCGAGCATCAGGCGGGAGATCGCGAGCGTTTTCAAATATTCTTCCGGCGTGTTGTTGACCGCCTTCATGTTGGTATTGTCCGGCTGGAACGTCCAGGTGATGAACGCCGGGAAGCCGCCTGTCTCATCCTGTGCCTCACGAATCCGCAGCAAGGACAGCACGCGCTCCTCCATCTCCTCGCCGAAGCCGATGACCATCGTTGCACTGCCTGGCAAGCCTGCACGATGCGCCGCTTTTTGAATGTCGACCCATTCTTTCCAGGAGCCTTTCAGACGGGAAATTTTGCGCCGCGTCCGGTCGTCGAGAATTTCGCCGCCGGCGCCCGGCAACGAATCGAGTCCCGCTTCTTTCAGCTGTTTGAGCACCTCTTCAATCGGCAAGCCGGAAACTTGCGACATTTTCGCAACTTCCGCCGTTGAGAAGGAATGCATCGTGATTTGCGGATAATGTTTTTTGATTTTGCGCAGGAGGTTCAAATAATACTCGAATGGCAAATCCGGGTTGGTTCCGCCTTGCATCAAAATCTCCGTGCCGCCGACATCGATCGTTTCCTGAATCTTTTGCAGGATCACCTCGTCTGGCAGCACATAGCCTTCCTTGGAGCCGGGCGCCCGATAAAAGGCACAGAAGCGGCAGTATGTGTCGCAAACATTCGTATAGTTGATGTTGCGGCTGATCACGAATGTGGCGATTGGGTCCGGATGCAGGCGCTCCATCACCTGATTGGCGGCATGACCGATTTTTTCGATCTGGTCGCTTTCAAACAGCGCCAAGCCGTCCTCCAGCCCCAAACGTTCCCCCGCGATAGCGCGAGCTAATATGTTGTCAATCACGGAAGTTCCTCCTCTCACTTAATTCCCTCTCTCATCCTAACATAACCGTCCAAATGATAGCTATGGAAATCCAGCTTTTCGCTTGTGTGAGGTGGGTTGGCTGCGGTGGAGGTGAGGGGATTTTGGCAAGAAAGTTCCACAAAAGCGTTACAATGCCTGCTGGGGGTCGGGGGGAACGCGGCTGGCATTGTAAAAGCTTTTGTTCCACTTTCTTGCCAAAATCCCTTCGCTGCCGGTTAGCAAAAGCAAAAAAATTTTGGGGAGATAAATAAAAAAATCCTGCCCGCAGACAGGATTTTTTCCTACTTTAATTATGACTCAAAACCAATCGATTCAAAAATTTCCGGCTCCCAGTTGATGACGCATTGCGCCAGTGGCATGTTGATTTCGCGGGCGCCGTTTGGCTTGCCGTTGAAATAGATGATTTCCGTGACCGTGACGCGTTCGCCGCGGATCAAAATTTCTCCTTTTAGTGTAACTTTTTCCCCATCTGGTGCGTAAAATATGAGTTGTCCCGATCCGATATCCTTCATTGCGCCCTCCCAAAAAGTTGCATCTATTCTAAATAGTAGATGAGACTGCTGGTGAGCGTCAATGCAAACGTTCTAATGATTGGACAAAACCTGTATAATAGCCGTAAGAAGGAAAAGAAAAAGGAGAAATCCATGTTCGACTCAATCGTCCAAGTATTTATGCAATACGGCCTAGCCGGTTTGTTCGCTTTGTCATTTCTCGATGCGATTGTCCTGCCCGTTCCACCTTTTTTCCTGCAAATCGCGATGAGCCTCATCGAGCCGGAAGCTTCGCTGCGCATCGCAACCGTTGCGTTTACCGGTTCCGTGCTTGGCGCGCCAATCGGGTACATGCTTGGAAAATGGCTGGGGAAACCGCTGATGCATAAATTGGTTCCGGCCAAATGGGCCAACAAAGCGATGGAGCTGTTTGAAAAAAATGGCGACGCGGCTGTGATCATCGGCTCGTTCACACCGATTCCTTTCAAGGTTTTCACGATTTTGAGCGGCGTCTTCAATTTTTCGCTGACGCGCTTGATGTTCTACTCCATTCTGGGGCGGGGCTCCAAGTTTTTCTTGATCGGCACATTGTTTCACTTTTACGGAAAACAGGCCAAGGTGCTCCTGGACAATTATTTGGAGGTATCCCTGCTCGGCGTTGCGGTGATTTTGGCCGCAGGCTGGTACATCCTTCGCAAACGAAAGCAAAAATTTTTATCAAAATAAACCACTCGGCCCAAAAGCGACGTCTTTTGGGCTGTTCTTTTGCCCTCGGTCATTCACCTATTTGTAACACCCCAATATATTGATAAGGTATTGCGGATACGGGGGGTGAGATCATGGCCGTAATCAAGGTGAACTCGTCAGATGTTGATCTCTTGGCAAGGCTGCTGCGGGCTGAAGCGGAGGGCGAAGGGGAGCTGGGCCAGCTGATGGTGGGCAATGTCGGTGTCAACCGGATTCTTGCCAACTGCCTGGACTTCAAAAATATCCGTACGATGAGACAGATGGTCTTCCAATCACCCGGTGGGTACGAATCTGTGCAAAAGCCGTATTTTTATCAGCGGGCACGCGAAAGGGAAAAACGTCTGGCGCGGCGTACCATCAACGGCGAGCGGACTCATCCGGCGACCAATGCCCTATGGTTTTACCGACCGACAGGGGCCTGCCCTGCAACCTGGTGGGATCAGCGCAATTCAGGACGCTACAAGGCTCACTGCTTCTTTGTTCCGACTCGGGCAGACTGCCCGCGGGTGTTCTGAACAAAAAGAGCGATAAACCCGCAACTCGGTAGGGCCAAAAGCCGCATAAGAAAAACTTCTTTCAGAAGTCCTTTCCAGAAGCAGGTTCTTCGGTCAAAGGAAGTTTTTCTTCCGCTCCAGAATTTATAAGCGCGAGCACTTATAAATTCTTGTACGAAAAAGAAAACCATTTCTTCAAGGGAGAGAGTTTCATGTCGAAGAGTAAATCAAGCGGAAGCACACAATTCGTCAGTTATCCATATCAGACTTATGACCCGAATCAATTGTATGCCCAGACTACCCCACCATTCCAGCAATTCCCAACTACGCCACAAAACCCAAGCGGTTCATTCATCCCCGGAGCGCCGGGCACCCAGCCAGCGCCTTTCATCGAGGAATCGTACGTCGAAAACATTTTGCGCATGAATTTGGGCAAAGTCGCCACGCTGTACATGACCTATGAAAACAACAGCCAGTGGAATGCCAAAATTTTTAAAGGCGTTCTGGAAGCGGCTGGCCGCGATCATATCATCATCAGCGACCCTGCCACCGGAAGACGCTATTTGCTCTTGACGGTCAACCTGGACTACATTACGTTCGACGAACCGCTCAACTACACTCGTCCGGCACTGCCACCAGGCGTGCGGTAACGATCGGGCAAATCTGCCGTTTCACAGCGAGAAGCGATGGAGCGGCTTTTCCACGAAGAAAAAGCCTTGCTCGTGCGCTTGTTTTCGCGCCAGCAAGGCTTTTTGCTTACTTATGATCGTTTACTTCGGCAGCAAGCCAATCATCCGATCCGGATGGTTGGTGCAAAGATGAATCTCGGGATGGTACGCCAGCACGGTCTCGATACTTTGCTCGTCGTCCACCGTCCACGCCAGCACCTGATAGCCTTGTTCGTGCATCTCGCGTACAAACGGCGCCGTCACATACGGATATGCGATCGAAATCACGGTCGCCCCCGTCTCCCGCAGCTGTTCGGCAAGCAGCGTCGGCTTGCCATAGATGATCAGCCCGGTGGTGAACGTCGGATCAAGCTCATGCACCCGTTTGATCGCCTCGTGATCAAACGACGTGATGATCACCTCTGCCTGCATTTCGTGGCGCGTGACCAGCTCGACCGCTTTTTGCGCCAGGTCGGGATAAAGGTCGCCCGCGGTTTTCAGTTCGATGTTCAACATGCATCTGCCGCGTACGGCCATCAGCACTTCTTCAAGCGTCGGCACGCGTTCTCCGGTAAATGCAGGGCCGAACCAGCTGCCCGCATCGAGCGACTGGATTTGCGCAAGCGTGTGCGCCTTGACCGGGCCCGATCCGTTTGTCGTCCGATCGACGGTGAAATCATGCATCAGCACAATCGCGCCATCTTTGGTGACCTGCACATCGATTTCAATCGCCTGAACACCCGGTTCGCCCAATGCCAGCTGAATTGCTGCCATCGTGTTTTCCGGCGCCTTTCCTGACCAGCCGCGATGGGCCATACATACATGCATACGTCGCCTCTCCTCTCGCTCCATCCGGAGTCGTGCCTATTTTTTCAGCAGCTTTTCGCCTTTTTCCGTAATGGCTTTCATCGCTTCATCCGGTGTGGACTGGCCAAGCATCGCGCGCTGCACTTCTTTTTGGATCACGTCCTGCAGCTCTTTGTAGCCAGGCACCATCGGACGGGCGTAGCCGTATTGAAGTTGGTCAACCGCTACTTTGAAGTTCGGATTTTTCTCATAGAAAGCTTTCATTTCCGCCGAATCCACCGCTTCTTTTGTAACTGGCATATAACCGGAAGCGATCGACCAGTCAACCGTTTGCGGCGTATCGGTCATCCATTTGAGGAATTCCCACGAAGCCTTTTTCTCCTCATCCGTCGATTTGGCCAAAATCACCAGGTTTGCGCCGCCAGTCGGCACACCGAAGTTTTTGTTCGCTGGCAAGAACGCTGTGCCCATTTTAAATTTCGCATTTTTGCCCAGCTCGCCAAGCGATCCCGTTGTGGAATAGATCAGGCCGACTTTTTGGTTGAGGAAATCTTGCTCCGCCACATCCCAGGAATCGTAGCCTTCCCCCGGCGGGTTTTTCATGCTGCCATTCTTCACCATTTCCGACCAGAGCGCGATCGGCGCTTTGCCCGCTTCATTGTCGAGGGTCACTTGCTTGCCGTCCTCGCTCAAGATCGTCCCGCCGCTTTCAAAGACGCTTGCTTCATAAAACCAGATGTCGACTGGTGTGGAGAAGCCGTAACGGACGTTTTTGCCGCCCTCTTTTTTTGCCAGCGCACTGGCGAAAGATTTCAGCTCATCCCAGTTTTTCGGGCCTTCCGGATTGAGACCTGCGGCTTTCAGCATGTCCTGGTTCACGTACATGATCGGTGTGGAACGGTTGAACGGTACGGCGTACAATTTGTCTTTCCAGTAGGAATTTTTCATCAGTCCGTCGATATATTTGCTCTCTTCACCCTGGGAATAAGGTCCGAGGTCAGTCAACACTTTGGCATCGGCAAAAGCGCCGATCGAGGCGATCTCTACCATCGTAATATCAGGTTGGTTGCCTGCCGCCACCGCCGCGAGCACCTTGGAATGGTTTTCGGCATAGGAGCCTTGATACGCCGCCTTTACCACGATGCCAGGATGGCTTTCATTGAATTTTTTCACCATCTCCTCGATTTTTTTCCCTTTTGCCCCGCCGACCGCATACCAGAAGTCCAGCTTGACCGGCTCTGTGCTTGCAGGCTGCGCACTTGTTTGCGCCGAGCTGGTGCCCGATGATTGCGGCTGGGCCTGCTGCTCGGCTCCTTTCGTCGCACACCCCGTCATCAATGTCGTCAATCCTACTGCCAGCACACATGCGAGCGTCCCTGCTTTTTTTGCCATTTTCATGCTTGATTCCTCCACTCTTTTATTTGGATTGGTAGACAAACGCCTGAATGATTTGGCGCTGTGCCAGAAAAAACACAATGAGAATCGGCAAAACCAAAATCAAGTTGCCCGCCATCATCACATTCCACAAGGTGCCGCCGTCCGACATATGCAGATTGGAAATTCCGATCGGCAGCGTTCGCACCTCGTCGCTGTTGGTCATGATCAGCGGCCAGAAATAATCATTCCAGTGGTAGATGAAGCTGAAGAGCCCAAACGTCACCAAGACCGGTTTGGCCATCGGCACCATGATCGTCCACATGATTTTCCACTCGGAGGCATCGTCCAGCCGAGCGGCTTCAATCACCTCGTCAGGCACCTGCATGAATGCCTGGCGGAGCAGAAAGATTCCGAATGCGCTGGCAGCGGATGGCAAAATCAGCGCCCACAGCGTATTCACCAGCCCCCAATTGCTAAGCTCGATGTAAATCGGCAAAAAGACGACTTGGCCCGGAACCATCAGCACGATCAGCGTCAAGGCAAACAACAGATTGCGTCCGGGAAACCGATAACGTGCAAAGGCGTAAGCGGCTGGCACGCCGATCAAAAATTGCAGCACCAAAATGCCGAATGCGACGATCATGCTGTTGATGATGTAGGTAAGAAACGGACCGGAATGCCAGGCATCCGCGAAATTCACCCATTGCCAAGAGGCAGGGAGCAGACTGGGCGGAAATTGATGCACCTCCGGCATTGTTTTGAATGCGGTCGAGGCCATCCATAAAAACGGGAAGACGAACACCAGACCGACGAACAACAGCCCGATCCACTCCACGGTTTTAAACGCCCGCAGTGCGATGCGACTCACACGCATTTCCTCCTTTTTTGATCGTTTTCCTTAGCGATAATGCACGCGTTTTGCCATGAACAAGAAATGAGCAGCCGTCAGCACGCCGACGATGACCAGCAAGACGACCGAAGCGGCGGATGCCAAGCCTCCGTTGTAAAAATCCATCCCCTGCTGATAAATGTAGTAGACCAGCATGTTGGTGCTGTTGACCGGCCCGCCTCCTGTCATGATGGCGACGGTGTCAAACGCCTGGAACGACGAGATCGTGTTGATGATCAAGAGGAAAAAGAGCGTCGGCGACAGCATCGGGATGACGATGTGCCACATCTTTTTCCACGGCGAGAAGCGATCGAGCGCTGCCGCCTCGTAAATGTCTTTCGGGATGCTCTGCAGTCCGGCGATGAAAACGAGCGTGTTGTAACCCAAGCCTTTCCATATATTGACGAGCATCAAGGACGCAAGCGAGCTTTTGGGATCGGTGAGCCATGTATAGCCCGGCAAGCCGAGCCACTCCAGCAGCGCGTTGAGAAACCCGAACTGCGGGTCCATCAGCCATACCCAAAGCATGGAGACGGAGACGAGCGAAATGATATGGGGACTGAACACCATCGCCTGCATAATGCCGTAAATTTTCGCCTTGCGATTGAGCCACAGCGCCAGCAAAAAGGACAGCCCAAGTCCGAGGACAACCGTAACGATTGTGTACAGCGTGGTATTCCACAGCACTTCCTGGAAATCGCGTTCGGCGAACAAATCCGCATAGTTTTGCAGCCCAACCCAGTCCATCTCTTCCAGATTCAACAGCGTCCAGTCGTGAAAGCTGAGATAGACGATGGAGAGGATCGGGTAAAACAAGAACACGGCGAAACAGATGAGTGCAGGCGCTATGTACACATAGGGCCGAACTTTCGCCCAGACCATCTACACCAGCACCCCCGTTTGCAAACTGTCCAAAATGCCGGAGTGATCGCCAATGATCCGGGCGGTCGTCCGTTTTTCAAAGAAATGCAAATCAGCTTTCGAAATCGTCAGGGAGACTGCCTTGCCGATCTCATGCAGCTGATCGGACGTTGTTTTGACTGTGACCCGTCCTTGTGGGGTAGCGATATGATAGAGCGTTTCCGAGCCGAGAATCTCGCGGGACGCAATCTCGCCTCGCATCTGGTAGTCTTGCGGCAGACCGGCCAACGCCGCCCTCGCTTGGGCACCCCCGCTTTTAATCACCGCTTTTTCCGGCCGGAATCCCATCACGAACGGCTTCTCATCGTCTGCAAAAAGAATGTTCATCGGCGGCGAGCCGATAAATTGGGCGACGAACAGATTCGCCGGGTCGCGGTACATGGCAAGCGGCGATGCGACCTGCTGGATTTGCCCGTTGTTCATCACCACGATCTGGTCGCCCATCGTCATCGCTTCCACCTGGTCATGTGTCACATAAATGAAGGTCGTGCCCAACTGCTTGTGCAAGTCCGTCAGCTCGGTGCGCATCTGGTTGCGCAGCTTCGCATCCAGGTTGGAAAGCGGCTCATCCATCAGGAACACCTGCGGCTTCTTCACCATCGCCCGCGCCAATGCTACGCGCTGTCGCTGCCCGCCGGACAACTGGCTCGGCTTTCGATCCAAATAGGGCGTCAGCTGGACAATCTCGGCAATCTCGTGCACCAGCTTTTTCGTTTCCGTGCGGGAAACCCCGCGGTTCCGCAGACCAAACGCAATGTTGTTGTAGACGCTCATCGTCGGGTACAGCGCGTAGTTTTGGAACACCATGGCGATGTCCCGTTTGCCGGGCGGAAGCTCGTTGACACGCGTATTGCCAATCCAGATCTCTCCTTTGGTGGCACTCTCCAATCCGGCAATCATGCGCAGTGTCGTCGATTTGCCGCAGCCGGATGGCCCGAGCAAAACCGTGAATGAACCGTCCGGAATCGCAAGCTGCAGCTCTTTCACAACCGCCTGCTTGTCATACGTTTTTTCCACCTGCTTCAACAGCACTTGTGCCATGCGCTACCCTTCCTTTCTCCTCCGCTTGGGCTTTGGTCAAACGCTCGAGCAATTCGTCGAGGCTGGCAAAACGATAATCAGGGGATGACTCTGCGAGTTCACCCGGGCCATACCATTCCAAAATCGCGCATGCCGCACGCGCTGCGCGCGCCGCCTCCAAATCGTAAATGCTGTCTCCCACCATCAGCGTTCGTGCCGGCGATACGCCGAAATGCGCCATCGCCTTTTCCAGCGGCTCCGGGCTTGGCTTGCCGTTTTCCACATCATCCAGCGTCACGACGATTTCAAACAGTCCGCCAATTCCGGCCGCTTCCAAATTCACGAGCGTGATTTCGCGCTGCTTGTTGGTGACAAGACCGACACGATAGCCCAGCTCCACAAGTCGGGACAAGCTTTCCTTCACGCCTGCAAACAGCGGAACCGGCTTTTCCTCCAGCTCTTTTGCCTGGGCCAGGTACGCTTGATACACGTCATCGCGTTCATACCTGCCTTCAAGCATCGAATCCCACTCGGCCAAAAAATCGGTAAACGACTCGCCGAATCGCGCGAGCACCGCCTCTTTGGAATACACACCCGGGACGAATTGCTCCGCCGTTGCATGCACGGCCGTGATGACGATGTCCCTGCTGTCGAGCAAGGTGCCATCCAGATCAAAAAGCAGGCAATCATAGTTGTTCATGTTCGACGTTCTCCTTCCACAGCTCACGGCTTCCCATCGATACGGCCGATGCGCCCGCCGCCAATGCGGCCAGCATCTGCTCCCGATTTTTGAGCAATCCGCCTGCAATGATCGGCACCTTCACTTCCTGGCGACAGCGCTCGATGGAATCGGTCAAAAGCGCAGGCATCAGCTCGATGGCGTCAGGCTGCGTCTCCTGTACCGAGTTCATCCCGGACCGGATCGCATCGCTATCCACAAGAAACACCCGCTGAATGGTCAACAGACCTTCCCGCTTTGCCAGCTTGATCAGGCTGTTGCGGGTCGTGACGATTCCGTCCGGCTTGACGATCTGCGCCAAAAAAGCGATGCCCTCGCGATCCTGCGCCAAGCCCCCGATCCGCTCGATATGTAAAAAGACAGGAAGCCGATGATGTTTGAACAAGTCGACGTAGCGCTGGATCATGCCGATATTCCCAATCGAAAGTACAGCTGCGCTCACATCTGCCTGCAAGGCTTTTTCCAAATTTTTCGCTTCCTTTACCGAAGCGATTTTTCGCTTACTCGTCAGCTTTTCATAAAACTCCGCCTGACTGATCATTCGCAATGCCCCTCTCGATCCAAAAAGGAGAAACCTCGCATAGGCATCCCGTCCCCTTTTGACAGATGTCATGGGGGACAGCTCCTATTGCAAGGTTTCTCCTCGGCTCCAACCTTACGTTATCTACTTGTTGATTTGATTGTATCGAACGATTGTTAATCGAGTGTGAAAGCGATGTAAATCGTTCGTCGCATTCCTGTAAAGGCAAGCTCTGCCATTTCGCTGGCCACCGCTTCCCTTGCGAAGAAAAAAAGCCGCCCCTCATGCGGAAGCAGCCCATGTAAGCGGATTAACTTTTAAGGAAACCTAAAAAATTTTTTTATTATGCCGATATATCAGATAGACGTTCGTTTTTTCACCTAGCTGATTCAGCTAGGCTTTTTTTTTGCGCGGGTTGACGCAGTTGCTTGCTTGCAAAACTACTTGATACGAATATCTTTTCGTGTAATAGGAAAATCCACCCAGACAAAATTCATGTCATGTGCAGTCGTATCCTCTACCGTAAACCGATACACCTTGTACGCAAAAATACCGACAAACAGCAAAAATCCAAATGTCGCATACAGAAACAGCAGCATTGTCTCACGCCTCCCCGCCTCGTTTCTCTATACATACGAGGGGAAGCGTCATTCTATGCCCATGCTTGCTTCCGCATGATTCGATTTTGTCACAATCTTATGTCAAAACGCCCGTAATGAAGATGGTTGTCTCCGTGCTCAGATCGATATCGACCACTTCATGCTCCTCATCCATCCGCTTGCTTGCCGGTTTGTCCCGCTTTATCACACGTACGACCGGGCGAGTCGGGAGCCCGCGGTTTTGATCGATCACCACGCCGACCTCGCCCGTGCTCAATTTGATCGACGAGCCTGTCGAATACGTCGCCACCGAGCGCAAAAACCGGATCACCATCTCATGGTCGAAGCGGAAGTTGGCCAGCGCCATAATTTTTTCGCACGCTTCATACGGGTGAAGCGTTTCTTCCTCAGCGGAAAAAGGGGAGATCAGATTGTCATAGTAGTTCGCAATCGCTACGATTTTGGCAAAATCATGAATCTCGGCACCGACCAGCCCGCGCGGTTCGCCTTTTCCATTCACCCATTCATGGTGTTGGAGCGCGACGTGTGCCGACACGATGCTCATTTCGTACTTGCGGCGCAGCAGATTAAACCCTACCCACGCGTGATGCTGCTCGCCCAGCTCGCCATTGGCCGCGTCTTCATCATCTTTGCTTACTTTGCCGATGTCGTGCAGAAGTGCGCCTATCGCCAGTTCCTTCAGCTGATTCATGTTGTAGCCCAGGCTGATCCCCATCACTGTTGCCATCATGCATACGTTGAGCGAGTGAATGAACAAATGGTTATCATTCGTTCGGATATCGGCAAGGTTGACGAGAACTTTCCTGTTTTTCAGCAATTCATCAATGATGTTCGTCGATGTTTTCTGTATGCCGCGCAAGTCGATCGACTTTCCCGTCTGCACGCACTGCATGGCGGTGGACAAATTGGAGATGGCTTCCTTTCGCGTGGATTCCGTCAGCACGTCCTCCATCTTGACATCGTCTGTTAACGGATCTTTTATGTACAACATGGTAACGCCGAATCGGCGCAGCTTGTTGATCATGCCGACCGTCAGCTGCATGTCGGCCTGCAGCAGTGTCAATCCATCACTGGTATAAATGCTGCGGTATAATACGTCTCCAGGTTCCACCTGCTCAATGCTGACATAACGCATGTTCCAACCCCCATAAACCAACTTCCCTCATCTTACCATGAAATCGCTATCCCGTATGTGGCAATAAAATTTCAATGCAACCGGCTGTTTTCCCCCCAGATCTGCCAGCAAAAAAGAAACCCCCAAGCTTTTTTCGCTTAGGGGTTGTGGCGATGCATTACAGACGGAAATTCCCGATCGTCTGCTGCAACTGCTCGGACATTTTTGCCAAATTGTCGGTCGAAGCCGCGACCTCTTGCATGGAAGCGCTCTGCTGCTGCGTTGCCGCAACGACTTCCTCTGCGCTTTGCTGGGCGGTCGAGGTCACTTCCGCGATATGCTGAATCGAATCGACCATCGAGTCGGTCTCGCCCTCTACCTGAGCGACGACGGCGGACACGTCCTTCACCTGCTCCAGCACCTGATCGACGGCGGACAAAATCTCCTGGAACGCCTCACCGGCCTCTTGCGCAAGATGTTTGCCTTCGCTGACCGCAATGGTGCCCTCCTGCATGGAAGCGACCGCTTTTTCGGTTTCCGCCTGAATCTCGCTGATCAGCTGGCTGATCTTCCCTGCCGCAGAACCCGACTGCTCGGCCAGCTTCCGGACCTCGTCGGCCACAACCGCGAACCCTCGGCCCTGCTCGCCAGCGCGCGCCGCCTCGATCGCTGCATTGAGCGCGAGCAGGTTCGTCTGGCTCGCAATATCGGTGATCATCGAAACGATGCTGCCGATTTCTTGCGATTTCGTCCCCAGCAGGGAGACGATTTCAGCCGAGCCCGACACTTTCCGGTCAATCTGGTTGATCTGTTCCACGACGCGGACGACCATGCGATTCCCCGCCGTCGCTTTGTCGGCAGCGGTTTGGGAAGACTGGGTCGCCTGCTCCATGCTTTGGGCAATATCGTCCATGCCTTCTTTAATCTGTTCGGCCGCTTTTGTCGATTGCTCGACGGCAACGATTTGCTTTTCCGATCCTGCAGCGACTTCCTGGATGGAGCTGGCGATCTGCATGGACGAATGAACCGTCTGCTCCGCGATCGCGGCCAGCTCTTCCGATGTGGCAGCCACTTGATGCGAGTTCATCGAGACTTGTCCGATGACCGTCCGCAAATTGGCCGTCATTTGGTTAAAGTTGCGGATCAGCTCGCCGACCTCATCCTTCAGCTTGGTAGACAGCGGCTCCACTTGCAAATCGCCGTCTGTCACCTGTTTTACCTGACGTGCGATCATCGCCAGCGGCACGCAAATCATCCTGGAAATGACGGAAGCGATCGCAAGCCCGATGAGAATCGCCACAACGCAAACGATCATAATGAGTATCAGTCCATTGTGCGAAGCGATTTCCGCTTCCTTCGCGTCGTTGTTGACGTCCTTTTTGTTGCGTTCCACCAGATCGCTGATCAGGCCGCTCGCAATCAAATAATCGGTGTGCGCATCCCGGAAATAGACGAATTGTTCGTACTGCTTTCCGTCTCGCTTCGCCTGAACGATGACAGGGATTTTTTTCTGGAGCGATGCCCACGTGTTTTCGAAATCGTCAAAACTCTTTTTCTCTTGCGCTGACGAAATCATCGGCGCATAGCTTTGCTCCGCTTTCGCGAAGTCTTCGATGGACTTGTTCAGGTTTTCCTCCAGCCGCTCTACCTCGCTGGGGATCGGTTCGCTCATCACTTGCAAAAGTTGTCTCTCGATGTCAGATAATTGCGTGTTTAATAAACCTAGCAAGGTGACCTTTGGAACCCAGACTTTGCTCGCCTCATCGATTTTTTTGCCCAATCCGTTCATTTGAATGATGCCTGCTACGCCAACGATGACAAGCAGCAGCAAGACGAGAATAAACCCGCCAAACATCTTGGCCCGAACGGAAAACCCCATAATGTTCTCCTCCTCCATGCTTTCCTCGTTCGATTAAATTCGACAATTGGCGAATTATTCCTGCCGCTTTAGCAAGAAGCCTCTCTTTTTGCGCATTTTTTTAGTTCGTTCAATAATTCCGATTGCGAGTACCGCTCCGCCTCAAACCGTATGCCGTAGCGATATTCGCCTAAATAAAGCTGCTTCCAGATCATCATGCCACGGATGGTAAACGGTTTCTCATTGAGCAAAAAAGAGAGGGACACATGCTTGGGCTCCTGTGCATACCGGATGTTCAAACCTGGCGCCGATACTTTGGCTCCCCCCAAGCTGATATCGAGAAGCTTGACCTGATCTTTTTGCCCAACGGGACGCTCTCCCTGCTCAATCGTCAGCATTGCATCGTGCGGTGTGGGAAACCGATAGCGAAACCCTTCTTTGCGTTGGTACAGCATCTTCATTAGCTCCCTTACCTTTTCATTTTTTTCCATTATAGTCACATCCTTTATGGCGTGATAGTGTCCGGCGTCACGGTTCCCGTTCGATTTCCGGGGCTTGTCTGGGACTTTGGAGGGGATTGACCAACTTCCTCCGAACTGCTGGCAGGCCGCTTTGCTGCCACACGGTGACCGAAAAAAAACGAAAAGGTTCAGGGAAGCTACACGCCGATCCGCCGGTCTGCTTGCGGGAGCCTGCCGATCGCCTTGGCTTTGATCCGCACGGCTTTGCTTGGCACATAGGCCAGCGGAATGTTTTGCACAGACAGCACCTGGACGCTTTCCGGTTCCGCTCCCGCCTCGATTGCCGCTGACACCGCTTCGTCCTGCGCGCTTGCCAATGCCTCCTCCTCGCTCATCTCCTCAAGCCAATACATCCGGTCCACCGTTCCGCCGACCGGCGCGATACATGCACCTGCCGCCCGGACCGTCCGATACATGCCCGGGACGAATACTTCTGCCCACGGGTAGGTGAAGCTCGACACAAGCTGCTGGCTTCGTTCCCCGACGAAAATGAGCGGCAAGCGGTCGTAATGCGGCTGAAACCGCTGGATCGCGTGAAAAACAAGCTCGACCAGCCTGCTGCCGACCGCTTCGCCGCGCCTCCACGGGATCGTGACCACGTCGGGAATTGGCAGATTCAAGCGGACGCCTGCGATCCGCTGGCCTTGCCTGTGCTCTTTGGGAAACCCGTTCTCTAACATTCCGATCCTTACCTCATGGCTCGCCACATCGATGACGATCGCATCCTTGCGCCCGCAGGCGTGCAGCCCGCCCAGCAAGCTTCCAGAAAAGTCGGAATAATAGAGGCGCAGCGGTTGGCGCAATGTAGCATCGAACGGAAGCAATGTTCCGTCATTTTGGACAAAAAACAGCGGCGCCTGCAAGCCGAAGCAGCGAATCCGCTCCCGCATCTTTTCAAAATCCGTGCGCATGTGCAAAGACAGCGCCGCATTTAAAATCGCCGCGTTCTCCCGCTCCATAAAGCCAATCCCGCCCAGTTCATACGACAAGGTGACATTGGCATGCTCTCCCGCCAGCCGGTGCAGCCACGAGCCGATGCGAATCTCCTGCTCTTTGTTGACCGGAGAGAACATGCCGGTGACAGCAAAGGAGCGATATTGCTCCAGCTGAATGCCATCCAGCAACCGCTCGGTATCCGCGATGGACGGCCCGCCGCCAAACGACGGCGTTCCGTCGATCTCATGCCCGCCTTTCAATCGCCCGCACCAGAGTCCGAGTTCCTGGCGCAGCGTCGCGTCAGCGCCCCACAGCGGCGGCAGGCTGTCGGATGCCTGTCCCAGCCGAATGACCGCCACACGTGACAGCTGCTCGCTGTCATGCAGACGAGACATCGCGTCATTTGTCGCGATCATCACATGGCTGACCTCCTGCTGCATGATCTTCTCGTTTGCAAACAGTCGCATAAGCAGCGTGACGATCGTATCCGCAACGCCAATGTTGCCTGAACCATCCGCATGGGCGACGATCTGATTTTCCGCATCGATCAGGACGCAGGAAGCCCAGTTTTTATCGATGCTGATGCCTAATCGGTAAATCATTTCATCACCTCGCCCTCCTGCCACCGTTGATTGACCGGCACGTATTCGCTGGCGATGCCGAAGCTTGCGGGCCCCACCACTTCCAGCATTTTCGGATGTCTCATCAAATAGGGGCACGGAATCGCGATGACCCAAACCTTGTGATGGTTTTCCAAATCCTCAATCATGATCGGCTCCGCTGTGTCGGCATCAAGGATGCAGATAAGGTCCGGGACTGTAACCAATGTCTGCCCGCCGCGTTTCACCTGCGTGAATTCCGTCAAAAACGAAACCTCCACCTGCTCGGCAATGTGGCTTCCCGTCCCTTGCACGATCAACTGGCCGCTCAGCAACCCGTCGCGTATTTCCCGCTGCAGGTCCACGACTTTTCCCTCGATGATTTTTACCGGTTTGCCGTAAAGCGAGGATTGAAAAGTCCGCTCCATGCCCGCAAAAAAACGGTGGATGTCTCCGCCAGAGGCAACCGCCGCTTCGCCCAGCCCCAGGCATACGGAGTACGATTGAAGAAACGCGCTCTCCTTCAACCGTTTCGCTTGCATGGAGTAACCGGAACAAACCGCCCAGCCGCCCATCATGAGCACGTTGGCGCGCAGCGCCTCTTCGATTTGCCAGCTGGTCGCATGCTCCAGCAAGTTGCACTGCCCCCGGTCGCTGCAAAATACAAATGGGCTTGCCGGAATCTCGAACGCGTGGAAGCTTGTCATTTGCAGCTGGGGAAAGGCACGCCCCATGCCATCGCAGTCGATGACGGGCAGCCTGGTCATGGCCGCGGTAAAGATCGGGGTCAACGCATTCAAGCCGCCGATTTCAAGCGTAGTCAAACCGGCTGCCTGAATCCCGCGAACACGCTCCAGCTCGCGGAGCGCCTCGACCACCTCGAAGCCGGTCATGAATTTTTCATTAAACATCAGCGGGGAGCCGATGAAGGAAACCGGTACAATCCAATCCGGATCATTCAGCTCAAATGCCGGCACCAGCGGAACCGGACCATATTCGGCAACAGCTCTGGCGGTCAAAACTTGCAAAATCGGCGATATGCCTCCGCCCCCGGAGCCCAAATACTCCGCTCCTTGGGCGATTGCCAGCACGTCCCGCTCATGAATCCACATTCTCACGCGACGCACCTCCTTCTTTCTTTTCTTTTTCAATAATTGTGCCAATCATTCGCAAGCAAGGATCGCAAAAAAAAGAGAGGTTTTGGCCTCTGCGAGTAAACTTGCTTCAAGACATACGAGATGATGAGGTAATGATTTCGCAGTTTTTCGCGTATTCAATCAAATTTTCGCGAACTTTCTCATTTCGAGAATTTTTGCTGCCGCTGCAGCTTATGTAATCGGCGGTATAAGGTCGCCACACTGATCCCGAGCGATTCCGCCGCCCTTTTCTTTCCTTCCGTCGTTTGGCCGAAGCGTTGCAAGGCGTGCAGGATCAACAGCTCTTCCGTTTTTTCCAATGGCATTTGCGCATCGATCCCCGGCGGCATACGCCCTTCTGTCTGCTGCGGCAATACGGGCTGTTCTGCCGCTTCCTGCAGCTGTTCGCGGACCGATGCCGGCAAACTGTTGACGGTGACCAAATCGCCCGTTTCCAAACTCACGATATATTCGACGACGTTTTCCAGCTCCCGGATGTTGCCAGGCCAATGATAGCGCTGCAGACATTGGAACGCTTCCGTGGATAGCCGCTTCGGCGGCTTCTGAAACCGCTCGCCGAATTTCTTCATGTAATGCAAGATCAGCTCATACAAATCTTCCTTCCGCTCGCGCAGCGGAGGCACGTACAGCGGAATAACGTTCAGCCGGAAAAACAAATCCTCGCGAAACTGTCCGGCCATCATCATTTCCGTAATGTCTTTATGCGTGGCGGCGATGACGCGGACGTTTACCGGAATGCTCACAGCGCCGCCGATCCGCTCGACGCGCCGCTCCTGCAGGACGCGCAGCAGCTTGACCTGCAAAAACGGCGGCATATCGCCGATCTCGTCCAAAAAAAGCGTGCCTTCATGCGCCAGCTCGAACTTGCCTTGCTTGCCGCCTTTTTTCGCGCCGGTGAACGCCCCTTCCTCATAGCCAAACAATTCGCTTTCCAAGAGCGATTCCGGGATCGCTGCGCAGTTGATGGCGATGAAGGGACCGCCAGCCCGCCCGCTCGAGGAGTGGATTGCCTGGGCCAGCACCTCCTTGCCGGTCCCGCTTTCGCCGCGAATCAGCACGGTCGAGTCGTTTCCGGCCACTTTGCGCCCCTGCTCCTTCAGGGCGAGGAGCGCAGGGCTTGACCCGCGAATGTCATCAAAGCTGTAGCGGGTGGCATTTCGCCGTTTTTGTTCGCGCTCCTGTTCAGCGGGAGGCTTGGCGAATTGCAGGATCGCCCCCTCGGCTACGCGCTCTACATACAAAGGGTGCACCTTGCACAAGTAGGGCAGCCTTTTGCCTGACTGGTCGACGATCGTCACCGTCAAATCCCGAACCGGCTTGCCTTTTCGCACGGTTTCCAGCAAAAGGGCTGAATCGACCAGCTGGCCTAACGATTGCTGAAACAGCGTAATTTGCGGGCAGTTCCAGACGTATTCCGCCGCGCTGTTCACATGAAGCACTTTTCCCTCAGCCGATACGACCAGCATGGGAAACGGGATCATTCCCAGCAATCCCTCGACTTCCGACAAAAACCATTTTTTCTCTTTGCTCCACGGCTCGTTCATCAACATTCCCCCCTTCCTGCCAGGCATGCGAGGCGCAGCTGCCTCATCCACCTTTCGCTCTCAGCCGCACGCAGCACGGCCGCTTGCAGCGAAATCGGCTGAAAATGCAGTATATCCTGCGGTCTCGCCTGTGCGACGAGCGGCAAATCAGCGGTAATAACCGTCCCGATGCGCGTATAACCGCCAGTCGGCTGCCGATCGCAAAGCAAAATGATCGGCTGGCCGTCTGCCGGAATCTGCACGGCACCAACGGGAACAGCTCCGCTGATTACATCTGCACCGCTTTTATGGCGGAGCGGCTCGCCTTGGCAGCGCACGCCCATCCGATCAGCCTGTGTCGTCACAGCATAGCCCTCTGCCCAAAATCGCTTGATGCACGCTTCCGTAAATGCATCGCGATGCGGCCCCATGATGACATGCACCTGTTTTTTCACAGGGTAATCCGGTATTCTCGACGGATGCAGCCGGCGGTTGGCCATCTGCTTCAACGTTTTGGCGTACGTCGCGCTGCCGTTCCTGCACGGGCCGATTGCGAGACGATCGCCGGCGTCAAGCGCCCTTCCCTGAAAGCCGCCGATCTTGCCTCTAAGATAAGTGGAGCGGCTCCCCATGATAGGCGGGACATCGACTCCGCCGTGCACGGCCAGATAGGCGCGGCACCCGCGTACGACCGGACCCACGCGAAGCGTCGAGCCCGCTTGTGCAAGAATGCTTTTGTACATCTCGATCGGTTTGCCGTCGAGCGTCGCGCCCACGGTCCCGCCCGTCAAGCAAATCAAGCTGTCTGCCGCAAACCGCAGGATCGGACCTGTCAGCGTCAGCTCCAGCCCGGCAGCCGATTCCGGATTCCCGACCAGAAGATTGGCGACGCGCAGCGCAATCGAGTCGGCGGCACCGCTAACCGGTACGCCGTACTGCTGATAGCCGTACCGCCCCAAATCCTGAACGGTAGTCAGCGTCCCAGCCTTCACGACTTCAATCTGGCCTTCACGTTCGTCCACACGCACTCACCACGACTCCCAACCGCTCCAGCTCGGTGCGGATACTGCGCGCAAACAGGACGGCCTGCCGCTCATCGCCATGAATGCAGACCGTCTCAGCCTCCATGTCGATCTCCTCGCCGGTCACCGTCACCACTCGCTTGCGGGCGAGCATGTTCGCTACGCGCGCTGCCGCAGTCGCCGCATCCTTGATCATCGCTTGCGGATGCGTGCGCGCCACGAGCGTGCCGTCCGCCTGATAGGCGCGATCAGCGAAAAATTCCCGCGCAACCCGCAGATTCGCTGCTTGTGCCGCCTGCAGCAGCTCTCCTCGCGGCAATGTGTAGATGACCAGCTCGCGATCGATCGCAAGCACCGCTTCCACCAGCGCACAGGCCAGCTCGCGGTCCCGATTCACCATATGGTACAAAGCTCCGTGCGGCTTGACATGCGACATTCGGACGTTTTCCGCCAAGCAAAACCCGTTCAACGCCCCGATTTGATAAACGGTGTCCGCATACAGCTGGTCTGCAGACAGCTCCATCTCCCGCCTGCCGAAGCCCGCTAAATCCGGCAAACCAGGATGGGCTCCGATGGCTACGCCGTGCAGCTTGGCCAATTGTACCGTGCGGCGCATCACCTGCGGGTCGCCAGCGTGAAACCCGCAGGCAATATTGGCCGAGCTGATGTAGGGCATGATCCCGTCGTCGTTCCCGACATGATACCGGCCATACCCCTCTCCCATGTCACAGTTCAAGTCGATGGACATGTGATTTCCTCCTTTACCTGATAGGTTCCTCGCTCAATCTGGCGGCAAATATCGCAATATTCCACCATCTCCACCGGCACGAACTGCACCAGATCAGAGGCAGCGAGCAAAAAGGGCTGTTCCTTTTCCGGTTGAAAAAGCGTAACAGGCATATGCGCGATAATGCGCCAGCCGCCAGGCGTGTCAAGGGAATAGATGCCGGTTTGCGAGCCCGCGATTCCGACCGAACCGCTTCGCACCATGGCTCTCGGTGTTGCCAGCCGTGGCGTTGCCAGCGAATCCGGCAATCCGCCCAAATACGGGAAGCCGGGCGCAAAGCCGAGCATGTAAACCCGGTAGACCGCACCCGCATGCAGCCTGATCACTTCATCGACAGTCAATCCGGCGAGCCGGGCCACATCTGCCAAATCGGGACCGCCACTGCCCCCATAGAGTGCGGGGAGCCAGACTTTGCGCACTTTTGCCGGCTCATGCCGCAAGTCCCGGTACGATGCTTCAATTGCGGCAACAAGCCGCTCGTAAGCGAGCAGCGCTGGATCATAATAGATCGTCAGCGCAGCATATGACGGCACCATTTCGATAACGCCTCTGATCCGGCGCCGCTCCAGGCTTTTGCGCAATCGGTTCACCTGCTGATTGATGCGCTCGCATACGACTTGCTCGAACACGACATCCACCGCTTGGTCGCCGACAGGTCTGCACACGTATTCCACCCAACCACCTCCGTCAACGAGCGAGCATGCGCGAAAGCTCCTCATCGCGCATCGTTTCAAATGCAAGCAATTCTTCATACGGGTCCTCACAAGCCACTTGCAAATAATGCATAAAAGCGGGTTCGGTCTTCATGCCCGCGCGTTTCAGCTTCCTGATCTCATCGCGCATGCGCGCTCCACCGACCGCAAGCATCCGGGCCTCAATCACCATGTGCCGATACCCGTTTTGCCGCTCGCTCGGCACAGGCTGCGCGAACAGTTCGAACAGAAAACCGTCATAGTGAAACCCGATCACAGCCGTTTCGATTCCGCGCACAATCGTGCGGCCCTCGGCATATGCGCCAAGCTGCCCGTACGCCTCATAAACCGTCTGTGAAAACAGTTCCATCTCAGCCGTACAGCAGACAATATCCAGATCGCTCGACCCGATGTCAATGTCCAGCGGGATCGTCCCGACCAAAATTGGATCGAACGCGTGCAGCGTCTCCATGATCCCAAGCTTTTTCATGACCGCATAGGCCGCTTGCTGACGCGGTGTGCCGGTTGACAAATAACGTATGTTTTTAAAATCATCCATTTCCTTGGAAGCAACTCCCTTTTCTTCCATTCAATCATACCGTACGATTGAAAAATAAAAAAGCTTCATGTATCGAACGAAGCTTTTCAATCGGTGCCTTTTCCGGCTGGTTGTATACTATCGATTTCATTTAGCTTGAAATTGTAAATCTGTTTTTCGTCGTCATGATAGATCAGCAAGAGTTCGTTTTCTTCTGAATACTGAAGAAGACGGCCAGCAAACGATTGGCGTTCCGCTTTTTTCCGAACCACCTCAATTCGCAGAAGTTGTCTGGTCGCAATCCAACCCGAAAACAAGTCTTTCAGTTCAGACAATGGACATTCTTCTTTCTTTGTTAAAGAGTGTTTCTTCTATTGTAACTGATTTCGCTCTGTTTTCCCTCCTTGTTTTACTGCCAATTTATGAAGTTTTGACAAGTAGGCGCTGCTTGGCGTTCCATGTCGAACAGAAATGCTCAGTTCATGTAGCAAAATACCGACCAGCGGTTTGTTGAAAAGCAACAAACCTACTGTTTCAGGCTCACTGCTGCCCCCTCGTGCAGCCGAAGAGCTGTGCTGGACACTTGCTCAAACGATGCGTTTAACTCCTGCATCCCCGACAGATGCTGCTCCGCATAGGCGGCAACCTCTTGTATCGAGCGATCCATCGTCTGGATGCCCTGAAGAAAGTGCTGCAGCTGCAGGGCGATCTCGCTTGCAGAGTTTTTCGATTGATCGGCCATTTTGCGAATTTCTTGCGCTACAATCGCGAAACCGCGTCCATGCTCGCCTGCACGAGCCGCTTCGATCGCCGCATTCAATCCGAGCAAATGCGATTGTGCCGCCATCTCGTGCACGATCCCGAGAAGTCGGTGCATGTTGGCGATGTCTGCGGTCATTTGGCTTGATTTTTCCGAAAGCTGTTGCAGCAATGTCGTGATTTTGTCAGTCCCTTTTGTCATTTGTTCCGATGTAGCGTATACCTCCTCCGCTACTGCCGATAAATTCTCCGCAGATTGACGCAGTGCGTCCACTCTCTCGTTGGAGACGATTGCGGTCAGCACGCCGACAACCCGCTGATCTTCATAGATGGGGGTGGCCGATGCGATATAGGAAAAGCCGAATGCTTCAGGGCCGCGTTCATCGCGCATGGGACGTCCCGCGCGAAAGGATTGTTCCGTGACCGTACCTGCAATGGCGGACAACGGTGAGCCGATGGAAAGCTTGAAATCGATCGTTTTCCCCGGTAAATAGGCAATCAGTTTCTCGGAATCATAAAGCGCGAGGCACACCTCTTCCTCCGGGTAGGTGTGTTTGAAATACTCGATGGATGTTTGAATGTCGGTCAAGACTGACATAAGCTACCCCCTGATAAAATTTTCGCTGTTTTATTAAAATACATTACCACAGCTCGCCCGACAATACATGTCCTCGCTTCCACTTCTCCACCTGATCAAAGATGACGCATCGCCCATTCTCGCCAGCAAACGATTGCACCAGTCGATATAAAGCTTTTCATAGTGGATTCCGAACTCGACAACCGCGATGCGCGCTGCGATCGGGTCCATCTGCAAGCGCATCGCGCAAAGGCTACCAACAATCACCTGCGAAAAGATAAAATAAATAGGTTAATTATGATCTATATCATGGTTGACTCGAAATTGTTTTTAGGTTATTTTTGTTTTAGATCAAATTTAACCTATAGACTTGTTGCCAATTGAAGGAGGACCCTTCCATTATGAAGTGCATTTTTGACGATCAAACCTTTTCCTTTGAACTGCTGCGTACGATGGGGTATGCTCCCTTCGGCGGTGCCGATATCGGCGAATGCCTGACGACCGCTTATCGCATCGAGGAAGGGAATTTTGAAAGCTGGTACAACGAGTGGTACAAAACTGCCGAGCGGATTCATGCGCTCGCGGAAGAAAGCATGTCGCGCGGCAAACGGGTCAGTGCGCGGGAGTGCTACTTGCGTGCGCACAATTACTACCGGACTGCGGAATTCTTTTTGCACGGCGACCAAAACGATCCGCGCATTCTGGATACATGGGGAAAAAGCCGCAGCGCATTTCGCAAAGCCATCCAGCTGTTTGATACGCCGGTCGAAGAAGTGAACATCCCGTATGAAGACACGTTTTTGCCAGGCTACTTTTATCGGGTGGATGAGTCGCCAAGACCGACCCTGCTCATTCACGGAGGCTTCGATTCGACCGGGGAAGAGCTGTACCTGGAAGTGGTAGCGTCCGCGTTGCAGCGCGGCTACAACTGCCTGACGTTCGAGGGGCCGGGCCAAGGCGCGGTGATCCGCGAGCAGCGGCTCCCCTTCCGCCATGACTGGGAAAAAGTCGTGACACCGATGGTCGACTATTTGGAGACGCGGCCGGAAGTGGATGCCAAACAGATCGCGATCATCGGCATCAGCCTCGGCGGTTACCTGGCTCCCCGCGCTGCCGCCTATGAACATCGCCTCGCAGCATGCGTCGCGAACGACGGCCTGTTTTCCAACCAATTCGGTGAAATCGGGCGCAGATTTTATCCAGGCAATCCGCAAGACTTCGACAATCCGGCAGTTGTGGAGCAATTTATCAGCGTCTTGATGAGCAAACACATCGGGGTTCGCTGGGCGGTCGAAAACGGCATGTTCACCTACCAGGCCAAAAACATCCACGAGCTGATCGAAAAAACCGAGCCGATCACCTTGGCCGGTGTGGCGGACAAAATCACCTGCCCGACGCTCGTGGTTGAAGCGGCCGAAGACCACTTCTTTGCCGGCCAGCCTCAGATGCTCTACGACGCGCTCACCTGCCCGAAAACATACATGCGCTTCACCGCGGAAGAAAGCGCGGAGGAACATTGCCAATTCGGCGCCCTGCTGTACTTCAACCAGCGCATGTTTGAATGGCTGGATGAAACGCTGCAGGTCAACCACTAGCGAAACACAAAAAAGCTGCTCAACGTGCCATGGTCGCATCCATGCACGGAGCAGCTTTTTGCTTGATTGGGACGAAACTGGCAAAAAAGTGTACCCGTTGTTTTCGCGGATACACTTTCATGCAAGTAAAACGAATATAAACCATTCATGCGATCGTGCCATTCCTTCTGACAGCATTGCGTTAAAGCTGAACAATGACAGCCAAAATCATGCCAGATATCGTGATATCCCCTTGCTCAACTTCCAACGATTCCGTGACCCCGGTAACAGGGGCAAGGATTTCGCAATTGACCCCATTGGACTGCAGCGAAAAAATCGGCGTGCCTTCTTCGATTTTTTCGCCTTTGCGCAGCATGACACGTTCAATGGAGCCGTCGCGGGGAGCGACCACGTCAAATCTTAAACCCAACCTTCTCACCTCGACTAAGCTTCTCCGTAATCTCCTGGTATTTTCGGCTTATGGTTGATTGGCTGACTCCCAAGACTTTTGCTGCCATCGAGGTTGTTTTGAATTCATCCATCGCCATTTTGATCAGTTCTTCTTCCATCGCTTTCGTCGCTTCCTTCAGCGGCATGATCTTGTTCATCCGTTTGGCCATCTGGTTTTTCTTCCCTTTTTTCAGCAACGGAATGATCACGTCCGATTCGATCAGCTCTTCATCGGATGTTACGCAAATGCGCTCGATAATATTTTGCAGCTCGCGCACGTTGCCCGGGAATGTATACGATTCAAGCACATCCAGGGCATCTTGCGACAGCTGTGTGTGGCGGTCGTACTTTTCATTGAACTTTTGCAGAAAATGGAGTGCGAGCAGCGGCACGTCTTCCGGACGCTCGCGCAGCGGCGGAATTTGGATCGGGATCACGTTCAGCCGGTAATACAAGTCTTCGCGGAACGTCCCTTCCTCCACCATCTTCTCCAGGTTTTTATTCGTCGCGGCGATGATCTGCACATCGACCTCCACCACTTCCGAGCCGCCGACCGGAATGATCTCGCGCTCTTGCAGGACACGCAAAATCTTCACCTGCAGATTGAGCGGCATCTCCCCGATCTCGTCGAGGAACAGAATCCCCTTGTTGGCCATCTGGAAGTAGCCGGGCTTTCCGCTGGCGTTGGCGCCGGTAAACGCACCTTTTTCATAGCCGAACAGTTCGCTTTCCAGGAGCGCTTCCGGAATCGCCCCGCAGTTGACCTTCACGAACGGCTTGCTGCTGCGCGGCCCCATCTCATAAATCGTCCGGGCAAACACCTCTTTCCCGACACCCGACTCACCTGTCAGCAAAACCGTCGAGGAGGTTGCCGCGATTTTTTGGATGTATTTCATCACTTTCTCGATTTTTTCGCTGCCGTAAATCACCTGGTGGTTTTTCACGTACGTTTTTTGATCGAGCAGTGTTTCCAGCTCTTTCTTGTACTTCTCCGACATCTTCTGCGCATGCCGCAGCTCTTCCTTGAGCATCACGGTTTCGGTAATGTCGCGCAGAGCGATGACGATCCGCTCCAGCTTGCCTTTCTCATCAAAAATCGGGTTCCCGACGGCAAGCACGTCTTTGCCGGAACGGCTCTGCTGGGTAACGGATACTTTTTTCTTGCGCTCCAAGACCATCTTGACGATCGCGGCGAAAAACGTCCCCTCATGCTCCAGCTCCATCAGGTTGATCCCGATCAGCTGTTCCTTGTCGATTTCCCAGAAGTCTTTGATCAGGTTGCCGCTGTAACGCAAGAGCACGCCTTTTTCATCGACGACCAAAATCTCGTCATAAATGGAAGAAAGGATCGCCTGCATGTCCATGTTCAGGTTTTTGACGTACTCGAGTTCCATCGCCATGTTTTCGATGTACGGCAAGTCTTGCAGGACGACGATGACGCCGGTTACTTTTCCGTACTGGTTGCGGACAGGTCCGAAATCGGCCAGCACCCCGATCCTGTCGTTGATGATGATATGGTTCAGGATCGTTTCCCCGTTTTCAACGACCTTTGCGAATTGCTCCGCATCCAGCAGGTCGCCCACGCGCTGTTGGCGCAGCTCATCGGGCTCGACCCGGATCATCCGCAATGCTTCCAGGCTGAAATTTTCAATTCGTCCATGCACATCTGCAATCAAAATCCCCATCGGAATGGAGTTCAGCAGCGAGCGAATCCAGTCTGTCGATTGGTTGGTCAGCAAATAAGCGAGAATATCCTCGCGCTGCAAATAACCCTCATGCTCGCCATCCTGATTCAAGATCACCACGACTTCCTCGCCGAACACCTTGAAGAAGTCCAGCATGTCTGCACCGCGCTGTATGCTGATCAAATGGGTGTGATACGGCAGCTCACGGACCGACCGTTTCATCCATTCGGTATTGTCGAAAAACGGGATGATGTCTGTGTTGCGAATGAACGCCGCAATCCTACCCTCGTTATGCGGGTCCGTAATAAAGACATACGGTTCATTGTAACGAGACATGATGCTCCACACTTCATTCGCAGATGACTCAAATGAAACAGTGTAAGCCTTTCTCACGAACCATTTCGAAGCCATAAATCCTCCTGTAGACTACTTAGTCAGTTTCTATCATTATTATAATCGTATTTCGACATCGATTCTATCTATGTGAAAAAGAAAAGAGGACTCGTGTAGACACAGTCCTCTTTCTTTTCTTGCAAGGAGCTTAGATTTTAACCTCGCCCAACACTTTTTTGAAGGTAGCGATGACTTTGTCCGCTTCTTCATAAGTCAGTGTGAGTGGCGGTTCGATACGGATGGTTTTCGCGTTGATGAGTGTACCTGCAACCAGTACGCCGTTGTCGAACAAGCCCTTGGACACTTCGTAACCGATCTCGTCGTTGTGGAATTCTACACCGATCAACAGACCCAGACCGCGGATTTCCATTACTTTATCGCCGTAGTTGGCAGCTGCTTCACGCAGGCCTTTCAGCATGTAATCGCCCAATTCAGCTGCACGTTGTGGCAAGTTTTCTTCGATCAATACGTTGAAAGTTGCGATCGCTGCCGCGCAAGCCAGTGGGTTACCACCGAATGTAGTTGTGTGCATGAACGGGTTTTCGAAGAAGCTGCTGAATACTTTCTCGGAAGCGATGGTCGCACTTGCCGGCATGATCCCGCCGCCGAATGCTTTTGCCAAGCACATGATGTCTGGCACAACATCGTAGTGTTCTGCCGCGAACATTTTACCTGTACGGCCCATACCTGTTTGTACTTCGTCGAAAATGAGCAGTGCGCCGAACTCGTCGCAAAGCGCACGAACCGCTTTCAGGTAACCTTCTGGTGGCAAGTTAACGCCGCCCTCGCCTTGGATTGGCTCGAGAATTACCGCTGCTACGTCTTCACCTGTCATTGCGCAAGCTTCGAACGTTTTGCGCATCATGTCGATGTCACCGAAATGAACGTGCTTGAAGCCAGGGATCATCGGCAGGAATGGTTTGCGGAATACGCCTTTCGCTGTACCGGACAGGGAGCCCAAGCTCTTGCCGTGGAAAGCTTTTGTCGTTGCGATGAAAGTCGTGCGGCTGCTGTACATTTTCGCCAGTTTCAAAGCTGCTTCCACAGCCTCTGTACCGGAGTTGCCGAAGAAAGCGTATTTCAGGTCGCCTGGTGTTACGTCAGCCAGAATTTTTGCGAGCATCGCGCGCAATGGGTCGAGCAAGTCTTGGCTGTGCAGCGCTTGACGGTTCATTTGGTTGATAACCGCTTGTTTTACTTTTGGATGGCCGTGACCTACGTTGTAGATACCGAAACCGCCCAGGCAGTCGATGTATTCTTTGCCGTTCACATCTTGGAAAGCGTTCAGACCGGAGTCTTTCCACTCTACGGATGCGAATTGCGTATCTTTTGTTACGGATTTGCGGTATTGCAGGAAGCCCGGGTTTACGTGATCGCGGAAGTTTTCAACCGTTTGGCGTGTTACCCATGCCGCTTCTTCCTTCGTGATGTCTTGCTTTGCGATCAGATCCAGCACCTGGTTGGTATAGTCGTATACACTTGCGTATTTTTCTTTTGCTGAGGTAGCAGTTTGGTTTGTCATGTTGTTGCCCTCCTATATAAGGTAATTTTTATTATTTCCGCAGGGAGAGCGGGCTCGTTCGAATGGGCGCGAACCCGCTTGACAATTGATGCGAACCGGCTGTTAGTTCTCGAACCAGCCTGTCGGTTGCACATCGAGGTTGATGTTGATTTGTTTCACTTCTGTGTACTCTTCGTAACCGAATGTACCCAGGCTGCGGCCGATACCGCTTTGTTTGTAACCGCCCCATGGCGCTTCGTTGTAAGTTGGGTGGTAGCTGTTGATCCAGGTGATGCCGGCGCGCAGTTTTTTGATCACGCGCATTGCTTTCGCACCGTCTTTTGTGAAGACGCCGCCAGCAAGCCCATAGATCGAATCGTTTGCCAGACGGATCGCCTCTGCTTCATCTTTAAATTTGGAAACGGCCAGCACAGGTCCGAAAATTTCTTCCTGGACGATGCGCATGCTTTGATTGCAATCGACAAAAATGGTTGGCTCTACGAAATAGCCTTTGTCTTTGCCGTCCGCCGTGATGCGGTTGCCGCCGCAGATCAGGCGAGCGCCTTCCTGTTTCCCGATTTCAATATAGGAAAGAACTTTTTCCATGTGTTGCTGGCTCACCAATGGGCCCATTTCTGTGCCTTCATCCAGGCCGTTGCCGACGCGGATTTTGGAAGCGCGTTCCGCCAATCGCTCGATGAAGCGATCGTAGATGGACTCTTCCACCAAGAGGCGGGAGCCTGCGGAACAAACTTGGCCTTGGTTGGCAAAAATTCCGAACAGAGCGTAATCAACCGCTGTTTCGAAATCGGCATCCGCGAAAATGATGTTCGGGGATTTGCCGCCCAGCTCCAGGGAAATCTTTTTCAAGTTTCCTGTAGCCGCTCTCATAATGCTGCGGCCTGTGACAGTACCGCCGGTGAAGGAAATCATGTCCACATCGTGGCTTTCTGCCAGCTCGTTGCCCACTGTAGCGCCTGGGCCCATTACGAGGTTGGCAACGCCTTTTGGAATTCCGACTTCTTCAATAATTTCGAATAGAATTTTTGCGGTGACCGGTGTAACCTCGGAAGGTTTGTACACAATCGTGTTACCTGCTGCAAGCGCAGGAGCGATTTTCCATACGGACATCAGCAGCGGATAGTTCCAGGGAACGATCAAGCCGCAAACACCTACAGGCTCGCGTACAACCATGGCTTGCATCGGATCGGATACATGATAGGTTTGACCATCCGGTTTCGTAACGATTCCTGCATAGTAGCGGAAACATGCAGCTGCGTCGGCTACGTCGAATGCTGTCTCGCGGAGTGGTTTCCCGTTGTCCATCGTTTCCAGACGGCCGATTTCTTCCGCGCGCTCTTCCAGCTTGGTAGCGATTGCAAGCAAGTAGTTGGCGCGTTGTGCGGCTGGAAGGTCAGACCATACACCGCTATCGAATGCTTCACGCGCAACTTGTACTGCATGCTTGGCGTCTGCTACATCACCTTCAGCCGCTTTTGCAATGACTTCACCTGTGGCAGGATTCACGATGTCGCGCGTTTTACCGCTTTGTGCATCTACCCACTCACCATTGATGTACATTTTCAAATTTATCATGAAGATATTCACTCCCTTCGCGTCGTTACCTATTCACTTTTAGGTATAAGCAAGTCGCGTGCCAAACAATGAATACCGTCTGAACAGGCGTTTTTCGTTTATCTGCCCTTTCATATTACTCAATTTTGCATAGGTTATGCAATGGTGGATAATAACAACCGAATTGTTGTCCGCTCGATTGCTGGCTGATCGTGTCGTACGATCGATGCTGATTTACGCTATTCGGGACCGGGATAACGCATCGATCCCGAGGTTGTTTACCCATTTTTGCAACAAGCCGTTTTTTCACAGGGAACCCATGCCAAAATGAATAAAAAAAAGAGGGCCAATGCCCTCTTTTTTTGCACTTCGTCTTTCCTTAAAAGGAAACCCATCCGCGCAGACGGCCTGCTTCCGCCAGACGGCGAACAGATACCAGGTACGCTGCTTTGCGCATGTTTACTTTATATTGTTGAGCAGTATCGTACACTTTGTGGAAGCTTGCTTCCATTTTCTCCTGCAGCTTCGCGTCAACTTCCGCTTCCGACCAGTAGTAGCCTTGGTTGTTTTGCACCCACTCGAAATAGGAAACGATTACGCCGCCGGAGTTAGCCAGTACGTCTGGAACAACCTCGATGCCGCGTTTTTCAAGGATTTCGCCCGCTTCGTGAGTTGTCGGTCCGTTTGCAGCTTCGATAACGACTTTGCACTTCAGGCGATCTGCGTTATCTTTTGTGATTTGTCCGCCCAATGCAGCCGGGATCAGGATGTCGCACTCTTTTTCCAACAGCTCTTTGTTCGGGATTACGTTATTGAACAGGTGTGTTACCGTACCGAAAGAATCGCGGCGATCCATCAGGCTAGGGATATCCAGGCCGTTTTCGTCGTAAACTCCGCCATTTGCGTCTGCAATGCCAACAACTTTTGCACCTTGCTCATGCAAAAAGAGCGCCAGGTAGCTACCTACGTTACCGAAACCTTGCACGATGACGCGGGAGTTTTTCACGTCGATTCCTTTGATTTTGCAGATCATGTTGTACACGTGGAACACGCCTTTGGAAGTCGCTGTTTCACGGCCTACGGAACCGCCCAGCGCGATCGGTTTCCCTGTAATGAAGCCTGGGGATTCGAACTCGCGAATTTCACTGTATTCGTCCATCATCCACGCCATGATTTGCGCGTTGGTGAATACGTCTGGAGCCGGGATGTCTTTTGTCGGCCCGACGATTTGGCTGATTGCGCGAACGTAGCCGCGGCTCAAACGCTCGAGTTCGTTCATGCTCATTTTGCGCGGGTCGCAAATGATTCCGCCTTTACCGCCGCCATATGGCAGGTCAGCGATCCCGCATTTCAGGCTCATCCAGCCTGAAAGCGCTTTTACTTCATCGGCATCTACTTCAGGGTGAAAACGAATGCCACCCTTTGTTGGTCCTACAGCATCATTATGTTGGGCGCGGTAGCCTGTGAACGTTACCGTTGTGCCGTCGTCCATTTTCACCGGGATACGAACCTGGAGGAAACGGATCGGCTCTTTCAGGAAATCGTAGACATTTTCCGGATAACGCAGCAGCTCGCACGCGTCTTTCAAATTGTGTTGAAACTCAACTAATGGATTTGCTTCTGCATGATTTGAAGTTGCTGTACTCATCTTGTAAACACCTCATCAGATTTTTGGGTCACACCGTAAATTTATACAAGCAATTCGCGTGCCAAAATATATCCATATCTTTTATCTTTTCGCTATGATAGTTTTACTATACAAGCAAGCTATGCATTGATGGGTAGTTATTCATATTCGCATAGAATATTATCATTTTTGCATACTTGCTATTCTAGCAAAAACGGCTCTGCGTTCGACCTTTTTCGCGAATTTTCGATATTTCGTTTTTGGCACAGCACTTGCTTATTGTAACATCGGAAAAATGTCGAGTCACTGCTTTTTCGCCAAGCAATGCCTCTTTCCAGTCTAATTCTTCCAAGCGAAATCCTCATGGAAGAGGCCGGATCTGATTGCTGGATTACGTTATGCTGTCGAGAACTCTCACGCTTCTGATTCAGTAAGCAAGCCAAAATGTACCAGAAAGGAGGTTATCGTGACAGACGCCGACGTCGCCTATTTAAGCGCTTACAAAATTTACAATAGAATGGAGATCGTTACATGCAACATTCTCACACTACCTACGAACAAGCAGGGTCTCTCAAGAAGACACTCAAGCTGTGGCATGTCGTCGTTCTGGGCCTTGGATACTTAACGCCAATGACCGTCTTCGATACGTTTGGTATTGTATCCCAAGATACGCATGGTCATGTGCCAACCGCCTATTTGATTGCTTTGATCGCGATGTTATTTACCGCTGCCAGCTATGGCAAGATGGTTAAGGAGTTCCCGACTGCCGGGTCTGCTTATTCCTATACAAGTAAAGCCATCAACCCTCACCTTGGCTTTATGGTAGGCTGGGTTTCGTTGCTCGATTATTTCTTTCTTCCTATGATTAATGTGCTATTGGCCAAGATTTATTTGTCCGCCGCCTTCCCTGGCGTACCGGAATGGATCTGGGTCGTTTCCGTTACCTTGCTGTTTACTCTCGTCAATATTCGCAGCGTGAACCTGACTGCGAACTTTAATACGTTGCTGGTCATCTTTCAGATTCTCGTCACCGGTTTCTTCGTCGTTCTTGCCATTAAAGCGCTGCTTTCTGGAAAAGGTGCGGGAACCGTTGCGACAGCGGAACCATTTTTCTCTGCAGGAATGACCATGCCGGACTTGATGGCCGGGGCTGCCGTTCTCTGCTTCTCCTTCCTCGGTTTTGACGCCGTTACAACCTATACCGAAGAAGCGGTCAACCCGACCAAAACGATTCCGCGCGGGATTGTGCTCGTTGCGCTGATCGGCGGATTGATCTTCACCACCGCATCGTATTTCGCGACGGCCGTCATCCCGGACGTTTCGATTTTGCAAAATCCGGATTCGCCATCGCCTGAGATCGCGTACCTGCTCGGCGGCGCGTTTTTCCAATCGTTGTTCCTTGCCGGCGCGATCACCGGGACAATTGCATCCGGTCTCGCATCGCACACGAGCGCATCCCGTCTGCTGTTTGCCATGGGTCGCGAAAAAGTGCTGCCAGGATCTTTCCTGGCTTACGTTCATCCGCGTTATTCGACGCCGATCAACAGTATCATCGTAACAGGCGTGTTCTGTCTGGCAGCGATCTGGTTTGACCTGGACACCGCGCTTTCCTTCATTAATTTTGGTGCACTCACTGCTTTCACCGCAGTAAACATTTCCGTCGTCATTTACTTTGTGGTGCGGAAGAAGCAGCACTCGCTCGGTTCATTGATTCAATACGTCTTGTTCCCTGCATTGGGCGCAGGCTTTGTCGGCTATCTGTGGGTGAGCCTCGATGCGCAATCGATCACGCTTGGCTTGATCTGGGCTGCGCTCGGTCTCGGGTACCTGCTTTATACGACCAAAGGCTTTACCAAAAAGCCGCCGAAAATGGATTTTGAAGAAGCGATTTAATCATATGGCTGCGCCGATTTTTGTGGCGCAGCCTTTTTTGTCTGAAACCGAGTCTACGGTCTGCTTTTCGGTAAACCTGCGGGCTTATTGAGTCGCGCTCGGTGCGTACACAATCTGGTTCAATTGAAAAAAAATCCGCTCGACCTTTCCGTGATGTTTTCCAAAGGCAGTCTTGCGTCATTGCGGTGCAAAGGAAATCGCCTGTAGAACTTTTTCTCGGGCGATTTTTTGTGCACTCGCATGTCGACACTGACGATTCATCTTGCAATCGCTTTGATTTTTGTGTGCATCCGGCTACAATAGAAGGAGCTACGAAAACGGAGGATTGGCCCATGCAGGAGAGTCAGGTCTCTCACGAATCACTGCGGTTTATCGCTGAGCAGATTCCAACTTATTTTCAATTCCATATCATTGAACGTGGATTTGAGTATTACCGCAACGAACGGATTGAAATGAATGAGATTCTGGATGGCACACGAGTTGTGGCCACAGTGAATGGAAACGATCCTTACCGCGTCATTCTTGATCTCGATTTTTTTATGAACAGCGATTGCAGTTGCCCGTATGAGCATTTTTGCAAGCACATGGCGGCGACCTTTTTCTTTTTGTACGACCAAATCGATTCGGCCAGCCGGCTGTTCAGCCAGCTCAAGGAAACCATGGTCCCTGCAAGCGAGCGCAAAGTGGTCATTACCGCAGCCAAGCAGCCGCTCAAGCCAGCGGCATGGTCGGAGCAGGCCAGCCTCGATGAACACAGCGCTGTCGATGAATGGTTCGCTTATTTTGAAAAACAGTTCCAACGGCTGCGCCTGTACGAATCGTATCGGATGATCGAGGAGCACGCGCTCTATTTGCGTTCGCTGCACCAGGCCTCCTTTCAATGGAACTCACAGCTCCGCTATCTGTTTGAACTGAACGGCGTCCTGTATTATCTCTCCCGCCTGGAAACGTATTTGCACGATAAATGGCGCCCGGCCCATCTTTCCTATGCCCAATACATGGCGTTTCATTCGGCTGTGGAGACGTGTACAAACCGGTTGAAGCAGGCGATTTCCCGCATACAGGCGGATGCGGCCAAGCTGCGTTACCCGGCGTATGTCCGTACGATTGCCGACGCTTTTTTTCAGTTCCCGTATCCGGCGAATGAACGGTACATGGACTGGCGGATTTTGTACCAAAAGCTTTGGTGGAAGCTCTTAAACCGGCCCGAATGGGTCAGCGAGGAGCGCGACAGGCTCAACCTGGCGGCTCCCGAGAGCATGGATGACGGGCAGAAGCGCGATTGGCTGCTTTTCCGGCTCGCCCATCTCGATGTGATCGAGGGCAAGGATCGGGAAGCGATGGAGATATTTGATACGACCAGCTTCACGCTGAAATATGGCATCGTCTATTTCGAATCCTTTTGCTCGCATGAAGAATGGGAGCGGCTCCTGGTCTGGCTGCGCTGGTCGCTGCCGCATCTGTCCCATGCGGATCAGGAGGCTTTCGCGACCACGAGCGCCTATTGGCAAAAAGCCGCCGCCCACCTGCCGTCCGACGACGAATGGCTGGAGGCGCAAAAACGGCTGCTCCCTCATTCCTACGAAGCGTATGCGCAGTATTTGCTGGAAACGAACCGGTTCAAGAGCTGGACCGATCTGCACATCGCCATGGCCAATTCGCCACTGTCGCTTGCTCCAGGCGACCTGAGCAAAATCGAGGAATACGACCGTTCGCTGCTGCTGCCGCTCTACCACACGGCCATCGAGCGGCATATTGGCGAAAAAAACCGCGATTCGTACCGCATGGCGATCCGGCTTTTGAAAAAATTGCAAGCTCTCTATCAACAATTGCAGCTCATGGATCGTTGGAACCGCTACTATCAGCATGTCGAACGTCAGACCGGCCGCCTCCGCGCATTTCAGGAAGAGCTGAAGAAAGGAAATTTCACTACATGACAGCGTTGCACACCGTTACCATACATGCGCAATGGATCGAGGATGGTTCCGTGTTCATCCGGGCACTTGGCCCTGATGGCCAGGATTTGCAGCCGGAGCTGTCACGGAACATCTTGTTTGGCTGGCATGCCGAATCGTTTTACGGCGCGCTTATTCCCGTAACGGATGAGCGCCATCGGAGGGGACTCGTTCTGGACGCCTCGATGGCGCTCGATTTTTTCGCGTCTCCCACCGTGCTGGAGCATGCCTATGTGACATGGGATGAGACCGCTGTTTCCTTGATGAAGCTCGCCCCCATTCTCACCCGGTCGTTGCGCGAAGGCTTGTATGCTCCCGACCCGTTCGGCTGGAACCCCGATCGCTCGCGCTGGAAACTGTTGGAACCGCCGGGAGAGTGGAGCGAGAGCGACATGCGCCTTGCCAACGATTGGCTGAGCAGCGCGCTGCAGCAGCTGCTGCGCGATAAACCGGACATTCGTCAGGCTTGGGAGCGCATCGTGTCCGCCTATCCGCTGCTGCAGACAACAAATGCCGACCGTGACCGCTGGCTGGAGGATGAATGGCTGGTCACGGTGGGGTGGAAGCAGGATGCCGCCCCGTTTCGCAGTTGTTTGAAGCTGGATGAGCCGGCCTTTGGCACGGGCAGCTGGAAACTGTCGGTTTGGCTGCAGGATCGTGATCTGGAAAGTGCGCTCATCGCCTGTTCGCCGTCCGGGGAAGCGATCGACGAACCTTTCCCGCCGCATTGGATCGGCTGGCTGGATCGCGTCGAAAAGGATGTCCAGCGCTGGGTAAAGCTGCTGCCCTGGCTTGCCGGCAGCGACCCGGCCCATCCGCTGCGCACGACATTGGACGATGAGATGGCGTGGACCTTGCTTTCGGAAGGGAGCGTTCGCCTGGCTGAAGCGGGCTACACCTTGTTTTTGCCTGCCTGGTGGGAAAAGTTGAAGAAAGCGCAGCTTGGGTTAAAAGCAAGCATGGCCCAAAACATCGGCTCGCCTAGAGAATCGCTGCTCGGCTTGAACAGCATCATGCAATTCGATTGGAAGCTCGCGGTTGACGATGTGGAATTGACGGACGACGAATTTCACGAGCTGTTGGCACAAAAAAAGCGGCTCGCCTACATTCGCGGCAGATGGGTCCAGGTGGATCAGGAGCTGCTGCGCCGCGTCCAACAGGTCATGTCCAAAGCGGAAAAGAAAAACGGGCTGACCTTTCGCGACGTGCTGGAGATGCATTTGCTCGGAACATTGCCGGATGAGCTTGGCGGCCAGCAGGCGGAAGACCTTTCCTCCATCCTGCATGTAAGCGTCGAGCTTAACCGGCATCTGTCCCACATGATCGAGCAGTTGACCACGCATGAGCACATGCCCTCTATCACACCGCCCGATACATTCCGGGGAACGCTGCGCAACTACCAGCTGGCCGGCAGCTCATGGCTCGCCTTTTTGCGCCGGTTCGGCTTGGGCGGCTGTCTCGCCGATGATATGGGATTGGGGAAAACGGTGCAGTTCATCGCCTATTTGTTGCATGTCAAGGAATCGGAACAACAGCAAGGCACCCCGTCGCTTTTGATCTGCCCGACATCGGTTTTGGGCAACTGGCAAAAAGAGCTGCAGCGTTTCGCCCCCGAACTTACGGTGCATCTGCATTATGGAACGAACCGCGCGAAGGAACATGACTTCCCGGCTTCCATCCGGGATGCTGACCTTGTTTTGACATCGTACACGCTGGCCCATCTCGACACCGATGAGCTGGCCGGCGTCTACTGGAATACAATCTGTCTGGATGAAGCGCAAAACATCAAAAACGTCCATACGAAACAAGCCCAATCGATCCGCCGCCTCGACGGTCATCACCGGATCGCGCTCACAGGGACGCCGATCGAAAACCGTCTGACAGAGCTATGGTCGATCTTCGACTTCCTGAACCCGGGTTATTTGGGCAGTCTGCGCACGTTCCAGCATCGTTTCGTGATTCCGATTGAGAAGAACAACGACAGCCGCTCGATCGAAGGCGTGCAGCGGCTGGTTCGCCCGTTTTTGCTCCGCCGCGTCAAGACCGATCCGTCAATCCAGCTTGATTTGCCTGACAAAAACGAAGCGAAGGAATACGTCTCGCTGACGGCGGAGCAAGCGGCGCTGTACGAAAACATCATTCAAGACATGTTTAGCCGGATTGAATCCGCATCGCCGATGGAACGGCGCGGCCTCATCTTCGCCGTACTGACCAAGCTCAAGCAGCTGTGCAATCACCCCGCTCTCTTGCTGCGGGAAAAGAATGCGCAATGGCGCGGGCGTTCTCACAAAATCGAGCGTCTGCTCGAACAGATTGAAGAGCTGCGGCAGGAAGGCGAGCAGTGTCTGGTGTTCACCCAGTTCGTCGAGATGGGCCATCTGCTGCAGGCGATTTTGGAAGAGGAACGGAAAGAGACGGTCTTTTTCCTCCATGGCGGCGTGCCGAAAGGAAAGCGCGACGACATGATCGCCCACTTCCAGGATCAGTCGCTGCCAGCGCAACAGCGATGCGGCATCTTCCTGCTGTCGCTCAAGGCGGGCGGTACAGGATTGAATTTGACGGCGGCCAACCATGTCTTCCACGTCGACCGCTGGTGGAATCCGGCTGTCGAAAACCAGGCCACCGACCGTGCCTACCGCATCGGACAGACGCGGAATGTGCAGGTGCACAAGTTCGTCACCCTGGGCACGCTCGAAGAGCGGATCGACGAGATGCTGGAGCGCAAGCAAGGCATTAACGACCAGATCATGAACGGCGGCGAAAACTGGATCACCGAGCTGTCCACCGAAGAGCTGCGCGACCTTTTTGCATTGCGAAGGGAGTGGATCGAATAGATGGCGAAGAAGAAAGCGCCTGCGGCTGTGGAGCAAGCGCCGGAGCCAAAGCCGCTGCATGGCAAGCATATCAAGGAGATGTCGCCTGCCTGGCGCCTGCTGTATGAACGGATTGCAGCGCACGCGGAAAAAAGCAAGCGATGAAGCAAAGCAAAAACACCCGCTGCCCCTCTTGGTGAGGACGCAGCGGGTGTTTTTTACAGAATCAGAAGTTCTTTCGGCGAGGACGTCAATCTTTCGTTCCCGTTCTCCGTCAGCACAATATCGTCTTCGATGCGGACACCGCCGATGCCCGGCAAATAAATCCCCGGCTCTACCGTCAGCACCATGCCCTGCTCCAGTACCACATCGCATTTGGTCGACATGAACGGTTCCTCGTGGATATCCAGCCCGAGACCATGCCCGGAGCCGTGTCCGTATTTGTCCCCAAATCCTTTTTGCGCGATGAAATCGCGGGTGAACGCATCCGCCTCGCGTCCGGTAATGCCTGGCTTGATTCCGGCAAGACCGCGCTCCAGCGCCTCCAGTACGATTTGGTAAATGTTCTTCAGCTCCTCGCGTGGCTCGCCGACAGCCAAGGTGCGCGTCATGTCCGAGCGGTATCCTTGATAATACGCGCCGAAGTCGAGCGTCACCAGATCGCCTTTTTCGATCACTTTGCTGCTCGCCACGCCATGCGGCAGCGCGGAGCGGGCGCCGGACGCGATGATGATATCGAAGGCAGACGAGCTTGCCCCCAGCTTGCGCATGGTAAACTCCAGCTCATTGGCCACATCCAGCTCGGTGATTCCCGGGCGGATAAATCCGGTGATATGCGAGAAAGCCGCATCGGAGATTTCCGCCGCTTTACGGATGAGGGCAAGCTCTGCGCTGTCCTTGATCATACGGAAACGTTCAACGGCGCCAGAAAGAGGGACAAGCTCTGTGCGAACAGCGTCCGCATACTTACGGTACAGCTCGAAGCTGAGCTGGCTTTGCTCAAAGCCGAGCGCTTTTATGCCCAGCTCTTCCACACGTATGGCCACCTCCCGATAAATATCTTCCTTGGCGGCAAGATGCACGATCGTATACCCTTTCGCCTGTGCTTGTGCCTGCTCGACATAGCGAAAATCGACGAACAGGATCGCTTCCGTATGCGTAATCAGCACGATTCCGGCGCTTCCGGTGAATCCGGTCAGGTAACGACGGTTTTGCCCGTTGGTGACGAGGAGCGCATTGATCCCCATCGTCGCGAAATGCTCCCGCAGTTTTGCCAGCTTTTCCATTGATTCGTACCTCCCATGTATGTAGTGCTCCACTTGAGTTTGCATAGCAATTCCCATACCATTGCTGCCCATCGCTGTTGCCATTGCCTTTTGGCCCCCTGCCAGGCAATCCGACTGTCAAACATGTTGTACATAATGGTTTGATTGATCCATTTTTTTTTACACTTCTCCTGCACAGTTTTGTTCAACGCGCTGCGCTTGGATAAGCTGAAAATGCTTGTATATCGCACGTAAATTGATAGAATATTTAAACTTAAGAAGCGCTTTCATGCTTATAATCATTCATAGACATTCATTTCCCTTCATTGGAGGAATCATGGTGAAAAAAAATCCTTTCCTCAACGTTTTGGCCATTTGCTCTACCGTGCTCGCCCTTGTCACCACAGCCTGTTCTTCCGCGCCTGCATCCGCACCTGCGGGAAACAGCGGTGGACAGTCCAGCGGTTCGACCTCGACAAGCGGCGGGACAGAGGCGGCGAAACCGGGCGGGACGCTTGTTTTTGCGCTCAATTCCGATATCGTTTCGCTTGACCCTGCTTTCAACTACGATTTTTCCACCAGCCCGGTCGTCAACGAAATTACCGAGGGTCTTTGCCGCTACGATGAAAACATGCAGCTCGTCGGCAATCTCGCCGAAAAATGGGAGATGACCGACGACAAAACGTATGTCTACCATTTGCGCAAAGGCGTCGTCTTCTCCGACGGTTCGCCGATGACGGTGGACGACGTAGTCTTCTCCATGGAGCGCACGCGCGACCCGAAAACCGCCTCCTATCTGGGCTGGCTCTACGGCAACGTGGACAAAATCGAGGCCGTCGACGACTCCACCGTCAAAGTGACGCTCAAACAGCCCGACGCGATGTGGCGCTATGCGACTGCTACCGCCGCCACGCACGTCATCAGCAAAAAGTATTATGAAGCGCACAAGGACAATTTCGGCAAGCCGGATGGCGGCGTGCTCGGTACAGGACCGTTCAAATTCGTCAGTTGGCAAACCGGCTCCGAGATCGTGCTTGAAAAAAATGAAAACTATTGGGACAAAACCGGCGGACCTTACCTGGACAAAGTCGTCTACAAGGTCATTCCGGAAGGGACAACCGTCATCACCGGCTTGAAAACCGGCCAGATCAACATGGCGATCAACCTGCCGCTCGACCTGATCAAAGTCGTCGAGGGGATGGACAGCGTCAATGTGCAAAAAGTCGACAGCTACATGAACGATGCCATCGAGTTCAATACCCAGCGCCCGCCGTTTACGGACAAAAAGGTGCGCCAGGCGATGAACTATGCGCTCGATAAGCAAAAGATCATCGATCTGTTGGTCCATGACAACGGCATCGCCGGACATGCCATCCCGGTTCCGCCGGCGCTTTGGACGATCGGCAAAGCCAAGTGGGAAGCTGCATTCAAGGAAATTCCGGATTATGCCTACAATCTGGAAAAAGCCAAGCAACTGTTGGCAGAATCCAGCGTGCCGAACGGCTTTTCCGCAAAAATCTTGACCGACAACGACGGCCTGCGCATCAACTCGGCACTCGCGCTCCAGGCAGCCGTCAAACCGCTCGGCATCAATCTGGAGATCGAAAAAGTGACGGGCGAAGAGCTGACAACCCGCGGTTTCTCCGGCTCGCGCGACTACGATATTATCGTCAACAACTGGAGTTCGGACTTCCCGGACCCGTCGGGCACACTGCTCCCGCTGTTCCACTCCGATAATGCGGCAGACGGCGGCGCCAACTATGCCAACTACAAAAACCCTGAGGTCGACAAGCTGCTGGCCGAACAGGTTCGTCTGACCGATGACGAAAAACGCGCCGATCTGTTGATTCAGGCGGCCAAGCTGATCGCGGACGACTCCCCGTGGGTGATGCTCTCGCACAACAAACAGATCATGGCGACGAGCAAAAATGTGGAAGGGTATAAGATCGTGCCGCTGTGGTCGTTTCAGGATATGTTGAAGCAGGTGAAGATGAAGTAGGGTTTGTGCGGGGATAGGTAGAGGGAAAAGTCGGTTGAGGATGTGAAGTGCCCCCTGTCAAGTAGACAGTGTAAAAACAAAAAAGTTATTCTATTACCCTCCGTTCATATGTTACAGAACGGAGGGTTTTTTCTGATCTTATGTTTATGCAGCTTGTTTTCGATACTCGTTAGGAGACAAGCCATTTAAACGCTCTGTATAGCGGTAATTGTTGTAGTAGCGGATATAACGGCTCACGTTATGAAGTACGTCTTCGTAAGTGTCGTGTTTAGCCAAATAAAAGCTTTCTGACTTAAATGTTCCCCAAAATCGTTCAACGGGTTGATTATCCAGGCATCGACTCACACGAGACATACTCTTGCTAAAACAATATTTATTCATAAGACGATTGTATTCATGTGAAGTATATTGAAAGCCTCTGTCGCTATGGAGAAGTGGAGTTACTCCTGGGTTCTTCCTATACGCTTTCTTCACCGTATCCATAACGAGTTTATTGTTGTTGGAGTGACTTAAAACCCATGAAACGACGGAGTTATCGTATACATCAACAATAGCGCTCAGATAGGCTTTACGACCATTCCCGTACTTCAACTCGGTGACGTCTGTGCACCATTTCAGATTTGGAGAATCGGCGTGAAATTCACGATTCATTACATTTTCAGCCACATGTACTTCAGAGGATTTTACGTAGTTTGGCCGTTTCTTACGAATGACGGCTTTCAATCCAAGAGCACGCATTATTCGATAATAACGCTTTTCGTTGTAATTTTTCTTGAGTTTTCGATTCAATTGTGTGCCGATTTGACGATAGCCAAGAGCGCCCTTTCGTTTGTCATAGCGAAGTTTCACTTCCTTAGCGAGTGAAAGAATGTCAAGTTCTCTGGTGGATGGCTTCCATTTTAGCCATTTATAATAGGCAGATCGAGCAACTCCAGCTAGCTCACACAGCTTCGTGATCGCGTAGCCTTTCTCCGTATGCAGTTCTTGGATCGCGTGATACAAGTCTGCATGACGAACTAACGTGAGCGTGTATTTCGTCGCTTGATCTCTGCCAACTTTTTTGCGAAGGCATTCTCCATCTCTAGGTATTCGTTTCGAGCTTCTAATTCCTTGATCCGTAGTCTTAGACGTTCCTGCTCATCGAGTTCCTCTACAGGCTTTTTGCGACCGCGATTGTCCCTAAGAGCATCCTCACTGCCTGCTTGATATTTCCGAACCCAGGCGTACACCTGCTGGTAAGATACACCGTACTTTTCGATAGCTTTCTGATAATCTAAACCATTAGCGATTGTATATTGAGCAATTTCAATACGTTCTTCGAAAGTTGTTTTACGTCCTTTATTCATACGAGATAGTCCTTTTCCCTTACGTGTAGGTTTCAATTCTATCTCATTAGTATACTTGGAAATCCATTTCCCCAAAACACTTCTACTTGAAATACGATGCTTCTTTGTCGCCTCTTCTACGGAGCAATGACCAGACAGTACATCTTTAATAGCGGCAAGCTTCAATTCTTTTGCGTATGATTTCCACGTATTCGATTCCTTTAACCCATCCAAACCATCTGCTCTATATTTTCTTATCCATTCTTTCACAGTGTGTGAGCTAACCCCTAGCTGCTTCGCTTCATAGTTTGAATTTGATTTGTGCTCTAAGCATCGCTGTACAACATGTAATTTCGTTTCAAAAGAAGTTAAACTTCTTTTAGACATCATAAAAACTCCCATCATTGTAGAAGTAGAAGTTTTGTTTTTTTCTACTGTCTACTATGATGGGAGCATATCAATGGGCCTCGGCCGGCTTTTTTTGTCGGGGTTTTGGAGCAGGGATTCGGTTTTCGCTTTTCTGTGTTAGTGACTATGATTTAACTCGTCGCGCTCCTTTGGCAATTTGTCCTAGCAATCGAATCCTTTCAACAAGCAAACTTGATATAGGTGCTCAATCCATTCTTCAAATTCCTCCGAAAGGCTACTGGCAGGAATTTTTATCAAATACCGCTCCAATATCTCTTCTACCTGCACCCTAACTTCTTCTCATTTTAACATTTATTACTTTCTCCTCTCGGGACTTGCTTGATTTCCTGATCATACGATATCTTGGGCAGAGTCCAAAGCCTCGAATCAGAGAATTTTTCGTGGAGCGCCGGGTAGTTTTTTGTGAGAAATTTCCACGTTCTTCATTTTACCGAGTTTACCACCTCTCATCCGAATGGCGGCTACAAGGCAAAAAGAAATCCCAGACGAGTAGTTGGTTACTCGTTTGGGGTAATCTGTTTTATGCGTTAGCTATCGCTTCCCGGAGCTTTGTGAATACAGAGTTTTCAACCTCAATACCATTTTCTCCTATATAATGTGACCAATCATAAACCTCAACAAATCCTATTTGAGACCATTTAAGCAACAAACCATCAACACTAGCATCTAATTCCACCCCATGTATATATGATCCCCCATCCATAACATCATGTTCTAAAAAAACGACTGAGAGTAAGTTTTTATTAATACAAAAGGCGTCCCCATTCATAAAACGAATGATTGGAATCCAATTTGGCCAATCATTTACCAAAGCTTGTAATCCCGCATTCTCCTCTAATTCATCATTATTCAACTTAGCTTCTTCGACCATTTGGAGCATTTCTAGATAAGTATCTGCGATCATTTCGGGTGAAAGTATTGTTATTCCTCCCAATTTGCAATCTTCACCATAGGTATTACTAGAAGCCATCCAATTAAATGAAACATATTGGGAACCGTATAAATACAATTCTCTTAATATTTCAGGAAAAGTAAAATCCAATTTATTTTCTATTTCTGTTAATCCATCTATTCCTAAGGGAGAAGCAAGGTTGAGTTCATCAACAGTGATTTCTGGAACCTTAGATAATTTTTCATAAGTTGATTTTACAATATTCAATATTTCCATAGTGCCTCCCTACTTTTTATACCGATGTATTCTATTATCCGACCACTCGTAATCATCCGTCATTTTGTCTGCATCTATCCATGCCTTCCAAGTGGTTTAACAAGCATCGTGTTTATGGAACCGTAGGCTACAGGTCGCCTGTTCAGTATCGCCAAGAAGCCCTTAAAAAGTTGTCTGATTTACTGTTGACAACCCAATGACGAAGACTATGGAAGTTTATCTGGTTTACGAACTTTGTTTTTATGATTTTGTAGGTGGCTTCAGCCACAGCGTTATCGTATGGACAGCCTTTCGTACTTAGGGATCGACCGATTTCAAACGTCTCCAGAAGTTCGTCTATCTTTTGATTTTTAAATTCTCTGCCACGGTCAGTATGAAACCACTGAATCTAACGTAAATCGCCCTTGATGCTCGCAAAAGCACGGGAAATCAGAGCAGCGTCCTTATTTGGACCTGCACTATGACCAATGATCTCTCGATTGAACAAATCGACCAGCACACAAATGTAATGCCATCGGTTCTGAACCATCACATAAGTCAGATCGCTGACAACGAAACGTTGGGCTTCCTCCTGCTCGAACTCACGGTCCAGAACATTCCCCGTAGTTGCTTCATTAAAAGCGGTTTTATAGGGTTTATATTGAGCCACAGTGTAGGTGGAAACGAGCCCTTGCTCCTTCATGATCCGACCCATTCGACGTCTGGAGACGACGAATCCGCGTTCCTGGAGCTTGACTTTGGTCTTTCGTGTACCGTAAGCTTTTCGATTTTTGTAGAAAATCTCCACGATCGTTTCGGTTAGATCGTCTACGTGCGGTTGTTCTTTCGCTTCATAGTAAAATGTACTTCTTGCGATTTGCAGGACGTCGCACATTGCTGATACCGAGTATTTATCAAGGTTGTTCTGGATGATAGCTACTTTCGTCCCATGATCAGCGCGGCTTGCTTTAAAATATCGACTTCCATTTTTAGGCGTTGGTTCTCTTTTCGTAAAGCGATCAGTTCATTTTCTTCTGACGAGCGATTGTCCTTCTCCTTGAAGGAGCCCGTCGTCTGAGCTTGCTTGATCCAGCGGTCTAAAGCGGAAGCTGTGAGGTCATATTCCTCCACAATTGCTGCTCTGGATTTCCCGTTTTCATAGAGTTCCACCATTTGTTTTTTGAATTCTGAGGAAAAGGTACGTCGTTGCTGTTTTGGCATTGTAGAGATCCGCTCCTTAGCATAATAGGTTTATTCTACAAGCCCTTATTTTTTCTGTCCAACTTAGTGTAACCGATCCAGGTTTGAAATTCCCCTTCCCAATAGTTGTCTATTCATTTCCTGTTTTGATCGGGCTGTTCCATAAACATCCCCCCTGTTTCTATGTAGTTATTCGCTATTATTTCACTTACGTCCTTTAAGCTTTAGTCGCTGTTGCATTTTTATTATCTATCTTGTTAGAAGTTAGTAAATAGCCATTCAAGTCTATACAACTTAACCGATGAATTTTGCGGTAAGCAACTGAAATTGGCAAGGTCTATTTTTTAGGTTGTTTTGGGGGATTATTCCCTCAGCAACCAACTGATAAAAATGGAAAAAAGAAACCCCAGACGAGTAGTTGGTTACTCGTTTGGGGTACCACTTTATATTCTATTCAACTCTTAAAGCTCCTTTGGCGATAGGGTCAAACCCTTCAGGCCAAACTGTAGTATCATTAAACTTTGCATTCTCGAAACTACTATCTTCAATTCGCTCACATAGCATAATGGCACCACGTAAATTAGCATCAGTAAATCTTGCTGCAAACACATCAGCGCGGGTTAAGTCTGCATTTTGTAGATTAGCTCCAGTAAAATTTGCTCCAATTGGTTTGCTATCCTGAAAATTCACAAATGATAGATTTGCTTGCTGAAATAATGCATTCATCAACAAGGTTCTGGACATATTTGCATAACTTAATTCAGCCCCATCTAGCTCGGCTGAACGCAAATTTGCATCTACAAGGCTCGCTCCTTTTAGTTTAGATTTAGACAGCAAGGCTCTGTGTAAATTTAAACCATCAAGGACTGCGTTTTCAAGAGTTTCCGCATCTACAAACACAGGTTCTATCTCAGAAGCAGCACTATTTATTACGATCATTTATATTCACTCCCGTTATTTATTTCCCCAGTCAGTAGGATCTATTTTGACTTTTATCCAATCGATAACTTGATCAAGTCGTCCACCTGACCATTGGACTTGTTCTATATCTTTACCAACTATCCTACTTGCGATATATCTGTGATTTCCATCCACTATTATTCCATTGCTTACCTTAATTGGTGGAGGGGCTTCGCCGTTTAGAAGGCGTTGAACATACCTTTGAACTGCAGGTAAAGATACTGCTCCTTGCTGAGTTTTTAGGGGGGCATCCTTCATAACGTTTTTAATCAATTGTTCTGAGACTTCTATTCCCTCTTTTTTACCCCCAGCTGCAAATAGACTCAAAAATAGTAAACCTACAGTCTTACTTCCTTTTACGGCTACGTTCCTTACCATCCCTCTGAGTATACCTGCAGCTCCAGAGATGTAAATTGTCGGATCTTCAAACCCTTCTAATTCCCTAATATTCCCTCTGTATAGATCATGTAATCCTGCGGCGTTGGGTATCGCATCAATACCTTTTGCATAATACTGATCATCATAAAACTCATAATCAATCTGTTGAGTACCATGGATTCTCCTAACTCCAGCTTTATCGTAGTAGTAATAGGTACCTGTTGCCCCGTCGCCACCAATGATCGCTTCATAGCCACTTGGATCAATAAACTTTAACGGATTGTTGTGCACATACGTATACCGATTCAAACTCAACGGATTATCCACTTGCCCCTTATACGTATCCTCCGTAATAAACCTTCCTACACTCGGATCATAATACCTCGCCCGCAAGTAATAAAACCGCGTCTCCGCATCATACATCTCGCCCGCATACTTAAACGGATTGTTCATCCCCTCCGTCTGGGTCAGCACATTTCCCCAGCTATCGTAGTCATAACTGTTCAGCACCGCGCCCGCCGGACTGGTCACCTTCACCACATCGCCGTGGCTGTTGTAAGAATAGAAGCCGCCCTTGCCGCTGCTTGCGTCGTTGCGGAACAACAGCTCGTTGCCCCAGACGTTTGTGGCTTTCACGACTCCATTCGCATTGAGTTCCTCGATCACCTTGCCGTTCAGATACACGTAGCGGGTTTCCTCGCCGTTGGCCTTTTTCGTGGCGCGCAGGCCGTCGTTGTTGTAGGTGAATTCTACGCTTGGCGTCGTGGTTCCCGTTGGTGTATACGACTTCAGTCGGTTGAGTGCATCGTACTTGTACGTGCCTGCCGTAGAGGCGGGCAGCTGCGTGGATTTCCACGTTTTGCGGTTGCCAAGTTGGTCGTAGCTGTAGGTTTTCTCCTCGCTGGCGAGCGTTTCCTTTTTCAGGCGGTCGACTTTGTCATAGTTGTATTGCGTCGTGACGCTGTTGCGGGTTTGGCTTGCCTGATTGCCGAACCCGTCGTAGGTATCGGTTTCGCGCCAGCCGTCGTTGTGGATGGTTTCCGTTACTTCGCCGAAGGAGTTCGTCGTCGTTTTGCGGGTGCCGCCCGGATAGGTGACCGTTGTGGTGGCGCCGGTCGGGCCTGTCGTGTAGGCATAGGTGGCGGTGCCGGCAAACAGCGAGCTGGTAACCGTCTGCATGCGTCCGGCGTTGTCGTAGGTGTAGTTGACGATGGCACTGTTGTTGTAATTGAGTGTATCCAGCAGGTCGTCGCCGTCGGTGTAGCCGAGCGTGTAGGTGCGGTTCCATTGGGTGAATTGCTTCATCCGCTGGAAGGCATCGTAGCTGTAGCTGATGCTGGTGCCGTCGCTGTTGGATTGGCTTACAAGCTTTCTTGACGTCGGGTCGTAGGTGTAGTTTTCCTGATAGACATTGACCTGCGACGGATTGGTGATGGTCAGCGAGTCGACTTCATAAAACGGCGTGTATTGGTACCGGTACGTATTGCCCTGCTTGTCTTTGTAGGTGGCCACATCGCCGCTGTTTTTGTAGGTGTATTCTTTCTTCAGGCTGCTGCCTGTGTTCGTTTCGCTCAGCAGCCACGACAGTTCGTTGTAATGATAACTGCTTGTGACCGTCCCGTTTTCCGTCACGGTGACCAGATTACCCAACGAGTCGTAATCGTAGTTGTAGACGTTGGCTTCCGGGTCGGTGATGGTCAGCGGCTTGCCGCGCAAATCGTACAAATAGCTCCAGACGCGGGAGTCGCCGGCGGCGTTTTGCATGGTTTTTTGCGTGACATGGCCAAAAGCATCCCGGCTGTACGTGGTTGTCAGCGTCTGTAGTGCATCTCCGGTTTTGTCTACGTTGCGTTCATTTTGGCCATAGCGGTCCATGATTGTGGTCAGTTCGCGGCCGTTCGGCGCTTTTTCCCGCGTAGCAGTTTCCGGCAAATAGGTGTCCGCGCTGTAAGAAGCGTTGACGCGCGCATATGTTGTCGTTCCGATCGGGTCGGTTGCGGCGGAGACGGCTCCGTCTTCGTAGTAACTGTAGGACGTTTTGCGATTTGCCAGCGCATACGGATAGACGGCGAGCAGGTGCATGGCGTCTGCTGCATACTCGTTCCACACCAGCGGGCGGCTGCTTCCGTCTGTGCCAACTTGCTGCTGCAGTTCAATTTCTCCATATGGCGTGTACGTCGTTTCCAGTCGGGATTGATCCGGCAGCGTCTTGATGATTTTCCGCGCGTTGTCCAGGTACGTGTAACGGGTTTCGCGGCGTTGGTTATCGCTGCTGATGAACGTTTCTTTCGTTTCGCGATCCAAAATGTCATATTCGTACTCGGCTCTGCTGCCATCCGGGTAGGTTCGGCTGAGCAGGTTGCCGACCCCATCGTAGTCGTAGCTGAATTGCAGTTGGCTGACTTGCCCGTTTGCCAGCTGAACGTTCATCCTCATGCTGGTTGGGTAAAGTCCCCATGCATCGTAGCTGGGGTATTGGCGCGTCAGCGTTTTGGCTTCCGCTCCCTTGCTCGTTTCCGTCACGGCCGATACCAGCTTGTTTTCATAGGCGTACGTGCGGACAAGCTGGTCTTGATAGCGCATGCCGGGATAGGAATCGGTTATCGTTTCCGTTTCGAGCAGTTGGTCCGCATTGTAGGTATAAAGTTCTTCGTGATAGTGTGACGAATTGTTTGCGGCCTGTTTTTTCAGCCGCATGAGTTTGCGATATTCCCCGGCCGCGACACTTTCGTACTCCCAGTTGGTCACGTTGTTTTTCGGATCGATTGCTTGGATTTGATCGCCGTATACATTGTACGCGAGCACTGTCTCATTCGCGTATTTTTTCAGCTCGGCGCTCGTCGGGCGCTGGCTCGTTTTGTGCAAGAGGTAATCGTAGACGCTTTGATTCAGCGATACGCCTGCGGGGGCGCTGGCCGGATCGAGAAATGTGTATTGATAGGACGGCTGCGTGTCGTTTCCTTGGTACATGTTGCTTACGTATGTGACGGGATTGTAGTGATACTGCTTGCTCCCGGCCGCAAGCTGCGTGTTGCCAGCCTCTTTTGCCTCCGTTTTCACCAAAATGAGCACGTAGTTCCCTTGGTCGTTGCCCTCGTATGTTCGCTCGATCGTGGGTGCCAGAGCCGAGCTTTCCTTCGACACGACTCGCTGCCCGTTTCTGTCGGCGGCACCGGCAAGCCGCGGAATTTTTGCTTTTGGCACTTTCCAAAATTCCTTGCTGATCATTTCATAGCTTTTGGTGAACAGGCGCTCGGAGGTGCCTTTATTCAGTGGATCGGCCTTCGGGCTGTACATGTAGTTCACCGTTGTCACGGGATTGTAGCTGACGTAGGAAAGCGCATGGTCGTCCTGATACAGCCGGACTACGCCGCGATTGAGCGGATTTTCCGCCGCAGCATTGTAGGCGCTGTATGAATAGGCCAACGATAGCCCTTGCAAAGGATACGTGACTTTTCGCAAGAGCAAATAGGAAAGTGTCGCCCGCTTTGCACGGTCCTGATCGACATAGTCCTGCGACTCGATACCGCCATAGTTGAGCGCCTCGGAAATTTCGTAGTGTTTCTCCAGGTTGAATTCCGCTTTGCCGATCACGTTCGGGTCGTGGTACTCGTATTGCGCCACCACTTGATCCGCTTGGCCGGATTGGTGCGAGACTTGCGTTACGTCCGAGAGCATGGCGTAGTTATTGTTCGTTCCCATGGTGAGACCATAGCGGACGTGCTTGACAATCGTGCCGTTTACCATCACTTTCGCGTCGGTAATGAACCCGGATGTTTTTTCCAGCAAAATTTTGCGGCCGATAGAATCGGTAATCTCGATCGGATCGGAGCTGCTGTCCGGCAGCTTGTACACGATGCGATCGCCGAACGGGTTGGTTTTCGTTACGATCAGGCCGGATGGCTCTTCCGTCCGCTGTTCGAATTCATACAAGTATCCGTCCTTTTTGAGCCGGATGCGATCGCCGTACCGGCTGGCAGTGAAGGAGATTCCTTGATAAGGGTAGTTCACCCAGCCGAGCGAGTATTGGTCAATCGGTGACCATTCCAGATTGGTCCCGTCGTCCAGCTCGATGAAATAACGGGAATCATACGTCGACAACAGCTCGTCCTTTTCCTGATAATACCCGGGTCTACTCCGCTCCACCGTTACCTGATGCGTCACGCGCTCGTATTTGGGCAGGTTGAAATCCCATCCGTTCGCAAACGGCGCATATTGATCCCGTCTGGCATTGAACGCTTTGTTGCCAACGGAATCGTTGTACCCCGGCTCGGTGATTTTGCTGTTCATGGAATGGTAGCGCCGTTGCAGGACAAAATCCATGCCATGCTTTCCTTCCAGCACAATATCCCGCTCGACCACATTTGCCGCCCGGTACATGTCGTCCACAGGCTTGGCGGTATTCCCTCTGAAATAATGCAATTTTTGGTCGCTCTGCGTATATTTGATGTCGGCGGGCGGCGTACTGGCGCCGTTTACCCCGTCATCGGTCCCGGGCGGCGGCGTTTCACCTGTGCCAGGATTCGGCTGATCGGGAGCCGGTGGGGTTACACCGCCTGTTCCTGGATCTGCCGGCTGGGCGGGAGTCGGTGGGGTTACGTCCCCTGTTCCTGGATCTGTCGGCTGATCGGGAGCCGGTGGCGGTACGTCCCCTGTTCCTGGATCTGTCGGCTGATCGGGAGCCGGTGGCGTTACACCGCCTGTTCCTGGATCTGTCGGCTGATCGGGAGCCGGTGGCTTTACCCCGCCTGTTCCTGGATCTGTCGGCTGGGCGGGAGCCGGTGGCGTTACACCGCCTGTTCCTGGATCTGCCGGCTGATCGGGAGCCGGTGGTGTTACACTGCCTGCTCCTGGATCTGTCGGCTGGTCGGGAGCCGGTGGCGGTACGTCTCCTGTTCCCGGATCTGTCGGCTGGTCAGGAGCCGGCGGCGGTACGTCTCCTGTTCCCGCAGCTGTCGGCTGGGCGGGGGCGGGCGGCGGCGTTACGTCTCCTGTTCCGCCGCCTCCTGTTTGATCCGGGGGCGGCGTGGTGCCATTATCCCCTTCCGCATTCCCCGGCTGATCCGGTGGCGGCGCGGTGCCGTTGTCTCCTTCCGCATCCCCCGGCTGATCCGGCTGCGGCGTGGTACCGTTATTCCCTTCCACATCCCCCGGCTGATCGGTTACAGGCGGCACATCTTCGCCCGCTCCTTCCTCCTCATCGATCTCGCCGGTCCATTTTTTATAGGTCGTGCTGATCAATGGCGCATATTGTTCCAAATAGCCGAACTGTTCAGGCGACAGCCCGGCGATTTCATTCATGACGTCTGCATCGCTCCAATTCAGCAGTTCAACAATTTCATCCTGCGACAGCAGGCGCTGCAGATTGGAATAAAAATAAGCGCAAATTTGCAATGTCGTGCGCTCAAACGCGCTGTTCATATCGATGACATCTTCTACCGGGAGCTGATCCCATGTCAGCTCGCGAATTTGCTCGTCGGACAAATCGGGGCGGAGCGACGGATCGCGCTCCTCATCCTGTGCGCCGGCCAGCTCGTCCGTCATCCATTCAACGGTTTCCGCGCTGCCGGACTCGTCGCTGCTTTGTTGCTCATACGGCATGTCCAGCTCTGTTGCCGACTCGCCGGCAAACATGCTCGTCACCACAAGGCTGATCAATAAATAAACCGTTACAATTTTTCTTATCATCCTATTTCCCCCAAAAACGGTTCTCGCCGATTGCTGCTTGCAAAACCTACTTCTTGATCTCGATCAAATTTCCGTTGTCATCGTATTTGCACTCGAATTTGATGACGCCATCCACTTTTACGTACTGCAGTCGATTGCGCGTATCATAGACATATTCGTACGTTCCCGGAACGGCGGCGTCTGCGAAGTCGAAGGTGAACAGCCCGCTGGTCACATCTTTGGTGGCCCCGGATATTTTGGCCTTCAATACGGTCACAGAGGCGTTGTTCACATCGTTTGCATTGCTGTGGCTGGTTGCTTTTCCGGTAAAAGCGATGGTCATTTGCGTCCCGCTATCCCGGGTCACGACAATTCCCAAACCGGCCGGCAGATTGTTGACCACCACACCGCCGGAGAGATCGGCGGCAAACGTGCCGTTCGTCAACGTGATCACCTGTTTCTCCGCAAAGCTGCCGTCATTGGCCGCAGCTTCTTTGATGATCAGGCTGCCCAGCGTTAACGCTGGGTCGGAATCGCGGAAATCAAACAGGAACGTCCCTGTCGTCATATTCGCGATAGCCCCGGTAATTTTGGATTGCAGGATGGTGACGGTTGCATTCGCCACATCGTTGGCGTTGCCATAGTTGGCAGCTTTGCCGGTAAAGGCGATGGTCAACTGCGTATTGCTGTTGCGCGTCACCGTGATCCCCAGGCCTGCCGGCAGATTGTTGACGATCACGCCACCGGACAGATCGGCGGCAAATGTGCCGTTCGTGACGAAAACGCTGAGCGTGTCCGTAATGCTGCCGTCATTGGCCGGCGCTTCTTGAATCACAGAGCTGCCCAGCGAGAGCGTCGGCTCCGGATCGAGGAAATCAAATGTAAAGTTGCCCGATGTGATGGCAAAATTGGCCCCGGTTATTTTGGCCTGTGCAATCGTGACGGAGGCGTTCGTCACATCGTTCGCGTTGGCATGGTTGGTCGCTTTGCCGGTAAAGGCAATCGTAATCTGGGTGTTGCTGTTGCGCGTCACCGTGATCCCCAAGCCTGCCGGCAGGCGATTGACGGTAACACCGCTCGACATGTCGCTGGCGAATGTCCCGTTTATCACCGTCACTTTTTGCGTGGCGATAAAGCTGCCGTCATTCGCGGCCGCTTCGGTGATAACGCCGCTTCCCAGCTGGAGGGAGATCGGATTGTACACCGTCGCCGTCAGTCTCGCATGAACGCTTCCGTTGTTGTAGCCGACGATTTTGACATAGTACGTCACTCCGCCGGTCAGCGTCGGATCGACTTGGGAAAAAGTCGTTCCGCTCGTATCGTCGTTGTACGCGATCTGATTGGTCAAAGCCGCATCCGTGTAGACATACAGCTGTGTGTCGTTTGTCCCGCCGCTGCTTGTCCCGCCGTAATAGCCGGTAAAGATGCTGTACGTCCCTGAGCTGGCCGGTTTAAAGGTAAAAACTTTGCTCGTGCCGGCCGGTGCATCGACATCGACTGGGGAATTGAGCGAAAGTACGGGCAATGGTGGCGTGTAGACCGCCGCTGTGAGCCGTGCGATGACTTTATGGTTATAGTTGCGAGGCGCGACTTTGACGTAATAAGTAACGCCGCCCGTCAACGTCGGCGCCACTTCCGAAAAGTAAGTTCCGTTCGCGTCATCGTTGTAAGCGATCTGATTCGTCAGGTTCCCATCGGTAAAAGCCAATGTCGTGTCGTTCACGCCGCTTGAACTCGTTACCCACAAATTGTATAATATGAAAAAATATACTTTTTCGCACACAAAAGCCCTCTTGACAAACGTCATCAGTCGACGCTCATCAAGAGGGCTCGCTCACGCCTGCTGCCCTTCAAACAACCTGAGCAGCTCCGCCTTCTCCCAGCTGACAAAATGATCCTCCCACAGCACCTGGACCCGGCCGCCATCTACATGCAAGACGACGCCCACAGCCCCGTCCAACACGAACACGACATGATCGCCCGCGTTGAACATACCATTACCCCAGCCTAAAGATGATCCCGTGACCACCCTTAGGGTACTCCCACTTGATGTTTTGGTGCGGGCAGCCGATTCGGCAGCTGCCGCACTCGTGACAGCCCTCGTAGCCGACATGCATCCGGACTTCCTCCCATTTGTATACCTCCGCCGGACAAAAGATCGTGCAAATTTTGTCCGGGCACTTGTCCATGCAGATGTCTGCGTCCAGCACATGCAAATGCGACTTGGTGTCGGCCTTGAAGCGGATCAGGTATTGCTTTTCCTCAATGGACTCGCCTTTTCCTTGCTCGCTCATCACTTCATCACCCTCCATGCTTTGAACAAGTCGCGCGCGATTTTGAATTTTTCGCCGGTGGTGCCGATATCACGCCAAATTTTGCGCTGCTTCTCCCATTTGGAGCTGCCGTCTACGGTAAACATCTGGCTTGCGGCCTTGTTCATCATCGGGATGTATTTCTCGAAATAATGCGGATATTTTTCGAAATGGTGTGTCGCTTCCTTGTACTTTTTCAAATCCTGGCCGACAAAGCTCTCCAGCATGCGCTCACGGTAACGGTCCAGCATTTCCTCGGAGAAATTGCTCGCTGCTTTCGCTTCCAAAATGGTTTCAGCGGCGAGCACGCCGGAAGCCATCGCCATATTCGAGCCTTCCCGGTGGATGGCATTGACCATCTGCGCGGCATCGCCGACGACCAAAACGCCATTGCCGACAACTTTTGGCATCGACTTGAGGCCGCCCTCGGGAATCAGGTGGGCCAAATATTCCTGCTGCTCGCTTCCCTGGATGTAGTTTTTGATCATGGGATGCTTTTTCACATATTCAAGCAGCTCATACGGCTTGATCTTGTGCTTGATCAGACCGGACAGCATCGCGCCTACGCCGATGTTGAGGCTGTCCTTGTTGGTGTAGAGCCATGCGGTGCCGAGAATGCCTTTGGTCGAGTCGCCGAAAATCTCCAGCGTGCAGCCTTGGTTTTCTTCGAGATTGAAGCGGTCCTCGATGATTTTTTTGTCCAGCTTGAGCACTTCCATGACGGCCAGGGCGACTTCATCGGGACGGAACTCCTTGTGAAAGCCGAGCGATTTGGCCAAGAGCGAGTTCACGCCATCTGCCAGCACGACTACGTCGGCGTACAGCTCGCCATCCGGCCGGTCCGTTCGCACGCCGACCACCTTGCCATCCTCGACGATGCACTCGAGGACGACGGTTTCGTTCACCAACAGCGCGCCTTGCTCCACCGCTTTGTCCGCGAACCATTGGTCGAATTTGGCGCGGAGCACCGTGAAGTTGTTGTAAGGCTCACGCCCCCATTCCAGCCCTTTGTAGCCAAAGGTGACCGCCGATTCCTTATCCAGCATGACAAAGCGCTGCTCGACGATCGGCCGTTCGACCGGCGCTTCCTTATAAAAGCCGGGGATGATGTCCTCCAGCGTCTTGCGGTACAGCACGCCGCCCATCACGTTTTTGGAGCCGGGGTACTCGCCGCGCTCCAGCAGAAGCACACTGGCCCCGCCCTTCGCCAGCGTATAGGCGCAGGCTGTTCCCGCTGGGCCTGCTCCGACGACAATCGCATCAAATTTTTCCGCCATACTGCACCTCTTTCTGCAAGACTTGGGCAAAGCATTGGGTCAAAAGCGGAACGATTTCGAATGCATCGCCGACGATGCCGTAATGGCACGATTGGAAAATGGCCGCATTGGGATCTTTGTTGATGGCGATGATCAAGCCTGAGTTCTGCATGCCGACGATATGCTGGATCGCCCCGGAAATGCCGATGGCAAAATAAATTTTGGGCGTGACCGTCACGCCTGTCTGACCGACCTGATGATGGTGCTCGATCCAGCCCGCCTCCACCGCATCGCGGCTGGCTCCAACTGACGCGCCGATCAGCTTGGCGAACTGGTCGATCATCTCGAAGCCTTCTTTGCCGCCCAGCCCTTTGCCGCCTGCCACGATGATATCGGCCTCGTCGAGCCGCACCTTATCCGATGCTTCCCTGACGATTTTGAGCACCTTTGTGCGCAAATCTTCCTCGCGAATATACAGCGATTCGGCGATGATGTCGCCCGTCCGCTTTTTGTCGGGCGCGAGCGCTTTCATCACTTTTGGCCGCACGGTCGCCATTTGCGGGCGATGCTTTTTGCACAAGATCGTTGCCATGATGTTGCCCCCGAATGCGGGACGGCTCGCCTCCAAAAGGCCGGTCTCCACATCCACGTCCAGCATGGTCGTATCTGCGGTCAACCCTGTCGCCAGGTCGGTCGCTACGGCGCTCGCCAAGTCTTTGCCCGTTGATGTTGCCCCATAGAGGAAAATTTCCGGTTTGTGCTTCTCCACGCAATCGATGACGGCTTTCATGTATGACTCGGTGCGATAGTCGTGATAGATCGGGTCATCGTACAAATAGACGATATCGGCGCCATACTCAATGACGACAGGTGCCAGCTTGCCAACCTCATCCCCGATCAAAATGCCTGCCAACGGGACATTCCTCTTGTCAGCCAGCTTGCGGCCCGCCCCCAACAGCTCCAGCGAAACAGGCGCGATCACGCCATCGCGCTGCTCGATAAACACCCAGACGCCCTTGTACGCTTGAAGGCTCATCGCGCCCCCTCCTTCATCCCGAACAGCTCTTTTTTCTCCCACAAAATTTCCAGCAATCGCGCGACTTGTTCCTTCGCTCCGCCTGCCAGCATCTCCCCGCCCTTCGGTTTTTCCGGCGGCCATACTTTGGCGACGATCGTCGGGGAACCTTTCAGTCCAAACAGCGTCCGATCCACATCCTCGAGGTCGTTGACCGACCAGACTACCGGCTTGTAGCGCGCGGCCCGCAGCATATTCGGCATGGTCGAGTACGGGATGTCGTTGATGTCTTTTTCCACGGAAAACAGGCACGGCAGCGTGGACCGGATCACCTCATAGCCGTCCTCGAGCTTGCGGTGAATGACACAGTACCCTTCTTCCTTGTTGACGGACTCCACCTTTTTCACGTTGGTCAACGGAGGGATGTCCAAACGGCGGGCAATCCCGGGCCCCACTTGGCCGGTGTCGCCGTCGATCGTCATTTTGCCGCAAAGGATCAGGTCGATCGGTTTGATTTTGCTGATCTTTTCCAGCGCCTTTGTCACGGTGTAGCTGGTCGCCAGCGTGTCCGCTCCGGCAAATGCCCGGTCGGTGACCAAATAGCCTTCGTCGGCGCCAATCTCGATGCATTTTTTGATCGCCTTGACCGCTGGCGGCGGTCCCATCGTCACGACGGAAACGGTGCCGCCATAGCGGGCTTTAAGCCGGACCGCCTCCTCTACGGCATGGGCATCATACGGATTCAAGATGGCGGGCGCGCTCGAACGGTCCATCGTGTTGGTTTTGGGGTTCATTTTGATGATTTTGGTATCCGGCACCTGTTTGATACAGGCAACGATATGAAGCATATGTGCATCGCTCCTTTCGCCACTGGTTCAGGCAAGGTTGTCTCTTTTTATTTTCTACTGTATGGGGGGGAAGGGGGGGTTATGACTGTTTTGCTTCCTTTTGGGGGCTGTGGTTGGCTTTGGTGGAGACGAGGGGCATAGCGAAAAAAAGCGGTGCTTCGCTGTTAGGCTGCCCGCAGGGAAGCAAGGGGTGTCCGGCTCCGCAGGCAAACGGAACCGCGCCCCAATGCCACTCGCTGCGCGGCGGAAGCGTCACAAAGACGATGTGGGGCGCGAAAGCCGTTCCGTTTGCCTGCTCCGCCTGGGTGGGCTGCCTAAAGGCTACGCTCCGCTTTTTTTCGCAATGCCCTTCGCTTTGGCGTGAAAAAAATACTTTAGTGGGATTTGGAAGTAAAACAAGAGGTGGGAATGGAGGAAAAAGAAAAAGACCAGACAAAAACAAATTCACCCGCCGTTTCGAGGGTGATTGTTTCGGTCTGGTCCGTAAGTTCCGGCGGACTGGCATGAGCTGCCCGCCACTGGAACCCCGACTTCCCATTTTCATCTGATGTGCGTGTTTACAAAAATCATGACCCATATTCACTATACAAAACTTCGTTTGAGTTTTCAATAGAATCTGATTTCTCAAGAAAAAGAAATATTTCGTTTGCGCTGTAAAAGGCAACCTGTCCGTTCAAACTATTTTATCCATTTTAGGGGTGGTATTTTTTATTCGAGAATGATAATCTTTATCATTATAAAAAACGAAATGGGAGGACAGACGATCTTGAATACGCAGACTGATACGCAGCTGGTTCAGAAAAGCCGTCCTTTTACCGCTGTGTCCATCATAATCGGAGGATGCGTCGCGCTTGCTTTCAGCCTGGCTCTTTCCATTTCTTTGGGGGCTGCCGACATTAGCCTGGGCACCGTCTGGGACGCGATTTTTCATTTTACCCCTGATGTCACCCAGCATCAGATCATTTATGAATTGCGCCTGCCGCGGGCGTTTGCCGGGATGCTCGTCGGTGCCGCCTTCGCTGTCGCGGGTTCGCTCATGCAAGGCATGACGCGCAATCCGCTCGCCGATCCGGGACTGCTCGGAATCAATGCGGGGGCCGCGTTTGCCTTGGCGATCTGCTTCGCCTTTTTCCGCAACCTCATGTTCAACGAGCTGATTCTCATCTCGTTTCTCGGAGCCGGCATTGGGGCGGGACTCGTGTATGGCATCACCTCTTTGGCAAAAGGAACGCTTTCTCCCGTCCGCCTCGCGTTGGCCGGCGCTGCGGTAAGCAGCTTGCTGGTGGCGCTTAGCGAAGGGATCGCGATCTCGTTTCACATTGCCCAAGACCTTGCCTTCTGGTATGCCGGAGGTGTAGCCGGGACCAAATGGGAGCAGTTGCAGATCATGACGCCGTGGATCATCGCCGGGCTGATCGGCTCCATTGCCGTCTCACGATCGGTGACGATGCTGAGCTTGGGTGAGGAAGTCGCTGCCGGGCTCGGACAGCGCACCGGCTTGATCAAGCTGGTCATCATCCTGCTGGTGCTCGTTTTGGCAGGGGCATCGGTTTCCGCTGTGGGCGCCATCGGCTTCATCGGCCTGGTCATTCCCCATGTGGCACGCTATTTGGTGGGCGTCGATTATCGCTGGATCATTCCTTGCTCGGCCGTTTTGGGCAGCTTGCTCATGGTGCTGGCCGACATCGCGGCGCGCATGATCAACCCGCCGTATGAGACGCCGGTAGGAACGTTGATCGCGCTGATCGGTGTGCCGTTCTTCCTCTATCTCGCCAGACGGGAAAGGAGAGAATTGTCATGATGATGCCGGAGATGGTGACCCGCAAAAAAACCGCGCGTTTTATCACAATCATGGTGATTTTCGCCGCGCTGATCGTACTCGCGTTCATCAGCAGCATGAATACCGGCTTTATTCGCCTCTCCCCGCTTGAAGTGATGCAGACGTTGTTCGGCGGCGGCACGGCTAAGCAGCATTTGATTTTGTTTGAATTCCGCCTTCCGCGCATCGTGCTGTCGCTTTTGATCGGCGCTGGCCTGGCGACTGCGGGTGCGATTTTGCAAGGCATTTCCCGCAATGCGCTGGCTGATCCGGGCATTCTCGGGATCAATGCAGGCGCGGGGCTGATGGTGATCGTCTATCTTTCGTTCTTCCCTGCCAAAGAATCGGCTTCCGTCGCGCTGATGCCGTTTCTTGCGTTGGTGGGAGCTGCGGCAACCGCCGCTATCATTTTTCTTTTGGCTTACAAAAAAGGGCAGGGCACGACGCCGGTCCGCCTCCTTTTAGTCGGGATCGCCATCGCAGCAGCCATCTCGGCCGCTACCGTCGTCCTGTCCTTGCGGCTCAATCCGCAAAACTATCAATTTGTCGCCACTTGGCTGGCGGGCAGCATCTGGGGCTCCAACTGGACGTTCGTTTTGTCTTTGCTGCCGTGGATTGTGGTGCTGATTCCATTCGCGCTCATGAAAGCGCGTGTGCTCAACATCCTCAATCTGGGCGACCAGCTTTCAACCGGACTCGGCACGTCCATCGCGCGCGAGCAAATCTGGCTGATCGCGGCTGCCGTCGGACTTGCCGGCTCCTGCGTGGCTGCCGGTGGCGGAATCGGCTTCGTCGGCTTGATCGCGCCGCATATCGCGCGGCGCCTGATTGGGTCTGCGCATCAATTCCTGCTTCCGATTTCGGCCTTTGCCGGCGCCTTGCTGCTCCTGGTCGCCGACACGCTGGGCCGCACCATCATGCAGCCAACGGAAATTCCCACGGGGATCGTCGTCGCCGTCATCGGCGCTCCGTACTTCTTGTATTTGCTCGCCAAATCGAAGGCATGATTCGATAAAACCATCCGAAAGGCAGGAGACTGATTGATGAGCGATCAGCGACTTTACACAGAAGGACTGCATATCGCCTATTCCGAGCGCACCATTGTGGAGAACCTCAACCTCTCGATCCCTGCGCATAAAATTACCGCACTCGTCGGTTCCAACGGCTCGGGCAAATCGACGATCTTGAAAACGATGGCCCGCATCATGAAGCCAAAAGGCGGCACCGTCTTCCTCGATGGCAAATCGATCCACAGCCAGTCCACCAGGGAGGTCGCCAAACAGCTTGCCATTTTGCCGCAAAATCCGACTGCGCCGGAAGGCTTGACCGTATCGGAGCTGATTTCCTACGGTCGCTTTCCGCACCAAAAAGGCTTCGGTTCGCTGAGCGCCGCGGACAAAAAAATCGTTCAGTGGGCGGTGGAAGTGACCGGCTTGAGCCGATTTTACGATCATCCGGTCGACCAGCTTTCCGGCGGCCAGCGCCAGCGCGCATGGATCGCAATGGCATTGGCGCAGGAGACCGATGTGCTGTTCCTCGATGAGCCGACCACCTTTCTCGACATGGCCCATCAATTGGAGGTGTTGCAGCTGCTGCAGCAGTTGAACCAAGAGCAGCAGCGCACGATCGTCATGGTCGTCCACGATCTGAACCACGCCACCCGCTATGCCCAGCACATGGTGGCGATCAAGAAAGGAACGGTGGTCGCGGAAGGTTCTCCTGCGGAAGTCATGACCCAGCATGTATTGCGCGAGGTCTTCAACATCGAAGCGGACATTATCCCGGACCCACGCACAGGTGTGCCGCTGTGCCTGCCCTATGAGCTGGCGCATTCTCGAATAAAGTGAATGAAATCCTAATCTTCATACACGTTCCTCGCTCCCATCTTATATTTTCAATGATTCATTTTGGTTTGATCGGCGCATCTATTCAGCTTTCTTCAATAAAAAAAGCTATTTGAATGGGGCGCCGAAATAGACATGCCAGCCAAATGGCTGACCCGTCCCACCTCGCAGCCAAGCGACAGCATCACAATTGATTGACGGTTAGATTTGTAGCCTGGACCACCTGCGCAGTCCCCGTCTGGAAGCAGTAAAAAACCTGTCGGATTCGTCCCTGACAGGTTTGAAAGGTTTGCGATTCAATTTTCGCGAGACCATGATCAAAACTCGATTTCACCTGTGACCCGAAGGGCTTGCAGCGTAATGAACAGTTGATAGTGCAGCACGGGATTGCGCAGATCCTGGCCAAGCAGTGCTTCCACCTTTTGAATGCGGTAGCGCAGCCCGCTCATCGATAAAGACAGGTCACTTGCTGTCTGCTCCAGGTTTCCTCCGTTTTCCAAAAAGACGTAGAGCGTTTTGATCAGTTCCGCGTATTTGTCGCCGCTTCCATACAACGGACCTAACAACTGCTGCGCCAGCTTTTTGATAGCGCTCTCATTTTTGCTGTTGATCAACAGCCCTACGACGCCCAACTGTTCGAACAAAACGGTTTTTCGCTTTTGCGGAGTGGTCATCCGTAGGGCAACGATCGCTTCATCGTAAAAGTCTGACGCCCGATCGATCTGTTCTGCGCCCGAACTGATGCCGATCTGAAAGCCGCAGCGCGGAAATGTTTCCGATAGGTAGCCGTTAAACCGGGACATGCAGGAGAAAATATCGCGGATCTCAAGTGAAGCGGTTTGCACCAGCAGGACGATGTTGCCTGCCCGCTGGCCGATCAGCACGTTCCATTTCTTTTCCTTACAGTAGTGGAGCGTCGCTTCCATGACCTCATTATGGAGGAGCAGTTCGTTCTCCATTTGCATCGCGTGAATTTTCAGAACCAGTATATGGTACGGCTGGTCGAGATCGAAGTGGAGGTAGCGGCCGCGCTTGAGAATTTCCTTTTTCGAGGCGAATTGCCCTTGCAGCACCTGCTCCAGAAAATGCCCTTTCATCCGCTCCTCAGCCTCGAGGCTGGTCTTCTCATTCAACAAGTATAGCGAGCAGACGATCGCGATGCGCTCCAGAATCATCTGGTCAATCTTTTGGTAATCGTTTCTGTTTTTCACATAGATGAATGAGCAGTAGCCGGAGATGTTTTGGCGCAGCAGGATGGGAGTGATCAGCCGCGAATGGGCGTTGGCTACGATTTTGCTTGTCAGCGGAAATGACCCGCATTCGGTTTTTTCCCGCAAGCGGAGCCGATTTTTGTTCGTGTTCCGAAAGCTGTTGAAATCATCGTCAATCGCCGTGAACTCGTCGCCCGAGAGACCAGCGTAAGCGAACGGGCGAAAATGGGCATCTTCTATGATCAGGGGAATCCCGGTCGTCTCGTAGACGACATTGGCAATCGACTGCAGGTCATTTCCGTTGCTGATTTCCTCTGTCAGCTTTTTGTGAATGTCGGAGATGCGGGAGAGCGTGTTGCGTTCTTCCAGCAGCTTTTCATAGGTGATCTCCAGCTCCTTCACAATCGGCGTGTCCGCAAAGTATTGCAACAGGTCGTCCACTTCACCGTTCCACAGCGACACCGATTTTCCCACCCAGCGGCACTCGCTGTCGCCCATTCCGGAACAGGAGAGTTCCTTCAAGATCACGGTGTGGTTGCAGATGGCGGAAAGGTAGCCGCTCGCATAGCCGACCAAGGAATAGCAGACCGGCGTGTCGGAGATGCCGAACCGGGCCACGTGCTCTTCCGCTTCATAGGAATTGATCCAGCCCCCTTCCATATGAACGGATTGCACCGTAGAATCGCTAGCTCGCTCGACATGCAGAAAGGTGGTCCTGACTTTGGCGTGCCCCTTGATCATGTGCAGCGCCGGGCCGGTAAAGATCACGTCCTCCACGGAGGGCAGGTTCATGTTCATCGCCTTTCTCGCATCCTTCACGCCCAGATCCCACCCATAACGGATGAGAAAGCCCTTCATCCTCTCCAAGCCGAGATTGGCGATCAAATCCCTGCGCAGTGTGCCAAAGGCCGATGCGGAAACGACGATGACCCGTTCATCATTCATGCAAATCGTTCCATTCTGATCCGATACAGACAGATGATCATGTAAGAGATTTTGCTTGGCCAATCGTCTTCACAGCCTTTCAGAGTCGTCATCGATTCTACTAGTCTGCGATTTCTAACACCATGTGCCCAAGCGGATACGTTCGACAAGCGAGGGCATACCCTTCTTTGCGCGCTTCGGGCGGAAGCATTTCATGCGATGAATTCCCCAGCCTGTATTCGCCTTCCAGTACCTTTATTTTACACATGCCGCAGCCCCCGCTACAACATCCATACGGAATGGCGATGAGGTGACGCCTGGCAGCCTGCAGGAGATTGCACTCTTTGTCACATGTGAACGTGTTTCCGTGCAAGGTAATCCGAAACATCGCTCTTTCACTCCTTTCATCCGTTTGCGAGAAACAGGAAAATCGGACTGAACTTTGTTAATACGCCTCCAAAAGACAGTCCGATGGTTTGATTTAAAAAGCTGTACTTCAGCTGAGCGCGAGGCAGACGGTTTTGGCTTCCGTAAAGAATTCCAGGCTGTGGTGGCCGCCTTCGCGCCCGATTCCGCTCTTCTTGAAGCCGCCGAATGGCGCGCGCAGGTCGCGGACAAACCAGCAGTTCACCCAGACGGTGCCGGCCCGTACCTTATGTGCGACCCGGTGTGCCCGCTGCAAGCTTTCGGTCCAGACGACAGCATTGAGGCCATACTCTGTGTTGTTGGCGATCTGGAGCGCTTCTTCCTCCGTGTCAAACGGGATCAGCGTAACGATCGGGCCGAAGATCTCTTCCTGGCAAATGCGTGCCTGCGGATTTTCCTGGATGTAAATGGTCGGTTCCAAATAATAACCGTTGCTCAAATAGTGCGGCAACTCGGGTCGCTTGCCGCCGAACACCAGCTGCGAATGTTCCGCTTCCGCAATGTTGATGTAGCTCGTAACTTTGAGGTAATGCTCCTCGCTCACAAGCGGCCCCATATTGGTGCTGGAATCTTGCGGATCGCCGACTTTCAGCATGGAAGCTGCAGACCGGAAGCGCTCTACGAACTCGTCGAAAATACTGCGCTGGATAAGAATGCGCGAACCGGCAAGACAGACTTGGCCGGAATTCAAAAAAGCGGCGCGGATTGAGGTCGGAATCGCTTTCTCCAGATCGGCGTCCTCGAACACGATGTTGGCTGCCTTTCCGCCCAGCTCGAACGAGACGCGCTTTAAGGTATCGGCTCCGTTTTTCATGATTGCCTTCCCGGTCTTAGTCTCCCCGGTGAAGGAGATGAGGTCGACCTCTGGGTGCGTGGTCATGAATTCGCCGGTGGAGCCCGGCCCAAAGCCTTGCACAATGTTGACGACACCATCGGGAATCCCCGCCTCCTTGGCAATTTCGCCAAGCAGCGAAACGGTCAGCGGCGTTGGCTCCGCCGGCTTGATGACCGCGGTGTTTCCGGCAGCGAGGCACGGCCCCAGCTTCCACGTGGTCAGCATGAAGGGCAAATTCCACGGCGTGATCAAGGCTGCGACGCCGACCGGCTCATAGCGGGTGTAGTTCAAATACGCTTCTTCCATCGGGTATGTTTCACTGCCGTGCTGCTCCACAAAATCGGCGAAAAATTTCAGATTGTGGGCAGCACGGGGAATTTCAAATTCGAATGCGACCGGATAAGGCTTCCCTACATCCAGCGCTTCCAGCCGCGCAAGCTCTTCCTGCCGCTCCATGATGATCTCGGCCATGCGGCGTACTTTCGCGCAGCGCTCCTTGATCGTCATCGTCCGCCACGGCCCTGTTTCAAAAGCGCGGCGGGCAGCTTGGCACGCCCGATCCACATCTTCCCTCGTCGCTTCGTGAACGTCGGCGATGATCTCCTGCGTCGCCGGGTTATGGACAGGAAACGTTTTGTTAGCCGCCGAGGGGACGTACTCTCCATCGATGAACAGCTTGACCTCACGCCTTTGCGCGCTGGTTTCTCTCATCATCTCTCTCACTCCCGTTTGTTTGATTGACGCTTTTTCACCGATTCCCCGGCAATCCCCCAATGTTCCGGGGGCATCTCGTTGATCATCACGCGGATGGTCTCGATCGGCACCTCCAGAACGTGGGCGGTCGTCTGTGTGATTTCATAGATCAGCGTCTCTTTCTTTTCCGCAGAACGTCCTTCCAATAGATTGATTTGAATAAACGGCATCGTCAGACCACCTTTTTTCAGTTGGTAAACACGACAGTCACGCTGCCCATTCCGTCGATGCTCACGGTGACCGTATCGCCCGCCGCAATCGATGTCGCTTCGCACAAGGCCCCGCTCAGCACGATTTCGCCCGGCCGGATCGATTGGCCGCTTTCCGCCAATTTGTTCGCCATCCAGGCAATCGCTCGGGCGGGGTGCCCCATCACGCTGGCGCCAGTGCTGGTCGCAATGACCTTTCCGTTCTTTTGGAACACCATCCCCGAAAGCCGCATGTCTATCTCATCTGGCTTGACGTGCACCTCGCCGAGCAGATAACGTGATGAAGACGCATTATCCGCGATGACATCGGCAAGCGTGAAGGAAAAATTGCGGTAGCGGCTGTCGATGATCTCCAATGCCGGCATCACGCAGGCGGTCGCCGCCAGCACTTCGGGCACCGAGACGCCAGGCCCTTTCAATTCGCGGTGAAAAACGAACGCGATCTCCGGTTCGATTTTGGGATGGATGAATGGCGCTAGCGTGACCGGATTCCCTTCTGAAAGGCGCATGCTGTCCAGCAAAACCCCGTACACCGGTTCATGAACGCCCATCATCTGCTGCTTGGCCTGACTCGTCAGCCCCAATTTCCATCCGGTGACCTTGGCAGCCTCCGCTTTGCATTTCAAAGCAATCAACCGCTCCTGAATCCGATAGGCCATGTCCGCATCAAGCTCCGGGTACAGGTCGACAAACTTGTCAACCTCAAAGGCTTCCTTTTCCGCCCGAAATAAGACGGTTGCTATGCTCTCGATACTCTCCTTTTGACGCAACGATGTTCGCCCTCCTGTTCGCGTCATGTGTTCCTTTCAGCGCTTCGCTCGCTCGGTGTTCTGGCGAGTTTTGCGGCGATTTCGACAATCATGTCCTCCTGGCCGCCGATCGCCTTTCGCTTGCCCAATTCGACCAAAATGTCGCGTTCATCCACGTTAAATTTGCGGGCGGCATCCTGAGTATGGAGCAGAAAGCTGGAATAGACGCCCGAATAACCCATGATCAGGCTTGCGCCGGTGATTTCCTGCGGCCGGGGCATGAATTTGGCGACCACCTGATTGGCCGCGTCCATGAGCGGATAGAGCGCAACTCCCGTATCATAACCGAGCCGGTCAAACACGGCTGCCATGACCTCTGTCTGCGTGTTACCGCTGCCAGCACCGAGGCAGCGAAGACTGCCATCCACATAGGTGGCCCCTGCTTCCACCGCAGCGATCGTGTTGGCCATCGCGAGTGACAGATTGTTGTGCCCATGGAAGCCGATTTCGCAATCCAGCGTCTGGCGCATCGCACCGATTCGCTCCTTCACCTCGTGAGGCAGCAGGGCCCCGGCCGAGTCGACGGCGTAGACGATCTCGGCCCCGTAGCTCTCGAACAGCTTCGCCTGCTCAACGAGCTTTTCAGTGGGAGCCATGTGCGCCATCATCAAGAAACCGACTGTTTTCAGACCGAGCTTGCGCCCAAGCTCGATATGCTGCTTCGCCACGTCCGCTTCGGTGATGTGCGTGGCGACCCGCACCATTTTGGCGCCTCTGCGGGCCGCTTCTTCCAAATCTTCTTTTAAGCCGATCCCGGGCAGCAGGAGCACGGAAATTTTCGCCAGCTGGCACGATTCGGCCGCAGCGGAGATGAGCGCCATTTCATCGACAGCAGACAGTCCGTACTGCAGCGAGGAGCCGCCCAGGCCATCGCCGTGAGACACCTCGAAATACTCGATCCCCGCCTGATCAAGACCGCGCGCAACGTCTCTGACCTGCTGCTCCGTAAACGCGTGCTTCATCGAATGGCTGCCGTCGCGCAGCGTCACATCAACCAAATGAAGCCTTGCATGTGTTGCGTCCATCGCTTTATCTCCCCTCGATTCCTATGTGTGAAAGAGCAACCGCTTTTTGGCCATCTCTTCGCCGACCTTTGTCGCTGCAGCCGTCATAATGTCGAGATTGCCGGAGTACGGCGGAAAAAAGTCTCCGGCCCCCTCCACTTCAAGAAAGACGGTGATGCGGTTCCCTTCAAAAATCGGTTCGCCGATCAAACGGTAACCAGGGACATACTGCTGAACCGAGGCGACCATTTGGTGGATGGAGCTGACGATTTCCGCTTCTTTTCCTTTTTCCGCCACCAGTGCATGAATGGTGTCCCGCATGAGCAGCGGCGGTTCGGCAGGATTCAGGATGATGATTGCCTTGCCCTTTTTCGCGCCGCCGATAATCTCGATGCCTCTCGCGGTTGTCCGGGTGAATTCGTCGATGTTGGCCCGCGTGCCCGGCCCCGCGCTTTTGCTTGCAACGGCTGCCACAATCTCGGCATAGTCGACGGCAGAGACGCGGTTGATCGCATGCACGATCGGGATGGTCGCCTGTCCGCCGCACGTAATCATGTTGACGTTCGGCGCCTCTACATGCTGGCCCAGATTGACCGATGGGACGACAAACGGGCCGATCGCAGCAGGTGTCAGATCGACAACCTGCTTGCCGATTTCACGCAAGGCCTTGTCATGTCTGAGGTGCGTTTTGGCCGATGTCGCGTCAAAAACGATGTCAGCTTGCTCCGGGTGTTCCAGGAAGCCGGAAATTCCGTTGTCGATGACGGGATAGCCGCGTTCTTTGGCCCGCTTCAGGCCTTCCGACTCAGGGTCTATCCCGATCATAACGCCCATCTCGAGCCAGTCGCTCCGCTCGATTTTGTACATCAAATCGGTTCCAATGTTGCCTGAACCGAGAATGGCCGCCTTCATTTTTTTCATTCAACCCTTCTCCTTCCTTCGCCAAACGAAACGGACACGCAGCCGATGTGTGCGAACTCGGCGGTATACGTCTCCCTCGCTTTCACGGGAACTGCAGCCGTCAGTGCACCGGACAATACCACTTCGCCCGCTTTCAGCGCGATGCCGAATTCGCCGAGCGCATTGGCCAGCCAAGCTACAGCTCGCAGTGGATTGCCCATCACCGCAGCGCCTGCCGCCGTGGCGATTTGTTGGCCGTTTCGCGAAACCACCATCCCGATGTGCGCCAGATCGAGGTTTGCGAGTTCAGTCGACTTTCCGCCCAGGATCGCACGGGCGGAGGAGCCGTTGTCCGCGACCGTATCCGCGAACTTGATTTTCCAGTCTTGAATCCGGCTGTCGATTAGTTCAAATGCAGGCACGACATAGGCGGTGGCCTCGATCACGTCTGCCTCTGTGATGCCGGGACCTTGCAGATCGCTTTTCAACACGAACCCGATCTCTGACTCGAGCTTCGGCTCGATGAATCTGTCGATGTCGATCGTATCCCCGTCCACATGCATCATCGTATCCAGCAGATGCCCGTAATCAGGCGTCTTGACACCGAACATCTGCTGCATGGCCTCGCTGGTCAGGCCAATTTTCTTCCCGACGATTTTGGCGCCTTGTGCGACTTTTTCCTGAATTTGCGCGATTTGAATCTGGTATGCATCCGTAACCGAAATCGCGGGGTACGCCGTGGAGAGCGGCTCGATCGGCACGCGGCTGCGCTCCGCCACAAGCAACCGGCCCGCGATTTCGCTATGCTTGATCTGCTTCATCGCTTTACCCCATCCTTCTATGTGAGCGCTTTGGAGAACGACTCCACCATTTCCCTGCGATGATAAAAGATGCCCGCCGCGATCTGGTCTTCAGTCCAGGTGATCGTCGGGAAATCGGCGTAAGAGATGTAACCGCTCGCGAACGCCTCATTGCGGTTGCCGGACGGATCGAAGAAATACACAGTCTGCCCGCGGGTGATGCCATGGCGCGTCGGCGTAATTTCAACGGTCACCTTGTTTTTGGACAAGATGTCGGCCGCCTTCAGCACTTCATACCAGTTGTCGACGTAGAAGCCGGCGTGGTGGAACTTCTTATCCGGCCCTTTGACAAAAGCGAGGTCATGCGCTTTGTTCGTTGCCGACAGGAAGCTGCCGATCATCGTTTCGCCGTCGACCGTGACGACTTTTTCGCATTGCCGGAAGCCGAGGGCTTCGACGAAGAAGCGGGTGACCGTCTCGAGATCATGGCCCGTCAGGAGGGCATGGTCCAGACGATGCGGCGCGATGCCGCGCAGCGTGTCCGGCCACGGAGCGGGATTGAGTACACCAACCGCGGTGCCCACATGCTCGATCTCCGTATACAGCTCGACATGGTGGCCGGTCGGAATCTCAAAGCGAACGGCTTCCCCTTCCGCAAGCCGACTGCCCCGCGACACCCGTTTCAAGGTGCAGCCGAATTGCTCGATGTTCTTTTCCAGCTTCTCCAGGGCGTGAATATTGGACACTTTAAATGCCATGTGGTCCATGCCCGGGGAGTCCGCTTTTTGCAAAATGATGCTGTGGTGGTCGTATTCGTCCCACGCCTTCAAATAAACGCGTGATTCATCCCGTCCCATCTCTTCCAATCCGATGACCTCGGTGTAGTACTTCACGGATTCCTCCAAATCCATCACCCGAAGCTGCAGCCGACCTATGCGAAGAATGCTCACATCCATCTCCCCTTAATCATGTGATAATTCGTAAATTTACCGCTCCTGCCGGTCTCCAAGCAAAGCCAGGGCGGCCAGGCAGCAAAGCTGATCCTGTTCTTCCGATCCGCCGCTCACGCCGATTCCGCCGGCAAGCTTGCCTTCGCTAAAGATCGGATACCCCCCGCCGAACACTACAAGGCGAGGCGTGTGGACAATCCCGACCTTCAGCGCGGGATGCTTCTCGATCATCGGGTACCACTCGTGGGTCGGGAAGCCAAACGCCGCAGCTGTATATGCTTTGTTTTGCGCGATCTCGATGCTGAGCAGCGGGGCGTTGTCCATCCGCAAGAACCCGATGAGATTGCCTCCATCGTCGGCGACGGCAATGTTGACGGCAATTTGCAGCTCCTTGGCTTTTTCTCCAGCCGCCGCAATCAGTTGCTTTGCGCATTCGCCGGAAATCGTTCGTTTTTCAAGAAACACGTTACCCCCTCCTCGCTTTGTGTCCTGGAAACCGGATCCAGCCTGCTGAGCCATTTGATGATGACCGGATCGCGGTTGATTTTTGCGTGTGGTTTGCTCCATTCAATCTCCAGCATGGGCGAGCCATCCGCCTGCTTGCCAACCCAGGCCGTCGTAATGCGCACATGGCGGCCGACACGCACCTCTACCTCATAGCTCCCTTCGCCGGGCAAGGCAACGTGTGGCTGCACAATGACCTGCGTCCGCGTTTCCGCGTTTGCGCGAATGCTGACAGTTTGCTGTTTCACCATCCCTCTGCTCTCATAAAAGTCGCCGAGATAGAGCGGGATGAGGTGAACGGCTCCTGCCAGCAGCGATTCCCGGATGATGGTGGAGCTTATTTTGCGGCCTGCCCGCTTCACCTCCGGGATGGTGCTCGCGTGAAAAAACCCGCTCCCATCGCGCTCGATTGTGCTCATGTTCCCCTTTCCCAGATGCCCATACGTAAAATCAAACCCGGCTACGACATGCCTCGCTCCCATCCCGACCACGTACTGCTGGACAAATTCATGCGGGGTAAGCGCGGCAAACTGCCGGTCAAAGCGAATGACATACAAAAGATCGACACCTGTTTGCGCAAGCAGCGCTTCTTTTGCGGCAAATGGCGTCAAGCAGCTCACCGCGCCCCGACCGATGACTTCCCTTGGATGGGGATCAAACGTCAATACGGCAAGCTTGATGCCGTGCAGGTCGGCAAGTTCTCTGGCTCTGCCGATCACTTGGCGGTGCCCAAGGTGCACCCCGTCGAAAAAGCCGAGCGCCATCACGCAAGGTTCAGGAGGTGCTGGAAGCGCACCTGTGCCATGGGTGATTGAGACGGTTATCATCGGCTTGGCGCGTTTTCCGGAAGCTCCGCCAGATCGCGGTACTTCCCCTGATAGAACAGCAATGGTTCCCCATCTACCAGCCGAAGGTCGGTCACTTCCCCGATGAACAGCGTATGGTCGCCTGCCAGATGTTCGGCAACCACATTGCAGGTAATCGTGGCAATCGTATCTTTCAGCACCGGAATGCCGTCGACATGTTCAAAAGCTACCGTTCCCCCGTCTTTTTTCTGGCCCGCAAACAAGGCGGATACGTCTTCCTGGTGCCGGGCCAAAATGTTCACCGCATACCGTTTCGCCTGCTTGAGGCGCTGATGCATCTGCGCATGCACGCCGACCGAGACAAGCACCAGTTTTGGCTGCAGCGAGACGGACAGAAAGGCGTTTGCCGTCATTCCGTACGGCTCGCCGTCCACCTCTGTCGTGATCACGGTGACGCCACTGGCGAACTTGCCCATCGCATTGCGGAACAGCCGATCATCCATCAGCGCACCAGCTCCTCTTTTTGCACGTTGACCCAATCGCTTGTCGTCCAGCCGTGCAGGTCGTAATCGCTCATCGCTTGCTCGACAAACGATGTGAATGCGCGCGATTGCCCTGTCGCATCAGCCAGCTTCAGCGTCTCCAGGCGGATGTTTTCCTGATTGCCGGCGTAGTTCACCTCATAGAGCTCGTGGCGGCCGCCGAACTCCGTTCCAATCGCGTCCCAGACGAGCTTCATCAGCTTCACGCGCTCTTCCGCGCCTACTCCCGAACCCCGATAGTACGTATCCAGGTACTGCCGGATTTCCGGATTGAGGAAGTCGCTTGCGCTAGACGGCAGCTGAATCAAGCCGCCAGCCACCACCTGTTCGAAAATGCTTTTCACCTTGAGCCAAACCATCGGCGCCAGCACCCGATATGCTGCGCCGGCATTTCCGTTTGGAATCACGATTCCGTTTGGCCCTGGCGATGCATCCGTGCACATGGCCGTGGAGAGCGCCCAGAACATGTTGCGCCAAGCGAGCACTTCCCCGATCTGCGCCTGTACGCCGCGGAACTGGTTGGTTCCGGACATCTCCGTCGCTTTCATCAGCAAGCCGGACATGAAATCGAGCTTTACTGCAAAACGGGTGCAGCCGTGCAGCGTGAACCGGTTGAAGAAGCCAGTATGGACGAAGAAGCCATTGGTCACCTCGACATTTTTGTACGTCAGCACGTTTTCCCAAGGGATAAACACGTTATCGAGTACGATTACCGCATCGTTTTCGTCAAAGCGGCTCGATAGCGGATAATCGAACGGCGTGCCGGTTTTGGCCGCCGCCAGCTCATACGATTGGCGGCTGATCATTTTGAGCCCAGGCGCGTTCATCGGCACAAAGAAGATGAGCGCGTGGCTTTTGTCCCCATCGCCCAATTCGGTCGGGCCATAATTGGAGACAAAGTTGTAATGGGTCAGCGCTGCGGCGGTTCCAACCATTTTGGCACCGCTTACAATAATTCCGTCGTCGCGTTCGGCTACGGCGCGTACGAACACATCCTTGTTTTCGTGCAGCGGCTTGGAGCGATCGACCTGCGGATTGATGATCGTGTGGTTGCAGAAGGGAATCTCTTTGGTCGCCTTCTCGTACCATCTCCGCGCATTCGCTTCAAACCCTTTGTAGTAGTCGGCAAAAGCCCCCAGGTGAGCGGTGAAGGAAGCTTTGTAATCCGGCGTTCGCCCCATATACCCATAGCTCATCTTCGACCACTCGGCAACCGCATTTCGGGATTCCAGTAATTCCTGTGCAGACGAAGGCGCTTTGAAATACTTGTGGGTAAGATTTCCGCTTTCCGTCTTCGTTGTCAAAATCTGCGCTTTCTGCGGATCATGCAGCGCGTCATACATACGGGCGATCGACCTTGCCGAATTCTGGTAGGCGGGATGTGATGTGACATCGTCAATCTTTTCCCCGTTCAGGTAGACAACCCGGCCATCCTTGAGACTTTCCAGATACTCTTTGCCATTCATCATCGGTTTTAGCCTCCTCCAATCGTTGCTCGGAAAGAAACGAGCGTGAATGATGCTTGCTTCTTATCCCTAATAGTAATGGTCGGAAAAAGTGGAAACTACGGCAGTAAACGACTGAAAATTCATTCTTCTTAGACAGTTTTTGTCGGTCAGATCGAACTGAAAAAGAAAGAGACCGCTCAAGTGAGCAGCCATCATCTGTCGGAATCGCCGTTGCAGCGGCGTGCTTATCTGGCAGGCACCAGCCTGATGATCTTGTCGTCCCCTTGCCTGACCACCCCTCGGCTATCCCGGTTGTTCGTCAAAAAGTAGAGTGCGCCGTCCTTTCCCTCATAGACATCGCGAATCCGGCCATTCTGGCCTCGGTAGAGGGACTGGATCGAAAGGATCTTTTGCGGATCATTCCTGTCGATAGTAATAAGCAAAATCTGTTCCCCCCGCAAATTGGCGACAAGCAGCTGACACCTGCCTCAATGAGATTGCTCTCATCATGGGCGACAGCACCGTGCTCCGAGCTGTATAACCTTCCGTTCTCTGGGCTCCCGGCCAGACCTTGCGAATTGCGCGGTCGTCCAGTCTCTCCGGAAGCCGGACATCCGTGAGCCCGTGCTCGTGGGGAAATAAACGAAGAGACAGCCTGGAGCATCCGCTGCTTTCGGCAACTGTTCCAGGCTGTCTCCTTTTCCCCGTGACAGAGTCATCCTACGTCCGCATAACGGGCCGGTATGATGCGAAAGAGCTTCACATAAAGCACAGCGCTAACGATCGTGCAAAGAAAAATGAAGCCGAACACCCCGCTTGGCGGCAGCCACTCCGACAAGATGACCGTCAGCGGCGCGAGAAAGCGCCCGATCGAAAACTGCAGGCTCGACGCCCCCATATACCGGCCCCGCGCCTCCTCGGGCGCATATTTGCTGACGAAGCCTTGCGCTACCGGCGAACGCAGCACTTCCCCAACCGTCAGGACGATCATGAAGCAAAGCAGCAGCCAGACATTCGTCGTGAGCCCAACGAGAAACATGCCCATCCCGAACAAAAGCGCAGACAGGATGAACATATCCCGGTCGCTCCACCGCTCGAACCATTTGGTAACCGGTACGGAGCCCAGGACAAACATGAGACCGTTCAAGCCGAGAATCAAACCGAACACTTCCGCGCTGGTGAGGGAAACCGACCATCCCGAAACCGCGATCAACGCCTGTGTCGGCACGAATTCTTTCACATAGACGGCCAAATACAAGTCCAGCTGCATGAACGCGATGGTGACCAAAATGCCTGCCACAATATACGTGGCAAACGCTCTGTCACGGAAAATCACGCCGTAATTGCGCCACTGCTCCTTCAGGGCGGAAGCAAAGCCTGTTGGCTCCCCTTCCCGCATCGCTCGCGCGGGCAGCGTTTCTTTGACGATGAATAAGATTGCGACCGCATAAAGCAGTGTGACAAGGGTGCATGTCCACAACAGCCCGCTGCGATAGTGAAAGAAAAAGATCGAGCCAAGGGCAGGACCGAATACGGCGCCAATATTCGTCGCTGTGACAAAAGTGGCGAACACAAGCCGCCTGTCTTTGTCGGTTGTCAAATCTGCCACCATAGCAGAGCTGGCGGGGCTGTAGAGCGAACCTCCCACACCGATGCCAATAAACGCCAGATAATCCGTCCACGGGGAAAGCGAGCAGGCGAACAAAGCAAACATCCCGCTCTGCAAAAATGCCCCCATCAGCATGACAGGACGTCGGCCGATCCGGTCAGCCAAAAAACCGCCTGTCAGGTTGCCGAGAATGCCCAAAAGCGGCGGGACAGACATGAGCATTCCAGCCACATGTTTGCCGAAAGCGGCGCTGAAGTAGAGCGTGATAAACGGAAAATACATCCAAAACAACGTATGAAAGAGCGTTTCCCCGATCAACCTGGTTTTCAGGTTCAGATCCCATGAACGCCAGTGCAAAGCCATTCACCTCCCCATCTCGAGTTCTTTGCCGGGCTTTCTCACTTTATCCGATTTTCCAAAAAGGGATAGACTTTACGAATCGTTTGATCAGCGCGGTTATTCCCGCTCACCTGTGACGTTTTTCATTTATAGCGAGCGTCTTTTTTTCGCTTCGTTTGAATTTCGCCCATTAAGATAACGAATCGTTTACGCGATCCGCTTTTATGCTATGATTTTTTCAGGAGGGTTGCTATGGACGAAATCGATCGCAACATTATCAAGCTGCTTGAAGAAAACGGCAGGCTGTCGCATGAAGAGATCAGCAAGCTGCTGCATATCTCTCGCCCTGCCGTCCATCAAAGGGTCGGAAAGCTGGAAAAAAGCGGGGTCATCAAAGGGTATCGGGGCATCATCGATTGGAGCAAGCTGGACGAAAAAATCAAGGCTTTGATCTTTGTCAAAGCAAAATGCCAAAACTTCCGCGAAATCGTGGAAACCATCGTCTCGCTGCGCATAGCGGGTGTCACCATCCTGGAATGCCAGCGCCTGTCAGGCGAATGGTGCATGATGCTGAAGGTGCGCGTTGCGGCTCCGGAAAACATCACCGCGCTGATCGATGAAATCGTGAAAATGCCGGAGGTCCGCGAAACATCCACCACGTTTATACTCGCGACGAATTATGAGAACGGCATTCTTTGTACATGAGCAGGCCGGTCGCACACCGGCCCTACCAACGTACAATATCCATGAAAGGAGTATCGGCATGACGAAATGGAATAAGCCAGAAGAACACACGCTTGCAAAAGGTTCGAAATATTCCGTGATTATTATCGCTTTATTGTCCGTTTACCTGTTTTGGGGAGGCACGTATTTGGGAATAAAGGTCGCTGTCGAAACCATGCCCCCTTTCATCATGGCGGGGATTCGCTTTTTTGCCGCAGGCTGCGTCCTTTACGCGATTGCACACGCACAGGGCCACAGTCGCCCCAGCTTGACGGAATGGAAAAACGCGGGCATCGTCGGCGCACTGCTGCTGCTTGGCGGCAACGGTGCCGTGGCCTGGGCGGAACAAAAAGTCCCCTCCGCCATCGCGTCTCTTCTAGTTGCGACCGTCCCGCTGTGGATTCTGTTGTTTCAATCGGTAGGAACAAACCGGCTAAAGCCGTCAAAGGGCGTCGTCGCGGGCATGGGATTAGGGTTTCTGGGCATCGCCGTGCTGGTGCTGCAGCCGGGCGGTACTGGCACCCGCGCTATGGATACGCTTGGCATTTTGGCACTTTTGTTAGGCTCGATTTCGTGGTCAGCCGGCTCCTTGTATTCCCGCCGCGCCCAACTTCCCGCTTCCCCGCTCCTATCAACCGCGCTGCAAATGATCGGGGGCGGCATCTTGCTGGCCATCGCTTCGTTTTTTCTCGACGACTGGTCTTCCTTCCACATCTCGTCGATTTCGCTCCGCTCTTATCTGGCCTTTGCCTATTTGATCGTGTTTGGTTCCATCATCGCGTATACGGCATACATCTGGCTTTTAAAAAACGCAGAGCCGACATGGGTGTCCACTTATGCCTTCGTCAATCCCGTGGTCGCCGTGTTTCTCGGCTGGGTTGCGGCCAATGAACAGCTGACGCCCCGCGCCTGGATCGCGGCCGCGATTATTATTGCCGCTGTGGTCATCATCACGCTTTTTCGCAGCAGCAAGGCAAGCGCCGGTAAAAAACAGACGGTTTCGGCTGATGCTGATGTACAGTGATAGAGTGTTTGAAATGTACAGTATTTGCTTATTGCTGGTCAAGCATCAAAATATATTCTTCAACCTCTTCGCCACGTGTATCAGAAAATCCCTTGTCTTCACCCGAAATCGTAAAACCACATTTTTGTAAAACGCGGATTGAGGCGATATTGTCTTTGGCAGCACGTGCATAAAGGGGGCGCACATCTAATTGACGCAAAAACTGTGAAAGTGCACTGGTTGCAATACCGTTCCCCCAGTATTCCTTTCCGATCCAATAACTTACGGCCGGCACACCAAACTGTTCAAAGTTCGAGATGTGGCCAGCGATATGATCTTTGAAGAGTATCGTCTTTTTTTTGATCGTTTTGTCTTCAAAAATCTTGATCCAGTGGGCATTGAACGCATCCCGATCGGTTGGGTCCTTGGCAGTAAAAGCTGCCATATAGTTGGCTGCCGAGTCGAGTTGCTGAACGAAAAATACGGGGAGATCATCCTCTAAGACATCCCGTAACAGGACATCGTTTGCAGATGCATTTTTCAATAAAATCACCTCTTGTGATGAATTGAAATAATTGTAACAGAGATTTTGATAAACAAATATGGTTCATGTAACACATGATTACGTACATCACCATCGTAAAACAAGCAAGGGAGCAAGCGATCGGATGCTTGCTCCCTTATATGTGAACTTATTCGCCCAAATCGACGTTATGGTATACCTGCTGCACATCGTCCAAATCTTCCAGCGCATCGATCAACTTCTCGAATTGCGCTTTTGCATCTTCTGGAATTGTGATTTCGTTTTGCGCGAGCATGGTCAGCTCGGCAACGGTGAAATCGGTGATGCCTGCTTTTTTGAATGCTTCCTGGACAGCATGGAATTGATCAGGTTCCGCATAAACGATCACCTGGTTATCCTCTTCAATGATGTCGCGCACATCAACATCCGCTTCCATCATCATTTCGAGCACTTCGTCCGCACTTTTTCCTTCTACCCCGATGACCGCAGTCGCGTCAAACATATAGGCAACCGAGCCGCTGACGCCCATGTTTCCGCCGTTTTTATTGAAGGCGGCGCGCACTTCTGGCGCGGTGCGGTTCACATTGTTGGTCAGCGCGTCCACGATGATCATGGAGCCGTTCGGACCAAAGCCTTCATAGCGAAGCTCGTCGTAACTCTCTTCCGATCCGCCCTTCGCTTTTTCAATCGCACGGTCGATGATCGCTTTCGGCACGCTGTACGTTTTCGCGCGCTCCAGCACAACCTTCAGGGCGCGGTTCGATTCAGGGTCTGGCTCGCCTTGCTTGGCTGCCACATAAATCTCTTTCCCGAATTTCGCATAGATGCGGCTTGTATTTGCATCCTTGGATGCTTTCTTTTCCTTAATGTTGTTCCACTTACGACCCATAATTTCCACTCTCTTTCACTTGCGCAAAATGTAGGCAGAAGAAGCTGACCGCTTCTTTCACACGATGTTCATGGGCTTGGCCCTTGTGCCACACACCCACTCCTCGCTTCATACGTCACGTCCATCCACAAGTATCTATTATACCTCAATGCCACGGTTCATGTGCAAGAATCAAATCAGGAGAAATGCTCCCAATTCCCTATTCTATCATTTTCGGACACAATTCACAAAATGATGTTGAAGCTCCCACTCACTTCTTAGGCGCCGAAACCGCCGCTTGCTGCTTTTTCACCACAACCAGCGCATTGCTCAGATTGCGCCCCGCCTTGGTGACGTATGAGCCATTGTAGTACAGGCCGGAGGATGCGCCCCCGTCCAAAGCCATCGCGTCGGCCAAGCCCAGCTTCACGGCAATTTCAGCCAGCTCAAGGATGGTGACGTTGCTCACCGTGCCCATCACGATCGTCTTGTCCGCCTTCATCCCGATAAAGCTGCGCTGGCCTTTTTGCGTTGTGATTTTGGCTTCGGTGAACGATGACAGATCCACAGCCGATTTGCCGGCTGCGACCAGACGCGGTCCGACGCTGATCATGTGCACCGCTTTTTCAAAGCCAGGCGATGGCTGCAATCGGTATGCCGCCGTATCGCCGACGTGGAAGTTGTCGACGTCGCTTCGCTGCGAGCCGTACGCGACAACAAAGCCATTCGCCGGAATCGCGGCGCTGTCCTTGGTGATGGCGCTCACTTTGCCTCCGCTGACCGCGACAAACCGGAAGCCTGCGATGGACAGCGCTGTCGTCCGGAATGCGGGCGTGAACAGCACAGCCTCAGCCTGCGAGGTCGGCAAATGGTTGACGTTGAACGCTGACCAGCTTTTTTCCTGCGGTGTGCCGGCATTCAGCGTGCCGACCAGCGAATACGGGTTGCCTGCGGAAAAGATCAGCTCGTTTTGCGCGGTAATCCCCATTGCGACCGCCCCGCCGCGAAAATGCTGGACAGCGCCATTGATGACGATCCCGCCCATCGGCTGCAAATCTTTTTCATCGTACGGATTGAAATAAGTCCCGTTGATCGCCGCGAGCGCTTTGTGAGCTTTGGCCATTTGCGCCAGCTCCTGCGTCTTCCCCACTTTGTTTTGCGCCAAAACCGGGCGCAGTTCTACCGGCTCGGAGGCGGAGAACGAAACGTAGCTAACATATTTTTTGCCTGTCGCCAGCTGGACGCTGGCATTTTTTGCTCCGATGGCAAAACTTGTTTCGGCCGGCAGCGCAAGCAACACCACCAGCAATGCAACCATCCATTTTTTCATTGAAAAGCGACTTCCTTTCTTGTATGCGCTGACCTTGAAGGCGTCCCAACCTGAAACTCGTCAGTTCCGCACGATCTCCCCTTTTTCGACAGCGTTTTTGCTTTTCTATCCTAATTCCGGCTCGACATGTCTATTTCCTTTCCAATACTGACAAAATATTGCTGCTCACTCAAAATCGTATCCCTTTGCTTGTTCGCACAGCAAAAAGCCCTCTCCGCCAGCTTTGGCGAAAAAGGCTCTCTGGTCACGGCCTCACGTTCACATGATTGGCAATGGCCCACGGTCCAGCCGGCTGCACCGCATAGGTCGTCCCGATCGCAAGCGTGGCGCCCGCTTGCACGTCAAAAATTCCGCTCGCTCCCTTCCGGCTGTTCTCCCGGTATGTCGCGGTTAACCGGCGGCCGTTCGGCGCTGTCAGCACGATGCTGCGCGAGGCAAACACCTCGTCTTTCGGGTCTGTAGCCAGTACGACTTCCACAGCAGATGGCGTGAACCTCTTTACCGCCTTGATTGGCAGCGGGGCGATTTTGCCTGCGCGGAGGCTGTTGCGATCGATCGCGGCCCAATCGGAGGTGATGGTGTACGTGGTACCCGGTTTGAACACGACGCCGTCCGGCAGACGGAATTTGGGGGCTTGCCGACCGTCTGTCAACTGTGTTTGGGGAACGTACGATGCGGTGATGATCGTGTTGCCGCCCTTTGGAATCACGAAAAGCTGCGCGTCTTGCAACGATGGGATGATCTGGTAGCTCTTCCCTTGAAAGCGGTTGTGATCATCCAGTTCAAAGCTGAAACCTCCACGCTTGCCCGGCGTATCCGCGATCACATTTTGATAATCGGTGACACGCTGCGTAAGGAAGCTTTCGATCTCGAATGTATCGTACGACACTTGCTTCACGCCTGCGAAAGGAAGCTTGAGCGGATTGGCATCAAAGCTGGCGGTCGTGTTGCCTTTATAGGTCAGAATGTAGCGATGGCCCGTTTTTTGTACGGTGGTCGGGATCAGGTACGTGGCTTTGGTTCCGGACTTGAGCCGCGGCACATCGCGAATCGACAGTCCGGCGGTGAACGCAAAATTGTTGCGGGCATGCCGGAGCACCAAATCCTCCGGCGGCAGCGGCTTTTCAAAGGTCAGCTGCAGCGTGATCGGATTGAGCGCTTTGGCGTGGACGATGATTTGCGGGGAGGCGAGCTGTTTTGGCCCTTTTTGCGCGGTCGCGCGCGTCTTCTCTCCTGCCGCTTGCTCCGGTTTGGCGGGCGTGGCTGAACGGCTGCAGGCGATGAGCGTCAGGACAAGAAGGGAGCTGAGCCATAGCCGATGCTTGTTCATGGTGCTCATCCTTTCTGGAAAAAGTGACGGACATGCTGCCGTTAGCTTTTCCCGGAGAGGGAGCAATCATGAGCCGCGCCGCCAAGCGTCTTTGCTGATCAAGCGGGGGCACCACGGCCGCATCTTTTTCGCGATGAAACGAATTTTCTTTCTTTTCGGTACAAAGACACTGGTGAAAGTTAGGAAAATTCAGTATAATTCGTACATTATTCCCTGTCATTTTTTCCCGAATCATCCAATTGTTCGACAGGAAAAAAGGAGTGATCACACTTGTTCAAAACCAAAAAGACGAACGGCTGGTTCAGTGCCCTGGCGCTCTCCGTCGGATTCGCGACCGTTCTGACCGCATGCAGCCAGTCAGCCACCAGCAACCAACAGACACAGCCAGCTCCCCCGCAACCGAGTGCCGAGACCCCTCCCGCACCAGAACAAGCAGCCAAACCTGCACAAGTCTTGCGTGCCAACAACTTCTCCGAACCGACGAACTTGAATCCGAACGCTGCGACCGACATTTACTCCAACAACGTGCTGCTCCAGGTTTTCGAGGGATTGACCCGCATCAACAAGGAGGACAAGCCGGAAAACGCGATTGCGCAGGACATCAAGGTGTCCGATGACTTGACCACCTACACGTTCACGCTGCGTGACGCCAAATGGTCCAACGGCGATCCGGTAACCGCCCACGACTTCGATTACGCATGGCGCTGGGTGCTGAATTCGAAAAACGGATCGGAATACGCCTATATGCTCTATTACATCAAAAACGCCGAGAAGGTGTTCAAAGGCGAGCTGCCTGCCGAGCAGCTCGGGGTAAAGGTCATCGACGACAAGACGCTGGAAGTGAAGCTGGAAAATCCGACGCCGTTTTTCCTGGAGCTGACCGCTTTTTCCACTTATTATCCGGTTCACAGCAAAACAGCCAAGGCAAACCCCGACTGGTACAAAAACGCCGGTCCCGACTTCATCAGCGACGGCCCGTTCAAACTGGCTGACTGGAAGCACAAGGACAAGATCGTGCTGGAGAAAAACGAAAACTATTGGGATGCACAAAACGTCAAGCTGGACAAAATCGAGCTGAACATGATCAACGACACCAATACCGAGCTGTCCATGTTCGAGGGCGGCGAGCTGGATATGGCAGGCGCGCCTGTAAGCAGCATCCCGTTTGACGCAATGACGGCGCTGAAGGAAAAAGGCGTGCTGCACATCAAGCCGAAAGCGGCGACGTACTGGTACGAATTCAACGTGGACAAAAAGCCGTTCAACAACAAAAAGATTCGCCAAGCCTTCGCCTATGCCATCGATCGCAAGTCCATCGTGCAAAACATTACACAAGGCGGCGAGCTTCCGGCCACCGCGATCGTCCCGCCAACCATGTTCCCTGAAAACGAACAGGGGCTGTTCAAGGACAATGACGTGGAGACCGCCAAAAAGCTGCTGGCGGAAGGCATGAAGGAGGAGGGCTACGCGAGCGTTGACAAGCTGCCGCCGATCACACTCTCCTACAATACCGATGACGCGCAGGCCAAAATCGCCCAAGCCGTGCAAGACATGTGGAGCAAAAACCTGGGCGTCTCCGTCAAACTGGAAAATCAGGAATGGAACGTGTACTACGATGCGATCAAACAGGGCAACTACCAAGTGGCGCGGATGGGCTGGACCGGGGACTTCAACGATCCGATCAACTTCCTGGAGATTTTCAAAACGAAGGGCGGCAACAACCATACCAACTGGGAGAACAAGCAATACACGGAGCTGTTGAACAAATCCGCGACCGTGCAAGACCCTGCCCAACGCAAAGCGGTCTTGCAAGATGCGGAAAAAATCTTCATCGACGACATGCCGGTGCTGCCGTTCTATTTCCGCGGCTCCATCTATACCCAAAGCGAGAAGCTGAAAGATGTCGTGATCTCCGGCATGGGGAATGCCCAGTACAAATGGGCCTACTTTGAATAAATCCTCGCCAGGCAGTTAATTGAAAGCCGTGCACGCTCGTCGCCGTGCGCGGCTTTTTCCATTTGCCCCCGCATACACTTAGGATGGCAGGTCACATTGAGAACGTTGCTTACGAAAGGAGCGAATGGCCGTGAAGCGCCCCAATATCCTCATCATCCTGACCGATGAAGAACGCTTTCCGCCCGTCTATGAATCGGCAGCGCTCGCAGAATGGAGCCGCACGCAGCTGCCCGCCCACGCTTTTTTGCGTCAGCATGGCCTGGAATTTTGCCGCCACTACATCGCCGCCTCCGCTTGCTGTCCCTCGCGCGCGAGCCTTTTCACCGGACAATATCCGTCCTTGCATGGTGTCAGCCAAACGCCTGGCGCTGCAAAAACCTCGTTTGATCCCGACCAGTTTTGGCTTGATCCCAATACGGTTCCAACCTTGGGCGATTACATGCGGCTCAACGGCTACCGGACCTACTATTTGGGCAAATGGCACTTTTCCAACGCTGATATGATCCGCCCGGGCAGCCACCTGTCTTATCCAAGCTATGATCCTGTTACCGGCATACCCGATCCCGAGGCGGAACAGCTTTACCTTCATGCCAATCGGCTGGATGCGTACGGCTTTTCCCATTGGATCGGCCCGGAGCCGCACGGTAAAAATCCGCACAACTCCGGCTCGTCTTCCGCGATCGGCCCGAGGGGACGCGACCAAACGTATGCATCGCAGTTCATCTCGCTCATCGATCAGCTTGAACAGGAGCGCGGGAGCGGCGCTGCTGGCCGTGCCGATGCACCGTGGCTGATCGTCACCTCATTCGTGAATCCCCACGACATCGTGCTTTACGGCGACTTCAGCGCGATGTCTCCGCTGTTTTCCTTTCCCGTCGCGCCTTCGATCCCTGACGTTCCGTATCCGCCTACCTATGGGGAAACATTGGCTGACCGCCCGCGCTGCCAGCGAAGCTACCGCCGCCTCTATCACCGCGCCTTCCAGCCGATTTCCGATGAACGCTATTACTTCCGCCTCTATTACCAGCTGATCAAACATGCCGATGACCAGATGATGCGCGTGCTCGATCGCTTCCGGCGCTCCTCGTTTTATGACGAGACGCTGATTGTGTTTACCGCCGACCATGGCGATTTGCTCGGGGCCCATGGCCGACTGCATCAAAAATTTTACTGTGCCTACGAAGAAGCGCTGCACGTTCCCTTGATCGTCCACCAGCCGAAGCTGTTTCCGGTTCCGCGGCAAAGCGAGCTGCTGACCAGCCATATCGACATTGTTCCGACCATCCTTGGGCTTACAGGTGCAGATGTTTCGAGGCTGCAAGCGGCACTGGGCACGTCACACACCGAAACGCGGCCGCTCGTGGGCAGAAATTTGGCGGATGCCTTCCTCGGCAAGCAAACCGTCGACCGCTCCTGGGAGCCGATTTACTTCATGACATCGGACGACCCGACGAGCGGGCTCCACCAAGTAAGCTTGCTCGGCGTGCCTTATCCGTCGGTGAAAGGGCCAAAGCAGATCGAGACCGTCATCGCGTGGCTGCGCACATCGGCGGGCGAGGAGCTGTGGAAATACTCTCGCTATTTTGAACCCGACCAGCCCGATTGCGAGGAATACGAGCTGTACAATCTGACGGCTGACCCGGAGGAACGGATCAACCTGGCCCATCCCGACTGGATGGACAGTACCTCGTGGCAAACCCAGCAAATGATGAAGGCGCTCTTGCAGGAGCAAGCGCGGCAAAAGCGCCTTACCCCATGATCCGCTGAGGTGCAGTAAACTTGTCCGCTGCGGCGCAATTTTCCATGTGCTCCCTGCCCTTCCATTGTTCCCCGTGAAACCATTCAACCGATTTCAATTGAAAAACCGGTTCCGCCATCGCGGGAAACCGGTTTTTTTCGTTACTTTGCGTATTTCAGCACGGTTCTCACATCATCCGCGACTTTTTGAACCGGAACACCCGTTTTCTGCATATTCGCCCGCAGACGATCGATGGCTTTCAGTCCTTCCGCATGCGTGACGACGAGCACGCGAACATTGCCGCCTGTAAAATGCTCAATTTCGCGCTTGGCCTTTTGTACATCGTTCATCGGATTATGCCGCGCTCCCATCGTGCCGGACATGCTGCTGCTGCTCGCATGCTTTCGCCCGGTTCCGGAATTCCCCGCCGTGTTGCTGAGCACCTTGCTCTGCAAATCATCGTAATGGGTCGCCCGAATACCCGCTCTTCCCGTCTCCCCCAATATCACGGTGTCATCGATGACGAACACTTTCATCCCGTCGATCCCGGCACTTCCAAGTACCGACTCAAGTTTGGCCGAGATGCCGCCGGTATGGAGTCCAGAGCTGCCGATTCGGCTGAGCACCGAGCTGCCCATGCCGCTATAGGTACTGCCGTGTTGGTTCGTTGTGACTGTTTTTTGCCCATCGTAGCTTGGAATCACCGCTGCATCATGAAGTGGCCTGGTCGTCTGCGCCTGCATCGACTGCGTCCGCGTTCCATTGTTTGCCTGCGGCGCACAAGCCGTTACGATCAAAACGCTCGCCAATGAAACGACCGCCCAGCCTTGCCATTTCCTCATGGTCATTCGCCTGCCTTCCTTTTTTCTTAGCATCACCTGCGCGTTTTGTTTTCTTTCAGGATGTTTTTGGATTCCAGTATGTTTAAGATTTGGCTGATTTGAGCAAACCACTTCTAGGAGGTGGATTCAGTTGGCGAACAAGAATGATCAAATTGATGAATCTACGTTATCCAGGCGCAAGTTTTTGCAAAACGCTGGTTATACCGTTGGCGGACTGATCGTCGGGGGTGTGGTAGGCAGTCTGCTCCCGCGAAAACAAACCAACAATGCGGCCCCGCCCGCACCCCAACCGGCGGCCCAGCCTGCCAACTACACGCAGGCAACCATGTTTTTCACACAGGAGCAGTTCAAGATCGCCGAAGCGGCAAGCGAGCGGATTTTTCCCCAGGATGATCTTGGACCTGGTGCCAAAGCGCTTGGCGTCGCCTTTTTCATGGACCACCAGCTGGCCGGCGAATGGGGCTTCAATGCCCGCGATTACATGGAAGCGCCATTCTTCAATGGCGAAAAAGTCCAAGGATACCAAGGCCGGCTGAAACGGCGCGAAATTTTTACGATCGGCCTGCAAGAAATCCAGAACTACAGCAATGCCAAGTATAAAAAGAATTTTGCCGATCTTGCCCCCGAGGAGCAGGATGCGGTCCTGACAGCGTTTGAAAAGGATGAAGTGAAGCTGACGACGATTTCCGCCAGCGGTTTTTTCCAGTTGCTGCGCACAAGCACGCTTGAAGGCGTCTACGCAGACCCGCTGTATGGCGGCAACAGCAACATGGACGGCTGGAAGCTGAAAAATTATCCGGGCAACCAAATGTCCTATGCGCAAGTGATCGAGCAGGACGCTTTCGCCAAAATGGAACCGAAAAGCTTGAAAGACCATCTTTCCCACTAACAAAGAAGGACAGCGAGGTGAAACCATGGCAAAAAAATTGCCGAAAGTGGATGTAGTTTTGGTAGGCGTCGGCTGGGGCGGCGGCATCATCGCGCAGGAGCTGACCAAAGCCGGCTTGAATGTGCTCGGGCTTGAGCGGGGGAAGGAACGAAAAACCGAGGATTATTTCATGGTGCATGATGAGCTGCGCTATGCCTTGCGCTATGAGCTGATGCAAGACTTGTCCAAAGAAACGATCACGTTCCGCAGCAATGAAAAAGTGCGTGCGCTGCCGATGCGTTCCTACGGTTCCTTTTTGCTGGGCGACGGACTCGGCGGCGCCGGCGTGCACTGGAATGGCCAGACGTACCGCTACCTCCCCTATGATTTCCAGATTCGCAGCAAAACGACCGAACGATATGGCGCGGCCAAAATCCCCAAAGAGATGACCATCCAGGACTGGGGGATTACCTATGATGAGCTGGAGCCGTACTATGATAAATTCGAGAAACTGTGCGGGATTTCCGGTGAGCCGAATCCGCTGGAGCAGCAGCTCGGGACAAAGCGCTCCGCACCGTACCCGACCAAACCGATGAAAATGGCGCCTGGCATGAAAATGTTCGCCGATGCAACCAAAAAGATGGGGCTGCATCCGTACATGATGCCCTCGGCCAACCTGTCGGAGCCGTACACCAACCCGGACGGCGTCTCCCGCGCCGCTTGTCAATACTGCGGCTACTGCGAGCGCTTCGGCTGCGAGTACGGGGCCAAAGCCGACCCGGTCGTCACCGTCATTCCAGTGGCCAAGAAAACGGGCAAATTCGAAATCCGCACCCATTCCCAGGTACGTCGCATTTTACATACAGGCGGAAAAGCGACCGGGGTATTGTACACCGATGTCGCCACCGGCCAGGACATCGAGCAGCCGGCTGATATTGTCGTCCTTTGCAGCTATGTGTTCAACAACTCCCGCCTGCTTTTGCTCTCCAAGCTGGGCACACCGTACGATCCGGCGTCCGGCAAAGGCGTCATCGGCAAAAACTATGCGTACCAGGTGCTCAAAGGCGGCGCAACCGGCTACTTTGACAAAGAGTTCAATCTGTTCGCAGGCGCTGGTGCGCTCGGCATTTGTCTTGACGATTACAACGGCGATGCGTTCGACCATAAAGATCTCAAATTTTTGCACGGTGGCAATATCTCCTATTCGCAAACCGGACGGCGCCCGATTCAAAACAATCCGGTGCCAAAAGGAACGCCAAGCTGGGGCAAGGATTTCAAAGCAGCCTCGATCAACTATTACAACCGTTCGCTTTCCGTAGGCGGACAAGGAGCTTCCCTCTCCTTCCGCCATCATTACCTCGATCTGGACCCGACGTACAAGGATACGTTCGGCGATCCGCTGATCCGCATCACCTTCGACTTTGAAGAGCAGGACCGCGAGCTGGCCCGTTTCCTCGGTACCAAGTGCGAGGAAATCTTGAAGGAGATGGGAGCCAAAACGATCGATGCAACCAAGGAGCTTGGGCCTTACGACATTACCCCTTACCAATCTACCCACAACACCGGAGGGGTAATCATGGGAACAAGTCCCGACACGTCTGCGGTCAACACATGGCTGCAGATGTGGGATGCGGAAAACGTGTTTGTCATCGGCGCTTCCGCGTTCCCGCAAAACAGCGGGTACAACCCGACCGGTACCGTGGGCGCTTTGGCGTTCCGAACAGCGGAAGGCATTCTCAAATATCGCCAAGGCAGCGGCGGGTTGTTGACATAAGCGCGCGTGCCTGAAACATGGAAAAAGCCCCGCGAACGCACGGGGCTTTTTGCTCTATTCCAATGTGAGGACGACGCGGCCGTTGATTTGGCCGTTTACCATACGGTCGAAGACTTCATTGATGTTGTCCAGCGGCTGCGTCTCGATAATCGCTTTCACTTTTCCGCGTGCCGCAAAATCAAGCGCCTCTTGCAAATCTTTGCGCGTACCGACGATCGAGCCTTTCACGGTAACGCCATTCAGTACGGTATCAAAGATCGGGATCGGCAGCTCATCGTTCGGCAATCCGACGACGACCAGGGAACCGCCGCGGCGAACGGATCGGTATGCTTGTTCAAACGCCTTTTTCGTCACCGCGACGCTGACTGCGCCATGGACGCCGCCCACCGCTTGCTCGATCGCTGCAACCGGATCGACGTTGCGGCCGTTGATCGTAATATCCGCGCCCAGTTCTTTCGCCAACTCCAGCTTGTCATCCTGAATATCGACAGCCACGACATTCATGCCCATCGCTTTGGCATATTGCAGCGCGATATGGCCCAATCCGCCGATGCCGTAGATCGCAACCCATTCGCCCGGTGCGACATTCGCAACTTTCAGCGCCTTGTACGTAGTCACGCCTGCGCAAAAAATCGGCGCCACTTCTTCAAAGCTCAAATTGTCCGGCACTTTCGCGACATACGCGGCAGGCGCCTTGCAATATTCGGCATAACCGCCATCGACGGAATAACCGGCATTTTGCTGGCTTTGGCAAAGCGTTTCGCGCCCGCTCAAGCAATACTCGCACTCGCCGCATGCAGAGTACAACCATGGAATCCCCACGCGGTCACCCACCTTGAGCGAGGTGACGCCAGGACCGACGCGCTCGATCACGCCTACGCCTTCATGGCCAGGAATCAACGGCAGCTTCGGCTTGACCGGCCAGTCGCCATGCGCCGCATGCAAATCGGTGTGGCAGACGCCGCACGCTTTGATTTTGACCAAAATTTCACCATGCTCCAACTCCGGAATCGGCACTTCTTTGATCTCAAGCTTTTCATGGAACTGATTGACAACCGCTGCTTTCATACTCGCGTTCCCCCTACACACTTTGATTTTTTTGTCATGCTAACGCTTACATTCGCAATAACCGTGCCATCCTGGAATCGGCATGGTTGTCGTCGTTTCCTCTCGCAGCTGGCCGATTTTTCGGCCCGATGGGACATTTTTGCGGCGATGCGGCCGCTTTTTTGTCCTTTTGCCTCAAAACGCTTTCCTTTACAATGGGGGTACAAGGATAAGGGAGGGGCTCGGATGCAGATTTCCAAGTTTATGACACCCGAAATCATTTTCGGGGAGCAGTCGATCAGCCAGGTCGGCGAAAGCATGAGCAGGCTGGGCGCGAGCCGGGTTTTTCTCGTGAGCGACCCCGGTGTCGTCGGGTACGGTTGGGTCGAGCGCGTGATCGCACATTTGCGGGAAAGCGGCCTTGCGTATCAGCTGTGGACGAACGTGACGCCCAATCCGAAAGATTACGAGGTGCATGAAGGCGTTGCCCTTTATCGGGAATCCGAATGCGACGCAATCGTGGGAATCGGCGGCGGCAGCGCAATCGACGCGGCCAAAGCGATCGCGCTCTTGGGCAGCAACGGCGGCAGCATCCTCGATTATGAAGGAGTCGACCGCATCACCCGTCCGCTGCCGCCGATGGTGATGGTTCCGACGACGGCCGGCTCCGGCTCGGAAGTGTCCCAATTTTCGATCATCGTCGATACAGCCCGGAAGGTCAAAATGGCGATCATCTCCAAATCGCTCATTCCCGACATCGCCATTATCGATCCGCAGACGCTGATGACCAAAGACAGCCGCCTGACCGCCAATACCGGCGTCGATGCGCTGACCCACGCGATTGAATCGTACATCTCGCTTGCGGCCAACCCGCTTACGGAGATTTATTCCTTGCAGGCGATGCGGCTGATCGCCGCGAACCTGCGCCCATCCGTCGCCAGCCGCTATAACCCGGAGGCAAAAAAAGCAATGGCGATGGCCAGCTTGCAGGCCGGCATCGCTTTCTCCAACGCCATTTTGGGCGCGGTGCATGCGATGTCCCATCAGCTCGGCGGGCTGCTCGACACGCCCCATGGCGAGGTCAACGCCGTGCTGCTCCCGTATGTGCTGGACTACAACTATATTGCCGCACCCGAAAAATACCGGCAGATTGCCGAAGCGATGGGCGAAAACACGGCGGGACTCAGTCTGGCGGAATCGTCACGGCTCGCCCAGCGCGCCGTCACCCAGCTGCTGCGCGACCTCGATGTGCCTCTCACGCTCTCCGCGCTCGGTTCTTTTGAGGAGCATCTCGACATGCTGAGCGAAAACGCCGTGCGCGACGTCTGCATGGCGACCAATCCGCGGGATATGACGGCAGAGGATGTCAAAATGATTTTCCAAAAAGCGTTGTAGGGGGCACCATGAACACCAAACAGGAACTGCTCGAAAAGCTCACCGGCATTCAATCGTCACGACGCAGCTACTACAAGGAGCTGACGGTGGTCGTCGACGAGATGAAGCAGAAAAACAAGCAGCTCGAGGTCATCAACCATTTGACCAAAATCCAGATCAACGCCACCTGGCCGGACGTCAGCGAATCGATCGCCCGCCAGCTGACACAGCTGTTCTCTTTTGCGACTTTCATCCTCACCCTGCACGAGGGCGGAGTGCTGCGCTGCTACACCGCGAGCAAGCCGTCGAATCTACCCGATGGGAGCTGGGAATGCGGAAGCTTTATTTTGCCTTTGGAGAAGAATCTGGCATTAGAAGAAAATGATCTGGACAAGCGCTTCGCCGAACGTTTTCCCGATCATACAGCCAGCTCCGCCCTTTTGATCAGCCAGCGCAATCAGGCGCTCGGCTTCCTGACGCTTTTGCATGACAAAAAGCAGGGGCTGTCGCCGGAAAAGCGCCAGCTGTTCAGGCAAATCGCCGAGCATGCCGCTGTTTCCGTCGAAAATATGCTGCTTTACAATGATTTGCGCAAAAAAGTCAATCTGGAAGCACAGCTCGTCCAATCGGCCAAAATGGCGGCCTTGGGCGAAATGGCCGCAGGCGTCGCCCATGAGCTGAACAGCCCGCTCACCGCCATCCTCGGCAATATCCAGCTGTTGCAGCGGGAGCAGGAGCTTTCGGATTATCAGCAGATGATGCAGGACATCTACCAGTGCGGCGTCCGCTGCAAAAAAATCATTCAAAACCTGCTGATTTTTTCCCGCCAGGAAGAGTTTCATTTTGAGGACGTCCATATTAACGAGCTGGTCGAAGATGCGCTCGGCTTGATCGGCTACCAGCTCGCCGTCTCCGGGGTTGTCGTGCGCAAGGAGCTGTCGGACAAGCCGCTCTTTGTCAGGGCGAGCCGTCATCAGATCGAGCAAATCATCATCAACCTGCTGCTGAACGGCCGCGATGCGCTTCAGGATACGCCACAGCCGGAGCTTGCGGTCGAAACGTCGCTCGTGCAGGAGGATGGCCAGGACTGGGTCGGCCTGTCGGTCACGGACAACGGCACCGGGATCGATGCCGAGCTGCTCGATCAAATCTTCCAGCCGTTTTTTACGACCAAAGCGACCAGCAAAGGAACCGGACTCGGCCTATCGGTCAGCCTGGGCATTGCCGAGTCGCACGGCGGCAGCCTCCGCGTGGAAAGCATGGCGGGCTCGTTCAGCCGGTTCACACTGCTTTTGCCCATCCTAAGCTGAAAGGAGGATCATCATGAACAGCAAACAGGTGCTCATTGTGGATGATGAGGTAGAAGTGACATCGTTTTTTACCTATTTCCTGAAGCGCAAGCGCTGTCAGGTGACCACGGCCCATTCCGGAGCGGACGTCAAGCGGCTGATTGCCGAAGGCAGCTTCGCTTTTGATCTGGCTTTCGTCGATCTGAAGCTGCCGGACGCCAACGGATTGGATCTGCTGCAGGCGATCAAGCACGCTCGTCCCGAGTGCGACGTGATCATCATGACCGGCTACAGCACGATCAAAACAGCCGTCACCGCGATGCAGCGCGGCGCTCGCGACTATTTGGAAAAACCGTTCGACAATCTCGAAGCATTGGAGCGGATCGTGCTGCCGATCCTCGACGAGCCGACTGAGCCTGCCGATGATCTGTCCCAAATCGCCGCGCATTACGGCATTCTTTATGCGCCGAACAGCCCGATGGCGCGGTTCATGCCGCTTGCCGCCAAGCTAGCCAAAAAAGCGATCAACGTGCTGATCGAAGGGGAAACAGGCACCGGCAAGGAGCTTTTGGCCCGGTTCATCCACGGGGAGAGCGTGCGCAGCCAGCATCCGTTTGTCGGCCTCAACTGCGGGGCCCTGCCCCAGACCTTGCTGGAGAGCGAGCTATTTGGCCATGAAAAAGGCTCGTTTACCGGAGCGCTGAAGGAACGGCGCGGCTTTTTCGAGCTGGCGCATAACGGCACGCTGTTTCTCGATGAAATCGGCGAGGCTCCGCTGATGATTCAGGTCAAACTGCTGCGCGTCATGGAAACGGGTGAATTCAACCGCATCGGCGGCGAGGAAACGCGCAAAAGCAACATCCGCTTCATCTCCGCGACCAACCGGAATCTGGAGACGGAGGTGGAGCGCAAGCGGTTCCGTTCCGACCTTTTGTATCGGCTCGAAGGGGTCAAACTGACGCTTCCGCCGCTGCGTGAGCGTCCGGCGGATATTGCGGTAATCGTCGCGGATTACTTGGAGAAAAAGTTCGCAGGCGCCTGCCGGCTCGGAAGCGACGCACTCGCCTTGCTGCAGCGCTACGAATGGCCCGGCAACGTGCGCCAACTGCTGAACGTGATCAACCAGTCGGTCGCCATTCACGAATGTCCGGTGCTTGGCGCAGAGCATCTGCCCTCCTTCCTCCATAGCCATACGGCCGCTGCACTCGATTCGCGGGGCGTGCAGACAGCGTATCCGCCCCCTTCCCCCCCTGCCCCCGCGTCAGCACGCCAGCTCACCGACATCGTGGACCAGGAGGCCGAGCGATTCGCGCGCACGATCATCAATCATGTCGATCGCGTGGAAAATCTGCCGTTTGACGAGATCATGGCACGGGTCAAGCAGTTGGAGCGCGAGGTGGGGCGCGGCATCATCGAAAAAGGCTTGGCCGAGACAAGAGGCAATCGGGAGATTTTGAGCCGCAAATTAAATATCACCAAACGAACCATCCGCTACATATTGAACGAAAAATAAGCTACTATGCTCCCAAATCAACACGTTTGGCGAAATGCTGATCTTCTCCCTGTTCCATGAAGGGATGCACGCCGGCTATATTATGGCTTTGAAACGCGCGATCCAGGAACAAGCGAACTGGAGAATTTCATTGTTGAACGCAAAAAAACAGCCGCTCTTGTAAAACCAGGAGCGGCTGTTTGCTTACTCATTCGGGCGTAACTTCTTTTAATTTTGGCAAAGCGGCTTTCTTTTTGGCTTGCCCGACCACTTGCACGATCGTGTAAATCACGAGGAACAACACCATGACGCCCGATGCTGCGCGGTATGTCAGCGCATAGCTGGAGTGAGACGCAATGATCCCGAGCGCCATGGCCCCGATCGCAACGCCGAAATCAAGCGAGTTGAAATACATGCTGTTGGCGATCCCGTGCTGCTCGGGCGCAGAAACGCGCAGCATCCACGCCTGCAGTGTCGGCTGAATCGCGCCGAAGCCCAGTCCATACAGCAGAGCCGAAACAATCAGCATCGGCAGCGTCGTGGTAAACGACAGTACCAGCAGGCTGGCGACGACAAACACTGCGCTTGGAATGAGCACCGCGCCATGCCCTCTTTTATCAAAAATACGGCCGGAAATCGGTCGAACAATCAGAATCGTGATCACGTTAAACAAGAAGAACAGCCCGACATTGGCCAGGTGCACCTCTTTCCCAAACAGCGCCAAAAAGCTGAGCAGGCCGCCGTACGTGACGGAAAGCAAGAAATTGAGCAGCGCGGGAAACAGCAGCTTCGTATTGAAGCCGGGCTTTTTCTCCCCTGGCTTGCGGGCAGCCGGCTTTTTTTGCTCCGGCGGCAGCGAGCGCGTACTGATCAAAAGCGGAACGATCAGCGCGGCTGCGGCAGCACCGAGATAAGACAAAGGCGCAAACCCATAATTCGCCAGCATCGACAGTCCGATCATCGGGCCGAACGACATTGCCAGGCTCATCGACAGCCCGAAATATCCGATGCCCTCCCCGATCCGGCGCGCCGGGATGATCTGCGACACGATCGTCGGCATCAACGTACTCGCCATCCCGAACCCGATCCCGAAGCAGATCCGCAGGACAAGCACGCCCCCAATCGTCGTCGGATACGAATAAAAGGCGGTCGCAATCGCGGCGAACAGCAGGCCGCAAAACAAGAGCACGTTGCGGTGCACCTTGCGCATCAAGACTGCGGTGATGAAGCGGGTCACGATCGCCGCCAGCGCGAACATGCTGGTCACAAGGCTGACAATGAAGTCATCCGGATGAAACCGATCCTTCACATAGGTAGGAAAAGGCGATAACAGCATTTGCAAGCAAAGAAACAACAAAAAATTGCACAGTGTCAGCGTGATGAATGACTTGGTCCACAATCGCTGCGGTTTTTGCAGCGCATCCACATCGTATGCGTGTTCTGGTTGAGTAGGCATCGCTCTCACAACTCTCCTTATTCTTTCTTACGTCAAACGGTCGATATTTTCCCCTATTTGGCGCAGCAGCCGGTGCAACAGCTCCACATCGGCGGCGCTTATGCCGTGTGTCGCATCCGCGATCGTCTGCTTTTCAATCGGCACGATCTGCTCGATCAGCGCTCTCCCTTTTTCCGTGGAGAACACCAAAAAAGACCTTCGATCCTGCTCCCCGGCCTGCTTCACCACAAATCCTTTCGCCTCCAGCGCATCCAGAATGCGCGTGGTCGTCGGCCTGTCTTTGCCCGCACGCTCGGCGATCTCCTTCTGAATCATCCCTTCACGCTCCGACACCCGATACAAAACCGCCCATTGCTCCGGTGTAATATCGTGCTCCTTCAAGCGGTGCATCAAAAGGTTGGAGATTTTACGGTAAATGACGCCCATCAAAAAGCCTGTCGAATTATCCAAAATGCTGGTTTTCGGCGTTGTGTCAGTCAAGGTTTTTCCTCCATCCGCTCTTTTAGTTGCTTATGCAATTATATTTTAGACAACTAAAATTGTCAACAAACGCAAAAACCAGCCCGTCTATCCGGCTGGTTGGCTACATGATCATGGCTTGTTTCGTTACCCTCGCAAATCCCGCGGCTGGATAAATTTGAAACCAAACGGACAAACTGAGATGACGATTCGTTTGAGGGAGTGAATTCCATCATGATTCCACAAGACATCAAGCAGACGCTGCATGATCTGCGGGTAATCGGAGGCGGGCACGAAGTGTACGAATCAGGGAACGACCAGGAGATGCTGCACAATTTTATGGCTGCCAAAGGGATCGCGTTTACCGACTCGGCTGAGACAGACTGGCAAGCGATCCGCCACATGCTGGATCAGGAAAAAATGAAGATGAAAAAAGAGATGGATGATTATTACCGGGCGTTCATGTGGTGAAGTGCCGTGTGAAAACCGAAAGTAAGGCAGCCGCTGTGTTCCGTCGGCTGCCTTTTTCCTGTTCCTCATCTTTCGGTAGGAGTGGCGGTATGCTCCACAATCGCCGTAACCCTCCGTTCTCGTTCAAATTTCCATATTTTACAACCAAATCCCCTTATCGTCCAGTTCATTTTCACACACTGAGCGGTAAGGGGATTTTTCTTTCTAAAAAGTCTGTTTTACGCTTTGATCGTAATCGTTTTGACTGCCGTGAAAAATTCCATCGCAGCTCTGCCTTGTTCGCGCGAGTGGGAGCTGGACTCCTTCATTCCGCCGAATGGCGCTTGCAGCTCAACACCGGAGCTTTCGCCATTGATGCGGATCATGCCCGCCTCCATCTCGTGAATGTAGGTCATTACCTCATCGAGGCGATTGGTAAAGATGGATGCGGATAAGCCGTAGCGGGCATCATTGGCAATCACCAGCGCCTGCTCCAGCGAGTCGGCTTTAAGGAGTGCCAGCACGGGCCCGAAAATCTCCTCCTGGGCAATATACATGGACGGGTCGACATTTTCGAATAAGGTTGGCTCGACATAGAAGCCGTGCGCATATTCGCCTTCGGTCAGCTGCTTGCCGCCCAATACCAGCGTCGCACCTTCGCTGACGCCTTTTTCGATCGCGGCCAAAACGCCTCTCAACTGATTTTCGGACGCGACAGGTCCCATGTACGTGTCTTTGTCAAGGCCATTGCCCGTTTTGATCTGCTTCATTTTCTCGATGACTTTTGCCCGGAACTCGTCGTACACATCTTTTACGACAATCGCCCGGCTTGTCGCGGTGCATTTTTGTCCCGATGATTTCATGCTGCCGGATACCGTCAGCTCGGCAGCCAGCTCCAAATCGGCATGCTTGGTGACGATCACCGGGTTTTTGCCGCCCATTTCCAGCTGATACTTCGCGCCGCGGGCCAGCGCCTTCATGGCGATCTGTTTCCCGACTTCGTTGGAACCGGTGAAGCTGATCGCTTTCACATCAGGATGCTCGCACAAAATAGTGCCGATCAGCGAGCCGGAACCGCTGACCAGATTGACCACCCCAGGCGGGATGCCCGCTTCCAGGAAGCATTGCACCAGCTTGACGGCGGTTACGGTCGTTTCCAGCGCCGCTTTCATCACGACGGTGTTGCCGTAGATCAATGCCGGCGCCATTTTCCAGATCGGGATGGCGACAGGAAAATTCCACGGGTTGATCAATCCGACGACGCCGAGCGGCACGCGGCTTGTAAACAAGAGCGCATCCGCGTCGGCGGACGGAATCACTTCTCCGTTTGCCCGCTGTCCTTCGCCCGCATAGTAGCGCAAAATCGCTACGCCGCGTGCCGTTTCACCGATGGCTTCCGCCAGCGTTTTGCCCATCTCGCGCGTCATCGTCTCCGCGATTTCCGCTGTGCGGCGCTCCATAATATCCGCCGTTTTGCGCAAATACTCGCCGCGCGCAGTCCCCGAGAGCTTGCGCCACGAAGCGAATGCTTGCTTGGCTGACTGAACCGCTGCCTCTACCTCGCCTGCCACCGACATTTGCACATAGCCGACGATGTCGCGGGTATCGGCCGGATTGATGCTTGGATGCACCTTGCCTGATGTTGATTCTACCCAGCGACCGTTGATCAAATTTTTATAGACAACCGTGCCCGTTTGCAACGTCACTTCTTTCACCCCTACCTAGGAAATGGCTTGCGGTTTTGCTACTTGCGGTTCTGGTATTTGCTCGGCAATCGCTTTCCCGATCTCGATCGATGCGGTCGCAGCCGGCGATGGCGCATTGCAGACATGGATGCTGCTCGCGCCGCGAATGATATGGAAATCATCGACAAGGCTGCCGTCCGGCTTCAGCGCTTGTGCGCGTACGCCCGCCGGCGCCGGCTCCAGGTCCTCGCTTCTGATTTCCGGGATCAGCTCTTGCAAGCTTTTGACAAAAGCGGCCTTGCTGAAGGAACGGATGTACTCCTCCATCCCTTCCTTCCAAAATTTCCCTGCCAACTTCCAGAAACCGGGAAATGCCATGACTTCAGCCAAATCCTTCAGGTCGATGTCGGTTTTTTTGTATCCTTCGCGCTTGAGGCTCAAGACCGCGTTCGGCCCCGCCTCAACGTGACCGCCGATCATGCGTGTATAGTGCACGCCCAAAAACGGGAACGCCGGGTTCGGCACCGGATAGATCAGATGCTTGACCAAATAGCGTTTTTCCGGTTTCAATTCGTAATACTCGCCGCGGAACGGGACGATTTGCAGATCCGCTTTTGCCCCGCCCAGCTTGGCGATACGGTCGCTGTGCAGCCCTGCGCAGTTGATGAGAAAGCGCGTATGGAACGTCCCGCGGGTCGTCTCCAGCTCCACTTCTCCCCGCTTCTCCCGAATGTCCACGACTTTGGTGGAAAGCCGCAGGTCGCCGCCTTGCCGCCCGATGATCGCCGCGAACGTTTCGCACACCTGCTTGTAGTTGACGATGCCGGCCATCGGCACGCGAATGGCACCCAGCCCGTTGACGTGCGGCTCGATTTCCTTCAGCTCTTCGGCACTGATCTTCTGGATGGCGAGCCCGTTGGCCAGACCGCGCTCATACAGATTGTCCATGAGCGGAAGCTCCGCCTGCTTCGTCGCGACGATGACCTTTCCGCAAATATCGTGTTCGATATTGTTCTCCTGGCAAAACTGCACCATGGAATTGCTGCCTGCCCGGGCGAATTTGGCCTTGAAGCTGCCCGGTTTGTAATAAATGCCGGAGTGAATCACACCGCTGTTATGGCCGGTCTGATGCTTCGCCCAGCCATCTTCCTTTTCCACTACCAGAATGCGCGCATGGGGATATCGCCGCCCCAGCTCCATCGCTGTCGAGAGGCCAACAATCCCTCCTCCCACAATCGCGAAATCATACATACATCTCACCCGCCCTTCCCCCTGCTCCAGCGGCAGGGGGGTTTGTCTCGCTCAGAAGTGATTTCACCTTACTTGGCAAACTCGCCGCGCTGTCTCAGCAGCTCGCGGAACAAGTCTGGATTTTTCTCAAATGCTGCGCGTCCGTGCAGCCAGAATGTATTGTTCAGCATCACCAGATCGCCGATTGGCAGCTTCAATGCGATGGTGCTTTCGCTGTTTTCCATCGAATCGGACAGTTCTTTCAAGTATACCGCTTGCTCGACGTTTTCCGGATACGCAAATTGGTCGATGAAGCAGATGCACGTAGCGTTGTTTTGTTGGAAGAATGTCGGGCGATGCACCACTTGCTCGACGTTTTTGCTGGCTGGCGCACGGTAGGTGAACTTGTGCGACGCGAGCGGATGCTTGCTGAATTTCTCCAGCTCCTCCCAATCGTCCAGGTGCAGCAGACGAGATTCGCCACCGACTGCATTGACTTCTTGCATCTTCATCATGAGCAGCCAGTCTGTCGGCTCATCGACGAACGTTCCATCCGTATGCAGCGTGAACAGGCGGTACGCCTGGCGGAGGTACGAATCGCTGTTATCCGTATCTTTTACCGTGAAGCGTGCAAAATAGGTGCCTGTCATCGCATCGAAGTTCGGGCTGCCGACAAGATGCGAGATCGCGGTCGAGAACAGAACGAAGTCTTCCGTGTCAGTCGTTTGTCCCTGGACACCGATGGTGAAACCACCTGTTTCGCGCTCCTGCAAAATTCCGCGCAGCGTGTCCTGGAACGATTGCCCCAACAATTCGCGCAATTTGCCTGCCACCACATAGCGCATGAATGGCACATAGATCAAGCGCTGCGAATCTACATCCGGGAATGCGGCGATCAAATCGCGGATCACGTCGTTCGCAAGCTCGATATGATACATGCGGCTGTGCTGCGGATGCGGTTTTACCTCGAATTTTTCCTGCTTTTGCACATACTTCTTGGCATTGGTTTCTTTTACGATGGTCATTGTTTTTTCCCTCCGATTAGATAAATGATTGATCTCTTTTCCCCGAATCAAGTAAAAAAGCCAGCCGAATCATCAAGGCGCATGCCTAAACGATCGGACTGGCTTGTATCTACTTACCCGCTCCGATTCCTCGGAGTCGCATAGATTTTGCAGTCAATGTTTTACTTGTCGAGTTCAAGAACAATTCACTGATCTTGAAAGAGGCAATCTTTCTAGGAGTGAATTTGGATTGTAAGCAAAATACTAAACGTTTTGATCCTTGCTGTCAATAGGTCGTTTCCTTACTTTTCATTCTATTTGCACATCTGTTTCGATTTGTTTGCGATTCAGTAGAAAAATAGACGTCCGCATACAAGCATCCGTCCATTCGCATGGCGATTCTGTGCATATACATATTGTACATTCTACCTATGGGAGTGGTTACCTTTGAGAAATAAGAAGAATAACGATCTCATAAACGTAAAGGGGCGGTTGGTCTCTTCATGCGCCCGGGAAAGCAGCTCCTCCTCCAGCGAAGAATGCTGCCGCCCCCGGAGACGCAGGAGATGCTGCCCGAAACAGAAATGCGCCCGGCCATTGCGCCAGCCATGCATCCCTCCACAACAGCAGCTGCCGTCCAACATTTATCCTTATCCGCTGCCGATTCCAGTTCCCACGCCGCAGCGGCCGATCGTCAGCCCGTTTACCCAAGGGCCAGCACAGCCATGCCAACCACAGCGCCCGATCGTGAGCCCGTTCACGCAAGCGCCAGCCCGGCCGTGCCCGCCAAAACCGATCGTCAGTCCATTCAACCGTCCACCCGTTCCACCACCGATTGTCAGCCCGTTTAATCAAGCCCCTTCCAACGTTTGCGACGCTTGCTGCGCCACCTGCTTCCGTTGCGCCACCACCGGTAACCGCAGATCGTGCAATTATTGCAGACGCCACTGCTGCGGCCATTAACGTTTTGGCTTTTTGGCAGCAGCGTAATGCTGGCTGTGCGAGATTCTCCTAGATACACCCAATCCTTTGGCCTTGCTCGAAGCACTCGTGTTTCGGGCAATTACATAGAAGAAAGCCGCAAAAATTGGGAAATCATTGCAATGAACCCATATTTTTTTCCTTTTCAACCGCCCCGTCATTCGATATGCTATTTGGGCCGAAACCTCCTCGCAAGCTGGAGGTGCGGGGGACGCTTTATTACGGCCAAAAGCGCTATGCGCCCGGCTGTTGGGGTGAATCGCTAGTAAAACGCGTAGGTTGAATCCTTAATCCGAACCCGACAACTAACCTCGTAGGATCATACAAAAGGAGCTGATTGATTTGAAGAAAATCTTCACAAAATCGTTGTTCGCTTTAGCCATGGGAATTGGCGTCACCAGCTTGTCCACTTCCGCATTCGCGGCAACGGCTGCGCCTGTTTCTGTACAAGCCCAAGCGCATGCCAACCAGTTGTTCACGTTTGCACAAGGAACGTTTGGTTACCAATCTCCGGCCGCATACTCTGGCGTGTATGTTTATGTGCCGGGTCAAAACGGACCAATCTCTTGGGCGGATTTTGAAAAAATGGTGAATTCGAATCAATTCAATTTCCAGAAATTTCAATATCCAACACAAGGCATGGTGCCGGCCAAGCAGCCAGTCCCTTACCAGCCGACTGCTCCGGCGAAAAAGCCTGTGAATCCGCCTGGCACAAAGCCAGCGAACAACCCAAGCCAAGGTCAAGCGACCAGCCCAAGCAACAACCAGAATCAGACGCAGCAAAACCAAACCAGCGCTTCTGCGTACGCGAACCAAGTGCTGACACTGGTTAACCAGGAGCGTGCAAAAGCGGGCCTCAAAGCGCTGACGTTCGACGCCAAGCTTTCGACCGTCGCGTTGGACAAAGCGAAAGATATGGCGAACAACCATTATTTTGACCATACGAGCCCAACCTATGGCTCTCCATTCGACATGATGCAGCAGTACGGCATTCAATTCCGCACAGCCGGCGAAAACATCGCCATGGGACAAAGAAGCCCACAGGAAGTCATGACGCAATGGATGAACAGCCAAGGACACCGTGAAAATATTTTGAATGCCAGCTATACGAAAATCGGCATCGGCTATTACAACGGCTACTGGGTGCAAGAGTTCATCGGATAACCGTACAAGATCAGATCATACGGCTGTCAGCTTTGCTGGCGGCCGTTTCTTCGTGTATGTTGGCAGAAAGGCTGGTCAGTTGTATCTGCTTCATAGTAAAATACGATTCAACTTCAGCAGAACCGTCAGCATCAGCGATTTTTTCGTTATGAAGGGGGAAACGCTTTTGAAAACCGCAGACTTATGTGATAAGCATTCGGAACATTTGCACATTTGCACCACTACGTTTCGCTCGTTTGGCAGTATTCCCGCCTTTTATGGACCGATTCGGACCGTCAAGGTAAAAGACGACAATGTGCTTGTCCTGCAGGCGCTGGAGGACATCCCTGCCGGCAGCGTGCTCGTCGTGGATGGCGAAGGGTCCCGGCAATGCGCCCTTCTCGGCGACCGGCTCGCAGGCATTGCGGCAGACCGCAAGCTGGCAGGCGTGATCATCCATGGCTGCGTTCGTGACGCGGCGCAGCTCGCCCAGACCAACGTGGGAATCTTTGCGCTCGGCACCATGCCGAAAAAAAGCGCCAAGAACGGCTTGGGCGAACGAGATGTGCCGCTCTCATTCGGCGGCATCACGTGGACACCCGGACACTTTGCTTATGCGGACGAAGATGGCATCGTCGTCTCGGAGACAGCCCTGTCGCTGTAAAGAAACACGGCAAGCGCGGGCCGCACCATGCCTTCGCTTGCCGTGATTTATCCGTTCCGCTGTTTTCCCCTCTCCACCACTTTGAGCAGGAGCAGCTTTTCAGCGAATGTGCCGTTCGTTTCGGCTTTCCTCTGGCGCAGCTCCTCAAGCTTGCCGCGCGAGGCACCGTGGCCGTTTGCCAGCGCATAGATCACTTCCAGCATATCTGCCAGCTCTTCCAACCGTTCCGCATCATGGCTTGCTGCCAAATACTCCTGCCACTCCTCCTGCAATTTTTTGCGTAATTCGCGATGGTAGGCAGCATCGTCCAACATTTTGATCGAGCAGGTTTTCCCATTCTCCTCGATGATCTGTGGAATCCGGTCTCGGACCAGTTTATTGTATACATGGGTTGTCATCTCTTGAAAGCGGCCGGTAATCTCCTCCCGCAGGCTGTCGAGGTCAAACGGCTTCCGATAGATCGTGCTCACGCCCAGCTGCCTTTAGCCGATTATCAAAACAGTTTATGCAGCTTGTCGTTCAACATATTGTGTAATATTGGAAACGCTTGTTCATAATCATTTTGATAAACAGAAAATGTCTCACTGGCTTCAATATTAAACCCACTTTTCAAATACAGTGAAATTGCCTTGTAGCTCCATGTTTGAGTATGTAAATAGATATCTTTATCACCGTCGAGATCTTGTAGGTTTCGTATGCATTTAGCCACTAGGGCTTTCCCAATTCCCATACCCTGATATTCCTGCTGGACTGCAAACCAATGAATTGACAAATCTCGTCTTTCTGCGGTGTAATTCCACCAGCCAGTTATCGTCCCGATTGGTTTTCCTTCTGAATTTAGAACAAATAATAGTCTTTTCTTTAGTTCTTCAAAATGTTGTAAATATTCATTTTTAAAGTAGTTGAGGCTTTCTTCAACACTATCAAACTCACCTACCGAAGCTTCTATTTCAGCCCAATCTACTTCCTTACCAGATTTATATCTACAAAATGAGAAGCCCTGGGGTAATTCATGATGAACCAAAGGAGTTCCCGCTACTCTTTTCATAATGACATTATAATAAGGAATCGATTTATCTAACATAAACATCCCCCCACCTGATGGGCCTCTGTTACTTATTTCGATTTTACATTGATTGTCTTCTCAAAGCTTAGTTTGAATCAAATTGAGCAAATGTAATAGAAAATCATGATAATAATTTTCAAAAAACCCTTTCAGATCATAACATTAAACTTTACGCTACATTTGTTAAGTGCATATGGTAGCATACTCGCGATGGTGGAATTCACGATATTCTTGCATTTCTTAATGAAAAAATGTTACTAGATGAGCTCCGTAATGTAAAAGGCAAAGAAAAAAGATTCATAAAAGGTTTTGGTAGAAATCTGTTTTATGAAGTTCGTGTATCGTTCTACTGGAGAAACTTGCTTAGCGGCATTTCCTTTCTACCTTCTGGGACTATCCTGCCCGCTAGCTTAAACGTGGCCACCAATCTATTACCACTTCACTATCTTTGTACAATCGATTCCATTCTTCAAGATTTCATTCTGCCGTTCGTTACAGCCGCTTTTTGACATACAAAAAAACCATCTTCATCAAGATGGCTTCCGGTTGTACCTTCAAAACTGGATACGCAAGTCATTGCTATGGATTGTTGTGGATAAGCCCTCGACCGATTAGTATTCGTCAGCTCCATGCGTTACCGCACTTCCACACCGAACCTATCAACCTCATCGTCTATGAGGGGTCTTACCAGATTGACTCTGTGGGAAATCTCATCTCAAGGGGGGCTTCACGCTTAGATGCTTTCAGCGCTTATCCCGTCCATACATAGCTACCCAGCTGTGCTCCTGGCGGAACAACTGGTGCACCAGCGGTATGTCCACCCCGGTCCTCTCGTACTAAGGGCAGCTCCTTTCAAATTTCCTACGCCCGCGACAGATAGGGACCGAACTGTCTCACGACGTTCTGAACCCAGCTCGCGTACCGCTTTAATGGGCGAACAGCCCAACCCTTGGGACCTACTTCAGCCCCAGGATGCGATGAGCCGACATCGAGGTGCCAAACCTCCCCGTCGATGTGGACTCTTGGGGGAGATAAGCCTGTTATCCCCAGGGTAGCTTTTATCC
>NZ_CM125436.1:925000-1502500 GCF_052072235.1 Brevibacillus fluminis | reverse complement strand
GGTCTCGAACCCTCGACCTTCGCCTTGGCAAGGCGACGCTCTACCAATTGAGCTACGTCCGCAAAATGGTGGTGACCCGTAGGGGATTCGAACCCCTGTATGACAGCGTGAAAGGCTGCTGTGTTAAACCGCTTCACCAACGGGCCATTTTATGAAGTCTAGCAATTCGTTTATCACTACCGCTGACGATTTCTAATACTAGCAGACACAAAAACAAAAGTCAATAGCAAAATTAAAAAACGAAAGTTCGCTAGGTACAGTCCTGTTCTTCCTCCTGCGAATATCACAGCTGCCATTCCGCCTTGGAAACCCGAAAACCAGCATCGATCGATCACCTTTTTTCAGGTACAACCGGTTTTTTCATCGCGCTTCGCAGCACACTCTCTTTCTTCAAACCATGGAAACAAATACGTAAAAAGAGGGACGCGCGCCTGTCCATTTTCACGCAAAATAAAGTCAACTGCCATCACGGTATCCGTGTAAAATAGATTAACCACGCTTACGGGTAAGGAGGATTCACGCATGAGTCTGGATACAAAACAGTCCCCTGAAGAAAAAGTCGCTGAAGATGAGGCGGAAGAAAAAACGGGGTTTTGGTATGCACTGGAAAAATTTATGGACATGTGCGGTTTCGTCGTGTTTATCTTGCGAATGATCGGAAAAGGCATTCGTTTTCTCTTTACGCATCTTTGAGACTCCCACGGCTAAAGCCGCAAGCTGACACCTTTGGTATCAGTGGGATTCTTGGGTGGTAGTCGGACGTGCATTTCTGCTATCCGTAGTTCCCCCAAGTTTAGGGCTGTCTCATCAGCCCGTCCTAAGACAGTGCATCTAGCATCTTAGGCTGACAGACTGTTACCATCTGCCACAGGTTGACGCATGATATTGATAGCTCCAACCCGATCACGATGAGTTTTGAATCCGCATGAACATTCGTACCTTCTGTCTTTCGCTTTGTTCTTCTCTCTACAGGCTGGACAAGATTGAGAAGTGTAGGCAGGATTGACCTTCACAACCTGTATATCAGAAAGATTTGCTTTGTAGGAGATGAACTGCTGAAGCTGATAGAATGTCCAACTATGCAGATTCCTTGCGTTTTTACGGCTTGTTCTTGCCGTTTTGCGAATATTCTTTAGTCGCTCAAGCTTGATTATGGACACACCTTCCTGAATGGCTGTATTGACAATTTGACGACTTATCTTATGGTTTTGATCTTTCATCCAACGTTGTTCTTTGTTGCCAAGTTTGCGAATGGCAGACAACTTTTTGAGTTTCCCTAATTTACGTCTACGTTGTTGGTACTTTCTTCGTATGTACTTGTTCTGTCTGCCGTTTCCGAAGAATCGGGTTTTACCTGTAGAAGTGACAGCAACAGCAGGAACTTTCAAACCAAGATCAATACCCATGATGGTTTCGTTGGTTGTTACGCTTGTAGGCACTTCTACCGAAATTTGAGCGTACCATTTCCCTGCCTTTTCAATGATACGCATCAATCCAGATTTTCCTTTGCGTAACCATTCCCTATCTCGGCTCGTCATCGTCGCACAAAACGTTGTTTTCTTCGCCTTTCCATCTGCAACGATCGGGAAGGCAACTGTATTTTCGGATACCGTGTAGTTTTGATTGTTGACGAAATAGACAGGTTTTTTCAGAATAGGGCGAGTCCCCAACTTCTTGATTTTTCGGTATACACTCTTGGCATCACGAATGGCTTGATTACAGACGGCAGAGGGGAGTTGGGATTCTACATCTTTGGTTGTCACTTTCGGAAACACGCCAAGTTGTTCCGCCTGTTCACTCAGTTGGTTCACTACCCGAATATACTCTTTTCCTAATTGGCGAAGAACATCTGGATGATCAGGGAAAATTCGGATTTTGACAGTTAAAGATTGCATGAGTTCACCCCCTTTTCTTTTGTTCTTCGACATAGCATTTTACTGTTTCGCTTGATACGTTTCCTGCTGTGCTTACGAAAAAAGAGCGTGTCCACAGACTCGGCAAATGAGCAAGATGCTCAAATTCTTGCCTCAATATTCGAGATGACACTCCTTTCACTTTTGCCATTATGTCTGATGGAGAATCAGTGGGAAGACAGTTCAGGAACAGATAGACATGATCCGGCATGACTTCCATTGCTACAATATGCCAGTCATTCTCTTGGCATATCATCTCAAGTAGTTCCTTGAATCGAATTTCCACCTGTGTCACTAACACTTTTCTTCGATAACGAGGGCAAAAAACAAAATGATAGTTGATGAGAGATACTGTGGTAGGGATAAATTTAAAAAGAATAGCACTCACACATGTGCTATGTGTTTGCCCTGCCCATCCCATGAAGGGATGTTCGGGCAAAGCCGTCTTTCATCCCACGATTGAAACCGTGGGCTTTCAGTCGGCAATTACTGTAAAACCGGGACATGCAAGAAAGGCCTCTCGTGATCTCCGCGAGAGGCCTTTCCTTTTTCGTACCACCGTTACGTCTCTGTCGTAAACTGAGACTTGTCTGGATTATCCCCATTTTTCTGGCTATCTTTTTTCCGCGCATGCAGACAAGGCTGGCACATTTTGCTCTTCAAGCCAAACTCCTTATAGAACTTGTTCTTGCCGCACGCTCTGCACGTGATATGGAGCGGACTTGCCATATAATAGTTTTCCGCCGGGGTATTTCGGACGAGCGGTACGTGCTTGTTGTACTTCACCAGCAAATGCGCGGTATGGATTGCATCGACCAACGCCGAATGCAATCTCCCTTCCTGTACGATGCCAGCCGAATCAATCGCATCTTTCAGACTCATTTGCTTTTTATTGGCCAAAAGCTGGCTGATAGCCGGCTGGATGTCGTTAAAATTGCGCAGCCACTCGAGACTGAACCCGAAGCGGGCGCAATGCTCGATCATCAGCTTTTTGTCATCAGGCCCCCATGTGCACAGATGATAGTCTCCGTCACCGATCCACTCCAGAAAGTCGTCAAACGCCTTGCGAAACGGGATGAACGTCGGCATGTCCTCCTTGTTCAACCCGATAAACTTGCGCGTGCGCTCCGAGATGCGCCGCTGGATTGCAGGAAACGTATAGCGCTGAAACGTATCCACAGGCATGCCAGCCTTGTCGGTCTCTATTTTCACAGCCCCGATTTCAATGATCTCCGGGATCATGTCTTTCTGGTAGGTTAATGTTGTTTCCAAATCAAATACGATCAATTGCATGCTTGCATTCACATCCTGGCAGTAATACCTCTATTATGACGCGTCTGGCACAGAAAAACCATCCACTGGAAAAGAAAAGGCTAGCTTTTCGGCTTCGCCCGGTTGGTTGGCACCGCGCTGTACGGATCATCGGGCCAGTAATGCTTGGGATAGCGGCCTTTCAAATCTTTTTTCACCTCGAAGTACGCATGTTGCCAAAAGCTGGCCAAATCCCGCGTCACCTGAACCGGGCGCTGGGCAGGGGAAAGCAGGTGGAGAATGAGCGGAACCTTGCCGCGCATGATGCGAGGCGTATCCTGCTGACCGAACATCTCCTGCAGTCGAACCGACAAAAACGGAGCCGCCGGATCGCTGTAATCGATCGGGATTCGCGAGCCGCTCGGCACAACCAGATGCGTCGGGGCCAACTCGTCCATCTGACGACGCTCATTCCACGTAAGCACCGCTTCCAAAGCCGAAAATAGCTGGAGCCGACTCAAATCGGCTGCGCTCTTCATCCCGTACAGATGGGGGCCGAGCCAGTCTTCGAGCGTAGCTGCGAGCGCCTCATCGCCCATGTCGGGCCAACTGTCGTCTTGCCGATGCAAAAAGCACAGTCGTTGCTGGAACTGCCGGGAAGACTTCGTCCATGGCAGCATGTCCAGTCCTTCCTCCCTGATCCCATCAAGCAGCGCTTGCAGCAGCACCTGTGGATCGACGGCGGGCAACGGTGCCTCCTTGATCATCAGCGCACCGAGCCGCAACCGTTTGCGCCCCTGTACGCTCTTTGTCTCGCGATCCCAGCTGACAAGCGTCTCCTCCGCAAATTGCTCACTGCACTCGCGCTGCAAATCGGCGAGCGACACGGGGGCCGCCAAATAAATCCGGCTGTCTGCCCCCTGATCGTCCAACTCGGCGGCCACAAGATACGCTTCGTTTGCCAAAGGCTGCATGCCTTCCAGCACAGCCCCTCGCCCGTTGCGCAGCAAAAAGCGCCCGTTGGTACGCCGCTGGGCAATTCGATCGGGAAAGGCGAACGCAAGCAAAAGTCCGATCACATCACCACCACTACGCTGCTCTCCCTGGTTCGCTTCAATCCCAAGCGACCGTTTCCATTCCGCGGCTTCCAGCAAAATACGGCTGATCGCCGCCTCATCAACCACCACGTCTCGACCTTGCGAATGTCCGCCATTCGCAAACGCATGCAGCAATTCCATGCGCAGCCGCAAATCGGCATCATGCCCCCGCTGACTGCGGCGCACAATGTCCCGTTCGCCAAGCAGCGCCGCCAGCTCACATGCGAGACTCCCGTGCCCAAGCGGAATGGCCTGCAAAATCATATGAGCGAGCCGCGGCTGTACGCCGAGTTCCGCCATTTTTCGCCCGTGCGGCGTGATTTCCCCTCGCTCGCCGAGTGCGCCCAGCTGCTGCAGCAGCTCACGCGCCTGGGCAAAAGCTCCGGCAGGCGGCAAGTCGAGCCAGGCAAGCTCGGCCGGATCCGCGATCCCCCACAGCGAAAGCTCCAGAACAAGCGAGGCCAAGTCTGTCTCCAGTATTTCCGGCGTGCTGCGCGCCTGCAAAAAACGCTCCTGCTCCTCGGGCCACAGCCGGTAGCAGACGCCCGGGCCAAGGCGTCCCGCACGCCCTCTGCGCTGATCGGCAGCGGCTTTGGACACCGGAATCGTCTCCAGCCGGGTCATGCCCGTTCGCGGCGAAAAGCGCGGCACGCGCATCAACCCGCTGTCGATGACGATCCGCACCCCCTCCACCGTCAAGCTGGTTTCGGCGATCGAGGTAGCCAGGACGATTTTTCGCTCGCCTTGTTTGGCAGGCGAAATCGCTCGGTCCTGTGCCTGCGCGGACAAGCTGCCGTAAAGCGGAGCGATTCGCAGCCTGCTGTCTGCCAGCGCTTCGCCGAGCAGCATTTCTACCCTGCGAATTTCGGCCGCTCCAGGCAAAAACACGAGCAAATCCCCGCTCTCCTGCTCCCATGCCTCCAGGATCGTGCGAACGACTGCCGGTTCAAGCCGCCCTTCAACCGGACGTTTCAAATACCGCGTCTCCACCGGAAACATGCGCCCGACGCTTTGGATGACAGGCGCCTGACCGAGCAAGGCTGACACAGGCTCCGCCTCCAGCGTGGCGGACATGACCAAAATGCGCAAATCCTCCCGCAGCACATCCCGCGATTGCAGCGATAGCGCCAGCCCCAGATCGGCATGAAGGCTTCGCTCGTGAAACTCGTCAAAAATAATCAGTCCGACTCCTTCAAGCGCAGGGTCGGCCTGCAGCATACGGGTCAATATCCCTTCGGTGATCACCTCAATGCGCGTCGCAGGGCCAACTTTTGTATCCATCCGCACGCGGTAGCCTACCGTCTCTCCCACACTCTCGCCAAGCGAGGCAGCCATGAAGCGGGCAGCCGAACGCGCGGCCAACCGCCTTGGCTCAAGCAGCAGGATGCGCTGTCCGGCAAGCCACGGTTCATCCAGCAGCGCAAGCGGAACGCGCGTCGTTTTGCCCGCCCCCGGCTCGGCTGTCAGCACGGCGCTGCGGTGATCGCGCAACGCGGCTTTCACCTCTGGCACGATCTGATCGACCGGAAATTGTTTCATGCGCATACACCACCTCATTACACTCATCCCCAAATTGTACTGAGTTGCGGGTGAAAAAGACAATAGCCGGCAGCATGCAGCTATAAACCACAGGCAGAACCAGAATGTTTCCATGCAAAAAAGGACCACAGCGCGTGGTCCCGGCAAATCGTCACCCATCTCTTATGGAATGATCCAGCGATTATAGCCTCTCGCCGTCGTCACATATTCCGGCCAGCGCACCTCGATCGGGGGCTCATAGTCGCAAAGCGGTGCAAGCCATTTGGCGCCCCCGATGCCACCTTCCGTCCGCTGGATGAATTCTTCCTTGGCTGCTTGCAGCACCTGCGGCTTGGTGAGCAAGTCGACGATCGTCATCCCGATCGTTTTGGAATCGCTCATGATCATCGGATCGATGCAGGCGCGGATGCCGCCGAGCGCATTCATCACCCAGCTTGGATAACGGTATTCGGGCGTGGGTGAGGAATGCGTCGGTCTGCCGATGTACAGCCTGACTGTCGGGGCATGCCAGCAATATTCCGTGTAATCGTCCGAGGTAAAGTGCTGCTGCCAGGCTGGCAGCATGTCACGCATCAGGCGCTCCGCTTCCTCTGGCTCTATGCACCGCTCCGTTTCCGCCAAAAAACCGCCGAGCGAACCGATCCCTAGTGCGGAGTGCGGATCGGTATGGCCGCCCGCGTATTTGGATAGCCCATCCCGGGGACGCTCGATTGTATCGGCAGCCTGGCAATTGCCCGGCACGGCATCGTATTCGGCATAACCGCCGATAACAGGCCCCTCGCCATTGCTCCATGTCGCGCAAAAAGCGGTCGGCATCCCGCCGCTCCCCTCTTCAACCGCGAACCCTTCCTCCCGCAGCTTGCTCACATACCACGCAGCCGAGCGGTATTCGCGCCAGGCTGTCTCGGCATAATCCCAAATCAGCTGATTCCAGTCGGACAGCTCTTTTTCATGCGCCGTCACCCAATCAAGTATGCCGCGCTTCTCCTTCTCCATCAGTCCCACGCCCTTTCCATTGATGCCGAGATTCTCACTGAATCAAATTTCGCATGTTTCGTGCCAGCTTCCGCGCGTCAATTAGGCTCACTTTTAACAGGGCATTTCTGCAAATTTATTCCGATTTGTATAGCTCCTTATCCTTTTCTGTATAAGCGTTTCTTGTGCTATACCCTAGAGTGGAATGAATTTTCTGATAAATATAGGAGGGGGGCCAATGAGCGCGATTCGGGCAACGGATTGGGAAGATGTCATTGACTATATCCGCGACAGCATCATGATCACCGATACGGAAGGCGTTGTGCTTTATGCCAATAAAGCGACAGAGCCGTTTTTCCTGATGACGCGGGAGGAGCTGATCGGCAAGTCTGTTTTCCAGATGGAAAAGGAAAAAGTTTTTTATCCGTCGATCACGCGGCAAGTTTTGACGACCCGCAAAAAGCAAACGATGGTGCAGGAGACGAAATCAGGCAAAAAGGTGCTTGTGACCGGCTTGATCATCTTCGATAAACGCGGCCGCCAAAAATACGTGGTCAGCTATACGCACGACGTGACGGAAGTGGAGCAGTTGAAGGAATATGTGACCGTCATGGAAAACGAGATCAAAAAGGTGCGCAGCGAGCTGATGGAGCTGCGATCGGCCAAGGAAAAAAAGGATGACCTCTTCGCCACCAGCCCCCAGATCATCGGCGTGCTATCCACGGCGCAAAAGGTCGCACCGTATGACACCACCGTCCTGTTAACCGGCGAATCCGGCGTTGGCAAAAACGTGATCGCGAAATATATCCATACCCACAGCAACCGTACCGGCCCGCTGGTCGAAATCAACTGCGCGACCATCCCCGAAATGCTTTTGGAATCCGAGCTGTTCGGCTATGCGCCGGGCGCCTTTACCGGAGCCAATCCCAAAGGAAGCACGGGCTTGGTCGAGCAAGCCGAGGGCGGCACCCTGTTTCTCGATGAGATCGGCGAGCTGCCCGTCTCGCTGCAGGCCAAGCTGTTGACGCTGATTCAGGAGAAAAAATTTTACCGCGTGGGCGAAAAAACGCCGCGGCACGTCGACTTCCGCTTGATTGCCGCCACCAATGTGGATTTGAAAGAAAAAGTGGACACAGGGCGCTTTCGTCAAGATTTGTTTTTCCGCCCCTCGGTCATCCCGATCCATATCCCGCCGCTTCGCGAGCGGAAAGAAGATTTGCTGACGATGATACTGGGCTTTACTCAGCCAGCCGTCTGTCGTTCGCAAGCTGCAGAAATACAGGCATCTCGTGAAAAAATAAGAAGAGGGGACGCGCTGGTCCCCTCTTTTGCTTTGTCTGTTTATTGCTGAAGCTTTCGGGACGCGCGCAAAGTTTCTTTACCCAGCGTATCGTAACGAAGAAAAAACGACTGCCTCATCTTGAGAACAGCCGTTTTTGTTTTCGCAAATAACCTGTTTATCCATGCATAGGAACATCGTTCATGACTCAAACTAGTGGCGAGGTGATTTACTTGGATACATTGGATGTCGTTGCCTACATCAGAGAAACAGAAGAAAAGCTCGAGCATATTCACAGAGCGATCGATGAGCTAAGCCTGAAGCCGGATATGGTCGAATCTGTGTCCGCCCTACAAGTCGTAGCAAAAGAATATAAACTCCGCATGGAAAAAGCGAAAGACATTCTCAGCGAGCACATCATCGAGGATTGAGGGTGGCTCATTTGTTGAGTTGCCCTTAGTCACGGTGTGGGATTGTTTTTGTGTATGTTAGGCGCCTTTACACCTACTCTTTGAACTTTTGCGGTTTGTCTACATAGCTTTCTACAATATAGCCGCACTCCGTACAGATCACGTGGATGATGGAAGCACCGATGCGAAAAAAGCCGTCTTGCGGCACTACCGCCGCATATCCGCTTTGCTTCCCTTTGCCCAGCTCACGCGAACCGCATTTGGGGCACTGCTGTGCTTCTTCTGTTTTTCCTGTCTTTTCTTCCACTTTGCCCATCCTTCCTTCTCTTCCCTTTTCCAAACCGAATCTTGAGATACTGCACGTTCAGCATTTACTCCTAGTTTCTGGAATGTCACCGGAATTTCCTTCCAGTCAAGTATCGCGAAAATTTCTGCAAATTTCCATCCATTTTTTGTCTCTTCTTTGTAAGACGATGGAACTGAATTTCCGTTACGAGTCTCCTGCATGTACGCAAAAAAAAACCATCCGCATGTGACGGATGGTTTTGTGTCGCGCATTTGCTTGATTTAGCTGCTGCGTCCTTGCAGGGAACGGATGCCCGCAAGAAACGTATCGATCAAAAGGGAGAAGCTGGCATCGAGATCAAGCGGCAAACCGAATCCACCGTCTTTTTCCAACAGTGCAAAGCCGTGAAGCAGACTGCGCAGACCCCGGATCGTATGCAAGGCTTCGTCTCCTTGCAGGCCGTATCCTTGCAGCACCCGGACGATCAGCTCGACGATTTTTTCGGCGCGCTGTGCATAGGCGTCATCGCGCTCTTCTGGCGCACGCTGTGTGCATGGATACAAGCCAGGATGCGCTCTGGCAAACGAAAGGTAAGCTCGCGCGAACGCACGCACGGCATCATCGCCAGACACGCCTGCCGTTGCTTGCACCAACCGCTCGTACAGCAGATCCAGCCCGTAGACAGCCAGCTTTTTGCGCAAGCCGCTCAAGCCGTCCACATGGTTGTACAGCGACGGGGAGCGAATCTCCAGCTTTTGCGCCAATGCGGCGAGCGTCACTTCCTCCCATCCTTTTGCATCCGCTATTTCTGCGGCAGCCTGCAAAATCGTCGGCAAATCCAGCCCCATTCGAGGCGACATGGCGCTCCCTCCTTAGTAGTTGTTGTGCAGCTTTTGTTCCGCTGTTTGCACTGCTTTTGCGATTTGGACCATTGGCTGGCGAAGCATCTCGCCATGACCTACGGCAAGCACCGAGGGCTGCAGATCATACAGCTTTTTGGCGCTATCCAGCGCAGCTTGCTTGTTCCAGGTAGCCATTGCGGGGAACGGGAAAAACGGCTGAAGCTTGCCAGATACAGCGATTCCGCCGCGGAGCTGGAATGCATCGCCCGCGATCAGCACGCGATTGCGCGTATCGAGAAACGCCATCGAGCCCGGCGTATGCCCCGGTGTCGCCACCGCCAGCAGCGATCCCACCCGATCGCCGTCAGCGAGCAGCACATCGGGACGGGTTTTGATCGTGTCCGGCTTCGGCACGCCGCCGCGGATCGGCGTATTCGGCTCACCCGGGTCCAACGTACGGTCGCCGGCCAGCAAACGGGAATCACGGCTCGAAATCAAGACCGGCACATGCGGCAGCGCCTGCTTCAAGGCGTCGAGGGCGCCGATATGATCACCGTGAGCATGTGTCAGCACGATTCGCGCAATCGGTTTGCCAATCTGTTCGGCTGCTTGCAAAATAGCGGCTGCACTGTACGGCAAGGCTGCGTCGATCAAGGTCAAATCGTCGTCTTCCTCCACCAAATAGCAATTCACCGGAAAAAATCGGGGCAAAAACGTCACTTGGTACACACTCTGCTCACGAATCATCCGCATGGGAACGTCCCCTCTCGTATCAAAACTAATATCGTTAGTTTTATATTAACTAACGTCATTAGTTTTAGCAAGCCCCTTCTTTCCAAAAAAAGAAAACATCCGCAAACGCCCTGTTGCTGCGGATGTCTTCCGATGTATGGCACGCTATGTATGATTCGGGTCCGAACTCCACCCTACCCGCTGCTTTTTGCCACTGAATGCTTGTTTCTGGTCACGCACCAGGAGCGCGGCATTTTCCGTTGGGCTGCAATGGAAAAAGTGATTCTCTTTACCGTTTTGCGGTCAAAAGGGCATACATAAATCACTCTTCTTATCAAAATAATAAAAGGGATTGATCATCAGACAAGGAGTGACAGCGTCAGTGAAACTTGGAATCCATGAAGCGTGTGAATTAAACGAACTGTTGATGAGTTGTACCAATTCCATCAATTCAATGGCTTTATTCAGCGAACAGGCAAAGGATCAAGAATTAAAGGACATGATCCTCCGCCACTTCTCCGTCCATGTTCAGGATTACAATATGAAAGTCGAATTTGCAACACAACAGTCCGGTTCCAGCGACCAGTTGAATGTCCCTCCCCTTCAAACGTTATCCGTCACACCAGCGCAAGTTCAACCGGTTCAGCCACAGGTCAAGCGAAATGATCTGGACGATCGGTCTATCGCTACTTCTTACCTTTTAACATTGAAGCGTGCTGGACGCGAATATGCCTGGGCCGCGTTTGAGTGCACCGTTCCCCAACTCCGCTCGTTCCTCGAGGATGCATTCAAAATGTGTTCCCACCAAGCCTATGAAGTATGGGCTTTCATGGTCAAAAAAGGATGGTATCCAGCAATCCCCGCTCCGCAAGAGGCGATGCAAGCCATGGGGCAAATTTATCAAAAAGTCCAAATCCACGAACCAATGGCTGTTTACAGCTAACATGCATCCCCCCGATTCGTTGAGAATTGGGGGCTCCCCTGACTTTTTCCTTCCAGCCAACATTTCCGGGTCTCCCTCTGACCGCCGTTCATTCAGCTCCGGCAAAAATAGTGCCATGTACGCCATCTTGTCCTCGCGCCGCTACATCAACCGCCTTTGCAGCCCTTTATACCGCGTCCCCTGGTAGGTCAGCAGGCCCGTGTCGTTTTCGACCAGCATGCCATATTCCTTGCCGGAGACGGCGAACTCCCGGCGTTCCTGATTCTCGAATTGAAAAGTAACGTAATAGTGCGTAGTCACACTGGTATTATGCCCGCCCGACGTGCTGGTGCGCTTGCCAATCACCGTAGCCATCGCCGTTTCCACCGGCGAGGCGTTGTTCGACATCCACTGCGCCACCCCTTTTAAAAGGGTGAACGCAATCATCGCGATGACGATTCCGGCAAATAGCAGAAACCACCACGGCGGTCCGAAAAAGTCATTGTGGAAAAAAAATCCTCCCTGCTCAATCACTGTATTCTTCAACTCCCCTTTTTCTATGTAGTACGAATGAACAAGCAGGAATGTTTCGACAAATATGCCACAGAAACGTCTGGATGCCCCTCTCGTCTATAACAATGATTGCCAACCAATCGAGCAAGGAGGTGATTCATTTGCTGCCGAAAAGCATCGCGATGGCGTGGCTGCCGGCCTTATTGCTGCTGGCAAACACGCTAGCGGCTGGAAATGCGCTGCCGGACACAACCAGCAAATCTCTTGCCATACCTCGGCTTTTGCCGAATGCGAACCCAGATGACTGGAAAGACGGACTTTTGCTGCTTCCATTGGCAAAACCCGGCGAGTGGCAAAAACATGTGGTCCCCTTGTCCAAATAATCCCTTTCCCGTTGAAGTTTCCGTGTAGTTTTTCCGCTCTCTAATCTGTTTCAAAAAAATGTATATTACGCTTAAAGCGTTATGTTCAACTCCTCTTTCATCCCCCACCACGTCTATGGGGGATCTTTTTATGGGGCGAAAAGCGGTTTCGTTCTTTAGAATTTTGGTATGATCCTCGCTGCTTACATCGTCCTGCCTTTCACTTTCACAGGCCAAAACCGCTTCTCTACGTTTTCATAAACAGCGAGCAAGCCTGCGACTGCCGAGAGCTTGGGCACGATCCGGTATGCCGCCAGCGCGGAAACGATCCCGATCAGCGCGCCTGCCGCAATGTCTCCCGGATAGTGCACGCCCACCCACACGCGGGAGACAGCGACACAGCACGCGACAACAAGCCATAGCCACCCTTCCTTTTTGCGGACGAGCCCATACGAGGCGCACACGGAAAAAAAGAGCAGCGAATGATCGCTTGGAAACGAATTGTCTACGTCATGGGGAATCAGCTGGTTGACGTGCGGCAGCGCCGCGAATGGCTGGGGATGGGAAACAAAATGGCCAGCCAGCAAGCCGAGCAGCTCGGCAATACCGAATGACACCACTGCGGAAATCACCATCAGCCTGTTTTGCTTTGTTCTCGTAAACCAATACAGCACCATACTCAGTGCCAATACATATGCCATCTGCTCCGCGAAAAAGACAAAGACCGCATTCAGCGCGGGGTGTCCGCTCGCCAGATCGTTGATGGTTCGAAATAACGCGAGATTCAACGATGAAACATCCACTTGTCAGTACCTCCTCAAAAGCTGCAGCAAGCAAATCGAACGCAGCTGCTTTTCAATAGCTAACTGTAATGCAGCCAGGTACATCCGATAAATCGATTTTCCTTACAAAAGCGTCGCCTTTCCTTACAATATTGTAAGTTGACGAATCTTTCCCGCCGATGAGTCAGCCGGAAGACATCGCTTTTTTGATGATCTCCCCTATTCGACCGGAGCCGTATTGACGGTGGATGACGGCGTGCCGCTCACCCGGTACGTAAAAAGACCAGCCTGCTGACGGCTGGTCTTGGCACTTGCGACGAAACTCGCTTTTTTACTTTTCATTGATCGGCGGGAGCTTGCGCGTTGACACGGCAATCCGGTTCCACGCATTGATCGTGACGATCTGCATGATGATTTCTGCGGTTTGCTTCTCATCAAAATACCGGCGCACTTCTTCATACACGTCATCGGGCACATGCGTCTGGGCGACCAGTGTGACCGCATCGGTCAAGCCGAGCACAGCGCGTTCCTCCGGACTATAGAACGGGGACTCCTGCCACGCGCTCAACCCGTAAATGCGCTGCTCCGTTTCGCCCAGACTCCGGGCTTCCTTCGTATGCATGTCGATGCAAAACGCGCAGCCGTTCAGCTGTGACGCCCGGATTTTGATCAGCTCGCGGAGCGATTTGCTGATGCTCGTATTCATCACGTACTGCTCCAACCCGATCATCGCGCGGTACCCTTCCGGAATTGCCATCCCCATATCGAATCTTGTTTGCATGTCATGATCCTCCCTTATGCCAATCGGCCAGTAATTGTCGTGCTTTCATCCATACAGACAACCGAGCAAAGGATTTGTGACAGGAAACGAGAAAAAACTTTTTAAAAAGTGACGCCGCCCGGCAGTTTGTCCGGGTTGAACACCGCATAAATACGTGTAACGTGCCCCGTCGTTTCATCAAAGCCGAACGACCAGACGGCGGCCGGCGAACCATCCCGCGTGACCATGAGACCCGACTGTCCGTTGACCTGCACGGGACGAATGCCTTTGGAAAAAGAGCCTTTGGCGCTGATTCCCGCCAAAAACGCAGACACCCGCCCGATGCCGATAATCGGCCGCATTGCCGCCCTGACCTTGCCGCCGCCATCGGAGATAAACGCGACCTGGTCGGAGAGAAGCGCCACGACTTCTGCGATCTGCCCGGTTTGCAGCAAATCCCCAAAGCGCTGCACAATGCGCTCCTGCTGCGGATGACTTGCGTTCTGCGCCTGCCCCCGCTTCATTTTTTGCCGTGCGCGGCTGCAGATTTTCCGGCAGTTTTCCGCTGATTTGGCGACGATTTCGGCGATTTCCTCATATTCGTAGCCGAACGCTTCCCTCAGCACAAAGCTGACCCGCTCAACGGGAGATAGCTGATCCAGCATGACCAGGTACGCATACGAAATATTCTCCTGCAGCTCCAGCCGCTGCAGCGGTTCGTTTCCGTCCAGGGCATAGAGCGGTTCGGGCAGCCATGGTCCGACGTACAGCTCCCTTTGCTTTTTCGCCGATTTCAACAGATTCAGGCAGCGGTTGGTCACGGCCCTGCTTAAAAACGCCTTCATGTTCTCAACCTGCTCCCGATCGACCGCCTGCAGCGAAACGAACACATCCTGCACAATATCTTCCGCCTCCGAACGAGTCCCCAGCAAACGGTAGGCGATGGAGAACAGCAGCGGCCAATGCATTTTGTACAGCTGCGCCATGTCTGTCTGCGGCATCTCCTCGAACTTTTGCATCTATCTCAACATCCTTTTTGCAAAATGTGGCAACCACTCAATTGAAACAGAGGTTTTTATTGAAGTAAACAATATTTCGGACATAATAAGCTGGAAAAGTTGATCGGGAAGGCGATGGTATGGAAAAACACAAAGTTTTGCTCAACTGAAAAAAAGCTTCCTCGCCCATGATAACTGGACAGGAAGCGTGTACGCCAACAAAAAAGATGCGCTGCCGCACGCATGCAAAGCCACGCTCTACTTTTTTACTGTAGCATATCCCCTGCAAAAAAACCGGGCGCCAGATCGTCTCCAGCGCCCGCTTTCCATCGGTTCCCTTGCTTACACAAACAGCGAAACCACTTTCCCCTTATTCACATCGATCAAGCCCAGGTCGGTAATTTTCAGCGCGGGGCTGACCGGGAGCGAATGCGTGCTGATGGACATGATCGGGTTGTAATGCTTGTAGCCTAACGATTCCATCGCGCGGCGGAGCGCCTCCACTTCCCGCGCGGTTTTTTCCAGCGGCTCTTCCGTCAAAATACCGCCGACTGGCAGGTGCAGAAACGCAAGCACGTTGCCATCTTCAACCGCACAGAAGCCGCCCTGATTGCGGATCACTTCATTGGCGGCAACCATCATATCGTGCGGGTTGTGACCAATGACCAACAGATTGTGGTTGTCGTGCGAATACGTCGTTGCAACCGCGCCGCGCTTGATCGTGTCGCCGCCGATCAAGCCGCAGCCTTTGTTTCCATTGATGCCGTAGCGATCCATAACCGTAATCAGGCCGAAGTCGCTTTCCTGCCAGCACAGCTTGCCGTCCTGCACACGCGCCTCGCCATGGTGCTCATCTGTGAAGGTCGACCCATCCTTGACCATCATGACGCGACACAGATACGTGCCATCTGCGGCATCGATGTTCACCTCAAAATCCGTTTCAGCAAGCGGCGCCAGCTTGACGCTCTCGTAGAAATGCGCCGGAAACTGGTTTGGCTTCACGACCTGCTCATACGCTTCCGCTGCGTCATAGACTTTTCGCCCGTTTTTGTAAACTTGTGCAATGGCGAACTCGCGCAAGTCGGACAGCAGCACGAAATCGGCGATTTTGCCCGGTGCGATCGCGCCGCGATCATGCATCCGCATTCTGCGCGCCGGCGTGAAGCTGCTGGCATAGATGGCACGCTCCGGCTCCATGCCCATCTTGATCGCCTTTTTGACCAAATTGTTGAGATGGCCGCGCTTGTAAAGCGAATCGGTCATCACGTCATCGGTGACAAAGCAAAAATGCTCCGCAACATCGTTTCCGATCAAATAGTTCATCACATCGTCGGTCATCGATTTTTCCTGGATTTCCAGGAACATGCCGGCTGCGATCCGCGCCTTCATCCCTTCCACCGTCTGATGCGTATGGTCGGAATCCACGCCGGCAAAAATGATCCGGTGCAAGTCCAGATCCAGCAGCTTCGGCACATGCCCTTCGATCACCAGATTCGGGTACTGCTTGCGAATGTGATCGAGAATCCGGTTGGTCTTGCAGTCAGGGTCGGCAATCACGTCCACATAGTTCATGATTTCGCCCAGACAGCTGATCGTCTCTGTCCGCAGCAGCTCATCGATGTCTTCCAGTTCAATCGCGCCGCCTGTCGTCTCCATCGCGGTGGCGGGGACGGAGCTTGGGATCGCATAAAACATGTCAACCACGCAGTCTTTGCTGGCACGGATCATCTCCTTCACCCCGGCGATGCCGAACACGTTCGCCATCTCATGCGGCTCCGGCACGATGGTCGTCACGCCGTTTTGGATCAAGCCGTAGGAAAACGTCTCCGGCGTTACCATCGTGCTCTCGATATGCAAATGGATGTCGATCAGGCCGGGAATCATATGCCGCCCCGCACCCTCGATGATTTCCCCCGCTTCAAACGTGTCCGTTCCGCGATTGCCGATATAGAAAAAGCGCCCGCCCTGAACCGCAACATTGCCCGGCACAAACGTTTTGAAATAGCTGTTGTATACGTGTATGTTCAAAATCAGCGTATCGACGTACATGCGTACTCCTCCTCTTCCAGCACTACTCGACCAGCACCAGTTTTTCTTTCGGGAAGCGCAGATTGACCGCTTGCCCGTTTTTGTACGGCTGTTCCATTTCCTGGTTCACCGTGAAATCTCCCAAAGCCGTTTCCACGACGTATTGATAGCTTCTGCCGAGGAACGTGCTGATCTTTACACGACCGGCGACGACATTGCTTTCGCCGTGCGCGTCCTGCGTCGAGATGAGCAGATCGTCCGGGCGAATCGCGCATTTTTGGCCAGCGCGCCCCGCTGTTCCCGGATTGAGTGCGGCCGCAAACGTATGGTCATGTCCTTTGAGCACAATCTCCCCGTCCGCTTCACTCCGCTCGCTGAAGGTGACAAAGTTGTTGAAGCCGATGAACCGCGCGATGAATTCCGTTTTCGGATACTTGAAAATGGTCGCAGGATCGTCGAGCTGCTCGATTACACCCTTGTTCATGATCGCCACCTGATCCGAGATGGAGAAGCATTCCTCCTGGTCATGTGACACATAAACGGTCGTGATGCCCAGTTCCTGCTGAATTCGGCGGATTTCCACGCGCATGTTGACGCGCAGGTTGGCGTCGAGATTGCTGAGCGGCTCGTCGAACAGCAAGAGGTCAGGCTCGATGACGAGCGCGCGGGCGATCGCCACGCGTTGGCGCTGACCGCCGGACAGCTCTTTCGGGAAGCGTTTTTCAAAGCCTTTCAGGCTGACGACCTCGAGAATCTGGTGGACGCGCTTTGCGATTTCCGCGTCGCCTACCTTGCGCAAGCGCAGGCCAAATGCCACGTTGTCAAAAACCGACAGGTGCGGAAACAGCGCATAGCTTTGGAACACAAAGCCGAAATTGCGCTTGTTGACCGGCACGCGTGTGTAGTCTTTGCCGTCAAACAGAAATTTGCCGTCCTTCGCCTCCAAAAATCCGGCGATCAGGCGCAGCGTCGTCGTTTTGCCGCAGCCGGACGGCCCGAGCAGCGAGATGAGCTGCCCCTTTTCAATATTCAGGTTGAAATCTTTGAGAATGTACTGATTTTCATAGGCAACCGATACATTTTCCAGCGTGAGCAAAGCCATGAATAGATGCCTCCGTTATCGTTTTGTAAAGTAAGATAGCCCCATCAGCCGTTCGATGACGAACATGAGCACACCCGTGATGATCATGAGCAGCACGGAAATGGCGGCGATCGTCGGGTCAAAGTTGTTCTCCACATAGGTCAGCATCTGGATCGGCAGCGTGCTGACGCCCGGTCCTGTCATGAATACCGAGATGTCCACATTGTTGAACGATTCGAGAAACGCGATCAAAATCGCGGCGATGATGCCGGAGCGGATGTTGGGCAGCACCACTTTATAAAACGTTTCAAAGTGGCCTGCGCCAAGGCTGAGCGCCGCTTCCTCGATGGCGAAGTCAAAGTTGGACAAGCTCGATGCCACAACGCGGATGATGAAAGGAAGCATGACGACCGTATGGCCGACCAGAAGCGCGGCGTAAATCGGCAAATGATAGATCACGATGACGTACTTCAACATGGCAAAGCCGAGCACGATGCCGGGAATCAGCACCGGCGAAATGAAGATGGCGTTCAATGCATCCTTGCCTTTGAACTGGAAGCGGCTCAATGCATACGCGGCCGGAATCCCGAGCAAAAGCGCCAGCACATTGCCTAACAGCGATACGAAAATGGAGGTTTTGAACGTCTCCATGAACATTTCCACTTTGAAAATATTTTGGTACCAGCGCAAGGAAAAGCCTTGCGGCGGGAATTTCAAGACAGTCCCCGGTTCAAACGAGGTGAGCGAGATGATGAGGAGCGGCCCGAGCAAAAACAGAAACACCAGAAAAGTAAACAGGGCCAGCCCGCGATTTTTCTCCTGCATACGTTCTACCCCTTCGGATTCAATTTGGTCGCCAGCTTGTTCATCAAGCCGATGACAACAAACGTGATGACGATCATGATCGTCGCGATGACGGACGCCATGTACCAGTCATTGAGCGTCATCGCATTTTGATACAAAAACGTCGAGACGACACGCTGCTTTCCGCCCAGCAAAGCCGGCGTCGTGTAAGCGGTCAGACTGCCGACGAAAACGAGAATGCTGCCGATGATAAGCCCCGGCACGCTCAATGGGACGATTACTTTGGCAAAAGCTGTGAAGCGCGACGCGCCGAGGCTTTCCGCCGCCTTCAGCAAATCCGGATCGATATTTTCCATTACCCCGACGAGCGTGATGATGATGAGTGGCAGGAACAGATGGATCAACCCGATCATCATCGCGGTCGGCGTGTACAAAATGTCGAGCGGTTTATCTGCGAGGCCGAGGCCCACAATCGCATTGTTGAGCAAGCCTTTTTTGCCCAAGATGATCATCCAGCTAAACGAGCGGACGACCGAGCTGGTCAACAAAGGGAAAATCGCGAGCGCCAGCAGGATGCCTTTTTTGCGCGGCCCGAGCCTGGAAATATAGTAGGCCGCAGGAAAACCGAGCAGCACGCATGCGATCGTGGTGACCAGGCTGACCTCCAGCGTTGTCAGCAAAATATTGAGGAAATAGTGGTCGGTGAGAAATTGCACATACCCTGCGACCGTAAAACTGCCTTGCTGAAAAAAGGTTGAGCCGATGACGAGCACGATCGGAATGATCATAAACAGCGTCAAAAAGATCAGTCCAGGCAGCAGCAACAAATACATTACCGTTTTTTTCATCGCGTTAACTCCTGTTCGTAGTATCGCTACGCTTGCAATGTACGGACAAACAGATCGAGGAATGCGTCTGCGTCCACGTCCAGGCAGACCGTCACGTTCGGTTCTTTGCCAAGCCGGTTCTGGAAGTCGCAGACGGTCTGCCCGTCGCACAGCTCGCTTTTGGTTTCGACATCGACATGGTACGTTTGCGTGGTGACCAGCGCCCGATTCAAGGCCACGCCTACTGCGAGCGGATCATGCAGCGCGCAGGCATGGACGCCGTTGCGCATAAAGTACCGCTTCGTATAATCGGACGTGCTCTTGCGCACATACCGCCCGATCGGCGTATCGCCCAAAGCCTCGATATGATCGGTGTTCAACAGCGCTTTGCGCGTCACATCGAGCCCGACCAGCGTCAGCGAGCGAAAGCCTGCGCGGCACACCAGCTTGGCCGCTTCCGGATCAACGTACATGTTGTACTCGGCCGTCGGCGTCACATTGCCCATGTCCTTCACCGCGCCGCCCATGAAAATCACTTCGTTTACCTGTTCCACCAGCTGCGGGCATTTCTGGATCGCCAGCGCCAGATTCGTCAGCGGCGCCGTCATGATCAAGGTCACTTCGCCGGGATGCTTCATCACCTGTTCGATGATGAAGTCAGGGCCGAATCCGTCGATTGCCGCTGTCTTCACCGCCACATCGCGCAGCGCACCGCCAAGCCCGTCTTCGCCATGCACCGCATGCTCGAAAAAGGTGGGTCTGACCAATGGGCGGGACGCTCCCTTGATGACGGGAATTTGCGATTCGACTTGGAGGAACTCCAGTATTTTGCATGTATTTTCGGTCGCCTTGTTCAAGGAGACGTTGCCGTTTACCGTCGTGATACCGAGTATGTCGAACTGGCCGCTTTTCACGGCGAGCATGATGCCAAGAGCGTCGTCGATGCCGGTGTCTACGTCCAGGATGACTTTTTTCTTCATGGTTTTCCCTCCTTGGTCGTTGATGGAGATGGAAGTTGCTTTGGTGGAGGGGAGGGGATTTTTGCAAGAAAGTTCCACGAAAAAGCATGACAATGCTTGCTGGGGGTCGGGGTGAACGGCCGCGCGCAAAAAATGAAAACTGCGCCCCAAAGCCACACGCTGCGCGGCGGGTGTATCTCAGGGATGATCTGGGGCGCAAAGCCGTTTTCATTTTTTGCACACGGCCTGGCGGGCATTGCCAACGTTTTTCGTTCCACTTTCTTGCAAAAATCCCTTCGCTGCTGTGAAAAAGCCCTCCTAGGAAGAATGAAAATAATTTAATTGATAAGAAAAAAACAAGGGCATTCGCTTGCCGATATGCCCTTGTTTTTTCTGGTTTATTGCGTGATTTCGCGGTTGAAGCGGTCGGTCCAGGCTTTGATTTTTTCGTTGACGAATTTCATGTCCAGCTTTTTCAGCTTGCCGATGACGTCTGCGCCGTAGGTTACGCCTTTTGCTTCTTCGGCCGTCAGTTGGACGGTTGTGTTTACAGGGGAATCGACTTTTGCTTTTGCCGATTTTTCTTGTACTTCCTTGCTCAGCTGCCAGTTGATGAACTCTTCGGCCAGTTCTTTATGCTTGCTGCCTTTAACGACGTTCATGGTGTTCATGACGGCATAGCCGCCTTCTTCCGGGGAAACGAATTTGGCTTCCGGCACGGCTGCCTGGATGTCCTTGAAGTACATTTCCATGATTGGGCCAGCAGCGATTTCACCTTGGCTAAACATGTTGACGTATTCGGACGTTTTGTTGTAATACTTGACAACGTTCGGATTTACTTCTTTCAGCTTGGCGAAAGCTTTGTCTTCATTAAACTCTGCGCTGCCGGAAACAAGCGATGCAGCGTCAACCATCATTGGACCGGTTGTCGAAGTGATCCCTGGCAGTGTGAGCTTGCCTGCCAGCTCTGGTTTCCACAGGTCTTTCCACGATTTGATGTCGGTTTTGATCACGGTCGGGTTGTACACGATACCGAATTGCCCGATCGTATACGCTGGACCGTACTCCTCGCCCAACGGCGCTTTTGCCATATCAGCGATTTGATCGAGGTTCGGGATTTTGCTGCGGTCAATTTTTTCAAACAGACCGCTCTCGATTCCTTGCTGTGCGTAATAGTCAGACAGGTAAATGACATCCACGTCCGAGCTGCCCTGGCGGATTTTGTTCAGTCGCTCGGCGTTGTTGCCGATCTCGGTAACGATTTTGACGTTGTGTGCTTTTTCGAACGGTTCGTACACTTCTTTTTTGAAGAAGTCCTCGGAGAAGCCCCATGTGGAAACAACCAGTGTTTCCGGTTTTCCGGTGTTGGCTGCGCCCGTGCCTGCGGCGCCTTCCTGCGCTGGCGCACTGCTGCTGCCACAACCAGCCAATGCGAGTGATACTGCCGAAACTGCCATGATGCCTGTCATTACTTTTTTCATCGTATACCTCCGGGTAATGGTTTGGAATCGCGGATAAAGTCGAACATTTACAGAAAGTCCCTCGTTATCATTCGTCTTTTTTACAATTTTTATGCAAAAAAAATGGTTCTTGCCTATCCCCCTCATCTTCATATGGCTTTTCTAAATAAAAAATAAAAAGAAAGGTGCCCTTGATAGAATAAACGTGCATTCTAACAAGAGCACCTTTCTTTGTAAACAAAGATCAGCGACACCCGTTATGCAAGAGAGCGACGGTCACTTCTTAAGATAGATCAAAAGAAATAATCCGTATGGCACTTGCATTCGTCATGGTTCGTTTTCTTGTAAAATCACATTGGTGATGGCCCACTGGGTAGCGGCGTCATAGTCGCGCAGCACGACCTCGATGTTCAGGCCCATCTCTTCTTCCAGCTTTTCGCGGAGACGCTTCTTGTACAAAAGCGACATCCGGAAATCCACCTCCAGCTTCAGCGTCGGTGCCTCTCCTTCCAACGCGGTTGAACGGGGAGAACGCCGGTGCCTGGCGTAAAAGGTAATGATATTGTTTTCGATCGCTGCCCGGAGCAAGGTTGTTCCAAAGCCGAACAGCTCCTTGGAAATCTCATTGTAGAGGTGGCACAGCTTTTTTTTGTTTTCGTTTGAATCTAGCAGCATCATCGCATCACCTGTGAGACCGTGATCAGGTTCCTTTGACTTTTTCATTATACATATGATCTAGCAATCGGACAAGAGATCATTCGTATTTTCCCGAAAAAAATGGTTACCAATCGCAAAAAACATTCGGATTGTTGCTTTTTTCAGAAAGGATTGGGCAAGATTGGGGTTTTGTTTCTGGAAACAACCGATCGACCTCGTTGCCTAGCCCGCTCCAAAACTGCGCAATCAATAACAAAAACTGCCCTTTTACAGGCAGTTTTTTAGATGGCGCTATATGATTGTTGCTTATGTTCATTCTCACTTATTGCCTGTCCACTCAGGCACACACGATGGGACGCCATCTTCACCATGAATGAAGACCAATCCTCTCGGCGCTAAACCACTATGTTTGTTCCGACAGTTTGCATAGGACCGCCAGGAATGTTATGCAAAAGGGTAACTACGAAACAGCTGGAAATTTACACTGCGATCTGTAAATGACACGGTACTTCTTTTGTAGCAGTTCATTGCCTATATGAAACCTTTGAAACCAAAACAACGAAAGCCCTTCCTCTCTTCCATCCTTGCGGCTCCGATGACCGCGCCAGTGAATTGGAAACCAAAAAGAAAAGGATCGTTCTCATTCAAAATATGAAATCTATTATATCACGAACCACCATATATGTAAACTCTCAATTTCACACAAATAATAGGAAACAAATCCCACTCTCAATCGTCTGATTTACCAGGGAGGAATGAATATGAAACGACTTGGGAAAATTTTACTGGGAACGACCATCGGCGCCATGCTGCTTACCGGTACAGCTTTGGCCGCACCGAAACTGAATCTGTTCATCAACGGCGCTGGCTATGTCTCCGACTATCTCGGCCTCAAGGTTGAAAACGGCAGCGTGCTGGTGCCAATTGATAAAATCGCTGCCGAATTCAAAGGAAGTGCGACCTACGACGCGAAAACGGGCGACGTGCGCGTCACGCTGCCGGATGCGGCGCTGCTGGCTCACCAGCTTCAGCGGTTCGAGGATGCTTTCCGCGCTGACGAACCTAAGCAGGCGCTCGATACGTGGATAAAAGGCGTGACCGACCGCAACGGCTCGCTTCAATACGCCGTCTTTTCACCCGAGCTGCGTCAAAAGACAAAGGCAGAATTCGACGCGAATTTTTGGGTGACCGGCGGTTCGAGCCCCCACATGGGCAAAATCGAAAAGCTCGCAACCAAACAGGTGAACGAAACTACCTTCACCTATTCGTTCGATTACCATCTGATCGCATCCAACTATGACGGTTTGGGCAGCGCCGTCGTGACCGTGCAAAAGCTCACGACCGACCGTGGCGATGGCTGGTATGTGACCAACATCAAGCTGAAGGATCCAGGCGATCTGGGTATCATGATCGGCGTGGAACAGCTGAAATAAGTTGGATCGGCACAAAAAACCCCCTCGGGCTGTCAGCACGTTCGCTCTGGAACGGCTTACCTCCAAGGGGGTTTTCTTTTCGTTTGACGGCTTGTCCAATGAGATCCGATCAATATTCCTTGATGACGTTATAAAACGAATCGCGCTCAATCGGGGTTTTGCCTGCGCCTTTGATCAGCCACACCAGCTCGTCGCGGGTCAGACCGGTCTGTGTCAACGCGCCGGCCGCATGGCTGATCCTCTCCTCCACAAGCGTCCCGTGAATGTCGGAGGAGCCGAAATTCAGCGCCATTTGCGTCAATTGCGGACCGATATTGATCCAGTACGCTTTAATATGCGGGACATTGTCAACCATCAGGCGGCTGATCGCGATCGTTTTCATATCGTCCATCGCAGACGTGCGGCGCTTGATCGAAGCCGTCGCTTTTTTGGGTTGCACAGCCAGCGGAATGAAGTTGACGAATCCGCCCGTCCGGTCTTGCAACTCGCGGATGCGCATCATATGGATCAGTCGCTCTTCAAGCGTTTCAATCGAGCCGTAGAGCATGGTCGAGTACGTTTTCAGCCCCAAGCCGTGTGCAGTTTCATGCGCCGCCAACCATTCATCGGTGCTCGCCTTGTCCGGGCTCATTTTCGCACGATACTCTTCCGTCAAAATTTCCGCACCGCCGCCCGTCAGCGATTGCAGGCCGGCTTTCATCAGCTTTTCGAGCACTTCCTTCACGCTCAGTCCCGAAATTTTTGCAAAGAAGACGATTTCCGCGCCTGTGTACGCCTTGATCGTGACATGCGGGTAATGCTGTTTCAGCAAGCGGACGGTATTCACATAGTAGTCGAAAGGAAGCGTGTGGTTATGGCCGCCGACGATGTGGAATTCTTGCGTGGTCGGCGTATAGCCTTTGGCCACGTACGCAAGCAGTTGCTCGTCATTCATCGTATACGCGCCTTCTTCGTCAGGGTCACGACGAAAAGCGCAGAAGGAACAGCGGGCCTCGCACACGTTCGTCGGGTTGATATACAGATTTTCGATGAAATAGACCCGATCGCCATTGATTTTGCGGTTGACCGTATTCGCGAGCTTGCCGATCGTAAGCAAATCATTCGATTGATACAGCGCAAGCCCGTCCTCCAGGGTCAATCGTTCTCCTCTTTCGACTTTCTCGGCGACCTGCGCCAGTTTGGGGTCCATCCATTTCGCAAAAAGCTCCACGGTGCCTCACTCCTTTTTCATATTTTCCGTCATTTTGTCCAAGACGCGCTTGAACGTCGCAATCTCTTCATCAGTCAGGCCGTCCAGCGCTTTTTTCTCGACATCGGCGGTCACGACGTTCCAGACCGGGATCATCGCGGTCGATTTTTCCGTCAGCTTCACTTTCTTCTCGCGCTTGTCCACGTCATCCACCACGCGAACGATCCAGCCCATCTGCTCCATCCGGTTCAGCGTCTGCGACACCGTCGAGGCTTCCATCGATAACTGCTCGCAAAGCTCGCGCTGCGTCAGCTCTCCATTCAGCAAAAGGCGCACGATAAACGGCCATTGACTGCTTGTCAAACCGGTTTGCAGGATGCCTTCATTCAATTTTTTCGAAAGCAGCCGTCCCAAAATGTTGATATGGTGGCCAAAGCGATTTTTGGTCATTCGTTTCGAACACTCCAATTAGTTAGTATGCGAACTAATTCATAGTGTAGCAACTTTTAGCGAAACTGAAAAGGCTTGTATTGCACGGGAGCATACAGAACGAAAAAAAGCCATCCCATGGTCAACTTAAGACCTCTGGGACAGCATCGATTGCTTGCAGCCTCGTCTCATCCTCATCATGGAAATGCAACTCATATTTATGAATTTTCCGAATGATTGTTGTCTGATTGACCCCGAGTGCTTTTGCGATTTTACGGGATGTTTTGTATTTCTTAATCGCAAGCTTCAAAATTTGCCGCTCCGTTTCTTCTACAGCCTTAGTGAGCTGCAGAATCCCTGAAACGGAGACACCCGGCAGCCTGGTTCCCGATGATTGTAAGAGATGAGGAGGCAACCCGTCGGGGTAAATCACCGGCCCCTTCGAGGTGACCACCAGCTGTTCCATCAAATTCTCCAATTCGCGAATGTTCCCCGGCCATTCGTAGCCGAGCAATAATTGCATCACACTGTCTGACAAACTGATACATTGTTCATATTTTTTATTGAACGTATGGAGGAAATAATGAATGAACAACGAAATATCTTCAGGTCTTTCACGCAGGGGAGGAATCACGATCGGAACCACGTGCAGCCGGTAATACAAGTCCTCGCGAAAAAGCTTTTCTTTTATTTTCTGTTTCAAATTTTTGTTGGTCGCAGAGATAATCCGAATATCCACCTTTTTCATTTTGGTGCCGCCTACAGGGATAAAGGTTTTCTCCTGCACAAGCTGAAGCAATTTAACCTGCAGATCAAGCGGCAGTTCGCCGATCTCATCAAGAAATAACGTTCCGCCCTCCGCCTGCTCCACCAGCCCCATTTTCCCATTTTTATTGGCCCCGGTAAAGGAGCCCCCTTCATAGCCGAATAATTCCGACTCCATCAGGCTGGGCGGTATCGCTCCACAGTTGATTTGAATAAAATTTTTCTCTTTTCGCTTGCTGGCATCGTGGATGATTCGCGCCAGTATGCTTTTCCCTACACCCGATTCCCCTTCGATCAGGACGGAAGAATCCGTCGGCGCCACTTTTTCTACCAGATCAATCAGCGGGACCATTTTTTCCGACCGCGTATTCATCCTGACCAAAATCGGATTGGATTTTCGTTCCAGCAGAAACCGATTTTGGTGGTCGATGACCGAGTTGGCTTGGGCGATCTGGTTGCGCAGATCCACAAGCTCCGTGATGTCGCGGGAATTGATGATGACTAAGCTTAACTCACCCTCCTCGTTAAAAACCGGTTTTCCCGTCGCCAATACGGTGATTCCCGTCAAATAGTATTGCTGATGGGAAACGATGCTTTTTGTCTTCAGCACCTCTAGCGTAACAGAATTATGGATAATCCCTTTTTCAACCAAATCCCGCACATTTTTGCCGATAAACACATCGGGAGGCAGTCCCATGAACCGTTTCGACGATTCGCTTACATAAAGGACGTTCCCTTCTGCGTCCGTAACGAATATTTCGTCATACGATGAATCCAGCACCTGTTTTAACTGCTGTCTCTGCTCGCGAAGCATGTCCAGCTCTGCTTCCAGCAAACGGTTCATTTGCTTGACTGCTTCATGCTGATGGCGCAATTGGATGTTCGTTGCTTGCGCTGCATCGTATACTTTGTACTCCCCATGCTCATCCGCTACGAGCCAATACTCGGTGTGCGGATCGATTCGGTTGATGAGTTCGCTTTCATTCATCACGGTTTTAACATTCGCATTGACCGCATGAATGATCTTGCTTTCAAATCCATGCAATGCAGCGTGTTTCCAGAATGACTTTTCATCCAGAACCCCACTCAGCTTCATATCAGAATCAATGACGACGATCGGAAAATCGGAAACGTCAAGAAGCGCTTTCACCTCTGCACATGTCATGTCCCCAAAAACATGTTTCGCTACAATCATCCTTTTCCTCCTCTTGTCACGGACTGCAGGCTGGCAGAATACGATGTCTGATTTTTCAGTCAAAGATTCGCGGCGATCGTAAACCCTTCCAAAATCGCATCTTCAGCCGTACGTGCTGATAAACAGTCGCCAATGCGATGCAAGTTGGGAACATGATCTTTCAGTTGGTCATACAGATCCGTGTTTTGGATATGCCCTGTGGCCAAAATGACGTGATCGATGCCCGCTCTGGTAATCAGCTGACCCGTGTAAATGTTCTCGAATGTGACGGATGCAGGCTCGATTTTGTGCAGTTGATAATGCGGAACCATTTTCACATGTTTTCCATGCAATCGTGCCAGCATCGCGTCCCTTACATACTGTTGGAGAGAGAAACCGACGCCATAGCACGACGTAAACAATTCCACATCGCGCCCCGATTCGGCCAAGTACAACGCGGTTCCGACTCCCGGCATGTCACCTTTCCAATCGGCCACGACCACGTTTTGTCCCACTGTCTTCCTGCGATTCAGCACATCCCAGGCCGTCAGCACATGGGGCAGCTCGATGCCCTCTATATCCGGAAAATAAGGAGTTGCCCCCGTTGCAAGGATCACCTCGTCCGGATTCATGGAAAGAACCAGTTCTTTGTCGGCGGTGGTATTCATTCTAATGTCAACGCGAAATTGCGTCAATTCTCGCCGTAAATTCGCAACAAGCTCGCCAAACTCCTCGCGTGTCGGAATGGTTCTGGCCAGCTTCACCTGACCGCCCAATTCATCCGTTTTTTCCAGTAACGTTACCTTGTGTCCTCTTTCAGCGGCTACCGCGGCAGCTTTCATACCGGCCGGCCCTCCGCCGACAATCACAATGTTTTTCACGCGATTTGTTTTACGCATCGCCGCATACTCCCTTTCCCTTCCCGTTATCGGATTCTGTATACAACTAATGGGTAAATCCAGTTGGAAATGTCCGATGCAGGCCTGATTGCAGCCGATACAGTACCGAATCCGGTCAAGCTCTTCCTGCATCGCTTTATTGGGCATATGCGGGTCAACGATCAACGCCCGCGTCATTCCGACCATATCCATCGCTCCGCTTGCCAACACCTTTTCTGCCATGACCGGATCGTTAATGCGGCCATTAGCCATAACCGTGATCGATACCGCTTCTTTTACCTTGGCGGCATAGGCGACAAAATGTCCAGGCGGATAGGGCGAAGGTGCGGCAATGAAAGATGAACTCAGCAAAGTAGCCGAACTGCCGCCCGTCAGATTGAAAAAATCCAGACCACCGATTTGCCGATCCAAATATTTCAGATTGTCCAACACCTCTTCAAACGTCGCACCTTTTTTTTCAAAGTCATCCACACTTGCCCGCAAACCGACGGTAAAACCGCTCCCGACCTTTTCGCGAATATGGTAAATGATTTCCTGTAAAAATCGCAGGCGATTCTCCAGGCTACCGCCATATTCATCCTTGCGCAGATTGGTTCGCGGCGACCAAAACTGGCTGATCAAATACCCGTGGGACGCAACGATTTCAACGCCATCCAGCCCGCCTTTTTGCACGCGCCCGGCTGTTTCGGCATAGCCCTTTATAATATCGATGATTTCTTCTTTTTCCAGTTCTTTCGGGATTAAGCGGAAACGATCCGTCGGGACTGCCGAACAGGAAACCGCCAACGACCCGCCGGAAGGATACACTTCCCGCCCAGGATGAAAAAGCTGGACGAACATTTTGGTTCCATACGGATGAACCGTTTCGGCAAGCTTTTCATAGTGAGGAATAATGCCATCCTGAAAAGCCTTGATCGTATGGGACGTAAAAAATGCCGTCGGATGTACCGCATTGGCTTCCAGCGTAATCAGCCCCACCCCGCCTTTCGCTCGTTCCCGATGATAAAAAATCAATTCCTCCGTCGGCAGCCCATCCTTCACAAAGTTGGTCATATGTCCCGTACTGACAATCCGGTTTTTCACCCAAGTGGACCCGATCTGTTTCGGGGAAAACAAATACTTGAAATCGGACATGCCTATTCGCCCCCTTCCACCCATTCATTGACAAGCTCCGCAATGTCTTTTGGCACCATCGTGCTTCCCGTTGTTTGCCGCAGGGAGCCGATCGCTTCCTCCATCATCAACAGACAGAACGGGCAAGCCGTTGTCGTCATCGATGCTCCCGTTTGCATGGCTTCTTCCGCGCGCATCGCATTGATCTTTTCACCGCGCTTTACCGTTTCAAACATCATCCCCCCGCCTGCACCGCAACAAAAGGACCGTTCTTTGGTCCGCTCCATCTCTTCAACCGTATAACCGAGAATCTGCAAAATATCACGCGGCTCCTCATAGATCCCGTTTTGCCTGCCCAGATAGCATGGATCATGATACGTGATGACTTCATGCTTCTGTCGAGGCGGAACAGTAAGCCTTCCCTGCTTGATCAGGTTATAAATAAAGGAAGTGTAATGCATGACCTCGAAATCCCCACCCAATGCGGGATACTCATTCTTGAACATGTTAAAACAATGAGGGCAGGTGGTTACGATCGAGCGGACCTGATGCTCCTTTAACACTCGAATGTTATGACTCGCCAATTCCTGAAAGAGGGCCTCATCTCCCAACCGTCTCGCCAGATCGCCTGTACAACGCTCCTTTTTCCCCAGAATGGCGAACTCTACCTTCGCCTTTTTCATAATATCCGCAAACGCTCTCGCAATGCTTTTCAAGCGTGGATCATAGGAAGCGGCGCAACCAACCCAAAATAACACTTCCATTTGTCATGCCCCCTTTTTATCATCGTTTCCCTTGGCGTTCCCAAGCACCGGAATATTCAGCCCTCTGCTCCATTGGTCACGCTCCGACCACGCCTTGCCCCAGACATTGTATTGCTCATCGAGTTTCATCAGCGCATGTTCCGCTTCTTGCTCGATGATCTGCTCCTGGATCAACCCTCTTCGCATCGAGAGAATCAGATCGATATGGTTAATCGAGACGGGACAAGCTTCCACGCAGGCGCCGCAGGTGGTGCAGGATTGCAGCTCTTCCGGTGTGATAAAGGTAGCAATTTTCCGCTCAGGTTCCATATGGTCGCGAATTTTTGTGACGATCGAACGAGGCGCAAGCGGCTTTCCGCTCAGATGAGCCGGACATACGCTGTCACACCGGCCGCACTCTGTGCAGGCGTCCGTACTAAGCAGCTGCCAGCTGGTAAAATCGGAAATGCGCTGCACACCCTGGACTGCCGCAATCGTAAATCGCTTCTCTTCCGTCAGTTCTTCCAGGTTGTAAGGCAAAGAGATTTTCCCTGTACGCGTCACCGGTTGAACCAATAGATTGATCGGTGCCAGCAGCATGTGAAGCAATTTGGTATAAGGGATCACGGCGATGAGACCAAAAGCGAGGATCGCGTGGCTGATCCACCAAACGGGATACCACGCCACACCAAAAGCCGGCACACCTTGCAGCAGCCTGGATACCCCATAGCCAACGATGGACCAGTGACCATAGGAGATTCCGGTCTCGGCAATGCGGATTCCTTCCAAAAGATAGCCGCCGATCCCGATGGCTGCGAACAGCCACAAAAACAGTTGATCCGTCCAGCCATGCTTCAGCCGGTTTCTCGTCCGCCTTGCCCTGACGATCATCGCAATGAAGAGTCCGATCAAAAACAGGACGCCGAAAACATCTAGCACCGCTTCATAACCCAGATAAAAAGCCCCCTGCAGAATGGGAATACCCAAATCGTAATCGACGACGACCAAACAAGTTCCAATGAACAGAATCACAAAGCCGTAGCTGGTGAAGCGATGCATGAAGCCGAACAGCCGATCCCGTTTTATTTTTTGCTGCTTGATCGCCATATCGATAAAATAGGAAACGTTGGCTTTTACATCTGCCCATTGAATGTTCACCTTTCTGCCGCTGCGCCATAAGCGGAAGCGGCGGTAAAACCCGTACAGAAATACAAGCAGCGCGATGGTTGCCAGCACATACATGAGCGAGGAATAGGCAAAAGGAATCGCCCAAAACGTGTCTCTTCTGATTTCGGTCATGCTTTCACTCCTTCAGCCAGCTTTGGATTTTCTCTTTGACAGAATGCGCAAACTCGGGGGATGAAGCGCTTTTTTTCTTGTCTCCCGCGTCTTTTTTCTCGTTGCTGATTCCACTGACAGCAAGAATCCGGTGTTGGGCGAGCGGCGAGCGGGGCACATCCAGCGAATGAATGACAGGTTGCGGCGCTGTCAGCTTTACCCGTTCATAGGGAGGGGGGGACGCTAGAGCCGGAGCAGCCGCTACCTTATGCGAAAGCACTGCTTTTTTTCCCTTTCCAAGATGACTGGGGATGTACCGAAGCGGTGTGATCGCAGGAACAACGCCAATCAGTGCAGGGAGAGCAACCTCGAAGCTGCGTACCATCCCCCTGCCTTCCTTTCGCTGGCATATCCACTTGCCTCCCCCCTGTTGCTCCATTTGATGGACATGTGTGAGGCAAGGAATCTGCAGCCGTTCCGCTACGGCGATGGGCGTAATCCCCGTTCGGTAATCTCCGCTTTCAGAACCGTTGATAAGGAGATCGTACGGAAGCGTTTTGATTTCCTCTGCCAGAAGTGCTGCGACCGCGAAAGGGTTGTCACGATCCTGGTCGGTTTCAATCAAGATCATCTGATCGATCGGATATTTCTCCAACCGTTCCACCGGAACCGTCCGCCCCTTCTCAACCACCATCAGGACTGTAATGTGCGCCCTGTTCTTTCTTTTGTAATCGCATGCCCACTGCAGCGCATGCAAGTCTGCTTTATTGATCGCAAGCGTCTCACAGTCAAACCTGTTTTTGAAATCATTCCATTGGATGGACGATGGATCGTACAGCCATTTGACGAGCACATGGATATGTAGCACCCTGTTTCACTCTCCTTCCTTGCGCTCAAGCGCGTCTACCAACAGCTTCACCGCATCCTTGCAATCGCCAACAATGCCGAGGTCGCAACGGCTAAAGATCGGGGCTGCCGAATCCCAATTGATCGCAATCACATGCTTTACGCCAGCAATCCCCGCCAAATGCTGGCTTGAACCGGAAATCCCGATGGCGATGTAGATGTCGGCTTCGATCGCCTGACCGCTCGACCCGATTCGCTTATCGCGGGGGATGAGGCCAAGCTCATCCGCTACTTTGCTTCCCCCTATAGGGGCATTGAGCAGGTCCGCCAACCGGGAGATCGCTTCAAAAGCAGCGGGGCCACCGCCTTGAACCCCGCGACCGATCCCGATCACACAGCGGGCTTCCGTCAGCTTTACATCGTTTGCCCCTAACGTGAATTCACCCAAATAAGCAATGGCACGCCTGCGTCCGGGCGATAAAAACGGAATCTGTTCGACCTTTCCGGCAGCTCCCTTCCTTTCTTCTCCGTATAAAACCTCGGGCAGCATCGTAATGAACTGGTGCTGTGCTCCACGGAAATCGAGCCACTCATGTGCCTTATCCTGAAACACACTCCTTTTTACCAACCACCCATCGTCCGTTTTTCCGTTTTTCATCTCCAAAACGTTCGTAACAATGCCGGCATCGGGCAGTCGCATCGATAAGCGAACGGCAATTTCCTGATAGAAAGGCGTGGAAACGAATAAATAGGTGGCTTTCGCCATCTGCAGCCGTTGCAAAACTTCTTCCGCCATTTCAAGCTGGACGTCCGCAAGCTGCCAATCATCCGCCCCAACCTGTACATGGTGCACCTCGTCAAACGGAAGCTCGTGCAAGACTTTTTCGCTTATTCCCGCATGGATCACCACAGCCACCAGCGCGCCGATCTTTTCAGGATGACACAGTTTCTGTGCTGTTTTGTAAAGCCCCCATGCGTACTTATGGAAACGCAATCCATTTTGGGCAGGTAGAAAACAGACAATGTTTTGCATTTTTGGCTCACCTCTCTTTTTCTTTTTTTGCAATATTCTTGCCAATCAAAAAACCGGTGACATTCCGCATAGCTCCCTGCGATTTGAACACATTTTGCATCGAAAATGGCTTTCTATCGTGATAGCAACAAAAAATCGAACCTGTTTTGCATCACTTCGATGCATTTCAGGTTCGATTCGGGATAAGAAAACCCGGCTACGCCAAGCTTTTGGCTTAAGCCGCGGTTGCACTTATACTGGATAAGAATTTTCTAAATTCTTATCTGTATAGAAAACTGCCAGCCGCAAATCGCAGCTGGCAGTCTGTGCGAATAAGAAGAATGAAACCGTTGGCTTGCCTCGTTCTTGCTTTCACCGCGTTTAGCTGGATTGCTTGCGCAGAAGTCCCCATAGCCAGTTAAACACGACACCACCGATAATCCCTGCAATCACATTAAAGCCAGCCAGCATCCACGCCCAATCACCCAACAGGAAATCACCCAGCCAAGTACCGACGAGGGTGGCAATCAGCGATGCCCACCACATGTCTTTTTGGCCGGTCAACCAGGTGTTCATGACAATCCAAACCACAACGCCTACGACAGCCCAGACGACCCAGAACATCTTCATGCACTTCCTTTCCTTTTGATAGCGATTTCATTGATGCAGGTCTATTTTGCCTCCTGCTTACGATTATCTTATGTCGGCCGAGCAAATGTGTGACTGCATGTTAGCCTTGTCTGCCGATTTGCTGTGATACCAAAAAAAGCCAGCCCGTTTGATTCGGACTGGCCGGGAGAACAATGTTATTTTTGCCCAACGTTGATGAACGGCGTTGCGCCTCCTGTCACACTCGGCAGCTTGCCGTCCCATTTGCGGATCGCTTCGAGCTGCGCTTCAATTTGTCTCAGCTGAATCAGCTCCGGCGTTACCTCTTGCTTCTGCAGGCGAAGTGCTTCCGCCTGGGCTTGCGCTTTCGTGATTTCCTGTTCTTTCTCGATTTTGATCCGTTCGAGATCGAGCTTGGATTTCAACGCCTGCTGCTCAGCCACCTGCTTGGCTTCAATCGCTTTATTGTATTCATCGCTGAAGTTGAACTCGCGAATGTTGATCTCATCCAGAAGAATGTGATAGGCGGACAGCTTTTGGTTCAAGACTTCCTTTACTTTGGCGCTCACTTCCGGGCGCTTGGAAATCAATTCCTCGGCTGTATATTGCGCCGTTACCGCTTTGAGCGATTCGGCGATGGCAGGATCGACAATCCGCCCGACGTAATCAATGCCCACCTGCTGATACAGTTTGTTAGCGAAGTTCCCATCGATATGGTAGTTCACGGCGATCGTGGTCGAAACCGTCTGCAAATCGCGCGAAGCGGACGTTTGGCTGGATTCTGCTTTTTGCACCCGCACTTCCATCGGGATGACGTTTTGGATAAAAGGCATTTTGAAATGCAGCCCTTCGTCGAATACTTTGTCCTGGACTGCGCCAAGCTGGAGCACGACTCCGCGGTTTCCAGCCTGGATAATGGTAAAGGATTCGAACGACAAAGCGGCAATCAGGATGACCACGATAATAGCTGCAATGGTTTTGAACCCGCCGCCAAAGCGGGAAGGCAATTTCGTCACGTTCGGTTCGCTCATCTCATTCTCCCTTTCGCTTCTGAAGTTTACAAATATTCATACGTACTTATATCGGTTTGGTTTCAGAAAAAAAAGAGACCCGACAAGGCATCGGGCCCAAATAAGGAAGTGTGGAGTGGAACATTCGAGTAGAACATCCATGTAATATATTCTAACATTATCTTGGAGTTTTTCAACCCACTTTTCTATTTTTTTCTTATTTCATGTTATGTTTTATGACACTGACATCGCAACCTCATATTTCCACCTGATTCCGCAAACAATAACACGAACCGCTTACTCACCTTGAGGGGGTGTCCCCGCTGCTTGCAAACCATACGATAAACGCCCGCCAGTTCATGATTCTCGTCATGCTGTACGGAATTGGCGACTCCATTTTATACATACCTGAAATGCTGGCCACCGACTCCGGCCAAGACGCCTGGATCGCCTCCGGAATTGGATTCATTGATTCATTCCTTTTCGCATACCTTTTCGGAAAGCTGGGCAGCCGATTCGCAGGAGCAACCATGATCGAATACAGCGAGATTTTATTGGGGAAATGGCTGGGGAAGCTGGTCTCCGTCATCTTCATCCTGTTCATTTTCATCGATACCGTCTTGATGCTGTATGAGATCGGCGATTTTATGCTGACACAGTTCATTCCGCGCACACCGCTCCAGGCCGTTATCATTATTTTTCTGTGCATCACGATGCAAGGCGCGCGCGTCGGCGTTGGGCCGCTCGTGCGCGCAGCGGAAATTTTTATCCCTTGGGCCACGATTCTGCTCGTCATTTTAGGCGTCGCCCTCTTGCCACAGATCAATGTAGACAACTTGTTTCCGATGTTCGAGCACGGCCTGTCCACACTATGGAAAAGCAATGCGCAGCAAATCGGCTTCATGTCGGAACTCGCCATCCTGCTGATGATTTTCGCCCACATCGAGCGTCCGCATCAAGGTACCAAAGCGTTTATCCTCGGCGCGTTGCTCAGTAATCTGGTCTTATTCGTGCTTACCTTGCTCACGATTTTGGTTTTGGGCGCCGAGCTTACGACCAAGCAAGTCTTTCCTGGTTTCATATTGGCCACCCGCATCGACGTCGGACATTTCTTCACCCGTCTCGAAGCAATATTGGCCACCATCTGGTTTATCACGATTTTCGTCAAAACGACCGTCTGCTTCTATGCGACCACCGTTGGCGTGACCCAGCTTTTGCGGCTAGACGATCATCGGTCGCTCATCCTGCCGCTCGGTGTGCTGATGGTCCCTTGCACACTGCTTTTCGTCCCCAGCAACGCCTACTATGAAGCGATCATCTCGCCATTTTGGACGTATTACGCCTTTATCAACGGCATCTTGCTGCCGCTTTTGCTCCTGTTGGTCGCCATGTTTTGGTCCAGACGCCAGCGGCAAAATCCGTAAAGCCGGTAACGCCAACGCCCATTCCGTCATATTCGTATGATAACGATCCATTCGGAAAGGTTGGGTTACGCATGAACGATCATTCGCATCCTGTACACTTCGGCTCCATGTCGTCCGCTGCAGATGTGCCCACACGCGGCACCGTTTCGGTCAACGGAGAAGGAGTGGTAAACGCGCAGCCGGATCTGGCGCTGGTCACATTGGGAGCCGTTACGGAAAACAAGGACCTCACAGCGGCGCAGCAGGCCAATTCGGCTGCGATGACGGCAGTAATCAACGGGCTGCTGCAAATGGGCATCCCGAACGAAAACATCAAAACGGTGCAGTATACGATCGATTCTGTGTACGATTATCAAGACGGCAAACAGCTGCTGCGAGGGTATCGGGTCACACATCTGCTGCAAGTCACCATCCCGCAAATTGCACTGGTCGGACAGATCGTGGATCAGGCCGTACGGAACGGAGCGAATTCCGTTTCCAACATCCAGTTTACGCTCGCCCATCCCGAGGCACGCTACAACGAAGCATTGTCTTTGGCGATCCGCAGTGCCCAGCAAAAAGCCTACACCATTTCGCAAACGATCGGCGCTCCGGTCAATCTGCTGCCGCAAAAAATTCGCGAAACGTCGCAAGGCACGCCGAGCCCTCCTGAACCCGTTGCCTACGCCAAAATGGCGTCAGCAGCAACCCCGATTGAAGCCGGCCAACTGCAGGTAAAAGCAACGGTGAACGCCGAATTTTCCATCGAACCGACATCGGAATCTCACGTATTTTCCAAAGCAATTACATATTAATTTCACATTTTCCGCTTACACTTGTACTTGTAAGCAGCCAAACGCTACAACCTACCAACCATCCAATATACCCCCTCTACTTAAGCGCCTTCGTGATGAAGGCGCTACTTTTCTGTACATTTGTTCATTTTCTCTGCAGGTGTTTTGATTAGGAGGAATTACCTATTTTTTGTCGAATAAGCAAAGTAATTGTCGAACAAATCTATCGTTAAGTAGGGATGAAGAACCAGATGAAGTTGTTTCGAAAGCTGTTTGCTTGGGAAGCGAACCGAACAGGCGCACTGAATTATAAAGAGATCGACTCCGCTTGCATCAAGGAGACCGCTTATCAATACGAGACCAAGACCATGTTTATCCGGATGAAAAACGAGACGGAAAAACAATATTTTGACGTGCCTCCCCGCATATACAACGCGCTCTTGAATTCCAATAATCCCGACCAGTTTTTTGAGTCGTTCATCTCTCGCCGCTACTATTCGCTCTAACGAAGGAACGGCGTCTGATCATGCTCCGATCTGACGCCTACTCGCTCCTTATACACTCTTCCATTCGCTTTCCCCGTCAGTTCGCTTGCTTTTGCATAGCCCGCCTTAGTGCCAGCCTCGGGTCGAGATTCTCATCGAGAATATGCTGGACATATGCCTCTGCGCTTTGGCCGATTTCCTCCTCTGACGCCTGTGCAGCGCCAAACAGGAGAAAGGGGGGCAAAAACTTCATCCCGATCAAATTCGCGATCGCCTGCATCGGCCGTGTCAGCTCGCTGATGGAAAAGCTGTTGAACCCTCCTGCCTGATACGCCTTTTCGTGCGCACCGACCGATATCGCCAGCACGATCTCTTTGCCGTGCAGCATGCGTCCGCCTTCCCCTGTGACCCATCCGTATTCCAGTACGTCCTCCTGCCATTGCTTCAAAAATGACGGGATGTTATACCAATACAACGGGAACTGGAACACGATCCGTTCATGTTCGGACAGCAGCGCCTGCTCCCTCTTGCTATCGATCAACTTATCCGGGTACTCCTGGTAAAGATCATGGAGCGTGATCCGGCTCTCTTGCTTCAATCGATTCGCCCAGGTTTGATTCACTCTCGAACGTTCAAGCGTAGGATGGCAAAGAATGACGATTGTTTTCAACGTGTACCTCCCAACCTTTCTATAACATTTTTGACTATCGCGAATGTCAATTATAAAACCAAAAAAAATTACGCTGGCGTAAGAACTGCCATCGCGGACTCGATCACTTGCTCCAATACCGCTTGGATCTTCTCTTCTTTCTCTCGCTCTGATGCCCCTTCTGCCGCCAGCTCCTGCTTCAGTTGCTCCAAGTAATGCATTCCTTGTGAAACAGCTCCCCAAAATTGCATGGCCAGCAAGCTCGGTTCGCCGCTGCGCACGCTTTGCTCCTGGATCCCCCGCTCAATTGCCTGTGTCATCGGCTCAATGAAGCTTTTCATCCACTCAAACGGGGAAAATTCTTCTGCCCCATACAAGTAATGCACATCCAGACTGATCCGCGTATAAAAGCGCGAAATGGCCGGAGCATCCAGCACCTGACTGCATACCATCCGCGCATAGTCAGCGAATAGCTGGAATGCTGCAAGATTTTGCTCAAAATGAGCTTTCGTCCTTTGCTGCGTCGCATCCATCATGTATTCATACAGCTCGCGAAACAGCGCCTGCTTGCTTTTGAAATAATGGTATACCAGTCCGCGCGCTAGACCGGCACGTTCCGCTATTTCACCGATCTCCGAAGCCGCATAGCCCTTGTCCGCGTACACGAGAATCGCCGCTTGCAAAATCTCTTGTCTACGCTGCTTGCGGATTTCTTCATTTTGCTCTTTCGTTCGTGGTGACATAGTAGCTCCTTTTACATTGACATTCGTGTTAATCAAAATCTTACATAAAATTGGGCATTGCTGTCAATCCCAGGCTTTCGGCAATATCGCTACCTGCGCACGTAAAAGCCCGCTCAGCGAATCCCCGGCGGGCTTTTGGCCGCCTGTTCGTGTGCAACAGACGGATGAGAATCATGCTATTCAAATGGAAACGCGTGAACGACCTGCTGATTGCGTCCGGTTGTGGTCACTGCCTGCGACAGCGAATTCAAGATCGCTTCCTCCGCCGCTTCTGCCGAAGCCATGAACAGATGGTTCATCACCGGATGATCCTCGCGCAGCTGCGTGCGGGACTCCGTCACTTCCTGTGCATGGTGCGGAATCTTGTGGGCGGTGGAAAACGCGATGACGATATCGCCGCTGCCGTGGCTGAAGTGGCTGCCCGTCCTGCCGAGCCCGATCCCCGCGCGCTTCGCGATGCGCAGCAGCTGCCGGTCGCTCACCGGCGCATCCGTGGCCACAACCAAAATGATCGAACCGTCCGCTACTTTATCGATTGCACCTTCCCGATTGCGCGGCAAATAGTTGTCCAGCAACCATTCGTCTTTTCCGCCAAAATTGCTCAGCACGAGCACGCCAACCGTATAGCCGGGTTGACCATCGAGCGGCACGATTCTTGACGATGTGCCGATTCCCCCTTTGTAGCCGAAGCAGACCATCCCTTTGCCAGCGCCGACCGCCCCCTCTTCCGCCGGCTCACAAGAAGCCGCGCGAATCGCTGCGATCGCATCCTCCGGCGTTACGGCACATTTGCGTATCGAGTTGAGGTGGCTGTCGTTGCACTCCCCTGCCACGATGTTGATCGTTCCTGTCGTGTCGCCGATCTCCTCATTTTGTTCCAGCATATAGGTAAGCGCGCCTTGCACGACCGCCGGAACGGAAAACGTGTTGGTGAGCATGATCGGCGATTCCAGCACACCCAGCTCATTGACCTGGACCAGTCCGGTCGTTTTGCCGAATCCGTTGAGCACGTAGCTTGCAGCCGTCACCTTTTCGCGGAACAGGTTGCCTTCATGCGGGAGAATGGCGGTAACACCTGTGCACGCATACTCACTCCCCTCATCATCGAGCGGCTTGTCCAGCGTGACATGCCCGACTTTGACACCGCTTACATCTGTAATGCAATTTTTGCTGCCGGGCTGGAGTTTGCCAACGATGATGCCCCGTTCGCGTACTTTTACCCTTCTGTCTGATTGTTTCCAATCATGCGACTCCTTCATGTACATGCCCTCCGCCTCCTCTAATCAAGACTATTGTATATGCTGGGCGTACATTTGTCCAAATGATGCCAGTCGGTGGCATGTAAATTTCAAAAGGACTCAGAAGAAATATATTCCAAAAACGTTTCTAAAAATGAGTGCATGACCTCCGACTTCTCATCCCGCCTGTACGCAATGCCGCCTTCCAATTGTACCTTGCAGTCGATCAACTCCCGAAACACCACGCCTTTCACTTGAATCCGCAACAAAGGGGATATCGATACGCCCATCCCTGCAGACACCAGGGCGTAAACGGATGGCAGGTCATGCGTCTCCACGGTGATTTTTGGCGAAAAACCGGCGTCATTGCAAAGTTTCGTGACCGAATCATAAAAGCCTGGTCCAATCGCACGCGGGGTAATGACAAAAGATTCTTCCGCCAAATCTGTGATGGCAATGGGCCTCCCTTGTACAGCCAACGGATGATCTTCCGGCAAGACTACACCAAAGGGCGGATTAAGAAATTTTTTTACGATGATGTCTTCATTGGTTACCGGCGGAGTGAGAATTCCTACATCAATTCTTTTTTCCTGTAAAGCTGTGACCTGAGAGGTAGTTCCCATAAGTTGCAAATTCATATTCACATGGGGATACCTTTCGCGATAGATCGACAGTAACGGCAGAAGGCTTTCAACCGTCCCTGTAAATCCGATCATGAGCTTTCCGTGCTCGGCTCTTGCAGCCATGCGTGCCGTATCGGAAGCTTCCTTTACCAAATCGATCATTTGATATGCCTTTTCCAAAAATGCCTTTCCCGCATTCGTCAGTTCCACACGGTGCTTGTTTCGATAAAACAAAAGAACGCCGACCTCTTCTTCCAGCTGTTGAATCTGCCTGCTGAGAGGCGGCTGGGCAATATGCAATCGTTCTGCGGCACGGCTGAAGTTAAGCTCCTCTGCCAATGCCGTGAAATAGCGGATATGTCTCAGCTCCATGGAATCCCCCCATGCTTCTTATACTTTCAAAGTATCATAATGTATTTTTTAAAATATTTCCACAATTATAGAAACATTTCTATACTAGGGTTATCCCGCATTAGACATGAAGACAGAGCCTATCGGTTATAGCTTTCCTGCATCAGTGAAGAGATGAGATTTACAAAAACAAAAGGGGGACTCGATTTGACCTCGAGATCATCGAAACAAAAAGGTTTGCTGTTACCACTGCTTTTCCTGGGCTGGTTTGTCTCCTCCATGGACCGCATGTTCATTAACATCGCCATCGTTCCCATCGGAAACGAACTGCAGTTGGATGCTGCTTCTGTGGGTGTAGTCCTGAGCATATTTTATCTCGGGTATACGCTCATGCAAATTCCAGGCGGCTGGTTGGCAGACCGTTATGGCTCCAAAATCGCTATCATTATCACCATCCTCGTCTTTTCATTATTTGCCGGACTTTCCGGAGTGGCTTGGTCTGTCACATCGCTACTGATCATTCGTTTTCTTTTTGGCGTGGGGGAAGGAGCATTTCCGGGTGCAGCAACCAAATTGATGAGCGAAAATGTTCCACCGGAGAAACGGTCACGAACGCAGTCGATCTTGCTCGTGGCGATCACCCTGGGAGGGGCCGCGGCAAGTCTGGCGGGAGCATTCTTTATTACCCAAATCGGATGGCGAAATGTGTACATCTCGCTGGGAGTCCTCGGTGTTGTCATCGCGCTCTTGTATTTCCTGTTTCTCCGCTCAAACCCGGTTAAACCGTCAGAATCAGCAACTGAGCAAGGAGTATCCCTCCGCTCTCTCTTTTCTTCGCCTTCCATGTGGAAAACCATGCTCGCCCTTTTCGGCTTGTATACCGCGATGTGGGGATTAAATAGCTGGGTGCCCTCCTACCTCATGAATGTCCGCAAGATCAATTTGCTAGACGCCGGCATGTATTCCTCCATTCCTTTACTCGCTGGCATGGCAGGCTATCTGGTTGGCGGTTGGCTGGTGGACAAGATTTTCGTGAATCAGGAAAGACTGCTCATCATTTTCGGCAATTTGCTCGCAGCGATCTCGATTTATGCGATGTTTACTGTGGAATCTCTCGCGTTAACGATTTCAGCCCAAATCATCGCTGCCTTTTTCATTCAAATTGCTTATATGGGAATCTTGGCGATACCGCTTAAACAACTGCCTTCCCAAATCATGGGCAGTGCGTTCGGGATGCTGAACACAGGAGCAAATCTCGCCTCTTTCTTCACGCCTGCTATCATGGGAGCCTTGATCCAAGCATTTCATGGTTCGTACACGATCGCCTTCTGTTACTTAATCGTGGGAAATCTGCTGTCACTTGCCATGGGACTGCTCCTCGGAACGTCCAAAAAGCTGTTGGCGCCCGCCCCACATCTCCACTCCAAGTAAGAAATAGTCGAAACAACATTTTAGGAGGAATGAAAATGACTCGCTCAAAACGAATGGAAATGATGCAAAAACTCATGGGAAAACATGATTTGAAAGCGATCATGCTCTCTTCGCCCAACAACCAGTATTATGTAAGCGGCTATAAAGCGATCATCTATTCTCGCCCTCTCTTTTATATCCTCACGCAAAACGAAAGCGCCTTTATTGTGCCAGGACTGGAAGAAGCACATGCCCGACACGCCGCCCAAGTGGATCGCGTCATCGTGTATTACGAGCATCCTGAGCAGGCGCATCTGGGAACGAATCCGGTGACATCCCTACTGGCATACATGCAGACAAACGTGCAACCTGGAAAAGTGGGGGTCGAATTCAACGCCGTATCGATGGAGCTTGAAAAGGCTTTACTGGCGGCAGGTTGGGAACTGGTCGATGTCTCCCGGGACCTTTTGAACTGTCGCGTCGTAAAAGATGCGGAAGAATTGGCTCTGTTGCGCTCTGCCGGAGAAATGGTCAGTCTGGCAGTCCGCGCCTCGCTGGAGGCGGTACGCCCTGGCGTGACCGAACTGGAAATTGACCAACAGGGACACAAGGCTGCATTCGAGGAAGCCTCTCGCCTCTATCCCGATACGATCGTTGGCGTCAATGCGCTGACGCCTTCCGGTATCGAGCGAACTCTCATGCCGCACGTGTTTTCCAATACGAGAAAGCTGGAAAGAGGAGACATCCTGATCCATACCCGTCACGTTGTGTTGAACGGGTATATCGCAGAATGCGAGCGGACTTGCTTTGTCGGGGAAGCCAGCGACAGGCAAAAGAACGCTTTCTCCGTCATGCTCGCGGCCCAACAGGCTGCATTTGATACCATTAAAGCTGGTGTCCCGATGTGTGAGGTAGACCTCGCAGCCCGCTCCGTCATACAGAAAGCCGGCTTCGGTGACTACGCGATCCACAGAACCGGACACAGCATGGGTTTGGATATTCACGAACCTCCCTTCTTCCGTTTTGACGAGAAAGCACTTTTAGAAGAAGGAATGGTCTTTACCGTCGAACCTGGATTTTACGTTCCGGGATTAGGCGGATTCCGCCACTCTGACACGGTCATTGTCACAAAAGACGGTTACGAACTCATCACGAGGGCGGCCCGTGATTTGGAAAGCTTGATTTTGTAGTACCGCTTGATTGATGTCGCAGTATAGTGTTCATTGAGAATAATAGCGGCAGCCATGGACAAAGAAAAGTTAAGTCCTGGACTGCCGCTGATTTATTGAGCGAAAAAAGCGATTTCTACCATTTCTGCCCCTCTGCTAGAGAAAGGCTGAACGATTCCAAAAACAGTCCAAGCAAATGAGCGGCCTGTTGCTTCCCTCCGCAATACTCGGGCGAGATCGCGACGGTTATCGCATCCCACGGAAAAAGCTCCCGCAGCGCTTTTAGATAGTCGCGCACCTGGGCATCCGGCAAAAGCTGCGCTTCCTCGCCACGCGACACATTGAAATAATCCAGGTCGAGATCAAGGATCACCGTCCGCCCGCGGTGCAACCGCTCCCGGTCAAATCCGTCGAGGAACGATTCAATATCCCAAAACCGCTCATCCGTATAAGCACAGTCGAAAGGCAGCATGGAGATGATGCGTTGGCAGTTTTCATTGCGCTTTTGCTTCGCTTCCTGGCGAATTTGGGCAAGCGACAGTACGTCCTCCTCTTGATGGGAGACAAAAATGGTCTCGCCGATCGTACCCCGCGCCACCGCTGCCCAAATGAAATTGTCGATCTGCATGGCATCGGGCGGGCAAACCTGGCCGCTCGCGTAATCGTGCCCCTGTGCGACCGCCAACAATTGCTCCACGCTTGCCGCTTCCTTCAGTCCCGGCACAAACACGCCATCCGGTGTATCATCCAGATGGGCATCCACATGGACCAAGAGCGAGCGAGCGTCCAGCGCCCCTTTCAGCCGCTCGATCTCCCATGCGGCAAACGCCCAGTTATGCTGGCGCATGAGGTAAATGCGCTGCTCGGGAAAGCAGATTTTCCAATCAAAATCGTCAAACCATTCCAATCCGTTGTCCTCCGATGATGTCCTCTTTATTGTAAAGCAAGCCGCCTGTGACTTAGCAGAACCGCACTCCCCTTGTCGGAGCCTTTTTTTCGCACCGTGCCCGGCAGCTACGATCAAATGTGTGTCACCGACAGCGGGTAGCTTTCCTCAATGACTTTTACCAGCTGCGTGATCATTTCGTTATAGGGGGTCGCGATGGAAAAGCGTTTCCCCATTTGCACGATCGCGCCATTGATCGACTCGATCTCTGTCCGTCGCTGGAACAAAACATCGGTGAGCATCGACGACTTGTTCGCCGCGATCTCTTCGATCCCCAGGCGAATCAGCTCTTCGACCGGATTTTCGTACAAAAGCCGAATGCCCTGCGCGTTCGCCACCTGCACCGCCTCCTCGATTAATTGGCGCGCGATTGCCTGTCCGTGGGCGGAACGGACCGCATCTCCATTGGTCAGTCGGGTAACCGCTGTAAGACCGTTGTAAGCGACATTGACCAAAAGCTTGCTCCAGATCACCGCCATCACGTCCGAAACGACCTCGCACGCAAGCCCGCTGCGCGTGAACCAGGATGCGATTGCCTCAAGCTTCTGCTCGTTTGTGCCGGCGATGGCCGAGCCGATGAACGTTTTCCCCCATCCGCGCCGGGCGATCAGCCCAGGCTCGATAATTCCTGCACCGGAGACGGTACCGCCCACAAGGACTTGTTCCTTTGGCACAAATGTTTCAAGCACCTCGGCATTGCCGATGCCGTTTTGCAGCGTGAGCATCATCGTCGTTGGCGTCACGATGGGCATGATTTTGTTCAGCACGCTTGCGGTTGCGAATGATTTGACCAAACAGATGACCAAGTCGTAGCCGCCGGCCAGTTCCGCGGGATCGGTAATCACCGGGAGCTTGACTGTGACGGGCTTTTGCTCCCGCTCGATCAGCTGTAGCCCTTTTTCGTTGATCATGCGGGTGTGCTCATTCGCCCGATGGTTAAACAAGGTTACGTCGGCTCCCGCTTGGGTTAATGCGGCGCCAAAGAGGGAAGCCATTGCTCCCGCGCCTACTATGAGTGTCTTCATCTGTGCACCTCGATCATGCGGCATTGGGCGATTCGCTTGCCGCCGCTTTCGTTGCGATGTTTTTTCTATTAAACCACATGTGGGCGATCGTCGCATATGACGTGAGGTTTGCCAACAAAAAAAGACCGCCGAATCGGGCAGTCTTCTTTAGCCGAGCGGCTTCTCTTATTCTGATTCGTTACCCGTTTTCGCAATGCGGCTGATGAGAAATAATCCGAGCAAATCGATGGCGATAAAAATCAAATAGGCGCCGGTATAGCTGCCTGTTATTTTCAGCCCAACAGCGATAAGCGCAAACGCGCACACCCGCACCAGCGAGGCGATCGGCGTGATCAGGCGATTTGCCGCCGGAAAGTCATAGCGACCATAGATCGATCCAACCATGGAAGGAATCAGATTTTTGATTCCGCCCAAGCCAATGCCGACCATAAGCACCGTCAAGAATGTCAGCACGGTTCCGCCCTGAACGATCAGCAAGATGAGGGTCGCGATATACATGATGGCATACACCATTCCGGCGATCCTTGTGCCTTTGCGCTGGTCGAGCCAGCCCCAAAAGAGACTGCCCGGTAAAGCACAGACCGCCGCGCTCGACAGCATGAGGATGGCTGAATCGAGATCGTATCCGATGGAAAGAAGCCGCGGGATCAGCTGGCTGACGATCCCTACCGTAACCATCCACAGACAGCCGAAGCCAAGCGAAATCAGCCACATATTTTTGTCCTTCACAAGCACTTTCAGCGTAAACGGGCTGACATACGCCTCACGTTCGGCGCGATCCGTCTGCACGTGCGTGGAAGACGGATCGTTATCCGGATAAACTCCAGCTTCCTCCGGCGTCTCCTTGATCCAAAACAACGCGAGAAGCGCGAGCAAGACCATCGTACCTCCCATGATTGCCATCGTGTTCGGCAGCCCATATCGCTCAAACAAAAACACCATAAGCGGAACGAACGTGGCGGTACAAAGCGGCATGCCCATCGTCGCCCAGCCGAGCGCCATCCCTTTTTTCTGCGGAAACCAGTTGTTGATCAACGTACCAGGCACAACGAATCCGTAGCCTGTCGCAAAAAAGCTCATCAGCATGATCGCGATCGCATAGGAAAACACCGATTCGACGCGGCCAAACCAGATCGTTGCGATACCGCCCATCACCAAGGCTGCCACCGCCGAAAACCGCACGCCTTTACTCATCACCAGCTGGCCAAAAACAAATCCGCCGATGATCCCTAACCAGCCGCTCGGCGTCGAATAGGCAAGCAGCTCGGCTGGATCCCAACCATGCAATGTACCGAAGCCTTCTGTAAACAGATTGAGCCCGTCGGTTGTCCATGCAGCGAAATTGTAATACATCACCAGGGAAAACAAGATCAGTCCCCAACCGCGACGACCGAATCCGGCGCTTTTTGATGCAGCGGGACGGCCCTCGTACTCCTCCTTGATCTGCAACCGCATGCTCTTCCCCCCTTTCCGTCACTAGGCATCATAGTCTTCCAGCTTGTCAGGGATCGCTGCATTTTCGGCATAAACATGAGGCAATATCGCTGCAAGATTGGTAAACTCTTTTGCGCAATGGTAGGCCAATCCTTTGGCAAGCGCGATCGGGACGTCCGCAGCGATCTGCACGGGCTTGCCTTCCTGCATGTTCCAGCCGAGCCAGAATCGGCTTCGCAGTTCGATCCCTTCCGCCGTTTCCCTGGCAAAATGCGTGAAGGTGACCAGAGGTGTCCTTGGCTCCGTCATACCAAGGTTGGCGCTGACAGCAGTGATTCCGCGAGTGTGAGCAAACGCTTCCGTGTCATAGCCTGCCTCTTGTGGCGAAAGAAACGAAATGTACAATTCCATGGCCCCCGTACCGACGTCTTCATAGACAATGTCCGTCGTCCCCCAGTTCCGCTCGCGCAAATCGAGAGTCGGATCGAGCCGGCGCGGTAAATCCTCGCGGGCCACATGAACATCGTAATGCTCCTCCGGATTCCAGATTTTATAGCGGAGACCCTCCAAACCGTGCCACACGAACCACCAGTTGAACATATCCAACGTGACGCCCGGCATCTTGGTCAGCATCGCGACGAACGCGCTGCCGTCTGGCATCAGGCAATACCCCACCTCGGCAGGCAAATACCCTGGTTGTAGCAATTCGTTTTTTTGCCCGATCGAAAGCGCCTTGGCCGGATCGATCGGACCTTCGCCCAGCTGCTCCAGAATCGTTGTGGGAACGGGAGCCATCGGTTGAGAAAAAAATCTGGCATACGGCTTCATTTGCTCGTGGAAGGTAAGCTCTTTTTTCATCGCGTCCTCCTTTATGGTTGTTGCGACATACAATTGCGGCTGTCACGGATGGGTGGCAACACCGAAATACCGGTTGATGAATTCAGGCTGATTTTTCAGCTCCCGGGCAGATCCGGAAAGAACGATGCGCCCGCTCTCGATGACGAACGCGCGATCAACCGTCCGCAATGCCCGCTCGACGCTTTGCTCCACCAAAAGAATCGCCGTCCCCTGCCGATTGATTTCCCTGATCGCGTCATACAGCTGATCGATCACGATCGGCGCCAGTCCAAGCGAGATTTCATCGCAAATCAACAGCTCAGGCATCGCCATCAGCGCCCGCCCGATCGCAAGCATCTGCTGCTGGCCGCCGGACATCGTGGTCCCCAGCTGATGCTTGCGCTCCGCCAAAATCGGGAAAAGCGAGAACACGCGATCCAGCGATTCCTTTCGATTGGCTCGCGCCCGTGCCGAATACGCGCCAAGCTGGAGATTTTCCAAAACGGTCAGCTCCGGAAAAATCTTCCGCCCTTCAATCGATTGCGCGATACCCAGCTCCACCACCTCATGCGGCTTCACCTCATCCAGCCGCTGGCCTTTGAAATGGACGCTGCCTTTCGTGATTGGAAGAAGTCTGGTGAGAGCCCGGATCAACGTCGTTTTTCCAGCTCCATTCAAGCCGATCAAGCCGACGATTTCCCGCTCGGCAATATCCAGCTCCACCTCGAACAGCGCCTGGAACTCTCCATAGGAAGCGCTGATCCGATCCACCGTCAACAACGGAGGCGCTTTGGCACGAATCGGTTCGCACGGCACCTGTGCCACCTCGATCGCCGGCTCTTCTTTCCATTCGGTGCTGCCCAAATAAGCTTCTACCACCTGAGGATTGTTGATCACCGCCTGCGGCTCTCCTTCCACGATGCTCTCGCCAAAATGAACCACCAGCAAGCGGTCGGATAATTCAAACAATAAAGCGAGAACGTGCTCGATCATCAGCATGGAAAGCCCTTCGGCTTTCAACCCAAGCAAAATTTCCTTCAGCACCTCCACCTCGCTGTCCACCAAGCCGCCGGCGATTTCATCGAGAAGCAGCAACTGCGGGCGGGTGGATAAGGCCCTCGCCAATTCCAGACGCTTCAATTCCAGCAGGCCAAGCGCGGACGCCTTCACTTCCGCCCGACTGCGCATCCCGACTTTTTCAAGGATGATCATCGCGTTCTCCCGCGCCTCGGCGACCGTGCCTCCCTTGCTGCGAAACAGCTCGCCGACCATGACATTTTCCAAAACGGTCATCTGGCGAAACGGCTGCGGAATCTGGTAGGTTCTGCCGATCCCCATCCTCGTAACCTGGTCGGGAGCGGCACCCATCAACGGCTTCTGTAAAAATTCGATGCTGCCTGAATCGATTTTCATCTCCTGCATGATCAGGTTAAACAGCGTTGTTTTCCCTGCGCCATTCGGCCCCATGATGCCCAAAACCTCGCCCTGCCGCATCGACAGCGAGACATCTTTCACCGCTGTAACCGCCCCAAAGCTTTTTTTGACATTCCGCAGTGCAAGCAGCATGTCGATCCCTCCCTTGATGATCCCTGTCTCATTGCGTACGGCCAGCGCCACGTTCCGACTGTTTTCGGATTATCGCCTTGTAAGCCTGAACCATCCCGCTCCAGATGCCGCCGGGCAGGAACCGGATGATGACGATCAGGAGCAGCCCCATGATGACCAGGTCGACAGCCCCGTACGACACCAGCAGCAGGTTGAGCAGCGTCAGGCAGATCGCCCCGATGATCGGGCCTGTAATCGTGCCGATCCCGCCGATAATCACGATGGTGAGCGCACTGATCGTCCACTGCATGGAAAAGGTCGAGTACGGCTCGATGCTGCCCATGTATTCGGCCTGCAAGCCTCCCGCCAGTCCGGCGAGGAGCGCAGCGACGGTAAACGCGATCAGTTTGGTCCGAAAAATGTTGACCCCGCTGTTGCGCGCCGATTTTTCATTGTCGCGGATGGCCCGCAAGCCAAGCCCCAATCGGGTGCGCAAAATCACGACGATGAAGAGCGTCGACGCGACTGCCAAGGCGAGCGCCAAATAATAGAAAGCCGTCGCATCCAGCCAGTCTGCCAAAGGCACGTTGATCCCTTGCGCCCCGCCGGTAAACGACCAGTTGACCATCCAGATGCGCAGCGCCTCCGCGAGCACCATCGTGCCGATGGAGAAATAAAAGCCGCGAAAGCGGAACATCGGCGAAGCGATCGCCACCGCAAACAGCACGCTGGCCAACCCTCCGCCAAGCACAGCTGGCAGGAAGGGGAGATTCGCCTTGGTCATCAACAGCCCTGTCGCATAGGCGCCGATGCCAAAAAACGCCGCATGCCCGAGAGAAACCAGCCCTGTATAGCCGCTGACGAGATTCCAGCTTTGCGCCAGCGCAATGGACACATATAGCGAAAAGCAGATCGAGACGGCATAGCGGGAGGCAAAGAACGGGATCGCCATGAGCACTATGCCGAGAAGGACGCCCGCGACCGTGAGCGGACCGATCGTTCGTTTTACATCTTGCAGCACGATTGGTTGGCTACGCATAGTTCCTCCCCGCAAGCCCGGAAGGCCGAATCAGCAGCACGAGCAAAAAGAGAATATACCCGATCATCTCGCGATACCCGGTACCGACGAACGAGCCGCCGACCCCTTCCATCATGCCGAGCAGAAACGCGGCGAGAAGCGTCCCGTTCATGCTGCCCAGCCCGCCCAAAATGACGACGACGAATCCTTTCAAAAGCCAATTGAGTCCGGATGTCGGCACGATGGAGAACGTCATGCCGATCAGCGAGCCGCCGACGGCGCAGATGGCTGCCGCGATGCCGTATGTGATGGCATACAGCTTCTGCGGATTCATCCCCAATGTCTGCGCGGTCGTCGGATCAAGCGAGGCCGCGCGGATGGCTTTTCCCGTCATGCTCGTCTTGAGCCACCAATGAAACGCAAGGAGAATGATGAGCGCGAGAAAAAAGGAGATCAGGTAAACGAGCGGGATTTGCAGGCCAAACCATTCGATTCCTTTCAGGGCATAAGAGCTTGCCAGCGTGCGTGAATCGGCGCTCCATACGAGAATGAACGCGTTTTGCAGCAAAATGGAGAGACCGAACGCGGTCAACAACGGCGGATCATCCCCCATTGACGTAACGGGATTAATCAGAAACCGCTGGATTCCATAGCCGATGACAAACAATGCCGGAGCGACGACGACCACCGCGAGCAGCGGGTCCCAACCGAGCCATTGGATCACACTGACATTCAAGTACGCGGACAGTACGAGCAGTTCACCGTGGGCGACGTTGATCTGGCGCATGACCCCGAATACCAGTGACAAGCCGAGCGCGGCGACCGCATAGAGACCTCCCAGCAAAAGTCCGTTCAGCCCTCCCGCCAAAATGATGGAAGAAGCCATATGTCCCACCCCTTTCTGGTGCATCATGATGAACCGAGCATGGTCCCTGTCTTCTGGGAGTCAGGGTACACGATCTGGATTTGCCCCTCCTGCCATTGCAGCATGAACGTTGGCAGGACGGAAGCATGACCGCCGGGTCCTTTGGTAAAATCAATCGGGCCGACCACATATGTTTTGTCGGTTTTCCCGATGGCCTCGTTGATCGAAACCGGGTCGAGCGTCCCTGCTGCCTTGATCGCGTCCAGCAAAATCTGTGCGGCGGAATAAGTGTCTGCGATATGCTGGCTGTATGTCTCGCCTGTCTCTTTTTCAAACGAGCCTTTTAACGTCTCGGCCCCCGGATACGACAAGCTCGGATGCCAGTATCCCGATACCATGATGCCGGTCGCAGCTTCGCCGAGCACGTTGGCGAATTGCACAGGCTCCGCGCCTTTTTCGAGGAAGACCGCTTTCGGCTTGTAGTCGAGCGTCTTCATCTGCTTGACAAGCGAAATCGCGTCGGGCGGCAGCATTTGCGCGATCACGACCTCGGCCTGGGCTTCCTTCGCCTTGCGGATCATATCGCCGAAATCCGTGGTGCCGACGGGAAAGCTGGCCTGGGCAGCAATCTGGTAGCCGAATGTTTGCGCTTTTTCCTGCCACAGCTTCCCCATCACGACGCCATCGGGTTCATTGTCTGTGAACAAGGCGACTTTTTTGTTGGTCTGGAGCCTGTCGGCGGCGAGAAACTGCTTGTCGGTCATCTCCACCTCGTCGAAAAAGAGGTCCCACACATACTTCCAGTTCGGATTGGCGCCGATGAACGAGCGGACAGGCACGATCCCCGTCACCATCGGTACTTTTTCGCGCTCGGCCACGGTCGCGCCGGGCAGAACGAGCGGCGGGGTGGCGGAGCCGAGCAAGCCATGCACACGGTCGTCGAGAATCAACCGCTGCACGTTTTGGGTCACCTGCTCCGGCTTGCTTTGATCGTCATACAAGACGAGCTTGACCGGCAGCTTCTTGTCATAGGCTTGGAGGAACAGCCCGCCGTCCTGATTGATTTCATCCACCGCCTTTTGGTACCCCCATTTCTCATAGACGCCAAAGGAAGCCAGCGAGCCGGTCTGCGGAATCGAGGCACCAAGGACAATCTCTGTCGGCGCTGAACGGCCGGCCGAGCAGGCTGCCAGGAATACGAGCAGCGCGGTGCAAAGCAGGACTACCACCATTTGTTTCTTTGTTTTTGCACGTCGAGTTTTGTTGCCCATCGCATCCTCCCCCAGTTTTGGTAGCGCTTACGAAACGTTCGCTGCAAGAGGAGGGATTCGCGCTCCTCCTCTGTGCAATCGAATCATTACACCCGCACGTTGTTTGTACGCAGCCCGAGCATGGTTCTCGCCTCATCGGGACTGGCAAGCTCCTTGCCCAATTCCGCCACGGTCCGCTTTGTCCGCGCCACGAACGCAGCGTTGGACTCCGCCAGCACGCCGCGCGAATAATAGATGTTGTCTTCCATACCTACCCGTACATGTCCACCCATCGCCAGCGTGGCGTACAAGATCGGCAGATGCATGCGTCCGATGCCGAATGCGCTCCACGTCGCATCGGCAGGCAGGAGCCCTTTTAAAAACACCAGATTTTCGACAGTGGCCGCGATGCCGCCCGGTGCGCCCAGTACGAACTGGAAATGGGGCGGTGCGTCCAGCACGCCTTTCTTCAAATAGTGCAGCGCATTGTATACCATGCCCGCGTCGAAAATTTCGATTTCCGGCTTCACCCCGTTCTCCCGCATCGCGTGGCCCAGCTTTTCCAAAAACGGAGGCGTGTTGAGAAAAACGGTGGAGTGGGCCCAGTTCATCGAGCCGCAGTCATAGGAAGCCAGCTCCGGCTTCAATTCGATGAATGGTTTCATGCGCTCTTCATCTGTCAGGCCGAGCCCGCCGGAGGTCGTCAAGTTCAGGACGATGTCGCAGCGTTCCCGGATCAGCCGGACGGTGCGCTCGAATTTTTCAAAACTCATGGACGCCTGTCCCGCATCATCCCGGACATGAATGTGGGCGATCGCAGCCCCTGCCTTGTAGCACGCATAGACTTCGTCAGCGATTTCCTCCGGCTGCAACGGGATATGCGGCGTGTCCTGTTTGTTCGGCCACGCTCCGGTCGTGGCTACCGTCACGATCACTTTGTCTTCCATCGCGAATCTCTCCCCTTTCCGATGTGTGGTTACTTGCCATGATCACGATGTGCCGTATTTGTACACGCGCGGCGCAACCGGATTGGCCTCATCCTCATCGATGAACGCTACGAGGCGCACGATCGAACCGTCGCCCATATACCAGCGGATCGGAAAGCCGGAAATCGTCACTCGCTTGCCTACTACCATTTCGATGTCTCCCCCGACATTTTCCCAGCCCATGATGCCGTTGCTGAGCAGGACGCGATGGGCGGGCTCCCATTCCGGAAAATCTTGCAAAATGTCCCGCCCTGTCTCGGCCTTGTATTCCTCGACCAATTCGGGAATCAGCGGGCCCGGGCCATGCGGGGCGATCGCAGTGGACAGCGGATGATCCAATGCTTGCTGGTCCACGCCGACCGCTTTTACTTTTTTATCGCGCAGCCATTCTGCAGCCTCCCGGGTCAGTCCCGGCGAATAGGCGAAATACTTGCGGTTGTCGCCCCAATATTTGTGCCAGCCTGTATGGATGATCACGATGTCGCCTTCCTGGATAACCGGTGTCGCATTCGCCAGATCCTCGGCCGTAATCTTTTCCCACTTCCCTTTGGGGATGTCCACGACGACGCCTGTGCCATAATAGTTTTCCAACGGTATCTCATGCGTGTATGCCAGCCCTTCTACCACATGCGCGGGCGAATCCGCATGCGTAGTGCAGTGCATGACGGTGGTCACGCGCTGCGACAGAACGCCCGATTTGGCGTGGTAATGGACGCGCTCGATTTTGACATCCTCAAAATACGGCCATAGCGGAGCCTTGTCTCCGAACGGATGGCTGAGATCGACGAGCTTCAATTTTCCCATGAAAAATCCCTCCAAAATGGTTTGGTGTGTACAATCAATCGGTTATTTTGTGTTGATCAAATGCTGAATCAGCCGCTGACGGGATTGCTCCGCCTGATCGGGCGTCCAGTCAAAAAAGCCTTTGCCTGCCTTGAAGCCCAGTTCCCCGCTTTCCACCTTTTCCACGAGCAGGCGGGACGGCTCCGTGCTGTTCTCCAAATGAGCCAGCAAATAGGAATGAATCGCGAGCGTCAGATCGGTTCCGACCATATCCGCATTTTCCAATGGGCCAAGCACGGGCAAACGCAAGCCAAAACCGTAGCGGATGCATTCATCCACCGTAGCGGCATCGGCGATTCCCCGCTCCACGATCGAGATCGCCTCCCGCCAAAGCGCGTGCTGCAAGCGGTTCGCGACAAAGCCGGGTTCATCCTTGTTCACCCGAACCGGATGCTTGCCCACTGCCCTCAGCAGCCCGATCGTCCGCTGCATCACATCCTCTGCAGTGTCCGCTGCCCGGATGACTTCCACCAGCGGAATCAGAAACGGCGGATTCCAAAAATGGGTGCCGACGATTCGTTCCCTGCGCTTGGCTCTGCCGGCGATTTGGGTAATGCTCATCACCGACGTGTTGGTGGCCAAAATGGCAGACGGATCGCAAAGCTCATCGAGTGTGGCAAACAGCTGCTGCTTCAGCTCCATGTTTTCCGGGGCGCATTCGATCACGAATTCCTGCCCATCAACGGCAGCAGGCAAGTCTCGTGCGATCGTAATGCGGGCGAGAGCGTCTTCCGCTTCTTGGGCCGAAATGACGGCGCCTTCCTGGAGAACCAGCAGATTCGCCTGAATGCGCCCCATAATCTGCGCATCCGCATCCTCTGCGGCAAAAATGGTCACATCAAACGAATGTTGTGCGAATATTTGCGCAATTCCAGTCCCCATCATGCCTGATCCGATCAAGGCGATACGCTTTCTCATCAAAACGCCCTCCCGTCACCCTGCCGTACAGCCGCCGTCCACGTACAGGACTTGGCCGGTGATGAAGTCGGAAGCCGCTGAGCCGAGAAAGATGATGCTGCCGATCAAATCGTCGGTTTTGGCCGCGCGCCCCATCGGAATCCGCGACAGAAACGTCTGCTTCAGCTGCTCATCCTCGAGCACCTCTTGCGTGAGCGGCGTCCAGAAAATCGTCGGCGCCACGGCATTGACGTTGATGTTGTATTTGGCCCATTCGGTCGCCAGCTGCTTGGTCAGCAGATTGACCGCTCCCTTGCTGGTCCCGTAGCCCGCATAGCCGCCCGGATGCCCGGCGAATGCGCGCACCGAGGAGACCGTAATGATTTTTCCATGCCCTTGCTCCTTCATGACGTTGCCGACCGCCTGGCAGCACAAAAACGTCCCTTTCACATTGATGTCCATCAGCTGCTCGAACGCTTCGATGGGAAAATCCTCCGCCGGAAAACGCTTGGCGATGCCGGCCGCTGTGACGAGCAGATCGATCTTGCCGAATCGCTGCACCGTGTTTTGTACCAATGCCTCCACATCATCCTTTCTGCTCACATCGCATGCGACCGCCAAAGCCGACCGCCCCAGCTTTTCGATTTCCCCGACCGTTTTCTCCAAGGTCGCGATCGTGCGTCCCGTCACAACCACATCAGCGCCGAACGCAGCCAATCCCAGCGCGATGTCGCGGCCAAGCGCTCCGGCGCCTCCCGTGACGATCGCGACACGGCCCGTCAAATCAAACATCCCCGCTGCAGCTTCTCTCATTTCCAGCAATTCGCTCCTCCTCCTTGGTTGGTTCCGCTACCCGCCATAATTGACGATGACCAGCATGCTCGCCGGGCGGTTGGTCGCATTGATGACCTCTCTGCCCTCGTTTGGCGCTAAACAAAGTGAATCCCACTCTCGCAGCACGACCGTTTCGCTTTTGGTTTTCACCGTTAGCTCCCCCGCCAGCACCACGTACACTTTTTCGGTGGGGGACTCCTCGTAGTCGTACTCGGCCCCTCCCCCAGGCAAAAAATGGGACAGCCCGACCCAGAACGACTGTGTGCCCGTCTCCTCTCTGCCATGCAGCTTCAGTGCGGTCATGCCGAAATGCTTGGGCGGGTGATACGCGCGGGCATGATCAAACTCGACTTTTCGCATCGCTTCAAGCCTCCTTTTTTGTACCGAAGAAGCGGTTTCAATTGTCGATCCTCTGTCTGATGAAAACCATTCGCCATAATCAAGTGTACCATAATGCGGTACAAAGTATTGTATTACGATACAATTTGAGCATATTTCACCCTTTTTGTTTTGTCAACAATTTTTAGAATATTCATTTTGACGAACGTATTTTCATTTCGACTAACCCTCCCCACGCTACCTCTCCCAAATCGCTTTCTGGTATGATAGTGCTAATGAATTTGCCAGAGAGGAGCACTCCCACTTGCCGACTGATGAACAATCTGAAAAGAGTAAAAATAACGGCGTTCAGGTCATCGCCCGGGCGGCGACCATCTTGCGGGCCTTGAAAGATCACCCGAACGGCTTGAGCCTCGGCCAGATCGCCCAGCTTGTCGGAATGGCCCGCTCCACTGTGCAGCGGATCATCTATGCGCTGGAAGAGGAAGGCTTTGTCGTGTCCGCAACCGCTTCGGGCGGTGTGCGCCTGGGGCCGGGACTCGCCTTGCTGGCAGCGGCTGTGCGCATCGATCTGCGGGAAGAAGTGCGCCCTTATTTGCAGCAGCTTTCAGCCGAAATCGATGAAACCGTCGACCTGTCGATTCTCGACCATCACAGCGTCCTGTTTCTCGACCAGGTCACGGCTCCCCATCGCCTGCAGGCCATTTCCAGCATCGGCGCCTCCTTTCCCTTGCACTGCACCGCAAACGGAAAAGCCATCCTGGCAGCAATGAGTGACCATGAGGTCGAGCGCACGCTGCCCGCGATCCTCGAATCGTATACGCCCCACACCATCACGGACAAAAGCCGGCTCATGCAGGAGCTGCAAACGATCCGCCAAACCCGGGTTGCGTACGATCGCGAGGAGCATTCGCTGGGCATTTGCGCAGTCGGCTCGCTGATCCGCGATACGAGCGGAAAGCTGGCTGCCGTCACCATCCCCATGCCTGCTGCCCGCTTTCACGGAAATGAAGATAGGATCATCGCGGCGCTGCTGAAAACGTGCGATGCGATCAATCAGCGGTTTCAGACCGCCTCTACGATTTACCCCGCTTCTGCCAGATGAAGAGGCAGGAAAAAAGAATCACCCTCTGAAGCAGCCGGTTGGCGGTTTTTCAAAGGGTGATTTTTTTATGGGTTGAGAATTTGCCCGCATTGTAATACACTATACCATTATGTGGTTAATTGTACCGTCATGCGATACAATCTTCCTTATCTTTTCCCAACGTTTGAGAAAGAAGGTTCTTTCCTTGACCATCGCCCAACCAAACGAACCTGCCAAAACTGGCGGCATTCAAGTCATCGCCCGCGCTGGACGCATCCTTCGCGCACTGAAAGACCATCCCGCAGGATTAAGTCTCGGTCAGATCGCCCACCTCTCCGGCCTGGCCCGCTCTACGGTACAGCGCATCATTTTTGCCCTGGAGGAAGAGGCATTCGTCGTACCCGCATCTGCAAGCGGCGGCTACCGACTCGGCCCCGGTCTCGTCTCCCTGGCCCAAGCGATTCAATTCGATCTGCGAGACGAGCTGCGTCCGTTTCTCCAGCAGCTTTCCGCTCGTGTCGATGAGACCGTTGACTTGTCCATTTTGGAGCACGGACACGTATACTTTTTGGACCAGATCACAGCCCCGCAGCGGCTTCAGGCGGTTTCCGCCATCGGCGCCTCCTTTCCGCTGCACTGCACAGCCAATGGAAAAGCCATCCTGTCGATGCTTTCCTGGTCAGATTGCCAGCGGCTTTTGCCGGCAACGCTTGAATCGTTTACTCCGCATACGATAACCGCCCATGCCGATTTGAAAAAAGAGCTGGAAGCGATTCGCGAGCGCGGGGTCGCATACGACTGTGAAGAGCATTCGGTCGGCGTGTGTGCGGTTGGTGCGGCCATTCATACCCCCACAGGCAAGCTCGCAGCCATCACGATTCCGCTGCCGGCCGCCCGGTTTTATGAGCGTGAGGAAGGATTGGTTGCTGCCTTGCAGGAGCTGTGCGGAAAGATTCACGAGCGGTTTTCGTAAAAAACGAAAAGGGCCACCTGTTGGGTGACCCTCCTTCCTCGCCAAACCGTATCGTCGCTTCCCTACACCATGATCTTGCACACATCGTTCGTGAACGCAACCGGGTCCTGCAGCGGCAAGCCTTCGATCAGCAGCGCCTGGTTGTACAACAGCGCTGTATACAAATTCAGCTTTTCCTTGTCTTTTTCAAACGCGTCCTTAAGCGATTGGAACACCTCATGCTGCACGTTGATCTCGAGCACCTTCTCCGCCTTCACATTCGGGTTGTTCGGCATCGCGTTCAAGATTTTTTCCATCTCGATCGTGACCTCGCCCTCTGCGGACAGGCAAACCGGGTGGGATCTCAGCCGTTTCGACGCTTTTACGCTCTTGACTTTGCCGGCAAGCTGCTCAGCCATGTACGCAAACAGCTCTTTGTTCTCTTCGTTTACCGCATCAGCATTGTTTTGGCTGTCATCCATCTCGATGCCTAAGTCCCCGCTTGCGACCGATTTGAACTCCTTCTCTTTGTAGCTTTGGATCATCTTGATCGCGAACTCGTCGATATCCTCGGTGAAATACAAGATTTCATAGCCTTTTTCCGCGACCAGCTCCGTTTGCGGCAGCTTGTCGATCCGTTCGATCGATTCGCCTGTTGCATAGTAAATGTATTTTTGTTCTTCCGGCATTCTCGACACATACTCGTCGAGTGTGACGAACTTTTTCTCCTTGGACGAATAGAACAGGAGCAGGTCTTGCAGCATGTCCTTGTTGGTGCCGAAATCGCTGTAAATCCCGAACTTCAGCTGGCGGCCGAACGATTTGAAAAATTGCTCGTACTTCTCGCGCTCGTTTTTTTGCATGGTTTGCAGCTGGTTCTTGATTTTGCTGGCGATGTTTTTCGCGATCAGCTTCAATTGGCGGTCATGCTGCAGCATTTCGCGGGAAATGTTGAGCGACAGGCTCTCCGAATCGACCATCCCTTTGACGAAGCTGAAGTAGTCCGGCAACAGATCGGCGCATTTGTTCATGATGAGAACGCCGTTCGCGTAAAGCTCCAGCCCTTTTTCATACTCTTTGGAGTAATAGTCAAACGGGATGTTTTCCGGGATGAACAGGATCGCCTGATAGACGACAGCCCCATCCGCGCTGATATGGATATGCTTGAGCGGCTTGTCGAAGCCGTAATGTTTTTCCTGGTAAAAATTCTCGTAATCCGCGTCGGTCAGCTCGCTTTTGTTTTTTCGCCAGATCGGCACCATGCTGTTGATGCGCTGCTCTTCCACATAATCTTCGAACTCGTTGTCGCTGCCTTCCTTCGGCCGTCTTCCGGTCACGTCCATTTTGATCGGATAGCGGATGAAGTCGGAGTATTTTTTGATAATCGACTTCAGGCGGTACTGCTCCAAAAACTCGTCATAGCTTTCTTCTTCCGTGTTTTCCTTGATTTTCAGAATGATGTCCGTGCCCACGGCGTCTTTTTCCGCCGGTTCGATCGTATAGCCGTCCGCGCCGGTCGACTCCCATTTGTACGCCGTGTCGCTGCCGAGCGCTTTGCTGATCACAGTCACGACATCGGCAACCATGAAGGCGGAGTAAAAGCCGACACCGAACTGGCCGATGATGTTGTGGCCGTCCTTCGCTTCATTTTCGGTTTTGAACGCCAGCGATCCGCTCTTGGCGATGACGCCGAGGTGGTTTTCCAGCTCTTCCTTGGTCATCCCGATCCCGGTATCGCGGATGGTCAGCGTGCGGTTCTCTTTATCCGCAACAACTTTGATAAAGTAATTGTCTTTGTCAAAGACCAGGTTTTCGTCCGTCAGCGCTTTGTAATAAATTTTGTCAATGGCATCGCTCGCATTGGAAATCAGCTCACGCAAAAAAATCTCTTTTTGCGTGTAAATGGAATTGATCATCATTTCGAGAAGCCGTTTGGACTCCGCCTGAAACTGCTTTTTTTCCATGAGATAGTCTTCCTTTCCGTCTGTGAATGTACTGCAGGCAGCGCCGCCCGTTTCGGAGACGCTGTTAGCACTCTCAATCGACGAGTGCTATCCAATTCCTTTTATAACAGCAGGCAAATTTTATGTCAATATCCAGCCTTATCGATGAAGCGGCGTGTAGCCGGTCTTCTCGACCAGCTCTTGCCCCTGGGGCGACAAAATCCATTCGATCAAAGGGGCGACATGCGGGTTTTTGCTTCCTGCCGTCACGGCATAAAACTCGGCCGCAAACGGATACGTCTTGTTCGCAATCGTGCTAATGTCAGGCGTCACGCCGTCGATTGCGAGCAGGCGAATATCGCCGTTTCGCACCATTTCCGTGGCGAAATAAAGGAAGGAGTAACCGATCGCATTTTGGTAATTGCGGTAATCCGACGTTTTCGCGATGATCCCGCCCATGCCGGAGACGACATCTTCTTGCGGCGGCTTCATCAGCGTGCGGCCTGCCATGATTTTTTCAAGCATGGTCTGGCTTCCGCTGTTCTCCGGACGCTGAAACGCGCGAATCTCCTCATCACGCCCGCCGACCTGCTGCCAGTTGGTCACGTTCCCGGCGTAAATCTCCTGGATTTGCGCGCTGGACAGACCCGTGACCGGATTGGCTGCGTTGACAAAAAAGACGAAAGCTTCCCGGCCGATCGGCGTCAGCTTCAGCTCGACCCCTTTTTCTTTCGCCGCCTCCAGCTGCGCATCGGACGGGCCCGCCGCAAAAATGAGGTCTACCTTCCCCTCAATCAGGTTTTCGTAGGCAGTCGGCGTCGTGTTGACCATCACCTCGCTGTCATAGCGGTCGTACTGCTTTTGTGGATAAACAGCCTGGGCAAAAGCCGCATACAGCGGATAAAGTGCCGTCGCACCGTCCATTTTCGGCAAATCGGACGACAGCGCAAGCGTTGCAGGCTTATCCAGCACAGCCAGCCGCCCGCCAGGCTGAAACGGGCGGTAGGCATCCAAATCGACATCTTGCTCGCTGACTTTCGGAATGCTGTTTACATACGCTCGATTGATCTCATAGCCCGCTATGGTCAGGCCGATCAGCAAAGAGCAGGCCGCGAGCGCTCGGAACTGCACGCGAGGCCGAATCGGCACGAACGTTCGCACAATGACGAAAAGAGCCAGCAGCACCGCACTGCCCATCGTGACAAACGGATAAAACCGTCCGCCGCCAAAAAGCGGGGTCACCAGCATCATGAAGAACCCGATGAACAAGATGGCGGCCACAACCGCCAGACATCCAAAAATTTTTCCCAACAGCTCCATGTATTCGTTCCCCCTTCCCGTTTTTCTCCTTTCTTTACGTTACCAAAAGTTTCTTGAAATTGAAAATGTTGCTCTCGTGAACAAAACGAAAAGCCCTCAGGATGTCTCCCGAAGGCTTTTTGCCCTTTCGCCGGACGTGTTGAAAATGATCGAGAAGGTCGATCGTAACGAAAGTTAGCTGTCGGGCAAATTTTTTGAAAAAGGGGATTTCAGGGAATTTGCCCAATTAGGATGCCAGCACATCATGAAGTGGGGCGCGTATGAGGACGTGGTTTACTACGGGATGGTGAAATCGGATTTTGTCGAGACCACTAAAATCAATTGAAATGATTTTGCAATTACCAATAACGTATGTTACTGTTAACATACGTTATGAAAAACAGGAGTGACCAACATGTCGATCAAGCTCGCCATCTTAGGCATTCTCAGCTGGAAGCCCTCGACCGGCTATGACATCAAAAAAATCATGGAGGAGTCATCCTTTATGTACTGGTCGGGCAACAACAATCAGATTTACAAGTCGCTGGTACAGCTGCTTGACGAAGGCTTCGTCACCAATGAGGTGCTCCACCATGATAGCTCCCCTACCCGCAAGATTTACACGATCACCGATGCGGGCCTTGCGGAGCTGAAAGAATGGGTCAAATCCGATCCGCTGCCGCCGGAGCACAAAAACAGCTTCTTGACGCAGCTCGCGTGGGCCGATCTGCTGAGCCCCGCCGAATTGAACGATTTGTTGACCCGTTATGAGAACGAAATCAGCCTGCAAGTTTTGCTGCAGCAAGAAAAAAAGCGGCGCGGCTTGCTCGCTCCCAAGCGCTCGCCGCGCGAAAGCTTCCTCTGGGAGGCGATCCATGACAACATCATCGCAACCTACAAAAACGAGTGGCACTGGATTCAAACCGTCCGCAAACAGCTTGATGCCCAACCATTTTCCGAGGAGGCGAACCAAATGAAATACCGCGTATGCGAAAGCGGCGACATCCGCTATATCGAGTGCCAATCTGCACAGCCACCGCTCGCAACCGAACAAGATGCGCTCGATCTGATTGCCGCGTGCATCGAAAACGACACGAACCTGCTGCTGCTTCAAGCCGCTGCCCTTTCCGACGATTTTTTTAACCTGCGCACCGGCGCTGCGGGCGCGATTTTGCAAAAGTTCGTGAACTACCATGTCAAAACGGCAGCCGTTCTCCCCGACCAGCTGGAGCGAAAAGGCAGGTTCAAGGAAATGGTGCTGGAAGCCAACAAAGGCAGCCAGTTCAGAGTTTTTGCCACAGATGCCGAAGCGATTGCGTGGCTGCTCGGCTCGAATGGATGAGCAACCCGCGTGAACAAAATGAGCCAGCTTGCGAAAGCCTCCACATTTCCCAAGCTGGCCCCCTTCATTTTTGCAGCTTTTTTCGCGCATAAAACTCTGCGGCCTTTTGCCGGTTCCCGCATGTCTCCATGCTGCACCAGCGTCGTTTTCCCGATTTGGAAGTATCAATAAAATGAAGAATGCACTCCTCATGCTCGCATGAGCGAATCCGTTCCCGCGAAACGTGCTGCAGCGTATGAATGATGGAGTGGACGACCTGATACCGCACCTCATCGGTCATTGTGACTCCCCGGCAGATCAGTTCGAGCTTGTCTTCCGCGTGCGAAAGCGACAGGCGGACCTGCACGTTTTCCACAATGGACTGAAGCTGCAGGGTCCGTTTCGGGTCAACCTCTCCTCGCTCCAGGTCTGCCAATATCTCGAGGCAATGTGCACGAAGCGAACGCAGCTCTGCGATGATGCCTTGCAGCCCGTCCCCGCCCTTCTCCTTCGCCAGCAGATCATTTGCCAGCAGCCACTGCTCCGCTTTTTCGTCGTCATCCAGAAGGTCGACACCCCGTTTATTGACGGTATTCGCCAGGTTGATCCACAAGGCTCCCCCTAACACATAGCGCGTGTTTTCCATAAGATTTTCACCTCAAGAATAATTATAACCATAAAAACACCATTTACAAGTTAGAAGGTTCGATGTATGATATAACCATTAAACAATTAATTTAAAGGTTATAAAAGAGGTGAAGTTTGATGGAAGCAAGCGGCGAGCAATTTCTGCGGAGCAAGTTTCAGACGAATGGCATCCGGATCGGGCACAAGCTGTCTGATTTATTGAGCCGGTATGTGGAATCCATGGAATTTTTCTTCCTCGCGACAGCAGATCGCGCCGGCAATTGCGACTGCAGTTTTCGCGGGGGCGTCCCTTGTGTCAAAGTTCTCGATGACACCACGCTGATCTTCCCCGATTATCCGGGAAACGGCGCATTCCAAAGCTTGGGGAACATCGTGGAGAATCCGCATGTCGGCATGCTCTTCATCGATTTCACCCATCAGCAGCGGCTGCGGATCAACGGACAGGCGGAACTGCTGGATGACCCGGAGCTGTGCGCTTTGTTCCCGGGCAGCATCCAGGTGGTCAAAGTTTTTGTCGAGCAAGTGTACCGGAACTGCTCGGCACGGATTCCCAAGTTAACCAAACAATAAAATGAAAAGAAAGCTGGTGGACGTATGGCACTGACAAAAGGCGTGAACCATGTGGGGTTGAGCGTAACCAATCTGGAGGCTTCCAAACGATTTTTTACCGACATTCTGGAATTTGAGCTGTTGAAAGATGTGGAAGGTGATCATGCCTTTGTGACGGACGGCACGACGATGATCACCTTATGGCAGACAGCCGAACAAGCAGCGACCGTGAAAACAGCCGGCCTGCACCATCTCGCCTTGCAGGTGGAGTCCGTTGCCGTACTGCGCCAACTGGAAGCACGCATGAAACAAAACGGGATTCGCCTGCAATTCGACGGAATCGGCGTACGCGGCCAGGAAGGCGGCTTCCTCGCGCTTTTCTGCTACGACCCGAGCGGCATTCGCATCGAGCTTGCGACCTTGGAAAAAGATTTGACCGGCGGGGTGCCGATTATCGGGGGCTGCGGTGTGGTGGAGGAGTAACCGGTTCCTCTTTTGGGACACTATCGCAAAATGATTTTCATCAAGCGCTCTACGTCCTGCTGCCAGTAGCCCGGAACCGTTTGGCCCGCTTGCAGCATCAATCCGGTTTAGACCGAAAAGTACAAAAATAACAACCGCTCATGGTAAAAACGACATTCCGCAGCTGGAATGTCGTTTTGCGTCCTTTCCGATGCCTGACGCACGCCGCTAGCGCACACGGTTATCCTGTACAACAGGATTCGCTCCATTTGCGTCCGTCACTTTCACCAGCTCCTGCAAGCTGTTGACGATGCTCGCGACACGCTGAAGTTCGTTTTGAAGCCCATCCGGGTTGTTCACATGGCTTTTCATCGAGACCGCGACACCCTCCAGCTGGTCGGCGAGCCTGTGCACCAATGATACGTCAAATTGGGTCATCCCCATCCCTCCTTCCCTTATACTGTTCGGAAAAATGGAAGGATTTATTCCCGGGCGGATACTGTTTATTCCATGCCGATTGGCTGATGATCGAACTTTGCGTCTTTTAATAGCGGAAGTTTCCCCTCGATATATGGCCACCCCAAATTGCATAAGCACGCTCCCGATTCCACACTCTAATCCTGAAAGGAGGTGGGGAAAAATGGACGCGAAAGAACATGCTGCGAAAGAAGAGCCAACCGTGGCACCGAGCATGAACGGACACGATCCGCTCGAGGAAAAAGCCACTCCAGAAGAGGTGGAAAAAGGCGATTATACGTCTGTCACCAGGCTCTTTCTGGATCGCACGCCGGAAGATTAGATACGGGTACATGCCCGTTTCTTTTTTGTTCCTGCATACTGAAAAAATAAAACCGCTCACTGTCGGCAGCGGCGGTCATTCATCTCGTCATTCTTTATGTTCAGTTTTCCAAGACGGGCAGAACCGGATAGGCAGAGTCGGGCATCTCCGCTTGCACCCGCTCGAAAACATCCCGGTAAATTCCAAAAATCTCATGTTCGTCCGTAATGCCCGCATACAAATTTTGCAGGCGCGTTCGTTCTTCGACCGGCATTGCGCACGCATACGGGAGCTTGCTAACCGCCTTCAGCGATCGCGGATTGGTTTTGCGTACCAATACGATGGCGCACTCCAGCCCTTGCCGAAACACCTCCGCAAGAAAAGCTGCTTTCGCCCGCTGATTGTAGCCTTTTCCCCAATGCTCCTCAGCGATAATCGTGGCGAGAAACCCTTCCCGCGCAAACCGGTTGTAATTCCAAATCGCAATAAACCCGACAGGCTCATCCGCATCGTCCACGATGACACGCACAATGGAATCCGCTGCTTCCCTTTTCTCCATCAAGCTGAACCACAGTTCTTCAGGAGAGGCAGGCTTGATTCGCGAGTACATCCCCACCGCCGGATTGAGCAGGTACTCGAACAGTTTGAGCGCGTCTTTTTTCTCAGGCATACGAATCATCGAATCGCCACACCTCCAGTTGCTGTACAGAGATGTCTTCATCATCACATAGCAGCCAGCGGGGAATATACGCGCTCTTTTTGGATTTCTTTTTAAATTTTGATGAATGTGCGAATGGTGTCGGAACAAACCATACGATCACATCCGGGCGCTCTCATGAATAGAATAGGACGAATCGAGTTGGAAAGGAGGATACGATGCCACAGTCTTCCCCCCTTTCGGAACCGTCGATGGTCTCTATCATCCGAAACGGTTTGCAGAAAACAACTGCCCCAAAGCACATTGTCATTGTCGGTGCAGGGATGGCCGGACTGGTTTGTGCTTCTCTGCTGAAAGAAGCCGGTCATCAGGTCACGATACTGGAAGCGTCCGACCGGATCGGCGGACGAGTTTTTACGCTGCGTTCCCCTTTTTACGATGGACAATATGTGGAAGCGGGGGCCATGCGAATCCCGAGCACCCATCTTTTGACACTCGCGTACATATCGAAATTTCGCTTGCCCCTGAATGAATTCATCAACATGACGCCGAACGATCTGCTTTCTGTAAACGGTGTAAAGACGCGCCGGTGGATTTATCAGCAAAACCCCGACATTCTCCGTTTTCCTTTGGCCCCGCATGAACGGGGAAAAACCGCAGATGAATTGGCGCTCCTCGCTGTCAAACCTGTTATTGATTTTATCAACCAAGACCCTGCGAGCCATTGGCCGATTGTGACGAAGCAGTTTGACATGTATTCCATGGATTTGTTTATGCGGCACAATCCTGTTGGGCAGTCGTTGTCGGAGGCAGCGGTCAATATGTTCAAGGTACTGTCCGGCTTTGAAGGGTTCCCTGAACTTTCCTTTCTGGAAATTTTGCGAGACTTCATCCTCTTCACGCCGACCACCCGGTTTTATGAAATTTCCGGAGGTTTTGACCAACTTCCCTGTGCCTTCCTTCCGCAGGTGAAAGAATGCCTTCACACCAATTGCAAAATGACGGAAATCGCCCAACACGGTGACAAGGTTACGATAGCGGGTGTAAAAACGACATCGTCAGAGCCATTTCACGTAACCGCCGACTACACCATCATTACCGTTCCGTTTACCGTGTTGCAATTCGTCAGGGTGGAACCGAATCACCTGTTCTCCTACCATAAATGGAATGCGATCCGCCAGCTTCACTACGTTTCCTCGACCAAAATAGGCTTGCAATTTTCACGCAGGTTCTGGGAAGAAGAAGGCCTGTATGGCGGCCAGAGCGTCACGGATTTGCCCATTCGACTCTCCTATTTCCCCAGCCACGGTTTCGGCGGGAAAGGCGGAGTGGTGCTGGCCAGCTATACATGGGAAGATGACGCACTCCCGTGGATCAGCAGATCAAAAGACGAGCAGATCATGATAGCGCTCCGAATTATGGCCGACATTCACGGCGAGCAAGTATACAAGACGTTCCTCTCGGGAGCTGTCCTGAATTGGGATCTGAATCCTTTTTCTGCAGGCGCATTCACCATGTTTAAGCCCTTTCAGGAAACAGACCTTGGTCCTTACATTTCAACACCGGAAGGCAGGGTTTATTTCGCTGGGGAGCATGGTTCCGATTACCACGGCTGGATTCAAGGGGCCATCCAATCCGCCATCCGCACCGCCCATGCCCTGAACGAAGCCTCCCTTCAAGACGGGTGAGCTGAGCTTCTGCGGCACCTGCATGTGCTCCTTTTTGTCTCATGGCAAATTGATCTCACAAGAAACCCTTAGTCCGATGGAACTGATCAGACTGGAGGTTTCTATTTTTTATTGTCCGCTTGTCCATCATTTGATGGTGCACAACCAAAACGAAAAATTCATCGGGCAAGCTGCAAAACCGTCCTTTTTGTACATCTGTCCCGAATGCAATTCTGTACCTGTGCAAAATCATGAAATTAAGTGTTTATTAAGTAACAGATTCGGTGTATGATAAAGAAAAAACACAGAAAGAGGCAATCATATGGATTCTACATTCGCAACCAGAGAAGCATCGAAAACAAAAACGCTTGTCATCAATGCCCTTTTCATCGCTTTTACCCTTGCAGCCACCATGTTCATCAACCTGCGACTCCCGATCATGGGGAACGGCGGCCTCATCCACTTAGGGAACGTGCCTCTTTTTATCGCCGCTTTTGTGTACGGCAGAAAAACCGGAGCCATCGCAGGCGCTTTCGGTATGGGCCTCTTCGACCTGATCTCCGGTTGGACGGCTTGGGCACCGTTTACCTTCATCATCGTCGGTACAATGGGCTATTTGGCTGGTCTCATCTCCGAAAAAGTACCTGGCAAAAAAATGCTGGTCAACACATTGGCTGTTGCCGTCGCACTGGTGATCAAAATCGTCGGTTATTATTTTGCGGAAGTCATCCTGTACGGGAACTGGATTCAACCATTCGGCTCCATCCCTGGAAACGTGCTGCAGGTTGTGTTCGCGGGAATCATTGTGGTACCGCTCGCAGGACGTTTGAAAAAAATGATTGGGCAGCGATAGGCCTATCTTGAAACGAAGAAAAGTACCCTCTGGATGATTTTGCGCTAGAGGGTACTTTATTTTTTCGCTTCATTTACGGACTGCAGTCCCTCGAACTTGCCCCAGATTTTCCCTGAAATAAATCGTATGCAAATCCGGTATCCTTTTCTCAGACCCAGCGAAATGAGGAATTGTGATGACTCGCAAAGAAAAAACGTCGCATTATAATTGGTATGATCTATTTATCGAGATCTTCGCCCAGCTCTTATTTGAAATCATATGGGCTTCTTTGCGCGCCGTTTTTCGCCTCGCTGTCAGAGGGGTCAGTTCGCTTGTTCATTTGATTTCCTCTTGAAAAGCATGTTCCATCAAACAGAAGAGCGGCTCCTCAAGTAGCAGGATCTACTCTCGGAACAGCCCTTCTGAAGGTTTGTTACCACTCTACAGAATTTAGTTTTTGCTGCCTATCAACCGCTGGATCAGGATCGTCATCTCTTTTTGTGTGATTCCTTGATCAGGATGAAACGATCCGTCCGCATATCCTTTCATAATCCCCTGTTTCCTCACTTGCTCAATGATATTTGCCGCCCAATGCCCTCTTGTATCCGAAAACGTAATGGCTTCATTGTCAGATACCGAACTTTGTTTCCATTTGGCCATGATCGTTGCCATCTCGGCCCGGGTTACCTTGAGGTCCGGGTGGAATTGACCATGCCCATCTCCTACCATCAGCCCTGCACTGCTCACTTGCTGGATGGCATCGATCGCCCAATGCGTCTCTTGAACATCTGTAAATGAGAGGGCGGCTTGATGTTCTTTCTGATTTACGAGTTTCGCGAGTTCATAGGCAACTTCCGCTCTGGTCAAAATTCGATCCGGATCGGCGGAGGCCATTCCATTTATGGAGAGAATGGCAAAGGTACTGAATTTGTCAATTACGATCTCAATACCGACCAGTTTGCCTTTTTCATCGTATTTGAGCTGTCCGCGTTTGAGTTCTTTGTCTCCGTCCGTATGCTCGACGAAAACTGCCAAGGAAGCGAGGAATGAATCCAACTCCTGCGGTTGCTTCGGCAACGTGTTTTCGTCTAGCGGGAATACGACCTTTGTCGGGATGTTTCGATAGTTTGTTTCAATGGCCACAGGATTCCCGATAATCTGGAAAGCTTGGCCGTTCGCTGCTTGCCGGACTTCTGCTGCATTGCCTACTCGCTCGGCAACATCCGCTACTTCCCCAGAATTTTTCATGGGGACAATTTCAAAGTAGAGAGCATCTTCCGACAAGTTTGCCACCATTTCCTTGGGAATCGTGACCGTCGCCTTCGCTGTCTTGAACTCGAGAGATACGTCCTGCTTTTTCAGCCGATCAAGTGCGGTCTTGGAGAGTTTCACCTCGACTTTGTCTGCCGGATCATTTGGCAGGTCATCCACCACAATGCGGACAATGTCTTTTCCGTGTTGGGATGCTTCACGAAGGATTTCTTCTGCTTTATTGTTGTCGAGAAGCACCGAATCTACTTTTTCGCCGCTTGCGCTGATTTCTCTCGTGATCTCAATTTGTTCTTGCAAGGAGTTGTCGCTTCCTGCCTCCAGTATCGCTTGGCGGGTTGCAGCATGGTGCTCGTTTCCTCCCTGATTTGCCGCTGGAGAATCTCCCGAATGCTCAGTTTCAGATCCTCCACCCCCGCCGCTATCGTTGTCACGACCATCATCTTCACGATGTGCTTTATCGACGGTGACACTCACCTGTACCGTTTTGTTGTGGCTGTTCGTTATGTCAGCAGGCAGGTTCGTCAAGCTGCCATCGACGGTAAACTTTTGTCTCTTATTCACGTCGGGATCATAGTCCGCTCCATCTACGTCCCAGCTGACCGGCACCAGGATGAAGCTCTCATCATCCAGAATCGCTCTCACCTTTTTCGGCAATTCAAGTGCATTTGCTGTTTTGGCTGTCCCATTTTTCAAGCCTGTTATCGCTTCCGGATTGATCACATCTACAATATCTCGTTTTTCTTGACCATCTTCTGCGTTGACGGTGACGTAAATTTTCGCCGACTTTCCTCTTGTATTGGTAATTTCCTCAGGCAATGTGAGAATACCGTTGACAATGAAGCTTTGCGCTTCCTTGTTTGCTGGATCGTAGCTGGCACCTTCTACGTCCCACTTCACCCGTACTTGCATCGTACTGTCGTCATTAAGCGTCACTTCTACCGTCTCTGGTAGCCCGAGTGCCCCGGCTGTTTTCGGTGCCCCGTTTGGAAGATCGGTGATAGGGGACGGATCGGTTACTGCAACGATATTTCTCGTTCCTTCCACGGCAGCTTTTACAGTAACATGAATTTTTGCAGTAAGATTTTTCGGATTGTCGATCCCTGCAGGCAATTCAAGATTCCCTGTAATGCTGAAGGCTTGTGCTTTCTTAGCATCTGGATCATAATCCGATCCATCGACATCCCATTTGACGCTCACTTCTCTCGTGCTGTTGTCACGAAGTGTCACTTCCACACGCTCAGGAAGACCGAGCGCCCTGGCCGTTTTCGGTGTGCCATTTTCCACGTCTACGATGGGGGCTGGCTGCGAGATTGCTACAATTTCGATGCTCGCTTTTCCGTTCACGCTTACCTTGATGCTAGCACGCAGACTTCGGGAGTTGCTTACTCCGGTTGGCAAATGGTTGAGTGCTCCGTAAACCGTAAAAGTTTGGGGCTCCTCTTTGGCTGGTTCATAGTCTGCACTCGAAAGATCCCAATCGACAGCTGTCTGAATGCTGCGGCCATCGCTGAGTGTAATCGCTACCTTGTCAGGCAGGCCAAGTGCTGCGGCTGTTTTGGCTGTTCCATGCGGGACACCGGTAAATGGGGCCAGATGTTCAACAGCAGCAATATCCAATTGAGTCGGAGGCGCAGCCGTCGTCGCTTGGCTTACTCCGCTGTACAGCGCCTTGTTGCCCGCTTCATCTTTTACCAGCACGTTGAAGTAATAGGTCGTGCTGGGGGTAAGCCCGCTTGCCGTCGCGCTGGTCACATTCGCTGTCCAGTTTTGCGCCACCGTGCCATTTGCTTCGGCATTTGCTACAGTATCCAGGTTGTTGGTGGTCGAGTAGACCACTTTGTATTGCAGGTTCCCCGCATCTGTCACTGTATCCGTAGCGGCTGTCCAGCTAAGGTCCACACTGGTTGGGGTGGCTTGGCTCGCCGTGACGGTTCCGCCGTTTCCAACCACGGGTGCTGTCGTGTCTGGAGCAGCCGTCGTCGCTTGGCTTACTCCACTGTACAGCGACTTGTTGCCTGCTTCATCTTTTACCAGCACATTGAAGTAGTAGGTCGTGCTGGGGGTAAGCCCGCTTGCCGTCGCGCTGGTCACATTTGCTGTCCAGTTTTGCGCTACCGTGCCATTCGCTTCGGCATTCGCCACGGTATCCAGATTGTTGCTGGTCGAGTAGACCACTTTGTATTGCAGGTTCCCCGTACTCGTCACCGCATCCGTGGCGGCCGTCCAGTTGAGATCCACGCTGGTTGGGGTTGCTTGGCTCGCCGTCACGGTTCCGTTGTTTCCGACCACGGGTGCTGTCGTGTCTGGGGCAGCCGTCGTCGCTTGGCTTACCCCGCTGTACAGCGACTTGTTGCCTGCTTCATCTTTTACCAGCACATTGAAGTAGTAGGTCGTGCTGGGGGTAAGTCCGCTTGCTGTCGCGCTGGTCACATTCGCTGTCCAGTTTTGTGCCACCGTGCCATTCGCTTCGGCATTTGCTACAGTATCCAGATTGTTGCTGGTCGAATACACCACTTTGTATTGCAGATTCCCTGGACTTGTCACCGCATCTGTGGCGGCTGTCCAGTTGAGATCCACGCTGGTTGGGGTTGCTTGGCTCGCCGTGACGGTTCCGCCGTTTCCAACCACGGGTGCCGTCATGTCCGGAGCAGCCGTCGTTGCTTGGCTTACTCCGCTGTACAGCGCCTTGTTGCCCGCTTCATCTTTTACCAGCACGTTGAAGTAATAGGTCGTGCTGGGGGTAAGCCCGCTTGCCGTCGCGCTGGTCACATTCGCTGTCCAGTTTTGCGCCACCGTGCCATTTGCTTCGGCATTTGCCACGGTATCCAGATTGTTGCTGGTCGAATACACCACTTTGTATTGCAGATTCCCCGGACTTGTCACCGCATCTGTGGCAGCCGTCCAGTTGAGATCCACGCTGGTTGGGGTGGCTTGGCTCGCCGTGACGGTTCCGCTGTTTCCGACCACGGGTGCTGTCGTGTCTGGAGCAGCCGTCGTCGCTTGGCTTACTCCGCTGTACAGCGACTTATTTCCTGCTTCATCTTTTACCAGCACGTTGAAGTAATAGGTCGTGCTGGGGGTAAGCCCGCTTGCCGTCGCGCTGGTCACATTCGCTGTCCAGTCTTGCGCCACCGTGCCGTTTGCTTCGGCATTTGCCACGGTATCCAGATTGTTGCTGGTCGAATACACCACTTTGTATTGCAGATTCCCTGGACTTGTCACCGCATCTGTGGCAGCCGTCCAGTTGAGATCCACGCTGGTTGGGGTTGCTTGGCTTGCCGTCACGGTTCCGCCGTTTCCGACCACGGGTGCTGTCGTGTCTGGAGCAGCCGTCGTTTCTTGGCTTACTCCACTGTACAGCGACTTGTTGCCCGCTTCATCTTTTACCAGCACATTGAAGTAATAGGTCGTGTTGGGGGTAAGCCCGCTTGCCGTCGCGCTGGTCACATTTGCTGTCCAGTTTTGTGCCACCGTGCCATTTGTTTCGGCATTTGCTACAGTATCCAGGTTGTTGCTGGTCGAGTACACCACTTTGTATTGCAGGTTCCCCGCATCTGTCACTGTATCCGTAGCGGCTGTCCAGCTAAGGTCCACACTGGTTGGGGTGGCTTGGCTCGCCGTAACGGTTCCGCTGTTTCCGACCACGGGTGCCGTCGTATCTGGAGCAGCCGTCGTCGCTTGGCTTACCCCGCTGTAAAGCGACTTGTTGCCTGCTTCATCTTTTACCAGCACGTTGAAATAGTAGGTCGTGCTGGGGGTAAGCCCGCTTGCCGTCGCGCTGGTCACATTCGCTGTCCAGTTTTGCGCTACCGTGCCATTTGCTTCGGCATTTGCCACGGTATCCAGATTGTTGCTAGTCGAGTACACCACTTTGTATTGCAGGTTCCCCGTACTCGTCACCGCATCTGTGGCAGCCGTCCAGTTAAGGTCCACACTGCTGCTGGTTGCATGGCTCGCCGTCACGGTTCCGCTGCTTCCAACCACGGGTGCCGTCGTATCAGCATTAACGGCAGCACGAGTAGCTGAAATATCACCGACAGCTACAAATTGGCCGTTTGCAACATTTACAGTATAAAAATAGCCCGATCCTGCTGCACTTAACCCGTCTTTATTCCAGCTTCCTTTCAAATTGGTTGTGGAGTATAACGTCGCTTCATCCGCCCCTACCCCTACATATTCGCCATTCGTATATGCCAAAGCATATATATCATAGGGAGTAGCCGTTTTGTCCCAGGTTGTGGCTCCGTTCGCTTGTGTCAACAATGTTCCATTAGTTGACATAGCAACGAATTTCTGGTTATCGTATACCAACGCCCAAAAATCATCCACGGAATTTGAAGTCTCTCCATTCCAAGTAACTCCATCTGTAGAACTGTAGATCACCCCGCCTTTGCCCACAACGACGAATTTGCCATTGCCATAACTAACTTTAAACAAAGCATGACCGCTATCTGTCAATTTGTTGGACCAAGTTGCTCCTCCATCCGTCGAAGAACAGATTCTTCCTCCATCCCTTGAATTAACTCCGCCTACAGCTACGTATATGTTCTGATGATTGGTTACGGAATAAAAATTACCTCCCCCGTTATTACGGGGAACAATACAATTCGGGATTACGGTCCAATTCAACCCATTCATAGATGTAGCAATAAATCCGTCCATTTCGGACCCAAGGCTGTCCCCAGTCTCTCCTGTTAAAAAATAGGTGTGACTATCAGGAGAGTAATAAAGGCTTTGCCAATAAAATTTTGAAGAACCTCCAGAGATTGTAGTAGGTTGAGCAGACCACTTACCAGTGGCCCGATCCCGTTTATAAATATGATTTACCCCAGAACCAGAATCGCTCCCGACTGCCCACCAGTCTGCTCCATCATACGTTGCATCCATCAGCGTTTCGCTTGCACCAGATGGACTGATTACTTGCCATGTAGTATTACCTGAAGCAAATACCGTCTGATTTCCTTGATACATACAAGAAAAAATAACCATCACAATAAGAAAACAGGAAAGAAATCGGGACCCACGCTTATGCCGCATATCATTGCTCCCTCTCGTAAAATCGCTGACGGACTTGCTCTCTACTTTCATGAAAAAACTAATAAAACGAACGAATCCAGCTATTGAGCCACGTAATAGAGAGAATATTCACTGGCTCAATTTCGAAATCAGATGGCCCCATAGTTGCTCTTCCGAACAGACCGACCGTCGGTTTGTTCAGAGCAAACGTTCTCCTCCTTTCTGACTTTCCCCCTTGTGATTCAAGTTAGAATCTTCCGCCAAACAGTCCAGCAGATTTTCACTTTCTTGAATCGCATTAACCTGGCTACGCCATGCTTTTGGCTTAAGCCCCTGTTGCCCTTATACCGGATGAAAACTCATAAAATTCTTATCCGCATGAAAAAAGGGACAATTTCTTACCATGAACTCCATAGCGCAGGGAAAGGCAGGTCGTTTGTACGATATGATTGCAATAAAGATTATAGACAGATTCAAAATGCAAGTAAAGAGGCAGATTAGTCGCAAGTTTCATCACATCCCCTCTCTTAGTCTTGCATCAGCACTTGATTACAGATGCCATTCGGATTCTCTATTACCATTCTAAGGTATGGAAGGAACTGAATCGTTTGAAGGAGAGATGTTGCCACTGTCCACTACATCGTTAAGCCTCTTGATGCAAATACTTGGCCGGATTTTGCACGGCTGGTTGAGAAAAAGCAACGGAATATGGGGCGGCTGTTGGTGTATGGCTTTTCACGATCTCAATTTTTGAGCATCATGGATTTCAACGAACGCGCAGGCTCGGAAAGAACCACCGGGTAACAGCTTTGGTAATACAAGATATTTTGGGTGGGGAGATCATGAAAACGGAGACTCCGGATGGTTGGCACTACTACAACTTCATCAATGGGGTACGTCGCGATTTCCCGGAGTCTCCATTTGCTGAAAAACTGAACTACCAAAACATTCTCTCGGATAGGGACGAGGCTTTCAGCGATACCAATGAAGAGCAGTATGGCACTTTTTAAAATCGCTGTTTTCGTAAAGTTTGCTGCGAAAATGGTACAATATTCCGAAAGAATAGTATGAATAGGAGAACCTCCATGAACAACTTTACTCAACGCCTTAAACCGAAAGTAGTTACTCTATGTGGTTCAACAAAGTTCAAGAAACAATTCCAAGAAGCAGAAGCTAACTTGACCTTGAAAGGCAGGATTGTGCTTAGTCTTGGTTTTTTTGAGCAAAGCGATCATATCGAAGTAACCGAAGAGCAAGTTAAACTCTTTGAATGGCTACACTTTCACAAAATCGATATGTCAGATGAAATTTTTGTTATCAATGTAAATGGATACATTGGCGAAAGCACAAGAAAAGAAATTGAATACGCTACACAGCAGGGCAAAAAAGTAACGTATCTTGAGCCAATTACATAGATTTTTTATGCACTTCCTCTGGATTGCTGAACGGTCAGAACGCTAGCCGAACACAATCTTGCCGCTCCTTTTCTTCAGCGTGTCGTATCGCTCTTCACAGAAATGACCACATTCCCCCGTTTGTGCCCCGTTTCCACATAGCGATGCGCCTCGGCAATCTGTTCCAATGGATAGCGTCTATCGATGACCGATTTTACCTTTCCGGCCTCAATCAGCTCTTTGAGGAATCGTAAATCTTCAGCGCTGTCGATACTTGCATTGCCGCCTATGACCTTCTTGCTCGTAGTTAAAGACGTCCACAGCCCACGAATGACCGGTGACAGCTCCATGTGGACCGCCCTCAAATAGAACCCGTTTTGCGCAAGAGATTGTACGCAGCCTGAAAACGGACTTTTGCCTACGGTATCAAAAATAATATCGTAGGTCTCACCGTTTTCGGCAAAATCCTCCTTCGTGTAATCTATGACGTGATCCGCCCCTAGCGCCCTCACCATCTCCAGGTTCGCGGTGCTGCATACCCCGGTAACTTCCGCCCCAAAGCTTTTGGCAAGCTGCACCGCAAACGTGCCTACGCTTCCAGAGGCGCCGTAGATCAGGACTTTTTGGCCGCTGCGGATTTTTCCTTTTTTGAGAAAATGCAATGCTGTCATTGCCCCAATCGGAACGGCGGCCGCCTCCTCATCGGTCATATTCGCAGGTTTGATTGCCACTGCACCGTCTTCGGGCAGACACTTGTACTCGGCTTGACACTCCCCATGCCTAAAGGCAGGGGATTCTTGGGTAGTCACTCTTTCCAGAGTGAAATTTACCAAGCTATCCCTGTGTGTCCCACAGTTCAGTTGGCTATGCCAACAGCCGAAGTCCTTCTTGCTCAATATTGATGGCAGCGTTTTGGTCACGATCATGTTGCACACCGCAGTTTGGACATGTCCATTGTCGCATGTTCAGGTTTTTCACGTCTTTGTTTCGGTAGCCACAGCTAGGGGTGGAACAGAGTTGGCTGGAAGGAAACTGCTTCCCGACAATCGAGATTGTTCTGCCATACCATTGCGCCTTGTACGCCAGCATCGCCCGAAACTTAGACCACGATGCATCTGCAATGGATTTTGCTAACTTATGGTTTTTTACCATATTTTCCACCTGCAAGTCCTCCAAACAGATCACTTGGTTTTCGTTGATAAGCTTGGTTGACAATTTATGCAGGAAGTCATTGCGGGTATTTGCGATTTTTTCATGGAGTCGTGCTACTTTGATACGTGCTTTGTCACGGTTTTTACTGCCTTTTTGTCTGCGGGATTGAATCCGTTGCATCTTGGCCAATTGTTTTTCATACTTGCGATAGTATTTGGGATTTCCCACTTTCTCACCAGTAGAGAGAATCGCAAAATCCTTGATACCAAGATCAACTCCGACTGTCTGTTCGATTTCTGGTAATGGCTGAACCTCTGTTTCACACAGAACAGATACAAAGTATTTCCCTGCGGGACTGCGTCTGATCGTAGCGGAAAGGATGCGCCCTTCCACTTCTCTGGACTTGGCAAATGAAACCCATCCAAGTTTCGGGAGTTTGATACGATTTCCTTCCACTTTGATGTTCATCTTGCATGTGTACGATTGCTTTGGATTCTTCTTGCTTTTGAATTTGGGATAGCCTTTTTTCTCTTTGAAAAATTTTTTGTAGGAGGAATCCAAGTCTTTTAAGGTTGATTGCAGGGCAGTCGAATCCACTTCTTTCAACCATTCGATTTCCTTTTTGAGTTGTGTGAGTAGAGCGGAACAGTCGTTGTAATTCAGCGTTTTCTTTTCTTGTTCGTAAGCCTCTTTTCGTTTCACAAGAAAGTGATTGAATACAAAGCGCGTGCATCCGATTGTTTTGTTAATGAGTGTCGTTTGTTCTTTGTTTGGATATAGACGAAACTTGTACGCTCTGTGCATATTCAATCACCCCTTTCTTTTTGAGATATTTGGTTCTTTCACCTTTTTCGATACTTTGGACAACGTGATCGTTACAGCCAAATACGATATTGTGGTTCCTTACCACTGATTTAGCAAAACCAACACTTATGATTAATGATACCACTTGGCTTAGAAAAAGGCATTTTATCTCACACAAGCATTCAAAAAAACATAAATTTTTACCAGGATTTCATTGCCTTGTGGCGTCGGCTTTTCTACCTCTTTGAGTTGAAGAACATCAGGTGGCCCGTATTTTGTGTATACGATTGCCTTCATGCGTTCTCTCCTTTCTCCACGGTGATTTCCAGTCTTGGCTTTGACCCGCCGCGGAAACATTCACAATGATGTATACGGAGATAAAGTTCGGAAGTTTCCGACCATTCACACGGTTGAAAGTCTGCTCACGAATCATTCATGAAAGCTCTGTCGCACGGGGCTTGACCATCTGTCTTATACAAAAAACTGCCGAGAAGATCCCGGCAGTCAAGTATTCAGCAAGCCCAGGATCGTTTCCATTACCACCGGCCATGCCTCTGCATGCGGATCGATGATGGTAAAATGCTCCGCGCTGGAAATCGTTTGGATGATGACATCGTCACCTGCGGCCTTGGCTGCTTGTTCAAACTGCTGACTAAGCCCGATCGGCACATTGCAATCAAGGGAACCATGAATAAGCGCAAGGGGCACTCCAATCGGCAAAAGAGCCATCGGTGATCCTTCCTGGTAACGTTCTTTACAATCCTGCGGCATACCGCCAATCAGATCGCGTGTCGGATTATCCTTGATTCCCATCTTCACCTCTCTTAGTTGATGGATGTTATACATGACGTCCAGATCACAAACGCCTGCGAGGCTAATGGCTCCTTTCACGTGCAAAGGATTTTCGTCGCCTTTTATGATGCTTGTCGCGGGAAGTCGATGTCGTGCGGCAATCCATAAGGCGAGATGTCCGCCGGCTGAATGCCCGACCGTGATGATGCGCTGCAAATCAAGCGGATAATCAGCAGCAAGCGTTCGCACAAAATCGGAAGCTTGGGCAGCATCAACAAAAGTCCCCGGCCACCCTCCACCTTCTTGCCCAACCCGGCGGTATTCGATGTTCCATGTAGCGATCCCCTGCGCCGTCAATGCTTCTGCGAATGAATCCATCTGGTCGAGCTTGAATTTTTCTCTCCAAAAGCCCCCGTGAATCACAATCGCAACGGGAAACGGGCCGTTACCGTCCGGCAGCCGCAGCTCGCCAAATTGGTTTTCATTTTCCCCATAGCAGATTCTGAGATTTTTCCCTATTGAAGACCCCATCCGCTTCCTCCTTTATCTGCTGATTTTTTACCGACATGCCGTCAATCTCATGAAGGAATATCTACGGTTTGGTTTGCGTGTTCCACGGAAGATGCACCGACAGGTTCCGGGGTCCGCTGCAAAATAACGGCAGCGCTGAGAATCAATACACCACCAATGATTTGGACGAAAGAAAGGGTTTGCCCCAATAAAATCGCTGCAAGCACGGAACCGGAAACCGGTTCAAAAATAGCCAAAATGGAAGCGCGTGAGGCCCCGATCATGCGAATTCCGGTCAACAGCATCATGGTTGGAATGGCTGCTGCCCCAACCCCTGCGAAAAGCAGCATGGGCCAGAGCGAAACGTTTTGGAAAGGCTGTAGCAATGACTCCTTTTCTCCGAAAGCGAGGCCAATTCCGGCAAATGCGGCAGCCCCAGCCAATAAAAATATGGTTGTCGCGTAAGAAGCAGGAATGCTTGGATAGCCGCCCCGGCCGACAAGAAAATAAATCGACATCCCTACCGCTGACCCAAGTCCCAGCAAAATCCCGATGGTATCAAAGCGAACGGCTTCTCCTCCAATCATTTGCCCAACAATCGCCAGCGTGCTTCCCCCCAAAGCAAAGAGCAACGCGATCACTTTCGGTGCGTTAAACATTTCTCGCCCTGTGACAGCGCTGATCAATGTCACCAATGCCGGATAGATGTAAAACAGCAGAAAAGCTAACGCAACGGTTAAGTGAACGAATGCATAAAAAATCGCAAGGCTGTACGACATGAAGGCAACAGCAGCGATGCACAGATTCCGCCACTGCCACCCGGGAATCTGGGAGAAAGGTTTGCGTTCAGACCCCGCCGGACGTCCAACTCCAAACAAAAGAAGAACGAGCATGGCAAGTGCACCGATTGTTTCACGCCACGTCGCGAAAGCCACCGGGCTCATCCCGGCTTCATAAGCAAAGTTGGTTAAAACCCCCAGATTTGAAAAAAGAGCGGAAGCAACTAAAACAATCAGGATTCCGGTGAGTTGAGACTTTCCTTGTTTCCCATCTTTCACAGTCATCGCCCCTTTTCGATCGGTTTTTGAACATCGCTAGCGATTCATCTCATCGTCCTGTTACATGCCTGGCTGCCAGGCTCATCATCGACTCGATGTTTTCCGAATGAATGGCTTTTCGGATCACTTCTGAGCGCACATGCAACAACTCTTTCGGCCAGTTTGATGCCGCTGCCCCATAGATCCTCGACCAGATCTGCGTCTTCTCCGCCGCAGGCTTCATCAGACTTTCCCATCTTCTGAGGGCCGTGTCGACATCGTATTGGTCAAGTTGTTTGGCTAACTCCAACGCACTCGTGATGCTTACCCCTGCCCCTTGCCCCAAATTGGGTTCCATCCCGTGTGCCGCATCGCCAAGTAATGCCACACGTCCGATCGACCAAGCGTGTAAATAAATATAATAAAAATGGCGGTCTAACCTTGAATGGTCGATACGTTCGATGACAGATTCCAGGTGAGGGAATGAAGAGAGCCACACCTCTTTATTGATCGGATCTGAAAGTCCTTCGACATCTGCGGAAGGCGCCGTCAAGTAAACATACCGATATTGATCGGTAGATGGTGCAATGCCAATGCGCCGATAGCCGGACCAATGCTCCCTGGCAATCCCTTTTTCATCCTCATCGATTCGGGGGATCAGGGCTCGTAAGGCACCATTGCCCATCTTCTCCATCGTTTGAGCAATAGGGAGCGATTGACGAATGTTGGAATATATCCCATCTGCCGCAACAACCAGATCAGCCTTGTATGTTTTCCCGTTTTCCAAGGTCAGGGAGCCAGAAGGATCAGCGGAAACTGCACAGGCATTGGTTTCTATGGTTACCCCGGCGTTCCTTGCTGCTCCAACCAACGCGCTGTGGATCTGTTTGCGAGGAATCACACAAAAACGGTTGCTCTCCGAAAACAGGGTGGAATGGATCAACTCCCGATTTTCGTCCATCATGTGCAAGCTGGTGATAAATTCTACCTGCTGACACGCCTCTTCAAAAACGTTGATCTCTTCTAGTACCTTCAATCCATTTTCCCACGTATACAGGCCAGCCCCGATTTCTCGCAGCTCCGACGACCTTTCCAACAAGTGAACATCCCATCCACGTTGGGCAAGTGCAGTTCCTAACGTCAAACCAGATAATCCGGCACCAGCAATGATCACTTTTTTATTCCCCAATGCAATCAACCTCCTGTTTTTGGGATGAACGTGCTGTAGCCAGGCAAAAGCCCCCATGTTCCAAGGCAAACGGATAAAGAAAATGGGGGCATTGAACAGCATTACCGAAGCTGTGAAACAAAATCGCTGATCAGATTCGCTACGGCATCCGGTGACTCCAGGGTAGGAAAGTGTGTCTTTCCGGGGATATGTTTGAAATCAAACCACGGATGCTTCTCTTTGAATGTCTGTTGCATCTCTTCATATCCGTCCGCGGCCGCCTGAGAATAAATGTGCACGATCGGCCGTTTCGGGTCCAGCGCAGCCATCCGCTCAAGTGGCGACCCCCACGTTTTATATGCGTTCTCGATGACGCGGCATGACCTTTCCCACATATCAAAGCCGAAGCTGGCCATTTCCTTGTTCATATGATCGATGACCGCGCGATCGGTACTGATGCCGAGCCAATGGTCGAACAAGCTCTGCCGTCCAGCCACCCACCGTTCAGGATTCTGAATATCTTGCAAATCTTTGATGAACGCTGCGCCAGCCTCGATTAAAATCCAGTCAATCACCACCGTTTGCGGCGCTCTTGCCGTTCCAAGCCGTTGGCAAATCTCCATGTTGGCCCATCCCCCATGCGAGGTAGACACAGGGATCACTTTCTGGACATCCAATGCATTCAACACCGCGATGACGTCATCAGCCTGCTCGCTAACCCCAAAATCTCCAGGCGGCCGCTCGGGATCGGAATGTCCACGCCAGTTCAAACGAATGACTTTGTGTTGCTCGGCTAGCGGTTTGACAATATGGTCGAACAATCGGTGATCTTGACACCAGCCGCTCACTAGCAGCAATGCTGGCCCCTCTGCCTCACCGTGAATATCATAGGTAAACCGGTGCCCGTTGATCGTAATCGAGCGAAGTTGGCTATTTTCTTGGTTCATCATGAAATCATCTCCATTCTTTTTTTGTGCAAATGAGAACGCTGCGGCCATCCAATTGCTGTCCAATGATTGCTGCCGATCCCCCCCTTTTTTGAAAACGCAAAAAAGGGCAAACCACAACTTATAAAACTAATAAATTAGTTTTAATAAGCTATGGTCTGCCCTTGATTTCACGTATCAAGAAACCACCCAATGCTTTTCACATGAGCAAAGATTCCTCACCTTTGCTTTCACTATTCATTTTTCTTTGTATTCATAATTATAAATAAATTTAGAACAAAAGCAAGCGCTTTCATGCAACTCAACAGATTTTTTTCTCAAATACAAGGACACCAACCGCTGAATCATTTTCCAAATCCCACGCCTCATAATTTTGGATCACTTTTGATTCCACAATTTTTTCAAACGTCTTGATGTATTCATCGTTGGTACTTTCGACAAATAGCTGCCTTCCCTTCAAAACGATATTTTTTCCTTCCGGGGTTTTTAAAATGTTTTTTTCCATCTGTGTGAGAATCCCTTTAATAAAGAAAATCAATACGTTATCCGTTATTTTGATTTCGGTATCCCGCGGCCCTCTGCCTAACGTTTCTTTAATATAATAACTGATAAAGTTGGATACTTCTCTTTCCAGCGTAACCCGGGTTTTATTCATTTACACACTTCCACCTTTCTTTCATGTGATGAGAACATGATACGATCCGGCTACAACGAATACTTCCGAAACAGCGTATCGATACTGCCTTGCAGCGGAATGCCTAACTCCTGTTCCATATACTTCACGCCGCGTTCTGACACCTCTCTTGCATTCGAGAAAAACTTGGCTTGCAAAAGCCGCTCAACATACTCCACATACACATTTTCCAGATACGGATCTTTTTCCAGCAGCTTCTCATAATAGTTCATGCCGGTCGGATAGTCATTGCAATCCCAATAGTAGCCGGCAAGTTCCCGCATGAGTTTCAGATAGACCCGACGCAACTTTTCCCGCTCCGTTTCCAGATAGCTCTCATATGGATACTCTTCCAAAAAGTCGCCGCAATAGAGCTGCTCCGCTTGCCGCAAGCGCTCGATCCGTTCCGCTTTCCCTTCATTGGGTTGCTCTGCTGACAGCTGCAAAAAGCGGTCAGCATCCAGCATCAATTCTTTCGTGCTAAACGTATAGTGTTCTCCCGACTGGATGAAGAAACGAGATTGCCTTCCTGATCGCAGCATCGGTTCGAGTGCCTTACTGAGTGTCGAAAGCGCCACGTAAAACTGATTGTTGATCGCTTGAAACGAACCAGCGGGAAAAACCTGATCGAGGATGCTGTCCCGGGTCAGCTTTCTTTCCCGAGTCGCAATGAAATAGAGCAAGAGCCGCAAGCTCGACTTCCGCTGTATGCGGATCGCTTGTCCCCCATACGCCATCGCAAAGGGACCTAATGTACGGATTGTCAGAACCTCTGGCTCCCTTTGCAGCACCTTGCCAGAAGGCTCGTCGTTTCTGCTTTGAAGTTTTTCAATCTCCGCGTTGAGATACAAATGAAGCTGCCGTTTGAGCTTCTCTTCCGCTTTCTTTAAATACGTTTTCGCCTCTTGCGTCTGTCTGTTTGCAAAATACGTAAGCCCCAGCTGCATGTAGACCCAGCCAATGTCCGGTTCGATCTTGAATTTGTCCGCGTGCTGCAGCGCATCGACTGCCCATTCAAGTGCCTGTGCGTGCTTCCCGCGCAGACGCAGCAGTTTCACCATCGAGCAGTACGGAAATACTTTGGCTGCTTCATCACATTGGCTGGAAACGGTAATCGTTTGCCAAATGATTGGCTCAGCCTTGTCGAGATCGTTTTGGGCCAAATAGGTTTCGGACAGCACCCAGAGCGAATGCATTTGACAATGGGAGATGCCATGCGGTTCTGAATAAGATAACGAACGTTTGATAATGTGAAACGCCCTCTCAAAATCATGCAAGAAGAAATACACCTGGCCGAGCATGCTTAAATTGATCGCGATCAAACCGTAATCGTTCGTCGACAGAGATGCCTCCAAAGACTCAAGGTAAAGTTTCTCCGATTGGGCAAGGTCCCCCCGATAAAACTGGATTGTCCCAAGCCGATGCTGATAGTGGGCGATCGTCAGCGGATTTTGCTTTTGATTCAAGGCAGCGATTCTCTTCTCCAATGGCGCTGTTTTGGCATAGTGGATCCGCTCCTTCGTTTCTCTCTATTCTACTAGACCTTATTTTTCCTGTCTAACTTAGTGTAGCCGATCCACTATCTTTCGGATTCCAGGCTGACACCCCGCCACTTTTACAAAGGGCTACTAGAACAACTCGAGTGCGAATTCAAGTTTTATCGCTGCAACGCCAAGTGTCAATTGCACCATAAGATTAACTCATGCAGGGGATTCACCGTCTGCAGCAAGTCATTGTGGTTGATGAGGCACACCTTATAAGACTGGGAGATGCTAGATTTTTTCTCAAAGTAAGGATGGATCCAAAAAGTCCAATGGCGCTCATTCTGGTTGGTCAGAGCGGATTGTGGGAACGACTCCAATTGCAGACATATGCTGCGATCCGTCAACGAATCGATTTGTAACGTAAACTCACTCATTGTGACCGTGCTCAGGTGGTAGATAAGGCAGCTCTTTCTCATATTAAAAGCCACTAGCACTATAACAATATTAGTAATAAAATGTGATAGATTCTAATTTTCATTTACTAAAACTATATTATGGTTAAATTAGAAAATGAGAAAATCAGGGAGGATAAACCATGTCCAATTATGATTTTCACATGCTACTCGAACCTCTAGAATTTGAAAAATTAGTATGTGACATTATCCATCAACGCGATGGTTTTTTTTTGAAGATGTATAAGGAAGGGCGCGATTTGGGTATTGATGGCTCATTTACAGATATCTCTAATAAAGTAATTGTTCAGGTCAAACGCTATAAACCTGACTTCAATAAGCTGTATCGTGATTTGGAGCATCTAGAACTACCCAAAGTTCGAAAATTAAAACCCGCTAGATACATTTTAGGTGTTTCTATGGACTTTTCTCCTGACGATGAAAATAAGATCATGGAATTGTTCAAAGGGTATATTGTCAATCCTAAGGATATTATAAGTAAAATGGATATGAACCGACTCCTAGAAGAACCGGCATACAAACAAACGTTACTTAAATATCCGAAACTATGGTATCCCAATCTTAATGTATTAGAAAAAGTATTAACTGAATCTGTGTATCGTGCTATTTACAAAGAATCCGCTGAGGAGCTAAAAGAAGCTTGCAAAACAGTTAAAACTTATGTCCCTACCCAAATTTACCATGATGCCTTACAAAAATGGTCCGAAAATAATGTGATTATTCTCTCGGGAGAACCCGGTGTGGGTAAAACTACAATGGCCTATATTCTGGCATTGGCATTTCTTCAACCAAATAATCTAAATGGATTTGTATGGGCGAATTCTATAGAAGATGTGTACGCGTTGCTAGAAAATGGACAAAAACAAGTAATTATATTGGATGATTTCTGGGGTAGCATTTTTTGGAGAGAGCACACACGTAGAAATGATGAGACCAGACTGAATAAACTCATCAGACGTATAATAGAGTTTTCTGGAGAAAAGCGATTAATCCTGACTACACGGGAGTATATTTTGCAGCAAGGCTTTCAAAAACATCCCTTACTGAAAAAGACGCTGGAACAGTATTCTTTAATTTGTACTATGGAAGAGTACGCTGACCATGAAAAAGCTAGTATTTTGTTCAGCCATCTCTATGCATCGAGACTTGAATATGAGTATGTCAATTACTTATATCTCAAAACCGATTCGATTGTGCATCATGAAAACTACAATCCAAGAGTCCTTGCGCTTTTTCTGAGTAATAATAAACCAAATGAAGGTTGCTTACCTGAAGAATATTACGAAGAAATGTGTGACTTTTTTGATAATCCAGGGGAATTTTGGATGGACATCTTTTTGGAACTATCCACTGAAGCACAAATTGTTGCCATGCTTTTGCTAATTTCGTCAACTCCCATGCACTTGGAGAGTATGGGGCGTTGCTATCGAAAATATATCCAAAATTGTACAGTTCAAATGACAGTAAAAAATTTAAGTGATTGTTTCGCAGAACTTGAAAAAACAATGATTAAATCAGTTTATATCGAGGAATACGACGATGTTTTACTGAAATTCAGTATGCCGGCTGTGCAGGACTTCTTATTTGCACACTTAAAAAGAAATTGCGAACAATTTGTACCGCAACTATTAGAATGCTGCGCATATTACAACCAATTGCAATTTATACTAGATTATCTATCAGTACATTGTAGTAACAAACTCAATGATTTAATTGTCCAAAAATGTATCAAGCACTACCACAACTATGAAAGCTGTGTTATGTACGATGAGAGCTGGGATTGGGATATCGACTTTTTTAAAGAAGAAGGTCATTTAGACAGGTTTTTTAATCTGCTTCGTTACTATGAACGGGAAAGGCATCGTACATTGTATCTTTTTTTAGAATCCGAAATAAAAGACTATTGCGTAACTATGGGCCGTGGCGATCTAAGGGCACAATATAAAGACTTACATAACTTACCTAATATTATAGTCCGTTGTATAAAAAATGGGATGGCATTCACAGGGAGAGATATTATTAAACATTATTGCGAAGAGGCTTTTAGTGTACACCATTACATAGCAATGCAACAATTCCAAGAAGTATTTCCAGAAGAATATACACTGTTTCATCGCTCTTATTACAAGAAAATAAAAAGTATCTTAAAAAGTACTTTACTCGCTGAATTAAAATTTCTTAATGACTACGATATGGTCGTAGAATTTGATATGCTAATCGATAATATTCCCGACATTCTAGAAAAATTCGGATTATTATATAGTAAAGAATTCGGACGAAAACTATTATCCGTTTGCGGAAGAGAACCTTTATCAATTCAAAAGAAGGATGTAATACCATATAAACCATCTGATTATAAAAATGATCCAAGTATACAAACACTAAAAACAGTAAAAGAAGATGCCGCAAAATGGCTTCTAGGGCCTACTGAGACGTATTTAGATGATGAGCAAATTGCTGAGTATTTTTCAAGAAGCAATCTTTATCCAGCATTGAAAGAAGAATTTAAACAAGTATTGGATACGACTAATCCTCGATATGTCTATGACTTTTTTCAAACGAAAGAAGCTATTGAACTACTACTTGCAGCAGTGCATAATGGCGGAGCATATATTAAAGAAGGAGAAAGCAACTTTCTCATGTCAATATTGATGCATATTGTGCAAAGAGATCAGGTATTGATGCAACAGCTTATGATTTTTTGTGCGGATAGCTTTACAATGTTTATGTACCAAGATGTACCAGTACTACGAATAAATCACTTTTTAACAAGTGACGCTTATACAACTTACTTAAAAAATAATTCGCAACTCAGTGAAATCGTATTTCAGCATTTGATTATAAAGGATGACCAATGGGTGCGTTTTCTGCATATCCCACTATACATCTACTGTTATGCTATTATTATTTGTTATAGCGAAGATGATACGGGGTTGGTAGCATTCTATTCGTATCTATGGGGAAATGACTTAAATAAAACAGAGCATGATACCTGGTATGATTCGTATATAGATTATGAGTGGGGAGGGTGTATATATAGATTGTTTGAAGAACTAAAGCCCGACCATTTTAACAAAAACTATGTAGAGCCTACGCTAAAGAGATATCTTGATAAATTGGGGGGTGGAGACGATACTAGTAGAGTTTTTAATCACCTTTTCCTTAGCAGATTACAGTTTGAATATAAAGAATCAGGTGATTTTTCTTGTTTCATAAACACAATAAGTGAAGAACTTAGTATGATCGAGCAACTGGCGATTGCAGAAATCTGGGATAGCGATTTCCCTCCGAAGTTAACAATTAGAAAATTAAAAGATTTACAAAAAAGAGAGATAGTACGTAAGGAGGGTGATAAATGGATAGTTTTGGTATACAAAATAATGGATGTAGAACTGCTTAAGGAATTTGGTGTTTATGAGGCATCAATAAAATTTTTGAATGAGGTTGAAAGTACATACTCTCGATTTATTAATGGTAATTACTCGCAAATAAAGAGGTCTTTTTGAGTTGGATATTATTTTTCTTTATGAGTGTAACTAGGGCGTGTATACAAACTATAAAAATGAGATAAAACATGGTAAATTAAGGGCATGAAAAGACGATACGAAATACGTGACGATCAATGGGATCGAATTAAAGATTTGCTGCCAGCAGAACGAAAACCTCAAGGAGGAAGACCTCCGAAAGACCATCGGAAAATGTTGAATGCCATGCTTTGGGTCGCTCGAACAGGAGCGCCATGGCGAGACTTGCCTGAATATTACGGTTCCTGGTCCTCAGCTTACAGTCGCTTTCGTCGCTGGGAGAAAGCGGGGATCTGGGACCAAATTCTAGAGCATGTTTCGATTGAACCTGACTTCGAGAATGTGATGATCGACGCAACGATTGTGCGCGTTCATCAGCATGGAGCCGGGGCAAAAGGGGGCAGCATTTTCAGGCAATGGGACGATCCAGAGGTGGACTGACGACTAAAATCCATACAGTCGTGGACGCTTGAGGCCATCCCCTTCGCTTTGAACTGACGGCTGGACAAGACCACGATTCCGTCAAGGGCTACGAGATGCTGAAGTCGATCGATTTAACCCGTACACAAGTTTTGGCGGATCGGGCTTACGATACGGATCACCCTGAACCTGCTGGAAGAGCAAGAGGCGCTGCCCGTCATTCCGAGTAAAAAAAATCGCCGCGTGCAGCGCCAACGGGACAAGGACATCTACAAAGAACGGCACTTGGTAGAATGTTTCTGTAACAAGGTGAAAAACTACCGCCGTCTGGCGACTCGCTTTGACTAATTGGCCTGTACATTCAAGGCTTTTTTGACGCTGGCCTCTATTTTGGTCTGGCTGGCTTAGGTTTGCATACACGCCCTAGGAGAGTCCGTCAAGAAATTTCGTATTATGAGGTTAGCCAACTAAAAACTGGCTGACCTCTTTTTATTAACGCTGTTTTCGTAAATATTGTTGCTGATACGCATAAAACAGTTATGAACAAAATCCTTTAAGACAAACTACTTATTTCGGCGGTATAATCAATATAAAACCCAAATATTGTATGTTTATACAAATAAAGTTAACCGTTCGCAAAATGCGACCAAGCGATATTCAACACGTCCAAATTTGTGCAAAAACAAGCTGGAATGCAACCTACAATGGCATAATACCAATTGAGGTTCAAGAACGTTTCCTGAAGTCTGCTTACAATGAAGAAATGATGCTTAGACGCATAGAACGTTCACATGTTTACGTTGCCGAACTTAACGCAAAAATAGTTGGATTCGCCAATTTTTCATTTGTAAGAGAAGATGGGCAAGTAGAGTTGTTTGCTATTTATCTTTATCCAGAATATCAAGGAAAAGGGATAGGTTCAGCATTGCTACACGAAGGGATTAAAAATTCCCAAGGCATAAAAGAAATTTATATTAATGTTGAAAAGGAAAATGCAATCGTAGTAACGCGAATCCCCTGAGAAATTGTCTCCAAACGTAATGCAGCCGTCTGGCGTAAACACCGTATTTGGTGGCGCTGTATGGGCTTCCTCCGGCAATCACTTCCTTGCCCGCAATGGAGGAGATGATGATGACATCTCCCTTGCCCTGACCTAGAATTGGCGGGAGTCCGTACTGCAACGTCAGCATAAGACCGTGCACATTCGTCCTGTACAGCTCCTCCCATCTTTCCAGATCCACTTCTACCAACTGACTCGATACCGAATCACGCATTGGCGACCACAATGTCAAGACGCCCCCAGCGGTTAATAATGGCATTGACCACTTGTTGTACGTCTTCAGCTTTTTGAATATCAGCAGGTACCGCTACAACCTCGTACAGTTCCTGTTTATGTAAGTCGTGAACCAGCTCATCCAATCGTTCCCGTCGACGTGCCACTACTGCCACATAGGCGCCGCGCTTTGCCAATTTCCTGGCGATTGATGCCCCAATGCCGCTGCTGGCACCTGTCACCAAGGCTACTTTGCCCGCCAGGCTCTCTTTCGCATTCCAAGATAACGCCCAACTCATCCAGTATCATAACGCACTCTCCCAGATTCCAACATTATTTTGTTAAAGGCAGGCGATGAACGCCCTGGCTGCCTCCTGGTGCCGTTCCTATATATAAAAATCCGTTATGGCGTGTAGCCGTAGTTACTCCATATAGTGAGCCTTCCGGATCATGCCAGCTTCCGATAAGCTCCCCCTGTGGGCTGAACTCCGCAGCAAGTCCATGCTTCGCCGGTGCACTTGCGCCGCTAAGCAGCGTCTGCGGCACTTTGGCCATAATACTGGCCAACCAAGGATTGATATGCATCTGATCTACAAAAGCAATGCGAGTCGTGAAGATACCGACCCAGAAATGACCTTGCTCATCGCGCGTAATGTTGTCGGGAAAGCCAGCAAGATTGTCCGCGAAAATATCAGATGTACCCTTCTTTGGACCCTTCAGCCAGTATCTGGTCAACTGATAATGATACGATTCCGCCACAAGCACAAAATCTTCATCTGCAGACAAGGCAACCCCGTTTGCAAAATAGAGACCTTCTAACAGGACGGTCGTCTGCTTGGTCATTGGATCGTACTTTAGCAAACGTCCATGCGGCTTGTTCTCGGCAATTTCTTTGAAAGTCACGCTGCCATAGTTCGAGGTGTCAGAAAAATAAATCGAGCCGTCCCGGGCAATATCAAGCTCGTTAGCTAAATAGATCGGCTTGCCGTCCACTTGATCGGCCAATACCTCTATGCTCCCGGATGGGGTAATAGACAGCAGTCCCTTCTTGATATCAGTAACGATCAAATTTCCATTGGCGTCGAATTTAAGCCCATTAGGTGTGCCTTTGGTGTCTGCAAACACTTGAGCCTTTTGCGGATTGCCATCTGGATTGAAAGCAACCTTGTAAATTTTTCCGTCCGAATCCCCAGTATGCAGTACGCCTTCCTTATCAAATGTAATGAACTCCGGGAATCGGGGAGCATCCGTAACAAGCTGAGCCGAGCTCAGTTTGTTGTTCTGTTTCCACGGACCTTCCTGCTGAAACGAGGGGGGCGTTGGCGCAGACCATTTGGCCGGTTTAACAGGTGAAGGCGCCAGCAAGAGAACGCTTACTCCAAGCAGCGGTACCGCAAGAAGCGCCAGCCCCCATCTTAGTACTCGTTTACGTGAAGAGCGTTTCCGGCGATTCGTGTCTTTAGCAGTTTTATCAGAGAGAGCTGATGGATGATAGGGCATTAGTGAGTCTCCTTTATCATGTAAGCAAGATTTTTAGATTTGGACTACGATTTTACCGAAATACTGCTTTCCTTCAGCCAAGAGCGCGAATGCTTCTCCAATTCGATCCAGTGGGAACACACGGTCGATGACGGGATGTAAAGATTGATGAGCAATCTCCCGGTTCATCCGCTCAAAGTGATCGCGGTTACCGACTTGACTGCCGCGAATTGTTGCGGCTTTCTGCAAAATGCCAGTGACATCACATCATATTCTGGAATGGTCAAGCCCGATAAGAACCCGACCAAGCTTAAGGTTCCTCCAATGCGAAGCGCATTTATGGATTTTTCCATCGTTGCAGCTCCTCCAACATCCAGAACATGATCGACACCGCAGCCAGTCAGCTCTAAGACTGCCTTATCCCAATCGGGAACTTCCGAATAGTTGATCGTTTGCCATGCGCCGAGAACTTTCGCCCGTTCCAGCTTTGTGTTGCTACTCGAGGTAAAGATTAACCCGCGCACCTGCCATAACAGAGAATTGAAGCCCAAAGATGGAAACACCGCCTGTTCCTTGCAGCAATACGGTGTCACCAGCTTGCAAACCACCGTATTCGATGAGCATGCTCCACGCGGTTAATGCTGCGATTGGCAAGGTCGAGGCTTCCTCCCAAGAGAGGTGATCCGGAATAGGGACAATTCCGTTTTCCGAGAGAACGACATACTCGGTCGCTACTCCGTTCAACGAACCTCCCATACTTTCTCCTAACACATCCGGTCTTGGGTTGCCTGCAATGAAGCGCTGCTGCAGATTACCCGTTACCCGGTCTCCAACCTGAAACCTTGTTACTCCCTGGCCAACGGCTACAACTTCTCCCGCTCCATCTGATAATGGAATGAAGGGAAATTTGATTTCGACTGGCATGAATCCATTCAGGATCATCAGACCCGGTAATCCGGCGGTGGTATTTCGAGTTCCGTCAAGGCCAAATTATTTAAACCGAAGCCATTCATTTGTCAGTTGTATAGCTTTCATCGAGTTATTCCCCCTGCAAGATCAGATTGATTTCCCGGATTCTTGTAATTACCGGTTCCTTCGTGCGAACGAAGCATGCTTCCCAAAAGCCGGAGGCCTTGCTTTCGTGTCATGAATCGCGATAGCTGCGCTCCGAAATAATTCTGTACACCCGGAACGACATACAGTTTTCCTTCCTTCAACGCACGAAGTGCAACTTCTACTACTCTTTTCGGACTGTCTTTCTTTCCGACGGAGGCTGCTTCCGTTCCTACGACATTAAAAAATTGTGTGTCCGTCGAACCGGGACAAAGTGCGAAGAATTTTATGCCACGGTTGCGGTTTTCCATCCATAACGCTTGAGTAAACGACAAGACGAAAGCTTTCGTCGCCCCATATACGGCCATATAAGGAAGCGGTTGAAATCCGGCGGTTGAAGCAACATTAATTACTGCGCCTGAGCTTTTGCGTAACATGTCTGGCAAGAACAGGTGGGTCATATCTACAACAGCGGTAACATTGAGCATAACTTCTTCATGTTGACGCACGCCTGACACTTGTTCAAACAAACCATGTGTTGCAAAGCCTGCATTGTTGACCAATAGTTCGATATCCACTTTCAAAAGTTGGCATTGCTGATATAACTCGCTAAGCGCGCCCTCCTTCGCAAGATCCATAGAGATAACCACGGCTTTAATCCCATACAGCTTTTGGAGCTCGGATGCCAGGCTCTCAAGCTTGCTCTTTGATCGAGCCACGAGTACCAAATTGCTACCTTGTTTGGCCAATTGTCTCGCAAATTGCTCTCCAATACCGGAAGAAGCACCCGTAACAAGTGCCCATTTTCCTTGAATTGTCATAGCACTATTCTCCTTTTAGATACTATGTATTAATATGGAAACACCGTTACTGAATGATCAAAAATAAGTCCCAACTTCCAAGAAAGTTAAGAATCATCGCGCCTTAAAGGTAACAGTGTTTCCGTTGGAAATCATTGTAATCCCCCTTTTCTAGAAAGTCAATATGATCTTTGAACATCCATCGTCAAATTGACAACTGCCCAACAACTATATAAAATTCCTGATAAGAGAATCGGAAACTTTGTTTCCTAACGAAAACGTGATAACCAAAGGTGATGATTATGAGCGACCAAGCTATCTCCTCCAATGAGAACATACGAATGTTGAAAACCTACCAGGAAGCTCGCTTGCAAAATATTGAAAATCTCCGCAAGCTCGTTGTTGATGCTGCGGCAACACTCTTGCAAGAAGAAGGCCCGGAAGCCGTTACCGTGCGTAAAGTAGCGAAGAAAATGGATTGCTCGACAAAAATCATATATAGCTTGTTTGTCAATAAAGAGGGCTTGGCTCAGCAGTTGTATCTGGATGGTTGTAAGCTTCTCGCTAACCAATTAGAGGGGGCGCCGCAAGCTGCTGATCCGTCACAGCAATTATTGAATTTGGGGGAAGCCTTTTGGCAATTCGGGCAGCGTTATTCCAGCTATTATAAGTTGATGTTCGGAGGAGCCTTCGCAGATTTCAAACCAGACGAGAAAAGCATGTATGGCACCGTAACAGCCATGCAACAATTATTGACCGTGATCAAAAATGCGAAAGAGCGAGGACTGATTCCCGACCAGTATGACGCGGAATCTGTTGTGCGTATGTTCTGGGCCTCACTCCACGGCGTTATTCATCTTTACATTGGTGGACACTTGGGAGATGTACAATCCGCCTATGCGGTTTACAGTCAAACGTTGTCTTTGATTGTCAGCTCGTTGTTGCCAGATCATAACGCCTAAGGGCTTCAGAAAACCCTGTGCATCCCATAGGGCGATGAGCGAATTTTGATCTAAATGTAAACAATTCATACTCGCGAGGGGCTTTTAACGGTAGATTCAGATGCCGTGCTCCTGCGTAAACGTCAAATAGCCCCCAACTATTGAAAAAAGATAGGGGCTATTTAACGTTTGCCAGATTCTATTAAGGATTAGAAGTTTCAAACGAGCTGATAGTTTACTTGTTATTTTTTCTATTGCCTTGCCGCTAGAATTAAAACCAATTACTCCATCAAATTTCACATGAAATAAATGAAAGCAAATATTATTTATATGATGGTTGTTAAGCATTGTAAACCGAGACGTCGTGCTCCCACCATTATCAATTTCACTACCCAACTATTCTGCCACCATGCCATTTTTCCAAGCAGGGGTATCGGAACTGGTTACGGCTGGATGTTCTTTACGAGAAGGATGGTTCTACCACGTACTGGCACAATGGGGCAACTTATGGATCAAGCAGTTTTGTAACGTTTAACCGTGATAAAGGAATTAGATTGATTATTCTATCCAATAACGGTATAGATATTTGGAGTCAATTGCCGCTCATAGGCATATGGAAGATGAATGTTGATAAATTGGCCTACACTCTGTCTAACAGGTTGTTTAAAGGTTAATTACGTGTGTTCGGTTCCACTATAACAAAAAAACGCAGCCATTTCCGCTACGTTGCTTTTAAGTATGGTGGACCCTATCGGGATCGAACCGACGACCTCTACACTGCCAGTGTGGGGAGAGGCTTTTGAATGTAAAGGAATTTGTGTAGGAAAACCTTATGTGGCAAGTCTTTATTTGATTTTATGGTTCTCCGTTCGGAGTTTCCGAGAAGGTCAATAATGCAAAAGTGTGACCAAAACTGTGACCACCGTAACATAATTCAAGTTCTGTTTAATAATTGTGTTGAGCAGCTGTTTTCAAATTTTTGACCTCCATATGTCAATGATGTGTTCTTACAACTTTATCAAGATTTGAAGGGGGCACCTTTTCTATGCTTAAAACCCTTGAGCCAGTAGGGCTCTGATTTTTATAATTAATTTACTTATATAAAAGAGAAAAACCTCTAATTCAAATTTTGAACTGCCCCCTGTCAAGTAGACAGTGGAAAAACAAAAAGTTATGGCACCAGCTATTCATACAGTTGGTGTCCTTTTTTATGCTGAACGTTGAAGGTATTCTCTGTACTCCAAAGGTGTCATACAGTTTAACCTTTTCTGGTAACGATTGTTGTTGTAGTAATGTATGTATTCCATAATTGCTGCTACGAGTTCTTCGTATGTTTGGAATTTATGGAGATAGTACATTTCCGATTTCATTATTCCCCAAAAGGATTCCATTGGGCCGTTGTCTATACACCTAGATACCCTCGACATGCTTTGTGTCATTCCTACATCGGCTAGTTTCTTATTAAATATTTTGTTCGTATATTGGAAGCCTCGGTCGCTATGAAAGATGGGTTTAGCATCAGGATATGTCTCATGTGCGATATCAAAAGTTCGAAAAACAAGTTCATTGTTGTTGGAGTGCCCTACCACAAAAGAAACAATACTTTTATCTGACAAATCAAGGATTGCACTCAAATAAGCCTTGCTTTGAAGGCCATACTTCATTTCCGTCACGTCTGTGAGCCATTTTGTGCCGAATCCATCGGATTCGAAATTTCTGTTCAAGACATTTTCTGCCGTAATTTCCGGTGTTGAAGGAATGAAATTCTTTTTCTTTCTACGACATACGGATTTTAGTTGTAAGATACCCATGAGCCTGTAAATCCGTTTATGATTAACCGTAAGATTGTGCTGTCGATTTAGTTTGATTGTCATCTGTCGGTATCCAAGGATCCCATTTCTTTCTTCGTAGGCATCCTTAATCAGGGAAAGCAATTCTTTATTGAATTTCTCGTTATCACTTTCTTTTCTGTTTAGCCATTTATAATAGGATGAACGTTGAATCCCCATGGTTTCACAGAGTTGACTAATGGGATATGAATGTTTGCTATGTAGATCGCGTATGACAAGATATACGGACTCATAACGGACTTGGCTTACTATCGCCCCCTTTGGATTTCGTCTAGCTTTTTTAGTAAATCAATCTCCATTTGTTTTCTTCTATTCTCAGCCTGGAGTAGCTTATTCTGTGCCCTCAGCTTCTCCACTTCGGACATCTCATCCTCTGATTTTCGTTTTCCACGTTTGTCCTGTAGTGCATCTACACCCGATTTAATGTATTTATTTGTCCAAGAGTAAACTTGTTGATAGGATACCTGAAATTCTTGTGCAGTTTGAGCATAGTTGTGTTGATGTTCGATACAGAATCTTACGATTTCAATTCTTTCATCGTAAGTAGTTGCTCGTCCTTTTGTCATGATTCGCGTTCCTCCTGTTCCGGAAGCTTTCAACTCTTCATGACCATTATACTTTAGGATCCAGTTACGTAGCTGGCGTGTTGATTTAATACCGTATGTTCTACATATATCCATGTGAGAACCACTACCAGCCAGATAATCCTTGACAGCTGATATCTTTAATTCAGAGGAATAGACCGTGTTCTTGGATGTACTAAGAAGTCCGTTAGGACCCAACGATTGATAAGTTTGGAGCCACTGTTTGAAAGATGAGGAGGAAACACAAAGAAGCTTTGCTAAATGATTTAGCGAAGCTTCTCCACGAAGATATCTTTCAATAGCTGTGATCTTTTCTGGTCCTGATATTTTTGCATTGTGAGACATAAAGATGATCCTCCTTGTAGGAAACAGTTTTATTATTTCAACTGTCTACTACAAGGGGAGCATATCATTTCAAGTAAGAGGTTTTTTCTGAGTACATTTTAAATTAATTGAAAAAATGAACGCGGAACATTAGTAACCTGACAAATAAAGTGAACTAAAGTCTTAGCACCGACGAGTAATTCATCATAATTTTTGAAGAGAGTCCGCAATTCATTCTCATTAATACTTTTGGATTGATGATCATACTCCATAAGAGTAAAATCTAAAAATCGTAATAAATCATAAAAATTCATTGGATTATTTGTTATCCTATAGATCAAATCCACAAAAGCATCGGAATAGCTGGGTGGTGTAATGTTAAATGAAGGCATAGTCGATGGCAATTTGAAGTCAGGAATTTGAGTTTTAACCATACTATACGCTACCCTAAATGCAGAATCAAATATTTCTTTCCGTTTTCTATTAGGGATATCTCCTGAACTCAGCCCTTCTAAAATCGTTTCGCGTTTTTCGCTATCATTAAAATAATATAGCTCTTTTGCTATATCAAGTACGGCTAATAAAAACAAATTAGTTAGTTCAAAGATTGCCCACTGTATGACTTTATTCTGCTCCGCATTAAAACTCTCATTATTAAATAGTGACAAATCTCTAATTCCCGAAAGTGTTTTCTTCACTTTAGAGTAATTATCATCAATTGCCCAGTAATCAGATGAAATATATTTTGCAATTCTTTTATATAAATCATTTGTTGGAATACTGAACTTAGCTAATTGGTTAATTTTATTATGTTGTGTGTCTGGATTCCAGGATCCCCTCCAATCATTCTCATTGATATTATAATCCGCCTCAAGTTTATCAAGTATCCTTAAATCTAGTAGTTGAATACCTGCTTTTCTCGCATATTGCTTTACTGATGTACGAGCACCATTTACTACAAAAATCATATCGTTTACTGCTACTTCTCCCATTATCCCTTTTATCCATGTAATCCTATCATGTATCTGAACGGAACCTGATTTACAATCTACCCATATGGTCTTACGTGCAAAGTTACGATGGACATATATACCATAAACATCTAAGTCGGTAATTTTGTCTGACGAATCATCATAAGTAGTACGGATATCTATTCCAACTTTCGGAAAGTATCCCATGTAAAATAGAAGCCTCTTCATTCGATATTCTAATAGATATCCTTTGGGTAAATTTTCATTCCCACTAGAAAGTTGTTTTTTGTTATGTTGATTACTCCCCCTTTTTTTGTTTCCCTTATTATATCTACCATTCTTTGTGTTATCCTGCTGTTTACTTTGATCAGTCGCAAGGAAGGCACTGTGAGAGCCCTCTTCCTCCTTTTCAATATTTTGCTTATTTACATTCTCATTAGATATTATGCTACCTAATTTTTCAGTACTCACACCTATTGGTTTGCTTACAGGTGTACTCACTGTCTCTTCCTCATTTGTCTTTTTCGGATTATTTATTTCGTTCAAAAGGCGTCACCATCTTCCTTAAATATTTTCTCCTCTAAGTACTCTTAGTGTATATTCTTCTATTTCTTTCATAGGTTCTGGCATTTCCGCCATCCTCATACGTTCCTCTTCTGGAGTAAAAAAGCTTCCAACATCCATCATAGAACCAAAATCTGTAATTTCAGTGTCGTTGTTCATAGTATAGTTTGGATGCTTGATAATGCTCAAGGCTTCCTTCGCGACATCTGTTCTTATCAGTTCAAGACAAGGACCTGTTCTATATGTCCCCCAATAGGAATTATACTTTGTTTTAGTTACTACTCTAACAATACCCTTTTTTTCGAGAAGTGTATAATCCGTTTTATTAGCATCATGTGGTCCAATGTCACCTGAGTCAATTAACTTAGTTAGGAATTTTTCCGGGTCATTTATCGTTGAATATGGAGTGTAATTTTCTCCAAAACGAATTGAAGCTAGAAGTAATTTAACATCATCGAGAATGTCATTATTGTAATTTTCAGGCTGTAACAGGTTAGTACTAAAACCAAAGTCTTTCTGGAGCCCTCTTGTTGAAACAATGGTAGTAGGATTAATCATGCCTGTTTTCTTTGCCAATGACAATAAGCTATTTGCACTCGGATCTATCTTTTCTAGAGGTAATCCCTGAAAATTTTGAATCGCCTCGATGATAGTTTTTAAGGTTTCTTTTTCAAAACCATCTAGACCCGAGACTGCCATAGCAATTTTCTCATGATTATCCCCCCAGACGTATTCATTGCTAATAATCGGCTCTCGATTTTTCATTTTGTCTAATATTCTTATTAGTTTAAAGTTATTCTGCAATGCAAGTGACATAGAAACATCTTTCTCTGAAAACCCTTGTGAAGTTAAAATTTGAACTAAATCCCTTTGCAAATATGGAATTTTTTTAGTCTCGTCCATTGTATTAATTACGATTCTTTCTATCTCCGACGGATTTTGATTTTCGAAAACTTGTCCAGAAATAGCAAGTACAGTAGGATTGTCGTATACATATTCAGCAATTCCAGTAATTCCACCAGTGATATCTTTAATCAATTCAATTCTTTTATCCGAAGCTGCTTCAAGTTCAGGAAGTACAATCTTGTGGAGCTCTTGCTTATTATTTATCCCCACACTATTTGCCATAAGCTCAATCTTATTCATATCAGTTATTTGTCCGTTACCTCTTATGACACCAAGAAATCTACCTACTTTGCCAGTTAAGTTGAGATTACCCAATTGAGACAAACCTGCCGAATCACTTTTAAAGACTTTTAGATGCTTTTGTGTAGAAATTGACCAGTAGCCACTTCTAATATTATTATTTATTGACATTCTAATGTTTCCTCCTTTGAATCTAACCTCTCGGTATTGAACAGTTAATCAATATTAAATCGAAAATTAACGGGGAAAATGTTTTTATACTTCCGATTTTACAGACTGCCCGTTCTACAATTGTTAACTTCACACAACATATTTCTACATATATAAATCTCCAAAAAGGAGTTTATTCTTTATAATAAAGAATTTACGCCTACAAAAGGTTCTGCTTCGATATTGAGCTTACCAATTTTCTTATGCAATAGATCAATTAAAGAAATTTCTTGCGTCAAAACCATTCTCAAATCTAAACCATCCATTAGGAAGATCGATTTATCAGGCTGCTGTTTCATTAATGGAATAACATGACTTGACCATCCATTCACCGAAAGAAACATTCCCATTGTTTGTTTCCCAGAGCGTGCAACTTTTCCATATAAAGAGTCTAATTGTCTTATATCTGTTACTTGATTTGTCCACTTTATTTCTACTATGTAATGCCATCCGTCTATTTTAAAGGCTCCGTCGATTTGTTCTCCTCCTGAATTTCTACGGAAACTCTCCATAAGTGCAATTCCATAGACATTAAAGAGTAAATTCATAACCTCTTCTAGCATTAGACCCCTTTTCTGTGGATTATCCTTCATCAATACAAGCTCATCGTACATCATTAATAAGAGACTAGAACTTTTTTTTATTTCAAGTTGCCTTTCTAACTTGACTCTTTGTTTCTCTTTCTCTAGCCTTATCCGTTCATTTTCACGCTCATTTCTAAGAATCTCTGCGTCTTTTTCCTCCATGATTTCAATTAGATTGAGCACTTCTCTCGCTTTTTGTACAGTTGCCCTTGCTTGCATCTCATTATCTGCTAAATGATATTGCGACCAATTTGCACCAATACTAATGATCTTTCGAATGTTTTTTTGATATTCCGACTTATTATCTAAAGAATCCAGAATTATTGCCCCCATTTCTCTTTTTGTTAGTTGCTTCCCATCTGGATTTCTTCTTTTTAATAATTCTGCGAAGTATTGTTTATTTATACCAGCAGGCTTGAGAATATGCTCGTACATTTGATTTTTTATATTTACTAAATTAGATATTATTTCAATAGCGATTTTTTTTACCTCAATGTTTGTTTGCATAACCATTCTCCTAATCAATGACTCATTTACCAAAAGGATGCAAGCAGTTTAATGCTCCATCTTCTTTATGAAACTCAGATTTCCAATTTTAATATTTCCCGTAATCTAATCTTTCTCAGGCCAGCCAATAGGGATTAAACCATCGATCCCTTTCTTCCATCTCTTCTTAACTGCTTTTTTATACTCAGGATGATTATTAAAATAAGCGTGTTCTATAACTATTATTTGTAATGATTCGCCACGGTTAACCTCTTCAAATAGCAAATTAAAATACTTTAACAATGCACTTGTATCATTGTCACGCTCTTCCCCAATTTCGATGATTTCAGGTTCATCGTCAGAAGGAAAATAGGGACGACTTAATTGATCAAATAATAACACTCCCGGAACAGGTCGATTTAATTCAGCAAAATGTCGATGTAATGCAAGCAAAATTGAAACATGGAGACTTAAATAATTTTCATCTGAACCTACATCTCTCATGTATTCGATACGAGTTGGTAAGGAAACACCTACTTTGAGATCACGAAAGTTTAAATAAATTGGATTATCTTTATATCTGTTCTCAAAGGGAAGTTTAGAAATAATCTCCTTAGCAGTATTTGCAATTCTTCGTTCAGCATTTTCAAGTGCTTCTTTTTTCGATTCAACATCTAGTTCTGAATTTAGTTCCTCAATACGTCTTCGTAATGTAGAAATGTCTGAATAAGTGGTCGATGAAGTTTTCGCAGCTACTTTATTAACTGAGTTAAGATAAAAATTCACAACCCCTACCAATCTATTCCTTCTATCTTTTAAATCTAATCCTGCTTCAATACTTTCGTTTTCCTTTATAAGAGAAGCAATTTCATTCTGAACTATTGATATCTTCTCTTCTGTAGAACCTAAAAGTTCTTTCAAATAGTTAATATATTCATCTAACTTTGGTCTTTCTTTTTCTATATTATTTAAATCCATTTGGACTTTACTTACAGTTTCATTTATAAGTTTAATTGGTTTAATCTCTTTATTGAGATTTTGTTGGCACAGTGGACATGAATCTGGTTCAGCTGGATTTTTAAATATATTTATGACATCTAGTCGTCTTTTCTGGTTACTGATAGTATTTTCAAACTCATCAGCAAAATGAATTGATTTTTTCGTATAATTAATTCGTCTTTTAATCGAAATGGCCTCATTCTGTAGAACACTTAATTGATCATATAACTCAGATAACTTATCTTCTTCAGTGGAAGAATCTACGGTAGGATTCCATTGTGCAATATTATTTAGCATACTGAAAACAGTTTCTTCAGTAGCCCCAAAAGATGGGACTTCACATAGTCCTAGTTGTGCTGCTTGATACAATAAAGTATGAGCTTTTATACTTCCAGAAATTTGCTCATCTTCATTACTATTTTTTTCAATGCGCCTTAGTTGCTTGCTTAATATTTTTAATTCTACTTCCTTTTCCATAGTATCTTCATCAATAATTCCAAGATAATATGGTAATGCATCTATAATTGTTTGTCGTCTTTTATAATCATTAAGTCCTCTTAAGAGCGTAGTTTTATTAATAATAATATTATCGTCTTGCAATAATAAAGGCATTGCACTTCTTATTGTAACTGCCTTGCGATCCCTCGACGTTCCAAAAACTTCACTTTTAACATTTCCCATCCCTACTAATCGTTCAAATTTTCTAAGTGCTCCATCTAAATTAGTGGAAGAAGGGATTTCATTTGCTGTGTTAGGAATATTTACCACTTTTCCTGTAAGATAATGCATTTCATTACTTGATACATAGGGGGCTCTTGGTACCTTTCTAAACATAGCATATTCAGTTTCATCCTTTTTCCATAAGACACCAACCCAAGCTACACTTCTTCTTACATATGTAGGGATATGACACTCACTTGATCCCATGACATAATCGATGATTTCTGGAATTGCTGATTTACCTGTTTGTGAATCTCCAGTTATTATATTCACTTTTTCAAGATCAAAAGTTATTTCATTTCTTCGACCATCATGACTATATAAAAGTATCTGTCGAATATTCCATCTCTTCATAACGTTAACCCCAAACTGTTTAATATACTTGATGTTGAGTTGATTTGTGATAACCAAATCCCCAACTTCTTGGAGACATTTATCATTTCTTTAACCTCATCAGAAGAATTATTTATCCGACCTTTATAAACTCCTTTGTTGTTAGAATGAAGTTTACCATTTTCTCGAATGACTAGTATTTCATTTGTGCAACCAAAAATAATGGCGTTTCTTGTTAAATCACTGCATTTATTTATTCTTAAATCAAGATTGATTAAAACGTTCTGCTTTCTAGTAATCCAAGTATACAATCCAGTTTCCGCATTTGTTCCTTTGAATTCATCTCGTATTGATTTAGATAGTATTAATGGGAGTGGTAAGAAGAGTAAAGGAAAAGAACAACCGCTTTTCTCATTTTCTTCATATCCTTGTAAGAATGACCATATTACCAATGATCCAAGAGCAGGATTAGTAATTGAAAATACATCCGTCGAAATCATCGTTCATCCCTCAACAATTCATCATATCTAGGATGCCAACCAACTTTCAAATCTTCTGATAGTTGCTGGAATGAACCATGAATTAAAAAGTGCTGTTTCCATTCACTTCTAATTGGATGAATGTGTAGATGAGAATCATCATGAATCCAGTCAAGCAACTTTAGACCTCTTTTTTTGCATATATCTTCTGATTCACCTTCTAAATCTTCTTTCATTGGTTCATGTCGATATGTCCAAGTCTCTATTAATTGGCAATCGTATTCCTCAAGCTCCATCGCATTAAGCACATCGTCCTGAATCCATTTTTCCCTTTGATTTCTGGCTCTCCATCTTGCTACCGCTGCCCTTCTTTTTCTACTATCGCCTCCATTAACTAAATCAATCTGCTTCTCCATATAACCACCTAACTCCGATTGAATTGAAGTTGGGGTTAATTTGGAATAATCATCCGATAGATTGTTATCCTGAAATTGAGCAATTAAATTTTGAAGCTGAAACAGAAGTTCAGTTTTGCTAATTCCTAGAGTGGCATTAAGCATCCTATTATCCCACCACTCCAGTAATCGCTGTGCAATGAGCGGACGCACTTTTTTTATTACCATTTGACCTAGTTGATCAATAACTTGGTTATGAATATCAAAAATATTAAAAGTATCGGGGCGAACCGTAATTTTGTCTAACAACTTTTTGCGTTGGTTAGCAGATAATTTTAAAAAAGCTTCACAGCCTTGGAATCTTGTTTCATATGGCAGTTTTTGCTTCCGGTTAGCAACTGCTTGTTTCCTTGCTGAAATAACGGCTTTCGCTTCAGCCTCCATTAAGGTAATGATATCTACTCTATCGGTATCGCCATTTACCAGTTTTATCAACGGATCATTTTGGGCAACAGTATCTCCAGTAACAAAGAACAACTTATAATTTGAAGTGTCAGCATACTGCGACCATATTCTAATAGTTTTCCAAAAACCATCGTTCTTTATCGTAAGAGTTCCGTTTTTTCCAGCGCTATGCTTTAATTGATAAAGCTTAATTTCTTTACCTTTAAGTACAACATCATCATCAGATTCAACACTTACTTGATCGAAATCATCATCTGATTCTTGCCACAATACCATTAGTGCGTAAAGTGGCTGAAATCGATACCCCAGCATTGGTGCTTTCGCGGAGTGAATGTTTGTTGACAAGATTATTCGCCACCTTTAATTAGATTACAAGACTATTGAACTACTCTAGTTTCACGGTTCGTCAAATTAGCACCAATTCCTTCCAAACAAACGTTCTTTTTGTCGTAATATCCCTAATTTTAGTTACATATTATATACCTGTAACCTATTCATATAGATAATCTACTTGAGTAGTGTTAATGCAAAGTGCCGAACACAATCAAACGTGTTCGGCACTTTCTATTTCAATTTTCTTATAAAATTAAGGAGGATTACTCGATGATCGTACACCACAATGAAGATCTGAAAAAATTGATTTCCGAGACATTAAGAGAACGTCAAGATAGTTATGTCATCCAAGAGCTATTTCACCAATTTCCGACACCAACAGAATTAATGGACGCCACTGAACAACAATTGATAGCCATCAAGGGTATTGGAGTTGGAAAGGCAAGACAAATTACTGCACTACTTAAACTTGCAAAGGTTCTTACTATTCCATTGAGCGAACAATACACCATTCGAACCCCAAAGGATGTATATGATCTACTTGAACCCGAAGTAAGGTATCAAGCCAAGGAACATTTTATCTGCTTATTCCTAAATACAAAGAATAGGGTCATATGCAAGGAGATTATCTCTATTGGCTCCCTAAATGCCGCAATCGTCCACCCAAGAGAAGTTTTCCGCGCTGCAATCAAGCGTTGCAGCGCTTCTCTCATATGCGCCCACAATCACCCGAGCGGAGATTCGACTCCATCTACTGAAGACTTGATTTTGACAAAACGCCTTCGGGAAGCTGGCGAAATCATTGGCATAGAAGTACTGGATCACGTCATTATTGGCGGCAACCGGTTCTATAGTCTGAAAGAAAACGGGCATTTCTAATCCCATTGCCCAACGCCTTTATCCGGTAAATCAGTACACTCCGCATCAATTCGAGACTATAGACACTGGCATCCTCACTATATCCTATTGAGAGCACTTTGAAGAAAGTCTATCGTTTTACTAGGGGTGAGAGGCATGGAAAACATGGAAGCTATTGGGGAAAGTATTCGACTCCATCGGCTGAAGAACGGGATGAGTCAAGAGCAGCTTGCTTTGAATGCGGGCGTAAATACGTCTTACATCGGTCAAATCGAACGTGGAGAAAAGAACCCTACGATTAAGGTACTCGAAAAAATTTCATCCGCTCTTGGAATTTCTCTCCTCGCTCTTATATCCTCATACGAATCAACGAGAGGAGGGATGAACCAAGATTGCCGGGGTCATCAACCGCTGGATTTTCTAACCCCTGACGACATCAAGCAGTGCCTCCTTGAAGTGCTCATAGATAATACGAACATCGTTATTACTCATCAGGGAAAGAGTTTAAAAGCATATACTAACACTCAAATAGAAAAGGGGAATTTTCACACATGTCCAAGCAAGAGATCAGTCAATCAATTGGAAGACCAAGAAAAAAACCGCTCCTAAAACGCTGGTGGTTCTGGCTCTTGTCAGTATTTGCTCTCTTTTTGTTTGTTGGAATTTTATCATCTGGTGGCGAATCTACGGCCTATGAATTAACTAAAATGACTACAATGAGCAAGCAACAGATTATCGAGAAGTTCGGAAAACCCTCTGAAATTGTTCGTGAGGATGCAGACGGCTACAGTTTTGGATATGATGCGGGATTTATGGTGAGCGGGACCGAAAAAGGCGCACTAGAAATTTCCATGCAGAATGACATGATGAAATCTCCCTCATCAGATACCTATAAAATCTTTGATGTCACGATTGGTTCGTCCTTTGACGAAAATGTAACCCGGCTTGGTAAGCCAAATTTGAGTACAGTCAAAGATGGAAAGAAAAATGCCATGTATTTGACGAATGAAGATTTCCTTTTACTGTTTTCCACTGATTTTAACTCTGATCAAATATCCAGCATCGATTTCGTTGCCTATAATGGAAGTCTGCAGTCCCAGAGTCTCGACCTTTCCAAGATGCTAGGATTAACAGCCTCGGAAGAAGAAATAAAAAAATTGTTCGAGGTTAAAGACAAAAACACATCTCAGGGTGAAACACTGTACGCCTTGGAAGGCTTTGAACTGGTTGTCGACAATCAAAGTAACATTGTAAAGCAAATTATCATCCCTACAAACAGCATTTATAACATTCAAGGGATACGGACTAACGACAGCTTGGACAAGGCAACTCAAGTATTTGGAAAGCCCCTCCATACAAATGAAGGAGTCAAGAATACAACCCTATATAGTTACAACTTTGCTGGCAGCCAGAGACCGACCATTGTAAATCTGACGGTCAACAATGCTGACAATAAAATCGTGTATATGGAAATCAAGATCAAGTAATGACAACTTGCAAATTCTTGGAAGTAATTCATTCCTATTTCTAAAGGAGGTCTTTATATGTTTTGGGGAACAACTAGGAACATAGCACCATCATATGGTTCAGTTGTGTACACTGAATTAGGCTTTGGTATTGCGGAACATTCAGGTATTTTCGTTGGTCAGAATTCTATCATTCATCTGAATGGACAAGGACTCGTCGAAAGAGTCTCATTAGAAGAATTCACAAATCATATCACTACGTTTAACCATGAAATCTATGTTCCTTGTTATTCTGATAGAGACTGGTCCATCGGCTTCCCTATGGCAGGAGCCCGAGCAAATGACAATCTGGAAGCGATTAGAAAGTACAATGTGCTGCTGGATAATTGCCATCAATTTTGTGCGGGTTGCTTAACGGGTGATTTTGATAATTCCAATAACTTTTTGTGGATGTTGAAAGACTTAGTACGCAAAGAGCACGGGGAATCGGTTAAGTGGCGTAAATGGGATTGGAAAAAGGCTTCTTAGACCAGAAATACAGAGGTAAGTTTTATCTTGACCGTACAACAACAGAAGGGGCGAATAGCTCCTTCTGTTATTTTAAACAGACATAGTAAGCACTCCCAATTCCCTAAGGCTCTTGGCTCCTTTTTCCTCTTTGTCAGCCGTGGCATTGATCTTGTCGTATAAATTCTCTAACCACTCTATTCCCCATTCAGGAGGCAACAGCACAGGATTTATACCTAGATTACGTAGCTGATTGATGCGTTTACTAAATTTGTCAGCAGCTTTGTCAGCGTTCTGTCCTTCAAGGAAGCAATCCTTTGCAGCATGAATACTTCCGCATCTCTCAAGAAGCCGTAGCAGTCTTTCAAGCGCCATACGCTTTGTCTGATTCGAGGTGTTTTGACGTACAATGGTGAGTGCTTTCTCCAGGGAATAATAGTCACCCTTTCCTACAATCAAGTTGTAGAATTTCATAACTTCCTGTTTTAAATAAGTCTGGTTCAGCGTATCCATCACTGATTTCATATTGTCTCTAACCTGAGTCTCAAAACGTAGAATTCCTCTCGTCTCAGAGAAGTCCATATATTGCTTGTTCGATTTCTTAGTTTTTTCCTGCAAAGTCGCGTACCGATTATACCAGTTAACGGTTTTGTTAGCGGACATTAAATAAACATTCGTCACTGAATCCCAATACGTTCTTGTCAGTTTTGCCATCCAAAAATACTCAGGGATATATCCTTTTTTGAAGAGGACGATATATTTCGGGATAAGCTGTTCGTCTACGGCCAGATCAACAGCAGCCTCAACTCTCTTGGCAGTCCAAGCAAAAAAATCGGGGACTGGTAGTGAGAGAAGATCAAGCAACAAATAATTGAATAGAATGTGTATCTGCTCAAATTGCCGGATGGATGTCAGTTGATAATACCCTTGTTGGTTTATTAGCAGCTGCGGGCGAAAGCGTATCTCCATCGTATTTGCCCAACACCCCTTCCGCAATCGGATTTCTTGAAAACCCCATTTTGCCAACCCATTCGTCACGAGAGCAGTTTTATCAAATCGATCTTTGCGAAGCTTATGTGAATGGAAATTCTTATCCAAGTATTGATTCAATCGTTCTCTGCACGTTTTATACTCAGTGGCAGATAGCCGACAGGTAATGTACATCATGTCAATCATTCTCCGTACCTCGCCTTATTCCCCGAAGTACCGCTATTTGCAGGTAGTGTCAGACTCTGCTGGCGGAGGGGGAGTATTATTTAAGTCGAGGTACTGTTACTTGGCAAATAAAAAACTACACGGAGTGTCAATCAAGTGCTGACCGTGTAGTTTTTCTTTTATTGAGACTCGGAATTAGTCTGTAGATAGTTCTTCAATCAAGCCTTGGAACTAGCAAGGCCTCGCAGTTTATGACATCGTTTCGCTTTGTCTATACGCCTTCTGATACTGAATCATTCAATTCTTTAAAGAGTTTAGATACTCTTCTGCTCTCCGTCTGTCCATTTTGAAAACTGAACACGGCTTGCGCGTCCCGATAGCTCTATTCCCTGTGTAATCGTCTTTTTCGGTAGTCCCAATTTTAATAGTACTATTTTGTGGGTCACCATTCTTAGGCAAAATAACGGAAATTTCATTGGAACGCAGCATTTCGTAAATCCTGGTCTTATATTTAGTAATGGTCGATCTTCGCTCATCTTCATCTAGTTCTTCAAACTTGCTGTAGATAGATAACAAAATCGTTTGAAAAACGGAATTCTTAATCCAAATAATGTTTTCGTCCTTTTTATCCGTCCAAGTAAATATATCAGGATTGTCGTTTTTATCTTGAAAACGTGGTATTGGCGTTGGCAGCAATTCAAACAGTTTTTCAAGAAAAACAATATGTTCATCCTTTATCGGCTGTCCGTTATTCTCGGTTGTCATTTTACTCTCGATCACAGCAGCCGTATCTTCAGTTGTACACTCTTGTTGGAAAAGCTGCACCGCTTCGTCCATATATGCCTGTACTTTTTCGTCACCTATGTTGTGACTAAACACGAGCAAATCATTTTTTACTGGATTAAGTAATAGATCAAGCCCTATCAGCAGGCACGAATACATGTGTAATTTATCTTCGTCCTGCCGAGTATCGTCCTTCTCAAGAAGCTTCCGGAAGTACTTATATCGTTTGCGTAGATACCCTTCCATTTTCTTTAGAGTAGAAGTGTCTGCGAGTTGAAACGATCTTCTAAAGAACTCAATAGCATGAAAGACCGATGACGCTAGTAAATCAGTATTTTGCCGCTGGTACTCTAAATGGGAGGAATTAATGTCAACTTCGCTTATATCAAGATTCAATACAAACTCTTTATCTAACCTTTTTTCATTTAGGATCAGCAGCATGTTCTCAGCATTGAGGTTTTGCATCCCTCGTATTGACCGCTCAATAAGTTTTGGGCGTGTATTGGCATTAATGATCAGAATGCCATCCCTAATTTTGGAGAACTTCTTTTCAATTGTATTTTTGTCCATGTCCGAGTTAATGTGATACACAGAATTTAAGCTGAAAATATTCATTTTTCTGTCATACAAGTTACAAAACAGGTTGGCAAAACCTTGTTGATTCAGTAACTCATTGTTACCCGAAATGCAGATTGTAAATTTGGGAAAATCATCTGCATTATAGTTCATTAAGCTTGTAATCAGAGACAAAAAAGTGTAAGACAAAAGCGGCAATGTTATTCTCTTGTCCGCAATGTCTAACATACTCCATGTTTGCCGGAATGCCTCCTGGCTGGTTAAATGTCTAGCTGGACTCATTTTATACTTTGAGTTTAATGACTCACTGTAGAGCAAGTCACATTCGTCACTAGGAGAAACAGGGACGTAGAACCAGTTATGACCCCCTTCGACCCAACCGTTTTGAGTTGTATAAACAATATGTGGTCTCTTTTCTAATTGACCGGAAATCTTGTTACACACAGATATATATGTGGGGTACATCTTGCGAATATTATTACTAATATACTTATTTCCGAAGAATTCTTGTGCCTTAGACCAACTTCCGACCTTTTCATATTGCTTGCTTGCAATATCAAATACGTGGCATTTTATTCCACGCTTTCCTTCCTTAACAAAGCACATTCTAATTCCCATATCTCGCTTATTAGAGCCATCATCCAAATAGAGTTTAGCGATTGGGAAGAAGAAATATTTATTCAAAATAGGATCGGCGTTCAACTCGTAAGTGGATAGATGATCAGATGGATCACCATAGATAACGGTAAAATCATCATCTACAAAGATTTCAATGTTATTCTCCTCAAAAGCTTGATTAAAGGTCGCTCTCATTTTCTCAATTTCATGAATGCCATAGAGAGAGTCACTACTTATATGATAAGAGTCAGTAAACAGCTTCATACCTTTAAACATTTATCATTCTCCATCTGCAATCATTTGGACTATTAGGAAGTAAGGAAGCAAGGTAGTTAGATAGAAAACCCATGATTATAGGCTTTCTATAACTGTACAATTTGTTGTTTCTGTATGAAGTATTCATTGGCAGCAACTATTTGAACACTGTTAAGATCCAAATAAAAAATCATGGTCACACCTAGCAGGATTATTTTACCACACCTCTCTGATTTCGTGGCATCCATCTTCTAAGTAGCCTGTCTGTCATTGCTCTTAGTATCAGTAGTATTGAACGTCAACTAAATCGAACGAACGACAATCAATTAAAACTAACTTGCACAGAACAATATGATAATTGAACTCGTTGAAATGACTTGCATCTATTTCAAACAAGAGAAAAGCCTGTAAAGAAAGGATGAGACTATGTTTACTCAGTACGATGACATCATGTCAGTTGAGGATGTAATGGAAGCTCTGAATTTAGGCCGCTCCAAAGTATATGATCTGTTGAGGACTGGACGAATAAAGGCGATCAAACTGAAAGGCTATCGAGTACCAAAAGCAGCCGTCATTGATTTTGTTCTCACACAGACGGATATGAAACTGGAGCGTTACAGAGAATTAGCTGATTAAGTTTCGCCTAGATGAGCTGTTATTGGCTTTCATGCAGTTCATTCCAATCTGACAGCATATTACAGTAAAAAATCATTTGTTGAGTAACAGCTTTGTAAATCGGCAGGGGCCAAATGCTCCTGCTTATTTTTGTTTCCTAAATGACTAACCAAGTGGAGGTTATGCGTAAATGAAAGTTAACAAAGACTCAAAGACAGGTACATACTGGTTTGTTGTCAGCGCGGGGAAAGATGAACTCGGCAAGAGAAGACAAATCAAGCGCCGGGGATTTCGTACAGAAAAAGAAGCTTTGAGAGAAATGAGGAAAATTCTGCAACAGGTAGATGAGAATACCTATATCAAAAATACCAAACTGGGATACAGTGAATTTTTAGAAGGTGAATGGCTGGATAGCAAAGCTTTAAAGCTAAAGCCTGTTACACTTGCTACCTACAGACACAACGTCCAGAAACACATCGTCGCATATTTTAAAAAGGTAGAACTCAGAAAAATCACACCACAGATGATCGAAAAATTCTACGCTCACTTGGCAAAAGAAAAAGGATTATCAGAGACCACCATTTTAGATATTCATAAGATCGTCAAGAGCTCTTTGAAGATGGCCGTTAAGCGAAAGTATATTTCTTACAGCCCAGCAGCAGATGTGGAGACTCCCAAGGTCCCTCGAAAGGAAATGCTGGTGTGGAATTTAGAAGAAACCACCCGTTTCCTCAAAGAGACTGAAGGTAGCAATTTATCCATGGCGTATCTTCTCGCCCTGACAACAGGAATGAGGCAAGGAGAAATACTCGGCCTCCGATGGAAGGATATAGATTTAGAGAATGGAACTCTTCAAGTTCGTCAAACATTGAGCCATGACGGAAAGCATTTCTCCAAAGAAACCAAAACCAAATCAAGCACTCGAACCATTACACTTACTGAAAAAACAATCGAGGAACTCAAGGCCCACAAGAAGAGGGTAGCAAAGGAAAAGCTTGCTGCCGGATCAAGCTACCAAGATTACAACCTTGTCGTTTGCACTAAGACGGGAACCCCGATCAATCCCCGAAATTTGCTCCGTGACTTTTATAGGCTAATGAAAAAGGCAAAGGTGCCTAAGATAAAATTCCACGGGCTCCGTCATACTGTTGCCACATTGCTGCTCACCCAAGGAGTAAATCCAAAAGTAGTAAAAGAAATCCTTGGGCATAGCGATATCAGAGTTACTCTTGATACTTATACCCACGTTTTACCAACCGTTCATAAAGAGACCGCTAAACAATTTGGCAATATGTTGTTTGGATAATGACATGAAAACTCGCTCAGTCACAAGATTATGGACTGAGCGAGTTTTTTTAAGATCGAGAATTATTTATCTCTGATTGGTCGATAGGTGCCCTAATAATGAGCAAATAAACCTCTGAAACTACCCAGTGTGACCAACTGTGTGACCACAGCCCAACACAAGAGAATCGATTTCTTATCAGAAAAACAAAAAACGCTCGGAAATTCAAGCGTCTCAAGGTCTTTTTATGGTGGAGCATAGCGGGATCGAACCGCTGACCTCTACACTGCCAGTGTAGCGCTCTCCCACGGATGGTCATTTACACAGCCATAAAAGAAACATGACAGCTCATCAATTTAAAGTTGCCAATTAGGGAACTGTGGAGTCTGTCAAGAAATTTGTGTAACCTTCCAAAACCGAATCTAGCAACTGTAGTTATCATGGCTTGACTTGGAGCCTCTGTGGGCATGGCTTCCATACGATACGGCGAGTGTGTGAAACACTTCCTCGCATCGGCAAACAGCCTACCATGCCCCCCTCCAAGTAAAGCCTCTTTCAACGCACCTGTACGCGCTCCGGGAAATACACCGTCAACTGCAACAGAATTTGCCCCCAGTTCTGGACACGCCCCGTCCACTTGCGCAGGACATCCATCGTAGCCAGATACAGCATCTTGAGCAGTGATTCATCAGTCGGGAAGATGCTTTTGCCCTTGGTCACTTTCCGTAATTGCCGGTGGTAGCTCTCAATCATGTTCGTCGTATAGATCAGCTTTCGTAATTCAGGCGGATAGTGGAAGAAGGTGGCTAGTTCTCCCCAGTTTTGCTGCCAAGATCGTACAATCAGCGGGTATTTGTCTCCCCATATCGCTTCAAATCGTTCGAGTTCCAACTGGGCAGCTTCCTCCGTTGCGGCTTTGTAAATCGGTTTCAAGTCTGCCGTTACTTTCTTGATGTCTTTGTACGAAACATAACGGATCGAGTTTCGGATTTGGTGAATGATACATTTTTGAATGTCCGTCTGTGGATAGCAGGCGGCAATCGCTTGGGAGAAACCTGTCAGGTTATCCACGCAAGTAATGAGAATGTCCTGTACCCCGCGATTTTTCAATTCATTTAGCACGGTCAACCAGAATTTAGCCGACTCATTTTCGCCAATCCAGATGCCGAGAACATCTTTGTTCCCATCCAGATCAATGCCAATCACCATGTAAGCCGCTTTGTTCACAATATGGCCTTCTTGTTTCACCTTGAAGTGAATCGCGTCAAGAAATACGACGGCGTAGACGCTTTGCAAAGGCCTGTTTTGCCAGTCCTTGATTAGGGGAACAATTTTATTGGTAACATTGGAAATGAGCGTGGGGGACACCTCAACCCCATACAGGTTTTCCAGATGATCCTGAATATCTCGTGTGCTCACACCTTTGGCATAAAGTGCAATGATCTGATCTTCAATCCCCGTCACATTTGTCTGATGCTTTTTGACGACAACGGGGTTGAATTCACCCAATCGGTCACGTGGGACCTGGATCTCCACATCACCATACTCGGAGCTGACGGTTTTCTTTGTATAGCCATTTCGGCTGTTCTTGGTTTGCTTATTTTTCCCATCGTATCGGTCATACCCCAACTGGGTATCCAGTTCGGCTTCCAATGCTTCTTGCAATACGTCTTTGAAAAGCTCCTTGAGCGTTGTCTGAATCTGCTCCGGGGATGTAAAATTATGTTCCTTTACAAACTGTCGTAACTCTTGCTTGGTCCAGAATTTATGGGTCATGTGTTTGTCCTCCAACCAGATCGTTTCTATGATTTCAGTATCTCCAACTTTTACTGGTTTAAGAGGTTACACATTTTATTTTACAGACCCGAACTGTGACACCAGACATAATCAGCTCCCTTACAAGACAATACCTTCATAAAGGTATCTTATTGTTTAAAACTGAAAAGAGAACAACTCATCAAATGAGAATGAAGTTTTTTCACATCAATCTCCCTGTATAGGGCTTCATTAACCGTTTTCCAATTAAATACATTTTTCATGAGTAAGTTTATGTCATTTGGGTTGTCTAAATTCAGAACTTCCCACAGTACTTTTGAAAACAATTCAAGACCAGCTTCACTCCGATAACCTCTAATGCTCTCCAATACTTTACAAGTACTCTCTTGAAAAAGATTATTTATGCTAGCATTATTATAAAGTTCATCTTCTTTTATTCTGATAAGCGATGTTTTATTCGGTTGGCTGAGAACATTAAAATAATAACCATTTAATTTTGATAACACTGGATTCAAACCTTCTGAGAAAAGACCATTAATAGATGGAACAAAAGATAAGTTTAATGAATGACCTGCAGATTGCAGGATAAATGCTAAGTTATGAATTTCATGCACAGAAACCACAAAATTTTCTTTAGTATATGCCAAAAGAAGGTCTAACAAATCCCTTCTACCTTCAGTAAGCTTTGGTTTGTTCTCAATACTAATTTGATTGTTACTTTTAACCTCAACATCGTTATCAATGTAGTTTTCCGGTTCAAATACTAAAATTTCAACATTTTCAAAGCTTTGCAGGGCTCTTATTACCAATGGCTTGACATCTTTCCAATTCAGTCCACCGTTTCCACAGCCTAAAGGTGGCAGGGCAATCGATTTAAACTCATATTTTTTAATTTCTTTAACTAATGCCACTAAACCAAGTTCTATATCCTCAATCTTAGACTTTGCTTTCCAGTGTCTTTTAGTTGGAAAATTGATTATATATTGAATTCCAATTATGCTCTCAGTGGGAACAGTTTGCATAATCCCTGGTTTTAATTCTTTCCTGTCGCACATCATTTTATACTCATCAAATACGCTTGGATATCTTTTCTTTACTTCTAAAGCAATGCCTTTGCCCATGATTCCAACACAATTAACCGTATTCACAATTGCTACAGCATCAGAATCAAACATATTACCTTTCACAAATTTGATCACAGATACACTTCCTTAAAAACAAACAGTTTTATGTTCTGAGCATACCAACCAATTACCAGACCCAATTTTTATTACTCTATCAAAAAAAGTACGTTCACAATGGAAGACTACGATAAATCATGCTATTTTTAATTATACCCAATAGTCAATTAGAAAGCTTCATCCTTTAGCTGAATTTCAAAAAAGGTCCATGTACAAATACATGAACCTTTTTCTTTTGGTTTAAACTAATTACTTAGTATAGCAAGGGGCTCCCTACATTCCAATCATCTTAATCTTAGCTCAAAAACATTTTTGAATTGACGGTTATCATGTAGGGGATACTCTCGTAGTGCTTTAAGGACAACTCCTTTATTAGCTTTTCTTGATCTGCATTTTTTACAAAAATACAATGAAAATCACTCGGATCAATGGATAATGATGAAACGCATTCTGCCATACAAATATTTTTACATAAGGCATCACTATAGTCTCTAATGTCCATCGTATCCCAATCAATTAATTCAAAACCTTCTTCATAAGGATACATTTTAAATTCTTCCATCGAAATTGGATGTTGTGGTATGATCAGAAAATCATTTTCTTTAGCATAGCTTCTTTTCAGACATATATAAACAAATTCTTCATCAGGTCTATCTTTTTGAACTCTACCATCAAAAGGGTTTTTGGCAAAAAAATGAAATGGGACGTAATCAGTAATGCTATTATCTTCTCTAAACTCGATTATTTCTGCATCTGCAATATCTACAAAACCATCTAATTGATTTCTTGGTAATAATCCCGACTGGAGTATCGACTCAAAATTCTGAATGCTGGTAAGATGATAGATTAATTTTTGATCCCGTATCGACATACCTAAGGTCAGCTCCTAGTCTTAATAGTTAACATAAACCATATACTTCAATTAATCAAAAAGACCTATTTTTATAGTATCACATTGACTACGAAAAGAATGTCGAATTTTCCCGAACACATAAAATTAGACTCCTGCAAGTAGCAGGAGTCCTATCTTGAATTAGTCTTATATACCTTAAACAATTACCTTATTAGCATCCACCTGATTTCCCCCATCTACACCCATCGTACCAATGAACTGGCTGATCCGCAGCTTATAGTGAATCTTGATTCCGTCTTTTCGAACCTCGATCCCTCCAATTATGGTTCGAAGCATCATTTGCTTTTGCTGGACAGAAGCCTGATTGAAAACCTTGCGCCAATTTGGAATATGCTGCTTCAAGGTCTCCAGTTCCTTCTTCTCGATACGCTTGGCTTCCACTTGGCGCCTGACCTGCTCGACCTGCTCCTCCAACTTGGAGATTCGCTGGGCAGTTTCTCCGATCAGTTCATTCAACAATTCACTTGTGAATTTCCCCGTACCTTTCAGCGACAAGATCACCTCAGCTTTGTAGGTCTTCATTTCCTCTCGTGCATCATCCAAATCTTTACTCAGCCTCTGGAGCTGTGTGGTCTCCGTGCTGCTATTCCGTTTCTTGAGTTCGTTCAGTTTGCTGGTCAAGTCAACTTGTTCCAAGTGGTCTAAATATCGCAGTACCTCATCGATGACCACATTTTCCAGCCGCTTTTTGGAATAAAGCGTCTGTCCTTCGCAATCCACAGCCTTTTTCAAACCTTTACCAGAACAACGGTACATCATATACTTCTGTTTTATTTTTGTTCCATCTTGCAAGATGTACTTCTTATAGTTAGGAGTAGAGGACAATACATGTTGGCAATGACCGCATCGTGCGAGTCCGATCAAGAGCATTTCACCTTTTGTATTTTTGACCATCACTTCAACGCCATGCTTCTTGGTCTGCTCTGGATTGCGTCCCGCCCGGATCGCCTGTACACGATGCCATTTCTCTTCTGAAATAATAACCAGTTCTGGATTCGCGGCACTTGAACGAACTTCTTTTTCCTTCCCTTGAGCGTAGGTCAGGTACCCCATATAGGTCGGATTTCGAAGAATGGCACTAATCGTATTCGATGCCCAAGGCTTGCCTGTGTTTTGCAAGTAGAAAATGCTCATTTTTGCAGCCAAAATTGCCTAAGCACTTGCCAGCCGTTTGAAACTACATAGGAATCCTATCCATTGCCTGCTTGAAGCGGAAACTCTCACCCGTAAATGAGAGGATATGAGCGTGGTGCACCAGACGATCAACGAGCGCCGACGTGAGCTTCGTGTCTCCAAACACCGATGTCCATTGGCCAAACTCTAGGTTAGATGTAACGATCACACTCTGTTGCTCATAGCAATCCGCAATCACGTTAAACAATAACTCAGACCCGGTTTGGCTGAACGGCACGTAACCGACTTCATCAAGAATAAGTAAATCTATCTTTTTCAATTTCTCGCGAAATCGGCTGAGTGTTCCCGCCACAAATTTTTCCTGAAGTACAGAAACCAAATCGGAAGCCCGGTAGAACTGTACCGCCTTGCCCTGGCGGCAAGCCTCCACACCTAATGCTGTTGCCATATGGGTTTTCCCTGTGCCGACGGCACCCATTAAGAGTAAATTTTCTTTGCGTTCGAGCCAATCCAATTCCTGGAGCAGCTCCGGACTACTGCCACTAGGGAAAGAGATATGGTCATACACATACTCCTCGAAAGTCTTAATATGCGGGAACCCCGCCTGCTGAACAAGCTTACCTAACTTGGCACGGCGGCGGCCGTCCAGTTCCGCGACAAGGATTTGCTCCACAATGCTACGAATCTGCTCATTCTGTTGAACGGATACGTAGTCCACGACATGCGCCAATCGGAGTTGTCGGCACAAATCTCCCAATGCCGTCGGCATCTCAGCTCACCCCCACAAGTTGATCATAGCGTTGGAGGGAACCTTCTACGCGAGTTCCCGGAGGGGACAACGTCTCCTACCACGTGACAGGGAGGTCACGACCGCCGTATTTTACGCCTAGCACGGCCGTGATGCGCGTAATCGGTGTGTCTTGGCCTAGTAGAGCAATTACCTCTTGAATCTGTTCGATGGTGTAAATATCACACCAGTGTGACATTGCCTGAAGACGATCTTTTCGCTCTGTTAGATCCTTCACGGTTACATACCCTTGCAAGATCTCCGGTAGCATACGGAGAAACTGCGAGTGCGTTACACTACGTGGTTTTTTCAGCCATCCAGCGCATACTTGTGACCACGGAATATCTACATTTCGTCCCGTATAAGGTCTGGGTACTTCCCGAATTAGCTGGTGTTGGCCGTTTAGAATGACAAGGCGATCCCAAAACGTTTGGATCAGTACCTCGCTGCCTGGCGTTGCCATCCCCAACAACGGAACCGTCAATTCATCCATACGAATTTCTCCATACTTATTCACCACTGCAGCACCCAAGCGAAAAGCCTCAAATCCATGCTCCGGCAAGGTAAGCAATTTACGGCGATCATCCTCCCATAGATCTGCGATGCAACGATTTAGGGCATAATGCTGACGACCACGATCACGGCTAGCTTGCTCGGCGAAGTAGGCAACTAACTGTTCATGGCTTTCATAGATGGGAATCGGCACTGCCCAATTGCGCTTGGAGTACCCGCATTTGTTCTCCACGTGCCCCTTCTCATGACCACTGTATGGGTTGCAAAAGACAGCTTCAAACCGGTAGTGAGCGCAGAATCGCTGGAAGCCATCCGTTAATTGCCGTTCGCCCTGCTTCTCGATATGAACGACGGCAGCGGAGAGATTGTCAAACCTGATTCGCTGAGGAACACCTCCCATTTGTTCAAAGCACAGCTTCATCGCCTCCAAAAAGCATTCCTGATTTTCCGCTGGTGTCGGATAGACGAAAGCAGCATTGCTGTACGGAAAAGACATTACCAGCAGTTTGTATGTGACCAATCGATGATCTCGGCATACCTCAATGGTTGTAAAGTCCACTTGTGCCTCACCCCGTGGATGTTCAAGCCGTTCGTACGTTTTGGCACGGTCCAGTTCCATTTCATTTTTTCGTCTCTGCACATAGGCCAATACTGTACGCTGTCCACCTGTAAACTGATGCTCATCGCGCAATCGTTGGAAAATGCGCACACCTGTGTGTCGCTGCTTACGGGGGACCAAACGGTCCTCCTCTAACCAGGTATCGACGATCTCCATAAATGGACCCATGACAGGACTTCTGCCCTTTCGTTTTGTCATCGAGGCATTCCAATCGGTTTCATCGGCATATTTTTTGGCAGTCCGCCAGTGAACACCTACGCGTTCTGCAATCTCGTTTACCGAGCATCCTTCTACTTCGCGTAAAAACCTGATATAGTGTTGTTGAGGCATTTTCAGCATCCTTTCCATTCTCCTTCGCTAAGTTGTCCCAAACCTAACGGTAGGAGGAAGTATTGATGCTGACAAGTGCCTTTTTTGTATTTGTTTTGAGCATTTTTACGCTGCAATATTAGGCATTTCAATTGTGCAATAAACAGCCGAGTCCAAGTTGACTAAAATGGACAGAAAGATAGGCTTATATCCCGATGTTTGTCTCTACTCAACTTTCTCTGAGTTGAACTATTATCGTTTTTCCTCATAATCCATCCATGCCTATACTTTATATCCTGCGAATTGTCTTAAATTGCTTGTTGTTTCTAGTGTTTGAGAAAATATATCCTCCGGCATACTGACATAGTAGAAAGTCAAACTCACAAGGATAGACTGGTTTTGTTGGCTTAAACTGGTTTTCTATTGTTTTTACCAACTTCTGAAGTCACTAGAAAGGATCTGGTGACCAAAAAACATACAAGAAATTGTAAATAATTACCTTTTTGTTGAATACTCTATCTGTTGTTGCTATTATACCAATTTGATAATGGTTGTAAAAGGAGTATTTCCCTTTGAAAAACCATTACCTGACCATTAAACAAATCATCGGTAAAACCTTGAAAGCCTTACGAATCAAGCAAGGATTAAGTCAAGAAGATCTCGCTGGCCTTTGTGAAGTAGATCGTTCTTACATCTCAATGATTGAAGTTGGAAGAAACGAACCATCTGTCAGCAAAATATTCGAAATATGTGATGGGCTTAAAATTAAGCCGTCTTTCTTCTTACAGTTAGTTGAATCAGAATATGAAGATCTTAAAGATTCCAATCATGGTAACAAATAAAGAGCGGAAGGTAAGTTAATAGCTTATCCCTCCGCTCTTTATTAATTGATATATTTTCCAATATCAGGGAATTTTATATCAAATGGCAATAGTTGCTTTTGTTTATTTCGTGATTAATCGATATATCGATATCAATAATATGTTTTAAAAAGTTATTATTATAAAATTTCTTCTCAATTGCAGACAATGTTGTACCATTTATTACTGAAATAAATGCTGGATTTGTTCCGTTTCTAACCAATTGATAAATAGCAGAGTTCATAATAACTTCTACAGGATATGTGGTTTTCTCATCTTCAATTTCTATTATTTCATAATGCTTAAGAAAGCTACAGAACCAATCATTCAAATTTTCTCCTCTGAAACTTTCTCCACTAATAACATTAAATAAAAAATCGCAATCTCTGAACTGTCTTTTATTTTCCTGTTCAACTAGAGCTAATGTACCAGTAATATCACGATATAAACCTGTAGGTACTTTAATCAAAACTCCATTAATTATTACAGAACGAAAATCATCTGTAAAATCACTTTTTTTTAAAGAACAAATTACAGACCTTTTTGCAGGTGCAATCAACGTAAGCTTTATAAAAATTCTAAGCGCTAAGTATTTAAAGAATCTCTTATATTCATGTGATCTTTTATTTTGATTTATTGAATGTGAATCGAAGTAAAGGTCTAACTTCTCTAGAATTTCAACTACTATCAATTCATCTAGCCACTCCCTTTCCTTAACCGTTTTAAGACTATACTTATCGATGATCAATTCTTTAAAATCTTGATATGATGATATTTTCGAAAAAATATCAGTTGCATAGTCTTTTTCAACCAAAAATTTATAAAAAGCCTTTACACTTTCCAAATGACTCTCCATCGACTTTATTGTGTTAATTTTACCCAACTTATTATAGAAACCAACACAATCTATAACATCCTCTAAAGTAATACTGACAGGTCTATTTGCTTTTCCGATGTGGATAATATAATCTATAAACTTTGTAATGTGATTCTTATAAGTGCTATCATTTTCTAAGCATTCTACCTTCCATTGGACAAGGATAAAATTATTCAAAATATCTACTCCATTTCATGTTCCAGATAATCCATAAGCAAAAAAGTCGAACTACAAATACTAACCTTGAAATAATAAATAGGTGCATCAGCCTCACGAGAAACGCACCTTTAGTTTAGCTTATTATGTAAAATACTCCAACACTAATATCCACTTCTCAACGTCTGTCCCTGAATTAAATAGAACATCATCAAAATAATTTTATATTACAATATAAGTTAATGTGTGGCTCCATTATGCTATTCCTTCACTAGCAACACACAGCACTCCACATGTGTTGAATCGACACTGATAACAAACTTATGTCCAGCGGAAACGGGAGTATTCGCTTTGTAGCGTTTCAAAGTACTGAATGGCGCTGTCTTTTCTCAGATTGCGCATGTTACAATATGGTCAAATAACATAGCTTTCTAAAATCAATATGATATAAGTGGGGCTGAATCGCTCTATGAACAGTTTTAGAAACAACAAATCGCTGATTACCGTTTTTTGCGATGCTTCATGCGATGAATCAAATAACTCAATTGGTTTGGGTGTGATCGTCGTAGGTATGAAGAAGCATATCATTGCTTCTGAACTAAAACAAGTAGCCGTTCCCGATCCTTTATTTGGCGAACTAATGGCAGTCGAATTTAGCCTTAATAGACTGTCAGAACTTCTCGAATCCAATACTTTTGCTGTAGATAACTTGGAAAGGGTTATTATTTATTCCGACTGCGACATAATAAAACGCCTTTTTTCCAAAACCGTATCATCTAAACCCCTGTACACAGAGTTAATCGACGAAATAATTGATCTGCTGCAAAAATTATCTACTACTTATGAAAACACCGCTTTTAGCGTGAAATACATTGGGCGTAGGAGAAAATTTACATACTATAAAGCCGCCCATGCCACGGCGAGGAAGGTATTAGGGAAGGGGTAGCGGGGGTTAACTATTTGGACGGCAACTGCCAATAAAGAAATTGCCATCAAAATAAAAAGGCACAAAAAAAAACGCTGCTACGGTAAAACGTACAGCGTTTTTGTCATTATTTCAAGTGATCAAGAGGCATGTAGCCTTTTTCTCCGCTGAATGTTCCTGACGTTACCTTGACCATAGCCCATCCCTTTAGGAAATTCGTTTCAAGCACAAGAACCGTAGTTCCTTCCTGTATCGGAATAACTTCTCCAGACGACATAAAGCGTTTCAGAGCGTCAACATCCAATCTAGCCATAATTTTCATTCCTGTATCAAATGACTGTTCTGAGGGCGCTACATAACTTAGGCTTTTTGTTTCCCTCTCATCCCCGACCATTACCCTAGTAGGATCACCGTTAGGCTTGATGTCTTTTGTTGTTTCGGAAGAAAGTTTTTGCCTGTTTTGTTTATCATGTTGATTTACTATTTCTGCATCTTCCTGCATCTTAGAGACAAAGGAGGGATTTTCATTCGTAAATTTACTGTTCTGGCTGCTTAGCCAATCATAATACTCTTTGAGTTGCTTATCGTTCATGATTTCATCGTATTGTTCCTGCTCCATTTGCTGTTCGAGCGCTCTATCTTTTTCATTATCCATTGGATCGAGCACAATATACCACTTACCTTTTACCCTTTTCAAACCATAGGGCGATTTGATGTAAAACTCCCCTTTAGCTTCCGAGAAAGTAAGTTTTGCGGCAACACCCACGACGGCAACGCTTCCAGTTATTTTTGTTCCAAAAATTTTTTCTACAGAGACTGATGTTGGATTATGAAAAAGTAGTTTTAAGTCTTCCACAGAAGTTGTTTTTTTAGAAATATCGAACAAAAGCGAATGAGCATTTTCATATTGGCGTAGGTTTATATAATTGAAGTACTTCTTTATTACTTCTTCCGGCGTTTCAATAGCTGGTATTGAATCGTCTTCCTCGTTAGCTTGTTCCGCCGCGACATTTATGGATTTTTTATCAGTTTTTTTCTCGAAACTTTTGTTGATTGAATTCAATATGCCTACGGCGATTAAAACGCAGAAACAGATAACAAAGACTTTTTGAATCCTTCCATACAATGTAACCACTCCTCGGATATAAACTAACCTTATAGATATATCGGAAATTGTCAGTCTCCATTTGATATTCAAAAATACAATTTTAACTTAAAACTGTATTCAACGCCTGATGTCTCGTGTTCGATTCATTACCTACACTTTTTCTTAAAGAGGTGGGGTAATGGACGAAATTGCTAAACAGGTTGGTTTACGGATTCGAGAACTAAGAAAAGCAAGAGGTCTTTCGCAAGAAGCGCTGGGGGAGAAAGGTGGTTTCCACTATTCCTACATCGGTCAAATCGAGCGCGGCGAGAAAAACATATCGCTTCAAAATATAGCCAAGATTGCTGAAGCCTTAGAGGTCGGCATACATCAGTTGTTCAGTTTCTCTTATGAACTTGAATCGTTGACCGAATCTGAGCAGACAATTAAAGAAATATTGACCATTCTTAAAAAGTTAAACCGGATCAGCTTGTTAAGGTTCGAAATGTGTTGATCGAAATCTTCGATGAATTAGCCTGAATTTGTGTGCGTACCCGCCATTCAGAAAAATTTGGTACAGGATAAACGAGAGTTCCCCTTGTTCAGAACCATATTTGATATTTATTCGGCACTGGGTGGGGGCTTGAACGGCTGGAAAATAAAAAAGTGCTACATTCGTTAGTAGCACTTTTTACTATCGCTATATCAATCTATCAAGTCTTTCTTTTAACTCGTTCATCGTTGGTTTTCGTCTGGCGGTTGCCGTGATCGTCTTGCTGCGCTTGAATTCAGCACCGTCAAACGGTATGGATGCGTCTTGATTTTGATGAAAATCGCTTAGTTGCACATTATTATTTTTCAATAAGGAAACCAACTCAGTAAGTATTTGAGTTTGACTGTTTAATACTGTTTCAATATGGTCAAGCTGTTTTTTGATTTTTTTACCCATGCTTTCACCCACCCTTCATAATGCAATTGCCCTGCTGATACTAATATCTGCTTACAAAATCCCGCCTCTTAAAATGCCGAGAAAATCCCTTTTGCTAAATCATAAAGTTAAAGTGAAATCATTCTGTGACTTTAAAGTAAGAGTCCAAGAAAAAAGGCGGGGGAAACTATTAAATTGGGACAATATCTGCATCGGCTAGCCCCTCGTTTGAGAATTGAATGGTTCTCGAGCTGTGATCGTAGACGGTAGTTTTTGGTTATTTGAAGTGCTGTTTTTGTCACTTCATTTTTATTTTGAAATGTCATTTTCGTCACTTCATGAAGTGTCATTTTCGTCATACAAAGTATATTAAGTAGAACTATAGAAAGTAAAGAGTGAAGTATAGAAAGTCTGTCTGCGATCACATATTATGTTCCAACTTACTGATTGCCCGCCCTTGGCGGGTTTTCTCTTTATGAAAATCAGTTTACTGATGTGGCAGCCGTTCGCTACGCTCACGTCTGCTCACATGCGGGCTTCGCTGCGCTACGCCCGCTGACATCAGAAGAGTTTATTTATTCTTTGGCTGGGGGGAACACAGGTGGTTTAGGAAACTTTACTCCCCCCTAATTTTAGGGGAAGAGTAAAGGAAACAGGTGGTTTGAGGTTTCCTACATGACATCAGACGCGCTCAGGTACGGCTTTACCTCGTTTATGATAAATTATCATAAGTCTGTCATGACTCCCTTGCCTTTCGGCAACCGTGACGGGGCTACATAAAGTAGAATCTGAGGGATGCAAGGATCATTTGCGGATTGTCCCTGTACCGTGTGGTATCAAACCAGCAGTACAGGGACATGCTCCTCTAACGAGCGACACACCGACTGATTAGTCGGGACGGTTATTTAACGTGTGCTACCGTAAAACCACGGAAGATACTTATGTTTGTGCAAACTCGTCTTATTGGACTGGGAAAATAGAACCAATATCCCAGTCTTTTTCCTGTAAAAAGACGATTAGATCAGTTTCAGCAATAAGGTACGGTCTTGATCCGACTCTGATATTGTCGGGGGCACGTTCAGCCCGTAGCCCCTCGTTCTTAATCCATTGCCATACCCGATCAGGTGTTACAAGTCTGCTTCGGCTAGAATTGGTTAGCATGTTAGCAACCTCAGAAATGGAGTAGTAATTCATTTCTGACTCCCTCCTTTACCGTACACAAGGTTTTCAACGTCTTTTTGCTCGATCATCCAGCGTTGATTCACCTTGTAAGCCTTTAGTTTTCCTTCGTCAATCCACTTGTAAATGGTCAATTGCGATAGCCCCAGCAATGAGGCTACTTGCCGCGGGGTGTAGAACTTGCTAAGTGTCGTCATAACGTCACCTCATTATGAATTTGTATAGCTATTATAAGTAATCGAATAAAATCATTAACTCGGGAATGTCAGACTTTCTTTTGTCCAAAATGCAGGCAAAGGGATCGCAACATTTTCCAGCAGGAAAATGGAGGTAACTGTGTAAAATAGCAATTCGTTTTTTCTTGGAGGCTATCTTAATAAATCTGACTTTAACATCGAAAATATGTACATCAAATTAGGTTAAATTTGAGCACAGCTTTTCGGTGCGTACAAAGGTTCAAAGATTTTTTGGCACAGATATTTCAAGCGTTACCGATCCTTTTCTAAGTACCAATAATCCATCAGGCACTGGGTGGCATCTAAAATCGCTATGTTGCCCCGCTCCCGTCCTATAAAAATTTATCGCAACTGTTCCCACACTCACCACGATAGGGAAGGCGAGGAGGGGATAACTGATGAACAAAGTAGATCGTTTGTTTATCGGAGAAAATTCATTGGAAGAAGCATTAATCTTTATTCTGAATGGTCAAATTGACAAAATTTTATCAGCCGCTTACGATATCGGTAAAGCGAATACTCCCCTTTCTTGTGTGGATAAAGAAGGGGGAAAAAACTAATGTTGAAGGTTGTTATATATGCCCGTGTAAGTACCAAGCAAGATGCCCAAAAGAACAGCCTTGAAAATCAAGTATCGTATGCCATGAACCTGGCTGCCCAAAATGGCTGGACAGTTGTCGGTCAGTACATTGATGACGGAATCAGTGGGGCGACCAGAAACAACCGAGAAGGCATTCAGCGACTGCTTTACGATGCAAAGAAGAAAAAGTTTGATGCCGTAATCGCAAAGTCTGTATCAAGGTTAGGCAGGAACACCGTTGAAAACCTTCAAACCGCTCATGAAATAGAGTCTTCTGGGATTCGACTAATCTTGCCAGAAGATAACTACGATACAGAAACACGCGATAGCAGAATCATGTTTAATTTGAAGGCTGTATTAGCTGAGGAAGAAAGCGCAAAATTGTCCCAGCGGATCAAGATTGGATTGCGGGCAAGTGCAAGGCGAGGGGTTTACAAGGCTTCCCTCCCCGCGTTTGGTTACAAGCGTGACCCATTTAATAAGCGATTGGAATTGGATGAGGATTATGCTCCCATTGTCAGGGAAATATTTGACCTTTACCTGTATCATGATTGGGGCATGTACAAAATCAGCAACCACCTCATTGATCGTGGCATTCCAACTCCAAGAACCGTATCGGGCGCTAGTAACGCGGGGGAATTGTGGCATCAAAGCACAGTAAAACTCATTTTGAGTAATATTGTGTATACTGGTACGCTTGTTCATCACCGAGAAGAAACAAGGGATTTCATTTCCAAGAAGCGTAAACAAGTAGAACCCAGTCAGCAGATTGTTTTTGAAAATGCCCACCCTGCCATCATAACTATGGACGAATACAACGCCGTTCAAGAGAAAATGAAACAAAAGGGCAGGAACAAAAGCAACGGACGCGAGAGTCTATTTGCTCATATCGCTGTCTGCGCTGATTGTGGTAAGGGAATGGTTTTCCGTACCGACAGACGGAAAAGCGGGGCTTATGTTTGCGGGGGCTATGTGAAGCATTCACGATCTTTTTGTTCCTCACACATTGTAGAATCTGATACGTTACTGCAAGCGGTAAAAGATGACCTAAAAGAGTTAATTGCTGATAACGTCAGGTTGGAAAAGCTATACGGGGCGGTAAATGGCAAAGCCAATGAACAACAAGCCAAGTATGCCAAAGAGTTGACTAACATCAGCAAACGGTTGAAGCAGCTTAACAAAGAGTTTCAAAGCCTGCTGCAACTCTACTCTGAAAAAGTTATCGACATCGTACAATTCAAGGCTCAGAACGAACACATCCAAGAGGAGCAAACCAGGCTAACCCAAAAGAAAGCTGAGATAGAATCTCTGCTTGAAACGAAAAAAGACATGGATGAACAACTCCATGCCTTTAAAAAACAGATAGCCCGCTTCGCAAAGCTAGACATCGACGATGAACAAGTTTTGAAACAGGTTCTTCAAAGACTTATTCAGAAGATAGAAGTCAATGAAGATGGTACGATCAAAGCAATTCATTACAACATTACCCGCCCTCATTCGGTCAGGGCGTTAGAAAAACGAGGGGCTTAATCCGTAGCCCCTCTTAATTTAAGTAACACTGTACACTCCACATGCTCCGAATACGGAAACATAAATTAAAAAAGAAAAAACGGCATCTCTGCCGTTTTGAAGTTTAAGTATGGTGGAGACAAGGGGGATCGAACCCCTGACCTCTTGACTGCCAGTCAAGCACTCTCCCAGCTGAGCTATGCCCCCACGATAATAATGCTGGTATTCATTTTCCGGTACTACATCTGACCAGCTCGGAATCCCAGATGAACTACTTGCTTTTCCTTGGCTGTGTCAATGCTACATGGTGTGCTCCCAGCTGAGCTAAGGGCCCGTTATGTACGCAAACTTTGCATTGATTTAACTTACATTGAAAATATACCATACCCCACCTATAAAAAGCAATACCCAAATTACATGATAATCCCCTCCCCTTTCTTTTCTGCACAATCCCTCTTCTCTCGCCATCCACCATTTGGTAATATATACTAGAAGATCCCAATTCCCACCAAATTCACGCATCCCCGCACGCCGACTACACCACGATCACGAACGATCATCACAATCAAACAAGCCCCCTGCTCCTATCCTGCCCCAAAAACAACCCATATCAAAAAAAGAAAGCGAGTGAAACCCGTCCCTTCCACAAGCACCGATCCCAGCATATCATCCTCCTATGCCTGCTGCTCCTCTTCACCACATTCTACACACAACCAGCCTCTGCAAAATCATCCGACGAAGATTGGGTTTACTATTGGATTCGGAATGAGAAAGACTCCACATACACCATGTATAAAGATCGACCTGATTCCCCAACCCAAAAACCAGTGAAAATGACCTCACCAAAATATATAGTCGGCTCGCTCACAGAAACAAAGGGCTATGTGTACTATATTCAACACTACAATGACGGTAGGATTACTAGATTTTTTAAAGGATACATGTACAGGATCGATAAAAAGACAAAAAAATCGAAGCGCATGACTAGCAGATATATCTATACCATCGCTGCAGCCAATGAGACTATCTATTTTTCTGATCAAGGCACGCTCTACAAAATGAATCCGGATGGCAGCAAAAAGGAAAAACTTGTTGACGGCCATGTTACCACAATACAGATTTCAAATGGTTGGCTATATCATAACGATTTAGACCAAAAAACCATCAACAAAGTCCGGTTGGATGGAACGGACAACCAACAGCTAACTTCAGATGATGAGGAATTCAATGCATACGTTAGCTTTTTTGGCGTTTTTGGTGACTGGGTTGAGTTTGGTTCAAAGTCCAAGTCCGATCACAGCACTCAACACATCCTCCTAAACGCCAACGATCCCGAACACACCCGAATCAAGCTGGAAAACTCCACTCGCATCTTGGACGTCACCGACGACGGCATCTACATCCAAAGAGACAACATCCTCTACAAAAAAGACATCAAAACCGGCGACGAAACCCCGCTCTCCGACCTCGGCATTGACATCGACCTCACCAAGCTGGATGGATATGTCCACTCCTACCATTTCGCCGACGGCTATCTCCTGTACATCTCCAAAGACAACAACCTCAAAAAACTCACCTTCGCGAAACCGACGAACCGAACCCGTGAATAATGTCTTCACACGAGAGCTGGTCTGTATGACTTGCTCTCTTTTTCACGCCTCGTTCAGCTCAAACTATCACATACCGGTTCGTCGGCCTCCCCACGCCGCCATACTCGACATCCCGCTTCACCCGGCCGCTCTTCTCCAAAAACTCCAAATAGCGCCGGGCCGTCACCCGGGCGATCCCGATGCGTTCGGCGACTTCCTCCGCTGATAGCGCGGCTTTCTCCGTCGACAATTGCTGGACGATCTGCTCCAGGGTCTTATCCAGCAATCCTTTCGGCAGTTCCTTGCTATCCAGTACAGCGCTCCGCTGCGGCTCTGCCGCTTTACGAAACAGCAGTTGGTCCAAATCGGCCTGCGACACGCTTCCGTCCTGCTCCATCTGCTTCCGATAGCTCCGGTACGCTTCCAGCGACTGCTTGAGCCGCTCGAATTTGAATGGCTTGATAAGGTAATCCATGGCGCCGTTTCGCACCATGCTCTGGATGGTTTCCTTGTCTTTTGCCGCGGTGATGACGATGACGTCCGTCTCTTCGCCTTCCCCGCGCAGTTGCTGCAAGGTTTGGACGCCATCCTGGATCGGCATGAACACGTCCATGATGACGAGGTCGGGTCGCAGCTCGCGTACCATGCGGATGCCTTCCGCGCCATTTCCGGCGATTCCGACTACCTCGAACGGTTGGACCTGCTCGACGAACTGGCGGTTTACTTCCTGTACCATAGGGTCATCTTCAATAATCAGCACGCGTATAGGGTGCAGGTTGTTCACTGCGCGTCCTCCTTTTTCATCGGGAAGGTCAGCAAAAAGCTGCTGCCTGCCCCGGGCTGTGATTCGATCGTGAGCGTTCCGCCGCCTTTTTCGACAAGCTGGCTGATCATGAACAGTCCGATCCCTTGATGCTCTTGCTGTTTGGTGGAAAATCCGCGCTCGAGCACGCGCTGACGCGTCTCTTCATCCATGCCGATGCCGTTGTCCTCGACCAGGATGGAGCAGATTTCGTCATCCTGCTCGATGCTCACATACACTTCCTTGTCAACTTTATCCGTTTTCTCGAGGGCATCGAAGGCGTTTTCGACCAGGTTGCCGATGATGAGCACGATGTCATGGTTGTCCAGAAAGAACGGCAAGCGTTCCAACCGGCTTCTGCGATCGATGGTGACTCGGATGCCCAGCTCCTTGCCGCGGCTCACTTTGCCGAGCAGCAGTCCGGATACGTTCGGGTCGGCGATTTGGCTGGTCAAAAATCCGGTGATTTCCGCCTGCTGCTCGCTGATTTCAAACAAATAGGTGAGCGCCCGGTCCAGCTGGCCGAGCTGCAGCAGCCCGGCGATGGTATGCAGCTTGTTCATGTGTTCGTGGTTTTGCACGCGCAGCGCGTCGACGAACGCTTTGACGCCCGTCAGCTCTTCGGCGATTTGGGTGACTTCCGTCCGGTCCTGGAAAATCGCGAGCGCGCCTACGGTTTTGCCCTCGACTTTGATGAGAAAACGGTTCGACCAGAGCAGGGCATTGCCGACGCGCAGCTCGTAATTCAGGAACGGGCGTGCTTGTTCGAGCACTTCCGGCAGCCTCGTCTCGGGGATGACCTCGCGGATTGGCCGCCCCAGCACATCTTCTTCCAGCGGGATCGCGAATATTTCCTTCGCCTTGTCGTTAAAAATCGTGATCCGCTCCTGGATGTCGATGGCGATAACGCCTTCGTGCATGGCGTGGAAGGTCGCGGTCCGCTCGACCAAAATGCGGGCGATCTCGTCTGGCTCCAGGTTGAGCATCTGCTTCTTGATATGGCGCGCCAGCTGGTACGAACCGACGATGCCTGCCACTAACGAGAGCAAAAACGTGACGAGCACGCTTTCCTTTTGGGCGACAATCATCTGGGGAATACTGGGCAAAAGGCGGCCGACCATGACGACGCCGACCTGCTGATGCTCGCGGTTCATCACGGGAACGTAGGCGCGCAGCGCGGTGCCGAGCGCGCCCCGTACTTTTTGCTGGTACGTATGTTCCGCAAAGGCAGGCTCGGCGTCCTTGCCTGTATACGGTTGTCCGATCCGGCTCTCCAGTGGGTCCGAGTAGCGGATGCGGTTCATATCCATGACGACGATATAGGTGACGTCGTTGATGACACGGATTTTTCGCGCGACGGGAGCGATGTCTTTCCACCCGTTTGCCTGTGTCAGCTTCTCGCTGATCAAGGGGATTTCGGCGACGGTGCGCGCGGTCGTGGCGAGACGTTGGCCGATCTGGGTTTCCTGCAAGCGAATCATGCTGCCGAGCTGGATGATGCCGCCGATTACCAGCGAAAACAGCACGATTCCGATGGAGAGCAGCATGATTTTCCATTTGATCTTCATGACGTGTGCCACAAGCTGCTCTTCCCCTCCGCTGAAATGTCAACTACTATATATTGTATTGTAGAAACAGATGGACGAACAAATCAACTTTTTCGGAGTGTGGAACCTATGCGTTCTCGATTGGGCATTCTATTGTTCATTCTCGTCGGCCTGTTTACGGCGCTTGTCATCGGTTTTCAAAACGACCTGCTGTTTGCCCAACTCGGCTACGATGAAGAACAGGAGGGACTAAAAGAACGGATCGTGATCCGCTTTAGCCACGTCGTCGCGGAAAATACGCCGAAAGGGCTGGCGGCTGAGCATTTTTCCCAGCTCGTGTCGCAAAAAACGCACGGGCGGGTCGAGGTGCAGGTGTTTCCGAACGGCATCCTGTATTCCGATACGACGGAGCTGAAAGCGCTGCAGGATGGCGACATCCAGATGATTGCGCCCGCCGTATCGAACTTGTCGGAGGTCGACCCGGCCTGGTCCGCGCTCGATCTGCCTTACCTGTTTCATGATCATGCCGAGGTGAATCAGGCGCTGTCGGGCAAAATCGGCTCGCTCTTGTTTGACACGCTGGATGCGCACAACATGAAAGGTCTCGCGTTTTGGACGAGCGGTTTCAAGCAAATGACGGACAACCGCAATCCCCTCTTGTCTGTCGCCGATTTCGCCGGACAGCGCTTCCGCATCATCCCGAGCACGGTGTTGGCTGCACAAATGCGATCGTTGGGTGCAACGCCTGTGCCGATGGGGTTCAACGAAGTGTACCGGGAGCTGGCGGACGGGCGCATCGACGGCGAGGAGAACACGATTTCCAACATTTATTCCAAGCGGCTGTACCAGGTGCAGCGCTATATGACGCTGAGCAACCATGGGTATTTGGGCTATGCCGTCATCATGAGCAAGCCGTTTTGGGACAGCCTGCCCGCGGATGTGCAGGCAAGCATTCAGGAGGCGATGCAGGAGACGACCGCATGGAGCAACCAGCACACCGCCGAGCTGGACAAAAAAGACCTCGCGCTAATCCAGGAGAGCCGTTCGATGGCGATCCATGTGCAGACACCGGTGGAACGCGCCGCTTGGGAAGCGCATTTGCGGCCGCTGTATCAGCAGTTTGCCTCTGACATCGGCGATGAGCTGATGCAGGAAATCGAGCGGCTCCATCAGCAGCGTCCGCGACCAAAATGAACAAAACGATCAATATGACCGAATTATTTTAAAAGATTCTGAAAGTAGTACAATGAGTCCATCGATAAAGCGCTTCCAAACGAAAGCATACCCAAAGGATGTGACTCTAGTGCGAATCAATTTCAAGAATCTGACCGTGCAAGTCGTCATTGCCATTATTCTCGGTGTCCTCGTCGGTCAATTTTTTCCCAAGTTCGGTACCGAGTTAAAAGTTCTGGCTGACATTTTCGTCAAGCTGATCAAAATGATCATCCCGCCGATCGTGTTCTTCACCGTCGTGAACGGAATCGCCGGCATGGGCGACATGAAAAAGGTCGGCCGCATCGGCGGAAAAACCGTCCTCTACTTTGAAATCGTTTCCACCGTGGCGCTGGCCATCGGGATCATCGTCGTCAACCTGTTGAAACCGGGTGCGGGAATCGACATGAGCAAAGCGGGACACGGCGATATTACGCAATATACGAAAGCGGCGGCAGAAAGCAGTCACGGCTTCATCGATTTCGTGATGGGTCTGATTCCTGACAACATCGTCAGCGCCATGGCAAAAGGCGAGCTGCTTCCGATCCTGCTGTTCGCGGTATTGTTCGGTCTCTCGCTGGCAGCGATGGGACAAAATGCAAAGCCTGTGCTCCAGCTGTTTGACAAATTGACGCTCGGTTTCTTCGGCGTCGTCAACATGATCATGAAAGTATCGCCGCTCGCAGCATTTGGCGCAATGTCCTACACCATCGGCAAATTCGGGATCGGCTCGCTGTTTTCGCTCGGCAAGCTGATGGGTTCGGTATACTTGACCATGTTTTTGTTCATCGTCATCGTCTTGGGCTCGATCGCCAAAATGTTCAACTTCAACATCTTTTCGTTCATTAAATACATTCGCGAGGAAATTCTCCTCGTGCTCGGCACCTCCTCCTCCGAGTCGGCTTTGCCACGGATGATGGAGCGCCTGGAAAAATACGGATGCTCCAAATCCGTCGTCGGTCTGGTGATTCCGACAGGCTACTCGTTTAACCTCGACGGAACCTCGATCTATCTGTCGATGGCGGCGATTTTTATCGCTCAAGCATATGGCATCGATCTGACGCTTGGACAAGAGATTACGTTGCTCGGCATTTTGATGCTGACATCCAAAGGCGCAGCTGGCGTGACCGGCTCCGGCTTCATCACGCTCGCGGCGACGCTGGCCGCATTCCCGATGGTTCCGGTCGAGGGCATCGCGCTCTTGCTCGGCGTGGACCGCTTCATGTCGGAAGCCCGCGCGATTACCAACCTGATCGGAAACGGCGTGGCGACTGTGGTCATCTCCAAAATGGAAAACGAATTTACCCCTGTCGCACCGGTTGCAGCGGAAGGTTCCGGTACGCCAAGCAAGTCTGCGTAAGGGAAAACAGAAAAAAAGAGACGTCGGCCATGATGCTGACGTCTCTTTTTGCTATTCCCCGCCTATTTAATCGAGTACGTTTCATTCATGCGCTTTTGTGGCTGCACCACACGTTGCTTGGCGACTTTTTTTGCCGAGCGATTCGACATGTTTTCCAACACCATCGCGATGCCGATGCCAATGATCAGCCCATTGCTCAAAAGCGATACGAAAAACGGCGGCAAGGAGGCGAACGCCGTAGCCGGCACATACATGGCCCCGATGCCGGCAAACAGGGAGATGCCAACCGTTTGGTACAGGCGGCTGCGATTTTCCACCGCTTCAAACTCTTTGAGAGCCAATCCGATCGTGTTGGCAAAAATCGGGAACGCTGCTGCGAAGCCGACCGCTTCCGGCATCGCCGCCACAAACGAGGTGATCGGCGGGAACAGGCTGATGGCGATGATCAGTCCCGCGCCCATCACGAAAGGCACTCTGCCGGTAATTTTGGTCGTGGCGATGAAGCCAGCCGAGCCGGATACCGGTACCGCCCCGATTGCGGCAAAGATCCCGCCCAAAAACTGGTTGACCCCTGAAAAAATTCCCGCCTGCTTCAGCCGATTTTTGTCCACCGGTATGTTTTCCTGCTCCAGCACCTGTGTCACAACACTGATGGTCGCCAGCATGTTGGCGAGCAGGAGAAGCGTGGCGAACATGACCATGCCGATCATCGACGGTTCGATCCGCGGTGTGCCGAATACGAAAATGCCCGGCAATGTGAACATGTCAGTCACCTGCGTCACTGGCTTCGCCAAGCCGAACAGCGCAAACAGCGTCCAGCCGAGCACGATGCTGATCAGCACCGAATATTTGCCGATTCGCGGCATTTTTTTGATCAGGTACGAGGTGACGACGATGACGAGCGAGATCATCAGCACATCCCAGCGTACGACCTGGGAGTCTCCTTCCAATCCGAACATGCCTTTCAAAAAGGAGCCGCTGAGCTGCACCATCAAGAGCAGCAAATACGTGCCGACGATCGTCGGCGTAAACAGGCGCGCGATTTTTTCCACCAGTCCCAAAAGGCTCAGAACGATAAAAAGCACGCCGCTCAACAAAAAGGCATATTCGAGGACGCGAAGCGTCTCGTTATGCGATCCGAACAAGACCGTGCCTAATCCGGCATACAACGAAAAAATCCCCCACCAGATGCCCGCCGGCCCTTCCTGGATGGGGAGTCGATGCCCGAACAACGCTTGCAAAATGCCGGTAACACCCAAAATAAACAGCGTCCGCTGCACAAAGCCGACGGTATCTGCCGGATCGAGCCCATAGGTGGACGCGATGGCGACAGGCACCACGATGCTGCCCGATAACGTAAATAAAGCCCATTGAAGGGCGGCAACCATGTTTTTCATCTGATGATACCCTTCCTTTTTTGCTCCAACTGCACGCCTGACTTGCACTAGCATAATGCAAATGCAATAATGAATCAAATTACTATCATTCATGATCAGCATGAGGAGAAGCTCATGACCATTACCCAATTCCAGGTGTTTGCCACGATCGTTGAAACCGGCAGCTTCACGAAAGCGGGCGAGGCGCTCAATATGACCCAATCTGCGGTGAGCCATGCGCTGGCTGCATTGGAGGCGGAGCTGGGCGTTACGCTTTTGATCCGCGACAAGCGCCAGGGGCTTTTGCTCTCTGACATCGGCAAATCGTTTCTCGTCCATATTCGCGAAATTTTGAGCCGCTACGAGCAAATCAAACAGGAGGCGGCGCAGGCATCGGGGCTGGAGATCGGGACGATCCGCATCGGCAGCTTCCCCAGCGCGTCCATGCACCTTTTGCCGAAGATGCTCGGCGTCTTTCACAGCCAGCACCCCAATGTCGAGGTCGTGTTGTTTGAAGGAACGTTCCAGGAGGTGACCGAGTGGCTCACCTCCCGAATCGTCGATATCGGCTTCCTGTCCTTGCCGCACGCGGATCTTGACGCCATCCCGTTGACCCAAGACCAGATGATGGTCGTGCTCCCGCTCGGCCATCGGCTAAGGGACCACGACTCGATCCGCCTGGAGGAGCTGGCTGACGAGCCATTCATCATGACCAAAGCAGGGTCGGAAGTGCTGATTGCCAACATGTTTCGCGAAGCCAACATCTCGCCAGCCATCCGGTTTCACGTGCAGGATGGGGGAACGCTTTTGCACATGGTGCAGGAAGGATTGGGCATCACGATCGCGCCCGATCTGTCCTTGCCTCGCACGCCGCTCGCGCTGCATAAAAAGAGCCTCAATCCGCCGGTTTGGCGGCAACTCAGCCTGGCCTGCCCTTCCTTTCGCGATGCATCGCCGGCGGTCAAAGCTTTTGTTCAGGTTGCCAAAACCTTGTATCCCCATGAAGATGCTACGAAATGATAGGAAAAGAAAGAGGAGAAACAGATGCGCGGACAGCGTTCACGCAAATTCATCGCTTTTGTCCTGCTTATCGTCATCGTCTGGTCCGGCTTCATCCTCCATCGCATCAATGAGGTGGAACGTCAGGCGATGCCGCACAAGGCAGACGTCGCCATTGTGCTCGGGGCAGCTGTTTGGGGAGACGTGCCGAGTCCGGGGTTATCCGAGCGGTTGGACGTGGCAGTCGCCATGTACCACGAGCATTATGTGCCCAAACTGATTGTCAGCGGCGGACTTGGCACCGGCAAGCAGGTGGCCGAGGCGGTCGCCATGCAGCGCTATCTGATCCAGAAAGGGGTCCCGGAACAGGACATTCTGCTTGAGGACCAATCACACTCCACCTTTGAAAATTTGGTCAACAGCAAGCAGCTCATGCTCGAAAACGGCTTTGCTACCGCGCTTGTCATCAGCCACGGCTACCACCTGGCCCGTGCCGTCGACATCGCATCCACGCTGCATATGACAGTTTTTCCGGTCGCGGCCGAAACCCATGTCCTCTTCGTCCCGTACCACAAAGCCCGGGAAATCCTCGCCTATACCAAATGGAAGGTGATGAGCCTGATCGGCGAACCGGAGTGATGCCCCACGCACAAAAAAACCGCAGGCTACGCACACATTACGCGTGCAGCCTGCGGTTGACTCCTTCTATTTCACAAACCTCCACATAGTGGCGAATCCGTTCCATAATCCGCATCGCCTTCGTGGTCTCAATCCGGTTGCCGTTGGAAATCGACAGATGCTCCTCCAGCTCCTCCAGCGAATAATTGGAGGTGTACAAGGTTGGCATCTGCTTGGAGCTTCTGTGATGCAGGATGACGCCCAAAATCTCGTCGCGAATCCACGGCGTCAAGCTCTCCGCACCAATATCGTCCAAAATCAGGACAGGCACTTCCTTCAAAAACGCCAGCTTGCCGGAGTACGACTGGTCTGCGATCGATTCCTTGATCTCCCGCACGAAATCCGGCACATACACCATCAGCGACTGCACATTATGCTTGGACAGCTCGCGGGCCACCGCTCCCATGAGAAAGCTTTTGCCCACGCCGAACGGTCCGTGCACATAAAGCCCCTTCGGCTTTTTGCCGAGCGTGAAATCATTGCAAAAGCGCAGGGCGAGCGCCACAGCCTCCTGATTGCCGGCTGCGACCTCCAGCTTCCCGTCAAAATCGGCGTGCATCGTCTGCTCGGCCACATAGTAGCTGCGCATCAGCCGCTGCGTGCGCAGCATCTCCTCATGCGCCTGGAATTTGGCGCAGCTGGAAATCGCGCTGACCACTTGCCGATTGGCGACATTGAGAACCGTCGCATGCCCTTTCACCAAATTCGGGCAATCCGCGAGGGCTGTACACTTTTGACAGCAATACTGCTCCTTGACCGCCGTGTAGATCATCGAGAGCGAGCGCAGCATATCATCGCGGGTCACGTCCGGATGCTTGCGCTGGAATTCTTGCAAATAGGTAGAGGATTGCAGCATTTTATCCAACTGTTGCTCAGGCGTCCGCACCTGATTGTTCAGGCGCGTGCTGCGCTTCGCCAATTCTTCAAAAAACGATCCGATTGATTCCATTTACCAGGCTCACCCTCCCCTCTCCCGATTGCGCAGCGATTGCAGGAGCGCATTGATCTCGGGTACATCTTTGACGGTCTTTTTCGTTTGGGCAGATTCGGACCCTTCCGCGCTTTCCTGCTCCCGCTGAAGCTGACGCTGCACCGAGGCGGGCAGCTTGTCCTGCGGGATCGCTTTGGTACGCCGGTTGCCCGTCCCCACAGCCGTCTCGCGTCTTGCCGGCTGCTTGGCCTGCTCCACCGCTTTCGCCTGCGCTTCCGTGCGTTCCTGCAGCACTTTGACCGCCGCTTCGACCGTCGTGATTTGCTGCGCCTTCCAGCTATCGCGAATGGTTTCCACATACGCCTTGGGCAGCTCCATCTGCGTGCTGCGCATCGTGTGCAGCAAGAGCGCATTGGCCACCTCCGTCGTCAGGCCATCCGTGAACACAAGCGCCTCGGCCCGCTCCACGAACGTCTTGTTGATCCGGCCGCCAACGACTTGCTCAAGCAAAAGGAGCGGCGAGTACCGCCGGCAAACCCGGCTGAAGCTCGGGCTGGACGGATCTGGCACGGTGCCAGCCGTCAGGTCGGCATCTTGCGCCGGTGGAGCGCTCTGCTCTTTGTTCACGTATTTTTGCATCAGTCGTTTGCGCAGGGCGGACGGATCGAGCTGTCCGTGCTTGAACAGCGTCCAGTCTCCCAGCTCCACCCCCAGCATCCAGCTGTCGATTTGGTAAAAATGCATCAGCTTGTAAAAAAACTCGATATTTTCTTTCGTGAAAATATCAGCCGGATTCAGTTCCTTTGGAAGATTCAGGCGCAAGGAGGATAAGCTGAACTGCTCGGGCGTCTGTGCCACGTAGCTGCCATCCATCGCTGCTGCCGGGTAGCGCTCCTCCATCTGGTGCAAAAACCGGTCCGTCTCCGTACCCGGCCGTACATCAAGCTCCGATGCGGAGAGCGTATGGTACACTTCGTAAAACGGCTTGGTGAGGTTCTCCTCATATGGATACTCCTCTTCCAGCGCATAAGCCAGCGCATCCGCATACCTGCGCTTGATTTGCTCGAACTTTGTTTTTCCCACCTGGTTCAAGAGCATCACCGGCCAAATGTCCTCGGAAAAAAACTGCTTCGGCGACATCGGCGGCTTGAGGGTATATTCGAAAATATAGTCGCGCTGCCGGTTTTCACGGCGGCGAACCTCCAAAAGCCCCATCGCTTCCAGCCGCTCCCGCGCCGCCAGCAGCCGATCCAGCGTCAGCGAGGTCATCAACAGAAGACCGCGATGCGTGCTCTCCGCAGAGGCGCCGCTCGCCTCCTGAACCTCATGAATCAGAAGCTGGTACAGCGAATACGAGTCAATTCCTATCAAAGGCAAATAGAGATGGGTGGCAAAGCCCATCTCCGCAAAGCTGATCGGTCGTACGGTACGCACCAGATAACGGTCGTTCGGTGTTAATTCATTCCATACCAGGCGCAATCGCTCCAACCCTTCCTGTCAGTATTGATCTATTCATTATACCATCCTTTCGGAGAGGAAGAGTAGGGGGAGGAACTGGGAGCAAGCCGATTCGCTCACTCCCCCAGCGACCATTTCCAGACATGTTCAAACGGATGCGCAGCGCCATTCGTCTCAACGCCATGCAATGTTTTCGCGACTGCGTACGAATCCGGCAGACGAAGCAGCGGCATGATCGGCAAGTCCTGCGAAAACAGCTTCTGCCACTTGGCATACAAGCGCTTGCGTTCCTCCTCCGGCAAAAAGCGGTTGGCCCGATCGAGCAGACGGTCCGCTTCAACGTTGTGATAATGGGACGCATTAAAGCCAAGCTCGCCCGCTTTTTCCCGGCTGTGCCAAATGCGGGAAAGCACGGAAGGGTCCGGCCCGTCTTTCCAGCCGAATACATACAAGTCGTACGGACTTGCGCCAAAAACATATGCGGCGAATTCGTCCGCAGGAAGCGCTTTTGCCGTAAGCGTTACCGGCAGAGGGCGCCACGCTTCCTGGACGGCCGCAAACAGCCTCCCCCGCACAGCGTCCTGCGGATAGGCAATGACAAGCGAAAGCGGGTGGGCCTTGCTGTAGCCCTTTTCTGCAAGCGTACGAGCCGCCCGTTTTGGATCATAGACCGGCAGTGGCTGCGGCTTGTATGCGAAAGAGCGGGGGGATAGCGGGCCGTCCGCGATTTTGCCCATGCCAAAAAAGCGATCCCGCACAATCGTTTTCGGCGGCAGCGCCCAAGCCAGCGCGAGCCTCACAGCATGATCGGCAGTTGCCCCTTCTGACAGGTTAAAGCCGAGAAAATGATAGCCGGCCGCCTCTGTCGAAATGAGCTGCACATGCGCGGGCAACTGTTTGCCCAACAGCGCTGCCTGCTTCGGCGACACCCATGCCAAGTGCACATCGCCTGCACGCAGCGCCGCTTCCGTACGATCGGCGGGCAACCTGCGCACCTGAAGTGCTTGTAACCGGGGAGTGCCAGCGTAGTAATGCGGATTGGCAGCAAAAGTCCAATCTGCTCCCTCCACCGCCTGTGCCTGAAACGGCCCCAGCCCCATCAGCTGACCAGCTCGTGAAAGCTGTTCGAGCTGCCGCATGTCTTTTCCGGCAAGCTGCCTGGCTGACAGCAGCGGTGCAGTCAAGATCGGCAAAAACGAACGGTCCTCCTGCACAAGACGAATCGTGACCGTTTGGCTGTCACGATCGGTGACGATCCCGCTGATATGATCGGCTCTCCCCGCACGATAGGGGGAAGCCCCTTCGACCACGGCCATCTGACTGCGCCAAATTCCGTAAAAATCCGGTCTCGCATATGTCTCCAGCGTTGCCCGGACATCGTCGACGGTGACAGCCGTCCCGTCCGGCCACTTCAAGCCGGGGCGCAGCTGTACGGTGATGACGGCTCTGCCAGCGCGCGGTTCCGCCTGGAATGCAGAAGCGAGGGCGGGTGCATACGTTTGATCCGGACGGGCCTGAATAAGCCCTTCATAGGCAAATCGTTCAATCGGGGTCAGCTCCTGCTCCCGCTTGTCCAATCCGAGCGGGTCGATCGCCGGATATTGCTCCGGCACGGCGATCACGGCGGTCTGTCCCCGTTGTCCGGCCGATGCCAGATCGGTTGTTGGCTGACCTTCCGCGCCCTTTGCTGCCTGTGCCAGCATCTGCTGCCGGGCTGGCACTTTGGCAGCTGTATAACCTGGAGACTCTTCTGCCACACGAACGGCGGCACTGTGTCCGGTCTTTTGGCCCGTGGAAAACGTCTGTCCATTCCGGTGGAAACAGCCACTCACAAGCAAGACAAGCAAAAGAAAGACGACTCCCATCCATCGGGATGGCCAAGGCATCTTCATTTGGTTCCCCCTCCCCGCCGTTATCAGGAATTTTCGGGGTTTGTGCGTGCTTGCGCCAAAAGCTCCTCCAGTTCTCGCATGAACACGTTGATGTCTTTGAACTGACGGTAGACGGAAGCAAAGCGCACATACGCCACCTCGTCTACGTAGTATAACCGCTCCATCACTTTTTCCCCCACATCTTTGCTGGGGATTTCCGATTGAGCGGAACTGCGAAGTTCTTTTTCAATTTCATTCACGATATTTTCCAGTGATTCCAAAGACACGGGTCTTTTTTCACAGGCACGAATCAGCCCGCGCAAAATTTTCTCGCGGCTGAACTCTTCCCGCGTACCGTCTTTTTTGACGATCAAAAGCGGCGTCTCTTCGTACACCTCAAACGTAGTGAAGCGGCGGCCGCATTCCTCGCACTCTCTGCGGCGGCGAATGGATTTATTGTTGTTGAACGGACGGGAGTCCAATACTCTCGTACTATTACTTTCACAAAACGGACATCGCATAAACTATCAACTCCAGAATTGGCAATCCTTATTTTTCAGTGTCCCTCATCTTAACTGCCTAGTCAAGTTCCAATCCTATTACCTATTTCCATCTTTTTTCTGTTTCTTTACAATGAAAACATGTATGTGGACACGGGAGGATGGAACGTATGCGCTTGGTCTCAATCAAACAGGCGAAGCCTAGCATGAAGCTTGGCAGAACAATTTTCACAGATGACGGCAAGGTTCTTCTTGGCGCAGGTGTCCTGTTAACCGAGCGGCTCATCCTCGGTTTGATCCGGTCCGGAATCGATTCGCTCTATATCGATGACCCGCGGACCAATGACATTATTGTACCCGATATGATTACCCCTGAGACGCGGAACAAAGCGGTGGACACGATCCAGCGCACCGTCCGGCAGATCACGAATTCCAACAAGGTTGCGCGCCGCATTTCGGTAAAAGATATGGGCATGCATTTCCAGCAGGTTTTCCACTCGATTTTGACAGACTTGATGGCAAATGAGCAGATGCTGCTTCATCTGACCAACCTCTGCTCGCAGCCGGGCGCGATCTATCATCATTCGGTCAACGTCGCCGTGATGGCTACCGCAGTCGGGATGTCGCTCGGCTACAACCGCAACCAGCTGAAAGAGCTGGGCATCGGCGCCCTGCTGCATGATATTGGCAAAATTGACCTGCCTGAGGAAATGACCTCGAAAAAGACGAGATGGTCGGACGAGGAACTGGAATATGCCAAGCAGCATGCGATGAATGGCTTCAACATTCTGCGCAAGCAGCATGACATCTCCCTCTTGTCTGCGCACGTCGCGCTGCAGCATCATGAGCGCCTCGATGGAAGCGGCTATCCGCAAGGCTTGAAAGGGTCGCAAATCCATGAATACGCCCAGATCGTCGGAATCTGCGACGTCTATGACAATTTAACAACCCCGCGCCCATGGCGGAAGCGCTTTTTGCCGCAGGATGCGCTCGAATATTTGATGGGCTCCGGCGGTCACCTGTTTGAGCTGAAATTGATCAAAGCGTTCCGGGAGCATATCGCGATTTTCCCGCTCGGCACCTCCGTGGTGCTGAATACGGGCGAAGCCGGCGTCATCTGCAAGGTTGATCCGCTTTACAGCCATCGTCCGACCGTGCGGATCATGCGAGATGGCCGAGGCAACGAGCTGCGGATGTCATACGAATTGGATCTGCGCGAAGAACTGAAGCTGTTTATCGTCGGTTTTGATGATGAAGAACTGTTCAGCTTGCCGAATGCAGCAAATAAATAACCGAAAAACCCCCTGCTCCGAAATCAATCGGTAGGCAGGGGGTTTTTCACTGACAGAAGCCCACTGGACAAAAAACCGCTGCGGACACGAGTCGATCGTGTTCACAGCGGTTGCTGCTCAAGCTTTAGCCGCGAACGCCGGCCGCCGCTACTTCCTTGCTTGGATTTTTCATATCCGACACGTGGCGAACGAGGTCTACTACACGGCAGGAATAGCCCCACTCGTTGTCGTACCACGCAATGACTTTTACTTGCTTGTCACCCATCACCATTGTGGAAAGCCCGTCGATGATGGAGGAATGATCGTTTCCGTTGAAATCGCTGGAAACGAGCGGTTCTTCCGTGAATTCGATATAGCCTTTCATTTCCCCTTCAGCCGCTTCACGCAGTACGCGGTTTACTTCCTCGGCCGTTACGCTCTTTTGCACGTTGACCACCAGATCGACAACCGAAACGTTCGGAGTCGGCACACGCAGCGAGAAGCCGTTCAGACGACCGTTCAGCTCTGGCAGCACTTTGCCTACCGCGCGGGCTGCACCTGTTGTCGTAGGAATGATCGATTGGCCGCAAGCGCGCGCACGGCGCAGGTCTTTGTGCGGGTTGTCGATGTTCACCTGGTCGTTGGTGTAGGAGTGGATCGTTGTCATCATGCCATACTCGATGCCGAATGCTTTGTGCAGCACATCGGCTACAGGAGCCAGACAGTTGGTCGTGCAGGATGCATTCGACACGATGTGATGGTTTTCATGGTCGTATTTGTCGTGGTTTACACCCATTACGATGGTGATGTCTTCTTCTTTTGCCGGAGCGGTGATCACGACTTTTTTCGCGCCCGCTTGCAGATGCTTGGATGCGCCTTCACGATCTTTGAATTTGCCAGTCGCTTCAACCACGATCTCAACGCCGAGATCGCCCCATGGCAGGTTCAGCGGATTGCGGTCCGACAAGACCACAGTCGGTTTGCCATCGACAATGATCTGGTTTCCATTCACTTCTACTTTATTGTTCATCCGTCCATGGATGGTGTCATGCTTGAGCAGATGCGCTAAAGTTTCAGGGGGATAGCTGGCGTTAATGGCAACGATTTCAATGTTAGGGTCCTGTATCGCTCTGCGAAATACCATGCGTCCGATTCGTCCGAAACCATTGATCCCAATTTTGATAGTCATTATAATAAATCCCCTTCCTGGAGTATAGGTTATCCTTATTCCGTTATCTCTATTATAATAAGTATGTCACAATTATCAATGTGTTTTACTGAAAAATAAATATTTGGACTTTTTCCCCGAGAAAAACAAGGCCGCTGCAGCGGTTTGACAAGATACAAAAAAACGCCTTTCCCAAGAGGAAAAGACGCATTGTACCAACTCATTCAAGACGTTCGTTATATACCTGATTGTAGCGCTGCTGATAATAAAGCACGCGCTGCACGTAATGGCGCGTTTCGCCATACGGGATGTTCTCCAGCGAATCCGGTGACCCGTTCCACATCTTTTGGCTCATCCAATTGTTCACCTTGCTCGGCCCCGCATTGTAGGCCGCGATTGCCGGAACCAGCTCGCCTTCAAATTTGGTTAGCAAATAAGACAAATACCAGGCTCCCACCTGGATGTTGACCTCCGGCTTTTCCAGATCGGCCACCGTCAGCTCCTTGAATCCGCCTTGCTTGATCACCCAATCAGCGGTGTCAGGCATCAATTGCATCAGCCCAAGCGCACCTTTGCGCGAAACGCGGCCTTCCTCGAAATTGCTTTCCGTGCGGATAATCGCGACGATCAGCCGCGGGTCGACCGTATAGCGTTCGGCTGCCTGCAATATTTCTTGATGATATTTCACCGGGTACATCCATTTCCAGACCATCGGCGAATTGATGACCATAAACACGGCCATCAACACCGCCAGCAATACCCAGATCGCTTTTTTCCGCCGCATTATGACAACTCCGCATGCAGTTTTGCCAATAAAGCGTCCACTTGTCGTTCCGTTTCCTCGCGTGTGCCATGATTGTCAATGATATAGTCTGCCTTGGCTTTCTTCTCATCGATCGGCATCTGCGCCTCCAGCCTGCGGTTGGCCTGGACCTCATCAAGCTCATCCCGCTCCATCAGACGTGAGCGTTGGACCGCTTGGTCGACGTACACGACCATGACCTTATCGACCATATGCGTCAATTTGCTTTCATACAAGAGGGGGATATCCATGAACACAATCGCTTTACCGGAGCTTTCCGCTGATTCCGCTTGTTCACGCATTTCGCGGCGAATTTCCGGATGGATGATGCCATTCAGCACCTGACGCTCCGCCTGATTGGCAAAAATGATTTCCGCAAGCTTTTTGCGATCAAGCTGGCCGTCCGGCTTCAACACTTTACAGCCGAAATGAGCTGCGATGGCCTGGTATGCCGGCATGCCCGGCTCGACTACTTCTCGCGCAATCTGGTCGGCGTCAACGACTGTATACCCACGCTGCCTGAGCATGGCAGTCACAGTGCTTTTTCCGGTGGCAATGCCCCCGGTAAGCCCTACTATCATGGTTTTCGCCTCCTTGTTATTCCTTCTGGCACCGAGGACAGATGTGGGTCCCGCGCCCGCCCACCACAAAGCGGATGATCGGCGTGGAACAAACCTCACACGGTTCTCCTTTGCGCCCGTACACTTTCAGCGACTGCTGGAACATCCCCATCTCGCCCTGGCCGTTCACATACGACTTGATGGAGCTGCCCCCTTGATCGACCGCTTCCTGCAAAGTCCTCACGATGGCTTCATGCAATCGCGCAACCTGCCTGGATGTCAGCTTGCCCGCTGGCCGTTCCGGGTGTATGCTTGCCCGAAATAACGCCTCGTCCACATAAATATTCCCCAGGCCGACAAGAAATTCTTGGTTTAGCAGGAGCGGCTTGATTTTTGTCGTTTTCGCTTTCAGCATTTTTTTCAACCGGTCGGGTGTAAAGCCCTCGTCGAGCGGTTCCGGCCCCAGCTTGCCCAGCGGCTCTTCCGTCATTGCCACATCGGCCGGCAAAAGATCCATCGTCCCGAATTGGCGCACATCGCGGTAGCGCAGCTCGGTTTTGTCGGTGAAGCGAAAAACGACATGCGTATGCTTTTCTACCTCATCGCCGGGCTGGTACAGACCATAGCGGCCTTCCATCCGCAAATGAGAAATCAAAATATCGTGATCAAGCACAAACAAGATGAATTTGGCGCGTCGTTCAATGCGGTGGATGGTTTGGCCGGCCAATTGCGCGCAAAAATGCTGGACATCGTCCGGCCGGCGGATAATCCGCGGCAAATGGACGATAACCTGGTCGATTGTCTTGCCGACCACAAGCTTGCGCAGCGTGCGGACAACCGTTTCCACCTCTGGCAATTCAGGCATGTGTCAAGTTCCTCCCGTTGCGTTTCAGGCGCGTTTACTTCGCTTCGTACCAGGTGCGGCCGTCATTCACATCCGCTTGCAGCGGAACGTCGAGTTTGATCGCAGCGGCCATGACCTCCGGCACGATCTTGCGCATCGTTTCCAGCTCATCCTCCGGCACTTCGAACACAAGCTCATCGTGCACCTGCAAAAGCATGCGGCTTTGCAAGCCTTCTGCCTGCAGCCGTTCCTGCATGCGGATCATCGCGAGCTTGATGATGTCTGCGGCCGTTCCCTGGATCGGCGTATTCATGGCAGTGCGCTCGGCGAACGAACGCAGGTTGAAATTGCTGCTCGTAATGTCAGGCAGGTAGCGGCGGCGATGCAGCAAGGTCGTCACATAACCGTCCTGCTTGGCCTGCTTGACGATGTCTTCCATATATTTTCTCACCCCGGAGAACACGGCAAAATAACGCTCGATGAATTCTGCCGCTTCCTTTCGGGTAATGTTCAGATTTTGCGACAAACCGTAATCGCTGATGCCGTAAACGATCCCGAAGTTGACCGCTTTTGCCTGACGGCGCATCAGCGAGGTCACTTCATTCTCCGCCACGCCGAATACGTCCATTGCGGTGCGGGTATGGATGTCCATTCCTTTTTGGAACGCATCGATCAAGTTGGCGTCCTGGGAAATGTGAGCAAGCACCCGCAGCTCGATCTGCGAATAGTCCGCAGCCAGCATATACCAGCCCGATTCGGAAGGGACGAACGCTTCCCGGATCTTGCGGCCTTCCTCCAACCGGATCGGGATGTTTTGCAGGTTCGGCTCCGTGCTGCTCAGACGGCCGGTCGCCGTCGTCGCCTGATTGAACAGCGTGTGCACCTTGCCTGTTTTCGGATGGATTTCCTTGAGCAGCCCTTCGATATACGTCGAGCGCAGCTTGCCGAGCTGGCGGAAATGCAGGATCATCTCGATGATCGGGTGATACGGCGCCAGCTTTTCCAGCACATCGGCACTGGTCGACGGCCCTGTTTTCGTCTTTTTCCAAACCGGCAAGCCCAGCTTGTCAAACAGCACTTCTCCGAGCTGCTTCGGCGAGTTGATATTGAAGCTTCCGCCCGCCTGCTCATGGATTTGGGTCGTCAGCTGTTCCAACTGTTTGTCCAGCTCGATCCCCATCGCTTCCAAACGGCTGCCGTCGACTTTGACGCCGGTATGCTCCATCTGGGCGAGCACAAGGCTGAGCGGACCTTCAAGCGTAAACAGCAGCTCTTCGAGTTGGTGCGCCTCGATCTCGCGCTTCACTGCCGGAATGCTTTGCCAAAGCGCCGCTGCTTTGCGAGCCACATGCTCTCCCAGCTTTTCTGCGGAAGGCAAGGCGCGCTTTGCCCCTTTTCCATAAATCTCTTCGTCCGATGCCACGCGCAGCTCGCTGTAAAGTGCGGACACGTCAGCAAGCGTCGGATTGCTCTCCGCCGCATTGAGCAAATAGGAAGCGAGGTACACATCCAGCGTAGCGCCGCGCAGCTCAAGACCGTGCCACGCCAATGCGACCGTATCCTTTTTGCCGTCGAAGACGATTTTTTCCTTGCTTGCATCGCCGAGCCAGGCAGAAAATGCTTCCCATCCTGCGGCGACATCGACCGGGACAAACAGCGCCTTCTCCGCAGATGCCAGCCCGAAGCCGAGCACCGGCGCCCGGTGATAGTTTTCACCGTCAATCTCCACGGTGAAGCTCATCGGCGAGCCGAGCAAATGGGCGAACTGATCGCGGTTTTCCTGCGTGACGACCTCATGCGTAAAGCTCTGGGCTTGTTCACCGCTCGCTTCCTCCGCTGCCGCTTCATCCTCTGCGGAAACTTTCACTTTTGGAATCAGCGATTTGAATTCCAGTTTTTTGAAAAAATCAACCAAGACCTTGCCATTGTAGCCAGCATAGGTCGTCTTTTCCGTTTCGATTTCAATCGGCGCCTCGCGGAAAATCGTCGCCAGCGTCTTGCTCATTTTGGCTTGCTCCACGTTGTTGCGCAAGTTTTCCTGCAGCTTTTTGCCGGAGATTGCATCGATGTTTTCCAGGACGCTTTCAACCGAACCGTACTCGTGCAAGAGCTTCAATGCGGTTTTTTCGCCAACGCCCGGCACGCCGGGAATATTATCCGACGTATCGCCCATCAAGCCTTTCAAATCGATGATCTGCGACGGTGCAAGCCCGTACTTTTCCCGAATCGCCGCTTCATCGTACATTTCCAGCTCGCTCACGCCTTTGCGTGTCAATGCAACGGAGACATGCTGCGAGACAAGCTGGAGCATGTCCTTGTCTCCGGTAATGACCGTCGTGGCAAGACCGCTCGCATCGGCTTGGCGCGTCAGCGTGCCGATGATGTCGTCGGCTTCGTAGCCAGTCAATTCTGTCCAGTGGATCGAAAACGCGTCCAGCAGTTCGCGCAGCACAGGGAACTGTTCGGACAACTCAGGCGGGGTTTTGGCCCGCCCTGCTTTATATTCAGTGAATTCGCTATGGCGAAATACGACTTTCCCCGCATCAAATGCAACGAGCAGATGGGTCGGCTTCATTTCTTCCAACACTTTCAGAAGCATCGTTGTAAAGCCAAGCACAGCATTGGTGTGCAATCCGCTGGATGTGGATAACGGCGGCAGCGCATAAAACGCGCGGTTCGCAATACTGTTTCCGTCAATCAGCACTAAATGGCCCATCCGTTCGACTCCTCTCAAATCCTTATCACATATACCTTTCATCATACCATAGGGCAAAGAAATCAGGCAAAAGATGCATGGAATTTGTTCCAGCGCGACAAAACGATTGTCGGAAAAAGGGACAAGCAGTAGAATAGGGGTTATGACCTTGCGAAGGAAATGACTTTGCGGTCGCTTATGTTTGATGCGTAGAGAAAAAGGAGTTCCACACCCCATGCAAACGCAACAAAAGCCTGCATTTCCGCCCTATTTGGCACTGTTGATCGGTGTGATCGCCGTTTCCACCTCAGCGATTTTTGTCAAGCTGTCGAGCGCACCGGCTCCCATAACGGCAACCTATCGGCTCGCGTTTTCCGTGCTATTGACCATTCCGATGCTGTTCTGGTCGAAAGGAATCTTTCGCGAGATTTTACGAATGAATCGAAAACAATGGCTGCTCAGCTTTCTTTCCGGTGCTTTTTTGGCCAGCCACTTTCTGCTCTGGTTTGAATCGCTCAATTATACGTCTGTCGCCAGTTCAACCGTCTTGGTGACGTTGCAGCCGATTTTCGCCTTTATTGGCGGTTATTTCCTTTTTGGCGAGCGGGTTAGCAAGCTTGGCCTTTGCGGTGGATTCCTTGCCATCGCTGGCAGCTTTGTTATCGGGTGGGGAGATTTTCGCGTCGGCGGCATGGCGTTTTTCGGAGATGTGCTGGCATTGCTCGGTGCGCTCACTGTGACCGTTTACTGGCTGATCGGTCAATATGTACGCCAAGGACTCTCGCTGACCGCCTACACGCTTGTCGTCTATTCCGCAAGCTCGATCTTTTTATTTGCCTATGATGCATCGCTCGGGATCAAACTGACTGGATACCCGAACTCTGACTGGCTTTGGTTTTTCTGTCTCGCTCTCATTCCAACACTCCTCGGCCACTCCATTTTCAACTGGGTAATCAAATGGTTAAATACTTCGACTATTTCCATGGGAATACTAGGGGAGCCCGTGGGCACATCCATTTTGGCTTATTTCATTTTGGGCGAAACCATCACCGTTCCGCAATGGGTTGGCGGCGCTATCATCTTGTTTGGAATCTTTCTGTTCGTGCAAACCAATAAAATGACGAAAGGAGCGACCGCGAATGAACCAGCCATCGAATCGCAAAAGCCTGCGTGAATATATTGCCGGCCTCTCCGTTTGGGGCAAAATTTTCTGGGTGATCGTGCTCGGCTATATCGTCGGCAGAATCGTGCTGTGGGTCAGACACCTGCTGTAAGCTGCTTGTTAAAAAACCTGGCTGCGCCATGCCTTTTGGCGAAGCCGCGGTTGCCCTTATACTGGATAGGAATTTTATAAATTCCTATCTGTAAAAAAACACTCCCTTTCCCGCTATGGAGAAGGAGGAGTGTTTTTTTCTGCTTCGTGATCCTGAACGTCGACTTCATACAGCTCGGTAAACATGCCTGGGACGACGCGCGGGTCATATTCGATTTCATTGAAGGAATGAATGGTTACGGAAACCTGGCCAAAATTGGAATACGTGCGGATCAAAATCGGGTAGGCGTACTTGTTCTGAAACTTGAAATCCGGGCCGTACCAGCTGACCGTCGCATCCCGGCCTGGCGGCACATACGGAACTTGCCGGCTGTGGGAATACCGCTGCACGATATGTAAACCCGCTCGATCAACGGCATTGAACAAAGTCGAGGATACTTGGCAAATTCCGCCGCCGACACCTTCGGAAATTTCCCCCCGCACAATGACCGGCGCTTCCTTATACCCCTTCTCTCGCGTTCGCATGCCGACCACTTTATTGAACGAGAAAACTTCCCCGGGAAATACTACGTAGTTATGAAGCGATTTGGCAGAAAGCGCAATATTGTTCACGCGATTTTTGTTATTGGTATTGAAATAGGTCGTGTAGGAACCGATCCGCTTCTCCGCCAGCTGCACCAGCAGCTGCCGGTCGACACGCGGCAAAATGAGCTGAACAGGCACATCGATCTTGGTCCCAGCCCCTTCGTACATGCCTTGATAAAGAGCTTGCTCCAAAGCAAAACGGTCAAGCTGCCGCCCGTTTTTCTCAGCGACGAGTTTGCCCGCCTCATCTGTCGTCGCATTCTTCGGTTCCTGATAAACGCGCCGCTCCACTTTCGTGAGAAGCTTCTCCAGCTTGTCCGGATCAATGACAGGCAATCCAGGTGAAACCGGGAGTAGATATGCTTCCTTTTCTACAACTTCCAGCGGTTCTCCCGCCAGTTCCAGAGTCAGCTGCCCCTGCGGGCTGACGGTTGAACCTAGCAGGAGAAGGCTGGCAACCCATGTCAGCAACATGATTGCTCACCTCCCCTGCATAGTATGAGCGATCCCTAGAGCACCCATTCCTCCGCCGGTTTGTATGGAGCGGCAAAGGTTTCTTTCTGCCTTCTCTCCGTCATTTCAATCGCCAGCTGTGTAAAGTACATTTGGCTGTTGATCAAAGGCTCGCTTTCTGCCGGCTGTACATGGTGATAAATGCCGTTCGAGTCAAGCTCCCGTGCCTTTGTATTATCCGATAAATAAACGTGCAGGATGTCGATCACGCGCTGTACCAAATTGCTTTGCTCAATCGGGAACAAAAGCTCCACGCGACGGTCCAAATTGCGGGTCATCCAGTCCGCACTGGACAAATAGACGCGCGGGTTGCCGCCGTTGGCAAAGTAAAAGATACGGCTGTGCTCCAAATAATGGTCAATGATGCTGCGGACGCGAATATTTTCGCTCACGCCTGGGATGCCTGGTCGCAAACAGCATATCCCGCGTACGATCAAATCGATCTGAACGCCTTTTGAGGAAGCCTCATACAGCGCCATAATGATTCGCTCATCGGTGAGCGAATTCATTTTTGCGATGATCCGTCCCGGCTTTTCCTCCGTATGCGTCTCGATCTCCCGCTTGATCATGTCCAGATACTTGCGGCGCAGCCCTTTCGGAGCGGCCTCCAGCTTGCGCCATTCAGGCGGCTCGGAATAACCGGACAGATCGTTGAACAGCGCGGACGCATCGACACCGAGATCGGGATTGCTCGTAAACAAGCCGAGGTCAGTATACAACCGTGCCGTGCTGTTGTTGTAATTGCCTGTGCTTAAGTGAACATAGCGGCGAATGTTATCGCCTTCCTTGCGCACGACAAGCGTAATTTTGCAGTGTGTCTTCAAGCCGACCAAACCGTAAATGACTTGGCAGCCCGATTTTTCCAGCTGTCGCGCCCAATTGATGTTGTTTTCTTCATCAAAGCGCGCTTTCAATTCTACCAGCACGGTTACTTGCTTGCCTTTTTCAGCGGCGGAAGCCAGCGCTTTGATGATCGGCGAGTCACCGCTGACACGATACAAGGTTTGCTTGATCGCGAGCACATTCGGATCATCCGCCGCTTTCGTCACGAAATCGACGACACAATCAAATGACTCAAACGGGTGATGCACCAAAATGTCCCGTTCGGAAATCGCCTCGAAAATGTCGTCCTCCCCGATCAGATCGGCTGGCGGCTGCGGCTGCTTTGTTTCATTGCGGAGATGCTCCAACCCCGGGAATTGGACAAAGCTGAAAAATTTCGTCAGGTCGATCGGGCCCTCGATCGGATAAATGTCGCGGTTGTGGACTTCAAGCGCTTCTTGCAGAATCGTCTTTACATCCTCATCCATCTGCCCGTCGATTTCCAGGCGAACGGCAGAGCCCCATTTCCGCTTGCGCAATTCCTTTTCGATTTCTTTCAATAAATCTTCGGCTCCCTCTTCATCCAGCGACATATCCGCGTTGCGCGTAATACGGAACGGATAGACGGAACTGATTTCATTTCCTTTAAACAAACGATTGCTATATTTCTTGATCACATCTTCCAATAGTATGAAAACCTTGCCCACCGGGCTAGGCAGTTCAATATATCGTGACAAAACTGCGGGAACTTGCACGACGGCAAATACCTTTTTGCTGGATTTCGCTTTTTTGCGCTCCAGCATGACAGCCAGATTCAGGCTTTTGTTCAACAAAAGCGGAAACGGCCGGCTTTGGTCGACCGCTAGCGGGGTTAACACCGGATAAATATGATTGTCAAAATAACTGTCGATAAATGCTTCCTGCTCTTCGGACAGCTGCTCCGGCTTTACAAAGGAAATGCCTTGCTCCTCCAGAGCCGGAATGATTTCCTCCCGAAAGCAGCGGTACTGGCGCTCCACCATTTGGTGGGTGCGAACATTGATCATACGCAATTGTTCCTTGGGCGTAGCTCCTGACGGGTCAGGCTTCTGGAATCCGGCCTTCACCTGGTCCTTCAGCCCTGCCACCCGAACCATGAAAAACTCGTCCAAATTCGATGAAACGATCGCCAAAAATTTCAGGCGCTCCAGCACCCGATTTGATTCGTCCAATGCTTCTTCCAACACGCGAGCATTAAACGCCAGCCAACTCATTTCACGATTAATAAAATACTCCGGATGAAGAAAATCTCGTTCTTCCACCGGTTTCTCCCCCTTTTTTGCACAAACAACCTATTGCCGTTTATATGCCCTAGTATCTATGATACCTGAACGCATCTTTTCTTCAACTATCTATTTTGGGGAGAGTAGTCATTTATTCAAATCTGTCATTTGTCCGGTCTTCATGTACACGATCCATTCACAAATGTTCGTCACATGGTCGGCGATCCGCTCCAAATACTGCGCGACAAGCAGCAGATGCGTCCCTTGGTTGATCGCTTGCGGCTTGTTGCTCATGACCTCGATCAAATCGCGGAAAATGGTAGAGAACAGCTTGTCGACAACATCGTCGCGCAGTGCGATCTCTGCCGCTGCCTCCGTATCGCGGATAATGTATGCATTCAGACTGTCGCGCACCATCGCTTTTACATGGTCCGCCATGAGCGGAATATCGATCAACGGTTTCACATATTGCTCATTCATCAAGCGGCGCGTCGTCTTCGCAATCGCTACGGCATGGTCGCCCATTCGCTCCAGGTCGGTTACCAGCTTGAGCATGGTCCCCAGCCTGCGCAGATCGCCTCCAACCGGCTGCTGCAGAGCAATCAGCTGAAAGCAGCCGCTCTCGATCTCGGCTTCAAGCGAATTGATGACCCCATCGCTCTTGATGACTTCATCTGCCAGCTGGAGATTTCGCTCTACGAGACTTTTTATGGACTTGTGAATTGCTTCTTCCACCAACGATCCCATCGACAAAAGCTTGCGATGAAGGCTATCAAGCTGTTCTTCAAAGGTATGTCTGGCAACCATGATTTTCCCCCTCGGATTTCAACCCATTCTTTCTGACAGTTGAAATCGTACAAGAGAATTGTGTAGCTGATTTAAAGCAATTGTATCGTTTACGTAAAATTATTTATCAAGCGGAAACACCAAAATAAAAGTCGTGCCCTTGCCTTCCTCGCTCTGCACGGCGATCTCGCCATGCAATGCATCCACCAGATGCTTTACGATCGCCAACCCCAAACCGGTACCGCCCGAATCGCGGGAACGCGCCTTATCGACGCGATAAAACCGCTCAAAAATGCGCGAAATATCCCCTTCCGGAATGCCGATGCCCGTATCGGCGACGACGATCGTCACGTTTTGCTCATCCTTGCTGACCTCGACCTTCACCGTCCCGCCCTCCGGCGTGTAAGATACGGCGTTCGTAATCAGATTCAGCAAAATTTGATTCATGCAGTCGCGGTCGCTGACCATGGTCACATCTTTCACCGTCGGCATGATAAACCGCAGCCCTTTACGTTGGATCTGTTCCTGCAAAAGAGAAGCCGTTCCTTCGACCAGCTTGTTGATGTTTACTTCCGTCATGTTCATGACGATCCGCTTTTGTTCGATTTTGGACAAGTCGAGAATTTCCCTGATCAGCCTGAACAGACGCTCGCTTTCCTCCGAAATGATTTGCAGGAAGTTGCGGCACAGCTCCTCATCCTGCATGGCACCGTCCAGCAGCGTCTCCGTAAACCCTTTGATCGACGTGATCGGGGTGCGCAGCTCGTGCGACACATTGGCGACGAATTCGGAGCGCATCTTTTCCAGCCTGCGTATTTCGGTAATGTCATGCAGCACCGTCACGACGCCCTTTTTCTCGCCTTTGAAATTGATATAGGGCGCCAGATTCACATCCAAAATCCGCTCCTCCGGATAGTAAATATGAATCTCTTCCCGCATTTTTTCACCCGTATCAATGCATTTATCGATCGACTGGCTGAGCACGAAGTTTTTCCCCGCCTCAATATGCAGCTTACCGACCAAATCCTGTCCGGCTGTGCCGAGCAGCTTTTCCACCGCGGGATTCACCAGCATGATGCGGCGCGATTCCGTCACGAAAATAACCCCGCTGGTCATGTTCGTCAGCACGCCAGACAGCCGTTGCTGGTTCTCGGAAATCTCGTACATTTGCTGTTCCAGACTGGAAGCCATGAAATTGATCGCGGAGGCAAGCTGACCGATCTCATCGCTCGCCTTCAGACGCACGCGGCTTTCGTACTGGCGCTGCGTAATGTTGCGGGCCACGCGCGTGATCTCCTCGATCGGCTTCGTAATGCTCGAAGCGATGCGCGCGCTGATCAGCGACCCGATCAATACCGTCACCAGGAGTCCGGTCAAAAGACTGTACCACATGCTGTGAATCGTATCGGTGATGCTCTCCATGGACATGGCAGAGCGAACCACGCCGACGACCATCCCGTTTTGCTTGATCGGCGCGCTGATATACATCATCTGATAGCCGAGCGTCTCGCTGAATCGCATGGCCATCGCCGTTTCACCCTTCATCGCACTGATGAACTCGGGCCTGTTGGAGTGGTTTTCCATGTCGCTTGGATCATGATTCGTATCCGAGAGCACTTCTCCATTGGCGTTGATCACCGTCACCCTTGCTTCCGTCGATTGCGTGAAATCATACACCCGTTCCCGCAGCTTCTCATTGTTGTTATAAATGCTCGGTTCATGTACCGCTTCCGCAATCAGCAGCGCTTCTTTCCGCAATAAATCAGAGAGCGTCTCCATATAGGAACGCTCCAGGACTTTGGCAAAAAAACCGCCCAATAACAACAGGACAAAAGAGATGAGAATCAGGATGGTAAAAGTTAATTTTAAGCGAAAGCGCGTCACCTGAATCCCTCCTCCCGGCTATCCTTCCAGCTTGTACCCAAGACCTCTCACCGTTTTGATATAGCGCGGATTTTTTGTATCTTCTTCCAATTTTTCACGCAGATGGCTGACATGCACGTCCACAATCCGCGAATCACCGACGAAATCATAATTCCAAACCGCGTTCAAAAGCTGATCGCGCGTCAGTACGCGGCCATGGTGGCTCGCCAAGTAATGCAGCAGTTCAAACTCCTTTGGCGTCAGCTCCACTTTTTCTTCCCCGCGGAACACTTCGTATTTCTCCGGGTACAGCTTGATCGTACCGAACTCGAGCACAACCTCGCCATCGTCACCGCCTGCATCCGGCGCTGCCTGGGTCCGGCGCAAAATCGCCTTCACACGGGCCACAACTTCACGCGGGCTGAACGGCTTGGTCAAATAATCATCCGCCCCCAGCTCCAGTCCGAGGATTTTATCCAGCTCGTCATCTTTGGCTGTAAGCATCAAAATAGGCGTATTGATCCGGTCTTGGCGGAGCGTTTTGCACACGTCCATCCCGTCGATTTTGGGCAGCATCAAATCCAATATGATAAAGTCAGGCTTTTCTTGGCTGACCATCTCAAGCGCTTGCTTTCCATCGTATGCGGACACGACTTCAAACCCTGCCTTTTCAAGGTTGAACTGCAGGAGTTTGGCGATAGATAGTTCATCATCGACAACCAAAATTTTTGTCATTTCTACGTACCCCCTAATTGAAAACTTGGCTCAGCCAAGCATTTTTGCGGAGCATTGGCTGCACTTCATCCGGATGGAAAATGGCATGATGTCCTATCTGTGCGAAAAAATGTTCCCTTCCCATTCATTAGTCTGCCAGAAGACAATATGTGATACAAGTAAATTTTCGGTAAATCCTGCAGCAACAAACAACAAACCACATGACATCTGCCATGTGGTTTGTCCGTTTGAAAAAAGCTATTCGGCGAGCAATCCGTGCGCCTGATACACCTTCTGCTTGCGATCCGTCAAATATTTCATCGGCCGTTCGGCTCTCGACCGCTCCACCTCCCCCAGATCGATCGGCACGACGATCAGCTCTTCATTGTTGCTGCCTCTCGCCACATAATCGCCATCGGGAGAGATAACCCCGCTTTCGCCGAAAAACAGCGTCATCTCCTGAAGCCCAACCGTATTCGCCGCCGCGATGAACAGCTGGTTTTCAAGACCTCTGGCGCGCAAATACATCTCCTGATGCTGCTCATAAGGAACATGGTGGGCATTCAGCACGAACAGAAGGGATGCTCCGTTTACCGCATAGAGGCGGGCCATTTCCGGAAATTCCACATCATAGGTCATCATCATGCCCATTTTGCCCCCGGGCAGCGTGAACAGCGGGCAATGCTCGCCTGCGGTAAAATACGACTTCTCCTTGTCAAACAAATGGACTTTGCGGTAAACGCCCTGCAGCGTGCCATCCCGGTCGATGAAAGCAGCCGAGTTGTACATGTTCTCCCCATCGCGCTCGGGAAAGCCGATAATGACGCCGACGCCGGTCTCCTTGGCTTTTTCCTGGAGTTTTTTGATACTCTCCCCGTCCGCCGGTTCCGCCAGCTCGCGAATGTTTTGCTGAATGAAATAACCGGATAGAAACAGCTCGGGAAAGAGCACGTAATCCACCTGCTTTTCTTTGCACGTCTGAATCGTCGCCAGGGCGCGGTTCAAATTCAGCTGCTTATGAAAGGAAGTCACCTTTAATTGTGCCAGCGCAATGGTCACTGTCATTTCTGTTTCCCATCCTCTTCTCGAAATTCTTTCAGCTTCTTTGCGATCGTCGACTGGTCAACCCCAAGCGCTTCCGCCACCCGATAGCTGCTTTTATACAAATCATAGGCTTTTAAAATCAGTTCTTTTTCCACCAGCCGTTTTGCTTCTTTTAATGGAATGATCCCGGTCGCCTCGTTTTTCGGCAAAATGCCGGACAGTGGGGAATGAAACGCGGCAGGCAGGTGTTTGACCTGAATCTCGCTCTCCTCGGCTGTGATGAAGACCCGCTCGATCAAGTTTTCCAGCTCGCGGACATTGCCCGGCCACTCGTGCTGCTTCAGCACCTCTTCCACATCGGGATGAAACGTTTTGTAGATCCCGTATTTTTTTACGCGCTGGGTCAAAAAATGGCGCGCCAAATACACGATGTCTTCCGGCCGCTCACGCAAGGAAGGAATCTCGATCGGCACGACGTTCAGCCGATAATACAAGTCCTCGCGAAACTTTTTCTGTGCAACAAGCTCCAGCAAATCCTGATTCGTTGCGGCGATCACGCGGACATTCACCGGCACCAGGCGGCTTGCTCCAATCGGCCGGATGCTGTTTTCCTGCAAAACTTCCAGCAGCTTCACCTGCAGGTTTAAGGGAAGCTCGCCGATCTCATCGAGAAACACAGTCCCTTCATTCGCTGATTCAAAAATTCCTTTTTTTCCGCCGCGCTTTCCGCCGGTAAAGCTGCCGTGGGAGTAGCCGAACAGCTCCGACTCCATCAACGCTTCCGGGATCGCACCGCAGTTGACGGGAATGAAGCTCTTGTTCGAACGGCTGCTGTACTTGTGAATCAGCTTGGCGATCACGCTCTTCCCGACGCCCGAGCGGCCGAGCAGCAAAATCGTTGAATCGACGTGCGAAATTTTACGCACAATCTCCATAATTTCCAGCATTTTGGGCGAGCGGGCAATCAGTGACGCCTCCATCGAGCCGGCATCCGCTTCGCCGCTGCCGCCTGTCTGGTTCGTGTCCTGCATGCTGACAGCCGTAAGAATTCTGCTCGGCTCCTTTACGATTAAGAGAAGAAACGGCGCGATCAAAAGCTGGCTGATCGCTTCCGCTTTCAGCGAGGTGATTTTTTTGTGCACGATATTTTTAATGAACGAAATGCTTTCCTTGCTAAAGATCGTCTCCAGCAGCTCTTCCTGCTTGCTGCCGAGGACGGAATCGACGGTCTTGCCTGCAGAATGCACAAGCCAGTTGTCATGTATTTTGATGTCTGAAAACATGCGGATTCCCATCACTCCCCAGCGATAATGATTTTTCGCATTATAATGATTTATTTCATTATACCAAATAGTAACATACTAAAAAGGCCTAAAAGCTCTTATACTACAAACAAGTAATGATTTTTTTCATTATTCCTCCACATTATAGACGTGAAATGTCCGCTTTCGCAATCTTTTCATATTGGCACGTAAATTGCTTATTAAAGATTTCGAAAATAAAACAAGGAGGGAACAACATGAACAAGGAACAAGCACCGCAATTCAGCCGGACACTCACACTCCTCCCACTCGTGATTCTCGGCTTGGCCTATATGGCGCCGATGACGGTTTTTTCTACGTATGGAATAGCCGCGCAAACGACACATGGAATGATTCCGGCGGCTTATATCATTGCCTTGGTCGCTATGCTGTTCACAGCTTATAGCTACGGCAAAATGGTGAAAGCGTATCCATCCGCTGGTTCGGCCTATACGTACACGCAGAAATCGATCAGCCCGCATCTCGGCTTTTTGGTCGGATGGTCTGTCCTCATGGATTATCTGTTCTTGCCGATGATCAATTTCCTGCTGTCAGGCGTTTTCTTGTCCGCTGCCTTCCCACAGGTTCCATCATGGATCTGGATCGTCGGATTTATCTGCATAATCACACTTGTAAACGTTTGCGGAATCCGCATGACCGCCAGAATCAACGGGATTCTTGTCTTGTTCCAGTTTCTCGTAACCGTTCTCTTTGTGATTCTCTCGATCAAGGGTGTCACCCACGGCATGGGAATGGGCACATTGCTTAGCGCATTGCCGTTCTACAACCAGGATGTCCCATTCTCGTTCGTCATGGCGGGCGCATCGATTCTTTGCCTGTCGTTCCTCGGCTTTGATGCTGTCACCACACTCTCTGAGGAAACCGTGAATCCGAAGAGAACGGTTCCGAGAGCGATCTTCCTGGTTGCTTTCATCGGGGGCGCGCTGTTTACATTCGTCTCCTACATCGCGCAAATCGTTTACCCGGATTTCAATTCGTTCAAAGTCGTCGATTCGGCAGCATTTGAAATCGCCGATCATATCGGTGGCACGATTTTTGCTTCTATATTTTTGGCAGGGATGATCACCTCCACCATCGGTTCCGGCATGTCGTCACACGCGAGTGCAGCGCGTCTGTTGTTCGCCATGGGCCGCGAGTCCGTTTTGCCGAAAAAATGGTTCGGGTACATTCATCCGAAGTTTCAAACCCCTTCGCTCAACATCATCTTGATCGGGGTATTCTCTCTTGCCGCACTGGTGCTTGATTTGTCAACCGCAGCATCGTTCATCAATTTCGGCGCTTTGGTCGCGTTCACCTTCGTCAACCTGTCCGTGATCGCCCACTACTACGTCCGTCAAAAGGAGCGCGGCGCAAAAGGATTTTTCCAAAACGTGCTGCTTCCTGTCATCGGCGCCTGCTTCACGATCTGGCTTTGGTCGAATCTGGACAAACACTCGATTATTTTGGGCAGCGTCTGGGTCATCGTCGGCTTTGCCTACCTGCTCGCGTTGACGAAAGGCTTTTCACAAAAGCCGCCTGAAATTCAGTTTGCGGAAGCAGACCAAGCGTAACGGCGTGCAAGAATGACAAACTTAACTCACACGATTTGAATGGAGGACGTTCTCATGAAAACAAACAAAGTAACCATCGGCTTGATTCAAGGAAAGTGCGGCAAAGATATTGCCCAAAACGTGGAGTACCATGTCCAAAAAGTCGAGGAAGCTGCGAAAAAAGGCGCGCAAATCATTTGCTTGCAAGAGCTGTTCAACGCCCAATATTTTTGCCAGACGGTAAATGTAGAGCACTATAACCTCGCGGAACCAATCGACAGCCCAACGTTGCAAAAAATGAGCGAGCTGGCGAAAAAATTCGAGGTTGTCCTGATCGTGCCGATTTACGAAAAAGCAGGACGCGGCGTTTACTTCAACAGCGCGGTCGTGTACGATGCGGACGGCTCGTATCTGGGCACTACTCGCAAAAACCACATTCCGGACGGCCCGCAGTACCATGAAAAATATTATTTCGTCCCAGGCAACACGGGCTACCCTGTATATGAAACACGCTACGGCACGATCGGAATCGGCATTTGCTGGGATGAATGGTTCCCAGAAGTTGCCCGCATCCTGGCATTGCAAGGCGCGGACATCCTGTTCTACCCATCCGCAATCGGTTCCGAGCCGGATCACCCTGAGCTGTCCACCCGCAGAGCATGGGAAAAGGCGATCTCCGCGCACGGCATCTCCAATGGCGTCTTCATCGCTGCGGTTAACCGTGTAGGCCAGGAAGACGATATGAGCTTCTACGGCGGCAGCTTCGTCAGCAACCCGCTGGGCGACATCGTTCAATCGCTCGACGACGAGGAAGGCATCTTGATTCAGGAAGTAGACCTTGGCGAAATCGACTTTGCCCGCAACCTGCTTCAATTTCTCCGCGACCGCCGGGTGGAGACCTACGGGCCGCTGCTGGAGAAGGAATTATTGAAGAAACATCGCTAATTGAAAATTCAAGAAGGTACGCGCATCGAAAGCGCCTACCTTCTTTTTTTGCCGATGTGGATTGTATCTATAAGTATTTTAACTTTGCTGTATTATTCGGAAGGAAACTGAAGTGAAAAAAAGGGGCTGCCCGCAGGCAAGCCCCTTTGCTTTTTCCTATCGCTTTTTATGCCAAAACTTTCATGACGTTGCGAACCGAATCGGCAGATTTGTCCAAAGCTGCTCTTTCTTCCGCCGTCAATTCCAGCTCGTATACTTTCTCGATGCCTTTTGCGCCCAGGAGGGTAGGTACGCCCAGGTAGAGATCGTTGTAGCCGTATTCGCCTTCCAAATACGCGATGGATGGCAGGATGCGCTTCTTGTCTTTGATGATGGCTTCAGCCATTTGTACCAGCGCTGCTGCCGGTGCATAGTAAGCGGAACCGTTGCCGAGGAGCGCGACGATCTCGCCGCCGCCTTTGCGGGTACGCTCAACGATTGCATCCAGACGATCCTTCGGAATCAAGGTTTCGAGCGGGATGCCGCCAGCATAGGAGTAGCGAACCAATGGCACCATTTCGTCGCCGTGGCCGCCCAGTACAAATCCTGTTACATCCTCAACCGATACGTTCAGCTCTTGCGCGACGAACGTGCGGAAGCGGGCTGTATCCAAAACGCCGGATTGGCCGATTACGCGCTCTTTCGGGAAGCCGGATGTTTTGAAGAAGGTGTACGTCATGGCGTCAACTGGATTGGACAATACAATAACAACGGAGTTTGGAGCATAGGTTTTCACTTGCTCTGCTACGGAGCGCATGATGCCAGCATTCGTGTTGACCAAGTCGTCACGGGACATGCCTGGTTTACGCGCGATACCTGCGGTGATGATGACCATGTCAGCATCTTTGATGTCCTCATAATTCGCGGTTCCCGTGATGTTCGCGTCAAAACCCAAAACCGGGGACGACTCCATCATGTCGAGCGCTTTCCCTTTGGTCGGGTTTTCCAGTTGAGGGATGTCAACCAGAACGATGTCACCCAGTTCTTTTTGGCCAAGGATGAATGCTGTTGTTGCTCCGGTAAAACCACTGCCGATCACGGCAATTTTTTTACGATTGAAACTCACATTTGTTCCCTCCTTGTATTTCCTTTTTCGTTGTACACCTCTATATTACATGTTTTTGATCAATGCATCAGCAAATTCCGAGCATTTCAGTTCGGAAGCACCTTCCATCAGGCGAGCAAAGTCGTACGTAACGGTTTTTGCGGAGATTGTTTTCTCCATGGAGTTGATGATCAGATCAGCCGCTTCGTTCCAGCCGAGGTGACGGAACAGCATTTCCCCGGAGAGGATCACGGAAGATGGGTTCACTTTGTCCAAACCAGCGTATTTTGGAGCTGTACCATGTGTTGCTTCGAATACAGCGTGACCGGTTACGTAGTTGATGTTCGCACCTGGAGCGATACCGATACCGCCTACTTGTGCAGCCAGCGCGTCGGAGATGTAGTCACCGTTCAGGTTCAGTGTAGCTACAACATCGTACTCAGCCGGACGAGTCAGAATTTGTTGCAGGAATGCGTCGGCGATTACATCTTTCACGATGATTTTGCCAGCTGCTTCCGCTTCTTTTTGCGCTTTGTCAGCGTCGCCGCCTTCCGCTTTGATGCGGTCGTATTGTGCCCATGTGAACACGCGATCGCCGAATTCAGCTTCAGCCAGTGCGTAACCCCAGCTTTTGAACGCGCCCTCGGTGAATTTCATGATGTTGCCTTTGTGTACCAATGTTACGGATTTGCGGTTGTTTTCCAATGCATAGTTGATCGCTGCGCGAACCAGGCGCTCTGTACCTTCTTTGGATACAGGCTTGATCCCGATACCGGACGTTTCCGGGAAGCGGATTTTTTTCACGCCCATTTCTTTTTGCAGGAACTCGATCACTTTTTTCACTTCAGGTGTGCCTTCTGCCCACTCAACGCCCGCATAGATGTCTTCTGTGTTTTCGCGGAAGATCACCATGTCGGTTTGCTCAGGGTGTTTCACAGGGGATGGTACACCTTCAAAGTATTGAACAGGACGAACGCATGCGTACAGGTCCAGCTCTTGGCGCAGTGCCACGTTGATGGAGCGGATTCCGCCGCCTACCGGTGTGGTCAAAGGACCTTTGATCGCGATCAGGTATTCGTTGATTGCAGTAAGTGTATCTTCAGGCAGCCATTCGCCGTAGTTGTTGAACGCTTTTTCACCAGCGAACACTTCGAACCACGCGATTTTCTTTTCGCCTTTGTATGCTTTTTCAACCGCTGCATCGAGTACGCGTACGGAAGCGTTCCAAATGTCAGGACCGGTACCGTCACCTTCGATAAAAGGGATGATTGGATTGTTAGGTACGTTGAGTTTGCCGTTATCGACTGTGATTTTTTCGCCTGCAGCAGGCTGTGCCAAATGTTTGAACAAGGAAAACCCCTCCATTATGATTCGTTCACTTCTGTTGAAGTTAAAAGTTGTAAACAATGACAGACGTAGAGAACTACCACAAGCTGGTGGTAGTCCTTCTACGCCATGATAAACCTGAATTTATCGCTGGTCAATCGGAACGTAGTGTTGATTGACCGGGCCGATATAATCCGCGCGCGGACGAATCAGGCGATTGTTTTCAAACTGTTCCATGATGTGCGCAGTCCAGCCGGACATGCGGCTGATGGCAAAAATTGGCGTGTAGAGATCGGTTTCCAGTCCCAGTGCGATGTACACGGAAGCGGAATAGAAGTCTACGTTTGGTTTCAAGCCTTTTTCGCCTGTCACCAGTTCTTCGATTTTGACAGACATCTCGTACAGGTCGCTGCGTCCGATTTGCGTTGTCAGTTCTTTGGACATTTGACGCAGCCATTTGGCGCGCGGGTCGCCGTCCTTGTAGACACGGTGACCGAAGCCCATGATTTTCACTTTGTTTTCAAGCGCATTGTGGATGAATGGCTCCACGTTTTCCACGGTGCCGATTTCGCCCAGCATCGCTGCCACTTGCTCGTTGGCTCCGCCATGCAGAGGCCCTTTCAGCGTGCCGATTGCAGAAACCACACCGGAATAAATGTCAGTCAGCGTCGCAACGGTTACGCGAGCCGCGAATGTGGAAGCGTTAAATTCATGATCAGCGTGAAGAATCAGAGCTGTGTCGAAGGCTTTGACCGCTGTTTCGGTTGGTTCTGTTCCGTTGAGCATGTACAGGAAGTTTTTCGCAACGCCGTATTCCGGGTTCGGTTGGACAGGCTCCAACCCTTTGCGAATGCGCGCATAAGCAGCGATCAGCGTTGGCGTTTGCGCCATCAGGCGGATCGATTTGCGATAGTTCGCTTCTTTGGACATATCCTGCGCTTCCGCGTCATACAAAGCAAGTGTGGACACCGCTGTGCGCAGAACGGACATCGGATGCACACCCGCCGGATAAGAGCGGATTGCGTCAATTACTTCTTTTGGTACGACGGCATTAATGCCAAGCTCTTTTTTCAGCTCATCGAGCTGTTCACGTTTAGGCAGAACACCGTGCCACAGAAGATAAATTACTTCTTCAAAGGTAGCGTTTTCAGCCAATTCATCGACATTAATGCCGCCGTAACAGAGTACACCGTCAACGATGGAACAGATCGCAGATTGCGCTGCAACCACACCTTCAAGCCCACGAGTCGTTGTCATAGTTCTCTCTCCTTTACCTGTCATGATCTGTAAGGCCCTCTCTTTTCCGCCGATTTTCTGTATCGATCGTAGGTCGTCTGTCTTTTGCATCGACGAAAAGAGAGACGGATGAAACGACAGAGCCCGGCAACGAAAAGAAAGAAAAACTTTCGTTCTCGGACATCATTATAGTAAATATTGTCCGATTTGTGAATACTAAAGTTTCATAGAGCGAAAAAGGGTTTTATTTTTCTCACAGCGTGTATTGGAAAGAATAGCATAATTTCGTTACAATAAAGTTACATTTTCATGAAAGGGGAAGAGCGGTTGAACATACATAACTGGCAGGTTCGCCTGTTTCAAATCATCCGTTTTTTGTGGGTTGTGCTGTTGGTGTATGTTGGAGTTAAGGTCGTTGTCTTCGCAACACCTTTACTATACCCATTTCTAATCTCCGTACTCATCGCCCTGGCGATCAACCCGCTGGTCAACGTCCTTTCCAAGCGGGCCAAGTTTCCCCGTTGGCTCGGCGTGCTTATTGCACTGATCTTGCTGTTAGCCATCGTCGTAGGGGCTGTCACGCTTGTTGTGACGTTTACGGTGATCGAGATAGGGAATTTGACCACCAAGCTGCCGCACACGCTCAATGAGCTGTCTGGCTACGTCCAGAGCTTCATAACGCAGGAGACGTTGAACGGCATCTACAACCGTATCCAGTTCATGTACGCCCAGCTTGATCCGAGCTACCAGGAAACGGTGAAAGACACCATTGGCAAAACCGTATCCTCCATCTCCCAAGGCAGCAAGCAGTTCGCCCTCAATTTCCTCGATGCGGTGAAAACGTTGCTGCTGTCGTTGCCGAATTTGGCGACTGTATTCGTCATCTCGCTGATGGGTGCGTTTTTCATCAGCAAAGACTTTTACTTGTGGCGCAATCGCTTCCGTCGGATCTTGCCGCAGCGAGTAAACAGCCGCATGGACACCGTGATCCTCGATTTGCGGAATGCACTGGTCGGGTTTATCAAGGCGCAGATTACGCTCGTCGCTATCACGGCGGTGATCGTGATCATCGGGCTGTTGATCATGGGAGTGCCGTACGCCGTCACCATCGGACTTTTAACCGGCGTGGTCGATCTGCTACCATACCTCGGAACCGGAACGATTTTCGTCCCCTGGATTGTCTACATGTTCTTCAAAGGCAACTACAGCCTGGTCATCGGCCTCGCCATTCTGTATGCGGTAGTGCTGATCGTCCGCCAAATCATCGAGCCGAAAGTTGTCGCCGAAAATGTCGGGCTCGATCCGCTTCTGACCTTGGTCGCGCTGTTCATTGGCTACAGCTTGTTCGGCTTCCTTGGGCTGATCGTCGGCCCAGTGAGCCTCGTGCTGATCAACGCCTTGTTCAAAGCGTGCGTGCACAAGGATATATGGCTGTATATCAAAGGGACCTAAGAAAAACTTCTTTAGAAAAAAAGCCCAACGCTGCATCAAGTCTGCGTTGGGCTTCTTGCTGTTGTGCTGATGAAATTTTTTCCATTACCTCGTGATGACCATTTGCTCTACTGGCAAAACCGAGTCGATCACACTGTCCACCATCTCTTGACCAGCCAGGCTGCGGATTATCCAGGCCGACAAGTCCTGTCCTGCCAAACAGCCGGCAGCGGTTGCGACATTCCCGTTTTGCACAAACCCTCTGTCCACGACTTTCGCGCCCATGGAGGCAAGCAGCTTTCGCCGCGTCGGATAAGTGGTCGCTTCCATCCCCGTCAACAATCCCAGCTTTGCCAAAAACAAAGCCCCCGAACACATTGAGCCGATCAGCTGCCGTTCGGGCGAAAGCGAGAACCGATTCATGTATGCCCCGTCCTCAATAAGCGAGGGCACGCGGGGTCCGCTGGTGAAAAGTACCGCATCGGCATCAGCAGCTTCCTCCACAAATCCTATGGTTGGAATGCGCAGTCCCGCTTGCGAAACATGAGTAGCTTCCGTCCCAACGATTTTCACATGCCAATCGTCTCTGCCGCCGACCAATCGGACACGGTTCAACAAATCCCAAGGCAAAAACAAGTCGAGGTCCGTAAAATCATCAAACACAACAAGCGCGATCGTTGTTCCCACTTCCAATAACCTCCATCTAAGAATTGGAGTTATTGTAACAGGCTTTCAACGGAACCGTCACCATTCCAATGTGCATGGAACTGCTGTAACTATCTACGAAACAGAAACCGGATTCTTCCCGATGCGATCTGCTTCCACAGCCATCCTTTGATCAGCGTGCGCAAAATGGCGCGCGACAATGGGATCAGCAGCAAAAGCCCGGCCACATCAGCCAGAAAACCGGGCATGATCAAGAACAGCCCGCCTAGCAAAATAAAGACGCCGTCGATCACAGCATCTGTCGGCATTTGCCCACGGGAAAGCTGGACCTGGATCAATCGTAAAATCTCCAGCCCTTGCTTTTTGGCAAAATAGGCACCTGCCACGCCTGTCAGCAGGATGAGGAGGAAGGTCGGTCCGGCACCGATGGCCTTCCCCATTAAAAACAATCCCCACAGCTCAACTGCGGAGGCAAGGATGAACACCACGGCAAGCAGGCGAAACATAGCCACACACACTCCTTTGCGTGACAAAACCGGGGACGCTTCCATGCGCACCCCAGCATGTCTGCACCGTCCGCTGCTTACGCCTGCGCCACCAACCACTCATACAGCTCGGGAAGCAGCTTGGGCAAGCGAACGGGTTTGAATTGGAGATTGGTAAAAACGTGTTTGGTCGTGCCGGTGACGAGCAGCTGCTCATCCCGGTATACCTCATAGCCAAAGTCAAGGCGGACCGGTGTGATCTGTTCGATCCATGTCCGTACTTCAACGATGTCGTCATAGCGGGCAGGGGACTTGTACGACACCTGCACATCTGTCAATGGCAAAAGCAGCCCCTGCGTTTCCAGCTCGCGATAGCTGATGGAGGCATCGCGCAAAAACTCCGTCCTGCCGATCTCCAGCCAGTTCACGTAATTCGTATGGTAAACAACGCCCATCTGGTCCGTTTCGCCGTAACGAACGCGAAACCGGATGGTCTTCTGCTGTTTGGCCATATTTCTTTCACTCCTTACAGTACGCGCGCCAGCCCTGTGTAGATGTGGCCGCGCTCCGTATCGACCGTAACGGTCTGTCCTTCCTTCAGCAGCTCTGTCGCACGGCTTGCCCCGACGATCACCGGCACATTCAAGTTCAAACCGACGATTGCGGCGTGGGACGTCAAGCCGCCCTCTTCCGTGATCACCGCGCCCGCGCGTTCAAAAGCCGGAATCATTTCGGAATCGGTGCCGATCGTGACCAGAATCGCGCCGTCTTCCATTTTGTCCAACGCTTCTTTGGCATTGTTGGCAATGACGACTTTGCCTGTCACCACTTTGCGTCCGATGCCTTGTCCACGCGTGATGATGTCGCCGATCACGTGGATTTTCATGATATTGGTCGTGCCGGTTTCACGCACAGGGACACCTGCGGTGATGATCACCAAATCGCCATGGCGGACCATGCCGGAGCTGAGCGATTGCTGAACCGACAGCTCCAGCATTTCGTCTGTCGTATGTGCCATCGGTGCCAGCAGCGGGTAAACGTTGTTCACCAATGCCAGGCGGCGAAGGACGTCCGCATGCGGCGTTACCGCGATGATCGGCGCTTTCGGGCGATATTTGGAAACCATGCGCGCAGTATGACCGCTTTCGGTCGGCGTGATGATCGCAGCCGAATCCAGATCGAGCGCCGCGTTGGCAACCGCTTGGCTGATCGCCTCGGTGATCGTCACTTGCTTGCGCATCGCTTGCAGTTGGAAAATTTCGCGATAATTCAGCTCTTGCTCGGTTCTCACCGCAATCCGCTCCATCGTGGCAACGGATTCAACCGGATATTTACCCGCAGCGGTTTCACCGGACAGCATGATCGCATCGGTGCCGTCAAAGATGGCGTTCGCCACGTCGCTCGCTTCCGCACGGGTCGGACGAGGATTGCGCTGCATCGAATCGAGCATTTGCGTAGCCGTGATGACCGGCTTGCCCAGCTCATTGCATTTGAAGATCAGTCGTTTTTGCACGAGCGGCACTTCTTCTGCCGGAATTTCCACGCCAAGGTCGCCGCGCGCTACCATCAAGCCATCGGCAACTGCCAGAATCTCGTCCACATTGTCGACGCCTTCCTGGTTTTCGATTTTGGCGATCACATCGATTTTGGTGTGGTGGCGCTCCAAAATTTCGCGAATCTCCAAAATGTCCGCTGCTTTGCGCACAAAGGAAGCGGCGATAAAATCGACGCCTTGCTCGATGCCGAATACGATATCCTCGGCATCCTTGCTGGTGATACCCGGCAGGTTGACTTGCACGCCTGGCACGTTCACGCCTTTTTTGCTTTTCAATGTTCCACCGTTTTTGATGCGGCAGATGATGTCGGTTCCTTCGATTCCTTCGACGACCAGCCCGATCAGACCGTCGTCAACCAAAATGGTGCTGCCAACGGTGACGTCCTGGGGCAGCTCTTTGTATGTAATGGAAACGCGCTCCGCTGTGCCCGCTACCTCTTCGGTCGTCAAAACCAGAATTTCTCCTTCGACCAGTTCCACGGAATCGACCGCAAGCGTGCCTGTCCGAATTTCGGGCCCTTTCGTATCCAACAAAATGGCGATCTGCTTGCCGGTTTGCTCGCTTGCCTCGCGAATGTTTTTAATCCGGGCAGCATGCTCCTCGTGGGATCCGTGGGAAAAATTCAGACGGGCAACGTTCATCCCCGCGTGGATCATTTTGACCAATGTGGAAACAGATTCACTCGCTGGCCCAATCGTGCAGACAATCTTCGCTTTTCTTAGCAATGCAAGTCCCTCCTTGAAGTGTGAAGCTATGTAGCGCTGGCACGCAAACAACCTGAAACGCCGGAACAGGAGAGCGTAGTCTCCCGTCCCGTGCCATTTCAGTGCCAACGATGATTATATAGAGAGCGAACGAGCCAGGTCATAGATCGACAGATCCAGCTCATGCCGCTGTTGTAACGCTTCGTTGAAATCGAAATCGACAATTTGATTATTCTGAATTGCCACCATCCGATCTTTCTTTCCTTCCAACAGCAGGTCTACGGCCGCTGCCCCCATCCGGCTTGCCAGCATCCGGTCAAACGCTGTCGGCGAACCGCCGCGCTGGATATGGCCCAAAACGGTGACGCGCGTTTCCCAGCCTGTTTTTGCCTTGATCTGGTCTGCGAACGATGCCGCACTGCCGCATCCCTCGGCAACGATGATGATGGAATGCTTTTTGCCGCGGCTGCTCCCTGCGTGCAGACGTTCCACGATGTCGTTGATGTCATGGTCCGCTTCCGGGATAATGACGGTTTCCGCTCCTGCGGCAAGACCAGCCCACAGCGCAAGATCGCCTGCATCGCGTCCCATCACTTCAATAATATACGTGCGTTCATGAGAGGTGGCGGTATCGCGAATTTTATCGATCGCCTCTACGATGGTGTTCAAAGCGGTATCGAACCCGATCGTAAAATCCGTGCACGGAATGTCATTGTCAATTGTACCCGGTACGCCAATCGTCGGAAAGCCTTTTTCTGTTAATTTTTGTGCGCCGCGAAACGATCCGTCTCCACCGATGACGATCAAGCCATCGATCTCGTGCTGCTTGAGCTGCTCCACTGCTTTTTGCTGCCCCGCCTCCGTGCGGAACTCCTCACTTCGTGCGGTGTACAGCGTCGTGCCGCCGCGGTGAATGATATCGCCGACTGACCCCAGGGTCATTTCTTTAATATCTCCCCGAATCAGCCCATCATAACCGTGGTACACTCCGAAAATTTGCAGGCCGTGAAAAGCCGCCCGTCGTACCGCTGCCCGAACAGCTGCATTCATTCCCGGCGCATCGCCGCCGCTCGTCAACACTGCCAATCGTTTCATATCGCTCACCTCTTCACCCTTCTCCATGATTAGGATGGCTGCAAACGAAAAACAGTATGTACTATTCTTCACATGCGCCACCCTGTTATATACAACCTTACCTATCTGTTATACAAATTAACGACAATATGACATACTTATTCTTCTCATGCCGCCAACCTGCAATCCCTTGGTACGAATACGATTGTAGCAGATTTAATCAGGAGAAAAAAGCAGAAAAAAGCCTCCGTTTTATGAAAGGGAGGCGTATTGACCAATCTGTTTGAATTTCTCGTAACGATCCTGTATCAATTCTTCCGGCGTCATTTGACTGAGCTGTTCCAGTCCGGATACAAGCGTAGCCTTGAGCAGCTCCGCCTGTTTGACCATGTCGCGGTGTGCACCGCCGAACGGCTCCTCGATCATGCCATCGATGATCCCCAGCTCCAGCAAATCCGGAGCGGTGATTTTCATCGTTTCGGCCGCCTTCTGTGCCAGGCCCGCGTCCTTCCAGAGCAATGCTGCTGCTCCTTCCGGCGAAATGACCGAGTAGGTGGAGTTTTCGAGCATATAAATCCGGTTGCCCAGACTGATTGCTAACGCTCCGCCGCTTCCGCCTTCCCCGATGACCACGCACAAAATCGGGACGCCGAAGCCGGCCATTTCACGCAGATTGCGTGCGATCGCTTCGCTCTGGCCGCGCTCTTCTGCGGCCTTGCCTGGAAAAGCGCCTTGCGTGTTGATAAAGCAGATGATCGGACGTTTGAATTTGTTGGCTTGCTGCATCAGGCGCAATGCCTTCCGATACCCTTCCGGATGCGGGCTGGCAAAGTTGCGCGCGATGTTTTCTTTCGTGTCTTTTCCTTTTTGGTGGCCGATGACGGTAACCGGACGTCCATCCAAATAAGCGATGCCGCCCACGATCGCCATATCGTCCCCAAACAGCCTGTCCCCATGGAATTCGATAAAATCCGTAAAAATATGATTGATGTAATCAAGGGTAGTGGGGCGCTGCGGATGACGCGAAAGCTGAACGCGCTGCCATGGCGTCAGTTGGCCGTAAATTTGCTCAGCCATCTCTTTCGCCTTGATTTCCAAACGCGCAACCTCGTCGGAGAAATCGATGCCCTTCTCCTCGGTGAATCTGCGCAGCTCTTTGATTTTATCCTGAAGCTCGATTAACGGTTTTTCAAAAGGAAGCTCGCCTGCCATCCCTACACTCCTTCCCGCACAGTATGCATTTCCACGATTTTGCCCAATGTCTCGCGCATGTTTTTGCGGTGCACGACCATGTCGAGCTGACCGTGTTTCAGCAGGAATTCAGCAGTCTGAAAATCTTTCGGCAACTCCTGGCGAATCGTTTGTTCAATGATCCTGCGTCCGGCAAAGCCGATCGTAGCACCCGGTTCGGCGATATTGATGTCGCCGAGCGATGCGAAGCTTGCGGACACGCCGCCTGTCGTCGGATGCGTCAGGACGGAGATAAACAGCAGCCCCTCGCGATCCATCTGTGCGAGCGCTGCGCTCGTCTTGGCCATCTGCATCAGGCTGAGTGCGCCTTCCTGCATGCGCGCACCGCCCGAGGCCGCAAACAAAATCACCGGCAGCTTGCGTTCGAGCGCACGCTCAATCGCACGGGTGATTTTTTCGCCGACAACGGAACCCATGCTGCCCATGCGGAAACGCGAGTCCATGACGCCGATGACGACGCGATTGCCCATCAAAAGGCCTTCTCCCGTCACGATCGCCTCATTCAGATTGCTCAGTTCCTTGTCCTTTTCCAGCTTGTCCAAATAACCGGGGAACCCGAGCGGATTCGCGCTCAGCATATCAGCATCGAATTCTTCGGTGAGCACGCCGTCATCAAGCAAGGACGCGATCCGTTCAGGCGCGGAAAGCGAATAATGATGCTGGCAGCCTTTGCACACGCGAAGATTTTTTTCCAAGTCTTTGGAATAGTGAATAGTGCCGCAATGAGGACATTTGTTCATCAGGCCCTCCGGCACTTCTTTTTGCTCTATAGCAGGTGCGCGTTCGATTGGCTTTGTTGGGACTGTCGCGAACTTGCGCTTTTTCCCGAAAAGATCTTTAAGCACCGTAACACCTCATCTTTCATTCAGTGAAGGATCGAGCCAACACTTCTTGGACTTCATGAAGCTCGCTCTGGGGTACAAGGATTTCAAATTGCTTCGATACTCCTGCCTCCCGAACCTTTACCAGGAATCCTTCGTCTGTCAGCCGATGCTGAATGCGTTCTGCGATTCTGGCGCTGGGAGCGATATAGATGACCGTCCACATGATGGTTCCCTCCTCCAAACTCCGCTGCAATATGTAACCTGACATATCATATCACAGCGCGGTTTCTCGCCGCAAACTCCTGTTTCTCACAGTTTGCTGTTATCCAGATGCCTCAGCATTTTTTCGACTGCCGACTGTTCGTCTCCCGAGCGGATCGCTTCCATGATGCCGCGATGTTCATCGACCGCCGTCCGGGCACGTCCTTCGCGGGAAAGCGATTCGTTGCGCACGCTTTCGCTGTATTCGACCAGCGGTGCCCAGATGCGGTGCAGGACGGAATTGCGGCTGGATCGACAGATGACGCGGTGAAACTGGTAGTCTTCCTCTGTCGGCACTTCACCGTTCGCAATCCGTTCCTCCGCGTGCGCCAAAATTCGCTCCATTTCCTCGAAATGTTTGCTGGTGGCCCGCTTGCAAGCCAGACGCACCGCATCGATTTCGAGAATTTTGCGCATCTCGACCAAATCTTTCTTGGTCTTGACATCGCGTAAAACAAACATGCCCAAGATGTCGATCAGCCGGTTGTGGCGGTAATGCTTCAAAAACGTACCCTCGCCCCTGCGCGTCTCGATCAACCCCAAAAGCTCCAATGCTCTGAGTGCCTCGCGCACGGAGGAGCGCCCAGCGTTCAACGTTTCGGACAGATCCCGCTCCGAGGGCAATTTGTCACCCGGTCTCAGGTTGTTTTGCTGCACGATATCGTGGAGCTGCAGCAGAATTTCTTCGTATACTTTGCGTTCTGTCTCGGAATGGAGCACGCCTTATTCTCCTCTCGTGTGAAAGTCATTTGGTCCAGGGAGTGGAGATTATGCTTTTTGCAAAGCCGTTTGCGTCAGCTGGAACGTTTTTTCTTTAACCGCTTCAGGATCAACCGTTCTGCGCGCCACGCCCGTTTCCATCGCTGCTTTGGCAACAGCTGCCGCTACATGCGGTGCCACGCGCGGGTCGAACGGAGCCGGAATCACTTTATCGACGGACAGCTCTTCCGGAGAAACAAGACTTGCGATCGCATGAACCGCTGCCAGCTTCATCTCTTCGTTGATGCCTGTCGCATGCACGTCCAGTGCGCCGCGGAAAATGCCCGGGAAAGCCAGCACGTTGTTCACCTGGTTCGGGAAGTCGGAACGACCGGTACCGATGACAGCCGCGCCCGCTTTTTTCGCTTCTTCCGGCATGATTTCCGGAACCGGGTTTGCCATTGCGAAAATGATCGCATCGCGGTTCATCGACGAAACCATCTCAGGGGTGAGCGCGCCTGCTACGGAAACGCCGACGAATACGTCTGCACCCTTCATCGCATCGGCAAGCGTGCCTTGCACCATGCTGCGGTTCGTGATTTTCGCCATTTCTTCCTTCACGGCGTTCATGCCGAACGGACGGCCTTCATACACGATCCCTTTCGTGTCGCACATGATGACTTCTTTCACGCCCATGCTGATCAACAGCTTCATGATTGCGATGCCCGCTGCGCCTGCGCCGTTTGCAACCACGCGGATTTCTTCAAGCTTTTTGCCGACCACTTTCAGCGCGTTGAGCAAACCTGCAGCCGTTACAATCGCAGTACCGTGCTGGTCGTCATGGAATACCGGGATGTTGCACTCTTTTTTCAAGCGCTCTTCGATTTCGAAGCACGCAGGTGCCGCGATGTCTTCCAGGTTCACGCCGCCAAAGGATGGCTGAAGCAGTTTGACTGTTTCTACAATTTTGTCAATATCATTAGTTTGCAAGCAGATCGGGAACGCGTCCACGCCCGCAAAAGATTTAAACAAGACCGCTTTTCCTTCCATAACCGGCATGGCCGCTTCCGGACCGATGTTGCCGAGGCCAAGCACAGCCGTACCGTCGCTTACTACCGCTACCGTGTTGCCCTTCATCGTGTAGTCATACACTTTGGATACATCATCGAAAATCTCTTTGCACGGCTCCGCAACACCCGGGGAGTAGGCCAAGCTCAGGTCGTATGCGTTACGCACTGGCACCTTCGTAACGGTTTCCAATTTCCCTTGGTATTTTCTATGCAGTTCCAATGCTTCTTCACGTAAGTTAGACATCCCGTCATTCACTCCTATCTCACCTATCAGGTCTCTGGTAGTACGCCTGGAAGTGGTCAGACCACTTTTTAAACTATGTACTCATTATATCAAAACACTTTCATCTGTAAACCTACGGAAAAACAGAAAAAAGGGAGGTTCACCATCATCCTCCCCAGTTTATGCTCATTTCTTTCAAGATTACGCTGCCATGTCCAACAATATCTCGCGCTTTCGCCAAAAATGACTCGTCTGCATCGATCCGAATCGTCTCCGGCAGGCGAATTGACTGCTTTTTGGCTTCGTAATAAAGCACGACGGGAATCGTTCCTTTTTTTCCGACAAAAAGCTCCTGCAGCTTCGGCAATGTCGAATCATGCTCCTGCTCGGCGGTGATTTTGATGAACAAAACTGGCGACGCGGCAGGCTTCGGCAGCGTCTCGAGGTCCCACATCCGGGACAGCATGAGCTTCGGCATATCATCCTGCATGTCCACGCGCCCTTCCGCCAGCACCATCCGCTCCTTGCCCACGAGATCGCCATATTTGGCGAACACTTGCGGGAAGGCGACCACTTCCACGAGCGCGGTTTTGTCCTCCAGCGTCAAAAAGGCCATCGGGTCACCCTTTTTCGTCTGGATGCGCTTGAAGTCCAGGATCATCCCGACGACTTTCACCTGCTGGTCTTTCTTTCCTTCATACATGGAAGCGACGCTTGCGACCTCGGGCCGGTTCATCACGTGCGCGTATTGGTCGAGCGGATGGCCGGACAGGTAGAGGCCGAGCAGCTCCCGCTCTTCCTTCAGCTGCTGCATCCGGTTGAACGGCGGCACTTCCGGATAGCCGTTGGCATCGGTCGTCGTCTTGCCGACGGTATCCTGTGCCCTCGGCTCCTCTTCTTCCAGCGAGGCGAACAGATTCAATTGGGCGCCGCTGCGCTCCTGGCGCTTGGAGACGGCTTTGCCCATCGCCTCGTCGAGCAGGACGAGCTGTTGGGCGCGGTGGCCTGGCAAGCTCTCCAATGCCCCTGCCAAAATCAGCGATTCCACCACTCGCCGATTGACCAGGCGTCCATCCACACGCGTGCAGAAATCGAACAGGTCGCGGAACGGCTCCCCTTTCCGCTCTGCGGTGATCTGGTCGATCGCGCCGTAGCCGACGTTTTTGATGGCAGCCAGGCCAAAGCGGATTCCGCCCTCCTCGGGAATAAACCCGGCCTCGCTGCGATTGACATCGGGCGGGAGCATGGCAATCCCGAGCCGCTTGGCTTCTTCCGCATACTCTGCGATTCTTGTCTGACTGCCGATCGACAGCGACAGCAGGGCGGCCATGAAGGCGAGCGGGTAGTTTGCTTTGAGATATGCCATCTGGTATGCGATGACGGCATAGGCGACCGAATGGGCTTTGTTAAAGCCGTAATCGGCGAATTTGACGATCAGGTCATAAATTTGGTTGGCGAGCGCCTCATCGTAGCCTTGGCGGATGCTGCCCGCCACGAATTTGGCTCGCTGCTCGGCCAAAAGCTCCCGTTTTTTCTTGCCCACCGCCCGTCGCAAAATGTCGGCTTCGCCCAGGCTGAAGCCTGCCATTTTCGACGAAATTTGCATGATTTGCTCCTGGTAGATCATGTAGCCGTGCGTCTCTTGCAAGATCGGTTCCAGGTCGGGGTGGGCGTACTGGACTTTTGTCTGCCCGTGCTTGGCCCGGATGTAGTCGGGAATGATCTCCATCGGCCCGGGGCGGTACAGTGCCACAACGGCGATAATATCGGCAAGCGTGGTCGGCTTCAGCTCGCGCAGCACATTGCGCACGCCTGCCGACTCCAGCTGGAAGATCCCGGTCGTCTCGCCTCGCGTCAGCATGCGAAACGTCTTTTCATCATCGGGCGGCAGCTTGTCCAGGTCGAGATGAATCTCTTGGTGGGCGAGATGGCGCAGCGTTTCCTGAATGATCGTCAGGTTGCGCAAGCCGAGGAAGTCCATTTTCAAAAGGCCGACCGCCTCCAGCACCTCCATCGGGTATTGGGTCAGCGCCAGTCCCTCGTTGCCCTGCTGCAGCGGGACATACTCGGTCAGCGGCTCGCGCGAGATGACGACGCCCGCCGCATGTGTGGAAGCATGGCGCGGCAGTCCCTCAAGCCCCCGCGCCGCTTCGATCAGGCGGGCTACCTCCGCGTTTTGCAGCGCCAGCTTGCCGATCTCGGGATTGAGCGCCATCGCTTTTTCCAGCGTCATCCCCGGCGATTGCGGGATCATTTTCGCCACGCGGTCCACGATCCCGTGCGACAATCCGAGCGAGCGGCCCACATCGCGCACGGCCGCCCGCGCTGCCAGCGTTCCGAACGTGATGATTTGGGCGACGCGGTCTCGGCCGTATTTTTCGGCCACATACTGGATGACCTCATCGCGCCGCTCTACGGAAAAGTCGATGTCGATATCCGGCATCGTCACCCGTTCCGGATTGAGGAAACGTTCGAACAGCAAATGGTAGCGCAGCGGATCGACATTCGTGATGCGAAGGACATAGGAGACCAGACTGCCAGCTGCTGATCCGCGCCCCGGACCTGTCGGAATCCCCTTTTCATGCGCATACTTCATAAAGTCCCAAACAATGAGAAAATAATGTGTAAATCCGGTCCGCGTGATGATCGCCAGCTCGTGCATGAGCCGCTCGCGGATCTGCGGCGTGATTTCTCCGTACCGCTCCATGCAGCCTTGCTCACACAGCTCAAGCAGGTAAGCATCGGCATCCGTTCCCGGCGGCAGCGGATACTGCGGCAAAATGTGCTGGTCAAAAGCAAGCTCCACCGAGCAGCGAGCAGCAATGGCAGCCGTATTGGCAAGCGCTTGGGGAGCGAAAGCAAACAAGCGCTCCATCTCGCCGCCGCTTTTCAAATAAAACTCTTCCGACTCGTAGCGCAGCCGATCTTTGTCGTCGATTGTTTTGCTCTCGCCGATCGCCAGAAGAATATCGTGCAGCGCCGCATCCTGCTTTTTCACATAATGAACGTTGTTGGTTGCGACCAGCGGAATGCCGGTTTGCTGGTGAAGCCGCAGCAGACGCTGGTTCAGTCTGCGTTCCGTCTCCAGCCCGTGATCCATCAGCTCCAAATAGAAGCGGTCCGGCCCGAAGGTGGTTTGGTACCACAAAGCCGCTTCACGCGCGCGATCGGCATCGCCTGCCAGCAGGTGGGTGCCCACCTCGCCCCGGTGGCAGCCGGACAAGGCGATCAGCCCGTGGCTATGTGCCTTCAGCCATTCTTTATTGATACGCGGCAGCGTCTGGTACCCTTTCGTGGCAGCCAGCGTCGCCAGCTTCAAAAGATTTTGGTAACCGGCATTGGATTCAGCCAGCAATGTCAAATGGTAGGGAGAAACCGCCTGATTGCGCGGCTTGATTTCCTGCAGGTCGCCATCGATCACGTACATCTCCATCCCGATGATCGGCTTGATCCCCGCTTCCAGGCAAGCCCGGTAAAACGGGACCGCTCCATACAAATTCGCATGGTCGGTAATCGCCAAAGCCGGCATGCCAAGCTCTGCTGCCCGTGCGATCAGCTCGTCGATACGCGCCGCGCCGTCAAGCAAGCTGTATTCGGTGTGTACATGCAAATGAACGAAAGACATGTCCATAAATCCTCCAGGCGATTATTTGTTCTCCTCCATTATAACGCAGCTTTCACTTTTTTCACGCATGTGGGTATTCAAACACGCTCTTTTTCGCTGCTTGCCATAAAGTAGTTGTATTCGTAAGGGAGGTGCGGACCATGGCCCAAAATACTACCGACTGGATACGGCAGCACAAGCGCTTGCTTGATCTCCCCCTTCGCAAGGGACTTCGGCGGGCATCCCCCCAAACGAGCAAAGAAAACGCGCGTTATCCAGTGATTGTCCAATTCAAGAAAAAGACCCTTCCGTCAACCATCCAGTCGTGCAAAAAACAGTGGGGGACCTCATCCTTCACGCCGACCCGCCGTTTGGGCATCATTCAAGCCATCTCGGGAACCGCTACGCTCTCCTGTCTGCAGAAAATGTGCGAATCCGGGCATGTGGAGCGCATTTATTTGAATCAAAAGGCAAAAATGTCGCTTGATGTCGCGGCACCGAGCGTGGGTCTAACGCGATCGGCAGCAAATCGGTTCACCGGAAAGGGTGTGACCATCGCCATTCTCGATACGGGAATTTATCCCCATCCCGACCTGAAAGGGAGGATCATCGCATTCCGCGATCTCATCCACAAGCGCACGAAGCCTTACGACGACAACGGGCATGGAACGCATGTCGCCGGATGTGCGGCCGGAAATGGCAGCAGGTGCAAAGGAAAAGCCGCCCGCCGGTTCATCGGTGCAGCTCCTCATGCCAAGCTCGTCGGTGTCAAGGTGCTGGCTCAGGACGGGCAAGGCAATTTTGACGACATTATCGCCGGCGTGCAATGGTGCATCCGCAATCGCAAAAAATACGGTATTCGCGTTCTCAACCTCTCGCTGGGGGCTGAACCGTTGTCTCACAGCAAAAACGATCCGCTCTGCCAGGCGGTTGCCCGTGCCGTCCGCGCCGGCCTGGTCACCGTCGTCTGCGCCGGAAACAACGGACCTCACCGCCGCACGATTTACACGCCGGGAATCTGTCCCACAGCGATTACGGTCGGGGCGACGGATGACCGCAACAAGCTGAACCAGGCCGCCCACAAAATCGCCCGATTCTCCAGCCGCGGCCCCGGCATGTACGGCCAGCTCAAGCCTGATTTGGTTGCGCCTGGTGTCAATATCACCTCGCTGCGCGCGCCTCGCTCTTTTTTGGACCGCGAGCTGGCGCTTCAGCGCGTCGGGCGCTGGTATTTCACGCTGTCCGGCTGCAGTATGTCAGCACCGCTGGTCGCCGGAACCGTCGCCTGCATGCTGGAAGAAAATCCCAAGCTGACGCCGCAGCAGGTGAAAGCACGCTTGCTGCAGCATACCGTCCATCTGGTCAAAAGCAACCGCTACGCGCAAGGACACGGCGAGCTGAACGCCAGGTTCCTGAAGAAAAAGTGAAGAACGGCCGAAATGGGCGTTCTTTTTCTTTCCTGCACATGTTTGGAACGTTTTGAGGCATGGTAAAATATACAAAAACCTGCGTGCCCGGCGTGTGGACAGGAGAGAAGCTGCTATGAACAAAATTGGTACCATTTACCGGACGGACCTGAAAAAAATCGCCACCAACTGGGCTGCGGCAGTCGTCATTCTTGGCTTGGTCTTTTTGCCGTCGCTGTACGCCTGGTTTAACATCAAAGCCTCCTGGGACCCGTACAGCCAGACGAGCGGAATCGCCATCGCGGTCGCCAACAACGATACCGGCTCCGCCATCCGCGGCAAACCGATCAATTTGGGAAATGAGATCATCACCTCCCTGAAAGACAACAAGAAAATCGGCTGGACGTTTGTGTCCGAGGAAGAGGCGATCAAAGGGGTGCAGGAAGGCGACTTTTATGCCAGCATCGTCATCCCGGCCGATTTTTCCGCCAAAATCGCAACCATCATGACCAATCAACCGCAAAAAGCCGAAATCATTTACACCGTCAATGAAAAAATCAACGCAATCTCCCCGAAGATCACCGCCAAAGGCGCAAGCGGCGTGATCGAGGAAGTGAACCAAAATTTCATCAAGACCGCAAACGGCACGATTTTTCGGATCTTCAATGAAATCGGCGTAGAGCTGCAAAATCAGCTGCCGACCATCGAAAAGCTGAAAGCGCTGGTTTTCCGCCTCGAAGGCATGTTCCCCGAGATCAATCAGGCGGTGGGGCGCGGGCTGACTGACGTCGACCGGGCGGCACAAATCGCTGCGAAGGTTCAGAAGGACTTGCCACTCGTCGCCGAACTGGGCAAAGACGGCACCGACTTTTCCCGGCGGCTTGGCGATTTCCTCACCAAAAGCGAGGATGCCCTGATCAGCGTATCTCCCACGATCAAGGCGGACTTGGCGCTGTTGCAGCAAGCTGCGGCGGCAGCGGAGCAACTGGCTGCCGTCCTGCAGGAAAACAGGCCAGACCCGGCCGTCGCGAAAGCGCTGATCGAGCAGACGATCAAGCGGCTTACGGTGGCTGCCTCTGTGACCGACAAGCTGAAGCAAGCGCTGGCGCGATTGGAGGACATCACCGGCGGCACCAGGCTGAAACCCGCCATCGACAAGCTGGGACAGGCCCAAAGCCGGTTCCAGGAGCAGACCGCGACGTTGACCAAAATCAAAAACGCCATCGACAAGGGTGAGCAGCCCGCCGCAGAGCTGTTCGACCGCATGCGCGCGCTCGCTGCCGAGACGAATGCGATTTCAGGCGATATTCTTGGTCGGTACGACAGCGAAATCCAACCCTTCGTTTTGGACGCCATCGAGCAGGCGAAAAAGGCGAATCAGCGGGTCGGTGCCGTCTTGGCCGACGCGGTGCAGAAGCTGCCCGAGGTGACACGTGTTGTTCAAGATGTCGCCAAGGCACTGGCGACCGGAAAAAAAGAACTGCAAACCATCCAGCAAAGCTTGCCCGCTTATGAAGCCCAGCTAAAAGCGCTGGCCGCCAAAATGCGCGCTTTGGACAAAGAGGCCAACCTGCGGGAAATCATCGACCTGCTGCGTCATGACGCGCAAAAAGAAAGCGAGTTTTTTGCAGAGCCGGTCGTGCTGAAGGAAAATCGGCTCTTTCCGATTCCCAACTACGGCTCCGCCATGTCGCCATTTTTCACCACGCTTTCGCTTTGGGTCGGGGCGCTGTTGCTCGTATCGCTGCTCACGGTCGAGGTGCATCATCCCGAGACGCCTTACCGCAGCTACCAGATTTATTTCGGCCGATTCTTCACTTTTCTCACGATCGCCCTGCTGCAATCCTTGTTCGTCACGCTCGGCGACATCTACCTGCTCGGCACGTATGTGTGCGACAAGCTGTGGTTCGTCCTGTTCGGGCTCGTGCTGAGCGCCGTTTTCATGTTGATCGTCTATACGCTCGTCTCCGTCTTCGGCAACATCGGGAAAGCGCTGGCGATCGTGCTGCTCGTGCTCCAGCTGGCAGGCTCCGGCGGAACGTTTCCGATCCAGGTGACGCCGCCGTTTTTCCAGGCGATCCACCCGTTCCTGCCCTTCACCTATGCGATCAGCATGATGCGTGAAGCGGTCGGCGGCATTTTGTGGCATGTGGTGACGCGCGACCTGATGATGCTCGCCGTCTATGTCGGTATTTTTCTTCTGCTCGGCCTCGCTTTGAAAAAAGTCATCAACCGTGCCAGCGCCGGTTTTATCCAGAAAGCGAAGGAAAGCAAGCTGATCCATTGACGCGCGAATGGACAGACACCTTTTCGCCTCTCTTTGCCATATCATGGGTTATCGTTTACGTGATCAAAGGGAGAGAACCCGATGAAAATATGCTTTTCGTGCAATCTGGAGAAATACAAGCCAAAAGGCAATGTGCTGCAGTTTCTCGGCATGCTCAAGGCGTTTGACCGCGAAGTGAGCAAGCTGTCAAACAAAAAACGGAAGAAATTCGTCATCGACTGCGTGCTGCCCTTCGAATTCCAAAACGGCCACGATGGGTTCAAATTTCATCACGTGCGTTTCCATCAAGCGGACGATCTGACGGACAAGATCATCAAGCAGGATGAAAAGAAAGACTACGACTTCATCTTCATCCGCGGGCGAGACCAGGCGCTCGATCTGGTGAAAAAGAAGCGTTCGCTCGGCGACAAGCTCCTGTTTCTCTCGATCAACTACAACCTGAATGATCCGCGCATCATGAAGGAAGTCCATTTTTTGCTGCGCCATACCCGTGTCATCTTTTTCCAGTCGGTACCGATCGCCGAGCGGTTTAAAGCCTATTTGCGCCGGAAAAAATGGGGGGAAGCGCGCATCGAGCGTCAGATCAAGGTGTTGCCGCAGTTCGTTGAAGCGATGTCGGAAGAAAAAATGCTCCGGATTCACCGCGCCACCCCGCCCCAGCTCATCAATTGCGGCGTGATCCGTCCGCGCTACGGCTTGCCAGTAGCCGTCAAAGCGATCCGCCTGATCCGCAAGCGCGTCCCGGAGGCGAAACTGAACCTGCTCTACCCATCGATTGTCAACGCTTACCGCCCGACTGCGGAGAAGCTGCTGAAAAAGCCGGGCGTCGTCAACCACGGGCAAAAAAACGTCTGGGAAACGAAGAAAATGATCGTGAAAGCCGGGATCGGGCTGGCCCTGATTTATGACAACACGCCCGATTTGACGCCGTCCCATGCTTATTTGTCCCGCGTCCTCGAATATATGGCGCTTGGCGTGCCGGTGCTGACGACCCGCACCTTTGGCAATGTTCATCTCTTGGGCGACAATTACCCGCTGTTCGTTCAGGATGAGCACGATATTGCCCGCTGTTACCACATGCTCAATGAGCCTGCTTACTACCAGGAAATGAGCGAGTACGTCAGGGAACGTGGCAAAGCGTATCTCGGCGAAAATGCGATTAAAGATTTTTGGAAGGTGCTGACGACGGAATTGGGGATGCCTGCATAGGCGTCCCTTTTGACTGTTCCGGAATGATTTTGGTACGATGGAAGCGTATGGCTTGTACGAAAATTGAGGGGTTGGTTTTTCGGTGTGGTTTGCAATTTATTTGACAGGTTTTGTCGGATCGCTTGTGCTGGCGCTTTATTTCAGCATCATGGCGCGTCAACGCGGCATTCATCCGCTCGCCTCGCGCATGACACTCGGGAAGATGAACATGGCGATCGGCGTCCTGTTTACGCTGATGGCGCTGAACCAGTTTACGTTTGAAGATTTGACAGGGGTACGCATCGGCGTCGCGCTCGTGCTGCTTCTGGTCGGGCTGGTCAATTTGATTTTTGGTACCCGCAATTATATCCAATACCGCCGAGGCTGGATCATGGAACTGAAGAAAAACGGTTGATCCCGTAACCCTCGGACATGAAAAGAAGGAGCACAGTTCCCCATCGCCACCGGAGAACCGCTCCTTTTTTCGTTTTCGCAAAGTCATCATTCCGGCTGTGCCCACATCTCCTGCGGATTCAGCTCGTAGATGTTGTTCTCGCGGTACATGTAATGATTCATGATGAACTCGCGGCGAATCGTGGCAAAGTCTTCATGAAACCGGCTGATGTATTCGTTGATTTCCTTTTCCGTATACTTGCGGCCCACTTCCAGTCCGGAAACCATGTGTTCGAAAACATAGAGCTTCTTTTTGCGCTGAACCGGAATCGACTTCAGCTTGCCATCGACAGTGAAAAAATTTTTTATGACTTTTTCCTTCTCATTTCCATCCACGCTGCCCTCTCCTCCCCAAACAACGTCCAAAATCGCTTGCGCATCACGCCGCAAATGATCGGCATCCAAATAAAAATAAATCGTATTTTTGTCCCGTCGCTCATAGACGATGCCGGTCTCGCGAAGCTTTGCCATATGGTGCGTAATCGTCGGCGGCGTCAAGCCGAGCTTGCCGGCGATCGCCTGACCGTGGAGCGGGCCTTTGGACAGCAGGGTCAAAATCCGAATCCGCGTCGGGTCTCCCATCGCCTTGTGAAAATTGACCAAATGCTGCAGCTGCATCTCGTTGCTCTCCTTTCTTTATGTAATTCGACGTTTATGTAATTAGATAATATCTTAATTAGCTAGGAATGGCAAGCAGGCACATGACTTTTCCATGTGCCTGCTTGCAGTTCGTGCCTGTTTTTTCTTTTACTTTACATCGTAGCCTTGATCTTCGATCGCTTCTTTGATCGCTTCGAGACTTACCTTGCTTTCGTCGAAAGACACATCGACCGTTTTGCTGGCCAAATCCACTTTTCCGCTGGCACCGATATTTTTCAGCGTTCCTTCCACAGCGTTGACACAATGATTGCAGGACATGCCCTCGACTTGCAGCGTAACGTTTTTCATCTTTTTCGCTCCCTTTCTTCCATCCGTTATTTCATCAGCTTGTTGACGGTCACCAACAGCTCATCGATTACATCGTGATCGCCCGATTGGATACGATCGATCACGCAGCTTTTCATATGGCCTTCCAGCAGCAGTCTGCCGACGCTGTTCAGCGCGGATTGAATCGCCGCGATCTGGTTCAATACATCGTCGCAGTACGTGTCTTTTTCGATCAGCCCTTTCACGCCGCGAATCTGCCCTTCTATGCGATTCAATCTGGTAATCAGGTTGCTCTTCATTTTGTCCGAGTGGTGACTCTTCCGTTCCTCACCTTGGGCACAATGGTTCGTTTGATCTTCGTGGTCCATTTGTTTCCCTCCTCTTATTGTAAATATACAATACCCCCCTATACTATGTAAAGGGGTTTTGCTTCTTTTGGCCTCACAAACGATTATACATCATAGTCATATGCAGGACAGCTGGCTGATCTGGCAAGTTCGTGTGGCGATGGTTTGTGGAGGCGATGGTTTGTGGAGGCGATGGTTCGTGGAGGCGAGGGGCCTCGCGAAAAAAGCGCTCCGGCTCCGCTCTGACAGCGCTCGCCGGTGGTTAGACTGTCCGGCTCCGTGTAAAAAGCGGGACCGCGCCCCAAAGCCACTCGCTGCGCGGCGGGTGTTTCTCAAGGATGATGTGGGGCGCGAAAGACGTCCCGCTTTTTACACTACGCCTGGGTCGGCGCTGTCAAGGCTGCGCGGCCCGCTTTTTTCGCGAGGCCCTGCTGCAGCGGTTGTATCGCTTTCACTCCCGAAAAATCTGAATGAAAAAAAGAACAATACATAACGATAAAAAAACAGCCCTCCGGCTGTTTTTTTATCGTTCTACGATTTGTGCGGTTACCAGGGCTTTGCAGACCAACTGGTCCTGGTGGTATACGGCTACCTCGACTTTTCCGAATCGGCGGCTGATGTCGAGCAGCTGTGGTTTGATTTCGATGCGGCTTTCGATTTGGACGGGCTTGAAGAAGTAGACCATGATGTTTTCCGGCACCATATCGCCGCGGCGGTGCAGGCGCAGCAGGTTGCAGGCCGATTCGACCATGACGGTGGTCATGACGCCGGAAGCGACGGTTCCTAGGTGGTTGGTCATCTGCGGCGTGATGTCGCCTTGGTAGACCAGGGTGTCCGCGATTTTCTCCTCGCGGAAGCGGCTCATGATCTGGGTCGGGAATGTCTCGCCCATCTGCGGCTGTTTCTGCATGTATTGAAGCGCTTTGAGCACGTCTTGACGGCTCAATACCCCCACGAGCCTTTTATGATTGTCGACGACCGGCAACAGCTCGATGCCTTCCCACACCATCAGGTGAGCGGACGATGCGACCGAGACGCGCGGCGATGTGGTGATCGGATTTTTCGTCATGACCTTGTCCATCGTCACCCAGCTGTCGTGTCCGATGATGTCTTTCGACGTCACGATCCCGACCAGCCGCATCTGGTCATCGACGACGGGAAAACGGGTGTCATGGTAGTCTTGCGTATATTGGTGCCAAACATCCACCGTATCATAGGTGTGCAGCATTGGTGTTTCTTCGATCGGCTTGAGCACATCCTCGACCATGACGATCTCTTTTTTGATCAGCTGGTCATAAATGGCCCGGTTGATCAGCGATGCGACGGAGAACGTGTCATAGCTCGATGAAATGATCGGCAGCGCCAGCTTGTCGGCCAGCTGTTTCACCTCATCGCTGGTGTCGAACCCGCCGGTAATCAGCACCGCCGCGCCTTGCTGCAGCGACAGCTTGTGCGCCTGGGTGCGGTTCCCGACGATCAAGAGGTTGCCCGCGTCGACGTAACGCATCATGGCGTCCAGCTGCATGGCGCCGATCACAAACTTGTTCAGCGTCTTGTGCAGCCCTTCGCGCCCGCCCAAAACATGGCCATCCACGATGTTGACCACCTCGGCAAACGTCAGGCGCTCGATGTTTTCCTTCTGCTTCTTTTCAATCCGCACGGTCCCTACACGTTCGATCGTGCTGACATATCCTTGTGATTCCGCTTCTTTGATCGCCCGATACGCCGTTCCTTCGCTCACATCCAGATCTTTGGCGATCTGGCGCACGGAAATTTTGGAACCTACGGGTAAATTATCAATATATTGTAAAATTTGTTCATGTTTTGTCATCATTCGCAAAACACCTTCCCTTTTGCTCAACAGTTATCGGGATCGCATCGGCCAATCCATGCAGCAATTCAAGTGAAGCGGGAGAATTCCGTATCCCTCCCACGACAACTATAACCGAATCTGTAGCAAAAAAAAAGAGTGCAGCCAGTGCTACACCTTCAAAAGTATATACATTAAGGGGGTTTTCATCGTGCTTTTATCTTACCCCGCAAATATTACAGGAGTATTACAACGGGATTACATTTTGTTTTCATTTTGATTAGGCAATTGTGTAGCTCTCGCCTGGCGCAAGCGCGCTGCCGCCAATGCCTTTTTCCTGCAACTGTCTTATATAAGCGTCTCCATCCTGTGCCAACAGCGGGAACGTATTGTAATGAATCGGCACCACGGCGCGCGCTTGCAAAAACTGTGCAGCGATGAGCGCATCTTCCGGTCCCATCGTAAAGTTGTCGCCGATCGGCAGGAACGCCAAATCGATCGTGTTGAGTTCGCCGATCAGCTTCATGTCCCCAAACAGACCGGTATCGCCGGCATGATAGATCGTTTTGTCGCCTAAATAGAGCAAAATGCCGGCCGGGAAGCCGAGGAACTGGAAGGTAGACGATCCTGGCAAAAGCTCGCCTGCGCCATGGAAGGCCAGCGTAAACTTGACTTTCCCGAACGGAAATGAAAACGATCCGCCGATGCCAAGCGGATGAACCTTGCAGCCTTGGCTTTCCATGTACATCGCCAGTTCATATGTTGCGATGACCGTTGCCTCGTTTGCCTTGGCAATTTCCACAGCATCCTGGATATGGTCGTTGTGACCATGCGTCAGCAGCACGTAATCCACCTTGATGTCCTGCGCTTTCGCTTTTGCAACAGGATTGCCCGTCAAAAACGGATCGATGATCAAGCGGTGTTCGTTGTAAGCGATTTCTACTGTGCTGTGTCCATGATAGGTAACTTGAATCATGTCATGTCCTCCTTTTTCGTACAATCGTTTTCATCCTTATGTACTTTCATGCAGCGAAATCTCCAAAGCGTCCGCAATCTGACTGGTTCGCAGTCTGCCTTTTATTATACCAAACTCTGCCACAGGTTCGCGCGCTTGCAATGTGCTTTCCATGCAAAAGCGGCCTGCCCAGCACGCTGCTGGCACAAGCCGCTTTTTTGCCTATTTTCCGTTTACTCGTACTTTGCTCAAGGTCAAAAGCTCCGACACGGTTACAAAGCGATAGCCTTCCTTCTGCAGCGAGGGGAGAATTTCCTCGATGGCGTGAACGGTCTGTTCGCGCGCGCCCCCGTAGTCATGAAACAGGACGATGTCGCCGTTCCTCGCATTTTTCAGCACCTTGGCTACAATCTTGTTGGTCCCCGGGTCCGTCCAGTCCTTCGTGTCTTGATGCCACGACCACAGAACGACCAGGAAGCCGGCTTTTCTCAGGCTATCCACGAGCGATTCGTCATAATAGCCGCCAGGCGGCCGGAACAGCACAGGCTTTTTGCCGGTCACATCATAGATCGCCTTCTGCGTCTGTTCGATCTCCCGGTGCAGACGGGCAGGAGACAGCCGTCGCATGTTGGGATGGCTGAACGTATGATTGGCCAATTCATGTCCGTCTTCCGCCAATTGCCTGACTACGCTCGGGTTTTTCAGTACGCGTGATCCGACGACAAAAAACGTTGCCTTGGCATCGTACTTTCGCAGCAGTTCGGCGATTTGCGACGTGAACACCGCATCCGGGCCATCGTCAAACGTGAGCGCCATCACTTTTTGTCCGGAAGGGACCTCCCACACAATTTCCCCCCGTTTTTCATAGTAAGCGCGCCCTTTTCCATCCTTTTTGGCGACAGCCGACGAACTGAGTGGAAGTACGGCCAGCATGATGATCGTTAGCAGTGCAAGTAAGGTTCGAGTGCGTTTTCTCATACGCTTACTCTCCCAAAGTCGGCGGAAAATTAGTCATGCGCCACAGACAAAAAGGGCGAATAAAGGTCAGACGAAAAGGGTAAGCAAGCCTTGCACGAGGCCGATGATGGCACCGAGCACGAAACCGAGCACCGTGATCATCCGAAACTCTTTTCCCGAAATGCCGATGATCATCTCCTCGACGCGTTGAAGCGGAAAGCCTTCGACCTGCCGTGCCACAATATCTTTGATCGGCAGCTTGCCAAACAAGACATCCACATTGGTCTGCAGCGCGTTCACCGCCCATGCTGACAGGCGAGGTATCCAGCCGCCAAGCACCTGCTCGCGAAGCGGGGCCGTCAGATCGCAGATGCGCTTGTCCAGCACTTTTGCTCCTTCCGCTGCCAGGCGGACAAACGCCTGCTCGCGCCACGCATGGATTTGGTCCTCGCCGATCCACCGCTGCAGCTCAGAAAACGGCTTGTCCAACAGCGTATCGCATTCGCGCTTCAACACCCCGCTCACACGGTTTGCTAAATCTTCCCGGCGCAGCAGCTCGTCGAGATGCGGCAGCAGCATTGCCGTGAGCTTTTCCTCGTTCAAAAACATGCCGACAAGCCCGCCCAGCATCCCTCCGCCGCCTGCGAGAACACCTTTGATCATGCCCGCCAGATTCTCCTGGCCTTCCGGACTGTTCAGGTGATCCCGCAAGCGGGCAAACAGCGACCTGGTCAGACTTGCCATTTCCCGTTCCAGCTTTTCTTCACCTGCAGGTGGCAAAAATGCGCGCAGCGGCTTATCTGCCATCTGTTCCAGCCAACGCTCCACCCCGTTGTTCCATGCCTGGCGCAGCGGCTCTTTCACCGCCTCCCCGAAATTGCCATCCTCGGCAATCAGCGCTGGCACGTACGTCCGCAGCCAGTCCCGCAGCGTCGTCTCTTGCCCAAGCTGGGCAAGCGCCACGTTGGACAGCCAGGCGCGCAGCGTCCCTTCCAAATCGCTTTTGGCAAGCGCGCGTTTTACTCCTTCGGGCGTCAGCAGATGCTCCTGCACCAAACGCCCCATTTGAATCCCGATTTCATCCCTGCGCCGGGGGATCAGCCCCGGGGTAAACGGCACCCGGACGCCGCCTATTTTCCAAGGATGATAAGGGCGAAACAACATCCTGATAGCCAGTTCATTCGTTACTCCACCAATGACGGAGCCGATTATGACATTGACCGCAAGCATTCCAATACCCAAGCCTAACACCCCTCTGTACGATGTAACCAAAGAACTTCACTGCTCATAAGATAAGACTAACCTAAAGCCTCCTGGAAGGGGATAGCCATGTCATATGTACGTACGATGATCCAGGCACTTGAACCCCGAACAGCCGAACAATGCGACGTTGCCATTCCCCAGTCCTTCATGCGCCAGCTATCCATCCCTGCCGATTCCGTCGTCATTCAATTCGGCTCCCAGACGCACAGGGCTCAAGTGAAGGGTAAAGAGGCAGGCCGAGTGGTACAAATGACCCCTACACTCGCCCGTTCACTGCTTCTCCCCGGAGGTGTGCCGCTTTTGATGCGCTATGATGCTACTGCAGAGCGCATCATTTTTGGCCCCTATATCGGTGTTCTGGTTTCTGCCTATGGCAAAGACCCGCGAGATCCGTTTGGTTCCTTCACACCGTTTTTCAATGAGCTTGTCGACATCAGCAGACAGCATGCGGGCGTCGTCAGCGTTTTTACGCTCCACGATGTCAATTGGGAAACGAAGACCGTTCGCGGCCTGATCCGGAGAAACGGCAACTGGCACATGCGCACGCTGCCGCTCCCGCAAAGCATTTACAACCGTCTCGCATCACGGCAGCGCGAACGGTCAGAGAGTGCGGAGATGATGATCAAACGCTGCCGCGAGCATGACATTGCTTTTTTTAATGAACACTTTCTCAATAAGTGGCACGTGCACAAGGCACTCTCTTCCGTGCCAGAAGCAACTGAATTTTTGCCCAAAACCATTTGTCTGGGCGACTTGAACGAATTGAAAGAAATGCTGGATCAGCATCGTTTTCTTTACGCGAAACCGGCAAACGGCAGCATGGGAAAAGGCGTCTATCGCATTCGCCGCGGCCCATCCGGCTATCAGCTGGCAAGCAGCTACTCTGCCAAAACACATAAAGATCTGCCCTCTCTTCACCGCGCCTTAAAAAAGATTGGGCAAGGCAAAAACTACTTGCTACAACAAGGGCTGAAGCTGATCCGCAGCGGAAGCAGAACCGCCGATTTCCGCGTTCTCGTTCAAAAAAACGGCAATGGCGAATGGGCCGTCACTTCCATGGTGGCACGGATTGGCGCGGGCAGCGTCGTTTCCAACGTAGCGCGCGGCGGCACCATGATGCAGGCAAAGCAAGCGCTCGCCGTCTGCGGTCCGTGGGCCACCACCATGAGGCCCTCGCCGCAAACGCTGCAAAGGACGGCGCTCTCTCTTGCCGAGATGCTCGAAACCTCGATGGGCGGGCAATATGCCGAATTCGGCATCGATCTGGGGGTGGATATCCACGGTCACATTTGGCTGCTGGAAGTCAACAGCAAACCTTCCAAGGCGACCACTACCCTCAATATCCCCGAGGGCCAGGAAGAACTGCCCAGACGAGCTCGCCCATCGGTACGCCGTTTGTATGAGTACGCAAAGTTTCTGGGTGGCTTTCCTAAGATCAAACCGACACGTAAAAAACGACGAAAACCATTGGCTACCAAATCATTGAAGAAACGCAATCGTAGGTGACCATTCATGAAAAGAAAAATAACCAAATCGAAAGAGTGGTATAACTTAGGAATCATTGCGTATTGCAACGGGCCTACCTTTACCGAAAAAGAGTATTATCGGAACTTGACGTTAGTCGGACGCAAGGTGGGCATCCGTGTCTTTGTATTTTCTCCGCGTCAGGTGGACTTCGATTCGCGCACGACAATCGGGTACGAATATAAAAACGGCGTCTGGCATACGCGCACGTTCCCGCTGCCTCCGCTCATTTATGACCGATGCTTTATGGGGCCTGCTTACCGAAACTATAAACCATTTATCGAGAAGTTGCAAAATGACCCCAAAATCATGTTTATGGGCCGTGGTCTGTCCGGAAAGTGGGAGGTTTACAAGATGCTAGAATGCCTGCCCGAGATCACCAAATGGCTTCCGGATACAAAGCCGCTCGTCATTTCCGAGATGATGGAGCGCCTGAAATCCCACGAGGCGGTTGTAATCAAACCGATGTCAGGAACGCACGGTTATGGTGTCGTGCGTTTCGCAAAATTCGGTAACGGCTATGAAGCGACAGGACGCGCGCGCCGCACCAATGTACCGTTCCGCCGTTCGTTTCGGACGCTGGCCCAGGTGAGGCAGTTTGTCACAAGCTTCACGGCTGGCCTCAACTTTATCATTCAGCCTTACCTGTCGCTCTCTACTCGAGACGGCGTCCCGTTCGACGTTCGGGTGCTGGTGCAAAAAAACGGGTCTGGCGAATGGCAAACGACCGGAAAAGCGGTTCGGCTCGGCAACAAGGAAAGCATCACCTCCAACTTGCATGGAGGCGGGCATGCCGTCCCGTTATCCAGCTTCCTTGCCGATCATTTTTCACCTTCCCAGACAGCCATGATCGAAACGGAAATCAACGCTCTCGTTTCTGTCTTGCCCCCTGCTCTGGAAAAACACCATGGCTCATTGTTTGAGTTAGGAATCGACATCGGTGTCGATCAACAAGGCAGGGTATGGCTGATCGAGGTCAACAGCAGACCGGGCCGCGCCGTATTTCGCATGATCGACGACAGCACCGCTCGGCTTCGTGCTGTGACCCAGCCCATTTCGTACGCCAACTATCTTATGAAAGAGCGTGTAGGAGGTTACTAAGCATGGATTCAATCACCGTGCGGCTGCGCTTTCTCTCCTATCCCCAATTGGCAGGGATTGTCTTGCCGCCTTCGATTTGCCAGCAATTACAGCTCCGGCCTCGTCAGCAAATCACCTTATCGCTTGGAAAACGCGAGACGATGGCAACCGTGTTCCAGGACAAAAAAGCTGGAGATAACAGCAATGTCGTCAAATTGACCAGCTCCATCAAAGAAGAGCTTGGTGTTCCCCATGGCGGACTGATTCACTTGAAGCGCGACGGCGACACGCTGCGCATCGGCCCCGCCATCGGGATCGTCACAACCGGCGTGCAAAACAACGCCGCCAAACCGATCGGGCCGCGCAGCTCATTTTTCCACAAGTTGCTGCTCGCGCAGAAAGGAAAAGGCGTTTTTTACTTCATCTTCTCTCCAGCTGACGTCAATTGGGAGCGGAACACGGTTTCCGCATGGTTTCTGCGGCCCAAGAAACAAGGCGGCTACGAATGGAAAAAGCTTTTGACCGCACTGCCGGACGTGGTGTATGACCGCATTCCTTCGCGTGGGGCCGAGAAGCTGCCGCATGTGCAGCAGTTTAAGTTGCGCTTGGCCAACTTGAGAAACCTGCCCATGTTCAACCAGGGCTTTTTCAACAAATGGGGCGTCCATCAGCTGCTTTACCCGAATCCCGAGGTCAACGAGTATATACCGGAGACGTACACGACGCCGAGTCTGCAGCTGATGCGCACGATGCTGCGTCAATACCCGATCGTCTATTTGAAGCCGAAAAACGGAAGCCTTGGGTACGGCATCATCAAGGTGACCCAAGTCACAGGAGGCTACGATGTCTCCTACCACAACGGCAGCGGCAATGTGAAGCGCCACTTCAAATCGATCTCGGCTCTGTTCCAGCACATCTTCCGCACGCGTCGCCAAAGTGCTTACCTGATCCAGCAAGGAATCAACCTGTGCACGTACCAAAACCGCCCGTTTGATTTCCGCGTTCACCTGCACAAAAACCAGGCGAACGAGTGGGTCGTATCCTGCATGGCCGCCAAAGTCGCCGGGGCCGGCAGCGTCACCACCCACGTGCGAACCGGCGGGATGGTCATCCCCGGCGAAGAATTGCTCAGCCATCTGTTCCGGAAACAAAAAAGCCTGATTGAGGAGCGCATCCGCAACGCCTCCATCCGTCTGGCTTCCGCCATTGAAGACGCCAAGGGCGTCTATTTAGGTGAACTGGGGCTTGATATGGGCATCGATTTGCAAGGAAATGTCTGGATGTTTGAGGCGAACTCCAAGCCAGGCCGGTCCATCTTCAAACACGCCAGGCTGAAGGAAGCCGATGCCGTCTCCCGCAATTTGATTGTCGACTACAGCCGCTATCTGGCCAACTTTTAAGCCCGCCATGAAGTGTCGAGCTGGAAGGAGGAATTTCCATGTCCCAAATAAACTCCGGTTGGCTGACTATTCTTCCCTCGGGCAGATGGTACCTGCAAGACACGCGGCTGAAACCTTATCGGCGAAACGGTAAGCGAATCACGCTCAACCTGGGTCCGTGCAACGTTCACAAGCCGTTGTTCATCGGCCTTCCGGCGCAGGCGCCCGGTCGCATTCGCACGCGTATCCGATGGAAGTGGTCAAACGATACCATCAAGATCGGTCCGCTGATCGGCATCTTGACCGTCGGTTACGGGTCAACGTTCCGGGGCAATCGGGAAAATTTCAAAGACATTTTTCTCGCTGGTAAAAAGCTGGGTGCCTTGGTTTATGTGTTTACACCTGCAAGCATCGACTGGGAAAAAAACTGTGTCCGCGGTTTCGTATACGATGAAAAGCAGGGGGTCTGGGCAGAGTCTGAATTTCCCTTTCCACACGTTGTCTACAACCGTGTGCCTACGCGCAAGGAAGAAATGAAGGAAGAAGTTAGCTCTGCCCTGACGAAAATTTCGTCAATGCCGGGGGTTACCCTATTCAACATGCATTTCTTCAACAAGCAGGCGCTCTTCGCTTCACTCGGGCGCTTGGAGCAAACCCAGCATTTCTTGCCGGAAACGCGCAAGCTCGATACGCTGACGCGCTTGCGTTCATTCTGCTCCCGCTATCCCTTGGTTTATCTCAAACCGGTGACGGGCAAAGCCGGTCAGGGCATCATGCGTCTCGAGCAGCTCAACAACCGCTGGCAGCTGCGCCGCGTCTACGCCCGCACGTCCATCACCAAGCACTTCGCTTCCATCGATGACGTCTGGGAGCATATCGAACAGCTTGTGAAAAAGAAAAAATATATCATCCAGCAAGGAATTAACTTGGCCCGTTATAAAGGAAGACCGTTTGACATACGGGTTTTGGTGCAGAAGAACGGCATTGGCGAATGGGGGATTACGGGCATCGGCATCCGCCAGGCGGGGGCACGCAGCATCACCACGCATGTGCCGCGCGGCGGCAGCATCCAATCGCCTGCACGGGTGTTAAACCATCTGTTCGGTGAAAGGGCTGGCATCATCTTCGCCAAAATCGAGGACGCTGCTCTGACCGTGGCCCGCTCGCTCGCTGACGAGATCAGCTGCCTTGGGGAAATGTCCATGGATCTCGGGCTTACGGCGGACGGCATGCTCTGGTTTTTCGAGGCCAATGCCAAGCCGGAGAAATTCGACGAGCCGGCGATCCGTCAATCCTCGCTCAAAACCTTGATCCAATACGCGCAGCATGTCGCAAGCTTGCATCCGAAACTGAATATACAAGTCGGGTAACGAAAGTTCCCGGCTTGTTTGTTCTTGTCAGTGAAATGAGAAAGTTACTTTTTTTGGAACCTGTGCATGGATCAGCCACCTCCTGCGCACAATGAAGGCAGGAGGTGGACATCCATGAATTATCAAAATCAAAGTCCCTTTGCACAGTCTCAAATGTCCTATCAGCCAGTATCTGCATTAGGTAGCGCAAACGCCATTTTCCAACCGGGTTTTGCAGGCACGAACGTACAAGAAGTGCGTCAGTTGAACAGCGGCTACGCTGCTCCTGCGCTTTCCACCGGTTACACCGCTACATACGGAACAGGGCTCTCCGGCAACATCGGACTCGGCACTCCGGTTCAAGCCATCTTCCAGCCTGGCTTCGCGAACACGAATGTTCAAGAAGTGCGCCACTTGAATCAAGGCGGCTATCTGCAGCAGCAAGGCCTCGGTGCGTATGGCACCGGTATCCATGCAGGCATGCAAACTGGTATGCAAGCTGGCATGCAAGCACCTTCTTTCCCTGCGACCGCCCAAGCGATCTTCCAGCCTGGCTTCGCTGGCACCGATGTCAATGAAGTGCGCGCTCGCAATGCAGGCGGCGGCTTCATCGGCCAAAACGCTTTTGCTGCGATGCATGCCATTCCATCCCAAGGCATGAACACCCAAGCGTACATGCCAGTGCAGTCCTTTGGCAATACGGCACAAGCTATATTCCAGCCAGGATTCGCGGGTACAAACGTGGCCGAAGTGCGCCAGGATTATGCACTTGCTCAAAACACCCAACCACAACCGCAACCATACGTGCCATACCGCACATTCTAATTTTGCTTGTCAGCGTCTGCCGTTTGTGCGGCTGCTGACTCGGTTTCCAAAAACAAAACCGCCTTTCGGGGCGGTTTTGGCTGTTTATGAGGTGATCGGATGCGAACATACGGCAATTACGAAAAATTGTACAAGGAACTCAGCCGCTATGGCGCTTCCCATGCGACGGTGAGCAATCTCAGGGATCTTTCTGACATCCATGCGATCTGGGACTTTTACGACAAACTGCCGGTTGAGGACTTGCGGCTGATTTATGCCGCGATCAAAAAAACGGAAGTGCAGCTGGGCTACATTCCGCTTTGCTTTACATCGGTTCCTTTTATTTTTCTGGTCTTCTCGAGCAAGCTGGCCAACTTGCTGGAGGAAAGCATTCCGGCGCTTCTGTGCGTCATTACGATTTTATGCGTGGTTGCCCTCTATTTGATCCACCGCCATTTTACGTCCAAATCGCAAAATGCGCTTCACCTGCACATCGTCGAACAAGTCTTGGCGAGCAAGCAAAACGGCCCATCAGGATGAGGGGGGCCGCTGCCCCATGATTGCGTCAACCAATCGCTTGAGCGACTGCACGCTTCGCTCATCTACCGAAAAGGGAGTTCCTTCAAACCAATAACGGTCGTCCGTCACGCATGCCATCTCTTCCCCGCATCGGACAAATTGCTCGGTAACACAGCTTGCCGTATCATCGACAAGCTTGCGGATGCGCAGATGCAGCTCAAGATCGTCATGAAACCGGTTGCGGATTTCTCCAAACTTTTGATCCGCCTCCGCCAGCCGGTATAAGGCAAGATCGATCTGCAGCCAGCAAGTGAGGTAAAAGTGAAATTCCTGAAACAGAATGGTCAGCTCGCTGACCAGACGCCCGCTTTCACCGCTTGCTCTCATCTCTTCTCTCGCCAGCTCCACATCGCGCTTCTTTTTCTGAATGAACGGATCATGCTGGAGCGCCGCCCGGGCGAACTTGCGGACCACCTGAAACAGCATATCCGGCGTGCGCCGCGGAAGCCCTTGATAGCGATTGGCGACGTCTCGAACCATATGCTCCATCCCCTTTACCCTTCCAGCACTTCATCTCGATAGGCTTCCTTGATCGCGATGAATTCATCCGTGTGATCCAGAAGCAAATCGACAAGCACCGGATCAAAATGTTCGCCGCGCTCCTGTCTGAACAGGTCGATGACGCGGTCGAAATCCCAGGCCCGCTTGTAGACCCGCTCGCTTGCCAGGGCATCCAGCACGTCAGCTACCGCCGTGATCCGCCCATACAAGTGAATCTGCTCGCCGCTGAGTCCTTGCGGGTATCCTTTCCCGTTCCATTTTTCATGGTGCTGATAGGCAATGATGGCCGCGGCTTTCAAAATGCGCCGGTTGGAGTTTTTCAACAATCGATAGCCAATGTATGTATGAGTTTTCATGATTTCGAATTCTTCTTCGGTCAACTTGCCCGGTTTTTTTAAAATCTCGTCGGGAATGGCCACTTTCCCGATGTCATGCATGGGCGAAGCCATTTTGATCAATTCCGCTTCCTCAGGGCTCATCCCATACAAGGTGGCCAACAAAAACGAATACTCGGCTACCCGCTTCACATGGTTGCCGGTTTCCTTGGAGCGGCTTTCTCCAATTTCACCCATGCGGAAAATGATTTCCTTTTGGGTTTCCTCGATCTCCTGATACAAGAGCGCAGATTCCAGCGACTTGCCGGAATAGGCAGAGGCAAGCGTCAAATATTCCAAATCTTTCACCGAAAAAACCTGGGCTTCCGTCAGCTTGTTGATCGCCTGGTAAGCGCCGATGATCCTGCCCTCATTGTCGCGGATCGGCGTTACCAAAACCGCTTTCGTTCGATAGCCTGTCTGCTTGTCTACCGTCTGGTTGAATCGCTTGTCACCGTATGCATCCTCGATAATGATCGGCTCGCCGCTCTGAATAGCGCTGCCCACCAATCCGCTGTCCGCCGGAATCCGGATTTCCTTGACGCCATGTGCCACTCGCGTCCACAGCTGGCGGTTGCTTTCATCCAGCAACCATAGTGTGCATCTGTCGGCAACGATCAGTTCTCGTCCCATATCAGCCATCAGCATGAGCAAACGGTCGAGGCATTTTTCATTGGCGATCTTGGCCGTGTATGTAAAGATGATTTTCAGCAATTCTTCCGGTTGTAACTCTTCACGTATTCTGGGTGCCATCACCAAGTCCCCGTCGCCCTCCACCACGAGTCACTCGCTTTCCTTACGATATGGGCAGCTCGACCAATATTTTCGTGCCTTTGTTCAACTGGCTCTCAATCTGAATCGAGCCTTGATGCTGCCGGATAATTTTTTCGCTCATCATGAAGCCAAGGCCCGTGCCGAAATGCTTGGTCGTGAAGAACGGCTCGCCCAGCTTCTCAAGCTGCGCCTCCGATATGCCGCACCCCTGGTCGCTAAAGGCAATCCGGTAGCTGAACTCATCAGGCGCACATAGATGAATGAAAATTTCTCCGCCATCGGGCATCGCTTCGATCCCGTTTTTAATAAAGTTGATAAATGCCTGTTTCAATTGATTCTCATCACAATGGATGACCGCTGTTTTCACGTCATAAGCAGCCTTGATCACCACATTGTTCAAGATGGCTTTCGTCTCCAGAAGCGTCACCACATGCTTCAAAAGCTCTACGAGATCGCTCTCCTTGAACTGCACGGAGGCCGGTTTGGCGAGCGTCAGCATTTCCCCTACGATGCCCTCGATCCGGTTCAGCTCGGAGGACATGATTTGAAAATATTCGCGTTTGCCGGTTCCATGTGCCTGCATCAGCTGCAAAAAGCCTTTCAGCGACGTCAGCGGATTGCGGATTTCGTGGGCAATACCGGCGGCAAGCTGTCCGGCGAGCGACAGTTTTTCCTGGTTGCGCAGCAGCTGTTGCGTCGCTTTCTGCTCCGTAATATCCCGTACCAGCAGATGGATGGCAGGCTGCCGGTTATAGGAGGTGAGCGTTCCCTTCCACTCGATCTCCTTCATCCGCCCGTCCAGCCTGATCACTTTCCCTTCCACGAGGCCGATATTTTGACCCGTCTCAACCTTCCGAAAATGTTCAAGCGCATGTTCACGATGGTCAGGATGGTAAAACTCGCAGACATGTCTACCGATCAGCTGTTCACAGCTGCTCGCTCCGAGAAGATCGAGCGCTTCCTGATTCACATAAACGATCGTGCCGCCATCCAAACAGATCAGCACAGGATCGGGGGACTGATCGACAAGACGCCGGAATCCTTCCTCCATCTGCAGCAAATGATCGTGCGCATGCTGTCGCCGAGCCGTCATGCTTCGCTTCAATTCGGTCTTGATCACATCGCTCATCGTTTGTGCGCACCCAACCCCTCTTTGCTTTTTATGCCATTGTTTCATGCGACTAAACATTCCTTGTTGTCTCACGCGAGAAAGCCAAGATGTTCCACGAAATAGACTGAATGTTATTAATTATACTGTGAAAATAAGGAACTGTAATCCACTTTTTTACGTGACAGCGGTTCACAGACTGAACCGCGCATCATGTCAGATCGTCTGTTTTCGCAAATCACCCTGTCGAAATGCGGCAGGTACGAGAAAAAACGCGCCGCCTCTTCCGGAAGCAGCGCGAGTTTTTGCTGATAAACAGGGGATTCCTGATTTTAATAGCTGATCAATGCAGCTAAAAGTAAGCCCGCCGCCACGCTCAGGCGCGATGAGAAAATCCCGACCGAAACATTCCCTTTGGGAATTTCCGAGATAACCCGAAATGGCGTCAAGAGTTCGAACAAATAAAAAACAAGCACTTGGAAGACGATGCCGATCCCGCCCCACACAACCAGATCGACCAGATTGACGGAATGGTAGATGGCCGAGGCCAGCACGATCACCAAACCTAGTATCTTGCCGCCCAGGTCATGCGCCGCCGCTTTTGCCGCGTTGATTTTGGCCGGATCTGTCGTATCTGCGCCCTGTTTGATCAAGTCATACTCTTTATAGGGAGTTGTCACCAAAAAAACGAAAATGCCTACGGCCAAAAGCGGCAGCGTTACTGCCAGATAGGTTAAAAAATTAAGTATATATGCCCATTGGGTGATCATGTACCCCACTCCTTCTCATTCTTTTTGCCTTTTACGCCGACCGGCAGAAAGTACGACATGTTGTTCGTGATGCGCCCGCCCACTCTCGCGACAAGCGCCGATGGTTCGCCGCCAATAAAGAACGATCCCCACAAAAGGTGGCCTGCAAACGATCCGCCAAGCGTTTCCACTTGAATCGCAGGCAGCTGCGCCATCTCTTGATAAATCATCGGCTGATCCCAATATTCGCTTTCCTGGTCGCGCTCAAGCTCCTGCCCGTCCGCACGGTACAAGGTCACGCCGCCTCCTTCGCGCCCGAAGATCGGCTTGGTCACGTAGGCACACCGGCCGTGGAATTCATTGGTAAAATAGGTCGGCAGCATATAGGTGCGGATCGTCTCCTGCTCGGCGGCATCGAAAAACTCGCCTGCTTCGTGCAACCCCCACATCAATGCTTGCAGCGCCTTTGTCTGTGCGACAAATGCCGAAGGCGGATTGATGATCCCCACTTTGCGGCCGGCGGTCAGCGCGAGCAGCTGCGCGCCTGAAGGAAATCCTTCCTCATCCGTCTCGAACGCAAGCTTTTCAAGCGCATGCAGCCGGTACAGCAAGTCGATCGGGCATAGCTCCTCCCCCACCGCAGCATAGACCCCCTCATCGGTGACGCGCAGGTCGGCGAGCGGTACGAACGAGGCGGGCAAGCCGGATTGCTGCAAAAGATAGCGGGTCGTGCCGGCGTCCTCCTCATGCCAGTCCAGCGCGCTGAACCAGATTCGCTCGGTCGGGTAGCCAAGCTCGCGGTAGCGCTGTACGATCCGGGCGAATGCCTGCCGGATATGCCGTTCCATGCCTGCATTCGGGTTTGTCACCTGAAAACGGCTGCATACTTGCCCATTCACATAAAAAGCCTCGACAATGCCGGTCGGCGTATCGCTGTTGCACTCCAGCATTTTTAGGCCCTGTGGCGTTTGGGCGAAATCAAAGCGGCCGATGACGGTCGGGCATTCCGGCATAATCGCAAGCCGCACCGCTTCCACGGCAGCTTCCGGTACGCCCAGCTCAAGCAGCAATCGTTCATCCGCTTGTTGCACCACGGGCACTGTCTTGGCAAAAATTCGCGCGAGCGCGGCTGTCGCAGCCGTCAATTCCTCGCGAAACGAATCGGTAATGAGGTGAATCGCTGCGAGCGCATATTCTTCTCCGTACATTTCATCCCACGTGAAGATTCCTTCTTCCCGCATGTGCCCATATAGCTGTTGTCTGCGCTGCGCATAGGTCAGTCCATGCAAGTCATCCACCAAACGATCCCCCCGAGCTGCCGATTCCGCTCTTGGCCCCGGAGGAAATTCCCGAGCTAGTGCCCTTCGCCTTTGTGCCACCGCTCCCACCGTAGTAATACCCGCCTGACGAGCCACCAGAACCGCTCGAGGAGCCATCGTCGCAATACCCGTCGTTATTTCTGTCGTTGCAGTCGTCGTCTGGTGAGCTGCAGCCCGCCGTTGCGGTGGTCGCAACCAGAGACGCTGCCAAAAACATGCGGATCAGCGCAGTCGATTTTGTTTTCGGCGAAACCATAAAGAAACACCCTCCTATCCTGATACGGTTGCATAATACACGTATACCATGCGGTCCTCATCGATTTCCGTTGAGCTTTTCGCCCACTCGCGCCCATTCAAATAAAGGTAATCGCTTTGCAAATGGAGCAGCGCATCGTCGTCATCGCGGAAGCGGTATGTGCCGATGACCGGATAACTGGCGGAGTCTTCGTGAAACTCCCTCACTTCCATGACGATATTCCGCTCATGTGCGGCTGATTTGGCATTCGGAACATACGCCTCTTCATCATCGGCCGGTTTCACGTAGATGACATACGTGTTTTCTTCGATTGCGCAGGATGTTTTTTCAAACACTTTGCGATCTTTCACCAAATAATCGCAGGCAAAGCGCAGCGAAACCTCATCCTTGTCGATCATGGGGTAATAATACAGAACGGGAAAATGGCGGTGCTCATCAAGCAAGCGGTATTCCAGACGTGCCACCTTGTTCACTCCTCCTTACAGAAAGCCATCAACATTTCACTATATAAGTAATACAGAATATCGCACGAGAAGTTTCAGGAAATCGTTGTTTTCATCTGAAATTTTGGTTGATAAAGGAAATAATGTCAAATCCAATTAATCCCTGATTCTGGAGGTGCGTCTTGAATCCTTTTGACAGCAAAAAACTGTTGCTCTACATCGGCTATGCTTTTATGATGCTGCTTGGCTTTTTGGTATTCGTCGGCCTGTTCAACTTCTTTTACACCAGCTAGATTGTACGGATACACCGCAAAAAAGCAAAAGCCCCGCCACCAAAAGGGCGAAGCTATTGCTTTGTTTTTCATTTCTTCCTTTATACAAGCTGTCCTTCCGCCACAACCACCAGGCCGCGCTTCACGACCGTGTTTACATGATTGATGCCGAAATGATAGGGCAGATAGGCGAGATTAGTCGCATTGAAGATCACGAGGTCCGCCTGTTTGCCAGCTTCCAGACTGCCGACTACATCTGCTTTGCCAATCGCATGTGCCGCGTTGACCGTGACAGCCGTCATCACTTCCTCCGGCGTCAGACCCAGATTCAAGCAGCCGAGCGTCATTACCAATTGAATCGACTCGGTAGGCGAGCTGCCTGGGTTGTAATCGGTAGAAATGGCGACCGGCACGCCCATCTCGATCATTCGCCGTGCGCGCGCATGCGTTTTCAGCCGCAGATTGAACGATGTCGCCGGCAGGCAGACCGCAACGGTACCCGCTTGCTGCATCGCTGCGAACCCTTCATCCGTAGCAGCGAGCAGATGCTCGGCGGAAATGCAGCCCAGCTCTCCTGCCAGCTGCGCGCCGCCCATCGGTTCGATCTCGTCCGCATGAATTTTGATACCGAAGCCCAGCTCTTTGGCCGCGGTCAAAATTTTGCGCGATTGCGCGACGGTAAACACGCCGTGCTCGCAAAATACGTCGCAAAACTGGGCCAAACCTTGGCGCTTCACTTCCGGCAGCATCACGTTGATGACGAGATCCACATACTCATCCGCGCGGCCTTTGTATTCTTCCGGTACGGCATGAGCGCCCATAAACGTGGAGACAAGCTCGACCGGATGCGTCTCGTTCAGGCTGCGCGCCACCGCAAGCTGCTTCAGTTCATCTTCCAGCGTAAGCCCGTAACCGCTCTTGGCCTCGACGGTGGTCATCCCTTGCAAGAGCATCATATCGAGGCTTCTTCGCGCTTTGTCGTACAGCTCCTGTTCGGTCGCTTGGCGCGTGGAACGAACCGTGCTCAAGATGCCCCCGCCGCTCGCCAAAATGTCCAGATAGGAAACGCCTTTCAGCTTGAGGTCCAGCTCATGCTCGCGGGAGCCTCCATGCACCAGGTGCGTATGTGCATCGATCAAGCCCGGCGTGACCAGCCTGCCTTCCGCGTCCAGCTCTTGCGCCACCGTCATGCCTGCGATTTGGGCGCGAACCTCGTCCTCAGTGCCGACCGCATAAACGGTCCCATCCGCAATCGCCACAGCGCCGCCCGTGATTTCTCCGACCTGCGCCATGGCACTGCCCGTACGCGGGCCCGCCTCGCCTTGCATGGTCACCAATCGGCCGATGTTGTGCACAAGCAAATCAATCTTGTTTTCCAACTTTTTCACCTCGAAAAGGAAGTGCCCGAAAAACGCTTCGGACACCTCGCCAATTTTTTCTGCACAAACCGCGTCGTGCTGTATGAATAACACGCTTATATTATAGAAGCTTTACGATTATATGCCTTGCATCGGCACGCGCACGCCGCGCTCTTTTGCCGTCTCGATCGCTTTTTCGTAGCCTGCATCGGCGTGGCGGATGACCCCCATGCCAGGGTCGGTGTTGAGTACGCGAGCCAGACGCTCCTCCGCATCCTGCGAACCGTCTGCCACGACAACCATGCCGGCGTGCAGCGAGTACCCCATGCCGACACCGCCGCCGTGGTGGACGGATACCCAGCTTGCGCCTGAAGCCGTGTTCACCAGCGCATTCAGGATTGCCCAGTCGCCGATGACATCGGAGCCATCTTTCATCGCTTCGGTCTCCCGGTTCGGGGAAGCGACCGAGCCGCAGTCCAGATGGTCGCGTCCGATGACGATCGGCGCTTTCAGTTCGCCTTTGCGCACCATTTCGTTGATGGCCAGACCCATTTTCACGCGCTCGCCATAGCCGAGCCAGCAGATGCGCGCTGGCAAGCCTTGGAATGCCACTTTCTCGCGCGCCATTTTGATCCAGCGGTGGAGATGCTCGTTTTCCGGGAACAGCTTGAGCACCAGCTCGTCGGTTTTGTAAATGTCCTCCGGATCGCCGGAGAGCGCTGCCCAGCGGAACGGTCCTTTTCCTTCGCAGAACAGCGGGCGGATATACGCCGGGACAAAGCCTGGGAAGTTGAACGCATCTTTGACCCCTTCATCGAGAGCCACCTGACGAATATTATTGCCATAATCGAACACGACGGAGCCCATTTTTTGCAGATCGAGCATCGCTTGTACGTGTGTTGCCATCGACTGCTTGGAGAGCTTCACATATTGCTTCGGATCGTTTTTGCGCAGCTCTGCGGCCGCTTCGAGCGTGAATCCGGCTGGCACGTAGCCGTTGAGCGGATCGTGCGCGGATGTTTGGTCGGTGACGAAATCCGGCTTGATGCCGCGTTTCACGAACTCCGGGAAAATCTCGGCGGCATTGCCGACCAGACCGATCGCGAGCGGTCTTTGCTCCGCCTGTGCTTCGCGTGCCAGACGCAACGCTTCGTCCAGATCGTAGACCATCACATCGCAATAGCGCGTATCGATGCGGCGTTGGATGCGGGTCGGATCGACGTCGACGCCGATGACCACACCGTCGTTCATCGTCACGGCCAGTGGCTGGGCGCCGCCCATGCCGCCGAGACCGGCTGTCAGCGTCAGGGTGCCACGGAGCGTGCCATTGGCATGCTGGCGAGCCGCTTCCGCAAACGTCTCATACGTTCCTTGCAAAATGCCTTGCGTACCGATGTAAATCCAGCTGCCCGCTGTCATTTGCCCGTACATCATCAGCCCTTTTTTGTCCAGCTCGTGGAACGTATCCCAGTTGGCGAAAGCCGGCACGAGCACGGAGTTGGAAAGCAGCACGCGCGGCGCGTGTTTATGCGTTTTGAACAGGCCGACCGGTTTGCCTGACTGGACAAGCAGCGTTTCGTCCGCTTCCAGGTCTTTTAGGCATTCGACGATTTTGTCAAAGGACTCCCAGTTGCGCGCCGCTTTGCCGATGCCGCCGTAGACGACCAAATCTTCGGGACGCTCTGCCACTTCCGGGTCGAGGTTGTTCATCAGCATGCGGAGCACCGCTTCCTGCTCCCAGCCTTTTGCACTCAGTTCGGTACCGCGCGGGGCGCGGACTACGCGTTTTACGGATTCTGTCATTGGTTCGTCTCTCCTTTATCATTACGTTTCATGTAGCCTGCCAGGAAATTCAAAATGACGTGCAACGTGGTTCTCACTGTCGCTCTGCGCGGGTCCTGCATCGGATCGACGCACACGATGTCAAAGCCTTTTACCTTTGGATGCTGACCGAGCAGGAATGCGGCATCGATCAGCTGCCAGGAAGTCATGCCAGCCGGGACCATCGCTGGCACCCCCGGCGCGTAAGCCTGGTCGAGCACATCCATGTCGATCGTGACATAGATTGCGTCGGTTCCTTCGCCTGCGATCTCCAGCGCCTTTGTCACAAGCGGCTCAATTCCTTCGCGCGCTACCTGTCTCGCGGTGAACTGGGTGATGCCTTTGGATACTGCATACTCCCGGTACGGCTTGGAGTTGGCAAAGCTGTGGATGCCGATCTGGGCAATATGCTTGCCTTCCACCGTGCCCGATTCAATCAAACCGCGGATCGGCGTCCCGTTGGATGGCCCGCCGTCTTCAAGATTGCGCACATCCATATGGGAATCGATTTGTACAATTCCGACTTTTCCGCCTATTTTTTGTTTAAATGCCTTGACCGATGGACAAGTGATCGAATGGTCGCCGCCTGCAATGATCGGGAACATGTCAGGCAGCGCCTCGTACACATTTTTCATGCCCTGCTCGATATTGGCATGGCAGCGCAGCAAATCAGTCACATGCATTTGGATGTCGCCCAGGTCACAGGCTGCCAGCTCCTGCAAATCCACATCATGATCGATGCTGTACGTGGTAACGTTTGCAAAAAGCTCGCGCAACGCATTCGGCGTCATCGAGGCGCCGGAAATGCTGATCGAGGTTTTGGACAGCGGCAGACCGATAAAGCCGATTTCCGGTGCCGTTTCCCCATCCCAAGGCGTCAGCCACTGCGCTACCTTCGTTTCATAGCGATCCCGCCAGTTTGACCTGCGGATAAGCTCCGGCGGGTTCAGCAAATCGATTTGTTTCAATTTGCATGTCTCCTTTGCAGTTGCGGTTTGGTTGTTACCTTTATCTTAGCGAAAGTTCAGCCTTTTTCATCTAGCTGAACTTGTTTGAATCTAGCACAATCTTGCGCGAACGATACTCGGACGGGCTCAACTGGTGTACCTTTTTGAACATCCTGCTGAAGTAATTGGCATCTTGAAACCCGACCTGGCTCGCGATCTGCTGCATCGTCCAGTCGGTCGTTTCCAAATAATACTTGGCTTTTTCCAGCCGCAGCTTGTTGATAAAGTCCACGACGCTCAGTCCCACTTCCCGTTTGAACAGGTGGCTGAGATGGTATTTGCTCAAGCAACAATATTGTGCTACTTCTTCCAGCATGATGCGTTCGTTCAGCTGTTCCTTGATGAACCGGATCGCCTGCCGAATCAGCGGGGACACTTCCAGCATCTGCGTCAGCGCAACCTGTTCCGTCAACTGGCGCACATACGTGCACACTTTCTGGACGAACTTGTCGTAGCGGATCGTCCGGTACAGCTCCTGAATAAAATGCGCGTTCTCCGTCAAAATCGTTTCCGCGCTGAACCCAGCCTCCAGCACAAGCCGCGATACCATCATCACCAGATCGACCACCTCGGATTGAAACCGGCTCACATGGTATTGATTGGCTTGTGCCACCTTCTCCAGCAGCGTCGGCAACACAGCGATCGCGCCCTCGACGTCGCCAATATGGACTCGTGCCAACAGGTCGATACGCTCATTCTCGATCATTTCTTTATAGGCGGACATCGATTCGCGTGCGGCTGCGTCCGCCTGCTTCTTTTTCATATAGGAAAAAATCAGCCGGTTGCCCTGAAAGAAGCGGTCGACCATCGACTGCATCGCTTCGCGATACGAATGCTGCAGCATCGCCGGATCGCCGTAGTGCGTACCGATGCCGATCGAGACGGAAATCCGCTGTGCATCCGTCGCCTTTTGCATGTCCTTCGCGATTTGCAGCGCATTGAGGCCCGGGGGCAGCTGGTCCGTCTGCGCCGGCAGTTCCAGCAGAAGCGCCACCACGCCCTCTTCAATCCAAAGCCACGTGAACGGAACGCCCACCGTCTTGCAGATCGCCTTCATCAGCGTCTGCCCCAGCTCTACTTTCCACTCAATATCTTTTCCCATGATCAAATCGGGATAGCGATCTACGGAAACGAGCATGACGAGCGACGGATTGATCGTGACGCCATACGCCTTTTGCAGCTGTTCGTAGGTGTATTCATGCACATAGGTTCCCGTAAGCAGCAAGTGCGAAAAAGCCGCATGCTGTGGATGCTGGTTCATAGGCTCAATCTCCTCTTTTGGCATCAAATTATCGCGTATCCTCCTGCTATTGTAGCGTGGATGGCCCGTCCATTCCAAATCGGGAAGGGGAGGAGAAGAAAACAAAAAAGCAGTAACATTTCGGCACGATGATCCGTCTAATTCGATAGTCAACGTTTTGTGTACCAAGGAAAGGAAGTAGTGAAAGTGGTAAGGCTAACGAGAAAAGCGCTGATTGGAACGGCAGCGGCAGCATTGTTGTTCATAAGCGGAATGATGTCAGGCGACACGGTTTTTGCCAAAGCGACCCAAGCATTCAAAGGCGATCTGTCGGCCATGCTGGGCATCGGGCAGCCTCCTGCCCGCAACGATTCCCCGACTCAGGCGCCGAACGAACACGCGGAAGAGTTCGACAACAGCGTTCAAGCTGCCAAAGCCGATTCGACTGTCATGGAAGACCATGCCAACTATGCGCTGAATGCGCTCTACTATATGCCGATCGGGCAAGATGTCGTGATGCAGGTGCTCAGCCATCGGGCCATCCCGATTCCCAAACAAACGAACGGAAGCCTGACCCCGGTGAGCCGGATCGTCCATGACAATCTCTTTTTCATGGCGGAATCCGTCGCAGTTAACGGACGTTCGAAGGCTTCGATCAATTGCTACCAGCTGGACAAAGCAAATAACACGATCAGCTTGCTGTTCTCCCAACCCATCCTCGACATCGCGGAAGGGACAGCGTACAGCTTCAGCTATAACGAGGCAACCCGGCAATTAACCGTGAATCAGTATAAAGACGCCAAGCTATCGGCTGTCACGAATTACGTATTGGCAGACCATGCTTTCCTGAAAAAAGAAGAGCTGGTCAAATAGCAGCGAACACGTCGACACACCAAAAAAGCCCGAAACCGCAACAAACGATCCGTTGTTGCGGTTTCAGGCTTTTTTCATCGAGAATGCCCCATTGCGTTTCTCCCTTACTAACAAGACTCTCATTTGGATAGACTTGATAAAAGTTGATCGTATGGGAGGATGCCACCATGAGTGCCAAACCGTTATCAAAGCCGATTGTACTCTCAATCGTGTCGGTGATCGGCTTCGTTTTTCTCGCGAGCCTGATCTCCCGGCACGCTCTTTCTCATTTTGACAGCGCGATCTCCGGGTTCTTACAAGGATTTGAATTCCCGGCGATCACCACTGTGATGAAATTTCTCTCGTTTATCGGTTCACCCATTCCGATGGTGGTTCTGGCCGCTATTGTGTTACTTCTCTTGCATAGGTATTATCCCAAACGCGCGGAGGTTTACTTGTTCGTTTCGGTCCTGTCCTCGACCATTCTCTCAAACTGGCTGCTGAAGCATGCGTTCAAGCGCGCGCGCCCCGATTTGCACCAGCTTGTGCATGAGACAGGCTACAGTTTCCCTAGCGGGCATTCGATGACGGCCTTTTCTTTTTATGGCATTCTCGCGTTTCTCTTGTGGCACCAAAGCGATCGGCCTTCTGTTCGTTTGGCCATCATTTTGATGAGCACCATCATGATTGCAGGCATCGGCATCAGCCGCATTTATCTTGGCGTCCATTATCCAAGCGATGTGATCGGGAGCTATTTTTTTAGCGGATTTGTGCTTGCGGTCGGAATCTGGTTCTATCAACGATACCAAGAAAGGCATTATCTGCGTTCGAAACGGTAATTGATGCAATGGTCTATAGAACTCCACTGATCCCTCACATATACTGTATGGCCCAGCATACTGACAGGGGGAATCTGTTTTGCGCATCCTGGTTATCGCACCAGAGCAATTGCCCATCCCGCCCATTAAGGGAGGATCAGTGGAAACGGTCATTTACGAAATTTTTCGGCGGGTGAGCCGGAAACACTCGGTTGTTCTCGTCAGCCGTTCTCATCCGAGATTGCCTTCCGTGAGCAAGCAAAATGGCGGACGGCTGAAAATCGTTCGTGTATCCGCTCCGAATCGCTACAGTTACATCAAGAAGGCGCTGCAAAACGTAAAAAGACAAACATTCAATGTCATTCAAGTAGAAAACCGTCCCACGTTCGTCCCCCATGTGCGTCGTGTATTCAAAGGCATTCCCATCATGCTGTCGCTTCACTCGCTCACGTTCATGTCCCACCTTTCCCAAAAACGCGCCCAAGCCATTTTGAAGCAAACGAACGGCGTTACGTCGGTCAGCAAATTTTTGAAACATGCCATGAAGCATCGATTTCCAAAACATGCCAAAAAATTTCGCACAGCCCAATTGGGTGTAAACACGGACAGATTTCACCCCCGTTCCCCACAGTTTAAGCAGCAGTTGCGCAAACAATGGGGCGTTTCTGGCACATACAACGTTTTGTTCGTCGGGCGGATGGTTCACGGGAAAGGGCTGCACACGCTAGTCAAAGCGGTTGCCCTGTTGAAAAAACATTTCCCCAAAGTCCGGTTGATCGCCATTGGCTCATCATGGCCAGGCGTTCGTTCCCAAAGCCCGTATATGAAGCGGGTTCGTCAATTGTCAAAATCGTTAGGCGTTCCCATCCGGTTTACCGGGTACATCCCCCCGGCTCGGGTCGCCAGGTTGTATCATTTGGGTGATGTGCTTGTTTGTCCATCCATCTATCGCGAGGGTTTTGCCATGGTCAACACGGAAGCGATGGCATCGGGAATTCCGGTGGTTGCCTCCCGACGTGGCGGCATCACCAAGATCATAACGCATGGCAAAAGCGGTTTTTTGGTATCTGCATACACGAGTCCGAAAGCTTTCGCCAGTCGTCTCATCCAATTGAAAAGGTCCCCATCGTTAGCGAAAAAGCTGGCTGCTGGTGGACGCCGTCGGGTCGTTCGATCGTTCAGCTGGTCAAAGACCGTGAAGAGGCTTCTCAAGCACTACCGGAAAATACGCTGATGATTCCAAACAAATAGACGCCTCACGTTTTTATCGCGAAGGCGTCTTCTTTACGTTTCGAAAAAGAAAGAGCAACACTGCCAGCACAAGCCCGGCGAGAATAGTGTAGCTGATCGGTTTCATCCACGGCTCGATCCGGCTCCAATTTTCCCCTAAACGGTAGCCACCGTAGGTCAGCAGCAAATTCCACGGGATGCATCCAAGGCTTGTCAAAATGACAAACCGATCAAATCGCATCCCGCTCACACCCGCCGGAAGCGAGATGAATGTTCGCACCACCGGCAAGCAGCGGCAAAAAAAGACGGTTCCCCCGCCGTACTTGGCAAACCAGGCATCCGCTTTGGCGATGTGGTTCTGCCGGATGAACACATACTTCCCGTAGCGCTCCAGAAGCGTAGACACCCTCCTCCTGCCCGACCGTTACTTCCAAACGTCCTGAATCGGGGTCGCCTTCGCGCTTTCCCCCAAATGGCCCAAATGGTACATATCTTCGATCGTGCGCAAGACGTTGTAGTGATTGATTGTTTCAGAATAGCTTCCCGGCTTGACCATGGGGCCGACAAACAATGTCGGGATATGGTTTTTCGGAGAAAAGTCATCTTCATCCCAGGTGACGATCAGCAAGCTGTTGTGCTTTTTCGCCCATGTGACATACGGAGCGATGTGCTGTTTCAACCACTGATCCGCTTGCGCCACGGTCCCATCATGCATGTCGTCCATATGGTTGGGGATGACGAATGAAACGGTCGGAAGCTTTGCAAAGTCGCCTGGCAAGCTGGTAAGCGGCATATTCACCCCGGCCGGAACATTCGTGAAGTTGACCCATGGATTATGCTTCCGTCCATACCCTTTCGAAGAGCAACCGGTAAACCCGACCTTTGGCAAATCTTCTGAATACCCCCCGAACGACAGATGCGCACCCATCAATTCTGTCGCCAGGTTCGGTGTTGAAAAGGAGTGAGGACAGGAATCATCCTTCACGTTTTGCGTGGAACCTGAGAAAAGCGCCAAGTAATTCGGCTGGCTTGGATGCCGGATGCCAAAAGAGTTGCTGAACAGCGCCCCCTCCTTGACCAAGCTGTTCAAGTACGGAGCTGCGTTTTTTCCAATGATTTGGCCAAACGAATGATTTTCCTCCACGAGGATGACCACATGTTCGACGTTCGCCGGTTTCGGCTTGGGTGTTGATCCGGCTTTGGCCGACGGTGTCGTGGTTACCGATCGAGTGGCAGCGGTCGACTTCGCCGAAGCATGACTGGTTGTCACATTCTGCGTATCTGCAGGTGACGGCTTGTACAGCAGCACACCTAAAAGCACGGACAGGCAAAGCAGGCTGAAAGAAAGTATACGTATACGTTTCATGAAAAAAATCCCTTTCGTGGCGGATGGCGTTTTTACTTCAAAGATACCACGCGATTATGAAAACCATATGAAAAAAACGCAAAAGAGACGCCAATACCGATCATCCCCTGCGGCTCCATTACTTCAGCGGCAGAAGAACCGTAAAGGAGCTGCCAACACCCGGCACGCTTTCGACGTGGATGGTCCCGCGGTGGGCGTCGATAATCCATTTGGCTATGGCAAGGCCCAACCCTGTCCCTCCTGATTGACGGGAGCGATTTTTATCTACGCGATAAAACCGGTGAAAAATGTGGGCAAGCTGGTCGGGCTCAATCCCGATCCCCGTGTCTTCAACCATGATGCATAGCTTGGGCTTGTGGTCGACCATCGTTGTCCTGGTCGTAAGCGTTATTTCTCCTTGTTCCGGCGTGTATTTCACCGCATTGTCCAGCAAAATATACAAGAGCTGCTTGATCTTTTCCTGATCGGCGTGCAGCACGATGGCATCCTGCCCATGCAAATGCAGTCGGATTTGCCGCGATTGGGCAAACCCTTGAATCGAACGGATCACTTGCTCCGCCATCAGGGAAAAATCAAAGGTGTCCATCGTTATTTCCTGTACGCCGGAATCGGTGCGTGCGAGCAGCAACAGATCGCCCACCATTTTCGCCGCGCTCTTCGCTTCTTTTTGCAAGTCTTGCAAGAGTTCATGCGAGAATGCCGAAAGCTTGTCGCCATCTTCCAGCCCAATCAGGTCAAGGCCCGATTTCAAAATGCTGATCGGCGTTCTCAGTTCATGGGAAGCATCCGCCAAAAAATCCCGCTGCAATTCGTAGGATCGCAAAATCGGCTTCATGGCGCGCCTCGTCAAAAACTGGCCGGTCACGATGGCACCCCCCATAAAGAGCACGGTCATCCCGAGCAACACGACCAACAGCCATGTGAACATGCTCCACAAATACGAAACGTCTTTACCGAAGTAAACGGTGCCCAACATGCGGCCATTTTGAGAAACCGTTTGTGCAGCAATCAAAAGGTGCGACTCTGCTTGCTTCTGGTTTTCGATTGCTTTGTATTTGATTTCAACGGTATTCGGCTTCCACCCATTCACGTATTCCACGATCGCTTGCCGCATTTCGGGTGCAAATTCGTCCCCTACCACCAGTTCTCCGTTTTCTTTTACGAAATAATTGAAATACATCCCTTGATTGGCAGCATATGCATTATCGGGCTTCGTTACACCCGGCGCACTCGTCTTGGTCTCCTCTACCTCTTGCTGGGTAAGCGCTTTTAGTTCCAGTTTTTGTTCGTTATAAAAAATCGAAAAGAGCAAACCGAACGTACCGATAATAAACAGCAAAAGGAAGACCATCAGCATCACGCTATTAATGATCGTCAACCGTTTCCTTGTGTCCCGAAAAAGCTCTTTGTTATGATTTTTCAATGACGTACCCCACTCCCCTGATGCTGCGGATCAACGTTTTTTGGTTCGGCGCATCGATTTTTTTGCGCAGCATCGTGATGTAGACATCCACCGAATTGCTGGCAACCTCCATGTCGCCGCCCCAAATGCGATCGTGAATCAAGTCGCGGGTCAGCACCGTTCCCCGGTTGCGCACCAACAGATCGAGCAAGGCAAATTCCCTTCCTGTCAATTGGATCTCCTCGCCATCGCGGGTGATGGATTGCTTGGAACGGTTCAGTCTGATTCCATTCACTTCAATGATGTCCTCCTGGATCGGGGCAAAATTCCGGCGTGACAGCGCACGCAAGCGGGCGAGCAGCTCGTCATGCTCAAACGGCTTGACCAAATAATCGTCAGCTCCTGCGTCGAGCCCTTCGATCCGTTCCTCCAGCGTATCCTTGGCCGTAAGCAGCAGAATCGCACCCGAATACCCTTGTTCACGCAATTCCTTGCATAAGGTGACGCCGTCTTTTTGCGGCATCATCCAATCCAGGACAAGCACATCGTAATAGGAGTCGATGATCAGGTTATAGGCCTCTTGCCCATCCGTTACCCACGTGACGTCATGGCCGCCCCTTTGCTTCAGCATATGCGCAATGATTTTGCCCAGGACGAGCTGATCTTCCGCAAGTAAAACTCGCATTCCCGCACCTCTTTTCTCTCCTGTTTGCATGCAAGGAGGGACCTTGGGGAAAAAGGTCCCTGTACGTATCTTGAACACTCTCCACCCATTTTAGCCTACAAGATGATTTGCCTGATTTACGATTGAGTGGTCATCGTAACTGTACATGAGAAAAATTAAAAGTGAATGAAATAGATTCGTGTCCGTGGACTTCCCTTCTCCCCTTTCATAAACTGCATGATTGAGATTGCAACAGGGGGAGTTAGTCATGCGCATCCTAGTTATCGCTCCGGAACAACTGCCTGTCCCTCCTATAAAGGGAGGCTCTGTCGAAACCGTCATCTACGAAATCGTGCGACGATTGAGTCAGCATCATCAAGTCGTCCTGATCAGCCGGTCCCATCCAAGCTTGCCAGCCGTCAGCCGATTGCAGGGAGGCAGGCTGACGATTATTCGTCTGCCCGTTTCGGGGCGATATGCCTTCATTCAGGCAGCATTGCGCCGGGTAAAAGGATTCCGCTTCAACCTGATCCAAATCGAAAATCGCCCTACGTTCGTTCCGCATGTCCGGAAAGCATTCCCGCACACGCCGATCATGCTGCAGCTTCACTCGCTTACCTTTCTGTCAAAACTGTCAAAGGAACGGGCCTCTTCGATTTTGCGGCAAACGAGCGGGATCACTTCCGTCAGTTCCTTTCTTACTGCGGTGCTGAAATCGCGCTTTCCTGCCCACGCGCATAAGTTCAGCACGGCACGGCTTGGGGTGGACACGTTCAAGTTTCGTCCCCGCCCCAAAGCGTTCAAGCAGCAATTGCGGGCAAGATGGGGCGTTTCCGGGACGTACAACGTTTTGTTTGTCGGTCGAGTTGTTTATGGCAAAGGACTGCATACGCTGATCAATGCCGTCGCTCTGCTCAAACGCCGCTATGCCAATGTTCGTTTGATCGTCATCGGATCTTCCTGGCCCGGCGTTGCTGCCCAAAGCCCTTATATCCGCCGCGTGCGCCGGTTGTCACAAGCATTGGGCGTGCCCATTAGATTCACCGGCTACATTCGGCCCGCGCGCATCGCCGAGCTTTATCACTTGGGCGATGTGTTCGTCTGTCCCTCGCAATATCGAGAAGGGTTTGCCATGGTCAATACCGAGGCGATGGCATCTGGCCTGCCGGTAATCGCTTCGCGCCGCGGGGGAATTGCGCAAATCATCGAGCATGGCAAAAGCGGCTTGTTGGTATCGGCTTTCACCAGCCCTGCCGCTTTTGCAAAACAGATGATGGCCGTGAAAGCATCGCCGTCTCTCGCAGGACGGCTGTCGATTGGCGGCCGCCGGCGAGCGGTGGAAAAGTACAGTTGGGCCCATACCGTACAGGCATTGCTCGGGCACTATCAACGTTTGTTGAATCGGAAACCGAACCCTAACCAACGTAAACCCTTCCGGTAGCGCCTCGCTGTGCACAAAAAGCATGCAAAAAAGCCTGTTGAATTTCACCTCAACAGGCTTTTCACTTCCACCATGACTGATAATCTTCAATAAACGTATGCATGGAAATGGGCTTTCTTCCAAGGATGCGTTCAATATCCGGCGTCACTTTTTTTGCCAGGCCGATGCGCGCCGTTACATATATGCCCACCATGACTGTCGCCATATCTTTCGGCACACCCCGCTCAATAAGCCGTGCCCGAAATTGGGAAGGTGGTGGCGAGACATAGGTTATGGTTCTTCCGAGTACCGAACTGAAAATTTCCGCGACCTGATTGTACGTCAACGCCTCAAATCCGGTCAGGGAATAGGCTTGATTCAGATGTTGCGGATCATGGAAAGCTCGCACGGCTACCTCGGCGATATCGCGCACATCGATAAAACTGGTGCGACCGTTCCCGGCAGGCACATAGATCATATTCTCGTTACGGATTTCATCACGGTGGGTTGTGCTCAAATTTTGCATAAAAAAGCTCGCCCTGAGAAATGTGTAGGGTATTCCTGCTTTCAAAATGCATGCTTCAATTTTCCGATGTGGAACAAACGGCATTTTTTCTGCCCCCAACAAGGAAAGAAAAACAATGTGCCGAACTTTCGCTTGTTTGCATGCTGTCAGAAAAGGAACAAGCCTCCGAATATCCGAAATCGCTGGTGGACGGATGAGAAACACTTTATCGGATTGCTCCAAAGCGGGCCTGAACGTCTCAGGTGCTTCGAAGTCAAATGCGATGTATTCAATCGAGCCTCCCAGCTGTTCCCTCGCTTTTTCGGGGTTGCGAGCTGCCGCGATGAATGGCAGGCCCGCTTTTTGAAGAAGGGGTGGCATTTCGCCAGCTACATTGCCTGTTACACCCGTAACCAGAATTTTACCAGATTCCATCCATACGTCTCCCTGTACATGCGCATTCTCATTCATCAGTATGGGCATACCGACTCACGTCTAGACCAGACGTTGCGAAAACGCTACCTGCTCAATGCCAACGCCAAGGGCACTGGTCCTTCTGAATCCAATTTCTTATGAAAATGCAAAGCTGAGATAGCTTAACGTCCCATAATCATAGCTGCGATGAATGATTTGCGCTTTGGTGTCCGGGTTCCCACTTCCCATCGCGATAAAGAGTGGAACGAAATGCTCCGCTCGCGGTACCGCCATTCGTGCATGTGGAGCCTGGGTTTCATAATCAGCGAGCGCATCGACATCATGGTTTTGAATGTGCGCAATCAACCAATCGTCAAATTCTGTGGCCCACGCGTCCGGGTGCTGTTGGCCAAATTTCAGCATGCGCAAATTATGAACGGTAACGCCGCTGCCAATGACCAAAATGTCTTCCTTCCCAATGCCTTGGAGCGCTTCACCGATTTTGATCTGCTCACGGACAGCAAGGTATGGGTTCACCGAGATTTGGACAACGGGAATGTCTGCGTTTGGATACATGCGGTACAACAGCGTCCAGGACCCATGATCCAAACCGCGCGTCGTATCTCTTCTGACTGCGATTCCCGCTTGCTTGAACCTGGCTTCTACCATTTCGGCGACTGGTTCCGAGCCTTTTGCAGGATACTTGATGCGATACAATTCGTCAGGAAAACCGCCGAAATCATAAATGGTATCATAGGCATCATTCGTATACGAAATGGTGAGGACGTCCGTTTCCCAATGGGCGGTAAAAATAACGATCGCTTTCGGCTTGATTTGCTGTCCAAGGTTTTCAAGAAATTGGCTGTATCCGGTATCTTCAATGGCTAGCATGGGCGAACCATGCGCTAAAAACAATGATGGTACCATGTTTCCACCTTCTTTTCAGAGTGATAGGAGTGCCTATAATATCTTCTGTTGAAGAGTTTTATCATATAAAACAAATATTTTTATTAACAAATCGATCGTAACAAAGCTGTTCGACTCAGTCAAGTAAACGAATTGTTGACTCTTACGAATTGTAATGCTATTTATAATGGATAGGGACTTTCGTTTCTATATAAAATAGTGCAGGAGGTGTTCAAGCATGGCAAAACAATGCGCCTGTGGAAAGACCCAAAATGCGCAAGGCAATTGCGACGGGTCCCACAACAACAAGTAAGGAAATCGGCTGGACAGTTATGGCCCAGGCAAAAAGCCCTTCTCAAACGTTCGCGTCCGGGAAGGGCTTTTCCATTTACAAAGAGAGTTGTCTGTTCAAATTGGCCATTTCAATCGCCGCAGCTGCCGCCTCCCAGCCTTTGTTGCCCGCTTTCGTGCCTGCGCGCTCGATCGCTTGCTCGATGTTGTCTGTGGTCAGCACCCCGAAAATCGTCGGTACGCCCGTTGCCAGCGAAATCGACGCCACGCCTTTCGCGCATTCGTTGCAGACGTAGTCAAAGTGAGGCGTAGACCCGCGAATGACCGCCCCGAGGGTCACAACCGCATCATACTTTCCGGATTCCGCCATTTTTCTGGCGATCAGCGGGATTTCGAATGCCCCCGGCACCCATGCCAGCGACACATCTTCATCGGCAACACCGTGCCGCTTCAGCGCGTCGAGCGCCCCGCCTACAAGCTTGCTTACAATCAACTCATTGAAGCGGCCTGCGACAATCGCGACGCGCAAGCCGGTTCCGACTAAATGTCCCTCAAACACTTTCATTGTCGATTACTCCTTTATCAGACTGAGCAGATGGCCCAGTTTGTCATGTTTGGTTTGCAAATATTTTTCGTTATGGCGATGCGTCGGCATCTGGATCGGGACGCGCTCCACCACTTCCAGACCGTAGCCGCTCATCCCGCGTATTTTCCGTGGATTGTTCGTCAGCAAGCGGATTTTGCATGCTTGCAAATCTTTGAGGATTTGCGCGCCGATGCCGTAATCGCGCAGATCGGCCGGATAGCCCAGCTTTTCATTCGCTTCCACCGTATCCAGACCTTCCTCCTGCAGCTTGTATGCGCGCAGCTTGTTGATCAGGCCGATGCCTCGTCCCTCCTGGCGCATGTACAACAGCACGCCTTTTCCCGCTTCCTCAATCTGTCTGAGCGCAGCATGCAGCTGCGGGCCGCAATCGCAGCGATGCGAGCCGAACACATCGCCAGTCAGGCATTCGGAATGAACGCGGACCAATACCGGCTCATCGGGGGAAATGTCCCCTTTGATCAGTGCGACATGCTCCTTGTCATCCACCAGATTGGAGTACGCGACGATGCGGAAATCACCGTAAGCCGTCGGCAGCTGCGCTTCCGCTTCCCGCTTCACCAAGCAATCCTTGGCGGTTCGGTAGCGAATCAGCTCTTCGATCGAAATCAGCTTCAGGTCAAAACGCTTGGCGATTTCGGTCAGCTGCGGCAAACGCGCCATCGTTCCGTCCTCATTCATGATTTCGCAAATCACGCCAGCCGGATAGCTCCCCGCCAGCACAGCCAGATCGACAGCCGCTTCGGTATGGCCGGAACGGCGCAGGACGCCGCCTTTTTTCGCGATGAGCGGAAACATATGGCCCGGCCTGCGAAAAGCTTCCGCCCCTTTCGTCTCATCGATCAGCGCGAGCGCAGTCTTCGAGCGTTCCTGTGCGGAAATGCCGGTATGCGTCGTGATTTCGTCGACGGAAACGGTGAACGCCGTTCCCTGCTTGTCCGTATTCACGTCCACCATCGTTTTCAGCTGCAAGGCTTGCGCGCGCTCTTCCGTAATCGGCACGCAAACCAAACCTCTGCCGTGTGTCACCATGAAGTTGATCATTTCAGGCGTCGCCGCTTCCGCCAAGCAAACGAAATCGCCCTCATTCTCGCGGTCTTCATCATCCACGACGATAATGGCTTTCCCCATGCGCAAATCTTGCAATGCTTCTTCTATCGAATGGAACATGCTGTTCCTCCTTTTCCACTCCTTTTTGCCGATCCTCTCCCGATGGGTCAGAAGCCGTGTTCACGCAAAAATTCAGCCGTCAGCCCCGTGCTTTTGCCCTGCCCGGGCTTTTCGGCGCGCACGCCCAGCAGCCGCTCGACATACTTGCCAATCAGATCGCATTCGAGGTTGACCTCATCGCCTGCCTGTTTCTGCCTCAGGCATGTCATTTCCAACGTATGCGGAATAATCGATACGCAAAAATCTTGGTCGTTCACCTCGGTAATCGTCAAGCTGATGCCGTCGATCGTGACCGAACCGCGCGGAATCATGTAGCGCAGCAAATCGTCGGATGCTTCGACGCGAAAGAGCACCGCGTTGGCATTTTGCGAACGGCTGACAATCCGGCCGGTGCCATCCACATGACCCGAAACGAGATGCCCGCCGAGCCTGCTGCCAACCGCGAGCGCGCGCTCCAGATTAACCGGTGAGCCTGTCCCCAGCGCACCCAAATTGGTATGTTTGAGCGTTTCCGGCATCACGTCCACCGTAAAGCGTGTCTCTTGAAATGAGGTTACCGTCAGGCAGACGCCATTGACCGCGATGCTGTCGCCCAAGCGAACGTCCGCAAGCACAGTCTGGGCCCGAATCGTCAGCGTGCTTGCCCGGGAGCCGCCGGCGACCCGCTCGATGCTGCCCACTTCCTCGATTATTCCGGTAAACATACCGCACACCTCACTCGCACTTCTTGTTTATTGTTCCACGTCCCACCGTGGATAGCCGCTGATCCGCAAATCGTGGCGATCCACCTGCCGGACCTCGATGTCATCGAGCCAAACCGCTTCATGCATGTAGGCGATCCCGCTGCCGCCAAACGGAACAGGTGCGGCCGCTCCGCCCACGAGCTTGCATGCCAGATAGCTGATCAGCTTCTGGATCGCCCGCGCGTCAAAAAAGGCGCCGTTCACCCCGCTCCCTCCCTCCACCAGGAGCGAAGTGATGCCTGCTTGCCCGAGCGTATCGAGCAGCATGCCGATTTCGATCACCTGCGCGTCAAGCACGAATACCTGCGCGCCCAACCGCTTGATCGCTTCCACCTTTTCCTGTGGAGCGCGCCTTGTCGTAAACACCCATGTCGGCGCCTTGCCGTCCGTTACGACCCGCGCGCTTGGCGGCATCCGAAGCGTGCTGTCCAATATCACTCGAACCGGTTGGCGCGTAGTTTCATACAAGCGGGCCGTCAGTTCCGGATCATCCGCGATCACCGTATTGATGCCCACCAGTATGGCATCGTGCCGATGCCGCAGCTGATGCACCTCCCGCCGTGCCGCCTCCCCCGTGATCCATTGGCTGTGGCCTGTTTTGGCGGCGATTTTGCCATCCAGCGACATCGCCGTTTTGACGGTCACAAACGGACGTCCCGTGCTGATGTAATGGAAGAACACCTCGTTTAGCGTGCAGGCTTCCTTTTCCAGCACCCCGACCGTCACCTCGATGCCAGCTTCCTTCAGCTTGTTCACACCTCGTCCTGCCACCAACGGGTTCGGGTCGAGCGTGGCGATGACGGCACGAGAAATGCCTGTCGCCACGATGGCATCTGCGCACGGCGGTGTTCGCCCATGATGGCTGCACGGCTCCAGCGTCACATAGATCGTGGCACCAGCGGCTTTTTCCCCTGCCATCCGCAGCGCATGAACCTCTGCATGGGGTTCGCCTGCCTTCAAATGGGCGCCCATCCCGACGATCTCACCGTTTTTCACTACAACGCTGCCCACCATCGGATTAGGGCTGGTTTGTCCTGCTGCGCCTTTTGCCATGTCCAGCGCCAGGCGCATGAAGACTTCGTCTTGCATGTAACTCCCCTTCCATCCTGCTTAACCTGTCAGTTGCAAAAAAAGAATGCCCCAGCTTCTTGTAGAAGAAACCAGGGCATAGGGAAATAAGCGTTCACTCGCAGGTTTTTTGAAAAAAAGACCCTGCTTGTAAACGCTCTGCAACCTTCTTCCATCCGGACTGTAACCGTCGGCCTTGGATTTTCACCAAGTCAGTCCCCGCTCTAAGGCGTACGGGGAGTCGCGGGCTCGGGCATTCGCATGCCATCACCGCCGGTCAGGAATTTCACCCTGCCCTGAAGGTTAGTATTGGATTGAGACGAGTATAGCATAATTGGGCGTGGACTAGAAACCTTTTGATGTTTTTGCTACCATGGAGGTGTTGGTGGAGGTTCGGGGATTTTCGAAAAAGGCTCCATGAAAGCGGTGACAATGCCTGCTGGGGGTCGGGGAGAACGGCGAAAGCAAAAAAATGAGAACTGCGCCCCAAAGCCACACGCTGCGCGGCGGGTGTATCTCAATGAAGTAGATGTGGCGCAAAAGCGTTCTCATTTTTTTCCTTCCGCCTGGTGGGCATTGTCAAAGCTTTCATTCCGCCTTTTTCGAAAATCCCTGAGCTGCCAACTTTCTAAAAAGATTTCATGCAATACAAAAAATATATTTAGATACAGGTGGCTAGACGTATGGATATCGGCTCGACCATTCGCGCGATTCGCAAGCGCAAAGGCATTACCATCGCACAGCTGTGTGAAGGGACCGGGTTGTCCAAAGGCTTCATGAGTCATGTGGAAAACAACAAGACGTCTCCTTCGATCGCGACGTTGGAAAGCATCGCTAACTTTCTCAATGTTCCGCTTCCGTATTTGCTTCTGGCAAAAGAGGAGCGGATGAATATTGTCCGCAAAAATGAGCGGACCTTCAGCACCTATGGAAAAGATCGAATTACGGTTGAACATTTGAGCACGGAAGGCGGGCTGCGGCTCAGCCTGATCGAAATTCCTGTCGGCTACCCCCGCGAAAACGATATGAGCGTGCACCCGGGGGAGGAATGCCACTTTGTCCTGAAAGGAAAAGTGTTGGCACAACAAGGCGAGGATGAAGCGGTGCTGGAAGAAGGCGATACGTTTTCCTGGCAATCCTGCGTCCCGCACATCGTCAAAAATCTCGGCGATACGCCCGCGGTCCTGTTGATCGCAAGCTATTCCGAGGACCGGAAGCGCACATTATAGACGCGTCTGCTTGCAAAACGAAAAAGGCATTGGCACCCATTCGTTCGTGGTGTGCCATGCCTTTTTTCTTTTCGCACGGATGCTTTCCCTACATGCAGCCGAACAATGGCGTCTGGTATTCGTGCTCGCGTTCAAACACTGTCGGCTGCTGTTGCTTGAGCACCGCTGCCAGCCATCTGCGCGTGTGATGAATCAATTGGTTGACGCCGTCGATTGACGAAAACGTATGGTCCGCCCCGAAAATAATCTCCTTGTCGCTTCTGCCCCGCTTGCGTAGCTTGAACGCGCTGTGGTACAGGAAGCTGTATTTCGCCGGGATCGCTTCATCATTCGTGCCGTGAACCAGCAGCACGTCGCCTGTATAGTTTTGCACTTCTTCAAGCGGCTTGTAGCCAGCGAGCGAACGGAAGAAGCGGTTGGTCAACGCAAATCCTTCGTGGTCGATATACGGCAGGTAAAAGGAATTGCTGTACTCCGTCTCGCCAACAATGCGCACGATGTCTTGGAACGGATGTCCGACTGCGGCCCACATCACCAGTTTGTGGATACGCGTGTCGCGAATGGCCGACAGCAGCGCGACGGCCCCGCCCAGACTGTGTCCGACCAGGATGACCCGGTTCGGATCGATTCCTTCCAGTCCGAATGCGAAATCAAGCACATGCTGCGTCTGCTCCAGCAGATGATCAAAACCGCCGGTTCCATAGTCGCCTTCACTCTCGCCGCAACCGGCATAGTCGAACCGGAGCACGTTGAAGCCATCTTTGGCAAATTCGCGGGCTGCTTTGACGAACAGGCGATTCACACCTGTTTTGCTGCCCACAAAGCCATGGCAGATGATAATCAACGGACGCTTTCCTTTGTCATTTTCTTCGTTTGTATGATAAATCGCGGCAAGTTTCGTTTCGCCAGCAGGAATGGTGATTGTTTTTTCCATCGTGATCGTTACCTCCAACATCTTGGAATCTCGTATCGGTCTGTTTTTTTATATTGTAATCTATATTATTCCTACCTGTAAACTATGAATTAGGTTTTATGGTGGAAATTCGGGGATTTTCGAAAAAAGGCTCCACGGAAGCGGGTTACAATGCCTGCTGGGGGTCGGGGAGTGGTAGGCATTGTAAAAGCTTCCGTTCCGCCTTTTTCCGAAAATCCCTGAGCTTCCTCAATAATTGATAAAAGCAAAAAAAGAAAGCCCCATCCATTCCGGAGCTTTCTTTTGCTTTCAATCAACTTCATTATGATTGCTTTTTACCAAACAAACGGTCTACCGGTCCTTTTACGCCTGCGATGATGAAATACACAACCGCTGCCAGCAGTGCCAGGTCGAGTTCGTAACCAGGTCCTTGGTCGCCGCCGAGCAAGCCGTTTGCCAGCTTGACCTTGAAGATCGCGCCGATCATCACGATCGCGAGCAGGATAGACACGTAGCGCACGCCCAATCCGATAATCAAGGCAGCGCCGCCGAGCAATTCAATGAATGCTACCGTGTAGCCGAGGAAACCAGGCAGCCCCATGCTGCCGAACCATCCTGCCACGTTGTCCAGCCCCATCTGCAGTTTTGCCAAGCCGTGCACGAAGAAAATAATCCCCAGTACGACATGCAGTACGGTGTTTGCTACTTGCTGCTTGTTCATTTTGTCAAAATCTCCTCTCCATTTTATTTCTTATAGAAATAATTGTTTTCTATTTGACAAAAACATCGTAGCATCACGAGGACAAGCGGTCAATTGTAAATTATTTGGATTGCACATTTGCATCGGTTGAAAGCTGCAAGGAGCCGTTTGTTTCTTCCGCCAAAATCTGTTCCAGCATACGTATGAATCGTGCAGCAGCAGGGGATGCTTGCTCCCCTTTTCTCATACAGAGCGTAATCGGCCGTTCCATGCTCACTCCCTCGACGCAGACGCGCGCTGCCTTGCCAGCAGCAATCGGCTCGCGGGCTGCCAGCGACGGGACGAGCATGGCCCCGTAGCCGGCGATTACCGCCTGCAGTCCTTCATGAATTCCCTGGAACATCAGCCCTGCCTGCGGAGGTTCCACCCGATGGGTCGCGCAAAGCGACAGCAGCATGTTGCGGGTAGAGCTTCCCTGCTCGCGGAACAGAAACGGTTCGCGCATCAGCCGCTCAATCGTTGTACAGCTGCCTGCCAGCTCATGGTCAGCTGGCACGATAAACCACAGCTCATCCCAACCGATCACACGACGCTCGATCCCCGCTTCTTCCCATCCGCCCGCCATCAGGGCGAGTTCAACATCTCCGCGCAGCAGCTGGTCGAAAACCAGCCGGGAATTGCCCGTATGCATCTCAATCTCTACACGCGGATGCTCCTTCTTGAACCGTGCCACCCAACCCGGGACCAAATAGTTGGCCGGAAACAGTGTCGCGCCGATGCGCAGCCTCCCTTGTTCCCCCTCTTGCAAATCCGCGATCAGCTGCTCGATCTCCCGCTCCTGCGCAAACAAGCGCATCGCTTGCGCATACAGCAATTCGCCATTGGCAGTCAGCTTGATCCCGCGGCCATCCGGTTCAACCAGGCGAAGCCTGGTCTCTTGCTCCAGCTTGCGCAATTGCGCCGTGATCGCCGGCTGGCTGATCAACAGTTGTTCCGCCGCTTTTGTCACGCTTCCCAGTTTGCCCACTTCAGCAAAAATTCGTAACGCATGCAAATTCATCCCCAACACCCATTCATCAATAAAATTTATGAATTGCACATTTCTTTCTATTTTAATTTTCGTCCGAACGAGCGTACAGTGAGAAACAAATCGTAGAAAAAAGAGGGGCGTTTTCCGCTATGATCGAACGACCAAATCCGGTTCGAGCCATCGCCGTCATCACGGCGTTTTGCCTCATGGGCGATTCCATGCTGTATGTCCTGTTGCCATTCTATTGGCAGGATGCCGGGCTTCATTCCTTGTTTGAGGCGGGGATTCTTCTGTCGATCAATCGTCTGATTCGCTTGCCGCTCGCCCCCTTCGTCGGCCGGCTGCTGCAAAAAATCCCGCTCAGGCTGGCATTGCTTTTCGCGGTTGCGCTCGCTGCCTGCACAACCGTCGCCTATGGGTATGCCAACGGCTTTTGGACATGGTTCGTTTTGCGTGCGCTGTGGGGCTTTACATGGTCCATGCTGCGGCTAGGTGCCCTGTATGCCATCGCGGATGCCTCACGCCCCGATGAGCACGGCAAAAACATGGGCACCTACAACGGCCTTTACCGGCTCGGCAGCCTGGCAGGGATGCTCTTTGGCGGGCTTCTTGCGCAGGCATGCGGCTTTACTGCCACGTCGCTTTTATTTGGGGCACTGGCAGCGCTCTCGCTGCTGTTGCTGCCAGCCGCAGGCATCACAACCGAGTCGGACAAACATACATTTTTCAGTACGCCCGGCCAGCAGGGTCATACCGACACACGCTTGGCTGCCCGCGCCTATGCCTCGCCACAGCTCTTGCTGATTCTCGGTTCCGGCGCCGTGATCGCCATGCTGTTTCAAGGGATTTTCACCTCGACGCTGAGCCATGTCGTCGATACCCATTTTCATGACGGGCTGCGGTTTGGCCCGCACTTGCTCGGCGCCGTCACCTTGGCTGGCTTCCTCTCGGCGATTCGGTGGGGATGGGAGCCGTTTCTCGCTCCGTTTGTCGGAAGAACGTCAGACCGGCTGAAACAAAGCGACGTGCTCCTCATGCTGATCCTCCTTGCAGCAGCCCCGCTGTTCGCACTCGTCCCCGTCCCGCTTCCAGCGGTTTTGTGGCTTGGGTTGATCGTCGCCGTTCAGCTGTCTGCGACTGCCTTGACCACGCTGTGCGACGCTGCTGCCACGCGCACTTCCACTGGCATGCCTGGTGGAAAAGCGTTTTTGACACGGTATTCGATCCTGCAGGATGTAGGCGCCGCACTCGGACCGCTGCTGGGGTATCTTGTTTTGACGGACTGGCTCTATCTGGGGAGTGCGGTCATGCTGCTTTGTCTCGGCATCTGCTGGTATGCCGTGACCCGCAAAGCAACTGGGATAACCTGCGGCATCGACCGATAGATATAACGTCGAAAGGCCGCTCCCCCGATGGGCAGCGGCTTTCTACTTGGATGATCATATGGACTGGGCAAGACGAAAGCCAAGGTCATCGATGCGAAAGGTAGGATGGCTGCGGCGGCGGCATGAAGCCCAACATCCCCTGGCCTCTTCCGCCCAGCTGCCTCCTCGGAAAATGCGGTAGGATCCGTACACTTGTTCATCGTAAAGATCCCAGCACCTCTCCCATACATTCCCGAGCGTATCATACAGCCCCCACGGATTCGGTTAATTTTGCCCTACTTCATGGATCTGACCACCGGAGTTTTCCTGATACCAGCCGATCTTGTCCAGCTCTCCGTATCGATAGCCAGCGGTCCCCTGCTTTGCAGGCATATTGCCACTCCGCTTTCGTGGGAAGGCGGAAGCCGTAAATCTACTTCTCCCGCTGGGATGGTTATCATTGGATAGTCAAATTTGTCCGTTACTGGATTTGCCAATACATCGTCCTCCTGCTGTTTTTTTACAAATCCTACCTTATTCCATATCAAATGCTTACAATCATTGCGTGTTTTCCATCGTACTGATCAGCTTTAGTTTATTGGAAGCTTCAGTTAGCTTTCTGATTTGTGCGAGATTATCGCACTTCACGTCAGCGCTTGACTCGCTGTACATGCATTTCATTGTCAAAGTATCCGGTTACATTTCCATGTCGAGATTTGTTAAAAAATGGTGACAGATGGTTAGAAAATTTGTATTATTTTTTACATATAATTATTTAAGGAGCCACAAATGAACGTAAGAAAGCATATCATAGTGCGGGATAAAAAAGATAATTTAAGGGAGCGGTTACCTGTTCCATTGTCGTATAAGGGAAACGTGGGGATAGCGTATGTTAACATCTCTGGTTTACCTCGGTACTTTTATGCTCACAGTGGTTATGATAGTGGTTCAAGTGGTGACCCTGTTCTTAGACGGTTATCCCATTTAAGAACAAAACGGAAATTCCGTACCCTAAGTCTCCCCAATAAAAATGAACCAAGAGATCAAGCATATGACAGGAAAGTTGATACTGAAGCAAAAATTCTTGAAGATATTGCATGGAGAATCGATTATAAACGATTAACCCGTGGTATTATAGTATTATATACAGAACGAAAACCTTGCGATAGTTGCCATAGTGTAATTAATCAGTTTCGGGCAAGATTCCCACGAATTCAAATTTCAGTATATTACGGATGAGAGGAGTGTTAATCATGAAATATCCTACAATACCACAATTGATTACTTTTATTCGAAGAGACTTTGGAGAGTTCCAAGAAGGCGGTCTTAATGCAAAACAAGCACTTTCCAGGGTCAGATACGAATATGAATATTTAGCTGACAAAAGTATTGAGTTCAAGGTAACCATACTCAAATGCCTTTACGAGATGGGTTTAGAAAATGGGTTTGAATATACAACCGTGCTAAATGAACTTAAAACGTTGCATAAAAAAGGCACGATTGATGGAATTACAAATAAACCGGAAATGAAGAAGGAAGCGGTAAAAAAATTCGATTTGGAGGATAAACATCACTTATCGACTTTTGCAACAATCGGGTAATACCTGATTGATTTTTTACTGTTACAGATAGCGCGGGGAACCGTATTACAAGCAACGAAAAAATGGTTCAACTAATGGGTATCGACAATTGAAGAGGAACCACAGCGGTAGTCTAGACGTTATGTTCCTATAAAGGATACTGTTGATCCTTATAATTGATCAGTCTACATCATTTTTTCAACGATCATTTCGCTGGTTTTTCCGGATCGCTTGACCGTGAATAGCAAAGGCTGCCGTAAGTTGACCGGCAGCCTTTGCTTGCGTACGCTTCATGTTGCGAATCTCGCCTACGATTCTCGGTTCCTCTCTTTAGGAATTCCACGAACAATTTGTTCGAGAGCTTCCTCCGCCTTGGCGAACGTCAAACCCGCGAGCGCGCAGTCCTTCCTCTTTCTCCGGATTGCGGACACTTACGGCCAATTGACTCGCCGTAATCGATTTCAAGAGTGCTTCTTCCACTTTCATTCCCAGTTTTCCTGTAGCACCGGTAACCAACATTTTCATTTTCCATGCCCCCCAATTTGACATAGCATCTCGTTGTAACACAAATAGTTACAACTTGTGTAAAAAAGAGAGCTCGCGTTAGGTGCTTGCTGCCTGTATCTTTATGGAATTGCTGTTGTTGTAACCATCATCGTTACGTGCAATACATTTTATCAAGACTCGATTTTCTACTGCAAACCGATTGCATATCGTCAACCGGTTCCCTCCGCTAAAACAAAAACCCGGCACTCCCCTATCGCTCCAGGAGATAACCAGGTTCTTCATTCTTTCTGCTATCAAACACAGCAAGCTGTGCCCGCCATTCATCAATACTGCGTGGAATATCACAATCCGTCATCTGCTCTTTCCATCGATCCGGCAGCGCCTGCCATAGAGCTACCATCTGCGGCACCCCGAGCTGCAGCGCCTTCAACTCTTCCGCCGAGACCAACACCTCATGCGGCTCACCTTGCATGACCAGCCGTCCGTTTTCCATCACGAATACCCAGTCCGCCCAGCTCCAGGCCAGCTCGAGGTCGTGCGTCGCCATCAAAATGGCGGTGCCTGCCTGATGAATTTGTTCGAGTTCTTCGATCAGGCGCCGTGTCTGTGACGGGTCGAGGTAGGCGGTCGGCTCGTCGAGCAGCAGCAGCTGCGGGGAGAGCACCATGACGCCGGCCAGCGAGACGCGTTTTTTTTGCCCAAGGCTCAGCTGATGCAGCGGTCGGTCCGCAAGCTCGGTCAGCTGAAACCGCTCAAGCGCCGCCTGCACCTTTTCCTTCACTTCATAATCCGGCAGCCCTTGATTGCACAAGCCGTACGATATGTCCTCGGCGACCGTCCCGGCGACCAGCTGTTGCTCCGGGTCTTGCAACACCAGTCCCACGTCCCGGCGCAATGCCAGGAGCGAACGTCGGTCATAGGCTACGGGTTTTCCCCGCCAAAAAACCGTCCCCGCGTCCGGCCGGCATAAGCCGTTCGCCGCAAGGAACAGCGTCGATTTGCCACAGCCGTTGCGGCCGAGCAGCACGCTTTTTTTGCCTGCCGGAACCGAGAGCGTCAAATCGCGGATCGCCGGCTCTTTTGCCCCCGGATACGTATAATGCAGACCTGTCGCTTGCAGCAGCGTTGTCGTTGTCATAAATAGCCCCCCATCCATAGTTCCATCCCTGCCAGCAATACGACTCCCAGCACGGCCTCCGCTTCATGGCGGACCGACCGTTCGTACTGCGTCAATGACAGGACGTGCAACTCTCCCTGAAACCCGCGCGCCGCAAGCCCGATGGACAGCTGCCGGTAACGCTGCATGGTGCGGACGAACAGCATTCGCACGAGCATGCCAGCATCTTTCAGTCCGGCACGGATGCCGCTGTAGCCGCCCCGCGCCTGCTGCCCCACATACAGCTGTGCCGCCGCTTCCCAAATCACGAAAACAAACCGGTACATGACCATCAAAAGCTCGCAGATGAGCGTCGGGACGCGCAATCGTTTGAGTACCAGCATCATTTCCGCAAACGGGACCGTCAGCAGGATGAACGACAGGCAGGCAAACGAAGCGATCGAGCGCGAGAAGAGAATGACGGCTTTTTCCAGACCGGCCTTGCTCAAATAAACGGCCCATGCTGAAACGTGGATTGCATAAAGCGAATTCGCGGGAAGATGGCTCGCAGCCGTGATTTCGACCAGAAGGGCTGGCAAGCTCGCAAAGAGAAACAAGGATGCGACCGCTACCATCTTCGCATAAAACGAAAACGGGATGTTGGCATAGGCCACGATCCACAAGCTGATCCAGGCTGTGATCGACCATTGAACAAGCGGTTGTCCTGCCAGCACCAGCACAAGCAGCACACAGGCGAACAGCACTTTTTGTCCAGGTGGCAGGTGTCTCAGCCGATTGCCATACGCCAGCGTGTCAATTTGCATGCTCACATGCGTTTCTCCTCGACGGCGGCCTGCTTGCGGGAACGGCCCCGGTACAACCCGACCGCATAGCCGACGATTCCTGCGCCGATCGCGGCTTGCACGGCAAACAGCAAGCTTTCTGTTTCGCCGCCCGGCGGTTCAATCAGCGGCTGGAACCATGGCTCATAGTTCGGATTGATTTCCTGGATGGCCTCTTCCGCCTTGCCGTCAGCCCCGCCAAATTCGGAGTTTTTGACAAAAAGCAACGGAAGCACAACCAATGCGACCACGAAGAAGAACAAAAGGAGATTCATTTTTGCCATTTTCATCGCTTATCCCTCCTGTTTGACCAGTTTCAGCTGCTTTAACTCATGCGCATTGTACGCTTTCAGGAAGTTCCAGACGATAACGGTCAGAAGCCCTTCGCTGATCGCCAGCGGCACTTGTGTGACTGCAAAAATACCAGCGAATTTCAAAAAGGACGCCATGACTCCACCTGTTTCTGCTGGGAACGCCAATGCCAGTTGGATCGAGGTCACGACATAGGTAGCCAGGTCAGCCAGCGCCGCAGCCAAAAAGATGCCCAAGCGCTCGCCGCCGCCCAAGCGCGTGTTCAAGCGGAAAATTCCATACGCCACAAACGGTCCGACGACTGCCATGGAAACCGCGTTTGCTCCGAGCGTGGTCAAACCGCCATGCGCCAGGAGAAGCGCCTGGAATAACAGGACAAAGCTGCCCAAAACCGTCATGGCGGTCGGGCCGAACAGCACCGCTCCAAGTCCCGTTCCGGTTGGATGGGAGCTGCTTCCTGTCACCGACGGCATCTTTAATGCGGAAAGGACAAACGTGAATGCGCCCGACAAACCGAGCAACAGCTTAAGCTCCGGATTTTCCTTGACGATCTTGCTGATCGACCGCAATCCATACAGGAAAAATGGCAAAAAGACAACCCACCAAAAAATCGCCCAGCCTGCCGGCAAAAACCCTTCCATGATGTGCATGGCGTAGCCGGTTTCCGGTACGTTCAGCGTGAAATACAGCGTAAATGCCGCAACGAGCAGCCCTGTTGCCATCAGCCGATTTTTGTTCATACCTTCACTCCCCCAGTTTCTTTGACATTGAGCAGTTGGTACACCTTCTCCATGTCCATATGCTCCGCGACATGGCGCGCCAGCCCTTCGTACGCTTCCTCCCGCCGGTCCGCTTCCGTCAGCACGCTGCCAGCCAGCGGGTCGAGTCCTTTTTTCACACGCAGCCGATTGCAAAGCTCCCGTGTAAACGAACGGTTGTGGAACAAGCCGTGCAAATACGTGCCGAATACTTGCCCATCCGCCGACACCGCCCCATCCAAACGGCCATCCGCCAATTGCAGGAACGGTTGTGCAGGCCCAGTCATGGTGGAGATACCGAGATGGATTTCGTAGCCTTTCAGTTCGCTTGCATCTTCCCATGCAGCTATCAATCTGCCAGTCATCTGCACCGTTTTCTTTTCCGCCTGAAACACGGTATCGATCGGCAAAAAGCCCAAGCCAGCCGCCTCCGATTGACCATTTTCCACGCCATCCGGATCAAACAGCCGTTCACCCAGCATCTGATAACCGCCGCATATCCCGATGATTTGCGTCCCTTTTGCATGCAGCGAGCGGATCGGTTGTTCAAACCCGGCACCGCGCAACCAATTGAGATCATCGAGCGTGTTTTTGGTGCCCGGGATGATCAGAAGGTCAGGCGTGCCCAGCTCGCCTGCGTGCCGCACATAGCGGACACCGGCTTCCGGCTCGTCGAACAGCGGGTCGAAGTCGGTAAAGTTGGATATGCGCGGCAAACGCAAAATTGCGATGTCGATGGAAAACTCGTCGGAACGCGGCCGCTTGAAGCGCAGCGAGGCGAGCGCAAGCGAATCCTCCGCATCGATCCCGACGTCGAAATAAGGAAGGACCGCCAGCACCGGAATGCCGGTCTCCTGCTCCAGCCAAGCGATGCCATCGTCCAAGAGTTCGCGGCGCCCGCGAAATTTGTTGATCACAAAGCCTTTGATCCGCTTGCGCTCTTCTTCCGTCAAAAGCGCCAGCGTGCCGATGATGCTCGCAAACACGCCGCCGCGCTCGATGTCAGCCACCAAAATGACCGCCGCATCAGCCAGCTCGGCGATCCGCATGTTGGCGATATCCCGGTCGCGCAAATTGATCTCCGCAGGGCTGCCCGCTCCCTCGATCACCAGCACATCGTACTCGGCTGCCAGCCGTTCGTACGATTCACGAACAAACGGCATCGCTTGCCGCACGTAGCTTGCCCGATAGTCGCTGGCATCGAGATCGGCAAAACGCTTGCCATGGACGATCATCTCCGCCACCATATCCTGCTTCGGTTTGAGCAAAATCGGGTTCATATCGGTCGTCGGCTCAATCCGCGCCGCTTCCGCCTGCACGCCCTGCGCCCGGCCGATCTCTCCGCCCGACTTGGTGACATAGGAATTGAGCGCCATGTTTTGCGACTTGAACGGTGCCACCTTGAAGCCTTGATTGGCAAAAATGCGGCATAGCGCTGTTGCCAGCATGCTTTTTCCCGCGTCGGATGACGTTCCTTGCACCATGATGGCGCGAGCTTTCATTGCCGGATCCTCCTTTCCGCTAAAATTCCAGCCCTTTGACCGCACCGATGCCTTCCTCGTAGTAATGCTTGGTCGGCTCGATCGTCGAGATCAAATCGGCCAGCGCCAATAGCTCTTCGGTTGCGCTGCGCCCCGTCACCACCAGATGCATGTGTGCCGGACGATTGCGGATCGCCTCGACCACTTCAGCGAGCGGCAGCACATCATCGATGGGAAATTTGGAGATGGCGAGCGCATTGTTCAGCTCATCGAGCACCAAAAGGTCGAGTGTCGGATCAGCCAGCGCCCCCTTGGCGATTTGCCAGGCGCGCTGCAATGCCGCGCGATGCTCTTCCGGCGTTTTCGTCCAGGTGAAGCCGATGCCCAATTGCTCCATCTCCACGCCCAGCCGCTTTAGCGCCAGCGCCTCTCCATAAGTGCGCTCCGGCGATTTGATGAACTGCAAAATCCGCACGTTCATCCCCCGTCCGATCGCCCGCAAGGTTACGCCGAGCGAAGCGGTCGTCTTCCCTTTGCCATCTCCGGTGTAAACCAGAAACAACCCTCTTCTGCCTGCTTTCCCTTCGCTTGCGCTCATACCGTCGCACGCTCCTCTCGCGTCCGTTTCCATTCGCGGCAATGGGTGAGCCAGCGCTGGACCATTCCGGGATTGGAGGCAAAATGCAAATGCGTATAGCCTGCCAGCACGTTGCCTTGTGCAAAGCCTTCTTTTTTTCGTCCTCGCAGCCCGCTCACCTCATAGGCATGGTCGCGTGCCAGCTCATGCACCAGCGACGAGTAATGGAACTCGTGGCCGCGTGCCGTCTCTCCAGCCGCAAGCAAAATGCTGTCGGTCAGCGCAACCGCCTCGCGATAGCCAAGCGCCGCGAGCTTCGTCTGCATTTTGACCTCGTTTTTGACGATGCCGAGCATTTCATGGCGATTGCCCGCGCGATCGTGGATCGCCTCGCACAAAAACATGTAGCCGCCGCATTCCGCGAACGTTGGCAAACCGCCTTCGATCATCGATTTCAGCGCGTGCCGGACGTCTGCTTGCGCCTCCAGCCGTGCGGCGAACTCCTCGGGAAACCCGCCGCCGATGTACAGGCCGTCGGCATCGGCCGGAGGCAATTCGCCTGCGAGCGGGCTGAAAAAGTGCAGCTTGGCGCCGTGCGCTTCCAACAGTTCAAAATTTTCCTGGTAGTAAAAATGAAAGGCCGAGTCGCGCGCAACCGCAATTGTCACCGGTTCTTGGCTCGCATTTTCGCGTTTTTTAAACAAGAGCGGTTCCGGTTTGTCAAAGGAAGCATGCTGGTCGGTCAAGGCCAGAAGCTGGTCCAGATCGACCGTCGCCGCGACTTTTTCCGCCAGCAAGTCAAGCCAAGGCTGCAATTCGCCCCGCTCAACCGCTGGCACCAGGCCGAGATGCCGCTCCGGTGCCGTAATCGCCGGATCATGCGGCAAATAACCGATAACCGGCACGCCGCACTCTTGCTCGATCGCGGTTTTCACTAGTTGAAAATGGTTGGCGCTCCCTGCACGGTTGGCGATCACCCCGGCGATGTTGACAGCTGGTTCGAGCAGCTGGAAGCCTTTGACGATCGCAGCCGCACTGCGTGCCATCGCCTTGATGTCGACGACCAGAATAACCGGCGCATCCAGCAGCATCCCGATCTCTGCGGTGCTGCCACGGTTGCTTTTCGGGTCTTTGCCGTCGTAGAAGCCCATCACGCCCTCGATCAGGCTGATGTCCGCTCCCTCGCTCGCCCGCCAAAAAATCTCCTTCATCGATGTCGGTTCCATCATCCACGTATCAAGGTTGCGTGAAATCCGTCCCGTCGCGGCGGTGTGAAACGTCGGATCGATGTAATCCGGACCAACCTTGAAGCCTTGCACCGTCATGCCGCGCTTGGCCAGCGCCGCCATCAGTCCGACGGTCAGCGTCGTTTTTCCCGCACCGCTGCTGGTGCCGCCCAGCACGATGCGGGGTCGTGTCGCAGCCATCCTCATCATGTCCCCTCCCCTTGCCAGATTGCGAGCGAGATCGTTACATTGCCCGATTTTTTCTTCGTCAATAGCGGCTTGTCGGCCTGTGCCGCACGCAAGGCAGCAGGCTCGCTCACCCCGTAAGCGCCGGTGAAGCGGAACACCGTATCCGATTTTTCGCTCATCGGCATTTCATTCAGCTCGTCAGGCGTATAGGTGGCCAGCGGCCAGCCGTATTTTTCACACACGGCCAACAGACCTTCCTCATCCGCCTTGATGTTGATCGTCGCCAGCGTGCGGACGCTTTTGATCGAGAGGTTTTGTTCCAGCAAGGTTTGCGTAATGACCGATTCGATCTCGGCTGCGGACGTGCCGCGGTTGCAGCCGATGCCGATGACGATTGTTTTCGGGCGGTACACGACGCCGTTGCCAAGGAACCGCTCCGTCTCCTCCGGCGTGAGCAAGCGGTGCGTCACGACCAGCGCCGCCTGGAACGTCGCATTCCAGGCTGCCGCGAATGAATCGTAGCGTTTGATGTGCGCCGGGATCGGCTTGTCGGGATACTGCCACCAGTTGCGCTCCCCGACCTCCTGAATCACAGCGATTTCTTCCTCATTGACCACGCTGGCGCTGACCGGCGTCGCTTTTTCAAACGAGTCCAGCTCCCAACCGAAAGAACGGCCGAACAGATCGACGGGAATCGTTTGCTGCACATCCGAAGCTGTGGTGATCACCGGATTGGCGCCGATCAGGCGGGCAACCTCGCGGGTCAGTTCGTTCGCCCCGCCGAGATGGCCGGAAAGCACGCTGATCGCATGGTCCCCGCGATCGTCGATGACGACAACGGCCGGATCGACTTTTTTATCTTTCAAAACCGGAGCGATCATCCGCACGACGGCACCGAGCGAGATGAAGACGATCAGCCCTGTATATTCGCGGAAAAAGTCAGGAAACAAAAGGCGCACCGAGCCTTCGAAGGTGCGGATTCCCTTTTCTTCCTCATCTCCCTGCGTAAATTTGCTCATGTAGTACAAGTCGCTGCCAGGCAGATCGCGCAGCAGCTTGCGTGCCATCTCGACGCCATGCTTGGTGATAGAGATGATCGCGTACGGTTTCTTGTGCGGGTTGGCGACGATGCTCACGACTGCTTCACTCCCTTGCGAAAACGGTGGGTGAACTCCTTGTCATAAAGCTTCGATCGGTGCTCCGATGTGTCATGGAGGGTCGGATCAAGCGCCCATCCTGCCAAAATCATCGCGTGGTTGCGGATGCCGTTGGCTGCCATGTCGGCGTCGAGCGATTTCAAGGTCGTGCGCACGATTTTTTCATCCGGCCAGGACGCACGCTGCACCACCGCAACAGGTGTATCCTCGCTCCATCCTGCGGACAAAAGTTCGTTTACCACCTTTTTGGTCAAGGTCGCGCTCAAATACAAGGCGATGGTTGCATGATGGCTCGCCAGATCGGCCAGCTTTTCCCGCTCCGGCACAGGCGTCCGTCCTTCCGCCCGGGTCAAAATCAGCGTCTGGGTCAATTCGGGCACGGTCAGCTCGGCCTGCAAGGCAGCCGCTGCCGCAAACACCGAGCTAACGCCCGGGATGATCGTGAACGCGACTTTTGCCTGCTTCAGCAGCACCATTTGCTCCAAAATCGCGCCATACACCGATGGATCGCCCGTATGTACGCGCGCGACGCTTTTGCCAGCCTGCACGCGGTCGACCATGATCGCCACCATTTCGTCGAGCGCCATGCCGGCGCTTTTCAACACCTCGGCGTCCGGGCGAGCGCGCGCGATCAGCTCGTCATTGACCAGCGAGTCGGTGTAGATGACGACATCGGCATTTTGCAAAATGCGCAAGCCTTTGACGGTGATCAAATCCGGGTCGCCCGGCCCAGCCCCGACGATATAGACTTGCGGCAGCAGCTTTTCCATCAGGCTGCGCCCCCTTTGCGCACGACCATCAAGGTCAAGTATTCCAGCTCCTGGCCTTTCAACCGTCGCACATCGCGCCAAATCGACTCTTCGCCGGACGTGACCTTGGTGACGACGGACGCCGCATCGACAAGCTCCAGCTCATGGAGCAGCTCGAGCACCATATCGAGCACCTTCGCCACTTTGAGGATAATCACCGTGTCATTGGCTTCGAGCACTTGACGCATCGCCTCCCGGTCATCGGTGGCAGGCACAATCGCCACCTGCTCGTCGCCGTCTGCCAGCGGCACGCCCAATTGCGCCGCAGCGCCGAGCACCGAGGAGATGCCTGGCACCGTCACGATCGGCACCTCGGGATGAAGCGCGTTCATCTGGCGTGCCATATGGATAAACGTGCTATACAGATTCGGGTCGCCCTCGGTGACGAACACGACGTTTTTGCCCGCTGCCAGCTTGGCGTACACTTGCTCGACCGTTTTCGTCCATTGCTTGTTCAGGACGGACGCGTCTTTTGTCATCGGAAAAATCAAGCCGAGCATCTCTTTGCCAAGACCGTTCGTATACTGCTCGACGATGGACAGCGCATAGCTTTTCGCCCCGGACCGCTTGCTCGGATACGCGATCACATCCGCCTCTTTCATCAGGCGGAACGCCTTCACCGTAATCAGCTCGGGATCTCCAGGCCCAATTCCTACTCCGTATAACGTACCTGTTGCACTCATGCTAGGTCGCCCTCTCTTTCCGCCTCCACCGGAATTTTTCCGGTTATCACATAAACGGGGTTCAGCCCCTCTAGTCTCGTCAAATGCAAAATCGGCTTGCTGCGCGAAACTTGCAGCATCGTCACCGATGTCGCAAAGCCCGCTTCCTTCAATGCCTGCATCGCCTCATACAAATTCTCGATCGTGACCGCATTCAGCACGAATCGGCCGTTCGGACGCAGCCGCTCGCGACACAGCTGGATCAGCTCAGCCAGCTCGCCGCCGCTTCCGCCGACAAACACGGCGTCCGGGTCCGGAAATTGCTCCAATCCTTGCGGCGCCTTGGCGTGAACGAACGTGATGTCCGTGCGGAACTTTTTGGCATTAGCGATCGCGTTTTCCAGATCGGGTTCGTTTTTTTCCACGGCAAACACGTGGCCGTTGCGGGCAATTCGCGCCGCTTCAATCGCCACCGAGCCTGTCGCCGTGCCGATGTCCCAGACGATGCTGTCCGGCTTCAAATTCATTTCCGCCAGGCTGACCACGCGCACTTCTTTTTTCGTGATCAGTCCTTTGTCCGGCTTGCGCTGCTGAAACTGGTCGTCCTCGATGCCAAGCCCCCAGTGCGGCGGATTGGCCCCTGCGCGCTGGCGCAAAATCAGCACGTTGAGCGGGTCGCACTCGGTCCGGGCCAAATCCGCGAGCGAAAACCAGCGGCAGCGCTCATCCGGATTGCCCAGTTTCTCGGCGACAAACGCTTCATACTCATCCATGCCATAATCGAGCAAGTATTGCGCCACGCGTGCCGGCGTGTTTTCCTTGTCGGTCAAAAGCGCAACTTTGGCCTTGCCATCCAGCCGTTGGGCAAGCCCGGTGATCGCTCTGCCGTGCACGCTGTCGATATGCGCGTCCTGGCTGCTTTCCTTCATGCGTGAAAACGCAAGCTGCACGCTGCTGAAATGCGGGATGATCCGCACTGCGTCCGCTCCCAGCTTTTTCGCCAGGAGGCCGCCGATTCCGTAAAACAGCGGGTCGCCGGATGCCAGCACAACGACGCGCAGCCCGGCTTCCTGCTGCTTGCGAATCTCTTCAATCGCCGACAGCACGCCCGTTTTCAGCGGCATTCTTTCAGCGCGGACGTCAGGGAAAAACGAAAGATGCCGCTCCCCGCCTACCAACACATCCGCCGCAGCGATGCTTTCCACCGCCTGCGGAAACAGCCCTGCCGCTCCGTCATCCCCGATCCCGATCACTGTCACCACAGTCATTTCCATCGTACATCGCCCTCCCCAAAATCGCGCCCTGCATGGTTGTCAGGATCGTCTCAATCTCGATTTCTCCGCCGACATGGCGGTGTACCTCGCGGCTGCAGCAGGCGGCGAGCAAGTCAAAAAACTGCGGCAAGCCCGCTGCCGTCATCAGCTCGCCAGCATGTGTCGCGGTATTCGCCTGGCGGACCTGCTCTTGCAGCGCTTCATCCGCACCCGCATCGGCCGCGACCGCCGCGAGGAAGTTGAAGTCGACCGGGGCGCTTTTGGAATGAACCATCATCACGCCTTGCGCGACTTTTGACAGCTTCCCCATCATGCCGACCACCGACAGGCGGCGGAAGCCTTGCTTTTTGCCATGAAACGCGCTGAACCCGACGAAATCGCCCATTTGGATGAACGCCTCCTCGGGCCACTCCGGGTACAGCTCAATCGCTGTCTTTTCCGACCGTCCGCCCGTTGTTAAGGCGAGTGCCTGGCATCCCGACGCTTTCGCCACCTTGATCGCCTGCACGACGGACGCTTTATACGCTGCCGTGGAGAATGGCACGACAATGCCGCGCGTACCTAGAATGGAAATGCCGCCTACGATGCCCAGACGCTCGTTCAGCGTCTTTTTGGCAATTTCCTCGCCCTGCGGCACAGAGATTGTCACTTTCACGCCACGGTCCATCAGCTCAAACTGGTTCAGCACTTCCTGCACGGTTGTGCGCAGCATTTTGCGCGGGACGGGGTTGATGGCAGGCTCACCGACCGGAACGGCCAAGCCAGGCTTTGTCACCCGTCCAACGCCAACCCCGCCGTCGAGCACGATGCCCGCTTCCTCCTGCCATTCCACCCGCGCCAAAATCAGCGCGCCGTGCGTGGCATCCGGATCGTCTCCGCCATCCTTGATCACGCCGGATTCGACCCAATTGTCGCCGGCCTCCTGACTGACGATCGCAAACGTGACCCGCTCCCCGATCGGCAGCAAAATCTCCGCAAAGGGGACCGGCTCCCCGGTGATCAGTCGTACAAGCGATGCCTTGGCGGCCGCCGTCGCGTTCGAGCCGGTGGTGTAGCCGTGCCGGAGCGGTTTGTCGCTCTCCGCTTCCGTCGACGTTTTCGCTGCCATGCTTACTCGCCTCGCTCCGTCGCCAAGAGCGACAAGGCGTTGATCATCGATACCGCGACAGGGCTGCCGCCTTTGCGGCCGATGTTGGTAATGAACGGAACATCCAGCTTGAGCAGCTCTTCTTTGGACTCAGCTGCCGAGACGAAGCCGACCGGCACGCCGACGATCAGCGACGGCTTGGCAATGCCTTCCTTCACCAGGCGAATCAGCTCCAACAGTGCGGTCGGGGCGTTCCCGATCGCATAAATGCCGCCCTCTACCTCGCGCACCGCTTTGCGGATCGAAATGATCGCGCGCGTCGTATTCTCTTTTTTCGCTTCCGCCATGACGTCCTTGTCGGAAATATAGACGCGGACATCGCCGCCGAACGCTTCCAGACGCGGCTTGCTGATGCCGACCTGCACCATCTGCACATCCGCCAAAATCGGTTCTCCGGCACGAATCGCCGCGATCCCCGCTTCGATCGCGCGCGGATGGAACTGCACGCTTCTGCCCAGCTCGAAGTCGGCTGTCGCGTGGATCACGCGCTGCACGATGCGAAACTGCTCAGGTGTATAATCGTGCGGCCCCAGTTCTTCCGTGATGATCTCAAAGCTTTTTTCCTCGATTTCCTGCGGTTGCACGGTCAAAGGCTGGAATTCGGTATGGAAGGATGAAGACATCTGGAATTACCCCCTCGATGGAATTGGATATTTTTCGGTCAGATTGACAAGCACGTCGTCAAAGCTGCTGAAAGAAGCGCCGTAGGCCAATTTCGGCCGATCGATCATGATCGTGAAAATGTTCATGTCAAGCGCTGCCTGCAGCTTTTCGTCCACCGCGCCGACCTGACCGCTCTCTTTGGTGATCATGACATCGACGCCGTAATGCTGATACAGCGCTGCATTCAATTCTTTGGAAAACGGGCCTTGCATCGCCACGATGTTTTTTTGCGGCACGCCCAGCGCCTCGCATTTTTCCATGTTGTCCAGCCGTGGCAGCATGCGCGCTACCAGACGAATGTCGGGGTCGCCCAGCAAATGCTTCGTGAAGACGCCCAACGTTTTGCTGCCGGTCGTCAGCATGATGACGCCTTTGCGCTCTTTGGCTGCAAGTGCGGCTGCCTCGTAGTCCGGAACGATTTGCACCAGCGGATGGTTGATGTACTCCCGCGTCTCCCGCTCGTAGCGCAAGTACGGGACACCGAGCTGCTCAGCTGCGGCCATCGCATTTTTGGACGCTTCCTCGGCGAACGGGTGCGTGGCATCGACGATTACCGCGACGCCAAGCTCCCGGGAGTAGCTGACCATCTCCTCCAGCGGCAGCCGCCCGACGCGCGTCTCGATCTCTTGCTCGCGCAGGCTTGCGGCGGCTGAATCGGTCACGACCGTGGCGACGAGCGGGTAGCCTTTTTCTTTCAGCAGCACCGCCAGCTCGCGGGCATCGCTCGTCCCTGCCAGAAACAAAATCATGACGACGCCCCCTCTTTTTTGCCGGAAGGATTGTGGTGGTCATGAGGATCATGATCGTGGTGGTCATGGTGGTGATCGTGATCGTGATGATGGTGGTCATGGCGATGATCGTGGTGATGGTGATGGGCGTGATCATGGTCGTGATGATGGTGATGGTCGTGGTCATGGTCGTGATGATGGTGATGGTCGTGGTCATGGTCGTGATGATGATGATGATCGAACACAACCATTTTGCGAAACGCGCACATGTCGCAGTTGGCGGCCGCTTTTCCTTCCAGCGCCTCGATCGCCCGCTCTGCCACCAGCTCGGTCAAATGATCATGGAAGCCGAGGAACTCCGCCAGCACCACCCGCACGTCGGGACGGTTCTCACGAAAAGCGGCGAGCAAATCGTTCAGACGATTCATCAAGACGCCGGTAAACAGCAGGTAAGGCAGCACGTACACCTTCTTGGCACCTCCCCGCAGGCAGCGCTCCAAGCCTTCCTCCGGTGTCGGGCGCGTCACGCCCATATAGGCGAATTCCAGATCAGCCACGCCGGATGCTTCCCACAGCAAGCGCCCGATCTTGTACAGCTCGCTGTTTGCATCCGCGTCGCTGGAGCCGCGTCCGACCAGCAAAATCGCCGTTTCGGAAAGCGGATGCCCCTGCTCCTTGAGCGCTGACTGATTCACGACGGACAGCGGGGAGGCAGTGCCTGCAACTGCAGTCGCCGCCTGCTCCAACACCGTTTCACCCTGCACGTTTTTGAGACGGTCCAGCAAAATTTCGATAATGTTTTCATGCACGCCGATCGGTCGGCCATAGGTGAACGTCACATGCGGGTATTTTTCGCGCGCCTCGTCCAATTCGTGCGGAATGTGCAGCTTGGCATGCCCGGCCGAAAACAGCATGATCGGCACGGCAGCGATGCGGGTCGCGCCCCGCTCCACACAGCGGCGGATACCCGTCGCGATCGTCGGCACCGTCAGTTCGAGAAAACAGGACTCAAAAATCGGCACGTCTGTCCGCTGGCGAAGAACCTCCTCCACTTTTTTCGTAAAGGCGAGCAACTGCTCGTTGCCCGCCTGTTCTCTGCTGCCATGTCCGATAAACAAAATCGCATCCATCTGTATGTGCCTCCTTTAATCGCCGCAAGCCGACTCGATTACGAGCGGCGCAACGTACTCTTCATGCTTGTAGCCGGCTACGACACCCACGCGCTTGAAAAACTTGTGGAACCGCTCATCTACATGCGCTTTCGCTTTGTATTCCGCTACAATCTGCTCGACGACCTCCACGATGCGCTCCGGCGCGATGCCTTCCTCGACGCGCTGGCCCGGATGCGCACTGCGGCTGATTTTCTTGCCGCCCAGGAACAGATCGAACGCGCCCCGGCGGTAAATCAGCCCGATATCTTCCATGACCGCTCCATAGCAGGCCATCCCGCAGCCGTTGAAGCCGATCTTCAATTCTTTCGGCATGGCCACGCCATCGAGCGAGCGTCCCAGCATTTCGGCGTACGGGATCGACTCGTCTTTTTCCAGATTGCAAAAATCGCACGCCTTGACCTGTGCCACCTGCCCGATCGGGAAGAGAAGGAAGCCCGCTTCTTCCAGCATGGCGACCACTTCATCCGGCGCAACATTCGGCAGCTTCAGATGAATCTGATGATCCGGCGTGTAGTACATCTCGCCGCCGTCCTCGGTCAGATCGGCGAGCAGCCGCATTTGCTGCGAGGTGAAGCGCTTGTCTGCCACTCCCGGCGAGACGCCCACTTCAAAAATTTCCACCAGCCCGGTCGACGGTGCCATCTGCAAGGCGGTGCTTGTGTGATGGGCAGCCGCCTGCGGGTCGAGGCAAGCGAGCGCCTCCAGGGCGAGCGACAGCACATCCGGCTTGTTTGTCGCTTGCTCTGCCTCACGTTCCAGCACGGAAAGCGCCGTTCTGCTCTGCATGAGCGGCTCCCCGCTTCCGCTGCTCCCAATCGTTTGCTGCGGATTCGGACGAATCGGTTCGTCCCGCTCTTCCTCATCGCTCTCGTCATCCGCCACGCCCAGCATGCTGCCGAGCGCCCACGGCTCCGCCTCTGCCTGCAAGCGTTGATGCGGCTTGAGCGGCTGTTCGTCGCGAACCAGTGTATATTTGCGCTGGTAGCCGCGCGGCGTAATCATTTTGCCGTCATACACAAATGTCGTCGAGTTGCCGATGATGACCGTCGTCAGCATCCCGATGTCATGCTCAAGCATGTCGGCGAGCCGCGTCAACACGACATGCTGCCGATCGCGATACGCGCTTTTGACCAGTCCGACCGGCGTATCCGGCGAGCGGTGCTGCAGCAAAATGCGCTGCGTCTCGACGATTTGCCGCGTCCGCCGCCCGCTGCGCGGGTTGTACAGCGCAATGACAAAATCGGCGGATGCTGCCGCTTCCACACGTTTGGCGATCGTCGCCCACGGCGTCAAATGGTCGCTCAAGCTGATCGTGCAGGCGTCGTGCATGACAGGCGCTCCCAGCAAGGAAGCGCACGACTGGATCGCCGAAATGCCGGGGATGACCTCTACCTCGATTCCGCTTTCTGCCCGCCAGCCTTTTTCCACCAACACTTCATAGATCAGCCCCGCCATCCCGTACACACCGGCGTCCCCGCTGGAAATGACCGCGACGGTACGGCCTGCTTCCGCTTGGCGAACCGCCTCCTGCGCCCGGCTCACCTCTTCGGTCATGCCGGTCCGCACAATCTCCTGATCGGTCAACAGCCCGCGGATCAAATCCACATAGGTGTTGTAGCCGATGATGCTGTCGCTCTCCTCAATCGCCTGACGCGCCCGAAAGGTAAGATGATCAAAATGGCCCGGTCCAAAGCCGATCAGCAAAATTTTCCCTTTCTTTCTGTCCACGTTGTTCACGTCGCGCTCCTCCTTTTTTGCCTGCAACCCGCTATTCTCGCAAAACCGTAGAACGGTAAACAAAAAAACACTTTCCTTTTGCCGGTAAGCAAAAAAGAAAGTGTTTGTTATGAACGCAAAAAAATTGCAAATTGTCCAACAGATGCAAACTCCCATCGCTGCGTTTCCCAAAAAGTTGGAACAACCCTCATAACACCTTCCTATCGCTCGTAGGTCAAACAGTGTCGTTAGAATAAGGCGGGTATCCTGACTTTTGGATCAACGCAAATCGCTCCTGGCCTTCCCGGATGTTATCATCCAGTGACCGACGGAGTGCTCCCCAATTACAGTGGCGGGACCGTGCCGGATTTTCACCGGCTTCCCCTACATGATCTGTACGCAGACAGATCAGTCCTTATCCCCTCGCATATATAATTGTTTCCATCATAAAGGAGTCTTGTTGCCGCTGTCCATCTTTTTCTCGTTGCCGATGCGCTGGCAGACGCCCCGTTTCCCATAACTTTTCACCGGTAAAAATCCAGGTCCTGGCAATACTTCCGGACCAGCCGCGCTGCCTTGGACTGGCTGATCGACAGCTGCTCCGCCACTTTTCGCGTATTGCGGTATTTCTCATAGCTTTTGATAATCAGCTTCCGTTCCGTTTCTTCCAAAATGTCTGCAAGCGACAGTTTGGTCCCCGCCCGCATTTCGATGTCCGGCACCTCCACGTGGTCGCGGACATGTGCTTCTTCGCTGTGCGGCTGCCCAACCGGAGCCGGTTCTTTGCTCGCCTCCGTCACGGCCTGCGGCAAATCGGAGACATTTATGATCACATCGCTCGTCACGACCAGGCTCTCCACCATGTTCTCCAGCTGCCTGATATTGCCCGGCCATTGGTAATGGTAAAACAGGTCCAGCACATCCTGCGAGATGATCCGTTTGCTGTTGTACTTGCTGTTAAACGCCGTGAGGAAATGATAGGTGAGCGGAATGATGTCCTCTTTTCGTTCGCGCAGCGGCGGAATTTGCAGGTTCACCACATGAAGGCGATAGTACAAATCTTCGCGGAACAGCTTCTGCTGCACCATGTCATGCAGATTTTGATTGGTCGCCGAAATGATTCGCACATCCACCTTCTTCACTTCCCGACCGCCCACCGGAATGAATTCGAACGACTGGATGAAGTGCAGCAGCTTGGCCTGCAGCTTGAGCGAGATTTCGCCGATTTCGTCCAAAAACAGCGTCCCGCCGTCCGCCATCTCCAACAGCCCCGCTTTTCCTCCTTTCGCCGCCCCGGTAAAGGCGCCGTCGACATAACCGAACAGCTCGGATTCAAGCAGCTGCTCCGGAATGGTCGCGCAGTTGATCGATAGAAAGGGGGCGGTTTTCCGCTTGCTTTTTTTGTGGATGTATTTCGCCACGACGCCTTTTCCTGTTCCCGACTCGCCTTGGATCAGCACCGTCGTGTCCACATCCGCCACCTTTTCGCACAGCTTGATGATATTGTTCATTTTGCTGTTGTTCGTGATCAAGTTTTCCTTGTACGATTCAAATTGGCCGCCCGCCTCTTCCTCCATCTCATCCGTCACGTACAGCTCCTTGTAGTTCGGTTCCTGCGTCGTGGTGATGATCAGCTCGATTTCCTGGTCATCGTTTAGCAGCGGGATCGCCGTCGTGATCAATTCTTTGCCTACATACGAAATCTGCTTGATGGTCACCGTTTTCTTTTCTTTCAACACAAGCGGCAATATGCTAGGCTTCCAGTAGCCTTTGGCGAAAATTTCGTCATTGAGCTTGCCGACGATCTCGCTTTGCTTGGTGCCGTAATGCCGTTCATACGCTTTGTTGGCGTACACGATGCGCGTATCCTTATCCAGCACATAAATCTCGTTTGGCGAATGGTCCAAAATTTTCATCAGGATTTCCGTACTCATCTCGATTTTTTCATTCTTGTTGACCGCTTGATACATCACGTCGCTCCTTTTGTCACTTTTACATCATTTGAGTCAATTTTGAATGTTTTGAGTTGATTATAAACATTTTGTCTGAATTTTCAAATCCATTCTCGCTGCTTATTGCTGATGCAGGGGCTGGCACGGCCATTGCAATGTTTCTTTCGCTGACAGAATTGAAAAGGAGGCAATGTCGCCATGTCAACCAAAGAGAACGCTTTTGAGCTTGCCTACACGCTCCCTTACAGCCACTATGTCGACCCGCACGTGCTGGCCAGTGAAAAGCGGAAAATCTTTTATAAAAGCTGGATCATGGTCGGGCATCTCAGCCAGGTGGAAAAGGCCGGCGATTTTTTCACCTACGATGTGGCCGGAGAACCGATCATCGTCACCCGTAGCGCAAAGGACGTTCTGAACGCCTTTTACAACATTTGTCCGCATCGCGGCGCCAGAGTAGAGCGCAAGGAACAAGGCAACAAAAAAATCTTTCAATGCATCTACCATGGCTGGACGTTCAACCTGGACGGCAACGTGCACCGGACGCCGAATTTTAAAGAAGCCGACCTGGGAAATCACCGCTGCCTGACCCCGATCAAGCTGGCGATTCATCAATCGCTGATCTTCGTCAATCTCGATCCGCAAGCACAGCCGTTTGAACAGTCGCTCGGTGCATTCGCCCAAGACATCGCAGCTTATCCGTTTCTCGATTCGCTGAAGCTGGTGCGGGAAAACCGCCGTGTGGTGAAGGCGAACTGGAAAGCCGTGATCGACAATTATTTGGAATGCGACCACTGTTCCATCGCTCACCCGGCTTTTTCCAAAACGTTCGATCTGTCCAAATACCGCATCGTTCCCTGTGACAAGTTTTCCTACCAATGCTCGACCACAACGGGCGGAGCCGACGATTCGGGTGCACGTTTTTACTGGGTCTGGCCCAATACGATGATCAGCATTTATCCCGGCGAACGCGGCAATATCACATCAAGCCAGATCATCCCGCTCGATGCCGAGACGACTCTCGCAATCTACCGCTACTATTTCGTCGACGAGAAGCTGACGGAAGAAGACGAGAAGCTGATCGCTTTTGTGGACGAGGTGCGGGAGGAAGATTTCGAGCTGGTGGAGCTGTTGCAAAGCGGCTTCCATTCGCAGGCGTTCGGCAGGGGCGTCTATTCTCCGACCGAGCATGGGCTGCACTCGTTTCACGAAATGGTGGAACAGGCGCTGAAGGACTGACGCCGGTTCTCCCATACTGAATAAAGAAAGCGCTTTACCGATAAGAAAGGGGGTACTTCCATGAAGCAATCCACGATTTCCAAAGCAATCTTTTGGCCTGTGCTGCTGATTGTCGCCGCGATGTCCATCCCGGTGCTGCAAAACCCGAAAGAAGGCACCGCCGCGCTCGGCTCGCTGCACCATCTGATCGCGCAAAATCTGGGGTCCTTGTATTTGTGGGTCGTGATCATCGCCCTTGGCTTTTTGCTCTGGCTCGCCTTTGGCAAATACGGGAACATCAAATTTGGCGATGCTGACACCAAGCCGGAATTTTCCACCTTCAGCTGGCTTGCCATGCTGTTCACCGCCGGGATCGGCGCTAGCATCACCTATTGGAGCGCGATCGAATGGGCTTACTACTACACGTCTCCGCCATTCGGCGCGGAGCCGAAAAGCTTGCAGGCTGCTGACTGGGCCTCGACCTACGGCCTGTTCCACTGGGGCTTCAGCGCATGGGTGCTGTACTGCTTGCCTGCGCTGCCGATCGCTTATAACCTGTATGTTCGTAAAAATCCGAGCGTCAGGCTGAGCGCTGCCTGTGAAGGCGTGCTGAAAAAAGGCGCAAACAGCTGGCTCGGCAAAGTCATCGACATTTGCTTCATGGTCGGCCTCATCGGTGGAATTGGCGCAGCTCTCGGTTTGGGCTTGCCGCTGATCACCGAAGGCGTGTCCGCCTTGTTCGGCATTCCGCGCAGCAATACGCTCGATTGGGTCCTCATCGTCGTCTTGACACTGATCTTTTGCGTCAGCACTTATTTCGGATTGAAAAAAGGCTTGAAAAAGCTGGCCAACATGAACACGTACCTGTTCCTTGGCCTGTCCCTGTTCGTCCTGCTCGCCGGGCCTACATTGTTCATCATCTCCCGCTTCACAGACAGCGTCGGCTTCTTATTGCAAAACTTTTTCCGCATGAGCTTTTACACCGATTCCATCGCCGAATCCGGTTTTCCTGAGGCGTGGACGATTTTTTACTGGGCCTGGTGGATCGCCTGTGCGCCTTACATGGGCATTTTCGTCGCCAAAATTTCCAAAGGCCGCACGATCAAGCAAGTCATTCTCGCGGAGTGCATCGGCGGAACGATCGGCTGCTGGGCCGCATTCGCCATCTTTGGCAATACAGGATTGTTTCTGGAGTTGAAAAAGCTGGTCCCGGTCATCGATATTTTGGAGCAAAAAGGCGGAGAAGCGGCGATCGCCGCGATTTATCAAGGAATTCCCGGGGGAAGCATCGCGCTTCTGGCAATCACGATCATCACCTTGATCTTCCTTTCCGCCACGCTGGATTCCTCGTCATTTACACTCGCGAGCGTCGCGTCGCCGCGATTGGGTATGGATGAGGAGCCTGCCCGCTGGCACAAGGTGCTTTGGGCGCTCGTGCTGGAGCTGGAAGCGTTCGCGATGATGTTCGGCGGCGGGCTCCACGCACTGCAATCCGTAGTCGTGATCGTCTCCCTCCCGCTCGTGCTGATCATCGCGATGGCAGCCGTGTCATTGATGAAATGGATCAAGGAAGACGAGGCCAAAAACAGGCTGGAACGAAATCCCAAAGCGGACATGACCAATAAAACCGCCTGATGCCATCATGAGCCGGCGTGCTGCCAATTCCCTCGCGGATGTGCAGTACCGCCGGCTTTTATCGAAAATCGCCAGCGCATCCAAGCTAGAAACCAGCCCCATCGCGCGATACAATGAAGACAGTTGAACATGTCGATTGCGGAAAGGGACAAGGTGTGCCATGAGAATTCATTGTCTGCAAAACGATCCGCTGGTTGATCCCGGCTTCATCGCCGACTGGGCCAGCGAAAAGAACCACCCGCTTTCAATCACGCGCGTTTATGCGAGCGATCCGTTTCCACCGATTGAATCGTTCGATCTTTTGATCATTCTGGGCGGCTCCATGGGCGCGTATGAGGAAGAGCGGCACCCGTGGCTCGCGGAGGAAAAAGCGTTTATCCGCGAGACGATCGCGCAAAACGCATTCGTGCTGGGAATCTGCCTCGGCATCCAGCTGATGGCGGAAGCGCTCGGCGGCCGGGCGTACCGCCATGCCCACAAGGAGATCGGCTGGTGGCCGGTTCAGCTTGCAGAGGAAGCGAGACACGAACCGCTGCTGCAAGGCTTGCCGGAAGCCTTCCCGATTTTCCAGTGGCACGGCGATACATTCGACTTGCCTCCGGGGGCAGTCCCTCTGGCCACAAGCTCGGCCTGCGCCAATCAGGCGTTCCGCTATGGCGAACGCGCGCTGGGCATCCAGTTCCATCCCGAATCGACCGGCTCCGGCATTTCCCTGTGGGTGGAAAAATTCGCGGCTGACCTGAAGCCGGGCGACTACATCCAAACAGTTGCCGATATGATGGCGCAAACCGCGAAGCTTGAACAAGGCAAATCTGTTATGTACACCTTGCTCGATAATTTTGAACGCAGGTATCGGGAACAACATGCGGTAAAGCAATGACAGCTGGAGGTGACCCCGATGGGCAAAACGATCATGGACGGCCTCGAAATCGTCCTCGCCAACTGGAACCGGATGCAGTCAAGTGAGATGGACGAAGCGGGAGACGATGCCGAACAGTTCGAGGCATCGTTTTACAGATGGATCGATCAGCTGCGGACCTGGTATCATAGCCTCGCTCACAAGCCCGCTGATGTGGACGAGGCGCTTGCCATACCCGAGATCGCCGCGATTACCGAACGTTTGCCGACGACGCTGTACCTGAATTTCGAAACCGAGCTGGAGCTGATCATCGAAGGTCAGGAACGCGACGACGATGCGCGGTACGATTGACGCTGCGCCAAACGAAAAAACCATGCAAGGCGTTCCTGCATGGTTTTTTTCGGATGTTTACTCGCCCGACAGCCCGACCTTCATCCTGCGCGCCCGCGCTTGCTTCATGAAGTGATAGCCGAGCGAGCAAAGGATCGCCAAAACGGCGACAGCCGTCATGCCCCAGAAAATCTCCGCGTACACATCCGTCAGCGCGAGTCCTTTTTGCGAGGCAAGCGTGCTGCCGGTCACCGCGACGCTAAAGGCGCCGCTGAAAAACTGGGTCAACTGGAACAAGCCCATTCCCGCCCCGACTTCCTCCTTGTGCAAAATGCGCGCCATCTCATTGGACACGCTCGTCGTCAACGCGGAAAACCCGATGCTGAGCAGCATGTAGCTGACCATGATCGCGTAGAACGACCACCCGACCAACAGCGCAAACGTCGCTGCGGCCACCAGGAGCAACAGCGGCGCATAGCGTAGCAAGAGATCGTTTCCGTAGCGGTCGATCATTTTGCCGATCCAGTTCGATGCCACCATCGAGATGATCGCGCCGGGGAAAATGATCAGCCCGGACTCGCCCGGCGTCAGCGCGAACAAATGCGCCAGCACCTGCGGCAACAAAAACAGCGTCGCAAAGTTGTTGATGTACGAAACGATGCCGAGCGAACTCAGCACCAAATACGGCTTGTTGCGGAACAATGCCGGCGAAACAAACGGGTTACGCGCCCGGTGAATGCGCACCCAGAACGACAGCAGCGCTGCAAGCCCGACGGCGAGCATCAGCCAGGAGCGGCTGGTCAAATACAGCAGCAATCCCGTTGTCCCGACACCGATGAACACGGCGCCGACAAAGTCGAACGTCCCCGCCTGCGCTTTTTCCTGCGGCAGAAGACGGTAGAAAAACGGAATGAGGAGAAGCGAAATGCCTGTCACGAGAAACAGGCTGTTCCAGCCTAAAAACTGGGTGATCGAGCCGCCGATGACAGGTCCGAGACCCAACCCGAGCGAGCTGGCCGACATGATAATCGACATCGCCCTGCCGTTGCGGGTAATCGGAATAAACCGCGTCACCAGCACGATCGCCAACCCGGGAACCGCAGCCGCGCCGGAAGCTTGCAGCAGGCGGGCGCAAAGCAGCATGAGAAAATTGTGGCTGAAAAAACCGAGCACCGACGCTGCGCCCAGGCACGCAAGCCCGATGGTGAACAGCTTGCGGATCGGCAAAAAGTCAGACAGCCGCGTATAGGTGATCGAGGAGATCGCAAACACGATCGAGTAGCCCGTCACAATCCACGACGCCCCAATCGAGGTCAACCCGAATTCCTGGGTGATTTTGGGCAGTGCCAGATTGAACATCATCGTATTCATGACGATAAGAATGACCGTAAATCCCAACAGCCCGATGACCAATCCTTCCTTCATCGCTGCTCCCTGCTTGACGGTGGCCGCCTGCGGGAGTGTGCCTTCTTTACTCATAATGCCTCCTTTTTATGATGAGCTGCCCCAGCCTTTGTGTACGGCTGCCAGACAGCAGATTGATGGTGTCGATATTGTGTTATCGTTATAGTTCGATGATGTTAGAACAATAGAATAATAACACGGTAGTTGGTTTCCATCAATTGTTAATTCACTTAAAGAAAGCATTTGAGTATAAAAAAGCAGACCCACGATCCCCGTGAGCCTGCTTTTTTTCCATCCCTTATTTCTTCACACCAACCGCTTCCGCCCCCAACAGCAGCGTCTGATTGTCCTTCCAACCAAGCGTCCGTTCCTCAGCCGTTTTACGCTCCAGCACGACGGCGCCGTTTGCTGTTTTTGCAACGAATGTCACATAAGCGCCCGTTTCCGGATTCACCATGCTGATCGCTGCCAAACTGCCGTCCGGCGACAGGCTGAACGATTTCGGCGCCAGGTATTCGTTGCGCAGGCTGGTCACGAGCAAGTTTTTCTTGATGTTTTGCACCGGATTGAGACTGATCACCGAGAAGGCATACTGATTGCCCAATTTGACCGTTTCGGCGAATACAGGCTGCTTGGAAGGTGTCAGCCCCAGATATTGCTGGTCATAGGTCTGGACCGAGCCGTAAATGGCCCGCGGCACTTGCAGCACCCGGCTTGTTTTCCAGTTTACCAGATGGACGCGGTCCGTGCCCATGAAGCCCAGATCATAGCGCGGATTGCCGACCTCGAGCAGCGCATAATCAGGCAATCCTTGCAAAACCTTCATGCTTTTCACCTGGAACGTCGTTTTGGCATAGCTTGCGTGGAAATTTTTATTGACCATGTCGACTGTGTAAAAGTTGCCCTTGCGTCCATCGAGCAGCAGCACGTTGTTGGCATCAATCCAGTCGGCTTGCCATTTGCGGAGCATTCCGACGACGCTTTCCGGATAGGTCGCGCGCGCGCGGATCATGCCGAAAATCGGTTCGAAAGCGTGTTTATCCGGCGTGATGACACCGAGCACGCCTTCGTGGTTTTGCGCATTTTCAGCTATATAGAACGCTTTTTTGCCATCCGGCGACCATTTCAAGGTGTAGGCGCCATAGCCTTGCTGCGGCATGTTGGTCACTTCTGTAAAAGTGCCGTTGGCATTGAGGACGAGAATATGGTCGGTCAATGTGTTTCCGACCTGCTCCTCAAACCAGATCAGGTAGCGCTCGGGTTGTCCGGGCACCGGGTAAACGTGCGGTGTCAAAAGCACGCCCATTTTGGCCGTATACAGCACCGTCTGTTTGTTGTCTCTGATCATGATCATTTGCTTCATATTACCATTGCGGTATACATGCGTTTTGCCGCTGACGTCGCCGATATAGCTCGCTTCCGACCAATCTGTGCTGACGGACGTGGCCGCTACCGGATTTGCGTGTATGAGTCCCGCAGGGGAAACTGCGAGCAAACAGGCAGTCATCAATGCTGGAACCAGGCGTTTCATGTTGATCCTCTCCTTTATGCTGGTGCAACTATGGTTTTGTCCTTCATGGTACCACAATTACCCAGAAACAAGTATTTTTGATTTTCAGCCACAAGAATGGCTGTTTCCTTCCCGTTTGACGATGCAGGATTGGCAAACGTTACATGATCGTGCTGATCTTGCCAAAAAGGACCGCCAGCCTGTGCGGGAGGCACAAAAAACCGGTCCCCCAACGGAAGACCGGTTTTTCCTACCATACTTTTTATCCGAGCAATCGTTTGATGATCTCGTTCGTCACATTCGGCACGACCTCCGCCGAGAACTGGATCTCCATGCGCTCGTAGCGGTTATGGGCATCGTAGCCGTACGGACCGATGTTGATGCAAGGAACGTTGATGTCGCGGATGTCCTGATACTCCACGTAATGTTTGGTTCCCCAGCTTGGGTTGTTGTCCTCGATGGCGAGAATGCCTTCCTCATCGTCGCTCAACGCCACGCAGCTCATGTCACAAACATACGGGAAAAAGTTGCGCATGACGATCGGGTGCGGATAGTGCGGCTGGACGACCTCCACGGCTTGCTCGAGCGCATGGATCAGGTTTTGCTCCCGCTCGTCCTTGCCGACCAGCTCGATGCGCGGCGAGTACAGCGACGAATAGAACAGGATGATCGCCGGGCTCTTGTCTTTCATCCACTTCCATTCCTCTTCCACCACACGGGCCGAGAACATACGCACATCAAGGCTCTTGTCTTTCAAAAGCTCGTCCTTAAATGCTTTCATATGGGTCAAGAACCGGTCGCCATGCTCTTCAACCAGCTGTTTTTTCATGTCCTCATAGATCAGCACGCGCGTTTTCCATGGCAGCTCTTTCCACGTTTGTCCGCTCCGCTCACAGAAGATGCGATGGCGCTCGCGCAGCAGGGACAGAGCGTTTTCAAAGGCGATTTCCGCCTGCTCCTTCAATATCCCCAGCGCTTTTTTCGGCGACCACGTATGGATGAAAAAGTTGTAGTACACATAAGCGGACAGCGCCGTCTGAATCGTATAGGTCGGCTTGAAATCGGTCTGCTTCAGCGAGACCGGCGGCACCGGCGTCTCACCGTACGCCTCGTCGCACAAATCGGGATTGTAGCAGATTTGCCGCGTCAGCTCCGCTGCGATGAAGTTGGGATCGAGCCCTTCAAAGGCAGAGCCGGCATGCGTTTCATAGCCGGTGATCAAAAAGGACGGCAGCAGCTTGCCCACGGTGCCCTTATAGATGTAGCGGTTCGGGTCGCCATCGTAGCGCGGTGCCACGAAATCGGAGTTGATCAGCGCGATATAGTCGAAACCGTGCTCCTCGCGCCATTTTTTCAAATCTTTGAGCGAGGAGAGCACGCCGTGCGAGCTGTCTTCCTCGTCGCATTCGGCCAGGAGCACCAGATTGCCCGCCAGCTCTTCGGGATGCTCGGCATAATATTTCAGCAAAAAGACGTGGCTCGCCACCCCTGCTTTCATATCGCAGGTTCCGCGGCCAAAATGCCATTCGCCCGAGTCAAGCTGCTGCTTGACCAATGCAGGCAGCGGCTCGTTTTGCAGCGCCTTCATCAGCTCCTGCGGATGGCAGGCGACGTCCTTCAAATGATTGTAGTCATCGATGCCGACCGTGTCCGTGTGACCCATCAAAATCACGGTTTTGTCGCTCGGCTGCTTGGTCCCTTTGACGAAGGCGAGCACGTTGTAACGCTCTACCTCGTCGTTTACCGTGCGGGACATGATCAGTTGATCGGGATGCTCTTGGAAATAGGGGAATGATTGCAAATGTTTGTACAGGTGTGTCGATACGGCGATTTCTCCTGCCGTATTCACGACGCTTTCCACTTTTACCAGCTCATCTGTCACGCGCATGATTTCTTCGCGACTGTTCAACATTCCTAACACCCCATCATCTATAAAATTTGCTGCAAAAACCGCCGTGTCCGTTCATGCTTGGGATTGCTGAAAATATCCTTCGGATGGCCTTCCTCCACCATCTCGCCGTCCGCCAGCATGATGACCCGATCCGCCACTTCGCGGGCAAAGCCCATCTCATGCGTGACGACCACCATCGTCATGCCGTCGCGGGCCAAATCTTTCATCGTGGCCAGCACCTCGCCGACCAGCTCGGGATCGAGCGCCGAGGTCGGCTCGTCGAACAGCATGACATCCGGCTCCATCGCCAGCGCCCGCGCGATCGCCACGCGCTGCTTTTGTCCGCCGGACAGCTGTTCCGGATAAAAGTCGGCCTTGTCGGTCAACCCGACGCGCTGCAAAAGCTCCCGCGCTTTTTTCTCCACTTCCGCCTTGCTCCGCTTCTTCACATGGACCGGCGCTTCCATCACGTTTTGCAGGACAGTCATGTGCGGGAACAGGTTGAAATGCTGGAATACCATCCCGACATGCTCGCGCACCTTGTTCAGATTCGTATGCTTGACATCGATCAGCTGCCCGCCGATCTCAATATCCCCGCTGTCCTTCATTTCCAAAAAGTTCAGACAACGGAGCAGCGTGCTTTTCCCCGAACCGCTGGCGCCGATCAAGACGACCACTTCCGATTTTTTGATCTCCAAATCAATGCTTTTCAAAACTTGCAGGCTGCCAAAAGACTTGGCCAATTTGCGCACCTTGATCATGCCGATACCTCCGTTTGCTTGGCTTGGCGCCGCGCTCGCACCTTGGTCGTGTCCAGCCGTTTTTCCAGCTTGTTCAAGAGCAGGGAGAAGATCGCGACAAGCGCGAGGTAGTACATCCCGACGACAAAGTACGTCTCAAACGGCATGTAGTTTTCCGCCTGCGCGGACAGCGCGTGGTTGAACAGCTCGGTGACGGCGATATACGCGACGAGCGACGAATCCTTCAGCCCGATGATGAATTGGTTGCCGAGCGGCGGGATCGCCCGCTTGAACGCCTGTGGCAAAATGACCTTGCGCATCGCGAGCCCGTAAGGCATGCCGAGCGAGCGTGCGGCTTCCATCTGGCCGCGGTCGATCGATTGGATGGACCCGCGAAAAATCTCGGCGATGTACGCGCCCGAGTGGATGCCGAGCGCCAGCGCCCCCGCCGTGAAATCGTTCAAAACGATTACGCTTGAAATACCATAATACAGGAACATGACTTGCACGATCAACGGCATGCCGCGCACGATGAAAATGTACGTATCGGCAATCTTTTGCAGCACAACGATACCGGAAACTTTGAAAAAAGCAAAGATCAGGCCGATCACCGAGGCCATTGCCAATGAGACAGCCGTAAGCGTAATCGTCGTCCAGGCCGCCTTCAAAAACTCAAGGCCATGGGTGAGGAAAATGTCCGCAATGCTTTGGAAAAAGGCCATCTGCCCAGCACCTCCAGCAAGAATGAAATTCGGATCGGGGTCTTGCAGTACGCAAGGTGCGCCCCATTAAGAAGCGCACCGATTGTTCGGAGGTTTACTTCAGGAGATTGGCACCGAACCATTTCATGCTGATCGTTTCATACGTGCCGTCATCTACCATCGACTTGATCGCCTCGTTGATCTTTTTCGTCAGCACCGGATTGTCCTTGTTGACCGCGATCGCGATGTTTTCCTTGTTCAGCACGTCGCCGATCGGCTTGATTTTCAGCCCTTGCTCCTTGATGGCAGACGTTCCGACGACACGGTCCGTGATCACGGCGTCGACGCGGCCTGGCGCCAAGTCTTGCAGGGCGTAGATGTCGCTTGGATAGCCTTTCACCTTCTCTTTGTCCGTCAAGGTGACTGCGGCATCCTTGTGCGTGGACGCTTGTACAACGCCGATGATTTTGCCTTTCAAATCATCTTTTGACTTGATCGTGTCGTTCGTATCTTTGACGAAAATCTGTCCGCCCGAAATGTAGTAGGGATCAGTGAAGTCCACCTGCTTCGCGCGCTCTTCCGTGTGCGTCATGCTGCCGATGATCGCGTCGTATTTTTTCCCTTTGAGCCCTTGCAGGATAGTTTCCCACGGGTTGGTCACCGGATTCGGTTCAAGCCCGATGCGCTTGGAGATTTCTTTGCCAATCTCGACGTCAAAGCCGGTCAGCTGCCCGTTGGTATCTTTGTAATTCAGCGGTTTGATCAACCCGCTCATCGCAAAGGTCAGCTTGCCGTCTGCAACCAGCTCCATCTTTTCTTCGGCCGCAGGCTGGGCAGGTGCGCTTGTCCCGCTGTTGCTCGTGCCTTCCGTCGACGGCGCAGGTGTCGCAGGGGCAGAAGAGCTGCCTCCGGAAGAGGCGGGCGCCGCATTGGAGCCGCAACCGCTTACAATTGTGAGTACCAAGGAACAGGCTAACAACGCTACTGGCAAAAACTTCCTATTTTTCATTCTGATCCCCCTAGCAATTTTGTGGTATAATAATAGATTTGTGTCTCATATTACATCGTTTTCCCCGGAATAAAAAGTACAAATTTTCAGCCATTTTAATAAAATATTTTTACTCCATAAACTTGCCTCGCTCCATGCCAGACGAACAAACGGAGCTAGACCGGGCAGTTGGAGAGCATTGCCCTCTCCTTGCCCAGTCTGACGCTTCCTAGTTTTGTGCAGTCTTTTTCAAATAGGCCCGCCATGTAATCGCCCATTGCGACGGGTCATCCAGCACAGATTCCTCGATCCGGTGGCATGTGCTGTTATGCGGCGCCGTTTTGACGATCTGCGGATTCGTGTACGCCTCGTCGGAGATGTGTGCCAGTGCATTGACGTATTCGTCGATCTCCGCTTTGGAATACGACTCGGTCGGCTCCAGCGTGAACGGCTCCGGCACATAGTACGGATGGTGGCTGGTCCAGTAATGGTGGGCGAAATCCGCCATGCGGCGCTGCACGTCATACGTGTTGACACCGGTTTCCTGCTTCAGCTGCTCCCAGCTGTAGCGCACCTGCTCCAGACGGCGGCCGTTGACAAACGGCGCGCTGGCGCCACGGATTTGCAGCACTTTGTGGTACAGATAGTTGTTGTTCAGGCAGGCGATTTTGGCAACCTCGACGAGTCCTTCCGCGCCCAGTGCGCGAATCCAGGCATAGGCGCGCAATACCGCTGGCGGTACGCCGTAAAAGCTGCGGACTTTGCCGATCGAGTTTTTCAAATCGCGCTTGTAGAAATAGCGCTCTCCGTCGAATGCGACGATCGGCCCCGGCAAAAATTCCTCCAGCTCCTTCACCACGCCGATCGCGCCTGTGGCAGGTCCGCCGCATGCGTGCGGAATCGAGAACGTTTTGTGCAGGTTGAAGAAGCACATGTCGAATCCGGCTTCTTTGGCGCGGGTGATCCCCAAAAGGCCGTTGGCGTTCGCCTGGTCATAGCAGCACAAGCCGCCTGCCGCATGGACGATGTCAGTGAACTCTTTGATGCGGGAATTGTAGATGCCCGTATCTTCCGGGTTGGCGACCGCAAAGGCTGCCGTGCGCTCGGAAACAAGCTCCTTGAGCTTTTCGATGTCAGGATACCCGTTCTCGTCTGCAGGGCAATAAATAATCTTGAAGCCTTTGACCGCCGCTGTCGCCGCCTGCGACGGGTGGGAGAAGTTGGTCGTGATGTATTCGTTGCGCTGATGCTCGCCGCGCGAGTCAAAATATTTGCGTACGATCGATGCCTGCGTGAACAACGCCTGGGTGCCGCTTCCCGGGTTGAACGAGAAAGCATCCATGCCGGAGATTTCGCGCAGATCAAGATCGAGCTTGTAGGTCATTTCCAGCATGCCCTGCACCGTAGATTCATCCTGCAGCGGGTGCAGCTCCGCCATTTTCGGCGAACGGGCAAACCGCTCGTTGATTTTCGGCGAATACTTCATCGTGCACGTACCTTGCCCCATCTCAACGTTGAAATCAGCGCCCAACACTTCCTGGGAAATGCGGAAATAGTGGCGGATGACGCGCATTTGGCTGATTTCCGGCAAGTTGGGCAGCTTTTTGCGGGAAAGCCCTGCCGGGATTTGCGAGATGCCATTGCCGACTTCTTCGATGATCCCTTGCTCGACGCGCGGAACTTCCACACCGCGCTCGCCTGGCTGGCTCAATTCAAAAATGACCGGCTCATCCCATTTCGCCTGATGAAAACGTCTCACTTTATGTTCACGGGGAATTCGTTTCATATGCTCATCGTCTCCTTCTCGCTCTTCTTTCGCACTACAGCACGCTTTTCACAGCTGCAACGAGCGTGTCGATCTCGTCTTTGCTATGCACCTCTGTCACGCAGTAGAGGGCTGTCTGGCCAAGCTCCGGATAATGGGCGGACAGGTCGACGCCGCCAAAAATGCCATTTGCCAGCAGTGCGTCATTGATCTCTTTGACGGTTTTGCCCGTTTGCGTGAAATCAACGACGAACTCTTTGAAAAACGGCGCATTGAATTTCACGCCGACGCCCGGCAGCTCCGCGAGCTTTTTGGCCGCGTACTGGGAGCGCTGCATGATGCCTTGCCCCACCTCTTGCATGCCGTATGGCCCCATCGTTGCGAGATAGACGCCTGCGGTGATGCCCCAAAGCGCCGTTTGCGTGCCGACGGATTCCTTGCCTTTTTCCCGTTTGGCAAAAGACGTGCGGTCGTACGCCACGTCACCGAAGCCGTATTCGCCTTCCACCTCGGTCGGCGCGATTCCGAACAGGCGGGACGGGTATTCCATGACAAACGTCGGGTCATCATGCGTCGCGATGAAGCCGGACTGTCCGCCGCCATAGTGCATATGAACGCCGAGCGGCTGCAAATCGCCGCACACGATGTCGGCTCCATAGTTGGCCGGCGATTCGAGTACGCCGAGCGAGATCGGATCGACGCCTACCACGCACAGCGCGCCTGCCGCGTGCGCCAGATCGGCGATCTCCTGCCCGTTCGTCTCCAGTGTGCCGAGGAAGGTCGGATTTTCAAAATAGACAGCAGCTACGTTGTCGTTCAGCGCCGCCTTCAGATCGTCGAGGCACAGCGCGCCCGTCTCATCCTGATAATCGACCAGAGTCACTTTCAGATCAGGCGACGTGTAGTTTTTGATGATCAACAGCTTGTCGGGATTGATGTTGCGCGCAACCAACAGCTCCGTGCGCTGCGTGATCCGCGCCGCCATCCGCAGCGAGGTGGACGCCGCCTGCGCCCAGTCAAAAGTCGGCACATTGACGACATCCATATCGACCAGCTCTGCCACCAGGCTTTGGTACTCGAACAGCGCCTGGAAGCGCCCGTGGTCCTCGTACGGTTCACCGGCGTACGCGGTCAAAAATTCCGCGCGTGAGTTCACCTCGTCGCATACGGCTGGAATGAAATGCGGCCAGCAGCCTGCGCCCAAAAACGAAATGTTTTCCTTCGTCGTGATGTTTTTGTTCATCAGCTTGGTGACGTGGCGCTCCAGCTCATATTCCGTCATCGCTTCCGGTATGTTCATCGCTTCCTTGAGCCGCAGCTCAGCGGGAATGTCCGCGTAAATCTCTTCAATGTCAGTAAGGCCAATCTCGCGCAGCATCTGTTCTTTCACTTCCGGCGCCGAGTTGGGGATATACGGGTGTGCGAAACGTTTTTGGCTCATCTTTTCATTACCTCCCATTTGCAAACATTCTGGAATATTTGAAAGCAAGCTCCCTTACGCCAATCCGCCGCCATCGACGACCAGCACCGAGCCGGTCACCCATGCGGACAGATCGCTGGCAAAAAACAGCACGGCATTGGCGATGTCGCGCGGCGTGCCCAGCCGCTCAAGCGGCCTGCCCTGCGCAGACGATACAAGAAAGGATCTTTCGTCTTTATTCAATTGGCGCGCTTCCTCACGCAACAGCGGCGTATCGGTATCGCCCGGGGAGACACAGTTGACGCGAATGTTTTCCGGGCCGTGGTCGATCGCCATCGCGCGGGTCAGGTTGACGACGCCCGCTTTCGCTGCACAATAGGCGGCCGCCTTGTCCCCGCCTTTGATTCCCCAGCCGGAGCCCGTGTTGATGATGCTGCCTCCGCCGTTTTTGGCCATGATCGGGATGACGAATTTGGACAGGTTGTAGGCCCCTTTCAGCGAAACGTCGATCACCAGATCCCAATCCGCTTCCTCCAGCTCGACGACGGTTTTGCGGCGGATGACACCCGCGTTGTTGAACAAAATATCGATGCGGCCCGCCTGGTCTTCAATCGCTTTGGCGACCCGGCTGCACTCTTCCTGTGATACCACATCGCAACGGTGGAATGTTGCTTTGCCACCATTCGCTTCAATTTCGGCGGCTGCTTTTTCCCCCAGCTCTTCCTTGATGTCCAGCAGCATGACATGAACGCCGAATTCGGCCAGCCGCGCGGCCGTGGCGAATCCGATCCCGGACGCTCCCCCTGTCACCAGCGCAACCTTTCCTTCCAATTGAAAAACATCATTTGTGCGTAGCATGGTCGCTTGCAACCTCCCCTGGATGAGCTAACTGAAGCTTTTTTATTTGGTCTCGCTGTCTGCCCGATTTATATTGCAAACACCATGCCAACCTGTGCGAGCGTTGCCCAAACAGATGTCGGCCACAGACAGCGAGCCTTCCCTTTTGTATTTTCACATGCCGTCGCTGCTACAGCCACCTATCGCGCCTTTTTCTTTGCCAATCGTGTCATGACAATTGCCATTTTTGACAAACCTGCTCTTGCTGCCAGGAAGTCGTTTGACAAAACTGACAATTCGTTTGTCATTTTTCGCAATGTTGGATAAACTAAAAGCAATGCGGGCGCTGGCAAACAGCCCGTTTCAATTGGGTGGGTTCCGTATGAGAGCGAGGGATAGAAATGGTTTCGCTTGATCTTTTCAAACCTGCGATTGAAAAAGTGATCACCGGTTTTTCCGACATTTTGAATGTGGACGCTGCCGTGATTAATGGAAACGGCCAGCTTGTCACCAGCACCGAGCGCTATCTGAAGCAGAAAGGCGCCCTCGTCCACGTTCCTTCTATTGAAGTGGTGTTGTCGCGAGGACAGTATTTGGTGGACAAACCCGGGGCGATGGATATGTGCACAGGCTGCCGGTTCAGCACGCACTGTCCCGCTAAAGTCGAGCTGCTCAGCTCGATCAAGGTGGCCAATCAGCCGATCGGCGTCGTTTCCCTCACTTCCTTTACCAAAGAAGGGCAGAACCGCCTGTCCAAAAACACCGAAAAATATCAGCAAATTCTGACGGAAATCACCGAGATGATCACCACGATCATTCGTCTCGAGCGACCGCCGTCAAGCCGAGAGCCTTACGCCCTGCTGCTGGAAGAAACGCTGCACGCCGCTTGCGATGCGTATTTGACGTTTGACCAAAACGGCAAGCTCGTGTTTCACAATACCGCCGCCGACTCCTACCTGCGCAAGCATCAGCTGCAGCCCGATGACCTGTCGCGGATGTTTTCGCCGTCACTCGCGGGCGGAGGAGACGGGCCGCTGCCGCTTGCAAACTGTCTTGGCGACAAGCTCGGTGCCGCAATCGAGGCTTCGCCGATTATCGTGGATAACCAGTTTGTGGGCGGCGTGCTGAAAATCGCGGCCGACCGTCCTCAAGCGGTGTCTGCCGCGTTCCCCCGTCCAGCTTTGCCGAACAGAGGCAGCCTGGATAAAATCATCGGCACAAGTCCCGCCGTCAATGCCTTGAAGCAAAAGACGGAAAAGATCAAAAACAGCTCCTCGACCGTGCTCATCACCGGGGAAACCGGCACGGGAAAAGGGCATCTCGCCCGAGCGATCCACGAAGCGAGCAATCGGGCGTACCAGCCGTTTGTCGCGATCAACTGCGCCAGCATTCCGGAAAACTTGTTTGAAAGCGAATTGTTCGGCTATGAAGAAGGCGCGTTTACCGGAGCGAAAAAAGGCGGCAAGCCCGGCCGCTTCGAGCTGGCGCACGGCGGCACGCTGTTTCTCGATGAGATCGGCGACATGCCGCCAGCCATCCAGCCCAAGCTGCTGCGCGTCCTGCAGGAGATGACGCTGGAACGCGTGGGCGGCACCCGCTCGATTCCAATCGACGTGCGCATCATCGCCGCGACCAATCACGATCTGGAAGAGCTTGTGGCACAGAAAAAATTCCGCGCCGACCTGTATTACCGGCTCGGCGTCATCCCGATCGCGATCCCCTCGCTGCGGGAGCGGCTGGAAGATGTCCCGCTTTTGGCCGAATCGTTCCTGCGCAAATGCGCTGGCAAGACAGGCAAGGCGATCCATGCCATCTCGCCCGAGGCGCTCGACCGGTTGCAGCGGTATACATGGCCCGGCAATGTGCGCGAGCTGGAGAATGCGATCGAGTACGCGATGAACATGGAAAGTACGAACGTCCTGACAGCGGAAAGCTTGCCTGACCGCATCCGTCTGCAGCCGACCGCCCCGGCAGCCGAAGCTTCGCCGATCAAGGCCAAGATCGCGGATGTGCAGATCGAAGCCATCCGGCAGGCGCTGCAAAAGCATGGCAGCGATCTGAAAGGGAAGCAGGAAGTGGCGCGGGAGCTGGGGATCGGGATTCGGACGCTGTATCGCAAGATGAAGGCGTATCAATTGACGTGAGAGCCTCTCGCCAATAGAAAAAGACGTGTCTCCCGCGACACGTCTTTTGTTCGTTTTTTCTATCCTTCCAACGCAAACCGGATCGCCGCTTCCGCATGCAAATACGTCGTATCGAAAATCGGCACCGCGACATCTTCCTGCGCTACCAGCAGGGTAATTTCGGTACAGCCGAAAATCATGCCTTCCGCTCCACGATCAACCAGCTTTTGCATGATGCGGCGGTATTGCTCGCGGGACGATTCCTTGATCCGGCCTGCGCACAATTCGCCGAAAATGATGTTGTGAACCGTTGCGCGGTCGTCTGCTTCCGGCACGATCACCTCGATGCCGTGCCGCTTCATGCGCTCGATGTAAAAGCCCTGCTCCATCGTGTATTGGGTGGCGACCATGCCGACTGTGCGCTTTCCTTGCGCCAAAATTTGGGCGGCGGTCACATCCGCGATATGCAGCAGCGGAATGCTGATGGCGCTTGCCACCTGGTCAGCGATTTTGTGCATCGTATTCGTGCAGATCAAAATACAGTCTGCCCCGGCGCGCTCCAGCCCTTGGGCCGATTCTGCCAAAATGCCTGCTGCCCGCTCCCAATCTCCCGCCTTCTGGCAATCGACAATCTCTTGGAAATTGACGCTGTGCAGCAAACAGCGTGCGGAATGCAAATCTCCTAGTTTTTCACGCACCAGCTCATTTATAATACGGTAATAGACCGCTGTAGATTCCCAGCTCATTCCGCCGATCAGACCGATTGTTTTCATTCTCGTCCCTCTTTTCGTCGCTCTTGTTTCTTTAACATTATCGCGGGTCTATCTATCGGTCAAATGATCGTTTCACATAGTTTCCATGAGAAAAACATCATGTATTTTTGACAGAAAGGGTGCTTTCAATGACACTGCTCCAGTTGCAAGTTTTTCTTTGCGTTGTGGAAACCGGCAGCTTCACCAAGGCGGCGGAACGGCTCAGCATGACACAGTCCGGGATCAGCCACATGATCTCCGGTCTCGAAGAAGAGCTGGGCGTCGTGCTGCTGTCCCGCAGTCGCAAGGGCAGCAAAATGACCGAGGCCGGTGAAAAGCTGTGGGCCCATGCGCGCGCGATCATGCAGCATGTCGAGCAGATTCAAGACGAGATGTTCGCTTTTCGCGGTCTGGAGCGGGGGACGCTGCGCATCGGCACGTTTCCCAGCGTCTCGGCGCGTTTTTTGCCCAGCTTGATGGCCCTGTTCCAAGTCCGGTATCCCGGTATCGAGCTGATTTTGTTCGAGGGGACCAATCAAGAGGTGCGCAACTGGATTCATACCGGCGCTGTCAACGTCGGCTTCGTTTCATTGCCGGATCAGGAATTCGACACGACGCCGGTGATGAAAGACGAAATGCTGCTGCTCCTGCCTGCCGACCACCAGCTCGCTGGTCAGTCCTCGGTTGCCGTCAGCCAGATCGCCCATGACCCGTTCATCCTGACGCGAGCCGGCTGCGAAGGTCTGGTGCTGTCGATGTTCCGCCCAGCCGTGCCACAGGTGAAATATGAAGTGCAGGACACGGCGACGATTTTGGCGATGGTCAAGCAAGGCTTGGGCATCACGATCCTGCCGCAGATGGCACTGCCCGATGACACCAAAGGAATCAGCGCCGTCCGGCTCGACCCGCCTGTCTACCGGCACCTCGGCCTCGCTGTGCAGTCGAGTGCCGCCGCTTCGCCAGCCGTCCGCACGTTCATCCGGGAAGCGGAGACGTTCGGCTGTTCGTTGATGGTGGAGACTGTGGCGGAATGAACATTCGCCCCGCAAAAAGCTGCCCGCAATGCCGGAGGGCAGGTTTTTCGTCGCTCTTATGGTGATCCCGATCAATTGCCGGGGAGAAACCGGGCGCTTACACGCGAAAACGGCTGATCAGCCCTTTCAGTTCCATCGCCATCTCATTTAACGAATGAACCGATGATACGAGCCCTTCGATTGAGACGAGCTGATCCTTTGAAACCGTTGCGACATGCTCGGCATTTTGTGCAGAGATGGCCGCGATGGTGGCACTTTCATCCACGGACGCCGATACTTCCTCGGAGCTTGCCGACATTTGCTCGGAGACCGCCGATACTTCCACGATCTGACCGGACACCGACTCGATCCCTTTGGAAATCCGCTGGAACGCCTGCCCCGCAGTCTCGATGACGCTCATCCCTTCCTGCACATTGCTATTGACCGACGCCATCGCATCCATCGCGCTTTTTGTCTCTTGCTGAATTTCCATGATAAGGCTGGAAATCTGCCGTGCTGACGCATCCGATTGTTCCGCCAGCTTCCTGACCTCATCCGCCACCACCGCAAACCCTCTGCCGTGTTCTCCTGCCCGTGCAGCCTCGATCGCGGCGTTCAGCGCAAGCAGATTGGTTTGGCTTGCGATCCCCGTAATCAGCTCGACAATCTGGCCAATCTCGCCGGATCGCGTCTCCAACAGCTTGACGACATCCGCCGAGTGTTGAACCGCTTCCCGGATCGAGGACATTTGGGCGACGGCGCGCTGAATCGAGCGGTTCCCTGCCTCCGCCTCCTTGGTTGTGCCAAGCGATGCCTCGGAAATCTCGCCCGTCGCCTCCGCGATCCTGCTGATGCCAAGCGCCATCTCTTCGATGACACGGGCGCTTTCCTCCGCCCCGCGCAGCTGGTTTTGCGCCCCGCTCGTCACCTCGTCGATCGAGATGGTGAACTGCTCCGAAGCCACTTTTTGCTGGGCAACCGTCTGCGACAGCTGCTCGGACGACCGACTCAACTGATTCGTCAGTTCGGAAACCTTTTTCACAATCGCCTGCAAATTGCCCTGCATCTTTTGGAAAGCGACCGCGAGCGTCTCGAATTCATTGCCCGTGCGGATCACCTCGATCTTGGTGGACAAGTCATCCTGTGAAATCCGGTTCACCCCTGCGAGCAGCGAGTGAATCGGTTTCAGCGTGCCCGATACAAGCCGAATCAGCAGGAGCGTAGCGAGCAAAATGACGGCAACGCAGATGCCAGCCGACCAGACCATCATGCTGGTGAGGACGCCGACGACATCTTCCTTCGGCACACTTGATAAAACCGTCCAGTTTGTCTCAGGAATTTTGGTCGAAAAGAGCAAGCGGTCTTGCCCGTTTTCCTTCGCTTCCTGCATCAGGTTCTCTTTGCTTGCCACAGCTCTCTGGAAGTAGGCCATTTGCGCGGCATCAAAATCTTTCAGCGCATTTTTGGTCATCATGACCGTCTGGTCGGGATGGTAGATGATCGTCCCGTCTTCAGCAAGGAGCATGTTATAGCTCTTTTCGCTGATTTTCACCGAGGAGACCAGCTTCTGAATATCGTTCAGATCGAGGTCGAGCCCGACCACCCCGGCGAACTCCTGATTGTCGCGCACAATCGGTTTCGAGATGGAGAGCATCGCGACATGGTTGCTTGGATCATAGTAAGGCGCGGTATAATGCAATGTTCCGGATTTTTTCGCACCGTAAAAAAAGTCGTAAGCCGGATCGTTTTCATACTTGCGGATGTCGCCGAACGTCGTCTGGTTAAAAACCGCCTGACCGTTTTGCTGGATGTACCACGAATCTTTCGTGACCGGATTGGTCGGTGCCGGGTAGTAATTGAACCAAAATCCGTTGTATGCCGGATATTTATTCGTCCACTCCTTGATGTGCTGGTCAATGAATGCTCCAGGCTGGTCAAAACGGTAATCCAGCTGTGTCAGGCTGGCCAGACTGTCGACAATCCGGGCGCTTTCCGCAAGCTTGCCGTTCACCGAAACCTGCAAGGCATTCAGTTTGCTCGCTGCGCTTTCATAAGAAGAAGCGCTCACATATTTTTCTGCCTGCAAGTAGCCGAACGTCCCAACGGCAACCAAGGCCAGCACCAGCAATAGCAAAATCGGAACGATCAGCTGTACCCGGATGCTTTTTTTCGCCATCATATCCCCCCTGCTTTTCGCCCCGGAAAAAAGGTCCTCTTACGAATATCGTCCTTTCTCGGTCCAACCTGTAGGCGAAATGACGATAGTTCACTAAATTTTCGAAAAAATCTATCGAAAACGCGGCACTGCGGGATGGATGCACATGCAAAAAACAGCCAGCCACCTGCGATGGTAACTGACTGTCGTTTCCTCATCTATTTAAAGCGGCTGACCGTCCGATACGTGAAACGGAACCGTTTTTCTTTTCTTCAGCTTCAAACGGGTCGCAGCGATACCGCCCAGGATGATCGTATTCCCCACCCACTGAACAGGCGTCACGGTTTCCTGCAGCATGATCCAGGACAAAAATACCGTCGCCGGCAGTTCCACCGAACCGAGAATGCCTGCCAGAGCCGACCCGATCTTGGGCGTTCCGGCTGCAAAGCAGAGGTTGGGAATCAGAACCGAACAGCATGCAATGATGAGCCCCCAGTACCACAGACCGCCTGCAAAGGCTCCATCGGTAAAAGGCGTCGGGCGAAACAATACCCAAACCAGCAGTGTCGCGCTGCTGTTCATGGTCAAGCTGCGCATCCACGGATTGACCTGCACCGCGATGCGTCCGCTCGCTGCAATGACGCCGCTATATGTAACGGCTGACAAGAGACCGAATGCCACACCATATAAAGACAAGCCTGAAAGACCTTCTTTCACCACATTGCTCGCCATCGCCGTCCCGATCAGCAGAAGCACCACCGAGATGATCGTTTCCGGAGCCGGCCGCTTCCGTTCGATCAGACATTCGATGAGTACGCCAATCCAGATGAATTGAAAGATTAGCACAATCGCGATGGAAGCAGGCACGTGCTGCAGCGAGATTTGATAAAAAATACCTGTCATCGCATTCAGCGTACCGGCCAGCAACAGCTGCACCAGCTGTTTGCGGGTTAGTTTCTCCCATTGGCGGAAGAGCGTCGTGCCTACGAACAACAGCATAAATCCCGAGAGCAGCTGCATTCCCAGCACATCCGAAAATGAGTAACCGCGCTCATACGCCATCTTGATCGTAATAGACACAAAGCCGTACACAATAGAGCCGAAAATCACGAGTCCAATTGCTTTCCACTTTTGATTCATTTTGTTTTTTGCACCTTTTTTCTGCTGCTTTTGTCTAGTCGCAAGCTTTTTTACACAACCTTGCTATTGTAGCATACTTTTCGCTTGTACTTTATTTGTAAAAAAATTAAGATATAGTAATGTTTTGCCCGTTAGGTAAAACCATCGCGGTTCGAAAACTCCCGCGTTATCAAAACTAGGAGGCGCATCATGTTTAATTTTTGGTATGGCATTGTTTTTGTACTCGTCAATTTTTGTTTCTTCCTCATCTGTTACCGCATGTTCGGCAAAACCGGGCTGTACGCCTGGGTCGGCGTCGCTACGGTGCTGGCCAACATCCAGGTAGTCAAGACGATCGAGCTGTTCGGGCTCGTGATGACACTGGGCAATACGATGTACGGGACGATCTATTTGACAAGCGACTTGCTCAATGAGAAGTACGGGGAAAAAGAGGCGAAAAAAGCGGTCTGGTTCGGCTTTTTCACGTTGATTATGACGACGGTCATCATGCAGATGGTCCTGCTGTTTCAGCCGCAGGAAGGCGATGTGGCCCAGCCTGCGCTGCAGACGATCTTCGGCTTGATGCCGCGCCTGGCGCTCGGCAGCCTGTGCGCATACGTAAGCAGCCAGTTCATCGACGTCAAAATTTACTCCTTCCTCAAACGGACTTTCCCAAAACGGGAGCAGCTGTGGATCCGCAATAACGGCAGCACGATCATCAGCCAGCTGATCGACACCCTGATCTTTTGCACGATCGCTTTCGCCGGCTTCTATCCGGCAGACGTCTGGTTCGACATCTTCATCACGACCTATTTGATCAAATTCGTGATCTCGGTCGCGACGACACCGGTTCTGTACATCGCGCGCAACTTCACCTTCACCGAGGAGCGGGCGAATTCATAAGGAAGCATGAGGCTCTCTGTTCGCAGGGAGCTTTTTTGTTATGCGTTTATTCCCTCAGCCGATTCTCCAAATTTTTCACTTCGTCAAGCCAAGGCTGAGCCATTTTCAAAATTGCCTACACCCCACGCCCCCCTAACAGTCCCCCGCGTGAGCCTGCCCGTCAAGTATCATGGGACAGGAACCGCCGATCTCTGTCGATCCACTGATCGAGATTCTGCAAAGCGTCTGACCTCTTCATGAAACCGGTCCGGCACCTTTGTCACAATCTGATGGTTTACACCCGAAAGAATGACGGTGCGAGCATTCGGCGCGTGCTTTTCGATAAACCGGGCATAGGGGTGCATCCGCTGATCTTCTTCACCGCACAGGAGCAGCAAAGGCGACGATATTTCCGACAGGCGCGCTGTACAATCGGCGGCATGCCCTGCCTGATACAGATGGAGCAGTGTCGATGAATCCGTACTTTCCATATGGGCCATCCACTCTTGCTGAATCGCCGGATCATCGACATGTGAGGATGCGATGGAACGGGCAAGAAGCCCGATGCCGTGCAGCGCAGTCAACGCTTCGGCCATGTAGAATCGCGTATGCAGATACAGTTCGTTCACCTCGGAAAATCCGCTCACCAAAATGCCCCCGGCAAAAAGATCAGGTGATGCAAGCAGACATTCCAATGCGAGCGGACCGCCCTGCGAATAACCGCATACGATTGCTTTTTGATCGGTGATGCGGGCGAGCAGCTCACATAGCTGCTCCGCGATGGCCGACAGAGAAAAGACTCATGTATCGGCGAGCTGTCGCCGTGGCCCTCCAGATCGGGGATGATCAGTTGAAAGCGGTCTGCCAAGGCATGTTGGGCAAAAAAATTCACGTGCCCGATCGCGGGTGCATGAATCAACAGAAGCGGCGTACCGCTTCCTACCTGCTGAAACGAATAAACCTGTCCGTTCGCTAGCGTGATCTGGTTCAGTTGAGCCACATCCTTTCCAATCTCTCCAGCTTTTTGTATAGGATGAGCGGAATGCCCGGATTTTATCTGCCTGAAACCAACAAATCAACGTTCGCGGGGCATACGATTTCGCCCACTTCGCCCCGCTTGTGTTTTAACTCCCGCTTCATTTTTTCAAAAACTTGTCTGATAATATGGAAACGGTAACCAAAACAATGTTTTATGGAGGCGATCCCTTATACTTCGAGCAATTCATCTCTTTCCCAAGTTCCCCAATCTCGATAAGATCGAAAAAGTAAGAGAAAAATATGATTCCTTATACGGTCTCATACCTCCTCATATTACCCTCGTATTTCCTTTTGAAAGTGATCTTAGTCGGGCAGACCTTCACACTCATTTCGTCGCCTGCGTTGACAAAGTTAGCCCTTTTAAACTTTGCGTAAATGGCATAACCGCAACATCAGACAATTACCTGTTTCTCAACGTAACGGAAGGAGCAGATGAGATAATAGACCTTCATGATCGTTTGTACACCGGCATACTGCGAGGTTTCTTAAACGAACAAATAACGTATACGCCGCATATCACCGTTGGAAGATTCGCTGACACAGCTGCACTTGAACATGCTCTTGCGGCTACCCAACATTTTTCCGAAACATTTGAATGCTTGGTCACAGAGATAACGACCGAGATCATAAAAGACGACCAAAGTTCAGTCATTGAATTTACTGTCCCATTCGGCATCAATGATATTGCCAAATAAGTTACAAAATGAGCATTTTGTTAGACTGCAATCTGTAACCGCGAGACAACATTATTCAAGCAAGCACGTCAAATGAGTAACAACTAATTCGACGCGAGGTGAACACCTTTGTCAATGAAACTTTCTGCTCTCATTTTGAACATTCTCCTGGGGATTGCAGGCGTGTATGTATTCATGTATGTCTTGCTAACTGGTGGTGCACTTGGTGGCAGTCGGCCTCCAAGCCCCACTCCACTAGGCTATTTGGTTATTCTCGTTTACCTATTGCTCTGTTTGGGAGCGAATTATCCTTTTGCAAAAAGGTCTCCCAAAATTTGGCTGTACTGCCTGACAAGTGTTTCCGTATGGCTTGTTTCATTTATCATTACGATTCTTTTATAGGTGCTGCCCATTCACAATCATACGGCGCTTTTAGGCACGGCTAATGCTTGACTGACCGTTTTTACAAGAAACAGCGGCGGACCAAGACTTGAAAAACAATGTCTTGGACTGCCGCTGCAGTTCCTTTTAGGCGTGCCCTTCACTCATAACGCCGGATTTTTCCCTGCATCAGATCGCTTCGGGAATGGAGTCCATCTGATTAACAAAAACATTCGGGCCCGTTTTGGGATTTCCCGGCGGATTTCTCGGGGTTCTTCCCTTCTCCCTCTTCAAAAGCAAGCAGAGCGTTAACTCCATGGCTAAGAATAGCACCCGCTCGAGTAGAAGCCGCTACGAGCAATGCCTCCATGATTTCTTCCACGGTGCCGCCCAAACCTTTGAACTTCTTCACATGCACATCAATGCAATAAGGACATCCGGTGACGTGTGCCACGGTAATTGCGATCAATTCTTTGGTTCGCTCTGGCAGCGCCTGTGCGGTTTGATACACCTGATGTTCATAATGCAAAAAGGCAGCGGCTGCATCAGGACTAAGTTTCATTAACTCCGGAATGCGTTGAAGATTTGCGGGATCATAATACGGTTTCACATCAATCAGCTCCTTATCATTCTTCAAGAGTAGAACAATTTGTTCACTGGCTTGATTGTACGTAAATGACAAGGACTTTTTCTGTGACATGGTCACCTTTCATGCAATCTGTTGAAGCAAGTTGGGCTGATACGGTTCCTTGAGATACCGCCGGTTGGCGGCTATTTTGTTCATGACGCTGACGGGTTCCTCCCTGTCAGAGCCACCTTCCCGTGGAGCATTGCTACACGCCGTTTGACCACATGTTTCGGACAAACACAAATGGAGTATCATTCGGAAAAAGTGGAAAAGCAAGAGGTAGAAGAAAGGGAAGGCGATGAGAAAGACAAAAACCAGCGGAAAGCCTCTTCTCCGGTTTGAGGTTGATTCCTGCTCGGTAATCTCGGTTCGATCAGGTGAGAGCTGCGGGGACGGACCGCTTTTTTCATTTAAACCTGCTTCTGCCTTGAAAAAAGCGATCCTTCTGTAGATGAAGCCGTTTACCGGCCATAAGTGGCACGATTGCGCAGTAGCTCACGAATACTGCCCAAATCTGGCATGAGCTTCTCTGCGTCGGCAATCGACTTCCAAGCGATCTGCTGGATCTCATCATCGGTCGTGCCGATCTCACCGCCCGTAATTTCCCCACGAAAAGTGATGAATGTGGCGTGATGGCTGCCGACTACCTTTTCGGTAATGTGCACAATATCCGACACTTGCACATGGAGACCCGTTTCCTCTCGCGCCTCCCGCACCGCTGCGTGCGCCAAAAGCTCGCCATGCTCGCGTCTCCCGCCTGGCAGGCTCCAGTGCCTTTCATTTTTTACCGTCAGAACTTGGTCGGTTGCTTCATCGTAAAGTAGGACATAGACGACGTCGACGTGGAGTAGGTTCATCGATTTTTTCCTCGATTCTATCAAGAGATTGGTATCGCGATAAGGAAGGAGTTTCTGGGATGAACGTATTTGCGCTCTTCCTGCCTGGGGGACTTTTCTCCTTGCTGGCTGCCTTGTTCCATCAACAGCCTGCCTCATGGCTATTTCACGTGGGCTCGATCATCATCGGGGTGATTGAGCTTGGCGCTGTGGCGTTTTTTAGCAGGAAAAACCCGCGTTTTTTTTCTAGTTGGTGGAAGCCGGTGAGCAGTTGCTTGGTATTGAATCTTTTCGCCAATCTACTCTATCTCGGTCTGTGGCGGGATGGATTGCTGTAACCGTTTCCCCAACACCTGCTCCACCAGCCGCTTGGGGGCTGCGCGCAAATACGCTTCCTTGAGCAACCCCTCGAGCATCCCCCAATTCTCGGGCTCTTTGACCGACACCCAGCCGTGCTGGCCGATGTAGGGCGTTTTAGAAAACGGTTCTTGCTGGATCAAAAACGCTTGAGTCTCGCGGTTGGACTTGAAAGACAGGCTGGGTCCCTCGTCGCTGTCGCCCATAATGATGAACGATTTCCCTTTTACTTTGCAGGTCGTATGGCCGAACCCGTCGACGATTTCCTCCACCTCCGGCAATGAGCGGCAAATGCGTCGAACCTTTTCAAGCATAGCCAAGCCTTTTTTCGATGTAATGGACTTTCCGTTTGGCACCACGTTTACGCCTCCTTCCTCGTTTCTTCAGCAATCCTTCGCGCCGCGCTGCAGCGTGTTTCATGATCGTAGCTGTTTTTTGCAGCAAAAAACAAGTCACGCCGCTCACTGTGAGTCTCTTCTTCCTTTTCGATGAAAAAGGAGATTTCCCTTTGATCCTCCCGAATAAAGCGCTTTCAAAATTCCTCATTCTGTCACATCATTCAAAATTTTTTTGCTGTAGGCTAAAAATAGAGTTGGTCATACTCTTTAGGAGGGATAGGGATGAATCGTACACACTCGATCAAAGGCAAGCATTATGAAATCGAACCGATCGCAGACGGTGTCTTCGCCGCGATTGCGATACCTGGGAGCGGCAGCGTCGGCAACGCGGGGATTATCGATCTTGGCAACAAAACTGTTTTGTTCGACACAGGCAACACCCAACAGGCTGCAGCCGAGCTGGCTCAAGCCGCCATCGAGCTGACACAGCGCCCGGTCGATTATGTCATCAACAGTCACTGGCATGGCGACCATATTCGCGGCAATCAGGTTTTTCCCGAATCTCTTATCCTTTCCACTTCTCTGACCCGTGACATCATGGAACGCGTACATCCTGAACGAATCCGCAGCCAGCAGGAACATTTGCCGCAATTGCAGGCACGCTTGCTCGAATTGGAGCAGCAAATAGCAGTTGAGCGACACGATGATACCCTTCACGCTTTGCAGCAGCAGCACGGGTTTCTTTCCGAAATCGCACATTCGCTGCCATCGCTCTCGCTTGTCTTGCCTCACGTGACGTTTGATGACCAATTGACACTACATGGCAGCAAACGCTCTGCTACGCTTTGCACATACGGCGGCGGGCATACCGCAAGCGATCTGTTTTTGCTGCTGCCTGATTGCGGTATCGCTTTTCTCGGTGATTTGGCTGCGATCAACAATCATCCGCTATTGCGTGACGGCGATCCCGATGGGTGGCTCCGTATTTTGGCTCGATTAAAGCATTTAGAACTACAGAGAATCGTCGTTGGCCATGGCATGACTGCGCGTGCAGACGAACTGGCACAAATGGAAGCCTACATCATGGACCTGCAGCATCTGGTTCAGCGCTTTGCCGCGGCGGGACATGCGGCCGAGCAGATCGAGCAGCTGGAAATGCCCGCTGCCTACCGGGAGTGGCTTGTGCCCGAGCTGTTTCGGCAAAACTGCCTGTTCCTCTTTCAGCGTATGACAACGACGGATTAAACCCGTAGGGCAGGGCCGATTCGGCCATCCGGACAGGCCCTGCTATTTGATTGTAAATTTTTGGTTAAAATTATGTGTATTTTATGTTAAGGTAGAACTGATCCACGTTCAAATCCACCATAAAGGAGTGCCCGGCTTGTATACCGTCTCACTGGAGGCTGCCTTCCGCGAACAGAAGGACCGCATCGGCTCCAAGGCGCAGCAATTGTCCAGGCTGATGCGGGAACATTTTTGCATTCCCGATGGGTTTGTCATCACCACGGAAGCGTTGGCACATTTTCTCGACGCAAACCACTTGGCGAACAGCGCGGCTTTTCCGGATTGCACAGAAGCGTTTTTGCAGGCTGCGATCCCCGACGAGATTCGCGCCGACATCGCCGGTGCCTACCGCCGCTTGACCGGTTCCACCGGTTGTTCGGTCGCTGTCCGCTCCTCCGCCTCTGCGGAAGACTTGCAGGAAGCCTCATTTGCAGGTCAGTATGAAACCATTTTGCACGTCACCGATTTCGACCACCTCCTCACCGCCATCAAACGATGCTGGCTCTCGCTCTTTTCTGACCAAGTCGCCCACTACACCGCCACCAAGCAACTGTCGCTCACCCATTTCCCGATGGCAATTCTCGTCCAGCAAATGATCAACGCCGATGTCTCCGGTGTCGTGTTCACCATGAATCCCGTCACGGGAAACGCAAACGAAATCATCATCAATGCCAGCTATGGACTAGGCGAGTCGATCGTCTCCGGCCTGGTCACCCCCGACTCATTCACCGTTCACAAACATACGGCACAGCTTGCCAAAGAGCTGGGGCCAAAAGAGTTGAAAATCGTCCCCGCCGCTCGCGAAACCCGTGAAATCGAAACAACCGAATCGGAGCAAACCCAATTTTGCCTCGATGACACAGCCGTTCTTGCCATTGCGCGGGAGGCCGCAAGAATCGAAACCTTGTATCGGCTGCCCGTCGATATTGAGTTTGCGATCAAGGAAAAGCAGCTCTACCTTTTGCAGGTTCGCCCGATTACGACATAGGAGGGATCAGGATGCTTCAAATGGCTGATTTCCAAAACAAGCTGCTGCTTGGCGACGAGGACAAAAAACAAGGCTTCTGGGTGCAGGATGATGTTCATCTCGCACACGTCGTCAGCCCGCTTTTCGCCTCATTCCAGATACCGGCCATGACCGAAGGCACCAAAAAGGCGTTTGACCAGCTTCAGCTGCCGATGAGCCAATTCGTCATGAAGCTGTCGGACGGCCGGATTTATCAGCAAACGATTCCCTATCCCGGTGATGTCCACGCGCGCATCGAAGCGCACAAAAAAGCGGTAAAGCCGCTGCTGCCAGTGCTTAAGCAGCGGCTGCTCGATTATGTGGAAGCCGAATTCCTCCCCTTTTACGCGGCGCTTGACCGCTCCACCCAAACGATTGGCACATTGGATGAAGCACGCCGGCAGGTGCTTGCACTGCATGCGTTTTACGAGCGCGCCTGGCAACTCCATTTCGAGATCGTGATGCCGCGAACCTCGCTGTCCATGGCTTTGGAGCAGCTGTATAGCCAGTTGACGGGAGACTCGCAAAGCACCTATGTGTATGAGCTTCTCACCGGCGTGATGAACAAAACGCTTGAGACGGACAGAGGGCTGTGGAAGCTGGCACAGGCCGCTCATGACACACCAGAAGTAAAGACGCTCCTGCTGGAAACGCCGGTCCATGACCTCGCCCGGCGGCTGGCCGAAAGCGAGGAGGGGCGCGCTTTTTTGACTCGGGTGCAGTCGTTCCTGGACGAATACGGCTACCGCACGTCCAATTCACATGAATTCGTCGATGAGACCTGGGTGGAAAATCCGGTGCACGCCTTGTCCATCATCGTCTCCTACTTGCAGAAGGAATACGATTTCGATGCGCATTTCGCGCAAATCGTTTGCGAACGGGAAAGCAAGGCGCAGGCGGTTTTGGACAAAATGCCGGAGGGGGAAGCAAAGGAGCGTTTTGTGCTTTTGTATCAATGGGCGCTCGATTCGTGGGGATTGGATGAAGATCATCATTTTTATATCGACGCGATGCTGCCGGCCAAATCGCGGCTTTTCTTGCTGCGGGTAGGAGAGCTGCTCGTACAGGCGGGAGCGCTTGCCGACCGCAATGATATTTTTTATCTGTACCTGGATGAACTGCTCTCCCTTTTGGATGAGCCCACATCGGTAGAATCGCTGATCGAGTCCCGGAAGACAGCGTACCAGGAGCAAAAGTCGGCCAAAGCCGTGCCATTTTACGGAACCCCTCCGCAAATCGACGGAGATGATCCGGTGCTCGAACGGGTTTTCGGCACCAAGCAGGCTGTCGTGGATGAAACGAAGCAAAGCTTCAGCGGATACGCCGCATCACAAGGCAGTTATACCGGGACGGTCAAGGTGGTGCGAGGACCGGAGGAGTTCGCCAAGGTGCAAAAAGGCGACGTACTCGTGTGCCGGACGACGACGCCTCCCTGGACGGTGCTGTTTTCGCTTGTCGGTGCGGTCGTGACAGATGCTGGCGGGATTTTGTCCCATGCAGGGACGGTCGCGCGGGAATACAAGCTGCCCTCTGTCGTCGGAACCAAAGTGGCGACATCGGTTTTGCGGGATGGGGATACGGTGACCGTCGACGGGACGAACGGAGTTGTCCACTTTGGCAGGGAATAAGCACCCGTTCATCATTCTCGCCATTCTGGCAGGGACGTTTCTCGTTCCCGTCAATTCGACCATGATCGCGGTCGGCTTGCCCAGCATTTCGCAATCGCTCGGAAGCGGGCTTGCCAGCTCCTCCTGGATCATCACGGTTTATTTGATCGTGATGACCGTGCTGCAGCCGATCGCGGGCAAGCTCGGGGACCTCTACGGGAACCGGCGGATGTTTTTGCTCGGCATGTTCCTCTTTCTGCTGTCGTCCACCGCGTGCATCTTTTCGACGAATTTGCTGTGGCTCATCTCGTTTCGCGCCGTGCAGGCCGTCGGCGGCGCCTTGGCCTCGCCCAATGCCAGCGCGATCCTCCGCTTTGTCACGCCTCGGGAACGGCTGGGCAAAGCGTTCGGCGTTTTTGGTTTGACGATGGGGCTGGGTGCGGCGATCGGCCCTCTGGTCGGCTCGCTTCTGATCAGCCAGTGGGGCTGGACCTCCATCTTTTGGATCAATCTGCCGTTCGCCTTGTTCTCGCTCCTGGCGTCATTCGTTTTGCTGCCGAAACGTACGCCAACCGTTCGCGCTGCGCTTGACTGGGTTGGCTCCGCGCTGCTTGCGGTAAGCCTTGTCACACTGATTTTGGTCGTCTCGCACCCTGCATTTTTATCGGTTTGGACGATTGTCCTGTTCGGCCTTTCCACCGCATTGTTCATCGTCCAGGAACGGCGCAGCGGCGCGCCCTTGATCGAATTCGCCCTGTTTCGCAACCGGATGTTCACCAGCGCCAACCTGTCCATTTTGCTCAGCAACGCCGTCATGTACAGCACGATCCTGATCATGCCGATCTTGTTGCAAACCGAGCTGCTTTTTCCCGTAACGACCATCGGCATGCTCCTGTTCGTCTTTTCGCTCGCTTCCTCGCTCTGCTCGTTTGCGGGCGGTCACCTCGAATCGCGTCTGGGCAAAAAGCGAACCGTGCTGCTCTCGTTTCTGTTTTCCGCGCTCGGCGCCCTGGCGTATTTAGGCATCAGCATGACGCACTCGCTGGCTTACCTCTACCTGGCGATGGCGATTGGTGGAATCGGCGCCGGCATCGGCATGGCCTCGATGCAGACAGCTTCCCTGACTTCCGTGCCCAAGGAGATGTCCGGGATTGCCTCCGGGATTTTTTCCACCTTCCGCTATGTGGGGGGCATGATCGCGTCGGTTTTGGTCAGTCTGTCCATCGGGCACGGTCTGCTTTTTTCCCTGCTGCTGCTGTTCGCGCTGGTCGGGGTGCCCGTCTCGTTTGGGCTGGGGGACGGGATTGAGCCAGGGCACGCAGCGAAACAAAAGAATGTCGGTGCGTGAGAACGTGTTGAATGCGGAAGGGGCATCCGGAAACGAAAAGTTTTTTCACGGATGCCCCTATTGTTATGGCATTGCCCCTCAACCCGCCGCTTGTGACACTTCCTCACGATCCGCATACGCTTCCTGTACAAACAAAGCGGCGATGGCTGCGATCAGCCCTGCGATCCCAATGAAAAGGAAAGCAATCTGCAACGACAAAAACAGCGAAATAGCAATCCTATCCGCTGTCGTTATCAAGACTTCCATTACTGCTGCTGGACCTCCCAGAACAGGCGCCCATCTTCCCCAACGATTTCTCCTACGGATGTCAGGAGAATATCGGCCAATTCCCTGAGTTCATCAGAACCGCTTACGCCTGACAGTACACCTACTGCAAGCGCGGCTGATCCATTTTTGGCAAGCAAGAGGTCGACCGTTGTATCTCCCACCACGGCGACCTCTGTCGCTTTCAATTGCGTCTTCTCGCAAAACGCCTCCAGCATGCTGGGATCCGGTTTTTTCTGATAATGATCGGAAGTTCCGATGAAATCGAAATAATGTTTGACTCCCAACTCTTCTAAACATGCAATTGTCGATTCCCAGTCATCTGCAGTCGCAATCCCCACTTTGATTCCAAGGGAACGAAGCTGTTGAAATAGCTTTTGCAAATCTGCCGTTGGAATGATATGTTGCGTGTTCGATTGGGTCAAGTGGTAGATGGTTTGGGTAATCCATGTTTCCAAGTTTTCAATTTGATTCGGGTCGACTTTATCGTGTTCTAGCTGTTGGCAAAATGCCGCATAGATGTCTTCGGATGTGCCGCTGGCAAGTATCCCTTTCGGATCAACCTGATTGCCGTTCAAACCGATCGCTCGCAACAATTTTTCTTCAAGCATGGCGTGTGCAGCAAGTCCATGCTCATGAAGAAACCGCTCCACCAGCTGTTTGGCAAGTGGAACAAAAAAAGGATGAAAATCGAGTAACGTCCCATCCTTGTCAAACAAGATGCCTTTAATCCGACTCACTGTTGTTTCCTCCATTTTCTTCGATTCCGGCTGTGATCCATTCGATCTGTTCCAACTGTGATTCCCACCCATGCGGAACTTCTTGATCACAAACAATCACATCAATCTCCTGCAGCGGAGAAATTTTGCATAATGCTTCAATTCCTAATTTCGAGTGGTCCACGAGAATGATCACTTCTTTGGCGACGCCAATCATCTTTCTTGAAATGGCTGCCTCCTCGATCTCATACTCCGAAAGCCCGGATAAAGCGATTCCGCCTGGCGACACAAACGCTTTGTTTACTTTCAAATGATCTAACATGATTTCACATAAAGCACCTCTGGAGGAATGCTGTTCTGCATGCAACGCTCCGCCTACAAAAATCACCTCTCCGCTAAACAATCCTTGATTCAATGAGTCCATGAGAACATTTGCTGTGGGAAGGGAATTCGTGACGATCGTAAGCTTTGTTAGACCACGTATATGATGCGCCATTTCCAATACCGTCGTACCGCCACCCATGACGAATGTATCGCCGTGATTAATCAGTTTTGCAGCACAATTTGCGACTTTTTGCTTGGACGCGGTTCGCACATTTTGTCGCTGGGCAAATGGCGGTTCCCCAAGATCAAAATTGCTTTTGACCGCCCCTCCATGCACGCGCTTCAAATAGCCTTCCTTTTCCAGCAAATCGAGATCCCGACGAATCGTTTCCATCGAGACATCGAACACACGAGACAGCTCGGAGGCATTGACTTTCCCGCTCGTTTGCAGTTGATCCAGAATGATCTTTTTTCTCTCTACAGACAAAATCGACACGAACATTTCACCTGCCAATTATAATAATATGCATTCGCCCTCGGGTAACCTTGCTTGGACATAGGCCCCTTCTTGAAAAGGAGGGATTTGCGGAACATTTAGTTCGTCCACATAAATCACCCGATTGTTTGCTTGAATTTCGTAACGGCGAACATTTCCTCTCGTGATTTTATTCCGAATACAACCACGTACCCAATATCCCGATGTCTTCATCGCGGAAGGAATCTCGTCGCTATATAACTCAATCACCTCAGGTCGTACCGCATAAGAACCTGCTTGGACCTTCTCCCCGGAAAGGTGATACAGATCATCATCTGTCAACACGTTATAGCTCCCGATAAAACGGGCGACAAATTCATTTGCCGGCGACGCATAAATGTCTTCCGGTTTGCCGCTCTGGACAATCTCACCTTGATTCATCACAAAGATTCGGTCGGATACCGTCATGGCTTCCTCCTGATCGTGTGTGACAAAAATCATGGTCATTTGTAAGCTTTTCTGTATATTCCGCAATTCGACCTGCAAGGTCTTGCGAATTTTTGCGTCGAGCGCGCTTAATGGTTCGTCCAGCAGCAAAATATCGGGTTCGGATACGATCGCTCTCGCCAGTGCAACACGCTGCTGTTGTCCTCCAGAGAGCTGGTGAGGGTACGCGGATTCTTTCCCTGTCAAATGAATCAGCTCGATGACTTGCGCTACTTTTGTGGCAATGTCGCTTTTTGCCACCTTTTTCATTTTCAAACCAAAAGCGATATTGTCAAAGACGGTCATGTTCGGAAATAACGCATAGGATTGGAATACCATCCCTACGCTTCGTTTTTGCACAGGCAAGTCCGTGATGTTTTTGCCATTCACGCTGATCAAGCCGCTGTCAACCGTTTCCAACCCGGCAATCGCCCTTAGTAACGTGCTCTTTCCACATCCGCTAGGGCCAAGCAATGTAACGAATTCACCTTTTTCGATTTCAAGCGAGATATTTTGCAGCACCGCCGTTTCTGCGAAATTCTTTCGCACGTGGTCAATGTGTACGTAGCTCATGATACGCGCTCCTTTCGTTCATGGGTTTGCAGTCTCGCCCCCAGCTTCAACATGACAAGGGAACTAATCAAAACGATCATAAAATACGTAATGACGATGGCGCTGGATAAATGGCCATTTTCTTTGAGTCGCTTCATGAGATAGATTTGAATGGTTTCGAAGTGGCCGCCAACAAGCATATTCGCCAACACAAATTCGCCGAACAAGATCGAAAGCGACAACAGGGACGAAACGAGAATACCGGGAACCAAATTCGGCAAAACAACAAGGGCAAACGCCTTCCATTTGCTCGCCCCCAGCATCTCTGCGGCTTCAATCAACCGTTTGACATCGATGGTCCTCAGGCTGTTTCTGATTCCTTGATACATATACGGCATAATCAAAACATAGTAAGCGCCGATAATGATCCAGATGGTTCCAGTCAAGACAATCGGCTTGCTCGCATACATCTTGATCAATCCAACCGCAGCCACCACACCCGGAATGGCATATGGCAGCATGACCAGCGCTTGGAGGAATCGCTCCAGCTTGGGAACATACACCGTAACCACAAAAACAGTCAGCACCATAGTAATCATGCTAAGCAACAAGGCGAGAGTACAGATCAACGCCGTCCTCCCCAGTGCATCGAGAAACCGTTGATCGGAAAAAAGCTGCTCATACCAAGAAAGCGTGTAGCCTGTAGGCAAGATCGTGTTTGCCCATGTTTGGGAAATCGAGTATAAAAATGTGGCTACCAAAGGCAGGACCAGATAACACCCTACAGCCAGGATGACAAGATAATGGATCCATCCTTTTCTCATCGCAAATCTCTCCTCACGCGTCGCATCATCCGTTCGTTAATCCACATGGCTCCGATCATCATCAAGCCGAGGATAACAGCGAGTGCACTCCCCAAATGAGGCTGGCTGACAACATCTCCACTCATTAACGCACCAATGCGTATCGGCAAAAGGTTATAGCTGCCGCCGACGAGTGCATAGGCCGTCGCATAAGCTCCCATCGCGTTCGCAATGAGGATGCTGAACTTCCCTGCTATGCTAGGCAATATCACGGGAATACCGATATAGCGCCAAAATTGCAGGGGAGACGCACCTAATAACGCTGCGGATTCACGCCATGAGCGTTGAATGCCGGCATAAGTCGGGTAAAGCAGAAGGATGGCTAAAGGCACCTGGAAGTACACATACGATGCGATCAGTCCACTCCAGCTATATAAATCGAACGACGATTGGATATTCCAACCGGCTTCCTGCGCCAACAAGGTAATGATCCCACTGGTTCCAAGCAAAATGATATATCCGAAGGCAAGCGGGATTCCGGAAAAGTTGGACGTCATGTTGGAAAATGTGATCATCGCGGTTTGGATTTTTTTCGGCATTTTCGTAATGGAATAGGAGGAGAACAGCGCGATCACAATCCCAATCAGACTGGAGTACAACGAAATGAGCAAACTATTGATCATTCCTTTTCGATAGTAAGCATTAGAAAAGGCTGAGACATAATGGTTCAAGCTGTACGTCTGGCCTCCATCATATTGGAAGCTGTCAATGACCATCCGAATCAGCGGCACCAATTCAAAAGCACTGACCAGCACAACAAATGGAAGCAAGGCTGCAACAGCAAACCATGCAATCTTCTGTTTCATGTGGACAACTCCCGGTTTTAATGGTGGAAGGCCATTCTTCATAAGCAACGGCCTTCCCTTGACAAGCTCGTTGATTACCGGATCAATTCGGAGAAATCATAGTCGAGCATGGCTTCAGACGGCGCGATTTGCAGCAATTTGCAGATCAGCGGTGTAATCGCAAGCTGTGGAATAACCTGTTCGTAACATCCTGGTTTGACTCGCTCGCTGATCATGAATAATGGCACATCTCGCTCATCGCTCCCGGTACCACCATGCTCCCCATCCGTATTCATCCCGTGATCGGCCGTGATGACGATGTGGTACCCTTCTTTTATCCAGATCGGGATCAGCTCAGCAAGGTAACGGTCCATATTGATCGCTGTTTTGCGATATTGCTTGGAATCCGATCCATAGAGATGCCCTGCATTGTCAACCCCCATCGTGTGGATATAGAGGAAGTGCGGGTCGTGTTTTCTGCGCAGCACTTCAGCATCCAAGAGCAAATGGGAATCAGGATAAAAATCATCGAAATAGAACGTTCCATATTGAATCGCTTTGGTCTCGTCAGCCTGTTGGCGATCCTCCACTTTATCAAAAGGCGTTCGATTGTACAGCTCGCTCACCCAATAAAAAGCGGTAGCAGCATTGCGCAGCCCGTTCTCTTTCGTCAAATGGAACAAGCTTTTTTGTGTCGACAATCGCATGGAGTCATTGCTTGTAATTCCATTGACCGAGGCTGGCGTCCCTGTGAGAAGCACTTCATAGAGCGGGCGAGACATGCTTGGCAATTCAGATTTCACTTTGTAAAACGCTGCCTCGTTGCGTTCAACCAGATGGTTGAGAAAGCCCATCTGTGTAGCTGCTACGTTGTATTGCAAACCATCGATGACAACCATGATGACCTTGTTCATACGGATTCCTCCCTATTTTACATTGACCAAAACTTGCTCTTCCCACATTTGCGGAAGCTTTTTGGCCATATCGGCCCATACCTTGTAATCATGGATAGGCTTTGCGTTCTGGTACTGCTCGGCAGGAATCAGCTTTTTGGTTACGTCTTCCGGCATTTTTACGTTCGTACGAATCGGACGGGCATAGCCTTTGGCAAGATTGATCTGGCCTTCATCGCTCAAAATATACTCGCGCGTCAGCATTGCCGCATGAGGGTGTGGAGCGTATTTATTGATAATGGTTGTATAGCCGCTCACGACGCTGCCTTCTTTTAAAATGGAGACTTCATAACGTTTCGGGTCGATTTTGTCGCGGTAGCCGAGAGCTGTAAAATCCCACAAAAGCGCAACGGGAACCTCGCCTTTTTCCAAGTTGGTTGGTTTCACATCCATAGACGCCAACCGTCCTTGCTTTGCCAATTCGGCAAAATAGTCGAGACCTGGCTGAATGTTTCGTTCGCTGCCGCCATGTGCCATCGCTGCTGCCAAGACGGTCATTTGGGCTTGGTTGGATTTGGCTACATCGTCCACAACCACTTTATAATCGCCCTTCAGCAAATCATCCCAAGATTTCGGCGGGTTTTTGACCAATTTCTTGTCCGTCAAAACAGCGATCGTTCCTTGATAAGCGACCAGCCAATTTCCTTTGTCGTCTTTCGCCCAATCCGGAATGTCGTTCCAATGGGAGGTTTTATAAGGGATGGTCAGCCCCTTCTCCACAGCAAGCGGGCCGAATGAAATGCCTACATCGCCGATATCTGCCGTTGGATTATCTTTTTCCGCTTCAAACTTGGCGAGCTCCTCCGAACTCGACAGGTCCGTATCGGAATGAGCGAGCCCATACTTGCGGGTGACGTCATTCCATGTATCTTTCCAGTTAGCCCAGCCGTCAGGCATTCCTACACTGACAACTTGTCCTTCCTTTTTGGCCAGGTTCGTAATCTCTTCGAAAGACAGCTCTTTTTGCATGTTATCTGTCGCTGAAGCAGCACCTGTGCTAGAAGCAGGTGGAGTTGTCCCATTTCCGCACCCGGTAATTCCTAAGGTCAATACTCCCATGAGTAACGTCGCTTGCAGAGCTTTCATTTTGCTCACGTTCTTCTCCTCCATTTGCGCTTTTGTGCGTTTTTATGTTTTTCGACCTAAGAAAAATATACAATCGCAACATTAACCACAGATTAACTCGTGTGATGATATGTTTAATTTCTTGTAACGAAATGATGAAGAAAAAGGCGCAAACAAAAAAACCCCCTCAAAGGAGGAGGCCACTGAAAAAGTCTTTACTTACTAAAAAAGGTACAGCTACTCCATTTTTTTGAGGTAGCTGTACCTTTTTCTTTGTATACTTAAAACATCATGTCGAAAGGGGTTTGCGTGTAGTCCCTGCACGGCTCTATATGATCGATGTGGATATTGTCGAGCGATCCAGGTACGACATGTCGTTCAAATACTTCCTCCATATGGCACCAGAAGAGCCGGTCATCGATCCGCCAAGAGAAATCTTGCAAGACCGATCCCGTAAACTGAGGAGAAAAAAGTGACGGTAAGCAACTTCAAACACTCATTGAGAAAAGCAAGGCAGCGGGCATCCTCTACTTTTATGCATGCCAGTAGAGGACGGTCTTTTTATGGCTTTAACTGATAAACGATATCGCCATTGATCATGGTCAATTCCACATGAAGCTGATTGATTTTCTCGGAGGATGTTTGCAGGATGCTATCGGAAAGCACGACCAAGTCTGCCAATTTCCCTACCTCGATGCTACCTTTTTTCGTTTCGTCAAAGCTTGCATAGGCACCGTTCCAGGTGTATGTCCGGATGGCTTCCAGCACGGTAACCCTCTGGTTCGCACCGATGACGGTGCCTTGTTTGCTTTGGCGATTCACCGCCATATGGATACCAAAGAGCGGATCGTAATGGGTGACGGGGCAATCGGAACCGGCTGCCGCGATGATCCCGTTATCAAAGAAGTCGCGCAGCGGGTACATGTGGTTCACTCGCTCCCCGTAGTTCTTGACATATCCCTCGCCATATTCATAAAAAAACGGCGGATTGGGAATAGGGACGACGCCAAGCTGTTTCATCCGCTCCAGCAAATCCGGCTCCGTGATCCCGGCGTGCTCGATCCGTGGACGCGCATCTTCGCGCGGATGCTGTTTCTGTGCCTCCTCAATACAATTCAGCATCATGTCGATCGCACGGTCTCCTTGCGCGTGCACGGTGATCTGGAAGCCTTTTTTATGCGCTTCCGTCAAAATCCGATTCAGCTCCTCTTGCGAATAGTAGAGAATCCCGTACTCTTCCGGATTGCTGGTATACGGCTTGCGCGTGGCGATGGTCGGGCCGCTGCTGCTGCCATCCGTAAACAGCTTGGCTGGCCCGATTTTGAACCGCTCGTCTCCGACACCGGTTGTGATCCCCGCAGCGATCATCGTATTGACAAACGCTTCCGGGCTGTCCATCGTGCACACCATTGCGTAGACCCGGTTCTTGATGATACCGGAGCGCACAGCCTGCTGCATCAGGCGGAACCCATCCGTATCCAAACATCCTGCGTCATGAACGCTGGTGATGCCAGCCGCCACAAAATCAGCGGAAACACGGGATAATGCCTGCAAAATCTCTTCATCGGAAAAAGCAACTTCCTTGCTTTTTTGAAAATGGGCACTTTCCAGCAAACGTCCCGTCAGTTCTCCCTGTCCATCCCGCTCAATGATGCCGCCTTTTGGATTGGGGGTATGCCGGTCGATAGAAAACTGCTCCAACGCCTTTGAATTGACGACAGAAATATGATTGCAAGCGCGGACGATAATGATCGGGTGTTCTGTGGAAACCTGATCCAGTTCTTCACGTGTGGGATAACGCTGCTCCACGATTTTGGTCTCATCGAATCCCCAAGCCCTGACCCACTTGCCGCTTGCCAGAACGGCTGCTTGCGCGCGCAGATCGTGCAAAATATCTTGTATCGACTGAATATGTAGAGCCTTGCAGCTTACCCCCATCTTGTCGATTCCGTATGAAACGATATGCAAGTGGGAGTCGATGAATCCGGGAAGCAGGCTTTTCCCATCAAGATCGACCACTTTGGTGTGCGGCCCGACCATTTGCCTGATTTCTTCGGAAGTCCCGACGGCCACGATTTTGCCATCCTTTACAGCAACCGCTTCTGCAATCCGATTCTGTTGATCGACCGTTACTACCTCGCCATGCAAAAACACAACATCCGGGTTCATCTGCCAAAACCTCCTGTATGGATTATTCTTTTATTTGTCACGCATGCAACTTTTGTAGCGTGTAACATTTGTAACAGTCTTGATAGAAAGAAACTCCCCGCCTCCAGAGAGATGAGAAGTTTGATCGTTTGCTGCACGGTTACAGGCGGTTTACCTTTGCAAGTATCTCATGGTTCATTTTAAAATTCTTTTTCAAAAATTGAGGGCAATCCCACTCGCAGACGAGGTCTTTCGCCAAGGAAACGACCCAGTCCTTCGTAATATGGTGCGTTACGCCATCAACCGTAATGAACACTTCACCATCTGTTACATAAAAAACTTCCTGCTCTTCTACATGCCACGTGCCTTTGTTCGGTTCGCCTACCCACGGTTCCCATGTATCCACTTCCAAACGTTGCGCTTCTTCTGCCGTCAATTTTTTTGCAAAAAACATGTGATCATCCACTCTCTTCCGAAGTTGATTGGTTTGAAAGTACAGAACATTGTACTTATGCGAATTTTCTTTCTCGTAAACGCTTAAATTCTTTTCGAATGAAATAAATGGCAATGAGAACGCCGGGGACCTCCGACGCCGGGGCCGAATACCAGATTCCGTCCACTCCCCATATTTGAGGGAAAATGAACATGAACGGGAAGGTGAACAGCACCATTTTGCTGACGTTAATAAACGTAGCCGTCCAGTTTTTCTCCTGGGATTCAAAGTAACCGGAGATCAGCAGGCTGACTGCATTCAGCGTAAACAAACAGTTGAATACGACTGTGGTCCACACGCCGAGCTGCTGCAATTCCGGATTGCCGCTGGAGAAAAACGACACGATTGGATCTGCGCAAATGATCAGGATGGCAGTCGCAATCACAAAGAAGGAGATGGTGAAGATGAGTCCCATCTTGATGGCCTGTTTTACCCGATCGTAATTGCCTGCGCCATAATTGTAGCTAATGATCGGTTGAAGCCCCGTCATTCCACCTAGCGCGGTAAGAGCGAGCAGGTTCGTAATGTATCCGTTTTGGATCGTGAACGCTGCGACGTGCAGCCCGCCGCCATAGCTTTGCAGCAAGTTGTTGAAAAAAATGATCGCAAAAAACATCATGAATTGGCTCGAAAAAGAAGCGAACCCTGTCCACGCCACTTCTCCGATCGTTTTCATCCGAAACTTGATATCTTTCATTTTGGGCTTCAGCCTTGTTTTGCCGAACCAGAAATAAAAGATCAGCAATGCAGGGATTGATTGCGAAATCGTATTTGCCCATGAAGACCCCATCATCCCCATGTCGTATTTCGTTACCATGATCCATTCGATGACGCCGGCAACAGCCGCCGCGACTAACCAGCTGTTCATGGACAATACCGGCTTTTCATCGATATTCGCTAAAATACTCAGGACGACGGCCAAGATCGTGATTGGTAGCGAAATCCACAGAAGGCGGCTGTACTCTACGGCATAGGGAAGGGATTCTTCACTCGCTCCGAACAAGATCATCAGCTCTTTTTCGTAGAGCAATCCAAGAACAGCGAGCAAAACCGAGAAGATCAGCGTGAACCATAGGGTTTGGCCCATAATGCTTCGCGCTTCTTCCATTTTTCCTTTTCCAAGCCGGAGAGAAGTGACCGCTCCGGCTCCCACGCCAAACAAAACGCCCAGCATACGGGTGATCACCATGATTGTAAAGCCGATCCCGATCCCTTCTACTTCCAGCTCTTGAAAGCCGCTGACAAAATAACCATCGACAACCGCCACAACCCCGAGAATCGCGTTCGCCATAATTCCTGCCAAAGCAAACCGCAAATACAAGAGCGGAATGCTTTTTGTTCCCAACTCCGAATCATTCGCTTGCTTCTTCGCTTCCGCTTGTTCCGTTCTCGAAGGCGGATGGTTATTTGCTATCTCCATGCGCAACTCCCCTTATCCGTTGTTATGCAGCAAGGCCATTCCCTTTAGTTCGCATACCAGCCGACCCGATTGGCATGCTGATGAATGTTGATCTGCTTGGTTTCCATGAAATGCTCCAGCCCGGCAGCACCCAGCGCTCTGCCGATCCCGCTTTGCTTATACCCTCCCCAAGGACCTTCAATATAGGCGAGGTGATAACTGTTGATCCACGTGATTCCCGCACGCAGTTTGCTGATGACGCGTTTTGCTCGCTCCATATCCTCGGTAAAGACGGCACCGGCTAATCCGTAAACCGAATCATTCGCTTTTCGGATCGCATCTTCTTCATCTGTAAATTTCTGCACGACGAGGACCGGGCCAAAAATTTCTTCTTTCACGATGCGCATGCTCGCGTCAACATCCGCAAAAATCGTCGGCGCAATAAAATATCCGCGTTCAAGCCCGTTTTCCACCAAGCGTTTACCACCGCAAACCAACCGGGCGCCTTCTTCCATCCCGCTCTGGATATAGTGCAAAACATCATTCATATGAGCCTCGGTCGTGATCGCGCCCATCTCGATATGCTCGATTTCCCCGTTTCCAACGACAATTTTGCCGGCGCGCTCTGCCAGTCTCTCGACGAACCGATCGTAAATCGACGCTTGCACGAGCAGGCGTGACGCAGCAGAGCAAACCTGTCCGGCATTGTGGAAAATACCGAACATGGCATTCTCGACAGCGATTTCAAAATCAACATCGTCAAACACGATCAGCGGCGATTTTCCGCCTAACTCAAGCGTAATTTTTTTCATATTGCCGGCTGCTGCCCGCATGATGCTTTTGCCTGTTTTCGTACCGCCGATGAAGGAAATCTTGTCGACATCATGGCTCTCGGCAAGCTCATTCCCCACTGTGGAGCCAGGTCCCAGTACCAGGTTGGCTACACCGGCAGGAAGCCCGACTTCCTCCAAGATTTCAAACAGCTTGAATACGCTTACAGGAGTGGCCTCTGCAGGCTTGATCACAATCGTGTTCCCTGCAGCAAGCGCGGGAGCAATTTGCCACACCGCAAGCATGAGCGGGAAGTTCCAGGGGACGATCAGCCCGCACACCCCGATCGGCTCATGGATGATCCATGTTTCCGAAGCATCCGCCCGCGTGTACGTTTCCTTTTTCATGTCTTTGATCATATCGGCATAGTAGCGGAAGCATTGGATCGAAACCGGAATATCGACATGGGTCGTTGCGCGTATGACCTTCCCGTTATTCGCCGATTCCAAACGTGCAAGTTCCGCTGCTTTTTCCTCGAGTCTGTCCGCGATCCGATAAAGACAGGCCGCTCTTTCATCCGGCGAGAGGTTCGACCAGATGCCGCTGTCAAACGCCTTGCGGGCCGCCTTGATCGCCAGTTTGGCATCGTCTGCCGAGCCGTCAGCCGACGATGCGATCACCTCTCCCGTTGCCGGGTTGAGCACGTCTCTGCGATTACCGTTCGACGCTTCAACCCATTTCCCGTCGATGTACATGTTGATATTCATGAACAACACTCCTTTACGCGATAATATCGAGCAGCTTGAAACTCATATGCGCGAGATGAACCAACATTGTTTTTTGGTTATAGAACGGGAATGATTTGAGGTGTGCTTTTTCAAAGCGGTATCCGCCAGCATTTCCCGTCACGATCCATTGCGCCAATAACTGGCCGAACAATGTGGAGAGCGAAGCCCCGTGCCCCGTATAGCCTGTTGCAAAATAGGCCCCTTCTTTCGATTTGCCGATGACCGGGAATGTGTCCATGGTCACTCCGATAAAACCGCCCCAGCGGTAATCGATTTTGCTTCCGGCCAGTTTCGGCATCGCATTCACCATCGCATTGTAAACGTCTTGATACACGCCATCTCCCAAGTTCGGGCGAATGTCGCCACCGCCGAATACCATTCGATTGTCCGGCGTGCGACGGAAATAGTAGAGGAAATTGCTTGTATCAAAAACCATGCGATCTTTCGGAATCACCTGATCGAGCAAAGACTCAGGCAGCTGCTCCGTCGCAATGATGCGCGCAGAGATCGGCAGTACGCCTTTGTTCAGCTCTTTCATGAGTTTTCCGGAGTAGCCATCCGTCGCTACAATGATGTCTTTTGCCGTAACGGTGCCTTTTTCTGTACGAACTTTCACACTATTTTTCCCATAGTCAATCGATTGCGCTTTTGAATGCTCATAGATTCGTGCGCCCAGCTTCTTCGCCGCTTCCGCCAATCCGATGGCGTAATTTAACGGCTGGAACGAGTAACTCGAGTTGTCGACCAGACAGCCATGATAAATCGGGGAATCGATTTCTTGATGCAGCTGGCTTCGATCAAGCACACTTGACTCGTACCCGAAATGTTTGTTCATGTATTCGCTTTCGATTTTCAAACCTTCAAAATGCTTTGCTTTGTAGGCCGCCACGATGTGTCCCGTTTTCCGAAAATCACAATTGATTTGATGTTCATCGATCAGTTTTTTGACCAGCTCAATGCTGTACAAGGAGAGATCGTTTAGCTGCTTGGCCTCTTCCGTACCGTATTTTTTCGCAAGCTCCTGCATCGATGGCTTGTAGCCCGGCAGTACCATCCCGCCATTGCGACCGCTGGCGCCGTATCCAATCGTTTCCTGCTCCAGGACAATCACGTTCTTCCCAAGCTGCTGCAAATGGTAGGCAGAGGAAAGACCTGTGAAACCTGCTCCAATAATGACAACATCCGCTTCTTCTGTTCCGGCAAGAGACTTCCCTTTCTCATACTTGTTTGCCGTCGCTGTCCACAGTGAGAGAGTATCCATTCGATCCATCTTGTCCACAGGCTGTTCTTCTCCTTTTGTGACAGGTATGTTACACTACCGTCAAGAATTATTCACACTTAATGAATCCATGATATGAAGTGGAGCGTTCTCCTGGTCAATAACCGTTTGCGTACGTTTTCATAAACAAAAATGGAGTTACTCCACTTTCTTTTTTCATTGGGGGCAACTATGAAAATCGGTGCTTTTGCCAAGCTGTTTCATGTTACGACCGATACCGTCCGCTATTACATTGAGATTGGTTTATTAATTCCTGACAAAAAAAATATCCATTATGTCATGAATCAGTCGTGCCTGGATGACATGGCTTTTATCACAGAACTCAAAAAATTTCATTTTTCGTTGCAAGAGATTCATCAAATTTTATCGTATCGGCGTGTCACCAACTTTTCTGACCACGAGGATATCGACTACTACCACAACCTGCTCGTGGAGAAAAAGAAACAACTCATCAAAGAAAAAGAAGACATCTCGAAAGCGATCGTCTCCATTGAAAAAGCGGTTCAGACAAGCTCGCCTTCAACCATGGAAGAGAAATACACAGGCATCCCCCTCTCCTTTGTCCATCTGCTGTACTGCCCGAAGTGCCGCGTCCCGCTTGAAATGAACGACGTGACGATCAAAGAGGTCTATATCCAAACGGGGAGCCTGCTTTGCACCTGCGGATACGAGGCGACGATCGAGCAAGGCATCATCGTCACCGCTAACTTGTATGAGACGTCCCCTTATCCGTCTTATTTTTACGACAAAGAGACGATTAAAGAGATCACCCCGAGCATGATCAACCTATTTGAAAAAGGGAATCTGTGGTTTCAAAAAACGTTGAAGCATGCAGACTTGACGAGAAAAATCGTTGTAGAAACAAACGTAGATGCTTTTGTTTCCCTGCCCAAATATATCGATGACCTTGATAGCAGCGCCTACTATGTATTCAGCGGGTATTCCCTTGCCATGCTCAAGAAGCTGAAGAAACGAATCGAGCGGATGAATCCGAGGCTCAACGTCCTCTATTTATTGAACTCCGATCTCAATCTGCCATTGAAACCGCATTGCATCGATGTTTTTGTCGATAGTTTTAGTACGAATGATTTTTCGCTGCTCAATCCGTACTTCCCGTTTCAAGTTCTCAAAAGATACTTTCATCAACATTCAACCATTGTTGGCGGGTATTCTTATTACGACAGCATGGCAAAATCGTTGAAAAAGGTCCCCGCTTTGTATCCACATTCACACGAACGCATCATGTATCCAAACTATCTCGAAGAAAATCTGGCAGCTAACGGCTTTCAAATCACACAAAGCGAAACAATCGGGCACTGTACCGATCCCGGGGTGTTTTTTGATTACCATGTGCTGCACGAAAAGTTCCACATGCTGATGTATACGGCCAGCATGACATGATTCGGACGCTCCAAAATACGAAAGAGGCAACGCGGATGCTTAGTCCTGCGCTGCCTCTTTTTGCACGGAAAAGTTGCGGTTATGACCGGAGCCGACGATGAGCTTGCCTGTCACCGCATCGACTTCCAAACGCGGCGTCTCGTGATAATAGATGTAGTAGACAAGGCGCGGTTTGGGTTGCTGCCCAGCTTCGCCCAACATCCGATACGCCAGCCTGAGCGGGCGTGTCTTCAGATACGCCTCTGCCGCCGCCTCCCGTGAGATCGCCGACTTTGCAGCGGGCAATCGAACCTCACCGTCTGGAATTCCAAGGCGCATGCCGATCACTTTTTCCTGCCCCAAATCGAACGTCACGCTGAATGTTCTGTCAACGATAGGGACCCCTTCATGCAGTTGATTGAAATAATAGGTGCGGACAGCCCCCGCCTGCTGGACACCCGCTGCCTGCAGTTCGCGGATGCTTGCGTCGAGATACGGCGCGAGTGCGGACACGGCCTTGTCTGACAGATCGTTGTCCGATTGGGCTGCATCGGGGGTTTCCTTTTTCATGGCGGAATCGATCACGATCCATTCCGTCAGCTGCCCCGTTTGCATGGCGACAGCGACACGAACGCGTTTGCCTTGCCCTTCTTCCCATGTGTATTCGGTCTCCGCCCCTACGTTTTGAACGGTGACGGTTCCCTTGGCCTCGATGCCGAACTCATCAGCGAGCAGTGCTGCTGCTTCTTCCGCCGTGTGCGCGAACATGTTTTTCCCAGCAGGCGTCACCGGGATCGACTTCGATGGCGGCATTTCCTCTGTGCTTCTCTCCCATTGTTTTCCGCTCATGGCATCAAGCGTACCGGAGAACATCAATTGATAGCGCAAATGCGGCGCGCTCCCCGCTGTGTAAACCAGCTTCATCCGATCGGCCACATACCGTTTTGCCGCCGCTGCGGAAACGGCGGGAATCGGCGAAGGGAAGTCTTGCAAGGAGACGGCGTTTTGGATCATCTCGCTTTGCACCGGCTTGCCTGCCTCATCCAGCTCGACGGTATATCGGTCGGCCAAAAACGGAATGCCGCCGACCATCCGGTTCAGCACGACAAAGCCGCGGCCCGGCGCTGACAAAAACGGATTCACCTGAAACTGTGCCAAGTCTTTTGCGCCTGCCTCCTGAAAATATGCGTATGCCTGCTCTTGCACCGTTGGGGCTTTCGGTGCATGGCGCTGCGTTCGCATGATGTTACCGGCAGGTGGTTGCCGCTTCTCTTCCCCTCCTTCAGGCTGTTTTACCCCTTTTTGCGTCGGTTTTTGGTCGGCCTCGTTTTGAATCAGCGGCGATAGGGAGGCGGGCGGGATTGGGGTATGCGGCGTCATCGGCGGCACGTCTTCCGGATTGTGCGGCACTTGCTCGGGAGGCGACGGGACGTGCTGCTTGCTCGGTTCGGCCGGGTGCTGTACAGGCGGCACGGCGGTGATCGGCGCTCTCCATGCCTGCTGATTGGCGCCGAGGAAAAACAGCAGGATGGCGACCGCGCAAGTCAGCATGCCGGTCTGTGCAATCATCCGTCTCCTTCGCCGTTTTTGCGGCATGGCCGCCATCTCGTCTGCGAGCGTTTGGCGCAGACGCTCGACGAATTCCCGTCGCGGCGGATTGACACGGTCCAGTTTTTGCAGATGGTGCAAGAGATCGTCTTCATTTTGCCAGCCCATCGCACCATTCACCTCCGATCCTGCCTTGCAGTTCCTTTTGCAGCTTTTTCAGCGCCCGGTGCAGCGAGACTTTTACCTGCGATTCCGAGCATTCGAGAATCTCTGCCGTTTCTTTTACGGTGTAGCCCTTGATGCCGCGCAAAATGACCACCATTCGATAGTGGGAGGACAGCGATTGGATTGCGCGGGCAAGCTCCTGTTCCTCTTCCTTGCTCTCGATTTCTTTTTCCGGCAATCCCTCTGTCGCCGCGAGCCGCAGCAGCCAGTTCGCTGAGAAAAAGCTTTGCACTTTCTTCTTCCGGTAATGGTCGATAGCGGCGTATTTGGCGATGGCGAAAAGCCATGTTTTCTGATCGGAGCGATAGTCGAATCGCTCCCATGACTTCATCACCCGGATAAATACTTCTTGGGTCAAATCTTCCGCATCGTTTTGGTTGCCGGTGAAATAGAGCAAAAAATGATAGACATCGCGGTGATGCGCTTCATAGAGCAGCATGACCTGCTGGTTGATGTGGTCTTGCAACGATGTTCCTCCGTTCCCCGTAAGAGCGGATTAGTTCATTTTCTGCATGCTGCAGATGCGTCCGTCAGCTCCCACATAGAGGATAAAAATCGCCTTGTCTGCTCCCGAACTGGCTAGGACTACTTGGGTTGGACCGTTTTCGCCCGTCATGACCTGGTTGTCAACATGATAGGCTTTCACTTTTTCTCCATAGAAAGCCTGCAGAAACGCATATGCTTTTTCTTTCGCCACTTCCGGCTCGGCCCCTTTGCCCATCTGTTGCTTTTGCTTCTCCAGCTCGAAACGAAGCAAGGCCCCGGTCGCGGCGTCCATTTTAACAATCGCCTCGGCATCCTTTTGGATCGCAGCCGATCTGAATTCGATGGTGAAAGTCTGGTCGTAGTCATCCAATTTGGCCTGCTTGAGCTTGAAGCCGCTTAACGCAGGATAGAGGGCGGAGAGCTTGTCATAGGTTACTTGGGCTGGCTGTGACAATGGATCGTTGGGCATCGTTCTCGCGGAGAGCGCTGCAGCGAACCACTGATCATAGCTGACAGGCTTTGTCACCGCTTCAAACCCGTAAATCTGGCCGTTGCCGCCGAACTGGACAGATACGTACCTGGCTGTGTCTCCCTTTGGACCGACGGGTGCCTTGAAGTTGACAACCGGTGGCAACGCGATGCCATCGCGCGTATCTCGCCACAGGGAAACTTGCTTTGCGTTTTTGGCATCGGTGCCATACAGCCTGTCGATCAATTGCGCTGCCAGCCGCTGTGCCGTCTCGTCGGTTACCGGTTGATCACCTTCCGGACCTTGTGAAACCGTATAGCGCACTTCTCCATCGGTCGTGATCGGCTCCAAAAAGGCAACGGTCCGCAGCTCGCCTGTCTTTTTGTTCACGACGAGATTCGCCATCCTGGTGCCTTCCCCATTGATGCTTACAGTGGCGAATACCATCTCATTGACGCCTTTTCGCGTGCTTACTTTGAGCGTTTTGTAGTCCTTCAGCTGTGGAAATGCCCGACGCGCTTGCTCCACAGCCTGTTGGACCAGCTGATTGAGGTTTTCTTGCGGCGCAGCCAAAGCGGCTGGCTGTCCCGTTTTTGGCTGTATCGCTGGCACCGTTGGCTGCGGCGTCGACGGTGCAGTCTGTTCTGCCGCCCATGCGGAATGAACCGCCACCATGCTCCCGATGATGGCAATTGCGGTGATGCTGCTTCTTTTTTTCATGACAAAATCCTCCCGTCCGTTGTCCAATCAATTGGTTTTGACTCCCATTAGTCGCAGAGGATGGCATTTGGTTACAGCTTTTTCAAAAAAATTTTTTTCGTGGCAGCGCAAAGAAAAAAGCGAACCGCCGCCAATCCGGCACGTTCGCTTTTTGGTGTGTGCACTTCTCTTATCTGGTATATTCCTTGATCTCCACCGTGTATTTATCCAGCAACTCCGGCACCGGCTGGTAGCCAATGCCCGCCCCTGTCGGCACGTCGATGGTGCCGTCCGGTGACACGACCACTTCCGGATTGATGATGTCCTCGTGCCAGTAGCGGGAAGAGCCTGATGTATCGCCCGGGATTTTGAAGTTGGCCAGCGCGGTGATCGCGATGTTGTGCGCGCGACCGATGCCGGACTCCAGCATACCGCCGCACCATACCGGGATACCGTGCGATTGGCAAAGGTCGTGAATCCGCTTGGACTCGGAAATTCCGCCGACGCGGCCGATCTTGATGTTGATCGTGCGCGTGCTGCCCATCTCGATCGCCTTGCGCGCATCTTCCACGGAGTGGATGCTCTCATCGAGGCAGATCGGCGTGTTCAGCTGCTTTTGCAGCTTCGCATGGTCAAAAATGTCATCGTGGGCAAGCGGCTGCTCGATCATCAGCAGGTTCAGTTTATCCAGCTCTTTGAAAATCTCGATGTCATCCAAGGTGTAAGCGGAGTTGGCGTCCGCCATCATCGGGATGTCGCCGAATTTTTCGCGCAGGGCTGTCATGACCTCGACGTCCTGGCCTGGCTTGATCTTGATTTTCATCCGGCGGTAGCCTTGGTTCAGGAAGGTGTCGACCAGGCGGAACATGTCGTCGAGCGTTTTTTGAATCCCGATGCTCACGCCCACCTCGATCTTCTCTTTCGTTCCTCCGATGGCTTTTGCGAGCGGAATGCCTTGCTCTTTGGCATACAGGTCCCAGAATGCGCCTTCGAGCGCAGACTTCGCCATGTTGTTGCGGCGGATCGGGGCAAACAGCTTGCCGATTTCATCCGGATGCGACAGCTCGCCATGCTCGAACAGCCACGGAATGAGGAAATCTTCCGAAATGTGCATGCACGTCTTCACCGTCTCTTCGCTGTAAAGCGGGTCGATGTCAGCGACGCATTCCCCGTAGCCGATGTGATCCTTCGTATGAACCTCGGTCACGTAAAAATCTTTGACTGTCGTCACGCCAAAGCTGGTTTGAAACGGTGCTTTCAGGTTGAGCTGCATTTTGCGCAATACGATTTTGTCCGCTTTCATGAGATAACCCTCCCGTTTGATCGTTTACTCAACAAAAATGCCTTGCGTGGTGTACAGTCGCTCCAGCGCTTGCGAACGTGCCTGCACGTGTTCCTTGTTCCGCGTGGTCATGCCCACCATGATCAGGTTGAGCAGGCTTTGCAGCCCGGTGTTGGAGCTGAACATGGAGGTCAGGTTTTCCTCCGTCGTGAACGTCAGATCCGCAAGCTGCCCCAAAGGCGACAGCGGCCGGTCCGTCGCGGCGATGATGCGCACCCCTTGGTTTCTCGCGCATTCCGCTGTTTGGACGGCATCCCGGCTGTAGCGGGGATACGACAGGATGAACGCGACGGAACGATCAGTCAGCGTGCTGATTTTTTCCGGCATGTCGCTGCCGCCTTGCAGCAACTGGACATGACCTCTGCACTGGCTGAGGACAAAGGAGAACCAGTGGGCGGCGCCATAGGAAGCGCGGAAACCGGCCACCAGCACTTGGTCGGCTTCACTCAGCCAATCGACCGCCTGCCAAATGTCCGCCTCGTTGATCGACGCTGCGAGCTGTCGCACGATGGCGACATCCCGGTCCAGCACGCGGGCGAACAGCGACTTTTCCTTCTCAAGCAAATCAGCCTCCGCCTCCTGCTCCAATACGGTAAGCCCCTCTTTTTTCAGCATCTGCTGCTGGATGCGCGCCTGCATGTCGGGAAACCCGTTGAAGCCGAGCGCATAGGAGAGCCGAATGACCGTCGCCTCGCTCACGTCCGCTTCCCTTCCCAGCTGGGCAGCTGTCAGAAAGGCGGACTGCTCTGGCTTCATCAGCAAAAATTCGGCGACTTTTTTCTGGCCGGGCGATAGCTGTGACAGCTTTTCTCGGATCAACGCTTCCATCCGCACGGTCCTCCTCACTTGAATGTAGCCAATTCTTCAATTCATTTAATTTTTGTAGCTTTTCCTTCATCGTCTTCTATTTGATTTTTACCACATATTCGCACGAATGGGAAGAGGGTCTTGCAGAAAAAAATTCCTCCGGGAAAAAACCAGAGGAACGAAATGGGCATTATCGGGCCATGTTTTTGAGAATGTCCGCCAGTACGCGAATGCCTTGTCTTAGTTCGGGCAGCGACGCATAGGCGTACGACAGCCGCAAATAGCGGTCGCGATCCTGTCCGTAAATGCTGCCGGGATTGAGCAGAACGCCCTGGCGCAGCGCCTTGCTGAACAGTTCATGGATGTGAACCTTTTCCTTCAGCCGAAGCCAAATGAAAAATCCCCCTGCCGGACTCTCCCATTCCGCGAGATCGCTCGCATGAAGCTCCAGCGCTTCAAGCATTGCCGCCTTGCGAATGCGCAGCTGCTCCCGGATGTAGGCGACATGCTTTTGGTACTCGCCGCTTGTCAGCCATTCGGCGGCGACGCGCTGGGAGAGCGAGCTTGTGCCATAGTCGGTCTGCATTTTGATGTCCGCCAGACGCTCGATCACCGGCTCCGGCCCGACGATCCACCCGATGCGCAGGCCCGGGCTCAGCGTTTTCGACAAGCTGCCGAGATACAGGACATGCCCGTGCCTGTCCATCGCCTTGAGCGGTGCGGGCGGCGGCTCATCGAACCACAGCTCCCGGTACAGATCATCTTCAATCACGGGCAGACGCTCCGCTTCGCAAGCATGCATCAGCTCCTGCCGCCTTTTTTGTGACATCAGGATGCCGGTCGGATTGTGAAAGCACGGATTCGTATACAAAATATCCGCCTTCCCCTGCTTGCGGAGCGCAGGGATGCCCCCGGGCAGCAGACCTTGCGCATCCATCTCCAGACTGGTCAGCTTCATCCCCGCCGATTGAAACACGTGCAGCGAATACAAATACGATGGCTTTTCCAACAGGACGGTCGAGCCCCGATGCAAAAGCCCCACCGATATCAATTGGAGCGCTTGCAGCGCCCCGGACACGATCAAAATCGACGACGGTGACGCTTCGATGCCGAACGAACGGACATAATCGCTGACCGCTTGCCGCAGCGGCCCGTATCCTTTCGGTTCCTCGTAACCGAACGCATGCAGCTCGTCCGTCACCTTGTGCATCAACCGCTGCATTGTCACCAGCGGAAAAATTTCGGGCGACAGCTCGCCCTTGCTCAATTGGATCAAACTGGCGTCAAATTCGTCCTGATTGATTTTTTGCACGGTATCCTGGCTTGGCTTGTGCACACCGGATGTGACATACGCGTTCCAGTCCGGCGGCGGGTTGGTCGCCAAAAGCGTCCACGTGTTGTTGACAACGACCGTCCCCTTGCCCATCTGCCCCTCGATCAGGCCGTCTGCGGTCAGCTCCTCGATCGCGGTAATGATCGTGCTCCTATTCACCTTGAACTGGCTGGCCAACGTGCGCTGGCTCGGGATTTTGCTGCCGATCGGCCACTCGCCATTGGCGATTTTCTCTTTGATATATGCGATGATCTGCTGGTATTTGGGAAGCTGTCCTTCCGCGGGTTGCCCGTCTCGGCCCATCTTTCTCTTGTCCCCTTTTCTCCCAAAAGTGGTTGGGTTGCGACTTCATCAACTGGTTGAAGCCATTTTACCAATTCTTGATTACCATAAATATACGCGATGATCGTCCGTGATACTGGTTGGTTTTTTCAATCGAAAGGGTGGAACGTTACCATGTCCAAGCATGCAAAATTCGCGATAGCCGCTTCACACAGTCTGATCATCGTTTTGTGGGCATCCGCTTTTGTCGGAATTCGGGTCGGGCTTACTGCCTATACCCCGGGGCAGCTGTCTCTGTTGCGCTTTCTCACCGGCTCCGCGCTGCTGCTCATGTTGGCGGCAATGTTCCGCATTCGTTTGCCTGAGCGAAAAGACGTTCCGATGATTTTGCTGCTTGGCTTTCTCGGCTTTTTTGTCTACCATGCTGCGCTCAATTATGGCGAACAGACCGTGAGTGCCGGGGCCGCGAGCCTGTTTGTCGCGACGACGCCGATTTTCGCCTCGCTGCTTGCGCTTTTTTTCTTCCGGGAACGATTCGGGATTCGCGGGTGGATTGGAGCGGTGGTCGGGTTTGGCGGTGTGGCCGTAAGTGCCTGGGGTACAGGGGAGCCGATCGCGGCAAATGGCGGGGTCTTGCTGATTTTAATCGCTTCGCTGGCGGAGAGCGTATACTTCACGTTTCAGAAGCCATTTATCGAAAAATACGGATTTCTCGCTTTTACGGCCTACACGATCTGGGCCGGAACGCTGTTTATGCTTTTCTTTTCACCCGGTTTGGGGCAAGCCGTGATGAACGCGCCGTTCGAGGTGACGGCGAGCGTGCTGTATTTGGGAATTTTTCCGACGGTGCTGCCTTATCTTGCACTCGCCTTCATCACCGCGCGCGTCGGCACGTCGGAGGCGACAAGCTCGCTCTACTTGACCCCGGCGTGCGCCTATGTGATCGGCTGGATTTGGCTCGGCGAGGTGCCCTCGCTCCTCTCGCTCATCGGCGGCGCGATCGCGCTCGGCGGCGTCCTGCTCGCGACCGTGCACAGCGATCCCCGCACGGATACAGCCAAAAGCATGGGCACCGCCTCCTGACGTTCGTGTAAAAACAGCCGGAAACGCTTCAACGCGGCTTTGGTCGCGGCATGGCGAAACGGCAGGCCGAGCAGCGCGTCTATGCCTCTGCCCGTTCCCCTGCCGCTGCCTGTACGACCATGCCTTTCGTCACCGCGACAAGCTCGTCAAACGTAATCGGCAGCATCGACTCGACCACGCCCGCCGCTGTATAGACGACCGGAAACCGGCGCAGCGACTCATCGATAAAAATCGGGACGTCCGTCCGCAGCGCAAACGGGCATACCGCTCCCACCTGGAATCCCGTGATTTCCACAACATCCTCCGGCGTGGCGATGCGCGGTTTTTTGCCGCCCAAGAGCTGCTTCACTTTTTTCTGGTCGACGCGCACGTCGCCTGCCGCTACGAACAAGCCGAACTTGTCCTCCGCGCGAAAAAGAATCGACTTGGCGATCTGGCCGACCTCGACGCCGAGCACACGGGCTGCCGCTTCCGATGTCGGGACTTTTTCAGGCAGGAGGATCGGTTCCAGCTTCTCATCATGCTGCTTCACAAACAGGCGAACATCTTCAAATCGATTGGCTGTTATCATCTTCTCACATCTCCCTTCAAGCTTTCCGTTCAGTATACCAAAAAACGGATGCATGAAAAAATCTGGCAACAGCAGCAGCGTCTTCAAGCGCAGCAAAAAGGAGAGCCTGGAATCGGCCCTCCCGGTGAATCTGGCTATAGCCTGTTTTTCAAATACGCTTGCAGCAGCTGTACCGATGCTTTGTTATACTCTGCGATCAGCTTTTTCAGCTGCGGGTCCAAGATTGCGCGCGTCAGCGGCAAACGCGCCTTGTCGTACGGGATACCGTTTACCTGGATGAGCGAAAGCAGCATGCTGCGCTGCTTATCGGTCAACGTCTCGAAAGAAAGCGTCTTTGGCTTGAGCTTGACGTTCGCTTTCTTGGCCAGCAGCAGCTTGTTCATGAACAGGAAATCATAATCGACGAACGGGCTGGTGCAATCGTGCCCGCCTCGCTGAAAGTACAGGCCGCGATCATTCGCCCATTGGAATCGCTGGTCGCCGGTGAGCTGCTGGGCGCTTGCCCCGTTTACCATGTAGTACGCCAGAGCGAAAAAGTCGTCATCGCTGAAATCGGCTCCCGTGCGAGTCGCAGGCAGGATGCCTTTCGATACGAGCGCCGCGATGATCGCTTCCTTGCTGCTGTCCTGCGGCAAATCGAAATAAAGCGCGACATGGCCATAAAACATATTCTCGGCATCGCCTTTGATCTGACTATATGGCTTGCCGTAATCAACCAGCTGCTCGCTCGCAACTGCCATCACGTTTTCAAATTCAGGGAAAGCACCCGCTTTCACTGCGAGATTCGTGACTTTTGGCGCTTTCGTGTACAGCGGCGTCATGAACATCTCTTTGCCGTTTTCGTTCAGGTAGCCAAACTGATTGCCTTTGATGACCACAAACCAATGCTGGATGCCGGGATCATAGTCAAGCTGCTCGGCAAACGTGTCATCGATCAGGCTCAGATACTCATATTTGGGAGCTGCCAGCACCGCGCCTTTGGTGTTTATCAAGCCATACAGCCCTGTCTTGGCATCCTGAACGATCAGATGCTGCGACTTCTCCGGTGAAACACTGGCATTCCGGAGTGATTTGTAATTGCCCGTTGTCAGCGGATTCAGCTTTTTGTCAAACACATTCCAGGTTCCCTGTTTTTGCATGAAATAAACCTGGTCACTGATCCCATAGGCTTCAACCTGCTCGAGTTTTGGCCGTATGCTGTCCGTTGTGAGCATAGTAAAGTCGTCCCCGCCATTTTGCCGAGAAAGGTTCACGAGTACCCCTTCTGCTCCCAAATCGCCCCACCGGGACATTCTCCAGTACGTGAAATCCGTCAGCACCGTCATCTGGTTGCCATGCAGCCGCACAAGCGCTTTGCCCCGCGTATTTTCTTTTGCCGCAAGGGCGTAATACGAGTCACCGGCTTTGAGTAAAACAATCGGCTCCACCTCCGGGTCGTTCCTTCCCGCAATACGCAGACCTTTGTTGATCAGCTCGCCCGTTGCCGTGTATACATCAAAGCTGGTGGATGCTGCATCTATATTTGCCAGAATCAATTGATCTTCTTTCCTGACAAACTGGTAGATTTGGCTCGAAACCGGCTCTCCGCTTGCTGTGCGCAAAATGGTATAGCCTTTATCGCGGACATAGGATGTGCTCAATTGTTCGTTGAGCTGCTCGATTTGGGGTGCGTTGATGTCCGGCTTCTCCTCCGGTTTCTGGTTGGGTTCCGCAGGCGGCTCATACGCCCCATACTCCCGCGTCTTGTTGTCCGGCGTGGTCACCAGCACAGCGTTATGCTTGCTGTCGAAGCGAATTTGCAGCCCTTCCTGAAAAGGCACCAGCAGCCCTCTTTCTTGGGAGTACAGCGCGAGCTTTTTGCCATCCGTAAGCGCCAGCATGTCATATCCGCCCATCGTGACGAAGCTGTCGAACCAGACCTCGGGTGCGACGACGCTCAAGTTGCGCTGGGCCAAAATGCCTTTCTTGCCGTCTTTTCGCACCAGCACCCATGCAGCCGGCACCCCTTCCAAGCCCGGGTATTCAAACGGGACGATCGTTTCGCCTTTCAGGTTTTTGACCCCATACAGGCCGCTGTCCACATCTTTTCCCAGGACGTACGTATCGCTTTTGCCATACAAATACGCAGCGCCTTTGCGCAACGAAAAAGAGCTGCTGCCATCGTTTACGTAGTAGGTCACGATGTCTCCTTTTCGTCCGAAAAAGCCTGTTGCCGGATACGGCAGTCCGCCCACTTCCTCATAGCCTGGCTCCAGCACGATTTTGCCGTCGCTGACCAAGCCGACTCCGCCAGGCCCGCGAAACGACGCGAATGTGCCTTCGAGCAGCTGGACGCCGCTGTAGTTCGGCTCCAGCGCAAAGCTTCCGTCCCGTTTGACCAGACCCGTTTTGCCGTTGCGCACAACCTGCAAATACGAAACCGTCGGAATTTCATTGTCGGGTCCCGCCAGTGTGACAGCTGGAACCGAGAACATCGGCTTCAGCGAAACCGGGTCAAACATCGTCAGCTCTTTGGCTGAGACGGCAATGGCATAGCGGGTCGTATCGCGGTTGGCATCAGCTGATTTCGGCTCTTTCCAATCGACAAAGCGGATATTTCCTTGAAACGGCGGAATCAAAACCTTGCCGTCGGTGTCCATGAGCATCGAGCTGTTTCCCGATAGCGCGATTACGCTTGTATGCTTGTCGGATAAATAGAACGTTGCGTACTCTTTGAATACCGCTTTGGACAACGTTTTGGTGCTGAAGGTAAAGGTTTGCAGCGCAGCGCCTTTGCGCAAGACCGCGACATTTTTCAGCTCCGGAATGTCGATTTGATCCCAGATCGGCGCAATGAGCGTGGCCCCTGTTTTCGCATCGATGACGCCCTGTTTTCCGTTTTTCGTGACGATCAGCACATGGGCTGCTTTTTTGAAATCATCGTAGACCGGTTGGGTAATCCGTTTGCTGCCATCCGTGAAACCATATTTGGTATCGGTCACGTATGGCTTCAGATACGGTACGGCTGCTGCCTGTGCGGGAGCGATCAGCGCAGACGCTCCTATCAGGATCGCTATCCCCATTGAAATAGTGCGTTTGAACATGCATGTGTCTCCTGCCTCTCTTAAAAACACGATGTAGTAGTAGACGCGTAAGCACTCATAATGTTTCGAAAGACATTTCCCGTTTCAGGGGGAGCAGCTCATGCCCCGGAGCTAAAGCAACCAGAAGAAAAAGAACGAGCGGCCAAGTTCTCCGTTCGTCCTTTTTGCGTATCCGCACTGCACCGTTATTCAACCGGAAAAATCGTGCCCGGATTCATGATGCCGCGCGGGTCCAAAAGCTGCTTGATCTGGTGCATCAAGTCGTAGCTTGCGCCGTGCTCCTTGCGCTGGTATTTGACCTTGCCTTTTCCGACGCCGTGCTCGCCTGTGCACGTGCCGCCGCGCTCCAGCGCATGTTCGACGGTCAAGGCGTTGAATGCTTCCGCCCGCGCTACCTCGTCCGGATCATTGGTATCGATCATGATGATCGTATGGAAGTTCCCGTCGCCGATATGGCCGAGGACGCCGCCGAACAGCTCCAGCCGATCCATCTGGCTGCGGGCATGCAGAACCGCATCGGTCAATTCGGACAGCGGAACGCAGACATCGGTCAGAATCATATGCTTGCCCGGCGACGCGTGCTTGAAGGCATAGGCGAGCTGATGGCGCGCTTCCCACAGCTGTGCCCGCGCCTTGGAGTCGGTTTCGAACTGGAAGCTTTTGCAATCGTGCCCTTCCGCCAGCTCTTGGACAAAGGCAATATCGGCATTCAGCCCGGCCTCGTTTCCGTGGAACTCCAGGAACAGGGTTGGCGCCTCTTCATAAGACGTCTGGCTGTGGCGATTCATCCGTTCAATTGATTCAGCATCCACCAGCTCCACGCGGGCGATCGGCACGTTGGCGGCCAAAATATCGTACGCCGTATCGACAGCATCCTTCACGCTGCCAAAGGTGACCCGCGCCGCCATCACATGCTCGGGAATGCCGTACACGCGCAAGGTCAGCTCCGTGATCGCGCCAAGCGTTCCCTCCGAGCCGACGAACATGCCGGTCAAATGGTAGCCTGACGACGATTTGGCTGCGAGTCCTCCGGTTTTCATGATGCGGCCATCCGGCAGCACCACGGTCAAATCGCGCACCTGATCGCGCATGACGCCATAGCGGACGGCAGTCGTTCCGCTCGCATTGGTTGCAGCCATTCCGCCCAATGTCGCGTCTGCGCCCGGATCAACCGTGAAAAACAGGCCGTGCTGCTTCAATTCTTTGTTCAGCTGCGAGCGAGTCACGCCCGGCTCAACCCGCACCAAAAAATCGGCGGGGCGAATCTCCAGAATCCGGTTCATCCGCTGAAAATCGAGCGAGATGCCGCCTTTTTCCGGAATCACATGCCCTTCCAGACTTGTCCCCAAGCCAAACGGCACGACGGCGATGTCGTGTTCGTTTGCAAAAGTAAGAACTTTCTGGACATCTACGGCAGACTCGGGGAACACGACCGCATCCGGCAGCTTCATCGCGTGATAGGATTCGTCCCGGCCGTGCTGTTCGCGCATGGTTTGGTTGGCTGTCACCTGCCCGGGGGTCAGGAGTTTGGCCAGCTCTTCTACTAGGTTCATTGGAATGCCTCCTTGAGTTATAGCTCGGTTCGCTGCTTCAAAAAATTCGCACGTTGTTGAGTTCTACAGGTGGTAGTGGGCATCCTTCCTGTTTTTTGGTTGGCTGTAGTGGTCGGGCGGGATTTTTGAAAGAAAGTTCCACGGAAGCTCTGACAATGCCTGCTGGGGGTCGGGGTGACTGGCGGGCATTGCCAAGGCTTCCGTTCCACTTTCTTTCAAAAATCCTTCGGCTGCTTGGGTACTGAAACCATGTCATGATTAATGGGTTTTGAGGGCGGATTCACTGGATGGAATGCAAAAAAATCCCTTCAATGTTTGCCGTGAGGGACATTGGAGGGATTGTACGCCGATTTTCCATTTTTCATCAGGTATTCTTATTCAATTCCCTCTTGCCTCATCGGTCAAAATAATCACCCCGTCAGCCTTTGTTCATGAACCGACTCGATAAAATGCAAAGGTGTGTCCGATTTGTAGGTTACTAAGGAGTGAGTGATTTGTTTGTTTTGCTCGTAGAGCCTTACGCCTTGGAGCAGCAGGCCGTCTGTGATGCCGGTTGCAGCGAAGAGGCACTCGTGGGAGCGGATGAAATCGTGCTGGCGCAGCGGTTTCAGCGGGTCGGCGATACCCATCTTGAGGCATCGGTCGTATTCTTCCTGGTTGCTGGGCAAAAGTCTGCCCTGGATTTCGCCCCCGAGAGAATGGAGCGCTGCGGCGGAGACGACCGCTTCCGGGGCTCCACCGATGCCGACCAGCATATCGATGCCCGTGTGTTCGATGGCGGTTGCGACCGTATAGCTCACGTCGCCGTCGCCGAACAGCTGCACGCGCGCGCCTGCCTGCTGGATCGTCTGGATGATTTGGGCGTGGCGCTCCCGCTCCTGCACCATCACCGTCAACTCGTCGATGCGCTTTCCGTTTGCTTTGGCGACAGCGTGCAGATTATCGAGCAGCGGAGCGGTAATGTCGATCTTCCCCGCCGCCTTAGGTCCTACCGCCAGTTTTTCCATGTACATGTCAGGGGCATGCAGCAGGCAGCCCCTTGGAGCGGCGGCGATGACGGCGATGGAATTGCCTTGTCCTTTCATGACCAGATTGGTGCCTTCCAAAGGATCGACTGCGATATCAAGCGCCGGTCCGTTTCCAGCTCCCACGCGCTCGCCGATGTGCAGCATCGGCGCTTCGTCCAGCTCGCCTTCACCGATGACGATAACGGCGTCCATCTGCATTTGGTTCAGTTTGCGCCGCATCGCTGCCGTCGCATCGCCGTCGGCTTCGAGTTTTTTGCCTCGGCCGATCCAGGGGACAGAGGCGAGGGCGGCGGCTTCCGTCACGCCTACGAAGTCTAGGAGGAGTTGTTTCATCATTTGCGGTCAGCTCCGTTCGTTCATTTGTGGAGGTGAGGGGATTTTCGGAAAAAAAGTGGCGCGGACGCTTTTGCCATGCCTGCTGGGGGGCGGGGTGACCGGCGCGCGCAAAAAAATGGAACCTGCGCCCCAAAGCCACACGCTGCGCGGCGGGTGTATCTCGAGGATGATATGTGGCGCAAAGCGTTTCCATTTTTTTGCGCGCGCCTGGTAGGCATGGCAAAGGCTTTTGCGCCTCTTTTTTTCCGAAAATCCCTCGCTGCGGTGGAGGCCAGCGTGGATGAAAGCCTTATTAATTAAAAATTTAAAAGAAAAGGGAGGGCTTCCCCTCCCTTTTCTTTACGCTGAGAGTGAGTTCATGTAGTTCGCGAAGCCTTTGAAGAAGAGGGCGCCTACGGTTGCGCCGGGGTCTTGGTGGCCGATGGAGCGTTCCAGGTAGCGGCCTGCGCGGCCGTGGCGGGACTGCATGTCGATCGTGCGCTTGACGCCGTCTTCTGCTGCGGCGTAGGCGGCGTCGATGGCTTCCTTCAGCGTTTTGCCTTCTTTATGCGCCGCTTCGATCGCCTCCATCGCGGGAACGATGGAATCGAGGATCGTTTTGTCGCCGACCTTTGCTTTGCCGCGCTCGACCAGCGCTTGCACCATCGCGCTTGTCATGTTGTAAAGGTCTTCCACCGCAAGCTCGCTCTTGCCTTGGGTGACCTTGCCGCCGCGGATCAGGGCGGAGGCCATCAGCGTCCCCATCGTGGAGGCGACGGTTTCGCCCATGACCAATGCGCTGCGCATCAGCACGACTCCGATGTTATCGTCGGGAATATTGGGCAAATTTTCCGTGATGGCGCGGAAGCCTTTCGACATCGTCAGCCCGATGTCTCCATCGCCCAACGCGCCGTCCAGCTGGCAAAGGTAATCTTTCTGTTCATCCATCAGCTTGCTGATCTCTTGCAAAATCTTGCGAATATCCTCGATCGTCAGTGAATGTTTCATCGGTATTAGCGCAGGAGACCCCTACCTCTATAGGTGGGGGAGAAATGCGCTTCGGACAAGGACAGGCTTTTGCCTGTTCAGTTGTCCGAATTTTTCTCCTGCTACTCCTTTCTTAGATAGATTCTCACTAATTGGCATGGTATGCTTTTCTTAGTGAAAGCGAGGTGACAATACATGAAAATGACAATGACAGCGAAAATCAAGATCAATCCAACATCTGAACAGATTGAATTACTGAAACAAACACTTGATGCTTACCGTACTGGCTGCAATTACGTATCTTCTCTTGTGTTCGAAATAAAGCAGGTAGCACAAGCGAAATTACACAAAATGACCTATGAACGGTTGCGTTCCGTCTATCTTTTACGCTCTCAAATGGCACAATCGGTTATGAAAACGGTAATTGCTCGCTACCAGTCCCTAAAAAACAACGGTCATGACTGGACAAAAGTACATTTTAGGAACCCTGAATACGATCTTGTGTGGAATCGAGATTATTCTCTCACGCAAGGGCTATTCTCGATTAACACGCTTCAAGGTCGTGTGAAGGTACCATTCGAAATAAAAGGAATGGAGCAATACTTTGACGGTTCTTGGTCTTTTGGTACGGCAAAACTTGTAAATAAATATGGCAAGTTATTTTTGCATATCCCCATGACAAAAGAGATGCAAGAGACTTCCGAACATACCATCAACCAAGTTGTCGGTATAGACATGGGCATCAACTTTGTTGCGGTCAGCTACGACTCTCAAGGGAAATCATTGTTTTTTACAGGAAGACCCATCAAGGATAAGCGTTCGAACTACAAGCATATGCGCAAACAACTGCAACAAGTAGGTACAGCTTCTGCTCGCAGAAAGTTGAAGCGAATCGGGCAACGAGAAAACCGTTGGATGACGGATGTGAACCATCAGGTATCAAAGGCACTCGTTGAACGATATGGAGCAAATACCCTCTTTGTGGTAGAAGACTTAACAGGTGTTCGCCAAGCCACCGAACGTGTGAAAATCAAAGATCGCTATGAAACGGTCTCTTGGGCATTTTACCAATTACGTAAGATGATGGAATATAAAACACAACGATCTGGTTCCAAGGTTATTGCGGTTGACCCAAGCTATACTTCTCAAACATGCCCGAAATGCGGACACACGGAGAAGGACAACCGCGATAAGAAAAAACATACCTTCTGCTGTAAAACGTGCGGGTATCGATCAAATGACGACCGCATTGGCGCTATGAATCTCCAACGAAAAGGAATTGAGTACATCGTTGGAGTGACTACACAAGCATGACTTGTGTAGTTGGGCAGCTGTCAACCTGCCTATGGTAACACCACGCTCGCATGAGTGATAAAAGATAGGAGTCGTCAGACGCTCGAACTATCGGGTAGTTACAAGCCCCCACTTCAAGGCGTTAGCCTAAGTGGGGGGGAGTTGACCTCTCTCTCCACCTTTGCGTAGAACTAGGTAGACCTATCAGTTTTGGGTGTAAAACGGCGTTTGGAACGGGACATCAAGCAGACGGCGCAGCTCGTCGTCGAGGCGCAGGATCGACACGGACAGCCCCGTCATTTCCAGCGATGTCGCGAACTCGCCGATATAGCGGCTGTAGATGCGGATGCCTTTTTCCGCAAGCTGGCGATGCACCGCACGATAGACGATGTACAGCTCTTCAAGCGGCGTCGCGCCCAGCCCGTTGATCAAAACGGACACGTCCTGCCCCTCCTCGACCGGCAGATCGGCCAGGATCGCCGTCACCAGTGACGTAGCCACCTCGTCAGCCGTTTCAATCGTTCCGCGCTGGATGCCCGGCTCGCCATGAATCCCCATGCCGATCTCCATTTCACCGTCGCCGATGGTAAACGTCGGACGGCCGACCGCTGGCAAAATGCACGGCGTGAGGGCGACGCCCATCGTGCGGACATTGGCATTGGCCAGCTCGGCAATGCGCTTGACTTCCTCCAGACTGCCTCCCAATTCCGCTTTGGCCGACGCGGTTTTGTACAAGTAAAACATCCCGGCGACACCGCGCCGCTGGTGCTCGTGCCCTTTCGGCATGGAGGCGACGTCATCGGTGGCGACCACCGTTTCCACGCGAATATCCTCCAGATCGGCAAGCTCCGCTGCCATATCAAAGTTCATGACGTCCCCGCCGTAATTTCCGTAAATGTACAACACCCCGGCACCGCCGTTGATCGCACGGGTGACATCGAGCATTTGCTGCGAGCTTGGCGAGGCAAAAATGTCGCCGACCGCCACGCCGTCCAGCATGCCCTTGCCGACATAGCCAAGGAACAGCGGCAGATGCCCGGAGCCGCCGCCTGTCGCAATCGCCACCTTGCCTTTTACCGGCGCATCGATGCGTGCCAGTGCGCGGTTGTCTTTGCGCACGCTCTTCAATTGATCGGAGTGGGCGAGCAGCAGTCCTTCGAGCATATCATCGACGACTTTTTCCGGATCATTGATAAATTTTTTCATTTTCGCTTTATCCTGGCTCATTGTATGACCTCCACGTCGCTTTTATTTTTTGGCTTTCCGATTGCTCACGCTGTCGATCAAGGCTGCCAGCAAGATGACGCCGCCCATGATCAGCCCCTGATAGTTGGATGAAATGTTAATCAGGTTCATCCCCGTATTCAGCACATTGATCAAGAGCACCCCGACCAACGTGCCGAAAATCGTTCCTTTCCCGCCGGACAAGCTGGTGCCGCCGATGACGACCGCAGCGATCGCCATCAGCTCAAGATTGACGCCGGCAAGCGGAGTGCCTGACCCCAGCCTCGCCGTCATCATCAGACCGCCCAGCCCAGCCAGCGTCCCGGCGATCAGATAGACCACCAGCTCAACCCGTTTGACATGAATCCCGGACAGCTCCGCCGCCTTCTTGTTGCTGCCGATGGCGTAGACGTGGCGGCCGAACACGGTGCCGGACAGCACATAATGCGCGAGGAAAAACATGATCACCGTGATTACGATCAGCACCGGAATACCGGCGATGTCGCCCATCCGCAAATATTGCAAAACCGGGTCCTTGTACACGGAAATCGTCTGCGCATCCGAATAGACCAGCGTAATCGAGCGCGCTGCCGCCATCATGCCCAGCGTCACGATGAACGGCGCCATATTGAAACGGGTAATGAAAAAACCGTTGATGAGCCCGCTGGCCAGCCCAATGAGCAAGCCTGCCAGCATCGCGATGACAAACGGCACCCCGGCGTTAACCAGTCCGGCGATAAACATGCCGGAGACTGCGACGACCGAGCCGACGCCCAAATCGATCCCGGCGGTGATGATCACATAGGTCATCCCGATCGCGACAATCCCCATGATCGCGCTCTGCAGAAAAATGTTGAGAATATTGTCCACCCGGAGGAATTGCTCCGACGATACGGAAAAAAACAGCGACAGCAGCAACAGCGCAATCAATACTTTATTTTTTAACAAGATCGACAGGAAGTGGTTCGTCCGCACATCGGCCTGTCCTTGTTTACCAGTCGTTTTCAATGGCTCCACCGCGGATTCCTTCACGATGACATCCTGTTCACTCATACGACTCCCCCCTTTGTCGCGCACAGCATGATGCGCTCCGGCGTCGCTTCTTCACGCGAGAACGCTCCCGTGATCCGGCCATCCGCCATCACCAGGATTCTGTCGGCAAGCCCGATCACCTCCGGCAATTCCGAGGAAATCACGATGATCGAAGTCCCCTGGCGCGACAGCTCCTGAATGATTTGATAAATCTCCGCTTTCGCCCCGATATCGATGCCGCGCGTCGGTTCGTCCAAAATGAGGATCGCGGGCTTCGTTTCCAGCCATTTGGCAAGAATCGCCTTTTGCTGATTGCCCCCGCTCAAATTCGCCATGACGGCATTTCCGTTCGCCGGCCGGATGCGCAGCTCGTCGATGTAGCGCTCCGCGATCTCACGCTCTTTTTTGCCATTGATCTTTTGGAAAAGGCCCGCGATTTTTTTCAGCGTCGTAAGCGAAATGTTTTGCGCGACGGAAAAATTGCCGATCATCCCTTGATGCCTGCGGTCCTCCGGCACTAATGCGAAGCCTCGCGAAATCGTATCGCGCGTCGAACGAATCCTGGTCAATGCCCCATCGATCCAAATCTCCCCGCCAGTCGCCGGCGCAAACCCGAAAATCGCCTCCATCAGCTCGGTTCGCCCCGACCCCATCATCCCGGAAAACCCGAGAATTTCGCCTTTGTGCAGCCGGAAGGAAATATCGGAAAACGCACCTTTGCGGCTGAGCCGCTTGACCTCCAGCACGACATCCTCGCCTGGCGTGACGCTGCGCTCCGGAAAAATTTGCGTCAGCTCCCGACCGACCAGCATCTTGACGATCTGCTCCGGCATTAGCTCGCGGGCAAGCCCATCGCCTGCATTGCAGCCATCCCGCAAGACGACGACCCGGTCGCAAATCGCATAGATTTCTTCCATCCGGTGCGATATGTAAATGATCGCGATTCCTTTGTCCCGCAGCGAGCGAATGATCTCAAACAGCTTCGCCGTCTCCTGTTCGGTAATCGCAGAGGTGGGTTCATCCATGATAATGACCTTGGCCTGAAAAGACAGCGCCTTGGCGATCTCTACCATCTGCTGCGTCCCGACCGACAAATCGCCGACCAGACTTTTCGGATCAATCTCGAAGCCAAGCTCATCGAGCAAACGCTGCGTATCTTGATACAGCTTTTTTTTATCAAATGACATCCCTTTGGTCGGCAAATTTTGAATGTAGATATTTTCCGCCACCGTCAAATGCGGCAGCAAATTCAATTCCTGATGGATGATGCTGATGCCGACGCTTTGCGAATGCCTGGGCCCCCGCAGCGTGATCGGCTCGCCTTCCAGACGGATGTCGCCTGCGTCCGGCGTGTAAATACCGCTCAAAATCTTCATCAGCGTCGATTTGCCCGCTCCGTTTTCACCGAGCAGCCCGACGACTTCCCCGGCGTGAGCGGTCATGTGCACGTTATCTAACGCCTTTACACCAGGAAATGACTTGGAGATGCCCGTCATCGTAAGCAACGCCGTGTTGGTCATCCTCTCGATCCCTCCGCGTCTTGTTTGGGAAAGGGAACCGCCTGCTGACCAGACGGCGCCTTCCTTTCCCGCGCCTGTCAGCCGATCAGTTGCCCTTCAGCTCGGACGCCCACAGTTTTTCTTTGTCCACGTTATCTTTCGTCACCAGGAAGTTGCGCGTGAAGGTGTGCTCCTCCACCTGTTTCTTGTCGAGCAGCGCCTGTTTCACATAATCGACTGCCATCTCGCCCATCTCGATCGGCACCTGCGAAATCGTCCCGTCGATGCGGCCATCCTTGATCGCCTGAACCGCTTGGCGCGTCCCGTCGATCCCGATGATGACGATATGGTCTTTATCGCCGATCGGCTTGAAGCGTCCCGCCTGGTCGATCGCATTGGCCGCGCCGACGGTATTGTCGTCGTTATGGCCGAAGACCGCATCGATTTGCGGATTGGCCTGCATGATGTTCGTCATCACGTTGAGCGCTTTTTCCTGGTTAAAATCAGCCGCTTGGCGCGCGATTATTTTAATATTCGGATATTTCCCTTCAATCTGGGCGTTAAAGCCTTTGCCCCGGTCACGCGCTGCCGTCGTTCCGAGCAGACCTTGCAGTTCGACGACATTTCCTTTGTAGTCGCCGTATTTTTCTTTCAGCTTTTCTGCGATGTAGTCCGCTGCCTTCCGCCCCATCTCGACATTGTCCGTCTCCAAAAACGAGAGCAGCTTGCCGGCCGAAGCGCCGCGGTCGAGCGCGATCACCGGGATGTTCGCCTGGTTGGCTTTTTCCACTGCGGGCACGATCGCATCGACGTCCTGCGGATTGACGATGATCGCCTGCACCCCTTTTTGAATCATGTCCTCGATGTCGGCCACTTGCTTGGCAGCGTCTCCGTTCGCATTGGTGTTGATCAGCTCGAACCCGTTCTTCGCTGCTCCCTGTTCCACACCTTGCTTGAGCGCCACGAAGAAGTCGATGCTCAGCACCGAGTTGGACATCCCGATTTTCAACTTGCCGTCCGATTTCGCCTCCGGTGCGGCCGTGCCGGAAGTATTCGCTGGCGTGCTGCCCGTGTTTCCTGCCCCTTGGTTCGAGCCGCAAGCGGCAAGCGATGCGAACAGTGCCATTGCCAACATGGTTCCTGCGATTTTTTTCATTTTGTTCCCCCCTGTTTTTCTCGTTCCAAAAGCATTTTCCAGACGATTGCAACTGCTGCCAGGCGTGCCCTTTTCACCTCCCCATGAGTGCCGTATGTTCGAGTAAGCGTTGCCAATTCCAAAATGAAACGTTTCACTGAAAGGATAAAAGATAAACTTCTGCGGCCGCCTCTCAACGAGAGTGCGTACCGCAAGAAGTTCCGATGCTCAGTTTCGGTGTAACCAGAAACTCTTTCGGCTGAAGCTGCTGCTTGCCGTTTTCCAGACGCTCGAACAAAATCTCCGCCGCGATTTTCCCCACTTCATGGGGGTCTTCCTTCGCCACGGTAAAGCTCGGCCGCAAAATGCCGTAGGTGTCAATATCGCCGAAGCCGACTACGCCGACATCATCAGGCACGCTGACATTCATATCCCACAGCGCTTTCACCGTGCCGGCCAGCGCCTTCTCGTTGGTCGCATAAATGCCATCGGGCAATCCCGCTGCCTCCAGATACGCGCGCACCGTCTGGCTTATGTCGTCGCGGTTGGCGTCGACTTCCACAAATGACTGCTTGAGCGGATCGAGTCCAAGCAGCTCAATCGCCTTGACGATGCCTTGATAACGCTCGACCTCCGCCGAATGGCTGAGAGCGCCATGCACATAAAGCAGTTCGCGATAGCCGTGGAAATACAAATGCTGAACCAAAGTGATGGATGTATTGCGGTTTTCGTGGACGACCGTGTCAAACCGGGTATTTTCCACTTTCCGGTCCACCAGCATCACCGGAATCGTTTGGGGCAAATTCAGCTCGTCCAGATTCCTGCCGGTCGGGACCATGACGATCCCGTCGACCCGCTGCTCAATCAGCCATTGGAGCGCCTTTTTTTCCTGCTCGGGATTGTTGTTGTGCGAGCAAAAAATGACGCTGTAGTCCATTTCATTCGCCACATCTTCCACCGATTTCATGATTTTCATCATATAGGGATTGGAGATGTCCTCGATCGTCATCCCGATCATCCGCGTTTTTGCCTGCTTCAAGCTGCGTGCGAGCGCATTCGGCTTGTAATTTAAAAGCGATATCGCGAGCAGCACCCGTTCCCTGATCTTGTCGCTGACAAAACCCGAGTTGTTGATCACCTTGGAAACGGTCCCGATCGATACCCCTGCTGCTGTTGCCACATCTTTAATGGTAGGTGTCATCTCTCACCTCATAATGAAACGTTTCATTGAAAAGCCAAAAAATAATTCTCCGGTCGAAAATTTGGTCCGTTACGAGTGTTTTTTACGCAGTAAAACGTTTCATTGATCACAGTATACGCCGAAACCGCTTCCAATTCAATATCCGGTTTCTAATTTTTCTTTCTATTCAAAACTCTTTACCGAATAATAAAACGTTTCACTCCAACACGCACAGCCTGCCCAGGCACGCCTCGAACCGCTTTTCGCCTAAAAAACAACGCCTGCCTGCAAAATAACATTGGCATACGGCGTAAACTCGCCTGTACGAATGATTGCCTTCGCTTCTTTCGTCAACTGCTTGAACGCCTCGTGGGATACTTGCGTGATGGTGGTTTCCGCCAGCAGCTGTTCAACCTGTTGCTTCAGCCCCGGGCTTTTTTCCTCCATCTCGCTTGCAATGATCGCGTGCTCCACCTGCATCTCGAGCAAAACAGCCGCAAGCGTGTCCATGAAGGACGGAATACCTTTTGTCAGTGCGAGATCGATGCGTTTCACATGGTCCGGTATCGGCAGTCCGCTGTCGCAGATGACGATTTTGTCCGTATGCCCCAGCTGGCTGATCACGCTCGAAATGTCGCTGTTCAAAATCCCGATTTTTTTCATAACAAGCCACCTCATCCCTCTTGCCTGGTTTCCTCTGACCTGCTTATTCGTTTTTCCCTCCTCGCCTTGGATTCAACAGATATTGTACAAGATTCGCTGGTTGTCGACAATCCGGGTTTGCCGTGTCCGGGGATGTGAAAAAGCGCTTTTCGTCATCGCGCGACATGCAAAAATATGGTTTCAATCGGGACAATAGAAGGTATTTATTGTCCTAATTTTGAAATAGTTATTTCATTGTGTTTTTAATAAGGTTATACGGAAGTGGAATTCGACTGAATAAAAAAGCAAAGCGAGGAGACCTATGAATCTTCACGTCTGCAACGGTTATGAGATTTTAGACAGAATTACAGATGGATTCTTTGCTGTAGATGAAAAATGGTGCTTTACGTACGTAAATTTCGAAGCAACTCGTTTGCTTTTTCGCAATCGGGAGGAGCTGTTAGGTAAAAATATTTGGGAAGAGTTCCCCGAAGCTGTAAATGCAGCGTGTTATGACCATTATCATCGAGCGATGCGCGAACAAGCACCCGTGGCATTTGAAGCATTTTCCCCTCCGTTAAAAAAATGGTTTGACGTAAGGGCGTATCCTTCAACAACCGGGCTTACCGTGTATTTTCAAGATGTTACAAATGAAAAAACGGCGCATTCACAAAAAGAGCAGCACTACAAGTCGCTTTTTGAACAGAACCCGGATGCCGTATTTTCCTTTGATTTGAACGGCAATTATCTGACTGTCAATCCGGCCATGGAACGTCTGCTTGGTTACAGTGGAGAAGAATTGCTCCAGCAATCGTTCGTGCCGTTGGTTTCAGAAGATGATCGGGAAAAAACGATGAAGCATTATCAAAAAGCAGCAACTGGCACCACACAACGATACCAAGCGAAAGCTGTACATAAAAATGGCTCGATCGTCTATGTAGATGTTACCAATATGCCCATCGTCATCAATCATGAGGTGGTCGGTGTATATGGAGTCGCCAAGGATATTACCGAGCGATATTTGGAGCAGGATGAACTGCGGAAGACGAAAGAACGGCTCGAATCATTTGTTCGCAACAATGCCGATGCCATTTGGGTCATTGATATGGATGATAAAGTGATAGAAATAAACCCTGCATTCGAGTCGATGTTCGGATGGTCTGCCGAAAGCGTCATCGGCAAAAAGCTGCCGATCATCCCCGACTCCCTGAAAGAAAGCATGCAGGCCATCCATGAAAGCGTTAAAAAAGGTTCTTCTTTTGTAGGCTTTGAGACAATTCGCGAACGCAAGGACGGCAGTCACCTTCATGTTAGCGCTACGCTTTCCCCAATCACTGACCTCACAGGTAACGTGATCGGCTTGACCGGAATTTGCCGCGATATTTCAGCGAGAAAAAAAGCAGAGGAAACCTTGCAGGCCAAAACAAAACAGCTTGAATCTTTTATCGAAAACAATGTCGACAGCATCTTGATCATGAATCTGGATCGGCGGGTTGTACACGCGAATCAAGCGTTTGAAACCACGTTTGGCTGGACAAAAGAGGAGATTCTTGGCGTCCATTTATATGATCTACCATTTATTCCTCCTGAAGAAATGGCAGCGATCAGGCAGCAAGCACTGACTGTCGATCAGGAAACATCCATATTCGGGGAAGAGACGGTTCGTTCCAGAAAAGATGGCGTCATGCTGGATGTGGCTATTTCCAAATTCCCCATTTATGATGCAGACGGGACTATGGACGGCTGGTCTGTTATTTTGCGAGATATTACCGAGTGGAAGAAGTCCCAATTGATCTTGCAAAACTCCGAGAAATTAACCGTTGCAGGCCAGTTGGCGGCAGGAATTGCGCATGAAATCAGAAATCCGATCACCGTCATAAAAGGGTTCGTTCATTTGATGTCATCAGGTTTTGGCGACAAAGAAGAGTATTTTCGGATCATGTCTTCTGAATGTGAACGAATTGAACAAATTCTTAGCGAACTGCTCGTTCTTGCCAAGCCCCAAACCATCAAGCTGGAACCAAACGATATTCGGCAGATCATGCTGCAAACCACCACGCTTTTGCACTCTCAGGCCATCTTGAATAATGTTGAAATCGTTACCGAGTTTGACCAGGGGATTGCCATGCTGCAGTGTGATGAGAATCAAATGAAACAGGTGTTTATCAATTTCATCAAAAATGCCATCGAGGCCATGCCCTCAGGTGGCACGATCACGATTCAAATCAAACAAAGAGAAGACGACATCATGATTCGTATTGTTGACGACGGAACGGGAATACCGCCCGAAATACTGAGTAAAATAGGTCAACCATTTTATACCACGAAAGAAAAAGGTACGGGTTTAGGGTTTATGGTTAGTAAAAAAATCATTGAAAATCATTCCGGGACCATCCATATCGAAAGTGAATGGAACAAAGGAACAACGCTTGAAATCACTCTGCCCTATGCTCGAACCGCTGCATGTTCGACAGAAATGTAAATGCAGCGAGTTCTCATAAGGAAAAGATGGCAGCCTGCCAGCATGATCGGTTGCCTCTTTTCTGTTTTCTACCACTTGTTCGTAAAACGTTTGGCCCCCAGCCCTATAACGAAAACTTTACAGAAAAATAATTGAATTGTTTAAAAAAATAAAGTAACATGGCGAAATAAGGTATTTTTTGTCGATTGATTTTTTTGGGGGGTAGGCAAAATGCTTCAGTACATCACACGACATTTTTTCTCCAATTTTGAGTTAGAACGTCAAAAGAACAAGCTGCTTTTATTGATCATCTACATTGTTTCTTTGACGGGAATACTGAACACGATGGTTACCATCGGCTTTTTCCATCCGGTTACCTACGTCGTAGACGCTGCTGTCGTCGTTATTCTTTTGGTCGGTTCGATCTTGCTCAACATCAAGAAGGTAGAATTCGCCTACAAGTACATTATGCTGTTGGGCTGGATCTTTTTTACCATTCTCCTGACTTACCTCTTTGGCAATATGCTTCCTTCCATCTATGAGAACTTTTATTTTGTTCTCGCCACCACGTTGCTTTACTTTAACGGCCGATTGATCTGGACGGTCGGGACCCTCATCTTGCTTTTCAATGTATTGAGCCATCAACTGGGAACAGGGCTTTTCTTTCCCGCTGCTGACAGCATGCACATGAATGTTTCCATCAGCGTAGGATTCCAGGTTACGGTTATCTTATGGGCCATTTCCAAAATCGGAAACTACCTGATGGACAAGTCTGAGCGGGAAAAAGAGAAGTTCTCGTTAACAAATAAACAGTTACAAGGGACGTACGATGCCATCAAAAGCTCCATCCAACAGCTGCAAGTTACGTCAGAACAGCTATCCAGAAATTTGCAAGCCATTACCAAAAATGCGAACCATGTAACAAAAACAACGGAAGAGGTCGCTAGCGGCTCAGAAAGTCAATTGCGTGGAACAGAGGAAAGCGCACGGGCCATGAACGAAATGGCCATCGGCATTCAGCGCATAGCGGAATCAACTTCTAGTATCGCAGAGGTTACAACGACAACGTCCCAGGAAGCCCGCACAGGGAACCAATCCATTCAAACCGCAATCCATCAGATGGAATCGATCAAAAACTCCGTGATGAAAACGAGTACGGTTGTGAAAACGTTAGGGGAACGATCCTCTGAAATTTCACAGATTCTCGACGTGATTACAGGCATTGCTTCTCAAACGAATCTGCTTGCACTCAACGCGGCTATCGAAGCGGCAAGGGCCGGGGAGCATGGCAGAGGCTTTGCGGTTGTAGCAGATGAAGTGCGCAAGCTGGCCGAGCAATCCAGTGCATCTGCAAACCAGATCGCCCACCTCATCTCGGAAATACAGGGGGAAGCGCATAACGCGGTCGGCTCGATGGAAAATGTCAACCAGGATGTCAATACGGGCCTGCATGTCGTTCAGGTTGCCGGATTCGCCTTCCAACGAATCTCTGACGCAATCACCAGCATATCGGAGCAGTTACAAGAAAACTCCGCCATAGCCGAACAAATGTCTGCGAGTTCAGAGGAGGTTGCAGCCTCTATCTCCGAAGCTTCTTCCATTGCAAAACAATCGGCGGACTATTCGCGAAGCGCCGCGGCCTCTTCCATCGAACAGCTGCAAGCGCTAAACGAACTGGCACATTCTTCGGAAGCCTTAAACGGTATGGCATCGAGCCTGTCTGATCTCATCAGCCACTCCCAGAAAGCGTAACAAACCGCAGGAACCAATCATAGCGGCGGACGAAGACTGTCTTTTTCACGTCTTCGCCCGCCGCTGTTTCTCCCTTGACTTCCTGTTACAGCCATGTTTATAATTATCTCGAATTCAAGATATTTTTTTCACAGCGAGAGGTGCCCAGATGGAAAAGGATTTGTCGCTTGATTTGTTCATTGTTTTGTCTCGCGCGTATCGTGCGGTTTCGGCCCATTCCGAGCAAGACATCCGCCGCAGCGGGTTAAACGCAACCGAATTCGGCGTGCTTGAGCTGCTTTATCATAAAGGCCCACATCCCTTGCAGCAAATCGGCGGGAAAATTTTGCTCGCCAGCGGGAGCATCACCTATGTTGTCGACAAGCTGGAGCAAAAAGGACTTTTGGAGCGGAAAACGTGCGAAGAAGATCGCCGCATCACGTTTGCCTCGATTACCGAAAAAGGAACCCAGCTGATGAATGAGATTTTTCCCGAGCATGTCCGCGCCATTCAGACGGCAGTCGAAGCACTTTCCCCAGAGGAGAAAGAGACTGCGATCCATCTGCTGAAAAAGCTGGGGAAACATGCCCAAACCCGATTACCTTAGGATAAAATTTTTTTAACAGAATATCTCGAATTCAAACTATCTGAATTCAAACGAATTCTCTTGGAGGAGATCACCATGACCATTCATATTTTCCCACCGACACACCAAGGCAGCGGCGAATTCGACGGCGGCGCGATCGTCGAGCAAAAACCGATCGGCTTTTCCGGCGAAGGGTCTGCTGTTACGCGAATCGGCCCGCTCTTTTACTGGGCGTGGGGCACAGCACCGCAGGAAGGCTTCATTCCTTCCCATCCCCATCAAGCGTTTGAAATCATGACCTATGTGCTCCAAGGCAAAGCGCTGCACGGCGATTCGCTGGGCACCGACAGCACGGTCGGCGCGGGCGGCGCACAGGTGATCCAGGCTGGCTCCGGGGTCTATCATAACGAGCGGATCGTTGGTCCGGATGCGGAAATCTTCCAAATCTGGTTCGAGCCAAATGTCCGCGAGGCGCTGCAGCGCAAACCGACCTACAATCAATATGAACACGAACAGTTCCCGCTCAGGCAAAAGGATGGCACCACGGTCAAAACCATCATTGGCGAGGAAGCGCCAATCAAGCTGGTCGCCGACGCGCGCATGTGGGATGTAACCATCGCGGACGGCTCGCCATTCACCGTGCCTGTGGGGACAAATCGCTCGATCGCCATCCTCGCCTACCGTGGTGACGGGTCGCTGCGCACGGCTGGCGGTGAGACTGCCTCCTTTTCGCACAAAGATTTTGTGGTGCTGATGGGCATGCAGGATGATACGATCACGCTGTCGCCGGAAAACGGGCAAACGCTCTCCCTCGCCATCATCGATGTGCCGACCGATCCCGGCTACCCGCTGTATCCGAAACGACCATAACCATGAAGGACACGACTCGGTTGTACACGTATACGGGATCAGGATCTGAAACGCTCCTGCTTCCGTGTATATAAATAAAGCCACCCATAAAGGAGAGATCAATGATGTCGAATGTGAAATTGGCGGTTATTTATTACAGCTCCACCGGTTCCAACTACAAGCTGGCCAACTGGGCAAAAGAAGGCGCTGAAGCGGCCGGAGCAGAAGTGAAAGTGTTGAAAGTGCCTGAGCTTGCACCGGAATCGGCCATCGCCTCCAACCCGGCGTGGAAAGCGCACGTGGAAGCAACCCAGGATGTTCCCACCGTCACATTGAGCGATCTGGAGTGGGCGGATGCGATCATTTTCAGCGTGCCTACCCGTTTCGGCAACATGCCGGCACAGATGAAGCAATTCCTCGATACGACAGGCGGCTTGTGGTTCCAGGGCAAGCTCGCGAACAAAGTGGTGAGCGCGATGTCCTCGGCCTCCAACCTGCACGGCGGGCATGAAGCGACACTGCTGTCCCTCTACACCACCATGTACCATTGGGGCGCGATCGTGGCTGCGCCCGGCTACACCGATCCCGTCACCTTCGGCGCAGGCGGCAATCCGTACGGCACCTCCGTGACGGTCGATCAAAACGGAACCTTTACGGAAAATGCGGAAGCTGCGGTGAAGCATCAGGCGAAGCGCACGGTTACCGTCGCGGAGTGGGTGAAAAAAGGGCAGCAATAAAACGGGAAGAATTGCAAAAAGGGACTCGATTTCTCGAGCCCTTTTTCTTTGTGTTTATTCGCTAAGTCCAAACCCTGATCGCCATGTCGGATAAAGCGGCTTCCAGCCATACTCGTTGCGAGCTTTGGCATTGGTGGCTCCCCGTTCGCCCCGGTTCGCGCCCGGCTGATGAATCGGCTCAGGCGCGCCCAGCGCCTCCGCATACACCGCGAGCCAGTCTGTTCCTGCGGCCGGCTCGTCATCCACGATGTTGACGACGCCGGTTGGCCAATCCAACGCAAGCACGGCCGCATGTGCCGCGTCCGCTACGTGCAGGAAAGACGTGATGCCATCGGTGGCCGGCAGTTTTTGCTCGCGGACGTTTTCCGCCATCACGCCTCCACGGTCATACCAAGTCCCCGGACCATAAAACATGCCGTAGCGCAAAATCACATGCTGCGGGATTTCCGCTACAGCCTGCTCAAGTGCCGCAACCGCATCCACTGTTGATTTGCGCGGCATCGGCGCATCCACGTCGAGCGGAACCGTCTCGTCAGCCGGCCCATCCCCAGGTTCATACGTCCACGCGATGCTTTGCGCGATCATCCGCCCAACGCCCACCGCCTTTGCCGCATCGACCAGATTACGCGTTCCTTCCACACGGATTCGCGCATTTTCCGCAAAATTCATTTCCCCCAGCGAAGTTAGCTGATGCATAACCACATCCGGCTGTACCTGCCGAAGTGCAGCAAACACCGCCTCCCGATTAAACACATCGACGGGGAGCGCTTCTGCGCCCATTGCCCGAATCACGTCACGGTTTCGCTCGCTGCGGGTGGTGCCGATTACCTCATGCCCTGCCTTCACCAGTTGTGGCACAAGGAAACGCCCAATGACACCCCCTGCGCCTGCTACGAATATTTTCATGGATATTCTCCCTCCTGTACTTTCTCTTGCTCGAAAATGGCAAAGCGATTTATGCCACTCCCTCATCGAATATGACAAAATAGGGGATATTTTTGTGACAGCATGCTGGCGGTTCAAGTAGCGAGGTGATGAACGCCATTTAGAAGAGGAAAATGAAGTTCGCAACAGAATGTCATAGGCAATCGATTCTCTAGATTCTCCATGATCAACGAATACGCGAAGGAGCGATGGCGATGGCAAAAGAAATCTGGATCAATTTGCCGGTAAAGGATGTTCCGCGTTCCAAACGGTTTTTCTCCAAGATTGGCTTTACCCTGAACCCGCGTTTGGCTGACAGCGACGACAAAGCCAGCCTGCTCATCGGGGACAAGCATGTGGTCGTCATGCTGTTTCCGGAAGACACCTTCAAAGCGTTTACGGGAAATGACATTCCCGATACCGCCCACGCCACGCAAGTCTTGCTTTCCATCGATGCGCAGAGCAAAGAAGAAGTAGACGGACTGATCGACAAGGTTGTGAATGCTGGCGGTACGGTCTATGCCAAGCCCCATGACCAAGGCTGGATGTATGGCGCAGGCTTCTGCGATCTGGACGGGCATCGCTGGAACGTACTGTATATGGATATGAGCCAGATGCCTGGGTGATGTGCAGGAGGCAAACAGGGCAGGCACCTGATCGATGATCGGTACCTGCCCTGTTTCATTTCGTCGTCTTGTAATTTTGCAAAAAATTAACGACTGCCACATCAATTTCATTTTGGAGCTTCATTGTTATTGGTTTATCAGATGAATAAATGGTTACATTTACAAGAATATTATTGTAGGCAAATATATCCTGTGTAAATCTTTCAGTCACTTCGTTCAATCCACGATTTTTCGAAGGCAAAGAAGTAAATAATAAATCGTTTTCTAATTCTCTTTCTAAATATATCAAATCAATCTTAATAGCTGTCTTTTTATTGTTATCTGAGTAGATGATTCTCCTTTGCGTTGACTGATTCGTTTGCTCCCCTGTTAAAGTTAAAACATTTCGTTTACCAAAAGTGATCGGCTTATCAACAAAAATAATTGTTGGAGTATTGATATTGTCCTCTACTTTTGTGAATGTCGGAAGCACCATATCATTCGCCATAGTATTGCATAACTTAATATAATCTTCGTAAGAAATCGCCCTTTGGGATTTATGTTTTATTTGACTATTTGGATATTCATTCTCGCCGCTTGTGCAAGCAGCGAGAATGATAAATAGTGAGCATACCAAACTTAAAAAGATGATCTTTTTACTTTTATTTCCACGTATAAGCATCAAAGTACACCTTGTTCTTTCTTACAGCCCAAGCGCTAGTTGGTTCTTCGTATTTCCCGAGATCTTTACCCGTATTTGGGTCAATAACCCTGTAAACTGCGACTCCTTCCGAATAAGCCCCCCAGTTATACGCATCAATGGCTCCCCAACTTTGTGGTGGAACAGTTAGAGTATAGGCCACTGTACTACTTGCTGTGTTTGTTACACTTTTAGCAACATCAAAACCGACAGAAAGTTTTAATGTTGAAAGTAATTTAGTTGCTAAACTGCCTTCACTTCCCACTCTTCCAGTTGTTGTCCATGTGGTTGTGACTGTTTCTGCTTGTTGATAATAGAGAGGTCCATTACTTGACGACCTATTATAAACTTCTACAGACCCGATAAAGAAATGCTTCTCATCGTAATCGGAATCATGCTCGATATAGTTATTTAATGAGAAGTAAAGACCACCTTCAGAGAAATCTAATGTTCCGAGTGATTTTCCTTCCTTGGATGGGAAATTTACAATCCTACCATCATTCCAAGTGAATTTACCTTTCGTGTCCTTCATTTGCTTAATTTTCGGAGCAAAACTGCTGGGAGGAGTATTTTTCCACTGTCCTTCTAATACATTTTCCTCAGAAACTAAAGAACTCGCATATACTGTAGGAGAAAATGAACCAATTGAAATGGCAAGTGTCGCTAATAGAATCAAAGATTTAGCATTTTTCTTCATAAAATCAATCTCCTCTTTTTACATTTTTAGAAAAACTAAGAATTAATAATCTGAGTCACCTCCATATACATAAACGAATTGATTAATCTATTGACAATTACGAATTAAATGTTTATTCTTATGGATGGCTTTCAATTGTCAATAGATGAAAGTCAACTCAAACTCACCGCACTTATCTGTATCATTGACAGGGATATGATAAGTGCGGCAAATTTTTTCACGAAATAACATATTTATACATTTTTTCGCGAAATTTACAATTGACTTTTTACATATTAATTAACATTGCTATAATTGTCAATATTTTACTTTAATTAGGTTAATTGTTTTATTATTCAAACAAATATAATTAGATTAGAAATTAAAAGATTCAACTGCATTACTGTTTAAAATACAACCTTAGTATAATGGGGGTATGAAGAGCACCAAGTATGTTAGTCTAGCAAATTAAAATCTGGGCTAAAAAGGCTGTCCTTAATGCAACACCCAGTAAGGAGTGAGAATAAAATTGAAAACAATTCAAGACAATGAAGAAATTAAAAAATTATATGATGAATTATGGGTTAAGCTTCAAGCTCACGATGAAATATATGTAAAAAGAGTTATAAACAATTGGTCTAAAAAACTAGATAAAAGACAAAATGAAAGTATTATAAATTATTTAAAGGCATCGTTGAAAAAGCCCATGTTCTGGATTATTTTCATACTCCTATTAGTAATAGTTCCGTCTATATTCTTTTTTTTATTTATCTGGTTAGCATTGTTAGTTGATTGATTCGGAAATTGGAATAATGCTACTCAAATAACTTTTTCATGATCACGATCTTTGAATGCTCTGCTTAAAGCGATAACTTTCTCCATTCATGGCAAAGATATGAGCTCGATGCGTGAGCTGATCAACCAAGACTGACGTCGTTTGCTCACCTTTAAATACCTGCGTCCAATCAGCACATTCCAGATTACTATATTAGTTGAACTATTGAATCATTTGATAGGACCGCGGTTGCCCTTATACTGGAAACGATCAAAAAAGCGATGTACCCTCAGTTGGGACTGACCCATTCGTGAGTACATCGCTTTTTGGATTAAATTGTTTTGTTTCCTACCCCGAACAATACCCAATATTCCAGCGCTAAGGGAATATCTGATTCACACCTAGCAGCACTTAATCAAACTCCTTTTTCTCCCACTCGTCCTCAGGAATCGGCAGGGCTTCACCGGAGAAGCGCTGCTCTGCAAACGGATCGGCATAATTATGAAAACCATTGCGCTCCCAAAAGCCAGGCCGGTCTTCCGTCATGAATTCAATGCCGCGAATCCATTTGGCGCTCTTCCAGAAGTACAGATGTGGCACGACCAGGCGCAGCGGCCAGCCGTGCTTGGCATGGAGCGGCTCGCCGCCAAAGGCGTGCGCCAGCAAGATGTCGTCGCCCAGCAAATCGGCGAGCGGGACATTCGTATCGTAATCGTAGTCCGCATGGATCATCACATGCTTGACATCGGGGCTGACGTTGACCAGCTTCAGCAGCTCGCGGAAACGGACGCCCTCCCATTCGTTGTCAAAGCGGGACCAGCGCGTCACACAGTGAATGTCGCACACCATTTTCGACTGCGCCAACGCCATGACGTCGTCATACGTTAGCGTCACTTCCTGTTCCACCGCGCCGAACAACCGAAGCGTCCACGTGCTCATGTCATAGGCAGGCACGTCCCCTTCATGCAAAATCGGGAAACGCTCGGTCAAAACTTGCCCGGGCGGCAGGCGGTGCGCCAGCGCCGGGGCGACGGGCGGCAGCTTCATCTTCTGGATGCGCGCTGCTTTTTCGTGTTGTTTGCCGTTCATCGGTTATCCTCCCGTTAGCGCGAGCTGCCGCTTGCGCCCGTTTTTCCTTTGAGCAAATTTTTGTCCTTGAAGAAGAACATGGCGATCACCGTCATTACGTACGGCATCATGAGCGTGAAGTGCGTCGGCATCGACAGCCCTTGCAGGCGGATCGAGAAAGCGTCCATGAAGCCGAACAAAAGGCTCGCTCCCATGATGCCGAGCGGATTGGATTGCCCCAGCATCATCGCAACCAGCGCGATGAATCCGCGTCCCGCCGTCATCCCTTCCGAGAACATCGTGACTTGTCCGAGCGACAGCTGCGCTCCGGCCAGGCCGCAGAAAATGCCGCAGACGAGGACTGCGCCATACTGCATCCGTCGGGTTTTGATCCCCATGCTCTGCGCCGCGACGAGGCTTTCCCCCGTTGCCAGCAGGCGGAAGCCAGTGACGGTGCGGAAATAGAAAAACTGGAGTACGACAACCAGAATAAACGCCAAAAAGACGAGCGGCGAATGTCCTGAAATCATATCGCCGAGAACCGGAATGTTTTTCAAAACAGGAATGCTCCATTGCGGCAGCCCCTGCATGTCTTTGTCGTAAAAGGCGCCTTTGACATCAAAGACGATTCGGAGCAAATAGGTCGTCAAACCGGTTGCAAGGAAATTGCTGGCGATACCGACGACGATCTCGTTGGCGCGCAGATTGATGGTCAAATACGCGAACAAGAGCGAGAACAGCAGCACGCACACGATGGCAAACAAGACGCCGAGCGCGACGCTGCCGGTCATATGATTGCCCAAGACAGCGGCAAACGCCCCCACCAGGATCTGCCCTTCCAGTCCTACGTTGAACAGGCCCACCCGCGCGCACAGCGATCCGCCCAAGGCCGCCAGCAAAATCGGCGTCACCATCCGGATCGTGGAATTGAGCAGCGAAAGATCAAACAGATGCTCCATCGGTTTTCCGCTCCTTTCTCCGCTTCAAGAACGCATACGAGAACTTTGCGGACACGAATAAAATCAGCACGGCTTGAATCACGCCGGATACTTCCAGCGGCACTTCCGTGTTGCGCTCCATCCCCATTGCACCGGTTTGCAAGGCGGCGAGCAAAATCGACGCAAATGCCGTTCCCACCGGGTTGGAGTTGGCCAAAAGCGTGGCCATCAGGCCGGTCCAGGCGTAGCTTGGCACGGTCAGGGCGCCGTCGATGAAGCGGTATTGCGCGCCCAGCACCTCAACCGTTCCCGCCAAGCCGGTCAAAGCGCCGCTGGCAAACATGGACAACAGCATCACTTTTCCGCGATTTACGCCGCCATATGCCGCGAAGAACGGATTCTGCCCCAACATGTTGACTTCATAGCCGAAAATCGTCCGGCGGAACAAAAAAGCAAGTACGATAACCAAAATGATGGCGATCAAAAAACCGGCGTGCAGCGTCATGCCGGGGAACAGCTTCGGCAGCCACGCGCTTTTGTCGATCATCATGCTTTGCGCCATCGCAGCCGAACCGGTATTGTCCTTGAACGGCTCCGTCACCAAATACCCGGCGAACAGCGTGGCGATATAGTTCATCAAAAGCGTGCTGATCAACAGATCGATCTTGAATTTGACTTCCATCCAGGCAGCCAGGACGGACCAGATTCCGCCTGCGGCGATCCCGGCGAGTAACGCCCCCAGCAGCTTCACGATCCCCAGTCCCGGCAAATAAAGCGCCGTCAGGGCAGCGGCGATTGCGCCGAGCACCATCTGCCCTTCCGCCCCCATGTTGAAAAAGCCGGCGCGGAACGCGAGACAAATCCCCAGCCCGATCAAAATGATCGGCGTGGCCCGTGCCAATGTGCTGGTGAGGAAGTAGAAGCTGCCGAACGCGCCCTTCCACATCTCCCCGTACGTTTCCAGCACAGGCGCACCGCTCGCGGCAATCGCGATCGCTCCCGCGAGGAACCCGACCACGACCGCAACGATCGGATGCAGCAGGGAAGCAAAAAATGACCCTGTTCGATTCATCAATGCCCTCCTCCTGCCATTAACAAGCTGATTTCTTCTTCTGTCGCTGTCTGTGTATCAAGCTCGCCCACGATCTTCCCCTCGTACATGACCAGAATCCGGTCGGACAAGGTCATGATTTCCGTCAACTCGGACGATACAAGCAAAACCGCTTCGCCTTTGTCGCGCTTTTGCATGAGTTGCTGATGGATGAATTCCATCGCCCCGATATCGACGCCGCGCGTAGGCTCCGCCGCGATCAAAAAAGGCGTTTCCTGGCCAATTTCCCGGGCAACAATCACCTTCTGCAAATTTCCTCCAGAAAGGTTTTGCGCACGTTCATGAATCGATTCCGTCTTCACCGCAAAGCTTTTCACCCATTCGCTCACCTGCTGGTTCAGCCGCTTGTGATTGAGAAATCCCGCGTTTTGAAACGCCGGCTTTCGGTAATGGCCCATCATGGCATTTTCCTTGACCGACGAATTTTTCGCTGCGCCCCACAAATAGCGATCTTCCGGGATATGCGCGAGTCCAGCCTCACGGATTGAGCGCGGCGTGCTGTTGGTCACGTTTTTGCCCGCGAGCGTCACGGTGCCTCGATCCACCGGGAAAAGGCCGGTCAGCGCCTGGATCAGCTCGGACTGTCCATTGCCAGACACCCCGGCAATGCCGACGATTTCGCCGCTGTTGACGTGAAGCGAAACATTGTCCAGCAGCGGCTTCCCTGCTTCTCCGCGAACGAACAGCCCTTCCGCCTGCAAAATCGGCGTGCCTGGCTGCCGCTCCCGGCGCTTGATGCCGACGAGGTCGCGGCCGACCATCAGGCGGGAAATCTCTTCCACATTCGTGTCCGCCTTGTTCATCGTCCCGGTGACCTTGCCGCTCCGCAAGACGGTGATGCGGTCTGCCACTTCCATCACTTCATGCAGCTTGTGCGTGATCAATATGATGCTTTTGCCTTGAGCGGCCAGGCTCTTCAGCGTAACCAAAAGCTCCCCCACCTCGAGCGGCGTCAAGACCGCTGTCGGTTCGTCGAGGATGATGATGTCTGCGCCGTTGTACAGCACTTTGAGAATTTCTACGCGCTGCTGGGTGCCGACTGGGCAATCCCCCACTTTTTTGTTCGCGTCTACGGACATGCGGTACTTTTCTGACAATTGTTTCACCGCTTCCGCCGCAGCGCGACGATCAAACCAGATCCCCTTTTTCGGCTCCTTGCCGATCACGATGTTTTCAGCGACCGTCCGGGACGGGAAGAGCATGAAATGCTGATGAACCATGCCGATACCGCTTTGGATCGCTGCCGCCGGGTTTGGAAACTGGCATTCCTTCCCGCGAATCCGAATGGTTCCGGAGGTCGCTTGTTCCATCCCGTACAGGATTCTCATCAGAGTGGTTTTGCCAGCGCCGTTTTCGCCAACGATCGCATGGATTTCCCCTTCTTGCAGAGAAAAACTGACCTGATCGTTCGCGGTAAAGGTGCCATATTGCTTGGTGATGCGGTCCATCTCCAACAAAACGGTCATCCGTTCCTCATCCTTCCAACTTTCTGTAAAATGTAAAGGAACCGACTGCCTGAGCGCAGCCGGTTTTCCTTCTATTTCCTATGGCGTTATTGCTTCAGCGGGTTGGTTACTGTACGTTTGCCGGAGACGATTTCATCCTTGATCGCTTTTACTTTGTTGATGATGTCTTCGCCGATGAACGGGTTCAATGGTGTTTTGGTTTCGCGCGTGACATAGGTTACGCCGACGCCATCTTCCTTGAGGCCGTAATCGTACGTACCTTGCTTGTAGGTGCCTTCCACGAATTGTTTCACGGTATCGTACGCGACGGCATCCGTTCCTTTCAGCTGGGACAGGACGATATGTTCAGGGTCGATCGCGGTGCGGTCCACGTCTTGGCCGGATGTGTAGAAGCCTTTTTCTTTTGCTGCTTCAAATACGCCGAGATCGCCTACAGCAGAAGCGCCGTTGATGAAGTCAGCACCTTGGGAATGCTGCAGAATCGCCAATTCTTTCGCTTTCGCCGGGTCTGTGAAGCTGCCGACATAGTTTACCAATACTTTTGCATTCGGGTTGGTTGCTTTTACGCCTTCTTCATAGCCAACCGACCATTTTTTCAGGTTCGGGATGTCCATTGCCACAACGATGCCGACTTTGTTTGTTTTGGTAGCGAGACCCGCTGCCGCACCGACCAGGTAAGCCGCTTCCTGCTCACGGAACACAACGTTGCGCACGTTCGGCAGATCAACCGTCGTATCGATGATGGTGAAAGGCTTGTCCGGGTTTTCGGTCGCAACTTTTTTCAGCGCGTCCTCGGACTCAAAAGAAGAAGTGATGATCAGGTCGTAGTTTTCTGCGACAACTGCGCGCAGGTTTTGCTCGATGGCGGCCTGGTCAGTGGATTCGATCGTTTTTACGTCAACGCCGAAATCTTTCCCCGCTTTTTTTACGCCTTCATCCATTTGCTGGAAAAATGGGTTTACCCCGATTTTTTCAGGCAGCACGAGCGCAATTTTCTTTTTCGCTTTTTGCTCGCCTGCCGGTTGTGCTGACGAATTGTCCGCCGCCGGCGCCTTCTCTGTGGAGCAGCCTGCCGCCAATACCGCAAAAACAGACAGCGACATGAACAGTGCTTTCATCTTTTTCATTACGATCTCTCTCCCCTAATTGTATCTTTTCTTATCGTGCGGACCGCTTTTTTGCGCCATCAAACGCAAAACAGACCTGCACGGAATAAACGGCCATGTGAATCTCGATTTTTCTGATCGGAATAAACGGGTTTAAAGACGATCTAACCCTAATAAGGGTTAGCCTACTCGCCAATAAACATCATTATAGTTGATACTACTATTTTTTCAAGAGTGAAAAGAGCAATTTGTCGAAAAAAAACGAATGTTGGCAGTAAGTAAATTCATCCAGCTATGCTTTTTTCCCTGCCGTCATGTACGCATAGACACTCTGTCCGATCTTGGCCAAAGTATCGAGAGCGGAGAATGGCTCGATATTTTTGGAGAGAACCGTGATACTGACGCTTCCTTTCCCTGCGAACAAGATCCCTGCGTCATGCTGCCTGCCCGTATCCCAGCCTGGTTTGTGCGCCATTTCCCAAGGTGTCAGGCTGCCGATCACCGGCGAGTCGGATTCTGGCAAATACGCGGGAAGACCGTTGCGCACCTGCTGCTTTTTCATAATCTCGATCATCTGCTGGCAGGCGTGATAGGAAATGTAGCTGCCGGTGGCGAGCGTTTTGAGCAAAGCGTTGACGTCTGCAGCCGTGATCTCGTTCAGCCCTTCGCGATTGACCGGATAGACGCAGCATTTATTGAAGAAATGGCTCTCTTTCATGCCCGTCTCCCGCATCGTCCGATTGATCGCATCCGCTCCTACCAGATCGACAAGCATATTGGTCGCGGTATTGTCGCTTTGCACGATCATCAGCGTGATCAGGTCATAGATCGGCAGCACGATCCCCGGCGTCATATGCTGCAAAAATCCCGATCCCCCCACCATGTCCTCGCGCCGCAGCGTCATCGTGTCGCTCAGATTGAAGCGCTTCTCCTCCGCAGCGGCGAAGACGGCGGCCATAATCGGCACTTTGATGACGCTTTCCGCGAGAAACAGCTCACCCTCGTTGTGTGCCAAACTTTTGCCTGTATCCAAATCTTCCACGACAACGCCCCAGGTGCCTCCCGCTTTCGCCGTCAGGCCGATGATCGTTTCCTTCAGTTGGTCCATCGCGATTCTTCCTCTCTTTTTGTGCTGGCGTTTTTTTACATCCTCTGGAAGAAGTGTACTACTAAAATGCCGGACTATTCAATGAAAAAGGAACGGGTGCTGTGGCTGGTCATGTTCATTCTGTGATAAATCCCCACATTTTGGGACAACATACCGACAAGATGATGGAAGCATGGAGGTCATTTCATGAGTTGGACACTTATATGGCAGACTGTCGGTGTGATTGTACTCGGCACGATCTTGCTGCGCATCGCTGGCAGGAAATCCATTTCGCAAATGACCATGGCACAGGTGATCGTGATGATCGGTCTTGGGACTTTGATCATCCAGCCGATCACGGGGAATGGATACTGGCCTACCTTTCTGCTGGCGGCGGTATTGGTGGTGGTCATGATGCTGATGGAGTATCTCGGAATGAAATCGAATGTCTTTGAAACGCTTATTACGGGTAAAGCGGTGATGGTGATTGAAAATGGGCAGCTGGTTGAGCATAATTTGTCCAAGCTCAGACTTTCCGTCGATAAATTGGAAATGCGGCTTCGCCAGGCTGGAATCGCAAACATTTCGGATGTTCAATGGGCCACATTGGAGGTTAGCGGCAATTTGGGCTATCAGTTGAAAACGGAAAAACAGCCCGCCACAAAAGAAGACATTCAACGCTTGATGGAGCTGCTTGAGCTAAAAATTCCGGCATCCTTGGATCGTTCGCTCGCTTCCGAGAATATTTTTGCCGAGATTGTGGACGGCCATCAGAGCTTTCATCCGCCGAAATTGCAGTAACGAGCTGCACAAGTAAGAAAGGAAGCCTTCCGCTTAAGCAGATGGCTTCCTTTTTAACGTAGCTTTGCATCCGAATCGCTTCTACTTATCTTCTCAACGTGGGGACACCGCAAAAGCCATACCCCATATCAAGGAAACCGCTCTCCTGTCCGCAAGTCGTACCATTCCCGCCAGATGAACTGCAGCTTATGCTGTTGGAAAAAACGGCGGATGCCTGCATTCGTGTTGAATATCTCCGGATAGAATCGATCAAACAAGACTTCAAATGTACCGTACAGCTTGCCATTCGCCGTAATCGATGCTTGATTCGGGGTGATATTTTGCAGAAATCCGAGTTCAGCCAGACCGCACAAATAGTCATAAATCACCTCATGCACATCTTTTACCGATGCGAATGTTTCGGGTGCAATTCTTTTGGCAGTTTGTAACGGCCGATTGATCCACCTGTCGATCACCTGCTCCTTAAAGATCCGATCCGGCCTGCCCGGAGCCGAGTGGACGAGACGCTTGACGAACAGCCTGGGCCGTCGTCTGCCTCGTGAAAAGGTGGAGGAGCGATTATAAGATCGATAGATTTCGGTAAAAAACAAAAAGCTTTGCCACAGAAACGGGTCGAGTTTGAAAAGCTGGTCTCCTTCAATCTGGCGTTCAAAAACTTGCATAAGCGGATAGTCCCAAGGATGATAAAACACGGAGATAACCGAAAACAACGGATGCTGTTCACGTTGCTCCCGTCGCCGCCGAATGAGTCGCTGCACGTTTTCGGGCAGCAGCCACACCTCCATTCGCTCCACCACTCTTTTTTCCCACATCCTTCGGCGATGGGCTTCCTGCTGCTTACGCAAGTGAATCGCTTCAAACATGGCGTCAGCTTCCTGCAATTCCAGCTTTCCGGAAGGATGGATGCGGATTTCCGCCAGCTTACGTTTCCACACCAAGCCGGTCTCCACCAGTCTGCGGTGCTGCTCCTGTATGGGCAGCCTCACATACCCAATCTCCTCTTCCTCCCTATCGAGCAAATAGAGTCGGTCATGTTGGGCATGGGTCAGCAGCAAGGACAGCTCCGTCAGCTTGAGGAAGCGCCCGCGTCCACTTGTTTTCTGCCTGAGACTCTGCCAATCCAAAAGCCACAACTGCCCGATGCCAGCCGTTTTGTACAGCCTCATCCGGTGCTCCAACTCTGATCTGGGCAGCCGTGAACATTGCACCTCAACGACAAGCCGCCTGCCTCCGGGAAAAATCGTCAGCACGTCGGCGCGTTGGCCCGTCTCTTCGATGACCGCTTCGCATCTCGTCTCATTTTGCGGGAATTGCGCACGGAGCCATTGTGCCACCAGCAGCTTCCCCTTTCGGTGCGAATCCGATTCAGGTTCGTACCCGCCTTGCGCACAAAATGCCAGATGCGCAAAATGAGCCGTAACCCGATCGCCGCGCCGATAAATAAGAGCTGCTTCGCATTCCGGGCATACCAACTGTTTTGCTTTGGACCACTTCCGCAATTGGCGCTCGCTGTTTGAACCGATGGCGACATGAAACCCATTCCGATGTCGGCACGTGTCCCTTTTGACCATTCCGCTCCCAACTCTCTTTTCCTTTCCTATCAGTTTGCCAAAACGGGCCGAGACAATAAAAACGCTGACGCAAGAAAAAAAGAGCCGCCACCAAAACTCCTTCCGGTGACAGCCCTGAATATTTCCTGCATTCTCAGTCTTGTTCCGCCTGATACACGATCTGTCCATCCATCACCGTCAGCACCACTTTTGCATCCTTGATGCCATCTGCCGGTATGCTGAACAAATCGCAGTCAAGCACGGCGATGTCGGCATATTTGCCTTTTTCCAGCGTGCCCAGCTCGTGCTCGCGATGGACGCCGTACGCCCCGCCTAGCGTGTAGTAGCGGATCGCATCGGCGAGCGAGACCGCTTCCGCTTCATTCCACGCCACCTGTCCATAGTAATCCATCCGTGTGACGGCACGATGCAGCCCCAGCATCGGGTTGATCGGCGCAACGGGGAAATCGCTGCTGAAGGCAAGCGTCGCGCCCGCATCCTGGAGCATTTTACTCGTATAGCAATAAGGAGATTTCTCCGCGCCGATCGCATGCAGATAACCTTCGGCTGGCATCAGAGCCAGATGGATCGGCTGGATGGAGGCGATGGCGCCCAGCTCATGAAAACGGGAAAGATCAGCGGGATTGATGACCTCCACATGCTCCACCGCGTGCCTTAGATCGCTGGTCTGATTGGCTTTTTTCGCCTCTTCAAAAGAATCGAGCGCAAGCCGGATCGCCCGGTCTCCAATCGCATGCAGGCGGACTTTGAAGCCTTCCTTGTCTGCCTCTGCTACCCATTTTTTGATGTCCTCCTCGGGAAATGCCGGCTCGCCGTGCGAGTCCGGTTTGTCCCGATACGGCTCCAGCATGTACGCCGTGTGGCCGGTCACAACCCCGTCGACGAATTGCTTCAGCCCGCTCATTTGCAGCTTTTCCGAGCGGAATTCATCGCGCAGACGCTTCGCCCTTTCAATATCCCCATTCATCGGCGGATAAAAATGAAGGCGCGTCGTCAGCTTGCCTGCTTCATCGAATGCTTTGTACAGGGTGTAATCATCCAGTGCTTCATTCGCACGGCTCCCGTACAAATCGTCCACAGAGGTGATGCCATGTTTGGCCGTGTGCGCCAAGAAGCTTGCGAGCAATGCTTCCTGTTTTGGGCGGGGGAAGGCGAATGCAATCGCGGTGATAAGCGCCATCGCCGATTCGTGCAAAATGCCGGTTACTCCCCCCTTTTCATCTTTTTCAATGATGCCAAAATCCGGCGCCGGCGTGGTTTCGTCGATGTGGGCACGGTCTAATGCACAGCTGTTGACCCATCCGTAGTGCGCCTCCACGTTGAGCAGAAAAACAGGGCGATCGGGCAAAAGGCGGTCCAATGAGCTTTTATGCGGGTCACGTTTGCTCTCCCATGCGTTCCGGTCCCACCCGAAGCCGATGATCCATTCGTCGTCCGGGTGAAGATCGGCGTATTCCTTCACCATCGCTGCGGCTTCTTCCTCCGATTTGGCATCGCCAAGCATCACGCAGAAGTTTTCGATCAGGCTGCCCATCATGACATGGAGATGGGCGTCATGGAATCCGGGCACGATCAGCTGATCGGGATAGACCAGCTCCCGCGTCCCTTCCCCTTCGTAAGCGCGGCTCTCCTCGATCGAGCAAACATCCACGATTTTGTTTCCCCGAATCACGACAGCCGCTTCCTCAGGCTGATTTTGCAAGCCGGTGAACACCTTTTTGCCTTTTAGTATCAAATCCGCTTTCATGTGAATCCTTCCTTCCATGTATGAACTAGGCTGCATCGATTTCCATTTGCGGAGGCTTTCTCTTAAACCCTTTCGTCAGGACAAGCAGATAAACAAAACCGATGCAAAACCAGATGATCCCCAGAATCAGAGAATCGGAATCCAGATTAACGAGCAAATACAGGTCCATCATCGTCCCGATGACCGGAAAAAGCAGGTTGCGGAACAGCGCCCAACCTGTACGTTCTTTTTTGCGGACGAAAAAATGAAGAATCACAGAAATATTCACGCAACTAAAAGCGAGAAAAGCGCCGAAATTGATGAGCGATGCCGCCGTTCCCAGCGTCATAAACAGCGCTGACAAGCAGATCGCGCTCACGAGCAAAAGATTGAAAAGCGGTGTTTTCCAGTTTGGATGAAGGTAGGCGAACAGCTTCTTTGGCAGCACGCCATCGCGCCCCATCGAATAAAGCAGACGTCCGACGCTGGCATGGGAAACCATCGCAGAGCCAAACGTGCCCGATGCGATCATCACGATGAAAAAGGATGCCAAAAGGTCACCGCCGACATATTGAATGATGACGAACGCAGCAGAATCGGGATCGGAAAATGACGCGTAATCGGGATAGACGAGTTGGGCCAGATACGAAACGACGATGAAGACGAGGCCGCCGACCAGCGTCACGATCATCACGGCGCGCGGGAGCAGCTTCTCCGGATTTTTCACTTCTTCCGCAAACGTCGTAACGGAATCGAAGCCCAAAAAGGAAAAGCAAAGCAGAGAAGCGCCTGCCATGATTGCGGTAAAGCCTGTTGTTCCTTGCTGGAAGAACGGCGTAAGCGAGAACAGATGGAAGATGCTCTGATTTGTCACGATGTGCCGGATCGACAAAACACAAAATGTCACGATAAACAGAAGCGCACAAGCATTGATCAGCGTATTGACATTCGCCGCCAGCTTGATTCCTCTGATATTGATGAAAGTAACGAGCACGATCATCAGCAAAATCCAGACATATTCAGGCACCGAGGGCAAAGCCGCGTGCAAAAAGCTGGCAAAAATCAGGTAATTGACCATCGGAATAAACAAATAGTCAACCAAAATGCTCCAGCCCACCAAGAAGCCGACCGATGGGGAGATCGCTTTTTGGGCGTACGTGTAGGCCGAGCCTGCAATCGGGAAAGCTCCCGCCATCTTTCCATAGCTAAGCGCTGTAAAAAGCATCGCAACTAATGCTAGAATGTAAGCGACAGGAACCATCCCTTGCGTCAGCTGGGCAGCAATGCCATACGTGCTGAACACGGTGCCCAGCGCCATGAACGAAATGCCGAAAAGGACGAGCGGTGCAAGCGTCAGCGAACGTTCCAAGCGAGTGTTTTCCAATACGTATTCCTCCTCTAAGAATGTAAACGGTTTCGCATTTCCTGACTCCATAGTAGAGTGAAGACTTATCTATAGGGCAATCGCCGATTTTGGACGTTTTTCAATAAAAGCACGGAGTATACTCCATGGAGGGGAGGACACAATGAAAATCGGATTGTTTGCCAAAAAATTCAATGTTTCCATCGACACGATCCGCTATTATACGAACCTTGGATTTTTAATTCCAGTGAAAAAAGATGCGTACTACGACTATGACCAAACGTGTGAAGACGATATGACGTTTATTACCCAATTGAAATCTCTTCACTTTACGCTAAACGAAATCGGCGGCATCCTGAAAATCAAACGCGTGACTTTGCTAAGTGACATGGAGGATCTGGAAAATTTCGTGCAGCTGCTCGATACCAAAAAGGAAGAGCTGCGCCGGGAAATTGCCAATCGCTACGAAGCCATCGCAAACATCGACGCGATCATCGATACGGTCCATCAAAAAAAGGGAGAAGAAACCGAAACCGGCATCTCCATTTCGTTCCTCCCGCTGCTTCGCTGTCCCGTCTGTTCAGGTTCACTTCAATTGAAAAACGCTCGCATTCACGGAGAGTCGATCATGGATGCGGACGTGACCTGTTCATGCGGCTTTCAGGCCGAAATTGCAGGCGGGATTTTGTATGCTCCCAATCTGGACAATTCGATTCAAAACAGAGCCTACTTCTACGAACCCAAAACATTGGGTGAAGTAAGCACCGAGCTGATTGAGCTGATGACCAAGAGCGGGCTGTTTATTTATCAACGGTTGAAAAGCTATCCGCTGGCAAACAAGGTGATTCTGGAGCCCAGCATCGATACGTTCGTCCTGCTGCCCAAATTCTTGCATTTGCTCCAGGACGACGCCATGTACATTTTTTGCGGCAGCAAACGGGAAATGGTGGAGAAGCTGAAAGGGAAGCTGACGTTCATCAATCCCAAGCTGAAGGTGCTCTACATCGTCAACACGTCGCTGCATTTGCCGATCGCCAACCAATCCGTCGACTACATCATCGACAGTCTCTCCTTCAACGATTACTCCCTGTTCAATCCGATATTCCCGCTTGCCAAGCTGAATCGGCATTGCAAGGAGGATACGACGATCATCGGGATTTATACGTATTACAAGAGTGGCGCAAAATCGCTGCAAAAAATGCGCGAACTCTACCCCGATGCCTATCCGTTGAACTCGGAAAAGGCGTTTATCGAAACTCATATCAAACCTTGCCAGTTTGACCTGGTTGAAACGGTCCCCATCGGAGATACCAGCCAGCCGGGCATCTACATCGAGCATCACATCGGAGATGAACGCTTGTTTGTAGAAGGATACATTGCAAAAAAACAGCGCGATTCCTGAGAATCACGCTGTTTTTTGCTTTCGCCCCATGGCGCTCATTTTGTCCAATACACGGCAACCCATCCCGGCAAATAGTTGCCGTAATAGCCGTTTTCTCCGGTCACGTTGCGCAGCAGTTCCATCTCCCGGGAAGTCCCGCTCTTCCTATACAGCGAGCCGTGCTCGGCGCCGTCAAGCCGCACAAAGAGCATCGTCTTGCCATCCGGTGAAACGATCGGCGCGTAATCCGCCGTATTCGCCGGACCTGTCGTTACGGCATGCGCTTTTCCATCCGCTGTCCGCTGCCAAATCCTCTGCCCCGGCACCAGCACGCGCTTCGGATCGTAGTTGCCCATCCATGACAGATTCTCTTTCCCTTGCTCAAAATACAGCGTGCTGCCTGCCGCATCGCCCCATTCCGGCTGCAAGGAGAGAAGCTTCTCTTCCCCCGCTTGTATCGGGCGGAAACCGGTGCGGCGCTCGGCGATCATCAAGTGCTTGCCGGTCGTCGCCTCGCGCCCGCCTCCTTCCACGAATGCGAGTCGGCTGCTATCGGCCGACCATGCCAACCACTGGTTGTACGCGAGTGATCCGCCCAGCTCGATCCGCTTCGCCGGCTGCTGCAGATCGAGGAGCATGAGCGAGACACCGTCTGCCGCAAGCGATGCGGAATTGGGCAGCATGTAGTAAGCGACATAGCGCCCGTCAGGCGAAACCGCCATGCCCGCCGCCTGTCTCATGTAGATCCCGTCATGTGCCGTCGGCTTCTCGCCAATGCCGAAGCTTTTCGCGATATTGCCAGCCAGGTCCATTTTGACAAGGCGCGGCGGCACCCCAACGCTCGCGGGCGTCGCCACCAGCAGCGCCTTGCCGTCCGGCATCCAGGTGAAATCGCCTGCATTCACCTGATCGATCCGGCTCTTTGCCGTCACTTTGCCTGCACCGATGGTTGCGATGGTAAGCTGTGTCTGATTGTGCCCCTTCGGATTATTTGTCGCATAGGCCAGCTGCAGCGAGGTCGGCGACCATTTTGCCGTTTGGTACACCGGCATCGCCTCGATCGGAAAGGCCCCCGTGCCATCCGCTCTGACTACCCACAGAACCGGGTCCGCGCTGTACCGATCCTCGGTTTTGTATTGCTTGTACATCAGCCACTCCCCGTTGTACGACCATCCGACAATCTCCACAGCTCCTTGCGTTGTCACCTGCTTGGGCGCGGCTCCCTTTGCTTTCGCGTCCATTACCCACAGGTGATTTTGGTTGGTGAAGGCGATGCGGGCGGGGAGGGATTCTGCCGCCACGCGCTGCGGTGATGTTTGTTGTGTCGATGCGATCGGTTTGGTGGCTGGGGTGGGGGCTGTTGGGCTAGCGGCAGGTTTTGCCGGAGCCGCGCTCGGTGCTGGTTTCACGGAGGCCGCAGGTGCTGCCGGTTTTGCGGGGGCTGCGCTCGGCGTTGGTTTCGCCGGGGCCGCGCTCGGCGCTGGTTTCGCGGGGGCTGCGCTTGCTGTTGGTTTCGCCGGAGCCGCGCTGGCCGTTGGTTTCACGGAGGCCGCAGGTGCTGCCGATTTCGCGGACGCTGCGCTCGGCGTTGGTTTCGCCGGAGCCGCGCTCGGTGCTGGTTTCACGGAGGCCGCGGGTGCTGCCGGTTTCACGGGCGCTGCACTCGGCGTTGGTTTCGCCGGAGCCGCGCTCGCCGCCGGCACAGTCACTTTGCTCGCGACAGCCGCTTCCGCAAAACTCGCGGTCCCAAAAGCCGCTGTCACGGCAAGAATCGAAACAATTGGAATTACAGCGCTTTTCTTCATCCTGATCTTCCTCCATCAATATACGATCATTCTGGTTTTCGCATAGTAGACGTTTGGGTCATTGCAATGTTACAGCTTCGGTTTATCAAATTCCAAAAATAAACCAAAGTACGCTTCGTTCGTCTAGTTTTCACAGCGAGCAGCCTTTCGTGTTGCACAAAAAAACGGCATGATTCCCAGGAATCATACCGTCTATCCATGTACTTAACGAAGAATAAAGAAATAAAACAACACCGCAATCACAAACCGATAATACGCAAATGGCGTCAGCTTGAAACGCTGCAGCAGCTTCAGGAAGCTGACGATCGCGAGCATGGCGACAACGAAAGCCGTGATGAAGCCTGCAATGAAAAAGCCCAAATCATCCATCGACAGGTTTTGGTAGCTTTTCAGCAAATCGAGACCGCTCGCCCCGACCATCACCGGAACGGCGACGAGGAACGTGAATTCGGCAGCCGCCTTGTGCGTGGTCCCGAGCAAAAGCCCGCCGGCGATCGTCGCGCCAGACCGCGAGAAGCCTGGCCACAGTGCGAGACATTGAAACAGACCAATCCCAAAAGCTTGTTTATAGCTGATCTCATCGAGCGATTGCGCTGTTGTCCGGCGGGGAAGCTTTTCTGCGACAATCATGAGAATCCCGCCTGCAATCAAACCGATGAGCACTGTTTGTGCACCGAATAAATATTGCTTGATGACGCCGTGAAGCGCGACGCCCAGCACGCCTGCCGGAACCATCGCCAAAATGATGTGGAGCAGGTTCAACCGCGGCCGCTTGACCCGCTGGCGCTCCCAGCCCAGCACGCTCAGGAATCGGCGCCAATACAAGACGACGACAGCCAGAATCGATCCAAGCTGAACAACGATCTCGAATGTTTTGGCTTTTTCGTCGGTGAAATTCAACAGATCAGCCGTCAAAATCATGTGGCCGGTAGACGATACCGGTAAAAATTCGGTGAGTCCTTCGACCATCCCCAGGATAATGGCTACCCAGTAATGCATGCTACGCCTCCATCTCTTTTATTTCCACATTGGTTTTTACATTTTACAATTGAATTGAAGCAGAAATATGGAAAAGCTCAATCCACCTTCTACATTATGATGGGGACACCCGCTTTTGGCAATTGGCTTTTTCATCGTATAAGACTTTATAAGTGCCCGCTTATAAAGTCTGGAACGGAAGAAAACTTCCATAGATCGAAGGACCTGCTTCTCGAAAGAACTTCTGAAAGACGTTTTTCTTAAGGCATGAAAATGCCCCGATTTTCCAATAAGGAGCATCGGGGCATGTCAGCATATGCAGTTGCTTATTTCAAATCGAACAGCCGGATCTTGGGTGCGTGCAAAATCTGGTCGTATGTCAAAGTGTCCGGGTATCCGGTCAAGTCCGCCATGATCAGGTTTTCTTCGACCTTCTGATTCATCGGTTCCGATATATAGACGCCGCACTTCGGACAGTCTACCGCAGGGATTTGCAGGATACGGAGCGTACGTTTGCCATCTGGCATCGTCCAGTAGCAATCTTGCGTCGATTCAGTTGTATGCGGTTCATTACACCATTGGCATTCCATCGTATGATAACCTCCCTGTTTGCTCACGCGCATTGCCAGAAGAAGTAGCAAGGAACATGCCAAACGAGTAATTCCCGAGATTCATGCATCACAGCGCGGTCATGCCATGGGTCACCGCTGAATATCCGGCAGTTTTGCGCCTGATTTCCGGCACCAAACCACTCCCACCAAACGACTATCTGCTCTTTACCAGCAGCTCGACGGCTTCCTTGATCACCTGGTCAGGATCATTGCCCTTTTCCAGTTCTTCGCGAATGCACGCTTGCAGATGGTTGGCGATCACAAGCCCGATGGACCGGTCGATCGCGGTGCGGATTGCGGACAGTTGTGCGACGACCTCCCGGCATTCTTTGCCTTCCTCCATCATTTTCAGGACACCGCGTACTTGTCCTTCTGCGCGACGCAATCGATTTTTTACATCCGTACCATATTCAATCATCAGCAGCCCCACCTTTTTTACAGACTTTACGCTCTACTCCTCTTCTGCCTAGCTGTCTAGTCAACTTTGGCCAAGAGCGCCTTCTCCCGTGCAGCGGCAGCATATGTCTTGTAACCGCCATCGACATTTTTGACAGCAAAGCCGTTCTCAGCCAAAATTCGCGCGGCCTGGTATCCGCGCAGCCCTACCTGGCAGGAGACATGGACGGTTTGGTCTTTGGGCAGATCGCGCAAACGTTCGCGAATCTCGCCCAGCGGAATATTGACCGTGCCCGGGATGAATCCGGCCTCGCGCTCATGCGGCTCGCGCACATCGATCACCAGACCGCCGGCCCCGATGATCGCATCGATTTCGTGCCACTGGACGATGTCGACCAAGCCGTCGGCGACATTGGACGCGACATACCCTGCCAGGTTGACCGGATCTTTTGCCGAGGAATAGGGCGGCGCATACGCCAGCTCCAAATCCGGCAGATCGAAAACGGTCAGGCCGCCCTTGATCGCCGTCGCGATCACATCGATCCGCTTGTCTGCGCCATCTCCTGCAATGGCCTGTGCGCCCAAAATCTTGCCGCTGTCACGATCAAACAGCAGTTTCAGGGCGATCGGCGCCGCCCCCGGATAATACCCGGCATGAGAGACGGGATGGACGTGGATCGCTTCATACGGGATACCCAATCGCTGCAACGTTTTCTCATTGTTGCCCGTCACCGCAGCGGTCAGATCGAAAACCTTGGCGATTGCGGTGCCAAGAGCCCCGTTGTAGCGAACATCCCGCCCGTTGATATGGTCCGCTGCCAGCCTGCCCTGGCGATTGGCTCCCCATGCGAGCGGCACCACCGTGGGCTGGCCGTTGATCCAGTCGATGACCTCGATCGCATCGCCGACCGCATAAATGGACGGATCGCTTGTCTGCAAGGTCGGGGAAACCTTGATCGCGCCGCGCACTCCCAGCTCAAGCCCGGCTTCCCGCGCCAGATTGCTCTCCGGCTGTACGCCGATGGCGAGGATGATCATGTCGGCCGCGATTTGCCGGCCGCTGTTCAGCGTAATTATTGTTCCTTCTTCCTCAAATGACTCGACGCCGTCTGCTAGAATCAGCTCCACGCCTTTTTGACGCATATGCTGGTGGACAATCGCTGCCATTTCGTAATCAAGCGGCGCCATCACTTGGTTGGACATCTCGACCAAAGTGACTTCCAGACCTTGATCACGCAGGTTTTCCGCCATCTCGACGCCGATGAACCCACCGCCGATCACGACGGCCCGCTGCGGCTTTGCTTGTTCCAAATATTGTTTGATCGCATCGGTATCCGGGATGTTGCGCAAGGTGAACAGCGCTTTTGCCGTCTCGATCCCTTTGATCGGCGGCACAATCGGCTTGGCTCCTGGCGAGAGCAGCAAAATATCATACGATTCCACGTACGATTCGCCAGTCGTCACGCTTTGGATCGTGACGGTCTTGTTTTCGCGATCGATCGCGGTCACCTCGCTCAAATTGCGGATGTCCATGTTGAATTTTTTGGCCATGCCGTCCACCGTTTGGACGAACAGCTTTTTGCGGTCCGCGATCGTTCCGCCAATATAGTAAGGCAGGCCGCAGTTTGCGAACGAAATGTACGCGCCGCGCTCCACCATGATGATCTGGTCTTGTTCAGAAAGGCGGCGCAAGCGGGCAGCAGCACTGGCTCCGCCTGCAACGCCACCGACGATGACGATTTTTTTGCCCATCCGGTTCTCCCCCTCTTCGATTCTCTGCTCTATTCAAATACCCCTAAGGGTATTATCGAGAGGACAGGAAGAAAAGTCAAGAAACGATCTGGATTGTTCCGGCGATTCGACGAATGTGACGGGTATACACCACGGACGGATGCAGGTAGACTGGAGAGGAATCGCTTCACCCAGGTGAACGCAAGAAAATCGAACGGACATGCGAGGAAAAGAGGGGATCTTATGAAAAAACGCATCGGATTGATCGGGCTTGGCGATACTGCCCAAAAGGTGTACCTGCCGATATTGGCGCAGCATGAAGCCGGACAGCTCCTTCAGGCCTCCGGCACCTTGTCATCCGCCGCCGCTTCCGCGCAAACGCCGGAATCGTGCAGCATCCGCGCCGATCTCGTGCTCCCTTCCCACGCGCTGATCGAGCAGTTGCTCTCAAGCCGCATCAACGGCCCCAGGATGCTGTGAGGCAGGATTTTGTTGTTCCCCGTCCACAGCCATGCGACCATCCGGACGATCGTGCAAACATCTTCAACCAGGCTGCATTTTGCCATAATTCAGCACCCTCTCGCAAAACATCGTTACCAATGCGGGATCAAACTGGGTATGTGCGTGCAAATAAAGCTGTTGGACAGCCCTGTCGACCGTCATGCTTTCGCGATAGGCGCGGTTCGTGGTCATAGCCGAAAAAGCGTCGACGACTTGCAAGATCCGCCCGATCAGCCGGATGTCGGAATTGGGCAAGGCGAACGGGTATCCTTTGCCATCCATTCGCTCGTGATGGGTCAAGATTCCTTCCAGCACGTGCGGCGAGTAGCCTTCCTGATGGATCAGGGCGGCGGAGTGGATCGGGTGCAGCTTGATGGCGGCGAATTCGCTGTCCGCAAGCTTCGTCGTCTTTTGCAAAATTTCCACCGGGATGCGTAACTTTCCGAGATCATGCAACCATCCGGCGACATACAGATCAGCGAGCGTCCGCTCGTTTGCCCCCCACGCTTTTCCCAGCTCGACGGCATAGCATGCAACCTGATGGGAATGCATGTATGTGTCGTGATCCCATTGTTTCAGCTCCTGCAGCAGCCGGATGCTTCGCTGCGAGAGGCGCTCATCCGGCTGGACGTCTGTTTCATACTCATTTGCGTTTAAATGAAGCTCCAATCCGACTCACCCTCTTCTCCGTAATCAGATGTCTCCCGCGCCTATGCAAAACGCATCCCCATCATAGGAAAGATAATGGCTGGCAAGCTAGGGGATTTTGTTCATGACGAAAAGCCAGAGTGCCGTGATTGCCGGTTCTTTTCACCCATGTCCTCCCTCTTTTGTGCGAGAAAATACGACCTTCCTCTCCATTCGCGCGTTTCGAGCAAAAACAAACGTCCATAACCAACGCATCGTCAGCACAGAAAAAAATACTCGATGGTCGAATGTGCCGAAAAATCGGCACATCTTCACCCAACGATTCACCTACGCTGCAGAATGGTAGCTGGGCTGATAGCTTGATCCCGCGGCGACAAGGGCGCTTTCTCCAAGAATGTGCTTTTCGATTGGGATTAGCCGGTGAAACAAGTTGTACGTTTTATGCCGAATATGGTATAGGAACTCCGCCCGGATGATCATCGAGTGATGTTCTTCCAAGTCAAAGGTGGAAAGTTTGTTCTCTTAAACCACTTTAGAAAAGAGACGAAAAAAACGCCACCCAAAGAAATCAAGAAGGCCATCAAGATGAGAGATGACTGGAATGCTCGAAACCCGCAATAAGGCGAGGCGGAAGCTGCTGCAACAGCAGAACCAACATTGGCACCCGCCTAACGTCTCTTTTCCCAATCTTGTACACTGTATGTAACCAAAAGGAGCCTACCGGTTCCTTTTTTCTTTCGCGACCCCATGAAATGGCCGTACGACCCGCAGCAGATCAAGCGTCAAATGTATGTACCCAACCGCACGCTAAAAAACAGTGCCCCCTTCTCCTACCGAATGGGCACTGTTTTTTACTCGCGACGCTATGCAGGCAGCAATCCCCATGCACTCCCTCCCGCGCGATCGCGCCAGGCTCGCCTGGCGTGTCGAGCAGGTTGCTGGGTTCAGCGCCTTCGCCACATCGCTCGACACGATGATCCGATCGTAAACCGAGCCCCCGCCGCCTTTTGTTTTCGCGATGATTTCATCGGTGGAACCGGCATACGTGGCGCTGACTTCGACGTTGTATTTCGCTTCAAAATCTTTGATGAAGGACGGATCAGCATAACCTTCCCAGCCAAGCAGGCCAATCCCCCACTTGCGCTGTGCTTTCATGTGAACGCTCCCTTATCGGTTACGCTGATCCGCCTCTATTTCCGCCTTCTCGGCTTTCTCTCTATCTGGTAACTGATGTCTGTCTCGCTCTCTTATCCTTCAAACCAGCCTACTGGGCCCACTTGCAGGTTGATGTTGATCTGTTTGATCTCCATGAACTCGTCCAGACCGTATGTGCCCAGCCCGCGACCGATTCCGCTTTGCTTGTAGCCGCCCCACGGCGCTTCGTTGTAGGTTGGATGGTAGGCGTTGATCCACGTGATCCCGGCGCGCAGCTTTTTGATCACGCGCATCGCTTTGGCGCCGTCCTGTGTGAACACGCCGCCGGCCAGACCGTAGACGGTGCCGTTTGCAAGCTCGATCGCTTGCGCTTCGTCCCTGAATTTTTGGATCACGCACACAGGACCGAAGATCTCTTCCTGCACGATGCGCATGTCTTGCTTCACATCGACGAAAGCGGTCGGTTCAACGAAGAAGCCGTTCGCATGCGCTTCGTCTGTCAAGCGGTTGCCGCCAAACAGCAGACGCGCGCCCTCTTGCTTGCCGATCTCGATGTAGCCGAGGATTTTTTCCATGTGGGCTTGGCTGACCACAGGGCCCATTTCGGATTGCGCATCAAGCCCGTTGCCGACGCGGATTTTTTGTGCGCGCTCCGCAAACGCTTCCACAAATCGGTCGTAAATGCTCTCTTCCACCAAGATGCGGGAGCCTGCCGAGCAGACTTGGCCGGCGCCGCAATAGATGCCGAACAGGGCATAATCGACAGCTGCCTCGAAATCAGCATCGGCAAAAATGATGTTCGGCGATTTGCCGCCCAGCTCCAGGGAGATTTTTTTGATGTTGCCCGCAGCCGCACGCATGATGTTGCGGCCGGTTGTCGTTCCGCCTGTGAAGGAAACCAGATCGACGTCCTGGCTTTCTGCCAGCTCGTTGCCCACTGTCGCGCCAGGTCCCATGACCAGGTTGACGACGCCTTTTGGCACGCCTGCTTCCTCGATGATTTCCACCAGCTTGGTGCAGGTGATCGGCGTAATTTCCGATGGCTTGATGACGACCGTATTGCCCGCAGCCAAAGCAGGAGCCACTTTCCACACCACCATCAGCATCGGGAAGTTCCACGGCGTGATCAAGCCGCATACGCCGACAGGCTCGCGGACCACCATCGCCTGCATCGGATCAGCGACGCCATAGGTTTGGCCGTGCGGCTTGGTTACCGCACCAGCATAGTAACGGAAGCAGGCAGCCGCATCCGCGATATCGAAGCCGGACTCGCGCAGCGTTTTGCCGTTGTCCATCGTTTCCAGGCGGGACAGCTCTTCATGGCGGGCTTCGATCAGATCGGCGATCTTGAACAGCACGCGCGCGCGCTCCGCTCCTGGCAGCTCGGACCATACGCCGCTCTCAAAAGCTTCCTTCGCGGCCGCAATCGCGCGCCTGGCATCCTCTACGTCACCTTCTGCCGCTTTTGCGATAACCTCGCCTGTCGCCGGATTGATGACGTCGCGGGTTTTGCCGCTTTGCGCCTGCTGCCATTCACCATTCACATACATGTTCAGTTCCAACATTTCACATCAAGCCTCCTGCAGTTTGATTTGATGACCGTTTTGTTTGATGCAACAGCTGCTCGAACAAGCCCGCTTCCCCGTTCAGGATGCGGCGAATCTTGGGGTCCGTGCCGCGAAACAGCAGGACCGGAAAGGTGACGATCTCCTCTTTGTCACAAAGAAAAGCGTGCGTTTTACCGTAGCCGTCCACGAAGGTGCTTTCCCCGATAAACGCTATCTCGCCTTCGAATCCGATGCGATTGCACAAGGCGACGGGAATCTCGTTTTCCATTGCCCGGCACTGCGTGTAGATGAGCTGATATTCCTTGTACGGCTGCATGTTGGACGTCGGGATCAGGATCATGCTGGCCCCTTTCAGCCGCAGGATGCGCGCCACCTCGGGAAACTCCAGATCGAAGCAGCTCATGATGCCGATCGTGCCGAACCTGGTTTCAAACACCGGCAGCTCGGACCCGCTGCTGAAAAACACCCGCTCCTCATCAAACAGATGGGTTTTGCGGTAGATGCCAAGCACCTCGCCACGGTCATTGATCAAGGCCGTCGTGACAAAGTAGCGCTCCTGCTCCCGTTCGGGAAACGAATAGAGCACATGGATGCCCTCTTCCCGACACAGCGCTTTCATATAGCACATGCACGGGCCGTCCAGACTCTCCGCCGCTTCTGCAAGCCAGGGACCGATCGAGTAGCCGGTGAGGCACAGTTCGGGAAATACGACCAGATCCGACTGCTGCCTGCGGGCTTCACGCACATAGCGCGTGATTTTTTCCAGATTGAAAAACTTTTGATTCAATTTGGTCTCGATCTGGGCAATGGATAATCGCATCGGTTTCTCCTTTCCACTGAAAGTGATTTCGCCATTCATACTTGCAAGCGTTGTGCCAATTCCAAAAACTTTGATTTTTCAAGAAAAATGTAGTATTTTAGCTTCACATCCGCCGAAAACCAATGAATTTTTTCATCGTTGATCGAGTTGAATTGCGTTCAGTAGACTTTGAATACAGGTTCGGTGGAAACGGATGGAAGGTACTCACAGTGATGATGAAATTTTTCATCGGGATGCATTTTTTCATCCCCTTCGAGGAGGCGTTTTTCATTGACTGAAAACGATTGGATGAGCAGAGAGGCCGTTTGCTTTCTACTCTTTGTATCCTCTACTTATCAAATCAATCTGGCTATCGGCGACTTTCATCGGGTGTTCCAGACCAAACGGCCTTGCATCTTTCGCTCGCAGGCTTCCATCACGGAGCTGGGCTGGTCCGAGCTGTTCACCGATGAGCCGCGGCTTGATTTGGAACAACAGATTCTGTATACACATGACCAGCAAAAAATGCTGTTATCGATTACGAAAGTGAATGAAAAGGAATATGAATTCGTGCTCGGCTTCACGAATTTGACCCGTTCCTCCAAAGAGCTGCTGGTGCGCGGCCAGCATCATCCTCCGCTCCCCCAGCATGAGCTGGTGTGGCATTCGGATAAAATGAAGCAAATTCTCTATATCATCGAGCAGGTGACACACGTTGATTCGACCGTGCTCTTGCTCGGCGAATCCGGGGTCGGCAAAAGCGCGATCGCCAAGGCGATCCATCAGATGAGCCTGCGCAAGGACAAGCCGTTTCTCACGGTCAACTGTGGCGCCCTGCCGGAAAACCTGATCGAGTCCGAGCTGTTCGGCTATGAATCCGGTTCGTTCACCGGCGGCAAAAAAGGCGGGCAAGCGGGGCTGTTTGAAGCAGCCCACACCGGCACGCTGTTTCTCGACGAAATCGCCGAGCTTCCGTACAACGCCCAGTCCAAGCTGCTGGAAGTGCTGCAGGAAAACACGTTCCGGCGAGTCGGCGGCGTCAAGAAAGTGGAGGTCGACGTCCGCGTCATCGCCGCCACCAACAAGGTCCTTCCGACCATGATCAAGCAGAACCGCTTTCGCGAGGACTTGTTTTACCGCCTGAACGTCGTCCCGCTGGAAATCCCGCCGCTGCGCGAGCGCAAGGAAGACATCCCGCTTTTGCTCCGCTATTTCCTCAACAAGTTCAATTTGAAATACAAAAAGGCAAAACGGCTTTCTGACGAGACGGTGCAGCGCTTTACCCAGCACCAGTGGCCGGGAAACATCCGCGAGCTGGAAAATCTGGTCGAACGGATCGTCGTTACGGATCAGGCGGAGGACGTGACGTTTGCCGACGCGACGTCGCCAGCCCCGCAGCCGCCAGATGCACCTGAGCTGGTAATCAAAGGCATCATGCCGCTCAAACAGGCCAAACGCCAGCTGGAGCGGGAACTCGTCACCCGCGCCTACAACCAACTGGGCAGCACCTACAAGGCGGCAAAGGTGCTGGAGGTCGACCAATCCACGATCGTCAAAAAGCTGAAGGACTACAATCTTGTCCAAGAAACCGAAGAATAAAGGGGAAAACCGAGATGGGGACGCTGCGTGTAGCCATAGCCCAAATCAGAGGCAGCAAGGATGATGTGACGCAAAACAAAAAACGGATGATGGAAATGATCGAGCGCGCGTGCAATCTGCAGGCAGATTATCTTGTTTTTCCTGAGTGCTTTTTGAGCGGCATCGAGCAGATGCCCTCGGCCGACCTGCTGTCCGACATATGCGCACATGCAAAGCACTATAGCGTCGGCGTCATCATCGGGATGGTCGAATCGGACGGCGAGCAGCTGTACAATGCAGCCGTCCTGATCGGCAAAGACGGCCGCATCGCAGGGTCATACCGCAAGATCCACCTGTTTGAATACGAGCAGAGCCGATTTTCGCCGGGGCGCGAGCTGCCTGTATTCGAGCTGCCGGAAGTCCGCATGGGCATCATGATCAACCACGACATGGAGTTTCCCGAGGCCGCCCGCATTTTGGCGATTCGCGGTGCGCAGCTGCTCGTTGTTTTGTCGTCCGGCACCATCCTCGACGCCGAACGCGATACGCTTTACTTGCGCGGGCGGGCCATGGAGAACCATCTGTTCGTCGTCGTCGCCAACAAGGTCGGTTTGGAAGACAACCAGCTGTTTGCCGGCAACAGCAAATGGATCGGCCCCACCGGGAACATTATCTTTGCCTGCAGCCAAAACGAAGAAGTGTCGGTGCAGGACATCGATCTGAATGAAATCGAGCAAACGAAAGGAGCGCTCGATTACTTGAAAAATCGCCGCCCCGATGTTTATGCCAAGGAAGGGTACCAGCCGATGTAGAATTTGCGCGACAACAGGAGAAAAGCGTCACTGGACAAACCGGCGCCCACAGAACTATACTAGCTCCATACGTCCAACCGGACATAACGAATCGGAGCAATCGATACCGCAAAAACGCGCGCATGCGAAAAACAGGAGAATCCGATCGAATCGGGAGGTGAATCGATGTGGAGACAAGACTCATGGAAGAAGCGTATTTGTACACCGTGATGCAGCTGCTGCCCCACGGAATCAACAAGGAGCATGTCCTGCAGGAGCTTCGTTCCCAAATCGGCGAATCGGTGAAACGAAAGCAGGCAAAAGGGCTTTCCGAGCGCGACGCGATGCTCGAAACGTTCAAGCAGCTCGGCTCTCCCCGCGAAATCGCCAATCAATATGCTGGCACCCATAATGTGACACGGCTTCAGCTCGCAGTTCGGCTGTTTGCGATGAACGTCCTGCTGTTCCTGGTCGGCTCGGCTATCGTCATTTTGCAGGCGTATTTGTCTTCCCCGGCCAAGCAGCAGTTTTGGCTGTTGGCGCAAGAGCACAAGTACCAGATTCTCGGGGTGTACAGCCTGCTTTGGCTCGTCTGCGGCTACGTGATCGGCAAGCTGTACGGCTTTTCCTTGCGGCGCTGGCTGGGCCGGATCATTCACGTGCCGCTCAGCCTCAATTACGTGTTCATGCTGCTCATCCTGTTTCGCTTCATCCCGGCCGACTGGTTCGGCGGCGTGTTGAATACCGATTTCGTCATCATCTCCGTCGTCGTCACCGCCTTGCTGTCGGTCTTCTCATTGGTCGGGTTCCACGTGGGCGCCCGTTCCAAGTCGGTGCGAAAAGACTGAGCACATAAAAAACCTGCCCCAGCGCCGCCGCGTGGGAGCAGGTTTTTTTCGTATTTTTGGGGAGATTGCTTAAAAAACGCCCGCCTCGGTTCCGACCCGTGCAGGCACGACCTCGCCGTCGGTCAAATAGTGCAGCACGGCCGCGATGAACAGCTGGCCAATGCCGCGCATGGAGCGCTCGTCCACATCGAATTTGGGATGGTGGTGCGGATAGGTCGCTTGAATGTCCGGGTTCATCCCGCCCACATTGAAGAACGTGCCCGGCACTTTTTGCACATAGTAGGCGAAATCCTCCATCCCCATCGCCGGCGGCAGCTGCATCACGTTTTCCTCGCCGTACATCGCTTTGGCCAGCTCCTCGACGCGCTTCGTCTCTTTTTCATGGTTGAACAGCGCCGGATAGCCGCGCGTATACGTGTAGCGTACCGTCGCACCGGCCCCTTCGCATGTGGCGGCCGCCACCTGGCCGATCGCTTCCTCGATCAGATCGCGGACATCTTCATGGAAAGTCCGCACGGTTCCTGTAATTTTGGCTGTTTCAGGGATGACGTTGTAGGCTTGTCCGCTCGTAAAGGTTCCGCATGTAATGACCGCAGGCTTGAGCGGGTCGACACGTCTGCTGACGATTTGCTGCAGATTGACGACAAGCTGACTGCCGAGCACAAGCGGATCGACGGACAGATGCGGATAAGCACCGTGCGCCCCTTTGCCGATCAGCTCGATTTCAAACGAATCGCCCGCTGCCATCATGTACCCTTCGCCCACGCCGATCTGCCCCACCGGAATGCTGGACGCCACATGCGCACCGAAAATGACATCAACCCCGTCGAGGCAGCCGTCTTCGATCATCGGTTTGGCGCCGCCGGGGATCACTTCCTCTGCAAACTGGTGGATAAAGACCACATTGCCGGGGAGTTCGTCGCGAAATTCGCTCAAAACCTTTGCCACGCTGAGCAGCGCTGCTGTGTGAATATCGTGTCCGCACGCATGCATGACGCCGGGAATCCGCGATTTGTAGGGGACGTCTTTTTCGTCCTGAATCGGCAGCGCATCAAAATCTGCGCGCAAGGCTACGGTTTTGCCCGATTTGCCGCCAGTAAGCAGCCCGACCACACCTCTGCCGCCGACGCCCGTGCGCACGTCCAGCCCCAGGCTGCGCAGCGTATCCGCGACTTTTTCCGGCGTATTCACCTCATGAAAGGACAGCTCCGGATACATATGCAAGTCCCGGCGAAACTGCACGGCTTCCGGATACAACTCTTCCAATCTGGCAAAAAGCTTGGCAATCATGTTCATCTTCCTCCCCGTTTCTCGCAAGATATGGTGCCGTCAACTTCGTAAAAACGCTTTCATCCAACTATTTCTCCAGTTCTTCCCTTATTCCTGTCATCGGGATGACGCCTGAAGAAGTCGCACAAAAGAACCGCCATGCGGATGACCAGCACGGCGGTTCTTTTCGCTTTCCAGCCCTTTTTACCCGTGTTTCCGGCGGCGTTTGAAAACAAGCACATTATTTTTGTGCAAGATCAAACGGAAGCCATGGTTAAGCAAGCAGCGCTGCGCTGCACGTACACGACCGCCAACGACCAGGAATCGACGGCATGGAAAAGCCGTGCCGATTACCCGAAACGACGTGATGATCCTGAAGCCATACCTGTTGCGGCGAAAGATGATCGTAACCACATCTGTTTTAAAGCGAAACCGACGCATCCCAAACACCTCACTTCCTTTTGCGATATTGCCAGATAATGCAGCAGAGGAAAAAGAGGAAACGGACAACGATCGACGCTTGGCAAAATATGCGAATCGACCATGTGAGAGCGGGGGAATTGGCCCATTTCGGCAGAAATCAGTCTTTACACCCTCGGGACGCCATGCTAATGTTTTCCACATCGAGGAAAGATTGGAGGAATTTCATGCTGGACCAGTCATACGAAAAAGTGCCGGTGGAGCTGAAGCCATTGCGGGCCAACGTGTTTAGCCTGGTGTTTTCCGTCGTGTTTTTTCTGGCGGCCCTGCTCTTCTACGGAAGCGGTCGCGCCATTTCGTTTTCAGTGGACATTTCCGATGTGCTCTTGTTTTTCCTGCTCATGATCGCAGGCATCATCGTGCATGAAGCGCTGCATGGGATCGGGTTCTGGTGCGGGGGAAAGTCGGCCTGGAAGGACCTCCGCTTCGGCGTCGTGTGGAGCAAGCTGATCGTTTTCGCCAGCTGCGTGAAGCCCATTTCCGTCGCGCATTACCGGTTTGCAGCGGTGCTGCCCGCAATCGCGCTCGGACTGATCCCCTTTTTGCTCGCCTATTTCGCGCAGTCTCTCTTCTGGTATTTGTGGGGCAGCTTCATGATCATCGGCAGCTGCGGCGACTTTATCATTCTCTGGACGCTGCGCCGCTACAAGAAAGGGACGCTGATCGCGGATTCGCCCGATCGAATCGGCTACGATGCGTATATCCTGCGCGAGCGCACCGTGTAACAAGAAACACAAAAAAACCGACAGGCGATCATTCCGATGCCTGTCGGTTTTTTTCGTTGTCTGTAAAACTAGAACGTGCCGAAATCGATATGATAGACCTTTTTCGGGCGTCCTTTCAGCTTCTCCTGCTTCTTGTACGACACTTTGGCCGCTCCGGTCTCTTCCAGCTTGTTTAGGATGCGGTTCGCCTGCCGCAGCGTCAGCCCCAGATGGTACGCCAAATCTTCTCCCGTCAGCTCGCTGCTTTTCATTTTGGCGAGGACGGCGAGAATCTTTTGAATCTGCAGCACAGAAACGCCGTACGTTTCACTCAGTCGTTCATAGTGCGGCTCGACTGTATTGGTGAAATGGATGCAGGTCTCATCCCCGAGCGGCCCGATCACATCCTGGTTTTCCGTGATCACATAGGAACAGTCGAGCTCGTGGGCAATCGCGGCTTTGCTGGCATTTTGCGCAGATGTTTTCGCCTGATACAGCGTGGAGCCGACCCCCCAGCCGATATTGACCGGAAACGGCAGCACCTGATCAAGATACGCATGAATCGCGCAATGGGTAAACTGATCGGTCATCTGCTTCAATTCGCCAAACGTCGTAATCACTTCAAAATGTCCGTTTTTCTTTTGGATGACCGACAGCGTTTTTTGCGCCTGATTGAATTCCAAAAGCGCCTTGTGCAGCAAAATCTCCTTGAAATCATCCGTTTCAGCCAGCGTGATGATGCCCATGGCCCATTGGTTTTCCAAGAGGCTCGTGATGCGCAGCTCGTTTGCAATCTGATTGATCCGCTCCACGATTGATTCTGTCGACGGCAGCAGCAGTACATTGGGAATCCCGGCTTCATTCAGCCGTTCGACGACGTTGCCCAAGCGGGTGATCGACAGGTCGATTTTTCCCTGCTGCCACAGCGACAGATGCTTCTCGAACATCCGGTCATAGATCCCGTACGTGTAGTCGATTTCCATGTAGTGCGGGAATTCGTGCTCGGGCAGCGCTTCCTTCAATCCCAAAAAGTTGTTTTGCTCGTTGATGAAATCGATGAAAACGCGGGAAAAATCAAGCGTTTTATTCGCATTGCTGATGGCAAACAGCCGTTTATAGAAATCCCCTTCCGTCATGTCCAAAAAATACGTCGGGGTATCGAATTCTACTTCTTTTTGGGCGATCAGATAGCCCAGCGGTCCGCTGAACAAAATCCCGTGCACAAACGGGCGATGCCGCTCGTACAGCTCCTTGATCTCGTTTAATTGGTAGTAGGGAATCGGAACGAGCTCGCACTGTCCTTGCAGAAACGGCTCTGCTTCTTTTATTCGCTGCATCGAATAATTGGCTGCAATGACACCAATCTTTATCATTTTTCCTGGTTTCCTTTCTGAAACGCTCGAATCTAGCTTTTATTATACATCGAAATGCGGACGAACCAAGTTGCGAAAATTTCTTGCAATGGCGAATCGTTCGTTTTATAATCCATTTTAAGAAATGTCCCAAATAAGTCCAAAAATAAAAAAGGAGGGTGACGACGACGCTGCACAGCTGCTACTTTCGGTTCTTCACCAAAGACGAGGAGGTTTTACTTACATGATTGAAAGCGCATACAACAAAAAGTCGAAAACCATTGTCTTGACTCTTCTGTTCTTAACCTGGATCGTCAACTATCTCGACAAAAACTCGATGAACATTGCCATCGTGACGATCTCCAAACAATTTCAGCTTACGCCTACCCAATCGGGCATGGTCATCAGCAGCTTTTTCCTCGCGTACGCCATCATGCAGCTGATCGGCGGGTATTTAACCGACAAGCATGGCTCGCGCAAAGTCATCCTGACCTCGCTTTTGGTCTGGTCCGTCTTCACCGTCTTCACCGGCTTCGCCTGGTCATTCGCGTCGCTGCTCGTCATCCGCTTCCTCTTTGGGCTCGGCGAAGGCAGCTTTCCATCCGCCAGCTCTGTCGCCTTGGCCGAAACGTTTCCGAAAGAAGAGCGCGCACGGGCAAAAGGCGTGCTGACCTCGGCTACTGCAATCGGTGCCATCGTCGCTTCCCTCTTGGCCGCCCTCATGATCAAAAGCGTCGGCTGGAATGTGATGTTTTATTTGTTTGGCGCAGTCGGGTTCGTTTTCTCCCTCCTCTTGTGGAAATATTTGCGCCCTGCCGGACAAAGCGTGCAGCGCGACCGCCCGAACGTATCGATGGCAAAGGTGTTGAAAAACCCGCTCGCGTGGAAGCTGATGCTGATCTATTTCGGAATCAGCATGGTCAACTGGGGCCTCAGCTCCTGGATGCCTTCGTACTGGGTCAATGTCCGCCATATCGAACTGGTGAAAACCGGCATGATCTCCATCATTCCCGTCGTCTTTTCCCTGCTGGCCATCAACTGCAGCTCCTGGCTTATGGACAAAATCGGCGCTGGCAAAGAGCGCTTCATCATTATTGCAGGTTCGCTAATCGGCATCATTTCTCTTTTCCTGATGATGAACGCAGGCTCTGTCGCGATGGCCGTTACCTATCTGTGCATCGCCAATCTGGGCGTGGGCCTGACAACAGTCGTGCTCGCCATGCCGCTCAAATATTTTTCGCAGGATTCGATGGGCTCCACAGTCGGCATCATGTATTTCGGCGGGCAGATGGCCGGAACGATCGCGCCCACGCTGATGGGCTACATGATCACGCTGTTTGGCGGCTCGTATGATGCAGCATTCACTTTGCTGATCGTGGCGCTGGTCATCCCGATCATCACCTGCTTTTTCCTCCGCCTGAACCAATCACACCTTGACGAAAGGACGAAAGCCGCATGAACGATTTGCAAAAGATCATTCAATTCATTGAAAACAAACAGGAAAAGCTGATTCGTATCAGCGACCAAATCTGGAGCTACGCGGAAACCCGCTTTGAGGAAACCCAGTCCGCTGCGCTGCTCTGCCAAGCGCTTGAAGAAGAAGGCTTCACCGTGGAAAAAGGGATCGCCAACATGCCGACCGCCTTCGTGGCGAGCTACGGTTCCGGCAGCCCGGTCGTCGCGATCCTTGGAGAATACGATGCTCTCTCCGGACTGAGCCAGGAAAAAGGGCTCCCGACCGAACAAGCGATCGAGGCTGGCGGCAACGGGCATGGCTGCGGGCACAATTTGCTGGGAACCGGTTCGCTTGCAGCAGCCATCGCCCTCAAAGACATGATGGAGCAGGAAGGGCTTGAAGGAACGGTCCGCTACTACGGCTGTCCGGCCGAGGAAGGCGGCTCCGGCAAAACATACATGGCCCGCGAAGGCTGCTTTGACGACATCGATTTCGCCTTGTGCTGGCACCCGATGACCGTCAATGGCGTCATGCCGGGAAGCTCGCTCGCCAACTATCAAGTCTATTTCAAATTCAAAGGCAAAAGCTCGCATGCGGCCGCTTCTCCGCATTTGGGCAGAAGCGCGCTCGATGCGGTCGAGCTGATGAATATCGGCGTCAACTACTTGCGTGAGCACATCATCCAGGATGCCCGCGTTCATTACGCGATCACGAATTCCGGCGGCTTTTCGCCAAACGTGGTGCAGGCGTACGCAGAGGTGCTCTATCTGATCCGCGCTCCGAAAACGCCGCAGGTTCACGAGATTTACGAGCGGGTCTGCAACATCGCCAAAGGCGCCGCGCTCATGACCGGAACGGAAGTGGAGATCGTCTTTGACAAAGCCTGCTCCAATCTGGTGCCGAACAATACGCTTGAATCGACGCTGCACGGCGTGCTCAGCGAAATCGGCGTGCCGACATTCACGGAAGACGAGCTGGCATTCGCCAAAGAGCTGCAAGCGACACTGGCTGCGGCAGACATCGCCGACGAACTGTCCAGGTTCCCGAAAGAACTCGCCGCCGCGCTGAAAGAAAAACCGCTGTCCGAGATCATCATGCCGTACTCGCCAGCCCTTTCAAACCGCCCGATCGGCGGCTCCACCGATGTCGGCGACGTCAGCTGGCTCGCCCCGACCGCCCAATTCGTCGGCGCATGCTGGGTACTCGGCACCCCGGCGCACACCTGGCAAGTCGTCACCATCGGCGCAACCTCCATCGCGCACAAAGGCATGCTCCAGGCAGGCAAAGTCCTCGCCGGCACCGCCCTGCGAGTGATGAAAAACCCCGAGCTTTTGGCAAAAGCCAAACAAGAACTCAAAGACCGCCTGGGCGACGACACGTACCAATGCCCGATCCCGGCGGACGTCATGCCCGCACGCCATCGGGGGTAATTATGCAAAAGCCGCAAGGGAGTTTTTCCCTTAGCGGTTTTTGTTATTTGTTTTTGCCTTTTTGCCTTTTTGTCTTTTTATCCCCCAAGACGTCCAGCTGACGGGGCTTCCAGAGCAGCCAGGGATTTTCGCAAGAAAGTGGAACAACAGCTTTTGCAATGCCAACCAGGCGCGGGCAAAAAATTGGAAACGCCTTTGCGCCACATCCGCTTCCCCGAGATACACCCGCCGCGCAGCGTGTGGCTTTGGGGCGCAGTTTCCGATTTTTTGGCCGCGCCGTTCACCCCGCCCCCCAGCAGGCATTGCAACGCTTTTGTGGAACTTTCTTGCGAAAATCCCCTCGCCTCCACCAAAACCCAAAGCAAAGCCCCAAAAGCAGGACTTCCCTCCCCCCAACCCGAATACTTCTAACGTTGAAGTCATGCATAAAGTTCGTCGCAATGTGCAACGATTTTAGGATGCTTCTGCCACCAAATCTACTTATTGGAGGAGTTACACATGAGTGTTCATATCGAAGCCAAGCAAGGAGAAATTGCCGAGATCGTCTTGATGCCGGGAGACCCTTTGCGCGCCAAGTACATTGCAGAAACTTTTCTTGAAAACGCGCAATGCTACAACAACGTGCGCGGCATGCTCGGTTTTACCGGAACGTACAAAGGGCACCGCATTTCTGTGCAAGGATCAGGCATGGGGATTCCGTCCTTTTCCATCTATGCAACCGAATTGATTAAAGATTACGGTGCGAAAAAGCTGATTCGCGTCGGCACATGCGGTGCGATCCAGGAAAGCGTAAAAATTCGCGACGTGCTGATCGCCCAAGCGGTCTGCACCGATTCTTCCTTTAACGACCGGACATTCCCCGGCTACACGTTCGCACCGATCGGCGATTTCGAGCTGATCCGCACCGCTTACGAAATCGGGACATCCAAAAACATGAACATCCGCGTCGGCAACATTTTCTCGTCGGATGTGTTCTATTCCGAAGATCAAGAAATGACTTTCAAGCTTGGCCGCTACGGCGTCATGGCCGTAGAGATGGAAGCGGCTGCGCTGTACACGCTCGCTGCCAAATACGGCATTCAAGGCTTGACGATCCTCACCGTCAGCGACCATCTGGTTACAGGCGAGCTGACGACCTCCGAAGAGCGCCAAACAACGTTCAACGACATGATCGAAGTCGCATTGGAAACCGCGATTCGCTAGTGTATGAACCCGAAACCAGCCCTGCCGTCAAGGCATGAGGCTGGTTTTTTGATGGGTTCGCCTTCCAGTCCAACTACCACGCCACTTTCCCTCTTGATAAATTTCCCAACAATAATTATAATACGTTACGTATCGTATTATTAATAAACACAAGCGAGGTTCCACATGTCCCAGGATCGCATTCATTCACAAAAACCATCGCCCGGCCGCCCGCGGAGTCAAGAAGTAACCAATGCCATTCTTTCAACAACGATTCGCTTGATGGAGCAGCATGGCTACAAAAAGTTATCGATGGAATCGATTGCCAAAGCTTCGGGAGCCGGCAAACAAACCTTGTATCGGTGGTGGCCGACGAAAGCGGCGCTTGTTCTGGAAGCCATGAAATCGCAATGTGAACTGGAAATTCCCGTTCCTGATCACGGAACTGTCAGGCAGGACCTATCGGAATACATCCAAAATACATGCAACCTCTTAAACGGGCCAACAGGCAAAATGATTGCCGCATTAATTGTTGAATCGCAGTTTGATGAAGATTTCTCTCAGATGTTCCATAAAGAGTTCATTTCTTCCCGGAGAGAAGCGCTTGCAAGCATTTTGCAGAAAGGGGTGGAACGTGGGGAAATCCATTCATCACAGACATTGGATTTTCTCGCCGATCTTTGCTACGGGCCCATTTGGTACCGGCTCTTGAATCGCCATGCTCCATTGGACGAAACGTTTACGCAAGAGATTGTAACCACGATACTCTCATTAAAAAATGGAAAGGTGTGTATGAAATGATCGTTCTATCCTTCTATTACAAGCACGGGGTACCTTTTGACGCAGATTATTATATGAACAAGCATGTCCCTATGGTAAAAGAGGCGATTGTGGACATGGGGGCGACGAAATGCGAGGTGAAAAAGTTTCTGACGGCACCGGATGGTTCAACCCCGCTCTATCAATACTCATTCAGCATATTTTTCGAATCGCGCGAGGCGCTGGATCTCTTTTTCGCCCATCCGAAACTGCCCGCGTTTCAGGCAGACGTTCCGAACTACTATGAAGGCAATCCAGACGTGTATATCGAAAAACTGCTTCAAGCGTAAACTCCCCCGGATAAAACCACAAAACAGCCCTGCCGCCAAATGGTCGCGCGGGCTGTTTTTGCAGACTCACCTGTTAATCCACCTGCCGGTCCAGCTGCAAAACCGCCTGCAAAAAGAAATTGGCAACCGGCTCGATGTCCTCGGGCAAAAATCGAGGATTCGCGTGCCGCCCGGGGTGATGAGATATTTTTAATAGACCCGGTACTGCGCAATCCACCTTGCGAACGTTCGTAAATTTGATTAAAAAGAGGTCTCGAATTAAACGAAGCAATTTTCCGAAAGTTGATACGACGCTTGAGCCAGAATAAGGTTTTTCCTCCCAGCGCACGATATGGATATTACATGCAACCAAAAGGAACCAATTTATGAACTATCGCATGATCTCAGTTCTGCAACTCGGGATGCTGCTCATAACCGGAACCGGCTTGTTGAATCACGTGACGATCATTCCTGTTTTGCTCAATGTGGCTGGCAAAGACGCTTGGCTCTCCGTCTGCTTTACAGCCATCTGCAGCCTCCTCTGGCTCGTCCTGCTCCACCGTTTGATCAAGGCGACTGATGGACGCCCTTTTGTTCAATGGCTTTGGGAACGTTGGGGCGGTTGGGCATGGCTCGTGCTCCTTCCCCTGCTTGTCGCCTTATTGGGGGTGGGGGCCACCACGCTAAAGGAAACGACAGACTGGACGCATGTGAATTATTTGCCTTCCACGCCGGTCGTTGTGGTGGCCAGCACCTTTGTTCTCGCCTGCTTGGCGACCGCTCGATCCGGGATTAAAGTGCTCGCTATCACCAACGGCATCCTCCTCCCGTTCATCGTGGTTTTCGGCTACTTCGTGGCGATCGGCAATTTCCCGCACAAAGACTATTTGCTGCTGCTGCCCGTTATGGAAAACGGGGTCGGGCCAGTCCTGACAGGCATGATTTACGCAGGGAGCGGGTTTTGTGAGCTGTTTTTTGTACTGCTTTTGGGCCATACCGTCAGCGGGCGAGTGCGCTATCGGACGCTCCTGCTGCTGCTCGTCATACTGGTTGGCTTGACCCTCGGTCCGCTGACCGGCGCGATCGCCGAATTCGGAACGGTGGAAGCGAGCAAACAGCGCTATCCGGCCTATGAACAGTGGAGAATTTTGCAGCTCGGACGCTTCATCGAGCATGTGGACTTCTTTTCGATCTATCAATGGCTGTCCGGCGCTTTTGTGCGCATTTCCCTTGCGCTTTGGCTCATCGCTGATTGCCTGTCCGTTTTTTGCCAAAATCGGCGGGGCACCGTGCTGCTCGTGAGCGGTGCTGCCATGGCTGCATTCGCATTGGTGCCGATTCCCGATTCCATTCTTTTCGAACTGCAGCTCACTTCATTTTTGCCTGCGCACCTTGCGATTTTCGCAGGCATTTCACTCATCGTTTCTATCGCTTGGCTATTCTTTCATCGTCACGGAGGTATACAGCCATGACCGATGTCGATTTCGGCAAATGGTTTGCCGATTGTCCCGATGTGAAGGTGGATCAACACGTCTTGCCAGCAAACCGCACAATCACCCTGATTTATTGCGTCAACCTGTGCGATCTCCAGCAACTCAACGAAACCGTGCTTCCCGTCTTGCATCGGATGTCCCCGGAGCTGGATATGCGGACGCTTCCGCTCCAGATGCTCCCGTACACAGCCCCGGTCACGGCAACTGCCTTCGCTCGTGAAATTTTTGCAGGGATGCTGCTCGTGGTGATTGGGGATGTGCAGCAAATCTACATGGTCCCCCTCGCCAAATCACCCAACCGTAACATCGAGGAGTCGGCGATCGATATTTCGATCTATGGGCCGCGCGATGGCTTCGTCGAGGATTACGGCATGAATCTGGCCCTGATCCGCAAGCGATTCCGCTCCCAGTCGCTTGCGGTTGAAGAATATCTCGTAGGAAAACGCAGTGCGACAAAAGTGGGCTTACTGTACGTGCAGGATATTGTGAATCCGGTTTTTGTGCAAAAAGTCCGCAGCCGTCTGTCGGCGATCGATATCGATTCGTTGATCAGTGCGGCACAGTTGCAGGACCTGCTTGGCGAGCGCCGGTTTTCATTTTTTCCGCTGTTCATTTTTTCCGGACGTCCGGATTTCGCCGTCGATTGCCTGAGCCGGGGCCGGTTTCTGCTGCTTGTGGAGGGATCGCCGCTTGTGATCATCGCGCCGGCGAATCTGTTTCTCGTACTCAAAACGCCTGAGGATTCGCATTTCCCGTTTTGGATTACCTCGGTGAGCCGCGTGCTTCGCATTTTCGGCTTGCTGATTTCGATATTGCTGCCGGGGTTCTGGATCGCCCTCACCCAATACAACCAGGATCAGCTGCCTTTTCCACTGCTGGCGACGATTACCCAAACACGGATCGGGCTGCCTTTGCCTGCATCGATGGAGCTGTTTCTCATGCTGTTTCTGCTGGACTTGTTCCGTGAAGCAGGGTCGCGCTTGCCGCGATCGATCAGCCAAACATTAACCGTGGTCGGCGGCATCGTCATCGGGGATGCGTCGATTCGCGCGGCGCTCATCTCGCCGTCCTTGCTGATCGTCGCCGCTCTCTCGTCTGTCGCGAACTATACGCTATCGAATCAAGCGTTGGCCGGGGCTGTCAGCATGCTGCGGATTGCGATTTTTCTCGCTTCTTCCATTCTCGGCATGTACGGGTTTGTTCTGTCCGTCATCGTGCTGATCCAGCATCTCGCGGCGCAGCAATCGTTCGGACTCCCTTATTTGACGCCCATCTCGCCCTTGTCTGTCCGCGACGCCGTGTTCGGCATCGTCGCCAAAAACTGGCGCTTGCTCCGCAGACGCCCGGACTTTCTCGACACGATCGATTCCACGAAGGAAGATGGACGGCGATGAAAAAGAAGCGAATGCTCGCTGCCGCGCTTGCCTTCGTCAGTCTCTTCTCCCTTGCCGGCTGTTGGGATGCGAAAGAGATCCAGCATATCAGTTACGTCACGGCGATCGGTATCGATTATGAGAAAAACAGGTTTATCGTGTACGCCCAGATGCTCGATTTCACAAGCGTTGCGAAGCAGGAAGGCGGCAAGCCGAGCGAAGTCGCACATGTATGGGTCAGCAAGACATCCGGCATTTCGCTCAACGAGGCGATTGACAAGCTGTATCGAAGTGCACAGCAGCTCTTTTACTACAGCCATATCAACGCGATCATCTACAGTGAAAACGCCTTGCGGAACGCAGGGGATGCCCTGTTCGACCTGACCAACCGGTACCGGGAAATCCGCTACACCAAATGGGCATTCGGCAGCCGGGCGCCGATGGAGCAGCTGTTGAGCACGACTCCGTTTTTTAACGAATCGCCGCTCTCCTCGGTCCTCCACGAGCCAAAAGAGTCGTATCGGCAAAATTCCTATATCATGCCCCTTCAGTTTCAGCGCTTTATCTCGTATTACTATGAAAAAGGCAAAACAAGCTATTTGCCCACGCTCGCCTTAAACCGCTCCACCTGGAAGGATAATCGGAAAAAGCACACGCTCCTTGAAGTGAATGGCAGCTTTTTCATGGATCATCAAGGGAAAATGAAAGGCTTTTTATCGCACGAAGATTTGATCGGTCTGCGCTGGTTCAATCCAGATACGGTACGCACGCCGCTATTCCTGTCCAAAAACGGCAAATTCGCCGCCACCATCGTGCTCCGCAAGCCAAAGGTAAGCATTGAGCCTGTCAAGGATGGCGGCAAATTGACCTTTCGCGTTCATATTCGCTTAACCGGGAGCGTGAACGAGCTGGGACAAACGATTGCGGAAGCCGAGCTGCAGGAGCTTGCCCAAAAACAGGTCATCAAGGAAATCAAGGATACCTATGCGAATGGACTCAAGCACCAAATCGACTTGTACCAGCTCGGCTACGCGCTGTATTTGCATGATCCGGCGACCTGGAAGACGTATTTCGGTCCCAAACAGGCTTTTCCCCTGCAGGCAGACTCGCTTGAACCATTGACGGTAACGGTCACGATCGAAAATACCGGCAAATATCATTTGCGCAAATGACAACAGGCCAAAAACCGATCGGCATAATGCGACTGGACCTAAATCGCGAATTCATGGCCACGCTCCGGCGGGTGATGAACAAAGGCTGGGCCCCTGCCGCACCTGCTCCGCTTGTCTAGCTCGACGCCTGCCTGTTCATGTGCACGGAGCCAGACCTTGCCTTGACGGGGAGAAATTGCGTGCTACAGCGCTTGCTGGACTATGGATTTGCTTTCCGGCATACGAATTTGGAAGAAACGTTGCGGGATTTGTTGCGGGAGTAAGCTTTGGCAAGACGAGTTTTCATCCGCACCAGCCTTCCAGCCAAAAAACGTGCAGGTGGTGGGAGTCATGTGGAAATATGTGCAGTTTCTGGTCGGGCTCGTGAACCTCGGGTTAGCGTTCTGGTGCCTGTACGCGCCGTACGCCCCGCGGGTCGGCCCGATCGGAAACGGCCCGAACGAAAAAGTCGTGTGGTTTCAGTTCTCTCTCTATCTGCTCGCCGCCCTGTGCTTCATCGGCCTTGCCTTCATCACGTTTTGGCACGAAAAACGGCGCGAAAGCGAAAACGATTAGCATCTCGACGCCGCGTCACATCCAAAAAGGCACAACCGCTTTTAACGCAATCGGTTGTGCCCCTCGCTCATGGAACTGTCCGCATTCTTTTCAACATAGTCGTGCCGGATCGCTTCCTCGAACACGATCAGGAACAGGTCATCCGACTGCTTCCTGCTCCCCACCTCATCCCCGATATTCGCCAGTGGCGGCCTCGATCGCGCCAAAGATACGATTCCCTTGGCCTCTTCTTGTTTTCTTTTTTATCCGCACTCGACAGATGCCCCGCGCTTCCGTTTCCGCAGCATTTTGGCCCAGTCAAGCTCCGCCACCAAGACGCCTGCGAGCACGGTCGCGGCCCCGACATAGCTTCGTAGCGTAAGCGTCTCGCCAAGGAACAGGATGGCGAACAGCGCAGCGAAAATGGGTTCGAGCGAAAAAATCAGTCCGGTATGCGTAGGCGTCGTAAATTTTTGCGCCGTCGTCTGCACGATGAAGCCTACGCCGCTGCACAAAATGCTCAACGCCATCACCGCCGTCCACGATGCAGGTGTTGACGGGAGCTGCGGCGTCTCGACGCAGAAGGAAAACGCCAGCGCGATTGCAGCCGTAACGCCCAATTGCCAAACGCCCAGCGCGATCGAGTCGACGTGCTTGGTCAAAGCGCCCGTGGTCAAAATATGCAAAGCGTAGCAAACAGCAGTCACGATGCAAAGCATATCGCCCGTTCCGATTGCAAGCGAGCTGGTGACGGTCATAAGCCCGATCCCGACGATGGCCAGAATCACCCCGACGATCACCTTTCCCTCCGGAATTTTGCGACCGACAATCGACGAAAGAATCGGAACAATGATGACGGTGAGGCTGACGAGAAACCCGGCGTTTGCGGTCGTCGTCATTTTCACCCCGAACGTCACGCTGGCAAACACCCCGAACAAGATCGTGCCCAAAACAAGTGCCGAGCGAATCGTCTTCCAATCGCTTTGCAGCATGCGCCGGTAAAAGATCAGCCCGGCCAACAGGAAGGCAATCCCGAACCGGAGTGCGATCAGATTGAATTCCTGCAGGGCGGTGAGCCCCATTTTCATGAATAAATACGATGACCCCCAAAACAGCGTCACGATGACCAGCATTCCGTCCGCTTTTGCCTGTGTCCTCATCCCGTATCTGCCTCTTTTCCGCTTGCTTACTGCTAAGTATACGAGTAGGATTTAGACAAGAAAAATGAATGTTTATCATGGCATGTTTTAAAAAAATTCATGTGTTGGTGATAGGAATGTCTTTGACCAAATTCGAGGTATTCAGCACGATCGTTGAGCTAGGGAGCCTGACCAAAGCCGCAGATACGCTCGGGTTGACCCAGTCGGCTGTGAGTCACGCGATTGCGAGCTTGGAGTCGGAGTGGGGCTTCTCCCTTCTCGTTCGTGGACGCTCGGGTATCAGCCTGACAGCCAATGGCGAGCGCGTGCTGCGGCATGTCCGCGAAATTTTGCGCTGGCGGGAGCAGTTGGCGCAGGAAATCGCCACGATCAACGGACTGGAGAGCGGGACCGTGCGCATCGGGACGTTTTCCAGCGTCTCCGTCCAGTGGCTGCCTGAGATCATGAAGCAGTTCCAGCTGAACCACCCGGCCATCGAAATCAAGCTGCTGGAGGGGGATTACGAGGATATCGATCATTGGGTCAGCAGCGGCGCCGTTGATTTCGGCTTCGTCTCCCTGCCTGTGGCCAAAGCGTTCGACATTTTGCCGCTGCGTAAAGACCGGATGCTCTGCATGGTGCCGGCCGGACATCCGCTTGAGCAGCAAACGCAAGTCCAAATCGAGCAGCTTGCCCACGAATGGTTCATCATGCCAACGGAAAGCTGCGATAACGACGTTCGGCGCATTTTCCAAAAGCACAAGATCGTCCCGCGCATCCGCTTTGAGCTGGCGGATGACCAGGCGATCATCTCCATGGTACAGAACGGATTGGGCGTCAGCATTTTGCCGGAGATGGTGCTGTTCCGCATCCCGGACAACGTGCGCATTCTCCCGCTTGCGGGCGAGCCGTATCGTTCCATCGGGATCGCGGCGCAAAATTTGGAGACGATTTCACCGGCGGCCAAAACGTTCATCCGCAGCATCCAGTCTTGGCTGGCGTAAAAACATTCGATCTTGCTCCATTTTCCGCAAATTGTATAATTGTGTAAAAAAGACAAGGTGGATGCTGACATGAAAAGCGTGTATTTGCTTCTGGCTGCTGCCGGAGCCGTTTTGCCTTACCGGCATTTCATCCCGTTCCTTCGCGCAAACGGACTCGACTTCAAGGAATTTGCCGCCGAATTGTTCGCAAACAACATTTCCACGTTTTTCGCCACCGATTTCCTCATCTGCTGTCTCGTCTTCTTTGTGTTTCTGGTTCAGGAAGCGAGGAGGTTGCAGATGCAGCATTGGTGGCTTTATATCGTGGCGACGGTAACGGTCGGGTTGTCTTTTGCCCTTCCTCTGTTTCTCTTTTTCAGGCAAAAAGCGTGCGAACGCGCGAAAACGTCCTCGCTTTTTTAGGAGGGGCATGGACGTGAAAAAAAACACAGCCGACTCGCGTGTGTTTTTTTTTGTGTGTGTCAAACCGCCGCGTCCCACGGATCAGCAGTCAAACGTGGACCGTGAAAAGTTTTTAGCAGCATCGGACGAACGGAGCTGGCATATTCGGCGAGCGCGATGGCGCCAAGCGGCGTCTCAAGCTGCACATCCACCCGTGCTGGCGTGTGGCCAAGCTCGGCGTACAGCTCCGCTGCGATGTTCCTGTCCAGCGGCTCCGGCACACGTACGACAACATCCAGATCGCTGGCGGCTTTCGCGGTCACAAGCCCGCTCGCCAGCTCAAACCCGACGCTGCCAACAGGCCCCCATGCCAGCGCATAATCAGCGAACAGCCGGGCGATGAAGGGAAGCGACCGCAGCGCGCCGATTTGGCGAGTCCGGTCCAGCCTGTTCCACGCTTGCTGCATGGCAAGCTGTTCAGGCGTAATGATTTCGGCGATATTGGCATCGTCCGCAAAGGCCGCGAAGCGTTCCGAGCGCGCCTCGCCGCGCACGCCGACGGGGACCATCCCCGGCATGAGGGGAACGCGGCGAATGACAGCATACGGAGCGCGCCCAAGCGACGGGGCCACCCATTCCGGCTGCTGGCCATGGCAAATGAGGGCTTCGGGGCGAGCCAGCCTGACCAGATCGTGGGGCCTCATTCCCATTGGGCCGCAAGCTTGCTGCGCACCGCGATGGATGCGGATCGTCCGCCTGCAATGGCGGCTTCTGCGGCAAGCCTGCTGCTCAAATCGCGCGGGCCGCTGCGCGCATCCGCGATCGCCTCACGCAGTTTGGCTTGCATCGTTCGAATATCCGCTGCTGTCGGCATCTCCGCGTTGATGCCCTCGATCAGCTCGTGCAGTGCGCCCAGGCTGGCAAAAGAACGAATATCATACGCCATCGCTGGCACCTTTTTCGTCGCTTCTTCCAGCTCCCCGATGGTCCGGCGGGTGATGCGGCTGGCCGACTGCCTGGACATCGCCTGCACGCTGACGCCAGGGTCATCCAGCGCCAGCAAGCGGTTTGCCTGGAAGCCGTGGGCGAGGAAAGCGCCGGAAATGGCGTTGCCGACCAAAAGCGCGATGACCGGATGACCTGCCATTCTGGCGCTTGCATACGCATCTGCCGCTGCCGCCAGCGCATAATGAATTCCGAGCAGCTCTTCGCGATAGCCATAGGCCTGGCTCGGCACATCGACGATCGCCACGATGGCACGCGGCTCTTTCCCCTGATCCTCTGCGATGGCTTGACGTACTGCGCGAGCGATGGCCCAGCCTTCCTCAAGCCCCACTTCCCCTTCGCTCGCCCGTGGAAAGCGCGCTTGCGGATTGGGGACAACCGCAATATAGCGCACCCGCTGATCGTCGAGCTGCGCGTCTGCCATCAGCACGGATGCGTTGGGGCTGTCCGTGCCAGCATGCCCTGCCAATGCCTGAAACCACGTTCTCCCCCGGCTTTTCACCGCATCGCTAACCGCCGCTATACGATTTGGCTGCGGTGTGGTTGCCAGCTCGCCTGCCTGCGCTTTTGCCCACAGCTCGCGGAAACCAGCGGGATTGAGCGGCGCTTGCGGATCGATGGACTGCAACAAGGCCGTATATCGCTCGACCTGTTGCGTGCGGTGCGTCGCCGGGATGCCTTTTTCAAAGGCTGCCTGCACCCTTGCCCGGATCAATGACTCGCTGTCTTCCACCATCTCATCGACAAAGCCGGTCGCTTGACGCTGGGCGCCGCCGATCGTCTGCCAGATGAGCATCCGGTCGCTGGCATCAAATTCTTCAATCCCCGCCTCCTGCTCGATCACCTCCGGCCCGTTCAGGCCAAAGCGCCCTTCTTTCGTCATCAGCAGGTAGCTGAACAGCGCCGCCGTGATGCCCATGCCGCCAAAGCAGCCGATTTTGCCCGGGATCACCCCGACGACAGGCGTATGCTCGCGCAGCGCGACGACCGCAGCCCCGATCTCGGCAATCGATAATAGCCCGTAGTTCGCCTCTTGCAAACGCACGCCTCCCGTATCAAACAAGACGACGGGGCGCGTCGGGATGCCTTTTTTCCAGTCGGCCAGCGCGAGTTCAAGCGCCCCGGCGATCTTGGCTCCGGACACCTCACCGATCCCGCCGCCTTGAAACGCTCCCTCTATCGAGATGACAACGGCCGGAACGCCTGCGATCAAGCCGCGTCCGACCACTACGCCGTCATCGCTCTGCGGCACGATGCCCTGCGGTGCCAAATGGGGCGACTCCATCCTGTCAAATGGCCCGAGCAGCTCGCGAAACGTACCCGCGTCCAATACGGCTTTGGCCCGATCCCGCGCATTCAGCTCGGCAAAGCTCATATCTCTAGTTTCCCTCATACCAGCCCACCTCCAACGCTTGTGCGAGGCGCATCGAGACAACGCCCGGCGTCGCGCCAAAATCGTTGATCGTCACCTTCGCCGCCACATCGTTCACGGTGAAAAAACGATCCAGCACCGCCTTCCACGTCTCGCCGAAGCCAACGGCTCCCGTCCGCACCACGACATGTGTCTGCGGTTCTGCAGAAGGCTCGAACAAAATCTCCAGGTCGCCGGAACCGACCACACCCACGTGTGCGCACCGCGTCATCGGTTTGGTCGCTTTATACAAAAAAGTCAATGTCTCCATCTCAAACCCCTCCAGTCACATTATGCAAGCGATCGAGAAACAAAGTGGCTGCAAGCAAATCGGCGCTTCCCCCCGGGGATGCGTTGCTGCTTGTCAGCAGTCCATCCAATCGTACGAGGGCACGCCGCCCTGCTTCCGTTGAAGTGCCGCCAGCCTGCAGCACTGCGCGGGCGCCTTTTTTCGCCTCCCGCAGCGCCTCCTCACCGCCCCGATGCAAAATGCACGTGTCATCGACGGAAGCGATCAGGGCGACCAGCGCATCGAGCCTCGCCTCCGCCTCCGCTGCCCCTCGCGCGCGGGCTTCCTGCAATGCAGGCAAGCCGAGCGAAATCACGTGCGGAAACCCTTGCTGCGCTTCTTCGGCGGCTCCCCGCACTCCGTACCGCTGCCGCACCCGCGCTCCGTTTGTGATGCCAGCCGGGGTAAAGCGATCGGGAAAGCGAGCGATCTCGCCAGCCGTTTTGGCAATCTGCCCGGGAGCGGCATCCTCTCCTTCGATGGCGGCGCCAGCGGTCAGCAAGCCGAGCGCCCAGATCGCTCCTTTGTGCGTATTGACACCGCCGGTCGCCTGCATCATCACGCTCTCCCCGGCTCGCCCGATTGCCGCGAGCCGCTCGCGAAGCCACTGGCTCGGCGCTTGCGAAAAGGCGGCCTCCGCCATCTCCCGAAACGCCTGCGCCAATGACCAAGCGGAACGCCGCATCAAATCGATGTCCATATCCGCATGGGAGCCGCTGCTCGCCAGATCGACCAGGCCCGGCTTCGGCGTCAGCTCCGCTTCTTCGATCAAGGCGCTTACCGCCGCTTGCGACAGCCTTTCACCACAGCGCTCTGCTGGCAGCCATACGTTTTGCCGACTCATCATGCTCACCAACTGCGGAATTTGGCCGGGGGCTGGTACAAGCCGCCCGACCATTCCACCAAATCATCCACACTTTTGGCCGCAAGCAAGGAACGCTTGGCTTCCGTCCGGCGAATGCCCAAATCTTCCGGCAGCGCTACCAGCCCATCGCGGCGCAGCGATTCGGTCAGACGCGGATCATGCTGCAAGCCGATCGGGGTCACCCCGGCGATTGCCGCGATCGCCTGTCTGCGCTCCTCCAAGCTTTGCGCTTTATAGAGATACGCGATTCCTTCTTCCGTCACCACGTGTGTCACATCGTCTCCATAGATCATCACGGGCGTCGTCGCCAGCTTGGCATCGCGGCCCACCTGGATCGCGTCGAGCGACTCCACGAACACGGGCGCATTGCCAGCCTGGAACGTTTCCACCATCTGCACCACCAGCTTTTTGCCGCGCGCGAGCGGATCGTCCGCCGTCATCATGTCAAGCCATGCCGGTGTGGAATGGCGGCGGCCGCGCGGGTCATGCCCCATATTCGGCGCCCCGCCGAAACCGGATAGACGCCCTGCCGTCACGGTGGATGAATTGCCGTCCCCATCCATTTGCAGCGTCGAGCCGATGAACAGGTCCACCGCATATTGGCCGGCTACCTGTGACAAAGCCCGATTGGAACGAAGGCTCCCATCCCGCCCCGTGAAGAAGACATCCGGCCGGGCCGCCACATACTGCTCCATGCCGACCTCGCCGCCAAAACAGTGCACACTGTCCACCCACCCGCTTTCAATCGCAGGAATTAAGGTCGGATGCGGATTGAGCGCCCAATACTTGCAAATTTTCCCCTTAAGCCCAAGCTGCTCGCCGTATGTCGGCAGCAAAAGCTCGATTGCGGACGTGTTGTAGCCGATCCCGTGGTTCAGCGATTGGACGTTGTGCCGCTCGTAAATGCCCCGAATCGTCATCATCGCCATCAAAATCTGCAGCTCGGTGATGTGGCGCGGATCTCTTGTAAAAAGAGCTTCAAGCTGATAGGGCTTGTCGGCCACCACGACGAAATCGATCCAGGAGCCCGGGATGTCAACGCGCGGCAGCTCATCCGTCAGCTCATTGACCTGCGCGATGACGATTCCGTCTTTAAACGCCGTCGCCTCGACGATCGCAGGCGTCTCCTCCGTATTGGGACCGGTGTACAAATTGCCTGCGGCATCGGCCTTATCCGCCGCGACCAGCGCCACATTGGGAATCAGGTCGATAAACAGCCGGCCGAACAATTCGAGATACGTATGGATTTCTCCCATTTTCAAGAATGCCGTCCTCCAACATTTGCGCCACCCGCAAGCTTTGCGTTCCCGCGTAGGAGAAATCGATTTTCTCGGCGATCCCTTTTTCAAAAATGTCGAGATGCTCCCGACGGGAAATGCTGGACATGATCATGTGCAGCTTGTTCACTTTGCCTGCATCGACTTGCGCAAGCGCCATCGATAAAAAAGAGGCTTGCTTTTGATTGTTTCCTTCCAAAACGACCCGATCGCCGGGGGCCAGCAGCACCTCGAGCGCCTCCACGATCCGGTCAGTCGGGATGCGATTCCCCACCGTGAAGCGCTGTGCACGCTGAAGCCTTCGCGCCTTCTCGTCACGGCGGCGCGTCCAGCTTCGCCCGGCTGACGTGCTTTCCTTGCTGCTCTGCATCATGCGGATTACTCCCTTCCTATCGTTGTAGCGTTTCTATCCGTTTTCGCTCATTCGCCTTGTGAACAAAACCGCTGCCTTGACACCGCGCTCCGCGATGGCGACACAGCGCGCATCAGGGAACGCATACGCAGCCAGATCCGTCAATACGTGCCCTGGCGGCATCTCTACAAAAAGCCGGGCGCCCAACTCGTACAAAAGGGAAGTAGCGTCATGCCAACGAACCGCTGCCGCCACGCTCGCCGCCAAATCCTCGCGAATCGCTTCCGCTGTGCGCAAAAGCCTCGCCGTACGGTTGCCTGCATAAGGAATGCGCGGCGTATGTAAGGGGATCCGTTCCAAAGCCGCTTCCAGCTGTCGGGCGACGCCTTCCATCAGAACACAGTGAGACGGCACGCTCACATGCAAAAGCTGCGCCTTGCGCGCTCCTGCCACCCGCGCATGCGCAAGCACGCTGTCCAATCCTGCAAGCACACCGGAAACGGTAATCTGGTCAGGTGCGTTCAGGTTGGCAACATAGACGGGCGAGTCGGCTGTAGAACAGCGTTCGATCTGTTCGTGTACACGCCGTTCGCTCAATCCCAAGATGACACCCATTCCATACCCGTTCGGATAAGCCTGCTCCATCAGCTCCCCGCGCAGCTTGACCAGCGCGATCGCATCCTGAAAAGCCAATGATCCGGCCGCAACCGCAGCCCCAAATGCCCCCACAGAATGTCCGGCGACCATGTCGGGGATCGCCCCCTCCGCTTGCAAGGCACGGGAAACTGCGACACCGGCGACGAGCAGACTAAGCTGAACAAACCGGGTGGATTGTAACTTCTCTGCCGTATCATAGGTGAGAATATCCTCACCCAACACCTCGCTCGCTTCTTGAAGCGTCCGCGAAGCATCTGAATGTTCAGGCAAATCATGCAGCATGTTGGGACGCTGCGAACCTTGACCGGGAAAAAGGAATGCCGTGTTCATCGGATTCTCCTCTGGATTTTATCGTTTATAGCAACCTTAATGTCGATTGTCGACAATTTTACATTACAATATGTTTGGGTAATTTTCAAGAGGGGGGCTTTCTTTTTGGGAGGGAGGTTGTGGTAGTGGAGGCGAGGAAATCGGAACATGCCATGCTCTTGGTCATGATGTGATTTACACGTTCTATTTGCTGAGTGCATTCGCTCGTTCCGGTATTCCGGCAACTGCCGAATTGTTTGATGCCATGAAGAAAATGATGAGGGTTTCGCGGCATCAGATCCTGGTTTTGTTACTGTGAACGGGAAGAATATCGTCTTTGATCCTGACGGCTTACCAATTTCATATTTACGATTGCAGTTGACTCCGGAGACTGTGCTTGACTTACTCGATACCTTTCAGCGACCGCTGCAAATGGAAAAGTCGATATGCAATTGGGGCATATCCTAACGCATAGGCACCCTATTGTAGAAATGAAACAAGCTTATCGCAATGATGTATAAGACAAGCTTGATCCGGCATTTTATGCACGACTCAACATTTTGACCTATGCAAATACACTCGAGAAAAAACGGGTTGAATCCGATCTGGCGGTTACGAAAACCGAGTTGAGTCGCAAATGGAACGTTTTCTGACCGCTCGCGACGATCGCTGATAGCCTAGGGTGTGCTGTGTCCAGTTTGAAGAACGCCCTCGCAGACATGCGACGCGTGGACGTAACGGTCCACTTCCATTACGCTGATCGAGCAAGCCCATGAGGCGTTTATGCTGGAAGCAGCAGCTGCGAAAAGTACCGGCCAAGAAATCTTTTGAAAAAATTTTTGTATCTGGTTGTTAAATCCCCCAATTTTTCTCCTTTATTGATGAAACGACGAAATGACCGGTCAAATCAGTCGTTATCATACATTATTGGAGGAATGAAATATGCCAGCTGGTACATTACCTGGTCAAACTTCTGGTCTCTTGGTGTACATTGGAAGTGGTTATGAAACAGTTACAAAGGATCAAATCACTGCTCTTTCCGATATGGGCGTTCGCGATTATGTGCTTGTAATAGGTAATCAAAAATTTAGGTACGGTGATAGCGCTGGGCAGAAACAAATCATCAATGATTGCGCTACTGCAATGGACACATTTTGGAAAAACTGGCTCGCATCAGGTACTGGCAGAAAAGTGTGGGTTGGAGTACCTCTTCTTGATAGCACTAAAACTGCCTATGACAATGCTAGTGCTTTCATCGGTGTATATAAAAACTACATCGATAAAATGATGGAGGTTGCGATTAGCAACGGGGCGAACAAGTCTAATTTTTGTGGGTTTTACTATACCATGGAAGCTGTGCAACCTCTTGATACCGTAGTCGACCCCTCAAATCCGACAGCAACCCAGACTGTAAAGTTAATGAGTGATGTTTCAACATACATTCGCTCGTTAAATAAGCAGTTTATGTGGTGCCCATACTATGGTTTTGGCGCTAACGCGAAAAACATCATCAAGAACTTGGGTATTATTGCCAACCGGACAAACATCTTTGACCACATTTTGATCCAACCCGCTTATTACTTCCATGCTGGTGATAACTGTGATGCAAGAACTATCACCGCTGTTAAGAAATCACTTTCTATTCGGGATGATTTCAATATTAATGGCGCTGTTGTTGATTTAGACTACAAACCAGTTGCTGGCGGACGAGCATCCAACGCTACGGCGATCATCGGTGCGGTTATGGAAATGGATTCAAACGTACTGAATAGTAAAAGTTCGCTGTATCAGCAATACGAAGACGCTTTTATTGACCTCTCTAATACTCACACGAGTGACTTCGTATTTTATGCCAACACTACGTCGTTAATTTTGTCTCTTTCCGGCATGAGAGACCGGATCAAGAAATTTTACGAATACGTCTAATAAAAAAAGCGGCGTTGGTCATCCAAACGCCGCTTTTTCTCTTTTCAATTCGTTTTAAATTTTGTTGGAACTGCAAAAATGTCTTCACTGGAAGTTGTAATTTCATCATAATAATACAGTTTGGTCAAAACTGGCGTGATATAGTTTCCTCCCGCGAACATTTCTACTTTACTGGGTATACATGTAACTGGATCAAGATAGGCTATTTCTACATTAGGATCACTTTTTATTGCTACAATTCGTTTGACCTTTTTAACTTCCTTCCCGTTTAATACTGTACTTCCTACATAACTCCAGTCCTTTGTTTGATAACCACTAGCGATAGTTTTAAACATGGAATGAGTAAGTGAATATGGGTTATTTACGTATTTAACCGTTTGTGTTTCTTCGGTCACTGTTCCTTTTATATTCTTCAATTCATATCTTAATTTTCCACCCTGCGTTTCAATCCTCTTCCAACTCTCTACCTTGTTACTATTTAAAAATGGTAGATAAACGTAATCGATTCGAATATCAGAGTTTTGCGGGTTATACCATGTTTCTTCCAGTGTAATAGTATTATCTATAGCTTTAGACAATACAACCATGTGTTGAATAGCGGGCTTTGTTTGGACAGTAACGTTACTTGCTGCAATTACATTCGCTGCTAGACCACTCCACATGACACACATGAGTACCAGAAGTTTGAATGAAAGTAGTTTTTGTATCAATTGAATCCCTCCAATGTTGATCAAATATAATCTTGAATTTTTTCCCATCCGACATTAATTATGACGAGACGAAAATGGAATTTGTTGCATAAACGAAAAATGGAGAAAACAGAAGCTAGGACGAGATATTGATTTTTGGGTGTAACAGCCAGTTTGTCCACTCTTCATGGACACTGGCTGTTACTGTTTTAGTGAAAGGTTGTGGAAATCAGGGGAACCCTAGATTGCATCCATTCTTCCTCCCCGTTTTGGACGGAACGCTTGGGATTTTGAATAATTGAATATTAAGGAGATGTTCGCTTTGAAATGTCCAGTGTGTAGTAGCGAGATGCATTTTAAAGAAACGATGGTCCAGCGCCTAATCAACAGCAAACGAATTTTGTGATGAGCCGGTAGCGGTGTATCCGGAGGCTGTCGATGTCATGGATCATGTCGTCGAGAAATGTGTAAGAGAAAATGTTGAGCCGGTGCATTCCGTTTTTAACTTCCAAGACGCTGATGAGTTTTTGACTGCATAGCAGCTACGATGGGCGTCCGAATTGGCCCCATTCTGGGCAATTCGTGCGTAAGTGCAGGATATTAAGTAGGTTACTGCCTACCTGAAAGTCGCGCTGCGACTTGGTTTGTGAAGGCTACTGCAATTTATGGAAAAAGATAAAGGCTACATTTCGCTAGTAGAACGCATAGAGGGGGAGGGTTTTGATGAGTAGGCAGATCCGGATTACTGAAACTATGAGAATGGCAAAAGCTTAGCTGGAGATCGAGGGGATAGCGGCCACCGAATCGGATGAAGAACTGGTCCGTATGAGCTTGAACGGAGAAATCACACATGAAGAATTTTTGAGAAGAGCGATGGAACGGGCGGAGAACCAGCGCGAGCAAGGAGAATGCGCTGACGAGAAGAATATTGATGGTCGGCGTTTTGTACGTCGGATGCAGATAGCCGAACACCTTTTTCGGCAAAACGCGATCTCGGCCCATCGCATACAACAAGCAGGAGGCGCCCATATGCGCGGCTGAACCGGAGCCCAATGTGCCCATGACCGTTTTCCCCAGGACAAATGCGACGAACCATTCCCCTCCGACGCTAGCGGCGATTTCCAAGGCGGCCGAATCCGGATTTTTAAACGATAGATAGTCAGGATGAGCGATCTGCATCGCATAGGAGACAAGGACGAACAGCACGCCAACCAAGAGAACGACGATCATTATCGCTTTTGGAATCGTGTTTTTGGCATCGACGGTCTCCTCCGTCAGCGTGGCGATCAAATCGAATCCGAGGAACGAAAAGCAAAGCAAGGATGCGCCCGCCACGACAATTGACAGCGATACGTCGGGATTGAAGAATGGCAGCGACGTGATCACCTGAACCGTTCCCACCCCGCTGATCGCGCTTTTAAAAGAAAGAATCGTGAAGAAAAAGACCGTGAGTACGCCATAGATGCTGGTGCTCATATTCATGCTGGTCGCCAGCTTGACGCCTCTGATGTTGATAAAAGTCACCAAGATGATCAGGGCAAGCGCCCACACATAAAACAGGATCGACGGGAACCACGCGGAAAGAAAGATGCCAAAAATCAGATAGTTCACCATCGGCATGAACAAATAATCGGATGGAAGTCCCCAGCCTACGATAAAGCCGAGATGAGGGTTGAGCGCCTTTTACATGTACGTATAGGCTGAGCCTGCCGCCGGATACATCTTGACAATCCGGCCGTAGCTGTAAACCGTAAACAGCAGGACCGCCAGCGCGATCAGATAGGATGCCGGAACCATGCCGTGTGAAGTTTGTGCGGCAATGCCGAATGTGGTTAAAACTGTCCCTGGAGAAATCGCAGCGAGACCAACAAAAATCAGAGGCCATAAGGTGAACCGTTGCTACAAAGTTGTTTTTTCGCTGTTCATGAAATCCTCCTCGCAAATCGGAAAAGTGAAGTTTGGACATGCTGGTTTCTTTGGTAGCTGCAAAACAAAAGAAGAAATGGCTTTCATAAAGGAACGTTGTATCAGTCTTTATCACTGTATAATGTCGATCGTCGACATTCATTAGAAATAAGAAACGTTAGAGCACTTACCGGAGCAGATAGCCAAGAGACCTTTGTCTCTTGGCCTATCATCCTCATCGTGCACAAGTTCGTCGGTAGCGGGCTAAGCGGGCTAAGCGGGCTAAACGGGCTACTTCGCGCCGCTCCCCTTTTTCTCCAGATACTTTTCAATGCGGGGAAACACGGCTTTGTTATGCGTATCGAGCAGCTGCTTTGCCTCCGCGAAATTTTTCTCCCGCAGCAAACGGACAATCTGCTTGTGCTCAGCCAGCGACTGCTTCATGTTTTGTCCCTCCATGAACGCGATCGTTTGCACGGAAAGCAAAGGCACCCCCAGCTTGGCATACATATTTTCCAGCACGTCGCTGCGGCTTGCGGTCACCAGCCGGGAATGGAAATCGTAGTTCAGCTTGGCGTATTCCTTCTCGCTGCCCCTCGCCTCCATCGCGGTAAGAAGCTGCTCCATTTTGACCAAGTCTTGCGAAATGTCCTGGTGCTCCAGCTTCTCGATCGCCAGATTTTCCAAAAAGCAGCGGATCATCAGCAAGTCCTTGATCTCTTCAGCGGAGTAGCCTCTGACCACCGTTCCTTTGCGCGGGATCTTCTCCACGAAGCCTTCTAGCGACAACAGGTAAAACGCTTCGCGAATCGGCGCCCTGCTCGTCCCGAACGCTTCCGCATACTTGGTCTCGATAAGCTTCTCGCCGGGCAAGATTTTGCCCATGATGATATCTTCCGTGATGTTGTTTTTAATGAGGTTCGACAACGCATTATTATCAATCAAAGCTCTATTCATTTGCTTTATTCTCCTGCATTGAAATAGGTATCGTTTGGCAGAAACAATCCTATTATATCATTTGCCGCTTCCACGCACGAAGCGCGCAGATCAGACGAAAGAAAAATCCTTCTCCCCGTTCGCCCTGACGATCGCCTTGACGATGCGCAAGACTTGCGCGGCATCGTTCAGGTTGACCAGCTCCACCGGCGAATGCGAGTAGCGTCGCGGCGTAGCGATGATACCGACGGGAAGGCCGCCGTTCGCCAAGGCAAAGCCAGCCGCATCTGTCGTGTAATAGTTGCCGACCAGCGTCAAATACTGCAAAGGTACGCCAGCTGCTTCCGACTGCGCTTCAATGATTTCCCTCACCTTCGGATGGATAAAGGTGAAAAAGCCTTCCGGCGTGCCGTCCGCGATCGGGCAAGCCGGCCCCTTGCCAAGGTAGACGGGCAGCATCCGCTCCGTATCGATGTCAGGCACATCTCCCGCCGGAATCGTATCGAGCACGATCGCATAATCCGGATCAATGGCATTGCGCAGCATCGCGGCACCGTGCAATCCCACTTCCTCGCGAACCGTTACGACGCCATATAACGTGCCGGCAAAATCCTCGTCTTTCAGCTGATGGAACAGCTCGATGAGAATCGCGCAGCTGATCCGGTTGTCGACGGATTTGGTCGAGATCAGGTCCGGATTGAACATCTCGGTGAAATCGCTTTGGAACACGATCGTATCGCCGATGCGGATGCCCATCTCCTCCGCTTCCTGCTTCGACGATGCCCCTACATCAAGGTAAGCATCGCGGATCGTCAGCTTCTTGTGCGCTTCTTCTGCCGTCTGCATATGCCCTGCCTTGACGCCGATGATGCCGGTGATTTTGCGGCCGTTTCGGGTGCTGATCCATACCTTTCGCCCCGGAAGCAGCGCGTCCGCCCCGTCGCCGATCTGGTCAAACGCCAAAAAGCCGTTCGGTAAAATGTTTTTTACGCAAAAGCCGACCTCATCCGCATGAGCAGCTACCATCAGCTTGGGTCCCGGCTTCGTCCCGTACTTGATCGCCGTCACATTGCCGTTGCGGTCGATCTTCACCTCATCTGCTCCCGCTGCGAGCTGATCGCGCAAATATCTCACGACTTCCTGCTCAGCACCCGACACGCCGATCAGTCCGGTCAACTCCCGAAAAAACGACTTGATCCGCTCTTTTGCGTATGTAAGCTCTTTCAACAAATTGTCTGTTGTCATGATTTCCCCTCCTTGTTAGAGTGTTTGAAAGCTGTTCGGACTTGCCTTTTCATCAATCGATTCATGTCGATTGTCGACATTTCGTATTATACGGATTATGCCAATTATCGTAAACATTTATTTTTCTTCTCCCTTTCCCGAAAGACGTATGCACGGATCAGCCCTTAGACGGATCATCTCCTGCCATTCATGTGGTAGATTTATACAGAAATGATGAATTGGATTGAAGGGAGAACCATTCAATGCGACAACTTTTGGGCTATATTCTCACCGGAATCGGCATACTCTTCGTGCTCGCCACTTACAGCGGGATGGAGTTTGGCATCGACAAGCTCTGGCCTGCCTTCCTCTTGATTCCGGCCATCGGCTTCCATTTGTTTTATTTTTTGAAGCCAAGCCCCGCCCGCTCCGGCGTCCTTGTTCCCGGCGGCATTTTGCTTGTATACGCCCTGCTTTTTTTCTTCAGCGAGATCGTCCTTGACGGCGACATGAGCAAAACGTGGCCGATTTTTTTGCTTGGTCCAGCGTTCGGACTGTGGGAGCTGTACTATTTCGGTTTCCGCAAAATCGGGCTTTTGATCCCGATCATGCTGCTCACCGCCATCGCCTTCATTTTCCTCGCCTGTTCCTTTTTATCCACGCAGATCGGCGGCATTTTCGGAGTCGTCCTGGTTGCGATCGGCGGCTCGATCCTGTCGCGGAAGAAAAAGCACGATTATATGTTTTAAGAAACGCGGCAGTCCGGGATGCGAACCTATCGTCCTCGACTGCCGCTTCGCTTATCTCCTCATCGAATGGAATTCATCAACGCATAAAAATGTTCAGGTTCACGCGTCCGATACAGATTGTACCACGCATCCAATGTTTGGGAAGAAAACACATCCAACGCTCTCAAGACATGCAGCGAAAATTCCAATGGCGCTATGCCGGAAGCCGTTATCAGTTTTCCATCCGTTACGGCTGGCTCCTTCATATAATATTCTTCTCCCGCATAGGCAGGGCAGATCATTTTAAGGAATTCCAGGTCATTGCTTGTATGGTATCTCGAATCCAGCCATCCTTTTTGAGCAAGAGCGGTTGTCGCACCACAAATCGCTGCTACCAGAATCCCTTCCTCCAGACATTGCTCTACCTTACTCAAGATCGGTTCATGAATGATGTCTGTCCACGTATCTCCTCCGGGCAGAATCAACGCATCTGCGTTTCTCATGTGGCACTCGGCAAGTTCCATATCCGGTACGATTTGTAAGCCTCCTAACGTCCTAATCGGAGTCTTATCGATTGCCACCGTAACGATTTTTGATGCGGGTACTCCTTCCTTATAATATCTTCCCGAGTTTAGTTCAGCGGTTACATATCCTACTTCCCAATCCGCCATCGTATCGAATACATAAAGGTATACCGTATGATTCATTTGCAAGTCCTCCAATGGTTGTTTTATCTCCATCATAAAACGACTTCACTGACAACTGCTGTCAGTGAGGCTAGCGCACGTAATGAAAAAGAACAAGCCATGCGAAATGATGATAATCACCGCTCCCGGTACTTTCACATAACTTGACGATAAGATGGGCAAAAGTGCGAGGGCTTACGCTCATCTGCCTTAACGCAATGGAGGTATATGCATGATTAATTTCTATGCTTTTCAGGGGACCGTTACGATGATCAGCGATTTTCATACAGGGCAAACCGGTGAAGGGGAAGGCTGCTATCAATTACTTTCTGTCGAAAACAGTTCAGGAGCAGTAGCGAATTTCGTCGTATCGCCTGCCACTTACTTTGTCGACCACGTCATGGTGGCAATCGGCGACCGGGTAACCGGATATTATGACGGGAATGCGCCTGTTCCTTTTATTTACCCTCCTCAATATCAAGCGCTTGTCATGGTAAAAGATAACTCCATTCAAAATGTCAAAGTCAGTTATTTTAATAGTCAGCTGGTTAGCAGCGACGGGCAATTACAACTAACGATCTCTCCGTACACCCAAATCGTGTTAACAAATGGGCAATCCTTTTCCAAAAGCCCCGCGAACCGCGATCTGATTGTCATTTATGGACCTTCCACCAGAAGCATCCCCGCCCAAACCGTACCCTATCGAATCATCGTTTTGTGTTAGCGGTTTTTCTCATGGATTGCGCCCCCTAAAAAAGCTCACACCTCCTATGAGATGTGAGCTTTTTCCGCTTTATTCCGTAACCGTAACCGTAATGGTCACGGACTTCCCTTGGTACGTCGCCTCGATTGTCACCGTTCCTTTGACGTTCCCGTGAATCTTACCGTTTTCAACGGTCGCAATGATCTCATCATCACTCGACCACTCTGCCTGCTCCGTCACGGTTTGCTTCGAGCCATCCACATAATAGGCGGTCAGTCTGACGGCTTGATCTTTTCCGGCAGCTACCGTCAGCTTCTTTTTAGAAGCAAGAAGGCGTCTCACCTGTATCGACTCGCTGATGGTTACGGACAGTTCCGCCGTTTGGCCGCCATAGGTGGCTGTGATGACAGCCGTACCGGGAGCAACCGCTCTCAACTTGCCATTCTGATCGATGGTTGCCACCTCCGGGTCACTTGACGACCATGTAGCCTGTTCCGTTACATTTTCTTTTTCCTTGTTTGAAAGCGTTGCTGTCAGTTGTAGCTGCTTCACTTCACCTGTGCCGATTTCCAGTTCGGTCGGCTGCACCTCTAGCTTTGCCACGTCCACCTTCGAGATTTGCACCGGGATTGTTAGCTTTTGACTTTGATACATCAGGGTAATGGTTGCCTTCCCTTCTTTTTTCCCCGCTTTGATAACGCCTTGCGCGGCGGTTACCACCGTTCTCGAGCTGGAACGATACGCAACGTCTTTCATATTGGTGATGTCTTCTTTGGTGCCGTTGGAATAGACGGCATACAAGGTTATGGATTTCGATTCATTCGGTTTCAACAAAATCGTTTTTTCGGACGCTTCCAGACCGACCAGCTTCTTCTCTTCACTGACAGTCACGGTGCTTGTCGCGGTTTTGCCTTGGTCTACCGTGGTAACCGTAATCGTTGCGGTGCCGGGAGAAAGCGGCGTCACAACACCATTGCTACTGACTGTCGCCACTTGCGGATTGCTGCTGCTCCACATCACGCTTTGATTGGTAGCGTAAGATGGATGGATCGTGGTGTGCAAAACTGCACTGTCCCCTCCTGCCTGTAAGCCAAGCACCGCCTGATCAAGGCTTACGCCCGTTACCGGATAGAAAGCGGGAAGAGGAGGAAGGGAGGGGTGCGCTCTTGTCACATCGATGGTGTACGTTTTGGTGGTCAGATCCGGTGCAGTCACGACGATGGCAATGAAAGTCGTTCCCTCTCTGAGCGAGATCGCCCTGCTTGGTTGACCGCTCCGAAGCGCGTTTCCGTCAACCGTCAGTGTGGCATCGCTATCCTCGGCGCTTGCAGTGATCGTAATGGCCGATACGTCGTTCGGTACGCTTGCTGTATATGCCGTCTGCCCCGCAGCGAAAGCAGGGCTAAGCGTTCCGCTCGATAGTGTCAGTCTGTTCAAGTTGGCATTGCTGCTCGGTGCCTGTGCGCGGTTCACCGTAAGCAGGTACGTATTGTGCTGTGCCCGATTTTCCGAGTCTACCGTAATCTGAATCGGATTCGGCCCGTCAACCAGGTTGGCTTGATAGGTGTATACGTTTCCGGTTGCAGATTGGTATGTCGCCCCCGTAACTGTAATCGTTTGGTTCGGATCGCCTTTGGTCAAGGAAAAAGTAAAACTCGAAACGCTGTGATTCACATTGGCATCATACCGAACGTTCGCTGCCGAAAACGCCGGTTCCAAAGTGCCTTGTTCCACTGATAAGCCTGACAGCGCCGCATTCACGGATTCCCATTTTGCGTACAGCGTCGTATTCTCCCTGAGCGGAGTGTTGAAATCGAACAGTCTCGTCAAGCCGGTGTCGCTGTACCACCCGCCAAATGTATACCCGTTCTTCGTCGGGGCGGCCGGCTGGGTCACCGTACCGTAATGACTCACCGTTTCGCTGCTCACCTCAGACCCCCCATTACTGTCGAAAGAAACGGTAACCGGCCTTTCCGAATCATAGAGCAATTTTTGACCAGAGTACAAAGCGAGCGGCGGCAAAGAGAAATCAGCGTTTGGCCGAAGCACAAATGTAACGCTTCCATTCGTGGTATAGGAGGAGAAACCTTCCAACACGGTATCGGTTTTCGTGTAAAAAGAACCAACCGTTTGCTCCTTGTCATCGTTGTTCCAAAAAGTTACATCTGGATTGGAGTGCGCGAAAACTTCCGCTTGGCCCGTCACAAGCTGGTTGTCTGCATCATAAACCGCAAATTTTGCATCGACATAGCCTGGGTTAGCTTGATTGGGTAATGCGGATAGCAGTTGAACGTGGTCTGCAGGCTTGGACGGTTTCTGACTTGAAGCCGCGCTCACATGAACGCTATGAATGCTATCGAAATTGTAAGAATAGTCAGGCACCCAACTGACCGTGCCATCCGTCAGAAAGCCTCCAACAACTGGTTTCCCGCTGGTTGCTACCGTTATTTCCTTCTGTAAACTATCGTTTGTTTCGCCCTTTGAAACATTACCATCAGCATGCCGAACGTATAAGTCCTGTGGATACACCCCAGCATCATCAAATTGAAAAGTAACGCTGCTTTGTGAAGTTACACATCCACTCAACAAGAGAACGATCAACGCCAAAGCAAAAACCAAACCTTTCGAATAAAAAACTCTCATGAAATCTGTCCTTTCTCCTCCATCGCTTTTGCAACCAAGGAACTCGTATTTTCGGATTCTCTTACTCTCGCACTATTCTAAAGTGATTCTGGTCATAAAAAAATCCCCCGATCGGGGGAGAAACAAGAGGCAATGTTCAACATGCCCTACAGTAAATTCAATTCTCTTCCTTTCCTCAACGCTTGCAATCTGTTGTTCACATCGAGTTTTCTGTACACGCTTTTCAGATGGCTCTTAACCGTTTCCGAAGTGATATGGAGCTGCCTTGCGATCTGTTTATTCGTCAAGCCCATGTCAATCATCTGCAAGATTTTTCGTTCCTGCCTGGTGAGCAACGATGCCTGAATGACCGGTTCCCCCATATGCTCCTTCATCATGTGCAACAATTCGCTGGCGTAGGCCAAAGTTGTGCCGGCAGTCTTGTGGCTTGCGCGATGCTGTCTTTTCCGGAGAAATTCGCGCAGCAGCTCGGCCATCTTGGGCCCCTCATCCATGAAGCTGCGAATGTATCTCCCCGGTTTTGCCCATTGGAGTGCGGCTTCCAGCTTCAACTCCGCCTCTGCCGTATCTCCCTTTATAAAAAGAGCCATGCTTTGCAGAATGGACACCTTGATTTTCTCCCAAAGTCGATCATTCTCATCGACGAGTCGATACAACCTGGCAAGTAGCTGCAGGGCTTCCTCCATCTTCCCGCACGCCATCAGCGCCCTGGCCAGGACGAGATACTCCTTTTCAAAGCCCAGCGGAATTGTATCGGTATGCTTGATGCCGCATGTTTGCAGCCAGCTCTCGTCAAAGGAACCGTCTAACAGTGACAAATACGCTTTTTCCGCCTCGATCTTTCTCATGAAAATGTTACGATCTGCTGAATGAATCCTGGATTTGACCCCTTCCAGCAGCTCAACTGCTTTTGTCAAATTTCCCTGGGCCTGATAAATTTGCGCAGCAAACGTAGTGGCAATCACAATGAGAAGGGAATAGGGCTGCATGCACGGTTCCCGCAGTACCCTTTCCGTATACACGGCTGCCTCTTCCAACCGGTTCCATTCATACAGCAGCGAACTGTACGAATTGTAAAAAAATCCGTTATACGGGTAATTCTCCCGCTCCTCCCATGTCTTGATCCATCGGGAAAAGAAACGTTCGGCCTCATGCAAATCATCAAAAAAGCTTAATAGCGAAGCAAACGTGATCGAATACGAATTCGCTTCGATCATCTGAATGTAGCTGCCCTCCGGCAACAACCGATCGAACTTTTCCAAATAATCATTCGTTCGCCCAAAGTCCTTCCGGTAAAAAGAAACAACCGCGGACAAGTACAGAATCGTTCCTGCATAAGGCTCCCACTCCGGCTCCAGCAGCTTGTCCCTCATGAGGCGAAGCCTTGATTCAGCAGCCTCCAGTTCACCCGCTTCCACCATCACTTTTACATAAAGGAATTGAATCCCCGGCTTGCCGGCAAAACAGGGCTCTGGCAGCGCGCGCAACCAGCGATGAAGCACGCCTCTTTTCACATGGAGATTTTGCAGCTGCTTTTCGAGGAAAGCACTCGCTTCATGATGGTGCCCATCCATCAGCAACTGCTCCATCGCTTCTTCCAAAAACCCGTGCTCCTCCAACCAATTGGCTGCCATGACATGCACGCGCTTCGACTCTGCCGCATGCTTCTGCCGAAAGCGTCTCCGTAAAAAATCGGAAAACAAATGATGATACCGGAACCACTGTCGCTCTTCATCCAAGGGGACGATAAACAAATTTTTCTGGTCCAGCGTCTCCAGCAGCGCCTGGCCATGTGCCTGACCGGTAACCCTTTCGCACAAGGAGCCGTTCATCCTGTTGAGAATGGACGTTTTCAATAAAAAGGACTGAATGTCCTCAGGCTGAAGCCGAAATGCTTCCTGAAACAAATAATCGGATATGCTGCGGTGTTCCCCGCTGAAGTCGCGAATGAATGCAGGATAATCGCCGCTTTTTTTCAGCGAGATGGCTGCAAGGTGCATCCCGCTGATCCAGCCCTCCGTGCGGCTGACCAGATTCTCGATTTCTTCCCCGGATAATGGCAACTCCATGGAATCCTGAAAGTAGCGAACCCCTTCATCAAGCTGGAACCTCAGCTCCGCAGCCGTGATTCGCACCATCTGGTTGGTAGCCTGCAGTCTCGCCGTAGGAAAGGGCATTTCGAAACGACTCGTGATATAAAGGTGAATATGAGCAGGCAAATACGCGAGGAAATGAGCCACCGAAGCGTGAATGAGAGGCAGTTCAATCGAATGGTAATCGTCAAAAATGATCACCAATTCCTCCTCATGCGCATTCAGCTCGTTGATCATGGCGGTAAGAAAAAACTCAACCGCGCCGGATTGAAGGTAGGATAAAAACGGGCTGACCGCTTCGGCAAAAGAGGGAATTCTGCTGTTGACAGCAGCGATCGCATAGCTCCAAAACAAGGTGAGATCGTTATCATAGGAATCCAGGGATACCCATGCGGCGTGCACATCGCTCTGCTGCAGCCATTGACTCAGGGCGGTTGTTTTGCCGTATCCCCCTGAAGCCGTTACGACGGTTAGCTTGCTTGCTCGCCCTTGATTCAGCAGCGCAAAGATCGCTGCCCGATCAATCAGGCCATTCTGACGCGTTTGCGGTATGTGAAGTTTGGTACGCAGTATCATTGGTTGGCACCCCGAATCTAGCTGTAGCATCCACCCTACTTTATATCGGATTGTATCACGTCCGGAATACTGGCCGCTCTTGATTTCATCCAAAAGCTGGCGGTTCGCTTTTTATTTTGTCCGCTGCACATTTCGCACACTATCAATTGTAACTTTTTGTAAATTTTTTCGTCAAAAACTATGTCTCCTGTTTTATGCAGCCTGGGTTATGACTCACGCACCGACTATTTACATACTTGAGGAGGGTTTCGTCTTATGTCCAGCATTGGGATTCCCGGTCTTATTTTATTGCTTCTTATGGCTACACCGATCTTGCTCGTGTTTTACTTTTTGCTGAACCGAAAAATGGATTGACTCCCCGGCAGCACACGCAGTCCCCATCGAACGGCTAACAATCCCGCTGGCTCTCCCACGCTTTTTCGGCGGCTTGCTTGATTACGTGATTGCGCTGAACGAGGAAATTTTTCATATATGCCTCCAAAAACAGCCAGTCCGCCAGCTTGCCCAGCCAGCCGAGCGGTGACGTGTAGCGAAACGTGTCCTTCATCCAGGTGCCATCTGCAGTGGCCGTGAATTCGTGGGTGTGATGAAAGCTTTGGAAAGCCCCTTGGACCATCTCATCCACGAATCGCGCCGGTCGGTCGAACTCCGTGATTTTTGCCGTCAATCGCTGCTTGATCCCGAAATGGACCGCTTCCCAGGTGACGGTTTCGCCAAGCTCGATCAAGCCGGACGTGCGTCCTGCGATCGCCCGCTCCCGCGTTTGCGCCGTCGATTCCATATGCAGCTCGATGCTGCGCGAACAGTCAAAACAGATTTCCGGCGGTGCCTGAATGAACAGGTCGGTTTCAATCGTCGGCATGTTCTCGCCTCCTTTTCTCTCGCTGCAGAAGAATTGAAGATCAACGATCCGCTCTCCTGCCAACATAGTAATCATATCCGTCAAACTCCATCAGCTCTTTGGGAAGGTTGCACAGCTTATCAACGTACCGAAATCCAACCTTTTCCAAAATCCGTACCGAGGCACGGTTCTCGGGATGGACGGTCGTGACGATTTCCTCCAATTCTAGCACTTCGAAGCCGAAATTCACCAAGGCACGGGCTGCTTCCGTCGCGATCCCCTGACCTGAGCGGCTCTCCGCAATCCCGTAGTACAGTTCGGTTTGGGCAGGGTCCACATCATAGGGGCCCAGGCCGCAATACCCGATGACCTGCTTCGTTTCTTTCTCGATGATCGCCAGGTTGAACTTTACGATTTTTTCCTTCGTATTTCTCTCGCAGCATGACACCGACCATTTGATTACGTTTTCGATTTCTTCCAGCGTAGGGGTACACTCCCCTGGAATAAACGCATAAAAATCAGGGCTGGAAACAGCAGCCCACAGCTCCCGGGCATCTTCGGGCTTGTACGGGCGGATGATCAGCCGCTCCGTTTCCAGACGGGCATCCCGGAATAAATGGTGGGCCGACCTTTCTCCCAAAGCCGGAAATCCGGCCCGGCTCCATAGCCACAGCGGGGTATGGATGTCAATCGGCGCCCATCCGCTGCCTGCGAGCGCCCGCTCCCACGCATCCGCAGCCGCCTGCCTGTCCTCCGCAGCGCCGCGCAAAATGTCCGGGGAACACAGCCCCAGCTGGACGGTCGCCTTTAAAATATGCGTATCGGGCGCGACCGTGATCAACTCCCGCGACTTCCAGCGAACGCCGGCGTACGTCTCCAGCACATAAAGCCAATAGTTGAAAATTTTCGGCCCCGACAAATATGGAAAGTCACGCTTTCGTTCTTGTTGCATGACGGTTTTTAACCGGGCAATGTCGCTGTCAGCAGATTCAATCAGCCCCACCACGTTCCCGCGCGCGGATGAACGCGCGATTCCTTGCGCCACACGCTGCCATATGTCCGGGTGACGGTTCGGCTGCAGCGCGACCCGATGGCGGAGCAGCGCTTCGCGCAGCACATCCCGCCCGGCTTTTGCAGCTTCTTTCGGAACGAACACCCAGCGCGCGCCTTCGTCGCAATACGTATCCGCGATCGACTGCCACAGCGCATAGGCGTTTCTTTGATAGTTCAATGACATGCCCAACGTCAAAACATCAGGCAGCTCGTCTTGGGGGACCAAGCCGCACAGCACATCCTCAGGCATGACCTCGCCGCCGAGCGCCCCTTCTTCATGCGCCTGGATGAGCGCCTTGATCCGATGCAAAAACGTATCCTGTTCCATGCTTTCCTCCCCTGATTTCGGCTACTCTTTGGCCCGATACCAATAGCGGTACGATTCGGCAAAACCGATGCTGGCATACAGTTTGAGCGCGGGCTCATTATTCGCCAGGACAGCATACCTAATTTTGCTTGAAGTTTCAATTCTTTCATACAATACGGTGCCATTACTCCGGCCTGCTTGCGATCAATCCGTCGACAACGGAAGCATTGACACCTTTCCAGCCTCTGGGTAAGGTAAAGCTATCTTGAAAAACGGGCGGTGGAAACATGGAAGGAACAACAGGAACGGTTGTGGCCGTTAGCGTGAGCGGAACGCATACGTTCAGCAAGCAGAATCAGGAAAGCATCCGGCTTGTGGCGGGGCTTGGGGTCGAAGGCGATGCGCATGCCGGCGCAACGGTCAAGCATCGCTCGCGGGTAGCACAGGACCCGACGCAGCCGAATTTGCGGCAGGTCCATCTGATCCATGCCGAGCTGCTGGATGGATTGCAGGCAGCCGGCTTTCACGTCTTTGCAGGCCAATTGGGGGAAAATGTGACGACCCGTGGTATCGATCTGCTCGGGCTGCCGACCGGTGCGCGGCTGTATGTGGGCGATGAAGCTGTCGTGGAAATCACCGGCCTGCGCAATCCTTGCCCGCAGATCGATAACTTTCAGCCGGGCCTTTTGGCTGAAGTCTTGAGTCGCAATGAAGATGGCACCCTCACCCGCAAAGCCGGAATCATGGGAATCGTCCTGGCCGGCGGCGACATTCGCCCCGGTGATTCCATCCGCGTCGAGCTGCCCCCCTTGCCGCACAAACCGCTCGAACGGGTGTAACGCCGCTTCCATCGTTTTGCTGCACAGCCGAGTTCCTTGCTTCGCGGGGAATTCGGCCTTTTTCTGATCCGAAACCATTGTCTTTTTCACTCGTATATGTGGAAAGGAACCATTTTTTTCTACCCGATGTTTACTGTGATTACACTTTGTTCTGCAAGAAGGAGCTTTGCAATGAATTGGTACGAGCTGCAAAAGAGAAATGCCAAAGTCACAGGATGGGTGGCGGCCTTTGTCCTATTGCTCGGCATCGGAGCAGGCGGTTATGAATTGTGGAAAAATCATGCCGATCCGACACGCGCTTTTCTTTCGGCTGGAGAACTCATGCTGCTTTCGCTTATTTTGTTCGTCGTGGCATGGCGATTCAACCAAAAAGCGAAATGGAAAGAAGACGTGAGCGCTCGGGAGGAAAAGGCTGCTTTCTTCAGTGACGGTCAAGAACTGATGCTGAAAAAAGCTGCCGGCATCGATCTGTGCTACCTGTACTATACCGTGGATGGCGTGCCGCTGCTGACCTTTGCCGAGGAGAGAAGACTTCTCAACAAGACGCTCGACTTTCTCGTGGACATCGGCCCTTTTTTGAACCGGTCCTTTTTCGTGACGGACAGCGACGGCCATGTGCGATTGAAGCTTTCGCAGCGCTTTGGGCTCAATTCGCCCGTGGATGTCTTTTTGCCCAGCGGCGAGAAGCTCGCACGCTATCGCATGAGCCTGAAAAAATTCGAACTGGTTGTCGAAGGGGCGGATGGCTCCACGCTTGCTGTGGCAAAAAGTGAATTCCTGTCCTCGACCTTCACTGTACGCACGGCGGATGGAGCACCTTTGCTGGAATTTTGCAAACGGAGCATGCCCGCGAGAAATCAGGAATATTTTTCCTCAAGCAATGATTTGATTCGCTTCACTTGGCAAAACCGTCCCGATGAGCGGCTTTACCAGCAAATCATCCTGGTGCCGGCCCTGCTGAAAATGATGTACTGGAATTACTCGTAAAGCCATTTGACGAAAGGAACGAGTGCCATGAATCGCCTTGAACAATACACAGGAAGCTTGTTGGGCCTTGCGATCGGGGATGCCCTCGGTGGAACGGTGGAGTTTTGCACCCCCGGTACGTTCCCGCCTGTTACCGACATCGTCGGCGGCGGGGTGCATGAGCTTGCGCCGGGTGAATGGACCGATGATACATCGATGGCGCTGTGTCTGGCCGAAAGCCTGCTCGCATGCAACGGCTTCGACGCCCGCGACCAGATGACCCGCTATGTCAGATGGTATCGCGAAGGGTATCATAGCAGTAAAGGCTATTGCTTTGACATCGGCAATGCAACGCGGGAAGCCTTGCTGCGCTTCGAGCGAACCGGCGATCCTTACAGCGGCTCCGCGAACCCGATGGCGGCAGGGAACGGCTCCATCATGCGGCTTGCCCCCGTCCCGCTGTTTTACGCGGATGATCCGTCCGCAGCGATCCAGATGAGCGGCAAAAGCTCCGCCACCACCCACGCTGCGACTGAAGCCGTCGATGCTTGCCGCTATCTCGGCGGCTTGATTGCCGGAGCCGTACGGGGCGCAGAGAAAGAGGACTTGCTGTCGAGCCTCTATTCGCCTTTGCATGACGGCTGGACGACAGAGCCGCTTGCCCCGAACATTGCCGCCATTGCCAAAGGGTCCTACAAGCAAAAAAGCGCCAGCCACATCAAAGGCAGCGGCTATGTCGTCGATTCCCTCGAAGCGGCGCTGTGGGCATTTTACCACGCCCAGTCGTTCGAAGAAGGCGTTCTGCTCGCCGTCAACCTGGGCGATGACGCCGATACGACGGGAGCGGTTTACGGTCAGCTGGCCGGTGCCTATTACGGCTTGTCCGGCTTGCCTCCGCGCATGGTCGAAAAAATCGTCCAGCAGGACTTCATCATCTCTTTGGCCGAGCAGCTGTTTGCACAGAAAGCGTAAAGGCGGAGAGCTGCGCTCATGCAGCCTCCGCCTTTTCTCATTCCGTTTATAAAAACCGCCGGTGCACTTTCTTTCCGTCAAACGTAAACAGCACCGCCCGATCCTCGATCATCGTTTCCAGATGGACCGACTTGCCCCACAGCTGCTGCACGTACGGAAGCGTCTTTTCGATGTATTTCACGTCCAGCTCCATGCCGTCGTACCAATGCTTGATATACAGCTCGCCGGTGCGCAAATAATCGCCGTCCATGACCGTCATGTAAGGGAAGCCGCCGTTCACCCGCGTGTTGGCCAAGCCGTCCCGCACCTGTTCCCACGCTTTTTCCGTCACAACCCAGTCGTTCCCCTGCTTGCCGAACATGTACATGTCGAGATCATTGACCAAATCTTTGGTCAAATAGTTGCGGATAAACGAAATATCGGATTCGATCTCCCGTACCTCAAAAATTTTCTCGCGCCCTTTCCCCGGCTTGCGGCCAAAGCGCTCCTGCTCTTCCTTGGTCGGATTATCATAGCGGCGTTCGATGTCCTCAAAAATTTTCAGCCCCAAATGGTACGGATTGATGCTGGTCGGAGACGGCTGGATGACGGACGCGTGCAGCTTGGCGAAATCGATCGTTTCATCCTCTGTCAAATCCATCTCGCGCAGGATGCGGCTGTGCCAGTAGGACGCCCAGCCTTCGTTCATGATCTTGGTCTCGATCTGCGGCCAAAAATACAGCATTTCCTCGCGCAGGATCGTCATGATGTCGCGCTGCCACTCTTCAAGCTGCGGGCTGAACTGCTGAATGAACAGCATGATGTCCTTCTCCGGCTGCGGCGGGAATTTACGGACCTGCTGCTTGGGCTCCTCGGTGTTAGCCGTTTTATCCAATTTCCACAAATCGTCGTACGGCCCCAGCTTCCTCGCCGCCCCTTGGGTGGAATCGCCCTGCTCATCCGCTGCCTTTTTCCAGCTCAGCTTCGGGCGCATCAGGCTCGGATCGATGTGCTCCTGAATCGCCAGGCACGCATCCAGCAGGTTTTCCACCGCTTCCTTGCCGTGGGCGATTTCATACTGGCGGATGCGTTCCGAGCTGGCCGCCATGCTCTCCACCATGTCCCGTTTCGTATTGGAGAAGCGGATGTTGTTTTTGAAAAAGTCACAGTGCCCGAGCACGTGCGCGACGATCAGCTTGTTTTGGATCAGGCTGTTGCCGTCCAGCAAAAAGGCGTAGCACGGGTCGGAGTTGATGACCAGCTCATAGATTTTGCTCAGGCCCAGCTCATATTGCAGCCGCATCCGGTAAAAGCTTTTGCCGAAGCTCCAGTGCGAAAACCGCGTCGGCATCCCGTAGGCACCAAACGTATAAATGATGTCTGAGGGACAAATCTCATAGCGCATCGGATAAAAATCAAGGCCGAATCCTTTCGCGATCTCTGTAATTTCATCAATGGCATATTCCAGCGCCTTCTGCTCGTCGATTCTCATGTCTTCCCCCTCGCTTTCCCACTCGCTTACTTTATGTATATGGAAGTCAAAGCCCGATTGAGCACTATTTCTTGCAGTTCGGTAATCCTCACTTGACAAGTCGGATTAATCGGCCGGAAAATGGAAGAAATCATGAAAAGGGCTGGTGAACGCAGCATGGCGAAAAAACGGCTTGACCACGTAGGGCTGGCAGTCAAAGATTTTGAGAAAGCGATTGAATTTTACCAAAAGATCGTCGGCTTCGAGCTGAAAGGCACGCTGACGCACACGAATGGCGTCATTCGCCTGGCATTCCTCGGATTCCACAATTCCGACGAGACGGAGCTGGAGATCATCCACGGCTACAACGATCACCTGCCGGCTGAAGGCAAGGTGCACCACTTTGCCATCCATGTGGACAATCTGGAGGAAGAATACGAGCGGGTCAAACAGTTGGGGGCACAGTTCGTCGATCCCGAGATCGTGATGCTGCCCAATGGCTTCCGCTACTTTTTCATCTATGGGCCAGAAGGCGAATGGGTGGAATTTTTCCAGCGATAACTTTGTTGTCCCTGCGCAAAAAGAAAAAACGGCATCCTCCCTTCGACAGGTATGGTGCCGTTTTCTGCTAGATACAAGTATAAGTGCGAATCATTCAAACTCCAGCAGACCTTTTTTGGCTGCATAGCGAACCAGCTCGGGCCGCGTTTTGAGATGCAGCTTCTCCATGATCTTCGTTTTGTGCGTTTCGATCGTTTTCACCGACAGGATCAGTTGCTCGGCGATTTCTTTGTTGGAATAGCCCCGCGCGATCAGCGACAGGATTTCCCGCTCCCGATCGGTCAGCACATCGAATTTGCCCTGGTCTTCCCCGTTTTGCACGCGCTGCAAAAATTCCTGGATCAATGATTTGGTTGCCGACGGATACAGGTAAGCGGCTCCGCTGTGCACCTGGCGGATCGCGGTGATCAGGTCGAAATCAGGAGCGCTTTTCAAAATATAGCCGGAAGCCCCGGCTTGCAGCACACGGAACAAATACTCCTCGTCATCATGCATCGTGAGGATCAGGATGTGGACATCCGGCGCGGCTTCCTTGATGCGGGCGGTAGCGGACAGCCCGCTTTCCCCGGGCGGCATGCTGATGTCCATCACGACGATATCCGGCTTGATGGCGAGTGTCTTGTCGAACGCCTCCCTGCCGTCTGCCGCCGACTCGACGACTTCCATGTCCGGCTGCGCGTTGATCAGCATGGAGAGGCCGGAGCGAACCACGGCGTGGTCATCAGCGATTAGTACGCGGATCGACATGTATGGGCTCTCCTTTCTCATCCAGCGGAATGCTGACCAGTATCATGGTTCCTTTTTCCAGCTCGGATGTGATTGTAAGCTGACCGCCCAAGAGGCTGGCCCGCTCCTGCATGCCATAAAGTCCGAGGCCTGTGCCGGAAGCCTCCACCTGATCGAGGCGGAATCCTTTGCCTTGGTCGGCGACGCACATCGCGATCTTGTCGCCAGAATCGTGGATGGATACCGTCAGCTTGTCGGTATCGGCATATTTGGCCGCATTGGTCATCGCTTCCTGACAGATCCGATACAGCGTCGTCTCCACCACCGGCGCATAGCGGCGGCGCGTTCCTTTGCTGTCCAGCTCTACCTCGATGCCGAAAATTTGCTCGAACCGCTTCATGTACGAACGGATCGCCGGAACGAGGCCAAGGTCATCCAGTGCAGACGGCCGCAGCTCGACCGCGAGGCTTTTCACTTCCTCCAGCGCCCGCGCCGTCATTTGCTGCACGGTCGCGAGATGGTTCGACATCTGCTCATCCATCTTGACTTGGTTGATTACGTTCAATCCGACGAGAATGCTGTACAGCGCCTGCCCCACGCCATCGTGGAGTTCACGCGAAATGCGTTTCCGCTCTTCCTCCTGGGCCTGAATCACATAGTTGGTCATCAGGAGCAGATTGCGCTCGCGCTCCGCTTTCTGCTGTTCCGACATATCGCGCAGCACGACTACCAACGCCGTGGATGAGCGGTGCGGCAGCTGCGTCGAGCTTGCTGCAACGGGAAATTCTTTTCCTGATTTGGTCAACACCTTCATTTCAAACGACGGCGCCATCATTTTTTTCGTAAAGCAATCCATGCAGGTCGCTTCGGCCGTGCACGTCGCAACTCCCCTGCAAATCTGGCAAAAGTGAATTTTGCCCGCCATTTCTTGGCTGCTCCATTCTGTTAGCTGTTCGGCTGCGGGATTGGCCGTGATCACGAATCCATCTTGATCCAACACCAGAATCGCATCGGTGAGATGCTGGAAAATCGACCGGAGAAGCAAGGAAGTCTCCTTGTCCGCATCAATGTTCTCCAACCATGTCATCAGCCCGTTCCCTCCTCTACACACTGTTCCTTCTATGATAACCGATCCTAAGGAAGGAAAACAGCGTTGCCGGCAACAGGATTATGAACGAAGCGTGTCACCCAGCCACTCTGCAGCGCTCACAATTTTGGATAACTCTTCTGTGAAAACCCGGATTTGGCGGCACCCGACCAACAGCACGCCGCAAATCGACTCCTCGCGCATGACAGGCACCGCCACGGCTGACTTCAGCCCTTCCGCCAGGAGTATCGCGTATTCGCTCGGATCATCGCCGCTTTTCGGAAAAAACGACGGGATCATCATCAGGCGACCGGAGCGCAGGACGTTGCCGATCATGCCCTTGCGACTGAAGATGATTTTTTTGTAGCGCTCATTCCGATTGCCTGACGCATATTGCCAGCGCATTCGCTGTTCATGCTCTTCCATCAAAGCGATTGCGGCAAAATCCGCATTTGTTTCATCCCGCAGCCAGCTGAGCATTCCGCTGATAGACCATGCACCGTTCTCCATGCTTTCCCCTCCCCTGCAACGAACCTGATACGCCAGAAAAGAGAGGAAATCTCCTCTCTTTTCTCCCGCGCTAGCGTATGTCAAACATCCAACCCGATACCGCCCCTGGTTTTACCACGTACGAATCGGAGGCGAACCTGGAGGTGCATTCACCAGCAGCTCATAAATCGGATACCCGTAAGCGAGCACGAGCAAGAGGACGGTCAGCGTCAACCAGACGCTCCAGCGCTCCAGAATCGCAGGCGCAACCTCTTTCGGATCAGCCGTTTCGGCGATCGGATATGCAGTTTCGCCTTTTGGCGCAAAGAATACCAGATTGATCACGATGCCGATCATCAGGACTGCCGCAAAGAACAGCAGGTAGCCACCGACTGCGGCGATTTTGTTATACGACAGCCATTCCAGTGGCACTTGGCTCGTGCCGTACTCGGCGAATGCCGTGCGGCGAGGCGCGCCTAGCAGACCGACGTAGTGCATCGCGCCGGACATCAGAATCATCCCCACCGTCCACAATCCGGTTTGGAACATACCGATGCGATTGACTCTCGGTGTCAGCACGCGTCCGGTCAGCTGCGGAATCAGCCAGTAGCTCACCCCGAAAAACGTAAGCGCAACGGTGGTCGCAACGGTCAAGTGGAAGTGACCGGTTACCCAGATGGTGTTATGCACGACGGCATTGAGCTGGTTACTTGCATTGATGATCCCGCCCGCACCGCCAGGGATGAAGGCAGCCATCCCGATAAACGGAGCCACAAAACGGACATCTTTCCACGGCAGCTTGGTAAACCACCCGAACAGCGCTTTGCCGCCCAGTTCGCGGCCGCGGCGCTCAAACACGGCAAACATCGAGAACGCGGTCATCATCGACGGCAACGCAACCGTCAACGTCAAGATGACGTGGATAAATTTCCAATGTGCCGAAATCCCTGGCTCCATCAGTTGATGGTGGAACCCGACCGGCGTGGAGAACAGCAGGAACAAGATAAAGGAGAGACGTGCCAGCGTATCGCTGAACACCTTGCCTCCAATGATTTTCGGAATGCACACGTACCAAACGACATAAGCAGGCATCAGCCAGAAGTACACCAGCGGATGGCCGAAATACCAGAACAGCGTGCGGCTCAGAACAACGTCGATCGTCGGCACCCAGCCGAGCGACCACGGAATCAGTTGGAACAGAACTTCTGCCGCTACGCCAAGCGTCGCGACTTGCCAAAGCGCCATCGTAGTGACCGCCATGAATGCGAGCAGCGGAGAGCGCTGTCCTTTGTGCGCTTTGCGCCATCTTGCATACGCGGCAAACATCGCATAGCCGCCAAACCAGGAGCCGACCACGATCAACGCAGCCGCGATATAGAAGAACGGCGATGCTTTCAACGGTGCATAAAAGGTGTAGAGAACCGTCGCATTGTTTTGCAAAATGGTGATCGTTCCCATTACGGTCCCGATCGTCATCAAAATCCAGCAAATCCAGGCCAGCTTCCGTTCAAGCGCAGTCAAGCCGCCTGTCGTTTTCGCCACGCCGGAAAGCAGGAATCCGACGATGAAATACGTGGTGAACACCAACCCCATCAGCACGCCATGCGCCGTCAGGATTTGGTAATAGTTGATGCCGCTGGGCAGCGTCAGCATGCCGGCGCGCACCAGCCCTTGTATCACACCAGCCAGAGCAGCGATTCCAAAGGCGATGAACGCCACCAGAATATGGTACAGGCTGACGCGGGCCGTAGCCGGGTCCAAACGCCCTTCTTGCTGCAAGCCGGGGAAGAACTGATTCATCATGGTATGTCACATCCTTTCACTACTTCACGATAATCTGCGTACCCATCTTTTCATGCGCGATCCCGCAATACTCGTTGCAAAGGATCAGGTACTCGCCCGGTTTGTCAAAGGTGTGTGTCACCGTACTGATATGCCCCGGCAAAATCATCGTGTTGACCGCCGTTCCCGGAATCTCGAATCCGTGCACAACATCCTTGCTGGTCACGTGAAAGTTAATCTTGGCGCCCGCCGGTATTTCCACATTAGACGGAGCATAGCCGAAGGCAAACGAGGTCATGTTCAGGTCGTACTCGTTGTCGCCCACTTTCACCAAACCCGGTTTATCAAAAGGTGGTGTCTGATCCACCTTGGTTGGATCAATCGTATTCAGATCACTCGGTGGCATCATTCCGGAGTGATACGCGTTGATACCCAGCAAAACAATGAACAGAATAAGGACACCGCCGCCAAACAGCAGCCAAATCTTTTCAAAACGATGCAAATGCATTCCTAACCCTCCAATCGCACTCTACCTGCCAAACCTTTCGCGCTATGACCTCTCCAGGAAGAGATAAAAAACCGCCAGCCAGGTTACCACGATAAAAGCTCCCAATAAAAGAACCGACACCAGCGTTCCTTTGAGAGAGTCCGTTTCGTTCTCATTGCGCTTCGGCGCTCCTGGTCTTCCCATCCCGATCCCCTCCTTTTTGCTTCAATGACGACTTAGGTTACGTGTGTCGTAACCAGGCAGCAAATTTACAGTTTCATTGTAATGCGGGCCAGGCAGTTGCGTATGTAGGGGAACTCCCTGAACCTCGGGCAGGAAATCCCTGAATTTCGCTCCTCCATCCCCTGACAGATGCGCAAAAATCGCATGGAATAGGCCGGATGGGAAAGGCTAGGAAACAGGAAAAACTGACGAAACCCGCTTGCGGGGACCTGGGGGATACGGAATGGAGCACCTTTCAACCAAACGAAAAGTAACGATTATGATCGCGGTGATGGCCGCCATGCTGTTTGCCTCCATCAACCAGACGATCGTCGGAACGGCGCTGCCGCGCATCATCGCCAAGTTGGGCGGGATGGAGTTCTACAGCTGGGTGTTCACGATTTACATGCTGACCTCCAGCGTGACGACCATTCTGGCGGGACGCCTCTCTGACTTGTACGGCCGCAAGCCCTTTCTGCTTTTCGGCGTAGGGATTTTCCTGATCGGGGCCTTCCTGTCGGGCACCTCGACCACCATCATTCAGCTGATTTTGTACCGGGGCATTCAGGGAATCGGGAGCGGTCTCATCATGTCTGCCGCCTTTTCAGCGGTCGGCGACCTTTTCGCGCCTCGCGAACGAGGGCGCTGGACAGGCTACATGAGCGCGATCTTCGGCTTTTCGAGCGTGCTCGGTCCGGTCATGGGCGGCTATATCGTGGACAGGCTCGACTGGCATTGGATCTTCTGGATTTTCCTGCCGCTCGGCATCGTGGCATTCGTGATGATCTGGATGATGTTTCCTTCGGTGCCGCACAGCGAATCCGAGCACGTCGATTATTGGGGCTCGCTCCTGCTGACCGTGACCGTCGTGCCGCTTCTGCTCGTGCTCAGCTGGGGCGGTTCCCAGTATGCGTGGAGCTCACCGCCGATCCTCGGCATGATCGCCATCGCGCTGATCGCGCTGCTTTTGTTTCTGTTCGTCGAAAACCGGGCGGAAAATCCCGTCATCCCTTTGCAGCTGTTCAAAAGCAGCGTCTTCACCATCTCCAACATGTCTGCCTTCACCATGAGCGTCGGGATGTTCGGCGCGATCATGTACATGCCGTTTTTCGTGCAAGGGGTACTGGGCCAGACCGCAACCCACTCCAGCTTCATCATGATTCCGCTGACGCTGTCGCTGGTTATCGGCAGCATGGTGAGCGGCCAGCTCATCACCCGCACCGGCTCGTACAAATGGCTCGCCTTGACCGGATTGTTTTTGACCGTCGCCGGCATCTGGCTGATGTCGCGCATGACACCGGAAACAACGACTGCGCACATCGTCTGGAACAATATTCTCACAGGCGTCGGGCTGGGGCTGGGAACGCCGGTGTTTTCGCTCACCGTCCAAAATGCGGTCAAACAAAGCTTGCTGGGCGTCGCCACCGCATCCACGCAGTTTTTCCGCTCGCTCGGCGGTACCGTCGGCGTGTCGGTGATGGGTACCGTGATGGCCCACCGGATGTCCTCGAAGGCGATGGAGCTGTTTGCCGGGCTGGGCGACTTGCGGACGTCCCAAGTCATGCAAACGGCGCAGGTCCGCTTGATGGGCGTCAACCCCGAGCTGGACAAATACATGAGCCAGCTGCAAAATCCGCAGGTGCTGCTTGACGCCGCCAAGCTGGAGCAGCTGCGCAGCTCGCTGCCGCCTGAGCTGCGGGGCATGTTTTCCGAGTTGATCGCGATCTTGCGCGAATCGCTCAGCTACTCGCTTTCCGGCGTCTTTTTGACCGGGGCGCTGGTTGTGTTCTTTGCTTTCCTGCTGACGTTTTTCTTGAAAGAGGTGCCGCTTAGAGGAAGCGCGACGAAATAGCGGTGAAACGAAAAAAGGCAGACGCGGATAGCCGTGTTTGCCTGTTTCTTACTGTTTTGTGCAGAGGCTTTGGGAATGTTATCGATGAGCAATGCCGATCGCGCCACGAATCAACCCGATCAATTCCTCCCGCTTCCAAACTACGAATTTATATGCCTGTCCATGCTTCACTACGATTTTGATGCCGTTCGGAACGATGAACAGGGAGTTCCGCTTCTCAACCGCCGTAATTTCATGAATGCCGATCTCCAGCGGCTTTGTTTGAATATTGAGGACGTGCGGCGTAAAGATAATCCGTTCATTGGTGATGGTCATTTTGCCGCCTACTGCTTCGATTCCTCGCATCAAGTTGGCTGGAATGTTTTCTTTTAACGTTGTTTCGATTTCAAATAGCCCCATCGATTTCTTCCCCCATTGAATCGGATTGGTTGTTCCAGCGCTTTTCGCAAAAACGCCGAACAAACCGGGTAAAACTCCTCATAATCGACTGAATGTTGCGGATTTTCTTCCTGCGAAAAATCCCATCGCATGCGAACCAAATCACTTATGTCCTCTACTGTTGCCAGACGAATCGCCGGCATATTGGCCGCCCTCCTTCACGCTCCGATTTTTTCCAATTTCTATCATTAACCATTTTCGTTCGAACAGCAAGTCCCAGTCACTAACAAAAACTTCTTTCAGAAGTCCTTTCAAGAAGCTGGCTCTTCGGTCAAAGGAAGTTTTTACCGATGCTTATGCTAGAAGTAACGCTGAGGTACTCCGTCTTCCGCTCCAGAATTTATAAGCGCGAGCACTTATTAATACTGATTAGAAAACCTGGCTACGCCATGCTTTTGGCTTACGCTGGTTGACTTATACAGGTCGATCAAACACGCCACATCGGTCTGCACAACACACAAACGGCGAAAACAACAAAAGCAGTCTGCGACGATTCGATGTCGTCACGGACTGCTTTCTTTTTAGTCAATGATACTGGCCGGAAATGTGTTCATCCGTATCTTTCCTCAGTTTGAAGAGGATGACGATTTGCCCCGCTTTCGGTTTCGCCCTCGCCCAAACCAGCTCATCATCAAGCGGCTCGATGCTTTTGACGATACGAGCGAGCGATTTGTTCATGTCTTCCCGCACATGCTTGATCAAGCCTGCCTGCCACAGCGGACATCCCCTCTCATTTTTCCACACGCTCATAGACACGGAACACATAAGCATACGGATTCTCCTCGTCGGTGACCCCCTCTACCGCTGAAACCTCTTTCCACGCTTCCGGATCATACGCAGGAAAGTGCGTATCGCCCTCGAACTCATGATCGATCGTCGTGATGTAGAGCTTGTCGGCAAGCGGCAAAAACAAGCGGTAAATCTCTTCCCCGCCGATCACGAAAGCCTCCTGCTCGCCCCCCACCAGAGCCAGCGCTTCCTGCGCGGTATGCACGATTTCGCAGCCGGTAGCTTCATAGCTTTTGTCCCGGGTCAAAACGATATTTCGCCTGCCTGGCAGAGGCCTGCCGATCGACTCATGGTTTTTTCTGCCCATGATAATCGGGTGCCCCATGGTGACCTCCCGAAAATACACCTGGTCGCGCGGCAGCTTCCAGGGAATATCGTTGTCCTTGCCGATTACACGGTTCTTGTCGAATGCGACAATCATTGACAGTTTCATTAGCGATCCTCCTCTCACATGACGTACGTTCCGCTTTGTTTTCATTTGATTTGATTGTACACGTTTTGGGGCTGGCAAGATATGCCGACCGACAAACTCGATACCAAATCCAGGCTGGCCGCGCCGTAAAGCACGGGTTCAAATCATTCCGCTTTCTGTTTCACAACCGGAATCCAAATCTCGCTTTTGAACACGGGCGAGGTTACGTCTTTTCCCTCATTCCACAATAGCTCCGGTCCTTGTGCCGCCTCATAGCCTGACGAAGGGAACCATTCGGCGTAGATGCGCCCCCACACGTTTTGCAGCGTTTCGGGAAACGGCCCGACCGACTCAAATACCGCCCATGTGCCGGACGCAACCTCAAGCTGTGCCAGATGCTCCGGACACGCTTTGGTTGTAGCCGCCCCGATATAGTGGTCGAGTTCACCCTTTTCTTCCATTCGGCCCTCCGCAAAGTTCGTCGAGGCGCTGATCAGGCCCGACGGCTCGATGTCGGACAGCTGCTTCAGCTGCGCGATCGCGGCCTCGTCGAGCGATTGCCACATGGCGGCGATGTCCGAGTTCACCCCGTTGAAGATGATCGGGACTCTTTTTTTGATCCCGACGATCCGAAATGCGTCTTTTTCAACAATCCGATAGTTCATTTCACTGCCTCCTTTGATGGCGAGCTGAAAGGTCATGGGCGGATACGCTTTGAGCGGACGGCCGCTTGTTCTTGCCATTGCCGGCGTCACATTGTGCAGCTGTTGAAAGGCCCGGGCAAACGAGTCGGCCGAGTTGTAGCCGTATTTGACGGCGATGTCAATCACCCGCAGGCCGGTATGCTGCAGATCGAATGCCGCCAGTGTCAACCGTCTGCGGCGGACATACTCCCCGAGCGTGATGCCGGCTAAAAAGGAAAACATCCGGTTAAAATGATGCTCGGAGCACTGAGCGAGCCTCGCGAGCACGTTCCCCTCGATCTCTCCCGCAAGATTTTCTTCGATATAGCGCATGGCCCGATTCATGTTTGCCAGCGAATCCATGTCCATCCCCCTTTCCTCATCCATAGCGTAGCAGAAGTGAAAGGAACCGATCCGACAGTTCCCGCACCATTTTTGCAGGGTCCTCTGTCAAAGAAAAAGAACACCGGGAAGGCGACTCCTCCGATGCTCTTTTCATTGGATGCTATTCGGTCAGCTGCAGGAACTCTTCGACATCCTGAACCGTCAGCTTGACGGCAGCGCGCCAAAAATCCGGCTTGGTGATGTCGACATCCAGATGCTTCTGCGCCAGCTCTTCGACCGTCATGCGGGCGGTGTCGCGCAAAAGGTCGATGTATTTTTGTTCGAAGGAAGCTCCTTCGGACAGCGCGCGGGCATAAATGCTCAGGCTGAACAAATAGCCGAACGTGTACGGGAAGTTGTAGAACGGATACGTCGTAATGTAGAAATGCAGCTTGGATGCCCAAAAATGCGGATGGTACTCGGACAGCGCGTCGTTGAACGCTTCCTTCTGCGCATCTTCCATCAACTGGTTGAGCTTGGCTTTGCTGACGAGGCCTTTTTTGCGCTCGGCATAAAAGTTTTTTTCAAAAATTACCCGCGCCTGGATGTTCATGAAGAAGGCGACGGTTTGCTGGATTTTGTCCTCGAGGAGCGCGATCTTCTCTTCACGGCTTTCCGCAAGCTTCACGGCCGCATCGGAGACGATCATTTCCGCGAAAGTCGAAGCGGTTTCCGCGACGTTCATCGCATAGCCTTGCACCATTTGCGGCAAGTCGTTCATCACGTGCTGATGGTAGGCATGGCCCAGCTCGTGCGCCAATGTCGACACGTTGGAAGCGTTTCCTGCATAAGTCATGAAAATGCGCGACTGCTTGCTCACCGGGAAGCTGGTGCAGAATCCGCCCGGACGCTTGCCTGCGCGATCCTCCGCCTCGATCCAGCGCTGTTCGAATGCTTTGCGGGCGAAATCCGCCATTTTCGGGCTGAATCGGCCGAACTGCTCGATGATGAAAGCGGCGCCTTCATCATAGCTGACCGTTTTCGTGACTTTGCCGACAGGCGCGGCGACGTCTACCCAGCCGAGCTTGGTCATGCCCAGCAGCTTCGCCTTGCGGTTGAGGTATTGAACCAGCTTGTCTTTGCTTTCATTGATGGCGCTCCACATCGCATCCAGCGTCTGCTCGCTCATCCGGTTGATGTCAAGCGGCTCCTTCATGATCGAATCCCAGCCGCGGTGACGGTACAGATTGAGGCGGAAGCCGCCGAGGTGGTTGAGCGCATGGGCGCACAGATCAGCTTCCTTGCCCCACGCCGCTTCCCATTTCGCAAACATCTCCTGGCGCACCGACATATCAGGGGAATGCATGACGTTGTCCGCTTGCCCGACCGACAGCTGCTTCACTTTGCCGTCCACTTCATGCGGGATGGTGATGCGGCCGACTACCGTGTTGTACAGATCCTGCCATGCATGATAGCCGTCGATAGCCAGATCGTTTGCCAAAATCTCCTGCTCGACCGGCAGCTTTTCCTTCGCGCGGCGGCGGCGTTCATTCAGCGGGAACGCGAGCGGCTTGATCGCTTCGTCTTCCACCAGCTTGTTCCATGCGTCTTCCGACAAGGCGAGCAGCTGCTCTTCCCAGATGTTGATCACTGCGCCAAGCGCAGCCGACAGATTTTTGACCTGTCCGGAAAGCAGCTTGGCATTCTCGTCATGCACGTTCTGCGCTGTCAGACAACTGATAAATGCGCCTGCCTCGCGCAATTGCGCCGAAGTGTTCTGGATCGCGGCCAACAGCTCGCGCCAAACCGGCAGCAAGTCTTGCTCCGCTGCTTCTTTTGCTTTATGTACTTGATCGCCCAACAGACCGATGTTTTTTTCCAGCTGTGTTAAAAAAGCGGCGAATTCGGCTGATTCACTGCCCCCCGGGAAAACGGAGTCCATGTTCCAGACGGGATTGTAGTGCGCTTGCATGAGCATTCCTCCTTTTGGTATCTCTTAGATTTTAAACCGATCGACCACCTCGCGTAAATCCAAAGCCATCTGGTTCAGCGATTCCGCCGATGCGGAGATCTCATCCATCGACTGATTCAGCATTTTTCCGGCATCGTCCACCTGCGCGGCATATGCGGAGGCGTTTTGGGCGATCCCCTCCATCTGCTGGATGCAGGCCGCCACCTCCGACGAGCCGTCCGATAAGCTGGCGGTTACGGCGGTCACTTCCTCGATCTGCAGGCTCACCTGCCGCGATGCCTGCACGATGCTGGAAAAAGCCCCGCCTGCCTCACTCACAGCCAGCTTGCCCAACTGGATTTCCTGCGATACGAACTCCATTTCTTCGCTGGCGCTGAAAGCGGTCTCATTCATTTCCAGCATCAAACGCGAGATTTGCGCGGAAAACAGCTTCGATTGCTCCGCCAGCTTGCGCACCTCATCCGCAACGACGGCAAAGCCCCGGCCGTGCTCGCCTGCCCGCACCGCTTCAATCGCCGCATTCAAGGCGAGCATGTTGGTCTGCGCCGCAATCCCCGCGATTCGCTCCAAAAACTGCGTGATTTCCTGCGAACGCGCATGCAGCTGTGCAATAACCTGTGCGGTACGCGTCGCCGATTGGCCAATCGACTCCATCTGCTGCGCTGCTTTGCCGACCGACTCCGCCCCTCGCTCCGCTTCTTGCGCCGACTGCCGCGAAGTGGTCAGCACGAGCTTTGTCTGTGCATCGATCTGCGTGATGCCGTCCACCAGCTGCGTGATGAAGCGACTGCTCTCTTCTGCCATCTGCACCTGCTGCCTGGCCCCTTCCGCCATCGATTCGATCATCATCGCGACTTCTGCGGACGCCTCTGCCGATTGTTCGACGGTCGTCTCCAGCTCCTGGGAAGCGCCTGACACTTGCAGGGCGCTGTCGTTTACCTGGTGGACGATCTCGCGCAGATTGGCAATCATCTCACCATAATGGCGGGTCAGCTCGCCGATCTCATCATTCGATTTAGCGATGAGCTGCTCGCGCAAATCGCCGGTCGCTACCGTGCGGGTAGACTGGCTCAATCGTTTTAGCGGATTGGTGACGGATCGGATGATCAAATAGAGGATAACGGTAAACAAGAGAAGCAGCAAGATGGCGAGTATGAGAATCGAAGGCATTTGCTCCTGTGTTACAGCCGACACGATCTCCTGAATCTTGTCCGCAGGCATATCGATACAGAAGACGCCGATCACTTTCCCTTCCTTATCGATGATCGGAGAGCCTGCCGTCAGGAAGTCGCCGTACTTTTCATCATGCATGATTTCCGTACTTTCGCTGTTTCCCTTGAGAACGGATGTCACAAAAGAAGCAGGCGTCACATCGGTTGTCTCCCCGATCGGCGAGGCGACATCCGAACCATTGGGCTGCCCATCGACGAGCAAAACCGGCTTTCCTTCCGAATTGAGCCCCATCGTATACACATAAAGCGCACCCGTTTGCTGACGGAATTGATTCAGCTGATTGCGCAGCTGCCAATAGGTTTGGCTCTCGCTCATTTCCTGCAAAAACGTCGCATACGCGTCGGCATCGAACTGCTTGCTCAGATGGGCACTCAAATCTTTACTGTAATTTTCCACGGTCCGTTGTGCTGCATTGGCGTTGCTTTTCATGATGGCATACACGTTAACCGCCATCAGAATGGTCATCATCGCTAGAATGGATACGATCAATTTCATCGCCAAACTTTTTCTCTTCACGAACAAACCCCCGCCATTCGATTTTTTGGTAGTAAGCAAACGCGGCCCCATCATGCATGTAAATAGAAAAAAAGCCAAAGGGGAAGGGCAATCCCGCTTTGGTTCTCACAGTCACTGCTATTCTTTTCAAGCAATTCGCATGCCAATCGAATATTTCGCAAAAAGAACCGAAATTCGCTTTTTTCCAAATTTACATTATGCAATACTGGATAATTCCTGCAATCTTGCATACTCAGATTCATTTTTTTCCAGCAAAGGTCCTCGACTTCATTTTCCATATTTGCAGCATGAAACTTTCGCACCAGTTGCGGGATGGCTTCGAGCGGGGCAACGCCCAAAACACGAGTGCGATGCCACTGACCGCCGCGCCCAGCAGCGAAACTACGCCCCAACCGGTCTTTCATCGAGCATTCGGCAGCTGTCATCCTTACCTTGCTCGACTGAGCGGAAAAAAACTGCCATAGACGATTGCACCCCATGACAGCTTGATGAAATTATGCCCCTGGCAAAAACGTATGGACGACACCCGCGAATTTGGACGACACGGTAGAATAACCGATCCAGCAGCCGTACCCGATCAAGACAATGCCGGATGCCACGGAGATGAACCGCAGTCCGGCTGGCTTCACGAATGATTTGCCCAGTGACGACAGCCCTGCGACAAACAGGTTCGCGATCGCGATCCCGATAAAAATGAAAACGAGTAACACCGAAGGCGTGATCGTCTGCGACTGACTACCGCTGGGCAGCGAGCTGTAAATACCAGCCCAGAACACCAGGTTCAGCGGATTGGCAATCGCCAGAAGAAAGCCTGTCACAAAAGATCGCTTCTCCTTCCGGTGGCCCGCCTCACTTGCCGCAGAGACCGTATCTATCTGCGGCGGTTTGGTGCGAGCATTTTGGATGCCGATCATTATCAGCATCAATGCACCGATGACACCAAACACAAGCTGGGCAAGATCGGCGGCGAGGTACGTGCCCACGCCGACGTAGACGATGCTGAGAATGAGGAAATCGGCTGTCATGCCGCCAATCCCGACCAGCCATGAGGACAAGAAGCCTTTCGTCACGCCTCGCTTGATCAGCTCGATGTTGACCGGCCCGATCGAGATCGCCAGCGTGACGCCGAAAATCAAATATTGCAGCAGCAGCCCCATGTCTTTACCCTTCCAGCAATTCCAGAATGCCTTTCGTATCGATGACGGTAGCGAATTCCTCGTGCAGGCTGACCAGCGCCAGGCGATGGATGTCTTCTGCCGCATGCTGTTTTCCGTCAAAGCTGACTCGCTCAAAAGTGGCCGTCGCGTCAGACACGATGTACGGGGTGAAGCCGAGATTTTTTGCCATCCGGGTTGTCGTGGAAACGCAATGATCGGTTGTCAGCCCGACGATGACCAGCGTCTCGATCCCCGCTTCCCGCAGATGGCGTTCGAGGTCGGTCCCGATAAACGCGCTGTTCACATTTTTCACCATGACCGGCTCACCGGGGAGCGGCGCGACGATGTCTTTGATATCACGGCCGGGATGATGCGGCAAGGAAGGGTTGCTGATATGCTGGATGTGAATGACCGGACGATTCGTCTCTCTCCATCTGTGCAGCAATGTCGCCATATTTTCTTCCGCGTGCGGATTGTTTCGGTTTCCTAACGACGGATCGTCGAAATGGTTTTGCACATCGATCAAGAGCAAACCGGTATTGGCTGTGAGTTTCATCTATATTCCTCCTGTTTGTGGTGAAGGCGGCTTGCTTCGCGCTACCTCCTTGCTACGATCATATGGTAGAATAAAGCATTCGTAAAATTGAATTAACTGAAACTAACATTCAGTTTTTCTGAATAACCTACCGAACGGAGTGAGTCCTATCGAAATCCGTCAATTCCAATCGTTTAAAGCGGTTGTCGACCTGAACAGCTTCACGAAGGCAGCCAATGCCCTTCAATATTCGCAGGCTTCGATCACCTCGCATATTCAGCAGCTGGAAGAGGAGCTGGGCGTTCCCTTGTTCGACCGGTTGGGCAAACAGATTCAGTTGACGGCGGCCGGGCAAGAGCTGTACCAGTACGTCGTCGAGCTTTTGACGTCCTATGCCAAAATCAAGCATATTTCCGCCACAGACGAGACGCTGAAAGGCGAGATTCGCATCGGGGCGTCCGAAACGATGACCGTCTACAAGCTGGGGGCCGTGCTCGCCGCGTATAAAAAACGGTACCCGGATGTCACCTTTTCTTTGGTCGATGACTACTGCCAGCAGCTGCGCGAACGGCTTCATACCGGTGAGCTGGACTTTGCGATCACGCTGGAGCCGAAAGTCAGCGACCCTCAGCTCACGACAGAAGTCATCGCCGAGGTACCGCTGGTCTTCATTGGCGAAAAGAACCATTCGTTTCAATCGATCGATGACATCAAGGACGAGTGCATCATTTTCAGCGAGGGAAACTGCGCGCTGCGGCGATTTTTCCAGGGGTATTTGACGGAAAAAGGCATTCCGACCGGCAACTACCTGGAGTTCAGCAGCATGGAGGCGATGAAGCGATGCGTGGCCAGCGGTTTGGGGATCAGCCTGATGCCTTCCATCAGCGTGAATGCGCTCGTTTTGGAGCAACAGCTGAAGGTCATCGAGCCCGCTGCTGATGATGATCTGCTGTTTTTTGGGCAGATTTCTTATCATAAAAACAAATGGCTGTCGAAGGCTCATTTGAAGTTTTTGGAGATGGTGTTGACGGGGGCATAATCGGGGAAGCGCGTTGTACGCTGCTGCTCGGGAGGATTTTTGCAAGAAAGTTCCACGAAAGGCATGACTATGCCTGCTGGGGGTCGGGGTGAACGGCTTTCCCCCAAAAATGAAAACTGCGCCCCAATGCCACACGCTGCGCGGCGGGAGTATCTCAGGGGGGTATGTGGCGCAAAAGCGTTTTCATTTTTGGGCGAAAGCCTGGCTGGCATTGTCAGAGCCTTTCGTTCCACTTTCTTGCAAAAATCCTGTGTGGCTGCTTGGCAAAGCGCTTTTCTTCGATTATTTGGGATGGGATGGGAACGATTTTGAAAGAAAAAGCAGGATGCCTTTTTTGGGCAGCCTGCTTTTTTCATATGTGCGTTGCTCTTTTTACTCCTCTTGTTTGATCGCTAGTTCGGCTTTCCGTTCATACGGAAAGCTGAGCGACCAGAGGAGGGTGTATTCGGTTGGTTCTGTCACGTCTGGGAGGTCGTAGTGGTATTCGGTCCAGTTTTCCATTTGCTTCACAGAATCTAATTTTTCTCCGTCTTTTTGCAGCTGGATGCGCGGGTAAATTTCGTTGGACTCGATGGTCTGATACGCCCCTGCTTGCCAGTCATAGCGCAGGATGGCGGTTTGGCCGTTTTCGTTCTTCACGACTCGCTGGCGCACGATTTGGCCCCGGCTTGTTTTTTGGCTCTGCTTGCTTTGGCTGGCTTCCGGTGAGTTGAACATGGCGGTGATCTTGTTGCCGTGGTCGTCGGTCACATCGATGGACACGCCCAGCGTATCTCCGTTATGGTACGTCTCTTTGTCTGTTGCCAACGAGAGCGTCGGCTCGGTTGTTTTGTCAAACTGGATCACGTACCCGTCATCCGTCGGCGCGAGCGCTGGACTCCATTGGATCGTCACGCTGTTGCCATCGATTTGTTCTGTGCGCGAAATGTCCATCGGGAGCGCCTTGATCATCTCTTCGGACATGTACAGCTCGGCGTCGCCTTTCATCAGAACGAGGATTGTCCCTGACCCGAAACCGAACGGATGCTCGATGTCGTAGGTAAAGCTAAGGGTGTATTCTTCCTTTTGACTCGGCATGTCGATCGCGATTTTTTTCAGCTGGCTGTAGTCCGGCTCGGCATCGATCTGATACTCGCCGCCGTCCACCTCGATCGTGTCCTCGAAAAAGTAAGGCTTGTCCGCATCCAGATTGCCGAGTGTCACCTGATAGGTTCCCGGCTGCAGCCAGAAGTAGCCGTCTGCGCCCGCTTCTTCCATGAACGGCAGCGCTTTTTCCCCCCGCTTGATGCCAAGGATGAAGTCCGAATCGGACCCGAGCGATACTTTGGTCAGCCCCGCTTCCTTGCTCGATAGATCGATGCTGACAGCGGAATCTGTGACGCGAATCGTCTGCTCGGAAAACAGCGGAATATGCTCCTTCGTCAGTGCCGCCAGTTGGAAGCGGTATGTTTTGCCCGTTGCCACATCCTCGAGCTTGAAATGAAGCGGCTCGCCTTCCTTTGTTCCATTCCCGCCGAACAGATCGCCATAATAAGGCTCTTCCGCTACGAGGTTGCCCGTCTTGTCGTCATACACGCGCAGCAGCGCTTGCGAAAAGCCGACGCCCTCGGGATCGGTGTAGCTCACATCCACCATGCTGCTGGCACGCTTCAGCAAAATGTCCCGCACGCCGAGCGTCTGCGGCCTGACCGCAAACGGATACCCGGTGAAATCGAGGCTAAGCTTGTAACGGCCGCTGGTGAGCGCAGGATCGTCCGGCACGATGAACGGCCGCGATTGTGCACCCGTCCAAACTTCCTTGCCCTCTTGATCCGTGATTTTCACCTGCGGCGTGATTTCCTGTACGGCAGGCTGTTCGCCTGTCGCAGCAGCCCTTGGCAGCAAAAGCTGACCGGACACGCCGTTTGGCTTCACCGGGGCACCCGCCGCATTTTGCTCCGCGAGGCCGAGCACGCCGAGCATATGCCTGTCATTGTAGCGAAGCGTATAGTCGAGATCCAGCCAGTCGCCGGGTTTCACGGTCTCGACGTCAGCATCTTGGTCATCCGTCTGTGCCTTTGCCCGGGCAAGCAGCGAGATGCTTTTCGTTTCCGTCCAGTCTAGCGGCTTGTCTGCTTTCAGCTCGTAATAGTACCGTTTTTTGCCTACGGTTTGCCCAAAGCTGACGCTGTAGTTCGCAAGCTCTTCGGCGGGCGTGACCAAAATCGGCTGCTTCGCCTTGAAGTACACGCCATATTGGTTCAGCGCAAGCTTGCTCTCCGGCGTCCAGATCCCGCCATTCGCTCCTTTTGGAAGCGTAAAGCGGACAGGAACCGCCTTGTCCAGATCGAACGTCAGCTTCTGTGCCTCATCGGCTACCGTGACGTCTTGCTCGACATAGTAGTTTTGGCCGGAAGCGGCATGGCGCAACGCGTATGCCGTATACGTCCCATCCGGCAGATGGATGTCGAACTGCCCTTTTTGGTTCGGCTCGAACAGCAATTCGATCGGCTCCGCCTCCATTCCGGCCGCGTGCGGCACGAGCACGAGGGATGTGTCGGCTAACGGCTGGGCCTTGCCGTTTGACAGGACGTTGACCGACAGCGGATGGGTTTCGCCAAATGCGAGCGCCACGTCATTTTGGCTGCCCACATCAGACAGTCGCTGGTAAAACGTAAACGGATTGCCTGTATCCCAATCAAAGTAGTTGGCTACGACTACGTACTGCTCGTCCGGGTTGCGCACCGATTTGGGCAGGTAGCAATACCCTTGTTCGTTGGCAAAATAGCGGGCGACCTCTTCGTAGCCTTTGCCCGGTCCGTCTGTGCTGTAGAGCACAACCTGCGCACCGTCAGCCGGTCTGCCTTCTGCATCGGTGACGGTCACGCGCAAGCCGCCGTCTGCGCCCTGATGAACCGTGACCGGCCAGCTGAGTTCCTCGCCGACTGTGCGAGCATGCGCATCATACGCCTGCAGACGCAGCGTTTGCTTGCCTGTGCCAAGCGAACCGCTATCGATGCGCCCGCTGATTTTGCCGCCTTCAACCGGCAAGGTGACCAGCTCATGGCCAGCATTGTCGGCAATCCGCACCGATACCGCCTCCCGGTTGATGACCGCCGCCTCGATGGCGAACGTCCCCCACAGATCGCTGCTGCGGCCAGGTGACACAACTCGCATTACAGGTGTGGCGTCATAAGCGAGCGCTTTGTCCACCTGCAGCAGCCCATGCCCGGTCGTGGCATCGACGCCCGGCTTGCCGAGATCCGCTGCGGTTTGCTCCAGGGCAGCCCTGATTTCTTCCGGCCCCCAGCTCGGATGGGTCATCTTGACCAATGCGGCAGCTGCGGCCACATGCGGCGTCGCCATCGAGGTACCGTCATACGAATCGTATTCCCCGCCTGGCACCGTGCTCAAAATGTTTTCGCCGGGCGCAGCCACATCAATCGGGCTGCCGTAATTGCTGAAATACGAGGGCTGGTTCTGCTTGTCGACAGACGCGACCGTCACAACGTCCGCAAACGATGCCGGCGCATAGCCTTCCGCATCGTCGGTTTCATTGCCCGCCGCTACGATGACAAGCACGCCTTTTTGCGTCGCGTTGTGAATCGATTCTTCCAGCAGACGGCTTCTTCCCAAGCCGCCGAGACTCATATTGATGATATCGGCGCCCAGTTCGACCGCCTTGTCCACACCCTGGGCGATTTGCAGCGCCGTGCCTTCGCCCTTGTCATCGAGCACCTTGATCGGCAAGATGCGAACGTTCGCCGAGCCGGCTACGCCCGTGACGCCTATGCCGTTATTGGCGACTGCGGCGATCGTACCGGAGACGTGCGTGCCGTGTCCGTCGTCATCAAACGTGTTCGTGTTGCCTGCGACGGTGTTGTAGCCGTTCGCAAGCACGCGCCCCGCCAGATCGGGATGGCTCGCGTCCACCCCGGTGTCCACGACGGCAACCGTCACCTGCCCCATTTTCCGCCCTTGCCAAGAGGCGAGCGTATCCCAGGCTTGCGGCGCATCGATTGCCCGAAGCCCCCACAAATCGTCATAGTGCGGATCGTCGACAACCGATGAGCCTGCACCGCCGCCGGATGATCCGGAAGCATGGTAAATATAGTTGGGCTCCACGAACGCGACGTCCGGATCTTTGGCGATCGTCGCTGCCGTCTCTTCCATCGTGTCTGCATCCGTTTTCAGCAAAACGGTCTTTCCGTCGATGCTCGTGGTGCGGGATGCTGCGTGCAGCGCGTGAATTTGCTGCTTTTTTGGCTGTTTATATCGAACGATCAGCTCTCCGTCTGCTGCCTTTGGAGAAGCTGCCTTCCTCGGAGCCGCCTGCGCGGCGGGTACCGGTGAAATGCCGGTCACCAACAGTGCGGTGATCAAAGATCCAAGAAAAAAGGAATGACCTCGCTTCATCATGCTGCCACACACCTTACCAAAATTTTAGTTCCATTCTGGTATGGTAACGAATTTGGAATAGTCTGTCCATCACCGTTCTGGCAATGTGGCCTGACTGCGCGAAATCGCCATATAACGTTCGGGCGCTGCCAACGGTTCGAAGCCGTATTGGGCGTACAGCCCATGCGCGTCGCGCGTCGCCAGAAGGAAGCGCCGCACACCGCTAGTCGGCGGATACTGCGTGATCACTTCCATCAGCCATTTGCCCAACCCGCCGCCACTATGCTCAGGCAAAATAAATACATCGCACAGATAGGCGAACGTGGCGCAGTCGGAAATCACCCGGGCAAAGCCGACCTGTCTGCAATCCGCCGCTCCCGGCTCCCCCTGAAAGACGCCGAAGCAAAACGCCGAGTGCTCGATGGAACGTCGGACCACTTCCCGATCGATCCCGTTGCTCCAATACGACTTTTCATGCAAATAGCCGTAAATCACGTCCTCCTGCAAAAATCGCTTGTCAGTCGAGATCGTATAAGTGCCTTTCCTCCACATGTCCTTGCTGGTCGTCATCGGATTCGTTCTCCTTTTCCCTTGTCTTTCTGCCATTGTAGCAAACGATTTTTTGGGCGCGCACAACCAATTGGTGACTTTTTTGTCCAGCCAATTTATCATGAAAAAAACGATCGCAAGGGGGATTTCGATGGACTGGATGCTCGACCCGACGAGCGATGAGCCGCTGTTTCGCCAAATCGTCCGTCATTTTGAAGAATGCATTTTTACCGGCACGTACCCGCCCGGCTCCCCGCTGCCTACCGAACGGCTGCTCGCGGCGCAGCTGCAAGTGAACCGCAGCACGATCACGGAGGCATATGCTGAGCTGCGCGCCTCGGGATTGATCCATTCCCGCCAGGGCAGCGGCACACGGGTCAGCGAGCACCTGTGGGGCGTGGCCCAACGGCAGCCCAACTGGTTCGCCTACACGAACGGCGGAACCTTTATCCCGACGCAGCCGCTGGTCAAACGGATTCGTGAGGCGACCGCCCGTCCCGGCATCATCGCGTTCAACGGCGGCGAAATGAATCCCGAGCTGTTTCCCCATCACGAGCTGCAAGAGACGATGCATACGCTGCCGCTTACCCGCCTGCTCGGCTACCTGCCGCCCGAGGGCGATCCAGCGCTGCGCCTCTCCCTCTGCGACTACATGCGCGAGGAACACGGGATTGTCGCCACTCCCGATCAAATCCTGATCACATCCGGCGCCCAGCAAGCGCTGCATCTGATTACGCAGTGCCTGCTCCGCCCCGGGGACGCGATTGCGCTGGAGGGACCTTCCTATATGTATTCGCTGGGAGTCTTCCCCTCCGCCGGGCTGCGCCTGTTCCGTCTGCCGGTCGATGCCGACGGGCTCGAACCGGAACAGGTCATCCAGCTGTATCGCAAACACAAGATCAAACTCGTCATCACCAATCCGACCTACCAAAACCCGACCGGGACCGTCCTGTCCCTGAAGCGGCGGAAGCGACTATTGGCCATTTGCGAGGAAATCCGCATCCCGGTCATCGAGGATGAAGCATACGGCGCGCTCCGCCTGGATGATGCGCCGCCGCCGCTGCCAACGCTGGTCAGCCTGAACAAAGGAAACGGGCTTGTCGTGCACATCGGCAGCTTTTCCAAAACCGTCGCACCGGGCCTGCGGATCGGCTGGGTCGTCGCGCCGCCTTCCGTCATCTCGCGGATGGCCGATGCGAAAAAAGAGATCGATCACGGCACAAGCACACTGTCCCAGCAGCTGTTGACCGCCTATTTGCAAAAAGCCGACTGGCGTGGACACGTGCAGCAGCTGAAGACCGCGCTGACGAGACGACGCGATCTCATGAGACAGGCGCTCAGCGAGCATGTCGGCGACAAAGCCTCCTGGAATCATCCCAAAGGCGGTTATTCCATCTGGTGCCAGCTGAAAAAGCCGATTGCGGATCAAGATTTGATCGAAAAAGCAATCGCTCACGGTGTGCTGTTCATGCCTGGCACCATTTACGGAGCAGAGCCCGGGTTCATCCGGCTGTCCTATGCATGTCCGGCGGAGAGTGAAATTGTCGAAGGGATCAGGCGGTTGGGGCGGATGCTGTAAAAGCCTGAAAGAAAAACACGGTAGATGGGGAGCGGAACGCGAATGACTGGAACGAACGAAACCAAACGCAACTTAGACGGACAAAACTTGACGGAAACGCCAGATGAGATTTTTGCGCTGGACCATTTGATCGAGCTGAGCCTGTACAACAACCGGATCAAGCAAATCCCGGAGGATGTTTACCGCCTGTCCGATTTGCAAGTGTTGAATTATGCAGGGAATGAAATCGAGACGCTGTCGCCGAGCATCCAACACTTGCAAAACTTGCGGATGCTCGACCTGGGACACAATCGGATGCGGGAGCTGCCGAAAGAAATCGGCGCCTTGCAAAAGCTCGATTCCTTCCTTTATTTGAGCAACAATCAATTCGAGCGCATCCCGGCGGAATTATGCCAGCTCCGCCGACTCAAGTATTTGAACGTCACAGACAACATGCTGACCGAACTGCCCGCCAATCTGGGCGATTTGCAAAGCCTCGTTGAACTGCGCCTCTACAACAACCAGATTGAAGCCTTGCCCGAGTCGATCTCGTCGATCCGCTGCCTGCGGGAGATTCATGTGTACGGCAATCGCCTGACACGTTTGCCTGAAACGATTGGCGATGTAACCGATCTGCGCATTCTCGATGTGAGCAACAACCGGATCGCGGAACTGCCGCAATCGATTGGAGGCTTGAAAAAGCTGCATCGACTCAACCTGCGTACCAACCGGCTGACAGAGCTGCCGGAGCAAATCGGCGATGCGGCCAATCTCATTGAGCTGGATTTGCGTGACAACGATTTGAAGGTGATCCCGGATGCCATCCTTAAGCTGGAACGACTTGAAAAGCTGGACCTTCGCTGGAACCATCACCTGCAGGTTACACCATGCTTGTTTGAGCTGGAAAAGAGAGGATGCCTGATCTATCGGTAAAAAAGGCAGCACCAATACAAAGAGAGACGGTTTCCACGCGAAGCCGCCTCCTTTTGGGTAAATTGGGTAACAGACTTTGCTATAATAGATTCAAAGAAATGTTGTTTGAGGAGGGCTTAAATGACGAATAAAGATAAGATCCTTTCTTCCTTACTACATGCTACTCTATGTGACGATTGTTTATCTCTCTCCTCCAATGTGGTACCGAGACAAACTGTCTACTCTATTTGCCGCTCACTCAGTGAATCGTCAATAATCTATCGGTATCAAGGAATTTGCGATCATTGTCACAAAACAAAAACGACTAGTCGGTTACCCGATGGAAATGAATCAAAAACAGTTAAAATCATAAATCCACCAAAAATAGATTCAGCAAAATCTGCTTGGTACTGGGAAGGAAACATTCAGAGTAAGGTTGTAAATCATCTCGTATTCAATGGCTTCACAATTCGAAGCGTCGCGGATACAGCCTCGCGTACATCTGGAAAAGACATTGTTGCTTCAAAAGACGGCAATGACTTATGGATAAGCGTTAAGGGATATCCTGAAAAGAGCCAGCACACCCAAGCTCGTCACTGGTTTTCTGAGGTAATCTTCGATCTGATCCTTTACCATGGAGAAAACGCAGCGATACAACTTGGCATAGCCCTCCCGGATGGTTTCACTACATACGAAAATTTAGCCCCACGTATTAGATGGCTCAAAGATTCCTTGCCGTTTCAAATCTATTGGGTAAACGAATCCGGAACTGTCCGAGTAGAATAAAAATTTAATGCCATGAAGAAAGGTGATTATGAATGCCAAATATGAATTGGGCTGTACTCAACTCATTACAACTAGGAAAGTATGCTGAATATTTCGCCAAGATGGAATTCGCATCTTACGGACTAGAGGTATTTTCGTCGGAGGTCGACGATCGAGGAATTGACTTCATTATAAAAGACAGACTGGGACGGTTCTCTGAAATTCAGGTCAAATCATTGAGGGGAACGGGATACGTTTTTGCTCAAAAGAGCAAGTTCAATATTTGCAATCCCAACTTGTACATGGCTCTTCTGATATTCAAAGAGGGCCAGATGCCAGATTTCTTCTTAATCCCCTCTCAAGCGTGGAAAGCCCCTAACGAAGTTTTTGTGGATCGAAATTATGACAAGCCTGGACAAACGAGCAAGCCCGAATACGGAATCAACATTTCAATCAAAAACTATCACATCCTAGAGCTTTTTACATTTGAAGAAACGATCAAAGGCTTTTTAACCACTCCAGTAGACGAACGCATCGTTTAAAGAACCCTTACCTATAACGTCCCAAAACATTTGCGGAGGCCCCTGCTGCGCAAGCTTGCCCTCAGGGATCTCACTCCTGATTCGAGAATTCGTTCACTGCTTACTCATGCGCCCATATTGGAAAAGCCTATCAATCTTACCTTCTCGAAGCCATTGCGCTCCATAGCGCACTCATCGAGCTTGTCGGCTGTATGCAAAAAGCCGAAGCCCTTTTTTGCAAAAAGCCCCGGCTCTTTCTTCACGGCCCCCCCGCTTCCTACGAAAAGAAAGTCCCGTACAATAAATATGCATTCAACACCGCGATGATAACCGCGACGATCCAGGAGAGGACAGCCACCCATTTCGGTGCGACGAGCGCGCCCATCTTGCGCTTGTCGGTGGTGAACATCACGAGCGGAATGACGGCAAACGAAAGCTGCAGCGACAGAACCACCTGGCTTAAAATCAGCAGATCGCCGGTCCCTTTCTCTCCCGTGACGGCAACGACGATGACTGCCGGAACAATCGCGATCAGTCGTGTGATGAGCCTGCGAATCCACGGCTTCAGCCGGATGTTCAGGAAGCCTTCCATCACGATCTGACCTGCCAGCGTGCCGGTCAACGTCGAGTTCTGACCCGCAGCCAGCAGCGCCACAGCAAACAGAACGCTGGCCAACCCCGTTCCCAGCAAAGGCGTGAGCAATTGGTAGGCATCCTGGATTTCGGCGACTTCCGTGTGGCCCGTCGTATGGAAGGTAGCCGCCGACAAAATCAGAATGGCCGCATTGATGAACAAAGCGATGGTCAGCGCGACAGTCGAGTCGATGGTCGCGAATTTGATCGCGGAGCGCTTCCCTTCCTCCGTCTCCTCATAATTGCGCGTCTGCACGATCGAGGAGTGCAGGTAGAGATTATGCGGCATGACGGTGGCGCCGAGAATGCCCAAGGCGATGTAGAGCATTTCCGGGTTTTGCAAAATTTCTGCACGCGGGACGAAACCGCCAAAGATCCCGCCGATATCGGGTTTCGAGAAGATCATTTCCGCACCGAAGCAGATCAGGATAATGACAATCAGCGAAATGACAATCGACTCGATGTAGCGGAAGCCTTTGTTTTGCAAAAACAGCACGAGCATGACATCGAGCGAGGTTAGCAGCACGCCGTAAATCAGCGGCAGCCCGAACAACAACTGCAGCGCAATCGCCGAACCGATCACTTCCGCCAGGTCGCACGCCGCAATCGCCAGCTCGCACAGCAGCCAGAGGACGAAATTGACCGGCTTGCTGTAGTGGTCCCGGCACGCCTGTGCCAGATCGCGCCCAGTCGCAATGCCGAGACGCGCCGTGAGCGACTGGAGCAAAATCGCCATCATATTCGAAATCAAAATGACGGAGAGCAAGGAATAATTGAACATCGCCCCTCCAGCCAAATCCGTCGCCCAGTTCCCCGGGTCCATATACCCGACCGCCACCAAATAGCCCGGGCCCGCAAAGGCGAGGAACTTGCGGAATGAGCTGCCCAGCGTCGGAACAGCCATCGATTTGTACACTTCCTGCAAGCTCGGCGTGCTCCTCTCCCGTTTCCACCCTTCTTTTGTTTTCACCGCTTCCATGTTTACCACCCTTCTTTCATTCGGACAAATATGTTTCCCCATGGAAACTTTTTGACTAAAAAAAATAACCTCCACTCCGTATATGCTATTAGCCTACTACAAAAAAGATGCATGAACAACATATTTTTGCACAAAGGAAACTTTTTTGTTGTCAGGTCAACCTTATGAACCGCAAAGCTGCTTCGCCTGTTTGCTCCCGCACAGCTCGATGCGAAACGGGCGGAATTCCGGATTTTGGAACAGCCATGCAGGACAAGATCGATCGATTGCTCGATGATCATCAGTGCTTTGCTTCCCTCAAGCCCGCTGGTTCCACACAATCTAGCCTTGGGTACGCAAACCTGCGATTTCCGCATCGGCATGGAGGAATTGCGTATATACAGATGGAATGTTACCGTGTTCGAAATCGCTACATCGTGGAGGTGCACGTTTTGATGCAAACGCAAGGAATCAAAGTGATCAAACTGGAGATGAACATCGGTGCGGACTCTCCATTCATCGTCCATACGGCTGCGCTGTGGGATGAACAGGAGACGGTGCTGGTGGATACCGGTGTCGCCGGACAGCTGGAGCTTATCCGCTCTGTCCTCGCCCGGGAGTCGCTCCCTTTTGAAAAGCTGACCAAAATCATCATTACCCATCAAGACCGCGACCATATCGGCAGCTTGCCTGATCTTGTCGCAGTCTCCGATGGAAGGGTGCAAGTCCTTGCCCATGAGGTGGCTATCCCTTACCTCGCCGGTGAAATTCCGCTGCTCAAAAGCGGAGCCATCGCCCCGGCCGTGAAGGTGGACAAAGCTCTCCAGGACGGCGACATCTTGCCGTACGCCGGGGGGATTCAGGTCATTTACACGCCTGGCCATACCCCGGACCACATTTCGCTGTACCATATCCCGAGCAAAACGCTGATCTCGGGCGATGCCCTGACAGCACAGGACGGCGTGTTGATGCCGTTCGATCCTCAGTTTACGCTGGATCAAGCGGCGGCCCTGCAATCGATCATCAAGCTGCTTGATCTCGACATCGAAACGGTGATCGCGTACCATGGCGGCGTCTGCACAGGAGACATCAAGGCGCGTTTGAAGGAAATTGCCGAAAACCTTTCCGTTTAGTCCGCGTCACGACTCACATGCAAAAAACAGCCGAAAAAAACGGCTGTTTTTTTGTCTGCTTACGCATGGAACCGGGCCACAATCGCTTTCAGCTGTTCTGCCCTGGCACCGATCGATTGGGCGACCACGCCAAAAACGGATGGGGAGCATGCTCTCCCATCCGTTTTCACCAAATCCCGATTGCCTTAGCTATTGACGATCACGACGCCGTTGCTCGAACCAATGCGGGTCGCTCCTGCCGCGATCATTTGCTGGGCCGTGGCCAGATCGCGGATACCGCCGGACGCCTTCACTTCCAGTCGATCGCCCACCGTTTCTTTCATCAGCGCCACATCATCAACCGTCGCGCCACCTGTGGAAAAACCGGTGGATGTTTTGACGAATTGGGCGCCTGCTTTTTCGGACAATTGGCAGGCGAGAATTTTTTCCTCGCGGGTCAGCAGGCACGCTTCGATGATCACTTTGACCAGCTTGCCTTCCGCCGCTTCGACGACCGCGCGGATGTCATCCTCGACTTGCTGGGCGTCGCCCGCTTTCAAGGCGCCGATGTTGATCACCATGTCGATTTCTTCCGCGCCTTCGCGGACCGCCTGCCTGGTTTCCGCCACTTTGATCGCGGTGGCGTTAGCCCCCAGCGGGAAGCCCACGACCGTGCACACTTTCACGCCGGAATCTTTGAGCAGCGAATGTGCCAGCTCTACGAACACAGGGTTGATGCACACCGAGAAGAAACCGTGCTCGCGCGCTTCGGCGCACAGCTTGATGATTTGCTCTTTCGTCGTTTCTGGTTTCAATACCGTATGGTCAATGTACGATGCGAGCGTCATGAGTGGTGAACCTCCTTATTTCATTTGGGCGAATACGGCTTTGTCGCTGTAAACATCTTTTGCGTTGGAAGCGTCGATCAAGCCTGTGCCAGCGTCCACATACTCGGGAACTTGCTCTCCTTTCGCCACTTTCAGCGCGGTATCCACCACGATGGAGCCGAGTTTCGCCGGGTCGTTGAATACGGTTGCGCTGTATTTGCCGTCGATGATGGCTTTCACTGCTTCCGACAGGCCGTCGATGCCGACGATTTTGACTTTATCCAGCATTTTCGCTTGCTCCAGCACTTGCAGTGCGCCCAGAGCCATGTCGTCGTTGTGCGCATAGACGAGGTTCACGTCCGGGTTGGCTTGCAGCAAGTCCTGGAATGCTTTGACCGCTTTGGAACGGACGTAATCGGAATATGGGCCTTCGATGATTTTCACGCCAGACTCCTTGCCAACGATCTCATGGAAGCCGTCGTGGCGGTCCATCATGACTTTTCCGCCCGCGTCGCCTTGCAGCTCGATTACTTTTCCTGTCGCCTTGCCTTCGCCGCCCAAAAGGGAAACGGCTTGTTTGCCGGCGATGCGGCCCATTTCTTTGTTATCGCGTCCAACGAATGCAGCTACTTTTTCTTCTGTTGGACGGTCGACGGTGACGACCTGAATATTTGCCTGCTTTGCCGCTTGCAGCGCTGGTGCGACCGCTGTCGGGTTGGTCGGGTTCAAAATCAGCACGTTGATGCCTTTGGTGATCATGTCTTGCACGTCGGCGTTTTGCTTTTCGATGTCATTTTGTGCATCCATGACGACGATGTCCGCGCCCTGTTTCTGCGCTTCCGCCTTCGCGCCGTCAACCAGTGCCGTATAGAACGGCGATTCGGACGTTACCTGTGAGAAGCCGATGACGATTTTTTTGTCGCCGCCGGAAGCAGCGGCATTCCCTCCGCCGCCATCTGCAGCAGGCTGCGACTGGGAGCATCCGGCGAACATCAGGCTGGTCAAAAGCGCGGAGACGACAAACAGGTTGTTTCTCTTCTTCATGTGTAAATCCCCCTTGATTTATGTGTAAAAAATAGAAGCCACAGGTTACGGTTACGCCTTTTTGGTCTGCTTGGAGATGACAAACCGGTTCAGCACCAGGGCGAGCACGATGATCACGCCCATGAAGATGGACTGGTAGTACGACGACAGGCCGAGCAGGTTGAAAATGTTGGTGATGATGCTCATGAGCAGTACGCCGACGAACGTGCCGCCGACACCGCCCACGCCGCCGAACAGGCTCGTTCCGCCCAACACCACCGCTGCGATCGCGTCCAGCTCGATGCTTTTGCCTGCGGTCGGCTGGCCGACGGTGAGCCATGACGCGAGGACGATTCCCGCCAATGCGGACAAGGCGCCGCAGATGACATAGGTATAGGTGATGTAGCGGTTGACCTCAATGCCGGACAGATGTGCAGATTGAGGGTTGCCGCCGATGGCGTACAGCTTGCGCCCGAATGTGGTATAGCGGAGTACCAGAACAGCCAGAATCGTCAGCACGATCCAGACGATGCCCGAGACCGGGATGCGGTCGAACAGGTTTTGGCCGAAAAAGCGCATCGCTGGCGGCAGGTTGTAAACCGGCTTGCCGTCGGTGAACAGCAAGGCCAGCCCGCGAGCCGCGACCATCATCGCCATCGTCGCGATGAACGCCGGCACTTTGAGCTTGGTGGTGACCCACCCGTTGATGAAGCCCATCGCGACGCCTGCGACAATTCCCAGGAGAATGGCGACGAAAACGCCGGTGTATGGAATCGCAAGCGCGGTGACCATGCCGGCCAGCGCGAGCACGGAGCCGACCGACAAATCGATTCCGGCCACGATGATGACAAAGGTCATCCCGATGCTGATGATTCCCACGACTGCGGACTGCTGCAGCAAGTTCAGGAAATTTTGCACGGAGAAAAATTTCGGCGACAGCGCTGAGCCGATCGCGACAAAGACGGCCAGCAAAAGAAAGAGATTGTACTTGCGCAAAAATTTGCCAAGGTCAAATGAGGGCGCTGTCTTTTTTGCAGTGGTGCCAGCTTCTCTTATGTGTTCCATAACGATGTCCCCCCTGTCACTGCATGATTGAGGATGTCTTCCTTCTGCCGCTGCGGATCGCGGAATTCGCCGACGATTTTGCCGCGGAACATGACGAGAATGCGGTTGCATATCTCCTGAAGCTCGCCGATTTCCGAAGAGGCGACGATGACGCTCGCTCCTTCTGCCACGAGCTTTTGAATAATTTTGTAAATTTCTTGCTTGGCTCCGATATCCACCCCTTGGGTCGGCTCGTCAAACAAGATGATTTTGGACTGGCGGATCAGCCATTTGGAGATGATCACCTTTTGCTGGTTTCCGCCGCTCAGGTTGCCCATCAACGTCTGCGCATCCGGCGTTTTCACGTTCAGCTCGCGGATTTTCTCCGCGATTTCGCTGCGAATGCGCCCCGGCTTGATCACGCCGCCGCTTGCAAAGCGGTCGTAAGCGGGCAAGACCGCGTTCTCTTCGACAGACAGGCCGAGGATCGCGCCTTCGGTCTTGCGGTTTTCCGGCACCAGCCCCATGCCGAGGCGGATCGCTTTGCTCGGGCTGTCGATTTTGACCTGCTGGCCATCGAGTCGAATTACCCCCGCCGTAAGCGGATCGACGCCGTACAGCGCTTTCAACAGTTCCGTCCGGCCGGCGCCAACCAGCCCGTACAGGCCGAGGATTTCTCCCTTCCCGAGCGAAAAGGAAACAGCGGAAATGTGGCGGGTACTAAGCGACTCCGCCCGCAGCAGCTCTGGAAAATGAAGCTGCTCGCTGGTGCGCTCCTGTTTTTCCACCTTGTAGCCGATGATCAGCTCGGTCAGGCTGGCTTGATCCAGCTCGCTCAGCTCACGTGTCGCCACCCATTTGCCGTCGCGCAGGACGGTGACCCGATCACCGATCGCGAACAGCTCCTCGAGCTTGTGGGAAATGTAGATGATCGTGATTCCTTGCCTGATCAGCTCTTCGATGATCGTAAACAGCGTACGAATCTCGCGCTCCGACAAGGTGGTGGACGGTTCATCCATGATGATGATTTTGGCGTTCCCTTCGAGTGCCTTCGCCAGCTCCACAATCTGCTTGTGGCCCATGCTCAGCTCCGCAACCGGCATATCGACATCGATCGCGATGCCCAACCGGTCGATCAACGCCTGCGCCTGCTGCCGCAAACGCTTCCATGAAACGAAGCCAAACCGCGGATTGGCGTAGGAGCCGAGGTAAATGTTTTCTGCCACGGTCAAATGCTCAACCAGCGACAGTTCCTGATGGATCGTGATGACGCCGAGCCGTTTGGCGTCTGCCGGGTTGTTGATTTGCACCTTCTCCCCTTGCAGATAAATCTCGCCGTCGTCTTTCGGGTAGACGCCCGCCAAAATTTTCATCAAGGTCGATTTCCCGGCCCCGTTCGCGCCGATCAAGCAGTGGATTTCGCCTTTTTTTACGGAAAAATCAACGTTTTGCAGCGCTTTCACACCGGGAAACGACTTGTTTATGTTTTGCATGCTCAGTATCTCGCTCATCGCATCTCCATCCCCCTTTCTCAGGTGACGATTAACTCCTTCATGATTGGAAAGAGCGCTTTATGCAAGTCCAGATAGGTTGTAAAGTAGCGGTCATACGCGCGGTGCGCATCCGGCTGCGGCGTATAGACATGGCCTTTTTCAGCCAGCGCCTTGGCTGCATCCGCCAGCGTCGGATAGTGGCCCAATCCGTAGGAAGCGAGAATGGCGGCTCCCTTGCTGCCTGCTTCCGTCTCCTCCAGCGTCTCGATGACAAGCCCGGTCACATCGCTTAAAATCTGCATCCACAACGCGTTTTTGGTTCCGCCGCCGCACGCGATGATCCGCGTGATCGGCACATCGGTCTCTTCAAAGGTCGCAATGATATTTCGTGTTCCATACGCCGTCGCTTCCAAAATCGCGCGGAAAATATGATAGCGGGTATGCGCCAGTGTCAAGCCGACGAGCGAGCCTGTCGCGTGCGGGTTGCGGTAGGGCGTCCGATTTCCTTGCCAGCTGTCCATCATGACCAACCCCTCGCTGCCCGGTGCGATCCGCGCGGCTTCCGCCAGCAGCTCGTCATACACCCCGCCCAGCTCTTCCGCTGGCACATGCGGGTAAAACTGCTGCAAAAACCATGTCGTCAACGAGCCGCAGGAAAGCTGCCCGCCTTCGATCAGCCATTTGTCGGGGAGAATCGGGTTTTCATACGGCCCCCATAACCCTTCATGGAAAACCGGCTCTTCCGAATGGACCAGATGGACAAAGCTCGTGCCCATCACGAGGCTCATGATGCCCGGATCGACTGCTCCGACTCCCAGCATGCCGATGTGCGCATCGATTCCTCCCTGGAAGACGGGAATGCCTGCGCAAACCCCCAGCTCCGCAGCAGCTTCCTCCGTGACCACACCGACCTGACTGCCGACGGGAATCACTTCTTCCGGCCAAAACTCGCGGTACTCCGGCCAGCCGATCGCCTCGAAAAATGCGGGCGAAAATCCTTCGCCATCCCGATAGTTCCATTTGCAGACGGCATTGCATTGCGACGCTACCCAGCGGTTGGTCAGCTTGAAATTGATCCAGTCCAGCTGCTCCACCACTTTGCGCCCCGGAAGCAAATACCCGTTTTCCTTGAGATAAAGCGCTTTGGCGACCATCCATTCCTCCGATACCTTGCCACCCGAGTAGCGGAGAATGTCTTTGACGATCGGTGCTTCGTTTTCGTTGATCGCTTGCGCCTGTGCCACCGCGCGTTTATCCATCCACATCAGCGCAGGCGTTTGCGGTGCGCCCGCTTCATCTGCCACCAGCACAGTGGAAGAGGTCGCGCATACGCCGATCCCCTCAATCTGCGAAAGTGGAAGCACGCTCGCTGCCTCTGCCAGCACCTCGCGCAGCGCCTGCCACCAATGCTGCGGGTTCTGCTCCGCCCGGCCTGCCTGCGGATAAACGGTGGGGTAGGAGCGCTCACCCTTCCAGACGAGCTTGCCCGCTATCGTAAACAGGCCAACCTTCAAGCCTTGCGTGCCAAAATCAATGCCTGCAACAATCGCTTGCTTCACGGTCATGTTCCCCCTCCTTGCTCAGTTGGGCAAAAACATGATTTTGTTAAAGAGTAACTCTCGATTTTTAATCTTCTGAAAAACTTCTGGCGCTTGTTCCAATGCGTAGCGATGGGAGATCAGCGGTTCCGCTTTCAGCTTGCCCTCCGCCATCAGCTCCGCCGTGAACGACCATTCGCGGCCCGGAAACGGATTGGAGAACGAGTTCCATGATCCGTACAGCGCCAGCTCGTAACGCAATACATTGTTGACCGCTTCTTTGCTCAACGTCAGCTCGCTGTTGGAGATGCCGAGGAAGACGATGCGCCCTTGCTTGGCCGCTGCGCATACCGCCTGGTTTTGCGCGATCGGCGATCCCGACGTATCGAGGATGAAATCGGCTCCGCCCACCTGTGCGTTGATTTCTTTGGCCGGATCGCACTTCATCGAGTTCACCACGATGTCCGCGCCCAGCTCTTTGGCCAGCTCCAGCTTTTCCTCATGAATATCGACCGCGATCACTTGCTTGGCACCCAGCACTTTGGCGAATTGGATCGCGAACAAACCGATTGCGCCGAGTCCGAACACCGCTACCGTATCGCCTTCTTTGCAATCGCCGCGCCACAGGCCGTGAATCGCGTTGGCTGCCGGATCGATCATCGCCCCTGCCTCATACGAGACCTGATCGCCGAGACGAACCAGATTCTCCGGCGTCACTTTGATGAAGTGCGCCATCGCGCCATCCGTGCGTGAACCGTAGTAGCTGTAATCCTCGCAGAGCGAGTAGTCGCCCTGGCGGCAATATTTGCAGCTGTTGCATGGAATCAGGGGTGCGACCGAAACCCGGTCGCCCGCTTGCCAGTCAGTTACATTCACACCGACCTTGGCGATTTGGCCGGAAAACTCATGTCCAAGCGTCAGCCCTTGGTAGTACGCTCCTTTATACAAAGCCCGCGGAATGTCGGAACCGCACACCCCGACCGCCTTTACTTCAACCAGCACCTCGTCCGCGCCGATTTCGGGAACCTCGATTTCTTCCACTTGCAAATTTCCTGGTTCGTACAATTTAACCGCTTTCATTTTTGCTGCACCTCCGCTGTTTTTGCGATGTCGTGTTGTTTGATCAATTCTCGCGCTGTGACTTCATCTGTGAATAAGGTATTGAAATAGTTGCCGCGCACCGCCCCGAGTATGGCCGGCACTTTATCCTCGCCGCAGGCGATTGCAATCGTATGCTTCTTTCGGCGCAAATCGTCGAGGTGAAGCCCGATGGTCCGGTCGTTCAGCTGTTCATCGCTGACATGGCCATCGATCGAGTAAAACCGGGAGCAGATGTCTCCGACCGCCCCTTTTTGCAAAAGCTTGTCGTACTCGTCCTGTTTGAAATAGCCCGCCAGGTTGAGCACCGATTGATAAGACGTTCGGCCGATCCCGAAAACGGCGATGTTGGCTTCCCTTCCGAGCGACACCATCTCGCGAATGCCGGAGTCGCGCAGGAGTGCGGAGGCAATTTCGGCAGAATCGAGTATCGTCGGTACGGACAGCGCGTACGGCTGGGCATCGAACGCTTTGGCAAACTGATCGAGGATGTTCATTGCCCCTGTCGAAAAAGCCGTTGTTGCCACACCGCCGTTGAGCTGTACCACACGCACGTTTTTGCGCTTCACCGGCTTCAACTGCTTGGCCGCATAGGTGAGGCTGTTTCCCCAGGAGATCCCGATCGTATCTCCATCGGCAACCAGGTCGTGCAAGTAATCGCCGAGCAGCTTCCCCACATCCGTCAAGATGAAGGAGGGCTCCGGGATGATGACAGGAGCGACAAACACTTTCATCAGATCAAAACGCTTCTTCAGTTCATCTTCCAGATCATCGACCGATTCGATCGGATATTGAATGGAGAAGGTGACAATCCCCTCCTGGAGCGCTGCATCCAGAATGCGGCTGACAGTCGGGCGCGAGATATTTTCCAGCGCAGCGATTTCCTGCTGCGTCAGCCCTTTTTCGTAGTACAGTTTGGCGACTCGGATCATTTCCCTTTGGGTGTACATCTTGCCCCTCCTCTCGTGAAATTTTGTTCAGTCATAGCACGTAATTTCATTTCTTGGCTTTATTATAGCGAGCGAAAATCCGGGATGCTACAAAATTTTATCATTTGTGAAAAACTTGAACAAAGGTTCAATTTTGACTAAAGGCAACTTTTAGAAAAACAAAAAAAGTGCCAAGCAAAGGATTTCCCCTCTGCTTGACACCTCCAAATATGCACGCAATTACAGCTTGATCGCGATCAATTTCAATTCTGTCATTTCTTCAACCGCGTATTTGATCCCCTCTTTGCCCACGCCGCTGTCTTTCACGCCGCCATATGGCATGTGGTCAACGCGGAATGTTGGCACGTCATTGATCATGACGCCGCCTGCTTCAAGCTCATCCGCAGCTTTCATCGCTTTGTTAATATCGTTGGTGTAAATACCTGCTTGCAAGCCGTATCGGGAATCGTTGACTTGTGCAATCCCCTCTTCGACCGAGGAAATTTTGGTTACGACAACGATTGGACCGAATATTTCCTGGCAAGAGCACTTTACGGTGCTTGCTACGTTTGTCAGGATGGTTGGCGCAAACAGACGGTCGCTGACCGCTTTGCCGCCGGTAACGATGTTGGCGCCATTTGCTACCGCGTCTGCTACCCACTCGCCCATACGTGCATGGTCTTTCGGGGAGATGACGGAAGACATGTCTGTCGCTTCGTCCATTGGGTTGCCCAGAACAATCTTCTCAGTTGCTGCCTTGAACTTCTCGAGGAACTCCTCGTATTTGCTTTCATGCACATACACGCGCTGCAAGGAGATGCACACCTGTCCGGAGAACGCGAATGCGCCCATGACGCAGCGGTCGATCAGCGCTTGGCTGATTTCCACGTTTTCGTCGATGATCAGGCCCGCGTTGGAACCAAGCTCCAGCGTTACGCGTTTCAGACCTGCTTTGTTACGCATTGCGATACCGACTTCAGGGCTGCCGGTGAACGTGATTTTCGCTACGCGATCGTCTTTCACCAGTTTTTCTCCGACGACGGAGCCTTTTCCTGGCAAAATGTTCAGCGCGCCTGCTGGCAAGCCAGCTTCTGCAAAAATTTCAGCCAGAACCAAAGACGACAACGGTGTTTGGCTCGCTGGCTTCAACACAACGGTGTTACCTGCCGCGAATGCAGGTCCCAGTTTGTGTGCAACCAGGTTGAACGGGAAGTTGAACGGCGTGATCGCGCCGACTACACCGATCGGCTTGCGCACGGTGAAGGCAATGCGGCCTTCGCCGCCTGGTGCCGCATCGAGCGGAACGGTTTCGCCGTGGATGCGTTTTGCTTCCTCAGCTGCGAATTTGTATGTTTGAATGGTACGGGCAATTTCGCCGCGACCGGTTTTGATCGGTTTTGCTGCTTCTGTCGCGAGGATTTGCGCCAGCTCTTCCTTGCGCGCTTCCATGATCGCTACGACTTTTTCCAAAATGGCTGCGCGTTGGCTAGCCGGATATTTGCTGAATGCTTTCCCTGCTTCTTTCGCAGCTTGGATCGCTTCATCTACATCAGCTTCGTCCGCTTGGCCGATTTCTGCGATGAGTTCGCCGGAGAAAGGGGAGTACAGCGGTGCGTACTCCTTAGCCTCTTTCCATTGACCGTTGATATAGAGATGTTTTTTCACGAAAGAGTCCCTCCTGCCAAAATTAGTTGGTTACGTAGATGCTTTTCAGCACGTCGGTCATGATGTCCAGACCTTCTTGCAATTGTTCGTCAGTGATGACAAGTGGAGACAGGAAGCGGATGATGTTTCCGTTCACGCCAGCGGACAGGCAGATTACGCCAGACTCGTAGCAGCCTTTGATGAGTTTGCCTACCAGTTCTTTTGCAGGAGCGCCTGTTGCAGGATCTACGAATTCTACTGCGCACATAGCGCCCAATCCGCGAACATCGCCGATCACAGGGAACTCAGCTTGCAGAGCGGAGAAGTGGTTGCGGATGGTTTCGCCGATTTTTTGGGAACGGCTAGCCAAGTCTTCGCGCTCCATTTTTTCGATAACAGCCAATGCTGCCACGCAAGCGAGCGGGGAACCGTTGTACGTACCGCCGATTTCGCCCGGGTTTGGTGCATCCATGACTTCTGCACGGCCAGTAACCGCACTGATTGGTAGACCTGCTGCAATCGATTTGGACATGGTCATGAGGTCAGGTACAACGTCGAATTGAGAGATGGCGAACATGGAACCTGTGCGGCAGAAACCGGTTTGGATCTCGTCTGCGATGAACAGGATGCCGTTCTTTTTGCAGAATTCGACAACGCCTTGGACGAATTTTTTCGGAGGAACGATGAATCCGCCTTCGCCTTGTACCGGCTCCATGATGACAGCAGCCACTTCTTCAGCAGCAACTTCAGTCAGGAAGAATTCTTCGAATTGCTTCAGGCAGAAATCGACGTACTCATCATCTGTCATGGAAGCTGGTTTGTGGAACGGATATGGGAATGGAGCTTTGTATGTCGCTGGTGCGAATGGCCCCATTTGGAATTTGTATGGTTTTACTTTGCTTGTCAGGGACATACCGAGCAAGGTACGGCCATGGAACGCGCGGGTAAAGGAAACGATTCCAGGGCGGCCTGTAAATTTGCGAGCGATTTTCACTGCGTTCTCAACCGCTTCCGCACCGGAGTTCGCAAACATCGTTTTCTTTTCATGTGTACCAGGCGTGATTTGGTTCAGCTTTTCAGCCAGTTGGATGTAGGATTCGTACATCGCAACGTTGAAGCCTGGGTGGATCAATTTGTCGAGCTGCGCTTTAACCGCTGCCACAACTTCGTCCGGACAATGACCTGCGTTCACAGTACCGATTGCAGCTGCAAAGTCGATGAAGGTGTTGCCGTCTACGTCAGTCAGCAGCGCGCCTTTACCGGATTCAGCGACAACTGGAGTCAGGTTGCTGATCCCTTTTGCTACGTTTTGTTGTCTTCTTTCGGTGATCGCTTTTGCTTTTGGTCCCGGTACGCCAGCGGATACGTTTACGAATTTACGTTGTTTCGACATGTTAACTTTCCTCTCCTCTATGGCAAAGTGTTTTGAAAACAATGAAAGATGGTTGGTGCGACCTCACTCTTTTATATTAGCAAAAAGCGTGCCAAACTAACCAAGCCTGGTTTTACGCATTTTTGCATAACGCTTTCATTGATATTATTCAAATATGAATTAAAACCCGATAGATGCTCGATTCAATTTTGAATTGACGTTTCACTTTTGAATTACTGCCGCACGCGGTACTTTTGCAGCTTGCGTACGACCGACGGCTGGCTGATTCCGAGCAAATCCGCCATCTCCGCTGTCGTGCGGCACCGTTCCGCTGCATAGCGCACCCATTTTTCCTCGACCTGCTCGATCGCTTCCTTCAACGACACGCCCGAAACGCTCGGATCGATGTTCACCTGATGATCGGACACGGCGCGAATTTCCGGCGGCAGATGGGCCACCGCGATGACATCTTCATCGGCTGTTACGACCATCCGCTCCAGCACGTTTTCCAGCTCGCGCACATTGCCCGGCCAGTCATAATGCAAAAGTGCCGCAGTCGTTTGCGCATCGAGCCGCTTGTTCATCCCGTACCGCTCATTCAGCGTGCGAATGATCACCTTCAAGAGAGCCGCGATATCTTCCGGCCGATTACGTAAAGGCGGGACCTGGATCGGCACGACATTCAGGCGGAAGTACAAATCTTGCCGGAACTTCCCTTCCTTCACCATCTTGCCGAGGTCGCGGTTGGTCGCCGCGATCAGGCGGAAATCGACGTCGCGGTACGTGGTGCTGCCGATCCGCTGCAGCCGTTTTTCCTGGATGACCTTGAGCAGCTTGGCCTGCAGCGTCAAAGGCAGCTCGCCCAGCTCATCCAAAAAGAGCGTGCCTTCATTGGCAAGCTCGATGATCCCCGGTTTGCCCGATTTGCCCGCGCCTGTAAACGCACCCGCTTCATACCCGAACAGCTCCGACTCCAAAAGCCCTTCCGGAATCGAGCCGCAGTTGATCTCGACGAACTGCCCGGCCTGCCGCCGGCTGTTCCGGTGAATCTCCTTGGCGATGACGTTTTTGCCGACGCCCGACTCGCCCAGCACAAGCACGTTGGAATCGACCACAGCCACTTTCTTGATCAGGCGATCGATCGCTTTCATCGGTTCGCTCACGGCGACGAAGCCTTCATTGTTCTTTTCACGCAGCTCCTCGATCTCGCTCTCGAACTGCTTCAGCTGCTCGGTCATGCTCTCATACCGCCGCTTCAGCTCAAGAATTTCCGTCAAATCATGCGAATAGTTCACAACGGCTTCAAGCGTGCCATCCGGTGCAAAAATCGGGTGGGCGGATACCATCAGCTTTTGCCCCTTGTTCGTTTCCTGCAAAATCGTTCGCGGCGCTCCGTCATCGATCACCATCCGGGTGACGGAAGGGGAGAAAATCTTTTCCCGCTCCATCTCGATGACGTTTTTGCCCAATAAATCTTCTTTATCCATGCCGTACATCTCTTTGCAAGATGCGCCGATCAGGCGGATGTAGCCCTCGCCGTCTGTAATCAGCAAATGGTCGCGGGACGTGTCCACAATTCCTTCGAGGACGAATCGCCCCCAGCGTCCAGCCAGCTCAATCTCTTTGTCTTTCACTCGCAACACCACCTTCGATGCGCTGCGCACGCGATCCTTTTTCTTCATTATACCGCATTAACGGCATCTCTTCTGAAATCTCTTTATGGAAAAGTGACAGCCGTTCCCATTGCAAACAGGAACGGCTGCGGTTCTTGATCATGTCCTCGACGTGTAGCCTAGACTTTGAATTTTCCTACAAGCGCTTGAAGCTCTTCGGCCATTTTGGCAAGTGATGCGGCTGATGACGTAATTTCTTCCATCGAAGCCAGCTGCTCCTGTGAGGCTGCGGAAACGTTTTGTGTTCCCGATGCAGCAGCTTCTGCAACACCTTGAATCTGTGCAATCGATTGGACAACCTGATCCGTGCCGGTCGATACTCCCCTCGATAAAGTTGTAACATGGCTGCTTTTTTCCGCGACGGAACGGACCGAGCTTTGGATATGTGCGAAAGATTGACCTGCGGCGTTCACCACCTTGATTCCCTCCGCTACTTCCTTTGTCCCTTTCTCCATGGCATGGACCACTTTAGCCGTTTCGGTTTGGATCGTTGTAATCAAGGCGGAAATTTGCTGTGACGAGCTTGCAGATTGCTCTGCCAGCTTGCGCACCTCATTGGCAACGACTGCGAATCCTCGTCCGTGTTCACCAGCGCGCGCAGCCTCAATCGCGGCATTCAAGGCCAACAGATTTGTCTCGGCAGCGATGCTCGTAATAACATCAATGATGTTTCCGATTTCCCCGGATTTTTCTCCGAGACCTGTTACCACAGCCGCCAATCCCTGAATCGTCGTATGAATCTCATTCATTTGGGTTACCGCTTGTCCGATCGACTGGTTTCCTGCTATCGAAGCGTCGGTTGTCTCTTTTGCCAATTCGGATACGTCCTCGGCCAAGCGAGAGATTTCCTTGACGCCGCCTGCCATCTCCCTGATTGTGCTTGCCCCTCGATGGACGCTTTCCGCCTGCTGTTCGGAGCCAGACGCCATTTCCTGGATCGTGGTGCTGATGTCCTCGGTCGCCTGACTGGTTTGTTCAGCGCTTGCCGTCAACTGTTCCGCGGAAGAAGCGATTTGGAAAACCGCCGCATTTATTTTTTGAATCATCATTTGCAAGTTTTGCAAAAATGAATTGAACCCTTGTGCCAGTTGCGCGATTTCATCCTTGCCTTGCACATGCAGGCGAGCCGTTAGATCCCCTTCATTGCTGGATAGCTCCTCCATGCGTTTGGCGACAACCAGAAGCGGCTTCAATTTTTTAAAGAGCACGGCGATTGAAACGAACAGAGTCACGGCGATTATGCCAACCAGGACGCTTAGTACGATGAGGTACAGACCTGTTTGTTGTTTCGCTTGATCGGCCTCTGCTTGTGCACGGCTGTTCATCTTTTGCTGAAATTCTTCGATCGGCTTCATGATGATGCTTTTTTTCTGGTCGTACTGATCGTCAAACATCAACTGCCGGGCTTTGTCCAGCTCGTTTCGTTCGACAGCCTTCATCGCCGCATCTTCAATGGACACGAGACTATCGGAGTTTTGTTTTGCCTGTTCAATCAAGTCAAGCTCATTCTGAGGGGTTTGCAATTCTTTCAGCCTTTCCACGACCCGGTCCCGTGTTTTTGTTTCCTTTACCTCCCGCCAATAGTTGTCCACGTACTGTTTTTCCCCGGTTACGGCATATCTTCGCGCCTGTTCGGTCAGGTAATCGGAAGCATTGGCTAGATCAATGCCCAATTGCTTCAATTCCGCCTGTCGCGATAGTGCGGCACGTTCTTTTTCATAACTGGAATTCAACAGCAACACGCAAGCTACGATGCTGATAATGACGGAGACAAACACGCAGGCAATTGTTTTTAGCATAGCTGAAATTCTCATCGTTTTTTCCCCCAGCGAACTGTCATTATGTATCCAGGATTCTTTTTCCCGCTGGGGGTGAATGTGAAACAGGGGGAAATGTAAATGTTTTTCTAATAAAACCACCTCGTGGGTGGTTTTCGTCCTTTCTCAAAACTACAATTTCTCGTGCAGCTGCTCGATAAACGCGACGATCAGCTGAATGGTCAGCTCCATATCGTCGGTGCGCACGCAGCTGATGGCCGAGTGGATGTAGCGTGTCGGAATCGAGATGATGCCGGTCACCGCTCCTTCTCCGGTCAGGCTGATCGTCCAGGCATCGGTGCCGCCGTTCAGCACAACCTCGCGCTGGTACGGAATCTGGCTTGCTTCCGCTACTTGGGCAAGCTTTCGCGTCAGTTTTTTCGGCACATTGTTGCCGTGCGAGGTGCTGGGCGTCCAGTCATAATAGACGAGCGCCGGCCCTTTGCCCAGCTCGACATCGACGACTTTTTCATCCATGCCCGGTGTACCGCCCGCAAACGTCACGTCGATTGCCAGCGCGACATCCGGCTCGATGGCGAAAGCGGCGGGACCTGCGCCGCGCAACCCGACCTCCTCTTGGACCGAAGCGACGCCATAGACGGTCGGACTGATGTTTTTGGCGGCGAGCCGCTTCATCACCTCGATCAAAACCGCGCAGCCGGAGCGGTTGTCCACCGCTTTTCCGGTAAACAGGTTGCTGCCGTTGAGGAACTGCCCCGCTCTGTCAAAGGCGATATAGTCGCCAACCTGTACGCCAAGCGCAAGCGTCTCTTCCTTGCTGCCCGTTCCCAAGTCGAGATACAGCTCCTCGATCGGAATGGATCGCTTGGCTTCCTCAGGCGTGACGATATGCGCCGGTTTGCCGCCGGTCAAGCCTTTCACCGGGCCTTTTTCCGTCTGGATCACCAGCACCTGGTTGAGCGCCATCCGGTCATCGTGGTAGCCGACGGGATAAAACCAGACGAAGCCTTTCTTGTCGATATGACGGACGATGAACCCGATCTCGTCCATATGCGCCGCGAGCATCAGCTTCAAGTCGGGATGGCTGCCTTTCTTCACGAAAATCTGGTTGCCGAGCGCATCCTCGTAATGCTCGTCTACGTAAGGTGCGATCTGCTCTTTCATGTAGGCAGCCACTCGCTCCTCATCACCCGATACGCCGTGAATCGCATCGAGCTGAATCAAGTATTCCTGTATCGTTGGCATGTTCCATCCTCCTTGGGTTATCAAACGGTCTGATTTTTTTGTCTATTTTTATTATAAAGAACAAACCGGGCGCGGATTTTCGTTTTCCCAGCACAAAATCTGCACGATTTTATCGTTTTTGATTTTTGCGCGAAAAAAAAGCGCCGGCGCTTTCGAGAAGCGCAGACGCTTTTTTCGTTGTTGTCTTTCGGGCAACGATCAGGTATCCCGCCTCTCGTGACGGGATCTGCCTTTGATCTTCATGGATTTGTTTCCTCATTGCTCTGATGAATCCGGGTAAGCAGCTGCCGGAACTGGCTCAGCATGCCCGCGAACTCGCCTTCGGATATGCCGCTTTTGGCAAGCAGCGATTCGGGAATACAGTAAGCGCGCGCTTTCAGCGCCTGGCCCTGCTCGGTTAAGCGGACAACAACCACCCGCTCATCGGTCTGCGAACGCTGCCGAGTGATCAGACCTGCTGCTTCCATACGCTTCAGCATCGGCGTCAGCGTGCCGGAGTCCAAAAACAGCCGTTCCCCCAGCTCCTTCACATTGCATACCTCCTGCTCCCAGAGGACGAGCAAAACCAAATACTGCGGATACGTCAAGCCGAGTTCATCCAAAACCGGCCGGTACAGACGGCTGATCTCCCGCGAGCAGGCGTAGATGGAGAAGCAGAGCTGGTTGTCCAGCAAAAGCAGGTTCTCTTTCTCCATTACACCGGTTCACCAGCCAGCGTTTTCTCGATGTCCGGTGCGATCGCTTCCGGTTCGGTGCGTGCGCTGTATTGCTTGACGATCTGTCCATTCCCGTCCACGAGGAACTTGACGAAATTCCATTCGATATCCCCTGTTTTGTACGGCTCCGGCGTATTTTCGACCAGATAGCGATACAGCGGGTGGGCATTCTCGCCTTTGACATTGATTTTGGCAAAAAGCGGGAAGCTGACATTGTAGTTCAATTCGCAAAACGACTGGATTTCTTCTTCCGTTCCCGGCTCCTGGTTCATGAACTGGTTGCAAGGGAAGCCTAAAACGACCAAGCCCTTCTCGCGATATGTTTCGTACAGCTCCTGCAATCCTTTGTAATGCGGCGTCAGCCCGCATTTGCTGGCGGTATTGACGATCAGCAGCGTCTTTCCTTTGTAGTCAGCCAAAGATTTTTCCTCGTTTTTGATGGTTTTAACAGTGAAATCATGAACGGACATGGTTATTCCTCCTTTTTTATTAACGCGCAATTAGATTGTAAACAATTTATTTGCATATAAATATACCGCTAAACATGGCACGCGTCAACCTGCATGCTGCACATCTAGCGGCACATAGAAGCTGCTCAGCTTTTTTTCGCATCCACAAGCACCCATGACCGCAGGATAGTGTAGACTCAGAAAATTGAAAGACTTGTTGCTGCTCCTGAAGTTGTAAGCTCTAAACCTTATTGACCCGTTTCTCATTGCACCGTTTCGACAGGCACCGCATCAAATCCGGCTTCATTCATCATTTTTGCACGTGCCTTGGCATTATCTAGGTATTTATCACCCACAATCATTTTCTTACCAAAGCCGATTCTTCTTGCTATCGCCGTACCGATCTGTCCAGCACCGGTCCGAAGTATAACATCTTTCATTATATCTCCTCCTTATATTTACCCAGGCTCATTAATGTTTTTCAACAGCCCATTTCTGACGGCAAACGAAATGGGAGCAGATTGAATAAGTGCGTCTGCTCCACATTTTTAGTGCGAATAATCATACTATCGATTATTTAAGCTTCAATTTTTTTGCGTGAATTCGATTAGATATCAAGTTTCCTAGTACCGAGCCATTTCACCATTTCAGGATCACGATGTGAAAAGAACAGGCTCTGTTTCGTATCTAACGCAGCAATCGACTCCATGTCTTTTCTGCTTAATTCAAAGTCGAAGATATTGAAGTTCTCGATCATTCTTTCTTTACGTACAGACTTTGGAATCACAACGACTCCTCTTTGTGTTAACCAACGTAAAACGACCTGAGCAACGGATTTATTATACTTTTCACCTATGGATGCCAATACCTCGTTTTGGAACAGGTTATTTTTCCCCTCCGCAAAAGGCGCCCAGGATTCGATCTGAACACTATTCTCTTTCATAAATTTTGCATTCTCGATTTGTTGGTTAAAAGGGTGCGTTTCAACCTGGTTCACGGCAGGAGTAACTTCATTATGGATAATTAAATCGATCAGACGATCCTCATGGAAGTTGCTAACGCCAATTGCACGGACCTTCCCTTCACGATACAATTCCTCCATAGCCCGCCAAGAGCCAAACACGTCTCCATAAGGCTGATGAATTAGGTATAAATCCAAATAATCCAATTGCAGTCTTTGCAGCGATTTTTCAAATGCCTTCTTTGTCTTCTCATAACCTGTATCTTGAACCCAGAGTTTTGTAGTAATAAAAAGTTCCTCTCTTCGGATACCACTTCGTTTAATCGCTTTGCCAACTGCTTCTTCATTCAGATAAGAGGCAGCTGTATCAATCAGTCGATAGCCCGCCATAATAGCGTTAAAGACACTCTGTTCACACTCATTTTGATCTGTCATCTGAAAAACACCGAAACCGAGTATAGGCATCTCAACACCGTTGTTCAAAATTACTTTTTGCACGTAAAATCCTCCTGTTATTTAGCACGATTTGTATTTGCATTTGATTATCCCTGTATCGATAGCAGGCTCAATCCGTGGCCGCTTGTTTCGAGAACGTACGGGTAAGCCCGAAGAAAACGGACGCCGTGACGACCCGCAGCTGCTCCAATCCAGAAAACCAAGAATATCGACGATCCTCCCACCGCAAGTCCTCACCCCAAGCGGAAGTGCTTGTATACGTATTAACCACCGAGTATCCGATAACTACGAAGAATGTCATGCCGAGCGCTGTTGAGTTCTCAGGATTTTTCAACAGGGCAAGTAAAATTACGGTAACCGCCAGCAGCAGCTGCCTAAGTATTGTATTTGTCCCCCTTTCACATCCTTATTATGCCTTGGATGATCAGGCGACCGTTATCCCATTCGTGCCAAATGTTTGCCTAATCCTCTCACTTTCTCTTATGCATTAGACAAATACGGTCTATAATCGAATAGTAAGAATGACGGGACAGGAGGATCAAATGTCTGAAACGACCAAGAGACAGTATAACGAGCTAGTAAAAATCATTGAGCGTTATGCAGAAACGGACGGCGTTCACCCAACCGCTATTCCATCCTTGTTTTTCATGCGCAATTCAAATGCGTCCGTACCCAAACACGGAGTTTATAAACCTTCCTTTTGTATAGTAGTCCAAGGGGCGAAGGAAGTATGGCTTGGCCAGGAACGGTTTAGGTACAGTCCTTCCGATTACCTTGTTGCATCCGTTCATTTGCCAGTTACCGCTCAAGTGACAGAAGCTACCCCTGATGTTCCTTATCTAGGGTTTAAACTTGAATTTACGAGTAAGCAAATTCTGGAGGTTTTGGCTCATTCAGAAATCGTTATGAGTCCGAGAGAGAATGCTAAACGTGGTATGTTTGTGAGTCGGATGGAGATGCCATTGTTGGATGTAGTTATCAGGTTAGCTCGTTTGCTGGATGCCCCAAAGGATATCCCAATACTTGCGCCGCTGTTTACGAAAGAAATTCTGTATAGGATACTTCAAGGACAGCATGGCGTTACGCTCGCGCAAATTGCAGTAGAAGGCAGCTCCGCTAATCAAATCAAAGATGTTATCGAACATATCACCAATCACTATGCCCGTTCATTTCGGATTGAAGAACTTGCAGAGATAGCGAATATGAGTGTTTCCTCGCTCCATCGGCATTTTAAAGAAGTAACTGCAATGAGTCCGATTCAGTTCCAAAAACAACTGAGGCTTCAGGAAGCCCGGCGTCTATTATTAACCGAGTCAGCAGATGCCACAGATGTGGCATTTCGAGTAGGCTATGAAAGTCCCTCGCAATTCAGCCGTGAGTATGCTCGAATGTTTGGCTTTCCGCCTAGACAGGATATTAAGCGTATGAAGGCATAAAGAAAAAAAGTTGACCAGGCAAGCCGTCGTAAAAATCGGGCTGCCAAACGGCGAGAGGGGCAGCATCGGATCGTCAAATCGTCTCTGTCGCCACAGAAAAAGGCTAAAGAACAGAGCAAAGCCCGCCAATGCACCGACAATCGTCACCGAACCCCAGCCCGCCGCATTCCCTTCAATCAAGGCATAGGTCAGCTTAAAAACAGCCGCAATAAAGAGGAGCTGGCCCGTTCATTTGCCAGCTCCCTCTCGCCCCTCTGTCATCCGGATCACCGCTCTGATCGCATCTGCGATCGCTGACGGCTCATCCCGCTGCATGCTGTGACCGCTCGATTCGACAATGAGATGGCGGCTGTTATGCGAAAGTGCCGTGATGTCGGCATGAAGGCGGCGCCACATCGCAAACGATGCATCCGAATGGAATTCCTTGCGTCCGGCGGAGAGGACAATCAGCGGCAGGCTGCCGAAATGCCGTCGCTCCGCTTTCACCTGATCCAGACTCTGCAAAAAGTCGTCGTACGTCCCTTCGATCGTAAACTGCGCCAAAAAGGTTTGGCGAAAATCTTCCGCTACAAGCGGCAGCCATTTTTCATGCTGCTCCTCGTGCGACGGTTCCGCCAATACCAGCCCTGCCACTTCCCCGGGAAATCGGTGCGCGTACAGACGAACGTTGAGCGCACCGAATGAATGCCCCACCATGATATAGGGCGGCGCAATTTTTTCAGCAGCCAGCAAACGGTGCAGGTTCTCCACGATCTGCCGACTGTGCATCGGATGCGTTCCCCGCTCGCTTTGGCCAATCCCTGCCCTGTCATAGCGAAACACATTCGCGCTGCCGCCGATTTCGCCGCACACCTTTGACCATGTACGCAGAGGGGCGCCGTATCCCGATTCAAAAATGACAGTCGGAACATTCGGACCTGCCTCCTCGTACACACAAAACAGCGCGCCGCCGTCGATCGCTACTTTCTTTTCCATTGTCATCTTGTTCCCGAGCCTCCATTCCCGCTTCCATATCGCTTCTCCCTATAGCAAGTATAATCCACTCCAAAAAATTCCATCAATCGCGTGTTTCCGACTATAATGAGTAGTGCGAGCGATAACCGGCGTATTTGAGAGGAGAATCCCATGGAACTGAGGCAATTGGAATATTTCATGGCTGTCTGTGACGAGCTGCATTTTTCCCGCGCCGCCGAAAAAATGTGCACGACACAGTCGAATTTGAGCCAGCAGATCAAGCTTTTGGAAGGCGAACTCGGGGTGTTGCTGTTTGACCGGCTGGGCAAGCGCATCGCGGTTACGGAAGCGGGCCGTTTGCTGTATGAGCAAAGCCGGCAAGTTTTTTCTCATCTGCAGTATGCGCGCGACGCGATTGCAGCATTGCAGACCGCCCAGGGCGGAACGTTGACCATCGGCGTGCTCCCCGGCGATGCCGACCTGTTGTTCAACGCCCTGCTCGTCGAATTCCACAAAACGTATCCGCAGCTCTCCTTATCCGTGCTGGAAACGACCAAAATTACAGAGCAAATTCTCCAGGGGACGCTCGACATCGGCGTGACCACAACGCCGCCGCCCGATGAGCGGATCACCCGCATCCCGCTGATGCATGAAGAATTCGCACTGGCGATTTGCACCGACGACCTTTTTGCGAAAAAAAGCAAAATGTCGTTTGCACAGCTGCAGCACCTCAAATTGGCGATGTTCCCTCCGGACCATCAAGTGCGGCAGGTCATCGACCATTATTGTGCAGAAGCCGGGTTCCGCCTCCAGCCGGGGATTGAAACGACAACCGTTTCCACGCTGCTTTCGCTGGTGGAGCAAGGGATCGGGGCGAGCATCTTGCCTCGCCTGCTGCTGGAAAATTTGGGCAACAAGAAGATCGCAACCATCCCGCTCGTCGATCCGACCCCCAGTCAGGACATTTGCATCATTTACCGCTCCGACCGCTATATGAGCTTCGCTGCGCAAGCCTTCATCGAGACGCTGCAAGCCTATATCCAAAACGCCATCCAACATGCGGCCCAAGCCCAGGCATAGCGTCCGCAGCAAACGGTCAAACGTGTTACACTGAGAAGGGGATTTCGCGTTTTCATCGTGCGAAAACGACTGACAGATAGAGAAAAATCGGAACATTTCACAAATAGAGGAGGAATCGCAAATATGAAAGAGAGAGTGACGCGCGAACAGGTTCCGGTCGAACAAACCTGGGATTTGACTGAACTGTTCGCAGACGTGGACGCATGGGAGAGCGAGCTGCAAGCGATCGTCGCGGATTTGCCGGCCATTACCCAATTCAAAGGACAGCTGCACACCGGTGCGGAACTGCTGCTCGCCACATTGGAAGCGGAGGAGACCATTGCCATCCGGCTCCAGCGGCTCTCCTCCTATGCGCGCCTTCGCACATCCGAGGATGGAACCAATCCGGTCAATCAAGCGAATTCCGCTCGCGTAGGGGATGTCGTTTCACAGGTCAATGCTGCACTGTCGTTTATCAGCTCGGAAATTTTGGCGCTGCCGGACGGTACCGTCGAGCGCTATTTGCAAGAAGAACCGGAATTGGCGCCGTTCCGCAAAAATCTCGAGGAATTGCTTGAAACAAAGCCGCATCGTCTGTCGCCGGAAACCGAATCGGCGCTTGCCTCGTTGGGCGAGGTGCTGGGCTCCCCTTACACGGTCTATCAGCGCAGCAAGCTGACGGACATGACGTTTGCTTCCGTGGAAGACAGCGAAGGTGTGACGCGCCCGGTTTCATTCGCACTGTTCGAAACCAACTACGAAATGTCGCCAGACACGACACTGCGCCGCGCTGCCTATGAATCTTTCAGCAAAACGCTCCATGCCTACCAAAACACGTTTGCCGCCGCTTACGCCACAGAAGTCAAGCGTCAAACCGTGCTGTCCCGCCTGCGCGGCTATGAATCGGTCACCCATATGCTCCTCGCCCCGCAGCACGTGACGATCGACATGTATGAAAACGTGCTGGGGATCATTTTCAAAGAGCTGGCGCCGCACATGCGCCGTTATGCCAGCTTGAAAAAACGGGTGCTTGGCCTCGAACAGATGCGTTTCTGCGATCTGAAGGCGCCGCTTGATCCTGCGTTCAGTCCCGCCGTTACTACGGAAGAAGCGGGCAAGCAAATTTTGGCCGCTGTTCAAATCATGGGTCCTGAATATGTGGAGATCATCGAACAAGCCTTGGCCAATCGCTGGATCGATTACGCCGACAACGTGGGCAAATCGACGGGGGCCTTCTGTTCAAGCTCCTATGGCATCCACTCCTACATACTGATCACGTGGGCAAACAATATGCGCAGTACGTTCACGCTGGCACATGAACTCGGCCATGCCGGACATTTGATGCTCGCGGCACGCAACCAGCGCTATGCCAACTATCGTCCGTCGCTTTCGTTCATCGAGGCGCCGTCCACGATGAACGAACTGCTGCTGGCCCAGCACATCACATCACAGTCCGACGATCCGCGCCTGAAGCGCTGGGTGATTCTGCAGCTGTTGAACACGTATTACCACAATTTCGTCACTCATCTGCTGGAAGGCGAGATGCAGCGCAGAGTGTATGCCGCGGCTGAAGCGAATGAACCGCTCACCGCGAAAAAGCTGTCCGAGCTGAAAGGCCAGGTGCTCGGCGAATTTTGGGGCGATGCCGTGGAATTGGATGCCGGAGCGAGCTTGACCTGGATGCGGCAGCCGCATTACTACATGGGGCTTTATCCGTACACATACGCAGCAGGCTTGACGACCTCGACTGCGGTCGCCGCGCGCATTCGCGAGGAAGGCCAGCCTGCAGTCGACCGCTGGCTGGAGGTATTGAAAGCGGGCGGATCGTTGAAACCGCTTGAACTGATGAAGCTGGCTGGCGTCGATATGTCGACACCCGAACCGATTCGTACGGCTGTCGCCTATGTCGGCCAGCTGATCGACGAACTGGAGAAGCTGTTTAACGAGTAACAGGTAACATGCAAAAAGGCTGCCGACCTTGGCAGCCTTTTTCACGTGTGCGGCCTGATTACCGCGTAGCTTCCGGATAAGGAAACAGATCCACTACCCGGATGCTTTGTCCGCTCTCATTCGTGAAAACTACATGCTCCCGGTTTAGCCCGCGCGGACTCTCCAGGCCGCAGGCCGCCGCCAGCGAAAACACGCCTTCCCGCAGCTGCAAAATATAGTTCATCACGCGCCACTGCTTCTCCTCGGGCGCCAGCGCCTCCTGGTATTTGGAATCCGTTGTCGTAATCCCGGTCGGGCATTTGCCGGTGTGGCATTGCATCGCCATGATGCAGCCATTTGCCATCATGAAGCCGCGCGCGGAATTGACCAAATCCGCGCCCATCGCCATGGCGATCGCCACTTTATCTGGGGTAATCAATTTGCCGGACGCAAAAATCTTGATACGGTCGCGCACGCCGTATTTCCGCGCCGTGTCGTCGAGAATGAGCAGTGCGGGATACAGCGGCAGCCCCATCCCGTCCGCCATCGCTTTGAACGTCGCACCCGAGCCGCCTTCAGAGCCGTCCACGGTGATGAAATCGGGGCAAATGTCCAAGTCGACCATCGCCTGAAAAAACGGCTCAAGCCGCTTTGGATCGCCGACGACAATCTTCACGCCGACAGGCTTGCCCCCCGCTTCCTGCAGCGTGCCGATAAAGCGAAGCGCCTCCTCCGGATTGGTGAGGAACTCGAACCGGTTCGGCGAATTCACCGTTTTGCCTACCGGAACCAAGCGGGCTGCCGCGACTTTTTCCGTCACTTTGGTGCCCTCGAGATGCCCGCCGCGGATTTTGGCGCCCTGATGGAATTTCAGTTCGAACGCCTTGATAGTCGGCATGCTTGCTTTGCGCTTGTACTCTTCAATGGAAAAATGACCGGAATCGTCGCGGAAGCCGAACATGCCCGGTCCGATCTGGGAGATGATGTCGACCCCTGTTTCCAGGTGGACTTCCGCGACCCCGCCCTCGCCCGTATTGATCCAGGAGCCGCCCGCCATCCGTGCGCCATTCCCCGTCGACAGGATATAATGCTCCCCCACGGCCCCGTAGGAGGTCGCGGAGGCGCCGAACATCCCTTTCACCCGCCACGGATGCGCGCGCCGTTCTCCAACGACGATCACATCGTCATCATGCAGCAGCCACGGCTTCACCTGGTCGTCGATGAATTTTTCCCGTCTGGTAAACAGCCCTTCATCGGTAATTTCATACTTCTTCCCCTTGAGCAGCGTGTTATTATCGACCCGAAGCTCGCTCGTCAATCGCGGGAACATGGCATTGGACAAGTAGAAGCCCGGCTCGTCAAAATCCCGCTTGCCCCCAAATGAAATCAAATCGGTGCGGTATTTCGCTGCAAGCACGAGCCCGACGAAATCGTCCCGCGAAAACGGCTTGCTTTCCGTATCGCTGTCAAACCAATACTGGCGCAGCTCCGGCCCGAGTTTTTCCAGCAAATAGCGCACCCAGCCGAGGAACGGATGCGAGCGAATGATCGAATGCTTGGGCTGCTTGGATAGCGCGTACATATAGCCGAAAAAAACAAGCGGCGGTACCAGGACGACCACCAGCACAATGACCAACAGGACATGAACCATCTTGCCTTACCTCCCGAAGCGCATCAATCGAATGGAAATCTCGCTATAGCATCCCACAAACTGCCAATTCCCATTCGAGGCAACCAAAAACGGCGGCCACGCCATCTGGTGGCGCAGCCGCCGTCTCCAGCGTTGCGTTCGTATCCGTCCTGTTTCGGCAGCTCCTCTACGCTTTCACTCTTGCTGCGCGCCACACATACATGTGCGGAAGCGGACCGACTCGTGATCTCGGTTGCAGCCGTCTTCTCGCAATCGCCTTGTATTTCGTCGTATGCCCGATGACGATGTGCTTCCGGTTCATCAGTTCACGGTCCGCGACTTTCCATGTATGGCTGTTCTTGTTCGGCCTTCTGATATACACATAGTCGAAATGGTCGGAAGCGTAGATCCGCAGCCCTCTCGCTCGGCATTTCCGTAGGAAACCGACATCCTCGCCAAGCGATCGATCCGGGAAAGGAACCTGCAAAAACAAGCTGCGCCGTGCCATAATCGTGCCTCCGGCAATCCAGTTGACGAACCGGTTCCCCTGATGGGGCAGTTGGAGCACCAGCAGCTGCCTCCCTTTCAAATACAGGAAATGCGCCAGTTTGCCGACGACGTGCGCTTTCGTTACGACCAGCGCACGCAGCTGCCTGACCAAATAGTGCGGCCCATAATAATCATCGTCATCAAACTTGGCGACGAACGGGTAGCGCGCCTGCCTGACGCCGAAATTGAGGCATCTGCCGAGAGAGAAAGATTGGGGCAATTGGTACACGCTCACGTTTTTCATCGGCCCCACCAGCGCCCGGTACTGCCTGAGGTTCATGCGATCGTTATTTAAAATGATGATCAGTTCTTTATGCGGCAACATTTGATTCTGATAGTTTTCCAGCAGCCTTCTGAAAAATTGGGGACGATTCGTGCAGGTCACGACCGAGACGCCTACCCTGCTGCCTTGCCCGCCAACGCTAGTTTTCGCCATCGCGCTTCCCCTCTGTCCCAAGCTTGACATCTGCCGCTTCGGTTCGCAGCACCTTCATTTTTTATCAACCCTCGCCTTTCGATAAGCAGCTATCGTTCATGCTATTCACGAGAAGGTGGATGTGCGTAGATGGATGAACAAGCGGGAGAGCGGAAAGTGATAGAGAAAACCACCATCCCATACCTTTTTTTGTGAAAATTGTACGATTCATTTACAATCTTATTAAGAAGTTCATTAAGAAAGGGAATGGTCTACATGTTAAGGTTAATGGAAAGCCGTAACGACGATGTTTTAGCAGTAGAGATTAGTGAAAAGGTAACAAGAAAAGATTATCAAGAAATTGAAGGTGCTTTTCAAAATTTAGTTGATCGATATGGAAAAATAAAAGTGCTTCTCACGTTAGGCGACTATACCGGTTTTTCTATGGATGTATTTTTAGCTAAACTTGATTTTATTAAAAAATTCTATCGATATTGTGATCGAATTGCGTTTGTCAGTGATCGTAAGTGGTTAGCGCATATCGTTGATATTGAAAAGCATTTTATCAAAGCTGATGTCAAGCATTTCGACCCAGCTCAGCAAGATGAAGCCTGGACATGGTTAGCAGAAAAATAATGAATCTTGCTAGAAAACAGAGAAGGTAAATCGAACGAACATGCTAGGAGTAGACAGTACAGGCTCCTCCTGCTGGGACCACTCCAGAGCTTCAAAAAGGATCGAAACAAGGGTGAGGACTGTGGAAATGCCATCAGGAACCTCTGCACGTCTCCCTGAGCCACTCCCTCACACGTGAGAACGCCTCCTCTGTTTTTACGATCGAGTCGTGATTGTGACCTGCGATGACGCGGACTTCCGCCCTGCAATGTTTTTCATAGAGCGGTTGATACGCACTTGCGTCGAAAACCTCATCATCAGCCCCGATCATGACAAAGGTAGGCTGGGTCAACCTCGCCAAATAGCTGCCATAGTCGTTCCCTACCATGCGCGACAAGGCAAGCCGATAGCTCAGTTGGCACGATTCCGTTCCGTGCAGCTTTTCAGCCGGGGTCAGCCTTCGGTAAACGACAGCATGGTTGAAACGGCGAATGCCAAGCGCATTGAGCAGCATCAATGACAGGTAGCGCGGAATGCTCACCTTGGATTCATTGCCGGAACCGCCCTTTCGATCAAGCGGTGCATGGGGGTTCAATGCCGGTGCAAGCAGCAAATAGGCAAAAATCTCTTGGTGGATCGGGCGCATGGTTTGCCTGATCGCGGTTGCCCCTCCCGCAGAATGTCCCCCTACGATGATCTTCGCGCCGGGGTGACGTTTTTGCACGAGCCGGAACAAGTCCTCCAAATCATCATCCAGCTGCCCGATGTAATCGATGTCGCCACGTCGAACAGGCTGATTCCCATACCCGCGCAAATCGGGAAGATACACGGTGGCAAGCTTTTGCCGGGCGATCCATTGGCCAAACTCTCGTAAATACAGGCTCGGTTCGGTGATGCCGTGCAAAAAGATCAGAACGATGTCAGAATGTCCTGCAAAAAAACGGTACGGAAGCTGCGCCCCATCGCGAGCGGTATAGGTTTGAAAGTCTTCCTGGTATGTATGCATAGTGAATGCCCCCTCTCTGAAACTATCATACAAGAGGCAGACTGCGATCGAAAGAAGGTTTCTCTCGCTGCTTGGCCGCGATACGCAGGAAATTTTCCAAACGCTGGCGAACCATGTACATAAATTGCAATTTATGGAAAGGATCGTTTGATTCGTGGATATTCGCGTTGTTTTTGATGGTTTCCCAGTGATCGAGAGCCAAAATCTCGTCCTGAACAAGATTGACGTCACACACCTTGAAGAAGTTTTTGACGTGTACCGCAATGACAACGTATTTACCTATTGCGGGATCATCCCCAAACATAAGAAAGAGACGGTCAAAACGATGATCGGTCATTTCGACCGGGATTTTCAAAAAAAGTCACGGATCAAATGGGGCATTTTCACCAAGGAAGCCCCCGGCAAGCTGGTCGGGATCATGGAAGCATTTGATTTTAATCAAAAAGTGGATATGGTGACAATCGGTTATTTTTTGGCTGAATCGCATTGGGGAAAAGGCATTGCGACGGAAGCGGTACAGGCATGCATCGGGTTTTTGTTTAACCAAGCCAAGGTCAATCGCATTCAGGCGGAAGTCATGCCTCCCAACGAACAGTCAAAGAAGGTCTTGCTTAAAAATGGCTTCTTGAAGGAAGGCACATTGCGCCAGGCCGCGCTTTGGTCCGGAAAAGGCATTGTCGATCTGGAGATATACGGCATGCTCAAGCACGATTACCAATAACGGTACGTCTCCAACAATAAAACCGTAAGCGCTTTGGCAAGCAGCACTTACGGTTTTGCGCGTTTAACGACTGTTTTTGCAGGATGAACGGGAAGATCGGAATGAGACAGCCGCAATACATGCCGCAATCGCGACGGATGCAGCCCCGATCCAGCTGAGTGTTAACAGCGATGAGCCTTTCGCAGCAATCCCCCCGATACCGTAGAGGTCGTGGAATGGTGGTTCAAGTTCTGGCTGAACAACCGGGGACATTGCTGGAACGGGTTATTTGATTGGAAAAGGAGCAGCTTGCCCCAGGCAGCTGCTCCTTGTTGTTGCTAGCTTGTTTTCCGTTTCTTCACCGGCTGTTCGTTCCCCCTGGCATCCTGCTCAATCTCCCCGAATCCGACAAACTCCTTCCGTTTCTCGCTCCACAGACGGTAGCGCAATGCCTTCAAGCTGGAGAGGATCGTCACGCTGGGAACGTCCTGAAACAGCTCGCTTTGTGCATGAACGGACGGCAAATAGTAGTTCGGTACACGCGGGCTCAAGTGGTGGATATGGTGAAAGCCGATGTTGCCGGTAATCCAGTGCAGCACCTTGGGCAGCTTGTAATACGAGCTTCCTTGTAGCGCCGCTTTGACATAGTCCCACTTTTCTTCGTTTTCAAAGTACGTCCCTTCAAACTGATGCTGAACGTAAAACAGCCAAATGCCTGCCGCACCGGAAATCAGGAAGATCGGCCCCTGCACCAGCAAAAACTGCTGCCAGCCAATCAGCATGCTGATCCCGCCCGCCGCTGCGACGATCCCGAGGTTGGTCAAGTACGTATTGAACCGCTCCTTGCGCGAAACGCGTCTGCGGTTGAAGCGATAATCGATCAAAAAGATGTAGACCGGCCCGATCACAAACATGACGAACGGATTGCGGTAAATTCGGTAGTACATGCGCTTCCAAAGCGGCAGCGCGACATATTCGTCGACCGTCAACGTCCAGACGTCGCCGACGCCTCTTTTGTTCAAATTGCTGCTCGTCGCATGGTGGACCGAATGCGTATGCTTCCATTGCTCATACGGGCAGCATGTCATGACGCCGGTGAAATAGCCGACGATCGCATTCGCCCGCCTGTTTTTGAAAAAAGACTGGTGGCAGCAATCGTGGAAAATGATGAAGATACGGACGAGAAATCCTCCGGCCGGGATCGCCAGCGCAAGTGTCAGCCAATAGGAGACAGACAAGCATAAATAAGCTCCGTACCAGAGCAAAAAAAACGGCACGAGCGTATTGAACAGCTGCCAGATACTGTGCCTCAGGTTTGATTTTTCGTAAGGAGCGACTTTTTTGCGCCAGTTCGCTTGTTGGTGGGGCATGCTAATGATGATCTTCCTCTCTTCGATTACTTTTTCCGTACGTGACACATGGATTCCGAATCAAAGGAGAAGGACCTTCCGATTCATGCCCATATCGTGCAAGTTTGTGTTGATCGGCACATAAGCCGCTGCGCATATTTAATCGTGTGCTTCCACGAGTCTATCACGTTCCGCTGCCTGCTCGAAAGATGTTTTTCGCATTTTTGTCGAAAAATGAAAAAATTTTGGCGAATTTTTGATTTTTTCCTGTTCACGGAGGCCATTGATCAAAAGAAAAAGGAGATGAGCGGAAACCAATCGTTCCGTCCATCTCCTCGCTTTGTTCCCCTTATCGTTTACAGCCGCTCGGCCAAATCCTCGACAAACGCCACGATCAGGTTCACAGCATTTTCCAGGTCGTCCAGATGCACCACGCCGGTGGCGGAGTGGATGTAGCGGGACGGCAGCGAAATGCAGCCGGAAACCGCGCCGCGGCCTGCGAGCGAAATCGACCACGCATCGGTACCGCCGTTTAGGACGACTTCGCGCTGATACGGGATGCTGTTCTTTTCTGCCACCTGGATCAGGCGGCGGGTCAGTTTTTTCGGAACGTTGTTGCCATGTCCGTTGCTTGGCGTCCAGTCGTACATCTTGATCGCAGGGCCGCCGCCAAGTACGATCGGCGCGACTTTTTCATCCATGCCTGGCGTGCCCCCGGCAAAAATCACGTCGATCGCCAATCCCACATCCGGCTGGATGTCAAACGCAGCGGTCGAGGCGCCGCGCAGCCCGACTTCCTCCTGGACGGACGCGACACCGTAGACGGTCGGTACCAGCTGTTTGCCTTGCAGCCGCTTCATGACCTCGATCAGCACCGCACAGCTTGAGCGGTTGTCGACCGCCTTGCCGGAATAAACCTTCGTCCCGTTGAGGAACTGTCCCACCCGGTCAAATGTGATGTAGTCGCCGACCTGTACGCCCAGCGCCAGCGTCTCTTCGCGACTCTTAGTCCCGAGGTCGAGGTGCAGCTCTTCGAGCGGAATCGCCTGCTTCGCTTCCTCCGCCGTCACGATATGTGCGGGCTTGCCGCCTGTGATCCCTTGCACCAGGCCGGTTTCCGTCTGGATCACCAGCACCTGGTTCATCACCATCCGGCTGTCATGATAGCCGACCGGAAAGAAGTACACGAACCCGCGCTCATCGATATGGCGGACGATGAAGCCGATCTCGTCCATATGCGCGGACAGCATGATCTTGAGGTCGGGATTGCTGCCTTTTTTCACATAAATCTGGTTGCCGAGCGGATCGGCATAATGTTCGTCCACCACCGGGACGATGTATTCGTTCATGTACCGGGCGACACGCTCTTCGTCTCCGGAAACCCCGTGGATCGCGTCCAGTTCGACAAGGTGTTGTTTCAAGGTGCTCATGTGCTTTCCTCCCCTTCTTCCTGTATCAAAATAACGCAGCGTCCAGCTGGTTCAAGATGCGTTTCGGTACGACGAAGCGCGCGGTCATCAGCGGGTCGACCACCTGGCAGATTTGGGTCTGGCCGACCGCGCTCATCAGCATGGTCAGCTCAGCCAGCGGCAAACCAGTTGTCGGCAACAGCCGGTCGACCATCTGCTCCACCGCTGTCTTCACGGCTTCGTCCAGCGTCGGCGCTGACACGATGGAGACGACCGAATCTGCATTTTCCAAAAACGGATGCGCGATCGAAAGCCCTTTGATCACTTCCAGTGTGACCGTCACTTTGCCGGGGATCTCGATGCCGGACACGCCAACCTCGCCATCCCCCATCGCGGCGTGCAAATCGCCCAGGCCGAACAGCGCGCCTTCAACCCCGACAGGGAAGTAAAGCGTTGCGCCCGCCGTGATCATCGTGTTGTCCATATTGCCGCCGTGCGCCCCCGGCGTTCCGCAGGATACCTCGCCTTCCGCCGGAGCGACGCCGATGACGCCGATCATCGGATTGAGCGGAATTTTGATCTGATTGAACAGGGCATGACCGTCCTCGATCGGAATCAGCTTCACCTCGAACTTCTCGATGCGATGGCCCATCACGCCAAGCCCCGGGCCCGTGGCCATTACGCCCTGGTCCCCTAGCTCGATTCGCTCGATATGCACCTTCAAAACATCGCCCGGCAGCGCGCCTTCGACGAAAATCGGCCCCGTCGCCGGATTGATCCGGTTCCAGTCGATGGAGTCGATCGCCGTCGCTTCCGATTGGATCTGGTTTGTAAAGCAGTCATACGTTTCGATCGTCAGCCGCGTGCCCGATGCGATCCGCAACACCGGTTCATGTTTGCCGCTAAACGCATAGATGGAATCTTTGCACAAGACTTGGCTCATCACAATCATCCTCTCCGCTATTGGTCATATAAATGACAGGCAACGAAATGGCCTGGCGTTACTTCCTTCAACACAGGAGATTCTTCGGTGCAGCGCGCGAAGCATTTTTGGCAGCGCGAGGCAAATCGGCAGCCAGCCGGCGGGTCGATCGGGCTCGGGATGTCCCCTTCGAGCAAAATCTCGGTCTTTTTCCGCTTCGGGTCCGCCACCGGAATCGCCGCCATCAGCGCTTGCGTGTACGGATGGCGCGTATCGTTGAACAGCTGCTCCACGTCGCCCATCTCGACGATTTGGCCCAAATACATCACGCCGACGCGATCGCTGATATGCTCGACCACGCTCAGATCATGCGCCACGAACAGCATCGTCAGCCCCAGCTCATCGCGCAGCTTTGCCATCAGATTGAGGATTTGCGCCTGAACCGACACGTCGAGCGCCGATACCGGCTCATCGGCAAAAATGAAGCTCGGCTCCACGGACAGCGCGCGTGCGATCCCGATCCGCTGCAGCTGCCCGCCGCTGAACTCGTGCGGGTGGCGGTCCATTGCATCCGCTGGCAGCCCGACCAGCTCCAACAGCTCGGCGATGCGCTCCGTAGCCTTTTGCCCGGTGGCGATGCCGTGCACAGCCAGCACCTCTTCCAGCGTCTGGCGGATCGTCATGCGCGGATTGAGCGAGGAGTACGGATTTTGAAACACCATCTGCATCTCGCGGCGCAGCTCTTGCAGCTCTTTGGGCGAAAATTCCGTAACTTCGCGGCCCGCAAACTGCACGCTGCCGCTCGTCGGATCGTTCACGCGCAAAATGCAGCGGCCTGTGGTCGACTTTCCGCAGCCGCTCTCGCCGACCAGCCCGAAAATCTCCCCTTTGTTGATCGTAAACGAAACATCATCCACCGCTTTCAGCAGCTGCTGATGCTTGCCGAAGAAATTGGTTTTGCCTGCGGGGAAATACTTTTTCAGATGTTCAACCTTTAGCAGCGCTTGCATAGCTGTTCCCCCTCTCTCTCACAAGCTCATCGGCATGGTGGCACGAAACATAATGGCTTGGGCGCAGCTCGGTCAATGCCGGCTTTTCGCGGTCGCACAGCTCCGTGCGATACTTGCAGCGCTTCGCGAACGCGCAGCCCTGGATTTTCTCCGCCAGATTGGGCGGTTGCCCTTCGATCGGCTTGAGGCTGCCTTTTCGTTCGCCAAGCTTGGGGATCGATTCGATCAGGCCCCATGTGTACGGATGGAGCGGCTCTTCGAAAATGCTTGCGACATCCGTGCTCTCCACGATTTCACCGGCATACATGACCGACACTTTGTCGCACACTTCCGCCACCACGCCCAAATCGTGCGTAATCAGGAGGATCGCCATGTTGTATTGATCCTGCAGCTGCTTCATCAGGCGCAAAATCTGCGCCTGGATCGTCACATCTAGCGCCGTCGTCGGCTCGTCGGCGATCAGCAGCTTGGGCTTGCAGGCGAGCGAGATCGCGATCATCAGCCGCTGCAGCATCCCGCCGCTGAACTCGTGCGGATATTGGTCATACCGTTTTTCCGCCGATGGAATCGACATGTCTTTCATGATTTTGATCGTCTCTTCTTTTGCCTGCTGCTTGGAGTATTTCTTGTGGTAGCGCAGCACCTCAGCGATTTGCTCCCCCACCTTGATCAGCGGGTTGAGCGAGGTCATCGGGTCCTGGAAAATCATCGAAATGATGTTCCCGCGAATCGCGCGCATCTCTTTCTCGGATTTTTTGATCAGGTCATCGCCCTCGAGCAAAATTTCGCCCGAGCTGATGCGGCCGCCCTGGTTTTCGATGATGCGCAAAATCGAGCGGGCCGTCACGCTTTTGCCGCTGCCGCTCTCGCCGACGATGCCCATCGTTTCGCCCGGCTCCAACGAAAAATTGACCTGGCGCACAGCGTGGGCGATGCCGCGTTCCGTTTTGAACTGCGTCGACAAATTTTTCACTTCCAGCAGTTTACTCAAGCCAAAATCCCCCTTTCTCGCGTTTCATAAAGATGCTGAGCAGTCCCATTATGCTAAACGAGACGGCAAAGTCGATGATGATGCCAAGAGCCAAGCTTGCATGAATCGTATAGTAAATCCCCGTGCCAAGTCCGATCGCAGCCGTCACAAGCGCGCTGATTCCGTTCAGCTCTCTGCCCCACAGGACAGCCGGTGCGACCGCTGCCCAGATCAGGGCAAACACGAGCATTGTATCGAGAATCGTCAGGTGCGGGAAAAGAAGTGCGACGAACGCCGACACCAGGATAATCAGCGCCCGCGTCAGCAAATCGGTCGCCTGCGCCGCTTCCGTTCCTTCCGAAAGGTAACGTGCCATCGTCACCAGCAGGATCAAGATCAGCGTAACCGTAAACAGCACGATGCCCAGTTGGCCGCCAAAGTGGCTGACGATCAGGATGCTCACCTCGTCGGCGAATACCGGCCAAACCGCTTCTGCCTTCGCGACGAATGACAGCGTGCCGATGGACAGCGGCAGAAACGCCCAAATGAGCGGTGCGAGGCTGAAGCTGAGCCCGCGGCGCGTTTCCTTGATCTGGCGGTAGATCGTGCGGATGTGGGGATTGACCAGACTGTGCGAGGTGAACCGGATCAGGAGCGCCGCTGTAAGCACCCAGCTCGTCGGGCTATCGAGCCGCAACATGTCCGTCGCCAAAAATTTGACCCCGGAATAGACGGTCGGGACGCTCACCTTCAGATAGACCAGCGTCGGCAAAAGCACGGTGGAAGCCATCGACAAAATTACGATGACAAACGACGTCCGGTTCGGCTTATTGAAGCGAATCAGCAAGATCAGCCAGAAAAAGACCGTCACGAGCCCGATGGATAGCAGCGTGTTGACCTCGTAGACCAGATGCAAAATCATTTTGCCCGCCATCAAGGCGACGAGCGTGCCTTCCAGCCGATACAGGATCGTAAGCAACTGCGGAGACTGAACCCGCCGCTTTTTCTCCTTGCCGATCCACAGGTAGACGAACAGAAAACTGACGATCCCCGCTGCGCTGTAGCCAACCATGCCGATGATCCCGTACTGGTACGACACTTGCGAGGAGGCGAGGAAGGCGTACAGCCCGATCCACTGGCCGAGCAAAGCGACGCCCCCTTTGCCGAGACCGAGCGATTCCTCCTCCCATTTGGCACGGTTCCGTTCGGTCACATAGATGACCAAGAGACAAGCAACAAGCGAAAATAGCGTGAGCCATTGGATGTTGTCAAGATTCATAGCCGCCTACACGCCTTTTGCCAGACGGTATTCGCGCGGCGACTGGCCTTCCAGTTTGCGAAACGTGACGGCGAAATAGTTGGGGCTGCTGAACCCGACGCGGTGGGAAATGACCTCGACCGACAGCATCGGATTGTCCAGCAGTTCCTTCGCCTTTTCGATGCGCGTCTTCGTCAACACATCGACGAATGTCAGCCCCAGCTTCTTTTTGAAGACTCGGCTGAGATGGGATGGGCTCAAATGGACCTCGACCGCCAGATCATGCAGGGTCACCGCATTGGCGTAGTTGCTTTCGATATAGTCGAGACATTGCTGCATCAGCGCTTCTTCCTTGTTTTGCGCCGCATTGACCGCTGCATAAAACGATTTGCGCAGCGCCGTCAACGAATCCACCCGCTCTCCGATACCATAGGACAGGTTGAGCTTTGGCGTGGACCGCTTCCCTTGGAGCTTCAGGCGGGAAAAGACCTCCCGGATTTTGTCGAGTTCTCCGTCGCTTTTCACCTCGACCAAATACACCCAATACCCTTCCACAGGCTGCGGGGCGATGATGCCGCCGGTGATCACCTCGGATACGGCCGCAGCGCATTGGGAGAAATCAAGCGGATTCCCCAGACTGTCCTCCGCCTTTGCCACCACGACCAGATTCGGTTCAAAGGCAATGTCCGCTTTCCAGGTCGCCTCCAGCACGTCATCGCTCAACGCTTCCAGACCCAGCCACTTTTCAATCACCGCCTGCAGCAGCAACGGCTTCACGTTTCGCTTCGCTTCCAGTTCCTTGCCCATTTTTTGATACATTTTAATCAGTTCTTCCGGGACGACCGGCTTCAAAATATAACCCGATACGCCAAGCTCCATCGCAGCCTTGGCATAATGGAACTCCCCGTAAGCGGAGACGAGCGCCACTTTCAAATCGGGCCATCGCTCTCTGATCCGTTCCAGGGTTTCGATGCCGTTTAGGCCAGGCATGGAAATATCCAGACAGACGATGTCCGCCATTTCCTGCGCGAGCAAGTCCAGCGCTTCCATGCCGTTTTCCGCGAATCGAATTTGCATCGTTTTGTCGTGCCCAAGCAAGATGCTTTGCAAATTCAACAGCTCCAACGGTTCGTCGTCTACAAGCAACACTTTCATGCCTCCACCTCCCTGTAGCAGATTTTGATTTGGCTGAGCGTTCCGCTTTGCAATCGCCTGATCGTCAGGCCGCTGGCATGGCCGAATTGATGAATCAGGCGGGAATGCACATTGCGGATGCCGATGCGCTGCATTTCTTCCGATTCCTGCCGCGTTTCCTTCCACGCCTCGAAACGGTCAATCACCTGCTCGCTCACGCCTTGCCCGTTGTCCGTCACCTCGATCAAAAGCGTATGCTGCGAGTAGCCGACCCACACCTTGATCTCGCCCCCCGCAACGGAAGGCTCGATCCCATGAATGCAGGCGTTTTCCACCAGCGGCTGGATGGTCAGAAGCGGAATCAGCATGGTCAGCGCTTCCTCGGATGTGTGGAAACTCCACTGCAGCCGCTTGCCGAACCGCAGCTTCTGGATCGTCAAGTAATGCTTGACGTACTCCAGCTCCTCTTGCAGCGTGACCAGCGGCTCGCCCTCCTTCAGGTGATAGCGCAGCAGCGACGCGATCGCAAAGGTTGCCTGCTCCGCTTCTTTCTTCATATCCAGGCGAATGAGCGTCGAAATCACGTTCAATGTATTGAATAAAAAATGCGGCCTGATCTGGGACGACAGATGCAAAAACTTCGACTCGTTCAGCAGCACTTCCAATTCGGCACGCTTTTTTTCCACTTCCAAATAATCAATCTCTTTTTCCGTGATCAAAATAACGACGACCGCCGTCAGTCCGATCACCCCGCCGACGATCCCGAGCACAATGAAAAACGTAAACAAATTTAACGATAGCAGCATGATTCCTCCACAAGGTTAAGCACTTTGCTCCATTATAGAAGGAAAATCAGGGAAACGGCTATTTCTTCCGCTGCTTCGGATCGAGATAATCTTGCAGACAGTCGCCGAACACGTTGAACGAAATGACCGTGATCATGATGGCGAAGCCGGAAGCAAGCGCTGCGTTCGCCGAAATCAGCATGTACTCGCGCCCCTCGGAGAGCATGTAGCCCCAGTCAGCTGTCGGCGGCTGCACGCCGAGACCGAGGAAGCTGAGCGCGGCCAGATCGAGAATCGCATAGGCCAAATCCATCGTCGAGTTGACCAAAATCGCCGAGTAGCAGTTCGGCAAAATATGGCGGAAAATGATGCGCGTATGGGAGAGCCCCAATGTCCGTGCAGCCTCGACATATGATTGCGATTTTTCCACCAGCGTGACCGAGCGGACGATCCGCGAGATCATCGGCACATAGACGATCCCGAGCGAGATGATCGCATTTTCAAAGCCGCGCCCGAACGTCGCCACGATGATGAAGGCGAGCAGCAGCGACGGAAATGCCAGCAGGACATCCCAAATGCGGTTGATCGTACTGTCGATCCGCCCGCCGAAATAACCGGAAATCAGCCCGAGCGGCACGCCGATCAGCACGGAGATCAGCACCACGAAAACGCCGCCCAGCAAGGTGGTCTGTGCCCCGTACAGGACACGGCTGAACAAATCGCGCCCCTGTTTGTCTGTCCCGAACCAATGATCGCCCGAGGCCGGCTGCATCGATTTGGCCAAATCTTGCGCATCCGGATCGTACGGCGCGAGAAACGGCGCGAACAAGGCGATGAAAATGATGATGAGAATCATGATTCCCGATGCCACCGCCATCTTGTTGCGGAAAAACGGTGAGGCCAAGAGACTTTTTTTCTTTCTCACTGCGGGGGCGATACTGCCCGTCGCGGTTTGTGTAGGAGCGCTCATCCTCTTTCTCCTCTCTTATCTATTGGTAGCGAATCCGCGGGTCGATCACGGCATACAGGACATCCACGAGCAGGTTCAGCACCAGGAAAACGATGACCATGAACAGGGTCGTTCCTTGCACAACCGGATAATCGCTGGTCTGCACGCCATTGATGATCAGGCTGCCCAGTCCGCCAAGCCCGAACGTGTACTCCACCAGCACGGTCCCGACCATCAAAAAGCCCACCTGCAAGCCGGTCACCGTCAAAAGCGGAATCAGGGCGTTGCGCAGGCCGTGCTTCAAAATGATGATGTGGCGCGGCAACCCTTTGGCGATCGCGGTTTGCATATAGTTGGTGTTCAGCACGTCGATCATCCCGGTGCGGGTAATCCGCGAGCTGAGCGCGATCATGTTGACTGCAAGCGCGAACGATGGCAGCAGCAGGTGCACCAGATTATCCACGAATCCGGTTCCCGCCCCGAATGCCGGGAGCCAGTTGAGCTTGAAGGAAAAGAGCAGAACCATCAGCACGCCGGTGAAAAAGACGGGCGATGATACGCCGGCAAGCGCAAAGAGAGATGCCGTGTAATCGACCCATGTCTGCTTTTTGATGGCCGACATGATCCCGAGCGGAATGGCCAAAATCAGCGTCATGATGGTGCTCATCACGACCAGCTGGAGCGTCAGCGGCAGTCGTTCCTTGATCATCCCTGTCACGGATTGCTTCATTTTGAAGCTCTCGCCCAAATTCCCGCCCAGCGCGTCTTTGAGCCAATAGCCGTACTGCGTCCAGACCGGCTCGTTCAAATGGTACTTGACCCGGATGTTTTCCAGCACCTCCGGCGTCGTCTGGTGACCGCCCACCATGATCAGTACCGGATCGCCCGGCGCCAACCGGGAGATGCCGAATATCAGCACCGACACAAAAAACATGATCGGGATAAGCAGGAGCAATCGCCTTACCACATAGTTGAACACGTCAGTGCACACCACCTTTATCGTCGTATTGTGCTGCTACAGGCTTCGCCGCGACAGGCGATGCCTTCATGCTTACTGGAAAGGGCAGGGACGTCCCCTGCCCTCGTGCCTTGTCTATTGCTGCGTCAGCTTGACATCCTTCATGAAGCCTTCCCAGAAGTACAGCGGGTCGATGTCGTACCCTTCGACATTTTTGCTCATTGCCAGAAAGTTTTTCTGATGGCTGACCACGATCCATGGCGCATCGTTGGCGATCAGCTTTTCGGCCTGGATCATCAACTCGGTCCGCTTCGCCGGATCGGTCAGGCGGTTCTGCTCTTCAAGCAGCTTGTCAACTTCCGGATTTTTGTAGTTGGCGAAATTGGAGCCTCCGTCAGCCGCGTTGGCCGAAAGGAACAGCGGCACCATGTTTCCTGCCGGGTCCGGGAAGTCGGAACTCCAGTTTTGCACGACGATGTCGTAGTCGCGCGCGCCGCCCCATGCCCGCGTATTCAGCTCTTCACCGGTGACTTTTTCGATCTCCAGATTGATGCCGAGCGGTTTTACGGCGGCTTGCAGCGCCAGGGCGATGTTCATCCGCAAGCTGTCGCTGTCCGTCAAGATTTTGCCGCTGAAGCCTGTCGGAACGCTCGATTCGGACAGGAGTTGCTTCGCCTTGTCGGTATCGAAGGTGTAGTCCGGGATTTCGCTGTACGCTTTTTCCCACTTGTCTTTCTCAAACGTCCACAGCGCCGGCGGGATCGGCACGGTTTTCCCCGCGATGCCCGCATCCTTGATCAGCTCGGTGACGATTTTTTGCCGGTCCAGCGCATGGCTGATCGCCTGGCGCACCTTCACATCGTTAAACGGCTTGCGCTGTGTATTGAACGCGATGAAATCGCTCAGGAAGCTGTCGGAACGGCTGACTTTCACATTGTCCATCTTCGCGACCACTTCCTGCAGATCGAGCGGCAGGTTCAACGCCATGTTGATCTGGCCCGTTTTCAGGCCGGTGATCCGGGTCATGCCCTCCGGAATGACTTTGTAGACGATTTTGTCCAAATAAGGGCCGCCTTCTTTGTTCCAGTAATTCGGATTCTTTTCCAGCACCAATTCGGAGCCTGTCTGCCAACTGACGAACTTGAACGGACCCGTTCCCATCGTGCCGCCGTCCGGCTTGCCGAAATTGGCTTTATGCGCTTCATAATACGCTTTGCTGATCACGTGCCCCGCAGAGGTCGCCATTGCGTACTGCCAGTTGGCATCCGGTTCTTTCAAGGTCACTTTGACCGTCCAGTCGCCAGCTTTTTCGATCTTGTCCACATTCGAGAACATCCAGCCTACATAAGAAGCCGTTTTCGGATCGCGCGTCCGCTCCAGCGAGAAAATCACGTCATCCGCCGTCATCGGCGTGCCGTCCGAGAACGTCACCCCTTGGCGGATCGTGTACACATACGTTTTCGGATCGGGATTTTCGACTTTCTCAGCTAGATTCGGCACCACGCTCTTGCCTTTTTCAAAGCGCATCAGCGGCTCTGTGATCTGGTTCACGACTGGCCCAGTGGAAAAGTCATAGGAAAACGCCGGGTCGAGCGAAACGACCTCATGCTCCAGTGCAAACGTGACGGTGCCGCCCGCCTGCGCTTTTGCCTCGCCCCCTGCATTGGACTCCGAACCTTTTGCGCTCTCTCCACCGCTTTGTGTGGCAGGCGAGCCCGAACAGCCTGCGGCCAGGACGGACAGCGAAACGCCGATTGACAGCAGCGCCTTTGTAAGCCTTTTCTTTTTCATTTGTCATACCCCCCGTTGGCAATGAAGCTCTTGATGTCCAAATTATAAATAATATTCAAACAAATTAGCGTTGGAATTCTATCAACTTATCTTTAAAATATGATCTTTTTTTTGAAATGAGAGAATAATGAAGATTAATCCTCCCACTTGCGGAACAGCGGGGCCGCATCCAGATTCGATGCGTATGGCATCGCAGGCTTGAACAGGCGCAGATGCTTCAGCAAGTGGTCTTTGTACATCGTCCCGTGCTCGCGGCTGCGGCGGACAAGGCCGAGATCGAGCGGAACGGTGACAAAGCTGTCTTCCTTCCCGGCTTCCCACAGGAAATGGGCCTCGGGATCGACAATGGCGGAATGTCCGTAGTTCGTGGAGCTGCCGTAGATGCCGCACGCATTGACGGACAGGTAGTACGCCTGGTTTTCCACCGCGCGTGCCGCAATGACATGGCGGTACATGCGATACAGCGGCTCCGGGTCCATCGCCGGCCTGATGATCACTTCAGCTCCCATGAGCGCCAGATTGCGCGAGATTTCCGGAAAACTCAAATCGTAGCAGTTGGACACGCCGATGACCGTATTTTTTTCCGGGATCTCGAACACTACGTATTCGTGGCCGGGCGTCGAGGTTTCCTCCGGGTACCACGGGCAAATTTTGCGGTACACGGCGATGATCTCCCCCTGCGGATTGATAACCGGAATCGAGTTGTACCACTCGCCTGGCCCCAGCTTCTCATCCGTTTCGGACATGCTCCCCGGCACCAGGTAAATGCCATGCTTTTTGGCGATGGTACAGAGGCGTTCGGTCGTCGGGCCGGGGATCGGTTCCATGACGTTGTAGCCGATGCCCCCCTCCACCCCGATCACCAGCTCCGGCTTGTGGAAGCTTTTCATCAAGGCATCGACGTAATGCTCGAACCGTTCGATGTTGGTCGCAGTATCTTTTGATACCGCCATTTGGACCACGCCTACATGCAAAATCTCTTTCATTCGTACACGCTCCTTTTCCCTGGGCGAATGCGATGCGCGCTTGCAACGACCTCATTATACATAATTTTCTGAAAGTAAAGGGCGAGGATCTTGGCTTTTCGTCTTTAAAATTCTTGCATGGCAGATGATTTCGCAAAGTCATAACCACCGGCTTAGCCGGTGGCTTCCATTAGCCCTATAAGGGCATGTTGCAAGCGGGCGCCTCCAAGGCGCACTGAAAGTCTGCCAACCGCGTGCTACCACAGGCTGGCCCTTAAAAGGGCTACTTTACCTGCCCTTTTTTACCGACTCACCCGTAAACGGGTCAATCATCTCTTTCATCGTTAATTGTTCATAATTCTTGTCCTCCACCATTTGGTTTCGAATGTATTCTTCAATCACTTTTTTGTTTCGACCTACCGTGTCCACATAGTATCCTCTGCACCAAAATTGTCGGCTTCCGTATCGATACTTCATGTTTGCAAACTTATCAAAAATCATAAGTGAGCTTTTCCCCTTTAAATAGCCCATGAATTCCGACACACTTAGTTTGGGAGGGATGCTTACCAGCATGTGGATATGATCCACGCAGGCCTCCGCTTCAACAATTTCTACTCCTTTTCGTTCACATAGTTCCCGAAGGATTTTTCCTATTTCTCGTTTTAGTTTGCCGTAAATTACTTGTCTACGGTATTTTGGAGCAAATACAATATGGTATTTGCAGTTCCATTTTGTGTGTGCTAAACTGCTGTTGTCCATCCTTTGTCCTCCTTGATTTCATGTGAGCGGTTGGCAGACCAGTTCTCATGGTATCATCGAGTTCAAAGGATCACCACTTATAGCTATAAGCTTTCTGGAACCCCCAGTCGAACTGGGGGTTTTCATTATACAAAAAAACCGCCAGCACAAAGGCTGACGGCGAATGGTTCAAACAGTAAATCTCTATTATGCACAAGCGCTTACGGTTACTGCGCCGTATAGCCGCCATCGATCACGATCGCCTGGCCGGTCACGCCCTGCGCCTTGTCGCTCGCCAAAAATACGGCATAATTGGCGATCTCCTGCACAGCGAGCAGCCGCTTTTGCGGCACGAGCGGATAAATGACCTCTTCGAGCACTTTTTCCAGCGGGACATTGCGCGTTTTCGCCAAATCGGCCAGCTGATTGCGCACGAGCGGTGTATCCACATACCCCGGGCAGATCGCATTGACGGTGATCCCGTCTGCAGCCCCCTCGAGCGCCGCAACCTTTGTCAGGCCGATGACGCCATGCTTCGCGCTGTTGTACGCGGCTTTGCCGGCGAAGCCGATCAGCCCGTTGATCGAAGCCATGTTGAGGACGCGGCCAAAGCCTTGCTGTTTCATCAGCGGAAAGGCATGCTTGATGCCGATGAACGGCGCGGTCAGCATGATTTTGATCATCTGCTCGAATTTTTCCGTCGGGAACTCCTCGATCGGCGACACATGCTGCAAACCGGCGTTGTTGATCAAAATATCCAGCCTGCCGAACGACTGTGCCGCCATGTCGATGCTTGCCTTGAACTGAGCCTCGTTGGTCACGTCGCATGGGACGCCGAGCACGTCATGTCCCGCATTTTGCAGCGCTGCCGCCGCTTTCTCCAATGAGTCGCGGTTCAGATCGGTCAGCACCACCTTTGCCCCTTCTTCCGCGAAGGTGCTTGCGATTTCCAAGCCGATTCCGCTTGCTGCTCCTGTGACCAAGGCTACTTTGTTGTATAGAATCTTCTCCACTTCTATCCCTCCGTTTGTTGCTTCCAGCGTACGTCTACCGTTGTTCCTTCACCGTTATGCGAAGATCGAAGCGGCGAAAGCGAGAATGAAGACGGTGAGCGTTTTGATGACGGTCACGGCGAAAATGTCTTTATACGCCTGGCGGTGCGTCAAACCGGTGATCGCGAGCAGCGTAATGACAGCGCCGTTATGCGGCAGCGTATCCATCCCGCCGGACGCCATCGAGGCGATCCGGTGCAACAGCTCGGGCGAAATCCCGGCTGCTTGTGCCAGCTCCAGGTATTGCTTGCCCATGACCTCCAAGGCGATGGACAAACCGCCGGAAGCAGAACCGGTAACCCCGGCAAGCACGTTGACGGCCAACGCTTCCGAGACGAGCGGATGGCTGCTTGCCCCGAGAATCCAGCCTTGAATCAGCTTGAAGCCTGGCAATGTTTTCACGACGTTTCCGAAGCCAACCTCTGAAGCGGTGTTGAAAATGGCGAGCAAAGCGCCTGCTGCTGCAGTCGTCAAGCCGGCAGCGAGCTTGTTTTTGACCTGATTCACATTGATCAGAAGCGCAGCGATGACCCCGATCGTCAGCGCGATGATCAACGACCACGAGGACACGACCGTTTTTACTTTATCGATTTTAAACGTATCTTTCAGCATTTGCGGATCATACCAGGTTTCGACGGTCAAAAAGCCTCTGCTGAACAAATAGTTGCAGATCAGGACAAGCACCAACGGAATCAGCGAAATCCAGATATTCGGAAACTTCTGTTCAGCCGAAGCGCTCTCCGGCTCGTTGCGGTGTCCCTCGCCATATCCTTCGCCAAGCGCTGCCGCTTTGCGCCGTGCGCGCTCCAGCCAGTACAGCCCCGCCGCCAATACCATGATCGCGCCGATCGTACCGACAACTGGTGCCGCATACGCGTCTGTGCCGAAATAAGTAGTAGGGATGATGTTTTGAATCTGTGGCGTTCCTGGAAGCGCATCCATGGTAAAGGTGAAAGCGCCCAAGGCGATCGTACCCGGGATCAGTCGCTTCGGAATGTTCGCTTCGCGGAAAATCGCAGCCGCAAACGGATAGACGGCAAACGCTACGACAAACAAGGAAACCCCGCCATAGGTCAAAATCGCACAAGCGAGCACGACAGCCAAAATCGCCCGATTGGAGCCAAGCGCCCGGACGATACTATGGGCGATGGAGGCGGCTGCGCCGTTCAACTCCATCGCTTTGCCGAATACGGCTCCCAGCAGGAAGATCGGGAAGAACGACTTCACGTAGTTGGCAGCGTTGGTCATGTAGATTTCCGTATAACTTGGCATGAGTGCGAGGCCGGACAAAACGGCTGCAAGAAGCGTAAAAATAGGGGCAAATACGATGACCGGATAACCCCGATACGCAAAAAACATCAAAAGACCGAGCGCCACAATAATGGCTAAAACCTCAATAATCATACTTTTCCTCCTCCTTCAATTGTTTGGTGACACCGCGTGTGTCGCACACGCATTCCTTACATGAGCCCCTGGTATAAGTAAGCGCTTTCTTTAATTGCATGGATCGTGCCAACCGAACCTGAAACAGGAAACCCGCGCCGCTTCACACTTTTGCAAGCACTTCCATCGCCTTCTCTTCCACAATCCCGGAATTTCCGTCCAGAATTCTGGAAAACGGTAAAAACAAAGGACCGAAACCACGCCTGCCGTTTCAGTCCTTGCCGATGTAGTATTTCTCCAGCTTCGCGTACAAACTGGACTTGCTGATGCCGAGCCGCTGGGCGGCAGCAAGCTTGTTGCCTTTTTCCTCCTTGAGCGCTTTGCGGATCGCTTCTTCCTCCGCCTCGTGCAAAATGTGCTGCAGCGTTTTTTGATGGAAGGCGGCAGGGCTGGCTCCCGGATTGCGCGTCACATACGCCCGCAGTTCCTGCTCCGTAATCATGTCGCCCGATTTCACATACATCGCGCGCTCCAGCACATTACGCAATTCGCGCACATTCCCTGGCCATTCATACGCGAGCAGCATCTCCAATGCCGCAGGTTCGATCCCGCCGACCGGAATCCCCGTCTCGATCTCCAGCTGCTGGATGAGATGCTCTGCCAAAACAGGAATGTCTTCTTTCCGCTCGCGGAGCGCCGGAATGTGCAGCGCCACCACATTGAGGCGATAAAACAGGTCTTTGCGGAATGTCCCCTGCTCCACCAGCTCCTCCAGGCTCTTGTTCGATGCGGCAACGATCCGCACATCGATCGGCTCGGGCATTTCGGCACCGACCGGCTCGATCTCCTTCTCCTGGAGCACGCGCAGCAGCTTCACTTGCATCGACATCGGAAGCTCGCTGATTTCATCAAGAAAGATCGTGCCGTTGTTGGCGAGCGAAAATTTGCCCTTTTGTCCGGATTTTTTTGCCCCTGTAAACGAGCCCTCCTTGTAGCCGAACAGCTCGGATTCAAACAGCGATTCCGGAATCGCGGAACAATTGACCCGGATCAGCGGCCCATTTTTGCGGTGGCTTTCCAGATGGATGGAATGGGCGAACAGCTCTTTGCCCGTACCGCTCTCCCCGTTCAGCAAAATGGTTGAATCGCTCTTGGCCACTTTTTTGGCGAGCGCCTTCACATCCTCAATGACTTTGCTCGTCCCGATGATGCTGTCAAATGAATATTTGGCGCCAAGCCGCTTGTTCAATTCCTGCTTGTAAAGCTCCAGCTCCTTTTTCAGCTTCTCGTATTTGGCATTCAGCTCAAACAGCTTGCTGACGTCCTGAAACATGATTTTTCCCACGACTGCAACCAGCTCTCCATCGGAGAAAATCGGAATGCGGCTGGCAATCATTTGGTGTCCGTTGATTTTTTGCAGTTGGGCGATCTCCGCCTTTTCCGTCTTGGCGACGATGTGCATCCGCGTGTTTTCCACAACCTCGGTGACGTGCCGCCCGATCATCTGGTCGAGCGTGGTGCCGATGAAGGTGGCATACGACTGGTTGGCAGAAGTGATGTACCCTTGCGCATCCACAATGATGACTCCTTCATAAGCCTGATCCATCGCTGTCTTGACGATATGCATTTCCTTGGTAACTTTCGCTTCATTGTTCACTGCCCTCCGCAGCAACCGATGAACCCAGGACCCTTTGCGGATTCGCATGGCTGAACGCTCCCTCGTATTTTTTTCAGAACATATCTACTTTTTTTAATCGTACAGGAAAATGGACAAAATCACTAGAGGGCATGATCGGCGTGAAGCGTTGTCCCAAGCCATGTCAGCAGCGTTGTCCAGCTTTCCGGAAAAAATTTTTTGCCTTGAACCATTCCATTCCTTTCCATTATGTGCTATGATGATATACGAACAAAGGTTCTCATTCTCTCATCATGCGGACGTGCAGGAATTTTTGGAAGAGTTGTATAAACTATTCAGAATGTGGCTGCAAAATAGTATTGTGCGCTGGCCGCTATTTTTTGCCCGAATCAATCGTTAGTCGAAAGAAGGTGTGCGAGTTGTGATGGACCGGTACGCTGAAATCGATGCGGTGGTCGCCTATATTCATGAAAACCTGTACGAACCGCTGCCTCTGGCCCGATTGGCGAATTACGTGGCCTACAGCCCCTATCATTTTACCCGAATTTTCAAGGAACGCATCGGTCTTTCACCACTCTACTATGTATCATCGCTTCGTTTGCAAAAAGCGAAAGATTTGCTGCTGAACACCAGCCTGAGCGTCCGCGATATCGGCCTCGAAATCGGCCAGCAAAGCATGGGGACCTTCTCGACCCGCTTTACCGAGCGCGTCGGGATGACGCCGACTGACTTCCGCAATTCGGCGGAGCAGGCAGACCAGCACTTCCGTACACTAAAAACGCTGACCGACTGGCGCATGTCCCAACCTCTGCTCCGTCACGACCCGTTTGCTACTGTGGAAGGGACCGTCCAAACCGAGCATCCATTCCAGGGGATCATCCTGATCGGCTTGTTTGCCAAACCGATACCGGAAGGCATGCCGCTTCATGGCACCCTGCTCTCGTCGCTCGGCCATTTCAGCTTTACGGGCGTCAAGCCAGGCATTTACTATCTGATGGCTACCTCGGTGTCGTGGGGGATGCAGACGATCGATTTCCTGCTGCCGCACACGACGCTGCGGACACGTTCGCGGGAACCGATCGTCGTCGAATCGGGCAAGCCTGTGCCTTATCAGCACGTCACCTTGCACCCGCCGCGATTGGATGATCCGCCGATTCTCATTTCCCTGCCCGTATTGATGGACAATTTCCTCAATCGGGTCAAACAACATAGCAATTGATAAGAAGCGTGCCAACTTGGGTGCTGCTAGAATTGAGATTGTCAGATTGAATGATTCAACCGCGTCTATTGCGCAGGCGAAAATGGGCATGATAGACACGGATGACTATATAAACTTTTTTGAGGAGCTGATTTGACATGGCAATGAATTTGACCCCTTATTTGATGATGAACGACGGTAAAGCAAAGGATGCGATCGCCTATTACGAAAAAGTGTTGGAAGGCAAGGTTCTTTTCCAACAATCGTTCGGCGAAATGCCGGCAAATCCTGAATTCCCATTGCCAGAAGCAGCCAAAGACCTGGTCGCGCACGCGATGATGCAAATCGGCGAATCGACACTGATGTTCTCTGACACGTTCCCTGGCCAAACCGTGCCACAAGGCGGTAACGTGACCATCTGTATCACAATCCCGACCAAGGAGAAAGCGGAGCAAATTTTTGCTGCCCTGCAAGATGGCGGTCAAGTGATCATGCCGTTTCAAGAAACGCATTTCAGCCCAGGCTACGGCATCGTGACGGACAAATTCGGCGTTCCGTTCCAGATTTTCACCGAATCCCAACAAGGATAGGCTCTCCTTGCCGAACGGGAAGTTAAGCATTCCGTTTTAAAACAAACATGCATCCCTGATCGAGACAGCGGGAAAACACATTGTGTTCGCCCTGTTCCCCGGGGGATGCATGTTTTGGCTTCGGCACCCATCATGCGATTCACTTGAATCAAACCGCTTCCACCCCCTATACTGAGTGAGGACTTTCTCACGTTCAGGCAAGGAGGACAATCATGTTGCGCTGGATGTTACTCGTGTTTTTCGGTGCATGCAGTTATGGGATTTTATCCACATTCGTCAAATTGGCCTACGGTGAAGGCTTTGTTGTGCAAGACGTGGTTGGCAGCCAAATGTTTTTGGGAGCGGTCATGCTTTGGGCTCTCGCCTTGTTTGCGCTGCGCCAAAAGCGGCAGTTAAACGGCAAGACCGGTCTGTATTTGCTGATCGCCGGCGTTCCTGCCGGACTAACCGGTGTTTTGTACTATGTGTCGCTTCAATACATTCCCGCGTCGCTTGCCATTGTGCTGCTGTTTCAATTTACATGGATGGGCGTGCTGATCGATGCGGTACTGGAACGGAAGTGGCCGGGCAAGGAGAAGCTGCTGGCGCTTTTGCTCTTGGTGATCGGGACGCTGCTCGCCGGCGGCGTGTTCGAGCAAGATTTGCACGAGCTGCCGCTGATGGGCCTGCTTTTCGGCTTCCTTTCCGCGATTTCGTACTCGATGACGATATATTTCAGCGGCAAGGCAGCGCCGCACGTGAACTTTTGGGTGCGCAGCGCTGTGATGACCACAGGCTCGATGCTGATCGTCTTTTTGATCTTCCCGCCCGCCTTTTTCGTTAACGGTTCGCTTACACATGGACTGCTTCCGTACAGTCTGCTGCTTTCCATTTTCGGGGCTGTCATCCCGCCGCTGCTGTTCAATCTGGGCATTCCGCGCATCGGGGTCGGCTTGGGCACCATTCTCGGCGCAGCAGAGCTGCCTACAGCCGTTATCATGTCCAGCCTGCTCCTTCGCGAACACGTAAGCCTGCTGCAGTGGATCGGGGTCGTTATCATTCTGCTGGGAGTCGCCATTCCGGAGATGATGAGCCGTTGGCAGAACCGGAGGAAAAACGCAGGATCACACGAATCATGATGCATGAGAGCGTCCTCGCAATTACGCAGGACGCTCTTGTTACACATGAATTATAAACTTCTCTCCAGCAATGCCCCGACTTGCTTGGCCATATCTTTCGGCGGATACGGCATCCCACTCCGAATCCACCACTCAATTACCCCTACATAGGCGTTCCCGGCAAATTGCAGCATAACATCTTCACGTAAATCAGTATTCCTGCCGCTCTCCCTGTCAATCTCACCTTTGAACCCTTCAATAAAAGAAGCAAAGAGCCGCGTTCGGAAAGATGACGGGGTCCCTTTACTCGCCAACATGGTCGAAAAAAATAAATAGTTCTCCGCAAAATATTCAAAATAAGGCACAAGCGCATCGGTCCATTCCATCTCGCATGCCCACTTGTCCATCTCTCCTAATTCGTTAATGTGTGTTTCGATGAGTTTGTCCAATAAATCATATTTGTCCTGATAATGAAGATAAATGGTTCCACGGTTTACATTTGCCCGGTCCGCAATATCCTGAATGGTAATATGGTCGAAGCTTTTTTCACTCATCAGTTCAATGACAGCTTTTTTCAAGGATTCTTGCGTTTTCAAAATTCTCCGATCCACTTTGGTCATCGAAAACATCACCCAGCCTTCTGCGAAAATGAACATTTTTGATTAATCTGTTGATATATCAACAGTTTGCACTTTTTTAACCATTGATTGTACTCATCTAGCACATATAATAATAGACACATGTTGATTAAACAACTTATTTTGTTTACCGATTCTGAAATACAGGAACCAGTAGGAGTTGTCCCACATTTCATCCACCCCTTACGAACACACTAATACAAGAATTGCAGGAGGTTACACTATGATTTCGGTACAAGCACGTGCAACATTCAGTCCAGAAGGTCCGTTCAAACTGACCACGATCGAGCGCAGGGATCTCCAGCCGCATGACGTCCTCATTGAGATTAAGTACGCTGGTATTTGCCACTCCGATATTCATACAGCTCGCGGCGAGTGGGGACCGGTAAACTATCCTATCGTTCCAGGGCATGAGATCGCCGGAATTGTTACCCAGGTTGGTTCGGAAGTCACCAGGTTTGCCGTTGGCGATCGGGTAGGCGTAGGCTGCATGGTTGACTCCTGCGGAGAGTGCGTGAACTGTCATAAGGGAGAGGAGCAGTATTGTCTAAGTGGTAATACGGGTACCTATGGAGCCATCGACAGGTACGGACAATATACGCAAGGTGGTTATTCCACCCACATCGTCGTAACCGAAGACTTCGTGGTTCGAATTCCTGACGGGATGGAGCTTGATGTTGCAGCTCCACTTTTATGTGCTGGCATCACGACTTATTCGCCGCTGCGCCATTGGGGAGCCGCTCCCGGCAAGAAGATAGCTGTTGTTGGACTTGGCGGACTTGGACACATGGCGGTGAAGATTGCTCATGCCATGGGAGCAGAGGTTACGGTTTTATCACAAACGGTAAAGAAAAAAGAAGACGGTTTGCAGCTTGGCGCGGACCATTTTTATGCCACGAGTGATCCGGAGACGTTTACGACACTGGCTGGTTCGTTCGACCTCATTGTGAATACAGTGAGCGCGAAGATCGATATTAGTGCCTACCTTTCGTTACTGTCACTGGACGGTACTTTAGTTAATGTCGGTGCGCCGGCTGAGCCTCTGTCCGTTAACGTATTCTCACTGATCGGTCATCGCCGGTCGTTTGCCGGATCGATGATCGGCGGTATCCGCGAAACACAGGAAATGCTGGATTTTTGCGCGGAACACTCTATTACGCCAGAGATCGAGGTTATTTCTGCTAACCAGATTGATGAAGCCTGGGAGCGCGTGCTCGCTTCAGACGTCCGGTATCGCTTTGTGATCGACATCAGCACAATGGAGAAAGAATAACGGTTCATCCTTTCAAAATCGCAGGGGGCACGCCAACAAAGTGTGCCTCTTTCCATAGTGGATACTCTGCCTCAGTCCATGATTAAACCGAAAAATGGAGGGTTTTACATGTCAGTGAATAGAAAGATTGCACTTGTCACTGGCGGGAATCGAGGAGTCGGCTATGAGCTGTGCAAGCAATTGGCTTTGCGTGGATATACCGTCATTTTGACTAGCCGGGATGCAGAGAAGGGTCATGAAGCTGCACAAAAACTGAATGATTCAGCATTGGACGTTTCATTTGTGCAGATGGATGTCGATACTCCGGAAAGTATCCGCCAAGCAGCAATCACAGTCAATGAGCGGTATGGAAGAGTAGACGTATTGATTAATAATGCCGGTGTGTATTTGGATGAGAATGAAGGAATGTTAACGATGGACCCTTCCATTCTGAAGCAAACGATGACAACGAATTTCTTCGGCGCTTACCATGTGATCCGCTCCTTTATCCCCCTCATGCAAAAACAGGGCTATGGGAGAGTGATCAATGTTTCCTCCGAGTATGGGGCGCTAAGTGAAATGTCCGATCAAGGGGCAGGGGCATACAAGTTGTCCAAGTTTGCCCTGAACGGACTGACACAATTGGTCGCAGCAGAAATCAAAGGTGACATCAAAATAAATGCGGTTGATCCGGGATGGGTACGCACAGATATGGGTGGCCCCTCTGCTCCCAGAACTCCCAAGCAAGCTGCCGAGTCGATCCTTTGGTTAGCGACGATTGGACCTGAGGGATCGAACGGGGAATTCTTCAGAGACGGAAAACGTATCGATTGGTAATGATATGGGATACACGGATATTTTATTGGAAAACGACAGGTGTAGATCAAAAACTTAAAATGGAGGTATTGGAGAAATGGAAATCAAAAGAATCGGCTCGCAACCTTCCGGCAAGGGGCCGTCTGAATATTTTACAGGAATGGTTCGTATTGATCCCCTGTTTGGACCAACCGTCCCTGCTCGCGCTGCTGGAGCGACCGTTACGTTTGAGCCTGGTGCACGGACGGCATGGCATACTCATCCACTAGGTCAAACTTTGATTGTAACCGCGGGCAGTGGACGGGTTCAACGCTGGGGAGGTCCGATTGAGGAGATTCGTCCCGGTGACGTGGTCTGGTTCCCGCCGGGTGAGAAACATTGGCATGGTGCTTCTCCAACCACCGCTATGACTCACATTGCCATTCAAGAACATCTTGACGGTAAGGCGGTCGATTGGATGGAGAAAGTCAGTGACGATCAATACCAAGCCTGATCGGACTTGAAATGGGTGTCATCGGTATATTACACGTGAAGCGAACCAGCTTCACGTGTTCACTCATGCTTACACTGTCAGTACAGACTGACACAATACGATCATGACGCACAGCTACGGCTCCCAAAAGCGGGTGAGTCATGCTGGCCAGCTCATGCATGTAAGTATAGACTTACAGTAGCATGAGCTTTTTTTTATGATAGAATCGCATGTCGCACGGCTGGCATGGTTGTTGCTATTTTTAGTGGGCAAACAACCATTCAAGCCGTTCGATACAGGAGGAGACAAAGCATGAGTCGTAAAAAACGTGGACGCGAGTTAGGACTGCCGTTTCCCGGCACACCGGGTGCCTTCAACGCCATCACCGATATTCCAGGCGTGGAGGTTGGCTTCACGACCTTAATCGAAGGAGACGGACCGGTCGAAATCGGCAAAGGTCCGGTGCGCACCGGCGTGACGGCGATCCTGCCTCGCGGAAAAGAGGACCGCCTGCAGCCGGTCTGGGCAGGTTTCTACAGCCTGAACGGCAATGGCGAAATGACGGGGACGCATTGGATCAACGATGCCGGTTACTTTGCCAGCCCGATTTGCATCACCAATACGCATGGTGTCGGGATCGCCCATCACGCAACGACCAAATGGATGATCCGTCATTACCGCGAGCAGTTCGCCAACCAACATCTGTGGGCAATGCCGGTTATCGCCGAGACCTATGACGGCTCGCTAAATGACATCAATGGCCTGCACGTCAAAGAAGAGCATGTCATCGCCGCGATTGAGTCCGCATCGTCGGGACCGGTAGCGGAAGGCAACGTTGGCGGCGGCACCGGCATGATTTGCTATGAATTCAAGGGCGGTACCGGCACATCCTCACGGCAGGTCGAAATCGACGGTACCACCTACACCATCGGTGCATTGGTGCAGGCGAATCACGGCATCCGCGAATGGCTGACTGTTCTGGGCGTGCCGGTCGGCAAGCATTTGACCGAAGGCGCGCACATGAAGCAGGATCGCGGCTCCATCATCGTGATCATCGGCACCGATCTCCCCATGCTGCCGCACCAGCTGAAACGGGTGGCCAAACGCGCAGCGATCGGGATCGGCCGCAGCGGGACGCCCGGCGGCAACAATTCCGGCGACATTTTCCTGGCCTTCTCCACAGCCAATCCGATGGAACTGCCGCAAAACGCTCCGGCCCGGCTCGCGATGGACTATGTGAATGACGAAGTGTTTGACCCCATCTATGAAGCCGCCTGCCAAGCCGTCGATGAATCGGTCATCAATGCGATGCTGGCGGCAGAATCAATGACCTGCATCAAGCCGTATGGAACGACAATGGAAGCGATCGACCACGACCAGCTTCTGGCTGTCATGCGTCAGTACAATCGCGTGTAGTACCCGGAACGGACACCGGCCTTGCAACCGACGACGGGGCCGGACGCTTCCTTTGAAATCGTGCAGGCGATCGGCGGAACGCTGCTGTCCGCCATTTTTACCGCCGGCATCATTACCTCTACCTTTGCCGCTTCGCTTTCGTCACATGCTACTGCCGCCCGCCTGCTTTACGCGATGGGACGGGAGGGGGTGCTGATGCGCAGCTTGTTCGACTATCTGCATCCCCGGTGGAAAACCCCGGTTTTCAACGTGCTGGTCATCGGGGTGTTCTGTCTGCTCGCGCTCTTCCTGGAATTCGCCACCGCTGCTTTTTCCGAGTGATGCGGCATCGCAGACAGGCTCCGCACAGCCTCGGCACCTGTGATACAATGAATCAACATCACAATTCGGGAGTGGATTCGCCTGATATGTTGACCGCAGAAGAATACAAAACCATCCTCGAACATATCGAAGGGCTGATCGTCGTGGACGCCGACGCCCGCATCACCTACATCAACAAGCGGCTCGCCCAGCTGGTCGGCATCGATCCGGAAGAAGCGGTTGGCCGGCATGTCCGCGACGTGATCCCGACGACCAAAGTGCACAAAACCGTCGAAACGCGCGAGCCTTCGCCAGCCGATTTTTACTTTTTAAAAGACCACACGATCGTCAGCAGCCGGTACCCGATTTACGTGAACAACCAGTTCAGCGGCGTCGTCGAGTACGACCTGTTTGATAATTACACGGCCTTGAAAGATTTTTTGAAAAAAGTCGACAGCCTGTCCAACGAACTGAACTACTACAAGCAGGAGCTGAAGCGGCTGCAAGGGAACAAATACTCCATCGACAACATCGTGGGAGAAAGCCCCGCAATCCGGCAACTGCGCCAAGACATCCATACCGCCGCCCGTTCCAATTCAACCGTGCTGATCACCGGCGAATCCGGCTGCGGCAAAGAATTGGTCGCCCACTCCATCCACGCGCTTGGCGAACGCAGCAAAGGCAGCTTTGTGCGGCTCAACTGCTCGGCGATCCCGCTGGAGCTGTTTGAGTCAGAATTGTTCGGCTTCGAGGAAGGCACGTTCACCAACGCGCGCAAAGGCGGCCAGACGGGCAAATTCCAGCTGGCCAACAACGGCACCCTGTTTCTCGACGAAATCAATCAAATGCCGCTCAAGCTCCAGCCCAAAATCTTGCGCGCCCTGCAAGAAAAAGAGATCGACAAAATCGGGGCCAAATTCCCCATTCCGGTCAACGTGCGGGTCATCGCCGCCGCGAACCAGGATTTGCGCGAGCTGGTGGCTGGCGGCGCGTTTCGCGAGGATTTGTATTATCGCCTGAATGTGATCCCGATCCGCATCCCGCCGCTGCGCGAGCGCAAGGAAGACATTCCGCTCCTCGTGCTGGCCTGTATCGAAAACTTGAACCACTTTTTGCAGCGTTCCGTCACCGAAGTGGCGGATGACGTGTTTGGGCTTTTGCAAAGCTACGACTGGCCCGGCAATGTGCGCGAGCTGCAAAACACGCTCGAACGCGTCTTGAACAGCATCGCCGTTGATGTCACCCGGCTGGAGGCGCACCATTTCGAACGCTTTGCCACCGAGATGCTGGCGGCAACCACCCTCTCGCCGCTCCCCTCCGCTCACCAAAATCCGCTGGAGGAAGTAAAGCGGCAGGCGGAACGGCAAGCGATCCTGCAGGCGCTCACCCTATGCGGCGGCAACAAGTCGGAAACGGCCAAGCTGCTGAAAATCCCCCGCCCGCTGCTCTATCAAAAAATGAAGCGGCTTGGGATCGAGCAATGACCGGCTGAAAAACATGACCCAGCTGGAAGGATTTTGCACAAAACGAGAAGAATGTAGGTCCTTCAACGCAAACATTCGGGCTGCGCCAAAGAAAGCGCAGCCTTGGTTGTATGCAGACGAAAAAGCCCAAAGGAGCGTCGAACCATGAACCCATTGCTGATCGATTTCCCCACCCAATTCACTACCGACCGCTTGCTGATTCGCATGCCGCAGCCAGGTGACGGCACAGTTGTCCATCAAGCGATCAAGGCCTCGCAGGCTGAGCTGAAGCCATGGATGCCCTTTGCCCAAAAGGAGCAAACGCCAGAGGATGTCGAGATCAACATCCGGGAAGCCCATATCCAATTTCTCAAACGGGAAGATTTGCGACTGCTTGTCTTTTTGCAGGAAACGGGCGAGCTTGTCGCCTCATCCGGCTTGCATCGCATCGATTGGGATGTGCGCAAGTTCGAGATCGGCTATTGGATCGACACCCGCCACAGCGGCAAAGGCTATATGACCGAGGCGGTCGAAGGGATCACCCGGTTTGCATTTGAACAGTTGCAGGCGCGCCGCGTGGAGATTCGCTGCGATGCCCGAAATGTGAAAAGTCGGGCGATTCCGGAACGATTGGGGTTTGATCTGGAAGGGATTTTGAAGCACGATGATCTGGCAATGGATGGAGTCGAACTGCGGGACACTTGCATTTTTGCCAAAGTCCGATAAACCAGGGGGAGAATAATGAGCATCGAGCCTGTGATCCTATACAAGCGATTGGCGCCGGAAGAAATCGGTCCCGATCTGCTGCAGCACTTTACCCGCCATCAGGTGACGACCGAGGTTTGGGTGAAAGAAAACGACCAGTACAAAACGAAAGCCGATTCGTTCATCGATCATTGGGACGATGCCAAAAAGCAGCAGGTCATCCGGGACTTGCAGTTGTGTGCGCTAGCCGGCGGGCGGGTCGTCGCCGCCATCGCCGCTGGTCGCGTCATCGGCTTCGCCAATGTGGAAAGCACCCGATTCGGCAGCAGCCAGGAGTATGTCGAACTCCCGTACATCCATGTTTCAAACGAATTTCGCAAACGCGGGATCGGGGCTCAGCTGTTTGCCCGCGCCTGTGCGGAAGCGCGCGGACTCCAAGCCAAAAAGCTGTACATCGCGGCACACCCCTCCGTCGAAACCCAGCATTTTTACCGGGCTGTCGGCTGCACGTATGCAGCGGAAGTCAATCAGCAGATTTACGAAAGAGAGCCGCTCGACATTCAGATGGAATACGTGTTGTAAGTTCCCCCCTCCTGTTATGCAGCGAGGGGAAAGCAGCTCTGGGCGTCCTTTTCTCAATCGAAAAGTTCGATCACTCGATCAATTTCTCTATCGCCCTGCGCATTGAAGATGGCAATTGACGATGATACCGTAGAGGAAGAATAATCTGCTCCTGGTGTACGACCGATAAACGAAAAAAGATGGTGAAGCGGCGGAGGGAAACTGCTCGCTTGCACCATCTTTTTTGTTTTTCTTACGCTTGCGCCTGGGACTCCAGGAACTTCCGCCCATATTCGCCGTGATTATGGAACGATGCGTGCTCCGTCTGAATCGTCGCATGGGTAATCCCGTATTTTTCTTTCAGCATTTCATTAATCGCCAGAACAACGCAAAACGTCTGGATGTTTTGATGGACGAACACGTGCGCCGTCAGCGAATAATGCTCGGTCGAGATGGCCCACAGATGCATTTCATGTACGTCCTCGACCCCTTCGATCTTGGCGATTTCGGCGCGAATTTCATCGAGGTCGAATTGCTGCGGCACCGATTCCATCAGGATCAGGTACGACTCGCGAATGATTTTTGCTCCCCCGATAAAAATGATGACGGCAATCACCATACTGATCAAAGGGTCGAAGAAATACATCCCGGTGAAGTAAATCAGAACCGACGAAATAATGACGCCGATTGAGCTGAGCAAATCGCCGATAAAATGCCACAAAGCGCTTTGGACGTTCAAATTCTCCTCTTCCTTCATGCTGCGGGACAGCACGATCGTCAGCACGAGGTTGACGATGAGGCCGATGGAGGAAATGATCAGCATCAGCTTGAAATCGATCGATTGCGGCTGGATAAAACGATGGACCCCTTCAATCAAGATTCCGATCGCGATGATCGCAAGCGCAAGCCCGTTCAAGAAAGAAGCGATGATCTCAAACCGCAAATAGCCAAACGTATGGCGGGCATCCGGTTCGCGGGTCGCCATATAGATGGCCAGCATGCTGAGGCCCAGTGCCAGCACGTCGGAAATCATGTGAGCCGAGTCCGACAGAAGTGCGAGCGAGTTGGAGGCGATCCCTCCGATAATTTCAACAATCGTGAAAAACAGCGTCAGGAAAAGCGTAATCCACAGCGTTTTTTTCGATTTTGATTGTTCCTTTTTGTGTGGGAGATGATGATAATCGTACATGGCGCACCTTCTTTCCATTTTCTGCTTGAAAAATGAACGAATTCGCAGAGAATGATTCTTAATTAGAATAATTTTAATCAAATATTTATTTTTATTATATGCGCTCGCGCCATGTTTTACAATTGGACATTTTGTGGATTTTTATAGTGAAAATCATTATCTGTCAAGAGGTTTCGAGAATTATTATCGACAAAAATGTTAACAGAAAATAAGCACAGCTCGGCGCTCCCCCAGCGCTTGCATGCGTCAACGCGTTGTGACAGTTATGCGCGGACTTGCAGGGTTTGATTGTTTTCATTATTATCTGAACAATCAAACCTAACGGAACGGATGCAAAGGAGTGGAACGCGTGACAGACGTAATCAAATTTTGCCCCTGCAATTTTCCCGACGAGACCGCCGATGTTCGCGAGCAGTTGAAACGGCTGCCCGATCTGACTGTGGTCGATGATTTTTGCGTGCTTTACTGCGGTCAATGTCTGGTTCAGCCCTTCGCCTTGGTGAACAAGAAAAACGTCGCAGGCGACACGCCGCAGGAGTTGCTGGACAATATTTGGGCAGCGCTTGGGCGGGGGTGATTGGCTGTGCGATAGCTCATGTTCCATCTATCTAATGATTCCGTACACTCTTCCCTATGGTGGAGTGTTTTTTCGTGCATCCTGCATTTCAACTCTATACAGGCAGGCATCAATCCCTTATAGTGAGTATTAAGCTAACTACTAACAAGCGAGGTCCCATAATGGAGGATATTTTCAAAGAATTGCAAAAGCTCGGTTTCTCCCCATATGAATGCAAAGCGTACACGACCTTGTTGAAAACGTCCCCGATCACCGGGTATGAGATCAGCAAGCGTTCCGGCGTCCCTCGTTCCATGATCTACGAGGTGCTAGGCAAGCTGCTGGACAAAGGTGCTGTCAATACGGTTCCGTCCGATCCGATTACCTATGTGCCGTTAGCCGCCAAAGAGCTGGTACAGCGGCTTCGCGCCAGCTTTGAACAGTCCTTTTCCTTTCTTGAGCAAAATCTGTCTGCACTCGAAGGCGAGCGTGAAGCCGATGTCATCCGCCGGATTCAAAGCGATGGCGCCGTCATGGACGAAATGCTGCAAATGATCGCGGGTGCCTCGGAAGAGATTTGGCTGTCGATCTGGGAACCGCAGGCGCAGGCGCTCAGCAGCGCGATCTCCAGACGCGAGGCGGAAGGTGTGCTGGTCTACTCGATCCTGTTCGGCGATGCCCGGACCCGCGTCGGCGTCACGTTCCATCATGACTACATGGTTCCGGAAGTGGTCGAGGAGCGGATGGGCGGGCGTTTGACCATTTTGGTGCGCGATCAACAGGAGGTTCTGATCGCCAATTTTTCGGCGCAAGCTGCGGCGTGGGCTGTGAAAACGGAAGACCCTGCGCTGGTTTTGGTCGCGCTGGAGTACATTCGCCATGACATCATGCTCGGCGAGGTGACCAAAGCGCTTGGCCCCGATAAAGTTGAGGCGATGTGGAGAACGAAACCGGATTTGTTTCATATCGTGACAGGCCGACGGTTCAACTAGCTCGAACCGTATTTTTCCCCACATTTTCATAGTCGTTAGTGCCATAACATCCAGGGAGGGAATTCGAATGGGGCAGGAACAAGCCCAGTACAAAACCATTGTCGCCGCTCCTGAAAAGGAGAACCATTTCTTTCGCGGGGTCAAAGATTGTATCCCGACATTATTAGGGTATTTAAGCATCGGATTCGCCGCTGGTGTCGTGGAAAAAACCGCGGGACTCAGCGTGCTTGAAATCGCTCTGCTCAGCTTGATTCTTTATGCCGGCTCTGCACAGTTCATCGCAGCCGGCATGATCGCCGCGAACAGTTCGCCTACCGGCATCATCGTCACGATTTTATTCGTCAATTTGCGGCACATTTTGTTGAGCGCGGCGCTCTCCCCGCATTTTCGCCACCTCACGCCGATGCGCAACATGCTGGTCGGCTCCCTTTTGACCGATGAAACGTTTGGCGTGGCGATCAATGAAGCCGCGCGTCGTAAACATCTGGATGAGAAATGGATGCACGGCTTGAACGTTACGGCTTATCTCAACTGGTTCATCGCCAATCTGGCCGGCGCTTTTTTGGGCCAGTGGATTGCCAGCCCGGAGACATTCGGCCTTGATTTTGCCTTGCCGGCCATGTTTATCGGCCTCTTGATTTTGGCCATGCTCAGCCGAAACACGATCCGGCTCGATGTCATCGTCGCCGTTAGCGCCGTAGTGATCGGTGTGGCGGTCAGCTGCATCGCCTCGGGCAGCCTCGGCGTCATCGTCGCGACGCTCGTCGCCTCTATGATCGGAATGGTGGTGGAAAAATGGAAGTAAGATGGGAGATTTTCCTCATTATTATCGGCTCCGCCCTGGTTACGTTTCTGCCGCGGGTCATTCCGCTGATGGTGCTGAGCCGCTTCGAACTGCCCGGCTGGGCAATGCGCTGGCTGCATTACGTGCCGATCTCGGTCATGGCTGCGCTGATCGGCCAGGAACTGTTGCTCCATGACGGTCAACTTGCCGGTCTGCGCAACAACATCGAGCTGTTCGCCGCCTTGCCGACCTTTTTCGTCGCGATCAAAACGCGCAGCCTGCTGGGGACTGTCGTGGTCGGCGTGATTTCTACAATGGTTTTACGCTTTTGCTTCGCGCTATAGCTTTGTACATAAAGCTGCCGCCGGATTTTTTCTGGCGGTTTTTTGCGCATCCCGCTATTCATTTTCCCATAAATGATTCAATTTGGAATAAACAAACAGTTTTTAATTGGAGTTTTATCCATGTTTTATCGTTTTTTCACCAACTCCAGCATTGGCATATTACTTGCTGAATCGATTATGCAGAAACGATTCATTGGAGGAGATTTTTATGGAAGCCGTGTTGATCCGCCCTGCAACCCAATCCGATTTGCCCCAGCTGCTCGATTTGCTCCATCAGTACATCGTCGATTTTTACCAATCGCCCGATCCAGGAAAAGAAGCGCTCACGAATCTGGTGAATCATCTCCTCGCCGATCCCTCGGCAGGAATCCAGTTCGTCGCTGAAGCAGATGGACAGCGGCTTGTCGGGTTCGCCACCTTGTACTTCACCTTCAACACCCTTGAAGCCAAACGGATGGCCTTCCTCTATGACTTGTTCGTCGTGCCGGGTACCCGTGGACAAAAAATCGGCGAGCGGCTGTTCCAAACTTGCCTGTCCCACATCAGGGAAAACGGCTATTCCCACATGATTTGGGAAACCGCGCACGACAACCATACGGCACAGGCGCTGTATGACAAAATGGGTGCCCAGAAGCAAGTTTGGCTCAACTATGAAATCAAGTAACCGCATATGGTAAAAGGATATTTGTACGCACTTCTTTCCACCTTTTGCTTTGCGCTGCCGACCGTGTTCACCGTTTTTGCCTACCGGGACGGCTTGACCCCGCAAAGCCTGGTTTTCAACCAAACGTTGATCGCCGCTATCTTGCTTATGCTCTATATCAAATGGATCGGCGTCCCGTTTCCCCGGCTGACCATGCGAAGCGCAGCCGATTTCTTCCTGGCGGGCGCAGGCAAAGCGATCACCGTTATGGCCATGTTTATGGCAATCAGCGTGATGGACGTTTCGTTAGTGATGACGCTGATTTTCATGTATCCCGCATCTGTCGTGCTGCTGGAGCTGTTCATCGACAAAAAACGGCTGAATCCCCAGCAAATCGCCGGTCTGTTCTGCACGCTCGCTGGGGAGCTGTTCGTTTTGGAGGTGTTCCAAGGCGACTTTTCCCAGCTCTCGGTCATCGGCATCCTGCTCGGCCTGCTCTCCGGGCTTGCCTGGGGTTGGATGATCTATTGGAGCAACAAACGGCTAGGTGCATTTCCGCCGCTCATCGTCACCGGGTTTACCACCATTGTCAGCGTTGTTCTTTATTTGATTATGATGCCGCCGCTTTACCTGTTTACAACGCCGATCACGTTGCCAATGATTGGCTGGTCACTCTTTTTCGGGGTCATTGCCCAGGTGGTTGCGCTGTTGTTTATGTTTACCGGAATCAATCGGATCGGCGCCGCACGGTTTTCCATCATCAGCGTCTGCGAGCTGCCGATTACCGTGCTGCTCGCCTTTCTTCTGCTGGGCGAGCAGATGGATGCATGGCAGCTCCTCGGCGGCGGGCTTATTTTATCAGGGATCGTGCTGTTCGACTGGGCGCAATTCCGGGCTGCACTCGTATCGCGCGAGGTAGTGTAAGCGTGAAAAAATCCGCCGGCTTCCCGTTGGCGGATTTCCCCCTTTTCCTTCTCACTCTTCCGTCTCCCTCATGCCGTGCTTGCGAATCCGGTACTGCAGGCTTTGCCTGCTGATACCCAGCTCGCGTGCCGCTTTGGAGACGTTCCCTTTATGCTTCTCCAGCACTTTTTCCACATAATACTGCTCGAACTCGTCCATCTTGCTTTTCAAATCCATCTTGCCATTATCGCTCGCGGCATCGAACTGGACAGGCATTACGTTCGGCTGCGGCGCCTGCTGCTCTTCCTTCCATTGCGATTTGCGGCGGAACTGATACGGCAGATGCGAAAACGTGATTTGCGGCTCATCTGTCATCATGTTCATCGCGCCTTCCACAACATGCTCCAGCTCGCGCACGTTGCCCAGCCATTCGTAATCGAAAAAGCAGCGACGCACTTCTTCGGACATCGACTCCACCGACATTTGGAACAGCCGGTTGTATTTGTGGATGAATTTTTGCACCAGCTGCGGGATGTCGCTTTTCCGTTCGCGCAGCGGCGGAATGTACAGCGCGACTACGCTCAGGCGGTAGTACAAGTCTTTGCGCATCCGGTTTTCGTTGATCGCATCGATTGGGTCTTCGTTGATCGTCGCGATGATGCGCACATCCACATCGATGTCTTTCGTATCGCCGACCCGGCGCACCTTTTTCTCCTGCAGCACGCGCAGCAGCTTGGCCTGCAAATGCGGGCTGAGCGAGTTGATCTCATCGAGCAGCAGCGTGCCCTTATTGGCGAGTTCGAACAACCCTGGACGCTCGATCGCCCCGGTGAATGCCCCGCGCTTCGTCCCGAACAGAATCCCTTCGATGAGCGTATCCGGCAGCGCTGCACAGTTTTGCGCGATAAACGGCTCGGCTGCACGGGAGCTTTCATTGTGGATGCTCTGGGCAAACAGCTCCTTGCCTGTCCCCGTTTCCCCGATGATCAGCACGGAGGACGATGTGCGTGAAGCGCGCTTCGCGTTTTCGATCACTTCCTGGAATGCTGGGCTTTGCCCGATGATTTCATCAAACGTAAAACGGGTGTCTCCCTTCAGGATGTTCCCGCGTAAAATTTGCTCCATCTTGGTAATATCATTGGCGATTTCCATCGCGCCGATAATTTCGCCGTCGCCATCTGTAATGGGAAAGGAATTGGTCACGATCGTAATCTCTTTCCCTTTGTCATTGAAGTAGGTTTGCTTGACGTTTTTGGTTACCAGGCCTTCCTGGAGTGCCGACAGCAGCGTGCTTTCCTCATTTTCAAGAAACTGGAACACTTCATGAATATTTTTGTTCAGCACCACATCCCTGCTCATGGATTCAATCTCCGCCATTTTGCGGTTATAGATGATTGATTTGCCATTTTCATCGATGACATGGACGCCCTCGTTGATCTCGTCCAAAATGTACTCGAAAATTTTGCGAAACCGTTTTTCTTCCATCATCTCAGCCATGTTTTCGTCTCCATTTTCCCTGCCAAAAATTTTTGCCATTCAGCGCCTTGCAAAGTGACTTAGCACCTACCTGCAAAATTAATTACCCATTCATCACAAAATGTAAACGGAAAAACTTGATTTTGCAAGGATTTTTAGTTTGGCATCAGATTTGCAATACTAATACAGCATAACAGCGCGAAAGTCTTTTACCTAGAAAGGGGAAGCTAACATGGCAGATACAAAATCCATTATCCAAAAAGCAGAGAAATTCGGTGCACATAACTATCATCCATTGCCGATCGTTATTGCGAAAGCAGAAGGCGTATGGGTTTACGATCCGGAAGGAAACAAGTATTTGGACATGCTGAGCGCATACTCCGCTCTCAACCAGGGCCACCGCCATCCACGCATCATCCAAGCGTTGAAAGACCAAGCGGACAAGGTGACGCTCTCCTCCCGCGCGTTCCACAATGAGCAGCTGGGTGAGTTCTACGAAAAACTGTCCAACCTGACTGGCAAGGAAATGATCCTGCCGATGAACACCGGTGCGGAAGCAGTTGAAACCGCAATCAAAGCGGCTCGCCGTTGGGCATACGACAAAAAAGGCGTTGCCGAAAACAGCGCGGAAATCATTGTTTGCGAAGGCAACTTCCACGGACGCACAACGACCATCACATCGTTCTCTTCCGACCCTGACTATCGCCGCGGCTTTGGCCCATTCACGCCAGGCTTCAAAATCATTCCTTACGGCGATGTCGAAGCGCTGCGCGCAGCGATCACGCCAAACACCGCTGCGTTCATGTGCGAGCCGATTCAAGGTGAGGCAGGCATCCTGATCCCAACCGACGGCTTCCTCAAAGCGGCAAGCGAACTGTGCAAAGAAAACAACGTGCTGTTCATCGCTGACGAAATCCAAACGGGCTTTGGCCGTACAGGCAAAATGTTCGCTTGCGATTGGGAAGGCGTAACGCCTGATATGTACGTAATGGGGAAAGCGCTGGGCGGCGGCGTACTGCCAGTGTCCGCAGTTGCTGCGAGCGAAGAAATTCTTGGCGTGTTCGAACCAGGCTCCCATGGCTCCACCTTCGGCGGAAACCCGCTGGCGTGTGCAGTAGCCGTTGCCGCTATGGACGTATTGAAGGATGAAAACCTGGCTGAGCGTTCCCAAGAGCTGGGCAGCTACTTCAAAGAGCAATTGCAGCAAATCAACCACCCTGACATCAAAGAAATTCGCGGTCGCGGTTTGTTCATCGGCCTCGAATTGAAAGGCAAAGCTCGTCCATACTGCGAGCAACTGAAAGATCTCGGCCTGCTGTGCAAAGAAACGCATGAAACAACCATCCGTTTCGCACCGCCGCTCGTGATCAGCAAAGAAGATCTGGATTGGGCAATCGCGCAAATCAAAAAAGTGTTTGCGCAATAAGTTTTTGCACTTATGGGTTTCATCAGCCGCCAATCATTTTTGCGGATGGTGGTTCATAGCAAAGAACCGTCGGGCTTTCCTGACGGTTTTTTTGCTGTCTTTATCAAATTTTTTCATACACCACCGCCCCCAGATTGGGCCCTCTCAATGATTAGCAGCAGCCACGTCACTGGCAGTCTTTAAAGCCACTTGCAACTGTATCAATTCTTTTGCTAGATTCGTGATTCTGTTCCCTACTTCTTCATCCACGACTTCGTTTTGCTGATTAAAATGGTCGTTGTGTGCGTAAACATAACCTGGTGCGACATATGCCCGAAAGTATCCTGCAATGGGCTTCAATTGGTTTTCAATCACCAAATAATGCTGATAGGTTCCGCCATTCGCCACAAATCCCATCACTTTATTTCGCAGCACCTGCGGCTGAATATGATCAAGCAGGTTTTTCAGTGATCCGGTCATTGATCCCTGAAAGATTGGCGTTCCAATAACATAAAAGTCTGCCGAAGAGACGATATCTATCACCTTTTTTGTATCATCCGTATAGGCGGACGGATCGCGCCCGTCACACAGGGAGACCTGGTAATTACGGAGATCAAGAAGTTCTACTTCTATATCAGGCCTAGCTTTTTTTACTTCGTCCAAAACTCGGTTTACGAGAATGCTGGTTTTTGCCCCAATAATCGTGCCGGATATGCCTAGCAGCTTCAACCGAAATCCCCCTTCCCAATGAACACTTCTGTCAGCAGCTATTGGTTGTTCCCAAGCTCATAAGAACCGAATACGTCACTCGCAGCATCAAAGTTCAAATATCCATGCATGGACATCACCTTCACATCTCTCCAATAAACCTGCATGACGTTCCAATCGTAAACAGCAGATGAACCACTGAACTGAAACAATTCGTCCACAACACTACTGCAGCTTCGTGCGAGATAGGAATAATTGCGGTGTAATCTTGCCCGTTGCCCTTGGTCAAATTCTCCACCAGGACGAATCACATCGAGTGCTTTTCTTAGCAGCGCTTCTGCCGCATCAATCTGTGCAGACAATTCTGTCACTCTCTGTTTGAGATGGGAGGGTATTTTTGATTCGTTATTTGAATTTTTAGACACTCTTTCACGAATCGTTTTGATAAAAAACTCGTAAGCTCCTAATGAGGCTCCTACGATGGCGGAAGTCAGGCAAGTTGGCAATGCACAAAACAGAGGGACGTTATACTGGGCTCCACGATTGATGGCCATACCCGGCGTGACTCCTGGGCCAGCCCACTGAGACAGGTTGATCACCCGATGTTCGGGAACAAATACATCCGATATCCGGAATCCATTGCTGCCACTGGCTTTTAGTCCTGCCACCTGCCATTCGTTCACAATCGTATAATCGCTTCTAGGTACCAAAAACATGTATCGCTGCGGATCTTCTCCTGCAAAGGGCTTTTCCGTACTACTCGCCATGACCCATTCCGAATGCTCGATCCCGGATGAGAATGACCACTCTCCACTAAGCTGATATCCGCCCTCGACACGAACGATCTTTTCGTTTCGAGGAAAAGCCAATGCGGTAGCAATGTTCACATTTGGATTTTCTGACCACACTTCCTGCTGAGCTTGTTCCGGCCAAGCCGCCAGCATCCATTGGTGGGCGACGATAAACGTATAGCACCAGCCTGCGGCAGGATTTACTTTTGCCACTTCGATCGTGGTATCCACGAGCGCATCCAGCGTTAATTCGTGACCGCCAAAGCGGGCAGGCTTTAAAATCGTTGCCAGTCCGGAATCCATAATATCCTGAATCGTTTCATCTGGCTGTCGATATAGCAGCTCGCCCTCCTTCATTCGTCCACGAAGCTTTGCCGCCAATGCTTTCGCCCGGGCAACAGCCTCATCATGAGTCATCCTTTTCGTAGTTTTTGTTTCCATTCTTGTCTCCCCCTGTTTTTTTTCTTGTAAAAGCTATTCCACGTATCTTGCCAACTTCCTCAGCTGCCAGCCAGAATAAAGGTTCACCCGAAAACTAGTGAGTTGATTATTTTTTTGCTGGAATACCGTTCGCATATGCTCCCGCGAAGTTTCCAGTCGCCATGCGCTCGCCCATTGCGAACCATTGTGCAACTTCTTCAGGGCCTTTTCTTCTGAGAGTAGCTGCTGCTGCCTTCTGAATACGTTCCAGTGCCTGATTGGCACGCGTGCGAACCGTGGCCAGATCGTAGCCAACCAGCTGCCCGTGACGCTTGCGGATGACTCCATCCAAAATCACCGTGTCTACGTCTGCGGCCGTTGTCTGCAGGACAACGGAGCCCGCGGGGTAACTGGATGGAACAAATGCCCGCCTTTGAGAAACAATGATGAGATCCGCCTTCTTTCCTGGCGTTAGTGAGCCGATCTCGGAAGCCAGTCCAAGTGCTTCCGCTCCGCCGTGGGTAGCCCATTTGAGCGCGTCGCGAACACTTAGATCGATTTTGCTTGGCATGTGTCCGCGCTGATGGACGTAATTGTTGTCTATGCAGCGCTGAAACTGCAGTCCAAGGCGCATTTGTGAAAAGAGATCACCGGAGCCTACGCAGACGATATCTGTGCTAAATGATGGCAGGATTCCATGTTCGAGCGCTGCCCGGAAAGGTGGGTACCCCATCCCCATCTGCATCTCGGTCTCGGGAGAAATGGAAACTTTCGCCCCTGTTGCAGCAAGAAGCTCCCACTCTGGATGAGTCAATCCGTTGCAATGAATATGAAGATGGCCTGGGCGCAGCAAGCTATGGTCGTTTAACTCCCGCAATCCCTTTAACAGGATAGAGGTGGACGCCGCACCCGTGTGTGATGCGACCAGCAAGCCCAAATCCCTGGAAACCAAGATCTCAGATGCCGTTTCGGAAAAGGGGAGCGTACCAAAATCACTCAGCAGCATGCCCATTCGCAAGCGGGAGTCTTCGCTTGAAAAAGCTTCCTTGCGAAGTCTTACAGCATCTTTTAAGCGCTGTGTATGAGCGGTAAAAGCAGGCGGCTGGAAGTCATACGCTTGCATACCGTAAGCATAAACACCGCGAATACCGGATGCACGCAGAGATTCTACTGCTGCCGTAGCATGATCCGGACTGTTGACGCAATCACAACAGTCCATAATAGTAGTGACTCCTGAGTCGATCGCTTCCAGTGCACCAACCATGGTGGCAGCACCGATGTCCTCGGCTTTGACCAAAGCTCCCAGGCCGTAAAAGGTGTTTGCGAGAAACTCCAGCAAAGACTCATCCGCGGAGATCGAGCGCAGCAGCGACATCCAGGTATGACGGTGGCTGTCAACCATACCAGGCAGGATGATCCCGCCCTGTGCATCAATGACTTGGGCGTCAACGCCGGCAAATTCCTCCGCATTTCTCGATACGGCAACAATGCGATTGTCCTCGATTAGGACGGCACCACCCTGAATATCCCCCAGGTTGTCATCAATAGAGATAATGTAGCCATTGGTAACAATTGTCCGATTCATGCTCATGCTTGATCTCCTCCTCTTCATTGAAAAGCAGAAAGTAAGAAGCGCATTGCTGCAGGACCAAGATGGAGTCCCGCTCAGTTGCAAGATCGTATTACGAAATATCAGAAACGAATTCGCTGATGACTTTCACAGTTTGCTCCGGAGACTCCAGCGTAGGGAAATGCGTCTTGCCGTTGATCACTCGGTAACCGAACCACTGGTTTTTCTTCATGAAATTTTCCTGGATCTCTTCGTATCCAGCTACAGGCGCTTGGGAGTATACGTGGATAATCGGGCGTTTTTCCTTTAATGCAGCCATGCGCTTGAGTGGCGATCCCCACACCTCGTAAGCGTTTTCAATTACACGGCAGGAGCGCGCCCACATATCGAAGCCAAAGCTGGCCATCTCTTTCTCGATATGATCGATCACAGAGCGGTTGTCGCTCGCGCCGATCCAAAAATCAAAGAGATGTTGGCGTCCTGCCTTCCAGCTTTCCGGTTTTTGGCTTTCCCTCAGGTCTTTGATGAAGTCCTCCCCCGCCTCGTTCATAATCCAGTCGATCACGATGGTGCGCGGGACTCTTCTCGTACCAAAACGATCGGAAATCTCTATATTTGCCCATCCGCCATGTGAGGTCGAGACAGGAACCACTTGTTCAATGCCCAGTGCGTCTAGAACCTCAATAACATCGTCTGCCTGCTCTTTTACACCAAAGTCAGCTACCGGACGCTCCGGGTGGGTATGACCGCGCCAGTTCATTCGAATGACCTTGTGCTTCTTCGCCAGAGGCTCCACGATATCGTTGAACAGTCTGTAATCTTGGCACCACCCGCTCAGTAGCAGGATTGCTGGCCCAGCAGCATCACCTTGGATATCATAGGTAATTTCGTGGCCGTTAACTGTAATGGATTGTAATTGACTTGTTTGGTTGCTCATGTCATACATCTCCTTCTCTTTGGCTTTCGATCATTCGAAATTAGTAACGCAGTAGGTTAAATACTGCCTCTTTAATAATAGACCACTCGTCTGGCTCAGGATCAATCAGTTTAAAATGTTCTGCTGTCGAAATTGATTTACATACAACAGAATCCCGACTGAAATGGCCGCTTTCACGAAGTGCTCGCTGTCACCGACAGGCACATTGACATCCAGTGAACCCTGAATCAGTACAAGCGGAACACCAATTGGAAAAGCGCAATTGGCGAGCCTTCCGCATAACGACTTTGGAGATCCGTTGGTATCCCTCCAATAAAATCCTCTGTCGGATTGTCGTGGACGCCCGTTATCGATTCTTTCCATTTATGAATGTCATGCATGAGTTCAAGGTCGGAGACACCCGCCAAACTGATCGCTCCTTTTAGACGCAGTCTTAAATCCTCAAACTGGTTTTCATCCCACCCCGTACGATATTCAGTGCGCACACTTCGACATTTTTTCTGCGAAAGAATTAATAGACTTCACCTCCTTCATCTAAATCTCGCATCTATTGAACGTGAATAGGGGGATTTGAATTATGAGCATGCCCTGTCTACTTACGGCATGACAGCGAAACGCTGCCCAGCCCGTCGACAACCACAGAAATGCGCTTCCGTCTATGCGCCGCTTAGGACAATTTGTCCTTTTTTCATGCCCTTTCCTTGCTCGCCCTCACCTGCCTTTTTGTTCAAATCAAAAAGGACAGACCTTGACCATTAAAACTAAATGAATAGTTTTAATAAGCCATGGTCTGTCCTTGATTTATCCAAGAACCACCCAATGCTTTTCCATATCTAACAAAGATTCGTCATCTTTGCTTTGATGATTTAGTTGTAAATTCACTATAAAACAAATTTTCTGATAACGCAATCTTTTTTATTTTTCGTAAACGACTACACCAACTGCTGAATCTTTGTCCAAATCCCACCCGATATAATGGTCGATTACCTTGGCGCTTAAAATTTTCTCGAAAGCAGCGATACGTTCTTCTTTAATATTTTCGACATACAAACGTCTCGCTTCAAAAATTGTGCTTTTTCCCTGAGGGGACTGCAAGATGTATTTCTCCATCGGCGACAGGATTCCCTCGATGAAATAGAGCATTAAGTTGTCAACCATTTTCACTTTGATATCCCGAGGTCCTCTTCCGTTCGTTTTTTTTATAAATGCACTCACAAACGTCGTAATTTCCTGCTCCAAAGAACCTTGTTCCATTTTTTTCATCATTCGTCCCCCTTATCTGATCTAGATTTACATCTTTATTATACTGGATAGGGGTATATGTAGATAGAATTAGTTTGACAATAAGAACCAAGTGACTGTGTGAACATGAAAAAACAGCGGTAGATTCGGACGCGAAATCCGGTCTACTGCTGCTCTCTTTGCAATTTCTATAAGGGTGAACACTATCTTGCTTTCAGACATGTATGTCCCTTGTTATGGGTTTTCTCCTTTTGCTGCAGTAGCCCTCATGCCTTTTCCACTCGTTCACACGCGAAATTTGCTGACGGTTTCTCGCAGCTCTTTGGCCAAGTCACTCAAGCCTGTGGCCGAATGGGAGAGTTCGCGCATGGAGTCCAGCTGCTTGCCTGCGGAGGCTGCGGCGTTCGAGGCGCTGGAAGCGGACGCTTTGGAAATCGTCGAAAGCTCGACAATCGAGGCCGTCACCTGCTCGGTCGCGGCCGACATCTCTTCCGCAACCGCGGTGATCTCCTGAATCTGATCAGCCACAAATCGCGTTGACGCCTCGATTCTTCGGAACGTTTCACCGGTGTCTTGCGCAACGCTGATGCCGGTATGTACCTCTCGCGACCCTTCATCCATCGCGCTTACGGCCGATGCTGTTTCTGTCTGGATTTCCGCAATCAGCCGCGCGATCTGGCTTGCTTGCGCATTGGACTGCTCCGCGAGCTTCCTCACCTCGTCTGCGACGACGGCAAACCCTCTTCCTTGCTCGCCGGCCCGGGCCGCTTCAATCGCCGCATTGAGGGCGAGAAGATTGGTTTGCGATGCGATGCTGGCAATCACTTCCGCGATGTGCGAAATTTCTTGGGAGCGGCTGTACAGTGAATTCACGATCTGCGTCGAATGGCTGACGGAATGATGGATCGCATTCATTTGTGCCATCATCTTTTGGATGGACCCATTCCCCGCCGCCGTGTATTCCGCCATCTCGGTAGAGGACTCCGCCAACGTCGAGGAAGCTTCGGCCACCCGCTGGATTCCGATCGCCATTTCTTCCATCGCCCGCGCGCTTTCTTCCGCCGAATGCTGCTGGTTGTCCATTCCGCTGGCGACATCCTGGAATGAAGCGGCCACCTGGTTGAATGCCGCTTTCGCTTCGCTTGCTTTCTCGGACGACTGCCGGGACACGTCATCGACATGCAGCGCGCCCGCGTTAATCGTGCGGATGATCCCGAGCAATTCTGCAATAAAACGATTGAGGGCGGATGCCACGCTACCGATCTCGTCTTTTCGGTGAATGGCAATCTGTTTAGTCAAATCCCGCTCCTCTACCAGCTTGTCAATGCCTTGTTTCAACTGCAGCAATGGCTTGGCCACTTGCCGGTTGATGAACCAGTAGAGCACGATGAGAAAAACAACAATGCTGACCGCGAAAATGATCAGACTCGTTGAAAACAGGCGATCGATCGGACCCATCATTTCCGCTGTCGGCAAAACGGTGACCAGCGTCAATCCTGTATCTCCGATTGGCGAGTAGGTAACCAAATTTTCGTTTCCGCCAATCGTGGCAGTAGACATCCCCGGCTCTTTCGCCTCGAGAATGGTCTTGCCGAGCTGATTGAGCCCTTCTTCTGACGGGTCGGTAATTTTGGCCGCCATGTTTTTGGCGTTATCTCGATGCGAAACGTACGTCCCGGACGCCGACACGATAAATCCGTAGCCCGTCTGGCCCACTTTCATCTCCTGGATCCGTTTGCTCAAGTCCGACAAGGCCACATCCATCGTGGTTACGCCGATGATTTTTCCGTTTTGGCGAATCGCGCTGACCGCTGTGGTCATCGGCACCTTGGAGACAGCGTCGACATAAGGCTCCGTCCAGACATATTTCTTGTCTACGAGTCCTGCCTTGTACCAATCCTGGTCGAGATAATTGTACGTGCCATTGCTGTATTGAGGGTCGATCTTGATGTCACCGTTGTTGTTGAAGGCATAACGGGCAAGCAGCCGTTTTGTCGGGTCAAGCGCATTCGGCTCCATCCAGAAGCCGCCGCCCACGATCAGCGAATCCGATCCGACAATTCCAGTGACGGCCCCTTCCATCTTGACGATATCACCCGGCGCTGCAAACGCGATCGGATACGTCAACGTTTCCGTCAATTTCCCGATGCGGTCCAACGTTCCGTAAAACCGGGCCGCTTCCTTCTCCACCTGCAGCCGCAATTTGCTCTGCTCCTCGTCAAGCACGATGCGTTTCATTTGCGTGAAGCTGAAAGCGGATTGGGCAACAAAAATAATGATCGTGATAAGGGCTAAAAGCAAAACAAGGACGCTTTTGATGCTTTTCATTCTTCCGTCACCTCTTTTCGTAGTTTCATAGGAATCGTTTGACTCCGTTCTAGCTGTCATATATCGAGTACCCGCAAATTGGAAATGATAAACACGGATTGATCGACAGCTTACATTGCCGGTATTGTCATAAACACGAAAAAGCACCCGGCTGTTTGGCCCGAGCACTTTCCTATTTATCTGCTCATGCTTTTCAAAACTCTATCGTTCCTGGCTGTTCCGGTCTGTTGCTCGCATTAGCTGCTCGATTTCTGCTGCGGGGAAGCCTGTGAGTTTTGCAATCAGTTCTACGCTCATGCCTGTGGCGATCATGTTCATTGCTACTTCCAGCTTTCCAGACATCTTCCCCTCTTCCTTAGCCCCTTCCATCATGCTCGCCTCGTCCCGTAAGGCTTTGACACACATCTCATACAGCTTGCGTGCCTCGTCGTTCTGGTTCAAAAACTCCAGCACCGTCTTTGCTTTGCGAATCGCAGGTTCATGCTTGGCCAACTCCTCCACCGTCCTTTCATCCTTCGCTCCTACAAAAAGCAACCAATTGACCAACAGATCGCCCATAGTCACATCATTTTGCCGCAGCTTAGGTAATTCGAGAAAGTGAATTTCCAAATCGTTCGTCAGCTGGCCACATCATCAGCTCCCCGATTCATCTTCTTCTCTCCTTTCAGTTTACCATTACAAAGAGAATAGAAAAAGACAGCGGGTCGTGCAAACAATCTTGCAAACAACAAAACCCCACAAGCCAGCCAAAAGCAGCTTGTGGGCCCTATTCGTTAGTTATTCCTTCCCTTTCAAATGCTTCCGCAAATACTTCAGCTTTTCCAGATGGAATGCCGGGATGGTCTCATGCCCGAAATAACGATATACTTTGATTTCTTTTTCTTCCGTTTGCAAGTGGTTATACGCCGCAAAGACGGTCGACGGCGGCGTGATGTCATCGATGAGCCCGATGGAAATAAGCACGGGGCAGGTGATCGCTGGCACATGGTTGATCAGGTCGAAATAGCTGAGCGTCTCCATCGCTTTTTCCTCGACCTCCGGAGCCGTATTGCGGCGGAAATACTCATTGATCTCCAGGTACGGCCCGGTTGGCGTAATGTCGATCGCTCGGCGGAAATCGCTGAGGTATGGATAGTCGGCTACCGCAACGTGCGGGATGTCGGACAGCGCCGCTGCAGCAAGGGTTAACGCACCGCCTTGGCTGCCGCCGATCACGCCAATGCGGGTAGAATCCACTTCCTCGCGTGCTGCCACCACGTCGAGCGCGCGGATCGCATCCATGTAAACGCCGCGATAGTAGTACGTTTCTTTTGACAGAATCCCTTTGGTCATCCAGCCTGTCGTATTGCCATGCGGCGCGATGCTGTTGTCCTCGCTGAGCTGTTGACCGCGCACAAGCATGCCGTAGGTGGCATAACCGTGCAGCGCCCAATTGACCACGTCGTGAATCTGCCCATCGTGGCTCCAGTTGTAGCCGTGATACATGACCAGCGCGGGATGCGGTCCAGCCGTATCAGGAACGGCATAATAGCCGCAGATGCGCGCTCCGCCAAAGCCTGCGAAACTGAGTTCATAGAGCTTGACGCCATCTGCAGGGTAATCGAGCGGCTTCAACTCGGCATTGATCGGCGTTTCCGCCAGTATCCGCTTGCTTTCATCCCAAAATGCGGCAAAATCATCGCGGCGCGTCGGCTCCGGCCGATAGACGCGGAGCTGTTCCAACGGCAAATCATAAGGCTGTCCCATGGTTTCCCCTCCTGCTCAAGCTCTGTTTTTACTTGCTTGCCAAAAGCGTGATCAGCGCCTGTGTCCCTTTGTTTTCTCCGCCCTGCGCCGCCAGCTCGTCATAGAGCTGCTTGGACAGTGCGAGCCCCGGTGTCATCAGACCCATTTCTTGCGCGGCTTCCAGCGCAATCGTCATGTCCTTGATAAAATGCTTCACATAAAAGCCCGGTTCAAAATTGCCTGCGATCATCCGGCGGCCCAGATTGGACAACGACCAGCTGCCTGCCGCTCCCGCTTCAATGCTCGTCAGCACGCGCTCAGGATCGAGGCCGGCTTTTTGCGCGTACAAAATCGCTTCGCATACGCCGATCATATTGGTGGCGATGGCGATCTGGTTGCACATTTTCGTATGCTGCCCCGCGCCCGCCGCGCCTTGCAGCACAATGTTGGTTCCCATGACGGCAAGGATCGGCTTCACCGCTTCAAACGCTTCCTCGTCGCCGCCGACCATGATCGTGAGCCGTGCCTCACGCGCGCCTACGTCCCCGCCCGATACCGGCGCATCGAGCGCATGCATGCCGTGCGCTTTCGCCTGCGCGTAAATTTTTTGAGCCAGCAACGGTGACGATGTCGTCATGTCAATGAAGTGGCTGCCTGGTTTGGCATGGGCGATAATGCCTCCCTCACCCAAATAAACTTCCTCGACATCCGACGGATAGCCCACCATCGTAATGACCACGTTCGCTTCCTGCGCAAGCTCTGCCACTGTTTCCTTCCAGATTGCTCCCGCTGCCAATAGCTCGTCTGCCTTTTGCCGCGTGCGCGTATAAACCAGCACGGAATAGCCTGCCTTCAGCAGATGCGACGCCATGCTTTTTCCCATCACGCCAATTCCGATAAAACCGATGACTGTTTTCTCCTGTATGCTCATGTATGCGTTCTCCCTCTCTTTACTGACTGTTTCCCGTTCTGCTCGGATACAGGCCATTTCATACCAATGGATCGGGTCCGCCTCTGCGCCCGTTGCCTGAATGTTCGCCAAACGGATGGCAGGCGAGCCCTTCGGCATGTAAACGGCCGCTTTCTGCCCAAGCTGCTGCAAACCAGGAAACAATCGCTTTTGGACGTGCTTCGCGTGCTCTTCCATTATACTTCCATTTGATCGCATCCATCCATACCTTACCTTTCGCACACTGCACGCTTGCGACCCTTCGGCTGCGAGCAGTACCAAGCGGGGAACGGCGCTGTTCATTTACAGTTCGATCCAAACCGAATCGTTGGCGATGTACACTTATGGCAACCAAAAAAGGAGGTCTTCCCTATGAAACAACTTCAATCCGAACCAACGGTCATCCGCGAGATTTTTCCGAGCATCTTGTATTACGGCACGCCTGTCATTCTGCTGTCGACGAGAAATGCGGATGGCACCACCAATCTAACGCCGCTTTCCTCCTCCTGGGCATTGGGCAAAATGATCGTGCTTGGCGTTTCGACCAGCGGCCAGGCGCTGGAAAATATGCAGCGCCACCCGGAATGCGTCATCAACGTGCCTGCTCCGACGCAATGGGAGCAAGTCGAACGGCTCGCTCCGACAACGGGCCGGTTCCCGGTTCCTGCGCAAAAAGCTGCGATGGGGTTTCGCCATGAGCCTGATAAATTCGCTGCAGCCGGCTTCACGCCGCAAGCTGCCACCGCCGTACAAGTCGAGCGCATTCGCGAATGCCCGCTGCAAATCGAAGCGCGCGTCGAGCAAATCAATCTGCGTGAAGACGGCTTTGCCATCGTGGAAACGACCGCGCTTCACGTGTTTGCCCATGACCAAATCATGCTGGAGCAAGGCGCACAAGTCAGCGACCGCTATGTCGATCCGCTGAAATGGAGCCCGCTGATCTATAACTTCCGCCATTATTTCGGATTGGGCGAGCGGGTCGGGAAAACGTTCCGCGCCGAAACCTGACTCCGCTTTTCTGAAATCGCGCTATCCCTTGCACACCCGGTTTAGCCCTGCGCCGCAATCCAATTCATGACCGGTTCCAAAGGCTGCTTCTGCTTGGCGTCCATAAAACCGGCAAACGGACAGCCAACCGTTGCCAACCGCTCCTTGATCGTCTCCAGTGGAAATTGCGTGGGGCGCAGCGAACGGGTGACCTCATGCCAAAACAGCGGCGCTGCGACGAGCGCTTCTTCATTGCCCCGCAGCGAGTAGGGGGAGACGACCGTTTTTCCGCGCGCATGCTGGACGTAATCGACATACAGCCGATTGCCCCTGCTCGCTTTGAAACGCTCGATTGTAAACCAGTCCGGCTCCCTCGCCACCAAATAATTGGCGAAAAACTGCGTGAAGCGGCGCGTATCCTCATAGCTGAACGTGCCAGCCGCAAGCGGGATATAGAGCTGCAAGCCTTTGTTTCCCGATGTTTTGACGAAGCTTTTGAGCCCGAGCCGATCAAACATCTCCTTGAGAATCAGTGCGGCTTCCACTGCCATCACGAATTCGTCGCGCGAGGGCGGGTCGAGATCGAAGACGATTTCGGCCGGCCCTTGCTCGTCAATCCGATTAAACGGAATATGAAATTCTACCGCAGCCTGATTTCCCAGCCACAGAAGCGTCGGCAGATCGCCGCACACCACATGCTCATTTCCGTCATGCAGTGTGGTGCGGACAAATTCCGGCGCTTGCTGTGGCACATTTTTTTGGTAAAACGATTTTTTGCCTCCGACTCCATCCGGAAAGCGGATCACCGTCAGCGCACGCTCCGCCAAAAAAGGCAGCATATGCGGCGCGATCATGCTGAGGTAGTGCAAATAGTCAATTTTGCGGATGCCTTTTTTGGCCCACAGCTCTTTTTCCGGATGCGTAATCAGCACCGTTTTCCCTTCCACCTGAAGCTCATGACGATCCGCTACCCCCACTCCCATTTCCATCTCTCCCATTCCGCCTGTGATTCTTCCCTTACTATCGTTTGGCAATCCACGCAATCCTATGTCGACGTCGCGCGATTATTTTTTGCTGGCAACACGGGGGCGTGTCCCATGAAATAAAACTATGAAAATGGATGGTTTTCCTAGCAGTTTTCGTCTATTTTTTGCCACTTTCCATGTCTGTCCCTGACAAAATGATGCTTCGTTCAATAAATTGATTACGGTTATGAAACAAAATTAATAGGAAAGGATGGGAGTTGCCGTATGAAATTTTGCTTATCTGGCAAAGCTCGGCTGTCTTTTTCAGGAGGCAAGTCGAAAGGTGCTGCCCATAATCGATTGAAGGGGCACAAATGCAAATGCATCGAAAGAGTGGTAAAAAGAGAGATTCGTGAAGGATTTGAGGAACTCGAATATCGCCTGCGCAAAACGTTGGTTCGCGCCGTTCGCGAAGAAATCTTTGAGTCGCAGAAGGAGTTGCTGCCAGTCATCGCAGCCGAGGTTCGCAGCGCAGTCCAGCAAGCGATCAACCAGACCGTACCGCAAATTGTAAGAACCGAATTGGAGAGTGTCTTGTATTCTCCCCAATTCGCGGAATATTTGACCGGTATCCTTTCGCCTGGCGCCGGATTCGGTCAAATCGCCAGAGAATATCTCGGACAAGAGGTTGAAATCACCACGACTGGAGGAACGGTGACCGGCACATTGACGGAAGTCAACGTGGATTACGTCGTGGTCGAGGAATCGCCGAACTCACAGGTGATCGTGCCATTCAGCGGCGCCATCTCCATTGGTGCCGCCTAAAATCAACAATATGGGGAGTGATATACATGACGTTTTTACAAGCATTACGCCAGATAATTGGCAGACAAGTTCAAATTGTCGCTGGTTCCGCGGTTTACGCGGGTATCCTCACACAAGTGTCGAGCGGGAGCATTGTGATTACGACAGCGCCACAGTATGGTCCGCCCGAGCAACAATCCATTGCGGTCGGTTCCATCAGCCACGTCCGGGTTTTCTCGTTCTAATGAGAGACCTTTCTGTTATTATTCCCGCTCAGAATGAGGCAGAGACGATTCAGCAGGTTATCTTGGAAGCGAAGAAATTGGAGCCAGCGGAAATCATCGTTGTTTTGAACGGCTCGACAGACGAGACAAAAACGCTGCTCGATTCGCTGGGGTGCATTACGATTCTTTTTCCGCAAAGCTTGGGGAACGATGTCGGCAGAGCGATCGGTGCCTTCCACGCCAAACATAACGGTTTGCTGTTTTTGGACGGGGATATCCCGATCCCGCACGATCAGCTTCTGCCTTTTGTGGAAGCCATTGAACGCGGCATGCACGTCGCGCTGAACGATTTGAACTGGTCGGCCCATTTGCCCATACGCCCTCATACCACGACGGTGGCAAAGGTTGCGTTCAATTGGATCACCAAGCGGCTGATTTCCGTCAATTCTCTTCTCGCCATCCCTCATGCAATGAGCAAGAGCGCGGTGGAAGCGATCGGCTGGTGGAATCTCGCCGATCCTGTACTGGCGCAAGCATTGATTTCGGAAAAGAAACTGTCATGGACTGCGCCCGCATCCGTGGATGTGATCACACGCAATCGCGTTCGTCCCATACACATGCAAAAAAGGCCAGGCTCCCCTTTTCCGGTAACCACCGACCGCATCATGGGTGACCATCTGCTTGGCATCCAACGCGTCATCAGCCAAAAAGGGCCGCGCGGCGGCTATGCCGACAAAACGCGAAACCGCCTGTTTTTGCAGCATTACCAGCCACCAAATAAAACGCAGCGGCAAAAAGCAAAAAGAAGCGCCGTCATTCCGGTCATGGAAGAAAAGGAAACGATCGCCGGGGTCATCGAGTCACTGCAACTGGCTGGAATCGACGAGATCATCGTCGTTGCCAACGGTGCCGACGGCGAAACGATCCAGCGTGCGATCCATGCAGGCGCGATCGTATTGCCATTCGCGTCCCCGCTCGGCCACAATGTCGGACGGGCGATTGGGGCAGCCTACAGCACCGGGGACATCTGTTTGTTTGTTGATGGTGATTTTGTCCTTCCCCCGAAAGAGCTTGTCCCTTTCATTGAAGCTGTCGAGAACGGCGTGGATGTCGCCCTGAATGACCTGCAGCATTTGCTCGATGCCTTTCATCCGCTTGATGCCATCAGCTCGCTGAAATATTTTTTGAACCTTTCACTCAAACGACCCGACCTGTTGAATAATTCGCTGACGGCGGTGCCGCATGCGATGCACCGCAGAGTCATCGATACGATCGGGTTTGACAAACTGATGATTCCTCCTTTGGCGCAAGCACATGCCCAGTTAGCCGGTTTTACGATAAAAGCTGTGCATGGTGTCGATGTCATTCATCCAAACCGCGTCCGCGAAGATCATCAAATGGATGACACGCTGACATCGGCTTTTGATCGGATTACCGGGGATCACCTGGAAGCACTGCATTATTTATTGCAAATGACAAATAGCCGGGGAGGTTTTTCTGACGGTGAACGTGACCGTCAAATCATAGCTACTCTAAGGAGGGGAACCTAGTTGACTGTACAGCATGACACCGTTGCGATCATTGGCCTTGGTTACGTAGGTTTGCCGCTGGCGCTTCTCATGGGTAGCAAGGGATGTGACGTTCTGGGAATTGATAAAGATCAGAAAAAAATCGACCTCCTTGCGAAAAAAACCAGCTACATTCCGGATGTATCCTCAGCTGAACTTGCCGCACTCATGGAACAGCAGCTGTTTTCGGCATCCTTGCCGACTGATGCAATCAAAAAGGCGGACACGATCATCGTCACCGTCCCCACACCCGTTACCGAACACGACCGAAAACCGGATTTGAGCGCCCTGATCAGCGCGACGGAATATATCTGCACCCACTTGCGAAAAGGGCAAACGGTGATTTATGAAAGCTCTACATTCCCCGGCACGCTGGAGGATGTGATCTTGCCCATTCTGCTGAAAGCAGGGCTGCAGCTTGGCGTTGATTTTTATCTCGGTTATTCGCCCGAGCGGATTGACCCGGGCAATACGCAGTATCGTCTCGAACAGATTCCAAAAGTTGTGAGCGGGCAAACCGTTCACTGCTTGCAAAAGGTCGCCTCTTTTTACGGCCGGATTTTCGATACCATCGTTCCCGTCAGTTCGCCAAAGGTCGCTGAAATGACCAAAATATTCGAAAATGTCCAGCGGCTGGTGAACATCTCGCTCGTAAACGAGATTCACCTGATCTGCCGCCACATGAATATCGATTTCCGCGAAGCGCTTGCAGCTGCAGCAAGCAAACCGTTCGGCTTTACCATGTATACGCCGGGACCTGGGATCGGGGGGCATTGCATCCCGGTCGACCCGCTCTATTTTCAGTGGAAAGCGAAAGAATTCGGCCTCTTCAGCACATTGATCGAAGAGGCGGACAAAATCAACCGCAGCATGCCAGCCGAAATCGTCAAACAAGTGAAGGCCGTGGCTGAACATTCGTCGGTCCTGCTCATCGGTTTGGCATACAAACGCGATGTGAACGATGTTCGCGAGTCTCCCGCCCTGGAAATTTATCGATTGCTGCTGAAAGAAGGCATCCAGGTCAGCTATCACGACCCGTACGTTGCCTCGGTTGCAATCGAGGACCAAAACCACAACTCCCGGCCCCTCACCGATGACCTCATTCGCAAGGCAGACGTAGTGATTATTCTGACCGACCATAGCGTCATCGATTGGCAGATGGTCCAAAAACACGCCAAATATGTCATCGACACCCGAGGGATTCTTAACGCGAAAGAGAGTGATACACCATGAAGGAGCAGAAGCGTTGTTTGGTGACAGGCGGAGCTGGCTTTATCGGTTCTCACCTTTCCGACCGGTTGCGCGAACTCGGTCATCAAGTGACCGTGCTCGACAATTATTACCGCGGCAAACGTTCCTACTGGGATCAAAATACGGAAGGAATCACCTATGTGGAAGGAAGCATCGTCGACGAAGCGCTGATTGCCAAACTGGTGGCAGAGCATGACGTAGTCTTTCACATGGCAGCCATTCTCGGCGTAAAGACAACCGTGACCCGGCCGCTCGAGATGATGGAAACCAATCTTCACGGAACGATGAACATTTTGAAGCATGCGTCTGCCCATGGGACAAAAGTGATCTTTGCCTCGACCTCTGAAGTTTATGGAAAAGGAACGCCGCCATTTTCTGAAGAGATGGACCGCGTTTATGGAGCTGCCTCCAAAATGCGCTGGACCTATGCGGTGGAAAAGACATTTGAGGAATCGATTTGCCTGGCGTATGGCCTTCGCGGTTTGCCGGTTACCGTCGTCCGCTACTTCAATGTGTATGGCCCGCGCGCCAAGGAAGGTCCTTATGGCGGCGTCGTCCCCCGCTTCATCCGGGCAGCCTTGGAACAGAAGCCGCTCTTGGTCTACGGCGATGGCACGCAAACCCGTTCCTTCACCTATATATCCGATGCGATCGATGCCACGATCGCCGCGATGCGCCCGGAAGCGAATCAGGAAATCATCAACATCGGCTCGACGCATGAAGTGACGATCAGCGATCTGGCATTGCTGGTCAAATCGCTGGCGCAGTCTTCGTCAGAAATCCGTTACGTCCCTTTCGAGCAGATTTACCCTGCTGGTTTCGAGGAAATTCCGAAACGGGTCGCTGATTTGACCAAGGCGAAGCAGATGCTTGGCTACGATCCAGCCGTGCCGTTTGAGGAAGGACTCCGCCAGACCATCTCCTGGTTTGCAAACGACTTGCACAGGAAGGCGGACTGAAGAGATGCCATCTCCAGCTGATCGGACAAAAACGGTCTCCATCATCATCCCGGTTTGCAATGAGGCGGCGACGCTGCCGGCTGTGCTCGCCTCCTGCGCTTCCTTGCAGCCCTTCGAAATCATTGTGGTGGCGAACGGTTGCACCGACGGCACGGAAGAGATTGCCAGGCGATTCGGATGCACGCTCATCAGCGACCCGGAGCCGCTCGGCAACGATGTCGGCCGAGCGGTAGGCGCAGCTGCGGCAAAAGGGGACATCCTGCTGTTTCTGGATGCCGATTTTGCCATCGCAGCTGATACATTGGCAGCTTTCCTCGCCCCGCTTCACCAAGGTGCGGCTGACGTGGTGTTAAATGACTTCAATGCGTTTTTTCACAAAAAGCACTGCCCACATACCATTACCGTCTGGCGGCAAGTGTTCAATGAAATACTGGGGCGGCAAGATTTGGTTATCGATTGCATTTTGTCGGTGCCGCACGCCATGACGCGGGAGGCGCTTGCGCAAATCGGTGTTCAATCGCTTGCCAACCCGCTGCTTGCGCAAGCCCTGCTCATGAAAAGCCCGCTGCGGATCGCCCACGAGATGAGTATCGATGTGATTACGCCCAATCGCTTCCGTCCATTGGAGCACGGTCATACCGAACCGGGATTGCCCCGTGCCGAAAAGCGCATGATCGGCGATCACGTTGCCGCTTTGGCCGCGGTGCTGGAGGACCCACGCGGAGGCTTCATGGACGGCGGACGACGCAGAGACTTGATGCAGCGCCTTGCCGCCGGACTCGATGACATCCCGGTTACGTCCGCAGGCTGGGGCGTTACCTCCAGCCTCTATCATGGCAAACAGCTCTCGGTGATCATTCCGGTGCAAAACGAGCAGAAGACGATCGGAGAGGTCATCCGCCAAGCGAGAAAAATCGAGCCACTGGAAATCATCGTGGTCGTGAACGGCTCCACCGATGCCACCGCCCAAATCGCCTCCTCGCTCGGCGCAAAGACCGTCGTCTATCCGGATGCACTTGGCAACGACGTCGGCAGGGCTGTCGGAGCCAAAATGGCGCAAGGCGAGATTCTCCTCTTTCTTGACGGCGATTTCGCCTTGCCACCAAAAGACTTGTTCCCTTTTTGCCACGCGATCGCGACGGGGACAGATATTGCCCTGAACGATCTCGATTATTACCTCAATCTCCGCTTTCCCTTGCATATCGTGACCGCACTGAAATACGCCGTCAATCTGGCGCTCGACCGCAAAGACTTGGGTGTCGGCTCCATGGTCGCCGTCCCGCATGCACTCAGCCGTCGCGCGGTGGATACCATCGGGTGGCTGCCACTGCTCTCCCCGACGATGGCGCAGGTGAAAGGCACGCTGGCTGGCCTTTATGTCCGCAACGTCCATCGGGTCGATGTCGATCTGCTCAACCGGATTCGCCCTGACCAGCATTTTTCCTCTGCTGGCTATGCACCGGCGGTCGCGCGCATCATTGGCGACCATGTCGAAGGAATTTCCCAGCTGATCGCCGAACGCGGTGAGCGGGGCGGCCTGTATGACGGCAACCGCAACTGGGAACGCGTCCGTGATCTGCGCATGTGACGACGTGTGACAAAATATCGCCCGCTTCCTTTGCAAAATAAGGGGAGCGGGCGATTTGGCGTGTTTTTTCCTCGCTGTTCGGGAACCATGACGAGAGCGAAGCGATTGCGGAGGCGAAAGTGTATGGAACTAAAGCCTGTCATTCCGTTTGAACCGGTAACCGTCAGTGCGCTGCCGACAAGCTCTGACTGGGTGGCGCAAATCAAGTGGGACGGCGTCAGGATGATGACTTATTTTGATGGAAAGGAAGTGCGGCTGGTCAACCGCAAATTAAACGACCGCACCATGCAGTACCCCGAATTTCTGGACATCTCCCGGTATTGCCGCGCATCCTCGGTCATTCTCGACGGCGAATTCATTGCGTTTGCCAGCGACCGCCCTTCTTTTCACGAAATCATGAAGCGGGACAGTCTGCGCAAGGAACAGAGAATCCCGCTGGCGGTCAGGCAAACGCCCGTCACGTATATGATCTTTGACCTCTTGTACGCAAATGGCGTCTGGGTGACGGAAAAGCCGCTGAAAGAGCGGCAGCAGCTGCTTGCAGACATCATTATCCCTCAGCCGAATGTCCAGATCGTGCAAAACGTGACAGATGCAGATGCGCTTTACTCGGTGATGAAACAGCATCGGATGGAAGGAATCGTCTGCAAAGATTTGAACAGCACATACGCGATCAACGGGAAGGATAAGCGCTGGCAAAAGAAAAAAATCTTTTTGGACCATTATGCCGCGATCGGCGGATTCACCAGGCGCAATGGCATGATGAACGCGCTCCTGCTCGGGCTGTTTGACGCAAAAGGAGATTTTCGTTATATCGGCAATGCGGGGATCGGAAAAATCGGCAAAGACGAGTGGCGCAAGCTGGAGCAAAACATGGCCCCCCTGCCCGACAAGCCGTTTGTCAACCAGCCGGAACAAAGCCGGGACGCCGTCTGGACAAAGCCTCGGTTCGTGGTAAAGGTGGAATTTGCGGAGTGGACGCCGACCGTCACGATGCGGCAGCCCGTCATCCAGGCAATCGTGCAGATGCCTGCGGCCGATTGCCGGTTTGACCAGCATCCGGAAGGGATCATGCCTGACAGCATTTCTTGAATTTTTTGCCGCTGCCGCATGGGCACGGATCATTTCGCCCGACCTTCCGGGAAGACAGTGCGGTAGCTGCGCTGTGTCGAGGCTGGTGCGAGGAAAGCTCGTTCGGTGTATATCCTTTGAGCGCCCATTGTCTCGTATCATTGTTCAATGCCGCCAGTTGGCCCATGAAGCCATGCAGGAGCCCGATATCATCGATTTCCAATTGTGACTGGAGCACAGCCATAATGTCGTTCACAGCAACGCCCAGCTGGATGTCGTACACGCACTCCCCAACCAGCTCTTCTGCCTCCAGAGTCGTTACCTGATAATTCGCCTTGATAAACTGGACAAAAGACCGGAAGCTGGCATTGCGGTCCTCATATCCCGGCTCCCCGGCTTGCAGCAGCTGCGCCTTGCTAAACGGATAATAGTCAAGATCAGGCCTCGCTCGATGTTGTGCCAGAACATCTTGCGGACGATCTACAAGCACGTTTGAAACGGTAGTGCCTTCAATCTGGATTTCATCGTATAAAATTTCCGCCCCCTTCAAAAGCACGGAGCAATCTTCCATGGACAACTGCATTCCGCTATACCGCTGAACCATCTCGATCAGATGGCTTGTTTCCAGACAGCCATAGTAAAAAACCAAGCCCTGCGCCAGCTTGATCCATTCCGTATTCGCGCGGATTTTTTCCCGATAGGCTGCAGAATCCCCCGCTTTGAAGCAAGCGATCGCTTCCGTCGGCATCACGAGCGCCATTTTGTCACCGTGCCGCTGCCAAAATAACAATCCCCTCTCCGCAAAAAAGTCGACTCGCGCTGGCGACAAATGATTGATGGTGATTCTTCCACGCTCCGCCGCTCTTTTGAGCAACCTGTAGCCCGTTTCGTCCAGCGTGTTGAATTGGGCTGGCAGCGCATCCGGCAGCGCTTGGCAGAGCGCCGCGACCAGCTCGTCCTTTTTCAGTGAGCTTGCGCCTTTCAGCCCCCAGTTCATGCGTATTTTCGTCAATTCATGCTTGGTCAGTTGCCCAAGACAAGCGGCTGCTGCAATGCTTCGTTCAGCGGTCGTCATTGTCGGTTGTTTGGATTTGGTCAGTTGTTTCCCCACTGGCTTCCCATCCTTATCATTCATTTTCTCATCTACTCACAGATCGTCTACTAACGCTGTTCCTTTTGATACACCTCTGTGCGCCGGTTGTTCAAATAATCAAGCAGCGGCTGCTCCTGGTTGATCTCCTCCAGATTGAGCATGCAAACGGGAATGCTTTCGTTGTTGCCCGCTTTGTAAACGGTGAAACCGCTCGGGTTTACGATCTGGCTTTCGCCAAAAAAGACGTTTTCGGTGTCCAGACCGACCATGTTTGCCGCTGCCGTGAACAGGTGGTTTTCCAATGCCCGCGCATGCAGATAAATGTCTTGATAGTGCTGGTATGGAATCATGTTGGCGGCAAGCACCAGGATCAGGTCGGCCTCCCCGAGCGCAAGCACCCGCGCCGCCTCCGGAAATTCCATGTCATAGGTGATCATGAGGCCGATTTTTCCCTCCGGTAAAGAAAAAACCGGCAGGGTGTCGCCTGGCGCAAACCATTCCTTCTCTTTGTGGTACAAATGAACTTTGCGGTATTTGCCGACGATTTCTCCATGTTTTCCGATGAACAGAGCGCAGTTGTACAGCTTTTCTCCTTCCCGCTCGGGGAAGCCGACGATCGCACCCACCCGAAATCGTTTCGCATGCTCGCGAATCCGCATGATGCTGGGCCCGTCTTCGCTTTCCGCCATCAGCGGCAGCTGGTCGCTCATATCATAACCGGTCAAATAAAGCTCGGGAAAAAGGACGTAGTCCGCTTTTTTCTCGGCAGCCTCCTCCAATGCCTGCAAAATCCGCTGCAAGTTCAGCTCCTTGTTCCGCAGTTCGCAGCGCAGCTGGGCCAGCGCAATCGAGATTGTGCTCATCGTTTTTTACTCCTTTTACTCGCGCCAGTAGCGTCCTCCCGGCGGTATTCCTTCAGTTTTTTGGCGATGGTCGACTGATCCACCTGCAGTGCCTCTGCGGCGCGGTACGTATTTTCGTACAAATCGTAGGCGCGCAAGATCAACTCTTTCTCCAACTGCTTCTTGGCTTCCTTCAAGGATGGCAGCTGCTTGCCTGGCAATTCAAGGGAAAAGCCCGAATCGCAAGACCCGATTGTCTCCACGATTGTCTCCTTCCACAGCTCTGCTGTATCTTCACTGTACGTAACGACCATTCGCTCGATCATGTTTTCCAGCTCGCGAACATTGCCTGGCCACCCATGCGCAAGCAAAGACTCCTGCACCTGCTGCGAGAGGAAAAACTGGCGGCCGTACCGTCGGTTGAACGTGTCCACAAACAGCTGGGCCAGCGGTACGATTTCCTCCCGGCGCTCGCGCAGCGGCGGAATGGTAAGCGGCACCACATGCAGGCGGTAATACAAGTCTTCGCGGAAGCTTTTTTGCGCGACCAGCTGCTTGAGATCCTTGTTCGTCGCGGCCACGATACGAACATTCGCCTTTTTCACTTCCACGCTGCCGACTTTGCGAAACGTGTTCTCCTGCAGCACCTCCAACAGCTTCGACTGCACATGATAGGGCAGCTCGGCGATTTCATCGAGAAAAATCGTGCCGCCTTCGGCTGTCTCCAAAAGCCCCCGTTTCCCCTCAGCCTTGCCGCCGGTAAAAGTGCCCGCCTCATAGCCAAACAGCTCCGCTTCGATCAGGCTGTCGGGCAGCGTCCCGCAATTCACTGCCACAAACGGCCGCTCGCTCCGGGAGCTAACATGGTGGATCATCCGCGCCAGCATGGTCTTGCCGACACCCGATTCGCCTAGCAAAAGCACGGTCGAATCAACATTGGCGATCTTGTGTATAATATCAATGATTTTTTTCATTTTTGGCGAGCGAATCAGCGCATGATGTTCAAGCTGAAGTCGCTCTTCTTCATTCGGCTCGATCCGGATCGTGTCCAGCCTGCTGATGACCAGCAAATAATCAAGCGTCATCACCTGCCGGGGAAGCTTGACGATGGACAAGAGAAGCGTGCGTCCGCTCGGCGTGTGCATAACCGTCAAAGCGTTGTTCAAATTGGGAGCAGCCTCGACGACGCGCTCCCACGGCAGCTCCATGACATGCATGCCGGGTGCTGCGAACGGCTCCGGCGAAATCCCGAACACATCTGCCGCTTCCCCTTGGCAGCTCAGCACGTGATTGTGATGGTCGACGTAAATCACCATCAGATTGGTTGAATGGACCATTGGCACTCCTGCCCTCTTCTCTCCTGCAAGAATTGATGATTTTTTTCATCTTTGATGATAATTTTCATGAATGTTCGCGTAGTTATTGATATTAAAGCCAACAAACGCAATCAAGTTACAATTTGATGATTTTTTTCATCAAATGATATGTTCATTGTAGCAAAAAACGTGATGAAATCAATCCTTCCGCTTTTGGCATAGCGCTTGCATTTATGCAAGACAAGCACGATAGACGCAAAAACACTTGCGTTTCATTCCCACCAAGAAGGAGGTCCATCCATGCGCATCGCCATGGCTCAATTTGCCCCGCACCTCGGGGACAAAGAAGCGAACATTCATCTCATGACCCATTACCTGAACCAAGCCAAAACGCAGCAAGCCGACCTCGTCATTTTTCCTGAACTCGCTCTTACCGGCTATTCGGTCGGCGAGCAGCTGGAAACGATTGCGGAAACGACGGAAGGCCCGTCGCTTGCAACGTTTAAGGAACGGTGCAAAGAACTGGGCATCGCCGCGCTGGTCTCCTTTCCTGAGCGAAATGGCAACCGCTTTCATATTTCGAGCGCCTACATTGACGAGGACGGGACGATCGCGGGCGTTTATCGCAAAACCCATCTCTTCAGCTCCGAACTGGATTATTTCACGCCGGGCGACGAGTGGCCCGTCTTTTCAACCAGGCACGGAAAAATCGGCATGATGATCTGCTACGATCTGGAGTTCCCGGAGGTAGCCCGGCTCTTGCGCTTGAACGGTGCGGAGCTGATCCTGGTCAGCACCGCAAACATGGTGCCGTATCAAAACTACCAAAACATCTACATGCAAAGCCGCGCGATGGAGAATGAAGTTCCCCTCGCGATTTGCAACCGGCTGGGCACGGAAGGTGATCTGATCTTTTTCGGCCACAGCATGGCGGTAGACCATGAAGGCAGAATCGTCCTGCACATGGGGGATAAAGAAGATGTACAGACGACAGAACTTTCCCTCAACAGCGAGAAAGATACGAAGCTGAACTATGCGGGCAACCTGCACCCGACGATTCGGCAATCATTGTTGACCTCTTTGAAGCGCACCTAATCTCGGAAAGGATGAGCCTTGATGGAACAGAATCATTCTTCTTCACTCAAGCGGACATTGACCTTGACTCCGCTTGTCTTGTTTGGACTGGCCTATATGGCCCCGATGATCGTTTTTGGCATTTATGGCGTGCTGGCTGAAGCAACGCACGGCCTGGTTGCCACCGCCTATGTGATCGCGCTGATCGCGATGCTGGTGACGGCCTACAGCTATGGGCAGATGGTACGAGCCTATCCGGTATCCGGCTCCGCTTACACCTATACGCGCAAGTCAATCCATCCCAATCTCGGCTTTTTGGTCGGCTGGTCCGTCCTGCTCGATTACGTCTTTTTGCCGATGGTCATCTGGCTGATCGGCAGCGTCTATTTGCAGGCCGCGTTTCCTACGGTACCGACCTGGATTTGGATCATCGCCTTCATTATCATCACCACGGCCATCAATATGATCGGGATTCAAGTCACGGCCAATGTCAACTTTCTCATGATGCTGTTTCAATTTCTCGTTATTTTGCTGTTCCTGATTTTCTCGATTTACAGCTTGCTGCACGGAAAAGGAATGGGCACGCTGTTTTCGGCAGATCCGTTCTTCAACGGACAGGTTCCAATTACGACCGTGCTCGCGGGTGCGGCGGTCGCCTGCTATTCCTTCCTCGGCTTTGACGCGGTCTCCACGCTGTCCGAGGAAACGATCGATCCGGAAAAAACCATCCCGCGCGCCATCATGCTGATCGCACTCTTCGGCGGGGCCATCTTTATCGTCGCCTCGTATTTCAGCTATCTGGTGTTCCCGGACTACACCAAATTCGCCGATATCGATTCAGCCGGCTTCGAGATCGCCCGATTTATCGGCGGCAACTTGTTCAGCGCGCTTTTCATCGCCGGGCTGATCACCGCCCAATTCGCCTCCGGCTTGTCGGCGCAAGCCAGCGCGGCACGCATGCTGTTTGCCATGGGACGCGACTCGGTGCTGCCAAAACGGATTTTCGGGTTTATTTATGAGAAATACAAAACCCCGCTCTTCAATTTGTTCATCATTGCGATCATCGGGCTGCTGGCTTTGGTCATGGACGTCTCCACTTCCACATCCTTCATCAATTTCGGTGCGTTCGTGACGTTTACGTTCGTCAATTTTTCGGTCATCGGACATTATTATGTGAAGGAGCGCCAGCGCGGCGGCGGCAACTTTTTCCGCTATCTGTTGATCCCGCTGATCGGCGGCTTGCTCGATTTGTGGCTTTTGGTCAACCTCGATATTCATGCCATCACGCTCGGCTGCATCTGGGCGGTCATCGGAATCGTGTACTTGTTCTTTCTGACCGATTTCTTCCGGAAAGAACCGCCGGAGCTTTCGTTTGAAGAAGAAAAGTAAAAGCTGCCCTCCTGGTAGACAAGCAGGAGGGCTTTACCATGTTCATCATGAATCGGCAGCAGCCAGCATCCTAATTATTTCTATTGAAAAATATTTTAATTCGGATATACTTTTTTACATACAAATGCATAGCTTTATCCTCATCACGTTCGATGAGGTAGAGGTCGCGGCTTTTATCAGTATGTTGCACGAGGTCCAGAGAAAGATCAGAGACTGCAATAGAAAGGAAACGCCGCCGAAGTCTTGCTTGTCGCTCTGGACAAGCGGGCTGGGGCTGCACTCGAAAGGGGCAGAACTGTCACGTTTGCTTTACGCCTGAAGCAGACGTGTTGTGCTATCTTCAGTGAAGGTTTGGTGGGGATTTGTAACGATACCGTTCTATCCTTTGATAACGGTATTTTTTATTGCTCCGGCCTCCTTCTCAGCAACAAAATCTATTTGAGAGGTTGTGACCGTACTCACATGGCAACACCGCAAGCACCACGACACACTACTGGCACCGCACCGCAGCTGAAACGCGGTCTGCAGGCGCGCCACCTGACGATGATTTCGCTGGGCGGCTCCATTGGAACCGGCTTGTTTTTGGCAAGCGGCGCTTCCATTCACGACGCGGGACCGGGCGGCGCGCTCGTCGCGTATCTGGCCATCAGCGTCATGGTTTACTTTTTGATGACGAGCCTGGGCGAAATGGCGACCTTCATGCCGGTAGCCGGCTCTTTCTCCACCTATGCCACCAAATTCGTCGATCCGTCGCTCGGATTTGCACTTGGCTGGAATTATTGGTACAACTGGGCGATTACGATCGCCGTCGAAATATCAGCAGGCGCACTCATCATGAAATTCTGGTTTCCGTCTGTCCCTTCACTTGTCTGGAGCGCCTTGTTTTTGCTTCTGATGTTTGCTTTGAACTACATGTCCGTCAAGGCGTACGGCGAGGCCGAATATTGGTTTGCCCTGATTAAAGTGGTTACTGTCATTGTCTTTATCGTACTGGGCGTGCTGATGATTTTCGGCATCATGGGCGGCGAAGCGGTCGGCTTCAAAAACTTCACCGTTGGCGATGCGCCGTTCAACGGCGGCTTTATGGCAATTCTCGGCATCTTCATGGTGGCAGGCTTCTCGTTCCAGGGAACCGAGCTGGTCGGGATCGCCGCAGGGGAAAGCGAAAACCCGCGCAAAAACGTGCCGAAAGCGATTCGCCAAATCTTCTGGCGCATCTTGCTCTTCTATATTTTCGCCATTCTCGTCATCGGTCTTTTGATTCCGTATACGACGGAAAACCTGGTGAACGGAAACATTGAGGACGTGGCGATGAGCCCGTTCACGCTTGTCTTCCAGAAAGCCGGACTCGCGTTCGCCGCTTCCGCCATGAACGCGGTCATTCTTACCTCCGTCCTGTCGGCAGGGAACTCGGGCATGTACGCATCGACTCGCATGCTGTTCGAACTGGCCAAAGACGGCAAAGCTCCGAAATGGTTCATGAAGCTGAACCGCGGCGGTGTTCCGATCAACGCGCTTCTCGTCACCACCGTAATCGGCATGGCAGCGTTTCTCGCTTCCTTGTTCGGTGACGGCACGGTTTACATCTGGCTTTTGAATGCGTCCGGGATGTCCGGCTTCATCGCTTGGCTCGGCATCGCGGTCAGCCACTACCGGTTTCGCAAGGCGTATCAGCTGCAAGGACGCGATTTGTCGGCGCTGCCATACCGGGCGAAATGGTTCCCGTTCGGACCGATCTTTGCGTTTATCGTCTGCTGCATCGTCATCATCGGCCAAAACTACACCGCTTTTACCGGCAGTGAAATCGATTGGAACGGCGTCCTGGTTTCCTATATCGGACTTCCGCTGTTCCTCTTGACCTGGCTGATTTACAAATGGGTGAAAAAGACGAAAGTGGTCCGCTTGGAAGACTGCGAATTTCGCGAAATGGAATAACGATTCAATGGAAAGAAGACGGCCTGCCTTAAGGTCGTCTTTTTTGTGCAGGGCGTTGTCAGCCCCTGCTTTTTACCCGTTTTCAGATGCTTGTGATTTGAGCGCGTGCGGCTTGTATCGAAGGATGGCGAACAAATGCGGCAGCTCTTCATACGGGAGCGGCTTGCTCACCAGGCTTCCCTGCATGTAATCGCAGCCGAGCGCGCGCAAATAATGGAGCTGCTCATACGTTTCCACACCAGCGGCGATCACGGGCAACCCGAGCTTGTGCCCCAGTGCGATCAGCGACTGGACGATCGTTTTGCCGGTTTTGTCTGCGCCGATTTCCCCGATGAAGAGCGGATCGATTTTGAGCAGATGAAGAGGCAGCAGCTTCAATGAATGAAGCGATGCATAGCCTTTGCCAAAATCGGCCAGGCAAAGCGTCACGCCGATCGCGCGCAGCTCCTCCCCCAGCTCGCTGTGAACGTCTCCATCCGCGCACAGCTCATGCTCCCTCACTTCCAACACGAGCGAATCGGGCGTCATCCCGGTTGCCCGCAGCACACGCTTCACTTCTTCCCAAAAAGCCGGCTGCTTGAGTGAGTGGAGCGAGATCGGGATGGCGATGACGGAGTTCGGAAGATGCAGCTTCCGGATTTCTCTGTTTTTTTCACATGCCTCTTTGAGCATCCACGCCTCAATCTCCCGCATCAACCCGGCACCGGCTGCGAGCGGGAGAAGCTCATCGGCCAATACCGCACCTGCCTGCGGGTGTTCCCACCGGATCGATGCTGCAAAGCCACGGATGTCTCCGCCAGGCAGCGCAAATTGCGGCTGGAAGGATAAAACAAATTCGTTCCGCTGCAAGGCGCCGCCGATGTGTTCCTCCAGCATCGCTCTGCGCTTGACCGCCTCGTTCATTTCCTCGGAGTAGTGCAGCGCATGATTTCTCCCCGTTTCTTTCGCCTGCAGCAGCGCCGTGTCCGCATTCTTCAACAGCTCGAGGCCATTGTCGCCATTGTATGGATAAAGCGCTGTTCCCGCGCTGAACGTCACGTTCACCGGTATTCCCTTGACGAAAAATCCTTTTGAAAAAAGCCCGTAAATGCGTTCCACCTGTCGGGCCAGCTCGTTTTTGCTCGCGACATCTTCAAAGATGATGCCGAAGCGGTCCGCGCCGATCCGGCTGACGGTTCCCGCCTCTTTAACATATCGCTGCAAGATATAGCTGATTTTGCGTAGCAGTTCATCTCCAAACAAGCTGCCTCGCGCTTCGTTGATACGATCAAAATGGTCCAAATCCAGCATGACGACAGCAATGCCCGCATCTTTTCGCCTTGCTTTATGAACCAGTTTGTTTAACTGCTTGATCAGCCGGGTGCGATTCGGCAATCCCGTCAAAGAATCGCACTGTCCCACGACCTGACAGATTGCATACAAAATGACACCTGGTACAAGAATGCTCTCGATCATTGTTGCGCCCCCTGAATGTATAACTCCCGGCATCATTATGCATAAGAGGCATTAGAAAAGTTCTGCAACGAATGTAAGGAATCTATGAAGTTCCTTAACATTTTCCCCGCACGTTTTTGTCCCGCAAATTTTACAATGAAGTCCTCTGTCTTATGCTATGCTGATAATGGATATGACTATTGGACAGGAGGATGGCTGATGTCCGAAACGATGCTTGCCCTCATTCTCAAACGGCTTGAAGTCTTGGACGAGCTAAAACAGATCGTCTGCTCACTGCGAGATGGCCAGGAAGAGATCCGGGCGGAAATGGAAGTTTTATCACGTACGGTAGCGAAAATCGAGGGGAGAGTGACTGCGATTGAGGTTGACATGCGCGCAATGAAAGCAGATATTGCCGAGCTGAAAACCGATGTGGCGCAGCTTAAACAAGATGTCGCTATTTTGAAAACCGAAGTTGCCGAGCTTAAACAAGACGTCGCTGAGCTGAAAACCGGTCAACTCCGGCAGAACGACATGCTCGCCACCCTTTCCTATCGTACCCTGGATCATGAATCACAGCTGCGCAATCTGCGCCGAACCGCAAACTGAACCATTCATTCCATGCAATAAAAAAAGCGCAGCCATCACCGCATATTCCCGATGACCGCTGCGCTTTTTCTTATCCGAATCGCCCAGAAATATAATCTTCCGTGCGTCTGTCGACAGGGTTTTGATAGATGCTGGAAGTCCGATCATACTCAACCAGCTCGCCGTTCAAAAAGAAACCGGTGGAATGCGAGATGCGTGCCGCCTGCTGCATGTTATGCGTGACAATCACGATCGTATATGCCTTTTGCAATTCGCCGAGCAGCTCCTCAATTTTGGCGGTCGAAATCGGGTCCAAAGCGGACGTCGGTTCATCCATCAGCAAAATTTCCGGGTTGATCGACAAAGCCCTGGCGATGCACAGCCGCTGCTGCTGCCCGCCCGATAAGCCGTACGCCGGTTTTTTCAACATATCTTTTACCTCATCCCACAGCGCGCCTTTTCTCAGGCTGGTCTCGACGATTTCATCGAGTGTGGAACGCTTCGTAATCCCATGCAGCCGCGGTCCGTAGGCGACATTGTCATAGATGCTTTTCGGAAATGGATTAGGCTGCTGGAACACCATGCCCACATTTCTCCGCAGCAGTTCGGTGCCGATCTCGGTTTGGTAAATATCCACGCCGGAAATTTTCACCTGACCGCTGATCGTAACCCCGGCGATCATGTCGTTCATCCGGTTCAATGTCCGTAAAAATGTCGACTTTCCGCATCCCGACGGCCCGATCAAGGCCACGATGCTCCGCTCCTCGATGTCCATCCGGATTTTTTTCAACGCGTGATGCTTTCCATAATGCAAGTCCAAATCTCTCACTTCTATGATTGGCACAGTACAAGTCGCTCCTTAGCGCATTTTGAATTTGCGTTCGCTGATCCACACCGGAATTCGCAAGAGGAAATTAAGCAACAGCACGACAAACACCAGAACGGCGGCCGATTTGTCCGCGATTTCCCGCGCGTCCTCGACGATCGCTTCCGATTGGACATACCACAGATGGACCGCCAGCGTCTCCCCTGGCGAAAACAGGGAGAAATCCCACATCGCCCCAGATGTCGTCGTTCCCGCTGTCAAGATAATCACGGCAGACTCCCCGTACGCGCGCCCGGCCACAAGGGAAATCCCTGTGATGATGCCGCTAAGCGCCGCTGGCAGGACGACCGTGCGGATGCATTGAAATTTGGTGGCTCCCATCGCATAGGAAGCCTCGCGCAGTTCTTTGGGCACCGCGCGGATCGATTCTTCCGTCACCCGCGTCAGCACGGGCAAATTGAGAAACGCCAGGCTGACAGCACCGCCGATGATAGTGAGGCCGACCTGGAAGTAGCCGACGAACAGCGCCAAGCCGAACAAGCCGAAGACGATCGACGGCACCGATGCGAGGCTTTCCACGCACATGCGGATGAAGCCCGTTAACCGATTGGCAGGCGCGTATTCCGCCAGGTAAATCCCCGCCCCGATGCCGATTGGCAGCGAAAACAGCAAGGATAGCGCCAGGACATAAAAAGAGTTGAACAAGACAGGCCCGATACCGCCGCCGGCATCAATCTCTTCCGGCAGCTTGATCAAGAAATCCCACGTGATCGCAGGCAAGCCTTTGCTCAAAATCGTATAAAGCAGCCAGCCGACCAGCGTGATCGCCCCGATCCCCATCCCCCAGAACAAGAGGGTCGCCATGCGGTCAAGAAAGCGGGAAAAGCCGTTTTTGCGAGAAAGCACTTGTTTGCTCATTTACGCAGTCTCTCCTTTGGGGCGAATCAGACGAATGATGGCAATCAACACGAGAGAAAGGAACAAGAGCAAAAAGGCCATCATGTACAACGAATAGTTCCACGTGGAATCAAACGGCACATTGGAAATCTGCATGACAATGTTGCTCGTCAAGACCGATGTCGGCACAAACAAACCTGTCGCCAGCTGCGCCGTATTGCCGATCACCATAACCACCGCCATCGTCTCGCCCAGCGCGCGCGCCATCCCCAGGATGATTGCCGTTACGATCCCTTTTCGCGCCGCAGGCAGGACGACGCCAAAAATCATTTGCGTGCGCGTTGCGCCGAGCGCATAGGCCGCGTGACGATATTTCCCGGGAACGAAGCTGATTGAATCGTCGCTAATCCGTGTGATCGTGGGCAAAACCATGATCGCCAAAACGAGCGCTGCTGCCAAAATCCCGTCCCCCATCTCTTGCCCCGTCACTTCACGGATGAACGGAATCAAGACGGTCAAGCCCAAATAGCCATATACGACCGACGGAATCCCGACCAACAGATCGAGTACGGGACGCAGAATGCGTTTGACCCAGGCCGGTGCGATTTCCGACAAAAAGATGGCGATCCCGAGCGATAGCGGCGTCGCGATCAACAAGGTCAGCGCCGTCAGCACCAGCGTGCCGAAAATGAAGAGAAATGCACCGAACTGATTGTTTTCCGGCACCCATTCGGAGGAAAACAAAAAGGTCGTGAGCGGTACTTCCTGAAAGGTGAGAAATCCTGTTTTGCCGACGAAATAAATGATTGTAAAAAGAACGACGCAAAGGATGAATCCGCTCCCCAGGCAAAAGAGCTTGAACAGCCGATCCGAAATGCGGGTGCGAACGGTGCGATCCAGCCACGATGTCTTCTTGCCCTGCTCCAGGGACAAGGACGATCGCGGTTTGACCGGCGCTTTTTCAACTACTTTCTCCATGACACCTACCTCCTGCTATGTAACCACGCGGGTGACCGCTTGACTTGGAAACGCGATCAGCCCCATGTGCACTACAGGGGCTGATCGTGAACAAGCGATTTTTGCTTATTTCATGCTGGCAATCGGGATGAATTTCATTTTTTTCAAAGAGCCTTGTTGGAAGGCAGCGCTTTGTACGTAATCGATAAATGCTTTTGTTGCACCTGTTGGCTGGCCTTTTGTCATGTAGTAGCCATAAGCCCAGATTGGGTATTTTTTGTTGATAACGTTATCGACGGTTGGATCGATGCCGTTGAATTTCAGCGCTTTTACATCCGCCTTTACATACACCAGGTCGATGTAGCCAATTGCGTTTGGCGTTGTGCTGACCGCTGTGAACATGTCACCGCTGGATTTCACTTCTTTGTAGTTCGCGCCGCTCTTCATGAACTCTTTGTTGTTCAGCGCTTTGATTTGGTAGTTAACGCGTGTGCCGGAACCGAAAGCGCGGTTTACGACGACGATCGGTGCATTGTCGCCGCCGACCTCTTTCCAGTTGGTGATTTTGCCGGAGAAGATGCCTTGCAGCTGCTCGCTGGTCAAGTTGCTGACCGATACGTTTTTATTGACGATCGTGGCAAATGGGATAACAGCTACTTTGTGGGCAACCAACCCGGGGAACTTCTTGAAGCCAGGTACGTCTGTCGACGCATCCCAGTCGCACGCCCCGATGTCTGCGATGCCTTTTTGCACGGATTGCGGCCCTGTGACCGAACCTGCGCCGGAAGCCGGAATCGAAACTGCCGGGTTGAGCTTTTTGAATTCAAGCGCCGCCTGTTTGGTCAAAGGCAAGAGAGCTGTCGAGCCAGCCACAACCACTTTGCCTGTAGCAGCCGCGTTCGCTTCAGTTGGAGCCAAACCGCCTGCGGAACCGATCAAGAGGGCTGCCGTAACAGCCAAAAACGTAAGCTTTTTAAACATTTTCATGGACAATAACTCCCTTTCTCACACCTATTATTTCGTTACGTCAACAAATTTGCCGCCAGACAAAACTGCTACTTTTTCCCCTGTTGCGGTTGCTTGGGTTACCGCGATTTGCTTGGCATCGGCAGAAACGACAACCTGGATCGTTGCATCCGGTACATCCCACTTCTTCACTTTTACGCCGCTTGCGCCATCCACTTGGTACACCGCTTTTTTGCCCGCTTTATCGGCAGCCAGGACAAACAGGTGGCCATCTGGCGTTCCGGTGCTTTGCAGCACGTTCAAGTCAGTCAAAAGGTCTTTTGTTTCTTTTCCGTCCGTCGTGACCACTTTCAATACAGAAGGCTGGTTTTCTTTTTCCACATCCGCGCTCACATAAGCAACGCGCCCATTGTGCAGCAGCGTGACGAACGATTTGTTATCGGATTTGCTTGTCAGCTGTAACGCTTTGCCATCCTTAACCGTCGTATCAAATACGAAGAGCTGCGGCTCTGTGCCAGCGAGGTCAAGTTCCACCTTCGCCTGCTCGACGGATTCCACATTGTTTTCCTTGACCGAATCAGCCGTCAGCGTGCCGTCTTTCTCAACGATGTACACCAATTTGCTGCCATCCTCGGAAACCTGCAGATCGGATTTGTAATTGACTTTGTCATCAAGCACGGCGCTCACTTTACCGTCGGCAACCGTCATCTGTGCAATTACGTTTGCTTTATCCCCTTGGATAAAGTAGAGCTTGCTTCCGTCCTTGGACCATTGCAGATCAGCCTTGTAGCTTTTGTCCTCGCTCGCTTGCTTTGCCGTGTGGGCAGCCAAATCGACGATGAACACCAGGTTGGCGTCATTGGTATATGCCGCGTATTTTCCGTCCGGGGAAATCACCAGATCAGCTGCATCGCTTGTGCCGCCAACGACCGGCGCGTATGTACCTGCTGGAACCTGGACCGTGAAGTCCTGTTTGCCCTCTTCGGTGATGTGTGTGACCAGAATCGTGCTGGCACCGATCCAGCGAGGCGTACTGCTGAAGCCCGCTAACACATTGACAGGCGCTGCAGCCGCTGTTTTCGCGTTGACAGCAGCTGGTTTGGCCGCTTCGGCAGCATGAACCAATCCCGGGGTGACAACTGGCAAAGAGACTGCCAGTGCAGACGTAAGAATGACTCCAGTGACAAAACGTTTCATCGATTCTCCTCCATATGAACAAGCATCATGATTCCATGGCTTTACTGTACAGCGCGAATATTAATGAAAATATTGGTATTTGTTAATCATTGTTAGAATTGTGTAAATCATTTACTGGGAAAAAATGCACTTTCTTTAGTCGCCCTTCATATCAGAACCGCTCAGATAAAAGCCCTTGTTCGTCACGGTCTTGATCCAAAGCTGTCCGTTCGATGCCTCCCCCAGCTTTTTGCGCAAATTGCAAATGTGCACATCGATGACCTTGCTGGTTGCTTGGATGCGATTGTCCCAAACGGAATGAATGATTTGCTCCCGGCTTGTGATCTTCTTTTGGCTTTTGACCAAGAGTTCCAACAGCTTGCTCTCAATCCGGGTCAACTGCAAGGAGTACCCTCCCCATTCAAAGGAACGCGCTTCCATATCCAAATGAATGTAAGGGCCTGGAACATGGCGGGCTGCCTCCTTACGCTTGAGGATGACACGAATGCGGGTCGCCAGCTCCCGCTCGGAACACGGCTTCACCTGATAGTCATCCGCTCCGAAGGCCAAGGCATTGACCAGATCCTGCTCATCCCGCGAGTTCGTCAGCACCACAATGGAGGCATGCGGATATGCGCGCCGGTAACGAATGACCATGGGAGCTGATGTGGCACCCTGGCTGTCGATAATAATGAAGACGACCTCTGATCTGCTCGCGGAACCTCTCTCCTTCAGCAGATGAAGGGAGTGTACTTTGAACTGCTCACGAAGCCGTTTGTACGTATTTGCTTGTCCGTCAACATAGATTCCCCTTCTCATCGAGTCCCTCCGAAATATCTTTGCATCAAAGTAAGAGTGTACCGAGAAAAGGTTAAGGTTTTTTAAACGCAGTGTGTAAAGTTTCCATCTTTTTGTTAAGATGTCATTCACAGAATCGGGCCGCTTCATGAAATGACTGGTGTTTCCTTCATTCGGCCTATTTCTGTCGCATCAATGCCACCTTTGGCAAACAATGGTATAATGGCTTATTAGCGGGAGGTGATATGTGGGGAAAGGATCGACTGCAAAAGAAGAAATGACACGTTCCCATACCGTGAACGAACGGCATTCATGCATAAATCGGCTCATTGGATCGCATCGTGCTCCTACCGTACGATCCGATCGCATGTTTTTGAGGGGAACGCCGCATGTCTGGCAAGACCAGCGGCGGGGAAAATGAAAATGGCAGGTGAGATTTACGTGAAAATGATCAGAATCATAGCACTGTTCGTATGTATGTGTTTATTGGCGCAGCAAGCGGTATCTGCGTATCCTGTGCTTGTACCGGCTAGCGGGGCAAAGGCTGCCGTTTCCTGGGGGAAGGGGCTGGTTGCTGATACTGCGGCTTCTGTGACGCTCACAAGTATACAAATAAAAGGAGCGTTCGCCGGTACGTCTGAGGTCCAGTTCACTGTGGAAGGGAAATACAGTGACTCAACCACCGCGACCATTGATAATGCCGCAGTTACCTGGAGTTCGAGCGATTCGAACGTCGCAACGGTTTCCAGTGGAAAAGTGACGTTTACTGGAAAAAATGGCACCGTGAAGATTACCGCGTCCTACCAGGGCCAAACGGATGAAATCTCGACCACGATCGCAGACAAATCCGTGCTCACATCCATCGAAATCAACACAGGTGGAAAAGGATTCGCTTTTGATCCAATGCCTGTCCAGCTGTCCGTGAAAGGATTTTATGACAACGACCTGGCAAATCCCGTACCATTGACAAATGTCTCATGGTCGACGAGCGATCCCAACATCGCCACCGTCAGCTCGTCCGGTTTGGTCACGTTTACAAAAATAAACGGGACCGTCACGATCACAGCCGAATACCAAGGGAAACGCCATTCCGTGACGACAACCGTGACGGGACAAAACGACTTGACCGCCATTTCGTTTAACGAAGCGTTAGCCTATAGCACAACGCCCGTCCAATTGACGGTAAAAGGAACATATTCGAACGGGACGACAGCTGTGCTCGGCAGCGTATCCTGGACAACAAACGCACCAGATGTCGCGACGGTTGATAAAGGGAAAGTCACCTTCACCGGAAAAAGCGGGACAGTGACAATCACGGCCTCTTATCAGGGGAAAACAGCGACTGCCACCGTTACCGTCCCCGTCACCGTAACAGCAATCACAATCAACGAGTCGCTAGCCTACAGCACGACGCCTGTCCAGCTGACGGTCCGCGCTACCTACAACAACGGCACGGCACAAAACGTGAGCGGCGCAACGTGGACATCGAGCAATCCGAGCGTTGCTTCGGTGGATGGCAATGGCAGAGTCACCTTCACCGGTTTGAACGGGGCCGCCACGATCACCGCTTCCTATCAAGGAAAAACGCATAGCGTATCGACAACGGTGAACAACTCGCTTTCGCTCATTTCCATCGCGATTGTGCAATCGTTGTCTTACAGCACCACACCGGTCGCGCTCAGCGTTAACGGCTACTATGCCAATGGCAGCACGCAGCCGCTGGCAGGAGCCACATGGACATCGAGCAATCCATCTGTGGCGACAGTGAACGCACTGGGGCAGGTCACCTTTACAGGAGCAAACGGCGCGGTCACCATCACCGCCTCCTATAACGGGCTGACGAATTCCGTCTCCACCATCGTGGATCGCCCCACGACCGTGCAGCTCGTTTCATTGGCGATCAATACGCCATTCGCCTATAGCAACTATCCGGTTCAATTGACGCTGACCGGCGTGTATTCGGATCGTTCCACCCAAACGCTAACCAATGCGTCGTGGGCATCAAGCAGTACCGCTGTCGCCACCGTCGATGCCAACGGACTCGTCACCTTTACCGGCGCGAACGGCTCCGTCACCATCACGGCGACCTACAACGGTCTGAACACTTCCGTTTCGACGACGGTCAACCGCAATACGGTCAATCTGACCAAAGTGACGATTTTTGGCTCGATTTCCTACAGCACAACGCCTGAAAAACTGGTTGCGCTCGGACATTATTCCAACAACACGACCGAGATTTTGCAAAATGCCAACTGGAGTTCCAGCAACACGGATGTGGCGACCGTCAACAACAAGGGGGAGGTCACCTTCACCGGTAAGGACGGCTCCGTCACCATCACAGCGGAATACCAAGGCTTCAAGGACTCTGTCAGCACAGTGGTCACCTCGGGGGAAAAGCCAACCTCCATCTCGATCACGACGTATTTTGAGTACGACGAAGATCCTTATCCATTAAAGCTGTACGCGACCTATAAAAACGGCAACCGCGTATTGGTCGACAACAATGCGGTCACGTGGAGTTCGGACAATACGAGTGTCGCAAAGGTAAGCACAAACGGGACGGTGACCTTTACCGGAAAAACGGGCCGTGTCACGATTACCGCTTCCTACAAAGGTTTGACAGACTCGGTCACCACCAAGGTTGATTCGGATACGGTGGAAAGCATCTCCATCCGGGAAAATCTCGAATACGACACCGATACTGTGGAGCTTACGGTTCGCGTCAGATACAACGATGGTTCTACGAAGGTGGTCAACTCATCGAAAGTGGAATGGTCCTCCGACAACACGCGCGTAGCGAAAGTGAACTCCAAAGGGGTCGTCACCTTTACGGACAAAGAAGGAAAAGTCACCATTACCGCAAAATACGAGGGAAAAACCGATAAAGTCAAAACGACCGTGACCGCCTCCGACATCCGGGACAAGGAACGGTCCAGCTCCAGCAAAGGAAGCAGCGGCTCCAGCTCCGGTTCGGGCTCAAGCTCCAGCAATTCGAGCCGCAAACCTTTTGCCAGCTCGGTCATTGACGCCTCCTCTGTGGAATGGAACATTTCTACGCTTGCGAAAAACATGAACGCGATGCGCGTAAGCGACTTTTCTGACACCGCCTATCACTGGGCACGCAAGGAGATCAAACTGGCTCGCGGCTTGAATTTGACAAAAGGCGAGCCGAACGGCACCTTCAAGCCGGACGCATTCATTACCCGTGAAGAATTCGTTGCGTTGATCTGCCGTGCCTTCCAGATCAATCCCGCATCGTACGGCAATACGTTCCACGACACCCAAAACAGTTGGGCGAAAGGCTACATCGCCGCATTGGCAGCCAAGGGCGTGGTCAAAGGCAACCAGGACGGCACCTTCAAGCCGGAGAGCAACATCACCCGCGCCGAAATGGTCACCATCATTTCCCGCTTGCTCAACTCGCGGGAGCTGCCTGATTACGGCAGCGTCTATTTCTCCGATACGCAAAATCATTGGGCGAAAGATACGATTTCACAAATCAGCCGCGCTGGCCTGGTGAAAGGAACCGACTACAATCGGTTCGCCCCTGAAGCAAATACGACCCGCGCAGAAGCGATCGTCATCTTGCTGCGGACGCTGCGTTTAAGCCCGTCGATCAATTCCGCGATCTCGTCTGTTCTGTAAATCCGACAAGTCCCCGCATTGGGGGCTTGTTTTTTTTGCGTCGAACAAAATCAGCCGCCTCCTGCGAGACGGCTCCCTTCTTACTCATAGCGCAATGCATCGATCGGCTTGAGCTGCGCCGCTTTTCTTGCCGGATACACCCCGAACACGACGCCGACGATCATGGATGACATGAACGCGTAAAAGACGGGTGCAAAGCTGATAGCAATCGTCATGCTGGCCAGCTTCCCAACCAAATACGCCGCTCCGATTCCCACCAGGATGCCCACAATGCCGCCCAACAGGCTCAACGTCACCGATTCAATCAAAAACTGCCGCAAAATATCGCTCCGCTTGGCCCCAATCGCTTTGCGAATCCCGATTTCTCGCGTCCGTTCCGTCACGGAGACGAGCATGATGTTCATGATCCCGATGCCGCCAACCACGAGGGAAATCGCTGCGATCCCCGACAACAGCGCCGTCATGACACTGCTCACGCCTTGCGCAGTCGTCAAAATATCCGTCTGCGACCGGATCTGGAAGTCATCTTCCTGGCGAGGACGCAAATTGTGCGCGACACGCAGCGTATTTTGAATGTCGTACTGCGCTTTCTGCATCATGTCGGAAGACGATGCCGAGACATAGAGGGTACTGATGTTTCTGCCTCCGGTCACACGGCTCATGGCTGTCGTAATCGGAATAATCACCTTGTCGTCATTGTTTGTCATGCCTGAGCTGCCCTGGCTTTTCAAGACGCCGATGATCTCAAACGGAATCTTGTTGATCTGGATCGTTTGGCCGATCGGATTGACGCTGCTGTCTCCGAACAGATTGGTAACGATTTCCGATCCGATCACCGCCACATTGGCGAGGCCCTTCACTTCAAAATGGTTAAAAAATCTCCCCTGCTGCACCTCGGCATTGCGCACCTGTGGAAACGATTCGTTGGTTCCTTCCAGGGACGTCGAATAGTTTTTGCTTTTCCACACGAGCTGGCCCCGGCCATTCACGCTTGGCGCCACGCCTGCGATCGACTCGTTTTTCTCCAATGCTTCAACGTCCGCGAGCTTGAGCGTGTTCATCGAGCCTTGGCCCAAGCTGACTCCGCCCTGCTTCGCCTGACCAGGCATGACGATCAACAGGTTGCTGCCCAGCCCGTTGATCTGCGAGGCGACGTTTGCCTGTGCGCCTTGCCCGATGGAAACCATCGCGATCACGGCGGAAACCCCGATGATAATGCCCAGCATAGTCAAAAATGCGCGCAATTTATTCGTTCTGATGCTTCGCAAGGAAACCCGTATGCTTTCCGCGAAATTCATGTGCTCACTTCCTCAAGATGGGCCCATCGTCTCTGGGTAACCAATTCATTTGCAATAATCTGTCCGTCGCGGAACCGCACGATTCGTTTGGCATATTCCGCAATATCCGGCTCATGGGTGACGAGAATAATCGTTTTCCCCGCTTCATTCAGCTGCTGGAATATGTTCATGATTTCGATGCTGGTTCGCGTATCGAGCGCCCCTGTCGGCTCATCCGCGAGCAGGATCACCGGATTGTTGACCAGCGCCCGCGCGATCGATACCCGTTGCTGCTGACCGCCTGACAGTTCGTTCGGCTTGTTGTGCAGCCGATTGCCCAGCCCCACGCTGACCAGCGAAGCGATCGCCCGCTCGCGCCGCTCCTTTGCGGAGACGCCCCCGTACAGCAGGGGCAGCTCCACATTTTCCACAGCGGACGTACGCGGAAGCAGATTGAAATTTTGAAAGACGAATCCGATTTTCTGATTGCGGATGACCGCCAAATCATCATCATGCGCCTCGGAGACCGGAAAACCGTCCAGGTAAAACTCTCCCGATGTCGGCTTATCCAGACAGCCGATTACGTTCATCATCGAGGATTTCCCGGAGCCGGACGGCCCCATGATCGCGACGAAATCGCCTTCTTCAATGGTCAGATTCACGCCGCGCAGCGCCTGGATTTCCTGATCGCCAATCGTATAGATTTTTTTCAGCTCTTCGATTTCGATAACCGTCTTCATTCTAGTTCCTTCCTCTCGAGCTGCCCCCGCCGCCAAAGTTGCCACCTCCGCTGAAGCCGCCTCCGCCAAAGCCTCCTCCGCCAAAACCGCCCATTCCAGGCATTCCGCCCTGGTTTTGGCGCGAGCTTGAGCCAGATGAACCCGAGGTGTTTTCCATCGTCAGCACGACTTGCTGGCCTTCTTCCAGCCCTGAGGTGATTTCTACCATATTGGAGCTGTAGTACCCGATTTTCACTTCCTTGAAGCGATACGGGAAGTTGCCGATTCTGCTGCTTCTGGACTTCCCATTCTCCTGCTGCGTTCCTGTTGTTGATCCAGTATTTCCTGAGGCCGTCGTTCCCGTTGACGTAGTGGAAAGGTAGACCCCGTCTTTGCCGCCCTGCGTTTTCAATGCGGCTGCCGGAACATACAGCACGTCTTTGTGCGTGCCGACCACAATCGTCACATTTGTTGTCATGCCGGTTTTCAGCAAGCCTTCTTTATTGTCGACCGTCAGCAGCACTTTGTAGGTCGTGACGTTCGATTCCGTGCTCGCCTCCGGATAAACCAGCGAGACTTTTCCTGTGAACGTCTTGTCCTCATAGGTGCTGGATGTAAACGTCGCGTCCAATCCTTCCTTCACTTTGCCGATGTCGCTTTCGCTGATTTGCGCCAGCACTTCCATGCTGCCGGAATTGGAGTTGTCCATGATGATGAACGGTTTCGACGGAGCTTCGCCCATGTTTCCGTTCACTTGCACGATGACGCCGTCCATCGGTGCAACGATCGACAGCGACTTGAGGGTCGTTTTCTCCTCCTGCAAATTCGCTTCCGCCTGTTCGACCGCTGCTTGCGCCGTCTGAATCGCCGACACTTCCGGACCTTGTTTGGCGTCGTTTAATTCCTGTACCGCCGTCTCGTAATTCGCTTGCGCTTCCTGCAGGCTGCTCTTCGCCTGCGCCTGGGTCTGCGTGCTTTGCAACATCGTGTTGTCATAATCGATTTTGGCTTGATCCAGGCTTTTCACGGCCTGATCGTATTCGCTTTTGGAAATGATCCCTGCGTCATACAGCTTTTTCTGCGTGTCAAAATTGTTTTGCGCATCTTGCAGGTTCGCTTTTGACTTGGTCACATCATTTTGCGCTTTTTTGATGTCAAAGCCGCTCTTCGCCGAATCGAGTGCCGCTTGCGCTTTGGTGACATTCGCTTGCAGCGCGGCCATTTCGGCAGCGGTTTTGGTTTTTTTGGCGTCATCGAGCTTCGCCTTTGCCGAGAGCAGGTTCGCCTCCGCCGCCTTTACCTTCACCTTGCTGTTCGTATCATCCAGCGTCGCGAGAACTTGGCCCGCTTTTACATGGTCGCCAACTTTGACGTTGATCGCCGTGAGGGTTGCCGTCTCATCGGATGGCGAAAGAGAGATCCGCTTGGATGCCTGCACCGTACCGGATGAAGTGACCGATTCCGTCACATCTCCCCGCTTCACCGTGGCCAGCTGCATAAACGTATTGGTCGTTGTAGTCGTCATGATTCGATAGACATAATAGCTCCCCGCCAGAAACAGGGCGACGCAAATCAGACTGATGATCAGCCTTTTTCGTTTTTTCGATTGTAAAATGGTAGGTAGGTTCCCCCTAATTGCTTCAGCCATTTTTGCTTTCTCCTTCCAACACGCATCGGGTGTATGAATCGTTCTTGATGTAACTGTACGTCAGATTTGTTTCAGGAGAATGTCAAAAGGGGGAAGGGGGGGATTTCCAAAGCAGGGGGTGGGGTGAGTTTGATTGGTGGAGGCGAGGGGATTCGGGAAAAAAGCGTCGCTCCGCCGTTAGCATGCCTGCTGGGGGGCGGGGTGTCCGGCTCTGCAGAAAAAAAGGAACCGCGCATCAATGCCACTCGCTGCGCGGCGGGTGTATCTCAGGAAGTATGCTGCGCGAAAGACGTTCCTTTTTTTCTGCACAGCCTGGGTCGCATGCTAAAGGCTGCGCGCCGCTTTTTTCCCGAATCCCTGGCTGCTGTCCCCTCCTTTGGAATTTTGGGGATCAAGATAGAAAAACAAAAAAATAGTAGATTCAAAGAAGGAAAAAGCGTCGCTCCGCCGTTAGCATGCCTGCTGGGGGGCGGGGTGTCCGGCTCTGCAGAAAAAAAGGAACCGCGCATCAATGCCACTCGCTGCGCGGCGGAAGTATCTCAGGAGGTATGCTGCGCGAAAGACGTTCCTTTTTTTCTGCACAGCCTGGGTCGCATGCTAAAGGCTGCGCGCCGCTTTTTTCCCGAATCCCTGGCTGCTGTCCCTGCTTTGGAATTTTTGGGGATCAAGATAGAAAAACAAAAAAATAGTAGATTCAAAGAAAGAAAAAAGACAATATGGGTATCATTGCTTCATATTGTCTCACTTGCTTTATTCTTCTTTTGGCAGGCGCAGCGTGAATGTCGTGCCTGCTGGGGAGCTTTCCTTCAATGCGAGTGTGCCGCCCAGCGCTTGGGCCATTAATCTGCTGAAGGGGAGGCCCAAGCCGAGGCCGCGGACTTTGTGTTTTTTTTCCTCGCCGCGGTAAAACTTTTCGAAGATCATCGTTTGTTCTTCGGGCGGGATGCCGGAGCCGTTGTCCTGCACATCGATGCAGATTTGCCCATCTGCTTCGTAGAGGCGGACCTCGATCTTGCCGTCGTCTTTTATCGCCTGCTTGGCGTTGTTCAGCAAGTTATACAAAATTTGCTGAACCCGCAGCGCATCGGTTGCCGCTGTGATGGTTACGGCCGGAATCGTTTTTTCCAGCTGAATCGCATTGTCGTCCTGCATGATGTGCCACTGGTACGTGATCTCCTGCACCAGTGAGTTGATGTTCAGCGTTTCTTTGTGAATGGTGATTTCACCGACTGCAAATGTGTTGAATTCCAGCAAATCTTCGACCATTTTGCGCAGCTTGTTGGTTTCCTTGGAACATATATCGAGGAATTCCTTTGCCTCATCCCCGGTGACGATCTCGTCGCGCACCGCCTGAACCAAGCCGCTGATCGAGGTGACCGGCGTCTTCAGTTCATGTGTCACGCCAGCCAAAAGCTCGGTCCGCATCATTTCCAGATGCCCCAGTCGATCGGCCATTTCTTTAAAGGAGTGGACAAGCTCAAACAGTTCCTTTTCCTTGCTGTCTTTGTCCAGATGAATGTCATAGTTTCCCGCCACAATCTGCTTGGCGGCGTTGACCACTTCCTTGATCGGCTTGGCCAGCTTGCGCGTCAAGAGGTAAATGACGACCCACCCGAGCAAAGCAAGCGCCCCGAGCATGACAAAAAGCAGCTGATAATCGCCGAGATTGCGCTTGATGTCTTTTTCCGGCGACATCAGCACGACCCAGCCGATCGTCTGGTTGTTGCTTTCGATTTTACGCTTCACCACGTACATTTGCTCGCCATGGTGCATCGTGATTTGATCGACAGTCTGGTCGTTTTGCAGCAGCTTGTCGATGTTGCCGATCAATTCGTCAGGAAACTTGCGCGGCGGATTGGTCAGCACGACCTGATTATTTTTATCAAGAACCATCAAAAAGGGCTGTCCATCGAATTGCAAAAAGGCTCGCTGCCTGTCAAAAATCGGCTTTAAAAACGGCCCGACTTCGATTCGGCCGTTTTCGTCAACGATCCGTTCCGAGATTTCGGCTGCCATAAACCGCATGACATCGAGGCGCCGCTGTTTTTCGCTATAATTGATCCATAAGGTCGCGACGACGCCAAACACAACCAATCCGATGACCAGTGTGATGAGGTAGCGGGTCGTCCAATAGTTTAAGAGAGATGTGCGCTTTTGTTTACTCATAGACACAAAATTTATACCCCAATCCCCGATACGTGCGAATTTCCCCTTCAGAGACGGGCCAGTTTTGCAGCGTTCGTCTGATTCGTGTGATCGCCAAGTCTACGGCGCGGTCGCTACCCTCGTAATCCATGCCCCATACATTTTCGATCAGCTGCTCGCGGGAAAACATTTGATTTTGATTTTGCGCAAGGAACAAAAACAGCGACAGCTCGCGCGGATTAAAATTCAACTCGATTCCGTGCAGCGTTACCGTGTGTGCGACGAAATCGACCTTCAAGCTGCCGAAATACTTGGTTTCATCGGCCTCCATCACTTGGGTGGAGCGGCGCAGCACGGCTTTTACCCGTGCGACCACCTCTTCTGCGATGAAAGGCTTGGTCATGTAATCGTCGGCCCCTTGGTTCAGCCCGTTCAGCTTTTGGTTAATCTGGCCGAGCGCCGTCAGCATGATGACGGGACAGGCGCTTTTTTCGCGGATGTATTGCAAAATGCTCCAGCCGTTTTGCCCGGGGAGCATGACATCGAGCAGCACGAGGCTCGGGTTGATCGCATCGAACTTTTGCAAGGCTTCATCACCGGTGAAAGCTTGCTCCACGTGAAAATCGGCCTTTTCCAAATATGCTTTCAGCACACGCGAAATCGTCAGTTCATCTTCGACGATCAAGATGCTTTTCATTGGCTCTCCCCTCATTTCTTACCGCCATTATACACGAAAATCCCCGATGTCAATCGAGGATTTCCGGGTGTGTGGTTTCTGTCGCTTTCGTCCTGCCGTTGGACCGCTTGCTGATTATTCAGCAGCTTGGTCTTGTGCTGGCGGTTGTGGAATGCTTTGCAGTTTGGTCAACAGTTCAGTCAGCAGTTCCTTCACTTTGTCTGCGTCATCCGCAGCCGCCGCATCTTTCACTTGTTTCTCCAGATCGCCGATGCCATTGCCTTTGTGCTCAGGGAATGTGATCCCGAGTTTCTCGATTTCGGCTTTTGCTTCCTCTTTTGTCAGCGTGCCGGCTTTTTCTTGGGCTTTGATCTCTTCCAATTTTTGTTTCGTCGCGTCATCGAGCTGTTGGCCGCCGAAATCGCCGTCTTTGCGATCATGGAACGTCAAACCAAGTTTTTCCAGCTCGGCTTTCGCTTCTTCTTTTGTCAACGTACCAGCTTTTTCTTGCGCTTTGATGTCTTCTACTTTTTGTTTCGTCGCGTCATCAAGCTGTTTGCCGCCGAAATCGCCGCCTCTATGACCAAAGAATTTGATGCCCAATTTTTCGATTTCTGCCTGTGCTTCCTCTTTCGTCAGCGTGCCCGCTTCTACCTGCGCCTTGATCTCATCCAGCTTCTGCTTGGTTGCATCGTCCAGCTCCGGACCTTTGCGATCTTTCAGGCTGTCCATTTTTTCAAAAATCGCCTGGAAGTCTTCCGTCAAATCCGGGCTGTATTTCGCGATGATTTTCAAGAGTTCTTCTTGATTCGCTTTTCGATCTTCAGCGGTTTGTCCGAATTTTTGATGCACAGCTTTCGCTTGTGTGGTTGTCGTTGTATCGTTCGTTGCCGCAAAAGAAGATGCGGTTGGTGCCAACGCGGTTAATACGATTGCTGCTGCCATAATTTTCGAAACTACTTTTTTCATTCTGACCAAACTCCTTTAAGTATTTTTCAGGAGAAGTGATCTCCCTTACAATTCATAGCCTACAGGAGAAATATTTCAGGAGAATGTCAAGGGAAAATTTGAATTTTATTTGTGAGAAAACATGGTTGGATGAATCGAAAAACCCGCATCCCCAACCGGGAAAACGGGTTTTATTCCAAGCGCTTTACAGACTCTCGGATGCGCAGCTCAGGCACAAGCACGCTCTGATCCGGCAATCGGTCCGTCCCTTCCAATGTTCCAATGATCTTCTTCGCAGCCAATCGACCGATTTCGGCAAACGGAATGGCGATGGTCGTCAAGGGAACCCGCAGCAAATGCAAATTCGGGATATTATCGCAGCCGATGAGCGATACATCCTCCGGTATGCGGAGCCCTTCCTGTCTGAGCGCCTCCATCGCGCCGAGCGCCATCAAATCATTGGCGGCAAAAATGGCTGTTGGTCGACGCGGTGATTGCCGCAGCAACTGCCGCACGCCATTCAAGCCTGATTGCTGATCGTATTCGCCCTCTACCACCAGCGATTCGTCGAAAGCAATGCCCGCCTCCGCCAAAGCATCCCGATAGCCGTTCAGTCGTTCCTCCGCCAAGCCCAGACCGGGAGTAGCGCCGACAAAGCCGATGCGGATATGCCCCATCTCGAGCAAATAACGCGTCGCCATGTATCCGCACAGATGGTTATCAATCGATACCGCGAAGGCATGGTCACCGGCAATCCCGCGAATGACGACAAGCGAGGGAATGGCGCTCGCTTCGAGCAGGCGGGCCAAATCAGCGTCACTTCGCTGTGTGCCGATCAAAATCAAAGCGTCGGCCGAGCGGCTCAGAATAATTCTGCTGACCGCTTCCTCCTCTTCCTCCATGCGCACGATCGAAAGCATCGCGTGATAGCCGCGCCCCCCGAGCTCGGTGGCGATCGCGGTCATTACGTCAAACGTAACGGGGTTCGCGATCAGCTCGCAAGCAGATGGCCCGCAGACGACGATGCTGACATTGCGCGTGCTGTTGGTCACCAAGCCTTTTGCGATCGGACTTGGAAAATAATTCAGCTGTCTGGCGGCTTCCATCACGCGCCTCTGCGTCTCGGGCTTTACGCCATATTTGCCGTTTAGCGCATTGGATGCGGTCGAAACAGCAACTCCCGCTAACTTTGCCACATCTTTGATCGTTACCACTCGGTCCTCCCCAAAACAGCCACTCTATTTTTTTCCGTACCTGCGAATCGTTCCATATAAACCGATTATAGCACCCTCCCCCGGACCGTCAAACCTCCCTCGCGCTTGGTCGCATTTCCCATTTTTTCAAAACTAGTTCATCGCACTGTCCAAGCCAGCACCCTCTGCATCTAATAGAGAAGCAACAATGAGGAGGTGATTATGATGGCAGTTCGTCCTCGCCCCACTCGATTGAAAGGACCCGTGAAACGGATCAGTGTCGCCAGGCTGAAAAACCTGGTCCGTCCTACCCAACGCTTCAGACGGTTCACCGTCGTATGGTGCAATGGGAATGGCGTTCCTTTTGACACGACCGGCTTTTTTGCGGTCGCGCGCTTTTTGGATGGAACCTTCATCCAGGCCACTCGTTTTGACAGCTTCGGTGTAGCGGTATTCTCCCGCCTCCGCACGCCGCTCCGTTCGCCGATCGTCATTACTACGTTTAACAGCGCTGGCGTTTTGTTCCGTACGAGAACCTCTCCAGCAGGTGAAGCAGCATTCGTCATCATCGGCTAAAAAAAGCCGGGGTTTAGCGGCCCCGGCTTTTTTCTATTATTGAACCACAAATTTGCTGACTTCCGCCCGCAGCTTGCCCGCCAGTTCTTTGAATTCCAGCGCGTTATGGAATATCGCATCCATGGTGAGGAGCTGTTCATCCGTAATCGTTGCGATTTGCTGGGAACCCGCAGCGGCCTGCTCCATAATGCCCGAAATTTCCTCGACCTGATCCAGCACCATGCGCGAATCGTGATTCAATTCGGCATAGATGGCACGCATTTGCTCGGCGTCCCGCTCTGTTTGCTCCACATGGCGGACGATTTGATGCAGTGCCTCCCCGCCTTTTTCAATCATCTTCACCTGATCGTCAATCGAATGGATATTTTCCTCCATCGCGAAAACGGTTGTGCTGATCTCGTCTTGCATCGTATGGATGAGTCTGGCGATCTGTTCGGCCGCCTGTTTCGTCTCCTCTGCCAGGTTGCGCACCTCGTCTGCGACCACAGCAAAGCCTTTGCCATGCGATCCGGCCCGTGCCGCCTCGATCGCTGCGTTTAAGGCGAGAAGATTCGTTTGCTTGGAAATCTCCTTGATCGTCGTCACGATGCCACCGATTTCATTGGACCGCGCCTCAAGCAGCCGGATCGACCGGGAGGACCCGGCGTTCATCTGGTTGATCACCATCAAATGGTCGATCGCCACCTTCATCGACCGCATCCCTTCCGTCGCGACAAAGGTGGAGGTTTGCGCGCTTGTTACCGTATCCTCCGCTTTTTGAAAACCGGCCATCACCTTTTGCTGTGTGCCCTCCATTTTGCTGTATATGTCTGTCGCATGCTCCGATAGCTTGACGGACCCTGCTGCCATTTCATTCAATGTATAGGCAATTTGCTTGCCCGTTTCATGGGAGTAGCTCGCCCGATCAGACAAAAACGTGGCGAGATCGACGATGCGTCCTTCCTGCGCCAAAATGTGCGATACGATGACGCGGAGATTCGCCAAAAAGTCGTTGACGGCTCTCGCCAACGCCCCCAGTTCATCCTTGCTGTTGATCTGAATCTGGCGGGTGAGGTCGCCGCCGTTAGCGGCAAGCTCGCCCAACTCCCGCTGCAGCTTTTTCAGCGGACGGGTAATTTGCCAGGAGAGCAGGAGGGCCAGGGCTACTCCCACCAAGATCGCCGTCACGGACAAGACGCCGATCCAAACCACCGCTGATTTGGCGGAAGCAACGGATGAACGCGTCGAAGCGTATGCTCCTTTTTCGTTGATGTCGACCAGCTTTTGCACAATTTGGCTGGCTTCCTCCCATTTCGGATGGATTGTGAGGTAATCGAGATTGGCAAAAAGCGTATCCCCCAGCTGCGATTTATCAATAATTTCCGGCACTTTGGCGCTGAACTCCGCCCAGTTTTCCCCGAATGCCTGATAGAGTTTCTTTTGTTCTGCCGTATCCATCATCGCTTCATACTGTTTGCGGTACTTGTCCAGCTGCGTCATGGAAGCCTGAAGAAGCTCCTTTTTGGCGTCAATATGGTCAGGCTGCGATTCGAGCGTGATTTCCAGCACGATGCGGGCGATGTTGGAGACTTCCGTTTGAATTTTCCCGAGCACCGACACGCCAGGCATCCATTTCCCTTCGATCACTTCCGCTTGTTCCCCTGCCTTGGCGAGAATCAGATACGAGAGGCTGCTAATCAGAATCAACAGCAGCAAAACAGTGGCAAATCCGAAAATGAGCTTGCTCTTTATACTCAAGCGACATGGCCCCCCTTATGTCGAATGCCGGAAGATTTGACTCTCTCCTAAACTTTACGCAATGAACGCTAGTTTTCTTGTGGAGAGTACGTAAATCTATGGTAAATTTTTCACAAGTCGATGAGCCGCCGACATGCAAACCAAAAAACGACGCCCGAATGCCAGGCGCCGCTTTGCCGCTATTCTCTTTCTTCATGGACCGCACCTTGCGCAAGCTTCCATTGTGCGTACCATTTCTTGATCTCCTCATTCACTGCCGAATCCAGCTCCGATTGCCACCTGCTCGCAAGCAGTGAATACTGTTCGTCTACAGCCGCTCTGTTGCCCGTCGCATCATACAGCTTCATCAGCGTCATGTAGCTCTCCTCATCGAAAGGGTGCAATTGCTGAATGCGCAGCTGGATGCCGATTGCCTCCTGCAGCATCCTGTGCTCGCGATAAAATCGGCCCAGCTGTTGGGCAAGCTGCAGCCACAGCCGCCGCAATCGTTCCCGTTCATGCTCGGCCCATATATACTCATAGTCACCGTAGTAATCGCCCGTATATCGCTCCAGCAGCTGTTCGAAAACATGCCGGTTGCCCGACCTGAGGGTGCCTGCCTGTTTGACCGAGTGTTCCCATTCTTCCGTTTCGAAACGTGCCGCATCGACCGACAGCTTGTAGCCGGTCTCGAGATTTTCGCGATTGATCGAAAGGAAGGACGCCAACCCGCACCGCTTGAGCGTTTGCCGAATCAAATAGATCGTCGTGTACAGCTGCGTCATGCCTTTTGCCGCATCACAATCGGTCCAGAACCGTTCGAGCAGCGTGTCATGTGCGACCATCCGATTCCGGTGATGGAGCAAGTAGGCGAACAGCTCCCGCGCTTTGGCCGTCCGCCATTTGATGGATTGCGGCTTCGTTCCTGGTATCTGCAGTTCAATGCGGGTGAAACAGTTGATGCGAAGCAGCGGTTCTGGTTCAGCAGGCTTGATTTCCGCCGGTTTCGGCTGCGTGCCTTTGATGCGTTCTTTGAGCCGCTGTATCGTTTTTTGCAAACGTGTCAGCTGAACCGGCTTCATGACATAATCGAGCGCGCAAAGATCGAAGGCGTCCACCGCATATTTATCGTAGCCGGTCACGAACACAATCTCAGCCGCAGGTAGCACCGCCTGAAGACGCTCCCCCACTTCCAGGCCATTCATCTGAGGCATGTTGATGTCCAAAAATACGACATCCGGCTGCAGCGCTTTTGCCCGCTCAAGCGCCTTTGAAGGGTCGGTGAACGTTTCGATCACATCGATTTCATCCATGTCGCACTCCAACATTTTTTTCAAATGAAGCAACGGCATTTGCTCGTCATCTACCAGCATCGCTCTCATCCAGAATCCCTGCCTCGCTCATCAAGTCATTTCCCCGCGCTATCGTCTTTTTCTCCTATCCGATCGAGCGCCATTCCTCTCAGTGTACCATCAATTGGCAGTTGCCTCCACCATTCCCTTTTGTAATTGTTCGTCGCAATCCGGCAGAATATGGAATACAGAAAGAATCGACAGATTGAAAGACCAACATATTCCACTCGCTTTTTGCAAAAAGTAGGAAGGTGCCAACATGCTAAAAATGAAATGGGAGGTCACCTTGTGGAAATCGACGATTATATCCCCGTCACCTCGGTATCGAGCGGCCAGGGGGAAGAGGTCGGTCATGATCTATATTGCTTTTGCATCCAGGTGGTAAACGTCTGCTTTGTCGGTACCCCTGGCAAACCTGATGGATGGGTTCTCGTGGATGCCGGCATGCCGAAATCGGCCGACCTGATCCGTTCCGCAGCGGAAGCGCGGTTCGGCCCAAATGCCCGGCCACGGGCGATCATTCTCACACATGGTCATTTCGATCATATCGGGGCTGTTCGCGAGTTGGCCCGGCACTGGGACGTTTCGGTGTATGCGCATGAGCTGGAGCTGCCGTACCTCACGGGAAAAGCGGATTATCCGGAACCAGATCCAACCGTTGAGGGCGGCCTTGTCGCCAAGATGTCGTCCTTCTTCCCGCACGAAGGCATCGACATCTCCGACCGTTTGCAAAAACTGCCGTCCGACGGCTGCATCCCGCATATGCCTGAATGGAGCTGGCTTCATACCCCAGGGCATGCACCCGGCCACATCTCCCTGTTCCGCGAGAAGGACCGCATGCTCATTGCCGGCGACGCCTTCATCACCGTCAGGCAAGACGCGCTGTTCAAGGTGATTACACAAATGCAGGAAATCAGCGGACCACCGCGATACTTTACAACCGACTGGCATGCCGCCAAAGAGTCGGTCCGGAAACTGCAAGCGCTGCAGCCGTCCGCCGCGGTGACAGGACACGGCCACCCCGTTTCCGGCACGACACTTCGCGACGGTTTGACCGCATTGGCAAACGATTTCGACCGCGTCGCCGTTCCCGATTACGGCCGCTATGTCGAATCGACCCACAGCTGAGACATCGTTCATGGATGTCTCTTTTTTTATGCCTCTACCGCTATCGTTTGCCTTACATCCATCATTCGATCCAGAGCGAATATTCGCCATGCTATAGTGAAACAATCTGGCGAATAAACAGGGGGCACTGTCATGAAACCAACCGATTTGATCATACTGAACTTGCGCGAAACAAGAAGGCGCTCCATCAAGCTATGGCGCAGCCTTCCCGATGAATGGCTGTCCTGGCGCCCCGATCAAGGCGCACTGTCGTTCGGCGAAATGATCCGCCACGTGTGGACAGGCACCTATCACTACCATCTGCTCGTGAAAAACAATGGCATCGCAGTCGAACAGGAAGCACCTCACTTTAAAAAGGAACCGATCGTCTCCGTTGAAGCCGAAATCGAGCAGTCACAGCGCTATTTTGACGACTTCATCGCGTATGTGGAAACATTGGACGATGCTGAATTGGAAACGAGACTGATCGACCGGTCGGATGTAGGATATACTAGATTCATGGGAGACATGCTGCTGCGGATCGCCTACCACGATTCCGTCCATGCCGGACAATTTTTGCAATACATGAGAATGGCCGGTTTGGAGCGCCCGCAAATTTGGGACTGAACGGTCCCCCCATTGATTGTGAAACCAACGAAATCATCCGAAAAGGAGCCGATTACCGATGGGACCATCCACGCAAAAAATGACTCCCTTCTTCCTGTTTTCCGGCCAGGCGGAAGAAGCGATGAATTTTTACACATCGATATTTGATGATTCCGAAATCAATCATATTTCCCACCATGCCGACGGAAAAGTCTTGCAAGCAAGCTTTACCTTGAAAGGCCAGCAATTCATGTGCATCGATAACACGAATGGCGACCACCACGCCTTCACACCGGCACTCTCCATCTTTGTGACATGCGACACGGACGACGAAATTGAACATGTTTTTGCGAAATTGTCACAGGACGGCTTTGTGATGATGCCGCTCGCTTCCTACCCGTTCAGCGAAAAATTCGCTTGGGTGGCGGATCGATTCGGTGTCTCCTGGCAATTGAACCTGGCCAAACAATAAGAAAAACTTCTTTCAGAAGTTCTTTCAAGAAGCAGGTTCTTCGAGCTATGGAAGTTTTACTTCCGCTCCAGAATTTATAAGCGCGAGCACTTATAAATTCTGGTGTATGAAATAATGTCCTTAAACAAAAGGAAAATCCCCAGCGACTACGAAAGAAAGAAGTACCTGACAGGGAACTTCAATCAAACACACCTATCACCACAATAGGAGGTTGGAGTCGCATGGGGAAATCCTCACATATTCAAGGGCGTAAAGGGAACAAGTTCAGTCAACATCTTAGAGGTGTCAACCTGGAGCAGGTGCTCATCGTCGCAATTGACGCCGCAAAGCTCCACCAAAAGGCCCTCATATGCAATTATTTCGGCGACATCATTGTAAAACCCTTTTTCTTCTCCGTCAATAGGGACGGGATTCAATCGCTATGTGACAGAATCAAGCAGGCCGAAAAGGATTGCAACGCGGTTCGCATTTTCCTCGGCATCGAAGCGACAGGACATTATTATGAGGACATCGTTCGAATTCTTGGTCAGCACGGGTATGACGTTCAAATCATCAACCCCTATACGACAAAAGAAGAACGTGCAAGCGCCTTGAATTGGTGCAAAACCGACGATCTCGACTTAGTCGCCATTGCTCATGCCATTGTAGGCAACAAAGCAACGGAAACAAAACTTCCAGAGGGGAAGTACCGTGAGCTTCTTACCCTTACGCGGGCAAGAAGGTCAGAAGTACGCAAACGCTCCTCCTTGCGAATGGAAATCAGGGGGATTATGGACGTCATTTGGAGGGAATTTCAAGGCTTCTCCCCCGATGACCACCACAAGCCAATCAAGACGAAAATCTTCAGTGATATGTGGGGCAAATCCTCGCTCTTTTTCATGAAATACTCCCCTCATCCGTCTATGGTGTTGGCGTTAGGGGAACAGGGAATTCGGGAAAGCTCACGGAAGCACAATCTTAAAATTCGTTCCTCCACCATCCAAAAGCTGCTTCATGCCGCAAATCAAGCGTTGTCACGCCCTAAGGAGGAACTGGCCGCTGAGTTGCTTCTCCTCTCCATGAAGCTGGAGGATTTAGAACGATACGACCAAAAGATCTGTCGCCTTGAATGTGAAATTGAATCAGTCCTGCTTCAAACCGATGGAAAACTGCTGCTTTCCATCCCTGGAATCGCCGTTGTAACGGCAGCAGAAGCATATGCCGAAATGGGCGATGTTTCTCAGTACGAGAACCCTCATCAGATCATAAAAAAGGCAGGGACAAATCCTGTTGTCATCCAATCTGGTGGAGGGAAAGGGTATTACGGATCCATCTCCAAACAAGGAAATGATCACCTTCGGTTTGTTGTGTATACGGCAGGAAAAAGCTTGTCATTACACAACACTGACCTTCACCCCTTCTACGAACGACTGAAGGAAAAAGGAAAGCACGCACGAAAGATTCACATTGCGATGGGTAACAAGTTCCTCAAGATCGCCTTTGCCATGCTACGTGACAAAAAACCATTTTTGTCCCAAAACGTTCAGAAGCAATATGCAGATGAGATGAACAAGAAACTGAAATACCATAGCATAGCGAATCACTTAATGGCTTCTTAACATCAAAAACAAATGTATTTGTCAGTCCCTCTTGGACCAAGGGGAGATCGAATCAAATTCTGGAGGCATAGACCTCGGTGATAAGCCTTATCCCCCTCGTCCTGTAAATGCGAATTGTACGTTGGAAAAGAACCCGTACTCGTGCCAGAATGCATCCATGCAGGTTTGTAAGCGAGGGCTACACCCATCTTAGTGTCAAGAAGGGCTGACAAATACCATACAGCTTCCTTGTCAGTTGCTGATTGTAATTTTTTTACAAACAATACGTTAGGTGTATTTGCTATACCCAAACGGAGTAAAAAAGTATTTGACATAGTACGCTTACACGATAAAAAACACCGGCAGCCATGGACGTTGCGCACATCGTCCCGAGCTGCCGGTTCCTTTTTTATTTTTGCAGCTGCACCATCGCCGCACTCGCATGTACTCTGGAGATGCGCATCGCCATCGCCGCTGCGACCACGCAAACCACACCCGCCGCAACGAACGGAATCGTGTAGCTGCCGAACCATTCGCGCATCAAACCCGCACCGTACGCCGCGAAAGATGCGCCTACCTGGTGAGCCACCACGACCCAGCCAAAAATCATCCCTGCCTGTTCTTTGCCGAATTCCTGTGCGGCCAGCTTGACAGTCGGCGGAACGGTCGCGATCCAATCGAGACCATAAAAGATCGAGAAAATGAGCAAGGTTGTCGGTCCCGCATCGAGCGCGTATGGCAGGAAGATCAGGGACAAGCCGCGAAGGCCGTAGTAGACAAACAGCAGCTTGCGGCTGTCATACCGGTCGGAAAGCCAGCCGGACAGCGTCGTCCCGACCAGGTCGAACAGCCCCATCAACGCAAGCAAGCCAGCTGCGGTCACCTCAGGGATGCCATGATCCCCGCACGCCGGAATGAGGTGCGTCCCGATCAAGCCATTCGTCGAAAATCCGCAGAAAAAGAACGTGCCGGCGAGCAGCCAAAATGTCGTGTTTTTCAGTGCGGAACGCAGCGCGCGCAGCGGCGCCAAAAAGATGTTTCCTGTAAACGGAACCGGCTTGACGACCTCGTCGGTGCCGTACGGAGCCAAGTCCATTTCGGACGGATGATTGCGAAACCAGATGGCGACGATCGCAAGCACGATTACCAATGCTGCGACGGCCGTATAAATCGCGTAGCGCCAGCCCACGTCCACGGTTATTTTGGCCAACAGCGGCAAAAACAGCAGCTGTCCGGTAGCCGCGCTTGCAGTGAGCAGCCCGACCACAAGTCCTTTGCGCTCCACAAACCATTGGTTGCTGACCGTCACACCCAGCACGTTCGCCATCATCCCGGTGGCAAGCCCGGACACCAAGCCCCACAAAATCTCAAACTGCCACAGCGCAGTCATCCACGGCGTAATCGCCAGACTCAGCGCCAAAACCCCCAACGATATGACGACAACGCGGCGAATTCCGAATTTTTGCAGCAATGCGGCCGAAAAGGGCCCTGTCAGCCCATACAGGAAAATCCCGATGGAAATGACGCTGGAAATCCCGCCACGGCTCCAGCCGTATTCATATTCAAACGGCATCATGAGGATACTTGGCATCGAGCGGATTCCCGCAGAAACGAGCAGCGTCAGAAAAGTAAGGAAGACAACGATCCAGCCGTAATGAATGCCGGTTGCTTTCGCTTTCACACTCATGTTTTACTCTCCCTTTTGTTTGTTGTACATACATATATTTTTCGGGAAAAAGCTTACCGCTTCTCCAACTGCTCACTCATCGCTTCCATGTCCTTGGCTATTTGGACGGAGCTTTCCACGCCAAGAATTTCTTGATAACGACGGTAAAAGTTATTGGACGCGGTCCGAATCGTTTGCTCAAGCTCCTTCCCTTTTTCCGTAGGATACAAATAGACATGCTTTCCTTGCACTTGCCGCTCAACCAGCTGCTTGCTCTCCAGCTTATCGACGAATCGGGTTAACGTGGAAGGGGTAATATACAGTTTTTCTGCGAGGTCTTTATGCGGAATGCCCGGATTCCCGTTCACCAGACGAATCAAATACCCATACATCGGGGTCAGCCCCGTCATTGCGAACTCTTCCTCCGCCATCTTCGTAATGGCGCGGCTCAAGCGGTTTGTCGTAAAAAACAAGCAGTTGTGCAAAAAACTCTCATCGCTCATCAAGCTTCACCTCTCTGCTTTTGTTGTATGTACAACAAATATAAAGTAACTTCCTTCTTTTGTCAATAAAAAAACAAAGCCGATTTTCCTTACGAAAAGAAAATCGGCTTCTCGTTTTCGCGCAAACGCGCGTTCAGCTGGTGAACCACCCGCGGAATGTCAGCTGGATCGACTGGCTTGCTGATGTAATAGCCTTGAATTTCATCGCACTGTTTTTCCTGCAAAAATTGCAGCTGTTCCATCGTCTCGACGCCTTCCGCAATTACTTTTTTCTTGAGCGTATGCCCCATCGCGATGATCGTGGCGACGATGTCTTGGTCATTGGACGTAATGGAAATGTCCCGAACAAACGATTGATCGATCTTGAGATGATCTGTGGGGAGCCGTTTCAAATAATTGAGCGAGCTGTAGCCCATGCCAAAATCATCGATCGCGATTTTCACACCTAACGCTTTCAGTTGATGCAGGATTTGTTCGGCCGAATCCATGTTCATCATCATCGACTCTGTAATTTCCAATTCAAGATATTCGGGCTCAAGCCCAGTCTCAACCAAAATCGCCGAGATCATCTCGATTAAGTCAGGTTGGAAAAATTGACGGACGGAAAGGTTGACGGAGATGACCATCGGCGGAAGTCCCATCTCCTGCCACTTCTTGTTTTGTCCGCATGCGGTCCGCAACACCCATTCCCCGATCGCGACGATCAGCCCTGTTTCTTCCGCCAAAGGAATGAACTTGTCCGGCGCCATCATCCCTTCCTTCGCATTGTGCCACCGGATCAACGACTCCACTCCGGTAATCCTTCTGGCTTTTACATCTGCCTGCGGCTGATAATGCAGCACAAATTCGCCGCGCTCCAATGCTTTGCGCAGCATCATTTCGGTTTCCAGGTTCGCCTTGGACAGCTGATCGATTTGCTTGCTGTACAGCTGAACATTGTTTTTGCCTTGCCGTTTCGCATGGTACATCGAATTGACGGCTCGCTTCATCAAGATTTTGACATTGTCACCATGGGGCGGATACAGGCTAACCCCGATGCTCGCAGTCATGACCAATTCAAGCCCGTTCATGGCAAACGGCTGTGAAAGCACATCCATCAAGGTTTGCGCCATCCGCTCCGCCCGCTTCTCATTTGTATCGTCGAGCAGGATGATGAACTCGTCTCCGCCATGACGATAAACCGCTCCTTCACCTCCAACCGCTTCCCGCAACCTCGCAGACACCATCTGCAACAGCACGTCACCGGCATCGTGCCCCAAAGAATCATTGATTTGCTTAAACCGGTCCAGATCCAGAAACAGGATCGCAACCTGCCTTCTGGCGTTTTTGGCCTCCGCCACCACAAGGTTGATCTGCTCCTGGAAAAAACGGAAATTGGGCAGACCGGTAAGGGAATCATGGTAGGCCAAATAGTGAATTTTGGCGTTTGATTTGCAGTGCTGGATCGCCAGCATGGCCAAGTATGTCGCCCGGTCGATCAAGTCCAGATCGCTTTTAGTGGGAAAACGCGGCGTTCGGTAATACATGCCGAATGTGCCTAACAGGTTGTTGTGCGAATCAAGGATCGGCGTCGACCAACACGCTTCCAACCCGTGCTGGATCGCCAGGTTGCGATAGTTCTTCCACAAGGGATCATAGGCGATATCGGTGACGATCACTTGTTTTTTCGAATAGGCGGCAGCCCCGCACGATCCGGAGCCAGGCCCGATTGCAAGGCCCTCAACTTGCTGATTGAAATGATCAGGCAAACTTGGGGCAGCGCCATTGATCAAATGAGTCTGATCATCATCAGCGAGCAGGATCGAGCAAAGCCCGCCGTCTGACAGCTTCTCAATCCATGTGGCGATTTCCGTCAGCACGTGCTGCAGCGGGCTGTCTTTCGCAATCATCTCCAAAATGCTGTACTGGCCATCAAGCAAACATTCCGCGCGTTTTTTTGCGGTCATATCTTTGGAAATACAGTGAATTCCGATGATCTGATTTTCAACGACGATGGGAAGCAACGTACCGAATACTTCGATCCGTTCACCTTGCTTGTTGAAAACGATCGTTTCGCTATGCAGCGATTCCCCACGTTTCACCTTTTCAAAATTCTCCCGCGCGGCCTCGCGTCGTTCGGGAACGATCAGCGACAGAAAAGACATACCGATCAGCTCGTCGGAAGTGAATCCCGAGAAGCGCTCGAGCGCATGATTCACATATTCGAAGCGGCCTTCCAAATCAAAGGATGCAATCGGGTCGATATTTTGCTCAAACAGTGACTTATAGCGCTTCTGGCTTTCATGCAGGCGCCTTTCGGTTTCTTTTTGCCGTGCACGTTCAGCGGTGCATCCGGTTCGTTCTGAGATGGTGCGCACAATCGCCACGAGATATTTACGCTTTTCCCCCAATGTCAAAAGCCGGCCGCAGAACTCGAGCGGGATTTCTCCCCCCGCTTGCTCTACCGCCGATTTCACAATCACTGGTGCGTCTTCCGAAGATTCTCGCAGCTTGTCCGATAATGCTTTTAGAAACAATGAGTCATTCAACTGAAAAGTAGATAGCCCCAAAAGCTCTTCACGCCTGTACCCCGCCATTTTGCACCATGCCTCATTCGCATCCGCATAACGCTCGGGCTTCATCTCCTCCGTCAATGCGAGTACAAACAGGGGGCTTTCCTTTCGGCGATAAAGCTCGCAAAAATCGTGTTCCCGCGGGTCTCGAACGGGATTTTCAATTACATCGTCTGGATCGCGATGGTCTTCTGGATGCTGCATCATTCTCCTCCTACACTCTCATGGAACCTAAAACAGGAATATTCATCCATTTTTATTTCCCATTATAGTTTGATAGAGGAGTATATTCTACAAAATAATACATTCTTCGTAACTTTCGCCAAAATTCCAGGATTGCTCCGATAAGAAAAACCGGCTACGCCATGCTTTCTGGCGGAGCCGCGGTTATTCAAATTGATCGTTTTGGTGTCGAAACATGTTATTTTGTCAGAATTTGTTTAGAACGGTCAAGTAAGCTAGAGATAGGTCTTCTTCACTATATCAAGGATAAAAAATCAAAAGAAAGGCGGATGGTCGTGTAAAACTCGACATTTACAGGTAGTAATACCTATGATAAATAGTCAAAACCAACCTTTCCGCAGCATCGAACCCGTTACATTTTACCTACATAACTATTACCAGCATTGTTGGAATGAACAGATTCGTTCGATTCCAAAATACATAATTCGACATTTCAATCGTGGTGCCGAGCATACGGACAAGCGTGGATCGAGCGCGCACGAATCTCAACAAAACACAAATGGATTGCAAAGGAGAGCTTACGATGAACATCACATTGTCGGATATTTCGTTAGGTTGCTCACTTCTTCTCTATATCATGGTGGGAATCGTCTACATGCAGACAAACATGAGATACGTCAGGAAATCGCGAAAACGAATCCGCCGGAAAAAAAACATGCCGGTCTCCCGACGGAAACCGGCAATGTAATGCGTTTGGAGGTGACCCACCCCCGTCCACTCTTGACGCAAAAAAGCCTGTTATTTACCAGCGCGGCAGACAGCACCGAACTCGTTGACGGCTTAGTCTGCCGCGCCCTCTTCAAACCACGGATTTAGATGCACCAAAACTTCTTCGACCCCTTGATGTTCGTTCATGATCGATTTTTTGATCAATCGGCTAATATCGTGGCCTTCTTTTACTGTCAATTCATTTGGTACACTTACGCGAATATCCACGATCACATAATGCCCATGCTCTCTTGCACGAATTCGGTCGATACGTTTTACTTGCGGGATCGTTGAAACAATATGTTTAAAAAGTAAAAGCTGGTCCTCCGGCAAGTTTTTTTCCATCAGGATTCCGATTGACTCCTTCCCCATCTCATAAGCCAGCTTCACAACAAAATAAGAAACAATGATTCCCGCGATCGGATCGCCATAATCGGTGAGTGGAATCCCGTAATGCTCACCGATCAAGGTCGCCCCAATCCCTGTCACAGCAGCGATAGATGCATACACATCGGCCAGATGATCATTGGCTGTGGCAATCAAACTTTTGCTGTTTTGGGCTTTTCCAAGTCGAATGCAATAAACATAGAGGACTTGTTTCCAAACCAAAGAGATAAACGCCGCATACAAAGCGATCAGGCTAGCCTCAGCAGCCGGCTCAAAAAGCGCTTCTATTGATTTATACACCATTAGCAGGGCAGCAAAGACTAAAATGATCGAAACAATGGCGGAAGCAATCACCTCTGCCTTTCCATGACCATAAGGATGATCTTCATCCGCTGGCTTTTTTGAAACCAGTGAGGACGTAAGCGCCGCAAACGTGGCAATCACATCGCCTGCATTGTGAATCCCGTCCGCGATGAGAACCTGGCTATTAAACAAATAGCCAACGATTATTTTAACAGCAGTCAGCACGATATTGCTAAAAAGGCTAATCCATAGTGCTATGACTGATTTTGAATTCTGCATGTTCGCTTGTGCCTCCCAAGTACAAAAATCACTTTTGCCATTGTACTTGATCAAGTTTAAGTGGGTCTAGAGAAACAGTTTTGACGGATTCTCTAAATGTAAGACATGGGGAAAAGCATTAGACTGTGCAAACTAAGTTGCATTCGTGCAAAACGATCTTTCATCCCACAACGATAAGAAAAAATCATGCACACCACACGGCATGCATGATTTCTCTTATTTCGCAGCACCTGACCATTTTTAGGCTTATCTATTTGCTTTACATATAGGCCATAGCCTAAACAACTCCATGGGTAAACGCATAGAAATATCCCGATACCTTCATTGGGGGAGTTCATGTGCATAGTCCAGATTTCTTTTGTTCCTCTGACGACGGCAAAATGGCTGACCATTTTGTGGAACGTTCATTGGAAGAAATTCGTTTTTGGTCACGAATCATGAAGGAACACTCGCTTTTTTTGAAGCTGGGATTCAATTATGACGATACAAAACTGATTCGGGAAGCAGATCGTTTTTACGCCATTTTCGAGGATATTGAAAACAAGTCACATGCTTTGACGTCAAATACGGACCCCGAGTACATGTACAACTTCAACAACCTCGTATATACGGCGGTTTCCCATATCTGGGCGTTTAAAAGAAACCTTCTTGGCCTGATTATTCAATGCAAGACCGGGGGCAACAACTTTCCGTTATTAGTGGACCACATCAGTCGGGAAGCCAACTACTTTCGCAATCGCCTGAAACAACTCAATACCGGCACATTAGACCCATTGCCGGATGCAATTGTCAATGAGAACGTATTCTTCCTCCGCATCATGGCTGACCACGCGAAATTTATCAATCATTTGCTGGACCCGTCGGAACGGAAGCTTGTCGAGCAGGCAAGAGAGTTCAGCCACGATTTTGACCAATTGCTCTTCCAGGCGATCGATCTCGATTCCATGCGCCCGCAATCGCAAACGGTTCCACTTCTGGAACAGTTTGTCGATCAGAACAGGGTCTCGGTTCGTCAGCTGCGCGATTTTAAAAAGGCGGCGCGTGATCTGATCGAAGCCTGCAAGATCAAAAGCATCATTCCCCCGCTTCTCGCGGATCACGTCTTCCGGGAAGCGTCCCATTTCCTTGAAATTCTCGACTCGTTTGAAGCTGCTTTAACGAATGCCAGGTAGCCTTGCAAGCGATCAACCTTTTCGGTTATCGATAAGCCTCGGTGGTTATTCCGGAATAAGAGTGGATGTGCCCATCATCAAAACTGGTTTGCCCTGAAAATTCGTGGTAGTGGCTTCCGTTTGGCAATAAGATCGGCGGACCCGTCCAGCCGCTGAAGTGATGCACATGTCCATCAGCAAACGTAGTCGCGCCTTCGTAATAATGAACATGCTGACTTTCGGCGCCCTGCTGTGTTGACGTTCTTCCCCGTACGCGATGTCTGTGGCCTTGATTAACCGTGGTGGGAGTGTCATAACCGTGAATATGGGCAGAGGATTGGCCAAATCTGACAAAGCGTACTGAATGGTTGTGATTGTCCTTCATCCTGACACGCTCCTTTTTTCCTTTTCCACAACAGATGCAACACAACTGGTGTTAGAAAGACTACCCCTGATCGAATGGAGTAGTCTTTTTCCACCTTCCCTAAGATGATGCCCTTTCCTTGGCACATCTGCATTTGCAGCGATTACGAGGCAATGACCTTCCCCCGTTCTATCTATGATCAATCATATGTGTAATTTTGCATTGTGCTTTAGATAGATGACCCATTAAGGTAACGTCATCGTCTTGAAAGAAAAACGCCGGCACTCTGCCGACGCTCTCGCTTCCCCCTCGTTTTTTCACCCATTGATTGCAAAAAGTCCCGGCGTTCCTCCTGTATAACAAAACAACACCTTTTCCCCGGCTTTGCCTATTTTTTGCGGATATAATCGATACAGCCCGCCATCGCTTTTGCTGTAGAGACGTGATTCAACAAAATCGCTTCCTTGCTCGCCAACAAATGAAGCGCTGCCATTCCTCCGTCAGTTTTTGCCGCTTGCAGTGAATTTCCACTATTGTGTGGTATGGCAGTTTTGGCGTATCACCTTGAATCGCTTCTATCGATGGACGATCCTTTTTTCCTGTGAATGAAACGCCGGTCGACGAAAAAAGCTGCGAGCAGGGACAATACCGTGAGCAAAACTGGTATACCAAACGCTTCAAATGAGAAGGAGCTGCCTTCCAGCTTCAGGTGGTCGGTGGCTCGATATTCGAGCCGCTTGGCAGCAAATCTCGCCGTCAGAATATCCTCCTGCCGAGCTAAATCCTCGAATGCGGGCCCCATTGCAAAACGCCCCGCCGCTTCGCGATGCAGGAACAGCAATTGCGAGCTGTTGCCGCTGTCGTTCCATTGGTTGATCTCTTTGGCAGCTGTAGACTCGGCATCGGTCCCGACGACAATCATCTTCGCCAGCTTTGGCACGTTATTGATCTGGTAACGCGCGACCAGGTTCAGGCCGTGCTTCGTCACGACCGGTTCGTTTCCACTGGAAACGGTCAACGTCGTCGTCGTACCCGAAGCAGCGTACGTATCGAATGCGGCGGACAAATCCAGTTCATCGACGCCGTTATAGAGCAGCACGCCCGCCTTCACTTTGCTCCATTGATAAGCATTGTTCAGTATATACGTAATATCGCTCAATCTGGCAGTGAACGGTTGCATTTGCGGGTTTTTCACATAATCGTAAGAGGGAGCGTTCATCTCTTCAGCCACTTTCTTCGCCACCCCCTCTCCCAGCTGCTGGGAAATGACGTATAGCGTAGCGTCGATTCCTGATGTCAACCCCGCCGAAGATACGATATGGCCTTGGGGGACATAGCGCTGATTTTTCACCCACTGGACTTCCGGATATTGTTTCATGAGCCGATCGATGTCACCCCAGTGCGTCGCGGCCGATTTGCCGTTCAATAGACCGGTATCCGCCAGATTTTCTGCCCCGTTGCAGATGGAGAGCAATGTCGTCTTGTCGCCCGAATGCTTCCGAATCCATTCCCGGACAGGCGCATATTTTTTCTCGTCCAGCATCGGCATAAACGGAATGACGATAATGTCCGGGCTTTTGCCGAGCATTGCGTCCATTTCGTCAAATGAATAATGTGGAACGACATCAAGTCCACCGGTTAATGATTTGATTTCGCGATCGGGGGCAACGCCGTATACATTGTACGCTTTCGTCATCGCAAACATCTCGTACGGAACAAGAAAATCGAACACTTCCGTCGATTCGTTCGCCAACAGCACCGCCACCGTCGGTTTGTTCGCGTCATATTTCGGCACCTGCACATTCGTCAATGCAGGGGTGGCTTTATCGTAACCCGACATTACTTCATTCATTGTGTGAACGAATCCGATTGTGCCTGCCCCTCCTACCACAACGACAACCGCGATGAAGTAAAAGATGATGCGCAATACCGTTTTCACGATCTCACTCTCCTTTAGCAAAATTCCTTACCATAAAATGTAACAGAGCGAGATGAATGTATCGTCAGTCTGTGGCCCGATGGAAGGGCACGCCTAACGTTGGAACGGCTACCGACCTCTAGTCTGGACAAACAGCAGCCCCTCCCCCAAAATGATCGGGAAGAGGGGCTGTTGCTGTTACTTTGCGGTTTTGGCAACAAGGCGCAGCGCATCGGCAGCAGAGTGAGCGGCATCGCAAGCGGCATCCTGAACAGTTTTGTTTCCGGTGTTGGCCGTCCAAATCTCGCCGGGTCGAGCGATCACCTTATCTGCTGCGGCTTTGTCTCATTTCTCCAGAGATTTATCCACATCGTGCTGTGCGAGTCCGTTTTGCTAAATCAATTTGATGCGCTTCTTCGGATATTCCGGATCGATTGCATAACCGCCGTCCTTGATGGCATAACAAGCCGTTTCGTATTCTGCTTCCAGTCGTGGTGAAAAAGAAATAGGAGCCACGTTCGCGGCTCCTCCCATCCTGCAATGTTGTCGGTCGTCATACGGTTTGCCACTGGATATTTCAAACGGGATCAGCAGCTGGCATCGCCCTCTTCCAAAGCGAGCCCCACTACTATGATGCCTAAATTCCCTGCTTGCTCGGCAGCCGCTTCTCCGGATGTCCATATCCTTGATGCTCTTTGTTTTTCTCATCTTTGCGCTGATCGTCCTTGATCTTATCCACAAATTCCTTTGTGCTCATTTTTTCCAAATCCATTCCCAAGTCCTCCTGTCATTTGAAAGTTCCTCTTTATTGTGTCCCACCATCAGCGTTGCATCCCCTGCTGGTAACTGGAAACGGCAGCATCCTCCTATTTAAGGATTACAAAAACGCCGGCATTTTCTGCCGACGTGATAGTATCCTCTTTTAGGAGACAGTGGAAAAAACAAAGTTTAAAACGAGTTGTTTGTAGGTCCCTTCTTCGCTGCATCATAAAGCAATTTTTTCATTGGCTTTGTAGGAACGCCTTTTATCCCGTTGTAATAATCCGAGTAAGCCACACGTACTCGATCGCTTGGCAGCCCTTTTTTGCGCCTCGATTCCTATCTCTTTTGATAGATTGCTCAAATGGAAGGTAAATTTGGGGTAGGGAGAAAAAACCTATCAAAAGTTGGTTTTTATCCTATTCCATTTTGTGTAATCTGAATGTCGTATTCTGTCATAAAAAGAAAGGGAGAGAATTTGGATGAAATTATTTCAAAGTGTGCTTGCCTTGTCGCTGATGACGGCAAGTTTAAGTGGATGTTCAGATGGGCAAACGGCTTCACCAGGCAGTAAGGCTCCGGCAAATGCAACTTCAGTAGCGGATGGTCAAGCGGAATATACCGTGCTGGTCTATATGAACGGCTCCGATCTTGAAAGTGAAGGCGGTGCAGCGTCATCTGACCTCGAAGAGATGATGAATGTTGGCTCGTCTGACAATGTGAATATTGTCGTCGAAACCGGTGGCACGAACAAATGGGGATTTGAAAAAATCAGCAACGAAAAAAACCAGCGCTGGCTGGTCAAAGCCGGAGATATGGAATTGGTTCAAGATGCAGACAAACGCAGCATGGGTGAAGCCAATACGTTAACCGACTTCATTACATGGGGCGTCGAGCACTACCCGGCAAAAAAGTACGCGCTTGTCATGTGGGACCACGGCGCTGGCTCTGTTCACGGCTTCGGTTCCGACGAGCTGTTCGAAGGCGATTCGTTGACGCTGGACGAGATGACAACCGCATTCGCCAAAGCTTTCGAAAAAACTAAAACCAAGTTCGAGGTGGTCGGTTTTGACGCATGCTTGATGGCAAACCTGGAAACCGCCAAAGTCGTTTCGCCTTTCGCTAACTATCTGGTTGCATCCGAGGAATTGGAACCGGGTCACGGCTGGAACTATACCCCCGTCCTGCAGGAGCTGACAGCCAATCCGGCGATGACCGGCGATGCGCTGGGCAAATCGATTGCTGACCACTTCAAGGAGCAGGCGAAACAAGAAGGAACAGCGGACAGCATCACCCTGTCTGTCGTAAATCTCGCAAAAGTCGGAGAAGTCGAAACAGCGCTTGATGGAATGGTGGCCAATCTGTCGCCAGGCATCAACGACGTCGAAACCGTCAAATGGGTCTCCAACGCTCGCTACAAGTCCGAAGATTACGGCAGCGCAGGCGCGCATGGCGGCAACACGGACATGGCAGACCTGGCCGATCTGGCGAAGCATTTGGAGCCGAAATACCAGCAGCAAGCGACCAACCTGTCGAACGCCATCCAGCAGGCAGTCGTCTACAATATCACAAGTAAATCGAAGCCGCACGCCAAAGGGCTTTCCATCTACTTCCCTTCCAAAGACAAGGAAAATTTCGCAAGCAATCTGGAAATTTACAAAAAGAACAAATTCTCTCCTGCTTACCAGGAGTATATTGCGGCGTACGCCTCAAGGCTGCTTGGCAACACAAAGCCAATTGCATTCGTTGCCGCCAAGCCGAAGGAACTCCCTGCTCAGCAGAAACCAACCGATTCACCGACATCGGGAGATAATGCTGAACAACCTATGTATGAAGTGCAGATCAATCCTGAGGACGTTTCCAGCATTACGGAGCTGTATAGCATTGTCGGCCGTTATGCTCCCGGTTCTGAAACCAAGGTGCAAATTCTTGGCATTGACAACTACGATGTTGAACTCGATGAGAAAACCGGTACGATCAAAGGATATTTTGCCGGGGAAGGCGCCATGCTCAACGGCCAGTATGTCTCCCTATTCCTCGCTGACCAGAATGAGGAATATACCGAATACTCGATCCCTGTTGTGTTAAACGGCAAGGAAGTGGATATCATGGTGCTGTACAGTCACGATTCTGGAGAAACAGAAATTCTTGGCGCTTGGCCGGGCATTAATAAAGAAACAAACATACCTGACAAAGATTTGATCCGCCTGAAGGCTGGAGACAAAATTACACCTCTTTACTACTACTATGATGAGAGCACGGATGCAGAAGGGTATGACAAAGGGACAGAATTCGTCGTGGGAGAAGAATTGAAAATGGATTTCGAACATCTTCCCAAAGGGGATTATGTTTACGGTTTCTACACCGTGGATTACGCCCAAAACGAAAATTACTCCGATATGGTGGAGATCTCCATCGATGAATAAATCTGTTTCATGAATTGAACATACCGGGTACGCGGCCAATGGGACTGCCCCCGTAATGTGAGACAAATCAAATCACCTTTAAGAGAACACAACCATGTCGCATAAAAAAGCCGCTTTTGTCAATTGTGACAAAGCGGCTTTGTATAGCACCTGATATTTTGTTGTTTGCATCAATAATTGCCTTAATTCAACTCTTCCCTCTTCCCAAAAAACGTCTTCAACGCTTTGAACACTTCACCTTTTTCCCGGATGACGGAATACATGAACTTCGGATCTTTGACATGCCGGTAGGCGGACATCAAGGTGCTGTGCCTATTATACTGATTAACCTCGCCGTATCCGAACATATTGCACCGCTCCATCAGTTCCTTTACCAGCTTGACGCAGCGCTCATTGTCAGAGGTCAAATTATCGCCATCGGAGAAATGGAACGGGTAAATGTTGTACATGGACGGCGGATACCGTGCATCGATGATCTCCAGCGCTTTTCGATACGCGGAAGAGCAAATCGTTCCGCCGCTCTCGCCTTTGGAAAAGAAGGCGTCCTCGCTCACTTCCTTGGCGTCCGTATGATGAGCGATGAAGGCGATCTCCACCTTCTCATACTTGGTGCGCAGGAAACGCAGCATCCAGAAGAAGAAGCTGCGGGCGATATACTTTTCAAATACCCCCATCGAGCCTGACGTATCCATCATCGCGATGATCACCGCATTGGAATGCGGCTTGATGATATCCTCCCACGTCTTAAAGCGCAAATCGTCATTGGTGATGCCGGTCTCCATGTCACTATAGCCGGCCAGTGCGTTGCGGCGGATGGCCGCGAGCAGCGTGCGCCGCTTGTCGATGTTGCCCATCAGCCCTTTTTTGCGCACATCGGTGAACCGTGACTCCTCAATGGTGATCTCATTTTCATCCTTGCGTTGCAGGTTGGGCAGCTCCAGCTCCTCGAACAGCATTGCCTGAAGCTCTTCGACCGTGATTTCAACTTCATAATAATCCTGGCCGGGTTGGTCGCCGGCGCCTTGCCCTTTCCCTGCCCCTTGGGCCGGGTCTCCGTCTTTGGCAATGACGTCGCCGACTTTCGAGTTGCCTTTCCCCTGTCCGCCGTGCTGGCCTTTTTGAAAATTATAGCGGAATCTGTATTCGTCCAACGAACGAATCGGAATTTTCACAACATCCCGTCCGTTCGACATGATGATACTTTCCTCACTGACCAAATCAGGCAGATTTTTTTTAATCGCCTCTTTTACTTTTTCCTGATGTCGATTCTGGTCTTGGTGTCCTTTACGATGAAGGCTCCAATCCTCCTTGGAGACGATAAAAGAGTGCGAATCCTCCATACGGTCACCCCCTTATCTGTTTAAGAGACTCCCCACGTAACGGAGCAGCTCGTTGGCGCAAATCGGGCAATAACCATGCTCATCAATCAGTCGCTTCGTGACCTCATTGATCTTTTTCAGCTGGGTTTCATCCGGTGTTTTGCTGGAGGTCGTGATTTTCACAACGTCCTTCAGGTCGGCGAACAGTTTTTTCTCGATCGCTTCGCGCAAACGGTCGTGCGTGCTGTAGTCGAACCGTTTTCCTTTGCGCGCGTAGGCCGAGATGCGGATGAGAATCTCTTCGCGGAACGCCCGCTTCGCATTTTCCGAGATACCGATCTGTTCCTCGATGGAACGCATCAGGCGCTCATCGGGGTCCATCTCCTCGCCGGTGACAGGGTCACGCATTTTTTGCATGTTGCAAAACGATTCCACATTGTCGAGATAGTTATCCATCATCGTTTTGGCCGACTCTTCAAAGCTGTAGACGAATGCTTTCTGCACTTCTTTCTTCGCCAGCTCATCATACTCTTTGCGTGCCACAGAAATGAAATTCAGGTATCGGTCCCGCTGTTCTTTGGTAATGGACGCATGCTGGTCCAGTCCTTCCTTCAAAGCACGGAGAATGTCAAGCGCATTGATGCACTCCGTATCCCGTCTGATCAGCGCGCTGGAAATCCGGTTGATGACATAGCGCGGGTCAATTCCGGACATCCCCTCATCGCTGTGCTCCGTGCGCAGCTCTTCAATATCGGCCCCTTTGAAGCCCTCCACCGATTCGCCGTCATAAAGACGCATTTTCTTGAGCAGATCGGCTCCCTGCTTTTTGGATTCCTTCAACCGCGTCAAAATGGAGAAAATCGCCGCGGCCCGGAATGCGTGCGGAGCGATATGCACATGGCCGAGATCGGACTGGCCGATCAGCTTGGAGTAAATTTTTTCCTCGTCGCTGACCTTCAGGTTGTAAGGCACAGGCATCACGATGATCCGCGATTGCAGCGCTTCGTTCTTTTTGTTCGCGATAAACGACTTGTATTCCGATTCGTTCGTATGGGCGACAATCAGCTCATCTGCCGAGATCAGCGCAAAGCGGCCGGCTTTGAAATTCCCTTCCTGCGTCAGCGACAACAGATGCCACAAAAATTTCTCATCGCATTTGAGCATTTCCTGGAATTCCATCAAGCCGCGGTTCGCTTTGTTCAATTCCCCGTCAAAACGGTAGGCGCGTGGATCGGACTCGGAGCCATACTTGGTGATGGTGGCAAAGTCGATGCTGCCCGTCAAATCGGCAATGTCCTGCGATTTCGGGTCTGACGGACTGAACGTCCCGATTCCGACACGTTCTGCTTCCGAGAACAAAATGCGACGGACAGGGAAATCCTCAATCCGCCCGCCATATTCCGTCTCCAGCCGCATCCGGTTGTACGGGGTCAGCTCGCCTTCGATTTTGATGCCCAGTTCAGCCTCCACTTCAGGACGCAGCTCGCGGGGAATGAGATGGAGCGGCTCCTCCTGCATCGGGCAACCGTCCAACGCATAGACGGCCCCATCATCCGTACGGCTGTAGTCCTCCAAACCGCGTTTGAGCATCGTCACAATCGTTGATTTACCACCGCTGACCGGCCCCATCAACAGGAGAATCCGCTTGCGCACATCAAGCCTTCTCGCCGCAGAGTGGAAATACTCCTCCACCAAGCGTTCAACCGCTCGATCGAGCCCATAGATCTCCCGGCTAAAAAATGTATACGAACGACTTCCATCCTCATTCTCTTCAATCCCTGCGTTCCGAATCATGTTATAGACCCGGGAATGTGCAGTTTGTGCAATGGTTGGGTTTTTTCTGACCAGCTCCAGGTATTCCGCAAACGTGCCTTTCCACGCCAATTTTTCTTCACGTGTGCGGTGTTCCGAAATTCTTCTCAAGATATCCATGCTGCTCACTCCTCCCTGTACCGCCGCTTTCTTTCGCACGACAATGTACTATCATGTTTATGTTCTGCCTTGAACCTGCATGCCCAAAACAGCCAGTTTACCAAAGGAAACATGCGTGACAACTGATACCTTTCCATATTTTTATGCAGAAACCTAAAACATGTATACCAGCTCGGCGGGAAAAGATTATGGAACGTGAAACCGGGTTGCAACAAAACTGTCATGGATACGCGGTTTGCAAAACGGGGAGGCTAGTTTATAATAAAAACATTATGGTGGAAAAGGGGCGTACATATGGGTACTTTTATCGTCGGACTTGTATTTGCATTATTCGTTTTCTTCATCCTGACCGCCGGATACAACGAGGACAAAACCTGGAATCTGTAAGAGCGGCGAAAAAAGAGCAAAGGCAGGAGCCATCGGGCTTCCTGCCTTTTTCTTATCAGCTTTTTGCTTGGGATTGGGTTAGCCCCGGCTCGATCACTCTGCCTATGCCTTAAGCGAAAATGCCTTCCCGATTCGCCAATGCCTGGTAAAGCTCTTCAATCGTACCGGTCTGATCGATCGGATACAACGGTTCCCCGCGATTTTCCACGTAATTGGTAACCAAATACGTTTTCATCCCGATTCTGCTCGCCGCCATATCTTCCTGCATATGATTTCCGATCATGATGCATGCGGAAGGCGATACGCCCAGCTTTTCGCAAATTTCGCGGTAATACCCCTCATGCGGCTTTGTATAGTGGGATTCCTCATACACCGTAACCAACTCAAAATCATCGGGAGACAGCCCGATCCAGCTCAAACGGCTATGGATCGCCTCTCGCGGAAACACCGGATTCGTTGCGACAGCCAGCCGGTACCCCGCTTGCTTCGCGGCCTCCACGATTTTTTTGGCCCATGGGGAAGGATAGGTGTAATGGGACAGCTCGGGAAACACCTCTTTATAAAAGGCATCAAAGATCGGCCAAATGTCTTCCTTTGTGACGCCGCTCTTTGCCAAAAACCGTTCGATGAACACCTGTTCATTGGTTTTATGCGGCTCATCGCTTGTAATCATCGCCTTTGTCGCATCCCACACCAGTGCAACCAGCGTTTCGGCATCAAAGCGATCGCCGACATACTTGCTCAATTCTTTCAGGTATGCCTTCACGAACGCTTCCGTATGCATTTCCAGCAGCGTCCCATCCAGGTCAAACAATAGGGTACTTCTCTTTTCCATCGCTTCTCATCCTCGCTTTTGTCAGGAACATGTTTTGACAGCTTGTCCATACAAGCTTTGTTCGGTTGCGGGCAAGCTAGTCCAAATCGGGAAATCCAAGCTGCCGAAATGCCTCGAACACGACGATCGCGGCGCAGTTGGACAAATTGATGGAACGCGTCGCTCCCCCCATTGGGATGCGGATCCCGTTTTCCCGATATTCCTCGACGAGTTCGGGAGGCAAACCGGTTGTCTCTTTCCCAAGGATGATGAAGTCGCCATCCTGAAATTGCACATCGGTATATCGCTTTTCCCCTGTCGTTTCAACAAGATAAAAACGGCCCGGTCCATTTCCGTGAACCTGCTTGAAATGGGCAAAATCATCATAATGATGGACCGTGACAGCATGCCAATAATCAAGCCCGGCTCGTTTCAAATAACGGTCGTCTGTGGAAAAGCCCAACGGATGAATTAAATGCAAATGAGCCCCAGTCGCTGCGCATGTCCGGGCGATATTGCCCGTATTGGCAGGAATGAGCGGCTCATGCAGCACGATATGTAGCGGCATCTTTTGTAACTCCTTCAATTTCTCTGATGGTAAAATATTTATTTGTACCTTGGCACGTGCAAACGTACAAGCAGCAGGGCGCGAACCATCCGAAAGACGACAGCTCGCGTCGACCCCCATGCCGGTTTTTCTTACACGGTTCCCCGGATATGAAAAAAATCATACTTGATGTTATCCGTATAGGCAGTGGAATCCTTGTACTCCCAGTAACGTTTGCTGCTGTTTGTCGTATGGGCATTGACAAGCGGCATGCCGTTGCTGTCCTTGCCGGTGACGATTGTGTTATGCTGCCAATGACCGTCTCCGTCAAAGTCATAGCAGATAACATCCCCCAGCTCCAGCTCCTCGGGACTGCTCTTTCGCACGGCATGCATCGGGGCCTTCCCTGAAGCAAGCAGCCTGTGCAAGCTGTTGGCCACGGCCCAGCTATAGCTCCAGTTTTCATGCCAGCCGCGAAACCACCAGCCTGAGCTTTTGTTGCCCGTGCCGATCATGGGAATCCCGCCCGCGTACAGACATTGCGAAATAAAGTTGGTGCAATCCACTTCCAGATAAGGATAGGCGGGATTCGGATTGTCCCAATGCGTATCCGCATAAAGTACCGCGCGCAACCGGTCGTAACCGCCGCCTTGCCCCTTAACGACGGGAATCGCTGGCTGAACGTGTTCCGTATGCTGTTCTTCCTTGCCAGACTGCAAAGCGAAACCTTCGGTATATGCAATCTGGCCAGTTTGCCCGCCATCGTGCGCAGCCGTTCCACGTGGCGACAAATTGCTCGGCTCCCATTGCTTTTGGAACCCCCACTTTCCGTTGATTCGCTGCAAAGAAACCTTTTTGGTGAGGCTCACTTGTTGCTGTAACGGCTGATCTCCATGCCGATAGTGAAGCTGTTGGTACAGCTTCAGCACCACATCAACCTGATTCGGCCCCCGTTCCTGCGTCTGGAGCGGCCTGGCGCTGATTTTGGCTGTGAGCGGAACGGCTCGGCGGCTTTTCAGCTGGGCAAATTCCCTTTGCCACCGAACGGCCTCTTGCCGCCTGTCCTCCGCATCCCAAAACGCTCGTGTCAACTCATCCAACTTTCCCGTAACCATAGCACGGTTTACCTGCTCGATATAAGATTTCAGAAAAGCTCTCCATTCGCCATATGCACGCATGACCGGCACCCCCATCGTTTTGGTGAGAGTATATGTCAGAATGCGTACAGACAGCACATATCGGTCTACTCAGCCGCGAATAAGCTGATTTGTTCTGTGGCCGGCGGCAAGACACCTTCCAGCCGCAGCAAATGCTCCTTGATCGATAAGCCACCGCCATAGCCCACCATAGAGCCGCCAGCCCCGATGACACGGTGGCACGGGATAATCAGCGGGATCGGGTTTTTGTTGTTTGCTCCGCCGACCGCTCGCACGGCTTTGCTTGAACCGATGAATTCGGCGATATCTTTATAAGAACGCGTCTCTCCATATGGAATGTGCGTTAACGCAGTCCAAACCGTTTGTTGGAACGGTGTGCCGTACAAATCAAGGGCCACCGTAAAATCCCGCCTGATTCCGGCAAAATATTGTTCAAGCTCCGCGACCGCTTGGCCATTGCGCTCATCGTCGGGAACAGGCAGCTGCAGCCCGTGCTTCTGACACCAGACGGCAAGCGACCGGACCGCGTCTTCATCGGCACTAAAATGGATGTAACATAGCCCCTTTTCTGTCGATGCAACCAATAATGATCCGATCGGCGTTTCCATTGCGGTATACCCTACTGTTCCTGCCATTCGCTCATGCCTCCTGTCCCTTATGATCGTTGTTCAGACTGTCGCCGCCTGCTGCCAAAGCGCCAATCCTTTGTTGATTTCTGCCAGCGCCTCCTCATCTTTCTCTGCGGAAAGCGCCTCCTGCAAAGCTTCTTTCGCCTGTGCGCCGCCAATTTTCCCAAGCGCCCACGCGGCAGTGCCACGGATGACCGGGCGCGGGTCTTTTTGGAGCAAGCGGATCAAATCGGGCACGGCGCTTTGGTCTTTAAAGTGAGCAAGCGCCAAAATTGCGTTGCGCTGAATCGGCTTGCGGCCTCGCCAAGCGGACGATGATTTTCCGAATACATCCTTGAACTCACGGTTCCCCATGGACAAGATGGGCACCAACAGCGGCTTGGCCACCTCCGGGTCAGGCGTAAACTCGGGATGGAATTCAAAATGCTTTCCTTTATTTTTGGGACAAACAGTCTGGCATGTGTCACAGCCATACAACCTGTTGCCGATTTTGGAACGGAATTCGTCAGGGATAAAATCTTTCACCTGTGTCAAAAATGCAACACAACGCTGCGAATTCAGCTGCCCTCCCTGAACGAGCGCACCGGTTGGACATGCATCCACGCAAATGTTGCAATCACCACAGCCCTCCTCGATCGGTGCGTCTGGCGGGAGCGGGAGACTCGTGACCAACTCGCCGAGGTAGACCCATGAGCCGAATTCCGGTGTAATGATCGCGCAGTTTTTTCCGGACCAGCCGATGCCTGCGCGCTCTGCTACGGCCCGATCGGACAAAACCCCGGTATCGACCATCGATTCGATCATCGCTCCTGGCTCCAGCTCACGGATAAACGCGGTCAGCTTCTCCATCTTCTCGCGCAGCACATGATGGTAATCCGTTCCCCATGCCGAACGGCTCAAAATCCCGCGGTATGCACCGGGAACCGATTTGGGTGGATTTTTCATTTTGGAAGGGTAAGCTAACGCGACGGCGATCAGGGAACGAGCCTCGGGAATGGTTAATGCTGGATCTGTTCGCTTTTCCAGATCAGGCTCTTCAAAGCCGGATTCGAACCCGCTCTCACGGTGCACCTGAAGCCGTTCTTTCAAGTCCAGGAACGGATCAGCGGTGGCAAACCCGATTTTGTCGATTCCAATCTCGCCGGCATACTGCATGATCGCCTCTTTTGTCTGCTGCCAATAGGTTTGTTCGCTGGTCACGCCCGCTTGATCGCTCCTGTCGCCAGCTCATCGCAACGGTTGTTCCACTCGTTGTCCGCATGCCCTTTCACTTTGACGAATGTCACCTTATGCGTTCCTGTCAGCTGGAGAATTTCCTTCCAAAGATCCTGATTTTCCACCGGCTGGTTTTTGCTGTTTTTCCAGCCGTTGCGCTGCCATCCCTTATACCACCCTTGTTGAAAACAATTGATCAAATAGGCGCTGTCGCTATACAGCGTGACATTGCAAGGTTCCTTTAGCAAGGACATCGCTTCGATCGCTGCCTGCAGCTCCATTCGGTTGTTGGTTGTATTTTGTGCTGAACCGGAAATCTCTTTTTTGTGAGCACCGTAAAAAAGCACGGCCCCCCAGCCGCCCGGTCCTGGATTCCCGGAACAAGCGCCATCCGTATAAATCGTTACATCCTTCATCGGCGGTGTTCCTCCCTTTTCATCATAGTTTCATTGTACAAAAGGACAGAGCGTTACACAAAGAATTTAGCGGCATTTCCGCATAGAAAGATTGTCTGTTCATGTGAAAGGCCCCACCCCCCTCATTGTGATATACTACCAAAAGGTACCATTTTCGTTTGGAAAGGAGCATTTTCATGAACATCACCATCGACGCTGCGGTCAGTCAGAAGCTGCCCGGCTTTTCGTTAGGCATTATCGAGTATGAAGGCGCTTCTGTCAGCGATTCGCCCAAAATGCTGCAAGGACGTATCAATTTTTTTGTCGAGATGCTCCGTCTCGACCGGTCTATCGAAACCATCACGGACATACCGGGCGTGCAAGGATGGCGGGCTGCGTTCAAAAAACTGGGCATCGATCCTTCCCGCTATCGCCCCTCTTCAGAGGCTTTGCTGCGCCGCCTGCTTCAAGGCAATCCGTTTTTTTGGGTAAATTCGGCTGTGGACGTAAACAATTTTCTTTCTGTCCATCATGCGCTTCCGTTTGGGATTTATGATAAAAGCACCCTGCAAGGCGATATTGTGTGCCGAATCGGACAAGATACCGATCGCTATCCCGGTCTGAATGGACGAGAGATGGATATGACGAGCAAGCTGCTGCTGGCAGATGAGCTGGGCGCGTTCGGCAGTCCCATCGTTGATTCGGTCCGCTCGAAAGTAACGGAAGCATCCGCGGACCTCATCCAGTTCCTGTTTTTCCATGAGGAGATTCCGGCGGAAGAGGCCGAACAAGCCCTCGGCTCCGCTGCCCGGATGTTCACCGAAGTGAACGGCGGCACCGTGTCCAACCAGCGCATCCTGCATACCTGAAAAGGGCAAAAGGCCTACTGGCTGTGCAGGTTGCGCCCCTCTTAGTTATCCGTTCCTATTACCGATGATTGATACCGCTCCTTCATGTTTTTTGGCATAATATCCCTAGAGTAACTACAACAAGAATGGGGCTAATTATGCAATGAAGTGGGATCTGAAATCATTTGTCGGCGGCATCCTCATCGGTTCCGCTCTATTTTCCGGCTTGGCCTGGGCTTCATCTAGCAATGATGTCGCATTGGAAGCAAGCAAAATTCCTTATACGTACTATTTTGATGGCATTCCTAAATCTCCTACCCTTGATGTGCAAGGCATTTTGCACAAAAACACCGTTTACGTCCCCATCCGTTTTGTGGCCGAGAGCGTAGGCAAAACTGTGATGTACGACGGCAAATCCAAGTCCATTTATATCGGGAAGCTTCCTGCTTCCAAGATGTTTTCCAAGACAGAAGCGGTCGAATTGGTCAAGAAAAAGTACGGCCAAAACATTCCTGCCAATTATCAGGTTGAGTACGACCATGACGACGAAAACGGGCACTATGTTGTCCACGTTTACCAGCAGGTCGTCAACAACTTCCAGACTGGGGACGGCTACACGAATACATATGGCTGGTTTACCATCAACCCGAACACAGGAGATGTCAAATCCTTGTTCTAATGAAGGAAAAGTAAGCGGGCTGCCGCACTCATGTTGAAGAAGCAACAGCAAGCAGAATGGCTATCAATCCTTGCCATCTGCTTGCTGTTTTGTTTTGTCCCGCATGATAACATGTTCGAACAGGAGCGCAACCAATACGCCTAATAGCAGGCCATTTCCCAGCAAAAAGCTGAGCAACGGATGCAGGCTTTTCCATGCATCGGTCGGCACAAACATCACGCCTACCCCAACCAGCAACGCGCTGCCGAGCACAATGATACCGCGCTCGTCCAGCCGTGCCCGGGCGAAATCTTTCAAGCCAAACCCCAGCAGTTGCGTATAGGACACAAACATCGCCGCATAGGCGACAGGCGTAGGGATTGAGGTGAGAAATGCCGAGATCGTGGGAAAGACGCCGATGATCATCATCAAGACCATCGCCACGATAAAAGGAAGACGCGAGGCCAGCTTGGTGGTTTGAATGACCGCAGCAGCGAGTGAGATGGGGATCATCCCCACGACACCGGTTGAACCTGCGATGAGATGGGAGACCCTGGTAAAAATTCCACCGCGATTATACACTTCCTTCTCAGCTTTCACCCCTACACTAGCCCCGACTACCGCCAGACTGGTAATCAGATTGGTCAGCAGGACAAATCCCGTGAGCAAGCTGGTCAAAACGATTCCGGCATCCCAGCGCGGCGGCCCCCAGAAGAAAAACGTCGGCCAAGCAAAAATCTCCCCGGAAGCTCGTACCGGCTGTGTCCATCCTAAACCTGCGCAAATCAACCATCCGATGACGATGCCGAGCAGCACGGCAAAGCTGGCGATCTTCCTGATTCGCAAAAACCAGATGACCAACCCCATCACAACCAGCGACAAGATCGCAATGCCCGGCTGGACTTGAATGGAACCGTTGTACCCGACTCCAAGCATCCCTTTGATAAAATTGCTGCACAGCGAAATGGACAGCAACGTCATATACGTTCCCGTAATCGCCGGGGGTAAACCATTCCTGAATTTTTCCGATCCAGCCCTTCAACCCTAAAAACAGAAACATTGCTCCACACAACAGCAACCCAAGTTCAAACGACTGCCCGATCTGGCTTGGCGCCACCCCGATGCTCATTCCGATCTGCGCCAAAATGATGAAAATCCCCCACCAGAGGCCAGCTGGCCCCTCCATCAGCGGATAACGGTGGCCCAACCATACTTGCAGCAGCGATGCGACCCCGACAAAAAAGATCGTCTGCTGCATAAAGCTATGGCTTTGCGCTGTGTCCAGCCCGTAAATTTGGCTGATCATCAATGGGACGACAAATGTGTTTGCCAATGTCACAATCAGCCATTGAAGTGCCCCAACGATCGTGACCCCGATCGGCGGCGTTTCGTGTAAGCCGTACCTCATCTTCTCCCTCCATTCTTGTACATGTATATGCCCGTACAGTGGAAAAAGCCTCTCTCTGAAGTTTTCGTGTTCCCCTTCCTGCTATACATCCCGTTAGTAGGGACTATTATCCATTCTGATTCATTCCCCTGCTTATTCAAGAAAACTTCTCCTGGTGAACCTGTTGATCGAAAAGTGTCCATCATAACAAAAAAACCCTTTCGATCCATTTGATCAAAAGAGCTTGTGTGTGATTGTATGGTGCCGGTGAAGGGACTTGAACCCCCACGGTTTCCCTCACGATTTTGAGTCGCGCGCGTCTGCCATTCCGCCACACCGGCATATTACATTGGAGGAGGTACCCGGATTTGAACCGGGGGTGAGGGTTTTGCAGACCCGTGCCTTACCACTTGGCTATACCTCCATATAATAAAAACAAACCATTTCAGATAAAGAAATGGAGCGGACGAAGGGTCTCGAACCCTCGACCTTCGCCTTGGCAAGGCGACGCTCTACCAATTGAGCTACGTCCGCATAATGGTGAATATGGCTGGGGTACTAGGATTCGAACCTAGGAATGACGGAGTCAAAGTCCGTTGCCTTACCGCTTGGCTATACCCCAAAATTGAAAATGGGGCGATCGATGGGACTTGAACCCACGAGTGCCGGAGCCACAATCCGGTGCGTTAACCCCTTCGCCACGACCGCCATATGGATCAAATGAAATTGATTGGCAGGGGCAGTAGGAATCGAACCCACACCAAAGGTTTTGGAGACCTTCGTTCTACCTTTAAACTATGCCCCTATTATTTTTTAATGGTGGTTCGGGACGGAATCGAACCGCCGACACGAGGATTTTCAGTCCTCTGCTCTACCGACTGAGCTACCGAACCGCACTCGTGTGAGTAATGTGCCATAAATGGCGGAGCTGACGGGACTCGCTACCTACTGGCGACACTGCGTCGAATTGCTTCTTTGCGTAGCCAGATGAGTTGTACCCGAGCAAATACCACCTAGAAATCACTGCGAGGGTAAACCCGGAACGGGTGAGAGACCCGTCTCACAGCTTCTTTGAAATGGCGGAGCTGACGGGACTCGAACCCGCGACCTCCGGTGTGACAGACCGGCGTGAACTCCAACTTCACCACAGCTCCATATTTGATTGACCCTACGTGTACTACGATTCTACTTGAGCAGGATGTTATTTCGAGGTCGTGCAAGTAGAAAATTTGGTTGCGGGGACAGGATTTGAACCTGTGACCTTCGGGTTATGAGCCCGACGAGCTACCGAGCTGCTCCACCCCGCGACGGTAATATATTTATATGGTGGAGGCTGACGGGATCGCTGCCTACTGGCGATACTGCGTCGAATTACTTCTATGCGCAGCCAGATCAGTTGTACCCGAGCAATTCTCCTGGATTCACTACAAAGGGTGAACCGCTTGCGGTGAGATCCACAGCTTACACCGATGAGTGAAACGAATGGTGGAGGCTGACGGGATCGAACCGCCGACCCTCTGCTTGTAAGGCAGATGCTCTCCCAGCTGAGCTAAGCCTCCGTGAAATATGGTGACCCGTAGGGGATTCGAACCCCTGTATGACAGCGTGAAAGGCTGCTGTGTTAAACCGCTTCACCAACGGGCCATGATGGCGGATGGAGTGGGATTTGAACCCACGAGACGAGTTGTCCCCGCCTACACGATTTCCAATCGTGCTCCTTCGGCCGCTCGGACATCCATCCATACTGGCTCCTCAGGACGGACTCGAACCGCCAGCCTACCGGTTAACAGCCGGTTGCTCCACCATTGAGCTACTGAGGAATATTCGGTTGAAGGACTTGTTCCTTCAAAACCGGATACGCAAGTCATTGCTATGGATTGTTGTGGATAAGCCCTCGACCGATTAGTATTCGTCAGCTCCACGCGTTACCGCGCTTCCACACCGAACCTATCAACCTCATCGTCTATGAGGGGTCTTACCAGATTAACTCTGTGGGAAATCTCATCTCAAGGGGGGCTTCACGCTTAGATGCTTTCAGCGCTTATCCCGTCCATACATAGCTACCCAGCTGTGCTCCTGGCGGAACAACTGGTGCACCAGCGGTATGTCCACCCCGGTCCTCTCGTACTAAGGGCAGCTCCTTTCAAATTTCCTACGCCCGCGACAGATAGGGACCGAACTGTCTCACGACGTTCTGAACCCAGCTCGCGTACCGCTTTAATGGGCGAACAGCCCAACCCTTGGGACCTACTTCAGCCCCAGGATGCGATGAGCCGACATCGAGGTGCCAAACCTCCCCGTCGATGTGGACTCTTGGGGGAGATAAGCCTGTTATCCCCAGGGTAGCTTTTATCCGTTGAGCGATGGCCCTTCCATGCGGAACCACCGGATCACTAAGCCCGACTTTCGTCCCTGCTCGACTTGTAGGTCTCGCAGTCAAGCTCCCTTGTGCCTTTACACTCTACGAATGATTTCCGACCATTCTGAGGGAACCTTTGGGCGCCTCCGTTACTTTTTAGGAGGCGACCGCCCCAGTCAAACTGCCCACCTGGCATGGTCCTCGCACCCGATAAGGGTGCCGAGTTAGAAACTCCGTACATCAAGGGTGGTATCCCACCGACAGCTCCACAGAGGCTGGCGCCCCTGCTTCTCAGCTTCCCACCTATCCTGTACATGATGCACAAAGTTCCAATACCAGGCTACAGTAAAGCTCCATGGGGTCTTTCCGTCTTGTCGCGGGTAACCTGCATCTTCACAGGTATTATGATTTCACCGGGTCTCTTGCCGAGACAGCGCCCAAGTCGTTACGCCTTTCGTGCGGGTCGGAACTTACCCGACAAGGAATTTCGCTACCTTAGGACCGTTATAGTTACGGCCGCCGTTTACTGGGGCTTCGGTTCAAAGCTTCGCTTGCGCTAACCCATCCCCTTAACCTTCCAGCACCGGGCAGGCGTCAGCCCCTATACTTCGCCTTGCGGCTTCGCAGAGACCTGTGTTTTTGCTAAACAGTCGCTTGGGCCTTTTCACTGCGGCCCCCTCGGGCTTTAACACCCTACCGAGGCGCCCCTTCTCCCGAAGTTACGGGGCCATTTTGCCGAGTTCCTTAGCAAGAGTTATCCCGCGCACCTTAGGATTCTCTCCTCGCCTACCTGTGTCGGTTTGCGGTACGGGCACCAGATTGCTCACTAGACGCTTTTCTTGGCAGTGTGAAATCAGGGACTTCGGTACTAAAATTTCCCTCGCCATCACGGCTTGCCCTTATGATGTGCGGATTTGCCTACACATCAGGCTTACTGCTTAGACGGCCATCCAATAGGCCGCTCACCCTATCCTCCTGCGTCACGCCATCGCTCAAACGCAATCACGGTGGTACTGGAATATCAACCAGTTGTCCATCGCCTACGCCTTTCGGCCTCAGCTTAGGTCCCGACTAACCCTGGGAGGACGAGCCTTCCCCAGGAACCCTTAGGCTTTCGGTGGACAAGATTCTCACTTGTCTTTTCGCTACTTACACCAGCATTCTCACTTCCAAGCGCTCCACCGCTCTTTCCAGTACGGCTTCACTGCTGCTTGGAACGCTCCCCTACCCAGTCCGTTAGGACTGCCATAGCTTCGGTGGTATGTTTAGCCCCGTTACATTTTCCGCGCAGAGTCACTCGACCAGTGAGCTATTACGCACTCTTTAAATGGTGGCTGCTTCTAAGCCAACATCCTGGTTGTCTGGGCAACTCCACATCGTTTCCCACTTAACATACACTTGGGGACCTTAGCTGATGGTCTGGGCTGTTTCCCTTTTGACGACGGATCTTAGCACTCGCCGTCTGACTCCCGGACATAAGTTTTTGGCATTCGGAGTTTGACTGAGTTCGGTAACCCGATGAGGGCCCCTAGCCCAATCAGTGCTCTACCTCCAAAACTCTAAGTCCGAGGCTAGCCCTAAAGCTATTTCGGGGAGAACCAGCTATCTCCGAGTTCGATTGGAATTTCACCGCTAGCCACACCTCATCCCCGCACTTTTCAACGTGCGTGGGTTCGGGCCTCCAGTAGGTGTTACCCTACCTTCACCCTGGACATGGCTAGATCACACGGTTTCGGGTCTACGGCAACGTACTTGCGCCCTGTTCAGACTCGCTTTCGCTGCGGCTCCGTCTCTTCGACTTAACCTCGCACGTTACCGTAACTCGCCGGTTCATTCTACAAAAGGCACGCCGTCACACATAAACAGTGCTCCGACTATTTGTAAGCACACGGTTTCAGGTACTCTTTCACTCCCCTCC
>NZ_CM125436.1:550000-920000 GCF_052072235.1 Brevibacillus fluminis | reverse complement strand
GCCTTTGCTGTGTGCCCATTTCACGTAAGCCGCATCCGCTTTGTTTGTAAACGTCCCTTTGTCATCCTTCAGCTCGAACCAGGTGGGTGAAACGACGTTCAAGCCTGCCATTTCAGGAAAATTCGCTGTATTTGCCGTCTTTTTGGTGACCTGCTCCCACGCGAGAACGATCTTTTTGCCGAGCGGCTTCCAGGCTGCTGCTTCCTGCTCGATCGTCGGACTTGCAGGGGCAATCGTTTTAATCGCAGTCAGCGAAACCGCATCCTTCGGCAAATAGCCGACCAAGCCGTTTTCCGCTTGCACCCGGTACCAGCCCTCCCGCTCAGCCAACACTTGCACGATCGAATCGCCCGCCAGATCGCCCGCGATCGGATTTTTAATGCCAGCCCCTGTCCGCAGCGGCTCCGTGTCCCCATCGGCCACGACTTTCCCTTCCTGTACGCTTGCGCCGTGCTTGGCCACTTTCAGCACATTTGTTTGCGCCACGAGATCGAGCTGGAACGGATACAGCTTTTCCAACGGGGCATACGGCACATAGCGGATGCCATCTTGCTCGGTCAGCGGGATCTGCAGGGTAACCGGTGTTTTGTTCAAATAAGCGGTCAGCTGGCCGCTCTCCATTCGCAATACTTTGTCTTTTGTCGTAATGATCAAGGAATCCGTCGGCTCGTCCCAAAACGCATTGGGATCGAGATGCGCCTTGATAAAATCGAACGGCAGCATGATCTGCCCATTTTCTGTGCGATACGGCTGCTCGAATGCTTCTCCGTTAAAGACAATGACATTGGTTTTTCCGCCAAAAGGCGCGACATGTTCCGTAGAAGGCAACTGATTCACATACCAAATCCCGATACTCCCCACAACCAAGACAAAAAAGCAGAGGAGCATCAGACGCGGTCCCCACAATTTTCGCTTTCGCTTGATGCGCGGAGGAGAATGTAACGATAGGCTCACAACGGTTCCTCCTCATTTCTTTTCCCGATCATACATTGTATGTACTGTTTACTTCCGCATTTCCCCAAGCAATAAGACGTCGAAAGGCATCAAGAAGTTACATTTCCGTATTTCACTTCCACATGGACGAAGACAAAAAAACATCTTCACTACCGTTCGTCACAGCAGATAAGATGTCTTCCCCAAGGATGAAACTCGATCAATGCGGTTTTTTCTGGCAATCTTCGCACAATCCGTATACTTCCATCCGGTGTCCCGTCACCTTGAAGCCTGTGAGCTGTGCGGCAGAATGCTCAGCTTCACTCAGGTACGGAAACTGGAAGTCACGGATGACTCCACAGCCGGAGCAGATCACGTGGTAGTGCTCTTCCTCAACATTCGCGTCAAAACGGCTGGATGCGTCACCATAGGTAAGCTCTTTAACCAGCCCGGCATCTTTAAAGACACGCAGGTTGTTATAGATCGTCGCAACACTCATGTTGGGGAATTGTCCCTCAAGCGCCTTGTATATCTCATCAGCCGTAGGATGGTTCATGGCATCCAAAAGATACGCCAAGATCGCATGACGCTGCGGAGTCATGCGCACTCCGGTATGCTTCAAAATTTCGATCGCTTTTTCCACTCGCGCCATATCATCTTGCACCTCCTATCCGTAAGCATCATGGTAACAATTACAATCATTTTAGAATTGTTATAAATAAAGTGTATCTCTAGTTTGTCAAAAATGTCAATATCAATTACGATGAAGCCTTCGACTTGGAAAGATTCCGTCTTGACGGACACGCATCGAACAGCGGACAGGTGGCGCACTGCGGGTTTTGTGCCTTGCAGTGGTAGCGTCCGAAAAAGATCAGACGATGATGGTTCACGGTCCATACCTTTTTCGGGATTTTGCGCATCAGCGTCTTTTCCACCTGCAGCGGCGTGTCCTCTTCCTCACAAAAGCCGAGACGCTTGGAGACGCGCTCCACATGCGTGTCGACAGCCAGCGCAGGGACACCGAACCAGGTCGAGACGACGACGTTTGCCGTTTTGCGCCCGACCCCCGGCAGCTTGACCAACTCTTCGTGCTTCTCCGGAATTTCGCCATCGTAATGATCGATCAACATCCGACACAATTCTTGAATATGCTTCGCTTTGTTTTTATATAACCCAATTTGCCGGATGTCCTCCTGAAGCTCTTCAAGCGGAACCATCAAATAATCGGTCGGCGTTTTGTATTTTTGAAACAGCCGCTCCGTGACCTGGTTCACCTTTTTATCCGTGCATTGCGCAGACAACAGCACCGCGATTGTCAGCTCAAGGGCGTTGGTATGATTCAGCTCGCAATGCGCATCGGGGAACATGTCCGCGAGCGTCTGCAGGAAACGTTTCATCGTTAGTTTTGCCATAGCCTGCCCCTCACCTCTTCTCTATTCCTTATATTATAACACGCCATCCCACATTCACTGGGAAGACCTTTCTGGGAAAACCTCATCGGCATATGTACAAAAAAAAGCGTGCCTGGACGCTGCTACTTCCGCCCAACACGCTTTTTGCTGCAACTTCTATTCGTGCAAATTCGGCTCCACATTGCCCGTCTTGCTGTTCACATAGCGGGCGGCGACAAACAGATAATCGGACAGGCGGTTCAAATATTTGATGACGACCGCATTCACTTCTTCCGCAGTCGAGAGTTGAACGGCTTTTCGCTCGGCTCTGCGCACGACGGTACGAGCCACATGTAGCGCTGCTGCACTCGGGTGTCCGCCTGGCAGAACAAAATTGGTGAGCGGCGGCAAATGGCCGTCGAGCGTGTCGATCTGGGCTTCCAGGTCGAGAACATCCTGCTCCTGGATCGGCCATCCCACCTTTTTATCAGCTGGCGTAGCCAGTTCCGCCCCGATATGGAACAGCTTCGTCTGCACGATATGGAAAAAACCGCGCAGCTCCCGCCACTGATCGTCCTGCGGCAGCGTAGACAGCGCAAGCCCGATCACCGAGTTCGCCTCGTCGCATGTCCCGTACGCCTCGACCCGATCCGCATATTTGGGCACACGCGCGCCGTACACAAGCGATGTTTCCCCTTTGTCGCCCGATTTCGTGTATATTTTCATCCCGCACAACCCCTCCCCAGATTCCATTTTGCAAGCCGTGAGCATCGATTATTCCGCAACGAGAATCAGCTCGCTGCTTTTCGCGTCGAACGGCGATTTGTCAAAAGCGCCGTACCGTTCGATCACTTTAAAGCCGTTTAACCGCAGCAAATGGTGCAGCTCCGTCGGAAAAATATAGCGCAGCGTGAAGCGGCCGACCACTTTTTCCGTAACGACGCCTTGCGGACTGAGCCGCTCGTACGTCCGTGTCACCTCGGAAAGCTGCTGGAAATGGTCATAGCGCGTGTAATCCCACATGGCCACCTGCTCGCCTGTCTCCAACGGAAAAATGCTGCGCAGCGACATTTTTTCGCTTTCTTCGTAAAGGTGTTCGATTTTCGGCACAAACACGTTCATGATCAGCTTGCCGCCGGGCTTCAGATGGCGCCGGATGCAGCCGAGCGCTTTCATCTGCTCGTGGATTTGCAGCAGATGCAGAAACGAGCGGAACGGAATCATGATGACCGAAAACGTTTTGCCAAGCTCGAATTTGCGCATATCGCCTTGCAGGAACGTGATCTGCTCAAAGAAACCGGCTTCTTGCGCCTTGACCTGGGCGCGGGCCAGCATCTCGCTCGACAAGTCCATGCCTGTCACCTCAAGACCCGCCTCCGCCAAAGGAATGCTGATCCTGCCTGTACCGCAAGCCAGATCAAGAACGTCCCCTCCGTATTTGCGCGCCGTTTCCACATAAAAAGAAACGTCTCCCGGAACGCCGCGCTGCGTCAAATCGTAGTAATCCGCCCAGCTGTACATGTTGTTCAACCTTGATTGCCCCTTCCGCCGCCTACGCCATCAATTCGCCATGCAGCAGGTAGGCGAGAGCCAGCTTGTAAGTATTTTCAAACGATTCGCGGTGCGTCCGTTCAAACGAGTGGGACGCATCCACGCCCGGTCCGATCAGGCCATGTACGATATCATGCCCTGCCCGCAGCGCAGCGCTTGCGTCAGAGCCGTAGCTTGGATAAATGTCCACCTGATAGTTGAGCCCAAGTTCATCAGCCAGCTTGACCAGATGCTTGCGCAAACCATAGTGGTACGGGCCGGACGAATCTTTCGCGCAGATGGAGACGCAGTATTCGTCCGTGGCCTGTCCTTCACCGATCGCGCCCATATCGATCGCCAAATACTCAACGGTTTGCGCAGGAATGTTGGAATTCGCGCCATAGCCGATCTCTTCGTTATTGGCGATATAAAAATGCGTGGTGTACGGCAGTTTTTGTCCGCTCTCGTTCAGATGGCGCAGCAAGCCGAGGATAATCGCTACGCTCGCCTTGTCATCGAGATGGCGCGACTTGATGAATCCGCTGTCCGTCACAGTCACCCGCGGATCGTAGGAGACGAAATCGCCGACGCGGATTCCGAGGTCGAGCACATCCTGCTTGGACACCACTTTTTCATCCAGGCGAACTTCCATCACTTTTTCCGTCCGCTCCGTCTTGCCCACCTCAGTGCTGTGCACATGGACGGACGACTTCATCATCACGACGGTGCCGGTAAACGTTTTGCCGGTGATCGCCGACTCGATGGTGCAATACTCGCCTTCCACCGTATTCCACGCATAGCCGCCGATATTGGTCAGGCGGAGCCTGCCGTTGCTCTTGATTTCCTTGACCATCGCGCCCAGCGTATCGACGTGCGCCGCTACAAGACGGTGCTTCTCGTCATTGGCTCCCTTGACTGTCGCCAGCACCGCTCCTTTGTTCGTCCGCGTCACCGCCAGCCCAAGCTTGCGGAATTCTTCTTCCACCCACGCGATCGCTGGGCCCGCGTTTCCGGTCGGGCTTGGAATGTTGGCGAGTGTGACAAACGATTCAATCATATAATCCATAGGTATGCTCATGCGTAATCATTATCCCCTTTGGCAAATGGTCTACTTCTGTTGCGCGCGAATGAAATCGAGCACTTCCTGCACATGGCCTTTCACCTTCACCTTCGTCCATGCCTTGGCAATGTTTCCTTCCGGATCGATGACAAAGGTTGAGCGCTCGATGCCCATGTACTCCCGGCCGTACATTTTCTTCAGCACCCACACGCCATATGCTTCCGCTACCTGGTGGTCGGTGTCGGCAAGCAGCGGGAAAGGCAGCTCGTGCTTGACGGTAAACTTGTCATGCGACTTGACATCGTCCGGGCTAATGCCCAAAACGATCGTGTTCAGTTTGGCGAAATCGCCGTGGTAATCCCGGAAATCGCACGCTTCTGTCGTGCAGCCCGGCGTCATGTCTTTCGGATAAAAATAAAGCACAACATAGCTGCCTTTGTAATCGGAAAGCGAGATCGTCCGATTGTTGCTGGCTGGCAAAGAAAACGCAGGGGCGGCTTGTCCGACTGAATTCATGGAAATCCCTTCCTTAAAGAGATGGTTTTGCTCACATTTTACCATACACGAATGAGAAACTTAATTTTTTCGCACATTAATGTATTAAAAACATACAGGAGCAAGTTGCGATTTGCCCAAGAAAACGATAGAATTGATGGATGGCAGCAATTATAAAGAATTGTTAAGAGTGTAGATGAATCTTTCATATAGAAGCTGGACGGTGAACTGAAAGTCATGAGAGAATTTTACGATGTTACAGATCCTGAAGCCTTAAAATCATTGGCGATCCCCGAGCGTGTGAAAATTCTGGAGTTATTCGAAGATTTGGAGCCGCGGACAGCCAAGCAGATCGCGACAGAGCTGGGCGAAAACGCAGCCCGCCTTCACTATCATGTCAAAGAGCTGGTGCGTGTCGGCTTGCTTGAGCAAGTGGATACCCGTGTCAAAGGTTCCATCGTCGAAAAATATTACCAGCCTGTAGCTAAGCTGATCACAGTCAAGCTGCAAGTGATGATCGAGGAAAACGCCCACCAGTTGAGCGACGTGATGTTTACGCCGATCCGCACCACCGAGCAGGACCTCATGCGGACCTTGAACCACTTCATCGCCAGCGATGTCGATGTCCGCAAAGAGTACAAGGATACATTCGGGTACAACATCACCGAATTCAACCTGACGAAAGAAGAGCGGAAAGAGTTTTTGAACGAAATCTCCAACCTGATCAAACGGTACCGCGAGCTGAAGCCGGACGAGAACCGCAGAAAGTACAAATTTTACGACATCCTCTTCCCGTATACGCCGCCACATCCGTCCGAAGATGCGGACGAGCCGTTTGAAGACATCGATTAATCGCGCACATCCGGTTACGAAAGCGGCCCCGCCAAGCGATTGGACGGGGCCTTTGTCATGATACTCCCGTTCTAGCAAAAAAGGACAGCCTCTTCTCGAGAGCTGTCCTTTTTCTCATGATCCCATATGTTTGATTCGCGGTTCGATTTTGACATAAATCAAAAATGCCAAAATGGAAACGAGAACACCTTTGACAATATTGAAAGGCGCAATGCCGTATACGATCAACGACCACAAGCTGTCCATCCGGAACATTTCCAGCAGTTTTTCTACCGGCATCTGGTACAAGACAGCATAAGCCGGAATCATCACAAAATAGTTGGCTACCGACATAAACACCGTCATCAGCACGGTTCCCAGCGCGAAACCGGCAATCAGCGAGCCTTTCCCTTTGCCCATGCGCTGCATCGTGACCGTCAAATAAATGAAGCAGGCGCCGGCGATAAAGTTGGCCAATTCACCGATCAGCAAGCCGTCTGTGTTTTTCAGCAGCAAATGGAGGCCGTTTTTCAGCAATTCCACCATGATACCAGCTACCGGACCGAATACAAGTCCCGCGAAAATGCCAGGCAGCGTGCTGAAATCAAGCTTCAGAAACGTCGGGAAAAACGGCAGCGGGATTTCCAACGCTTGCAGAATAAAGGCAACCGCCGCCAAAACCGGGATCGCCACCAGCCGTTTCATCTGCGTCGGCTGATTCAAAGACAATTCATGTTTTTGCATCTGTTCCATCTCCTCTTTGGCTACTTCTCCTTCTTGAGGAATGGCAACAGTCTCGCGGCACGCCCTGCCCGACGAAACGTAAAAAGCCCCCGAGCTGCATCAAAAGACGCATGATTCGGGGGCATGGGTATCGTTTCTTGCGTGAAAATGAGATAGGGAAACAAGAGGTGCTCCATCCCGCAAAACGGCGCCTCTTCCACCCCAGTCATTTGCACAAGCAAACAAGCACGTGTGCGAACGTACTGTCGTCATCCTTCTCCCATCCAGACTGTACTGTCGGCTTTGGAATCGCACCAAATCCTGCACTCTGCCGCTTGAAGCGACGAGAGGCTCGCGGGCTTACACAAAAATCGTGATCACCGCCGGTCGGGAATTGCACCCTGCCCCGAAGGAATTGTGAAGTTTTTTCCCACTTATTATATACGCGGGTATTGTTTTTGACAATAAGAATTGCTACCTAATTCCTAGGAATTATTTCTTTCAAGCTCCTCGTGTAGGTAAAGCCGCCTTTTATTGTAGATAGACATTCGGCCTGTACTTCTCTCCTTCCCTCTTCCAGACTGCCTTTTGGCAATATTGCCTGAACGTCTGTATTCCAGCCATCCCCTCTTCAGCAATAATAAGTTGCACCCGACCGCGCTTGTTCCCGTACGACAGTGCGTAGAGGCGTCGATCGATACTCATGCAGAAGGTGGTCATCTTGATGACAAATGAGGTACAAATAAGCCTCGCCCAAACCAAAAAAGCGATTGTCACAAACCTTTATCACTTGATCAAATCGGTGCCGGACGATACGGACCGCACATCTGTCGTCAGACTTCTCACGTACTTGAACGGATTGCTCCGCATCAAAATCGTCACCCCGCCGACAGCGGAAATCATGGCCTTGATCAAAGCCCAAAAGCCAACCTTATATAACGCTGCCCGCAGAGCTTTATTCCCTTCTTCACATCTCTACATGCTTTTTCAGATCGATATGGACCCGAAGCTGGCAGTAGAGCGATTGTCACGCTACGTGGAGGAATTGTAATCGTCACAGTAAAAAACGCCGAATCCCGATGTAAATCAAGGATTCGGCGTCATGTGCTAATTGCTTGTTTGCTTGTAAACGCCTACGACCCGGCACCCTGGTATTTCTTCACGCCATACTGCCAGACAGCAAGACCGATGGCAAAAAAGATCACGCCCATCACGGGAGTCAGCATGGTGAACGTGTACCACTGCTCTTTTTTCAAGAAGTAGGCGGACGGGTAAAAGCCGACGAAAGCAAACGGCAAAATGTAGGTCAGCAAAAACCCGATAAACTTGTTGTAAATCTCCACCGGGTAGCGGCCGTAGTTTTGCAGGTTCCAAATCATCGGGGAAATCCCGGTCCGCGAATCAGAGAAAAAGCTGACCGCAGCGATCGCCGTGTACACGCCGGCATAAATCAGAACGCTGCTGATCACCAGCCCGATAAAAATAAACGGATCATACCATGTAAAACTGAGCTTGAGCTGAAAGGCAGCGTAGCCCATGATGATCAAGCCGCTGATCACGCCGAAAATGCGGTCCGGCGCGATTGACTCCAGGCACACTTGCGCAAGATTGTGAACCGGACGCGTCAGGATGCGATCCATCTCGCCGCGGATAATGTAGCGCTCGTTGAAATCCCAAAATCCGAAAAACATGCTGAACAGTGCGTACGGAATCAAAAAGAAGCCATAGATGAATATCACTTCATACATCGTCCATTCCTTCAGCGTCGGCACATGCTGGAAGACGACAATGATGAAAACAAGATTGATCAGCTCGAACACCAGATTCGAGACGAGTTCGCCGAGGAAATCCGCGCGGTAGGCAAGCCGCGTCTTGAAATATTGGCTCAAGTAGTCGGCAAACAAACGAAAGATGGTTCCCATGTTCTTCATGTCATATCACCCTCCCTGCACGATCAGCCGGCGGCGCGCACGCGTCCACAACAGCCAGATCGGGAGCAAAATTACGAATACCCAAATGAGCTGGATGCCGATGACCGACAAAGCCCCATCGGCCTGAATCGCTCCGGTAAAAATCATGCTCGGGTAGTAATTGATCGCCTGGAACGGCAGCCATCCCATTGCCGTCTGCGCCCACAGCGGGAAAAAGCTGATCGGCAAAATCAAACCGGATAACAGATCGACGACGACGCGCTTGGCGTGCATCATGCCTTCATTGCGGAATAAAAAGAACGTCAGCACGCCGGTCAGCAGGTTGATCTCCGTGTTGATGATAAAGGCCAACAGCAAGCTGACCAAATACAGCCCCCAGGCAGCCAAACTTGGCGGAAAGCTGAGCGGCAAAAAGATGCTGACCAGCACCATCCCCGGCAACGCGAAAAAGATCATGCGAAAAATGCCTTCCCCCAGCGCTTGTGCCGTCTTGACCGACAAATAGTTGTACGGCCGGATCATTTCGATGGCGACTTTTCCATCGCGCACATCTTGGGCGATCTCCTGATCGATATTATTGAAGTAAAAAGCCCGGGACATCCAGGCAATCGCCACATAGGAAGTCATCTGGGCCACGGACAATCCGGCCAGATTAGGCTGGTCGCCATAGATGGCGCTCCACAAAAAGTAATACGCCCCGATATTCAGCCCATAGATGATGATGCCGCTGTAATAGTTGACCCGATAAGCGAGCAAGGTGAGAAAACGCATGCGGATCAGCTCGGCGTACAGTTTACCCATGGCTCGCTACCTCGCCATCCGTCGAGTAAATGTTGCGCACGATTTCTTCTGTGTTCGTCTCCAGCATTTTCACATCCGCCACTTCAAACGAAGCCATGACAGTCGACAAGATATGCGGGAGCGCATTTTGGCTCTGTTTCATCCGCACGCGCATGCTCATATTGTTCTCGGCCGTCAAGTCACAGACAAAATCGCCCAGCGCCGCGCGGACTTGCTCGACAGTCGTGCGCTGCTTGAACTGGAACACCACCTCGGTACCGTCGCCCCAGCGCGTTTTCAAATCGTGCAGCAGCCCGTCGAAGATCAGCTTCCCTTTGTCCATGACGATGACCCGTTTACAGAGCGCTTCGATGTCGGACACGTCATGTGTCGTGAGCAGGATGGTCATTTTCTCCGTCTGGTTCAAATTGTGCAGGAAATCGCGAATCTTTTGCTTCACCAGTACATCCAGCCCGACTGTCGGTTCATCCAAAAACAGCAGCTTGGGCTTGTGGATCAGGGAAGCCGCGATCTCACATCGCATCCGCTGACCAAGGCTCAGCTTGCGCACCGGCTGGTTGACGAATGAGGATATTTCCAGCTCCTCCACCAAACGGTCAAGCCATGCGTTGCCCGCAGCGTCGTCCACTTTGTACACCCGACGCAAAAGGCGGAACGATTCGAGCGGCGACAAGTCCCACCACAGCTGCGAGCGTTGGCCGAATACAACGCCGATCGACTTGACGTATTCCTCCCGCTCTTTGAACGGCACGAATCCGTTCAGGCTCATTTCGCCCCCTGTCGGCGTCAAAATTCCCGTAAGCATCTTGATCGTGGTCGATTTGCCCGCGCCGTTTTCACCGATCAGTGCAAAAATTTCCCCCTCCTCTACATCAAAGGAGATTGAATCGACAGCCTTCACCGTCTTGTATTCCCGACTGAACAAATCCCGCAACGCGCCGCCAAGCCCTGCGCGCGCCTGATGGATCTTGAATTCCTTTTGCAGGTTCTTTACGTGGATCATTTTCACACATCCTTACCACTTGAAGATCGAATACCTTTGTAAGTGTATATGAGACTCGTAGCACGATGCAAAGAAAAATGCGCGGTGAATTTGCTCGTTCCCGAAAAAGCAGGCATGATAACCGGCAGATGGCTGATCTCTTCTATAATAATAGAAACTTCGCCTCCCTTCCCCGCTTGCCTAAATGTGTTATCATATTCCGTGATACCATTTCGGAAAAAAGCGAGGAATGATTTATGAATCACGAGAATTCAGCCCGTCTTCATGAAAAAGCTCTGGACTGCATCGTCGGCGGCGTAAACAGCCCGTCCCGTTCGTTCAAAGCGGTTGGCGGCGGCGCTCCTGTCGCGATGGAACGTGCCCAAGGAGCTTATTTCTGGGATGTCGACGGCAACCGTTACATCGACTACTTGGCGGCATACGGCCCGATCATCACCGGCCATGCGCATCCACATATCACCAAGGCGATTGTTCGTGCGGCGGAAAACGGCACCCTGTACGGAACACCGACCCCGTGGGAAGTCCAATTCGCGGAAATGATTCGCGAAGCGATCCCGTCGATGGAAAAAATCCGCTTCAACAACTCGGGAACCGAAGCTGTCATGACGTGCATTCGCGTGGCCCGCGCCTATACCAATCGGATTAAAATCATCAAGTTCGCCGGCTGCTATCACGGCCACTCCGATCTCGTGCTGGTGGCAGCAGGCTCCGGCCCTTCCACGCTTGGAATTCCTGACAGCGCGGGCATTCCGCAAAGCATCGCGAACGAAGTGATCACCGTGCCATTCAACGATATCGATGCCTATGCAGACGCAATCAAAAAATGGGGCAGCGAGGTCGCAGCGGTTTTGGTCGAGCCGATCGTCGGCAACTTCGGGATCGTCGAACCGAAGCCGGGCTTCCTCGAAGAGGTGAACCGTCTGACGCACGAAGCAGGCGCGCTCGTCATTTATGATGAGGTAATCACCGGCTTCCGCTTCTGCTACGGCGGTGCGCAAAACTTGCTGGGCGTCACGCCGGACCTGACGGCATTGGGCAAAATCATCGGCGGCTGCCTGCCGATCGGCGCTTACGGCGGACGCAAAGACATCATGGAACAAGTTGCGCCGCTCGGCCCTGCCTACCAAGCGGGCACGATGGCCGGCAACCCGGCTTCGATCCAAGCGGGCATCGCCTGCCTGGAAGTGCTGAAACAGCCTGGCGTGTACGAAAAACTCGATCGCCTCGGCGCCATCCTGGAGGACGGAATCCGCACAGCAGCTGCCAAACATGGCGTGACGATCCAGCTAAACCGTGTCAAAGGCGCTCTCGCCGTTTATTTCACAGACAAAGAAGTCGTCAACTATGACGATGCGCAAACAGCAGACAGCGAGACGTTCGGCCGCTTTTTCCGCCTGATGCTCGAGGAAGGGATCTGCCTCGCTCCGTCCAAATACGAAGCGTGGTTCATCACCACCGCTCACACGGAAGCGGATGTGCACGAAACGATCGCTGCAGTGGATCGTTCCTTCGCAGCATTAGCAAGCGCGCGTTAATCACCAGCAATTTCCGAAAGGCTGCCTCGTGTTCTAAGACATACTAGGAGTGAAGCTGAACAGGAGGTGCCATATGTCAAAAGGCGAAAAAAGCTATCCCCAAGCACCTGAGCAAACATTGGATTCAAAAATGAGTTCCAAAATGCTTGAAGTAACCGGATTTCAAAATCCGCGCAAAACCGAGCACCACAAGGCTCAAAAGCAGGATTCATAAGACATGTGCGAGGCACTCCGGACGCTAACTGCGTGCAGAGTGCCTCGTTTTTTTTACATAAAAATTCATTTCAATTGCATAATATATACATTTTACAGATATTACAGAAAATTTACATTTGTTCACGTGGCGTACTTACTGTTATAGAACAAAATTTTTTACTGATTTTACCGGTAGAAAAGCGAACGTTTTTATCTATTTACAATTTAATGTACGAGAATAGTGCTCAACCGAAAATACATGTCACAAAATTGCCAAAAAATATTTCTGTATAAAAACGCTTACATTTGTATATTTAGCCAATCTCAGGTTGTATCTTCAGAATATTCGTGTTATCCTTATGATACTTTTTTTGTACTGATGAGAATTTTTACACAATTCTTGTCTCGCAGCAGCGCTTTCTAAGCCTGTCATTCTTTAAAGGAGGTGGAGGATCGGTTGAAAAAGCCGATCGGAGTATGAAAAAAAGAGACCATAGAGAGATTATCCAACGTTTTGAAGGGTACCGCGACATTGAGCACGATAGCTGCGGCATTATCAGCATCGTCGAGAAATCAGGAATCCCGTCCCGCCGCAATGTAGACGAAACCATTCGCTCGCTGATTCAAATGGAGCACCGTTCCGGCTTCATCGACGGTGAGGGAGACGGGTGCGGAATTTTGACCGACCTGCCTCGCGCACTTTGGGCTTCCCATCTGGACGCAGCTGCACTTGATCCTTCCCTCGTGGGCGATCCGGGATTCGCTGTCGCTCATATCTTCGTTCCTCGCCACGGGCATGACGAAGCAGCCGTGAAGGCTGGCATTCGGCACATTATTGCCAAATATGGTCTGAATATTCTGTTAGAACATAACAACGAGGTCAACTCGGCGGTACTCGGCAAAAACGGCAAGCAGGATGAGCCGTCTTTCTGGCAAATCGCCGTCATGCCTGCCGATCGCGAATCGTTCGCTGCCGGAGCTGCTTATTCGGCACTACTTTTCGATGCGCACGTCGAAATTGAAGCAAGCTACAACGTGCACGTCGCTTCGTTCAACCAACATTCAACCGTGTACAAAGTGATGGGAGCAGCAAACATTTTGCCGCTGTATTTCCTTGATCTTTCCAATGAAGCGTTTGCCTCTTCGGTCACGATCGGTCACAACCGGTATTCGACCAACACCCTGTCCAACTTTTTCCGCGTTCAACCGTTTTCCCTGCTCGGTCATAACGGTGAAATCAACACCATCAGCAAGCTGCAGGAAGAAGCGAGCATGCTGAATGTGCCGCTGGTCGACGGTGGAAGCGATTCGCAAAACGTCAACCGCACGATCGAAACATTTATCAATCGCTACGGGCTCAGCCTGTTTGAAGCGATGGAGGTCGTTTTCCCGCCGATCCATCATGAAATGAAAAACTTTTCGGACGACCTCCAGGATCTGTACGTGTATTTGCGCCAAGCTTGGGGTCATTTCGCCCAAGGCCCTGCCGGCATCGTTTCCCGCTATGGCAACGAATGCGTCTACAGTGTCGATTCGCTCGGGCTGCGCCCGCTCTGGATGGTGCAAAGCGAAAGCTCGCTGTATTTCTCCTCCGAGCAAGGCGTGCTGCCGGTTTCGCAGATGACGGCCGAGCCGAAATCGATCGCTCCCGGCGAAAAAGTGGGACTGCGCCTGGAACCTGGCTCCCCTGTGGAAGTGCTGTACCATCATGAGCTGCAGCAGGTTGTCTTGGAGCGCTTCCAAGCGAAAGCTTCCTTTGCTGGCGAACGCAAGCATCTGACATACAGCTACACCTGTGACCTGCAAGCAGGCGAACCGGACGCTGCAGAGCCGACTTCTTCCTTCTACAGCGCGTTTGGCTGGGACCGTGAACAAATTCAGCTGATTGAGCAGATGGCGGTAAGCGGTGCCGAACAGATCCGCTCGCTCGGCCATGATGGCCCGCTGGCCGCACTCTCCAAGGAACGCCAAAATTTGGCCGACTTCATCAAAGAAAGCGTCGCCGTCGTTACCAATCCGGCAATCGACCGCGACCGCGAAATCGAACACTTTTCCACGCGCGTCATCCTCGGAGCACGGGCGCCGTTCGCCGCAAAACAAACCGATGGCAAGCGTATGGAGCTGCCGTCGCCGCTTTTGTTCGAAGGACAGTCGCTCCAGCAAACAGCCGGGGAACAAGGCACTTTTACCTTGGAGCAAGTCATCCATACATTCAATGATCATCCGGGCAGCATCGTGATTCTCTCCACTTCCTACTCGCTTGAGGAAGGGTTGGCAGCAGGTCTCGCTCGCCTCGCCACAGAAGCCCGGACGGCAGTGGAAAATGGCGCTGTCATCCTGCTCCTCGATGATTCGGACTGCCACCGCGACAACCGCTATTGGATCGATCCGCTGCTTGTGGTTGGACAGATCGATCGTTCGCTCAAATCGGCAGCATCGGAGGAAATCCGCAACTACCGCCGCCAAACGAGCATCGTGCTGCGCTCCGGCGCGATCCGCAGCCTGCACGATCTGGCGCTCGCTTTGGGCCTCGGCGCAGATGCCGTTTCTCCTTATGGCATGTTCGCCACCGCTTTCGCCAAATCCGGTGCAAGCTCCGTTGCGAATCTGTACGCGGCTTTGAACAAAGGGCTGGAAAAGGTGATTTCCACCATCGGGATTCACGAGCTGCGCGGCTATGGCCGCCTGTTCTCCTCCATCGGCTTGCACAATGAAGTCGCGGATGTGCTGTCCATCGTCAACTTCTGCGGCTCGGATGAGGCTGGCACCTCGTTTGCCGCCCTGCAGGAAGACAGTGTCCGCCGCTATCATGATTTCGCCAATGAGCAGGCGCGCGAGTCGAAGACATTCCATCTCTTCCCGCGCTTGTGGAAGCTGATCGGCCAAGTGGCTGCCGGTGAAATTCCTTATGCAGACTATGCACTGAAAATCGAGGAGAATGAGCGTCAAAATCCGATTTCCTTGCGCCACCTGACAGACTTCTCCTTTACGGAAAATGATCGTGCGATCGCTGCAGATGATGTCGATCTCACGGTTGGAGAGCATTCGCTGCCTTTCCTCATTTCCTCCATGTCGTTCGGTTCGCAAAACGAAACCGCGTTCCGCGCGTATGCGGAAGCGGCTGAGCAGCTGAACATGGTGAGCATGAACGGCGAGGGCGGCGAAATCAAAGACATGCTGGGCAAATACAAAAAAACGCGCGGCATGCAGATCGCTTCCGGCCGATTCGGGGTAAACATCGAACTGGCCAACTCCACCAACCTGCTGGAAATCAAAATCGGCCAAGGAGCGAAACCGGGTGAAGGCGGGCATCTTCCGGCATCCAAAGTGACGGAGAAAGTCGCGGCCGCGCGCAATGCGACAGTCGGGTCTGACCTTATCTCCCCGTCCAACAACCATGACATTTACTCGATTGAAGATTTGGCGCAAATGATCACGGAATTGAAAACCGCAAACAGCCACGCCAAAGTATGCGTGAAAGTGCCGATCGTGCCAAACATCGGGACGATCGCGGTCGGAATCGCCAAAGCAGGTGCTGACATCATCACGTTGTCCGGATTCGATGGCGGTACAGGGGCTGCGCGCGTGCATGCGCTGCAGCATGTGGGACTCCCGGCCGAAATCGGTGTCAAAGCGGCTCACAACGCCCTGCTCGAAGCGGGCTTGCGCCAGAACGTGGAGCTTTGGGCGGACGGCGGCGTAAAAAGCGCAGCAGATGTCGTGAAGCTGATGCTGCTCGGCGCCAACCGGATCGGGTTTGCCACGCTGGCGATGATCGCCGTAGGCTGCACGACGTGCCGCGGCTGCCATCTGGATACGTGTCACGTGGGGATCGCCACGCAGATCGACTCTTTGGAAGAAGCGCACGAAAAAGGGCTGCGCCGCTTCGTGCCGCGCGAGCTGGATATCGCTGTCGGCGGTCTGAAAAACTTCTTCACCTTGTTCGGGCAAGAAGTGCAGCGCCTCACCGCTGCCCTCGGCTTTACACGCGTGCAGGATCTGGTCGGCCGCTCCGATCTGCTAATCCAGGCGCGCCTGCAGGAAAAAATCGATTTGAGCAGCCTGCTGACCGTTCATCCGCTTTATAAAACGGACAACGTGCAGACATCAAACCGCGAGGCAGCACATGTGCTGGTGGCGGCAGGCGCTATCGGCGAGAGCGAGGAAACCCGCTATTTCAGCGCAGACCGCCCGATTCAGGAGACATTCAGCCGCATCCTTTCCGGCGAGCGCGTTTTGGGCAGCCGCTGGTCCGGCGAACGCGTAAAAAATCATCTGGACGGCAGCTACGCCTCCCTCCCGGAAGTGTCGCTTTCCTTCACGGATGGCAGCGTGCCTGGCAACGGCTTGGCTGCATACAACGCACAAGGCGTTAACATTCGCGTCGAAGGCGGCGCGCAGGATGGCGTGGGCAAAACCGGGTTCGGCGGACGCGTCTCCATTTTGAAAGCAAAAGGGGCAAACGGTGCCTATCTGGACGGTTCTGTCGGCAAAAGCTTCTGCTATGGCGCGCAAAAAGGCTTGTTCCTTGTACAGGGCAATGCGGACTCCCGCGCATGCATCCGCCTGTCCGGTGCCGACGTCGTCTTTGGCGGCGAAATCACCGAACCGCTCCGCGATGAGCTTGGGGGAATCGGGGCACGTGCCAATATCAAAGGATTTGCTTTCGAGTATATGACGAATGGCCGCGCCGTCGTGTTGGGCGATCCCGGTCCATGGATGTGCGCCGGAATGACCGGGGGCGTGATCTATGTCCGCATGCAGCCGGAGCTTGGCTTTGACCGCAAAGCGCTGAACCGCCGCATCGCGAAAGGCGCCAAAGTGTTCATTTACGACCTGGATCAAAAGGGCGCAGCCGATGTGCGCGAGCTGCTGACCGCTTATCGCGAAGAGCTGCTGGCCACCGAGCAATATGAAGCAGCCAGCGGCGTACAGAAATTGATCGACGCGCCGGAAGCGAATTTTATCATGATTTCGCCGAAGCGCGATCAGGCTGATCCATCCGTTTCGACCGAGTAAACACAGCCGCACACCGTAGACATTCCGCCAGCTTTGGACATGATAAAAGGCAGGGGCCATTTCGCCTCTGCCTTTTTGCATTTTGCTTCGGCGCAGTTCATCGTTGCCGTTATCGAGCGAAAATTTGAACATATAAACGCATGTGAATATTGTCATTCACGAAAAGGAAGTGTACAATTTTTTTAGAAACCTCCTGCCAGGTCAATCGTATAAAACAAGTGTAGGAGCAAGAAAATAAGGAGTGAACCCGCATATGTTCTTTCATCCGATGGATTTTCTGATTTTGATTGCGTTCGGTCTGTCGCTGTGGGCGCAATTTCGTGTCAAGGGAACATTCAATCGGTTCGCCGAGGTTCCTGTGTCCACCGGAATGACCGGGGCAGAGGCCGCACGCCGCATGCTTGATGCCAACGGTTTGTCCAACATTCCTGTCGAGCACATCCCCGGCACGTTAACAGACCATTACGATCCGATCGATCGCGTCGTACGTCTTTCAGACCCGGTCTATCTCGGCCAATCGATTTCTGCCGTATCGGTGGCATGCCACGAAGTGGGGCACGCCATTCAGCATAAAGTGTCCTATCCGATGCTGGTGGCGCGCCACCGCATCTTCCCGATCGTCAATTTTTCGTCCGGCATTGCGCCGCTGCTGCTGATCGCCGGATTCCTGCTGCATCAGCCGAACCTGATTTTGTTCGGGATCATCTTCTTCTCGGCGGCTGTCGCATTCCAGCTGATCACGCTGCCAGTCGAGTTCAACGCCAGCAGCCGTGCTCGCACGCTGATGGTTCAAATGGGCTTCATCCGCAATTCGGAAGAAGACGGCGTGGGCAAGGTACTCAACGCCGCAGCTCTCACCTATGTAGCCGCAGCCTTGATCTCGCTGCTTGAGTTGATCAAGTACGTATGGATCTTCAATAGCTCTTCTGACGATGATTAAAAATCGTCGGTAGCCCAACGCAAAGAAGCTGAATCGGGTTTCAACCGGTTCAGCTTTTTTCAACATTTCTTATGCAGGCAACCACCTCGATCAGCCGGACCCATGGCTCCGCCGTCTGTCGCATGATGAAATGCGAACGGATGCCCATTGTACCGAGCGCCTTCGCCAACGCCACGCACCGCTGCACATGCCCGCTGCCCGTGAACCGATCCGCATCGCAGCGAAAGCAGACGGAATATTCACGATTCATTCGTTATGCCTCTTTTTGCTGGACATCCGCGTTGATTTTAACCAATTCCGGTTTTTGGGCCAGCAGGGCAAGGACGTCTTTCCAAGAAAACGCCGGGTTGTACGGATACAAGTGACGATACACCTCCTGGATAAATCGCCAATCCTGCACCGTGTCCAGCGTCCAGCGATAAGCGGAGTAATCGATCGGATTGGCATACATCCCCAAACGGAACTGCTCGGGATGCCGGTACAAATACGGGGTGACGTGCTCCCGTTCATCGGCATGCGCAGCAAACAGGTAAGCTGCCTCCAGTGCCTGCATGGTAAAAATCTCGACATCCAGCCCGCGCGGAAAACTGCGCATGAGCGTATTGCTCATATAATCAAAGGCACTCGCTTCACCGGTGAACTGTTCGACCATCTCATCGATGATCCCGGGATCAATCAGTGGGCAATCCGATGTGATCCGGACAATCAGATCAGTCGGAAACGCTCGCGCTGCTTGAACGAATCGTTCGAGCACATTTTGCTCGCTGCCGGCAAAAACCTGCACGTTGTATCGTTTGGCCTCCTCTACAATCGAGAGGTCCCTCGTCAAATCGCTGGTCGCCACAACGATTTCATCCAAGCAGCGAGACCGCTGCAATCTGGTGATGACATGACCAAGCATCGTTTTATCCTGCAATGTCAGCATGACCTTGCCGGGAAGACGCGTCGACCCCATACGTGCCTGCACAATCGCTGTCGCCTTCATCCGTAAAACCCCTTTGCCCTGTAATAATGGATGACTTTCTCTACCGCATCGATCACGTCTTGAACATCTTGGTCGCTCATGGCCGGAAACAGGCTGGAAACAGCGGAATGTCTTTCCCCTTCAGGCAGTTGACCAAAAAGTAGAAACGACGACGCCCTCGCCGCCAGCTTTTTGATAGGGGCCGTATGTATGAAACGGCCGAACAACCACAACGGGCAAATCATAGGCATAGTGATAGGAAAGCGCCATGCACTCCGCGGCGAGCTTGGCTCCCGCATATGTCGACGCCGGCTTGGTCAGATCGGTCTCGCGTATGCCCATTGGATGCGTGGAACGATCGCACACCATGCAGGTGCTCATGAAGACTATCTTGATGCGGGGCTTTTTGCCTTGCTCCAGCAGCAGGAACGTCCCCCCCATACATCATGGCCATCCTCGAGCAATCGCTTTACGTCCCAGCGGCCAATAAATCCCGCCCCGCCGGTAACCCGTACATTCATGTTGAGACTCTCCTCTCGGTGTCCTCTTTTATCCGTATGCAGCAATGCCGCTTTCGGTTCAGCCTAAGCCGAATCCCGGACGCCACCATCCGGGATTCGTTTCCCCTTTTTATCCTTGGCCTTGCAAGAAAACTCGAACGCCGACTACGCTTGCGTCGGCGCCACATTTTTGACGGAAAGGCCGTCGTCGTGACGGTCGCAGAGCTTGTCGTATCGCGGGTGACCGGTTATGTTGTGATGTTCAAGGCTGATGCGAGCGATTGGAAGACTTGCACGCGCAAAGTTGAATAGGTTGACTGCAAGACGCGCACGTAAACGATGATGCTAGTTCCACCTCCCCTCACTCTATTACTATGTAGCCTGACCGTATCTGAACAGGCATTTGGCAGTGTTCATCCGTGCATTTTTGTAGAAAAGGGGCTTGCTTATGACACAGCCTATTGAGCGAACGAATGGCCGCCAGCGTGAGAGACGTCGAAAAAGGCGGCATGACATGACAAAAATGGGGCAGCGGGCGCAACCGCTGCGCCCCACTGCCCACCCGTGCTTATTCGTCAAATCCGCCGAAATCGCCGAACCCGCCAAAATCTCCGCCATCGCTGCCGCCGTCATCCGTGGAAGTATCGTCATCGCTGAAAATGCCGGTGTCATCGCCAAACAAGGAGTCACCCGCAATCTCACTGGCATCATCGATCAGCTCATTGAGCAGCATGCCGCCCAACAAGCCGACGGCCATACCGCCCATCATCTCCCCAATGCCGAAAGAAGAAGGCGAGTGATCGTAGCGATCGCCGTAACGCGGATACGATACATACGGAATCGACTCCGGATTTTGCAAATACTGTTCGAGCTTTTCTGACAGAAAATCGGTCAGCTGCGGCAGCGCATCCTCCTGCAGCAACTCACGCGGGATGATGATTTCCGCCCGAAACTCGCGCTCGCGCCGGAACCATCCAGCCTGCGCGACATCCAGTTCAAGCAATAGCCGCAAACCCTCTGCCGCCTCCGAAAATGTTACGCTGATCTCTTGCAGCGGCACGGAAAACGGTCGCCCCGGGAAAAACGAAAACTCTTGGCCATAGCGAGTCAGTTTGCCTGAGCTTGCTTTTTGGCGCAAATCCAGCTGCTCGAATGCGCGGAACACTTGCTGAACCTCCGCTGTAGGTAGCACCGTCACGCGATCCAGATCGGTCGGATCGACAGCCATCTCCACATCCAGGACGGTTTGCAGGTGATACCCGATCGCCGGTGTCGAAATCGCCAGCTCTTTGGGGAGCGCGTAGTAGAACGGAACTTCTTGTGCAAATGGCTTCGGTTGCACGATGAAGTGCTGCAGCACCGGGATCGTTGCAACCACACGGGTCACGACGCTGCCTTTGACGTTGGCTTTGAGCACAAGCGCCACGGAAAGCTTCGAGATTCGCTGCTCGACCGCACCGCCTTCGATATGAATCATCCCCGTAATCGTCTCGCCCAGCCGGAATGCTTCCCGATCCAGGCGCAAATCGACTGTGGCAGCACCGATGCCGAATTTTGCCATGATTTTTTTAAACATGCGCTTTTCCACTCTCCCAACTGAAACATGCGTGTTTCCTTATGGTTATCATAGCGCATTCCCAACACTTTTTCATTTTCTCTTTCTTTGCTTATAATTAGGGAAATGAGAAAAAGAAAGGGCGGTCGCTTGAATGAAAATCGGTATCATCGGGCTGGGCAGCATCGGCCAAATGCTGGTGAAAGCCTTCACCCGCAGCAAAGCTGCCTTTGCAGATTCACTCTATGTCTATAACCGCACGCGCGAAAAAGCGGAAGCCTTTGCCAAAGATTGGCCGTTCATCGTATGCGATTCGGTTCACGAATGCGCCGCAAAGGTGGACATGCTGTTTTTGTGCACGAAACCGCTCGACATTTTGCCTGTCGTCGATGAAATCGCAAAGGATCGTACAGTGCGAGCGCACCTGGTGTCTGCTGCCGCCGGCGTCAGTCTGGATGATTTGGCCTCCCGCTATGCCGGTCCCGTCTCCAAGCTGATTCCAACCGTCACCTCGCAGGAGCTGCATGGCGTTTCGCTCTTTTGCTGCCACCGATCCGTCTCCGCCCACGATCGCGAGGTGCTGATCGGCCTGCTCGACCATCTGGGCAAACCGGAGGAAGTGACCGAATCGACGATTGAGACGGCCACCATCCTCACGAGCAGCGCGCCGGGACTGATTGCCGGAATTCTGGAGCAGTTCGCACAGGCAGGCACGCGCCACACGCCGGAATTGTCCATCGAGCAGACGCGCCGCTATTTGGTCGAAACGTTGCTGGGAACGGCGATGCTGCTGCAAGCGGAGAACCTCGGCTTCGACCAGCTGATCGAGCGCGTCGCCACAAAAGGCGGCATCACGCAAGAAGGGCTGGAGGTGCTCGGGAAGTTTTTGCCTGCCGCTTTTGATGAGGTTTTCGCCATGACCACCCAAAAGCATCAGCTGCTCAAAGAAATGATTGCCCGGCAGCAGAAAGCATAGCGGAATTCACCGCATGTTCGTAAAAAGAAAAAAGCACCCGATCCGAGTGCTTTTTTCTTCTGCCCGCTAGTCGACCGTACGGACTTTAATGTACGAAATGTTTCTCACGTTGATGACGATGTCATCGTATTGCAGCCATCCATCGCTTTGATTCGCAACCATTTGAATAATTTCTTCCGGCCCAGTGGTGATGATGGAGACGGTATCGCCGCCGCAAAAGTGAAAATCAACCCTCGTCTCTACTGCCACACGCTTCATCCTCCCAAGAACGCCCGAGCCCGCCTACCATCGGACAAAGCCAAGCCGCCCACTTGTCGATAAGAATCGGCCTCTCCAAAAGGAATATCTTTCCTCGAAAAGAGCACCTGTTTCTTCTATCGGCAAGACTACTTCAATTCATGAGGGGGCGTGTTGATGAACCAGGCTTTTCCCTTTTCCCGCTTCATTTCCACCATGACCGGTTGAAACTGGACTTCTTTTCCTTCGCCGACAGGCACCTTCATCTCGTACTGCTTCATATTCTCCGCCTCTTTGGCAAGCTCGGCCGTCGCTTTGTCCCATTGCAAGATGCTGCCGCCGTCCGCGTTCGGCTGGGCCGTCCGCCCCTCCTGCACGATGATGCGGGCATGCTCGATGAACGCTTCCACCGCTTCACCCGTGAAGTATTGGCCCAGGTAGGCTCGCAGCTTTTCCATGGTGTCCAGATCGCTTCCGAGATAACGGTATTCCATTCCGTCGACCAGAAACGTTTGGACCGGTGCGCCATCCTCAGCCGGTTTGCCTCCTGTCATCACGTGCCAGTATGTTTTGATTGCGCTTGCTGTCATTTCAACCGCCGTCGCTTCATCCATTTGCATATACTTCTCCGACTCTTCGGCAGCGGGTATCTCTGGCTGTGTTGTATGCGTGGAGCCGGCGTTTGGCTGCTGCGGCGCCGCAGGGGTTTTGCCCGAGCAGCCGCTTGCGGCGAGCAGGAGGATGAGCCCTAATACGAAAAATAATTTCCATTTCTTCATTTTCCAATCACTCCCTGCTAACGTAGACGTTACGGACAGGAAAAACGTTACAATTCCTTTCCCTCTTTTGCCAATGGCGCGCGGTATAGATTGACAGCGACCCAGATCGCATTGAGGAACAGCAGTCCGCTCGTCACGTAGAAAACGCTGCGCAAGCCGATGGTGCTCGCGATGAAGCCGCCTGTGATCGGGCCGAACAAGTTCCCGACACAGACGAAGCTGTTGTTGAAGCCGTACACCCGACTCACCATGTGCACAGGCGTGATTCGCCGCAGAAGCGAGTTGACGGAAGGCAGCAGCCCCCCGAGACACAGCCCGAGCAGAAAGCGCAGTGCCACCAGCTGCCAGATGCTTGTCACCATCGCTTGCGGAATAAACAGAACAGCAGCGATCGCGAGGCAGATGAGCAAGACTTTGTTCGGGCCAAAGCGATCCCCCAGCTTGCCCAGCTGCGGGGCAGACAGCACGTTGGCGATGCCCATCGCAGAGGCAACGATGCCGGCGTAAAATGCGACGTTTTCCGGCGATTCAAGCAAGCTCTGAATATAGAGGGGCAGCACAGGCACGATGCTGAACAGGGCGAACTGGATCATGACCGTCACACCGAAGATCGCCGGCATCATCTTCAGTGAGAAAATTTGGCGCGTGTCTTCGCGGAAGCTCGTTTTTTCCTGCTTGGCAGGCGGTACGAACTGCTCCTTCACCGTGACCAACACCAAAAGGGTGGCCAGCAGCAGCAAGGCACCCGTAAAAACAAAAATCATGCGAAACCCGATGCGGTCCGCCAAAATGCCGCCGATCAGCGGTCCCATGATGGAACCTGCCACCGCGGACGACTGCAGGATGCCGAGCGCCCACCCCGAATTTTCGCGCGGAACGCTGGAGGCAACCAGCGCGGTGCTCGACGGGATGAACCCGCTCATCGTCCCGTTCAAAAGCCGCAGCGCCAGCAGCTGCCACATGCTTTGGGCGAATCCGGTCAGCGCGACCGTGATCGCCATGAAAAAGCCGGAGCGCAGCACCATGATTTTGCGGCCATACCGGTCTGCCAGCCTGCCCCAGATCGGCGAGACGATCCCCGCCGTCAAAAAGTTGGAGCCGAAAATGATCCCGGCCCATAGCGTCACTTGCTTTTCGTCCTCGATCCCAAAATCTTGGTGTATATAGAGAGGCAAAAACGGCATGATCATGCTCATCGCCATCATGACGACAAACACGGCGACACATAGCACGTACAGATTGCGTTTCCACACTTCCACAAAGCTCCACTCCTATCATGCCAGGCACGTTACATTCATGTTGCAGGCGTGGATTCTGCCGGCACACCAAAATCTTGCACATTCCACAGCGTGTGGTACACGCCTTCCTTTGCCAGCAACTCCTCGTGCCGTCCCATCTCCACGATCCGCCCTTCCTTCATCACGATGATCTTGTCGGCGTGGGTAATCGTCGACAGACGGTGGGCGACGATGATTGTCGTCCGGCCTAATGTAAGTTTTGCCAACGATTCCTGAATCATGTGTTCCGATTCCAGATCGAGCGCCGAGGTGGCCTCATCCAGAATGAGAATGCCCGGATTTTTTAAAAACACGCGCGCGATTGCCACCCGCTGCTTCTGCCCGCCTGACAGCTTGACTCCCCGCTCGCCCAGCTCGGTTTCATAGCCTTCCGGCAGATCCAGCAAAAACTGGTGTGCGTTCGCTGCCTTGGCTGCTTCAATCATCTCTTCCTCGGAGGCATCGGGGTTGCCCATCATGATGTTTACGCGCGCCGACTCGCTGAACAGGATGTTGTCCTGCATCACGATACCGATATGGCTGCGCAAATTTTGCTGGGTCACATCGCGAATATCCACTCCGTCGATGGTGATGCGTCCTTCCGTCACATCCCAAAAGCGCGGCAGCAGGCTGATCAAGGACGACTTGCCCCCGCCTGACATGCCGACGATCGCCACGGTTTCGCCCGCCCGGATCACCAGATCGATGTCATCGAGCACGTAATCCCCTTCGTCACGGTACCGGAACGACACATGCTCAAACCGGATTTCGCCGCGAATGCGTCCCGTATCCGGCTGCACGGGCAGCACGCCCGCCCCCGGCTTGTCGGTGATGTCATACTCTTCATCGATAAATTCAAACATCCGGTCCATCGCTGCGGTTGCCTGCGTCAGCGTGGTGGAGGAATTGACCAGACGGCGCAGCGGCGTATACAGCCGCTCCAAATACGCGTAAAACGCGACCATCGTCCCGATGCTTAAGCCCCCCGCGATCACCTGATAGCCCGCGATCCAGATCACCAAAAGCGGCGCAATATCCGTGATCGAATTGACCACGGAAAACGTGTACGCATTCCAGCGCGTTTGGGCAAAAGCTTTGTCAAGGAAATTGCCGTTCTGCTTGGCAAACTGCTTTTCCTCGTATTCCTCCAGCGCAAAGCTGCGAATGACGGGAATTCCGTTCACACGCTCATGCAGATGGCCTTGCACCTGCGCCAAAGCAGCGGCCCGATCGCGTGTCAGCTGGCGCAGCCGCTTGTAGAAAAACTTTACGGAGAAGCCGTACAACGGAAAGACCAAAAGCGAGGCCAGCGTCAAGGTCGTATCCATTGACAGCATGATACAGGCGGTCAACGCGATCGTGATCATATCGAGCCATATGTTCATCAAACCCGTCTCGATAAAGCTGCGCGTCGACTCGACGTCGTTGATCACGCGCGAAATGACCTCGCCCACCTTGTGGTTGTTGTAATACCGCATCGACAGGCGCTGAATGTGATTAAACAGCTGGTTGCGGATGTCGTAGAGCACCCGGCTTGACACCCACTGCGCATAGTATTGCCGGTAATATTCCACAGGCGCGCGGACAACGGTAAAGACAAAAAGCGCCCCGATCATAAGCCAAAACAGCTGCTTCATTTTTTCATCCGCCGGCATCTGGCTTGGCAGAAGGTCATCGAGAATGTATTTGATCAACAGCGGGAGCAGAAGCGGAATCCCGAATTTCAGAATCCCGATAAAAATGGTGAGCACGATCTGTTTCCAGTAGGGCATGACGAATTGCATGTAGCGTCTTATATTGTTCATGCCATCCCTCCTCTTCTTTCCAAATTCTACACCTTTCTTCCCGTTTTGTCTCTTTGGAAGCGACTGCGAACCAGCTTGCCGTTTTGCCTCGTCCCGCTTTTCATCGCCCGTCCATTTTTCCTATAATGGAGACAAAACACGGAATTGGCAAAGGCGGTCATGGAACGGATGGATTGGAAACCTGTCCCGCAAAAGGGCACCCCTTATTACAAGCAAATCGCTGAACATCTGGAGCGGCGCATCTCGTACGGCGAGTTTCCCGCAGGCAGCTTTCTCCCCTCGGAACGGACGCTGGCCCGCGAGCTGAACGTGAATCGCAGCACGATCGTCGCTGCTTACGAAGAACTCCGCGCCGCAGGGCTGGTGGAAAGCATCCAGGGCAGCGGGACACGCGTCAGCCACGACATTTGGGGCTTGACCAAAAATCGCGTGCCCAACTGGCGTCACCTCGTGGAAAGCGGCTCGTTTTTGCCCAACCTCCCGCTGATCCAGCGCATCCGCAAAGAGACGCAGGAAAACGGCCTGATCGATATGGCGAGCGGCGAGCTGTCGGCAGACCTGTTTCCGACCGCGTCCTTTCAGACCATCATGGCGACGCAGCAGTTTGACGGTCATCTCGGCTATGACCACCCCCAAGGCCATTTTCCTTTGCGTGAAACGATTTGCCAACATGTCGGCAGCCTCAAGCGGATTGAGGCGACGCCCGACTCCATCCTGATCACATCGGGCGCGCAGCAAGCGCTGCATCTGGTGGTGCAATGCCTGCTGAAGCCGGGGGATGCGGTGGCGATCGAAGACCCGTCGTACTGCTATTCGCTGCCGCTGTTCCAATCGGCCGGCTTGCGGACGTTCCTGTTGCCTGTGGAGCATGACGGCATCAATCCGGAAGAACTCATCGCGCTGCACCGCAAGCATCGGATCAAGATGGTTTTCGTCAATCCGACCTATCAAAACCCGACGGGCACGACGATGTCGATGGAAAAACGGCTTCGGCTGCTGGACATTTCCACCGAATACGGCATTCCGATCGTCGAGGATGACCCGTACAGCCTGATTACTTTTGCCGGCCAGCAAATGCCGACGCTCAAATCGCTCGATCGGCATGGAACGGTGCTCTACATCAGCTCGCTGACCAAAATCGTGGCGTCCGGCCTGCGGATCGGCTGGGTCATCGGACCGCAGACGGTCATCCAGCGACTGGCGGATGCCAAGCAGCAGGTCGATTTCGGCCACAGCATTTTTCCGCAGTGGATCGCCCAGCGTTTTCTCGCTTCCGCCGAATTCGACGCGCACATCGAGCTGTTGACGGATGCGCTGCACCATAAGCGCGATGCGATCCTCTCCGCCTTGACCCGCCACCTGAAGGGACAGGTCGACACCCAACCGCCGGATGGCGGCATCCATCTGTGGTGCAAGATAAAAGCACCGGTCAAGGACACCCCGCTGCTGAAGGAAGCGATACGCGCGGGCGTCGTCTATGTGCCAGGGAATGTACTGGGCAGCAAAGAAGGCTATGTGCGCTTCACGTACGGACACGCGCCGCTTCACCTGATCGACGAGGCGATTGAACGCTTTTCACAGGCTTTGCAAAAGCTTTTGTAGCATTCCTCCCTCTTCATCATGAGCTACGCCCTTGCAAAAAAAAAGAAAATCCTTCTCCCGTTACAAACGGGAAAAGGATTTAGTCTTCATCCTGTCGGACAAGCTGGTAACGCTCATACCAGCGCTGGACGAATCCGCTTTGGAACGGACCGCGTCTGAGTCGAACCCATTGCAATACATCATCTAATGCTGTTCGGACGCGCTCCACAACAAACGGGGGATAATTCATCTGCTCACTGTGCATACGGAATTCCTCTTCATCGAGGATGGAGTACGTCATATCCGGGAACACTTTCACATCCAGGTCATAATCGATATAGCTGAGAAAATTCCCCTTCAGACTGAACGGAGATCCGATGTTGCAGTAATAATAGATCCCATCATCGCGGATCATGGCGATCGTATTAAACCACTGTCCCCGGCCAAACGTGCAAATGGCTGGCTCACGCGTACGCCACTCCCGGCCGTCTGCTTCCGTCACTTTTACACGGTCATTACCGGCAATCACCACCGCATCGCTGGTATGTATCAGCGTCGTCTTGTCCCATGAGCGATGAAGCGATTGGTCGTGCTTATAGCTTTCAATACGTAAAATACTGCCCGGAGCTGGCGACATTTCTCTCCCCTTTCTTCTCTTCTATATGGAGATAATCGCGCTTATTTTCCGATCCGATCCTGTACGTGCTAAGAAGAGAGCTTTTTGGAAAGTGTAACATATTTCTGCAATTCATAGCCAAGCGAATGATAAAACGGAATGACTTCTTCATTATCTTGATTCACCATGATGAGCACCCGATTCACACCGCGCTGTCGAAAACGAGTCTCGATGGCTTCTACCAGCTTGCGGCCAATGCCTGATTTTTGCACTTTCGGATCAACTGCGAGCCGGTAAAAGTAAGCCCTGGTACCGTCTATCGTTCCTACGACTACTCCTACAACTTCCCCATCCTGCTCTGCCACCATGACTAATTCACTGTCCCACGCTAATTGCGTTGCCAAAGCATCTAGTGATTCAGTCTCTGAACGATCTAAATTGGTGTCCTGCCAGATCCGAGTGATAGCGGAATAATCACCGAGACGAAACGAACGAATCAGCATATATGGCCTCCTTAGATGGCTTGTCTTTCTATTTTACACTACAGTTCTACGTTTGTCTGCTTTTGATAAAAGGAAAGGATTTTATGTCAAGAGTGACCTCTCGCCGCTCCAGTAAAGCGTGGGGCCGCACATTTCCCTGCAAGCCCGGGGCGCAGGAGCAGCCGGCGCAAAACGACCGATGCCGCATTATTTACCAGTATATCCAATCTGCAAAAAGTATCCTGACTTTCCTGTAACATTCCCCCTCGTTTGCGATGAAAATCTTGCTCTTTTTCGACATATGATTTAGTACGAGGTACTAAAGGCCCACTCTACATTATATAGAAAAATGACGGCCAGCGCTATCCTCCGGCTCCCTGCAATCGGGCAGGCGCATAGAAGTAAATGTTTTGCGCCGATAAAAAAGATTATTCCGAAAATAAAAAACCCCCTTTACAGAAAGAAATTTTTGCCATATCATATGTTTACAATAATTTGAAGCGAAAGGAGGATGGCTATAATGATGAATACAGTGGTTCAGGCGTTTCTTGCAGATCAGTACCCAACTCAAAACTTCACATTGCAGTGCATCCTCCATAACCGGCATCTTACAAGCAAGTGAATGCTTATTCTTGCGATTCCTTGTCGACCAACGCCGTAGGTGCCTGCATCTACGGTTTTTTATATCCTCTTCCATGTTGTAGCTCAAGACCGTAGGCCCATATTTTCCTCGGTCTTTTTCTATAGACTTTTAACCGAATGTACGTTCGCATATAAAGGAGGTGATTTTGTATGTTACTGAACCTGATCTGGTTTACCGTCAAGATTGAACGCAGCCAATTTTCCGTGGAGAAAAGCGCCGCTCGCTTCCGCGAAGAGCAGCTGATTCAAGCCCGCAATGAAGCGGAGCAACTGCAGGCGATTTCGATTTCTTCTTTTGCCAGCCGCCTGTAAGAAGGTTTGTTTTCAAAGTTTGCGCCATATGGTTTATCACAAGAACAGGAGGGGTGTCAGATGGATAAAAAGCAACGCCGTCAGCTAATGAAGATTGTAGGAGTCAAGGTGCTGGATGGTACCTGACTGGGTTATCTTGAACAGGAAGGAGGTCATATGACATGCAGATCTCTTTAATCTTATTTACCATCATCATTGAAAAACGCGCCAAGTCGGCTGAAACGCAATTTGCCGAATACTTGCGCCATAAAGAGCGGGAACGCATCGAGATTGAAAATACGAAGCTTCTGGCTCAATACCCAAGCTATATCACGCGCTTGTAATGCTTCATCCCATAGAGGAGGTTTGTTGTGATTCCGCAAAAACTGAAAGCCGGAGACGAAGTACGCGTCATCTCGCCTGCAACAAGCCTCCATGTCATTACGCCGGACCAAAGGCGTCTGGCCAACGAACGATTGGCGGATTTGGGGCTCACCGTCACATATTCCGCACATGCGGAGGAGTGCGATGAGTTCTCCTCTTCCTCCGTCGAATCGCGGGTAGCCGACCTTCATGAAGCTTTCGCCGATCCGAATGTGAAGGCGATCCTGACGACGCTGGGCGGCTTCAACTCCAACCAAATGCTGCAATATCTCGATTATGACCTGATTGCCCGGAATCCGAAAATCTTTTGCGGCTATTCCGACATCACGGCAATCGCGACTGCAATCACTGTCAAGACCGGCCTCATCACCTATTCCGGCCCGCATTACTCCACGTTTTCGATGGAAAAAGGGTTCGCGTATACGCTCGATTATTTCCGCAAGTGCTTGTTCTCGGAAGAACCGATCGACGTAACGCCATCTCCTGACTGGAGCGATGACCATTGGTACCTGGATCAGGCCAACCGGACGTTCATCGAAAACGACGGCTACACCGTCTTGCGCGAGGGGCATGCGGTCGGCAAAATTGTCGGCGGCAATCTCTGCACGCTCAATTTGCTGCAAGGTACAGCGTATATGCCCTCCTTGGAAGACACGGTGGTACTGGTCGAGGACGATAATTACTCGAATCCGCATATTTTTGACCGCGATCTGCAATCGCTGCTGCACCAGCCTGGATTTGACAAGGTCAAGGCGCTTTTGATCGGCAGATTCCAACATGCTTCGGGCGTTACAGACGCCGCACTTGCTGCAATCATCCGCTCCAAACGCGAGCTGGATCATATCCCCGTAGTCACAAACGTGAACTTTGGCCACGTCTCGCCGATCATCACGTTTCCGATTGGCGGAACGATCGCAGTGAACGCCGAAAATGGTCAAGTCGCGATTCAAATCCAAAAGCATTGAGTACGATTCCTTGCCCCAAAAAAGAAGCGGCTGCCGACATCGTAAAATGTTCAGGCAGGCCGCTTTCTTTTTTTCATTACGAATGCGAAATATATTCCAAAATCTTTTGAAACGCGACGGGAAACGCAAAGTCCGCCCATTCCTGCGGCGTGGCAAAAACCGCTGAGGCAGGGAGTTCTCCCGCTTCGATGACGCTGCAGGCATAGACATGCAAATTCCAATGGAGATGGGAAAACGTATGCTGAACCGTCGGCAGCTGCTCGCCCACTTTCACATCTACGCCATACTGCTCCAGCAAAAATTCGGCCAGCTCGTCTTCTGGCGTGCGCTTGCCTGCCGTTTCCACCATCGGCAGCTCCCACATATCGGCCAAAAGTCCGGTGTTGGGACGCTTGTTCAGCAGCAATGCGCCTGCATACGGAATGACGGCGACCAAATAATTGACTTCACGCGGCGGCTTCGCTTTCGATTTGACCGGCAGTTCGTGCTGGACGCCTTCCCTGCGGGCGAGGCAATAGTCGAACACCGGACAGGTCAAGCATTGCGGCGTGCGGGGCAGGCAGACGGTCGCGCCCAGCTCCATCAAAGCCTGGTTGAAATCGCCCGCTCTTCCATGCGGGATGGTCTGCCGCACGAGCTGTTCGGTTTTGATTCGGGTCGCAGGCTTCGCGATGTCATCGTGCATCAGGAGCAGGCGGGAAAACACGCGCATGACATTCCCGTCCACGGCCGGCTCAGGCTTCTCATAGGCAATGCTCAAAATCGCGCCAGCCGTGTAGGGACCGACGCCCTTCAGCCTGGAGATTTCCTCGAGCGTGTCAGGCACTTCTCCGCCGTACAGCGTCTTTACTTCCCGTGCAGCGGCTTGCAGATTTCGCGCCCGCGAGTAATACCCCAATCCTTCCCATGCTTTCAGCACCTCTTCTTCCGGTGCGTCGGCAAGCGCGGTGATCGTCGGGAATTTTTCCATGAAATTGTGGTAATACGGTTTGACCGTCTCCACGCGCGTCTGCTGCAGCATGATTTCCGAGACCCAGACGCGATATGGGTCCCGATTGATGCGCCACGGCAAGTCCCGCTTTTGCGCATCGTACCATTCGAGCAAGTCGCGGGCAAAGCCGAACACCTCGAATGCATCAGGCAGCTTTGGAATCGCTTTGGTGCTTGTTTTCATTTTGTGCGGTTTCACTCCTTTGGTGCAAACGCCCACATGTGCAGTTTGGCAGCGCCTCCGCTGATGAAGGTCGGCAACTCGGTGTCGGACAGCCGCCAGCTGCGGATCGCCTGATATGTCTCAAGCTGTTCGACCTCAAACGCCTCCACAAACGTGTTCGGCTGCTCCACACCTTCCAAGTGCCGGTAGCCAATGCCGCCGCGCTCACTGATTTGGGCGGGAATGGTGCTCATATAGTGGAAATACGCTTCACGCTTTTCCGGTAAAATGCGGTACTCGACAAAAATCGTGTACATGCGATTCGCCTCCAGTCCATGCAGACAACTCTCTCCATCTTAGCGGAACAGGTTTAGGCTCCACAAGAGGAGGGTAAAAATCTGGGCATACAAAATAATGGCTTCATGGAAAATCAACGATCGAAAGCGCTATAATATATCTAAGCGAGCTTGAGCGCAAAGGAGGAGAGCAACTGCCCATGGATACCGCCACACACTTCGTCATGGGATTCGGATTAGCAGGCCTGGCTCATCTTGACCCGGCGGTCGCCGCTGTTCCCGGACTGGCGGAAACGGTTCTGCTTGGAACGGTCATCGGTTCGCAAGCCCCCGATTTGGACGGATTCACGCGCGTGCTGGGAAGTGCCGCTTATATACGCAACCATCGCGGAATCTCCCACTCCATTCCAGCGATCTTTGTGTGGACGCTGCTGATTTTCGGCGTCATACAATGGCTTTATCCGCAAACTCTCTGGCTTCATCTGCTGGGGTGGACCTTTTTGGCCGTTGTTCTTCATGTGTTTGTCGACTTGTTCAATTCTTACGGAACCAAAGGGCTTTTTCCGTTTTACAAGCGCTGGATTGCATTGGACACGATGTTCATTTTCGATCCGTTCATTTTCGCCATGCACCTGCTCGGCTTGGGCATGTGGCTGGCCGGAGCGGACCCTGGCAAATCCTTTTTAGTCATTTACGTGCTGATCGCCTGCTATTATGTCTGGCGCTACCGCGTGCACCAGCGCGCTTTGGTGACGGCCGAGAAAGCGCTCAAGCAAAAGGGGAAATACTGGCTCATTCCGACGCATTCTTGGCAGCAATGGACCATGATTGTTAAGACCGCGACGCATTGGCACGTCGGCGAAATGCACGGCAGCGAGCCAATCGTTCTCGACTCGTTTGTGATCAAGCCGGAATCGGACATCGTCCGCATCGCCAAGCAGGATTACAAAGTCCAATCTTTCCTGTACTTTACCAGCTTCGCCCATCCCCTCGTGAAGGAACATGATTTCGGGTACGAGGTGAAATGGATCGACCTGCGCTACCGCTCCAAATTTCACGGCAAAAGCCATTATATGTTTGTCGCCGTCGTCTATTTGGATAAACAGCTGCAAATCCGCGATTCGTTCGTCGGCTGGATTCATCGTGGCGAGGAGCAATTGGCGAAAAAGCTCGATCCGGAAAAAGACATTCAGGTGTTATAGAAAAAGCACAGCCGCATTGCGCGAGCTGTGCTTTGTTATTTATTCGACGTTCATATCCATCTGTGGCGGCTTGCGCGTAAAACAACGGGTCAAAACCAGCAAGTAAATCAATCCGATCAAGCTCCAGGCAAATCCGAGGTAAAGCGAGGTCGGCTCCAGATTGTACCACAGGAACAGAATGAAGCTCATTCCGATCAATGGGGAGACTATATACTGGAACACCGCCTTTAATGAGCGTTCCTTCTGCTTGACAACATAATGGGCGATGACAGACAGATGCACGAATGTAAACGCTACCAATGCGCCGAAATTAATAAACGATGTTGCCGTTAACAAATCGAGCCACAAGGCGGTTAGCGACAGCAGGCCGATCAGAAAGACGTTGCAAAGCGGTGTCTGGAATTTTGGGTGCACATAGGCAAAAAAACGGGCAGGCAGTACATTGTCGCGTCCCATCGCATACAGCAGCCGGGAGGCACTGACATGCGAAACGATCCCCGATGCGATCGTTGACGTGAGCGCGGCTGCCAAAAATACCGACTGAAACAACAAACCGCCGATATACAGCGCGATTTCAGGCGATGCCCCCTCAGGGTTTTGCAGCTTGGATACATCCGGAAACAGCGATTGAGTGAAGTACGATGCCACGATAAAGAGCGCTCCTCCAATCAAGGCGACCAAAAAGATACCGCGCGGAATGTTGCGCTTCGGGTTGATCGTTTCCTCTGTAAGCGTGGTCACCGCATCAAAGCCCAAGAACGAAAAGCAAAGAATGGATGCGCCGGTCAGCAAGGTAGAAACATCCATCGTCTCCGAAAAAAACGGTTGAAGCGACAGCAATTTGCCCGTGCCGTCCCCTTGATGCAGCCCTTTCACCGCAAGAATGACAAAAATGACGACGGTGGCGAATTGGAACAAGACGAGCAGGCCGTTAATGGAGGCGCCGATCTTGATGTTCCAAATGTTTACGACCGTAATGAACAGGACGAATCCGACAATCCAGATCCAGCCTGGAACATCCGGAAAAGCGGCGGACAGATAGATTTTGGTCAAAAGCGCATTGATCATCGGCAAAAACAAGTAATCGAGCAGGGCAGACCAGCCAACCAAAAACCCGACGTGCGGGTTGATCGTGCGGCTTGTATACGTATAGGCGGAGCCTGCGGTCGGATACACTTGCACCATCTTGCCGTAGCTTGAAGCGGTGAACAAAATGGCGACCAACGTCAAAACATACGCGGCAGGAACATGCCCATCCGTCACCTCTGCCACAATGCCAAACGTATCAAATACAGCCATCGGGGCCATATAGCCCAAACCGATCAGAACGATGTGCCACAAGCGTAGCGATCGGTTTAATTGAGGGTGGTTTTCCATATATGTGATCTCCTCCGATACATTACATGATGGTGTGTAAAGCTGATCGATCATGCGGATAAGACCGTGTGGGATGATGCGAGGAAAAACCGCTCCTATAGAAAATGGAATTATCCGCAGCGATCGCAGAGTAGCTTACATCCTGCGATCGGCTGCGTCAGGTAATTCCATGGACAAGAGTACGGCAATCAGAAACAGCTTCGTTGACATTGAATCCCCCCGATGCAACTCACTCGTCTGGTAATTCACTCACCTAATTACCATTCGTTTGGTTGTACAAAGCAGATTTTATTCCAACCCGTTCGAGAACCGTGATGCAGCAATATTCGACATTTTCCTGCACTTGATTATGCAGAAGTGCATTGGTTATGCAATTTTTGTGCATAGAAGCTGCAATGATTTTAACTTTTGCTAAACAAATAGTAAAAACCCCCGCCGCAGCGAGGGTCACGTCGCGTTATATTTTGGATTGACTCGCAAAGGCGGAGAAAACCGCCAGCGCGATATATAAATAACCGGTTATCCGATTCTGTACGGTAGCATTCACTTTCATCCGCTTTCGAATACTTGCGGCAAGAACGGCATACAGGCCATCGCTAACAAGAGCCAGGGCAATAAATATCGCTCCTAACAGCAAAAACTGTCCGGAGACTGATCCAGCAGAAGGCGATATGAATTGCGGAAAGAAGGCTAAGAAAAAGAGTGCTGTCTTCGGATTCATGACCTCCACGAGCGCTGATTCGTAAAAAATCGTTCCTACCTTTTTGCGAGGAGCTTGGGGAATTTCTGAAGTCGTACTTTTCGCTGGAGAAAACAACGTTTTGCACCCCAGATAGATCAAATAAGCAACACCCAAGTATTTCACGATCGAAAAAGCAATTTCTGATGTCATCAGGATCGCAGAAACTCCAATGGCGCCGGCGAAAACGTGAACAGAACCGCCAAGAGCTACACCGAGAACGGATACCAGGCCCGCTTTCTTCCCTTGATCCATGCTTCTTGCCATAATGTAGAGCACAGCTGGCCCAGGTATGATTAACAATGTAACTGCCGTAATGATAAATAGCCAAATCATTGAAAAATCCATAATATGCAGCTCCTTGTTGTACGTTTATCCTGTAAAAAATACTATTATACAAACTGACATATTAAAAGGTACAATAACGAGAAAACACACATGTCAGAAGGAATGAAAATGAAGAATACCATTTTTACCTTTGAAGATCACGCTCCCAAATACAAACAAATCTACGAGAAATTCAAATCATTTATTGAGCAAGGCGACATTTTGGCGAATGAGCGATTGCCCTCCATTCGTCAACTTGCAGATTCCTTGCATGTAAGCCGCAATACAACATTAATGGCATACGAACTGCTTGTTGCGGAAGGGTATATTCGTGGCGAGGGGCGAAAAGGTTACGTTGTAAATGAGGTAGAGCCTTTGCTATCTCAGGGTGCATTGCTCCCTCCTCATCAAAAGCAAACAGAGTCGACGAAACCACCGGTTGTTACGTTCAGGGCGGATGCCGTTGATCAAGCGCATTTCCCTCTGAAAATTTGGCGGAGAATTGCGAATCAGGTGCTAACCTTGCAGGATAGCTTTCGATATGGGGAACCATTTGGGGAAGCATGCCTGCGCGAACAGATCGCTACCTATTTGTTTCAATCGCGCGGCGTGAAAACAACTGCGGATGCGATTATTATCGGGAGCAGTACCCAGCAAATGCTTGTCTATCTCGGGCATGTACTAAAAGATGAGTTCCAGAGCGTTATCGTTGAAGACCCCGGGTACGACGGTGCCAGGGAAGCTTTTCAATTCCATCGTTTTCAGTTTGAAACGCTGCCTGTCTATGAAACAGGTGCTGATCTTGCCCAATTGGAACAAATGAAATCGCGGTTAATCTATGTAACCCCTTCCCATCAAAGCCCGCTGGGAGTAAGCATGTCGATTCAACAGCGGCAAATGCTGATTCATTGGGTTAACAAGATGCAAGGATATGTTATCGAAGACGATTATGACAGTGAATTTCGCTATACCCAAAAACCTTTTCCGGCTCTTGCCTCCATTGATGCAGCCAGAGTCATTTATTTGGGCAATTTCTCAAAATCATTTCTCCCGGGAATCCGGTTAACGTATATGGTGTTGCCGGAATCAGTGTTGACTCGTTATCAACAGCATTTTTCTTATTTTGAGACCCCTGCTTCGCTCTTCAGCCAGCTTACAATGGCAAAATTTATGGAATTGGGAGAGTGGAGCCGCCATGTGAAACGAATGCGCCTTGTTTATAAGCGAAAAATGCTGCACCTAGTTTCTGAATTAAAAAAGCAATTTGGCAAAACGCTTTCGATCATCGGCGAGCAGTCCGGTTTGTACGTACTAATCAAGGTGCACCTGAATCGCTCAGAAGAATGGCTCATCCAACGCGCTTCTTCTTATGGTGTAAAAGTGTGTCCCACCTCACTCTACTATATGAAAAATAACACCGATTACCCAATCATTAAACTTGGATTTAGTCATCTGTCCTGTGATGAAATTGAGCTGGGTGTCGGGCTCTTAAAAAAGGCATGGATGCAAGAATATGTTTACGAAAAAACCCCTTAGCACGGCTCGCTAAGGGGTCCTTTTCATTCATTATGATTGAAAAAAATGCTGGTACAGCATATCGCTGATGGCTTCTTCTACGTTGTTGAAGCCGCCTCTCGTGCCTTCGGCAGCGTTGGAGCCGTTGGTGATGAAGATGATGCCGAAATTTTCTTCCTTGCTGAAATACATGCCGGAGTACAAGCCGTATGCGTTGCCTCCGTGGCCGTGCATGCGTTTGTTCGGGATGAACTGGTCGGTGATGTGGAATTGCAGGCCGATCTCCGAGAAGGCGGGGTCTACACCTTCGTACTGCCATTGGGTGGAGAGCATCAATTCGACGGTTTCCGGCTGCAGGATGCGGGCTCCATTGTTTTCGCCCCCTTGCATGAAAGCGAGCATGAATTTGCTCAGCTCGCGGGCATTGGTACGCAAGCCGCCCTGCGGGCCATACAGCGAGCCGTTGGTGCCGGGAACATATCCGGACCAGTCGATCGGTTCCGGCTTGACGCCTTTCAGATCGTCGACACCTGACTCAAAGCGGCCGTCTTCCCAGCCGTAGATGACGCCCAGCTTGTTGATGTCACCCATCGCCTGAATATTGAAATCAGAGTTCGTCATCCCCAAAGGACGGAGAATGTGCTCGCGGCAGTATTGATCAAAATGCTTGCCTGACAGGCGCTCCACCAGCGCTGCGACGATCATGGAGGCGAGATTGCAGTAGGCAAAACAGCGGGCATCGCCCGGCTTGTAGCTGCTCCACAGGCTGTCTACGTAAAGCCTGCCGCCAGGGACGAGCAAATCTTCGAGCGTCGGCGGGTTTGGATTGCGTGACGCTTGCGAGAAGACGACGTACAGCTCCCCGCCTCGTTCATCCTCATTCAGGCTGGATGTATGCGTCAGCAAATGGCGGAATGTGACCGGAACGTCCGGATGGTGCGGATTGCGGAAGGTGAAGCCGAGGGTGTCGCTGATGTCGTCATCAAGCTGAAATTTGCCTTGCTCATACTGCTGCATCAACGATGTCGCGACGAACAGCTTGGAGATGGAGGCGATGCGAAAGACGGTCTCTTCCGTTACCGGTAGCTCCCGATCCAGATCGGCCCAACCGTATGCGTCGGACCAGATGACCTGTTTATCCTTGACGACGGCTGCCGATACTCCGACAATTGAAAACGTTTCCATGAGTGCGGCCATTTTTTCATCGATTTGCGTGGTGGGCGCCTTTGCGGGCGGCTGCTTCCAAAGACTCATCTTGAAAAACTCCCTTTCAGCATGTTTTGCCTTTTGCCATGAATGGTTCCACATGGACATATACCCGTTTAATTTCAGCGAACCCGATCAATTTTCCTTCTACGGTCTCTGTCAGCCCGTGACTTTCCACGACGTTGAGATGATGATCGACGCCAATCGTCACGTCGACCAGCACGGCGCTTCCCTGATAGCGCGCACGCAGATCGATGATCTCCCGAATCCCTTCCACCTGCCTGATTCGCTGCTCGATCTCCTTCAGCTTCTCTTCCTCGAATCCATCCATCAGCGCATGGATGGCCTGGGACACCACTTGCCAAGCCGTATACAAAATAATAATTCCGACAATGCCTGCGACAATCGCATCGGCCCAGCCCAGGCCGATTCGCGTGACCGCGATCCCGACCAGCGCGCTCACGCTGACCAGCGCATCGGACCGGTTGTCATACGCCATCGCCATGACGGCCAGGTTGTTCGTTTTGTTGGCGATCCGCTTGTTGATCAAATAGACGATATACATGATGACAGCGCCCACGATCGCGACATACATCGATTCGGCCGTCGGCACGGTCGCCGCTTCCCCTTGAAACAGCTTTGTTCCTGTATTTTTCAGCACATCAATCCCTACGACCGCCATGATGATTCCCGCCACCAGCGCTGCCGCCGTTTCGGCGCGGAAATGGCCGTATTTGTGATCGTGGTCTGCCGGTTTTCTCGCGATAATCATGCCAAACAGGATCGCCAGCGAGGAAATCACATCGGAAGCGTTGTTCCAGCCGTCGGCCACCAGCCCTTGAGAGCTGGTAGCAAGGCCGAACCCGATTTTTCCCGCTGCCATGATGATATAGGTGAAAATGCTGATATAGACACCTCTCGTCCCTTGCTGGTGACGGTCCAACTCCTGCTTGTTTCGCATTTCTTTTGTTCCTGCCCTTCCCACGAGACCATGCGCGCGTCTCTTTCTTCATGTCTTATGGTAAGAAATGAACCCCTTTTTAGTCCAGAGAAACGTTTTTGTGAAACCGAACAAAAGAGGCCAGGGGGCAATAAAGTTGGACGAACGAAAAAACCCCCAATCCCGATTGGGCAAACGGGCTGGGGGAACCGCTGTATAGTAAATGCGATGGGTTACCGGTTGAACTGGGCCTGATGCAGCCGGCTGTAAATGCCTCCCGAGGCGACCAGCTCCTGGTGCCTGCCCTGCTTGACGATGCCGTTTTCATTGACGACAATGATCCGGTCTGCGTTTTTGATCGTAGCCAAACGGTGCGCAATGACGAGCGTCGTCCGCCCTTGCGACAATTCTGCCAGCGATTGCTGGATAAAAAAACGATTGCCCGGCCGAAAGATAGGCCGGGCGATCGCCTTATTGAGACTTGCTCAGGTGTGCAGGATTACTTCGCTGCGCTGTAGCGCTTGCTTACTTCATCCCAGTTTACAACGTTCCAGAACGCGCCGATGTAGTCAGGGCGTTTGTTTTGGAATTTCAGGTAGTACGCGTGCTCCCAAACGTCCAGACCGAGGATCGGCGTTTTGCCTTCGAACAGCGGGCTGTCTTGGTTAGGAGTGGACGTGATAGCCAATTCGCCGCCATCGACGATCAGCCAAGCCCAGCCGGAACCGAAACGAGTGGTTGCCGCTTTTGCGAATTCAGCTTTGAAGTTGTCAAAGCTGCCGAATTTGGTGTTGATCGCGTCAGCCAATTCTCCGCTTGGAGCGCCGCCGCCGTTTGGACTCAGGATTTCCCAGAAGAGCGTGTGGTTAGCATGTCCACCACCGTTGTTGCGGACTGCGGTGCGGATTGCTTCAGGAACTGCATCCAGGTTCCCGATCAGCTCTTCAATGCTTTTCGCTTGCAGGTCAGCGTGACCTTCCAAAGCTGCGTTCAGGTTATTTACATAAGTAGCGTGATGACGGTCATGGTGGATTTCCATGGTCAGCGCGTCAAAATGCGGCTCCAAAGCGTTAAATGCGTAAGGCAATGCAGGCAGTTGATGTGCCATAGTACAATCTCCTCCTTTTTGTATGTACCTCAATTTCATCTCAATTATAAACCATACCCCTTACTAATGCAACAAATCAGTCGGTAAAGTATATTAACAAGCCATGCCAACCAACATTAACCTGCAAGCATAAGTCTTGCAATGAAACGGTGAAGTGCTAAACTGGAGATTGTTTGACTTTTACGGAAACGTGGGTGTACGAAATGGATTTAGATTTGACAACAGTGCTTCTATTGGCATTGTTCGGCTTTGTCGCAGCGTTTATCGACAGCTGCGTTGGCGGAGGCGGACTGATTTCGCTGCCAGCCTTGGTCGGTTTGGGCATACCGATGCATTTGGCCCTCGGCACGAATAAGCTTGCCAGTACCTTTTCATCCTTTACCAGTTCGGCCACATTTATTAGTATGGGCAAGTATGACAAAAAATTAATGCTGATGCTTTTTCCAGTTTCTTTCATCGGCTCGCTCATCGGGGCAAAAGCGGTGCTGTTTATTCCCGACTCCGTCTTGCGCACGCTGATCATCGTGATGCTCGCCGCGATTTTTGTTTATACGCTCATCAACAAAAAATTCGGTAAAGAGACGCAATTTAAAGGGTATACCCGCTTCACGCTGGGGCTCGGGATTCCGTTCGCGTTCATCATCGGCTTTTATGACGGCTTTTTTGGACCGGGCACTGGTTCTTTCCTGATTTTCGTCATGGTGCTCTTGTTCGGCTACGATTTCGTCATCGGGGCCGGAAACGGACGCATTCTCAATTTTGCCAGCAATTTGGCCGCACTTTTACTCTTTTTATTCGAAGGGAAAGTATTGATCTTGCCGGGGCTGACGATGGGTGTTGCGATGATTCTCGGAGCGACGCTGGGAACGCGGATGGCGGTAAAGACCGGGGTCAAATATGTGCGTCCGCTTTTCATGCTCGTGTCGCTTACTTTGATGGGAAAAATGATTTATGAGTTGATTTGGAAATAGCTTTTTGCCGTCTGGCCACCTTTTCTGTACTGGGAAGGTGGCTTTTTTTTGGTGCTGGGAACTGGCGGTGGTGGAGGCGAGGGGATTTCCGGAAAAAAGCTCCACGGAAGCTCTGACAATGCCTGCTGTGGGTAGGGAAGACCGGCTCCGCGAAAAAAGGGAAACCGCGCCCCAATGCCACACGCTGCGCGGCGGGTGTATCTCAACGATGATCTGGGACGCGAAAGACGTTTCCCTTTTTCCGCTCCGCCTGGCGGGCATCGCCAAGGCTTCCGTTCCGCTTTTTTCCGAAAATCCCTTCACTGCAGCCTCGTCTCGCCGCTAACGGATATTGGGAGTTGTTGCTTCGGTTCCCTCGCGGCGTTACTCGGGGGCACAAAAACCACTCTCTACATATTCCTTCACTCCCATCGCTTCTGCGATTACCGCAAAATCGGCTTGATCGATTTCAAAGTGACCGGTTCGGAAGCGATAGCCCCAGTTTCGGTTATCTTTGGTGAAATTCAGTTTGTGCAAAAGGGAATGAATCGGGGCTTCCGTGCATGTATAGTAATGAATGTCGCGGCGGAAGGGGATGAAGGATTCGCTCATTTGGTATTCGTATACGGAATCGTCCTTCACGTTTCCGATTGCGGTGAAAGCCTGAAGCGGTTCGCCGTTCGTCAAGTCGGTTTTGGGTGAATAATAAATCAGCCAATCCCCTTGGCGCATCCGCTTCAATGGAGCGGCCTTTCCGTGGCACAGCTGGGCGAACCCGCCTGCTACTCCTCTTGCGACATGCGATTTCGATACGACTCCGATCCAGTAACGCGGACTCGATGTTTCCATACAGCATCCTCCTGTCTCACGTTTTGAGATGTGTGCTTATATATTCATGATAACAGCACGCTGCTGACAGCGTATTGTCAGCAGTCAAACAGGAATTTTGCGCATGTACAAAAAAACCAGCGCAGTTTCCCCCGCACTGGTTGTTTCTTACACTCGTTCTTCTTTTGCAATACACGCCGCAAGCGGCATTACTCGTCTTTTCCTTTGCGCTCCTTGATGCGGAGCACGATGCCGTCGATGATGATTCCCACTCCAAACAGATAGATGGGAGCAGCAATCCTGAGACCGGTGCTGATCGGCGCATCTTTCAAAAAGTAGACGAGCAGGACACCCACAATAAACCCTATCATTGCGAAACGCAAACGGGTGGTTGCCACGCGAATCCCTCCGTCCGCCTATTTTGGGAACTTGTTGGGCATTTTCATATTTTTCATGTTGCGGCTCATCTGTTTCAGCTGCTTCTGGTTCAAATTCATGCCCATCGAGCGGGCCATGTTTTGAATTTGCTTTTCATCCATCTGCATGTTGGAAAGCTGTTTTTTCAAATAATAGGTCGCTGCATAAAATCCGCCAACGAGACCAATGATGAGCGTCACAATCGGAATGACCCAGTTCCACCACATACGTCACTACCAACCTTTCTGTTTGTCTTCCGATCAATTTTACCTTAAATCGCTGCAAGATTCCACGTCTATCTCACGAGCTTCCTCGCTGTGCCGAGCTTTTGGGCGGAGCTGGTTGAACCGTCGTACAAATCGCCCTTTCATCCAATCATTTGCAAAACTTTGCGCATATAAGTAGTACGAGGTGATCGTATGGCTCCAACAGTGATAATCGATCCCGGCCATGGGGGCATAGACCCCGGAGGCGGGACCAATGCGCTTTTTGCGGAAAAAGATTTGGTTTTGAAAATTTCGCTGTACCAGCAGCGACGATTCGCGGAACTGAACATTTCCGCCACCTTGACTCGCACAACCGACCAAACGCTGGAGAGCGAAGCCCGGGCAGCACTCGTCAAAAGCAGCGGCGCGCGCTTCTGTCTTTCCAACCACATCAATGCGGGTGGCGGACAAGGAGCAGAGCTGATCTACTCCATCTACGGAACCGCGGCCTTCCCCCGCGCGATGGCGCTTGAGCTGCAAGCGGCCGGCATGGCGGTCCGGCGCGTCTATACGCGCACCTACCCTGGCAACGCCAAGCAAGACTACTACTTCATGCACCGTGATACGGGCAATGTCGAGACGGTCATCATTGAATACGGATTCGCAGACAATGAGCAAGATGCCCAGCTGCTCAACACCAAATGGCAAAGTCTTGCCGAAGCGGTCGTGAAAGGCTTCTGTACCTACAACAAGCTGCCTTACACACCGCCGAAATCCCAGACGACTCCACCCGAATCGCCAGCGCCTTCCACGCCGGGCACCGGACAGCCCAACACACCGGCGGCTGATTGGAAACAGGAAGCGGTTGAGTGGCTGTATGAGCAAGGTCTTTTAACCGATGCAACCTGGCGCAATCAGGTCGATCAGCCGCTTCCGCTGTGGGCGGAGGCGATTTTGCTGCGCAGATTGTACGAAAAGCTTACGAACCAGGATGAAGCTTGAGTTCCGCTTGCATCCGCTCCCGGCAGCGAGTCAGCGGCGTATCGGTTTGCCCTGAATAATTTTCGGCGGCTTTGACGCTCACCAGCTCATTGTCCGGAAAACGGAACGCCGTCAGCTTGCCGCCGAATACGCAGCCCTGGTCGATGTTCAGCGTGTTGTTTTTCCATTCCGGTTCCAAGCGCGGGTCATGCCCCCACACGATCAGACAGCGCTTCGACTTCCGTTCATTCGCCCATTCTTTGCGGATCGGCCGGCCATCCGCCGCGACACCTGCGATATCGCCATAGCGGCAGTACGTTTGGACAGCAGACGACTCTCTGCCGATATAATCATCGCGGATTCCGGCATGGACGGCCACCGCTACGATTTCGCCGTTCCGCTTTATCATGATGTGCGACGGAGAGGTCAGCAGCAATTTGCGCGAGGCCTCTTTCAGCTCGTCCGCTTTCTTTTTCCCGAATTCGGCCTCATACTGCCTGAACTCTTCCGCCACTTTTTCATCACCGTGCGCCAACGTTACCGCTCTGCCATCCAGCCAGCGTGCGATTTTCCATCCGTGATTGCTGTCCGTCATCTCAGCCAATCCCGCTGCGATATGCCGCACAAAAAACTGCAGCAGTTGCAGCGATTCCGGTCCCCGACTGGTAATGTCTCCGAGCGAAAGCAGCTTGCGCCCTTGTGGATGCCGGTAATAGCCATCCTTCTCCACATACCCAAGCAAACCTAGCAATTGCAAAAATTCCTGATAGCAACCGTGAATATCGCCAACTATATCAATTCCGCGATCGACCTGCATGGTTTTGGAGCGCTTCTCCACCCTTTCTCTCATCGTATCCCCCCTTCATTTCATCCGATTTTTTCCTATTTCTATTAGAATCACCAATTTCACTTATGGCATACCTATTACATACCTATTACCACTTTGTAAAAAAACGAAACCAAGGAGCTGGCCCCTTGGTTTATCCGTTCAAATTATGCTTATGTACATAGATGGCCGCTTGCGTGCGGTCTTCCACACCCAGTTTGGACAAAATGTTGCTGACATGCGTTTTGACGGTCTTGATCCCGATAATCAGCTCGTCGGCGATCTCTTGGTTGGATTTCCCTTGTCCGATCAATGCAAGCACTTCCAGCTCGCGAGGCGTCAACTGCTCATGAGCAGCCGCTTCCTGTCCCTGGCGAAAGCGTGCCATGATTTTGCCGGCTACGCGTGATTCCAGCACAGGCTCACCCGCGGCTGCGGAACGGATTGCCCGGGCAATTTCAACGGCGCGCGACGTTTTGAGCAAATAGCTGAACGCGCCCGCCTCGATGACAGGGTATACTTTTTCATCATCAATGAAACTCGTCAGAACGATCACTTTGGTGCCTGGACAAATTTCGCGAATCCGCCGCGTAGCCTCGACGCCGCCGATGCCTTCCATCACCAGATCCATCAGGATGACATCCGGCTCCAGCTGCTTGGCCAGCTTCACGCCTTCCTCGCCGCTGCCGGCTTCCGCCACCACTTCAATATCTTCTTCCGTCGAAAGATAGGCAGCCAGTCCCATCCGCACCATTTCGTGGTCATCCACCAACATCACTCGAATCATTCGCTTCCCTCCGCCGCCTTTGTCTCCACATAACTCATCGGTTCCATCAACGGGATACGCACTTCCAGCTGCGTCCCTTTTCCAATCGCGCTGTATATTTCCAGCGAACCCCCGACCTCGGCGACCCGCTCGCGCATGGAAACGAGTCCGTAGGAGGTCATCTTTTCGCCATCGGTGTCGAAGCCGACGCCATCATCGGTAATCCGCAGCCTGACCTGTCCCTGGAGCGTGAACAGCTTGACCTCGATCTGGTCAGCGCGGGCATGCCGCAGCGTATTGGACAACGCCTCCTGCAAGATGCGGAAGAGATGGTCCTCGATCCCGCTCGACATGCCGTCGATCTCTTCCAGCTCCCACGTAATCTTGAGCAGCTGCTTTTGTTTCAATTCCTCTAATAGCTCAACGACCGCTTCGCCCAACGATTTGTCCTGCAGTGTCGCAGGGCGCAAATGCAGCAGCAGCGCCCTCATCTCCGTCTGCGCGGCGGAAGCCATCTCTTCCACCAATTCGATCTGTTGGGCGGCGCGGGCCGGATTTTTCTCCATCAATCGTTTGATCGCCGCGGTTGTCATCGCAATCGCAAAAAGCTGCTGGCTCACCGCATCGTGCAGCTCCCGCGCAAGCCTTTGTCTCTCTTCCACCACCGCCGCCTGGCGCAATTGTTCCCCCAAGGCAGCATTATGATTGGAAAGGCGTTGGAGCGACACCACTTGTTCTTCCCACTTGGCGGCAAGGCGATTAAATGACCAGCCAATATCCCCCAGCTCGTCAGTCCCCAGCTCGGGCACACGGTAGGAAAGCGTACCGCGCTCCAGGTTCATCGCCGCCTCCCAGAGGGCGTTCAACCGTTTTTTCAGCAAATTCCCTACAACGTATCCGCTGATGACACCCAAAATACCTGCAAAAATGATAGCAACAACAAAAAAGAGCAATAAATATTTCCAATCAAGCCCGAATGGCACCCGTATGCCTAAATAAAGAAACAGCCAGTCAGCCGCTTGCCCATAGCTGCCAAGCCAATAAATGCTGAGCCACAATAATCCCAAAACAATGACGACAGTACCTACTGCGAGGGTTAAGCCCTGCTTGACGAAGCTCCATTGGATACTTGCCAGCCTTCGTTGCGTCTGCATGAACAAGTACCCCCTAGATGTATTTCACATCAATATCGCCAACGTGCAGCGACAAGATGAGTTTCACTTTTCGAGGGGCCGTGTCAAAATGCTCGGAACGCATCATCACTTGCCGGTTCAAACCTCCCTGACGGTGGCCGAATACTTCCAGGTCCCCAATTGTCACCGATGCGTTGACCGAAACAGGCAGATCGACCGGCACATAAATCGTCAGGTCGCCGACCCAGCCTTTCACGACCAGCAGTGTCTCCTCCTCCGGAATAAGCGCCCGCGACAAATCGATCACAACGTCGCCGATCCCGTGCCAAATATGCAAATTGGTCAGTTCAAAGCGACCGGAAGTCAGGTGAAAATCGCCGATGAACGTGCTTCGCGTCTCCGCTTGCCGGAAAATCGGCCCTTGCCATTCCTCGCTTGCCTTCCTGTTTGGCGGCGGGATTGGGCCAAACGACGGCTGCTCGGGTTGCGGTTCCGTCTGACCGAAATCTTTCAGCAAACTCCTTCCCCGCTCGCCATTGCGGTGGCGAATGAGCCGATAGCCCAGATAAATGAACAAAAGCGGAAAAATCAAGTCAAACGCGTCCACATGCAGCCATTCATCCAATGCAAAAACCGCTCCCAGCCCTAACAGCACGCCTCCGAAAATCCGGCGGTTCGCGGTCCACAGCTTCATGCCGAAATAAAAGAACAGGAACGGCCAAAGCATGAAAATGCTGAAATGGATGAGATGCAGGCTGTCGAGAAAGAGTCCGATGCCGGCCGCGATTATGACCAATCCGGCAACAATTGTATTCACGCGCGATTGTTTCACATGTGTCTCCTCTTTCTACTCATCTAAAGTCATTTTGGTTTCGCATGCTTGCGACAAGTATAAACAAACGCAGGTGGAATGTTGAACGGCGTAAACCCGACCTCCACTTGCTCAAACAAGCTGCCAAGCATCCCTTTCATCTGCAAGGAATACTGATACGTGACAAAGACGCCATCATCGTCCAGCGAATCCATGATCGCCTGCAAAATCTCATTGCGCAGCTGCTCCGGAAACACGGCAAACGGCAAGCTGGATACGATCGCGTCTACTTTGGCCAACCCTTGCTCTTGCAAATAATCGCGCAGTTTCTGCGCCTCATCTTCAACAATCAGCCCTGGAAACCGGCTGCGCAAAATCTCCTGGAACTCTGCATCCCGCTCAATGACGAAAAAGGTGGCATCGGGCCGTTTTTTTTGCAGAATATCTTTGGTGAATACGCCTGTACCCGGTCCCAATTCCACGATTGCTCGTGCCTCATCCCACTTCACTGCCTCCATCATACGCTTGCATAGAAACCGGGAACTTGGAATCACGCTCCCGACTTGATTCGGTTGGGAGACAAAACGCCTCAAAAACAAGATGAAGTCTGTCACCTTTTTACGACCTCCTAGGGGAAAAGCAGCTCGCGCATCGCAAGCTGCTGTTAACTTTCAAGCTGTAACTATTAACTATTCAACACTTAGCTTTCTTTTCCCTGTACCGTTGCAGACTCAATTTCGGCTTTTTGATGATGCAGCTTTTCTTTGCGCAGGGCCAGCTCAGCCGCAATGTCATCGACCTCTGTGCTTCTGAAGCGATCGTCGATGGCATCGAACCCCAGCTTCGCCGTTCTCCATTGGCCGCTCATCTCCGCTTCGGCCTCCATGCGCATCACTTTTTCCTCCATGCGGATGAAGCCTTTGCTCGCATTATCGCTGCACATCCCGGTGATCGCTTCATTCACTTGCTTGTGGGTACGTGCCACTTGCGCTCTGGACATCAGCGTAAATTTTTTCGCACGCATTTTATAAAACTCGTCTTTCAGTTCGGCGAGCTTCTCGCGCATTTGCTGTGCAGCTTCTGCCGCAGATGTAAAGAGGGTTTCATATTCTTGCGCACGGGATTCGTGCAGCTTTTTGTCGACAAGCGCGCGGCGCGCCAATTCGTCATCGTTCGTCGAAAGAGCCAGTGTCACTTGACGGTCGCGTTTCTCCACGATCGCGTTGGCTTCTTCCCATTGCTGGCGGAAACGTTTTTCCAAAGCGACCTGACGGGCTACCGCCACTTCCACCTGTCCAATCTCCGTTTCCATGTCGCGCATATACTGATTCAGCATGACGATCGGATCTTCCAGAGAATCCATGACCTCATTGACAGAAGCTACCGTTAACGTGCGCAATCTTTTAAAAATACCCATTGTGAATTCCTCCTTGTACTATACCATTATTGGTTTGGTTGTGAAAAACATCTTGCTCTTTTTTTCTGTTAGGATTGCTTTTGTTTCCATTCCCGCTCAAAACGCTCCCGTTCATCTTCCTTCAATATCGACTGCGCCCAATGGCGCTCTGCCATGCTAACCGCTTCGGGCGGTTGGTGCCTGTGACTTTTCAACAAGCGGAAGCCGGCGTACATGATGGCTACTGCCACCAAGCTGGAAAACAGCAAGTTCAGTTTGCCAATCAGCATCAAAAGGCCGAACAGGAAAACAAATATCCCCCATCCTTTTGAGTTGGCCGGCTCGGTGGAAATGATTTTCTTCGCACCGTAGACCATTAACAGTCCGGGAATAAACACCTTCATGATCGTTCCAAAGTGGATACCCAGCTGATCGAATACGAGCATGATCCCTACGATGAGAAGAACCAATCCGAGAAGTATCTTCCCAGACCGCTCACCCATGATCCATCCCTCCATGATTGTGGTGTGTTGCTTATGTGTTTATTGTAGACGGGCGGCGTGTTCCGAATAACGGGCGTGCGATTGGTTTTTGCCTCAGCCTTGAGGCGGAGCTGTCCTCCTGCTTTTTGGCGAGCAGGGCAGCAAGGTTTGTTTGCTATTTAATGTAAGAATGCAAAACGAATCTAGTTGAAACGTGCAAAAGAATCGCCCTTATACGCAATCGATCGGGGAAAGTTTACAATATATTGTGACAAATTCGTGAACAAGGAAATAGAAAAGAGGAATTTGTCTGATTTCCCCGAATTGGGTATAGTATGCGTGTTAAAAAATCTAATAGTAGCCGAATTCCGACATGCTCGGAAGCGGGGGAACCAATTTTTTGGGGTGAATAGCTGTGCTTTTCTCACAGCTTAGGGCAACCTTTCTGACCGAACCCTTCAGCTAACCTCGTAGGCTCCAGGAGAGGAGCAGCTTCAGTTGCGTAAGTTGTTTTGTAGCTTTTTGATTTTGGGCCTGCTTGTAGTAGGTGCAGGTGCAGCGTACGCCCAAAACAATCCGTTGACAGATACTGTCAAAGATTTGTACGGCACTCCCTACAAGGCCTCCGGCACTACCCCAAAAGGATTTGACTGCTCCGGTTTTACACGCTACGTCTTTGATGCGTTAGGTGTAGATCTGCCTCATTCCTCAGCTGCCCAGTACGAGATTGGCACCAGCGTTGCCAAGTCCGAACTGCAACCAGGCGATCTGGTATTCTTCCAGACCAATGGCCGCAGCGTTTCTCATGTAGGCATCTACATTGGTGACAACACATTTGTTCACTCCGAGTCCAGCCACGGCGTCATGAACACCAAGCTGGATGAAGCTTATTGGAAAAAGCGCTTTGTCGGCGCAAAACGTGTAGAAATTCCTGCACTGACCGCCGCCAAAGAAGAGTCGAATAACAAAAAAGTTGTGCAAGCCGCTTCGCTCGAGACAAACCCAACGCCAAAAAAGAAATAGACGAAATGCTTTTGATGAAGTCAGGGACATCGATCTCTGGCTTTTTTTGGCCCCATTTAGTACCAGCTATCAAGATTTGCTAGCAAATCCTTCTATATCAGTGCAGAATCCGCAACAACCATGCTATGATAGGTACACACGCATGTCAGAAAAAAAGATTTGATCAGTTTTGGGGGTGCCTTTGATGAAAGAGACAATTATGATTGTTGACGATAACCAGGAAATATTCGAACTGCTGCAAGATATTTTGGAAAACGAGGGCTATGAGGTCGTATGGGCGGAAAATGGCGAGCAGGCTCTTGCCAAGCTGGAAGCCGAAGCCCAGCCCAACCTGATCCTTCTCGATATTATGATGCCGCACATGAGCGGTTACGAGCTGTGTGCCCAGATTCGCCGTGAGCGAGACATGCCGATTATTTTCCTCAGCGCAAAAGGAAAGCCGGTCGATAAGGTCGTCGGCCTGGAGATTGGCGCTGATGACTATATCACGAAGCCATTTGACGCGGAAGAGCTGCTCGCGCGCATCCGTGCGCACCTGCGCCGCTACGAGCGGATTCGCAAACAGACGCAGGAAGAACAGCCGCCAAAAGAGGCAGCATCCCCGGCCATTACCGTCCTGCGCTTTAAAGGCTTGGAAATCCACAAGGAAACGTACTCCGTGTATATCGGCGAGCAGAAGGTAGAGCTGTCGACAAAGGAGTTCCAGCTTCTGCTGTTTTTGGCGGAAAACGCTGGCATCGTCTTTACGCGGGAGCAAATCTATGACCGTGTCTGGGGGTATGGGTACGGTTCGCTCAATACCGTCACCGTCCACATCAAAAATCTGCGCGAAAAGCTGGAAGTCGAACGCACGTTTATCAAAACCCAGTGGGGTACCGGCTATGTATTCATCGGGGAGCGCCTGTAGCGATGACCATCGGGAAACGGCTGTTCCTTTCCTTTTTGGCGGTCATTGCCCTCAATTTGCTGAGCTACAAGTTCATCTTTGAAAATATCATCGTCGAGCAAATCAAAACCGACCGCCACGAGCAGTTCAAGCAGGAAATGGATGCTGCCGCGAAAGTGCGTTTGAATCAGCTGTTGCGCAGTTATCATTTTAAGGACCCTGTGGAATCCCGGGAAATATCCGAGCAGCTGCCGGATGATATGATGTATGTGATCACCGTTGAGGACGGAACGGGCAAAACCATTTTTACGAATGAATCGGAAGCCTACAGACGCAAGAAAAACTCCAGCACAAAAGTTGTGTCCGAGTACCACTTTGAATACGGTTCCACCTCGCAAGGCCGCACCATCATTCGTTTTTACACCGATGATTCCGACATTCTCGCCACCAAGGGCGTGACGATGGTGGTGATTTACATTTACGGCAGCGTGCTCATCGTCGGTCTGCTGCTCATCTTCATGCTGGTCCGCTGGATTTTGCGCCCGGTCAATGAGCTGTCCGTTTTGACCCAGAACATCAAGGCGGGGAAACGGGAAGTCTCCTTCTCGTATAAGGCCAATGACGAATTCGCAGCCTTGCTCCAATCGTTCGCCGACATGGTCGAGCAGCTGCGCATTTCCGAGGACCGGCAGCAGGAGCTGATCGCAGCGATCGCTCACGATTTCCGCACGCCGCTCACCACGATCAAAGGCTATGCTTCCTATATCGCGTCCGGCCGGATTACGGATATGGAACGCATCCGCAGGCAAATGGGCAAAATCGAGCAAAAAGTCGGGGATCTCGATGAGCTGCTCGATGAGCTGCAAGACTACTCGCGCCTGAGCAACGAGCTGCCGCTCACGATCAACCGTTTCCGCCTGCATCATTACATGCGCCAAATTAGCGAGGAATATAAAACAAAGGTGCGCGATGCGGGTCTGCATTTTCACAGCAAAATTCGCGTATCCCCGGAGCTGCACATCGAGGCCGACGAATTCAAGCTCAGGCGCGTCCTGCAAAATCTGTTAAACAATGCGATCTATTACAACAAGCCGGACGGTTCCATCCTGCTCACCTGCGACCAGCGCGATGGCCAGGTCGTCATTTCGGTCATCGACAAGGGCGAGGGGATTGCCGAAGATGAGCTGCCGAAAATTTTCACCAAGTTTTACCGCGCAGAAAAATCGCGGAACCGCAACAGCGGCGGAACCGGCCTGGGTCTGACGATTTGCCAGAGCATCATCGAGCGGCACAAAGGGCAGATTACCGTCACCAGCGAACTGGGCAGAGGAAGCTGCTTCACGGTTTCGATCCCGATCCATCAGTAGGTTGGAAAAATTCGGACAAAAGCTTTATGAACGTTTATATTCCTTTCACACACAGTTTATTTTTCGTTGCTATAGTATTCAGTAAGGAAGCTACTTTTCAATGCAATTGTTAATAACCCCCCATATAGACTTACCAAGCGGCCCGTTGCCGCCTGGTAAGCTTTTTTTTTGCTATAGCTAAAAATTATCGTTGATGAATGGTCATTTTCATGCCGTTTTTCGGACGCAACGTCACGACCGGTTCCGGGATCGCGGCCGGCTCGTTTTCGCCCCGGCTGATGCGGAATCGTTGGCCGATCGTCGCCAGAAGCAGCGCCGACTCCATCAGCGCGAAGTTGTTGCCGATGCAGATGCGCGGCCCGCCGCCAAACGGAAAATAGGCGAACTGCGGGTTACGCTTGAGCAAATCGCCGCCATCAAAGCGCTCCGGCTTGAAACGGTCGGGCTCGTCATAGAAGCGTGGATCTCGATGCATGACGAACTGGCTCATCATGAGAATCTCGCCCGGCTTGAAATGATAGCCGCCGATCTCGACCTCCTCGACTACCTCCCGATTGATCATCCAAGCCGCCGGATACAGGCGCATCGATTCCTGGACGATTTGATTCACATACGGCAAGTGCGGAATGTCGTCCACCGCAGGCACGCGCCCTTCCAGCACTTCATCAAGCTCCTGATGGAACCGGGCCTCAATCTCGGGATGCTGCGACAGCAAATACCATGTCCAGGAAAGCGTATTGGCTGTCGTTTCATGGCCCGCCACGAAAATCGTCATAACCTCATCGCGCACTTGCTTGTCCGACATGCCGGTTCCGTCCTCTTCATCGCGCGCCGCCAACAGCATGGCAAGCAGATCGGTATGCTCTGTCCCCGGGGGTTCCTTGCGCCGAGCGTCAATGATGGCGTAGATCGTCTTGTCCAGCAGCTCGGCTGCCTGCTGGAACTCTCGATTGCCTTTGGTCGGTACTTCCAGCGGAATATCGAGCACAGAGGTCGCCTTTTTGCTGATGTACTGCAACCCTACCTCGATGGCACGACCGATCTCATCCGCATTGCTGCTGACATTCGCGCCGAACATGGTGCGCGTGATGATCGCCAAGGTCAAACGCATCATTTCATGGTGGATGTCCAACGTTTCCCCGTCTTTCCACGCATCGATATGGTTCACGGCTTCTTCCACCATGATGTCTCCGTAACCGGCGATGCGGTCGCGATGGAACGCCGGCTGCATCAATCTCCGCTGCCGCAAATGTTCCTTGCCCTCGTTCGTGAGGATGCCTTCGCCTACAACCAGCTTGGCGACCTGCAGCCCTTTCGCTTTTTTGAAGTGGGCCTGTTTGACGACCAGGATTTCCTTGATATACTCCGGGTTGCTGATCAAATAGGCATGACGGCTCGGCCCCATGCGGATATGGGCCACATCGCCGTATTCGCTCGCGGCCCGAGTCAAAAAGGAAAGCGGGTCCTTGCGGAAGGACAGCAGATTGCCCGAGAGCGGCAGCCCGCGCGGCCCTGAAATTTGTGTTGTCAATGGTTTCGCCTCGCTTTTTATTGGGGGTGATCTCCTTCTTTAGTATCCTTTTCCCCTTAGCGAATTATGCATGGCGAGGCAGACTGCAAACATGGCGAGCGTCCGTGAAAAAATAAAAACAGCCAACCGACGAGATCGGCTGACTGCTTGGGAACAAAATCGCGTTATAAGTGCTTGATGACTAGTTGTTGCGAGCGGCTGTCATCGTGCCAACGAATGCAAATGTCATGGTGAGAACCAGGAAAAACATGCCTTCCAGTGTCATTGTTCTTCACTCCTCTTTCACATAAGCTCAAGCGCATCGCTGCTTGATGTGTTTATCTTACCACTAAAAACGGAGTCGGAACGTGGCGATATAAGGCGAAATTTTTACACAAAAGTGACCGAATTGTGTCATGTGGGGGGATGGCAAGGCTTTTTGGGTTTGGATTGGGTTTGGATTGGGTTTGGATTGGGTTTGGTGGAGGTGAGGGGATTTGCGAAAAAAGAGGTGGCTGCCGCCGTGGCAATGCCTGCGAGGATGTCTTCAAGTCCGGCTCCGCAAAAAAGCGGAACCGCGCGCCAATGCCACACGCTGCGCGGCGGATGTATCTCACGGATGCTGTGACGCGCGAAAGCCGTTCCGCTTTTCTGCTCCGCCTCTGCTGGCATCACCAAGGCTTACGCCCCCTCTTTTTTCGCAAATCCCTTTGCTGCACCAAAAGCATTGCCGGGGTGGAGAAAATAAAAAAAGAAAATAATAGGTTGGCTACGCCAAATTTTGTGGGCCGTGCCAGGTAGTTATAATAAAAAGCAGTTCCCGATGAGGCGTGAGCCATTGGGAACTGCTTTTTTTGTGTTATTCACTTGTTGTTTGTTGGTACACAGGCTTTGACCATAGGCCGATTTGGTTACCATTTACGCCCCAGACGGTTCCGGTTTCGGTTGGATGGGTGATGAGATGGAGCACGAGGCGGGCGACGTCTTCCGGTTGGCCGATGCGCCAGTAGTCGGGGAGTTCTTCGCCTTTTGCTCGTGCTGCGGCTTCCGCTTTTTCCACATGCGGGCGGGTCATGTCTGTCAGGGCGGCGGGGGAAATGGCGTGCACGCGGATGCCTGCTTGTTGCCACTCTTGTGCCAGGGTGTAGGTCATCGCCAAAATCGCGCCTTTTGCGGCAGCGTAATTCAGCTGGCCGACGACGCCATGCAAGCCTGCCAGCGAGGTCATGTTGATGATGACGCCGCCTGTGCCCGCCTCTTTTTTGGCTTGCAAAAACGGCTGTGTGCAGGCAAACGTTCCTTTCGCATGGACGGCAAGGACGCGGTCCCAATCATGCTCGTCCAGCTTGTGGCTCATCCGGTCGGCGACGATGCCGGCGTTGTTGACCAAATAGTCGACGCGCCCGAACGCGTCGAGCGCCGCTTCGGTCAGTTTTTTGCCTGTCTCCATCTCTTCGACCCGACCGGTAACACCGACTGCCAAGCCGCCCGATTCCTTGATTTCTGCCACGGTTCGATTCACGCCTGCTTCCGTCGTTCCGTTGACGACGACCCCAATGTTCGCCTGGGCCAAGCTGGCAGCGATTGCGCGCCCGATTCCTCGCGTAGAACCGGTAACGATTGCAGCTTTGACGCTCCTATCGCTCATTTGTCCGCCCCTCCTTTTGCTCGAAAAACAAGTCCCGCAGCTTCCGTTTGTCCGTTTTCCCCGCTGCATTGCGCGGCAGCTGCGGCACGATCCAATAGTCATCCGGCCTTCTGGCACGGGCAAAGCGATGCTGCAGCAACGCTGCCAGCCCCGGGTCCTCACCGTCAGCATCCGGACTGTTTGCCAGGGTAACCGCAGCGATAATCCGTTCACCCAGCACCCGATCCGGCACACCGAACACCGCCGCTTCGCGAATGGACTCTTCGGCAGCCAACACCCGCTCGATTTCAGCAGGATAAAGGTTCACCGCTCCGCGCACGATCACATCCTGCTTTCGCCCGACCAGATGCAAGCAGCCCGCTTCATCGAGGTAGCCAAGATCGCCGACGGTGTACCCTCCCGCTGTCGGTTGGATAAAAGGCGGCGCCTGCGCATGACCGTAGCCTTGCGCGACCATCGAGCTTTTCACATGCACCTCACCGACCTCGCCTGTCTCGAGCAGTCGCCCCCGCTCGTCGCGAATGGTCACCTCCACGCCGGGAAACGGCCGCCCGACGCTGCCAGCCACGCCGCTCTGCTGTCCGTGACGAATATAGCTGACGAAGCTGATCTCTGCGGCGCCATAATATTCGTACAAGTTACTGCCAGGAAAGGCTTGCAGCCATTTGTCCACGATTTCGAAAGACAGCTTGTCTCCCGCCGAAATGAACGTTATGCTTTCGTCCGTGAAAGGTTCGGTCCCGCTGCTTTGCCCGATCATGGCCAACAGCTTGGCATACATCGCCGGAACCATAAAGCAGGCTGTCACTCCGCCGGATTGCAAATGTTCGAGCACCGCACGGCTGTGAAAGCGCGTCATCAGCACGACCTCGCCGCCTTCATGCAGCACTTGCAGCGCAGCGATCAACGTGGCGGAATAATGCAGGGGCCCCGGCAGCAAGATCACGTCCTGCCCGCCTGTTCCGAAAGCCTCCTTCATCCGGTAAAAGCTCTTCACCCATGACCGGTGGGTGCGCAAAATGCCTTTGGGCATGCCTGTCGAACCGGAGGAAACCGCCATGTAAAAGAGCTGCTCTGGATCGAGTTCAGGCTGTTCTTTTTGCTTGGTGCATGGGATCGCCAGCCCGTGCCAGCCCGGTTCTGCCTCCAGCACCACCGATAAGCCCAAATGTTGACGCCAGTCCACAAGCTGATCATTCGGCAAGTCGGCTGGCAGCGGGACCGCGATGGAACCAGCAAGCACGGCACCATAAAAACAGGCGAAAAACGGTGCACCGTTTTCAAGCTTGAGCCCGATGCGCTGGCCGCCCAGCTTTTGCGCTCGAATCCATGCGGCGACACGTTTGCTCTTCTCGAGCAGTTCACCATAGGTGACGATCGTTCGCTCGATCCGAATGGCACACGCGTCCGGGTTTTCATGTGCCTGCCGCCAAAAACCGCTGGCAATCGTCTCCTGCAGAGCCTCCGCTGTGGCACGTACATCGCCGTTGCTCACGCGTATTCCCCCCGTTCAAACAAAACGGCAAGCCCCATTCCGCCGCCGATGCCAAGTGTCGCCAAGCCGTATTGTCCGCCCATGCGCCGCATCCCGTGCGCGAGCGACACGACCAGGATCGTGCCGGATGCCCCGTACGGATGACCCAAAGCGAGCGCACCGCCATCCGGATTGATTTTTTCATGGGGGATCGCCAGCTCATTGACACAGGCGAGCACCTGTGACGCAAACGCTTCGTTGAACTCTACCCGCTCGATGTCACCGATCGCAAGGCCGTTGCGGTCAAGCAGCTGGCGCACCGCCGGAATCGGTCCGGTGCCGAGCAAGTTCGGATCGACCCCACAGGCCACGCTGTCTTTGTAGACGAGCATCGGGGCGATGCCCAGCTGTGCCGCCTTCTGCGCCGACATGACCACGACGAGCGCAGCGCCGTCATTGACGGGACAAGCATTGCCCGCAGTGACGGTGCCGCCCTCGCGAAACACCGGGCGCAACCGGGCCAATTTTTCCATGCTGCTGTCCGCCCGGGGGCATTCATCCGCTGTCACCTCTCCGCTGGCAAGCGGGAAGGGGAGGATTTGCTCGCGATACACGCCGCCTTGCCATGCGGCGAAATAGCGCCGATGGCTCTCCAGTGCCCAGCGGTCCTGCTCCTCACGCGCAATTCCGTAGTGCAGGGCGACATTTTCGGCGGCTTCGCCCATCTCCGGGTCGCCCACAGCATCGGGTGAAAATCTCGCTCGTCCGTACATACGGGGAAGCCGTCCGTACAAGGTGCTCGGCTTTTCCATTTTCCACGGCGCTCTGCTGGTGCTCTCCACTCCGCCTGCCAAAAAAATGTCGCCGGCGCCCGCCTGCACGAGCCGACAGGCAAGCTGGACCGCTTCCAAACCTGAGCCACACTGACGATCGACCGTCACGCCCGGCACGGTCACAGGCAATCCCGCCTCCAATGCGGAAAGCCTCGCCAGATTCCCACCCGGACCGACGACATTGCCCAAAACCACATCGCTGATCGCCTCACCGTCCAGCTTGCACGCCCGTACGGCGTCTTCAATCAGCGCACAAGCCAGCTCATGCGGCTCGATGTCTCGCAGCACACCGCCGATTTTGCCGATTGGCGTCCGCTTTGCGTACACAATAACAGGTGTTTGCGGGTTCATGTTTCAACGCCCTCCCTCTCATTGAATCAGAATCGTTTCGTCACATGGAAAAAGGAAGGCTCGCCCGAAGCAACCCTTCCCTGATCATTTATAATGTTTGCCCGCGCTGATCGCCAAATCGGTCAGAAGGCGCAGCTACCTGTATCAGCGGATAAGCATAGCGCAGCCGCACCGCGATCACCGCTGCCACAGCCGCTTTCAACAGATCGCCTGGCAGGAAGATCATCGACTTGATGGCGACCGTGTAAAACGGAACGCCGGTCAATGCCGCCTGGTACGCCATGCCGATCACGTATACAACCACGATGCCGCCCAAAATATTAAACAGCAGCACTTTCCACGTGCGCAGCGAATACCAGCTTTTTTCCACCAAATATCCGATCAAATACGCAGCCAGCGGCCAGCTCAACACCCATCCCCCGCTTGCGGAAGCAAAAATGCCGATTCCGCCGCGGCCCCCCGCCAACAGCGGAACGCCCACGGCGACCAATGCCACAAAAGCAGCGACGGAAATCCCGCCGAGCCTTGCCCCAAGCAGGGCGCCTGCCAGCATGATCCCCAGCGTCTGACCGGTAATCGGTACTTCATTAAACAAAGGAAACGATATTTTCACCATGCCCAGCGCCGCTGTAATCGCCATCATGAGTGCGGCCATCACCAAATTGCGTGTGCTCACCATCCATCACCCTACTCCTGTTATGTAATGAGTGCCATTCATCAGCTTGCACTCTTAGGGTAAGGGAGAGAACCCACTTTTGTCAACTGATTATGTTTTTAGGTTAACAAAAAAACAACGCTGTTCTGGACTATAACAGCTCTTTCAGCTTTTTCATTGATAGAAAACAGTGCTCCAGCAAATCACGCATATCCTGGATGTTTCCTTCATCGATCTTGCGGAGGAAATCAAGCGTAATCGTATCCTCAAACTGCGCAGGCGGCCATTCTCTTGACCCGCTATCGATCTGCGCCATGAGCTGCTGCGTGATTTGCGGCCGGTTCCCCCAGATTTCGTTCAAAATCGCATCGATGGCTTCCGTTTCCCGCGCGACTTCCCGCACGCGCATCTTGAATGTGATACAGATGGTACAGCCGATATGATCCGTCAGCGATTGTTCGAGCTGTTCGCTTGCGATGTCCGCCAATGACGTCTTGAGCTTCACGTGAGCCATGACTTTATCGGCCGGGTCGATCAGCACGTCATCGGCCAGGCAAAACTCAATTTGAAACGAGCGGTGAAATGCAGCCAAATCAGCCAGATCAGAACGTCCGGTCACGAAAATCACATTGTCGAAATCGGCGTCGTAGACGGCCCCCTCCAGCACCACCTTCAAATTGTCAAACACGGTCGGGTGAAACATTTCTTCTCCTCCATCCTCATTCGGAACACTACTTCCTATCATGCGCTTTTTTTCCGCCAAACGCAAAATGGAATCAGCATTCCCGAACACAACAAAACCACTCGTCTCCATTAGAGAACAAGTGGTTTTTCATTCGCTTGGGCCGATCTTATTTTTTATTTGCAATCACGTATTCCTTCTCTTGGCAAGTGAAGCACTCGTTCATGTACGCTTCCGCCTGCTCCACAATCACTTCACCACAAGCAGCGCAGCATTTCGGTTGTAAATTACGAAAGAATGTAGAAACAGGTGTCATAGTACAGCCCCTCCAGTTATCTTGTTGTTATGATTGTATTATAACAAGTATCATTCCGTAAATCTTTGTTGTAATACATTTACGGACATTTTGCAGAAAATTCATCGATTTCCTTCAAATCGCTCGTTCTTTCTCTGTTTCTCGCTGTATCGGACTATTCTTCACCTGTTCTACTACAATCTATCCCCACATCCCGATGCAAATAATGCCAACCGTGATGACCGCCGACATCATCACCCGCTTCAAGCCTTGCTGCTCTTTTAAAATATAAATGCCAAACAGCGTGCCGAAAACGGTTCCGATCTCACGCACCGGCGCGATGTGGGCGAGCGGTGCCACCTTCATGGCAAGCAGAAACAAAAGGTATGAGGCCGGCGACATGATCGCACCAAGTACAATCGTCTTCTTGTTCACCCGCCACTCCCGGCGCAGCTCCTCCTTTGATTTCAGCGAAACCCAGGCAAACGCAAAGACGAAGCCAAGATTGGAGATTTCCAGCACGCTCAACGGCGATAAATATTGCAGGGTGACTTTGTCCCCCAATACATAGCCGATGGTGCTCAAGCCGACCAAAAACGCGAACAGGATCGCTTTATAGGACAAAGCGTCCATTTTCGCTGTGCCCAACCCGCTGATGATCAACAGCCCGCCCGTTACACAGGCAAGTCCAATCCATCCGAATAGCGACAAGGATTCACCAAACAGCAAGATTCCGACAATCGGGATAAAAAAAGCGGACGTTCCCCGGATGATCGGATACACCTGGGACAAATCACCGAACTGGTACGCTTTGGACATGAAATAAACATAGGCCAACTGGGAGAAAAAAGAGAGCAGCACGTAATACACGACCGGGGTTTGCAGCGCTTTGGTGAACAGCTCTGCAGCGACAAACGGAAACAGCGCAGCAACGGCAAGAACGTGGATGGACCAGAGAAACACCTGCTTGTTCAGGCTCCTTTTGGTGAAAAGGTTCCAGCAGGCGTGAATCACCCCTGAACAGATGACAAGCAGTGTTGCGATCGACGTCAAGAATACCACCTCATCAGGCGAATTTGGCTTTGCACACCTTTATTATAGGGCGTGGTTGCGGATTATCCAACATAAAACAGGAAAATACATAGAAAAACAACAATAAAGATTGAGTTTGTGGCGGTTCGGGGATGCCTCAACCCAAATAAAAAACAGCCCCGAAAGGCTGTTTTTTTATACTGCTTCGTAGATGGCTTCGTAGCGCTTGCCGATCTCTTCATCGTTCAAGCCCATCTCATGCAGTCGCTTCATCATGGCGCTGATCCAGATGTCGGTGCGCTCCACGATTTTTTTGTACTTTTTCATTTCCTTCAGACGGCGTTTGGCGCGGTCGTCAGCGTTGGACTTGAGGTTGTCCAGGATGAAGAGCATCTGCATGCTTTCTTCCTCACCCAAACCTTCCCAGCCCTTGCCCAGGAAATCAATCACTTCTTTATAGTATCGGTCGAACTCCTCAAACGAGATTTCAGTATCCATGTTGAGGTATTCCTTCATTTTGTCAAACAAAGCCTGCATCCTTGTAACACTCCCTCGCTTTTCTAGTGACATTATAGCAAAAAGAAATAGCCGAAAGAAAGCGCCATCTACCCAAACCATGCGTTTTGCCAGCATTTCGCCTATAATAGAGAGAAATGAACGGTACAAAGGAGTTCTCAGCGAATGAACAAGCGCAGCAGCCACACCCCCAAAAACGCAGCAGATCCCAAACAGTATACGGTCAAGGAGCCGGAGGAGCTGCTCCGTTTTTTATTGAACACGCTCTCGAATCTGGGGCGCAATTCCGTGAAAGCGATTTTGACCCGCGGTCAAGTCTCTGTCAACGGCAAGGTTGAGACACGCTACAATTGCCAGCTTCACCCCGGGCAGATCGTCACGATCCGCCGGGAGAAGATCGTGGAAGCGCCGCCGCTGGTCGGCTTGAAAATTTTGCATGAGGATGACGATGTGATCGTCGTGCAAAAAGATGCCGGGCTTCTCTCCATTTCTTCCGGCAAAGGGGTGGAAAACGAACTGACCGCCTACCGGCAGCTGATGGAGCATGTCCGGCAGACCAATCCGGTTAACCGGATTTTTATCGTGCACCGATTGGACCGTGACACATCCGGCGTGATGATGTTTGCCAAAAGCGAGCGGGTTCAGCAGCTGCTGCAAAACAGCTGGAAAGAAGGCGTACATGAGCGGGTGTACGTCGCCTTGGTTGAAGGCGCTGTAAAAAAAGCGGAGGGGACGATCTCCTCCTGGCTGAAGGAAAGCGCCACGCTGAAAATGTATTCGAGCCGTCATCCGGGCGACGGCCAGCATGCGGTGACGCACTATAAAGTGCTTACCGCCGACCGCCACTTTTCGCTGCTGGAGGTCCGCCTCGAAACCGGCCGGAAAAATCAGATCCGCGTTCATATGCAAGACATCGGACACCCGATCGTCGGCGACAAAAAATACGGTGCCAAAACAAAGCCGATCGGCCGAATGGGGCTGCACGCGCGCGTCCTGTCCTTCGCCCATCCGACGACCGGCAAGCTGATGCGCTTCGAGACCGACATTCCCAAATCGTTTTACCAGCCGTTCCGCAGCGCGCCTGCGAAATAAAGACAAAGAGACGAAGCTGTCGCATGCGCGGCGTTCGTCTCTTTTTTATATGGGCTACACGCGCCAAAATTGCAGAAAGGCGTCAAGTGTCTGCTCATCATAGACGGCAAGCCGCTTGACAATTGCATGGGCGAATTCGATCGGGTATCTACCGCTCGCGGTGATCAGCCCTTCCGTGAAGACAACCGGTACCTCTTCATACAGCGCTTCCCCATTGTAGCCAGGCGCCCCCTCCTGCAAATAAGCAAGCCCGTTGCTCGTATGCTTGCGTTCATCGAGCACCCCATGACGCGCGAGAAACAGCGTCGCCCCGCAAATCGCCGCGACCGGAATGCCTTTTTGCAGCAAGCGATTTACGAGGGTGCGAATCGGCTCGGGATCATTCGTTTCCCACATCGAGCCGCCCGGTAAAATCAGCATCGACACCTCGTCGTCGCATAGATCCGCGATCGTTTTATCCGGGATTACGCGCAAGCCGCCGCCCGTTACGATTGTTTCAGCTGTCAATGAAAACGTGTGCAGCGCCCTCCCATTCGCCGTTTTCAAATCATACGTCACCAAACCGATCTCCCAGTCCGCCAAGCCATCGAACACGAATACATGTACAGCCTTTTCCATCGTTCCTCTCTCCCCTTTCTTTTCTGTAAAAAAATAAATTCCCCGTCCGAAAAGGGACGAGGAATCGCGGTACCACCCTGATTAGCAACACAAACAGGCTTGCTCTCTTTTGCAAACGATAACGGGCTTTGCCGTTTCACTCTAGTAGGCGTGACGCCGTTCAAGCGACGACTCGGGAGTGAATTTCGCTGCGCATGCCTTCAATATGCTTGCAGTCGGCGGCATATTGTCCCTGGAAAGGCTGGAAGCAGTTACTTGTCTCCGTCATTGTCATTGTCTTTGGATTTGTTTTTTGTAAATTATACCCAGTCGTCTGTTATTTGTAAATCGTTCTCTCCGCTTCGCGGTACCAGCAAAAGTTGGTACTCCCCCAATCGCATCCGCCTCGATAAGATGGATCTGATGTACATAAACAAGCCTGATCTGGGTGGGGATGGCATGGCACTGATTGTTTTGTTGGCGGCGCCGACGCTGCTGATTTTTCTCGGTTTGCAAGTGATGAACAGCGTTCCGATCACGTTCCTGCTGTTCTACGGATGGCTTTTTGCCGTCCCGTTCATCGATATGATGCTGGTGAAACGATTTACCTTTTCGCAGACCATGCATCAGCTCGGTTTTATACCCCAGCGAAAAAGCATCGTGGTCGGCTTGGTGTCGGGGGCTGTTTACTTTTTGGTCATTCTTTTGGCAGGTTCGCTTTTTCTTCCGCTTCTGTTCAAGAAGGCCGAGCTGGAGCGGCTGCTTGTCGAATGGAATTTTTCCGGCGAGCTGTTTTGGTGGCTGGTGCTGGTTCTGGTCTTGGTGAACCCGTTTTTGGAGGAGCTGTACTGGCGGGGCTATTTTTTCTGCAAAGCACAAGGTCGTTTTACGCAAAAGAAGCTGATTTGGCTCAGCTCCTTCTTTTACAGCCTGTATCATCTGCTCTCGGTGGTGCCGCTGTTCGCTTGGCCCACGCCGATCATCGTCATCATCGCGGTATTTGTGGCCGGTGTGAGCTGGGGGATGCTGCGGGCCAAAACCGGTTCGCTGGCAGGCGCTGTCGCAAGCCACATCTTTGCTGACGCGGGGATCATTTTGCTGTATCTGCTCTATTTGCGAAGCTAAAAAAGGCGCGGGTAGGCGCCTTTTTTGTTTCCGCTTCGTTTACCGCAGCAGCGCCAAGTCCACTTTTGGCACCAGCCCTTCGTCTGCAGCACGGCTGAGCAGAGCAGAAATCGCTGCGTAGCCGTCCTCGCCGAGATCGGCGGTGAACTTGTTGACATACAGATCGATGTGCGCCTGCGCCACCTCCGGGGACAGCTCCTGCGCGTGGCACATCACATAATCCCGCGATTCCTCCGGGTGCGCCCAAGCGTATTCGACCGATGCGCGCGTCCATTTGGCGATCGCCTCGAGGTCTAGCGAGCGGCGGGCGATAATCGCCCCCAGCGGAATCGGCAGCCCTGTGTCAGCCTCCCACCAGCTGCCCAGGTCGGTCAGCATGGACAAGCCGTAGTTTTGGTACGTAAACCGCGCTTCGTGGATGACCAGACCAGCGTCGATCTTGCCGTCGCGCACGGCAGGCATGATCTCATGGAACGGCATGACCACGATCTCGCCTACGCCGCCCGGAACATTTTGCGCTGCCCACAAACGGAACAGCAAATAAGCGGTGGACCGCTCGCTCGGCACGGCCACGCGTTTGCCTGAAATCGCCGCCGGGTCTTGGCTTGCGCCAGTTGTCAAAACGAGTGGGCCGCAGCCTCTGCCAAGCGCTCCGCCACATGGGATGAGGGCATACTCCTGCAAAACCCACGGCAACGCCGCATAGGAAATTTTGAGTACCTCCGGCCCTTGGCCGCTTGCCGCCAAACCGTTTGTAATATCGATATCCGCATACATCACATCCAGCTCGGGCGCTCCAGGAATCAAGCCATGCGCCCAGGCATGGAAAACAAATGTGTCATTCGGACAAGGGGAAAATGCGATTTTCATCATAACACCTCCGCTACTACTTTGCTGGCAGCCTCAAGCGCCTCCAGCGCGTCTTTGATGCGCCAAGCAGCCCGATCGCGCGGGCCAACCATGTTCGATACGGTGCGAATTTCCAGGACCGGCACGCCGGCCGCTTTGGCTGCGGTCGCTACGCCAAAGCCTTCCATCGCCTCGGCAGCCGCGCCGGGAATGCGGCTCGCTAGCTCCGCTGCGGTTTCGGCTGTCCCTGTAACCGTCGACAGCGTGAGCACGGGGCCTGACACCGTGGCCACGCCAGCTGCCCGCAACGCTTCCGTGACGCGCGTCGCCCTGGCTGCGTCTACCGCGATGCGGGCTGAGCCGAATCCAAGCTCATCGATGCTGCAAAAACCGTCCGGCGTCTGTGCGCCCAGATCGGCCGCGATGATTTCGCTCGCCACAACCACTGATCCCATCTCCGCCTGACCCGCAAAGCCGCCCGCAATCCCGGCGCAGATGACCAGCTCGTACGATTTGCCGGCAAGCGCCCGCGCTGTGCTCGCCGCAGCCGAAACCGGGCCGACGCCCCCGATCAATACCTCAAACCGTTTATCACCATTCAGGCCGCGCACCACTGCATCATGCTCCGGTCCGACAGACGTAACGATCAACATGCTCAGAATGCCCAGCTCCTTTCTTTCGTGAAAATCGTGACGGCAGCCCCGCTTGCGCAAAGCGGCTCGTCCTTTTTGGCAATGATGCCGCGCCGTTTTTTTCGCAAATCGGCTTTTCACTTCTGGTATACTTTCTTAAAGTTATCTCTATCCTCTCCACTTGTAAAGTTTTTCGGTGCAAAGCGATACGTAAAAACTTACATATCGATTGCAAAAATTCGCGAAGATGGGACGTGACGTCGCATGGCAGAGCAATACCCGCGCATCGGAGTCGGTGCGGTGATTCTCAATGAACGAAACGAAATCTTGCTGGTTTGGCGCAACCGCAATCCGGAAAAAGATACGTGGAGCATTCCCGGCGGCAAGGTGGACCTGTATGAGAAATTGGAATCGACCGTCGTCCGCGAAATCAAGGAAGAAGTGAATCTTGATGTGGAAATCGAGCAGCTTCTCTGCATGGCGGAAACGATCGACCCTGCGCTTGGCGAGCATTGGGTATCTTCCATCTACAAAGTCCGGATCATCGGCGGGGAAGCGCGCAATATGGAAGAGGGCGGCGCGATCGGCGATATGCGCTGGTTTGCGCTCGACCAGCTGCCGCCGAATTTGGCTTGTTTCACCGTGCCAGCCGTGCGTGCGCTTAGGCAGCTCGAACCCGCCCGCTGATCAAAAAGGGAAGCTCTCTGGCAAAAAAATAGACCAAAACGCCGATGCGCTCTGGTCTATTTTTTTATTGCTTGAAGCAGTTAAGGACCCAGTTGAAGTTGTTGCGGTCGATGAGCTGGCCGTGCAGCGCGCCGAAAAAGTATCCTGCAGCGGAACTGTCACTTGCCCGTCCGCTCCCGGCTGCTCGAATACGCGTTCCGCCTCCCTGAATGGTTTCCTGCGGCCCCTTATTCTGATGGAAACAAGTTTTTCAGATTCATGATTTTTTCATCCCAAAACTGTTCGTAATGGGCCAACCACTCTTTCACTTCGCGCAGCGCCTGCGGATTGAGCCGGTAAATTTTTTCGCGCCCGATCTTCTCTTCCTTGATCAGATCAGCGCCCTTTAAAATGCGCAGATGCTTGGAAACGGCCGTCCGCGTAACCGGAAATCGGCCGGAAAGCTCCGTCACGTTCATCTGCTTCACCGACAAAAGCGACAAAATCGCACGGCGGGTCGGATCGGCTATGCCCTCGAACACATCATACCGTCTCGCCTGCTCCAACTTTAGCTCGCCTCTACCTGTGCGGCAAGACGAGGGAAGCAATGGTGAACCCAGCCATGATCCAGCATGTCGCGAATCGCCTTCGTGCTTTCCGTCCAGCCGGAGTGAACGAGCGACACTTCGGTCTTGCCATCCTGCTCGGTAAGCTCGATCGTCACGAGCAGATTGGTCAGTCCGCCGCCTTCCCACGTGAATGCGAGCAAATTCGGCGCTTCAAGCTTGACCACCTCGCACGCGATCGTCCCGTCCCACTCCCCTCTCGGAGACGTTTGCATGGTGAATCGCGCGCCCAGCTCGGGGACGAATGTATTGGGCATCAGCCATGATGCGAGTCCTGCCGATGTCGCAACCGTCTCCCATACCTGCTGAATCGGGGCATGCAATGTGATGTGATGCTTAATGTCAGGAACCAACATGTTCTCGATCACTCCTGTTCAATATGTAACCTTTTGGTTTCGTTTATCATATGAAACGAAATGGTTTCATGTCAAGCTTCTCCTGTCCGTCCCCAGCTGGTAAATGTATGCTCCCTTGCAGTTCAACGCAGGAAGCATACTCGTTATCGCATTTCGTTTGCAGCAGATTCTGTTATGATAGACTGAACAGGTATCTTTTGTTGCGAAACTAATGAAAAGGAAGGATCAGGGAATGGGCTTTCAGTTGACATCGCGGATCATTATGCAGCTGTGCGGACGCCTTGCCTATGAGCGGGGAGAAGCATATCAACGGGCGAAACAGGTGATCTTCAGCAACTACGATGCGGACGCCTCCCTCTACGAAGCAACGGTCAGGGGCACTGGCAACTATCAGGTTCACATCCAGTTGGACCAGACCGGTGTCGAGGCGGAATGCACCTGCTCCTCCTTTGGCTCCTCTGACGATTATTGCAAACATATCGCAGCTGTGCTGCTCACCATACGCGATACGCAAAGCGGCAAAACTCCCATCCGCTCATTCGCTTCCATGCTCCATCCCGACAATCGATCTTTGGCTGATGAAGAAGGCTATTTGCAGCCGCGCTCGCCGGGAATCCAGGCAGCCGATCGGCAGCTCACCAACCGCATCCTGGATTTGTTCCACGAAAAGCCGGTGCGCCCGAGCGTCGCCCGGCCTTTGTTCGATCCGCGCGCTGTTCTGGACGTGGAATTCACCTTGAAGGTGGCCACGATCGGGTTTGGCCAGCGCCGCTCCTTGTTTGGCATCGAACTCAAGCTTGGGCCGAAACGGCTTTATGTCGTACAAAAGATCAGGGAATTTCTTGATCATGTCGCCCGTGGAGCTACCTATTTTTTCTCCAAAAACTTCATGTACGATCCCGCAGCGCATTGTTTCCAACGGGAAAATGACGCGGTGATCCAGGCCTTGATCGGACTTTATCAAAATGAACAGGTGTATCGCGAAAGCATCGCGATGTACAGCAGCCACACCCGCAACGACAATGAGCGGCGCATGCTGATTTCGCCCGCCTCCTGGGACGCTCTGTTCCCGCTGTTGACCCAAGCGCCAAATGTGAAGCTTGTGCAGGAGGAAGCCGTTTATGATGGGCTCCAGTTAACGACAGACCCGCTGCCGCTCCATTTTGATTTCGATCAATCCGGCCAGTCGAGCTATCGCCTGGACATCCAGGGGCTGGAGACGATCACCGTGCTGGAGCCGTACAACATCGTCCTGTGCAACGGGAAGGTCACCAAGCTCGCCCCCGAACCTTGCAGACGGCTCGCCGAGATCAAGCAAACGCTCCATTCGCCCGGCAAGCAGCAGCTCTTGATCGCGCAGGAGCAAATGGAGCCTTTCATGGTCAAAGTCGTCCCCGGCTTGCTCTCGCTCGGCAGCGTCCACGTCGCGCAAGCTGTGTCCGACCGGATCGAACAGACGCCGCTTTCGGCCAAGCTGTATCTCGACCGGATCAGGGACCGGCTGCTCGCAGGGCTTGAATTTCACTACGGCGACATCAAGATCAACCCGCTGGCTGCATCCAGTCAAAAGCCGGGAGCCGAGAGGATTTTGATCCGGGATGGCGAAAAAGAGCAGCGTATTTTGGAACTGATGGACCAAAGCAATTTCAGCAAGACCGAAGAAGGCTATTATCTGGAGGACGAGGAAGCGGAATACGACTTTTTATACTACCGGCTGCCGGAGCTGAAAAAACTGCTCACCGTGTTCGCCACCACCGCCGTCAAGCTGCGCATACATCCGGGCCATACGGTACCGAAAGTGACGGTGGATGTCAACGAAAGAACCAATTGGCTGGAGCTTGGCTTTGAGTTGGACGGGATTCCCGAGAAGGAAATCCGCCTCGTCATACGCTCCCTTGAAGAAAAACGGCGCTATTACCGCATGGCCGACGGCTCGCTTCTGCCGCTGGAGAGCGCAGAGTTCCGCGAGATCAGCCAGCTGATGAGCGACATGGGCGTAACGGCGATCGATCTCAAGACTGCGGGCATCCACATCCCCGTCGTACGCGGGCTCCAGCTGCTCGACCGCGAACGGCAAGGAAACAGCGTCAAGCTGGGCAAATCGTTTCGCCGCCTGCTGGAAAACATGCGCAACCCCGACAATCTCGATTTTCGCGTGCCCGAGGAGCTGGACGGGGTGCTGCGCGACTATCAGAAATATGGCTTCCAGTGGATGAAAACGCTCGCCCATTATCAGTTCGGCGGCATTTTGGCCGATGACATGGGGCTTGGCAAAACGCTGCAAAGCATTGCGTTCATCGTTTCGATTTTGCCGGAAATCAGGGAGCGCGAAGAGCCTGCGCTGATCGTCGCACCCGCCTCTCTCGTTTACAATTGGCAAAATGAGCTGAAACGATTCGCGCCGCAAGTCCGTTCCGTCATCGCGGACGGCACGAAAGCCGAGCGGACCCGCTTGATCAAAGCGTACGCCGATGCGGATGTGGTGATCACGTCCTACCCGTTGCTGCGCAGAGACGTCGAGCAGTATGCCGCCCGGTCGTTCCATACGCTCTTTTTGGACGAGGCACAAGTTTTTAAAAACCACGCCACCCAGACTGCGCATGCGGTAAAAGAACTCGTGGCACGGCACCGCTTTGCCCTTACCGGCACACCGGTGGAAAACCGGCTGGAAGAGCTGTGGTCCATTTACGATGCGGTGTTCCCGGAGCTGTTCGGCAATCGCAAGGCGTTCCACAACCTGACGCGCGATGCGGTCGCCAAGCGCATCCGCCCTTTTTTGCTGCGCCGCCTGAAAACGGACGTGCTGAAGGAGCTGCCGGAAAAAATCGAAACGCTGCAAGCTTCAGCGCTCCTGCCCGATCAGAAGAAGCTGTATGCGGCCTATTTGGCCAAGCTGCAGCAGGAAACGCTCAAGCATTTGAACGAGGACGGCTTCCAAAAAAGCCGGATTCGCATCCTTGCCGGCTTGACCCGGCTGCGCCAGCTTTGCTGCCATCCGGCCCTGTTCGTCGAGGACTACACCGGAAGCTCCGCCAAATTCGAGCAGCTGTTTGAAATCATCGAGGAGTGCCGCGCTGCGGGCAAACGCTTGCTCATCTTCTCCCAGTTCACCGACATGCTGCGCATGATCGGGCGCGAGCTGGGCTTTCAGGGCGTCCCGTTTTTCTATCTGGACGGACAGACGCCCGGCGCCGAACGGGTCGAGCTGTGCCGCCGCTACAACGAAGGCGAGCGCGATCTGTTCCTCATCTCGCTTAAAGCGGGCGGAACCGGTCTCAACCTGACCGGAGCGGATACGGTGATCCTCTACGACCTGTGGTGGAATCCCGCCGTGGAGCAGCAAGCCGCAGACCGCGCCCACCGCATCGGCCAAAAGAACGTGGTGCAGATCATCCGCCTTGTCACACAAGGCACGGTGGAGGATAAAATGTTCGAGCTTCAGCAAAAAAAGAAAAACCTCATCGAAGAAGTGATCAAGCCCGGACAGGAGGAATTGTCCGCTTTAACCGAAGCGGACATCCGTGAAATTTTGATGATTGGATGAGGAGGACGATCATGGTGATTCAAAAAGCGAGCCTGGAACAAGCACATGCTTTGACCGAGCTGACTTTTCGCTCGAAAGCGCATTGGGGATACAGCGACAGTTTCATGGAGGCGTGCCGGGAGGACCTGACGATCACGCCCGCCTACCTGTCCGCCGCTTGCGTGTATGTCGCCATGGATGGGGAGACAGCTGTGGGGTATTATGCGCTGGAGACAGATGAGCAGGATGAACGCGCTGCGACTCTCAGCTACCTCTTCGTCGATCCCCAGACGATCGGCAAAGGGCTCGGCCGCGCGCTGTGGTCGCATATGCGGACAACCGCGGAGCAGCTGGGCATCCGCACGGTGACCATCCATAGCGATCCGTTCGCCGAGCCGTTTTATTTGGCGATGGGGGCCGTGCGCATCGGCGAGACCCCATCCACAACCATTCCCGGACGGATACTTCCGTTATTGCAGTTCGTGCTTTAACCCTGTACGGTGAATGGATAAAGACTGCATTCTCTGCCATGCTTCCGATGATTGGAGTGAGTTTGTTTGCGTATTTCCTTGCGATCTGTAACAAGAGCCAATTGGCTGGAAGCCATCCGATTGCGCGTTTTGGACAAGCAGCGAGATTTCGTCCCAACGGTCGCCGTATCGCTCGCCAAGGTGCATGTGAAGCCGGATGGCGATGATGTGGACTACCTGCCCTTCGCCATTTATGCCGATGAAACCATGGTCGGATTCGTCATGCACGCCTATGTGGAGAGCACGACCACGATGTATTGGATCAACGGCTTTCTCATCGATGAATCCCAGCAGCAGAAAGGATACGGCAAAGCCGCATTAGCCGAGATCGTATCCTACATCAAAAACCGATTTGCCCAGTGCAAGGAAATCCGGTTGACCGTTCACCCCGACAATCTTGCAGCCCAGAAGCTGTATCAAGGCTTCGGATTCACGGAAACCGGCGACGCGATGGATGGCGAGCTGGTGTACAAGCTCACCATTGACCGCGAATGATGAGCATAGCTACAAAAGAAAAGAGCCATACCGAACGCGGCGTGGCCCTTAACTGTTCCCAATCCAATGGCAAGGAGAGATCGAGAGGATGTTTATGAACGAAATTACCCAAGAAGACCAACAGCTGGTCGAAGCTGCCCGTGACACGATTAAAAGGCTCTATGTGTTTGAACGCCACCATGTCGGTGCCGCCGTGCGCACCAAGACGGGTGAAGTGTTCACCGCCGTCCACCTTGAAGCGAATGTGGGCCGCGTCGCCGTCTGTGCAGAGGCGATGGCGATCGGAAAAGCGATCTCCGAAGGCTTCAACGATTTCGACACGATCGTGGCTGTGCTCCATCCCGATCCAGACAACGAGAATCGCGAAATCCGCGTCGTTTCCCCCTGCGGGATGTGCCGTGAGCTGCTTGGTGACTACGGGCCGCAGATCAACGTCATTTTGCCCGACGGCGGCGATCTGCGCAAATGCGCGGTCAGCGATTTGATTCCATTTAAGTATCAGCGGTAAGACGTTTGGCGATTTCCCCATCCGGAATGGCATAGCCGTCAGGGAGCGAAGCGATTGCGGCTTTCCACAGCGGCATATCCTCCACCTTATTCGCGTAGCGCTTGGCAAAGAGCCTGGCAAACGGCTTGATCGGCTGATTGCCAAAGACCATTCCCTCGCTTTCGCTGCCGGCTGCCCGCTTGACTTGGTCAAAAGCGTTGCGGTAAACGTCCATCGTTTGGCCAAGCATGTTTTCGACCGGCCACTGCTTTCGTGCCCACCGGCGCGCATTCGCCCCAAGCCGACGGGCAAGCTTCCGGTCATCGAGAAGGCGCAGCAGGCTGGCCGAAAGTGGGGCAATTTGCCCTGTCGGCACCACCATTCCCGTCTGCATATGCTGGACCACTTCCCCCAAGCCGCCTGCGTCCGTCACGATTACCGCCTTTCCGGCAAGCTGCGCCTCCATCGCCGCATACCCCAGCGTTTCCAGCATGCTTGGCAGAACGAAGATGTCTGCTTGTGCGAGAATGCTTGGTACATTTTCTTGGGAGCCTGCAAACACGACCTGTTCCTGCAACCCCACGCGATCCCGCATTTCCGTCAAGGTTCTGCGCAAGTAGCCGTCACCCACAAGCCAGCAAACCCAGTCTTGACGAACTTTTTTCAGTTGCGCCAACGCCTCGAACAAGTAGCGGTGTCCTTTTTCCGGAACGAGCCTCGCCACACAAACAATGGCGGCGATTCCTTCCTTCCGCTCCAGCGGCGAGGGAGCTGCCATCCGCGCTCGCAGCATGGCCGCATCGATGCCATGCGGAATGACCCTTATGTGATTTTTCTCAGGATGGTAATCCGCCTGAATGATCGAGTGCAGCCAATTCGACGGAACGATCAGGTTATCCGCCGCATTCACCGCCAACTTTTCTTCCACGGCGACGTAGCGCCACCGCATCGTCCCGGGAGCCTTGGTCTGGGCCACAAACGTTTCCCTTGTATGGGAACAATGAAACGTGCTGATCAGCGGGGTTTTTGCCGGCTTGACCCGCCAGATCGCCCGTGTCGATTCGGCGTCCTGCGTATGAATGATGTCATACTGCTGCAGGCCGAAATAGGCAGCAGCCAACTCAAAGGAATAGCGGAAAATCTCGCGGTTCAAGATCCAGCTATCCAGCTTGGGCCGACGCTTCTTGTAATACTGCTCGACAATCGGCTTCACCACGCTGGAGAATGAGCGTGTCCGCACCGTTTGATCGGTACCGAGCAAATAATAATGCTGGTTCCTTGCATCGGCACCCAGGATCGCGACCGAATGTCCCTTTTTCTCCAGCGCTTGCCTCAATTCATGCACATACGTCCACAGCCCCCCGACATGGGGAAGACTGTAACAATATGCGATCAATACCCTCATGCTCCTTCCTCCCCCAACGCCATCAATTTACTTTTTTCAGCGCTTCATACATGATCTCTTTTTTGTACATTTCAATGATGGAGCGCTGGCTTGGATACAGCATGAGCAGATCCAGCTTCTTTTTCAGCAAAGTCAATGGCATCAATTTTTTCCCTTTTTTAAATACATGCAGGTTCTTTTTCACCAGCGAATGCATGATTTGCGATAGCGCGATATGCTGGGTGTGTCCGTATTCTCCCTTTTTGTTGTGCGTCACGATTTTTTTGTAGGAATGGGAAGCCAATTCTTTTTTCAGCTTCGCCTTTAAAGCCTTCCGGTCAAAATCGCCTTTCCATTGATCGGGAAAGCTCCAGATTTCATAGGCGGCGCCCGCGCGTCTCATCACCCTGATAAATTCGCGCCGCCGCACCGGGTGATCGCCGTTCGTTACGCAAATAACCTTCCACCCCGTCCTTTTCAATAACTGTGCGCCACCGAAAATCGCTTCATCGTCCGGGTGCGCTACGACCATCAATTTATTGATCCTCATGCCTCCGCCCCCCAGCGAATTCAATGCACCACTTTATGATATGTTTCGGCCCGGAATCAGGAATGGACGATCGCCCACTTTTTGCACACGACAAAAAGGCGATCAAAGTCCGATCGCCTTCCAAGGTCATGTCAACGGTCTATTCTATTCTTTGCGCAAACGGGAATCGAGAATAAAGTTGCCGAACGGCACGAATGCGATCACGAACGTGAACAGCACGCGGCCGAATTTCCAGCCATCCGCAATCGTAACATTGATGAGCGCGATCAAATACAGGACAAAAAAGAGCCCGTGCAGGCCGCCAGCAACCGTCACGACTTGCGGGAGCCCCGCAAAGTATTTCAACGGCATGGCGATGAACAGCAGAAACAGATAGGAAAGACCTTCGATCAGTGCGATGAGACGCATGCGCGACAAGGCTGTTTTCAAAAGAAAAGCACCTCCACAAAATACGTACAACCAAAATAGACGGCAGTCGATCACGATTGCCCGCTTTGATTATAGTTGATTAAACACATTAACATAATGGCAATCGTGCTTTGTTCATAATAATTTCAATTGTGTGTGAAAGTGGTGGAACGAAATCGCGCCAAATGTGCCGCTGCCCTTGACGATCGCACGATTTTTCGTTACGCACGCAGCGAGGAAATCAGCCGATTTTTGCTATAATGGAGCCATTCGACGAAAAGGAGACATGCCCCATGCCACATTTACTCGTTCGCGGTGTTAGCGTTGAACAAATGAAACAGATCAGCGCGCCGCTTGTTGAAGAATTAGCCGCTATCTGCCAGTGCGGCACCGACAATTTCACCATTGACGTTTTGTCCACGACAGCCGTTTTCGCAGGATCTGTCGTCGAATCGTTCCCGTTCATCGAAGTCGCCTGGTTCGAACGCGGACTCGAGACGCGCGACCGGTTCGCCCACGCGCTGTCCAGACACGTTCGCGGGACCGGAGTGGCGGAAATCGAGGTCGCCTTCAAGACGTACCGCGAAGACAGCTACTATCTGAATGGCGAGCGCTGCTTTGAATAAAAGCGGCGTTCACGCAAAAAAGTAAAAATTTTTTAAAAACTGGTAAATCGCCAGCAAAACGAACCGCTTCCGCCGCTCTATACTTGAAGGGATACGCCCCATTTGGAAAGGATGAGTGACGGATGCATTCTCTGTACTGGCTCACAAACGTGCGATTGGACAGCGGCTTTGAAGAAGATGAAGATGGCGTGGTACACACGCGCTCCGAGCTGTGCCACCTGAAAGTGCAAAACAGCAAAATCGCAGACATTCGCCCTGCCAGCCTGCCGCTTGACACCGATCTCCCCCGCTATGATGCGAAAGAGCTTCTTGCGCTCCCCTCCTTTGTCGAAAAGCACAACCATCTCGACAAAACATACATGGGCTATAAATGGAAATCGTGCAAGCCGGTAAACGGCCTGATCGAGCGGCTTGACTTTGAAGCCAAGGAATCGCTCGTCCTTTTAGACAGTGTGAAAACGCGGGCGATGGCGATGCTGTCATTGATCTCCGCAGCCGGCTCCACGCATATTCGCACGCATGTCAATATCGACCCATACGTCGGGTTGAAAAATTTGGAGGGGGTGCGCGAGGCGCTGGAGGCGTTCAGCGACAAGCTGACCTATGAGATCGTCGCTTTTCCGCAGCACGGCCTCTTGCGCACGCAATCCGCTGCGCTGATGCGGCAGGCGATGAAAGAAGGGGCCACATTGGTCGGCGGCCTTGATCCTGCGGGGGTGGACGAAAATATCGAGCACTCCCTGTCGCACATGATGGAGATCGCGGTGGAAGCCAATGCCGATGTCGATATCCACCTGCACGACGGCTCGCTGCTCGGACTGCATACGATGAAGCGGCTCGCTGCCATGACCGAGGAAGCCGGCTGGCAAAACCGGATGGCGATCAGCCACGCATTCGCGCTCGGCGATGTGCCTATGGAGCAAGCGAGCGAGATGATCGACCGCTTCGCCGGGTTGGGCATCCAGATCATGTCGACCGTACCGATCAACCGAGCCATGCTGCCGATCCCGCTCCTGCATGAAAAAGGAGTTAAGGTCGCGCTCGGCTGTGACGGCTTCTATGACTCGTGGGCGCCCTATGGCGGCGGTGAAGTGCTCGACAAAGCGAATCGCCTGGCCGAGCGCTGCCGCTGGATCGACGAGCGTTCGCTGACGGAAGCGCTGACGTTCATCACGGGCGGCAAAACGACGCTGGACCGCGACGGGAATCGACTGTGGCCGCAGATCGGCGATGAGGCAAGCCTCGTCCTGGTGGAGGCGTCCTGCTCGGCGGAAACCATCGCCCGCCGCTCGAAGCGAACAGCAGTCTTGTTCAATGGAAAGCTCGCGCACGGATCGCTTTAGCGATTCGCACCTTGCCCTTCCCTTCCCTTTCAAATGTCCTTATACTTGTGGATAGAGTCGAAGGGAGTGGACAGAAGCGGATGAAACGAGTATGTGTTTACGCAGGCTCCAATTTGGGGGCGCATCCAGACTATGTGCACCATGCCAAAGAATTGGGCCGTGCGCTTGTGAATAACGGATTGGAGCTGGTTTATGGCGGTTCCCGGCTGGGCTTGATGGGCGAGTTGGCCAATCAGGTGCTGGTGCTCGGCGGAAGCGTCACCGGCGTGATGCCGACCGGACTGTTTCGCGGCGAGGTGGTCCATACCGGACTGACGCAACTGATCGAGGTAAAAGATATGCACGAGCGGAAAGCGACCATGAGCAGGCTGGCTGACGCCTACATTGCGCTTCCCGGCGGCTTCGGGACGTTTGAAGAATTGTTTGAGATGATTTGCTGGGCGCAGATCGGCATCCATCAAAAACCGATCGGCATTTTCAATATCGCCGGCTATTACACACCGCTGCTGCAAATGATCGACCATTCGATCGCGGCCGGATTCGTCAAAGAAGAGCACAAGCAATTGCTGCTTTCGGCATCGGACAGCGAATCGCTGATCCAGCTGCTCCAATCATATGTCACTCCCGTGTTCGGAAACAAATGGAACCAGCTCTCCTAGGCTGGTTCCTCTTCGTTTTTGGGGAGCAGCTGCTTTGCCAGCTCCACCATACTCCGCTGCACGGCCTCGTCTGCTTGATTCCCGTTCACCACATAATTGATCTGATACAAATACCCATGCGCGTAAAAATCCAGCTCATTGGCACTCGTTGTCGTCACAGACACGCGATTCGCCGCTTCGTCGTAGTCATAATAATGGGAGACGTAGCCGCCGTTCGTTTGCAGAATATGATGGAACAGCCGTGTATCCTTACCTGCCTTTTCCACGAGAAGCTTGTTGCCGAACAGATCGACCCCCGATTCGGCAACGGCAAGACCGGCAAACGGGTCCGCTTTTGCCTCAGTCATCGTGATGGCTACGAACTCCTCACCATATCGGCCGTACTCATCCTTCTCCTTCAAATAGACAAGCTGCACCTGATTTAGCGGGGTTTTGGACGTTTCGTCCGTGAAGGTCACCAAGTAGGCCGAGGCCTTTCCTACCTGAAACGGCAGGTTAGGCACACCGAGCCGACTCACACTATCATGTATCGGTTCCGGCAAGTGCGGAATCGCCGCTTCGATGGCAAGCGGCTTCACATGCTTAACTTCCGTAACATGCTGATAAAGCTGGTACGGCTCGCTGCGGACGAGGCTGTCACCGTCTGCTCGTTCGAGTGGGCTATCCGGTACCGAGCAGCCGCTGACCAGACATGCAAGCGCGAACCCGAGCACAAGCCTTGTCATGAGGCGGCATTTCTTTCCTTCCATATGTATTTCCTTTCTTGCACGGCACGACGGCCACGCTTTCTTTTCTTTTCGCCAAGACGCCCGTATAATGGGAATGTTTCAATCCGAAATTTTTTACCGGTAGGGGGATGCTGATGCTGACGAAAGTTTTTGTATACGGAACATTGTGCCAGGGCCAACGCTACCATCACATCATCGCGCCTTTTGCCAAACATACGCAAAAAGCGACGGTGCGCGGCACATTGTATGATCTGCCGGTCGGATACCCCGCCCTGATCGAAGGCGACAACCTTGTGAAGGGCGAACTGGTCGAGCTGCAAAACGCGCCCGAGGCGCTCCGCCTGCTCGACGAGCTGGAAGATTACGAACCGAATCGCGATACGAATGAATATGAGCGGATCGTGGTCAACGCGGTCACCGAAAGCGGAGACGCGGTGGAGTGCTACCTCTACCTGTATGCCCCCAATCGCCGGGAGTGGCTTGCCGAACACGGCACGCTGGTACCTGACGGAGATTGGCCGTCCTTCAAGGGGTAAGGATTGCATTCCTCATCCGGATCATGGACACATGCAGCGTTGAGCCAAGCAGCACATCCCGCAATGGGGCGAGCGTTGGCGTCATCCTCAGCTCGACTTCTGCATCGGCCAGCCGCCGCAAAAGGTCGCCGACCGGTTCCACGGAAAGCGGCGTAACCGGCTGCTCCGCAATAAAGTATCCCGCTCCCTCATCCATGCAACGAAACGGCTCGCCCGCAAAGCGATAGACATAGACGTCGGTCTCCCTGATTTTATCAAGCCAGCGGTTTTCGACGGCAATGACCATACGTGCAGCGGTATGCCCAAGAAATCGTTCCCGGTCCCAGTCAGTCGTAGCGGGTGTGGACCAGAATGCGATGCGCGGACAATCCCGGGGGAAAAAGTACAGCGGCGCCCGCTTTTCATCGATAGCCCACACGGCAGGGCCCAAATCCGGATGCGCCGGATGGCAGCGCGGCTCGAAACGCGAGATGGCTGCCTCTTCGCTAAAATGATAATAATACACAGTCATGCTTTTGCCCGCTCAACTCGATGATAGTCTGGACGCAGCATCGACATCACGACAAGCGACTCGAACGAATCGCCGTTTTTCAGGCATTCCCGGGTAACGCCTTCCACGATGAAGCCTTCCGTTTCATACAAGTGCCGCGCGCGGGCATTCTGTTCTTTCACATCGAGCCAAAACCGATGGGCTCTTGCATGCTCGAACACCCATCGCTTGATCAGCTTCAATGCCTCTCTGCCGTAGCCTTTTCCTTTTTCCGTGATGGCAATGCGCTTCAGCTCGACGCTTTGATGCGGATTTTGCAAACCCGCCACGATCAGATAGCCGATTTGCTTCCGTTCTCCGATCGTTTCGATGACGATATGTCCCACGTCTGCTTCCTTACTCGCCTGTTCATGCTGATCGGCCGTCCATTGCAACACAAAGCGGCTGTTCTCTTCATCGCTTTCCGTCATCATCACAAAAGGAATATTATCCGATCGGGTCGGCCGAAACAGCAGCCTGTCTGATTGAATCAGCGTTTCCATTCGATTCACCATCCCTGGCAAGTTTATCCATAAAATTCTAATTGATCGCCAATCTGCTGACAAGATTGCGATGTAAAAGGGAGAGCACTTGAAATGATGATTGAAAACATCACGGAAGAATTCGATACCGCCCAGATCTTAAGCTACGCGTCACGCGAAAAGCGCGCGTGGGGAGATTTGTTTTTCAATGAGCAAAATCCGGCTCATTACGATGCCAACCATGCCCATTTGAGCGTCCTGCCTGCCGATCCTGATGAGGTCATCGACGAGGTGATCCAGTTTTACCGTGAAAAAGCGATTACGCCACGCTTTTACTTGCACAATGTCGAAGCGCTCGCTCCGTTCATCGAAAAGCTGACCGCTCGCGGCTTCGGCTATGAAGAGTTCGATCATGCTGTACAGCTGTGGAATGGCCAGCTCGCAAACGCCCCTCATGACGATCGCGTCTCGATTGAAAGAGTCGGCTCGCACAATTTCGCTGAGGCGATGGAAGTCGAGTGCAGCATTGCGGAATTCGGAGGCAGGGAAGTCCGCGAGAAAGCATTCCAGCTGGAGTTTGCCAATCCCGCTTACGATTACTACTTGCTGTCTGTGAACGGCATGGCCGTCTCGACCGCCTGTACCTTCAAGGCCGGCTCGCACATCCGCCTGGAAAATGTGGCCACTCGCAAGGAATGGCGCGGACAGGGACTGATCGGCATCCTCATTCGCCACATGCAGGAAGAAGTCGCGCTGCAAGGCTACAAGCAGTTTTGGGTGTATCCGATCAATGAGCAGGTCGAGAAGGTGTACAAACGCTACCATTTCGATACGGTCGGCCGCTTGCGTATGGCACACGCTTTTCTGGGCGGGAAAAGCATCAAAGAGATTCACGCCGGAAACTGAAATTATGCAAAGCGGAGAATCAGGTGAATATCCGCCGGTTCCTTCGCAAACAGCTCTGGGTCGACACGATCGGCGAACTCGCATCCGTAGTCGAGGTAAAAGCCGACGGCCGAGCCCGATTCAGTCGCGGAAATGTACAAACCTGCCGCTCCCCGCGCCATAGCAAGCTCACACATGTTGTCCATCAACCGCTGGGCAATTCCTTGGCGGCGAAAAGCATGGCTGACGTAAAGAAACGCCATCTGCAGCAAGTCCTGCTTTTCGCCCAACAAGCGGTTCCCCAAGGCCGCGACACCTACCAGCACCTCCCCGGCAAACGCGCCGACCATGCTGCCGCCTTCCTGCAACAGCGGCAGGAGCATGTCACTATGCTCTGCCACTTGCTGTTCATCCCAGCGCGCAATTTGATAGTGGACCGGCTCTTTTTGCAGCTCCCCGTCCTTGTACACGTATTTGAATGTCCACTCCTCTGTTCTGTCAATCTCCCCGATTCGCGCCAGCTCTTCCTGCTCCATGATGCGATAAACTATCGTTTCCATATTGATCCATCCTTTTTCTGGCAATGTGCTATGATGAGCCTATCAACTTTTTTGCTAAGGACGTGTGGAGATGCCGTTTACTTTCGCCCATCCTGCCGCTGTTGTCTGGCTGCCGGCACGCTTTCGCCGCTATTTCTGTTTCACCGGTCTGATCGTGGGCAGCATGGTCCCCGATTTTGAATACTTTCTCCACTTCAAGCCGCATTCGGTGTGGGGGCACACGCTCATCGGCTTTTTCCTCTACGATTTGCCGCTTGCACTCATCGCAAGCTGGTTGTTCCACCGCGTGATCAAGCGGCCGCTGCTTTTGCATTTGCCTGCCCCGCTCGATCGCTGGTACGCCCCGCTTGCCAGCACGCCCTGGTCGATCCGATCAGGCAAAGCAGTTCTGCTGTTCGCAAGCTCGGCGCTCATCGGAATGGCTACCCATGTGCTGTGGGATCACTTCACGCATCAGAACGGCTATGTTGTCATCCATGTCGACGCATTGCGCACACGCATTCCGCTGCTACTTGCCGAAGTTCCGCTGTACAAGCTGGCCCAGCACGGCAGCACGCTGGTTGGTTTGACCGTGATTGCCGCTTACTTGTACAAGCTGCGCGACAGGCGGGGAAGCCGCGCTTTTCAACAAGGACGCACGCGCGCGCAAAAACGTCACTACTGGATTCGCATCATTCTCGCTAGCTGTGTGATTCTGACAAGTAAACTTTGCTTTTTTGCCAGCACGCTTTTTGAATGGCCGCCGATCGGAGAGTTGGTCGTCACGTCGCTTGACAGCGTGCTGATCGCCATGCTGCTCGTATCGCTGTGGGCAAATCGGCGTCTGATCGAAGAGCAACGGCCGTTTATTCCGAAACCTTGAATGGAGTGATCATTATGAAACACACCCCGACCCGCATCAGCTGCCTGCACGCCCACCATTCCAACATTGCCCTCATCGACGCGGCGCTCGCGCCATTCGACATGGAGCTTGTGCATTTCGTCGATCCGGGCCTCGTCCATCGTCTCGGGCACGACCCGTCCTTCGACGCGCAGCAGGCGGAGCGCAAGATCGCAGACCAGCTGGACTGGATCATCCGCTGTGGGGCAGACCTGCTGTTGATCACATGCACGAACTACATCGCCGCGATGAAAGATCAGCCAAGCAGCATTCCGCTCATCAAAATCGATGAGCCGTTCTTTGCCGAAATATGTGCTGCGCCAAAGCCGATCCGCCTCGTATTCACGAATCCGGCAACCGTGGATGGAACGGTGTCCCGCTTGATGTCCTATGCCGCTTCCATCGGAAAAGCTCCGCACATTACAGTTGAGGTCATTCCCGATTCGTTTGCGCTCGTCATGCAGGGAAAGCTCGACGCTTACAACCAAACCGTCAGCAGCTATTTGATCGAGTTGCAGCAGACAGTGGGCGATGCGGAGCAAATTTGGGCGGCACAGCTCTCCATGGTAACGGCAGCCCAAATCGCCCAACAAAAAACGGGCCTGGAGATCGGCGATCCCCAAAACCCGTTGGTCCGTCATATTGCCCGCTTGCTTTCCGAGTGAAATCGCTAATTCGCGCCCTCCGGCTGCTTGGCCGGTTTGGGCAGCAAGAGCGAGAGCGCAAAGCCGAGCACGGAGATGATCAGCATCCACATGAACACATTCATCAACCCGTTTGCCAAAGCGCCTTCGCCACCTTTGCTTACGAACGCGTTGAGCGCGACGCCCAGAATCGCCACTCCAACCGTCTGCCCCATGGTTCGCATGAACTGCAGCGTGCCGGTGGCGACGCCTCGCTCCTGCCAGGAGACACTGCTCTGGACCGCGATGGTCATCGCCGTAAACGACGCGCCGAAGCCCAGTCCCATGATGAAGATGACAGCCGGAATGACCCATTCCGGCGTTTCCGGCGTGACCGTCGCCAGCCAGATGCCCGCGATGATCAAAAGGACTGCCCCGATCAGCGAAACCAGCTTGTAGCCGCGTTTCAGCATCAGGCGGCCGCCGAAGGAAGCCGCGATCAACCAGCCGATCGACTCCGGCAAAAGCGCAAACCCTGCATACGTAGCCGAATGGCCGTGAATGTCTTGAATCCACAGCGGCAGGTAAGCGCCCGCGCCGATCAAAAGAATGCTCTGCGTAAAGCCGACCGCCTGCGAAAATACGTTCAGCTTGCTTTTGTACAGCGACATCGGCAGCATCGGCTCCGGTACGCGCCGTTCCACGAACAAAAAGCCGATAAATACCGCGATGCTGATCACCAGCAAAATCAGCGAATTGCCATCCCACACGGATTGCTTTCCTTCGCCGCCAGCGAGGAGCAGATACAAAAACAAGCTGACGCTGATCGTAAACAGACATGCTCCCACATAATCGACATTGATTTTTTTCGGCACGATTTTTTCGTTGAAAAACTTGGCCAGCAGCAGGATCGATGCCAGGCCGATCGGGATGTTCATGTAAAAAATCCAGTGCCATGATACATAATCCACGAAAAATCCGCCGACGAGCGGACCGACGATCCCGGCCATGCCCCACATGCTGCTCACGAGGCCCATCACCTTTGCCCGTTCCTGCTGATTAAAAATGTCGCCCAAAATCGTCATCGTGATCGGCTGGACCGCTCCGGCGCCCAAGCCCTGCACCGCCCGGAAAATCATCAACTGAAACATCGAGCCCGACAGCCCGCACAAAAGGGACCCAACCAAAAAGATCCCCGTCCCGACCATAAACACGCGTTTGCGGCCGAACAGGTCTGCCAGCTTCCCGTAAATCGGCGTCGTTACCGCCATCGTCAACAAATAAATCGAAAAGATCCATGATAAATACTGGCTTTCGCCCAGGTCACGCACAATTTTCGGCATCGCCGTACTGACAACCGTCGATTCGATCGCGGTCAAAAACGTGGAGACGAGCAGAGCGATCAAAACTTTTCGCCGCGAGTCCTTCATATTTCCAAACATCCCCTTAATGATTCACTACCTTAGATTTATCCATCTTTCCATCTTTTATCACCAAAGGAAATTTGTCAATATGAATCGGCAGCGCGCTACGCTTCGAAAGCGGCCCTGATTTCGGCAGGCAGCTCGATGGATCGGCGCGTCTCTCCATCGATCATCACCATCGTCACATCGGCCTCGCAGGAGCAGATCTCGTCTTCTGTCCACACTTCCTGGCGCATGGTGAAGCTTTTTTGGCCAGCGCGGGTCAGCCAGGAAATCACCTTGATGCGCTCGCCCAGCTTCAATTCTTTACGGTAATTGATGTTTACATTTACAATCACCGGCAGCGTATTGCGGCTCATCATCTCTTCGAGCGTATAGCCGCAAGCCTCTTCCATCAGATCGTTGCGTGCCCATTCCATATACTCCAAATATTTGGCGTGATGGACATGCCCGATCAAATCCACTTCTGTCGAACGAACCGTATGTGCAAAGACCGTTTTCATCCGCGACCTCTCCCTTTTCCTTTTTTCCCAGTATACCTCATTACCGCTACTGAGTGAATGATCATTCATAATCATTGCACATCGGGATGGTCCAAAAGAAAGCAGCCGAAAAGGGTCATTTCCTTTTCGGCTGGTACACAAGCAAGGGGGCTTCTCCCGCTCCCTCACCCGCCTTGGCCTTGGGCCATAGATAAAGCAGTTCCGGCTTGGTCTGGTTGATGAACCGGGTGATGGCTTCTTCCTTCGAAGCCGCTTCCTGATCATTTGCAGGCCGTCCATTCGGTTGCTCGCTTGCATCCCCGGCTGTCTCCCAATCGTACACAGTTCCGTGAAAAATTTTGGCAATGCCGCAATTCCTGCATTTTCAGCTATCAGATTATTCTTTCCATTCCCGTAGCTGTCCGGTCGAAAGTGTGGTACATTCTTATCAAGTTTTTCCAAATCGCTGTTTCAATCGACGTGGAGGTGATCATGATGCAGCACAGCCGATTTGAGCGGGATGTACCCGGATCGTTCGTTTCCTAGACGGACGGGAATGAATGGATCGCACTGCCTTTGTTCCCCCCGGCCAGGAGGATACTTGCAACGAATGAATCCACTCCGGGAGGGCTTTTACGCATGAATGCACATACAAAACAACAATTGCTGGGATGTCTCTGGCTGTCGCTTGCCGCAGCGATCTGGGGCGGGGTCTATGTCGTGAGCAAAGTCGTGCTCGCCTACATTCCGCCGTTTACGTTGCTCATCATCCGCTTCACCATCTCACTGCTGATTCTCGGCGCAATCGTCGTCGCGCGCAAGGAATACGTCAGCAAGCGCGATTTGCCGTTGATGATGCTGGTCGGCTTCGTAGGTGTCACGATCTCGATCGCCGCGCAGTTTTTGGGTACCAAGCTATCGAATGCGCACATGGGCGCGATCATCACGTCGGCCTCGCCTGCATTTATCGCGGTTTTTGCCGTCTGGCTGCTGAAGGAGCGCATCGGCATTCATCAGATCGTCGGCATCGCGCTGGCGACAGCGGGCGTCCTGGTTGTCGTCGGCCTGCCGGATTCGTCCGGAGAAGGCCATTCCTTGACTGGCAACCTCATCCTGCTTGTCGCCGCCGTAAGCTGGGGGCTGTACACCGTGCTTTGCAAACGGGCCACCCAAACGTACTCGTCGCTCGCCGTTACCGCCTATGTGTCATTTTTCGGCGTGCTTTTCAGCAGTCCGCTGATGATCTGGGAGATGTCTACCACACCGATCGACTGGGGCTTTGGCTGGGACATTTGGGCGGGCGTGCTGTACGTCGGGGTCATCTCGACGACCGTCGCCTTTTATTTGTGGAACAAAGGCTTTGAGATGGTGCAGGCCGGAAGCGGCGCAGTCTTTTTCTTCTTTCAGCCGATCGTCGGCACGCTGTTTGGCTGGCTGTTGCTGGGCGAGCATTTGAGCTTCGGCTTTTTCATTGGAGCTGCCTGCATTTTGGCCGGCGTCGCGTTTTCCAATCGGCAGAACGCGGAAAAATAATCGGTACGTACAAAAAGAGCATCGGGGAGAAGGTTACTCCCTGATGCTCTACTTTGCTTTCGGACAGAACCGGGGAAACGCCTCACTTGCGACGCGGCTTGCTTTCCGCCTTCTCCCGCGCCGCCTCCCGTTTCGCTTCGCCCACCGCCTCCCACAAGTACAGGCTGACGTAGCTGCGATAAGGCGCCCAGCTCTCGCCGATCCGGCGAATCTCCTGCTCGTCCGGCTTCTCGGCAATCCCGTACACCAGCTGAATGCCGTTGCGCAGCCCGATATCGGCAGCAGGCAGCAGATCGGGACGTCCCATGCCAAACATCAGCAGACACTCGACCGTCCAGCGGCCGATTCCGCGCAGCTTGGACAAACAGGCGATCACGTCTTCATCCGGCATCGCATGCAGACGGTCCAAATCAACATCGCCCGAGACGACAGCGCGGGCAAAGTCGATGATATACTCCGCCTTGCGCTGGCTGAACTGCCAGGCGCGCATCTGCTCCACCTCAAGGCGGGCGACCGCTTCCGGCGTCGGGAAAACCAGGAACTCGCGCCCTTGTTGATCCACAATCACATCCCCGGCCTGTCTGATCAGCCGATGCGTCAAGGTCGCAGCGAACGCCAGATTCAGCTGCTGCCCGATGATCGTTCGGACCATCGACTGAAACAGGTCGGGATCATGCAAGAGACGCAGCCCGCGAAACTTTTCCGTCAGCGGGCGCAGCTCCGCACTTTCGCGCATACGGCGATAGACCGGCTCCAGATCGACATCGACACCGTACATGTGCCGGGAGACGCGAATCAGTTCGTCCTGCTGGCGCTGCGTCAGCGCTGCCTCCGTCTCGATCTGCAAAACCGGTTCCTCCACGCTGCCGCCAAAGCGAAAAACAACAAGCACAGGCTGTCCGTCCAAACGTAGTGCCCGCCGGATCACGCCTGCTGCCGCATCGATCTGCAACTGCTCATCGGGATGTGTCAACAGGCGCTGCAAAAGCCGTTCAAATGAATAAGGTGGTTTCATCGTTATGGTGGTGGCAAACATCGGCTGGACGTCACTCCTCTTCCCTTTTCCCAGGATCGTGTCCCTCGGTCATTTCATTATAATGGAAAAAGCCGATCCCCCGCAGTATGCAAGAAACCGGCTTTGAGATAAGAAGTGCCAAAAATAAGTGCAAACGAAAATTACTTGGTAAACATGCCTTTCAACACGAACTTCACATTGGCAGGGCTTTCCGCCAGACGGCGCATGAAGTAGCCATACCAGTCGTTGCCGTACGGAACATACACGCGCATGCGGTACCCTTCGCGCGCCAGATCCACCTGGGATTGCGTGCGGATGCCGTAGAGCATTTGGAATTCAAACTGGGAGCGCGGAATGTTGTATTCCTTCTCCAGCTGTTTGACATAAGCGATGATGTTGTCGTCATGGGTCGCGACCGCTGCGTAGTTTCCGTTCAGCAGATGCTGCTTGATGATTTTTTTGTAATTCTCATCCACATCGGCCTTGTTTGGATACGCGACTTGCGGCGACTCTTTGTAAGCCCCTTTTACCAGGCGGAAATTCGGGCGCTTGTCTTTGAGGCTGTCGATGTCATCGGCGGATTTGTACAGGTACGCCTGGATAACGGTGCCGACATTGTCATAATCCTGCAAAAGTTCGCGCAAGATTTCCAGCGTGACCTCGTTGTGCGCGTAGTCTTCCATGTCGATGCGGACGAAGATGTTGCCGTTTTTCTTCGCGGAATCAAGAATGCGGCGCATATTGGTAACGCACAGTTCACGGCTGATGTCGAGGCCGAGCTGTGTCATTTTCAGCGAGAGGTTGCAGTCGACACCGGAGCTGTGGATCGCTTCCAGCGTTTTGATGCAGTAGTCAGCCGATTCGTTTGCTTCTTCCACACTGAATACGAATTCGCCCAGATGGTCGAGGGTGCAGCACAGACCTTTCTGATTCAAGTCTTTTACACCTTTGATCGCCTCTTGAATCGTCTCGCCCGATACGAACCGGCTTGCTCCGAAGCGCAGTCCCCATTTTTTCGCGGCTGCGTTCAAGCTTTGGTTTTTGGACAAAAACAGGAAGAAATCCTTCATGAGTTGTTCCATTGTGACTAAGTCTCCTCCCTAAACGTGCATGCTCTGCTCAAGTCATAATGCATGTTCCATGCCATCCATAATTCGAGGAATTTCGTCATCATTGCAACTGCAATTCGTATACGATCTATACACATATGTACAATCGTTGTTCATTATTGTACATTGATAGTACAAACTTGTACGACTTACATCATCTCTCCAGCTTAGGATGTGATCTTGTGAAGCCATTATTCTCCTTGCAAAGCCCCATCTCCTCACTGGATGCCTCTGCCATCGATGATACTGCCATCATACGCAGCGCCACATCCACAGGTGTTCGCGTGGAAGATGACTCCGTCTTGCCTGTGCTGATACTGGCAGGCGATACGCCGCTGCTCGACGCGATTCGGCTCGTCCAGCAGGCGCCCGCTGCACCGCTGCCTGACCTGCTCATTGCGCCCGCGCATCCGGGCGACGCTTACAGGCGGGTCGCTTTTTCCCAGCTGTTTGCCGCACTTGCGGAAATCGCGGGAAACCAGAGCAAGCTGCTCGAAACGATGCTGGCTACCGTCAGCGAGGCGATTACGATCGTCGATAAAGAAAACCGCGTGCTGTATTGGAATGAATCAGCGGAAAAAATTTATGAAATCTCGCGCACGGATGTGGTCGGAACCTCGCTCGACACGCATTTTTCCAGCGAGTCCATCCGTTTGATCGACGCCTTGTCGCACGGGACTTCGGTTCAGCGCGTCTATCACGTGCCCCGTCCGGACCGGCATGTGCTGATCAACTCGGCTCCGATCTATCGGGATGAGGAAATCATCGGCGCCATCTCCATCGAGCAAGACATTACCGAATTGGTTCGCCTCAATGAAGAGCTGGCAGACATGACGGCGCATCTGCATACGCTAAAGCAGGAGATGAACCGGTTTCAGGCTGCGGACGACCCGTTTTACATGATCAAAGGGCATTCCGCCGCCATTCAGTCCGCCATCCAGTCGGCACGGAAAGTGGCGCAAACCGACGCAACCGTTCTCTTGTACGGCGAGAGCGGCGTGGGCAAGGAGCTGTTTGCCCAGGCGATCCACCAAGCGAGCAAACGGCACGACAAGCCTTTTATCGCCATCAACTGCGGCGCCATCCCGGCCGCGCTGTTTGAGAGCGAGCTGTTCGGCTATCAGGGCGGCGCATTTACCGGCGCTGAGAAAAAAGGGAAGCCCGGCAAGCTGGAGCTGGCGCATGAAGGCACGCTGTTTCTCGATGAGGTGGGGGAGCTGCCGCTTGAGCTGCAGGTCAAGCTGCTGCGGGCTTTGCAGGAGCGTCAGTTTTACCGTGTCGGCGGAACGGAGCCGATCCGTGTCAACACGCGCATCATCGCTGCGACAAACCGGCAGCTCGAAGCGATGGTCGCCGAAGGGCGTTTCCGTGAAGACCTCTATTACCGGCTGCACGTCTTTTCCATTGAAATCCCGTCGCTCCGCGAACGCCGCGAGGACATTCCCGAACTCGTGCAAATTTTTCTGCAGGAATATGCGACGACCCAAAACCAGCCGGTTCCCCGGATGCTGCCTGAAGTGATGCAGCCGCTGCTCCATTACCACTGGCCAGGGAATATCCGCCAGCTGCGCAATGTGATGGAACGGCTGTTCATTTTGCAGGAAAACGGGATCATTTCGGCCGAGCATCTGCCGCACAGCATCCGGTTGCAGCAAGGCGAGCCAGCGCCCGCCTTTAGCTTCACCCCGGCGGAGCCAGCACCTATGCCAGCTTTTGCGGAAATGGCCGGCAAAAAACACGATGCACAGGAACGCGAGCGGATCATCGCCGCGCTCGACCGTACCTACGGCAATAAAAAGGCTGCGGCGGAGCTGCTCGGCATGTCGCGCGGCACGCTGTACAACAAAATGCGCAAGCACGGGATCGACCCGGAGCGCTAGGCGGATGAGGAGGACGCAATGATCCATTTTGAACCGGATACGCTTCAGGCTGTTTACGCCGGGGAAAGCATCCAGCTTCTGCCCAAGGAGTTTGCCTTGCTCCGCTTCCTTTATGAGCACCCGGGACGCATTTTTTCGCGCGACGAGCTGCTCGATGCCGTCTGGCCGTTGGAGACGCCCGTCGACCGTACCGTCGACGATCACATCTACCGCGTCCGCAAAAAGCTCACCGCCTGGTCGCACCTGATCAGCGTGGAGACGATCCGTGGACAAGGCTACAAGCTGACGCGCCACGCCCCAAAGCAGCAGGAAAGCCCGCTTTTGCAGGATGAGGAGTTTGCTGCCAACGTCAAACAGATGCTCGTCAAATATCACGGGCTCGGCATGGGCGCCGCCATGCAGCTGCTCTCCTCCAATCGGGACGTGCTTGGTTTGCCGGGCGATCCGTTTTATGACGCCTACCTTCATTTTGTCCGGGGCGATTTTTCTTGGCTGATTCATACGGACACCTTGACGTTTTGGCAGAAAGCGTCCTACGCCGTCTTTGTCCACGCTGCCATTCAGCGTGATCCCAAGCTATCGCTTTCCTTTGCGGAACGGCTGATCGCCAAAGGCGACCATGTGGAGCAAAAATGGATGTACGATCTGCAGCTGAACATCGCCTTTCTCTATTTGCAGGCTGGCATGCTGGAGAAGGCGCGCCGTCATCTGGACGATATTCGGCAGATGATCATGGACCTGCAATCTCCCAGCTTCACTGCGATCTTTTTATTGAAGGAAATGTACACATATCTATTGGAGGGAAAACTGGACGCAGCGGCAAGCAAGCTCCGGGAATGCGAGACGTTGCTCGCGCAGCACCCGATCCAGCGCGAGCGCGGCGCTTTTCTCGTGGGCAAGGCCTTCTTTCTGTACCTGCAGGGCGCGGTGCCAGCCGCCCGGAAATCGCTGGACGACGGCATCGAGACGACGCGCCAGACGCAATTCATCCCCCATCTGATCAACAATCTGCACCTTACGCTCACCTTCCTTTCGCAGCATGTAAAAGATGAGTCCTACCGCAAAAAATACCAGCGGCAATGGGACCAGCTGGCGGATCAATATCATTTCGGGCAGCTTTTGGCCGAGACCGAACAGCTGCTGAACAGCCATCTCTGATATTCTTCTGACATTCCCCTGCTACGCTATGTTTACGGAACATACTGGCAGGGGGTTTTCACATGCTCTGGAAAAACCGGACATTCACGAAAATGTTTTTCTCATACGGACTTTCCGCTTTTGGCGACTATTTTGATTTCATGGCCGTCTCGATTTTGCTCGGCTTCATCTGGAAAGTGGACGCGATGACGGTGGCGCTCCTTCCGCTCGCTTTTGCTGTGCCTGGCATCCTGTGCAGCCAGCTGGCAGGAATCCTCGCCGACCGCTGGAACAAGCGCAATTTGATGCTTGCGACCGACCTGATTCGCGCAGCGATCACGACGATGCTGATTTTCGCCCCAAACGCCTGGGCGCTGCTTGCGCTGATCACATTGCGTTCCACCGCGCGCGTCTTCCATTATCCGGCACAGCAGGCGATGACGCGTCGAGTCGTTGCGACCGAGCAGCTTTTGCAGGCAACCTCCCTCAACGGTGCCATTTTTCAGCTGTCAAAAGTGCTAGGCCCGCTTTTCGGCGCATCCGTGGCCACCGCCTTTTCCCCCGGAGCCTGCATGGCGGTCAATGCCGTGTGCTACGTCTTCTCCGCGCTGCTGCTCTTCTTCGTGCCCGCACACCAGGGACGGATCGAGCAAACCGATGCGGATTCGGAAAAACTCAACCTGCGCACAGCATGGAAAGGGGGCTGGCTGATCCTGCTGAAAAGCCGCGTCCTTTTGGTCAGCATCTTCTTCTGTCTGGTCGGCATGGGCGGCATCCAGATGATTGACGCCCAAATCACGGTCCTGCTGCGCGATGTCGCGCCTGACCGCCCCGACCTGATCGGCTGGCTCGTCACCGCCATCGGAGCAGGGGGCCTCGCAAGCGTCACCTGGCTGCGCCGCTTCCGGCAGCTGTCCGCCTATGGCTGGCTGCTGGGAGGTGGCCTTGGGCTGATCGGGCTGATGTTCGCCGCAACCGGCCTGTTCCAGCACGATACACCGCTTGGGCTCATGCTGGCCGTCTGTTTTGTCGGCGGCGTCGGCACAGGTTTTACTTCCACAGGTCTGAACTACATTTTGCAAAAAGAGACGCCTGTCGATGCGATCGGGCGAATCAGCGGCATTTTGGATTCGATGAGCAGCATCATCCTGATTGTCGCACCGTTGACAGGCGGCGCTTTGATCGGCCTTTTGGGTGCAGCGCAAACGTTTTTGTACGTCGGCGCCTCGATTGGCGGCATCGGACTGATCGGCATCGCGTTCCAGCGTCTGCTGTGGAGAAAAACTGCCCAGCATTCGTCCACAGCGATAGCTTCATAAATGAAAAGCCCCGTTCCGCCAACGAACCTGTGCGGATTACGGGGCAAAGCCGTCTTGATTCAAAAGTATCTGTTCTTCCGGGAACACTTTTTTCAACCGCTCATACACGATCCGCCAGGCCGCTGGATCATACCACTCCTCCAGGCCCAATTCCGCATACAACGCCCCGATCCCCAGCCTGCGCGTGCGCTTTCCGCCGCTGCCGTCGCCCATGAAATAATCGTCCAGACAAATCCGGCTCACCAAGGGCCGCAGCAGATGCGCAAACGCCTCGCTGCTCGGCAGCACCGGCGCGATGGTCGCCTGCGCCGGGACACCGGCTTCCGCCAGCAGCTGCAGCGTCTTCAAGCGGGCGGCGATCGGCGGCGCATACGGGGAGAAGTGGCGGCGTATCTCATCCAGATCGGTCTCGACCGTCATGCTGACCCGCACGCGGTCCCCCAATCGCTGCAGCAGATCGATATCCCGCCGCACAAGCGGGCTGCGCGTCTGCACAAGCAAAAAATCCGGCGGGTCACCGACCATCGCCTCAAGCAGAGAGCGGGTCACTTTTTCCTGATATTCAAGCGGCTGGTACGGGTCGGTGGCGGACGACATGAAGATCGTCACCGGCCCCTTCGCTTTGGCCCGGCGCAGCTCCTTGGCGAGCAGCGCTGCCGCTCCCTGCTTGCTGTCTACCCACGTTCCCCACTCCTGCCCGCGAAAGGTCGATACGGGCATTTGCCGCACATAGCAATAAGCGCAGCCGAACGAACAGCCGGTAAATGGGTTGAGCGAATGCGTGTAGCCGGACAAGTAGCCGGTCCCTTTGTTCAGCAGCGTTTTCGGATGCGTGCGAGCGATCGTGATGTGCATCTGCCTGCCCCCCCTTTACGTCGCATCGTGAAAAATGATGCCGAGACTGAACCGCGTCCCGGACGTGATCGTGCTGACGCCGTGGCGGAGCGTGGTTTTGTAGGTACCGCGCGCCCCCGACACAGGCCGATGATTCGTCGGAAAAATCAGCCCCGCCCCTTGCGCAAGCGCGATCGCATGCCCTCTGCTCTGCGCCCGCGGCCGCTGCTCCACAAGCAGAAATTCTCCCCCGGTATAATCGACATCCTTCTGATTCAGGGCAAACACGGCCTGAAACGGAAAAAACACCTCGCCGTACAAATCCTGATGCAGGCAGTTGTACCCGCCCGCCTCGTATTTTAAAATCAGCGGAGTCGGCCGCAGCTGTCCCGCCTGATGGCAGGTGTCCAGAAAGCTTTGCAGATCGGAAGGATACGCCGCAGCCAGGCCGAGCCGCTCCCGCCATCGGTTCGCCGTTTTCGCCAGTTCCGGGTACAGCCCGGCCCGCAGCTGCTGCAGCACATCCGGCAAAGGAGCCGCGTAATACTTATACTGACCGATCCCGAATCGGTAGCGTGCCATATCGATCGTGCTGCGGAAAAAGTCCCGCTGTTCATACGTGGCGATGAGCGCCGCGCACTCCCCGGGTGTCAAAAGAGGTGGAATGGACGCATACCCTTGCTCGTCAAGCTCCTGCTGCATGTGCTCCCACGGCAAGGCTGCGATCCGGTCCGCAAGCCGCTCAACCATAGGCTGCGCCCCCTTCCGCCCCCGCTTTTTCCAAAGCAAGCAGCTTCTTCTTCATGTCGAGTCCGCCGCGATAGCCGGTCAAGGAGCCGTCTTTTCCGATCACCCGGTGGCACGGGATCGAAATCAGGATCGGATTGGCCCCGATGGCAGCGCCGACCGCGCGGACCGCCGCCGGCTTCTCGATCTGCTGCGCGATCGCCGCATACGTCCTGGTTTCTCCGTACGGGATTTGCAGCAGCGCTTGCCAGACAGCTGTTTGAAACGGTGTGCCGCGAAAATCAAAAGGGATCGAAAAATCTTTGCGCTCCCCTGCCATATACGCGCGCAATTCGTCTGCATACGGCTTCATCGCATCATCGTCTTTTTGCAGCACCGCATGCGGATAGCGCGCGTTCGCCCACGCCGCCAGCTCATCGAACGGTTTGTCCTGCGAACCGACAAAGCAGAGCCCGTTTTGCGTGGCAGCGATGTGCAGCAGCCATCCCTCGTGTTCAAGCACCGTCCAATTTATCGTCTCATTGCGCTTTGGATTCATCGTCTTTCCCTCCCGGCTCATCTATTTTCTTGCCATGTGACCCTCGATACTCCTTCGGCGTCTTTCCCGTCAGCTTTTTGAACAGCGTGATGAAGTATGGTGCATTCGCGATGCCGACGGCTCCTGCGATCGCCGCCACCGTTTTGTCCGTTTCCGCCAAATACTCCATCGCCTTGCCGATCCGCTTTTGCTGTACATAATCGACCGGCGTCATGCCTTTGACCCGTTTGAACGTCCGGTGCAAATGGTACGGACTGCCGTGGCACACATCCGCCAACGTCGCGAGTGTCATGTCCTCGCTGTAATGAGCGTCGATGTACTGGGTAATCTGCGACACCCATTCGTTGTCGGGCAAGCGCTGGCCGGTCGGCTTGCACCGCTTGCAGGGGCGGTAATCTTCCGCCAACGCCTCCTTGGCTGCGTGGAAAATGCGGACATTTTCCTTTTTCGGCGGGCGCGATTTGCAGGAGGGCCGGCAAAAGATTTTCGTCGTCCTGACCGCGTAAAAAAATTGGTCGTTGTACGCCGCATCATTGTTCAAAATCGCCTGCCATCGCTCGTCCGTCAGCCGCTCCTCGCTGGTGTCCCCCACAATCCCGGGCTGAAAGCTCTCCAGCTCTTGCTCATGCGCAAAACCGTGTCCGTCATGACTCATGTGGTTTTCACCTCCATCCACAGTATAACCCCGCGCTGTCGTCTCTGTACGTTTTTGGGGATAGAAGAGCAAGATAACGAAAGAGAGTCGCCAAAGAGGGTCGCCCTTCAGGCGGCAATCATGATAGACTGATCGTGATTGCTGGAACGACGCAACGGCGCACAACGATATTCGCGCATAGACAAGGAGTACGACATGAAACAGAGCAAAACGAATGCGATGCGCATTCTCGACAAAGAAAAAATCGCCTATCAGATGCTGACCTATCATGCGGACGACGGAAAGATCGATGGCATCTCGGTTGCCCAAAAAATCGGCAGAGCAGCGGGAGTCGTCTTCAAGACGCTTATTTCTCAAGGCGCCAGCAAAGCCTATTATGTTTTCGTGATTCCTGTAGAAGCCGAGCTGGATTTGAAAAAAGCGGCCAAAACGGTAGGAGAGAAGAAAATCGAAATGATTCCGGTCGCCGACATTTTGAAGGTGTCCGGCTATATTCGCGGGGGCTGTTCACCGGTCGGGATGAAGAAGCTGTTTCCGACGATCATCGACGAGGCGGTACAAGCGCAAGAGACCATCATCGTCAGCGGGGGCAGCATCGGCGTGCAAATTGAGCTGGCGACTGCCGATTTGCTCCACGTGACAAAAGCGCGCCTGGCCGACGTGCAAAAAGAAAACGAAAAACCTGCGTAAACGTCAAAAGCCAGTCTCCACCTTTTTGCAAAGGGGACTGGCTTTATGGCTGGGTCAGGGAAAATGCTCCGATTAAGAATGCTGCAGCTTCAACATTTCCAGCTGGCGGTTCAAGATGTAGCGGCGCAGCGCGTGCAGATTTTTCGAAGAGATGCTGGTCACTTTACATCCGTAGTGAAATCCGTTTTCCTCACGGCTATAAATGTTCATGACAGCCAAATCCACACGCACATCCGGCAGCTGAATCGAGATGCGGTACTCCGTTTTCGCTGCCAGCTTTTCCGAAGTATGGAGCGCCAAGCCCCCCAGACTGAGATTGGTGACTTTGACGATCAGCTTGCTTGTGCTCCCATCCTCCTGCTTGCGCTCCAAAACGGCGTCAAAATTCACATCGAAGCGGGGATAGCGGCGGCGCTGCTCGCGGAACTCGGTCGCAGTCGGCGAATAAAACAAGATGATTCGCTTGTCGTCCTTCGCCAAAATCACCCCGTTGAAATTTTGTATTTCCGAATAATTGTGGGTGATCAAACAGGAGACCGGGTCGCCAACCTGTGCGGTCAATGGCTCGCTGAAAACGACTTCCACCACGTCGCCTTCCTGATAGGTGACTTGCCCCTCGTACATTTTTTTCCCCAGCTTTATTTGCACAATGGAATCCATAATTCCTTTTTTCCCCCTAATGATTCTCCTCCTTTATGTATATATCACCTTTTTCCATCAGCAAAACACCCAATTCTCGGGTATAATGGTGGCATGGACTTGTAATCGTAGGAGGTTTACACACATGAGTCGCTATCAAATCGTTACGTTATGTTTGGCTATTCTCGTAGCCGCTTGCTATTGCGGCGTCGGCGTAGCCATTGCGGAAGGCAGCGCGTTTGGCATTATCGGCTGTCTTGTCCTTTCCGTCGTGTTGATGGGCGCAGGCTTTTCGTACAAACGCAAACATTTGCGCTAGTCGTTTCGCTCAACGCCTTACCAGAAAACTGTTGACGTAGAAGAGGAACGAGGTTATGCTGCCCGCCTGCTTCAATAGCTGCTTCGCGGTGTTATAGATTTGCGGCTGATCGCGGGTGACTTTCCGGTCGACAAGGTAAAAGGCGATCAAGCCGTCCACAATCATGCTGTGGAACGCTGCGTTCGGCAGCGCTTTTGCGCTGGTTTTGGCCTGCTGGATAAAATGCGTAAGCCGCGCGGTCGCTTCATCGGCGTTTGCGTAATAGCTGACAAAGTTCAGATCGCCGCCCGCTTTGTCTTCTTCCAGATCGATCAGGTAATCGAGCAAAATGTGCAGCCCGCAAATCCAGGGGAAGTACGCCGCATCAAGCCGCTCGATGTCAGCTTGGTCGATTTTTTGCTGTGTGGCCATCACGAACAGGGAGAAAATGCCGATCGTCGATCCCGTCACAGCGGAAAACTCCTGCCATAAAATATCGGGGTACTCGGGCCGATGCTGTTCCCACCAGTGGAGCAGCGCGGCTTCTCTTTTTTCCGGGGCAATATGTTTATGTACTTGCAAATCGCTATAGAGCAAGGAGTATTTCAGCACGAGCGGCTGAACCTGCGGATACGATGGCAACCGCTCCACCTGCTGCTGACAGGTTTTGACCAGTCGCGCCAGGAAACCTCCATCATCTTTTTCTTCGCGGTAGAGATAATAGTCTCGAATCTTTGCGCCCGGTGTCAGCGCATCCTGCATGGACAGATGCAGCTGCCGGAAATCGACGGGATCGAGCGACGTGCTCCGGTCACAGAGATTGTCCAGATAGTCGCTGATCGTCTGGTACGCGACGATTAAGGCGACGAGCACGTCTACATGCGTCAGCGCTTGCGCTGCATAGACCGCTCCACCTTGGCAATGGAACTTTTTCGTCTCCATGCTGGCTATTGCCTGTTTACGCAGCTCCGGATCAGGAATGGTTTGCGCCTCTTTATACCAACAGGAAAACTCCTGTTCCAGGACCGGGTTTACATGGCGATAGACGCGATAGAGCAACTGCCACGGGTTACGAATTCCTTTGCCCTTCACTTGTATGCCTCCTAAAATTCGCTTCTTCCATCATATCACAACGCCCCTATCCATTTCATTCATGCGCGTTTTTACAGGCGATGAAAAGTTTTTGAACGTTGTAGCGGTAAAAGATAAACGGATTGGAAAATCCCGCTTGCAAAGAAAGAGCTTCCTGATTAAAATGAAGGAAACCAATTTTGTTTTTTCAGTTTCCATTCGCGGACGAACGATGAAAGGATGGTCGACATTAAGGATCGCATTGTCAGAGCAGCTATTGAGGAAATGCAGGACAAAGGCGTCAAGTTTTCGGTAGACGAGTTGGCGAAAAGGCTCGGTATCAGCAAAAAGACGTTGTATCAGCACTTTCCTTCCAAGGTCGAAATCCTCGACACGATCATCGAGCAAATTTTCAATGAGATGAATGAAAAGGCGACGTCCATCATCAACGACGAACAGCTGCCCCTGCTGGAAAAAATCAAGCGCGTCATCACCGTTTTGCCAGACCATTACGATATCATCAACCGGAACAACTATGAGCAAATGAAGCGATATTATCCGGAGCAGTATGACAAAATGGCGGCCTATCTGGAAAACGACTGGGGATTGCTGCGCGGCCTGATTGAAAAAGGAATGCAAGAAGGCGTCCTCATCAACATGAACTTGTCACTGGTCATGAAAATCGTGATTGATGCAATGAACTCCACGCTGGACCAACATTTTTACAAACAGAATAATATCACGATCGCCGAAGCGCTTGCAGGGATTGTCGACATCTTGCTATATGGGCTCATTCCAGAGAATAAAAGGTAATCAATCTTTTATTCTTCCTTTTTACCCTTAGGAAACTACAAATACAAAATAAGTTTCTTTTGTATCCCATTGTGCTTGAAGGGAGTGATGCGCTATGTAAACCGTTTGTTCCACACAGAGCCATTCGTTACAAAAACACTAGAAAACACAGGGGGTTTTTTCAGATGCAAACGAAAGGCTGGCGAACATTGCTTCAACTGTCCGCGCTTGCCGCAACCATCGCGATGGCGTGCTCTCCGATCGCGGCGGCAGCAGTCGGGCAATCTGCTCCAGCAGCCAAAATGTCGTACCGGTTTCCTGCCGAATGGGAGACCCAACGCGCAGTCTGGCTTGATTGGTATGCCAAAAATGAATACGGGCAGGAGACAACAGACGCGATGCATGCTGTCACTGCCCAAATCATTGAGGCGCTGCACGCGCATCATGTGGCGGTTGAGATGATCGTCGATACGGAAACGCGCAAAGCGGAGGTTCTGAATTTTTTGGCAGCTTATCGCGTCGATCCCGCGAAGATTCGTTTTCACGTCTATGCGGACAGCTATCTGTTCATGCGGGATATGGGACCGCTCTTTCTCAAAACGAACGATGGCAAGCCGCTGATCGCCGATTTTGCCTGGAATTACTACGGGATTTGGTCAGAAGCGAAAGCCAAACCGATCGGTGATGTGGACAAAGCAATGGCTGCGGAGCGGAACATCCCTCTCGTCAAATCCCACATGGTCGCGGAAGGCGGCGGCATTGAAGTCAACGGCGAGGGCGTCATGATGACCTACAAAGATACGGCACTTCAGCGCAATCCGGGCAAGTCTCTTGCGGAAATCGAGAGCGAATACCTTCGTCTGTACGGACAAAAGAAAATGATTTGGCTTCCACGTAGCCCGCTTTCCGACAAATTGACAGCGGATGGCAGCCCAATCATCGAAAACTTTTTCGGGTATGGCGCAAACGGGCATGTGGATGAGGTAGCTCGTTTCGTCGACCCGCACACGATTTTGGTTGCCCAGGTTTCCAAAGAGGCACGGGACAGCAACGCACTGGAGAAGGCTGATTATGAAAGAATCGAGGAGGCGGTCGAAACGCTGAAGCACGCCACCGATACGCAGGGCAAGCCGTTTCGCATCATCCGTGTCCAAAACCCGAGTCTGTCGACGGTCTGGAACGAGCACACAGTCGAAACCGGGGATGTTTACAAGCAATTCGGCTTTCAAGCCGGCGACACCGTGTATGAGCTGCCCGCAGCGAGCTATTTGAATTTCCTCATCTCCAATGGCGTCGTGATTGCCGCGAAGTATTGGGAGCCAGGGAAGCCGGAATCGCTCAAGCGTCTTGACGAGCAGGCAAAAGCAACTCTCGAGCAAGCATTCCCTGACCGTGACATCGTGCAGATCAATCCGCTTGCGATCAACTGGTGGGGCGGCGGCATTCATTGCATCTCGCAGCAAGAGCCGCTATTTGAAAACGCACCTTGAAGGAGGATCAAACCTATCCGATGAAACATGAATCCTCGACCCTCGCACGCGCGCTTTCTTTGCGGCATGTGGTTTTGTTCGGGCTCGCTTTCATGGCGCCATTGACCGTGTTTGTCACCTACGGAGTCGCCATCGAGAGCACCCGCGGCATGATCCCGACCGCCTACGCCATCGCCTTGACTGTGATGCTGTTTACCGCTTATAGCTATGGAGCAATGTCCAAAGCGTTCCCGATTGCAGGCTCCTCCTACACCTTTACGCAGAAAGCCATCAGCTCCCATCTCGGTTTTCTCGTAGGCTGGACGATCCTGCTCGATTATGTGCTCAGCCCGATGATCAGCTCCTTGATCGTCGGCTTGTACGCAAACGCTTACTTTCCGTCTATCCCGATGTTCGTGTGGATCATCCTGTTTATCACTGTCATTACGACGGTCAACATTCTCGGGATTAAAATAGCGGCCAGTTTCAATATGTGTGTGGTTGTTTTTCAGATTTTGTTTTTTGCGGCGTTCGCGTTCCTGTCAATGAAAGGGCTGTTAGCGGGGCAAGGAGCTGGGCACGTTTTTTCGCTGCTTCCGTTTTATGATCCCCATGTAGAACTCGCTTCCTTGTTCGGGGTCATCCCGCTGCTCTGCTTCAGCTTTTTAGGCTTTGATGCCGTATCAACCTTGTCGGAAGAGACGAGGAACCCTGTCTCGACCTTACCAAGAGCGATCCTCCTGATCACGTTGATCGGCGGCATTTTGTTTATCGTGGTCACGTATTTCGCACAGCTGATTTTTCCTCATTTCAGCGAATTTGCGAGCCCGGAGACAGCGGCTACGCAGATCATCGTGTTTCTCGGCGGCAACGCGCTCAACGCAGTCTTCACCGCCGTTATGGTCACAACCAGCTTCGCTTCTGCGGTCGCATCGGGTGCCAGCTCGTCACGCATTTTGTATGCCATGGGACGCGAAAAGGTCTTGACCCAAAAGGTGTTCGGCTACCTTTCTCCCCGGTTCCAAACACCGGTGTACAACCTGCTGCTGATTGGCGCGATTTCGTTATCGGCGATTTACATGGACATCGATAAAGCCGTCTCGTTCATCAATTTTGGCGCTTTGTTCGCGTTCATCTTCGTGAATTTGTCGGTCATCGCACATTACTTTATCAAAAAAAGAAACCGGTCTGCCGCAGGCTGGGTTCGCTATTTCTTCATCCCGCTGGTTGGCGCGCTTTGTACTGGCTGGTTTTGGACACAGTCAAACGCGCATGCGCTGCTTTTTGGTGGCGCCTGGCTCTTTTGCGGCATCGCTTATCTGATGTATGTGACCAAGATGTTTCGTCAACAGCCGCCGCAACTGCACTTTGACGAAGGAGAATCCGCCTGACAAGCCGGATTCACATACGAGAAAAATGATGGATACGAGTGGAGGAAAAATGATCATGACTGAAAACGTAACAATTGGCCTGGTTCAAATGAAATGCGGCGAGGATATCGCGCAAAATACTGCACATACCATAGAAAAAATCAAGGAAGCCGCTGCCAAGGGCGCCCAGATCGTCTGCTTGCAGGAGCTTTTCAATGCCCACTATTGCGGCCAACAACTGGATGTCACCCTGTATGATACCGCCGAACCGGTTGATTGCACCATGCTCGCCGGAATGAGCGAGCTGGCGAAAAACCTCGGCATCGTATTGATCGTCCCATTTTACGAGAAAGCCGGGCGAGGCTTGTATTTCAACAGTGCAGCCGTTTATGACGCCGATGGTCGCCATTTGGGCACAACGCGCAAAAACCACATCCCGCACGCCCCCCAATACGAGGAAAAGTATTACTTCGCTCCCGGCAACACGGGCTATCCGGTGTATGAGACACGCTACGGTAAAATCGGAATCGGCATTTGCTGGGATGAATGGTTCCCGGAGGTCGCGCGAATTATGGCGCTCAAAGGGGCAGAAATCTTGTTCTACCCTTCCGCAATCGGCTCCGATCATGACAATCCCGAACTTTCCTTGCGCCCATCGTGGGAAAAGGCCATTTCTGCGCACGGTATTTCAAACGGCGTGTTTATCGCTGCCAGCAATCGCGTCGGTCGTGAACATGCAATGACCTTTTACGGCGGGAGCTTTGTCAGCGACCCTTTGGGGACGGTGCTGCAATCGCTCGGTGATGAGGAAGGGATTTTGATCCAGCAGATTGATCTTGCGCAAATCGATTTCGCCCGCAATTTGCTGCAATTTTTGCGCGATCGCCGGCCGGAAACCTACGGGCCATTGCTTGAGCTTGAGGCGTTTTCGGGAATGAAAAAATAGAGATTAGAAACCCTGGCTGCGCGATCTCTTAGCGGAGCCGAAGTTGCACTTGTACAAAAAAGCAGGCCCCTGTTCATCAGGCCTGCTTTCTTTTTTCGATCGTTTGAAAGGAGCGGTTTGCCAGACGCATCACCCAATAGCTTGCGCCGCTTATGGCGCAGAGCGGAAACAGCACGGGAAAAACCAGCGTCAACGCAGCCATCGCCGCTACCCCTGCCGCCATGCCGAGCGTGTGCAGCGGTTTGGCGAAGCCGATGAAAAACGCGAATTTGAAGCATTGCAGGAAACGGATGTCATAATGAACGAATACCGGAAACAGATTGACCGCAATCACGACATAGGCCAAGCCGAATGCCGCGATGAGCACGCGGAGCACGGAATAAACCGCCCCTTGCTGCGCAAGGAAAAACTGATAATCCATAAACAGAATGAAGCCTGCGATCGCCGTCATCCACCCCAGCGCATTCGCCTTGCCGAATTCCGTCCGGTACGTTCGCCAACAGGTGGCAAGGAGCGGGACGTCCGTCTCTCCCTGCACCCATTTGCGCGTGACAGTATAAACCGCTGCCGTCGCTGGCCCCGCGCCGAGGATGCCGAGCCCAAGTACCGTCAAGCCGAGCCACAGCAAGTTCAGCAGGACGATTCGCGTGATCCATTCGCACGCCGCCATTATCTTTTCACTCCATCGACCGCCACTCACGCGCTTCCCCTCCCTGTCGGCGCTTCTTTACGCTTTGTCCGCTTCTTCGCTCGCCGCGATTCGCGTCCAGCCGTCCGCGCTCGTGATGCGCCGTTCTTTCAGCAGTTTGCCCAGCGCGCGTTTGAACGCCGATTTGCTCATGCCAAACACGTCCCGAATCACCTCTGGCGCCGAATCATCCGTATACGGCATCGAGCCGCCGCGATTTTCCAGATACCGCATCAGCTTGTCCGCATCTTCGCTGTACAGTTGCTCCTTGCGCGCTTTCATCGAGCCGTTCATCTTGCCATCCTCGCGCACATAGCTGACGCGGGCTTGAACCGTCTGTCCCAATCGGAGCGGCTCCGTCATCTCATCGCGGTGGATGAACAGAATATGCTCACCTTCCGTCAGCAAAAATGCGCCTGCCCCGATGATTTTGTAAACCGTCCCATCCAGCACCTTGTTCAGCATATCCGGCGTGCCCGGCTTGGCATTGGGTGCGATCACTTCCTCCGACACCGGCTGGGCCAGGAGCCGTCCCTCTTTGTCCCGCTTCAGGCTGACCAGAATCATGTCTCCCAGACGCGGCCATTCGTTGCGCAGCATCGGTAAGTCATCGACGAACAGCAATACGTCACGCTTGATCCCGTTGTTCAAATACACGCCCATGCGCGTGATGATCTCCACCACTTCCAGCCAGCCGAATTCGCCCACCTGCACGATCGGCTCTTCCATCGTAGCCGCTACGCGCCCATCATGGTCGGTATACAGGAAAACCTCCACCTGCTCCCCTTGTTTCAGCGTGCGCGTCGCCTCATTGTTATGAAGCAAAATATTCGTTTCGCCGTCATTCAAAAAATAGCCGTACTCCGTTACTTTCGCCACTGGGAGCGTCACCGTCGTCCCAACCGGCAGCTTGCTGTTTTTGGCATTCCCTTGTTCCTTCGACAGATTCCGTGCCGGTTTTGCCGTCCGATTCGGCCGGTTCATCCCCTGCGATCGGCCGCCACCGCGACCATTACTGGTGAATCCACGCTGCTTCATGAAAAAACCACTTCCTGTTCCTCACTCTATGTGTCATCTCATTATACACAAAACGTCGAAAGCATTGGAAAGAAGCTCGACAGCTTTTCCCATATTTTTAAAAAGAGCCGTGCTAAAATAGGGGAGATTTCCCGCTTCGATACTGCTTACATGTAAAAAAACGTTGAAGGTGATGAGATGCTGATCTATCTGGAACATATCATCATGGGGATTGTCCAAGGGTTAACCGAATTTTTGCCGATTTCAAGCACCGGCCATCTTGTATTGTTTGGCAAACTATTCGGACTGCGCGAAGCGGGCCTTCTTTTCGATACGATGCTTCATTTCGGCACCTTGCTCGCCGTCGTCATTTTTTATTGGCAGGAGGTCGTCTCCATTCTGGCCAATCCGTTTGGCAGACTGGCGCGGCTCCTGGTAGTGGGCACGATCCCGACAGCCGTCATCGGGCTTGCATTCGAGGATTTCTTTGACGCCATATCCCGCACAGGCCAAACGATCGGGCTGGAATTTCTGGCGACCGGGGTCATCATCTGGGCGGTCGAATCCATGCGCCAGGGCGACCGCAAATTCGCGGACATCGGGTACAAGGATGCCTTGATCATCGGCACGCTGCAAGGCGTAGCAATCTTGCCGGCGATCTCGCGCTCGGGGCTGACCATCGCAGGTTCCCTGCTGCGCGGCATCGCGCGTCCGGATGCTGCCCGCTTCTCTTTTCTCCTCTCGCTTCCAGCCATTTTGGGCGCTTCCGTCCTGCAAGCGAAAAAAGTCATTGAGCACCCTATCGAAGATACTTTTCTCATCCCGATGCTTGTCGGTACCGCTTTCGCTGCATGTTTCGGCTATTTGGCCATTCGCTGGATGGTGCGGGTGATCAGCACAGGCTCGATGAAAGGCTTTGCCGTTTATGTATGGATTTTGGGGGCACTGATCGTCGTGCTTCAACTGTTAGGGTTATGGTGAAAAACAGGTGGTTGACCGTTATCGTGCCGGTTCAACCGCCTGTTTTTTTATTGCCTTTTGTTACTGGCTGATAAACATCTGCGACCAATACGTCCCCATCTGTCCGCCTTGCACGCTGCCGATGCCCATTTGCGTAAATTGCGGATCAAGGATATTGCGGCGATGTCCCTCAGAATTCATCCATCCTTGCATCACTTCCGCAGGCGTTTGTTGACCGGCGGCAATATTTTCGCCCATTGCCTGGAATGGTATGTTGAAACGCTTGATCATGTCAGCCGGCGAGCCATATGTCGGCGATGTATGGTCGAAATAGTTTTGGTCCCGCATATCCTGTGCCTTGGTCCGCGCCACATCCGAAAGCTGCTTGTTCAACGTCAGCGGAGAGAGCCCTGCTTTTGACCGCTCGCTGTTCACCAGCGAAAGCACCGCGTTATCGCTTGATTGCGTCCCGCCTGCATTCGTTGTGTCACCGGCGCCTGTGCGTGTCGCAGCTTCATTGCCCGCGGCAGGTCCGGTAGTCATGCCGCTATTGCCCATGTACGGCGAAGCACCTGGTGTGATGGTCGCAGGTCCTGTCCCCATGCCTGGAGTGACCGGAGCAGACCCTGGAAAGACGCCGGTCCCCGGATTGACTGTGGCTGGACCCGGCCCGACTCCGGCCCCCGGATTCACCCCGTAACCCGGCGCTGGCCCATAGCCCACAGCCCCAGGCATACCTGTATCCGCCACTTTGACTCTCGTTGTCCGGGCATTGTTGGTGGTGTCCTTACCGGCAGGCGGATTGCCATGCGGTACATTGGCTCTTACGAGAGCGAGGCAAAGCACGGCGACACCCACCCATCCAGCGATTACAAAAGGTCGTTTGCTCATCGGTTTTTCTCCTTTTCATGTTCTTCTACCCATCGTCTGGAAGCCACTCGCGCCACGACGAGAACGATTGCCCAGACAACAGTCGCCATCAGGGCGGTCCAGGCCCAGTTGGCTGTGCCGAGCACCATGTACAGCAAGAGATGAGCGACAAAGATTCCGCTGACCCACAAAACCAGATTCATCCGACTGATATATTGCATGATGTCGTTCATTTTCCGTACGGCCCCTTCCCTTTCTTTACTCCTTGCTATCAGTTGTTATTACCCGGATGCATCCGCGTTATCCATGACACGTCATGCCAAACCGGGCAACAACTCACTGGGTAGACAAGGGCAGTCTCGCACAGACTACGCGATGTAACCAAAAAGGGGGGGCTTTCGCATGGGTAAGAAGGGCGCTGCAAACATGAACCAAAAAGGATTGGCCGTGACAGGGCTGACCAGCGATACGCTGGCGGATGACACGACGCATCCGGCGATGAATCAGGAGGCTAGCAGCAAGCGGCGCGGGAGAAAGCAGCCATAGGCTAGATTGAAGGGAAAAGAAGGGGCGTCTCCAAGTCGAAAAACCGACTTTTGAGACAGCCCCTTCTTTGTTTTGGTTTTGGTGGAGGCGAGGGGATTTTTGAAAGAAAGCTCCACAGAAGCGGTGACAATGCCCACTAGGGGTCGGGGTGAACGGCCCAGCGAAAAAATCGGAAACCGCGCCCCAAAGCCACACGCTGCGCGGCGGGTGTATATGCTGCACGGGTAACTCACGCTATTCCCTTTGAAGAAAACGAACGATAAACATCGCTCCGCCCTCCGGATGGTTTTCCGCCGTAATCGTGCCTCCGCATCGTTCGATGATCACCCGGGAAATAGCCATCCCAAGCCCTGTTTCCCCGTCCTTGCCTTTGACAAAGCGATGGAAGAGCTGAGGGAGGATCGCCTCGTCGATGCCTTTGCCATCGTCACGGATGCATAGAATGATTTCCTTGCCGTTTCTGACGCATTCGATGAAAATGTTTTCCTTGGCATAACGGATGCAGTTGCCGACGATGTTCAGCATGGCTTGCAGCAGCTTGTCAGGGTCCGCTGTGATGATGCAATCGGTTTGATCGTCGATAGCCGAGTGAATGTGCAAGCCTTTTTGCAGCAGCAGCGGCCCCAGCCGAGCGGTCGTTTTCGCGACGATCTGGTTAAGCGAGGTGGGCTGCAGATGAAAGATGTCTTCCTCGGATTCCAGCTTGGCAAGCAGGATCATTTCGGTCACGATTCCCTTCAGCCTGATGCTCTCGGACACAATCACATCCAAACCTTGCTCCGCCCGCTCCCCGACGAATACGCCATCCCGAATGCCCTCGGCATACCCCTGGATTGCCATCAGCGGCGTTTTCAATTCATGGGACGCATTTTGGAAAAACTCCTTTTGCATGCGCCCGAACCGTTCCAATTCCCCCGCCATTTGATAGACAGATTGGGCGACCTCGCCGATTTCGCCATTTGCCTCAATCCGTTTGACTTCGGAGAAGCGGCGCTCCCTCACCTTGTTCACTTCCACCCGCAGCAATGTCAGCGGCTTCACCAGACGCCTCGTCACCACAAGGCTGAGCAAATAGGCGAGAAGACCGCCAACCAGCAAAATCAGCAGCACTTGTCGGGCCAGCTCATACTGCATCTCTTTGATCCCGTGCAAAGGCATCGCAAGAATCAGCTTTTCTTTCGCTTGCGCCCGGTTGTTGATCAGTTCGACGATATATTTATCTTCTTTTCCCTGAAACAGCTCTTTTCCCTGCTTCTTCTGATCCTTCGCCAGTTCAATCCATTGGACTGCCGTTTGCTCCGGCAAAGTCGAGAACAACACATTGCCGCTGCCCCGATACAAAATGATCTCCATTTTGGCGCCGCGCAGCGCAATGTTGTTGATCGCCTGCAAATCCCGTTTATCCAGGCGATCTCCCTCTTCCCCGATGATCTGCAAGGACAGCTTGCCCTTTTCCCTCATTTCCTTGCGCTGCTCCGCCACCAATTTATCCAGCAAAAACGAGTAAAACAAAATCGACGTGATCCCGATGACCGCCACGAGCAATACGGCGAATGCAAGATGGAGCTGACGCGACAGCCTCATGCTACTCCTCCGCCTCCAAACGCAGGCGGTACCCGTATCCCCACACCGTTTCGATCGGCAGCCCCTCCATTTTTTTGCGCAATCGCTTGATCAAATCGTCAACGGCACGCTCGCTGCCGAAATAATCCATGCCCCAGACCAGCGTCAACAGCTCATCTCTGGCAAAAGCCCGGTTCGGCCGCTCCACCATGATTTGCAGCAGTGTGAATTCTTTTGCCGTAATCTCGATTTCTTCAGCCCCCCAAAAAACGCGGCGTTCGTCCAGCTTCAATCGCAGCTCGCCGCTTTCCATCGTCGTGACCGTCTGCGTGCCCGGCTCCGTTTTGACAGAGTCCGGTCCGGCTGGCCGTCCGCCCTGCGCAAGCCGCTTCAACGCATCCCACCGATGAAGATGCCGCTTCACACGCGCCACCAGCTCACGCGGACTAAACGGCTTGGTCAAATAATCGTCGCTGCCCATTTCAAGCCCAAGGATTTTGTCCACCTCTTCATCGCGCGCCGAGATGAGAATAATCGGCACCTCCGCTTCATTGCGAATCCGGCGGCAAAACTCGTAGCCGTCCATACCTGGCAGCATAATATCGAGAATCCAGAGATCGGGCGGCGCCTGGGTCCATAGCTCCCATGCCGCTTCCGCTGTGGACAGGCCGATGGTCCGGTAGCCTTCTTTTTGCAAGTAAGCCTCCACGATCTCACGGATGTTGTCATCATCATCTACGACAGCAATGATATGCTCCTTCATCTCACTCTTCCTCCTGTGTCGGAACATTTGCTTCTTTTTCACAAACCACATCGTCATTGTAGCAAAAAAACGCGGCAGCTTGCGCCCGCTCGTACAGTTACACACTTTTTCCACACTTTCGCCGAGGTTTTGCCAAGTCTCGGAGCTAGACTGATCTTGCAAGCAACAATAACGAAGCCATAGGAGAGTGAACGACTATGAAAAAAGCATGGGTAGCATCTCTGGTAGCAAGCAGTCTCTTTTTCGGGGCCGTTTCCGTCGTAGGCGCGGAAGAAGCCGCTCCGAAGGAAAAACCGAAACAAGTATTGAAAGATGAGCGCCAGGCCCTCAAAGACCTGCGTACGGAGCGCCAAGCGGTTCAGGATGAAATCAAGCAGCTCCGCCAGCAAGTGCGCGAAATCGTGAAAGCAGCTCCGAAAGAGCAGCGCAAACAGCTGGTGCAAAGCTGGATCGACTGGAAGAAAAACCACCTGATCAGCAAGGATGAGCGTGCACAGCGCAAAGCGGACAACGAAGCGGCTCGCGCGGCGATCAAAGCGGCCATCCAGCAAAAAGATTTCGCGACGGCGGAAAAAGACCTGCAAGACCTGCTTGCCGTGAAACAAACCCGCAAGCAAGCAGCTGACCAAATTTCCGCTGAACTGCAGCAGCTCCTCAACGAACTGAAAACGACGGGCACGATCAACTAAACGCGAAAAAACCGGCTGCAAAGAGCCGGTTTTTTGTCCATTATTTGAGCAGGCGGATAAATTCGCGCATGAAGCCCGGCAGATCAGGCCAAGCATGACCGGAAACGAGGTTGCCATCCACATGCAGCGACTCATGGCGATAGGTGGCGCCGCACGCTTCCACATCGAGGCGGCACGCCTGATAAGCGGTCAGCTCTCTTTCGCGCAAATGCTCAGCTACCAGCGTCAACACTTGCGATCCGTGGCAAATCGAGGCAACCGGCTTGTTCTCCAGGAAAAAGTGGGCGACGATCGGCTTGAGGTACTCATTGAGCCGTATGTATTCGGGGGCGCGGCCGCCAGGAATGATCAGTCCGTCATACTCGGCAGGATTCACTTCCGCAAAGGACAGGTGCGCCTGAAGCTGGTATGCCGGCTTTTCGGTGTACGTTTCGGAATGAGCCTCGAAATCATGGCATACCGTATGCAGAATTTTTTTCGAAGGGGCCGCGATCACCGCTTCAAACCCTTCCTCCAGGCAGCGGTAGTACGGATAAAAAACCTCCAGCGCTTCTACAGCATCACCCGTCACAATCAAAACCTTTTTGCTCATGACACAGCCTCCCTTTACTTGCGAATGGTCCTGTACAGGACTTACAGGATATTCCATTCTACGCAACAGAACGCTGTTCCTTCCGGGTTAATCGAAAATTTACACGCGCTTTTTACCCTTTCGGCCTCGCCAAAACGGCTGCAAAAAAACCGAAGATGATCGCAGCCGAGATGCCCGCGCTGGTCACCTCGAAAATGCCTGTGATGATCCCGATGATGCCGTCCGTTTTGGCTTCGCTGATCGCCCCGTGCACCAGCGCATTGCCGAAGCTGGTGATCGGAACCGTTGCCCCCGCTCCGGCGAAATTGATCAGCGGCTCATACAGGCCGAACCCATCCAAAATCGCGCCCAACACAACCAAGGCAGACATCGTGTGCGCAGGCGTGAGCTTTACTACGTCCATCAAGAACTGGCCGATCAAACAGATGAACCCTCCGACAAGAAATGCCCAGAGAAATATCATTGCCATCCTCCTCTTTACGATTCGATGGAAACGGCGTGCGCGATGCAAGGGATGCTTTCCCCTTGCTGGAACGTCAAAGGTGAAAGCAGCGCTCCTGTTGCGACCACCAAAATCCGGCGCCACTCCCCTTCGCGCATCCGCCGCAGCAGATGGCCGTACGTGACGGAGGCAACGCAGCCGCAGCCGCTTCCTCCCGCCCACACATTGGGGTTCTCACCGTAAATCAGCCTGCCGCAATCCACGTATCGATCCAAAGGAATGTTGATGTTATGGCTGGGCAAAAGTTCGGACAAGATCGAATGCCCCACCCGCCCCAAATCGCCCGTCACGACCAAATCGTAATAGTCATGAGGAAGCTCGCGCTCATGAAAGTGGCGCTCGATCGTCGCAAAAGCGGCCGGCGCCATCGCCGCCCCCATGTTGAACGGGTCGGTCAAGCCCATATCCACCACGCGCCCGATCGTCGCCGAGGTGACATGCAGTCCTTTCCCATTCGGCACGACAACTGCCGCGCCGGCGCCCGTGACGGTCCACTGTGCGGTCGGCGGCTTTTGCGAGCCATACTCCGTCGGATAGCGGTACTGCTTTTCCGCCGCCGCATTATGGCTGCACGTCCCGGTCAGCACACAGCTCGCATTGCCGGAATCCACAAGCAGAGATGCCAGCGCAAGTCCCTCCATCGCGGTCGAGCACGCGCCGAACAGCCCCAAATACGGAATGCACAGCGTACGGGCGGAAAAACTGCCGGAGATCGTCTGGTTCATCAGGTCGCCTGCGAGATAAAAATCGACATGATCCCGCTGCACCTCCGCTTTTTCCATCGCCTTGTCGCACGCTTCCTCAAGCAGCACCTTCTCCGCCTTTTCCCAGCTCTCCTGACCAAGCGTCAAATCACCGTGAAGCGTATCGAAGTCCTCGGCAAGCGGCCCTTGCGCTTCAAAAGGCCCACCGACCGCGGCTGAAGCGGCGATGACCGGTCGATTGGCAAAAACCCATGTCTGGTGACCTTTTCGCATCGCTTCATCCCCCCATCTGAATCAACGTCTTGATCAAACCGATCACAAAAGCGGCGAAAACGCCGAATACGATAACCGAGCCTGCGAGCTTGAACATGTTGCCGCCAACCCCAAGCACCAGCCCTTCGCTTTTGTGCTCGATTGCTGCCGATGCGATCGAATTGGCGAAACCGGTGACAGGCACCGCCGTGCCCGCTCCCGCCCATTGCGCGATCTTGTCATAGCCGCCGAATGCCGTGACGACAACCGAGAGGAAAATCAGCACAGCCACCGTCGGATTGCCGGCCGTCTCTTTTGTGAAATGAAAAAAATGAATAAACATTTCCTGCAGAAGCTGACCAATGACGCAAATAAACCCGCCTATCAAAAAAGCGAGCGAAAAATTGCGCACGAGCGGCCGCGGCGGCTCGTGCCGCTTCGCCAGAGCCTGGTAGGTTTGCTGTGTCGGGGTCAGCTTTTTCTTCTTTTGATCGGCCATGCGTTCATGCCCTCCCTTCTTCTTTTGGTTAACGGATCAGATAAGGGGCAAGCCGATCGATCAGCTTTTGCAAGCGGGCTGCCTCTTCCGTATAGTTCGCCTTCCATTGCTCGCTTTCCGTCGCCAGCGCGTACAGTTCGAGATCGGACTGGCATTTTTTCAGCGTCGCCATCGTCAGCTTCCGCTCCTGCGGCTCGGGGGCCTGGATTTTGTCGTCGTACAGGTCCAGATACAGCTCGCCCGCCTTGTCGACCTGCCCCAAAAAGACGTTTTCCACCGCGACGCCCGCTTTCGCCAGCTCGGTATTGATCCAGCGGCGGTTCAAGCCCATGTTGGCGAGCGGCTCATCCATGATCACGCCATCCATGATCACCGCTTGCGGCTCTTCGGCAGGCGACACTTCGATCCCGAGATGCGACGGCGTGATCGGCTGATTTTGCGACTTCAGCAACACGCTTACCTCGCCGTTCGCTTCCATCAAGGCGAATTCGACATCGGCGACCCGAAAGGCGTTTTTCAGCCGCAGCTGCTCCATCACATCCTCGAGCGTCAAGCGTTCTTTTTTCAAGTTATCTTCGAGCAGCTTGCCGTCTTTGACCAAGATCGTCGCTTTGCCTTCGACGACATCGCGGACAACCTTGCTTTTGAGGGAAAGAAATTCGGAAAGGACAGGAAAGATCGCAAAAATGGTCATCGCGATCAAGCTATGATAAATCGGTCCATCCATCTCAGTCGCCATAAAGGCAGCGATTGAACCGATGGATATGCCCACAATGTATTCGATGTACGTAAGCTGCCGGATCTGCCGTTTGCCCACGATTTTCGTCAAAATAAAAAGATAGACAAGCGCACCTATTGAACGGACTACGATACTCAGCCAATCAGGCATGGCATAACCTCCTTGCAGCTGGCAAAAAAAGAGAGGGAGGGAGAACCACAGTTTTGCTGCTCTCCCGAAAAATGCGTTAGAAACCTTTGTATTGAGGTTCTTCTTGCTCCAATTGGGATACGCGTTGCTCAAGCGCAGTCACGATCGTTTGCGTGTCTTGAGCCGCTTGCGTGTACGTTTGCTTCGCTTGCTGATTTTGCGTGCTCAGCGCAAATGATTCCAGGTTCGCTTGCGCTCCCTTCAAGCTGGCAAGCGTTTGCTTCACTTGTGCGGAAACTGTCATATCGAATCACCTCCCTTACCGAAAGTTAGGGTATTCCATTTGCCGTTTTTTTATCATCCATTACGGAAGGAATTGTTTCCCATCCACATCTGTTAAAAAAGCTTACACCGCTTAGATGATAGCGCATTCAAAATTTTGTCTAACGCAGACACAATTCTGTTTTTTCAAAAAAATGTATTGCACGCAAAAGAAACTATGTCATATAATCTAACACATAATCGTAAAACGTCATAAAACCTTACATTAGGAGTGAGAGGTTATGGAACCAACTGCTGCAACTGTCGCACAATCTGTAGATGCCGTTTGGGTCATGCTGTCAGCTATTTTGGTCATTTTCATGCAAGCGGGCTTCTTGCTGCTCGAAGCGGGTTCAACCCGAATGAAAAATGCGGGGCACATTGCAGGGAAAACCATTTTTACCTTCGGGATCTGCACCATCGCCTTCTGGGCGCTTGGCTTCGGGTTCACGTTCGGAAACGGGAACTCCTTCATCGGCTTGACCGGATTCTTTTTTGACGGCTCCGGCATGCAGGCAGAAACCTCGTATGAGTCCCTTTCTGCCGCAGCCATTCCGATCAGTGTCAAATTCCTGTTCCAGCTCGGCTTCGCAGCCGTCTCGCTTGCGATCGCCTGGGGCGGATTCGCCGAACGCGCCAAGCTTTCCGTTTATCTCGTCTTCAGCGCGCTGTTCACCATCGCCATCTATCCGGTCGTCGGCCATTGGGTGTGGGGCGGCGGTTGGCTCGGCCAGCTGGGTATGCAAGATTTCGCCGGCTCGACCGTCGTTCATTTGCAAGGCGCGTTGGTGGCATTGGTCGCCACATTGCTGCTGAAGCCGCGCATTGGTAAATACAACAAAGACGGCAGCTCCAACATGATTCACGGCCATAACCAGGTTTACACCGCGCTTGGCGTCCTGGTCATTTTCATCGGCTGGTTCGGTTTTAATGCAGGCTCCACCTTGAACGCCACGTCCGGTTTCTTTGCCTACGTCGCTTTGACGACCGTGCTGGCTGCAGCGGCAGGGGCGGTTGCAGCCTTCCTGACCTCTTGGGTGGTGACCGGCAAAGCGGATATTCCGAGCATGCTCAACGGTCTGTTGGCCGCACTGGTCGCCATTACTGCCGCTTGCGCTTTCGTTGAGCCGTGGGCCGCGATCGTCATCGGCTTCCTCGCCGGGTTCATCACCTATTTCACCGCTCTCTTCTTCGACCGGATGGGCATTGACGATCCGATTTACGCTTTCTCCGTCCACGGCATCGCCGGTATTTGGGGAACGCTGTCCACGGGCCTGTTCGCCACGCCTGAACTGGTCAAGCAAGTCGGCGTCGGGTCTGCCGGGCTCTTTTACGGCGGCGGCGTTCACCAGCTGGGCATTCAGGCGCTCGGCCTCATCGGCACCATCGCGTACGTCTTGGTTGTTTCCTTCATTCTTCTGGGCATCATGAAAGCGACGATGGGCTTGCGGGTCAATGAAGAGGAGGAGGTCGTCGGGCTCGATTTGAGCGAGCATGGCAGCTACGGCTATCCAGAGCTGCTTTCTGCACCGATTCCCACACGCTCGTTCAAACGCGAGGGAGGCGAATCCCCTGCCATTCATTGAGGAAGGCCAAACATTCCGGGAGTTGGGGATTCTCAGGCGAGAGCGGCTGGCATATTTCCTCACCCATGAAAGCGAGGAAATCAACCTTCTCCATGACCGCGTAATCGCCCGCTGCCTGCAGCTGTCCCTCCTCGCGCTCCAAAGGCAGGGCATGGGCTCGCCACCTGTGCCTTTTGCCCTCCTTCTATTCGGAAGCGGCGGTCGCCGGGAGCAATCGTTGGTCAGCGACCAGGATCACGGGTTGGTTTACGAACTCCCGATTCAAAGCGAACCGGAGCAGATTCGGCAAATTCACGATTACTTCCGCGAGCTGGCAGCCGTATTCGTCGCAGGGCTGGAAGAGGCCGGGTATCCGCCCTGCCACGGCAATGTGGTCTGCACCAATGAACGGTGGCGCCGTCCATTGGATAGCTGGAAACGGGAATTGAACGGCTGGCACGATGACCCGACATGGGAAAACATGCGCCACCTGCTGATGGTCTCCGATGCCCGCTGCATCGCAGGAGACCTCCACCTGTTCCAGCAATTCTCCTTTCATCTGCATCATCTGATACAGAAACAGCCGCTCCTCACCGACCGGCTCATCAGCAATACGCTGCACCACCGCGTCCCGCTGGGCTGGTTCGGACACATCTATAAAGAGGTGCGTGGCAAATACCAAGGGGCAGTCAATATCAAGAACGGACTTTATTTACCACTGGTCAACAGCGTCAGGCTGTGGGCGCTTGTCAACGGGGCCAGCGCCACTTCCACGCTGGAGCGGCTCCGCTTTTTAGAGGAGCGGGCCATCTGGCCGAAAGCGCTCTGCCAGGAAGTCAGCCAGCACTTTCGCTTTGCCCAGAGCTTGCGGCTACTGGCTTGCAGCCAATGGCATGACGACGATTATGTGAGCAACAGCTATGTGAGTGCCGATTCGCTCACCAAAGAATCGCGGCGCCTGCTGCGGAACGCGATGCGCACAGCGCTTGACCTGCAAAAAAAGACTGCGCAGCTCGCCTCGCAGTCAAGCTTACTTTCCCATGAAACGAGGATGCTCCCATGAGTTTGTGGAACCGGTTGTTTTCTGATTTGCGGCTGCCTTATTCCCTCTCGTCGTCGGTAACAGGCAGCGATCCCGGCCAACTTGCCTTTTTGCGCGCAATGAAAAAGGACCTTCAGCAAGACCGTGTCTTGGAAAGTCCTTTGGAAAGCTTGGAAGTGGTTGTCGTCGATCTGGAAACCACCGGTTTTTTTCCGCAAAAAGGAGATGAAATCATCTCGATCGGCGCCGTCGCGATGCGCGGCACAACCATCCTGGAAGCCGAACGGTTCGAGACGCTGGTGAATCCGCAGCGGACGGTCCCGCCGGAAATCGAAGCGCTGACCGGCATCCGAACGGAAGATTTGGCGGCTGCTCCCGAGCTGCTCGCCGCGCTCTCCCGCTTCTTTTCTTTTGTTGCGGGACGCACGCTCGTTGCCCATCATTCGCGGCATGAGCGGGATTTTTTGCAAGCCGGGCTGTGGAAAACTTCACGTTCCAAGCTGGCGCACCGCTTGCTCGACACCACCCTGCTGTTGCGCCTGGATGACCGGACTCTCGAAAACGCCTCGCTCGACGCTCTCTGCGAACGGCACAATCTCCACATTGAAAAGCGGCATGATGCGTATCACGATGCCTTGGCCACAGCCAAGCTTTGGTCGATCTACCTGGAGCGAGCCATGGTCAAGGGCTTTCGTGATTTGCTCATGATCTACGAATACATTGGCAGAAGAATGTGAACATGCCGTCTACTTCAGCGCCACATTCACGCCCCGAATGATCCACCCGTACGGATTGCTCTTCGACGGGTCCACACTGCAATAGTAGGTCACCTGATAGCCCCCTACTTTGCCATCCTTGTATTGGCCCGTAACGATCATCTGGTCCGTCGACGATTCAATCACATTCAGCGTTCCGGTGTACTGGTGCAGCGGGACCACTTTTTCTCCCATCGCCGCTGCGGCCTGGGACAGCGATTTCTTCGCCTCTTCACCGAAATAGCGATCCATCTCCGCGCTGTTTTGCTGATGGTAGGCATAGGTGGCGGCGGAAAACAGCAGGTTCATTTTATTGACCGGCAGCTGGATGTCCCGATACTTCCCGGAGGCTTCACAGAAGCGCACCAGATTGACCGCGAATTCCGCTCTGGTCACCGTTTTCTCAGGGTAGAAATACTTTTCACCCGGCGTATAGATCGGGAATCCTTGCAAGGCGGTTGCATACGGGGACGTTGTATCCAAATAGTTGGAAGGTTGCTTCCATTTATAGTAGCCGGTGAAGCGCGACTCCACATCCAACGGTGTTGCCTGCAGCTGGTTGCGGATCGCCGGCGCCATCGCATGGAACAGAATCATGCTGGCTTCCTCACGGGACAGCGGCTGGCTCAAATACGCTTGGGTCAAGTACCAGTTGCTGCTCGGGAAATCGACATACTTCATTTTTTTGCCGGAACTTGCCAGCCACAAGTAGTACAGCATGCTGTCACCCGGGTTGAACTGGGAATACGAGTGCATGTCTGTGTAGAAGACCCCGTTCAAATTGCCGAGGAATGCGCGAATCTCGTCTGCCGCCCAATGCTTGGCATCCAGATGGGTCGTGGTAACAGGCCCTGCCATCACCCCATAGCTCGCTTGATAGGCCCGGTTCAAAAGCAGCAGCGCCTCGCCGCGCGTCGTCGGTGAATCCGGCCGGAACTCTTTCCCAAACCCTTTATAAATGCCAAGAGCTGCAAGCGAATTGATGTAATCCTTGGCCCAGTGGCGGCTGATGTCGGTGAAGCCGGGTGCAGGCGCAGGCGTAGCCGCAGTCGCTCCGACAGGGATCAGGAGAAGGAACAACAAACAAATCATAAGCGCTTTTCTTGCCATAGAGACCTCCTTCATTGATTTTAAAAAATAACAACTCCTTCCAGTATAACAAATCCTTGCTCTCAATTGGGCGCGTTTGCGGAAATTACTGCCTGCGCTTCCGCCAAGACCCGCTGGCGAAGTGATTCCGGGGCCAGGACCCGAACGCCACCTCCCCACCGCAGCAGCCATGGCAGCACTTCGGCCTCATGCCGCACCCGCAGCCTGACATAAAAACCTTCCTCGCGCCGCTCCTCATGCACGGTAAAAAACGAGCGCTCCTCTTTCACCCACGCCTCCAGATGCGCGCCAAACAGGAGCTGCACCTCAACCGGCTGCTCCTTGCGCTCCTGCTGGAACGAAAAATCGTCCGGTCTGACAAATGACTGCGGAAGGCGGGTCAACGATTGAATCCGCTCCAGCCGGAAATGGCGGCGGTCCCCGCGCAGATGGCACCAGCCCACCAAATACCACGCGCCATTCGTATGGACCAAACCGTACGGGTCGACCTCCCGCTGCGTGTTCACATCCTCATCCCGCGCAAGCTGGCGATAGCGGGCGCTATAGGTGAAAGCGATCCGCTTCTCCTCCAGAATTGCCCGTCGCAGCTGCCTGATCTTTTCTTCCGTTTCCCGCTCGTCCGGACGCAAATCCGGCTGCGATTCGAACAGCGCGATTCCGGCACATAGACGATCCGTCTGCTTGCGGACCGCCTCCGGCAAAACCGCTTCGATTTTGGCGGAGGCCGTCATGGCCAAACGGCTGTACTCCTCATCGAATTGCTTGGCCACATAGCGGCTGCCGAGCAAAAGAATCGCCGCCTCGTCGGCTGAAAACGCGACGGGCGGCAAAAAATAACCGTCCACAAGCGCATATCCTTTGCCCGGAACGGCCACGACAGGCACGCCCGCTTCGCAAAGCGCCTGCATGTCGCGATAGATCGTTCGCTGGCTCGTTTCGAACAAGTCAGCCAAATCGCAAGCGCGCACATTGCGCTGCCGCTGCAATTCCAGTAATATCGCCAAAAGTCGATCGGTCCGATTCATTCCATTACCCCGTTATGAACGATTTGCGCACGCGGCGCCAAAATGGCAGCTTTTTATACCGCGCGAATTTGACCTTCTGGCGGCCGACATGGCACACGATGGAACGGACGCCTTTCCATACCGCTTGCTCACGGTCGAGCCCGATCATGATCTCCGGGTTCATCACGATCAGCTCTACCACATGATGCTGCGGCAGCACAAGCGAGCTGTTGATCGTCCGGTACGCCTGATTGTTGATCGAGGCGATCTCGGATAGCTGAATCGCTTCGATGGACGGATGCACGATGGCGCCGTCCACCGCTTTATTGTACGCGGTGCTTCCGGATGGGGATGAGACGATCAGCCCGTCACCACGGAATGTCTCGAACTCCTCGCCGTTGATGAACACGCAAGTGACGAGCGTGGACAGCGACGCATTGCGGATCACCAGCTCATTGAGCGCCCATTTGGCGTGATGCTCGCCGGAAACCGTCGTGATGCAGCATTCGACACAAGGATATTCCACGACAAGCGGCTGGACATGGTTCAATGCCTCGACGAATTCGTCCAGCTCATCCGGATGCCAATCCGCATAAAACCCGAGATGTCCTGTATGAATCCCGACGTATTGCGGGCCAAAGCCATATTCATGGACCGCTTCCAGGAGCGTTCCGTCCCCGCCGATCGAGATGACAAGCTCCGGCTCTTCAGCCTTGCCCTCCACAAAGCGGAATTTGTCATTCCCTTCTATTTTTTGACGAAGCAACCGATCCATTTCCCTCGAATAATCGTCATTGCGCAGCACGGTCGCTATCTTCATAAGCCGTTTACCCTCACTCTTTCTTGGGTGATCAACCCACCCTTTTCTCTCACTATACCATAGTTTCCCACTACGAGCCTGTGCCAAGCTGAGGGCAGAAGAAAAGAGACGGCATACGAGATGCCGCCCCTCTTTCTCATACCAATTTTTGCTCCAGCCGCCGGACGATCTGCTTGGCCATCTCCACGTAATCGTCCTCGACCTCGGCATCCTTGTCTTGCGGCTCCTGGAACTGGTTGAATGAGGCAGCGATCGCGGGTCCGGACGCATAGCCGATGTCCGGGTCGTTGCCCGTCTGATACACGTGCTTGAGCACGAATGGATGACCGAACTGCACCACAGCAGCCGGATCGTCAAGCTCGCCCGATACCGTATCGATGGGCAGCCGCAAAAATACCATCGCCTTCATGTCCAGTTGCTTGTCGAAAAAGCCGTATTCATACTCCCAGTTTGACAGGGTAAACTGATCTTCCCGCAGCACTTCTCGCAGCGTATCGAACATGCCCTGTTTCCCAGTCAAGCTGCTGGGGATTTTCCGCATCACAGGCACCTGCCTTTCGCACGTTTTTCCTAGTGTGCGACAAATCCCCCAAAAGTAGTCGCGTGCCTATTTTTTCACCTTGCTGCGCGTTACGACGATGGTAGCGCCTTTGTCGTCGGCTTTCACGCTTTGCACCTTGATTTGCAAGCCGAGCACCGGCAAAATTTTGCCGCCGTCCGGATTGTATTTTTTCGCCGTGTAATCTTTCTGGTCGTTGAACGTATCGATGCCGAGCAGCCCTTTGTAGGACATGGCCCTCTCCGGATAAACCACTTCCAGATCGGATTTTTTCTCCTTGCCAAACGCCGCGTCGTACAGCTGGTAGCGCGTATCCGCGATCGTGCCGTCATCCCAGTAATGGCCGCGCTGGTGCGAGTCGACTACGCCAAGGAAACCTTCGCCCGGATGGTTGCCGACCATGTTGTCGTCACCATAGCGGGAATCATAGTACCACACCAGCATGCCAGGGTCGTACGAAATGAGGCTGTCCGCACGGCGGTAGTGAGCCAGGCCCTGGTCTACGCCATTGTGGCTGCGCCATTCAATGAGGTAGTAGTTTTTCATCATTTTGGCAGATCCGTCGAACAGTTGGAACCCATCGAGATCAAACGCGCTGTCGCCTTCTGCATCATCTTCAAACAGCGTCTTGCCGTCGCCGGTCACCACAATGTTGTCCACATAGAAGCCTTCCAGCGCCAATCCTACGTCGGATACGTAATTGAACTCGACTTTGATTTTTTTGCCTGCGAATGCGCTCAAGTCGATTTCGCTCGTTTCCCATTCCCCTTTTGTCGTGTCGGAGAACTTGGCTACCTGCTCCGGTTTGTCTTCGCCATCCACATAGACGTTGACATAGAGATAGTCGAAATCTTCCTCGATTTGGCGCCACGAATCGAATGTCAAAGTCGCTTTGGAGACACCGGTCAAATCGATCTCATGGGAGGTCAGCTTCGTATCGAGGCTGTTCCCTTTTGTCGAGAAATACGCTTTCGTGCCCTTCGGTTGGGTAGGCGGTTCCAATCCGCGATCCGGCAGATCGATTTTGAGAATTTTGTTGTTGCTCGTATTGGCAACCGCTTCGTTCAGGTTAAACTTGTACTCCTTGCCGTACTTGAGCGAGCTTGAGCTGATCGTTTTTGGCTCCGGCCAGTTTCCGCCATACACTTCATGGAAATACAGCTTTGCCCATGGACTGAAGCCCGGCGGCTCGGCACCCGGCGTCACGCCTGCCCAGCTGCCTGCCGACATGATCGACCAGACGCCCACCGGCTCCCCGTTGCCGGTATAGCCGGTGTCGTACTCATCCGGCAAGCCGAGGTTGTGCCCGTATTCGTGGGCGAACACCCCTGCCGTTCCGTCCTCCGGCTGAATGATGTAGTCATAGGCTTTCAGGCTGGTGCCCGGGATTTTGGTAGGCTCGTCAAGCGTCGAGCGATGTGCCCAAATCGCATCGTCGCCCAGCTCTCCGCCGCCTGCCGACTCGTCGACGCCGGCATGTACAACCAGCAGGCTGTCGAGCATGCCATCCGGCTCCATCACATTGCCGTCGCCATCGATATCATACGGGTCGCGCTGGTCATATTCGTCTTCATGGCCGGCAATCGCCGCGCCGACATCCGCCAGCGTCTCGACAACCAGCTCGCGCGGTGCGCTGTCGTTGCCGTGGTCGTTGTTTCCGCCATAGTAGGCGGCGTTTTCACGCGCCATGATCCACGGCGTTACGACACCATCCACAGACCAGCTGCCCGCCGATTGCTCGCGATAGTATTCGTTAAAGGTAAGCAGCTCTTTGCCTTCCGGCGATGTATAGCCGTCCTTGTTGAACAGCATCCCTTGATAATGCGCCTGGTTAAAATCTTTCGTCCAGAAATCGACGCCGTTATCCTCGATCCGGTTGTGGTTAAAATCCGGAAATTCAACAAGAGCAACCGCAGCTCTGTCGACGAATTCGTCAACCTTGTTGCTCGCCTTGATTTTCCGCGCCTTCTCATCGCCATCCACCAAGGCTTTGGCGTTTTCCTGGAAGCCTTTCAGCGATTTGTATGCCTCTTTTCCGAAATCGGAAGAGGTGTCGATCCCATCCGTTTCCGCAAACGGGAGGCTGCGCGCCTGCACATAGTTTTCGATCGCTTGTTTCACTTCTTCAGGAGACGCGTTCTTGCCAAGCTCCCCACGCTCTTTCAGCGCCCGTTCCAACCGATCCTGGTTGACTACCGCCATGTCTACTTTCCTGGACGATTCCTGATGCGGCTTCTTTTTGGTTTTCGCCGCGCCCGCTACCGGGGAACCTGCCACAACACCGACGATCAGCGCAGTGGACAATAGCCCAGCCACAACCTTTCTTCGCTTCATGTTGACCACCCTCTCTTGAAATAAATGGAAATTACTGCGAATTTTACAATTCCTTATTTTGGGAGAAAATCCTTTTTCGTAATAAAAATAATTTTCTGACAAATATTGCGCCGATTGTCGCATTTTGCTTTTCCTCCCCTCCTCTTTTCGTATAGGCCACAAGTAGCGATCATATAGTGGTAGAAGGAGGGAAGGGAGGAGTCCGTTTCATGGTTGCCCGTTTCGAACCCCAGACCATTCAGACGGATCGGCTGGCGGTGTCCTATTTGACAGGCGGTTCTGCACAAAAGCCGACACTGCTTCTGGTTCATGGAAACATCTCGTCAAACCAATTTTGGGACGGGACCATTGCGGCATTAAGCAAGAACTACCGCGTAATCGCCCCCGACTTGCGCGGATACGGCCGCACCCAGCCTCGCCCCATCGATGCGACGCGCGGACTGCGCGATTGGTCCGACGATTTGCATTCCTTCATTCGCGCGCTCCAGATCCAAGAGCCCGTTCATCTGGCCGGCTGGTCGCTGGGCGGCGGCATCGTGATGCAATATGCGATCGACCACCCCGCGCTCGTGCGCTCCCTGACGCTGGTGGCCCCCATGTCTCCCTACGGGCTTGGCGGCACCAAGGATGTTTACGGAACCCCCTGCTACGCCAATTATGCCGGTACAGGCGCAGGCACGACCAATCCCGAGCTGGTGAATCGCATCGCCGTGGAGGACATGACCGAGGATTCGCCCGCAAGCCCGCGCAATGTGATGAATCGTCTCTATTTTCGGCCTCCGTTCCGGCTGCCCGTCGAAATGGAAGATCGGTATGTCAGCGCAATCCTCTCGATGCGGATCGGCGATGATTTCTTCCCCGGCGAATTCGTGCACACCGTGGAGTGGCCAGGCGTCGCGCCGGGTCAAACAGGCATCAATAACGCGCTGTCTCCCAAGTATGTAAATCTCTCGACTTTTGCGGACATCGAGCCCAAATGTCCGGTGCTGTGGATTCGCGGGGCGAACGATGCGATCGTCTCCGATCAATCGCATGTCGATCTTGGGATGATGGGCAGACTCGGCTATATCCCCGGTTGGCCAGGCGATGCGGTGTTTCCGCCGCAGCCGATGGTCTCCCAAATGCGCTACGTGCTGGGCCGCTACCAGGAGGCAGGGGGCTTTTTTCAGGAGGTTGTTCTCGAAAACGTCGGCCATTCTCCCCACATCGAAAAGCCGAAAGAATTTCAATCCATAGTTAAAAAATTTTTAACGAATATAAAATAATACAATCCCTCACCCGATATTGAAATAAGAGCTTTTCTTCAACCATTCGGGGGAGGGATTTTACTATCTATGATGAAACAACTGCTGCTCCTGATTTCACTCGCCATGATTACGGCAGGCCCGTCGGTTCCTGCCCAAACGGAGGCTGCACCAACTGGCCCGGCCGCATCGGCCGCTGTCGCTCCAACTGCTGTCGCGTCAAAACCCGCCGCTTCAACAGCTGCCGCACCCGTCCAATCCGCTGCAAAGCCGAAAAAGGTGCTGGGCTACTACGTGGAGTATTATGACACGGACCGCAATTCGTACCGATCGCTTTTCGCCAATGCAGATGTCATCACCGACATCAGCCTCGTCTCCTACGACGCCAAAGCCGATGGCAGCCTTACCGGTTCGCCTTCTGCGACAGGCTTGACCACAGCGCGCGCCAAGTCGGTCGCTTCCTATCTGCTCGTCGCCAATCATGGCACGGAAACATTCGACAAAAAACTGGTACATACGATTTTGAACAATCCGACCGCTTCGGCGCGATTGATCGACAATCTGGTCGCACAAGCCGTTAAAATGAAGGCCAATGGCATTAACCTTGACTTTGAGAATATTCCGGCAGATGATCGCGCAAAATATACGCAGCTTATCTCACAGCTTTCCGCCAAGCTGCATCAAAATAAAAAACAGCTCGTCGTCTCTGTTCCTGCCAAACTGAGCGATGATCCGAATGAAACGTGGACCTATGCCTATGATTACCGCGGAATCGGCGCCAAAAGCGACTTTCTGCAAGTCATGAGCTATGACGAATACGGCCCGTGGATGGAAGCCGGGCCGGTTGCCTCCTATCCTTGGGTAGACAGCGTCCTGCACTTTGCGGCGAGCCAGGTTTCAGCGGACAAGCTGCTGATGGGCATCCCGAGCTACGGCTACGAGTGGAGTGCAGCCGGCAACAAGGCTGTGGCCTACAAGGCCATTCCCGAGCTTGTCGCCAACCAGCATGCGCAGGTTCATTGGAACGATCAACTGAAGTCCCCGTACCTCACCTATCAAAAAGATGGTGTGCTCCATACGCTCTGGTTTGAAAATGAGGAAAGCTTGAGCGCCAAGCGCGCGCTCGCCGACAAATACCATCTGGCGGGCTACGGCATCTGGCGTCTGGGCCTTGACGATCCATCCTTTTGGGATGCGCTAGTGAGGTGACATGATGGACCTTCGCTTTTTGAAAACGTTTCAAACAATCGTGCGCTCCGGCAGCTTCCAGCAGGCAGCGGAAAAATTGCAATATGCCCAATCCACCGTTACCGCGCAGATTCAGAAGCTTGAATCAGACTTGGGGATTTTGCTGTTTGACCGGATCGGCAAGCGGGCGGTCTTGACCGAGGCAGGCCGCTTGCTGTATGAGCAGTCCAAACAAATTTTGCAGGATGTGGAGAAGCTGCAGCAGACGATTACCGACATCAGCACCGGCTACAGCGGCCATGTCCGGATCGGCGCGATCGAACCGACGGCAAGTGTCCGGCTCCCCGGTTTGATCCGGCAGTTTTGCCAGGAGCGCCCGTTGGTGAATCTGACGCTTGAGGTGGGGACGGCGTTGCCGCTGCACCAGCGCATTCTTGCTGACGAGCTGGATTTCGCCATCAGCACGATGCCTGCGTCCGGGCTCGGGCTCATGTTTGAACCGCTGTTTTCCGAGCGTTTCGGCCTGCTCGTTCCGGCTGACCATCCCTTTGCGGATCAGCCTCATGTGCCGGCGGCCGATTTGAGCCGCCACCGTCTGATCTTGCCGGAGCCGACTTGCGCGTATAAAGAAATGATCGAACGCATCCTGATGGAGAACGACATCAAGCTGCAGTCCAACCTGCAAATCGGCAGCATTGATGCGATGAAGCAGCTCGTGCAGGCAAAAGTGGGGATCGCCTTGATCCCGCTTTCGTCTTCCGCAACATTGGCCGACGGCGTTTTGCTGAAACCGGTTGAGGACATCAAGCTGCAAGTTTCCATCGGACTCGTCCATCGCGAGGAACACCATCGTTTCGGGCTCGCGGTCAAAGCGTTTCTCGATTTGTGCCGCAGTGAACTCGGCAGCGCGGGCAGGAAGCTCGCCTAACGGTACCGCCGCTCGTGCTCGGCAATCGGGTAATCGTTGGCGCTCATGTCCCGTCGCCGCATCAAGCCGTCCTCCGCGAATTCCCAATGCTCGTTGCCATGGGTGCGCATCCATTGACCGGTCCCGGCATCCTGCCACTCGTACTCAAAGCGTACGGAGATGCGGTTGTCCGTATAGCACCACAATTCCTTCATCAGCTTGTAATGGGCCTCTTTGGCCCATTTTCTATGCAAAAATGCCTTGATCTCCTCCCGACCGGCAATGAAATCCGTCCGGTTGCGCCATTGCGAATCGGGCGTATAGGCAAGCGCTACGCGTTCCGGGTCGCAGCTGTTCCACGCCTCTTCGGCAGCCTTCACTTTCGCGCGGGCCGTCTCTTCCGTGAATGGGGGCTTTAAAATCGTGCGCATCGTCATTCCTCCAATGTTGATGGTTCGCCATCAGCTAAGGTGGCGTCATTCGTCCTCAGTATAAACCTGCACATTCCATCTGTATAATTGAATTAAAGGAACGTTTCGTTCGATTTTTTCGATATAACAGGCAGGCATTAGAAAACCTGGCTACGCCAAGCTTTTTGGCGTAGCCGCGGTTGCACTTATACTGGATAAGAATTTTATAAATTCTTATCTGTACGAAAACAAACAGACCTTCAGAACATAGCTGAAGGTCTGCCTCACACATGGAATCAATCTTCATCTTTATAATCATAGCTTTCCGCAATCGGCTCGTCTTTTTCTTTCTCCCATTCCGCTTTCAGCTTCACCAGCTGATCGAGGAAATGGTTGAACTGCTCCTTGTTGATCATGTACTCTTCCCCGTTGTGCACAGCGCGAATGCGGCCTTCGGCGATCTTTTCCATGATGAACGATACAGGCAGTTGCAAATAGTCCGCCGTCTCTTTAACCGTTAAATACATTATCCGATCTCCCTTGCAGTCGTGCTTCCAGCTCCCGCTTCCGTTCCTCATGCCCCGGCTTGCCGAGCAGCGCGAACATATTGGCTTTATACAGCTCGACACCTGGCTGATCGAACGGGTTGACACCCAGCAGATAGCCGCTGATCCCGCACGCTTTCTCGAAAAAGTAAATCAGCCAGCCAAGATGGTATGCGGTCAATTCCGGAATTGAGACTACCAGATTCGGCACGCCGCCGTCAAGATGGGCAAGCAATGTTCCTTCAAACGCCTTTTTATTGACATAATCGATGCTCTGTCCAGCGAGGAAATTCAACCCGTCCCGATCCACCTCTTCTTCTCCGATGACAAGCTCGCGCTGCGGGCGCTCGACATGCAGCACCGTCTCAAACAGGTGACGCATGCCATCCTGAATATATTGGCCGAGCGAATGCAGGTCGGCCGAGAACTCCGCCGATGCGGGAAAAATTCCTTTGCCGTTCTTCCCTTCCGATTCGCCGTACAGCTGCTTCCACCATTCGGCGAAAAATCGCAGCTGCGGCTCATAGCCGACCAGCATTTCGATCGTCTTGTTTTTTCGGTACAGCGTGTTGCGGACCGCTGCATACTGGTAGCATTCATTCTCCCCGAGATCAGGTGTCAAATAGCGACGCCGCGCATCAGCCGCGCCCGCCATCAGCGCATCGATGTCGGCCCCGCCCACCGCAATGGGCAATAGACCCACAGGCGTCAGTACGGAAAACCGGCCGCCGATATCATCCGGGATCACGAAGCATTCATAGCCCGCTTCATCTGCAAGCTGCTTCAGCGCCCCGCGGTTTCGGTCGGTGGTCACGTAAATGCGCTGCCGCGCCTCGTCTTTTCCCACCTTTTTTTCCAGCAGCTCGCGGAACAGGCGGAAGGCGATCGCAGGCTCTGTCGTCGTCCCTGACTTGGAGATGACATTGATCGAGAACCGTTTTTCCTCCAGCACATCCATCAGGTGGGACATATAGACAGAGCTGATGTTGTTGCCGACAAAATAGATTTCCGGCGTCCGGCGCTTCGATTTGCCAAGCACGTTGTAGAATGTATGCCCAAGGCTATCCAGAACCGCCCTCGCCCCCAAATAGGAGCCGCCGATCCCGATGACCAGGAGCACATCCGATTGCTGGCTGATCCGCGCCGCCGCTTGTTTCATCCGAACCAATTCAGTTTCATCATAGGTGACAGGCAAATCGACCCAACCAAGGTATTCATGGCCTAACCCCGTTTTTTCATGGAGCATGAAATGGGCGTGGCGTACGGCTGCCTCCAACTGACCCCATTCCTCCGGTGCTGTAAACGGAACTGCTTTTGAGTGATCAAAGCGTACGGTTCCCTTCATAAGCGACCTCCACCTGAATTGTAAAAAATATCCTTTTAATTGTAACACAATTCTGTTAATTTCCCTATCTCTGATTCAGGCCAAAACGATTTCCATTTCCGTAACAATTCTTCCAGCAGTTCGTATTGAATGAGGGATCAGCTTTTGAAAGGAGCAGCAAAACAATGAAAAAACGTTGGTGGATCATCGGCGCCGCCGTGCTTGCGGTAGGAGGAATCGGCAGCTACAGCATGATGGGAGGCAGCCAGCCGGCAGGCGCCATGGTAACGATGGCGACCGTAGAGAAAAACAGCATGCAGAACAAAGTGATGACGACGGGCCAGGTGAAAGTGAAAAATTCCGTTACACTATATGCGGGCACAGACGGTTTCTTGCGCGATTTTTCGCTGCAAGCCGGGGACAGCGTCAAGCAGGGCCAAATCATCGGCAAGCTGGATCAATCGGATATGGATGGCCGCTTGCTCGACATCGATGCGCAGATCGAGCTGAAGCGGGCCGATCTGGCCAAGGCCAGGCTGGGCGAAGAACCGGAAGCGATCGCCCAGCTGCAAGAGCGCGTCGCAGCGGAACAGCGCAATGTGGACGCGGCTGCGCGCGAGCATGAGCGAGCCCTTGCCTTGTTCCATTCCGGGGCGAGCACCCAGCAAGAGGTGGACAAGGCGGCGGAAGCGGTCAGCACCGCCGAAACCAATCTCAAGATCGCCAAGCAAAACCTGGCGCTGAAGCAAAAGGGGCCGCGTCCTGAAGAATTGCAATCGATCGAAGCGCAGATCAAAAAGCTGCAGATCGAGAAGAGCCAATTGGAAAAAGACCGGGTGCAAAGCATCATCCGGGCGCCGTTCGACGGCACAATCTTGACGACAAAAATCGAGAACGGCCAATATGTCGGCAAAGGCAAGGAGCTGTTCACCATCGGCGATTTGTCCAAGCTTGCCGTGGAAGCGCAAGTGAGCGAATCGGATGCGCCGAAGATCCAGGTGAACCAGGCTGCATCCATTGAGGACAATTCCTTGGGCAAAAAGCAGCTGAAAGCCAAAGTCACCCGGATTGCGCCGATCGCCGAGGCGACGACAGACAGCTCGCAAGGCAAAAAAATTCGCGTTGCCGTAACGCTTGATCTGCTCGAAGCGGCGCCACAGCTCAAGCCAGGCTATCAGGTAGATGTCAACGTCATCGTGCTGCAATCGCAAAACGCGCTTCAGGTGCCGATCGAAAGCATCCAGCAGGATGACAACGGCACCGCATTCGTCTGGGTCGGCGAAAACGGCGTCGCCAAAAAACGGACTGTAGAAACCGGGATGGAAAACGAGCTGTTCTGCGAAATTCGCAGCGGCCTTGCCCCAGGCGAAAAAATCATCGTCACCCCTCCCGACACGCTGAAGGACAATGATCCGATTATGGAGCAGCCGCAGGGAATGATGTAAGGAGGGATTCACATGCTGCATATCAAAGATTTGACCAAACGATACGAATCGGGCGGCCTGGAGCAATTCGCCCTCCAACCGATCTCCCTGACAGTCGAGCAAGGCGAATTCGTCGCCATCATGGGGCCGTCCGGTTCCGGGAAATCGACATTCATGAATTTGCTCGGATGTTTGGACAAGCCTACTTCAGGCTCGTACGTGCTCGACGGCATCGAAATCAGCCAGCTGGATGAAAACAAGCTCGCTGACGTGAGGAACCGCAAGATCGGCTTCGTCTTTCAGGCGTTCCATCTGCTGCCGCGCTCCTCTGCCCTCACGAACGTGGAGCTCCCGATGCTGTATGCGGGCCTCAGCAGAATAGAGCGCCGCGAACGGGCGACAGAAGCATTGGGACGGGTTGGCCTGGCCGAACGACTGCACAATCGGCCCAACCAGCTGTCCGGCGGACAAAAGCAGCGGGTCGCCATCGCGCGCTCACTGGTTAATCGGCCCGCGATTTTGCTGGCAGATGAGCCAACGGGTAATCTAGATTCCCGCTCTAGCCTGGAGATCATGGCGATTTTCCAAGAGCTGCACGCCCAAGGCGTCACCATTCTCCTGGTCACCCATGAGACGGATATCGCCGAGCACGCGGAACGGATCATCACATTCCGAGATGGCGCGATCATCGCTGACGACCGCGTCCAAAACCGCCGCCTCGCCCAATTGGGTGGAGAGGCGGTGCAGCCATGAATTTGTGGGAAAGCTTTCGCAGCGCGACAGAGGGCATTTGGGCGAACAAGCTGCGTTCCGGCCTGACGATGCTCGGCATCATCATCGGGATCACCTCCGTCATTGCGGTTACCACGCTCGGCCAGGGCGGCCAGCAAGCGGTCGTGAGTGAATTGGAAAAGTTCGGCACCAATACATTCAACGTTTTCGTGAAATGGGACTCGACGGAAGAAGCCAAGGACACAGACCTGCAGCTTGAGGACGCGGACATTCTCGCCCGCACCAGCCCCTATATCGATAAGATCGTTCCGATCAACAGCTGGCAAAACACCATTCGCGGCCCGAAAAAAGAAGTGCAGGGCACCTTTTACGGGTCGACCGAAGATTACCTGGCTTTACAGCCGAACATCAAAGTTGTCAAAGGGCGTTTTTACTCGTCCGAGGACACCAAGGAAAGCCGTGCCGTCATCGTGCTCGACACCGACATGGCCAAAGACTTGTTCGGCAACCAAAATCCATTGGGACAGCGTGTCGTTGTCGGCTCCAGTTCGCTCGTCGTCATCGGCGTCGTACAGGAGAGCAAGTTCCGCTTTGACCAGACGCAAATCCATTCCACCTACCTGCCGATCACGGTGCTTCAGGAATTGAATGACACGCATGAGGTGGGCCGCCTTGCCGGCAAGGCCAAGTCAAAGACTCAGCTGCAGCAGGCGATGAAACAAACGGAGCAATACTTGAACCGGAAGCATGAGCACAAGAATCACTACATGGTGAGCAGCTTGGAACAGGAGCTTGCCCAATTTAACCAGATGACCGGCATGCTGACGCTGGTGTTCGGCGTCATCGCCGGGATCTCCCTGCTCGTGGGCGGCATCGGCGTCATGAACATCATGCTTGTTTCCGTAACGGAGCGAACGCGCGAAATCGGCATCCGCAAAGCGCTCGGGGCCAAACGCCGCGATATTTTGACCCAGTTTTTGATTGAATCGATCATCGTCTGCTTGATCGGGGGAGTGATCGGTATGCTCTTGGGCAGCGGCTGCGCAATGATCATCTCCCACTTTGCTGGTCTGCCGCCGATGATTTCCTGGGAGAGCGTCGCGATTTCATTCGGTTTCTCCAGCGCAATGGGTATTTTCTTCGGCCTGTATCCGGCCAATAAAGCGGCGAAGCTCAACCCGATCGAAGCGCTTCGCTACGAATAGTGCCTGTTCGGACAAAACGGTCACGACTGCTTTGCTCGCTACATGGGGTCGGCAAAGATTTTTAGCAAAAAAAATAAGACGACCCCTATTCCTGTAATGATGATCCATAGCGGCTTGCTGCCTGGCGGCGGCGGTTCATCAGCCTTGATGAGGCCGATCAGCTGCCAGGTGCCTGCCGCGATACAAAGGAGACTTACCAGCAACAGGAATATCCCCATGCACCGTCCTCCTTCCTCCCCCTTCCTATAAGCTATATGCATTAGAAAACTTGGCGATGCCAGGCTTTTTTGGCAGAACCGCAGTTGCACTTATACAAAAAAAAAACGGCCATGACCGCTTTGGGTGATAAACACGCCGCGATCGCCGTTTTTTTAGCTAAACTTCCCGCCAGATTTTTTGTCATACTCATCCAGCAATTCGCCAAAGCTCTTGTTCTTTTCGCGCTCTTCCTTTTCGCGTCGGCGCGCTTCCTGTTCTTCTTGCGCAGCGCGCTCAACCTCGTTTTTCAAGTCACGCTCGGCTTGCTTCAGCTTGGCCAGCGCAGCCTCTCCCAGCATATCCTTCAAGGTCATCGGCGCTTGCTCCGCTGTCGTCGCTGCCGCCTGTGGTTTTCGGTTATTCGCCTGTTTTTTTGCCATGTCATCCACCTTTTCCTTCGAATTCGCGGTCCATGTCGTCCGATCATGTTGCACTCATGGTTTCCATCTGTTTCGGTCATACTACTCCTGTAAAGGGGGTGTAGCCAGCATGGTCCGCAATAAAGCAAAAGACTTCGGGAAAACCGCAGAGATCCGCGGTCCCAAAGCCCAATCGGAAGCGGTACGCTCCGACGGCTCTATCAATAGTGAACCACAAGAACGACTAAAAGAAAACCGCTAAGTGCGCCGCTTGTAAAAACCGCCTGCTCAATTTTGAGGGTGGTTTTTGTTTTTTTTCCGCTTGGGCAGCCAGCCGCAGGAGTACAACACAAAGAACGAAAACAGGATGCCATAAACGACCCCCAGCATTTGCGGGAGAATTCCTCCGTTTTTGCCGATCATGATCCCTACGATCAAAATGATGGCCATCGCAAACAGCAACAGGAAAAACCCAAGGTAGATCCCCTGCCTATTCTCCTTCATACGCTGACACTTCGCTTTCTCCTCCATTTCATGACCATCAAGAGCAGCAACAGCGGCAGTTGCGTGATCAAGGTAAAAAGGGGCCAGACGTGCGACTCAAAATGCAGCAGGTCGATGACGTTTTCGAACGAAAACTTGGTGAACAGCATCACGAGCGGCATCAATACGATCACGTACGCCCGGCTTTCCATATTCGTTTGCCCGATGGAACAGGTACATTCGCACAAGGCGTAATACACCATGCAGATTTTCATGATCAAGGACGGGATAAACACCGTCGTCATCAAAACATCCAGCCGATCCAAAAAGTCGGTGATGTGGATCATCTGCAAAACGAACAGGTTCGGGTAAACCGCTTTGCTGCCCATGGACGTGCCGATGCTGACAAGCAAGGTGACCATCATCAGCGACGCCAAAAACGTACCCAGCATGATGCCGCGCAAGAGCGGATGCACTTTGCCCGGCTCCCGCTGCGGAGTAAAGGCGAACGTGACCGCGCTGATGATCAGCACCTCGCCGTACAGCCCCAAAAAATTGAATGACCCTTTCATGATGCCCGGCCAGCCCGAGGTGAACATCGGACGCAAATTGCCCAGCGTCACCTCATTGAGCAGCAGCAGCGGCAACGTCAGAAACATGATAAGCGTAATAAGGTAGTAAATATGATTGACACGCACAAGCACCTCGATCCCGGCGCGAACGAGGTAGACGACCAGTGCGAGAATGCTTAAGACAATCACAGGCGCTGGGGTATTATACAGCAGAATGGTCTTGACGAACTCGCTCAGCTCGCGCAAATCCATCGAGACAGACAGCAACAGGTAAAACATCAGCCATACGTTGATCAAGCTGCCGAGCGTGTTGCCGGCCAACTTTTTAATCAGTTCAAACAAGGTCGACTCCACGCTGTCGCGCGACAAATAAATGATGCAAAACGAGATGAGGAAACCGTAGAGCATCGCAGGAAAAAACGTGAGCCACGCATCCTGTTTGGCAAACACGATCGAGTCTTTCGTCAATGACAGACCAGACCCGGCAGTCAGAAAAGAAGCCATGATCAATGTCAGTTGACTGGTAGAAATGGTTTGCTTGCTCATGCACTAGTCTCCTCTCAAAATATCTTGGCCCCACCCTCCCCACCATTGGCTCATCCATTCGGCAGGCAGCTTCAGCGGAAAGTGAAAATCCTTCATGATGGCGATCACAAGTGACGCCACGAACAAAATATAATAGAGCCGCTTGCCCTGTTTCCGCCAGATGTGCTTGTCGAGATTCTTGCAAAATTGGCTGTAAGCCAGAATGATGCAGACGATGATGGTATTCATTTCGTTGGCGCAGACGGTTGGTGCTTCCAGATGTCTACATTTTCCGTGACTTGACCAACCCGACGGATCAGCAGATTTGCTTGAATGTCAAACTTGGCTTTCTTGAATACGTCGTACCATCGGTTTTTCACCTTGTCCCACTCCTTCGGATGCGTTTGGTAGAGCAAATACCCCGCCCCCATCACATCGCTGTGCAAATTTTGCATCTTGGCGATCAGCTTCTCCATTTCGGTTTTCATATGTTTCGCCCAGATTTTCTCCATTTCTTTGATATATTGTTCATTATCCAGGTTCACAATTGCCGTGCTTTCCAGAATGCTTCCTTCCGCGTGAAGGGAAAGCCGGAACCGCAGCGGTTCTTTCACGCTGACCAGCTCCAGCTTTTTGTCGCCCGATTCAATCTGAATGCCCACTCTGTCCTTTGATTTATCCCCGAACGGGATGACATCGCGGTACCGTTGAAATTTGTTGGTCAACCACAGGATCGCGCGCGCCTCGCTCCCCGTGACCATACCGACCATCCTGTCGCCCGAAAACAGTGCAGTGCCAATCATCATGGCTTCGTCGCTCGGTGAAGGCCCCTTGTTCTTCAAGGTCTTAAAGACCGGCAGCGTCATGTCGACCCCCTGATTGCTCAACTTCTGCCAAATCTCGTTCAGATTGACTTTGCCTGACGGATTCAGCGTAATGATCTCGCGGATCGCCTCGCCGGAAAAACGCTCCAAATGGGGTTTTGCCTTCAGCAGCTTTTCCCCCGAATCCTTGCCGATGACGAAATAGGTGGTGATCCGGTTTTGCGGAATGCGGGCAAGCACATCGAAGATGATGCGAATCCCTTTTCGCGCCAGCTCTTCGCCGATGATGATCACACGTCTGTGGGAATAGTTGAGCACCCGCGACATCCTTACCTGCATCTTGCCAGCCCCATTCGTAAGGGGAAAGCCGACCGAGTCATCGATATAGTAGGGACTTTTGCCGCTCGTGCCGCCGCCGCCTCCTGTCGACCCGCCCATCTGCCCGGGCAGCGCGATGAGGGCCGCCTGTTTGTATTGTCCATTCTTGTCAATATCGAAAGAATTCGCCAGGACAAACGCGACGTCATTGATCTCCCGCCTGTCCCAGCATCCGGCAAGGAAAAGGGCTGGCAGCAGCGTCACGATCAGGCACGCGTGCTTTTTACGGTTTTTCACCCTTCATCCCTCCTTGATCGGCAATCTCTTTATGCGTTTCCTCGCTTACCCGCGTAGCGTTTCGGGTATTCAACTGAACAGGACGCTGCATGTTTTGCCAAATCGGATTGCGGATGAGCGAATCCTTCCATTCCGAGAACTGCATCGGCCCCATTGGCCAAAAGTAAGGGGTGCCGAACGACCGAAGCTTGCAGAGATGACCCACAATGAACATGAAGCCGATAATGATCCCGAAGACGCCGAGGATCGAGGCCAAAATCATCAGCGGGAAACGAAGCATCCGGATCGGGATCGCCAGGTTGAAACGCGGAATGACAAACGTCGCGATCCCCGTGGTCGAAACGACGATAACCACGGGTGCGCTCACGATCCCCGCTTGCACCGCCGCTTGCCCCACCACCAAGGCGCCGAGAATGGACACGGCTTGCCCGATCGTACGCGGCAGCCGGATGCCCGCCTCCCGCAGCGCCTCGAAGGCGATCTCCATCAAGAGCGCCTCCACCACAGCCGGAAACGGGATCGATTCCCTCGCGGCCGCGATGCTGAGCATGAGCGACGTGGGCAGCATCTCCTGGTGGAACGTAGTGACCGCAATATAAAGCGCCGGCGTGAACAAGGCGACGCCGAGCAGCAGCACGCGCAGCAGCCGCAGCAAGGTGGAAATTTCCCAGCGTTCGTAGTAGTCTTCCGACGCCTGCATCATGGACCAAAACGTGGACGGGACAATCAGGGCAAACGGCGTGCCATCCACCAGGATGGAAATGCGCCCTTCCAACAGGGAGGCCGCTACCGTATCCGGCCGTTCCGTATGCATGATTTGCGGGAACAGCGTCCAGGTGTCGTCCTGGATAAACTCCTCGATGTAGCCCGATTCCAGAATGCCGTCGACATGGACTTTCTTCAGACGGGCCAGCACTTCTTCCACCAGATCGTGGGAAACGATTCCTTCCAGATAGGCCACGACCAGATTCGTATGGGTCTCGTCTCCGATCACGATCGATTTCATCTTCAAGCGCGGCGTTTTCAGCTTGCGGCGCAGCAGCGCCGTGTTCGTGCGGATATTTTCATTAAAACCTTCGCGGGGACCACGGATGACGGTCTCCGTTTCCGGCTCCGCTACACTCCGATGCTCGGCTCCGCGATAGCCCACGCTGACAGCCTTGTCATTGCCGTCGACCAAAAGGATGGTGTCGCCGTTTAGCACCTGCAAAACCATCTTGCCGAAATTATCGAGCAGGCTCAGCTGTGTCGCATTAATGGAATGCTGCATCAAGCATTCGATGTCAGCTTCCTGCCCTTCCTGGATCAAGAGCGAGCGCAGCAAGCTGGTGTCCACCAATTCCGTATTGACCATCCCGTCGATAAAGACGAGAAGCGCTTTTGTCGATGTTCCTTCAATGATAAACTCACGGAAAACCATGTCCGAGCACTCATAAAACAGGCCTTCCAGCGATCTCTTATTCTCTGCCAAATTCGACGAAAGCGGCAATTGCTTGAGCGCTTCGACATCATAGCTGATCAGTTCGTGCAACGGGGTTTCTTTTTGCTGCTGCTTGGTCGCCATCTCTTTGAGACGGCTCCATTTTCTCCCGAAATTGCTCGTGCGCCTTCCGCTTGGCAAAAGCTTCACATCCTTCACCATAAGCTAGTTCAAGTTTTTGTCTCTTCGTTCACGGTTATACCTGTTATTTTCCAATGGCGCATAATCATGGCAGATCGGTTGCATACTCTTACCAGAATCCATGTTTGGGAGGAAGCGGCAATGGCGAAAGACAACTCGCGGGAAAAACAAACGCTCCAGCAGGTAGGAATTGACGGCACAATGCCGCATCAAATTGATGCGCCCGATTTCAAGCAATCGACCAAAGACATGCAGGCGCCGTTCGTGAATGAGCACGGCGTCGTGATTGGCGACAGCTTTTACAACTCGGCCAACTCCCCGCTGAATCAGTGGAGCACCGAAACCGATCCGAGCGTGATGGCAGGTGACGAGTGGGTCCATCCCACCAACGACATCGGCTGGAACTCCCCGGATAACAAAGATTTGCTCCATGACATTCCACCGACACAGCCTTTCCAGCATGCGGACAAGGATGTCAGCTATGGAGGCGATTGACCAGATGCGCTCTGGACGGGCACGAAAGGCACTCATCCACCGAGTGCCTTTTTGCTGTTCGTTACGATGACCGTCATCGTGATTTCCCTTTGCCACCACCACTTTGGAACGCGTACAATAGGAACGTGTCGATTTTTTTTGAGATGATCGTTTGGAGGCGTTTTGTTCGTGAAGATAGAGTTGCGCATCCAGCCAGAATTTGCGCTGGCGTATCAGCGTTATGCGGATTTCCGCCCCGGCGATACCCTTCGGCTGTATGTCCGGACGGGAGGGCCGGGAACAGGCGGTTTGTTTTATGCGATTGAAAAAGATGAGCAACTGGCCAATGATGCGGCTTTTGAAGTGGAAGGGATGACGTTTGTCATTCGTCCGCAAGACTTTTGGTATTTTGACGGCGGCGCGTTGACCTATGATAAAAGGTATGGGGAATACGGCTTTTTCTTCAGCAATCCGCGGCTCGATTGACCGGAAAAAGGGGGAAGCATTTCAATGGTACATGTCTTGTTTGTCTGCTTGGGGAATATTTGCCGCTCGCCGATGGCTGAGGCGGTTTTTCGCCATTTGGTAAAGGAAGAGGGACTGGAGCAACAGATCCGCATCGACTCGGCGGGAACCGGAGATTGGCACGCGGGAGAACCGCCGCACCAAGGGACGCGTGATGTATTGAAAAAAAACGGCATTTTCCATGACGATTTGGTCGCGCGTCAGATTCAACCGATCGATTTTGACCAGTTCGATTACATCGTCTGCATGGATGAGCAAAACCTCGCTGCCTTGCGTCGCATGGCGCCAGCCGATAAACCGATCTATCGCCTGCTCGATTTCGCGCGCGAGCTATCGGAAGAGAATGTGGAGGACCCGTATTACACCGGGCGGTTTGGGCATGTGTATGATCTTGTTTTGGCTGGAAGCAGGGGGTTGTTGGAGCATATCAAAGCTGAGGGGCTTCGGTAAGTCGGTTAGTGTAGTGGAGGGTCGGGGATTTTCGGAAAAAAGTTACGCTCCGCTCTTACGATGCCTGCTGGGGGTCGGGGTGTGGCTGGCATCGTAAAGGCGTCGCTCCACTTTTTTCCGAAAATCCCTTCGCTGCTGAAGTTTGCTTTGATATGAAAATAAAAGAGAAATATACAAAAAGAGCCTTAAAAATAATGCAGAAACATGACTGGTGCTCCACTGGCATCGATTTGTATGGATATCGAATCAAGTGGGGCATTTGGGTCTTGTACCTTGGCGTTGTAAATCATATGACCGACCGTGGTGTATCTGTCGCTGCTCGCGCCAAAATTGACATCGTTCGCAACGTAGTTCGCCGCATTTTTTCCTAACATTTGCGCCATCAACTTATCGGCTGCCGCCTTCGTTACCTTTCTCGCCTTCTCCAATTCAGGAGTTTTGTTAAAGTTGTTCAGATAGTCTGCCGGATATGTTGGTCTGTCTTTTTGAAGAGAAAACGCCTTCACTTCCCCTGTGTTCTCCATGATATACAAGGTCGCAGAAGGATAGGTAAGCTCTTTTGACTTCGACATTGCGATGGTATAGTACGATTTTGCTGCTGTACGGGTCAGACGAATCTCCCGAATTATAAACCCTTTCAAGTCAGGAAGGATCGTTTTCATCTTTTCGATCGATTGCTTAGCTTTCTCATCCAGCACGGCATTTTGAATGACGAGAGGCTTTTCTTTTTCTTTGGTTGCTTGCGCATTTGTCGGAGCTTTACCAGCTCCCGGGTCAGCTGCCAAAGCCGTGGTTCCCGTGAGCATGCACAGTATGGCGAGTGCGCCGATTATTTTTTTTGCTTTCATCTGTTACTCCTCCTCGGTAGGTTACTTTACTCATTGTCCTGTCTATTAGTGACATGTTCCCCAAAAAGGTTACAGCTTTTTGGAATTAATTTGCATGTTCATCTTTCGGCATTATTCGTTTATTGAAATCTGCCTTGTACCAGGAATCATAGGAATGAGGTTTTTTCACCTTTTCATAGGAGAGAAAAGCCCCTTCACTGTCAAGCTCAACGGTAGCGTAGTAGGCTGAAGCTGCGTCGATCGTAGCCTTAAAGTTGATCGTGTACGCGCGAATGGTCGGATGCATTTGCAAATCAAAGGACTTCTCCGTCCAAACCGATGTGACGTCAAATGGATACGGGCTCGGACCCACAATCGCATCCAGCAGCCTGGCCGCCTGCGCCGTAGCTTTGTCCTCGGGAATGGCATGCTGTGTTTCTACACGTTTTTGGGACAAATAAAATTTGCCAACGTCCCCCTCATGATCAAAATAAATGGTAGCCACCGTCCCATTGTCCTTCACCAAAACGACCGACTTCACCTCTTCATTGACATCCCCAACGCTTATGCGGGAATATGTCTGCAGAATGGGAAAATGCGATTGCAGCTTGTTCAACGACCTCTGCATTTCCGCAGACAATGCGCCGCTGGCCGCCTTCCCCTCCCTATCGTGCTTTTCCGCCTGTGGAGCCTGTGCTTGTTGACTCCACCATCCCGCATGTTCAAACGAGGAGACTCCCCAGACCAAAAGGAATGTTGCCGCAACTACGATACCTTGATACTGAAGGGCCAACCATCGTTTTCTTTTTTCCTGTTTTTTCAGTTGGGCGATACAACGATCACGCGTCTTCGTAACGAATTCTTCCCGCGGTTCAAAATCGGGTGAATTTCTTACGGCATAGCGCCACACTTTGTCACTTTGCCCATCCATTCGCCCACTCCCCTTCCATCGATGGTTCCAGCTCGTCTTGCATCTTTTTGATCGCCCGGTGGTAATCAACCTTTACTTTTGTTTCCGAACATGCGAGGATTTCTGCCGTTTCTTTGACACTGTACTCCTCGAAAAGCCGCAGGATCACCACGGTCCGATACTGTGGTTTCAACGTTTGCAATGCAGCCAAAATGCGCTGGTAGTCTTCTTTGTCCAACATCTGCGTTTCCGGCAGCCCCTCATTGGTGGGTACGGATTTCAAGAACGCCTCGGAAAAAATATGAGAGAACTTCTTCTTCCTCGCCCATTCTCGCGCTGCATTTTTGGCGATTGCCAAGATCCACGTTTTCAGTTGAGAATGACCTTTGAATTTTTCGAGAGATTTGACGACGCGGATGAAAGTTTCTTGCATCAAATCTTCTGCATCCCCCCGATTGCCTGTAAAACAAAATAGAAAATGATACACGTCGCGATGATACGTGTGATAAATCTGATCAAATTGCTCCTGTGGAGACTGATAAGAAAACAAACGGTTTTCACCTCTAACGTAACTCAGTTCACGGCAAAACAGGAGGCTGTCATGAGAAATGCTCCATGTTTTACCCGCGTCCAATTAGATGTCATTTCCCAGCAAAAAGTTACATGCTAAGAGAAAAATTCCCATCGAATGTTGTTCCGGCAATTTCCAAACAGCTTTGCGAACAACACGATATGCACGACAATAGAAAAAGCTGAGGAATAATCCCCAGCTTAATTACTTGTCTTCTTTGTCGGTTGATGCAAATCGGTGAAGTCGCGGAGGACCATCAGCTCGACGCGGCGGTTTTTGGCTCGGCCTTCCGGGGTTGCGTTGGTTGCGACCGGATGGTATTCGCCTTTGCCCGTGGCGCTGAAGCGGGATGGGTCCAAGCTTTTGTTTTCCAACAAGATTTTGAGGAAGTTCGTCGCACGCTTGGTGCTCAAATCCCAGTTGGACGGGAATTCATATGTATTGATCGGCATCGTGTCCGTATGACCGGTTACGGTCACCTGCTTGGGCAGCGGCACCAGCTGTTTGGCGATTTCCTTCGCCAGCTCGCGGGCATCCGGACGGATCGTTGCACTTCCCGACGCGAACAGCGCATTGTCCAAAATCGTGATCATCAAGCCTTCTTCGGACAGCTTGGTTTGCAGCCTGTCCGTCATCTTGTGCTGCACGATATAATCGTTGATCTGCTGCTGCAACTGCTTCAAATCATTGGTCTCTTTTTGATAGGCCGCTTCAAATTTTTTCTGTTCCTCGGATTTTTCTTCTTCCTGATTGTCGCTCTTCCCGGTCCCTTTGGTGACGGTGCGCTGGATCGACTGCACATCTTTCGCATTGACAGGCACAGGGGCCGGCTGCTGCAGCACCCCGACGCCGCCGGATAACGCTACATTGAATGATTGCATGATCTGTTCGAATTTTTTCGCGTCCACTTTGGACGACGCAAACAACACGATGAAAAGCGCGAGCAGAAGTGTCAACAAGTCCGCGTACGGAATGAGCCAGGATTCATCAACGTGCTCTTCATGATGTTCCCTTCTCCCTTTCTTAGCCATTCACCTCGACACCTTCTTCCTGCGTCTCCGCCTTGGCAGCAGCACGTTCGCTCACAGGGATGTAAACCAGCAGCTTCTGCTCAATTGCGGTCGGCGAGACACCCGCCTGGATGGAAAGCAACCCTTCCACCATAATCTTTTTGATTTCGATCTCTTGCTTGGATTTGCGTTTCAGCTTGTTGGCGAAAGGGTGCCACAGCACGTACCCGGTGAAGATCCCCAAAAGGGTTGCGATGAACGCCGCTGAAATGGAGTGACCCAGCTTTTCGATGTCCGACAAATTCCCGAGCGCGGCAATCAGACCGACTACCGCACCGAGCACCCCGAGCGTCGGCGCATAAGTTCCGGCCTGCGTAAAAATTTGTGCGCCTGCCTGATGGCGATCCTCGATCGCATAAATCTCTTCGTTCAACACATCGCGGACGAATTCCGGCTCGCCACCGTCGATGATCATTTTCATCCCGTTTTTCAGGAAGGGGTCCTGAATCTCGTCGGACGTATTTTCCAGAGCCAGCAAGCCTTCACGGCGTGCGATCGATGCCCAGTTCATGAACTGGTTAATCAGTTCCCGCTTGTTTGGCAGCGCTTGCTCTTTGAACAAGACGCCGAACAGCTTGGGCACTTTTTTCATTTCATTCATTGGAAATGCAATCATGACAGCTGCAGCCGTACCGGCGATGATGATCAGAAATGCAGCGGGGTTGACTAGCGCGGCAAGACTTGCACCTTTTAGCACCATCCCTAAACCGACCGCTATGACGCCAAGGCCAAGCCCTATATATGTAGATTTTTCCATCTTGCCACTCCCTATTTCACGTGATCTGAAAAACTCTTCTATATATCTATTCGGAAAAAAACGCTCGAAGGATGAGCAAAAAATGGCAGTATATATCGTAATTCGTCAAAATCCAACGATTTCCTGCGATTATAATGGATATAACCCGCCGACAGTAATCGAGGAAGGAAGGATAGCATGTCATTTCTCTATGTCATTCGACATGCACAGGTCGAAATCGATCCCGCCATACCGCCAGCCGAGTGGAGTCTCTCGCCTGAAGGATGGACACAGACTGACCAAATGGCCCAGCGAGTTTCGTGGGAGGACATCGTCAGCCATGAAGCCGGCCAGATGAGCCTGCACAACCAAAAAGGGCCCCACAAGGCCCTTTTTGGTTCCATTCGATAACGATAACGATTACGATTGTGCAAAGCGTCCGATGCGAAACAGCGACAAGTCATGTTTGCTCGCACCGGTTGTGCTCAAATCTGCGAGCACCTCGCCGATCGCGCTTGCGAACTTGAAGCCGTGGCCGGACGTCCCGCCGACAAGCAAGACATGCGCATGCTCTGGATGACGGTCCAGGATGAAGTGCTCATCAGGCGTGAAGGTGTAAATGCACACCTTGCCTTGCAAGAGCGGGCCCGCAGCCTGCGGCAGGAAGCACTCGGCAAAGCGGCGCACATCGCCCTCGTCCTCCTCGTATATGCCGAACTCGCGGTTCAACTGATCCGGATCGGACGGCTGTCCGAGATCGTGGCGTCCGATCTTCACGCCTTGACCGCCGAAATTGGGGAACCCGTAATAAGACTCTCCGCCCGCCAAATTGACGGAAAAGGCGGGGAAATGCCCAGGGTGGTAAAGCTGCTCATCCGCCTGGAACCACCCGACCGTTTTTCGCGTAGGCTTGACCGGCAAAGATAGCCCGCATGCACCTGCCAGCTTGCCCAGCCATCCGCCTGCGCTCACGATCAGCTTATCCGCCGCATACCGGTTGCCGCCCGCTTGAATCACAGCTCCTTGTGCCGCAACATCGATCGACTCGACCGGGGTGTTCACGACAAGCGTCGCGCCTGCCTCGACGGCCAGCTTGCGGAAAGCCCGGATGCACTGCTCGCTGTACAGAACGCCAGATGTCGGCTCAAAGCTCGCGCGGTACCCTTCGGGAAGCGCAATCCCCGGCCACCGGCGCATCACCTCGTCTGCATCAAGCACGTCCAACGGCAGCGAGTACGCTTGTGCGCTTGCGATCACTTCAGGCAAAAACGTCGATTCCGGCGATCCCACGCAGAGTACGCCCGTGTTTTCAAACAGATGGACGCCCGCTTCCTGCTCCAGCTCCTTCCACAGCTCTTGCGCACGCAGCGCGAGCGGCACATACTGCCTGCCTTCGCCGTAAGCATGCCGGATAATGCGCGTATCCCCGTGATGGCTGCCCAAACTGTGCGGCGGATCAAACGAATCGATCAGCAGCGTCTTTACGCCCCGCTTGGCTAAGTAATAGCCCGCAGCCATCCCCATTGAACCTGCTCCGATAATCGCGACCTCATAAGATGTATGCATGTGCGAAAGTCCCACTCCTTCTATCCCAGGCTAGAAAACGGTACACATTTTGGACGATTCGCAATGATTATACAATTTTTCGCGTGCCCGCTGCCACTTGGGAATGAAGGAAAAAGCTAAAACGTTTCCTCTTTCAAAATCTCGCCCGTCCGCTTGAACCCTTGCGTCATGATCGCAAGCACGATGATACCGACCGCCATCCAGCTGATGCCGACAAGATGACCGATCCGGTCCATCCCCCACAAAATATACAGGCAAATGATCAGACCGATGAGCGGCAATACCAGATTCGTAAAAAAGCCAAGGCCCCCGCGCTGCTTGCGCCGCACATAAAACTCGGTGAAAACCGACAGATTGACGCAGATGAACCCGATCAGCGCGCCGAAGACGATGATCAGAAACAAATACCCGAGATCAATCAAAAGCGACCCGATGTAGCCGACAACCGCCATGAACAGAATGCTGTACACCGGCGTTTTGTGCTTGGGATGCAGAAACGCGAACAGATTCGGCAGCACGCGGTCGCGCCCCATGCCATACAGGACGCGGGAAGCCGCCGCCTGGCCCGCCAAGGCGGTGGAAATGCCGGATATCGAAATAATCAACGTACAGATGAGTGCCAAGCCGTCTCCGCCAACTTTTGTGGCGATTTCAAAAAAAGCCGTATCAGGCGATTGGAACGAATGGAAGTCAGGTGCGACCAAAGCGGCGAAATAAGCTTGCGCCACATAAAAAAACGTGCTGATCACCAAAGCCCAGAGCGCAGCTCTGCCCACCATTTTTCCGGTCACATCGGAATCTTCCGCCATCGTCGTCACCGAGTCGAAGCCGAGATAGGACAACACCGCGATAGATGCCGCAGCAATCAGGGAGTCCCAGGAAAACGTAGCCGAATTGTAAATCCCTTTCATCGAGAAAATGGCACCTGCACCCGCGCCTCCGAGCAATGCTTTCACGGCAAATATGACGAACAGAACGATGGAGAGCAGCATGAAGCCTGTCATGATCAGGTTGATGCGGGATGTCGCCTTTGCCCCGTAGTAGTTGAACAGCGTGACAGGGACCAGGAAAATCAGCAGCATCAGCCAGAGCGGCACCGTCGGAAACAGCTCCAGGGCAAAAACGGCGCTCAGCTTATACAACAGCATCGGAATCAGCAAATAATCGAGGAGAATACACCAGCCGGCGATAAAGCCGAGGTATGGATGGATCGCTTTCGAGGTATAGCTGTACGTCGAGCCCGCGATGGGAAACGCCCCCGCCATTTTTCCATAGCTGTAGGCCGTAAATAGCATCGCCAACAGCCCAACCAGGTAGGCGAGCACCGCGTGGCCTGCCGACACGATGGACAGATTGCCGATCAAGGTTTGCGCGGACACCGGCGCCATGAAGACCATCCCGAAAACAATCAGATCCCTCGTCTTCAGCACACGCTTCAATTCCTGCTTGTAGCCCATTGATTCGGCAATGGCGCCAGTTTCTGCGGAAGTGGTTTTGCTCATGAATGAATCAACCCCCACGTTTGATTAAGGGAAGCATTGCGCTTCCATGCAAAAAGACAATACTTGCAACCGTTTCCAAAACGTTGTGAACCGGGATGCCCGCGCTCTCCTCCCTTCGGTCTTGCGAATTTCAGCATTGGCTGGTCGTTGAGGCTGGTGCTGGTTTGTAATTTTTTGAATTTATCAAATCATTTGATACGATAAGATTAAAATGCAGATCGTTAGATGTCAAGCGATTTATATCTAACGATTTCACTGGCGCCCGGCTCCTTCCAACCAAAAAGCTCTTCTGACGGCTTTGGGGCCATCGAAGAGCTTCCTTCATTCCATGTTTTTGATCACTTTGCGCAGCAGATGTGCGAGCATTTGCTGTTCGTTCTCGTTCATTCCCTCAACGATCTCGGCCTCACGCTGGTTAAACAGCGGATACAGCTCTTCAATGACGACGCGCCCTTGCTCCGTCAGGCTGATCTCCACCAACCGCCTGTCACGCTGGTTGACCCGGCGCTCGATCAGCGACTTGGCCTCAAGTGTATTGGAGATGCTGCTCACGGTAGCGACCGTCACCCCCATCGACTTGGCGAGTTCGCGAGCTTCCATGGACTGCCAGATCCAGACATTGTACAATAAAGCAAAACCTGTCCATGACAGCCCGTACTGGGAAAGGACTTCACGCTCCATTTTCAGGCGCATGCGCTGGCCGGCCCGATAAATATTGCTGACAACCGTCATAGCGCCAATATGAATGGGAAAGTTGGTGAGCCGCCGCAAAATATCCAATTCTTCCGGAAGAAGCTGTTCTTGATCGCCAGATTCGTTCATAATGCCTCCACATGTTCACTCCACATTTTTCGATTCACTCAATCATTAGATATGATATGATTATACCGCGTACTGTTAGCAAACGCCATGTACGATTGTGGCAATTCAACAACATGGCTTTCACGCATGTTTTCAGAATGTTCCAGCACCCCAAAATCAAGGAGGAATTTTGTCATGAGCAAAAAGGAAGTCCAGAATGCCGTTTCACCCGAGTTGGCCCAGTACCTCAATGGCGACAAGCTTGTGCTCCTCTCCACTGTCGACGCCGAGACGAATACCCCTAGCATCTCTGCCATCTCCTGGGTCAAAACCGTTGATCCCGGCACGATCCGCTTTGCAGTCGCCGCCAACTCGCGCATTGTCGGCAATGTGAAAGCCAATCCGCGTGCCACAATCTGTGTCATCGGGCTTGAAACCGTCTACTCGATCACAGGTACCGTCACCGTCCGCGAAGAACCGATGGAAGGCATCCAAATGAAACTGGTGAAGCTTGAGCTGTCCATCGACAATATTTTTGAAAGCATGTTCTGGGGCTCCAAGATCGTCCAGGAACCGGCCTACGAAAAAACACAGATGATCGAGAAATCGAAAGAGTTGGATGAGCAGGTTTTTCAAGGGCTGCTTCGCTAAACGAACCAACGATGAATCGAGGGATCTCATGATCATTGACAAACGCGAATTCCACGTAAAGGGAGTCTGTTACACGATCCGCTCCGCAGACGCCGCCGATGCGGCACAGCTGTCTGCCTTGCGCGTGAAAATTGACGGCGAGACGGAAAACATGGATCGGGAAAAAGGCGAAGCATTCATCGATGCGCCCGGCTTTGAACAGCTGATCAAAGCGGACGCTGAAGCTTCTCGCAACCTGTTTTTAGTAGCGGCTGTCGATGACCGGCTTGTCGGCTTTTCCCGATGCCAGGGCAGCGAATTGAAACGGCTCGCGCACAAAGTCGAATTCGGCGTGTGCGTGCTGCAACAATTTTGGGGATGCGGGATTGGGCAAAATTTGTTGAAGGAGTCGATTGCGTGGGCGGATTCCACCGGGGTTCGCAAAATTACGCTAAGCGTTTTGGAAACTAACGAGAAAGCAATCGCCCTTTACCAAAAGCTCGGCTTTGCCGTTGAAGGAGTGCTGAAAAAAGACAAACTCCTTTCCGACGGCAACTACTACGACACCATCGTTATGGGCAGATTCCGCGAGTAAGACTCGGCCGAACGAGCAAATCTGCGAAAAATTTTTTTGCGCCCGCTCTTAATGAGAGAATGCTTTTCCGCTCTAGTAAAAACCCGTTTTCAGCCACTAAATATGGAACCAGGATGAAACGTTCGAATGAATGCTGCCGTCAAAGGATGCAGAACCACACACAACACAACAATGAAATTGGAGATGATTCCTGATGAAACGTGCGAAACAACTCGGTTCCGCTCTGATGATGGCGGCATTGCTTACTACATCGTTTACAACTCTTCCGCAAGTGCATGCGGAGTCAACCATTGCTCCTCCTGTAATCCAAATCGATCCGCCTGCGCCGCTGGTCAACCTGCAAATCAATGGCGATGCGCTCGATCCGCAAAAAAACTATATCTACCAAAACGAGAAAGAGCACTATATGGTGCCATTGCGCGAAGCAGCTGAAAAGCTCGGCTACAAAGTCGAATGGAACCAGGCGAAAAAAATGCTGGAGGTCAGCAAAGGCCCGCGCTTCTTCATGATCCAAATCGGCCAGGACAACTACAATATCAACAAGATGCAAGTAAAACTGGGCGATGCGCCGATCCTGAATGAAGGCAAGACGTATGTGCCATTGTCTTTCTTCAGCGAGGTGTTGAAAGAGAACGTGAAAGTCAACGACAGATTCCACCTGACCATCACCGGCCAGGATGCTCAGCCTGACGTACATGTTGCGCCGATCAAGGAAGGCACCGTGACCGAAATCGTTCATGGCAAAGAAGGCTATTTCGTCACCATCAACGGATTCGCCTACGGGATGCGCCTCGGCATCTACGATGACACCGAAATCGTTTCGGCTGATGGCAAAAAGCTGGCCGTAACCGATCTGAAGCCAGGCATGAGCATCTCGGCCACGGTCGGCGCGGCGATGACAATGAGCATTCCGCCGCAGGCGACCGCTTCCAAAATCGTCGTGAACGAAAACGCGCCTGAACTGCTGGCGACCCAAGGGGAAATCGCTGAAGTGACCACCCAGAAAGACGGCTCCAAAACCGTCCTCATCTCCAATGGTATCGGCCTGAACGACAAAGGCTTCGCGAGCGTGCTGCTCAAGCTTTCGGCCGACACGAAGCTGATCAATACGGTGGATAACAGCGAGATCAAGGCGGATCAGTTGAAGAAGGGGCAAAAAATTGTCGCCTTCTACGGTCCGATGGCAACAAAAAGCTTGCCGCCACAAACACAAGCGGTCAAAATTTTGGTAGATATCGAACCGGAGCAAACGACGCTTCCGGCGCCGAAATAAGCAGACACCGAAAAAAGCTGTTGACGCAAGCCGTCAGCAGCTTTTTCTTCGTATCCAAAATGATGGAATTATCCTAAAATATAGAAGCCGACAGAGCGCCTATCACATGCTGGAGCAGGCCATGAAGAAACTCATGAACAAAGGGGGAAAAAACACATGACAAGCACCATGGATTCAAAAGAGTTTATCAATCGCCGACAAAGGCTCGCAGAAAAAATGCCTGATCACAGCGCACTTGTACTCTTTTCAGGGGTTGTCAAGACACGCAGCCATGACGATAACTATCCGTATTCACCGAACCGCAACTTTTATTATCTAACCGGCATTGCGCGCAGCAACCTTATTCTCATGATCACGAAACGGGCCGGCACCGTGACCGAAACGTTATTTCTCCAGCGCCCGAACGAACTGGAAGCGAAATGGACAGGCGCCGTTTTATCGGATCAAGAGGCGAAAGAGCAGTCAGGCATCGAACACTTCGACTATCTCGATGAGTGGCTCCAGTCATTTGCAACCTTTATGAGGCGCTGCGAAGGCAAAGGTTCGCTCTACCTTGACTTGTACCGCTATCTGTGGAGCGATGAGCAGACACCTGCAGAGACGTTTGCGGACGACGCACGGAAGAAATACCCGACCCTGCAGATTCACGATGCGGGCCCATGGCTGAAAGCACTGCGAATGGTCAAGAGTCCGGCAGAGATCGATGAAATCAGACGTGCGATTGCGATCACGGATGAAGCAATCCGGCGCATGTGGTCGCATGCTCGTCCTGGAATCATGGAATATGAGCTGGAGGCGCACTATGATTTCACGTTGAAGTCGCATGGCGTTCGCGAGCTTCCTTATTTGCCCATTATCGCCAGCGGAATCAATGCTACTGTCTTGCACTATGAAGCGAATGATCAGCGTGCGGAAGATGGTGACTTGGTCCTCCTCGACCTCGGTGCCGCATCGAATTACTATGCGGCTGATATTTCGCGAACGTTTCCCGTGAACGGTCGCTTTACAGACCGGCAGAAAGAGATTTATCAGCTCGTGCTCGAAGCAGAAATCAAGACCATTGAAGCGGTGAAGCCTGGTGTCACACTTCAACAATTAAATGATGTCACAAAACAAGTCTTCACAGATGGTCTGCTGCGTCTCGGACTCATCCGGGAGGACAGTGAGCTGTCCAACTACTACTATCATGCCGTGTCCCATCACCTTGGACTGGATACACACGATGTCTCGGATTACAGTGCTGCCTTGCAGCCCGGTATGGTGATCACGATTGAACCTGGCCTGTACATAGAGGAAGAAGCGATCGGCATTCGGATTGAAGACGATGTGTTAGTAACAGCAGACGGCTGCGAGGTGCTCTCATCGCAAATCCCGAAGGAAATCGAAGAAATCGAATTGTTGATCGGGAAAAAGAAATAGCGCACGCTTTCGAGCAAATCTATTGGCGATTAAAATGGCCGGGATTCCTTGAGCGATAAGGAGTCCCGGTCTCGCTTCGGTTATGTTGAGGTCCGGCGATGCTTTACGTCCGTTCTTCCCAGTTCATTTTGTGGAACTTGTCTTTTGTCATGATTTCGTGCGTCACGAATTTTCCTCGGTAAAACAAGCTGTAGGACGTATACGGTGACGGCGCGCGGCGCGCTTCCTCCCGCGTAGCGAGCTTGTGTTTACCAAATGGCATGCCTGCCTCACGAGCCGCCTGCTCCAGCTCGTCCGCATAAAACTCGGTAAACGGGCACTGATTCGTATAAAACAGCTGCAGCCCGTCCCGCTCATCGATCTCGGCCTGCTGCACATGCCCGCAAAAGCGTGGAAGCGGCGCATCAGCGCGAAATCGCTTGACCAGCAGCTCGAAATACGGGGGCGCCGCATCACAGGTTACAAACCCATGATGAATAAAAAACTTCTTGTCCGACAGGTAGGGACGCTTTCCTTTTCCCGCGATCACCACGATCCCGTTCATCTCTTGGGCATCGCGGACGCATTCGGCTAGCAGTCTGGCAGCAAGCCCTTGCCCTTTGAATTGGCCGGAAACCCACAGGCAATTGATGAACAGATAGCCCGGCGCCTCGACAGGAACCCAGGCGAATTCGGCCGGCACATATTCAATGAATACTTTTCCCCGGACGTTTCCTTTCTTGAATCGCAATCCTTCCGCAAAACGCGCTTTCAACCAGTCTTTTTTCGCCTGTACGCCGTTCGCCGTCTTGGAGTCACCGAGCGAACAGCAAATATGCTCCTGGTCGATAGTAGCTTCCGTCAGGCTGATGATTTCGATCGGATTGGTTTGCATGCTTCCCTTCTCCCCTCTCGTTTTTTCCATTATATAGCAGACTAAGTTAACAGATTTGATCTTCCTATGAAAATTCATTGAAAGAACATCGATCGTCAGGTATCTTCACTATATTGCTACTTACGGATACTTGAGGTGAAAATGTTGGAAGCTTGCAAAGTGATTCTATTCGATCTGGATGATACGCTCTATGATTTTTCCGCCTGCTGGGAAGCCGGCATGCGCGAAACGATCCGCACGCACCCGCTGACCCGCGATTTGGCCACGGATGCTTTTTATGAAAAGCTCGCTTACTACAACGATGCGCTCTGGCCGCAAATCGCCGATCGGTCGCTCACCTTTGACGAATACCGGCACGTTCGCCTGCAAAACTCGCTTAACCACTTCGACCGCCAGGCAATGCGGCAGGAGTCGGACGATTTCCAGGCCCTCTTTCGGCAAAAAAACGAGGAGAACATGTTGCCTGTGGAAGAGACGACGGCGCTGATAACCGAGCTGTCCGGTCGTTACCGTCTGGGGATCGTGACGAACGGCCCCGCCGACATGACGGACAAAAAGCTGGAACGTCTGCAGCTTGCCCACCTGTTCCCGCCGGACACCGTCTTCATCTCCGAGCTGATCGGCCACCACAAGCCGGACAAGCGGATTTTTCAGCATGTTCTGGCGCAAATGGGCGTGGCTGCGCATGAGGTTCTGTTTGTCGGGGACAACTGGATCGCGGACATAGCAGGTGCAATGGACGCGGGCATTCCTGCGGTCTGGCTGAATGCGCGCGGTGATGAGCCGCTGACGCCTCATGTTCCCTTGGCTGTGATCGAACGGCTTGCAGATTTGCGCAAGGTGCTGCATTCGTAAAGAAAAAAGCCTCCGTACGGGATGCAACTCCCCTGCGGAGGCTTTGTTTGTTGTCAGGACATCCATGCCGAAACGATGGGCAAAAGCATGAACGCCCAGGCGACGGTGATGATCGCGCCGACGATATTGGACAGGCTGGAGACCGTTCCCTCCACCTCGCCTCGTTCAAACGCCTTCACCGTGCCCAAAGCGTGCGCCCCCATGCCATACATCATCCCGATGGCGAGCGGATGCCGGACGTGGAACAGCCGCATGATTTTTGGCCCCAAATACATGCCGGCAAAGCTGGTCAGCATGACAAACACCGCGGTCAATGCCGGAATGCCGTGAATCGATTCGGACAGGCTGACGGCGATCGGTGTCGTGATCGAGCGCGGAATTACGCTCAGCACCGCCTGTCCGCCCATCCCCAGCAAGTAGGTAGGAATCATGCCGCCGATGATGGCGGCGAGTGAGCCGACCGAAAGGCTGAACACGATGACGCGCCAGTTCGCCCGCAAGATCGCCCAGTTGCGGTAGAGCGGGATCGCAAACGCAACCGTGACCATGTTGAGCGCTTCGGTAAACAGCGATGTCGCGTGCTGGTATTCCTCGTACGGCAATCCGATCGTAAACAGGATTCCCATCATCGCGAGCGGCGTCAAAATAATCGGGGAGGTGAGCCACCCCGGCTTTTTCCGATTCAATCGTTTGCAGTACAAATAAAGGGCGACGGTGAAGCAGACACTACATATTTTTAGCAGCAGCATGCGTTTTCACCTCACCGGAACGGATGCGTACGCGCAGCAGACGGTCGGAAACGACGCCGGTGACCATCATCGCAAGGCCGGTACCGCACATCACGATCAACAGGACAAACAGCCCTTTGACTCCGATCAGCCACGGAAACTTCATGATCCCCACCACCGCAGGGACGAAGAACAACAGCATGTCGGCAAACAGGATCGCCGCACCCGCCTCCACCCAATTCAGGCGGACGACACCCAGCTGCAGGCTGAAAAACAGCAGCGCAAGCCCGATCAGGCTGCCAGGAATACCGATATGCGTAAAAGCAACAAACGCTTTTCCGATCATCGAAAACAACAGAATGAGACAAATTTGCGGGAACGCGTGAAGCCACTTCTTCATAGATGACACCCCTTGATCGCAATGATAACGATTTCATTCTAAGGGGCATCGATTCATTCGTAAAATACATATAATACATGAAGTCGATGCAAAAAAGTTATAGCTGATCCCGGATCGCCCAATTTTCTTCCGCATAGCGGATAAAAGCACGTGCCGCATAGGAAAGATAGCGGTCACGCCGGTAAATAAGCACCAATTTCCAATCGATGTGCGGTTCGCTGATCGTAACCGCCTGGATGCTCCGCTGGTTCAGCCGGCGCACCATCGAGCGCGGCACGAGCGCGATCCCCAGCTGGGTCGCCACCATTTCCCCGACCAAATCCCACAGCTGGCTCACATACGCCACTTTTGGCTCGAACCCGGCCTGTGCGCACGCCTGCCTGACCACGTCATGCAAGGCGAATTCCTCCGAAAACAAGATGAATGACTCATTTTTAAGCTCCGCAAGACGGACCGATTCCCGTTCGACCAGCCAATGCTCTTTATCCGCGATGACGACCAGCTCCTCGGACAACAGCGGCACGGTCTCGAAAATCGCTTCATCGACCGGCTGCACCGTGACCGCGACGTCCAATTCCCCTTGCTCCACCTGCTGCTGCAGCTGCTTGGCCTTGTGCTCCACCATTTGCATCTCGATGTCCGGATACTCTTTGCGAAAGCGGGCGATCGTGTGAGGAAACAAGAGCGAGCCGACCGTCGGCATCAGCCCCATCTTCACCTTCCCCCGTTTCATATGCACCAGCTCGTCTACGGACAAGGTGAGCTGCTCCATCAACTGCAAAATGGTCTGCGCCTGCTCGAACACCATGGCGCCCGCATCGGTCAACACCACCTTCCGCTCATTCCGGTCCAATAGCACCACGCCAAGCTCCTCTTCCAAGCTCTTGATCATTTTGCTGATCGACGGCTGGGATACGAGCAAAGTTGTTGAGGCGCGTGTAAAGCTTTTCTGCTTGGCCACTTCCACAAAATACTTCAGTTGCCGTATATCCATAAGTCCCCCCCAACTACAACGTTGTAAGCGATATGTATAGCGAGAACGGGTCGTTTCCCTTGCCATTATACGCTTAAATTTTGCGTTTTGCAGGAACACGGCATGTTAAAAAACCAGCTCCCGTAGCGGGCAGCCGGTTTCCCTTTATCGTCTGGACTTATTTTTTCTCCTGTACCGGAATCAAAATGGTGAAGGCAGGCTGGCTGTCATAGGGGTCCTGCCCGAATGGATACTCCTCCAGATGGGTCAGTCCATCGGTGCTGCGGACGTAGCCTTGCTCTTCAATCCATGCATACAGGGTTCGATACGACTGCTCGATATCGTCCCCCTTTTGATGGGCTGCCACTGCATACGTGGCCGGCTCTACCGTGACCGTTTCCCATCCGTCCGGGAGCTGCCCGCCGTCCTCGATCTGAATCGCAGACAGATGCGTGAATCGTCCCGGTTCCCGATGATACGAGAGCCCCAGGTGAATGTCAGGCTCCTTTCCGCCCGTAACCACATGTGCCAGTTTCTTCACCTGTTGCATCACGTCCCGAATGCCCCCGGCAGCAGCCTCGGCGAACGTGCCTTCCCATTTGATCCCCGCAACCGTAAAGGAAGGTTTGCTTTCCAGCCGCGCCTCGATGGTTTTCATATTTATCAACTCCCAGCCTTATTTACATACCTGCTATTATTATTGTGAATATCCAAAGGGCTTGTAAAGTCATTTTTTTCTTTAAAAAACCTTTTCACCCATACATGGGCGTTTGTCCATTTCTCTGTGCGATCGCCTCGCATACAGTATGGGGGGAGGTGAATGCAATGCCACCATGGTTAGAACGCGCAACCTATTTGATCGGCCAGCCCGTAGGAGTCTCGCTTGTGGACGGCACCGGTGTGTCGGGCGTTTTGTGCAAAATTGAGCGCGGTCAAATCTACCTGATGCAATATTTGTATCAAGCCCAGTATGCGACGAAGCATTACCGCTTCGACCAAATCCAAAACATCACGCCGTACCCCGGCTGCGCACCCCAGCCCGGTCCTTATTTCTGATCAACCGCCTTTATCCGTTCTATGCGAAAGACCAGTCCTTTTGGGCTGGTCTTCTTTGGATCACGTTTCTCTGCGGGGGTGTCGTCCGCATAAAATGGCAGCTCGTAAGGGATACTTTTCCTGATTCGCATAAAGATCAATCTCAATTGTGAGTGGAGGACCCCTTCAATGGCGACGCCAACGAAAGCGATCTTTTTCCGTCATCTGTTTCCAAGCAAACGCGAAAATTGGGAGCGGTTCGGCTGGTATAAAAAAATGCGCGAGGAAAGCCCGATCCATTACGATGGGCAGTCCGGTGCCTGGGATCTGTTCCTGTTCGACGATGTGGAATGGCTGTTGAAAGAAGCCTCGCTCTTTTCCTCCGAGCGGCCCACCCTGGAAGGAGACGTTCGCAGCCTGCTCAGCCTGGACCCACCAAAGCATACGCAGCTGCGCGCAATCGTCAACAAAGCCTTCACCCCGCGCGAACTGGAGCTATGGCGTCCGCGCATCCAAACGCTCGTGACGAAGCTGCTCGACGATTTGCAAGGAAAAGATACGGTCGACATCATCCGCGATTTCGCCTATCCGCTGCCCGTCATCGTCATCGCTGACATTCTCGGCGTCCCTTATGAAGATATGGATACATTCAAAGAGTGGTCGGACATTTTGGTGGAAGGGCCGAAAAGCATGACAGCCGAAGCAGTTGAATCCCTGCTCGCCGAAAAGTTGGCCAAGCAGAAGGAAATGTATGCGTATTTTGATGAAATCATTGCGCAAAAACGGAAAAATCCGCAAGAAGACTTGATTTCCGTCATTATTTCGGCGGAAGTGGACGGTGCCAAGCTGGCCGACAATGAAATACGCGCTTTTTGCAAATTGCTGCTGGCTGCCGGGAATGAAACCACAACGAATTTGATCGGCAACGGCATCTATTGCTTACTGGAGGATCGCTCCATTTTTGAACGGGTGAGCAAGGAGCCCGACCTGATCCCGGGGGCCATCGAGGAAACGCTGCGCTTTCGCTCGCCGGTTCAGGCGATCAACCGATTTGCCAGGCAGGATATCGAACTGAGGGGCCATTCCATTAAAAAAGGCCAGGAGGTCGTCGGCTGGATCGGCTCCGCCAATCGCGATGAAACGCACTTCCCTCATGCCGACACATTCGACCCTGCGCGGCAACAAAGCAAGCATCTCGCGTTTGGCAAAGGCATTCACTTCTGCCTGGGTGCGCCACTTGCCCGTCTGGAAGCAGCGTTGGCGATGCCCGAACTCATCAGCCGCTTTCCCGGCATGCGCCTGCCCGAAAATCTGCAGCTCGAACCGATTGTGAGCGGCTTTGTCTACGGCCTAAAAAGCTTGCCCGTCAAGGTATAAGCCCGCATAAGGATGGATTGAAGATGCTCGATAACCACAAAATTATGCCGCGACAATTTACCGTGCTGGTGATATTGACCACCATAGGCGATTCCATCCTGGTATTGCCTTCTGCCCCCGCGCAAATGGCCAAGCAGGACGCTTGGCTGTCTGCGCTTTTTGGTTTGGTCATCGGCCTGCTGGCACTTTCTCTCATCAGCAGCCTGGCCAAGCGGTTCCCGCGCTTCACGTTTGTGGAAATGAGCCGAACGCTTTTGGGAAAAATGCTCGGGACGGTCATCGCCTGCCTGTTTGTGTTTTACATGCTGATGAACACCGCCGCGATTTTGACAGAGATGGGCAACTTCCTCAACACGTATATCCTGGCCGAAACCCCTTTTGAAATCATCATGCTGTTCTTCCTCTGTGTGACCATCATGGGCGCCCGCCTCGGCCTCGAGCCGCTCACCCGCGCAGGGGAAGTTTTTTTTCCTTGGTTCATGCTATTGCTGATCGCTTTCATCGTGATGCTGCTGCCGCAGATTCATCCGATTAACCTGCAGCCTGCCTTTGAATACGGGATAGGGCCCATTATCAACGGCTCGATCCCCACCATCGCCTATCCTTTTCTCGAACTGGTGGTCTTTCTGATGGTGTTTCCGTCCGTGCTCGAGCCGCAAAAACTGCGAAAATGCTTTCTGTTCGGCGCCCTTGCAGGCGGGATCGTGCTGGTGCTGATCATCCTGCTGTGTATCCTCGTTCTCGGCCATACACTGACGGGGCAGGGCATGTATCCCAGCTACTCGATGGCCTTCCGCATCATCATCGGCAATTGGCTGCAGCGCATTGAAGCCGTGATGGCGACTCTCTGGTTCGTTTCGATTTTTTTCAAACTGACCTTATCCTTTTATGCCATTTGTCGGGCGCTTGCCCAGCTGTTCGGTTTGCAAGACTTTCGGGCGATTGCCGTTCCCGTCGGGTTGATTCTCATGTACCCTGCTATCATGTTTAGCCCCAATGTCGCCAAAATGTATGCGCTCACCAAAGTTTGGCCCTTTTTCGATATTACCGCCGGTTTCCTGCTGCCTCTGCTTCTGTTGACTTGCGCGCTCGTCAGAAAAAAGGGCGGATCTGCCGCTTGAGCATACGCAAAAAAATCCCAAAGATATCCACCGGGATTTTCTGCTACAATCGAACCATATGAATTTTCGGTTGGGGGTCGAAAACATGCACAATCTGGGACAATTCGCTTTCCCCGCACTGCTGATCATCTTTATTCTGTATCGTCGGATCAAACGGTCGGTAGGCTTCCAAAAATTTGCGCCGCGCCGGATGCGCTTTCGGATGGTGATATTCGCAATCATCGGGCTGCTGCTGCTGGTCGCCGGATACGTTCATCCCATCCTGTATCTGGCTGACGCTGCGGGCATCGCCTGCGGCATCCTGCTTGCGTTTTTTGCCGTTCGGCACTGTACGTTCGAGTGGCGCGGTCCCGATTTGTACCACCGAACACACATCGGGATCGAGATGGCGGTATTGGCGCTCTTTCTCGGCAGGATCGCCTTCCGCTTCGCCTTCATGTTTTCACCGGCAGGGCAAGCCGCACTGGCGAATGATCCAACGCAAATGCAGCAATACTCGCGCGACCCATGGACGGCTTTCGTTTTCTTCATTTTGGTCGCCTATTACATTTGGTACTACCGCTTTTTGCTCAAGGAAGGAACCGCTCGCCTCGGCTCTGAAAAAACCGAGTGATGGCACAGCCCCTGCTGAAAAAGGCAGCAACTTATCGACGCTGCTGCCTTTTTCAATAAACATCCCCGTTGCGTCAGCCGTTTTGCTCCCTTTCGATCTTTTCCTTGATCGCTGCCGCCACCTGTTCCCAGTGCATCCGCATTTCTTCCCGAACCGCTGCATTTGCGAGATGCTCTTGGTGAAAGCTGATCGTGGTTTTTTCCCCTTTTGCCGCAAGAAATCGGATTTGCAGCGTGGAAGGCTTGTCCCACTGCGCTTTTTGCCAGCTAAGGCGAAGCTGCTGCTGCGGTTTGACGATCCGCAGCTGGCCGTTTACGCCTGCATCAGTCCCGAATGTGGCCCCCGGCTCTAGCATAATCTTCCCGCTTGTTCCCAGCCACATGTCCGCAACCTCGCCTGTCGTAACCAGCTCCCATGCCCGGTCAGCCGGTATGGGGAACGTCCGCCTCACACCGATTTGAAACCCGACCGATTTCGTTTGACCCGTTACTTTTTGCTCCATCGTCGTTCCCTCCCTTACTGATGTTAAGAAGCGCCTGCCTGGCGCTGCTTCCTACTTGCTATTATAAAACCAGCGTTATCCAAAACACAGCGTTATTTCCAGCGGTTTCCTTCCTCCCAATCTGCTCCCATAATGAACCACCATTGGGTAAACCCAAGTAAAATTCAACATACTACCAATGGAACGAACTTCATTTGTCACTGTGGAAGGGAGCAGCACCATCATGACCACGCTTCACACCTATTTGACCCAGCGCGCTGCATCGACTCCTCATCTGGAGGCGATCGTGGCAGCGGATCAGCGCTTTACGTACATGGAATTCAACAACCGCGTGAACCAGGTTGCCGCCTACATGCTTGCTGCGGGTGCTACCAAGGGCGACCATATCGGCATCCTGTGCAAAAACAACCACCCTTACCCCACCATCCTGCTCGCGGCGTTGAAAATCGGCGCGGTTGCCATCCCGCTGAACTGGCGGCTGACTGCCTATGAGATGCAGGGGATTATGAAAATCGCCCAGCCCAAGCTGCTGTTTTACGATGAAGAATTCGCCGACACCCTGTCCCTCTTGCGCGGCATCAAGTTCGTGCCCGTCAGCGAGGGCTTGGTGCTTTCGCCCGAGTTCGCCTCGATCTTTTCAACCTACTCGACGGCTGAACCGGCCAGCGCCCCGATCAGCGACCAGGACTTGGCCTTCATCCTGTTTACCTCGGGCACGACGGGCATCCCCAAGGGCTGCATGATCGCCCACGAATGTTACGATTTGTACATACGTCAGCAGCAATCACACCCCCGGGTCGAAGCCGGGTTGCGCTTTTTGGCCGTCCACCCGATGTTTCACATGAGCAGCACGTCATTGATCTTCTTTCACATTTTACGGGGCAATACGATGGTGTTCCTCGCCGCCCCATCCACCGCCGCCATTCTCGACATGATCGCAAAAGAAAAGATCCAGACCATGTTTGCCTTCCCGTCCGTTTACGCCCACCTTTGGGAAGAAATCCGCCAAGAGGGACGGGATGTCTCCTCCCTCCTGTTCGTCTCCGCTGGCGGAACAAAAGTACCTGCCACGCTCATTCGCCGCTATTTGAAGATGGGCATTCCGATGGGAACCGGTTACGGCAGCACGGAAGCCGCTTTCGTCAGCCATTGGAATCCGTCTATGGGGATCGACACCGCCGAATCGGCCGGAACGCTGATGCCACAAGTACAGGTCAAGATCGTCGATCCGCAGACAGGCCAAGAGCTGCCGACAGGAGAGGTCGGGGAAATCATCGTCAAAAGCCCGTATTTGTTCAAAGGATACCTCAACAATCCGGAAGCGACGGCCCAAACAATCCGTGACGGCTGGATTCATATGGGCGATGCGGGCAAGCTTGATGAAAACGGGTTCCTGTACGTGTCAGGCCGCTTCAAGGAGATGATTTTGTTTGGCGGCGACAACATTTATCCTACAGAGCTGGAAGAAGTCATTCACAAAATTCCCGGCGTGCTGGAAGTGGCCGTCATCGGCGTCCCTCACGAGGAGATGGGCGAAGCGCCGCTTGCCTGCGTCATCAAGCACCCGGCCAGTCGCCTTACAGAAGAGGACATCCTCAAGGAATGCCGCGAACGGCTGGCAGCCTACAAAATTCCCAGCGTCGTATTCGTCGGCCACCTGCCCAAAAACGGGGTAGGGAAAGTGTTGAAGGCTGTGCTGAAAGAACAGTTTGCCGGTGACAAGACGCCGTCTGCCGTGAAGAAACTCGGTGCCAAGCTTACCTCCAAGCCTTGATTCAAGCTGGGGCGGATCGGGCCGGAATGCGGCCGGAGCTGCCTCTTTTTGCCATCTTGACAGCCACTACGCTCTTTCGTAGAATGAAAAAGTTCGAATTCGAATCAATAAGAAAGGACCGAATCTGCATGCATCCTGACGCGGAAGAATTCTCCCCCCGATTCCCTTTTGGAGTCGATGATGCGCCCGCAGGCTACTTGCTCAAAATGGCCTTTCATGCCATCAGGCGCGATATTGAGCATCAGCTGCGCCCGCATGGCTTGACGCCAAAGCAGCACCATGCCTTGACCATCCTGACGCTCAACCCGGGCATTACCCACACCGATCTGGAAAAGCCGCTTCACATCGAGAAAGCAAGCGTCACCAGCCTGATCAACGGAATGGAGAAAAGAGGCTGGCTCGTACGCAAGCAGCATCCGGAAGATGCGCGAATCAAGCAAATTTTCCTGACAGAAGAAGGGATGCAGATGCACAAAGTGTCCGTTCAGGCCGTTCGCCAGGCACAAGCTCGCTTGAATCAGGCGTTTAGCCCCGAGGAGACCGAAATCCTGCGAATTTTGCTCCGGAAAGTCGTGAAAGCCTACTCATAGCGCCATGTCCTTCTTACTTCACAGCAACAGAAGCATTGTGACCAAATAGTTTGAACTCGAACTTATATTTTTATAAAATGGGAGGATTCCAATGGATCAGAAAAAAACAAATACGACGCTGACCGTTGTCGGCCTGATGCTCGGTCTTTTGCTCGCGGCGTTGGACCAAACCATTGTGTCCACCGCCATGCCTACGATCCTGGGCATTTTCGGCGGACTGGACAAATTCGTCTGGGTCTACTCCGCCTACCTGATCGCCAGCGTCGTCGGCATGCCGATCTTCGGCAAGCTCTCCGACATGTATGGCCGCAAGCGGTTTTTCGTCCTCGGCCTGGTCATCTTCATGCTCGGATCAGCTCTCTGCGGAACTGCGCAAAGCATGACGCAGTTGATCTTGTACCGTGCGATCCAGGGCATCGGCGGCGGCGCGCTCATGCCCATCGTCTTCACGATCGTGTTCGATATTTTCCCACCCGAAAAACGCGGGAAAATGCAAGGGTTGTTCGGTGCCGTTTTCGGGCTGTCCAGCGTGCTTGGACCGCTTGCCGGCGCGTTTTTCACCGACTATGTAAACTGGCGCTGGTGCTTTTACGTCAATCTGCCGCTCGGCATCGTCTCGCTCATCCTGATCTATCTGTCCTATCACGAAACGCGTTCCAGCCATAAACAAAAAATCGACCTGCCGGGAACCGTGCTCATGGCGCTCTCCGTCATGTGCCTGATGTTCGGTCTGGAACTTGGCGGCAAAGAGTACGCGTGGGGCTCGGGCCCAATCATCGGCTTGTTCGCCGGATTTGTGATTTTTCTCATCGTCTTTCTTCTGTGGGAACGGAAGGCGAGCAGCCCGATCGTTACGCTGTCGCTGTTTCACGATCGCCTGTTTACCGCCAGCATGGGCATCGCGTTCTTTTACGGCGCGATCATGATTTCCGGCGCCACCTACATCCCGCTGTTCATTCAAGGCGTTTTCAGCGGATCTGCCACCAGCGCAGGTCTCGTGCTCACGCCGATGATGCTTGGCGTCGTCGCTAGCAGCATGGTGGGCGGCCGCTTTATCGGAAAAGCCAGCTACCGTGCGATCATGTTCGTGTCCGTCGCCCTCATCATCATCGCGGTGGCGCTGCTCGGCACGATTTCAATCGAGACGAAGCAGTGGGTCGTCACGCTTTACATGATTTTGATGGGATTCGGGATGGGCGCTTCCTTCCCGATCATCTCGACGTCTGCCCTGCATAATGTCGATTTCAAAATGCGCGGGAGCGCCAACTCGATGAACACGTTCTTCCGCTCCATCGGCTCTGCGATCGGCGTTACCGTTTTCGGCTCCTTGCAAACGCACCGACTCGGCACAGAGATCCAACAGCTCGTTCCACCCCAATTCGCGGAGAAGCTTGGCGACGGGCGGGGACTTTTGCAGGAATCGGTGAAAAACGCGATTCCCGCCGATTTGTACCACACCCTGCTGTCTGCCTTGGCCGATTCCATCGCTTTCGTTTACCAATGGGCGATTTTGATCGGCATCCTCGCTGCTGTCTGCATTTTCTTCATGGGCAATGCCAAGCTGCAGCTTCCTGGCAAAGCAAAAGAAAAAGCGCCCCAATAAAGCGGGCGCGTCAAAGGGAAAAACGCCTGAACAGGATGGCCTGATGCCGCCTGTCAGGCGTTTTTTCCATAATCCGATTGCTTGGGTCAAATCAAAGTCTGATAGCCGTTCCAAAACACCTTTGCTGCAAAATACAGGAACAGCAAGGCGGACAGCAGTGAAAACCCGCGAATCAGGCGCGGCCCCAAAAGCTTGCCGCCTTGGCTGCTCACGAGCGCAACGGCAAAGGACCAGACGAGCCCTGCCACGAAAAAGCCGAAGAAGAACAGCGGAAGCGACAGCTCGTCGACAGCGTGATTGGCGGCGATGATGCTCCCGCCCACGGTGGCGAACCAAAGAATCGCAGAAGGTGAGGCCAGCGCCAGCCCGATGCCGGACATCAGGTTTTTCAGCGGCGACCGACCGGTGCTGCCTTTTTCCCCCGCATCGAGGTCCAGTTGCTTCGGCCGCGCCACCTCGCGGAACATGTTGTACGTCAAGTAAAGCAAAATCAGCGTCCCGCCGATCCACAAAATCCAGCGGATGACCACCTGCTCCAGCAAGAGCGAGATGCCAACCATCGACAGCGCCGCATAAATCAAATCGCCGATCCCGGAGCCAAGGCCGAGAAACAGCGCAGGCACAAAGCCCCGCTCCACCCCCGTCCGTATCATCGCCACATTGACCATGCCCAAATCGAGGCACAGTGAAATCGAAAGGAAAAATCCTGACAAGAAAAATTCCATGAGGCTGCCTCCTGCAGAACATAACATTTGTTGTAAGGAAACGTAACATTACCGACATTACGAATATTATATCGAGAGCCATCGGATTCCACAAGAGGGAGATTGCTTCGGACACAGCGGGGGCTTGGACCACTATCGCTACAAATCGAATGGTAAACAACGGGTAAAAGGCGTGTACCATATTCAAAAACTGAACAACTACCACAGTCGTTTGAAACGCAGGATGGATCGCTTCAACGGGGTTTCAACCAATTATCCCCAAAATCATCTGGTGGATTCCGTCATTTGGGCATCAAGGATTATGAGAATACAACATCGAATAAGAAAAATATGCTGGTCGCATCTTGTTTATTTACCGTAAACTTCAACAGGCAGTTTGTTGATGTAACGGGTAGGATAATGCAACAAAAGTGTTCTGAAATACGACAAATAAGGGTGATATTGAGTGGATGTTGGAATACAGTTTTGGATCGCATTCTCTATTTGGATGGGTACAGAGTTTGTCATTGCGATTCGGAATCGCGTGCTTCGGCGTAACGTATCAGCGACTAAGAAAGACAAAGGCTCGTTATTTTTTATCCTGTTTGGTGTATGGTTGGCGACCGCAGCTGCTTTCCAGTTTCATATGCACAAGTGGGGATGGGTAACCCAGTCTGTAGCTAACGTAGGTGTTTTTATGATGATTGCCGGAGTAGCATTTCGATTATGGGCCATTCGTATTCTTGGGCAGCATTTTTCTTTATCGGTTTCCGTTGATGTCGACCAGACAATTGTTCAACACGGCCCATATAAATACATTCGCCATCCTGCATATACTGGTACGTTAATTACTTTTGTCGGATTGGGAATTGGACTAAATTCATGGATTGCATCTTGTGTATCGATCATGATTTTTTTGCTTATCTATGCATATCGGATTCATGTCGAAGAAGCTGCACTTGTATCCCAATTTCAAGATGTGTATGAAGAATATCGAAAACGCACATGGAAACTCATCCCATTTCTATACTGATTACGGAAACGTTTGGCATCCAGGGTCAGAGGGATTTATTGAATATTATACAAACCAAGGGTTTGGAAAAAAGGCATGGTTACCATGGATTAGAAGGAACTCTTCAGGTTCTTAAGGTAAGAAGGGAATTGGAAGAAGTAATATTTGACAGCATAAATATAGCAAAGAAAAAAGTGGACAACTTTTCGTATGGTCTAAACGATTATAAGAAAGTAAAACGTTAGCGCAGTAAACCACCGTCCTTTTGAAAGGTGGTTTACTTTACCCAAAAAATCAACATTAAAGATTACCATAGCCCATAAGAAAAACTTCTTTCAGAAGCTCTTTCAAGAAGCAAATCATTCGATCTGTGGAAGTTTTTCTTCCGCTCCAGAATTTATAAGCGCATGCACTTATAAATTCTTACACGATAAAAAAATGCGACCGGGACCCCCGGACGCATTCACGCTTTTCTTTTATTCTGTTCAATCGAACAAAACCAAATACTTGCCGTAGCCTTCCTTCTCCATCTCGCTTTTCGGAATAAAGCGGAGCGCGGCGGAATTGATGCAGTAACGCAGTCCCGTCGGCTCAGGACCATCCTCGAATACGTGGCCCAGGTGCGAATCCGCTGTGACGCTGCGCACCTCTGTGCGCACCATGTTGTGCGTCACATCAAGCTCTTCCTTGACTTCCTCCTCGTCGAGCGGTTTCGTAAAGCTCGGCCAGCCGCAGCCGGAATCGAATTTGTCCAGCGAGCTGAACAGCGGAACGCCGGAGACGATATCGACATAGATGCCCTCCGCCTTGTTGTCCCAATACTCATTGCGAAACGGCGGCTCGGTCGCATTGTTTTGCGTCACTTCATATTGCATGGGCGTCAGCCGTTTGCGCAGCTCCTGCTCGGCCTTGTCATCTTTCCAGTGCGCCTTGATGAACTTGTCGCGGCCCGAGCCTGTGCGATACATTTTGTAGCGAAACGGATTTTTTTTGTAATAATCTTGATGATACTCCTCCGCCTCATAAAAAGGGCCCGCCGGCAAAATCTGCGTCACGATCGGCTTGGAAAACCGGCCGCTCGCCTCCAATGCCTGCTTGGACGCCTCCGCCTGCTCGCGCTGCTCCTCGCTGTGATAAAAAATCGCGGTCCGGTACGAATCGCCTCGATCATAAAATTGGCCGCCGGCATCGGTCGGATCGATTTGCTGCCAAAACAGCTCCAGTAATCGTTGATAGGAGAAGACCGCCGGATCAAAGGTGATCTGCACGGCTTCATAATGTCCGGTTGTCTCGGAGCATACTTGCTTGTAGGTTGGATTTTCTACCGTTCCGCCGGTATAACCCGATATAACCTTGATAATACCCGGCTGTTCGTCAAATGGTTTGACCATGCACCAAAAGCAGCCGCCGGCAAAGGTTGCGAGTTCGTGAGTTGACATGCGCATTTCCTCCTTGGCATTTCCTCTTGCCCTCTATTTAACCGCATTGCCCCATGAATTCTCAAGTGGCTCGAACACTTCCGTGCACTTTCGCTCCGCCTGCCGCCCTCCTATTCGTCCTGCGGAATCGGCAGGCAAACCGTGAAAACGCTCCCTTTGCGGCTGGTGCTGACCTCGATTTTGGCATGGTGCCGGTTGGCGATGCTGTAGCAGACCGCCAGTCCCAATCCCGTCTCCGCTCCCCTTCTGCTCAGGGGAATCAGCTTGCGGCTGTCACTTGATTTTTCGGTAGAGTTTCTGGGTTCTGTCCACTTCTTCATAGCGATCTGCAAATCGTGTAAAGGCAACTCCTTCCTTGTCCCCAAGCCCCAGAAAGCCGTCTGCGCAAAGGCTCTCGTACATCAATTCGTGAACATGGTTCTGAAGGCTCTCATTGAAATAAATCATGACATTGCGGCAAATGATCACATGAAACTCGTTGAAAGATCGGTCCGTGACAAGGTTGTGCTGTCCGAACACCATGTACTCTTTTAAAAACGGCTCAAACACAACCGTATCGTTTTTGACGCTGTAATATTCCGAGAACGCGCGAGTTCCCCCAGCCTGCATGTAATTTTTCGTATACAGCTTCATTTTCTCGATCGGAAAGCTGCCTATTTTGGCCCGCTTCAGCACTTGTTCGCTCATATCGGTCCCATACAGCCGCGTTTTTTGCAAAAGTCCTTCCTCGTGAAGCAAAATCGCCATGGAAAACACCTCCTGCCCCGTCGAGCAGCCGGCATGCCAAATCCGGATAAATGGAAGCTCGCGCAAGGCAGGCACAACGTTTTGGCGAAAGCAAAGAAAAAAGCCCGGGTCGCGGAACATCTCGGTTACATTGATCGAAAAATCGGCGACCAGTTTGTCCAATACTTTGGGATCGTGCAAAACCTTCTCCTGCAGCCCCGAAACGGTCTGGAGATTCTCAATCCGCATGCGGTACCTGATTCTGCGCCGAATGGAAGAATAGGTGTAGTTGCGATAATCATAGCCATATTGTCGATAAATCCCTTCCAATAACAGCCCAATCTCAATCTTCTCCAACTCATCGCTTGTCTCTGGCCCAAGCGCTGCGCGTCTCTCGTCTGGAATCGCCGCTCCCTCCTATCGATACAGCCATACCCGCATCAACGAGATCAGTTGCTCGACATTGACCGGTTTGCTGATATAATCGGAAGCCCCCGCTTCCATACACTTCGCCCTGTCATGCTTCATCGCTTTTGCCGTCAGGGCGATGATCGGCAAATGATGAAACCCCGGATCGTTGCGGATCGCTTCAATCGTCTCGTATCCGTCCATCTCAGGCATCATAATATCCATCAGCACGATGTCGATAAACGGATTTTCCTGGAGCACCAGAATGCCTTCACGTCCATTTTCGGCGAAGAAGACATTCATCCCGCGTTCCTCCAATGCGGCCGTAAGCGCGAAAATATTGCGCATATCATCATCGACAATCAGTACATTCCGCCCCGCCACGCCTTCCTCTCGGTCTTTTTCGGCGTCCGCCTCCGTCTGCTCGGCCGCGCTCGCCGCTACCGGTGCGAGTACATACGCGTCCGCGCCCAGGACGGCTGATTCCGCCTTTCGCGAAAGCGGCACATACAGCGTAAAGCTGCTGCCGATGCCCTCGACGCTTTCCACCTGGATGAAGCCGCCCAACAGCTGCGCCAGCTCCCGGCTGATGGAAAGTCCCAGCCCGGTTCCGCCATATTTGCGGCTCGTGGTGCCATCCCCTTGCGCAAACGCCTCAAAGATGATCGTCTGCTTGTCAGACGAGATGCCGCAGCCGGTATCGCGCACCAAAAAGGCCAGGTTGCTGCCTTCCTCCGTTTCCTGCAGGGTAATATGAAAATGAACGCTGCCCGCACTGGTGAATTTGAATGCGTTGGATAAAAGGTTGGCGATGATTTGCTGCAGCCGCTGCTCATCGGTCACAATCGACTGCGGCACATTCTCATCCATCGCGACGGTAAAAGACAGCTGCTTCTGCTGGGCAATCGGCCGAAAGCTGCGCTCCGCATAATCGAGAATCTCCTGCAGCTTCAGCTCGGCTGGATGAATCTCCATTTTTCCGGATTCCACTTTGGTCAAATCGAGAATATCATTGATCAAAAGCAGCAGATTATTGCCGGACGAATAGATCGTTTTGGCGAATTCGACCTGCTTCTCCGTCAGATTTTGCTCTTTGTTTTCCGCCAAAATTTGCGCGAGGATGAGCAAGCTGTTTAACGGCGTCCGCAATTCATGCGACATATTGGCCAAAAACTCGGATTTGTACCGGGAAGCCTGCTTGATCTGCACCTCGTTGTCCTCCAGCACTTCCTTGGCCTTTTCCAGCTCTTTCGCCTTCAACTCCGCGCTCTTGTACTGCTCCTCCAGCTTTTCATTGATGCTGCGCAACTCCTCCTGCTGCAAGCGCAGCTCTTCCGACTGGCTTTGCAGCTCCTCGGTCAATGTCTGCGATTCGCGCAGCAAGTTCACCACCTGCATATGCTTGTACATGCTGCTGAATGTCGCGCCGATGCTGCTCGTAATCTCATGCAGCAGGTTTTGCTGCAGCGGGCTGAACTCATACAAGGACGCGATTTCCAATACGGCCAACACCTTTCCTTCATACGGAATCGGCAGGATAATCAGCGTGGTCGGCTCCAGATTTCCCAGCGCCGAGCCGATTTTGAAATAGTTCGGCGGAATTTGCGCGAGATAGATCGGCTTGTTTTCCAGGACACATTGCCCGATCATCCCTTCGCCCACATCAATCGTCTTCTCAGCCGACAGCTGCTTGCCGATGGCATACGTTCCCGATTTAACCAGGGTGAGCGAGTCCGCACTCCCCTCCCGCGTATACAAAACCCCATAGCTTCCGCCCACCAACGGTGTCAGCTTGCTGATCAGAAACTGTGACAGCCTGCTGATGTCCTGGACTTCCTGACAGCCTTTTGAGATTTCCGCAATTTGCGTTTTCAGCCAGTTGTGCTCCTGCATGGCCTCCTTGTATTCGTCCTCCTGCTCGACATGCTCTTCCAGCGTTTCCGCCATCTCGTTGTAGGCTCTAGCGATTTCGCCGATCTCGTCCTTCGTTTTGACCTGCATGCGCGGCAGATTTTTGACATTGTTGAAAGCGACAGAGGTGATCACCGAAGCGATCTCCCTCAAGCTCCTGCTGATCCCCCGGATGACCCAGGCGGCGATGATCAACCCGACCAGTGCTCCCAGTATGGTAAAGGCGAACGCGATCATGCGGATGAAATCGTACTTCTCCTTCGCGCTGGCATACGCCTCATCCATCAGCGTCTCCTGCATCGCTTTCAGCTCATCCATTTTTTCGAACATGTCGTCGCGTTCTGTACGCATGGCCCCATTGACCAGCGCGACCGCCTGCTCCTTCTTTCCTGCTTTGACAAGCTCGATCACGTCATCGGCTTTCTGCTCATAGGCTGCGATTTCCTTGGTCACTATCGCCAAATTCAGTCTCGCCTGCTCATTCAAAATCTTGTTTTGCAAAAATTGCATGGACTGCGTAATTTCGATCGTGGCCTGATCATAAGCCCGCATGTCCGCGTCCACAGATTCTTTCGTTTCGTCCAAAACAATGCTGTTGATCCACCGGCTCATATTGTTCACATGATTTTGGATCGCATTAACCGCCTTTAATTTGACATACCGATCATCAACAATTTCGTTGATGTTTTTGTTCAGATCGGTCAGGATGCTGGAGATAATCGCAAGCAGCACCAAGAGCATGATCAAAAATGCTCCAAATCCAACGAACATTCGTGTCTTGTATCGCATGATTTGCTCCCTTCTCTTCCTCAACCTGTTTGCACAATTGTTGATAATTTTTAAAAATTCTCTACACAGCCGGCATGTCCTTGTCGAAAGCGGAAAAACCCTTCCACAAAAGAAAAAAGGGACGCATCAAGCCAGTGGCCTTTTACGTCCTTCAGGTTAAATCACACGGTTTAAAAACGCTTTTGTCCGCTCATGCTGCGGGTTGTTGAACAGCTGCTCCGGCGTGCCGGATTCGATGACCTCGCCATGATCCATGAACATCACTTTGCCGGCGACCTCTTTGGCAAAGCCCATTTCATGCGTCACTACGATCATGGTCATATGCTCCAGCGCCAGCTGCTTGATCACCTGCAGCACCTCGCCCGTCAACTCGGGATCGAGCGCCGATGTCGGTTCATCGAACAGCATGATATCCGGGTTCATCATCAATGCCCGCGCGATGGCGACCCGCTGCTTCTGCCCGCCAGACAGCTTGGCCGGATACACATCCGCCTTCACTGCCAAGCCCACCTTTTCCAACAGCTCCATGCTTTTACGGCGGATCTCCGCAGCTGCTTCACCTTTTACGACACGCGGGGCGATCTCCAGATTTTCAAGCACGGTCAAATGCGGGAACAAGTTGAAATGCTGGAACACCATCCCCATCTTCCCGGTGATGCGCTTGATTTCTTGCGGGCTGGAATAGCTCCCGTCCTTGACCAAAAACCGGTCTTGCACCGCGATGCTTCCCCCGTCGATTTGCTCCAGGTGAACAAGGCTGCGCAGCATCGTGCTTTTCCCCGAACCGGAAGGCCCGATTACCGCAACCACGTCATTTTTCTCCACGTCAAACGTGACATTCTTCAGCACATCCAGATTGCCGAAAGACTTTTTCAGGTTCGTCACTTGAATCATTGCCATATGTCAGCCAGTCCTTTATTCGAATGTGAACTTTCTCTCCAGCCATTTGAAAAACGCCGTCAATAGAAGCGTCATCAGCAAATAAATGACCCCCGCGATGAAAAACGGCACGATGGTGAAATCGCGGTTTACCGCCGTCTGCGCAAAATGCAGCAGCTCCGGCACGGCCACGGCGTAGAGAAGCGCCGTATCCTTGATCAAGGTGATCGATTCGTTGGATACCGCCGGGAGTGCGATGCGGAACATTTGCGGCAGGATGATCTTGGTCGTCATCTGCCATCGGTTGAAGCCGAGCACCTGTGCAGCTTCATACTGCCCTTTGTCGATCGCAAGCAGCCCGCCGCGGAAAATCTCCGCGAAATAGGCCGCATAGTTCAGCACAAAGCCCAGACACGCCGCCACAAAACGGTCCATAACCAAATATTCGCCGACGAACGGAATGATCGGCAAGCCAAAGCAGATAAAAAGCAGCTGCAGCATTAGCGGCGTTCCGCGCATGACGTAGATGTACGTATTGGCAAACCAGACGAGCGCCTTGTTTTTGCTGTTTGCCATCAGAGTGAACAAAAATCCCAATGGGATCGACAGGACGACGGCAATCAAAAACAGCAGCACTGTCATTTCCGCCCCTTGCAGGAGGGGCATGATGATTTTTTGCAAGTATTCGAGGCTCATGTACATTTGCTCCTATCCGGAAAAAACTACGTAAAACGTTCCTACACGAAAAAAACCAAACCGGACATATGGTAGCCGTCCGGTTTCGATCGGTTGCTGCGTTCGCTCAGCAAAATTTGCTTACTTCAGTACCTTGTCCTCGCCAAACCACTTCTCGGAAATCTTCGCTGCGCTGCCATCCTTGTTCAGCTCATCCAGCGCGGTTTGCAGCTTGTTCAGCAAATCTTCATTTCCTTTTTTCACGCCGACTCCGTACTCTTCCGGTGCGAGCGATTCGTCGAGCAGCTTGTAGGTGTCTTTTTCTTTGGACATGTAATATTCCGCAACGACCTCATCGATGACGACCGCATCCACACGGCCGATTTTCAGGTCGGACAGCGCGAGCACGTTGTCAGGGAATTCGGTAACGGTTTTGATTTTGCCTTTGATTTCGTTGGCATCGAGCGCATCTGCGGCAGAGGAGAGCGATTGCAGGCCGACTACCTTGCCCGCCAAATGATCCAGCTTGCCGATTGGCGCGTTTTTCATCGTCATGATCACCTGGCTGTTTTTCAAATATGGCTTGGTGAACAATACTTTTTGTTTGCGTTCGTCTGTGATCGTGTAGCCGTTCCAGATCAAGTCGATCCGTCCGCTGTTGAGTTCGGATTCTTTCGCAGACCAGTCGATTGGCTGGAATTCAGCCTTGTATCCCATTTTTTCTGCCGCTGCTTTGGCGTAATCAATATCAAAGCCGACCAGGTTATTTTGTTCATCGCGGAAGCCCATTGGCGCGAATTTGTCGTCAACGCCGATGACCAGTTTCTTTTCGCCCGCAGGTGCGGAAGTCGAGGTGGAACAGCCGGTAATAATGGAAAGCATGAAGACCAATGCAAAAGAAAGGGCTGCAAATTTTTTCATGATAATCCTCCTGAAAACGACGGCGCAGCGCGCCATTTTTTTGGTTCAGATACCTTTACTGTAGTAAAGCATTAACAAGTCATCATGATAGCATAGTAAATTCAAAGAGTCGAGTGGTTCTGGATTGTTTTTCTATTGCAAAAAATCCCTCCGCCGGATTCACTTGTCTCCAACGCAAAAAAACCGCTTCCGGTCATGGATCGGAAACGGCTTTTTTTGCTTATCGTTCATCTCGCTGCTGCATCAATCTTTGTATGGATCAAACTCATTGTCCCCCGCCATGCACACGCCGATCGGCTTGAGCACATGCAGCACATCGATGGTCTCCCGATGCGCATCAAGCACTTCTTGCAGTTTGCGGTACACGAACGGGCTTTCATCCGTGCCTGCTCCCCGCAGCTCCACGCCGAAAGTGCGGACGGCATCGCGCATCTGCTCTGGCGTGATGAGCCCGCCGGAGCGCTTCCGCGTCTTCCAGTTCAGCTTGCCTGCAGCCTGCGTGCGGCTCATGATCCGCCCGGCGCCATGTACCGTGCTGTAAAAGGCATCGCGGTTTTCATCGGTGTCTTTGCCTCTGACGATGACGGAAATGTCCCCCATGCTCCCGCCGATGAACCCGAGCTGGCCCGGCGCGGATGGCGTCGCCCCTTTTCGCACGACGATCGCCTCCTTGCCGCCGTGCGTTTCTTTCCAGGCGTAGTTATGATGGTTGTGCACCTCAAAATCCGCTTCAGCCCCGAGAATGGCGAGCACCTGCTCAATCACGTAATCCCGTCCTGCATATGCATATTGCCCAGCCAGCTTCATCGCACGGTAATACATGTCGCCAAGCTCGCTTCCCATCTCCAGCAAAACCGGCGGCTGGTCCATCGATTCCCCCGGCGCATTGGCTGCAAACGGCCGGCCTACCGCCAAATTCATGAAGCCGCTGGCCGTCTTGTGGCCGAACCCCCTGCTGCCGAAATGATTGCCGATCCACAGCCGTCCGGTGCCGACTTCTTCAAACAAGTCGACATAATGATTGCCCGATCCGACCGTCCCCAGCTGATCGCGGGCCAATGCCTTCAGCCTGTCGTGCTCCTGCCTCCCGATCGCGGCATAGACCGACCAGTCCGGATCATAAAACATCTCGTGGTCGATCGGGTCTTTGTTTTTGCGTCCGACGCCAAAGGAGATGCGTTTGGCGATTTTGTCCATGATTTTCGGCAGCTGCGGCGCGATGTCCGCCGCCTGCAAATTCGTCCGCACCGCCTTGTTGCCGCAAGCGATGTCATAGCCGACCCCCGACGGCGAAATTTGCCCGTCGTACGCGATGACACCGCCGATCGGCTGGCTGTACCCTTTATGGTGGTCCGCCATCAGGAGTGCCTGCAGCACATTGCCATGCTCCGCGCACGTTTTCGCCTGCGCCAAAGCTCCCTGGTCCGGGTTTCCCCAGACGCGGACGTTGTTGATGGTTTGGTAGGTCATAGTGAATTCCCCTCGTTATTTTGCTGTAGTAATTTTTCGATTCGTTCCTTTACACCGTTGTCGGGTTCTTTGGCAGCTGCCTCAAGCAGATTTTCCCGTAACGTATCCGTCCAACGGGCTGTCCAGCCTTCCAGCGCACGCAGCGCCATGTTTCGATTATTCACGACAGGGCTTTTGAGGCCGGTTTTAATCAAACTCACGCCGAGTCCTTCGAATCGATCAAGACTCTGTAGCAATACACTCAATAGCCGATGCGGTTCAAACCCAGGGCCAATCCCCAGCTCATCAGCCGGTCCTGTCGCAACGCGAGACAGCGGCAATGCCTGTTCAGCGAAGCTGACTACGGCTTGCGCACGCTCCCTCTCATCTGTGTTCATCACTTCAAAGAATAAAGTATAATTTAGCGGATCTTTTTGCAGCTGCTCGAACAATATCGGCCATATATCCCACCCCAACGCTTTGCCTGCCCGGATCGCGGCATACCGTTCACCAGGGACGCCTGATTGCAGCCCACTTTGAATCTGATCGCTCCATTCTTCTCTCTCAATGATCGACCTGCATATTTTTTGAAGCGACTCCCTGTCCTCTGCTTTCCACCCGGTTTGGTAACGGCTTTCCCAACGTTCCTCGTCTTGATTGAGGAAATCCACCAGATCAAAGAGTACCACCAGTTGGGAAAGAGTCGAACACATCCGCTCCGCATGCCGCAGATACTGCTTCACCACAGTTGCTGCGTGTTCATAATCGTCAATGTCTTCTGCCGGTCCCCCAGCGAGCAGAGCGGAAATGATCCCGCCAGCTCCCTCGTACAACGCAGAATCTATCCGTTCACTCTCTAATGCCAGATGCAGCTCTCCGTTTCTCGCGCATATGCATGCCAAATACTCATCCATTACGTCATTGCGGAAGCCATTCCGGATCAGCCAGTCCTTTATTTCCGACGTTGCCGGTTCTATCCTCTCCACCAGATGAATTTTTCCCCATCTCTTCGCAAAGCGAGCAAGTTCGAATAGAAGCGAATTTGCGTCATTCAAACTATTTTGAATCGCCACCGCGGCATAGAGCGTGAATTCATCGTGCTTCCCGAGCGTCATGACCAATTGCTTGTGATGCTCTGTTTGAAACTGGCCTAGTATGGCCATCCCCAGTTTTACAACATTGCGGTCAGCACCGTTCTCTGCCATCCAGTAAGCTTCGTTATACAAATTTTCAAGATGAACGCCAGGTTCTTTGAGCAATGCTTCAAGTAGAGGATCGATCACTGACAGGATGTCAACCTGCATCAACTTCACATAAGTCTCACGCCGTGCTTTATTGCCTGGCTTCCTGCTCTGTTTGGCTATGAGCTGAACCAGTTCCCTCACGTTAGCCTCGCCGTTGCCCCCCGCCACATGATGGGAAAAAGTGCCGTCCAAACCACCTGCAACCCATCTGATTCCCTTGCCTTCCCAAAACTCCTCGTCATCTGGCAAAGTGTTGTCCCGAAGATGCCCAGTTTCATCCATGTTGTTTTGAATGTATTCATAAATCGAGGGCTTCCTCATCCAAGGATAAAGCGCCTCTTTTCGAAAAAATCGCAGCATGTCTCTCACTTCCCTCCCCAAACCTCTCGCAGCGCCCCGCGAAACATCTCATCCAACGCCTGATCCTGATTCCCCGGCGCCGTCACCAATCCATTCGCCGCCTGCTCGAAATAAGCAATTCTCTCCAGAATAAAATCATGAATCAACCCCAAACGCGGCTCAAAATCCAGCTCATCGCCTGCTTTTTTGCGCGTCAAAAGCTCCTGGATCATGACGTACAGCGCATTTTCCCGGGGAATCATCTCGTCTACCAGCTCGTCAAAGGCCATCGGCGGCATGCTCCCGTGCTTTTCGATCCAGCCGCACGCCAACAGCGGTCTTAGCACATAAAAATACTTTTTGATCCGCACCTGCTCGCCTTGCAAATACTCCCGGAAGTTCCCCCGCGCCATGTTCAAATAGTGATACATGCACGCTTTTGGCGAAAAGGCGAATACCGCCGCCGTGCGAATCTGTTCCGCTACCGAGGAGGATTCGGCGTAAATGATCGGCGATTGTAGCCACTCAAGTAGCGGCGGATTGGACTTTTTGAACAGGCGCAGCGCTTTTTTCAAATCCCATCCGTTGATGTCGAGCAAGTCGCTGATGGGCCGCTCGATGACGTCGCGCTTGTCAAAAATGGACAAATACCAGTCCACAGGGCGCGCGTACAGGAAGCGCACGTCGTAATCGCTGTCTTTGGACGGGAATCCCCATGCCCGGCTGCCCGACTCGCATGCGTATATAATGCGGATATTTTCTTGTTGTTCAATGATACGCAGTTCGTTTTGGATGATTGTCTTCATGTCGGACATGTGGTGCCCTCCTTAGCTTTTTGTCAGATCCATCGCGGCGATTTGCTCCGCCATCGAGCCGTAGCCCTGCATCGTCTGGGCGATATAGGGGAGCACGGTGTCGCTCCAGCCGTAAATGTAATGCGTCTGCCCGTCCTGCGGCGGAACCATCGCATGATGATAGGGCGCGATATCGACGATGAACGCTTGTGTATGCGGATTGATTTTTTTTCGATAGGTTTGCAAATCGCGGTAAAACGGGCTGCCCGTGTTTTGCTGTTCATCGGTGATGACAATGATATGGTCGACCTTTTTCTTTTCGCGGAGCAGTTTTCGGACCGGCGCGCCGGTATCGGTTCCGCCACGTGTGCAGATTCGTTCGGCCTGGCTCATGATGCTGTCATGACGAGACGGCTTGGCGTCCATCGCTTCGGTATCGAACAGCCAAAACAGGGAATTCCCCTTTGTTTTCTTGTACAAACCGAGAGCAAAAACCGAACCGATCTGCAAATACTCACCGCTCATCGAGCCCGAAATATCGAGAAAAATCGCGGTGTTCTCACCCAACTCCGGCAAATTGTCAAACGTCAGCTCCACCGCTTGGCGCAGCGCATCGCGCAGCCGCGGCTCCTCTACCTGCTGGAACGCTTTTACGAAACGAAACGGTAAAATCTTCGCCTTTAGCAAAGACTCGCGGTCCGTCAATCGGGTGACAGCGTAGGCGAGATGCTCCTCGTTAGCAAATACCCCTGCGCGCGCCAACGTATTCAGGTGGCGCAAAAGCGCAAAGGTCGGCATCTGGTACAAGAGCGCTTCCCACACCGCGCGTGTCGGCTTGATCGCGCCCGTCACCACCTCATAGGGCAGCTTCCCCGTTTCAATCCAGTGAATCTGCTCGGCTTCCGTCGTTGCCCGCTTCAACTGCTCCAACGCTTCTACTTGCGGCATGACGGCGAGATTGGCTTCATGACCGCGCAAATAGCGGAACAACGCTTGCTGCTTCAAATCGGCAGGCTTGGGATGAGCCGTCGCGATCGCGTCGCCCAGGCTGTAGCCGCGTCCCCGCCCATTGTATTTCAGCGCCCAATACTCGGATACCCCGGACAAAAAACGGTTGATCTGCCGCTTCACCGCGCGTCCGCCTTCGCCACGTCCCATCCCTTGCAAAATCGTCAGGAAATCAGCCAAATCGGAAGGAATTTTCACCACGTCCAAAAATATTTGGACGAACAAGTCGGAACGGTACGCCGACAGCACGGCCAATCCATACAACGGCTGCAGCCGCATGAATCCTGAATTGCGGGCAAACACGAGCGCGCGGGCCATGAACTGCGGATTTTGTTCCGCCATTTGATGATGCAGCTGATTCGCCGTGGCCAGCAATTCGGTTTGGTCGGCATAAAAAACAGATTGCAGTGTATTTGTCAAAAGCGTCTGTACGTATTGCTCCTCAGCCATACGCGTATACGCGGGAAATCCGTCAATGTTGCGATGGTCTGCCTGCTGCATGGAGTTGAACAAATTGCGTGCAAAACCCATGGGTATGACCTCCTTATGCGGTTCGCATGCGTGCTCTTTTAAAAGACGGCGAGGAAAAAGGGAGAAGGGTGTTTACAGGACTCGAACCTGCCGTGAAGCCCGGATACGCTAACCAATTTAGTCGAAGAACCCCTCTCCGGCGCCTCGCCGGCGATTCAAAAGCGGAAATAAGAAGAAGAAGCGAGGAAAAGACTGAAAAGGTGTCGCGCGACGAGAAGGACGAGCTGTCCTTCCCCGCAAGATCGAGTGAAAGTCGAAGAAACCCTTCCAAGCGCCTCGATGGTATTGTTTACCGTGAAGCATTTCGGTGCGTTCGCTTCACATTCTTATCATCGCGCACTTCCCTTCTGCCGAACATGGCAAAAGTATTACGACGAAAGATAACTTTTTCCATTTTCGCCATTTTTCATCTCCTGCTACAATGGGAAGCAGATTTGTGCCAAGTCAAGAAACGAGGTGTTCTGGTGGCAAAAGAAAGCTTCGATAAAGAAATCCAGTTTTTGCGCATGCTTGTGCTTGCAAGCGGCGCCTACAGCCGGCAGCAGTTTGCCGAGCGGCTCGGAATCTCTGTACATACATTCGATAAAACGCTGCGCCGGTTAAAAGAAATCTTGAACACCGTGTCCCTCCAGCTGCCCGAAGAGCAGGGCCATGAGTTCGACCGTGCGCTGCGCTTCAATTATTATGATTCGGCCGATCCCATGCTGCTTTTCCTCTACCGGGCCAAATCGGTCAAAGAGTCGGAAAGCTACCGTTTTTCCGTAATGATCACGGCTTTGCAGACGCAAGCGTTGACCGCAATGGAGCTGATGGACGTATGCGCGCGCGATCTCCCGAGTGACTTCCCGTTTCCTGATGAAAAAACGATCCGCTCCGACCTTAAATATTTGGAGGAAGTCGGGGTCATCCGGCGCGAGGAAGGCGGCCGCCCGTACCGATACACGATCCACAACAGGCTGATTGCGGAGTTGACCGACGACGAACTCATGGCGCTGTACGATTTCGTCGACGTGATGGCCAATACCCAGGTTCCCTCTGTCCAAGGCTACCTGCTGCGCGACAGCCTGAAAAAAGCGCTGCGGCAGCGCGGCGTTCCGCCTGAACGGATGGATCCGTTTTTGTACAAATACCATTACTACTCGCGCATTTTGGATGAAGCCCATCTGGGGATGCTGCTTCAGGCGATTCACAACCGGCGCAAAGTGTCTTTTCTCTACTTTTCACCGAAAACCGGCAAACGCTATGCCTCGCAAAACACCAACCCGCTATTCGAACGACAAAGCGCAGGCAAGCAGGAGACGGTTTTGCCCCTGCAAGTGGTGTACGATCACCAATACGGCAGATGGTATTTGCTCGGCTATACGCCGCGGCTCGGCATCAAAAAGTTTCGCATGGAAGGCTTGACCCAGATCGAAGAACAGGAAGCGGTTTCCGAAGAAGACTTCGCCCGCAGGCTTGCACAGCTGGAGGACAAAACGCGGTACAGCTGGCTCGTCGATACCGGCAATCCGGTACTGGTCAAAGCGCGGTTTTACCATCCGGAAGGGGCCCGGACCAATTTCGTCAAGGAGCGGGTTTTGTTGCAAGGGCAATGGGGACGCATCGTGGAAGATGACGAGGAGTCGTTTATCTATGAAATCTGGGTAAACGGCACGACGGAGATCAAGCCGTGGCTCCGCAGCTTCGGGTCGAGCTGCGAGGTTTTGGAGCCGCGCTGGCTGCGAAAAGAGTTCATCGCGGAGTGGAAGGAGATTCAGGCGTACTATGAATCTGTTTGAAAAAATTTTCAACTACCAGGTCATGTCCCGCTTGGACGAAACGGGCGCATTCACGATCACCTCGCATGAGCGGGCCTGGCTGAAAACAATGCTGGAGCATCCCGCCGCCGCAGACGCCTTCTCGGCGGAAACGCGGGAAAAACTGCGTGCGCTCTTGCAGCCGGAGCAAAGCCTCGATTTGGGCGACCGCTTCCGCGAAAAAGCGAAGAGCAAGGAAAAGCACGTCTACCATCCGCTCATCAGCCCGATCCGCCGCATCATGCTGGAGCAGGCTGGAATGCGCATGACGTTTCGAACAAAAGGCGGCCGCTTGCAAACCGAGCAGAGCGGCTTCCCCTACAAGCTGGAATATTCCATGGTGAAGCGGGAATGGTATTTGCTTTGGTATCACCTGCGCCATCATACGCTGATGTCGACCAAGCTGCAAACGATCGTCTCCGTCAGCCCACGCCCGCTCGACGAACGAGCCGTAGCGATCATCCTGACCGATATCGCCAAAATCATCGAATCGCGCAAAGAAACCGCCGTGATCGAAGTCATTCCGCTGTACAACAAGGAACTCTCGCGGATTTTGTACGCATTCTCCTGCTTTGAAAAAGAAGTGGAATATAGCGACGAGCGTGAAACGTACCGGATCAAGCTGACCTTTCAGCTCGAAGAGCGGGAGTACGTTCTCTCCAAGCTGCGCTTTCTGGGCAAACGGGTCCGGATCGTGGAAGGCGAATATATGCGCAATCGGATGCTGGAATCAACATGGCGGGCGTTGGCGAGGTATGGGAAGGACGAATCTTGAAATAACGATTATAAAAACAGGAGACACTAACCCCTGATTCTGCCAACTACAATTACGTAAATGGAGGTTGACCCCACTTGGCTGGAAGAAAAGATGAAATGCTGCGCCGCAACGAAGCTGCTGAAAAAGAGCCTTATGAAGCAGAAAAAAGAGACGGCTACGGGGACAAGAAGCTCGAAGGACCGAATCGCCCCGCCGAGTAACCGATGAAAGCGTGAAAGAAGCGAAGCGCGTACTTGCCGTCGCTTCTTTTTTCTATTCGCAAAAAAACTGGCAATCCTGTGCATACTAAAGCCAACCAGGCCACAATTTGCAGGGGGGCTTCCTTTGAAACATGCGCTTTCCATCTTCGCCTTGGGCGGGGTTTATGAGATCGGCAAAAACATGTATGGCATCCAGTACGGGGATGACATCCTTTTGATTGATTGCGGCTCCAAATTTCCCGACGAGAGCTTGCTCGGGGTCGATCTGATTATTCCGGATGTTTCCTACTTGCTGGAAAACCAGGACAAAGTCCGGGGCTTGCTGGTGACCCATGGTCATGAGGATCATATCGGCGGGATTCCTTATTTGCTCAAACAAATCAATATTCCTATCTATGGCACGCAGCTCACGCTGGGCTTGATCGGGTCCAAGCTGAAAGAGCACGGTCTGCTGCAAAAGTCAAAGCTGACGCCCATCGATTCAAAATCGACCATCCGGTTCGGTTCGCTCCACGTCAGCTTTTTCCAAACGAATCACAGCATCCCCGATTGCCTCGGCATCGTCTGCGAAACGCCGGAAGGTACCGTTGTCCATACCGGCGATTTCAAATTTGACTTGAGTCCCGTGAACAATCAGACCCCGGACATTCACCGCATGGCGGAAATCGGCCAAAAGGGCGTGCTCGTCCTTCTGTCGGAAAGCACCAATGCGGAGCGTCCCGGTTTTACCCCCTCTGAAAGGCTCGTAGGCGATCATCTGCTGGAGGCATTCCGCAAAGCAGAGAAAAAAATCTTCGTGTCTACTTTTGCCTCCAATGTCTACCGTCTGCAGCAGGTAGTAGACGCGGCGGAGGCGACGAATCGAAAACTGACGCTCTTGGGACGAAGCATGGTCAATGTCGTGAAAATCGCCTCGGAGCAAGGCTACCTGCGGATTCCCGAGGGCATGCTGCTGGAGAACGAAGAAGCGGCCGAACTCGATTCCGACCAGCTGGTCGTTCTGTGCACAGGCAGCCAGGGAGAACCGATGGCCGCCTTGTCCCGCTTGTCCACATCGAACTACCGGCACATCAAAGTTCAGCCCGGCGACACCGTCATCTTGTCCGCCACGCCGATCCCTGGCAACGAGCGCAACGTGTCGCGGATCGTGGACAACCTGTTCATCCTCGGCGCCAACGTCATTTACGGTTCCGGCAGCGTTACCGGCATGCATGTGTCCGGACACGGCAGCCAGGAAGAGCTGAAGCTGATGCTTACGCTGATGAAACCCCAATATTTCATCCCGATCCACGGCGAGTACCGCATGCTCTATCAGCATCGGTTGCTGGCGGAGGCGATCGGCATCGACCCGAACCGCATCTTTCTCCTCAACATCGGCGATGTAGTCGACATCCACAACGCGCAGGTCAGGCAGGAGCGCAAAATCCCTGCCGGAAATACACTCGTGGATGGCCTGGGGATCGGCGATGTCGGCACCATGATCCTGCGCGACCGCAAACACCTTTCCGAAGACGGCATCTTGGTGGTCGTCGTTACGCGCAGCAAGGCGGATGGCAAAATTTTGACCGGCCCGGACCTCATTTCCCGCGGCTTCGTCTATGCGCCCGAATCGGAAGAACTGATCGAGGAAGCGACGCGGATCGCAACCGCTGCCCTGCTCCGGCTGCAAGAAGAAAATGTGAACCAATGGAACCGCTTGAAGCAAGGCATGCGGGAAGCCGTCGGGCAATTTTTGTATGAAAAAACCAAAAAGCGGCCGATGATCCTCCCCATTATCATGGAGGTTTAGCGCATCGTGAAAAAATACAGCCTTACCACCTGAGGCTGTATTTTTCCATTGAGATCACGCTCACCCCCTCGTACTATCCTATGAACGAGTTGCATGATTTGTTAGAGCAGTTGCATGGAGACGTATTTCACTTCCAAATATTCATCGATGCCGTAGTGGCTTCCCTCCCGGCCCAATCCGCTTTCCTTCATCCCGCCGAACGGCGCCTGCGCCGTGGAAGGCGCGCCGTCGTTGATGCCGACGATACCGTACTCCAGATTTTCCGAAAACCAGAACGCTTTGGTCAGCGACTGTGTGAAGACATATGCAGCAAGGCCAAACGGCGTCTCATTGGCGCGCTTGACTGCTTCTTTGTCAGTCGAATACGTACTCACCGGCGCGATCGGACCGAACGTTTCTTCCTGCATGCAAATCATGTCGTCCGTCACATCCGAGAGCACGACCGGATTCAGGAAATAACCGGTAGCACCCGCCAGTGCAGGCTCGCCATGGAGCGTGGCCCCTTTGCCGACGGCATCCTCGATTTGGTGCCGGACCTTGTTCACCGCTTCCTCATCGATCAACGGGCCGATGTCCACCGCTCCGTCCAGCCCGTTCCCGACGGAAAGCGCTGCGGTCGCTTTGGTGAATGCTTCGAGGAACGTCTCTTTGATCGACTCGTGCACGAAAATGCGGTTGGCGCAAATGCACGTTTGGCCGGCATTGCGGAATTTGGACTGGATCAGACCGGCAACCGCCGCCTCGATGTTGGCGTCCTCCGTGACGATGAAAGGTGCCAGACCGCCAAGCTCAAGCGACACTTTTTTCATCGTTGCAGCAGCGTTGCGCATCAGCAGTTTGCCGACCGGTGTGGACCCGGTGAACGTAACCTTTCGCACGCGGCTGTCTTCCATCCAGACATCGACGATCTCACCCGGCTTCGTGGTCGTGACGATATTGATCACCCCTGCCGGAATCCCCGCTTCCTGTGCGCATTCTACCAGCAACAGTGCAGTCAGCGGCGTCTGCTCCGCTGGCTTGATCACGGTCGTGCACCCTGCCGCCAGAGCCGGTGCGATCTTGCGCGTAATCATGGCAGCCGGAAAGTTCCACGGCGTGATCGCCGCCACGACGCCGACCGGCTGTTTTTGCACCAGAATGCGCTTGGAGCCGGACGAAGCGGGAATCGTTTCGCCGTATACGCGCTTCGCTTCTTCTGCATACCATTTGATGAAGCTGTTGGCGTACTGCATTTCGCCCTTCGCTTCCGCCAGCGGCTTGCCTTGTTCGAGCGTCATGACCGTGGCGATTTCTTCCAGACGCGCGTCGATCGCCTGGTGCCATTTTTCCAGCAGGGCTGCCCGCTCGTACGCGGTCGTTTTCGACCACGTTTCAAAAGCGGCATGTGCGGCGTCCACCGCCTGTTTGGCCTCTGCTACCGTACCATCCGGAACCGTTCCGACCGTCTCCAGCGTTGCCGGATTGGTCACCGGAAACGACTTGTCCAGATGCACCCATTCCCCGTTCATATACAGGCCTTTTTTCAATTCCGCTTGTTTCACGATGCTTTCCCCACCTTTCCTTTTTGGGGGTTTTGCTCCGGCTGGTTGAACAGCTTCTCATCTTCTCCCCGCAGCATGTCTTTTCCGTACAGCAGGATGCACAGCAAGATTCCAGCGCCAAACGCCATCGCGGCACCTTTGATGACCAGAACGGCGCCGACGACGCCTGCGATACCGAGATCGCGCTGGCTGCGGGATTGCATGACGCCGATGCGCACGCTGACATATCCTTGCACAAGCAGCGTCAAGGCTACCGCCACACCCAAAATCGGCTGCACCAGGCTGACGATCGGCAAAAGCAACAGACCGGTGTTGGTCCCCCAACGGAATGATCCGGCTCCGCCGAAGAAAGAGTTCATCGCTTTCTTGCCCTTTTTGAACCGCTCCACCACGACGACCTGCATCGCAGCCCACAGCGGGCCGCACATCGTTACGTCAGGGCCGATGATGCTCATCAGCATGTTGCGTCCGCCAAAAATCATGTGTGCACGGTCCGCATTGTAATCCACAAGCTCATCGGTACGAACCGCATCCGATTCGGATAAAAGCGCTTTCGTTTTCAGCACGTCGCCAAACACGACCAGGTATGTCGCAAACACGGCAGGAAGCGCTGTCAAGAAATTGGAAAGAGACGGGAAGCCGATGCCAAATACCGTATAGTTCGCCCATAGTGCGGCAAAGTCCGGCTTGCTGAAGCCCCATTCAATCACCGGCCATTTCGCCTCGCCAAAAAGCGGAGCGACAAACACGGCGAGCAAAATCGACGGCAAAATCCCCAGATTGCCGAGCAGCGCCCAGGCTTTGTTTTTCTTCTTCAACCCCTCGAAATGTTTGGAAAAAACGAGATAGAAGCAAAAGCCGATGCAAATCGCGATCGTGTACGGGAACAAGTCGAACTTGCCGCCCTTTTCGAAGATCGAGGTGATCGCCCCGATGCCCGCGCCCAGGATAATCCCCGATTTGATCGCATTGGGCACGAAGTTGACGACTTTTTTCGCAAGGCCGGTGACGCCAAGAATGACGGATAATAATCCTAACGATAGCTGGAAAGCAATCAAGGCGTGCATGCGCTCCGGCCCTTCCGGAAATTGTTCGACGAACAGAATGATCAAAGGAATCGCCGGCGTGATCCATCCCGGGATAACCGGGTCGCCGAGCAAATGATGCAGCAAATACAGGAAGCCATTGAGCACGATGACAGCCATCGCCACTTCAAACGGCATGCCCAAATGGTCCGCGAGCAGCGTGATTCCACCAAGGTCAACCGCGCACATCAGCAATCCTTGCACATAGTCGGGCCACTCAAACCGATAGTGCACAAATGGCAGGCGAATCTTGAACGGGCCCGCCGGAATATAGGGCGTTTCCGCCCCATGTTGCCGCTTTTTCCAGATCATGTCGTATCCTCCTTTTTAGTACGGACAAGAATGTACAAATTCTTATCCGGCATAAGGGCAGCCGCGGCTTAAGCCAAAAGCATGGCGCAGCCAGGTTTTCTAATAAGCTGCCCGATAAATGTCTTCGATCTCTTTCTTCCGCAAAGCGCGTGGATTGTTTTTCAAAAGACGCGTCTGCTTCGTCGCTTCCTCCGCCATTTCGGCGATGGCCGATTCCGGGATGTTGAACTCGCGCAGCGATTGCGGAATGTCGACATACCGGCACAGACGAGTCATGGCCTCGATCGCCGCTTCCGCTGCCTGATCGGCATTCAGCCCATCCACGTTTTCGCCCAATGCCACCGCGACGTCACGCAATTTTTCCAGGCATGCGATCTTGTTCCACTTCATGACATACGGCAGCAGCAGCGAGTTGCTAACGCCATGCGCCATATGGAAGCGTCCGCCGAGCGGGTATGCCAGCGCGTGCACCGCCCCTACCCCTGCATTGCCGAATGCAAGACCCGCCATCAAGCTTGCCGTGATCATGGCTTCGCGCGACTCGATATTGTCAGGCGCCGCATAGGCTTTCGGCAGATGGACCGCGATCAGCTTCATCGCGCCGATTGCCAATGCGTCGGTGACCGGGGAAGCGAACTTGGAAATGTACGCCTCAACCGCATGCACCAGAGCGTCGACACCGCTCGCTGCGGTCACGCTTGGCGGGCACGTCAAGGTCATCAGCGGAGACACGATCGCCACGTCCGGCAGCAAGTAAGGGCTTACAATCCCTTTTTTCACTTGCTCCTTTTTATCAGAAAGAATTGAAATGTTCGTCACTTCCGATCCGGTTCCGGCCGTCGTCGGAATCGCGATCAGCGGAAGGCCCGGCTGTTTGACCAGATTCGTTCCGACGTATTGCTCGATGCTGCCTTCGTTCGTCGCCATCACAGAGGCCGCTTTGGCGATGTCGATCGCGCTTCCGCCGCCGACTGCGATCAAGCCGTCATGGTTTCCTTCGCGGATTTTTTGCAGGCAAAGGTCAACGATTTCAATTTCCGGTTCCGGCTTCACATCCGAAAAAATCCCCGCGCTCATCGGTAAAAGCGCTTCCACTTGTGCGACGACGCCTGCCTGGATCAAAATGTTGTCCGTTACGATCAGCGGACGCTCCACACCCAGTCGGGCGATTTCGTCCGGGAGTACGCTGAGCGAATCGCGGCCCGTCACCAATTTATTCGCTGCAGCAAACGTTGATAGATTCATGCTGGTATCTCCTTTCTGTTTCTGCTATCACACTTACGCAAGACCCGTGCCAAGTCCAGAAAGTTTGCCAGATGTAAGCCTTCTCAAAAATCGGCGCAAAAAAGCGAGTAGAAAACGAATCAAATCGATCAAAATGATTCGTTTTCTACTCGCATCTGCAGTTTTTTCATCTTTTGAACAATCGCGCTTTGGCTGATTCCCAGCGCTGCGGCTGCCGCCCGCGTCGTCCCGTGCGTTTGCAGCGCTTTTGTGATCAGCGAGCGCTCCACTTTCGCCACCGCTTCTTTCAAGGAAGCCGGCTCCGCTGACGGCAGCACCTGTTGGAGAAACGCCGGCAAATCGCCCACATCGATCGTATCGTGATAAGTCGTCACCACAAGCCGTTCGATCAGGTTGGCCAGCTCGCGGATGTTGCCCGGCCAGTTGTAGTTGGTCAACCACTCGTAGCATTCCAGCGTCATCACTTTGTTCTCGTTATATTTTTCGTTGAATTTGGCCAAGTACGTCTCCAGGAGGGGAACGATCTCCTCCCTGCGCTTTCGCAGAGGCGGAACTTCAAACGTAACGATGTTCAACCGGTAATACAAATCCTCCCGGAACAAGCCTTCCCGCACCCGCGCGGCCAAATCGCGGTGCGTCGCCGCGATGATCCGGACGTCGACATGGCGCATCTGCGTCGACCCGACGCGCATGAACTGGTTCTCCTCCACCACTTTCAACAGCTTCACCTGCACGTCCAATGGCAAGTCGCCGATTTCATCGAGAAACAGCGTCCCGCGGTGCGCGCTCTCCAAAATCCCGGCCTTTCCCTGCTTCAGCGCTCCGGTAAAAGCGCCCGGCTCGTAGCCGAACAGCTCCGCTTCAACCAGATGGCTCGGGATCGCCGCGCAATTCAGCTCCATGAAAATCTCGCCGCTCCGTGCGCTGCGGGCATGAATGTATTTGGCGATCAGGCTTTTCCCGACACCGGTTTCTCCTTGCAGCAAAATTTTCGCCTCGGTTTTCGCCACCTTGTCCGCCAGCTTGAAAATCGGACGGGTCGCCGGCCCCAAGACCACCTTCTCCAATCCTTCCTGATCCGGCTGAGGTACATCCGTCTGCATGCCTTGCTGCCAGAGCCTCTGGCTGTCCAGCTCATGCTTGAGCCGAATCAACTCGGTAATATCGCGCACACAACTGATCACGTATAAGATTTCGTGCGCATCGGAAAAAATCGGCGTCGCCGAAACGATGATTTTGCGCTCGTTGCGGATCGTCTGGATCAAGGTGACCGGCCGCTTCGTCCGGATCGTCTCCAAGGAGGCCGAAACCGAGATGATCCCTTGCTTGATCAGCTGGCTCATATGCTTGCCCATCACTTCACCCGCATTGAGTCCGGTAATCCGTTGGTACGCTTGATTGATAAACAGGGTGATGCCTGCACCATCGGTAATGTAGACGCCGTCATAGAGCGAATTGAACACAATCTTGCACAACGGGCTATGAAAAAATGCGTGGAGTTGCTCATCCGATCGGAATTGGGGCTCGAGTCTTTGCCGCGGGATTTCGGTAACGATGAACTCGCTGATCGGTCTCGTCAGCTCTCCCCGATGGACAGCGATCGCGATCGAGTCCACGGTCAAATAGCCGATCAGTTCGTTCGTTTCGCTGTAAACGGCCTGTACGCCATTCGTCCCTGGCGAAAAGCAGGCCAGCGCTTCTTCTACTGTCATCGTCGGGCGTAACGGATGCATCGATTTCTCTCCTCGCTGTCGTTCATTTGCTCGTCCTTTCATTTTACACCCTTTTGCTACGAAAAAGCGCGCTTCCACACAAAGCGGATGCGCGCCTCATTTTTATTGCGATTGAGCGGATGCTCACAATCAGAACGTAAGTCCCCCATCGACGCTCAGCACAACCCCGTTGATGAAGCTGGCATCGTCAGACGCCAGGTACAGGTACGCGTTGGCTACATCGTCAGGCTGGCCGAGACGGCGCAGCGGCGTTTTTTGCACCATCGAATCGAGCACCTTCTCCGGCACTTTTTCCGTCATGCTGGTCATGATGAAGCCGGGTGCCACCGCATTGACGCGAATCCCTTTCGGCCCCAGCTCCTTCGCCCACGTTTTCGTCATCCCGATGACGCCTGACTTGGTTGCGGTATAGTTGGTCTGGCCGATATTGCCGTAAATGCCGACGACAGAAGCGGCATTGAGGATGACGCCGTGCCCCTGTGCCAGCATGACGCGGCTGGCAGCCTGCGCGCAATAGAAGACACCGGTCAGATTGACCGCTATGACCTGATCCCATTGGGTCGGGTCCATTTTCGCCAAAAAGCCGTCACGGGTGATGCCCGCGTTATTCACCAGCACATCGATCCGCGAAAAGCGCGCGACGGTCGCATCCATCATATGCTGCACCTCGTGCAGGTTGGCGACGTTCACCTTGATGAATTCCGCTTCGCTCCCCAATTGGCGCAATGCTTTGACGGTTTCCAGCCCTTCATCCTCATCGAAGTCGGCGATCATCAATTTCGCACCGTTCTTGGCAAATAACAGCGCTGTCGCTCTTCCGATGCCGTTTGCCCCTCCGGTGATCAGTGCTACTTTATCTTGCAAGCGCATGGTATCGTTTTTACACTCCCCACAGCTTCTGGACATTGGTTTCCACCAGGCGGAAGAGAGCGCGCTGGTTTTGCTTGCTGGCTTGGACGAACTGCTCCTGCAGGCTCGCAAGCGACTTCAGCCGTTCGCTGCGCTGGGCGTCAGCCTTATCGAGCAGTTCAAGTGTAAAGGTGAGCGGCGTTTGCACGATGGATTGCGCTTGCGACACCACATTTTTTACCGCTTCGCTCTTGGCAAAAGCCGGCTGATTCTCAAGCGCCTCCTGGTAAAATTGCTGGGCTTTTTCCCGCTGCACCTTAAGCTCTTGCGTCGTGCTTTTCCACGTTTGGGTCAGCCACTCATCCTGCTTTTGCAGCTGGCTTTGGAACTGTGCCGCGAACGCTTCGTACGGCTGCCAGCATGCATTCACAAACGCCTCGCCCACAGAAAGACCTGTATCGTTAGCTTTCTCTTTCTGACTCATCCTGATCACTCCTATTGGTTTGTTTATGTTTCTCCGCATGTGTCCCCGCTTTGCGGACGGGAAGCATGTAGAGGTCAAACATAGCGCTGTACATGTTGAAAAACTGGCTCAACATGCTCTGGTAACGCTGCATCTCATCGGCATACTGCTGCAAATACTGCTCGCCGATGTCCGTGAGGGAATAGAGTCGCTTGGCAGGTCCGCTTGACGTCGTGTCCCACTCGGAGTTGACATAGTTGTCTTTTTCAAGCTGGCGCATCGTGCGGTAAAAATTCCCCTGATCCAAGGTGAGAAAGCCGAGCGAGGTCAGCTGTTGCATCAAATCATAGCCATGGGCTGGCATACGGCTCAAGAGCAGCAGGATATAGGGAAGCAAAAAGTTTTTCGGCGCTCCTGTCAGCCCGCCGGGTGTTTTTTCGTTTGCCATCGTTCATCACCTTCTAATCAGCACTTATATGTATTTTACACCTAGGTGTTTGATTTGTATATGGGGTTTTGGAAAAATTAACAATTTAGGGTTGGCTGCGGTGGGCGATCGGAGATTTTCGCGAAAAAGTTACGCGTCAGCTGTTACGATGCCCGCTGGGGGTCGGGGTGAACGGCTCCGCGAAAAAAGGAAAACCGCTCCCAAATGCCACACGCTGCGCGGCGGGTGTATCTCAACGATGATGTTGGGCGCGAAAGACGTTTTCCTTTTTCCGCTCCGCCTGGCAGGCATCGTCAAGGCTTCCGCTCCACTTTTTCCCGAAAATCCCTTTGCTGCTGAGGGAATCATTCTTTTTTCCAAATGAATTAAAGGTTGGCTGCGGTGGGCGGTCGGGGATTTTCGCGAAAAAGTTACGCGTCAGCTGTTACGATGCCCGCTGGGGGTCGGGGTGAACGGCTCCGCGAAAAAAGGAAAACCGCGCCCAAATGCCACACGCTGCGCGGCGGGTGTATCTCAACGATGATGTTGGGCGCGAAAGACGTTTTCCTTTTTCCGCTCCGCCTGGCAGGCATCGTCAAGGCTTCCGCTCCACTTTTTCCCGAAAATCCCTTTGCTGCTGAGGGAATCATTCTTTTTTCCCAAATGAAATTTTAAGAGAAAAATGGAAAAGACCCTTGGACTCGTTACTGCCTTGTCCAAATGGTCTTCCACTTTTTATCCAATCATCTTATTCAATTCCGTTCCGCAAGCCAAGCTGCCGTCTCCGGGTACACCTGCTTGCGCGCCGTTCCGCCGAATACGAGCGAGACGTGTCCGACCGGATAGTTGTGTTCTTTCTTGTCGGTCGAGCTGACCAGGTCGAGCAAGGCACGCGTTTGGGCGCATGGGGCGATGTGGTCGGTGGCGGCGGTGAGGACCAGGACCGGGCATGTGATCGCGGCGAGGTCGACTTTTCGATTGCGCAGGACGATTTCGCCTTTGATCAGCTTGTTTTGCTGGTAAAAGTCGCGGATCCATTCGCGGTACGCCTGGCCCGGGAAGTCGGTTCCGTCGTTGACCCACTTGTTTAAAAGGCGCCAGTTGTGTACGAATTTGTCGTTGCCGACGTTGGCATACAGATGCATCAGCGGATTGACGAAATTGGTCAGCGGCTTGAGCATCTTATTGCCAAAGTCGATCACATGCGACGGGACGTTGCCGTATGTTTCGACCAGCTTGTCGACGTCAAAGCTTTTCGGGTCCAGCCATTTGTTGTACAGCGGCGCATGGCCGAAATCGATCGGGGCCGCCAGCACCACGAGGTTTTTCACTTTCTCGGGGAACAGCGACGTGTACATCGCCCCGATTGTGCCGCCCATGCAATAGGAGAAAAGATTGACCTGGGACTGCCCGCTATGCAAGCAGGTGCGCTCAATCGCCTTATGCAAGTAATCGTACAAATAATCGGCGAATCCGTTGTGGCGATCCTCGTAGCCGGCCTCGCCCCAATCCAGCATGTAAACATCGAAGCCTTCGTTGACCAAATGTTCGACAAACGAATTGCCTGGCTCAATATCGAGGATGTACGGCTTGTTGATCATCGCATAAAGCATGAAAACCGGCACACGGTGCCTGATTTCCACACCCGGCAGCGAAAAGCGGTACAGCTTCGTTTTGTTTTTGCGCCAGATGACTTCTTTTGGCGTCTGGCCCGTGTCTGGCTGGGCTTGCGTAAGCACCTTGCATACTTGTGTAAAACGATCTGTTTCGATTCCGTTCACTCGCGGTTCCCTCCGTAAAAGCGCCCTCGCTTTACCGAGCGGGGCGCCATCCTTTTGCTTACATGTACATGCCGCCGTTCACATTGATGCACTGGCCTGTGATATATTCGCCGTCGACTGCGAGGAAACGCACCGCTTTTGCGATTTCCGCCGGCGTGCCGAAGCGGCCTTTCGGGATTTTAGCTGTGATCTTTTCCTGCACTTTTTCCGGTACTTCCGCCACCATGTCTGTGAACGTGTAGCCAGGGCACACCGCATTGACGGTGATGTTGTTGCGCGCGGTTTCCAGTGCAAGCGACTTGGTGAAGCCGATCATGCCCGCTTTTGCCGCCGCATAGTTGGTTTGGCCAAAGCCGCCCGCCTGCCCGATAATGGAGGAGATGTTGATGATGCGGCCGAAGTCTTGCTCAACCATATGCGGCAAAACCCGCTTGGTGAGATGGAACAAGCTGTTCATGTTGGTCGAGATGACCGCGTTCCACGCTTCTTCCGTCATGTTCAGAAAACGTGCGTCACGGGTGATGCCCGCGTTATTGATCAGGATGTCGATGGTACCGTGTGCTTCGAGAATGTCGTCGCAAAGGCGAGCGATGTCCTCCGTTTTGCTCACATCACCTTGGATGGCCGAAACGTTTTGGTTGTACGCATAAATTTCGTGAACCACTTGCTCGGCGCGCTCGGCATTGGACACGTAATTGATAACGACCGTCGCGCCATGCAGTGCCAGCTCTTTGGCGATTTCGGCTCCGATTCCCCGGGAGCCGCCTGTTACCAGCGCCACCTTTCCTTGCAAAGGTTTATTCAGTTCAGCCAATTTTTTCTCCAAAAGTGCCATCGTTTCATTCCTCCAATTTTATTCGTTTGCGTGATCCTCGCTTTTTTGCGCACGTTTCCGGTTGTTGTTGGAAGTGTTTCCGAGCAGGTTTGCAGAGATTGTGTCAAGCTGGCTTGTGATCTGGGAGAGCTGATCACGGATTTCTTGCGGGGGATTGGCGTTCGCTTCTATTTGCACGAGACGTTCCTCGACTGCATCCACTTTCGCTTCCAGCGCGATGAGCAGATCCATGATGCGGGCCAGATCGCTTTTTGTCGGAACATTATACGTCTGGAAAAGCTGCTCCGCATGTTTGCGCATCGTCTGTTCCATTTGCAGGGAGATTGTCAGGAGTTGACCGGAGAATGCGGCGTATTCATCGCTTTCCAGCCATTTTTGCATCGATTTGGAGATGGTTGGTTCCATCTCGGTATACATGGATTTCCAGATCGAGAATGGGTCCATGTAGTTGGGCGTTTGCATGAAAATCACCTGGACCCTTCATTCTGATAAATGTTCAACAGAGAGCGGAATTGCTCTTCGAATTCCTTGTGTGCGGCAAGCTGCTGTGTCTGAAGCTGTTCAAGTCGTGACAAAAATTGCTCGGCTCCTTGCTGCGTCAAGCTGCTGCCAAATCGCTGCGCCTCGCTTTGCGCCCAATTCAGCATGTCGACAGAAGCGGTCACGGTCTGCTTCATCACGTCAAACAGCTGTGCGGCACTTCGCTGAGACTGTTCCAGATCATAATCTGTCAATCGGTCCACAGTGGTCCCTCCCTTTTTTCACGGCGCCATCTCTTTTGTTGAACGCCTTGTTGAACGAAATGATTCGTCCTAGTACACCCATACAATAATCGATGGCGTGAAGCTAAGAAACACTTTTTCATTGACTAAATTTGACAAGAATTCCCATAGCAGGTTCACTATTTTTCATCCCGCCGCACGTCATGAAGATGTGTTGCTGCTCCGTTTTTTGGCATAAGTCAGGTATATGACCTCGCCAACAAATTATGTCGAATCAGAGGGAATCTAACAGTTTCTTCACAGATTGTTAACAAAGAAAAGGCTTCCAGCGCGACGGGCCTGTCCCCTTTCACACGAAAAAAGAAACATACATTCGCTTCGAGAGCAGCTGTATGTTTCCCTATTTTTACCATAAATATATTGTTTAATTTAACTATATTAATTTATTGTGGAGATTTCGGGCAAAATCTTTAATCGTATGTAACAGACTCTTGCTTTGTCCGTTTAAACAGCTTTCGACAAAATGTCCCTACGAGCTTCCAGAGAATCTTGAGCCAATGGAAGATGAACGGAATCGGGTGGGCGGTAAAGCGGTACGGTGACACCTGTGCATGCAAATCGCTGGCAGGCTTCAGATACTTGCGCTGAATCTCTTCCACCGATAGCGCTGCCGGTTGCACGATCTCGCGCTCCCACTCTTCCAAGGGAGAGTCCAGCCGTATTCCTTGCGCCTGCAGTTGCTCCTTCAAATCGGAATCAGCCGGAGTCGGCAGCCACCATGTGTAAACGGCGCTTGTTTTGCCGTCAACCAGCAGCTCGATGTAATAGGAAAACATCGCGGCGGTCGTTTTGTTGCCGTAATCGAGTTCGTCGTGCGGTGCAGGCGCCGGATAATGCGCCGGATAGCGGAACGGGCCATGCTTGAGGAACAGGCCGATCAAACCGACAGGCGGCACATTATTTTCGTAGCCGGGAATCACGATCGGGAGTTCTGCGGTGAAATCGACGCGGATGATCACGCCATCGATAAACGCGCGCTCGATCTTGTCTTCCTGTGCGTAAATTCCGAGTTCACGGGCTTTCTTGTCCCAATAGACAACCGAGGTGTTGTGCGAAAGCCAGAATTGATAAGACATCTCCAAAAATACCGTATAGAAAGAAGAAAACGATTTATCGTCAAATGGGTTGATGAACTCCTGCAGGCGGAAATAGCCGTTTTGCTGGCGCCATGCCCTCCCCTTGTTCAAATAATCGATGAGCCGCTGGACCCGGTACTCTTCACTCGACTGATTGGCGGCGCTCAAGCGGGCCGCCTCCATCAAATCTGCGGTGAAGTTGCCGTTCACGTACTCCCAATAATTGACCTGCCCTTGTGAAAAGCGCGCATCGCTTAACCGTCCGCTCTCCACCTCCCATTGCGTGAATATTTCCACATCGATTCCCAAATACAGCTCCGTCGTTTTCAGCGGATGGAGCGGGTTGTCCGTAAATCCGTCCAGCACCGCTACGATATAGGGGCTTGCCTCCAAATACCACTGCTTGATCAAGGCAGGCCTTGCAGACGGCGGAATCGTCGTCGGCTCCTCGATGTCTGCCAGAGCAGAAGTCAGCGGTGCGTAATCGGGCAGAGCCGAGTAGCTGTCATAGTGTACGACGACAAACTGCTGGTTGACGCACGCCCGCTCATCAATGACCAGCTCCTGCCAAGCATGCTGGACGCTCCCTCCCTTTACGCCCATGATCAGGATCGGCGCTTCCCGCCTTCCGTTCAAATTCAACGTCCCGCCCTGATGCACATGCAGCGATTGGCCGTGGCGAAAATTCAGCACAACCCCCTGCTCCACTTCAAGCACGGCTCCCGGCGCCAAAACGAGCGGTTCCGGTCCGAGCATGTAAGGGCCGTCTTGCGCGGATAAATGCATAGTCCCTTCGATGAAACCCGACAAACCCGCATATTTTTCGACATGCAGGCGGTATGGCTCCGGTTCCGCAAACGCGCCATCTGTCGCTATCCTGATGTAGCAGTACCCGGCAGACGCGGCGATATACGTGCCGAGGCCGGGCGTATTGCTTGTGCAGACCAGCAGCTGTACGGGTTCTGTTTCGTGCTCACAAAACAGGTGCAGCGCCAAGCTTTGACCATCCGCAATGTTGCTTAGCTGCACTTCAATCGCTTCGTTTGGCTCAAGCCAAATCCGGTACCACGTTTCCGTATCGTTCGAGCGGTCGTCCATCCGTTGGGGCGCCGTCACTTGCGCAAGCGCCGCTTGCTCTGCAATCATTGCCCAGTCTCCTTTTCACGTTTTGATTCGAAAGGTCTCTGGTACAATGCTCACAGACGATGACTGTCCGCCTTTTCCCCAAAAGAAAACCGCTGTCCACATCGGCCCTGTCATAGAGCGATCGCAATAGAGGCTGGCACTTCCCGCTGCATCAGGTTGACATTCTCAGGACGTTTACGCTGGTTGACACAGTAAAAAATACCCATTCCGACCTTAGTCCCATTATAACCGAAGGACTACTATTGGTCTTTAGGGGTATGCAACTTTCGACATGCTACGCGCCGAATCGTTGGCGATATCCGCATCGTTTGCACAATTCCTCGACGGCCTCTCGGCGGGAAAAGCCTTCAACGAGTCGATTGGCCCGCTCGCCGTCCACGATTTCCGTAAACGTCGCCTGGTTCATATTACCCAAATCAATGACGCCCTCGCCATCTAGGCAGCATGGCACGACCGTTCCATCGACGAGAATGGCCGCTTGGCTGCGCAGCGCATAGCAAAAACCTTTGCCCTCGTCCGCAGGCGCTGTCAGGCTCGGCCATTGGAACTCATGATCCTGGTTCAAATACACGCGGGGCGCAATTTTCACGCCGCTGCCCGGCACGACTTTTTCCTCGATTTTGTAGTCGAGGCCGAATTCCTTTTCAATAATCGCAAGCGTTTGCCGGTTTCTGCTCTTTTGAATGTTCGTCGCGTTGTCTTGCGTCAAGTTCCACAGGCGGAACGAGAAGATGACATTGTGCTGCTCCGCTTCCCGCACGAACGAAAGAATCTCCCGCAGGTAGCCTTCCCGGTCCGTCGAGCCTTCGTGCCCGTCGAAGCTGTGCATCGAAAAATTCATTTGCCGCAGCGCCGGCTTTCCGAGCAGCTTGTGCCGATTTTTCTTGATAAGCGTGCCATTCGTCGTAATATTGACTTTGAAGCCCTTGGCGTGCGCGATATCGAGCAGTTCATCGATTTTGGGATGCAGAAGCGGCTCGCCTTTGACGTGCAAATAAACATAATTCGTATGCGGCTTGATCTGGTCCAAGCGCTTGATGAAATCGTCCACCTTGATAAAATTCGCCTTGCGCTCCGTAGGCGGACAGAACGTACAGGCGAGATTGCAGACGCTGGTGATTTCTATATAGACTTTTTTAAATGTTTTCAAGATGTGGTTCCCCATTCCCCATGTCTGTCTTTATATGTCGAATCGAATGCTGGTCATCCTACCTATAGTACCATAGGTAGACTTTCCTTCGGAATCGGTGCATTCTGGGGAAGCACATCCATGAAACCGGGCGGCTCGCCATGAAAGAGGAGCCCTTCCGCTCGTTTCGAAGGGCTCCTGTTACGTAAAACGGTGCGGCTACGGTTTGGCGTAGCGGTTTGCCAGCGCGCGAAACGATTTTTTCGGTTCCCACGGCATGTCCGGATAAGCTTCGCCGTTTTTTCCGACATACGTTTTGACCACGCTGTAGCTTGCCATGTCGAGATCGTAACGCGGGTCTTCATGGTACGGATAGGTGGCCATGACGAACGTAAACCAGAAAGCTCCATCCACCTTTTCCTCCGCAAAAATGTCCAGCAGCTCTTCCATGCAGCGGACTTGAACGTCCTCATCCCGCACATAGTTTCCTTTGATCTGGTGAGGGGTTAGAGACCTGTCGACGATTGCCCAGCCGTAGCCACCCTTCTCCTCAGCGCCTTTGTACGTGCAGCAGCCGAATTCGGTGATGACCACGGGCTTTTCATAGGTGAAGTAGCCTCGCAGCTTTTCGCGGTACGTTTTTTTACTGAACGCATCGCGGTAGTAATCGACAGCGACCAGATCAAACACCTGCCATTGGACATGCTCCCACGTACCTGACGCGTAGGTGAGCTGCCCGTGAAAGTGCTTCCTCACCTGTGCTGCTGCCTTGTCAAGAAAAGCATTTAGCCGTTTGTGAAACGAACCGCGGCGAATCGTGCTTATCAACAAGCGCCACGGCTTCATGAACGTCTGGATGCGGTCAAATGCCGTCTCACCGTCGACAAGCCCTTTCATGAAAAAAGTCAGCTCGCATCCGACGACGAAAACGATGTGTGGCGACCGCATCCGCAGCCCTTCCGCCGCCTTGGCGCATTCGATCAGGTAACGTAACGTATCCTGTTCATCCGCATCAACGAAGCTGGGAGAAAACCAGACCTCCAACCCTTGCATTGCGGCGTATTCGGCAGCCAGCACCAGCCGATCGATCGTTTGGCCGGAAATCCGCACCGCCGTGCAATGCAGCTCATTTTTGATGATCTCCATTTCCCGCTTGACGATGGCGGGGTTGAATTCATCGCGGGACGATGCTGCCTGTCCGCGGGTAAACGTCCCTACATCATAATTGATGCCTTTGCGATTGAGTGTTTGCGATTCAGCCATTGTGTCTCACTCCCCTTTCCCCAAAACCGCTTTATGTTCGCATAAGGTGATTGTGCCCAGCTCCTCTTCTTTTCTACCGTCCTATACGAACAAGCGAAAGAAAGGTTGAGTGACCCTGTTGCTGGTAAAAGCCCGGACGGCGCGTATGGCAAACATGGTCGCCTCCGTGCCGGAATTGCAAAAACGAATCCGCTCGATTCCCGGCACTCTGGCGCACAACACATCGGCGAGGATGATCTGTTCCTCGATGACGCTGGCATAGGAAGTCCCCACGTTCAGTGCGTGATTGACTCTCTCTACAATCTTCGGATGTGCATGTCCGTGAATGGTTGACGTGTAATTGTTTAAAAAATCCAGGTAACGATTCCCGTCCAGGTCATGCAATTCCGGACCAACTCCCTCGCTTACGGTGAATGGGTAAGGACGAAAGCCTCATCATAGGGGATCAGCGGCAGCACAGCAATGGTCGATTGATTTGTTCACAATACTTTTTACCACCTCTATCTGAAATGATATGCTTGTAACAAGAAAAACAAGCGAATGCGCTGAGCGAGCACGTTCGCTTGTGTCACTGACGGAGGTCACGATGATTCTGCATAAAGGCGAAACATTGTTTCGACAAGGTGAAAAAGGACCGCTCTTCCATTTGAAGAGCGGCCTGTTGAAGATTGTTCGTATTCATCAGGATGGAACGACAATCCTGGTGAACGTGATCGTTCCGAATGAAACGATCCCCCACCATTCGCTGATCAGCCCGAATCCGTATTACGGCACCGCAATCGCGCTGACAACCTGCGAGATCGATGTGTTATCCGAACGCGAATGGTACCAGGACTTGCAGCAAAATCCGCAAAAAGCGCTCACCATCGCCTTGCAGCTGCAAGAAAAGCTGCGGATGATGCAGCAGCGGATCGATCAGCTGACCGAATCCGCTCCCGCCGCCAAGCTGAAAAAGCTGCAGGCGTGGTTCGACGTTTACATTGCGCCGCAAACGCTGACCGATGTGCTGACGCAAGATGAAATCGGCCAGTTCATCGGGCTGCGGCGCGAGACGGTGAATCGACTGCTTCGCGCGCAGTTATTGGAGCGTCCCGAATCGTCGGGGGAATGATCAGCCCAGATTTGCCGCAGGACCGAAAAACTCATAATGCAGGTCGGCAGAAGCCGCGCCCATCTCTGCGAGATAGCTGCGCACAGCCTTCATGAAGGACACTGGACCGCAGAAATAGAACGCCGCATCCGTGGTTGGCAACACCTGCTTGAGCCACGCCAGATCGATGTACCCTTCCTTCTCAAACGCGCCTGCCGCCCGGTCTTGCTCAGTCGGCTGTGTATAGCACCAGTGAACGGACAGCTGGCTGTGCTTGCTGGCCAGCTCCTCGATTTGCGCTTTCATCGCATGGGTACCGCTATTTTGTGTGGCATGGATGAAGATGACTTGCCGCTGTGCATTCGCTGCAACCGTCGCCTGTAACATGCTGACCATCGGCGTGAGTCCGACACCGCCGCTGAGCAGTACGAGTGGACGAGCATCCTTCTGATCCAAAACGAAATCACCTGCAGGCGCGGACAGCAGCAATGTATCCCCTTGCTCCACCTTTTGGTGCAAATAATTCGATACTTTACCGGCTGGACGATCCTGCTGCCCATCCTCACGCTTCACCGAAATCCGGTAGTATGGCTTGCCTGGCGCATCGGACAGGCTGTATTGGCGGATGTGTGTGTTCGTCTCACCCGGGATGTCCAGCTTCACGCTGACATACTGTCCAGGCGCAAAATGCGCAATCGCCCCTCCATCCTGCGGGACCAGGTAAAACGAGGTAATGCGGTCGCTTTCCTGCACCTTGCGTTCGACCCGAAATGCTCGGAACCCTTCCCAGCCGCCTTGCTGCTGTTCCGCTTGCTCATACATCTCGGCCTCGACGCTGATGAACACATCGGCGATGACGCCGTATGCTTCCGCCCAAGCCCCAATAATCTCGTCCGTCGCCGCATCGCCTAGCACATCTTTAATCGCGGCAAGCAGATTTTCTCCAACGATTGGATAATGTTCCGGCTTGATCCCGAGGCTGCGGTGCTTATGACCGATTTGTTTGACAACCGGGATAATCGCTTCCAAATTGTTGATATGAAGTGCCGCCGCATATACCACATTCGCCAAAGCCGTTTGCTGTCTCCCTTGCTTTTGGTTCGCGTGGTTGAAAATATTGAGCAGCTCCGGATGATTGGCAAACATCATTTCATAAAAACGCTTTGTAATATCGGTTCCGTGCTTTTCGAGCACAGGGACTGTCGCTGTAATCACTTGTCTTGTTTTTTCGCTTAGCATGAACGTTTCCTCACCTTCGTGTGGCTTGATATACATCAAGTATAGTGAGCGCCGCGCAGCTCATATGTGATTCCAATCACACGAAAAAGCAACGATTTGTGACAGCCAGCGGAATAACCGCAGGACGGGTTTTATTTGCTTCCTCTACGAAGTGCTGCTGCTTTTTTTGTTCTCTTCCGCACGCTTGATCAGCATATCGACAATCAAATCGATTTGGCCCGTGATGGCGATCGGGTCATATCGATAGAACGTATCGAAATCATTATAAAAAATCGTGTTGGTTTTCGCTGCCCTCAGCCCTTGCCACACCTTGGATTCTTTCAGCTTTTTCAACTGGTCGCCTTTCTTCTCCGGATCATAGGTGGTCAAAAACATATAATCAGCGGCGTATTGCGGCAGCGTCTCCATCGACAGCTGCAGCGTCTGGTTTTTGGTGTTGTTTATGTCCGGCATCTTTAGCTGCAGCGCGTTGTAAACGGCTTGGCCCCCACGGCCCGCATTATCGCCGAATATCCAGATTTCCCCCTTGTCGGTCAGCTCATACAGACCAACGGTGGCATTAGGGTCAACGATTCCTTTCAGCTTTTCGCGGCCTTCCGCCGCTTTCTTTTCATATGCTTTCAGAAACTCATCCGCTTTTTCCTTTTCTCCCACGATGTCACCAAACAGCTTCACGGTTTCCTTGATGTTCGTAGTCGTTCCATACGGGATGTACAGTGTCGGCGCGATCTTGGACAGTGCCTCATAGTTTTCCGGCTTCATCACAACAATCAAGTCCGGTGCCAGCGTCAGCACTTTTTCCACATTGGTCGGCTCGCCGACGTTCTGTGTATGTTTCAACAAATCTCGTAAAAACGGATTCTGGAACGCGGTCGGTTCGACCCCTACCACATTTCCGCCTACGGCAAGCAGATCCCCGCCATAGTAATCGGTGACAATGCGCTGCGGCTTCTCGGGAATTTTGATGACACCTTTTTCTGTCTGGAAGTCTCGGAATGTGACCTCGTGTTTTTCAGCCGTCTGTTTTGCCGGGACATCTGTGCCTGCAGCCGGATTTGCTCCCCCGCATGCTGGCAACAGAATGGACAGCATGAGCATGAGAGCAGCGGCAACGTATGGTTTTCTACGCATAATAGCCTCCTGATTATTTTATCGTCCTCGATCATTAATGATGATAATGATAATCATTACCAATAAAAAGAGTAGCAAACAACCAATTTCCTGTCAATAACAGGACACACGCGCAATGCCACTCAGCTTAGAAAACCTGGCTACACCATGCTTTTGGCTTACGCCACGGCTGCCCTCATACTGGATAACAATTTTATAAATTCATAACTGCACGAAGAAAAAAAGCCATGCACACTCGCATGGCTTTCCCCCACTCTCATTTTCACTTTCACTGAACACTATCGATTCAAATACCGCAGCAATTCCTTGTCCAAACCTCCGAGTCTCCACAGCGCGATTTTGGTGTAGCCACTTTGTCTTGCCACCTGGATCCATTGTTCGACGGTCTCATCGTCCGCGTACCAGACCGTATGCTTGCCATCCTCTTTATCAACATACTGGAAAGACAGGCTGCCGCTGGCGGCATCGCGCCTGGGCGGTTCCAGGCTGCCCCGGGACAGCTCGACCGCCTGTTTTTCGGTTACAGCGGTCACTTCGCCGTTTTCAGCCCAGTCGAATCCTCCTGCCGACAGCGCAATGATATTATCGCCTGGGACCTGCTTCAACCGATTTGCCAGCTGGGCGATGAACGCTTGATCCGCCTTTGGACCCGGCTGTGTGTTGGGTCCGTTGAGATTGTACGCCATCATGACATAAACCGGCCCTTGCGGCAATGACAGCTTCTCGATCGGCGTGCGCGGCTCCAGCACGACGCGGAGCGTCTTCTCCCGGTCATGCAGCTGTTGGTTCAGATCGCCGATAAAGCGAATCAGATTGGGCCAGTCTTTTTCGTCGACCTTTTCATAATCAAGCTCGACACCGTGGAAGTTAAAGCGCTCGACCGCGTCCAAAATTTCTTTCAGATGCTTCTCCCGGCTTTCTTCCGTCGCCATGAGCCGCGTGACGATGCTGGAATCTTTTTGAACCTCGGTTCCATCCGGATTCACCCGATCGTTCACAATCGTCAAATCGACATCGACGAGGCTGCTCTGCCTTGCCGCTTCTTTGATTTTCGGAAGCATCTGCTGCGCTTCCGCCGTGAACAGAAGGCTGTCCTTTTCGTTGAAATAAGCGGCAAACATTTGCACGCTCGAAAGTCCATCCGTAATGCTCCGCAAGTCTTCGATTCCTTCCTGCCACTGCCAGTCGGCCACCCATGCCGACAGCTCCAGATGCGACGGCTCGGCCGCCTCGGCTTTTTGCAGCTTGTCCGGATCATTCCATTGTTTGATGCCCCATGCACCCAGCATCCCGAGAATCACTGTGATGCCGAGTATGACAACCGTCCGTTTGCCTCTCGGTTTTTCCTTAGCCACCTTTGCCTGACTCCTTTGCTTCTACAAATGCAACCTGGCTCTACCAAAAAGCTTGGCGCAGCCAGGTTTTCCAACCGATTAGAATTAGAAGGTCTCGATCACCCAGTCGATGGAAGCGGAAATCGCATTCTCTACCTTGCTGATCGCCCCTTGGAACCCTGTGTACGAATTGGTAAACAAGACGGTCTGATCCGTCTCCTTCTCCCCTACAGTCGCAACCTTGACATCTGTGAACACGCCGTCGTAGATGTCATCCTTCTTGTTTTTCTTGCTGTATTGCGCTTCTAGCGCCACGCCACCTTGCCCGATGGCAGGATCGATCGCCGCATTGTCCAAAACCGGCTGCTGATCGACCGCTACGCGCAAGCTGCCGCCCTTTACGGTGATCTCCATCTGGCGCGTGTTTTTGATGTTGGTCGGAAACTCTTCCTCTTCATCGGGGGCTCCCGCCTGGGTCTGCGCCTTGGTGTACACGCTGGCCTTGTTGAAAGCAAGATCTTCCGATTCCCACTTTACATCGCTCAGCTTGCCGGAATACAGCTCCTGCACCTGACCGCCCGGCTTCTTCTGCTCGACAATCAGCTTGTTGTCCTGCAGGGTGACGCGAACGTAGGCATCTGTTTTGCGATCATAGCGGACATAAATCGATTGTCTGCCGACCAGATTGCCGTCCAGCTGGGCCGATACTTGAACATCCCGATTTCCGTCGCTGTTTTTCAAGTATAGCATGCCGCTTTCAGCAGGCGGGGATGTCAGCGCGATTTTGTTTTCCGTGAATTGGGCAGCGCCGGAAAGCTTCTGCCACTGATCGAACAGGTTCTCGTCGCCGCGCACGAACTTCATTTTCTGACCGGTGTCTTTCTGGATTTTCATCAAAAGATGGTTCGTGTACCAGTAGGATGCCGGCTGCACGCGTGTCAGGTTGTACAATCCTGCGCTCCGGTCGTTATAGACGTTGCCTTCGCGGTTGAAGTGCATCTTGAAAATCTGGCGGATGTTCGCGTCGTTCACTTGGGAGACAAGCCGGTTCATCCCTTCATAAAGGGTATTGGCGTGCATGATCATATAAACGCCCGGAACAAAGCCCAATTCTTTCGTGTAAATGTCTTTCATCGCCTTGTAGTCGCTGGTGATCCGCGCCTCCATCTCGGTCCGGTCCTCCACGGGAATCATGTTGCTGTCCCGGATGAAATCCATCAGATAGTGGTTGTAGTATTCAATGTTTTCTTTGTTGGGGAGCTGGTTCTCGTCTCTTACCCCGATGAATTGGCCGTTGCGGTCAAATACGTTGATGTAGGTGAGACGATAGCCATTGCTGCCCAGCTCCCAAAAGCCGGTTTTTATCATTTTGAGCATGTCGGCCGGCTGCAGGAATTTGTTGTCGCTGTTTCCCACCTTGTTGGCATAGGAGAGCGCTGTCGCCTTGTAATTGTATTTTTCCAGAATGGGATCGGCAAACAAGGCGGAGTCATTGCGTCCATCCTCAAAAGAAAGGAAGAGCGCTTTATCCGGCAGCGGCTTCTTCTTGTTGTAAAAATCAAGGATGTCCTGCTGCGAGATCGTGACATAGCCTTGATCATGCAGGGCGCGCAGCTGTTCGTCCAATTGATTTTTGGCGATCAGCTTGGGCGTGCCCGTTCGCCCTACGCCGAAATAGGAGAGTGCGATAAACCCTTTTTCATTGGTCCATGCCGCATGGTCAGGCTCCGCGTAGCTCGTAACCTGAAACACCGCTTGATAGAAAAGTGTGCCCACGATCAGCAAAATGACGAATTGCACAATCGTTTTGATAACCTTCTTGTGGTCCTTTTTACGATAATCGAGGGCAACATTCATTTTTTTTCCCATGTTCTCTCTGACACCCTCACTCTACGGATTTTCCGAGGATTGCATTAGAACGGCAATCCGATGCCCTTTTTCGTTTTTTGCTTGCGGGCTTCCTTGCGTTTCCGCGCCTCGACATCCTGCGGGGTTTCCCTTGTTCCCCATGTCGATTTCCAGAATGTGACCCAAGCAACAGGCATTTGCCACAACAATACAAGCTCGTAGAAAACGCAGAAGACGATCCCGAACACCCACAGCTTGCTTCGCCTAAACAGCAGATGGGCGAGGCTCATGAGCAATGCCATCATGAGCAGCCCCATCAAGAACGTTCGCGGAAAGACATGGTGAACGATCGGCACATAGACCAAATTGTACAAGACGATGATCGGAGCCGCGATCGGCACGATCACGCCGATATAGAAAAACAGCGCCATGAACGGTTCCTTGCGCCATATAAAGCCGCTGGCACGGAGCGATTCGCGCAGCCAGGAACGTTTCCACCGCATTTGCTGCTTGAGGAAGACGCCCAGATCGGACGGCACGATCGTCGAACAGATCGCGGAGTCCTGGTAGCCTGTCCGATGAGTCTGCAAGATAAAGTTCGTCATGGAGCGGTCATCGCCAAAAGTCGCGGGTTGACCGAGAAATTTTTGCGTCAACCATGCATCCGCATGCTGCAGGATCAAATCCTTGCGGTAGCAGGACAGCGGACCCGACAGGCAGGTGACGCTGTCAAACCACGCTTCCGCCGCCTTCATGATCCGAAACGCGATGTAATAGCGGACCGTCTGCAGCTTGGTGATCGAGTTGGTGAATTTGTTTTCCACATCCGTCCGGCCTGCAACGCCCCCCATTTTCGGGTCTTGGAACGGCTGGACGAGATGCCGGATCGCCGTCGGTTCCAGAAAGCTGTCGGAATCGACGAAAACGACCAGATCATGCTTGGCCATCTTCACGCCTTGGACCAGCGCTTCCCGTTTTCCGCCGTTTTGGGGCAGCACATGCATCTTCACACGCTCCCGGGTCATGTAGCGTTCGGCCTCGCTGTGAATCATGCCGATTACTTTTTCGATCTGCTCAACCGATTTGTCTGTGGAGCGGTCATCCACGACGATGACTTCCAGCTTGTCAATCGGATAGTTTTGGTTGACACAGCTCAAGATCGTTCGGTGAATCCATTCCTCTTCATTGAAGCACGGGATGATGATGGAAACGCCGGGCGTATAATCCGGATTAACGGGTACGTCGCGGTACAATGCTCCGAACAAATACCGTGTCAATAAAAAAGCTGCTGCGATCAAACTGTAAAGGTAAAGCAGGATGTTGTACTTGAAGTAAATGATGCTCTCTGCGCGCATGAGCATAATAAACAGCGAAGAGATAAAGAGCATTCCGCTGGACATGTAGATCGCATAGCCCCAGCGCTTCCTTTGGAAGTATTCGGTAAGCGGTCTGGCGAATTCAAACGCCACCATGTGCTGCTCCTTGCCGTCCTTTTCGCGGGTAAAGGTGCGGACTGCTTTGCCGTCAAGCTCGACCGACAGCTCGAATCCTTCCGGCATCGTGCCCGGGGGAATCGTGCAGTGAATTTCCGCCATCTGCCCGACCGCGATGTGCTGCTCCTCGAGCGCGATCAAAATCCCGGTCGCCGATATATCGACGGCCCGTCCTTTCACCCCCGATTTTTTCAACAGCCTGCGAGGGAAAAGCAACACGTCAAAATCGGCCATATACCGCAGGCTGAGCATGCGGATTTTATCAAGATACTCGGGATCGGCCTGACTGCCATCGAAGGCGGTGTCCTTCATCCCGCGCCGATCGACCTGCACGCGGATTTGCTCCGGGTCCGGGACATGGGAGAGCACGCGGCGATCCGCGCGCGAGACCGTCAAAACTTCCGGCTTTTTCTCCTTCGGCTCCTTTTGTTTCTTCGGCTTTTTCTGATATAACGGCTCCCCCGCCGCCAGCTGTCTGGCTTGTCTTTCCTTACGACTGATCACTGTCGCTCTCTCCAATCTTCTGTTTACAAGCTCCAGTAATGAATGCCCCTGCTCTCATACTCTGTTCGTGAAAATATTCCTTTCAGGTCGACCATGATGTTCGTCTGTCCGTCGCTGTACAGCTTCTCGAAATCAGCGACGCTCATCTGTGCAAAGGGAGCGTGGGGAACAGCGACTACAACCAAATCCAATTCGCGCAAAGCGGACAAGTCGGACAGCTCAATGCCGTATTCTCTGTAAGCTTCCTCTTTATCCACCAGCGGGTCGACGACGAGCGGAACAATACCGTACTCATTCAGTTCGTGAATCACATCGATCACTTTTGTATTGCGGATATCGGCGCAATCCTCCTTGTAAGCGAGGCCCAAGATTGCGATCCGCGCGTTTTTGATGTCCAACTTCAAGCGGACGGCCATTTTGATGATTTGCTGGGCCACATACGTGCCCATGCCATCGTTGATATGCCGCCCCGCGAGAATGATTTTGGAGCGGTAGCCGGTGTCTTCCGCCTTGTATGTCAAATAGTACGGGTCGATGCCGATGCAATGACCGCCGACAAGCCCAGGCGAAAACGGAAGAAAGTTCCACTTCGTCCGGGCTGCCTGCAAAACTGCCTTCGTTTCGATTCCCATCAGATTGAACAGCATGGCAAGCTCATTCATGAACGCAATATTGATGTCGCGCTGTGCGTTTTCAACCACCTTCGCCGCTTCCGCCACCTTGATGCTTTGCGCCCGATAGACACCCGCCTCAATGACCAGCTCATACACCTTGGCAATCGTCTCAAGCGCTTCCGCATCGATTCCCGAAACGATCTTGACGATATTTTCAAGCTTGTGAACCTTGTCGCCAGGATTAATCCGCTCGGGCGAATAGCCTACCTTGAAGTCGACGCCGCAGCGCATGCCTGATTCCGCTTCCAGGATGGGGATGCAAATGTCATTGGTCACGCCCGGATATACGGTCGATTCGAACACGACGACCGAACCCGGCCGCATGTGCCGGCCCACGATGCTTGTCGCCTGTTGGACGTAGTGCAAATCCGGAACGTTGCCGCTTTTGACCGGAGTCGGAACCGCCACGATAAAAAACCGCGCTTCGCGCAGCATTTCCTCGTCTGCCGTAAACGTAATGGACCTGTCGGACAGGCTTTCCTCTTCGAGAAGCTCCTGCCAGCCCGTCCCGCTCTGAAATGCAGCCACTTTCCGGGGGTTGACATCAAACCCGATCACATCAACCCGCTTCGCAAAGGCCGCCGCAATCGGAAACCCGACATACCCCAAGCCGACAACGGCGATTTTTTCCTGTCGGTCGACAATTGATTCATAAAGCTCCATGCCCTTCTCTCCTCTGTACCCGTTCTTTTATGAGCCAAACATGTCTGTCATTTTTACAAAGGAGTACCCTTTGCTTCTCAATTTTTCAATGATCATCGGAAGCGCTTCAATCGTGTGAATATCGTCCAGCATATGAAGCAAAATGACGCTTCCGCTATGGGTTTGCTCCATGACCGCCTGGACGATACCGTCTGCGGTCCGGGTTTTGACATAATCGGAAGGCGTCACATCGAAATTGGCGATCGTATGGTACCCCGTCGCCCCGATGGTACGCAGCGTTTTGTCGTCCACCACGCCTGTCGGCGGCCGGAAATACATCGTCGGCTCGTGCTGGATCGCCTCGGTGATGATGCGATGCGCTTTGACGATCTCATCCTGCAGCTGTGCCTGCGTAATGGTGGTGACGACAGGGTGGGAATACGTATGGTTGCCGACGTCATGCCCTTTTTCGTAAATCGCTCGCGCCAGATTCGGGTTTTTTTCAACCCCGTCGGCACGCAAAAAGAACGACGCCTTTACGTGATATTGATCCAGCAAATCCAAAATTTTCGTGACGGTATCGTCCGTTCCCCAATCATCAAACGACAAGGCTACCACTTTTTTATCGCTAGCAAGACTACTAACCAGTCGGTATTGAGCGCCACTTTGGTTTAAATTGATCTTGGCTGCATCATACCCCGGAATCTCTTCCAGCGGTTTCCGTTCCCCGCCCTTTTCGATCAGGTCGTGCAGCGTGACGAATTGATAGCCGACTTCTTCAGCCTTGTTGGCAAGCAGCGCGATGTCTTCCAGCAGATTTTTGTTTTCTTCCGTGTCGATCTCAATGATGCCGCCGCGATTGATATACTTGCGCACATAGCGGCTTTTCTGCAGATCCGTCTCCTTCTGCCAGTTGTGCAGGAATAAACTGGCGGAAACGACGGCTTCCTGTCCGCTCTGTGCCGTCGCCAGGCGGACGTCATCGTTATAGCTGCCGGGCTTTGTCCGAACATAGCGGGGAGTAATCCCCGTCGCCTTTTTGATCACCTGGTCCGCCAGTTTGATCTCGGAATACAGCTCATTGTAGCTGAGCTTGGTCAAATCCAGCCGGTTCAGCGTGTTGTTTTCAATTTCATGGCCTCTTGCCGCAATCTCTCTCGCAATGTCAGGCTCTTCTGCCACTCGCATGCCTGGCAAAAAAAACGTCGCCTTGATGTGGAACTCATCCAGCTTGTCGAGCAGCTTCTCCATCGTTTCGCGATCAGCCATCCCGTCAAAAGTCAGGGACAGCGCTCTTCGCGTGGTATACACCATGGAAATCGCCTTGCTTTTTTCACCCGCAAACCGGACGATTTTTCGGGCGAGCGCGGGATTGTGCTTTGTGTCGCCGCCCGCATCGTGGCCGGGAAGTTCGCAGCCCGCCAGAACCGTCAAAGCCGTCACCATTCCGAGCCATTTCGCTGCCACATTCATCACCGCTGTCTTCTTGCCTTTTGCCATAACCGTGCTCCTTTTTTACCAGATGACCGGAAGCAACATTGCCTCTACTCTCTCTAGTAAACTACTTCCGCTCGCAATACAGTATCTGTTGCTATCATAGTCATGCAAGCCCTTCCGATTCAACCGCCAGAAAAAGGTGAATGACAAACTTTTTGCTGGCACGTGCTTATGAAAACCGCTTTCATCGCGCTTATCTACCGTTTTTCTGCCCATTTCAACATTTTAGCAAGCGAATCTGAACATTTTCTGATCAAACCTGGTGCATCGTTGACAGAAAAAAGACACGGCTTCAAGCGCACCGTGCCAAATCTCAACTACTTCGCCTGTTTGATCATATCTGCCATTTTCACAAAAACTAAGCCTTTCTTCCGCAAGCTTTCGATCACGATCGGCAATGCCTCAATGGTGTGGATGTCATCGAGCATGTGCAGCAGAATGACACTGCCCTTTTTCGTCTGCTTCAAGACGCCGTTTACGATATCCGCCGCGCTGTTTTTGGAATCCCAGTCCAACGTGGTCACATCATACATGGCAATGTCGTGATAGCCGACCGCGGCGATGACTTTCCCCATCTGATCGTCCACCACGCCTGTCGGCGGCCTGAACAGCATCGTCGGCTTTTGCTGGATTGCCTCGGTGATCACTTGATGGGCTTTGACCAAGTCCTTCTGCAATTGTTCGGGCGTCAGCGTCGTTACAACCGGGTGGCTGTACGAGTGATTCGCCACATCGTGGCCGCCGTCCACCATCGCTCTCGCCAGGTTCGGATTCGTCTCGACCCCTTTCGCTCGCAGGAAAAATGTCGCCTTCACATTGTACTTCGCCAAAATATCCAATATTTTCGTCACCGTTTTGTCACTGCCCCAGTCATCAAACGTGAGCGCGATTTGCGGCTTGTCCGTTTCCACATTATAGATGAGCCTGTACTGCTTGTTTTGGTAATTCATGTCGACTTTGACCGCGTCATAGCCCGGAATTTGCTCCAGCGGCTTACGCTCGCCGCCATTTTTGACCAAGTCGCTGAGCGTGACGAACTGATAGCCGATGTTCTCCGCCGCCTTGGCGATCAAGGGAATGGACGGAATCACCTCGGGATTGATGTCGGCATTGAGCGAAACGATCCCTCCTCTGGAAATGAATCGCTCGACATAGTCGCCAATGTCCTTCGCTTTTTTCATGTCGCGGTCTTTCGGATTGATGTTGTAGCTCACGACCGCCTCCATCCCGAGCTGGGCGGCTGCCAGGCGCACATCATCTGTAAAATCGCCGGATTTGGTTCGTATGTAGCGCGGGCTGATGCCCGTTTCCTTTTTGATGACCTCGTTGGCCAGCTGGATTTCCTTGTAGACCTGCTCATAGCCAAGCTTGTGCATATCCAGCTGGTTCAGTGTGTTGTTCTCGATCTCATGGCCTCTTTGCAAAATATCACGAGCGATATCCGGCTCTTCCGCCACCCTCATCCCGGGCAAAAAGAACGTCGCCTTGATATGATAGCGATCCAGCTCGTCCAGCAGCTTGTCCATCATCGTCCGATTGCCCATCCCGTTGAAGGTAAGCGTCAATTCTTTGCGCGATGTATAGACATACGGAATGACTTTGCTTTTTTCCCCTTCATAACGGGCTATTTTTTGCTCCGGAGCTGTTTTTTGGGTTGTCTCGCTGACCTCCTGGCCCGCGCCCGGCATGCTGCAGCTGGTCGTGAGCACGAGCGCTGGCAGCAAAACCGCCGCTTGAACCATTCGAAGTATTTTCGCCCCGCGTTTTCGTACCGCCATCTTGTCCTTGCTCCTTTTTTTCTCTAAAAATCACGGTTCGTTTGCTGCCAAAAAAGCCGTTTATCTGTTTATCGACAAGCAGCAAGCTTTTGGTGAAACGCAGATCTTTCCAATTCAACCATTGTACCGGTTCGGTCTGAACATTTTCTGAACAGGGCGGCAATCAACGTTCGCCCGGTTCGGCCGCCAAAACGCCGCTGCCATTGGGCAGGAATACGGTGCGGAATAAGCGCAATGGCAGGAATGTATCCTGAAACAATTCGCTTGTGAACACGACCACCAGCTTGTGTGCGGGCGAAACAATGATGTACTGCCCGCCATACCCCATCGCCATAAAAAAAGTCGGATCGTACGCTTGTCTGTTTTCGTCGACTAGCACCCACCAATGATAGCCGTAGGAGCCAACATGGTCGTACGTATGATGGATGGCTGCTGTGGATACAGATGCCCAAGCTTCTGAAAGAATGCGTTTGTTCCCCCATGTGCCGCCATGCATCATCAGCGAGCCGATTTTTCCCAGATCGGCGGCACGCAGGCACAGGCCGAAGCCCCCAATGCAAATGCCCTTGGCATCCTCGTACCAACGATGTTCCTCGATGCCCAGCGGGGCAAACAGGACCTTCTGGGCATAGGCTGACGCCTTTTGCTTGGTTGCCTTTTGCAAGATCGCGCTGAGCAGATGGGATGCGCCGGAATTGTAACGCATCGCAGCGCCCGGCTCACCGGTCATTTCCCTGTCGAGCACGAAACTGACCCAATCTCTGCTGTTTATCATCGGAAAGGGGCGCCCTCCCCAGTCCCCCCATTCCGGCCAATCGAAGCCGGGGGTCATGGTGAGCAGATGCTCGATGGTGATCGCCCGCTTCCCTGCATCAAGGTTGGGAAAGTAATCTGCGATCGGGGTATGTACGCTTTCGATCTCGCCGTTTTCAATCGCGATCCCGATCAGGATGGAAAGCACGCTTTTGGTCGCCGAATGCAGAGGAAACAGTTTGGTTGCCATTTTTTTGTTCCGGTAATGCCCGAAGATCAGGTGGTCGTCATGGTAAATCAGGCATGAGCAAATTTTCACCTTCTTTAGTTCTTGTTCCAGCCGCAGCCTATCTATGGAATCGAACATAAATCCGGCTCTCCTTTCTGTTATTCCAAGCATTCGATTTTCAGAGTGAAAAAACGGCGGAAATCCGTTTCCGTATCGGATTTCCGCCGCTCTTTCAGTTATCACTCGGCAGCCATCTCCGACATTTTCACAAAGGTGTAGCCTTTGCTGCGCAGCTGCTCGATCAGCACTGGCAATGCCTCGATGGTATGTGTATCGTCGAGCATGTGCAGCAAGATGACGCTGCCGTTCTGGGTCTTGTCCACGACCGTCTTCACAATATCCGCCGCCGTCTTGCTCCTGTCGTGATCGGAAGGGATGACATCAAACATCGCAATCGAATGGTAACCGGTAGCCCCGATCGCTTTCAGCGTCGTTTCATCGTAAGCGCCAGCCGGCGGCCGGAAAATCATCGCAGGCTTCTGCTGGATCGCCTCGGTAATGATCCGGTGGGCCTTCACGATTTCCTCCTGCAGCTGTGCGGCAGGAATTTTGGTGCTAATCGGATGGGAGTATGTATGATTCCCGACATCATGCCCCGCTTCCACCATTGCGCGCGCCAGATTGGGGTTTTTCTCCGTGCCGTCTGCCCGCAGGAAAAACGTAGCCTTCACGCCCTCTTTATCCAAAATATCGAGAATCTTCGTGATGGTATAGTCGCTTCCCCAATCGTCGATGGTGATCGCGACTTCTTTTTTGTCCGTTTCTTTGCGGTACATCAGCTTGTATGTAGCATCGTTGTAATTCGGATTGATTGCAGCCGCATTGAATCCCTCGATAGCTTCAAGCGGTTTCCGTTCCCCGCCTTGCTCGATCAGCTTTTGCAGCGTGACGAACTTGTACCCGACATCGGCCGCAGCCTTGGCGATGAGCGGAATGGTCCCCGGCAAATCTCTGTTTTCCTCGATATCCAGAGCGATAATGCCGCCACGGTTGATGTATTTGCGAATATAGCGCTGCTTTTGTTCCGGTGTCTCTTTTTCCCAGTTGTGCAAGAAAAGGCTGTAGCCGATCACCGCCTGCATGCCGTTATGGGCCGCTCCCAGCCGGACATCGTCGTTATACGTAGCCAATGTCGTCCGGACATACCGGGGCGTGATCCCCGCCTTCTGCTTGATCAGTTCATTCCCCGCTTTGATTTCCGTGTAAACCTTTTCATAGGGCAGCTTGGTCAAGTCTTGCTGATTCATCGTATTGCTTTCGATTTCATGGCCCCGCGCCAAAATCGTCTTCGCGATGGCAGGCTGCTTTGCCAGCTTGTTGCCCGGGAGAAAAAAGGTCGCTTTGATCTGGTACTTGTCCAAATCATCCAGCAGCCGCTTCATCTTCGTTTCATCCCCAAGACCGTTAAACGTAAGCGCCAGCTCTCGCCGCGTCGTGTACACCATGGAGATCGCCTTGCTTTTTTGGCCGGTGTAACGGACGATTTTTTGCGGGGCGGGGGCTGGTTTTTTGGTCGGTGCTGCGGAATCCGCTCTCCCGTCAAATGTTCCGGCACCAGCCAGCAGCACAAGCGCCGTTGCGAGCACCAGCGTTTTTTGGAGGAAGCTTCTGCCTGTTTGTTTCACTACTGCCATCATTACGCTCCTTTTTCTATATACTCCTAAAATCTGGAGGATCAGAATCGCTACACAATATTCCATTCCATTACTATCGACAATTGTTAAAATTATACAACGATACAGACCGTGGTGGCTAGGCATTTCCTGCTGCCAACTTCTCCCACGTTTAGCGGAAAAACTGCGAGAATGAGGCGGCGAATCCGCGGTTGCTGAAATCGACCTGCAAAACAGCTAGCCAGAAAAAAAGACTACGCCCTGAAGCTGAACGCTTCAAAGCGTAATCTTTTTCCAATTTTTGAACCAGTTACATCAGCCCCGACTTCTTCAGCAAGCCCCTTGCGATCGCGACAACTTCCGCACGTGTAATAGAGGCCGTTGGTTCCAGCCGTTCTCCGCCTCTGCCCTGCACGATTCCCGCTCCCACGCTCGCTTCAATGCCTTCATACGCCCACGCTGCAATATCCGCATGATCCTTGAATGCCGCAAGCGGCTGTCCGGTTGCAGGCACGCTGTCTGCAAGCCCTGTGATCCGCATCGCTTTGGCGATAATTGTCATGGCTTCCTGTCGCGTGATTTTGTTCATCGGTCGGAAGGTTCCGTCCTCGTATCCTTCAATCAAGCGGTACGCATAGGCAGTCTGAATTGCACCAGTGTACCATTTGTCCGGGGCAACGTCTCGAAATGTCTGGTCGCCTGTCTTTTGCACGCGAAGCCCCAGCGCCTTGACCATGATGGAAGCAAATTCCGCGCGCGTGATGGCGCGATCCGGCGCAAACATCCCGTTACCGACCCCATCTGCAACCAGCCGCGCTCCCATGTCATTGATCGACTCTTTGCCCCAATGACTGGTTACATCGGCAAACTCCCACGGGTGGCTGATCAAGGAATACGTGCTGTTTGTCAAACTATTGATGACAGCATAGTACCGATCATCCATCTTCGTTATTTTGGTCGGTACATGCCGCACGGTTTTGTCCGCTTCCGTCACGATGGCTGTAGTGATTTTGTTCGGGTCAATGTCGTCAGGCAAAGCGATGCTCCGTTCGACATACGCAGTGAAATCCGTTATCTCAACCGATTTGCCTTGATATATGCCAGTTACCGTAAACGAAATGGAAGAACCGATGATGCTGAAACCACCTGCCTCCGCTGCCTTCGCTGCCACTTTGGCAGCTGCCGCATCTGCGCGGGCGATTTCGATTCGAATGATCATGTCCTTCAGTACGATCCCTTGACCAAGCTTGGATGCAAGGCTGCGGATATCCAGCTGCGCAGACGGTATTTTATAAGCGGCAAATGCGGTTCGGAGTTCCAGCGTAGCGTTTTGCTGATCCATCTTCTGAATCATTTCACCGTTCAGTTCTCCGATCACGACGTCCGATTTATCGTTCAACAATATGGTGACGACTGCATTCCTTCCTTCGGCAGCAAGCCTCGCCTCCAATTTTTGTTGATCGACGCTAATCGTGGTGACCAAGCGGCCGTCAACAGTCACAACCGTTGCCGTTCCGGCGCTTTCCGCCTTCCCATTGACATAAACATCGATCCCCTTGCTCGTTCCAGAACCCGACGATGCCCCTGAACCACCGTGGCCGGAGCCGCCGGACGATCCGCCCGATGATGCTGCACGCTTGATCGTCACCGCGTAATGCTTCACCGTCGTCCCATCCTGCGCCGTTACTTTGATATAGGCAACGGTTGCTCCACCGGCTTTCAATGGAATGGTCGCTCCGCCGGTGATTTCGGAGGCAAAGCCGCTGTCGCTGTACAGCTTGTATGTCGCCTCGGCAGCTACCGCAATGTCGCCACGTCCAAGCTCCGCTTTGCTGTTCGCCACGTTTACCGACCATGTGATCGCCGTATTTGCCGTGCTGCCATTGCCGCCAGCAGGCGCCCGATCCGTCTGGCCCGCCACGCTGGTCAGGCTCGCATCGTTGCTCACTGACGCTGCACGCTTGATCGTCACCGCGTAATGCTTCACCGTCGTTCCATCCTGCGCCGTTACTTTGATATAGGCAACGGTTGCTCCACCGGCTTTCAATGGAATGGTCGCTCCGCCGGTGATTTCGGAGGCAAAACCGCTGTCGCTGTACAGCTTGTACGTCGCCTCGGCAGCTACCTCGATGTCGCCACGTCCAAGCTCCGCTTTGCTGTTCGCTACGTTTACCGACCATGTGATCGCCGTATTTGCCGTGCTGCCATTGCCGCCAGCAGGCGTCCGATCCGTCTGGCCCGCCACGCTGGTCAGACTCGCATCGTTGCTCACTGATGCTGCGCGCTTGATCGTCACCGCGTAATGCTTCACCGTCGTCCCATCCTGTGCCGTTACTTTGATATAAGCAACGGTTGCTCCGCCCGCTATCAATGGAATGGTCGCGCCGCCGGTGATTTCGGAGACAAAGCCGCTGTCGCTGTACAGCTTGTACGTCGCCTCGGCAGCTACCGCAATGTCGCTACGTCCAAGCTCCGCTTTGCTGTTCGCCACGTTTACCGACCATGTGATCGCCGTATTTGCCGTGCTGCCATTGCCGCCAGCAGGCGACTGATCCGTCTGGCCCGCCACGCTGGTTAACGCGGCATCATCGCTCAACACAAGCTCCAACGGCAAAATGACTGAAGCTGCATCATCCAGGGTGACCGCCTTGCTTTGACTCCGATAACCGCTGGCCGAGATGGTCTGATCGCCTTCGGGCAGCCACAAATACGCTTTCCCGTCAGCTTTGGTCGGAGCGTTATAGGTATAGCTTCCACCCAATCGCCCTGCCACCTGTGCCTTGATGACGGTAGTCGCTGCCGGATCGGTGATCGCCGTTATCTTATAGAGATCATCGCCGCCGGATTTATTCCGGATTGAACGGGGGTTTCCTGTCCCCTCCATCAGGATTTGCCCAACATTTCCAGTAGCGATCAGGACGTCCTTGGCCAAAATGGAAGCTCTTTGCACAGCTGCTCCCTGGCCGCCGCGAATATAGACGTTTCCTGCGCTGTTTTCGATCGCAACTGTTTTTCCGCTGCCAGAACCGAACGCACGCAAGCCGACACCGCCTACGCCCGTTTTGCCGTTTCCGCCAAGCGAAGTGACATTTGCGCCTTCCTTGATCGTAATGTCCCCTTCATACGTGAATATCCCGTGCGCTCCATTGGTTTGCCCGTTGCCTCCTGTTGCAAGCACCGTACCCCCACTGATCTGAATCCCGTTTCCGTTCGAGTAAATCGCAGAACCGCCTGCGGCTCCAGCGCTCATCCCTTCACCGCCGGTCGCCTGGACAAGCGCATCTTTTATCGTGACAGCCTGTCCGTTAAAAATCGCAATACCGCCACCGGATGTGCCCTTGCCTCCTGCTGCCGTTACCGAGGCACCATCCTTGAACGAAAGGCTGCCGCTCGGTGAGTAAATGCCGTGCGCGTTCGCTTTTCCGTTCCCGCCGCTCGCAGTCACAGAAGCGCCGGTCACGTTGAGATCATTGGTAATAAAAAGGCCAATGCCTCCATCTTCAGCGCTGGCGCCACCTCTCGCCATGATCGATGCACTCGCTCCGCTCACATCGAGGGCAGGTGAAAAGATGCCGTCTCCCCCTTTCGCATTGACGCTTGTACCGCCCTGCGCCGTGACCGTACCGCCATTGACCGCAATGCTTGTATCCGCCAAAATCCCTCTGCCACCTTCAAATGCATAACCGTTGGGATTGTCTGCAAGCGCATCGCCGCCAGTGGCGGTTACATGCCCGCCGTCGATCGTCAACACGCCGGCCGGTTGCGGGTAGCCCCACCCCCGCAGATTGATTCCGTACCCACCGCGTTCCGTCACAATCGCGGGAGAAAAAGGCAGCCCGGTTCTGTCACCGGTCGTTTTACCTCCGATCACTTCCACCACACCGCTCTTTACCTGCATGTTTCCCCAATCCAGCAAAATCCCGCTACCGGCTGAAACCGTCCGCGAATCTCCGCCGAACGCCTTTACATTGCCCTCTACAATCAGCTTTGCGCCCGGCTGTGTCAATCCGGTCGCATCGGATATCAGGTGAATTCCGCTGCCGCTGGCCATCCCGGCGGACAGAGCCTCTCGCCCTACTGCGACAAGCGTCCCCGTCCCCTTGATTGTAAGCTGGTGATTGGATGTGGAACGGACCCCGTCAAATCCTTTGACCATGTTGGTTCCCGTCACGTGCAGGACAACAGGTTTCACACTTTTGTCCTTGGTGAAGTTGATGCCGTGATAGTTGTCACCGACTGGTGCCACAATATTGAGATTTTCAATTTTTAGCGTGATCGGGTTGTCCGCCTCGACATATACCTTCTCATAGGTTTTGTCCAGCTTTCCCTTGATCGTAACTGTCGCATGTTCCGGTGCCGTCACATGAATCCGAATTGGACCCGAAGGAGAATCGTCCGTCGTGATCGCCAACACATCGCCATCATTGGCAAGCGTTGCGTCCTGCCAAGGATACGGATTGCCATTGATGGTATAGGCTTGCGTCGTGTTGTCTGCCACGTATGCAATGTAGCCGCCGTTCAGATCAAAGTTGTTTGGCGTATAAATACCTGCCAGCTTGACTGTAAGCTCCGGGGCATCCTCGTCATCCTCGGTGTCGATAAACAAGGTCGTCTCGTTTCCTGTTACCGACACTTCAACAGAACGCGCGGCTACCGTTACCCCGTCTCCGCTCGTCACGGTCCCGCCGGTAAAGTCTACGACCGGATGGCTGTCGGTATAGCCATTGATTACTTGATTGCCAGTCGTATCTGTCACATAAACAGGGGACGTGCCGATCTGACCATTAACCGATCCGTTCACAAAGCCGATCACATTGATTCGATCGCCGACCCCAAAACCGGTGATGGTGTCGACCCCATTTCCGGTCTGCCTGTATCCGATCGTCTCTGCACCGTTTGTCAGATTGATGATGTCGTCGGTGGCATCCGTCCAAATATCGATCTGGTTTTCGCTCAGCATGTTGCCGTCGATTGTCGATACAGAGCCGGTCTTGATGCCCTGTTCCAAGATCGCGGTGCCCATGCCCGTGACTGTATTGTTTTTGACCAGTACGTCTTTGCTGTAATTGATGCCGATACCGTTGTTCGAATAGCCGCCATCATTCGAGAGATCGCTGCTGTGCCATGGTAGCAAAGACAGGCCAGGCCCGGAAATGGTATTGCCTTCAATTTGAACACCATCACCGGCTTCATACAGCAAAATTCCCGTCGGCCCGTACAGCCCCAGGTTCAGATACGATCCTGGCTGTCCAGGTTCGGGAATCACAAGCCCGATGTCCAAGATCCGATTATTTTTGATCAGGCCGGTCGTACCGCGACGGTCGCCGTTCGCGCCGCCAGCTGCTGTCCGGTCAGAGGAAGCGATCTGGATACCATTTCCCGTGCTGTACAACGTTTGACCGTAGCCCTGAATCACATTGTCCTGAACATCGACTTCAAGAGTCGGTCCCCAAAACAGCATGGCGGACTTTTGAAACTTGCTAACCGTTGCGTTCGTTACCGTTACTTTGTGATTCCCTGCCCCAAGCCTGCTCTCCGCAAAAATGCTGCTGTTATGGTTATAGCCTGATGGCTGGTCCACCGGCAAATAATCCGGCGGAAGCGGATTGCTGTCCAACTCCCGAATGCCCGTCACTTTCACATGATCCACAGTCGCTGATGTGTCGAAAATGCTGATGCCGTCAAAAACATAAAGATCGATCGTACCCGGAATGCTATCATAGGCGTCAATATGTCCCTGATCACGGCCGTTTACCGTCAAATCCTTGATCACAACCTCGCCCGCACCAGTCGTTTTGACCCCGATCACAGCATAGACATCCTGGTTCTTCAGGTTTTTCCAGCTACCACCGCTCTGCACCAAATCATTGGCATCAGGGGACTCGATGATTGTTTGGGCAGCACCGGCACCTTGCAGCGTGATGTTTTTGGTAATGGTCAATTGCTCCCTGAACGTTCCTGCCTCCACCGTAACGGTATCTCCGTCGACCGCCGCATCAATCGCAGCCTGAATCGTCGCATAATCGGTTGTCACGCCGTTGTGGTTCAGATGTGCGGCAATCACAGCAGAAACAGCACGGCTCACGGTGACTTTATAGTGCAAAGGCGCGCCGGTTGCAGGCGACACTTTGATGAACAAATCAACGCTTCCGTTCTCCGGCAAAAGGATGCTTGCCGACTCTTCCACAGTAAAGCTGCTATCGGTTCCATAAAACGCAACCGCAGCGGTCGGGTCGCTCGGCACCATATCGACGCCCGCAATTTCCGTTATGGCATAAGGCACTTGAATGGCCGCCTTCTTGGGGTCCGCACTGGTTCCCGCCTCGGCTCCTGCCGTCACCGTTTTGCCTTTGATGCTGGCAAGCCCTGCTCCCCCCTCTGTTGTGATGCTACCCGTGTACTCCACCTTTACAGCGAGCCGGGTCACCTTGATCGGGTTCCCGCTGCATGCATCATTGTCATACCATTCGATCAGCCGATACCGGTCTGCAGGATCAACCAAAATGCGGGAGCCGTCGCTCTTTTGCTCCGATGCGATCTGACTGTATACAGGCACGGCGTAAATCGTCTTCCAGTAATCATTGTCGTTGGCCGCTTTTCCAGAAGCGACCGTCTCCTGGAAGTTGGGATTGCTGTCAATCAGCGAATCTTCACCCACCTGAACCATTTGACCGTTTGTTCGCAACGTTTTGACCGCTTTGGCCCCCGATGGGGCTTTTACAAACAAGCCGATGAGCCGGGTGACCGTCCCGTTATCCGGATGGCCATTATTCGTATCGATCGCTTCATATGTGGTACCAGCGTATAGCGTGGCATTTTCAGCATAGGTGCTGTTCTCGATGGTAACGATACCTGAGCCTGTTAAATCTCTGTCAAACGTGGGGAACAGATTCGGCTCATTGGCCAAATCAAGATCACCACCTGATGCAAGCGCCCCAAAAAAGCTGTCATTGGTATAGGTCGTATACCCGGTCTTCTCGATCATCAAAGAATAATCGTGATAAAAATCCATGCCGCGAACCGATAGCGTATATGCCCCGTTGTCATACGACACGCTGTCTACGGTAACAGTCGATCCAGGCGCCGTCTCATCAGCGATGGTAAACGCGCTCTCGTCCAGGCCAATGTCATCCATCGTGATTTCGATTGCGGATGGGCTCGGCACCGGATTGGTATCAAAAGCTGTCACCTTCACGCTGGCTACATCCATCGGTATTTCCGCCTCGTGTGCCTTGTACACCGCGACTGTCACTGGGGAACCGATGATTGTGTAGCCGCCCGGTGCGGAAACGGTCACATCAACGTCTCCCTCTGTCGCGACAGAATCAAGCGCGATGCTCCAGTTTTTGCCCGAACCGCTCAACACCCCTTTTACAACCGCTCCCGTTACGTCAGCGATCGCAATATCGTCATCCGTCAAACCTGTGATATCCGCATCAAACGTCAGATCAATCTTGGTCGAGGTTGTCGTGCCCGACGTGCCATCTGCGGTTGCCGACAGCAGAACCACAGCCGCAGGATCGGCCCACGCCGCCGGCATAAGCCCCATCACCAGCGCAAACACAAGCAAAACTGCAACCATTGCTTTCCCTTTACGATGCAACACCCTATCTCCCCCTTAAAAACCCCCATTAAAACGGTTTCCTTTTTCACGAATACAAAAAAATAAGATTTCCAACATTCCGATAACGATTCCCACAAACAATTTGAATATCGCAAGAAGGACAAAATTCTACTAAAATCGGTTTTTTGTCTAATGGTGCCATGCTAGGTCACCGTTGATTTCGTGAAATTTCGCCATTCTTTTACAAAAATCCCCCTTTCCCCAAGCAGTATATCGATTCACGCTAAACATTTTCTGAACATGCATGTAGAACATATGCACAAACACTCTATTTCCCTTCAACGCAAAACAAAAAAGCCCGCACCCTCTACCGAGGATGACGGGCCAAACACAAAACTACCATGTTCCCTCATCAATGTCTTCTTTCCAAATCTCCACTGAATCAGTCCCATTTTCTTTACGAAAACGATGGCTTCTCGATGCTTCCTCGATCTGGTTATAGGCCCAGTGGGAGATCGATACGTCCGGCCATTTCGGAGCAGGCAAGCCGGTGAGCGGGCCGAAGCCCATCATCCGGTTGATCGTCGTCACCGTCTCGGCGCGGGTGATCGGATGGTCCGGCCCAAAGCTGTTGTCCGGATAACCGATCATATACTTTTCGCGCGTAACGATCTCGATTTCATCCTTCGCCCAATGGTTCGCACTGTCCGCATATTTCGCAGATGCGTCATGCCCCACCTTCAGCTTCATGAACCGCGTCAGCACAACCGCCATCTCCGCGCGCGTCATCGGCTGATTCGGATAAAAGTTCCCATCCGCATAACCCGTCATGAGCGATTCTTTTTTCATCAGCTCGATATAGGCGTATGCCCAATGAGTTGGGGCAACGTCATGGTAGGACACTTCATCGAAGGACGGCTTCGTCTGCTGTGTCAGGCGGGCGAGCATCGCCGCCATTTCCGCTCTCGTCACCGTTCGTTCCGGTTTAAACGTTCCGTCTGGATACCCCATGATGTAATGATAGTGGTCACCTTCAACCGTGTTCGCGAATTCCGTATGATCTTCTTTTCCGCGTTTACTGCCGGAGCTGCCCTGCTCCGCTTCTTTTTCCATTGAAAAATCATACTCCACAATGGTTTGCCCTACATGAATGATCCCGTTTTTCACATAGCTGCTTTCACCCGGCTTGGCGGCGACGTTTCTGCCTTCCTCTCTGCTGTCATACGTCTGGTAGCCTGATTTCTCAGCAGTCAGATAATAGTCGCCTTCTCCGTAGACCATCCATGCATAGCGGCCGCCGCTGTCCGTCGACTGCGGGTTGGCGTTGGATTCCGGCGGGAACTTGTCGAGAGCTGGCAAGGACACAAGCTCTCCTGGAACCCGGCCTTTTTGCTTGTTCAACGCTGTATCCGCCCAGTGAAGCTTGACCGTTGCGCCCTTGATCACTTTTCCAGTGTCTGCATCGGTCACGGCCCCGAACGGGTCGATCAGTTCAAGGTGGACGGCCATCATGCCATCGTCATTGACAGAAAGAATCGCGCGGTTCCCTGCCAGGATTTCGCCATTCGGCAAACGGAAGGAAAGCAATACTTCATATTGTTTGTTCCGTTCCGGGTTGGCAATCTCGAACAGCCCTGTCGGCGAAATCGTGATTGCCGCACTCCCGCCGTCATCATTGAGCAGTGAAGCCTCCAACGCAAGCGAATCGCCTGTCGATGTTTTTAACTGGTCAGGTCTCACCGGCTTATTGGTTGTCCGGTCCAAGACGAGGAGCTGGCCGGTAATTTTATTGGTTGGCGTGAACTGCTCCCCGGCACCGCCCAGTCCCCCGATTTGTGCCGATTGCGTAGTGGTAATCGACACGGTTGCATTGCCGATTTTTCGTTCTGTCGAGATCAGGATCGTATACGTATAGTTGCCGCGCGGTACAGCGATTCGATAGAGGCCGTTCTCATCCGTTTGCACCGATGCTTCGAAATCGATGACCCCATCTCGGTCAAAATCTTCGCTGATGCGCACACGCGCGCCGGCGATCGGCTGTTTCGTGATTTCATCAACGACAATCCCCGTCAATTCAGCCGGCAAAAAGCGGATCGCGATTTGATCGGTCGCCGACAGATGCTTCTCTTCATCGGTAGCTGTGGCCGTCACGTGGATCAGCTGCGGATCAATCCCCTCAAGCAACGGGGACGTCAAGGTAATCACCGCGTGCCCATTCTTGTCTGTGACAGCCTTGTCAGGCGCCAACGTTCCGGCTTCCGCCGTAAAGGAAACCGGCACTCTCGCGACAGGCTTCCCTTCTGTTGTTTGAAGCGTCGCCGTCAGCTGGCTTGTCGTCACTCCGTCTCCCAAGATGTCTTTTGGGGCAGCGGTGAGATGAAGCACCCACTGCTCCTGCTCCCCGACCACCAGGATAGTGATGGTAGAGACCGCCGTTCCTCCCTTGCCATCGCTTACTTTCACCTGGAAGGAATCCGTGCCGGTGAGATCGCGATCCGGGCTGTACGTCCAGCTGCCATCACGGCTGACGGAAGCCTCCCCGTGTTCCGGTTCTCTCTTGAGCGAATAGGCGAGCGTGTCACCATCCGCATCGGACGCTTCAACTACCCCATCAACCTCTTCGTTTATCGCGGTTTTTTTGGTGTAGTCCGGGACTGTCGGTTCATGATTCACAGGCGCAGGCGGGGTGTCCGGCGCCGTCACTTCAATGGTAATGCGGGAGGTTACCTTTCCGCCTTTGCCGTCGCTTACCTCGATGGCAAAGGAATCTGTTCCGGTGAAGTCTGTGTTTGGCGTGTATGTCCAGCTGCCAGCTGGATTGAGCGTTACCGTTCCGTTGCTGGCATCCGTTTTTACGCTGTACGTCAGGGTGTCTTCATCTGCATCCGACGCTGTTACCGTGCCGGACACCGGTGTGTTTTTCGTGGTGGTTTTGCTGTCATTTCCCACTGTCGGCGCTTGGTTTTCCGGCGCGTTGATCGTGATGGTGATCGTTGAAGTCACTGTGCCACCTTTACCGTCGCTTACTTCTACCGTAAAGGTATCCGGTCCCACATAATCGGCGTTCGGCGTATACGTCCAGCTGCCGTCGGCTGGGTTCACCGTTACCGTTCCGTTGCTGGCATCCGTCTTCACGCTGTACGTCAGTGCATCGCCATCCGCGTCCGACGCTGTTACCGTGCCGGACACCGGTGTGTTTTTCGTGGTGGTTTTGCTGTCATTTCCCACTGTCGGCGCTTGGTTTTCCGGCCCGTTGATCGTGATGGTGATCGTTGAAGTCACTGTGCCACCTTTGCCGTCGCTTACTTCTACCGTAAAGGTATCCGGTCCTACATAATCCGGGGTTGGTGTATACGTCCAGCTGCCGTCGGCTGGGTTCACTGTTACCGTTCCGTTGCTGGCATCCGTTTTTACGCTGTACGTCAGGGTGTCTTCATCCGCGTCCGACGCTGTTACCGTGCCGGACACCGGTGTGTTTTTCGTGGTGGTTTTGCTGTCATTTCCCACTGTCGGCGCTTGGTTTTCCGGCCCGTTGATCGTGATGGTGATCGTTGAAGTGGCTGTGCCACCTTTGCCGTCGCTTACTTCTACCGTAAAGGTATCCAGTCCCACATAATTGGCGTTCGGCGTATACGTCCAGCTGCCGTCGGCTGGGTTCACCGTTACCGTTCCGTGATCGGCATTCGTCTTCACGCTGTACGTCAGGGTGTCCCCGTCCGCATCCGACGCTGTTACCGTGCCGGACACTGGTGTGTTTTTCGCGGTGGTTTTGCTGTCAGTTCCCACTGTCGGCGCTTGGTTTTCCGGCCCGTTGATCGTGATGGTGATCGTTGAAGTAGTTGTGCCACCTTTGCCGTCGCTTACTTCTACCGTAAAGGTATCCGGTCCCACATAATCGGCGTTCGGCGTATACGTCCAGCTGCCATTGTCCGGGTTCACCGTTACCGTTCCGTTGCTGGCATCCGTTTTTACGCTGTACGTCAGGGTGTCTTCATCTGCATCCGTCCCGACAACCGCACCAGATGCCTGGGTATTTTTCAGGATCGTTTTGCTGTCATTTCCCACTGTCGGCGCTTGGTTTTCCGGCCCGTTGATCGTGATGGTGATCGTTGAAGTGGCTGTGCCACCTTTGCCGTCGCTTACTTCTACCGTAAAGGTATCCGGTCCTACATAATCCGGGTTTGGTGTATACATCCAGCTGCCATTGTCCGGGTTCACCGTTACCGTTCCGTTGCTGGCATCCGTTTTTACGCTGTACGTCAAGGTGTCTTCATCCGCATCCGACGCTGTTACCGTGCCGGACACTGGTGTGTTTTTCGTGGTGGTTTTGCTGTCATTTCCCACTGTCGGCGCTTGGTTTTCTGGCGCGTTGACTGTGATGGTGATCGTTGAAGTAGTTGTGCCACCTTTGCCGTCGCTTACTTCTACCGTAAAGCTATCCGGTCCCACATAATTGGCGTTCGGCGTATACGTCCAGCTGCCGTCGACTGGGTTCACCGTTACCGTTCCGTTGCTGGCATCCGTTTTTACGCTGTACGTCAGTGCATCGCCATCCGCGTCCGACGCCGTTACCGCGCCAGACACCGGTGTGTTTTTGGTCGTGTCTTTCGACGCATCCACCGTCTGCGGAGGCTGGTTCGGCGAAAACCCGACGGCATCGGCTGTTGCCGTCCCGTTTTTCAAGACAGTCACGTTTTGCGTAACGTTCCCCGTCGTCATATGCATAGAAGCGATCGGGCTGCTCGCGATGTCTACCTTTACGCTAGCGCTGCCTGTTTCCACGGTGGCGGTATACGTACCATCCGTTCCCGTCTGCACAGTTTGCTTATGTTGGGCCGCGTCTTCAATCTCGATGCCGACGCCGGAGATGCCCGGTTCACCGGAATCTTTCATACCGTTTCGATTGGTATCTTGAAAGACCTGGCCCGTCACTTGTCCCTGTCCGACGATAATCAGGTTGTTTGTGACTGTTTCTCCGGGAAAATACGTCCACGTATCTATTCCCCGATCGTTGCCATACAGGCCCGAAAATTTATGTGCGCCCACGCTGCTGTCCACGCCTTCCATTGCATTTCGAGGACTCGGGGCCACCATTGATCCCGTAGGGTCAAGCTGGATTGAACGTCCCGTGGGCGTTCCTTCTTTCACTGTATAATTTTCGTCGTTTTGAGACTCCCACGGCTAAAGCCGCAAGCTGACACTTCGGTATCAGTGGGATTCTTGGGTGGTAGTCGGAAGTGCATTTCTGCTATCCGTAGTTCCCCCAAGTTTAGGGCTGTCTCATCAGCCCGTCCTAAGACAGTGCATCTAGCATCCTAGGCTGACAGACTGTTACCATCTGCCACAGGTTGACGCATGATATTGATAGCTCCAACCCGATCACGATGAGTTTTGAATCCGCATGAACATTCGTACCTTCTGTCTTTCGCTTTGTTCTTCTCTCTACAGGCAGGACAAGATTGAGAAGTGTAGGCAGGATTGACCTTCACAACCTGTATATCAGAAAGATTTGCTTTGTAGGAGATGAACTGCTGAAGCTGATAGAATGTCCAACTATGCAGATTCCTTGCGTTTTTACGGCTTGTTCTTGCCGTTTTGCGAATATTCTCCAGTCGCTCAAGCTTGATGATTGACACACCTTCCTGAATGGCTGTATTGACAATTTGACGACTAATCTTATGGTTTTGATCTTTCATCCAACGTTGTTCTTTGTTGCCCAGTTTGCGAATGGCAGACAACTTTTTGAGTTTCCCTACTTTACGTCTACGTTGTTGGTACTTTCTTCGTATGTACTTGTTAAGTCTGCCGTTTCCGAAGAATCGGGTTTTACCTGTAGAAGTGACAGCAACAGCAGGAACTTTCAAACCAAGATCAATACCCATGATGGTTTCGTTGGTTGTTACGCTTGTAGGCACTTCTACCGAAATTTGAGCGTACCATTTCCCTGCCTTTTCAATGATACGCATCAATCCGGATTTTCCTTTGCGTAACCATTCCCTATCTCGGCTCGTCATCGTCGCACAAAACGTTGTTTTCTTCGCCTTTCCATCTGCAACGATCGGGAAGGCAACTGTATTTTCGGATACCGTGTAGTTTTGATTGTTGACGAAATAGACAGGTTTTTTCAGAATGGGGCGAGTACCCAACTTCTTGATTTTTCGGTATACACTCTTGGCATCACGAATGGCTTGATTACAGACGGCAGAGGGGAGTTGGGATTCTACATCTTTGGTTGTCACTTTCGGAAACACGCCAAGTTGTTCCGCCTGTTCACTCAGTTGGTTCACTACCCGAATATACTCTTTTCCTAATTGGCGAAGAACATCTGGATGATCAGGGAAAATTCGGATTTTGACAGTTAAAGATTGCATGAGTTCACCCCCTTTTCTTTTGTTCTTCGACATAGCGTTTTATTGTTTCGCTTGATACGTTTCCTGCTGTACTTACGAAAAAAGAGCGTGTCCACAGACTCGGCAAATGAGCAAGATGCTCAAATTCTTGCCTCAATATTCGAGATGACACTCCTTTCACTTTTGCCATTATGTCTGATGGAGAATCAGTGGGAAGACAGTTCAGGAACAGATGGACATGATCCGGCATGACTTCCATTGCTACAAGATGCCAGTCATTCTCTTGACATATCATCTCAAGTAGTTGCTTGAATCGAATTTCCACCTGTGTCACTAACACTTTTCTTCGATAACGAGGGCAAAAAACAAAATGATAGTTGATGAGAGATACTGTGGTAGCTGTACGTCTATATTCTTGTCCCATATGACGATTGTATCAGTACTGAAGTCAAACTGAAACGATAAATTTAAAAAGAATAGCACTCACACATGTGCTATGTGTTTGCCCTGCCCATCCCATGAAGGGATGTTCGGGCAAAGCCGTCTTTCATCCCACGATTGAAACCGTGGGCTTTCAGTCGGCAATTACTGTAATAAACAGTAGAGCTGTTCATTCCAGCCGGATAGCTTCCCGGCGGGTTCTGGAGCGTAATCTTGAACCCGCTCGGATTATTCTCTACGTCAAGCATCGGGAAATGATACTCTCCGCCCTTCAAGCTGATTTGGTATTGATAGGGCGCCTTGTTCGCCAGCGCCGGGACTACCGTGCCATCTGCATATTTGCCGTTCCACGTCACGGTATTCGATCCAGGTGTCGCCACGTTTTCCAGCACAACGTCCTCTTTCGGATTGAACATGCCATCCGGCGCGTTGCCCGGGCCATTTGTATCGATAATGATTTGATAACTGCCGGTACGCGTGGTGGTGAAGGTAAAGGTTCCCCCTGCCCCCTCCGTCGTAATGTTGCCTGTCTGGTTGCCGCTAAAGGCAATGTCATCCGCTTTTGGCGGCGTCTGGGCCGTTGTTTGAAAAGGCAGGTCGCTGCTCGGCGGGTTGATGAACACGCGGTGCGTAATATCTACACCTGAGTCAGCGACTCTCGGGTTCTGCACGTTGACGCCCTCTGTCCCGAGCGGAATGGAATGGTACAAGGTTGAATTGTCGTACGCGTTGACATACCCCCTGTTGTTGGCGAAAAAAATGAAGCCGTATGGGTCCATCCCGTTCATTTCCGTTTTGTACTGATAGCCGTCCTTGGTCAGAATATAAACATCCGAATTCAACTGGACGTTGTTGCTCCCCATATTTAGCGCCAAATAATTTGAGAATACCCGGCCCGTAAGAGGGTTATTTTGGGCGTCCACCACCGTGATGTCCCATGCGGCAACTGTTTTTGCCTGTTTGCCATCGGTGGCAAAGTTCGTGATGGTCGTAATGGGAGGCGGGTCCTGTTGAGTCGGCGATTTGGAAGCTCTGAACTCGACTTCCCAAATTCCTTCCTGCTCCGGTCCGACTGTTATCGTGTAAGGCTTGTAGCCGCCTTTTGCCGGAAAAGGGCCGTTTGCTTCCTTTGCCAGCGTGTCGATATTACCTGTGCCTGCTGTTGTCACATCAATCGAAATCGTATCTCCATTCGGCGCCCGCACCACGATGTCCTGATTCGACGGAGCGTCCGTCACGCTTGACCCCAGATCGATCGTTTCACCTTCTTTGGCATACACTTTCATCACGTTTTGTCTGACGATGTTGGAGGTCTTGCTGGAATCCCACTCCAAATACGGGCGGTACCCTCCGTTCCTGATCAGATCCTTGCTCCCTTCCGCATGCGCAAGCAGTGGGGTTGCCGAGACAATCCCCAGCATGCAAGCTGCAGCGAAGAACATTTTCTTCATGCTACTCCATCTGCCCTCAACCATTTCATCAACTCTTTTTCTTTTTGGATAAGCCTCACCTGTGATGTTCCCTGCCTGTGATCCCTGCTTCCGCTTACCTCCTACTTTTTTCCTGTTTTTTCGCCAAAATTCGACATAGGGCGTCGGTGACTATTGTACCAATCGCCAATAAACATTTTCTGAACAACCGCAATTTGCGGTACTGTCATCGTAAAAAAACAGCTGCACCAAGCTTTTTACGATGTATAAAAAAAGACACCGGATCATCGCTCCGCGTGCCTGTACATCTCCGCTATTCTCTTACAAAATCAACCCTCTTCAAAACAGCTCCCCAAGCGATACCCCGCATGACTTCCAATTCCCGTTTGCTCAAGAGCTGCGAGCCCTCTGTGCCGCTTGCGATCGAGCATCCTATCCCCCCACTTTCACGATCCCTACTACTTTGCTCTTCACTTCCATCGGGTCGTGCTGAACGATAAATGCCTTGGAAAACCGATTCAAATAGGTTTCTTCATGCGACTTTGGCGTCAAAATAACCAACTTCCGCTTCAATTCTTGCACATACAAGTCGAACACTTTCGATTTTCGACTCTCATCGAGCGCACTATCGAATTCGTCGAGAACAATGAACCCCGGTGTGGTTTGCAGATTTTGCAGCAACGCCAGGGCAAACAGAAGCGAGCTGAGCGATTCTTCCCCGCCTGATACTCCCTTCCCCACTTTCCCTCCACGCGCTTTTGTGCTGACATCTTCCATCGAACCGCGGTGTCCTTCTTTACGGGCTTTGATATAAAGTTTAAAATGGACTCTCTTTCGCTGGTCTTCATACGACTCCCAGCTAATATCCCCTTCAAATTGAAAATGGCTCATATACACCCGAAACCGTTGTTGCAATTCAAGGACACGCATATTGATGGTCGTTTCCATTTGATTTCTAAGCTGTTCCGTTCGTTCCTTATCTTGTTCAAGCAAAATGCTCGTCCGTTTGAATTCATCATCCAGACGCTCGTATTCATATTTCGCGGTCTCGTAATTGTACGATGCTGCCGGATCGATCCCTTCTTCCGTTCTCGCTTGCTCCAGTGTCACACGACCCTTTTCACGGTCCCTTTTTAATTCCGGAACGGTTCCTGTTTTTTCGACATCAGTCCGCGCATAAACATCAGGAAACAGATCAGGAATCACGTTTTTCAAGTCATTCAGCTCTTTTATGGTCTGGACAAGCTCCTGATTCGTTGCATCGATCTGGTCCGAGTGATCGTCCAGTTGCTTTTTTCTTCGGCGGAGATCAACCCCGACGTTCTCCAGCGCATCGGATAATCTCCTGATCTCCCGTTCTTCCTGATTGATCTTCCTTTCCAGCTGAACAAGCTCGTGTTCCATCTGCTCCATTACGCCATTTTGTTCCCTGATAAAGCTCTTCTTCTCTGCCAGTTTCATGCGCAATTCATTCAATTCCTCATATTTCCCCTTCATCTTGCCCAGCTCTTCATAGATAGCCTCTTCCTCGCGCAAGATTTTCTCCAAGGCTTCCTGCTCGATCTGAAGACGGAGGATGCGTTCCTTTTCTGCTTCCAATCGTGTTATTTCCTGCTCGATTGCCCTTTCCGCAGCGATTTCCTCTTTCCATTTATTTCTCATCAAAACCCGCTGATGCTGATTTGTCATGAACGCTTCCGCTTCCCGAACCTGGTGAATAATGCTATTTAGCTCCTGTACGGTTTTCGTATCAGCCTGTATCTGCTGCTCAATGCGGGAGGTCTTCTGAGAAAGACTGTCGATCAGCCCCAAAACCTCTTGTTTTCGGGCACGCAGCGCCTTCACGCTCAAAATCGTTTTGTCTTTTTCTTGAGGACCGCGAATTCCGATCGGATCAAGCAACGTACCATTCTGAATGCAAAATAAGCCATCCTTGAAAAACTGCTCTACCCACCAAAGCGCCTTGATTGCTTGCGGAATTTCTTCTTCACACAGACCTTCCTTCACTCGAATGTGAAGGGCAGGCAGGTGCGTAACAAATCGGTCCGGCACGATTTTCATCAAAGGCACATGATACAAATCGTTAGGCGGGTTCACATGTGTTCCATTGAAAAAAATCGTATATTTGATTGCCTGGAACAGCTGCTCATCTTTTAACCGCGCTGTTTCGTCCATTTCAATAAGCTCGCGCAATGGATAGGCTTTGATCTGTTGGGAACGAAACCATTTCATTGATTCTACTTGACGAGCTGACAAATCGCGTTCTTCTTCAAGGAAAGCGTGTTCTTCACGTAACTCGTGCAAACGCAATGCCCATTCCCTTTTCTTGTTCATGTTCTCCTCGATGCCGCTTTCAAGGCCCGCAATCGTTTCCTGGACATCATGACTACTTGAATATTGATGCAGTCTTTCAAGATGGGCAGCTTCCATGATCTCATCGGCGGCCACTTTCCCTTTGATTTCCGCTATTTTCGCAACTTTTTCCTGCCAGGCCAGCCTTCGCTCGGCCACTGCCGATTGCGTCTGATCATAAGCATCTTTGGTTATCCTTTTTTCAGCCAGCAGTTTTTGTAACCCGGCTTTCACCTGTTCGTCCGATCGAGTAAGTTGGCTTTTTCGCAAGGTGATCGCTTCTAACTCCTTCTCAAGCTCCCCGATCTGCTTTTGGATGTCCCGGAGACAGTTGTTTGCTTCCTCCAGTTGCTGAACCGTTTCCGCAATTCGTTCATTCAGGAGCTGATGTTCACGCTTGCGTATTTCGACACCTTCCAGCGCCTTCTCTTTTTCGGCTTGCTTCATCGCTTGCTCCATTTGTATTTCTTCGAGTTCTCCTTGCAACTGCTCTACCATTGCACGCAGGCTTTCCTGCTCCTTTTTATAATGATGTTCGAGACGAAGCAACGCCTCAAGATACAACGTTCCGCCTTCCTTCAACCGCTTCCGGTTGTCCAAAAAACGATCGAGCGCAGCCTTTTTCATGGATAACTCGGATTTCATATATTTTACATTCAGCTCTGAAACCCTGAATGTTTCTTCGGTATCCTTCCGTTTTTCCATGCTTTCTTCCCAATCTCGCTGAACCTTGTCAATCCCGTGTATTTCGCTGAATATGCGGAAGCGTTCCTCCGGATGCATGATCGCAAATTGATTGACCTCTTGCTGGTACCAGATCAGATAAAATAAATCCGGGTCAATTTTGTACTTATACTGTAAATCTTTCTTGTAAGTGGAAAAGTTATGAAACCGATCGCCAGATGTGTAGGCGATGACCTCATCCCACTTATCGATCTGCTCCCCCTTACCAATCGTAAACTCTTTTTTCAGCGGTTGGCCCGGTTCCTGAACCATGTTCAGTGTAAATTCAATAAAAGGGGGCGCATCGATTTTCATCCAGCCATCATTTTTAAAAAGCAAGGAAATTTTGGCTTTCCATGTCTGATCAACCGGTAAATTGCGAGATTTCAACCCTTCTGTGTCTACTTTCGAGGAATACAGAACAGCTCCCATACAAAAGGTAATTGTCGATTTCCCCGCACCATTCGGACCGGTGATCAAAACATGATCATCAGCACCGGACAAATCCATTAACGTTGGAGGATAATCCCTGACTCCCGAAAATGTAAGCCGCCATGGAATCATTCGTTTTCTCCCTTCTGATAAAGGTTATAGCGCCTGAAAAATTTCAATACTTCTTCTTTGTTCAATTGATGGGATTGGCTGAACTCGGCTGTACGCCGCAAAAAGGAATCCGAAAACAGATGGACGCCAATTGCTGTCAGCTGATAGGCTTTCTCTTGTGAGTGGGTATCATAGTCTTCAATCGCACCAATTTTTCGCAAAGGGTCGATATTCAACAAAATCCGCTGATTGGCTTTGGTCGTTTCATGTCCAAACGCATTCAGCAATTGATCAAACAATGTAAATTCATGCTGCAACACTTCCTGCTGATAAAACATATACAAGAGGATCGCCAAGCTTTCCTTCGTCAATGTGTTGCGGGCGGCTCGAGCCGGAACGCGCATCAACGCGATAAGTTGATCGCGCTTTTCATCATAGATCACTTTAAAATAACGGCTTACCGCCTGATTGATCCGAGTGAGAAATGAGTTGAATTTTTCATCATCCCCTTGGATGTGAAGCTGCTTCTCCACCTCTTTTCTGGAAAGACCAAAGTTGCCGGAACGTATGGAGGCCGAAGACGAGAACAGAATGTTCATAAAGGCAAGCTCCTCTTCTTCCGTTAAAACTCCTTTTACCAACTGCATTACATTTAAGGGATTCGCGTTGATGTCATCATGATCGTTTGTCGTCCCCCTCCTGTTTTGTTCGATTTGTTCGTTTTCGGATGATGGTTGCTCGATCTTCATGATTCATCCACTCCCATTTTCTCTTATATGCAGGCAGTTCTTTTTGCCCCGTTGTCTTGAGCGCAATTTTTTTGCTTCCGACCAAAGCCGAAATTGCAGTCAGCGCATTTACCGCATCGCTCCACTGAGCCGAAGTTGCTTCAATCACGACTTGTTCAATCAATGCTTCTTCACGGTTGTCCAAATAGGACTCGATTTCTTCCGTTTCAATCATCGATTTCGTTAACAGCCATTTTGATTGACCCATCATTTCTTCCATTTCATCGATCGATATTTCTTCTGCGAGAAAAACGGTGTCATCTTCCGTTTCGTCCATCGGTTCGACCAAAGGTTCATACGTTTCCAAATAGTGTAACGCTTCTTCAATGGCTACCGCAGGCAAAGGGGCGGCAAATTTGACGGGAATCCATAATCCATCAACTGACTCATCCTCATACTGCCCCTGTTCCATAAAGCTCAACAATTGATAGACGTTCGGGACATCGGAATCAAGCGGTGGATCGAACATCTGCCCGATGAACGCGCGTACCTTTTCGGGTTGAATCGTCGTGGAAAAGGGTGTTTTTTGCATATGCGTGAACTTCAAATACTTGCTGATCATCCCGAGGCTCAAGTTGGTTCCTTCGGCCAAAACCGCTGTTCCTTTTTGCATGACATTCGCCAGAACCAGGCTATCTTCTACCGTTTGAAAGTGACGAAACCGCTCTTGCAATTTCATCTCAAGCTCCTCCATTAAATGATGGATAAGCTCAAGCTGCTGCAACGCATTCCGGTCAGCCAGCATCTCCAATTCGCGTTCTTTCATCAATAAAATCGCGTTTTCAACATTGCGGATCATGCTTGCGATCTTGTTGCCGCCGGAGATTCCGTGGTCATCGTAGGCTTCACTTAGCTCAGCATCGCGTCTCGCTTGAAAAAGGGAGCGCCCGATATCATCATGCATATAGTAAGCCATGGAATCGTTCGCCAGACGGAGCAAGGCATCCATCATTCGTTTTCCAACATCTCGCATTTTTAACTGACGTGACTGCTTGGAAATCCAGTTGTATTTGACAAGAATATTGATCACTTGCTCAACAGTCTTTTTGGTTGGCGGTTCTGGATCGCGGTAACGGTTACGATAGCGATAATAAACGGTATCCGCATTTTCAATCGGATCATCAAGACCAAGCGCCTCTTCGTTAAACAATTGAATCAAGCGGAGGAAGCGCAAAATTTGGGCGGGAGACTGAAAAGCATTTTGCGATCCCAAATCGCCTAATACTCCTGCCAAAGAAGCGATATCCCGCATCGACTGCATAATCTCGGGAGCCGCTTCATCCCCTTGGAAAACAGATACTAACGGGCGATCCACTTTTTCCAATCTTCCACACCTCCCAAAACTTGCTCCTGTTCCACCGCTCGATGCTGCAAAAGCGTCGTCATATATTCCTCATAATGCTGCCAGCTTTCCATTACCTCCAGTTCGTGGGTGACCCACTTTATGGCAAATTTTCCACATGGTGAAACAGCCTCATATAATTCCTTCGCGATTTTTACACCATCGGGGTCATAGTCACTCCATATGATGACTTGCACAATTGAACTATTTTGCAAAAGCTGCTGAATGCATGTCCTGTGCGATGTTCGCAGATGCCCATCGACACAGATCGCAAGCGAATTCGTCTTCATTAAAAAACCATTTTCAGCCGCAATCCGGGTCAATACGCCCCGATTTTCAACCAGCCACAGCGTTTCAACTTCCGTCGTATAAGCTTCATCCGAAATCGACAGATCGGTTAACGCATGGACAGGTCCAAACTGGTAGGCAGAATACCGGCCCGTCATCTGCCCCGAAAAGAAAAGCGGTGTGATCGTGCCCAAACTCGTGAGGCCGAGGGAAACGGCTGGACATTGCGCCCACTCCTCCAATTGAGCGATAAAGTCGTCTTTCTCCAAATCAAATGCTTTCGATCCCCCGATCTCCTTGTAATAATGCGCGCCGATTTCTTTCCAGTCAAAAACAGCTTTTTCATGGCAAACCTGTATGAAAGCTACTGCAAAATGAAGAAATTTCAACCGTTTCGTGATCGACCACTTTTCGGGGAAAAGCGGGGATACATGCAAACCTTGGAGTCCTTGGGCTTTCATCTCGCGTATATTGCTACTGATCCGCAGCAAATTTCTCTTGTATTTGGTTCCTTCCGGTTCAAAGCTGCTCGCGAGCGATGCCGCATTCTCTTTCCAGCCTTGAAACATTTGCAGCATCGCATTTTGTTTGTTCTGCATTTGCTCCGCTTCGTATTTGTAATAACGAAATCCCATCCGATACTGCATGGAATCAACCGTTTTTTCATCCTTCTGAAACCGAATTTCCTTGATAATCCACCCGTTCTCCAACCATCGGAGGGTAAGCGGATTGTGATCATCCAGCGTAACTCTCTTTCTTGGAGAAAGAGACAGCTTCCGCAGCTCCTCATCAGGAGATTCTTCCAAAGGATTGCAACCGTTAGGAGAAAGCGTAAGAATACCTGCAACGCGATACGTTCTTTCGGTCCGCCTGATTATCTTTACATCAACAAACGGAGAATCCGGCATTGTATTTCGATCGGGATCAAGTTGTTCTGATTTTTTTATGATGAACCTGTTGATATAGTCAATGATTACTGGATCAATCATGTATGTGCCACCCTCATGTATTTTCGTGCATCTCTTCTTAATAGTAGCAAAAAGGTCGTGGCATCATGGCATGTAAATACTAGAGTCACTCGCGATATACAACTTGTAACGACAAAAAAAGACGCCAAATCTCATTGGCGTCTGCAATACCTTGCGAACAAGGCCACTCAATTTTCTGTCCTACTGCGGAATCGTCTCCGATCCGGTCTCGATTTTTGCCTGATACACGCTGAGTGCCTCGTCGACCAGGGAACAAGCGTGCACACGTTTGAAGTTGTTGTAAAAAATCGCACGTTTGCGGAGCGGATCGCCCGTATAGTAGCGTTCATATTGCAGCAGCCGCTGCCCGAACGCTTCGCCGCACAGATCCCATGCCAGCTTGAACAGACGAACCCTTTCTGTGCCGGAGATTCCTTCTCGTCCCGCGTAATATTTCTGCATATCTGCCGCCAGGTCCGGATGCTCCATATCGCTATCGGTCGGAGACATGAGCAGCCCGCCTGCGCCGATGATCTGCATGACCTCGATCGCGCGCGGATACAATTTCGGGAGAAGCCCGCGGATCGTTTCGAGCGGCACGTACCCCGGCATCAGCTCACCCGACGGCAAGATGTCGTACTCCTGCTCGGCAACCTTCAGCAGCGCCCGAATGGATTCCAGCGACTGCGCCAGCTCGCCCAGATCATTTTGGACATTCAGAAATACGTCCACGCCGATCGAGTCGGCGAGCCGCATCGCTACCTCTGTGGCGAATTGCAGCTTTAGCAAGCCCCTCACACCTGTCTGGTGCGCAGGCTGCTGCCCGATGCCCGTCTGCGGATACAGGAGGTTCGCCGCTTCCACGTTGTTGTACAAAAACAGGCGATCCCACGGCACCAGCACGTCGTCAAACACGAGCACCGCGTCCATCTCCTCAAAGCGCGATGCCAGCGGATGGTCATAGACGGATCGGGTCCCATCCTGCATCGGCTCCCGGCAAATGATGCGCAGGCCCGGCGTATCGATCGGCAGGGCGAACGCGAGCGCATACCGCTCATCCCCCGGCTTGAAGCCCGGGAACGAATAAATGATCACTTCATCCGTGATCGGCGCAAGCGTCGCCAGCATTTTGGCGCCTCTGACGATCAGCCCTTCCTCTGTTTCCCTTACGGCGCCAAGATGCGTATATACATCCTGCTGCTCGTGCGATGACTTGCTGCGGTCATTTTGCGGATTGATGATCGCATGGGTCAAAAACAGATCGTTATCCCGCACATGTTTGTAATAATTTCGCGCATTTTCCGCCCATTGCGGATTATACTTTTCCAAAAACGAGGCGTTGTGGTACAAAGACGTCAGCACAACATTGAGGAAGTCCGGCGTTCTGCCCATCAACCCGAAGGTGGCACGGGCATACGCTTCATACAGCGCGCGTCTTGCCTGCAGATCGGCCGGCGTTTTGACGACGAGGAATGCGTTATTGACCCGTTCGCCGGTCTCCTCGCAAATGTGCGTAATCTGCTCCTGGTACTCCTCATCGTGCTGCATATCATAAAGCTTCGCAATTTCAAGGATCGGCTGCCGAAAAACGGCTTCCTCACACACGTTCGTCACTCTTCGCCCTTGCAGCCAAATTTCCGGCTGCCGGGATTTCAAGCCTTTGATGTACTGGGCACCAGTGCGGATTCCCATCGTGCTTTCCCCCTGTTAGATGGTTTGGATGATTGCATTATAATATCTGACGATTTTGAACATTGTAGCCTGCTTAACGTCATCGCCGAAAAAGTAACCGCTGTTTGCGAGTTTTCCCCGGAAGTGTAAATCAGTTAACATGATTTCGATTTTTTCTGGAAAAACAGGGCATTTCCCAGCAGGCATATTGTGATGTATGATCGTATTTTTATATAATTGCGATAATTGTTTTTTGGACACCACAGACTCCACTCATGTTACCTGCGCGCAGGCAATATCATGAAAAGAACAGCCTGCCTGGGTTCGATCATTGTGTGGGAAGGAGCGTTGATCATGGTATCCCCATTTGAAACCGATATGAAATGGGAAACGTTCTTGGAGTTCGGCACCCGTCAATTTTTCAAGGCAAAATCGGCCATCTACAGGCAAGGAACCATGGGGGAAGGCTTTTACTACCTGCATAAAGGCTTGGTGAAAATCGTTACCTCAACCGTCAAAGGGAACGACCGCCTGCTCAACATCGTGGTCCCCGGTCAAATCATGGGACTGCAGTCCATGGACCAGCAATTGCACTTCACCACAGCCATCGCCGTCAAGCATGCAGTTGTCTACCACTTCTCCTGTGCTCAATTTCTCGACATGCTGAAAGTTCGCCCCGAATTGCTGTCGCTCTTAACCCAAACCGTCAACCAAAAAATGCGCATCCTGCTAAACGCGATAAACTTGAAAGCGCTTACTTCGGAAGAGCAGATCGCCCGTCTCCTGCTCAACATTTGCGAGGATTTCAAAAACCACGAAGTCCCTCTCACCCAGCAAGAGCTTGCCGATTGCGCCGGACTCACCAGGATCACCGTCTACAAAATCCTGAAAAAATGGAAAGAAGACGACATCATTGAGCTGCGCAACCGAACCTTTGTCATCAAGCGCCCCGAACGGCTGAAGCCACTGCTGGTCGAAAGCCAGGCGATCCAAACGGTATAACCGTCTGGCGACAGATGTTTGCAAAGGAGCGGCGATCAAAATGGCGAACTTGCGCTATCAATGGACCCCATTCTTACTGTATGGCAAAAAGCTGGAAATCAGTAAACATACGACCGTTTACAGCCAAGGGGAAACCGGAAAAGGGTTTTATTATCTTGATAAGGGGGGTGTGAAGATCACGCTGCTGTCGGACAACGGCCATGAGCGAACCATCGATTACGTCCCTGCCGGCGGATTGTTCGGGGAGCATGGCGCCTATAACGGCACCTACCTGACATCGGCCATCACCACCTCCCCGTCCGTACTGCACTTTTTTTCCGACGATGCCTTATCCCGCGTCTGCCGTGATCATCCGCATGCAGCCATACTGTTTACCAATTCACAAATCTTCAAAGTACGACTCCTCGCCGAGATCATCGCCTTCCAAGACAGCCCGGTCGAGCAGCAAATGGCCAACTTTTTGCTGAAGCTGACCGCAGTCCACGGCGATGAGCACGTCCCGATCGACCAGACATCGTTCGCCCGCTACATCGACACGTCGCGGATTACCGTGAACAAGATTTTGCAAAAATGGAGGCAGCAAGGGCTGATCGAGCTTGCGGGACGCAGCACCATTCGGGTGGTCAATGCCGAGGGCGTGCGGGCGATTTTGGGTTGAAGAACGGGTCGAAGTAGAAAAAAGATGACTTCTGCACTGGTTACAGAAGTCATCTTTTTCGTGTTGAGTTAGTTCCGTTGCTTCAGTTTCTTCCTGTTCGCGATACCAATGCCCAGCAAAATCAGGCTCACACCGAGAACCTGCAGTGGCAAATGGCTCTCTTCGCCGGTTTTCGGCAGCACCTGGCCCGCTGGCTTCGCAGCGGTTTTATGACCTGTGCCTGTGCCGTTATTCTCCGGCTTGTTTCCGCCTGCCGGCGCCTGAAGATCGACGTCAATCAAGTCTTCAGGTGGCGTTGTACCTGTTCCGGTCGCTGTTCCTGGCTTGGCGCCTGGCTGTACGGGTGTCGGTGTGATCGGGGTTAACGGAGTGTCCGGTTGGCCTGGCTCAGGCTGACTCGGCTGTTCCGGTCCCGGTGTGTCTGGTTGACTTGGCTTGTCCGGTTTATCCGGCCTGTCGGGGTTGTCCGGTTTGTCCGGTTTCGGATCGACTGGCGGATTGACCGGCGGTTCTACGGGCGGATCGACTGGCGGTTCTACCGGTGGCTCAACCGGCGGTTCTACTGGCGGATCTACCGGCGGATTTACAGGCGGTTCTACCGGCGGCTCTACCGGCGGTTTCGGCTCTGTTCCACCGCCTCCGCCTCCACCTCCTCCGCCGCCCCCACCGTTATAGCGGATGTTTTCCACTGTCACGGTCGTTTCACGGTTTTGGGCAACGGTGAACGCAATCAGTTCCGTCTTGATGAGATAACCGATCGGTGCACTAACTTCTTGGAAAAAGTAATTGCCAGGTCTGAGATCCGTAACTGCAAGCTCACCGTTTTTATCCGTGGTCAAAACGGCCAGCTCATCGCCGTTTTCGTCTTTCAGCGGATTTTTCTGCTCATCGAGGAGTCGGAATTTCGCTCCTTCCAGCTTCACACCGGGACGTCCAGCCTCCACTTTCGTCAGCTTGACCGAACCCGGGATCAGTTTGTTGGCAAATGTGAGTTTCACAACCACGCCGTCGTCCACGATTTCGAATTTCAATGGCGTGTTGTCCAGCACATAGTCTTGCGGAGCTGTTGTTTCAACGAACTGATAGCTTCCTGCCTTCAGCTGCTCCACCAGCACCTTGCCGTCCTGATCTGTGGTCAAGCCGCTCTTTACAGGCTTGCCGTCCGCATCCTGCAGCTCGAATACTGCCCCTGCCAAAACGGTCCGGCTGTCAAAGCGATCGACCTTCAGCAATTCCACAGAACCGACACTGCTCTCATTTTTCATCGTAGCGGTTTTGGGCGCGGTCTGGCTCGGATCAATCGTAAACGGAATCGGCGTTTGATCTATTTTATAGCCTCGCGGTGCTTTCGTTTCAATCAGTTGATAATCGCCTGGTTCCAGTTTCGGCAGGAACACTTTTCCGTTCGCGTTCGTCGTGAGTTCCGCGAATTCCGCCACATCTTCAAAAGCTCCATTTTTCTTCTGCTGGAGTTTGAAAACGGCACCTGGCAATGTTTTCGTCGCGTCCGCAGCGTCAACCTTCGTCAGTTCAAAATCCCAGACGCCTTTTTGGTTCGCGACTTGCACTTCCGTATGTGTAGCATCAAACACGTACAGCTTGCCATTTTTATACTCGTCCGGAATCACGTAACCGGATGGTGCTGACAGCTCTTTGATCACGTACGTTTTGAACTTGTACTTTTCAAAGGTGGCCTCACCGTTTTGATCGGTAACAGCCGTGGCAAGCAATGTGCTGCCCGTCTTGTCATAAAGACCAAAGGTCGCTCCCGCCAAACGCTCGCCCGTGTCGGCATCGACTTTGATGATCTTCAGATTTCCTTTGCCCAGAATGTTTGCGCCGCCTTCCGCTCCCGAGAAACGGGTTTGGAAGTTCCCTCCGCCTCCCTGGTTGACGGTGCCGACTGACTGTCCGGCGAATTTGACGCTGTTGCTGACCGTCTCGCCATTATCCGCATTGATGAACGATTTGTACTCGAGCATGTATGCGGTGCGCAGCTTGTTTTTGAAGGTAAGCGTAAACGTGTTTCCGGCTACTGTCACCGTGTACTCTCCGCTGTCCACGAGCCCACCCATGGTGAGCGATCCGTCTTGTGCGACCTTAGTCTGATACAGCTTGAACGAATCGGGAACCAGGATTTGATTCGGCGACAGCGTGTCGGTCAAGGTAGCCCCAGCCTCAATGTCCGACTGGCTGCGGTTGATGTCGACATGCCAGAAGGCGAATTCTACATCTGCGCCCGTACCCTGCTTGCCGGTTTTATTGACGAACTCATCGCCGAAACGCGGCTTGACGCTTGCCGACTTCTTGAACAGCACCTTGTCGGGAGCAGCGCCATCACGCAAAGTAGCTCCATTCTTGTATTCCGCTACAACCGGGTACCCCTCGAGCGTCGTCTGGTACGTGATGCGATAAGCTGAGTTGATCGGCCCCAGCTTCAGCTCGAAGCCTTCTTGCTCGTCTGCATCCGTCACCGTGTAATCGACGGTATAATCCGTTGCGGGCACCAATGCACCGACGATTACACCATTGGCGTTTCCTTTTAACGTCAAGCGATTGACGGTCAATGAATTGGCCACCATTTTTTGCTTGCCGGAATAAAAGTCGCGCACGATCGCGTCCGCGAGGTTGTGCTGGTTGTAGTTCACATCGATGGTCCAGGTGATAAGCTTTGTCCTGGCGTCATAAGAGCCGGTTTTGTTACCATTCTCTTTCGTGTAATTATCCATATCGACTGTCGCTGATTTGGTGATCGGCACTTGCGGCGTGCCGTTTTCGTCCCATGTCAGCACGGCCTTATTTTTGTACTGAACCGTCTTGATCTTGTCCGGATCGAAGTATGTCGGGTCAAATCTCGTTTTGTACGTGATCGTGCAGCTGTTCGTGAGCGGATTTTTCAGGAAGGTGATTTTGATTCCTTTGCTGTAATCCGGATTCTCCTCGACCTGATAGTCGACTCCTGCCGTCAACCCTGTGATTTGCAGCGTGTCTGGCAGAAACGCCAGCCCTTGATCGGCGAAACTGTCCGTGATGATCACATTTTCCATGCTCTTGTTGTCATCATTGAGCGTCAGCTTCCACTGGATCGTCTTCGCGGCAAAATCGACCGGCCCCGCATACTTCCAGAAAATAACCTGCTTGATGTTTTGCGTCGTGTCTTTTTTCGTGCCGTCATACATTTTGACCGAGTTGGTTACCGGATAGCTGTCTTCATGGACACGATTGATGGCCCGCGTCTTGTAGCTGATTTCATAAGCGGCGTTGATGTCCTGCTGGAACTCCAGCTTATAGCCGTAGCTTGTCTTCGTGACAACATAATCGGTCCCTTCGGCAAGCGGCGTGCCTGATTTGCGAGAAGCGTTGCCGTTGTTATCGATTGCCATCTCATACACGCTGAATGTTCCGTCGACCAGCTCCTGATGTGTGACGTCGAATGAGTCTTCAATCCATGCATCCGTTTGTGCGATCGTTTGTTCATTGTAGTTGTACTGAATCGCCCATGTGATCGTCTGCGTGGAGGATTGGTAATCAATCGATTTTTTGTCGAGCGGTTTGCTGTATCGCACGGCGACAGAGGCCGTTTTTTCCAATGGGGTCGTCAGGTTGTCTCCCTGAACTGTCGCAGTATTCGTATACGTTGTATCGACCGTCTTCTTGATGGCAGTCGTGTAGGTTACGCGATAAGCCTTGCTGGTATCGCCTAAAGTCAACTTGAAGCCATTTTCCGGAACGTCAAGCATGACGGGGGTCACGGCAACAGGAGCGCCCTCGATCACGCTTCCGTTCAACTGGACGTTCAGCTCGCGGACTTGAAGCGAGCCCGCCACGAACTCCAGCCCGTCCGGCAGGCGGTCGGTGAACACAGCGTTCTTGATCTCGCTTTCATCCTGATTGAAATCGACGACCCAGCTGATTTCACTGGGGTTCATGCCTTTGTTGGCTGTGCCGCTCTTCACCATTCCCGTGTTTCCATTGGTTTTGAAGTGGACCGGAATGGTTACAGAGTCCCCTTGGAAAAGGAACTCGATCTCCTGCTTTGTCCCGCCATCGAACTTGCCCTCGTCAAATTGGCGCCATGCCGAGAAGTAGCCCTCCACTTCTTCATCCTCAATCATATCGGAGAATGTGAACGTGACCTCGCCTTCTGGCGTCACCAGATATGTCCCGAAGCCACCGGCAAGATTTCCGTCCAACTCCTTTTCGACCTTGAACTTGTCAGGAAGCTGGAATGTAAACGTGGAGCCTGCCTTGTACGTATGCCCATCCGGCAACTTCCATGTGAGATACACCTCTACGCGAGCTCCTTGATCAGGGCGAACTTCATCGATCCGGTTGCCATCCTTATCTTTGATGACCACACTGGTGATGATATTTTCTGTGATCGGACCGTCGGAAGGCTGATTGACGGGCGGTGTGGGCGGTGTTCCCGGGTCGGGTGCAGGCGGTGTCCCCGGGTTCGCTGGGTCGGGCGGCGGCGTTGTTCCTCCGTCTCCCGCGCCTGTCCCCGGATTCGCTGGATCGGGCGGTGGAGTCGTCCCTCCGTCTCCCGTGCCTGTCCCCGGATTCGTTGGGTCGGGCGGTGGAGTCGTCCCTCCGTCTCCCGTGCCTGTCCCCGGATTCGTCGGGTCGGGCGGGGGCGTTGTCCCTCCGTCTCCCGTGCCTGTCCCCGGATTCGCTGGGTCGGGCGGGGGGCGTTGTCCCTCCGTCTCCCGTGCCTGTCCCCGGATTCGCTGGGTCGGGCGGTGGCGTTGTCCCTCCGTCTCCCGCGCCTGTCCCCGGATTCGCTGGGTCGGGCGGTGGCGTTGTCCCCCCGTCTCCCGCGCCTGTCCCCGGATTCGTTGGGTCGGGCGGCGGCGTTGTCCCTCCGTCTCCCGTGCCTGTCCCCGGATTCCCTGAATCAGATGGCGGGGGCGTCCCATTATCGGTTCCCCCGCCCGGATCGCCTGATTCATTCCCGGTGATCCCCTCCGCGCTTGCGATCCCGGAATGACCCGGCATACCAGCGCTGACGAAGGCAGCAGGCAGCAAGAGATTGAGAACCAAAGCTACTGCCAGGAAAGAGCAGAACATGTTTCTGCGTGTTCTCATACCAAGAACGTTCACCTCACTATGCTGTGTTTTCTTGGTTCACATGTCGTTGGCTCCTGCTGAAATCGGGTGAAAAAAATCGGCACCATCACTATTTCGCTGCGGCAACACCGTGACACATGATCGTTGCCTTTTGCTTCCCACTCCTCTCCACCACCCATCTCTTTTTCTGTTGCTCGCATGAGTGCTATGTACCAAGGTACTAAATCACTCTGAACAAATTCTGAACTAGCAAAAAGCCGCCCAGTCTCCCTAAGGAGAGTGAGCGGCTGTAAGCCGGCGCGTATTCGATTAAAACTGCTTGTCCGCCTGATACTCGCGCTTATCTTTTATCATCACCGGCGCCTTTTTGCTCTTCATGACAATCGAATCGTAGGTCGTATCAATCGTGACCCATTGATTCGTTTCTTTTATGTAAACCTCGTTCCAGGCATGGTATTGTGTCACGTCATTTTTTCGCCCCATCATCAGCTTGGCCGGTATCCCCTGGCTGCGCAGCATGGCTGCAAACATCGAGGCGAAATCATAGCAAATGCCTTTTTTGCTTGCCCACGTCGCTTCGATTGACGGGATGTAATCGTTGGCGAGCGTCTCCGCTTTCGGATAATCGTAGCTGTAGTTGGTGATAAGGTAACGATAGATCGCCTCGATCTTTTCCTTATCGCTTTTTGCAGCCTTCGTCAATTCTTTCGCTTTGGCGATCGCCTGCATCGAGTCATTCCAGTAAATCATCTGAATCGGCTGCAAAAACACCGCTTGCTCGTTGGCTCCTGCAAGGACGACTTCTTTCTTTTCAACCATCTTGTATTTGTTGCCCGCAACATTTTCCACAACCGAAACGGTATAGGTACCGTCCCCCAGTTGCAGCGGGAAACGATTGTTTGCATTCATATTGTAATAGTAGCGTTGGCCATCTTTGCTGATGATGACCGCTTCCTTTGCTTTCTTGGCCGGATCGTCTTGCACTTTGACAATTCCACGGTCAGCCTCGCCCGCATCAATGCGCGAATTCGCTACGCTTGCCAAAGCGAATGCAGGGGTTGTGATCAAGCAAATGACGAAAAAAAGTACAGAAAAATGCCATTTACGCATAAAAAAACTCTCCTTTCGGTAACTGGCTGCCATCTTACCAAGTAAGGAAGGCCCTATAGCTTTGCGTCTCTAATTTTCATTAGATTTGCCTTTATCGGTTGAAAGTCATCCGATGGTATGTGGTTTTCTAGATTTAGAATAGCACAACTTGTCCCTCGAGTGAATGAGACTTCAGACTAATTTGTGAGTATTCCTTTAACAATCAGACGATGGGTTGGATTGACCATCGGGTGGCATGTAATCAAGGTGATCTCTTTATCTTTGCCGTTCCCTTCCAGCACCCAAACGTCCTCCGGCTTCACATACAGCTTCTCGGTCACGGTGTATACAAATTTTTGCGCCCCGGTGTCCACTTCGATCTTGTCGCCTTTGGCCATTTCATCGAGACGATTGAAGTTTCTGCCGAACGTATAGCTTCTGTGCCCGGCGATTGCATAGTTTCCCACCTCTCCGGCTTTGCCCGTATTGGCGATGCTCGCGACAGTCGTTTTCATGTTTTGGTCCGTCGCGCCGTGCAGGATCGGAAGGCGAAGCTGAATTTTATCGATGACCAACATTCCTTCCATGCCCTCTTTTTCACTGGGAGCAGAAGCTGTGCTGTTCCCTGCAGGTGAGACGGCCGTCTGCTCCTGCAAAGCCTCATGTGCCTGCGTTTGCGTTTGCGTTTGCGGCGAAGCATCATCCCCACTGTGAATATTTTGAAGGCTTTCTTGCCATTCTTTCACCAGCTGCTGCTGCTGGCTGTCATCGTACATCTCCGAAAGCTTTGGAAAAGCCAGCGCCGCAATTCCACCTGCGATCAACAGGGCGGAAACGATTTTTCTGTTCACGGTTCATCCGTTCCCATCTTTATGGAGTAATGGTTACTTGTCCTTTTCCCAATCCCTGACTCTTCCTATGACTATAGTAGCAGAAGAACCGGGTGATGTGAAAATGCATATCCGTTTCACCGTAATCGGTTATTTTTGCTGTCACTCTTATTTATTATCGTTTGAACGAGGACAGTGAGTAAGCTGTTTTTGAAAAAAATAGCAAAAAAGCTCCAATCCCGATGAGAGAATGTGAGCTTTTTCCTTCCAAGTAGCCTACCTCAATTCGCCACCTGCACGTTACGCTCTGCAAAAACGCGTTTGGCCACAAAAATCGCATTCAAGGCCCGTGGAAAACCTGCATACGGAACGCAGTGGGTGATGGCTTCAATCACCTCTTGCGGGGTAAGCCCTACGTTGAGAGCAGCGTTGATGTGGACATGCAGCTGCGGTTCGCAGCCTCCCTGGGTCGCAAGCGAAGCAATGGTAACCAGCTGCCGCTGCTTCAAGTCCAGCCCCTGCCTTGGATAAATTTCACCAAAAACAAATTCCACGATATAGGCTCCCAGATCCGGCGCAATGTCCTGCAAGGAATCGATCACCCGCTGCCCGCCTTCCCCGTCGACCTCCATCAATTTTGCCCATCCTCGTTCAAACCGTTCGTTTGCCATTTCCGTTCCTCCCTTTCTCGTTGCCTGGCTCTACTTGCTGCAACGAGACCATCGTATCGTTTCGAGTGCACTCTAAGGCAAGACCTTTTATGCTATAATGGGTCTATGGAAATGAAAAAATTCACAATTCAACAAATATCGACGATGACAGGACTTTCAGTGCACACGCTGCGCTATTATGAAAAAATCGGGCTGCTCTCCGGAGTCGACCGCGACGCAAACGGCTATCGCCGGTATACGGAAGCCGACGTGTCCTGGCTGCAATTTATCATGCGGCTGCGCGCAACAGGCATGCCGATCAGCGAGATGAAGGCGTTTTCCGATCTGCGCAGCCAAGGCGATCCAACGATCAGCGCACGGCGGGCGTTATTGGAGACGCATCGCAAAAACGTCTTGAACCAGATCAGTGACTTGCAGGAAAACCTCGCGAGCATTGAAGAGAAGATCGTCTATTATAAGAGGTTGGAGGGAGCGCCTCGGCAATCAACGAGTGGCAATCAGTAACACATACATATACCAAAATTCGTCCAACGCAAGTAACGGAGTGTGAAGTGGCAATGGCAGCAGGAACGATTGAAGCAAACAAAGAGATTTTGCAAAAAATTTTTTCCGAGGATTTTTGGTTTCTCATCCCGGAGTATCAGCGGTCATACGTATGGCAAACGGACAATCTGACCGAGCTGGTCGATGACTTGTATTTTGCGTTTGAAAACAAGCCCGAGAATGATTATTTCCTCGGTTCACTTGTTTTGAAAAAACGGAAAGAAAGCTCGTTCCCCGAGTATGAAGTGCTTGACGGCCAGCAGCGATTAACGACATTTTTTCTCATGATGGCGGTCTTGCGCGATACCATCGACACTCCGCAATACAAGAGCACGCTCCAGAAAAAAATCTTTCAGGAAGAAAGCCCGCTCGAAAACATCCCTTCCCGCACGAGACTGACGTATAAAATCCGCGACAGCGTGGAAGATTTCATCCAGCAATTCGTGATCAAACCGGATGGCACAACCGATGCCGCTGCGCTGCAAGCCCACTTGGACAGCGACAACGTATCGATCGCCAACATGGCGAACGCGATCACTGTCCTGCGCGGGGAAATGCTGCGGATCAAACAAGATCACGGCCTGGAAGAGTTCGTCAAATTCATCTTCAACAAAGCCCTGTTCATTTATGTGTCGACCGAAAATACGGAAGATGCGTTCCGCCTGTTCACCATTTTGAATAATCGCGGAATTCCGCTGACGAACGCCGACATCCTGAAATCGCAAAACATCGGCGTGCTGCCGACAGAAAAGGAAAAAAACAAGTACGCGAAAATTTGGGAAGAAATTGAAGGCAAGCATGGCGACGACTTCGATCGTTTCCTGCAATTCATCCGCACCATCCTCGTGCAGGAAAAAGCCCGGGCGAACTTGCTGGAAGAGTTTAACGAAAAAATTTACCAAGTCAAGCCGCCTCAAACCCCTCGCCTCCAATTGGGCAAGGAGACCATCGATTTTATCAATCGGTATAATGAGATTTATGAAGAAATCATCGAGCTGCAAAACACCACTCTCAGCAACAGCTTCAAAAACTTGCTGACGATCATGAAAATCGGGTTGCGCTCGGAAGACTGGATTCCGCCGCTGATGCATTATTACGCCAAATTCGGCACGAAAGAGCTGGAGTTCTTCCTGAAAAAACTGGAGTACAAGTTCACCGGAGACTGGGTGTGCGGGATCACGCCGACCATTCGTCTGGATGCGATGAACAGCATTTTGAAAATGATCGACCAAACCCCGGCGGACCAGCCCGACCAATTGCTGGCGAACGACCAGTTGTTTACGATCGACGTGGAGGAATTCACGCGCACGATCGACGGAAACATTTACAAAAAACAATATGCGCGGCACCTGCTGCTGAAGGTCGAGTATTTATCCGGCGACAATACCGTTCACTTGTCGAACTACCAATACATCACGGCTGAACATGTACTGCCGCAAAATCCGCCGGATCATAGCCAGTGGACACGCGATTTCACTGAGGATGAACGGAACCAGTGGGTAAACAAGATCGCCAATCTGGTCCTGATCAGCCAAAAGAAAAACAGCGCGTTAAGCAACCAGGATTTTGAGCAGAAGAAGAAAACCTATCTGTCAAAACGGATCGATGCTTTCCACGCCAATAAAGTATTTATCGAGCAGCATACCAAATGGACCCCCGCCGTTTTGCAAGACCGTCAAGCCCAATTGATTGCTATGCTCGCGAAACCGCAATAACACCAAAAAAGGAGCTGCTCGAGTCGGCCGCTCCTTTTTTCTTACATACTTTCCAGTCAGAGAGGAGAAGCAAGCGTGCAACAGCGTACCACCAGACCAACACCCACGCAACAAAACCGTTCCACCTCTCCCCAGGCCAATCGGGCAACAGGCACTCAGGCAAAGCCAACAGGAAATCCGCCAAACGGAACAGGCACCGCGAACGCCGTTGTCTGCCAGAAATGCAAGTCACCGCAAATCGTCGCCAACAAACGAGGCTACAGCTTTGCCAACATGTTCAAAACTCTTGGCTGGATGGCATTGCTTCCTCTTTTGGTGCTGGTGATTGGCGTTTTTGGAACAACTTATTTGATGTTCAATAGCGGTTTTTCCATTCATGAAGGTCTGATCGCATTCATCGCTATCATTTGCTGGATTTCGCTCAGTTTATCACTGCCGGTAAGCATCCTTGTCGGGTTTGCCGGAAGAAATGAAATCGTCAACGGCTGTATGAACTGCGGCTTTAAGTGGACACCTGCCAGGAAAAAGAAATAGAAACGAGGGGCTCTCTTTTGATAGAAAGCCCCTCCTGCTTTTGCAAGTCGAATTCCTGCCGCAGATTTCACAACAGCCCCCGCGCCCCGCGCGCTACTTCTTCTGCCGCCGGTACAAATCCATCGTTTTATAGCCTTCGCCCAAAACCGTCTCCATTTCCGCCAAACGCTTCTCTTGCGTCTCTTTTTTCTTGGCGCTAAACACATAGCGCGCCCAGTCTTTTTGGTAGCCTGGCGTCAACTCGTTGTATTTGTCGAGAATCTCCTTGTTCCGTTCCTGGAAAAATGCCCTGATCTCTTCCACGTGCTCGATATAATCATCCACGCATTGGCTTTTTGGTGCAGCAGATGTCTTTTTCGCTTTCTTTCCCTCTGCTTTCAAGCCGATGATGGTAAACACGTCATTCAGGCTCACCATTTTGGCAAACTTCAAGCTGCTGCCTTGAATATATCCGTCCTCATCGACAGGCACGCTTTGAAAAAAGCTGTCCCGCTCGATGTATTGATCGTATTGCGGATTGTTCTTTTTCGGATACGCAAAGTAGACGTACCCTTTTTCCGCCACAAGCTGTTTGTCGATGATCATCTGAACGTTGCTCGTAAACTCCTCGAGCTGGAACACAAACAGCACGATCACGTCATACGGATCGTTTGTAATCGTTGTGTCGTACTCGACCGCGTCAAAATCGGTGACATCGGCCGGTTTATTGAGAATGAGCTTTGCCGGATGCTTGCGTAGATTCAGCTTGTCGATGATGCTCTTTTCCGAATTCATGCTCCACGCCCTCCTCGGGTGTTCGTTGCGTTACCTCTATCATATCCCACCCGACGGCTGCATGAAACCAAGCTCCCTAAAATTGAATCATTCCCGCATAGGTGCAAATCCCGGTAATCACCGCCGCGATGAAGAAGATCATGAAAAACCACTTGGTGAACCGAAGGCTCATCCAAGACCCTTCCCACCATACCGTCCAAAAAATGACGCCCCCAAGCAACAGGACACTGATAAATGCAATGAATGCGTTGTACATGGCTCATCCCCAAACCTCTCTGCTTATTTGACGCTAAGCTGCATTGTGCTGGTAAAAGAATACAACGATTCTATTCTATTTTTCTATCTCCATAAAGGGGGATTTTTTGACCGTTACTCACTACGTAAAAGAAAAAGCCCCGCTTAGCGACGGGGAAGAGCTTTCCTTAGCCTAAAAAGGCGATCGAACGTTTGACTTTCTTTGCAAATGCAACGGGATTATCGATCGACTCCCAGTGAATATACATCAGACGCGGCTCCTCAAACAGCCAGTGATTATGGACAGCTGTCACTTTGATCCCGTTCTTGCGGAGATTGGACAGCAATCGGTTCACCTGGTTCTGGAAGAGAGCCGTTTCCCCTAAACACAATGCGCGGCCTTTACTGTCCAACGATTCAAACGAGAACAATTGATAACGGATCAACGGAGATGTAGTCCGCCGCCCTAAAATTTCAGCCGTCAGTTTCGTATTTCTGGTAACAAAACAAACCGGACCTTTTGTAATTTCATGCTCGGTTCCACCTAAAATGGCGGAAAATTGATCGCATAGCTTTTTAAATTGGGGACTTGCTTTCGCGTGTGCAGCCATACAAAACCAGCCTTTCGTTTTAAGATAATCATTCCGCTTCCCAGCTCACTGCTTTACCCCAAGAATGCAATGGATTCTTTGGTTTTTTTCGCAAACACAACCGGATTTTCAATGGCTTCCCAATGCATGTACAGCAAGCGAGGATTTTCCTTGAGCCAGTGATTATGCACTGCAGTCACCTTAATCCCCCGTTTGCGGAGATTCGACATCAATCGATTCACTTGATTTTGATGAACGGCAGTTTCCCCCAAACAAAGCGCGCGGCCCGATTTATCGAGAGATTCAAACGAAAACATTTGCATTTGAACCAAAGGGGAGCGCGTTTTTCTTCCCAAAATCGTCTCTTTTAAATTCGTCATTCGCATGACAAAACAGACCGGCCCCTCTTCAATCTCAGACTCCCCACCCAAAATTTTTCCAAATTGGGTACAAAGCCGTTTGAAACGTGGGCTTACCTTCACATGTTCCGCCATATAAATCCTCCTTTGACCATTCTCGAACTATCTTATGTGTAAAGAAGAAAAGCGTATTGGACGAAACACGGATGGTAAAAGAACAAAAATTGAGGATGGCTTTTTCGTTGTTTGCGGATAAAGAAAAGAAAAAACCGAGTGAAACTCAGGGTAAATGCCTGAGTCTCGTCGGTTTTGGGGAACTTTTATGGAGACGATAACCTTCAATTTTCACTGTGTTTACAGTATGCTATGCTGTATTCAGAAAAGTCTTTTATTAGGAGGATTGGACAATGGACATTCTCATGATGTCAGTTTTGGCAGGTTCCACAGTTTTATTGACGGTTAGTGCTGTTATGAATTATAAGACACTAAAATTATTAAGAAGGAAATAGCCCGCTTGCCTTTCTCGCCGCGGCAGCAATTCTCACCTCTTCGATGCAATATATCCTGCGCCTGCTCAAATACTTCCTCACTAACAATCGGCTCGTGATGATTTTTGACATAAAACTGATCTTCCTCGCCTAAATTATCAAGCCTTCTTTCAATGTATCCAACGTGTTTCTTGCAAACCTCGAAATGGACTTCGTGATGATCATATCGATTTTCCCGTCAAATCATTCTTAAAAGCCGAAAAACAGGGGTACGCAACAAACAAAACTTGGTCGCGCATCCCTGTTTTCGCCTCTGTTTTGGTTGCTTCAAAATCATTCTATCCGGCGGACAGTGGTTAGCCGTCCTCATAGGCTTCAAACCTCTTCCAGGATCGCTGCAAGCCGCCCCCATTGCGCTGAACTGTGGCCGGACGGAAGTATCATTATCCCTCCGCATGGGTTATCGCCGTTCAAACCGGAGAAAACACTAATACAATTCATATTTTTCCAGGCGTCTCCTGTATGTGCTAATATAATAAAATAAATCGTACAAACAGGAGATTTCATTTGCTATGAAACGCGCCCTTAACAAGATAGAAGCATGGCATAAAATCGAGTATTTACAAATGTACGAAATTGATGAAGCAAATTTCGATAAAGATATAACAGGCAACGAAATTGCCGCGTCTTCGCTAGCTCGATTCGACAACGATCTGCCGTGGCTGCGGCCAGATAAATTTGATTTAATCGAAACGGATGACTGGACGTATATTCACACCGTATTTATCGGCGTTTTCGAGATTGAGGAGGTCCAGCAAATTGTACGAAGCCGATTTTCGAATACGCCCAATTATTTTAAAGGCGATCTGAGCGAAGGTAGAACGGCTTATGCTCAGATACGCGTGAATCATAAAGGAGAATTCGTAGCGGATTCTTGCAAAATTTCTACTGTGCCGTTTGCCCTCGGTAAATTGGAACGGGGAACGCTTTACGACGATTGGCATGATGAATTTCGAAAAATTGAAACTGATGCAAGTTTCGCAGTTATACAAGCTTGTCGAAATAAAGTGACGATCGCTTCGTTACGATCACTTCTTGAAACATTTACTGAAAAATTCGGTTGGACTGCCTCTTTTCACTCAGAACCTTTCTGGATCTACAGCAATAAAAAAATGAAGCGGAAACAAGAGGATGAAGCAACTGAAGAAGATAATGAGCAAGAGCCAGGCAAAGTCGATATCCTGAACAGCTTCTTTTTGCGAGAGCTGGAGATCGTCCGTCAAGAGGTCGCACAAGGGTCTGAGGGTCGAGGTCTGCACCATTATCTTAATGGAGAAGATTTGTTTGAACCAGAATCGAGAATTGATTTGGAACGCCAGCCGGAGCACTTGTCGGCTGTTGCCGCGCCGGGCCGGGTGCCGCTCGGCAAATGGCCGAGCAGGTATCATTTGAATTTGATGCAACAAGCGGCAGTTAACCAAATTATGAGCCGTTTGGGACAGGAGTCGGGCATTTTTTCAGTGAACGGCCCTCCAGGTACAGGGAAAACAACGCTCCTTCGAGACGTTATTTCTGCTATTATTGTAGAACGTGCGTGCAACATGGTATGTTTTGATAACCCGGCAGATGCATTCGTCAAAATAAAAAGCATTGGTCAATCGGTGATCAATCGTCTTGCCGATTCCCTAACCGGATATGGCGTCATTATTGCCTCTTCTAACAATGGCGCAGTCGAAAATATTTCTCTTGAGCTCCCGGATGAAAAAACGATTCCTGAGTCTTTTCGCTCGCATCCCGGAGCGCAGTATTTGCAGCGTGTAGCGAAAACCGTGTACGGTGAGCGTTCCTGGGGGATGATCTCAGCTAGATTGGGCAACAGCAATAATCGTTTTAAGTTCAACCGGAATTTTTGGTATAAAAAAGCAGATGAAGGCTATTCATTCAGACGATGGCTGATGGAAGCAAAGCAAGCTCGCGCAACTAGCGAAGACAGATTCAAATTGTGGAACGAGGCAAGAGAAGCTTTTCGCCAAGCTTTGCAAACTGTGCAACAACATCAAGCGAAGGCAGTCCGAGTATTTGACGCGCTAAGGGAACATTCATTACAGGTAGAAGCATTACATAAAAAGCGGATCGAACACAACGAGCTGGCAAGGCAACGGCAGCAAGCGTTGGAAGAATATCAGCACCAAGAACGCTTGCTATCCCGTTGTCAGGAAAGTGTGGCGGAGTGGAAAGAAATCGCCGCAACGCTCGACAAGGTGAAGTATGGATTTTGGGAGAAGTTACTGAAATACAAAGAGTATAAAGCTCACCGTGCGCGGCATCGGGAAGCGCATCTCATATTGTCGGAGCAACTGCAAGAGCAAACGAAAGCCAATCGCCGGTTAGAAGAATTACACCAAAGCATCAGGCGGTTGGACTCTCGGCTTCAAGACTTCACTGTGAAAATGAATACACTGCAAGCCCGCATTGATGAACTTCGGCAGTTGATTGAGCAAGATAAAGAGAATACTGGAAGAGTTGTCATGGATGAAGCGTTCTGGGAGTTATCTCATGATGAGAAACAGAAGAGTACACCGTGGATGACTAAGGAATGGGCGGTCGCCCGAGAACTGCTATTTTTGGAGGCGTTGCGACTTCACGAGCAGTTTTTATTTGTTGCTCAGCCTCAAATCATTGGGAGCTTCTATGAGTTTATGAACCTTAGAACCTTGGTCAAAACGGAGGAACCTGAAGTCATTCGCGCGATCTGGGACATTTTCACCCTTGCCGTTCCTGTCGTCTCCACCGCGTTTGCATCTGTCCACTCTATGTTCCGGGGACTTGGTAAAGAATCTTTCGGGTGGCTATTCATTGACGAGGCAGGACAGGCAGTGCCGCAAGCAGCAGTTGGCGCCATATGGCGCGCTCAAAAAACGGTTGTTGTCGGCGACCCGAAACAAATCGAACCTGTCGTAACTCTACCTGAATCGATTTTCTCCGATCTGCAACAGCATTATAACGTAAGTACTGCATACGTATCTTCCAAAGCCTCCGTTCAAACGCTCGCGGATACGGCGAATTCGCAAGGAACATGGCTAAAAGATAGTTGGCTTGGCAGTCCGTTATGGGTTCATCGCAGGTGCGATAATCCGATGTTCGACATTAGCAATGAGATTGCTTATGATAATCGGATGGTGCTCGATAAACAGCCGCCATCGTCGGATGTGTCGAGTACATTCGACGATTTGGGTGCAAGCCGATGGATAGATGTATGTGGAGAAGCAATCTCAAAACAGTATGTTCCACAGCAGGGAACGGAAATCGTCCGTTTTGTCAGCAAAGCATTTTCCATTATGGCGGTGCAGAATGCGGAGACTATGCTTCCTGACTTATTTGTCATCACGCCATTTACGGTCGTCAAACGAAATTTGATTGAATTGTTGAAGCAACATTACCCGCATATTACGAAAGGTAACGTATCGAAAAGTGCGTATGTCAGATGGCTTTACCGCTCCGTCGGAACCGTACATACATTCCAAGGAAAAGAGGCGAATGTGGTTGTGCTTTGTCTAGGAGCTGACACTACGCAGAAACCTGCGATTCAATGGGCGACGATTGAACCAAATTTGTTAAATGTAGCCGTTTCTCGCGCCAAACATCGGCTTTTCGTTGTGGGCGATAAGCGGCTTTGGATGCAGTATCCAAACGCAAAAGCGTTGGTAGACAGATTGGGACTGTGATAAAACGAAGACGATATCTTTCCCCCCGGAGCCTATCCTGAAATCTCACCATCTTCTATCAATGCATATTGGGGAAAGTTGCCGTTTTGGCGAGGCCACAATTCAAAAACAGATCCCGGAGAATATTTGAAATATAAACAAAAAATATGAAGAGGCGCTGTCAAAAAGCTCATGAAGGGGGCGTATGATGTCCCTTTGTTCTTCAGTTCATTTTGAATTAAAAGCGGACGGCCGCGTTTAAAGCCAATAAGTTCTTCTGGGTATGGCGCGGTATCCAAGTGACATAAATCAGAGATAAGATAACCGTCCTACTTGTCCGTTAGGGCGGTTATCTACGATTGTAAATGTCTATGCCATGCGTAGATTCCAAGCGCTCATAACAAGCAAATTCTTTTCCTCTATCAACGGTGGCGGTTTGAAACATGCCCTTGGGAAATGAGTCAGCAATAATCCCAAATGCTTTCTCTAACGAATTTGAGGTTCAATCAGGCATCTTGATAGCAAGATAGAGACGTGTCTTTCGCTCGGCAAACGTAGCTACGCATGCTTTACTTTTTCCTCTACTAGAAACAACAGTATCCAGCTCCCAGTGACCAAAACTTTCACGTTTCCTCACTTCTTTGGGTCGCTGCTGGATGGACTTGCCTACGTTAAATCGACCGCGCGTTTCACGAGGGCCTCTACGTTTTCCCTTTTGACGCAAGACGAAGCACTAAAACGCCTTGATAGAGCCAGCGATAGATCGTTTTGAACGACACTTTTGGTTCTGGACATTCCTGACACATACGTCCAGCAATTTGCTCGGATGACCAGGTTTGCGCCAGTTTCTCAGCAATATAGGAGCCACGTTCGGGTGTCCATTTGCCACGGGAAACAGATCGTTCTCGGCGCTGCTCGTACGCATGATGAGTAGCCTCAGCTTGATATTCGCCTGCCTTCGTTCCTCGCGCTAACTCACGGGCAATCGTAGAATGATGTCGTTTGAGCTCTCGGCAATGGACCGAGTAGACCAACCCAGACGATGGAGTAAAGCTAGCTGACTACGCACTGTTATGCTAAGATGGGTATAACCCATGATTGATTCTCCTGTGTAAATGGTGTTGTGGTGACTTCATTTTACACGAATCAATCATGGGCCATTTTTTTGCCTTTAATTAGGTGTCGCACTTCATATTACAATCCGTCCTCCATTCCTAAGCTTACACTTGCCCATTCTTGGACTGTTTCTTCGCTGTAAAAAATATAACCCTTCCATTCATTTTGGAAGGGTCTTTACACCGGTGCATCTTACTTTAAAACCAACAGTTTAACACCTTACATGTTTTCGTTTGAATCCAAGCTGGTTTTTATCTACTGCCTTTTGAATATTTTCGGAAGCAGTCAAGAACCTGCTTTTTCCCTTGTTTTGTTTCACTTCTACTGGCCCTACTGCTTTTGCGGTCTCAACAGCCTTATCATGGAGCGGCAAATAGGATACCCCCACGGTGTAAATAAAATGATTCATCGCGAATTTCGCGCGTTGTGGAGATTCGTGAATCGTATTTTTTACCATTTCAAGCATATTGGCAATTTTACTCTCTGAAAATTCACGATCTAGGCGATTGCCCAAAAGCCAGCAGTAACAACTCCAGCCCGCCGACATTCTCAACTCGTCGCCGCTTGCGATCCATTTATCGGCAACCTCTTGGGCAATATCTGTTTCTGCCAAGGTTACGGCAACCACATAATCGGATAGCATATAAAAATAAGCTGCATTCATCCAACGCTCAAAATCCGCCTCAGTCATTGCTTTTGGGTCTGCAATGATGCCGGCAAAATACATGGCGTCATAGTTTCCGGTGGCGTAAAGCTGCTCAGCCAAAGATTGATTGATTTTGATCTTCTTGGCAAGAGGCTTCATAGCGCCTGTCGCCACGCCAAAAAGCGGTTCGTGCGCACCATTGGATACGTATATTTTCTTTGTTCGTTCCTTGCCCAGAGCTTCAAGCTCCTGCATAACCGTTTCTACATTCACTGTTTCATACTCCCTTCTTTTTAGGGGATCTTACCTTAAGATGAGAGCTATTCAATCGTAGCGGGAATACGTGGGGGTGATTTTTTACAGCTATAGGGACATTATTGCGTATCGTATCATAGCTGGAGGAGTTCACAAAGCGAAAGAGCAGCCCATACTGCACGGCTGCTCTGAATGTGTTATTTTGCTAGTAATGCCACTGATTCCACATGACTCGTTTGGGGATGACAATAAACCTGTGGTGCTTCTAAATAGAGCGCTATCTTCCTCTCCATCTATCTGCCTCATTTACTCTCATACGCCTTTAGCAGTAAGGACTTTGTCTTGTTACACAGACTCATCCAGCGTATGCTAGCCTCCTATAAGGTTCGTGTTCCTCAGACCGGAGATTTGCCGCCGACTTCCTACAGCTTCCACCTCGCAATGGAGTAGCAGCTTTTTCTGTATATGAAGTTAACGCCGAAAAGGATTAACTCTGGGTTTGAATGGAGCTATCCATATTTATTAATCAATATAATCTTTTTGCCGGGATTACACCTCTGACTCCACCTCTAGGATTATCGATATCACCCTTATATCTTGGAATTAAATGTACATGACAATGGAATACAGTTTGTCCAGCAAATTCCCCGCAATTCATTCCAATATTAAATCCATCTGGTTGATGATCGTCTTCCAGTATAACTTTTGCTTCAAATAGCAGCTTATCAATTGCTAATCGTTCGTCTAGGGTCAGTGAAAAATAATCGGCTGTATGCCGCTTGGGTAGAATTAATATGTGGCCTTTGTTGACTGGATACTTATCGTAAATTGCAAAAGCCAAGTCATTTTCGAGAATAATATCTTTTACTGAACAGAATATACAATCCATTATCTCAATCCTTTACATTTACAAGAAACAATTTTTCCTCAAATCCGCCGCTTTTTTCTTGTTTGTCGAGTCTAACTTTCTCAAATTCATCAATTGATACACCTTTATGCATGAGATAGGCATAAATAACTTCAACCATATCAGCGAGCTCTTCAATTTCTTCCTGAGGTGTTGCCTGATTAAATTCTTGTAGTTCTTCACTCAGTTTATTCTTTAATTCCTTCTCGAATTCTTCGTTAGTTAATGTATGTATGGTAAACTCTTTGCCTTTAGTCTCCATGATTTGAGGTATTTTATCCCTGATGAGTTTATTATATATGATCATTTTTTATCACCCTTCAAAGAAATTATTTGAATATTATTCGCAGATAGTAAATAATTTCTAGTATAACTCAAGTAATTAGGAGGCTTAAATGGGAATCTTTGAAGAAGAGTATCCCTCGTTAGATTCATATTTTCGATCCGTAATTCTCTTTGGAAAAAATAGCGCCTCGTATAAATTTGCTCTGGCAAAGTCGTTGCTTAGCCTTACAACTAGGGAAAATACGTTTATTAGTCTTGAAGAACTATCTGTGCCTTTCTCTACTCATATAAGTGAGCATCTGAAAATAAACGATAAGCAAACAACTTCTAAATCAAGTACTTTTTTAAATACATGCAGAGAATTTAATAAAGGCAGCGTTACTCAAGCTCAATTAATCCAGGCCACCGAAAAGTATGGTTTTGTTAATGTTCTCGATGCTTTCCATAACGTTAATAATGTGCCATTGCCCATTAAGTTTTTTGATGTCGTTCATGAAGGAAGGAAGAAGGGCATTGTTTTAACAGACAGTATCTATAAGTTAAATGAGTCGGGTCAATTTAACAACTTGGCTTTTGAAATTGAAGGAAGATGGCGATTAGTTGAAACAGCCTGGTCATTAGATCTTGCGCCAAATTTATTAATGGTTGATTATGATAACGAAAATAACGCGTTATTTATAAACTCTGAAATACGAAGAATTGATATTACTTCTTCAAGAGAGGCGCTTAACGGTTACCAAAAAGGGAAGTGCTTTTACTGCTTTGATAATATAACAATTGATCCATTTTCAGATGATTTAGCCGATGTTGATCACTTCTTCCCACACACATTGCAAAGCTTGACACGAACTAATCTTAATGGTGTCTGGAATCTTGTTCTAGCATGCCAGTCATGTAATCGAGGCATTGGTGGTAAATTTGCTCAGATACCAAGGGCTAGATTCCTCGATAGGCTGCATAAAAGGAATAACTTTTTTATCGATAGTCATCATCCTCTAAGAGAAACTCTAATAAATCAAACTGGAAAAACAGAGAATCAACGGGCGAGTTTCCTAAGAGAGATGGATAAATTTGCAATTAACCAGCTAATTGTTCGCTGGGAACCGATTTATGAACATGAACCTGTTTTTTAGTCTAATGTGGTCAATGATGCATGAAAAATTAAATTTAAACAAAAACCCTTGGTAGTTAAGGGGTTTCATTATTGCATAAAGAAAACCACCAGTTCTACGATTTATCCAAAATATTATTCATAGAAACCAACAAAAAAGCTCAAGTAACTGTGTTAAGCTACTTGAGCATTAAGTTTTAGTACTCCATAGGTAAATGAGCTACTTTTTAATAAGCGACACACAGCACTCTATATGCCCCGTATGCGGGAACATATCCACCGGCTGCACCCCCCGAATCGCATATCCACCCTCCAGCAGCGTCTTGCAATCCTTGGCCAGTGTAGATGGATTACAAGAAACATAGACGAACCGCTTCGGCTTAACCCGCAGCACAGCATCCAAAAACGACCGCTCCAGCCCAGTCCGCGGCGGATCGGCGACGATGACATCCGGCCGCATGCCGCCTTTTGCCCAGCGCGGCAGCAGCTCCTCCGCCTTCCCCGTGTAAAATTGAACGTTCGCAAAGCCATTGCGTTCCGCATTGCGCTTCGCGTCCTCCACCGCTTCAGGAATGACCTCGATACCCCGAACCTCCTTGACGAACGGGGCCAGCCACAAGCCAATCGTCCCTGTACCACAGTAAGCGTCCACAACCGTTTCGCTTCCGGTCAGCGCTGCTGCGGCGCGAACGGAGTTGTACAGCTTCACCGTTTGCTCCGGATTGAGCTGGAAAAACGCCCGCGGCGACAGTTCAAAAGCTAAACTGTCGAGCGACTCCTTCATCGTTTCCTGCCCCCATAGGGTTACAGTCCGCTCGCCAAATACCAGCGATGTCTTCTTTGGATTCACGTTCAGCGCAATGCCGACAACCTCGGGCAGCGCCTCCCGTATTTTCTGAACCAGCTTATCCATTCGCGGCACCCGTTCACCTTCAGCTACCAAGGTCACTTGCAGCTCGCCCGATTGGAATCCATAGCGAACGACCAAAGTCCGTATGCCATCCTTGGCGCCATTTTCCCGATACAACGGGATGTGCAGCTCGCGGATGATTCGTCTGATGGTATCGACCGCTTCATTAACCTTTGGATGCTGGATCGGACAGCCGCTGATATCGACCAAATCGTGGCTGTTGGCCTCATACAAGCCCGCCGCAATCTCTCCGTCCTTACGCCGCAGCTGGAGCTGGGCTTTGTTACGATAACCCCAAGGGTAATCCATGCCCAGGATCGGTTTGACGGGGACATCTTCTTGCCCCGCATAGCGCCGAAAAGCCTCCTTCACAAGCTCAACCTTGGCCTGAAGCTGCGCTTCATACGATAAATGCTGAAGCTGGCAGCCCCCGCACCGGTCAAACACCGGACAAACAGGCTGCTTGCGCTCCGGTGACTTTTTCTCGATCTCTGTCAGCTTCGCTTTGATATAATTCGGCTCGACCTGCATTACTTCCGCTTTCACGACTTCACCGGCCAACGTGCCCTCGACAAAAACCGTCTTGCGGCGATAGTACCCTACCCCTTCGCCGTTGATACCAATGCGTTTGATTGTGACAACGATCTTGTCGCTTGGGCGCAGATCCTCGGCTCCCCCGCTGTTTGGTGAATGGAAGTTCTTTTTCTGAGAGTGAGTTCCCACTAAACCTTTCGCTGCTTTATGTGATTTCGCTTCCGAGCGGAAACGAGATTGTTCCTTGTTCCTTCATTTTACGATCTCTCCGGTTTCAAGATAATTGATAGACACCTAGTCTAGCTGGGTGTTAGCAATAGAAGTGGGATTCCGGCTTCCCGCAGGTATACCCGCTTCTCCGTCATTTTATAGTAGCATCACTGTAAAAAGGGTGCAATGAAGCGCGGGGGGCGAGAGCGATCTGATATTTTCAATCATAAAATGGATTGCTGCACAAACAAAGAAAGAAACCAATTCATACGATAGTAACGTTCTTATCGTTTTATTGAACACTAAGGAGAAGGCGTAAGATGGAGAGAACTAGACGCTTTCACATACCAAAAAGAGTATTCTGGGAGGCATTCAAACAATCAGAAAAACCAAAGTAGTCGGCGTAGATGGTCAGACAATCCAGCACTATAAGCGAAATCGAATAAAACTGTTACATGAACAGTGGGATCAGCTGACCTCCGGCAATTATATGCCTTTTCCTGTTTGCCGGGCCTTTATCCCCAAGAAAAAGGGGGGACGGAGACCGATAGGCATTCCAACTGTAAAAGATTTTATTGTACAAACTGTATGAAAGAACAATCTGTCTCCCAAATTAGAGGTTCTCTTTCATCCAAACTCTTTTGGATATAAGCAAAATTCGCGGGCACGGGAAGACGCTATACGATTGGCCGGAAAGCGATGTTTGCGATATGATCGGGCGCTTGTGCTGGATATTAAACAATTTGGGGATAACGTTGACCATCGGTTGCTTATGAATATGTTAAAGAAACACATATAGAATAAATGGGTATTGCTATACACACACCGAATGATGAAAGCACCTGTCCAAACGCGAACCGGGACTTTCATCAAAACCGAGAAAGGGCTCGCACAAGGCAGCAAACTAAACTTTTTACTCGGCAACTTTTATTTGCACCATATCTTTGAAGTGTGGATGCAAAAGAATCATCTCGAAATCCCATTCGAACGTTACACGGATGATATAATTTGTCATTGTACAAGTGAATCCGCCGCGAAAAGGGAACTATGCAAATGTGTCTTTCGATTTTTTAGGGGCTACTTTTTGTTCACGTAAAATGAAAACGAAATCCGGATACGCGATTGCTCGTTTTATGCCTGAGATACGGGTTTGAGTTGGGAATGCCGATTAAGAGAGCTTCACCTATTGGAGGAACGATTCGCTTTCCTTTTGTCACTTTTTCAGAGGATCTGACGATGGTAGCTATCAATCATTTATAACTCGCTCTCTTGCTACCCATTCTTCTATTTCGAACACAACATAAAGTTTATCGGTTGTAGCATAAGGAAAATTGACATAAAGGAGTATCAAAACTATAAGCAGAATACACAATAACAAATTAAGGAATTAAAAAATCAGGAGGGTATCATGGGAAGATTGGTTCATTTCGAAATTCATGTAGATGACATGGCGCGTGCTAAGAAGTTTTATGGAGAAGTATTTGGGTGGGCATTTGAAGATTGGAGCGAATATGCTGGAATGCCTTATTTTGGTGCTGTGACTGGCGATGCGAACGAGCCTGGAATTAACGGAGCATTGATGCAACGTCAAGGCGCTTCCCCAGAACCTGGCCAGGCTTTGAATGGTTATGCCTGTACGATGGGAGTGGAAGATTACGATTCCACTGAAGCAAAAATTCTAACAAATGGAGGCAAGGTCGCACTTCCAAAGTATGCTCTGCCTGGAATGGCGTGGCAAGGATATTATATTGATACCGAGGGCAATATTTTTGGTATTCATCAGCCAGATGTGAACGCAAAATAGAATCTTGTTATTTTATACACTACAAACAGTGATCCTATGTTTGAAGAAAGAGAGTACCTCAAAACAGGTACTCTCTTTCGCTTGGTAAAAACTGGTATTTTTTGTAATAATGAACATAAATTATATGACCTACCAATTTTTTCCGTAATAAATATGCACCTCTGGCTCCGCTCAGAGCAGATGCATCTTGGCCTCCGCCTCGTCCCACGGCACCGAGTAGCCAGCCCCCTTGGCACAGAAGATCGAGGAGGAGGTATAGAGAGGATCTGCTTCCTTGTTGTAACCTTTCCTTTCGATCACTTCCTCCGCATTATGGCAGCGGTCGTAGCCACCAAACACGCAGCGGATGCTGCCTCGTCCATGCGTGAAGGAAGCGAACTCGGTGCTGTAGTTCATGAATGTCGACACTGGCACCCTTCCTGTAATGACCGCATGCGTATCCGACATCTGCGGTGGCTCGAACGCACCTGAAGCGCGCTGAATATCAGAGAGCACTCTCCCCATCTCGTCAATTCCCACCTTGATTTTGAAGTCATAATAGGGTTCTAACAGCATGTTATCCGCCTTCTCCAGCCCTTGCCGCAGCGCGCGGAAGGTGGCCTCACGGAAGTCGCCCCCATGGGTATGTTCGTTATGCGCCCTGCCTTTTACCAGCGTGATCTTCATATCCGTGACCGGCATGCCTGTCAGTAGTCCATGATGCTCCCGTTCGTAGAGATGCGACCGGATCAGATTCTGATAACTAAAACTTAGGTCATCAGGATGACATAAGCTAGCAAAGTGGATCCCGCTGCCTCGCTCCCCCGGTTCAATCAGGAGGTGCACTTCCGCATAATGCCTGAGCGGTTCGAAGTGTCCATAACCCGTCACAGCAGACTGTATTGTTTCTTTATACAAGATTTCCGGTTGGCCGAAAGAGACAATGAAACCGAAGCGCTCCTTCACTAGCTGCTCCAGCACTTCTAACTGAATCAGACCCATGACGCGAATGTGAATCTCTTGCAGACTCTCTTCCCAAACCACATTCAAAGACGGATCCTCCGCATTCAGAATGCGAAACGCACCGAGCACTTGCTGCACGTGAAGCGGACCTTCGAATTGTACTTTCGACTGTAGCGTCGGCTCGGTCTCGTAAGCCAACTTGTCTGAATATAGCCCCAAGCCTTGTCCAACCTCGGCCTCAGACAAGCCGGCGACTGCGAACAGATCGCCGGCTGCCACTTGTTCAACCGACTGCGTTTTGCTGCCGTTAACCAATAAGATCTGTGTAATCTTCTCTTCGTATTGAATTCCGCTGCTCTCATAGCCGAGCAACTCTCGGACCTTCAGCGTGCCGCTCAGCGCTTTGACAAACGTTAGCTTCTGCCCGTTTGCAGCGTGTCGAATTTTATAAACTCGCCCCCCGAACGGCGCCGTTTCGTCATAAGATGATGTCGTCAACAGGTGCAGTTGATCCAAGAATTCCACAACCCCCTCATCCTGAAGCGCCGAGCCGTAGGCGCAGGGGAAGAGACGTCCCTCTCGTATTATCTCCTGCAGGGCGCCCAGCCAAAACATTGGATCATCCCTCCCCTCCAGGAACGCTTCTAGCAGAGACTCATCCCGTTCCGCCATCATCTCCCGCAGCCCTTCACCGACGATACCATTGGTGAGATTATCCTTGATGGAGCAGACATCTCCGGTTAACTGACGGCGTATTTCTTCCTCCGTTCTGTTTGCATCCGCCCCGATACGATCGGTTTTATTGATGAAAAAGAACGTCGGAATCCGATGTTTGCGTAGCAGGTGCCAGACTGTCTCGGTATGACCTTGAACGCCTTCTACCGCACTGACAATCACGATCGCGTAATCCATTACCCTGATCGCCCGCTCCATCTCAGAGGAAAAATCGACATGTCCAGGCGTGTCGATCAAATAATAAACGTCGCCCTTAAATTGCATAACCGCCTGATCTGCGAACACTGTTATGCCCCTTGCCCGCTCGATACCGTGGCTGTCCAGAAAGGCATCTTGATGATCCACTCTGCCCCGCGACCGGATGCTGTTCGTATGATATAGCAGCTGTTCCGCAAAAGTCGTCTTGCCCGCATCCACATGAGCAAACAAGCCGATCGTTAGACGCTTCATGTTATCCCTCTTCCGTTGCTTCTCGGCTAGATTTTCTTTTTTCATTAAAACATAAGAAGTGAGAGGAAGAATAGGGTTGCTAAGGAGGGGATTGTTTTGTGAGGGACAGTTCTTACGATGCCGGTAAAATAAAGTCTTGATACAAAAACGGGGGAAAGGAATTTCGCTCGGCTCGTCGGCAAACTTTTCATGCGTTAGTACGACTATTTAGGCTTTCTATTATTACTCTCCCCCGCGAAATGGTTTTTTGTTTTCTTGAAGCAATTCTTTAATGGCAGCCAACTCATTTCGAACTTCGCAGCGAAACTCAGCAAAATTCGCTTCAATTCTATGCAAATGCTCTTGCATGTCATCAATTTCCTGTTCGGCTTTATAATTTATCGCAAAATCAATGATTGTTTCTTTCTTGTCTCTTGAAGCTTGCCGGTTTTGACTCATCATAATAATCGGCGCTTGGAATCCAGCAAGAAATGATAACACCAAATTTAAGAGAATAAATGGCGGTTCATCAAAATGAATGATTTTCGTAAAGGAAAGCGTGTTAAAAACGACCCATATGAGCAAAACCGTAAAAAATATGATAATAAATTTCCAACTGCCGCCAAACGCAGCTATTTTATCAGCCAATTTATCAGACCATTTGGTTGACTTTAGGTACTCTTCATTTAAATGTTCATGTATTTGTGTCTCAAACTCAGCTACTAATTGATCTACTCTTTTACCGTAATCCTTTACTTCACTTTGAGAATTGTTTTGTTCATTCATCTATTTCAAAACGCTCCTTTCTAATGGATTTCGGCCATCTTTTTTAAGATTAAATCTCGATAAAGAAAAGAGCAAACACACTTTTTTTGCATGTTTGCTCTACCTCACGCACACAAATATCTCTCGACTATTTGTCCTTCCTTACCAACAACGCCACCGCCTCCACATGCCCCGTCCACGGAAACATATCCACCGGCTGCACCTCAACCACCCGATACTTCCCACCCAACACCTTCAAATCCCGCGCCAACGTCGACGGATTGCACGACACATAAACCACCCGCTCCGGCTCCATCGCCAAAATCGTCTCCAGCAACGCCTCGTCGCACCCTTTACGCGGCGGATCGACCACAATCACATCGGCCTTAATCCCCTCTTTCCGCCACCCAGGAATCACGACCTCCGCGGCCCCGACCGCAAACGTCACATTCTCCATCCCGTTCAGCTCCGCGTTGCGGTTCGCATCCGCAATCGCTTCCGGCACGATCTCCACGCCGTAAACATGCTTGGCTTTTTGCGCCAGGAACAGCGAGATCGTCCCGATACCGCAATACGCGTCGATGACAGTCTCTCCTCCCGACAGCCCCGCATACTCAAGCGTCTTGTTGTACAGCACCTCGGTCTGCGCCGGATTCACCTGATAAAACGAGCGCGCGGAAATGGCGAACTTCACCGACCCGATGTAATCATAAATCACATCGTTGCCCCACAGCGTGAATGTCTTGTCCCCGAAAATCACGTTCGTTTGCCGTTCATTCACATTTTGCACGATGCTGGTTACCGCTGGCAGCTCCTCGCGAATCGATTCGATTAACCGCTCCTTCTGCGGAATCGTCTCTTCCGTGGTGATCAGCACGACCATGACCTCGCCCGTCTTGACACCGACTTTGGCGACGACGTGGCGCAGCAGCCCGGTGTGCGTCCCTTCATTGTAGGCGGTGATGCCGAGTTCGCCAGCCAACTTTTTGACAACGCGTACGACGCTGTCGTTGACGTCCTGCTGGATCAGGCAGGAGTCGATGTCGATGATGTCATGGGATTTCTCGGCATAAAAGCCGCTGACGATTTTGCCGCCCTGCATGCCGATGGGCACCTGTGCTTTGTTCCGATACCGCCACGGCTCGTCCATGCCGAGCGTCGGGTGCACGATGACGGCATCCTCGCCTTCTCCGGCGAAGCCGCCGATCCGCGCCAGGTTGTCCCGCACGATCTGCTGCTTGTGGGCGAGTTGTGCCGCATAATCCAGATGCTGCAGCGAACAGCCGCCGCATTGATCGAACACGGGACAGGGCGGGGTGAGCCGCACGGGACTTGGCTCCGTTACAGAAAGCAGCCGAGCGAAGCCGAAGCTTTTTTTGGCATGCTCCACTTCCGCCAACACTTTTTCCTGTGGCAACGCCTTCGGAACAAATAGCGTATAGCCGTTGTATCTGCCGACCCCTTGTCCCTCATGGTTAAGCCCGGTGATCTCCAGCTCGACGATTTGGCCGAGCTGCACGGGATAGCTGCGCTCCACGGCTGCCTGCTGGCTGCTCCGCTGCTTGTTTGATTGATGTCGCTTCATTTTCGTTGGTTTTGCCACGACGCACGTTTCTCCTTTTTATGAAAATGCCCCCTTTTTCAAGGGGTGCATGCTTTTCTTCCATGTTATCTAACTAACTATATCACAGAAAGTCCCGCCTCGCGCTTTCCTATGGTACAAAAATCTCGATATGCCCTGGCAGCGCCTGGCATTCGCATGGCAGCTCGCCGCCTAGCTCGCCGTCCAGGTTGAGCAGCACGTTCCGCTCATCCTGCGATGTGATGCGCAAATAGTCCGTCTGGAAATACAGCAAATGCGAGTCTTTGACATGATCTCCGCGGATCGCCAATGTGGCGAGGCGGATCAGGTCGGCGAGATTGGTCTTTTTGAGCACGAGGCAATCCAGTTTGCCGTCGGACAGATCTGCTTTTGGTGCGAGGCGGTCGAAGCCGCCGACAGCGCGGCTGTTGGCGATGAGAAACAGGGTAATTTCCTCATCGACCTTCACGCCCTCGCGCGTCTCGATGCGCATGTGGGTCGGGTGCAGGAATGCCAGCTTTTCAATGCCTTTCAAATAATAAGCGAGCTGGCCCAACATGGTTTTCAGCTTGCTTGGCACTTCATAGGTCAAATCGGTCAGGGCGCCGCCGCCTGCGATGTTGATGAAATAGCGGCCGTTGATGCGCCCGAGGTCGATCTTTTTCGTTTTGCCCTTAGCGATGATTTGGCAGCAGCGATCGAGCGATTTGTTCAGCCCGATGGCGCGGGCAAAATCGTTGCTGGTGCCGCACGGGATGATGCCGAGCTTGGGCCGGGCCTTTTTGCCCGCGAGGCCGTTGACGACCTCATACAGGGTGCCGTCTCCGCCCGCTGCAACGATGCAATCGAAGCCGCGCGCTGCCGCACGCTCCGCTTCGCGGGTGGCGTCTCCTTCGCCTTTGGTCGCGAAGCATGACGTTTCGTACCCTGCCTGCTCCATGATATCGAGGATATCGGGCAGTCGCTTGCGAATAAGTTCGCGCCCCGATGTCGGATTGTAAATTAAACGTGCTCTTTTCACACTTTGTCCCTTCTTCCATGGTTCCACAGTTAGAAAACGTGGCTCCCCCGCTCTTTTGGCGGAGCCGTAGCGCACTTTTGCCCAGCCGCGTTATTCCTGCGTGATTTCCAAGGCGTGGCTTTCGGCGAGGATGTTGGTCTTTGCCCTGTGCGAAATGCAGCCATTGCAAGCATCTGTGCTTTTCCATTCGAAAATCGTCAAAAACCGTTCTTCTCCATCATATCCTGTATAACCAAATTTGGGAATCGCTATGCCTCCCGAGACATGATAAGATAGGCACATACAAAATTTTCCGAAAAATGAATAAATGGGGTGAGGCCGTTCATGGACAACCGATTCATGGCAGGAATCGATATTGGCGGAACAAGCATCAAAATGGGGCTGCTGACGCCGTCCGGCAGCATGGTGGGCAAGCTGGAGCAGCCGACTTTGGTCGAGCTGGGCGCAGACAGCGTCATCGAGCGGACAGCCGAAATGGTTGAACTTCTCCTGCAGCGTTCCGGCGTTGCCAAGCACCAGCTGGCAGGCATCGGCATCGGGGTGCCAGGCCCCATCGACGCAGACAGCGGCGTCGTTCACCGGGCGGTTAATCTTCATTGGCAGCGCACCGAACTGCGGGCCAAAATGGAGACGCTCACCGGTGTCCGCGTCTTCGTGGAAAACGACGCGAATGCGGCAGCTCTCGGCGAAATGTGGCAAGGTGCCGGAGCTGGGGCGACGAATCTGGTCATGATTACGCTCGGCACCGGCGTCGGCGGCGGCATTATTGTCAACGGTGCCATTACGCATGGCATCAATGGCGTGGCGGGCGAAATCGGTCATATCACCGTAGAGCCGACACACGGCCCGCTGTGCAACTGCGGCAAACGCGGTTGCCTGGAAAACTATGCCTCTGCCACCGGCATCATCCGTGCTGGCCGTGAAACCGCTGAAAACGGGCAAAGCCACGTGCTTGCCTCTGTCCTCCGCGAGCGCAACAAGCTGACTGCCAAAGATGTCATCGATGCGGCCAAAGCCGGAGACCCCGGTGCCACCAGCGTCATCGACCAAGCCGCCTATTACCTCGGCCTTGCCTTCTCTCATCTCATCGTCCTGCTGAACCCCGCCAAGATCGTTGTGGGCGGCGGCGTATCTGCATCCGGCCCATTTTTGTTTGACAAAATTCGTGAAGTTTGCCAACGGTTCGTTCCCTTTCCCCAAGCGTTTGCTTCCTGCGACATTCTCCCTGCCACGCTTGGCAATGACGCCGGCCTCATCGGCGCCGCCTGGCTTGTCCGTGCGCATGCCTGGCAATCCGTCACCTAACGCTGCGACCTTCCACCTTAAGCATCTTTGTGATCACGCCTGCGCCTTCCATATCGAAAGCCCGCCTGCTTTTCGTACAGGCGGACTTTTTGCGTTCAGGCGATGGCCGTTCGCTCCTTGCGAAAAAAATGGGCGGCAAAAGAAATCGCGGCGCAGACGTAAACCACAGACGAGCCGATCGCCAAGCCGGCGTGCAACGGCTCGATCTGCCCCGTGCAAACTTCCTTTACCACAGCTACACTGTTGAACAGCGGCAGCGCATACACATAGGCCGGAATATCAATCGGATTGAGCGGCATTAGAATATAGGAGGGAACCAGTGCTGCGAACACGAGCGGCGCCATAAGCGTCTGCGCTTCCTTGTTGGTCCGTGCCAGCGTGCTGATCATCAGCTGCAGCCCGGCAAACATGGCAGCCGATAACAGCACCACCATGAGCAGCAGGCTAATCGCAGCCGGACTCACTAACGCGGCCAATGTGCCGATGCCTCCATCAGCTGACTGGCCACTTGCCAGCGCGAAGCTGATGCTGGCCAGCGAAGCGAGCGCGCTGGCGGTGCCCATCAGCATGACGATCAAGAGCTTGGCGGCAAGCAGGTCGGCGGCTCGTACCGGAGCGGCCAGAAGCGTTTCCATCGTGCCGCGTTCCTTTTCCCCTGCGATCAGGTCGACAGCCGCTGCCATCCCACCGGATGCGAGTGCCATCAAAAGCACGAGCGGAATCACGGAGGCCAGCATGGTCCCTGCCTCCTGCTCTTTGCTGGCAACGCTTTGGCTTTCGATCTGTATCGGCGTCAGCCATTCGCGAGTCAGCCCTGTTTTGTGCAGACGCTGATCCATGATTTGCCCGGCATAGTGTTCGACCGCCTTGGCGATTTGCTCCTCGGCGTATTCGGATTTTTGATTGGTCGGATCATACAGCAGCTTCACGTTGAACGTGCGCTCCCGCTCGATCTGACGCGCGGCATTCGCATCGGCTTCAACCGCCACGCGGATCGTCCCATCCTTGATGGCCTGAACCGGATCGTCAGTATGGAGCTGGACTGCCCCCGGAATACTCGCCAAATGCCTGATCAGCTCGGGCGCTGTGCCAGCCGACACGGCAAACGGAATGTACGCCCGCGCCTCCTCCTCCACCTTGCTCATCGAATAGCCAATCAATAAAAAAAGCAAGGGAACGATTACGATAGGGATCAACAGCGCGCTGATCCAAGTGCGTTTGTCCCGAATCAGATCGGTCCACTCCTTTTGAAAAACCACCCCCACCATCCGCTTATTCATCACAGCCGCCTCCTTGAACCACCGGCAAAAACCAATCGACAGGATCGTCGCTGTCGTACGGCGCGCGCCACTCCTCGATGGTGCCCTGGAACCGGATGCGCCCTTTATGCATGAGGACGACGCGGTCGCAAAGCTTTTTCACCTCGCTCATGTTGTGGCTGGAGAACAGGATCGCCTTCCCCTCTTGCCGCAGCTGTGCGATCAGCTCACGGAAAACAAGCGCTCCGCTCACATCCAGCCCTGTCGTCGGCTCGTCGAGTAAGACAACGGGCGGGTCATGGACCAAAGCGCGGGCGATCGCGACCTTTTGCCGCATTCCGCGCGAAAAGCCCGCTACCCGCTTCCGCACATAGCTTTCCATCCCCAGCTTTTTGCTCGCCTGCGCGATCCGCTCCCGCAGCTGCTGCTCCGTCATTCCGTACAGCCTGCCAAAATAGGCGATGTTTTCCCACGCCGTCAAGCGTCCGTACAGCCCGACATCCCCGCCAAACAGCAAACCTACCTGCTTGCGCGCGGCAAGCGGCTCTGTTGAGGTCAGAATACCGCCGATGCGGATCTCCCCGTCGCTCGGCTGCAAAATCCCGCTGATCAGACGCATCGTCGTCGTTTTCCCCGCCCCATTTTCACCGAGCAGCCCCACCACCTCGCCCGGATTGACGGTAAACGAAAGCTGGCTGACCGCCTCCAGCGGTCCAAACCGCTTCGACGCCTCCACCACCTCGATCATGGCTTCTTCCCACACTCCTTTTGCCCTTCAACGAAAACCGCTTGGGCAACGATCGGTATTTGCTTATGTGTATGTTGGGGACAACCGTATGCTTCCATTTTTTTCAGACGCCCGCTCGCAATCGGCACAGAAAAAAGAACCGCCGCACATACGTAACACACATGCACAGCGGTTCTCTTGAATTTGCACTAAACGCTTACCCGTTCCTTCAGGAGCTTCTTCTCCTGCACCAGCTGGCGGTCGATGACATCCTGCATCCATTGCGTCACGTACGGATGCGGCAAATACGTTTGTCCGTTGTAGAGGTACTCCAGTCCTTCCAGGCGGGACGGAATCACTTTTTTTGTAAAGTATCCTTCGCTCAAAAAGAGCGGTAGCACGACGGTGCGGTTTTTGCGTGTGATCGCCCGTGCACGCTTGGACAAATTATCCGGATGAAGCGTGCCATACGTCGCGCCTTTGAAGCCCGCGCGCGTCCGCATGGATACGGCCAGCCGCTGCAGCACGCCTTCCCACTTGGCATGGTACTCCCCCTCGTCCGCTCCGTGCCCGACCAGGAGCAAGACTTCCTCGGATGGATCGATGCTCAGCTGGCGGATGCGTTCGAGCAAAATTTCCTCGATCAGCGGATGGTCGTCCATCGGCGAACAGTAAAGGATTTCTGCAGATGTCTCGATCTTTTCAAACTCTTCGTCAAGCTGTGTTTTATCGTAAACGCCCAGCAAACAGCCGATCTCATCAATATGTGTACTTCCGGAAGCGACAAAGAGCGGCACGGCAATGATCCGCTCCACGCCTTGGTTCTCCAAAGCGCGAATGCCGTCCTCGATCAGCCGACCCTCGACCATCTCCAGAAAACAGGTCTCTACCGGAACAGATACCTCCAAACGGCTTACCGCATCGTCAACGAGCTGTACCCAAGACGCGTTGCTGGAACCGTGACCAATAATCAGCACTCCGTGTTTCTTCAAGGAGAACCCCCGCTTTCTCTCATTCCTACTTAATAATCATTATAAATAGTATTATACCTCAATGGGGCGTCCATTATTTGGCGAATTTGTGGAGGTTGTGATTTTTTCTCTCATGGTCATGACCTTGGTGGAGGTTCGGGGATTTTCGGAAAAAAGTTACGCGGCGCTGTTACGATGCCTGCTGGGGGTCGGGAGTGACCGGCTCCGCGGAAAAAGGGAAACCGCGCCCCAAAGCCACACGCTGCGCGGCGGAAGTATCTCAAGGATGATATTGGACGCGAAAGACGTTTCCCTTTTTCCACTCCGCCTGGCTGGCATCGTAAAGGCGCCGCGTAACTTTTTTCCGAAAATCCCTTCGCTGCAGATGAAATGAAGGGAAAAATCTTGTATGAAAATAAAATAAAACGAAAGGAAATGAATTCCTATCAGAGAAACATCCCCACTCCTTTCTCGTCGAAACGATAAAGGAGTGATCCCGTTGCAAAGCAAAACGGTCCGATTTCTGATGCTGCTGGTATGCTCCGCTCTCCTCTGCTTTGCGGTCGGTTGCTCGGGTGGGGAAAAGCGTCCTTCCGACTTTGAAGGCTTGGTCATCGATAAGACGGAGAAAAGTATTTTGGTTGCGGAGGGCAAGGCTACTTGGCAAGTCCTAACAGAAGTGCCAACAGCACGTAAAAAAGCTGCCAGGATCGTCCTGACAGCTTTTTTCCTACTTCCGCACAAGCGGAATTTTTGTTTTGATTCACAGCTCTATGAAAGCACCGCGCCATACTTCTGCTTGAACTGCGCCAGCGAAAATCCTTCGAACAGCTTGAGAAATGCGGCCGTTTCGTTGTAATACTGGCGTCCTTCTTTGGTGTCGGGGTTCTGCTCCAAAAACAATATCGCGGCAATTCGATTGACCGGAACACCTTCCTGCTCCTGGTCATAAATTCCTTGCTCGGCCAGCGCTTTGCCGAAATAACGGCAATAGGTGACCGTCAGGCTTTTCGTCGCATCCCCCGCCTGATAGGTGACGATGGAACGGTCGAACGTGTCGGACGGCGAGCCGCCTTTGCCGGCAGGAACCTGCTCGCCTGTTACGGACAGAATGTTCATCGTTAAGCTCCCCTTCAAAACGATTTATAAGGATTCAAGCACTTCGGTCAACAACTTGTTCACCATCGGCGGGTTGGCTTTCCCTTTTGTCTGTTTCATCACTTGGCCGACCAAAAAGCCGATCGACTGCTTCTTGCCTGCCTTGTAGTCTTCAACCGACTGCGGGTTGGCGGCGATCACGTCGCTTACGATGCGCTTCAGCTCGCCTTCATCGCTGATTTGCACCAAGCCTTGCTCTTCGACAATCTTGGCTGGCTCTTTGCCGGTCTCGACCATTTCCTTGAACACGGTTTTGGCGATCTTCGTGGAGATCGTGCCTTTTTCAATCAGGTTGATCATTTCGCCCAAGCCATGCGGCGTGATTTTGACGTCTTTCAGCTCCAGGTTGTTGGCGTTCAGGTAGCCGAACAGATCGCCCATCAGCCAGTTGGCCACGCTTTTTGGATCGGCGCCGGTTTTGGTCGCCGCATCGTAGAAATCAGCGGAATCCTTGGTCAGCGTGATGACGTACGCATCGTCGCCGGACAGGCCGAATTCCTTCATGTAGCGCTCGCGGCGCGCATCCGGCAATTCCGGAATCGTCGCGCGAACCGCTTCGATCCATTCCTCGGAAATCTGCATCTTCACCAAATCCGGGTCCGGGAAGTAGCGATAGTCGTGCGCTTCCTCTTTGGAACGCATGGAAATCGTCTTCTTGCCCGCTTCATCCCAGCGTCTGGTTTCCTGCGTGATTTTGCCGCCTGCGGAAACGACCTCGATTTGGCGCGCCACTTCGTATTCCAGCCCCACTTGCACGTTGCGGAAGCTGTTCATGTTTTTCAATTCGGTTTTGGTGCCGAATTCTTTCTGCCCAACCGGACGGATGGAGACGTTGGCATCGCAGCGCAGCGAGCCTTGTTCCATGCGCACATCGGAAACCTCCGTGTACTGGATGATCGCTTTGAGCTTTTCCAAATACGCTTTCGCTTCTTCCGGCGAGCGCAAATCCGGCTCGGAGACGATCTCCACCAGCGGTACGCCGACACGGTTGAAGTCAACCAGCGAGCCGCCGCCGAAATCGGTGTGCGTCAGCTTGCCCGCATCTTCCTCCAAATGCAGACGGGTGATCCCGATGCGTTTGGTCTCGCCGTTCACCTCGATGTCGATCCAGCCGTTCATGCCGATCGGCTGATCGAATTGGGAGATTTGATACGCTTTCGGCGAATCCGGGTAAAAATAGTTTTTGCGGTCAAACTTGGTTTCGCGGGAAATTTCGCAATTCAGCGCAAGCGCTGCCTTCATCGCGAATTCTACCGCCTGCTTGTTGGTCACCGGCAATACGCCTGGATGGCCCAAGCAGATCGGGCATGTATGGGTGTTCGGCGGCGCTCCGAATTCGGTTTTGCAGCCGCAGAAAATTTTACTGTTGGTCGAAAGCTCGGCGTGGACCTCCAAGCCGATGACGGTTTCGTACTTGCTCATCTCGCTTACCCCCTCACCAGTTCCGGCTTGCGCAGATGATGGCTCGTCGCCTGTTCATAAGCATGCGCAACGCGCAAAATGGTTGCTTCATCAAACGTTTTGCCGACGATTTGCAGACCGATCGGCATTCCATTTGAAGCCAGTCCGCACGGCACGCTGATCGCCGGCAGGCCTGCGAGGTTGACGGGAACGGTACAAATGTCTTCCAGATACATTTTGACCGGATCATCGACTTTGTCCCCGATTTTGAACGCGGTCGTCGGCGTGGTCGGGTGCAAAATAACGTCAAATTGGCTGAACACTTCTTTGAAGTCGTTGATGATCAGCGTGCGCACTTGCTGCGCTTTTTTGTAATATGCATCATAGTAGCCGGACGACAGCGCGTACGTGCCGAGCATGATGCGGCGTTTTACTTCCGGTCCGAAGCCTTGGCTGCGGGATTCTTTGTACAGCTCGATCAAGTTTTCCGCATTGTCCGCTCTCACGCCGTAGCGCACGCCGTCAAAGCGCGCGAGGTTGGACGACGCCTCGGAAGAAGACAGGAGATAATACGCTGGCACCGCGTACTCGGTGTGCGGCATCGAAACTTCCGCCCAGGTAGCGCCCATGCCCTCCAACTGCTTCAATGCGGCCAGCACCGCTTCGCGCACCTCTGGATCGATGCCTTCGCCGATCAGCTCTTTCGGTACGCCGATGCGCAGTCCTTTTACATCGCCGGTCAAAGCGGACAGGTAGTCAGGCACGTCCACATTGGCGGAAGTCGAGTCGAATGGATCGTGACCCGCGATCGCTTGCAGCACATACGCGGAATCCTCGACGTTTTTGGTGATCGGCCCGATTTGGTCTAAGGAGGACGCGAATGCGACCAGACCGAAGCGGGAGACGCGACCGTACGTTGGCTTCAAGCCGACGACGCCGCAAAATGCTGCTGGTTGGCGGATCGATCCGCCTGTATCGGAGCCCAGCGTAAAGAAGAACTGGCGCGCAGCCATCGCTGCCGCAGAACCGCCGCTGGAGCCGCCCGGAACATACTCGGTGTTCCACGGGTTTTTCGCCGGATAGAAGCCGGAGTTTTCGTTGGAGCCGCCCATGGCGAATTCGTCCATGTTCAGCTTGGACACGATCACCGCATCAGCCGCTTTCAGCTTTTTGCTGACCGTCCCATCATAAATCGGATCGTAGTTGGCCAAAAATTTGCTCGCACATGTGGTGCGCAAACCTTCCGTGACGATATTGTCCTTCACGCCCGCTGGCAAACCAAACAAAAGCCCCAGCTCCTCGCCCGGCTTTGCCAGGCGCTCGTCCAGCGCTTTCGCCTGCTTGCGCGCATATTCCTCATCGACGGAAATCGTCGCTTTGATCTCGCCATCCGTTTCGCTGATCTGCTTCAACGACGCTTCCACCAGATCGCTTACGGAAATGGTTTTGCTGCGCAGATCGCTATGTATTTCTGACAATCGCTTATCAAACAAAGACACGCTCATATCCTCCTTCCTTATTCAAACACAGCCGGCACTTTAAACTGGCCTTCATCTTGCTCTGGCGCATTTTTAAGCGCCGTCTCCGGTGAAACGGAAGGACGGTTCACATCTTCACGCATCACATTTTTCACATCGGTCGCATGGCTGGTCGCCTCTACGTTTGATGTGTCCAGTTCGTTCAATTTTGCCGCAAAATCCAAAATGGCGTTCAAATCTTTCGTGTAACGCTCCGCCTCTTCCTCTGTCAGCTGCAGGCGCGCCAGATTGGCTACATGCTCCACTTGCTCACGCGTAATCGCGCTCATTTCTCTCCACCTCCGAAACTTGCCACATATCCTTGATGATACCTGAATCTCTTCTTACTCGTCAATTTGGCCCAGCTGCTGCCCCATCTGCAGGACGCTGCCTTCGCGCAGGCCGGGAACCCAGTCCATGCGCCCTTTTTCAAACAGCAAGATGACCGTGGAGCCGAACTCGAACCAGCCCAGCTCCTGCCCTTTGGCAAGGTGCGGGTGTCCGGCGATTTGTTCATTGTGAACGCGCCCATGCTTCACATTGGTCGTCGCCCGATTATATGTTACTTTAACGCTTCCCACAAACAAAGCGCCTACCTTGACGACGGCCACACAGCCAGCTTCCTCGCTTTTCACGAACGTGATCAGACGTTCATTGCGGGCAAACAGGCTGTCCACTTGCTGCACCCCGATGTCATTGACCGGATACAGCCTTCCTGGCAAATACGTATATTGCTCAAGCGTGCCGTCAACCGGCATATGGATGCGGTGATAGTCGCGCGGACTCAAATAGATCGTGATGAACTTGCCGCCATAAAAACGGCGCGCCAGCTCCTCATGATCGCCCAAAAGCTCGGCAACGCTATACTCTTTCCCCTTGGCTTGTATCAAAGTCCCGTGCTTGATGTCGCCAAGCTGCGACACTTTGCCGTCCACCGGACTGACAATCGCTCCCGGGGCCGTCGCGACCGGACGAGCCGCTGGCTTGAGCCGGCGCGCAAAAAACTCCTTCAACGTCCGATACTCGCCGACAGGCTTTTCCACTACATCGAGATCGATCTTGTAGTGATGGACATACCGGCGGATCGCCAGACGGCTGAAGCGGGAAGCAGTGATTTTGCCCATCGTCCTCGACATCGCGTTTTGAGGCAGGCGATGAATGATCTTTCCAAGCAAACCTTTACGCATCTTGTAACTCCTTATCGTAGAACTCCGGGTTTATTTCCAGTGTATACATATCCCTTACTCTATCACTATCCACGAAGCGGAGCAATTCAGACATGCAAAAAACAGCTGGGGAAAGCCACTTTATAAAAACAAAAACAGGCATACCGATGTCAGGGAAAACAGGAAGCTGACCACATACAGCACAACGACCGTTTGACGCGTCGTCAGCCCTTTTGACAGCAAGCGGTGGTGAACGTGGCGGCGATCTGCCTTGTAGACGGGCAGGCCCGCTCGCAGCCTGCTGACCATGACCTGCAGCGTATCGACGACGGGCAGCCCGAGCGCCAGCACCGTCACGGTGAGCGAGACCAGCGTCGCTCCTTTCATCGCGCCTTCCAGGCCAAGCAAGGCGAGCGTATAGCCGAGAAAGGCCGAGCCCGCATCGCCCATGAACAGCTGTGCCGGATGAAAATTAAAGCGCAAAAACGCCAGCGTCGCGCCTGCCAAAATCGCTGCCATCAGCGCCGTCTGGCTTTGTCCGGTCAGCCAGGCGATGAAAAACAGCGTGGTCGCCGAGATCGTCGTCACCCCGCCAGCCAATCCATCCGCTCCGTCGAGGAAATTCATCATGTTGGTCAATCCCAAAATCCACAGGGTCGTCGCCACGAATGAAAGCCACAGTGGAAACAAGACCATTTGCCCTTCATCCCCGCCGAACCAGCCAAGGCTGATTCCACGAAAGCGAATGTCCAGCACGAACGCGAGAATCGCGGCACAGCCTTGCACGATCAGCCGCGGCGACACCGGAAATTCGCGGCGCTGGGCTTTGAACCAATCATCCACCGCTCCCACGCCGACCAAGAGTGAGCCTCCGCCGAGGACAGCCGCGACGAGCGGGTCCCACTCGGCATACAGCAACGCGACGATCACCACCCCGCCGAACATCGCAATTCCCCCGGAGAGCGGCATCGGCTTCACATGCGCCTTGCGCCCGACCGGCATGTCGATCAGTTGCAACCGCCACGCCATGCGTACAGAAAGCGGAATCAGAAGATACACAAGGAAAAATGCAGACAAACACACGACGAGGTACGTAATGAGAACCGTAGCCTTCCACCTGCCTTTTGCACCTGCTCTTTTCCTTAGTGTGGGTGAAAAGAAAAGAAGCCATCCCCCGCTTGCGCGGAAAAGATGGCTTCGGCTTGAAAAAATGCGGCTTACAGCAATTCGGAAACAGATTTCGCTTGCGTGAACAGCAAGAGGTAGTCTGGTCCGCCTGCTTTAGAATCCGTACCGGACATGTTGAAGCCGCCGAACGGATGCACGCCAACCAGTGCGCCTGTGCACTTGCGGTTGAAGTAGAGGTTACCAACGTGGAACTCGGAGCGTGCTTTTTCCAGATGAGCGCGGTTGCGGCTGAATACGGAGCCAGTCAAACCGTACTCGGTGTTGTTGCCGATTTCCAATGCATGGTCGAAATCTTTTGCTTTGGTGAAACCAACAACCGGTCCAAAGATTTCTTCTTGCATCAGGCGAGCTTCAGGATCAAGGTCAGCGATAACGGTTGGCTTGATGAAGTATCCGCCTTCCGGACCTTTCTCGCCGCCAGCCATCAGCTTGCCTTCTTGTTTGCCGATCTCGATATATTCCAGGATTTTGTTGTATGCTTTGTCGTCAACAACAGGACCTGTGTAGAATTCCGGATTCACCACATCGCCTACAGTCAGCGCTTTGGTCAGCTCGGTTACGCGGTTGAGCACTTGGTCGTAAACGTCTTGATGCACGATTGCACGGGAGCAAGCGGAGCATTTTTGACCGGAGAAACCGAATGCGGAAGCCACGATCGCTTGGGCAGCCGCTTCCAGATCGCAGTCGTTGTCAACGATGATGGAGTCTTTACCGCCCATTTCAGCTACGAGGCGCTTGATCCATTTTTGGCCTTTGCGAGGTTTCGCAGCCAGTTCGTTGATGCGCAGACCTACGTCGCGGGAACCGGTAAAGCTGATGAAGCGAGTCAACGGATGCTCAACCAGGTAATCCCCGATTTCTCCGCCGCTGCCTGGAACAAAGTTCACGACACCAGCAGGTACGCCTGCGTCTTCCAGGATTTCCATGAATTTCGCAGCGATGATTGGCGTGGTGGAAGCTGGTTTCAGAACGACAGTGTTACCGCAAACCAATGCTGCAGTCGTCATACCAGCCATGATCGCCAGCGGGAAGTTCCAAGGCGGGATCACGATGCCTACGCCCAACGGGATGTAGTACAATTCGTTGTCTTCGCCCGGAATGCGAGTCAATGGGTGGCGTTGCGCCAATTTGTCCATTTGATGCGCATAGTATTCCATGAAGTCGATCGCTTCTGCTGTGTCAGCGTCAGCTTCCGGCCAGCTTTTACCTGCTTCTTTTACGAGCCAGGCGGAGAACTCATGCTTGCGGCGGCGCAGGATTGCAGCAGCTTTGAACAGGTAGCGGGAACGAGCTTGCGGCTCTACTTTTCTCCAGCTGTCAAACGTCTCATATGCGACCTGGATTGCTTTTTCAGCAAGCGCCTGGTCTGCTTGGGAAACAACACCTACAACTTGCGCAGTGTTGGATGGGTTGATGGATTTGGATTTTTTGTCGGTTTTGATGCGCTCGCCACCGATGATCAGGTCGTACTCGCGACCCATTTCGCTTTCCACTTTGTCTAACGCTTTTTGGAACGCTTCTTTATTCTCAGGCAGTCGAAAATTGGTAAACGGTTCGTTTTTGAACTCAAGTTGCACTTGTTGTTCGCCTCCTCAATTCTTTCGTAATGCACGCTTGCCAAAATACTAATGCAAGGATCATACCAACTATTTCGCAGCCATAGTGTATGCTATTGTGCCCGATTCAAAACCAAGGAAGACTGTATGTACAAGTGACACTTGTGTATAAGCGTGTGCAAAATGTAAGCACATGTGTGCAAAATGATTTTGCTTTACTTGCGGTAAATGTGCATATAGGGTTTGCCCTCTGCCGGGCGAACATAGATGGCCAACGGCTGGTTCATCGACTGCACATACAAGTTCACATGTACATTTTTATCAAACAATTGATCGATCAGGCCGCCGGCATATTGGGTGAATTGGAGCACGACCGTACGGGAATCGTACTCGGCGGTCGCCGTGATCGTCAGCTCGTTCAATTCACCGCCGCTGAACCGCCCAAGTCCGGTCAGGCCGATGTATTCGCCGATATACGACTGAATGCTTTTGCGCAGCTTGTCGTATTGCAGCGACACTTGCGGCTGCGCTTTTTCCGCGGCATCGCTCGGAAACAGGAAATACTCCTCATTGATCGGCACCCATTTGGACACGGAGCTATCCGTCGCCCCGACTGTGCCCGACATGATGAAATGGCCAGGAACCAGCGATGAGTTTTTCTCCGGCACTTGGAACAAGGCCACCACCATCGGAATGTTGGGGTTATCCGCTCTCACCTTGGGCAAAATTTGCGCGGCCAGCTGCTGCCCTTTTGTCCGCAGCTCCTCGCTGCTGTAGGACTTCTCGGCACCGGATGTGTCCTGGTAAAGCGGCGACAGCGAGATGCCGAGCACAATGCCTGCGAGCTTGCGCGTGTCCTTTTCCAAATAGTCGTGCTCCAAAATATGCACCAACGTGCGCGGCCCTTTTTCAGGGTTCAGCGCTTCCGGATTTTGTTTTTTGCGCGAAATCCACGCATTGACCTGCTCGCGCTTCAGCTGCTGCCCTTCCTGAAACAAGTATTTGTCAGGCGCAAACGTTTCGCGGGCGATCTCGGTCAACCCCAGCTCCAGATGGCTGAAATCGATCCGATACCCATAGTTCGCCAGCATGCCGCGCGTCTGATTGGGCGAAAAAGGCGCGACGCTCGCATAATAATCTTCTGACGCCGCCACGATCGGCGAAATGGAGGGCTGCGCCGGTTGTGGCGTCTCATTTGTTTTTCCTGGCAAAAAAGAGCAAGCCGTACCCGTCAGCGTCAAAAGTAATACGGCGCCTAATGCCGCGGCCTGCTTCCATGCAGCATGCATGATGCAAAACTCCTTTTTTCCATACTTGGCGTTGTGCAGCAAAACGCGTGTTGAAGCCTACTGCCTTCGATCCGTCGTCAATTTGGTCTTCAGGCTGTATTCGCAGCCGAATGCCTTCACGAATTTTTGCTGCAGCTCGCCGGCTTCCTTCAATTCAAGACGAATATCCGGATCGACGCTGTACACGACGATCTTGACCTTGCCTTCCTTCTGTTCGCAGCTCACATCCTGAATATGGCTGGACAGCGAGCGGTCCATCGCCCGCGCCATCATCAAAATGACGCTCAGCTTGGCAATTACGTCTTCATCCTCGGGACGGAGCAGCTGCTGGTAGGGCACAGTCATTTCCCGCACTTTCTTTTTGCTCCGGTGGGCGGCGACCAATGCCACCATCAACCGTTCCCGATGCGTCAGTCCGACGATTTTGGTATGTAGCAGCACATAGAACGTATGCTTTTGCCATTCGTAAAAGCTGACCGCTACGCCGACATTGTGCAGGTGTGCCGCGATTCGCAGCAGGAGCCGCTCCCGCTCACCGAGGCCGTGGATCGCCGCCAGCTCATCGAACAGCCGGACGCTGAGATGCGCCACGTGTTTCGCATGCTCGATCTGTACGCCGTAATAGCGCATCGTGTTTTGCACGTCCAGCTCCAGTGGATCGCCGAATGCTTCCGATCCATGAACCTGGTAGTAATGCTCGAAAAACAGCCCTTCGCGCAAACCGTTGCCGCTGATGATCAATTCGGGAGCACCGCTCACTTCCATCAGCGTCTGAATGATCAAACCGCCAGCCACGATGATGTCCGCCCTGTCTTTGGACAACCCTGGCAGCGCCTGCAGCTCTTTTACGGAAAGCTGAGCGATGAACGCCATCGTCTCATCCACCTGCGCTTTTGTCATCACATATTGATGGGCGCTTTCAAGCGGGTACTGAATCAATTCGCGGTGGATGCGGGCAATGTTGCGCACGGTTCCGCCCAAGCCGATCAACGGAACGCCTGTCTTGTCGCCGATCCATTCATTGGACGAAATCGCCCCATATAAATACTGACGTATATCTGCAAGCAAAAGTTTCCCTTCTCCTGCAGGAGCCGGGTCGCGGAACTGTTCGGTGAGCGTCAATGCCCCGAATGGCATGCTGACGGTGTTCGCCAATTGCCGCTCCGCAAAATAAGTGACCTCGCTGCTGCCTCCGCCGATATCCAGCGTGAAGCCCGCGGGTTGCGTCAGCCCGTTGATGACGCCGAGAAACCCGTAATAGCCTTCTTCATGGCCGCTCAGCACGCGAAACGCAAGCTGTGTCTCCTGTTTCACACGTTCAAGGTACTCAGCCTGGTTTTTCGCCTGCCGGACAGCAGCCGTGGCCACCGGAATGATCGTGTCCACGCTGCGCGAACGGCAAATTTTCATGAAACGGGCCAGAGCAGATAATGCCCGCTCCATCGCCGCAGGTTTAATCGTCTGCTCTGGCCCCATATTTTCGCTCAGTCTCACAGTCTCTTTCGTGTCGTCAATCAAATGGTACGTCAGCTCGTTCATTTGAAAGATTACCATGCGGATCGTGTTGGACCCCATGTCAATGACCGCTACTTTTTGATTTACTCCCATTTTTTCCATCCCTCTTGCTGCAAGACATAGAGAAGTGCCGATTCGCCTACCCCAATCAAGGAGTTTTTATCAGAGCCCGCAGCGATCACAACCAGTCTTTCCGGGGCATTGGCAGCCATCAGTTTCCATGCGCCGTTCCGTTTCTGGAAGATGCCCTCGGAAGTTGACGCATACAGGTCACCTTTCGTATTGTCAGCTGCTACCGAGTACACCTGTGAAGCACCGGGCAAATCTTCCTTCACCCAGTTGGTCCCGTCGTTCACCAGCACGCCATCCTGCGTCACGACGTACAGATGTCCATCCGCCGCGTTGTATTCCATCGAATTGACGGGCTGCTCAAGCGCCATGTATTTTTTCCAGTGCAAGCCGCCATCCACCGAACGGAAGACGCCTTCTGTCGCAACGAGTGCATACATCACGCGCTGCTTCTCTTCCATCGCTTCGACTACGCTGCGGATATCCGGAGAAGCGGGGAGGCCGTCGCCAACCTGCTCCCAGCTTTTCCCGCCATCGGTCGAACGGAACGAGACACTTTCGCCAGCGACAAAAACCTCGTTCGGATTATTGGCGTTGACGACCCATCCGGCAATATCCTCTCCACCCAAATCAGACGAAAGCAGTGCCCATGTTTTGTTCTGTGCCGAGACATACAGACCGCGATGCGTCCCCACCCAAATCTGGCCGGCTTGTCCCGGCATCCCGACAGCATGAACCAGTTCGCCTTTTTGGAGGACATCCTGATAGGTCATGTCCCCTTGAATATGTGCTGCCACTACCGGTAGCTGCTGATTTTTTCGTGGTTGCACCGTCGCTTGACCGTCATCTTGACAGCCGGTAACGAACCATGTCGCCAAAAGCATTCCGATGCCCCAGGCTTTCATCGCACACTTCATGGTTTTCACATCCTAATTAGTTGGCCGCTACAAATCATTCATCTTTTGGAAGCATTGCCAAAAATGTTTGTTCATCTATGATAGGTATGCCCAGATCTCTCGCTTTTTCCAACTTCGAGCCGGCTTTTTCCCCGGCGATCACCATGTCCGTCTTTTTGCTCACGCTGCCTGTCGCTTTCCCGCCCAAAAGCGTAATTTTCTCTTCCGCTTCCGGACGCGACATCGCGACCAATGTGCCGGTGATGACGACCGTTTTTCCTTGGAACACAGAGTCAACGGCGGCTTCCGATGCGCGCACGCCTGTATACTCCGTATTGACCCCGGCAGCCTTCAGCCGTTCGATCAGGTGATGCACCTGCGGCATCGCAAAATACGTCAGAATGCTTGCCGCCATTTTGGGCCCGATCTCGTCGATTGCCACCAGCTCATCTTCCGTCGCTGTCATCAGCGCGTCAATCTGGCCGAAATGCTCGGCGAGCTGACGCGCCGCTTTCGCCCCGACGTGCCGAATGCCGAGACCGAACAGCAAACGCTCCAACGAGTTGCGCTTGCTCGCCTCGATCGCGGCAAGCAGGTTATCGACCGATTTCTCGCCCATCCGCTCGCGGGAAAGCAGCTCTTCGCGGCGTTCATGCAGATAGTACAGGTCAGCCACGCTCTTCAAAAGCCCGTCGTGGAACAGCTGTCCGACCAGCTTTTCGCCGAGGCCGTCGATGTTCATCGCCAGCCGCGACACAAAGTGAATCATCCCTTCGCGAATCAATGCCGGACATTCCGGATTGATGCAGCGCAGCGCCACTTCCTCATCGAGGCGCACCAGCTCGCTTCCGCATTCCGGACAGTGCGTCGGCATGGTAAACGGAACTTCGCTGCCTGTTCTGCGTTCCGGCAGCACCGCGACGATTTCCGGAATGATGTCACCCGCTTTTTTGACGACGACATGGTCGCCCAAAAGCAAGCCTTTTTCGCGAATGATGTCCTCGTTGTGCAGCGATGCGCGCTTGACCGTCGTCCCGGCAAGGCTGACCGGCTTCAGCAGAGCCGTCGGCGTGACAGCTCCTGTCCGGCCCACCGTCACCTCGATGTCTTCGAGGATCGTCACCGCTTCCTCGGCCGGGAATTTGTACGCGATCGCCCAGCGCGGGCTTTTGGCGGTAAAGCCCAGCTCCTGCTGCTGTGCGTAGCTGTCGACCTTGATCACCATTCCGTCGATCTCATACGGCAATGTCGGCCGTTTTTCTGCCCACCCGTTGATAAACGTGATGACATCCTCGATATCGTCAAAAACGCGCAGCTCCTTGTTCACCTTGAAGCCGAGCGACTCCAGCAGCGAAAGACCTTCGCTGTGCGCTTGCGGCGGCTGCACATCGCCTTGCAAATCGCTTAACCCGTAGATGAAAATGTCGAGCGCCCGCGATGCCGTGATTTTGGAGTCAAGCTGGCGCAAGCTGCCTGCCGCCGAGTTGCGCGGGTTGGCAAACAGCGGCTCGCCTTGCTCCTCACGCTCTTTGTTCAGCTTTTCAAAGGAGCGCTTCGACATGAATGCCTCGCCGCGCGCCTCCAGCGTCAACGGCTGTGACAAACGGAGCGGGATGGTTTTGATCGTCTTCAGGTTTTGCGTAATATCCTCGCCGATCGTTCCGTCGCCGCGCGTCGCGCCTCTTGCGAACATGCCGTTTTCATAGTGGAGCGAGACCGCCAAGCCGTCGATTTTCAGCTCGCACACATAACGGACGGCATCGTTCCCGACGATTTGCCGCACCCGCCGGTCAAAATCGCGCAGGTCCGTGTCATTGAATGCGTTCCCGAGGCTGAGCATCGGCGTTTTATGCTCCACTTTTTCAAAGAAAGGCAGCGGTTCCGCGCCGACGCGCTGCGTAGGCGAATCCGCGGTGAGCAGATCGGGATGCTCCGTTTCCAACGCTTGCAGCTCGCGCATGAGCTGGTCGTATTCGGCATCCGAAATCTCCGGTCTGTCTTCCGTATGATAAAGCCGATTGTGTCGTTCAATCTCTTCCCGTAATTGCTCTATACGCGCCTGGGCGGCTGTTCGTTCCATCGATAAATCCCTCCACCAAAAATGAGGTTATGCTTTTTCAATCGGCGCAAAATTGGCCAACAGCTTTTTGATTCCGACCGGGCTCGGGAAGGCAATGTCCAGCTCGACATCGTCGCCTTTTCCTTTGACGCTGACTACCGTTCCGATGCCCCATTTACCGTGCTTCACTTTTTCGCCCACTTTCCAGTCAATTCCTGCTGCTTTGCCGTGGTGCGTAAGTTTTGCCGGCGAAATGATGCTGCCGGATGCCGGTTTCTGCCCGAATGCGGCTGTCGTACGCGGCTGCAGCGGCTTGACGCCGAAGCGACTTTCCCCGCTTTGCGGACGTGCCGTCGCGCCAAAGCCGGTACGGCCGAAGCCGCCCGAACGCTCCTGCTGCTCGCGTCCCTCCAGCGCCTCCGGCGGAATCTCGTCGATGAAGCGCGATGTCGCGTTGTAGCTGGTCCGTCCAAACAGCGTGCGCATCCGCGCGCACGTCAAATAAAGACGCTCTTCCGCGCGGGTGATTCCCACATAGGCGAGCCTGCGCTCTTCCTCCAGCTCGCTGTCATCGAACAACGCGCGGCTGTGCGGGAATACGCCCTCTTCCATCCCGACCAGAAAGACGACCGGAAACTCCAGCCCCTTCGCGCTGTGCAGCGTCATCAAAACTACCTGGCCTTCGGCCGGGGCATCGTCCTGCTGCGCGTCGTCGCCAAGCGTATCGATGTCGGCAACCAGCGCCAAGTCGGTCAAAAAGGCGAGCAAGCTTCTGTCTTCGCTCTTTTTCTCGAATTCCTGGGTAACGGATAAAAACTCCTCGATATTTTCCAGGCGCGCCGCCGCTTCCAGCGATTTGTCCTCGCGCAGCGATTGACGGTAGCCCGACTTTTCCAGCACCTCTTCAACCAGCTCGGTTACAGACAGGTAGTCGGTCATCTGCGTAAAGCCGTTGATCAGATCGCTGAAGGACAGGATCGCATTGGTCGTGCGCGCCGGCAGCCCCATGTAGCCTGCGTCCTGAATCGCGCGGAACATGGATACGCCTTGACGGGAAGCGAACTCGCGGATTTTGTCCACGGTTGTATCCCCGATGTTGCGCTTCGGCACGTTGATGATCCGCTCCAGGCTGATGTCGTCATCCGGATTGGAAATAAGGCGCAAATACGCGAGGACGTCCTTGATCTCTTTGCGATCATAGAACTTCGTGCCGCCTACGATGGTATACGGGATGTTCGACTTGATGAACACTTCCTCCACCACGCGGGACTGGGCATTCGTCCGGTACAGGACGGCGAATCGGTCGAAGCTTTTGTATTTGGACAAGTTCTGGCGGATTGTATCGACGATGAAATAGGCTTCCTCGTGCTCGGAAGCGCCTTCGTAAAAGCGGATTTTCTCCCCTTCCTCGTTCTCCGTCCAAAGGTTTTTGTCTTTGCGCGCCACGTTCTTTTCGATCACCTTGTTGGCCGCCTGCAAAATCGTCTTGGTCGAACGGTAGTTTTGTTCCAGTTTGATCAATTTCGCATTCGGATAATCCTTTTCAAAGTTCAGGATGATCGAAATATCGGCACCGCGCCATTTATAAATACTCTGGTCCGCATCGCCCACGCAGCAAATGTTTTGATAGCCGCCGGCCAACAGCTTGATCAGCTGGTATTGCGCACGGTTCGTATCCTGATACTCGTCGACGTGGACGTACTGGAACTTCTTCTGGTAAAACTCGAGCACTTCCGGCTCCTCTTTGAACAGCCGGACGGTCGTCATGATCAAATCGTCAAAGTCGAGCGACTGGTTGTTTTTCAGCTTTTTCTGGTACAGCTCAAATACGCGTGCCACTGTGCGCTGGAATGGGTCTCCGGCCGTTTGCGCATACGCGGCAGCGTCGATCAGCTCGTTTTTTGCCGTGCAGATCGCGCCCAGCACGTTGCGCGGCTCATACAGCTTCGGATCGAGATTCAGCTCCTTCAAGCATTGCTTGATTACGGTCAGCTGGTCTCCTGCATCCAAAATCGTAAAGCTGCGGTTGATCCCCATCCGATCGATATCGCGGCGCAAAATCCGGACGCACAGCGAGTGGAAGGTCGAGATCCAGATGTCCTCGGCGCCGCTGCCGACCAGACTGGCCACCCGGTTTTTCATCTCGCGCGCCGCTTTGTTGGTAAATGTAATGGCAAGGATGCTCCAGGGCGCCCGTCTGTGCACCCCGATCAAATAAGCGATGCGCTGGGTGAGCACGCGCGTCTTGCCGCTCCCTGCGCCGGCCATGATCAGCACGGGCCCTTCAGTTGTTGCGACAGCTTCCCGCTGCTGCGGATTGAGACCAGAGAGGAATTTATCTTGAAACGACATCGACATTCGTTTGCCACCTTTCACGTAATACAAACCGAATAAAAGCATATGTTCTTATTTTGGCATAAGTCAGCCGCTGCCGCCACTTTTTTGCTGCATCGACGGCGGTTGCATCCGGGCAAAATGTTGATCCACCCATTCCAGCGCCGTCTGCCTGAACGCCTTAACGGCAGGCGCCGCATCATCGAGCACCGGAACGGCGAGACCGATGCTTCTTGCCGCCTCCAAAGCGAGCGGAACCGCTACCACCCCGTCCAGTGTTGCCGGCAGCGTCAGCCGCGGCACGATCGACAGGCCAAGCCCTTCTTTGACCATCGCCAAAATGGTTGGATTGTCAGCAACCTCGAAGCGGATGTGCGGGGTTGCGCCTGCTCGCTGGAACGACTCCAGCACCAGCTTTTCGCAGCCGGCGAGCGGCAGTATGAACGGTTCGGCGGCGATTTCTTCATGCGTCACAGCATGTTTGCCGCCCAGCGAGTGATCGTGGGGCAGTACCGCCACCAACGGATCTTCAATCAATGCGATGCTATCAAAGCCTGATGTCGGAAGCGTGACAAAAGCGGCATCAACCTCGCCCGCTTGCAGCCACTGCACGATTTGCCCGTACGTGCCTTCGCAAAAAACGAGTTCGATCTGCGGAAACTGCTCCTGAAACGCGCGGATGATGCCTGGCAAAAGCTTGGCGGAGGCGCTTGGAAAACTCCCGATGCGAATCGTCCCGATCGACATGCCGATCGTGTCGGCGGCGATCTGCCTGATTTGCTCGGCCCGGTTGACCATCTCCCTGACGTGCGCCAAAATTCGCTCCCCCGCTTGCGTCAGCTTGATGCCGTGTCGGTTTCGCACGAGCAGCTGGATGCCAAGCTCTGTCTCCAGGCCGGAGATGGTGTGGCTCACACCCGATTGGCTCAGGTTGAGCCGCTCTCCCGCCTTGGTGAACGTCCCGGTTTCCACGACAGCCAAAAACACCTGTGCTTGCATCAACGTCATACAGCAATCACGCTCCTTGCATGAAAATCACTCATTCATCCCATGAGGAACATTCATTTGTCTGATGGTAGTACCATCATTATACTGAAAGCAAGATAGAGCGAAAAGGAGCGAATGACAAATGAAAGAAATTGACATCTATTTGGTTGACGCGTTTACATCGCAATCGTTCGGCGGGAATGCGGCGGGGGTCGTCCCCCATGCGGAAGGGCTATCCGATGAACAGATGCAGCGAATCGCCCGCGAGCTGAACCAATCGGAAACAGCCTTCCTATTCCCCAGCGAGAGGTCCGATGCGGACTTTCGCGTGCGCTTCTTCACGCCAACGGTCGAAATCGATTTTTGCGGACACGCGACGGTAGGCTCCGCCTGGCTGCTGGCCACCCGCCTCGGCTGGGCCGACCGTGCCGAAAAAGTCGTGTTCGATACGAATATCGGGCTGGTGCCGATTGCCTGGGAAAAGGAAAACGGCGCGCTGGCCCGTGTCACCATGACCCAAGCGGCTCCCAAAGTAAAACCGCTGGAATATCCGCTCCCCGAGCTGGCCCGCTTGCTCGGAATCCGCCCTGACGATCTCGATGAGCGCTATCCGCTCCGCATCGCCAGCACCGCCAACTGGCATTTGCTCGTGCCCGTCAAAACGCAGGCAGCGATCGATGCCGCCGCTCCCCTGTTGGCTGAACTGGGCAAAATGAATGAAGAAATCGGGGTCGTGACGACGCATTTGTTCACGTTTGCCGCAGACCGCCCCGGCTATGATCTGTATACGCGCGATTTTTGCCCCGCAATCGGGATTCCGGAAGACCCGGTGACAGGCTCCGCAAACGGCGCGCTTTCCGGTTATTTGGCGCTGGAAGGCCTGGTTCCTGCCGATGCCCCCGCTCGCCTGGTGATCGGCCAAGGCGATGCCGTCGGCCGTCCCGGCACGCTGCATGCGATGATCGAGCCTGCTGCACCGTCGCCGATCATCAAAATTTCCGGAGCAGCCGTCATTACGGTCGCTGGACGTTTGGCCTACTGATTTCCAACAATCGCGCAACAAAAAGGCGACGCCGGAGAAAAATCGCTTTTCTCAGGACGTCGCCTTCTTTTTTACAATCCGATCAAGGCCGGTTGACCTCTTTTACCGCTTGCACGGTCATAAGCGCCGCTTCCACATCATCGTATACGATATTGCCGACAACCACGACATCGGCAATCGCCCCCATCTCGCGCGCCTGTTCGACACCGGCGATGCCGCCGCCGTAAAACAGCGTGCCGCCCTCGTAGCCGGACTTGCACGCGCGGACGATCTCGGGATCGCCATACATGCCGCTGTATTCCACGTAAAAAATCGGCGTTTTGCAAATATGCGCAGCTACCCGCGCATACGCTTTGGCTTCTTCCTTGCCCGCCACGGGACGAGCCTTGGTCAGCTTGGCCGCAGCCGCATCAGGGTTGAGGATCAAGTACCCTTCCGCGAAAATTTCCTCCCAATGGATGTAGGAGCCATAGGCGGTCAATCCAGCCACATGGGGAGCGATCAGCCAATCCGGATCGCCCGCATTCAGCACCAGCGGCAGAAAATACGCATCAAAGCCCGGCACGACCGCTTCCAGATTGGACACTTCCAAAACAGCGGGAACCGCATAGCGGCGAATCCGCGCCATCAGCTCCAGCGTATTGTCATACGTAATCCCCAGCGTCCCGCCGACAATGATCCCATCGGTGCCGGAATCGCAAATCGCTTCCAGCGCATCGTCATCGATCGGTTTATCCGGGTCCAGTTTGAATACATGACGCCAAGTATGAAAATCGATCACAGCAAGCCTCCTAGTTTACCTTCCAATTCGTTCCAGGGCAAGCTGATAGCCATCGTTTCCGTAATTCAGGCAGCGCTTTACACGGGAGATGGTAGCTGTACTCGCGCCGGTTTCCGCTTCGATCTGATTGTACGTGAACCCTTTGCGCAGCATCCGGGCTACTTCCAACCGTTGTGCAAGCGATTGCATTTCATTAATGGTGCAGAGATCGTCAAAAAACTGATAGCACTCTTCCATGGTCTCAAGCGACAAAACCGCTTCAAAAAGCTGCTCGATTCCCTTCCCCTTCAGTTTCTCCAATTGCATACACTCACCTCATCTATATGGTAAGAAAAACTTCTTTCAGAAGTTCTTTCAAGAAGCAGGTTCTTCGAGCTATGGAAGTTTTACTTCCGCTCCAGAATTTATAAGCGCGAGCACTTATAAATTCTTACACGATGAAAAATAAGCTCTTTAAATCTTTACAATTTTAAAGCCCTACAGTCACTTTATTTATCTTAGGCCAAAAACGAGACCAATTCAAGCGAATCTTGGGCATTGGTACCCACTAATTATAAAAAAGTTTTTACTGGAAAGAAAGTTCTTTTGCAAGCCCCGGCTTGTCTGGAAGAACGTTGACCCATGTATTACCAGGAAGCAGCGGCAGCTCCTTTTGGCCGGTCACGGAATAGGCCCGGATCACGCCGTTCACACGTTTCCAGATGACCGGCTGCACTTTTCCTTGCTGGAACAGGTACCCATCTCCAGGACCGTTAATATCTACCTCGCGCCGCCCTTCGCTGTCCAAAATTTTGTGGCGGGCGGCGATCACCAGCAGATTGGTCACAGACAGCTGCTGTTTGGTGACGAGATCGGTATGGGGCTTTCCAGCCGTGAAGCGCAAATATTTTTTGCTCGCCGGATCGTACGTGTAGCTGGCTTTGTTCAGCGAATGGTAGGTTACCTGGACCGTCTCCGCCTTTGCGCCATCCGTAATCACGGCATCGGCCGGCAGAAACGGCAAAAACGGCAGTTCCGCCCGGTTGCGCATCCCTTTGTCGGCGATCGCTTTTTCGATATGGTCGAGATCGGTGTACAGGTTGTGCGGCATTTTGCGGAATTTTTCCCGCCAAAAATATTTTCCGTTGGAGATTTCGTTGACGGAATTGTAAGTGGTGGAGTGAGCCAAAGTCTCCAGCGCCTCGGGGCTACCTCCTGCGTGGATCATGACCGCATCAAAGCCCGCGCCCAATTGAATGAAATAAGGGCGGATGCTGCGGACAGGTCCGATCACCTTCGGCCGTTGGCTTTGATAAATCGCGACGAAGCGCGTCATCTCGCCCTCGGCCAGCAATTCGTAAACGATGTCCGCCTTGTCCAGTCCCGATTGCGGGCGGGCTGGGGGAGCGTTGTTGACCATCACCATGATCGGGCGACGATCCACGGGTTCGTTGGTGCCCATGCCGGTCAAAGGCGCGGTATACGAATAGGCAGGCTGTTCCGGGGATGGCTGCTGCGTCACCGGCGGCGGAGTCGGCGCGGGTGCGGGCGGTTCAGTTTGGGCAGGCGGAACCGTTGTTTCTTGTGCACATGCGGTTAAGAGAATCAACATCATGATTGAGAGGGCGGTTCGGTTCAAGCGCTTGCTCATATCTGACCACTTCCTTCTTTGGCGTTTTTACTCTTGGCATGTTCGTGCCGTTTTGTTTTCTCTACGAATGTTTGGGAATCCTCCCCTTTTGGCAGCCAATCTCTCTTCTTTAAACTTTCCTGGACGAAAAAAAAGAATCCCCGTACAGGGGACTCTTCCAACGGTTCCGCTTGCTTTCAGGCCAGCTTGAACTCGCTTGTGATCTCTTGCAATTCGTGCGAAAGCTGGCTGAGCGATTGCGTGGAGGACGCGATTTCCTCCATCGATGCCAATTGTTCCCGGGACGAGGCAGATACCATTTGGGAGCTGGCCGCCGTTTCGCGCGAGATCCGCTCCACTTCCCCTACAGATGCAGCGACCTCCTCCGAAATCGCGGACATCTCCTCGGAAAGCGTGGAAACTTCCTGAATCTGATCCGCCACGTGCGAAATGGCATCGAGTATGCTGCCGAAAGCTTGTCCGGCGTCGCCCACCATGACCATGCCCGTCTCTACGTTTTGGCTGACCTTCTCCATTGCTTTCACGGCCTCTTGCGTATCGAGCTGGATCTCTTTGATGAGCGACGTGATTTGCTGGCCCGACTGTTCGGATTGCTCGGCGAGCTTGCGCACCTCGTCCGCCACTACCGCGAAGCCTCGCCCATGCTCCCCGGCCCGCGCCGCTTCGATGGCCGCATTCAGCGCAAGCAGGTTGGTCTGTGCAGCGATGGCGGTGATCACATCGACGATCTGGACGATTTGGCTGGAGCGTTCGCCCAGGCGCTGGACGGTTGTCGCAGATTGCTCTACCGCACTGCGAATCAGGCCCATCTGAGCGACGACCTCCTGTACCGTCTGGTTGCCTTGTCCCGCTGCAGCGGCGGCATCGGTGGACGTTTCCGATACGGTCGAGGACGATTCGGCAATGCGCGAAATTCCGATCGCCATCTCTTCCATTGATTTCGCCATCTCCTCCGTGCTGACCAGCTGGCGCTCCGCTCCGCTCGACACTTCCTGGATGGCTGCCGTGATCTGGTTGGTTGCGGCCATCGTCTGCTGCGTGCTGGCAGACAGTTGCTGTGCGCTTGACGCCAAGTGCAGCGCATCGGAATTGACCTTCGCCATCATGTCCTTCAATCCGCGGATCATATCGTTAAAATCGGAGGTCAGCACGCCGATTTCATCTTTGGAACGATACGTCCCGACAACGGTCAGGTCGCCCGTTTCCGCCTTTTCCATCAAGAACTGGATTTGCTTGAGCGGTTTGGTGATCATTCTGCTGATCAAGTATCCGACAGCCATAAACAAAACAATCGCCACGCACGCGATTGCGAGCAACTCCATAATGGAGGAACGATACCCCAGCTCGTTTTGCTTGTTCAAATTTTCGGCTTTCTTCACATTTTGGCTGGCGATCCCGCCCAGGAACCGGTCCACTTGCTGGCGCATGTCGCGAACTTTGTCGACGAAATAGCGGTACGCCTCTTCATTTTTCCCGTCCAGGGCCAGCTTGATCACTTTGTCCTGCTCGGTCTTGTAGCCGCGCAGCATGCCGTTCAGCTCATCGAGCGACCGCTTCTCTTCCGGCAGCAAGCCGCTGCGCTCATACGACGCGCTAATCAGTTCATTTATTTTTAATTTTTCTTCAATTTTGTTTACAATTGCTTGTTGGCTGCTTTGCTCTTTTTCCATCAGCAGTTCCATCACATACTGCTCGGCCACGGTGTTGTTGATTCGCATTTCTTCAACCATCTGGATCGGCAGCAACCCGTTTTCATACATCGTCCTGGAATTGTCAGACATCGTACGCATGTTGGACAGACCAGCCAGGCCGACAGCAGCGAGGAAGATCACAGCCAATATAACGAGCAGCAGGATCTTGGATGATATTTTCATATTGCGAAAAAGCATATGACCTCTCCTTTGACTGGTAGTGGTTGGGATTCGACCTTTTCTCCCATTATATTCGACAGATTCTGCCACGAAAAGCGGGCTTTCACAAGTTTTACACAGTCCTCCTATACTGCTCCCATACATCCATTTTAGCGCTATGCTACAATATAAAAAGAAATCCTGATAGGGAGGGTACAGCCCCTATGTCTTCACCTTACGTAATTTATTTGGTCGATGATGAAACGAATCTTTTGCAGTTATTAAACTCGTACCTGCTGAATGCCGGTTTCCAGGTCAAAACCTTCCAATCCGGCTCAGAGGTACTTGCCATTTTGGATAAAGAACAACCGCATCTCTGGATTCTCGATATCATGCTGCCGGATATCGACGGCTATGAGCTGCTCCGTTTGATCCGCAAACAATCCGATGTGCCGATCATCTTCATTTCCGCACGCGATCAAGATATGGATAAAGTGATCGGCCTGGAGCTGGGCAGCGACGATTACCTGGCCAAACCGTTTTTGCCGCGCGAACTCGTCATCCGCGTCCAGAAGCTGCTCCAGCGCACTTACGAAAAACCAGCGGTCCCAACCGTCGCATCGCCTCAGCAGCAATACCAGGACTGGATGGCGGTCGGGCCATACTTGATCTCGGAAAAAGGGCGGCTGATCAAAGAAAACGAAACGCCGATCGATTTGACGACAAAAGAGTTCGACCTGATCTCCTTCTTTTTGCGCAATCCGAACCAAGCGCTCCACCGCGAGCAAATATTGACCGCCATTTGGGGCGACGATTACATCGGCTCTGACCGCGCCGTCGATGATCTGGTCAAGCGGATTCGCCGGAAGCTGCCGGAATTCCCTCTGGAAACCGTCTACGGCTTCGGGTACAGGATGACCAATCTATGAAGCTTTTGCGCTTGAAAAACTGGCCGCTCTCCCGCCAAATCCTCATCCTGTTCATGCTGCTGACGATCTTGCTCGGGAGCAGCGTGGGCGTTTTGTATCCGCTGGCGGTCAAACAGTATTTGGTCAGCAATACGTTTTCGCTGCTGGAAGACGAGTTCGATGAATTGTCGAGCCACATCTCGTTTACCGAGCATAATGAATTGCTTCCTTTCCCTGCTTCCGCCCCGCTCTTTTTGCAATTGCTGTTGTCCAAGTACGAATACTCCTTTGATGTGCTCGTATACGGGCCGAACGGAGAGCTTTTGGGGCAGCGAAGCACCGAACAGGTGCCGCAAAGCGATCTGGTGCAGCTGTATCGTATGGCGGCCACCTACAAAAAAGACGAACTGCAGCGCGGGACGCTTGACCGCAGCCATGAAACGTATCTGTTCGTCAGCAAGCAGCTCAATTATCACTCGTTCCCCTACTACCTGGTGCTGTTTTCCAAAGAGCGCGATTTGAATAACATCAACGCCGTGTTGACCCAGCAGTTTTTCATCGTGTTCGCGATCATTTTGGTGATGAGCTGGCTGCTCGCCATGTGGTTCAGCCGCTATTTGAGCGCGCCGATCCGCAGGCTGGATGAGTCGTGCCAAAAAATCGCCCTGCGCCAGTTCGACGTGCCCCTTAAAGTCGACCGGCAGGATGAAATCGGCCAGCTCGCCCGCTCTTTTGAAAAAATGAAAAATCAGCTGAAGGAGTATGACGAGTCGCAGCGCCACTTCATCCAGAACATCTCGCATGAGCTGAAGACGCCGATCATGGCGATTCAAGGCTATACGCAAGGACTTGCAGAAGGCATCTTCCAAGGCGAGCAAGCCGACCGCGGGCTCGCGATCATCATGGAGGAAAGCAAGCGTCTGGAAAAAGTCGTGGAACAGCTCCTCTATTTGACGAAAATCGAATCGGTGGCGCAGATGACCCAGTTCAAACGCGTCGATCTGGTCGAGCTGTTCACGTTGATCAGGCAGCGCCTGTCCGTCCTGAACCCGGCGATCGAGTGGGACGTGCGCCTTCCTCATTCGCTGTACTGCTACGGAGATGGCGAGCAGCTCAGCACCGCATTCGTCAACATTTTGGAAAACCAGCTTCGCTATGCCAAAACGAAGCTTTGCATCCGCAGCTCCTCGTTTTCAGACAGGCTGGAGCTGATTTTGTCCAATGACGGGCCGCCGATTGAGGAAAACTTGCTGCCGCAGCTGTTCCAGCGCTTCCGCAAAGGCAAATCCGGCAAGCATGGGCTGGGGCTCGCCATCGCGCGCGCTGTCATCGAGTCGCATGGCGGCAGCATTCGCGTGGATAATGGCGGTGAAGGGGTTTATTTTACGGTGATTTTGCCGACGGAGTCCGAGGGAGGGGCCGCGTAAAACATTTGCTACGGCAGTTGGTCGGGGATTCGGGCGAAAAAGTGGGGCTGTCGCGAGTGGCTTGGCCTGCAAGGAAGCAGACAAGACCGGCTCCGGCAAAAAAATGGAACCGCGCCCCAAAGCCACACGCTGCGCGGCGGGTGTATCTCAAGGACGCTCATGTGGCGCGAAAAACGTTCCATTTTTTTGCCGGAGCCTCTGCTGGCCAAGCCAAAGCTTTCGCCTCACTTTTTCGCCCGAATCCCTTCGCTTTTTAAGACAGATGAAGGGGCTGTCCAGAAAGTCAGTGAAAACTGACCGCTGGACGCCCCATTTTTGTTACATGTTAAAATAAGGCACAAAAAAACCGCCTTTTCCTGTAGAATGGAAGTTACCACACCCACACTCTACAAAAGGACGGTTTTTATGCTTAATCAAATGACTACTATAGAAGAGTATACCACAGGGCTGACCCTTCCTCTAGGGGGGTTGGAAGAAAAGATCGTTTCCAAAAGAAACCTTGCACCTACCTTTAAAGACTATGACAACAAACAGGCTCAGATGATTCTGGATCTGGAGATGTACATTCCTACCCATCACGTAGCCCGCGTGATTGACGAGATGATTGAAGCCATCCCGGATGAGCAGTTGTTTTCTCACTATACAGGCGGAGGCCGGAGTGCCTACCATCCCAAAATGATGCTCAAAGTCATGCTGTACGGCTACTCACAAAAAGTCTATTCCTGTCGTGGCATCGAAAAGCTACTGCAAGAAAATCTCCCGGCCATGTGGCTGGCAGCGATGCAACAGCCCGACTTCCGTACCCTGAACGACTTTCGTGGTGTGCGCATGAAAACGTTTATGGACGAGCTGTTTGAAACGATGATCCGAACGCTCATCGCAGACAACTATATCACGATGGAGCAGTACTTTTTAGATGGTACGAAGATCGAAGCTGACGCTAACAAGTATTCGTTTGTGTGGAAGAAATCGACATTACGCTTCGAGGAGAAGCTCAAGGAAAAAGTACAGGCTGCCCTTGCACATATTCATACGCTCACGCAGCAAGAAGCTGGCGAATACGCGGCGGCGGAACCAGATGAACTGCCTACCAAGCTCGAAGTAGCAGCAGTCGTGCTGGAGGAAAAGGTGGAAAGATTGACGGAACAAATAGCGGAGGCAAACGGCAGCGAAGAGCGGAAAGAGTTACGCAAAGAGCGCAGTGCCTTGAAGCAGCCGCTGAAACAAATTCGGGAGGATTTTCTTCCCCGATTCGCCAAGTATGAGCAGCAGAAAGCCTGCTTTGGTGATCGCAACAGCTATTCCAAAACAGACCCGGACGCCACGTTTATGCGGATGAAGGAAGATCACATGAAAAATGGCCAACTGAAGCCGGGCTACAATGTGCAAATGGCCACGGAAAACCAATTCATTTTGTTTTACAGCCTTCATCAGCGACCTACAGATACGCGTTGCTTTATGCCACATATGGAGCGATTAGCCGCGTCTTCTTTGCCCATGCCGAAAACGGTGATTGCCGATGCAGGCTATGGCAGCGAAGAGAACTATTTGTATGCGGTGGGCGAAGAAAAAGAGCCGCGTTTTGATTTTCTCATTCCTTACGGCAGCTACAGGAAAGAGAAAACACGTCGATACAAGAAAGACATCCGGCACGCCTCCAACTGGATGTATGAAGAGCGCGATGACCAATTTGTTTGCCCAAATGGCCGGTACGTTCGCTTTAAGAAATACCAAACGAAAAAAAACACTTCTGGCCTGGAACAAAGCTTTAAGATTTATGAATGTGAAGATTGCAGTGATTGTCCATTCAAGGCAAGCTGCACCAAGGCAAAGGGGAACCGCCAGGTACACTGGAATACGATCTGGGAAGAGGTAAAAGCAAAGGCCAAAAAAGCTCTTGAGGATGACGCGAAATCCGCCATCTATGCTCGACGTAAAGTGGAGGTAGAGAGCGTATTCGGTCACATCAAGGGCAACAGGTCGTTCCGGCGGTTCTCCTTGCGAGGGCTAGAGAAGGTTCACACCGAGTTTGGGATTGTGGCTTTGGCCCACAATCTACTGAAGGTGGCGGGCATCCGCCAAGCTACTTTACTGCAAACGCGACAGAAAAAAAAGAGTTGGACGGAAAACATGACGTTTTTCCGCCCAACTTTTTATTTTAGGGACTTATTGGACAGCCCCTTTCATTGCTGATTCCTCGCGCAAGACGGCATGTTCAATTCTTAGTGCTACATCTGTAAGCGCAGCGGCTTCTTCCGGCTTGAGCCTCACGAAATAATGGATCGGCGGAATCAGGGTCCAGATGAAACAGCCGGGAATCGGGATGAGTGTGAGGGTGACCTCGTTCCCGTTTTTGGTCAGCTCCACCTTTTCCATGTCGACGCTGGCGAGCAGCTGGGTGATGTCGCGGTGCTCATTGAGTCTGCCAACCAGGCGGCTTCCGTGATCATCTGCGCTCTTCCATTGTTTTTTGCCCGGATTCCAGCTGAATCGGTACGTTTCATCGGCTGCATCCGGCAGCGTAAACATGTATGCGATCTCCGGCCTATACACCCGGCTGATCCATTTTTTCGCCCGCGTATAGCGGATACCCCACCGGCTGCCGGTTTGCTCGCCGGATCGGTAGGTCAGCCGGTCTTGCTGGACAAGCGGAAATGAAAACTGGCGGACAAGCAGCGAAAGCGCGTGGGCGGCTCGTTTCTCAACGTTTTCGTGAATGTTCATCGGCTGCCTGACTAGCTGCTCGCCTTGAGCTTTTCATCCGTCTCCAGATCGATCTCGCCACGGATATGCTCGATCGGCAACGGGGTGAAGAGCGGCAGTTTTTTATATTTGAGCCAGAAGAACGCATACAGCACGATCACCAGCAGACACGCGCCCGAGATGCTGTAGATTTTGATCTTCATGTCCGTTTCCGGATGAATGGTGATGATGGCATACAGCGTGCCCAAAATCCCGAGAACTTGCGGCAGCGGATACAGCGGCGTCTTGAACGGGCGCGGCATGTCCGGATATTTTTTGCGCAAAATGATTACGTTCGCCTGGGCGATCAAGTATGACAGCAGCCATGTCACGCAAGAAGACAGAATCAGTGTCGCGATCAGATCCATGCTGATGCTGAGCAAAAACGGAATGCACAGCAAGAGGAAAACCGCAATAATGCCAACCCATGGCGTACGGAAGCGCGGATGAATGTACGCGAACCCTTTCGGCAGCATCCCTTCGCGCGCCAGTCCATACAGCATCCGCGGCACAGCGGCGAGGTGGGAACTGATCGAGCTGGAGCTGGCCAGTATGGTGATGATGATGATAAAGATCATGCCCGGTTTGCCAAACATCGCGAGCCCGCCGTCAACTTGCGGCGTAGCCGATGTCGTCAGCTTGTCCAGCGGAACGAATTGCGTCAACGCTTGTCCGAACAGCATATCGGCGATAAAAATGGTGACAAGGCCCCAAATCATTGCCCGTGGAATCGTCTTCGACGGATTTTTGACCTCTTCCGCCATCGGGCAAATGTACTCGATCCCGATGTACAGCCAAATCCCCAGCGCAAGCGACTGGAACACGGTTCCCCAGCCTGCCGGATTGAACGCCACGGAATGCGGTTCCGCAACGGTGCCGATCCCCAGCAAAGCGAATAGTCCCATCAAGGCGGTCGACGCCATCATGGTGACGGTCAACAGCACTTGCACCGAACCGAATACGTCGACGCCGATCAAGTTGACGATCAGGAAAAAGACGAGAAGGATAATAGCAACTGTCGTGCTGTCCACTGCCGGCGACAACATTTCGGCAGCGAGTCCTGCCGTAATCGATTCCATTGCCCCTGCTGCCGATACGAGCACGATATAGCCCCCGAGCACGGCAACGATCGCCATGAACCGCCCCATTGCGGCAAGCGTATAGTCCCCGATCATGCCCGCTCCCGGGAGAATCGAGCTAAGCTCCGCATACGAAAATGAAACCACGATGCTGATCACCATCGCCAAAAATGCCGGAATGATAAAGGCTGGTCCCGTCAAGCCCATGCTGTAGCCGAGCGATACCATTGTGGTGCCTGCTACGACGAGTCCCGTCGCCGTAGCATAAGATGTCCAAAAACCTAATGTTCGTTTCAGTGTAGCCATACATGTTCACCTCTCGTTGGAACGTTATTCTGTGGCATACGCTTCTTCCAAAATGTGCAGATAATCGTCGACTGTCATCTCTTTTGCATTGTTTGGATCGGAGATATTGTTTTTTGAGTTTTGCGCCAATACTGCAAAGTCGGCGGGGTTCACTCCTTTCACATGGCGGAATTTCGGAATGTTGACCTTTTCGCTGAATGCAAACAGGATCTCCACAGCTGCCTGCGCCGCCGCTTCATGCGACAGGCTGCGGTCCGCGCCGAGCGCATAGCCGATTTCCGCATGCCGCTGCACGTTTGCTGCGATGTTGTGCTTGAACACATACGGCAGGAAAATCGCGTTGGCGACTCCGTGCGGCGTGTCGTACATACCGCCGATCGCCTCGGAAATGCAGTGAACGCTTCCGATGTCCGAGTTGCCAAAAGCCGCTCCGGCGATCAGGCTGCCGATCAGCATGTTTTCGCGGGCTTGCTCGTTTTCCGTACCATGCACCGCCTCGAGCAAATTTTCGCTGATCAGCTTGATCGCGTGCAGCGCAAGCGCATCGCTGATCGGGTTGGCCACCCGCGCCGTATACGCCTCAATCGCATGTGTCAAGGCATCCATCCCCGTGCTCGCAGCGATCGACGCCGGCAAAGTGGCGGTCAAATCCGCATCCAGCAGCGCCAGCTTCGGCCCGATTTGGTAATCGAGGATGCTCATTTTGTACTTGCGCTTGGTGTCGGTGATGACGGAGAAAAAGGTTACCTCGCTGCCGGTACCGGCTGTCGTCGGAATGCAGACGATCGGCACAGGCTCGGCTTTCACCGTAAAAGCGCCTTCATAATCGTTCACAGAGCCGCCGTTCGTGTGCAAAATGCTGACCGCCTTGGCCGTATCGATGACACTGCCGCCGCCGATGGCGAGAATCCCGTCGAGGCGCTTTCCTTTCACCTGCGCCGCGATCCGGTCGCAGTCGGTATCGCGCGGATTGGGCTTCACATCGCTGTACTCGTCGCAAGTAATGCCGCTGTTCTCCAGGCTGGCGTAAATGTCTGCAAGCAAGCCGGCGTTTTTGATCCCGTTGTCGGTGATCACCAGCACATGCGCCATCGCCTGTTCGCGCAAATACGCGCCCGTATCGAACCGAATCCCTTTTTTCATGACAATCTTGGTCGGTAACAAAAATTCAAAATTCATCAGCTCTCGTCTCCAATCCCCTGTGTCTTTATCTGCTAGTTCTCAAGCCAACCGGAGCCTGATGATTTCTCTCTACCTTCCTAGCAAAGCTCTTTGAATAAATGCGGCTGGTTGTTCAAGATGTAATCCAGCTTGGAATCCGCACTCTTGAACAGCAAAACGGGAATGGTATGCAACTCTTCCTGGTTCGACAGCAGCAAATGGGTCACACCCTGCGCATCGACGAAACTGCTGCAGCCGATGAATTCGATGTCGCCCTCCTTGCCGATCCGGTTGCACAAGGCCAGCGGCACCTCATTTTCCATTGCGCGGCATTGCGTAAACGCGAGCTGGTGGGTTTTATACGGCGCCATGTTGGTGCTCGGAATCAGGATCAAATCGGCGCCTTTTTTACTCAGGATGCGGGCGATTTCCGGAAATTCCAGGTCATAGCTGGACATGATCCCGATTACGCCGAACTTGGTCTGAAACACCTGCACCTCGTCGCCGCACGTAAAATGCACCTGCTCCTCACCGTACAGATGCGTTTTGCGGTGCAGCGCCACAACCTCGCCCAAATCGTTGATAAAAACGGTCGCAACATAGTAGTTGCCGTCCTGCCCCCGCTCGGGAAACGAAAAAATTGTGTGGATGGCCAGCTTTTTGCAGAGGTCCTGCACATACTGCACACTTTCGCCATCCGGCGTCTCCGCCGCTTCGTCCAGCCACGGGCCGATCGAATAGCCGGTCAAGCCCAGCTCGGGAAACAGCACGAGATCCGATTTCTGCTCCTTGGCCTCGTGCAGGAAGCGCTCGATTTTCGCGAGGTTGTATGCTTTGTCGTTCAATTTGGTTTCGATTTGCGCAATGGATAACCGCAAGTAGATACCCTCCCTTTGCCTGCATAAATTCTCTATCGCAATAACTGTGCCAGTACCAAACTTGGCCAAAACCAAGTATAATAGACCTACTTATTTCGTTACTGATGATTTTTATCATCGGTAATTCTTATCTTAACTTTTTCGAAAACCAATGAAAACAAGTATTTGTTTCACTAGGATTTTTATCATCATGATGATTTTTTTCATCGGTTTTTGAATCATGAGCTATTATGGCAGAACAGAGGGATTGGTAACGATGACGACCAGCATGCCTGCGGTCCCGGAAGTAAGTCTCATGCTTTTCATCTCTTCCACCTACAAAATCGAAATGGTTCTTGGCAGTGCGAGCGACCTTACGCAGCGTCCGATCGCAGAGATTTTTGGCCTGCAGCAAGATGTGACGACGCTGCGCTGGACGGAGCTGTTCGTCAATGAGCCTGATTTCAACGAAAATGAACAGTTTTTGTACACGCATGATCAGCAAAAGGTGCTGTTCACGATTTCCAAAGTCAGCACCAGCGAATTCGAATTCATTTTGTCGCTGATTAATGTAACCAGGGGTATCGAGCTTAAAGCACAGCAGGAGGCACAGAGCCAAGGTGTCCCACGGCGCTTTGTCGGGGGATCGGACAAGATGACCAAAATCATGGATGTCGTCCACAAAATTTCCCGGGTGAACTCCACCGTGCTGCTGCTCGGCGAATCCGGCGTGGGCAAAAGCTTTTTAGCCAGAGAAATCCACGCGATGAGCGACCGCGCGGACCAGCCGTTCGTCTCGCTGAATTGCGGGTCGCTGCCCAAAGACCTGATCGAATCCGAGCTGTTTGGCTATGAGCCCGGCACCTTTACCGGCGGAAAAAAAGGCGGCAAAATCGGCTTGTTCGAAGCGGCAGACAAAGGCACCATCTTCCTCGACGAAATCGCCGAGCTGCCTTACGATGTGCAGTCAAAGCTGCTGGAGGTTTTGCAGGAGGGCACCATCCGCAAAATCGGCGGTGTGGTCGCCAAGCAGATCGATGTCCGCATCATTGCCGCCACAAACCGCGACCTGGCCGTCCAGGTCAGCAAGCAGCAGTTTCGCAAAGATTTGTTTTACCGCCTGAACGTCGTTCCGCTGCGGATTCCGCCGCTCAAGGAACGAAAAGATGAGATCCCGATGCTGATCGAGCATTTTTTGGATGTGTTCAACCGCAAGTACAATCAGAGCAAAAACATCAGCAAACCGTTCAAGCGAAAACTGGTCGAGTACGAGTGGCCGGGCAACATTCGCGAGCTGGAGAACATCATCGAGCGAATCGTGGTCACGAACTCGGAGGATGTTTTTGAATTTTTGCTGAAAGAAGGAGACGTTCAGCTTTTCGAGGAGAACACCGTTTCCATTCAAGGGCTGATTCCTTTGAAGGATGCGAAAAAAATGGTGGAAAAGGAACTGATCCTGCGCGCGCACCAGATGTACGGAAGCACCTACAAGGCGGCAAAAGCGCTCCACGTAGACCAATCCACGATCGTCAAAAAACTGAAGCAGTACAATACCGGAGAAATTGATGAGGGATAATCGATGAGGATTATAAATATCGCGCTGGGCCAATTGGGCTGCAGCAATCTGGGGCTGGAAGATACGATCAGGCAAATCGCGGAGGCAGTTGAGCAGGTCGGGCAAAAGAAAGCGGACTACCTGCTATTCCCTGAGCTTTATCTCGAGCAGCAGCCCGATCAGGCAAGCCTCGAGCTGATCGCTGCAACCGCCCGAAAACACCGTGTCGGCGTCATCCTCGGCTACTGCGAGACGGAGCAGGATACGCGCTACAACACCGCGCTGTTCATCGGCAAAAACGGAGAAATCCTCGGCCAGTACCGCAAAATCCATCTGCTCGATTTCGAGCGAAACGTTTTTACACCAGGGGATCAATGCCCTGTGTTCGACCTGCCGGAAGGAAAAATCGGGCTGATGATTTCCTATGATCTGATGTTTCCCGAAGTGTCACGCATTTTGGCGATCAAAGGCGCGCAGCTTCTGCTGGTGCTCGCCGCCAACAAGTTCCCGCCGCACCCGCACCAACACGTGTATCTCAGCTCGCGCGCCCTGGAAAATCACGTCTTCGTGGCCATGGCAAACAAGGTAGGGCTGGATGGAAACCATCTGTATCTTGGCGAAAGCACGGTTGTGCATCCGAACGGCAGCACGATTTACAAGTGCAGCAACAACGTGGAGCTGCCCGTCATCTCCATCAATCTCGATGAGATCGAAGAAGCGCGCGGACGTCTGGATTATCTCAAAAATCGCCGGCCCGCCGTCTATGCCAAAGAAGGATTCGGCTTCACTCCCACCGAATCCTTCTAGCTTCACCGCTTATCGCTGACCTTTACTACCCGACCAGCAGTCTCCACAGTGCGGTAGCAGCCACTCCCGCCAGCAGCGCGAGAAAAATTTGCTTGCGCCACAGACCAACCGCGAGCGCTACCGCTCCTGCCACCACATACTCCGGATTCCACTGCCCATTCTGCGCATGAAACAGAATGGGCGGAATCGTGAGCGAGCTGAATACCCCCACCGGAACCATCCGCAATCCACGGCCGACCCACGCGGGAAAACTGACGCGCGAGCTTAACAGCAGCATGGGAAAGCGCGTCAAATATGTCACGACCGCCATCAGCAAAATGTACAGAACCAAATTATCGTTCACGCGAAAACACCCCCATTAGCATCGCCGCCACCGTTCCCATGACGACTGACGATGTCAGGCCAAACATCCAGTAGCCGAGACAGGCTGCACCCGCTGCGACCACCGCCGTTTTGATCGTAAAGCTTGAGGTCAGATTCAGCGCCAAAAATCCGAGAAACGTCGCAATGAAGGCGAAATCCAACCCGTACTGCTCGGTACCGGTAAACGCCGTGCCTAGCATCGCCCCTGCGAATACGCAGGAATGCCAGATCGCATAATCGCCAAAGCCCGCTCCCATGAAGTACGCCATGCTCGGCTTGCCGCCTTGCGCCAAATAGGTCGACTTCAGCGCATAGGTTTCATCGTTCACCTGCCCCGCCATAATCGACAGCTTCCACACAGGCAAATTGCGAAAAGCCGGGCCGAGCGACAATCCATACAACAATTGACGCGCATTGATCAACAGCGTCGAGACCAAAAGCGGCCACCCTACAATGCCTTGTGAAATCAAGCCCACCGCAGCAAATTGGGAGGAGCCCGCATTGACCAGAAGCGTCAACAGCATCGTCTCAAACAAGCTCAACCCCGCATGTCGCGCGAGAATCCCGAACACCAGGCCATCGAGAACGCCCGCTGCCGCGATCGGCATCATCTGCTGCATGCCGCGCCAAAACAGGCGCCCCTGCGAAAGCTCTTGTCCGCCCCCTTTGTTCTCTCTCGAATCGACCGCTTCAACAGAACTTGCTCCATGCGCCATGTAATCGTCGTACTCCTTCCTGTAAATCTTCAATGGACATTCCGCCGAAGCCGAGCATGATTTTCGGCGACCGCTCCCGATTTTCCCCCATCCACATCGGTGCCGTCGAATAGACGCGCACGCCGGCTTCCTCCGCTTTTTCCAGCAGTTCCGCTGTTGTCAGGCGGCTTTTTACATCCAGCAAAATGTGCAAACCAGCGTCCTGTCCGCTCACTTTGACATAGTCGCCCATCGAGCTGTGGATCGCGTCGAGCGTCGCCCTGTGCTTTTTCTGATAGACCATGCGCATTTTGCGGATATGCCGCTCCCATTCGCCGCTTTCGATCAAAAGCTGCAGCGTTTTTTGATGCAGACGGGAGACGGTCTGCTCCATGTACGGCAATTTCGCTTCGTAGAGTGCACTCAACCGCTCCGGCAGCACGACATACCCCGTCCGGATCGACGGCATCAGCGACTTGGAAAACGTGCCGAGATAAATCACGTTGCCTTGGGTATCCAGCCCTTGCAAGCTGGGAATCGGCTTGCCCCGGTAACGGAATTCCCCATCATAGTCGTCCTCGATGATGATTCCGCCCGTTTCATGTGCCCATTGCAGCAGACGCTGCCGCTTGGCATATGGCATGACCATCCCGTACGGATATTGGTGCGACGGCGTGATATAGACGACCCGCGCCTTGCTTTCGATCAGCTGCTGAATGTCCAAACCGTCCTCCTGAAGCGGAATCGGTTTCAATTCATAGCCCAATTGCCGAAATACTTTGCCCACATCCTGATAGCCCGGCTCCTCCATCGCGATCGCCCTGCCGTCCACGCCGAACAGCTGGCATAAAAGCATGATCAAATACTGTGTGCCCGCTCCGATAATGATTTGCTCCGGCTTGCAGTGAACGCCGCGCGAGCGATGCAAGTAAGCGGCGAGCGCCCTGCACAGCCCCGCTTCCCCGCGCCGTCCCCCATAGCGGAGAAAATCGTGCTCCGCCTCATGTGTCGCCTGGTTGGACAATCGCCGCCACAGTTTGTACGGAAACGAATGCGGATCGACGCTCGCCGAATGAAAATCGAACTCGATCCGCGCAGCCTCTTTTTTCCGCCCGTCCGCTTTCGCCTCGACCGGGTTGGCACCGCGCGCAGGTACGATGACGCTTCCCTCCAGCTGTGCCACGTAATAGCCGCTGCGCAAACGGCTCTCGATATAGCCTTCCGCCAACAGCTGCGCAAACGCCAGCTCCACTGTGGTTTTGCTCACCTTCAGTTCATCTGCAAGCGAGCGAATCGAAGGCAGCTTGCTACCCGACTCCTGCCTTCCTTCCTGAATTTCCGTCCGAAAGTGGTGATACAGCTGCATATAAATCGGCTGCTGCCGGTCTGTTTCCACGTGAAGGCGAATCACTGGCATCACTCCAACATTGAATTGCATCTTTCAATCTTATCAGATTATTTCAACTGGATATAGATCGCAAATCATGGTGAACATGCTCGCAAAATAATACGACCGCCCTCTCGCTTTACAAGCTGGGCGGTCGCTTCTATTTGTTTATATTCTGTAAGGCAATCAAACAGTCTTCTCAAACAACGTAATACACACCCCAGGTGCAACCTCCTGATCCCGCAACACCTCAAAGCCATGCCGCAAGTACAGTGCTCTTGCCGGCTCGTTTTTTGCGCCGGTGGCGACGATCGCCTTTTCAAGCCCCTGCTCTTGGTCTAACACGTATTGAACCAGCTGGCTCGCGATCCCTTTGCGGAAGTGCGCCGGATGCACGATCATCCGGTGAATATCGAGTACGTTTTCCTCGCGCTTGTACGAGATCGCACCCGCCAGCTCGCCATCCGCCCAAAAGCCGTAAAAGGATTCGCCGCACGCTTGCAGGCTCGCCACCGTATCTTTGAGCGGGGGTAAATCGGCAAACCCGATCAATTCCGCCTCTACCTGGTAAGACGGGATCTGGATGCGCAGCACCTCGGCTGCCTCCGCTTCGTTCTGAATCTTTATTCGTTTGATCATGCGATTCCTCCATTGTCCCAAAACGCATGAAGAGCCGATGGATCATGGATGCCATCGACTCTCGTGCGTTGATTGTTATGCCAGATACGCTTCGCGCACCTGCGGATTGGTCAGCAGTCGCTCTGCGCTGTCTTTCAAGATGATTTCGCCTGTCTGGATGACATAGCCGCGATGCGCAACCGAAAGCGCCTGGTTGGCATTTTGTTCGACCAGCAGGATGGTCATGCCTTCGCGGTTCAGCTCGGTCACGATATCGAAGATTTGTTCCACCAGAATCGGCGCCAGCCCCATCGACGGCTCATCGAGCATCAAGATTTTGGGCTTCATCATCAGGCCCCGGGCGATCGCCAGCATCTGCTGCTCGCCGCCGGACATCGTGCCGCCTTTTTGGCCGATCCGCTCTTTGAGGCGCGGGAAATAGTGAAAAGCCCGTTCGATGCCCTCATCAATGACTGCCTTGTCCGTGACCGAAAAAGCACCCATCTCCAAATTTTCACGCACCGTCAGCTTGGGGAAAATCCGCCGCCCCTCCGGCACATGGGCAATGCCCGCCAGCGCGATGTCGTGCGTGCGCATGGACGTGATGTCTTTGCCTTCAAAGTACACTTTGCCTTCTTTCGCCTTCGTCTGGGCGCAAATCGTCTTCAGCGTGGTCGATTTGCCCGCGCCGTTCGAGCCGATCAAGGTGACGATTTCGCCTTGGTCGACGTGAATGCTGAGGCCCTTCAGCGCGTGAATCCCGCCATAGTAGGTATGAATATTTTTCAGTTCCAGTAGTGCCATGATCTTTTCCTCCCCCTCTATGACGCTTCCGTGGCGCTCTTGCCAAGGTAGGCTTCGATCACGCGAGGATTGCTGCGAATCTCTTCCGGAGTGCCTTCCGCGATTTTTTTGCCATAATCCAGTACGTGAATGTATTCGCTCAAGCCCATGACCAGCTTCATGTCGTGCTCGATCAGGATGATGGTCAAATCCAACTCGTTTTTCAGCTTGCGGATGAAATCGGTGATTTCGATCGTCTCGCGCGGGTTCATCCCTGCCGCCGGTTCGTCCAGCAAAATGATGTGCGGATTCGTCGCCAGGGCGCGGGCGATTTCCAGACGACGCTGCAGCCCGTACGGCAGGCTGCCTGCCGCTTCGTTGGCGATGTGTGCGATCCCGACATACTCCAACAACTTGTATGCTTCGACGCGTGCGCGTTCTTCTTCCTCACGCACTCGTTTCGTATTGAACAAAATCCCGAGAATGCCCGCTTTCAAGCGGCTGTGGACGCCTACCATGACGTTTTCCAACGCCGTCATTTCTTTAAACAGACGGATGTTCTGGAACGTACGTGTAATGCCGTTGCCCGCGATCTGGTCGGGGCGCAGACCTTTGATGCTTTTGCCGTTGAGGAGAATCTCCCCCTCATCCGGCACGTAAAAACCGGTGATCATATTGAAGAACGTCGTCTTGCCCGCACCGTTTGGCCCGATGACGGCCGTGATCGTTCCTTTTTCAATTTTTATCGTGACATTCTCATTCGCGACCAGACCGCCGAATCGCTTGGTCAGCCCATTTGCTTCCAATAACGCCATCTCTCTTATCCCCCTTGTCGCAGGCTTTATTTGCTTCCTGTCAGCTTGCTCAAGATACCCGTCTTTTCCGTAGCGTAGCCGCTGTTTTTGATTGCATTGATGTCATCTTTTTTCCGCTTGGCCGGGATCAATCCGTGCGGCCTGAACAGCGCGACCAGGATCAGCAAAAGCCCGAAGATGAGCCGCTGGAATTTGGACGGGTCAAGCTGTGTCGGCAAATTGATCAAGCCCGACGATTGCATCGAGTGCAAGAAATTGGAGAACTCTTTCAGCAATTGCACTTGCAGTACGGTAACGAACGCCGCGCCCAAAATAACTCCCGGGATGCTGCCGCTGCCGCCCAGAATGACCATGACGAGAATCCCGAACGATTCCATCAGCGTAAATGAGGTCGGATCGATAAACGTTTGCTTGGCCGCAAAGATAACGCCGACTACCCCTGCAAAGGAAGCGCCCGTCGCAAAAGCGGCAAGCTTCGTATGCAGAAGCGAAATCCCCATCGATTGCGCTGCCAGCTCATCCTCGCGCACCGCAATCCACGCGCGACCCAGGCGGGAATGCTCGAAGCGGATGTTGGCGAGCACGATAAACGCGATCACCACAAGGATGATGAAGTAAAAATAAAACGGCGTGCTCATCTTTATGCCGAACAGCTCCGGGGTGGCAATCGGCGTCAAGCCCTGTGGCCCGTTGGTGATGTTGATCGGCTTGTCTAGGTTGTTGAAGATGATGCGGATGATTTCCCCGAAGCCAAGCGTTACGATGGCCAGGTAGTCACCTTTTACCCGCAATACTGGCAATCCTAATAATATTCCAAATATAGCGGCGACGATCAGACCGACGATCAAAAATGGCCAGAACCAGTTCCCTGTGAGCGGAAACAGGTGTCCTGGAATGAACTCATTCGCTTGTGCGGTTGCAAAAATCGCATACGCATAAGCACCGGAAGCAAAAAACGCCACATAGCCCAAATCAAGAAGTCCGGCAAAACCAACCACGATGTTCAACCCGAGGGCCATCGCCACATAAATCCCTACCTGTGACGCAACCTCCATGTAGTAGCGATTATCCCCGGCTACCAGCGGGATGATGACCAGCAGGATGATGGCTCCGACCAGCATGCGCACCGCTTTGGAAGCCTTCGTGTAATACACCAGAATGATGGAAAACAAAATCCCGACAAACGCAATGACCGATTTATCCAAAAAATAAAGCGCGCTGGCAAATACGACAACCCACAAAACGGTAAAGAGAAGAGGGATTTCTTTCAGCGAAAATTTCAATTTATTGGCCACTCACTCTCACCTACACTTTCTCTTTCACGGCTTCACCGAACAGCCCTTCCGGCTTGAACAGGAGCACCAGGATTAAAATGCTGAATGCGAAAACATCTTTATACTCGGCACCAAACGCGCCTCCGGTCAGCGGGCCCATGTACGCCCCTGCCAGCATTTCCAACAGCCCCAGCAATACGCCGCCGATCATCGCGCCGCGCAGATTGCCGATCCCGCCGAGAACAGCTGCGGTAAAAGCTTTCAGCCCAAGAATGAAGCCGATGTACGGATCGATCGTTCCGTAGTTTTGCGCAAACAGGACACCCGTCGCGCCACCCAGGCTGGAACCGATCATAAAGGTGAGCATAATGACTTTGTCGACATTTATAGTCATCAGCGATGCCGTCTTTTGATCTTGCGCAACGGCACGCATGGCGATTCCCCACTTTGTTTTGTTGATGAAAAGCGTAAGCGCAACCATCATGATGATCGCAAGAACAATAACGATGATACCCTTGACTGGAATGGAAGCAAATCCGATATTGAGTTGTCCGCTAAAAAGAATCGGTGAGTTCAGGTAAAACTCATCACGTGCAATTGCCTCTGTAAAACGAACCAAGTCTTGCAGCAGGAATGACACACCTACAGCTGAAATCAACGGAACCAGACGCGGTGCGCCTCGCAATGGACGATACGCGACACGTTCGATCGTGACCCCCAGCGCTCCTGTGAAAACCATTGCTACCACTAACATCAAGAAAAAGGTAACGTATGGATTCATTCCTGTCGTGACACCCAGCGAGTTGCCGATTAATAGAACTTCTGTTCCAACAAACGCACCCACCATGAAAATTTCGCCGTGAGCGAAGTTGATGAACTCCAGTATCCCATAAACCATTGTATAGCCGAGTGCGACGACTGCGTACATGAATCCAAGCGTCAGTCCATCCACTAGAACTTGAGGTAAAATTGAGAGCATGGCGTGGAATCCCTTCTTTCTTTCATAATCTATTTCATCCCTCGCGTGGGTCAAAATGCAAAGGGCGCACACTCGCGTGCCGCCCTTTTTGACCTTGGTTGGGCTGAATGCTGCTGCTTAAAAACGGGGAATATTGCGAATTATTCAGCTTTGCCGATGAATACCGATTTTCCACCCGAATACTTGTAGATGAATACATCGGCAAACTGGTTGTCGCCCTTGTCATCAAACGATACCTTCGTGAACTGACCTTGGAAATCCTTGGTCTTGTGAACGGCATCCAGAACTTGCTCGCGGGTCGGCTTTTTGCCGCCATTCGCTTTGATGGCTTCTTTCAGTCCATTCAGAATAACACTCATGGAGTCATAACCATAGACGGAGAACGTTTCCAACGGTTTGTTCATCGTTTTCTTGTATTCTTCCGCCCACTTCTTGCCTTCCTCGGTTTGTGTTACGTCCCCGGCGATAGAGGTGAAGTATACGCCCTCGGCCGCATCGCCTGCGATTTTGACCATGTCGGACGAATCCAGACCGTCGCCGCCCATGAAGACGCCTTTGTACCCTTTTTCGCGAGCCTGTTTAATAATAATACCACCATCCGGATAAAGTCCACCAAAGAAAATCATGTCCGGATTTTTCGCGATTACCTGATTGACGACCGCGCTGAAATCTTTTTCGCCTGAAGTGATGCCTTCATAGCCCAGAACTTGCACGCCGTCTTTTTCAAACTGCGCTTTCACCTGGTCTGCCAAGCCTTGACCGTACGCGGTTTTGTCGTGGATCAGGAATGCGTTTTTGACATTCAGCTTGCTTTTGGCGTAAATCGCCGCTTTCGGCCCTTGCGCATCATCGCGCGCGCAAATGCGGTGAACCGTCTTCTTGCCTTCCTCTGTCAGCTTCACACCTGTATTCGCGGGTGAAACCATGACCAGCTTGCCTTCCTCGTACTTAACCGAAGACGGGATGGCAACGCCGGTATTCAGGTGGCCGACGACCCCAAGCACATCCGGATTGGAGACGAGCATCTCCGCATTGGATACGCCCATTTTCGGGTCTGCCTGGTCATCTTGCGGAAACAATTGCAGATCGAAGCCCATTTTCTTGAACTCTTCCTGTTGCTGTTTCAAAGCGTATTCCGCTCCGGATTTAATCGCATCGCCGAGCGAGGATTGGGAACCGGACAACGGGCTTTGCGTTGCGATCAGGATTTTGCCGCCTGCCTGTGCTTCACCGCTTGTCCCACTGCTTTGCGCCGTCGTGCCGCTTGAGCCCGACGTGGAGTTGCCGCTGCTGGCGGTATTGCCGCCTGCACAACCGGAAAGTGCCATGCTTGCAAGGAAAGCTGCGGATAAAACACCCAATTGAGTCCGCTTTTTCATAATGATTGAATCCCCCTTTAGAAATTAACAATCAATAAAGATAGAACCAATTTACCTTTCGACCCAGGCTGCGATTTTCTGTTTTTTGTGTTCGCTCTCTACCGGGACAAAAGTTCCGAATACGTTGGTTCTTCACTAATTTTAAGATAAATAAGAAAATTTACAAGAGATAAAAATATTTTTATTATCACCTTTCAAATTGAATTTATGGATCAAAAATCAATGTTCCGGTGTTACATTTTTCAATATGATTATATCAATGCTTTCAAGTGTTAAAGTGAAATATGCAGATTGATTTATAATCTGACAATTCAAACTACCGGATTCTACCGAAATCTACCTAAAAGCACACGAATCTACTCAAATCTACTCATATAAAGGAGCCGATTTTTTTATGACTGCCGATTTTTTAACATCATAAAGCCCTTCAGCCGTCATTCTGACATAAGGTAAATGGGTCGCCTGAAAAAAGAACAAGGAATAAATTGGGTCTAAATACCCATATCCTTTCGACCTCATGAAACGGACAAAACTTTCGCCGCTTTCAATCAATTCCTCCATTGATTCATCGCTCATTTTCCCTGCCAGTGCCAGTTTCTGCTCAAAGCAAATCCGGCCCTCCTCCATCGCCACGATGCCGCCCCCAAGCTCCAACACCCGCTCGAGCGCTTGTTTCATCGCTTCCGGTTCACGCCCGATGACGATCATATCGGTGGACACGGTATAACTGCTTGCCAACGCCTGCAAATTCACTGCGAATCCTCTGACAATCGCCTGCGAACGTTTGCCCGATTCGGGATCGATCGTGACGATTTGCGCCAGGTCGGGGTGGGCATCCAGGTTGATGCGGCCTGTCTCATCGCATGCAAGCCGTTCGTAAACGACACGGGTAATCACGGCATTCTCCATGTGAATCAACGGGTAAGGTTCATCCGGACTTATCTCAGGCAACTGGAACCATTCCTCATTCACCAATGGCAGCCTTTCCTTCGGCTGTGGAAAACGATAGTCCGACCAATTGATTTTTGGCGTCTGGCGAAGCAACTTCTTCCCTTCCGCCCATAGCTTGCCATTGGCGATCACTTTCTCGGGCGTGGGCTCATCCGGCGAGCGCAAAAACAAAATATCTGCGATCCGGCCGGGCGCAATCCCCCCGATCTCGGCATCCAATCCGTAATACTGTGCCGGATTGAGCGTCGCCATCGCATATGCATCGACATCGGGCACGCCTGCGTCCAGCGCCAGCTTGATCAAGTAATCCGTAAAACCGTGTCGCAGCATAGGCGGTGTGCTGCCATCAGAGGTCAACATCAGCCGCGATGAGCGGAAGGGAATGCCGAGACGCTTCATGCCGGCGAGCAATTCAGGCAAATCCGGGCGGATGGACGAATGGCGAAGGGTAGCGTACATGCCGAGTCTGAGTCTGTTTTGCACCTCTTCCGCAGTGATGCTTTCGTGGCATGCCGTAATTCCTGCCGCTGCCGCCACCGCCAGCGTCGATGCGGAGGCGCCGGGATGATGTCCTTCGATTCGTTTGCCCAGATCGCGGGCATGCTTCATGCCGAACAAAATCTCCTCATTCTCCGCCAAAAAGCCTGTCCAGTCCGTAATCTCTCCGCCTTGCAAGACAAGAGGATGCGCCAAAAGGCGGGCGAGCCCGTCTTTTTGAAACGCTTCGCTTTGTTTTGCCAGACGGATTTGCGGGTCGAGCCGGGCCCAGAAAAATTGCTTTACCGGATGGGTTGTGAGTTGCTGCAGAATCGCTTCGACCTCGTCAAGCGAAAGCGAGGTGGTCAAATGGAGTGTGTCGGAGACAAGCGTGGTGGTTCCGGTGGCCAAAGCGAAATCGGCCAACGAATCATAGGTATACCACTGGAACGGGTGCGCGTGAGGTTCGATGTAGCCGGGAACGAGCCAGTAGCCCTCACCCTCGATGATCTGCGTCCGCTCATCCACTGCCGGTTCGGCCTCTCCTACGTAAGCGATTCGCTCGCCTGCGAGAACCACATGTGTCGTAAGCCATTCCCGCGTATATACGTTCAATACGTTGGCGCCTTTGATCCAGCATGTGGCCGGTTCGAGGCGACGAGCGGTCCGGATCAGGCGAAGGTACGAGTCTTCTGCAATGGGTCTGATGCGCAAATGGTCCACCTTCCTTCTCAAGTTTTATCATCACCAAAAAGTGTATAGCCGTTTCAAAAGTTTGAAAAGCGAAAAATCCGCTAAAACCTTCCTGAGTTCTTTTCGGGCTGGAGGTGCATCCTAAGTCTGAAAGAAAGGGGATGCTTCTCTTGCAAAAAAACGTAGGTACGATTGATGCCGTTATTCGCATTACCTTTGGGTTGCTGGGATTAGCGTATGGTGCGGGCAAGATGAGCCGCCGACCCTACCGGACACCGGGACTGTTGATGTTTTTGTCAGCCATGAAAGTGGCGGAAGGCGTAACCGGCTTTTGCCCGTTGCTGAAGATGATGGGGGCGAGCACGCGCAAAGAAGACGTGCTGCGGATGATGGTGGATAAGACGATGCGCTCCATGACAAAAGGCTCCTCCTCCGGCAATCAGGCTCGCGCAAACACCGCAAACGTGACCGGCGCGAGCCATCCCGCCAATACGCAGCAGCAAGCTGCCGTCAAACCGCCGAGCAGCACGCAAAACAGCAGCGCGCCGAAAAAAGAGATGACGGATGAAATGATGATGAATATGGCAGAAGAAATCACCGATGCGGTCGTGCATTCGCACCATCAAGCGGGCAGCACAACATGACGTATTTCATGAACTGGGTTGGAACGCCCGCTTACGAATGGATCACACACAACCTGTTCGTCGCCGTTCTGGTTATTGGCTGTCTGGCGGTTATCGGGTATTTTGTTTACCAAAGCCAGAAAGACCGCGAGCGCAGCCGTTAATAGCACCTCGCCCCAATGCAAAGAGGAAGAGCCAGGCGGCTCCTCCTCTTCCTGTTTTTCGTTTTATTTAACGTGCTGCTTCAACGCTTTGTCTGCGATGTCCGTGCGGTAATGCGCGCCTTCAAAGTGCGTTTTGCCCACTGTCCGATAGGCGATTTCGCGCGCTTTGGCCAATGTCGCACCCACGCCGGTAACCCCGAGCACACGACCTCCATTGGTAACCAGAACGCCATCCGTCTTTTTCGTTCCCGCATGGAAAATGACCGTTTCGCCGTCATTTGCAGGCAATTCGATGGAAGAACCCTTTGGATACTCCCCCGGGTAGCCAGGCGCAGCCATCACGACACAGCATGCGCTATCCGATTTCCACGCTACGTCTTGTTCGGCCAGCGTGCCATTGATTGTCGCCTTGAATACGTCGAGCAGGTCGCTGTCGAGCAACGGAAGCACTACTTGCGTCTCCGGATCGCCAAAACGCGCGTTGAATTCGATCACTTTCGGTCCTTGTGCAGTAATCATCAAGCCGGTGTAAAGCACGCCTTTGAACGGATAGCCCTCGGCTACCATCGCTTTGGCGACAGGTTCCACAATCGTGCTCACGATTTGGGCAACAAGCTCCCTGGACATTTGCGGCACAGGGGCGTACGTCCCCATTCCGCCGGTGTTCGGCCCTTTGTCTCCATCATAGGCTGGCTTATGATCCTGGGATGTGATCATCGGTTTTACCGTTTCTCCATCCACAAACGAGAGCAGTGTCAATTCTTCCCCGCGCAGACATTCTTCGATCACGACGCGTGCGCCTGCACTTCCGAATACACCGTCCTGCATGATTTGCGCCAAGGCTTGCTCCGCCTCTTCCAAGCTTTCTGCCACGACAACGCCTTTGCCCGCTGCGAGTCCGTCCGCCTTGATCACGATCGGCGCGCCTTGCGCACGCAAATAAGCGAGAGCCGCTTCATAATCGGTAAAAGATTCATACGCCGCCGTAGGAATCTGGTGGCGTTTCATCAAATCTTTGGCGAACGTCTTGCTCCCCTCGATCTGTGCCGCTTGGGAAGATGGTCCGAAAATCGCCAGACCGCGCTCGCTGAAAAAGTCCACGATCCCCGCCAGCAGCGGATCTTCCGGCCCTACGACCGTCAGGCTGATTCCTTCGTCCTTGACGAATTGGGACAGCGCCGCAAAATCATGGACGCCGATCGGCACATTTTGCGCCACCTCTTCTGTCCCTCCGTTACCCGGAGCGCAGTACAGCTTGGTCACTCTCGGGCTTTGCGCCAATTTCCACAGGATCGCATGCTCGCGGCCGCCTCCACCGATGACTAATACTTTCATCTGTTTTCCCTCCCCTGCCTAGTGTTTGAAGTGACGTACAGACGTGAACACCATCGCGATTCCGTGGCGGTTGCACGCATCGATCGATTCCTGGTCGCGCACCGAGCCGCCTGGCTGGATGATCGCCGTAATGCCGGCTTTGGCAGCCGCTTCCACCGTATCCGGCATCGGGAAAAATGCGTCGGATGCAAGCGCTGCGCCTTTTGCCAGTTCGCCCGCTTGTTCGATCGCGATTTTAGCCGATCCGACGCGGTTCATTTGACCCGCACCAACGCCTACCGTCATGTTGTTGTTTGCCAGCACGATCGCATTGGATTTCACGTGCTTCACTACTTTCCAGGCGAACAATAGCTGTTTCAGCTCTTCTTCGCTTGGTTGGCGCTCCGTCACAACTTTCAAGTCACTAGCTTCGATTTGTTTGGTATCAAAATCTTGCACAAGCGCTCCGCCTGCCACGGTCGTCAGCTTAAACGAAGTGGGAACGGCCGCGCTGCCTTGGGTAGAGAGGCGCAGCAAACGCAGGTTTTTCTTCTCTTGCAGCACTGCCAGCGCTTCCGGTGTGAAATCCGGCGCGACGATAATTTCCAGAAACGTTTCTTTCAGCAGGAGTGCCGTCGCCTCGTCGATCGGACGGTTGGCTGCCACGATGCCGCCGAAAATGGAGACAGGGTCTGCTGCATACGCTTTTTCGTACGCTTCCTTGATGGTCGCGCCGATCCCGACGCCGCATGGATTCATATGTTTTACGGCAACTACGGCAGGCTCCGTGAATTCGTTTACGATTGCCAACGCCGCGTCCGCATCATTGATGTTGTTGTACGAAAGCTCTTTGCCGTGCAATTGCTCCGCACTGCTGATCGTGCCCTCATTGCCGAGCGGCTGACGATAAAAAGCAGCGCGTTGATGAGGATTTTCCCCATAGCGCAAATCTTGCGCTTTTTCATACGTAACCGTGTAGCTCTCCGGCATCAACTCGCCCACTTGTTCGCTCAAATAACGGGAAATGATCGCATCGTAAGCGGCTGTGTGGCGGAATACTTTGGCTGCGAGGCGGCGGCGGGTTTCCAATGTCGTATCGCCCGCATCCTTGATTTCGGCGATGATGGTGGCATAATCGGCTGCGTCGACCACGACGGTGACATCCTGGTGGTTTTTCGCGGCGGAACGAAGCATGGTCGGACCGCCAATATCGATATTTTCAATTGCATCCGCATACGTAACATCCGGTTTGGAAATCGTTTGTTTGAATGGGTACAGGTTCACAATCACGAGATCGATTGGTTGGATATTCAGCTCTTCCAGCTGTTTGCGGTGAGCCTCGTCCGCACGTACGGCCAACAATCCGCTGTGGATGTTGGGGTGAAGCGTTTTGACGCGTCCATCCAGGATTTCAGGGAATCCGGTTACCTCGGAAATACCGATCACCGGTACGCCTTCCTGTTTCAGAAGCGATGCGGTGCCGCCTGTTGAAATGATTTCGACCCCCAACTCGTTCAGCTGACGGGCCAGCTCTACCACACCGGTCTTATCGGAAACGCTGATCAACGCTTTTTTTACACTCACGGTGGAATCCTCCTGACTTTTTCTAAAAAAGTGGTCAAATCACGAACATTATATATTGATTAAAACACAAACGTACGTGTTAATCAACCATTGCAGACGATTTTCCGAACAACTGAAAACAGGAAAAAGCTGCCCGAAAAGAGTGTTCCCTCCTTTTGGGCAGCCCATGAATTTGTTAGTTTTTTTGTTGCTTTGCTTCGAAAACGATCTTACCGTCTACGATCGTGTACAAGATCGGTGTTTCAGAAATGTTTTTGGGTGCGATCTTGGTGATGTCTTGTCCCAAAACCACGAGATCCGCCTTGTTGCCGACCTTGATGGTTCCCAGGTCGCTGCGGTTCATCTCGAACGCGACGTTTTTGGTGAACGCTTGCAGCATTTCCTGTACCTTCAACCCTTGCGCTGCATTGCGTACCATGTCCGTATCCTGTTCGGTTGGATACGGGCTGTTGCGGGTGACGCCTGTTTCGATTCCATTCAGCGGTCGATAATCCGGTGTTGGCGGATAGTCGCTGCCGCCGGTGATGACGACGCCCGCATCCCACATTTTCCGCGTCGGATACATGTCCAGCGCGCGCTTTTCGCCGATCATCGCTTTTTCCAGATAATAGTATTGGTCTTTGTAAAACCAGAACGGTTGCAGGCTGGCGACTACGCCAAGCTTGGCCATCCGCGTGATGTCACTGTCCAGTATCGAGCAGACGTGCGTGATCGTATGCCGCAGGTCATGTGCACCGTTCGCTTTCGCAGCATTCTCGTACGCGTTGAGCGCGGCGTTGACGGCACCATCGCCGATCGCGTGGATGTGGAGCTGAACGCCCGCCTTGTCCAGCGCGAGGACCATCCGGTTGAAATCGTCCACCTGCCAGATCGGCTCGCCGTGATAATGATCGCCCATTCCAGCGTGGCGATCGTACGGCTCGACGAAATATGCGGTTTTCCCTTCCGTCACGCCATCGGCGAACAGCTTGACCGTGTTGACCCGCAGCCAGTCGGAGTTGTATTTGCTCCGCGCTTCCTGCATCGTTTTGACCGCATCCTCCGGCTTGTCGCCAGGCTTGAAGTTGATTGCGTTGGCGACCCGCATGGTGAGCTTTCCTTCCTTCTCAAGCTCGGCCATCGCCTCGATGATCATCCCTTTGTCATCGCTCAAATTCAGCACGCCCGTCATCCCGAAGCTGTGCATTTCTTCCTGGTACTTGAGGATCGCCTCTTTGTACTGCTCCTTGGTCAAATTCCCCAAAGCCTGCACGTCGGCGATCAGATTCCTCGCACTGTCCCGCAGCGTGCCGCGCACGGAACCGTCCGGGTTATGCTCAATGAGTCCGCCCTGTGGCGATTTCGTATCTTTGGTGATGCCTGCCATTTCCAGCACTTTGGAATTGACCCATGTCGAATGGCCATCGACCGATCTCAGCAGGACAGGAATGTCGGAAACAACTTTGTCGAGGTCTTCTTTTTTCGGTCCCGGATTCGTACCGTCTTTTAATTCGTACGGTCCGTTCACCCAGCCGGAACCTGTGATGATTTTCGCCTCCGGATGGTTTTTCCGGTACGCAGCAACCGCCTGGACAAACTCTTCATTTGTCTTCATCGCCGTCAAATCAACGGCAAACAGCTTGGACGTCCACAAGCCCGGCACATGGGTATGTCCATCGAGAAAACTAGGGGAAACCATTTTCCCCTGCAGGTCAATCACCTTTGTCGTGGCTCCGACGAACGCATTGGCCTGCGCGGAGGTCCCGACGAAGATGATCTTGCCATCCTGAATCGCCACCGCCTCTGCTGTCGGTTTTTCCGCATCCATCGTATAAATAATGCCGTTTTTCAGGACGAGCGTCGCTTTTTCATCGGCGGCTTTTGCGGTCAGGCTGGTCATCCCTCCCATCACCATCAGCAGCGATAATGTAAACGCTATCAAAACAGTCAACTTTTTATGCCCGAGAACATGATTCACTTTGGTATCACTCCTTTTTGCGTTTTTTGTTTCCTGTCACGTTCATTCGTCAGTAAAAGCCTTCGATTTACCTAACGCTCCCCCTTTCAAGAGTTGGCATCCATGTATTCCAGCGGGTTGAAAATATCCAACCTATTCCATTCCTTTAGCACTTTTCATTCCAACCATAAAAGTTAACTAATATTCGTTAGGTTTCCGTTTCTTATTATTTTTTGAATAATCTATGCAATTCCGCTGCATAGATTTGGAAAAACGCGAGTAAAAAGGCCCCCTTTATCAGGGAGCCCATCGCCTATTCCTTGCGTTTTTTGTTGATCGGCGTGACGTTTTTCTTCAGTGTGCGCCGGTTGCTTACCATCTTGGCCGCTTCGCTGGTCAACTCATCCATCTGTGTCGCGGTGAACTGGTCTTGGTCTGCGAGTTTCCCTTTCAGCTTTTCCTTGGTTTCATCCGTCACATTCAGCCCCATACCCGAAAGCTCTTCAAGCACAGCGTCCACGTTTTTATCATTCAACTCAGGCAGTTTTTGCGCCAAACGAAGCAGATCGTTCATGTCCCACTGCCGTCCAGTTCGTTTGCTCAACTGATCCAGCAAATTGCTGATTACATCTCCAGCCATCCAAATCCCCTCCCCCAATGCTTCTTTGCTAGGGTATGCCGGTGGATTGTCATGGGTTCCTGCCCTTTTTCGCTGGCTCAGCCCGCTGTTATCGATAAATTTCGCTGCCGCCCTCGATGAATTCGCGCGATTTCTGCTTGTAGCCTTCCTCGATCTCCCGCATCTGCTCTTCGCTGACGCGCTCGCGAATCTCCTGGGTGATTTTCATACTGCAAAATTTCGGGCCGCACATCGAGCAGAAGTGCGCGGTTTTGGCCCCTTCAGCCGGCAGCGTTTCATCGTGGTATTCGACAGCGCGGGCCGGGTCGAGCGACAGATTGAACTGGTCGCGCCAGCGGAATTCGAAGCGGGCTTTGGACAACGCATCGTCCCGCTGCTGTGCCTGCGGATGGCCTTTTGCAAGGTCGGCGGCATGTGCGGCAATTTTGTACGCAATGATCCCTTCTCGCACATCGTTCTTGTTCGGGAGCCCCAAATGCTCCTTCGGGGTCACATAGCAGAGCATCGCTGTGCCGAACCAGCCGATCATGGCCGCGCCGATCGCGGATGTGATATGGTCGTAGCCCGGTGCGATATCGGTCGTCAGCGGGCCGAGCGTGTAGAACGGCGCCTCCTGGCAAATCTCCATCTGCTTATCCACGTTTTCCTTGATTTTGTGCATCGGCACATGCCCGGGGCCCTCGATCATCACCTGCACATCGTGTTTCCAGGCGATTTTGGTCAGCTCGCCCAGTGCCTCCAGCTCGGCAAACTGCGCCTCGTCATTGGCATCGGCAATCGAGCCGGGTCGCAGACCGTCGCCAAGCGAGAAGGCCACATCATACGCCTTCATGATCTCGCAAATTTCTTCAAAATGGGTGTACAGAAAATTCTCCTCATGATGCGCGAGACACCATGCCGCGAGGATCGAACCGCCGCGGGACACGATTCCTGTCACACGCTTCGCCGTCAAATGAATGTGGCGCAGCAGCACGCCCGCATGAATCGTGAAGTAATCGACACCTTGCTCCGCCTGCTCGATCAGCGTATCGCGGTAAATCTCCCACGTCAGATCCTCGACGACGCCGTTTACCTTTTCAAGCGCCTGATAAATCGGCACGGTCCCAATCGGCACAGGCGAATTGCGTATGATCCATTCGCGTGTTTCATGGATGTTTTTGCCCGTGGACAAATCCATGATCGTGTCTGCTCCCCAGTAGGTTGCCCACACCATTTTCTCGACCTCTTCCTCAATCGAGGAGGTGACAGCTGAATTGCCGATGTTCGCGTTGATTTTCACATGGAAATTGCGGCCGATGATCATCGGTTCGCTCTCCGGATGATTGATGTTGGACGGGATGATGGCACGGCCCTCCGCCACTTCCTTGCGCACGAATTCCGCTTCGACCCCTTCGCGGATCGCGATGAATTCCATTTCCGGCGTGATGATGCCTTTGCGCGCATAATGCATCTGCGTCACGTTTTTGCCCGGCTTGGCCCGGAGCGCTTTGCCCCGCTGCCCCTCGTATTCCTCCACGTCATTGCGCTCGAGAATCCACGGCTTGCGCAGCGGCGCCAACCCCTTATGAATATCGACTGCGACCGCCTCGTCGGTATAGACCCCGCTCGTGTCATACAGGCGGACCGGCTTGTTCGGCACTTCCTCGCCGGTCATGGTCTTGGTCGGATGCAGCGACACCTCACGCGCAGGAACGCGCAGATCGGCTCTTGAGCCTTGCACATACACCTTTTTGCTGGCGGGATAACTGCGCGGCGTGGTTACTTGCAGCTGTGATTGTTGGTTTTCGGACATAAAAAAATGCCTCCTCTGCAATTTTTTGGCGGATGAATGCAGACGGAGGCACGGCAAAGAAAAGCAAAGACCGCTTGCTTTGATCAGCAAAAGGCGGCCTGTGAGAACATACGTCAAGTATGTATTGCGTTCGTGTACGTTCCTCCGCTGGCATTATCCAGTTCAGGTTTGACGGTCGACGGCAGCATAGCCATCCTCTCAGCCTGGTTCCCCAAGCTCCCGTGTCGGTAAGCGTATGAAATTGAGTAGCTTTACGTTATCACACCGTCCCAAAAATTTGCAACACTCAATTTTGATGTGCAAAAACTTCTTTACACCACCTTTGCTCGTGTTATAATGATCACAATTTCATGACGAATCAATCGCTAGGGGGGCCTCTTGGAGGCTGAGATGGAACAACAACGTTCTGGACCCTTACCACCTGATCTGGATCATGCCAGCGTAGGGAAGCAAAAGAGTGCCACATCGTCCGGTTTATCGGAATGTCTGTGCATGCTATGCCGCTCCCTGGTTGGGGAGCGGTTTTTTTGTACATAGAAGCGAAAAGCGGATTCGGGAGGCGAATCAAGATGCATGTACACAAAGCGTTGACCATAGCCGGTTCGGACAGCGGCGGCGGGGCAGGCATTCAGGCCGATCTCAAAACGTTTCAGGAGCTGTCCGTCTTCGGCATGTCCGCCCTGACGGCCATCACGGCGCAAAACACGTTGGGCGTAAGCGGGATTTTTCCACTCAGCGCGGAGGCGGTCGCCGCTCAGATCGACGCGGTCGCAAGCGATCTGGCTCCCGACGCCGTCAAGACAGGCATGTTGTTCCACCGTGACATCATCGCCTGCGTGAGCGAAAAAGCCCGCCGTTACGGCTGGGAAAAGCTTGTCGTCGATCCTGTGATGATTGCGAAGAGAGGCGCGCCGCTGTTGAAGGCCGATAGCATCGAGGCGGTGAAAACCTTGCTTTTGCCTGTTACCTATATGTTGACCCCCAATATCCCGGAAGCCGAGGTGCTGACCGGATTGTCGCTTACTACCATCGAGGCGCGGAAGGAAGCGGCGCGGATGCTCAGTTCCTTCGGCTGCCGCTACGTCGTGCTGAAAGGCGGACACGACGATTGCAACGATTACTCGACCGATCTGCTGTTTGACGGCACCAGCTTTACCGAGTATGTCGGCAAACGCATCCATACGCAGCACACGCACGGCACCGGCTGCACGTTTTCCGCAGCAATCACGGCTGAGCTGGCATGGGGCAAAACGCCTTGGGCAGCCGTCGACACAGCCAAGCAATTCATCCAGGCCGCCATCGAGCAGCCGCTTGGCATCGGAGCGGGACACGGCCCAACCAATCATTGGGCGTTCCGGGGTGACGTGCGATGCTGACACCCGGAGATGCATTGGCACTGGTGCGCCAAAAACGTCCGGTGCTCCACCACATCATGAATCAGGTGACGATGTCGTTCGTTGCCAATGGCGTCTTGGCGCTCGGGGGGCGGCCCATGATGGCACGCCACCCGGCTGAGGCTGCGGAGGCGGCCGGAGGGGCGGATGGGCTTGTGCTCAATCTGGGCACACCTGCGCCTGAAACGATCGAGGCGATGCTGCTCGCTGGCAAAGCGGCGCGCGCGAAAGGCATTCCCATCGTATTCGATCCGGTTGGCGTCGGACTTTCGGCCATGCGCGGCGATGCTGCCGCGCGCATTTTGGAGGAGCTTCACCCTACCGCCATCTGCGGCAATGCCGCCGAGCTATCCTTTTTGCTCACGCGTGAGTGGTACGGGAAAGGAATCGATGCAGCCGCCCCCGTGTCCGACCCTGTCGAGATCGCGGTCCAGGTAGCCCGCCGCTATCGCTGTCTGGCAGTCCTGACTGGCAAAACCGATGTCATCTGCGGAGGACGTTTGATTGCCACCAGCGGGCATGGCGACGAATGGCTCACGCTTGTTACCGGCACGGGCTGTCTCGCCACCTCTATCGTTGCCTTGTTTCTCGCGGCGGTTCATTTGACAGAGGCTGGCTCCAAACCGCACGCAAGCTGGGAGGCGAGCATCGCTGCCGTATGCACGCTCGGGATTGCGGCTGAGGAAGCGCGCTCAGCCGCAGCGGGGCCGGGAACGTTTCAGCAGGAATTGCTGGATCGACTTTACAGTTTACAGCCAGCCCTACTCAACAGCCGGGCGGAGGTTCGGCTTCATTCGCGGTAGCGATCGCCACCGCCTGACACAGGCAAATCATCTTTGTGCCGACCGGCTTTTCGCGGATCAGGCCAAAATGGACGGAGGAACCAAACGTGCACAAACAGCTTGTTCTCTATCTGGTGATGGGGAGTAGAAATTGCGAGAACCGAAGACCGGAAGACGTCCTGCGCGAAGCGATCGCGGGCGGGATCACCTTGTTTCAATTCCGCGAGAAAGGAGATTGCGCGCTGGAAGGCACAGCCAAGCTCGAGCTGGGCAGGCGGCTTTTCACGATCTGCCGCGAACACGGCATCCCTTTCATCGTCAATGACGATGTCGAGCTGATGCTCGCACTTGACGCGGATGGATTGCATATCGGGCAGGAGGACGGCTCGGCCCGAGCCATGCGAAACCGCATCGGAGACAAAATCCTCGGCATTTCCGCCCACGATTTGTACGAGGCGCGGGCCGCTCTTGCCGATGGCGCTGACTATTTGGGCGTCGGCCCGATGTATGAGACGCAGACAAAACCAGACATACGCGAGGTGCGCGGACCTGACGTGATTCGTGAGATACGTGGAGCTGGCATCGCATGTCCGATTGTCGGGATCGGCGGAATCACGCACGGAAAAGCTGCTCCCGTCATCGCTGCCGGCGCAAATGGCATCGCGGTAATCTCCGCGATTTCACAAGCGATCCATCCAAAGGAAGCGGCAAAAAAACTGATGCAGGAGGTGCGCAGCCGATGACTTACCGAACAAGCTTGTTAACCAAAATGGCTGTGCTGGTCGCGATTGGCACACTCAGCTCCCACCTGCTTTCGATTCCAACCGGTTTGGCCAAAGCGTTCCCGATCCAGCATGCGATCAATGTGATCGCCGCCGTTCTGCTCGGCCCGCTCCCTGCCGTACTGGTCGCGTTTATGATCGCGCTCTTGCGCACTCTGCTTGGCGTAGGTACACTTCTGGCGTTTCCCGGCGGGATGATCGGCGCCCTGCTGGCCGGGCTGCTGTATCAACGAATCCGGCAGCATTGGAGCGCGGCTGTCGGTGAAGTGGTCGGGACCGGGATTATTGGATCGCTCGCGGCGGTTCCGTTTGCCATGCTGTTTATGGGGCAGGTAGTCGGGGCGTTTGCGTTTTTGCCGGCGTTTTTGGTGAGCACCGTTTGCGGTGCGGCGATCGGCTGGATGGTGGTCGGGTTGCTGAAAAAAGGCGGGTTAAAGTGAAAAAAACAGGCAAAGCTCCTTGTAGGACGACTTTGCCTGTCGCAGGTATTTCCCTTACTCATGATTCAAGCCAAAAACCGTAAACCTTTTGCCATATGGTGGACCCCCTTACTAAAATAATCTTTTTCGTATTAGCAGATTAAGTTGGTGGCGGTACTGCAAAAAGATTGTCATTGTCCATCTGCAAACAAAGCAAGGCTTCCATTACAGAAACCTTGCCAGCTTGCATATTGTTTACATGTGATGAAGGGGGTTTACTTGGTTACAACCTCTGTTCCATCCGCCTGCTTCACTGCATGGTGCTCCCTGGATGCTTCTTCGATCTCGGCAAACGCCCAATGGTTCACCGGCACATCCAGCCATGGAGCGGCCGGGCTGCCCATCAGCGGCCCTCTCCCGGTAAGCCGGTTCAGCAAAGTCACCACCTCGGCACGGGTAAGCAAGCGATTCGGACGGAACGAACCGTCTGCATAGCCTTTCATATAACCCTGTTCGTTCGCTGCCTCTATGCTTCCTTGCGCCCAGTGCCCGTTTGTATCGGTAAAGGAAGGTGCGCCCGCCGCGGGCTTGAGCTGCTTCCATTTTGCGATAATCACCGCCATCTCGGCACGGGTCACCGGCGCATTCGGGTGGAACTTGCCGTCTGCATCCCCGGTCATCAGGCCGTCAGCTGCCACGCTTGCAATCGCTTTGGCTGCCCAATGCTGCCCATCAACATCCGCAAAGCCTGCGCTTGCGGTTCCTTCAGCTTCGTTAGCAATCAAACGGGACAGCATCGCCGCCATTTCCGCGCGCGTAACGGTACGGTTGGGCTGGAACGTATGGTTCGGGTAACCCGTCATGTATGGGGTGTGATTCACCTGCTCTTGTTTGCCTTTCAAGGAAATGAACGTAAACGTGCTGAACTTGCTGATCTCAATCTCGATGCCAACCGGCTTGCCGGAGTCATCATACTTGACTCGACCGGTTTTCAGTTCCTTCTCCCCGTCATTGTGCTCCACATAAACTGACAGTGTCGACAGGAATGCCTGCTGTGCTCTCGGTTCGGACGGCAAGCTCACGTCATGCAGTGGGAATGTCACTTTTGTCCGGCGATTGGCGTAGTTCGTCTCGATTCTCATCGGTTTGCCGATGATCTGGACATCCTGTCCGCCCGCCGCCTGCTTCACTTCGTCCGCATTGACAGTACGCTCCACAACGCTTTGCTGCTCGGCTGGCTGCTGGATCGGGACGATCCGGAAGTAAAGATCGTTGCCGCTGAGCGTGGCGAGCATTTCTTGCGGGATGGTAATGGTCACATCAACCGTTTTGATTTCCAGAGAGACTTGTCCGTCCTTCAATTGGACCAGCGCTTCTTTCGGCACCTTGACCGCTACCTCGTCCGCATGATCCCACGGCAGGTCGTCGATGACGATTCGCACCATGCCGTTGTTGTTTTCCGCCGCTCTCTTCAGGATTTTGGCTACAGTACCGGAATCGAGGACGACTTCATCGACCTTTTTGCCGTCCGCCGTCACTTTGCGGTTCACCTCGACCTGGTCCGTTACGGAATGGTCGCTTCCAGCTTCCACCGTGACATGCCGTTTGGAACCTGTCTCACCGCCAGTTTGCCCGGAGGATGCGTTGCCGCCGTTGCCGGAGCTGTTGCCGCTGTTACCGCCACCTGAGCTGCCGCTCTCACCGCCGCCTTTGTCGTCGCCCTTGTCGTCTTCGTGGGGAGCAGCATCGACGGTGACCTGGATGCTCGCGGTATGGTCGTCGCTGTTCGTCACTCCGTCTGGCAAATTCACCAGCGTTCCGTTTACCGAGAAGGTCTGGTCTTTCTTCCGGCTTGGATTATAGTCGGAGCCTGCCACATTCCATTTAACATCGACACGGATGTCGCTGCCGTCATCCAGCTTGACTTTGACTTGCGTTGGCAAGCCGAGCGCTGACGCAGTCTTCGCGGTGCCGTTCGCCACCCCCGTGATGTCGGCCGGATCGATGACGCCCGTAATGTTTCGCGTTTCCAAGTTAGCCGCTTCCACCGTGACCCGGATGGTTGCGGTATGGTTGTCGCTGTTCGTTACGCCATTCGGCAAGTTGACCAGCTTTCCGGTTACCGTAAAGGTTTGTTCGTCCTTGCTAGTTGGGTCGTAATCCGAACCTACCACGTCCCATTTGACACCTACATGGATGGTGCTGCCTACATCGAGCGTAACCTCGACCTTTGCAGGCAAGCCGAGCGCCGCCGCTGTTTTCGCGGTGCCATGCGCCACCCCGGTGATGTCGGCCAGCTTGGCCACCGCCACAATGTCCCCGGCGGCCGCCGCTTCCACCGTGACCCGGATGGTTGCGGTATGGTTGTCGCTGTTCGTTACGCCATTCGGCAAGTTGACCAGCTTTCCGATTACCGTAAAGGTTTGTTCGTCCTTGCTGGTCGGGTCGTAGTCGGTACTTGCCACGTCCCATTTGACAGTTGCAGAGATGGTGCTGCCGTCATTGAGCGTGACTTCAACTTTTTCAGGCAAGCCGAGCGCGGAGGCCTTTTTCGCGGTACCGTTTGGCAGGCCGGTGATTGCCGCAGGTTTTTGCACACTTACGATATCTTTGGTTTCGCTAGTGGCTGCTTCTACCGTCACCCTGATGCTTGCCGTTAGGTTTTGCGGGTTGCTGATTCCCTCCGGCAGATTTACCAGATATCCGGTTACCATAAAGATTTGCTCTTCCTTGCTGTCAGGATCATAGTTTACAGACCCGACTTCCCAGTTTACCGCTGTCTGGATGGTGCTACCATTGCTCAATGAGACTTCTACCTGCGTTGGCAGCCCCAAAGCGGATGCTGTTTTTGCCGTTCCGTTGGGCAGGCCTGTGACGGATAACGGATTTTTGACTTGATTTACATAGATGGTCACGGGTGTCACAGGCGCGGCATCCGTCGTGACGGTCACCGTGTTCGAGGTCCCCGCATTCGCTCCGCCCGTCACTATCAGGCGGAAGTCATAACCGGTCGCTGCACGTAAGCTGGTGACCGTCGCACTCGTCGCATTCGTGGCGATGGTTCCTGTTGTTGCTTGACTCCACGTATTCGCTCCCGTCGGCGACTGCACGATGATGATGCTGGTCGCTCCGCTTACCGCTGTCCATGTGAAGCTCGCCGTAGTGCTCGTTTTGCTGCTGTTTGTAAAGTCTGACACCGGTACTGGCGGCGCAGCATCCGTCGTAAATGTCTGGTCGCTTCCGTAGCTCGTCCCTTGCGCATTTACTGCATACGCCCGGTAATGATACGTCGAGCCCGCGCTTAATCCCGTCAAACTCACGCTAAACGTTCCCGTCGTACCCGTTGCTGTTGCTTTCGAATCGCTCGTCGTCGGATTGGCGCTGGTCGAGTATACGACCCCGCGTTCCGTGATTGACGCGTTTCCATCCGACGTCACGTCACCGCCTACCGTCGCTCCGCTGCTCGTGATGTTCGTCGCGGATGCATCCGTCGTCACCGTCGGTGCACTTTGCGTTGCGCTTGTTGTAAACGTCTCATCCGATCCATAGCTCGTCCCTTGCGCATTTACTGCATACGCCCGGTAATGATACGTCGTGTTGGCACTTAATCCCGTCAGACTCACGCTAAACGTTCCGGTCGTGGCCGTGGCCGTTGCTATTACTTTTGAATCGCTCGTCGTCGGATTGGCGCTGGTCGAATACACGACCCCTCGTTCGGTGATCGTCGCGTTTCCGTCCGACGTCACGTCACCGCCTACCATTGCTCCGCTGTTCGTAATATTCGTCGCGGATGCATCCGTCGTCACCGTCGGCGCACTTTGCGTCGCGCTCGTCGTAAACGTCTGGTCGCTCCCGTAGCTCGTCCCTTGCGCATTTACTGCATACGCCCGGTAATGATACGTCGTGTTGGCACTTAATCCCGTCAGACTCACGCTGAACGTTCCCGTCGTGGCCGTTGCTGTTACTTTTGAATCGTTCGTCGTCGGATTGGCACTGGTCGAGTATACGATCCCGCGTTCCGTGATTGACGCGTTTCCATCCGACGTCACGTCACCGCCTACCGTCGCTCCGCTGCTCGTGATGTTCGTCGCGGATGCATCCGTCGTCACCGTCGGTGCACTTTGCGTCGCGCTCGTCGTAAACGTCTGGTCGCTCCCGTAGCTCGTCCCTTGCGCATTCGTCGCGTACGCCCGGTAATGATACGTCATGTTCGCGCTTAATCCCGTCAGACTCACGCTAAACGTTCCGGTCGTGGCCGTGGCCGTTGCTGTTACTTTTGAATCGCTCGTCGTCGGATTGGCGCTGGTCGAGTATACGACCCCGCGTTCCGTGATTGACGCGTTTCCATCCGACGTCACGTCACCGCCTACCGTCGCTCCGCTGCTCGTGATGTTCGTCGCGGATGCATCCGTCGTCACCGTCGGTGCACTTTGCGTTGCGCTTGTTGTAAACGTCTCATCCGATCCATAGCTCGTCCCTTGCGCATTCGTCGCGTACGCCCGGTAATGATACGTCGTGTTGGCACTTAATCCCGTCAAACTCACGCTAAACGTTCCCGTCGTGGCCGTTGCTGTTACTTTTGAATCGCTCGTCGTCGGATTGGCGCTGGTCGAGTATACGACCCCGCGTTCCATGATTGACGCGTTTCCATCCGACGTCACGTCACCGCCTACCGTCGCTCCGCTGCTCGTGATGTTCGTCGCGGATGCATCCGTCGTCACCGTCGGTGCACTTTGCGTCGCGCTCGTCGTAAACGTCTGGTCGCTCCCGTAGCTCGTCCCTTGCGCATTTACTGCGTACGCCCGGTAATGATACGTCATGTTCGCGCTTAATCCCGTCAGACTCACGCTAAACGTTCCGGTCGTGGCCGTGGCCGTTGCTGTTACTTTTGAATCGCTCGTCGTCGGATTGGCGCTGGTCGAATACACGACCCCTCGTTCGGTGATCGTCGCGTTTCCGTCCGACGTCACGTCACCGCCTACCGTCGCTCCGCTGCTCGTGATGTTCGTCGCGGATGCGTCCGTCGTCACAGTCGGCGCACTTTTCGTTGCGCTTGTTGTAAACGTCTCATCTGATCCATAGCTCGTCCCTTGCGCATTCATTGCGTACGCCCGGTAATGATACGTCGTGTTGGCACTTAATCCCGTAAGACTCACACTAAACGTTCCCGTCGTGGCCGTTGCTGTTACTTTTGAATCGTTCGTCGTCGGATTGGCACTGGTCGAGTATACGATCCCGCGTTCCGTGATTGACGCGTTTCCATCCGACGTCACGTCACCGCCTACCATTGCTCCGCTGTTCGTAATATTCGTCGCGGATGCATCCGTCGTCACCGTCGGCGCACTTTGCGTCGCGCTCGTCGTAAACGTCTGGTCGCTCCCGTAGCTCGTCCCTTGCGCATTTACTGCGTACGCCCGGTAATGATACGTCGTGTTGGCACTTAATCCCGTAAGACTCACACTAAACGTTCCCGTCGTGGCCGTTGCTGTTACTTTTGAATCGTTCGTCGTCGGATTGGCACTGGTCGAGTATACGATCCCGCGTTCCGTGATTGACGCGTTTCCATCCGACGTCACGTCACCGCCTACCGTCGCTCCGCTGTTCGTGATGTTCGTCGCGGATGCATCCGTCGTCACCGTCGGTGCACTTTGCGTTGCGCTTGTTGTAAACGTCTCATCCGATCCATAGCTCGTCCCTTGCGCATTCGTCGCGTACGCCCGGTAATGATACGTCGTGTTCGCGCTTAATCCCGTCAGACTCACGCTAAATGTTCCGGTCGTGGCCGTGGCCGTTGCTGTTACTTTTGAATCGCTCGTCGTCGGATTGACGCTGGTCGAATACACGACCCCTCGTTCGGTGATCGTCGCGTTTCCGTCCGACGTCACGTCACCGCCTACCGTCGCTCCGCTGTTCGTAATATTCGTCGCGGATGCATCCGTCGTCACCGTCGGCGAACTTTGCAATGATCCGGAGTATGTAAAAGCATAAGTCGTATCTGTATTGTTAGCAGCTACAAACGAATTGTAGTAATTTTGAACCGTCCCCAAATCCCACTTTACAGAATACGAATGCCCCGCTGTTAAAGCAGCTGATGGCGTAATCGTGAGCGTGTCACTTCCCCAACCCGTTATTTCAGAACTCGTATAAGCGATCGTTTCAACGGTTGAATTGGAGGTCGTGTCTCTAACGGTAAAACTGCCGGATACACCTTTAATGACACTGATGGAAAATTTCAAAGAGAAATTCGAACCCGATAAAGTCCCTCCGTTTGAAGGAGAGGAATTGTTTGCGTCAAATGTCGGTACCGTACCGCTCGTTACAGCTATTCCCCCATAGGCGGGATTTTGGGTAAATGCTTTGATTGGGGTCACCGTTCCCGTCCCCAAATCAACGCTGTACAACCCCGTACTGCCAGCCCCGCCTGCGGCATCTGTAAAGTAAGCTTTATTATTCGCAATATCCAGCGCCAAAGCTCCCGGCGCTTTGGTGATCGAACTTTTAATGACCGTATCTCCGGTCCCATCCGGGTTAATTCGGTTCAGTGCATCTCCGGTTTTTAGACTACCAGCTGTTCCGTCCGAGGTCATGTAATAGATATAATCGTTAACTGGATCATAGGCCACTCCCCCATAAGCGGGATTAAAGGAAAATGCTTTGATTTGGGTCACCGTTCCCGTCCCCAAATCAATACTGTACAACCCCATACTGCCAGCCCCGCCTGCGGCATCTGTAAAGTAAGCTTTATTATTCGCAATATCCAGCGCCAAAGCTCCTGGCGATTGGGTGATCGAACTTTTAATGACCGTATCTCCAGTCCCATCCGGGTGAATTCGGTTCAATGCGTCTTCGTTGCTTAGACTACCAGATGCTCCGTCCGAGGTCATGTAATAGATATAATCGTTAACTGGATCATAGGCCACTCCCCCATAAGCGGGATTAAAGGAAAATGCTTTGATTTGGGTCACCGTTCCCGTCCCCAAATCAATGCTGTACAACCCCATAATGCCAGCCCCGCCTGCGGCATCTGTAAAGTAAGCTTTATTATTCGCAATATCCAGCGCCAAAGCTCCCGGCGCTTTGGTGATCGAATCTTTAATGACCGTATCTCCAGTCCCATCCGAGTTCATTCGGTTTAGTGCATCTTCGCTTTTTAGACTACCAGCTGTTCCGTCCGAGGTCATGTAATAAACAAACGGACTTGAGGAAGTCGCCGCTGCTTTTTCCGGCTGCAACAGAACCATAGCAGTCATCATGTTTACGACTAAACAAATTGTGAGAAAGATCGATGACGTTCTCATTACTAATTTATTCAACATGTAAATTCTCTCCCTAGCGTTTCCTTTTATCGGGATTCATTTGCCTGTATACAAAGGAGGCTGCTGCATCAGTAGCAGCCTCCTGAACATTCAACGCCTAATCAAGGTCCATACATTTTCAAAAAAACGCCCATCATTCTCTATGAAACCGCATCTAGTCTCTTGTAGGAAAAATACCTTGTACACAAATAATATAATTTAGGAGCGGAAATAAAACGGGGCAGAATTAGCGGACCACAGCAGCCCTCCCCTGTTATAAACCTTCAGATCGCCGTCATCCTCAAGCACGCAATGCTCGTGTCCGCTCACACCGGCGGGATGAATTCCTGCCGCCCAAAAAGCTGTGCCATCGGCCGCGTACAGCACGAGATTCTTGTCTTCCTGCACCACCAAACAGTGGTGTGCCCTCCTTGGTCAGCCCCGACTGCCATACCTCTTCCCCGCTGTCAGCAAACTTGATGACAATCCCATTGCAGTCAGCCAGCTCAAAGATGAACTTTCCGTTCTTAGAGCGCAGGCAATTCCCCTTTTTCAACCTCTCGCCAAGCGAAAGCTTCCCTTCCCCGGAGCCAGTCCTCCTGCATGCTTAGCTCGGCCCCATCGCTGCCGCCGCTTTCCCAGATGACTTCGCCAGCCGCTTCACGTCGAACGACCGCTTGATCATCCACATTAAATGAAGCAACTTTGGCTCTTGTTGGGCGAAAACATTCCCCCTTCACTTTTTTTAAGAGTAAAAGGTTCAAGTAGGTCATTCATATTTCCCCGCCCTTCCTTATTCATTTCAATCGTATATTCAGCTTGGTTTTACCCTGTTCCGGTTGGGATGGTTTCCCCCTATCCATTCGTTCAAATAACCGCTTTGCAGTGCTCTTTTTCGAAGCGAACATACCGGTTGACGTCAGTTCTTTCTTACACCCTATCAAAAAGCCACTGAACAAATACTGAACAACCAATAAACAACAATAACCCGCGTGGACACGAACCCGCAGGCAACTCAAGCAATCAAGTTTTGTAAAGAAACAGCAAAGGGACCTGTCGCAACAGGTCCCTTTGTGAGCTTCACAGTTTATTCCAACTCCCGGACCAACCGTCCGGTAACCCCAATTTTTCCATCTACAATCTTCTGAATAACCCCAATCAACAGCTCGTGCTCGACGCGATGAATCCGCTCCGCCAGCGAGTCATGCGTATCGCCCTGCTCGACTGCCACCGGCAGCTGTGCAATGATCGGCCCGGTATCAAGCCCCGCATCGACGAAATGCACGGTCACGCCCGTTACCTTCACACCGTACTCCAGCGCTTGTCCAATCGCATCTTTCCCTGTAAAAGCTGGCAGAAGCGACGGATGCAGGTTGATGATCCGGCCTTCGTAAGCCGCAAGCAAAACCTCTCCCACAAGGCGCATGTAGCCTGCCAGCACGACAAGCGAAATATCCAGCGCCTGCAGCTTTTCCACGATCACCGCCTCAAAAGCAGCCTTGCCGTCATACGCTTTCGGGTCAAAGGCAAAGGCAGGCACGCCGAGGCGCGCCGCCCGCTCCAGCACATAGGCAGATGGCTTGTCGCAAATCAGGAGGGCGATTTCGGCGCCCTGCAGTCGTCCGTCTGCAATCGCAGTCGCGATGGCTTCGAAGTTGGAGCCGTTACCAGAGGCAAAGACAGCCAGCTTTTTCACCATTCCACCCCGCTGTAACGCACCTCGCGCTCGCCCGCTTCGATCGAACCGATGCGGTAGGCGTCCTCACCCAGCTCTTTCAAAGCGCCGAGAACCGCGTCCGCTTCATCGCCGCGCACAACCAGCACCATCCCGATCCCCATATTGAAGGTACGGAACATGTCCGGCTGGGAAACAGCGCCCAAGCGTTGCACCAGATTGAAAATCGGCAAAATCGGCCATGAGCCGTATTCGATCACGGCTTGGGCGCCTTCCGGCAGCACGCGCGGAATGTTTTCCGTGAAGCCGCCGCCGGTGATGTGGGCAAGCGCCTTGATCTCGAAACGCTCCAACAGCGCCAACACTGATTTTACATAGATACGGGTCGGCGTCAGCAGCTCTTCGCCCAATGTTTTGCCCAGCTCGTTCACATGCTGGTCCAATGTCAGGCCGTTATCCGCCAACAGCACCTTGCGCACCAGCGAAAAGCCGTTGCTGTGCACGCCGCTCGACGGAATGCCGATCAGCACGTCGCCAGCCGCTACCGTTTTGCCGGTGATCAGTTTATCTTCATCGACAGCGCCGACCGTAAATCCGGCGATGTCGTACTCGCCTTCAGCGTACATGCCCGGCATCTCCGCGGTTTCGCCGCCGATCAGCGAGCAGCCCGCTTGCGCGCAGCCGTCCGCGATCCCTTTGACGATCGCTTCGATTTTTTCCGGCACGACTTTGTCGCACGCCAGATAATCGAGGAAAAAGAGCGGTTCCGCCCCTTGCACTACGACATCGTTCACGCACATTGCAACCGCGTCGATCCCGATCGTGTCGTGCTTATCCATCATGAACGCGATTTTCAGCTTGGTGCCGACACCATCCGTCCCGGAGACCAGCACCGGATTTTTGTATTTGCCTGTATTCAGCTTGAACAGTGCGCCGAATCCGCCCAGATCGGTCATGACCTCAGGACGGAACGTGCGCTTCACGTGCTTTTTCATGCGCTCGACCGCTTCGTTCCCCGCCGCAATGTCGACGCCAGCCTGTTTGTATGCGTCACTCATCTCTACCGTTCTCCTCTCTTAACACTTCGTGATCGGCAGAGCCGCTTCGAATTCGATTTCAGTCGGGTAGTCGCCCGTGAAGCATGCGAGGCAATGTCCGCGATGCGGTCCGTCTTCTGCGCGACCAACCGCCTCGACCATTCCTTCTACCGACAAATAGGCAAGTGAATCAGCACCGATGTACTGACGGATTTCTTCCAATGAATGTGTGGTGGCAATCAGCTCTTCACGCGTCGATGTATCGATTCCGTAAAAGCATGGGTTCATGATTGGCGGCGAGCTTACGCGAACATGGACTTCTTTCGCGCCTGCCTCGCGCAGCATTTTCACGATCCGGCCGCTGGTCGTACCGCGCACAAGCGAGTCATCGATCATGACGACGCGCTTGCCTTCCACCACTTTGCGTACGGCGGACAGCTTCATGTGCACGCCGCGCTCGCGCATTTCCTGCGATGGCTGAATAAACGTGCGCCCGACATAGCGGTTTTTGATCAAGCCCAGCTCGTACGGGATACCGGATGCTTCCGCGTAGCCGATCGCTGCAGAAATGCCGGAATCCGGCACCCCTGTCACAACGTCCGCCTCAACCGGAGATTCCTGCGCCAGCTGTTTGCCCAGACGTTTGCGCGCCATGTGGACATTGATCCCGTCGATATCGCTGTCAGGCCGCGCGAAATAAATGTATTCAAACGTGCAGATCGACCGTTTGGTTTTTTCCGCAAAGGTGCTGGTTTGCACGCCGTTCTCGTCGACTACGATCAGCTCGCCCGGCTGCACTTCGCGCCAATACTCGGCGCCGATGATGTCAAACGCACAGGTTTCCGACGCTACGCAAACCGCATCGCCCATCCGTCCCAAGGACAGCGGACGCAAGCCGTTTGGATCGAGCGCAATCACCAGCTGCTTTTCGTTCATGACCAAAAGCGCATAAGCGCCTTTGATATGCTGCAATGCGTCGCGCACGGCATTCGGCAAATCTTTGTTTTGCGAACGGGCGATCAGGTGGGCAATAACCTCCGTATCGCTCGTCGATTGAAAAATCGAGCCTTTCTCCTCCAGCTCTTTGCGCAAAACCGACGCATTCACCAGGTTGCCGTTATGCGCGACAGCCATGCTGCCTTGCGCGTAGCGGAAAAAGAGCGGCTGCGCATTTTCGATCTTGCTGGAGCCTGCCGTCGTGTAACGGGTGTGGCCGATGGCGATATGGCCGCTGAATTTCTCCAGATCGCCTTTGCCAAATGCTTCGGAAACAAGGCCCATGCCGCGGTGTTTATACCACTTTTCCCCGTCAGAAGAGCACATACCGGCACTCTCCTGCCCCCGGTGTTGCAGGGCGTGAAGGCCCAGGTAGGTTAACTGGGCCGCCGAATGATGATCATAAATACCAAAAACGCCGCATTCTTCGTTTAATTTATCCCAAATCAGCTTATCAAACATGGAATCGCATCCCTCCAGGCTGCCTTCAGAAGAGCGAGCGGGGCATCGACAGCTGCCCGATCGTTGATCGTAATCTTGAACTCGTTGCCACCTGTAGAACCGATTGCCGCAGCCGGAACGCCGCGCTCTTTTGCCAGCGCGAGAACCGCTTCCGCCTGGTCAGCTTTCACGCTGATCAAAATGCGGGATTGCGACTCGCTGAAAAGCAAGACATCATCGCGCAAATCGGTTGTGAGGGAGACGGTTGCACCGATCTCCTTGCCAAAGCTGGACTCTGCCAACGCCACAGCCAAACCGCCCTCAGACAGGTCATGCGCTGATTGTACCAAACCTTGACGAATCGCGTCCAAAACCAGTTTTTGCAGCGCCGCTTCTTTTTTCAGATCGATTTGCGGCGGGCGGCCTGCGATTTTGCCGAGTGCGAGCTTTTGGTATTCGCTGCCGCCCAGCTCGCCATACGTATCGCCCAGGAGGATGATGGTATCGCCCGCTTGTTTGAATTCTTGTGTGGTTATATGATCAACGTCTGCGATCAGGCCAACCATGCCGACAGTCGGAGTTGGGTAGATCGCATCGCCGCTGCGTTCATTGTAGAAAGAAACGTTGCCGCCGATAACAGGCGTTTCGAGGGCGAGGCACGCTTCGCTCATGCCTTCTGCCGATTTTTCAAACTGCCAGAATACCTCCGGCTTTTCCGGGCTGCCAAAGTTGAGGCAGTCGGTGATCGCGAGTGGCTCCGCACCGGAGCACACCACGTTGCGCGCCGCTTCCGCTACGGCAATCGCGCCGCCCACTTGCGGATCGAGGTACACATAGCGCGCATTGCAGTCGGTCGTCATCGCCAGCGCTTTGCGCGTGCCGCGAATGACAACTACCGCTGCGTCAGAGCCAGGCTTTACAGCTGTGCCCGCACGCACGATATGGTCATACTGCTCATATACCCAGCGTTTGCTGGCAACGGTCGGCTGTTTCAGCACATCGACCAATGTTTTGTTCAAATCTGCCGGCTGCGGCAAATCGGTTGTATCGACAGTTGCGTTTGCTTCATAGTAAGCTGGCACAGCCGATGGCTTGTGGTACACAGGCGCGTCTTCCGCGAGCGTGTCTACAGGCACATCGCAGACGACTTCTCCTTTATGGAGCAGGCGCAGGCGGCCATCTTCGGTCACGCGGCCAACTACAGCGGAGTGCAGCCCCCACTTGTCAAAAATCGCTTTTACTTCCGCTTCGCGCCCTTTTTCCACAACGACGAGCATGCGCTCCTGGGACTCGGACAGCATCATTTCATACGCGCTCATGCCCGCTTCACGCTGTGGCACGAGGTCGAGGTTCATTTCGATCCCGTTTCCTGCTTTGGACGCCATCTCTGCGCTGGAAGAAGTCAGACCGGCAGCACCCATGTCCTGAATCCCTACGACCGCTCCGGACTTGATCAGCTCCAGGCACGCTTCCAGCAGCAATTTTTCCATGAACGGGTCGCCGACTTGTACCGCCGGACGCTTTTTCTCCGATTCCTCAGTCAATTCTTCGGAAGCGAAGGTCGCGCCATGGATACCGTCGCGGCCCGTGCTGGCGCCGACATAGATCACTGGGTTGCCGATCCCTTTGGCCACGCCTTTTTGGATTTCATCGTGATTGATCAAGCCGACGCACATTGCGTTGACCAACGGGTTGCCTTCATACGTCGGGTCAAAGCAGACCTCGCCGCCTACCGTTGGAATCCCGATGCAGTTGCCATAGCCTGCGATACCGGCTACGACATTTTCAAACAAATATTTGACGCGCGGCGTTTGCAGTTCGCCGAATCGCAGCGAATTGAGCATCGCGATCGGACGAGCGCCCATGGAGAACACGTCGCGGATGATCCCGCCCACGCCGGTTGCTGCGCCTTGGTACGGCTCGATCGCCGATGGATGGTTATGGCTCTCGATTTTGAACACGACGGCTTGGTTATCGCCGATATCGACGATACCCGCACCTTCACCAGGTCCTTGCAATACGCGCGGCCCTTTGGTCGGGAATTTGCGCAGCACAGGCTTGGAATTTTTATAGGAACAATGTTCGGACCACATGACGCTGTAAAGGCCAGTCTCTGTCCAGTTCGGTTGGCGACCCAGCAGGTCAACCACGCGTTGATATTCTTCGTCGGTCAGGCCGATTTCGCGATAGAGGCGCTGTTCAGCGATTTGTGCTGACGTAGGTTCTTTATGCTGTGACACCGTTTCGTTCCCTCCAAGTCTTCAAGATCGAGGTAAAGATGCGTTTGCCGTCATCGGACGTCATCCATTCATGGACAGCGCGCTCCGGATGCGGCATCATGCCCAATACATTTCCCCGCTCATTCATAATTCCTGCAATATCGTCAATCGACCCGTTTGGATTTTCACCCTCGTAACGGAAGACGATCTGATTGTTCGCTTTCAATTTGTTCAATGTTTCTTCGTCGCAGTAGTAGTTGCCCTCACCGTGAGCGATCGGAACGTCGATCACTTCATCCAGCCCATAGTCTTTGGTAAAAGCCGTGTCGTTGTTGCTTACGCGCAGCTTGGACAAGGTGCAGCGGAACTTCAGGGAACGGTTGCGCAGCAAGACACCTGGCAAAAGGCCCGCCTCGGTCAAAATCTGGAATCCGTTGCACACGCCCATCACCAGCTTGCCCTCGTCAGCCGCCTTGATCACTTGCTCCATGACCGGAGAAAAGCGTGCGACAGCGCCGCAGCGCAGGTAGTCACCGTAGGAAAAACCCCCGGGCAACAAAATCACATCATAGTTGGATAGATCGTTCTCCGAGTGGAAGACGTAGTCGACAGGAACGCCCATGATGTCTTCGACGGCGTTGTACATGTCGACGTCCGCGTTCGAACCCGGAAAAACAATGACTGCTACGCGCATGCTCAGCCCTCCACAATCTCGAAGCGGTAATCTTCGATGACGGTATTTGCCAAAAGCTTCTCGCACATCTCCTTCACGCGCTCTTCAGCCTGCGCGCGATCTGCCGTGTCGAGCATCACTTCCATATATTTGCCGATGCGCACTTCATTCACTTCATCGAAGCCAAGCGTGTGGAGCGCACCTTTTACAGCCTGTCCTTGCGGGTCCAATACGCTTTCACGCAGAGTTACATATACGATCGCTTTACACATGTTCTTTTCCTCCTATACGTCGCAACATTTCTTGATAAGCTTCTTCTACATTTCCCAAATCGCGGCGGAAACGGTCTTTGTCCAGCTTTTCTTTTGTTTCGGCATCCCAGAAGCGGCATGTGTCCGGCGAAATCTCGTCAGCCAGAATGATTTTGCCATCCGGCGTGCGGCCGAATTCCAGTTTGAAGTCAATCAGCATGACATTGCGCTCTGCCAAATAAGGGCGCAGCACTTCATTTACTTTCAAGCCCAGCTCCTCGAGATAGCGTACATCTTCTTCGCTGGCGATGCCGAGCAGCTTGATGTGCGCATTGTTTACCAGCGGATCGCCGAGCGCGTCGTCTTTATAGTAAAACTCAACAATCGGATGAGCCAAAACCGTTCCTTCTTCAAAGCCCAATCGCTTCGCCAGCGAGCCGGCCGCCACGTTGCGGACGACGACTTCCAATGGAACGATCTCCACTCGGCGCACCAGCTGTTCATGATTGGACAGCTGCTCGACGAAATGGTTCTCGATCCCCTTCTCCTTCAGCATCGTGAAAAAGATGGAGCTGATCCGGTTGTTCAATTCACCTTTTCCTGTGATGGTCCCTTTTTTCTCGCCATTAAACGCCGTAGCGTCATCTTTATACTCGATCCAGTACACGTCCGGGTTGGAAGTCCGATAGACCCTCTTTGCCTTTCCTTCATACAGCTGTTCTTGTTTTTCCACTGTGAAGTCTCCTTCCCGCGAATATAGTTCGGGTTTTTACGTCATTTCACGAACATTACATTCTGATTAAACCATAAACATACGCATTTTTCAACGAAAAATCTCGTTAATAGGATCGACAAATGTTCGGATTTTCCGTTAGTCACCCTCGCAAGTCGTCGCTTTCAGCATCTTGTGATACACTAACCACGTACATACAAGCCGCAAAAGGAGGTTGCCATGATTCCGTATGAAGTTTCTTTTCCTACCCGCGTCCTGTTTGGGTGCGGTGAATTAACGAAAATTGGCAGCGAAGCAGCCAAGCTGGGACATAAAGCGCTGCTCGTCACAGGCGGAAAAGCCGTCCGGGCTGCTGGCATTTTGCAGCGGGCCATCCAATACTTGACCGAATCGAATGTTACTCCTGTTTTATATGACCGTATCGAACCCAATCCTCGCACTTCTTCCGTCGATGCGGGTGCCGCCTTGGCTCGTGAGCATGCGTGCGATCTGGTCATCGCCATCGGCGGCGGCTCCGTCATGGATGCCGCGAAAATGATCGCGCTGACCGCCAAATCGCAGCGCCCCGCCTATGACTATATGAGAGGAAATCCGAACGGCTTGTTCGCACAGCTTGCCACGATCACCGATGCGCTGCCAATCATCACCGTCCCAACCGTTGCGGCGACAGGTTCGGAAGCGAATGAAAAAAGCGTGCTGACACATTGGGACACACATGAAAAATCTTCGATGAGCGCGCCTGCTCTTTTCCCGAGAACGGCATTGCTTGATCCGACACTGACCTATAGCGTCCCGCCGCGTGTAACGGCTGAGTCATCTGCCGATATTTTCTCCCATCTTTTCGAAGCTTATCTCATCAGCGCTCCGGGCACGCACGTCCAGGACGGGATCACCGAGTCTTTGATTCGCCAGGTCGTCCACTTTGCGCCTATCGCCGTTGCGGAGCCTGAGCATGAAGAAGCGCGCTCGACGCTCTTATGGGCAAGCACGCTCGCGATCAGCCCCTTCACATTAGCCGGACGTGGAGCAGGCTATCCGCTCCATCAACTAGAGCATCCGCTCAGCGGGCATTTCGATATTTCGCACGGGCGCGGGCTGTCGATTTTGACCCTGCCTTATTTCCGCCAAATCATTGCTCATGACAGGCCGGATCGGCTGGCGCGAATGGGCCGTCAGTGCTTCGGCGTCACGCATCCTGATGATCAGCAAGCCGCTTCCGATACGATTGATGCCGTTGCGGCCTGGTTTGCCCGTCTCGGAATCACCGAACGGCTCGCTGATTTCGGCATCCCGCACGCTGCGCTAAAGACGCTGGCGGAAGACGCGATCCGCATCGGCGGCAGAGGAAGCGGCAGCATCGCCGGTTCGCGGCCCATTACGTTCCGTGATGTGCTTGCAATCTATGAAGCCTGCTATTAAACTTCAAATTGAAGAGAATTTTTCAATAAAATATTTTTTAATATAGGGAGATGACTGAAATGGACCTGCGCATTAATGAATTGGCCAGCCGTCTGGTTCGCTACTCGCTCAACCTGCAGCCTGGTGAAAAAGTCTTGATCGAAAACATCGGCTTGCAGCCTGAAATGGTTCGCGCTCTCGTCCGCGAGTCGTTTGCTGTTGGCGCCCTGCCGTTGGTGACGATCAAAGATCAGCAAGTCATGCGCGCCATGATCCAGGGCACCAGCGAAGAGCACATGGAGCTGATGGCCAAGCACGAGCTGTCTCGCATGCAGGATGTAGACGCTTACATTGCCGTACGCGCTTATGAGAACATCAATGAATACTCCGACATCCCGGAAGAGAAAATGGGCTTGTATTCCCGCATTTTCTACAAAAAAGTCCACTTCGGCGACCGCATCCCGAACAAACGCTGGGTCGTTCTGCGCTATCCGAACCAATCGATGGCACAGCTCTCCAACATGAGCCTCGAATCGTTCGAGACGTTCTATTTCAACGTATGCAACCTCGACTACGCGAAAATGTCCAAAGCGATGGACCCGCTCGTCGAATTGATGGAGAAAACCGACCGCGTCCATATCAAAGCGCCGGGCACCGATCTGCGCTTCTCGATCAAAGGCATCCCTGCGATCAAATGCGACGGCCACCGCAACATCCCGGACGGCGAGGTTTACACGTCCCCGGTACTGGATTCCGTTGAGGGCACCATTTCCTACAACGCTGCGTCCAACTACCACAGCACATCGTTCACCGATATCAGGTTCACCTTCTCCAAAGGAAAGATCGTTGAAGCGACCAGCAGCAACACGAAGCTCATCAACGAAATTCTCGATACCGACGAAGGCGCGCGCTACATCGGCGAATTCGCGATCGGCATCAACCCGCACATCCTGCATCCGATGCAAGACATTTTGTTCGATGAAAAAATCGCCGGCAGCTTCCACTTCACGCCAGGCAATGCGTACGATGTAGCCGACAACGGCAACCGCTCCTCCATCCACTGGGATCTGGTGCAAATCCAGCGCCCTGAGTACGGCGGCGGCGAAATCTGGTTCGACGACGTGCTGATCCGCAAAGACGGCCGCTTCGTCATCCCGGCTCTCGAAGGCCTGAATCCGGAAAACCTGGTGTAACGCAATCGCGCGAAAAGCCTGCCTCCATTACGGGGCAGGCTTTTTCCTATGAGGAAACCTATGCGCGACGCTCTCGGTGCCGGTTCTTCTCCTGATGCAGATTGCCCTGCTTGTCCAGCGAGAAGTACAGATCGTGCCGCTCATCGGGGATTTGTACGACACGATCGCCTACTTTGATGATGACGCCCTCGGCCTTGTTCAATTTGACGGATTCGCCTACCTCCAGATAGGTGCTCCGCCCAAACGGCGTTCCCGCTTCGAACGCATGAATGCGTCCTTTGGCGACAATCCGCCCTCCTTTGATACTGCTGTCCGGGCTTTTGAACAAGCAGTTTTTGTTCACGGTAACCTGGCAGTTGAGCAATCCTTGTCCCGTGACGACAAGCGAGCCGTTCGTCTCGAGTCGGGACAGATTGGCAAAGCTGACCACAATGTCGCTTTCCTCGAACACGCTGTTTTCAATTTGTACCTTGCTGAGCTGCAAGTAATCGTGGATCTTCTGGACGTCGTTCCAGTTGTTGATCCTCTCAAGCAGCTCCTTGTTGCCAAAAAGCCGCAGCATACGGACAAGCAGCTTGAACTCCAACGGGATCATCGCACCTGCGCTTGCGATCAGTTCGGAAAACTCGCCGATCACCCCGTGCAGACCTGGATGACGATTTTCGATCAGCAGCGATGCGATCTGCCCGATCGTCACATGGAGGCCCTTTTTCGCCGCCATCTCATGTGCCGCTTTCGTTTCTTTTTCCAACGAATCGTACTGCGCCATGATTTTTCCGATCAGCTCGTACGCCTTGCTGTACAAAAGCCCGAGCCTGCCTCCATATACCTGGCTCTTGGTCGCATGACCGTGAATATAGACATGCTGGCACGAAACCAATACGGCGGAAAAAGCATTGCCGAGCACCGTAATGTTGCCGGTTGCCTCTACGCGCATCCCTTCCTGCACATCTCCTTTGATCAGCACATCCCCGTTGAACAGCACATTGCCTACCGTCAGATCCACGTCCCCTTCCACAATGTGCACCGTCTGAATGTCAAAAATCTTGACCGCATCGCCCGTCAGCGATGGTCGCCCCGCTTTTTGCGCAATAACCCGACCCGTATCGTCCATCCGAACATTGCGCCGCAGCTCCACCTGCACGTCCGATACCGGAGGAGGCGGCACTTCGCGGCCAAACAGATCCACTCCCGGCGCCCCGGGCACCGCCTTGTGAACGATGGCGATCGTCTCGCCGCCGGCTACCGACGGAATCAAGCCATGGTCGCGGTAATCGACCTTGCGCTGCCAATCGGCGATCAGCTGCTCCGTTGCATGAGGAAACATCGTCTCGATATATCCGTCCCGTCCCAATTTGGCCGGTTTGCCCGCTGCGACGACGACGGCCGTGCTAAACGGAGCATGCAGCGCTTCCTGCAAAGCCTCTTCCTCGATCGGACTGATGATCGCTATCGCCTGCAGCTCCTGCCGCACTTGTGCCGCAATCGTACCTTTGTCGGCTAACGGCACGAGTTCGCTCTGGGGCACATAAAAAAACGTTGGTCCACAATCTGCAAGCCGCCGCTCATACATGTTTTCGGTAAACACATGCAAATACACTCTCATCGCATCATCGGCGACTGTCAGTTCATATGCTTTATCGTGCAAAATGCGCACCTCAAGCCGATCCGCCTGCCGCACCTCCACCGGCTGGACAGCTTCCTGGCCATTCACGATAATCCTGACCTGTGCTGTCGAGACGACGGACGCATGGCGGCCGCCCGCTTTTGGATCGGTGACACGCAGGATGCCGCTCTCACACACAACAGAGCCATTCAGCAACTCTGTATGCCCACCCTCCAGATTCGGCGACTCCAAATGCGCCAGCAACCGCTGCAGCTCTTCCTTCATCGACGCGTTCACACGAGCCCCTCCCTCCGTTTTCGTCTTATTACTACTATCGAATGTTTTCGTCCGTGCGATAAGTGAATCTTTTCCCGCTATTCCGCCCTTGGCGGTTCCGTCTCGAGACGGAGGCGAATTCCCTCCGCAGACCATTCTCGCTGCATCCTTCTGTCCGGTACAATTTTCGTAGAGATCCGTAAAGTAGGTGATTTATCATGATTGCTTTACCCCCGAGCGCACGCTCCAGGGAGAAAGCCAGCTTTTTCACGATCATGCTGGACTCGAACGCGTATCGAAGCCTGGCCTATTTGCTGCTGTCGTTTCCATTGGGTATTTTTTATTTTGTCTTCGCCATCGCATGCCTAGCGTTATCGATCGGGCTCACGCCTGTATTTTTGATCGGACTTCCCATCCTGCTCTTATTCTTGCTTGCCGCCAATCTGATCATGGACTTTGAAATCGGGCTGATCCGTTATGTCCTGGGCGTCCGTGTCGACTACTCGCGTTGGCAATCGTCCAGCCATAGCAGTTTGGGATTGGTCAAAAGATGCTGGGCTTATGCCACACATCCGCGTACCATGAAAAGCGTGCTCCTTTTGCTGATCAAATTTCCTATCGGCATTCTTTCGTTTGTCATCTCGATTACGTTCATTGCCGTCAGCTTGAGCCTGCTGTTTTCCCCGCTTCTCTATTTCATTGAGCAGACGACAGACCAGTCGACCACGCAAATCATCCTGTTCGACGAAACCATGCTGAATGTTTTTCATGTCGATGGAGATCCCTTCCTCCAAACGTGGATCTATGCCATCGTCGGCTTTTTTCTCACCTTCATCTCACTGCATCTGTTCACCTACCTCGCCCAGTTTTTCAGCAAGATCGTGATGCTGTTTGCTGAAGAGTAGAAAGAAAGCGCTTTTGCTTTTGCAGTCACTTTAGGCAAACAGGGGTGTCGCTCATGCTGTGGAAAAACCGTTCGTTTCTGAAAATGTTCACCGCCTATGGCCTTTCCGCCTTCGGCGATTATTTTGACTTCATCGCTATCTCCATCCTGCTCGGATTCGTTTGGAAAGCGGATGCCATGATGGTCTCACTGGTTCCGCTCGCATTCGCGATTCCCGGCATCCTGTTCAGCCAATTGGCCGGAATCATGGCCGACCGGTGGAACAAGCGCAATCTGATGATCGCAACCGACCTGATTCGCGCCGCCTTTACGATCGGCCTGATCTTTGCGCCAAATGTATGGGTCTTGTTGGGGCTCATCACGCTGCGTGCAGCTGCACGCGTCTTTCATTATCCCGCCCAACAGGCGATGACCCGCCACATCGTCGGCACCGATCAGCTGCTGCAGGCGACCTCCCTGAACGGCGCTGTTTTTCAGCTGTCAAAGGTGCTGGGGCCGCTTTTCGGCGCCTCGATTGCCACGGCCTTTTCTCCCTCCTTCTGCATGGCGGTCAATGCCGTCTGCTTCGTCGTTTCCGCGCTGCTGTTGGCGATGATTCCCGCTTCTCAAGGCCTGGTCGAATCGGGCGAACAGCCTTCGGAAAGCATCAAGCTGCGCACGGCCTGGAAGGAAGGATGGAACATTTTGCTGCAAAGCAGAACCTTGCTGGTCAGCCTGTTCTTCTCCTTGCTCGGCATGGCTGGCATTCTGATGATCGATGCGCAAGTCACGATCCTGCTGCGCGATGTTGCCCCCGATCGTCCCGAACTGATCGGCTGGATCGTGACTGCAGTCGGCGCGGGCGGCTTGGTCAGCGTCACGTGGCTGCGGCGTTTCCGACAGCTGTCCGCCTACGGCTGGCTTTTGGGCGGCGGCCTGCTCCTGATCGGGCTGATGTTTGCCGGAGCAGGCACCTTTGTGGCAAGCACGCCTCTCCTGTGGATTCTCATCGTTTCCTTCATCGGCGGTCTCGGTACGGGTTTTACTTCCACGGGCATGAACTATATCATGCAAAAGGAGACGCCAGGCACCGCGATTGGCCGTATCAGCGGCATTTACGACTCCTTGATGAGCACGGTCTCGATCATCGCTCCGCTTACAGGCGGCGTGCTGATCGGCCTGTGGGGCGCATCCCTCACCTTTGTGTGGGTGGGGCTTGCGATCGGGGCGGTCGGATTGTTTGGCGTGTTGTTCCAACGTTCTTTATGGAGAAAACAGGAGGTTTCCTCATCTACCACGATGGCGGTTTGATGAGCACATCATGCTAAAAAGCGCTTGCTGCCCATGAAAATTGGGGCGACAAGCGCTTTTTCTATCAAACCGTCAGGTCATTACAGACCCAGACGTTGGAAAATCGTATCGACATGCTTCAGATGGTAGCGGTAATCGAAGCAATCATCCAGCTCTTCCTTGGTCAACAGCTCTTTCACCGTTTCGTCGGCGCTGATGATGTCGCGGAAGGAGCGCTGCTCTTCCCACGCCTGCATCGCGCGCGGCTGTACCGTGTCGTACGCTTTTTCGCGGCTCAGCCCTTTGTCGATCAGCTTCAGCAACACTTGCTGCGAGTAGATCAGACCAAACGTGCGGTCCATGTTGCGCTTCATGTTTTCCGGAAACACCGTCAAGTTTTTTACGATGTTCATGAAACGGCGCAGCATGTAGTTGAGCAGCATGGTCGCGTCTGGCAAAATCACGCGCTCCACAGAGGAGTGGGAAATGTCGCGCTCATGCCAGAGCGGCACGTTTTCATAAGCGGACAGCATATGGCCGCGAATGACGCGGGACAGACCGGAAATATTTTCGCAGCCGATCGGGTTGCGCTTGTGCGGCATCGCCGAAGAGCCTTTTTGGCCTTTCGCGAACGGCTCTTCCACCTCGCGCATTTCGCTTTTTTGCAGGCCGCGGATTTCGGTCGCGAACTTGTCCAAAGATGTCGCGATCAGCGCCAGCGTCGCCATGTACTCGGCATGGCGGTCGCGCTGCAGCGTTTGCGTGGAAATCGGCGCAGCTTGCAGACCGAGCTTCTCGCACACATATGCTTCCACGAACGGGTCGATGTTGGCATATGTTCCGACTGCCCCGGAAATTTTGCCGAATGCCACCTCTGCCTTGGCGTTGCGGAAACGAGCCAGGTTGCGCTTCATCTCTTCACGCCACAGCGCCAGCTTCAAGCCAAAGGTCGTTGGCTCGGCATGTACGCCATGCGTGCGGCCCATGCAGACGGTATCTTTGTATTTGCGCGCTTGCTCGGTCAGAATGTCGATGAACTCGACGATGTCTTTCTCGAGAATGTCATTGGCTTGCAGAAGCAAGTAAGACAGAGCCGTGTCCACTACGTCTGTCGAAGTGAGGCCGTAATGAACCCATTTTTTCTCGTCGCCGCTCAACGTTTCCGATACGGCGCGCGTGAAAGCTACGACGTCATGGCGCGTCTCCTGCTCGATCTCATAAATGCGGTCTACGTTGAAAGTGGCATTCGCGCGCAGCTTCTCTACGTCTTCGGCAGGGATGACACCCAGCTTGGACCATGCTTCACAAGCGAGAATTTCCACTTCCAACCATGCTTTGAATTTGTTCTCTTCCGTCCAAATCGCTCTCATTTCCGGGCGCGAATAACGTTCGATCATTGTTTTAGTCCTCCACTCTATCCCAAATTCCCAATTGGTTTACAATCGACAATGCTTCCTCCACATTGTCGGCGAGTACGTTCAGATGGCCCATTTTCCGTTTGACAATGCTTTCGCTTTTCCCGTACAGATGCAGCTTGCACGTAGGCGGCAGCTCTTCCAGCTTGTCCAGCACCGGCTGAACATGCTCTCCCAAAATATTAACCATGACCACCGGGCTCAAAAGCGCAGTAGAGCCGAGCGGCAGGTTGCAGATGGCGCGCACATGCTGTTCAAACTGCGAGGTGATGCAGGCATCCATCGAATAATGACCGGAATTGTGCGGCCGCGGTGCCAGTTCATTCACGTATACGTCCCCGTCTGCCGTGACGAACATTTCGACCGCGATCAAACCGACAACGCCCAGCTGTTCGGCAATCGTCCGCGCGATCGCTTCCGCTTTCTGCTGAACGTCATCGGACACGCGGGCCGGCACGATCGAAGCGTGCAAAATGTTGTCGCGATGAATATTTTCCGCCATCGGGAACGTCGCCAGCTCGCCGGACAAGCTGCGGGCGGCAATGACCGACACTTCCTTTTCAAACTTGACGAACTGCTCCACGATCAGCTCTGCGCCCGTTTGCGACAGGAGATCATAGGCTTTTCCGAGATCATCCGGCGTACGGAGCACATACTGCCCTTTTCCATCATAACCGCCTGTCGCGGTTTTCATCACGGCAGGGAGTCCAAGCTCTTCCGCTGCAGCCTGCAAATCCGCAAGCGACGTGATGACGCGAAACGGCGCAACAGGAATCCCCAGCGCCTGGATCATCGATTTCTCCCGGACGCGGTGCTGGGTTGTCCGCAAAAGCTCGCTGCCCTGCGGCACAAACGACGTCGTCTCCAGCGCTTCCGCCACCGACGCATTCACATTTTCAAACTCATAGGTGATGACGTCGCTTTGCGCAGCCAGACGGCGCGCACCCTCGACGTCATCAAACTTGGCGACAACCTGCTCGTCGCAAACCTGACCGCATGGCGAATCGACGGTCGGGTCCATCGTGACAAACCGATAGCCCATCGCACGACCCGCCAGCGCAATCATACGCCCGAGCTGACCGCCGCCAAGTATGCCGATCGTAGCTCCTGGCTTCACCACTTTGTGTATCGCGTTCCGATTGAGAGTTTGGCTCATTCCAGTTCACTGTCCTTCAATACTTTATCACGAGTGGCCTCACGGCGCACTACAAAACGCTCTTGAATTTCTGGATACTTGATCCCCAAAATCTGTGCGGCCAGCAAGCCCGCATTGATTGCCCCCGCTTTGCCGATCGCGACGGTAGCCACCGGCACGCCGCCTGGCATTTGCACGATCGAAAGAAGCGAATCCAATCCGTTCAGATTCGATGATTTAACCGGGACGCCGATGACCGGCAGCTCCGTTTTGGCTGCCACCATGCCTGGCAAATGAGCGGCCCCGCCCGCTCCGGCAATGATGCATTCGATGCCGCGCGATTTGGCCGTCTCCGCATACGCAAACATGAGATCCGGCGTGCGGTGCGCAGACACCACTTTCTTCTCGTATGGTACATGAAGCTCATCTAATATTTGGCAAGCTTCCTTCATTGTTTCCCAATCCGAGGTACTTCCCATGATTACGCCAACCAATGGACCGTTTATCATGCTGTTGCCCCTCTCCTCATGAAGTGTACTGATAGAAAACCCAATCGTAAGTGTAACAAGGAGCAGCAGCGGCTGTCAACACGTTTTCCGAACGTTCACAAGGGTAGCATTATCAATATTCGTTTTTTACTTTATCGTCAGCCTGTTTTTCCCACGTTCCAGCCAAAATGCCGCCTGTTTCTGCTGATCGAGGTCAAATCGCAGCCAATAGGCAAAATACGGGGCAGCGTCGATGCCCGCCTCGCGTGTAAAAGCCGCGATGACGTCCTCCCCGCTCGCCTGTGAAAACCGGTGCTCCGCCACATACTCCTTCAGCGCATGATTCACCCGCGAGCCGCCCCACTGCTCCCGCAAATTCCACAGCATCATCGCCCCCCGGGAATAGACCAGATCAGCGTAGCTGTCCCAGTTGGGAAAGCCGTTGACCGGCTGCCACACCGTAAGACCCTGGGAACGGTATTGCACGGACTGATCGCTCCGCTGCTTGCGGTATGCGATGTAGGAGCCTGCCTCTCGCGGCTCCCGCTCTTTCAGATAGGACATCGCCGCATAGTCGGTCAAGCTTTCATCGACCCATGCCTCCTGCACCTCATCGTTCCCGACCAAGCCGTAAAACCATTGATGGGCCGTCTCATGCGCGATGACAGCGGCCGCATTCGGCAGCGGATCACGATAATACTCGCCCTGGATAAACACGATTCCCGGGTATTCCATGCCCCCGAAAAAACCGCCCGTCTTTACGACATCAAACTCGGGATACGGATAGGTCCCGAATTGCTCGCTGTAGTAACGAAAAGATTCGACAGCAGTCTGGTGCAGCTTTTTCACCAGCTCCTCGTTGTCGCCTACCTCATGCCACGTCGTGACCCGCGTATTCCCGACCGGAGTCACGAGCGGTTCATACATGTCGCTCATCACCACCATGGCGAAATCCCGCATGCGCGGCGCCTGAATCTGATAGGTGATCGATTTCGCCGGCCGCGTCTGGGTGATGATCGCGCTGGAATCATCTCCGCTCGTCGCGACCCGATAGCCGACAGGCAGCTTTACGCTGACTTGATAATCGGCTGCATTGCTGTAGAACGGGTCCCCCATCGGATAGTAAGGATCAAGATGCCAGCCGCGCTGATCGTGCACAGCCAGAATCGGCAGCCAATTTCCCAGCCAGATCGCATCGTCGTTATAGGAGAACCGCCCGTTATTAAAAGGGACTTTTTCGCTGAACTGAAGCGCCAGCTCGATCGGCTGCCCCAGCTTGAGCTTTTGCGACCCAAGCGATACTGCCAAAACCGTGGCGTCTTTTTTATCATACGAAGAAGAGACAGGCTTGCCGTTTACAAGCACCTTCTGGACCGTTATGCTGCCCGGTTTCATTTCTTTCCCGAGCATATACGACCAATTGGGATCTGCGAGGCTCCTGATGTCGGAAAACGCGTTGGGATACAGGTGAAAATAGACGTTTTCACGATCGTCCGGGACAAAGCGGACCTTCAGCGTTCCCGTGATCAGCTGCCGGTCCGGCTGGATGTCGACATCGGCCTGATAGCTGATGCCCGCAGACGTTTCTGCTGCCCGCGAGCTTTTGACGGCTCTGCTCTCGCTCGTCATGTGCAAATTGGTAACCGAAAAAAGAAACAACACCGCCATCATTGCTTTCACTGCCGCCGCCACCGTGCCTCGTTTCATCCGCCGTCTCTCCCTTTGCCTAGATTCGCTGTCCAGACTTGTCCGTTGTTACAATATACTCCCCGTTATTGACTCATTTGACTAATCCAGCAAAAGAAAAAATCAGCGGGATGCGCCTGCCTATCCCTACAGTAAAAAAAACTGCCCTCCGTTACCAGAGGGCAGTTGTTATCTACTATTCGCGCAGCCAGATGAAGTATACCAGGAACACAAAGAACAGCACGTACATGATCGGATGAACTTCTTTTGCTTGTCCTTTGAAAACTTTGGTGATCGGATAAACGATGAAGCCAGCTGCGATACCGGATGCGATGCTGAACGTGAGCGGCATCATGATGATGGTGAGGAACGCAGGCAATGCCTCTTCCATTTGATCCCAGGCGATTTTGGTCATGTGGGAAACCATCAGCACGCCGACGATGATCAGCGCAGGAGCGGTTACCGCAGACGTGACCACACTCAGCACAGGCGAGAAGAACAGGGACAACAGGAAGCAAATCCCGATGACAATCGCGGTGAAGCCGCTTCGTCCGCCCGCTGCGACACCTGCTGTGGACTCGACATAGCTGGTAGTCGTCGACGTCCCGAGGATCGCGCCCGCCATACCGGCGATCGCATCGGACGCCAACGCTTTCCCTGCGCGCGGCAGCTTGCCGTCTTTGAGCAAGCCCGCCTGGCTCGCAACGCCGAGCAACGTACCGGTCGCATCGAAGAAATCGACAAACAGGAACGTAAAGATAACGATCAGCATATGACCGCTGAACATCACAGACGGATCACTCAAAAACTGGAACGCTGCGCCAAATGTAGGAGCAATGCTCGGCGGAGCCGATACGATGCTTGTCGGCACATTGACCAATCCACAGATCATGCCGACAACGGCCGTAACCACCATCCCGATAAAGATCGCCGCATTGAACTTGCGCGCCATCAAGATCGCCGTGACCACCAGACCGAATATAGCCAAAAGCGCCTGTTTCGCTGCCAAAATCTCTTCCGGCTTCATGCCTTCATGCCAGCTGAGATGGCTGAGCGAAACGATGGTTGCCGGATTGGAGACGATGATCCCGGCGTTTTTCAATCCGAGGAATGCGACGAACAAGCCAATCCCTGCGGATGTTGCATATTTCAAACCAGATGGAATCGAATTTATGATGGCTTCACGAACACCGGTTAACGTCAAGATCAGGAAAATCGTACAAGAAACGAAAACACCAGCCAATGCTTGCTGCCAAGGCACGCCCATGGTCAAAACAGCGGTATACGTGAAAAAGGCATTCAAGCCCATACCTGGCGCCTGGCCGATCGGGAGACGACCGACAAAAGCCATGACCAGCGTACCGATCGCGGCTGCCAAAGCGGTTGCAGTAAAGACGGATTCAAAAGGTGGATAATGACTTTTTACATCTGCCGGCAAATCTGCGCCGCTCAAAATAAACGGATTGACTGCGAGCACATACGCCATAGCCAAGAAAGTGGTGATACCGGCGATAATCTCGCGGCGGTAATTTGTGCCCAGTTTCTCAAATTCAAAGAAATTACGCACGATAAGGCCTCCCTAGAGTTGTTTGAACCAAAAAGAAGAAAAAAAGCCGAGCGCACGTGAATGCCTCGACTTCCGAAGGAACGCTGGCGAAAACGTGGCTGCGCCAACGCACTGGCACAGCTGCCGTTCTCCTCATACGGAAGTGAAAACCGTACCCGCATGAGAATATCATAACGTTCCGTTCGTAGTCAGATCATTTCTGGTGACCTAGTAGAGACTCCTGAGCCATATTCCCAGGAATATACGAACTTTCCCCTTTTGTTTCCGATAGGGAAAAGTTTATCAACCAAAAGAGAATCTGTCAACGAAAAACCGAACGTTAATAATATTTACCTTTTCAATTATACGTACTGCTATTCCCACTCGATGGTTGCAGGCGGTTTGGAGGTAACATCATACACGATGCGGTTTACATTTTCCACTTCGTTAACAATTCTTGTCGATATTTTCTCCAAAACATCCCACGGTATGCGCGCCCAGTCAGCAGTCATGCCATCGATGGAGGTTACGGCACGGATGCCCACTGTGTAGGAGTACGTGCGAACATCACCCATTACGCCGACGCTCTTCATGTCCGGCAAAGCGGTGAAATACTGCCAAATCTCGCGGTCCAATCCGGCTTTCGCGATTTCCTCACGCAAAATCGCATCGGATTCACGAACAATTTTCAGCTTTTCTTCCGTAACTTCGCCCAAAACCCGAATACCCAAGCCTGGACCCGGGAATGGCTGACGCCAAACGATTTCGTCCGGGAGGCCAAGCTCTGTCCCCAGCTTGCGCACCTCGTCTTTGAACAGTGCTTTCAACGGTTCGATCAGCGTGAAGCTCATATCCTCTGGCAAACCGCCCACGTTATGGTGCGATTTGATCGTTTGCGCCGTTGCGGTTCCGCTCTCCACGATATCGGTATACAGCGTGCCTTGTGCGAGGAAATCCATATCTTTCAGCTTTTTCGCTTCTTCATCAAATACATAGATAAATTCGTTACCGATGATTTTGCGCTTTTGCTCCGGATCGGTTACGCCAGCCAGCTTGTCCAGGAAACGTTTGCGCGCATCGATCTTGATCACTTTCATCTCGAATTTGCCGACGAATGTTTCCATGACGCTTTCCGCTTCGCCTTTGCGCAGCAAGCCATGGTCAACGAACATGCAAGTCAATTGATCCCCGATCGCACGGTGGATCAGCGCTGCGACAACCGAAGAATCCACGCCGCCGCTCAGCGCGCACAGCACTTGCTTGTCGCCGACTGTTTCGCGAATATGCGCGATCTCTTCATCGATGAAGTTGGTCATGCTCCAATCGCCTTTGCAGCCGCAAATGCGGAACAGGAAGTTGGAGATGAATTCGTTCCCTTTGACGGAGTGGCGTACTTCCGGATGGAATTGCACGCCGTACATTTTGCGCTCAGGGTTGCTGATTGCAGCCACCGGGCAAGAATCGCTCACCGCGTCGATCCGGAAGCCTTCCGGCAATTCGATTACCTTGTCGCTATGGCTCATCCACACGATTTCATTGTCCGTCCAATCATGGTACAGCTCATGGCGCTGTTCAAGGCGAACTTCCGCTTTTCCGTATTCGCGTTTACCCGCACGCTCTACTTTCCCTTTCAGCAAATGGCTCATCAACTGCATGCCATAGCAGATCCCCAATACCGGAACACCCAGGTCAAAAATCGCCGGATCTACCTTTGGCGCGCCTTCTTCGTATACACTTGCCGGTCCGCCGGAGAAAATAATCCCCTTCGGCTGCAGTTCCTTCAGTTTTTCTACAGGTGTGTTGAACGGCAACAGCTCGCTGTAAACACCCAAATCACGCACACGGCGTGCAATCAACTGATTGTACTGCCCGCCGAAATCCAACACGACTACCATTTCCATCGCCTTGTCCACGAAAATCCTCCTCATCACAAATCAATACTCATAGGATGTGCAAAAAACAGGCAAAACCATTATTCCGCACAAAGCCTTATCCAAAACGGCCATGCCTGATTGGTTGGCCGTAATCGGCCGCTCTTTCCCACGATGCGTTCACGGCTTTCACCCTTGCAGCATGTAAGAAAAAAACCGGGACTCCTCCGTCTATCATACCGGAGGCAGAGTCCCAGTTCTCATACGCAATCCAATACGTATCCCGAATGTAAAGTCCTCTCCTCGTAGTCGTCCAATTTACGGTCAGACGGTAGAAACGTTCAGGCCCTATCCCTGATTTTTTACGAGAATTGCTCTATCGTAGGACATTCTAGCAGACTGCGTCAAAATGTTCAAGGCTTCAATTGATTCGTCAACCGTTCCATGATTTTGTCCCCGGTTTCTTTCGCTTTGCCTTCAAGCTCCTTGAAGCCGTACAAAATTCGCTCAAACAACTGTGTCACGTACAGCAAATCCTGGCGCCGGTCGCCGGAAACTTCCAAACGCTTCACATATTCGCGCAGCGTTTCGCCCTGCTGGCGGCGAGTGAAAATGCGCTCGTACAGCCGGATCAGCGCATTGTACTTGTCAGGAAAGCGCTGTGTTGCAGAACTCGTCATCCGGCGGTGCAGCCACCAGATATAGAGCGCGTCTCGTTTTTTCCAAAATACAAAGCCTGCGATGGCGAGGATAACCCCGATGCCCAGCAGTAAGCCCCACGAGAAGCCGCTGCTCTTTTTCGCGCCGCCCGTTTGCGCATCCCGCTCATCCAGGCGATCCGGATTGAGGTCGCGCGGCTTTTGCGGCGTGATGCCCGGAACGATCGGCTGTGCAGCCGGCTGATTCGCCAGATCGTACTGAACGCGCAGCGGCGAGATGAAGGAACTGGTCGCCTCGAACGGAATCCAGCCGTAATCCGGAAAATACACCTCAACCCACGAGTGTGCATCTTTATTGTGGATTTCCATGACTTTCTGGTCTCCGCGTGTCTGGGTCTCCGTTCCCGGCGCGAATCCTTTCACCCATCGTGTCGGGATTCCCACCGTACGCAGCATGACGGCCATCGATGACGAGAAATGGTCGCAGTAGCCGCGCTTCGTCACAAACAGGAACTGGTCGACGAAATCTTGCCCCTGCTGCAAAACCGGAACATCCGTCGTTTCATACGAATACTCCCCGCCCGTGCGCAAAAAGTTTTCAACCGCCCGCACCTTCTCATATGGCGTTTTTGCGTTGGCTGTCACCTTTTCCGCCAGATCCTTGACGCGCTGCGGCAATTCTTTCGGCAGCTGCAAATATTTCTCCTTGATCGCAGCAGGATAATTCGAGCCGGAAGCAAGGATCTTCTTCTCGCTAATAATCGGCACTTCAGCGGTCAAATCGTAGTGGTTCATCTTCATCAAAATCGTATTGGGGACGATCTTTGGATCGCCCACCCCCGGAGGTTGCCCTTCTTTTTGCGTCACCACATTGATTTGGCCGGCCCGTACCTCAACCTGCTCATTATCTTTGTCATAGACGAAAGTCGCATTGGCAGGCTTGTAGTTTTTCACGCCTGTCAGCTGACCGGGGTAAAAAATCGTGGGATAGCGCGTCTCCGGGCTAAATTGCAGCGATGCTTCCACCTTTTTCGTTTCAAACCCTTTAAACAGCTGATCTTTCCACGCATGCGTAGCCGGGTTCAAAATATCTTCATAGGAGCGCTCGCCTTTTTGCCAGCCTACACCTGAATAGACATCTTTGGAATCGGCGCGCCAATACGTTTTTTCATTCGTTGTGGCAGTAAACACCAGGCCGTTGTCCTGAACGAACGGTCCCCCCAGCAATTCGTCGCTGTTATCGAATCCGACCCGTTTGACATAGCCTGTTCCGACCTCGCTGCCGTTTCCGGTGAAATACGCGATTGGATCGGGCCACTCCGGGTCATGCTTTGGCCCGGCGTAGGCCACTCCCACCGCGAGCGCGATGATCATGACCGGCGCGATCAGCGTTTTCCAAAACCGCAGCGATTTTCCTTTGGCAGGCGCCAACTGCTGCATCGAGGAAAAATGGGTTACAGCCAACAGCAAAAATCCCGCGATGAGCGCCCGGATAATCGCCCCGTCCGCTTCATACGGCAAAAATGTATCCAGCGTCGCCAAATACGTTTCCGTCATGATCACGAACCAAAGCGCCTGTCTCTGCTCAATCACCAAATAGCTCAAAAGCGACACAATGGCCGCAATCATCAAATAAAACAGCAAGTTGCGCGTAACAAGCGACATCTCCGTCCAATGCTGCAGCATGGCCAACGGAATGTCCCGCTGCAAGCGGACAAAAATTTCAAGCAGCCAATCTTTTGAGAAAAGCGGCGTCTGGATATAGTTGAAATGCAACAAATACAAGGCCCCCGCCAGCTTGAGAAACGCTCCGAGCCATCTGGACCGAAGCATAAGATCCAAAAGCAGCACGCCTCCAATCAAATCATAGAAGGCAAGCAGATCACCCGTATCTGTCAGCCGCAAAAGCGGCAGCAGCCACTCGCGAATCAGGAAAAACAAAAAGGCTGCCCCTAACAAATCCAACCATTTAAACGGCCGCAGCAGTCGACCATGCATGTCATGCACCTCCTATCCGTTGCAAGTCATCGTATTCAGCCAGATGAATGGCACGACATGTGACTTTACCCGCGTGTAAAAATTGCAGCATCGCTTTTTCAGCCGGTGTAATGGTGCTGTTTTCCCGCAGCCAGAACAGCTGCACATTGCGCCCTGAAGCTGCGAGTTGAATCAGCCGGGTCATCAGCGGCTTTTCCAGGCCAGCGGTCACGATCGCCAATGTCACCCCTTGGGCAAACTCCAGCGCATGCTTCCCGACGACCTGGCTGAAGCTCTCGTTTCCTTCCGGCATCACGCGTGCCAGTTGGTCAAAAATCCGGAAAAAATGCGACTGGCTGTTTGCTGGCGGAATGGCCACACGATCGTTTTGATGACACACGAATCCGTACGGGTACATTTTTCTGCTCGTGTAGTAAACCAGGCTCGCGGTCAATTTGACCGCCGTCTCGAACAAAGCCGGCGCGCTCGATGCATAGCTCGCTTTTGACACGTCGAGAAAGAATACGATCTGATTCATCGCCTGATGCTCAAATTCCTTCGTTTTAAGCCCCAGCCCTCGCGCAGAAGCGCGCCAGTGAATCTGGCTCAGCCGATCCCCGCGCTGGTAATCGCGCACCCCGCGCACCGCCGTTACGTCGTTGGAGAGCAGATGCGACACCTGCGCATTCCCGCTCATTTTTCCATCGCCGGACGGCCAGTGGGAAATCAGCTTGCAAGTCGGGTACACCAAAAATTCGTTATGCAAGCCAAATGTCTTACGCTTTTGAAAAAAGCCGAAAAAGTCGCCGCCTGTCAGTACAGAAGACTTCAATTGATAATGGCCCCTCGGCAAGGACGGGATCACATAAGAGAAGGAAAGCTCGCGCTGAAACCAGGGAAAATGCAGCTGCCGATGCGGCTCATACAGCCCTGCAAGCTTATCGGGCAACGATTCGATCAACAGGTTCCAGCCGAGCGGAAACCAGATTTTACGCCGCAAATGAACCGTGACGACGAGATCCTCACCGTCCTGCAGACGGTCCCTGCTGATCTCCCGCGTCATCTGCAGCGTAGCGAACATTAGCACATAGGCGATGATTTCATAACCGACAAAGGTAAGGCTGCTATAGAACAAAAACCAGCTGGCAAAGCCGCCCTGAAACATCGCGAACGAATACGTGACAGCCAAGAGGCCAATGATTTTGGCCAGACCATATTTGCGTTGAACCACACTGATCACCTCTTTTCTTTTTAGGTGATGGGAACACGTGTGGATTGCAAAACAGTAGAAAGCAAGCGATCCACCGTCTCTCCTTCCAGCCGCGCCTCCGGTTTGAGAATGATGCGATGGCGGAACGTATGCGGCACCAGCTCCTTCACATCATCCGGGATGACGAAATCACGACCGCGGATGAACGCGAGCGCCTGCGCCGCCCGATACAAGGCCAGAGAACCGCGCGGACTCACGCCCAGATATACGTTTGCATGCTCGCGCGTGTTTTGCCCCAATCGCACGATATATTCCTTGATGCTTTCGCTCACTTTGATCTTCGTCGCTTCCATCTGCAAGCCGCGCAGCTCGTCGGCCGAAACCACCGCATCAATCATCTCGATCGGCTGCTCGCTCGAAAAACGCGTCAAAATCGACATCTCTTCCTGGATCGACGGGTATCCCAGACGCAGTTGCAGGAGGAAACGGTCCAATTGGGCCTCAGGCAGCGGGAATGTTCCCTCATATTCCAACGGGTTTTGCGTAGCCATCACGAAAAATGGCTGCGGCAGCTGGTACGTCACCCCATCGACAGTCACCGAATGCTCCTCCATCGCCTCGAGCATCGCGGATTGCGTCTTGGGCGACGTACGGTTAATCTCATCCGCAAGAACAACGTGCGCAAAAATCGGCCCCTGCCGGAATTCAAACTCCATCGTGCGTTGATTGAAGATGGACACACCCGTCACATCGGTCGGGAGTAAGTCGGGAGTGAACTGTATACGCTTAAAATCGCCCCCAATTGAACGAGCGATGGCACGAACCAACATCGTTTTTCCCACACCCGGCACGTCTTCCAGCAAGACATGCCCCTTTGCCAGCAAGGCAACAAGGCTAAGCTCAATGGTTTGCTTTTTTCCGATCAGCACTTTTTCAATATTTGCGATGAGTTTTTCGATTGCTTGATGCGGTTGGTCCACTTTTAGTACGTTCATGAGCAGGCCTCCAATTTCAACGGTCATAGTAACAAAATAAAGGATAAAACAAAGAATCTACAAGAAAAGAATAATAAATATTTGTAAAATTAAAACAAATAACAAACATTCTCTCTTGTATGTAAAAAAGAGCAGGAACACTACTTCTCCTACTCTCCTTCTATATGACGTCTTCAAGCTGATGTTTGTTTCGGAATGGGTCTTGCTGTGACTCCTGTTAATCTCCACCAAATCCTAAATCTGGTTTTTTTAACACTGTTACTAGATTACCACGGATTGTGGAAAAGCTCAACACATCAATAATTTCCGCGCCCGGTTCTCCTTGGCAGCATTCACCGTCATTGGCATGGTGCCGATCTGCCAGTCTACAGCCCCTTTTCCTATGATATAATAGTGAGAATGCGCTCATATGTTTCAACACTCGCCAGGATGAAAGGAGCCGAAAATGAAGTCACGCTCACGCAATCATTTTCATACGTGCCTGCTTGCACTCCTTTTATTTTGCTTGTGCTTTCTTCCAACGCATACGTTCAGCGATGAAGGGTCCGATCCAGGGGCGACATCCAACTATGTAACCTCGCATCACGGATCAGCACACCTGGCCAGCTACCGCCATCAGTCACTGAACAAGTATATCGGACACACCGTCCTTTTTTCCCGTTACATCAGCTCCCCCAAGCTAGCGGCGTTTGCATCGCCGCCCGTAATCGTCACCTTTTTGTTTTTGATTCAGATTCGCTTGCAATGGCAGAAGCTCATGCCGATCAAATATGAATCAAGGTTCGTGATCCCTCCCTCTCGTGGAACGAAAATCATTCCAGAGAGGGGACTCACTCATGACAAGATATACACAGGAAGAAATCAACATGATCCGCCGAACCGTAAAGGAGCTCAAAATCTTCTCGCTATGCATCCTGGTTGTTTTGACCGCGATGGTAGTCGCGCAGTATTTTTTAGATTAGGAGCAAGCGTTCCTTCCACTATGGGAGGAACGCTTTTTTGTATTGCTTCATTCGTGGTCACGAAACCCGTTTTTTGTTCTTCAGATGATCCATGGGATACTCATTGGCTATCACAAGCAATTGCAAAGCGAGATGAACCGTAATTTTTTGATCTTCACTTACCATTACCTTGAGCGTGCGCTTAACGTAAACCTGGCGGAAAATCATATCCGTGCATCCACTCTGGGGATCGTTGCTCTGCATGGGTATAGGTCGTCATCGTGTAAAAAGAAAGAGGGGCTGCGTTTGCAGCTCCTCTTTCGAAAGGGGCCAACCGGACACTAATCGTAGTTTAAAAATCCGGCGCCTTGTCTGCTCGAAACATTCCCCGCTGAATCTTTTGAGACGAAATAAAGCATCCATGTTCCTTGCGTGATATTCAGCTCTGTAAGCGAGACGTTTACTCTCTGATCAGCCGTTACATTAAGTTGTCCAGAGCGAACAACTCTCGGATCATTCCCAGACATAATCAGACTTTCGTTTGGGAGCCCGATAAAATCATTTTCCCGAATGAAAATATAATAAATAACCCCAGCCTCATCTGACCAAAGCTTAAAATTTGCTGATGTTGCATTGTGATCAACAACCATTCCGTTCACGTTTGGCGCAATGGTGTCATCGTGCGGTGTCACGAGATTCAATTCGCCTGTTCCTGTAGCGACAGCATTCTTATAAAAAGTAAACGTGATGTCATAGCTTGTATCCGCACTCAGTGTTTTAATCGCACCAGTCCCAAACGTTTCCCCGTAATTAAAGAACATGTACTGCCGCCCATTCACCTGGGCAATCACATAATCTGCATAGTCGCTATCCGACCACCTCCATTTGAATTGAACTTGTTCTGCACTGATCGCTGTCTGTTCGATTGTTACTGAAGGTAAGCTATTTCCAGGTCACCCTGGACCTACACCGTGCGGGCGACTTTCATCGCACACGGCGTGCCATCAGCCGTCCAATCTCAGTCCACCTCTACTACTTATTTCCCCACATCCATTATATTTGTGCGTTTTCTAAAGCATATCTCCCTTTTTGGGTATATTTTGATCACTATGAAAAAACGCTCTCTCTGTTTCCTCTATTCATCTTGTTCTTTTGCCTTACCGCTCAACTCTTTAGCTAATCTTTAGGAGCCACTATGTTTTCCTGATGATATTGAATAACCTTAAACTTCGCCGCCTACCTTTTTGCTTGCTACGACAGCATCGTCGTTCAGGTTCCGAGCGGGCAATCCAGCATATCTTTGCGGTTATGCGGAATCTGTTAGTCATGCAGTAGGTGGAGAAAAGAAAGCTATGCATCATGCGGCAGCTGAGACAAGGTACCATTGAGGCTCTCAACATTGAGCCGGTAATGTGGGCGTGTTTATAATCGGAGCAATTTTTGGGGGATTCAGACATGGTGAGTTAGTTGCATTGGATTGTCCCAAGTTCTCTTTGAAGCGGTTGCCGCTTACATGAGAAAACCTGACTACGCCAAGCTTTTTGGTCTAAGCCGCGGTTGCCCTTATACTGGATAAAAAAGCATCCCTCAGAAGAAATGGTGACGTCACCGAGATGGGCCCTAGAAATGGGGAGGCGGAGATCCACTTTCCTTTGTCTATCCGTCTCCACTATCTTCGCCAGCTACCTTACTAATTAAGCAGCGTGTTTCTCTAAAGGCCATTCAGGAGAGCTTAGAGGATAAGCAGCATCAAACTACAGCAAATATTTACGCGCACGTTTCAAAATAAGTGAACCGGAATTTGACGGAGAAATTTGATCAATTTGATCCGAGACAAAAACGGTCTTTGGAGATGGTTTCGTCCCCAACTCCATTCTGAGGGGATACCCGGATGCTTGTAAAATTCCCCGAAAAACAAAAAAAGCCTTGATTCCTCAAGGGTTTTGTAACAGTGGTGCGGATGAAGGGACTTGAACCCCCACGGTTGCCCGCCAGAACCTAAATCTGGTGCGTCTGCCATTCCGCCACATCCGCATTGCGTTTTGGTAAAAATGGTGAGCCATGAAGGACTCGAACCTTCGACCCTCTGATTAAAAGTCAGATGCTCTACCAACTGAGCTAATGGCTCGAAATGGCTGGGGTACTAGGATTCGAACCTAGGAATGACGGAGTCAAAGTCCGTTGCCTTACCGCTTGGCTATACCCCAAAAAATGGTGCCGGCGATAGGACTTGAACCCACAACCCCCTGATTACAAGTCAGGTGCTCTACCAATTGAGCTACACCGGCACATACATGATATGGTGGCTCGGGACGGAATCGAACCGCCGACACGAGGATTTTCAGTCCTCTGCTCTACCGACTGAGCTACCGAGCCAATTTTTATATTCGCCATAAATGGCGGAGCTGACGGGACTCGAACCCGCGACCTCCGGTGTGACAGACCGGCGTGAACTCCAACTTCACCACAGCTCCATATTTGATTGCACCCTACAGGTACTACAATTCTACTTGACCAAGTTGCTATTTCGAGGTCATACAAGTAGAAAATTTGGTTGCGGGGACAGGATTTGAACCTGTGACCTTCGGGTTATGAGCCCGACGAGCTACCGAGCTGCTCCACCCCGCGACGGTAAGAAAAACGATATGGTGGAGGCTGACGGGATCGAACCGCCGACCCTCTGCTTGTAAGGCAGATGCTCTCCCAGCTGAGCTAAGCCTCCGTGAAACATGGTGACCCGTAGGGGATTCGAACCCCTGTATGACAGCGTGAAAGGCTGCTGTGTTAAACCGCTTCACCAACGGGCCATGCTTGTACAATTATGGTGCGGTCGGCGAGACTCGAACTCGCACGGGTCGCCCCGCCACCCCCTCAAGATGGTGTGTCTGCCAATTCCACCACGACCGCGCATTACTATAATCGAAAAAATTGGTAGCGGCGGAGGGGGTCGAACCCCCGACCTTTCGGGTATGAACCGAACGCTCTAGCCAGCTGAGCTACACCGCCATAAAGCATAAATATGGCGGAGAGTGAGGGATTCGAACCCTCGCTACGCTTGCGCATACTAACGGTTTAGCAAACCGTCCCCTTCGGCCTCTTGGGTAACTCTCCGCATATGGCTCCTCAGGACGGACTCGAACCGCCAGCCTACCGGTTAACAGCCGGTTGCTCCACCATTGAGCTACTGAGGAATATTCAGTTGAAGGCTTGTTCCTTCAAAACTGGATACGCAAGTCATTGCTATGGATTGTTGTGGATAAGCCCTCGACCGATTAGTATTCGTCAGCTCCACGCGTTACCGCGCTTCCACACCGAACCTATCAACCTCATCGTCTATGAGGGGTCTTACCAGATTGACTCTGTGGGAAATCTCATCTCAAGGGGGGCTTCACGCTTAGATGCTTTCAGCGCTTATCCCGTCCATACATAGCTACCCAGCTGTGCTCCTGGCGGAACAACTGGTGCACCAGCGGTATGTCCACCCCGGTCCTCTCGTACTAAGGGCAGCTCCTTTCAAATTTCCTACGCCCGCGACAGATAGGGACCGAACTGTCTCACGACGTTCTGAACCCAGCTCGCGTACCGCTTTAATGGGCGAACAGCCCAACCCTTGGGACCTACTTCAGCCCCAGGATGCGATGAGCCGACATCGAGGTGCCAAACCTCCCCGTCGATGTGGACTCTTGGGGGAGATAAGCCTGTTATCCCCAGGGTAGCTTTTATCCGTTGAGCGATGGCCCTTCCATGCGGAACCACCGGATCACTAAGCCCGACTTTCGTCCCTGCTCGACTTGTAGGTCTCGCAGTCAAGCTCCCTTGTGCCTTTACACTCTACGAATGATTTCCGACCATTCTGAGGGAACCTTTGGGCGCCTCCGTTACTTTTTAGGAGGCGACCGCCCCAGTCAAACTGCCCACCTGGCATGGTCCTCGCACCCGATAAGGGTGCCGAGTTAGAAACTCCGTACATCAAGGGTGGTATCCCACCGACAGCTCCACAGAGGCTGGCGCCCCTGCTTCTCAGCTTCCCACCTATCCTGTACATGATGCACAAAGTTCCAATACCAGGCTACAGTAAAGCTCCATGGGGTCTTTCCGTCTTGTCGCGGGTAACCTGCATCTTCACAGGTATTATGATTTCACCGGGTCTCTTGCCGAGACAGCGCCCAAGTCGTTACGCCTTTCGTGCGGGTCGGAACTTACCCGACAAGGAATTTCGCTACCTTAGGACCGTTATAGTTACGGCCGCCGTTTACTGGGGCTT
>NZ_CM125436.1:310000-540000 GCF_052072235.1 Brevibacillus fluminis | reverse complement strand
CCACTACTTATCAATAAGCTTTCTAGAACCCCCAGTCAAACGAGGCCACTGAAAAACTACCGATTCTTGAAAATCAAAAGATTTTAGGGGGTACAAATCTGTCTCCCTGAACGTGAAACGAGCCTTAGAAGCGATTCTAGAGGCTCGTTTTTCTTTGCGTATTTAGTTTCGCTCAACTAAGAGGACTTTTTCAGTGGCCTCAGTCAAACTGGGGGTTTTCTTTATGACGAATTGCCAAGCCTAGTACGACAGAGCTTTCCATGTATGATTCGTGAGCCGCCTTCCAGCCCAGGCATTTTCTTGGACGGTTGTTAATGAGATATAATGCTTGAGCATACTCTTCCACAGAGACCTCGGCACAGTCCCTTCCTTTGGGGAAGAATTCCCGAAGAAGACCATTTGCGTTCCGTTGGTGCCCCGTTGCCACGAAGAGTAAGGATCAGCAAAGTAAATGGCTAGATCATATGCCAACTCCAACCGTTCGTAACAGGAAAAATCCCCCTGATCAACAGTGGCTGTTTGAAGCGCCCCCTCGGGAAAGGAATCCGCGACCACTGAAATGGCCTTCTCCAGAGAGGGCAAGATAGAAGCAAGTCTGCGCCCAGCGAGCGTAGTGACGCATGCTTTCCTTTTCCCCGACCGGAAACACCCCAACCGCATCCGGCTCCGAATGACCAATACTCTGACGTTTTCTCACTTCTTTGGAACGCTGCAAAATGGCCTAGCTTACGTTGAATCGGCCACGTGTTTCGACAAAACCACGGCGTTTGCCTTTGTGTCGCAGAAAAGCAGTACCTCCTTGGACCAGAAAACCTTGATACAGCCCGCGATAGAAGGTTTTAAACGCAACTGCTGTTCGTGGCATTCTCGGCTCATCCGGCCGGCAATCTGCTCGACAGTCCAGGTTTGGGCCACCTTCCCGGCAATGTATTGTTCACGTTCGGCTATCCCTTTGCCGCGAGAAATCAAGCGATTACGTCGTTTCTCACAAGCAGCATGAGCAGCCTGCCCCATTTAGGCGCCACACTTCATATTACCATCCGTAATTCTTATACGATCACAAAAAAAGAGACGAACCAAAGGTTCGCCTCTTTCCATAAGCATGAATTACATCATGCCCATTCCGCCCATGTCAGGCATGCCTGCAGGAGCTTTGCTTTCTTCCGGTTTATCAGCAACAACCGCTTCGGTAGTCAAGAACATTGCAGCTACGGAAGCAGCGTTGGACAGTGCGGAACGAGTTACTTTCGCAGCGTCAACGATACCTGCTTCGAGCATGTTTACATACTCTTCAGTAGCAGCGTTGAAACCGATGCCTACAGCTTCTTTTTTCAGGCGATCTACGATGACAGAGCCTTCCAAACCTGCGTTGATTGCGATTTGACGAACTGGCTCTTCCAGAGCGCGCAGAACGATGGACACACCAACCGCTTCGTCGCCTTCAGCTTTGATTGCTTGAACAGCATGAGCTGCGTTGATCAGGGTAGTACCACCACCAGGTACGATACCTTCTTCAACCGCTGCACGAGTGGAGTTCAGAGCATCTTCGATGCGCAGTTTTTTCTCTTTCAATTCGGTTTCAGTCGCAGCGCCAACTTTAATAACCGCAACGCCACCAGCCAATTTAGCCAGACGCTCTTGCAGTTTTTCACGATCGAACTCGGAAGTTGTATCTTCGATTTGTTGACGGATTTGAGCTACGCGGCCATCGATTTCAGCCTTTTCGCCGCTACCTTCAACGATTGTTGTATTTTCTTTTGTAACAACCACTTTGCTTGCACGGCCAAGTTGAGTGATTTTGGTTGCTTTCAGGTCGAGACCCAATTCTTCCGTAATCACTTCACCACCGGTCAAGATCGCGATGTCTTGCAGCATCGCTTTGCGGCGATCGCCGAAGCCAGGCGCTTTAACAGCAACTGCTGTGAAAGTACCGCGCAGTTTGTTCACAACCAAGGTAGCCAAAGCTTCACCTTCAACGTCTTCAGCAATGATCAAGAGCGGTTTGCCGCTTTGTACCACTTGCTCGAGGACAGGGAGGATCTCTTGGATGTTACCGATTTTCTTGTCAGTGATCAGGATGTATGGATTGTTCAAAACAGCTTCCATTTTGTCTGTATCCGTGATCATGTAAGGGGAAGCATAGCCACGGTCGAATTGCATACCTTCAACGACTTCCAGCTCAGTGCTGAAGCCTTTGGATTCTTCGACAGTGATAACGCCGTCTTTGCCCACTTTTTCCATCGCTTCTGCGATCAGGTTACCCACTTCTTGATCGTCAGCGGAAATGGAAGCAACTTGTGCGATTGCAGCTTTGCTTTCAACAGGTTTTGCAATGGATTTGATTTCTTCAACAGCAGCGCGAACTGCTTTTTCCATACCACGGCGAATAACCATTGGGTTAGCGCCAGCTGTAACGTTTTTCAGACCTTCGCGAATCATCGCATAAGCGAGAACAGTCGCAGTGGTAGTACCGTCACCGGCAACATCGTTTGTTTTGGTCGCTACTTCTTTAACCAGCTGAGCGCCCATGTTTTCATAAGCGTCTTCCAGCTCGATTTCTTTCGCGATGGTTACGCCGTCATTGGTGATCAACGGGGAACCGAATTTTTTCTCCAATACTACGTTGCGGCCTTTTGGACCGAGGGTTACTTTAACCGCGCTTGCAAGTGTTTCAACACCGCGCAGCATAGAACGGCGCGCTTCTTCGGAGAACTTAATTTGTTTTGCCATGAAAGCTCAACCTCCTAAGGTTCGTTTGGATTATATCGACGTATTGCGAATGGATAAAGCCGCTTTATCCAATGATTGCCAAAATGTCGGATTCACGCAGAACCAGCAGTTCTTTGTTGTCCACTTTCACTTCAGTACCTGCGTATTTGGAGAAGATGACTTTGTCGCCCTCTTTCACTTCCAATGCGATGCGCTCGCCGTTGTCAGCTACGCGACCGGAACCGACTGCGATAACGCGGCCTTCTTGTGGCTTTTCCTTCGCTGTGTCTGGGAGAACAATCCCGCTAGCGGTTGTTTCGTCTTTGGAAATTGCTTCAATTACCACACGGTCACCTAATGGCTTTAACACAAAAAACACCCTCCTCAAAAATATGTAGATGTGTATTTCGTTGTTAGCACTCACCGGAGAGGAGTGCTAACACCCAATACCTATAATAATGAATCGACTCTCACATTGCAAGTAGTTTTCGGCAGTTTTTGTGTGAAATCCATCTTTACAATTTTCATGAAATGGAAAAAGCCTGTCAGCTCGCTTCACAGGCGGCCCGCTCCTGTCCCGAAAAATATTTCGGGTTCTAGCAACCTCTTTTCCTCATATAGTTAAGAGCAAAGCTAGTTTTACATGCAACGTTTAGGAGGGATACCTTTGCGCAAATGGATTGTCGCCGCCCTGCTTCTCGTAGTGTCTCTGGCAATCTCGCAAATTTTCGCTGGCGGTCACCAGGCACCAGTCAACGTCACGCAACGCACTCTCACTTTGTATATCGACGGCAAGCCAATCGGAAACACGAGCGCCTCTCAGCCGTCGGCTATCACGTACCAAGGCACTGTCTATGTACCACTTTCGCTTGTCGGCCAAAAATTGAACAAGCCTGTCGGAATCGACCCCGCCACCTCTACAGTATGGCTTGGCGAACGGCCCGCTAAACCTGCGGCAGTCCCGGCGATGGCGCCGCTTCAAGCCGAACCTGCCAAGACAAGCAAACCTGCTAAACCAGCTGCGGCACCCGCTCCCAAGACGGATGCCCCCTCGCTTTATGGCATATCTCTTGGCATGGGCCAACAAGAGGTGCTGACCGCCCTTGGAGCACCCGCTCGCAAGGAACCCGCTCAGCTCGGGTATGAGTGGTGGATTTACAACCGCGATCTCAGCCGCTATTTGCAGATCGGGATCATGGACGGAAAAGTGGTCGATCTGTATTCAAACGCTCCTACCGCACAGATTGAAGGCGTAGGAATCGGTACAACCTATCAATCTCTTTCCCGTAAATACTCAATTCAACCCATTGTCTCCTTTTCCTTCCAGCAAGCCGATGTCCAAATTACCAACCAGCCGAAAGATCGCCCGCTCGTGATCAGCCAAGGAACGCCGATCATTTTTTACCTCGACAAGCAAAACAGCGCAAACGTAACCGCCCTGCGTTTAATCGACCGATTGGCGCTTTTGCGGGGCGGTTTTTTCGAAACAAAATGGACGTATCAAGGCACTGCTCCCAACTTTGACCCACCACGGCTTTCTATCAAGCAGCAAGAGTACGTGAACAGCGCGCATGAGCGGCAAATTCTCGATCTGACCAACGTCATCCGCTACCGCAACAAGCTCCCTGCCCTCACAGCACTCGATTCTGCCGCCAACGTCGCGCGCCTGCACAGCAAAGACATGGAAATGAATCAGTATTTTGACCACGTCTCGACGATCACCGGGCTGGACCCATTCGAGCGGCTCAAACAAGCGGGTGTGACCTACAAGATGGCCGGCGAAAATATCGCAGCAGGCTTTCCGGATGCGATTGAAGCCTATGAAAGCTGGATGAACAGCCCGGGCCACCGGAAAAACATATTGGAAAAAGGGTTCCGTCAGCTAGGCGTAGGCGTCTACCTCGACTACTATACGCAAGACTTCGTGACCACCACCGACGCCCGCTAAGTCATGACGGCTTGTCGATCAACTGGCGCAGCCGGGCGAGCCCCTGGGTGAATTCGAGCAAAAGCGTCTCTTCCTTTTTCGTATGCACGATCAGCCACGGCTTGCGATTTTGTTGCTTGGGCATGATGACAAAAACCGACAGAACCTTTTCGTCAATTTTCGCTGCAGGCACGGCGAGCGATTTCGGCGGGGCAAGCGGAATTTTCACAATCAGCGCATGCTCCAGCGAGGGGGATAGCTCCAGCACCCTCCCAGTCACACTGTCTAAAATATGTAGCGCCTCCTCTTGAAATGCCGACGAATTCGCAAACGCCTGCACCACACGCTCCTGATCCGTATCGAACAGCTCCACCTGCTCTGCTGCCACGGACTCCAATGGGGAAAACAACAAGCAAAGCGCCAGAAAAAACTGCATCGCAATCCACCTTTCGCCTGTTTTCCCTAGTATTGCCGAAAAAGCAAAACCCTCTCCGCCTTTTTACGGCGTGAGAGGGTTTTCTTCCATTGTGTCATAATTGCGTTCCCATTCCTCGTCTTCCTTCAGCTGCTTGCGATAGACGACTTTGGACAGCCAGATGCTCACTTCATACAAAACAAGGAGCGGGATCATTACCATAAAGTCGCTGAGAAAATCGGGCGGGGTTAACGTGATGGCGATGACCGCCAGCACAAAGTACGCGATCCGTCTCATTTTCGCCAGACGCATCGGGTTCAGAATCCGCAATCGCGTGAGGAACATCACCACGATCGGGAGTTCAAACAGCACTCCGAACGGGATAACCATGTTAAACAAAAAGCTGAAATATTGGGCGATCCCATAGTTCGGATCGGCTTCCATCCCTTTTGTGATCCCGGCCATGAACTGCATGACCATCGGGAACACGACGAAATAGCCAAACGCGATCCCGGCAATAAACAGAAAGAATGCCACCGGAATGAAATAGAGGGTCATGCGTCGTTCCTGCACGCGCAATCCAGGACTGACAAACCGCCAGATATGAAACAAGGCGACCGGCAGCGTCACGATCATTCCGATAACAAAAGCAAACTGCATGTAAACCTGGAGAGCGTCGGAAGGATGGAACGACTTAAGCGGAACTCCTCCAGCCAAAGGGCTTTCTTTCAGATAGGTGATCACGGGATTCGCCAGAAACAACCCTGCGATCAGGGCAAGCGCAAACACGACAAGAACCCAAATAATCCGTCTGCGCAGCTCTGTCAGGTGTTCAATCATCGTCATATCACGGTCGACACTCATCCTTGCACCTGCCTTACGTTATTGCACTTTTTGCTGCTCCTCTTTCGCTTGCAGTCGCTCTTTTTCCAGTTTCTCACGGATTTCCGCTTCCATACGCTCGCGCTCGATTCTTTCGCGAATTTCTTTCTCCAGCTTCGCGCGGTCGATCGCATCTTTTTCTTGAGCGCTTACCGGAGCTGCTTCTACTTTTTTACGATCTTCTTCCTCGTCCTCGTCCTTGGTCAGGCCGCGCGTCGCATTTTTGAATTCTTTCAGGGTGTTTCCGACGGCACGTCCCAATTCAGGGAGCTTTTTCGGGCCAAACAGTACAAGTGCCAAAAGCAAAATAAGAATTAATCCAGGAATCCCAATCGAACTCATCACAAAACGCCCCTTTCAAATTGTGTTTCTTTTAACATTTGCGCAAGCCGCCATAGCCTAGCCGTGTCATATCATCCGCCGCGATGCGCTCGCCGGCCAAAATTCTCGGGAGAAACACATCGAACGATGTAAACGGCTCGTGCATGACTGCGCCTGGCAGGCCTAAAATCGGGATATTCCCGATATAGCCAACCAATAGCATCGACCCCGGAAGCATCGGCGTCCCGTAGCGGACCACTTCCGCCCCCGCTCCTGCGATCGCCCCTGGCGTCCGGTCATCCGGGTCAACCGACATGCCGCCGGTCACCAGAATGAGATCCACCTGCTGCTCGACAAAATAACGAATCTCCCGCTCGATCAGCGCCTTATCATCCGGCGCCAAGCGCTGCTCGACCACTTCAGAGCCGAACGCCTCCACCTTCGCCTTGATCGCCGGACCGAATTTGTCGGCGATGCGTCCGCCAAACACCTCGCTGCCGGTCGTGACCAAGCCGATGCGCCGCTTCGGGAACGGAATCACATCGACGATCGGACCTGCGAATGTCGCTGCCAGTTTTTCCAGCTCGACGATGCGCTCTTCCTCGATGATCAGCGGGATGATGCGCGTGGCCGCCACCGATCCCCCCGGCTGCACCACCTGATTGGTTTCGACCGTCGCGAGCGCAATCGCTTCCAGACTGTTGATGGCATGAATCGCCGCCTCATTGATTTTAGTCAATCCGAGGGTAGGTGTCTTCAAGCTAATTTTTCCTTCATACGGCTCTGTCTTCATCAGCGAAGGCCCTGCAACCGCTGCCGCGATACGTTCGGCAGCCTCGTTTTCGTGCAAGCAGTTTTCGGGCATGTCCAAGATGTAGATGTGCTCCTTGCCGATCGACAGCAAGGGCTCGATATCGTCTTCCGTAATCACATGCCCCTTTTTAAACAAACGCCCTTTAAACTCGCCGGGCAAAATCTGTGTCATGTCATGCGGCAGGACGAGCCCAACCGCTTCGCGGACTGGCACCTCTTTAAAAGAAGGCTTGTTTACCAACCCAATCCGCCCCAATCCTCATCCGCCTTTTCCGTTCCTTGCAGAATGTAAAGTGCGTCCGGAAGCATATCCGCAATCGCCTCAAAGCAGATTTTGACGCCTTTCGGGTGTCCTGGCAGGTTGAAGATCAAGGAATTGCCCCGTGTTCCGGCGGCTGCGCGCGTCAGCATGGCGCGTCTCGACTGCTGCATGCCTGCGCGTCTCATTTCCTCCACCAGTCCAGGCATCGGGCGGTCAATCACCCATTGGGTCACCTCAGGCGTTACGTCCCTTGGGCTTAAACCGGTTCCGCCAGCGACAATCAACAGATCGCACTTTTCACGGTCAACCAGCTCTATCATCGTTTCTTGCAGCTCTTCCATGTTGTCAGGCACTTTGCGATGAACGGCAACTTCACATTTCAACCATTCGCGAATCAGCACCTTGAGCAACTCGATGCGGTCATCCTCCCGCTCTCCGCGGGCAATTGAATCACTTGCGGTAATGACGCCGATTTTCCATTGGGACATGTTCATACCTCCAGTCAATACTCCATTATACTATATCGGTCCGCACTAGCTGCGTTCGAACTGTGGCGGAAATGTAGCAGATATACCTGATTCTGTCGCGATGTACGGAACGCGAAAATCATGGGGCTCTGTCGGAACTTCATCGACTACCTGCACGTCAAACGAAAGGCCGATCAAAAGCGGCGCTGCGGGCAATCCGGCAAGAAACCGGTCATAGTAGCCGGCACCATACCCCATCCTTCCACCTCGGCGGTCAAAAGCGACGCCAGGCAGCACGACCGCATCGAGCTTCGCCACGTCGGCGGGCGCACAGCGGGCAATGTCCGGCTCGCAGATGCCATACGATCCTAGCTTGAGGCAATCTTCCCCGGTATAAACATAAGGAATGATCCGCTTATTCTTCATATCGGTATACGGCAGCCACACCTCCTGCCCTCGCTTCTGGGCAAACGCTAAAAACGGCCGGGTGTCAATCTCGTCGCGGAACGGGTAAAACACCATCACGGTTTTGCAGGCGGCCAACTCATCAAACTGCATCAGAAACTGGACAGCCCGGGCCGACCGCTCGCATCGCTCCTGCTCGGACAACGCTTGGCGCCGTACCAAAACCTGATTTCGCAAAGCCTGTTTCCGCGCTTTCATCTCCATATGAAATTCCTCTCCCCTTGTCCACTCTCTCTTCATTGGGATACACTAGATAGAATGAATTACCTTGAGGTGAAATCATGATTTTATTACAAGCAGAACGCATCCAAAAAGCGTACGGTATCGATGTTATTTTACAAGATATTTCCCTTCAAATACAAACAGGAGAACGCGTCGGTTTGGTCGGTGTCAACGGCGCGGGCAAATCCACCCTGATGAAAATCCTCGCCGGACAGCTCAGCTATGACAGCGGCGCGGTTCGCATCCCCAAGGAAGTGACGATGGGGTATTTGGCGCAGAACACGGGGTTGGAATCGGAAAACTCGATCTGGGCGGAGATGTTGCTCGTCTTTACCGACCTGCAAAAGGAAGAAGCGGAACTGCGCAAGCTGGAAGCCATGATGGGCGATCCGGCTGTTCTCGCTGACGAGCGGCGCTACCAGCAAATTCTGGAGGATTACTCCCGGCGCTCCGAGGCGTTCAAGGAGCGCGGAGGTTACAGCTACGAGGCTTCGATCCGCGGCGTGCTGCACGGCCTGCGTTTTGCCGAAATGGACTATCAGTCTCCGATCAAGACGCTCAGCGGCGGACAAAAGACCCGCCTTGCATTGGCCAAGCTCTTGCTCCAATCGCCTGACCTTTTGCTGTTGGACGAGCCGACGAACCATCTGGATATCGAGACGCTCACCTGGCTGGAAGGTTATTTGCAAAATTACAAGGGAGCCGTCCTGATCGTCTCCCATGACCGCTATTTCCTCGACAAGCTGGTCAATGTGGTATATGAGATCGAGCGCACGCGAGCGACCCGCTATGTCGGCAACTACTCCCGCTTTCTCGACCTGAAGGCCGCCTCGCTGGAGCAGGAGCTGAAAAAGTTCGACAAGCAGCAGGAGGAAATCGCCAAGCTCGAAGATTTCATCGCTCGCAACCTTGCGCGCGCCTCCACTACCAAGCGGGCGCAGAGCAGACGCAAAACGCTGGAAAAAATGGACCGGATGGAGAAGCCGATCGCCCATAACAAATCGGCCAGCTTTTCTTTCGATATTGCCAAAATGAGCGGGCATGTGGTGATGAAAGCGTCCGGCTTGTCCATCGGCTATCCGGACGCCGTCCTCTCCCGCAACCTCAGCTTCGAGATCGAGCGAGAAGAACGAGTGGCATTGGTCGGGCCGAACGGAATCGGCAAATCGACGCTGCTCAAAACGATCGTCGGTCAATTGCAACAGCATGCCGGCACGTTCCAATTGGGCAGCAACGTGATGATCGGCTATTACGATCAGGAGCAGCGGCACCTCAATACAAGCAAAACGATTCTTGCTGAAATTTGGGATGATTATCCACTCATGCCGGAGAAAGATGTGCGCACCTTGCTCGGCAACTTCCTGTTTTCCGGGGACGACGTGCAAAAGCGGATCGGCGAGCTGTCCGGTGGCGAGCGAGCGCGGGTTTCCTTGGCCAAGCTCCTTCTGAAGCAAGCCAACTTCCTCATTTTCGACGAGCCGACCAACCATCTGGACATCCTCAGCAAGGAAGTGCTGGAAAACGCGCTGTACGACTACCCGGGCACCATCCTGTTCGTTTCGCATGACCGCTACTTCCTGAACAAGATCGCGACGCGCGTGCTCGAACTGTCGCCCGATGGCGTCACAAGCTACCTCGGCAATTACGATTACTTTGTCGAGAAAAAGCAGGAGCTGGCGGAAATGGCGGCTGAGCAAGCGGCAGCCAATGCTGCAAAACGCGGCGCTTCCGCCGAGCCTGTGGAAAAAAGCAGCTACGAGCAGGATAAGGATGCCAAACGCCGCGAGCGGCAGCGCCAAAAGCGGCTGGAAGAAATCGAAGCTGCGATCATGCAATGCGAGGAAACGATCGCCCGTCTGGAGGGTGAACTCTGCCTTCCGGAAGTATACAGCGATCATGTGCAGGCGCAGCAGCGCAACGATCAGATTCAGCAGGCAAAAACGCAAATCGAGTCGCTGTACGAAGAGTGGCAGGAGCTGTCCGAATAGCAGGATCGCGTATTCGATACGATGACAAGCTACGTGGACCGCTCAGCCGAAAGCGCCCGGTCATCAAGCGCCGCATACAACGCCGGGATGGCGAAGAAAATGATCGATGTGGCGGCAGAGATGATCCCCGAATCGTTCAAAATCAATCCGGCGAGAGAACCTGCGACGATCCCGCGGAACCCGCCGATGAGAAACGGCCATTTTCGGGCAAGGTGCTGCATGAAGCGGCCTGACCAAAATGTCAGCACGCCGAGCGCGATCAATGAGACAAAAAACCCTTTGCTCCAAAGCGAGACGCGGATCAACCTCACATTCATCGCCACTTTCCGTTCCACAATCTGCGCGATCGCTGTCCAATCGCCCGCCACGATCTGCTGGGCAACCTTGCCCACATGTGTGAGCGGTTCGGCGGACCAAAGGTTGGCTGCAATCAAAATACCGATTCCACCGGCGAGAATTCCCGCAAAGAGTAGGAGTTCTCGCCTTTTTATCGTCACTTGGCGGAATCGCAGCATCGCCATACCGAATCCGATCGCCCCCGCCAAAAACCCGCCTGCATTCGCCCCAAACGACGGCAAAGCCATATAGATGAGCACCCCCCCGAATACAAGGGCGGCAGCAAGATCACACGTCCGCCCCCGCCGCCTGCCTCCCCTTTCGTAGACAGCCGCCGCAAAAAGAATGCTGGCACCGATCAGCACGCCTTCCAGTTCGTTCCCCAATCCGTAAAAGCGTGCGCCGATGACCGGGTCGTAGCCAAGATAAGAGCGGCTGATGATGCGCCCGCCCATGAAGCCGTCCGCCACTATGCCGGCAGCCGTGAGTCCACCCGTCAGCATCAGCGCGGGGACAAACCCGCGCCCTTCCAGCCAAGTCGCGATGATCATCGTCACGAAGAACAGCAGGGCAAGAATCACGACAGGCGGCAGCCGCCAAGGAAGCAAAGGCTCCACGAGCAAAAGCCCCGGATAAAACAAAAGGGAAAACAGCACAATTCGCACAGGACGCTTCACCCCCACTGCAATCGGCACCCCCGTCTTGCGCTGCCAAAGCCAGATCGCAAGCCCGGCAACAAGCGCGACGATCTGCATGATCACATAGCCGGAAAGAACGGCGGAGCGGTACCGGTACACATGGTCGATCCAATTCACTCTCGCAAACATTTCATCCATCGATAGCCCATCCGCACCCTTGGCACGCATGACATGACCTGTCGCTTCAGCGGGGATCGGCAGATCGAGCCATGCGAGCAGCGTCGGCATCACGTCAAGACCGCTCACCAACCCGTCTTGCCGTGTTGTATAAGAAAAAAGCGAACCGCTTCGATTCTCCTGCCAGACCAGAATCGGCAGCAAAAGCGATTTCGCCTTCTGTGCAGCAGGATTGACGCCCGAGGAAGCGACCATGAGCATTTGTTTGTTCGCCTGTTGGTCGGCGGTCAGCCGGGCGAGAAATCGCCCCAGATCAGTTATCACCGCTTGGTATTGTCGTTCGAACCGCTCCGGGCTCATCATCGGCTGCAGCCTGTAGAGACGGGCCAGGTCGCCGAGTTCAATGACGGTAATGCCGCTGCCTTGCTGCATCGCCGCGCTCCGGGCCAGCTTGTCATAATCCGTTCTCACGCCATAAGGGTACGTGGGAGCCTGCCTGAGCGTTCCCGCCGTAACATCCCCATCTGCGATCATGCCGTCCCTGTCCATCGCAAAGAGCGCCGCCGGCCTCTGCCGAACGGCACCGTAGTCGTTGTTTCCCAGCAGCGTCATGCGCATGCCGTGTTCTTTCAGCGTGCTCCCGAGCAATCCGATTCGTTCCGTGAAAGGGCGATCCTGATTGTCATTCAGCAGCCGCTGGATTCCCGGAAACAAAACGGCTGCGCGTTCCGCTCCCCCTCCGTCCAAGCGCCCGACCTGCTTCATCCGTTCCCCTGCCCGCTCGCCGTTTGAAAGCAGCTCTTCCGGAGAATAAGCGGTACCGCTCGGAGCCGTATATACTGCCTGCGCGCCGCTCCCCATCAGCAAATAGGCATTTTCCGCCGTCCGGGCTCCCGGCGTACGGATACTCATCGCCCCAAAGGCTGCGGAAGAAAGCGCTGCTTGTAGCTGTGGATGATTTCTCAACTTGTCCACATCCGCAAACGAGAGCCCGTCGATAAACACGACAACCGCTTGCCTTGTGTCTGAAGCTGCCGCCAGTCCGCTATCCGCTTGAACAAGCATGGGGATAAGCAGCAATAATATCCACATTATTTGCACAATTTGTTTATAACTCATGGTGCCTCCTGTTGATAACTGCATGATAACCTGTGGATTAAAGATAGTTTATCAACATGTTTATCCACATAAATCACAGCTGACTTTGCAATGTTTCACTACCTTTAACAAGCCTTTTCCAAGGTTTATCACCATTATTCACAACAAATCATTCGGGCAATCTGTCAGCCTTCACAAAACCTGTGGATAATGTGAAAAACGCGTCTCCGCCTAACCGTCGACGGGGCCGCGCTTGCACTACTGCTGTACAAAAAAACCTCTGCCGAGCTTTACTCAGCAGAGGTTTCCAGCGACAGATTGGGTGTTCCGTTCAGATCAAGCGAAGCAAATTTCCCTTGCTGATACGAGACGAATCCCGCAGCAGCGATCATGGCCGCATTATCCGTGCAGAGCACAAGCGGCGGAATGACCAGCGGAACATTCGCCTCTTCGCATCGGTGCTGCAGCGCCGTGCGCAGCCCTTTATTCGCGGCGACGCCACCGGCCAGCACCACCTGTTTCACATCGAATTCTTTGGCGGCGCGAATGGTTTTTTCCACAAGCACCTCCACAACCGACGACTGAAAGCTTGCCGCCAAGTCGACAGGATCGATCGTTTCGCCCCGTTGTGCAGCATTGTGCAGCGTGTTCAACACCGCCGATTTGAGACCGCTGAAACTGAAATCATACGAGTCCGGCTCCAGCCATGCACGCGGCAGCGGAACGGACGGATTGCCTTCCGCCGCCATCCGGTCGATATGCGGCCCTCCCGGATACGGCAGGGAAAGCGCCCGCGCCACCTTGTCGTATGCCTCTCCGGCAGCATCGTCGCGGGTTTCCCCGAGAATGCGGAAATGGTTGTGCTCCTTCATCAGCACAAGCTCCGTATGCCCCCCCGAAACCACCAGCGCGAGCAGCGGAAATTGCATTTCCTCCACAAGCCGGTTTGCATAAATGTGGCCCGCGATATGGTGTACCCCGATCAAGGGAATCTCCCGTGCAAAGGCGATCGCTTTGGCCGCTGCCACACCGACCAGCAGCGCTCCGACCAACCCCGGGCCGCATGTGACGGCAATCGCGTCGATGTCGTCCAGCGTTTTTTCCGCCACCTGCAGCGCTTCCTCAATGGTGAGCGTAATGTTTTCCACATGACGCCGCGATGCAACCTCCGGCACTACACCGCCAAACCGTTTATGAATGTCAGCTTGCGACGCGATGATGTTGGACAGCACAATCCGCCCATCCTGCACGACTGCCGCCGATGTTTCGTCACAGCTCGTCTCGATACCCAAAATGTAAACCGGACGATCCGATTCATTCCTGTTCATCTTCATTCAATTCCACCCACATGATAATGGCATCTTCATTATTATCGGAATAATAGCCTTTTCTTACCCCGGCCGCGATGAAGCCGAGTTTGCCGTACAGATTGCGCGCCGTCGTATTGGACGGGCGCACCTCCAGCGTCATCCGTTCCGCGCCGAACAGACGGGCCAGCCCCATGATCTGACGCATGAGCCGCTCGCCGATCTTGCGCCCGCGGTAATCCGGATGGACCGCGATGTTGGTGATATGCGCCTCGTCGAGGATCACCCAGACGCCGCAGTATGCCACCACTTTCTCATCTGCGATGGCCAGCAAATATTTTGCATTTTGGTTGATCGTCAGTTCATTGACAAACGCATCGACCGGCCAAGGCGTCGGAAATGCCAACCTTTCCAGCTCCCCTACCGCTTCTACGTCATCCAACGTCATGAAGCGAAAAGTGAGCCAATCCTTTTCCGCCATGAGATTCCCTCTTTTTATGAATGTCTTATTGTTTGTTCGCCGCAAGCCATTTGGCTTCCGCCTCTGCCACCTGCAAATATTCCGGCATCAGCTCATGCGGCGATCCGGCGTCAGCCAGCAGCGGCAGCGCTGTCATACCGATGTGCGAAGCCCGCGGCAAATTGTCCGCTGGAGAAGCAAATCGCGCCTGGCTGCCCACGATCTCCACAATCGTCTCCCGATGCATCGCCGTGTCGTCGCCGAGAAACAGCAGCGGCTTTTCCCCAACTTGCTGCGAAACGATCGGGAGCCACTCTTTCAGCAAAATGATCCGCTCCGCAAGCTCTGCCTCCACCGAGGCGTTCTGACCGGACCGGAACAAGCCGGAATAAACTTGTCCGCGCCTAGCGTCAAACAGCGGCACAATGCCTCCGTCAAACCCGGCTGCATTGCAGGCCAACGCCTGCAGGCTGGAAATCCCGACGACCGGTATTCCCAGTGACCACGCCATGCTTTTGGCCGTCGCCACTCCAATGCGCACGCCGGTGTAAGAACCCGGTCCTTTGGCAACGGCAATGCCTGAAAGATCTTTTGGCTTGATCCCCAATTGCCCCATCAAATAAGAAACGCTTTCCATCAGCGTCACCGAGTGGTTTTTGTTCAGATTGGTTGTCAGCTCGCCCAAAACGCGCGCTTCTTCGACAATTGCCACACTTAATACCAAATTAGACGTGTCGATCGCCAAAACCCGCATTACGCTCAAACTCCTCGCACAATTCGACATAGCGCTTCCCTTGCGGAGACAGCGCTATGAATCGAACATCATTTTCATCGCCCCTGGCAAGCGTGATCGTCAGTCGGTCCTGGGGCAGCCACGCTTCGATCAGCGAGGCCCATTCCACGACACAAACACCGTCGCCATAAAAGTATTCATCCGCTCCCACCGACTCGATGTCCTCGCCCACGCGGTACACATCAAAATGATAGAGCGGCAGCCGGCCGGCGTATTCTTTCACGATCGTAAAGGTCGGACTGTTGACTGCGCCTTTGATCCCCAACCCTTGGGCAAGTCCTTGGGTAAAAGTTGTTTTGCCAGCGCCCAAATCGCCTTCCAACGACAAAAAATCGCCTGGCGCAAGCATCGCGGCAAGCGCTGCCGCGAAATCACGCGTCTTTCCCGCATCGTCCAGCCGCCATTTGTACGTCTTTTCCATTCGCACCCTCCTTGCCGGTTCCCTGCGGCTTTTCACCGAAAATGATTGTAGCCGTCTTTGTTCAATCGCTTGCTGCTGCCATCCGGCGCTTGCAAAAACACTTGCGGCGAACCCGCCTCAATTTTTCCGATGAGCGAAAAGGACAATCCTTGCCGGGCGAACATTTGCGCAAGAATCTCCGCCTTCGTTCCCTGCACCGTCCCGACCAGCTGGTAGTCCTCTCCCCCGTATAAAGCCCAGTCCACCGCATCTTTGCCGACCGTCTCGGCATACTCCCGTACAAGTCCGGCCATCGGGAGCATGTCCCGCTCCACAAAGATGGCCACGCCGCTTGCTTCCGCGATTTCCCACAGCTCGGAAGCGAGCCCGTCGCTTACATCGTTCAGCGCGCCAATCCCCGACGCCTGCTGCAAAAGCCTGCCAGCCATCACCTGCGCGCTCGGCCGTTGATGCAGGCGGACCAGCGGCTCCCAGTATGGATCGTACTGCATGGGCGTACCCTGTTCTTTTGCTTTGAGCAGCAGATCCAATCCAGCCGCGGCTCCTCCCACTGTGCCCGTCACAAACACCGCGTCGCCCGGTTTTGCCGCCGAACGCAGAAGCGCCATGCCCCTCTCCACTTCACCAAGCATCGTCACCGACAAATGAAGAGCGTCCGGAGCCGAAACGGTATCCCCGCCGATGATCCGAACCCCGTATTCCCTGCACGCCTCATACATACCGTCGTAAATCTGGCTGCATTCCTCCGGTGTCCAGGCAGCGGGCTTGGCGATCGTCACCATTGCGAATCGGGGAACACCACCCATCGCCGCGATATCGCTGATGTTGCTGACGAACAATTTATATCCGACATCGGTGTGATGCATCGTTTCCCGCAAAAAATGCACCGTCTCGATCATCGCGTCACAGCAAGCAATCACTTCTTTATCTGAAGACACGGAAAAAACGGCAGCATCATCCCCGATCCCCACCACCAAACCGTCTCCTGCCTGACCGGCAGATCGTCCGGTCCATTGACGGATGTAGGAGAATTCATCGTTTGCCACCGTAACCGCCTCACTTTGCCCTTGTTTTCAACCATTATACCCGTGCCGTTCCCCTATCGCAAGAAACCCCGTCGCTTTACCGCATGAAAACATTTTTCAGGCTATTTCAGCTTCAACAATGCCAGTTTTCCTTTGCAGCGTCCGCATACATAGCGCGCCGGGTCCATTTTCCGCTTCCGCTTATAGCTCATCCCGCAGTCTTTGCACTTCAGCTCATAAAGGAACGGGCGAGCGCCAGGCTTAGCGCCGACGTGCTGGCAATATCGGCTGCCTCCCACCCGCTGGAGCAACGCCTTGAACTCCGGGTCAGCGTGCTTGTAGCCTTTCTTCTGCAGATGAAGGTGATAGTGGCACAGCTCGTGCTTCAGAATACCCAGCAGCTCCTCCACCCCATGCTCTTCCAAATGCTTGGGATTAAGCTCGATGTCGTGCGAGCGGAGCAAATACCTGCCTCCGGTCGTGCGCAGCCGACTGTTGAACCGCGCCTGATGGCGGAACGGCACCCCAAAAAACTGCAGCGAGATTTCCTGCGTCAACTGTTGCAACTCCTGATCGGTCACGTTCTCCCTCCTGCTGCATTTTCTTAATTTCCCTTGAATTCCGGCTAGGGAATACGCTACACTTGTCGATGAATCACTGTCGAAAAAATGGAGGCCCTTATGCGCTATTTATTGCTGAATGAACAGGATACGCTGCGTTTTGTCGCCCTGCCTGAATCATACATGTATCAATTGGTCGCTTTGTTGAAACGGCTGCACAAAGAGGTCGACAAGCTGACAATCGCTGATCGCCCTGCCCTGCCTGTCGTTCTGGCCGAAATGAGCCAGCTGGAAGTGGTATCCCCGACCTGTCGCATCGAGGAAGGACTCGAGTATGTGACCGATCTGGAGCAGCGCTTCGCCAAGCTCAAGGAAGAAAATTACCCGCTCATCTCCTTGTTGACGGAGATCCGCGCTCTGCAAGCCCAACTGGAATTTTTGCGTGAAGAAGAATAGTACGACAGGGTAACCGCCATTGCGGCATTCGCATACACTGCTGGTAGCTTACGATACAGCAGGAGGTGCCTTCATGCCACAATGGATGCGTAGGCAACTGCAACGGGCCTTTTTCGGGAAAGACGTGAGGCAAATCCGTTTATTAAACAGTTGTTGGTTCCTGTATCTTGAAAAACACGGCGACCGTTCTCAGCAATAGGACGGTCGCTTTTTCATTTTCCTTGCATGGAAAAGCCGCGCTTGCAGCCTACGCCGGGCCGACCAACGTCAATCCGACACGCTGTCGTTTTTCGTCAATGTCCAACACCCACACATCGACAATATCCCCAACCGCCACCACATCCAGCGGATGTTTGACAAATCCTTTTTTCAGCTGCGAAATATGGGCAAGCCCGTCGTTTTTTAGACCGATGTCGATAAATGCGCCAAAATCGACCACATTGCGCACGGTGCCCTGCAGCTTCATGCCTTTGACCAAATCGGTCAGCTTCAAAACATCCTGGTGCAAAAGAGGTTTAGGCAGCTCATCGCGCGGGTCGCGGCCTGGGCGAAGCAGGCTGTCCACGATATCTTTCAGTGTCGGCTCGCCGATAGCCAGCTGCTCGGCCATGCGTTTGAGATCGACGCCAAGCAAGCGATCGCGGCATTCGTCGCTGCCCAGCTGATCCGGTTCGATGCCTGTCGCCTTCAGCAGCTGATACGTCGCGTCATACGATTCCGGGTGGATCGGCGTTTTGTCCAGCGGATTCGTGCCATCCATCACGCGCAGAAAGCCGATGCACTGCTCGAACGTTTTGGCTCCGAGCCGCGGCACTTTTTTCAGCTGGGCGCGCTGAGTGATCCGTCCATTTTCTTCACGAAACTTCACGATATTGCTAGCCACCTGTTTGCTGACGCCTGACACGTACTGCAAGAGAGAGGGAGAAGCGGTGTTCACATCGACGCCAACATGGTTTACCGCCGATTCCACGACAAATTGCAGGCTCTCGGCCAAGCGGGATTGCGAGACGTCATGCTGGTATTGCCCCACCCCGACCGATTTCGGATCGATCTTCACCAGCTCCGCGAGAGGGTCTTGAATGCGGCGGGCAATCGAGACGGCGCTCCGCTCCGCTACGTCCAGCTCCGGAAACTCTTCCTTTGCCAGCGGCGAGGCGGAGTACACCGATGCGCCGGCCTCGTTGACGATGATATAAAAAATCTTGCGGTCGATTTCCTTCAGCGTATCGGCGATGAACTGCTCGGTTTCCCGGGACGCCGTGCCGTTTCCGATCGTGACCAGCTCGACGTTATACTTGTCGATCAGCGCCTTTACTTTCTTCCGCGCTTCTTCCACTTTGTTATTTGGAGGAGTCGGATAGACGACAGCAACCTCAAGCAATTTCCCCGTGTCATCCACGACCGCGAGCTTGCAGCCTGTCCGGTACGCAGGGTCGACGCCGAGCACGACCTTTCCTTTCACAGGCGGCTGCAGCAGCAAGTTGCGCAGATTTTCCGCAAAAATATGAATGGCCCTCTCCTCAGCCGCTTCCGAAAGCTGGGCGCGCACTTCCCTTTCGATGGAAGGGGCGATCAGGCGCTTGTACGCATCATCGATCGTAGCCTCCAGCAGCTCTTTGGCTACGGTCGGCTTTTTGATCAGCCTGCGCTGGATGAAGCTGCGGATCTCTTCTACAGGAGCCTCGATGGTCACTTTGAGAATCCCTTCATTTTCGCCCCGATTGATCGCCAGAACGCGGTGCGGCACAACTTTTTTCACCGGCTCGGTATAAGCGTAATACATTTGATAAACGTTTTTGCCGTCCTCCTCCGCTTCCTTTTGCTCGGTGGTGAGGACGCCTTTTTGATAGGTTGTTTCCCGAATCCATTTGCGGATGTCGGCATCGTCGGAAATTTGCTCGGCAATGATGTCACAGGCTCCGCTGATGGCTTGCTCGGCCGTTTCCACTTCTTTTTCCGGATTGATGTAACGCGCCGCTTCAGCCAACGGATCACCGTCCCGCGGCAGGCTCATCAAATAGTTGGCCAGTGGCTCCAGCCCTTTTTCCTTGGCGACAGTCGCACGCGTGCGGCGTTTTTGCCGGTAGGGGCGATACAGATCCTCCACCTCCTGCAGTTTCGCCGATTGGTTGATCGCGGCGCGCAGCTCGTCCGTCAGCTTGCCTTGCTCCTCGATCAGGCGCAGCACCTCTTCCTTGCGCACGCTGAGGTTGCGCAAGTAGCGCAGGCGCTCTTCGATGTCGCGAATTTGCGTCTCATCCAGCTGTCCGGTCATTTCCTTGCGGTAGCGTGCGATGAAAGGAACGGTGTTGCCCTCATCCAGCAACCCGATCGTCTGCTCCACTTGGCCTTGCTTGATTTGCAGCTCGTTTGCAATCGTATGTATCATCAAGCTCATTTCCATCAGCCACATTGCCTCCCGTAAGTTTATTAGCTGTAATATTGTACCACAAACGCATTTCGCCGCGTCGGTAAAACAAAAAACTCGACATGAGCTTCTCTCATTCGAGTTGACTTTTCCTTATCGTTCCACGAGATCACCGCTATCGATTCGCATCGCTTCCCGCAGCTTCATCAAAGCGCGCCGTTGCAAGCGCGACACATGCATTTGCGAAATGCCGAGCAGATCACCCGCCTGCTTTTGGCTCAGGTTTTGATAGAAGGTGAGCTGAATGATTTCCTTTTCTCTTTCATTGAGCACATGCAGCACTTTTGTCAGCATAAGCTCCCGTTCCACGCGCTGATAGCCTTCGTCCGGCTTGCCCACCAAATCGAGCAGCGTCATCGAGCCGCCTTCCTGGTCCGCATCAATTTCATTATCCATGGAAAGCGCCTGATAGCTTCGGCCCATCTCCATCGCTTCCAGCACATCTTCCTCGCTCACTTGCAAATAGTTGGCGATGTCGCTGATTTGCGGAGATCGCTGCAGCTCGATCGTCAGGGCATCCACCGCTTTTTTGATGCGGGGGCTCAGCTCCTTGATTCGGCGCGGAACATGAACACTCCATGTCTTGTCACGTATGTATCGCTTGATTTCTCCGACAATCGTCGGCACGGCAAAGCTTTCAAAATTACGGCCGTACGATTCATCGTATCGCCTTAGCGCTGCCAACAGCCCGATCATCCCTACCTGGCTGAGGTCTTCCACCGATTCTCTCCCTTTGGCAAAACGGCTCGCAAGCGACAGAACCATATCGCCAAATTGAGTTATTAGGCAATTCTGAATATCTTCAGTGGGCTCGCATTGGAATTTCTTGATCAATCGGTATATTTCGTCGCGGCTAAATCTCTGTCCTTGTGTATGCATCGACATCTTCTGCCACCCCGTCTCGCTGCACATACTTCACCATCGATACCACAATTCCTTGATCATTCCGCACGTCAACTTCATCCATCAAAGAATGAATGAGAAAGAGCCCAAGCCCCCCTTCCGTCAGCGTTTCAATGCTCGCCTCCCGATCGATCGGCCCCATTTTCATTTTTTCCCGCTCCGCATCAAAACTGACCCCATCATCCGCGACCTGGATCAGCAAACGGTCACAAAACAGCTGGCATTGGATGCGGATGCTGCCTTCCTGCTCCAGATAGGCATGCTGGACGGCATTCGTGCACGCCTCTGCTACTGCCAGCTTGACATCCTCAATGTCGTCATAGGTGAGGCCAGCGCGATTGGCAACACCTGATACAAGCAAACGAGCGACCCCTATGTACTCCAATCTGGCAGGGATCGTTAAATCGATCACATCGGCAGAACCGTTTATGTTCATTTCGTTTCCTTTCCTCCTTCAGACGACACAATGGTAAGAATATCCTTCAAGCCGGTAATCTGAAACAACCGATCGATCCGCGACGGAATCCGGCGCACCAGCATGCTGCAGCCGCTTTGTTTGGATGCCTTCAACGCTCCGATCAAAACGCCGATTCCGGTGCTGTCCATGTACGTGACCTCAGCCAGATCAATCGTTACAGATGCAAAGCGATTGCTCAGGATAATCGGCGTCAAACGCTCGCTCACCATCGGTGCTGTATACGCATCCACTTCTCCTTGCAAAAACAAGATTACTTCGCCTTGCTCATTTTCCTGCTCCCGCATCGTCAAATTCATATCTATCCCCCCTCTTAGCGAGCGTATTATCACCATGCGGCTTTAAAGCCGATGAATGATGATCATCGTATAGTCATCCTGCAATTCGAAATTGGACAGGAGCAGCAAGCGCCGGTAAATCCGGTCAGCCATCTCCTGCGCCGAGAGACCGATTTCAGCATGCAGGTAAGGGAGCAGATCCTCGCGCTGGAAATAGCGTGTCCCGATCTTCCGCTCGATGACCCCGTCTGTCATCAAGATAAGCATGTCCCCGCTTTCCAGTGCCACTTCCTTTTCGCTGAAGCCCGTTTCCGGCAGCATGCCCAGGACCAACCCTTTGCCTTCCAGATCGGTAAACTTCTCTTCACGCGCGCAAAACAAAAAACCTGGCTCATGTCCCGCTACCGCATAACGAAAACGGTGGCGCATTGTATCGTATCGGCCGAACAACATGGTGACAAACATGCTGGGATCGATGTTCCGTTCGACAACCCGATTCAAATGGTGGAGCATCCGTCCTGGCTTGACACTGGATTCATAAAACGAATCCATCGCAAATTTGATCATCGACATACAGAGGGCGGCTGGCATCCCTTTTCCAACGATGTCGGCAATCGCAACGCTGAACGCATGATCCTCGCGCTGCACAAAATTATAATAATCCCCGCTCACCTGATTCGCCGGAACATGCACGACCCCGATGTCGAGACCAGGGAAAGCCGGCACTTCATCAGGAAGCATCGTTTGCTGCATCGCGACGGCGATTTCGAATTCCGCTTCCATCTGCTTTTGCCGCGAGCGCAAGCTTCGATTTTCCCGTATCGCATTTCCGTACTCAATCATGATTTCCGTCAGCATTTCAAAAGACGCGCGAATCTCCTCAGAAACCTCCGTCTTTTTTGACAATGCCCCCAAATGAAGCTCAATAACCTCTTCCGGCGTCACATTTTCCGCGAGCAGCCATTTGCTCAGCTGCTGCCCGAGATAAAGCTGGTTTTCTCCGCCCCCCTGGAGGTACGCCTGCAAGATCTCCTGATACTGAGTCAGCAGGTTTTCTTTCTGCATTGCTGCTCCTCCTGTCCTAATCGCGCCACTTCACGATTTCAACCCGTGTTCCTTTGCCTGCCTGACTTTCAATCGAAAACTGATCCATCAAACGCTTGACTCCCGGCAGTCCGGCGCCAAGCCCACCCGAGGTGCTGTATCCGTCTTCCATCGCCTTTTTTATATCTCGAATGCCTTGCCCCTGATCCTCGGCAACGATCGCCAATCCTACTTTTCCTTCTTTTTCAATGATATTAATTTTTACGCTTCCACTATCAGCGTACAGGTAGATGTTACGGGCCAGCTCTGAAATCGCAGTTGCAATACGGGACTGAAAAATCATGCCATATCCCAAATCCTTCGCCAGTTTTCGCCCCATTTGCCTGGCTGTTACAATATCCTGCTCGGTAAGAATTGGGATACAGTATGGCATCTCCATATTCGTAAGGCGCTCCTTCCCGTCTCCTGTGGCGTAAAATGTTGTCACTTTTTGTCACCCAACTAGTACATTAAGTATACAACGTATTCTCTTAAAAAGAATAGGATTCGTTTCGATTTTCGTTTCCGTAAATCACGGAAATACTTTCCACATAAATATGCAGATCGACAAAAAAATTTTTAAACAAAAGAAAAAGAGCCACTTCCGGCTCTCCGTTAAAAATCGATTAATCCCAAACTGATTTGCAGGGATTCATTCACACGTTCCATCATTTCTTCGTCCAAATGTGTAATCTTATCAGTGAGACGCTGTTTGTCTATGGTCCGAATCTGTTCAAGCAAAATAACAGAATCGCGGTCAAAACCATAGGTTTTCGCATCAATTTCCACATGCGTCGGCAACTTTGCCTTCTGAATCTGGGCCGTTATCGCTGCTACGATAACCGTAGGACTGAACCGATTGCCAATATCGTTTTGAATCACTAATACTGGTCGGACGCCCCCTTGTTCGGAGCCTACCACAGGGGAAAGATCCGCGAAAAAAACATCGCCACGTTTTACAATCACACGTTACACCCCGCTTACTAAGCGGTCCAAGGTGAGATCAGCTTCTTCTTCAGCTCCGAATGCTTCCGACGCCATTCTCAAATTGATTTTTGCCATTTCCATATATCCTTTTTGCATCGTCTCACGAATGAAACGTTTCTTACGCTCTTTTAAATATAAACTCATCGCTTGGCGTACAAATTCACTCCGATTGGACTTCTCTTTTTCTATAACCCCGTCTACTTCCTGTAGTAAATTTTGCGGCAAGCTGATCATGATGCGTTTTGTATTTGGCTTAGACAAGACAAATCCACCTCCAACCAATACCCACGGAAATAAAAGATTATACCGGACTTCCATTCGCGACAATACCATTATGTCGAACAAGATGCAAAAATATACCTCATACCTATTCGACTTTTTTACCTTAATTCCTGCTGAATCATGCAAGCGGATCGGTTAGAAAATTACATGCATCTTATCCCTTCACGATCCCTTGGCATATTTCGACACACTCGTAGTTTCGCAAATAGATTCTAGGCACGCGCGCATTCAGCATACACGGAACTTCATAATTGATGGTACCGAGGATCGCAGCAGCCTCATCAAGCGAAATCTCCTCGGCCCCTTGCTTCCCATACAGGACGACCTCATCACCGACACGGGCGTTGCCTTGATCAATCCGAACCATCGTCTGGTCCATGCAAACCCTGCCGACGACAGGCGCGCGCATTCCGTTGTGCAGCACGATGCCGCGGTTGGAAAATGCGCGGGAAAATCCGTCCGCGTATCCAATCGGCAATGTCGCGACCTGCTCCCCTGGCTGCGCCGTATATGTCGCGCCGTAGCTCACCGTAAACGGCTCCTCCGCCGTTTTCACATGCGCGATGCGCGTTTTCAAACTGAGCGCAGGGACAAGTTGAATATCTTGACGCTCTTTCAGGTATGGCGACGGGTATAATCCGTATAAGCTTATGCCCAGACGGATTGTATCATAACCCCATTCCGGAAAAACGATCGCAGCCGCTGAATTGCAGCAGTGCACCAATGGCAACTGATAGCCAATTTCGCGCAGCGCCGCCAGCATCTCTTGAAAGCGTTCATGCTGCGCATTGACATGGCTAGTATCCGGTTCGTCCGCACAGGCGAAATGGGTGAAGATCCCGGTCCAGGCGAGTCGCTTGGCAGCTGCCAGCGCTTCCGTCACCTCGAGCAATTCCGGAATCTCCCTTACACCGATGCGTCCCATGCCTGTATCGGCTTTCAAATGAATGCCGAGCGGCTTAGCCGGATTTTCGCTTTGCAAGAGCAGCCGATCCGCTTCGCGAATCCAGTCTGCCTGGTACGCGGTCAACTCTACGTCCCATCGGTGCGCCTTCTCCACACTGTCAAGCGGCGTGTATCCGAGCACCAGCACCGGTTCCGTGATGCCAGCCTTCCGCAAGACAATCGCTTCATCCAGCATGGCCACGCCCAGTGTGTTCGCCCCGGCCGCAATCGCCTCCCGGGCCACCTGTACAGAGCCATGACCATACCCATCCGCCTTTACCACTGCCATAATGCCCGTCTGTTTCGGGATATGCGCGCGAAACGTACGGACATTGGCCCTGATCGCATCAAGATTCACTTCAACCCATGTATCCCTGCAATATGGCTTCATCGTTTATCGCCTCTTATTTTTTCGCTGGAATAGGAAAATGCGCTCATTCAAATGAGCAAGAAAATCGCGCGACACCATGAGGGCCTCGCGTTTACCCGATAATCGATACATATGACGCCCTTCGATGATTGCTTCCACTTCATTGAGCGGAAAGGAGCGTTCCTTGCCGGAAATGGAGATGACCAAGTGAGATTTCGTCAGCGTATAGCGCGGCCGCAGCACAACTTTGTAAACAAACGGCGCCAAACCGACGACGGCAAATGCGATAACAAAAGCGCTTATTTTGAAAACAAGCGTTTGCGAATTAAACACCGCAGAAGCCAAAAGCATCCCCACTATGAAAACAACGGTCTCTAAGATGCGCAACCCGAACGATTTGCGCAATAACAAATCCTTATACTGAGCTTCCGCTTGATACAGAATTTCGTCCGTTCCTTTTTTCATAGATTCTTTCTCTCACCTCATCATTTGCTATGCGTATCTTATCCTTTTTTGCCACGGCGTGTCAATGAACAAAGACTGTCACTCCCCCGGTAAAATCAAGGATTCGAAAATGATTGGGCAACCTTGGAAAAAATTAATTGACAATGATTATCATTTGATTTTACATTGATAATGATTATCAAACTCAACAAATGACAAGGAGGAGAAACTTTTGAACAGGCACTATTTATCTTGGGCAGCACTTATTCTCGTTTTCGCGTTACTCGCTACCTCTGTTGTATCGGCAAGCGGCTCTGCGAATCGCGCCAGTGCGGCAGCGAAATCAAAGATCGGTTTTTTGGCTTACTGGCACAGCATGCCGAACGATCCGGGCGAACGCACAGAGAGCGCACGCATGGTCGCCGAACTGGAAAAGAAAACGGGAATTCCCGGTTATTTCGTCAGCCACATGCCGCTCGCGACCTGGTGGGACGGGATCAGTTACCTCGAAGCCAAAGGGGTTAACCAGTTTATCGTCATTTATATGGACAACCAGCCAACCTACGGCTCTACGCTGACCGATGTCGTGCAATGGATGCTGGATCTGCCTGGCGGACGGGCTCCGGGCAAAGATGTCCCGAACGGCTGGGGGACGGTGATGCCTTCTTCCATTGATCCGGAGAAGTATGGCGACGTCGTCTCCTATATGGGCGAAACCCACTACAAATTCAAGACGTTCTCCAACAGCGTCTTCACCTTTACGACCACGCCGGGCGATCCGGGCGATACCGCGTTGGACTCCCTCGAAAATCAGGTCCGCGAAGCGCTGAAAGCAAACAAGATCAAAAATCCGGCAAAAGTCTCGATCATGCTGGTTGACCACGGCGCAAGCGTCGATGAAGTCAACCAGCGCTGGGTCGACTACCGCCAAACACAGGCAGATGCGCTGAAGGAACGCCTCGGACTGAAGCGTGCCGGCGCTTTTAACATCCGCGAAGACTGGCCGAATCTGTGGCCCGAATCCGTTGCCGCCATCGTCGATACCGCAAACACGTGGGCAAAAGACAGCACCGTCATCCATGTGCCTGTAAGAGAGATGGGCCGCGTAGGGGGTTCTTCCACCCCGCAAATTTTGGCTGAATTCGAGAAAGCAAAATGGAAATATGCGCCGGCCATGCTCGAGGTTGAAAAGAACAAGGAACTTTTAACGGACTGGGCTGTCGCTACGATCAAAGGTGCGGTTGCGCAGATCAAAAAGAACAAGCCGAAGGAAAACGGCTTCTACGGCCGGACCGCTGCCGGCGTTGAAGGCGGCATCGAATCTGTCACAATGAATCCGAGCGATGGGTCAGCAAATGGCGGCACCGGGGATGGCGGGCATCATCATATGGACGCCAGCGATGAACCTGAAGAAGAGCCCCTTGCGGAATAAGCCTAGCGGAACTCACTGATCTGTTTGCCGATGGTGAAAAGAAAAGAACCAGAGTCCAACTCGACTCTGGTTTTATTTCTTGCAGTTTCTTTCATTGGTGTTGCAGTGGATACGGCTTTCACACAGGTTACTGACGGTTATTCCAGCGGAACAAGATTGCGATCATCTCGACAATCGTCGCCATATTAATACGCCTCCCTTGAGACGCTCCCTATCAAAGCCGTTACAATCGGTACAGTCCTAACCATATTGCCTGATGTAACAGGTAAAAGTTCGATTTTTTCGCAATGACAGCTTGCAATCGTGGTACATCGCTTCGTTGCGTTGATGAGAGCTTTGGATCAAAAAACGGATTTTTTGTCTTTACGCATCCACTTGCTTCTATTGTAATCATCCGTATTTTCCCATGCAAATCGGCAACCCCCGCAAAAAATGGCGCTATCTCGCATGAAAGCGGTGACAATATTAACCAATGCTAATGAGCTCATTGATTCGTTGGAATCCTCACGATTTGGCTCAATCGCGCGTGCATTTGCAAATTGGACAGCTTGGATTCTCGTGTTCCGCTTAGAAAACGCGGCTTGTACTCATACAAAAAGCCCCCTGCTGAGAAGCATGGCACCAATCGGTCGAATCGCAGACTCACGGTTCGGGAAAATGCGAATGACTCTTTCCCGCCGGTGAATTCCTTCGTCCAGCCTTTCAATCGAGTTCGTTGTACGCAGTCGTTTTCAGAAGTGTATCTGGCACCGTTGCCAAACTTATTTTTTACGGAATCACATGGATGCAACCACGAAAAAACGCTGCAAGATGACGTGCACAAACATGTCCGTGCGATTCTGGGTTCCCAGTATTTTAGCCACACGGACGTTTCTGGACGAAACCAAAGTCCATTAAGTATATAAGGCAAATAAATACAATTATATAAAATCATTGAAATTCACACCAAATTTATGCATAATGGTAAAAGTTGTATAAAATTATATTAAGGGAGATGCTTAGCCTTGAAAAAGATCACGTCTATTGTTTTGAGCCTATCGTTGTGCTTAGCTGCCTTGGGTAGCGTATCAGCAGAAGGGAAGAAATCAATCAAAGCGGAGGATTCAGCAGATTTAAATGCCCTTTTTCAAAGAGCCAAAAATAATGTAACAGATGTTCAACTGGAGAATGCACCCAAGGCTAAGCTCAATGGTAACGGTAGTTCTAAAAACATTCGAGTTTATACAACCACTGTACGTAATGAAAAAACTTTAAAAGCTTTTAACGACAGTCTACCGTCAGAAGAATATACTACCTATTCTTTTGTCATAATTCCTAAAGAAGAACTGGAAATGACGACAAATCAAATTACACCATATGGTTCAAAAGACGATGATATTTGGGATAGCGCATACGGATTGCACGCATATTCAAAGTATAGTTGGACAAGTACACAAGATATAAATGGGTTACCATATGTAAAACTAACTAGTTGTTCGGGTGGATGGGAACTTGCGGATAGTTCATACACTCTTTCCAACCGAAAGGTTATATTTGGTGGTTCTGGTGGCGCCATGGATAGCAATGGGATTCCGATGGTATCGCCAGCTAAAAAGAAGGTAAACGATACACTTACATCCAATACTTTTAGTATGAGTGCAGATAGCAACTGGCCTGCTTTTCAAAAGACCAACGCATCTTATGGTGTTATCACGTACATAGACTATAAGAGAGGAACAAAAACTTATACTCTTCAGTTAGATAATCAAAATTGAGAAGTTAGAAACAAAATGTCGATAACAAGTTTAATAGTTATCGACATTTTGTATTAGTTTCAATCTTTGTCTTTTCAAAAGTTAGGAAAGAGGGAGAATTTATGACTAAACATGCTAATAATCTGATGAGACTAATAATGTACCTCATTATGTTACTGATTTTAACCAATTGCAGTAGCAAAGAAACCCAAAAACATGTTTATTCGTTTTATGGAGAAAGTCAACATTGGAGCGCAGAATTAAGCGTTGATGCTATCGAGGAATTTAGTAAAGGGGATGTAGGCACTAATTATAATTCAGAACAAACGCGAAAATTCACAGTAACATATAAGGGGGATTTGTCAGAGTTATCAAACATTAAAAAAATCGAGTATTCATATCAAGTTGAAGGAGTCGGAGGGGGGGCCTATCAAGATGATTTTGCTTCGCCCCCTACTCAAAAGGTTTTTACCTTTGAATCCTCTGATAAAGGAGGAGCCATTATAGGCGAGAATCAAGTGGTTAAGGCTACTGTCATCGTAGATGGGGTAAAGGAAAACTTGGAACTAACAATAAAAAAGAATAAATAAGAAAGGATGAATAAAGAAGCCCACCATCAAGAGGGGCTGTTGACAAAATGGGTTAGGGATTTTTGTCCCTAACCCATTTTGTATTCTTTGCGTATTTTCGCTCGCAGATCGTCCGCAACATCTTATGCTGCTAGCGGTTTTGGTTATTTCCCGCCTAACCCGTACATCGAGTCAGCGATTTTGACCATCTCTTCCTCAGGCAGGTCGCCTTTCAGCTGAAACTCCACCCCATCCAGCTCCCATGTCAGCATCCTGCGGTTCTCACCCATCTGCGTCAGTACCCCGACCGTGAAGCCGAGATCAAGCGGCATGCCTTGCTCATAGGAAACAGAAGCTTCTGTAGGGCGGGATTCAGACAGCAGGTAGTTGTAAGCGCCCTGGTACTTCAAGACGACAACGCGCTGTCCATCGACTTTCACCGGTTCGATGTCCACCTGCTGAACGCCTTTTGGCAAGTAGGTTGGCTCGATGACACCGAATTGGTCGTTCGGCTGCTTCAGCGGAGTTCCGTTTGTCGCCAATGTCGGAACGGCTGTGATCGCGCTGGTCATATTACGATCTTTGTCAAAGGCGTCCTTGTCAAAAGTCGGATTGAAGGTGAATTCGTTAAATTTGATATTGACCAAGGTGTTCATATTGTTGTCCATAATTTCCGCTTGCGTCGGTTTGAAATCTTCTGTCATCCATATTTTTTGTTTCGCCAGCGAACGATTCCCGCTGTAATTGGCTTTCACCTCGAAGACATACTGCTTGTCAGCCATATTTACGACGCGTTCGTTGTCTTCCACGATGCTGTGCACCAACGTTTCGTACAAGTAGAGAGGCCCGTTGTTTTCCGGCCAGCCGCTTTGGAAACGGAAGCTTTTGTTCAGGTGAGGCGTGAGGACAAAAACCCCTTCATCGTTGCGCAGGATGATCTGGGTAATATTGCGCTGCTTGGATGTCAGCGCGACACGATACTTTGTCGGCTTGGCATACCATACTTCCACATTGTACTCCTGTGGTGTCGATCCCATTTGCAGCGTGAGCACCGCGCTGGACTTGTAGCCATTGATTTTATTGAGGTTACTGCTTAGATCCTCCACTACGTCCTCCGGCGTTTTGGCGCCAAAGCAGCCGGTGGAAATAAGAGATAACATCAACAATAGCGCGATCCAGATTGCCCTTCGTCTCATGTAACTCAACTCCTCCTAGTCTTTTTCGACACTGGAGGGAGGCCTGTCAATTTCCCAGGAAATTTGGCAGCCTGCAGCTGGCCGGACTTGTCTCTTTTGACGAAAAAGATCATGATAGATCGCCCGTTTGGCTGGCGGACAACGTGTTCCCGAACCCGTCAGGTCGTCCCTCCTACTCCATGCGATATATATCTATGTCCATTCTCGTCCCAGTATGCAGACAAGTTAGGTTCGTTCGACGATGACTTGCGCGACGACGAACTGCTTGCTGTGGGAAATGCTGACATGAAAACGCAAACGGGTCGGATCTTCTGCTGGGAAGCATCGAGCCACCGCTTCTTTTGTCACATCGAGGCATGGCTTGCCGAGCTGGTCCTTGCGAATTTCAATATCATGAAAGCCGAGGGAAGCCCCAATTCCTGTCCCAAACGCTTTGGAGGCTGCCTCCTTAACGGCGTAGCGGCTTGCTATGTATTCGGTTCTGCGCGGTTCCTTTACAGGTACCGCTGCCATTTCCCTTTCTGTCAGCACCCTGCTCGCAAGCTTTGGCTGCCGCTTGTCGATCTGTGAGATCCGTTCGATTTCCAATAGGTCGATGCCTGTTCCAATAATCACCGTATCACTCCCTGTTTCATCACGCTCCCATTGTGGCAAGTTCCAACGAAAAAATCAAATCCCTCCACAAATGGTGGAGGGATATTACAGTCGACTATTGATTGATGTTGTTTTGCTGAGCAGAACGGGCAGCAGATTGTTGGTTTTGTTTACGAACCTCTGCTACGTTTGTTTCGCTCGCAAATTCAGTCGCTGTGTTTTGCGTTTGCGCTTGTTGCGCAGCGCGAGCAGCAGATTGCTGGTTTTGGCTACGAACAGCTGCTACGTTTGTTTCGCTTGCGAATTCAGTCGCTGTGTTTTGCGCTTGTTGTTGCGCTGCTTGATTCATGTTCATTCCAGCGGTTTTATTGCGTTTCGCCATGTTTGATTCACCTCCTCCGGTACGACTATAATGTGTGCACCTTACGCGGGATGTATCCATGGAGGAAATAGTAAAAAAGAGCGGAAGGCTTTACGCCTCACGCTCTTTTATGAGCCAGCTTCTTAATAAGCGGCTTTAACTTGTTCATTTTGCATGGTTTTAATCATGTGCTGCATATCTGGCACTTGGTCCAAGATCATTTTGACAATCGGCATATGCTCGGAATTGATCGAGTAGAAAACCCATGCACCTTGGCGCGTTTCTTTCACTAATCCCTGAATACGCAGTTTGGCTAGATGTTGGGATACCGATGGTTGCGACACTTGCAATATTTCCACTAAATCACGAACACACAGGGATTGAACGTACAGCAGAGCCATGATCGTAAGACGAGTCTTGTCACCAAGCAGCTTAAACAGGTCTGCCAGATACATTAGTTGAACGATTTCTGAACCTTCCATTCTTCTCCCCCGCTTTTCCCTTTATTACATGTAACCAGTATACTATAGGAATAGTGGGATAGGGAACGAAACTTTTATGCGAAATTTTTCATGCGAAATATTTTTTTTACAATTCCCCTGCCCGCATCACCTCGACCAAATGATCCGCTGTGCGGGCTGCCAGCGCCATGACCGTGTTGGTGGGATTGCCCCCGCTGGATGTGACAAACGTGCTTGCGCCGGCGATATACAGATTCGGGATGTCGTGGCAGCGGCCGAATGAATCGACGACAGAGGTCTCGGGGTCATCCCCCATCCGACAGCCTCCCATCAAATGCGCCGTATCCTCGACAACATGCGCAGGTTTGCCCCCCATCGCCAAAATCAGCTCGTTCATCTGCTCAATCGCGTGCGAAATCAGTCGTTTGTCATTTTCTCCATAGCTGAACGTCACCCGCGCCAACGGCATTCCGTATTCATCTTTTTCATTCGCCAACGAGACTTTGTTATCGGGATTGGGCAGCACTTCGCCCACCAAGGTAATGCGCGCATACCAATTGTAATCAAGCATGGTGCGGCGCAAGTTCTGGCCCCACAGCATGGTTCCGTTTTGCTGTTCGGTCGCAATCGCGGAAGCCATTCCCACCGGCCGGGAGCCATGGGCGCTCAGCGTATAGCCGCGCGCGAATCCTCGGTCGCGGTCGGTTTCATAAAAATGCTGGGTGAGGGCGAGAACCGGCGTGCCTTTGTACAAGCGCACTTCCTCTGGAAGCAGGCCGTACACATCCTGGCTGGAATGCGGCATGATCGCTTTGCCCACCCATCCGCTGGAATTGGCCAGGCCATCGGGAAAATGCGGCGTTGCCGAATGCAGCAAAAGCCGCGGCGTCTCGACCACAAATCCCGCCAGAATCACCACTCGCGCCTTTTGGACATAACTCTCCCCATCGTGGTCAAATACGACGCCGGTTGCCCTTGTCCCATCCGTGAGCACCTGTGTCACCATGCAATCCGCCAACACTTCCGCTCCCAGATCGATCGCTTTGGGGATGTGGTGGATCAACCCGCTATACTTCGCATTGGGCATGCACCCCTGATTGCAAAATCCCCGATTGATGCAGGGCGGCCGACCGTCAAAAGGCGCTGACAAAATCGCCAGCGGAGCGACAACGCTCTCGATCCCCCGCTGCTCGCAAGCTTCGCGGAACAGCTGTGCATTGGCGCTGATCGGTTCGCGGACTGGATAAGGATACGGGCCGTTGTAAGGACCCCAGGGAAAATGCTTGGGGCCTGAAACGGCGATTTCCCGCTCGATGTAATCGTAATAAGGGGCAAGGTCCTGATAGCGGATCGGCCAGTCCTCACCGACGCCATCCACGCTTTTTGTCATGAAGTCGCTTTCGTGAAAGCGCAGGAAGACCCCGGTAAAATGTACGGTGCCGCCGCCGACACCGCGCCCGGAATTGTTGTGTCCAAGCTTGAGCGGATTGGCTCCGTCCACAAGGCGCGTTGCCTGCCAAGCCAACCGCCGGGTCGCAAGCTCGTCGCTGGCAAAATCGTGCTGCGGGTCCCAAAATGGCCCGGCCTCCAGGACAACGACCTTTAGCCCTTCCTTCGCGAGTTCGTAAGCGAGCACGCCACCTGCCGCGCCTGCCCCTACAATGCAGACATCGGCCCCATCGGCATATTTCCGCTTGGCTGCAAAATCGAGTCGCTCTTTATTCGCCATGTCGCTTTGCCTCCCACGGGTCAACCAGTCCTTTTTCCACCCGCACGTACCCGCGCGGATAAGCCGGACCGCCGTAGCCGATTTCCGACCAAATCGCCGGATGCGAGTAGCACGCGCTCACCACGTCATGGAGAAGCGTTTTGAAGAACTCTTTTTGCGGCAATGCCTCCCATGCCGCCGTCTGCGCCACCTTGCCCTCCGCAATATGGGACAAAATGTCCAGCTGGCGCTCCCGGTCAAGTGCGAGGAAGCTTGCGCGGTAAGCGGCATGACTCGCTTCGTCAATTCCCGCCAACCCTTTCCGATAAAGCTCGGGCCGCACGGGAATACCCACTTTTCGCTGCGATTCGCCGATCGGGCTGACAAGCTTTTCATCGAGATGCTCCATGACAAAGGAGAGCACTTCCTGACGATTCTCATCGATCAAAAGCGCAGCTACCGTCTGCATCTGCAACCCTTCCGCATGGGTGAAAAACCGGTTTGCCAGCTTGGCCATCCGCCGCTTGCCGACAACGTGCTGGGTATGTTCGTCCCATTCCGCATGCTGCTCCCACACGTCAAATGCCGGGTACCTTGTCGTCTCCGTCATCCCCTCACCCCCAATAAAGCGCGAGCAAACCTAATCCGCTCATCGCGCTGATCAATAATGGCAAAATGATGGGCGGCCCCACGAGGAAATTTTGGCTTTGCGAAAATCCCCCGACGCGCTGCCTCACCCCTGCGGCATGCAGCGAGGCGCCGTACAAGCCGCCTGCAACGCCAACCCACATCAAGATGGTAAACGTCCACAAAAGCCACATCGGCTGCGTAAAAGCCAATGCGATGGCCAGAACGGCAAAGACCGGCGTTTCAATGACCGGCACCCACATGGCCCAATGCCGAAAGTTTTGGCGCGAGTGAAACATGGTAACTTGGATGAAAATCAGAGCAAAAGCAAGTCCGACAAAAATCAGCAACACTCGTTCTATCGGCCATCCTTCCCACATAGCGCGATCCCCCTGTTCAGTTCGATGCAAATTTGGAAAAAAACGTTTGCTTCCTCCGTATTTTTTCCACAAACTGAGAGAGTATGCGAAATTTCTAGTGGAGGCAATCTAATGAAGATCAACCATCTGTTGTTTTCCGTATCCGATCTGGAAGCGTCCATCGCTTTTTACCAAAACGCGCTGGGCGCAAAGCTGCTGGTAAAAGGGCGCAAGCTGGCTTATTTTGATTTGGATGGTCTCTGGCTTGCCCTGAACGTCGAAGAATCGATTCCGCGAAACGAAATCCGGCACTCGTACACCCATATTGCGTTTTCGGTCACTGAGGACGAATTCGATTCGTTGGAGCAAAAACTAAAAGACCTGGGCGTAACCATCCTCCCAGGCCGTAAGCGTGATGAGCGTGACCGACGCTCCCTCTATTTTACCGATCCGGACGGACACAAGTTCGAGTTCCATACCGGCACGCGTGAAGACAGGCTGAATTATTACAAAGAATCGATGCCGCACATGACGTTTTACGAATGAGGTCCGTTTACGGAGATCGCGTTCAGCTTCCCTTGATCAACAGTGCCACGATAAGACCGGCCAACGTGAACAGTAAAGTCGGCAGCGTCAGCACGATTCCCGTTTTAAAATAAGTTCCCCAGCCGATCTTGACCCCTTTGCGCTGGAGCACATGCAGCCACAGCAATGTTGCCAAGGAGCCGATTGGCGTTATTTTTGGACCGAGGTCACTTCCGATTACATTGGCATAAATCAGTGCGTCCTGCACAATTCCGGTTGTATGCGCGGCTTTTATCGCCAGCGCATCAAACATGACCGTCGGCAAATTGTTCATGACAGACGAAAGGAACGCTGCCAAAAACCCCATGCCCAAAGCAGCTGCTACAACGCCCTGATCAGCCAGCGTACGAATCCAGCGAGCCAGCAGATCGGTTAAACCGACACCGCCAAGCCCCCAGACGACGACATACATCCCGATGGAAAACACGATGACAACCCAGGGCGCATCCTTAATCAAGCTCCACGTCTGGACGGACTTGGAGCGACGGGCCATGAGCAGGAAAAACAACGCCACCGCGTTGATAATCAAAGATACCGGGACATGCATCCATCCGCTGCAAAACAGGCTCAGTAGCAACACACCAAGAATACCCCAGGACAGACGAAACAAGGGCATGTCTTTGATCGCTTCCCGTGGCTGTGCCAGACGGCTCGTGTCATAGCTCGCGGGAATGCTCTTGCGGAAAAAGAGCAGCAGCACGACAATGCTAGCCGCAATCGAAAACAGGTTGGGCAATAGCATATGCAGCGAATACTCGGCGAATCCGATGTCAAAATAATCGGCAGACAAAATATTCACCAAATTGCTGATGATGAATGGCAGCGATGACGTATCCGCAATAAAACCGCTTGCCATGACATATGCCAACACCATCCGCTCATCGAGCTTCAATGCCCTGACCTGTGCCAGTACGATCGGCGTCAGGATGAGGGCGGCGCCATCATTGGTAAAAAAGGCGGACACCACAGCCCCGAGCAGAATCACATAGACGAACATCAAACGGCCGTTTCCTTTGGCGATATGCGCCATATGCAAAGCTGCCCATTCAAAAAAACCAATCTGGTCAAGCAGCAGTGAAATCAAAATGATCCCCACCAGCGAAAACGTCGCGTTCCAGACGATCGAGGTAACGTCCCACACGTCCTGAAAAGAAACGACGCGGGCCAAAATGGCGACGACCGCTCCTCCCATCGCGGACCATCCAATGGAAAGATTGCGCGGCTTCGTAATAACGGCAGCCAGTGTACAGGCAAAAATAACAAAAGCGACGACAGACATTCCCACGATATGAGGTCCTCCTCAGATGCATCACTATCAACAGATACTCATTATGTGTGATGGGCGAATCGCTGTAAAGGACAAAAAATGGTTGGACCCCAGGCTGTTCTCACAAAAAAGACGCCCTGTTTTAAAGGCGTCTGTTGTCTTAGCCGAATCGTCCGGTAATATAGTCTTCCGTACGCTTGTCGCACGGATTTTGGAAGATGGTTGGGGTGACATCGTATTCGACAAGCTCCCCATGCAGGAAAAACGCCGTTTTGTCGGAAATACGGGCCGCCTGCTGCATGTTGTGTGTCACGATCACAATGGTATAGGTCGCTTTCAGCTCTTCTAACAAATCTTCGATCTTGGCAGTCGAGATCGGGTCGAGCGCCGAGGTCGGTTCATCCATCAGCAAGATTTGCGGGTTGACCGCCAAAGCGCGAGCGATGCAAAGGCGCTGCTGCTGTCCGCCGGAGAGGCCGTGCGCCGGCTTTTTCAAGCTGTCCTTCACCTCGTCCCACAGTGCGGCTGCGCGAAGGCTTTTTTCCACGATCTCGTCGAGAACGCCCCGCTGGGTTACCCCATGCAACCTGGGGCCGAACGTAACATTATCATAAATGCTTTTCGGAAAAGGATTGGGCTGCTGAAACACCATGCCCACATTTTTGCGCAAAATTTCTACATCGACGGAGGATTGGTAAATATCCTCCCCTGCAATGCGCACCTGCCCTTCAATGGTGACGCCGGGAATCATATCATTCATCCGGTTCAAGGTCCGCAAAAAGGTCGATTTCCCGCAGCCGGATGGTCCGATAAACGCTGTAATGCTATTTTCCTGCATTTCGATTTGAATATTGGTCAAGGCATGTTGCGTGCCGTAATGGAGATTGAGGTCGCGTACGTCAATGATACTCATCGAGGAGCAGCTCCTTTTTTTCCTAACTATACACGCGGATTGTTGTCGTTTTGTGGTGCGAATGTAAAGGTTTTTTAAAGAAATGCGGCAAACTTTCCCGGAAAAAGAGAAAAAGCCCGAGAAATTCTCGGACTTTTTCCGGTCGATTACCGGGTAATTGGCTCGCTCACATCGACATGGCCCATCAACGATTCCACAGGTTTGCCATCCTGAATGATCCGAATGGTTTGCACCTCAGGGAATTGGAACATGGTCATGCGCAACGCTTCGATCGCCATCATTTCGCCGGTCGATCCCATGTTGTACTGGTTTTTGCCATCAGCATCGATGGTCAGCTCGCCTTTATTGAACGTGATGGAGTGGAAAGCAAAATTCGCCCAAAGCGGCTGATCCCCTTTGTTGGCCGGTTTCCCTAACAGCTCCATCGCCTTTTTGTACTTCTCGTCATCTTTTTCAAAGGTGATTTCGTGCTCTTCCTTTTCCATTTTGGTTAAATTATCGTCTGAGTAGTAAACCAGCACTTTCTGTTTTTGCTCCGCCGGTTTTGGAGCCGTCGTCTGACCCGTTCCGCTGTTTTGCTCCCCTGCCGGTGTTTCAGTTCCTTGCTGTGGTTGCGTTTGCGGTGTCGTTCCCGTCCCACATGCTGACAGAAACAGCATCGCGGCTACCACAGGCAAAAGCAATCGGCCTGTTCTCATACGTTTCATCATCCAAAATCCCCCTTGCGCTTATATCCGCTTATTGATGCTGCAAGTAATATTCGCGGATTGCTGTAGCCAACGCTTGCGCGATTTTATCCTGGAACGCAGGTGACATCAGCTGTTTGTTCTCAATCTCGTTTGTCAAAAATCCTGTCTCGGTCAACGTAGCCGGCATTTTGGTATTTTTGATCACATAAAACGGTTGAATCTGCACGGTTCGATCAGGGAAGCCGGTGGCCTTCACCAGATAGCTGTGAACGAGGCGGGCAAATGCTTCGCTGTTCGCATTGTAATAAAATGTTTCCGTTCCGCGAGAGGCAGGCGTAAACGAGTTGGCATGCACCGAAAGGAACAAGTCTGCCCCCATGTTGTTCGCAATCTCCACCCGCTGCTGCAAGGTCAGATACACATCTGTCGAGCGTGTGGCAACGACCTGGAACTCTTTATACTGCGAGAGCAGCTTGACCACTTTATTGGCGACAGCCAGATTATAATCTTTCTCTTTGTTGCCTGCTACACCGGACGCTCCATTATCATGCCCGCCATGTCCGGCATCGATGACAATCAGGTAGCCGGTTTTTCGCGGGGCCGGCTTCAGCGTTACGGACACCCCGTCCTCCTGTTGAGACAGGTCGTAATTGCTTTTTTGCGACAGCTCGACAACGACACGGACCACATCCGGCTGATATTGGCTGTAGCGGATCGTCGTGACCAGAGGCGGCTTCGGATCCGAGGCTACCGGAGCTTCAGCTGCCGTTACCTGGTTGAGCGCATCTGCCGCTACATCCTCTGATTCATTGTCGGACTCAATCCCCGAGAGCCAGGACGGCATTTCGGATTGATCGTTTACCCGGTTATTTTGCGTAGTTTCCCGGTCAGCGGAATCGTTTGCCGCGCTGGCTTGGTACGCGATTCCTTGATAGGAGCTATCCAGTCCATCCTGCATTTTGCCAGACAAATGCGTTTGCGGGAAGTCCATGACAATCCGGTGCGGCCCTTCCAATGTGAACGATGCGGGGATGACCCGGTTCGTTGTTTTGATCGTAACTTTTTCCCCGTCAACCTCTACCCCGGTAAATTTCGTATCGCGTGTAAAAGTAATGCGGCTGTTTTGTTGATCCCACTGCGTATCCGCCCCTAAAAGATCTCTCATCTCATCAAGCGGTGCAACCCGTACGGAATCAATTGTCCGCGTCTGGCGAATCGTTTGCTTATTCACCCAATCTTTCAACCCAAATGAATTGGCAAGCGCATCGACAGGTACAAAAGCTGTCCCATCGATTACGTAGACAGGAGAAGCGGCAGCCAGTCCGGAACCGTTGACAGAGACGGTCTGCGGGCTATTCACAATAACCGTTCGCGTCGCATCTTCCCAACCGACCGTAAGCCCCAGCGATTCGCTGACAAAACGCAAAGGCAACAGCATTCGGCCATTATGTACTTTCGGTGCGGTATCAAGTTGTACGTCCTTGCCGTTCTTCCGAGCAGTCTTGCGATCAAGCGTCAATTCCAGCGTGGTTTGTCCACGCACAATCGTTGCCGACCGCGATCCATCATCCCAGGTCACCGTAGCGCCCAATTGCTCGGCCACTACACGGACCGGCACAAGTGTCCGTCCCTGGTCAAGTATCGGCGGGACATCCGCATCGACATTTTTCCCTTCTACCATCAGCTTCAATTGATCTTGTGCCTGGGCTGGTGCTGCCATTGCCAGACCGGGCAGCAGGCAAAAGCTGAACAGCAGAAGCATCCATGCTGCATAACTCTTTCTCATCGCTGTCCTCCCTTAAGCTGCGTATTCTTCACACTCTATATTAGACGATGCTTGTCCATAAAAAGTTTGTAGTCTTTTCGAACTAATTGACCGAATCTGCACAATGGCGCCGAATTTTGCGGTAGCGCAGCAGCAGTACCCCGACTATAAAAAAAGAGAGAGCCGCTTCTCACAGAAGGGCTCTTCTCCTTTGGACTTGGGCTACTGCTGGCGAATTTTGCTTCAGCAAGCCGCCCATATTCCCCTGCAAAAATTGTTGAATGAGCGACATAACCGCCGGACTGGACAGCATCTTCATCGCATCTGCGACCTTTGGGTTGCCCAACTGCGGAATCACGCCGCTTAAGTGCGGCAGGAGCGGCAGCAAGTCGTCCAGTTTGATGGACGGTACTTGCACGGGTGCTTGCTCGACGACAGGCTGTGAACGCGAACGGCTGAACAGCCGGGGGGCACGGAAGCCGGATCGCCTCGCCCGCTCCTTATTTTTTTTCGCCAGCTCTGCTTTCAACAAAGCCATGTCCTGTCTCATGCCGGACAATTCCCGAACCAAGTGATCATTATGTGATTGCGACGCAACGGATAATTGATTGATCTTGGTCGTTAATTCCTTGATCTGGTCTTTTTGGGAGGATGATTTTTTCTTTTTCGTAGCGATCTCGCTCGCCCTCCCTACCTGTTCAGCCGTTTTTTGATGCTTTTGATATCATCGCTCTTTACGCCTTTTTTCTGCAGCTTGCCGAGCAAGCTTCCGACGTCTTCGGTTTTGGCCATTTTCCGGAACATCGATGCGTATTTGTTCACATCGTCGTCGGAAAGAGATTTGCCGGCTTTTTTCCCCAAATCACGGATGACTTCCTTCAAGCCGGAATCGGTTTTCAGCTTATCTTTCGAAATCCCTTTCGCAATGTTCATCCACTTATTGATGTCCATGCTTCTCCTCCTCTTGGAACAGCACTGATTGCTCACATTACACTATGACAAGAGAAGGGAACTGGATTGGTCAGATGTCCATGGCCACGAAAAAAAGAGGCACCTGACTGGCAGGTCCTCTTTTTGTATGCGTATCTTACTACTCGATGGAAGCCCATTTGTAATCGATGAAGCCCAAACCATCCATCAAAACGCCTTTTACGTTGTCCTTTTTCACGTAGGAGTTCGTATAGAAGTAGATAGGCGCGATTGGCATTTCATCCATCAAGATTTGCTCGGCTTGCGCAAGAATCGCTTTCCGTTTTTCCGAATCAGATTCCAGGGCAGATTTGTTCAACAGGTCTTGGTACTGTTTGTTTTCCCAGAACGTATCGTTGTTACCGCCATTTTTCTCTTTGAAGAGAGCCAGGAAGTTGATTGGATCGTTGAAGTCGCCGGTCCAACCGGAACGGAATACATGCGTGTTACCTTGGTGCATATCTTCCAGGTAAACTTTCCACTCTTTGTTTTCCAGTTTCACGTCAGCGCCCAATTCTTTTTTCCATTGGTCCTGGATCGCTTCAGCGATTTTCTTGTGGCCCTCGGATGTGTTGAAGGACAGTGTGATCGGCGGCAGCTTGGTGATGCCGAGCTCTTTCATACCTTCAGCCAACAATTTTTTCGCTGTTTCCACATCATGATCTTTGAAGTAGCCATCTTTGTTCAGGATCATGGATGTTGGCACCAAACCGGTTGCCGGAGCTTGTTCCGCTTGGGTTACGTTATCGATGATCGATTGACGGTCAATCGCGTAAGCAAACGCTTTACGGATTTTCGCGTTGTTGAATGGCGCTTTTGTCGTATTGAACTTGTACATATAGGTTGCAGCGATTGGCTGGATGTTCAGCTTGCCGGAATCCTTGAGCGATTGCATCGCATCGGTCGGGATTGTGCTCAGCGGCGCACCTGCCCAGTCAAGTTCACCGTTATCGAACATGGACAGTTCGGTGTTCTCGTCTTCAACCATGGAGAAGTCGATTTTGTCCAATTTGACAGCATCTTTATCCCAGTAGTTATCGTTCTTGACCAGCGTCAGCTTGCTCTTATGCTCCCAAGCCTCCACTTTGAATGGACCGTTACCCACGTGGGTTTTCGCTTCTGTCGCCCATTTTGGATCAGCAGTTACGACTTTTTGGTCAACCGGGTAGTACGTGTAGAAAGCGGTCAGCTCCAGGAAGTATGGAGTTGGGTTTTCGAGTGTGACTTGAAGCGTTTTGTCGTCCAACGCTTTTACGCCAACATCATCGATTTTCGCCTGGTTTTTGTTGAATTTTTCACCGTTCTTGATGTAGTACAGCTGATAAGCATAGTTGGAAGCTGTTTTTGGATCGAGCGCGCGCTTCCAGGCGAATTCAAAGTCTTTCGCTGTTACAGGATCGCCATTGCTCCATTTGCTGTCGCGCAGATGGAACGTGTACGTCAGCATGTCTGGCGAAACATCCACTTTTTCTGCAACGGATTCATGCGGTTTGCCGTCTTGACCGGTACGAGTCAAACCGTCAAACGTCGCGCGGATTACCGCACCGGAAGTCGAGTCTTCCGCGATGCCTGGGTCGAGCGTTGGCGGCTCGGAGTGCAGGTTCAGACGAAGAGTTTGTGGGCCGTTATTTTTCGCTGGTTGTGCAGCGGAACCATTGTTATTTTCAGCAGGTGCTGGAGCTGCCGAGTTGCCACCGCAACCTGCAAGCGCAGCGCCTAAGACGAGAACAGAGCTGACAAGGACAAAAACATTCTTTTTCAACTTATTTTTCCCCCTTAATCAAAAATCTTTTATTAGAATACAACTATTTGAAAAATTTTTAAACTATATTGAAGTTTATTTAATTATGTTTTATATTTGGTTATTTTCATTAACATCGATAAAGAGAATTAAAGTTGCGATTAAAATTTATTTGTTTATAAACTTTTTCATTTACTAAGTGTTTCATAAAGAAGTATACTGGTGCTACTTACCATTCGCAGAAATCAGGTGAAAAACATGAAATGGCTTTCCGCCTATCCAAAAGAGGCGATCGTGTTCGTTGCAGCTAGCTTTGTGAACTCTTTAGGTAGCGCTTTCATGTGGCCGCTGACCACACTGTATGTCTATCATGAGCTTCACCGTCCTATGGCTGATGCGGGATTCGTTCTCATGCTCCAATCGTTGGCCGGAATCGCGGGGCAATTTATCGGCGGAAGCCTGTTTCACCGCCTTGGCGCCAAGTCCCTGATCGTCGGCTCGTTGTTATTATGTGGCATCTCTCAGCTTTCCATACTTTTTACCCGTGATTGGTCTGTCTATGTTTTCATCATGTCTCTGCTCGGGCTATTAAACTCTGTCTCCACTCCGGCGATTCAGGCGTTCATCGGGTTTCGCTGGAAAGAAAAGCGGAATGAGCTGTTCAATATCGTGTATGTGAGCAACAACATCGGGATGGCGATCGGTACGTCGTTGGCCGGGGTCCTCGCTTCGCTCAGCTTTTCGTTCACGTTTCTGTTCAACAGCTTGAGCACGATCGGTTTCGCGCTTTTTATTCTTTGGTTCATGCGGGGCATGACGCTGGTGGATAAACGGGAGGTCAGCGTAAGCGCGATTTCCAATCTATCGGAGCAAAGCCCCCTCTATCTCTTGATGCAATACCGGATTTATTTGTTTATCGGACTTGGCTCCGCCTCCATCTGGTTTTCGATGGCGCTGTGGAATTCGGGCGTCGCGCCTTACTTGACCGATATGGGCTACAATTACACCGCCTACAGCTTCCTTTGGACCGTGAATGGCGTGGTGATTTTTTTCGGACAGCCGATCACTTCTTTGATCAAACGGCTTTGGGCCCGCACGATTTCCGCCCAACTGGTGGCGAATGCGATCTGCTACGGCTGCGGGTTCGGCTTTATCCTGTTTTATCATGACAGCTATTACATGCTCGTGCTGGGCATGGTGATCATCACATTGGGCGAAATGCTGATGGCCCCGGCGATTCCCGCTTTCATTAGCGAAAAAACCGGCCTCGCCGCCCCGTTTTATCTCGGCGTCGCAGGTAGCTTCGGCAGCATCGGCAGGGTTCTCGGACCGCTCTTGTTCGGACGGCTGTACGATGAAGGCGGTATCACCCCGGTGCTTTTGCTGGGTACCGTCGTATCGGTCGTGGCGATCTTTCTCTTTTTGTTCCATGCCGCATTCAATCGCGAAACCCCAGGAAAACATGCCAAAAACCACCCTGCCTCATAAACGGGGTGGTTTGTTTGTTACAACAGTGCTGCTATCATCGACACCGCTGCCTGCAAAAGCAGCAACAGACGGCATCCCCATTGAAAGGAACGCTTGCGCTCGGTCTCATTGATCGGAAAAATTGCAAGCCGGCCAGGGGCCTGCAGATGCTTCCGAATTCCGGCAAGCTGACTGCGCGCGATCAGGAGAAACAGTGCGGCTACGATGATTTTGACATACGGATTGGGCAAAATCATGACCAAGAAGGCTCCTAGCAAAACGAGCCGGACATAGACGCCCGCATAGTCTCCCGAACGGATGAATGTCTTGAAAAACAACATGCGCGCCGCATTCGACTGGCGGTACGGGATCAGCGTGGCAACCCAATCGAGCCAGCGGCGCGGCTTGACACGGTGCTGCAGTGCAGGAATGTCGGTGAACTGGTTGACGATTCGATAAAACCTGTTTTTCAGTCCGTTTTCCATCTCCAACAGCGCGTACCATTTAAGCGAATGCCGCGACCGTATCCTTTGCAGCCGGACGTGAAACCAGAAGAGCGGAACGATGCACAAAAGGCCGCCAAACGGAATGTGCCGATAAGCGAACAGCTGCCCCTCACCAAGCGTCCAAGCGATCACATAGTACGTATAAACGAATCGCGCCAGCGTCAGCAGCCGCTGACCTCGCCTCTCAGGCAGCCGCAGCACGATCCAGCTGCTGTACACATTCCAGCCTTTCAGCACCAACGGCACACACCAGTAAAACACCAGCTGCGTCTGCCCCACCCCCATCGTCCCCGTATACATCGGTGAACAGATGAGAAGCAGGACGCACAGCCAGACGCTCTGCACGAAAAAATTGTAGCGCTTCGTCTTTTGAAAATACCGGCTCATGTCGGTTTCGAGCGGCGTGAGGAAAAGCAGGTCGGCCTCCAGCAGAAACGTCCGATGCGGACATCTTGCAGTGAAGACAGCGAGCAAAAGCGCGAGAACATACGGAACCGGCAGCCACGGTGGAATCAACTCAACGAAGCTGCGGTAATAAAAGGCGAGGATTCCGCCCAGAATGATGGTGAAAAAAAGCACGCCTCCATTGGCCAGATACTGCGAATAGCGCACGAATTCGATGGAGAACCGTCTGAACCGCTCGTGAAATAACGCATCAACATCCAGCTTCACGATTGATCCCCATCCTCTACGATCTGAAGATAAATGTCATCCAGCGAATGGTTGTGCAATCCTGTGGAACTGCGGAGTTCTTCCAGCGTCCCTTGGGCCTTGATCTCGCCTTTGTGCATAATGAGAAACCGATCGCATACTTTCTCGGCCGTTGCCAAAATGTGCGTCGACATCAAAATGCCTGCCCCTTGCTCCTTGCACCGGTTGAGCCAGTTCATCAGCGACCGGATCGCCAGCGGGTCCAATCCCAAAATCGGCTCATCGATGATATAAAGAGGCGGCTCGACGAGCAAGGCCATCATAATCATGAGCTTTTGCCGCATGCCCTTGGAAAATTGCTGGGGGAATCGCTCCTTCATCCCCTCCATCCGAAACTCTTTCAAGAGCGGCTCCGCACGTTCCATAAGGACTGATCGCTCCAGCCCGTGGCTCATGGCCATTAATTCCAAGTGCTCCCATAGAGAAAGTTCTTCATAATAAATGGGCGACTCGGGAATGTAGGCGTACGAGAACCGATATGTATCGGGATCGGTTTGAAACGTTTTTCCCGCGATGCTGACTACCCCTTCTCTCGGCTCCAGCAACCCAAGAATATGTTTGATGGTCGTGCTTTTTCCCGCGCCATTCAAGCCGATCAGCGCCACGATTTCCCTTTCGTTGACACGGAAGGAGACATCCTTGATGACCGGCTGGCTCGCAAAATACCCGCCTGATACGCCTTTCACTTCCAGAAGGCCCGACACCTGATCCCCTCCTTTTTCTTGTAAAAAAACCACCCAACGAAAATGGGTGGTCTTGTTGTGGTTACGATTTCGGAAAATGCAGCTCAGGCAGCTTGTACCACTCGCCCGACATCCATTCGCCCGCTTTCCAGCGCAGCACATCCGCGCGAACCAGCGGCATGATCTCCTGGAAAAACGCCAGGCGTTCGATCTCGTCCATCGGCGTGAAGGCATTCGCCTCCGCCACATCCTGCTCCAGCTCGCTCATCTTGCTTACGCCGAGAATCGCGGTGCTGACCGGCAAACTCCATGTATAGCGCAATGCCTGGCTGGTCCATGGCGCAAGTTTGCCGAGCGCCATCACCTTCATCCCGATGACAGCGACACCTTTTTCCACTGCCAACGGAACAAAATCGTGCGCAAAGCTGTAGATGAAATGATCCAATGCCGAGAGCGCCACCAGCGCGCTGTCAAACGGGAAGCGACGGATCGCTTCGGCCAGCAAGCGCGGATCGGTGTGGCCGCTGATGGAGAGCTTGCGGACAAGCCCTTGCTCGCGCGCCTCCATCAGCGCCTGAATCGCACCGTCTTTGGCGAACGCCGCTTCCAGATCTTTGGGCTGCATGACATTGTGGATGCGCCATTCATCGACATAATCGGTTTGCAACCGCTTCAAGCTGCCTTCCAGATCGCGCAAGGCGGCATCCCGCGTGCGGCCGCCGGTTTTGGTCGCGATGTGAACGCGATTGCGCAGTCCTTGAAGCCCAAGGCCCACCCGGGATTCCGACTGACCGTCGCTATAGCTGGGGGCGGTATCAAAATAATTGACCCCCAGCTCTACCGCACGGCGAATAATTGCGACCGCCTGCTCTTCGGTACAATCATGTTCATCAACGATGCGCTGTGCACCAAAACCGAGCAGCGATACTTGAAACGGGTCTCGTCCGTACGCTCGCGTTTGCATTTATTTGCAGTATTTGTCAAAGGCAGTCGTGAGCAGATGAGAAATGCCTTCCAACGAGTTGTTTTCAATTTGATGGCGCTCCACCATTGCAACCAGCTCGCCGTCTTTCAACAGGGCGAAGGATGGGGATGATGGCGGATAGCCTGTGAAGTATTCGCGCGCTTTTGCTGTCGCTTCTTTGTCTTGTCCAGCGAACACCGTGTAGAGATGATCCGGTTTCGCTTCGTTGTTCAGCGAGTGCACCACGCCTGGACGCGCCAAGCCCGCTGCGCAACCGCAAACGGAGTTCACGACAACCAGAGCGGTACCTTTCATGTTGGAGAAAGCCTGTTCCACTTCCTCTGGCGTACGCAGTTCGGTGAATCCGTGGCGCGTCAATTCATCGCGCATCGGCTGGATCACTTGGTTCATATATGCCTCATAAGACATCATCTTTGGATCACTCCTCTTGTTTTGGTAAAAACGCCTCGGCGTTTTTGGTGTGATGCATTCGGTGCTTCTATTATACCCTGCTCATGTATCAGCAGAAAATAGCGTAAGTGTCGTTACACTTCCATCAAAATAGTCAAGATCATCGGGTTGCGTCCCGTCTTTTCAAAGATGTACGGCTTCAGCACTTCATTGATCTGCGCTTTCAGCTCCGACCAGTCTTTGACCTTTTTATCCATGGCTTCCAGCAGCTTTTGTTTTACCAGAACCGTCGCTTCCTGAATCAGCGATTCCGAGCCGCGCACATAGACGAATCCGCGGCTTACCAGGTCTGGCCCCGTCAGCACTTTGAAATTTTTCATGTCGATGCTGACGACGACCACGATCAAGCCGTCTTCCGCCAAATGCTTGCGGTCGCGCAGCACGATATTGCCGACATCGCCGATCCCGCTTCCGTCGATCAGCACGACGCCTGCCGGCACCTTGCCCATCGTAACCGATTCGCGGGTTGCACGCAGACACTCGCCGTTGTCCATGACAAAAATGTTTTTCGGTTCAATCCCGACTTGCATGGCAAGCTTGGCATGCGTTTTGAGCATCCGGTACTCACCGTGAATCGGGATGAAGTAACGCGGACGGATAAAGCTGAGCATCAGCTTCAGCTCTTCGCTGCTGCCGTGACCGGACGCATGGATGTCAAACACGGAACCGTGGATCACGTTGGCGCCAGCGCGGTACAGCTTGTCGATCGTCCGGCTGACATTCACCGTATTCCCCGGAATCGGCGATGCAGAGATGATCACGGTATCGTCCGGGTAAATTTGCACGGTGCGGTGCGATCCCGAAGCGATCCGGGTCAGCGCTGCCATCGGCTCCCCTTGGCTGCCTGTGCAGATGATCAAAATCTGGTTGTCCGAATAATTGTCGATCGTTTTGATGTCGATCAGCATGCCTTCCGGAATCTGGATGTAGCCCAGCTCCTGTCCGATCAAAAAGACTTTTTCCATGCTGCGTCCGATCACCGCGATCTTGCGGTTCTGCGCCTTGGCTGCATCCACGACCTGCTGCAGACGATGCACGTTTGAGGCAAACGTCGCCAAAATGATGCGTCCTCTCGCTTTCGTCACCACATCGAGAATGCCCTCGCCAACGGAACGCTCAGACATCGTGAAGCCAGGACGTTCGCTGTTTGTGCTGTCAGAAAGGAGCGCGAGCACATCGCCGTTGCCGATCTTCGCCATTTTGGCAAACTCCGTGGAATGGCCGACCGGCGTCATATCCAGTTTGAAGTCGCCGGTGTGCACAACTTTCCCTTGCGGCGTTTCGATGCAGATGCCGTATGAATCCGGAATGCTGTGGTTGGTGCGGAAAAACGAAACCGTCATATGGTTGAAAGCGATCACCGAGTCTTCGTTGACGAAATTCATTTCCACTTCCGCCACCATCCGGTGTTCTTCCAGCTTGGACTTCACCAAGCCAAGCGTCAGGCGCCCGCCGTAAATCGGCATTTTCACCTGCTTTTGCACAAAAGGAATCGCGCCGATATGGTCCTCATGGCCATGGGTCAAAAACAATCCCTTGATTTTGTGCTTGTTTTCGATCAAATAAGAGACGTCTGGGATGACGAGATCAATGCCGAACATCTCGTTTTCCGGGAACTTGACGCCGCAGTCGATGACGATGATTTCGTCTTCGTACTCTACGCAGTACATGTTTTTCCCGATCTCGCCCAAACCGCCAAGCCCAAAGATTTTTACTTCACTCAAAAAAATACCTCCTACCGTTCCTCTACTTCCTATCTATTGTACCATAATGCTGGTGATTTCTTTCCACTCAATTGGACAAGCCATCCCGCTCGCTGTTTGCATAACCGCAATGACTGCGGTCAGACTAGGAAGATCACAGGTCCGCTGTAAACGAAAGGAGCAGTCATGAAACGTCTCTCTTGCCTATGGCTTTGCTGCGCGCTTTGTTTTGCCGCCGTTCTGCCTGGCCAGCCCGAAGCTCATGCGCATTCGCTGGTCGCAGCACCTGCGCCTGAACCGGGTTATGCCAAATGGGGTCGGCTGGCGGTAACGGAAACGATGAAGCGGTATCCGAATACCGCAATCATCGATTATCTTCATGTAGGCCGAACGTACCCAGCACCGGGCATCGCCCAAGAAACGTTCAAGCTGCTGCTCAAAAAGAACGGACGAATCTGGGCTGTTTATGTGCGAATCCAGTTTGAGCAAACATCAGAAAAACTGATTCGCCTGCAGGTGGATGAGGCGGAAGGCACCGCTTATTCGTCTGCCAATCGCTTCATGTCCCCGATGATTTTGTCCATATCCATCTCTGCGGCCATGCCATAAATGGCGCGCATTTTTTTCTCCTTGTCGATCAAAAAAATCTTCATCGTATGGACAAACGTGCCATCCGGCTGCTTCAAGACGCCGACCCCAAAGCTTTGCGCGACCTGGGCCACCGTCGCTTCCTCACCGCGGAGGAAGTGCCAGCCTGTCTGATCTGCGCCAAAGCTGTCCGCGTATTTTTGCAAAACAGCCGGCGTATCCCGCTCCGGATCAAACGTGACCGTCATCAGCTGCACATCTTTGCCGAACAATCCTTCGGCCTTCAACTCCTTTTGAATTTTGGCCATGTTCAAGGTCGTCGGCGGGCAAACATCGATGCAATTGGTGAAAATAAAGGCGACAAGACGCACCTTGCCGTCAGTATCGCTGAAATGGAACGGCGATCCGTCCAAATTTTCCAGGGCAAAATCAGGCATGGTTTTATAGACCGGCAATCGGTGCTTCTGCTCGTAATAGCTGTATCCGAAATAACCGATGACTGCTAGTCCAATCACACTTGCCAAGATGGCAAGCCAATACTTCCGCATGGGTGTCCCTCTCCTTTGACTCTATCTACTAGTTTTGTACGGTGACGCTGTACGTAAACGTGTGCACGTTCTGTTTTTCGTCGGTCCAGATCAGCTTGACATCCCACGTGCCGTCCATCATCAGATGCGGGCCTTCCGCCGTCCATTTGCCGTCTTTTGCTTTCAGCTGCTGTTCGCTTTTTCCGTGGTCACCCATCCCCTGCATCGCGAAAGTCAGCTTGGCGCTGCCCGTATCCATCTTTTGCTGCTTGTCGTCTGTGATGGTGATCTCATATGTATTCGGTCCGACAATGCCCGGTGTGATGAGCAGATCTGCCGTATACGAATCGGCGCTCGCCTGCTGCTTGATCGGTTCTTTTTGCGTCTCATCCTTTGCTCCGCAGCCTGCGAGCATCGCCAGCACAAGCGCGAATACCGGCAGCAATCGTCTCCAACTCTTCATGGTTCCTTTCTCCTTCTTTTCCGATTTTGTGATCGTTTCGGTTCGATTGCACACGAAACAAAGGCATCAGGCCAAAAAGCCCAATGCCTGCACGCTACCATTTTATTTCTCCACTTCGCCCGGCCAAGCAAGCATGCCGCCTACCAGATTGGTCGCATCAAACCCCAGCTCCGTCAAATACTCGCATGCGCGATGGCTGCGCGCTCCGCTGCGGCAGATCATGATGAGCGGCGTTTCTTTGTCCAGCTCATCCAGTCGGTGTGGCAAAAAGCCGAGCGGGATCAGCTTCGCTTCTTTCATGTGGCCCGCGTTCCATTCCTCCAGCTCGCGCACATCGATCAGCTGCAGCTTTTCGCCTTTTTCCAGCTTGGCGATCAGTTCATCCGGCAATATTTCCTTTACTTGTTGTTCCATCTATGTCAGCCTCCTGTATGATGATTCCCAGCAAACTACAATCCTCGCATCATCATACCACATCTTTCCGTTATTTTCGACTCGGCTACGGCCGTCCCTGAACATAGCGCGCATCGAATAAAAACAGGCGCATCAGCAGGATTAGTGATGGGATCAGCAACAGCAAGCCAGCGATGAAACCGATTATCAGCGCCGTGCCCATCGCAGGGCTGGTCACACTATCCGTAATGGTAATGAACGGATACAGTAAATACGGCAGATGGGAGACGCCATAGCCGAAAAATGCAAAGGCGAATTGCAGCATGACCGCGATAAATGCCCATCCGTAATACTTTTTCATAAAAATCAGGGCAAGCGCAACGAGAAAGCACGCGAACGACAGCAAAAACAGCCAGCTCACATCAAGCATGCGCTCGAAATGATCAAGGTTGTGATTACGGATGGACAAAAACACCATGAAGCTGGCAAAAATCGTCGGCAAACTCCAGCCGAGCGCATAGGAGCGCAGCAGCTTGACAGCATCATGATCACGAGCCCGATCAGCATAATACGTCAGGAAGCTGGCGCTGATAAACAGGATGCTGACCAACGCGAGGAATACGACCGCCCAAGAATACGGGCTCGTTAACAGCCGATCGGTCAAGAGAACAATCTGATCGCCCTGCTTGTCGATGAATCCCCCTTCGGAAATGGTCAATATCGTCGCCAGCGATGCCGGAATGAACAATCCCGTCAGGCCATAGGTCGCCAAATAGGTCAGATTGTCCCTCGCCCCGTAATGAGCAAAGGCGTAAAACGAGCCTCTGAGCGAAAGCAGCACCAAAAATATGCTTCCCGGTACCAGCAGCGCGGTTCCATAGTAATAAGCCGTACTGGGGAAAAAGCCGACAAGCCCAACGATGAAAAAGATCAAGAAAACGTTGGTAACTTCCCACACCGGCGACAAATAGCGTTCGATCGTATTGTTGACAAGGTGGTCTTTGCCCAGCATCTTGCAGTAGAACGCGAAAAATCCTGCACCGAAGTCGATAGACGCGACGATGATATAGCCGTACAAGAAGACCCAGAGCACCGTGATCCCCAGCATTTCAAGCGACATTCCCCTTCACTCTCCTACCTTTGCAAATTCGGCAGCGGCTCATGAGCGGAGTTCCGCTTCTGCCGGCTTATTTTTGAACATCCGCATCAAGACAAGCGAGGACACGATCCCAAGGAACAGGTACAAAAGCGTAAACAAGATCAGCATCTCGCCAACATGGCCCGCAGTCGTCGCGGCATGCTGCGTTTTCATGTACCCCACCAGTATCCACGGCTGGCGGCCGACCTCCGCGAATATCCAGCCCGTCTCGATCGCCAGCATCGCCAGCGGCGCTCCCCCGATGATCAGCCGCAGTACAAACCGGGGAATCGCTCCTTTTTTCAATCGGCGATAGAGGAAATACAGCAAAGGCACAGCTAAAAGATAGCAGCCGATGGCGACCATGGAGTCGAATAAATAGTGAACGATGAGCGGCGGCCACTCGTCTCGTGGAATCCGGTCAAGCCCGGTCACCTCGGTGTCGGGTGAACTGCCTGCGAGAATGCTGAGCGCATACGGCAGCTTCAACCCGTATTTCACTTCCATCGTCTCTTTGTCCAGCACACCGCCGAAGACCAGCTCGGCCTGCGCTTTCGTCTCAAAATGCCATTCAGCTGCTGCGAGCTTCGCCGGTTGGTATTCGGCCAAATATTTGCCGGCGATATCCCCCCACAGCGCGGTTCCACCGGCAAATAGCAGCCCTGTCACCATCGTGAGCGTCAACGCTTTGCGATAGTATTCGTGCTTGTTGCCCTTCAGAATACGGTAGGCGGCGATCGCAGCCAGCACAAACGCCGATGCTACATAAGAAGAGAGGATCATATGGCCTGCCTTCGACGGCGTCGCCGGATTGAACATGGCAACTAGTGGCTGGATATCCACGATGCTCCCATTCTTCAGCGTAAAGCCCTGCGGCGCATTCATGAACGCATTGACCGTCATGATGAAAAATGCGGACGCGGTCGAGCCGATGATGACAGGAATGGAAATCAGCCAGTGCACGTACGGATTTTTGAATCGATCCCATGTATACAGATAAATGCCAAGAAAGATGGCTTCAAAGAAAAAGGCGAACGTCTCCAAAAACAGCGGCAGCGCGATCGCTTCCCCCGCTATTTTCATGAAGCTGGGCCACAGCAAGCTCAACTGCAAGCCGATACAGGTGCCCGTCACAACCCCAACCGCTACCGTAACCGTAAAGCCTTTCACCCAACGGCGGGCCATCAGCGTGTACATCGGGTCTTTTCGGCGGATGCCAAGCCATTCGGCAATCGAAATCATGACCGGAATACCAACGCCTAACGCTGCAAAAATAATGTGGAACCCTAAAGTCAGCGATGTCAAAATTCGTGCCAGTACGGTGTTGTCCAAATCCATTCCTATCTCACCCCTGTTTGTCTCTATATCAGACTTTGTTTATATGCCATATTCATAATGTAAGCAGTGGAAGCGCTAGCAAAGCAGGTAGTTTGTGAACGGGCAACGGCGAATCGGTTACAAATTTGAAACTTTGATAATTCCCATCCGTTTACTTGTAATTAACCGGTTGACACCCACCCAATCATCCCTTACAATTAGAATCGTTCCACTAATTTTAAAATTCACAACTCATCAAGAGTGGCGGAGGGACTGGCCCTTTGAAGCCCGGCAACCGGCATGATCCACATGCAAGGTGCTAAATCCTGCAGAATCGATGGATTCTGAGAGATGAACTTGGCGTTTGGCGTTCGTTCGCAAACAAAAGCCTTCTTCTCCTCGGAAGAAGGCTTTTTTATTTGATAAATGAGAAGGAGAAAGAGCTATGACTACCAATCCACAATGGAAGCCTGAAACACTCGCACTGCACGGCGGACAAGAGGTTGATCCGGTTACCGGTTCCCGCGCTGTGCCGATTTACCAAACCAGCTCGTATGTTTTCCGCGATGCGGACCATGCGGCAAACCTGTTTGCGCTAAAAGAGTTCGGCAATATTTATACCCGCATCATGAATCCGACCAACGACGTATTCGAGAAACGCGTGGCATTGCTGGAAGGTGGCGTTGGCGCATTGGCGACCGCTTCCGGACAGGCGGCGATCACGTTCGCGCTGCTGAATATCGCTGTGGCCGGTGACGAAATTGTCGCCTCCAGCAGCCTGTACGGCGGTACCTACAATCTCTTCTATCACACGTTCCCGAAACTGGGCATCAAGGTTCATTTTGTCGATCAGTCCAACCCGGACAATTTCCGTGAAAAAATCAATGAAAAAACAAAAGCGGTGTTCATCGAAACGATCGGCAATCCGCGCATCAACGTAGCGGACCTGGAAGCGATCGCTGCGATCGCGCACGAAAATGGCCTGCCGCTCATCGTCGACAACACATTCGCGTCCCCGATCCTGTGCCGTCCATTTGACTTCGGCGCTGACATCATCGTGCATTCCACGACCAAATTCATCGGCGGACATGGCACCTCGATCGGCGGCATCATCGTCGATTCCGGCAAATTCGATTGGAACAATGGCAAATTCCCGGGCCTGACTACCCCGGACCCAAGCTATCACGGCGTGAACTATTCCGAGGCTGTCGGCAACCTGGCCTATATCATCAAGGCTCGCGTGCAGCTGCAGCGCGACCTCGGCGCTGCCCAATCGCCGTTCAACTCCTTCTTGTTCCTGCAAGGCTTGGAAACCTTGCACCTGCGCATGGAGCGCCACAGCCAAAACGCGCTGGCTGTCGCCAAGTTTCTGTCCGCGCATCCGCAAGTGGAATGGGTCAACTACCCAGGGCTTGAAAGCGATTCCCAATACAAGCTGGCGCAAAAGTATTTGCCGAAAGGGCAAGGCGCCATCCTTACATTCGGTGTCAAAGGCGGCGTGAATGAAGGCCGCAAGCTGCTTGAGTCGACCAAGCTGTTCTCCCATCTGGCAAACGTCGGCGACTCCAAGTCGCTCATCATCCATCCGGCAAGCACGACGCATCAGCAGCTGAACGAAGACGAGCAGCGCGCTGCGGGCGTGAATCCGGAAATGATCCGCCTGTCAGTCGGTACGGAAGCGATCGATGATATTTTGGAAGATTTGGATCAAGCGTTGAAGCAGACTGTGTAGGAAAAGACCGCTTGTCTTGCTTCACGTTTCCTCGAGAAAGAGGTCAGTCAGAGAAATCTGGCTGGCCTTTTTTGTGTTTCGCGCTGATCCTCTCATTCTATTTTTATTGAATTATACATTCGAAAATATTAGAATGTAAAAAAACGGAATGCGGTGATGATCATGAAACTTTTGCAGCTCTCCCATGAACGCGAAACATACGATGTCGTTCTACAGCATTCGCTTCTTTTCGAATGTGCACTTGGTTTGGCCGCCGTCACCTATCATGAAATACATCCGTCTTTGGAAAAGGATACGTCTTACTGGGCAAACGCCCGCCACTCCCTCTCACTGGACATGCAGGTGCAGCTCGATTATGTCGAACGCAACAATACGTGGAAAACGCTGCTGCAGCTGCTGCACGCAGATGACTTCGCCGATCTGGAGTCGTTTCTTGGATTCATCCGTTCCCTGTCCGACGAACAGCTGCTCTACCATAGCTATCCATACGTAGGAAAGAAACAGGAAGCGCTGCGAAAAAAAGCTGCCTCAGGCGATGCTGACGCCATCGATCAGCTGGTGGAGCACTGCCGGCATCACAAATTTTTCCCCGCTTACCTGCGCTTTTTGCAGCGGGTCGATCCAGACGAACTCCGCGCGCATCTGCTCGCCGTGATGGAAGGCTGGTACCAAGCGCATGTTTTTCCGGAGCAGGAGGAGCTTGCGGCCATTCTTGCCCGCGATCTCGCGGCAAAACAGCACATGCAGCATAAGCTCGCTTCCGAGCAATTTGTGGAGTGGGCAACCGGTGGCATTCGCTATGTCCCCGAACCTTCCGTCACTCGCGTCGTGCTGATTCCCCACGTGGCCTATCGCCCGTGGAACATCCAGTCCGACTGTGCAGGCACCAAAATTTTTTACTATCCGGTCGCCGACGACAGTTTAACGGAGACGCCGGACTTGTACGCGCCGCCTTTGCGGTTGACGGGCGCATACAAGGCACTTGGCGACGAGCACCGGCTGCGTTTGGTCAAGCATCTGTACCACCGGGATCATACGCTACAGGAGCTGACGGAAAAGCTGTCCTTGGCCAAATCGACCGTCCACCACCATCTGATGCTGCTTCGGTCAGCCCGCCTAGTCACAACCGAGGGCACTGCCTATCGACTGGAGAAACAAGCGCTGGAGCTGCTTGCAAACGATTTGCTCGCCTTTTTGCAAAAGGAACAGCCGGAGGGCCAAACGGATGATGCCAACGCCTAGTCGCGCGCTCTATCGCAATCCGTCTTTTACCAGCGTCTGGATCGGCGAGGCCGCCTCCTCGCTTGGCGGCAGCTTTGGGACAGTCGCCAATTCCTGGCTGCTGTTCCAAATCACCGGAGCGGGACTGGAAGCCGCGCTTGGCAGCATGTGGCTGATCTACATGCTCCCCTCGCTTTTGGTCCAATTGGTCATCGGCCCTTATTTGGACCGCTGGAACAAGCAGCGTGTCATGCTTTTTTCCCAGTTTGCCCGCGCCTTGCTCTTCTGCTTCCCGCTCCTGATGAGCCTGGCCGGACATTTGCAGCCTTGGCACATCTATCTGGTTTCACTGGGGAACGGGCTGATTCAGCCTCTCTATGTGCCTTCCAGCATGGCCTTGCTCCCCTCCTTGCTGGAAAAAAGCCAGCTGCCCCAGGCCAACGCAGCGATCGACGGAACGTCCCGGCTGATGATGTTCATCGGCCCACCCGCAGGCGGGCTGCTTGTCGCGCTCATCGGAGCCGAGTATACACTGGTCGGTATCATCGCGCTATATTTGCTGAGCAGCGCAATGCTCGCCGTGTGCAACACCCCTGCGGCGCAGCTCGGCCAGCCACCCCGGGAAAGCTGGAGCCAACAACTCTTCGCAGGCTATCGCTATTTTTTTGCGCAGAAAAAGCTGGTGTGGCTCAGTGTGTTTTTGTCCTTTGTGCAATTTGCCGTCGGCGTCACGATGGTGCTTAATCTGCCCTATGTTGTGCAGGAGCTTGGAGGAACATCGGTCACGTACGGGCTGTTCATCGCCATGTTTCCGTTAGGGTATTTTCTCGGCAGCCTGCTGGTGCCCCGCCTCAAGCACAACCTCTCCCTCCGCTTCGTCATGCTCGGTTCGATCTTTTTGGGTGGAACGACGTTTCTCGCGCTGTCGTTTGTCCATCATATCGGGGTTGCGCTCGCCATCGAGCTTTTTGCCGGCGTCACTTCGCCCTTTTTTCAAGTGCATAGCACCACGCTCTATCAGCGGATGGTACCGGCTGAATTGCGCGGACGGGTGTTTTCGATGCGCCTGCTGATCATTCGCAGCGTGATGCCGCTTGGGACGCTATTCGGCAGCTACTGTGCGCCAACGATGGGGATTCGGGGGATTTTTGCGGTGATCGGCGGGGGGATTTGTGTGGCGGCAGTTGTGGGGATGGTGGTGCCGTGGTTTCGGTTTTTGGGGGGAGGGGAAGGTGGGGGGAGAGGGTGAAAAAAGGGGCTACATGCAAGCTTTGTGCTTACATGTAGCCTTTTTTCGTAAATCGTTACTTCGCTTTTTTTCGAATCCATTCCTCAACCGCTTGCTTTAATCCGCCTTCTTCTTCCTTATTTGGGTTTTCTAAATCTTCACCCGTCAAATCTTTGATGGCGCGGTACAAATATTTCTTAGCGTCTTTCTCGTAATCGCGGACATCCTCTAGATCACGTTTATCCGAGGACGACACCCAATCTTCTAGCGAATCAATTGCTTTCTCTTTAGAATTGACTGCCTTTTGAATATCATCTGCTACATGTTCCATATCTCGTCGTTTTGATGAGCTTATTTGTCGTCCAAGCTCATCAGCCAACGACTGCATACGGTCTTGCATGATATCAAGCGGGATGGTCCGGTACAAAATGCCTTGTCGCACTAACGTCAAGTTGGGCAATTTATTTTGGCTAAGTCTCATCTGAATAACATTTTCGATGGAATCGGATGTCGTCAGCAGCCCTTTTGCCAAAGCTGTAATATTGGTGATATCCTGCATCATCATCCCTGAATGGTAATCATCGGTTTCATACGGAATTCCCTGCATGATCTCTTTGGCGATCTGGTCCCGGTTTTTCATGCTGCTGGTATACATCGCCACACTGGCAGCAACCGTTTTTTCGCTATCGCCACCGCCTGAAAAAAGATAGGCATTGTAGGAATCTTTGTCATAGTAAAAGGCGATTTTCTTCTGGTCTGAGAGCGCCTTTGCCGGAATGTACAGTTGACCATTCACTAAAATCCCTTTATCCGCAATGGGTTTATTGTCCACGGTAAGCGCCACATTCTCTAGATCGCCAGTTTGTCCGTACGGGCTTACCCCCGCCGCAAATGCCGTTCCGATTAATCCAAGAGAGATCGCTGCAGTGGCAATCATCGTTTTTGCTTTCATCCGTAAAACTCCTTTCTCTCTTATTCGTTACTCCCAACCGCCTAGAAAAATGCCTTCTTTGGAAAACGAAGTTCTCACAAAGAAGGCGATTCTTCTTTTTTATTTCACTTCATATACAGGAGGGATCGTTTTCAGATACGCCATGACGCGGGCCATCAAAATCGCAGCATCGCTGCGGATGATGGTCGCATTCGGCTCGAATACATACCCTTTTTTCGGATCGGTTACATCAACCGGTGAACCGCTGATCAGCTTAAGCTTGGCAATCGCGAGAATCGATGGTTTCGCGTACTCATCGGTGATCAAATTGTAATCTTTGAACAGCTTGGACAAGTCTTTCGTTACTTTTACTTGCGAAGTATCGAGCTTCAGCTTCAAAGCACGAGCCAAAATGACTGCAGCTTCAGCACGTGTGACTTTTCCTTGCGGGTTGAAGATGCGCGGGTCTGTTCCCCGGACGATCCCCAGCTTGGCGGCCGTCTCGATGTGGCGGTAATCATAGAGCGATGTCGCCGTATAATCCGTCAACACATCGTCAAACGAAGGCTTTGAGATGTTTTCCACGAGCGGCAATTGCAGTGCCCGAACCACCATCGCTGCGAACTCGCCGCGTGTGGTGTCGAGGTCAGGAGCAAACTCAACAGAGCTCTTCGAGAGGATAACCCCTTTGGAGAACATCGCCTCGATGTGGTTACGCGCATAGCTGTGATGTACAACATCAGCGAACGAGTCATTCAGCTTGGCTACGACATAGTAACCGAATTTGTCAAACGGCACTTTTATCGTTTTCTTGCCAGTGTTTACAACGCCGCCGAGGTTTTCCCAATAATAACGTTTCGGGTCGTAACGCATGACGGTCAAGTTATTGGCAGCGTCCGGCACGATGTTGGCGTCATAGGCCAGTTCCAGCGAACCGCGATTGTTCGGTACTACCATTCTGTTTTTCGGTACGCCATCAAAATTGTACAGCTTCGGCTCTACTTTGACTGCATCTGGCATGATTGGCAGCATGCCGTACGTGTAAGGGTCATATTCATCCGAACTCGGATCATCGGCCATACCTGCATCGATCCAGTACACCTGGCTCGCTTTGATGAAATGGCTGTCAAACGAGTTTTTGAACTGGCGTCCCAAATCTTTGATCGTATCGTCAAAGTTTTTCGGACGATCTACCAGATAGTCAAAACGGTCAACGACGCCATCCTCACTGTTGGCTACAGCATATAAGATGTTGTGTCCTTTGAACACTTGGCCTTTCAAGTTTTCCGGCACGTTAAAGTCATTGCGGATCAAGTACGTATTTTTCGGGAAGGTGAGCGTCAGCTTGCCGTCAAATACTTTGCCTGCCTTGTCCATCGGAGACATGTACTGCGCACCTGGTATATAAGATGGCGCATAGAACACGTCGATGGAGTCCGTTACCGTGTCTTTGCCACGTGTAATCGTGAACGTGATTTTATTGCTTTTGTTTGGTTTCAAATCCGTCACGATCGCGCGGAACGCATCGGTTGTGTCGGGACGGCCGTCAAGATCATCGTCAAATGTGCTGAGATGCTTCGCTTCCGTTTTGTTGACCACGACTTTTTCGGTGTTTTTCGACTCGATCACGACTTCCACATAGTTTTGGTTGACTGTAGTTTGCAGACCGGTCTTAACTGGGCGCAATACTTTGTAAGCTACGCCCGGCGCGCTTACTTCCAAACGGTACGTAGCTTTGGAACCACCGGTCAACCCGTTGTTGTAGACGGAAAAGGTGTAAACGACCTTGCTACCGTCGGTTGGGATTTGTTGCTTGGCGATCTCAAAAATAAAGTAATGCTTGTTGAAATCATAGTAGACATCAATGCCGCTTACATCGGTTTTCCCGCTGACCACAGGTGTCGATCCATTAAGCAGTGTATTTTTTTGCAGGTCCCACGTAATCGTATTAAACCCGTCCGGGCCTTCAACTGTCAAAATGTACTTTCCACTGCCGATTGAGCTGATGACACTTTGCGCATCGGAAACACTGTCACCGAGATCAATGAAGTTAAATGTACCAGCGATTTTCATCTCGGTTTCTTTCGTCGTAAACACGCCATCTTTACCCACGAATTTAGGGTCTGGCTTTCTTGTCGACGTATTGAACGGGTATACCCCATCCGTGTTCGCAACCGGAATCTCCGGATAGCTGTTGGAATAAAGGGTAACTGTGAATCTTTTTTCATAGACCAAATTGTTCTTGTCATACAGGAAAACTACCGTGTTTTGCCCGTCATGGAAATACTTTGAAACCGTCGCATTATAATCAGTAGCCCCTCCGTTATCAATGATAAAAGAGTTTGTACTTGAACCATTTTGCTTCAGATTGACATCCGAGTTATTAATGGTCAACGTAATGGCTTTCTTTTTCGTAACGGGGTCCTTTTTATAATCATTCAATGGATCAATTGTAATATTATCCAATTGTCCTGCGAGTGATTTTAAAATATCTTTGACCAGATAAGTTGTAACTGCAGATTGTTTGATTGCATACCCCTCAGTGTTGCTGGTCATGTTCGGGTTGTATTTAAACACCATCCCATCCGTTAACCCTGTGAATTTCAGCACAGGTCCAGCAGCAGCGTTAACCTTTACTTCTTGCCAAATGTTGTTGTTGTAGTACACTTTCAACGTTTGTGTACCATCAAAAGGCAAGGAGTTGATAGGAAGATCAATCGTGCCCGTACCATACACCGGAGTACCAAAGGTTACGTTTGCTTGATTCCCAAAAGAGTTGGTTGACACTACCTTTAAAGCACGTTTTCCAGCTACGTCGTTGGTCACATTCAATCTGAGCGTAAACGGTTTTTCATTAATAATCGTATTGTCGATCAAAGGAGTGTATGTTGTCGATACGCCCAGCGCATAGCTCAATGATGTGATAGCTGGTGCATTCGGATCAACGAACATGTAACCGAAATCTCTGACGGTCTGATCGTCATATTTGGCCGCTGCCCCCGTTTGATCGCTTTTGTAGGATTCAACCAGGTTCAACGCGCCAAGCTTTACATAGACTTGCTGATCTTGGGCAAAGAACTTGTCGGTATTTCCAGCAAAGCCTGCAACCGGAACGTTAAATTTAAAGATATAGTAGCTTGATGTTTCCGCTACTTTTGTATAGGTCGTTTTGGAATTGTCGATATCCTCTGTAACTGCAGGTGAAGCCGATTCGTTTCTCAGCGCGATCTTTACGATATTCGCAGGGTTATTGGGATCAAATGCTGGCCCTACTGGTAATCTTGCTTCAGGAGCGATGATAACGTACCCTTCAAGGGATGTTACCCCTTTTGCTGTACTACCTGAGCTATCGCTTCCTTTAATCGCAGGTTTCTGACTCAAGTCGAACTTTGTCGTCCCTGTCGTCGGATAGGTCATATTTACATCATAAAAGGTACCTGTGCCGTCAAAATAGACGATATCACGCTTAACTTCAATTGTTTGATTACTATTCTTCAACAAAAACGTTAACGTGTTCGCCCCTTTTTTCAAAGGCACTTTCCCTACGATAAAGTAAGCTTCGGAATCTTGGCTAACGGTACCGGAAGCAGACTCGGTACCGTTTTTAATAATGACGGATGTAACGTTCGGCGCGTTCCCCTCGATCGTAAAATACGAATCGCCAGAGGTAAAATCGCTAGTCACGATCGTTTTATCCGTCGGGTTGATCGTCATTTTTTTCCCGCCACCGGTAAACTGAAGATTGTACAGAAGCGGTGTGCTGATGTACGTGATCTCGTAAGTGTTGACGACTTCTGTCGTACCCTGTTTCCCCCGGAACGTGATAGTATTGTCGCCATCAAAAAGCTCGATATTCGCTACTGTGATCTTGGAGCCATCTTCTGAAACGGATACCCCCCTCGATGTCGGTGTCGTCTCCACATTGGCGGAAACATTTTTCACCGAGTAGGTTATACCAGATGAAGAAACCTGATTTAACGTCCCCGTCATGGTTATGTATTTGTAGTTCACCTTTGGCACAACATCTGGAAAAATGAAATTTTGCTGTTTGCTGTTGTTATCGCCAAAGGCGGCATTTGCTTGCAATGGAATTACTGGAACCATTGTCAGCATGAGCGCAAAAATCAAAAAAATCTGCGCAAGTTTTTTGTACACGCCATTCCCTCCTCTGAATCTTTCTGCGAATCTGCTAAAGCCATTTCTCTTTATTTTATATCGGCAGATTATGGGTTGATAATAATAGTTTCCACGTCGAAAAATGCAAGAAATGAGCAAATGGTCACGATTGACCTGAAATGCAACGAAAAAAGCAGCGCTATCGAAAACGCTGCTCCGGAAACCATTTTATATGGAATCAATCTTTCACTTAATAAAGCCTTACTCCGGCATAATCCCGGTATAATTCGACTGCGGCCGGATAATCCGGTTATTCGCCGCCTGCTCCAGCACATGCGCGCTCCAGCCTACCACGCGGCTGATTGCAAAGGTCGGGGTGAACAAGCTGTCCGGCAGCCCTACTGCACGCATGACGGCAGCAGCGAAAAATTCGACATTGGTGTTCAGCTTGCGGCCCGGTTTGTACTCTTCAAGCAGGCGCAGCGCCACTTGTTCGATATGTGTCGCCAGATCGAACCATGGGTCGTCTTTCGACAGCTCGGAGGCGACGACGCGCAGCGCAGCAGCACGCGGGTCGGTCGTTTTGTAGACGCGGTGGCCGAAGCCCATCAGCCGCTCGCCGTTTTCGAGCGCGCGGCGCAGCCATGGCTCGGCGTTTTCCTTGGTGCCGATCGCTTCCACCATTTCCGTCACTTCCGAAGGTGCTCCGCCGTGCAGCGGTCCTTTCAATGCCCCGATCGCGGCCGTGATCGCGGAAATGAGGTCGGAACGTGTCGACGATACGACGCGTGCCGCAAAGGTTGAAGCATTCATGCCGTGCTCCTGGGTCAAAATCAGGTATGCATCCAGCGCCCGCACATGCGCATGGCTCGGCTCCTTGCCCGTCAGCATATACAGGTAGTTGGCGGTGTGACGCAGCTCTTTATGCGGCGCAAGCGGTTCGCGGCCGGCGAGACGTGCAGCGCGGTACGCGACGATCGATGGCATCTTCGCTGTCAGCGAGATCACTTGCTCGATGGTCGGCGGCCAGTCGTTTCCGGTCAAACCGAGCAGGGAGACGCCGGAGCGAAGTACGCTCATCATATCGATATCGTGCGGAATACAGTCGATTGCTGTCTTGACGTACGCTGGCAGCTCGCGCGCGGCAATCAGCTTTTCCTCCAGCTCGCGGAGTTGTTCTTTATCCGGTAAGGCACCGTACCACAGCAGGTGCGCCACTTCTTCAAAGGTATGGTGAATAGCCAGGTCGCGGGCCCAATGATTTCGATATACCAAGTGGCCGTTGATGCCATCCACCAGGCTCAAGTCCGTCTCGGCCACAACAATTCCTTCCAGTCCGATTGCAATGATTTGTTCACTCATTGTCCTTCACCCCTTTATCTTTGAGTTTAGTATATCAAGTCGAAGGCTGATCGAAAAATAAAATAATATCCCACAATCGATTATAAATCGTAATCAATCATACAGGCGCCAGCGGCGGGTACAGCATCTGTAAAATTTCGACAAACCGTTCTGTCGCCACGGATACCGACTGCTTGGGCAAAACCAGATAAGACCCCGCTTTCGGCAGCTCGATCCCAGGCGTTTCCAACTCGATGAAGCGGTTTTCAAACAGCTCGCGAATGACTGCGGAACGCGGAAGGAAAGAGACGCCCAGCCCTTCTTCGATAAAGCGTTTGGTAATGTCGACATGCGAAACGACCATCGACCGCAGCGGTATCCCCCGCCTGCGCAAGAGCAAAAGCAGATCGTCCCAATACACGGGGTGATTGTGTGTAAGCAATCGTTTGGTGGAAAGCTCCTGCTCCCAATCCGGAAGCGGCGACTCCATATCTCCGCCATTATGCGGGACAGCGAACACGACCGGCTCATATTGGATCAAAAATGTGTCCAGCTGCAGCTCGCCCGGGATCATCCGGGACAAGCCGAGGTCGGCCTGGCCGGATTGCACCATCGGCCCGATTTCGATCGAATCGGCGATTTTGATGGAGATGTCCACGTCCGGAAATTGTCTCGTATACCGATGTACCAGATGCGGGAGCGAGGTGCGGGCGATGATCGGCGAGGCGACCAGCTGCAGCGTCTCGCGGTATCCCTGCCGCCAGGAGAGCAAATCGTCAAGCCCGTTGTGATACTGCTCCAGCATTCCTTTCGCATGGGGCAAAAAGCGCCTTCCGGCAGGCGTCAGCCGCACATACTTGCCGACGCGCATAAACAGCTGGATGCCGAGTTCACGCTCCAGCAGGCGAATGTGCTGGCTGACGGTCGGCTGGGCAATGAACAGCGCCTCCGCAGTCTGATGAAAATTCTCGTTCGCTGCCGCCACCACAAACGTTTGCAAGATCCGAAAATCGATCGCCCCTCACCTGTCCCTTCTCAGTTGAATCATCCGCTCCCACGCCGCATTGGCCTGATCCATGATGTCGCTTATAATCTCTGCGGCACCTTGCGTCTGGCGCAGCATCGCCACCCCTTGACCTGCCCAAAGCGACATGTATTCCGGCTTGTTCAGTCGTGCAGCGGCAGTACGAATTTCACGCGTCAGCGCATTTTGCACGGGATACGGCAGCGCTTGCAGCTTCTCCATTTGCGCCGATTCAATTAAACGGTTGTTTAACCCTCTTGCTGGTCGCCCGGAAAATGCCCGGGTCACGCGCGTATCGGTTTCCTTGGCATGCAACAGCATCTCCTGATAGGCGGGATGTGCGAGACTTTCCCGGCAAACGAGGAATCTTGTCCCGAGCTGGGCCGCATCTGCCCCGAGCGACAGTGCAGCGAGCAGACCGCGCCCGTCCATGATCCCGCCCGCTGCGATGATCGGCATGTCAGGCAGCGAATCAGCGACAAGCGAAACCAATGGCATCGTGCCGATGCACGCCCCATCGCCCTCGTTGCCAGGCTGGAACGTCCCTCTGTGCCCGCCCGCTTCTCCGCCCTGCGCCACGATCGCGTCCACCTTCTCCGCTTGCAGGATGCGCGCTTCTTCCAGTGTCGTCGCCATGCCAATCAGCTTCATTCCCGCTTGCTTCGCTGCCCTTCCGTATTTGCCAGGCGATTGGAATGCGCAGCTAAACACCGGTACCTGCTCTTCCACGATGACGGCAAAGCATTCGTCCAGATCCTCCTTGGATTGGGGAAGCTCTCCGTTCCAGGGCGAGAGCCCGACTTCATCGCGCATTTTGTTCAGCCAGTCTACCAAGTCACCGGATACTTCCGATGGAGCCGTTTCTTCAAAGAGGAGCAGATTGACGCCAAACGGCTTGTTTGTCAGCTGCTTGACCTCCCGGATGGATTGACGCAAGGCATCCGGCTTCACGTATGCCCCTGCCAACGTTCCGAGCCCGCCCGCTTCCGATACAGCCGCCACCAATTCGGGCGAAGTGATTCCCCCGGCCATCCCGGCCTGAACGATCGGCAGCTTGACCGAGAACACCTCACAAAACCGCGTTGCAAACATTCTGTCCACCTTCCCTTCCTAATTTTAACTATAGTGTTCCCGAACGGATGAAGCAATCGGTTGCAGACGTCTTTTTCGCTTTTTCGATCAAAAACGATTTTAGTAACAAAAAATTTTTTTGAAAAAAAGGATTTTGACTTCTTTTGTTAAAATTATCTAAAATTGCAGATCATTCGACGAATGGAATGAGTTGCAATCGACCAATTTTGTAAAAATCTTCAGGGGGGAAACGCGTTGAAAAAAACAATCAAAACCATTGCTGCAGCAGCACTCTCTTCAGGGTTACTTCTCAGCGGACTGCCGTACAACGTGTACGCATCTGAGCAAGCCGCGGCAAGCGATCTGGCGAAAGTGAATGAAATCACCAAAGCGCAAGCTGACATCAGTTCCAAGGTAAGCCGCTATTCCGAAAGCTTGGATACCGAGAGCGACGATACGGTCAGCGTCATCGTGCAATTGGAATCCGACCCGGTTGCCGTAGCGAAAAGCACCGCTGGCAAGAAAAGCTTCTCCGAGCGGGCTGTCGAATCGCAGCTCAAAAAAGAGCAATCATCCGTTATCAAGGCTGCCAAGAAGCTCGGGGTGAAACTCGATGTTGAGCAGCAATATTCCTATGTATTCAACGGCTTCGCGGTAAACATTGCTGCAAGCGACATTCCGGATCTGGCGAAAGTTCCAGGCGTAAAATATATTTTCTCCAACAATCATTACTACTCGATCCCTGAAGTCGAAAATGTCGATGAGCTGCCAGGCGGCAAATACGATGTCAACCCGCTTGCCCAAATCGGCGTACCTGAAATGTGGGCTGCCGGCTTGACGGGTAAAGGGCTGAAAGTCGGCGTCATCGATACCGGCGTTGACTATAACCACCCGGATTTGAAAGATGCTTTCAAAGGCGGATACGATTCGTTCGACAATGATAAAGATCCGTACGAGCAAGCACCGATTTCGCCTGAGGATGATCGCTTGCACCAAGGCTACGAAGGTTCTTCGCATGGTACGCACGTATCCGGCACCATCGTCGGTCGCGCCAAAAACCCAACGTCCGACGTGCAAGTTCGCGGTATTGCATATGAAGCTGACCTGTATGTATATCGCGTGCTCGGTCGAGGCGGAGGAAGCTCCGCGCAAGTGATCGACGGTATCGAAAAAGCGGTTCGCGATCATATGGACGTCATCAACTTGTCCCTCGGTTCCGATCTGGAGAAAAACTCCGATTCTGCCGACTCCATCGCGGTTAACAACGCGATGCTCGCAGGCACCATCACGGTTATCGCCAACGGTAACGCCGCTCGCGACAAAGAAGGACAGTTCTATTATACAGCTGGTTCGCCGGCAGGCGCTCTGCTGCCGATTACCGTAGGGGCTGTTTCCTCCCCTTCGACACAATTTGATTCAACCGCCACCTCTTCTTTCGGACAAACCTACTCGCTCCCGCTGATGAGCTGGAAAACCTTGCAGGAAGATTTCGCTTCCATTATCGGAACTGCGCCAGTACCTGTGGTATATGCAAACCTCGGTTCGGTAAGCGACTTCTCCACCGTAGACGTGAAAGGCAAGATCGCGCTCGTTTCCCGCGGCACGCTCGCTTTCGTCGATAAAATCAAAAATGCAAAAGATGCAGGCGCCATCGCCGTCATTATTTACAACGGTAACGACGTGAATGGCGACGGCCAAGCGGATGAGACCGTTCCAGGTCGGGAAGGCTATTGCACGTTCCTGGGCGACGCACTCGACGCGATCCCTACTTTCAATATGAAGGGAACCGATGGATGGGCACTGGCAAAAGAGCTGCGCGCCAATCCGGATAAAGCGAAATCGCTCACTTTCACGTTTGGCAAAGACTATCCGAAAACCCAGGACGAAGGCGACAAAATGGCTGACTTCAGCTCGCGCGGTCCGGCTTTTGACGGCAATTACAGCATCAAGCCAGACGTATCCGCACCTGGCGTTTCGATCCTTTCCAGCGTTCCTGCGTGGGGCAAGCTGATCGACGGCGCTTCGTACGACCAGGCTTATGGCCGCAAAAACGGTACAAGCATGGCTACGCCACACATCGCAGGTCTGTCCCTGCTGCTGAAGGAAGCACATCCGAACTGGACGCCATTTGATGTCAAAGCCGCTTTGGCCAACACATCCGTCCGCATCTCGGATGAAGAAAACACCGAGTACGACGTTTACTCCCAAGGCGCGGGCCGCGTAGACGGCGCTGCTGCAATGAAAACGCCGGCTGTTTTGCAAACGGTAGAAAAAATCAAGATCCTTGACAAAGACCTTACGCAAAAACCGGTTACCAACTACGGTGACAACTACAGCTTCGGTTTGATGAAAGCAGGCAGCAACGAAAAAACCGTAACGCTGCAGCTGAAAAACACATCCAAGCACGAGGTTTCCTACAAAGCGGAAGTCATTATGCATGACAGCGTGACGACCGATCCGTACGATCCGAAAGAAACGCCGGATACGGACAACATCAACGTAGACCTGTCCGAATCCACAATCTCCGCTGACGGCGGCGACGCAACACAATTTGAACTGTCCCTGGCGCCTTCCAAAGACGCAAAAGACGGCGTGTACGAAGGGGAAGTCCTGCTGAAGAGCGAGGACGGCAATCCAGACCTGCATCTGCCATTCGTCGTGCATGTTGGCGAGAAACGCGAGGATACCAAATTCGGCTTCGACCAGTTCAAACTGACCAACACGCTTATTTCGCCAAACAACGATGGCTACCACGACACGACAGAAGCAACCGCTCTCGTGCAGGCATCGGATATCAATGTGCTGAACCTGGAAGCTTGGTCGCTTGACGACACGTATATCGGTACGCTCGCTTCCTTGGTGAATACCGATGACAAAGGCAAGCCTACCTATGCACCGTTCGCTCCTGGTCTGGTTCGCTTCTCCAACCTCGATGGAACGTATGTAAACGGCAACATGGAAAGAAAAGCGCTTGATCCAGGCACGTACAAACTGCGCCTCGTCGGCCAAGTGGTTGATCCAAGCAAAGACGCGGGCGAAAACATCGTGAACGAATACGAAGTCTGGAACACATTCGGCATTTCCGAGGCGCCCGAGCGCGCTCTGCTGGAAAAAGTCGTGGACAAAGCAGCAGCCAGCTTCAAAGCCAAAGTCGTGAACACGACGGAAGTGGACAAGGCTGTCCTCGAACTGCCTGCCGATAACGATGATGTCACCTATGCGGTAACACGCAGCAGCAACACCCAGCTGATCGATAGAAACGGGGTACTGAAAGAAGTACCGAAAGAGAGCACAAGTGTAACGCTTACCGTTACGATCGCATCCGCTGTCGATGAATCCGTGACCAAATCCGTACGCGTGAAAGTAACGCTGGAACCGTAAAACCAAAACAGGGCTGCGCCAACTTTGGCGTAGCCCTGTTTCCTATGCACACAGCAAAAAGCAGACATCGGCCAGAGTAGGCGGCTCCCTCTCACCAGCGTCTGCTTTGTCGATTCCGTTTTGAAAATGCGCACGACTCCCCTTCTTTCTCTTTCCTTGCCTCATGGGCACACCGATTCTCCGTCTTTTCTCACGTTGAAAAAGACAATGCCGACAGCTGCATGTCTGTACGCGGAGAATCATGTGACCTTCCCGATGAGCGGATTCGTTTGATCAAGGCAGACGCACGTCTGTTTTTCAAAAAGCTTGCATTGCGGCGCAGCTCCAGCTTTGGCGATATTTCGTTTGGCTGCGGTGTACTGTGTGACGCGGCACGGGTCTGCGTATCAGCGATCTCCTCGCCAATAACCGGAACAGCGAGTGGAAGCAAGCTGTCGCTTTCTTCTCCTTTGGCGCGCTCATTCATCCCGGTTTCTTTCGCCTGGCACAGCGAATAGGCGAGCAGCATAACCAGGGCAACTGCCCCTGCGGCAATCGCATTCTTGATCTGTTCCCCTACAGAAATCAGTCCACGCGTTACGACCGCGACTTTACCCGCAACATCCGTATACACGAAGTCTTCCTTAGTACCAAAGCTGGCAAATACCCCTTCTGCGCCTTTGAGGCCGGTCACATGTGCAACATCTTCGTTGATGTTGGCGATCGCTTTTTTGGACTTCTGTGGCTTCAACGTATCCAATCCATTAGCGGATACAGCGTTGAAAGGCACTTTGCCAAAAACCAAAACAGAAGAAAAAGTGACGGAAACAGCTTTACGGAATGTTCTCATTGAAATCATCCTCCCATACGTTTTTGTTTTTTGATTCACACGCTTCCAAAATTTGTATGGGTAAAATTATTCTGGAACCCCCTGCTGTTTCCTCCTCTTTCCAGCCGAGAATCGTTAGACAAAAACCTGCTTCCTTCAACCCGCTGCTTCGGTTTTTGCCGATTTGGCGAGAATAGTGCGCAGCAACGCGTACTGTGCGACACCAGCTACCACTAACAGCGCGCTGAACACGGAAAATGCGGCATGGCCGCCATAATGCGTGAACAGAAGCCCGCCCATCGATGGCCCGATGGCTCGTGCGATTTGCCAGCTCATGCCATAGATCGAGAAATAGCGTCCCCTCATCTCTTGCGGCGCCATGCTGGAAACGACCTTTTGCATGTGGGGGCCAACGAGCATTTCGGCTAAGGTGAACAGTAGCTCGACCGCTACCAGCAAGCCAAAAAACGGAGCGAAGCCGTATCCTGCCGCGACGATCGCCAAGAGCATGTAAGAGATCAAAATGATTTTCATGGATGAGGCGTTTTGCGTCCAGCGAACAATCCACATCTGGAACAGAATCACGCTTGTGCCGTTAATCGACATCAGCGTGGCAAAAACCGTTTGATAATCCGCCGTCTGGTTGCGCAGATGCAACGGAAACACCGATTCCATTTGCGCGTAAAGCAGGCTGATCGGCACAGCCAGCACCGTAAACCAGAGGAGCGGGCGATGTTCGGACAACTCGAGCTTTGGCGGTTTTGCCTGAATGCCTGTCGCCTGATCCGTCACGACCGGCAGCGTCTCCGGCACATTGCGCCACAAAATGATGGCATAGGCGAGAAAAGCAGCCGAAGCGATGCCGAATACGAGCGTCGGATTTTGTTTGAAGACAAGCATGCCCAGCATCGGCCCGACAGCGGAGCCTACATTCAATGCCGTATGCAACAGCGCGAACACTTCCGCGCGCTTCTCTTCCGGCACCACATCGGTCACTTGCGCATTGGCCGCAGGGAAAAAGAGCGACATGCCCAATCCATTCATGATCGCCAATGCGGCGAACTGCCAGACCGATTCGGCAAAGCCCATTCCAGCCATCGAACAAGTCTGGATGATCAGCGCCGCCATCATCAGCGGCTTTCGCCCAAACCGGTCTGTCCAGCCACCTCCCCACAAACTGACCAGCATCCCGATGAATGGCTGCAGACCGATGACGATCATCGGCAGCAAAACCGATCCCCCGAGCTTGTCGTACAGATACAGGACCAGAAACGGGCGCAGCATGAAGCCTGTGACAGAAGTGAGCACGGTGCCGGTAAATCGCACCCAGATTGCCGTATCATAACGCTTGAATATTGCAGTAAGTTGATTCATGTTGGCTCACCCCCTCGGAAAAAAATTTTTGATTGCTTGCTTATTGTAGCAAAGGTCGCAATTTTGCGCCTCTTTCTTTTTGAAGTTGTCATCCTGAAAAAAATGGAGGAGATCCCGCGATCAGGCCCCTCCTCTTCTTGTCGACAGCTTTATGCTTTTCCGTTGGCGAGACGCTGCGTGAGCGTGACAAGCTCATCCACGATCAGCGACAGGCGCTCTTTCGCTTCGTAGCTCACCAGCTCGTTTTTGCCGTCAAAATGGTCAGGGTCCGCAACGAATTGCCCAGGCAGCGTCAAGCCATATACGCCGCGAACAACGGTGCGCAGGTTGTTGAGCGCATTGATTCCTCCTTTGCCGCCACCCGCTACCGCCGAGAGAGTTGCCGGTTTGTGCCGGAAATGCCGGGACCCGAGGAAGTCCAATGCGTTTTTCAATGCGCCGCTCATGCCTGAATGATACTCCGGCGTGCAGATGAAAAAGCCGTCCGCCTGTTCCGCTTGGACACGCAAGCGCTTCACCTCAGGCAACTCGTTTTGCTCATCATCGCCGTTGTAGATTGGCAAAAGATGCTGACCAGCATCGAATTTGAGAACCTCCACGCCTTTTTCCTGCAACGCTTTCTCGACCCATCTGATCAAGCCGCGTGTATTGGAATGCTTTGTCGCGCTGCCGCACATCACCATGATTTTCATCTGTAGTCCTCCTTAGCACTGCTTGATTCGTTTATATGGAAATTTTAACACAATTTATTATATATTACAAACAAAAATGTTTATTAAATGCATCATGAAAAAGCGGTCCGCCCTCACGGACCGTATGCTATCATGAAGAATACGATTTTTTAAGGAGGACATTGGTTTGGAGTTGTCTATGATTTTGTGGACCGGTTTTCTCCTCGGGATCAAGCACGCCATCGAGCCTGACCATGTGATCGCGGTCTCCACGATCGCAAGCCGCAGCAAAAACTTGTTCCGCTCATCGCTCGCCGGGGTTTTTTGGGGGATTGGACATACGGCCACCTTGTTTGTCGTCGGACTCATCCTTATTTTATTGAAGGGAAACATCCCGGAAAAATGGGCCCTATCGCTGGAATTCACCGTTGGCATCATGCTGGTTTACCTCGGGCTGACCAATATCGGAAAAGCTGCACGGGTGGTACAAAGCAAGCATGTCCAGCGAAAAAAAGAAATGCCCTATGTGAAATCCGTCTTGATCGGACTCGTTCATGGGCTGGCTGGCAGCGCTGCGATGGTTCTTCTCACCCTATCAACCGTGTCGACGGTGTGGGAAGGCGCGCTTTACATTTTGATTTTTGGTTTGGGAACCGTCTTGGGAATGCTCCTGTTTACGACCGTGATCGGCCTCCCTTTTGTGCTGACTCTGGCAAAGCTTCCGGTCAACCGGGCCTTACGTATGCTAACCGGCGCGATCAGCACTGCGTTCGGCTTTTTCTACATGTACAATCTCGGCATTACGGAAGGCTTGTTTCAGCTGTGGTGGAGCTAGAATCAGACTGATTTTTCCTGGGCGACGCGCCGGCGGACGGATGTTTTCCGGCCTTTGGCGACGGTCAGCACGATACATAAGGCGAGAATAACCGTTGTTATCGTGATCGTTTCTCCTAACAAGAGCCCGGACCAGATGATCGACAAAAATGGCTGTACGTATTGGATTTGACTGACTCTGGCTACGCCACCAAGCTCCATGCCGCGATACCACCACAGAAACCCGACAAATTGGCTGATGATGCTGACATAACCAAAGCTGAGCCAGCCCGCCAGCGGCACCTGCACCAAGTCGCTGGAACATACAAACGCCACAGGGATCAGCAGGAACGGCATGATCAAGACAAGCGCCCAGCTGATGACTTGCCAGCTGCCCATTTCAGCGGACAGCTTGCCTCCTTCGGCATAGCCGACAGCAGCCAAAAGCACAGCCCCGATCAAGGCGAGATCCGCCCAGTGCAACCCGTTGATCCCGTTGAGAAACGTAAAGCACAGGACGATCAGGCTCCCTGCGATGCTGGCGAGCCAGTAGCCAAGCGACGGCCTTTCCCCGACGCGAAAAACAGCGGCGCCCGCAGTAGCGAGGGGAAGCAGCGCGATGACGACCGCCCCGTGATTGGCTGGCAGTTGGTTCATTGCCCATGAGGTGAGCAGCGGAAAGCCGATGACGACACCGATCGCAACGATCGCCAAGCTTTTCAGCTGCGCTTTGGTCGGGAACCGCTCCCGCTTGATCAGCAGCACGATTCCTGCCAGAATGCCTGCGATTACCGCCCGCCCCAACCCCACAAATGTCGGATTCATGGTTTCTACCGCGATCCGCGTCATCGGCAATGTAAAGCTGAACGCCAAGACGCCGAAAAATCCATAAAGCAGTCCTGCCGATTCCCGCTTTGCTGCATCCATACACAAAACCCCTTTCACCACACACATTTGTTTCGGATGGAGGTTTTGTTTTTTAGAAAACCTGGCTACGCCATGCTTTCTGGCGGAGCCGTGGTTGCACTAGAAGCAAAAACCTCCCTTTCCATCCATTATAGAAAGGGAGGTTGATTTCACCTCAGCCAATTGGCGGTTAGTTTAGCCAGCCAATTCATTTTCTGTTTTGACCGGCATTCAACCTTTTGCCGTTGCCAATCCCCAGTCGAGCAACGCATTTCCTTCCAGGAAGCGTTCGCAATCAAGTGCAGCCATGCATCCTGACCCTGCCGCCGTGATGGCTTGCCGATAGTTGCGATCCTGCACATCGCCACACGCAAATACGCCTTCGACCGATGTCTTCGTCGAGCCTGGCGTGACTTTAATATAGCCTTGTTCGTCTGTCTCAACCTGTCCGTCGAGAAACGCTGTGTTGGGGCGGTGACCGATGGCGACGAAAATGCCGTCCGTCTCGATCACTTCTTCGGCGCCCGTTTCGTTATTCTTCACCTTGAGTGCCGTCACGCCTTTTTCGCCTGCAACCACTTCCACAGGCGCACGGTTTAAGCTCCAGCTGATTTTCGGATTTTCGCGGCAGCGTTCCTGCATGATTTTGGAGGCGCGCAGCTCGGAGCGGCGGTGGACCAGCTTGACCTCGGAGGCGAATTTGGTGAGGAAGTTGGCTTCCTCCATCGCCGAATCTCCGCCCCCTACCACAATGATCTTTTTGCCACGGAAAAAGAAGCCGTCACAGGTCGCGCAGGTGCTCACCCCGCGCCCAATGTTCTCCTTTTCGCCTGGTATTTCCAAAAGCTTGGCCGATGCGCCAGTGGAGAGAATCAGGGCTTCCGCCTGAATCTCTGCCGCTCCTTCCACCTTTATCGTAAAGGGGCGCTTGGATAAATCGACCTCAGTCACCCAGCCGGTCTGAAATTCGGCGCCAAACCGTTCGGCCTGCTTGCGCATGTTGGCCATCAGCTCCGGCCCCATGATCCCTTCGGGAAACCCGGGAAAATTCTCTACTTCTGTCGTCAGCGTCAATTGTCCCCCCGGTTCTGTGCCCTCGATGACCAGCGGCTTCATTTCAGCCCGGGCCAAATAAATGGCTGCCGTCAAACCGGCAGGCCCCGTCCCCAATACGACTACCTTGTGCATAGTATCCTCCTTTGCTATGTAGTAGCGGTGTGTTTTACATCATGCACTTCATCAAGCCAATGCTGATCAGCAAAAGCGGCGGCAACCACGTCAACCGCATCGCCCAGCCCAATCCCTGCACTCGTCTTCCGGCTGCAATGCCGATCGCCAGTATCGCCGCACTGGAAAATGCGACGCAAAACGCCACGATCAGCGGATGGTAGCCTAACAGCGACAAGCTGATCCCCGCTCCAAATGCATCAAGCGACAGCGCCATCCCCAGCATGACGGCTTCCCAGCCGCGAATATCGCCCGAACGGTCCGCGTCGGCCCGCTCCGGATCTCGCAAAATCTGGATGATCAGGCCAAACATGCGGATTTGGCGAATCGGCCCTTCCTGAATCTCCGGCTCTTTTTCTTCTTCTTCCTTGCCTCGCCAGATTTTCCACAGCGTCAACAATCCGATTATGATTAGCACCGCTGCCCCTATCAGTTTGCTCATCTCGGGACTCAACCATTGCGTCAGAGTACCGCCAAAAAGCATGACCGTGTAAACCACCGAGAATGAACAAAACGCGATCACCAACAGCGACGCGAAAGGAATCCGCATTTTGCGAAGCCCATAGGTTATTCCCACTCCCAGCCCATCCAAACTGATCGCGATGGAGACCAGGATCAGCGACAACAATCCACTCATGCCAAATCACCTCTAAGCTGACGTCGCTTTAGCGTATGCATCGGACAACAGAAGTGATTCCGCCTAGCACAAGCAATCAACGAAATTCGGCTTGGCCTTCTAGCGGACTGCCCGTCTGCATACACATGAAACATGAGATGAAATGTTGGAGGAGATCGCCCGTGTCCATGCACTCTACCCGCCAATGGCCCAAGCTGGCCGCGATGGAGACCGCTGCTCTTCTAGGCAGCGATCCCGCACAGGGTCTAACCCACAGGGAAGCGGAAAGCCGGATGAAAAAATACGGCCCCAATCAGTTGAAGGAAGCTAAGCAAGCCTCTCTGCTCTTAGTATTCCTCTCACAATTTAAAGATATGATGGTCGGAATCTTGATTGTCGCCACGATTATCTCCTTTTTCCTTGGAGAATATCTCGATGCGATCGCGATTCTCGCCATTATGTTTTTGAACGGGATTCTCGGCTTCATCCAGGAAGTCCGCGCTGAACGCTCCCTGCAAGCACTGAAAAGCCTCGCTTCCCCGATGTCGAAGGTCATTCGCGAAGGCAAGCAGCAAATTATCCCCGCTTCCCAGCTTGTTCCCGGTGACCTTGTTTTGATCGAAGCGGGCGACCGAGTGCCCGCAGATCTTCGCCTGATCCAGGCCAATCGGCTGGAAGTGGAGGAGTCGGCGCTGACGGGCGAGTCTGTCCCCGTGAGCAAAACCGACAAAAGCCTCGTGACCACAGCCTCTGCCGATCAAATCCCGCTCGGCGACCAACACAACATGGCCTTTATGGGGACACTCGTGTCAGGCGGTACCGGCAAAGGCGTGGTCGTGAAAACGGGGATGATTACGGAGATCGGCAAAATCGCCCACTTGATCAATGAAGCGGAGCAAAGCACAACACCGCTGCAGCATCGTCTGGAGCAAATGGGAAAAATCTTGATCGTCGTCGCTGTCTGCCTGACCGCCGTCGTGATTTGGGCAGGCGTAATGCACGGCCACGATCTCATGACAATGTTCCTCGCAGGTGTCAGTCTGGCAGTCGCTGCCATCCCTGAAGGTTTGCCCGCGATCGTGACCATCGCCTTGGCGCTCGGCGTTCAGCGGATGATCAAGCGAAATGCGCTCGTGCGCAAACTGCCGTCTGTCGAGACATTGGGCTGCGCCTCCGTGATCTGCTCCGATAAAACGGGGACGTTGACCCAAAACAAAATGACGGTCACCCAAGCAAACATCGGCGGGGTCCGCTATGATGTGACCGGCAACGGCTACGACCCAACCGGCCAGATCCTTATGGAAAACAAGCCGGTCGATCCAGGCAAAAATGAATCGCTCCGCCTGCTTTTGCATATCGCCGAGCGCTGCAACAACGCCCAGCTCGTGCGCGAAGAGCAAAAGCAGCGGAAATTGCTGGTGCTCGCCTCCTCCCAAGAGAGCTGGAGCATATTGGGCGACCCCACGGAAGGCGCGCTGCTTGTGCTGGCAGCGAAAGGTTTCGCCGGGATGAAGCGGCCTCAGGCCGGACAGGCAGCCCGCATCGATGAACTCCCCTTCGATTCGGACCGCAAAATGATGTCCGTGGTCGATTGCACGCCGGATAAAAAGCTGACACTTTACACGAAAGGCGCGACGGAAGCGCTGCTTGCGCGCTGCTCCAAAATTCATTGGAGAGGCGAGATACAGCCGCTGACGTCCCAGCTTCGCGAGCAAGTGCTGTTCCATGCCGAGCAAATGGCCAAGCAGGCGCTGCGGGTGCTCGGTTTCGCCTACAAACCGCTGCTTGGCTACAAACCGGGAATGGCCGCGCTTCAGTTGGAGAACGACCTGATTTTTGTCGGCATGGCCGGCATGATCGATCCTCCGCGAACAGAAGTGAAAGATGCCATTTACCAATGCCGTCAAGCCGGGATCAAAACCGTGATGATTACCGGCGACCACAAGATTACTGCCGAGGCGATCGGCAGGCAAATCGGGCTTTTGACACACGAAAGCGGGGTGCTGGAAGGCCGCGACTTGTCGCAAATGAGCGACGAAGAGCTTTGCCGTTCGGTGGAAAAAGCATCGGTATATGCGCGCGTCTCCCCCGAGCACAAGCTGCGCATCGTCCGGGCCTTGCAGCAAAACGGCCATGTCGTCGCCATGACCGGGGACGGCGTCAATGATGCGCCTGCCATCAAGCTGGCCGACATCGGAATCGCCATGGGCATTACCGGAACCGATGTTACCAAGGAAGCGTCCGACTTGGTTTTGCGCGACGACAACTTCTCGACGATCGTCTCCGCTGTGGAAGAAGGCCGCAACATTTACGACAACATCCGCAAATTCATCCGTTACCTGCTCGCGTCCAATGTTGGAGAAATTCTCGTGATGTTTTTCGCCATGCTGATGGGCTTGCCGCTGCCGCTCGTCCCTATCCAAATTCTTTGGGTGAACCTGGTGACGGACGGATTGCCCGCGATGGCCCTTGGTGTGGATACAGCCGAATCGAACATCATGGAGCAAAATCCGCGCAAGAAAACCGAGAACATTTTCGGCCGCGGGCTCGGTTGGAAAATCATCAGCCGGGGTTTTTTGATCGGTGCCATGACGCTCGCCGCCTTTTGGCTGACATTGCGTGAAAATCCCGACGATTTGGTGCACGCCCAAACCGTTTCCTTCGCCACGCTTGTTTTGGCACAGCTGATCCATGTGTTTGATTGCCGCAGCGAACGGTCCGTCTTCCACCGCAATCCCTTTGGCAACATGTATCTCATCTGGGCCGTGCTCTCCTCGCTCGTGCTTATGATCGGCGTGATTTACCTGAAACCGATGCAGGAGATTTTCACCACAACCGGCTTGTCGTTCCGCGATTGGGCCTTGGTCTTTGTCGCTGCCGGGGTTCCGACCTTTGTCGCCGGCATCGGCGGCGCGCTGAAAAAATAGGAAAAAAACCAAAAAACCCGCTGGTGCGTCGAACGCTACCCGCGGGTTTTTTGTACTCGCGCATTACAATACGCGAACTGCTGTGACGAAATGATCTTTCCACCATCCGCTCGCCATGTTGCTGTAGCGAACGCCGCCCGGCCCATACGTATGCAGCACTTTACCGTTTCCTGCATAAATACCGACATGACCGATGCGGTTGATTGAACCTTTTGCATATTTCATCGTCGCTTTGGTTGAAAAGAATACAATGTCACCTTTTTTCAGTTCACTGTATTTGACAACCTTGCCCTTTTGCTTACCGATTGTATATTGGGAACGTGCCCCACCTTTCCCCATGTTGATATGGGCGCCTTCTTTCATCGCCCACATGACGAACTCGGAGCAATCCATCGTTGATTTCGTTGAACGGCTAGATCCCCATACATAAGGAGTGCCCATATATTTGGATCCTGCTTTGATCACGTTGTTGGCTGTCGTGCTGGAATAGGCATATGCTTGTCCACCAGTCAAAAGAGAACTACACACAAGAACAGCCATAGCTGCGCTCATCATCCAGTTCCGCTTATTCATGTTTCTCATCCTCCTTAGATGTTGGTGTCTTGCGGTATAAATGACATGTTACAGCCGAAAACTAAGATTCTAACGAGAATTTCATGAGAATTTGATGAGAATTTACAGCTGATGGATGAGGTGTAAGGAGATGACATCCCTTGAAGGAAAAGGTCGCCTATTGCTTGTGGAAGACGAGCAAAACTTTGCTCGCTACCTGCAACTCGAATTAATAAACGAGGGGTATGAAATCGACCTGGAGCATAACGGCACCACTGGCTTGCAGCAGGCGCTCGATCAGCCGTACGATCTGATCCTGCTGGATGTGATGCTTCCCGGCCTATCCGGCACGGAGGTCTGCCGCCGCATCCGCGAGGTCAAGGATGTCCCGATCATCATGATTTCGGCGCGGAGCGAGGTGCCGGACAAAGTGGCGGGACTGGACAGCGGAGCGAATGATTATTTGACCAAGCCTTTTGCCATCGAGGAATTGTTTGCCCGCATTCGCGTCAATTTGCGCAAGCCCCAGTCTGAGGAAGTGGAATTGATCACGATGGATACGTTGACCATCGAGCCTCATTCCCGCCGAGTTTTCCGCGACGAAGAAGAGGTGTCCCTCACTCCCCGTGAGTTCGAGCTTTTGATCTATTTGGCGACGCACCCTGGACAAGCCTTATCCCGCGAGCAGCTGCTTTCGGCTGTATGGGGGTTTGATTTCATGGGAAACACCAACGTGGTCGACGTCTACATCCGCTATTTGCGCAACAAGATCGACTCCGACCATCCGGTCAAGCTCATCCATACCATCCGCGGTGTAGGCTATACGATGCGGGTGTAACGCAAACAAGAAAGGATGATGGCGATGACCTCCACGACCGGTGGTATCAGAAAGCTGCTCCGCCTTTCGCTTAAATGGCGTTTGACGCTACTCTTTGTTGCGGGCATGATGGTCCTTTTGATGATTCTCACTGCATTCATATACTGGAGCACTTCCAAGCTGGTCTACATACACGAGCAGCATTTGCTCGATCAAAAGGCTGAGGCCATCGCGGCTGACCTGAAAACACAGCTGACCGAGGACAAGTACCTGGACGCCAATTACGTGAAACAGCTGCTGACGAACTATGCAACCAAGCAGCAAGCGATCATTTTGCTCGATCACGAAGGAAAGCGCCTCGCCTCTGTCATCGGACCTGACTGGGTGACCGACCCGCTAAAAGGCCTCCCTGCCCAACTGATCGGAGAAGCGCCGATTTTACTGGACGGGGCTCACCCTCCACTGACGATCCGTGTCAAACAGGAAAACGAGCTGCTTGATCCGTACTTGCACATTTTGCTCTTGATGCTGGGCGTGGCCTCGATTGTGACGCTGGTCATCTCCAGCTTCGGGGGCTATTTTCTCGCACGGGTCGGGCTCTCTCCCCTCGATCGCCTGATTACCGATATCCGGAGAATCCGTCCCTCCCATCTCTCCACCCGCCTCCCCGCGCATGGCACGTCTGCCGAGATCAATGATTTGGTCCGCGCGTTCAACTCGCTGCTCGACCGCGTGGAGGAAGCCATGAAAAAGCAGCAGCAATTCATCGCGGACGCTTCCCATGAATTTCGCACGCCGCTCGCCATCATCGACGGCTATGTCAGGCTGCTGCATCGCTGGGGGAAAGAAAATCAGGCGATACGGGATGAAGCGCTCATCGCCATGGACCATGAATGTTCCCGTCTCTTTTCGTTGATCGACGACATGCTCTCGCTGGCCAAATTCCAGCACATGTCGCAGATCGGCGAAGACGACGGGAAAAAGATGCAGTCGATGGTCCCGCTGCTCAAGGAGATTCGCAATGTGTGGACGTCGACGTTTCCCAAGCATCTCCGCTTGTCCATCAATTGGACAGAGCCAATCGCCATGGCAATGGAACCGCCGAAGATCAGGCAGCTGTTGGATATTCTCCTGGACAATGCGCGCAAGTATACAGAAACGGGAGAAGTTACGTTGACGGCGACGACGGAACGAGGGTGGGTACATTTGCTTGTTGAGGATACGGGGATTGGCATCCCCGAGGAAGAAATGGAGAACGTATTCGAGCGGTTTTACCGTGTGGATAAATCACGCAATCGGCATCGCGGGGGCAGCGGACTCGGCTTGCCCATCGCCAAGTCGATTGTACAAGAATACGGAGGCCGAATTTCCATTCGACGCTCCGCATCAGGGGGGACGATTGTTCATGTCGAACTGCCTGTGTTGGCAAGGGATGCTGATTAATGGGCATCCCTCTTTTCGCTGCCCTGCAAATTGCCGCAGAGTACCAGATACTCGCGGACAGCCTCGCAGATCGTTGCGGCAATTTCTTTTTGCCCTTTTGGGGTGGTCAGGCGTTCCCGATCGGACTTATTGCTCAAAAAGCCCATTTCCACGATCACCGCAGGGCTTTCCGTACGATTGAGCAAGTAATAGGTCTTCCCTGTTCGCGGCGTCTCATTCGACTGATACAATCCATTCAATCGTTGCTGAAGAACATGGGCCAGCAAATAGCTTTGGCCCCGTTTTTGATACAAAATCACGGGACCTGACTCCCTCCGGTTATTGGCCCAATTGACATGAAGACTGATCAAAACTTGAGGGACGATTTCCACGGCCAATTCCTTGCGCTGGGCAAGATCGCGAATATGGCGGGAACGGCTGTGCAGCCATTCGTTGTCATCGCTGAGTGCATAATCGCCCGTCCGGTTGATCAATACGTTGTAGCCTCTCGCTTTCAGCATTTTATACACGTTCATGGCGATTTGCAGATTGATGTCTTTTTCTTCAATACTGCCGTAGGTCGTCCCGCTGTCGATGCCGCCATGCCCCACATCGATCATGATATCGATCGGCAAATGGAACCCGTCAGCATGTGCGTGCTGCATTGACCCGAGACAAACAACCATTGTTGCCAAGCCGGTAAGCATCATCTTGACACTGCGTTTCCATCGCTTCATCCGATTCCCTTCCTCTTGGCGGGGCATCTTCACGTTCCCCTTTGCATTCATTCACGTGATAGTGTGAATCGCTTTTAATCGGCTCATTCAATATCAGGCATCCAGTTTTTACTGTCCACCATCATGAAACGCGGACGGATGAGGTCGTTTTGTTTCCCTGCAGTTGCACATACTAAACGGCAGAGGTGATTCATCCAATGACCATGACTGCCAAAAAGCTGTGCGCGTCCCTGTTCTGCCTGACCTTGCTGCTGTTCGCCCCTGTCATGGTCGGCGCGAAGGAAGCGCCAAGCAGCATCATTACCGTAACCACATCGCCGGACTCCCCTTTTTGCACCACGTTGGAGATCAAGCAGCCTGCCTCGTTGGCAAAACGAATTTTGCGCAGCCGATCGGTTGCTGCAAAGGTGCAGCCCGAGCTTCCGCGTGCGCAACTTACAATCGGCGATCGGGAGTTTGTCTTCGACTCCTATTCCCAACTGTTTGAACCTGCACGTCAAACCCAACTCGTGCTGTCGAATGCCGTGCGCAAGCAGCTCGAGAAATGGGTCGATGTCGCAGAAAACGCGCATTACGGACAACCGCTCGATTGGGCAAAGGTCAAAGATGATTTTGCCCGGATGGATTTCGCGACTGTGACAGACCTTGAAACGGGCGAATCGTTTCATGTCCAGCGCCGGGCCGGAAGCAACCATGCTGACGTGCAGCCTCTGACAAGTGAGGATACCGCTACGATGAAGCGGGTTTACGATGGGAAATGGAGCTGGAAACGCCGGGCGATTCTGTTGACCATCGACGGTCATACATACGCCGCCTCCATGCACGGGATGCCTCATGGAGCAGGCGCAATTGCCGGAAATAACTTCCCTGGCCATTTTTGCATTCATTTTCAAGGAAGCTCCACCCATCGACGCAATGAGCCTGATCCTTCCCACAGCTTGATGATCCTGAAAGCGTCAGGAAAGCTGAAGCAGGAGCTGATGCAAGCGACGCCCATGCGCGTGGTCGATATATTCCTCACATCGCTGCATGAGCATGACCGCTCGACACAGCTGATGACCACGGCCAACGATTTTCAGATGCCGTTTCCACCCGATGAGCTGGAAACATTCAAACGGGAAAACGAAGAGTGGCAAAATCGCAACCCGGACCTTTTGGTCGCCACCATACCGGTAGAGCTTTCTTGCAAATGGGTCGGCAGACGCGAGCAAAAAACAACCTGGACGTTTCGGTTGGAACGCGTATCGCCAGGCAGCCGCTGGAAAATTACATGCATCAGCCTGGATGGAAAGTAATAGGGAGGTGTATGCGTTTGAAAAAGGGAATTTGCAGTCGACTGATCGTGAGCTGCGGACTTTTGGCGGTTGCCCTGCTTCCGTTTCACCAAGCCGCTCACGGCGAAACGCCTGTGCAAAAGCTGGCGATCGTGATCGATGATTTCGGCAACAATATGGATGGAACCAAGGAAATGCTTGACTTGCCCATCCCGCTTACGGTTGCGGTGATGCCGTTCATGCCTTCCACCAAGCAAGATGCCGAATTGGCACATACCAGACACCACGAGGTATTCGTCCATTTGCCAATGGAGCCTGTCAAAGGAAAGCGCAGCTGGTTAGGCCCGGGCGCGATTACGACGGATCTGTCCGATGCTGAAATCCGCAAGCGGGTACAGGCTGCGATCGACGATGTCCCCCATGCAATCGGCATCAACAACCACATGGGTTCAAAGGCGACTGCCGATGAACGGGTCATGCGCGTCGTCCTTACCGTCTGCAAGGAACGAGGGCTGATGTTTCTCGACAGCCGGACGACCCATAAAAGCGTAATTCCTGCCCTGGCAAAAGAAATGGGCGTCCCGTACATGATGAATCGGCTCTTTTTTGACGATGTTTATACCTATAACCATATTTCCAAGCAGATGGATCTGCTGTGCAACTATCTGAACAGCAATGACGAAAACTACATCGCAATCGGCCATGTGGGGCCGCCTGGCAAAAAGACAGCCGATGTGCTGCGCAAAAGCATTCCCCGCTTGAAACAACGTGCGGAGCTTGTGTTTGCCAGTCGACTCAGTGTGAAATAGCATGAAAAGACCGCACCTTTGTGTCGATTGGACACGTGGATGCGGTCTTTTTACATGAACTTGTTTTCCCGGTACCCTCCATTAATCAACCGTTTAAACGGGCGCTCGTATCGACTTCGTTGCCTTCTAAACGATTGCTTAACGTTTTGCGCCAGCTTGCGGACAGCTCCTCCACAGCCAACAGCTGTCTGATGCCCTCCTGATTTTTCTTGTCGTGATGCATGATCTGGTTGGCGAACGCCACGCTGAGTTTGGCCGGATGACGCTCGATGAGCACCGGGCGATCTTCTTTGGAAACATGACCTTCCTGGAGCACGCGGAAATAAAAGCCGGTGAACCCTACGTTTTGCACCTTCACCGGCATATCCGCGACGTCGTAACGCTTCGCGAGCTTATGACAAGGCTGGCGTGGCTGCGTCACCTGCACGACCGCCTCACCCAACTGGTACGTATCGCCGATGCATACGAGGTCTTCCGTCATCCCGGTCACCGTCAAATTTTCACCGAATGCCCCGTATGACATGGGCCTGTTCAGCTCCCGCTCCCAAAACGGATAATGCTCATGGGAATAGACACAGACGGCCTTGTCGACGCCCCCGTGAAATTTCAGGTCGGCTTGCCCGTCACCGGCGAAATTCAGCTTGGATAAAAAAACAGCTCCCTCGACAGGCTGCTTAAAAATGCCTGTCTCCAGCTCTTTCCCTTCATACGTCATCGTGGTGGGCTGCCCCACATTGATGGAAACGATCTCCATGGCGATCTTGACTCCCCTTCCTTACACCTTTGCATTCCAGTATATAGGAAATTATTGATCGAAAAAACCCCTCTACCTGGAGAAGGGGGTTCCAGCGCCAGCTCATAATTGGGAGTGCCCGCACCTTGGCAGATTACTCCGCAACTTTTTCCGCATTGTAGAATTATTTTCACAATACGGAATTATAGGTTATAATCTGGTTAAGAGAGATTTTTTCTTATCAATGACTTCACGTAACAATTTAATAGTTTACAATTTAGCTATATTTCTGTTACGCTCATTTCTAAAAGTTTGTTGCTTTTAGAAAGCCGTGAGTGCCTGACGTGTTAGGTCAAGCGAAGCGTTCATTCACGGTAAGTCGAAAACCCTATAGATTTTCTATACCCATTATAGAACGTACGTTTCTGTATTCGCAATAAAAACAACAATGTTTGCGAAAAGAGCCTTCTGTTAAATGAAAGTGGCGAGACCTCATTCATACTCATCCTCTGGGAAGGAGGCAGCACATGGTTCAATCGATAGACCGCGCCATGCAGATCGTGCAAGCCTTAATCTCGGATGAAACCAGGTTCCATTGGTCCATCTCTGATCTTGCCGAAAAAACAAAGCTGCCGATCAGCACCGTCCATCGCCTTATCAGCACATTGATTCAGCATGGGTTGGTCGAACAGGTGGCCGACACCAAACAATACAAAGCAGGGCATCTCTGGATGGAAATCGGGCTGCGGCTGCTGGAGAATGTCGATTACCGCGTTGTCGCTCGCCCCATTATGGAAGCGCTGGCAATGGAGGTAAAAGAGAGCACGTATCTCAATATTCCCCACGGCACAGACGCGATCATCATCGAGCGCGTCGATAGTCCGCTCAAGGTCAGGATCATCGACAATCTCGGCATACGGATTCCGCTCCACATTGGAGCCGGCAACAAAACGATTTTGGCCAACTTTGAAGAACGCGAAATGACCGCAACGATTGAAAAGCTGATTCCGGCTGAAGGGAAACGACTGGAGCTGTACAATCAGTTGCGTGATATTAAACAGCAAGGCTACGCCATCAGCTATGGTGAGCGAACGGAAGGCACTGCCTCCATCGCCGCTCCGATCATCGGCTATGGAAATAAAGTGGTCGGCGCTTTGAGCATCGGTGTACTCAGCTACCAGATCACGGACGAGCGGCTCGCCTACCTGATTGAAAAGGTGAAGGACGCAGCCCAGCTAATTTCACAAAAAATCGGCAAGACGCCGTAATTTTTTTATCCAACCAACGGAAACGTTTTTCACTATGTGGAAATATAAAAAAGAAGAGGTGCTCATCATGGCTTACAAATGGTCTACAAAAGAACAAATGACTGATCTGCTCTGCAATTTGGTTAGCATCCCAAGCATCACCGGTTCCGAAGCGGAAATCGCCTTCCCGCGCTATGTGGTCGAACAGCTGCAGTCGCTCCCCTATTTCCAGCAGCATCCTGAGCATCTCCACGCACATCCAACCGGAGATGGGCGTTATTTCGTCACCGCCTTGGTCAAAAACAAGCCGGAAACGAAAGACACGATCGTGCTGGTCAGCCATTTTGACGTGGTCGATGTGGAGGACTATGGAAATTGGAAGGAATTCGCTTTTGCACCGAAAAAATTGAGCGAGATGTTCCGCGCCAACAAAGCAGACATGCCGGCTGACGTCCAGGAAGATCTGGAAACAGGCGACTGGCTGTTTGGCCGCGGCACCATGGATATGAAATGCGGCCTCGCCCTGCATATGTCGCTGATCGAGGAAGCTTGTGACGGCGGCTTTGACGGCAACCTGCTGCTGCTCACCGTTCCTGATGAAGAAGTCAACTCCGTCGGGATGAAAGCGGCTGTGCCTTTGCTCCTGGAATGGGCGGAAAAATTCGACTTGAACTACAAAACCGTGCTTAACTCCGAGCCGATGTTCACCCGCTATCCGGGCGACCGCAATGCGTACATTTACAACGGCTCGATCGGCAAAGTCATGCCCGGTTTTCTCTGCTACGGAAAAGAAACCCACGTGGGCGAGCCGCTGGCAGGCTTGAACGGCAATTTCATGTCGTCCCACATCACGACGATGATGGAACTCAATACTGCGTTTTGCGAACGTGTCGAGAACGAGGTTACACCTCCGCCGACCAACCAAATTTTAAAAAGCTTGAAAAAAGACTACTCGGTGCAGATTCCACACCGGTCCGTCACGCTCTTTAACCTCTTTTTGTACGAATGGACGATGGAGGAAATCGTCACCGGGATGCGCCGCCTGGCTACGATGGCAGCCGAGCAAATCAAGGAATCGTATGCAGCCAATGCCGAGCGCTATGCCCAGCTCGATTCCTTTACGCCGACCGATATCAACGTGAATGTTTTTACGTACGATGAACTGCTGAAATACGCCTATGAAACATACGGCGAAGAGCATGTGGACCGCATCCGCCAAGACGTGCTGAACAATGCGGGTAAACAGGATGAGCGCGATGTCTCCATCAACCTGGTCGATGAACTCGCGATCCTTTGCAAAGAGCTGTCCCCGATGATCGTGCTGTTCTTTGCGCCGCCTTACTACCCTGCGGTCTGCTCGCGCCGCAATCCGCTGATTTCGTCCGTCGTGTCCGACATGATCGCGTATGCGAACGAGCAGCATGGCGTGGAGCTGAAAAAGCAAAACTATTTCGGCGGCATCTCCGACCTCAGCTATGTCGGCTTGCAGCATCCGGCTTCCACGTTGACGCCGCTCACCACCAACATGCCGCTGTGGAACCGCGGCTACAGCGTGCCGCTGGAAGCGCTCGAGCGCTTTGATGTGCCGGTCCTCAACCTGGGGCCAGTGGGCCGCGATGCGCACAAATGGACGGAGAGGCTGGATACCGACTTTGCTTTCGTGAAACTGCCGGATATGCTCCGGGTGTGCATCCGCAAATTGTTTACCGAGCAAGCTTCGGTTTCTTCCATTATATAAGCGAAAAACCCCTGCTTTCGGCGCGATGTCCGGAAAGCGGGGGTTTTTGTTACGTGGAGAGCGTATACGGGTGGGACTCTTACAGAAAACGGCTTTGCAGCAACGTTTGTGAGATGGCACATCATTACCATAGATACAAAACAACTCATTATCGTTAACCGTTACAGCGCTAAATCCAGATAATGATTGCGCAGCGCAAACTGGATCAATTCGCGCTTCGTCGTAATCTCCAGCTTTTGCATGATATTCGTCTTATGGTTTTCGACCGTCTTGACGCTGATCATCAGCTTGTCCGCCACTTCCTTGTTGGCATACCCGAGCGCGATCAAGCGGACGATCTCGGTCTCCCGATCGGTCAAGATGGAGCCCAGCACGCGGCTGCGCTGATTCGCGATGTTCGCCTGCTCTTGCTGTCCCATCCACTGCCTGATTTTTTCGTCGGCGATCGATGTCTTGTAAAAACGTTTGCCCTGGTGGACATTCCGGATCGCCTCAATCAGCAGCTCGCCGTGGCTGTTTTTCAAAATATAGCCGTATGCCCCGACCTGCACCGCCTGCTGAATATAAATCTCCTCGTCGAACATCGTCAAAATCACGATCCTGCTTTTCGGCTGCTGCTTATGGATTTCCCGGCTGGCGCGAAACCCGTCCAAACCGCCCGGCATCGACAAATCCATCAACACGACATCCGGCAATAGCTGCGCCGCCTTCAAGATCGCATCGTTGCCGTCATGGCTCTCGCCGATGATCTCCACATCGGGATAAGCCTGCAAAAGCATGCGAATTCCTTTACGTACCATCGTATGGTCATCAACCAATAGAACGCGGATCACTGTCAAATCCCTCCCGTTCCTGAACGGTCACGATAATTTCAGTTCCCTCCCCAGGTGCAGATCGGATGGTCAATTGGCCGTTCATTTGGCTCACCCGCTCCTCCATATGCTTCAAGCCCAAGCCTTCCTGAATCGCTTCGCGGGAAAAACCGACGCCTCGATCGCGAACGGCAAGCGTCAGCCCTTCGTCTTCCCAACGGAGGAAAACTTCGATTTCATCAGCCTTCGAATATTTCAGGGCATTGTGGAGCGCCTCCTGTGTCACCCGGTACAAATTGATTTCCAATAACGGCTTCAACCGCAGGCTGTCCATGTTTTGGACAAAGCGAATGTTGGACGCGTGCGTTTTGTTCAGATTGTGGATGAGATTGCTGATTGTCGGCACGAGGCCGAGTTGATCGAGACTGTGCGGCCGCAGTTGCAGCGAGTAAAGCTTCACGTCGTTGACGACCTTGTCGAGTTCGTGGACAATTTCGCCCATGTACGATTTGAATGCTTCATCGCGGTCGATCTGCGCCTGGATCGCCTGCAGCCCGACCGATATGGAATAAAGCGACTGTCCGACGCTGTCGTGCAGCTCTTGTGCCAGTCGCTTGTGCTCGTTTTCCTGCGCTTCCAGCGTCTTGTGCAGAAGCAGTTTGGAAATGCGCGCCTCTTCTTCTTTTTTCTTGACCGTCATGTCTTTTAGAACGAGCAGCACTTCCTGCTGATGCTGCTCCTCATTTTCGTACATGACCGCCGTGCTCATCTCGACATCGATGTAATGGCCCTCATACGTCGGCATGGACGATAAAAAATACGGGACTTCCCGCTTGGCCACCAGGTAACAGCGTTCCTCGCCCGGCGGGACCTCGCGCGTCTGGCAAAACGAGCAGTACGGTACCGCGCCGCCCAGCTGCCAACCCGTCAGCTTCTCTGCCGACGGGTTGATCGCCAAAATGGTGCGTTCCTTATCGAAGATGATAATGCCGTCCTGCAAATGGTCAAACACTTGCTTCAAATAATCTTTCTGCTGCATGTTCCGCACATCCTCAGTTGGCAAAGTGGTCCACCTCACAATAGCTTCTGGCTGAAGCCGCCGATCCCTGCCTTCTGTTTGCGCTTTTTTTACACCTGTGGCAGACCGGCTTTCGCCCACTGCAGGATGCCCCCGGTCAAATTCATGACCCGTTTGTGTCCATTCGCCTGCAGGATGCTGCAAGCCATTGCGGAGCGGGCGCCGGAGCGGCATTGTACCACGAGCGGTTTCTCCGCCGGGACCTCCGCGAGCCGTCTTGGCAGCGTCCCGAGCATAATATGGGTGGCACCGGGAATATGCCCTTCCTTCCATTCGCTCTGATTGCGCACGTCCAGCACGCAGACATCCCCGCTCTCCACTTGGGCGGCGATTTGGGCCGGGTCCACCTCTTCGTATGCCTCCAGCTGAACGTCTGCTTCCGCATAGCGGTCATACACCGTCAAATCGATGAAGCCGGGTACGTTGTCGATTCCTATCGCGCGCAAATCCCGCAGCATACCTGTCAGCTGCCCTGGCTCGCAGATCAGGTTCAGCGGCCGCTCGTAATCGACCAGCCAGCCGGCCCAGCTGGTAAACGATTTGTTATAGGGAATGTTGAACGTCCCTTCGATATGCCCTTTGGCATAGTGGCTACTCGCGCGCGTATCCAGAATGGCGGCACCGTTAGCAAGCAGCGTGGAAACCGTCTCGACTGTCGCCGCCAGCTGTTCTGTTTTCGGCAGATCGGCGAGCAACGCTGGTCCGTTTTTGTTGGCCAGTTTCATATATTTGAAATAGGCGGGCGGTTCAGGCTGACCGTCAAGCAGCGCAGCGACGAACGCTTCTTCCTCATCGATTGCAAGCGCCCAGTTGAACAGCTTCTCATAGCCGACCGTCGAGGAGGGAACTGCGCCCAGCGCCTTTCCGCACGCGCTGCCAGCGCCATGTGCCGGCCACACCTGCAAATAGTCGGGCAGCTCCTTGAAGCGTTTGAGCGACTGGAACATCTGGCGCGCCCCGCCGTCTGCCGAGCCTTTCACACCGACTGCTTTTTCCAGCAAATCCGGACGGCCCACATCGCCGACGAACACAAAGTCTCCGGTGAAAATCCCCATCGGTCGATCAGCGGCTCCGCCTTTATCCGTCAGCACGAGTGAAATGCTTTCCGGCGTATGCCCAGGCGTGTGCATCACCTCGAACCAGATGTTGCCGATCGCGAACCGGTCCCCATCCTTCAGCAACTGATGCGGCAGACCGGTCAGGTATTGATATTTCCATTCCTCGTCCCCTTCATCGGAGAGAAACAGCTTTGCTCCCTGACCGACAGCCAATTCCCGCGCCCCGGAGACGAAATCAGCATGAATGTGCGTTTCCGTCGCGGCGACAATCCGGACGCCCTCCGCTTTCGCAACCGCAAGATAAGGAGCGATGTCGCGGGATGGATCGATGACGATCGCCTCTCCCGTTTTTTGGCACCCGACCAAATAGGACGCATGCGCCAGTTTTTCATCGTAAAAATAACGCAACAGCATGGTAAAGCTTCCTCCTCTATGGTTTTTTCCTTTCAGCTACGACATCCAGAAGCGATTGCGTAAAACGCAGCCCGCTCTGGACCGTCGGGTCGCCCAGCATGCGCATGACGGCAAAGAGCGAAAACCGCTGTGTGCTCGTTTCTGCCCGCGCCTTTGCCTCTTTCAAGACGGAAATGCCTTCTTCCAGCGGCTGGGTGACGGGGGATGCTAGCTCCTTCACATCGCCGAGCAATTGATTCATCGATTGCTTATCCGATAGCACCGCTTCTGCCGTGTCGTACAGCTGCTCGAACACCGTGATCATCTTTACCAGCTTTGGCAGCTTTTCGATCAGCGTAATGAGGGCATCCAACGTTTCGTGATCGATATTCAATTTCGTCCACGCCTGATCGATCCGTTCTGCGACCGAGGAGAGCGTCGCCTTGTCGCCCGCTACGGCAGAAACAAGCTCGATCCCCCGCTCCGCCGTGCTCACCGCCGCTGCAATGCGCGGCAGCTTGCGAATCAGCTCGACCAGCGAATCCTGAACGGCCGGATCGGCAAGCTCCTGCAGCAATGCGGCATTCGTCCGTTCGGCCTCCGGCTTGGTTGCGTCGGGAAACGCTCCTTGTTGCTGTGCGATTTCCATATGCCTGCCTCCTTTCACTTGTGGCGGTTTTACATGAGCCCTTTCAGCATGCCGTCCCAATACATGATCGGAAGCGCTTCTTTTTTCAGCAGGTACATGCTCATCCGCTCTTGCGACTGATCGAACGGAAATGATTCCTGCGGCGTCAGGTTGTAATCGAATTCAGCCAATACAAGCTTGTTGTAGCCCGTAACCAGCGGGCATGACGTATACCCATCATATTCGGCTGCAAGCGGTTCGCCCTTCATCAGCGAAAGCAAATTCAGCGCGACGGTCGGTGCCTGCTTGCGGATCGCTGCACCTGTTTTGGAGGTAGGCAAATTGCTGCAATCGCCGATCCCGAACACATTGTCATAGCGTTTGTGCTGGAGCGTGAATTTGTCCACATCAACCCAGCCCCCCGCATCGGCCAATGCGCTTTTCGCGATGAAATCGGGCGCCTGCATCGGCGGCGTCACATGGATCATGTCGTATTTCAATGTTTCCAGCTCATTGGTATCCAGATGCTGAAACACCGCTTCTTTTGTCTCCGGCTTGATTTCGATCAGATTGCGCCGGTAGCGGGTATCGATCTGTTTGCGCACAATCACTTTCTCCAGCGTATCCGCGTATTTTTTCACCGCGAAAATGTTGGCGTTCGCCGAGCAGAACGTCACCTGCGATTTGCTGCGCACGCCTGACTTGCGGAAATAGTCGTCCGCCAAGTACATGATTTTTTGCGGCGCGCCGCCGCACTTCACCGGGGTATTCGGCTGGGTAAAAATCGCATGCCCCCCTGTAAACGAGCGAATGAATTCCCACGTGCTGTCGACGTATTGATAAGAGTAGTTGCTGCAAACGCCGTTTTTGCCGATGCTTTCCTTGAGTCCCTTGATCCGGTCCCAATCGATCTGGATGCCGGCGGCAACAACCAGATAGTCATAGCTGACCCTCGTCCCTTCGAGCGTTTGGAGCCACTTTTCTTCAGGCCAGAACAGCTCCACCGACTCCTGCAGCCAATCCACCCCGTCCGGGATCACGCTGGCTTGATCGCGTTCGGTAACTTCCTTCCTGGCTGCCCCTCCGCCCACTAGCGTCCAAAGCGGCTGATAATAATGCTTGGCGGCAGGATCAATAATGACGATCTGTCCGCGCAGCTTGCCCGCCCCGCGAATCAGCCGGGCCGCGACCGAGACCCCTGCGCTGCCTGCCCCCACGATGGCCACGGTGTAATGCATCTTATTTGCCATAAAAATCCCCTTTCGCTGGAGGTATGCCTGTGTTACTGATGTAGCCTTAGTGTACTGTAAGCGCTTTTTTGAAGCCCATAGGGGATTCCCCCTACTTTTGCAAAGAAAAAAAGGACCATCGGCACGATACCGACAGTCCATTATATTTCCTGTTTTTGATGCACATACTTCCGCACTTTGCGCACCGCAGTAGTCTGGCTGATGCCCAGATAGCGGGCCAGTTTGGGCGTGCTGTTGTATTGTGCAAACGCATTGCGGATGATGTGGGACTCGTACTCTTCCATCATCTGCTCCAGCGTCTTTCCTTCTTGGGCTCTCCATGATTTGATCCCGCTGCTTCGCATCGCTTCGGGCAGATCCTCCACGCCGATCTTTTTTCCCTCCGATGTGAGAATAAGCCGCTCGACCAAATTCTCCAGCTCGCGCACATTGCCTGGCCAGCGGTAGCGCAGCAGCTCTTCAATCGCCTGTTCGTCAAAGCTTTTATCCTTTTGATAGCGTGCATTGAACCGTATGGTAAAGGCGGTGATCATCGCATACACGTCCTGCGGCCGTTCGCGAAGGGGCGGGATGTGTATCGGGACCACGGACAGCCGGAAAAACAGGTCCTTGCGAAACGTCCCCGCATCCACCCGTTCCTTCAGGTCGACATTCGTTGCGGCGATCAGCCGAAAATCGACCTGAAGCGGCTTGGTGCCACCGATCCGATAAAAGCGTTTCTGTTGAATCAGCGTGAGGAGCTTCACCTGCAGGTTCAGCGGCAATTCCCCAATCTCATCGAGAAAGAGCGTGCCTCCCTCCGCTTCCTCCACCAAGCCTTTTTTCCCTTTCTGCTGAGCGCCGGAAAATGAACCTGGCTCGTATCCAAACAGCTCCGATTCCAATAGCGACTCCGGTATGCTGCCACAGTTGATTTCAACCAACGGCGCGTCTTTGCGGCTGCTATGCTCATGGGCGAACCGGGCGATTACGTTTTTTCCGACACCCGATTCTCCGGTCAGCAGGATCGTTACGTCAAAATCAGCGATTTTCTCAACCGCTTGCTTCACCTGCTTCATCGCCGAGCTGGAAGCGACCATGCCGTCCTCCAGATGTTTTTGCAGGCGCAGCTCATTCAGTTCATCTTGCACCTTTTTCATATCTTCTTCCATTTGGCTGACGTGTTCCTTCAGGTGGAGCAGCTCCGTCACGTCATAGGAATAGCTGACGACCCATTTGATTTCCCCGTTCTCGTCAAAAATCGGATTCGCCGTCACCAGCACTTTTGCGCCGGATTTCGTCTCCTGGATCAGCGTCTGCTTCTTCTTTTCCTTCAATACGATTTTGGTTATCGAAGGAGAGAAAATTTTGGCATCTTCCAGCTCATAAACGGACTTACCGATAATTTCTTCGCGCGGGATCAGATACAGCTTTTCTGACACCTTGTTGGCATAGACGACCACGCCGCGGCCATCCGTAATAATCATATCGTTATGAACGGCATCGAATACGTCTGCCCAGTCATGCATGAGCGATCCCATCACGGCCACCTCCACCTTACCGCCCTCATTCTTTTTATTATAGCATGCGCGCTGGAAGTCTTGGTTTCGCCTGCACACGATCAAAAAACGATAGAAGCCACTGGCATCTACCGTCGTATGGATGTTGGTTTATAATACTTTTTCAAAACAAATGAACGGATGCGGGCGCATTGGGAACCGTACCTCGCCGCGGCGCTGGTAGCCGTTGCGGTCGTATAACGATACGGCTGCCGCATTGTCCTTGTACGCATCAAGATGAATGCTGTCGTACTGATGCGCGCGGGCAAAACTCTCGCAAAAGGAGAGCATGTGCTTCCCAATCCCCCTGCCTTGCACATCCGGGCTGACGACCAGTCGATGGATGACAAGCGCTTGGTGATGCGTCCACGAGATTTGCTCGTACTCGCGCGGCGTCACCGTATTTAACGTGACTGCTGCGATAAACCGGCCAGCTTCAAGAATCCCGTATAGCTCCCCTTTTTTCACATCGTTTCGGATGAGGAACGAATTCGGGTAGAAAAAGTCCCATTGCTTGATGCCTTGGCTGCGCAGATGCTTTTTCGCCGCGGAAAACAGGGCGGGCAAGGACCCTGCGAGCGCCGGCGTCGCTTGAACGATTTCCATGGCAGATACCTCCTATTTGGCAATCCGTTTGAGGGAATAGCGGCGGAAATAGACGGTGAACAAAATCGCGGCCCCGATGAAGCCGTAGACGACGAAATTGGATACGGCCAAAAACTGCGTAACCGACAGATGATAGACCAAATACGAGCGCACAGCGGCTTCCCCGACGAGGGCCACTCCCCATACAAACGTCATGACGCGCAAAACAAAGCGGAAGTGGGCGTGCTGCCATTTCGCCGCGAATTCGGCAACGCGCTGCGGGTCGTTCCCTACGGTAAAACGGAGCGCGAAGTAATAAATGAGCGGGCGCGGAAATAAGAAGGAGCAGAAGAACAGCAAGCCAAGCGCGCCGGTGACAAACGACTCACGCAGCAAAATCAGCTGCTCGTTTCCCCCCATGAAAACTGCGGCCAGGCTCAAAATAAAGCCAAGCAGCATGAAGGAAGCAAAAACATCGATGCGGCGATAGCGAATCAGGCTGAACAAATTATCGACCAGCGGGATCGCAGCCGCGATTGATAAAGCGATGAAGCTGGATGTATAGCCCAGCAAAATTTGGTATACGGCAAGCGGAAGGGCGCCGTTGATCAGCAGCGTCATCACGATGCCACGGATGATTGTTTTCTTATTCATGGATTGAGGCACGTTCATTTGTGAACATCTCCTTTGATTGAACCGTTCTTTGATCTGGATTCAGCGTAACATACCGACGGTCGGTTTGTAAATAAGAAAAATGATTCCGTTGATCTAACAAGATTTTTCGACTGAGAATTCGGCGGACTTTGAAAAATAAAGAATAGACTGATCCATAAAAGAAAAAGCGGTGGTTTAAGACCCTGATAAAGTCTTAGACTACCGCTGTTGTTGTTCAACTAACGTCTCCCGTAAGCAACAATCAATCGGCTGCCTTGCTGTGTTCAAAACCGCAAACTGTGGCCGATTTTTTTGTTTGAAAGCTGGAAGAGGACATCACCGTTCAAAATTAAATTTGACCAAATAAAAGGATTGAATTCTATTGCGCGGTCAATATAATCGGGCCATCCGCAGTAATGGCGACCGTATGCTCGTACTGTGCGGAAAGCGAGCCGTCAACGGTTCTGGCGGTCCATCCGTCAGCATCAACCGTCATTAACGCTTTTCCGGCATTTAGCATCGGCTCGATCGTAAATACCATCCCTTCCTTCAAGCGGAACCCTTTGCCCGGTTTCCCGACGTGGGGATAACTAGGTTCCTCGTGCATCTCCCTTCCTACGCCATGACCAAGCAGATCGCGCACCACCGAGAATCCGTTTCGCTCGGCATGGGTTTGAACCGCGTGCATCACATCGCCGATCCGGTTTCCGACGACAGCTTTTTCGATACCAAGATATAAGCATTCCTTCGTTACCCGCATCAGATTACGAGCTTCTTCCGACACCTCGCCGACCGCGTAACACCAAGCTGAATCGCCGACCCAGCCATCCGCCTGTGCAACGATGTCGATTTTGACGATGTCGCCTTCCTTGAGCGGCTTCCGGCTCGGAAACCCATGCGCAATGACGTCGTTGACAGACGCACATGTCGCAAACGGATAGCCGTTGTAGCCGATCGTATAAGCCCTGGCGCCATTCTCCTTCAGGAACCTCACCGCGAACGACTCGATATCGAGCGTCGTGACACCCGGCCGGATCATACCTGCGATTGCTTGATGAAAAGCAGCGACAATTCGGCCGGCTTTTCTCATTTCTTCAATCTCTGCTCTCGATTTCAGGATGACCATTCCATTCATTTCTCCTTTGACTGTATGCCTGAAAAAATCATATCGACGATCCCTTCCACATCCATCTCGTTCCGGATATTGTGGTGGATATTCAATGCTATGCAGCCAACAAGCGAACCAAATATCAGATTAGCTGTTTTCTCCGGTGATTGGGAACCGATTCCTTCACGAATGATTTCCACAAACGGTGTATAGATCCGTTCCTGAAATTCGGCAGACAGCTTGATGAACCGGTTTCCCGGGAAGTGATGAAAATTATCGGCAACCGTTTTAAGCAAAATAAATACGGAAGGATCCTGGATGCACGCTTGCAGGAGCAGCCTGGAGAACGACTCAGCTTGCAGCAAACTGCTGCCGTCCCCCGTCAAAGCGGGCAGTACTGCCGTCTCCGTTCGATTCAGGGCATCCCACAGTAAATCTTCCAAAAGCATGTGCTTATTTTTGTAGTAATGATACACGGTTCCGTAGCCGAGCTCTGCCTTGACCGCAACATCGCGTATTTCCAATTGAATGCCCTTCTCCAAATATACTTCCGCAGCCGCTTGCATAATTTGGTTCATCCGCATCTCCCGGATCGCATCATTCTGTTCTTTGGTACGTGGTGACATGGCTCCTCCTTTTTTAGACCTGCAGTAATGTCAATGTAAAAATTAATATACATGATTTAGAAGTAAGGATCAAGTACTTCGATTCGATTTCCGCAGATCAAAAAGAGGCTTTCGACAGTGTACAGGCTGTCGGAAGTTGGGCGTGTTGCTGCTGGCTGAAAAAAACGAAAAAACTTGGCCACCAACAGCGCCAAGTTTTTCCCATCCTGCTTTTATGCTTCTTTTCGAATCGACACCCGATTGTCATGCAGCGTACTGCCCCAGCCCATATCGGTCAGCCGTTCGCTGGTCAAAAAGTTGATCGATTTCCCGTCAGGCGTATGCTTTGTCCACCATACCCCTTCGGCGACGGCGACGCCGGACGGCACGTCTTCGGTCAATTTGGCCCACAGCGTAAGTGAGCCGCGCTCGTTGTACGCCGTGATCCAGCCGTCCTCCTCGATGCCTTGCGCCAATGCGTCGATCGGGTTCACCTGCAGCGTCGGCCGCTGCTCCTGTTCGCGCAGCTTGTCGACCGCCCCAAACGATGTGTTCAGCGTGTAGTGCGCAGGTGGGGTCAGCAAATGAAGTGCCCCCTCCTCCTGCTCGACCTCGTGATAGGTCGGCACAGCGGGATACCCATCGCTGAGCATCTGCTCCGAATAAAATTCCAGCTTGCCTGACGGCGTCGCAAAACCATTGTCGAATACCGTGTCGAAATCGATCAGCTCCAGCGTCTCGCCTGCGAGGAATGCCGCACGCTTCGACGCGTCCGCTGCGATTGTCGGGAAGAGCGCGAGCGCCAGCTCCTCGTTGGATAATGTAAACACGTCCTCGGTAAAGCCCATGCGCTTCGCCAATTCGCTGTACAGCTCGCGGTTGCTGCGCGCCTCACCCAACGGCGCAATCACGGGCTCCACTTTTTGCATATAAGTGTGTCCATAGCTTTTGAACACGTCAAAATTTTCGAAAGATGTTGTAGCCGGCAAGACGATATCCGCGTATTTCGCCGTATCAGTCATGAACTGCTCATGCACGACCGTAAACAGATCTTCGCGGGTCAACCCTTTGCGGATCAGCTCAACGTCAGGCGCTGAGATCGCCGGATTGCCACCCGAGACGAAAAAGCAGTTGATCGGCGGATTTTGCACATGCAGCAGATTGGAGCCGACCCTCACGTTGTCGAGCACGCGCGTGCCTTCCGGAAGCAGATCAGGTCGAGCCAGTGCGTCCATATTGTTCGGGAACGCGTCCGACGTGAACATGATCGCGCCGCCGCCTTTCTTATGGTACGCGCCCACTAACCCAGGCAAGCATGCGATCGAACGAACGGACATGCCGCCGCGGCGGTTGCGGGAGAGGCCGATGCCGACGCGGATGAACGGAGCGCGCGCTTGTCCGTACATCCGGGCCAGCTTGCGCACATCGTCTGCACTCACGCCCGTAATCGCTTCCACTTTTTCAGGCGAATAGTCGGGAAGTGTCGCACACAGTTCCTCGAATCCATGCGTGAATTTTTCGATATAGGGGCGATCGATCAGCTCCTCGGCCACCAGCACATGCATGATGCCGAGTGCCAATGCGGCGTCCGTTCCCGGCTTGATCTGCACATACCAGTCTGCTTGCTTGGCCGTGCGGTTGCGGTACGGATCGATGACGATCATCTTGGCCCCGTTCTTCTTCGCTTGCTTGAAAAACGCGAGCATGTGCATGTTGCTCGACGCCATATTGCTGCCCCAGACAAGCATCAGATCCGTATGCGCTACCGACTCGGGACGGCTGCCCACCAGGCTTCCGACCGTATACAGCCATCCCTCGTTCGCAGCCGGCGAGCAGAGATCGCCACGCCCTTGGCTTGCGCCCAATTTATGAAAAAACGGAACATGCGCGTTCATCTGAATGACGCCCATATTGCCGCTTCCGTGAAAACAATAGACGGTTTCTCCCCCGTGACGCGCCGTTTCTTCGCGCAGGCGGCTTACGATCGTATCGAGCGCTTCCTCCCAGGTGATCCGCTCGAACTGACCGCTTCCTTTTGGGCCCGTACGCTTGAGCGGATACAGCAGGCGTTCGCTGGAATGGACACGTTCCGGATAGCGGAGGACTTTGGAGCATAGTGCGCCGCGCGTGAACGGATGGTCCGGGTCCCCTTTGGTCGTGACGACGCGCCCTGCTTCGTCTACGGTAGCAATGATCGAGCATGTATCGGGACAATCGTGCGGGCAAACGGTTTTCAACTGTTTCACATGACACTCTCCCTTCGAGCCATCAGTAGCTTATGGAAGAGATTATATCACGCCGGACTATCTTTTCGACCACAGTTCTTTGCGCGAAGTGGTTACGGAGGTAGCGCCCGCCTGAAGCGCGCGGTCGACGTCCTCCCGCGTCCGGATGAAACCGCCGGCGATGACCGGAATTTGCGTGCGGGCGATGATCTCCTCGATCAGGTGCGGAATGACGCCCGGCAGCACTTCCACGTAATCCGGCTTGGTTCTCTCCAATTGGGCCAGGCTGCTCTCCAGCGCCATCGTATCGATCAGAAACAACCGCTGGATGCAGACCAGTCCTTTTTTCTTCGCGGCCAGGATCACATTGTTGCGCGTGGTGATGATGCCTTCGGGCTTACCTTCCTGCGCGATGAATTCCATGGCATATTCATCCGATTTCAATCCGTCGATCAGATCGGCGTGAATCAGCAATTTTTTTCCGAACGCTCGGGCCCGGTTGCCCAGCGGTTTCACTTGGGCGACGTGAGCGTTAAGCAAAATGATCCGCTCATAGCAGCTTTCCAGCAGCTCATCGAATTCTTTCAGATTGCGTGCGGCCGGCAGGATGGTTTGTTCGATCTTATTTGTCAAAAGGGTCACTCCTACTGGAATGTTTTTGCCAAGTGGTACTCGCTTTCAAACGCAGTGATGTCACGCTCTTTTTTCGCCTGTGTCCAATGGAGCGCGCTCCCGAGTTCATCGGCCAGCTTCGGATAAAGGGGAGCCAGTGTATTCCGCTCAAAAAACAGTCTGCCCGAGCGGCGGATGAGAAAATCACTCAGCGACATGACCATCTCTTCGTTGATTCCATAGTGCAGCTCTGCGGACAACAAGGCTTCTTGCGGCGTTTTGCCCTGCGCCAGGAGTTCCAGGCAAGACGTTACTATTTGTTCGGTATTGGTCCCGTATTTTCCTACCAGTGCACGGACACTGTCCTCGCCGATGCCTGCGGCTTGCAGCCGCTGCGCCTGCGCTCTGATAAAGCCGGGGATCTGCGCCGCGTTCGAGAAGCCGCCGCCGGCCAGCACGATTTGATCGGTATGGCACGGACGGAAGGAACGGCCTTCCTCCTGCGCCAGCTGCCCTGCCACCACATCGACAATGCGCTCCGCCATTTTGCGGAAGCCCGTGAGCTTGCCCCCGGCGATCGTGATCAGCCCGCTTTTGGAATAAAAAATTTCATCCTTGCGCGACAGCTCAGACGGCGACTTGCCGTCCTCGTGAATCAGCGGGCGCAATCCTGCCCAGCTGGATGTAATGTCCTGCTCGGTCAGCTTGACGGAAGGGAACATGTCGTTGACAGCTTTGAGCAAATAATCGACGTCTTCCTGGCTGACTGTCGGACGCTCCAGCACGCCTTGGTAATTCGTATCGGTCGTTCCGATGTAGGTCGCGTTGTTGCGCGGAATCGCAAAGATCATCCGTCCGCCCGCAACGTCGAAATACACCGACTGCTTGAGCGGCAAGCGCTCATAAGGAACGACCAGATGCACGCCTTTTGTCAAATGCAGCCGCTTGCCAAACAGCGATTTGTCCTTGTCGCGCAGCCCGTCGACCCACGGGCCTGCTGCATTGACGATTTTTTTCGCATACAGCGCATGCTCGTTCCCCGTGACCAAATCGAGCACCTTGACGCCCACGACCTTGCCGTTTTCATAGAGAAAATCCGTCGCTTCCGCATAATTGACGCATTTGGCCCCGTGGGCGCGCGCCGTTTTCATCACCTCGATGGTCAAGCGCGCATCATCCGTGCGGTATTCATAGTAAAGGCCGCCGCCTTTGAGAATATCCCGGCGCAAGAGCGGTTCGCGTTCCTCCGTCTGCTTTTTGGACAGCATGATCCGGCGTTCTTTTCTCTCGACGCCCGCCAACAGGTCGTACACATAGAGCCCGATCGAGGTGGCAAGCTTGCCGTACGTGCCTTTTTCGACGATCGGCAGAATCATTTTTTCCGGAATGACGATGTGCGGCGCATTGCGGAACAAAATGGCCCGCTCCCTGCCGACCTCCTGCACCAGCTTGACATCGCCCTGCTTCAAATAGCGCAATCCTCCATGAATCAGCTTGGTCGAACGGCTGCTGGTACCTGCCCCGAAATCCTGTTTTTCCACCAATCCGACCGAAAGACCGCGCGAAGCCGCATCAAGGGCGATGCCCGCGCCCGTTACGCCTCCGCCGATGACCAGCAGATCGAGACGCTCGTTTTCCATCTCCTCCAAACAAACTTCGCGTTGAAATGATGACAATGTAGGTTGACTGTTCATGGTCCGATTCTTCCCTTCTTAGCCGGGAAAAACAAAAAACAGCCAATATTCAAAAGAAGCAACGCAATCGTGCATTTGCCCTTTTGATACTGGCTGTCTCCAACGTCTCCACAGCATAATTAACTTATCTATATTCTATTCCGGTTCCGTGCAAAAATCAATGCGCAGCCTTATATCCCATGGTGGCAATTACTGCTTGCTTCCAGCCTTCATACAGGCTTTGGCGTTTTTCCTCCGCCATCGCGGGCTCAAACGAGCGCTCCACCACTTTGTTGTGGATGATGTCTTCCTTGCCGCTCCAATATTCGACGGCGAGACCTGCGAGGTACGCTGCGCCCAGTGCGGTCGTTTCATTGACGCGCGGGCGCTCGACGACCGTCGCCAGGATGTCGGATTGGAACTGCATCAGGAAGTTGTTCGCGACCGCGCCGCCATCGACTGCCAGCTTCTGCAGCTTGATGCCGGAGTCGGCCTCCATCGCTTCCAGCACATCGCGCGTCTGATACGCCAGCGATTCCAGTGCGGCGCGAATCAAATGATCTTCCGTCGTGCCGCGTGTCAGGCCAAAAATCGCGCCGCGCGCTTCCATGTCCCAATACGGTGCGCCAAGACCGACGAAGGCCGGAACCATGTAAACGCCATCCGTTCCATCGACCGCTGTCGCATGCTTTTCCGAATCGGACGCCTTTGCCAGCAGCTTGAGGCCGTCGCGCAGCCATTGGATCGCCGCGCCCGCAACGAAAATGCTTCCCTCCAGCGCATACTCGACTTTGCCATCCACGCCCCATGCGATCGTAGTCAAGAGCCCGTTTTGCGATGCCACCGCTTGTTCACCTGTATTCATCAGCATGAAGCAGCCAGTGCCGTACGTGTTTTTCGCCGATCCTTCGGTAAAGCACGCCTGGCCGAACAGCGCCGCTTGCTGGTCGCCCGCGATACCCGCGATCGGGATGCCCACGCTGAACAATTTTTCATCGGTATACCCATAAATCTCGCTGGAAGGACGGACCGTCGGCAGCATGCTCGCAGGCACCTGCAGCATTTCCAGCAGCTCGCGGTCCCACTCCAGCGAATGAATGTTATACATCAAGGTGCGGGACGCATTGGAATAGTCGGTCACATGCACGCTGCCGCCCGTCAGCTTCCAGATCAGCCATGTGTCGATCGTTCCAAACAAGAGGTCGCCGTTCTCTGCTTTTTCCCGAGCGCCCTCCACATGATCGAGCATCCATTTGACTTTTGTTCCGGAGAAGTATGCGTCGATTAGCAATCCGGTTTTTGCACGAACCGTCTCTTCATAGCCCGCTTCCTTCAGCTGGTTGCAAATGTCGATCGACTGGCGGCTTTGCCACACGATGGCGTTGTGCACCGGCTTGCCTGTGTGCTTATCCCAAACGACTGTCGTTTCACGCTGGTTCGTAATCCCGATTCCGGCGATTTGCTCCGGCTTCACGTGATTGTCCAACAAAACCGCTTTCAAAACTTCCAACTGCGATTCCCAAATTTCCTCCGCATTGTGTTCGACCCAGCCTGGCTTCGGATAAATTTGCGTAAATTCTTTTTGGGCCACACCGATGATGGCGCCGGATTTATCGAACAGGATTGCACGGGAGCTTGTCGTTCCTTGGTCCAACGAAAGCATATATTTGTTTTCCATTTTCACAGTTCCTCCTTATAATAAGGAAATAGGTATCCTACACTTTTTCTCTGGCAGGGTTGTTATCCTGCTAATTTTTTTGTCTGTTCCACTTTCACGTTTTTGCTCATGTTTCCGACCACAATCCCAATCACCATGAACACGGCGAGGCCGATTACGCCTGCCAGCGAGTGGTCCACGAAGGACGCTTTGTAAAAGAACGCGCCGCTTACAGCGCCGATCACCGGTCCGACAACCGGAATCCACGCATAGCCCCAGTTGGAATCTCCTTTTCCGTGAATCGGCAGCAGTGCATGTGCCAAACGCGGCCCAAGGTCACGGGCCGGATTGATCGCATAGCCGGTTGTTCCGCCCAGCGACAAGCCGATCGCCACGATCAGGAAGCCGACGACGAACGGGTTCAGCCCTTCTGCAAATTTATTCGCGCCGATGGCAAGCAATCCCAAGACCAGAAAGAATGTACCAAGAATTTCACTAAACAGGTTGGCTACTGTATTTTTGATTGCAGGCCCGGTTGCGAATACCCCCAATTTCGCTCCAGCATCGCTCGTTTCTCTCCAATGCGGATAGTAAAACAGCCAGACAAACGTTGCGCCCATGAAAGCGCCGACAAATTGCGCCGCGATATAGCCCGGCACCTGTTCCCACGGAAACTGCCCGATGCACGCAAGCGCGATCGTGAGCGCCGGATTGAGATGCGCACCGCTGATGCTGCCTACCGCATATGCGCCGCATGCGACCGCGAGGCCCCAGCCAAGCGTAATGACGATCCATCCGCCATTTTGCGAGTACGCTTTTTTCAGGTTTTGCCCTGCGCAAACGCCCGCACCCAAAATAATCAGGATCATCGTACCAATCAATTCACCAACATAAGCAGACATGTCCCGTCCCCCTTTTTTTGCTGAAAAGCTGTTGTAACCGTTTTTTCTGAAGCGCTTACAATTTGTCTACTCCTTTCTGATTGTTTGGAGAGAAAACAAAAAAGCTAATACTCGCAAGGTGAACGGCATACGCATGCCCTCACTTGCAAATATTAGCTGATCTCCTAAATCTCCACAGCGCTATTAACTTATGTCCTACTATATAGTGACTGGTCAAAAGCTGTCAAGATGCAATGCTGAACTTTCAGGCAAATGAAAATAGCGAGTCGTTCGCCCCTGTGTGGAAGCTCGCCGCATCCGCTTTTTCCGATTAGCCGAGCGGTTGAAACGTCCGCTCCAGACGGCGCATTGCCTCTTCCAAGGTCGAACGCGGACAGGCGAAATTGATCCGTTGGAAGCCTGCTCCCTCTTCACCGAAGCCCGTACCGTCATTGAGGCCAAGCAGCGCCTCATGGATCATCAGCCGCTTGATCTCCGCAGGCGGGAGCCCCAGCCGGCGAAAATCCATCCAGCCGAGATAGGTCGCTTGCGGCACCCGCATCGTCACCTGTGGCAAGCGTTCTTGCAAAAATTGTCGAATATAGTCGGCGTTTCCTCGCAAATAAACGAGCAGCTGGTCCAGCCACTCATCTCCCCCCTGGTACGCTGCCGTCATCGCCTCGATACCGAACATGTTGATGAACTCCACGCCCGTTCGGGACATCGCCACCTGGAATTGGCGCAGCATGCGCGCATTGGGCGAAATGACAAACGACGAGAACAGTCCGGCCAGGTTGAACGTTTTGCTTGGCGCCACGAACGTTAGCGATTTGTCGGCAATCTCCGGGGACAGCGAATAAAACGGTGTATGACTGCCTTTTTCATAAACCAGGTCGGAATGAATCTCGTCGGAAACCACGATGATGTCGTGCTCCAGGCAGATTTCCGCCAATGTCAGCAGCTCGTCTTTTCGCCAGACACGCCCCACCGGATTGTGCGGGCTGCACAAGATCAACATGCGTGTCTTTTCGTCGATTTTTCGCTTGAGGTCATCAAAATCCATCTGATAGTCGCCATCGACTTCTATCAGCGGATTCTCTATCAATTGCCGCCCGCGGTTGCGCACCGCTTGGTAGAACGGTTGATAGACCGGTGTCTGCACAATCACTTTCTCATCGGGCTCCGTCAACGCATCGATGGCAAAATGCAGCCCCGGCACGATGCCCGGTACCGTCGCGAGCCATCCTTCCTTGACCTCCACGTCAAACCGTCGCTTCATCCAGCCGATCAACGCCTGGTTCAATTCCGCCGGCTTGCTCGGATAGCCGTAGATCGGATGCTGCGCGCGCTTTACCAGCGCCTCCGTCACACAGGGCGGACTGGCAAAATCCATATCGGCCACCCACAGCGGCAGCACGTCGCGATCCTCAAAAAAGCGGCGTCGGTCGTCCCACTTCAGGCTTCTGGTGCCATTGCGGTCAATCACATCATCAAACTGATACACGATTGCTCACTCCTTTTCGCCTGCTACATGCAATCAGAATAGCTGACCAAGTATGCAATTTCAATCAATTGGCTCTCGTTTTCGCATGTTTTTCTGTCATAATGAAAATTGCGATACAGCTTGGAAAGGGGTTGTTTGATCAATGGATGAAGAACGGCGGAGCGCAAAGCAAGGAATTGGCCTCTTAATCGCTTGCTACTCAGCATGGGGCTTGCTGCCGCTATACTGGAAGTTTCTCGCGAATATCCCTTCCGACCAAATTCTGGCCCATCGCATCTTTTGGTCGTTTTTGTTCGTGACGGTCCTGATTTTCGCGCAGGGTCGCTGGCCGGAGATTAAAGCGGTTTTTCGCAGCAAAAAAAATATATTGGCTCTTTTTCTTTGCTCCTTGTTTATCAGCAGCAACTGGTACATTTACATCTGGGCGGTCAACCACGGTCACATCGTGGAGACGAGTCTAGGCTACTACATCAATCCGCTGCTCAGCGTGGCACTAGGCATCATCGTCCTGCGCGAGCGGCTCACCTTCTGGCAAGTCGTCTCGTTCTCGCTGGCGGCGATCGGCGTGACCGTCCTGACAGTCGAGTACGGCAAGTTCCCGTGGATCGGCCTATCGCTGGCGACGACGTTTGCGGTATACGGTTTGGCGAAAAAACTGGTCAAAGTCGATTCGCTCACCGGGCTCACAATGGAAACGTTCATGGCGATGCCGTTTGCGCTCGCCTACATTTTGTACGTGGAAATCAACGGTACGGGGCTCGTCGGGAATATTTCCTGGCTCGAATTTTTCGTCCTGCTCTGTTCCGGAGTCGTCACGGCGCTGCCGCTGCTCTGGTTTGCCCGCGGCGCCAAAGCGGTCGCCATGTCGACGGTCGGCTTTTTTCAATATTTGTCCCCGACGATCCAGCTCTTTCTCGGCATCTTTGTCTATCATGAAACGTTCAGCTATGTGCATGCCATCAGCTTTTCGTTCATTTGGCTGGGCCTCTTGCTCTATACGCTGTCTTTTACCGGATTGCTCGGTTCGAAGCGAAAAACAGTCGCTGCGAAAGCACAAAAAACCCTGTAGGCATATCGCGATGCCACAGGGTTTTCTTTTATATCCTGCCTCTGCCCTGCTTTTGGGCAGGCCAAAGCCCTTCTTGCCCCATTTCCAGCTCCGCCATCTTCCGGTACAGGGTGCTGCGGGCGATCCCGAGCTCGCGCGCGAGCCGTTTTCCCTGACCTCCTCTGTGTCAGGGATTCGTTTTTTAGTTAAGATGAACTTCTCCAAGCTTTCGATGATGCATGTCTACTTTAAAATACTGGCGATAACATCGCTTTTCAACTCAATCCAATTGTCTTTTCCAGCAACATCAATCAGTGCAGGAATTTGTTTTTTATCAAACGTTTCAAGATTATACTTGTTATCCATCTCTACCTTTTTTGCGTACACAACACTTTTTTCTGTAGTGCGAACATACATAAATCGAGACTCCCACGGCTAAAGCCGCAAGCTGACACCTTTGGTATCAGTGGGATTCTTGGGTGGTAGTCGGAAGTGCATTTCTGCTATCCGTAGTTCCCCCAAGTTTAGGGCTGTCTCATCAGCCCGTCCTAAGACAGTGCATCTAGCATCTTAGGCTGACAGGCTGTTACCATCTGCCACAGGTTGACGCATGATAGTAATCAGCCCTAACAACAGACTTGTCTTTCAGTGCCTCAAATTTTAATAAATAAATGTCAGTTGCTAGATCTGGATTGATTCTTTTATCAGGATTTTCCTTTGTTAAAGTCGTAAATCGTTCTACTACTTCTTTTTCATTGTTTGAACTATTTATTAATTCAGGTTGGGCATTCTGAGTATCATCTCTATATTTCTGTATCCATACGTTTGACGGTTTGACTGCTGAGCTATCAGGTATCGTGCTGTTCGATTGAGTTGTGGTACCACATGCAGGTAGCATAAGAACAAGCAAAAAATAAAGCAAATTCTTCATCATGAACACCCTAAGTTTGGAATGTAACCTGCCCCACCTATCATGGTGCAGCCGGTTTTACTTGTGTGTCACAGCCCGCATTCCCTGCGCCGTACGCAAGCTGAACATCGCCAGCTTGACATGTTACTACCCAGTACGTATGATGACAGGTACATACTTCATGTGACTAACCAGTAACAAAATCATAAATGCACTGGCAAAGGAGACTTTTCACCATGTCTGAAAGCACGAAACTTCTTCGCGACATCAAGCGCTCCGTCCTCGATCTCTCCCCGATCGTCCAAGGCGGCACAGCAGCCGATTCATACCGCAACAGCCTCGATTTGGCCCAGCACGTCGAAAACTGGGGCTTTCACCGCTACTGGCTGGCGGAGCACCACAGCATGCCGAGCGTCGCCAGCTCCGCAACCTCGGTGCTTATCGGACATATCGCAGGCGGCACCAAGACGATGCGCGTCGGTTCAGGCGGCATCATGCTGCCGAACCATGCCCCGCTGGTCATCGCGGAGCAATTCGGCACGCTGGCCTCTCTCTATCCGGGACGCATCGATCTGGGGCTGGGCCGCGCGCCAGGCTCCGATCAGCGGACAATGCGTGCGCTGCGACGCGATTTGAGAAGCACGGGCGACGATTTCCCCGAGCTGTTGGAGGAGCTGCGCGACTATTTGCGTCCACGCTCGGAAGATGAGCCTGCAAAAGGCGTACGCGCGATCCCTGGCGAAGGGCTGGACATCCCGATCTGGCTGCTCGGCTCCAGCGATTTCAGCGCAAGGCTGGCCGGACAGCTCGGGCTGCCCTTCGCTTTCGCCGGCCATTTTTCGCCAAACTATATGCAAACCGCGATGCATACGTACCGTAATTCGTTCCGCCCATCCGAGGTGCTGAATGAGCCGTATGCCATGCTTGGGGTCAACGTGGTCGCCGCCGATACGGACGAGCGTGCCAACTATTTGGCCAGCTCCCTCTATTTGACGTTCCTTAACCTCATCCGGGGCGATTTGAAGCCGATTCAGCCGCCTGTCGACAACATCGAGGAGCTGTGGACCGATTTTGAAAAGCTGACGCTGAACGCGCAGCTGCGCTCGTCTGTTATCGGCAGCCCGGAAACGGTCAAAAAAGGGCTGCAATCATTGCTGGATGCAACACAAGCCGACGAATTTATGATAACCTCCAATATATATGACCACGCGGAACGCCTCCGCTCGTACGAAATCGTAGCGGACGTGTGGAATTCATAATCATCTGGAGTGAAGGCAATGACGACTAAAAAAAATCGTGTCCCCCGCGCCGAGGCACAGGAAATCATCCTGAATGCCGCCGACGAGCTTTTCTACCGGGAAGGCGTACACGCGGTGAGCGTCGATGCGATTGTGGAGCAGGCCGGACTCAACAAAATGAGCGTGTACCGCCAGTTTTCCTCGAAAACCGATCTGGTGCTGGCCTATCTGGAGCGAAAGCAGGCCGCCTTTCGCGACGAATGGGAAGCGAGCATGGCGAAGCATCCCGGTGAGCCCCGCCAGCAGCTCCTGCAGTTTTTTCGGGATCTGGCAGCGAAAGCGTCTGCGGAAGAGTTTCGCGGCTGCTGCTTTCTGAACGTCGCCGTCGAGTTCCCTGATAAAAATCATCCTGCACGCCAGCTGGTCTGCGCGCATCAAAAAGAGCTGTACGAGAAATTCGCCGAAATCGCCACCGCACTCGGGGCAACCAATCCGTGCGAGCTGGCGTACACGCTGATCTTGCTGATGGAAGGCACCTATGCCGACAGCCAAACGTACGGAACAGACAGCACCGCGATCACCCTGCTGCCTGCCATCGTGGAAAAGCTGATCGACTCCGCCAGCGTAGCCAATCAGTCTTGATGCATCAGCTATTCCCTCTGGCGTACGCAAAAAAAACAAGGAGCACCCGTCGGAAAAACACGCTTCCCGGGTGCTTTTTTCATTTATACGTTAAACCGGTACCCCGCACCCCAAATGGTTTCAATATACTGCGGGTTGGACGGATCGCTTTCGATTTTTTCGCGCAGCTTGCGGATGAAGACGGTCACGGTAGTCACATCGCCCATCGAGTCCATTCCCCAAATGCGTTCAAACAGATGCTCCTTGCTGAAAACGATGTTCGGATTGCTCGCCAGAAACACCAGCAAATCAAATTCCTTGGTCGTGAAGCTTCCTTCTTTCCCGTTCACGAACACCCTGCGTGACGCTTTGTCGATCGTGAGCCCGCGAATCGAGATTTCTTCCTTTTTCACCGTCTGTCCGCCGATCAGCCGCTCATAGCGAGCGAGATGCGCTTTCACCCGCGCCACCAGTTCACTTGGGCTAAACGGCTTGCTGATGTAATCATCCGCGCCCAAGCCAAGGCCGCGAATTTTGTCGATGTCTTCTTTTTTGGCCGATACCATCAGGATCGGGATGTCTTTTTTGCTGCGCACCTGCTTGCAGATCTCGAAGCCATCCACCTCTGGCAGCATGACGTCCAGAATCAACAGGTCGTAGTCATCGGCCAACGCCCTCTCCAAGCCGCTATTTCCCGTGTTTTCCAAATCGACGCGATAGCCGCTGATTTCCAGGTAATCGCGCTGCAGCTCCGCAATGCTTGCTTCATCTTCGACGATCAAAATTCTTTTCACGTATGGTCACCCCTCCGCTTTGCGCAATGTAAAGGAAATGCGAGTGCCGCGCTTCGGCCCGCTTTCGGCCCAGATGCGGCCGCCATGCTCTTCGATGATTTGCTTGGCGATTGCGAGACCCAACCCGCTTCCGCCGGTGCTCGTATTGCGCGACTGGTCGGCGCGGTAAAACCGTTCAAAAATGAAGGGAAGTGCCTCCGCGCTGATGCCTGGCCCGTCGTCGCCGATCTGCACCTGCACCATTTCTTGTTCATCCTGCACGGCAAGCGTGATCCTTCCATACTCGCGATCCATGTATTTCACGCTGTTCCCCACGATGTTGGTGATGACGCGCTTCAGCTTGTCGCGGTCCACCGTACACAACAGCGGGCTTTTTGCCGACGGCTGGAAAGTGACGGCGATGCCGCGCTTTTCAAGCTCCAGCTGCAGCTCCTCCGTGCAATCTTGCAAATACTCATTGAGATCAACCTGTTCAAAGGTAAACGGCAGCCGCTTCAAATCGAGCTTGGAGAACAAAAACAGCTCCTCGATCAGCTGGTCCATCGCCGTCGCCTTGCTTTCGATGATCGTCAAGTATTTGTCCAGCTTTTCCGGCGTGTTGGCGACGCCATCCTTGATGCCTTCGACATACCCTTTGATCGCGGTGATCGGCGTCTTCAGGTCATGCGAAATATTGGAGATCAGCTCCTTGCGATTCTCCTCGTACTGCAACTGCAGCTCGATCGATTCCTTCAGCTTTCCGCGCATCTCATCGAACGCCACGCTCAACGCTCCGATTTCATCCTTCGTTTGCGGCACCAGCTTGAAGCTGAGATTGCCTTCCTTGATCTGCTCGGTAGCCTGCTTCAGCGCGCCTAGCGGACGCAGGATGCTGCGCGATACCCAGTAGGTCAGCAAACCGTTGGTCAACGCCAGAGCGACCAGAAGCGAGATGAAAATCAGCGGGAAAAACCGGTGGGCCAGCTGCTGGAAGTGGCCGGAATTTTTCAGGACGAACACGCTCACCTGTTCCTTCCCGTTCACCAGCACATCTCGCTTCTGATACGTATACGAATCTTGGTTCAATGTCAGATCGTCATTTTTATGCATCATGGAGCTGCTTCCGTACCCGGGCAGCTGGGCGAGCAGTTCCGGGGAATTCAGCGTTGGCGACACATACGTAAATTCATTGCCGCTGCGAATGACAAGTCCGGATTTGATCGCATTCAGCTCCTGATCCCGATCGCGCAGAAACTGCTGATCCGCAAATGTTTGCGGCGCATACTTGGCGATCCCCACCAGCTCCGTCAAAATTTGTTCATCGCCGGCGACAACGCGCGAAAACGATTCATGATTGCCAAAATCGATCTGATAAAACTCTTTCGCGCTTTTGATATCGCCCAAAAAAGCGAGCACGATGAAAAAGACGGCCACGATGAAGAAAAAAATCGGCACCACCAGCATCGCGATATACGATAACAGCAATCTGACCCGGATTGACATGCGAATCCCTCGTTTACAGTTCTTTTTTCTCAAAGAGGTAATAGCCGCCCGAAACGAACAGCACCGCAGAAGAAAGCAAAATTACTGCGATCATCAGCAAGCGTCCAGCTGTAGCTGTTCCTCCCAGCCATAACGTGTACCAATCCGTATAGTTCGTGAACAACACCTTTCCGATGGCAGGCGACAGATAGGGGATGATTTTGGCTGTGCCATAAGCGAAAAGGCCAAAAACCAGCGCGCCGCCCACGCTGCGGAACAACTGTCCAACGCATGCTGCAGATGCGCCCAAGACGATCATCGGTACCGCTGCCAAGCTGTATGCGCCCAAAATCGGCAGCCACTCATCGATATTCCACTCATGCAGCAAAAACCCTCCAAAAAGAACGGAAGCAAGATACATCAGGGCAAGTCCTGCCATGATGAACAGGCTTTGCGCCGTCAATTTGGCCAAAAACACTTTCAGACGCGACACAGGGCGCAGCAAGGCCAGACGCAAGGAGCGGTCGCCCGCCTCGCCGACGAACAGATTGGCTGCGAACATCAATACGAATAAGGGCAGGCAAAACGATACATACAGCCAAAGCATCGTCATGGCAAAATTGGAACCGGCCATAATCTGAATCGCAGCGCTTGTTTTCACAAACGTGATGAGCAGCGCCGAACCCAGCGGCAGCAGGAGTGTCAGTGCCAAAAAAGCAACGGTCGTTTTTTGCGCCAGCATTTTCTGCGTTTCATTCACGACGCTTGCATACAGTTTTCCCATCGTCGTTACGCCCCCTTTGCCTGGTCGATCTGGGACAAATAAACATCCTCAAGAGTCTGCCCGTCGGCCAAAAGATCGCTGACGAGACCTTCTTTCACCATCACGCCGCCGTACATGATGCCGATCCGGTTGCACATGCGCTCCATCTCATAGATCGAATGGCTGGAAATGAGAAACGTGGTCTGCTCTTCTTGCGCCAACCGATTGACAATCAGGCGGAAATCGCGGATTCCTTCGATATCGAGACTCGTCGTCGGCTCATCAAGGATGACCAGGCGCGGTTTGGGCAACAGCGCCGCCGCCAATGCCGCCCGCTGCTTCATCCCGGAGGAAAAGCCTTTGACTTTTTCATGCTTGTGTATCGACAACCCGACCAACTCCAGAACTTCGTCGATCCGCTGCCGGGTGACTTCCGGATAATAGCGCGCCACGAGCTGCAGGTTTTGGTACGGTGTCAAATAATCGTGCGAGATGCCGGTTTCCACGATGCAGCCGACACGCTCCATCGCTTGCTCGAACTGCTCCGTGAGGCTATGGCCAAAAATCGCGATTTGACCCGCGTCTGCCCGGCACAAGCCGGTGATGCTCTTGATCAACGTCGTTTTGCCAGCCCCATTCGGGCCGAACAGGCCAAAAATATCCCCGCTGTAGACGGTAAACGACACGCGGTCAATGCCCCTGTCCGATCGGTACCGCTTGGTTACAGCTTTTACCTCCAAAACGGCTTCCATGCTGTTTTTCCCTCCCGTTCAACCGATGATGGAGGCGCAGATCGCCTTGCCGTGCGTACTGGCGATCTGCACTCCCCATTTTGTGGTCGTGCTTGTTAGCGTTTTTGGATCGTTTCGACTTTTTTCCCTGTCAAATCAATCGTATCTGCCTTTGTATCTCCAACGTTCGACAAATCCGTATGAACCGTCAGCACCATCTCATGGGAAGCACCGCTGTCGTCTTTACCCGAAACCGTGAGCGTTGCTTCTTGCTGGTCCACATAGTTGTCCTGCGTAATCTCCGCTTTCACGTCGACTTGCTTCACCACAATGTCTTGCGTCAGCTTGGGCAATTCCGGTTTCAAATCCTGTGCGAATTGCGGAGCATGGCGTTCCAGTTCGTCTTGGCCGCCATCGGTTGCCAGCTCATGATGGTTCGCTGCATGTTGCAAAACGACCGAGGCGAGCGCCTGAACGACCGGCGAAATTTGCTGTTGGGTCAGATGCAGGGAAACTTCTTGGCCGCCACCAGAAGCCTGTGTAACCTGGATGTCATTTTGCAGATTGGTCATCAGCGCATCGATGACTTTCTCCGCGCCCGGATGGGTTCCGTCATCATTGGCGTTATGATGCTGCTTCCACTGGTGCTGCTCGTTTGCATCCGGTTTGATCACTTTGTAGCTGTCGCTGTCATCCGTTTTCAGCACCACCTGATCGGCCTGGCGGTAAAATTGCACCGTGTGTGCAGCTCCGTTCGCCTTGATGTTCATGCTGCCGCTGCCGAGATTGGCAGCCTCCTCGTTTTTCACCTTTCCTTGCACGGCCAGCAGTTCTTTGCCGTTATCGGTCAGCGAGACGTTTACATCCGCTGTGATGCTTTTCGCAGCATGTGTTTGCTTGATTGCGGATTTATAGAGGTCGTAGCCTGAAGATGTATCTGCCATTACGGTGTAAGCGCTCGTGAGCAACACAATGCTGCTGATGCCAACTCCCAATCCTGCGGTCAACAATTTTCGATTTTTCATGGTGAAGCCTCCTTGTTTTTTGGTTGTTTTCTTGTTCTATGTCATCGTAACCGGCAGTCCTTATGAGTCTGTGAAGCAAATCTTACCGAAAGCTTAAGAGTGTCTAAAAGAAAAGTGTGTAAGGATTTTTGAAAGAAAGCGGAACGGAAGCCTTTACGATGCCTACCAGGCTCCACGACCCCCAGCAGGCATCGTAACAGCTTCCGTGGAGCTTTCTTTCAAAAATCCCTGCACTGTAGTCGGGGATAAATGAAAAAACCGCCCGGGAAATTCCCCTGACGGTTTCGTTTATTGCCTATTGCATTAAGAATAGCTTCCAATGATTTTACCAAGCTTGGCAGCGTCGACGTTGCTTCCGCTGACTATGGTGAGCACCTTTTTGCCTTTCAATTTCGGCAAGTGCCCGTGCAGCAGGGCAGCTATACCGACTGCGCCGGAGCCTTCGACCATGTAGTGGTGCTCTTTGGCCAGCCAGTACATCGCATGGGCGACCTGCTCCTCTTCGACGAGGATGAAGTCATCGACGATTTTCAGCGCCAAGTCCAGATTGCCTTGGGAGATGCCGCCGTGCAGGCCGTCGGCGAGCGAGTCGCTGTATTCGACATCGGCCAGCTTGCCTTCTTTGAACGAATAGTACCACGGCGGTGAGGCATGGGTCTGGATGCCGATCACCTCGATCGCCGGATTGAGCGCTTTCGCTGCGATTGCGACGCCGCAAATCAGGCCGCCGCCTCCCGCAGGAACAACAATCGCGTCGAAATCCGGTTCTTCCAGCAGCGCTTCTAATGCGACCGTTCCTTGTCCGGAAATGATCTCGTTATCCTCGAAGGCATGGACGAACGTTCTGCCTGTTTCCTCTGCCAGCTTGTACGCATGCGCCTCGGCTTCATCATAATTGTCGCCAAACACGACCAGCTCTGCCCCGTACCGCTGAATGCCGGCGCGCTTCGTCTCAGGGGCGGTTTTGGGCACGACGATCAGGGCGGACACGCCTTTTCGCTTCGCAGCATAGGCCACGCCTTGGGCATGGTTTCCCGCCGATGCGGTGATTACGCCGCGTGCAAGCTCCTCCTCCGTCAACGAAGCGATCTTGTTCGTCGCTCCCCGCAGCTTGAACGATCCGGTTTTCTGCAAATTCTCCAGCTTGAGCCACACATCTGCACCGACATGTTCGGACAAGACGGGAGACGGGAGCAGCGGTGTCTTCAGCACTTCGTGTTCAATTCGCTTTTTCGCTTGCAGTACGCTAAGCATGGAAACATTCAACATCTTTCGTACCTCCTGAAGCTATTTTTGGTCACAGCGGATCAGCCGAACCGCAGGACGAGCTGGATGAACAGCTCGATGGCGGACGGGATCACGTCTTCATCAATATCAAAGCGGGGATGATGATGCGGATAGGCACTCGCTTCTCCACCCATGCCGACGAAAATAAAGGCGCCGGGGCATTTCACCAAATAGTGGGCGAAATCTTCCGCAGCCAAAGTCGGCTCCATATCGGCTGCATAGACCGCATCGCCAAACGTTGCGCGGACCACCTCTTCCACATACCGGCTCTGTGTCCGATCATTGATCACTGCCGGCGTTCCCCAGTAATACTCCATCTGTCCGGTCGCGCCAAAGCTCACCGGAATTCCTTCCACGATCCGTTTCATCTGGTCATAAATGTGCTGGCGCGTCTCCACCGTCAGGCTGCGCGTCGTCCCGAGCATCACCGCTTCATTCGGGATGATGTTGAACGTGCTGCCCGCCTCGACCTTGCCGACCGTCACGACGGCCGACTGCAGCGGGCTCAGCGTGCGGCTGACGATCGATTGCAGCCCGCTTACGATCTGGCTGGCGATGAAAATCGGATCGACCGTCTCATGCGGCATCGCGCCATGCCCGCCTTTTCCTGCAATCGTAATCTTGAATTCGTCGCAAGCCCCCATCATCGGACCGTGGCATGTCCCGATCAACCCTTTTGCCAACGGTTGCCACAGATGGATGCCAAAGATCGCGTCGACGTTCTCCAGCACGCCCTGCTGAACCAGCGCTTCCGCCCCGCTCGGTTCCCGCTCTTCGGACGATTGGAAAAGGAAGACCACATTCGGCTTTACCTCGCTGCGATGCTCCGACAGCCACTTGGCTGTGGCGAGCAAAACGGCCGTATGTCCGTCATGTCCGCACGCATGGGCGATGCCGGGCACTTTGGAAAGATAGCTTTTGTCGCCCTCTTCCATCACAGGCAGCGCATCGATGTCCGCGCGCAGTGCGATGGTTTTGCTGCCGTCTGCCCCTTTGAGGTACCCGACGATGCTGGGTGCCTGATAATCCAAAATCTCGATGGACAGCTCTTCCAAATGCCGTTTGATATAAGCATGGGTCTGGTATTCCTCACCTGACAATTCAGGATGCTGGTGCAAGTAGCGGCGGTGGGCAATCGCCCACTCACCGAGTTCTGCGGAAATCATTTTTTGCATAGAGCAAGCCTCCCGTTAAAATGGCCCGTAACCGATCAGTTGAGCCACGATCACCGCAACCAATCCGATTGCGTACTGTGTCAAAATCAATGGCAAAATCCATTTGGCCCAGCGGCTCCACGGAATTCCCGCAATGGCGAGACCAGCCATGAAGTAACCCGATGTCGGGAAAATGATGTTGCCGATCCCGTCCGCCATGGAGAAACACAGCACGGCGGTCTGCCGCGTCACGCCTACCAGGTCGGCCAAAGGCGCCATGATCGGCATCGTCAATGCCGCTTGTCCGCTGCCGGAAGGAACGATCAAGTGAATCACGCTTTGCAGCACATACATGCCTACGACGGACAGCGATGGCGGCAAATGATGAATCGCCGAAGACGCATTATACAGAATCGTATCAATTACGTGACCATTCGTCAAAATCACGACAATCGCTCTCGCCACCCCGATGATCAACGCGCCGGAGATCAGCCCGGAAGCACCTTTCATGAAGGCGTTGACGGTTTCACCTGGCGAAAGCTTGCCAACGAACGCAATCACAACCGCAAGCAGCGTGAACAAACCGGCGATTTCGGTAATGAACCATTCAAATTTGACGACACCGTAAGCCAAAACAACGAAATTCAGCAAAAAACAGCCCAACACGATCTTGTGCCGCGTCTCCAGTTTCAAATCGGACGACTCGGCCTTGTCGTATTTGCCATCTGCAAAAAATCCGTACCCGCGATCGCGCTTCACCTTCATCGCATAACGGTAGACGAAAAATACCGAAACCAGATACATCACCACGAACAATACAATCCGGTAGCCCATTCCGGAAAAAGGAGGCAGCTGGGCAATCCCTTGCGCAATCCCCACTGTAAACGGATTCATGACGGCTGTTGTGAAACCGACGGAAGCCCCGATGAGCACGATCGCCGTGCCCGTTATCACGTCAAAGCCAAGTGCAATGGCGAGCGGAATCATGATGCCCAGATATGCCAGCGTTTCCTCCGCCATCCCCATCAAGGCTCCACCCATCGCAAAAAACAACATCATGATCGGGATCAGCCATTTTTCCTGGTTCGCCAGCTTGCGGGAAAGTGTTGAAATAAACGCCTCAATCGTGCCTGTTGCCGTGAGAATACCAAAAGTACCACCAATAATAAGGACGAAAAAGATAATGGACGATGCCTCTACCATTCCGGTATGAATGGAACCGATCAGTCCCATCAAGCTGACCGGGCTTGCTTCAATCGCTTTGTACGTGTCGGGCACGACGACGCTGCGTCCGTTCACATCTTGCCGCGTATACTCGCCCGCAGGAAGAACATACGTGGAAACCGCTGCGATCAAAAGCACAATCAAAAGCAGGACAAATACGTTGATCTCCCGGGCTTTCTTCTTTTGTGGTACGTTGACTGCGAGATTGGAATGACCCATATGCTGATGTAAGCCTCCTTTGTCGAAATCTTTGGTTTTTTTACATGGTAGCACACCCTCCTCTCCTCAACTAATTGAGATGTTCAATGGTAACTATTAAACATCTTAATTCCTTCACAGATAAAAAAGGACGACACTCTCCCAACGAGCATCGCCCTTCCCAATTGATATGTGTGTCAGCTGATTCCGCCTGCCTCTTGCCAGCCTTCGATGACCATTTCGGCGAATGAGCGGATCGTCGTCTCATCCGCCCGGTCTTTCAGATGGATCAAATACGTATCCAAACGCTGTTCGAGGCGGTACAGCGGCACCAATGCCCCCGATTCCAGCTCATTTTTGATCAAATTGGCGCTGATCAGCGCCACTCCCGTTTGGTTCAACACCGCGATCTTGATCGCTTCCTCGCTGCTGCTCTCAATCGCTGTAGCCGGATGATAATCGATTTCCGTGATCGATTGGTGGTTCAGGCCATCCAGATTGTAGCTCTCTTTATAAATAAACGGGTAATGCTCCATGATATAGGAGCGGTCGTGGCTTTCATAGATTTCCCGCGTCGTGACGACCACCAGCTCTTCTTTTTCCAAAAGTCGCGTTTCGATCTCCTGGCTGTCGCTATGCCCGGCGATGACGCCGATATCCGCTTCATTCGCCGTGATCATACGGACCACATCCGCGCTGTTGCAAGAGACGAGCTTCAGTTTGACCTGCGGATGATGGCTGACATAGGACCGGATCAACTGGGACAAATAGTGCGTCCAGTAATATTCCGGCGCAGCGACCACGAGCGTTCCGTAGGGGCCATCCAACAGCTTGATCGCCTTGTCCATCTCGGAAACGACCCCGAACAGCTTTTCGACGTGGTGTTTCATCATCTTCCCCGCAGGTGTCAGGAAAGTCTTCTTCCCCACCCGATTAAACAGAGCATGGCCGATCTCCCGCTCCAGCGTCTGTATTTGCAAGGTGATGGTAGGTTGTGTATATCCAAGCAGTTCGGCAGCTTTGGTCAAATTCAGCTGATCCGCAACGACCTGAAAGGTTTTTAACGTTCGAAGCTCCATCGGTCTCCCCCCAAACGCAGTTCGTCTCGTACGTTCTCAATGGTTACTATAAAATACGCTAATTTAATTATTAGTTTATTCTATGCTAAAGTCAAAGCCATAGAGTCACACCTATTCCGGCAAGGAGGAACCGCAATGTTTCCATTCAGAGTAATCGACCAAGCGAGCGTGCAACAACTGCTTGATATGAAAAATGTGATTGAACTGGTAGAACGCGCTTATACGTTAAAGGAACAAAACGAGGCTTCACTCTTCCCGATGGTGTTCCACGAATTCGCTCCCGGCAAAGCGGATATGGACATCAAATCGGGCCACCTGACCGGGGCCAACATTTTCGGCTTGAAGCTCGTTGGCTGGTATGGCGAGAACCCATCCAAAAACTTGCCTGCCCTGGTCGGCTTCGTCATGGTCCTCGACAGCAATACGGGCGTCCCGAAAGGCATGATGAGCGGCGAGCCTGTCACCCTGATGCGCACAGGCGCGGCCGGCGGAATCGGTGCCAAATATTTGGCCAGACCCGAATCGGAGCATTTGCTGCTGGTAGGCTCCGGCCATCTGGCTGCCTATGAAATCATGGCCACGCTGATGACGATGAAACATATCAAGAAAGTGACCGTCTACAATGCGAATTCGTATGAAAAAGCCGCCGCTTTCTGCGCAACGGTGAAACATCACTTGCAGGAAAAGTTCCTGGCTCCGTACAAGCACGACCAGGAGCTGTACAACACGCTGCTCGACCGCATCGATATTGAGTACGCGGCCACAGATGATATTCGCTCTACAACGGAGCAGGCAGACATCATCATCACGGCGACGCCGTCCCGCAAGCCGATCATCATGAAGGAATGGGTCAAGCCAGGCACACACTTCTCCTGCATCGGCGCCGACATGGAGGGCAAGCAGGAAATCGATGAGCATCTGTTTGCGTCTGCGCGTGTCTTCGTCGATGATGTAACCCAAGCGATCAACGTCGGAGAAACAAAAGTGGCGGTGAAAAAAGGGCTGCTGGCCAAAGAAGCGATCGTCGCCGAAATCGGCAGCGTCATTTTGGGCAAAACGCCGGGACGCCTGTCGGATCAGGACATCACGATTTACGACAGCACCGGCATTGCCTTGCAAGATTTGATCACGGCTGATTATGTTTTGGCAAAAGCCGAGGAAAAAGGGATCGGTACGGTCGCTACACTATAAACAAAACATTGTGACAAAGGGGGATTTTTGCAATGGATATCAAGTTGTTTGCAGTAGAAGATTGGATGAACAAGTATGAGATGAGCGCGGTTTACAATATCGCGGAAACATGCGTCGATTCGCTGACCGTCGAGGAATTGATTCGCATCGACGGCACCGATCCGGACGAGTTTTTCCGCTCGCTCGCCAAGAAAAAGCTGACGTATGGCCATATCGAAGGATCGCCGGAGTTCAAGTCGCTGGTCGCCAATCTGTATCAGTCCGTCGACCCGCATAACGTTCTGGTCATGAACGGCGGGATCGCTGCCAACTTTCTGGTGTTCTATTCCTTGGTGAAGCCGGGCGACCATGTCGTCGCTGTCCATCCGACCTACCAGCAAATTTATGAAGTGCCGCGCTCGTTTGGCGCAACGGTAGATTTGCTCCATTTGAAGCCGGAAAACGGCTATCTGCCTGATCCGGAAGAACTGCGCTCCCTGGTGAACGAAAACACCAAGCTGATCTGCATCAACAATCCGAACAACCCGTCCGGCGCCATCATCGAGCGTGAGCTGCTGGAACAGATCGTCGAGATTGCCCGCTCCTGCGGCGCCTACCTGCTGTGTGACGAGGTGTACCGCAATTTGCTTCAGGATGATGATCTGGTCGTTCCATCAGTGGCTGACCTGTACGAAAAAGGGATCAGCACGTCGAGCATGTCCAAAGCACTCTCCCTCGCCGGTCTGCGCCTGGGCTGGATCGCCGGCCCAAGCGATGTGATTGCCGAATGCATCAAGCACCGCGACTACAACACGATCAGCGTCGGCATGCTGGATGACATCCTTGCCGTTCATGCATTGAAAAACTATGACCGCATCATGAGCCGCAACCGCAAGATCATCAAGGACAACCTGTCGATTCTGGATGCATGGGTGGCGCAGGAGCCTTTGATCACGTATGTGAAGCCGCGCGCCGGAACGACGGCGATGCTCAAATACGATTTGCCTGTATCATCCGTCGCATTTTGCGAAGGCTTGCTGAACGAAACAGGCGCTTTCATGACGCCGGGGGCTTGCTTCGATCTGGAGGGCTGGGTACGGATCGGGTATGCGTGCGAGACCGAAATGCTGCGTCAAGGCTTGCAAAAAGTTTCTGCCTACATGCGCACGCTCGCCTGAATATGAGAGATTGTTGGCTGGGGAACCTTCCCCGGCCTTTTTTTCTTTAACGGGAAGTTGTATTCCCCAAGCTTCTATGCCATCATCGTAACTAGCAATTCTACCTGCATGAATGAGGAGAAATCGTTGTGAAGCCTCGCACGCTGCGCTCTCACCTGACCTGGATCATCGCGATCATCGCCCTGATCCCCATTGTGCTTTTGGGCAGCATCCAGGTCGTGCAAATTTATCAACTGTCACAAGAATATACCCGCAACCAGCTCGATTCCATGAAGCGGATGGCGGATGCCGTCGAAACCTACGTATTTTACCATCGCACAGCAGTCGAGACGATCGCCGCCGACATCGCTTCTACGCCCGATCGCGATCCCCGGCGCATCACCTCTCTGCTGCAGTCGGTGAATGGCCATTTCGCCGGGTTTACGACGCTGTATGCGACCGATCGCGAGGGCCGAACCATCGCCTACCATTCCAAGGCCCAGCAAGGCTTGATCCATGCTGACTTTCATGACCGCGACTATTTTCAACAGGTAGCTGCAACGCGCAGCCCAACCATTTCACCAGTCTTTTTGTCGCAAGAAAAGCCGGCGAAGCCGCTGATCACGATTGCGGTGCCGATCTTGTATACGAGCGGCCATTTCGCGGGTAGTGTCATCGGAACGCTCGATGTCAGCCAGGTTGTCAAGCTGGTCACCCAATACGATTACGGCCCGTCCGCCTATCCGGTGGTGCTGGACAACCGGGGCAAAGCGATCTACCACCCCGACGCCAGCATCCGCACCGTCATCCGTGACCTGTCCGACGAGGAAGTTGTCAAAGCCGCGCGTGAAAACGGACAAGGGCTGGGGACGTTCTATTCCGGCATCCGCAAGCAGGATGAATTGGTCGCCTATCACGTCATCCCCGATCTGGACTGGATCGTCTGGGTCAGCAAATCGACCTCGGCGGTGAACGCTGCCTTTTTCAAATCGCTTGAATCAAGCTCGCTGCTCATCGTGCTTACCCTTCTGGTCACGCTGGGCATCGGCGCTTTTCTCGCCAAACGCCACGCGGAGCTGGAGCAGCGCGTGGATCGGCTCAAAAACGACCTGATCTCACTGGCTTCCCACGAATTCAAAACGCCGATCACCAGCATCAAGGGAAGTGTGGAAACATTGCTGCGCCGCGATGCACAGTGGGACGAGGAGTTCAAACGGGAGCTTTTGGAAGGCGTCCATGAAGACATCGGCAGAATTCAGGAACTGATCGACGAATGGCTGGACATTTCCAAAATCGAGTCCGGCGTCCTGCATGTCTCCCTTGAACCGCTCAGGGTGCGACCGATCGTCGAGGAAGCGTGGCGACGCCTGCCAAAAGCACAGCAGGAGGCGGCCGTTTTTGAAGCGAACATCCCGCCGCACCTCCCCCTGATTCACGGGGACAAAAACCGGTTGGAGCAAGTGCTCGTCAATCTTTACACCAATGCGCTCCGCTATAATCAGCAGCAGCCGCACATTCGCGTGACCGCAACATGTGACGAACGGTTCGTACACATCCGTGTGGAGGACAACGGTATCGGCATTGCGGACGATCATCTCGACAAAATTTTTGACCGGTTTTACCGGGTGGATGTGACCGCAAGCCGTCTTACCGGCGGCACCGGCCTCGGTCTGGCGATCAGCAAAGGGATCATGGAAGCGCACCGCGGCCGGATTGCCGTGGAAAGCAAAGAGGGTACCGGCAGCGCCTTTACTTTATCCGTTCCTCTATACTCTTTACATGACGGTGATAATGATGAAGAAACCCAAAATTTTGATCGTGGATGATGAGCCTAAAATCATCCGCTTCATCTCGGCCAATCTCAAATCAATCGGCTTCGAGACCGCGTCCTGCACCAGCGGCTCGGAGGCGCTCGACCAGATCGACCTGTTTGACCCTGATCTCATCCTGCTCGACATCATGATGCCGGGCATGGACGGTTTCGAGGTATTGAAGCGGCTCCGCAGCTTTTCCAACGTGCCGGTCATCATCCTGACCGCCCGCAGCAATTCTACCGACAAAGTGCAAGGGCTTAACGAAGGGGCCGACGATTATTTGACGAAGCCGTTCGCGCTCGACGAGCTGTTCGCCCGCGTCCATGCCGTTCTGCGCCGCGCCGACAGCAGGCCGGTGAACCCGATCGGCATAAGCGAGCTGCAGAACGGCCCGCTGACGGTCAATCTCGGCCAGCGCCGGATTTGGCTGCATGATACGGAAATCAAATTCACGGATACGGAGTACAAGCTGTTCGTGCTTCTGCTGCAAAACGCCGGCAAGGTGATGACACATGAGCAATTGCTCAGCGACATTTGGGGCAGCGAGTATCGCGATGATGTCGAATATTTACGCGTCGCAATCGCCCGCGTCCGGCAAAAAATCAAACAGGTGGATCAGGAGAGCAATCTGATCGTGACCTATCCCGGCGTCGGGTATATGGTGCGGGAGTTGTGAAAACGACAAAAAGAACTGCCGGGGCAATGTCCCAGCAGTTCTTTTTTTACTGTCATCGCGTTTTATTTAAAAGCTAAATTCGGGTTTAAAAGCACCTTTATATGGTTCATGTTCAACAAATACCGTGATGTCCTTGCCGTCTCTGTCTTTACCTGTCCTTTTATACGTGAAGCGATTTTCATTAAGCTCGGTTAGTTCAAGAGCAGCGCCGTACTTCCGCTCGCCGATGGAAACATGGGCTCTGATTTTATTGCCGTGCACAATGTCGAAATAGCCATAGTCGCCACGGCTTTCGCCTGTTTGAAGATTGAAGAACTCATATTGATTCGTCATTTCATCAAATTTTGCCAGACTGATGAAATTCGTATTGTATGCTGTGACATCGTTGCCGTTTTCATCCACGACCTTCGTACCGTTCCAAAGGGTGCTGCCTAAAATTTTGTCTCCATCCACCTTGGTAACGATATCGCCTGTCGTCGCGTCGAGCTTCTTGTCCGGGTCCGTAAACGAAAGCTTTTCTCCTGTAAACGGTACATGTTCGACAAATACCTCTACGTTGTTGCCATTCGCATCTTTTCCCATTCTCTTATAGGTAAAAATGTCTTGATTGATTTCAATCATGTCAACGACAGCTTGATAGTTCATCGATTCCGAAATCAGGATTCTCTTCTTCCCGTCATTCGTGATAAAGAACGTTCCTTTATCGCCGCGGCTTTTTCCTGTTTTCGCATCAAAAAATTCATAGCGAGCCGTTTGTGCGTCATATTTCGCCAGTCCGATGAAGTTGGCATTTTCTTTTGTCAGGTCATGATGATCTTTGTCGTATACGCTTGTACCTTGCCAATCCGTGCTGCTGAGAATTTGGGCCATTTCCTGACCGGTTTGAGGCGCTTTTTGCGTACTTTTTGCGAGTTGCTGCGCCTGATAAACCAGTTGTGCAGCCTGGCCGCGTGTAGCCTGTTGTGATTTTTTTACGTTTCCGAGCACGTTTTGCAAGTCGGCTGGTGCCAGTTTGGCCGCTTTCGCCACGGCTGTGATCAATTCGTCGACGGTCACGTGCGCGTTCGGGTGAAAGCTGCCGTTCTGCGCTGCCAGCAGCCCGTTTTGCACCGCTGTCTGCGCATAGCTGTAATACCAATCGTTCTGCTTGACATCATGCAGACTTGCGGCTGGTTGCTTGGATTCGCTGCCAAGCGCAAGCACGATCATTTTCGCCAGCTCTGCCCGCTTGACCGGCTGATCCGGTTTGAATGCGCGATCGCTGTAGCCTGCCAATACGCTTTGCCGGGTGAGCGCCTGAACGGCCGTCTGGTAGCCTCCCGCCTGACCGAGATCCGCAAACGCCGCGTGGGCTTTTTCTGCCTGGACAGGTGCAACAGGGGCCAAGCTTATTGCCGCCATGATCGCGGCTACGCCGAGTACCGTATATCGTTTCGTCATGATCGATCCACTCGCTTTCGGGTTGGTTTATGCTGCTATCGTACCTTCCCGCGCATTGCAATCGAATAAAAAGCGAGTCGTCGGTATTACAAAAACATAACAATCAGGCTTTTCCCTGAAACAAGCCCGGCACTTCCGCGAACGGAACCGGCCTGCCCAGCAAATAGCCTTGCACGCAATCGCATTTCCATTTTTTCAGGCAGCGAAGCTGCTCGTCATTCTCAATCCCTTCTGCGATGACGGCCATTCCAAGCTGATGGACGAGCGTGATCAGCGCCTCCGTGATGGCGCTTCCCCCCGTTTCCTTGGCGATGTCCTGGATAAACATCTTGTCGATTTTCAGCGTGTGAAAGGGCAAGCGCTTCAAGTAGCTGAGCGAGGAATAGCCGGTGCCAAAATCGTCGAGCGACAGCTTGATGCCCCAGCCGCTCAATGTTTCCAGCAGCGGGATCGCGGAGTCGAACGATGTGATCGGCATGCTCTCCGTCAGCTCGATCTCTAATGAAGCAGGGGAGAGACCGGTCTCATGCAGCACCCCGGCTACCATTTCGGTAAAGCCGCCTGAGAGCAGCTGTACGGCTGAAATGTTGACGGACATGACGGATTTCGGAAAATAGAGGGCCTGAATTTGCTTGTTTTTCAAACACGCTTCCCGCAGCACCCATCTGCCGATCGGCACGATCAAGCCGGAATCCTCGGCAATCGGAATGAACTCGGCGGGCGAAATCGCCCCCATGACCGGATGTTTCCAGCGAACCAGCGCCTCGAATCCCCTGATGCGTCCCGTCGCCGTCTCAAACTGGGGCTGGTAATGCAGCTGCAGCTCATTGCGGTCAAGCGCATGGCGAAGTTCATTTTCAAGCATGTACTTCCGCTCGATCTCATGCTGCATGCTCTCCTGATACGGAAGATAGCGGTTTTTCCCTGCTTCCTTGGCTTGATGCATCGCCATGTTGGCTTTTTTCAGCAGCTCCTGGGCATTGCGGCCATCTTCCGGAAACCGGACGATTCCCATGCTCGCGGTCAAATAGATCGGAATGCTCCGGATGAAAAAGGGAGCGTCAAACAAGCTTTCCACTTTGCTCATGCGGTACGGGATGTCGAGCCGGTCCCCGATGTCGGCCAGAACCAGCAAAAATTCGTCACCGCTGAAACGCCCGATCGAGTCGTTCTCCCCCATGCTTTGCAAGAGCCGACTCCTTACCGCATCAAGCAGCTCGTCGCCGAACCGGTGCCCTCGCGTATCATTGATCCGTTGGAAATTGTCGATGCCCAGAAAAATAACCGCCAGTTGGGCATTGGACTGGGCGGCCTGTTCGATCAAATCATGCAGTTGGTCTTCCAGCCGTGCCCGATCGGGCAGACTGGTCAGCGGATTGTATGGATGAAGAGAGGTGCGCTCTCCTTTTGCTTCTCGTGGTGTCTTGGAAAAAAACAATCGGTATATCTCGTTGCCTACCAGAAACAATGCCGTCGCCAAGAATAAAAACTCGCCGATGAGCAAAACGATCTGAACTGCATTCACTCTCTTGTCGCCTCCAAAGATGGGCATTTCGTGCTTCTCTATTATGGAGCGAAGGAATTAGGAAAGTTATGGAACAAATTTTAGGAGTTTATGAAGTTTCCTAACATGAAACACATAGATTCGCTTGAGACTCCCACGGCTAAAGCCGCAAGCTGACACCTTTGGTATCAGTGGGATTCTTGGGTGGTAGTCGGACGTGCATTTCTGCTATCCGTAGTTCCCCCAAGTTTAGGGCTGTCTCATCAGCCCGTCCTAAGACAGTGCATCTAGCATCTTAGGCTGACAGACTGTTACCATCTGCCACAGGTTGACGCATGATATTGATAGCTCCAACCCGATCACGATGAGTTTTGAATCCGCATGAACATTCGTACCTTCTGTCTTTCGCTTTGTTCTTCTCTCTACAGGCTGGACAAGATTGAGAAGTGTAGGCAGGATTGACCTTCACAACCTGTATATCAGAAAGATTTGCTTTGTAGGAGATGAACTGCTGAAGCTGATAGAATGTCCAACTATGCAGATTCCTTGCGTTTTTACGGCTTGTTCTTGCCGTTTTGCGAATATTCTTTAGTCGCTCAAGCTTGATTATGGACACACCTTCCTGAATGGCTGTATTGACAATTTGACGACTTATCTTATGGTTTTGATCTTTCATCCAACGTTGTTCTTTGTTGCCAAGTTTGCGAATGGCAGACAACTTTTTGAGTTTCCCTAATTTACGTCTACGTTGTTGGTACTTTCTTCGTATGTACTTGTTCTGTCTGCCGTTTCCGAAGAATCGGGTTTTACCTGTAGAAGTGACAGCAACAGCAGGAACTTTCAAACCAAGATCAATACCCATGATGGTTTCGTTGGTTGTTACGCTTGTAGGCACTTCTACCGAAATTTGAGCGTACCATTTCCCTGCCTTTTCAATGATACGCATCAATCCAGATTTTCCTTTGCGTAACCATTCCCTATCTCGGCTCGTCATCGTCGCACAAAACGTTGTTTTCTTCGCCTTTCCATCTGCAACGATCGGGAAGGCAACTGTATTTTCGGATACCGTGTAGTTTTGATTGTTGACGAAATAGACAGGTTTTTTCAGAATAGGGCGAGTCCCCAACTTCTTGATTTTTCGGTATACACTCTTGGCATCACGAATGGCTTGATTACAGACGGCAGAGGGGAGTTGGGATTCTACATCTTTGGTTGTCACTTTCGGAAACACTCCAAGTTGTTCCGCCTGTTCACTCAGTTGGTTAACTACCCGAATATACTCTTTTCCTAATTGGCGTAGAACATCTGGATGATCAGGGAAAATTCGGATTTTTACAGTTAATGATTGCATGAGCTCACCCCCTTTTCTTTTGTTCTTCGACATAGCGTTGTACTGTTTCGCTTGATACGTTTCCTGCTGTACTTACGAAAAAAGAGCGTGTCCACAGACTCGGCAAATGAGCAAGATGCTTACATTCTTGCCTCAATATTCGAGATGACACTCCTTTCACTTTTGCCATTATGTCTGATGGAGAGTCAGTGGGAAGACAGTTCAGGAACAGATAGACATGATCCGGCATGACTTCCATTGCTACAATACGCCAGTCGTTCTCTTGGCATATCATCTCAAGTAGTTCCTTGAATCGAATTTCCACCTGTGTCACTAACACTTTTCTTCGATAACGAGGGCAAAAAACAAAATGATAGTTGATGAGAGATACTGTGGTAGCTGTACGTCTATATTCTTCCCATATGACGATTGTATTCGTACTGGAGTCAAACTGAAACAATAAATATAAAAAGAAAAAGAATCGCACTCGCACATGTGCTATGTGTTTGCCCTGCCCATCCCATGGAGGGATGTTCGGGCAAAGCCGTCTTTCATCCCACGATTGAAACCGTGGGCTTTCAGTCGGCAATTACTGTAAAAAAACCGCCTCCCTTTATAAAGGAAGCGGTTCTTGCTCTTACCCCATCACGAACTTGTAGCCTACACCCCAGACGGTGCGAATGTGCTTCGGCTCTTTCGGATTCTCTTCGATTTTTTTGCGCAAATTGGCGATATGCACATCAATCGCACGCTCCGTCACGAATGAGTCGAAGCCGCGCAGCTCATTGATCAGCTCTTCCCGGCTGAATACTTTGCCCGGATTCGTCAAAAACAGCCGCATCATTTCAAACTCGGAGAAGGTCGTCTCGACATAATAGCCGTCGACATAGATCGCGCGCCGTTCCATGTCCAGCACGATCGGTTCCTGCTTCTCGACAATGCTTGTCGCTGCAATGCCTTGCCTCGCGTTCTCCGCTGCCTGATTCAAATGCGTTCTGCGGATCATCGCCCCGATTTTGGCCGTCAGTTCCCGCATGCTGAACGGCTTGCACAAGAAGTCATCCGCCCCGGCCAGCAGCGCATCGACTCGTTCCGACACATCGGTCTTCATGGAAACCACCAGGATCGGCACGGGCGAAATCCGCCGCAGCTCGCTGCACAGCTCCATGCCCGACACATCGGGCAGCACCAGGTCGAGCAGCACCACATCCGGATTGAACTCCGGCAACAGCGCGAGCCCTTTTTTGCCGAGTTCCGCCCGCTTTGCCAAAAAACCCTCTTCGGTGAGATACATGGCGATCATGTCACCCATGATGGGATCGTCTTCTATGATTAGTACCCTATCCATCTATGACCACACCTTCCCACACGTTAAAAAAGTGTTAGGAGTATTTAATAGTTTCCACATACTTTTCCTCTATTATAGGCTACTATCCACAATTTGTTAAGAAAGTGTTAGACATTTCCCAACATTTTTATTGATTCGAACACCTTTTGCAGCTGCTGCTCCACCTGTTCGAGCTTGTCTGGCCATGTCGGGTCCGGTTGGTCGGGCAAGACGGCCAGCTCCAACTCACTGACCGCCGTGAATACGCCGTCTGCGGAAATGTTGCCTGACACCCCTTTGAGCGTGTGAGCCATCCTTCTCGCGGTTTTCCAATCCTGCTCGTCCATCTTCCGGCGGAATTCTTCGGCAAATCCTTGGTACTCGCGCTGAAACGTCTGCAGCGTATGGGCCAGTATCTGCACCTTGCCATCCAGCCTCTGCAGCGCCTGCCCCATGTTGATCGCCGGTCCTTTCTTCTTGTTTTTGATCCACTTTCCGATCGTCTCAAACATTTCATTCACATCGATCGGCTTGGTGATGATGTCGTTCATGCCCACGAGGTAGCAATTGTCGTGCTCTTTTTTGATCACGCTCGCTGTCATCGCGACGATCGGCAAATCGGCATAGCGCGGGTCTTTCCTGATTCGGGTCGTCGCTTCATAGCCGTCCATCTCCGGCATATGAATGTCCATCAAAATCAAATCAAAATCCATCAGCTCCAGCTGGTGAAGCGCTTCCTTGCCGCTCGCGGCCAACGTCACCGTATAGCCGAGGTAGCGCAGCAGCTCTTCCGCCACTTGCTGGTTGACGATATTGTCCTCGGCGAGCAAAATGTGCCCGCGTGTTTCTTTCGCAGCGTGCAGCGGATGCTCCACCACGGCGGCCGCAGCTGCAACCTCCCTCTCGGAGCTGCGGCGGTCGAGAACAGCCGTGATCGTCTGGATGACGCCATAGCGACTGATCGGCTTGACGATGACCGCATCCGGCCTGGCAGCGGCATCCATGCGCAGCAGCTCATCACGTCCGTAAGCCGTCGTCATCGCAATAGCGGCGCAGCCTGTGCCCTGAATCGTCTCCCGCAGCCGTGCCAGCGTGTCCGGCCCATACATGTCGGGAGCCTCCATGTCCAACAGGAGCAAGTCGTAGCCCGCAGGTTCCCGCTCCAGCAGCTGGAAGGCGGCCTGCCAGGAATTGACGCACGTTACTTTTTTAAAGGAGTACGTTTGCAGCATCTCATGCAGAGCCACGCGAACACGCCGGTTGTCCTCCACCACCATCACCCGCACATCCCGATAGGCGGCATTCGCCGCAACGGGTTTTTCGATGACCGGAGCTGCGATCGGGAACGCAAGCGTAAACTGAAATTTGCTCCCTTTCCCGCGTTCGCTCACAACCTCCAATTGGCCGCCCATCATCTCGATCAGATTGCGTGAGATGACCAAGCCTAGTCCGGTTCCGCCGTACTTGCGGCTGGTCGATCCATCTGCCTGGGTGAACGGCTCGAACAGCTTATCGAGCTGTTCCTGCGAGATGCCGATGCCGGTATCCTCGACGCTGAAACGGATCGTCACCGTCTCTTCTGTGGCGGCAATCCGCTCGATTTTGGCATCGATGCAGCCGTCTTCGGTAAATTTGATGGCATTGCTGCACAAGTTCATCAACACTTGCTCAAGCCGCAGCTGATCGCCAATCAGCCGATCAGGGATGTCCTCTTCCATATCGATGATGAACTCGATCTGTTTTTTGCCCAGAAAGACGCTCAATGTATCGGCCAATCGGCGGATAACTTCCTGAGGCCGGAACGGACTCTGCTCCAACTCCAGCTTGCCCGCCTCAATCTTGGAAAAATCGAGTATTTCGTTGATCGTGGAAAGCAGAGCCCGCGACGAAGCCATGATTTTTCCGTGGTAATCCATCTGGATATCGGTCAGCTTTGTTTTTTGCATGAGCTGGGTCAATCCGATGATGCCGTTGAGCGGGGTGCGAATCTCGTGGCTCATGCGGGCGAGGAAATGCGTTTTCGCCAAGTTGGCTTCTTCCGCCTCCTGCCTGGCTATGATCATCTCGCCCTGCACCCGTTTTTGCTCTTCAAACAGATGGCGCAAATTATCCGCCATCCGGTTCACCGAGACGGCCAAGGCGCTGATCTCGTCCTGATCCACAATCGGGATCGGTTTGACGTTGAGATCACCGCTCGCCACGCGTTCCGTCACTCTCAATATTTGCTGGATTCGCTTCAGAACGCTCTCAAAAAGGAGGTAAATCATTGTAGCCAGGAAGATGTCGCTTGCGAGAATCGAAAGCAGCGTAGTCAACAGCACATGTTGTAGCGGCTCTTCAAAATCGGCCAACGGCACAAGCAGCATCATGAACCAGTCGGTGTCCGGCACCTGTGCATACACTGCGATCTGCTGCAAGCCATGCAGCGTCACCTCGCGGAAGCCATTGCTCTTCTCCGCCATATCGGTCAGCACCGTTTGCAGCGCTCCATTTTCCTCCGACGAAAAATAGGTGAGGCTCCGGCTCGAATCGGCATGATGGATGATCCGGCCGTCGCGCTGCACCAGCATCACTTGATCGGAGCTGCCGATCTTGATATCCGTATACTCCATGAACACACTTCTGCCGTATAAGGTTTCGCTCAAAAATCCGATCATCCGGTTCTGGTCATCGTAAACCGGAGCGATGAGCGGAATAATCAGGCTGTACGGTTGAATCTGGCTGCGCGTCGGGTCCATCACCACGCTTTTGCCGCTTTGCGCAAGCCGCAAATAGGGATTTTGTCTCGACTCGAACGGAATCGTCTCGCCCGTCGTCAGCTTCACCAACCCGTTCATATCTGCAAAGCCGAATGAGCGGATGAGCGCGTTACCCGGGCGGTTTTTTTCCCGGATCAAATAAGCCAGCTTCTCCTGATCGGTTCCCGATCGGATCAAGTTCGTGTGGCTCATGACCGTCAGCTCAGCCAGCCTTGTCTTCAGCATGGAGGACAGGTCGTAGGCGCGGGAGGCGATTTTGGTCATGGCGTTGTACTCCAAGGATTCGACGATGCCCTTTTTCGCTTCGCGGTAATTGTACCAGCCGACGAATGATAGCGTGATGCTCGTAATGACCAATAAATTGACAATGGTCCGTAGACGAAGCGACTTTTTCATTTCGTTCCCCTTGGTCTTCGACATGTTTTCTTCCTTTATTGTAAAAGATTTCAGCAAAAGCAAAAAGACCGGTGCTTGGGCGATTTGCGCCTGCACCGATCTCTCTCGTACCGCTACTTATGTTAGTTTGCCGCTGCTTTGCCCAGAATGCTTCGCGCGATCCAGACGCCGGCCGCTCCCGCTTGCGCCAGGCCGCGGGTGATGCCCGCTCCGTCGCCGCCGCAGTACAAGCCGGCAATCTCCGTCTCGAACTCTTCGGTCAGCTTTGGGCGCGCCGAGTAAAATTTGGCCTCCACCCCGTAGAACAAGGTGTGCTCCGAGGCGATGCCCGGCGTGACTTTATCCAATGCTTCCATCATTTCAATCAGGCTTTTCATCGTGTTGTATGGCAGAACCAGTCCCAAATCGCCCGGCACAGCCTCTTTCAGCGTCGGCTCCAGGAAGCCTTCCCGAATCCGCCCCTCGGTCGAGCGTCTGCCACGAATGATATCGCCGTACTTCTGCACGATCACGCCGCCGCTCGACAAATCGTTCGCCCGCTTGCAAATCTCGCGCGCATACTCATTCGGCTTGTCGAACGGCTCGGTGAACTTGTGCGATACAAGCAGCGCGAAGTTGGTGTTGTTCGAGCCGAGCGCCGGGTCTTTGTACGAATGGCCGTTGGCCGCCATAATGCCGCTGTGGTTCTCTACCACGACGTGGCCGGACGGGTTGCTGCAAAACGTCCGCACGCGCGTCCCGACAGAGGTGTTGAAAATAAATTTGCCTTCATACAGATGCTCGTTGATCTCTTGCATCACCACGTCGGATGTTTCCACGCGGACGCCGACGTCGACCTGGTTGTTGTACATTTTCAAGCGGCGCTTCTTCAAAATGTCGGTCAGCCATGCGGAACCGTCACGGCCCGGCACGATCGCCACATAATCGCTATGATATTCCTCCCCGTTTTTCAGGACGACGCCTTTGACGACATGGCGACCGTCTTCCTTCACGGTGATCAAGTCTTCCACTTCCGTCTTGAACATCATGTCAATTCTGTTTTTCAAATATTCAAATATCGATTTCAAAATCTCCAAATTTTGCTCGGTGCCCAAGTGTCTGACCTGTGCCCGCAACAGCTTGAGCCCCGCCGCGAAACCGCGCTGCTCGATGCTCTTGATCGTGTCGGTCGTCGGATCGGTGATGGATGTCGTAGCCCCGTGCTGCAAATTGATGCTGTCCACATACTGAATCAGCTCCAGCACTTTTGAAGGCGACAAGTAATCGGTCATCCAGCCGCCGAACTCCGTCGTAATATTGAATTTTCCGTCGCTGTACGCGCCCGCCCCGCCAAATCCGCTCGTGATGGAACAGGCCGGCAAACAGCCTGCGAAATCTTTTTTGCCTGCCGGCGGCGGGCAAAGCTTGATCTTCTCCTCCAAAATCGGACAGCGGCGCGCATAGATGTCATGCCCTTTATCGATCAGCAATACTTTCAGTTCAGGTGAACGCAAAGTCAATTCATAGCTCAAAAAGATGCCTGCTGGTCCTGCTCCTACTACAATCACATCGTATTGGTTGCTCATTCTTTTTCCTCCCGATGACAAAAGTAACTAGTTGTTGAAAAATAAGGTAACGAACACAACAAAAAAACTCCTACCTACGGAATGATATACGTCAGGCATATCATTCGTAGTTAGGAATTTACGGTTCCTTGTAGAGACCCTCAGACCATATCTTGAGGATATACGAATCAGACAATGCTATTAACTTTTTCGACAATCGTATTCTATAGCATCCGATTATCGTCTGTCAACATCACATTTGCCATTTCATTCGTGTTTATCGTTTTCGGTATTGTGTTTCTTTGCTAATAGCTGCCATCAAATAAATAAAAACCGAATGTTTCACGCACAAAATGCGATCCGCACACGGTTTTATTTTTCAGTATCCTGCCAGAATTTTCATCGTTTTCAAGGCGGGCCGCTGTCCGCGAGTTTGCTGTCATCAAACATTTTGCTTCCCTGCACACTTGTTGACAACAGGATGTCCGCCATGAAATTCCCGAACAAAACATTCCCCATGGTGACAGTCGTTCGTTTTATTGGACGGTTACGTCATTCACCATCAGGTAGCCGATCGGGTTGAGCCAGAAGCCTTGGACATTTTTGCCCGCTGCCGCGATATGGTCGATGGTGCGGATCGGGATGACCGGCGCTTCTTTCAGCTCGATCTCCTGCAGCTTGGCGTAGATCGCATTGCGTTTTTCCGGATCTTGCTCTTTGCGTCCTTCCACGATCAGCTTGTCCACTTCCGGATTGTTGTAGAAGGCGATGTTGCCCGCGCTGCCTTTGGAGCTGGAATGGAACACGTTGTACTGGTTGTAGTCCGCATCCCCCGTCGCATTGCCCCATCCGCCGATGAACATCGCATGCTGGCCTTTGTCTGTCATATCGAGGTAAGCGCCGTACTCCATCACTTTGATTTCCAGATCGATGCCGATTCCTTTCAGCTGGGACTGAATGACCTCTGCCACATTGATGCGCTCTTTGCGGTCATCGGTCACGATGGAGGTTTTGAAGCCGTTCGGATAGCCCGCTTCCGCCAGCAGCTCCTTGGCTTTGTTCACATCGTAATTGTAGTCTTCCAGCTTGGTGTTGAAGCCGGCCATTTTTGGCGAAAGCGCTGTGACCGCGCGATTGCCCACGTTGTTGTAGACTCCTTTGATGATGGCGTCTTTTTCGATCGCATGCGCGACTGCCTGACGAACGCGCTCATCGTCGAACGGCTTCTGCTGCGTATTGAAACCGATGTACTCGACACCCAGTCCCTCTGCGCGAACCAGGTTCATCGATTGCGAGGTTTGCACCCGCTCCAGCTCGGTTACCGGCAATTGGTCGGCGACATGCACCTCGCCCGCTTCCACCATCGCGATGCGTGTCGTATCTTCCGGAACGACCTTGTAATCGATCTTGTCGACTTTTGGCTTTTGGCCCCAGTAGCTGTCGTTTTTGACCAAAATCATCTCTTGCCCCGGCGTCCACGATTCAAATTTGAACGGGCCGGTTCCGATCGGATTTTTGGACAAGGTGTCGGCATGCTCTGCGATCGCTTTCGGGCTCAGCATGCTGCCCTCGTTGCTCGCCAAAATCGACAGGAGCGGCGTATACGGCGAGGAGAGGATGAATTGCACGGTATGCTCGTCCACCGCTTTCACTTCCTTCACCATGGAAAAAACGCTCGCGCGCGGCGATTTCACCTTCGGATCGAGGATGCGCTCAATCGTCTTTTTCACTGCCTCCGCGTTAAACGGCGCGCCGTCGTGGAATGTCACGCCCTCGCGCAGCCTGAACTCCCATGTCAGGTCATCCACCTGCTTCCACTCGGTGGCAAGCGATGGCTGATATTGCATGTCTTTATCGGTTTTGACCAAGCCTTCATACACCTTGCCAAAAATGTAGTTGGCCGAAGGAATATTGGAGATGAACTGCGGATCGAGATTGTTCGCATCGGCTTTGCGCGCAACGATCAGCGTCCCGCCGGCTTTCGGCGCTTCTGCCGCTGACCCTGATGTCGCCGACTGCTCCGGCTGCGATCCGCAGCCAGCGAGAACGCCTGTGCAGACGAGGGACAGCGCGAGAAGCGATCCGAGCACATGTTGTTTCTTCATCATTACGTAACCCCCTGTTTCATTTTCCTGTCGAGCCATGCCGATTGTTGGCGGCACGCTTCTTAGTAAGGATTATAGAAAATATTCAGTAAAGTGAGTTACATGATCTTTACATTATTTTATACTATCTTTACTATTTTTATTTTTGTTGAAAACGCAAAATCCCCCCGAAACGTGCCGAGGGGATTTTTGTGACGACTGCGATTCTTACACCTGAAACCTGGAAACCATCTCCTGCAGCTCCTCAGCCATCGTAGACAAAGCAAATGCCGACGAGGAGATTTCCTCCATCGCTGCCAGCTGCTGCTGACTTGCGGCTGAAATGCCATCCGCACCGGTGGCGGTTTCCACTGCCAGCTCCCGGATAACCCGGGATGCGCCGAGAAGCTGGTCTGTACTTGCCGACATTTGCTGGGAAGCTGCCGACACTTCCTGGATTTGGCCGGTGACTTCCTGCACGGAGCGCTTGATTTTGCCAAATGACTCCTCTGCTTCGGCCACTACTTTCATGCCGGTCTCGACTTCTTGCGAGCCTGCCGCGATCGATTGGATCGCCTGCGCCGTTTCGCTCTGAATGGTCGCGATCAGCCCCGTAATTTTGGCTGCAGAACGGGACGATTGCTCCGCCAGCTTGCGCACCTCATCTGCGACGACCGCGAAGCCGCGTCCTTGCTCACCTGCCCGCGCCGCTTCAATCGCCGCATTGAGCGCGAGCAGATTGGTCTGCGACGCAATCCCGGTAATATCTTCGACGATTTGCCCGATCTCCTGCGAGCAATTGCCCAGCCCCTGAATCACGCTGGACACATTCGCGATCGTTTCGTGGATTTTCCCCATCTGCCGGACGGCGGTTTCCAGCGATGTGCTGCCGGTTTCGGCCAGATCGGAAGAGTTCGATGCCGCCTGGGAAACATGCACGGCGCTTGTCGAAATTTGCTGAACCCCGATGGAGAAATGCCCGATGGACTCCTCGCTCTGGCGCACGCTTTGCACCTGTGTCTCCGCGCTCGCCGCTACCTGCTGAATCGAGGCCGATATGTGCTCCGATGCCTCGGCTGTCTGCTGTGAGCTGGCCGTCAGCTCTTCTGAGGAAGCAGCCAACTGGTCCACGGTTTGGCGCACGCCGGTAATCAGCGCCGCAAGCGAGTCGACCATTTGATTGAACCGGGCCGCCAGATGCCCCAGCTCATCGTCTGCATCAATGGCAACGCGTTCACGCAAGTCGCCCTGGCTGATTTTGAAGGTCGCCTCCATCAAGCGGCGCAGCGGTTTGGTAATCGACCGCACGATCAGCACGATGACCGCCGCTCCCAAAATGATGGCGATTGCGATGACCACTGACGAAGACTTGAAAATCGGCGCGACCGCCTGCTCCAGCTCGGATGCCGGCAGAACGCCCGCCAGCTTCCAGCCCGTCAGCTTGTTGGTGGCAAAAATCGTCTGCGTCGCTCTACCGCCCTCCTGATTGCTGAACGTGCCGCTCTCCTGGGCAAAAACCGGGGCAAACTGGCTGCCTTTGGCCTCGGTTCCGCTTTCCAGAGTCGGGTGGACAAGCACCTTTCCCGTTTGATCCAAAATATAAGCGTACCCTTCGCTGCCGATCTTGAAATTTTTGGCCAGCTCGCTCAGTTTTTCCAGGCTCAGGTCAAATCCGACTACGCCCGCTCCATCCTGGGTCGTCATCACAACAGAGACGACGATTTTCCCAGTGCCAAGATCTTGGTACGGTTCAGTAATGTATGGCTCTCCTTTTTTCTCCATTGCCTGCTTGTACCAGCCGCGCTTTCGTGGGTCATAATCGGCTGGCAACTCGCTTGGCGTGATAAACATCTTTCCGGTCTCGGTGCCCAAATAGGCGTTTAAGATTTCCGGCTGTGTGCGGATGTATTGCTCCAGCCGCAATTTGGCTTCTTCCCTGTCTTGCGGCTGATCGCCCTTGGCTTTCAAGGTTTGGGCGAAATACTGGATCTGATGAACTTTCGGGCTCACCAGCATATCGATGGTGTTGTTTAAAAAGTACACCGTATCCTTCCCGCCTGCTACCATCTGGTCCTCAACTTTTGTTTTCGCGTTTTGGTAGGACAGAATGCCGATCAACAGACTGGGAACCAGCAGTAAAATGGCGAATGATGTGATGAGTCTCGTCTTTAATGATCCCTTCAGTCTAATACGCATAAAGCCTCTCTCCCATTTCCACGGTACCGTGGGTAAAATACATTGATCATCGTCCTCTTGGCGTGCTCATTTCAGTCGGACAATGTTCGTTATTCCGACATGTACCCGAATGAACAAAAGTTGAAACGCTCCAATGTGCCGGAAAGGAATAAAAACACAGGGAAAAAAAGCGAGGCCTGCCGTTGGGAAAGGCAGACCTCGCTAGGACGTCACACATTTTTTTATTGCAATGTCACATCATTGATCTCCAGATAGCCGGATGGGCTGATCCACGCACCCTTGACGTTTTTGGCGATCGCCGCCAGGTTTTCGGAGCTGCGGTACGGGATGTACGGCACTTCCTGGGATTCGATCTCCTGTGCTTTTTCATAGATTTGCTTGCGTTTTTCCGGATCTTTTTCTTTGCGGCCGTCTTCAATCAGCTTGTCGACTTCCTTGTTGTTGTAGAAGGCATGATTGCCTGGCAAGCCTGCAGAGCTGCTGTGGAACAGGTTGTACTGGTTGTAGTCGGCGTCGCCTGTCGCATTGCCCCATCCGCTGATGAACATGTCGGTGTTGCCTTTGGATGCAGCGTCGATGTACGCGCCGAATTCCATCACATTGACTTGCAGATCGATGCCGATGCCTTTGAGCTGAGACTGTAGCACTTCAGCGACGTTGATCCGCGCCTTGTTGTCATTTAACGAAACAGTTGCTTTGAAGCCGTTCGGATAGCCTGCTTCAGCGAGCAGCTGCTTCGCTTTGTTGAGATCATAATCGAACCCTTTCACATTCGGGCTGTAACCGATGACCTTTGGCCCCAGCGTCGAGTTGGCCACTTTCCCGACATTGTTGTAAACCCCTTTGATGATCGCTTCCTTGTCGATTGCATGTGCGATCGCCTGACGGACACGGACATCGTCAAACGGCTTTTTCTTCGTGTTGAAGCCGATATGGTCGTCGGCGAACGATTCAAAGCGGCCCAGCGTGACTGTGTCCGACGATTGCACGCGCTCGATTTCGGTCACAGGCAACTGCTCGGCGATTTGCGCTTCGCCCGCCTCGACCATTGCGACGCGGGTCGCATCTTCCGGAACGGTTTTGAAGACGACCTTGTCCAGCTTCGGCTTGGTGCCCCAATATTTTTCGTTTTTCACCAAAACGATCTCCTGGCCTGGAGTCCACGATTCAAAGGTGAACGGACCGGTGCCAACCGGGTGCTTCGTCAAGTCTTTGCCATATTTGTCGATTGCGGCCGGGCTGATCATGACCCCTTCCGCACTGGCCAGAATGGAGAGCAATCCGGCAAACGGGTAGCTCAGCACGATTTGCACCGTGCTGTCATCCACGGCTTTCACTTCTTTGATCATTCCGAACATGTTCGCTTTTGGAGTCGGATTGTTTTTATCCAAAATGCGTTCGAGCGTTTTCTTCACTGCTGCCGCGTTGAACGGCGTGCCGTCCTGGAATTCCACGCCTTGGCGCAACTTGAATTCCCATGTCAAATCGTCGAGCTGCTTCCATTCGGTCGCAAGCAGAGGCTTGTACTCGCTGTTGGCATCCAGAAGGACCAAGCCCTCGTATACCTTGTGCTGAATCGTGGCCATCGAGTTGATCTGCGTGCTGAAATGCGGGTCCAGGTTATTGGCATCGCTGAGTCGCGCGATCACCAGCGTGCCCCCTTCTTTTGGTGCTGCGGCGGTCGGCTCTGTTTTACCGCCTGCTGCCTCTTGGCTCTGCGGTGATGATGCGCATCCTGTCAATGCAACTGACAAGGCAAGCACGGCGCCAACGATCTGTTTCTTCATGTAAGTACCCCCTCTTGCAGAAAAAAGATATGAATTGCTGTGCAAAAACGAGCGCGTCCCGTTTTTTGCTTATTTTGATAGTAAGAAATTTTCTGTAATTTTGATTGCACTATCTTTACTTCTATTTGCAGATTTTTTACCATTTTTCATTTTTTCAGGCAAAAGATTTTGATTGGCTTCTTGACAACTCATCAGGCGCCCCTCATACTATCGATAATTTTGCCATCAGCGAAAATGAATAAACCAATCGGTTAATTGAAAGGGGTGATGAGATGCAGGACTTAGCTCTCTGGCTGCAAAAACATGTGACGCTCTCCTATTTGCCCGTCTACGAATTTTTCCTCAGTCTGCATGTGGCGGGCAATCCGACTCATCATACGACCCGGCTGAAATGGGCGGAAGCGTTGACCGAGCAGCTGCCGACAACGCTTGCTGAAGAGCTTTTGGCATTCCATACCCTCTCCCACGGCTTTCTCCATGTCCTTGATTTTTTTGAGCCATGGCGGGAGTCGGCTTATCCAAGCGTGGAAGCCGGGCTGGAACGGGTCGAGTCGCTTACTCCCGTAGAATTCATCGAGGCGATGCTCGGCCCTGCCTTTCACCCCAAGCAGCTGCAGAGCTGGATGGAGGGGCGTACGTCCGATGGTTGGGAGCAGCTTGCCCCGGAGGAACGCGACTTGATTCGTCGGCCGCTCGCTGCCAAGCGCGCGTTTTTGGAGTTTTGCTACGCCTATCTTCCCTACTACGCGGTCGAACAACGGCGGATCGAACCTTGGATCATCCAGTCGGTACACGAGTCGCAGGAGCGATTGCAAAAAGAGCCGCTCGCGTTTATGGACAGAATCCACCCGCGTTTGCAGCTGCACGACGATTTTTTGCAATTTCACAAGGCGCACACGTATCAGTTCCGCTATACCGATTTGCAGCAGATCGTGGTCCACCCGTCCACCTTCGTCTCCCCCCATTTGCTGCTCGGCATCTATGGGGAACGGATCAGCGTCGGCTTGGCGCTCCATATCCCCGGCTCGACGGAGAAACCTGGCATCCCGGCTGATTTCATCTTGAAAATGAAAGTGTTCAGCGATTTGACGCGCGTGACTATCTTAAAAAACCTGCTGCTCCATTCCTACTGCACCCAGCAGTTGGCCGACATGCACGGCATCAGCGAGCCTGCGGTCGTCAAGCATATCAAAATCTTGCTTGAGGCCGGTTACATCTGGGGGGAACGCAAAGGGCGTTACGTTTTTTACCGGGGAATCCCCGACAAAATCGAGCGGCTGGCTGTCGATATTCATGAATTCATCGATTTGCCGGACCCCGAACTTTCGTAAAAGGAGGAAATCGAAGTGTTACTGATCGCCCGGGCGACTTTTACCCGCAATATGCTCGTCATGCTTCGCGCCTATCCGCTCTCGTTTGTCATCGGCCACATTTTGGCGGGCATCTATACGGTGCTCTTTGCCTACTTCACGTACACCTATGTGTTCGGCGGGAGCTTGGACAGCCGATTTGCCCAGTTTGCCGGTACCTCGGATTATTTGACCTATGTGATTCTCGGCGGAATTTTCCAACCGTTTGCCGTCTCGACGCTGATGAATGTGAGCCGCTCGCTGATTACCGAGCTGCGGGAAGGGACGCTGGAATCGCTCTTGCTCACGCCATCGTCGCGCAAAGGGTATTTTATCGGCAATGTGCTGCAGCAAATGACGCGGACGCTGTTTGAATTTGGCGTGATTTTGCTGTTCGGTCTTCCGTTCGGACTGACTTTGGCGCACACCAACATCACAGGAGCAATCGTGATCTGGCTTTGCGCGACGGCCGCCTTCTTCTGTCAGGCATTGGTGCTGGGGAGCCTGATGCTGCGGTTCCGCGATACGTACATCACCCAAAACACGCTGTTTGTCATCATGACATTTGTCTCCGGCGTTACTTTTCCCATCGCCTTCTTGCCGGAATGGCTGCAGCCGCTCAGCATGATCATGCCGCTTACCCCGGCCCTGGACGCCTTCCGCCAGATGGTGATCGGAGGGCATGGCCTGGCGGATGTCACACCGCAGCTGATCCACATGGGATTTTTGTCGCTTGCCTATCTGACCATCGGCTGGGGAACGATGCGTCGTATGGAAAAACGCGTGCTGGAAACTATTTTTGGCTAAAGGAGAGTGCCTAAGATGCTGATTGTCGACCATGTATCGAAAACGTATCGAGTAAAGAAGCGGAAAAACTGGCTGCGAAACGAATGGATGGAGCATACCGCCGTATCCGACCTGTCCTTCCAACTGGAACCGGGCAAAATTGTCGGGCTGCTCGGCATCAATGGCGCCGGCAAAACCACGACGATCAAAATGTGCACGACGCTCCTGGAACCGACCAGCGGCTCGATCACGATCAACGGGCTGGATGCCGTCAAAGACGACCGCCAAGTCAAGCGGCTCGTCAACATGATCGCAGGCGGCGAACGCATGCTGTATTGGCGGTTGACCGCACGGGAGAATCTGGCGTACTTTGGCAGCCTCTACGGCCTTTCGGGGATACGCTTGAAAAATCGCATCGATGATCTGCTCGCGCAGGTCGGGCTCGCCGACGCTGCGGATAAACCGGTGGAGCAGTATTCCAAAGGCATGAAGCAGCGCCTGCAAATCGCCCGCGGGCTGATCAACGACCCCGCCTATCTGTTCCTCGACGAGCCGACACTCGGCCTCGATGCGCCGATTGCGCGCCATCTCCGCCAACATGTCAAAGAGCTTGCGACCCAGCACGGAAAAGCCATTTTGCTGACCAGCCACTACATGCACGAAATCGAAGAGCTGTGCGATGAAGTGCTGATCATCGACAAAGGCAAGCTGATCGCCCGGGATACGCCGGAACGACTCACCAAATCGCTGTTCAAGGAAGTGACGCTCCGCGTGACCGTGCCGATGCTGCCACCGCTTTTGGCAGACGAACTGGAACGGGTGATCAGTCAGTACAAGGGAAGCTGCCAACTGCATGCCGGAGCGGATGGCGGCACCGAGATCATCGTGCGCGCGGATACCGACCTGACGCCAGTCGTTCTCTCCAGCCTGGCCACCCATCGCTCCCCTGTGCTGCGGTTGACTACACAGCAGGCTTCCTTGGAGGACGTCATCCTCCATCTGGCGGAGGTGCGGAGTGCATGAGAGAATGGCTTGCGCTCGTCTGGGCGGAAATCAAAAAGGAGCACCGCAACTCGTTTCACAGCAATCTGATCTACTTCAGCCTGCTCTTGTGGCCGATCGTCATGTTCGTTACCTCGTACTATTCGTTTTTTCCGTTCGCACGTGGGGCTGATTCGCCGCTGGCTCGCTTCGTCGATCCCGACCAGCTGGTGCTGTACTTGCTGACCGGCTATCTCGGCTATATTTTTTTCTGGTGCCTGGTGCAGTCCGCGTGGCGGATGAGTTTTGAGCGGCAGGCTGGCACGATGGAAATGATCTTCATCGCGCCGGTGAACCGGTTGGCCTTTGTTTTCGGCCGCACGATCTCCTCGCTGGCAGAGGGGGTCTGGCTGTTCCTCTCGTTCGTGCTGATTGCGATCGTGCTGGTGGGCGGCCTTCACATCAGCGGCTGGTGGAGCATTCCGCTCGCCTTTCTGATCCTGGTCGTCTCCGCCGTCGTTTGGGGCGGATTGCTGACCGTGCTGTTCCTGTTTTCACGCGATTCCAGCTTTTTGTACACGATCCTGGATGAACCGATGCTGATTTTTGCCGGGGTGCGCATCCCGCCGCTCGCTTTTCCGTTTTGGGCAAAGCTGATTTCGCTTTGCTTTCCACTGACCTATGCGCTCGCGATCATCCGCAAGCTGCTGCTGGACGGTGCGGGGATGCAGGACATACTGCCGGATTTGACTGTGCTCGCCGGGGTGCTGCTGGGGCTTGTCGGGGTGACCGCCGGTATGCTGCGGCTGGCGGAGCGGAGGATGAAGCGGACGGGGAGTATGGTGTTGTATTGAAAAAAGGCGAGACGGCGGCTGCCCCTTTTGGGACACCGTACGTCTCACCTTTTATCTCCAGATGCACGATCCTCTGTCGCTTCCACCACCAGATTAGGTTCAATTTGCAAAATGACTATTGCGCCCTTTACCATTCAATTCGTCAATGTAACCTTGGATCATTTTCAACTGTCCATTCGTATACCCCATCGCCAATCTATAATCTTTTGTAGATAGGCCTGGTTTATTCAACCTGAATTTCTCAAGACGAATCATTTCTTTAATATCAAATTGTGTTTTATCTGCCATAAATTCTGATATATATTCACTAAAACTAACCTTTGTAATTTGCTCTTCCTTTCCTTCCCACCTATAAAGATTAACCTTTTTCTGAATTCTGCTGATATTATCGTCCTGAATAAGAAAGCGGTAGATCAAATCACTTTTTACTTTAAGAGTGACATCTGCCTCTTTATAGCCCACGTTTTTATAGTGTTTTTCCATTAAAAAGACGGCCATCCCCATAAAAACATCGATGATCTGTAACGGAATGGAATCATGTGATGTTTTCGAGGTTACAGAGTGGACCTTATACCCTTTGTTCCGATATGCGGAGTGTGCATTCATTTGCTTCTCCAACTTATTGTATACATCCAGGCTATCGTATTCTTCATTCTCATCTACAACAATTTTGATTTTTTCACCATTACTTAAATTTCGTGTCATCCCGTAAAAGAGTCGTTCAGGGATTTTTACGTAAAATAGCTCACGTAGTTCCGGAATTGTCACAGGCATTTGACTCCCAATATGTATGGCATCCTCATTATTAACAACGAAAATGTTCATGTGTATATCGTGTTTAACAACGCTGTTCATTGATTTAAAATACTTCCCGAAATGCCGATCACTTGTATACTCTGCAAAATGCATTTCGCTGTGTGTACTCATCTGATTGTTTATCTGCTCAATTTGCTGAATAATGTTACCCATGGTATCTTCGTCGGTCCCCAGTGCTCCATAATAAGAATATCCGCCATTCGGTTGATCCAGCTTATTCGATTCATCAAAATAAATTGCATAACCCATTCTCGTTCCCCCGTTTTACCTGTTTATCTATATCAAGTGCACCTAATTACACTTGACGGTTGACTTTTGCGTATATTATACTTGATTTCAAGAAAAAATATCGGATGAGTGTCAACTTTCTCCGCTACCATCTTGCAGGGCTGGTTGCACTCATAAGAAAAGCCTTTCCCCGCTACCATCTTGCAGGGCTGGGCTTTTTTTATTTTCATGGATTTTTCCATTAACTTTGCGGTAGTGAGCATCACTTCCGTGTGGTTGTGTTGCATTGTACCAAATGCAGCCATAGTCGTGCCGAGCAGCAGGATCGTCACCAGGATCGTGATTACCAGCATACGAAAAGGAGTGATCCGGACAATGTGGCATTTTTTGCACAAGCTGTTTGCCCGAACGAAATGGGTTGTCGTGTTTTCGACGCAACATGTGGAGACGTACATGAAATGCAAGGGACGGCTCAGCGAAGCGAATGTGGCGGCTAAGACAGAAGCTGTCTGCACGGGCGGCGGGGAAGGCAGCGGGGACGCGTTCGGCACAACATACCACATCTTGGTGAAAGCGGAAGACGTGCATCGTGCAAATCGCATCATTCATCATGGATCATAAGCCGATCGATTGGACGCAGGTGATAAAAAAACAGGTTGCCGAGTTCGCATTGCCTCGACAACCTGTTTTCCTTTTACACAGAACCGGACACGACCTTTCCGTGGAACAGCACCGCCTGGCGCTGCACGCGGCGGGCGACCGCTTCTGCCGAGCAGCTCGCATGCACCAGCACCCCGCTCATCGTGTCGCCGACAGCCGGCCAGACGCGCTGGCCCTCGCTATTGAGCGGCGTGACGCCATTGGTGATGAAGCCCAGCGTTTCGGCCAGCGCGCGCTCGTTGCTCCAGCGGAAGCGTTCGGCCAAGCGGCCTGCGCGCTCCAGACTGTCGCCGCGTCCAAAGGGCGACCAGTGGTCGGTGATGCTGTCATCGCCCAATGAAACCGAAACGCCTTTTTCTTTCAAGATCGGGAAAGGAATCGTCGCGCGGTTGATCGGCACGGTCGAGGTGATGGAGATGCCCACCGATGTGAACAGCTCGGCAAGCTCTGCCTGCTCTTGCGGTGACACGTCGGCCAAGCCGATGCAGTGGCTGATCGTGACGCGGTTTTGCCAGCCTGCTTCCTCGGTCATCGCCGCCAGTCTGCGGAACGTGAAGGTGCCCAAATGGCCCGGATCATGGATATGGATGTCGACACCAGCGTTTGCCTCGACCGCCAGCTCCATGATCGTGGCGAGCGATTTTTCGATGTTGAGGTCGACCGTAGCCGGGTCTACACCGCCCACATGCGTCGCGCCCATGCGCATCGCCTCACGGACGAGCGCAACCGAATCGCTGCGCAAGAGCCCGTGCTGCGGAAAAGCGACGATTTCGTGCGACTGCTTCGCTGCGTATGTCTCTGTCGCCTGCAGCGTCGCCTCCAGATTTTTCAGCCCGATGACCTGATCGACGTTGCAATGGGTACGCACTTGTGTCGAACCGTGCGACAGCAGCAGACCGAGCATGTTTTCGGCGCGTTGGCGCGCGGTTGGAAGCAGCTTGGGCAAAAGCTCCTGCTCTTCCTTGATCCGGGTGAAAATGCTGACCGGCGGCGTGCACGCCTTCCACGGTCCGCTGTAATACGTTTTGTCGATATGGATATGCATGTCGGCGAACGCTGGCAAAAGCAAGAGTTCCTTCGCATCCTGCTGCGGCAGGCCGTCCGTCAGTGCTGTATCGGCGGAGACGATCTGCGCGATTTTGCCGTCCTCGATCTTCAGGTGGCAAAGCTCTGTCGTCGTGCCTGCGATTCTCTCCTCTTCATAGCGGAAGCCGCTTTCCAAGCGTACATTTGTTAACCAGTAGGCAGATGCCATCTATCGCTCACCCTTTCTTCACCGTTCGAAATGATGGTGCAAACAATTCATCCGCTGGCAGCTGTTGATAATCCCTCTCCAGATAGCCCGCGCGCATTTTCTCGAAATAGGCTTGGCCTTTGCGCTTGATGTCGGCCAGATCGACGCCGGGGATCAGTCGATCTTTCATCACGGTCCGCCCGTTGATGATCGACAGCTTTACATCGCGGCCGGAGCCGGACATGAACATCGTGCGGATCGGATCGTCGACCGCGCCCATATGAAAGCCGTCCAGGTCGATCGCGATGATGTCGGCTTTCGCCCCCGGCGCCAGCCGTCCCAGGTCGTCGCGTCCGAGGAAGCGGGCTCCGCCCAGCGTCGCTGCCCGATACAGATCGGCATAAGTCGAGTCCGCCAGCTCTCCTTCCACCATCCGCGACACCATGCTCGCGGTGCGGACATTTTGGAAAATGTCCGGCGGGAAGGTATCGGTGCCGAGCGCCATGTTGATGCCGCGCCGCTTGTAGCGGGCAAACGACTCCAGCGCCTGTCCGTGTCGCCCGATAACAAGCGGGCAATGGATGACGGTCGTCTTCGTTTCGGCGAGCAGCGCGAGGTCACAGCCTTCGCCAATCGCGACCTTGCTGAAGCCTGCGACATAGTCGGCGTGCGGAATCGCGGTCCTTTCGCCGAGAAAACCAAGGTCATAGAGAAAGCGGATCGGCGTCTTGTTGTGGCGTCGATGAATTTCGTGATATTCATAATCGCCCTGTGCCGCATGCAGGCGGATCGGGCAGCCCAGCTCATCGGCGAAGCGCTTGGTTTCGAGCAAGTTTTCCGGCGTCTGCGTTTCGATTCGCTCGGGCGCCAGCATCCCGCGAATCAGGCCGTCGTATGCGCCGTCGAACTTTTTCACGAATTCCACGGCGCGGCGCAGCCCCGCACGCCCCTCTTCCTCATTCCACAGCACCTCGATCTCGCCGTTCGGTTTGACCACGCGCATGCCGGACTGGTAGCTCGGCCCCATGTACATGCGCAAGCCGAGCTTGCCGGCATGATGCACGGCAGCCTCCAGCTCCTCGTACGTTTCCGCCCACCGCTTGTAAAAAACCGAGGTGATCGGCATCGCAGTCGTCACACCGTTCAAGATCAGCTGCGTATAGGCAAACTGCGATTTGAACGCTTCTTCCTCCGGCGTCATGACCTCACGATAGCCGTTTTGATAATACGCTTCCGACCAAAGCAGGTTTTTCTGGCGGCTGCCCGCTTCCACATGTACGATGTCATGGTCAATGTCGCCGAGCGCGTTCAAATCGATGAAACCCGGGCTGATGACCGCATTCCCGGCGTCAATGACTTCATCGACCTGATCGGGATAGTCGTGACCGACGAACAGAATGGTCCCGCTCTGTGTTTCATACACGACCTCGCCGTGCTCCACAATCACATGATCCACGCCATCGTATCCGACGACATAGCGTCCGGTCAGCTTACTTTTCATCCGTGTCACGCTCCTCTACCGCAGCGTTTCTGGGTCAAAGCGCTTTTCGTCCACGTAATTGCGGGCGTGTCCCCAGAAATATTTTGTCGGCTGCATATATTTTTTCAAATCGGCGCGCTCAAGCGTACGCAGCGCCTCCTCATTCGCCTCGGCCAAAGCCATCTTTTCGTCGACGTGCAACACCTGCCTGTTTTCCAGCACGAGCCGGCCATCGACGATGACGTTGTCAACATCGCTCGCCACCGCCTGGTAGACGAGCCGGTGTACATACATGAAAGCCGGAGCCAAGTGCGGCTGGTTCATGTCGACCGTGATCACGTCCGCTTTTTTGCCGACCTCAAGCGATCCCAGTTCGTCATCCCAGCCGACGCAGCGCGCCGCATCGATCGTGACCATCTCCAAGAGCTTGCCCGGCGGCAAATAGTACGTGTCCCGCAGCGCTGCCTGATGGATCATCTGCGTCTTGCGCATCGCCTGGAACATGTCAAACGTCGCGGATGGCGACGTACCGTCCGTGGTGATCGCAACGGTCGCGCCCAGTTCGATCAGCTCGGTGATCGGCGTGCGCTCGAACATCTGGCTGACGCCCGGGGCCGAGCTGACATTCGTTCCGGTCTCGGCCAAAATCCGCGCTTCGTCAAACGAAATGCCACGGCAGTGCTGCAGATGGACATCCGGGCCCAGCAGCGCGTTTTCCTTGTCCTGCATTGCCAAATGGATCATCCCGCCAAACGCGTCGGAGTGAATCCGTGTCTTGTATTTGCGGGCGATCTCGCGGATTCGCTTCGCCTGGTAACGGTCATGAGCGGTCAATCCGTACAGCTGATCGGCCGGCGTCGCTCCCGACGGATTCACCGAGGTGACGATCACGAACGGCGTGATGAAGGCGCGAATCCGGTCTTCGTGGGCGTGATTCAGCGCCTCGATGACTGCCTCCGCCCCGTGCAGCACCTCGTCATACGTGACGTCCCGCGTGATTTTCTTTCCGTCCACCCATCTGCTGAACGGATGCGGCCACGGCGGGTTGCACGGGCCTGTGCAGACGATTTCGCGCACGCCGACCTCCGCATATGCTTTCGCATGGTTCAAGGCAAAAACCGGATCGTCCGAACGCGGCATCGAGCCAAGCACGCACACGCCTGTCGTCACACCGGCGCGCAGGCGCTCCAGCGCATTGAGCTTGCCCTCGTAATACCAGAACTCATCGGTCACATTGTGCTTGTAGGTGTGGGTCATGATCGGCATCCAGAAGCTGAGGTTTTCCATCGCGATCGTCTTGAACATCGAATGCCCGCCATGACCGTGCGCATCGATGAATCCGGGCAGCACGCAATGATGCTTGCAGTCGATCACCTTTTTCGCCTCATACTTGCCGATAAGCGCCGCCGTGTCATCCACAGCCAAAATCCGTCCGTTGTGAATCGCGACTGCGCCGTCTTCCAAAATCCGGCGCTGGGCATCCATCGTGATGATGACGCCGTGTACCAGCAGCAAATCGATCATCGGTCGTGCCCGCCCGCAACCATCTGACCTTCAAAAAAGACCGCTTTACGTTCGGCTCGACGGGCCACCGCTTCCGCCGCGCAGCTCGCATCGACAAGCACCATGCTCGCGGTGTCGCCCACTTTCGGCCAAGCCCGGTTGCCTTCCGAATCGAGCGTTGTTTTTCCTCCGGTAATAAAGCCGATAGCCTGTCCCAGCGAGCGCTCATCGATCCAGCGGAATCGCTCGGACAAGCGCCCCGCCCTCTCCAGCACATCGCCGTTGCCAAACGGCTGCCATGTATCATAAATATTGTCGCAGCCTGCCGCGACGCTCACGCCTTTTTCATGCAGCAGCGGCACCGGCGGCAGCTGGGCACTGTGCGGCGCGCTCGTGATGATCGTGATGCCCGCTTCTGCCAGCTGTGCGGCCAGATCGGCTGCCTCTCCGACCGGAATTTCGCCAAGCCCGAACGCATGGCTGATCGCCACGCGGCCCTGCCAGCCAGCATCCACCGTCATTGCCGCGAGCCTTCTCATCGTGAACGCACCCAAGTAATCGGAATCGTGCAGATGCAGATCGACGCCCGCATTGGCTTCCACCGCCAGCTCCATCATCTGTGCAAGCGATCCTTCGATGTCGTTGTCTACAGTCGCCGGATCGACGCCGCCGACTAGCCCTGCTCCCTGGCGCAGCGCTTCGCGAACCAGCTCCTTGGACTGCGTGCGCAAGAGGCCATGCTGTGGAAAGGCGACGATCTCGTGTGACAGCATGCCGGAATAGCTTTCAAGCGCGCGCTGCACCGATTCCAGATTGGACAGGCCCGCCTCGGGATAGATGTCGACATGCGTGCGGACATGCGTCGAACCGTTTCCAAGCAAAATGCCCAGCATCGTCTCGGCCCGCTCCTGTGTCGTCGTCGGCAAAGACGGCAGCACACGCTTTTCAATCTCGCAGCGGCCCACGACATTTTTAGCCGGAATGACGGCGCGCCATGGCTCGCCCAAAATCGTTTTATCCAAATGAACGTGTTTTTCGATGAAAGACGGCAGGAGCAAATAACCTCCCGCATCTTGTGTCGCAAGGTTCGTATCCAGCGGGCGATCGGCCGGCACAATCTCGGCGATGGCGCCCCCCTCAATCCGAATATGACAAGCTTCCGTCTCGGTACCGGCAATCGCCCCGTTTTCATAACGGTACCCGCTTTCCAGTCGAACATTGGTTAACCAATAAGCAGCAGCACTCACGATTTGCTCACCCTTTCCTCGTTTTCCAATCGGTGTGACCCAGGTGTTCAGTCTACATTATAGGGAATATTCAGTTTTTTATTTGCAACATCTTTACCTCTATTTTCAGTATCTTTACAAGTTGTCCGAACCTTATTTACTTTGCGAAGTTTTCTGATAACTTTTTATCTACAAAGGGGGGTTCGCACCATGAACGTTGAGTATGCTCAACCGAAACAAGCGGTCACACAAAAAGCCCCGGCCAGGCCGGGTAAATGGAAAGTGTTTTACAACAAATTAAAGAAAAACAAGCTGGCGATGGCGGGCGGCTATGTCATCATCTTTTACATTCTCGTTGCCCTGCTCGCGCCGCTTCTCGCTCCGCATGATCCGTACCAGATCGACTTGCCCAACAAATTGAAGCTGCCGTCCGCCGAGCATTGGATGGGAACGGACGACAAAGGCCGGGATGTGCTCAGCCGGATCATTTTCGGCACGCGCCTCTCGCTCTCGGTCGGGTTCGTCGCGGTGTTCATCGGCGCTTTTTTCGGCGTCATTCTCGGCCTCTTGTCCGGTTACTACGGCAAATGGGTCGATACCGTCATCATGCGTATCATCGATGTCTTGCTCGCCTTCCCCGGCATTTTGCTCGCGCTCGCGATTGTTAGCGCTTTGGGGCCGAGTCTGATCAATGTCATGATTGCGGTCGGCGTGTTTTCGATCCCGATGTTCGCCCGAATCGTCCGGGGCTCAACGTTGGCGGTGAAAAAGCTGGAGTATATCGACGCGATCCGTTCGCTCGGCGCCAGCGACTTGCGCATCATCTTCGTTCATATTTTCCCAAATATTCTTTCTCCGATCATCGTACAGGCATCGCTCCGCTTGGCGACCGCGATCCTGTCCGCCGCCGGTTTGTCCTTCCTTGGACTGGGCGCACAGCCGCCGCTGCCGGAATGGGGCGCCATGCTTTCCAATGGACGCGATTTTCTGTTCACCGCACCGTATCTGGCGATGTTCCCGGGAATCGCGATCTCCACGCTGGTGCTCGGCTTCAACGTATTCGGAGACGGTCTGCGGGACGCGCTCGATCCAAGGATGAAACAATAGGGGGGAAAGCAACATGTTCGTATACATCATTCGCCGGCTGCTCCAGATGATCCCGGTCCTTTTGGGCGTCATCCTGGTCGTGTTCCTGATCATGCAGATGGTGCCGGGCGATCCGGCACTGCTATTGGCAGGGGAAGGCGCTTCGGTTGAAAACGTCGCAAAAATCCGTCATCAGCTCGGTCTCGACCAGCCGGTGATGCTGCAGTATGTCCACTATGTCGGCAACGTCGTACAAGGCGACCTGGGTACGTCCCTGCGCTCCAATCTGCCGGTGCTAGATGAGATCATGACCCGCCTGCCGATCACCATCGAACTCGCGCTCGCGAGTATTTTCATCACGATCGTGCTGGGCATGCTGGCCGGAATCATCTCTGCAACCAGACAATATTCGTTCGCTGACATCACGATCATGATCATCGCCCTGCTCGGCGTCTCGCTGCCAAGCTTCTGGCTCGGCTTGACGATGATTTACTACTTCTCGGTGAAGCTGCACCTCTTCCCTGTCGCAGGGTGGGGTACATGGAAGCATCTGGTGCTGCCGGCGATCACCTTGGGCGCATCCGGGGCCGCAATCGTCGCGCGGATGACACGCTCCAGCATGCTCGACGTGATCCGTCAGGACTACATCCGCACCGCCAAGGCCAAAGGCTTGAAGCAGCGCGTGATCGTCTACAAGCATGCGCTGAAAAACGCGCTCATCCCGGTCATCACCGTCGTCGGTCTGCAGTTCGGGATTTTGCTGGGCGGCGCCGTTCTGGTGGAATCCGTTTTTGCGATCAATGGCCTCGGCCGTCTGATCGTCGACGCGATCCGCATGCGCGATCTGCCTGTCGTCCAAGGCGGCGTGCTGGTCGCCTCGGTTATTTTCGTATTCGTAAACCTGGCTGTCGATGTGCTGTACCGATACTTCAACAAACGGATTGAACTGGACTAAGGAGGGGTCACCATGGCGAAAACAGCAGAAAAAATCTTGGACGTCCGCAACCTGCAGACCCACTTCTTTACCGATGAAGGTGTGAGCCGCGCGGTTGACGGCATCAGCTTTACGCTGCACAAAGGCGAGACGCTCGGCCTGGTCGGGGAATCCGGCTGCGGCAAGAGCATCACCTCGCTCTCGATCTTGCGTCTGATCGCAAGCCCGCCCGGAAAAATCGTCGGGGGCGAAATTTTGTTTAAAGGAACCGATTTAGTGAAAAAATCGGAAGAGGAAATGCGCGCCATTCGCGGCAACCAGATTTCGATGATTTTCCAGGAGCCGATGACCTCGCTCAATCCGGTCTACTCGGTCGGTGAGCAAATCGCCGAAGTGTTTCGCCTGCACCAAAAGCTGGGTAAGAAAGAAGCATGGGAAAAAGCTGTCGACATGCTGCGGCTGGTCGGCATCCCTTCCCCGGAAAAACGGGCCAGGCAGGAGCCGCATGAGCTGAGCGGCGGGATGCGCCAACGCGTCATGATCGCGATGGCGATGGCGTGCACGCCGGAAATCCTGATTGCCGACGAACCGACCACCGCGCTCGACGTGACCATCCAGGCGCAAATTTTGGAACTGATGAAAAAGCTGCAAAAAGAGCTTGGCATGGGCGTCATCATGATCACGCATGACCTCGGCGTCGTCTCGGAAACATGCGACCGCGTCGCCGTCATGTACGCCGGCAAAGTCGTGGAGTACACAACCGCCGAGGAGCTGTTCGACAACCCGAAACACCCGTACACGGTCGGCTTGCTGAATTCCTTGCCGCGCCTCGATGAAGACCAGGATGAGCTGGTTGCGATCAAAGGCAGCGTGCCGAGCCCGTACAACATGCCGCAGGGCTGCCGCTTCGCGCCGCGCTGCCCGCATGCCCGCTCCATCTGCCAAACGACGCTGCCCGAACTGGTGCATGTCAATGACGACAGCCAGATTCGCTGCTGGATCTACACGGCAGAATGGGACAAACAGCCGGAAGCAAACGTGAAAAGCGGGGGTGCCACCTATGTCTAAGCAAAAAGCGCTGGTCGAGGTCAAACAGCTGAAGCAATACTTTCCGATCAAAGGCGGACTTTTGGGCCGCACGGTCAATCATGTCAAAGCCGTGGACGATATCAGCTTCTCCATCTATGAAGGCGAGACGCTCAGCATCGTCGGCGAATCCGGTTGCGGCAAATCGACGACCGGACGCGCAATCCTGCGGCTCGACGAACCGAGCGGCGGCGAAATTTTATACGATCAAAAAAAACATTCTGTCGTTCAATAAAACGGATATGCGCAAGCTGCGCAAAGACATGCAGGTGATTTTCCAGGACCCGTTCGCCTCGCTCAACCCGCGCCAAACCGTTGGGCAGATTCTCGGCGAAGCGCTGACGATCCAGAATGTCGTCCCGGCGGAAAAGCGCCATGACCGCATCACCGAACTGCTTGCCCACGTCGGGTTGCGCCCCGACCATATCGACCGTTATCCGCATGAATTTTCCGGCGGCCAGCGCCAGCGGATCGGCATTGCCCGCGCGCTTGCGGTCGAGCCCAAGCTGATCATCTGCGATGAGGCCGTTTCCGCGCTGGACGTCTCGATCCAGGCGCAAGTTTTGAATCTATTGAAAGAATTGCAGCGGCAGTATAAACTAACGTATCTGTTCATTTCGCACGACCTCGGCGTCGTCCGTCATATTTCCGACCGCGTGATGGTCATGTACTTGGGAAAAGTGGTGGAGATCGCCGACAAGAAATCGCTGTTTGAAAATCCGCAGCATCCTTACACCAAAGCGCTGCTCTCCGCCATCCCGGTGCCGAACCGCAAGGAAAAGCGCGAGCGCGTGATGCTGTCCGGCGATGTGCCATCCCCGATCAATCCGCCGCAAGGGTGCCGTTTCCATACGCGCTGCCCGTTTGCCGTCGATCGGTGCAAAACGGAAGTTCCGCAGTTGACCGGCGTGAGCCATACGCATCAGGTCGCCTGCCACCTGGTGTAACCAGAGTAAAAACACAACACTCCAAAGGTAGATGGATCGCATGATAAGCTTCGAAGGCTTCACGATGCTCATTCTGCTCTTTATTTTGGCTCCTATCATAGGAGCTATTGCTTTATTGTTTCTGTTTATTTTCGAGAAGCGGATCGACCTTCTGGAAAACCGGAACAAGAAGATGGAACTGGAGAAAGAGCTGCAGCAGTCTTTGTACAACCAATTGAACCAACAGATTCAGCCGCACTTTTTGTTCAATACGCTGAATGTCATCCTGAGCCTCGCCCGCCTGAAGCGCAATGAGGAGCTGGTGCGGGCGCTGGAGGTGCTGTCGCAATTTCTCAAGTTCAAATACAAGACGAATGAGCCGATGATCTTGCTATCGGAAGAAATTCGTTATACCGAGCATTACATCGAGATCCAGAAGCTGCGATTCGGCTCCCGGCTGAGCATCAGCCTCACCATCCATGATCAGAGCATCGGTCTTGCGCGCATTCCGCCGTTTGTCCTGCAGACGCTGGTGGAAAATTCGTTCAAGCACGGTCTGGAGCGCAAAATCGGCCGGGCGGTGCTCTGCATTGACTTTTACCGCCAGCAGGACCTGGTCATCCTCAAGGTGCTGGACAACGGCTCGCTGGACCCCGCCACCGACCTTGCCATGGAGAAGAGCGGGCACGGCCTGGATAACATCCGGCGTCGCCTCCATCTTTACTTTGGCGAGCGGGCCAAGCTGCACATTCAAACGATCGAAGGAACCGGCACGCAGGTCCTTGTGGAATGGCCCTATTTGGCCAGCCCGGATGAATCCGGCTTACCCACAGTGCCCTGAGCATAAGGCATTCCATTCATTTTCGTTGGAAAAGAGGTACGCAACATGAACGTTTTATTGGTGGATGACGAACCGCTTGAGCTTGACCAGCTGGAGTATCTCATCTCCCCGCTGTTCCCTTTCTGGAATCTGTACAAAGCGTACGACGGAAGCCAGGCACTGGCAATTTGCCAAAAGGTGAAGATCCACCTCGCCTTCCTGGACATCAACCTGCCTGGCAAATCCGGACTGGAGCTGGGCGACGAGCTGCGCCAGCTGAATCCCGATGTCGACCTGATCATCGTCACGGCTTATCAAAATTTTCACTATGCCAAACAGTCGATCCGGCTCGGCGTCGTCGATTACATGACCAAGCCGGTCATCGAGAGCGAGCTGGTCGAGATCCTCAGCAAATACCGCAACAGCACGGCGCATACCGAGTATTCCCGCGTCATCCACGATGCGCTCTCGATCATTCATGAAAAATACGCGGACAAGCTGAACCTGGCCGACCTCGCCGCAGAGGTCCACATCAATGCCACCTACCTGAGCCGCCGCTTCACGGAAGAGGTCGGCGTATCGTTCTCGGAATACTTGATGCAGTACCGCATTCAAATGGCCAAAAAACTGCTCCTCTCCCACCCCGACTGGAGCATTTCGACAGTCGCGGAGAAAACCGGCTTCAACAGCCAGCATTATTTCAGCACGATCTTCCGCAAGCAGATGGGCAGCACGCCAAAGGAATACCGTGAAAAGGAGAAATGAGGTTGTTCTACCATTCATTTCGTGAGTACGTTCTGGGAACAGCAAAAGTCGGCATCGGCCTGGGGGTCGTCTCCATTTTGGCGCGCTGGATTACCGGCAATACGATTTTCGCCTCCCCGGAGGCATTGGTGCGGTATGGGATTTTTGGCGGGATCGGCTATGCGCTCATGGTCGCATTCGGTCTGATCGCTTTCGGCTGGCTGGGCAAACGGGTGCGGCAGGAGTTTTCCGAGGGGCTGACGATCGGGGACTACCTTCGCTTCAAGCTGAATCGCTCTGGCTACTGGATGCTGATTGGGGTTTTGTTTGTCATCAGCTTTGAAACGATGTTTATGCAGGGGCTTGCAGCCGGGGTTTTGGTCAATATTTTGTTCGGGATTCCGATTCCGATCGGCCTTCTCTGCTTTTTTCTGCTTTGTGTGCTGTATGCAGGGTTTGGCGGCATCGTGCTGATCCACCGGTTCGCTTTTATCCAGGTGATCTTCACGTTTGCGGCCGCGATCCTCATCCCGGTCTATTTTTTCATCGAAAAAGGCGTGGAGCATGTGTATGCGGGCATCCGTCTGTATCATCCGTATCTGCTCGTCGCCAACAATCACGAGGGGCTGCTGTTCATCGTCTGCGGCCTGTTGATCGGGTTCGGCCAGGTGTTCGTCGACCAGGCGTCCTGGCAGCGCCTCTACATGATCGAGGAGAAAAAAATCGTCCCGGCCTTCCTTTTGTCCGGGCTCATCGGGGCGACGGTGCCGCTTGCCTTTTCCGCCTTGATCATGATCGTCATCTTCACCGGCGGCTTTCATGACATTTACTCGCTCTTGTTCGGACTGATTCGCAAGATCGACAATCCGTTTTTGCTCGTCTTGTTTGTGCTCTGCTCCTTCAGTGCGATCACATCCGCTTTCGGCGCAGGCATTCACTCGATGATCAGCCTGATGGTGAGCAATGTGTACCAGCTGTTCAAGCCGCAAGCCGACGAACGGCAAAAGCTGCGCATGAGCTACCTGCTCGCGATCGTTCTCGGAGTGTTGTCGTTTCTGGTGACCGTCTATTTCACCCCCTCGTTACTGGAACTGCTTTTTTTCTTCGGGATTATTTATGCGGCACTTCTGATCCCTGTCGTCGTCATGGTTCTCGCCAAAGGGAAGGTGAGCACTTTCATCCCGTTTTCCGCTCTCGTCGGGATGGCCTTCGGTTACGTAAGCCGCTCCTTCGTGGGCAACCTGGAAGCGATCTGGATCAGTACGGCCGCCTCGACAACGCTGGTGCTGCTTTATTTGTGCAGCAAAGCGGTCGGCAAGCATTTTGCACATGAATGAAAGGAACGGGACCTTACGCTATGCTGCGTTCTTATTTGTTATTGATCTTTTGCGTCACCGTCTGGGGGAGCAATTTCGTCTTTGGCACCATCCTCGTCCGCGAGTTTTCTCCCTTTTTTCTGGCAGCTGCACGGTTGCTGTTTATCGCGCTTTTCTTGCTCGGCTACGCGTTGCTCACGCGGCGGTTGGGTCGCGTTTCCCGCAAAGACTGGGGGCTGTTGTTTGCACTCGGCATCAGCGGCGTGTTCCTGAACCATTGGACGTTTTACCAAGGTCTGGTCACCGCCGATTCAACGACCTCGGCGCTCATTCTCGCGTTGACACCGGTCACCACCGCGCTTTTGGCTGCGGTATTTTTGCGGGAAAGGCTCACGCCCAAAATGATCGCCGGCTCCATCATCGCCACGTTCGGCGTCATGCTTGTCATCTACAACGGCGCCGCCTTGCAGCTTAGCGTCGGACTTTTGTGGATCGCGCTGACGATGGTCACCTTTGCGATCTCGATCATCCTGGTGCGCATGCTGGCCCAGCGCATCCCGCCGCTCGTGACGACGCTGTACTCCACCTTGATCGGCTTCGGCGCCATGGTGCCGGTCACAGCGATCAACGCAACCGGCTGGCACATCAGCGGACAGCTGTGGGCATGGGGCCTGCTCATCCTCACCGCCGTGCTCATGCACGGAATCGTCACCCTGATCTGGAACAGCCAGCTCCAGCAAGTAGGGGCAGCCAAGGCCGCCATGTTCTCCAACCTGGAGCCATTCGTAGCCATGATTTTCGGCTATTTCATTCTCGATAAACTCGTAACCTCCCAGCAATTACTCGGCGCGCTCTTCATCATCGGAGGCGTAACCCTCACCACTTTATCCAAAGAAACGGGCGCCACGAAGAGACAGTCCCTTGAGCCGGAGTGTTAACCCACAGCAGAACCGACGGGGAGAATGCCGTTTCCTCCAGCATCGACTTTCGCCGGGCCTACCCAGCGAGCAAGCGAGCAGCGGGGAATCTTTCGGGCGCAACCTCTGCCCAATCATCCTGGAAAGGCACCCTTTTGCGGCCGCTGCGGCTGGCCACCCGCCGCTGACGAGCCACACACATTTCCCGGCAACTCCACATTCAAACGCTCGTTTAAGAGAAAACGCCCCACGCCAACCCGCATCGAGCAGGTGGCGTTTTTCTTTTTTTGGTAGATCGCTGGAATCCGTTCCCCGCCCCATTTACATCGCGAACATCCATTCGTAGAATAGAGGAAGAAGAAGGGGATGAGTATATGATCGGAAAAAAGAGCCTGACGGACATCCTTGAACAGTTTTTGCAAGATGAGCGCTTCAAAGACCATATCGTCCACTGGCACACGATTCCGCCGCGCGAAGCGAAAACGGTGCCGTTTCCCGAGGAGTTGGACGACCGGATTCGCCATACGTTGACCAAGCGGGGCATTTCCTCGCTGTATACGCATCAAGCGACCGCCTTCCGCCATGCGCGTGAGGGACGCCATCTGGTCGCCGTCACGCCGACCGCTTCCGGCAAAAGCATGTGCTACCATCTCCCCGTGCTCCAGTCCATTGCGGAAGACACGCAGTCGCGCGCCCTCTATCTGTTCCCGACGAAGGCGCTCGCGCAGGACCAAAAATCAGAGCTGCACGAATTGATCACCGAGACGGGACTGCCGATCAAATCGGAAACGTATGACGGCGATACCCCGGCCAACATCAGACAGATGGTGCGCAAGGCGGGCAATATCGTCATCACCAACCCCGACATGCTGCACTCCGCCATTTTGCCGCACCATACGAAATGGGTATCGTTTTTTGAGCATCTCCAGTACATCGTGATCGATGAGCTGCATACATACCGCGGGGTTTTTGGCAGTCATGTCGCCAACGTGATTCGCCGTCTCAAGCGAATCTGCGCTTACTACGGCAGCACGCCGCAATTCATCTGCACCTCCGCCACGATCGCCAATCCGCGCGAGCTGGCGAGCCAGCTGACCGAGGAGCCGATGGAGCTGGTCGACAACAACGGCGCGCCGACTGGCAAAAAGCACTTTTTGTTCTACAACCCGCCGATCGTCAACCGCCAGCTGAACATTCGCCGCAGCGCCACACTGGAAGCGCGGGACATCGCCTCCGCCTTTCTGACCAACGGCATCCAGACGATTTTGTTTGCGCGCAGCCGCGTCCGCGTGGAAATCCTCCTCACCTATTTGCAGGAGCTGATCAAGCGCAAGCTCGGCCCGAAAAGCATTCAAGGCTATCGCGGCGGCTACCTCCCCAGCCAGCGGCGGGAAATCGAGCGCGGCTTGCGCCAGGGCGACATCATGGGCGTTGTGAGCACGAATGCGCTGGAGCTTGGTGTCGACATCGGACAGCTGCAGGCGTGCGTCATCACCGGTTATCCCGGCTCGGTCGCCAGCACCTGGCAGCAGGCGGGACGGGCAGGGCGTCGGCAAGGCGAATCCGCTGTCGTCATGGTCGGCAGCTCTTCCCCGCTCGATCAGTATGTGATCCAGCATCCCGAATATTTCTTTGACCGCAGCCCGGAATCGGCGCGAATCAATCCCGACAACCTGATCATTCTGGTCGACCACATCAAGTGCGCTGCCTATGAGCTGCCGTTTCAAGAAGGCGACCGGTTCGGTCAGGCAGAAATTTTGGAGATTCTCGAGTTTTTGACCGAGGAGCAAATTTTGCATCATTCCAAAGGCAAATGGTTTTGGATGAACGATTCGTTCCCGGCGCACAACATCAGCCTGCGCTCGGCCTCGCAGGAAAACGTCGTGATCGTCGACATTACCGAACGAGGCAACGAGCGCGTCATCGGAGAAATGGACCGGTTCAGTTCGCTTACCCTTTTGCATGATGAAGCGATCTATTTGCACCAAGGGGTTCAATACCAGGTGGAAAAATTGGATTACGAGGAGAAAAAAGCGTTCGTGCGCGAGGTCCAGGTCGACTACTATACCGATGCCAACCTCGCCGTGTCGCTGAAGGTGCTTGAAGAAGACAACGCCCGCCAGCAAGGGACTGCGCAGCTGGCCTATGGCGAGGTTTCCGTCCACGCGATGGCCACGATCTTCAAGAAAATCAAATTCGAGACGCACGAAAATATCGGCTCAGGCCCGATCCACCTGCCGGAAGAAGAGCTGCATACCAATGCGGCGTGGATCAGCTTTCCCGAGACGCTTCTCGACGAGCTGGGACAAGAGGACGTGGAGCGCGGCCTGATCGGTCTGGCGCACGTTCTTCAACACACGGCACCGCTTTTGGTCATGTGCGACCCTGCCGACCTGCACGTCATCGCCCAGCGCAAAGCCGTTCATTCCGGCCAGCCGTCCATTTTCCTGTACGACCGCTATCCTGGCGGCATCGGGCTTTCCGAACAGGTATACAAAGAAATGGACACGATCCTCGGCCAAGCCGAAGGGCTGATCTCGTCATGCGCGTGCGCTTCCGGCTGCCCTTCCTGCATCGGCGGGATGGAGCACGGCGTGAAAGAGCTTGCCCTCTCCTTGGTGCGCACCGCGCGAGGAGGCCATCATTATGTCTCTTAAAAGCAAGCTGAACCGGCTCAAGCCGCATTTGACACGGGAAGCCGGACAAAAACCGGTAGCGGGGGGCGCGGCGTTGCATGGAGTCGGGGATGCTGGCGAGCAGCTGGCTGAACCGTCGAAAACGTCTGAACAGCCAGACGCGCCGTCCATCTCTGCCGCTTCTCCCATCACCGTCCCTTTTGCCGACAAATGGGACGCCCTGCAATCCACGCCCTACGGCGACCAAGAGGATTACGTGATGGTCCGCGAAGTGCGTTATCCGCAGGCGAAATGGCACGGTCGCTACAGCTTTGACCAGCTGCATGAAGTGCTTGACGCCTGGAGCGACTCCGGTCTGTCCCACCCTTTGTCCGGCGCCGCTACCGGGGCCGAACAGCTGCTGTTTTTCGATACCGAGACAACGGGCTTAAACGGCGGGACGGGCAACACGATCTTTTTGCTCGGGTACAGCCGCATTGAACAGGATGAGGTCGTAGTGAAGCAGCATTTTTTGGCGAGCCCCCATTCGGAAGCAACGCTGTACCAATCTTTTTTGGATGATGTGCGCGGTGCCACCCATCTCGTCACGTACAACGGCAAATCGTTTGACTGGCCGCAGGTAAAGACGCGCCATACGCTGGTGCGCGACGAAGTTCCCGCGCTGCCGGCATTCGGCCACTTTGACCTGCTGCACGGCTCGCGCAGGCTGTGGCGGCGCGATCTGGAGTCGTGCCGTCTGGCGATCATCGAGCAGGAGAAGCTCGGGGTCAAGCGGACCAACGACTTGCCCGGCTATCTCGCGCCGATCGCCTATTTTGACTATCTTCACGTGTATGATCCCGGGCCGATCGAAGGCGTCCTGCATCACAACGAGTGGGACGTGCTCTCGCTGATCACGCTCTATATCCACATTTCCAAGCTTTTGCTGGAATACAAGCGCGAGACGCCTTCCCTGGATGAGCTGTTCGAAATCGCCCGCTGGTACGACACGCTCGGCTGCGACCGCGAAGCCATGCACGGGTACGCGCAGATCGCCAAAAGCGACCATCCGCTGCAAGGCAGAGCGCGGCTGGCACTGGGGCTCCTGTACAAAAAGCACCGCGATTACGGGCGGGCGCTCGCCATATGGGAATCGTGTTTGAAAAGCCCGGGCCATATCGCCGAGGAGCTGTATATCGAACTCGCCAAGCTTTGCGAGCATCAGTTCAAGGATTATGAAAAAGCGCTGCATTACACCCGACACGCATTTGCCCACTGGCAAAGGAAAACCGCCCTGCTGCGCAGCAAGCCTCGGGCAGAGCTTGCCGCCTATCGAAAGCGGCTGGAGCGGCTCGAGAAAAAGGCAGGCGATTCGGCTGCCCCGGGATTTTTCGCCGAACCTTAGCCGCACCAAATGAAAACAGCCGATCGAGACACATAATCCGATCGGCTGTTTCTTTTATTCCGCAAACGAGAGCAGCAGCGAATGCTGGCATGCCGTATTCAAATCGCGCCACGCCTGATTGAGCGGCGTCTCCTCCAACATCGCCTGCAGCCCCAGAGAAGGCAGCAGCCCGTTCGCGCACGTCAGAGCCGCCCGGGCGGTCTCCTTGCACTGGCGCGACACTTCCTGCTCCACTCCCTCCGGCAGGGTCCCCTCTTTCACCTGCACATCCCACGAATGATCGACTTGCGTGAAGAACGCCTGCGCTGACTGTTCAAACAGCATTTCCGCTTCCCTGATCCTGTCCATCACAACCGATGCGCGCTGCGGATTGGTCGTTTGCCATCCGGCACTGCTCCGCTCGACCAACTGTTTGGCCTCCTCCAAGAAGCGGCGGCAAATCCCGACGCCTACAGCCGCAAAAGATGCCTGGGCAAACGGAATGAACGGATAACGATAAAGCGGCTCATCCGTATACGCGAGCGGTTCAACCAGGGTAAACGTCCGCTCATGCGGCACAAAAGCGTCCTTCACTACCATCGTGTTGCTCTCTGTCGCCTTGAGCCCCACCGCGTTCCAATCGTGCACGATCGTCACCTGATCCGGCCGCAGCGCCACGGCGCGAATGTGCGGCTCTTGCCCCGGTTCGTCCGCTTCGATCATACAGTTGGCGGTGAAGACGGTCGCGTAGCTCGAACCGCTGCAATATTTCCACGTACCGTTTACGATATATCCGCCTTCCACCGGCTTCGCTGTCCCCGACGGATGACCGCTTCCCGCTACCACCGCCTCTTTCGCCGCAAACAGCGACTCCCGCGCTTCCTTTGGCAAAAACGGCACGAAAAAACCGCCGCCCGAACCGATCGTGACGACCCAACCCAAGCTGCCGTCCATCCATGACGTGCGTGCAAAAATGCGCACCGCCTCAGGCAGCGAGACCATCCGCCCGCCCAGCTCCTCCGGCACGAACAGCTTGAACCATTTTTGCTCATAAATCAGTTCCAACACTTGCGGCTGCAGCCGTTTTGTTTTTTCAGTCCGCAGCGCTTCGTCTCGTATCGCCTGTATCATCTGTTCTGTCAAACGTTCCATGTCCGCTACCCTCAATTTTTCGCCCGATTGCCCGCACGTCGCTTTGCCACACGGACACCCGTCGTTTTCTTCTTATGATAGTCCTGCTCTTCTCCCCTGTCCAGAAAGCCACGTATCGCTTTCGCGAGCGCAAAAAAAGAACTGCTCCACCGATGCAAGGCAGTTCTTTTCACCGCTCGATCCCGCCTCATTTACTCGATGAGCGGAGTCGTTTGCAGCGTTTCGATAAATTTACGAATCGAGCTGGTCATATGCGAATCTTTGCGCCGGATGAAAACGGTCGAGATCATCCGGTGCTCCTCAGGGATTGCATGGCAAAACAGCAGCCCGTTTTGCTCCATGTAGCGAACGGTCGACCGTGGAACGATGGAAATGCCCAATCCTGCTGCCACACTGCCGATGATCGTCTCGAAGCTGGCGAATTCCATCACCTGCTTGGGCAAAATCCCTTCCCGGCGAAACCAGCTGCCCAGTTTGGCACGATAGCCGCATCCTTTGTTGAACAGCAAAAGCGGCGTATGTGTCAGCTCTTCCATCGTAAGCGTCTCGCGTTTGGACACGACCACCAGCTCCTCGCTGCACTCCATGTATTGCTCGATCAGCGGATGCCTGATCGGTCCCGAAATGAAGGCGCCGTCCAGCTTGTAGTCCAACACATCCTTGATCAGCTGCTCGGTCACGCCCGCTTTCAGCGACAGATCGACGCCCGGGTATTGCTGATGGTAGGCCGACAGGATGCGCGGCAGCCAATTGACGATCTCGACCGTGCCGATCTCCAGCACGCCCGTCGGCGTCTCCGCGTCTTGGAAGGCACGCTTCAATTCCTCCACGCTGGCCATGACCTTGGCCGCATATTCGATCAGCTTTTTCCCCTCAGCGGTCAGCGTCATCCCGCGTCGATGGCGGTAAAACAGCGAGGTGCCGAGTTCCGTTTCCAGATGCTTGATTCTTGCGGTCACATTGGACTGCACGTAGTTCAATTCCTCTGCCGCCTTGCTTACGCTGCCGTGAAACGCCACTCGCTGAAAAACGGTCAAATCGTTCAATTCCATCCACGTTTCCTCCAGGTGTTATGTGCTATCATTTTAAATGATCGATAAGTTTCTTTTCAATCATTTTACTAACAACTTCCTATCCTTTACGATGTGTAAGGGCATGGAGACGCCGGGTTTTACCGGTTCCGAATGCCGGAACAAAATATTTCGCAACAAGATGCTGCCAAAGGATGCAAGGAGGAAGTTTTTCGTGGGTAAGAATGGTGTAGTGGTTGGAGGGCTTTTTTGTTTGATTGCAAGCATGTCGTGGGGAGCGATGTTTCCTGTGGCAGAAGGAGCTTTCCAACGGATTGATCCGATTTATTTTTCATTCTTTCGCTATTTCATCGGCAGCCTGCTGCTTGCCGTGATTTTATTGATGAAAGAAGGCAAAAGCGCCTTTCGGCTGGAAGGAAAGGGCAAAAGCCTTGTTTTTTTCGGAAGCATGGCGTTTACCGTCTACAACCTGCTCGTCTTTTTGGGCCAAAGCTCGCTGCCGGGGACAGGCACAATCATCGCCTCGCTTATGGAAGCCATGATGCCGATGATTTCCGTGCTCGTCTTCTGGATGTATAAACGCAAAACGCCAAACCGTTTCACCATGATCAGCATGCTGGTCTCGTTTGCAGGCGCGCTGCTCGTCATCACCAAAGGCGACCTTCATTTTCTCTTGATGGCAAAATCCAGCTTGCTTCCGGTCGGCGTGATTTTTGCCGGCGTCGTCGGCTGGGTGATCTACACGATGGGCGGGAATCATTTTCCCACCTGGTCCGCATTGCGTTATTCCACACTCAGCTGCCTTTTTGGTACGGTCGTCTCACTGATCGTCGTGTCGGCGGCAACCGCGCTCGGCTTCCTGTCGTTTCCGGCGCTTTCAACGATTTTTTCGGTCAAATATGAGCTTGCCTTCATGGTGCTTCTGCCAGGGATCGCCGCGCTGCTCTGCTGGAACGCGGGAATCAGGCTGCTCACACCGCCCAACGGCATTTTGTTCATCAATTTCGTGCCGTTGACGACGTTGGCGATTCTCGTTTTTCAGGGCTACCATATTACGATGGTAGAGGTCATGGGCACCTTCTTGGTCATTGCGGCCCTGCTGTTCAACAACCTGTCCCAGCGCAGAAGCCAGCAAAAAAAATCGGTCAAATTGGTCAAGGCTCTATCGTAAAACAACTTGATTCACAGCCAAAACGCCTCGTGGTGCTTACTCAACTGCGAGGCGATTTTCTGCTGTTCACGAATCACGGCCCGCTCATCTTGACGGAGCAATCCTGACACAGTAAAATCCCCTGTCCATCTCGCGAACAGGGGATTCGTCTGCTTGCTTATTTTTTCTTGGCCGGAATCATGACCGCCGCTTCCGCAAATTTCGCATCTTTTTTCAGATAGTCGATGGCTTCTTCGGTTGTCATGTTTTTGGATTTGGCGATTTCGGCAAGGGAGCCGTCCTTCTCCATTTTGGCAAGCAGCTCATCCGCCGTCAGCCCCTGGCTCTTCGCCGCGTCTTCCAGACTCAGGCTTACGGTGACAGCGGCCATCTTTGCCAAATCCTCGTTACCTTTCAAGACAATCGCAGCCATTTGACCCTTCCCTTCTGCCGCATCGACCGTGTTTACAGCCGGGATCGAACGGGTGATTTTGACCATGGCTGTTTTATCGTCGGCATGATTGCCGGCAGCGATATCGCTTGTTTTGATCGTCACCGTTTTGGTGAAAGGAACGGCGGTTCCCGTTTCATCCTTGTCCCCGTTGCCGCCATCTTTATCTGCTTCTGCAAGCTTCGCGATCGTCATTTTCATCGCCGCAGTTTTGCCGTCTGGCGAAATTTCCTTCGCGTCGCCTTCCTTGCCGTCAACGATTTGAGCGGGGAGTATGGCAAACGCTTCAACCACTTTCCCTTCTTCTTTCAAATAATTCTTCATCTCTTCAAGGGACAGAGCTTTCATTTTTGCAAGCTGTGCGAGCAACCCGTCTTTTTCCATCTGCTCCAGCAGCTCGTCTACGGTTACGCCTTGTTCTTTTGCGAACTCCTCGAAGCTTATCGCTTGCGGTGCCTTTATCACTTGTGCCGCAACCAGCGTTTTTGCCGGAATTGTTTCTTTTTGCGCGACAGGCTCTGCGGCGAATGCTGAGGTTGCCATTGCGGATACTGCCAAAACTGCTGCTGCCATTGTTATTTTCTTTTTCATCGAACGTTCCTCCTTCGTATTGATCGCTGTGCGATGTTTGCAATTCCAAGATGTTCGCCGTTTCCACTGCTTGTCGGATCGGCTACACGTATACTGTACGAAACGGATGTGACGGCAAAATGACGATGGGCAAAAATTAGAAAACCTGGCTACGCGAAGCTTTTTGGCGTAGCCGCGGTTGCACTTATACTGGATAAGAATTTTATAAATTCTTATCTGTATAAAAAAATGCCAAGCAGCTCATGTGCTTGGCAATCTCAGGCGGAACACCGTTCCTTGTTCCGATGTGCGCAGCAGGAACAGTTCCCCGCCGTTGGCATGGGCGAGCAGACGACAGAGCGGCAGCCCCAATCCAAGGCCGTGCTTTTTCTTCCGTTTGCTGTCCCCCCGGTAATAGCGTTCAAAAATATAGGGCACTTCCGACTCTTTGATGCCATTCCCGTTGTCGGTTACATCAATGACGACACCACCCTCCGCCCTGCTCGCGGCAAGTGTAATCTCAGTCGCCCCTGCCGCTGTGCTGTTCGTCAGCAAATTGATCAAAATCTGCTTGAGCTGCCCGCTATCCCCGATCACGACAAGGGCGTCATCAGTCAACTCGGCTTTGATTTGTGCGGACGCGAATGCCGGCAAGGAACGAAGCGGCGAAATGGCGCTCTCGATCAGCTCGCTTGCCAAAAGCTCTTTCCGGTCTCCCTGGATCACGCCTGCTTCCAGCGACGAGAAATCGAGCAAATCCTCGACCATTTTCTGCATCCGCTTGGCTTCCTCAAGCGTTGTCTGCAAAAATTCATCCGCCCTCGCGCCGGTCACAACCCCGCCTTGCACGGCTTGCACCATGCCGCGAATCGAGGTAACCGGCGTCCGCAGCTCATGGGACACGCCCGCCAGCAAATCGGTGCGCATTTGCTCCAGCTGCTTCAGCCGCTTGGTCATGACATCGAAGGAGGCGACCAGCTGCCTCAGCTCGGCTTCTTTCACATCGTTAATCATCGGCAGAGTCGGCGAATAATCGCCTTCCGCAATCTGGATCGCAGCGCCCGCCAGCTGCCGCAGCGGGCTTGTCAGCTTCCGTGACAGCAGGTAGATCACAATCCAGCCGCCAAATGTGATCCCGACGATGATCAGTGCCAGCATGACATAGGTCTGGTTCATTTTCACGGTATTTTCCTCAGGCGGCGCGCTCAAATACAGCGCTCCGGTGATCACATCATTCTCGCTGAGCGGTACACCGACGCGCAGCCATGTCTCGTCGTTCACCTTGATTTTTTCCCGGACCGACTGCCCTTGCGCCAGCACAGCGGGATCGGCGGACGTCTTGATTACTTCCATCGGCACGGCCATGCTGCTGCGGCTGTTAATCGTTGCGATTTCCTTGTCATGCATGTCAAAAATTTGCATGAAATCATCGTATTTCTCGATCGGGCGGGCGATTTCCAGCGGAACCATCGTAGCTGTTGCCATCGCGGCTTTCGCAGGCACCGTCGTGGCTGCCGTGCTGACGGCGATCGCCTTTTGCAGCTGGAACTGACGGACGATTTTGACCTGAACATTTGTCGCGCGCATATAGGAATCCCCCAATTGCTCGGCTCGTGCCTGCAGCACCGAGAACCGCTGCTGGTCATCGTTTATCTGAATCCACATGCCTGCCAACAGCCCGAGGCTCACCAGCGTGACCAGCAAAATCAAGGCATAGCGCCATGTCCAAAACTGCAGCAACGGAATGGTTTTTTCATGGCTGCGCGGTCTAAACATGGAGCTTGTACCCTGTGCCCCGCACCGTGAGGATTTCGCCTTCGCTGGCCGGCCATTTTTGCAGGCTTTGACGAAGGCGCTTGATCGCTGCATCCACCGCGCGGTCACCGCCTTCATAATCCATTCCCCATACTTGATCGAGCAGCTGCTCCCGCGTGAAGCATTGGTTCGGATGCTTCGCCATAAAGGCGAGGACGGCCCAGTCCCGCGGTGCCAATACCAGCTGCTGGTCATACAGCGACGCGGTGCGCGCCGTCAAATCAATAACCAAATGCCCCATGCGGATCACCGCGTTATCCTCCAAATAGGCGGAGCGCCGCAGGACAGCGTGTACCCGCGCCACCACCTCGTCCGGGTCAAACGGCTTCGAAATGTAGTCGTCAGCCCCCTGCCCAAGCCCCTGCAGGCGGTCGGGAACGCTCCCCCTCGCCGTCAAAATGATCACCGGGCAGCTCCCGTACTGCCGCACTTGCTGGAGAATCTCCAACCCGTCGTGATCCGGCAGCATCAAGTCAAGCAGCACCAAATCGGGCCGACAGTTCAAATACACATCCAACACGTTTCCTTCTCCTATATCCCATGTCACCTCGTACTGCGCGCGCTCCAAATAAGCGGTCAGCAGCTGGGCGATCGGCATTTCGTCTTCGATCAAAAGCACACGTTTCACCGTTACCTTCCTTTCCTCTCCGTACTCCCGCAAGCTACCAGAGACCAGGGGATGGCAGTCTATCATCTCACTATAGATTGGCGATGTGACTAGAAGATGACGAAAAAAAGAGAGCGCTCTGCTCTCTTTTCATCATAGCAAAATGATAGCTTCCACTTCCGCTGTTATTTTTACCAAATGCGCGTGTACGGCGAGACCCTTTCGCTCGGAAAAAACATGCCGTCAGCCTATCAATCTGTTGCATCGCTTGGCGCTCCATTCTGGTCGGGCTCCTGCAAGATTCGTTAAAGCCCGATGCCAAACAGCCGAAGCTCTTCCTGATCATCGGCCAGCCGAATCCGTCCTTCTTCCTGCATCCCAAGCTTTTGCAGCAGTCCGGCTGAGGCGTGGTTGTCGATGGATGTGATCGCGACGATCCGCCGCAAGCCAAACGCCTCTTTTCCGTAAGCCAAAACAGCAGCGGCGGACTCGTAGGCATATCCTTTTGCCCGATAGGCAGGGAGAAAAGCGAAGCCGATGTCCACGTCCGGAAGCGAATCCCGCTTGATCAAGCCGCACATGCCAATCGGCGCACCGTTTTCCCCAAGCTCCACCGCATACAGCCCGAAGCCGGTTTGCTCATACATCTTCATTGGCCCATCCAAAATATAGTTCCGCGCATCCTCAAGCGTCCGGACTCCCTTGTCACCGATGAATCGAATCCAGGCAGGATCGTTCACCAGCTCCAGAATAAATGCCGCGTCATCAAGCGTTAGCCTGCGCAGCCGCAGTCGCTCTGTCTCCAGCAAAGCCATCAGCAAGCACCTCTTTTACAAGAATCACATAACGTCCAATCAAAATCGCCACGATATGCTATGATCGTTAGAAAAGAATGAAAAGATTGGAAAGGAGCGAAGCCATGTCTGCATTCACGCCGGAAGCCGAACTTCTACTCATCATTCTATCGCTACGGCTCTTCGCCGCGAGCACCATGCGGCATCACCGGTCGACGAGCACCCAGACGATCTCGCAGTCTTCTTCCCATCGTTGTACGCCCAGTGCTGCTCCCCGGCCGGGATCAGTGTCGCCTCGCCTGCCGAAACCGTATATTCCTTGCCCCCGCTGCCTGTTTGGATGGAACCGCGGATGATATAGAAATACTCATCCTGTTCAAGCACCCCTTCCCCGGTCAACGGGACGCGTGCTTTGGGCGAGATCACCTTTGTCATAGATGCGATCCAGGCCCTGTACCCCCTGTCAGAATTAAAACCATTTTCTGATTTTTGTATCATGAAATAATATTATTCATATACTGTATTTTTGTAAAGAATTATTTTCTTTTACTGCAATAAGTTTTATATAACAACATTTTTTCGTGCTCATTTGTAAAATAAAACAAGAGAGCTGCTCAGCTCTCCTGCCTTGGCTTCTCCCTCACTCACATTGTTGCTTTTGCCGCCTGATACCGTTTGAAATCCCGCGTCATGTAAGCGAGCTTTTTCTCTACCATCTGCGTTACCATCTCTTCGTCAAAATCAAGGATTTCATCGATATGCTGGTCCAGCGTTTCCTTGAACTCGACCAACCAGTACGGCTTGCTGTCATCTTTGTGCGCCAGCAAATCGTCCGCAAACGCCTCTGCGACCACCCGGATGCTCGGCGTTTTCAGCCATTGCTCCACATGAAAACGGGATGGGGTGTAATCAAAGCGGAAGTCGCGTCCCGGAACCTGCTCCCAGAAAGCTGCCCACTCCCGGATCAAGCCCAGCTCGTAAAAAAGGAATTTGAAAAACCCGCACAGCCATCCTGTGCAGCTCGTATTCCGCAGCTGGCAGCCGACCCCGTTGCGCAAAAACTCGCAGCCTTCACAGCACGAGCCGCCATGGGCGATGCACACCCGACAAATCGCATCCGTGCCGACCCCGGCGAGATATTTCAAGCCCAGCTCGATCACTTCCTGCTTTGATGTGCGATACGGATACGTTTTGTTGTCTTCAGAGTCGGCTTCTCCGACTACGGAGGGAACGAAACGTTCAATTCCTGTCTGCATGCACTCCATCCTCCCCCTGCACATTTATTTATGAATATTTGATTATTTGAATATAATAATAGAATAACAGTCTCAGACTATTTTACAACTTACCTCCCCCATGTGGTATCCTACTTGTATAGTCAAATCTTCATATTTTGAGGGGATTAGATAAATGAATCGTGAAATCCAACAGTTTAAGGCTGAATTTTTCAAAGCATTGGCACATCCCATGCGGATTCGGATTCTTGAAGTATTGTCCGAAGGCGATCGGAATGTGAATGAGCTGCAGGCGATCTTGGGTACCGAAGGCTCAGCCGTCTCCCAACAGCTTGCCGTCCTCCGCAACAAAAACGTGGTAAATGGAACAAAGGAAGGCACTTCCGTCATCTACTCCCTCCGCGATCCCCTGATCAAAGACCTGCTCGTCGTGGCCAAACAGATTTTTGACAATCATCTGGTTGATGCCATCTCCCTATTGGAAAATATCCGCAACGAACGCGATTGAATCATACGAGCCAACACAGATACCGGATAGGAATTCAAGGCAATTCCTATCTGCACACCACAGGACCTTTCATACTGAAAACGTCCTCTTTTTTTGTTTGCAGGATGCTGTCGTAGTCCAGGCACCGATAATTGTTCATTGACAGACAGAAATAGCGGTTGTATATTCCCTATATATTCAAATAATCAAATATACAAAGAAAAAGAAGGGTTAGAAATGAAGCTGTGGGAACGATTCGCTGGATACAACGCTGCTTTTTTTCGCCGTGATCTCACATCTGGATTGATTGTCGGAGTTATCGCCATTCCTTTGGGGATGGCTTTTGCCATTGCCTCCGGCGTCAGTCCGCAGTACGGCATCTACACGACCATTGTCGCCGGCTTTCTGATTTCGCTTTTTGGCGGCTCGCGGTTCCAGATTGGCGGCCCGACCGGAGCCTTCGTTCCAATCCTGTTCGCCATCGTGGCGCAATACGGTTATGAAAACCTGCTCGTTGCCGGTCTCTTGGCCGGGGTACTTTTGGTGCTGATGGGACTGTTTCGGCTCGGCGCCCTCATCAAATTCATTCCTCGCCCCGTCACGATCGGCTTCACCGCCGGTATTGCCGTTATCATTTTCAGCGGGCAAATCGCCAACTTTTTGGGACTGTCACACTTGCCAAAACATGAGGACTTCCTCTCCAACATGGGCGAGATCGGCACCCATCTTGCTGCAACCAATCCGTACAGCGTCGCGACAGCTCTCATTTGCCTGGCCGCGATTCTGCTTACGCCCAAATACATGCCAAAGGTTCCTGGCTCCTTGGTCGGCCTGGTGCTGTCGAGCTTGATCGCCAGCTTCTTCTTTGCCGGAAAAGTGGCGACGATCGGCTCGACCTATGGGGCGATCTCCAGCTCTTTGCCGGCTTTCCATTTCCCTTCCGTCACCTTTGAACAAATCAAATTGATGATCCATCCGGCGATTGTCATCGCGCTTTTGGGCGGGATCGAATCGCTGCTCTCCGCAGTCGTCGCCGATGGCATGACCGGAACGCGGCACCATAGCAACCGCGAGCTGATCGGGCAAGGCATCGCCAATATCGTCGCCCCGTTGTTCGGCGGCATCCCCGCCACAGGTGCAATCGCCCGCACCGCCACCAACATCAAGACGGGAGCGGCAAGCCCTGTGTCCGGCATGGTCCACAGTCTGGTCGTCCTTTGCGTCCTCCTGCTTTGCGCCCCGCTCGCCTCGGCGATCCCGCTGGCCAGCATGGCGCCGATCCTGATGGTGGTCGCCTGGAACATGAGCGAGCGCAAGGAATTCGCCCACGTGCTGAAAACGCGGACGAGCGACTCAGCGGTGCTTTTGCTCACGTTCTCGCTAACGGTTTTGACCGACCTGACCACAGCCGTGGAGGTGGGGATGGTGCTCGCCGTCATCCTGTTCGTCAAACGGATGAGCGATCTGCTGACTGTGGCAAAAGTTTTGCCCGACCCTACGGTCACCCATGAAAAAATGCTTCCGCATATGGTCCGCGACGGCCACGATTGCCCGCAGATCGCCGTCTTCACGGTGGAAGGAGCCTTGTTTTTCGGGGCGGCATCCATTTTTGAGCAGCGGATTTTGGATACGCTCCATCAGCATCCCGGCATTTTGCTCCTGCGGATGGGGAAAGTGCCTTTCATGGACACGACCGGCGCCGCCAATCTCTCAAGCGTCGTGAACGATTTCCAGCGCCGTGGCGGAATCGTGCTCATTTCCGGCTTGCAGCCGCAGCCACGGGACATGATGAAGCGGACAGGACTGGCGCGCAAAATCGGCGAGGAACGTTTTTTTGCGCATACCGGCGAGGCGCTGTCCAGCGCGCTGGCACTGCTCGATCAACAAAAATGCATCGGCTGCAAACATTTTGCCTTTCGTGAATGCGCCGCGCTCTGTGTGCCCGACTCGCACAAGCGTCTGCTGACGCGCAGCGAGTAACCATCGCCGCAAAGAAAAAAGACGGTCTGCCGCCCGGGCAAATCGTCTTTTCGCGTTGAACATCGATCTTATGGTTGTGTCTCTTGTACCGGCTTGCCGGTGGTGGCGTCGATCCAATAAAAACCCGTTTTCCACTTTTGCTGATAAATCAACTGCGGTGCGGGCGCACGTTGGCCATCGTATTGCTCCCAGTAATACACAAGCTGCACATCAAGGTCTTTTAGGAAATGCTCCTTCGCCTGAGCCGCGCTGACGATCTTTTCAGGATCGGGCAGCGCCATGTCATCGTCAAGCGGACGGAGGGTCAGTTCGACGATCGCGCCCGTCCGCTTGTCGACGCCGACTTGATAGGATTCATCCGACACGTCGACGCCGTTGCGTTTGGCCTGGAACCAAAAGGAATACTCACGCTGCTCCTCTTGTTTCAGCTTGCTTTTGTCAACCCACTCCGGGACCCGTTCTTCCGCAGGTTCCATGACCAGCTTGAGTTCTTCCAGCGCAGGGTCGAGATAAGGCAGCAGCGTCTCGATCGCCTTCTTCTTCGCTTCGGCCGCGTCGATGCTTCTGGTTGCAGCCGATTCGTCCGGCACATTGAGATTGAAATCGATCAGACGATCGCTTTTCGCATCGGTGATCAGGCTCACCGTGGTAAAGTCATGCTTTCCGCCGGATTCGTTGGACCAATGATACGCTTTGATTTGCTGCAATCCTTCACTGATGTTTTCCTTGTGATCGTCATAATCGAAAGACGCTTTGCTGACATCGATGCCGAACTGCGACTTGATCCAGCTTTCCGCCTCTTGACGCGTGCTGATTTTGGTGTTCGTTCCCTTCCCTTTTCCTTTTACAGGGATGATTTCTTCTGCGGCGGCCTGTTCGTCTCCGACCGCTTCGCCCGTAAGCGCATCGATCCAGCGATCGGGGGTGGCGACATAGACCAGCAGCGGCTTTCGTTCCGTCGGCTTCCCATCCTGACCTTTGGCGATCGGATAATCGAGCGAGTACATCAGCTCCGTTTGCAGCTTGTCCTGCAACCGTTTCGCCGCTTCCCCTTTGGCGATCGCTTTTTTCGGGTCCGGCCACTTTGCTTGGGCCTGATCAACCATGGAAAAAGCCTCGTACCGGATAATATGCCCCGCAGCGTCCACGGAAACAGAGAGCGAATCGCCGATCAGCGGAATGTCATTGATGAGCATTTGATAGCGAACGGTAGAACGCGCCCATTCTCGCTTGTTGCCTTTTTCATCACTCATCCCCGCTTTGCCTCTGCCCAGCGACTCAGTTGCCTTCCATCGCTTTGCCTCCGCACCGAAAAAAGACTGGAGAAAACCATCCGCGGCAGCCCGGGCTGCCTGTTCATCCGGATACTCGGCGGAAGCCCAGTCCGGATGGCGGATATCAAAGTAAAGAACACGGCCGGTTTGCGCATCCAGCTCGACACGAGCGGAAACATCTGCCCCTCGCTCTTTGCTGCCGCCAGCTTCCGGCTTGCTGGTCAGCGTCACTTCCCAGATCGGGAACGGGTAAAGGTACCGATCGTTTTCCTCATAACGTTTATCCTCGATACGCAGCTCCTTTAACACCGGAACGGCTGCTGCAAGTCGGTCGAGCGACTTCTGCAGCTCCTGGGAAAATTCATGGCCCTGATCCTGCTTTACTTTTTTGATCGACGACTCCGGCTGGACGGCCCACGCAGGCGATGAGGTCAGCAAGCACGCCGCGGCAAGCGTCAGAACGGTTTGGCTGATTCGTTTCATTCTATCCCCCCACAACTTCTTCTCGGTAACGCACCAAAATGTAAGACGGATGAGGGGTGGACAGGGTAACAGTATATTCCAGTTTTTCTAGCAATCTAGCAAATTTGAGGGAGGCAACCTGTCACAAGTAGACAAGTTTTTTACTATATTGTGGTAGGGGGTGAACGATGGCATGCTGGACAGTATTTTGGCAGATATTACGATTCACAAGGCGTTGGTTTTGGTCGTGCCTGCCATGATGATCTTGGAATATGCATTGAACCAAACACCTCAATGCCCAGGGTGGCTCCGCATCTGGATCTTGCTCGGTATCGGCATCATCGCCGGTATTTTCGGCATCGGTTTTACCGTTAATGGAATTGCTAACGGCATCATCGCCACAGGAATCTCGATGGCCGCCCTCCAGCTCATCAAACAGACTTTAAATCGCTATTGAAAAAAACAAAAACCCTCTTTCGGATCATTCCGAAGGAGGATTTTGTATCTTCACATTCCGATCAGGTCCTTCACCGCCATGAAAAGAGCCGGTACAAGCAGCGCCGGAATCAGGTTCATCGTTTTGAACTTTTTGATCCCGAGAATGCTCAATCCTGAGCTGAGGATCAAGGCTGCGCCGACAATCGAAATTTCGGTCAAGAGAGCGGGCGTAATCAAGCCGGCAACGGCCCCGGCCGCTACATAAAAAAATCCTTGCCAGCAAAACAGGACGATTGCAGAAAAGGCGATCCCAACGCCGAACGTTGCCGCCAGCACAATGGAGGTGACCAAATCCAGGATCGCATTGGTGAACAAATACGTTTGATTGCCATTCAGTGCGCTTTCGATGGGCCCTACGATGGATAGCGTGCCGATGCAAAACAACAGCACCGCCGTGGATAACCCTTCCGCCAGATTTCCTTTGGAAAACCGCGAAACAACCGTTTTGAACCGTTCTTCCATATTGAGCTTCTCGCCGATGATTCCACCTAACGCGAGGCTCACGATGAACAATACCGGATACTGGCTGTCTGGCATGTGCTTCGCAAGCGAATAGATGCCCAGCGCGGTGACAGCCAGTCCCATCGCCTGCATCAGGATGTCCTGATACGATTCCTTCATTCCCTTTTTAAAAACACTGCCGATTACACTTCCGACCACGATCAATCCCGCATTTACGATCGTCCCGAGCACGACGACTCCCTCCTACACAAGTATTGGAGAAAGAATAAACCCTCCAGCAGCTGGAGGGTCAATCCATCATTTCGCAAAAAGCTGAATTTCGGTCACGAATTTGGATCGGTCGTTCGTCAGCCCGTAATCGATCAGCGTAATTTCGATGGCATCATCTGTGATGGCATATCCCTTTTCTTCCATATAATCCAGCAGCCTCTCATAATAAGGAGCGGCGTCGGCATGAGTCCCCGTAAACCGGATCGTGGCATAGGTGCCTTGTGGCAATATCTTTTCCGTCGCTTCCGTCATGCGGTAGCTTTCATTTTCAACAATTACGAACAGCGAGTCGTACTGGTCAAAGCTCCGATGCCGCAGATTATCAAGCGAAATCGACAAACCCACTTTGCCCAAAAAGATCGTCGCTTTCATGTTCGTGCTGTTTTCCAAAAGCCGAATCGACATTTCGAGGTTATCCGTTTTATGGATGTTTTGCTTCAACCGCACAATGGTCCGTTCGGGCAGCTCGACCTCCCGAATCTTTCCCAGCTCTCGCCGATTGGTCGCATCCGCGATTTGGGCGATGCGGCTCGCGATCTTTTTTTGAATCTGCTTGAAGTCGTTGATACGCTTCTCTGTTTCTCGCTGCTGCTCCTCCAATAGATGCAGCATACGGTCAACGTCGCGGTTTTCCAAAAACTGCTTCACATGCTTCAACGGAATCGCAAGCGCCTTGAGATACAAGATCGTATTGAGCTGCTCGAATTGCTCGATCGAGTAATACCGGTAGCCCGAATGCTCGTCCACATGTGCCGGTTTGAACAAGCCGATCTCATCGTAATAACGCAGCGTGCGAATATCTATCTGGAACAGCCTGGCGATTTCTCCGATCAAAAACATGCGTGGTTTCCCCTTCCTCATGATTTCTTCCGCTCATTCTCCCTTTATATGTATCGCGTACGCTAAAGCTTGTCAAAATTCATATTCTTCGGATGCCTCTTCATGCAGCCGGCTCGCTTGCGCAATATTCTGCTTGCTTTCCGCCTTATCCTCCAGATAAAAAGGTGCTCCCCGCTCGTACAATGGAGATAACCAGCATGCGAGGAGGATTACCTGATGAACGATACCATCACCGTCTGCAGAAAACAGGACCAGCCTACTACCCGATGGGCGGGGGGCTTATCCACCCAGCTTGCCATTTTTCCAAAAAATGCCGATTACGGCAGACGCGATTTCCTTTGGCGATTAAGTACGGCAAAAGTTGAGGCGGAAGAATCGTTGTTCACCCATCTCCCCGGCTTTTGGCGGCATCTGATGGTCCTCGAAGGGGAGTTGCTGATTGAGCATGAAGGACATCACCAGATTGCGCTGCAGCCTTTTCAGCAGGACAGCTTCAACGGCGGATGGACCACGCGAAGCAAAGGCAAGGTGCGGGACTTCAACCTGATGCTGGCAGAGAGATGCAGCGGAGCACTGGCAGCACGTCAGATCAAAACCGGGGTACACCATGAAACGGTTGGAAATCGGGAACATCCAAAGCTCCATGTCGATGAAGCATTTTACTGCTTGGACGGCACCATCGCGATCACGCTCGATGGCAAGCACGAAGTAACGCTGCAAGAAGGCGATCTGCTGATCATCGGCAGCATGAGCACGATATGCAAAATCACCATTGTCAACCGGGCAGAGACAGCGGTGCCGATGATACGAGCAACGATCATCTATGAAAAAAGACCCATTTGTAGCTCCTTGTAACATCACGCTACGCTTGCCAGACCGTACCCAAAATCGCAACCTCCGCCAAAAATAAGCATTTGATAGGGGGACATGGCTGTACCCAGCGAATAGTCTGAGAGTAGAAGCCGTATTTGGGAGGTGCCGGAAAAAAAGATGTCCTCACACAAAACGATCGGGCAAGGAGTATATCGTGCTGTCTATAATTTGGGGTACGGCTATGTACTGAAAGTTGCGAAATCAAAATACGGTAGAATGTGCAACAGAAAAGAAGTAATGATTTACCAGTCATCCCCATCCTGCCTGAGAAACCACTTGGGCAAAATCGTAGACTATGAAAAAGACTTTTCCTGGATCATTATGAAGCGATACAATGATAAATTTCCGCTGTCAAGCACCTATCGGAGCAAGCTCGGCACTGTGAACCGCCTTTTTCGCAGAAGAGGAATCTTTCCCCGTGATGTATTCAATCGCTTCGGGGAGCCTAACACCAGAAATTTACGGTTAAAGCGTGACGGGAAAATCTGTTACATCGATTACGGAAATTTTCGATTTTATCGCTAAGTTGGCAAAGTTGAGGCTATGTATGTTGAAAGCGAAAATGAATCTGGAAGCCGGTAATCCCCATTTTCAGTATACCGGCTTTTTCTCCAGAGCAGGACGTCGGGGATCTCTCTCATTACGGTGTGTGGACCGTTTTTAGATGCTGGATGTTCCAGCTAATCTCTTCCCCTTCACCTGTTACAAGAATCACCATTTTGTCAGAAGCTTTTTTTAATAAACCAGACTTGGCAGGATTATCGCCAATATCGAATACCACAATGTTTCCTTCCAGACGCTTTAACTGTTCCTCAAAAGAACGGGAAACCGAGACGCTGGAAGGATTGAAGGCGATCTGCTGGCTTTTCAGTGAATACGGTGTGGTATTTTGCGTATAGGGAATCAACCATTTTAAGTGGTAGATGGATACAAACATATTTTTGTATACAGGCGAATAGAAAACAAAGTAATCATTGAGCACATTGATCACGTAGCCATGGAGCGTCTGATTCCCCACAACGTACAGTTTCACAAAAATTCCTTTTGCGTTTGTGATCATTTTCCGCAATGAAATACCCTCTTTATTCGTCTCAAACGGCAGGTTGGCGGGGTCGTATAATTGTGGATCGGGATGCGGATTTTCCTTCATGTTCTGAATCTGCATAATCGGAATGTACAAAAAGTCATTCCCGTTATAGATGACGACCACATCAAGGCCGTAATCGACCAAAATTCCTTTAACGTGGTGTTTTCCCGAGAGTTCAAGCACAACTTGTTTATGATGAAGCTGATCAACTCCTGTCAATCTTGTTTGCACCTCCTTTAGCGAAAGGATCAAAACAGCCACAGGCGGGCACGACGAGGCACTTCCCCTGCTGCCGGGGATTTCTATGCCTGATGTGAACTGAATCTGCCAAACGTTCAGGAAGATGCCTCGCTAGCCTCTGTCTGTATCGTTCATGGTCATTTTTTAGCTGCCTTCTTCATCCGCAAGCTATTACCCGCATTTTTGATGTTGACTCAACGCATGGTGCACATCGCGCGGACGCTGCCTGATTTTTCTGTGATTAATTCCATCTCGACCGAACAATTCGGTTCGCTGCTTTTCGCAATACTTGAATAAACTTCACTTTGCGGTTTCCGCAAAGCGATATGTTCCGGAATCGAATTTTGGTTGTTTTCATTCTTTTCGGGCAGCAAACCTTGGTTCTTTTCCTTCTTTTCGGAAAGCAAATTTTAATTGCTTTCGTTCTTTTCAGGCACACTTTTTTGCAGAATCGTTTGCAGTTTCTTCTGGTATTTTTCCTTTTTCGATACCAGGCGTTTCTTCTTCCATATGCATTCTCTCCGGGGTCAGCATCCGAGGTTTGGTTAGTTGTTACCCCCTTTTTTTTTCCGTCGTTGTCGCCCCCGTTGCCTCCGCCGCCTCCACCGCCATTGGGTTGTTGCGTCTCAGCATCATCTGGAGTTGCGAGGCTGGGGTCCTGGTAGCTGAAGTTACGAATATGATCGGACGCAATGCGGAAAATCTCTTTGTTTTTCACAAGCACGATATGGTCCGCACTGTTGCCGCTTAATACACCCTCCACAGATTCAGGGCCGCCGCGATTGATTTTGATCCAGTAATTGTTCAGGTTCGTATAAACCTCTGCCAGCGTTGCTGCTTGCACAAAGCCCGGGTACGTGTTCAGCGGCTTGCTGTTTTGGTTTGGCTCTTCGCTGATGCTCCTGACGTGTTGGGTTTGGTAGATCAGCAAGCCGTCTTCTTTGGTGAGAATGACAAAGTAATCGGTTCCGATTGCCACAAGTCGACCTACACGGGATTCAGGACCGCCGCGATCTACCCTGATAACCTCATATTTCATGCCGTTTAACACTGCATTCAAGTTCAATGGTGCGAGGTATCGTGAATAATAGTCGGCTGGCTTATCCGCGATTTTAACAGAACCCTTCAAATCTTCGACAAGACTTTTGATATGCTGGATATTGTAATAAATCACCCCGTCATTTTCCGTGTCTACCAACAGGTAGTCTCCATTCATGCCGACAATTTTCCCCAGCTTTGATTCAGGCCCGCCTTTATAAATCCGCAAAACCTTGCCAATCAAGCCAGCGAGTGTTGCAGGGTCAAAACTATTCGCCATTCTCGTTATCCCCTTTCATTTGTCCATAAGGTTTATTTATACTGCATGTATATGAGCACAAAAATCCTTTGATATAAGCGAATTCACCAAAATCTCATAAATAGATTGGTATCTATCAACATTTGTCCACTACCTTACGTTTTTTTATTCTTTAGTGGATATTCGGCTTATCCAAACGCTACGAAATCGCATACATTAGCATGAAATGACCAGGTCACAATCATGAAGGTGGTGAGTAAATGAAGACGTTACGGACGGGAAAATGGCAGAAGCACAAACAAATGATGGCAAACATACATCTAGTTGAATATTTACCAGAGACAATGCTCTTCTCCGAACAATCGTTCCATTCCTTATTGCAAAAATATCGGAAGGTTGTCTTAAAACCGGATGGGGGAGCATTGGGCGCTGGTATTGTTGTCGTCACATCTATCTCCCCAGATCAATACGTCGTTCAAATGAGACACCGGAAATGGCACTACGAAAATGCAGGACAATGTTATGCGGGTGTAAAACGGATCACCAAAGGGCGCGACTATGTTATCCAGCAGTACCTCTATTTCGCAAAAGTGAATAACCGGCTTTTTGATATCCGAATCATGACCCAACTGGACGAACACAGCCGTTGGATCGTCACAGGCATGCTGACAAAGGTAGCCTATAAAGGATACGCCGTAACCAACCCGGAGGAATTCGTCCGCCCCGTTGGAAGTGTATTACAAAAATCCTCACTCGGGCAGTCTTCCGTCGATCATTTGATGAATGAGCTGGAACGCATCTCCCTTGAGGCTTCCAGACAGCTCGAACTATCCTATCCTGGATTGAAAATCATTGGATTTGATGTAGGAATCGACACCGAGGGCCATATATGGATTATTGAGCCAAACTTTGCCCCTGCCATCTATTGGTTCAAACAGCTGCCGGAACTGAAAACGTATAAAAATATCATCTACTATAAACAGATCGTGCGGAACAAAAAGGCTTCCACCATGAACAGCGCACCAGCGATCATGGCAGACACGTACGATGAATTCTATTACTATTCGTAACTCGTACCCGGGAACGTCCACGTCATGATGGCGTGGACGTTTTCTTCGCCCAAAAATGTGTATTTTTTTCACTCCTTTGCCGGTTCCCCCCACCCGTTCATTTTGCGTTCACAGAGTGAGGGTATAGTAAGAAGCACCAACAAACCGGCAAGGAGAGGAACGTTATGAATAAATGGGTATTCGCAGCTATTCTGTACATGGCTGTCGTCATCGGCGGATTCACACTCTATGACAAGCTCGTCCCCGAGGAAAAAATCGCTGCCGCAGAAACCGGCGGACATCAACACGAATCGGCCAGCACCGGCCAAGGCCACGGAGAAGAATCGCAGCACGCGGAAGACAGTGAAGTGAACGTGTTCGTACAAGCGCAAAAAGATGCCATCAAGATTTATCTGAAGGACAAAACCGGCAAACCGGTACGCGATTTGGAAGTGAACCATGAAAAGCTGCTGCATTTCATCATCGTCGACGACCGTCTGCAGGCGTATTATCACCTTCACCCGGAACAAGTGGGCGATGGAGAGTTCCGCATCGCCAACGGATTGCCTGACGGGTTTTACAAAGCGTTTGTCGATATCAAGCCAAAAGATCTGGCGTACCATGTGACACCTGTTCCGTTCATCGTCGGCGACCCGATCCAAACTGCTGCCGGCAAGGCGCTTGCGCCAGACCGCACGCTTGTCCAGCAAGTCGAGGGGGAAACCGTCAAGCTCACCATGAACTCTTTGCGGGCCAATGAACCCGTCACCTTGTCATTTGACCTGGATCAATCGAAGCTAACTCCTTATTTGGGAGCGATGGGGCACGTCGTCATTCTTGATGAGCATGCACAGCGATTCCTTCATGTCCATCCGGCGAATGATAAGGAACCGGTATTCCAAACAACCTTTGCACAGCCAGGCCTCTACAAAATTTGGGCCGAGTTTAAACAAGACGGGACCGTACGGGCATTTCCGTTTGTGGTTGAAATAAAATGAGTTTCATTGTGATGCCGACATTGGGCTATAATTTGGCTAAAGATTCGTGAGACTACCGGAGAGGATCGGAAGCGCTCTGATCGTCTCCCGAAGCTATGTTCGAGGGGGAAAAGAAATGCCGAAAGTGTTAGTGGTAGACGATGAGGAACACATCCGGGAATTGGTGCGCCTGTATTTGGAAGATGAAGGATTCGAAATCGTTGAAAAAGCGAATGGCGCCGATGCACTCGAGTATGCAGAAAACAATCATGTGGACATGGTGATCCTCGACATCATGATGCCGCAGATAGATGGCTGGGCGCTTTGCCAAAATCTCCGTGAATTTGGCGACATGCCGATCTTGATGATCACAGCGAAAGGCGAATCTACCGATCGGATTAAAGGCTTCAAGCTCGGGACCGATGACTACGTCGTCAAGCCTTTCGACCCTGTAGAGTTGGTACTGCGCGTAAAAGCTTTGTTCAAACGGTACCGTACCGCGACCTCCAACATCGTGAAGCTTGGGGACATCACATTGGACCGCAAGAGCTATCGGGTCGTTTTCGGCGACGGCAAAACGACTACCATCCCTTTGAAAGAATTCGAGCTGTTGTATAAGCTGGGGAGCAATGCGGGGCAGCTATTCACACGGGATAGCCTGATTGAACAATTATGGGGCATCGATTTCGCCGGTGACGAGCGTACCGTTGACGTTCATATCAAACGGCTCAGGGAACGGTTTTCTGCACATGAATCATCCTTTCGCATCGTGACGATCAGAGGCCTTGGCTACCGGTTGGAAGTCGAGCATGATTAAGTCGCTGCGTTTGGGTCGCTTGCTGTTCGCTTTCTTTGAAAAGGCGAAAACGTCTTCGCCAAACCGATCCAACGAATCAGTGGGTAGCCGCCTCCCGGGTTGATCGCCCGCGAGGCGGTTTTTGTCCGTTTTATTTACCGTATGCAGCTACTTGATCGAGAGCAGCCAGAACTTGCTTATGCAGCTCCACCGCCTTCTCCTTGTTGCCTGCCTTCACTTCATCCAGCAGCTTTTGCGCATTCCCGATCAATGTTTTGGCCTGTGCTTCACCGCCGAGCGCTTTTGGCAAATCAGCGTTGATCACATCAATGAACAGTGCGCCTTCAAGCGCAGTGATCATGGCTTTGTCTTTGCCCCAGTTCTCCATCGTTTCCGTATATTCGCCCTTCGCCGTCGCTGCGAACGCATGTACAAACGCCTGGTTGATCGCATCGCCTTTAATGTTCTTCACATCATTGGTCAGATCAAACTGTTGGTTGATGAATTCGGTAGACGCTTTGTCATTTTCGATGAGATAGCCCTTGAGAGATTGGAAGAACGCCCATGCTTCCGCCTGTTCCGCCTTCAAATCCTCCTTCGTACCTTCCTTCACCATATTTTCCAGCTTGTAGCCGTACCCTTTTTCTGCGCCGGACGCAAAGTAGAACGCCTTCATCAAGGTTTTATCCACGATCTGTTTACCCAGATTGAAAGAAAGGCTGTCCCCTTTGTCGATCGCATTCATCATCCCGGTGAACCCGCTATCGATCGCGCTTCCCATTTGGGAGCTATACGCCGCGTCGCGCTTTTCAACCATCCCTTTTAACAAACCGTCATAAAATTCCTTGGCTTCGTTCACTTCGCGCTTGGCAGACGCTTTATCGCTGAATTTTTCATTCGCTTCCTTGAAATCATGACGCATGGACAAGAAGCCGATATTTTGCATGAGTTTTTCATGCAGCTCCGCTACAACGCCTGCAGACAAAGAACCGGATTTGCCGGCATTCATGGCAGCTTCCAACTGGTCATTCACTTGCCCTTCGTTTTCACTGTCCCGCGCTTGAACCAACGCTTTCAAATTATCGCTGTACATCTTTTGCGCTTTGGCCCAATCGACAGTACCGCCGTCTTTTCCCTTTTCCAGCTCTGCGACGAGCGCTTCCGCTGCCTTGGCGTAATCGGTCGGCGACTGCTTCTTCTTCTGCTCCTGCGCAGGCTGTTGACTTGCGGATTGGGCTTGATTCTGGTCAGTGCCGGCAGTAGTCGCTGTATTTTTCTCTCCTGCGCTGCAGCCCGCTGCAAGAAGTCCGATTGATACGGCAATCGCTGCGATGTACTTGGTTGCTTTCATATGTTTGTCTCCCCCTATGTGCATCTGTCTATCGTTGAAAATAATAACCATTATCACTCACGAATGCGATTGTAATGCGATTGAGAACCAATGTCAACACTTAACCGAGGACAATAATCAACCGTTTCATCGTTACCTGGATGAAACATACATGCACGAAAAGAAAAGATCCCTCCTCACAGACAGCAAAATAAAGCGCCTTTGACGGGGATCTATACATGATTGGGGTGTATTTACTCGCACCTACCTTCTTGCAACCGCCTTGTATCTTTTCGTATAACCGACCTTCTGATGAACACCCGAAAGGATTTTGCGGTCGCTGATCTGCCAGGTATGACTCTTTTTATTTTCTCTTCTCACCATCACATAATTAAATCGGTCCGTTGAAAAAATTCGGAGGCCTTTTGCTCTGCATCGTGCATAGAATCCCACATCTTCACCCAATGATCGGCGCGGGAAGCGAATGAACGTAAAGACGCTTCGCCTGGCCATTATCGTTCCCCCGGCAATCGTGCGCACAAATCGATTTTCTTGAAAAGGAAAGCGTATAAGCAAAAGCTTTCTTTTTTTCAAATACAGAAAGTACGTACGTTTCCCCACGACATGCGCATTTGTCCTTGCAAAAGCACGCAGGGAAGACTGCAAATAACGTGGTCCATAGTAATCATCATCATCAAACTTGGCGATAAAGGCATATTTCGCCTTCGTTATCCCGAAATTGAGACAACTCCCTAACGTGTACCGCTGCGGTAATTTGTATACCGATACATGTTGATACTTACTCGCTATCCTCTGATAGGCACGCAGGTTCATGCGATCGTTGTTGAGAATGATGATGAGTTCCTTTTTGACATCGCTTTGTCTTCCATAATTTTTGAGTAGATTTTTAAAAAATTGAGGCCGATTGGTAGACACTATAACCGAGACTCCCCTGATGCTGCTGTACGTCCGCTTCCCTTTCCTGTTCTTCACCACGCATCCCTCGTTTTCGTTTCTTTGCCGAATCTCCTTCATGCTATTCGACAACCGTGGGAAAAGGATGGTTGGTTGTACTAGCATTGCGATAAAAGTTTGCCTAATTCACGTGAGAAAACCGCTGGCTCATTGACTGCCAACGGTTCTCCTATGAATGACGAATGCATTAGTTCAAGACACGGCCCGCTGCAACGAAATGCGTGTCCCACCATCCGCCAGACATGTTGCTGTACGTTACGCCACCTTTTCCATACGTGTGAAGCACTTTGTTGTTACCGGCGTAGATGCCCACATGTCCAATTCGATTAATCGAGCCAGGGCTGTATTTCATTGTGGCTCGTGTGGAGAAAAAGACCAGGTCGCCCACTTGCAAATCGTTTCGCGAAATCGGAGTCACCTTTTTGTATTCCGATCTTGCGCCTCCGCGCCCTAAATCGATTCCAGCTCCTTCTTTGAATGCCCACATGACGAATTCAGAGCAGTCCATTGTACTTTTATCAGAACGACTTGAGCCGTATTGATACGGCGTCCCCATATATTTTTCCCCTGCTTTGATCACCTGTTCGCCCGCATTGCTGCCCTGCGATGCCGTTGTATGGTTACCAGCCTGCGTATTCGTATCTGGCGTTGATGTGGACGACTGCATCGAATCCGAAGCACTTCCGTTAGAGTTTCCCCACTTTGCATGCCCAAGTGCCTGATGTTTGTGATGGCCATGGTGATGACTGTACGTAGCTGCGTGTGCTTGTCCCCCTACCAAAAGCGAACTGCACATCAGTACCGCCACTGCTGCGTTCATTTTCCATCCGAGCTTCATCATCTTATTCATCCTCCTTGGCGATGTGTTGTCGTCTTTACATGAATGATGATATCGTTTCGATCTGAGAAACGATTTAAAGCGGAATGATAGTTTCCTAACAATCAGCTGAGAGATTGCTCAGAATTTCGAGGAGGGATCATATGCAAAAAAAGCCGACTCCCCTTTGATTGGGACGTCAGCTGTCTGTAAGTTGTGGTGCCGTCAAACGCAAATAAAGAGAAGCCCGACTGGTTGGCAATCGGATCTTCCCTTTGCTTTTCTTCTAGCCAAAAGCACTTATCCCATTTCCAATAAGTACCTTAAGCATATGCCATTCCATTTTTTACAACAAGCGAAAGGAATGGACATTATTCGACAAAAACCAATTACCCCTAAGGAAAATCAGCTGATTCCTTACGTTGCCGGGCAGCATGTATGCTGGCAATCAATTGCCGTCGTCGATACTTGGACATGCTTCTCGCTTTGTTCAACGTTAAACGCCCACATCCACGATTGACGTAACTGCTTTTCCAACCGGTCTTGTTTTTGCCTCATACGAAATTCTTCAACATACAAACTGTCATACATAATCTTCACCCTCTTTGTTATTTCGTGCAGCAGTCTTTGCTTTCTGTTACCGTTTCGGAAACTTCACTGGGATCGGGAACACAGCAGGCAGAATCTTTTTCACCGTGAACATCCGTATCTGCTTTTGTGTAAAAAAACTCCCACTCGTTCCCATCCGGATCGTGAATCCAGAATTTATCCTGAAGGGCGTAGCAACATGTGGTGTTCATTTCATCGTACATGGAAAGAATCCCATTTTGTTCAAGTCTGTTTTTATGCGCGATAACCTCATCTGTACTTTCTACCTGAATTCCAAAATGCCCAACTTGATTACCACTCACCCCATCACAAAGGTTTAGCGTGAAGTTTAACCCCGGTTTCTCCAGAAGGAACTTTGCATAGTCTTGCTTTACCTTAACAGGCTCTGCTCCGAATAATTTGCTGTAAAACTCAACTGACTTTTCCAGATTGGTAACATTAAGACCTACATGTGCATATTTCATTAAAATGCCCCCTAATATCAATATATTTTGATGTTTAAATCAAAAAAAATTGATGAAGTGATGAAAAAAATTAGCAGCAATTGTTTTCAGACCTGAACAGACAACAAAGCTCCTCAGATAACAGATGGTTGACCTCTTTATGATTGAGCTGATAGTAATTCATCGTTGCCTCGGTTTCTTTTTTTAAGAGGTTTGCATCTAACAGTATCTTCAGATGGTAAGACAATTTGGATTGAGCCATGTCAATTGATTCGGCCAGATCACAGACGCATGTCTTTCCACGCTGTGTAAGTTCGTACATGATCTGTAACCTTTTCTTATCCGCCAAGGCTTTGAACTTTGCTTCATACATCTCGAGCGTGTCATCGATATTGTTGACAATCGGTAGTTCCTTCAACGTGAGATCACCTCCATCAACTTTTTTTGATGATCAAAGTGTATCACCTATTTTATCCAATTGCAACGGTAAACATCAATTTTTTTTGATAGAATTTATTTGCCGTTTTTTAGAAAAACTTCAATTCTCGTTTTTATGGAGTCACGAACGCTTCGGAAGCTCGCCATTATTTCTTCTTCGGTCCCCGTTGCCTTTGCTGGATCGTCGAATCCCCAGTGCCATTTCACTACGTTTTTATTTGGTATGAGCGGGCACTGCTCATCCGCATGACCGCAGAGTGTAATGACATAGTCGGCGCGATTCAATATCTCTGGATCAATCACATCCGATGTATGCGAGCTAATGTCAACGCCGGCTTCTTTCATGACCTGTACGGCACGTGGATTTAATCCATGCGCCTCAAGGCCGGCACTCTTCACTTCATACTTGTCCGATCCGAGAGCCTGTAAGAATCCATCTGCAATTTGACTTCTGCATGAGTTACCTGTGCAAAGAAAATAGACGAGCGGTTTCTTCTCCATGTTCATTCTCCTTTTTACGAGACAGTTTTTTGAAAGTATTTCCTTTGGAACCACAAAGCGATATTCACGAAAGCAATCATGACCGGGACCTCCACTAATGGCCCGATAACCGCCGCGAAAGCAGCTCCCGAATGAATCCCGAAGACTCCGACTGCTACCGCAATCGCTAACTCAAAGTTATTGCTCGCAGCCGTAAAAGCCAGTGTGGAAGTAACGGAATAGCTCGCTCCTGCTTTTTTCCCCATAAGAAACGAAACCAAGAACATGACCACAAAGTAAATAAGCAACGGAATGGCGATTCGAATTACATCAAGCGGCAATGCGACAATGACTTCCCCTTTTAACGAGAACATTACGATGATCGTAAATAAGAGCGCCGCTAGCGTAATCGGGCTGATTTTGGGGAGAAACACTTTCTCATACCAATCGCGCCCTTTCATTTTCACAAGCGAATAACGTGTAATCATCCCCGCAAGGAACGGGATGCCCAAATAAATGAACACACTCTTTGCAACCTCTTGTATAGCGATGTCAACCACCATCCCTTGCAGCCCAAACCAGTCAGGCAAAACCGTGATGAATACATAGGTGTAAACCGAGTAAAACAACACTTGGAAGATGGAATTGAACGCGACCAGACCAGCCGCATATTCACTATCACCTTTGCAGAGGTCATTCCACACGATAACCATTGCGATGCAGCGAGCCAATCCAATCATGATGAGCCCTACCATATATTCCGGATAACCCTTTAAAAATACAATTGCCAAAACAAACATAAGAATCGGGCCGATCACCCAGTTTTGAACGAGGGATAATCCCAATATTTTCACGTCTCGAAATACTTTTCCCAATTCCTCGTATCGTACCTTTGCTAATGGCGGATACATCATCAGAATCAATCCGATTGCGATTGGAATCGAAGTGGTCCCCGTTTGATATCCTTCAAGCGTAGTCACGAGACCTGGAAAAAGAAAGCCTGCCCCAATCCCCACGGCCATTGCTACGAAAATCCACAACGTCAAATAACGATCGAGAAAAGATAACCGCTTCCCAACTTTTTCACTCACGATTGAACACTCCCTTCTACTCACATGTCACGAGCAACCCTTGCTCCTCTAATTTCTTTATGTCAGCTGAAAAATCCGGGAGATGACGAAGTGAATATCCGATCTCCTCAAACTGTTTTCGATTCAACGAATAAACAACCCATTGTCCTTTTCTTTGCTCAGTGACCAGGTTCTCGCTTTTCAACCGACTCATGTGTTTTGAAATGGATGGCTGAGATATGCCGAAGATCGGCACGAACTCGCAAACACACCAATCACGCATGTTCAACAGAGCAATGATTTTTAACCGCGTCGGATCGCCAAGTGCTTTTAAGGCATTCGCTAATTTCGTAAATTCCATATTGAGAACTCCCTCCTCACTTCCAAAATAATAATATAGTCATATGGCTATATTATTATAGTAAATTGCATAGATTGTGTAAACAAAAGATGAATCCATAATAAAAGAGAGCCACCTAGCTCCCTTTCCATGTTTCCTAAAAAACTGCTCGTCCAGCCATGGATACGTCGCCCGCCGCTTCCCTGTCTTCTGGCGTCGCGTCTTTGGTGAGCTTGTAAAGCATCGTCGCGATCATTTCAAAGTGGGCAAATTCCTCAGCACACTATAGTTATCGGTGAATAAGACAAGCACATTTACAAAAATATACATGTATTGCTTTTACATCCACTACAAGAAACGCCCTTCCATCGAGGAGGGCTTTTTACATTGGCAATCAATCATGTGTTTTAGCATTTTTCCAATCATGGGTACGAACGAAATCGCGAAACTTATCTGTGTACGTGAAGAGGGATAACAATTTGGTTGACAGATAATACCTTGATGATTTATATTTTATATAGGGGTTTTAATAATTACACAAAAGGAAGGTAGTTGATCTTAATGAGCACGATTGATATTTCGCGCAAGGTTCGTGACGATTTCGCTGAAGTGTTACGGGCACAGGGGATTAATTTGGTGGATAATTCGAAAATCGTTAAAATTACCGATGGAAATGTTGAGTTTGAGTACGTGCTTAAATACAGCAAACATACATCTGCTACCGGATATTCTTTTACCATTAAGGAGTCGGAATTCGGAGAGGATGACTCCACTCGCTATTATGTTTTTGCTTTAATTGAGCCGGAACCGACTCGGTATATCATTTTGTCACATCGTACGTTTAAACAGTTGATGGAAACTCCGTTGGAATCTCCAACCTATAAAAACACAGGTTCATACACATTCAATTTCGGAAAAAACAGTGACAAACTTGGCAAATGGGAATCTTTCCTTAGCTCACCTCTTGCATTTGTAAATTTATTCAACCCAAATGATGATAAAATTACAATAAAAGTTTCTGAACTCAGAGCACTAAAAAGTCAAATAGATGCACTCGGAAAACAAGTGGACTCTCTCAAGCAGCAACTGTCGAATTTATTGAAGTAAAATAAGTTCTTGTGAAAAATTGGCAACCACCCTCTTCATCCGTGAATTGGGTGGTTGCCGGTTTTTACATTTACACTTGATACTCCATCAATTCATTTCCAAACCCTCGGGCATACTCCTTGGCGCTCGGTGTAAACAAACTGGCAGTCATTACAAATCTGCCAACGACACCTTGTTTCATCATCTGCGAGTGGAACATACTCGGCACATGGCAACTCTGGTCATGGTGTAAAAAGAAAGAAGAGCCGCGGCTGCAGCTCCTCTTTTATCTACTACAAACCATTGTATGTAGCATTTACAGTAACATCAGCATAACCAAGTGCTTCTATGACAACTACATGGTTTCCCGGAGTTGGCGGTTGCGGCAAGGTGATCGATATCTGCCCAGCGGTGAATATATCACTAACATTCAGTACAAACTGGCCATCAATTTTTATGGCGGTAATACTGTATCTCCACTGCTCGTTATCTGTAAAAGTTAGTACAAGCTGAGTAGGCGAATATGTTGAAGGCGACAAATTTGGTGCGTTCGAAATATTGCTATTCTCGTCTTATCCCTTCCGAGCTTATAACGAGCCTACACCGTGCGGGCGACTTTCATCGCACACGGCGTTCCATCAACTGTAGAATCTCGATCCTACTTACTCATATAGTCTCTTATTTCCCCAATATTCAATGTAGCATTCAACATTGAACAAATTATGAACAACAGTTTGCAGGGTGCTGCCTCAGTGTCTTCCCATGAAAAAACGCCCCCTCCGTTTGGAAAGAGCGCTATGTGAACCTGTGTAACTGGCTGGAACGCGCCAAATCAGCTGCGACACTTTGCCCAGCTCGGACGCCCGACAGCCTGAGAGCCACAGGCTCCTTTTCCATGCATCCTAAAAAAACTTCTGTCTCCCCTGCTCTTCCTTCAAAATCTCTACAGCCTCACTAAACCGCTGCGCATGAATAATCTCCCGCTGGCGCAAAAATTTCAAACTATCCTGCAAATCGACATCATCCGTCATATCGATCAGCCATTGATACGTCGCCCGCGCTTTTTCTTCGGCGGCGATGTCTTCATACAAATCGGCGATCGGATCGCCTTTTGACGCAATATAGGCAGCCGTCCATGGCACCCCTGCGGCATTTTCGTAAAACAGCGCTTGTCATGATTGGCGTAGTGTGCACCCAAGCCCGCTGCTTCCATGTCTTCCGGCGTCGCGTCTTTGGTGAGCTTGTAAACCAGTGTAGCTGTGTATTTTTTTATTAACTACGGGCTTTCTACGATCCTGCAACGGAAACCGTCGGCATTCGATTCATGAGAGATAACGGCGGTCCATGTGAGTGTCTCATCAAAAATGTATAAATCGTCTGTAAATCGTTCATAGTGGTTCAGCAGGTTTTGGGGTTGCATTTGATAGACATACTTCCGGCTAACCTCTGTTCCAATGTGGCTAGGACTATCCCAGAAGAACAATACCTTCTCTTTTTGCTGTAAAAATTGCTTCACATCCTCAAGATGAACTGAGGTGAATGGACTTTTCAGGAAGCCCCAAAGATAGCCAACTCCCTGATTCCAATATAGTTGAAAATGGTGTTTACGGTAGTCCTCACTATCTGTGTCAAAAAAAGCGCGGATGTACGCATCTCTTACTGAAGTTGATTCCTTTTGTGGCAAGTGAGGAAGCTTGGTAATGTTGACAAGGTCTTCGCTGTAATCGACTGGCATGTATATAAACGTTTGCATGGTGTGGTTTTGGACAAATGTAAGCCAATAATGAAATTGTCTTGATACTTTATAGTGGGTTTTTGCCAACATGTCTCTTATATGCTGGCTATCATCTTCATGATATACGGCATACGTTCCTTTGGGTATTGTGATAAACTGGCATCCATCGGGTGGAACACTTGCATTCGATACCATTTTTCCGCAAATCGTAGAACCTGTATCGTAGACATAATAAGTGTGATCAGGGTTTTTCACATATGGATAGGCCCATAAAATAGAATTCACTTGACCATCACGTTCAGCTGGTACTCCTAAAACAATAAATTCATCAACAGTCTCAATTTTTAATTCCATTTGTAAGATCACCTGTCTTTCTTTTCTATAGAAGGTATAGTTACCGTTTGCACCAGCCTCTAAAAGCCCTAGAAGGGTATGGTGATTGACAGACGAGCTACTATATTCATTCTTTGTGTGTTTATAAACCATGGTCGCGATCATTTCAAGGTGGGCAAATTCTTACGCGCCAACATTGTATCCATGATAACGATTTTCGATTCATAAGTAATGGCTTCCGTCAGAAAAAATGTACATGATACCTAAAAATGCAACTGATCCTTACTGGAGGGGAGACGCATATATCCATAGTTAAGTTAAGGATATATACACGAAAAAACCTTATTTCCAAAGTCTTTCTGACGGTCCCGCCTTCCCTTAAGACATGCTCTTCAATACATTCCTGGAGACTCTGTTGTAAATGCTCCCGCCAATCAATGGAACAGGGAGGGTAAATCGCCGGGGACGTGCTCGCTTTTGTAGCTGGGGTCCCGCCAACGAAATATTGGCAGGATCCCTACCAGCGTCGCTGACACCACCCTCGATGTAAGGGGTAAATTAGTTTTACATTACTTTCAAAATTTTAGAAATACTCAACCGAAGGGAGGTAATAACATGAGTTTATCATCAGGTGGGAACGGTGATGGCGGGCAAATTAGCCAACCCCAGCAGGCAGGGGCAATCGCAGTTGCCACCGCTACCAGTAACAACACGATCAAAATAGACTCAAACTCCTCCAGCAATATCAACAGTACCGGTTCATTGACTGCTCTCGAAAATCAGAACATCGTCGGAACGGTGGAGCATGAATTCATGGAAACACGGCCGTTAGGAAAAATGACAATCGATGCTCTCCGCACGGAGGGTTTCTTTTTTTATCAATTTCCGTCCCGGTATGTGCCACACATATATTGCAAACCAAAAACACGCTGCATGGTAGCAACGTGTTTTTATCCTACTCGATTTCCTCGGGTTTGCAGTTATTGACTCCCAGCTTGTTAAAATCCTTTGTATTAAAGGTCACGACCTGAATATCACCCATGATTTCTGCTTTTGCAGCGAGATACGCATCAGCATAATCTACATTATGCTGCTCATATAGCTGTAAGGCCAAAGTCATGCTTCTCTTATCAGGTGACTCAATTCCTTCAAATTCCACCAACCGCATGAGTGTAGTAGCAATTTTATTTCGTGGGAACTCATACACTTTTTGCAGTACCCACACGCTCTCTGCCAACACTAACGAATCAAGATAAAGCACCAGTTCTCCATCAACTGCACGTCTCATAAGTTGCAATGCTTGCGGTGAATGCGTTTCGTGGTCGTTGGTTAAGTAGCGAATCAGAATGTTTGTATCGAGTAAATGCCGTGTGCTCACGCGTTAAACCCGTTCCCTTCTTACCGGTATTTTTCCTCTCTCGCCTCACGCATTTTATCCCGCATCTCTGCAAAATCACGCGATACAGGCTTTGTTGGTTGCAGAGAACCAAAAAGATCCAGTACAGAGGCCCTTTTTATAGGTACAAGTTTGATTTCTCCATCACCATTGATGATGTATCTAACACTATCCCCTTCCTCTAACCCCATAATTTTACGAATCTCTGCCGGAATAACTACCTGGCCCTTGGCTGACAGTTTGCTAGTTGCAACCATCCTTTCTTGTGCCCCTTTTCTCATGCCCATACCCCTTAAATGAATATTCTGAAAAAATGTTCCGTAGTTGGTTCAATAGCATACTGGAGTTCATTAAATAATTATCCTTTAGTTTCTTCTTACAAAAAATTAATATCCAACTTCTAAAAATTAATACCTTAATATTATATCACTTACATAGTCTTGCTATTCCTACTTATCATTATACAAAGATGACATCGTAATGTAAATGCAACTACAAAAGTAAAACTTTCATTAACATTCCTACAGCCAAACAGTCCCTATTCGCATACGACGCCCTAGCTACCTGCTGCTCTCATATCTCTGGCCGTGCCGACCACCGCCCCCGTTGCTACTGGCTGGTCGACTCCTCGCTTTCCTGGTAGCTCCACCCGTGGTCGTAAACCGAAGGGGGAAAAGATCGATGTCAAGAATAAAATACATGGTTCCCTCTATTTTTATGGAAGTCTTATACGAAAAAAAAGGAGAGCCCTTCGGCTCCCCTCTTCCATCACGCTAAAAAAACTTCTGTCTCCCCTGCTCTTCCTTCAAAATCTCTACAGCTTCACTAAACCGCTGCGCATGAATAATCTCCCGCTGGCGCAAAAATTTCAAACTATCCTGCAAATCGACATCATCCGTCATATCGATCAGCCATTGATACGTCGCCCGCGCTTTTTCTTCGGCGGCGATGTCTTCATACAAATCGGCGATCGGATCGCCTTTTGACGCAATATAGGCAGCCGTCCATGGCACCCCTGCGGCATTTTCGTAAAACAGCGCCTTGTCATGATTGGCGTAGTGTGCACCCAAGCCCGCTGCTTCCATGTCTTCCGGCGTCGCGTCTTTGGTAAGCTTGTAAACCATGGTCGCGATCATTTCAAGGTGGGCAAATTCCTCAGTGCCAATATCTGTCAGCAGGCCGATAACCTTGTTGGGAATGGTATAGCGTTGATTCAAATAACGCAAAGCAGCAGCCAATTCTCCGTCGGATCCCCCATATTGCTCAATGAGGAATTTGGCCATTCTCGGATCGCACTTGCTGACTCGAACGGGATATTGTAATTTTTTTTCATAAATCCACATCGCGATTTACTCCTCCTACTGCTCTATCTTTATACCTGCCAGGGCCAAGGCAAATCCACCCATTGCCACGGGCATGCGGAATAGCTGTGTCCCAGGTTCATCAACGGGCCGTATTGGCACTCGAACTCATGAGCGAGCCGCCAACGCTCCTGGACGTTTTGGTTATATTGCTGCACGGCACCTGCGTCATCCGGATGCGTATCCAAATACAGATTCAATTCACACAATACGAAATCAACTGCTTGGAGCTGCTCCAGCATGCGATAGTATTGCTCATCTACCTCGATTCGGTCCGACATTCCGTCGTCACCCTCCCTCTTCCCCGATTGCTCCGATACGGACTAAAAAAGGCCGGCCACAACGTCCCCACGCCGAGCGCTTCCATAGCCGAATACTGCGGGAGATCACACGGCTGAAATCCCATCGTCAGGTTTGGGGGAATCACATAGCTTTTGATGCGCTCCGGCGGGCATGGATCGTAGGGGCCGACAAAAGGAAACCAGACTCTTTCCTGCGATTGCAACGTACATTACCTCCTCGACAAAGAAATCGACTAGACCCTTTACTATATGTCAAACACCCAGTAGGCGGTGCAAGGGCGAATACCCATAATTTTGGCGGGACAATTAGAAAACCTGGCTATCTGTATAGGAAAAACCCCGCCTTATCGCAAGGCGGGGTCGATCATCCGTTTTTTCAATTGCGTTTACATATGTGTTTGATACGTCTGCTGCTGATTCTGCATGAGCGGCTGCTGCATCATTGGCGCTTGCATCATTTGCTGCATGGGGGCTGGCTGCATGCCGGTCGGCACCATCGTCGTCGGCTGATACATGGTAGTCGCGGTGTTGGTTGTCACATCGGCCAACGTCGGAACCTGGTAGTACCCTTTTTGATTCATGTACTGGAATACTTCATACGACATCTCCGAGCAGTTGACTGCTCCTTGCTGCACCATGCGGCGCAATTGGGGATGCACGATCTCCTGGGTCGCCACGATTTGCATGCTTGCCGAAGCCTTGTGACACCCGAGCATGCCGCAGGCCACATCCTCATCACTCATTTCATGGGCGGAAGCGTTGGGATGCTGCGGCTTTGGCTGGTGCAGCCCCATGACGGGGTTCATCATTTTAGGCGCGCGATACGGCACGCCCATCGCAGCGCCCATCCCTTGCTGATTGACAGCCTGGGCGAGATTATTGTACTCCTGTGTCATGAATTGCAGATGGCGGTCCAAAAGCGCCATCAGTTGCGGGTCCTTCACATACGGACGGTACAGCTCGAATGTATTGATCGCATTGATCGTCCCGCTTAAAACCTCATGCAGCTCCATTACCTCATGTGCACCCATTTGCGCAGCCATGGTAATCCCTCCTGTTGGTGAATTGAACCGGATTTAGTATTCACCCGCGCCCCGGACAATTATGTAACGGGGACGTAATCCGCATCTGTATTACACCGGTCGAAGCCGGCGTTCGACTCAATCCATGAGGGACAGCTGCCGCTTACTCCCCGATCGCATTCTGGAAGGTCACGACGGAAATGTTCGCGCTGTTGACTGCCTTGTTGTACTGGTTTTCCGTTTTGGTCAGCTCTTCCTCCGCCTGCACAACATCCAGAGAAGTGGACAACCCGTTCTCATAGCGAATCTGTGCTGCGCGGAAATTTTCTTCCGCCATAGCCTGCGACTCCTTGTACATGTCGACGCTGGACAGGGATGCTTCCATATTGAAATACGCCTGTTTTACTTCCACTTCAATGCTGCGTTTCGTATCCTCCAGATCGATTTTCGTCGCTTCCAGATCATTTTTTGCCATGGAGCCTTGATAGGTCGACAGGGCCGAATACTTTTGGAACAGCTCGACATTCAATTCGGCGAGCTGGATCTCGTTTTGCTTTTGCTGAATTTCGTAACGCTTTTCGCCAGCTTGCTTCAACGCCTCATCCAGGCTGCCAATTGTCGGCTTCGTCAGCTGCGTTTCCTTGACCAACGTCCACTTTTTGTCCAAATCGACACCCAGGTAGTTGTTCAAGTTCAAGAAGGCGACCGTTACCGCATTTTGCGCGCTGAGCAAAGATGCCTTCGCATTCGTCACGCTCACCTGTGCGGACAGCAAGTCGGTTTTTGGCACTGTACCCGCTTTCAGCTTGGTGTTGACCATATCCAGGTTTTTCTGGATGCGCTCCGCGCTGCGCTGCTGCTGCTCCAGCTCGGCCTGCGCGTTCAGGCAGTCGTAATAGAGCTTCTGGATTTGCAGCTTTGTTTTGCTCTCCGTCGCTTTATAGGACAGATCGTTAATTTGCTGCGACATTTTGTTTTGCTGGTCTTTGTAATACTTCGATTTGGCGGCATCAAGGGAGTCGATATCATCTGCGGAAATCTTTTTGATTTGCGAATTGACCAAAATCGCGTTGGTATCCGCCGAATCGATCTGCAGGCGCAGCGAGCGCAAGCTGGAGTTCGATTGCAAGCCGATCTCGATCGCTTTGGCCAATGTCAAGGTGTTGTCGCTTACCGCATCGGTTGCTGAAGTACCAGGGGCGGCCGCCGTGTTGGTTGTTGTGACCGCAGCGGATGTTGTCGCGATGGCTCCTGTTGCGGAAGTTTGTGAACCGGTCGCCGCACCGGCAGTCATCGCATTTGCGACAGACACGGTATCTTCTTTTTTGTCACTGGCACTATTATCAGCCCAGCCGGGCGTGGCGGCCAACATGCAGGTTGCTGCTATCGAAAGGGCAAACCAGGCTTTATTTGAAAAGGGCAAACGCATCCTCATTCCTCCTAGGACATCAATTATGCCTATTATTTAATCTGAAGATTTGTTTTCTCTTTGAATTGGCACGCCATGCGGCCCGCACGATGCTCTCGATCTGCTCGACCCGACGAAACTGCGGCCGGTCGAGCATTTCCCGTTTCTGCGTAGCGGTAAAATGGTGCTGAACCGGAACCCGATAAACTATTGCGCCGAGGTTGAACAAGCAGCTTTCGGTATTGGCGTCCTGGTACCACGGATATTGCGCCGCTGGCATTTTTTCTATGCATTCCTATACAGATTCGTATCGTGACTTATACCATTCTGTATAGGAAACACCTTTTTTCGCAAACAAATCCCTGTCGTTTCCCGTTTCCGCTCGCATGTTGCCGACCGTTTACGCACTTGGCGCAGTTCTTGCTTTTTTACCTTTGCACGAGAAACAAGTCACCTATACAGGGAGGAAAATCACAATGACAAAGCAAGCTTTTTTGTTCCATGGCGGTTCCATTTTAACGATGACGGCAGCGGAAGCAGCGGAAGCAATCGCCGTTCGGGGCGACCGAATCGTCGGCGTCGGCTCGCTTGCAGACTGCCGCCAAGCATTGGCGGGGACGATGCCACCGAAATCGATCTGAAAGGGCAATGTCTCCTTCCCGGCTTTATTGACCCGCACGCGCATCTGATGATGCACGGTATGTGTCATACATGGATTGACCTCGGCTATCCACGGGTAAAAAGTATGGCTGACCTGGTTGCCGTACTGAACGAGCACAAGCACTCCCTGCCGCTCCGCGAGGCGCCGCCGCAGATTCATTTCGATGCGGAGGAGCTTACACCCTAGCAGTTTTGCTTCAATGGACGAGGGCCGTCAGCAGCAACCGACGGCCCTCGTTTTTCATTCTTCCCTACACCAATGGAAACCAGCCTGGCGTATGGACGATCATCCCCCACATCTGGTCAGGAATCGACAGCTTCTCCTGATCGTCGCGCGTCAAGGTCGTGGCAATATCCGCTTCGCGGCCTTCCGCGACTTTTTCCACCCACTCCGGCTCCACCACAAGCTCACGCCCCAAGGCGATCAGCGGCACGCCGGTTTGCATCGCTTTGGCGACATCGTCAGGCGTGTACAGAGAGCCGACGCCGATCACCGGCACCTTGTTGCCCACACGTTCCAAAATCAACTCGATCCGGGAGCGCGACGTGTCCTCGACCCCGCGGCGCGGCTTGGACCAGAAGTCATTGAGCGACACATGGAGGTAATCGAGATTTTTTTCCACCAGCGCATCAACAAGAACGAACGTATCCGCCATCGTGATCCCCGGCTCTTCGGCTTCCTCCGGCGAAAAACGGTAACCGACGGCAAACGGCGCTTTCGCATGCTCTGCTACCACCCGCTTCACCTCATCAACGACCGCAAGCGGGAACGCCAGGCGTCCTTCGACACTTCCGCCCCAACGGTCATCGCGACGGTTGGAATGCGGGGAGAAGAACTGCTGGATCAGGTAGCCATTGGCACCGTGAATCTCGACGCCATCAAAGCCTGCCTCGATTGCCCGGCGCGTCGTCTCGCCAAAATCTTTAACGATTCCGGCCACCTCATCATCCGTCAGCGCTTGCGGGACGACTGCAGCGTTCCGCAAGCTCGGCACCGCGCTGGCGCTCACGACTACGCCATTGGGGACAACAGCGGGCGGACATTCCCTGCCTCCGTGAAACATTTGCAGGATCGCTTTTGCCCCCTGCTCTTTAATCGTGGCGGCAAGACGCTGCAGGCTGGGGATAAACGCATCGCTGTACGCAGCGAACTCCCCCGAAAACCCTTTTCCATTTGGCGTAACATACGTGCACGCTGTCACAACCATTCCCACGCCTTTCGATCTGCGCGCATAATACCGCAGCTCAGCATCGGAAACCGTTCCATCCTCGTTCCCGGAGATCGTCGTCATCGGCGCCAGCACGATGCGGTTTTTCAACGCAATTCCGCTTTTCAGCGTAAGCGACTCAAAGAACGGGCTATATTTTGGATTCATCAGCAAACGTCCTCCCTGAATCTGTCTCTTCATCTTTACTGTAATAATTATAGTTACTTTTATAACGGTAAACAAGAATGCCGCCTGCGTCGAAGTGTTTGATCAATGCATCTCCATGCCCGTCCGCCGAATGCGTACATCATAGGTGGCCTGAATATACCCCTCCGAAAACGTCTTCTGCCACATTTTCGCGTTCCACCAATGCGGCTGTGTCGCTCTCGCCAGCATACCCAGCCCCAATACATCGGAATGGTACTCGTTTTGAAGCTTGGCAAACAAACGCTTCGCCCGCCTTTCGCCTTCTTTGTTCAATTCCTTCTGCAGGCGCTCGATATTTTGGGGCTGGCTGAAATCCACCTGGCAGCGCGATTCGATAATGTCCCCCTCCAGCCTCACATGATACTGGGCACGGTACGAATTTCCTTTCGGCGTGATCGACTTTTTGACCTGAATCGCTTTCGGGCGGAAGGTCGCCAGCTTCCTGGGATCCTTTTGGGTTTGTTCACAAGGAACGTCCAGCTGACCGGCGATTTTTTCGTCCCGCAGCTGAAGCAGCGACCATACCTCGTCGTCTGTTAATCTTCCCCTCAGCTTGTCGCCGCGAAAAACCGCAAGTCCATGCCATTTGAATTCCTTTTCCTTTGCCAACACGTAATGCATCGTCATTTCAATGCTCTGATCCGAATAATCGTTGAATACCTTCCCCAGCGTGATATCGGGAATCAAGCCGCTGCGAGCCCCGTTGCGAAGCAGGTCGATGATGAAGATTGTCGGGATTTGCTCGATCTTGGGGTTGGCCAGCAGCAATTCCCGAGCCGAGCCTTTGACGACCATCGGCCACATCAAGCGCCTGACCTGCGGCGACCGTCGGTACGGATCGAGAATTTTGTCGATCCCTTCTCTCGCCATCTCCTCACTGATCACCAAGATCCGGGCATGTCCGTAAAAAAGCTCCTGGTTCAGCCGCATCTGCAAATGGGCATTCGCCTCTCGCAAGTCTTTGCCTGTCGCGCTCATCACCCGGATGGCCTCCTGCCCTCTGATTCCGCCCATGCCACCCATGATTTTTTGCGCGATGGGGATCTGGATTGTGAGCATGAGCTGCCCATTGGTCTGTGAGCGTTCAATGCCGAAGGCTACAACAGATGTCCGATGCTCCAGCTCCTGACTGTCCCAGCAGCCGCTGAGGAGAGTCATGGCCAGCAGCAGAACCATGCAAGTCATTCCGTGTTTCCCCATCATTTGGTCCACACTTCCATTCCGGTTCGACGTATCAACACGTCATAGCGTACGGTTGTTTTCAATGATAAAAATTCCTTTTTCCACTTTTCGTGGCTCCAATGCCTGGAATGCGCCCGGTCCAGCGTCCCGAAGCCGAATACATCCTGCTTGAGCTCCTTCTGTACCTTTGTCACCAGCTTTACCGCGCGCTCTTCCATACTTTTTTCAAACAACTGCTGATATTTTTTAATGTTTTCCTGTTTCGTGAAATCGATCCTGCATTGCGATTCCATAATGTCTCCTTCAAGCGTCACTTGCACCTGCACCGTTTTCTTCCCGCGAACCGTCACAATCTGTTTTTTGGTCGTGATCGATTTCGGCAAATACGACACCTGGAGCTTGGAATTTTTTTCGCAGGGAACCGACATGATTCCCCCCTTTTTTTCATCCCGGATCTGCAAAAGCGGTACGACCTCCTGCGGGGAAAGCTCCGCGACCATCTTGCTCTCTTTGAATACAGCAAGGCCGACCCATTTGATCTCGTCCTTTGTCGCCTGCACGATGTTCATTCCGGGCTCCCGCGACGAGTCGGAAAGATTGATGAAGAACGTACCGAGCGTCATATCGGGGATCGTTTCCATTTTTGAATTGTTGGTCAACAGATCCATGAGAAACATGATGGGGATTTGCTCAAGCTTTGGATTGGAAGTAAGCACCCGCAAAGCCTCGCCCTTCACAATGACCGGCCAGAGCAGGCGACGAATCTGCGGTGTTCGCCGCAGCGCATCGATTACGGTGTCAAGCCCTTCTTCCCTGGCGACTTCCTCACTGATTGCCACAACCCGCGTATGGCCTAAAAACAACTCCCGGTTCAGCCGCTTTTGCAAATTCCGCGTCGCTTCCGCCAGCGTATAGCCCGTGGAGCTCATCACGATCACCGCTTCTTTTCCACCTCCCGATGATTTGGCCGCTCCTGCACCGGCAATTCGTTTCGAGATCGGAATCTGGATGGACAGCCGCAGCCTGCCCGGCAGATCTTTCGCCTTATCGATCGCCATCGCCACCACAGACGTCCGCTCATCAATTTCTTCGCGGTCCCAGCATCCCGTCAACAGGAGCATCAGGCTGGCAGCCGCGAGCAAACATGACAAACGCATCGGTTTCATGGCTGTCCATCACCTTGCTGGCTAACGGCCCTTTCCTGGTGCACCATGCCGAGGACCAACAAAATCACCGGGATCAACAGATTTAATACCAAGCCGAGCAATGCGATCCACTTCAAGTAATGAAACAACTGGTGGACATTGTCCGGCCACATCGCTAAATAGTAAAGCAACGGCAGCATGCCGATGGCGATATAACGGTGCGACCGCATGTTCAACAATTTTTGCAGCGCGAAGCAGGAAGAAAAGAAGCCGCTCCCCACCGTCGTGAACACCGCCGCTACCCATACCCCCAGGAAAGCCGACTCCAGCCGCTCCAAAATAAGCCCCGGCACCTCCGTCGTTTTGACCAGCTCAAGGGTCGGCCACATCAGCCGCTGCAGCTCTTCATAGCCGAAAGATGCGATCCCGGCGATAACGATGAGCACATAGGTCATCATCGGGTAGATCAGGCCAAAAACCGCGGCTCTTCTCGATTCTTTTTTCCCGAAATCGATATGTTCCAAATACAATCCAACATGTTCATAGCCCTGATAGGCAAAGGACGAAGCCATCACCCCGAGGAGTAACCCTTTCCAGTCAAACGAAAACAGCGGCATCAAGCGGATGAATTCGGCGCTTTGAAAGGCAAGGATCGCGATGACCAGCAAGGGGATGACGAGGATGGGCAGAAGCGTCTCGTGGACACGCACCATCACCTCGATGTCGTACATCACCAGGATGAAACCCGCTATCAACATGCTCCATACGATGACTTCCAAAGGTGTTTTCACCAAAACGGCGGTCACGACCACCTCGCCGAACGTGCGTGCCGTTCCGGCTGTTGTCAAGATCCAGAACAAGACGAACGTGATCACACTGGGCATCGCGATCATTTTCGCCAGCAAGGGGTTGGAACCGCTATAAATGCGGGTTGCATGCGGATATTTTTGCCCCACTTTCACAATGATCCAAAGCACGGCCATCGAGAGCAGGCCGCCAACCAATACCGAAATCCACCCGGCTTGATGTGCAGACTGGGTGACCGTTCGCGGCAGCGTCAGCACCCCGACGCCGATCGTCGTGCTGGTGATCAGCGACATGACTTGGGACGGAGACATGATGTATGCACCTTTGCTGGTTTGGTTCATGTGCTCTCACCTCTTCTCTTTTACTCAAAGCTTGGGTGGGATCTTGCCTTCCGGCCCCGCCGTATTGGTCGTGCGGAGCGTATCGCCCGTGCTCAGAAAACTGGGGCGCCTGTTCATCCAATACAGCGGCACACGGATAATCGAATCTTTCATGTCCAGGAATTTGCGCGGGGAAAAAGGAGTGATGTACGGCACGCCAAACGATTTCAGCGAGCACAGATGGATCACAATCAAAATAACCGCGAGCATGATCCCGTACAAACCAAAAATCGAGGCGATGAACATGATCGGAAAGCGCAGCATGCGCAATGCGATCGCGGCGCTGTACGACGGAGAAGCGAACGATCCGATGGTCGTAAGCGCCACGATGATCACCATGATCGGGCTCACGATCCCTGCCTGCACCGCCGCCTCGCCAACCACCAGCGCGCCGACGATGCCGATGGTAGGACCGATCGGCCCTGGCAGCCGCACGCTCGCCTCGCGTAAAATCTCCATCGTGATCTCCATCAACAGCGCCTCGACAATCGAAGGAAAGGGCACCGTCGCGCGCCCCGCCGCCATCGCGATGACCAATTTCGACGGAATCATCTCGGGATGAAAGGCCGTGAAGGCGATATAAAGCGACGGCAGCAGCAAGGCGATTACCATGGATGCGATGCGAATGAAACGGATGAGCGTCGCGATCAGGAAACGCTCATAGTAATCTTCAGGGCTTTGGTAAAACTGGGTGAACACCGCCGGCGCGATCAAGGCAAATGGCGTACCGTCGACGATGATCACGACTTTCCCTTCCAAAATGTTGGAGGTTGCCTTGTCAGGCCGCTCCGTATTTTGCAGCTGGGGAAACGGCGACCAATGACTGTCCTCGATGAACTGCTCGATATATCCGCTCTCCAGCGCCCCATCGATTTCAATCGCCCTGATCCGTCGCTCCACTTCCCTGACCAAATCCGGGTCGGCCACGCTTTCGATATAAAGCAAGGCCACGTTCGTATTCGTGCGCCGTCCGACCGTCAAATTTTTCACCCGCAGGTCGGGGTCCTGGAGCCTCCGGCGAATTTGCGCGGTGTTGACGCGAAGTGTTTCGGAAAAGCCGTCGCGCGGCCCTCGCACGACATGCTCGGACTCCGGCTCCTCGACGCCACGCTTTTCCCACCCTTTCACATTGGGAATGATCGCTTTGTCCGATCCATCCATCAAAACGATGCCATCACCCGCAAGCAAGCCTTTAATGGCTTTATTGAGATTGTCCACGGTCTCGATTTCACCGATGGTCAAGGCGAAACGCGCGAATTTTTCATGCAAGGTTTCCTCGGTGAACAGCACATTCGGCTCATAATCCCTCGTTTCAAACATCAAGCTTTTGATGATGAAGTTGTTGATGACCTCGCTGTTCGTCAATCCATCGATATAAATAACGGCTGCTCTCACCTGCTCATGCGCTCCGACGCAAAATTCCCGCACGACAAGATCATCGCTCGCGCCCAGAATTTCCCGGACCTTCGCGGTATTCTCTTCCAAATTCCTCGAGATGACGATATGATTCAATGGCTGCATTTTGTCTTCGATATGGTGAAAAAGCATGTCCTTCAGCTTCACCGCGACGCGGGCTTGCCGCTTTTGCAAAAATTCTTTAAGCATAATCACCATCCTCACAACCATGCCTAATTGGTATTGTTTTCAATTGCGCTGAATAAATGCATTTTCATTCCAATCCCCCCATAAACTTCTTGCATAGAGAACGTTAGAAAACCTGGCTACGCCATGCTTTTTGGCGGAGCCGCGGTTGCCCTTATACTGGATAGGAATTTTACAAATTCCTATCTGTATAAAAAAAGCCGCCCCCTTACAGCAAGGGAACGGCTCCACCGATTATTCGATTATTCGCTTCTCGGTTCTTTCATTGCTTTTACCACATAATTGGCATGGGAGGAGCTGATCACATATTCAGGCTTTGGCTTGCTACGGCTCTGACGATGGCCTTCAAGATGCGCCTCGCTCAGTTCCCACTTTTTCCATGACTCCTCGGAATCCCACCGAATCATCACAACGACTTCCTCGTCTCCGCCCTTTTTGCCTTTTTTGACGAGAACGCTCAAATCGATGAAGCCTTCCATCGTTTCAATCGCCCCATTTTGGCTGAATCGGTTAACGATATGGTCCGAGTTGCCCTCTTTCACGATGATGGTTTTTGTTTCAATAAACACCAAACCACTCCCTTTTATTGAATCTCTTCTTCATGTTAATTGATAATAATAATCATTGTCAATAAATTGCATATTGACATTCCTATCGTGCAATTCCTGCACGAACAGACAAAGATCGATTTTCGTAATTATTTTGTAACACTATTTGTGCCAAACCGTTTTATAATGGCAAAGTGCAACGGAATTCCAAGCGTACGGTTGTCCTTGGAGCTTACTGATTATGTGGAGGATTTACGTGGATTCGCCATTATTTTGCAGCAGAACAACGCAAGTTTTCCATCAAATAGGGGATGTCGAAATATGTAACGTAACAGGTCGATGCTTCGTCTTTACAGGTAGATTTTTTGGATCGTCGTGAGCGAAAAGCGAAAGGGCAGTGCAGACATGAAACACACATCACAGGTATGCTTTCAATTTAACAGAGGGGGTAATGGGCATGCCTAAACCACTCAATGGCAGCGGGCGTTACATGGCCGGCTTGGATGGACTGCGGGCGCTAGCGGTATTGGCAGTCATCGCCTACCACCTCAATTTTGGCTGGGCATCCGGGGGTCTTCTGGGTGTCGGCGTGTTTTTCGTTTTATCTGGTTACCTCATTACCGACATACTAGCTTCCCAATGGAAAAAGTACGGACAGCTTGATCTGAAGGATTTCTGGATTCGGCGCGCCAGACGGCTGTTGCCGGCCATGCTCCTGATGCTCGCTGTCGTCGTTTGCTGGACGATCGCTGCCGATCGCTCCCAGCTCCCCACATTGCGCAGCGACTCGCTCGCAGCCATTTTTTACGTCAGCAACTGGTGGCTGATTTTTCACCAAGTCTCGTATTTTGAAAGCTTCGGACCGCCTTCTCCGCTTGGCCACCTCTGGTCGCTTGCAGTAGAGGAACAATTCTACTTGCTCTGGCCATTGCTTTTGGCACTCGGATTCCGCTACGTCCCCCAACGCGGGAAATTGGCGCTTCTCGCCCTCGGTGGTGCAGCCATTTCCGCTATCGCGATGGCACTCCTGTTTGAACCCGGAATTGACCCGAGCCGCGTCTATTATGGCACGGATACCCGTTCTTTCGCATTGCTGATTGGCGCAGCGCTTGCGCTCATTTGGCCCAGCGCCAAGCTTTCATTGGAAAAAACATCGCCAAAAGCGCGCCTCACGCTCGATCTCGTCGGCGGTGTCAGCCTGCTCGCCGTCCTGCTCATGATCGCCTTCACGAATGAATATGACGAATTCCTCTATCGCGGCGGAATGGTCGTGCTCAGTGTGGCGACAGCGCTCTTGGTTGCGTCTCTGGCGCATCCGGCAAGTCGCATCGGCAAATGGCTGGGCTGCAAGCCTCTGCGCTGGCTCGGCGTGCGTTCTTACGGCATTTACTTATGGCATTATCCGGTCATCGTGTTTACCAGTCCGGCCGTCAACACCGACGGAGTCGATCTCACCCGCGCCGCGCTTCAGCTGGCGGCCAGCATCATCCTTGCCGCACTGTCCTGGCGCTTCCTTGAGGAGCCCATCCGCCATGGTGCGATCGAGAAGCTGTGGGCGCAGCTGCGCAACCGAGAAGTTGCGCGCGGCCGCATGCGTGTCAACCTGCTGATCACGTCCACCAGCGCACTCCTGGTTTTCAGCCTGTTTGCCCTCGTCGCGACCGCGAGCCCCGCTCCGCGCGACAGCTTCACCGGCACCAAGCACCAAGGAACGGTCACCGGCGGCGGTTCGGAAGACACAGATGCAGCCACTGGCGCTAACAGCAGCGGCGTGATCGCCGGTACAACCACAACGGCACCTGCTGCCGATGCTGATACAACCGGGGCATCCTCCGAAAAAGGGACGAACAGCCCTGACAAAGCAACACCTCCCAAAGCCGACGCCGCTTTAGGAAAAGGCACCCATCCAGCCGACAAAGGAGCGACAGGCAAAAAAACAGGCACAGCGAACAATGCGACAGACAAAAAAGGGAATACAGCAACGAATGGCAGCGGCAAAAATTCGCAACCATCCGGCGGTTCCGGCAATAAAAAAGGCTCGCACGCGACTGACAATTCGACTGACAAAACCAAACCGGGCAAAGGCGGCAGCGGCACGACCCCAAGCGATACGAATGTGACCGTCAAACCGCAATCCGGCAAAGGCATCACGGCGATCGGCGATTCCGTGATGGTCGACATCCAGCCATATTTGGAGAAACTCTTGCCCGGCATCGTCGTCGACGGCAAAATCGGCCGTCAGCTGTCCCAGGCACAGGAAGTCGTCAACCGGCTTAAAGCGGAAGGAAAATTGGGAAGCCGCGTCATCATCGAGCTTGGCACCAATGGCGCATTCACCAAAAAGCAGCTCGAGTCGCTTCTGAACTCGCTGGGAGATGTACAGCAAATCGTGCTGGTGAACACCCGCGTGCCGCGCCCTTGGGAAAGCGTCGTAAACCAAACGTTGGCAGATGTCGCAGCCGCTTACCCCAATGCGACGCTCGTCGACTGGTATTCCGCAAGCACCGGCAAAGACTCGTTCTTTTACAACGATGGGGTTCATTTGCGGCCGGACGGCTCCGAGTTCTACGCGGCGTTTGTAGCGAAAGCAATTGCCCCTGCGGCAGCCAAAGGTGCGGAAGAACTGGCACCGGTGTCGCAATGAACCGTGTTTTCACATACGAAAAAGCCCCACACACAAGGCAATGCCTGTGCGCGGGGCTTTTTTGGCGGCAGCGCCTCATTCATTCACATCATTTAGAAATTCATCAAAAAATCTATAAAATTCCTCTTTGTTTCCTAAATGAACATTATGGTCATGATGCAATATCTCTCTTGCAAGGCAATTTGGGAGCAAGGATTGCATTTTTGCAAATTCTTCGTCAGATACTGCCCCGCTACCTTTTGCTCTGATTAACAATACCAGACACTCTATGCCAGGTAGTAGATGGAACCAGTTTTCTTCATAAGCAATGTTAGCAGCCACGGCCTGAGAACTGAACATCATTTGGTATCCCTCAACGGTTTCGATTAAACTATTCATAAAATATTGATAACCCAATTTCGAATCCGTTGCTTGTTGAATAAATTCCATTGCTTCCTTTAAGCTGGAAAATGGTAGAGGCCAATCTTTTGTCACAGGATCAACGGCTGATAGTTGATCTAACGGCAGCCTGTTTGGTTTGGAAGGTCCGGAAGCGGATTTGTCGAGTATTGCCAATGCTTTTACGAACTCAGGATACAGTGACGCTATATATCCAGCTACACGCCCGCCCATCGAATGGCCTACTAAAATGACGGAATCTATCTTAAATAAATCGAATAGTTCAATGATATCTCCAGCCATTTCTTCAGCCGTATATTTCGAAATAGGTTTTCCGCTCAATCCATGTCCTCTTAGGTCAGGTGCTATGATTCTGTATTGTTTTCCATAATGCTCGATAAAATCACACCAGGTTTCTGCTCTTCCCCATCTCCCATGAAGGCAAAGAATCGTTGGCCCTTCGGTTTTTGTATCAAAATAAAACAGGTCAATATCCTTCAACTTGGCAATGTTTCTGTAGATTTTTATTTTTTCCACAAAAACTCTCCATTCCATATATTCTTTCGGCTTGCCAAACAGCGTGTATACAACTACGTCTTATGTCTTTCCACCACAGAATCCGCAGACCCGAATAAGGAAATCACCGCTTCCTTCACTTCCTTCAGCATTCCGTTGTACATCTCTTCTTCACCGTAGCCGATCCCGCCGAATAACAGATGCCCGACCGTCTCAATTCCGACGAATGAAAAAATGGCTGTATCTGTCGTGAGCTTCAACCCTTCGGTCATCCCCATTTGATCATAGATGTCCTTGGGGGTGCCATGCGTATTGATGATCAGTCCCTGTTTCCCTGCCAAAAGCCTCTCAATTCCTTGCTCGTTTGCGGCATAGGCGAATCCATGGGAGAAAACGCGGTCAATATACCCTTTCAAAATGGCCGGCTGACCTCCCCACCAGATCGGATAGATCATCGTGATGGCATCCGCTTGGGCGATCAGCTCCTGTTCCGGCCGGATGTCCGCCGGCACATCCCCGGCATCGAACGCAGCCAAATCCGCCCGGCCGAGCACCGGCTGGAACCGAAGCGCATACAAATCCCGCACCACAACGCTGTGACCGTTTGCTTCCAGCGAACGGACTACCGTCTCCAAAATTGCATGATTGAAGCTTTCCGCGTTGGGATGCGCATAGATGACAAGATGATTCATCGCAAAAACCTCCTCCTGTTGCAGGACACATGAACCGTGATCGGCATGATCCGAACCGCTCAGTCCCCGCTCAGTCCGCGTTCTGTATCGCAAAACATGCCCCACCCCGGGCATTCGCGCCATTCTTTTATGCGCGAGCTTGCTCCTCCGCCACCCGCTCCAGCCACTCGCTGACAAGTGCGTCGAACAGCGTCTTTTGCTCAATGTGCAGGTTATGCCCGGCCCGATCCAGCATGGCAAAGCTCGCCCGCGGGTATCGCTGCGCCATCTCCCATTGATTACGGTAGCCGACCGCATGATCCTGCCTGCCCGCCACAACCAGCACCGGCTTTTCATAAGGCTGCTCCGTCACCCCTGCGTCAGGCGCCAGATCGTACTGCTGGCGGAGACGCTCCAAGTGAGCCTGGTCCGCAGCCTTGATGCCGACCAATATTTCGTCCCTGAACCGCTCCCAGTTATACCGATCCTGCACGACATGCATGCTGGTGAACTCCTCGGCATCCTCATGATCGAATGAGCGCAGAAACGCTTCATCCTTTGCAAGAACAGTGAACGGAGGGACATCCCGCTTTGCCATTCCCGCTGTCGGGCAAATCATCAGCATGCCCGCGATCTGCGCAGGACGTTTTGCCAGCAGCGCCTGCGCCAAATAACCGCCATACGACTGTCCCGCCACAACGAATGGCGTGTCAGACAGCACCGCATCGACAAATTGCTCCACTACGGTAAGCATATCGTTCGTGCTGCGAATCCATTCCGCCGCTTTGGTCGCGCCCATCCCCGGCAAATCGATGTAAATCCGCTGCCAGCCCGTGCGTTCCGCAAAAACCGGCTCCATCCCTCCTATCATCAGGTGCCGATCGCAGGAAAAGCCGTGCAGCATAAGAATCGGCGTTCCAGTCCCCCGCACCTCGTATTGCACGGTAATCGAGTCCAATTTGCATTCCATTTTGCATGCCTCCATTTTCTCCAACATTTTTTACATAGACATCTATGAATAGGATTGTAACTTCATTTCATATAGATGTCTATGTATTTTTGCAAAAAAAAAATTAAAACCGCTGGAAAACGCGTTCTAACAATGATTCGAATAGCTCCTTCTCGTCGTCGGTCAACCCTCCGTAAAGAAGCTCATTCAATTCCTCCGAAACCTTCGCGAAAATCGGCTCGAGCGCCCGCCCTTTCTTTGTCAGCGCAACCAGCGTAACCCTGCTGTCCTCCTCGCTTTTGCGCCGTTCCACATAGCCCAGCTTTTCCAGCTTGTCTACCAATACGGAAACGGTCGGCTGTGTCCGGTGAATTTTTTCAGCCAGCACTTTTACGGGGATGCCATCTACACGGTACAGCAGCGACAAAATATCGCCATGTGAAGAAACGATCCCCTCCACGCCTTTCTTTTCAAGCTCTGACACAATCATTTTATTGACGGAATCTCTGATTTTACTGATCATGGACGCTGCATTATATTTCAACATAGTCCTACTATACGGGATGCGCGAAACCATTTTCAAGGGGGCGGGCCAATCGTTGGAGGGAATGCAGAACCCGCTCCGTCTTCACCCTACCGAGCCATCCCCGCCACCCGTATTGCCCACAGCCCCCTATGGCACCCCTTCACCCGAAATGCTTCTTCAACAGCTCGGTGAACCTCTCTTTATCGACCGCCTCTTTCGACACAACGCCGTCAACCCATTGTGTGAAAGTTGTGTCGGTCAATGTAATGTTGCCCTTGTTTGTGAGCTTTGTGATCAATGGATTTTTGTTGAAAGGCGATCCCGCGTGATGTTCGATGATCTCCCGCACTTCCTCCAACTCGGACACATCGCGGATCGGCTTTTTGGAATCGAACGTATAACCGATCCGCCAATCCGGATCCTTATGCCTGAGCTTCATTTCAAGCACATAATCGCCCAGCTCGCTGTCCGCTCGCGTAATCCGAAACGCGCCATTCGCCGAGCTGACTTCCTCCCCGCTCAATGGAACAGGCCTGAGCGGCAGATTTCCGCCAAAACCGGTATCGATGACATAGGTTTGCTTCTCATGCGTGAGCAAAATCGTCACATGCGTTCGCCCCAGTGTAAGAAACCGCTGTGCAGCGTGATCGTACACCACGCCACGCGTCAGCATTGCATCGAATCCATTTTCGAGCAGAAAGAAATAAAACAGCGCGTTTAACTCGTAGCAAAGCCCGCCTTCCTGCTTTTTCAGCATCTTGCGGATCAAGTTTTCCTTCGTGATGTCGTTTGTTCTTTGTTCGATGATGCACAAGTTTTCAAACGGAATACTTCTCGACGTTCTCTCCAACACATCTCCCAATTGTTCAAAGGCAATCTCTCCGCTTTCCGGCCACCCGATCCTTCTGCGGAATAATACGCTCAGCTCGCTCATGGAAAACTCCCCCCATCGTCGTTCTCCTTTACTACATTCTCATCACGCAGAGGGTATGCCTGCTTGGGAGTGATTATGCAGCACGTCTTTTGCACATTCCGTTTCAGCTCCTACCTCAAAAAAATAGCCGGGCGAGACAGCGTAAAACATCTGCGCTCGTCCGGCCGATATTCGCCGTTTGCATCACCTATTCAACGGCCAGCAGCTCTTCTTCCTTTCTCACGCTTCCCGTTCAATGATCGTCGCGACAGCCATTCCGTGCATGATGCAGAGTGTGGCCAAACCGTACCGCGCTTCACGTTTTTCCAGCTCATGCAGCATCGTCGTAATGAGACGCGCTCCGCTCGCGCCCAACGGATGGCCAAGAGCGATAGCCCCGCCATTGACGTTCACCTTGTCAGGATCAGGCTTGATCTCCCGTTCCCAAGCCAAAACGACAGACGCAAACGCCTCATTCACTTCAAACAGGTCGATGTCGTGAAGCGTCAGATTTGCCTTTTGCAGCACTTTTTGCGTAGCCGGAATGATGCCTGTCAGCATGATGGTCGGATCGACGCCGGCAACCGCAGTTGCCACTACCCGAGCACGTGGCTTGTAACCCAACTCCTCCGCCTTTTGCCGGGACATCAGGAGCACCGCAGATGCACCATCGTTAATCGGGCTGGCATTTCCCGCTGTGATGATGCCGTCCGAAAGAAAAGCCGGCTGCAGCGCTGCCATTTTTTCAAGCGATGTCACGCGCGGGGTTTCATCTGCCTGAAAATCGATCATTGTCCCGTCCGGCGATGGAACGCGCACGGGTACGATCTCATCGACGAATCGGTTGGCAGCCTGGGCTTTCAACGCCTTTTCATGGCTTCTCAACGAGTAGACATCCAAGTCCAGACGAGACAATCCCCATCTCTTGGCAATACGTTCAGCCGAAATGCCTTGGGGGATCATCTCATATCGATCGGACAGCTTCGGGTTCCAAGCCTTGACATCGCTGCCCATCTTGACCCGGTTCATGCTTTCCACGCCTGCTGCAATCACCACATCGCACATCCCCGCCATGATTTCATGTGCAGCCTGATTGAGCGTTTCCAGGCTGGAACCGCATGCCCGATTGGACGTGACGCCGCACACCTCAACCGGAAAACCTGCGAGAAGTGTAGCCAATCGTGCAATGTTTCCGCCCTGTTCCCCAACCTGTGTCACACATCCCATCTTCACGTCCTCCACCAACGCCGGGTCCAATCGATTGCGCTCAACCAATCGCTGCAGCACTTGTGCGGCAAGCTCATCAGGCCGAATATGGCTCAACGTCCCATTCTTTTTCCCCATCGGTGAACGAACGGCGTCCACAATGACTGCATCCTTGCCAGATTTCATCGTAATCCCTCCAGAAAAAGAAATTTAAGACCGATCGGTCGGTTTTTGGGTTAAAAAAAGCCGCTTACGGCTCCTTCTATTCTTGACTAGGCAAACCTAACTCTGCTGTCAAAAAGGATTGCACATGCTGCATGGCGCGTTCCATAGGCACCTGATTGCCGTAAAGCTTGCTCAGCATCAGCGCTCCTTCCAGCGTCGAGATCATGATGGTCGCGACAAACTCTGGATCAACGCCGTCCCGAACCTCCCCCATCTCGATACCCTTGCGAACAAATCTGCTGATCAGCTCAAGAAGTTCGTTCATCGCCGCACAGACTTTTTCCCGCAGGACCGGATCGGCATCATCTGCCTCAATCGCCGCGTTTAGCAGCGGGCATCCGCCTGGCAGCAGCTCATTTTTGGCATGCCGTTCAAAAATGGAGGCGATCGCAAGCAGACGCTCCATGCAGCCTTTTTTGCCCGCCAGCGCTTCAGAAAAAAAGTGGCTCATCATCTCGATGGAGTAGGAAAAAGCGCTCAGCATCAGCTCTTCCTTGCTTTCGAAGTGATTGTAAATCCCCCCTTTTTTCAAGCCGGTTTCGTGCATGATCCCGGATATGGACGAGGCCATGTATCCTTGGCTGTTAAACAGCTTCGACGCCTTTTGCACGATCAGCGCTTTGGTTTGTTCTCCTTTGCGAGTTGACATGATTTTGTTTGCCTCCGTTGAAAAAGATCGCTCGTTGCAAATCTTGAGACCGATCGGTTTGTTTTTATTATAAAGCTGGATCGGATCATTGCATAGGGTGAAAAATGGAATTTATGTGCAAAGGCTGCTCCCTCCCCTTCACATCAAGGATGGTTCATGCAGCTCCTCCTTGAGAAATGACATGAGTTTCGCGGTTGCAAGCGTTACCGGATACTCGGGCGTTTTGCTTAACATGCCGAACGTCATATCGATTGCATTGCCGTCCACCGCACGCACCACCGTTCCTTGGGGAGCGGGGTCCAACACGATTTTGGGCACGAGTGCGATCCCGAATCCCCACGCGACGTAGTGCTTCAAGGCAGTCATGCTCCCGATCTCCATCGTATCGATCGGAATGCCTCCGGTGGCCTGCAGCACCACCTCCAGCTTTCTGCGGTACGGGCAGGTTGCCGATGTGATAAGCAGACGGTGCCCCCGAATCTCCTCCGGTGCAATCGCCGCTTTTCCGGCAAGCGAATGATCCTCCGGCAGCAATACCGCAAACTCCTCCTTGAATAAAGGTTCAAAATACAGCTCGGTTCCCAGGTCCGGGGCGGAACAAAGCGCAATATCAATGTCCCCTCGAAGAAGCCGTTCGCTGAGCGCCGGCGTATTCGCAATGTCTAAGGAGACACGAATTTTGGGATAGCGAGAGATAAACCGCTTCAAAATCGCGGGCACCCGGTAACTGGCCGTCGGCTCCGTCACCCCCAAACGAACATGGCCCGCCTCACCCAGGCGAAAATCGGACAAGTTTGCCTGCAATTGCTCCATGCTCTTTATCACATGCAAGCTTTGCTCGTAAAACAACCTCCCGGCTTCGGTCAACCGGATCTTTTTCCCGCGCTCGATTAACTGAACGCCCAAGTCAGCCTCAAGCTTTTGGATTTGCATCGTGACGGTGGACTGCGCATAATTCATCTCTTCCGCCACCCGAATAAAACTCCCGTATTTCGCTAACAGGTGAAATGTCTTGACTACCTTTACATCCATCCCGACATCTCCGTTCTACGATTCATTTTTTTTGAATCCGACATTCTATTAATTCAATTATACAAAATTCGTTTCGCGGCGTACAATTTTTCCATACCATCGTTCGACAAAAGGAGATGACCGAAATGGATGTAAAAAACAAAGTGGCGCTCGTCACCGGCGGCGGCACAGGGATCGGCAGAGCGACAAGCCTTGCGCTGGCAGAACGGGGCGCTATCGTAGCTGTAAACTTTTCTCGTTCGCAGTCCGACGCAGAGGAAACGGTGCAACTCATCCGGGATAAAGGCGGGCAAGCCATCACCATCCAAGCCGATGTTTCCCGAGACGCAGAGGTGCGGGACATGGTCTATGAGATTGTGCGGCAGTACGGGAGCGTTGACTTGCTTGTCAATAATGCGAGCACGACACGACACATCCCGTTTGGCGATTTGGAGGCGGCAGGCGAGGAAGTGTGGAATGAGCTTTATGATGTGAATGTCAAAGGGATGTTTTACTGCGCACGAGCCGTCGCTCCCTTCATGAAACAAAAGAAAGAGGGCGCAATCGTCAACCTCGGCAGCATCGCGGGACAAACCGGGCTCGGCTCCTCGCTGCCGTATGCCGTATCCAAGGCGGCTGTCCACGGCCTGACAAAATCGCTCGCCCATGCCCTCGCGCCAGCGATCAGAGTCAACTGCGTCGTCCCCGGAGCCGTCGCGACGAGATGGTGGGCCGGGCATGAGGAACAGATGAAAAAGCTGGCCCCGAATCTTTTACTTCAGCGTATCGCAGCACCTGAAGATATCGCGCAGCTTATCTGTGCGACGTTGGAACAGGAAGCCATGACGGGGCAGATTATTACGGTAGATAGCGGGCAGACCATGTAAAGGTCAAAGCAGGCGATGCTCATCGGGAGCGCCCCTCGCCTGCCCGGCCGACTTGTTGGCTAACCAAACAAAGGCTGCCCGCTTGTAACAAACGGCAGCCTCCTTGTTTCTAATATATTTTGATGAATCCATTCGCGAACGCTTTTACATGATTCTCCCACCATGTTTGACCAGCCATTCTCCGGTTTCCCAGTCCGACAGATCGTTCTTGTCTGAATGATAATACAAATCAAAACGGAACCCCAGCCCATCGTCCCATGGGCTTTTCACCATGAGCGAACGAAAAATTTCCTCCAAACCCGGTATCGCGAAACCGATCGGCTCTGGGAAAGTAGCTTCCATTTCCTCCCGGGACAGATCCGTTTCGAGCGCCAATTGAATAACAGGCTTATGAATATACGAGTCGTAGACGAATTCAAACTTTGGCGTTCTTTTTTCGGAGAAATCGGTGATATCTATCTTATACTCCGACTCATCGGCCGGAATGATGAACGGCCAGTCTTCCTCGGGATATCGATATAGTTTGCTAACCTTGGCGATCGTTGCAATCAATTCGTCCCCTTTCCAAGGCGTTCCATTGTTCATTCTCCTTTCTCATGATTTCTATTTGCCAAGTGATGATAGAGGGGATGGTATAATTTCCTAATAACGGTACGTTAGAATGGCATACACATAAGGTCAATAGTTTTCTCGTATATAAAAACGAGCTACCTTCGGCAGCTCGTTTCTTTTTTTAAATTTGTACTTCATTGTACAATAACTAAACCCTTTTCATTTCCCCTCACTTACTCCACCGTAACGCTCTTCGCCAAATTCCGCGGCTTATCGACATCCAGCCCTCTTGCCACAGATACGTGGTAAGCGAGCAGCTGCAATGGGATGGCGGTTAATACTGGAGTCAGGATTGGCAGGGTAGCTGGGATGTGGATCACTTCATCAACCGATTTGATCAGCTCGTTATCGGATTCGACGGCAAAGCCCAGAACGCGGGCACCGCGCGCTTTTACCTCAACGATGTTGCTGACCATCTTCTCATAAATATCCGGCTGGGTTGCCAGCGCGATGACCGGCACGCCTTCTTCGATCAGTGCGAGCGTACCATGCTTCAGCTCACCCGCTGCATACGCCTCGGAGTGAATGTACGAGATCTCTTTCAGCTTCAGCGACCCTTCCAGGGATGCCGCATAGTCGAGGCTGCGTCCAATGAAGAACAGGCTGTTCACGTCTTTGATGCTGTTCGCGAAGTCACGGATTTTCGCGGAATCGGCCAAAATCTCCGAGATGGCTGCCGGCAAATCCAGCATATGATCGACGATTTCCGCTACTTGCTCGGCGGTTTGGGTACCTTTCACCTGTGCAAAATAGAGTGCAAACAGGTAGAGTGCAACCACTTGGCTCGTATACGCTTTGGTCGACGCTACGGCGATCTCTGGGCCAGCCCATGTAAAGATCACTTCATCCGCCTCACGGGATACCGAGCTGCCCACGACGTTGGTGACTGCCATTACGGTGACACCGCTCTTCTTCGCTTCGCGCAGCGCTGCCAGCGTGTCCGCCGTTTCGCCGGATTGGCTGATGACGATCATCAGCGTTTTGTCCGTATAGATCGGGTCGCGGTAACGGAATTCGGAAGCGATTGCCACTTCAACCGGCACGCGAGTCAGCTTCTCGATAACATCCTTCCCGACGAGTCCTGCGTGCATCGACGTTCCGCACGCAACGATATAAATACGGTCATACATCGCCAGCTGCTCATTGCTCATTTTCAGCTCAGGCATCACGATCCGCTTGGTTTCGCTATCGATGCGCGCACCCATTGTGTCGCGAACCGATTGAGGCTGCTCACTGATTTCTTTCAGCATGAAGGAGTCGTAGCCGCCTTTTTCCGCTTGCACCAAATCCCAATCCACATGGAACAGCTCGCGCTCCACTTTTTCGCCTGTCTCAGCCAGGAACAGTTCGACACCGTCGCGAGTCAGGACTGCCATCTCGCCCTCGTTCAAGATGTGCACGTCACGCGTATGCTCCAGCATGGCAGGAATGTCCGAACCGATAAAGCTTTCCCCGTTGCCCACACCAACGATCAATGGGCTTGCCAAACGCACAGCGATCAGTTTATCCGGCTCATGGGAAGACATGATCCCCAGGGCATAAGCACCACGCATTTTCGCCACCGCACGACGAACCGTCCCCACCAGGTCGCCGTCATACATGTCGGCCAACAAGTGAGCGATCACTTCCGTATCCGTCTCCGATGTGAAGTTGTACCCTTTGGAAATCAGCTCTTCCTTGATTGAGAGAAAGTTCTCGATGATGCCGTTATGCACGACCGCGAACTGCAGCTTTTCATCCGTATGCGGGTGAGAGTTCTCATCCGATGGCTTGCCGTGTGTTGCCCAACGGGTATGTCCGATTCCTACCGTCCCCGTAAGCGGGTGATCTTTCAGACGCTCTTCCAGCACAGCCAGGCGGCCTTTCGCCTTTTCGTATGTGAGTCCGTTTGCCGTCAGAGCAGCAATTCCAGCCGAATCGTATCCACGGTATTCCAGCTTGCTCAAACCGCCAATGATAATCTCCTGCGCATTTTTATCTCCAATATATCCAACAATTCCGCACATGTGTAATAGTCCCCTTCCCAAATTAACGGGGACACAGCCCAGAGGCTCTTGTTATCCAACGGGGTGTGCCCCCGCCATCTCATTTGCTTTTTACCGTGATCCAATCAACGAATCTAGGTATCATACGCCGGTATTGTGCAGCAGGTTACCCCGCTGTTTTGTCCCTGCGTTTGTCGGTAGTGATCCTATGCTACCGGGAGGCATCCGCCGAATGTTCGATAAACCTCCACCTCGTCCACTGTGCTCCATGTCGGGCAGCCACAGTGCTGGCGCTTATGTGGATCTGAATGTGGCCCGTCTTTCCCTTCTCCTCCTTCCCCCACCGATTTCGTCCTCTCCTACCTTAACACAAAATGCTTTTTTTCTCTATACAAAAAAATATGCAAAAAGGAGCGGCAACGTGCCACTCCCTTTGTCTATGTCACTAAGCAAGTTCTTGTTTTACGACTTCTACGATACGGTATACCAGCAGATTCAATTCGCCTGCATCCGGACCTTCCGCCATGACGCGGACGATCGGCTCCGTACCGGATGGACGCACAAGCACGCGGCCATTGCCAGCCAGCTCTGCTTCCACTTCCTTGATTTTTTCCTCAATCGCCTCGTTGCCAGCAAGCTTGCTCTTATCGGCAACAGGCACGTTCACCAGAATTTGCGGGAATTTGGTCATCACTTGCTTCAGCTCAGACAGCGGCTTCCCGGTCTCCTTGATGATATTCAACAGCTGCAAACCTGTCAGCAGACCGTCTCCCGTCGTATTGTAATCGAGGAAGATGATGTGACCAGACTGCTCGCCGCCCAGGTTATAGCCGCCGCGGACCATTTCTTCCACGACATAGCGGTCACCGACAGCCGTTTTCGTCGTATTGATCGAGCACTCGTCCATCGCTTTGAAAAAGCCCAGGTTCGCCATGACGGTTGTCACGATCGTGTTGTTGTTCAGCTTGCCCTTGGCTTTCAGCGCGCGTGCGCAAATCGCCATGATATAGTCGCCATCCACCAGTTCGCCGTTTTCATCGACAGCGATGCAACGGTCTGCGTCACCGTCAAAGGCAAGGCCAAGATCCGCTTTGTGTTTGACGACTTCCTCCTGCAAACGCTCAGGATGCGTGGAACCGCATTGCTCGTTGATGTTGACGCCGTTCGGATTGGCGCCCATCGTGATCACTTCCGCCTCAACGTCCGCAAACAGACGCGCAGCCAGCGACGATACCGCGCCATTGGAGCAGTCCAGCACAACCTTCAAGCCATCGAATCGTTCCGTAACGGAGTTTTTCAAATGAGAAAGATATTTTTGTCCACCCTCCAGGAATTCAAGGACGGTCCCAATCTGCTCTCCTGTTGGACGCGGCAAGTTGTCTTCCGCTGCATCCAGATATTGCTCGATTTCGCCTTCCATTTCATCGGACAGCTTAAACCCATTGCTGCCAAAGAACTTGATTCCATTATCAGGGAACGGATTGTGTGATGCAGAAATCATCACGCCTGCATCAGCTCCCAACGCACGGGTTAGATAAGCCACACCCGGGGTCGAAATGACGCCCAAGCGAACCACTTCAGCACCTACGGACAACAAACCCGCAAGCAGAGCATTTTCCAGCATTTGTCCAGACATACGCGTATCTCTTCCGATGACTACCTTTGGCTTGCCCTCTTGCTTGTTGCGTGTCAATACGTAGCCACCGACTCTGCCCACTTTGAACGCCAATTCAGGCGTCAGCTGAGCATTCGCCACACCACGTACGCCATCTGTTCCGAAATACTTCCCCATCCTTGTCCCTCATTTCTATCCTTTTACACACAGTAGCTTATGTCGCCCATTACTTGCTTGTGATTTCCACGGTTACCTGCTTCAATGCCGTGCTTGCCGTTTTCAAGTACGGCGGCAGGTTGTAGACAATCGGGATCTCATGCACGCCAACCGGCAAGTTGCTGACATCCGCAACCACCTGCACGTCTTCTGGCGACACATGGTCCAGATTTTGCTCGGCACCCACTATATCAAAATCAATCGTCGTAATTTCCTGACCGGCAGCGGAGAAACCTTTGGCCTGCAGATTTTCGGACAAACCGGTAATCCGCAGCGGCACCTTTTCCAGTCGCTTCGTTTTGGACGGCGCAACCTTGAAAGAGACCTCCAAATATTCCGGCTCCACTTTGACTACTTTATCGAGAAGCGGCATTTTCAGCTGCACCAGACGATCTGAGTTTATTTTGCTCAAATCAATCTCCGGACCCGGATACGTGCTCTGCTTCATCGCATCGATCACTTCTTTCGGTCCGTACACGGTCACTTCTTCCACATTCTTTTCCACACTAGCCAAACTATAGCCATCCGGCAAGTCATTCGTCAAGTTCAATTTTATTGGTACTTTGGCAAATGGGCTTGTCACCGGAACATTAACCTCGACCGTAAGCGGGTTGACCTCCACATGCTGAAGGACGTTTCCGTACTTGTCCACTACCTTGAGCGGCACGGTCGTGTTGATCGGTTCCGTCGCTCCATCCAGGTTGACGGAGGCCCGCACGCCTGCGATGCTGTTCGCTTGGCTTGCCGGAACCCTGACATGCGCTTTGAACGGCTTGACGATCGGCTCACCCGCTTTGTAGCCCGGTGCTGCCTGACCCAACAATTCCACACTGACTTCCTTCTCCACGGTCTGCTTCTCTTCCAAGGTGATGTCAACCGTGCTCGGAATAATTCCTACTTTCGTCCCTTCCGGAAAGCCCTTGTACAAAACCGGAACGCGATGCGTTCCTTTCCCTGCCCCCTTAGATCTACAAAGACCTCATAGGAATCCGGGGGGATGAAATTGTGCTTATAAAACGGATTGCTGCTCTCGATGGCGATTTTGACCGTTTTCGGCTGTTTTACCACTTCCACATTATCCGTGTCATAAAGCACCTTCAGGTTGACGCCATCGATGAATAGCGGTTGCGTTGTATCGGTTGGCGCCACACCATCCGACTCCAGGTTTACGACCATCCACATCATCGTTGCGAGCAACAAAGCGATGGCACGCGCAAACCAACGGCTGTTCAACCATTTATCCATGCTTTCGCCTCCATTGCCAACGACCTGCCATGGATTTGCTAATTTGCGAATCCAGCTGTTCCAACAAAATTTCCGATAGCTGCTCCTCCGTCAAATTGCGATGGACTTGGCCGTTACAGGCAAACGACACCTGTCCTGTCTCCTCGGAAACAACGATGGATAAGCCGTCGGATACCTCACTCATCCCGATGGCAGCTCTGTGCCGCGTCCCCAATTCCTTGGAAATCGTGGGATTTTCGGTCAGAGGGAGATAACAGCCCGCTGCCATCACCGTATCCTTGCGCAGGATAACGGCGCCGTCATGCAGCGGCGTATTCGGTATAAAAATATTGATTAACAGTTCTGAAGAAACTTTTCCGTTAATCAAGATGCCTGTCTCTACGTAGTCATTCAGTCCTGTATCCTTTTCAATTACAAGCAGTGCGCCAATCCGGCGTTTCGCCATATATGTTGTTGATTTGCATACCTCTTGCACCATGCGGCGAACGACTTCCTCGTCAACGGTACTGGTCCGTGAAAAAAGCTTCCCCCGTCCCAACTGTTCCAGCGCGCGCCGCAGCTCCGGCTGAAAAATGATGACAAGCGCCAATACCCCGAAGGTAAACGCCTGCGACATCAGCCAGTGAAGAGTCGTCAGCTGGAAATACTTGCTCAAAAGCCAGGTGATGATGATCACCATAATCCCTTTCAGCAATTGAACCGCACGGGTGCCGCGAATCAACATGATTAATTTATAAATGACGTATGTAACCAACAATATGTCGATCGCATACCGGATTACATCACCGTAATTAAGAGAAATCATAGCGATGCCCCCACATTCTCGCTCCAACTCAATATCTCTTCTATATTTCATAGGTAGCGGTATCTCGCTGAAAAAAGCACGGCCAGTACGTGCCGCGCTCCTATAACTGCTAGTTCTTATTTTCGCCTAAGGGAAGGCCGGAAGCAAGTCATTTCCGATATTTTTCAGCTGATACCATACCCAGTCGAAAATCGCTTCGACCGATTCCGTATCACCGGCGACCTGCGCTGTCGAGGCGAGAAACACTTTCCCCTCAATGGCAACAACGTCGCCACGCACCTCTCCCTGCACTTCCACACTGCCGTTGCGGACGATGAGATCACCGTCTACTGTGGTTCCGGCCGGCACCACAACGATGTTACGCTCGTGGTCAATCTTGAGTTTATCGATATTGTTGGCTGATACCTGAAGCGTATCATCAGGTTCAAACCACGTTGCCGTCACACTTCCCATCATCATGACCAAGAACACAGCTGCAGCGGTGAGGAATGGATGCTGCCTGAGCCAATTTGACAAACGATGCCCTTTTCTCGGTGCGGGTAATTGAGCCAAGACTCGAGCGGTAAAATCAGCCGACACTTGTATATGGGAAGCACTCTGCACAAAAACAATCGCCTTTTGCAGTTCGTGCATATGGGTGTGGCACCGCGGACATTCCTTGAGATGCGTTTGCAACTGCAGATTGGCGTATTCATCCATATCGCCATCTAAACATTCATGAATCATGACAATCGAATCTCTGCAATCCATCTCGGATGACTCTCCTTTCTGTTACATGAAACGAAGCTTTGAGCGAAGAGCCTCTCGCCCACGATGTATACGCGTTTTGATCGTGGTGATCGGCAACTTTAATACCTCGCTGATCTCTTGCAGCGACAGATCTTCGATATAGCGCAAGACCATGACCGATCGATATTTGGGCGCCAGTTTCGACAATGCGTCCTGTACGGTTTCCTGCAATTCTTGCGTAACCACTTGTTCCTCCGGCGTTTGCTCCTTTGAAGAAAGGCGGGAATGCCAATCGAGGCCTTCGGTGCCCTCCGCTTCCTCGTCGATGGAGAAATCCGGTCGCTTTTTGCGCCCACGGTCGATGCACAGGTTTGTGGCTATGCGATAAATCCATGTTGAAAATTTGTAACTATCGTCATACGTATGAAGGTTGGCATACACACGTAAAAAAGTCTCTTGCGCTATGTCCTCCGCCTCTTGACGATTGCCCACCATGCGGTAAGCCAATTGAAAAATCTTATCCTTGTATATCTCGATCAATTCGACAAAGGCATCGCGGTCGCCCCGCTTGGCTCTTGCCGTCAATCGTTTCTCTACAAAATCCATGTGATCCTCCCCGGCATTACCGTACCTTTACTATACGATGCATTTCACGTCCGGTTTCAATTTTTTTGTCCCAATTTATATAGTAAAATATGGGCAAACGGCTACGGCCCAATTTTCGGAATAAAAACAAGGTTTATTTATATACTAAGTGTGGTAACTTCTTTATACAATACCATAAAAAGGGGAGTTGTCATAATGTCCAAGCACATGGTATTTGACGAAATAGAAGCGCTCCGCAAGAAAATGAATGACCAGTACAAAAAGCATTCCGCCATCACGCCAGAGCTGCTTGACCTCAGCGTAAAGCTGGACCAGCTGCTCAATCAACTCCCTCCATCAGTGCACAAAACACGCTAACATAAACGAAAAAAGAGAGGAATCGTCCCCTCTTTTTTTCATTTCTTTTAGTTAGGTTATACGCTTACAGCAGCTTATCGCCAAAAGCAGAACTCATCATCGCCACTGCAACGCGTGCAGTTACATTTTCACGATCGAGAATCGGATTGACTTCAACAAATTCAGCGGATACCAGAACATCTGATTCAGCCAGCATTTCCATGGCCAGATGGCCTTCCCGATAGGAAATTCCGCCGATAACAGGAGTGCCAACACCCGGTGCATCATGAGGATCCAAACCGTCCAAGTCAAAGCTCAGATGGACGCCGTCTGTATTTTTGCTTACATGTGCGATCGCTTCTTCCATCACGCGAGCCATGCCCAAACGGTCGATCTCGTGCATGGTGAACACTTTGATGCCGCGTTCCTTGATCAACGCGCGCTCACCAGCATCCAGGTCGCGCGCTCCCAAAACAACAACGTTCTCAGCCTTGATCTTCGGTGCAAAACCGCCGATGTTCACAAGGCGCTCATGGCCAAGGCCAAGGCTTGCTGCGAGCGGCATGCCGTGGATATTGCCAGAAGGCGTCGTCTCACCTGTGTTCAGGTCGCCGTGAGCGTCAAACCAGATTACGCCGAGGTTTTTCACATGCTGCGTAACGCCGGCAATCGTCCCCATCGCAATGCTATGGTCACCGCCCAGCACCAACGGGAAACGCCCCTCTGCCATTTCCTTGCTAACTGCAGCTGCCAAAGTCGTGTTTGCCTCAACCACTTGGTCAAGGTATTTGTGGTGGTCAGTGCTAACCAGTTGGTTCGGACGGTTGACGACGATATCGCCAATGTCTTTAATGGAGAAACCCATTCCCTCCAAACGCTTTACAACACCAGCATAGCGAATGGCGCTTGGCCCCATATCAACACCGCGGCGATCCGCTCCTAAGTCCATTCCAACCCCAATAATGGAAACGTTTTTATTCATTTTGTCACCCATCCCTTCCTAAGCTACCTTGTTATTGTAGCCTTGATTGGGCAAATGACTCAACTCGACACAATTTTGCATGATTATAAGCATAATCCGCAATCATTCAGGGAAAACTAACAAAAAATGCATGTCGATTTGCTGAACTGCACACGGATTTCGCAACCGGTTTTCCTTACGAATAACCCCTGCTTTTTCCAAACAAAAAAGCAGCTGATTTCAGCTGCTGTATCTGCTATGTATGGAGCGGGTGATGGGAATCGAACCCACGCGACCAGCTTGGAAGGCTGGAGTTCTACCATTGAACTACACCCGCATGAAAATGGTCGGGAAGACAGGATTCGAACCTGCGACCCCTTGGTCCCAAGCCAAGTACTCTACCAAGCTGAGCTACTTCCCGACATATCATGGCGTGCCCTGAGAGATTCGAACTCCCGACCTTTTGATTCGTAGTCAAACGCTCTATCCGGCTGAGCTAAGGGCACATATGGAGCGGACGAAGGGTCTCGAACCCTCGACCTTCGCCTTGGCAAGGCGACGCTCTACCAATTGAGCTACGTCCGCATTTTTAAAAAAACATGGTGAGCCATGAAGGACTCGAACCTTCGACCCTCTGATTAAAAGTCAGATGCTCTACCAACTGAGCTAATGGCTCTCAATATGAGAAAAATGGCTGGGGTACTAGGATTCGAACCTAGGAATGACGGAGTCAAAGTCCGTTGCCTTACCGCTTGGCTATACCCCATCAAACAAAAACTGGTGGGGAGAGACGGATTCGAACCGCCGAACCCAGAGGGAGCAGATTTACAGTCTGCCGCGTTTAGCCACTTCGCTATCTCCCCGAAACATATGGTGGTGGAGGATGACGGGATCGCTACTTACTGGCGATACTGCGTCGATTTGCTTCTACGCGCAGCCAGATCAGTTGTACCCGAGCAATACTCCTCGAATCACTTCAAAGGGTGACCCGCTTGCGGTGAGATCCGCTGCATACACCGATGAGTGAAACGAATGGTGGAGGCTGACGGGATCGAACCGCCGACCCTCTGCTTGTAAGGCAGATGCTCTCCCAGCTGAGCTAAGCCTCCGAAATGGATGGTGACCCGTAGGGGATTCGAACCCCTGTATGACAGCGTGAAAGGCTGCTGTGTTAAACCGCTTCACCAACGGGCCTTACTAGATGGTGCTCCCGACAGGAATCGAACCTGCGACCTCTTCCTTACCATGGAAACGCTCTACCGACTGAGCTACAGGAGCATGGCTCCTCAGGACGGACTCGAACCGCCAGCCTACCGGTTAACAGCCGGTTGCTCCACCATTGAGCTACTGAGGAATGCATCAAGTTGAAGGTATACTTATGTAGCTTGTTCCTTCAAAACTGGATACGCAAGTCATTGCTATGGATTTGTTGTGGATAAGCCCTCGACCGATTAGTATTCGTCAGCTCCATGCGTTACCGCACTTCCACACCGAACCTATCAACCTCATCGTCTATGAGGGGTCTTACCAGATTGACTCTGTGGGAAATCTCATCTCA
>NZ_CM125436.1:240000-302500 GCF_052072235.1 Brevibacillus fluminis | reverse complement strand
CAATCAGCAGGCTCATAAAGCTGCCCATGAAAAAGTTGGACAAGGACCCTCCAAATAGTTCTTCGCGCCCTAACAAAACGCCGGAAAGCAAGCCTCCGATACCGCCCAAAAGCAGTGTCGTCCAGAACATCCAGCCAAATTTACGCACACTCAAACGGCTTCTCCTCCTTACCACATCGCTATGATTGTACCAACCCATACAAGAAAATACTAGCGTAAGAAACGTCTCTTTTGTGTAATTTAAAATCAGGACGGGAAAGGAGGGTGTCCATCCCATGAAAAAAACACATCGTGTCGGTTTGATGCTTGCCGCCCTCATGTTTTTGCTCACCAGCTGCGGTGGCGGAGGTCAAGCCCAACAATCGTCACAACCTGATTATAAAAGCGTCAAGGACATGGTTCTTGACATCATGCAGACGGATGAAGCAAAGAAAGCCGTCTCCAAAATGATGAAGGACGACAAATTCAAACAAAGCATGGTCCTTGATGAATCCACGTTGCGCACGACTCTCATTCAAAGTATTGCCAAGCCGAACAATCCGCAAATCAAAGAAGCGTTCCAGGATCCGAAGTTCACAGCTGCCTTGGCCAAAACGATGAAAACGGAAAACAAGGCGCTGATGAAGGAACTGATGAAAGACCCCGAGTACCAGAAGCTGATGATCGATATCATGAAGGACCCGGAGTATGAAAAAAACATGCTCGACCTCATGAAAAGCTCGGCTTATCGCCAACAAATGATGCAAGTCATGAAGGAATCGCTGAAAAGCCCGCTTTTCCAAGGGGAACTGCTGAAAATCATGCAGAGCGCACAAGAAGAAATGATGAAGCCAAAGCAGTCTACGCAGGAAAGCAAGGGCGGTAAAAGCGGCAAAGGCAAAAAGCAAGGAAAAAGCGGCGGCGGCAGTGGAGACGGTGGCGGGGGCGGAGGCTCATCAAGCTAACCGTTACACATGGTTTCTTGGTTTAAAAAGCTTGGCACTTCCAAGCTTTTTAAACTGTAAAAAAGCCACCCTTTACAGAGTGGCTTTCACTTCACATTTATCAATGACTCGCTGAGCCATTTCCATATACAGCTTTCCGATGGTGCTATCCTGTTTGTATACGGACGGAGAATAATCCGGCTCCTGCGGGTGATTCTCCGGCTGTCCCAACGGGATTTGTGCAAGCAGCTCACATGCAAGCGTCTCCGCCAATTTCGCACCGCCGCCTCGGCCAAATACGAACTCCTTCGAGCCATCTTTCGCTTCATACCATGCCATGTTTTCGACGACCCCGAGGATCTCATGACCGGTACGCATCGCCATAGCCCCCGCACGAGCCGCTACAAAGGCCGCTGTAGGGTGAGGGGTAGTCACAACGATCTCCATGCTTTGCGGAATCATCTGATGGACATCCAGGGCCATATCGCCAGTTCCTGGCGGCAAGTCGAGGAGCAGGTAATCCAGATCTTCTCCCCAGTGTACTTCCGTAAAGAAGTTGCGCAGCATTTTACCCAACATCGGGCCGCGCCAGATTACCGGCGAGTTGTCTTCCACGAAGAATCCCATCGACATGACTTTGACTCCGAATTTGTCGATCGGCAGGATCATTTCGCCAATGATCGTCGGACGCTGTTCGATATTCATCATATCAGGCACACTAAAGCCATAAATATCTGCATCAATGATGCCGACTTTTTTGCCTTGTCTCGCCAATGCTACAGCCAGATTGACAGTGACGGTCGATTTCCCCACTCCACCTTTACCGGATGTTACGGCAATAAACGTAGTGGTGGACTCTTTGGCCAAAATCGGATTGAGCAATGGAGCTTGTCCTGGCTGCTGCTGCTTTTGACCGCCGCGCAGCTGCGCGCTTAATGCTGCGCGCTCTTCATCCGTCATCGCGCCAAAACGAAGGTTCACTTGCTCTGCTCCCAGCGCTTTGATTGCGGCAACGACATCTTCTTCGATCTTGACCTTGAGCGGACAGCCCGAAATGGTCAGCACAACTTCAAGCGATACGGTCGAGCCGTTGATTTGAATATCGCGAATCATGTTCAATTCGACGAGACTGCGATTGATCTCCGGATCTTTCACATCCCGAAGGGCTTCAAGCACTTGCTCCTTCGTAATCATTCTTCCACCTCTATTCACAGTAATGATTCCAGTATGCTCTCCATTTGCGGTCAATTATAGCATATCCGCCAAACAACCGTACAACGGCGATGCACTTACGGAGTATTCGTAATCTTCTCTCCGGCAAAATGACGCAAAATGCCTTGATAAATAGCGTTGGCCATCGCTTTTTGATAAGCGGTATCCTGCAGCTGCTTCGCTTCCTTCGTATTGGACAGAAAACCGACCTCGACCAATACGGCCGGGCAGGTAACCTCGCGAATCAAATAAACGTCATCGGTCTTTTTCGGTACACGATCCGTGTTTTCCATCACCCGCTTGATCTCGTCCTGAATGAGTCCTGCCAGTTCGCCGCTTTCTTTATATGCCGGGTAATAAAACGTTTGCGCGCCCGACCATTTCGGCGACGGAATCGAATTCAAATGGATGCTGATCAAAAAATCAGGGGCATTGGCATTCACGAATTTCACGCGATTGCGCAAATCCTCCGTCTTGCGCTTCCTGATTTTGTTCACATCGGCCGGGGCCAGGTCTTTATCTTCTTCCCTCGTCATGATGACGTACGCACCAGACTCCTGCAAAAAGTCCCGCAGGTACATGCTGATTGGCAGCGATACCTCTTTTTCCACGATCTTCCCATCCTTGCTCACTGCGCCGCCATCGATGCCACCGTGACCAGGATCAATGGCGATGACCGTTCCCGCCAACGGCAATGACCACGCAGTCCAGGACGTGTGTTCAGGCGTTTTATAGGTAAAGATTGCGACGAGTAAAAAAAATGCCAAAACCCAGCCAATCCCTTTTTTTATCACCGCGCGTTCTCCCCTTTTCTCATGTTCTCTCCCATGATATGGGACAGGCGAGAAAATTATGACCAGGCTCCGCAAAACAAGAAAAACCCCTGTCTCCCAAAAGAGACAAGGGTTTTTTCGCCAAATGGCTGATTAACGTTTGGAGAACTGTGGAGCGCGACGAGCAGCTTTGAGACCGTATTTTTTACGTTCTTTCATGCGTGGGTCGCGAGTCAGGAATCCAGCGCGCTTCAGAGCACCGCGGAGTTCTGGGTCTGCTTTCAGCAGAGCACGGGAAACGCCATGACGGATTGCACCAGCTTGGCCAGTTGTACCGCCACCGTTTACATTAACCAATACATCGTAACGACCGAGTGTTTCAGTCAGAACGAGCGGTTGTTTTACGATCAATTTCAGAGTTTCCAAACCAAAATATTTATCCATCTCACGCTTGTTGATTACGATGCGACCTTCGCCCGGAACCAAACGAACGCGTGCTACAGAGTGCTTACGACGACCTGTACCGTAGTATTGAACCTGTGCCACGAGATTTTTCCTCCCTTACTGTTTTAGCCGCGAATTTGCCAAGCTTCTGGTTTTTGCGCTGCATGCGGATGTTCAGAACCTGCATAAACTTTCAACTTGGTGAAGATTTGACGACCCAGACGGTTTTTAGGCAGCATGCCTTTCACTGCGATTTCAAACATGCGGTCTGGGCGAGTCGCGAGCATTTCACCAGCTGTTTTGGATTTCAAACCACCTGGATAAAGGGAGTGAGTGTAGTAGATCTTGTCACTCAGTTTTTTACCAGTCAATTTAATTTTGTCTGCGTTGATTACAACCACGAAATCACCAGCATCAACGTGTGGAGTGAATTCAGGTTTCAATTTACCGCGCAGAATGGATGCTACCTCACTCGCCAAACGACCGAGTGTTTGACCTTCTGCGTCGACGATGTACCATTTGCGCTCTACTTCGAGCGGCTTAGCCATATATGTGGTACGCATGTTTGTCCCTCCTAAATGGTTTCCAGTAAAGAAAAAAATTCGTCGAGGAAGCTGCAACGGGTAGCAACCGACCCTCGTGTGTCTATTACATTCTTCGTTCTTCGTTTTTCAATCCCGGGGCTAGAGTGGGGCTAGCGGGTATGAAAATACCAAGGATCATCATACTACATTCAACCACCACAGTCAAGAACCCAGTAGAAAGCTTATTCATACAAAACCTTCCACATCGTCAAACCCTTGGCTGCGGCTGTCTTGCCTGCCTGCTCCCGGTCACGGGCAGCCAAAATCCGAGCGAAATCGTGCGGATCTCGCTTCCCTTCTCCTACTTCGATCAGCGTACCGGCGATAATCCGCACCATGTTGTAAAGAAACCCGTTTCCTTCACAAATGATCCAGATCAAATCTCCTTCACGCAGGACGTTCAGCTCATAGATCGTGCGGACCTTGTCTTCGACAAAGGTTTTCGCCGAGCAAAACGAGGTGAAATCGTGCTCCCCGATCAAATAGCGGGCAGCCTCCTGCATGCGCTTTACATCCAGAGGATGCCGATAATGATCCGCATAGCGGTGGCGAAACAACTCCGGAACCGCGCCATTGTCGATGCAGTAGCGATACTGCTTGCGTACGACATCGAAACGGGCATGAAAATCAGGGTGGGCTTCCTCTACAGACAATATGACGATAGAGTCGGGCAATTGATTGTTCAACACAAACCGCCATTTCGCAAGCGGAATCGCCGAATGGGTATCAAAGTGAAAAACTTGCCCTTGTGCATGCACACCTGCATCGGTGCGCCCGGAGCCGGCGATCTGGATCGTCTCACCGGTGATCCGCTGCAGCGCAGCCTCTATGGTGCCTTGCACAGTCACCTGCTCGGGCTGAACCTGGAACCCGCTGTAGTCTGTTCCATCGTACGCAACAACGCACTTCAGACGCTTCAACTTCTCCACCATCCTAACAACACAATCAGCGCGACCGCCACGATCAGCACCCACACGTCTTTTCCCGTAAACGAAAGCTGACGCAGCCGGGTGCGCCCCGTCCCGCCGCGATACCCGCGCGCTTCCATCGCCAACGCCAGCTCCTCAGCCCTGCGAAACGAGCTGATGAACAGCGGAATGACGATCGGCACCATGTGCTGTACCCGCTTCAACAAAGATCCGTTGGTAAAATCAGCTCCGCGCGATTGCTGGGCTTTCATGATCTTGTCGGTTTCCTCCAGAAGCGTCGGGATAAACCGCAAAGCAATTGACATCATCAGCGCCACTTCGTGGACAGGCATCTTCAACTTTTTCAGCGGAGCGAACAGACGTTCCAAGCCATCCGTCAGATCCATCGGCGCGGTGGTCAGCGTCAGAAGCGAGCTGATCACCACGAGCAGCCCTAACCGAAGCGAGATGAAAATGGCTTGCCGCACACCTACTTCTTCAATGCTGAACCAACCAATTCGAAAATAAACTTCTCCGCCCTTGGTTAGCAACAAATGAATGATGACGGTAAAAAGCATGAGAAACCAGACGGGCTGAAGTCCTTTGATGATGTAAGCTAGAGAAATACGGGACAACCCGATCGCCCCGATGATGAACAGCACCAGGAGGCCATATGCCGCATAGCTATTGGCGAGAAACACAGCGATCGCAAACAGCACGATAAAGATAAGTTTGCTGCGCGGATCGAGCCGATGTACGGTAGAATTGCCTGGCACATACTGACCGATCGCGACATTTTGCAGCATGCTCACTCAATCGCCCCCTTTTCCGACCGGAGCAGGCGAACCAAATAGTCCGTTAGCTCCTCCTCACGATACAGCGAGAGGGGAATTTGCTTGTCTTGCGGCAGCCTGTTGTTCATCTGCCTGATAAACGATACCGTCTCTGGCACATCAAGGGAAAGCTCGTGCAATCTGTCGCTGTCAGCGAACACGTCCTGTGGCGTTCCCTGCAGCGCGATCTGCCCGCCTGCCATTACGATAAGCCAGTCCGCATACCGAGCAGCCTCTTCCATGCTGTGCGTCACCATGATCGTCGTTAAACGGCGTTCCTTGTGAATATCATAAATTGCCTCAAGGATGGCCTGGCGACCGGCTGGATCCAGCCCTGCGGTCGGTTCATCCAAAACAAGCACACTGGGCTCCATCGCCAAAACCCCGGCAATCGCCACACGTCTCATCTGTCCGCCGCTCAAGCGAAACGGGGACCGATCCTTCATCTCCGCGTAAGAAAGGCCGACAGTGGCAAGCGCCTGCTCGACCCTTTGCTCCGTTTCCGCCGCTGACACGCCGAATTGCATAGGGCCATAGGCCACATCTTTGGCAATCGTTTCTTCAAACAGCTGGTGCTCCGGATATTGAAAGACAATGCCGATATGGCGGCGAAACGCGGGCGTGAGCTTGGTTCCTGGCGTGATCTCCCAATCGCCGACACGAATGCTGCCCGATGTCGGCAATAAAAGGCCATTTAGATGCTGGATTAAGGTCGACTTGCCTGAACCTGTCTGGCCAATGATCCCCACATAGGCACCTGATGGAATGGTCAGCGAGATGTCCGACAGCGCCCTCTTTTCAAAAGGTGTTCCTTTTCCATAGATGTGGCTTACCTGGTCAAAAGCAATCTGCATAGTTCTTCCACCATTCCCTCTTGGCGCAAGGATGGGCTAACGGTTACTCCTGCCTCAGCCAAGCGATGCTGCATGCGGACGGCAAACGGCACATCCAATCCAACTGCCCGCAGCGTTTCATATTCCTGATAAACCTGTCCTGGCGTCCCATCAAGCAGCACCTTCCCGCCGGACATTACGATGACCCGATCCGAGTCGATCGTCTCCTCTGGAAAATGCGTGATATTGAGAACCGTGACCCCATTTGTCCGATGCAGCTGATGGGCCAGCGCCATCACTTCTTTTCGCCCCTGCGGGTCAAGCATCGCGGTTGCCTCATCCATGATGATCACACTCGGCTTCAGTGCCATCACGCCGGCGATCGCCACCCGCTGCTTTTGTCCACCTGACAGCTTATGAGGCTGGCTTAGGGCAAACGACTCCATCTGAACGGAAGCGAGTGCCTCATTTACCCGAATCCTCATCTCGTCGGGAGGGACCCCCAGATTTTCAAGGCCAAAGGCGACGTCATCTTCTACGGTCGTGCCAATGATTTGATTATCAGGATTTTGAAAAATCATTCCGACATTCCGGCGGATTTCCCAAATCGATGCCGTATCCCGGGTATCCATCTGGCAAATTCGCAGGACCCCGCCAGTTGGAACATACAAAGCATTTAAGAGTTTCGCCAGCGTTGACTTGCCTGAACCGTTGTGGCCGATCACAGAGACGAACGACCCTTGCTCGATCGTCAAATCGACGTGGTCGAGCACCTTGGCGCCCTCGCCCTGCTCACCGCTGTAAACATACGAAACTCCCTCTACCTGAATGATTGGAGCACTGCTCATCACTGCTGCCACATCCTTCATGCATTGCATAGAATGTTGCGACAATCAGACGTAAAAAAAGGGCATGATCGAACCCGGTGTTGCACCGAATCCTACCCTCACCCTTTTTACGTCGATCCTTGAATTAAACCAATTCGATATAAGCCATAGGCGCTGCGTCGCCGCGGCGTGGGCCTACTTTGAGGATACGAGTGTATCCGCCATTGCGCTCCGCATAGCGAGGAGCAATGTCATCGAACAGTTTTTGTACAGCGTCGCGGCCCTCTTCAGTTGCTACTTCGTTACGAACGAAAGCAGCTACCTGACGGCGAGCATGCAAGTCGCCACGTTTCGCCAAGGTAATCATTTTTTCAGCAATGGAACGCAATTCTTTCGCTTTTGTCTCCGTTGTTTCGATGCGCTCATTGATGAACAAATCGGTTACCAAGTCGCGGAACAGCGCCTTACGAGCCGAGCTACGACGACCCAATTTACGGTATGCCATTTCCTTACCTCCTTCTTCCTTGCGAGCACTACGTCGAACCTGCTTCTTTGTTCGAGCAAGATACGAGTGCCCTCGGGTGCTTCTTCCTTGCGAGCACTACGTCGAATTTGCATCGTGTTCGAGCAAAATCCGGGTGCCCTCGGGTGCCTCTTACTCGCGAACACTTGAACGAATCACTCCGAATAGTCGAACGTGATTCTGATGTTCGCTAGGTGCCACTTCTACTCATCGTTACGCAAGGAAAGACCCAGTTCTTGAAGTTTTTCTTGAACTTCTTCCAGGGATTTGCGGCCCAGGTTGCGAACTTTCATCATGTCTTCCTCGGATTTTTGTGTCAGCTCTTGAACCGTGTTGATACCAGCACGTTTCAAGCAGTTATAGGAACGTACGGAAAGATCGAGTTCTTCAATCGTCATCTCCAGAACTTTTTCTTTCTTGTCTTCCTCTTTTTCAACCATGATTTCCGCATCTTTCGCCTCATCGGTCAGGCCGACGAACAGGTTCAAGTGCTCATTCATGATTTTTGCACCGAGGCTAACTGCTTCCTCAGGGCTGATGCTGCCATTAGTCCATACTTCAAGCGTTAACTTATCATAGTTCGTCATTTGCCCGACACGGGTATTTTCGACCTGATAGTTGACACGCTTGATAGGCGTATAGATCGAATCGATCGGTATTACACCGATTGGTTGATCCTCGGTTTTATTGCCATCCGCTTGAACATAACCTCGTCCGCGTCCAGCTGTCATGCGAATGTGCAGACGACCGCCTTTTGCAAGTGTAGCGATGTGGAGATCAGGGTTCAAAATCTCAACGTCGCTATCGGCACGGATATCTCCGGCCTTCACTGCGCCTTCGCCTTCCGCATCAATCTCGATGACTTTCTCTTCATCCGAATGGATTTTGAGAGCAAGGCCCTTGATGTTCAGGATGATTTCTGTGACGTCTTCCACAACACCCTCAACAGTCGAGAACTCATGCAGTACACCATCGATTTGGACCGAGGTCACAGCAGCACCTGGCAAAGACGACAGAAGGATGCGTCTCAGCGAGTTACCAAGGGTTGTGCCATAACCACGCTCAAGGGGTTCAACGACGAATTTCCCGTACAGGTTATTCTCGTCTACTTCCACAACCTCGATTCTTGGTTTTTCTATTTCTATCATTAAACAAACCCTCCTTCAAAACGTCGAAATTCGCGGGTGGGCTCATTCAAGCCCACTCATGAATTTCCTGCGGCGGTTTACCGTTTGCGTGCATGTCAAGCAAAATCAGCAGAATCTACCATTGTAGTATGGACATCTTCTGAACTTTATAAACCCGGTTACACGCGGCGACGTTTTGGTGGACGGCAGCCGTTGTGCGGAATTGGGGTAACATCTTTAATCATGTTAACTTCCAAACCAGCTGCTTGCAAAGAACGAATTGCTGCTTCACGACCGGCACCCGGTCCTTTTACCAGCACTTCGCAAGAACGCATTCCATGGTCCATTGCAACTTTAGCTGCAGTTTCTGCTGCCATTTGCGCTGCGAATGGAGTGCTCTTACGCGAACCCCGGAAGCCGAGGGCACCAGCACTAGACCAAGAAATTGCGTTACCGTGCGTATCAGTGATTGTTACGATCGTGTTGTTGAACGTGGAGCGGATATGTGCTACGCCGACTTCAACGTTTTTACGATCGCGACGACGGGTGCGAGTAGCAGCCGCTTGTTTTCTTTTCGCCATGTCAGTTTACCCTCCTTTACTTCTTCTTGTTCGCTACTGTACGGCGTGGACCTTTACGCGTACGAGCATTGGTTTTTGTACGTTGACCGCGAACAGGCAGTCCGCGACGATGGCGAATCCCACGGAAGCAACCGATTTCCATCAAACGCTTGATCGCAAGCGAGATGTCACGGCGCAGGTCACCTTCAACTTTAATGTTCTTATCGATGTACTCACGAAGTTTGCTAACTTCGTCTTCAGTCAGCTCGCGAACGCGAGTATCCGGATTCAGTCCGGTGGACGCAAGAATACGCTGGGAAGTTGGACGACCGATACCAAAGATATAGGTCAAAGCAACTTCAACGCGCTTTTCACGAGGCAAGTCAACGCCTGCAATACGTGCCATTCTTTAAAAGCACCTCCTTGAGTGTTTATCCTTGTTTTTGCTTATGCTTTGGATTTTCACAAATAACCATAACGTTACCTTTGCGACGAATGACCTTGCATTTTTCGCAGATCGGTTTCACCGACGGTCTCACTTTCATGGTTCTTGCCTCCCTTTTCTAGGGTCAAAAACGCTGCTTTAGCGTTCTGCTTATTTATAGCGGTATGTGATGCGACCGCGCGTCAAGTCATAAGGTGACAGTTCAACGGTAACTTTATCCCCCGGTAGGATGCGGATAAAGTGCATGCGAATCTTACCAGATACATGTGCCAATACCTTGTGGCCGTTCTCCAGTTCTACACGGAACATAGCGTTCGGCAAAGGCTCGATCACAGTACCTTCTACTTCAATGACATCGTCTTTGGCCATTCGTTCGGCTCTCCTTTCGTCTGTTGCCAGTCTGAACTAAAGTCTTGTCAGAATCTCATAGCCTTCTTCCGTAATGGCGACGGTGTGTTCGTAGTGAGCACAATTTTTCCCGTCAACCGTTACGACCGTCCATTTGTCCGCCAGGGTACGGACATAACGTTCGCCAGCATTCACCATCGGTTCAACTGCCAAAACCATTCCTGGTTTTAACCTAGGCCCTCTCCCCGGAGGACCGAAGTTCGGGATTTGCGGGTCCTCATGCAAATTGTGACCGATGCCATGACCGACATATTCACGTACTATCGTGAACCCTGCCGCTTCGGCATGGATTTGAATCGCATGAGAGATATCAGAGAGACGGGCACCGGGAACGATTTGTTCCAGGCCTTTGTAAAGCGACTCCTCTGTCACTCTCATCAAGCGCTTATCATCGTCGGAAATCTCACCGACTGCATAGGTCCACGCAGAGTCGCCGTGAAATCCTTCGAATAGAGCCCCGATATCAAGACTAATGATATCGCCTTCTTGCAGCGTCCGTTTGCCCGGTATGCCATGTACGAGTTCTTCATTGACTGAAGCACAGATACTACCTGAAAAGCCGCCGTAGCCTTTGAACGATGGTGCCGCACCTTTACTGCGAATAAAGGTTTCGGCCAGTTCATCAAGCTGTTTCGTCGTAACGCCCGGCTTTATTGCTTTGGCCAGCTCTTGGTGGGTTTGGGCGACGATCCGACCCGCCTCCCGCATCACATCAAGCTCCATTCTCGATTTCAGAATGATCATGCCGGGTTACCCTCGCAATAAGCTTGCAATATCGGTGAACACCTTGTCGATGTCCTGCTCACCATCGATTGTACGCAGAAGACCAAGCCCTGTGTAATAGTCAATCAATGGTTGCGTTTGTGCGATATTTACATCCAGTCGCTGTGTAACAACTTCCACCTTATCGTCATCACGTTGGTACAGCTCGCCTTGATCTTTGTCGCACACGCCAGCAACTTGCGGCGGATTGAACAAAGTATGGTAGCTTGATCCGCAAACTTTGCAGATCCAACGGCCCGTGAGACGATCGATGAGCAGCTCACGACGTACATCAATATTGATAACGTGGTCAATCTCGCGCCCCATATCCTTCAGCGTGGCAGTAAGTGCCTCAGCCTGTGGTACAGTGCGTGGGAAACCATCGAGAAGAAAGCCTTTTGCGCAATCATCCTCTGTCAAACGTTCCCGCACAATGCCGATCACAATCTCATCCGGAACCAACAAGCCTTTATCCATGTAGGATTTGGCTTCTAATCCAAGCGCCGTTTCGTTCTTAACGGCAGCTCGGAAAATGTCGCCGGTAGAAATATGCGGGATGTTAAAATCTTTTACGATCCGTTCAGCCTGGGTGCCTTTGCCGGCGCCAGGTAAACCCATCAGTATAATATTCACGTCCATCCCCCCGTCCATCTCTAAACAACCTTGGTCTATTTAATGAACCCTTTGTAGTGACGCTTAATCAACTGGCTCTCGATCTGCTTCATCGTATCCAGCACGACACCGATCACAATGAGAAGTGATGTACCGCCGATGTAAACCGACTGCGGTAACTGTGCCAATGCGCTGAAGAAGAATGGCAATACCGAGATAGCGGTCAAGAAAAGCGCCCCGGCCAAAGTCAATCGGTTCAACGTACGTGTAATGAAAACCTCGGTGTTTTTGCCAGGTCGGATACCAGGAATGTAACCGCCATTTTTCCTCATGTTTTCTGCCAGTTGCACAGGGTTAATCTGTACAAACGTGTAGAAATACGTGAAGCCGATAATCAGGATGGCGTACAGCGTCATGCCTAACGGAGCTGTAACCTGGAAGTTATGATAAATCCAGTTTGCAATCCCTTCACCAGACGCATCTGCCCAAAAGCTAGCGATTGTGGACGGGAAAATTACCAATGAGATCGCGAAGATCACAGGGATAACGCCCGCCGAGTTAATCTTTAATGGAATGTGAGTCGATTGTCCGCCGAACATTTTACGCCCGACAACACGCTTCGCATACTGTACAGGGATCTTACGAACACCCTGCTGCATAAAGATAACACCGACAATAATTCCGACAATAACCGCCAAAATTACAACCAATTTTACAATCGTAAAGAAGAGGTTAGCCGTCGGATCGGTAAATTGGGTTTGATAAACCGTCGCAATATGATTGTGGATATTGGCAACGATCCCGGCAACGATGATAATCGATATCCCGTTCCCGATCCCTTTTTCCGTAATTTGCTCACCGAGCCACATCAGGAAAGCAGTACCTGCCGTCAGCGTAACCGCAATCAGCGCGTAGCTCCAAATGGAGGTGTCGGTCAGCAAACCTTTGTACATGTTATTGAAACCGTACGTCATCCCAACGGACTGGACAAAGCCGAGCACAACCGTAAAGTAGCGAGTAACCTGCGCGATTTTACGACGTCCGACTTCACCCTCGCGTGCCCATTGCGTGAACTTCGGAACAACCTCCATGGAGAGAAGCTGCATGATGATCGAAGCAGTGATATACGGCATGATACCCATCGCAAAGATCGAGAAGTTCTTGATCGCTCCACCGGAAAAGGTATTGAGCAGACCCAGCAAGTTGTTCGAAGCCGAACCTTGCTGCAGAAGTTCTACGTTTACGTTGGGTACTGGTACGAAGCTCCCAATTCGGAAGACGACAAGCATCAAAAGGGTAAAAACAACCTTTCGACGCAAGTCGCCTATCTTAAAAATGTTCGAGAGGCTCGCTAACATTAGATCACCTCGGTAGTTCCACCGACTTGAGCGATCTTTTCAGCAGCACTAGCAGAGAACTTGTGTGCTTTCACAGTCAATTTTGCAGTCAATTCGCCTGTTGCCAGAACTTTAACGCCATCGCGCAGAGCGCTGATTACGCCAGTTTCTTTCAACAGTTCCGGGGTTACTACCGTGCCATCTTCAAAACGATTCAACGCATCGAGGCTGACGATTGCATACTCTTTGCGGCTGATGTTTGTGAAGCCTCGCTTAGGCAGACGACGGTACAATGGGTTTTGACCACCTTCAAAGCCCAAGCGTACACCACCACCGGAACGTGCGTTTTGACCTTTGTGACCTTTACCTGCAGTTTTACCAGTTCCGCTCGCGATACCGCGTCCGATACGTTTACGTTCTTTACGGGAACCTTCTGCTGGTTTCAGTTCATGCAATTTCATAAGTCGCACCTCCTCACTGTTACAACTGTTTATGCTTCGATTTCTTTAACTTCAACGAGATGTTTCACTTTAAAGATCATACCGCGCATTGCCGCATTGTCCGGCTTAACAACGGTTTGGTGAATCTTACGAAGACCGAGTGCTTGAACTGTTGCTTGTTGATCAACAGTGCGACCAATCAGGCTGCGCTTGAGGGTGACTTGAAGAGATTTCGCCATGTTCAATTCCCTCCTTCTTAACCTAACAACTCGTCAACAGTCTTACCGCGCAACTTCGCGACATCTTCCGCTGTTTTCAGGCGGCCGAGGCCTTCCAGCGTTGCGTTGACCATGTTGATCGGATTGTTGGAACCTAAAGACTTGCTCAAAACATCGCCTACTCCAGCCAATTCAAGAACCGCACGAACAGGGCCACCTGCGATTACACCAGTACCTTCAGCAGCTGGTTTAATCAACACACGACCTGAGCCAAAATGGCACAGAACTTCATGTGGTACAGTTGTTCCTTTCAGCGGAACGCGGATTAACTTTTTCTTAGCGTCATCAATTGCTTTACGAATTGCGTCTGGTACTTCTTGGGCTTTACCCATACCAGCGCCTACGTGGCCGTTACGGTCGCCAACTACAACCAAGGCGCTGAAGCTCATACGGCGACCACCTTTAACCGTCTTAGCTACGCGGTTAACGGCGACTACTTTCTCTTCCAGCTCTAACTTGCTAGCGTCGATACGCATTCCTTTACCTCCTTGTGCAATGATTAGAATTGCAGACCAGCTTCACGTGCTGCGTCAGCAAGAGCTTTTACACGTCCGTGGTACAGATAACCACCGCGGTCGAAAACTACCTCAGTCAGTCCTTTACCTGCTGCGCGTTGAGCGATCAGGGTACCTACTGCTGCAGCAGCTTCTACATTGCTTCCGTTTTTCAAGCTCAGTTCTTTATCCAGCGAAGATGCGGAGGCAATTGTTGCACCTGTTGCATCATCGATCAGTTGTGCATAAATGTGTTTGGATGAACGGAATACGTTCAAACGTGGGCGGAGCCCAGTACCTGCCAAGCGTTTACGGATACGCAGATGGCGTTTTTTCCGTGCTTTGTTTTTATCGCCTTTTGTAAACATCACGCGGCCTCCTTTCTCAAAAAACTACGCGGTTTATTTACCCTTTTTACCTTCTTTGCGACGAACAACTTCGTTGCTGTATTTGATACCTTTGCCTTTGTATGGCTCAGGTTTACGCAGCGAACGGATTTCGGCAGCAATTTGGCCAACACGCTCTTTATTGATACCTTTGATAACCAAAGTAGTTTGGTTAGGTACATCGATTTCGATTCCCTCTTCAGGAGTAACCTCTACTGGATGAGAGAAACCGAGAGACAAAGTAATACCATTGCCAGATTTGGCAGCACGGTACCCGACGCCCACCAGTTCCAACGTACGGGTAAATCCTTCAGACACACCAGCCACCATATTTGCAACAAGTGCGCGAGTCGTACCGTGCAAGGAACGATGAAGTTTATTGTCGCTTGGACGCTCAATGTTAACTTCGTTTTCAGAAATGTTGATAGTGATATCTGGGTGGAAACTGCGAACCAGAGTACCCTTAGGGCCTTTTACCGTCAGCTCAGAACCATTCAGGCTGAGTGTAACGCCTGCAGGGACCGCTATCGGCTTTCTACCGACACGAGACATGTCTTGCACCTCCTGGATTATCTAAAAAGCATTACCAAACGTAAGCGAGCACTTCTCCACCTACATGTGTTTGACGAGCTTGTTTGTCAGTCATCAGTCCAGCAGAAGTGGAGATGATCGCCAAACCAAGTCCGCCCAAAACGCGAGGAATTTCGTTGTTTTTCGCGTAAACGCGAAGCCCAGGCTTACTGATGCGTTTCAGTCCTGTAATTACGCGCTCGTTGTTCGGGCCGTATTTCAGGAACACACGGATAATGCCTTGCTTGTTATCTTCAACGAACTCAGCATCGCGGATGAAACCTTCTTCTTTCAGTACGCGAGCGATTTCCTTCTTGATTGTGGATGCAGGGATTTCAACTTTCTCCATACGCACCATGTTGGCGTTACGGATACGAGTCAGCATATCTGCAATTGGGTCAGTCATAACCATGAGAATAAACCTCCTTCCCGTCTAAATTACCAGCTTGCTTTCTTCACGCCTGGAATTTGGCCTTTGTATGCCAGTTCACGGAAACAAATACGGCACAGCTTAAATTTGCGAAGAACGGAATGCGGACGGCCGCAACGTTCGCAACGAGTGTATGCTTGAACAGCAAATTTAGGCTTTCTTTGCTGTTTGACGATCATTGATTTTTTTGCCACGTTTTTCCCTCCTAACGATAGGGTTTATTTACGGAATGGCATACCCATCTGCGTCAACAGTTCGCGACTTTCCTCGTCTGTTTTTGCAGACGTTACGATTACGATATCCATACCACGAACTTTATCGATTTTATCGTACTCAATCTCTGGGAAGATGAGCTGCTCTTTCAAACCGAGTGTGTAGTTGCCGCGACCATCAAATGCTTTCGAGGAGATACCACGGAAGTCACGTACGCGAGGCAAGGATACATTCATCAGTTTGTCGAGGAAGTGGTACATACGCTCGCCGCGCAGTGTCACTTTCGCACCGATAGGCATATCTTCACGCAACTTGAAACCGGCGATGGATTTCTTCGCACGAGTAACCACCGGTTTTTGACCAGAGATCAGTTGCAGATCCTCCAGGGCAGTATCCAAAGCTTTGGAGTTAGCTACCGCTTCACCAACACCCATGTTGATGATGATTTTTTCTACTTTAGGCACCTGCATAACGGAAGAGTAGTTGAACTTCGCCATCAGAGCAGGCACGATTTCTTGCGTGTACTTTTCTTTCAATCTTGTTGCCATTTAGGACATCCTCCTTTCCGACCTGACTACTTGTCAATTGTTTCGCCAGATTTTTTTGCAACCCGAACTTTTTGACCGTTATCCAGTACCTTGTACCCGATACGAGTAGCAGTGCCGGACTTTGGATCGATATGAGCAACGTTGGATACATGGATCGGCGCTTCTTGCGTTACAATGCCGCCTTGCGGATTGGATTGCGAAGGGCGAGTATGCTTTTTGATCAAGTTCACGCCTTCAACCAGAACGCGATCCTTTTTCGGATAAGCAGCCAACACACGACCTTTTTTACCTTTATCTTTACCGGAGATTACGATAATGGTATCGCCTTTTTTAACGTGCATCGCTTGGTGCACCTCCTATCGAAGAAACTACAACACTAGCGGCTCTTACAATACTTCTGGAGCCAAGGAGATAATTTTCATGAAATCTTTATCACGGAGCTCACGAGCAACCGGTCCAAAGATACGAGTTCCGCGTGGGGATTTATCTTCTTTGATAATCACCGCTGCGTTCTCATCAAAACGAATGTAAGAACCGTCGTTACGACGTACGCCGTTAGAGCTACGAACGATTACTGCTTTAACAACTTGGCCTTTCTTGACAACGCCACCGGGTGTAGCGGATTTTACAGAGCACACGATAACATCACCGATGTTAGCCGTTTTGCGACCGGAACCACCCAGTACCTTAATGCACATAAGTTCTTTCGCGCCGGAGTTGTCGGCAACAGCCAGTCTCGTTTGAGTTTGGATCACTTATAGTCCCTCCTTTCGGATTTTCTCATCCGAAATCTTACTTATACGATAACTGCCTCTTGGACGATAGAAACCAAACGGAATCGTTTATCTTTCGAGAGCGGACGAGTTTCCATGATCTCGACGATATCACCGATTTTTGCCGAGTTGTTTTCGTCATGAGCCTTAAATTTCTTCGAATACTTTACACGTTTACCGTACAAAGGATGCTTTTTGTAGGTCTCAACCAGTACCACGATGGTTTTATCCATTTTGTCGGATACTACGCGACCTTGCACCGTTCTACGTGCGTTGCGTTCTGCGGTCATCGTTCCAACCTCCTTCCTTAAATTAGCCGATTCCTAATTCTCTCTGGCGCAGGATGGTCTTCGCGCATGCGATGTCCTTACGCACCAGTTTAATACGAGAGGTGTTCTCCAGTTGACCGGTAGCCAATTGGAAACGAAGGTTGAACAGCTCCTCTTTCAAGGAAGCGATGTTTTGCTCGATTTCGGCAGTGGTCAAGTTACGGAATTCATTAGCCTTCATGTGCGTCACCACCCACTTCTTCGCGCTTCACGAACTTGCATTTGATCGGCAGTTTGTGCATTGCAAGACGCATAGCTTCGCGCGCTACTTCTTCAGATACACCGGCAATTTCAAACATGATCTTGCCTGGTTTAACAACAGCTACCCATTTCTCAGGCGAACCTTTACCGGAACCCATCCGAACTTCCAACGGCTTTTGCGTGATTGGTTTGTCAGGGAAAATCTTGATCCATACTTTACCGCCACGGCGCATATAGCGAGTCATCGCAATACGAGCGGATTCGATCTGACGGTTGGTTACCCAAGATGGTTCAAGAGCTTGTAAACCGTATTCACCAAACGCCAAGGTAGTGCCGCCTTTTGCGTTACCGGTCATGCGACCGCGATGTTGCTTACGGTGTTTTACGCGTTTAGGTACTAACATGTTTACTTGCCTCCTTCCTGAGCTTCAACATTCTTTCTCGCAGGAAGCACTTCACCACGGTAGATCCACACTTTTACGCCGATGCGGCCATAAGTTGTGTGAGCTTCTGCAGTACCGTAGTCGATGTCAGCACGCAGCGTGTGAAGTGGAACTGTACCTTCGCTGTAACCTTCGGAACGAGCGATGTCCGCTCCGCCCAAACGGCCGGAAACCAGCGTTTTGATACCTTTCGCGCCTGCACGCAGTGTGCGAGTGATCGTTTGTTTTTGTGCTCTACGGAAAGAAATGCGGTTTTCCAATTGACGAGCGATATTTTCAGCTACCAGAGTAGCATCCAAATCAGGTTTTTTCACTTCATTGATGTTGATGTGAACGCGTTTGCCAGTCATATCACTGAGGGTTTTGCGCAGGTTTTCAACCTCAGCTCCACCTTTACCAATTACCATGCCAGGCTTAGCGGTGTGAATCGACACGTTTACGCGATTTGCAGCGCGTTCGATTTCAATCGTAGATACAGCAGCGTCTTTTAGACGGCCTTTAACATACTTGCGGATGCGAAGGTCTTCATGCAACAGGGCTGCGAAATCTTTGTCTGCGTACCACTTGGATTCCCAGTCGCGGATAACGCCGATGCGAAGACCTACCGGGCTTACCTTTTGACCCACACGTAATCCCTCCTTTAGCTATTATTTCTCTTTTAATACCACCGTTACGTGGCTAGTGCGTTTATGGATACGGCTAGCGCGTCCCATAGCACGCGGACGGAAACGTTTCAAAGTAGGACCTTGGTCAACGAATACTTGACCAACCACCAGGCTGTTAACGTCCATTTCGTAGTTGTGCTCAGCGTTAGCGATAGCAGACTTCAGAACTTTTTCCACAACTGGGGAAGCGGCCTTCGGCGTATGCTTGAGAATCGCCAAAGCCTCACCAACTTGCTTGCCTCTGATCAGATCAACAACGAGTCGAACTTTACGAGGAGCAATGCGAATGTAGCGAGCAATCGCTTTGGATTCCATAATTGTACCTCCTCTCTACTGAAGAGAAAATTAGCGCTTCTTGGATTTCTTGTCGTTATCTACGTGACCTTTGAAAGTACGTGTTGGAGCGAATTCGCCCAACTTGTGACCTACCATGTCCTCTGTCACGTAAACCGGTACGTGCTTACGGCCATCATAAACCGCAAACGTGTGACCGATAAAGTCAGGGAAGATTGTCGAACGACGCGACCACGTTTTCACAACGCGTTTCTCGTTTTTCTCGTTCAAAACCTCAACCTTTTTCATCAAATGGTCATCAACGAAAGGGCCCTTTTTCAAGCTGCGTCCCATACGTTAACCTCCCTTCGCATTCATGAGTTCGGTTATGCGTTCATCCTACCTTACTTTTTACGGCGGCGGACGATGTATTGATTGCTCTTGTTCTTTTTCTTGCGAGTTTTGAGACCCAAAGTAGGTTTACCCCATGGAGTAACTGGTGCTTTACGTCCGATAGGAGCGCGACCTTCACCACCACCGTGCGGGTGATCATTCGGGTTCATTACGCTACCGCGCACAGTTGGACGAACACCCAACCAACGGGAACGACCAGCTTTACCGATGTTGATCAATTCGTGATCCAGGTTACCCACTTGGCCGATTGTTGCACGGCACTCTTTGTGGAAACGACGGATCTCACCGGAGCCCAGACGAACGATTACGAAATCGCCATCGCGACCCAGCAATTGAGCTTCTACACCAGCAGCGCGAGCGATTTGTCCGCCTTTGCCAGGTTTCAACTCGATGTTATGGATGGTAGTACCAACTGGAATGTTTTCCAATGGCAACGCGTTACCTGTTTTGATGTCCGCATCTGCGCCGGAGAAGATTTGATCTCCTACTTTCAGGCCGAGTGGAGCCAGGATGTAACGTTTTTCACCATCTGCATAGTTGATCAGAGCGATGTTAGCAGAACGGTTTGGATCGTACTCGATCGTTGCAACGCGGCCTGCGATACCATCTTTGTTACGTTTGAAGTCAATAATGCGATATTTACGCTTATGACCGCCACCTTGATGACGAACGGTGATTCTACCTTGGTTGTTGCGACCAGCATTTTTGTTAAGTGGCGCTAACAGAGATTTCTCCGGGGTGGAGGTTGTGATCTCTTCAAATGTAGAAACCGTCATTTGGCGACGACCAGGAGAAGTTGGTTTAAACTTTTTGATACCCATTTAATTTCCCTCCTTATCGGTAGTCGTCGAGGTTATACGCCTTCGTAGAATTCCAGCTCTTTGCTGTCAGCAGTCAGTGTTACGATTGCTTTTTTCCACTCGGAAGTATATCCGGAATATTTACCGTAGCGTTTTGGTTTCGCAGGAACACGAACTGTGTTGACTGCAGCCACTTTCACGCCGAATACTTTCTCAACGGCTTGTTTTACTTCGGTTTTGTTGGCTTTCAAAGGTACTTCGAAAACGTACTTCTTATCTGCCATCATGTCAGTGGTGCGCTCCGTAATGACAGGGCGCTTGATTACATCGTGAAGGCTCTTCATTAGGCGAGCACCTCCTCTACTTTCGCAACCGCTTCTTTGGTTACGATCACTTTGTCATGTGCGACCAGATCCAGAACGTTAACGCCTGCAGCATCAACAAACTTGGCACCTGGGATGTTACGAGCGGAAAGAGCTACGTTTTGATCATACTCGGAAGTAACGATCAGAACTTTGCGATCCACTTTCAAGCTGTTCAGTACGCTTGCCATTTCCTTGGTTTTAGGAGCAGCCAGGCTCAATGCATCGAGTACGAACAGTTCGTTGTTTTGTACTTTGGAAGACAGCGCGGATTTCAGAGCCAGACGACGCACTTTACGGTTCAGTTTGTAACCGTATTTGCGTGGAGTTGGTCCGAATACAACGCCACCGCCTTTCCATTGCGGAGCACGGATAGAGCCTTGACGGGCACGACCTGTACCTTTTTGTTTCCAAGGTTTACGTCCACCACCAGCAACTTCCGAACGGTTTTTCACGTCATGAGTACCTTGACGTTGGGACGCTTGCTGCATAACGATCGCATCAAACAGTACAGCTTCGTTTGGCTCGATACCAAAAACGCTGTCTGCCAATTCGATCTCACCAACTTGCGCTCCTGTTTGGTTATAAAGAGCTACTTTTGGCATGTCAGTTCCTCCTTTCTTACTTGCTCTTAACAGCCGTACGAACGACTACCAAGCTGTTCTTTGGTCCAGGAACAGATCCTTTTACCAAGATAAGATTGCGGTCAGTGTCGACTTTCACGACTTCAAGGTTTTGAATCGTTACGTTGTCGCCACCCATTTGACCAGGCAAAGTTTGACCTTTGAAAACGCGGCCAGGGTTGATAGAACCGAGGGAACCAGGACCACGATGGTAGCGCGAACCGTGAGCCATAGGACCGCGAGCTTGATTGTGGCGCTTGATCGCACCTGCGAATCCTTTACCTTTGGTTACGCCGGCAACGTCGACGATTTCTCCTTCGGCGAATACATCAGCTTTCAACTCTTGACCAACCTCGTAGCTTGCGAGGTCTACACCGCGAATTTCGCGAACGAAGCGCTTAGGAGCCGTGTTGGCTTTAGCTGCATGACCTTTTTCAGGTTTGTTCGCGCGGTGATCTTTTTTGTCTTCAAAACCGAGCTGGATCGCTTCGTAGCCATCGTTATCAGCATCTTTCTTTTGAAGAACAACGCACGGACCAGCTTCGATTACAGTTACAGCGATCGCCGTGCCGTTCGGTGCGAATACCTGAGTCATACCCAGTTTCTTCCCTAAGATTCCTTTGGTCATTATTGCCACCTCCTGTGAATAATTCGTAAACAGTGTCGTTTACATGTGTTCATTGTAATGAGTGTTGTATCAAGTCCCTACCGATGCGCAGGGGTGCAGTTACGGGAATTACTGAAGAATTTGCGATTACAGCGGGCTTGTCAAGACAACGCCTGCGTGTGTGTCGCGTTTTCTTGCTTACAGTTTGATTTCGATATCTACACCAGAAGGCAGATCCAGACGCATCAGAGCATCAACTGTTTGTGGTGTTGGATTCAAAATATCGATCAGGCGCTTGTGTGTGCGCATTTCGAATTGTTCGCGGGAATCCTTGTACTTGTGTACCGCACGCAGGATTGTGTAAACCGCTTTTTCGGTAGGAAGCGGAATCGGACCAGATACATTAGCACCGGAACGTTTCGCTGTGTCTACGATTTTCTCAGCGGATTGATCGAGGATTTTGTGATCATACGCTTTGAGACGGATACGAATCTTTTGTTTTGCCATTTTAGTCCCTCCTTTTTCGCCCATTTTATAACGGACATTTCTCCGTGGAAATATCCTGAACCCCAGCCATGGCAAAGGGGCCGGGTGTGTCAGCAACCTCCCACATCATCGCAAGTCCATGACCAACATTCACTATTGTACTAAAAACAGATAGGCAACGCAAGTTTTTTTAATCAAGAATCGCAATTCCTTTTTCTTCATCTATAATAGACTTGTTTTGCGCCCGATAAACCCTCGGTGCCACTAGCTATTTTACAACAAACGCGGTACAGTTTCCTTAGCAAAGAAAGGAGAAATGACGATGCCTGAAATCATCGGCAACCCCTACGACATGATCGGCGGTGCTCCAACGGTCGCTCGATTGGTCGATGTCTTTTATAATTATGTCAAACAGGACCCGTACCTGTCCCCGATCTTCCCGGACGATTTGACCGAGACAAAAGCGAAACAATATAAATTCCTCACGCAGTTTCTCGGCGGACCGACCTTATATAACGATGAGTACGGTCATCCCATGCTGCGGGCACGGCATATACCTTTCCCCATTACACCAAAGCGCGCGGAGGCATGGCTGTCTTGCATGAACGCAGCCATGGACACGATCGGACTCGAAGGCCATGTGCGCCATGCAATTTTTGAACGACTGACTTTAACAGCTCATCATATGGTGAATCGCCGGGAAGACGAAAATGAAAAAGCGAAGGACTAACCCTTCGCTTTTTCTATTTTATTAGCGGGACTGTCTTGCTTCCATTTGTGCGTACCGCATGGATGACCTGGCTGTCTCTTTCCGACTGCGGTTGCTTAATTCCCAAGTAAACCCCCGCCACAATCAGGACGACCGCCACCCCATGCACCCACTGTAACTGCTCACCCAACAGGATGGCTGCAAAAATCAGGCTCGCGAACGGCATGCCATTTAAAAAGATCGCCGTTCTACTTGCACCTAATCGACGAATTCCGTAGTTCCATCCTAATGCGCCGAGACCCGTTGCGAAAATTCCCGATGCCAAAATGACCAGCCACGTGAATGGTTCCGTATTAATAGAAGAAAAGACACTCCATGGGTAAATGATTGCGGCAATCACCCATAGCAAAACCGCTGCGATGATTTGCGAGTAAACCGTGATCATAATGGTGGGAACCCCGTGTTTGGCTGCTGCACGGATCACCAATCCACCCAACACATAAGAGATCATCGAGAAAAACACCAATGCATCTCCCCAACCGCTTAAACCGACCTGTCCGTTCTCCCTTGATAGCACAACAAGCAGCACACCGCCAAATCCCAGCAGCACGCCAATCAGCTTACGCCCTGTCAGTTTTTCACCCAGGAGCGGTACAGCCAACAAGGATGTTACCAACGGATTCAAACCGAGCAGCAATGACGTATTGCCCGCTGTTGTCGAGGTAATCCCGTTGGCGAGCAACGTTTGGTGGAACACGATCGAAAATAAAGCTGCGCCGATGATCAAAAACCAGCCCTTCCTTCCAATTGACACCTTTTCCTTTTGCCAATAAATCACTGGCACAAGAACAAGTGCGGCCACCGTCATGCGAATGGCGGCGATCAGCACCGGCGGAAAAAACGAGAGGTATTTGACCATCACCACGTTCAAACCCCAAATCGCAATCACGCCGACAAGCAAACCGTACACATACTTCTCTCTACCCATTTTGCACATCGCCTTTTCTCGAAAAACGCACGCCTGTTTTTCGGTAATGTTCGTTCCGATAAGGGAGTCTTTCCCTCGTTGCATTACGTATTGTAGCACGGACCCGACCATTGCAGCATTGAATCATTTTGATAAGTATGATGTAAGTTTTCGATTACACGCCTGCACCCATTCAAAACAAAAAACCCGACAGCTTTTGACGGCTGTCGGGTTGTAAGAAAAAACTATTCGATGATGGAAGCTACTACGCCTGCACCTACAGTGCGGCCACCCTCACGGATAGCGAAACGAGTACCTTGCTCCATCGCAACTTTGGAGATCAGTTCTACAGTGAACTCAGTGTTGTCGCCTGGCATTACCATTTCAACGCCTTCTGGGAGTTGGATGATACCAGTTACGTCAGTTGTACGGAAGTAGAATTGTGGACGGTAGTTAGCAAAGAAAGGAGTGTGACGGCCGCCCTCTTCTTTGGACAGAACGTAAACTTCTGCTTTGAACTTGGAGTAAGGCTTAACGGAAGCTGGTTTCGCCAAGCATTGTCCACGCTCGATGTCTTTACGCTCAACACCGCGCAGCAGTGCGCCGATGTTGTCACCAGCTTGAGCTTGATCCAGCAATTTGCGGAACATCTCAACGCCAGTTACAGTTGTTGTGCGAGTTTCTTCAGCCAGACCAACGATTTCTACTTGGTCACCAACTTTAACGATACCGCGCTCAACGCGACCAGTAGCAACTGTACCACGACCAGTGATCGTGAACACGTCCTCTACAGGCATCAAGAAAGGTTTGTCAGTTGCACGCTCAGGAGTTGGGATGTAGCTGTCAACAGCGTCCATCAGTTCGATAACGCGTTGAGCCCATTCGCCAGTAGGATTGTCCAAAGCTTCTTTAGCGGAACCTTTGATTACTGGGATATCGTCACCTGGGAACTCGTATTGGGAGAGCAGGTCACGGATTTCCATTTCAACCAGTTCCAACAACTCTTCATCGTCAACCATGTCGCATTTGTTCATGAATACAACGATGTAAGGAACGCCTACTTGGCGGGACAGCAGGATGTGTTCGCGAGTTTGTGGCATTGGGCCGTCAGCTGCGGATACAACCAGGATTGCGCCGTCCATTTGAGCAGCACCAGTGATCATGTTTTTAACATAGTCAGCATGGCCTGGGCAGTCTACGTGAGCGTAGTGACGGTTGTCAGTTTCGTACTCAACGTGTGCAGTGTTGATTGTGATACCGCGCTCTTTTTCTTCTGGAGCAGCGTCGATGGAAGCATAAGCCATAGCTTTTGCTTTACCTTGTTGTGCCAATACAGTTGTGATAGCAGCAGTCAGGGTAGTTTTACCATGGTCAACGTGGCCGATGGTACCGATGTTTACGTGCGGTTTATTACGTTCAAACTTTTCTTTTGCCATGAGAGTTTAATCCTCCTCAAAAAGTGAAATTGAGTAAGTATATTGATCGGAAAGGTCTACTCAAACCAAGATGTTAATCCAAGCTATATTGTAAACCTTTCCTACTTGAAGATAAAGAGTGGAATCGTTAAGAGATTAGTCGCCTTTGGACTTTTTGATAATCTCTTCTGCGATGAACTTCGGCACTTCTTCGTAGTGATCGATTTCCATCGAGTAGGTTCCGCGACCTTGGGTACGGGAACGCAATACTGTGGAATAACCGAACATCTCGGACATTGGCACCATTGCACGGATTGCTTGTGTGTTTGCACGAGCTTCCATACCTTCGATGCGACCGCGACGGGAGTTCAGGTCACCCATTACGTCACCCATGTACTCTTCAGGTACTTGTACTTCTACTTTCATGATTGGCTCAAGCAGAACCGCTCCACATTTTTTCGCAGCTTCTTTCAGTGCCAAGGAACCTGCTACTTTAAACGCCATCTCGGAGGAGTCAACGTCATGGTAGCTACCGTCTACGATTGTCGCTTTGATATCAACAAGCGGGAAGCCTGCCAGAACACCATTTTTCATGGATTCTTCGATACCAGCTTGAACAGCAGGGATGTATTCTCTTGGTACTACGCCACCCACGATTTTGTTCTCGAACTCAAAGCCTTTACCAGGCTCGAGCGGCGCGAACTCAACCCATACGTGACCGTATTGACCGCGACCACCAGACTGACGGACGAATTTACCTTCGACCTTAGCAGGCTGACGGAATGTTTCACGGTAAGCAACTTGCGGAGCACCTACGTTTGCTTCTACTTTGAATTCACGTTTCATACGGTCAACGATGATTTCCAAGTGAAGCTCACCCATACCGGAAATGATCGTTTGACCAGTTTCTTCGTCGGTATGTGTTTTGAACGTTGGATCCTCTTCCGCCAGTTTGGAAAGAGCGATACCCATCTTGTCTTGGTCCGCTTTGGACTTAGGCTCGATGGCAACAGAGATAACTGGCTCTGGGAATGTCATGGACTCCAGAATAACTGGAGACTTCTCATCGCAGAGAGTATCGCCTGTTGTTGTATCTTTCAAACCTACAGCAGCAGCGATGTCACCGGAGTAAACCGTTGTGATCTCTTCACGGTGGTTTGCGTGCATTTGCAGGATACGACCTACACGTTCACGTTTACCTTTTGTGGAGTTGAGTACATAGGAACCGGAGTTCAATGTACCGGAGTAAACGCGGAAGAATGTCAATTTACCAACATAAGGGTCAGTCATGATTTTGAACGCAAGCGCCGAGAATGGCACGCTGTCGTCAGATTCACGGACAGTTTCTTCCTCAGTGTCAGGCAGAGTACCTTTGATTGCAGGGATATCGATTGGAGCTGGCAGGTACGCTACAACAGCGTCCAGCATAGGCTGAACACCTTTGTTGCGGTAAGAAGAACCGCACAGAACCGGAACCAGCGTTACATTGATTGTCCCTTTGCGCAGAGCAGCTTTGATCTCTTCAGTCGTCAGCTCTTCGCCTTCCAGGTACTTCATCATCAGCTCTTCATCTTGCTCGGCAGCTGCTTCAACAAGTTTCAAGCGAAGTTCTTCACACTTGTCTTTCAGGTCTGCCGGGATTTCAGTAGCGTCAGAAGTTTTGCCCAAGTCGTCAGTATAGATGATTGCTTTCATTTCGACCAAGTCAACCATACCAACGAATTTGTCTTCGGCACCGATCGGGTACTGGATCGCTACTGGGTTTGCACCCAGGCGGTTTTTGATTTGCTCAAGGCACATATCAAAGTTAGCACCGATGATGTCCATTTTGTTTACGTAACAGATACGCGGTACGCCGTAACGGTCAGCTTGACGCCAAACTGTTTCGGTTTGCGGTTCCACGCCACCTTTAGCGTCAAAAACGGTTACCGCACCATCAAGTACGCGCAGGGAACGTTCTACCTCAACGGTAAAGTCTACGTGACCTGGTGTATCGATGATGTTGATGCGGTGACCCGCCCATTGAGCGGTAGTAGCAGCGGAAGTGATCGTAATACCGCGCTCTTGTTCTTGTTCCATCCAGTCCATGGTAGCTGCACCTTCGTGCACCTCACCAATTTTGTGAACGCGACCGGTGTAGAAGAGAATACGCTCGGTAGTGGTCGTCTTACCAGCATCGATATGAGCCATGATACCGATATTGCGCGTATTCGCCAGAGAGAACTCGCGAGCCATTAGGTATGCCCCTTCCATACTCGTATGTGAGAATAGGCAAAAAACGGCCAAAACCGTTTTTTGCTAGAAAACAAGCGGTCACATTCAAATTCCACAAGAGACGCCGCAACGTTTCTTGTGGAATTAAAGCAGAACGCCTGCGTTGGATTCTACCAACGATAATGCGCGAACGCTTTGTTGGCTTCAGCCATTTTGTGAGTGTCTTCGCGTTTTTTCACGGCTGCACCAGTGTTGTTGGCTGCATCCAAGATTTCATTCGCGAGACGCTGTTCCATCGTCTTCTCACCGCGGTTGCGGGAGTAGTTAACCAACCAGCGGAGACCAAGCGTCGTACGGCGCTCAGGTTTAACCTCGATTGGAACTTGATAGTTAGCACCACCGACACGGCGAGCTTTAACTTCCAGAACAGGCATAATGTTTTTCAAAGCTTCTTCGAACACTTCCATCGGATTGCGACCAGTGCGCTCCTGGATGATGTCGAATGCGCTGTAAAGAATATTTTGTGCTGTACCGCGTTTACCATCCAACATCAGACGGTTGATCAAACGAGTAACCAACTTGCTGTTGTGAATTGGATCTGGCAATACGTCGCGGCGAGTAACTGGACCTTTACGTGGCATCTTATTCCCTCCTTCTTTGATTGATGTCTAACCAATCAGACCGTTAACCGATCTTACTTTTTCTTAGCTGCTGCAGCTGCTTGACCTGGTTTTGGACGTTTCGTACCATATTTGGAACGACCCTGTTTACGGTTGTTCACACCAGCTGTGTCAAGCGCACCACGAACGATGTGGTAACGTACCCCTGGCAAGTCTTTTACACGACCGCCGCGTACAAGTACGACGCTATGCTCCTGCAGGTTGTGGCCGATACCACCGATGTAAGCAGTAACCTCGATACCGTTAGTCAAACGTACACGAGCGTATTTACGCAACGCGGAGTTTGGTTTTTTCGGTGTCATCGTACCTACACGAGTGCACACACCACGTTTTTGAGGGGAGCTTTGGTTCGTTTGAGACTTCTTGAAGCTGTTGTATCCTTTTTGGAGAGCAGGAGACTTCGACTTCACGATTTTGTCTTCGCGACCTTTGCGAACAAGTTGGTTCATTGTAGGCATATTTGTACCTCCTTCCTGATTACCTTCATTCAAGACCACAGATCCAGGTGAGTCATTTTTGGTCAAATAGAAAGTCTTTGTCGGACAAGCTGCACGCGCACCTCGTCAACAAAAACATTGTTAACCGTTTTTCTTGATCGCAGCTGATGCTGCGCCTACCTCAATGCCACATGCTTTGCCGAGGCGCCGCATGGAATCGACGGTAATGACTGGGACACCCTTCTCTTTGCATAGGTTAGCAATCTTTTGAGTCAAACGTTTTTCCGCATCCTTCGCTATATATACTTCCTCAGCTTTGTCAGCTTCAATCGTTTTGATCGTTTGGTTAATCCCAATTGCTAACTCTTTTGCCCGCTCTACTTTTTCATAAGACATGATTCTCATATCCTCCAAAGCAAAGAATATCAGGCGCACTTGAACATCTTATCAGCTTTATAGGCTAATGTCAACACATTATCAAAAAGAAATTTTGCAAGGTGTTCATCCTCCCTGAAGTAGAACACCTTGCTACTCTCTCTTTCCTTGCCTGATTACGATTCGATCGCAGTTACTGCTTCACGCTCGTTCTCGGACTGACCATTCAGACCTGCTTCATAGTCAGCCAGCGTTTGCACGATTGTGTTGCGGTAACGGGACATACCTGTTCCGGCTGGAACCAGTTTTCCGATAATAACGTTCTCTTTCAGACCCAGCAGCTTGTCGACTTTGCCTTTGATCGCAGCATCGGTCAACACGCGGGTGGTTTCCTGGAAGGAAGCCGCGGAAAGGAACGAGTCTGTTTCGAGAGATGCCTTGGTAATACCGAGCAGTACAGGGCGGCCGACAGCAGGACTGCGTCCTTCCATGAGAACTTTGGCGTTGGCCATTTCGAACTCATGTACTTCCACAAAGGAGCCTGGCAGCAAATCGGTTTCACCGCTGTCCATGACACGGATTTTACGCAGCATCTGACGGATCATTACCTCAACGTGCTTATCGTTAATTTCTACCCCTTGCATACGGTACACTTTTTGTACCTCTTGCAGGATGTAGTTGGATACGCCGCGCAAACCGCGAACTTTGAGCATTTCTTTCGGGTCAACAGAACCCTCGGTCAGCTCATCACCCGCGTTCAGCTTGGCACCAACGCTAACTTTGATACGAGCACCATATGGCGCAGCGTACACCTTGTTCTCTGCATCACCGCGAACCTCGATCTCACGGCGGTCTTTGCCTTCGCGAATATCAACGACTTCACCGTCGATTTCCGTGATAACCGCTTGACCTTTCGGATTACGTGCTTCAAACAGCTCTTGGATACGCGGCAAACCTTGCGTAATATCGTCTCCGGCAACCCCACCGGTATGGAACGTACGCATCGTCAGCTGTGTACCAGGCTCACCGATCGATTGAGCCGCGATGATACCGACAGCTTCCCCGATCTCCACTTCCGCACCTGTCGCCAGATTGCGGCCGTAGCAGCGTTTGCACACGCCGTGGCTGGTACGGCAGGACAGGACGTTACGGATGTAAACATCTTTAATGCCCAGACGAGTGATTTCTTCCGTCATTTCCTCGGTGATTTCCTCATTGCGGTGAATCAGGATTTCACCTGTTTCCGGATGACGAACCGTTTCAAAGCACGTACGTCCGATCAAACGGTCAGCAAGTTTTTCGATTTCTTCCTTACCGTCGCGAATAGCCGTGACGCGAATTCCTTTATCCGTACCGCAATCGACTTCGCGTACGATAACGTCCTGTGCCACGTCAACCAGACGACGAGTCAAGTAACCCGAGTCAGCTGTACGCAGCGCCGTATCCGCCAAACCTTTACGCGCACCGTGCGTGGAGATAAAGTATTCCAATACCGTCAGACCTTCGCGGAAGTTGGACTTGATCGGCAACTCGATAATTCGTCCAGTTGGGTTCGCCATGAGACCGCGCATACCGGCCAGTTGGGTGATCTGCGATACGTTACCGCGGGCACCGGAGTTGGCCATCATGAAGATCGCATTGAACTTATCCATGGATTTCATCAAAACATCGGTTACTTGATCTTTTGCTTTGGACCAGATGGAAATGACGCGGTCATAGCGCTCATCGTCCGTGATCAGACCGCGGCGATATTGCTGCATAACCTTCGCAACGTCTTCATCCGCTTTCGCGAGAATTTCTTTTTTCTTCTCTGGTACAACGATATCATGCACGGCAATGGTGATACCGGCTTTTGTGGAATAGGTAAAGCCCAGTTCCTTGATTTTGTCCAAGATCACCGATGTGTACATCGTGCCGAAACGGCGGAAGCACTCGGAGATGATGGTGCCCAGGAAGCCCTTCTTCACTGCACCGTTCTCAGGAAGTGCCTTCACAAATGCTTTGACATCCACACCTTTATCAAAGATAAAGAACTCATCAGGCACCTGTGTTTGCAGGTTGGACTTGGACGGTGTATTAATGAACGGCAGCTCTGGCGGGAAGATCTCGTTGAAGATGATTTTCCCTACGGTCGTTACCAGCAGTGCGTTCAGTTGTTTTTCGGTAAACGATGTTTTGTTCAACCGCTTCGCCGGAATCGCGATGCGCGTGTGCAAGCCGATATAGCCGTTTTGATAAGCTGCAATCGCATCAGGAGCATCACGGTAAACGTTACCCTCGCCTTTGTCGCCTTCGCGCTCAAGCGTCAGATAGTAAGAACCGAGCACCATGTCCTGGGACGGTGTTACAACCGGCTTGCCATCTTTCGGGTTCAGGATGTTTTGCGCAGCCAGCATCAGGATGCGGGCTTCCGCTTGTGCTTCAGCAGAGAGAGGCACGTGGACGGCCATTTGGTCACCGTCGAAGTCAGCGTTGTACGCTGTACATACAAGCGGGTGCAAACGGATCGCGCGGCCTTCGACCAGGATCGGTTCGAATGCCTGGATACCCAGACGGTGAAGGGTAGGAGCGCGGTTGAGCAGTACCGGATGTTCGCGGATGACTTCTTCCAAAACGTCCCAAACTTCAGGCTGCACGCGTTCTACTTTGCGTTTCGCACTCTTGATGTTGTGAGCGAGTCCTTTTGCGACCAGTTCTTTCATCACGAAAGGCTTGAACAGCTCCAACGCCATTTCTTTCGGCAAACCGCATTGGTACATTTTCAGGTTCGGTCCGACAACGATTACGGAACGACCGGAGTAGTCAACGCGTTTACCCAGCAGGTTTTGACGGAAACGACCTTGCTTCCCTTTCAGCATGTGGCTGAGCGATTTCAACGGGCGGTTACCTGGTCCCGTTACCGGACGGCCACGGCGACCGTTGTCGATCAGCGCATCCACAGCTTCCTGCAGCATACGTTTTTCATTTTGTACGATAATATCGGGCGCTCCCAGCTCCAACAGGCGCTTCAAGCGGTTGTTACGGTTGATCACGCGGCGGTACAGGTCATTCAGGTCGGATGTTGCGAAACGTCCGCCGTCCAGCTGTACCATCGGACGCAATTCAGGAGGGATTACCGGCAATACATCCAGCACCATCCAATCAGGACGGTTGCCGGAGTTGCGGAATGCCTCGAGCACTTCCAGGCGCTTGATCGCACGGTTGCGACGTTGCCCCTGGGACGTTTTGAGGTCTTCTTTCAGGAAATCCACTTCTTTATCCAGATCGATTTCAGCGAGCAGACGCTTGATCGCTTCTGCCCCCATCATCGCTTGGAACGAGTAGCCGTATTTCTCGCGATAGTTACGGTACTCTTTTTCAGACAAGAGTTGTTTTTTATCCAAAGGTGTGTCGCCGGCATCCGTTACGACATAAGAAGCAAAGTAGATGACTTCTTCCAGCGAACGAGGCGACATGTCAAGCACGAGGCCCATACGGCTAGGAATACCTTTGAAATACCAGATGTGCGATACAGGAGCCGCCAATTCGATGTGGCCCATACGCTCACGACGAACTTTGGCGCGAGTAACCTCTACTCCGCATCGGTCGCAGACTACGCCTTTGTAGCGAACGCGTTTGTATTTACCGCAATGGCACTCCCAGTCCTTCGTTGGACCGAAGATACGCTCGCAGAACAAACCGTCCTTCTCTGGTTTCAGTGTACGATAGTTGATTGTCTCCGGCTTTTTAACCTCACCGAATGACCAAGAGCGAATCTTGTCCGGCGATGCCAGACCGATCTTCATATATTCAAAGTTATTTACATCTATCACAGGGCACTACCTCCCTTTGCAACGGAATCTTACTCTTCATCCATACTTCCTGTTTCGAGTACGAGATTCAGTTTTTCACCTGTTCCTTCGTCCTCATCGTCAATCTCGCGCATTTCGATTTCCTGCTCATCACCGGACAAGATCTTCACGTCCATACCCAAGCTTTGCAGTTCCTTGATCAATACTTTGAAAGACTCTGGAACGCCTGGCTCCGGAACGTTTTCACCTTTAACGATGGCTTCATAGGTCTTCACGCGACCCACCACGTCATCCGATTTGACAGTAAGAATTTCCTGCAAGGTATAAGCGGCCCCGTATGCTTCGAGCGCCCAAACCTCCATCTCCCCGAAACGCTGACCACCGAACTGAGCTTTACCGCCCAGCGGCTGCTGCGTAACGAGCGAGTATGGTCCAGTAGAACGCGCATGGATCTTGTCATCAACCAAGTGAGCCAATTTCAGCATGTACACGCAACCTACCGTTACGCGGCGATCAAACGGTTCACCTGTCCGACCGTCAAACAGCAACGTTTTACCATCGCGGTCCAAACCGGCTTCTTCCAACGTCTTGAAGACATCCTCTTGGCGCGCACCGTCAAATACCGGTGTAGAAACGTGGATACCCAAGACTTTGGCAGCCATCCCCAAGTGAGTCTCCAGTACCTGACCGATGTTCATCCGGGACGGAACGCCCAACGGGTTCAACACGATCTCAACAGGAGAGCCATCTGGCAGGAACGGCATATCTTCCTCGGCCATGATCCGGGCGATAACCCCTTTGTTACCATGGCGTCCGGCCATTTTATCGCCGACGGAAATTTTACGTTTTTGTGCAATATAGACACGTACCAGCTGGTTTACGCCAGGAGGCAATTCATCACCGTTGTCACGGGTAAATACTTTTACATCCACGATGATACCGGAACCGCCATGCGGCACACGCAGGGAAGTATCGCGCACCTCGCGCGCCTTCTCACCGAAAATCGCATGCAACAGACGCTCTTCCGCAGTCAGCTCGGTCACACCTTTAGGCGTTACTTTCCCAACCAGAATATCGCCGTCTTGAATTTCCGCACCGATGCGAACGATACCGCGCTCGTCGAGGTTTTTCAGAGCGTCCTCACCCACGTTCGGAATGTCACGGGTGATTTCTTCCGGCCCCAGCTTGGTGTCGCGCGCTTCCGATTCATATTCTTCGATATGAATCGAGGTGTAGACATCGTCTTTCACCAGTTTTTCACTGAGCAAAATCGCATCCTCGTAGTTGTAACCTTCCCACGTCATAAACGCGACGATCACGTTGCGTCCAAGAGCCAATTCGCCCTTCTCTGTGGATGGTCCATCCCCGATAATATCGCCCGGAACGATCCAGTCGCCTGTTTTGACGATCGGACGCTGGTTGATACATGTCCCTTGGTTGGAACGGATGAATTTGTGCAATTTATATCGATCCAGATCGCCTGCGATCTTTTTGCCGTCGATTTCTTTGTAACGACGCACCAAAATTTCACGGGCAGTAACTTTTTCTACCTGACCAGGCCATTTAGCAACGATCGCAACACCGGAGTCTTGCGCCGCTTTGTGCTCCATACCTGTACCTACGAATGGCGCCTGCGGAATCAACAGTGGAACCGCTTGACGCTGCATGTTCGAACCCATCAGCGCGCGGTTGGCGTCATCGTTCTCAAGGAACGGAATCAGCGCAGTCGCAACGGATACAACCTGTTTCGGCGAAACGTCCATGTAGTCTACCTTGTCGCGCGGTACGCTCAACGGCTCACCTTTACGACGGCAGATTACCATTTCATTCTGGAAGAAACCTTCTTCCGTCAATGGCTGGTTCGCTTGCGCCACGTTATACACATCTTCCTCGTCAGCCGTCAGGTATTCAACTTCATTGAGTACACGACCGGTTTCCGAGTCGATTTTGCGGCGAGGCGTTTCGATAAAGCCATAGTCATTGATACGCGCAAAGGAAGACAACGAGTTGATCAACCCGATGTTCGGACCCTCCGGCGTTTCAATTGGACACATACGACCATAGTGAGAGTGGTGAACGTCGCGCACCTCGAAGCCTGCGCGCTCACGGGTCAAACCACCTGGTCCGAGTGCAGACAGACGGCGTTTGTGCGTCAATTCAGCAAGCGGGTTGGTTTGGTCCATGAACTGGGAAAGCTGCGAGCTGCCGAAGAATTCCTTGATCGATGCAATAACCGGACGGATATTGATCAAGGCTTGCGGCGTGATTTGGTTTTGGTCTTGGATCGACATACGCTCGCGCACAACGCGCTCCATACGGGACAGACCGATGCGGAATTGATTCTGCAGCAGTTCCCCGACGGAACGGAGGCGGCGGTTACCCAAGTGGTCGATATCGTCTGTCGTACCTACTCCGTGGAGCAAGTTGATAAAGTAGTTGATAGCCGACACGATATCCGCTGGCGTGATGTTTTTGATCGATTTATCTACATTGCCGTTTCCGATGACTTTAATCACTTTGCCATCTTCATTCGGAGAGAAAATATTGATCGATTGCAGGCGCACGTTCTCTTCTTCCAGGACGCCGCCATGCGTGCGCACATCAATAAAGCCCACGCTCTCTTCCAGCATCGGCAAAATGCGATCAAGCAGACGGCGGTCGATGATTTGACCTGCTTCCGCAATGATCTCGCCTGTGTTCGTGTCCACAAGCGTTTCAGCCAAGCGCTGGTTGTACAAGCGATTTTTGATATGCAGCTTTTTGTTCATTTTATAACGACCTACAGAAGCCAGATCGTAACGTTTTGGATCAAAGAAACGGGACACCAACAAGCTTTTCGCATTGTCAACGGTTGGCGGTTCGCCCGGACGCAGACGCTCGTAGATTTCAATGAGCGCTTTCTCGGTCGAATCGGTGTTGTCTTTTTCCAACGTATTTTTGATATATTCATCCTCACCCAGCAGCTGGAGGATCTCCACATCGGAACCAAAGCCCAATGCACGCAAAAGAACCGTCACCGGAATTTTACGCGTACGGTCGATACGGACATAAATGATGTCTTTGGCGTCCGTCTCGAGCTCAAGCCATGCTCCGCGATTCGGGATCACCGTAGCTGTGTAAGTTTGCTTACCATTTTTGTCCATCTTATTGTTATAATAAACACTAGGAGAACGAACAAGCTGGCTGACGATTACACGTTCCGCTCCATTAATGACAAAGGTACCGGTTTCAGTCATCAGCGGGAAATCACCCATGAAGACTTCCTGTTCCTTCACTTCGCCTGTTTCCTTGTTCAACAAGCGGACTTTCACACGAAGTGGCGCCGCAAATGTAACGTCGCGTTCTTTGGATTCATCCACATCGTATTTTGGCTCACCCAAGCTGTAGTCAATGAACTCCAGCACCAGGTTGCCCGTGAAGTCTTGAATAGGCGAAATATCTTGGAACATTTCGCGCAGACCTTCATCCAAGAACCATTGGTAGGACTTTTGCTGAATCTCAATCAAATTAGGTAGACCCAGCACCTCGTTAATACGTGAATACGTACGACGCTGGCGGTGTCGGCCGCACTGAATCAGATTACCTGCCAACTCATTCACCCCTCATGTCTGTGTTACATGAAAAACGCAAAACGCTTTTCATACCGAGAAAACCATGCTACGCCAAGCCTTTCAGCGGAGTCGTGGTTTTCTTGAAGCTGGATAGAAACGGTACTAAATTCCTATCTGTAAAAATAAAAATGGGTTAAATGGTTAACCTCATTTTTAACCCAGAGAATCTCTATTCTAAAAGAATTCCCATCTTTTTACACCTACATTCCTCCCTTTGCTAGAAAAAGAAAGAAAAATGCGGATTTAAATAGGAATTACATAAAAATGACAAATAACCCATATTGACATTTTATAATACTAACACAACCAAAATTTAGCGTCAAGAGTAAGTTACACATTCACGCTACTTTGTCGCCCGGAAAATGAAATACCCTTTGCTGCGCTCGACTTCCTCAACATCCCGGTAAATCTCCTGCAGCTTTTTCAACGCAGATGGCGCTCCCTGCTTTTTCTGAATCACGACCCACATCTCGCCGCCCTCACGCAGCAGTTCATGCCCCTCGGTAAAGATGCGGTGAACAGTCTCTTTTCCCGCGCGAATCGGCGGATTGGTCAAAATCACATCAAAAACGCGCCCCTTCACTGCTTCGTAAATGTCACTCTGCAGAATCTCTACATTCTTGATCTGATTTCGCTCCGCATTCCCACGCGCAAGTCCAACCGCCCGCTCATTTACGTCAATCATCGTAACGTGCCCTTGATTCGCCAATTTCGCTGCGCAGAGTCCGATCGGTCCGTACCCACAGCCAACGTCAAGCACGCGCGCCGTTTGGGAAATTCGCATCGTTTCAATTAATAACAAGCTGCCAAAATCCACTCTGTCACGCGAAAACACTCCAGCGTCTGTCATGAAGCGGAACTCATGGTCTCGCAAAACAAAATCAAAGATCCGCTCATCATGAGCTGCACCAGGCTTTTGGGTATAGTAATGATCGGCCAACGCGCACACACCTTTCAAAATATAGCTGTACGTTGAAAATCCCCCTGCCACCGGCAAGGGGATTTAACAATCTTACAAAAGAAGCGATTACTTTACTTCTACAGTAGCGCCGGCTTCTTCCAATTTTGCTTTCAAAGCTTCTGCTTCGTCTTTGGAAATGCCTTCTTTGAGTGTTTTTGGAGCGTTGTCTACCAGGTCTTTTGCTTCTTTCAGACCCAAGCCAGTCAGCTCGCGAACAACTTTGATAACGTTGATTTTGGAAGCTCCACCGCTAACGAGGTTAACAGTGAACTCAGTTTGCTCAGCAACCGCTTCAGCAGCGCCACCAGCAACTACAGCTACTGGAGCAGCAGCAGTTACACCAAATTCTTCTTCAATTGCTTTTACCAGGTCGTTCAGTTCGAGAACGGACATACCTTTGATCGCTTCCAAGATTTGCTCTTTGCTCATCTTAAATATCCTCCTGTTCATAAAAACGCCAATGCGTTTTTCGTTTTTAAATTAAGCGCCTTGTCCTTCTTTTTGCTCTGCAACAGCTTTGACCGCAAGCGCAACGTTGCGCATAGGAGCTTGCAGAACGGAAAGAAGCATAGACAGCAGACCTTCGCGGGATGGCAGGGATGCGAGTTGTTTAATTTGCTCCGCACCTACTACTTTACCCTCGATGATACCACCTTTTACTTCCAGCTTGTCGTTTTTCTTTGCGAAATCTACCAGGATCTTCGCAGGAGCGATCAGATCGTTAGGTGAAAACGCGATTGCGTTTGGACCCAGCAGATGTTCATCAAGATCAGACAAACCTTCTTGCTTCGTAGCCAGTCGAGTCAGAGTGTTTTTCAAAACTTTGAATTCAACACCTGCTTCGCGCAGTTGCTTACGAAGTTCAGTAACTTGAGCTACAGTCAAACCGCGGTAGTCAGCAACAACTGTTGTTTGGCTTTCACGCAATTTGGTTGCGATCTCGTTAACAGCTTGTACTTTCTCCTCGCGAATGACGGTTGGACGAATTTCAGCCATGGTTACACCTCCCGTACGTAATTCCTCAAACAATGAATAATGCCCTCGCAGACACGAGGGCATAATGTATCGCAAAAGAGAAAACTCTTTTTTGGTATCCATTACACGCCTCTGAGGGATATTAAGCTAGCTCAATGAGCTGAGCACCTTCGGTCTACGGCATGACATTATTCGTTTCATCAACAGCGATAATCATATCACGGTTGATGCGGTAAAGTCAAGTGCTATTATTTTACAGCAACGCGTACGCCAGGACCCATAGTGGAGCTGATCGTTACGTTTTTCATGTAAACACCTTTAGCAGCTGCCGGTTTTGCACGGTTCAGCGCGTCAGTCAATGCAGCCAGGTTCTCTGCCAGTTTCTCTGCTTCGAAAGAAACTTTACCGATTGGCGCATGGATGTTACCTGCTTTATCAACACGGTACTCGATTTTACCTGCTTTGATTTCGTTCACAGCTTTGGTTACATCGAACGTAACGGTACCGGTTTTCGGGTTAGGCATGAGACCTTTAGGACCCAATACGCGACCCAGTTTACCTACTTCACCCATCATGTCAGGTGTAGCTACTACTACGTCGAATTCAAACCATCCGCCTTGGATTTTCGCGATCATGTCTGCATCGCCTACATAATCAGCGCCTGCTGCTTCCGCTTCTTTCGCTTTTTCGCCTTTTGCGAAAACGAGAACGCGTTGTACTTTACCAGTACCGTTAGGAAGAACAACAGCACCACGGATTTGTTGGTCAGCACGTTTAGGGTCTACACCCAAACGGAAAGCTGCTTCAACGGATTCATCGAATTTTGCGCTCGCAACCTTTTTAACCAGTTCGATCGCTTCGTTTACTTCGTATACTTTATTTTTATCAATCTGCTTGATCGCTTCTTGATATTTTTTACCATGTTTCGGCATCATGCATTCTCCCTTCAATGTGGTCGTAGCGGTTTAATCCTCCCACAGAACAAAACGTAACCTACCGTTTTGTTGACCGCAAGCGGTCATCTCAAACTCTATGATCAACGTCTTGACATCTCTCAAAAAGAGGGGGGCACGCAAGCGTACCCCGCTCGGATTATCGTTAATTAGTCAACGATAACGATACCCATGGAACGTGCAGTTCCTTCGATCATGCGCATAGCTGCCTCAACGTCAGCAGCGTTCAGGTCTGGGCGTTTCAGTTCAGCGATTTCGCGAACTTTATCACGCTTCAGCGTAGCTACTTTCGTTTTGTTAGGCACGCCAGAACCGGACTCGATGCCTGCAGCTTTCTTCAACAGAACAGCCGCTGGAGGAGTTTTGGTAATGAACGTGAAGGAACGATCTTCAAACACGGTGATTTCAACCGGGATGATCATACCTACTTCACTTTCTGTGCGAGCGTTAAACTCTTTGCAGAAGCCCATGATATTTACACCAGCTTGACCGAGGGCCGGACCTACTGGAGGCGCAGGATTCGCTTTACCTGCTGGGATTTGTAGTTTAATTACGCGGATAACCTTCTTAGCCACGTAAAACACCTCCTTACATCTATTGTGGTAATTAGCGGGGAAACTCCCCTCCCACTTGCTCCGAGAAAGCCTATGTAGCAGGACTTTCAGTTATATACAAGAGTGTGGGAACCGCAAATTGGTGCGGATTCCAAAAACGGCGCAAGCCGCTTTTAAACAAATTGAAATGTATCATATTAGGAGATACTTTTCAAGATGCATCCTAATCCAATTTGTCAACTTGTGTAAAATCCAATTCAACCGGCGTTTCTCGACCGAAAATGTCCACAAGAACGCGAACCTTTTGCTTGTCCGGCTGAATCTCGATGATTTCGCCAGAACGGTTCGCAAACGGACCGTCCTTAACGCGAACCATGTCACGCAGCGCGAAATCAACCCTGACCTTCGGCAGCTCAATCCCCATGTGACGCAGGATGGCATCCGCCTCTTGCGGCAACAGCGCGGTCGGCTTGGACCCGGCTCCCGTGGACCCTACAAAGCCTGTCACTCCAGGGGTATTCCGTACGACATACCAAGAGTCGTCGGTCATGACCATCTCAACAAGGACGTATCCGGGAAACACCTTCTTGGTGACGGTACGCTTTTTGCCATCCTTGGTTTCTACCTCTTCTTCGGTAGGAACGAGAACGCGGAAGATTTTATCTTCCATTCCCATCGACTCGACGCGTTTTTCCAGATTCGTTTTTACCTTGTTTTCATACCCAGAGTACGTATGAACAACATACCACGCTTTTTCCATATCCACGAGGACGATAACCCGTCCGTCCCTCCCAGGTCTTGAAATATTACTTGCCTAAAATCAGATCGATCAAGCGCGAAATGCCCAAATCAATCACAAAGAAATACACAGCCAGCAGTACCACCGTAATGAGCACAACGCTTGTGTAATTGATGAGCTCTTTACGGTTTGGCCAGCGAACTTTCTTCAATTCGGACCAAACATCACCAAAGAATTCGCCAAAACGACGAAACCTCGAAAGAAAACTCACAGAGCTACCCCCAGACTTCGTGACTTGCATAATTACTTGGTCTCACGATGTGCTGTTTGCTTTTTATCGCGGGAGCAATACTTTTTCAGCTCGATGCGTTCAGGATTCGTACGCTTATTCTTGGTGGTGATATAGTTACGCTCTCCGCACTCAGTGCATGCCAACGTTACATTTACTCGCATCATTGCCACCTCCATCTCAACTGATACATTACGTAATAAAAAAGTAAAAAGCAGTAGGAAATTCGACAGAGCCAAACTTCCGGTATAACCTTAGTTAACGGCTTGGCCGCCGCTCTAAACAGTACAGGAAAAAACCGCTACTTTCTTTCCGGTGACCATTTAAAAGAAGCAACCATAGAATAGGCCTCTACGGCTACCTAAACAAATTTATCATACAGGAATCTTCATGTCAATAAAACGTCTTGACAAAAGTAAGTGGATTTGTTCCAGTTTTTACGAACAAAAAAAGAGAGCTCATTTTTTACAAATGAATCTCTCTGCCTTCCAGATACTTTTCCAGTTTCCGTTTTACGCGCTGAAGCGCATTGTCGATCGATTTGACATGGCGTTTCAACTCAACAGCGATCTGCTGATAGGATCGTCCATCCAAATAGAGCATCAGCACCTGACGTTCCAGCTCACTCAAAATCTCGCTCATCTTGCCTTCGATGTCGTCAAATTCCTCGCGATTGATAAACAGCTCTTCCGGATCTGTCACTTTCGTGCCGCAGATAACATCCAGCAAGGTACGATCGGAATCTTCGTCGTAAATTGGCTTGTCCAACGATACGTAAGAGTTCAGCGGAATATGCTTCTGCCTCGTGGCCGTCTTGATCGCTGTGATAATTTGGCGCGTGATGCACAGCTCAGCAAACGCTTTGAACGATGTGAGTTTGTCACCGCGAAAATCACGAATCGATTTGTACAGCCCGATCATGCCCTCCTGCACAATATCTTCGCGATCCGCTCCGATCAGAAAATACGATCGGGCCTTCGCTCGCACGAAATTTTTGTATTTATTGATCAAGTATTCCAACGCCTCGGCGTCATTATCTCTTACCAAATCTACTACTTCTTCATCGGACATCAGTTCATACTGGGTATATTTCAACTCCTTGAGGTCAACGCTCACGATTATCCCTCCGACAACTGATTTCCCATAAACTATGGTTATTATACATGAATCGCCAAAATAGCGTCAACCAAGTCTCGTCTACTCCCTTCGCCATTTTTCGAAAATTTTCGCTATTTCATCACTCAATGGTATCTTTGAAGTAAAGCGGTCTTCCCGGGTTTTGGCGACTTGTTCCTTGATCTCTTTCCCTGCAACTTCTATATCAAGCAATAACTCCCGCGCTGATTTTCGCAAGGCTCCTTGTCCAAAAATGACCCGCTGCGACGTGTAGTCAGAGGTCGCTACATAGATTTGTCGATTTTTTTGGTAATATTGCGAGACGATTTTTTCGATGCGCTCGTCAGCCGTCTCTTTTTCCTTTGTGAACAAGATTTCAATTTTGTATTCAGATTGCTTACGGCCGATTCCCGGCACCGTATAGGCATCGAATACGACGATGACCTGAATCCCGTAATAGCCTTGGTATTCGGCCAGCTGGGCGATGAGGAGATCGCGCGCGTCATCGATCCGATCCTCATCCTTCAACGCGCGCAATTTCGGCCAAGCCCCGATAATATTATAGCCATCCACAATCAGCAGGGATTTGTCTTTCTTCTTTGCCATTTCATTTCACCCGGGCCGTAAGCGGACTCCTTACCCGGAACACTTCGTACATCAAGAGCGCAGCGGCCACAGACGCGTTCAGTGACGTCACCTGACCCGCCATCGGTATGTGGAAGAGGAAATCACAGTTCTCCCGTACCAAACGGCTGATGCCCTTTCCTTCGCTGCCGATCACGAGCGCTAACGGCATGCTGAAATCGCCCTCGCGAAAATCTTGCTTGGCAGAAGCGTCCGTACCGGCAATCCACACACCTTGCTCCTTCAGCTCTTCCATTGTTCTGACCAGATTGGTGACGCGGGCGACCGGTACATATTCAATCGCACCCGCAGAAGCTTTCGCTACCGTCGCGGTCAGAGAGACCGAGCGGCGCTTCGGGATGATAACCCCATGTGCGCCTACCGCATCGGCTGTGCGCAGGATCGATCCGAGGTTGTGCGGATCTTCCAGCTCGTCGAGGATCAACAACAGCGGCGCCTCGCCCTTTTCCTTGGCGCGTGCAAGCATGTCCTCCACTTCCACGTAATCATAAGCCGCGACGGAAGCGATGATGCCTTGATGATGCTCCGTATTGCTCAGCTGATCCAGCTTTTTGCGGTTGGCTGTCGTGATGACAACGCCTTGCTCTTTCGCCAGGCCCGGAATCGGTCCCAGCTGGTTTTTGTTGATCCCTTCCGCCATCCAGATTTTATTGATGGTGCGGCCGGATCGCAGCGCCTCTATAATCGGGTTTTTCCCGACAATCCATTCCTCGCTCATCCTTCATGTGCTCCTTCCACAATGGCAAATGCCTTTTCCAGTAATTCCGCCATTCTTGTTTCCTCGCCTGTCAGGGAGAGATAGCCAATCAAAGCCTCAAACGCTGTCGCATGGCGATAGTCGATGATGCTGGCGTTCTTTGCCGTAGAACCCGACTTCGAATTGCGCCCGCGCCTGACGATCGCCGCCTCTTCCTCCGTTAGCATCGGCATGAGCTGCAGCAGGATATTCGCCTGTGCAGCTGCCGATACGTAGCGATTCGCTTGCTTGTGCAGCTGGTTTGGTTTTACCAGACCTTTTGCGATCAAGTGAAAGCGCACGAAGTGAGCGTATGTCGCGTCCCCCAGAAACGCAAGGACAAGGGGGTTCGTTAATTTCGGGTCATTTTTCAGTTGTTCTCTGTGCATGCCTGCTCCTTACTTGCGGCGCCAGCGGACGCCCTGCGGTGTATCTTCCAGCAAAATGCCTTTTTCCGTCAAGAGGTCACGGATTTCATCCGCTCTGGCGAAATTCCGCGCTTTGCGGGACTCCGTCCGCTCCACAATCAACGCTTCAATCTCTTCGTCCAACAGCGCGCTGTCTTCCTCCAGCTCGAGGCCGAGAACGGCAGCCAGCTCCAGGAACAGGTCGCGGTATGCTTCCAGCTGCGCTTTGCCGACATTTTCATGGCGCAAGTACAGGTTCACTTCTTTTGTCAGGTCAAACAAAACCGTGATGGCATTGGCCGTGTTGAGGTCATCGTCCATCTCACGGATAAACTTTTGACGAAGCTGGTCAATGATCGCAGCTTGCTCCTCAGCCGCTCCATTCGGCTCTTCAGGACGCGCGGTCGCCAGTCGATGCTTGGCGTTCGCATAGGCAATCCGGATGCGCTCCAGCCCATTGCTCGCCTGCTCCAGCATCTCTTTGCTGAAATTGATCGGGCTGCGGTAATGCCCCGACAGCATGAAGAAGCGAATCAGCTGGCCGCCATATTCGTTGATCAAATCACGGGCAAGCTTGAAGTTCCCGAGCGATTTGGACATCTTTTCATTATCGATGTTGAGCATGGCATTATGCAACCAATAGCGCGCAAACACCTGTCCGGTCATGCACTCCGACTGCGCGATCTCATTTTCATGGTGAGGGAAGGTAAGGTCAGAACCGCCAGCATGGATGTCGATGGACTCGCCCAAAAACTTCAGCACCATCGCAGAGCATTCGATATGCCAACCGGGACGGCCCAGTCCCCAAGGGCTTTCCCATGTAATTTCACCCGGTTTCGCCGCTTTCCACAGCGCAAAGTCGAGGGGGCTCTCCTTCTTTTCGTTCACTTCAATCCGTGCACCGGCTTGCAAATCGTCGATCGGCTGGTGCGACAGCTTGCCGTATTCCTTAAATCTGCCGGTGCGGAAGTATACATCGCCTTCGCTTTCATAAGCGAATCCTTTTTCAACCAGCGCTTCCACGAACGAAATGATTTCCGGGATCGTCTCCATGACGCGCGGCTGAATATCCGGCGGCAGCACGTTCAACGATGCCAGATCCTCGTTATATGCCTTCATGTATTTATCGGCCAATTCCTTGACGGTCGTGTTCTCTTCATTCGCCGCCCGAATGAGCTTGTCATCGACATCGGTGATGTTTTGCACGAATGTGACCTGATACCCGCGGTAGCTCAAATAGCGGCGCAGCGTATCGAACACGATCGCCGGGCGGGAGTTCCCGATATGGATATAGTTGTACACGGTCGGCCCGCATACATATATTTTTACTTTCCCTGGTTCCAGCGGTTTAAACTCCTCATTTTTCCGCGACATGGTGTTATATAGGTGAATGCTCATTTTGTTTCGCGCCCTCCTTCAAAAGCTGCACTTCATCGCGAAGCGTTTCAATTTCACGTTGCATTTGGCGAATCATGTCTGCAATCGGGTCAGGAAGATTGACCAAGTCGAAATCCTGGGCGACGCGCTTTCCGTCCTGAATGACAATTTTGGCCTTCATCCCCACAACCGTCGCATTCGGCGGAACCTCCTGCAAGACGACAGAGCCCGCACCGATTTTGGAGTTGTCGCCGATCTTAAACGAACCGAGCACTTTCGCTCCGGTAGCAATGATTACATTATTTCCAACTGTCGGGTGGCGCTTTCCTTTTTCTTTACCGGTCCCCCCCAGTGTAACTCCTTGGTAAATGGTCACATTGTCACCGATTTCACAGGTCTCCCCGATCACAACCCCCGAGCCATGGTCAATAAACAGCTTTTTGCCAATGCGTGCGCCCGGATGGATTTCGATGCCGGTTAAAAATTTGGCGAACTGGGATACTACGCGAGCCAGCGTATACCATTCCGCCTTCCACAGCTTGTGAGAAATGCGATGCGCCCAAATCGCATGCAATCCCGAATAGGTGAGCACCACTTCAAACGTGCTTCGGGCAGCCGGGTCCCGTTCGAAAATGGCTTCGATGTCTTCCTTTAATTGTTTCCACATGATGAATTCACCCCCTGCAAGTGTACAAAAAGAAAAGACCGCCTCACGCCTTGATCACAAGGCGCAGAGACGGCCATAACCGTGGTTCCACTCTGCTTAGGCCAAGCCTGGTGACAAACGGCTCAACCTCGCTTTTCGCCCATGATAACGGAGGGCTTCCCGATCCATCCTACTCCCGCACAGCAGCGGTTTCAGACAATAGCTCCCAGGGGCATTTCTACGAGTTCCCGCCGGATGGCTCTCACCTTTCCATCCTCTCTGTCAGACGGCACACTGCGTGTACTTCACCTGTTCAACGCATTTATTTTGCAATCGCTTCGCGATTTTCCAACAATTGATCAATACGGGACAACACGCGCTCTTTCCCCAAGAGGTAGAGCGATTTTACAAGGTCAGGCCCATGAATCTGTCCGGTTGCGGCAACGCGAACTGGCATAAACAGCGCCTTTCCTTTGTGCCCGGTTTCTTTTTGTACGGACTTGAGGATCGCTTGGATCGTATCCACATTGTATTCCGCACTATTGATGATGTGATTTTTGAGGGCGCTTAGCACTTGCGGCACTTGCTCTTCGATCACGACGCTTTTCGCATCTTCATCGTACACCACATCATTCAGGAAGAAAAGGGCAGCCAACGGTACAATTTGCGCACAGTAGGACATTTTTTCCTGATGAAGTTCCACGATTCCGCGCACCCATTCGTAACGCTCAGGCGACAGCTCTTCTTCGATGAAGCCGGCCTTTTGCAGATGCGGCAGGCACAGTTCCGTGATTTTATCGACGGATTCCTGCTTGATGTAATGGTTGTTCATCCAGTTCATCTTGATGGTATCGAATACCGCTGGCGATTTGTTGACGCGTTCCAGGGAGAAGAGCTTGATCAGTTCTTCTTTTTGGAAAATCTCTTCTTCACCGCCCGGGGACCAGCCCAGCAGGACGATGAAGTTCACGATCGCTTGCGGCAGGAAGCCGAGGTCGCGGTATTGCTCGATGAATTGAATGATGCTCTCGTCGCGTTTGCTCATCTTTTTGCCGTCTTGGTTCAAGATCAGGGCAAGGTGGGCAAATTGCGGCGGCTCCCAGCCAAATGCTTCATAAATCATCAGCTGGCGCGGCGTGTTGGACAAGTGCTCCTCCCCGCGGATTACATGCGTGATATCCATCAGGTAGTCATCGATTACGACCGCAAAGTTGTAGGTCGGAATTCCATCAGGGCGACAGATGACAAAGTCACCCATCTCTTTGGATTCAAACGTGACTTGGCCGCGAATGACGTCATTGACGACATACACGCGATCGTCTGGCACGAGGAAATGAATCGACGGAACGCGTCCTTCTTGCTCGAACTGGGCACGCTGTTCTGCCGTCACATTGCGATGCTTTTCCAGAATCCGCGGCGTTTCCCCGCGAGCGAGCTGTTCTTCCCGCTCAGCATCCAGCTCCTCTTTGGTCGCATAACAGTAGTATGCCTTGCCTTCTGCCAGCAGTTGGTCAATATATTTACGGTAGATGTCCAGGCGCTCCATTTGGCGATACGGAGCATGAGGACCTCCTACGTCGGTACCTTCATCCCATTCGACACCCAACCACTTGAGGTTTTCCATTTGCTTTTCTGCAGCATTCTCGATGTTACGTGTTTGGTCCGTATCTTCGATACGCACGATGAACTTGCCGCCATTGCGGCGAGCCAGCAGATAGTTAAACAGCGCCGTGCGCGCACCGCCGATATGTAAATGACCAGTTGGACTTGGTGCATACCGCACTCGGGTTTCCTTAGACATGTGACACCATCCTTATTCGCCTTTGATTCATTATGTTACTACTACCGAGTCGACTTGACAAGCAAGCAAACCGCCTGAGCAGCGATTCCTTCCCCTCTGCCGGTGAAGCCCAGCTGTTCCGTTGTCGTCGCCTTGACATTCACCTGTGACAGCTCCGATGCCTCCAAGGCGCGGGCGATCACTTCCTGCATTTTGGGAATGTATGGAGCCATTTTGGGCTTCTGCGCAATGATCGTCGCATCGACGTTGCCCAGCTCATAGCCTTTTTCCTTGACCAGCTTCCAAACGTGAACGAGCAGTTTCAGGCTGTCCGCGTCTTTATACTCCGGATCGGTATCCGGAAAATGCTTGCCGATGTCACCTTCACCGATCGCGCCGAGCAGCGCGTCACTGATGGCATGCAGCAGTACATCCGCATCGGAATGCCCCAAAAGTCCTTTTTCGTACGGAATCGTCACGCCGCCGATAATGCACGGGCGCCCTTCCACCAACTGGTGTACATCAAAGCCTTGTCCAATTCGCATCAACGTTATTCCTCTCCTCAATCGCTGCCTAGTCTTTTTCGCAAAATTTCTTCCCCGAGCCACAGATCGTCCGGTGTCGTGATCTTGATGTTTTCATAGCTGCCCATCATGACGGAAACCCGGTGGCCCATCCATTCCACAAGCATCGCATCATCCGTGCCTGTTTTGCCTGCGTCACTCGCCTGCCTGTGCGCATCCTGCAAAAGAGCAAGACGAAAAGCTTGCGGGGTTTGCACAGCCCACAAGCTTTCTCTGGCAGGTGTTGATTCGACATAACCATCGTCGCCAACAATCTTGATTGTATCCTTGACCGGGACCGCCAGAATGGTGGCTTGATCCTGCTGTACCCGCTCGACTACAGCCGTCAGCTGCGCTGCTGTGAGGAACGGACGCGCCGCATCGTGCACCAGCACATACTCACAGGATGCCGACAAAGCCGCGAGACCATTTTGCACGCTCTCCTGCCGCTCTGCACCGCCTGCAACCAGCTTGATGTTGCGATAGCCGTGCCGCTCGATCAGTTCGGCAATGTCCGCGCGGTCTGCCCCGCTCACGACGAGGACCGTTTCAGCGATCATCGGATGGGAAACAAATAATTCAATTGTGTGACAAAAGATCGGTTTGCCGGCAAGCGGGAGCCAGAGCTTGTTACGCTCTCCTCCCATGCGCTTGCCGGAACCGGCTGCCACGATTACGGCACCCGTATTCACCTGTCAATCCTCTCCATGCCTATCGTCTACAATGCTTTTTCCAACAGCTTTGGCTTCGCGAAGATCATTCGTCCAGCCGAGGTTTGCAGTACGCTCGTGACCAGCACATCCAAGTCGCTGCCGATAAACTCGCGTCCGCCCTCCACGACGATCATCGTGCCGTCATCGAGGTATGCCACGCCTTGACCATACTCTTTCCCGTCCTTGATCACCTGGACGTTCAGCTCTTCGCCTGGAAGGACAACCGGCTTGACCGCATTGGCCAAATCGTTGATGTTCAACACAGGCACGCCCTGCAATTCACAAACCTTGTTCAGGTTGAAGTCGTTGGTCACCACTTTACCATTCAGCACTTTCGCCAATTTGACCAGCTTGCTGTCCACCTCGGAGACGTCTTCAAAGTCACCTTCGTGAATCTGGACTTTGACCTTCAGCTCTTTCTGGATTTTGTTCAAAATGTCCAGTCCGCGTCTGCCGCGATTACGCTTCAGCGCATCGGAAGAGTCTGCGATGTGCTGCAATTCCTCCAGCACGAAGCGCGGGATCACCAGCTCGCCCTCGATAAAACCGGTACGGCATATATCAGCGATGCGCCCATCGATGATCACGCTGGTGTCGAGAATTTTATGCTCGACATTGGCCGCAATTCCTCCGCTTCCCTTTTTCGCCTTTTCCTTACGCCCGATTGAAAAAATGGACATAAGCTCATCTCTCTTGCGAAAGCCCACCTGAAAGCCCAAATAGCCAAGTAGTCCCGAGACAACCAACGGAAGGAAATCTCGCAATACCGGAATCGGAATGCTGTTGATGGGAAGGTATAATAAAAAGCCAGGAATAAGACCAATAATCAGCCCCATCGCACCAAACATCACATCAATAATCGGCAGTTTGAGAAGCGTATCCTCGCCCCAATGAATGGTATTTACGATGTAATCAACCAGCCAGTTCGCCAGAAGGAAAAACAATCCCGCGCCGACAACCGCACCGATATACGATTGCAATGGCTCAAGCACCTGTCCGAAATTCAATAGCGAATTAAGCAAGTCGAACAAGGCGGGACCAAACTGATAACCCAGGCCTCCACCGACCACTACAAACAAAATGGTAAACACCTTTTTTAACATGCCTTCACCTCCTGCTATTAATATGGACGAAAGTTGGTAAGAAAAACCCTGTATGAAAAAACAACATGTAGTTTTTCTTATGCGACTTTCCACCACTATAGCAAATATTTTTTTCACGTGTCAAATGGCCAAAAATTTTACCACATCAAGCAAATTAAAGTCAATATTTTGACAGTATGGCAATCAACTCCTTATAATATTCAATAAATTGGTAACGAAAAATTCAGACGATTTCCCGAGGTTGTCGGATTCTTTTTACCCATATTACAAGCCGAGGTGATTCAGAATGGGCAAAATTTCGCTGGAAGCGTTTCAGGATCAAGTGTCACAGCTGTTGATTCGTCATCGCAGCGTGCTTGATGTTCTTTCCAAGACCCAAGAGAGTACCGCGCGTGTAAATCGTGCCCTTACCAAAGCCGTTACCGAGTGCGGGTGCGTCGAGGTAAGTGCTCGCAAGCAACCGTATGATACTGACAAAAGCCTGAAGGAGCATCAGTCCCACTTGGATACCCACTATTCCGGACCGCTGTGCGAGCACTGCAAGGATGTGCTGACAGCAGAGCTGGGCAAAAATCTGTTTTACCTGACGGCACTGTGCAACATCGCTGACATCAAGCTCGCAGACGTTCTCGAGACGGAAGCTAAACGGTTGAATACCCTAGGCGTTTTCAACTTATCCTAGTTATTTGTAGTACGAATCACAGGTGAAAAGGTTGCAAAAAAAAACGGCCCGAGGCCGTTTTTTTACTGACAATAAACGATTCTGTTCGTCGCGTTCCTGTCGAGATCAGTCGAAAGGAAAGGTTTTTGTTTTCCGTTCTTCGCGCCGCGCTTTGAGCTTGCGGAACAAAAACTCAACGTTTTTTTTTATGCCGTACAGCGCATAGAGCGCAAGCGGGAGAAAGACGATTTTGGGAAACTGGCTCGGGAACTTGACCGCTACCACAACAACCACCAGCACGATGATCGGCGTGATCCAGTAGGCCGCTTTCGGAATGCCCACTTTTTTGAAGTTCGGGTATTTTACATTGGATACCATGAGGAACGCCAAGAGCAGCATGCTCAGCAGCAACAGCCCGAGATGGAACACTTCATGATACAGTGCCAGCGTGGCCAGCACACCGCCTGCTGCCGTAATCGGCAAACCGGTGAAATAGCCGGGTACTCCGGCCTGCACGTTGAATCTGGCAAGGCGCAGCGCCCCGCAGATCGGAAAAATCGCTGTGATGATAATGCCGATTACATCCAGCTGCTGCAATGCTACCACGTACATAATAAAGGCTGGCGCTACTCCGAATGTAATGACATCCGACAGCGAATCCAGTTCTTTTCCGAACTCGCTTTGGGCATTCAGCATCCGGGCAACCCGCCCGTCCAATCCATCCAATAACATCCCGACAATTACCGTAATCGCTGCATAATCAACATATTGATTCCCCTGAAAAGCAAGGATCATTGCCACGACCCCAAGGAACAGATTGCCTACAGTCAACATGTTCGGCAATGCTTTCACGAACATAGGCTACCTCCTGTATGATGGGTTAACAAACCAATAATTCCTAAAATGCTTGACCATCCTTATACTATTTGACTTAAATGTGCCTGTCAATGAACACCTGCTCCTGAATCCGTCGCAGCCCTTCCTTGATCGAGCGTGCGCGCACCTCTCCGATCCCTTCAACCTCATCAAGTTCCTCGATGGTAGCCATCATGATGCGCGGCAAATGGTGAAAATGATTCACCAGGTTTTGCGTAATCGACATCGACAAACGCGGAATTTTATGTAGCAATCGATACCCCCGGGGAGAAACCGATTCTTCCGTCAGCGTGAGGGAGGCCGAATAGCCGAGCGGCTTTAAAAAGGAGTGCACTTCCAAAATTTCGTCGGCCGACAGCTTTTTCATATCACGCAACACTTGTTCTGGTGAGCAGTCGGCGTTACGGACATAATCGCGGATCAACATGCTGGCGTCATCCTCGATGTTGGCGATCAGCTCTGCCAGCTGCATGCTGATGAGCCGACCTTCAGTACCCAATTCATTGATGTATTTCATGATCTCTGCTTTTATACGCAAAACCATCTCGATTCGTTGCAACACGCTGGCGATTTCGTTGATTGTGACCAATTCTTCGAACTCCAGTGCGCTCAGATTGGTTAACGATTGGTCCAACACGGTTTTGTATTTTTCCAGCGTATGAATCGCCTGATTGGCTTTTTCCAAAATAACGCCCAAATCTTTGAGCGCATAGCGGAAATTGCCTTTGTACAAGGAGATAATGTTCCGACGCTGTGAAATCGCGACGACCAGATGGTTCGTCTGCTTTGCCGTGCGTTCCGCTGTCCGGTGCCGCGTCCCTGTTTCGGTGGTCACTACCGCTGGCGACGGGATCAGCTGTGCATTGGCGAACAAAATCCGTTTTGTGTCTTCACTGATTATGATCGCCCCATCCATCTTCGCTAATTCATACAAATGAGCGGGGGTAAAGTCGCAATTAATGGAAAAGCCGCCATCTACGATCCCTTTCATCTCTTGACCGTACCCCACGACGATCAGCGCGCCTGTTTTCGCGCGAAGGATGTTTTCCAACCCTTCACGAAACATTGTTCCCGGTGCAACCAATCTCAAAACCTCACTGATGCTTCCATCTTTTTTCGAGGTCGCCTCAAGCATCGCTTATCCCCCCAAAACCTCATGCAATGCATCTTCTACTGTTTTCACACCAACTACTTGTATGTCAGGGGGTAATTCGAGGCCACGAATATTTTTTTCCGGAACAATCACCCGCTTAAAGCCCAGCTTCGCCGCCTCACGGATCCGCTGCTCGATTCGGGAAACGGCTCTCACTTCACCAGTCAACCCGACCTCGCCAATCACGACATCAGATGGATTGGTCGGATGATCCCGAAAGCTGCTCGCAATACTCACAGCAATCGCCAAATCGATCGCTGGCTCATCGAGACGCACGCCCCCTGCTACATTTACATATGCATCTTGGTTTTGGAGCATGAGTCCGATTCTTTTTTCCAATACTGCCATAATCATCGCAACGCGCTGATGATCGACGCCGGTCGCCATCCTCCTCGCAGTGACAAAGCCCGTGGGCGCTACCAGCGCCTGCAATTCAACAAGCATCGGGCGCGTGCCTTCCATGCTGGCCACAACCGTGGAGCCCGCCACGCCGACAGGGCGCTCAGCCAAAAACAGCTCCGACGGATTCGCTACTTCGGCCAATCCTCGGTCCTTCATTTCAAAAATGCCGATTTCGTTCGTTGAGCCGAACCGGTTCTTTACCGCGCGCAAAATGCGGAATGTATTATGCCGTTCTCCCTCAAAATACAGTACGGCATCCACCATGTGCTCAAGCATGCGCGGACCGGCAATTGCCCCTTCTTTCGTTACGTGGCCGACGATAAACGTGGCAATCCCTTTCCCTTTGGCAATTCGCATCAGCTGGGCTGTCGTCTCTCGCACCTGCGCAACGCTACCGGCTGCTGACTGAATCGCGGGGTGAAACACCGTTTGTATCGAGTCGATAATGAGCACATCGGGTTCAATCGCCTGGATCTGTTCCTCGATCAGCTCCATGTCATTCTCTGCCACGACATACAAGGGAGGAGTCTTTGAGTCGAGTCGATCAGCGCGGAGTTTAATTTGTTTCACGGATTCTTCACCCGAGGCGTACAAGACTTTGTACCCGTTCAACGCCAACGCAAACGAGGTTTGCAACAACAGTGTGGACTTGCCGATCCCCGGATCTCCACCGACCAAAACGAGCGATCCAGGTACGAGACCGCCGCCCAATACGCGGTTCAATTCCCCGATTGTCGTGTCGAAGCGCGGCTCTTCTTCGCTTGCCACTTGCGTCAACGGCAACGCCGCCTGTTTTACACCGCTCCCAATAGTATTACGATTGGGCGCGGATTTCGTTTCTATCTCTTCTACCATTGTGTTCCAGCTGTTGCATCCCGGACATTTGCCCATCCATTTCGGACTCTCATATCCGCAAGACTGACATGCGTATTTTGTTTTGATCTTGGACATACTCGCAACCCCTAGAATTGGAAATTAAATACAAAGAATTCGTTAACGCAGCAGCTTTCTCCTGCTATCCGCAGGAAAACGCGAAGGGATACCTTCCCAAAGGAAGATACCCCTCATTGCTTTTATGTGTTGCTTGTTTCCAAACGTTTTACGGTCAATTTGCCTTCCTCGGCATCAATGTTAACCGTGTCGCCTTTGCTGATTGTGCCTTTTAGCAGCTCTTCGGAAAGGCGGTCTTCGATGTTGCGCTGGATGGCACGGCGCAGCGGACGCGCTCCGTAAGCCGGATCGAAGCCTTCCTTGGCCAAAACCTTTTTGGCTTCGTTTGTGAGCTGGAAGTCGATGCTTTGCTCTTTCAGGCGCTTGCGCAGCTCATCGGTCATGAGCGAAACGATTTGCTCGATGTGCTCCTGCTCCAGGGAGTGGAAGACGATGACCTCGTCAATGCGGTTGAGGAATTCAGGACGGAAGCTGCGCTTCAATTCGTCCATCACTTTGTCTTTCATATCCTGGTATTTCTTCTCGGTATCGCCAGTGGTGAAGCCGAGCGATGTATTTTTCTTGATCATATTGGCACCGACGTTGGATGTCATGATGACCACCGTATTGCGGAAGTCGACGGTGCGCCCTTTGGAGTCGGTCAGACGTCCATCGTCGAGAACTTGCAGCAAGATGTTAAATACATCCGGATGCGCTTTTTCAATCTCGTCGAGCAGGATGACCGAGTATGGCTTGCGGCGGACTTTCTCGGTGAGTTGACCGCCTTCGTCATATCCCACATACCCCGGAGGCGCCCCAACCAAACGGGAGGTCGAGTGCTTCTCCATGTATTCCGACATGTCGATGCGGATCATCGAATCTTCATCGCCAAACAGCGTTTCTGCCACTGCACGCGCCAGTTCGGTTTTCCCTACACCTGTCGGGCCGAGGAAAATGAACGAACCGATCGGACGCTTCGGATCTTTCAGGCCTGCACGCGCACGGCGTACGGCACGAGAGATGGATTTGACAGCTTCATCTTGCCCGATCACGCGATCATGCAAAATTTCTTCCATTTTCAGCAAGCGCTCGGTCTCTTCTTCCTTCAGCTTGACGACCGGTACTCCCGTCCAGTTCGCGACGACGTGTGCAATATCTTCCGGCGTCACTTCCATGTTCAGTTTGCCCTGGCGCTCTTTCCAATCCTTTTTGGTGCGGTCCAGCTCTTCGCGCAGCTTTTGTTCCTGATCGCGCAACGCAGCAGCTTCTTCGAACTCCTGCGATTGCACCGCTGCGTCTTTTTCCTTGCGCACCTCTTCCAAACGCACTTCAAGCTCTTTCAAGTTAGGCGGTACGGTGAATGACTGCAAGCGCACTTTGGACGCTGCCTCATCCACCAGGTCGATCGCCTTATCCGGCAGGAAGCGGTCTGTGATATAGCGATCGGAAAGGCGAACCGCTTGATCAATCGCCTCATCCGTAATTTTTACGCGGTGGTGCGCTTCATAACGATCGCGCAAGCCGTGCAAAATTTTGATCGCGTCCTCAACGCTCGGCTCGTCAACCTGGATCGGTTGGAAACGACGCTCAAGCGCAGCATCTTTTTCGATGTACTTGCGATACTCATCCAGCGTGGTCGCGCCCACGCATTGCAGCTCGCCGCGCGCCAGAGCAGGCTTCAGGATATTGGAAGCATCGATCGCTCCCTCTGCTCCCCCTGCGCCAATCAGGGTGTGAAGCTCATCGATAAACAGGATGATGTTGCCCGCCTGGCGGATTTCATCCATGATTTTTTTCAAACGATCCTCGAATTCACCACGATATTTGGTTCCTGCTACCACGGTTCCCATATCAAGCGTCATGACGCGCTTGTCGCGCAACGTTTCGGGAATCTCGTTGTTTACGATCTTTTGCGCCAAACCTTCGGCGATTGCCGTTTTCCCTACGCCTGGCTCCCCGATCAATACAGGGTTGTTTTTGGTGCGTCGGCTCAATACTTGAATGACGCGCTCGATCTCTTTTTGGCGACCGATAACCGGGTCGAGGCCGCCCTCTTTCGCAATCGCGGTCAGATCGCGGGCAAGACCGTCCAATGTTGGCGTGTTCGCCGATGCGCTGTTATTTGCCGGCTGATGGGATGCCATCATTTCGGAGCTGCCGAGCAGCTGCAGAACCTGCTGACGCGCTTTGTTCAGGCTTACGCCAAGATTGTTCATGATGCGTGCTGCGATGCCTTCTCCCTCGCGGATGAGGCCAAGCAGGATGTGTTCGGTACCGACGTAAGTATGGCCCAGCTTGCGGGCTTCATCCATCGACAGTTCGATTACTTTTTTTGCACGCGGTGTGTAGTTCGGTGTGTAATTTCCGCTTTGCTCGGTTCCTCTGCCGATCAGCGCTTCCACTTCGCTTTGGATTTTATCGAGTCCCAAGCCAAGGGATTGCAGCGCTTTTGCAGCGATACCCTCGCCCTCGCGGATCAGTCCCAAAAGGACGTGCTCTGTACCGATATCCTTATGTCCCAAACGTACGGCTTCTTCCAAAGCCAACGCCAAAACTTTTTGTGCTCGTTCTGTAAATCGTCCAAACATCATAGCATGACACCTCCAGCGGTTCATTCATAGGGTACGAAACAATGTATGAAGGATGGAATTGCTTTAGGCAAGCCGCTCGCGGATCAGTCGCGCTCTCCGCTCATCCCGCTGTTCAGGGCTGAGCTTCTGGCCGGCATTCTGCTGTAAAAATCCCGGTTGACTAAGCACGAGCATTTCGTTTAAGACAAGCGGCGACACATCGGGAATGAGTCCCAGATCGACCCCGAGGCGCACATCAGACAAGCGCTGGGCCGCTTCTTTGGTCTCTACGGTTCTGGCGAATTTGAGAATGCCATAGGACCGGTAGATACGGTCTTCTACAGCCATCCGCGAATGCTCCTCCAAATAACGGCGGGCCACGCGTTCCTGCTCGATAATCTGGTTCGCAACACCGTACAGGTTGGAGAGAATATCACCCTCGGACATTCCCAGCGTCACCTGATTGGACAGCTGGAACAGGTTGCCGAGCGCTTCGCTGCCTTCGCCATATAGGCCGCGGACCACCAATCCGACTTGGTTGATCGCCTGCAAAATCCGGCTAATTTGTTGCGTCATCACCAATGCGGGCAAATGGAGCATCACAGATGCACGAATGCCGGTTCCTACATTTGTCGGGCAGCTGGTTAAGTACCCGCGTTTTTCATCAAAAGCATAATTCAGTTGCTTTTCAAATATATCATCAATCTTTGTTCCGGTTTCCCATGCTTCTTTTAGCTGACAACCAGATAAAAGCACTTGTATTCGTATATGATCTTCTTCGTTCACCATGATGCTGATCGATTCGTCTTGATTAAGCAATACCGCGCCTTTTCGCGACTCCTCTGCCAGATTCGGACTGATCAAGTGCTTTTCTACCAACACGCGCTTTTCCAGGGCAGACAGATCATCCATCCGAATGGGTTCAAATGGTCCAAGCTGCGCCATCGCTGCGCTTTGGCTGGCATCAATTACTTTATTCAGCACCTCCTCGGCTTGCGAATCGGTTGCTAACAGTGGAAACGGATGATGGCGCAAGTTGCGAGCAATCCTTAGCCGCGTGCTGATCACGATGTCAGCTTCCGGTCCGTTTCCTTTCATCCAATTGCTCCAAGGCTGTTGCATAAATTGCTGTTTGGACACCGCCGCCTCACCTCCTTGTTAGGATTGCGCAATCTTTTGCTCGAGAGATCGAATGCGGTCGCGTATTTCCGCAGCCTTTTCGAACTCTTCGGTCGCGATGAATTGCTGTAAGGATGCTTTCAACTGATCCAGCTCTTTGCGTATTTTGATCTGGCCTCCTGTGCGCTCCGGAACTTTCCCGAAGTGGACGGTGTTGCCATGAATACGGCGGAACATCGGATCGAGTTTTGAACCAAACGCCTGATAGCAGTCACTGCAGCCGAAACGGCCGCTTTTGCTGAACTGGGCATAGGTGAGTCCGCACGTTTCGCAGCGTTGTATTTTTACCTGGGATGCTGCTTGGCTGGATGGTTGCCCAGCGGGGTTGCTTTTGCTCATTGGATCAAAATTCAGCAGGCCGGAGAGAAGATTATGGATGCTGAAATTGTTGAAGCCACCCATAATGTCGCCCTTTTCTTTGGCGCATGCTTCACAGATGTGGTACTCTGTTTTCTCTCCATTGACGATTTTGGTCAGGTGCAATGTGGCGGGCTTTTTACCGCATTCTTCACAGGTCATGAGAATTCCTCCCTACAACCAGCTTTTTGAAGGTTATTTAAGCAAAATCGAAGCAATCATCTGCTTGAGGATGGTTGCTCGCAGGCGATCACGCAACTCTGTGTCCACAAGAAGCACATTTCGCGAAGTGGCAATTTTCATCAATGCCGCCTCACGCACATTGATCAATCCTTCTTCGAGCAGACGGTCGACGATTGCGTAGCCGACTCCTTGTGAAATGCTTTCGCCGATCAGCTCCTCTGTCAACAATTCCTGTAGACGAGTCTTGTTGACGATTTGCACTTTTCGTATGCGAATATAGCCGCCGCCCCCTCGCTTGCTCTCCACAATGTAACCTTTTTCAATGGTGAACCGCGTGTTGATGACGTAATTGATCTGTGATGGTACACATTGAAACATGTCGGCTATCTCGCTACGCTGAATCTCGATCCATCCATTGGGACTCTCTTGCAAGATATTCTTCAGATGATGTTCAATAATGTCCGAGATGTTTCGCAAAGTTTCGCCTCCTTGTTCCGTAATACACACCAAAACTGACTTTGACTATCTTTGACTTTGATTATAATCCTTACGATATCGCAATGCAAGCATGTGTGTGACTCTCTCCTGCTTATTTTTGTCAAGATTGTCTGCATTAAAACCCGCCATTTGCTGGACAAAAACCCCCACTTCGCGAGGAAATGGGGGGTTTTTGGTGGAGTATGGGTTACCGTGTCGAACATGTTGGGCTTTCTCATCGATGACCATGGTGGATTTACTGGGCTTTCCCTTGATCGGTCCTCACTTTTCCATGTCATGCACAATAAATGTCGCAATGTCGTCTGCGGCGAATGGCTTGGCTATTCGGCTTGCCGACTCCTTCATGTGTTCCACCTTCGTTTGGTTTTGCAGCAGTTCTTCGATAAAGTACATCAACTGCTCTGTGACGGTGGCGTGCACGGCACAGCCGTTATTCAGCAAGAAATGGCTGTTGCGCTCCTCCTGCCCGGGCAGCGGGTTGTAGATGATCATGGGGACTTGCTTGCTCATGACCTCCGCCGTCGTCAATCCGCCGGACTTGGTGACGATCAGGTCGGCCACCGTCAAATATTCGTGAAAATTGTCGATGAATCGCAGTGGCACAACTTCCTGGGCATAGGTTTTGTTGGACACCCTGCGGTACAATTTGTCATTTTGGCCCGTCAAGACGAATGTTTTGCATGGTGTATCGATTTTATCCAAACCGGAGAGCACCTGCTCCATCGGCCCCAAGCCCAAGCCGCCCCCGGACAGAATCACACATTTTTGCTCCGGGCGAATGTTCAGCTTTTCCCGGATTTCTTCCGCATTCACCGGCATTCCATATTTTTTCATGATGGGAATGCCCATGGGCTTGTATTTGCGATATTCTTGCCGGTAAATGTCGACAAGGTAATACAGCTGCTCATGCGCGATAAAGTAGTAGTTGATGTGATGGTTTATCCATGAAGGATGAATCGTGTAATCCGTGATGATGGTATAAATCGGTTCCTGCCATTCATTCCGGCCTTTCAGCACCGACAGCATGCAGCTGGCAAACGGATGCGTGGCAATGAACGCGTCAGGCTTCACATTTTCGATCAGTTTTTTCAACTGATTGGCTAATAATTTATTCATCAGTACGTTCATATCAAAAAAACGGGTTCTCTCTGTGTTGTGATAAATTCTTCCCCATACCTTAGGCGATAGCTTTAGCAGTTTGGTATATCCCTCTAATAAGATCTTGTGAAACGTTGGGCTGATGTATTCCAGCGTGTCAATGATCATCGATGTATAGCCCTTTTCTGCTAAATGCTCCTGCATCGCCCTGGCTGCTTGATTGTGCCCGTTTCCAATCGAGGCGGAAAAGATTAGAATTTTTTTCATTTCCGTTCTCCTATCCTCCAACTCATTTCACTTCTGATGTTAGACTAGGATATATGTATTCTCAAGTCAGAAAACAAAAAACCTCAACCAGCAAAGTTGAGGATTGTTTTATTATGTAGTTTACACAAGTTTTGTTCCCTGAAAACTGGATACGCAAGTCATTGCTATGGATTGTTGTGGATAAGCCCTCGACCGATTAGTATTCGTCAGCTCCACGCGTTACCGCGCTTCCACACCGAACCTATCAACCTCATCGTCTATGAGGGGTCTTACCAGATTGACTCTGTGGGAAATCTCATCTCAAGGGGGGCTTCACGCTTAGATGCTTTCAGCGCTTATCCCGTCCATACATAGCTACCCAGCTGTGCTCCTGGCGGAACAACTGGTGCACCAGCGGTATGTCCACCCCGGTCCTCTCGTACTAAGGGCAGCTCCTTTCAAATTTCCTACGCCCGCGACAGATAGGGACCGAACTGTCTCACGACGTTCTGAACCCAGCTCGCGTACCGCTTTAATGGGCGAACAGCCCAACCCTTGGGACCTACTTCAGCCCCAGGATGCGATGAGCCGACATCGAGGTGCCAAACCTCCCCGTCGATGTGGACTCTTGGGGGAGATAAGCCTGTTATCCCCAGGGTAGCTTTTATCCGTTGAGCGATGGCCCTTCCATGCGGAACCACCGGATCACTAAGCCCGACTTTCGTCCCTGCTCGACTTGTAGGTCTCGCAGTCAAGCTCCCTTGTGCCTTTACACTCTACGAATGATTTCCGACCATTCTGAGGGAACCTTTGGGCGCCTCCGTTACTTTTTAGGAGGCGACCGCCCCAGTCAAACTGCCCACCTGGCATGGTCCTCGCACCCGATAAGGGTGCCGAGTTAGAAACTCCGTACATCAAGGGTGGTATCCCACCGACAGCTCCACAGAGGCTGGCGCCCCTGCTTCTCAGCTTCCCACCTATCCTGTACATGATGCACAAAGTTCCAATACCAGGCTACAGTAAAGCTCCATGGGGTCTTTCCGTCTTGTCGCGGGTAACCTGCATCTTCACAGGTATTATGATTTCACCGGGTCTCTTGCCGAGACAGCGCCCAAGTCGTTACGCCTTTCGTGCGGGTCGGAACTTACCCGACAAGGAATTTCGCTACCTTAGGACCGTTATAGTTACGGCCGCCGTTTACTGGGGCTTCGGTTCAAAGCTTCGCTTGCGCTAACCCATCCCCTTAACCTTCCAGCACCGGGCAGGCGTCAGCCCCTATACTTCGCCTTGCGGCTTCGCAGAGACCTGTGTTTTTGCTAAACAGTCGCTTGGGCCTTTTCACTGCGGCCCCCTCGGGCTTTAACACCCTACCGAGGCGCCCCTTCTCCCGAAGTTACGGGGCCATTTTGCCGAGTTCCTTAGCAAGAGTTATCCCGCGCACCTTAGGATTCTCTCCTCGCCTACCTGTGTCGGTTTGCGGTACGGGCACCAGATTGCTCACTAGACGCTTTTCTTGGCAGTGTGAAATCAGGGACTTCGGTACTAAAATTTCCCTCGCCATCACAGCTTGCCCTTACGATGTGCGGATTTGCCTACACATCAGGCTTACTGCTTAGACGGCCATCCAATAGGCCGCTCACCCTATCCTCCTGCGTCACGCCATCGCTCAAACGCAATCACGGTGGTACTGGAATATCAACCAGTTGTCCATCGCCTACGCCTTTCGGCCTCAGCTTAGGTCCCGACTAACCCTGGGAGGACGAGCCTTCCCCAGGAACCCTTAGGCTTTCGGTGGACAAGATTCTCACTTGTCTTTTCGCTACTTACACCGGCATTCTCACTTCCAAGCGCTCCACCGCTCTTTCCAGTACGGCTTCACTGCTGCTTGGAACGCTCCCCTACCCAGTCCGTTAGGACTGCCATAGCTTCGGTGGTATGTTTAGCCCCGTTACATTTTCCGCGCAGAGTCACTCGACCAGTGAGCTATTACGCACTCTTTAAATGGTGGCTGCTTCTAAGCCAACATCCTGGTTGTCTGGGCAACTCCACATCGTTTCCCACTTAACATACACTTGGGGACCTTAGCTGATGGTCTGGGCTGTTTCCCTTTTGACGACGGATCTTAGCACTCGCCGTCTGACTCCC
>NZ_CM125436.1:17500-230000 GCF_052072235.1 Brevibacillus fluminis | reverse complement strand
GAGATCTCCACCGGGTGACCGTAGACAAAAGTAGGTTGAATCAGGGTCTCTTCCACCTTTTGCTCGAAGAACTCATTCACCACGTGGCCAAATTGGTGATGCGGCTCCACCTTGATGCCATGCTCTTTCGCCAAAGCACGAGCTTCCTCGTCGCTCATATGCGCCCAGAAATCAACGCCCGTTTGTTCTTTGATCAAATCAACCATGTGGGCACGGCGCCATTGCGGAGTCAAATCAACAATTTTGCCTTGGTATTCCACTTTGGTCGTTCCAAGCACTTCCTCGGCAATATGGGCAACCATATTTTCAACCAGGACCATGATATCGCGGTAATCAGCGTATGCTTGATAAAGTTCAATCATTGTGAACTCTGGATTATGTCGAGTTGAAATCCCCTCATTACGATACACGCGGCCAATCTCATACACTTTTTCCAATCCGCCGACAATCAGGCGTTTCAAGTGCAATTCGATTGCAATACGCATATACAGTTGCATATCCAACGCATTGTGGTGCGTGATGAACGGGCGAGCCGCTGCACCACCTGCGATCGCATGCAGTGTTGGCGTCTCTACTTCCAAGAAGCCCATGCTATCGAGATAACGACGCATAGAAGTCAAAATGCGGCTGCGAGTCATAAACGTTTCCCGCACCTCTGGATTCACAATCAAATCAACATAACGTTTGCGGTAACGAATCTCGACGTCTTTCAGACCATGGTATTTTTCCGGCAACGGACGCAGCGATTTGGTCAGGAACGTAAACTGCTTCGCCTTTACGCTCAATTCACCGGTTTTTGTTTTGAACACGACGCCGGTGATCCCGATCAAGTCGCCGATGTCGCTCATATCGAACAGCTTGTACGCGTCTTCACCCACAGCATCTTGGCGAACATAGATTTGAATTTGGCCACTGCGGTCGAGCAGCTGGGCAAAGCTCGCTTTCCCCATCTCGCGCTTCGCCATCAAACGACCAGCCAGCGTAACAGTCGCATCTGCCGCTTCCAGTTCCTCTTTCGTTTTATCAGCAAATTGAGCAATAACATCCTTAGCGTGATGTGTTTGCTCAAATTTCTGACCAAATGGGTCAAGACCCGCTTGGCGGATGCGCTCCATTTTGTCATGTCTTACTTGAAGAAGCTCATGCAAGCCTTCTTCCTGGGTTTCCTCTTGCAACAACTCTTCGTCTCTGTTCATCTTCCCTGTCACTCCTTGGCATTCCTTGGTAAACAACTAATGATAGCGAGATGGCGTACCTAAGAGTTTCCAGAGGTACGCCGCGCATAAATTACAACTTAATATCCAAGATTTCGTACTGAAGCGTTCCCGCTGGAGCATGAACCTCAACGGTCGTTCCCTTCGATTTGCCAAGCAGCGCTTGCCCTACCGGGGATTCGTTGGAGATCTTGTTTTCCATCGGATTGGATTCAGCAGACCCGACGATCGTGTACTCAACCACGTCGCCAAACTCAATATCTTTCAGGGATACCGTCGATCCCACGCTCACCACATTGGTATCCACGTCTTCATTGGTGATGATGCGCGCATTGCGCAGCATTTTTTCCAGCGTAATGATGCGCCCCTCGATGAAGGCCTGCTCATTCTTGGCTTCTTCGTATTCGGAGTTTTCGCTGATATCGCCAAAGCTGATCGCTTCTTTAATCCGAGCGGCCACTTCTTTGCGTTTGACCGTCTTCAAGTCTTCCAGTTCTTGCTCAAGCTTGGATAAACCTTCTGGTGTCAGAATCACTTCTTTTTCAGACATTGTACTATTCCCCCGTTTATATAAATTCGTAATCCCCTACAAAAAGTAAAAGGATTATATGTATATGTCTTGCAGAATATACAATTGTTAGTGAAACGTTTTCACGCCGGAAAACAAGTGAAGGCTACAAGTTCCATCATAGCTAAAGCTGCCAGTCACCCCGGCAGCTCCACTACGATAATACGCTGTATTATAGGATATGAAGGTATCCTTGTCAATGTTTGGATTCCCTTAGTAATTGACGACATCTTCGGTTTGGGCTTCCGTCGATTCGACAAAATCATCGCCATGCGCTTCTACCCATTCGACGTAATCATAGAGCGCTTTCCGCAGCTCCGCTTCCGTTTCCACCGCGTTGATTATGTTTTTGGTATGGGTCGAGCCTCTCAGCCCTTTCAAATACCAGGCTGCGTGTTTGCGCATCTCCAACACGCCCACGCGCGGCCCTTTCAACGCGATCAGACGCTCCGCGTGCAGCAGACAAATCTCGATCTTTTCACGCGGTGTCGGATCAGGCAAAAGCTCGCCTTTTGTCAAATATTGAATCGTGCGGTACAGCATCCACGGATTCCCCAACGCAGCGCGCCCGATCATGACACCGTCACAACCAGTCGTATCCAGCATGCGACGCGCATCCTCAGGTGTTGCCACATCGCCGTTACCGATTACCGGAATCGAAACCGACTCCTTCACACGGCGAATCCAATCCCAATCCGCTTTCCCTTTATACATTTGCACGCGTGTCCGCCCATGCACAGCAATCGCTTTGCCGCCTGCACGTTCTACCGCCTGCGCATTTTCGATCGCATACAGATGGTTGTCGTCCCAGCCCAAGCGCATTTTCACCGTGATTGGTTTATCGACCGCGTCGACCACGCTGGACACGACCTCATAAATTTTGTTCGGATCAAGCAGCAGGCGCGCACCGGCATCACAGCTCGTGATTTTCGGCACAGGACAGCCCATATTAATGTCGATAATGTCCGCATTGGTGTTCTCGGACACAAACTTGGCAGCCTCCACCAATGTTTCCTTGTCACCGCCAAAAATTTGCAGACTCAACGGTTTTTCCCGCTCGTCGACAAATAACATGTCCATCGTTTTTTTATTCCCGTGCACGATCCCTTTATCGCTTACCATTTCCGCACAGACCAACCCTGTACCGAACTCTTTGGCAATCAAACGGAACGCCGGGTTGCAAACGCCAGCCATCGGAGCCAGCACGACGTTGTTTTTTAATTCAATGTCACCGATTTTCATTGTATATAAATCCTCCTGCAGTAAGCCTGGAAGTTCTGATTCGAGCAAAGACGTATCATTTATTAGTTATAGCACATAATTCTTCATAATCGACCTGTAAAGTGATGGCGATTTTGCGCAGGATCGATTCGGCCGGCTTCCGTGTGCCTCGCTCCAGAGCGCCGACAACCGACAGCGAAACGCCCATCTCCTCCGCCAGCGATTGCTGTGTATAACCCTTCAATTTTCGAAATGAGCGGATCCGGTTTCCAAGTTGAGAGTTCCCCATCTGCGTACCCCTTTTCGATCATTTGCCTGTTCCAACCATTGTTTCAGTGATTTTCCCTTTATGATGAATTTTGTCTGATCACAGATGTCGTTTAGCGGCACTAAAACAAACGCGCGGCCTGTCATTTCTGGATGCGGGATGTGAAGATGAGGAAGCGCCACGCTTTCTTCCCCATACAGCAAAATGTCAATATCGATCGACCGCGGTCCCCAGCGGATGATCCTCACGCGCCCCAGCTCCTGTTCGAGCTGCAGCACGGATTGAAGCAACGCTTCGGGCGAAAGGGACGTCTCGATTGCCACCGCCATATTGAGGAAGGCAGCTTGATCGGTGTAGCCGACCGGATCGGTCTCATACACCGCAGAAAGGTCAACGACACTGATCCCTTCGATCGCTTGCAGCCCTTTGACCGCCTCCAGCAAGTTTTGTTCACGCTCGCCGATATTTGTCCCCAGCGCAAGATAAGCTCGTACTGCCATAGCCGATCAGGATCCTTTCCGCCGTGTCCGCACCATTTCGATCGCGACCGCCTCGTAATGCCCATTGATCGGCGGGTTCGGTTTGGTCACCTTCACTTTTACTTCCTCAAATGGAAATTGCTCGAGCAGCCGATCCGCAATGGTTGACGTCAACGCTTCGACCAATTTATAGCGCTCTTTTTCGACAATATGCGCTACCAAATTGAAAATGTCGGCGTAGTTGACCGTATCGTTCAAATCGTCGCTTCTGCCGGCTTTGGATAAATCGAGCGAAACCTCGAGGTCCACGTAAAACCGTTGCCCCAACTGTGCCTCCGCCTCAAATACACCGTGATAGCCGTAGAACGACATTTTTTCAAAATAGATTTTATCCATGTGTGGTTCCTCCCTTAAGCATCGCATCCATCATGACGCAGAGCCGCTTCATTTCCTTCACATCATGAATGCGCATGATATGACAGCCCTTTGCGACTCCGAGCGCTACGGTAGCTGCGGTCCCTTCCAGCCGCTCTTCGGGAGGCAGATCGAGCACTCGTCCAATCATGGACTTTCGCGATGTTCCGAGCAACACGGGATACCCGAGTGCGACGATATCGTCGAGGCGGCGCATCGTTTCCAGGTTCTGCTCATGCGATTTAACGAAGCCGATGCCCGGATCGAGAATGATGTTTTCGGCTTTCACACCTGCCTCGAAAGCGATCCGTACAGACTCGCGCAAATCAGCGACCAGTTCGGTAAAGAAGTCATTGTATTCACGGTTTTCGCGATTGTGCATAAGGATGATCGGAACTTCGTGCTTTGCCGCCACAGGGGCCATCTGTTTGTCGTACTTCGCTCCCCACACGTCGTTGATGATGTGGGCTCCTGCCTCGATCGCCCGATCCGCCACCTCCGCCTTGTAGGTGTCGATCGAGATCGGGATTTGATAGGCCCTGGACAAAGCTGTGATAATCGGAATGACCCGCTCCAGCTCTTCCTCCGCGCTGACGGAAACGTGGCCCGGACGTGTCGATTCCCCGCCGATATCGATGATGTCAGCACCAGCGTCAATCATCTCTTTTGCATGCGCCAGCGCGCGCTCGATATCGTTGAACCGCCCGCCGTCCGAAAACGAATCCGGCGTCATGTTCAAAATCCCCATCACCAGCGTGCGATCCCCTAACGGAAGGCGGTGCGGGCCGCAGACAAGCTCTTTTCTGCGCTTTAACGTTTCCTGCCGGTGCAAAAGCTCTTCAATCTCGCCAACAAGCTGCTTGAAACCAAATGGCTGATTGCACAACGCCCGCAGCGCGGCAAACAACTGCTCTCTGGTTGCAACAATCAATACGCTTGATTCGGCGATTTCCAACGCAGGCACGTTTCTGTGCACCACACAGTCCCCGCCAATTGCCAGCAATTCCTGCTTCAGCATGAGCGCGGCTTGCAGCGAAACGTTCTCCAAACGGATGTGCAGCATTTCTGCTTTCGATGCCATCGCATTCATGACGCTGGGATCTGACCCGATCTTATTCATCTCAGCGACAATCTGCTCGTGTGTCGTGGTGTGAATCATGTACGGATTATGCTTCATCGTTCGAACTCCTTGCTAATATTGTGGTTAGCATACCACAATTGCCCATTCAATTCTACCGATCCACCCTGCTCGTATCTGCTCGTTTCCACACAAAAACCCGGCGTTTGGCCGGGCTTTTCGCAAGTAGTGCCATCGCCTGTTCAGACCCGCTTTGTTCCTTCATTGGCGGTCTGCGCAAGCGCAGGTGCATTGTCTTTGTCGTCTTGTTCGTCTTTGGTCAGGTCTTTGGCAGCAGCTTTAAACTCCGTCAACGTGCGGCCGAATGCGCGGCCGATCTCCGGAAGCTTGCTTGGGCCAAACACAATCAGCGCGATCATCAGGATCAAAATCAGCCCGGGAATACCGATACTGGATAACATACCATCGTCACTTCCTTCCACTAAGTTGAGAGATACGAGCAGCTTGGGATGACATTACCTTATTGATACCCGATGGCTCTCGAAACCATACGCTGGAAACGGAAAAAAGAGGCCTCCGCCTTTACGGCAGAACCCTCTCGATACGCTCTGTTCATTAGCTGTGTGCCTTTTCTTTTGCATAATGCGCCAAAAAGTTCGCCAGCAGTTGTTTTCCATGCTCTGTGATAATGGATTCCGGGTGGAACTGAACCCCTTCAATCGGATACTCCCGATGGCGAATGGCCATGATTTCCCCTTCCGCTGTCCGCGCCGATACTTCCAGCTCAGCCGGCAAGCTGTCCGGCTCGACAATCAGCGAATGGTAGCGCGCCACGACAAACGGCGACGGAATGCCTTTGAAAATCGTCTTTTGGTCATGGAAAACACTCGATGTTTTACCGTGCATTAACCGCTCGGCCCGAACAACGTTGCCCCCAAACGCCTGCCCGATGGACTGATGTCCCAGGCACACGCCCAAAATCGGGATTTTTCCCGCAAAATGCTTGATGGCTTCCAGGCTGATGCCCGCCTCATTGGGGGTGCACGGCCCTGGTGAAATCATCAAATAATCCGGATTCAACCGCTCAATCTCTGCGATCGTCACCTTGTCATTGCGGAAGACCTTCAGCTCTTCCCCAAGCTCGCCTACAAACTGCACGAGATTGTAGGTGAATGAATCATAATTGTCGATCATCACAATCATGCTCAGCTCTCCCTTTCTCTTCTATACTCGGCTCATCTCACTCAGTATATCATACCAGGCACAATTAATCTTCAAATTGGAACAACGGTGTAGAGAGGTAACGTTCGCCATTGCTCGGAATCACGACGACGACCTTTTTGCCTTTGCCCAAACGTTTCGCCACTTGCAATGCTGCATGAATGGCTGCACCCGAGGAAATCCCGACCAGAACACCTTCCTCGCGTGCGACGCGGCGTGCCACCTCAAACGCTTCTTCATTTTCTACCTTAATGATCTCATCATAAACTTGCGTATCCAACGTATCCGGAACGAAGCCGGCACCGATGCCTTGAATTTTGTGCGGACCTGGTTTGCCGCCGGACAATACCGGGGAAGCCGCAGGTTCCACTGCGATTACTTTTACCTCAGGGAACGCTTCTTTCAGCACCTGTCCAGCGCCTGTGATCGTCCCGCCTGTGCCGATGCCGGAAATGAACGCGTCAATGCCGCCGAGTTCTTTTGCTTGCTGCACGATCTCAGGACCGGTTGTCAGGCGATGCACCTCAGGGTTTGCCGGATTTTTGAACTGCTGCGGAATGAAGTAGGAATCGTTTTCGCGGGCGATTTCTTCCGCTTTGCGGATCGCTCCTCCCATGCCCTCTGCGCCTGGTGTCAAAATCAATTCAGCACCGTACGCGCGCAGCAAATTGCGGCGCTCCAAGCTCATGGTGTCAGGCATGACAAGAATCGCGCGATAGCCTTTCGCAGCAGCAACCATCGCCAAACCGATCCCGGTGTTTCCACTGGTTGGCTCGATGATGGTATCGCCTTCCTTCAAACGACCTTCGCGTTCCGCCGCTTCGATCATGGAAAGCGCGATCCGGTCTTTCACGCTGCTGCCCGGATTGAAAAACTCCAGCTTCAAATAAATATCAGCAATATCTTCAGTTGCAACACGGTTCAGTTTTACTAGCGGGGTGGAACCAATTAATTCGGTAATCGATTGAGCAACTCGCATATTTCCCGTCCTCCTCAATACCAAGTAAAATGCTAGGTTTTATTGGCATTATTATAGCAGACTATATTCAGAAACGTCAATTATTTCTTCAAGGCGATTCCTGCGTCTTACATGGACTGAAGAATTTGCTCCAGCTGCTTTTTGTCATAGTGATAGCGCTCGTTGCAGAAGTGGCAATGAATCTCGGCAGACTCCTGCTCGTCGATCATGTTTTGGATTTCTTCTTTCCCCAGCGTGATCAGCATATTGCTCACTTTCTCTTCCGAACACGTGCACGAGAACGTTATGTCCATCCGCTCGTGGATATTCGGCTCATCGACGATCTTGGCGATAATCTCTTCCGGCGTCAGCCCCTCGCCGATCATACGCGATACTTGCGGCAGCCCGGAAACGCGCTCTTCGATCAGCGCCACGACATCATCGGTCGTGCCCGGGAGCAATTGCAAAATGAAACCGCCGGAAGCCAGCACCGAGCGGTCGTCCGGGTTCACCAGCACACCGACGCCGACAGCTGACGGCGTTTGCTCGGATGCTACGAAATAGTACGTGAAGTCATCGCCGATTTCCCCGGAGACAATAGGCACGCTGCCTTGATACGGTTCGCGCAGGCCGAGGTCTTTAATCACGTACAAAAATCCGTCCATTCCTACCGCACGGCGCACGTCGAGTTTTCCTTTCTCATTCAGTTCGAAATGAACATGCGGATTGGTTACGTATGCACGCGCTTCTCCCTTTGCATTCGCTTCCGCGATGATTTGGCCAATCGGGCCGCCTCCCTTAATTTTCACGGAAAGCGATTCGTCTCCTTTGAGCATCGCTCCCATCATGGTTGTAGCCGTCAGCGTGCGTCCCATCGCTGCAGTTGCTGTGTTCCACATATCATGACGCTTTCTGATTTCCTCTACAATATGTGTCGTGCGCGCGGCAAACACGCGAACGTTGCCTCCAAAACCGGTTGCCCGTACCATGTAGTCTTTCACGGTGCAATCCTCCCTTTCTTTGTTGCCCAATAAGTTGTATTCGCGTTTAGTGTACCACAAAACAGGAATCACGCCGAACGCAAGCGGCACCTCTGTACAGTTGCGGCATGGGTCTGCCTTTACAAAAAAAGCCACACGATACGCTCGTGTGGCCGTCATTTCTTCAAGTATATGCCCGCAAATCAAGATAGATATTCCTTTAACTGGCGGGAGCCTTTTTGGTTTCGCAAGCGATCGATCGTTGTCGCTTCGATCTGGCGAATCCGCTCACGAGTAAGCCCGAACATTTTGCCAACCTCTTCAAGCGTGTAGATCTGGTCATCGTAGAGGCCGTAGCGCATGGCGATAATCTCTTGTGCCCGCGGATTCAGCCGGGCCAGCGCTGCCAGCATCTGCGTTTTCAGATCCACTTTTTCAACGTGGTCTTCAATGGAGGTTTCGCCGTCATCAACGACCTCTGCATAGCTTAACAGCTCCTCATCGCGTTGGATGTCGTCAAAACAATCATACAATTGTTCATCCAACGACTCCATCCGCATCATGATCGCAGCCTCGATCGCATCGACCTTTTCCAAAGGAATATCGAGCGACTCCGCAAGCTCGTTGCGGTCGGGGTAACGATGCAGCAAATTGGCCAGTTGCATGACACGCTTCTGGTATTGGCGAATCTGTTCGTGCATGTGCACGGGAATGCGAATCAAGCGTCCCTTATCGCTGATCGACCGGGTGATGGCTTGTGAAATCCACCAGTGTGAATAGTGGTAAAGCCGCACGCCTCTGTTTACGTCAAATTTATCGATTGCCGTAAATAAGCCGAACGTTCCTTCTTGAATCAAATCAAGAAAAGGCATGCCCTTTTTCAAGTGACGAAGTGCTGTGCTGACGACGTAACGCAAATAAGCACGTACCAACCGATCGCGTGCATCCAGGTCACCGTCGTGTTGATAACGAATCAAGCACTCCATTTCTTCATCTTTTTCCATCATGGGCGTCGCAGCTACCTCTTCCAAAAAGAGCAGGACAGAAGTATCCGACTTCAGCGACTTGGGGACGACTATGCCCAATATGGTTTCAACATTCCGCCAACGACGGGGTGAAGATTCAAAAGAGGAGTGGCTCACGTTCATCTGCAACCCTCGCTTCACTAGAAGTATAGCTGATGCAGGAAGTTACTCGTTCTTACTTACAGCGTATTTCGACAAAAAGAAATGGATTCCTTCTCAATTTACAGAATATTAACAAGAGGATAAATAGATGATTGCTGGTAACCCACCCATAAAAATGAAAACAAGGCTCCTTTTGCGTTTATCAGGGCCTTGTTCGTTCATTTTTTATTGATAGACATGGCAGGCGACAAAATGTTTAGGTGCCACCTCCTGCCAAATCGGCTTCTGCTGCGCGCAAATGTCCTTCGCGACTGGACAGCGCGTGCGAAACACGCAACCGCTTGGCGGATTAATCGGGCTCGGTACATCGCCTTCCAGAATGATACGCTCCCGGCTAAGCTCCAAGTCCGGATCAGGCATCGGAATGGCCGACAACAAGGCTTGCGTATACGGATGCTTGGGGTTGTCGTACAGCTGTTCACTTTCAGACAGCTCCACCAGATTGCCCAAATACATGACGCCGATGCGATCGCTGATATGCTTGACCATCGCCAAATCGTGCGCGATAAACAGATAGGTCAAATTTTTCTCGTGCTGCAGCTTTTTCATCAAATTGACCACTTGCGCCTGTACGGACACGTCCAAAGCAGAGATCGGCTCATCGGCGATAATGAACTCAGGATTCACAGCAAGAGCGCGGGCGATTCCGATCCGCTGGCGCTGCCCGCCGCTGAACTCATGCGGAAAACGGTTGGCGTGTTCCTTCTGGAGACCGACCATTTCGAGCAGCTCGATGACACGCTCCACCCTTTGCTTTCCTTTATATAGGCCATTGAGCGCCATACCTTCGGCGATGATTTCCGTCACGTTCATCCGCGGGTTTAACGACGCGTACGGGTCCTGGAAAATCATTTGCATTTTGCTGGTCAGCTTCTGCTTTTGCGCGCCTTTCGCTTTGTGCACATTTTGCCCGTCAAACAAAACCTCGCCTGCTGTCGGTCCGTACAGTCCAATGATCGTGCGTCCGGTAGTGGATTTTCCGCACCCGGATTCGCCCACCAGCCCAAGGGTTTCTCCTTGATAAATATTGAACGATACATCGTCGGTCGCTTTTAATAGTTGATCTTTTCCCAAGTTAAAGTGCTTTTTGAGGTTTTTCACCTCGACGAGCTTCTTCTTTTGCACCCGGCCAAACCTCCTGCTGTATTTCGATTTACCAATATCTCCGTGAGATCACATGTTCCTTCTCCAGCTTGTAGCCTGTCAAATTGACGATTTCAATGCTGGAGCGCGAATCAGGCGAATGGATCATCTGATTGTTCCCATAGTAAATGCCTACGTGGTGGACTCTTCCTTTTCCTTCTTCATGCGCGAAAAACAGCAGGTCGCCTGGCTGAAGCTCGCTTTTTTCCACCCATTGTCCGTCCTGCGCCTGATCGACTGCATCGCGCGGGATTTGGATGCCCACGGAACGGTGCATGTTGTAGGCAAAGCCGGAGCAATCATAGCCATAGGAGGACATGCCGCCCCACAAATAGTGCAGGTTGAGGAACCGTTTGCCCGATTCGACAATCGCTTCGCCGCGGTTGCCTTTTATGTCCACAGGACGGTTTGCGTGGACGATCGCCATATCCTCACGTCTCAAAAAGCCTTCACCATCCGTTGTCGCGACTTTGACCCAACCGCCATTTTCCGCCAGAATCGGCAACCGAGTCAAAAACGCAAGTTCAATGCCCGGCTGCCCGGCCGCATTGTGCAAGCGAGCAAACGATGCCGTCACCAGGGCCATCCGCTGTCCGTCCTGCACATCGAATGCATCATTCCATGCTGCCAACTGACGGGTTGGCACCCACCCCGGGTAACCTCGCTCATCTTTCCGGCACTGCTGATCAGGGATCAGGATATGCGCCCATTCCCCTTGCTCTTCCATAATTTCGACACGAGTGCCGTACAACGCTTGCGTTTGAATCGCGTTATTGTCATAAAATCCGAGCTTTTCCTCAACCGACAGGGAATCCAGCCACCCTCTCACATCAACAGGGTTGGTTAACGCGGCCTGATCCTGTTCCAACGGTTTCTCCGGATTTGTCCAGACGGTCGCTACGGATACTGCGATGATCGCTGTTTTCATTTTTTCAACACTCCTCTACACGTTTACCGAGCGGATGCCCAAGCCCGGCAAATCAGGCAATGTCATTAAGCGCCCATCATAGCGCACACCGCCATCCACAACATCGTTCAACAGCATGAGCGGCGCGTCAAAATCAAAGCGAGTGATGTTTTTCTTGCTCGCGGCAAAATGCGCTGCGGCCGTGACTGACAAGCGCGATTCGATCATGCAGCCTACCATGCATGGAACGCCGCACTCTTCCGCCATTTGGTTGATCAGCTGCGCCTTGAAAATCCCGCCGGATTTCATCAACTTGATATTGATCAAATCGGCAGCTCTCGTATGCAGGATCTCAAATGCTTGCGCAGGAGAAAATACGCTCTCATCCGCCATAACCGGTGTATCAACGGCATGGGTGACGCGACGCAAACCTTCGATATCATGCGCTTTTACCGGTTGTTCCACCAGCTCGATGTCCAGACCCATGTCCTCCATTTTGCGGATCGAGCGGATTGCTTCTTTCATATCCCAGCCCTGATTGGCATCGAGGCGAATTTTCACCTGGTTGCCGACCGATTTGCGAATCTCCTGAATACGCAGAATGTCTTCGTCAATATTATCTTTGCCTACCTTGATTTTGAGTACGTTGAAGCCTTGCTTCAAGTATTCCGCAGCATCTTCCCCCATCTCCTTCGGAGAATTGACGCTTACGGTATAGTCGGTTTCCAATTGATTTTGGTAACCGCCCAGCAGCTGGTACAGCGGTAAATTGCAACGTTGTGCGATCAAATCGTACAAAGCCATATCTACGGCAGCTTTCGCACTGCTGTTGCCCACCATGGACTGGTGCAGCGTATGGAACACTTGCTCGTACGCCAGCAGGCTTTTGCCGATCAGCTGCGGCTTCATCGTATTGACAATTGCCGCCTCAATGCTTTCAATGCTGTCACCGGTTATCACGATCGTCGCGGGCGCTTCCCCCCACCCGACCATGCCATTGTCGCAGGTGATTTTGACAAGGATCGAATCGAGATTGTAAGCTGTGCGCAGGGCAGTTTTGAAAGGCTTCTTCAGCGGTACTGAAAACCGCTTTACCTCGATGTCCTGAATCATCATATTTGACTCCACCTTCACTTGCTCTTCTTGTATTAGATTACGCGCGAACACCGGATTCCTCCAATAGAAGAGATTTTTTATACGTATTCATTGTCCCCTGCGCCCCGATTGGGATTGCGAAATTAGGCGAGCAGTGCCCAATCAAAAATCCGCTTAGCACAGGCTTTCCAGCAGGCTGGATATGATCGATGAAAACTTGCTCAAGGCTTAACGTTTGGGAGCGTTTTCCCGCTTCGCAATTTTTGAAATCAGCCAGCAGAACACCAGCCGCATCGTCAAACTTGCCTGCCATCTTCAATTGGTTCAGCATGCGGTCGACGCGGTAAATATCTTCATCCACCTCTTCGATCAGCAGCAGCTTTCCTTTTGTATCGATCTCAAATTCCGTACCGATCCCGCTCGACAATAGCGAGAGGTTGCCGCCAACAATTTCGCCGGTTGCCTCACCCTCCACCAAAGTACGCAACGGTGAAATATCTTCCGTATAAGTGAACTTAATAGGCGCAAAAGCTTGCTCCAGCGTATCCAGCGTGAGGGGATGCACATCGTCTTGGCCAATATCGGAGCTAAGCATCGGACCGTGAAACGTAACCAAACCCGCTTTTTGATAAAACGCATTCAGCAAAAAGGTAATATCGCTGTATCCCCAGAAAATCTTCGGGTTCTGGCGGATCAGATCGTAATTGAGCATCGCTGCGATTCGACCTGTTCCATACCCGCCGCACGCGCAAAAAATCCCTTTAATCGCCGGGTTGGCAAACATTTGGTGCAGCTCATCCACCCGCTCTTGATCGGTTCCGCCCAGATAGCCGTGCTGCCGTGTAAGCGAGGTCCCGAATTCTACCCGTATGCCCCGTTGTTCAAACCATTTCGCCCCGCGCAGCCCTTTCTCCGCGTTTGGCCAGCTCGCTGGAGCCACGATACCGATTGTATCGCCCGCCTGCAACGCTGCTGGTTTCACCTTCATCGTCACGATTTTCACCTGATTTCATCGGTAATTTGGTAAAAAAAGGGGGAGAATCATTCACTAAACGCAAATGACTACCCCCGGCGCATTATTTTATTATTTTAAGTCAGCCCATTTCAGGTCCATATAGCCCAATGCATGGCGCACAATGCCTTCGACTTTGTCGCTTTGCAGGTATGTGCTGTTGTAGAAGTACAATGGGGCAATTGGCGCATCTTCAAACAGCGTTTTCTCCGCTTCATGCATCAGCTCGAAGCGTTTTTTGTTGTCCGGCTGGTTGTATGCATCCTTGATCAGCTTGTCGAATTTCGGGTTGCTCCAACCAGTACGGTTCATAGGGTTGCCTGTTTGGAAGCCATCGATAAAGTTGATCGGGTCACCGAAGTCAGGCAAGAAGGAAGAACGGGACAGCTGCAGTTGGAGTTTCTTCTGCTCGGCTGACAGCACTTTGCTCTCCATCTTCTGCATTTTGACTTCTACGCCGATGTTTTGTTTGAACATTTCTTGCAGAGCTTGCGCAACTTTCTCGTTCGTCGTGCCACTGGTATAGCTCAGCGTCACTTCCGGCAATTGTTTGTAGCCTTTTTCTTTCATGCCTTGTTCCAGCAATTTTTTGGCTTCCGCCGCATCGAACTTCACATAGTCGCCGCCAACTTGACGGAAATCGCCGCCTGCCGGATCAGCCATTCCTGGCGATACAAATGCAAAGGCTGGTTTTTGTTTCTTTTGCAGCACGTAATCAACCAATGTTTGGCGGTCGATCGCCATGCTGAACGCTTTGCGGATGTTTACATTGTCGAACGGCTCTTTCGTTACATTGAACCGGTAGAAAGAAGTACCCGCGCTGTCTTCAACCGTTACTTTATTGTCCTTGAACAATTGCTCTGCCATATCCGCTGGAACACCGGACGTGTGCAGCTCTTCGTTCTGGAACATTTGATATTCAGTGTTTTCATCATCGATCATTTTCCACGTCACGCCGTCAAGCTTGACGTTTGCAGCATCCCAGTAGTTCTCGTTTTTGACCATTTTCACTTCGCTGTCGTGTGTCCACTCGGTCAGCTTGAACGGTCCATTGCTCAAGATTGTTTTGGCATCCGCAGCCCATTTCGGATCTTTCTCTACGGTTGCTTTATGAACCGGGAAGAACGCCGGGTTGGAAACCATGTGAATGAGATAAGGTGCTGGGTAAGCCAATTTCACTTCCAATGTCTTGTCATCAAGCGCTTTGATTTTGACATCTTCCGCTTTGCCTTTGCCATTGCCGAACGCTTCTCCACCCTCAAACACATAGCCCAGGAAAGCTGCTGGGGATGCCGTTTTCGGATCTAACAGACGTTTCCATGCAAATTCGAAATCTTGAGCGGTAACAGGGTCACCATTCGACCACTTGATTCCGTCGCGCAAAATGAATGTGTAGGTTTTTCCGTCTTCGCTGACTTTCCATTCTTTCGCAGCCGCCGGCTCCGGATTGTTATCCTTGCCGAGACGAGTCATCCCTTCCATCATGTTGTTCAGGATGTCATACGAAATTTGGTCGAAACCGATTGGCGGGTCCAAAGAAGTCGGCTCTTTATAGTTGTTCAGGAGCAAAAGCTTTGCGTGTTGGTCTTGTGGTGTCGGGGTTTCTTTGGAACTGTCAGTTGGCGCTGGTGCCGCTTGATTGTTTTGCGCTGGTTCATTGGATGAACAGCCTACTGCTAACATGGAAGCTGCCAATGAAACGGAGAGCATGATCGCTGATCTTTTTTTCACTGAATGTTTCCCCCTTTTACATGTGTGTATATATGGAAGATGACGGGCGCCTGTGGCGACAGTTCATCCCTTCCTACAACCATTTTCTTACGAGCCAGTTTTGGTGAGCGACTGCAATGCCTTTTGAGCACGCGGGTCCTGCAGCCAACAAGTTACTTGATGAGTCGCTGTCACATCGGTCTGTTCAGGCTGATGCTTGCGGCACACTTCCAAGGCATAATCACAACGGGCCGCAAACGCGCATCCAACCGGCGGCGCGAACAAATCTGGCGGCGTTCCCGGAATAGGGCTCAGCGGAATGTTGCGATCCGCATCGAGGCGTGGCATCGAGGCGAGCAGCCCCTTTGTATATGGATGCTGCGGGTTGTAAAAAATTTCGCGAACCGGACCGGTTTCGACGACTTTCCCCGCATACATGACATTGACCCGGTCTGCGATTTTGGCTACTACACCCAAGTCATGTGTAATGATGATGATGGAGACGCCTGTTTTTTGCTGAATCGTTTTAAACAGGTCGATGATTTGCGCCTGAATCGTCACATCCAGTGCTGTCGTCGGCTCGTCGGCGATCAGGATGGACGGTTTGCAGACCAGCGCGATTGCGATCATGATGCGCTGTCGCATGCCGCCGCTGAATTGATACAAGTATTGTTTCAGCCGGCTTTCCGGATTCGCGATCCCGACCAGCTGCAAGATTTCGACCGCTTGGCGTTTCGCTTCGCTTCGCGATACTTTTTGATGGCGAATGATCCCTTCCATGATCTGCTCGCCGATGGACAGCGTAGGATTTAACGAGGTCATCGCATCCTGGAAAATCATCGAGATTTCAGATCCGCGCTTCGAACGCATTTCTTTTTCCGGGAGCGTAACCAGCTCCTCACCTTTGAACAAAATGCTGCCTTGCGTGATCTTGCCGACATGCTCAGGAATGAGCCGCATGATGCTGCGTGCAGTAACACTCTTGCCGCAGCCGGACTCCCCTACGATCGCGAGCGTCTCTCCTCGTTTCAAGGAAAAGTCAACACCGCGAACAGCCTTGATTTCGCCGCCATGTGTCTTGAAGGCGACGTGCAGCCCTTTTACTTCAAGCAAATTGTCCACGTGCGCTACCTCCTCTGCTTGGGATCGAATGCATCCCGTAATCCGTCACCGAGCACGTTAAATGCCAGCATGGTCAAAGAGATAAAAAACGCAGGGAAGAAAAGTCTCCACCAATGACCGGACAAGATCGTCGGCAATCCATCGTTCGCCATTACCCCCCAGCTGGCCATCGGCGCTTGAACGCCCAAGCCAAGGAAGCTTAGGAACGCTTCCGAGAAAATCGCCGTTGGGACAGACAGTGTAACGTAAACGATAATGATGCCGATTGTGTTAGGCAAAAGATGCTTGCGAATGATATAAAACGGCTTCGCACCCATTGTTTTGGCTGCAAGCACATATTCAGAGTTCTTCATTTGCAAAACCTGGCCGCGAACCGTCCGTGCCATCCCGATCCATCCAGTTGCGGATAACGCGACGATGATGGTCATCAATCCCGGCCCCATAACGACCATCAGCAGAATGACGACGAGCAGGTAAGGCAAGCCGTATAAGATATCAACGAAACGCATCATGAGATTGTCGACGCGTCCCCCCACATACCCGGCGATACCGCCGTATAAGATGCCGATAAAGAAATCGATCAACGCTGCCATCAGGCCGACGAACAAGGAGATTCGCGCTCCATACCACACGCGTGTAAACACGTCGCGTCCGAAATCGTCCGTTCCAAACCAGTTGGTTTCGGAAGGCGCCTTATTTTTGTTAATCACCGATTGTTTCGAATAGTCGTGCCCGGAAATCGCCGGACCGATCATGGCCATCGCTGCCAAAACGATGATGACAACCAATCCGACCAGTGCGAGCTTGTTCTTGCGGAGACGCATCCATGCTGCCTTCCAGTAGGATAGCTGCGGTCGCACAATCGCTTCGGCATTCAGGTCGTCTTTTTTCATGGGGATGAATAATTCATCTGAAACGATCATGCACCTAACTCTCCTTTCTGCTCAGTTTAATCCGTGGGTCAATGATGCCGTACAAAATATCGACCACGAACATCATCAAGATCAAGAATGCGCTATAAAATACGGTCGTTCCCATAATAACCGAGTAATCGCGGTTGTTGATACCCGCTACGAAAAATTTCCCCATTCCCGGGATCGCAAAAATCTTCTCGATGACAAAGCTTCCTGTCAAAACATTGGCGATGAGCGAACCGAGCAATGTAACTACCGGCAGAACCGCATTGCGCAATGCATGTTTCAAAATGATTTGAACCGGCGACAACCCTTTTGCACGAGCCGTCTCGATATATTCCTGCGTCAGAACCTCAAGCATATTGGTACGGGTAAGACGGGCAATAATAGCAATCGGACTAAAGGAAAGCGCCAATGCAGGCATGATGACATGCTTCCACGTACCCCATGTTGCGGTTGGCAGCAGCCCCCACTTTACAGCCAAATACTTGATCAATAACGTCGCGATGACAAAGCTCGGCACAGATATACCGATGACGGCGATGATCATGGCAACATAGTCGATAACTTGGTTATGCCGCAGTGCCGCGATTATGCCAAGCGCGATTCCCACCACGATAGCAAACAGAACGGAGACAATCCCTAATTGAAACGATACCGGGAATCCGCGGCCAATCATTTTATTAACGGAGTCAGATGCGTTTGCGATGGATGGCCCCAAATCAAACTGCACCAGTTTTTCTAAATAAAGACCATACTGTACCATCAGCGGCTTATCCAGATTGTAATAAGCCATCATGTTTTGAGCTACCTCATCGCTTAGCCCTTTCCCCTCTTTTTCAAAGGGAGAACCGGGAATCGCATGCATGAGGAAGAAAGTGAGTGTAACGATGAGCCAAAGCGTTACGATCAGAGAGATGAATCTACGGATGATAAATTGTAACAACAGTTTCCCTCCTTTACCAGTTTGCGCAGAAAGCAAAAACCCACCAAATGCGTTGAATCACTCGCATTTGCTGGGTTTTATTTACGCTGTATGCGAGGCATACGAATAAATAAAGCAGCTCTCTTATTCATTACAGTTCTGTTTTCTGCCGAGATGAGATAGCTAATTTGTACTTTTTCTGAGCATCTTTGTAGGCCACAATCAATGCCTTTTGGGAAGATCCAAAATATCGCGTCCGAATCTGGTTCTCCAATTCATCAGACGCCAAAATGGAATGGCCGACAAATATTGAACGAGTAAAATCGGAAGTTAATTGAACCGTGGCGGAACAACTTGCATCAACAATTTTGTTATTGGTGGTATCGACGACCAGTGCAATAAAAAAAGAACTAAATTGCTGCGTAATGGGATTGTTCGTAGATGATTGTGCATCTCCGATGACATAAATGGTATCTTTATCGTACAAGTTGGACTACCCCACTTCACATGCGTTTTACTTTGCGAGCAGACGGGGTGTTTGGAGAGTGAACCTCGAAACGACCGCTGATCGATAAAACGCTTTCTTACATATTAACAGAATAATTCGGCTCTTGTAAATAAGCCTAAGCACCGAAAAATCATTTATATCTGACATGGAACCCTGATATTACCATTTCAATTCCTCCACGCTCACAACAGGGAATGAATGGCCTGGCAGCAGCGGAAATAACGGCTGTTCATCTACATACCCGACCGCTACCAGCGATGGGCCGATCATCCGTTTCGGCGCTAATGACAACCGCTCGGCAGACTCGGTGGTGACGGTGATTTGCAGGACACCGCCTGACGGTTGTACCTGACTGTCGATCGCAACATTGTCTACGACCAGCTTGTTTCCCCTGTACGTCAAGGAAAGCTGTGTGTTTTTGCGCCACTGGGTAAAATCAATATAATAATGAAGAAAAGCGATTTGATCGGTGGTTACGCTTGTTTGATCAGGAATGAACACAGCGCCTTGTCGACGGTACCGTCCATTTTGTTCCATCCGGCGATCAAATCGACTCATTGCCTCCGCTTCCACCAAATCAATGATTCCTTCCGTCTTCAGCGCCTGGTCGATTGCCCAGGTTGCATCATGGTTGGCTAACTCCAGCAATGTTTTCACCTCTTGCTTCTTTTGCAGAGCCAAGTCGGTGTCAACAACGACCAAACCAAGCAGCAGGAAAAAGAGCAGCATGGAGGCGGTAAGTACATGTATGCCCGTACGAATGCCCTCCTATAAATCGTAATCCATCGTATTGATTGTACCGATCCTCATCACGTGAAGCGGCCTTTGCCACTGGGCAAAAAGCGTCGTAATGGAAGGGTACGGTATCTCCAGATTCAACTGAAACTCATCCTCATGGCTCCAGAGAACAGGGTCATTCATTTTGATTCGTGTAACGACAAGGGAGACATCATTTGCTTGCAGGCGTGAACGCTTCTGCACCAGCTCCTGTTGGATAAACGCGCTCACCTTGGCCTTTATTTCACCATCGTTTCTTCCACCGTGATTGCTGATGTATTTGGTTGCTGCCAAACTCAGTTCCAACAATTCATTTTCGGTTTGCAAAGCAGTATGAATTTGAACGATACCTAGCGGGACCAGCAGAAGGAGCATGATGCTTACGATCGTTGTGATTACTTGCCCCATCAGGCCGTACCAAAATGAGCCGCTGCTGAAAATAGCTTCGTGAAAAAACTCGTGCATGCCGTGAGCAAATTATCCGGCCCTTGTGTCAGCACATTCACTGTAAGCGGGGTAACAATCACCATAATGGCCAAAATCGATATTAACTTGGTCACAAGTCTACCACCCTTGATCAAAGTATTCGGAGGGGCGAGTGCCCGCAAAGCGAAACGTGGCCTCTCCCTCCACGAGCAGATTCATCCATTGCGATAGCTTTGACGGTTGAATCGACAAGGTTAGCGATACGTTTTCCGCCCTTTCTTTTCGAGCTCTGGTTGTTTCGCTCATCGGATAGCTTTCTGCAAAAAAGTCCGCTCCTGCCCCTGTCCATCCCCAATCCTGCATCTTGCGTCTGTAATAAGCTGCGAGGCTGCTGTCCAGATAGCCAATATCCTGCATGTCATCCAACAGATCAGTGTAGATGCCTCTGGCCAAGGAACGCTCCAAAGAATAAGTTTCCACACAGGCGATCGCTGAAAATACAAACACCATGACGCCAAGACAAATCAGGAATACCTTTAGCTTTGTCATCCACGCTCTTCTCCCGAAATTAGTGAAAAATCAGCGCCGTCGCCTTTTTGATGCGGATTTCTTGCCCTGCCGCCATTTGCGTTTCGACATCGGTTGACCAAAAAGAGAAGCATAGCGTGCAAACAAATGCGGTAATGATCAACAGGCTGATCAAATGGTTCATGACTAGCGGCTGGTGTATTGCGTTCCATTTTGTGTTGTGTACTTGATGCTTTCGCCTGTTGAATCGTAATTGAGAGATCCCACGGAACGATTGATATGGCTGGCCGATTCAGTAGCCGACGGGGATAGCTCATTGCCATAGCTGCTGACCCCGATCCCTAGTACCATTACGCAAGCAAGGAAGATAAAGAACATTTTTTTGGTTGATACCACTACATTCCGCTCGATGGCTTGTATTCAGTAGCGATGAGGGTTTCGGCTTCACGAGATACCTCTTCATTCCTTGCGATTCCTCGCGGACGGTTTGCAATTTGGTTTGCACGTTTGCACAAAAAGCAACGCCCTTCCATACCGGGAGGGCGTTTTACATTGGGGGAAACAACTTTTCATATGTTACGGTCGGGTCAAGGTCTTTTGCGGTGTTTAGAACTTTATCCAAAGTCTGCTTGCGTGAACTGTATCCCTTTTGACCAGCTAACGCATCGATGGTATTACGGTGAACCCCGCTTTTGCTCGCAAATTCTACAGAAGATTTTCCGATCGCGTCAAGCCACTTACCGAACGGTGTCCTGTATTTCCCCAAACCTTTATTTGCGCTCACTCATCCATCACCTCATCAACAGGATGGACAAACAATTCGAAATTTATTCTTTATCGTCACAGAGAATTGTGCATATTGGACAATCCGATCGGCATCTCATAGTTCCAAAGCCGATTCGCTGACCGGTTCGTTTACCGTGGCGGTACCGCGCACTCCAAAACGAACTGAAAAAAACCACTACTGCGGCGCTCGTCGCTGCACAGACACGTTCGGAATTGTCGCAACTGTTTCTACAAAACAACAAAGAGGTGGTGCGAGAACATGATCGTGGAAGTTTTCTCATCTGCTTTGCTGGGATCACTCGCCTTGTACGCAAAGTGGCGGATGGCCGGCATCTCAAACGACAGCGACAAGCTGCAACGAATTTTCGCGCTGACCGGCCTGAATGTCCGCGACAAGGATAAAACCTACACGGCGCAGCTGCTGAAGAAGGTAAATCACCAATGGGGCACCGAGTACCGGTACCGCATACCGCTTGGCCGGAGCTTTGAAGATTACCAGGCGAAACTGAAGCACATCCAGGACGGATTGAACACCAGGAAGACACTGATCAGCTTTTCTCTGGCTGATCTGAGATCGCTGGATTTATCAAAGCCGTTGATTGTCCAGTTGAAAGAGCTGCTCACAAAGAAAAAGACGTACCAGAAAGAAGTGGAGCTGTCATACGACGGACTGCTAAAGGTGAAAGTCTACAACAAGCACATGACCAGCATGCTGCGCTACAGCGACATCCAGCAGGCCGGAAACGGCTGGACGGTCCCTGTCGGCCAGATTCGGGAGGGGAACGCCATCATATGGCACGACTTCGAGCAAACGCCGCACATGGTTGTAGGCGGCGCGACGCGGTACGGCAAGAGCAACTTCCTCAACATGCTGATTAGCACGCTCATGAGCCAACAGCCGGAGAAAGTCCAGTTTACTTTGATAGACCTGAAGGGCGGTGTGGAGTTTTCCGACTTCCGCGACGCGAGGCAAGTCATCCATTACGCAGAAGAGCCAGAAGAGGCAGAAGCGGCGCTGGCAGCCGTAGTGGCAGAGATGAGAAGGAAACAACAGTATTTCAAGCAGCTCGGCGCGCGTAACGTTCAGGAAGCCCATGACGCAACCCGGCATTTCGTTATCATCGATGAGGTCGGCGAGCTGAACCCGGCAGAGGCCGTCACCAAATCCGAGAAAGAACTGAAAGAGCGCTGCCAGACCTACATGAGCCAGATCGCCAGGCTTGGCGCCGGACTTGGCTACCGGCAGATTCTCGCAACGCAGTATCCGACCGGTGACGTGATCCCGCGCCAGGCAAAACAAAACAGCGATGCGAAGCTATGCTTTCGTGTACAGAACGGCACCGCCTCTCGCGTCGTGCTTGATGAGACCGGGGCAGAAACCCTTCCGGAGATAAAAGGCCGCGCCATCTATCAGACGGCCGACAAGCGGCAGATCGTACAGACGCCGATGATCGACAGCAAAACAATACAACAGGCTGTAAAGCCGCATATTGTCATCAAGCCAAGAAGGGAGCAACGAGCTGATGAGAGCATTGGTCAACCGAGTGGAACGCCAGGAACAAATACTGAGCAGCCTGGACAGATTCGGTTTCATGAGTAGGTCACACCTTCAGAGATTGCACCGGCTTGGTGGCGATCGTAACGCCCAAAAAGTGATGCAGCAGCTACAAGAATACGTCTGTAGCTTCCGAGAACCGCGTTACGGTGCCGTTTACTACCTGAACCGAGAGGGACGTCAGATGATCGGCTCCACAAAACGGGTCCGCCGCACGTTGCAGACCACACACACGTTGATGCGAAACGACTTTTTCTTTCACGCTGGTTGCCCAGGCTATTGGAAAAATGAACTGAAGGTTTCGGTGGACGGAAAGGTAAAGGTCATTCCGGACGCAGTTTTCATGGCGAATAAGAGGTATCACTTCCTGGAAGTCGACAATACGCAGACCATGGCCGAGAACCGGTTGAAGATCGATCGCTACCGAGAGTTGCTGCAGACAGGACAGTTCCAGCGGCAGTACGGGTACTTCCCGATGCTCCATATCGTGACGGTGAGCAAAAACAGGATGGGTCGTTTTAAAGCCATGTGTGATGGGTTACCAGCACAAGTCTATTTGATCGACGACATCAAGTGAGGAGTGGTGACGATGGCAAGAGTAGAAACGATCAAGTTTCGGGATTTTATGGACGGTACGTGGCGGGAGAAAAGGAAGAATGCGGGCTTGGGGAGGATGACACTGGGCGGCGCGGTCGCAGCGCCCATAGCGATCATGCCGACAGGCTACACCAACACGGCAGTCGTCACCGCGACGGCTACAAACCTGGTCGCTGGCACGACGCTGCAGATATTGGCGCATGCACTGGACCCGGTCACGCAGATTCTAGTGGCGATCTCACTGCCGGTGGCGTCGATCGTGATCATTGGCGGATGCTTTTTCTTCATGTTTGGCCAGCCAGAACGCGCGTGGAGCACGATCTCCAACGCGGGGCTGGGGTACGTACTGATTCAGCTATCGCCGCTGTTCATCAAAGTTTTGGAGCAAGTTGGGAAAAGTTTTTAGAACCGTGGTCTCTCCGATAAAAAAAGGAACCGCCCCGACTTTACCGTGGCTGCTCTCAACCAGGAGCCCGCCTATCGCCTGCAACGGATTCTTCGATGTTGACTTCCGTTCACGGAAATGATAAAATCGAAGTATAAATTCCGTAAACGGAAGTCGAAAGGTGGAAAATCAATGCGTAAAGTAACTGTTTCTGACTTACCAGATTGGGTGTTCGCTCATATTCAAAGAGAAGATCACGATGGACCTTGTGCCAACCGCCCTGACGAAAATGGTGAAGTAGAAATCTATGCTTCCTGCGACGTCTGCAACAGTTTTAATGATAACCTCTCCAACCTTTTGGCTAATCTTGAAAGCACCGGCGAGTTAGAAGTGTTTGAAAAGGGGTCTTATGAAGAAGGTTGGCGCTATTATGGAAAATTTTACGACAGTGAAGATATTTTCTCTTTAGGTCAACTAGCATATCATGAGAACGCCGGTCTATGCGTAAAAGAGATAACCTCTCCACTTGACGAAAGTTGGATTTATAAAGAATGAGGCTATATCACATCATCCGTAAGCTTGAAAAAAACCCTTCTACACATAAGTGTATTTGGCGACTTTATGCTTCCGAAAATTTCAAGTCAGCGATTAAAATACGAGCCAAAACAGAAAGAGAAGCATTGACCATCTTTCGGGAAATAGAAAAACTGAACTTTCTCCAAGTAGCGCAATCCTATGTTCCAAACGGAAACCATGATATTCTTGCCGATGCCTTCTTTTTTATCTGTATGTCAGGCTTTGAAAGCAACAACATTGTTAAAAAGATAATAGAAGGCAAAGAAATTAGCCGTAATGATATTAGGCATAATGTTTTCAAATACATCGCTATGAATGATAGTGTTTTTAAGTTAGGCAGTGACGAGAGAATCATTCGAAATAAAGTTGATGAACTGCTAGGAGAAGAACCATGAATAACCCATTTGAACACATCGTCAGTACAAAGCAGGCTGCAACTATCTTTGGTAAGTCTGAGCGCCAGATCCGTAACGACTGCACGAATGGAAAGCTGACAGCGCAACAACTCGATCCCTCCGATCTTAAATCACCTTGGATGATATATCTTCCGCCCGATCAGTACCCTAAAAAGGGGACTGAAATTTATTGACCTGATAAAGGAGATTTTGATTTACAGCGCTCTCTTCGGATCTTCCGTTAGAGAGTTTTTTATTTATCATTTTGAACAGTTGCCAATCGCTGCCCGCGCCTCTTCGTCGGCAACGGATCGCCGCCCTGTACCCCCAAAAAATAAATACCCCGCCGCAGCGAGGTTGGTTGAGGTGAAATACATGATGTACTTCTAATATGGCTTCACATCGATGATTTTATCCAGTTCAATCCACTGGACATCCTCGTCGTTCACCAGCTTCAAGCGACGCCCGTTCTGATCGATCCACTTGATCACGCCCCACATGCTGCTTGTCGTTCCGGCGTCGCTTTTGACTGGATTCCACCATGTGATCGTGACCGCGTAATCCTCGCGCGCCGAGTCGCGAATCAGATAGTCGATCGAGGCCAGCTCATCGCTCTCAAGCATTGGCTTTGGCACCAGCTTTTGATCTTCCTGATATTGCAGGTACGCCTGCCGCTGTTCCGGCAGTACAAAGCGGCTTGAACCGAACAGATTGGCTTTCTTAGTAGACACGCTTGAATCTCTCCTCTCGTTCCCAGGCTTCCAGCAGCTCCATGCGCTCCGGCCAGCGGCGGTCCCACTTGATGTACTCCTCTCGGTTTAGCACCTCAAGCACCTGCATTATGCCAGCCGGGTCACGACCTGTCTTAATGCACAACTCGTCGATAGTCGGCGGCCTACGCCGCATCGCGTCAAAGTTGGCGATGATCCGCAGCACTTTGCGTTCGATGTCAGCCAGCATGGCGGTTCACCACCGGCATAGCCGCAAGGATATTATCGATGTAAAACACACGGTTGGCGCGGCGCGCAAAGCAGTACGCTTTAACCTGGTTGCCGCAGATCGAATGCAGGCGGAGCTTCCGTTGACTCGTATTGCCGTGGCGGTCAAGGTAGATGATTTCGATGAGTTGGTTGTGCTGCATATATCGTTGAAGATCACGGAGCATGTTCGTATCCCCCCATAAACAAGAACGTTTGTTCGTTTATTATATGCGAACGTGAGGGGAACGTGCAAATAAAAACCACCTTATTCAGGTGGAATGTTAAATGCTCTGTGTGCTTTCAATAGCAACCGGTATGTATATACTCTTTTTAGTTCGTCTTGTAACCCATTGTTCGTTGAGCTGGAGAATTGAATTAAAAATATTGTGATTGATATTTATTAGATCACATATTGGATTCTCAATTCTCAGATTCTTCACATGAGACCAAGTTATTTTATGCGTCCTTATGTAACTCGGCTGAGTGAGCGACAGTTGTTGATATAGTTGATCATCAACAAAGTAATCGTAAGTGGGATCAGGCATTGTATTGCTGAGACTGGAAATTGGTAATAGTTCATAATCGACATCGTGAATTGAGCGAAAGTTGGTTTCATAACCAATAATAAGGGCAGGGCGGCGTTTAACGCTCATTCTCCCTGCCTGAGCATCAAAAAATTTTTCAAGCAATGAAACTATTTTTCCTACATTATCCTTTGGCAACGGCAAACCTAGTGCACCCCACAATCAGTCGTGTAGTCAGGATCGTTGGATGTAATGTCTTTTATGATGTTTTCTTTGAGGATTATTCTGTTTCCCACATCATCTTCACTTAACCCTATTCGTGATTTTTTATAGCACGAGTCATCGTGAGAAAGATTTCTTAATTGCCAAGCTGGCATAGTTCCATACTCGTAAATTACCTCACGAATTGTAAACTCTTCTTCTGGAGATAATTCACCATCAAAAGTCGAAAGGAAATGAAAAGAACTACGTACCGTTCTATTAACCGGACCATGTTTCCACCCTTCAAAATCTTCATTAAAGAGCCATTCACCGAAGTTACTATAGTGGTTTTTCTGCGCAAAATACAGTAACTTATGCATTTTCATCTCAGTTAGATCGCTTTCTTCGCCAGAAACATTAAATATGGCTTCATACAATGTCTTGACGGCCGACGCAATTGTTAAAATATCACGTGGCATGGGACTCCCCCCACCAGTTAAAATTTTACATCAAAATAAATATAACCTTATACATTTTACGGCGCAAATCATTTTTTGTTTCTCAATGTGTCAAATTAAGTAATTTAAGAAAAATAGCCCTCCATGGATTTCCAGGGAGGATGGTTCCCTATTGCTCATCTGGTTTTTCCCAGCAAACCAATGTCCAGCCCTTCCAACTGCCAACAGGGCGTTTGGTTTTGCCTAGCCGAGATCGCTTGATCTGTCCAAAACCAGCCCTGGCCTGATCGACGGTACCCGGTAAAACGTCTGCGTTTTCGCGCAGCCATAGATTTAAATTCCGGAAGGTGTACGTCGCACCTTCCGGAGATCGGATCGTCCAAATCAGAGCGTTTCGGTTTGTCTCAAAGGGGCCTGACTTAGGGCTACGTTGAGCTGCAGGTGTACCTTTTTTGAGATTTGGTGTCTGGCCGCGCTCGGCCAGCGCCTTTTTGCTCGCCTCTCCCCATTGCTTGCCTTTTCCGATCTGCACGCGCCTCGCTCTTTCACTACGGCAAGGTGCGGAGCATGTGACCTTCTTGTCGCTGGGGCGGCAGGCAAACTCTGTGTCGCAGATTACACAGCGTTGGATCATTGATTGTCCCCTGTAAATAGGTGACGTATCGTCTCATATCGCCAATAGCCTCGACCGACGTGATCGTGACCATCATACGGCGGCAGAGTCCCACGTTTAAGGCGCCCAGTGATAGCCTGCGGCGACACACTTAATGCTTTTGCGAGGTCAGCCTGCGAAAAAGTACCTGCAATATCCCCGGGACCGAACGCGCGCCCGTCCGGCGAAACAAGTACCGGCTGGTTGTATGAGCTGGCGGAGTGGTCGGTCGTTAGCCGCCACCCATCCCATATACCTGTGCCTGTCCAGATGTCCATGTTACGCACCTACCTTTTGGATCAACGACTCATCAAAGCAGATCGCGCCGTCTTGTGTACGTACTGCCAGTATGTTTTTTGGCAAGAGAACTACATCCCACAGCCAGCAAACCAACTCACAATCAAATGCTTGAGCGCTATTGACGATGTCTTCAGGACAAAATTCATCGAACGCTTCATCCGCTGCCAAGTGAGCGTATCCAGAACAAGGATCATTTTCCCAAGCTTCTTTGATGATTTCCTCCAGTTCGTAGATGCTGACGGTATGCGCTTTGTCGAGCGTGTACTCGTTTTGTCCATAATGTTCGACTGCATTACGATCTTCAGCAAACATTGCATGGCCCCAGTCGCTCATCGGGCTGCTGCTGTTTGTAAAACGGTAATATTTCATCATCTCAACCGCTCCCATGTCCTTGTTATGTTTTAATGATACCCATACATTGATAAAATATCAACGGGAACAAATGAGAACAATTTATAAATTTAGGAAAAAACAAAAAGACCTCCCTGGGGTTAACCAGAGAGGTCTGTCGCCATTGTCTATATGTATTTTCGTAACCAATCCCGCACTGCTGGATAGAGCAGGTTAATCCCGCGCCCGCCAGGCACTTGCTCGGACACATTGCCGTTCTTCACCATAACTGATGATGTCTGAATAACGATCCCTACCAACTCGCCGTACTGGTTAACAATTGCACCTCCACTATTCCCTTTGTCCACGGGCAGCGAGCAGTCGAACTTCCACGGCCAGGTTGCATTGCTCAGCTCGCACGCAATTCCCGTGCGCACCGCCTGTTTTGTGTTCTCTGCTTCGACGGTCATTAGCTTCTCTCCGATCTGAAGCTTGTCGGTTGCAAGCGTCAGATAAGGAAGGCTGGCCGGAGCATTATCGATCCGGTAAAGGGCAAGATCCACCTCTTCCTTTCCAATGCCCGGATGCTCCGACACCAACGTTGCGGTGAGTTTCTTCTTGTCCTGCGTTTTGACATCGATAGATGGTTTGCCGCAGGATACGTGTTTTGCCGTCAAGAGATACCCGCCTTTCAGCAATACTGCGGTACCTTCACCGATCAGCTCGACATGTACGGATGCCGCCTTGACCATTTTCTCGATCTCGGCCCAGTCCTTCGGCTCCTTTTTTGGCTGCTCCGGCTGCGGTTTCGGTTGCGGCTCCGTTGGCGCCGGATCAGGCTTTGGTGCCGGGGCGGCAGGTGCTTGCTTCAGCACGCTTGCAAAGCGCTGGATCATCAAAGCCGCATAATCACCGCGCACGACGCCGCCGTCGCAGGCGTTTTGTTGCCAGTATTCAGGCGATTGGATGATGCCCGCAGCCTGCAACTCTTTCAACGCGGCCTGAGTGGCTGCGTCAGCCGTCTTGCTTGCAGGCTTATCAACAGGCTTTTGTGGTTGCTGTGGATTAGTGTCCCACCAGCCCTCGTCACCGTAGGACTCGTTCAGGTCAACGCTGTGATCGGCCATCGTCTGGCCGTTTTTGTATTGGTAGACGTTGGCCTTGGCCGATTTCTTGCCGCCGCTCCAAGCATACGTCTGCCAGAAGTGTTTTGCCGCACCGCGCCGTGCCATTTCCTCGACGACAGCGTAGGACGCGTAAACGCCGACCTCGTACCCTTTGATCTGCGTTGCAGCCGCGCGCAGGTACGCTTCAATTGCATCGTAGTCCTTGGCCTGCGCGTCGTAATCCACGGCAAAATAAATGGCGCTGCCGACCGGTTGCCCGATGAGCTGCGCCTCTTTGTATGCTTCCGCTCCATCCTGTTTGCCCGCTGCGGCTCCGCCTGCTGGACGGCTTGCTGTCGTTTCGTATACGCTGACTACCTGCATGCCTGCTGCCGTAATAGCCGCTGCCTCTGCTTTGGTCAGGCGCTTCCACGCGTATGCTTCCGGGACCAGATAGCGCGCCGCGAACTTATAGCCCGCTGCCGCCATCGCTTTTGCCTTGTCAGCTGTCAGTGGTACTGCGCAGTCAATCCCCTTACTTACTCCCACGTTGATCACCTTTACCTTTCAATACTTCTACTGCTTGTTTGATAAGCTCAGGCACCGGTAGACCGATGCGGCCAGCGTTCTCGATGATCGACAACAGCTCATTAGCTAGGTAGAAAAAGATCGTCGCGTCGCGCATGAAGTTCTGGTCGCCAAGTGACGTGTCAACCAAGTGTGCGATCGCGACCATGCAGAAGATGAACACCTTGCGCGCAATACCGATCAACCCAACCTTGCTTTTCAGCTTGCCTTCCGCACTGGCTGCCACAACGCCGCTGACATAATCGAAAATTACGAATGCGACCAGCACGCTCAGCAGCGCCGACCACCCGCCAAAAAGAAAAGAGGCTGCCGCGCCTCCGACTGCGATTACTGATTTGATGATGTTTTCCATATCTCTCTTCCCTTCCCCGCTCGGGGTTGTACTGCTCTGCTCGGCACAGGGCGGCTGTGGTCATGATGTAAAAAGAAAGAGAAGCCGCCTCAGCAGCTCCACATGAAAAAACGCCCTCTCCGGTGGGAAAGAGCGCTATGCAATCCGCTGTAGCTTGCTGGACCTTGCCAGATCAGCCGGTGATACCTTGCCCAGCTCGGCTGACGTCAGCCTGATCCCGGCAGCGGCAAACATCCGGTCAACTGTCTCGCTGCAATTCATCCGGTTCGGCGCGTCGCGGATCGGCAAACCGGTAAGCAGATACAGGCCGTTGGTTACTGTCTGCCAGAAGTCGTACGGCGTGCCGATATGCGCGCGGATAAAGGCGTCCATAGCGCTTACCTGCGCCGCCGTCAGCTCGCCGCGATACCGGTACACGTCGCATTGCCACGGCGGGTAGTTGTTGTGGTTCCATCGCAACGGAAATCGCCAGTCCGTTTCTGCGATGTGATGCTCGTCCAGCACGATTGCAACATGGCTATATGGCGAGTGCGTCACCCGCTCGATCAGGCGAGCAAGCGGCGACCTGCCACGAACAAAAAGAAGGTCAAAGCGCTGTAGTTGCATACGCTCGACCTCCTACCAGTTGATAGCATCGACTTCATCTTTTGTTGTGGCAGCTTCGATCTGTGCTTTCAGCCCCCAATACTTCCCGATCTGCTGCTGCTTGTGCTGTCCGGCTTCAAACACCACTTCAATGAACTCCGCGCGCGACAGAGTTACAATCCCGGCGTCCTCCGTCTTCCATTGGGTTTCGGCAAGGTCCGGCTTTAGCAGAAAAAGCGTGCTCTGCTGATTGAAGTTCGCCTGGTCTTCTTCGTTGAATCGGAAAGTATGACCGGTCGTCGCAGAAGTGAAGCCTGCATAAATCGCTTTGAAACACTCACCGTTTAGGAAGTCAATCTTTGCCTGCTTCACCTGTTCAAGCGGCGCTGTAGGCGGAGTCAGATCCCAAATGATGGTCAGCTTTTCCGGATCGACTCGATATTGGTATTGGGCAAACTTGTCCGAATCTTGGCCGTATTCAAGCTGTAGGCAGCCTACGGTGGCCGGGACACGCTCAGAAAGGGCTGAGTAGGATTGGAAGTCCTCTTCCTGAGTTGTTTCGCGAACAAAGCCCGCGCGCTCGCCGGTGTCTACCAAGACGTTACCTGAGAGCTTGTCAAAATAGATTTTTCTTCCTATTGTTTGCATTTCGATTCCTCCTTTTACTCGTATGCGAACCAGCTAACCGACGCAGATGCAACTGGACAATGCGTGCTAAATGAGTTGCTTGTAATTGTAAATTTATCATTATTAGAAAGCGTTCCGTACCAGTTCATAGCAGGGTTATACCCGTTACCAGGGTCGTACCAACTTTCCCAAGCCACTTCAATTGGCCAGGTGCCGCCAGTAGATGCGTCAAAGTTGCCTGAGGAAGCATCATGAAAGATCTTTCGGTAATTGTTAGTTCCTGCCTTCATTTTCAAAATTATTACGCTCGGTTTAAAGGCTAACCCACTAACGTTCAATATTGCGCCAGAATCGGTTGTTCCAGTACCGCTCGCCCATCTCCGTACGCTACTTCCCACCGTAACCTTGGCGGCAAGCGCTGACAAACTTTCTGTACCCGTTGCGCTTGTCCCTTGCGTAGTGATATTCGCAGCAAGCGTATTTTTCGCAGTCTGTAATTTCGAGATAATGGTCGCTACATCATCTGTGCTTAGTGCTGGACTGCCAACAACAGAAACAAGGTCCGCCTTCTGGTTGATAGCTTCCATCGCTTGCAGCGCTGCAATAATGTCCTTTATCGAGGCTGTGCTTGGTAATTGCGCCATGTGCTACCTCCTTTATTCGAGAGCGAACCATTTAAAACTTGCGTTCGCACTTGCGTTTATCAGTGCAAGGTTGAATCCTGTTGCGTTTACAAAAGTCGCTTTGTCTCCTATGTTGTAGTCGTAATTCCCAGCGATCGCCCACGCAAAAGTATGCGCATTGTATGTGTTGAATCCACCATCCCTCATGGTGTAGGTCGCGGAATATACCCCCATAGAAAGATCGCTAGTAACGATAATTATGGTGGGCGTGAATGATAACCCTGACACATCAGCTCGAAAGTATCCTTGAGGATGAGTGGTCGATCCAAGCTTCCCTGTTCCGCTTGCCCACCGCTTACCTGTCTTTACTTGAGGAATTGCCGCCTGTATGTCCGCCCATGTCGATGCAGCAACCAGCCCAAGCGCCTTGTCCGTGCTGACGGCATTCAACGCATTGACAATGTTCGTCTTGACCGTGCTTTGGTTCGTGTCAGCGACATTGACGATGTCGATCAGCGCCTTCTTATCCGCAGCATTCAAGCCTTTACCAAGCCCGTGGTCCCGGAGGATGTCACTTACACTCATGCGCTCGGCACCTCACTTAATAGATCACCATCCGCGTCATATGTGAGCGTAACGGTAACCGTAGTGTCCACTGTCGCGCCATCCAATTTGTAGAAGACACGGGTATCGGTTTGGTAATTGCCCTTTGCATCCGGATTGGACAGTGTGGAACGCATGTACAGCGTATTGTCGGCGATCCTTCGGTATTCAACCACGGTGTAGATCCCGCTGGCATCTTTGCTACTCTTCGTCTTCTTGAAGTTGGTTAAGATGTCTGCGGTGAGGACGCCGGTTGCAGAGCGCGTCGGAATCTGGTTTGCTCCGCCACCAATTACTCCACCGGTTAGAATAAAAGATAACGCCGTGGTCCCGAGCGTAATAGTTCCGGTTGTAGCCAATGTCCATCGGCTTTGAGCGTTCGCAGTTCCTTGCTCCACATAGACAGTAAGCCCGGTTGTTACCTTGGCTGACGTGTCCGCATCTGCCGCCCTGGTCCACGCGCCAGTGGCAACGACGTAGATGCCATTTTGAGACGCCGTTGTTTGATTTTTAACCAAGACACGATCGCCAATGGCAACAGCAACCCCGTCAATCGTCTGCGTGCCGCTCAAAGTGATGTTTGCAGTTGTTGCGACTTTTACGGACGCCTTCTGCTTTAACGTCTGGATCGCCGCGTCAAGCTGATCCTGCGTGATCACGATTGCTGCTTTGCTCTGATTCGTCGATGTAATCACGTTGCTGGCATCTGTTGCAAAGTACCACAGCGGGCACTTTGCCTGTGCGGTCGCTTGGCTCGTAGTTTTCTTCACGATACCATCGCTATCCAGGTAGATGTATTGCCCCTGTGTTGGATTCAGCGCGAGCGATCCGGCGGCAACATCAAAGCGCACGCCGTTTACGTAGGCAGTACCTGCGGTAAAGTTGGCCGTCAGACCAGTATTGGTGAAGGTCAGACCAGAAAGGACGGCGCTGCCCACCGCTGTCTGCGCAAGCCCCTCCACAAGTGCAAACGCATCTGCTGCAGCCTGCTCCAGCTTGTTCATTCGATTAGCCGTTACCTTTGTTCCCTGCTGGACGATCGCACCCGTGCCCGGATCAACGATGTGGTCCACCCAATTTGTTTTTGAGTATGGCATTATGAGGTCACCTCTGCTTTCACTTCAACAGAAAATTCAAAGGCGATCAGCAGCCCGCTGTCGCCCTTTGTGATGCTTAACGGTTTATTTGCCAACGCATTTCCGTCGCTGTCCACCAGCGTGGCCCCGAGTATCTGTCCTTGTGCCTGGACATCGTCCAAATAAACGTATTTGGTCACTTTCAAACCTGCTGTAACCGTGTTGAAAATCGGGTACGTCTTGATCTGACCGTCTACGTTCACAAGGGCACTTGCGAAATGGCCGCTCAAATCATCGCGCAGTAATTCAAGTAATCGATTTTGAATGATTGGATCTGCCAATCGTTACACCTCCGGCGTAGGATAAAAATCATTGGTGATTGGGTAAGCGATCACGTTTGCCCGCGCCGCGCTCGCTATAGCCACCGTTTCGCGGAAAATCCGCCCTTCCGCCTCATCTTCGGGATAGAACATCCCACAAAGCGGGTAGTCGACCACGAATGATCTGGATGAAGCTGAAATCATGATTGATTCGGCAGGTTCCGTGTGACTGAAGATATGGGTTTGATGGCCAGGTTCAGCTTTGAGCAGGAATGCTTCAAGCTTTGTAACATCGAATTTCCGTTCCTGAATGTCTACCTGATAGCAGAAAGGGCGGAAATGCTTGATCACTTTGGCTGTGTACCCGAAATTTTTCGCAACCGATATGATTTTGGCTTGCGTCAGCACGCCTTTGGCTTGGCGTTTTACCAGCAGATCAATTTGCCGATCTCGGATGGAGGCTGTCTGGCTGGGTATCACGTCGTAAATCTTTTCCCATCGCTCAATCAACATCTCTGTTGTGTCCAGCGCCATCTCTCGTTTCATCTGCTGCTGCCATGCCAGCAGGTCATTGAGTTGCCGCTCGTATGCCTTCAGCTCGCCGCGGGATATTGGATCGCTTTCGCTATAAAGACCGGTGCTGGCCAACTGCTCGCGTAAATTAAACAAGCGTCACCACTCCCGGTAGCGGCATCTGTGTTGGTGAAAGAACAATCTGCGCGCTCGGCTCCTGTACCTCGGCATACTGCGCACCGGCATTTATGAGCGCCGCTACAATACGGGATGGGTAAATGGTGCCGCCCCCACCAACCGACGCTAGGTAAGCCTTATAGACAGTCTCAGCCTGTGCCTGCGTGATTCCTGGTGCTTTTGCTGTCAGGTTGATAGCCACGCCTTCTGGTGCAATCACTCGTAGGTCGACGTTAATCGGCTCGCGTGTCGGATCAGACAGATATGCCAGCACCTCGGCCAGTTTTTCGTTGCTCGGGATGCCATTTCCGGAAGTGACTAAAACATCCATCGTTCCTTCGCCACGCGCATTCTTGATCGCTGTGGCAGATGTGATGCCAGGTACTTTCTTGGCCTCCGCCTCCATCCAAGCTGGTGACCCTGCCCATTCTTCCTCTTGCGTTGCCTCGAAATACCGGTCGCGCAGAGTATCGTCGCTTTCTTCATCCGAACCATCAACAGCAGCGTCGAGGTTGGTCACGTAGTTGATGCCCGCTGGTGGCTGTCCGTAAAACGAAACAATCTCTCCGATCGATATGTTGCCATTTGCACCGGCATCCACTGCTTGAAAAGGTACCGTGGCATTCAGGATATTCGGTGCAAGTGTGGCATCGGCAGTTGATTCAAATATGACGCCTCTGCTTGTAACAACTCGGGTGCCCGCTGGCACGGTGACTGTAGTATCTGTGCGCGTTTGGTTCGGATCGCGTCGGTATTGCAGTTGCTCTCCATGTGCTCTGGTCGCGAGTTTCTTTTCAAGCCCTTCCTCTTTCACATGAGCCACAAGGTAGTCACCGGTTGCCGTGTCTGGCATGTACTGGTTCACTCCGACCGCGCCGCTGACGTACAGGGCGTAGAGTTGTCCAGCGACGGCAGATGCGCGAATATGTGCATCGCTCGCTGGCAGGATGTCTAGTTCTTGCACCTCTGCGACCCATTCTGAGAGAATTTCGTCTCTTATTTGCTCGAACGATTTGATAGGGACGCCGTTCAGGTCCTCATCAAAAGTGATGCCGTTAATTTCCGCCAACGTTCCCCACCTCCAAATCTAATATTTCTCCGTCTGATAACTCTACCGCGACAGCCAATTGATAGATTCCGTCATCCGTCAGACTGAGTGTGACCTCTGCCACCTTGGTAATCTGGCCGATGTCCACTTCAGGCTGCAGGGCCTCTTCCACAAATTCGCGCGCCCGGGCAGCAAGCTCTGATCGCTTGTATCGGTTAAGCGTGTATAACTGGCTGCCAGTTTCCTCATATCCGGGGATGGATGTTGCTCCACGCTGGATCACAAGCCGGTTCATAAGCCGTTGCTTCAGCTTCTGTTTATCTGTTTTCCACTTTTTAAGGTTGCCAGCGGCATCCAGACTATAACCGGTGGGGATTTGTATGATAGGGTCCACGTCATCCACCCCCTGTCTGCGTATGGCTAATTGACTCTGCGACGACTGACCAGCTCTTGGTCTTGATGCTGATGCCGTCCTTGTTCGAGGTGATGTCAGTGATTACCTGAAGTTTCGGGTCTGGTTCATCCAGATTCAATGTCTTCCACTTCACGCTGCCGTCCGCTTTGAAATGCAGGTACTGGACATACCCCTCGCGCAGCATTGCACCAGCTGCAAACAGAAGCAAATCCCCCGGTACATAATCCGGCAGGTTCCGCACCTTTTTCGCCAGCATCTCCATCAGCTCTTGTTCCTCTGGCCAATCAACCATCAATCCAGCACGTGGCCCCTCATCGGTATGAAGGAATTCAACCTTGGAGCCAATAGGGGGAATGGCGTATACACCAGGCGGCAGCATTTGCAGCGCATCGATCGGCGCGCCAATCCCATCGGTTGACACGGTAGGACCCTGCGGCGAGGCTTCCACACGGTCTACAACGCCGATCTCTGTTGGCCACTCTGCATGTAAAGCATCATATGTTTTGCTCACCCGAGCACCTCCTCTATCGGTCTGCATATGACCGTTGTCGTTTCTCCACGCGACGATGAGCATGTGTACCGTACGGAGGCGATTACCCACTTCACAGTGTAGCCGCGCGGCCCCCACCGGCGTACAATTGTCGCCCATCGTCCCGGATGAATAACCCGAGTACCCTTGATGACCAGTTCAATCTCGTTGCTGCCGATCTTGTTGCGTGCCATCCGTTCTTTGGCTGACTTCTCGGTGTCCGCCCTTGTCTTCCCGCCGGACACAACCTGACGACGCTTGAATGCAGCTGGTAGTGAATTGTCGGCGAGTTTGACAACAGGTTTGGCCTTTCCGGTCCCATAAGCCCATATCTCCCGCTTGCGGCTTGATCCAGCCTTTTTCCGGTTGAGTGACATATACGCGATTTCCTTTTCGTTCAACCGGTTATCAACAAATGTGTACTGAACATCTGTCATCGGCTGGAACTTACCGATGTAGACTTTTCCATCGATCCTGTAGAGCCGCAGGTCATTTTCCAAAGCATGCGCCTCGATCGTATCCCACCCATTCTGGCCGATGCGGATTTGCTTACCGTCGATCTTGATTGTTGGTCCCGAATACGAAAAAGGAATCCCGAACTCTCCCAGGATTCCTGCTGCCAAATCTTTCAATGTGATTGTTTTGTGTGTCGTCGGAATCGCGTCATTCTCCAGAATGTAGACGCCTGAATCCCGACCGTCGATCCGGAGTGTATTGCCTTGGATCGAGTAATTCTCAGTGAGGTCATCGATAAAACCTGCCAGGACTGTTTCAGGCTGGCTGCCGTCCAACATTTCAGCCCGCAGCGTTACCTTATCACCAAAACCGAATAGGTCAGTGTAATTGCCCTCCACGTTGGCGATGTCCAGCACAAAGCGATCCGCCGCGCGCGAAATATCGATCGTGATGTCCCACTCTTTGACGCGGTTCACTTCCCAGCGTGGCCCTTTCAATGTATCAACGACGGCCCGCAGTACCTTCTGCCAGTTGTCTGCCATTAGACCGGCACTCCTTTCAACTTGAGCTTCAGGCCAGGCTTCATGTCAGCTACCGTGACGTTGTTGTCCATGCTGATCTTTTTGTGCTGCAACGGGTCTTTGTAATAGACCTTGGCGATGTCCCATAGCGTGTCGCCTGAGCGAACGGTGTAAACGATGTCCTTGGTCTGTGGTTTGGCAGCGACAGCAGTTTTTGTAGAGTTACCTGTTTTGCCTGAGCTGGCGGCTGCGATCGTCGCATCTTTCCCAATTGCCTGCGGCAGATAATGTTCCAAGAACGTAAAAGAGTACGGTATATCGCCTACCGTACCCTCTTCACGACTGCCTTTTAGGTCAATGATCCGAAACAGCCGTCCTTCTACGGCTGCACCTAACTCGCTGCCCAGTACCTTGCCGATCGCACCTGTTTCGTGCAGATTCCATAGATTGTTCATCAGGACCAGCGGTTCCGGCGATTCAACAGACGGATTCTGCAAGAAGATACCGCGTACATCCACGCGAACCGACTTGCGGCCCATGTCCTCTGTCTCCGCGCCCCACCGATGCGGGTACTCATGTTCGACTATCAGCTTTGTGCTGCTGAACTCGATCTGTTGTGGGTTGTAGGGCCATTTCATAGTGCCGCGGTTTGATTCGAATCGCAATGGCATGTTTGTCACCCCTAAAGAAAAAGGAGCCAGTAGGCTCCTTTGGTTACATACAGTGTACGGATTGATTAAGACGTTATCGAGATCGCTTTTTTGCTTAATTACCGCTTGATGGTATAAAGCTACACCTGCAACCAAGGTAAAAAGGTGGCAGATCATCTAGCTTAGCTTTATTAAGTGGAATCATAATATTCATGATGTTATGGCACATAGTCATTTCATCTGGAGAGGAAATCACTTTTGAGTAATACAGTTTCTCAGATGAACTAAACTCATTAATTAGTTCTTGCGAATTGAATTTCATTAGCAAAAAGTGGTAAACCAATCTTCCAATTCCAATCTCGTATTCCATGATGTCTAGTAAGTCATCTGGCAATTCCCATTTTAATTCGAGCAATTCAGGATGTGTAACGTGTTGAGGGAGTAAAGCCATAATTTCACTTTCATCTATATCTGTAGTGATTCTATCAATGAGGTCGCCTTTCTTTCCGCTTACTCTTCTTCCGATTGACTTTAATATTACCTTAAGTTCGTTTATGGTAAGCTCTTGCAGTCTTGTCTCAATTGAGACTCTTTCTTTTAATATTCCAACCTTAAATAATTGTTCTAAACCCTTCTTGACCGTCGTTTCCGACAATTGCAATTCCTCGCTCAATTTAGCGACAGTGGTTAACGCATTACCAAACATACATCTTGTTTGTCCGATTATCACCCTTGCTGCGTTTGATAATTTTTTTACTATGTCTCTGACTGTTTTGTAATATCGGTCTGGAATATAAGTAGGCAGATTAGTTAGATTATACACTCCCCACATTACTGGAAACCTGTTTATTTTACTAAACATTTCGCGCTCTTCAATAAATCTCGGAGATACATTCTCAAATCCAAGATGGGAAACGAAAACGCAGTTATCATATGAATCTTCTCCACATTTATGCCTTTGATAAGCCTCATATGCAAATCCCTCTATCACATCAGCATCGGCAACAAAAATCCGTTCAACCTCATTCAAAAAGAATTGTTTAGCAGTAACTTTCATTGTTCGCCGCCTTGATGTGTGGTTACGTCATTTTTTGGAATCTTTTTGTCTTTAAAACGATAAAATGTAAGTCCTGTAATTACGATAGCTAAAGAATAAAACAATACTAGTCCAACAAAAAAACTTTCTTCATTCTTATGGAAAAACGGAATGCGCATTATAACAAATTCAGCAACTAACACCATAAAGGCAGTTTTAAAAGCTTGCCAGATTGGATATTTCACTCGCCCTTTAAAGAAAAATAGCCCTCCAACAAATATTAATGCCGTTAAAATTAAATCCATAAGTACACCCCTAAAAAACTATCTCATTAATTTCATGTGGGTGCAATCATCTGATCACGACATCATTCGACATTATTCGAGTTGTCTCATTTTGACCGCTTGCATTGGCGTTAATGTTCGCTGGTTGTGAGTCCTGTTCGCATATGACGTGATGCTCTCGGAAAACTCAGCGCCGATCTCCAATGGAGTTTTATTAAATATGGTAATGGTATTGTTACTTTGTGATTCAACCTTCACCGGTTGTTGTAATACCTGTGCCAGCGTGCCAAGAATCGGACTGAATTGTTGCAGAAGTGATGTCATCGCTGTCGATGCAGTTGGTTTTTCTAAGATCATTGCGGTCATCTTGTCCTTGTAAGGTTCAACCTGGGAATCAGTATCCATGAGACGACCGTACTGCATCTCTTCTTTTGTCTTTCTTGTTCTGGCTGGCGATGTGTAATTAGTGTTTGCTTGACTGATATACTGCTGAAGACGCTTTTCAAAGTACGCATCAATGTTCTTTTCATCGTAACCGCTGAACAAATGAGGTTTGCTACCAGCAGAGTTCCGCTTTGCCTCATCGATCAATGAGTCTGAAAATCCTGGTAAGTACGATAATACTTTAGGATCTCCTTTTTTACTCATAAGAAAATCCATAACATGCGCCCGATCTTCCATGTAATAGTAATCAGGGAATGTCGCAACGCTTTTGTCTGCTGGTTTGAATTTTCGGTAAACCCATTTATCTATGCCTGTTGGATTGTAATCCTCTTGAAAGTGTTTGCTGGTTTGTTCGTTTGTATATTGACCATATGCATCTAATCCTTTGTACCAAAAGTAGCCGATTGCTGCTGGGCCTTTGCCGCCCTTTAGTGGATTACCGAGAAATTGATTAAGAAACGCCCCTATTCCTAATCCGCTTAGATACTCATTCAGAAAGTTTGGCATATAATCAGTTGCTCCAAACATATCGGCTAGTGAATACGCCATCAATCCTCGCGAACCCCATTTTTCTAAGTTAGTATCGACCTTACTTTCACCAGAACCTTTGTCAAACCAACCTTTTTTCTTTTTTTCTGGCTGTTCATTTTTGTTTTCTTGATCGCCTTTTGGCTTTTGCTGATCCTCAGAGCCTTTACCGCTATTAGCCGGAACAGGGGTGGTATTACCGCTACCACTACCATTAACTTTACTGCCATATACATTCACAACATTCGCGCGAATATTTCGCTCATCACCGAGTGTAGATGGTGTGTTTTTACCTTCGTTACCACGTAACTTTTCCCCAACCTTTTGACCAGCATCCCAAATCTTCTTTCCATTCTCGGCAAGTTTAATCCCTTTGTCGACTGCTATCATGGCCGCCAAGAAAATGGCTGCGTTCTTCGCAGCGGTTGCCAAACCTTCCAACTCACCTGGTAAGTTCTCGATTTTGAGGTCAGTAGCATCGATCGCCAAGACAATTTCATGGGCTGCACCAGATAAATCGCCATTCAGTAACTTCATGATCGCTTTACCGGTTCCTTCAGCAAGCGGTGTTAGTGCGACACCTATCTGGAAGCCGTTCACGGTAAGGTCTGATAGCTGTTTAAATACTGACGCGATTTCTGGGTTCAATTCTTTAGCGAGAGAGTCGGCAGATTCGTCTACCCCCTTTTGAATCTCCTCAAAGCTGAACTTCCCCTCCGTCGCGAGGTTAGTCATTTGCTTGGTCGTCGCAGCGAGTAACGGCTCCAATGATCTGCCGACTTTGTTCTGGATTTCATCGACCTCTTTTCCCAGCGCAACCAGTTGACCCTTTGAAGTGTTCGCCCGGTCATCTGCATACCGCTTGGTGATTCCGCTGCTGCCACGAATTGCGTCAATTGTTTCAAGTAGATTCTGATAACCATCGTTCGCAAAAATCGTCGTGACGCTCGCTGCTTCTTTACCGAACAGCGTCGCCCCAACTTCAAGCTGCTGATCCGCTGTCAACTGGTTCATGTATTTGTTCATGATGGCGGCTTTTCGAAGTATTTTCTCATTTCCTTTTTGATCTGCAGCTACCGATTTATCAGCATCAACAGCAGCATTGACCTTGTTCACCTGCGAGATGATGGCATCGATGGCGCGGCCAACCTTTTCGGAAGATACGTTGCTTCTGGCGCTGTCCGAAATACTCATGTTCGAGCTTTCTAAGAAAAGCGTACGCAAGGCCGTACCGCCCGTTTCACCCTCAACGCTGATTTTTGAGAGTAACACCTGCATGGCCTGAGATATCGCATAATCAACGTTTCCGATGGCATTACCAAAGTCCGTGTATTTCTCGGCATACAATAGGTCCTGCGGGTCCAATGAGGACATGTCCACCGTTTTCATAAACTGGTCAGCGACCTTGGCGAAATTCTCCGGGGTGTATGCCATTTTTGCCGCTTCCAGCTTGTTGGCCAGATACTTGGAGGCGACGTCTGGTGCCAGACCGGATGCCTGGGCAAAGTCGGATACAACCGGCAACGCGGCTTTGATCTGCTGCGGCCCCATATTGTTTTTCGCCAGCTCCGATGAAATTCCGATTGCACCCATGATGTCCGTTTCGCGGTCTGATCGCAGCCCCTGCTGGCGGATGTATTCCTTTAGGGCGGCAAACTCGGCGTTGTACCGCTTCTCATCCAACACTCCTTTAGCGTCCATATACCCCGACTTCACGACAGAACCAAGCTTTGCGAATTCATACTCCTGGTTCACTTGCTTATGCAACGAGCTGGCAGCAAATCCTATGGTTGCAGCTCCACCTACCACTACTCCACGCTTAATTTGATCACCAACGAATGTTTGAAATCCCATCGTTCCCTCGTTGATGGCGCTGAACATATTGCGCATCTCACGCGCAACCTCCGTCACCCGAGATTTCAATGCTTTTACCTTGCTTTCAGCACGTTCCGCTGCTTGTCCACCATCCCTGAATCCTCGCTCCATCTCCCTACCAGCATCCCGCGCACTATCCTCAGTTTGATGCAGTTCATTATTCAGCTTTTTCAACGTGGCCGTCTCTTGACCAAGTCGTTCCAGCCGATCGCCAATCGTTTCAACGCCATCGCTTGCACGCCGGGAGGACGTGGACATGTCATCCAACGAGTGGTTCACATCTCGCCCAGTTTGCTGGGTTTGATTCCTGACGTGTTGCAGTTCACTTATGATCCCCTTGAATATCTGCGTTACGTTATCGTCGCCTGCGATGATAAACTCAACGTCACCCTTCTTGCTTGTCTGGCTCATGGTCAACCTCCTCTCCAGCTTCCAGCTCCGCTTCCAACTCCGCCTCAATTCGCGCGCGTTCTTCTTCCTGCTTGCGTGCTTGTGCCTCTAATCGCTGACGACGCTGTTCAATCATGACCGCGATTTTCTCCTCGCGCAGCGGATCGGCGTGGTTGTGTACCTCTTTGCCACATGACGGGCAATTATGCGGCTTCTGTGTTCCGGTGGCGCGGTCTACTCGGCATTTGTCGCACATGCTTTTCGTTTCATTGACCTTATCCGCCGAGCGCATCACGTACAGCCATAAGAGCTGGGTGTCTGTGAGAGTACCTGATCCGTTCAGTGGCCGAAAGTCGTTCATATCCTGACACATCCGGTAGATCAGATACTCTCCATGGGCTTTCCCGCAGCAACACCCTCAATCAAAGCGCGCAGCTCATCTTCCTTGATGGTGTCCATCGTTTTGTAATGAAGCAAAAGACCTTCGTATGCAGCGAGTAGCGTGCCGCATTCAGGGTCGGTAAATCTGGCGCGCAGTTCCGTTCCATTGTTGAATATCCGCTTACCATCCGCATCCTTCAAGGCAATTGCCAGGCGTTCAGTTTGGTAGATCAACCGATACACCGCTTCCGGAAGTTTTGAATCGGTCAAGTATGATTGCGTATTGATTGTTGCTTCCAACTCCTCGGCGCTCGTCAAAACGCGCAAAACAAAAACCGGGGCGTCTTCTTCCCCGGTCTTGAAGCGCATTTCGGGCGGCTGGCCGAGTCGCAGGACTTTCAGTTCCTGTGTCACGTTCATGCGCGATCCCTACCTTCCTAGTGCAGCTACTGCTTGAGTGGTTGATACTGGCTTGCCTTTGAAGAAATCCTGCCGCTTTGTCGCTATCAGTGTGATACTTTCATTTGCCGATTCGAGATTTCCACTTTCATCGTAGTTTGAGAAACGCAGTCCGGTGAACACAGTCTTCCACTGTCCGATGTACCGGACGATTTCCGTTCCGGGTTGACGCAAGACAAGGTATGCTGGCATCGTATCGTCAGCGTAGTCATTTGCAATCATCGACTCGATAGTAATCGTATGCTGACGTGCACCGGACGTTTGTCCGATCGACTCGCTGCTGCCGTATCCATGTACATCCTTGCTCGTCTCACTTTCGCTGATTCGGTGGCTCTGAACCGCGAAAAGCTTTTTGCCGTCCTGTTCAATGTAGACGCCACTATTGGCGCCTGCTGCAAATTGTGTCATTTGTCATCACCCACCTTACGAATTTTGGGCCGCGACTTCACCAGTCACGCCAATTTCAAGTTCTTTCAGGCCGGCGATCACCTTGAAGTGGTATCGCGCATTTGCCTTACCAAGCGTTTGTGCGTCCGGCTCCACGGAAATCTGATCGGCATCTGGCGGGAAGATTTTCTCTTCCGCAGCCTTGGCATCAAGCACCATGTAGATCGTGTCGGCGATGTCCTGCAGGCGAGACATCTTGATGCGACTATGCTTGTTGGTGATGGCCGTCTCCACGCTTTTGATGATCTCGTCTACTGTAACGACGACAGCCGGGTCCTTCAGGCCGATCTCGTTATTCGTAGCCGTAACATAGCTGGTCGCGCCTTGGAAGATGGCGATTTTTGTCCCACTTTTCACAAAGGACATTACCCCCGCTTCTGTCTGTGTCCGCAGCGTATCAATCTGCTTGACTGTCTTCAAGGTGTAGCCATTGATCAATATGCCGCCAAAAGGAATCGACAGGTCCGGTTCGTTGGTGATCGCCGCGGTTGTTGCGGCAGCGGTAACGAACGCTGGTACAGCATTGCCGGCGTAGTCAGCAAACACGTCGTCAAAAACCCAAACACGGTACTGAGCAGCTTTTGTAGCGAGCGCTGCGTTACCGCCCAGCAACACAACAGCTCCGATGGCGTTGGTATCGCACCATGCCAGAAAGTCTTTGATTTCCGCGATCGTGGCATCAGCGGTATCGTCCACCACAAAAAAGTATGCCTCTGGTGCCTCTGCGCCTTTAATCAGAGCAGCTTTGTACGAACCTGCTGTTGGTGTTGCTCCAAGCCCGATCGTATACAGCATTTTTGGCCGCTGCAGCATCGCGCCTTCGATCATCTTAGCTAGGTTCGTACCTTCACCCACATCCGTGATTGCATCGTCCTTTGAGCCGACACGGGCCAGATCGGTAGCTGTTGTAGACTTACCGATCAAAACGATACCGCGCCCGGTTCCAAAGGACAGCTGCGAGTTTGTCATCGTAAAATTGCTTCGTAGTAAGAGCAATCCGCTCTCCTCCTTATTCAAAAGTAGAAAAGAGGCTAATGCTTGTTGCACCTGCCTCTCTCCGTTCTTTCGTGATTTTTCCTTTGTACGTCAGTTCAAACAGCGCTTGCGTGGCACCCTCATCTGGCGGCAGCTCAATCTCGCGCGAGAACTTGAGGGCAAAATCGTCCTCAAAGGCGAAAGCCTGGAACAATCCATCAAAGATGCGTCGCTTGGTTAGCTGTCCGCCATACTTGCCCGCTACCGGTATCCAACAGTACAAGTTGTACCCTTGGACTAATTCGGCCGACTTTTCATAAACGAATTGTGCGTTCGCCAAATCAACCGCCTTTAACCGCTCGTTATGTCCATAGCCAGTTGGGTTATCAAATCCGGTTTCTAACTCGAAAAAGATAACTGGCTTCTCAAGTGGGATTTTGATCCGTTCGTCATCGATGTGAATGTGGTCATCTTTTACCGACGGACGCCCTGCAATGCACCGGCAAAACGATGGAAGCGCGTTGCGAATCATATCCAAAATCTGCAATTCGATCATCGAATCCTCACAAATCCTTTGAGGCCATTCTCATCAAAATCAGCAGCAATGGCACCAAATCCATCTTGTGCCACCCCGAATAACCCATTCAGAACACCAAGCATTCCCACCTTGAACGCATCCTGTGAAACTTGAACCGTCGGATGATTCGCAACCGCTTCATTGCATTCAACCCTCGCGCAGATGAGATTCTCCATAGCCGTTTTATCCTCAATCGATAGCTGATTGAGCAATTGAACAACTTCGTCTACGGAAATTGTTTCTTTAATACTCATGTCAGCCCCGCCTCCTTTAACCGCTTTTGCATCATATCTCTGCCTATCTCCTGGATGCGTCGAGATGCTTTGAACTCCTGCACAGCCTTTCCGATGGTTGGACGCCCTTTCATATGCATGGTTCCGTCATGGACGTGGGCAAAGTAGTTGGCCACATCGCTGTCACCATAAACGCGCCAGATGCCGAGCCCAATCCTCTCTGACTTATGAGCACGCCGAAATGTACCGGTGTTCACTGAAACAGGCCAAGGCGGATCGGCACGTCCTTCCGTCTTCACGAACTGATACCACAGATAGTCAAAGTTGTTTTTGAAGACCATGGATACGCGTTTGCCGCCTTGCTTGGCTGTCGTTTTCTTAGCTGTCCTGGCTTGCCGCGCCTTCCAGTCTGGATTCATCGGACCAGAAGCAAATTCGATGGATTTTTCAAGAATCTCCTCGGCAGCCTTTGCGGATGTGTCCTCTACGGCCAATTGAACGGCACTGCTCACCTTTTGAAGCTTCGAAAGCAAGCGGGAAAAATCAACGTCAAATCCTGACATCGATCATACCCTCCTTACTAACGTCAACCAGACACCAATTTCGTTTCCGACGTACACCGGTGTCGGGTTATGAATGTGCCACACGCCATTCCACTTCAGCTGTTTTGCCCCCTCCGGAAGTTCCGGCGCGATCAGAAGATGATCGTCAAACGCAGCTGGTCCCAGCTTGTCGATGTAATGACTGTACTGCGGGATTTCTCTCCGGGATGTGGCCGTATATGGCAGCACGAATGCGAATGTATCGATCGTTTCAGCTCCGGTTGTCAGATAACCATTGTCGTTACATAGTGGAGCCGTAGGATTCGATTCATGCCAACCGGCATCCGGCTGCTGAAAGTCGCTCGACCAACACGGGCAGCGGGTTGGCTCCACATCTGAAATGAATGTGACCACCTGTCCGCGCTTTCGGGCCTGCTTCATGAGGTTCTTCGTGACCTTGTTCATCCATCAACACCGCCCAAGTACACAATCACCGGAATCTCAGGCTTCAGCCATGTCTTCAGCTTTGCCCAGCCGTTAGCGACCAGTTCATTGCCGCGTTTGGCGATCTTATCCGGATCAGGCCCGAGTTTCAGGACGCTGATGTCGAGCGTGCCGTCCAATGCATTCTCGCCAGCAGCCGCCAGAAGAAACTCACCTGCGCAAATCTCTTCGGCAGCGATCGGCAGCACCACGGCAAGAGCAGGGTCTGCATCAGGCGCAACTGCAAGCCTTTGGTCGATGATGACGCTCTGCTGCTCAATAATGGTGCTGAGCCGCTCGTCATCGTCGGTGCCCACCATGGCAAAGCGTGTTTTTATCGCATCGACGGTGCAGTACATTACTGCTCACCGGCTTCTTCTTCAGCTGCCCTTTGCTTTCGACTCGGCTTCTTCTCTTCTGGCTCCACTTCTTTCAGATGCCCCATGCGGATTTTTGTGTCGATGAACCAGTCGCGTGCGGCTTCCACATTCTGCCCAGATGGAAACTCTTGTTTCGTTTCAGGGTGAATGTACAGGCGGTTATCAGCTGTTGGTGTCACGAGAACTTTTTCCATGCAAATTCGCTCCTTTCAAATCACTTGGATTGGATTACGCGCCAACGTTCAGCACTTTACGAGATTCTGGATCAAGGACTTCGAACCCACCCGAATAGGTAATTGCGCTGCGTTCAATCTGTGTGTCAATCAGTTTGTCATACTCGATTCGCAATGGATTTGCGATGATGCGGTTCAATGCGAAACGAGTGTCGATACCGACGATCTTCTTGTCTGGCACCTTATCGCAGCGCATCGGCAGTCCACCGAGAATCTTCTGCGCCTCACCGGTTGCAGCGAACTGGAAGCCGAGCAGCGCATTGTTGAACTGCTCCAATGTCACGGTATCGGTGTACAACTCTTCCGGCATCAGGAAAATGTTCGGCATGTATCCGTCTTTAAACTTGCCCTTGAACTTCACGAATGGTTTGTACGCCATCGTGTTCGCTGTTCCGCCGAGAGAAGAGATTGCGAACGTGTCCGCACCGCTCACACCGCCGTCGCCGTTCATCAGCACCTGGATTGCCACGGCCACTTCGCTAAGAGCGAGACGATAACCGAATCGCTGGAGTTGCAGTAGATACACGTTCAGACGCTGATTTTTGATGGCCTCATACGTTCCTTCCAGCATGCGACCGTACTTGAATACGGTGATTTCTTTATCCCCAAGCGTGATTTTGGTCTTCGGCAAAGGACCACCTTGTGCGACTCGACGCAGTTCCTGATCTTCTGCAACATCTTCCCAAACAAGCGTTTTGTACGTATCACTTGTATTGAGATTCGTCGTAGTCGCCACAAGTTGATTGATGATGTTGTTTTCTTCCAGCCCCTTGCGAATGCCGGTTTCAACAACAGCAGGGAACAGCAAAAGGTTGTCAGTCCCCGTCTCAAAAAACTTACTGACCTTGTCTGAGTTTTGACCGAATGTTTTGATACCGCGTGCGGCGAGTTGCCGCTGCAGTGCAGTTGTATTCTCAAATGGTGTACCCTTGTATTCGACCGTCGGGTCCTCTTTCTCCAACACATCGTTCAGGTACAGGTTTTTCACCTGCGCCTCTTGGTACATTCCCTTTTCGATCTCGACCTTTTTCAGTTCTTTCTTTGCCATACTACCATCCCCTTTCTGATTACAGTTCAATTTCTACAGTCGTTGCCGTTGAATCTACTACCGAAACGAACCCGCGACCATTTACTGCGGTCCCAGCAGGTTTCACTTTTCCGGTGCCATCTACGACCACTCGTTGCCCAACTGCTACAGCTCCGGAATAGGATGCCTTCACGTTGCCAAAGCACTCCACGCGGCATGTTCCATCCTTTTCGACGCGGCCAAGCACACCGACAAACGTGGCTCCATCAGTCCCAAGCCCTACTTCGTTGTTACCCGTCATAGCGACCGCCTTGCCGACGTCCGTAACCGTCAGATTCGTCTTGAACGTGCGCGACCGCGCAAACACTTCTTGATTGCTTACTCCACCCAACATGTCTTATGCCTCCCCTATACCTGGTAATCTTTCAGGTTGATTTCTGCTACTGCCTTGGCGTCACCGTCGCCATCCGCGCCTTTTGTCTGCGGAGTTGGCGGGAACTTTTCGTTCACGCGCCGCTCGTAGTCTTTCTTGACATCCAGCAGCGAGTTGATGTCAGTAACACCCTTCATAATGATCTCCAACGATTTCGTGCTCTCGCCAAGCAAACCGCCAAGGCGAACAATCTCGTTTCGGGTTTCCTCGAAAAACTTCTGACCAGCAACTGCCATCGCAGCATCTGGCGCGCCTTTCAACTGCTCCTGTGCTGCCTTCAGATCGGTTTCCGCTTGCTCCTTCGCTGCCTTGACAGTAGCCAGCTCTGCTTCTACCCCTTTGGCAGCATCAGCTTTCTCTTTCCACTCATTTACAATAGAAAGAGCGTGGTCATCATCTTTGACTTCCACGCTCAGTGATTTTAGATATTCCAGCAACCCTTTCACTTGTCCATCTCCTCCCAAGTTTTTCAGTTTTTCATCATCCAACTTCTCACGGTAGCCCTTCTCTACCCCGGCGCGCGGCTGGGCGGGCACAGCGACAAAGCTCCACTCATACCACTCTTTCACGCCGACGATCCAAGTGAAGCACTTCTGGCCGTCGTAATCACGCCCGCGTAAATGGGTGCAGTCGCTGCGGTAATAGCTCTGCTTGCACACGGAGCATTGTAGATCGGTGTATGCAAACCCGACACTGACTTCTTTCAGAATGCCGGCATCAATCGCATCGATGATCGGCTGTGTTTTTTCGTTGATTGGCATGTAAGCCCAGGCAATCAGTTCATATTGAGCATCATCGACTGATTCACGAACTTCTGCTTTGTACGTTCGTGCCGTCTGGCCGAGCGCGCTCCATGAGTGGTCAAAGATTCCGGTTACACCCTTTGCCATCGTCGTCATCTGATCAAGCGCTTCTTTCGTGAAACGGTCCATATCACGATCAAGTCGAGTATCGCAGCAGAGCACCGGAAAAACATAAAGCTCATCCGCTTTAAACTCTCGCCTGGTCATGCTGTTTATAATGGCAAGATCACTTTCTGACACCGATTTAACCGCTGCGCCCACAATGCCCTTCATGTTGATACTTTTGCGAAAGATATCTTTCATTTCTTTGTTTCACCCCCTCTCTACTTTTCGACGATCTGTCAAACCTGATTAAGTTGCCGGCCTGCCGTGCTTCATCCGCTGTATCCACCGTCACCGCCATTTTCCGGCAGCGACAATGCGGGTGCGTGTCCTTCACGGTTCGCGGAGATTCGCTCAGCGGAAAGATTTTATTTGCGTACTGCCGGCACTTTGAACACGCGTCAGGTGCGATGATCCACTTCACGAAAAGAATCTCTTGAGCCTGGTATTCTTCCTCCGCAGCCTGGTCAAACATCATGGCTGCTTCCGATCGTGCTAACCTCCGCCAATACCAGCGCGGTTCGTCCAATTGCTCACCGAGTTCACGCTGAAGCGATACTGACCATCGCTCCGGATTGTCGCCAACCGTGGCGTGTCGCTCCATGACATCGATGCAGGCTTCTCTGATCTCTGCCGCTCGGGTGGTGACCAGTTGCATGCCATCAGTCCGAATTGACCGTACATAAGCTGCGTTGAAGTCGAATGTGCTCTGAACGGTCGCCGTGTCATTAATAGCCCGACGAATATCCTCGACCGCCGCTTCAAATCCTGCGGTACCGGCAGCCAGCAGTAATTGATCGTATAGAGACGTGTTCGTGGCTGTCTGGCCTACCAAAGAGTTGATGAAGTTCTGCAGTTCTTCCTCAACAGCCTGCCTGATCTCTTCCGGATCGATATTTTTACGCCCTACTGACTTGGTTGCTCGTTCCTCCATAAGACGAAACAGCCGTTCTCGGATAAGTTTCAGCTTTTGTATCGTCTTACGCTCGAACGTTGCTGCAATTTGCTCTATCTTCTTGGCATCACGCTCCTTTTGCGGCAATCGCTCCGGGTCCAAGTCAGAGTCTCCATCCTTTTGCAGTCGAGCTTTCGTTCTTGCCTGCCGCTTCCCTTTTGCCCGCTGCTCGTCAACGATTTGCTGAGCTATGTCCGATTCAATATAGCCCTGTTCCTCCAGATCACGAGCCAGCATGATGTTCTGTAGGCGCTGGTTCTCAGCGCGGGCATGGGTCAGTTCGGCATTCGCGATCCCCTCGATATCTTGCAGTGATGCCTCTGCCCACTCGATCTCGTAGTCAACCGGGTAGCCATGGAATCGGCACCACCATTCCACCACCTGCTCAATGGCCGGCTGGATCATTTCGCGCCAATCATCGATCAAAGAAGTGAGGATATCCGACTGCGCCTTTGTCATTGACTCGCGGGATGACCAAGAAAACCCGAACACGAATGGCGGAAGCCCTGTTTTGGCAACGATCTGCTCCAGGATGGTACGAACCGGTACCTCCATCTCCAACTGCTCTGCATCAGCACCGATGACGGACACTTTCACGTTTGTACCGATAAAGTCCTGAACCTTGCCCTTTCGAGTTTTTTTCATGGCTTCTGTCCAAGATTTTTTGGTCATCTCAATGAATTGCTTCGCGGCATCCGAGTTCACTCCGTCAGGCAGGTTGATATCGACGTTATATTTCAAATCGCCAAATCGCTCCCAGTTTTGTCCGGTGGCGTGGAAGATACGCGCCAAGATGTCCGTCAAAAAAGGCAACCCCGTCAGTAATCCACGCCCGTACGGATTTTTTGGGCTTGCCTCGTATGCAGAGTAAACAATCCACTCCGGTATTGGGTATGGCACAGGCTCTGGCTCCAATGGCTGACGTTCAGCGAGAACCAATTCTGTTGGGTCAGGTGTTTCTTTAACACTCACGATTTCGCCATCGATCGGTATCAAAGCGTAAATGTCAGTCTTGCCACGGACAGGTAGAATTTCTGCGGCGCTGTATCCGTTCTGAATCAAAGCGTCAGTATACTGTGATACGAACGTGGCGAACCCTCTTCCGGTCTTGCCGATCTTCACCTGCTTTCGCCAGTTATCCCATTCCTTTTGCCGTCTCGAATTCTTAGCCCCCACCCGTACAACAGGCACACCAATCAGTCGGCGTAGATTTTGGATACCGACATCAAGCACCGGGAGAGCCTCGCGCATCTGTTTGTAGAGCGCTACGTTCACCTGGTTTGGAACATACTGAGCAAACGCTGTAAACGGGTGTGACGTACCGCTACGTGTTTGGAATCCGGCATGCGGCGCCGCTTTATTCCGCCGAAATAAGCTGTTCCAAAAACCCAAAAAACTCACCTCCTCTCGATCAAAGAAAATTGAAGGAAACTGGAGCAATCGGGAGATTGTTAAAAACGCCCGAAATCGCCATTTTGTCCTCATAGGGAGGACATTTAGCATATGATCACAGATGCGCAATCGCCGAAAACGGCTGAATTTGCCCAAATTTGGACTTTTGAATTGAAGGTTACATAATGCTTATTATCGGGACTCAATTTTATCGTTCTGTTGAGCCAGCGTAGAAGAAGAAACCAGGCTTCTTGATCTCTGCAAACGCCAAAACGACCGCATCTGCCCGGTCGGGTGATTGCAGGCCACGTTTTTTCATATCCTCTTTCCGCTCCAACACCAGCCTGCCTCGGCTGGTCATTTTGTACTTGCGTGTGGTCAGCTGACTGATCAGCTTTTCATCGTATGGGAGTTCCACAACCGATTTTTTCCCTTGTATATGCTCGGAGAAGTTTTCCTCCAAGATATCACGTAGAGCGGCCCACAACTCGGTGCCCAAGTTCTCATAGTGCTCATTGTCCGTTGCCTTGCTGCCATTTCGAACCGGTATGATTTCGAACGGCAAACCATCGGCCTTTACGACTTCATTGAGCCGATCTGTTACCCCACCACCAACGCCATCGTCGTCAATCTTAACGACTACTTTGGTTATTTGCGGCCTTTCCTTCATCATCGTCTTGCCGATGCTCAAGACCCATCCAGCAGTAACCATGGTGTCTTGTTTTGTGTACGTTGAAAGAGGAAAACCCTTATTGCCGATTCGCGGTGCTATGACTGTCTCGTCATCACCAAAGCGCGCTACGTCAACACCCAAGTGCAGAACTTCTCCGGTTTCTTCCACTTTTGAATCCTTTGCCAATTCCACCACTTCAAGTGCAATGAAGGTGTCCGCCTCTTTCTTGGGGAACTCGCCTTCAACTCGTACTCGCCAGACATCGGAATCACGCCTGTATTTCCTCTCAAGCATCGCAATGTTCTCTTTGCTCGTGCGCTTGCTGGATAGGCTGGATACCTTGTGGGTTTTGTAGTCAGCCCGATCTTTATTGTGGCTGTCGTAAAAAACACCACTTGTGCGTGTGGGGTTTCCACACATGAGCAGCTTGTTTTCTGGACCAGAGAGTGTACCAAGAATGGCCTCCATGATGTTGTCAGCAATACCGGATGCCTCATCCGCGATAAAAAGCATGTAGTCCTCATGAAAACCCTGCATGTTCTCGGGACGCGTCGCGGTTTTTGCAGTAGCGAACCACCGCCCGCTATACCCTTTCATATAGACCTTCGTTTTGGTCCACTCAAGCAGCCTGCTGACTTTTGAAGATGAAAGCCACTTATCAACCTCAGCCCACAGTACATCGAACAACTGCTGCCTAGTTGGAGCTGTGCAGATTACTTTTGGAAACGGTCGGCAGCATAGAAACCAGATGATTGTCCACGACTCCAGCGCTGTTTTCCCTACTCCCTGTCCAGATCGAACAGAAACGAGTCGGCTGCGAGCTAGATCGGTCAACACTTCTCGTTGCCAATCATCAGGCTCTACTCCAAGCATGTCTTCCACGAAAGCGACCGGGTCGTCCCAGTAGAGTTCCACCAGGTCTACTACCACGCTGTATGGCTTCTTACTCATCGGTAGTCTGCCTCATTTCCCTGCGCCGAGCTGCCACTGCCTGAATGCTGCTGACCCAATCTTCAACAGTCTCCTGCTCTTCGTCATCGTTTTCACTAAGCTGACGTTCCTCCAGCTCCAGTTTTCGACGATCTTTTTCATCCATGATGCCTAGGACTTGCCGTTGCATCTTTTGAAGCTTCTCCATTGCAGCTACCGTATTCAGTAGCTTGGCTTCATTCAATGCGTCTAGGACTTCAACCTCGACCTTTTCATCAAACTCACCAGGACCATAGCCAGTACGTATCTTCTCGACGTACTTGAAAAACTGCTTCTCATCACCAAGGGCTTCCTCGATCACAGCGAGCAGCTTCTCTGAAACACGGAGATGTCTGGCGGTTGCTTTTGCAATATCGGTGCTGATTAGCTCCGCTGTTTTTTCAGTGGTTTTCTGTAGGACAGTGGTACGATGACGGTCACGTTTGGCCGTCCAATCATTCCTCGCAGCATATTCCTTCACGGTTTGGATTGGAATACTGAACTTCTCGGATAGGCTTTTGAGAGTGCATGGTTTTCTTCGGATGTCGGTAACGTATTCCTTTTCGATCTCAAGCCATGAAATATCATCAGCATTACGTTCCGTTCCATTGGAGCGTTCCTTTAGTTTCGGAACGTTCCGCGCGTTTAATTGGAACGTTCCGTTGAGTTGACCTTCCCAATCATCTTTGTTTTTCCAACCTCTGACCGTTCCCTCTGAAATACCTAGCTTATCAGCGATCTCTTTCAGCTTGATATTTCCACCATACTGCTTCCAAATCTCAAAAGCTTTTTCACGACTTGGATCTCTAGCCCGCGCCATTACATATCACCCACCTCCATGAAAAAAAGCACCATAATGGTGCTTTTCTACAATCCAACTTTATCGTGATAATTAACAATCATTGCTGGTAGCCCAAATTTGACGAAAATATAAAAGCAGCCAATGATTGATAGACTAATGCAAAACGATAACGCTCTCCCCCTTAACCTGAACATGAATCGTAACAGCATCATAATTATTACGAGGGGGATGACGAAATAAATCAGTAGTGTCTCAGCTATGGCTGCTGCTCCTGCTTGCATTATATGTTGCATAAATTCTAACGGATTGCTTTGCATTCAACTTCCCCCATCACCATTATCTACCAAACATTTTGCAAGATGGAGTCAGATTTTGTCTACTAGAATTTCCCCACTTTCTCCGGCAGGGGCCTCCGCCGTGATCTGACCCTTTGCCGCTACTGTCCCGGTATAGGAGGTGGCGCAACTCGATCAAGCATTTGCCCTTGCTTGTCTCGTAAATGGCGTTGCACTTAGGGAGGGACAGAGTAAAAGCCACCCGGTCGCCCGAGTGGCTCGTTTCATATTGCTTGGCTCCATTGTAACGCACGTCGACCGAATGGTGCTCAAAACGTAAGGACTGTAAAGTTTTGTCTAAAGTGTCAACCTTTCAAGCAGCTTCATCACTACCATACATCAGCCATGCCATCTTGATGATGACAGATCGCTTTATCTCGTAGTAGCGTTGTCGACTTACTCCAATCTGTCGTGCAATGAAATTATTTTTTTCTCCGTCCATGATCGCGTCCAGAACCGTCTTTTCCTTCTCATCCGTGATACCTTCAGAAGCGCGATCTATACGCTCTACAGCCTCCTGCAGCTTCGCTAGGCGCTTCCACTTTCTTTCCCTTCTCACTACCTCAGCATGAGTCTTATCGCCGTTTTTGCCCTTACCTTTAGGCTGAGTGGCATCAATGCCGTATGCGCCAACTGTGCCCTCTCCAGCATCCTCCAAGTAGCCCTGCAACCGATCTATTTCACGCATCATGAAGTGATAGTCCCTGATCTCTTCCTCCGTCCGTTGCAGCCACTCCATTGCCGGTTCCAAATCCGTGAATGCGAGCTGCCCATCGTGTTCTTTTAACCCTTGCTGACTGACTATGAACTTGTCCCACTCCGGGCAGTCTTCGACGTTACCGACATGTAGGTTATGGACGTTGCATGTGCTCTTTTTGCCCCAGCATGTTGCTGGACACTTCTCGCACACCTTTTCGATCAGCGTGCTTTTCTCTATGGTTTTGTCGCTCATCTTCCTTCTCCCCCAGTCCGGTTACCCGTGGTATAATATGGTTGCCAAACACATATTCGGGCTCCCGGACGGGGGCTTTTCTTTTTCACTTGAAATATTAAGTAAAATCAGCGCCGCTTGATCACTTGCACCGGTTTGTCGATGAATAATGTCAGCGGGCCGAGGCACACCATCACAACGTTGCTGCCGAATGCTACGCCCCACAAAAGGCAGTTTCTCCAGTCAAACGACTTGGTCATCTGGCTCGCTCCTTATTCGCTCCAGCAAATGACCGCCGGTTTCTCGTAAACGAAATCCTTGCCCAAGAACTCGCCAAAGGTCATTTCCTGGTAGCCGCTCTCCGTTTCAAACTTGCCCGCTCTTTCCGCAGAAACTTCTTCCACATCGTTGATCGATTCGTGGAAATCTGCTTCAACGTGGGAGTTGTGCAATTCCAACGCTTCTTCTTTCGTCTGCGCGACAATGTATGTCGGGTAGTCCTCACCTACCTGAAAAATTTTGAATTCCATGCCGATCACTCCTCCTATACCAAAGCTTCCGCTCCGTATTTTTCATACAGCTGCTTGAGCGCTTGCCGCTCGCGCTGTTCTTGTTCCTGTGCATATTTCTCAGCCGCCGCTATCCTTTGTCGTTCCTTTTCATCCTTCCACCGCTGGAGATCGTCCTTTCCGATTACTCCCTTTTCAGCAAGTTCCTCAATGATCCAAGAGTTATTGCTGATGTACATGTGAGCACGTCTTTCATTGAACACATGCGTTTCGTCCTCATTTTGTTGGATAATCATGATCCCGCCGTCCATCGTTGCGATCGTGATTGCTTCCACGTATTGACCTGCATGAATGAACCCGACCTGTTTGCCTACCAACGCCTGTGCATCATCAATGTAATACATCCAGCTTCCTCCTCATCACAATTTTTCTTGACAAAGGTCACTACAACCAAATTCATCAAAAACCGAGAATTTTACAACCAATCTCACTTCAGTCGTTCAACCCGCGAGAAACCGGACTCACCAGGACAACCTCGTGGAAAATCCCGCTTTCTTCGTATGCGAATCGGCCTGCCTCATACGCTTCCTCTGGAGTGTCGAACGTCTCCACCAATAAACCGTCAATTTTGATACCGTATCTCATGTTTCTGTGCCCCTTTCCACAATTTCTCTTTTGTAAAATCACCTACTAGCTCGGCATTGATCGCAATGATGATATGGACTATCCGCTGGCAATTCAACCAGTCCGCACTTGCTGCACCAATCGCCTCCATGCTCCAGCAGATCAGGGTTCTCATACCGGTTGCCAATTATCTCAAGGTTCATATTGGCGTTCAATCCTGAGTTTCCATCTATACAGAACCGGCACCACTGAGGCACCCATTCAACAACAGTCGCCTCCAGATTGTATTCTGGCTCTGACGAGTGCCTGAACTTGACGATGTCCGCCTCGTATATCTCTCTGCCGCTCCTGTCGCTTAGGCCAGAGAATTGCCCTATGCTGTTGGGATTCACCTCGTGCATGACTAGCATTTTACCGATATGACCAATGACTGTTACGGAGTTGCCATGCGGTGCGATGTATGCTTTTCCGTTCTTTTGGATCAAGTCGCCGTACACCCATTTCCCGTTTAGCTCACCATCCGCTATGCATTTTCCCCGAAACTTGATCTCACGTCCTGCTTGCATCATTGATCGCCTCCATTCGGAAATTCGTTCCACTCTCTGCCGTCCAGCAATCGCCCAGCTCGATCCTTTCCTACCCTGCATACCGATGTGTCAGGATCAAAATTGTGCCAGGGCTTACCTTTGATGCCAGCCGTGTTGCAAAGCAGCTCGTGTGCTGGAAGCCATTCGCCCCACTGCTTGAAGAAGAACGGCACATTCCATCTCTGGCATTGATCCCGCAGGCTCGCCAGCCAATCGGGGTGAACCGGCCTCGCTTTCGGACCAGATTCTCCACCTGCTATTACCCAATCGATTCCATGAATCAATGGCGGTTCGATCGGCTGACCCATGCATCCACACATGTATCCGTTGCAGCACCACAAGTCTTTTTCTGGACCGTACAGGCTCTCAGGCCATTCCAGATCAACCCGCCCTAACAACGGCTCGCAGCTCAGGAACCGAACTGCTGCCGGCGTTTGAAGCAGCAGCGGAATCCGCTCGTCCGCTGCTTTTTGGTTCTCAACGCTTGTCCCGAGCCAGACATTCGGAAGTGGCCACGCTTCCAGCCTTTCAGGAACACCAGGCAGATTTGTTGCTTTTCCGGGGCCGTGTATAAGTCCAGCTGCCAGGCTACAATCACCTTTGCCGAACTGTTCGTATAGAAGCATGGCAGTCTGTCCAATGGTTTCATCTCGGTCAGGCATGTTCATGTACTCTTGCATGCGCTCTGGACGCTTGGTGAGAATCTGAAAGGTATGTTGAGGCGCTAGCGCAATTGCTGCGAACACCTTGTCGATGAAGTCAAATGGCACACTCGCATGGAATAAGTCGGCCATGCTGTTAACGAATACCCGCCGCGGCTTCTTCCATTTCAATGGCTGAATCAGCCGATCAGGAAAAAACTGAATCTCGCTGAAAGGCTTTGCGTACTGCTGCGGTAGCTTCTTACCCTCCATGTACGCCTTATGCCGCATGTCATGAAGTGCAAAAGCGTAGCAATTGCGGCAACCTTCCGATACTTTGGTGCAGCCTGTAACCGGGTTCCAAACAGCGTCCGTCCATTCGATTGCTGTTCCCATCCCTTTCCCCTCCATCACGCCACTTTCTCACGATTCAAAGCAACATACTGCTTCCACTTCTCTACGTTCAATCCATACAACTCTTCAAATTCCTGCCCGACTTTCTTGAAGAACTTTCTAATCTCAGTTGTATAGTCAAGCTCGTCCCATTCCTGCTCGTACCACCAAGGACGAAACTCAGTGACATACTTGCGGTCAAAGACCTTGCCCATCGTTTCTTTCACGCAACGTTCATGTTTGGCTGGCAATGGGGAGAAGTCACCGCTATTGATCTGACGAGCGACAATCTTCAAAATCTTGTTCCGTTGACGTTTTTTCATGCCATGCCCTCCCGCAACTCAACGATTGAATCTTCGCCATATTCGAAGATGATGTTGCATTCGTCCGGTTCCAAAAATTCATGTTCTTCCTTACCGTATAGGCAATATTGCAGCAAAAGTGGTTTCAGTTTCCGCAAATCAATCCTGATTGTGGATGGTTCAGGTGTGTTGTCATCAATCCATCCGCCTTCATCCACTGTCGTCGAACTGCTGATGTGTTGTACGATCGCGTTAAGGGCTGCTTCATTCTCTTCCAACTTCTTCAGTGCATTGTATCCAAGCGTAACAGTTGCTCCGCTCAAATCTGTCATTATCTCCATCCCCTTCTCAAAAGTAATGTTATGTCAAACTACCCTCAGCCTCGAAAAATCCCGGTTCATTTTTATGCTCATCACATGCTTGTACAGCAGTCGCGATTTCTGTCCCGCCTTCTGGATTTCTTGCAAACACAAAGCCTTCTGTAGTTGCTTCCCTCTCGCAATTTACATAACAGCATTTCCTCATTTGGGACCCTCCCGTTTTACAAATCGTGTGTCTTGTTAAGTGTCCGTTAGCATCCATATCGAATCTTGGCCTGTCCTCTTCGTATTGCAGCAGTTCACGCAATCGTTCATTTTCCGCTTCCAGTTCCTCGATTCGCTTCGCTGCATAAGCGTGAATAGGATCACTCGACAGTTTCAGTAAGTCAACGATCCGCGCATTCATGGTTGGATATGTCTTTGCTTCCATTGCCTATGTCCTCCTCGCTTACCGATGTGTTAAACCACCTCTTTCGCCCAGGTTGCAAATGCCTGTAGGGTAATCTCGCTTTCCCGTCCCTTGTCACCATACTTTCCCTCGGTACAGACGAATCGGACCAACGTTTCTTCTCGGTCTGTGAACCGGTAATGTCCGTTGTAAATGTCCAGCACCTTCCGAACAGTCCGATAACGACTGCCTACAGGATGACCGTTTGAATAAACTTGTCCAACCACGATGTCCGTTTTACGCATGCTACTACCTCCGCTCACTGACCGGCTGCTTGTACAAGCTTTGCCATTGTCTCCACATCTTTTTTTGATCCGCTCTATCGCTCTTGCTCACTAACGATTATGATAAACTTCTGCCTTTATCCGATTTCGATCAAACGCCATTCTTTGCCGTTTCTGCTCAAATGATCGCAATACTTTTCGGCTCGGCAGGATGAGTGGAAAGATTTTGTTTTAACAAACCATCCGGAGCAACTTTTCTTTTTCTTGTCGATGCAGACTAAAAACATGCCCTTTTCCTCCTATACATTGTGGTAAATCAAGTTTGAAACTCGTACCCAGGCGTTACCTTCTCAGCTTCTTCCTTTGTCTTAAAGGTGAGTGTCCGTTCTCCAGTCCGACCGTAGCAGTCATATTCGACCGTTACTTCCCACCAAACGACCCCTACATCTGTGTACTGATCGTTGTACCTTGGCTCTCTTAGCACTTTGGTTACAACAGCGTCAACAAGATTCATTCGTCCTCCCCCAATCAAAGATCATCGATCGTCATCTGGCCGTCATCGAAGTTCATGAGCAGCAATTCCTCTGCGATGTTATTGCTGCCATTGACCACCTGACGGGCAGATGTAAATGTCTCTCGCCGCCAGTTTGGGTAAAGTTCGTCCAAAAGTGGATGGTCGTAGTACGAGATAATCGCCTTACCCTGAATGTTGTTCAGGATCTCTGCCAGATCACGATGCATCCTTTCCGGTTCCTCTCTGTCCGCTTCTGTCAGCGCGTAATACTTTTCTCGACCGATGTACGGAGGGTCAACGTAAAACAGTGTCGTTGGCGAATCAAACACCCTCACAATCTCCCTGAAGTCACGGTTATCGATCATGACCGTCTTCATCCGTTCGGCAAACGCCTCGATTGCCTGGCAAGCTGATTGGTAAGTCCGGGCAGTGTTATGCTCCCTGCCGTGTCTCCAACCGGTGTCAGTGGAGAAAACGGAGTCGGAGTTTCCTTTCGCGATACCTGATCTGTTCACATAGAAGAATCTCACTGCCCGTTCAAAATCGTCTGCCGGCGGTTCCTCTCGCTTCCACTTCTCGTAAAGCATGCGACTGTATGGCAATGACTCGCATGCTGCCCGCAGACGTTTTGGTTCGTTTCTGGCCACCAATAAGAAGTTGACCACTTCGCCGTCGATGTCATTGTAAACTTCAATGGTTATGGGAGGCTTTTGGGCAATCACATGCGCTGCACCGCCGAACAGTTCAACGTAGCAGGCGTGCGGTGGCATTTTGCTGATGATGTGATGCGCAACCTTGCACTTTCCCCCGAACCAAATAAGTGGTGATCTTGCCACCGTTTTCACCCCCCACTTTTACTTTCTGAGCAATATGTTAAATTGACAGTGCCAGCTGCCCGACCGGCTGCTCTTTGTATCGTTCGAACACGGCCACGTTACCGGCTCCCGCGCAATGCTCTGGCAGGTTCGCCCGTACCAGTGCTTCTGCGAATGGTGGAGGCACTGAGTTCCCGCAGCGCGCGACCTGAGCTGATTTTGGATATGCTTTGCCGTCTGCATCACGATCGATGATGTAATTGCTTGGGAAGCCCTGAGATGCAAACAACTCGTGTGGCTCGAGCATGCGCATACCGATGTCAACGATTTGATATTCAGTCCCCTCGATCGTCACCAATCCGAACCGGCCCTTTGTTGTGACCGTATGCAGCGGCACGCCTAGTTGCTGGCCGTTGTCTGCACTGCCGTAATATTTGAGTAGGAAAGCTCGAACCTCTCCGACGTGTAGCCCGCCTGCAGTAATTGTCGGCATAGGTTCTGTAACCGGTTGCCCGTCCTGGCACGTTCCACGCAGTTTGATCAAGTGAGATGTGACAAGGGCGCTTTTTCCACCGCCACCGGCCGTGATGGTCCCCGCTGGCACATCGGCGGTATGCCCGACAGATTGCCCAAACTGTCGAGAAAGAAAAGCTGTGACCATTCCCATCGCGTGAGCTGCTCCTGCCGGCCGTTTGCTTCCTGCGCCGGAGGTTATTGTGTGCAATGGCTCCGTAACATCATGACCTGTCGCTCCGGTACGAAATTTTGTGATATGTGGCACTGCGAGTACCGCTTCCGCTACCGCGAACTTGTTCCCGCCTTCCGTTACTGTTCCAACAGGTTTCTCAAGGTCGAGAACGCGCGGCTCCTGCCCCGGTCGCTCGCCATAACCCATCTGAATAAGCGCTGGACTGATCAACATATGGTGGTCGCCTGTCGTGGCGGTCCGTAGAGGTTCGTTCGCTGTGATGGTTTGCAATGGTTCGTCAACCTCTTGCCCGCGAAACTGCTCCCCCTGATGATTCACCTTGATAATGAATGGGTTAGGATTGTCGATTACAAATCGCTGGATGCCGCGTGCGATCCGGCGCAGCGTGTTCTCTGCCAGTGGCTTTTTTCGCTTGAAAATGCTCGGGCACGGAAGAGTCCAGTCAATAATCTCGGCTGCCGTCCGCCACGGCTTCAATCTCCCATGCTTTACTTCTACACTGTTTGGATCTCCGTGGGTCGGCTCCGGCCATACAATTGGGCGACCATCGCGGCGTGCAATCAGAAAGAACCGTTTCCGAATCGTCGGCGCGCCGTAATCGCAGGCCCGCAGCTCCCTCCAGTCGACCTGGTATCCTTGCCTCCGCAGCGCATTGACGAATGCGTTGAATTCTCGGCCCTTGTTTTTCGGATCCGGCGTACCATCCTTGAGCAGAGGCCCCCACGTTTTAAATTCCTCTACGTTTTCTAGCATTATCACACGCGGCTTTACTGTGGCAGCCCATCGAACGGCCACCCATGCTAGCCCCCTGATGCTTTTTTCCTTTGGCTTCCCGCCCTTGGCCTTGGAAAAGTGCTTGCAATCCGGACTGAGCCAGCACAGCCCCACCGGCCGTCCCTGCGTTACCTCGCGTGGATCAACGTCCCAGACCGACTCGCAATAATGCACTGTTTCTGGGTGATTTGCCAGATGCATTGCGATCGCTGCCGGATCGTGGTTGATTGCTATATCAACGCTGCGGCCAATTGCCATCTCAACTCCAACGCTGGCCCCGCCTCCGCCGGCGAAATTATCGACAAAGATTTCTCTATCCACCTGCACTCTGATGTTCACCGCCTTTGTTGAAAGATAACTTCTTTCCACTATTCAGATATACACGATTCCAATCTCCGTACTTCACACGAACGTTACGTGCCCCGATCCGTCCAATATCGGCATGAGACATTACTGGTTGCGTAGCAGCTCTTTCGAAATCCCAACCATGCCTCATCACTCTAGCATGCAAGGTGTGGTAGGCAATCCCGTTTTGTTCAGCGAGTTGTATGATTTTGCGCGGTATTTTTCGAATCTTCTCTGTAGCTTCTGCTGCTGCAGCTCGCCTATCCTGTAGCGGTTCTGTTGCTGCCCTTTCCATACCCCATCCGTGATTGTTCACTCGGTTCATAAACGTGCTGTACCCAATACCATTCCGCTTGGCAATCTCGACCCATTTGCGCCTGTCCGTTAGCTTTCGCAGGGGTGTCTGGATCGCTTTATCCTTCGGCCAGCCTAGTAACCGTACGCGACGATTCAAGTTCTCTGAATCAACGCCATTTTTCGCCGCTTCTGCGTATTCGTCGGGTGTGATGTAGAAGTAATGACTCATCTTTCATCCCCCTGTTTTACATAATTGAGATTGTGAAAATCATAGGTTGAATCCGTTTACCGCCGCATCCATCATGTCTTGGTTCATGCCGATGTACCGGAGAGTAATCGCCGGCGCGCTGTGATTAAAAATCATCTGGAGAGTCGCCAGGTCCTTTGTACGCTGATAAAAGTGATACCCGAACGTTTTGCGTAAGGTATGTGTCCCGATATTCGACAAGCCCGCTTGCCTAGCAGCTCCGTTTATGATTTGATAGGCTCGCACTCTGGAAATCGGCTTCTTAAACTGCCCTGAGGCAAAAAGATATTCCGTCGCAGCCTTATGCTTGGTGTATTTGTTGATTGCTTTTTGCAACTTGTCGTTTAGCAAGAACTGCTTGCGCTTTCCTGTCTTTTTCTCGGTGATCAGCAAATGCGTCTTGCCTTTCACATCGCATACACGCAACGGCAATATGTCCGATATGCGCAGCCCGGTATTGATCCCAAAAGTGAACAGAAGGCGTCCCGTTTCGACTGCTTTTTCAGAAGCTTTTTCATTCGTTTCAGCATTTTTACATCTCGGATCGGTTCTACATAATTAACTGAGGCCACCTCTTTTTTTGTCCCAAAGCTGTGTGCTAGCCTGTGGACAAGGAGTGTGATCACATGAGTGCTAAGTCGTTTTATGTTCTGATCGAATGGAAACAATCTTCATCTCAGCGCGCCGCGCTTGACGCTATGGAAATCCCCTACATCGTCGAGATTATCAACGGCCAGGTTTCTCTCGTCTTTCCCGATTTGCCCGTCAGACAATTTGCAAGGCTTCAAGAGCTGTTCGGCGAGCCCGGAAGGCGTTACCCCCGATAGGTTACTTCCTGCCGTTCCAGCTTGGCAGTCCACCACCGACCTTGTAGTTGTTGATGAACGAATTGGTGGTGGAGTTGCTGATCTGCTGCCGTACCTCTCGCTTGATGATGCAGCCACGGCGCCACGGATGATCCGGTTTCGGTTTCACTACAGTCATGGCCTTCCCGCCTTCTTTTTGCGTCTATAAAAGCCTTCAAGCGTAAATTTGGACTCGTCTTTCTCGGGCTTCGGCAAGCTCTCCATCCATGCTTTTTCTTCTGGCGTCATTGGACGGGTAATGCACTCGCTTGCGTATGAAACCGCCAATTCTGGCCGTGTTTTTTCTTTGTTCTCACGGCTCGTCGGTTTGTGATAGCTCATCTTCCTCACTCTCCCGCGCGCTGGTTCCGAATATTAGCTACAGCCCCGTTCACGTTAGGCTGCCTCCCCGATTAGTTTGTCCACCCATACTAAATAGTCGAGAACAGCTCTTTTTGTCTGAGGGACAAGATAGGCGTAATATTCAAAATCATCTTTGGGGATACTTTTGCGGCCACCGCTTTGTGCATGGAGCATGTATTGCCGAACTGTTGCTAACGGAAGGAAAAACACCTCCTGGGTTACAGCGAACTCGATCAGGAAGAAGCAAATTCCGCCCTGCTTTTCAGCGTTTTCAAGATACTCAATTTGATGCCGTTCGATGTTCTTTAGCGGAAAACTCGTTTGCTCTCGCGTGCTTTTTGCTTCAAAGAAGATTGCTCGTCCTTTGTAAATGCCATCGTAATCAACCGTAGACTTCTGATCATATGCAGCCAGTACATGGAACCCCTGTTGCCGAATGGGCTTCAATGGAGTTGGCCGTTTGTTAATCAGCGCGACACCGGCATTGTTGTATTGCTTATTTGTGAAGTTCAGTAGGCCTTCAAAAGCTTGTCCACGGTTTGCCTGACTTGATTTCCGCCTCATGCCTTCTCCTCCCTTACGCTGATCGCCGTGGGTTCCGTTGCATTTCATACCGCGCCCATTCATCCTGCAGCTCCTCGATACTCGCTTCCTCTACTGGCTTACCGCAGGCCACCGTGATTCCACGGCGGAGTAGCTTGTCCACCAATACCGCTTTCAGTAGCTTCATCCTGTTTCTCCTCCTATGCCGTTTGTTTCGTATCTTTGAACTTGTTCACGAAATACATCTGCCCCTTAGCAGTTACCTTTGTTGTCTTTGTCACACGTACGCTACCGTCTGGGTTATTGATCGTCCTTGTTCTGATCTCAAACAGCCCGAGATCCATTGCGCGCTGTGTCGGCATGTTGTAATACTCACCTTTGCGCCCGAGATACCCTTGCTCCCGCAGGTGGGCGAACAAGCGGTTTTGACCGATGTCGATTCCGTTTTGCTTCAGGATTTTTGCCAACTCACCGATCAGGATGCTCGTGTTCGACGTCTCCAGAGCCTCAGCAAAGATCACTTTGGGGCGATCCAGTTCAATACGTCTTTCTGCAGCAATCCGCTTGTCCCGCTCTTCTTTGAGTTTGGACACAACATCCAGCAGCAGGTCTGGATTGTCGAGCAACTCGTCTTTGGCGTACATACCGTGCTTGCGGATCGACGGAATGACTTCATGGGTGATCCAGCGCTTGAAGGCTTTCGCTTCCGGCTTCCGACTCTTCATCACCAAGCTGTAGAGACCAGGTTCGTTAACAACCGCCATCTCCTGCGGTCCTCCAGGGGTATTGACAATGGCAATCCCCTTTTCGTCTGGATCGAGACCGCTGTCAGGACGATCGGCTCGACCATTGATTGCCAGGCTCACGTTATCTAATCCAAGTGGTTCGCACACATCTTTTGCCACGAACCACGGCTCACCGTCTCTGACTACCACCCGCACATGCCTTTCCCGAAAATTGAATACATTCTGAAGTTCTTGCATATGTTACCCTCCTCACTTAGCTTGCTGCCTTGCCCGCATTGCATCCAAGTAGCGTTTTAATTCTGGATCGTCCAGAACAGTTTTCCGAGATGTCGCTGTGTTTGGTTCGGTTTTTTCTTGTTCGCGTTGCAACTGCCGCTGCACAGAGGCTGGTAGCTTGTCCGAAAGCAGACGAACATTCCCCTTCTTCCACGACCCACGCGTTTTCTGAGTTTGTAGCTGTTCAAAGGTGTTTATTTTCTCCTTGTTCCAGCCGTTAAGAATTGATATTGCATATGCAACGCTTTTCTTTTCCGACCTACGTAGCGCTTCTTTAACCAACTCGACATCCATCAAGCCGACGAATGCTGTTAGTTCGTCCAGTTGGTAGGCACCTTTGCAGGAAATGCCTAGCTGGTTGATCAACGACAAAAGATCATCAGATTCAGACGATATATAATTATTTGTTTCGTTTCCTCTTGTATTGTTTTGTTTATTTAATGCGGAAGGATTGCAGGAAACGCTATCGGAAACAGTGCAGGAAAGAAAGTCGGAAGCACTGTCGGCATTTATTGCTGACACGGTTTTGTTGTCGGAAAGTTTGTCGGAAATAATTGCTGACAGACTTTCGATTTTGTATGTTGCCGACTTATTGCCTTTCCTTGATAAAAAATCAATGTACCCTTTTTGTTTCAACTCATTTCGAGCGTTGGTGATGGTTCTTTCTGATAGTCCAGTTTTAACGCACAACACCGATACAGCCACCGCAAACGTATCTATCCATCCAGCCTTATTGTTTATTTGCATTAGCGCATGCCACAAAGCAATTGCAGATGTCGATAGTGGGTTTGTTTCGAGCCGATCATAGAATGCGTTAATTTCTCTTATGTAGTTCATGCCATCACCACCAAGGGCTATCGCCATAGATTTTTTGGAGATATTCTTCGAACGCTTGTCGACCGGCGCGTGTGTTATGTGCCTTCCAGTGGCAAGTCCCTGTTTGCGTTGCGGGCCCGCATGCCAAGGCGAGATTGTGAGCCTCTCCTGAGCCACCTGCGCTGCGCGGAATGATGTGGTGTACTTCTAGCGTCCAAACCTCATTCTCGTTCTTTTGGCAAAGCGCGCATCGTCCTCTGTCCCGTTTCCATACTTCATCGTATGCAGCACGCGAGATTCTACCGCGTTCCTTTTGCTTCTTCACACGCCGCTTATGATTTGGCTTCGGAACAGCCCGAACCTCATTGAACAAGCCCATTTTCATCACCAACCCTTTTGGCCAGAACCCTGTAGTTATTGATCTTGATTGGTTTCCACGCCGGAAAATTGTGCGCCATATACGCCTTTGCAAACCGTTTTAATATTTCCGGGTTTTCAAATGTGCGGTATAGGTCAGGCAGCGGAAACCATTCGGTATGTTTACTCATGGCTTACCTCTTTGCGATCCAGACCGGTTTCCCTGTGAGTTCTTGAATTTCCCGTTTAAACACTTCTTCATCGCTGTTGCTATCGCTAAGATGAAGCAGCCAAACCTCTTGTACGCTGGATAGATCATTAGCGCGGAGAAAGTCTTTGACGTTCTCAAGACTGAAGTGTGATCGCAGAAGACGTTTTTTCATGACGGCCGGAACGCGTCCAGATGCGATATTCTGATCCAGAATTTGCACGCTGTAGTTACACTCGACCATGATGTGCGTTAATCCCGAAAACTTGTACCGGCAGTAATAGCTGTCCGTGATGAACACCAGCTTCTCGCCTTCCTGATTAGCCATCAAGAACCCCAGCGGTTCGGACACGTCGTGCTCCACATCGAACGGGAGGATAGTCCATGTACCAATTTTGAACTGCTGTTTGGCCCTCGCCAGCTTTGCGCGGTGGCTGGATAGCCCCAGAGCATCTAGCGTGCCCTGGGACGCATACACGTCTACCCCAGCCTTTACGATGTCCGTCACCGCCTTACAATGGTCACCGTGCTCGTGGCTGATAAGGCAACCTGCGATATTCGTCGTTTGGAAGTTCAATGCTCTTTGAATGTCTTTGTAGCGGATACCCGCCTCCAGCAACAAGGCGGTGTATCCATCGGTTATGTGATAGGCGTTTCCGGCGCTACTGGAGCCGAGTGGTCTGATCTCGATCATCAGAAGCCAGGCCCTTCGGCAGGTTGAGCAGCAAAGAGATCAGGTTGTTGATCTTCGTGCACCCTCGACGATGTATTCTCGACGACCGTTACTTCCGATTCGATGTCGATCACTTCTTTGTTGGCGTTCTCCCGGATTTCCTGAGCTACTTCCGCTGCCGCATACTCCGTTTCGAGTTGTTTCAGGCGCAAGTAGTCATCGTCGATCTTTTGGCTGTCGATGGTGATATCACTATAGGCAGCGCGGTAAACGGTTTTCCAGCACATTTTTTCGTACCAGCCCTCGACCTGTTCCTTGCCTACCTTTTGCCCATTTTCCCACTTATCTTTTTGGCCGCCCCAAAACTCCGGACTTGCGTGGTCTGGCTTGCGCTTCAAGATATCCTTGAGGCTCATCACGACCAGCTTGTTCTTTTGAGGTTTTTGTGTGTACTGGTGATAGTAAAAGCCACCGACGATCTCTCCGCGATCAAATGGATTAGTGACCTCAAACTCGTATCCTTCGCACTCGTTCCTCCAATCTTTTTTAATTGGCCGAAACTTGTCTGTGGAGTAGACCAACTCGACAATCACGTTATCAGGTACGTCTAGGCCGTACTTTGTCGCCTTGAGTTCGATACCGCGATACCCTTCGATAAAGGCGATGTCATACTTGTTCGTATTGTTGTTCTTGAAGGGGATCAGGTTTATGTGGTTCGGCTGAGCCGGGTCAAATCCAACTCTAGCCATAGCCACGACATCGCGGGCTAACTTCTCCATGTTCACATTGGGCCAAGTGACTGGCATTGGATCGCGATATTTTTCTGCTTTTTTCAAACGTTTCTCTTCGGTTGTTCTCAAAACAGCATCCAGCGCGATGAAATAGTTTTGAGCAAGGCGCTTTTGGAAGTCGGTTAAGGCAATAACTCCAACGCTTGCGCTAAACTCGGAAACAACCTTATTCATGAAGCGCTCGGACTGCGTCAGTTCTCTTTGTGCTACTGCGTTTGTTTGGTCAGTCATCTACACCGCCTCCTTCATGTCCCGATTTGACGTTTCGACCCGCAACTGCTTGTCCTTTTCGCTGACGATGAGGCGAATTTGCTGACCGGCTGTCTGGATGAGGCTCGTCACGGCCTCTGCGTTGTCGATAAAGATTGGCGCTGTGATGCCGTAGTGTTCGGATAGCGTGTTAATGATGTCCAGACCGACGTTGATCCGCGCTGCGTTGTTCAAGCCGCCAGAGTATGGGACGCCGTTGTATGTCGTCTCGCACACTTCCGCCAGTCCACCGTTGATCTGTTGCTCGAAGAGCTTGAAGCGAGCAAACTGGAATCGGCTGTTGATCTTTTCGTCCAGAAGATTGACCTTGGTACGGATAAACTCTTCGGTGAGGAACAACTCTTGTTCAAGCCGCTCGTACTCTGCGGCCAGCTCTCTTTCGCGTGTCGCCAGCTCCGCGATACGTTGTTCAGCTGCGTGCACCTGGGCAAACTTCGCTTTCTCCCGCTCTAAGGTTTGGACTTGTGCTTTCATGGTAGCGATTTCTTCCCGGACCTTCGCCGCGGCTTCCTGTACAGATGCGCGGAGTTGGTCAATCTCCTGTTGGATGACCACAGCTTCCTGCTTCTTCTGGACGTACTGCGGATCGCTTTCCACGTCTTTGATGCCTGTTTGCAGGTCAGTCAATTCGGATTCGGCGGATTGGATTTCCTTTTCTTTCACAGCGGCTTGTTGTTCCAAAGCCGCTATCGCATCAGCCAGCACGGCATTTTCTTGCTCCAACCGCTTTGCTTCCTCCGCCGCGGCTTTTCCTTTTGCTGTGATCTGTTCCAACCGCTCTGCCTTCCGGCGGTTGAAATCAGCCTGTGCCTTCTGATGAGCAGCTTGGAGTTGTTCCTCTGGCAGCGCCTGGCCGCACGTTGGGCAGTTCGTATCGTGATGATGCTCAAACGTTTCGCTGTTGACTTCATGCCATTGCTGGCGCAGTCGACTTGCTTCCTCCTGCGTAGCAATGATACGTTGGTTATTCCGGTCGACAGACCAGCGTTTGTCGCTGATTTGCCGCTGGATGTCGTCGTGCTGACCTCTTAGGGTTGATACCACTTGCCGCTTGGCCGCTACTTGCTCCAGTGTGCCGGATTGCAGTTGGTTTTTAATCTCCAGCAGTTCGCCTTCGATTTCCCGCAACCGCTTCTCCTTGACCGCTACCTCGCCGCCGGAACGGATGCGGAACGTCTCGGCCTCTTTACTGTCGATCCGCTCTTTCAAGGCGTCGATCTCCAGTTGCAACGCTGCTTCATCTAGTCCGTCCGTGTCCGGCATCGACTTCTGGACCTCGTCAATCCGTACCGGGATCTTGTCCAGCTCCTTGTTGATCTCCGCCCGGCGCGCCGCGATGACTTTCCGGTGGTCTTCGAGGCTGCGGCCGTTTAAGATAGCCGACAACTTCGCCAACGCTTGGTTTGCGGCGATAACCTCGTCGTCGGATACGTACCCGCATACTTGCAGCAAGAGTTTGCGCCGATCTTGCCACTTCAACTGCTCGTTGAAATACGTTGGGCTTGTGAGGAGTTTGAACACATCCTCGCTGACGATCTGGTCTACACGGGACTTGTACTCGTTCATCTTCACGGGCACACCATCAACAAAGTAGTCCGTCGTATGCCCCGAGAATTCGTCGGTCGCCGAACCGCGCTTCTTCGTCCACTTTTCCGAGTACACTTTGCGCAATGTTGTTTTGCAGCCATCGATCAATAGTGTTGCTTCCACCTCATGATCCAACCCGTGAAGCACACATCCGTGCGAGTTCAGCGTCTTGATCTGAAAGTCTTTCTTGTTCTGGCTGTCCTTGTCGAACAAAAGCCAAGTGAAGGCATCGAATAAAGTCGTCTTTCCGACAGCGTTATCGCCAAACACCCGAACACTGTCACCGTTAGCTTCTAACGTAAAATTACGGATGCCCTTGAAGTTTTGTAGGACCAATTTAATCAAGGAAATTCGTTTCACACTGGTTCCTCCTACTTGTTTTTTGGAGGCGAACACGCTACGCTAGATTTACCGATTCTTGCATAGCGTTTCACCTAAGACTCCGTTGCAGCGGAGTTTTTTACTTTTCATCGCTGCACTCATCGCAAGTTCTTGGATGGCCTGGTTCTTCGAAATCATCCATATATTCACCACACACTTGGCACAGCAGACCAGACAAAATCAACTCCGCTGCTTCCCCCATTGACTCCCCTCCTCTCGTGTAGTCACGAGGCCGCCAGTAGCCCAACCTCTCTACCAGCCGTTACAGCTCCAATGACTGCTCCCGCTTGACCTCGCTATGTATAGATGGTTTCGACCACCCATCGGCAGTACAAACCGTAGCTTGTACCACCTGTGCGGAGCCGAAATCTGTTATCCCGCTGTAAACCGCTCTACGATCGATTCGGCAGCGTCAGTAAACACGCCGTGATCAAGCTTCTTCCAAACCAGTTCTTTGATTTGATCTGCGTCAGCAACATCGTAATCCTCAAGTACGCTATCCATTGCCTGCTCGAAAACATCAGCTTCTTCAAGATCGATTCGACTGTCATCGATGAATCTATCGCCGGACCGTTCGTAAGTGTCAGCAATGCGTTCATATGCTAGTTCCGCCAGTTCTGCCACCAGACCGTCCAGGTGATCGCCGGCCACATCAAATGCGGTGTCAAGCTGAGATGTCATGCTTGATCGCCTCCTGTAGCGCAGCGATTTCTTTTACGCGCCAATTGATCTCATGCTCTAACTCGCGTTTGAGAACATCCAGTTCCTCGCGATGGCGTTTCAGTCTGACATACTCCACATCCGCCGTGCGCCATTCCTCATCAACCTCGCGGTATGCCTGTTCGACATTCGCAAGCTGGCGCTGCAACTCAACCAGTTGGGGCGATATACTTTTCATACTCTTGCTCCTTTCACGTAGCTGTGGTAGGCTATCTTTATCCCGATTTTTAAAAATCGTACAGGTTTGATCAGGCCGTCTGTTCGGAGCAGGCGGTCTTTTCCATTTCCTTGATCTGCTGCGACAATTCTCGTGTAATCTGCTTGTACAACTCGTGAGCGACCAGATCGCCAGCGGTTTGAGAGTACATCATCATGCGTTGGTAAAAGTGCAACTGCATGCGCTTCGTCTGGAGATTCATCCCATAGCCCCTTTCTGCTCAATATCAGCACGGAAATGAAGAAGCCGCGCCCGATAGTTTTCGTTTTGCTGCGCTGGTGTAGTGTACCGCTTGGCTATCTCCGGCAAAAGCAACTCCGTCATCGCCGCATCATACGCATACGTGCGCTCCAAGGCTTCCAACACTTGCAGGTTACGTTCGTATGCGGTCATCGAGTAGTCACCCCCACCTGGCTATAAGCCCTCTGTCTCATCTGGATGCGATACCCTCGTCGTTTACTTTTGTCCTCGTTGCGCAGCTCGATCTCTCGCGGATCAAACCCGACTTTCGTGAAGCTAACCCTTAGATACCGGCTCACCTTTTCTGCGTCGTAAACCTCATCAAGCGCTCGCATTACGCCTTCCCGTAGCTCCTGGCAAAGGAAGTCCTCGGCAGAAGTCTTGTTTACGAGCTGAGGGATCAGCTCTCGAATCGCTCCCTCGGCCTCTCGCACCTCTTCCAACCACTTAGCTGCAACATGCAGCGGCTCCAGATTTACGTTATTGAGGTGGCCGTCTTGTCGCAGCCCAATCGATCGTTCCCACTCATAGATCAGCTCCGGGCTCCGCGTAACAATCGCCCAAATCACGATGTGATCAGCCGGGATGGATCGCTTGCCGTATATGTAATCACTGATGTTTTGCTGGCTGGTACCGACATGCTGAGCCATCGCGGTCTGTGTGATGTTGCTGACGAGCAACGACTCTCGTAACAGATCGCGTAGTATATCCATGTGTCTCTTCCCTTTCCGTAATCAATCTTGCTCTTACATCGTGTTCGTGTACTTGTTCCACTACGTTCACGGACAAGCAGTTGGTAAGCTATAAGTAGCTCATCTTCCTGACTCCCTCGACGCTGCCGAGGGGTTTTCTTTATCCAAGTGGTTCAACAGCAGTCTCGCATGCCGGGCTGTTATCCACTTTTCATCGATCGAGGAGTAGCGCCCATTCTTATATGCGTTCTGTTCAAACTCTGTGAGTATGGTTGAAGAAACGATACCTACGACTCGAGTTTTTACTCTATATCCGCTGATGTCATCGAAAACGATTACTGGGTCACGGCCCTTGGCCCTTTCTATTTCCATGAACTCTGCGATACGCGCATCCAGCTCAGGAAACGTGAGTTGCTCTTCTGACATCGTGTTCACCTCGCTTTCTTTAACTGGTAGGGATTCCCACAACTTTTGTCGAACTTGTTTGTCGGAAGAACGTGTACTTTGGCGAGTGGCGTTCTTCAAATAGCAATTAGCAGAAAGGTGAATCGCTGTGGCCAAATATTTATGGGACTTGGATTTGGAAAACATACCGCTTGGTTGGGAAGAAACATTTCGCGATGCTTTACGGATATGCCCCGATGGAGAAATTACTCCGATTTCCTACAGCTCCTATCATGGAGAAAAGTTAGAACGTTACTTGTATCACCCCGTCAAATTTCGAGACAGATTGATTGAACTGTTTAATGCTGACAAGGCCAAGGCAGTCAATTTAATGGAAAGCAACACAATTTCGGATTCATTTCTAAATCAGTTGTTTAAAATAGACGTCCGCCTATTTAACATTCTTGATGCTTGGCTTACGCCTGATGACGAAATTGAAGGTGAAATGCTTGACCCAAGAGAGATGGAACAAAAATTGCTTGACTATCGAGTGTACTTTCAATGTGAGGATGAAGAGTTAGTTGAAATCTACAACGAAAAGATTAGGGAATATATTCCACTCAGGATTTTTAGTCTTTCCGGTCGTAGACTTTAGCGATAAACTCAATCGTTTTCTTAAAATCCACTTGAGCCGATCCGCCCTTTTTCATTCGAATTGCAGTTGGTACTGATATATTCAGAGCTTCTGCAATAACAATTGCGGGCATCTGACTTAGCACCTGTTGGATGTCCACCTGTTTCACCTCGCTTCCGTATCGCACAACTGCATACAGCGTCGAGTCTTGGCGGTTACCTGTTCATGTATTTTATGGCGCGGCTCCTCTCTCAGGTTTTCTCTCCTGATCAGATCGTCGCTCGCTCCCGCTCTTCGGCGCTCTATGCAGTTGTGCGGATTTCTTGTAATCATCAAGCTGTAACCTTGACGCCGTACTCACGCTCCATCCAGTTAAGCAGCTCGTGTTTCGGGACGCGGAGCATGGCCCGTTGATCGGTTCCGATATTCATAACCGGAAAACCCGCGCGGCGTGCCATTTCATACGCGTATTTGCGATCTACGCGCAGGATCTCGGCTACTTCATCCATCTTGAGCAGAAGAGGATATGCACTGAGGTCTGCTGGTACCGGTTGTTTCTGCACTATATTCACTCCTTTGATGGCCACGTCAGTTCCAACAACAGGAAATCAACGGTGACGTGAAATGCTTTTGCCAATTTTTCTACCTGAACGATGAGTGGATTGTATGGTCGGTTTGCTTCGAATCTTTTTACAACATAGAGCGAGAGGTCTGCTTTGGTAGCAAGCTGCTGTTGTGTCAATCCAAGTTCCTTTCGCTTGTTACGAACGAACTCGAAAGCCATCATCGCCGATCACCCTTTCAGGCCGGTTTAGCTCTCATCATCTCGGAAATAACGGATTCCGTTAGTTTTTCATCAAAAAAAATCGCTACATCAACCGAAAGAATAACTGCAATTACTCGTAGCCGTTCAACGTCAAGTCGAACGTTTCCTTGCTCGATATGGCTGTATCCTTGCAAAGAAATACCTAGCATGTTCGCCATATGCGTTTTGGTTACACCTTTTGCCTCACGAATCCGGCGAACATTCACATGTACCATTTCATCACCTCCAACTAACGTTATCCGTTACCTGTATATTACTAACGAATTTCGTTAATGTCAAGCGTTATATTAAATAAATTCTCAAATTTCGTTATTTAACTACCGAACTCCGTTAGTTATTGCTAATATCAATGTATCGGGAGGTGATTTTGTGTTGGAAACAGTAGGACAGAGAATAAGAAGACTTCGGAAGGAAAAGGGCTGGACTCAGGAACAATTCGCTGTTCGCGTTAATGTTTCCGCGCAAAAAGTTTCTAACTGGGAACGAGACTATACACCTCCAGGTGCAGATGATGTTGCTAAGATAGCCGAGGTTTGCGACTCCACTTCGGATTTCATTTTGACTGGCCGTACTGATGATCCAACCCCTTCCGACAAAAGGGAAAATCTCGATGATGACCTAATCGCTCTCTACCGAACTGTCGAACGCGCATTTGCTGACTATGACAGCCTTCCTGAAGACGAAAAACAGTTCATAAAGGATGAGATAGGCCAGATGCCTGAAACGATCAAATGGAAGTTGGAAGAATACAGGAAACACAAAAAAAGGTATTTGGAGATTAAAAAGAACAAGCGATGATCAAACATAAACTACCAATAAGATCCTCTATACTTTAGGGGATATTATTTTAAACTATTAACCGAACATACGTTTGCGATTCAGGGGGGATTGTTTTGTTTAGATATTACGAGCCAACAGAACTCGAACTATGGACAGAAGATTTGTACAAATCAAATGCGATTCTAAATCCTTCAGATATTACGGTTGATAACCTCTCCAGAACCCTTGGGATACCCGTATCCGTCGCTCCAGGTATTGATGAAGAAGTCATGCGTGATCCGTTTGATCAAGATTTTTTCGTAATCTATCTAAATTCATTAAAATCCGTCGTGCAACAGAAATTATCATTTCTTCACGAGTTATACCATGGACTGCGTCATGTTGGAAACCAACTTAGGATGCCAGAAGGGCTTAGAAAGCTGCAAGAAGAGCAAGCCAATCATTTTGTCCTATACGCTGCGCTTCCTTTCTTCATGATAAAGCAGATCGAGTTGCCTCAATGCGAACATGACGTTGTCAGGATTCTTGTTACGGAGTTTGGCGTTACACGCAAGCTTGCATCACGTCGCCTTGATCAAATTAAGTGTCGCAGTTTCTACGGACAAGCTCGTGAAGAGTTTGTAAATAAACTCCGCAGCCAATATACAAAGGCGGAACCTCAGCCATATTCTGCCGCAACATTACGTCTATTAGATCAATTAAAAAAACAAACGACAAAGAAAGGGGTATAAACCCATGTCCAAGCACATTAGTGTTCTGTATGATTTCATTGATGACCAATTCGTGCCGATGAAGTACGTCGTTTATCTGGGAGCTGGGTTCATCAACTGGGATAAAAACAACAGCATGTATATCCCTGTTGAAGCTCATTTTCGTCTCCAAGAACCCGACGACTTCACAAGCGATGTGGTAAGTATGTCAATTAGCTATGATGAGCTTTTACGTCATCATGAAAAACCAAATTCTTTCGGTATCAATCTGGCATTGGTTAAAAAACGGGTGGAAAAGGCTGGAGGTGATGTGTGGAGTATCGAACAATTTATACTGCTAATCTCTGATATCGAAGAAGTTATGCAGGCTCCTCTATTGAGTGAACGAATCAGACAGGTATACAAAGAGAAGCATGCGAAGGAGTGATGGCGGATGAAAACCAAGTCAGAAAAGTCAACTCTCCAGAAGACCTCTACACCTGGAGTTTACAAGCGCGGAAGTAAGTATTGTTTCATCGTGGAACTAGGCAGGGATGAAAAGTCCGGCAAACGAAAGCAAAAGTGGTTTTCAGGGTACAACACAAAAAAGGAAGCGCAGCAAGCGTTGATCGAGAAGCAACGGGAGATTCAAACGGGATTGCTTGTTGATACAAAGGACATGTCTGTCGCCGAGTATATGGACTATTGGCTAGAGAACTATGCAAAGGTATCCACCAGACACACCACACATAATGTCTACCAAAAACGAGTAAATCGTTATATTGTTCCCAATATCGGACGGGTCAGAATGAAGGACCTTAAAGCGATGCATTTGCAGAAACTGTATGCCGACCTACTCAAAGATGGCGCCATGTATCGCGATGGCGGCTTATCGCCAATTACAATTCGTCATCTCCATGGAATGATTCATAAGGCACTGGAGAATGCTGTGCGTTGGCAAATCGTCGCACGCAACGTTTCTCAAATGGTCGAACTCCCGCGCGTAGAAAAGAGAGAAACTGACGTTCTAACACGCGAGCAGGTTCAACAGCTAGTTGAAGCAGCCAAAGATCATGAACTGTATATACCTATTCTGTTGGCCGTTACGACTGGCATGCGCTATGCAGAGATATTTGGCTTGCCTTGGAAGCATGTCGACTTGGATAAGCGTATAATAAACGTCCGTCAGCAACTGGTAAGGACCAAGGGCGAGTACAAACTTACAGAACCAAAGACAAAAAGCAGCGAACGCTTAATTTCGCTCCCGGATAGCCTTGTGGCCCCGTTGCGAAAGCACAAGGCAGAACAAGGACAGAAAAAATGGCATTTTGGGAAGGATTTCAACAAAGATGATTTGGTTTGTTGTCGACCAGAAGATGGCCAACCTTACTCCGCGACACCTGTTCGCAGGAAATTTAGAAGCATACTTGAAAAAGCAGGCTTGCCAGATGTACGCATCCACGATCTCAGGCATACAGTCGCAACCCTTCTACTTGAACAGGGAGTTCATCCGAAAGTAGTGTCTGAACTGCTCGGGCATGCAAACATCGGGGTCACCTTGGATCGATATAGCCACGTCTCCATGACGATGCAAAAAGAGGCTGTTGATTCGCTGGAGTCCGTCATTTTTAGCTCTAAAAACGCGCTTTAGTACGATAAAGGTTAGCATTTGGTTTGCAAACTACCCCTATAACAGCCTCGAAACGTTGATATATCAATGTTTTACTGCCACGAAACTAAAATAAAGAACATTTTGGACATAAACGAAACACTCCTTTTTCATTTTGTAAATCATCGATCATTTGGCAGGGATTGCTTTCTCTATCCACTGAACCGATTTCGCCCGCAATCCATCTTCCTTCACAACGGCGTGGTTCACTTCCCCCATACTGGCCACGATGATTCCCAAGGTAAATATCAAACACGCGAAGATGGACAGCAGCTTTGTCACATGAATCGGTTCCTTTCTATACCAAATATTTATCGAGGATTTCGGTGAGCAGCTTATACCACGGAAACATCGCAACAATCAAACCGACATAAAAGGCGGGATAGACAATAACGCTATAGGCAAGCCCCAACGATTTGATTTTCTTTCGATGCCTGTACATTCTCCGGTTATCGATAGCCAGCTCCATACGCTGCATGGTGAGGTTGATTTGTTCATCCGTCAGCTGCTCCAGCGTGCGCATATTGGAGACCAGGATAACCCCATCATCAACGCCAATCCGCTGCTTCAACATCTCCAATGCCTCAACGCGGCTCTTGTTCCATTCAGACAAGCTAGGGATATATTTTTTCAGCAATCGGGTAGGACGAGCCGCTTTTACCATTGCTTGGTAAGGAGGCACCTGATTTTCCAGCAGCGTGATGAAACGGTTGATAAATCTCGCAATATCTACGCTAAGCAGTTCTTCGCGCAACCCTTTCCACCATCGCAGCAAAAAGTAAGGAGTGAGATAACCGGCCGCAGGCAATATGACAAAACTGAGAAACGGGAAGGACCCCGCAGGTTTGACCAAAGCCACCAGCAAAACGAGCAGTAAAGGAATGAGCCCGCATATCCACTGGACCGTTACCCACTCCAGCTTACCCCAACCAAATGGTTTACCTGCCGCCAGCAACAGTCGCTCCCATTTGTCACTGGTTTGAGTTCCGACAAGTTGCTTCCATGATTTTTTGATCATCCGCGACAAGCCAATCTGTCGCTTCCAATTAAGCTGGAGCAAATAGAGACCGGTCAGGAACAAAGCGATGAGGATAAAAATCGCACCGCACAACAGAAATACTAACCGAATGGAAATCATCATCATTCATGCCTCTTTCCCCAAATAAACGCAAGCAGGATGCAGAAGCACCAGATCGTCAATGCGATCGCAAGCAATGTCTGCCCGTCAGGAGTAAAAAAGTATAGTCGCAGAGAGTCCTTCAAAAGAGCCTGGTTATACGGAATCAGCAGGATGCAGATCACGATGACAATAATGAGACTGATCCAGATGCTATGTATCTCGCTCTGGCGTTCCTCGCGCTCGTCTTCCAGTACAAACATTTCGTTTGTCAATCGATTCAAGGAAGCCTGGATATCCTTTGTTTCCCCTTCTAACCCGCTAATGACATACGTGGCAAAATCCTGTGCCCATCCATGGTTCACCCTTTCCGCAAACTGCTCGATTGCTACGGTCGCATTGCCCCCGTCCGTCAGCTTGTTGATAAGCAATATCAGCTCATTTTCCAGCTGCTTCGGACATTCTTCCACCATGTCCCGAAAAGCGGGTAAAATGCTCTTCCGATTGCTGTAATGGCGGGAAAAAAGATCAACGAATTGGCCAAACGATTTTATCATCGCATTCATCCGCACGGTGTATCTCGCGTATAGCAAGAGAGTCGGGAGAAGCAGAAACAATAGAAACAGACATAGCGACATCGTCAGGTTGCCAAGGCATAGCCCACCAATAAAGCCAACTACAGCACCAATTAGCGAAATAACCGCAAAATCTTCTGGTAAGAGCTTGCCCCCGGCGATGCTGCACCAGGTGGAATAGTGCCGATACAGATATCCTGCATTCGCGTCGGCAAGCATCCGGTTCCTCAGTGCGAGCAATGTTTTCGGATAAAACACCCTTGGTGTCGACCAAGTCTTAGCAGCTACCATTCCCCACGTGACAAACCCTATGAGGAGGCAAAGCGACATCGGCACAAACAATAAGCGAATCATAGCTGTCTCCCTGCTTTGGTGATCCCCAAATCCTGCAGAACAGCCAGATCGGCGTCACCCATCATGCACATGTGCTCCACCAGTTCATCCGGCAGCTGCTTTCCCGTCCACTCATACTCTCCAGTTGTCATGTTGCGATAGACCAATGGCACTGATTCAACTCTAGCCATCACATCATTCCACTCCGTAACCGTTATTTCATCAATATACCGATGCCCATTGCTGCGATATTTTAACGAATTGACAAAGTTGACGGCTCTGCTGATGCGCTCCTGTGTTAATTCGATGCTCCTCCCTCCATACTGAAACACCAGATCGGTCAAATCATTTAATGCCTGTCGTGGAAATCGCTCGTGCAATGCAGCGATTGTCGCATCCGTCCCGCGAATACCGGCGTTGATAAAATGATGGGCTTCAATCGGTTCCCGGATTTCACCTATCAATACCGTGTTGGCCGTGGAGCGGTAAATATCTTTAAAGCTGTTTGCCAGCTCGATGCCGATCTCCTCGACATTTTGCAGCTCGATCACTTCTCCCGGCCAAACGTCGGCGAATCGCATTTCATGTTCGCTCTCATAGATGGTGATATAATCGGTTTCCGGATTTTTCAGTTTGAGCATGCAAATCATCAATGTTGTTTTTCCCGCAGCCATCGGGCCGATCACCAACACGTTGCTGCGCCCATAAACTTGTTGCTCGATCAACAACTGAACTTTTTCATCAAACGTAGGCAATGGCTGCAGCCGCAGTTGCTGGAGAGAGAAGCTCACCGTTGAGAATCGCCTGACAATAATCGTCGGTGTGCGCGAGTATGGAAAGGTAAACATGGTCAGCCGAGCCTTCAGCTTGTCCAAATAGCCGCTAAGCCTTGGCTTTTTTTCATTGAAGGTAAGCTGCGCAGAATTGGCGAGCTTCTGCTGAAGCATCACGACCTCATCCCAGCTCGGAGTATAGGCGAGAAACTTTTTTATGCCGCGCTCCAAGTAAGCAACTCGGCGATTGGCCGAAACCCGGACTTCCTCAACAAAAGGTGAAAGGTGCAAAACGACATCGAGGATTCCCCATCCATAGGTAGCAAAAGTTATGCCTTCATACGCGTTCACATGTGGAAAGATTGATTCCGTTACCGGTCGTCCCAACTCCTCCTCAAAATAATGCTGGAGTCGAAGCGTAATGTGGCTATGGCTGTTGCGATCGCCGTTCTCAGCCAGCTCCAAAATCTGTTGCATGGACAGCTTCTCTTCTTTTGTGCTGCCAAAGTAGTTCAAATGGTCGCGGGCAGCCTGTTTCACATCTTCTACGCTTTGAATATCGGCTCTTGTCCAATTTCGTCTATCCTTGTATGTCAGCATAACGCAGCTCCCTCATTACACTCCTTTGCTCCGCCTCGACCAGCTGCAGCAAACTGCTCTTGTACTTTTTCGGCGGTAAAAACTCCTCCACCAATATGCTCCTCTGCCGATGGGAATGACTGACGCGCGCGTCTGGCACATGGGGCAGCACACCGTAAACCTGCCCGTTTTCCCGGACGCGGTAGCTGCTTGATTCTTCCCGATCCAACTGGCTGATCAAAATATGCTGCTTGATCCCTTTTATCTCCCATTTTTGCAGCCATTGATTGGCATGTTCGAAGCTGAAAGGATCAGCTCGGACAAAAAACAAATTTTGATCCGCCTCCCCGAGCAATCTGTGCAGCCCCTCCGTTTCCGGGAAACAAAAACCCCAGTCGACGTAGATGTAATCGAACCTGGAACGCAAGACGTTGAGCAGAGACGAAATTTCGTATGCCTTCCATTTGCACGCCCCTCCAGCATAATAAAGATTTTTCGCGATCTTGCTTTGGGTAAACAGACTCATCCAATTCCGTTTCTCCGCAAAATTAGGTTCGATAAGATCGGGCCGAAAAAGAGCCAGTTCTTTCAACTGAAAAAACTTGGTTAAATCAGGCTTCTCCACATTCATATCGATGACTGCAATTTTGGCAGATGGCAGCCGTCTCGCCAGCAATACGGGATAGTTGATGCTAAATGTGGTGACTCCTGCTGATCCATAGCTGAGCAGCGCAACCACTTTTCCGTTTGCCTCCTCCATCTGTTGATGGGTCACCGTTGAAAGGCGATCTTCCAAAATGATGGCCAACTGCTCCTTGATTTCCGCATAAGTCAACCCGGCCGGCAGTACATAGGCTCTCTGCTCACCCTTATCCTCGACGATTTTTTTGACAAAGGCATGGTCGTGATGGGTTGCCACAAATACTTTCGGTATCTCTGGCAAGAAGATGCTGAACACTTCCGGCACCCACTCCCATACTTGTCGGGTGAATGCGTCGGTGAAAAATACGGCCACTTGCGGCTGATATCGCGCTGCGATCGATGCCAGCTCGGTTTCCTTTTCTACTGTTAACACATCACAATAAGCAGGAATGAACGAATTGACTAATGTCTTGATCGGATAACAGACAAGAACCCTCAAAGCGCCTTCTCCCCTTTCACATTCAGATAGGTGCCGATTTGAATGACTCCGTACTGCATGGCTTCCGTTAGCATGACGTACTCTTTATCTGTCAGATTGAATCCAATAAAAGCGGGAATCGCTGATGGTTCCGCCCGGTAGTCCCGGTAACGACGTTCGCTTTCTAAAGGCTTGGTTGCTTCTGCGGCATGAAAAAATGGATTTTCGATTTGATCCGCTTTTGTAAGAATCGATGGCTTTAACGTATAAATTTCAATTCCATTGCTATCTTTCACCGTCGCGAGCTGTCCTTCAAACAACAACTCAGCAGACTGACTGCTTTTCGTAAAAGTCACTGGCGCCGGCATAAGTTGAAGCTCGGCAGGCGATTTATACTTTACCCAGACCTTTACATAGTCGCCTTTTCGCACCTCCGTTGTCGGCATCATCATCGTAAGCGGAAACTCGTACCTGGCTTTTTGCGGCCCTGGGAGCAATTGATTATCCTCAAGCTTTCGCTTCAACAACTGCTCCCCCGCAAAGATTGGCTGCACGCTTCGTTTCCCCAGCACATCCTCAATCCGACGGTAAGAATCCGGCAGAATCTCATCTACTTCCTCTTGCTCAATCACGACATCATCACTTGTGATCGGCTCAAAAGGCATGATCTCCCTGCCTGCAACAACCTTTACCACCGGAGCGTACAACTTTTCCTGAGCAAGCTCATCGAGATAATGGGTCGCGGCATAAAAGCAGCCTCCCGCAAGAGCAAACGAAACAATTCCGATGGTGAGCAATGTCTTCTTCTTCATAAAAACCTTCCTTTGTCCAGGCAAGCCAGCTGGTCGATCAGTTCCTTTTCATTGGGATACATTTCAAGATATAGACGTGCCGCCAGTCGGGTTTTCAAAACCGCTTCCTCGTCCATAGGGGGCACGCAGCAAAAGACTGAAGGTATACTCACTCGCTCATCCCAGATTGCGAGCGTCCCCTGAACCTTTCGCCAAACGCTTCCTTTCGAACTGTTCAGCGGCCATTTGTTTAGAATAATGCGAATTTTACTTGTTTCAGTAAGCCACCAGGAAGGAGTTGGCTCATCAAAAACCGTTTGTGCCAATCGTGGAAAATCGGTATCGACAACAACCCAGATTTGATCAGCCAATCCCATAAGCCAGGCAGCAGTTGCTGAATTCCAATGGGACGAAATATCTACAACCAAAAGCTGTGTGCTTTTCAATAATGGGTAAAACCAACTCATCGTGTCTGTATGGTTTGAATGTTCTACTTGTCGAGGCTGCTGCGCATGTATTCGCAGCTTTCGTCCCTGCAGAAGCAACGTTTTGTTGGTTTGTTCGGAACCGCTCGCCCGTTTTTCAAAGTCGAGGGAAATGTAATAGGAGGAAAAGATTCCTGGTAATTCGCATAAAGTCGTCGTCACAGATTTTCCAGAATGATAATAGGCATAATTGCTCGCAATAAAGCTGGAACCGGTTCGAGGATATAAACCTGTAACAACGATTGTTTGCAGTCCCCTGTGGGGTGATTCATCTACGTCCGAATCGGACGGTGAAGCCAGTTTCTCTTTTAGCTGTTTCCACGATTCTTGCTGTTCGGTTGAGAGCTCGAATTCCTTTTTCTCCAGCTCTCGAAAGGCTGAAACAAACCTTTGCACCTGCTGGTACATACGTGTTAGACCACCTGAATGGAGTTGGGTTGTTTGGGCGAGGTAAATTGCTTATCTTGCGCTTCTTTTGCTTTGGCAAGCAGGTAGCTGCGGAATTTCTCGATCATTCCTAGCATGTCTAAGCTTTTGCGGTAGTAATAGTAGATTTTGCGGATTCTCTCTTTTTCCTGAGGTGTGAGCTGAGGTTTGATCTCCTGTGCATGTTTGATCAATTGCGATAACTCCCGATTTTGGGGCCTTCCTCTGCCTTTTCGTTTTGCCAGAAGTTCCTGTTGCTCTTCTTTGAATGCTTCCGGATTTTCAATGGCCCAGACATCAACCAGTGCCTCAATGTCCTTGTATGTCCGAATGCCCATTTTCGAAACGTAATAAAAATAGCTGCCAACGCTTCGTTTGGTGTCGTTCATCCACCTTTGCATAAAGCCTGTCGGCGCGGTGAAAAACTTCGTCAGGCTATTGATCAGGTGTTCCTTTGTGGTAGCCCCTTGTTTTAGCAGAACCTCTTTTACGATGGTGAACAACCGGTCGTGGAACGTCCCTTCCTCGCAAAAAAGCTCGTACTGTCTTTGGTACCACCGATCGACAGCGAGATCAAAATCGATCCGGCATCTTCCAAGCTGAATGCGGTTCAAATGTTCATAGAACATGTCCAAATCGTACTGCTGAAGCACCTCTTCCTGATATTCAGTAAACACGTACGAAATAAAGCGATCCTTGCACGTATCCTTGTCCAACATCATCTCACTGCTTTCATGAAAACGTTGGACAAGCTCTAACGCATCATGTACCAACACCATTTCAAATTCCTCCCTTTTTATACAATTTTATACATTTAACGCCATTTTGCTATATGTCTTGTTGTGCCGTCAACAAAACATTTCTATGTTAAGTAATAAATCTTTTTTTATCTGCCCGGCACGCAGCCGTGCAAGGCAGACACTGGAGGCTACTCTACAACAAAAAAGTAGAGTTCTTCTCCTGTCGGCAAGAGAAAGGCTGCCCTTCCCCCGCGCATGATGACGGCTGGAACATCTTCCATCACAATGATACCGTCATTGATAACCACACGTTTCCCGAACCGATGAACGCTCTCGATCCGAAATACGTCTCGGGGCAATCTCTCAACATTGAGATTGGCCCCAGGCTTGTGCTTCTGATAGCGAACTGTCAGTCCCACAAGCATCTCCATCTCTGTGTACTCCTCTTGGCGAGACTTTACTGTTGCCATTTGCAACGCCTCCCTTTCTCACCAGAAACATAACGGCCGTTTCATCTGCTTATAAGCTTATGAAACTAGCTTAACTGTAGAAAAAGACAGAGGGTCACTGCAAATATTTTTACATCAAAAATTTTCACCCCATAATTTCGGGTCATTCAGCTCCGGATACATTTCTGTCACCATGTCAAACGGTGAAAAATAGAGGGTATCCACCAGGATCTTCAGCTTGTATTTTCGTAAGAGCTGGTAAGCGTCTTCCGTTCTGGTGAAGAGCGCTGGGAGATCGTTCACGCTTTTTATACCCAACAGCTCCTGCCACATGTACTCGAAGCAAATCTTTGCCCGCTCTTCTCCCTTAAGCGTCTGAAAATAATGCAGCGGAAAATGCCGGCGTTTCCCAGCTAGCACCTCTTTATACACGACCAGCGCTTTTTGCTTTTCACCCGGCCGCGGAAGGTACGGATACGCATATTCGACCAGATAGTACACATCGTCAGCCTTGGCCTCGATCGGCGGCTCAATGAATTCCTTTACCAAATGCAGCTTTAAATCCATGACATCCTTAGGGCTAAGATGTAACCGCGCCTCTTCCGGCGTCCACTTTTTCACCTGCTCGATCGCATACCGCAGAACAAGCTGCACCTTTTGCTTCCGGTACAACAGCTCCTCGAACTCGTAGGGAGAAAATCGTTTTTGTTCACCGCTTAGTATTCTTTTATATCTTTCAATAATTTGCGAAGGCATCCAGCGTCACTCCTGTCCCTCAACTGATATGCCCATACCCTACCATGTCGATTTGGGACAAAAATAATCGCAAAATCCGAGAAAAAAGAAGATTATCGATTCAGCTCGGATTGTGACACCCTCCGCACTTTCATGATCAACGTTTCCCAAAGCGATGGCGCTTCCTGCTCTACCGTAATCTCCAAATGGTAAATGCCCTGGTTGTAAAGGTAATGCTTCTCCCCTTTTTGGTGCGTAATATCGACCCGATGGGCGGTCTTTTCCAATGCATCCCGATTTAATTCAAAAAGCTTTTCGGCTTCTTCCCTGGCCCCCCGGATGATACTCGCATTTTGCTCTCTTGCCTCCTGCGTTGTCGCAAACAGCCTGCTTTTTGTTTCACCTGTCTCAGGGTCTGTCTTTGTCCATTTGCCTGCTGCTCTCGCCCCCTTGGTGATCAGGTCGGCTGTTTGCTGTGTTCGCATGCCTGCCAATGCTCCTTGCCCCAACAACAGGACAAGGGATGAAAAGGCAAATAAGCAGATGAGAAAAAACAGGGAGATCAGCATCACCGTCCCGTTTTCCTGTTTCAGCATGGCGCTCACTCCTCCGCATTCTCCACCATCATGAAATACGACTCGTCAATCTGATACGGTCGATTGGATGCCAGCAGTGAAAAGGTCATTGATACTCTTGCCTCCAGGTGTTCTCCTTTACGCCATCGCCTGTTTACGATCACCTCTACATCGCTCGACTTCAAGCCAATCGCCTGCTCCAGCTCATCATCCGCACGCAGACCCGCATAATACCTGGCAAGTCCGGCATTTGGCTGCAAAGATGCTGTACGCCCCGCTTCAAACGCTGCTGCCAGCGCTACCTGCTTGTTATACATGATCGTGAACTGATCCATCGCAAAAATCAGCAAAACCCAAATCAGTGGAAAAACAAGCACAAACTCTACCAATTGGCTGCCCGTTTCCTCGCGCCACACTCTCCATCGCTTCATAGCCAGATTCCCGCAGCTTGCCGGAGCCAAAATGCGCCACAGACATATACGGCAAAAGGGACCGTTAATGCGGACTGCTGCATGTCGGGGAGCCACAGCCTGCGATGTGCTGCCAATCCCATCGCAGACAAATACAGATGCCTGCCTAACCGCCTGATTCGCTGCGGTCGACAGAGCACTGCGCACATGCAAAGAAAAGCTGAGAGTACAACCAGCCAATATATGTCCGCAGCGCTTGTCCATGCCCCGACCGCCATCAGCAATTTTTGATCGCCCATCCCCATTGCCCTCAGCGCTACCGGCACCACCGTAATGGCAAACCCGCTTGCGAGGCCGCCTGCCGCTGTCCACCATGTACCTTCTGCCGTCTGGTATGCCAAGCCAGCCAGCATGACAGGAAACAACAACCAATTCGGCAGCTTCCGCCACTTCCAATCAAACCAGGCCGCGATCGCCAAAAAGACACCCAGGCAAACGTCCATCACTTTCTCAGCTTGCTTTCCATCTCTTCCAACCGCTCATTCTCAGCCGAACCAAGATTTTGCAAGGTCGGCAGGACAACGATCAAAATGACGGCGACGATGATCACCATCTCAACAATCGTTACTGCATCCTCCTCCCTCATAAACCGCTGTACATACCCGGTAACTGCGTTCATGTTCATCCCTCCTTTGGCTATATCCTGAATTTGCCAAAAGACAGTGGGGTGGTGCAAAAATATTTCTCGCTACAGCTTTTCTCCAATTCCCATGAATGCAGGTCCCATCACCAAAAACATCAAGGGAATGCCCATAAACACGATGAGAAAAGGCAATAATCTCACCTGAAGCCGATTGATCCCGGCCTCTGCCTCGCTCTCCTGCTGCCTCAGCTGCTCTTCCACCTGATCGGCAAGCAGCTTGGAAATGCTGATGCCTTTCGTCAGCGCCTCATTAATCTCCAGCGCAATCGCCACAAATCCGTCGACCTCCCAGCGATATGCAGTCTCCTCGAGCGCTTTGCGCCAGTTTCCGTATTGCCTTTCCTCCACTTCCATCCAGGCCAGCTCGCGACCGAGACGAGAAGGATCGCGCCGCGCCGTAGCCTTCACTGCCGAATGGACCGGCATGCCTGCCTCTACCAATGCTTGGACAATGCTAAAAAAAACCGGAATCTGCTGCCGGATCTCCTGTTTGGCTTTTTTGTCCGACCATTCAAGGTATTGCGTGGGCAAAAGAAAAGCGACCAACGCCGCAATAAGCGGCCATAATTGGTCGTAGGAAACATTTTGCCCCATTTGAAAAGCGAAATACAAATAAATGAGCGCCGCGATCACCAGAAAGGCGCCGCACAGTTTGGCCAGCACAATCTCCTCAAGTGTCGTCTTCCACCGCAGTCGCGCCAGACTAGCCGAGACCTGCTGCTTGTCCACCCCAACATATCGGATCAGCCGTTCCATTACATGCGGGTTGCGTGTCAGCAGCGACAGGCCGGGCAGCTTCCGCCTGTTTTTGGCAAAACTGTCTGTAAAACGCGCATTCTGTTCAACTTCAATGCGGTCGTGCAACCCAGCCTGCTGCACGCCGCTAGATCGAAATGCGCTGGGTAAACACACCAGCAGCACGGCAACTCCCAACCCAACCACTGCGATCAGCATTTGTCACCCTCCTCGGTAAGCTTGTTTCAGCGCGATAAATCGAATCAATTCGCCGCCCAACAATATCATGAGAAACGCGCCCAAAATCAAAAATCGCCCGCTTATGGTCGCCAGCAGCGGGTCAAAATGGTGAGGGTTATTGAGAAACAGCGTTGCGACAAACACAAAAGGCATGGCTGAGAGCAGGTTAACCTGCGCGAGGATTTGAGACATCGCCGCTCGTTGCTTGCGAAACAGCTGTTTTCTGCGCAAAATGGCACCAGCGGCTTGATCCAGCGTTTTTGCCATATCCCCGCCAAGCTCACGCTGAACCTGCACAATTGTCGAAAGATAGGCGATGTCCGCAGAACCGGTCCTGGCATGGAAATCCGCCATTGCCTTGTCCAAAGGCACCTGACCGCGCAGCAGCTCAACCACGCGCAAATATTCTCGCGCCACACGCTTTTCCACGAATGCGTGATGGGCAACCTGCTCGAAGGCCACCAAATAAGAAGGAGACGTGCGAAGGGAACTGGCCATAATACGCACCGCCCTCAAGTTTCCGGCTTCAAACCGCTCCTTGTGCTTTGCACTCCTGTATCCGACCACCCTCTCGCTGAAAATGATCCCGGCAAAAAAGGCCGGGATCGGCATCCACCACGATTGCAAAACCATTCCGCACAACAGATAAAAAGCCGTTCCGGAAAAAACTCCAATCAGCGCATACTGTCCCAGCGTCACATTCGCCTGGGACTGGCGAAGACGTCTCGCCAATTTTTCGCGCACTGAAAGTCGCCCCTGCTGCACTTGCATCATCACAGCATGGTCTTTCTGTGGATCAATCAGCCTCGCCCATAGAGAGCTTGGCAGACAAATGAGGCAAATGGCCGCCGCCAACAATCCCACACATAAGAACGGCATCGCTTCAGCAATCATCGGTATCCCCCTAGGCGCGAATCGGCGTGGTGAAAAAGACTTTGTCCATTTCCTCCGGGCGCAGTCCTTTTGCGATCCAGCTTCGAATCAGCCGTTCCGGTTTATATCCTGTCCATCGATAGTGACCGACGACCCGGCCGTTCACAACATCTGTCGGCTCATACACGTAAATATCCTGAAGATAGACCCGCTCAGGCACCACATGCTTGACGTTGCACGTTCGCCGTATGCGCTCCTCATGCGATTCACCCGTTCCTACCACCTCGGTGATCGCTACCACTTTGCGGCTTCCGTCTTCCTCAAATCGTTTTACCTGTACGATCAGCTGCAAGGCTGAGCCGATCATGAGATTGCGCTCAAAGCTGCTATATTTTTCATCCGATTTCGCAAACAGAATAGGCAATGTCGAATCGACCAGAGCCCGCGGGGAATTGGCGTGAGCGGTGCTCCAGCTTCCCGGGTGATCGGTATTCATGGCCCAAAACAAATCGACAATCTCTCCTCCACGCGACTCGCCCACGATGATGACATCTGGCCTTTTCCGCAATGACAAGCGCACGCAATCTCGGATCGAATAGCCCCCTTTTCCCTCGTGGTTGGGCGGCTTTGCCAAAAAACGGCGGACATACGGATGCTGCAGCTTCAGCTCCAGCACATCTTCAATGGTAATTACGCTCAAATGATCGGGAATGAACGCGGAAATCAGGTTCAGCAAATGAGTTTTACCGGAACCCGTCCCCCCGCTGACAATGCCGGAAGCCCGGCCCAAGCCAACCGCCCATTTCAAAAATTGCAGCATCGGCGGACAAATGGACCCATATCTGACATAATCCGCTTCGGTCAGCAGATCGCGGTGCTTACGTATCGTCAGCATATGACCGTCTGGTGAAATGACGCGATGGGAGGCGGCGATGCGCGAGCCGTCCGGAAGCTGGGTATGCAGCTCCGCCTTCGTTTCATTAAACTCGCGCCCCATCGATGAGGCGATTTGCTCGATCAGTCGCAACAACTCCTCTTCATCTCGAAAAACTTTCCCTGAAATAGCTTCCAGTCTGCCCAAGCTTTTGCGTTCAACGACAAGCTGATCATAGCGGTGAAACATGATTTCGGTGATGTCGTCATCAGCCAACAGCGGGTCGAGCGGCCCCCAGCCGACCAGCTCGTGAAGCAGCTTATGTGCGACTTGCTCCAGCTGATAACCTGCTATCGGTGCTTTCATTTCCAACAGCAGGCGAATATCCTTTCCCAACTCATCCAGGAACTCCCCGCTCTCTTTTTCTTCCCACAGCCTTGTCCCGTATTTTTCCACAATCTGCACCTTCACGGCCGATTCGATATCCTTCGATACGATCCCCTCTGCCTCATGCGCACCCCCGCCAAAAGCAGATTCGCCGATCATCGCCGGGACGCGCCCGCTTTGCCGTCCCGTTTGTCGCAGATCGTACAGCATGGATGGTGTCTGCTGCGTAAGGCCCAACAATCGATTTCGGTAAAATGACATGCAAACTCCCCCTTATCTGCGCAGCCAGCTCCACATGGAAGAACGCGCTTTTTCCTTCGGCTTAGGCGTTTTTTGGGACGCTGTTTCATCCTCGATCGCCACGATCGATTTGGCCAGCTTCTCGATGGCATCCCTGGCCGCTGACCGTTGCTGCCCCAGCATGATCGGCATACCCGCATTGATCGACCGTTTCACTTCATCGTCATCCGGAATGGAAAAGATCGTTTTCCCCGGATGCAGCTGAAAATACGCGCGAATCTCCTCGAGCGTGAACATTTCCTTGCGTTGGAGTCGGTTGATGCATACTTGAATGCGTTCCTCAGGGTATTCCGCTTCGCGCAAAAGCTTGAGCAGACGCTGGATGTTTTCGATCGCATCCACGACAGGCGTCCCCACCAGAACCACCCGCTGCGAAAAAAACAGCGCTTGAATCGTCGCATCCGATGTATCCGGCGCCGTATCGATCAGAATGACATCGTAATCGCTCTGTTTCAGCGTTTCGAGCATCACATACAAATGGTAATCCTTGATCTCAAAGCTTTGCCTGATCTCTCGCGGTGAAGTCAGGATGTGGAGGCCGGACTGCTCATGCACCACGATGAACGGCTCGACCTCATCGGCACCCAGGCGAAGGGAGGTGGCATACTCCTGCCATTCCTGCGGGCCTGCTGTCTCGCTGTCGACTCCTTCCCGCTGCATCATAGCTATGATCTGTTGATCGATCGCTTGCGCCCACGTGAACAGATTGGGCGTCCGCGGCAAATTCAGCGAGGTCGCAAATGTCCCCAAATCCAGGTTGAAGTCGATCGCCAGCACCTTCAACGGACGTCCATTTTGCTGTACCTGCCGGAAATACACAGCCAACTCCCGCGACAGAAACGTCTTGCCCACGCCCCCTTTTGGCCCGTACACCGTGATCAAATGCTTTGGCTTTTCCCTTTTTGCCGGATATGCAGGCGTCGCAACCGGGGATTCAGCGACTGCATATGCGGACGGCGATGATTGCACCGGTACGAGGGGCGCGCCTGTCCCCATACCGGATTGCATATAGGAAGCAGGCGACGGCTGCATGGAAAGCAGTTCTACCTGCTCCGGCTGAACCGGTTTGGCCAACACCCAGATTTGCAAATTGCGCAAAAATGGCTCCCAATGCAGTTCTTTTGCGGAACATGTTGCAATGACCGTCACTTGCGGGCACATGAATCGGATCTGCTGGCACAGAACCCCGATCTCCGCTTGGCGCAAGCTGCCGACCAGAACCAGATCCGGTTGTTCCGTTTGCAGCACCTTCCACACGTCTTCGATTTGATGCGCCTCGCCGATCACCGATAAAAACTGACTGGCGGCCATTCGCTGCTTCAATTCCGTGAGGGCAAGCACATCTTCATCGATCAGCACCAAACGTTTTTTTATCATTTGGGTATGGTTCCCCCCTTTTTTTCCGTTACGACCAGTTTACTATCGGCATTTGGGACAAAAAAACCGCAGCCATCAGACGTATGACTACGGAAAAAAAGGTTGCCGTCATGTTCCAAACGACAACCTGATTATTACCTTTCATCACTCTTTTACTTGTAACCAACTTGCGAAATATTTCTTTTCGACAGGGAAATATGCTGTCACAAAACGCAAAAATTCGTCTGTATCGACCTGTTTGTATGCATACGTCTCAAAATAGGCTTTCAGGAACCGCCATCCTTCGTCTATATCGCCGTAGAGAGACAAGAGATCCCATAGCCTCACTGCTGGCTGAGCGTATAGCGGACCGAGAACTTTTGTCTCCTGGTACTGGTCCAGTGGCAAATTGGATGCTTTCCCTTTTGCCAACGGGACCTTCTCGGCCCATCTGACAAAGCTGCTGTTATCCGCCATCGCGTCATAAAAATACATGGAAGTTGCCAAAGTGACAATCCCTTCGTCAAGCCAACCATCCGTGTAGGGGTCATTCGCCACAACACCATAAAACCATTGATGAGCAAGTTCATGGACAACGGTCTCCTGAAAATCGCGAATCCGATTAGCCGGTTGATCCGAGCCAACCGTAACAATGCCAGGATACTCCATCGCGATCCCGCCTAAGACAAGATCCAGTTGATTGTTTGCATATTTTCCAATCCGTTCTTCAAAAAATGGCAAAGCCTGCCCCGCGGTCTCCATAGCCAGCTGCATTTCCTGGCGTTGACCTTTTTTCCCAATCACGCGTACCTCCACTTCGCCTACCTTTGCAGTCATGACCTCCACATTTTTCAAAATGGCGATGAACATTTCGCGTGAACGGTTTACGGTAACCGTTCCTGTCTTTACATTTCCGGCTGGGTCCTGGTCGGAAGAGCTGAACACCGAGTACCCGTCAGGAATGCGGAACGACACCGTAAAGTCGGAAAATCCCGTATTGTATGACTCACTGAACGACATGTACTCTTTCTTTTTCCAGCCTTGATGATAGGTTGCGAGCATCGGATATGCCTGCGCCAAGTAATAACCTTCCTCTTCTTGCGTGTATCGAAGTCCTTTTTGCGGAACATCAAACTGATAGCGAATTGTAATCGAGACTTTATCGCCAGGGTGCATGACTTCAGGCAAGTGAACCTGTAACGTATCGTCGGAAACGGTGTATGCAAGTGTTTTTCCATGGAGCATAATCGAATTTATCTCAGCCTTCCCTTTACGCCAAGTACCCTTTCCCTCTTTGTTAAACACATTCGGTATGAAATAAAAAACGAGCTGGTCCCATTCGTCACTCGAGCGATTTTCCGCCGTGACGGTGAGATTTGACCGAAAATGCCCTTTATCGTCCATGTCGATTGACCAATCGTACGTTGCATGGCTTCCCTCACTGACAGGTTGGGGTTCAAAAGCTGCGAGCTGCGCCTGGTTATGGAAAGGGTTCGATCTGTTTGCTGCAGGAAAACTGTCGCCGACTGTTGGGCCGTGTTGATCATCTGCCTGAAAAAGATACACTCCACTAGTGGCTGCCCCCACAAGCGCAATTGCAACGAAGCTTGCGATCGCAATACGTAGGGCATTTTCCGTTGATTTACGAGTGGTAGTACGGCGAAGCCCTTGCTGCGGATATAAGCGGACCGCCTTTTCCGCAGGTATCAGTGCACCGACAGCTCCCGTGACGACAGAGATTGCCCCAAGAGTCGCCAGGATTGCGAGGTCTTTCCATGGAAACGTGCGATACAAACAAACGATCATCACAAACCCGATCCCAACGCCAAGAAGTGCGGACAGCGCTCCGCATTGGATGCCTTCCCATAAAATCAGCCGCCGCAACGCATTGCGAGGCCAGCCTAGAGCGACCAACAGCGTGAGATCTTGCTTGCGATCCGCTACGTTTTGCCACATCATTTCCGCTGTAATAAGTATCGCCATACCAAAACAAAGGACCATCGCGATATACGGCGTTTGGCCAATTTCCACTGCAACGTATTTGCCAAACCAGCTCGCGTACAGCACGCCGTCCAATCGGAAGGTTACAAAGACATAAAAGACCAGCAACCCTAGCGGAATGGCCATCGCAATGACAGAGAGCAAATTGCGCCGCCAGCATCTCCACAGCTGGTTATACGCCAGCGCAAACGTATTCGTAACCTCCTGTCCAATGCGCGGTCCTCCCTGCTGTACCTCCCCCGTCGTTACCAACGTGTACGGCGAAATGCTCCTCAGCATCGAGATCGAAGGAATTGTTCCTACCAGGTAGGTAAACCATCCGGTTAGCCCTATGGAGAGATACAATAGCACCGGAATCCTGGTATTGCTTTGCACCAAAGCTGCTCCCGCAATCGCCCACGAAATAACCGCTACAAACCCGCCCATCAGCAGCGCTTCAATGAACAAAAGCTTCCGCAGATCACTTTGCCTCCACCCTGTTGCAAGCAATACCCCGAATTCCCGCGTCCTCGATAAAAAGGTAACGGTGTTGGTCGTTAAAACGTACGTAAAGACAAGCAAAAATACAAACAGGTAAACCCCGCTTGTCCCGATTTCGATTTCGCCAAGAAGCGGTACAGCTCCACCGAGGTGCATCCAAAATTGCTCGATCCAGCCTACCGGAGAATTCGATGTATTGGCAGGGGTGTGAATCAGGACAGGCTGCGGCACTGATCCAACCGTTACGTCGGCGACCAAGCCGGTCTCTGATTCGATCCTTTTGGCAAGCTCCGAAATCTTGCCGATGCGCTCCTGATATCCCCCGTCGCCCTCCACTACACGAATGCGAATAGCAGATATGGCCTGCTCTCCGTTATACGCTTTGGCCGCTTCAAGAGTCGTCAGCGCGACTGAGGCAGTTGGCAACATAGAGAGCGGATTGCCTGTCGATCGCAGCCTCACAGGTGGATTTACGGGCAGATTTCGGGGATCCAAAACCATCCGCGCAGTGGATGTCCCGTACGTTTCCAACGGCCAATCGCCGCCGGGATTTTTCGCCGTTTGCAATTTTTTCGGGTCGTAAAACCCGACAAAAACGGGATTTAATAAGCGCTTGAACGTATCATCATAGTGGAGATCTTGAAACGTTTCGGAGCCGAAAGCACCGGAAATATTCTTGATCTTGTCAGATAAATGAATCGGTAACGGATTCGCTTGAAATGCATACGGCCACCGTTCGGAATAAGGACTGTCGGTTATGGAAACTTGCAGCTTGCCTGGCTTGAATAAAGCATCCGATAATTCAACACGCTCATTTTTCTTTCTCTCAAACGCGCTGTTCGTATCCGGATCGATACCTGACAAGGCCCCTACGATGACACGATTGGTGTCTTTGCTTGTGAATGTGGCGGAAAAAACCGTTTGGGTCCCTTGTTCCTGCTGGTCGAGGAACTGCTCTCCGCCATTCTTTTTCACCAGCTCCATCGTCTGTTTCGCTTGGCTTTTGTCTGCGAACGGGAAAGGCAAACGCTCGATGGTCACTTTATGCGTTACATCAATGCCCGCATCTTCGCTCAGTAAAAGCGGGATGGCTGTCGACGTATAGTTTCCGGCAGGAGTCTCCATCACACTGCTAAGCGGCCGATCAGCACGTGTAAAGTAACGGCTGGAACCGAGCGACAACACCGCCTGCTCCAAACCCACAAGCTGATTTTCCGCCGAAGGATCGATGCCGATCACCAACTGGGACACCCCGTCAACGAATGAGAACTTTGGGTCCAGCGGATACGCTTGGTAGGGATTCTGATTGGAAGGGGCCGAGTTGTACCACTCCCCTATCGTCCCGTAATACCGCATCGTTCTGATTGGCTTCCCGTCACCTTTGCTGTTGTCGAATTGCTCCCTCGTGACCCGATACACCCCCGGCTGATCCATGAACGGAAGCTTTTCTTCCCCTACGGTCACCAGTGTGTTGATGTAACCCAAAACAGCTATGGGGGCGGCGACCTTCACCCCATCCATCTGTTTGATCTTTTCGTATTGCATGAAACTGATTCCGCCTGAACCAGCATGCAAAAAATTGGGTTCGACCAACTTTTGTGATTCCGTTATACCTCGCGCGCCTGCGGGACGCACCACGATCTCATAAGGGAGTCCCAACTGGTCCTGACTTTTTCGGGCCCGATCTTGTGCGGTTTCCGTCAGACTTACGAATGTGCTCAGAGCGCTTCCGGTAAGAAGCATCCCGATCAGGAGCAATATGAATCGGGCAGGATGCCGCCACCAGCTTTTCCATATATAGCGGATCAATGAGAATCACCTTCATCCGTCGTCAATGTCGCGCGGCCATCCCTCATGCGTATGCTTCGGTCTGCTTGCCTGGCGAAAGCAGGATCATGTGTAATCAGGATGATCCCGGTTTGGTTATCCGTTTGGAACTGCCTCAGCAGATCAAACACCAATCTTGCATTCGCCGTATCCAAATTTCCTGTCGGCTCATCCGCAAGCAGCCATCTCGGCTTGTTTACCATCGCTCGGGCAATGGCGATCCGCTGCTGCTCACCTCCGGATAACTGCGAAGGCAGCGCGTTTATTTTTTTGTGCAGCCCAACCTGCTCCAGCAGTTCCAGCGCCCGTTTTTTCTTGTCGTACCCGACCTTTCTTGGCAAGAGTGGCAGCATCACATTTTCCAATGCAGTCATGGTCGGGATCAAGTGAAAATGCTGAAAAATAAACCCGATCTCACGAAAGCGGAAATCTGCCAAACCGTTCCCTTTTAATTGGGTGACTTCCTGTTCCTCGAAATAAACACGCCCCTCCGATGGGCAATCGAGCGTACCGATAATGTTTAATAGCGTGCTTTTCCCCGAACCCGATGGGCCGACGATGGCCGTCATATCGGATTGGGAAAAGGTCATGTTGATCCCGTGCAGGACATCCATGATCACGCCATCGCCATGGTATGATTTTCGTATCTCTTCCAGTCGAATTGACATATCCGGCTCCTAGCTTGCTTGTTTCGATTGCTTTTTCAACAAGTTCGTGAATTGTGCAATCGATGAAATCGCTTCAACATTTTTTATGATACCTTGGCTGTTTATGAATACAGCTGTCGGAACATTTGTGATGAAATAGGTCGTAAAAAGTGAATCGGACCGAATAAGCGGAATTGTCGATGGGAGTTCCAGCGATTGTTGGTAATAAATTCTCCCGGAAACCGCCACAATCCTTACATCAGGATACTCTGTTTGGAAATGATGCAAGGAAGGTATGATCGTCTTGCACGTTGGACAAGTATCGTTGATAAAAAATAACAAAGTATCCGACTCGTTTTCCGAAATAGGCTGGATGATCACTCCATTTTGATCCTTTTCCCGAAATGCAGGAGCCCCTTGTCCAACTTGCAAACTAAGCATTTCGACTTTATGATTGCTCAAGCGAAACCGATTAAGAAACTGAACAACCAACCGAACCAGAAAATACATAACAGCCATCTGAATCAATGTTACGATCCATAACAAGATGTGTGACAAATCTTGGAACATCTTCTGCTTTCTCCTCTTCTTTTAGTTTTTCTCTTTGCCATCGAATAGAGCGTTCACCCGTTGATATAGCTTCAGCACCTCGGTAACGACTCTCACAAATAACAAAACCACCCAGCACATGAAAAGAGACTGTATCCAATTGTTTGAAAAGAGAGGGAACCGATTCCCGGTCTCTCCTGCTCCCCAAAACAGCAACACGCAAATGAACACGAATATTCCATTTCTCATAACCAGAGTCCACGACAGCTTGTGATTGCCTACAACCCCTCCGCATCCGCAGTCAAGGTCTTTTTGTCCCCTGACTAAATTCATGCTAATCGCAATCGAGTACATAACGAACAAACTGGCTGCCAAGATGTAAGGAATTTCCCGGAGATATCCTGTGAACAACAAGATTCCAGCTACGAATTCAGCGATAACCTCTGCCCACACGAACCATAAAATCCAAGTATCTGGCACGATCTTATATGCTTTTACAACGACGATATGCCTGTCAATTTTAAAGATTTTCCCCAATCCGGCGCTCAACAGAATCGTCCCCAGAGAAAACCGCAGAACCAGGGCTACGAATTCGTACATGGCATGTATTCTCCTTGCATCTGATTTGCTGAGGGATTTTCGAACCACTGTGCTTGTGCCTGATACATTCTGTAATATTCGCCTCGCTTGTCCATCAATTCCAGGTGGGTGCCTGTTTCGACAATTTCCCCATCCTTCATGACCACAATGCGATCCGCCAATTTGGCAGATGCCATTCGATGCGAAATAAAAATAGCAATCCGATCCTTTGCTACATCTCGAAACTTTTGGAAGATCTCCTGCTCCGTAATCGGATCTATCGCTGCTGTTGGTTCGTCGAGAATGATCATTTGGCTATCCTTGTACAAAGCTCTGGCGAGTGCGATCTTTTGCCATTGCCCGCCCGACAGTTCCTCTCCGTCGACAAGCCATTTACCAAGCATCGTCTGGTATTGGCTTGGCAGCTTGCTTATGAATGAATGGGCTCCGCTGACCTCGGCTACAAGAACCGCCGCTTGATCAGATTCGGGCCTATTGATATCACCGATCGTAATATTCTCTTTTACCGTCCAGTGATATTTGACATAATCCTGAAAGATTGCCGTTATGTTTTGCATAAGTGACTGCTCGTCAATCTTCCTCATATCGATTCCATCAATGGTTATTGTTCCTGTTGTCGGATGAAACAGGCCCATTAAACATTTCACCAGTGTCGTTTTGCCGGACCCATTCGCTCCCACGATCGAAATGCTTTCCCCGGGTTTGATTGTCAGTGTAATTCCTTTTAGTGCCTTCCTCTCGCTATTGGCATACGAGAAGCTGAGGTTATCAATCATGATTCCGCTGCAAATAGGGGAAGGGAACGTACTTGTTTTATCCATTTTAGGTACATCAGGAACCTCAAAATGTTTTAATTTGAAAAATTCCTCTATGTACAGCTTATCTTCGACCAGCTTTGCAAGTGCTCCAGACATGCGCACCAGCGTTCCTTGCGTGCCTTGAATTGCCTGACCGATTGAAATGAAATCGCCAATCGTCATTCTTATGGTTTTTGATAGCAGGATGATGATGCAGATTGCCCCCATATAAAAAAATGCTGAAAGTGTGTCTACTCCGACGCCAGCAAGTTGGTTTTTTCGCTCCAATCTCAACGTTTCATCCCGGTCAATCTGATACCTTTGGGCCCATCTGTTTAAAAAATAGGCAGCCAAATCAAAAAGCCGCAATTCCTTTGCCGACTGCTTTTCCTTCAGTAAAAAAGCATAGTAAGAGATTTCACGCTTTAATGGTGTTAAACCAACATGCAGATTGTACCTTTTTTTACCAAAATAAACATCAGCCCAAAATACCGGGAAAACAGTCATAAAAATAAACAACAAACTCCAATGGACGGAAACTAAAAAAATCGTATAGGAGAGAAAACTAACAATTGATTCAAGGATCGTCAAAATACTCGTTACAGGTGAGAGAAAACGCGCGCTGCTTTCCGATACCCGATCGACCTGATCGTAAAATTCCGGAGATTCGAAGTACACCAACGGAACGGATGTTGTCTTCAAGTAAATCTCTTTTTGTATCAAGAATCCAATGTGCAGCTGCATTTTTTGATCTACATACTGTTGCAATCGAGGTACGAGCGATTGAAACAAAGTAATCATTAACTGATAGAGAAGCATCACAGCCAATGCTCGATAATCATCGTCAAGCGGATTTTGGAATATCCGCGAAATCCCATTTATTAACTCCTTCATAACCAACAGGGAAAGTAATGGCACGATGCCAGCAAGAAGTTTGATCAGCAATGTGGCAAGAACCCACGTCTTTCCGTTCTTCCATACGAACTTGAATGATTTCACTAAGGATGAATTCATCGGCATTTTTTACACCCGTCTGTTTCCATATAATTCACGATAAAATTTGATGGCATGCTCAAGTAAATGAAGCTCTTTCGCAACTGTTCCTTTTTGATCCAGAATCCAAATCATCGGAAACGTATTGATTTCCATCCTGTTTAACGTATCACTGCTAATGGCAACGATCGGCATTTGCTCTCCATACTCCTTTATGAATGGCAGATGGCTTTTATCAGAAGAAGCTTCAACGAGCGTAAAAAATGGAATATCGAGCTTTGGCAGCATATTGATAGACTCATGGATCAGATCGTGGCAAAATGCGCAGGTAGGTGATGAAACAAGTACCACAACAGGCTGTTCAAGCAGTTGTGCCGGCACGGTCATAAAATCATGAATGTTTTTTCCGTATGCGCTTCCGAGCAAACGGTTACTTTGAGACATAGATGGCAAATATGCCAGTTCTGCTTTTAGCTTCATGAGCCTGTTTATCGTCCCTCCCAAACATACTCCCCAAAATAGCAAAAGACCGGCAACTGAAATACTTGTCATGTTATCACCCGTTCTTTGACACTGATGAATAAAAAAAGGAGGCCTGTTGTGCGGACTCCTTTTTTTATCGATTTCGTTACTAGCAGCAATTTCCCAACCAAGCGCCTTCTTTGCAAATCTCACCGTTTCGCGAATCGATCTGAACAGTGCGCTTCATCGTTTTTGAGCAATACGTATTTGGCATGCATTTATCTACCCACTTTTTGAATCCTTCATCAGTGCATGCAGCATATTGCGGTTTTACACCAAAGATAGTTGCAACTTTATCAAACATATTTCCACCTCCTTTTACAATTATTGTATTTGATTTGGGTATTATTTACAGATTTTTGCTACCAATTGTCGTATTTTTGCTACGTATGGACCAATTCTCTATTTTTCAGGACATGGATACTATTATTTTTCATAATTTGACAAATTATTCCTGTTTTTATATAGTCTGATTGATGTATTTTATTTAATTTTGTTGATATTTACATATTGTTGAAAATGAGCGAGGGACTATGAGCCATAAAATGTTAATTGCTATTACGGACCAGAAAACGCGCACCACCCTTAGCACATATTTTCAAAAGTATGATTTTGAAATTGTTGCTGAAGTTTCGAATGGACAACACGCACTTGAAAAAGCCCTTCTGTTAAAACCGCATCTGATGATTTTAGACACAGGACTGCCTGAAACAGATGGTATAGCCTTATGCAAAATGCTCCGCGATCAATTATTTCAAACCCACTTCGCACTTGTTTCCACAACGACTGATTTTGCCTATACTGCCTTTGAGTTGGGGGCGATTGACTATTTAGTAAAGCCCATTCAATCGGATCGTCTCTTACAGAGCTTGCGGAAATTCCGTTATTTTACGGAAGGGGAGCGACATTCGTCTCAAAACAAGTCAGCCGGGCGAATCATTGGCCTTAAGCATCACAACGCGATTGAGGTCATTCAACAAAATAAAATCATCTTTATCTCATCCGAGAATCGCGAAACGAAAGTGTTCCTTGATGCTGGCACCACTATCAAAACCATTACAACGAAAGAAAGTCTGAAGGAATTGGAAACAAAGCTTGATTCGTCTTATTTTGTGCGTACACACCGCAGCTTCATTATCAATTTGATGTATGTGAGCAAGATTTACCCATCCGGCCAAACTTATTTAGCTACGTTCAAACACGTAAAAGAGTTCGCTTATATCAGCAAGCAATCCATTGCCAAAGTTCATCAACACTTAAAAATGATCTAGCCCAATATAAGGCTAGATCATTCCCCATCGCGCTGCTTTACTTGCTAAACCCGCCGTCCCCTTCGCTCCACCGCTTCTTCGTCCGCATCAACGCCGCAGCAAATACCTCATCACCGATTCCGGCCCCTTTTTCATCCAACGCCGACGCCCTTCCCAGATGAATTTTCCCGTAATGCAGCGCATGTGTTAAAAGAACCGCTTCCTTCACTTTCAGCGCGATGGTCACGCCGCTGAGCTGCGGTTCCGCCGTCTCGAACTCCCGCTGCAGCGCGATGACCGGCATCTCCCGCAGCAAAAGCCCGCTGTGCGCCCCCTCCTCATCCTCGAATGAGGCGTACAGGTGGACTTTGTCACCAACCATCAGCTGCGGCGAGATGCCGACGATGTTGTCGACCGGGATGCTCATCCCTGTCATCCCCTCCCCCAGCGCTGCACTTCCATCTCCGCTTGCCGCAAAATCGCTCTCCATGAGCGGCGTCTCCCCGCTCAGCCGGCGCACGACAGGCATCGCCAAAAAAGCCGATGCCCTGGAATACGGGAGCAGCCCCGCGATTGGCGCCGTCTCGCCGGGGAACAGCCGATTGAGCGGCAAAGAGACAGCCTCAATATCTTTTGCCTGCAAAAAAGCGCCGCTCTCCACCACCACGCCTGCTTTCAGCTTGGCGTACACAAACAGCTGCGGCTTCACGTATACATACGCCCCGTAAGCGACAACAAGGGCCAGAATCATGACGCCGACCAGCCGGATCGGATGAATGGCCGGCATGCGAAAGCTCATACGCATCCCCCTCCCTTTTCGTGTCTGTTTCGCTAGTTTATCTCCATCTTTTGGGACAAAAAAATTCTTTGCATTTCCGAAACCATTTTAAAGCCCCCTCGTATTACAATGATAAATGCAGGTAACCACCACAAGGAGGGTGCTCGATATGTCTATCTTTAAACGTTTGCGTGATCTCACGATGTCCAATCTGTATGCCCTGATCGAAAAAGCAGAAGATCCGGTGAAATTGACGGATCAGTATTTGCGCGACATGCAGGATGACCTGGAAGAAGCGGAAAAAGCGGTAGCGGCGCAAATCGCGCTGGAGAAAAAATTCAAGCAGCTGTACGAGGAGCAGGAAGCATTGGTTGCGAAGCGCGAAGAGCAGGCGCACATCGCCGCACAAGCGCAAAACATCGATCTGGCTCGCCGCGCGCTGGAAGAGAAGAAAACAGCTGCCAGCAAAGCTGCCGAGTACAAGGCAAGCTACGAACAGAACAAATTGGCTGCTGACAACCTGAGAGAAAAACTGGAGGAAATGCGCAAGCAAATCTCCGAGCTGAAAAACAAGCGCGAAACACTTGCTGCCCGCGTGAATGCAGCGAAAGCGCAAAAGAAAATCAACCAAACCATGTCGGGCTTCAGCAACGATTCGGCTATGGCCGGTCTCAAGCGTATGGAAGAAAAAGCGCTTCAGCTCGAAGCCGAGGCAGAAGCAAGCGGCGAGGTTTACAAAAAGGAAAAATCGCTGGATGACGAAATCGCATCGCTCAGCAAAGACAAGCAAGTGGAAGATGAGCTTGCAGCCTTGATGAAAAAATACCAGGGGTAAACCGCTGCGGCGGTTCCCCTTTTCTTTTCAAAAAAAGGAGTGAACGCGATTGTTGGGGATTGATTTGTTGCGAATGCTCGTATGGACTGCTTGCGGAGCAGTGCTTCTTTTTATTCTCATGTGGATTGATTCATTTTTTACCAAGTACAAGGATTTGGATGAAATCAAGCGAGGCAATACCGCAGTCACGACCCGATTTATCATGAAATTATACGCGCAAGGTTATATTTTGGCGCAATCATTGGCAATCTCCAGCGATTTGTGGACCGCATTGTTCGTATCCGTCGCTTCCTTCATCATCTTGTTTATCCTGGAGAAGCTGGTGACGCTCTTATTGAAAAACATCGCAAAACTTGATCTGGATGAAGGCACGCAAACCGGAAAGGTGGCGCACGCCCTTGTTGCCGGTTCGCTGCATATCACCGGTGCCTTGATCATCACATCGAGCTTGAGCTTGTAGGTAGAGACAGGAGGCCATGCAATGAGCTTGTTTGAACGAGTGAAAAATATTTTTAAAACACCCGAGCCCCCGAAGCCGGAAAAAAGCATCCTGACTGTCGGCGTAGGCGACGTGGTCGAGGTCTCGCTCGTCACGTACCAGGTGATCGGGAATGTCCGCAACTTTCAGCGCAAAGCGGTCGTGCTGACCTTGCAGGACGGGAATACCATCCGTTATCTGAATATCGAGGACCGGGAGCGCACGATTTATCACTTGTATACGCCCATCGATGGCCGCCTGGATTCGCCTGACGAAGTGCCGACAACCATCGAACTGGACGACGTCATGTACCACCTTGAGGAGCAGTTCTCAGGCAATGTAACAACCACCGGGAAAGCCCCGTTCTCTGCCGCAGGTGAGCAGTACGTCTGGCAATTCCAGGCAGATAATCGCAAGCTGCTTCGCATCGAATGGCAAGATGGCCGGTTTATGCTGTATGAAGGAGAGTTCGTGCTCCCTGCCGACGTGCAAGTGTTGCGCGGAACTTAAGGGGGGATTTCGTTTATGTGGAAACGGCTGTTAAAAGGGATGAAAGCGGCGCTGGCCGTCTCGCTGGCGGTCACTGTGCTGGCAGGCTGCGGCGGACAATCGGTCAGCTCCACGTACCCGCTTGAATCTGTCGTCGATAAGGGCGGCGAAACCTCCCGCGTCTATCGCGCCGAGAACAAAACCGTCCCCGAGGTCGCCAAAGAGCTGGCGGATCAGAAAACACCGAAGGAAATCTCCAAAGAAGACAATGACCACATGTTTCTGGTCTATTCGGATGAATGGTACCACCTGCAAAAAGACCCCCAGAAACCGGAAGACACGCTCATTGAAGTCGACAACCAAAAGTTTGTTCAGCAAAATTACAGTTCGTCCTTTTTACAAGGATACATCACCGCCACGGTAATCAACGGCTTGTTCGATCTGGCGAAAAGCTACTCCGGCAATTATCGCGGCTATGGCAGCAGAGACACGTATAAACCGACCGTCGTCTACCATACGCCAACGAAGCAGGAGAAAAAAGCGGCACCGCCGATCACGACATCGGGCAGCGGCTCGATCATCAAACGCAGCTCGTCGGCGGATACCTCGTCCAAATCGAGCAGCGGCAGCATTTTTAAAAAGAGCGACGCAACGTCCTCGTCATCGGGCAGCGGAAAGATCATCCACAATTCATCGGATAGTTCCTATTCCAGCTCCTCCTCAAGCAACTCAGGCTCCTCGATTTTTTCGCGGCCAAAAAGCAATTCACCCCCGAAAACATCGAAAGGCTTCGGCAGCTTGAAAAGACGAAGATAACGGAAAACAAACAAACCAAAAACCTCTTCAAGCGACTGCTGCCTGAAGAGGTTTTTGGTTTGTTTGGGATCATCGATTGACCGATGCAGCCATTCTTATGTAAGTGTGGCGTTTGCCGCGCAAAACGATCGAATATTGCATGATGTTTTCCGGCAGGGCGATGCCGCTTATGCCAGCGTCGCCGATGTGGTACAGATCGGCCCCGGCCATCTTGCTGAACAACGCGATTTGCCGCACGGTCGCTTCATCCGCCCCTTCCTGGCTGGTGCCGATGGCAAGCAGGCTGAGCGCGCCGGCTTTGCGTACGAGATTCACCAGCTTTTTGCAGCTTTCTACGGTAATTCCCGGAATGGTACCTGGAGCTGGCAGCAAGATGACATCCGCGCCCGCTTCAACAAAATTCTGAATCTCCTTCTCGCTGACGATCTCCTCGCCCGCTTCGCCTTCCACGCCTGCGCCGTGCATTTTCCCCGCAATAATCAGCATGTCTTCTCCCATGATCTTGCGCGCTTTGGCGATCGCCTGCGTAATCTGGCTGTTCGTCACGCCCGTTTTCGGATTTCCGGTCAGGCAGACAAAGTCAAAGCCCAGCTCCTTCGCTTTGTGAAACGTCTCTTCGGTTGCAAGCCTGCCGACGGGAAGCTCGATCAGCTGTTCCGCCTGCGTTGCGTTCGGGTCAACCGGCTCCAGATTAAGTCCGATCGGGCGTCCCGTATATCGCTTCAGCTGGCTGATCATGTCGCCGTCCTCCGTTTGTCCAAGCCCGGTAATCTGCGGGTGAAACACATCGAAAAAGTTGAGCAAAAGCAAATCAGCCCCAAACGCTGCGGCCATTTCTGCATTTGTCACATTCGGATACAGCGCCATGTCCTCGCAAATAATTTCGGCGATCAACGTCCTGCCTTCCGCCGCCTTGATCGATTGCTTCAATTCTTTTCCTGTCATTTGGCGAAAATCCGACGCGCGGCAATCCAGCAATCTCTTCATTACATTTACTCCCCTTTTTTTAAAAAACTGGAATCAAGGAGCCGTGATATGCCACGGCCCCTTGTTGGTAAGGTGGTTTTATAGCTTTTTGATCTCGTCTTTGAGCTGCTCGGACTGTGTGCCGAACACAACCTGGACGCTGCCCTGGCCTAAGCGCATGATACCTGCTGCCCCAAGTGCTTTCAGCCCCTGATCATTCACCAGCTTCTCGTCTTTGACCACCAGGCGAAGGCGCGTGATGCACGCATCCACATCGACGATATTGGCTTTGCCGCCGATATTGGAGAGCACGTTGACCGCTTTGTCGCGCATGGAAGACGAACCGCCGCCGCTCACTGCCGCTACTTCCACATCGTCATCTTCGCGACCCGGCGTTTTCAGGTTGAGCTTGACGATCATGATCCGGAACAGGAAGTAGTACACAACCGCGAACACAAGGCCAACAGGGATCATCATCCACGGATTGGTGGCCAATGGGAAGTTCACCACATAGTCGATGAGACCAGCGGAGAAGCCAAAGCCCAGCTTGATGCCCATCGAGGTTGTAATAAAACCAGCCAACCCGGTCAAAATCGCATGGACCACATACAGCATGGGTGCCAGGAACATGAAGGCGAATTCGATCGGCTCCGTAATCCCTGTGAGGAACGATGCCAGTGCCGTACCCATGAAGATGGCGGAAATCGCTGCGCGTTTTTCCGGTTTTGCCGTATGAATGATAGCGAGCGCTGCACCAGGCAAAGCAAACATCATGATCGGGAAGAATCCTGTCATGAACATACCTGCCGTTTTGTCGCCAGCAAAGAAACGAGTCAGGTCACCGTGAACCACTTTACCCGCCGCATCTGTATAATCGCCGATCTGGAACCAGGCGATCGCGTTGAGCACATGGTGCAAACCAAATGGGATCAGCAAACGGTTGAAGAACATGAACAAGCCAGAACCGACGGCACCCAGGCTGACGATCCAGTTACCGAATGTATCGAGCGCTTCCTGGATCGGTCCCCAAACCAGACCGACCAGCAAAGAAATGATAACCATGCTGAGCGAGGTGACGATCGGGACAAATCGTTTTCCACTGAAAAAGCCTAGCCAATCCGGCAGTTTGATATCATGGTATTTCTTATAGAAGAATGCAGCCATACCACCGGCGAGAATCCCGCCGAGCACACCCATGTTCAGTTTCAACTCATCCGGAATAAAGCCAAACGCGGCAGGTACTTTCGCCTGCACGGTGGTCAGCACTTGATACGCGATAACAGCCGCCAACGCAGCAACCGCATCTCCGGCAAAACCAATCGCGACACCGACAGCAAAAATTAAAGGTAAATTATCAAAGATTGCACTTCCGCCTGCCGCCAAAAAAGGTGCCACATATTGATTCAAAAATCCGCCAAACGACTCACCAAAGTGAAACTCCTTGACGTAGTCAATCGCACCGAAACGCAAAAGCAAGGACGCGGCCGGTAGCGTTGCGACTGGTAGCATCAACGCTTTACCAATCTTTTGCAAAAAAGCCAGCATAGTGAGACCTCCCTTATCATGAATGTAATCTATCAGAAGCCCACCTTGAGCATATGGAGCATGATGCCCAAGGTGAACGTTTCTGAACCAAGTGAAACCGCTTACGTCTCTTGTGAAAGAGACTAGCCTTTTTACAGGCTAGCGAGATACGTTTTTACTTCATCCGGCGTACTGAGCGAAAGCGCGTTCTTTGCAACTTCTTGTGCAAGCTGGTAGCTCATGCGGCGAATCTGCTCTTTTACGCGAGGCAAGGAATTGGCATTGCAGCTGAATTCATCCAGCCCCATTCCCAAAAGCAGCGGTGCTGCCAGCGGGTCTGCTGCCATCTCTCCGCACATGCCGGTCCAGATGCCGTTTCGATGGGATGCATCGATAACCTGTTGGATCAGGCGGAGCACTGCCGGATGGAAATAGCTGTAGAGATCGCTCAGCCGCTCGTTCATCCGGTCCACCGCCAATGTGTACTGCACCAGATCGTTCGTTCCGATGCTGAAAAAGTCGACTTCCGCCGCCAACGCATCGGCAATCAGGCATGCCGCCGGGATCTCGATCATGATGCCGAGTGGAATCGCTTCGTCAAATGCGATTCCTTCCTGACGTAGCTCCTGCTTCGCTTCCTCCACAAGCCCTTTGGCGCGGCGGATCTGCTCCACATGGGAGATCATCGGAAACATGATCAAGGCTTTCCCAAACGCACTGGCGCGCAGAATCGCGCGCAGCTGCGCCTTGAACAAGTCGATGCGGTCCAGCGAGATGCGGATCGCCCGCCAACCGAGGAACGGGTTCTCTTCCTTCGGCATATCGAGATACGGCAGATGCTTATCGCCGCCGACATCAAGCGTTCGGATGATGACCGGTTTCCCCGCCATCCCGCTTACCGCATCGCGATAGGCAGCAAACTGCTCCTCCTCGGTCGGCAGCTGTTCGCGATCCATGAACAAAAACTCGGAGCGGAATAACCCGACACCCTCTGCTCCCTTGGCAAGAACTGCTTCCGTCTCCTCCGGTCGGCCGATATTGGCAACCAGCTCGATCCGTCTGCCGTCGGTCGTTTGGGCTGGCAGATCGCGCAGCTTTTCCAACTGCTCCATTTCCACCCGCTCTCTTTCCGCCTGCTTCTGGTAGCGGGCAAGCGTTTCTTCATCGGGATTGATATGGATGCTGCCAGACGTACCGTCTACGATCACCAGGTCGCCGTTGGCCGTCTGTGCCAAAAGCTCTGCTCCGGCGCCCATTACGGCAGGAATCCCGAGCGACCGGGCCAAAATGGCTGCATGTGAGGTCGCTCCGCCTTTTGCCGCCACAATCGCGCGTACAAGCTGGCGAGGAAGCGAGATGGTATCAGAAGGCGTCACGTCTTCGGCTACGAGCACGAACGGCTCCGTATACGCTTCATGTACGTCTCCTTCAGGATTGTTGATGTTTTTGATCATCCGTCTGCCCACATCGCGCACATCTGCGGCACGCTCGCGCATGTAAGGATCATCGAGGCTCTCAAAGATCGCCGCAAAATGCTCCATGACCTGCTGAACCGCTTGCACGGCATACAGCTGCTGCTCCTGGATCAGGGTTTTCATCTCTCCTGCAAAAGCGGGGTCCTGCAAAAACGCGAGGTGCGCATCCAAGATGGCCGCTTCCGCTGCGCCGATCTCTTGGGTCACCTGCTTTTGCAGCCGATTCAGTTCCGCTGTGGAGCGCTCGATGCTATCGTGCAGCTTTTTCAGCTCCTGCTCGACATTTGCTGGTTGGCCATCGGCTTGGACAGCCTGCGGTTCCTTTGCAGACAAGCAGACCGCACGCGCGATGCCCACTCCGAATGAAACGGGTATTCCTTTTACCATGAGAGACGTTCACCTGCCTTCAAGCGTTTACACTTCAAAATTGTTTGCAAAGAGGTTTTGCAGCTCAGCGGATGCAGCCTGTTCGTCCGCGCCTTCAATTTGAATCGCCAAGGTTTCGCCTTTTTTGGCGCCGAGCGTCATGATGTTCAAAATGCTTTTGGCATCGGCGATTTTGGTGTCCTTCACGATTTTCACCGAGGACGAAAATTTGTTAGCCGTGTTTACCAGGAGGGAAGCGGGGCGTGCGTGCAATCCGCCCTCCGCGTTGACTGTTACTTGAATGTTTACCATACACTTACGCCTCCCGTTTGAAATTCTTTTTTGAGCAGGGATGCCGCCTCCCGATCGACCACCAGCGTGACGTCCGGATGAAGCTGCAGAACCGTGGCCGGAACCTGCGGATCAACCTTTCCGCTGAAAATTTGCTGTACGGCTTCCGCTTTGTTGCGGTCGCTTGCCAAGAGCAGGATCGAGCGCGCATCCATGATGCTTTTGATGCCCATTGTGATCGCGCTGCGCGGCACTTCATCCTCACTGCCGAAAAAGCGCGCATTCGATTCAATCGTCTTTTGCGCCAGCTCGACGATGTGTGTATACAACGTGAAATGCTGGTCCGGTTCGTTGAAGCCGATGTGCCCATTGACGCCGATTCCGAGAATTTGCAGATCGACGCCGCCCGCAGCTTTCATGGCGTCTTCATACGACTGGCAAGCTTGTTCGGCATCGGAAAAAATGCCTGGCGGGAACGATATTTTTTCCGGACGCACATTGATATGAGAGAATAATTGCTCCTGCATGAAATGGTAATAGCTTTGCGGATGCTCGCGGGTCAGCCCGACATATTCATCCAGATTGAACGTGCTCATTTGGCTGAAATCGATTTCCTTGCGATTGTAGCTTTGGATCAGCTCTTTATACATGCCGATCGGCGTACTTCCGGTTGCAAACCCAATCACCGATTCCGGCTTTTTCTGCAATTGTGCGCTCAGCAATTGCGCTGCTTTATGGCTCAGTTCCTGATAATCTTCCGTTACGATCACGCGAATCATACTGATTCTCCCTCCTGATAAACCATTCGTCCTTTCACTACGGTTGCGCGCACGCTGTAATCCGGTGCCATTACGACCAGATCCGCATCCTTGCCTGCCTCCAGGCTGCCTTTTCGCTCGCTTACGCCCAGCTTCACCGCCGGTGCTGTAGCGGCCATATAGACAGCGTCCGGCATGGACAGATGCAAGGTCTCGACCAGATGGCCGATGGCCCGATTGAGCGTCAATGTGCTTCCTGCCAGCGTTCCGTCTGTCAGGCGAGCAATGCATTTGTGCACATGTACGGTTTGACCACCCAGATCATAGGTTCCGTCAGGCATGCCAACCGCACGCATTCCGTCGCTTATCAGAAGCAGTCGTTCTCGCCCTTTCATCCGATAGACCAGCTCTACGGCGTTCGGGTGAACGTGAATAAAATCAGCGATGATGTCGCATGTCATACGATCATGAACCAGCGTCGCTCCGACGACGCCCGGTTCACGGTGATGCAGCCCGCGCATGCCATTAAACATGTGAGTCGCATGGGATGCGCCCCGTTCCACGGCCTCGTTCACCTGCTCGATTGTCGCATCGGAATGCCCGATGGAGCAGATGACGCCTTGACCGGCCAGCTTTTCAATCGCTGCCATGGCTTCCGGCATTTCCGGTGCGATGGTTACGACGCGCAAATTCTCGCCGATCAGCCGCAAAATCGCGTCCACCCGCTCTTCGGTTGGATGAACGATGTTTTCCTCCGCTTGGGCGCCTTTCATCTTCGGGTTGATCCACGGTCCCTCCAGATGAACGCCCAGCACCTCAGCTGCCAATTCCGGACTGCCCACTGTCTCGACTACCGCGTTCAACGCTCTCTCTATCTCTGCGAACGGGGCCGTCATCGTCGTGGCCAAGAAGCCGGTTATGCCATAGCTGCTCAGGCTTTTGCTGATCGCGACCAGCGCTTCCCTGGTTCCATCCATGACATCATGACCGGCATTGCCGTGTACATGGATGTCAATCAGGCCCGGAATGATCCACTGACCGCTGTAATCTCGAATCTCTTCGTCCCCGGAATAAGCATAGCCGCCTTCTTCGCCCGCATACAGGATGTGCTCCCCTTGCGTCACGACGATGCCATTCTCAACGACTCGTGTGGTCTCCACAACACTCCCACGATATACGGTGCGCATCGCAAACTCCTCTCTACTTCAAAACAAGTTCCATGATCTTGTCAGAGCCTGCTGTCACGCTGTTCCCCACCATAAATTGTTTTTGTTCAACTTTATCCAGGTTGGTGATCAAAACCGGTGTAACCGTTTTGTAGCCGGCTTGCTCCAATGCCTGTAGGTCGAACTCGATCAAAACGTCTCCCGCCTTCACTTCATCCCCCGCTTTCACATGCGGTGTAAAGCCTTGACCGTTCAGCTTGACGGTATCCAAGCCGATGTGGATCAGCAGTTCCAGCCCTTCCTCACTTTGCAAAACCAGCGCATGCGCAGTGTGAAAAATATGCCCTACTTTTCCATTCACGGGAGAGACCAGTTTTCCCTGCGTAGGTTCGATTGCAATTCCGTCACCCGCGATTTTTTGCGAGAAAACCGGGTCGGGAACCGATTCCAAAGGAACCGCTTTACCTGTCAACGGGGCGATCAGCACTGCTTCCTTTTCTTGCTTATTCTTGGAAAACCATTTTGTAAACATAGTGCCCTCCTATTCTCCAAAACCGTTATCTTTACTATATCCGAATCGGCAGTTCAAAAACTTTTTCGAGCCTAGCTTTTTGGCGGAGCCGCGGTTGTACAAAAAAAGCATGAGACAAGATCAGCCGGAAAGCCAACAATGCTTTCCTTGCGCCAATCTTGGCTCATGCCTAGTCGAACTAGTAACACGCCATTTATTTATCCGGTTGTAAACGAAACAGGTGCATCGCGATGTAGCCGATCTCATCTTCAGGCACGACGACATCCATTCGCTCGGAGATGAGCTGTGCCAGCTTCACCGCCAGCTCATAGCTGTCCGGCAGCGTGATTTTGATCCGGTCCAGGAGCGGGTTTTTGATCGATTTGTTCTGGCGGATCCGCTCGACGGCAAAGCGCAGATGCGTAATCAGCCTGACATAGTCGATACTGTCGCGCTCAATGGTCGTCGAGATCGACTCTTCAATCATTTTGACCATTTCGCTGATGATATTGGTGAACTGAACCGCCTTCGCCACGGGAATATGGCTCACAGCGGAGTGGATATGCAAGGCGAGAAAACCGACTTCACTCTCCGGTATATGGATCGGGAAGTTATCCGTAATCATGTCCGCCGCCTTTTGTGCAAGCGTGAACTCTTTCGGATAAAGCGTCTGTATCTCGAACAAAAACGGGTTGACGATCTCCAGGTTATTGCGCAACCGCTGGATCGCAAAATGAATGTGGTCGGGCAACGCGACATGGACATGCTCGTTTACCACCGGCCCAATCTCTCTACTAATCAATGCGATGATCTCTTCCGATATGCCAATCACCGCTTGGTCCACCTGATTCATCAGCGAGCGATATTGCTTGATGTGCTTCTCATCTTCGAGCCGGAACTTTTTTTCAATATCGGCGTGATCCCCGGATATGGTGTTGCCAATCTTTTTGCCGAATCCGATGCCTTTGCCAAGCAAAATGATTTCAACGTTGGACGGAGGCTCGTGGACAAGCACAACGTTATTATTGAATATGCGTTGAATCACATATTGCGCTTCTGCAGCCACCCTTCGTCACCAACTCTCTACCAAATAAATAAAAGCCAAAAAAGTATCTTTTCCACATAAAGAATGAAAGATCCTTTTCGGCTCATGCCTGGCAAACCAGTAACACGCCTCAAAAATGTAAGCGGTTTATTTAATTGACTTTATTCTAATTCATGATTACGGGGATTGTCAAGAACCCCAATTGCTGTTCGACAGCTGGAAAATGACGCTATGTGTTGCGTTGGTATATCAAGCAAAGCCCTTTGAGCGTCAAATTCGGATCAACCACATCGATGCAGGTCGCCTCGTTTGCAACCAGCGGGGCGAGCCCTCCAGTCGCGACCACTTTCGGCTTCGTGCCTGCCTCTTCCATCATTCGGCGTACGATCCCTTCGACCTGACCGACGAATCCATAAAAAATGCCCGATTGCATGGAAGCGATCGTATTGCGTCCGATTACCGCGGCTGGCTTGGCAATCTCGATGCGCGGCAGCTTGGACGCACGGCTCACCAACGCCTCCGTGGAAATGCCGATGCCCGGCGCAATCGCGCCTCCCCAATATTGGCCCTGCTTGTCGATATAGCAAAAGGTAGTCGCCGTACCGAAATCGACGACGATCACTGGCGAACCGTACTGATGCATCGCCGCCACAGCGTTGACAATCCGGTCGGTTCCGACTTCACGCGGATATTCCGCTTTGATGTTCAGCCCGGTTTTGATCCCCGGCCCGATCACCAGCGGCTTTTTGCCAAAATATTTCGTGCACATTCTGTCGATAACATGATTGAGCGGCGGTACGACGGAAGAATAGATGACGCCTTCAATCATCGAAAAAGCGAGGCCTACGCTATCGAACAGGCTGCGCACCAGCATCCCGTACTCGTCTTCCGTTTTATTGCGGTCAGCGGAGACGCGCCAGTGATGCGCCAGCGCGTCCCCTTCATACAGACCGAATACGATATTGGTATTGCCAACGTCGATCACCAAGAGCATGGCAGTTCCCCTTCTACCGTTTCCGCTGGTTAAGATCAAGGCTGATGTCCAGCGCGCGAACCGAATGCGTCAGGGCGCCGACGGAAATCACATCCACACCTGTCTCCGCAATCGCCCGCACTGTCTCCAGCGTCACGCCGCCGGAAGCCTCCACGATCGCGCGGCCATTGATCAGCGCCACGGCCTCGCGCATCATCTCCGGCGACATGTTGTCGAGCATGATGATATCGGCTCCGGCAGCAAGCGCTTCCTTCACCTGTTCGATCGTTTCGCACTCCACCTCGATCTTCATCGTATGCGGAATGTTTGTGCGCGCCGCTTCGACCGCCTTGGTAATGCTCCCCGCACCTTTGATATGATTGTCCTTGATCATGACTGCATCATACAGCGCGTAGCGGTGATTGTGCCCTCCGCCGATGCGAACCGCATATTTTTCGACCAGACGCAGGCCCGGCGTTGTTTTGCGCGTATCGACAACGCGTGCCTTCGTTCCTTCCAGCACGTCCACGAACTCGCGCGTACGAGTGGCAATTCCGGAGAGGCGCTGCAGCAAATTCAGCGCCAGGCGCTCACCGCTCAAAATCGATTGCACAGAACCGGAGACTTCCACAATCGCCTGTCCTTTTTCGACGCGCTCGCCTTCTTTCACCAATGTCTTGAACGACAGCCCCGCATCCACCGTTTCAAAAACAAGCTCCGCCACCGGCAAGCCGGCGATGATTCCTGCCTCTTTTGCATACAGAATGCCTTTGCCCTGCTCATCTTCCGGAATCGTGCACTCCGTAGTAATATCGCCCGAGCCGATATCCTCCATCAGCCAATCTTCAATTTTTGCCCGCAGCTCCCGTTTGCTCCACATCACTCATTGCTCTCCTCTCGTACTCCATGCTCTAGGGACAATACAATATGCTTGCGCCAAATCAAGTCGTCCTTGCTCGGATAATCGATCCGATAGTGGCCGCCGCGGCTTTCCTCCCGCATGAGGGCCGCTTTCGTCGTCAATCCGGCGGCGGTCAACAGGTTGAGGCATTCAAACGCTTGTGTCGACCGATGCTCATAGCCAAAAAGGCGATCCATCCGCTCAATCTCTTTCAGTGCCTTTTCCAGACCGTCCTCGCTGCGCTTCACGCCCACGTTGCGCAGCATCAGCTTTTGCAGCTTGAGGCGCTGTGCCACCATGTCCGGCGGATTTTGCTTGCGCTCGATGGAAAAAGACAGCTCCGGCACATCCGCCAGCGGCTGCAGCTGCTTGATACGCTGAACGATCCGGTGACCGAACACGACCGCCTCGGACAGCGAGTTGCTCGCCAGACGATTCGCTCCGTGCACGCCCGTGCAGGACGCCTCTCCACACGCAAACAGACGCTTGGTAGACGTTTCGCCGTGCAAATCCGTACGCACCCCGCCCATGATGTAGTGGCACGCCGGCGCGACCGGAATCCAGTCTGTCACCATGTCGAGCCCATACTGGAGGCAAAACTTGTAGATCGTCGGGAAGCGGTGCTTGATCAGCGTCTCCGATTCATGCGTAATATCCAGGTACACAAAGGACGAGTTGGTCCGCTCCATCTCTGATACGATCGCCCGGGCCACAATATCGCGGGGCGCCAGTTCTTTTTGCGGATGGTAGTTCGGCATGAAGCGCTCGCCGTCAATATTGCGCAAAATCGCACCCTCTCCGCGCACCGCCTCGGAAATCAGAAAACGAGGCGCACCGGGATAGTAAAGCGCAGTCGGATGGAATTGAATGAATTCGACGTCCTTGATGTCCGCGCCCGCCCGGTATGCAATCGCGATCCCGTCGGCCGTTGCGATATCCGGGTTGGTCGTATAACGGTACAGCTGTCCCGCGCCGCCGGTGGCCAGCACGGTCGCCGAGCATTGCACGAACAGCAGCTCGCCATCCGGCTGCATCACCAGTGCCCCGATGCATTCCCCATGATCCGTAATGACATCGATGACAAAGTGATCTTCCATCACTTTGATGCGCGCATTGTTTTTCACCTTGGCGGAAAGAGCGCGGACGATCTCTGCTCCTGTCGCATCCCCTTGCGCGTGCAAAATGCGCCGCTGGCTGTGCGCACCCTCCTGTGTCAGCTCATAACGGCCCTTTTCGTCCTTGTCGAACCGCGTGCCGTAGGCGATCAGCTCCTGCAAACGCTCCGGGCCTTCGTGAACCAGCACGTCGACAGCATCGTACGCGCAAAGTCCGGCTCCGGCAATCAGCGTATCCTGGCGGTGCAACGCAGGCGAGTCGGTCTTCGCAGTGACCGCTGCAATCCCGCCCTGCGCCCAACGCGTGTTGCTGTCATCCAGCCCTCTTTTGCTGATCAGCACAACATCCGCAAACTCGCTTGCCTGCAAAGCCGTGTACAACCCGGCGATCCCGGCGCCGATGACGGCCACATCGGTCTTCAGCCGCGGCAAAGCCTTCAGGTCAAAATCTATCACGTAACGGGGAACCATCTGTTTACCTTCTCTCTTCGTTTTCAACGTCAGGTAGTTCTTTCTCGTCCCATTATAACAAATGGCTCCAAAAAGGAAAAAGCTCCCGCACACGCAAAACAGGCCGCATGTAAGGAAGCTTTTCATCATTGACTGCACTCTTTGCAAGTGCCATATACTTCAAACTTGTGTCCCGTCACCATAAAATCAGACGGAATCGTCGCCATCAAATTCATGGGGCAACCCGGCAACGACGATGTTTTGCCGCATTCCGTGCAAATGACGTGATGGTGGTGATGACCGTTGTTGCTGCAAGCCAGGCGGAACTTGCCCTCGCCATCCAGCTCGGTCTCCTCCAAGATCCCCAGATCGACAAACGTGGATATATTCCGATATACGGTATCAAAACTAAGATTCGGATAATGCTCTTTGATTCTCTCCAAAATATCTTTAGCGGACAAATACCGCTTTTCGTCGGAGCAGATGCGAATGATTTCTTCGCGTTTTCCCGTATATTTATATCCCCGTTCCTTCAAAATCTGCAAAGCTTCTTCGACTGTCATGACGAAAGCCTCCTTGCTGATTTACCTGCGCCATACCCGCAGCTTTTTTACACCCAAGACGATCAGCAATATACCGACCGATACTAAAACAATTGTACCGCCTGAAGCCCAATCGAGCAAATAAGCAAAGTAAAGTCCGATCAAAACCGATGCTTCCGCAAACAGAATCGCGTAAAGAATCGCCTGGCGAAAGCTTCCGGCAATTTGCAGGCTGGCCGCAACAGGCAGCGTGATCAGCGCCGAGATCAAAAGAACCCCTACGATGCGCATGGATGCCGCGATCGTGAGCGCCACCAAAACCATAAACCAGAGATTGATCGTTTTCCGCGCAACACCGGAGACGCGGGCGAACTCCTCGTCAAAGGAGACCGCAAACAGCTCTTTGTAAATCAACAGCACGGTTCCCAGGACGACCACCGCCACTCCGATCAGCGCAAACAGATCCTCTTTGGTCACCGTCACGATTTTTCCGAATAAGTATGCGTACAAGTCCGTGTTGAAGCCTTTTGCAATGCTGACCAAAACCGTAAACAGCCCTAAGCCTGTCGATAGGATGATCGGAATCGCCAAATCCTGATACGACTTGTAGAGCTTGCGCAGCCGTTCAATAAACAGTGAGCCGATGACGGAAAAAATCATCCCGAAAAACAGCGGGTTCACCGCTTGGAACAACGGGAACTTTTTCGCCAGCAGCATGCCTGCCGCGACACCCGACAGCGTCACGTGAGACAGGCCGTCCGCCATCATGGACAAGCGCCGAACGATAAGAAACGTACCGAGAATCGGGCAAATCAGACCGATCAAGATACCGGAAAACAGCGTATACCGCAAAAAATCATAGTTCCACCAATCAGCCAGCATGGGGACCCCTTTCTTTCGGTTCGAAAACTAGACTGCGCCAAACGGGTGACGGAGCCTTCGTTGGTCACAGCAAAGATTTTGCCTGAGACACTCTTACCTCTAATGGTTATGTGCAAGCAGGTGGACATTGCTGCCGTACATCTGCTGCATGATTTTTTCCTGATTATGCACGAACTCGTGCGCCGTTCCGTGGAAGTGGAGCCCTTTTTGCAAGCAGGCGACCTTGTTGACCCACTGTGTCATGACGCCGACATCATGGCTCACGATCATCATCGTCAATTCGCTCTCTTCTTTCAGCGAACGAAGCAGTTCGTAAAACTGATCGATCGACTCCTGATCGACGCCCACCGTCGGCTCATCCAAAATCAAAAATTGCGGTTCGGCGACGAGAGCCCGGGCAATGAAAACGCGCTGCAGCTGGCCGCCGGACAAAATGCCGATCCGTTTATCCAGCTTATCGCCGAGGCCGACGCGCTCTGCCGCTTGCGTCACCAGCGCTTGGTGCTGCCGTGTGATGCGGCGGAACAGACCTACTTTTCCTACCAGCCCGGACGCGATGACCTCGCGCACGGTGGCAGGGAAACCGCCGGCACCGTGTGCTACCTGCTGCGCGACATACCCGATCTTGGACCATTCGCGGAACTTGTTGATCGGCGTACCGAACAGATCAATCTGCCCATGCGTTGCGGGCAAAAGCCCCAGGATCAGCTTCAGCAACGTGGATTTCCCCGAGCCGTTCGGACCGACCAGCCCTAAAAAGTCCCCTTTTTGCAGCACAAAGTTGACATGGTCCAAAACCGTTTTCCCATCATCATATTGAAATGTAACGTTGGACAGCTGCACGATCGCATCCTTTGTACCGTTTGCATCCTTCAAGACTCATCATCCTTTGTCTATTGCAGAGCCGTTTTTAACGTCTCCAGATTATCACGCATAATCGACAGGTAGTCTTTCCCCGCCTGCTGGTCAGCTTCCGTCAAGCCTTCCAGCGGATTCAGCATCGCCGTTTTCGCACCGGTCTCCCGGGCAATCACGTCGGCAACCTTGGTCGAAACCAACGTTTCAAACAGGATATATTGAATATGATGCTCTTTTACGCGCTCCACCAATTCCTTCAAGTCGGCTGGAGTAGGCTCATCAGCAGGCGATACGCCGGAAATGGCGATTTGCTCCAAGCCGTAGTGGTGGGCCAAATAGCCAAAGGCACGGTGCGAAACCATGAATTCTTTCCTGGGCGCAGCAGCGACCATTTTTTTGAAGTCATTATCAAGTGTATCCAGATCAGCGGCCAATTTCTCATAATTTTTCCCAAATTCCGCGGCATGTGCCTGGTCTTTTTTGGCGAGCGCATCCTTCACTTTTTCAGCCTGCGCCTTCAACAGTGTAGGGTCCAGCCAAACGTGTGGATCGAACTCGCCGTGATCATGAGCCTCGGCTGATTCGCCGGCATGCTCATTGTGCTGTTCTTCCGCGTTTTTGAGCAATTGCAGGCCATCCGTAGCCTTCACGACCGTCATTTGACTCTGGTCGAAGCCTTGCAGCGCTTTCTCCACCCACGCCTCAAAGCCGCTGCCATTGTAAATGAACAGATTGGCTTTGGACATATCTACGATGTCTTTTGCCGTCGGCTCGAAATCATGCGGTTCCACACCAGCCGGAACGATATTTTTCACATCGACGTACTCCCCGCCAATCCGCGTCGCCACGTAATAAAGCGGGTAAAAGGATGTGAACACTTGCAGTTTGCCATTCGTTTTCGCTTCTGATTGATTTTGGGCGGACCCTGATGTATTCTGTGATGGTGCTGTTTGTCCGCATGCCGACAGCAGCATCATTGTTGCAGTCAGCACGGCTATCATCGAAAACATGGATCGTTTACGAATCATATGTCAACTCTTCCTCTCCTCAAAGCTCTCCAATCATAACGATTCCGATTTATCTGTACATGAACCTATTATAGTGATATGCATCCCAAAAGTAAATAAGACTGATTACGATTTGCTTTTTTTGTTATTTCCAGACTTGGTTCAATTGAGCGTATTTTGTCACATACCCCCCCTCCGTTTCCTTTGGGCAAGTATGGTATAATCGCTTCGAAGGATAAGGAGGTTACCCAGACATGAAAAAGCGTTCCCGTTTTGTTTACGCCGGACTCGTTGCCCTTTCGCTCTTAACCGGCTGTGCTGGCCAGGATTCGGCTGCGCAACATCAGTCTCACCAATTGCCCAACGGTGACTTGCAAGAAGTGACGGCATCCATTACGACGCTCCCCACCTTCCTGGACAAGGTCGAGCCGCAGATCAAGGACATATACCAGATTGCCGCAGGCGTTCAGGATGTGCTTAAGTCGATACCGTGCTATTGCGGCTGCGGCGAGAGCGCGGGGCATTTGCACAACGGCAACTGCTTCATCAAGGAAGTGAAACAAGACGGCTCCGTTGTCTGGGATGACCACGGTACGCGCTGCAACACCTGCATGGAGATTGCCGTGATTTCCGCGAAAATGACCAAAGACGGCAAGACGCCAAAAGAAATCCGCACATACATCGACCAGCAGTATAAAGAAGGCTACGCCAAGCCGACGCCTACACCAATGCCGATGTGACCGTTTTCGCATGAGAAAACCGCAGGATAGATACCCTGCGGTTTTGTTTTGCTTTTTTACAGCTTTTCGATGATCTTGTCGATGAGCCCGTATTCCTTCGCTTCCCTGGCGTCCATGAAATAATCCCGCTCGCCGTCTTTCATCACTTGTTCCAGCGTCTTCCCGGATCGTTCCGCTGTGATGCGGAACAACTTCTCCCGATGGCGCAAAATGCGGTCGGCCTGGATTTTGATGTCGCTGGCCTGCCCTTGGCTGCCGCCCCATGGCTGGTGCAGCATGATTTCCGCATTCGGCAGCGCATAGCGTTTCCCCGGTGCCCCAGCTGTCAACAAAAATTGTCCCATCGATGCCGCCATGCCGATGCAGATCGTCGATACATCCGGCTTGATGAATTGCATCGTATCGTAAATGGCCAAGCCCGCGGTAACGGACCCACCTGGAGAGTTGATATAGAGACTGATATCCTTATCCGGGTCTTCCGAGGCCAAAAACAGCAGCTGGGCAACGATCAGGTTCGCGATTGTGTCATCGATCGCACTCCCGATGAAGATGATCCGATCTTTGAGCAGCCGCGAATAAATATCGTAGGACCGCTCACCTCTGCTCGTTTGCTCAACAACAACAGGAACCAGATTCATTTCGCTTTCCCCCTCCAAATGAGTTAGGCTGCCAAACGCATTTGCGTCGTGCCCGCAGCAGATTGTGGAGCAACTGCTCTGGCTTTCGTCGTGAAGCCAGAAGAAACCATCGTGATCGTGACAGGCTCCTCGGAGCCATCGCCGTTTGTACCGGAGCCTGCTTTCCACTCCGTACGAATCGACTCCTGCTCCACGACCTCCCCTGACCGATTGCGCTCAAACGGGATTACATTTCCCGTACGCTCTCCAGGTTCCGCCTTTTTGCGATTTGTCTCCCAGACCAGAACAGGTTTCATTTCGTTTCCCCTCCCAGGTTGAGTTGCGGGTACACCGCCAGCACTACATGGAACGCCTCTTCTTCCTTGCTGCCAGATCTCGCCTGATACTTCTCGACCAGACCTTTCACCAGCGACACATACTCCTCTACAAAAGCTTGCCGCTGCTCCTGATTTTGCAAGCGGATGCTCGTTTCGAGCGTTGCACTCGGGATCTCTGCATTTTCATCAGACCGCTCCATCAAAACGAGCGCATCCCGCTTGATTCGTTCCGTCATCGTGATCAGATGCGACAATGAGCCCTGATCCTTCATTTTTTGCACGGTTTCCGGGTTCCAATTAAGCGACTCGGACAAAACAAACGTCCGCGCGATCGCCTGGTACAGCACCTCCACCAGATTGCGCACCTGGCGCGTGCCAACCCGGCGGGCCAGCCCCACTTTCTCTAGGGCTTTCAGATGGTAATTGATCCGTTGTGGGGTCTCATTAATCATACGCGCCACCTCTGCGGCTGAAGCCGGTTCCGTCAAACGGCCCAAAATTTCCGCGCGCAGCGGATTGAGCAGCACCATCGCATGCTCCGGCGTTTCCACCACAAAGGTCTCCAAAATATCGGGTTGCAAGGAATCACCTCTTTTCATAAAACGATTGATTAACGTAAAAACATATTATTACGTAAGATTTCTTTTGTCAAATGGCCCCGCACATCGGTCGCAGCTCTTTCTATCCCGTCGCTACAGCATTTCAGACACTACTCTGTAATTTTGCAACAAAAAAAGGGCAGTGCCCAATTGGTTTGAGCTCTGCCCTCTCGATCCATCTTATGATTAAGCCGGTGCAACCGCCAGCATGCGCTCCAAGGAGGCACGAGCTGCGTCTGCCACATCTTCCGGAACATAAATTTCCGGTTTCATGTTTTCCAGCGCTTCTACGCATTTTTTCAAGTTGTTCACCTTCATATTCGGGCAAACCAAATATTTCGATGCAAACACAAAGGTTTTGTCTGGACTGTCTTTCTCCAGCATGTATCGCGTACCATCCTCGGTACCGATGATGAATTCTTTGTGCGACGATTCGCGGCAATATTTCAGGATGCCTGTCGTCGAACCGACATAGTCAGCCAAAGCAACCACTTCCGGACGGCACTCTGGATGAACGACCACAAGCGCGTTTGGATGCTGCTGCTTCATGTTCATAATATCTTCAACGGAAAGCTGGTCATGCGTATTGCAGTAGCCTTCCCAAATGATCATTTTCTTGTCCGTAAACTGGGATACGTAGTGACCCAGGTTTTTATCCGGAACCCAGATGATTTCATCGGTATCGATCGACTCGATGACTTTGCGGGCGTTCGACGACGTACAGCAAATGTACGTTTCCGCTTTCACATCTGCAGACGTATTGATGTAAGCAACAACTTTGGCATTCGGGTGCTGTGCTTTCAGCTTGCGCAGCCCATCGACATTCACCATGTCTGCCATCGGACAGCCGGCACGCTCATCCGGGATAATCACCGTTTTGGAGGGATTGAGAATTTTTGCACTTTCTCCCATAAAGTGAACCCCGCAGAACAAAATCACGTCTGCATCCGTTTCTTTCGCCTTTTGAGCCAAACCGAACGAATCCCCGATAAAGTCCGCTACTTCCTGAATTTCCGGGCGCTGATAAAAGTGAGCAAGAATAATGGCGTTGCGTTCCTTCTTAAGCTGCAAAAGCCGTTCGCGTAATTCGGCGTCACGTAACGCCTTTTTTTCCAACGCTAAGGCATCCATAGTGATATCCTCCTAGTGTATAGTCGCTCATTGACGAATAGGTCAGCATGTACGGTCATTGTATCCCCTGTTGATTTGCCTTGTCAATCAGCACAAACTGGTCAAACTTTTTTCTTGTGACTTATTTCACGATATACTGGTTGATGAATTGCGCGACCCCGTTTTCTATATGATTCCCGGCGCGAAACTTGGCAACCCGCTCGATCGTGGCAGAACTGTTTTCCATCGCCACGGATGCACCTGCATACGTCAACATTTCCAGATCGTTGTCGGAATCGCCGAAGGCCATGACTTCCTCCGCAGACAGCTCCCATTTGCGGCAAAAGTATTGCAGCCCTTCCCATTTGCTGACCCCAGGTGGAATCATCTCCAGATTGTGCGGGCCCGAGGTGGTAATCAGCGCCTTTGACGCCCAACGCTCCAATTCATGCCGCACCCCGATCAACGCTTCTGGCCGAGCGTGCCAAATGAAAATTTTCACAATCTCCAGCTCGCCCGATCGAATGCGTGCGAATAATTCCTCCCGGCTGGCCGATGCTGTCATAGTGTAAAACGTGAAGCGGCGCCAATTGATTCCCTCGATCAGCTCGTCTTCGCCGATCATCTCCTCCATCCGCTGCCGATCTTCCTTCACGATCCATCGGTTGCTCTTGATGTCATGCATCTCGTAGTACAGGGGCAACTCATGCAGCTTCTCCAGAATGCCAATCACGGCCTCTGCTTCCAACTTGTGATAATGAACCATCGATCCGTCGGCTTCATACACGGTCGCTCCATTGCTGCACACATACCCGTCAAAAGCGAAGCCGTCCAGCGGAAGCTGCGCGGACTTGTATGTACGTCCGGTCGAAATCAAAATCTTGCGTCCACTTGCCCGCAACGCTTCACAAGCTGCCCGATTTTCTTGGGATAGCTCAGAACGCCCATCTAAAAGAGTGCCATCCATATCAAACGCAACTGCTTTTATGTGAGAAAATGTCATCCTGATCCTCCTCTCGTTATGATGCCTATTATACAGAAAAACGAGCGCTTTGGAGCGATTCGGCAAAAACTTGGACGTTCCAAACTGTTTTTCACATAGGAACAAAAAAGGAGCGCATTTGCACTCCTTTTTGCTTGCCTCTTATCATTCGTTCTTGTTCTCTTCCGCTTTTGGCTGGATATGAACAACCACGTCTTTGTTATCCGTTGGTTCTTTGTCAAGTTTGCCGTTTTCGATCAGCTGTCTAATCTGTTCAGCATCGAGCGTTTCCACGCGGAGCAATGTTTGAGCGATCAATTCGAGCTGGTCGCCATACTTGGTAAGCAGCTCTTTGCATCGATCATACTGCTCGGTAATGATACGCTGCATTTCCTGGTCGATCTCATATGCGATCTGTTCGGAGTAGTTCCGCTCATGACCGATATCGCGGCCCAGGAAAACTTGGCCTTGTCGTACACCGAATTGCATTGGACCCAAACGGCTCATCCCGTATTCGGTAATCATCGCGCGGGCGATGCCGGTAGCGCGTTGGAAGTCGTTGTGGGCACCTGTACTGATGTCTCCCAAAACCAATTCCTCGGCAACACGTCCGCCAAGCAGACCGACGATTTTATCCAGCAAATCGTTCTTGGTAGCAAAATAACGGTCTTCTTTTGGAAGCATTACAGTGTATCCGCCTGCTTGGCCGCGAGGAATGATCGTTACTTTATGTACCATATCGGCATTTTTCAAATGATAGCCAACGATTGTATGTCCTGCTTCATGGTAAGCGACCAGACGTTTTTCATCCTCGGTGATCACGCGGGATTTTTTCGCCGGACCTGCGATGACGCGGTCGATGGCTTCGTCGATCTCTTCCATGTTGATGGTTTTCTTGTTTTTGCGAGCTGTGAGCAGTGCCGCCTCGTTCAGCAGGTTTTCCAGATCAGCTCCGGTAAAGCCTGGCGTACGGCGAGCAATGACATCGATGTCCAAGTCATCGCCCAGCGGCTTGTTGCGCGCATGTACTTTCAGTACGGCTTCGCGTCCTTTTACATCCGGACGGTCTACCGTGATCTGGCGGTCAAAACGTCCTGGACGCAGCAGCGCAGGGTCAAGAATGTCAGGGCGGTTCGTAGCGGCAACCATGATGATTCCTTCGTTGGCACCGAAACCGTCCATCTCAACCAGCAACTGGTTCAGCGTCTGTTCGCGCTCGTCGTGTCCGCCGCCCAAACCGGCGCCGCGTTGACGACCAACCGCATCGATCTCGTCGATGAAGATGATGCACGGAGCGTTTTTCTTTGCGTTCTCAAAGAGATCGCGCACGCGGGATGCCCCGACCCCGACGAACATTTCTACGAAATCCGAACCGGAAATGCTGAAGAACGGAACGCCTGCTTCACCAGCGACAGCGCGCGCCAAAAGCGTTTTACCGGTACCCGGAGGACCCACCAAGAGAACACCCTTAGGAATACGGGCGCCCACCGCAGCGAATTTGCGAGGGTCTTTCAAGAATTCAACGACTTCCACGAGTTCCTGCTTCTCTTCATCAGCGCCCGCCACGTCGTCAAACGTAACCCGTTTCTTCTCGTCGTTGTACAGCTTCGCACGGCTTTTGCCGAAGTTCATGACACGGCTTCCGCCACCCTGCGCCTGGTTCAACAAAAAGAAGAAGAGAATGAAGATGATTACGAAAGGAATGATCGAGGTCAGGAAGGTGAGCCAAATATTGTTTCCTTCCTGCGGTTTGAACTCTACCTTATTCACTTTCTTATCATCAATTTTTGCATTTAGAATGGACACGATGTCCGTCTCATAAAGCGGGACGTTGGTGGTAAAGGATTCTTTACCTGCCTCCGCCTTACTCAACTTACCTTCCACTCGGTATGTACCGCCTTCAGGGCGTAATGCAACTTCAGAAACATTGTCGTTAATCAGCTGTGAACGAAATTCTTGATACGTGAGCTGTATCGTCTTGTCGGTTCCGGAGAGGACGAAATTGACAATCCCTACCGTGACAAGAAAAATGAGTAGATAGAAGCCTGTATTGCGGAAAAAGCGATTCATTCCTTACCTCCTCTCGCGAAAAAGACACTTTTCATATTTTATCATATGCAGTGTGTTCTTCACAACTTGACTACTTGGCATAAACCTCTGGTTTCAGCACGCCGATGTAAGGCAAGTTCCGATAGTTCTCTGCATAATCCAAACCATAACCGACGACAAATTCATCCGGAATGTCATAGCCGCTGTAATCTGGGGTGATATCCACCTTGCGACGGTCCGGTTTGTTCAAGAGCGTAACCACTTTTACGGATGCTGCCTCGCGGTGACGCAGAAGCTCTACCAGGCGACTCAAAGTAAGGCCGCTGTCCATGATGTCTTCCACCACAATGACGTGGCGATCTTGTACGGACGTGTCCAAATCCTTTAGAATACGCACCATGCCGGAGCTTTCAGTGCCGCTGCCATAGCTCGATACCGCCATGAAATCCATCTCGCAGCGAATGTCCATTTGCCGGATCAAGTCAGCCATAAAAATGATGGCTCCCTTCAGCACGCAAATGAGCAAAGGATTTTTGTCCCGATATTCCTCAGCCAGAATGCCGCCCAGCTCTTTCACTTTGACAGCGATCTGCTCCTCACTGATCATAATTTTCTCGATGTCGCCGTTCATTCAAAAACCTCCTGCCACTCTTCTCCATACTCTACTTCCACTTGCAACACGCGTGTCGTGTTCCCGTCCACAACTGCAACGGATGATCTGCGCACGCCCGGAACCCATATGATCTCGTCGCCGCTCACCACAACAGGCAAGCGATCGCGGAGATGTCGTGGAACCTTTGCATCAATCATTGCTTCCTTTAGTTTGGTCGATCCGGCCGATCCTAATAAAGAAATTCGGTCACCATTTTGCCGATTGCGCACGGCAAGTGCTCCCGGTAAACGGTCCAAATCGAACAGGGCTGTGCATTTTCCCGGACGGGGCAATGGCTCGATCGAGCTCTGTATCGACAGTCGGAACTCCAGGCCGCTTTCTTTGATAAAAGTCACACCAGGCTTATCCAAATCGTATCGGAATGGACCTGTATGCTGCTCCAAAAGAAGGCTGCCTTCGCTAAAATGCAATTGATTGTACACCCGCTTGACAGCGAGCTTGTTCGGCAAATAATACACGGCTGAAGGGTTTTCCCCCGTACCAACACGTAAAACGGCCTCCACATGCTGCGAAGACCACTCTATTCTACTTGACAGATAACTTAATATTAGTGTAATCATTCTCCTTTGTAAAGCAAGGTCACAACTTTGAAACTTGTTAAGGGAGACGACAATTCGATCGGGCTCCCATGTTTCCGCCACCTGCGCAAGCGCCTCTCTGCTTTTCTCCATTAGATATGTATCTTCTTGGCGGATCGTATACGCCAATTGCAAAATATGTTCGCGATACCGCGGATTGATCGAATCAAACATCGGCAGGACATCGAGACGCAGCCTGTTGCGCTGATATTTGCGCGAGCGGTTGCTGCTGTCCTCGCGCGGAACGAGTCCCACCTGATTACTGTATGAAATAAGCTGCTCCTTATAGAACGGCAAAAGCGGTCGAATCAGCTCGACATCGTCGAAGAGCCGCCTGCGCATCGGCATGCCGGAAAATCCGCTTGCGCTCGTCCCCCGCAGCATCCGGTACAAAATCGTTTCCACCTGGTCGTCAGCATGGTGGGCGACCGCCACCTTTGTCGCCTGTACGTTACGGGCAACTTGTTGGTAAAGCTCGTAGCGCAAATTGCGGCTTGCCTCTTGTGCGCCCAGCCCCGTCTCTTCCATGTAGGCGGGAACGTCCTTTTCAAACAGATGGACATCGATCGAAAGCTCCTCACAGAAGCTTTTTACATAGGCGGCATCCTGTCTGGCTTCCTCTCCTCGAAAGCAATGGTTCAGATGGACAGCATGCAGCTTCCAGCCGTACTGATGCATCACATTGAGAGAGTGCAGCAGATGCAGGAGCACCATGGAATCGACGCCGCCGGAGACGCCGATGACAATCGTTTCCCCGGGGGCGAGCAACTGTTCCGTCTCAAGTTGCTTTTGCACGCTTCGCAGCATAGCGGGTCACGATTCCTTTCCAAACCGAGAAAATGGAGATGCCAAGAATCAGGCCAGCAGCGATCGCTCCCGCCGCGAATGCGGTCAACGTGACCAATGTCACGCCGTCGAGGTTTTCGCCGTTTACGAACGCCAGCATCGCCTTGTAGGCTTTGGAGCCGGGAACGAGCGGAATGATGCCGGAGACGCTGAAATTGGTCGATGGCACGCGCAAAAAGATCGAAAGGAACTGGCTCAACAAAGAGACTGTCGTCGCCGCGCCAAACGTGGCCAGCGTGAGCGAAGCGCCGTTCACCGTCATCACCTGGAACACGACCCATCCGGTCATCCCCACCATGCCCCCCGCAAACAAGGTGCGAATCGGCACATTAAACAAAATGCAATACGCTACCGTCGACATCAAACTAAAACTTAACCCTTGCCACCACGGCATCGTATCACCTCAAAAATGAAATAATGATAACAGTCGCCACCGCCACCGAAAGTGCGGTAAGCATCGCCTCCACGCCTCTGGCCATCCCGGCCATCAAATCCCCCGCCATCAGATCGCGCAAGGAATTGGTTACGGCGACGCCGGGAAATAGCGGCAGCATGGCGGAAATGATCATGGAATTGAAGTGCAGCGAGGGGAACAGCACATAACTGAGCAGCACGAATAAACCGCCGATGAACCCGGCTAAAAATTCCGCGAAAAATTTAACCTGCAAAAAAGACGGGATCAGCGTAGCTCCGATGTTCACCAACGTCCCTGCGATGGCCGTCGGAATGAAATCGTATAAATCGCCGCCGATCAAAATGGCAAAAGAGCCGCTGGCTAAGCCAGCCGCCGTGTGTTGGAGCCAAACGGGATAAAGCGGCCGCTTTTGGTCAATTTCGCGCAGCCGCTGGTATGATTGAAGTAATGTTATTTTACCCGAGACATATTGTCGGGAAACCTCGTTGATCAAGGTTACCTTGTTCAAGTCAAATGTCCGGTCATAAATGCGAATCATCCGGGTATGATCCCTGTCCCCACAACGGTACGAGAGGATAATGCTCGTCGGAGTAACCGAACTGTTTACGCTTTCCATACCGGCCGCTCTGGCGATCAACGCCATCGTTTCTTCCGCCCGATAGGTTTCACCCCCGTTTTTCAGCATCGTTTCCCCGGCCAACAGGCACGTGTCCATTACGAGATCATCTGTGATCGCCATATCAATCCCTCACATCCGCGCAACATATTCGAAAAACTAAGCTTCTCGCGAGGCCAAATTGCGAATGTGGCAGCTTTTCTTATCCTTTCATCCTACATTCTCTGAAAGTACAAAAATCCGGCTGCCAGGAGCATCATTACGATCGCTGCACTGCCAAGCCATCTGCCTGCCTTGCTTTTTTTACGCAATTTGGTTCCCTGCATGCGGACAAATGAATCCATGAGATCCTGCTTCATTGTTTCCGCGCGGGTGTATTTACCGTTCAGCGCTCGAACCAAAATGTACCGATACGGTTTGAGTAGCAGATTTTCTTGTATTATATCACAGAGCGTATGGACATGGCGTGTCCCCTTCTTAATTCTCCTCCATTCTTCTGCCGGCAAAAGCAGACGTATCATCACCATCGCTGCCGCAAACAAATCGTAGCCTACGTCTGCTCGTCGATCACCTGCATACCAGGCAGCCCGATCATAATCCTCTGTAAACTGGCGCACGGCATTCCCGATTTTGGTGACTCCGCCGAAATCAATCAGCCGCAGTGACTTTTCCGGCCGTGCCATGATTGTATTTTCCGGCTTCAAATCCCCGAAAATCCAGCCTTGTGCATGCAACACCTCCAGTCGCGAAAGCAATTGGACCATCGCGACAGGGGTCCAATCCCTTCCTACGCGTTCGATATACAAATCCAGCCGTTCGCCAGCCAAGTATTCCATGCTGTAAAAGGTATACGTCCGATTGTTGATGACCACATCATCCACGTCGCACAAGGCCGGGCCTACCTGTTGGCCGGGCCGTTGCCGGACGCTCTTGAGCATATTCACCTCCATCAGCAAATCCATCGGGTCCACTCCGATCTTAAGCGCTTGCACCTTCCCTTCATGTATGACCTGGTAAACGACTCCGTTCGCTCCTTTCCCGATTTCATGAAGCACCCGGTAGACGCGACGATTCCATTTTCCGCTGAACTGGTGCGGCAGTGCCGGGATGTTGAGGTTAGAATACATGATCTTGCAGATACCCATCGTTGTCGTTTTGCGCTCTGCGCCTTGGCTCTGCTTGCTGCCAATCCGTTCCTCCGGCAGATTGCTTGTTCTGTTCAAACAATGCCATCGCTTCGATGATCGCCGGCCCCGTCGGCGTAATGCCGCTCATGACCAGTCCGGTCGTCAGCTGGTGCGCTTGATCAATTTGGTCCGTCCATGGAATCCGCACCTCCATATGCGAATGTTTCCCAGGAAATGTGCACACCGCCATTTTGCTCGATCCGTGACGCGAACGCAGGCTGATGCTAAAATCATGAATCGCCAGCTGGACTGACGGCAATTTCGGTTTCATGCTTCCGGAGCTGTCGACGAGCATAACGACCTCCAAATTGCTTTCCTCACCCAGATCGTCCACCATCCCTGCCACCTGCATCCGTTTTTCCGGAGCCAAATCATCCAGCGGCACTTCTCCAAGAATCGCCTTGAGTTCCTGATTGACGACTTGATGAATCGTCCTCGTCATCGCCTTGCGCGTCAGCATCTGCACCGTTTGGGCCAATTGCGTCGGATAGACGATATCGCTTAAGCCACCTCCCGCCTGTGCGATTTCGCGAACTTCCTTCTCACCGGAAGCTCCCATCTCTTCTCGCTCCACCACCCCGATCACGTTGACGGTAATTCCTTGCTCGCGCGCCATCGCGGCTGCTGCCACCGGACTGATCCCGGAATTGGAGCACCCATCGGTGACAACCAGAATTTGACGTAAACTCCCTAATCGTTTCATAAATACAGCCTCCCCGCTTTATTCTGAAATCCGTTACTTTTCTATCAGTATCGACGGGGGGACGTGCGTTCATACTTGCGATTTCGCTCCTCCTTTAACTTACGACTCGCGGCCGTTCGATCCGTTCCATTCCCTGCACATGGATCGCCGACCATTGCGGCACAAAGCGGTCCACTCTGGCGACAAGCACGGTCATATCATCAACGATGTTGCCGGAGTGCTGGCGAATCACCCGCTCCAACAATAAATCTGCCACCTCCTGGGGGTCATTCGTAGCCAACTCGGAAATAATCCGCTTCATCCACAGCTGCCTGTTTTCAATATGGCGCGGCGCCTCATAAATCCCGTCCGACATCATCACCAAAAGATCGCCCGGCTTTAACGTGCGCGAGACCACGTCCACCTCGATCTCCTCGAGAATGCCGGCAGGCAAATTGTTGGCCGTCACCGAAATCACATCCGACCCGCGCTTGATGAAGCTAGGCGTGGAGCCGATTTTGACAAATCTCGTATGCGCCGACTTCAAATCGATCAACGCCAGATCGACTGTCGCAAACATCTCCTCGGTGGAGCGCAAGGCCAATACGGAGTTAACCGTCTTGATGGAGAGCTTTTCATCGATGCCTGCCTTGAGCAGCTGCTGCAACATATCCAATGCTGACTGACTTTCCATAAACGCACGCTCGCCATTGCCCATACCGTCGCTAATCGCCAAAGCCATCCTGCCATTGCCGAGATCCATCGTTTTGAAACTATCGCCAGACAACAATTTCCCATCCTTCGCCGCCCCTGCTACTCCGATTTCGATTTCATACGTGCGGGCAGAGGTTAAGCACATTTTGCAGTGGCCATCCTTGAACGCCTCACACTGACGATCCTTCACTACAATGTTTTCGCCTAAAATTTCCGAGAGCATGGGGGCCACGATTTTGGCGCACTCATCTCTTCCATAGCATGTAGGCTGACTGATCTCGATGTCCACATTGCCTTCATCCAAACTGTGTATGTCAACCCTTCGCACGGAGAGGCCCAGCCCCTCCAACGCATGGGATACCTGCTTTTCCTGCAAACTCAGCTCCAGCCCTTCGCGCTGGATCTCCTTGGCGAAATCGCTCATCACCCGCGATACGCCGGAAAGCTGATCCGCAACAAGCATGCGGCTCTCCAGCACCTGCTTTTTCAGCTGGTCATACGCATGGTTTCGCTCATATTCCTGTTCCATCAGCTCGATCATTTTGTCCGACTTGACGCATTTGCGTTCCCAATCGCGAGGAACCGCCTGCCCTTGCAGCGTGCCGAACTCGTAGACGGTCTCCGCCAGCGACTTCATCGAATCATACGTCGATTTGGTTTCGCGCTCCCAGCACTGCTCCTTCTTCCAGCAGCGCTGGCATGAAAACCCGCTTACCCTGCTGATGAAATCATCGATCTGTTTTTCTTTCAGCTCGCTCGTTGCTGCCGTCTGCGCAAAACTGCGGGATAATTGCGTAAATAAATCGGAAAACTTTTGAATCTTGCCAGCCGTCACATCACGTATCCGCCTCATGTAATCCTGATGAGACTGCAGGTTCTCGGGCGTTCCAGGAATGAAGCGGGCGATTTTTTTCCAGATAACCGCCGGTGTGAGAACAAACAAAAGGATTGCCAAGCTGCTTTCCACCAAGGAAATATACAGCATGTCCTCCGCTCCGCCGTATATCGCCAAGATCGAAGCGCCGATCAACAGACCGGTAGAAACGCCGACTTTCCCGCCTTCCCGAAGCAAGCCTGCCAAAAGCCCGGCGAAGGCCAGCAAATTGATTTGCTGCAGTGCATTGACGTTGGCCAAGCTCAGAATCAAACCGGTAACCACGCCAACAGCCGCGCCGATCGTGCCGCCTCCTGCGAATGCGAACAACAAGAGCAAATAGCGGGAGAGCACATGCTCCATCGATACGCCGCGAATCGTCCAGTCCACGGTGCCGGTCATCAAGGAAGCCAGCAATATGACCAGGCAGACGATTTCCTCATTTTTCAGAGGCTCATACGGCTTGGACAGGTGAATGATGGAGAGCGACTGTATGAAGATCAAGGTGAGTACAAAGGAGAGGACTCCCTCTACACCGATCATCACCAGATTGTACGTGGTCACCTGGCCCGTCACGACATCGAACAACAGGTGGCTCACGAATAGCGATACCAAGACGATTAGGGGTAATCGGGAGAAATCCTTTCGTCGGAACTTCCCCGCCACTCTGCACGCCATATAAGCGATCACGATGCTTAAAATCGATTCCAGCCCCAAAGGGACCGAATGCGTAAAAGCCCCTGCCAAAAGCGCGATCGTACTCACGAACAAGCTGTCTCGTTTCAAAAAAAACATCACCATAAAATAGGGGACGATAAACGGGGAGATTTCATCGAGGATTAACGCTCTTCCCAAAAGGAAGCCCATCATCAACGGGAGCAGATGCCATTTTTGTGCGGTGGCGGCCAGCCCGTCTCCCAATTGGGACCATTTGCTCGCTACTTGATTTTGATTCCAACTGAATTGCGTTGCGGAGATTACTTGGTTTTTGCTTGCCATCATACATGCACCACCCGTTTTGGATTTGTTAAGCGTGAGACTCATTATACGAATGGATGCTTGTAAATTTTGTCAAAAGATTGAAATGTATTCCAAAAATCGTCCGACAAATTATCTCCTGCGATACCTCGCGTGTCGGTACGTGCGCGTTCATCTCCCGCCAAACAGCACCAGTCTTGATCAGAACCGAATAAGCCATTTAAAAAAACCAGCCTCTCAAACGGCTGGTCTCGCGCAAACGTTGCATGCTGTTTCCTCCAAATGGACAAAAAAATAGCCGACGTTTGGCGTTCAACGTCGACTATCAGGTGATTCGCGCTTAGCGAAACGGGCTTACTTTATTATATTCGCCATTGCCCCAAAATGCCCTTCTCATTTTAAAAAGAGATTTTTTTTGATTTTCTTTACCGCCCTCGCCCTTTTTTGTCCATGTTTTTGCGAACGGAGGATAGGCGGTCTTCACTATCTTTCAGAAATCGGTTCAGCCTCTCTTCAAAGCCTTCGGTTCGCTCTTTGGCTTGGCGGGGAGGCTTGGCTGCCGGACGCGGTTGTTCCACTGCTTTCTTGATGGAAAGGCTCACTTTGCCTTCACGGATGCCCAACACTTTCACCGTAACCGTATCGCCGACTTTCAGATGCTGCTGAATGTCGGTGACGTACGTTTCGGCAATCTCACTGATGTGAACGAGACCGGTTACGCCGTCTGGCAATCGCACAAATGCTCCAAACTTGGTGATTCCCGTCACTTTCCCTTCCAGCTTGCTCCCGATTTGGACAGTCATTCAGACCGCTGCTCCTCCTTTTTATTTTTGCTCAGGCAAGATATAGATGATTTCACCCGGCCTGGTTAAATACCACTGTTTGCGCGCCAGCTCGGCAAGATATTCTTTGTCGTTTAACCGATTTGCCTTATAGGCAAGCTCGGCTTGCAGCTTCTGCTCCGCGGCGGAAGCAGCCTGCAGCTGTTTCAGCTGTTCTTCTTTTTCCGTTAACAAACCGCTTTGGAGATACGCCGTATAGCCCGTCCAGATGGAAAAAAGCAGCACAAAAAACATGAAGATGCGCATTCTGCGCTTTTGCCCTTTGTTGTTGGCGGGAGCCCGATTCTTACTCATCTATTAATCCATCCTTGGATAAAATTTACTCTCGTTTCGTCCTCTTGTGGATCCACTGCTTCAATAGTAGCCAAAATGCAGTGAAAGGTACATGCAATCTTTTCGCCATTTTCCTCCATATGACGATAAACGGATAAAGGAGGAAATAGACAATTTTCCAAACGATCCGCAAGATTGTCATGATGATTGTTACGATAAAGCCGAGTATCATCACGATCAGTCGATAAATGAACTGAATCGGTTTGATGAGAAAAATGTCTATAATTCGCACAATCAGTCTATAGAGCCACTGTGAAAATCTTATCACGGCCAGTAGGAATTGAATATAATACTTACTTCCTACTACGAAATAGAGCCACGCTCCTACAATGACACCGAGATAGACGGGAAACCGAACTATGCCGTCGTTCACCTTCACAAGAATAATGAAGACCATGCCTGCGCTTGCGATCCAAAAGGCGAGGTCGCAGAGGAAAATCAGCCAGCGGGGAATGCTGATTTTGCCCCGGAACACTTGATAGGTATCAAAACCGGTACCCATCAAGGCGCCGCAGGCACACATGAGCGCGACGGTTTGAAGCTGTGTGGCGATGCTCACTTGAACAGCTTACCGAAAAATCCTTTGGACCGGTCCCCGCCGTGCCCTTGCTCCAAATACGCCATTTCATGGACAAGCCCCTCGATCGCCACTTCGCCTGTTTCCAGGCTCAAGTTTTTCATGTGCAGATTTTGGCCCTTGATCGTGAGGAACCCGCCTTCCGTCTCCAGCAGAAATTCCTCGTTGTCAAAGCTCTCCACTTTTTTCACACCGGAAATCGCCAAGCTGCGGCGATTAATCATGACAACCTCGTGGCGAGGCCTTCTTGTATGATCGTTCATGCCAAGCCCTCCTACCCGCAATTTTACGTACGTTCACCTGACAAAATCGTATTCTTGTACAAGGTATGGATGGAGAGGGCGAATTAGAACCTGACGCCGATGTTGTATTAACAAAAAAAGACTACCCTTTCAGGTAGTCGTCTTCTTCCTTCTCATCGCGCGGCACCGGAATTTCGCCGACCAGGCTGTACAGCGAGGCCGCCTCTTCCTTGCGCGGATTTTCCTTGATGTCCTCGATTTTCACAATGACGCGTTTTTGACCAAACCGAATGGACAGCGTATCCCCGATCTTGACGTTGCTCGAAGCTTTTGCCGGTCGATCGTTAATCTCCACGCGGCTTTGGTCGCAAACATCCTTCGCCAGTGTGCGGCGTTTGATCAAGCGCGACACTTTTAAAAATTTATCGAGTCTCATGTTTATCTCCCCTTATTCCGTAGCTTTCGCTTCGTCCCACCATTTGTCCAGCTCAGGCAGGCTGGACTCCGAAAATGTCTTTCCGGTTTCCTTCAGCTTTTTCTCGATGTATTGAAACCTGCGCGTGAACTTGCGGTTGGTCAGCCGGAGCGCTTCTTCCGGATCGATTTTGTAAAAGCGTGCCAAATTCACGACAGCAAACAGCAAATCGCCCAGCTCGCCAGCGCGTTCCTCCGCAGTCGCCTGCTTCACTTCCTCATATTCCTCTTCAATCTTCTTCTCGACATCCGCCACATTGTCCCAGTCAAATCCGACCTCCGCCGCTTTTTTCTGCAGCTTGTATGCGTACATGAGCGCAGGCAGCTCCCGCGGAATGCCGTGCAGTTGGGAAAGCTCCTGCGGATCGATGCCTTTCGCCGCTTTTTCGGCTGCTTTTACTTCCTGCCACGTAGCAAAGGCTTCATTTGCATCGTCTGCATGACGTTCGCCGAATACGTGCGGATGGCGTCGAATCAGCTTTTCGTTAAGCCCCAAAATGACATCGTCGATGCTGAAATCGCCGTTCTCCACCGCGATCTGCGAATGGAGCAGCACCTGCAGCAGCAAGTCGCCCAGCTCCTCGCACATCCCGTCCGGATCGTCCTCGTCGATCGCTTCAAGCACTTCAAAGCTTTCTTCGATGAGGTTTTTGCGCAGGCTTTGGTGTGTCTGTTCACGATCCCACGGGCACCCTTCGGGACTGCGCAAGATCGCGACGATTTCGCGAAGGCGGGCGAATTGTCGATTGCGCACCGTATCATCCTGTGTCGGCTGGACATAAACGAGGCTCAAATTGCCGAACCCTTGATGGTGATCCAGCTCGTACAGCGGCACCGTTTCGACATGCTCCATTCCGGCTGCTCCCACCGCTGTGACAATTGTGACCGGATGCTCATCCGGCAGCACTTCCATCAGCGTCAGCTTCACGTCCGACGCTGTCAGCTGGTCGTACACTTGCGCAATGACCGTGTGCAGCTCAGGATTGATCTGTTGTGCGGTCAGCCGAGTGGCGTCGAGCAGCGCAAATCCTTCGATCGGGTCGATTGCCAGGCGCGCAAACAGCGGATCGAGAAAGCTTTGCCCCCCCAGCACCTGAACCTCCACCTGCTGGGATCGGGCTTTCTCAAGCAATAGCTGCACCGTACGCTCCGCAACCAAGGGATGGCCGGGAACCGCGTATAAAATTTCTTGCTCCTGCTCCGCCTTGTCCAGCAATTCGCGGCTGATTTGCTCATAGACTTCATCAAATCCTCCGTGCTGGAGATACACATGGTCAAACGACTCCACCTGTACACCCTCGCGGACAAGCTCGTCGATAACCGGATGCTCTTTCGTGCGAACATACAGCTTTTGCACTTTTTTTATTTGCTTGTACATGCCGAGCGGCAACTGTTCCAGATCGCCAGCCCCCAGCCCCAATACTTGAATCCGTGCAGCCATTGCGGCAGCCTCCTTTTTTCGATTGCCTGTATCAACGAACCAAGCGCAGCTTGGCGAACAGCGCATGAAGTTTTTGCCCTTTTGGCATCAGCTTCAGGTCGTCCCCGGTAATGCCTCCTGTCATCATCAACGCGACAACGTACACGATCCCGCCTGTCCCGACTGCAAACAGTCCAACCAGCGTATACAGCATCCGCTCGCTTGCGATGAATGCCCCGAAGAAATGAGTGGTTACCCATTCGACGACGATGACCAATACCGACATAACCAAGACGGCGATTGTCGGCTTCACGAGGAAATGCTGGACATTCCATTTCATCTCGATATGGCGGCGAATCGCCATCATATTCAAAGCCATTGCGACTGCGTAAGCCAAAACCGTCGCCATCGCGGCGCCCGAAATTCCCCAAAGCGGGATCAACGCCAAATTCAGCACGAGCTTCACGATCACACCGATGAACAGATGGCGGGCAGGCAGCGTCACTTCCCCCAGCCCTTGCAAAATGCCGGACGTGGCAATGCTCAGTGTGGCAAACAAAATGGTGAACGATTGGATGGCCAATGCCTCGTTCCCGTTCGTATCGCCGTACAGCATGATATTGATCGGTTCGGTCAAAAGCGCCAGGCCGAATGAAGCCGGCAGTCCGAGCAGCATGGTGAGGCGGATCGCCACCTCGGTCCGCTTGGCAATCACCTGCATCTGCTTTTTCGTAACAGCCTCGCTGATCGCCGGCACCAAGGCCAATGACAGCGATGTAGCGAAAAACGTACCGAATTGAATCAAAGGCTGGCCGCGGTCGTAAGCGCCCTTGAGCAGCTTGGCCAAATCCTCGGACGTGCCGCTCCACTGGAGCAGGTTCACGACGGTCATGGAGTCAACCAGCGGAATGAGCGGCAGCACCAGCGCACCCAAGCAGATCGGCAGCGCATAGAACAGCAGGCTGCGCACAATTGCCCGGTTGGACCATGTTTGTACGCTCGAAACATGCGCAGCCGCGCTTTCTCTGCTTGTTTGGCCCAAATTGTTGCGGCGCCAGTAAAACAGAAGCACAAAAATTGCACCGAGCGCACCGGGCAGTGCAGCAAATACCGCACCCGTCCCCGCCAAATAGGCATCATGATAAGCGGCCATCATCCAATACGCGGCAGCCAAAATGAAAATGACCCGAAACAGCTGCTCCACTACTTGCGACACGCCCGTCGGCATCATATTTTGCTGGCCCTGGAAATACCCGCGCAAAATCGCTGCAATCGGCACGAACGGCAGCGACCACGCGACAGCCTTCAGCGGCAGCGTCAAATGCTCGTCCCCCATCATCCGCGCAACCAAAGGCGCTCCGAAATAGAGCAGTAAAAAGAAAAAGAGCCCCAGTATCACCAGTGACACGCTTGCAATGCGAAAGGCTCTGCGCGCACCGTCGGTATCTCCCAAGGCTAATCGCTCGGATACAATCTTGGAAATGGCGATCGGGAACCCGGCTGTAGCCAAAATCAGCAGTGTTGTGTACAGCGGGTACACCTGCATGTATACGTATAAACCGATATCACCAGTGATGTTCTGATAAGGTATGCGGTAAAGCGCACCCAGTAGCTTGGACAATAACCCGGCAATGCCCAAGATGGCGGCTCCTTTGACAAAGTGGTTGGAACCTCGTTCGCTTGACATCGTATGTACGTTCTCCTCTCGAACCCGAAACTGCGTACATTATACCACAAGCAAACGCAAAACTCCCAGCAGCCGATGACGAGCTGCCAGAAAACGCGGTTCTGCCTTACACGAAAAAACAGCCCCGCTCTTTTGCGAGGCTGCCTCTTCATTGCTCCATTTGTTTTGCCAGAAAACCGGCTGCGGTTTCCGCCATTTTCATTTCCAGCTCAGCCATTTTCGTGGCTTCGTTTTTGTTGATCAGGATGACCGCACCGATGGGATCTCCGCCCGCCACGATCGGAGCGACGACGAAGGAAGAGTATTGCTCATTCATGTCGCGAATGATCTCGTATTGGCCTGAGTTCTTTTCCAATCGCGTTTTGCGTTCTTCCAGACTTTTTTCCACAATGCTGCCGATCGCTTTTTCCATGTATTCCTTCTTGGATGCCCCAGCAACAGCGATCACCGTGTCTCTGTCAGAAATAAGGACCATATGATTCATGCTTTCGTACAAGGAATCCGCATATTCTTTTGCGAAATCACCCAACTCACCGATAGGCGAATACTTTTTCAGAATAACTTCCCCATCACGATCGACAAAAATCTCAAGAGGATCACCTTCGCGAATGCGCAGAGTGCGGCGAATTTCCTTTGGAATCACCACTCGTCCGAGGTCGTCGATGCGACGAACAATACCGGTTGCCTTCATAGTCATGTTGCCTCGCTTTCTTGAGAAATTATTGTTAGTTGAGGGTTACCTGTATGTTGTCCCAAAAGCCTATATTTAACTATTGATCAACCACTGGAAACTTTGCCAACTTTTTGGTGCTCTCTCCCCCGGCGGTAGTGAGTGGTTATAGTATTCACTGTGAATTGAAGAATATGCGACAAAACGAAAAAACAGGGAATCGGCTGATTCCCTGTCAGTTCTTCCAATATTACTTAGCCGCAGCTGGTTTGACCTCTGGAATGTTCCACTTGGTTACCAGCTTGTCCAGTTCAACCGAAATGAAATTTCCGTATGCCTTATTCAGCTCTTGCTGCTTCATTTGCTCTTTCGCTTTTTCAAACGGTTGTACTTCCCGTTTTTCTACGCGGATGATGTGGTAGCCGTAATCGGTTTTTACAGGCGGATCGCTGATCTGGTTGATCGGCTGGGTCAAAGCCGCCTTTTTAAACTCCGGCACCCAATCGTTCACATTGGCATTTTCGTACAGGCCGCCGCTCTCTTTGCTGCCTGGGTCGTCGGTGTATTCTTTCGCCAGCTTGGCAAAATCCTCGCCTTTTTTCAGGCGCGCGAGCAAATCGTCAGCCAGCTTCTTCGCTTCTTCCGGTTTCCGGCTCTCTGTGGAGATCAGGATGTGACGCACAGAAGCGGTCGTGAACTGGGATTTATCCGCTTTCTCATACGCTTGCTTCAAGGCGTTTTCGTCGATGCCTTTTTCCAGCACGCCGATGGAGCTGTCGATCAGCTGCATTTGCTTCAGCAATTCGTCTTTGGTCAAGCCTTGCTGCTCCAACAGCTTGGTGAAGTTTTCTTCTTTTTTGTCGAGACGCTCCACATATTGCTTTTTGTAGCTCTCAAAGCGCTCTTCGGCCTGTTTCATCGCCGCTGCTTTCATGGTGTCATCAGCGCGATCGTACAGGATTTTGGTTCCGGTATACTGGCGCACATAGTCCTTGATCGCAGCGCTGTCCGCGAATTGCAGCGATGCGCCTTGCTGCGGATTGAGGAAGTTGATCGTCCGCAGGAACGTTTCAAATTCCTTCTCCACCAGCTTGCCGCCTTTGTATTCAGCTAACACCGCATTTGGATCATTGGTATAGGGAATCTTGACTGCTGGAAATTGCGCCAAAACGTCTTTTTTCTCTGCTTCCGGTTTCGCTGCCTCATTGCCGCCCGCTGCCGGTGTGGTCGTCTCCGGCTTCGGTTGTCCAGCGGCTTGGCCGCACCCTGAGAGCAGCGTCAGTGTCAATACGGTGGTCGATAAAACAGCCACGAATTTTTTCATGAATGGTCTCCCTTCTACTGACTGACTCCGAGCTGGTTTTCAATTTGGCCATTGGAGTCTTGTTGCACCTGATCAAATTGGCTGAGCAGTTTTTCAACGATCTTCATGCCTTGATCACTGGTCAACCCTTTTACTTTAACAGTTACAACCAGATGTTGTCCACTCGGCGCCACGGAGACCCCGATGCGACGGCTGTCCTCTCCTGCGATTTCGTAGATTTTCCCCGCATTGATTTTCTTGTTCTGGCTTGGGTCCAGCATCAATTTGATGACGTCCGGGTCCTTTTGGTTAATTTCCGTAATATGGTATTTGAGCGCATAGACACGCAGACGAGAAATGGTCAGCAAGTTCTCCACCGGCTTCGGAATATCGCCAAAACGGTCGCCCAGCTCGTCGGCCAAATCCATGACTTCCTCGAGCGTGGAGGCTGCCACGAATTTTTTGTACATCTCGATCTTTTGCCGGCTGTCCACGATGTACAGCGACGGGATATAGGCATCGAGCTGCAGATTGATCTCCACCGGGGACGTGATTTGCTGACGCGGCTCTCCGCGCAGCTCATCGATGGCATCCTTCAGCATTTGGGTATACATGTCGAAACCGACCGAGTTGATGAATCCGTGCTGCTCCGCACCAAGCAGATTCCCCGCGCCACGGATGGACAAGTCGCGCATGGCGATTTTGAAACCGGAGCCAAGCTCGGTGAATTCCTTGATCGCCTGCAGGCGCTTTTCCGCCACTTCGGTCAGCACTTTGTCCGGCTGATAGGTGAAATAGGCATAGGCGATTCGATTGGAACGACCAACGCGTCCGCGCAGCTGATACAGCTGGGACAGACCCATCCGGTCGGCATTGTAAATGATCAGCGTATTTACGTTCGGGATGTCCACACCCGTCTCAATGATCGTCGTGCTGACCAGTACATCGTAATTCCCGTCAAGGAAGTCGAGGATGATGCTCTCCAGCTCGCCCTCGTTCATCTGGCCATGGGCCACGGCCACTTTGGCGTCTGGCACCAGCATGGACAGCTGCTCGGCCATCTGCTCGATCCCTTGCACCTGATTGTACAGGAAAAAGACCTGGCCGCCGCGGGCGAGTTCTCGCTCAATCGCTTCGCGCACCAAAAGCGGGCTGTACTCCATCACGTACGTCTGCACAGGGAAGCGGTTTTCCGGCGGCGTTTCAATGACAGACAAATCGCGCACGCCCAGCATCGACATGTGCAGGGTACGCGGAATCGGCGTCGCGGTCAACGTGATGACATCGACATTGTTTTTCAGCTGTTTGAGCTTTTCTTTATGGCTTACGCCGAAACGCTGCTCCTCATCGACGATCAGCAAGCCCAGATCGCGGAAAATGATGTCTTTGGACAGCAGCCGGTGCGTCCCGATGACGACATCGACGGTCCCTTCCTTGATCCCTTTCATGGTCGCCGTCTGTTCCTTGCGGGAGCGGAAACGGCTCAACACCTCGACACGGATCGGATAATCGGCAAAACGCTCGCGGAACGTCTCGTAGTGCTGCTGGGCCAAAATCGTCGTCGGCACCAGCACAGCGACCTGCTTGCCATCCATCGCCGCTTTGAAGGCAGCACGGATCGCCACTTCCGTTTTCCCGTAGCCTACGTCACCGCAGACCAGTCGGTCCATCGGACGCGCACGTTCCATATCCGCTTTCACCTCAGCGATCGCGCGCAGCTGATCGGGCGTTTCCTGATACGGGAACATCGCCTCGAATTCACGCTGCTCCAGCGTATCGGGGTTGAAGCCGTACCCTACCGCCTGCTCGCGTGCCGCATACAGCTTGATGAGGTCTTCCGCGATGTCTTTGACGGAAGACTGCACCTTCGTCTTGACACGCTTCCACTCGCTGCCGCCCAGACTGTACACCTTCGGCTCGTTTTCCTCGCTGGCCACATACTTTTGCACATGGTCAATCTGCTCGATCGGCACGAACAGGCTGTCGCCGCCGGCATAGCGGATATGCAGGTAGTCTTTATGGATGCCGAGAATTTCCTTCGTCTCGATGCCCAAATACTTCCCGATCCCATGGTTGATATGCACGACATAGTCGCCGGCTTTCAGCTCCATGTAGTTTTTGATCCGCTCGGCATTGCTCATGTTTTGCTGCACCTTGCGCGCTTTACGCTGCTTGGCGGTGAAAACCTCGCCTTCCGTGACAACGACGAGCTTGTTTAACGGCAGCTCAAAGCCGGTCTGCATGTTCCCCATGATGATGACGGGACGTCCCGGCGGAACCACGTCGACCGACCCAAGCAGCAAATCGGCTTCCATCTCGTAATCGCTCAAGACGCGCTCCAAACGCTTGGCGCGCTCCTGATCGGCGGCGACGAACAAAATCTGGTTTTGCCCTTTCACCCAGCGAGCCAGTTCGCTTTTCAGGACATTCATCTGTCCATGGAAATTCTGCATCGTCCGACAATTAATATTCACAATGTTTTGAGGCTGTGTTTTCGGCGATTGGCGCAGGAACAGCGACAAATACACAAGCGGACGCTTGTGGGACAGGATAACCTCATCATACGTACAGGAAAACGGCAAATTGGCCATGAACTCGCCTTCCAGAATGCGTGCGGTCTGCCACTCGCCCTCTTCCTTCTGCAGCTGTGCCGCCGTCTCCAAGACACGCGACGGCTCATCGATGATCAGCACCGTGTCCTCTGTCAAATAATTGAGCAGTGTCGCCTGCTCCGGATAAATGGCGGATATATAGGTAGACAGGCGCGGAAAGCGCTGTCCTTCTTGCATAAGCTCGATGTCTGCACCGATGTTGTGCAGCACTTTTTCCTTCGATTGCCCCTCTTTGAGCTTCGCCAGCGTTTCGCCAAGCTTGCGCTCCAGTCGGACAGCCGCTTCTTTCAGCAGCTCGTTTGTCAAAATAAGCTCCTTCGCCGGGCCGATCGTATATTCGTCGACTTTGTCATAGGAACGCTGCGTCACCATGTCAAACGTGCGGATCGAATCGATCTCCACATCGAAAAGCTCAATGCGCACAGGCCATTCAGAATCATGCGGAAACAGGTCGATAATTCCGCCGCGCACGCTCAGCTCGCCTTTGCGCTCCACCATCTCCACACGTTCGTAGCCCAGCTCAATGAGCCGCAGCAAAAAGCTGTCGACATCCAGCTCCTGATCCTTGTGCAGCGTGATCTGCGCGTCTTTCCACACATTCTGCGGCACGACCATGCGGCGCAAACCGGCAAAAGGCACAACCAAAATACCCGTAAAGCCCTTGGCTAAACGGTTGAACACCTGTATGCGCTGCGCCAGCATCTCTGGACTGGCTACAGCCAGCTCTGATCCAATCAGTTCATTGGCCGGAAAGAGGAGCACTTGATCAGCTGGCACCAGCTCCGCGAGATCCTCGTACACTTTCTGCGCCTGAAACATGTTATGGGTCACGACGCATAGCGGACGGCCCAGTTGCTGATACAGCCCAGCCATCATGACCTGACGCGCTGAACCAGCGAGCCCGGAGATCAGCTGTTCCTTCAGACCTCGAGCGATTCCCGTCGCAATTGTTCCGAATTGGGAATCTTGTTTAAATGAATTGATAATGACTTGCATGCACCCTAGCTCCTCTCCAACCCTTCTCTCATGCGAAAATAAGCCTTGGCTTAGACAATAAGCCAAGACCTCGTCCGTGCAAGCCGTTTGCGGACATCTATCGCCTATCTCCCTTTGCCTGACGATTACTGCAAAGGACTCCCCACCAACGAAAGCTCCGGATGTTCATTGAAAGCATCGCGGCAATAATCGCAGACGATGCGGATAACCGTATCTCCATTTTGTTCTTTGGATATTATATGGTGGCGTTCTTCAGGGGTCAAGGCATCAAGCCCCAATTGAACTTCCGTCACCATGGATTGATCAAACTCGACAATTTTCATGCCGCAGCAGCGACAAACATAGCGAAAACTCATCTTTTTCCACCCCCGCTTGATACTCCCTAGTATCCCCAAAAGGTGGAAAATCATACGATTGCTATTTGTCGCCCAGCTTGACGGAATGGATGTGATTCATCACCTTGACGAAGCTTTCCTTGAGCCACATGACGCTCGCCTTTGCCGACAATTCAACCGCTTCGGCAATCAACGGCTGCTCGCTTTTGGAAAATTCGCTCAACACGTAATCGCTTACACTCCGGCCAGGCAACGGACGGCTGATTCCGATTTTGGCCCGTTTAAATTCTTGGGTACCGAGATGAGCGATCAATGACTTGATCCCGTTATGGCCGCCGGCGCTGCCTTTTTCCCGCAAGCGGAGCTGCCCTACCGGCAAATCAAGATCGTCGTAGATTACAAGTATATCGTCTGGAACCAATTTATAGAACTTCATGATTTCCGCGACTGACTCTCCGGAGAGATTCATGTATGTAAGCGGCTTTACCAAAAGCACGCGCTCCCCTTCGATTCGGCCTTCTCCAACCAGTGCGCGGAATTTTTCTTGCGCGACTGGGATACCCCACTGCTCGCTAATTTTATCAATGGCCATAAAGCCTACGTTATGTCTGGTGTCTTCGTACTTCTTACCGGGGTTTCCCAGCCCGATGATCACTTTCACGATTTGCTCCCTCCCATTTTTTCTATTGTACCGCATGGGAAACCCACCCGGCTACAGCCAACGCTCGACCGGGTGGTCTCTCTTTCGACTTGCCTATACTTTGTGCGCTTCCTGGGTCTTGGCGGCTGCATCCTCCGCCTGCGCTTTGGCTTCCAGCTCCGCGTCTTGCGCTTCTTCCGATTTTGCCTTAGGCGGCAGAATGCTGATCACGACCTCCATCTCATCGATTCCAAGCTCGATATTTGCTGGAATATGGAGATCGCTCACCAAAATGACATCGCCGATATTGAGATCATCGACGTTGACAGAGAATACCTCCGGAATCTCGTTTGGCAGGCACTTCACCTCGACGCTGTGACGCACCAAGGTGGCTACGCCAAGCTCCGGCGCACCCGTAATCACAATCGGCACGGATGTATGTACTTTTTCATTCATATTGATTTGTTTGAAATCCGCATGAAGCACATTTCCTTTTACAGGATGACGCTGCAGCTCGTACACCATCACCTGATATTGCTGTCCATCAATCTGCAGACTGAATGGCTTGTTCGTCGTCTGATGGCGAAGCGCCTGATCCAAAGCAAGCGCATCCATTTGGATCGAAAGGTTATTCACTTCTTTGCCGTAGACTACGCCCGGAACCATCCCGCTGTTACGCAATCTCAGGTTGGCCCCTTTGTTGCCTGTTTGTCGAACGGTTGCCTGAATCGCTTCCATATGAAAAAGCCTCCTTATAGACAAGCTTGAAGTCCATTCCTTTTCTAGCTTGTCCAGTGGAGGCTTTTTGAATCCATTTTTTAGTCAAACAGTTTGCTTACCGACAACTCTTCATGAACGCGGATGATCGCTTCACCGATAATCGGTGCAACAGACAGCACTTTGATTTTGTCGATGCGTTTTTCTTCCGGAAGCAGGATCGTGTTGGTTACGATCAGTTCCTTGATATTCGAATTCTCGATACGGGAGATTGCTGGTCCGGACAGGACAGGGTGTGTACAGCATGCATAGACATCACGTGCGCCCGCCTCCACCAATGCGCTGGCAGCCAGCGTGATCGTACCCGCAGTATCGATGATATCGTCGATGATGATCGCCGTTTTCCCTTCGATATTGCCGACGATGTTCATGACTTCCGCGACGTTTGGTTCAGGACGGCGCTTATCGATGATCGCAATCGGCGCTCCCAGGCGCTCCGCCAATTTGCGCGCACGCGTAACCCCGCCGTGGTCAGGCGACACGACGCAAATGTCTTTGAGACCTTTTTCTTCAAAGTATTTTGCCAGAATTGGCACACCAAGCAGATGATCAACCGGGATGTCGAAGAAGCCTTGGATTTGGGTTGCATGCAAATCCATCGAAATGATGCGATGTGCACCTGCGGTCTCGATCAGATTGGCAACAAGCTTGGCTGTGATCGGATCGCGGGCACGCGCTTTACGGTCCTGGCGCGCATAACCATAATAAGGAATAACTACGTTGATGCTTTTTGCGGAAGCGCGTTTCAATGCGTCCACCATCACGAGCAGCTCCATGAGGTTCTCGTTGACAGGAGCGCTTGTTGGTTGAATGACATACACGTCACAGCCGCGCACGCTTTCATTCAGTTTGATTTGGCATTCGCCATCGCTGAATTGAATCGCCTTGGCGTTTCCAAGCGGCAGTCCAATATGCTCCGCGATTTCTTGGGCGAGCTGCGGATTTGCGTTACAAGTAAAGACCTTCAGTTTCGGGTCGCGGTAGTTAGCCATTATCTTAAAGAACCTCCCGTAATTATTCCTTATTTCTTTGCTTTTCGCGGCATTTTGGCCGCGTAGCCAAGCTTATTGGTTTGCCGTTCACGCGCGATTGCCAGCGCATCTTCAGGCACATCCTGGTTAATGGTGGAGCCTGCAGCAACATAGGCATTGTCGCCGACCTTCACAGGCGCGACCAAGTTGGTGTTGCAGCCGATGAAGGCGTTGTCGCCCACGATTGTCTTGTGCTTCTTCTCGCCGTCATAATTGACGGTAATGGAACCGCAGCCGATATTGACATTATCGCCGATTTCAGCATCGCCCACATAGCTCAGATGAGGCACTTTCGATCCTTTGCCGATCTTGGCGTTTTTCAACTCGACAAAATCGCCGATTTTTGCGCCGGCGCCAATGTGAGACTGCGGACGCACATAAGCGAATGGCCCTACGTTCACGTCGTTTTCGACCACCGAGTCAACCAGCACGGAATAGGCGATTGATACACCGGCACCAACCTGAACATTTGTTAAATCCGCTTGGGGACCCAGCACAACATCTTGCCCGATCACCGATTTGCCGCGCAAATGCGTGCCCGGCTGAATCACGGTATCTTGACCAATCACGACATCTGCTTCAATATAGGTCGAGCTTGGATCGATAATGGTAACGCCGTTTCTCATATGATGCTCGTTAATCCGTCTGCGCATATAGGCCTCGGCAAAAGAGAGCTGCACGCGGTCGTTTACGCCCATTGTTTCGTCCGGGTCCGCCGCTTCAAATGCCAGCACCTTCTGCCCTGCCTGGCGCAAAATTTCTACGCAATCGGTTACATAATATTCCTTTTGCGCATTGTCATTTTTGACCTGGCTGATCGCCTTGAGCAATTGTTCATTATTATAACAATATATGCCCGTATTTATCTCACGGATCGCCCGTTCCTCAGGGCTCGCATCCTTCTGCTCGACAATACGAACGACTTCCCCTGATTCATTCCGTACAATACGTCCATACCCGGTCGGGTCAGGCAGCACAGCCGTTAGGACCGTTGCTGCAGCCTGCTGTTCCAGATGGTAATCCAGCAGCTCTTGCAGCGTCTCCTTGGATAAAAGCGGTACGTCGCCGTATAGCAAAAGCGTCGTTCCTGTCTTTCCCGTCAAGAACGGAATCGCCTGTTGGACGGCATGAGCCGTTCCCAATTGTTCCGCTTGCAGCGCATACGCGACGGAATCCCCCAAGGTTTCCTTGACTGCATCTGCACCATGGCCTACCACAACGACAACATCCTTCACCTGCATGTCCGCCAGCGTATCAACGACATGTTGCACCATCGGCTTTCCGCAGACAGGGTGAAGGACCTTATACAGCTTCGACTTCATCCGTGTTCCTTGACCAGCAGCAAGAACCACGGCATGTATATTTGACATGGTAACCCTCCAGCATATAAGTTCCACAATGACTATATCTTAATCGTATGTTGTTTTCAAGAGAAGTTTGACGGGCAAACGTTCGGGAAATGATCATATTTGCGAAGATGGGCTACCTGTCGGCCGCAAAAAAAAGCACTCCGCGGAGTGCCTTTTTTCATGTTATGCGCCTGCTTCTACTTTTTCTTCTTCTTCCAAACCAACGCGCTCATATTCATTCAGGACAGCCGCTTGTATTTTCTCACGAGTGGCAGAGGAAATGGGATGAGCGATGTCACGGAATTCACCATCTGGTGTGCGCTTGCTCGGCATTGCGACAAACATGCCGTTGTTGCCATCAATCACGCGGATATCGTGAACCACGAATTCGTGGTCGATCGTAATAGAGGCAATCGCTTTCATTCTTCCATCCGTATTGACACGGCGGAGTCGTACGTCTGTTACTTCCATCATGTTCACTCCCTTTATCTGTATAAGGATGTAGAAGTATTTCCACATGATGGTTAAATATTCCTTCTCTGGTTCCGAAAATTTGTAAAAAAAATAAAAAATATTTTTCCGGTTATTTGCCCAGGTACGCGACGATTTCGATCTCAACCAAAACGTCTTTCGGCAAGCGCGCTACTTCTACGGTAGAACGTGCAGGGCGATGGTCGCCGAAATATTCGCCGTACACCTCGTTCAGCTTGGCAAAATCGTTCATATCTTTGATAAAGACAGTTGCTTTGACGACGTCGCCGAGCGACAGGCCTTCCGATTCCAGCACGCCTTTGATGTTGGAAAACACTTGGTGGGTTTGGACGGTAACGTCTCCTTCAACCAGAGTGCCGTCCGGACGAAGCGGGATTTGTCCGGATGCAAACAGGAAATCCCCTGCCTTTACCGCCTGGCTGTAAGGTCCGATCGCTGCTGGTGCATTTTCCGTTGCAACATACGTAAGCTTACTCATCAAAAATCATCCTTTCCCTCTATTATTGAAAGTAACTGCCCAATTCGATCTGGATGTGTTTTTCTTTGATGTCAACTTCGTTCAGTTTTGCCAGTGATATGTATTCGTCGACCAAGCGCTCAGAAACATCCGCTGTTTCTACCATAACACCGCAGCCGACAACGGTCGCACGGAATTCTTGCAACAGATCGATCATCCCGCGAACGGTTCCGCCCGCCTTCATGAAGTCGTCGACGATCAGCACCCGGGACTGTTCTGGCAATGCGCGGCGAGCCAGCGACATCGTCTGGATTCGTTTGCTCGAGCCCGATACATAATTGATGCTCACGACGGACCCTTCCGTCACTTTGTTATCACGACGCACGATCACGACAGGCACATTCAAATAAGCAGCCGTTGCGTAGGCAAGCGGAATCCCTTTGGTTTCCACCGTCATGACAACCTCTACATCCTGGTCGGCAAATGCGGTCGCAAACAGTTTGCCGATTTGAGCGAGCGTGGTCGGATGGCCCAAAATGTCGGACATGTACAAATAACCGCCCGGCAAAACGCGCTCCGGCTTTGCGAGCTGCTCGATCAGCGTTGCCATGAACACCTTCGAATGCTCTTGATTGACCTGAGGAATATACTTCACACCGCCTGCTGCACCGGCTACCGTCTTGAGTACACCGACACCTTGGCTTTCGAAGGCTTCCTTAATGATCGACAAATCCTCGCTGATCGAGGATTTTGCCGAACCGTATTCCTCTGAAAACAGGGTGAGCGGAATTAAGGTGTGAGGATGAGCGAGCAAGTATTGCGTCATATCGACCAAACGCGCACTCCTGCGTAATTTTTTCATTTCTCTTCCTCCGAAAATCCGAATATTATGATGTTAATTTAACACTTATGTGCGGAATTAGGCAAGTACCTTAACTTCTGCCCCACCTAACATTCGCGCTACGTACACTTCTTTCACGAAACCGCGCAGCGCATTGTAGATTCGGTGCACCTTTGCTTCCTTTTGCACAAGCGCAAAAACGGTCGGACCGCTGCCTGACATCAACACGCCATCGGCTCCGGAGGCGAGCATTAATTCCTTGATCTGTCGTACTTGCGGATAGCGAGAGAGAGTAACCTCCTCGAGCACGTTGCCAAGCGAGCTGCACATCAAGCCAAAATCTTGCCCGGCGATGGCACGCACCATATCTTCCGTGCGCGGATGCGACTGGATGCGATCTACCGCCAAGTTTCCATATACATCTGCCGTCGATACGCCGATCGGCGGTTTGGCCAACACCACCCAGCATGGAACCGGCGTCGGAAGCGGCGTCAACTGAACCCCTCTGCCGCGAGCCAGGGCTGTCCCTCCGTACACGCAAAAAGGTACGTCAGACCCGATCTGCGCCCCAACCTCTGCCAGCTCATCCAGACTCAAACCCAAATTCCACAATCTATTCAATCCGCGCAGCGTTGCTGCTGCATCGCTGCTGCCGCCTGCCAATCCTGCCGCGACGGGAATCTGCTTATCTATGTATAAATGTACGCCCTGCGAAACATTGTACTGCTCCTGCAAAAGCTGCGCCGCTTTATATGCATGGTTTCTCGAGTCATCCGGCACAAAGCTCGCCGAACACTCCAATTGAATTCGTCTGTCGGACAAGAGCGTCAGATCGATTCGATCTGCCAAGTCCACAGTGGTCATCACCATTTCCACTTCATGATAACCGTCAGGCCGCTTGGCCAGCACGTCCAAGGTTAAATTGATTTTTGCCGGCGCCTTTTCGGAGAACTGCACTGGACGTTCACCCCTGCCTACTTTAAATAATTGTGAGCTTTCTCCTGATCTGTTCTAGTAGTCCATTGTATCATAGGGAGAAACTGCCTGCTACTAACCTAAAAGAAAAGCTACTTTTTCAAATTCTCTTTACGAAAACCTGCTTTCATCAGTATCTCCCATGTTGCTGGAAAACGTACCCCATCCCGGCTGTACAATAGAAAAAAGCCGGGTTTCCCCAGCTTTCTTATTTAACGAGATGAATTGGAATTTTGATTGGCCAGCGCTTCCTCCGCAATCTGGATTGCCCGCTTCACGAGGTTTCCGGCGTCGCGTGTGGTAATGCCGCCCCACCCTTCCTTTTGGACGGTGTCATAAATTCCTAAATCCTTGGCGATTTCCATCTTAAACTGATCGGACATGATGCCGCGTCTGCGACCCATCTGAACAGCCCCCTTTTCTCGTTAAACAACCGTAGTATGCGCCAAAATGCTATCCCTCACTCCCGCGCCCAAATGTCGCTTCTTTTCAAACTTCCGGATTATTCGTTCACAAATGAAAAAACAGCAGAGCCACTAGGCTCTACTGTTGGATGTAGGTGATGCGGATATGTTCTTGTTCACGACAAACAGTAAGCTCAACTGTTTCCGTCAGGATGTCAGCGTAACTGTAAGAGACCCTTTCAAAAAGTTGATCATCGTCCAGCTTTACGATAAAAACAGATGGGTACGTTTCTTCGAGGATGCCTGATCGCTCAACGGTCTTACGGCGGCCGCCATTCGCCTTGAGCATGATGCGTTGACCAATGTGCCCGTCCAAACAGCGTTTAATATCAAGTAACGCGTTCCTAGCCATTTGTTTCATCCACCTCGCTTAATCCTATTGTAACAGCTCCTTACTATTTTGTCAAACAAATTTAAAATTATAGCAACGAAATTGAGTTTTTGTCAACGGTCATTTTTGCAAAAACCATGCTGTAGCTTGTCGATTTTTTCATATTTTTTAACTATTTAGGTGCAATCCGGTACGGACAACTTCATTTGCCAGCTTTGCATACTCGTCTAATGAAAGCGTTTCCCCTCTGCGTGCGGGATCTATACCAATCGAATCCAACAGCTGTATTACTGCTTCCTTTTGATCTTTCCTAAACAGATTGTGCTGCAAGTTATTCAGCAACGTTTTGCGCCGCTGGGCAAACGAGGCTTTGACCACCCGGAAAAACATCGCCTCATCCAGGACATCGACGGCGGGCTTCTGGCGGATCGCCAGCTTGATCACGGCAGAGTCGACGTTGGGCTTGGGCACAAACACGCTGGCAGGCACGATCATTTCCACGCTTGCTTCTGCATAAAACTGCGCAGCCACGCTGAGCGACCCGTAATCCTTCGAACCGGGCTTGGCCGCAATTCGCTCCGCCACCTCCTTCTGAATCATCACGACGATGTTCTCGATCGGCAGCCGCTCCTCCAGCAGCTTCATCAAGATCGGTGTGGTCACATAGTAAGGGAGATTGGCGACGACGCTGAATTTGTCATAGCCGGCGAATTGCTCGCGAACGACTTGGTGCAAATCGAGTTCAAGCACATCGCCATGCACGACGCTGACATTGGAGTATGGCGACAATGTATCGGCGAGGATCGGCAGCAAGCGCTGGTCGATCTCTACCGCCGTCACACGGCCTGCAGCGCGGCACAGCTGCTCGGTCAGCGCGCCGATGCCCGGGCCGATCTCCATCACCGCTTTGTCCGCGTCCAAATCAGCCGACTCTACAATGTTATGCAAAATATTGGTGTCGATGAGGAAATTTTGTCCCAGGCTCTTTTTGAAGGTGAACCCATGGTTCGTTAAAATCTCCCTGGTTCTGGTGGGTGTAGCGATATCTTTGAGCTTCTCTGTCATGGCCGATCTCCTTTTTCGCTGTTCAACGCGGCTACTGCCTGCAAAAAGTCTTCTTTGCTGATCTGAAAAGCATTCAGCCGCTTGTGCATCTGTTTGACGTTGGCATAGCCGATCCCAAGCAGTTCGCCGAGCTTCAGCCGGCGCGCTTTGGAATCCGGTCCTGAGGAAAGCCCCGCTTCCACCAGATCCTCGAGAGATATCTCTCCCTCCGATTCGGTCATTTCCGTTCGCAGCTCGCTTAACGCCTTGATGATCGTCGCAGGCGAGGCATTCTCCACCCCGATATCGCCGTTCTTGGTGCCGTCCTCTTGCGTAATAAACGCGTGCTTTATGCCCGGTACCGCCCGGCTGATGATTTTGCGAATGCGCTCTCCCTGATAATCCGGGTCGGTCAGGACGATCACGCCCCGCTTTTCCTGGGCCAGACGGATTTTTTTCAGCACCGTTTCATTGATCGCAGAACCGCCGGTCTCGATCGTATCGGCATTGACGGCACGCTTGATGGCGACGGTATCGTCTCTTCCTTCGACAACAATCATTTCTTTTATCTTCATGGACGCATTCTCCCGTAAGGTTTCTTCCAGTATTTTATCCAAAAAAGAATACCATATCGATTTCAAAAACAAAATGTTTTACTTGGAATCGCTTCGCCATTTCCGTTATGAATAAAAAAAGACAGGGGATCGCCCCCTGCCATTTGCACAGCATTCATTATTCCGGTTTCTTTGGTCCAATGATGTAGACGACTTTCCCCCGCTTCAAGCCAAAGCGCCTCGCTTCTGCTTCACTGCTCAGAAAAACGTCAATCTTATGACCATTTACCGAACCGCCTGTATCTTCGGCCCGGCGATAGCCGATGCCTTCAATGTACACCCACCAGCCCATCGGAATTACGCTTGGATCGACTGCAATGGTCCGCCCAGCCTCCGCTTTGTGCCCGGATGCGGTATGCGTTCCGACATCTGGCGAATACGCGGTCAACGTAACGCCTTTCAATACGCTGTGAGGTCTGAAATTCTTGCCTCCGCGCGATACGAGCGATGCCGCCACTACGGCCTGGCTCCGCGGCTCCGCGCTGGCAATCGTCGCTTTCATCGTCCCTACTGCGACAATCCTGTCTTTTTTCGGGGTAATCACGTCACGCTTGACGAAATCGCGTGATACTTCCTTGCCATCCTTTAAAACGACCTTATACTGAGAAATCGCTTTTCCTTCTTGCCCTTCTTGCATGACTCGTGTCTGCCCTTTTGCCAACGTGTCGTCGGCTTTGCGCATCTCCTGATAAGGGACGCGTTCTTCCGTCTGCACCATCTTTTCATCAATCCGGGTAATCTGAATGGGCGAATCTTTGGTTATGCTTGCTGATTGAGCAGGTTCTACCTGATCCTTTGGCCGAACAGTAATCCCAGCTTCCTGCAATACATCCGCAACTTTCCGCTTTAACGTATGTATCACTTTCGTTTGCCCATCAACGTGTACGGGCACATCCCAGCTCGTGTCTAGTTGTATCGTTAGCGCGTCTTTCAACTCTGTCGATATCGTAGGTGTCAATGAATCCTGATCCGTGTAGGATATGTGCTGCTCAGCGAGAAAATCCTGAACAGTTGCTGCGTGTGTTTCATACGTTTTCGTAACGCCATCTACCACAAGCGTTACTTGCTTTGGCTGGTTGCTTAGGATCACGAAGTAGCAAACGGCGGACAACACGACCAGACCCAGAGCACCGAAACCGGCTATTATTCGAGCCTTACGCGTCATCCAAAACCTGCCTAACTCCATTCCCCACACTCCTTTACAAAAAATATGAAACAAAGCAGGATTGATTTTATGCTACTTTAGTCTTTTTGTCAAATTGACATATGCTGACGATAAGCATATTGACAAGACATTGGGCAGCATTTTTGGGAGAATCTTGAAAAGTTAAGATACACCTTACCAAAGATTTTCGGAAAAAACTAGGCCCTTTCTGTCGACCATATTTGTCGATCCTCTCTTTTTGTTCGACAATTCCAACAATATGCAATGCATCTCACCGCTAGAACGGCGAATATACTAGTAGAGAGAAAAAAGGCACCTATCCCTGCTCGGAATAGATGCCTTTGTAGGTGTTTTCCCTTATGGCAACCGGAACAATCGCTTTGCATTTTCCGTCGTAATTGCCGCCATTTCCTCATAGCTTTTTTCGTGCAGACGGGCCATTTCTTCGCAAACGAGTCGGACGTATCCGGTTTCGTTCCGCTTTCCGCGATACGGATGCGGCGTCAGATACGGGCAATCCGTCTCGACCAGCAGACGGTCGAGCGGCACCTTCACCGCAACCTCTTTCGGTACCCGCGCATTTTTGAAGGTCAGTGGGCCGCCGAACGAAATGTAAAAGTTCATGTCCAACGCCATTTTTGCCGTTTCCCAGCTGCCAGAGAAGCAGTGCATGATGCCACCCACTTCTTCCGCCTTTTCCTCACGCAGGATCGTGATGATGTCCTGGTGGGCATCGCGGTTATGGATCACGATCGGCAGCTGCAGCTTGCGGGCCAAGCGAATCTGCTTGCGGAACACCTCAGCCTGGACATCTTTCGGCGAGGTGTCCCAATAATAATCCAGCCCCATCTCACCCAATCCGACCACTTTCGGGTGGCGGCTCAGCTCTTCCAGCCAATCGAGATGCTCGTCGCGGAAGTCTTTGGCGTCCTGGGGATGCCAGCCGACAACACCATAGATGAAATCGTACTTTTCCACCAGCTCCATGCACGTCGGAATCGTCTCTGCATTGAAGCCGATGTTGACGATCGTGCTGACGCCGTTTTCGCGGGCCCGCGCAATCACCTCGTCCTGATCCTCGGCGAATTCAGGCGCATTCAAGTGCGCATGCGTATCAATAAGCACAGCTTTGCCCTTCCTTTCCTTACTTCACGATCGCTCCGTTCGGCATGCTTGGATCAACCGTGCTCAATGTCAGTTGATCGCCGACAGATGCTGCCAAAATCATTCCTTGCGACATTTCGCCGCGCAGTTTGACAGGCTTCAGATTCGCCACCACGATCACTTTTTTGCCGACCATTTCTTCCGGTGTGTAGTATTTGGCGATTCCCGACACGACCTGGCGCTGCTCATAGCCGAGATCGAGTTGAAGCACAAGCAGTTTGTCTGCGTTCGGATGCTTCGCGCAAGCGGTGACTTCAGCTACCCGCAGCTCAACTTTACCGAAATCGTCGATGCTGATTTCTTCTTTTGCATCCTCCGGTTTGGCTGCAGCCTTTGGTGCCTCAGGCGCGCTTTCCGGAGCCTTTCCTGCGGCCAACGCTTCCTGCTTCTTCTTGTTCTCTTCCGCCTGTTTGCGCGCTTCTGCCGTCGAAGCGTCGATGAACTCCAATTCCTTCTCCACATCATATCGCGGGAACAGCACTTCATCGCGGATCACGCGGCTGCCTGCAGGCAGGGCGCCCCAGTCAGCTGCCGATTCCCAACTGTGGACTTGCGTTTGATCGGCGATGCCCAGCTGACGCCAAATTTTTGCCGGCGCCTTGGTCAAGTATGGCTGCAGCAGGACGGACACGATCCGGATGCTTTCCGCCAGGTTGTACATCACCGTGCCGAGGCGTTCGCGGTTTTCTTCAGATTTGGCCAGGTTCCACGGCTGCGTCTCGTCTATGTATTTGTTTGTACGGCTGACCAGCTCCCACAAATGGGTGAGCGCATTGCTGAAACGCATTTCTTCCATATGCTCCTCAACGAGCGGTTTGGTCTTGCGAGCCAGCTCGATTAACGAATCGTCGAATTCGCCCGGCTGTGTCGGCTGCGGAATAACACCGTCAAAATATTTCTCGATCATGGCAACGGTACGGCTGACCAGGTTGCCCAAGTCGTTGGCCAGGTCAAAGTTGAGGCGCTGTACGAACGTTTCTGGCGTGAATACGCCATCTTGGCCGAATGCGATTTCGCGCAGCAGGAAGTAACGCACGCCATCGGAGCTGTAGCGGTCGATCAGGAATTTCGGATCGATGACATTCCCTTTCGACTTGGACATTTTTCCATCCGGCATGAGCAGCCAGCCGTGGCCGAATACTTTTTTCGGCAGCGGTTGATCGAGTGCCATCAGCAAAATCGGCCAGTAAATCGTATGGAAGCGGAGAATGTCTTTGCCGACCAGATGGATGCCCGGCCAGTAGCGCTTGTACTTGGAGTCGTCCTCCGACAAATAGCCGAGAGCGGAAATGTAGTTGGTCAAAGCATCGATCCATACATAAATGACATGCTTCGGATCGCTCGGCACCGGGATGCCCCAGTCAAACGTACTGCGCGATACGCTCAAGTCCTGCAGCCCTGGCTTCAGGAAGTTGTTGATCATCTCGTTGCGTCGCGATTCCGGTTGGATGAAGTCCGAGTTTTCTTCAATATATTGAAGCAAGCGGTCCTGGTATTTGGACATGCGGAAGAAATAGTTTTGTTCTTTTACCTTTTTTACTTCACGGCCGCAGTCCGGACAGAAATAGCCTTTGTCCGTCTTCGCCTGCGTTTCTGTCCAAAACGCTTCATCCGGCACGCAGTAATAGCCTTCGTATTCTCCCAAATAAATATCGCCTTGATCCAGCAAGCGTTGGAAAACTTTTTGTACAACATCCTTATGGCGCTGCTGCGTGGTACGGATGAAGTCATCGTACGAAATGTCCAGTCGATCCCACAGATCGCGAATCCAGTCGACAACCGGATCGATGAATTCAAGCGGTTTCAGTCCTTCGGTCGCTGCGCGTTCTTGCAACTTTTGACCATGTTCGTCCGTCCCTGTTAAGTAATACACATCGAATCCGCGCAAACGCTTGTAGCGGGCCATCGCATCCGCTGCGATCGTGGTATACGCATTTCCGATATGGAGCTTGTTGCTCGGGTAATAAATCGGTGTCGTAATGTAATACGTTGGCTTTGAAGCTTGTGACATGAAAAAACGCCTCCTTACGTGATGGGTAAAATAAAAAAACAGCCGATCCCCATTGGGACGAGCTGTTATCTCGCGGTACCACCCAAATTTTCCGTCCTTTCGCAAAGACGGACTCGACAAGTCACTACGGACCCTCCTGTAACGCAGGAATACGTTGCGCGCTTACCGATTGCAGCTCAATGCTGTGCTAGCTGCCGGCTCACATGCAATAACTCAGGGGCCATCTTCAGCTGTCGTCTTATGCCGGCTTTCACCTGACCCGGCTCTCTTTTGATAAGACTGCCAAGCTTACTCTTCCCGTCATCGTCATTTGTGGTCATATCGGGAAAAACATTACAGTTTTTATTTTACACGAACTTTTGCCTTTGTAAACGCAAGATGCACAGACTTTCATCCCAATTTTCTTGTCGAACGAACAAAAATATTATTCGACAAATCGTGTCGAATCGACAAAAACATACAAACCTATTTTTTATAGTAAAATACCTTTTATTGAAAAATCCGCCCCCTGTTAAATCATCTGCTATAGACAGCGAATAACCTGATGAGTTATTGTAGTTATCAAAACTAACGAAAAGATAGCGCAGATAGGAACATCCTAATATTCTAATAACTGTAAATAATATATTGACACCTTTGGGAATCGTTGGTATGATGAAAAAGAAGTAAATTGTCGAATATTGACGATAAAAAGAGTAAGAGATTTTCATAAAACATTGCTACTTTAGGGAGGAGACAAAAAATGTTGAAATCTACTGGGATTGTACGTAAAGTTGACGAATTGGGTCGCGTGGTGATTCCAATTGAACTCCGCCGCACTCTGGGCATCGCTGAGAAAGACGCTTTGGAAATTTTTGTTGATGGTGAGCGCATTATCCTGAAAAAATATGAACCTGCATGTATTTTCAGCGGCAACGCAGAAGACTTGGTTTACTACAAAGGCAAAATGATCAGCAAAGAATGCGTCCGCGAACTGGCTGAACTGTTGAACGAAAAGGCTGTAAAATAAGCTTTTCACATAGAGAAAGACCGCCAGCGCTCCCTTTTGGGACAAGCGTTGACGGTCTTTTGTTTCATTCTTCGCTGTGGTACAGTTTGTACACTTCGCGCTTCGCCATACCTCTGTCATCTGCAGTCGTCTTGATCGCGTCCTTTGTTGTCATGCCGTTCGCCACATAGTGCTCGACATGCTCGTTCAAGGTCATATCGCTCCACCATACGTCCGCTTCCCTGACAGGCTCGAGCGTTTCCGTAACGCCTTCCACCACGATGCAGAACTCGCCTCTCACTTCGCCGGACTCTACCCAATCAAGCAGTTCGCCCAATGTCCCGCGCACGAACTCCTCATACCGTTTCGTCAATTCGCGCGCCAGTACCGCTTGGCGTTCTCCCCATACTTCCCGCATGGCACCGAGCGTTTTGGCAATCCGATGCGGCGCTTCATAAAACAGAAGCGTTTCGGGGTAGAAGCTCAACCGCTTTAACTCCTTCTCCCGCTCCTTTTTGTCGCGCGGCAAAAACCCGACGAACAAAAATCGCTCTGTCGGCAGCCCTGATGAAATGAGCGCAGACAGCGCCGCATTCGCTCCAGGGATCGGTACGACCGCATACCCTGCGGAAACCGCATCGCGCACGAGATCCGCGCCCGGATCTGAAATGGCCGGAAGCCCCGCATCGCTGACCAGCGCGATCTGCTTGCCCTCAGCCAGCCATTGCAGCAGCCCGTTGCCGCTCGTCTCCTTGTTATGCTCATGATAGCTGACCAACCGTTTGTCGATTTCAAAGTGATTGAGCAGCTTGCGGGTTTGACGAGTATCTTCGCAAGCGATCACATCGACCTCTTTTAATGTATTCAACGCCCGAACGGTCATATCGTCCAGGTTGCCGATCGGTGTGGCAACCAGATACAGCACGCCGCTCTGCCGCTCCTTTTCAAAGCTTTTCTGCACTTGCACGCCCACGTGTGCCACCTTCCTTTATCAACCATTCCTTTTTTTCGCGGCTCAGCCTCTTGATTGCCTCTTCACGGCATAGCCCCCAGGAACGGTCGCTGCCTTCCTCCAAATAGACCAACTGAAACGGACCGCGGCCGCGGGTATATTTCGCCCCTTTGCCTTCTTCATGCTGGCGCAGCCGCCGCTTTGGCTCCGTTGTGTATCCGGTATAGAGCGATCCGTCTGCACAAAGCAATATGTAGACAAAATGCCCTTTATGCAAGGGAATCTCGCTTTCCGTAATACATTTCGTACAATTCCTCACAGTATTCCTCTCCCTGCTCATACACCACCAGCGGCGGCTGAATTCGCAGCTCCGGCTTCCCGCCTTTCATCCCTTCGATCAGCACCATGTTTGGCTCGGCGTCGCGCCGGGGATGAACCAGACGCATTCGTTTCGGCTCTACATCGTATTGGCGCATCAACGTAATAATATCGATCAGGCGCGTCGCCCGATGCACCAGCGCGATTTTCCCCCCGTTTTTCGCCAGTCGGCTGCTGACCCGGATGACATCCTCCAGATTCAGCAAAATCTCGTGGCGGGCAAGCGCCTTGTGCTCATTTATGTTTTTTTCGCCGCTGGTTGCCGGCATATAGGGAGGGTTGCACGTAATCAGGTCATAGCAGCCATGCCCCAACAGCTCTACGGCGTTCTTCACATCGCCATGGTGCAGATGAATTCGGTGTGAGAGGCTGTTCAGCTCCATATTCCGCTTGGCCATATCATACAGTCTTTCCTGAATTTCAACGCAATCGAACACGGCCTCTGGCGTTCGCGTGCTCATAATCAGCGGAATCGCCCCGTTCCCTGTGCACAGATCGACCACTTTCCCCCGCTTCGGCACAGAGGCAAAGCGAGCCAACAAGACTGCATCCATGGAAAAGCAAAAGACTTCATGGCTTTGGATGATTTTCAAATCGTGGGTCAATAAATCGTCGATACGTTCCGTTTCGTACAAAGGGACTTGCCTGCTTGCTTCCATCGCTGCTCTCTTGCTCCTTTTTCCTCTTGAATGATCCGCTATTTGAAAAAGCGACCTGCCTTTACACAAAGGTCAGGTCGCGCTACTTGCTTACTTATGGTTGCTTCCTCCGCCGCTCAAGAGCGAGAGGCAAAACAGGCAATCTTCCTTTTCTTTACGGAGGCTGCCGAAATGCACATTGCAAATGTGGAAGCCTTCCGCATACAGCCTGGCCAAGTTATCGTAACCTTCGCCAACCACTTTTTGCTGCTTCGACAGCGTGGCGGCGGCATGGGTCGCCGTTCTGGACGGTTTGCTTGTCTGTGCGCGTTGTGTTGGCTGCTGCTTATCCAAACGGTTGCGCAGGTGTTCGTTTTCTACAAGCAATTGTCCGTTTTCTTCTATCAAGGCGACAACGACATCTGTTAACTCGCCTATTTCCCGATACAAAGCGCCGATTCTCTCTTCGATACTCGCCATCTTGACGAAGATATCACGTCGATCCACTTCTCCACCTCTTCCCCGCTTACCGATCGTCAAGCGTTACTTTAGCCAACCGCATATCCGGTGGTAATTTCGTCGAGGGAAAACTCCATGACACGGCCTGCTTCAAACAGCTCGACCTGCACCGAATTCTCAAGGATGTTGACGCCCACTACTTTGCCAAGCCCCATCGGCGTTCCGACGCTCAGCCCGATTTCCGGCATCTCATCCTTGGTGCCTTCATAATTATCGTTTTCGTACTTCAAGCAGCACATCAAGCGGCCGCATAACCCGGAGATTTTCGCCGGATTGAGCGAAAGGCTCTGGTCCTTCGCCATCTTGATGGAAACAGGCTCGAAATCGCCCAAAAAAGTGGAGCAGCACAGCAAGCGACCGCAGGGGCCGATCCCTCCGAGCATTTTTGCCTCGTCGCGCACGCCGATCTGACGCAGTTCGATTCGGGTGCGGAACACGGAAGCCAAATCTTTGACCAGCTCGCGAAAATCCACGCGGCCATCTGCAGTAAAGTAAAAGATGATCTTGTTCCGGTCAAAGGTGTATTCGACATCGACCAGCTTCATCTCAAGATTGTGCTCTTTTATTTTGGTCTGGCAAACGGAAAAAGCATTCTTCGCTGCTGCTTTATTTTCATCGACCTGTCTTGCGTCCGTTGTGTCTGCAATGCGGATGACTTTCTTCAGCGGTAGAACGACATCGGTATCCGCCACTGTCTTGCGTCCAATCACGACCTTGCCGTACTCGATCCCTCTCGCTGTCTCCACAATCACGTGCTGGTCTTTCTCGACAGGAAGTTGTTCAGGGTCAAAATAATATATTTTGCCCGCCTTTTTAAAGCGGACGCCTACGACCTCATACAAGGTTATCCCTCCTGGATTTGGAGAACCAACCGCTCAAACGCCAATTGAGGATTAGCGTTACGCTCTATCCGATTTCTTGTATCCATGACCAACTCGATTCCATGCAAGAGCTCCGACTTGGTCCAAATCAAAGCTTGTCCTTGGAGCACATCCTGTTGGTCGCCATTAATGAGACGCTGTTGTCGGCCCGCTTGCACGTACAAGATATCGCGCAGCCAAAGGATGAGCAAATCCAGAAAGAGGGGCAGTGCCTCCTTAAATCTATCATGCTTCAAAAACAAATCTTGTATGGTAAACAGAGCCTGTGAATTGCGCTGTTTGAGTTCCTGCGTCAATTGTATCACTACATTTCTTAGCTGTGCAAACCAATCTGATTGGCAAAGCACACGCGCCTCGTCGAGATTGGCAGTGATCTGGGAAGCCACTTGCGCCAGACCCGATGCGATTCCTTCCGCTATCAACCTTTGCGTGATCACTTCCGGCTGCAGCGGGGCAAACGAAATGGTTTGGCATCTTGATAGAATCGTCGGCAGAATCGAATGCGCATTCTCCGTCAAAAGCAACGCGACGACGCCTGCCGGCGGCTCTTCCAAAAATTTAAGCAAACTGTTGGCTGCCTGCACCGTCATTTTATCGACATGCTCGATCACGTATACTTTGTGCGACGATTCGACGGCCCGCATCGCCATCTCTTTTTGCAAAGCCCGCACTTGATCAATTTTAATCGAAGCACCATCCGGTGAGATATAGTGAACATCTGGATGATTCCCTGCGTCGATGCGGCGGCATTGGACACACGCGCCGCAAGCGTCCGCAGAGAGATTGACACAAAAGATCGCTTTTGCCAAATGGAGGGCGATTCGCTTTTTGCCGACACCCTTGGGGCCGGCGAACAAATACGCATGGGCCAGACGGTCATGCCGCAAGCTTCCCGCCAGAAGATCGGCCACACGCGGCTGCTCCGTAAATGAGTCCCAAGTCATGATTCGTAACCTCTACTTTTTAAAAGGAATGAAAATCCTGAACATCCAAAACGAATACCGCCGCTCCGCCGACTTGCACTTCCATCGGGTACGGCATGAAAGAATCGACCGTGCTGCCAAGCGGCGAGACAGGTGTAACCATCTGCTTGCGCGATTTGCAGCTTTTTTGAATGATGTCGATGACATCCGGCACTTTTTCGTTATCGGTACCGATCAAAAAGGTTGTATTTCCTGCGCGTAAAAAACCGCCTGTACTCGCCAGCTTTGTCGCGCGAAATCCTTGCTTCACCAATGTTTGGGACAACAGTGCACTATCTTTATCCTGGACGACGGCAATTACCATTTTCATAGTCTCTCACCCTTTCAGTCTCGTTACAGGTTCATTCTTTTCCGTGAGCCAACGTGTGAAATCTGCAAAAATCTCTTCGGCCATCTCCTCGACCGACCGACTCGCATCGATTACGCGGATGCGCTGCGGATGCTCTTTGGCAATCTCCAGAAATCCTTGGCGGACGCGCTCGTGGTAAGCGGCTCCCTTTTGCTCAATTCGGTCCAGACCGGTGCGCGCCTTCAGTCGTTCGCGCCCGTCCGCTACGGAAAGGTCCAGTAAATAAGTCCGGTCCGGAATCAGACCGCCTGTTGCAAACTGATTGATTCGTTTGATTTGCTCCAGCTCGATTTCCAGGCCATATCCCTGGTACGCGATGCTGGCTTCGACAAATCGGTCGCATACGACGAATTTGCCGCTGTTCAAAGCGGGATTGATTTTTTCTTGCACATGCTGCGCGCGGGAAGCCGCGTAAAGCAGCACTTCGGCCGAATCGGCCATTTCTGTATGCGCCGGGTCCAGGATCAAGCTTCTGATTTTGTCGCTGATCGCTGTCCCCCCCGGCTCTCTTGTCAGAACCACTTCGTGTCCCATGCTGGCGAGCTTTTCGGCAAACGCCTTTACCTGCGTCGTTTTGCCAGCCCCATCCGGGCCTTCGAAGGTGATGAATAAACCTGTCAAAATTGCGTTCCCCCTCATGCGATGATCTCGATGCTGGCAAGACTCGGATCGTTCACTCCGTGAAATCTGGCGCCCCCGTCGCGAAGCTTGGAAATAAGCTGCAACACTTGCTCGTCAATCCGTTCACCCGGGACAAGAAGCGGAATGCCCGGCGGATAAGGGATCACCATTTCCGCGCAGATGTGTCCTTGCGCGTCTTCCAGAGCGATCTGCTCGCGAGGCCGGTCGACAGCTTCGTGCATGGCAATCACCTGCTCGCGCAAGAAGCTGGAGGCCAACACGCCTGGCTGCGTCCACTCATGCTCGACACGCAGCGGGCGCGCCGACATTGCCTCGACCGATTTCCATACTTGTTCTACATCTTCGTCGCGAGTTCCTGTCGATGCCGCGAGCAGAACATGCGTTAATTGTGCAAATTCGGGAAAAACGCCGCGATTCTCGAAATGTGTCTGAAGCTGGTATCCGTTCAGGTCGCTCGTGCGCAATGACAGCAGCAGCTTGAGCGGATCGCGTGTCGCGTATACGTAATGATCGGTCATCGCCGGAACAAAGAGCCACGGAACGTCAGACAGACGCTCCTGCAGCCAAGTCAGTCTCGGCAGCACCCGATCGATTTCTTTGCCCATTTCCAACATCGTATGTCGTCTGGCCAGATCAAGTGAAGCCATGAGTACATAGGATGGGCTGGATGATTGAATCATCGCCAACGCCCGATTCAATCGCTGCCTGTTGATCCGCGTGCCTTTTATATGAACCATGGACGACATGGTCATGGAAGTCGCCATTTTGTGCGTCGACTGCACGGCGGCATCCGCTCCGCACTGCATGGCGGAAGGCGGCAGAGCTGGATGGAACCCATAATGCGCGCCGTGCGCTTCATCGACCAGCAGAGGAATGTCGTGCCGGTGGACGGCCGCCGCCATTTTGACCAAGTCGATGCCCATTCCGTAGTAGGTAGGATTGGTCAAGAAAACCGCCTTTGCATCAGGATGTGCTTGCAGCGCGCGTTCGACATCTTCGCGGCGCAAACCGGCGGCCACGCCCGTATCGGGATCGACGGCAGGCACGATGAAAATCGGATTGGCCCGCGCCAGCATCAGCCCATGATACACCGACTTATGGCAATTGCGCTGCACGACGATCTTGTCACCGGGCTTACAGACAGCCATGATCAACGCCATGTTGCCGGCTGTGCTGCCGCCGACGAGAAAACGCGTCTCATCCGCCCCAAACGCCTCAGCAGCCAACCTCTGGGCCTCCGCGATCACTCCTTCGGGTTGATGCAGGTCGTCCATCCCTGTAATTTCCGTCACATCCAGCGCGAGCAGATCGGCAAATCGATGTTTGCCCACTTCATCAAAGCTGGCGCCGAATTTGTGCCCGGGCACGTGAAAGGAGTGCGGCCGGCTTTTTTGATGCGCGACCAATGCGTCATACAACGGCGTCCTTTTTTGCCGCTCCCAAAATGCATCTGTCCGATGTCCCACTACTGCGTCACGTCCTTTTATTCGTTGTGGGTCTATTGTAACACGCCGCGGACAGGCTTGTTAAAAGGAAACGGGCATCAGCCGTTTAGCCGATGCCACCGTTTACGCATCCATCTTGAACCAAATTTGCTTCATCTGTCTGATGAAAAACGGATATTTCGCGTCGTCCACATCCGTCTTCACCATCTCCTGTTCACAAGCCTGGCAAATAAACTGATCGCAAATCGCGATCCCGGCTGAGCGTGCTTCACCGCAGACGATGCATTGATGGGCTACTTGCATCATGACCACCGCCGACTCCCTTCCTTATTCTACCATCCATTATTTCCTTCCAGTATAATTTTCATTCCTATCGTTCGTGTTTTGCCCATACGTGATGTAAGTAATCCCGAATAGCTTCGCCTCTTCCACAGGAAACAAGGAAAGTGCGTCAATAACGGTCGGATGCTTCATTTGCTGTGTCAATCTCTCCAGATGAAGCTCTTCCAGCGCGCTGTCTGCGCCAGCGATGACCAGCAGCTCGGCATCGTGCAAAAGCTCCGGCAATGAACGGCGCATCAAGGTTTTGCCTTCCTCTTCATTCGTGTTTTCCGGAAAATCGACAGCATACGCGCATGTCTGAATTCGCGGTTCCTGTTCTGCCAGCCATGCGGTCAGGCTGTCAATTTGCTCGTACGATCCGCAAACGACCACGCGCTGCGGACGAAATCGCGTCAGCGCTGCTTTCATTTTATTTTGCAGCCACCGTTCGATTTCCTTCATGCGTCTTTTGCCCAGCCCGTCTTGATACAGCCAGCCTTGTCCAATTCGCTCGTCCATCCCGAGCGCTTGGGAGACAATCTCGAGGCGGGCCGATCCTGCTTCATACCGCCGCGCCATGTGCAAATAGAAGCGCTGTTTCAGCCGCAGATAGTTGTCCAGCTGCCAGGCGATCTCATCCACCTCGGTCCGCGCACAGACCAGGGAAATGATCCCCTCGCGTGCGGCAAGGCGGCGCAGGCAGGCAACCCAATGGCCTTCCGGCTCGCCGCCGATGATCGCCCGATTGCCGCTTGGCATAAGAAAAAAGCGCACCACTTCAACAGGATGCGCCGCATATTTTCGCTGGAGTTCATCTGCCAAGCCAGGCGGAATCGAATCGCTTTCCCCAAACACCAGGATCAGGAACGGGAGCTGCCGCTCCAGAACCAGGTCAGGCAAAAACACCGCCTCCACCTCTGCTCCCTCTCCACTTACCACCATGCCGTCTGCGGCCGCTCCATTGGCCTGCGTGGAGGAAATCAGCTCGATGTCCCATTTTGCAAACAGTCCCGTGAGACTACTTGGCGTTTTTTTGTTGGTTGTAGATGTAATCAGCCTCAGCTTCCGTTGACACAAGGAATGTGCGGCCCCCTTTTGCCGTACGCCGAATTCCCGGATGAACGGGACGTCTCATCTCGCGCCAGATTGCCGGAATCACTTTGGACAGATAAGCCCAAAACCGGATAAATGAGGTGCCTGTCGTCCGCACCTGGTAGCGAATCGGGATTTCCTTCATCCGATAGCCTTTGCGTACAAGATTAAGCGTCATCACCTGGGCGTAATTATAGTCATGGATGATCTCCAAATCAGCCAGTGCAGCCCGCGAGAATGCCCGCATGCCGGATTGCCCGTCATAAATAAAGCGACGCAGCAAAATCATCTGGATCAGGGTGAACACATAATTGCCCCAGCGCCGATGCACTTTCATTCCTTTTATTGTGCCCATAAAACGGGAACCCATCACATAGTCCGCCTCATCATCAAGCAACGGGGCAACCAACTCGGGAATCTGCTCTGCAGGATACTCGTTGTCCGCGTCGATCATCACCGCATAGTCGGCTCCGCGTTCGTACGCCTCCCGCAATCCGGAACGGACAGCAGCCCCCAGTCCGGTATTGGTCGGCATCGTATAAATGTCATCAGCCCCGGCAGCGCGTGCCACCTCGACGGTCCTGTCGGTTGAGCCATCGTCAACCACCATCACTTTCACATGCACAGCGGGGTGAAAGCTTCTCGGTACTTTACGAATTACTTCGCCGATCGCACCTTCTTCGTTACGCGCCGGAATGACGATGTAAAGAATCTGCTCTGCCATTCGTTTTCTCTCCTGTTTGCAAAGTGGAAGGTGCAATCGCATCGGTTAATACAGGCCCGCGGGCTTCTTTCGGATACGGAGCCCCCATCAGATAGGCGATCGTTGGCGCAACGCTGACAAGCGATTGCCAGGAATCCACCTTGACTCCTTTTGCGATCATCGGCCCATGCATGATAAACGGTACGAACCGCTCGCCTTCATCCAAATGGCCATGCCCTCCGATCCCATCGGATTGTCCATGATCGGCGCATACGATGAAAGCGGCATCCTCCAGCTCGCCGCGCGCTTTCAACCATTCATAAAAATCAGCGACCAGCGCGTCTGCCTCCGCAATTTTCTCCAAATACTCATCGTAAAATACGCCGCGGCTGTGTCCGGTCTGGTCGGTCGAGATCAGCTGCACGATCAGCAAATCCGGATTTTCTTCCTCAACGATCTGCTTTGCACGATTGATGATTTGGGCGTCGACCACATCGTTTTTGGTCACCGCCGTGTACGTGTAAACATCGTCGCCAAACGCGTCAACCAGATGGGCAACCGCCAACATGATTCCTTTTTTGCCGATCGCCCGCAGGCTGTCAAAAATACTTTCCGTATTGATGCCGTGCTTGTAGACCATGTTGCTCTTGATTCCATGATAGCGCGGGTATGTCCCGGTAAACATGGACGAAAAGCAGACAACCGTCCGGGCAGGGTAAACCGTCTCCATATTCCGGAACTCGGTCCCGTTCTCCTTGAGCCAGTCCAAAAACGGCGAGCTGGCCACCTCCAGACGGTCTTTATTGCAGCCATCTATGACTACCATATACACTTTTTTGGCCAAAGGTTTATCGGCCGGTGCATTTTGTGTGTATGTCTCATACTCTTTCGGCTTCCATGTAAAAAGCAGCCGGTGAACCAGGTAGCTAAACAGCGCAACCGCTGCCGCAAAATACAGGTAAACGAGCGATTCTGCCGCCTGATGTCCGGCTGCCTGCAGCCGGAACGCCGACTCAATGACCACCAGCAGCGTCAAAACTTTGGGAATCTGCTCCTGGGCATTGCCGCTGGTAGAATCGCTATTTTTCAAGACCAGCTTCCAAAACCGGGTGAAATTCCACAAGGTCGTCCCGATCCGCAAATGATAGTAAATCGTCCCCCAAAAGATGACGGTAAAAAAGAAATAAAGACCGATAGCCAGCCCGAACAGGCCAAATAAATCGCTGCCACCCCAGAGCCAGTAGGCCGCTGCGAACGGAACCCATAGAAACGTTCGCAAATGCAGGGGAAAATCATAGGTAAAATAGAGCGCGAGAAGCGGCAGCGTCCAGAGAAGCGCCATTCCTCCATCCTGCCAAAAGGAAAGCTGGCTCCACTCTCCCGCGTGATAAAGCAAAAAGAGGCCGATGATAAACACCGGCGTAAACGGCTTCCCTTCGTTGAGGACATTCCAACAGCGCGCGGCCACCTTTTCAAACCGGGATGCTTTTTTCATGAGACACCTCCCCTTTCTTCCTTCGCCTGACGGTATAGCTGAAGCGGTGAAAGCGACAGCCGCCAAGCCGCATATCCGCCCATCAGGAAGGAATACAAAAATTTAAAACCGTGCGACAGAATGGCCGCCTGCAGGGCAAAAACAAGCGTTTTGCCGGCAACCTGGACAAGCAAGGTCGACATGACCGCCTCATAGGTGCCGATGCCGCCCGGCGTCACATGCAGCGTTTGGCCCATGATCGTCAGCACGTGGACAAGCATGGCCTGAACAGCACTCAAGCTCCCGCCAAGACCAACCACCACCGACCCGATCACCACCGCTTCAAGCATCCAACCGAGAGTGGTGAAAGCAAACGCCAGCCACCATTCTTTTCCGTTTGCCCGCTGTGCCAGCAGCTTCCCGACCAATGGCGGGAGCTTGTCCTGATAGCGTCTAGCCATGCGTGTAACGGCGTAAACGAGCGCCAACGCCGCGAGCGGAGCGAACTGCGTGAAGCTGTTTTTCGTGCCGAACCACGTTGCGAGCAGCTCAGGCGCAATGGCAAACATCGTCACGCAGGCGATGACAAACAAGGCGCTCATGTCGAGCAGCCTGTTCACGCCGACCGAATAAAGCGATTGCCCCCAATCCAGCTGGTGCCTGGCTTTGAGCAAACCTGCTCTGGCCAGCTCACCGCCCTTGATCGGCAAAATATGGTTCAAAAATAACCCGATATGATGGTACAGCCACAATTGCTCGACGGTTACCCGTTTGCCTTCCGTTTTCCCCATTTGGATCTGCCATCCTACGCTCCGCAGCCAAAACGCGGCTGCATAGCATACAGCCATCAGCACAAGCAGCCACCAATGCTCCGCCAGCCGCTTTGCGCCTTCCCATAATTCCGCCCCGTTTAATTGGGTCACTGCCAAATATGCGGAGACCAAGATCAGGCACCAGGCCGCCCCAAAAAGAACGTTTCGCTTCATTGCCGCAACCACCACTCAACATACCGTCGTAATCCATCCGGCAAAGAAACCTCGGCGCGCCAACCCAATCGTTCGCGGGCTTGCTCGGTATTCGCCCATGTGCCGCTCACATCCCCTAGCTGTGCCCCGTGCCGCTGCATCTGTGCGTATTTTCCCGTCGTTTGCTCCAGCAGACGCACCAACTCCAACAGGCTAACCGGATGCCCGCTGCCCAAATTGTAGACTTGCCAGCCGTTTGCATGCTGCAGGGCGGCCCAAATCCCGCGCACGATGTCATCGACATACGTATAGTCCCGGACCGATTGCAGGTCGTATACGGTAATCGGCTTGTCCTCCATGATGCTTTTCACAAATTTGGAGATCGCCATGTCGGGACGCTGACCCGGTCCGTACACCGTGAAGAACCGGAGCGCCGTCACATGCATCCCATAGAGCTGCGTATATGTCCGGCAAAACAGCTCCGCCGCTGCTTTGCTGGCTGCGTAGGGCGAGATCGGATTCAAATCGGGTTCACTTTCGCGAAAAGAACGATCAACCGCCCTTTCGCCGTATACGGATGAGGAAGACGCTGCCACGATTCTAGCAATCCCGTGCTTGCGAGCCAGTTCGAGCATTTGTACGGTCCCTTTGACGTCAACGTCGACGTAACGCAGCGGATCATCGAGCGAACCGCGCACACCCGGAATAGCAGCAAGGTGGATGATGGCATCGGGTTTTTCCTTTTCCATCAGCTGACTCATCGCAGCCGTGTCCAAAATGTCTGTTTCAGCCAGGCAAAATCCGGGTAGCTTCTCCAGTAGAGCGATCCGTTTGCGTTTGATCGCCGGATCGTAGTAAGAATGGAACGAATCGACCGCGATCACTCGCTCCGCTTTGTGCTGCTCCAAAAGAAATCTGCATAAATTCGCGCCAATAAAGCCGGCTCCACCGGTAATCAATAGGTTCATACGATGTTTTCGCTCCATCATCCAAGACAAAGTCGATGGCAGTGCCACCGACCCGTTTTTATGATGAGTCTTGCTTCCTTTCTCCCGTAAACGGTACGATGGAGACAGAAGCAAACGCATCTTTCATTCATTTCTTGATAATCATTCTCATTTATGCACTCATTATAATTCCACTTTTCCGCTCTGTCAATGAAAGGGGGCCTTATGAAAGAACAGACGATTTACAGCTACAAGCTTCTTTTCCGACTGCGTTGGCGGCTGATCGGGCCAGCTATCCAATTTTTGCTTCTGCTCATCGGCTTGTTTGCGGCGGCGCGCTTGACGGCGATTCCGCTTGGCAAATTGTTCGTTTCCTTATCCGTTGTGGCGGCTGTGCCATTTTTGCACTTTTTTCTGTATCGTCTCTACGCCTACGCGCACTCGCATACCGCCAAGCTCTCGCTCGTCATGCTGTTCTCGCCGTGGTGGGGCGTATCGACGCCAGTGCCGGTATCCCTTTCCTTTTTTCGCGGGGTCGAGTTCACCGTCTGCGCAGGCAGCCTGCTTGCCGCTGCTGCGCTATACGTTTGGCTTCCGCCAGGCTACGGGATTGCGCTCGTGCTAGGCTCTCTTGTTCTCTGTATACCGCGCCTTGCCGCGCTAGTCATGTCGCTTGGCAAACCAAAACGCTGCCGGATCAAATACGACAGCGCCACCATTTCCTTTATGCTGACAGACGGCTAAACGAAATACAGCTTGATAACCACCATTGCCAAAACACCGGGAATGCGCAAAAAACCGGTCAAAAATGCGGTCACCGGATTAATCGGGATATGATACCCCGCCATCTCTCCGATGATATTGGCGAAAAACAGCAGCACGGCGCCGATGACGAATTGCAGAGCCAGCACGCCGGCCCAGCGCAGCGGTTTGGTCACCGATTTGCTCGCCGCGACGACCAACAGAAAACCAACGATCACAATCCCTATGCCCCATTCCAATCCCATACTGGCCCCTCCTGTACTGGATTGCTAAGAAAAACTTCTTTCAGAAGTCTTTTCAAGAAGCAGATCCTTCGATCTGTGGAAGTTTTTCTTCCGCTCCAGAATTTATAAGCGCAAGCACTTATAAATTCTTATACGATTACAACCCCCGCTCACGGCGCGCCTGCTGCAAAAGGAACATGTATCGTTTCTCCGTGAGCTTCAAGTAGTAAATGCCGTTGTCGATTTGGACATCCCGCTCAGAACCGTTGATGAAATGATGCGCATTTTGCCAATCGCGCTTTGCCTGCTCGACCGCTTCCGGCAGAGACCATAAGGGAGGGCGTTCCTCCCTGTGCGCCTCCGCATCCTTCCGCTTCCACCATTTCACGGTACCCCGCCCCTCTTATCGCCTTTTAGTTGAAATAAAAGATGACGCTGACCAAATTGTTCAAGCTATGCAGAATAATGGCGCCCCAAATGCTGTTGAACCGGTGGCGCAAATAACCGATTGCCAAGCTGATCGTAAACAGCGGCACAAACAGGGCGATATCGATATGCACTGAGGCAAACCAGACGCTGCTGATCGCAATCCCCCAGAAAGCACCCCATCGTTTGACAAGGCTCGTCTGGATTACGCCGCGGAACAAAATCTCTTCGGCGATCGGCACCAACACGCCTGTCATGAGAATGGACATCACGCCATGCACCCAGTCGTATGACTTGGCCTGCATGATTTCCGATTCAATCTGATCCTGCCGCTCCGATACGAGCGAAAGGTCAAAAAACTGGGAAAGCGGCGTTGTGATCAACATGTCCAGCACAAACAGAATGAATCCCATCAGCAAGATCAGCATCACAACCAGGCGTCCGATATTTTTCGGTTTGCGAAAACCCAGATCGGCCCATCTTCCCCAATACTGAAAAACAGCGATCAGCAGGATGCTGAGTTGAAACGATGCCGATTCGAGCAAACCTCCTACCGATCCTTCCGGAAAAATCGGAAACGCGACGAAAAAGCCGTACACCACATATTGAGCAACCAACAACACCTGCAGCCACGCGAGCGTATAGAGAAAATCGGTCCCCGTCAAACCTTGGCCCTGCCACAGGGCGCTGTGGAGGCGCTCCCTGCGAAAGAATCGCCAGACGAATCCGACGGCACAGACAAGTCCGAACAGCAAGGAAATGATCAATGCGGCATTCAGCCATCCCTCTGGGGTTTCCACCGTATAGGCCATCCATTGGCCATGCTCGTCCTTTGTAAAACGAATAAAGGCCCACTCCACAACGAATTGAAGCAGATAGGCACCGAGCATCCATACCGCCCATGTCACCGCCCGTTCCTTTCGCGGATGCAGCTCAGGTTGCAGCCCCAGTCGTACTTGCATCTCTTCACGCTCCTACTTCACTATATGTTTGTCCACGCAAAAAAGTCGCACTTTTTCCCGCGGGTCGTCTTTTTCGCAAAAAAGAGTCATCTAAATCTCGATTATATAACTCTCCGAGTCAGTCCGGTGAATATTATCTTGGAAATTTTGCTGAAAAATTATACTAATTCGCTCAAACCAAAAAAAAACACCGGCATCTTCTTGTGTGCCGGTGTTTCCATCAACCAAAACGTCCTGTAATATACTCTTCTGTTTTTTTATCCGCAGGGTTGGTAAACAGTGTTGACGTGTCGTTTACTTCCACCAGCTCCCCCATCAGGAAGAACGCCGTCTGATCGGATATTCGTGCAGCCTGATGCATGTTGTGCGTGACGATGACGATCGTGTACTCTTCCTTCAGTTCGGTAATCAGCTCCTCGATCTTCATCGTGGAGATCGGGTCAAGCGCGGACGCTGGTTCGTCCAAAAGCAGGATGGAGGGGCGAACCGCGATCGTGCGCGCAATGCACAGCCGCTGCTGCTGACCGCCTGAAAGCGACAAGGCGGATGCATGCAGGCGATCCTTCACTTCATCCCAGAGCGCTGCCTTGCGAAGGCTCTGTTCCACAATCTCATCGAGCTGTGCCTTCCCTTTGATGCCGTGGAATCGGGGCGCGAACGCGATATTTTCATAAATCGATTTGAAGAACGGGTTGGGCCGTTGGAACACCATGCCCACGATCTCGCGCAGCGCCTCGATATTCACCTTCGGATCGTTGATGGCAATCCCGTCGATTTCGATCGAACCGGTCACCTTGCAGGAAGGAATCAGATCGTTCATCCGGTTGATGCTGCGCAAAAACGTCGACTTGCCGCAGCCGGATGGGCCGATAAACGCCATTACCGAATTGCGCTGGATATCGAGATTGATATTTTTGACCGCCTTTTTTTCACCGTAGGAGACAGACAGGTCTCTTGCTTGAATGACAACATCTTTTTCGACAAGTGTGTTCATTTAACTTTCATCACCATCCCTCTCGATGTTACGCACCGGACGTCATTTTCCGATAAATCCATTTGCCGAACCATCGCGCGGACAAATTGAACACCAGCACAGCAATGACCAGAATCGCAGCAGCGCCATCAGCGACATCTCGCGCATCCGGCGTCAAGCCTTCGCTGTTTACTTTCCAAATATGCACCGCCAATGTCTCGGCTGGACGGAGCGGGTTGAGCGGTGATGTCGGGCTGCTGAAGCTCGGATCGTGGAAATTCAGGTCCGGCGAAGACATGCCGGCTGTAAACAGCAAGGCTGCCGCTTCACCAAAAATCCGGCCCGAAGCCAGAATCGTTCCCGTAATAATCCCTGGCAATGCTGCAGGCAGCACAACCGAAATAATCGTTTTCCACTTGGTGATACCAAGAGCCAGACTTGCTTCCTTCTGATTTTGCGGCACATTGCGAATGGCATCCTCAATGATCCGCACCATCAGCGGCAGGTTGAAGACGGTCAGGACAAGCGCACCGGAAAGCAGCGTATATCCCCAGCCTGTCATCGTTACGAAAACGAGGAGACCAAACAGACCGACCACAATCGATGGCAGCGAGGACAAAACCTCGATGCTAATGCGGATGAATTGCGTGAATTTGTTGTCTGGCGCATATTCCGCCATATAAATTCCCGCACCCAGGCCGAGCGGAAGCGAAATGATCATGGTCAGCACCAGCAGGTAAAGCGAATTGAAGAGCTGCGGACCGATCCCGCCGCCCGCATTGACCAAATCAGGCGCAGAGGTGATGAAATCGAGGGAAAGCTTATGCCACCCTTGTGTCAGGATAAAGCCGATCAAACCGATCAAAAGACCGATGATCAAAACCGCAAATGTCATCAGAATAACCGTCGCTACGCGGTCCATTGCTTTCGCACTCATTTATGCACCAACTTCTTTCTCCCCAGAATCCGAATGATTGCAATAAACGCAAAGGACATCAAGAGCAGCAGCAACGCCATGCTCCACAGGGCATTGTTGTAAGGCGTCCCCTGGATCGTATTCCCCATGTTCAGCGTAATTCCGCTTGTCAGCGTGCTGATCGGGTCGAGCAAAGAGCCGGGCAGCTTCAGCGTGTTCCCGATAACCATCTGCACGGCGAGCGCTTCACCGAATGCGCGAGCCATCCCCAGCACAACCGCTGTGAGCAAGCCAGGTCGTGAACTATGGAGAACAACATTCCAAATCGTTTGCCAACGGGTTGCACCGAGCGCCAGCGACGCATTGCGAATATCTTGCGGAACCGCTTCGATCGCGTCCGTTGCGACGCTCGTGATCGTCGGCAAAATCATGATCGCCAGGACGATACCCCCGGCCAGCAAGCTGAAGCCAAGCACTTCGAATCTATCACGAATGAAAGGTACCAAAACGGTAAGTCCTATATAGCCGTATACAACAGATGGAATCCCGACCAACAGCTCGATTACGGGCTTCAACACCTTTTTCCCAAACTTCGGGTAAATCTCTGTCATAAAAATCGCTGCGCCGATTCCCAATGGCGCGGCAATGATCGCTGCCAACGCAGTCACAAAAAACGAACCAAGAATAAACGAAAGCGCTCCATAGGAAGCAGGGTCATCCTCCGGGTCCCATTTGGTCCCAGTCAAAAATTCCGAAAAGCTTACCTTATCGACAAAAAACGTGGACAAACCTTTTGAAGCAATAAAATACGTGATGGAAAGTACGACAACGATTAAAAGTCCTGCTGCAACCATCGTGTACAACCGACCAAAGAAGCTTGCCATCTGCTGGCTTTTGTTTGCTGTCAGCAATTTGCGTTTCAACTCAGTCTGATTGACACTGCTGGAAATACCCCCGGCTTTACTGATGACACTCTTCTCTACAATTGTCCCCTGCTGAGAATTCATCATATTCCCCCCTTACCTGAACATGGAGAATGAGGGGTATGCTACCCCTCGATTCCCATTATTCCGCCTTCGCCAAGCATTGCTTATTTTTGTGTAACTTTCCCTTCCGCGTCACGTTCTACTTTCATTTCCGTGACTGGAATGAAGCCCAAGTCTGTTACTGTTTTTTGTTGAACTTCATCGCTCAGGATGAAATCGAGGAACGATTTTGCCGTGTCAGTAGCTTCGCCTTTTGTATACATGTGCTCATACGCCCAAACAGGGTACTTGTTGTCTACGATAGTTTCCTTTTTCGCTTCGACACCATCCAGCTTCAGCGCTTTTACCGAATCGTCAATGTAGGAGAGAGCCAGGTAACCGATTGCGCCAGGTGTTTCGTTGATGATTTTGCGAACGGTGCCGGATGCATCCTCCGTGATGCCTTCTGCTTCTTCGTTGCCATCGAGGGCGAATTTTTTGAAGACTGCGCGTGTACCGGAGCTTTTCGCGCGGTTCACCAGCGTCACTTTCATGTCTGCGCCGCCGACTTCTTTCCAGTTTTTGATTTTGCCTGTGAAAATATCGATCAATTGCTGTTTCGTCAGGTTATCGATGCCAACTTTTGGACTGACTGCGGCAACCATTCCAACAACCGCTACTTTATGGTCAACGAGTTCGTTCGCAGGAATTCCTTTTTTCTCTTCAGCGAAAATGTCGGAGTTGCCGATCGTCGCTGCGCCGTTCGCTACTTGGCTCAAGCCAGTACCGCTGCCGCCGCCTTGCACTTGAATTTGCGCGCCTGCGTTTTTCGCCATGAAGTCTTTGGCAGCTTGTTCAACCAAAGGCTGCAATGCTGTAGAACCGACTGCTGTTACCGGAGCACCCGCCTTAGCTGGTTCTGGTGCAGGTGTTGGTGCCGGAGTCGCCGATTGAGCCGGTGCCGACTCTTGGCTAGCTGGCGCAGGTGTATTGCCGCATCCAGCCAACAGTAAACCAACGGAGAGAACACATCCAAACAAAGCGGTTGAAAACTTCTTCAAGATAAAGCCCCCTTACAAGAGTGTTTGATTGCTTCTGCCTTTCACACTTGTAATAGTAGTTTGTTAGGATGAAGGTGAAGTTAAGTCGGTATTAAGAAATTGTTAATATTGCAGAGAACCACAGAGATTAAAAAAAGGACAAGGGATTTCCCCCTGTCCTTTTCCTTTTGTATTAGACTTCACGTCGTCCTTCCAAAGCTTTGGTCAATGTGACCTCATCGGCGTATTCCAGATCCCCGCCCACCGGCAAGCCGTGTGCAATTCGCGTGACACGAATGCCGAATGGCTTGATCAAGCGGGACAAGTACATCGCCGTCGCTTCTCCCTCGACATTGGGATTGGTCGCCAGGATGATTTCCTTGACCGTTTCATCGGCTCCAATCCGCTTCAGCAGATCGGGGATGCGGATGTCTTCCGGCCCGATTCCGTCCATCGGCGAGATCGCGCCCTGGAGAACATGATATTGCCCCTGGAATTCGCGCGTTTTTTCCATTGCCACCACATCCCGCGGCTCCTGGACGACGCAAATGATCGATGCATCCCGCCGCTTGTCGCTGCAGATGTGGCAAGGATCAACATCGGTAATGTTATTGCAAACCGAGCAATAATGAAGCTGGCGCTTGGCGTTGACGAGCGCTTTGGCCAAATCGAGCACATCGTCCTCCTTCATGTTCAGCACGAAGAACGCCAGTCTCGCCGCCGTTTTGGGACCGATCCCCGGCAGCTTCATAAAGCCTTCAATAAGCCTGGAGACGGGTTCCGGATAGAACATGATCGTTCTCCTAGAACAAGCCTGGGATGTTCATACCGCCTGTAAAACGTCCCATTTCTTTGGCAGTCAGCTCATCCACTTTACGCAGCGCTTCGTTTGTCGCGGTCAAAACCAGGTCTTGCAGCATTTCCGCATCTTCCGGATCGATGACTTCCGGCTTGATTGTGATCGCTACGATTTGTTTGTGCCCGTTGGCCTTCACCGTAATAGCTCCGCCGCCTGCAGATGCCTCTACAAACTGCTCTTTCAGCGCCTCCTGGGCTTTTTGCATATCTTCTTGCATTTTCTTAACCTGTTTCATCATTTGCTGCATGTTTTTCATGGTAAATTCCCCGCTTTCAGCTAGTCTTTGATTTCTAACAAATGCTCTCCTACAAGTTTAAGCGCCTCTGCGACAAAAGGATCGGGTTCATCCGGATTTTTTTCCTTGGCAGCCTCAGGCTCACCCACCTGCACCTGCAACTCCTGCCATTCTTCCTCCATGATGGACAAAAGCGCCAGCGGCTTGCCGCATACGAGCTGTACCGTTCGCTCGACGACGCTCCTCAGCTCGGCCTCCATCGTTTTCTCGCAGTGGATCGAGCTGGTAAAGACGACAATGAGCGCATCCTGGCTGGCTGCCACCGGCGTGCCGTTCACGATCCAAGCCTGGTATTGGATTTTGATCTTTTTGATCTCGTTCAAAATCTGGCTCCAGGAGCCGCGTACCCGCTGGGTCAACCCTTCATCGATCGAACGAACCGCGTCACGCACTTTGGCGATCGGCGCGCGCGCTCCGCCCAGTGAGGAAGCCGTTCTGCGCGGCTCACGCGTTTTCGCTTTTTCGGCTGTAGCCGGTGCTGCGCCTGCTCCCACCACTTGGCCGGAAAGCAGTTGCGTGATCTTCTCCTCAAGCATCGCCACCCGCCTGGTCAAAATCTGGACCTCATCCGACGATGCCGCTTCTGCCTGCGCGGACGCCTGCACCAAGCTTGCTGCTTGCTTCCCTGTCGGCTGACACAGCTTCACCAACGTCAGCTCGACCAGCACGCGTGCATAGGTCGACCACTTCAATTGGGTCAAGGCTTGACTCAACGATTCGATGACCTCGTACAGCAGCGGTACGGAATATTGTTCCGCGACCTGCATGAACTGTTCGTCCACCATCGCCCGCTCGACAATTTCCTGAAGCTTCGGCGCTGTTTTCGCCAACAGCATATCGCGATAATAAAACATGAAATCGTGCAAAAATTGCTCGGGGTCTTTCCCCTGCACCATCACCTGATCAAATTGCTCCATGACACCGGAGACATCCTGCTCGGCAATCAGCTTGGCCAGCACGGAAAAGTACGTTTGCGAGACCGTGCCCGTAATTTGGATAATATCGCCAAGCGTCACTTTCGTCCCGCTGTAGCTGATGGCTTGGTCCAGCAGACTCAACGCATCGCGCATCCCGCCCTCGGCCTTTTTGGCCACAAGCTGCAGGGCCTGCTCCTCTACTTCAACCTGCTGTGAATCACAGATATGCCGCAAACGGCCAACGGTCTCCCGCAAGGAGATCCGGTGAAAGTCAAAACGTTGACAGCGCGAAATAATCGTCGCCGGCAATTTATGCGGCTCGGTCGTTGCCAAGATGAACAGCACGTGCGACGGGGGCTCTTCCAAGGTTTTGAGCAGAGCGTTAAAGGCCTCCGTGGTCAGCATATGCACCTCGTCAATGATGTACACCTTGTAGGTCACATCGCTCGGCGCAAATTTTACCTTGTCGCGAATATCCCGAATTTCTTCCACACCGCGGTTGGAGGCTGCGTCAATTTCCAGGACATCGGTCACCGCGCCATCTGTAATCGCGCGGCATGCCCGGCATTCATTGCATGGCTCCCCATCCTGCGGCTGTTCACAGTTTACTGCTTTCGCCATGATTTTGGCCGCACTGGTTTTCCCTGTTCCACGCGGTCCATTAAACAAATAGGCGTGTGAAAGTCGTTCTTCACGGATCGCATTGCGAAGCGTCGTCGTTACGTGCGACTGCCCCACGAGATCCCCGAAAGTTTGCGGTCTCCACACCCGGTAAAGCGCTGTATACGCCATTTTTGCCACTTCCAATCTGTCCCGTTTGCTCGGTACAGCCAAGAATATATCTAATTTATTATACTATACCGTATGCCATTTTCAAACAAACGCGGTGGCGCAGCGCATGCTTTTGTGCGGACAACCGAAAAAAAATGCCCCTCCCGCGCGGGGAAGGGACATCGTCACAGATACGGCAGGAGAATATGAAAGGTCGTACCGTATCCCTTCGATGAGATGCGAATTTGCCCTCCGATATCGTGCACGATTTTTTGACAAACAGACAGACCCAAGCCCGTCCCTTCGTCTTTTGTGGTGAAAAACGGATCAAATATTTTATCGATGACGTAAAGCGGGATTCCCGGCCCATTATCATGAATATTGATGCTGATCCGGTCAGAATCCGGCTCGATATGATGATCGATCGACAGTACCCCTTCTTTCCCCATCGCTTCCAAACCGTTCTTGCAAATGTTGAGAAAAACCTGCTTCAACAGTTCGGTATCCCCGACCACCAGCGGCAAATCACCTGCCAGATACTGCACCTCGATTCCGTGCAGCAGCGCCTGGCTCTCCACGATCGGCAAAATCTCGGCAAACACCGTGTTCAGGTCTACCAGCGAGTATTGCACATCGCGCGGTTTGCTCAACAAAAGGAATTCGCTGACCAGCGCATTGATCCGGTTAATCTCCGTCAACATGATTTCCGTATAGGAACGCTCCCGCTCCATTCCGCTTTCCGTAAACGACTTGAGAAACATTTGCAAAAATCCTTTGATCGACGTGAGCGGATTGCGTATTTCATGCGCGGTGCCGGCGGCAATTTGGCCGATCATGGCCAGGCGGTCGCTTCTTTCGATTTTTTGCTCAAAAGATCGAAGGTTGGTAATGTCTTTAAACAGCACGTAAGCGCCGATGCATTCGCCCTCCTCGTTGTGGAGGGTATTGGAATCGACCAAAAGTTCATAGCGCTGATTGCTGTTGGTCCAGGAAATTGCTTGATTATGTACTTTGACTCCGGCGAGCAGCTCCCTCTGCACCAGGCGATTATCTTCTGGAATCCCGGCGAATGCCTGATCAATATGCTTTCCGATAACCTCAGCCCGGTTGATCCCCAAAATTTTACAAGCCATCTGACTGATTTCCACAAGATGCGCATCCTGATCAAGTAGCACTACCCCAAGATGTGGTGAAGCGGTCAACTTCTCGGCAAACCGTTGCTGCAAAGATTGTAACGAACGCATCCGTTGCCCCCCCAACTCGTATTCGAATATTCAGTCAAACTTTTCTTGAAAATTCGTCAAACGGTATTGTAAGCCCTTCCGCATCAAGTCTTGTGCGGCAGGAAAATGTTTCGGGGGCATCCGCCACAATCTAACAAAAAACGCCACGTTTAGTGGCGCATCGATGTTTTCCATGCCATTCGATGAAACTTTTTATCGATTCTTCAAAAATAAAAAACGGCCTGCCCAAAAGGACAAACCGCTTATCGTTCTAGTAGGATGCTGTGCACCTGCCATTGAAAAATCCCATCCAAGCGTTACTTGTAGGGCCAGCTCAGAGCAGGCACCCCTGCGGCACACGCGAAATACCACTTATGGCTGCTTCCTTCCGGACCTGACCAGGTTCATGGGTTCGCGTCGCACAGGACCCGCTCCTCAACACCGCCCCTACAAGGCAGCCTCACATGAGAACTCCTCTGACAGGAATTCAACCCTGCTATTGCGGATTGCAGGTTACAGGGCACCGCAACCTCCCCGTCTAGCACAGCAAAGTAATCATATCAAAGAAAGAGATGCTAAGCAAGCGATAAACCTATCCAGTTGAGGAAAGACAGCCCCCAAGTACACCTTTTCTCCATCAAATCATAAACATGGCAGAAAGTTTTCCTACCGGCATCCGGCGCATTATGACTCCATTCGCCGGAAAACGATGCGCACGGTTGTCCCCACGCCTTGTTCCGATTCCAATTCGACCGAATGTCCCAACCGGTCGCACACTTCTTTGACCAAATACAAACCCATACCGGTCGATTCGCTGAACTTTCGACCGTTTTCTCCTGTAAAGAAGGGGCGAAATACTCGCTTCAGGTCCATTTTGGGTATGCCGACGCCTCGATCACGGATCTCGAGGACCGTGTCGTCCCCGCGCAGATGAGCGGAAACCACAATGTTTTCCCGCGTCCCCGATGAATAGCGGATGGCATTGGTGATCAGCTGATTCACGATGAACGTCAGCCATTTCGCATCGGTATGAACCGTCAGCCCTTCTTCGATCTCCACTTTCGGATACACATAATGGCGAATAAACAGACGCTTGTTTTCGTGAATGACGTCGTTGGCGATATTTTTGAGACAGACAGACTCCACCCGGAAGTCATGCTCAAATGTATCCAGCCTGGACATATACAACACCATCTCCAAGCCTTTGCCAATCCGATCCGCCTCTTCCCGAATGCTTTCCAGACGGGGGTCATCCTCTTCCTGCACAGTGAGATGGATGACCGATAGCGGGGTCTTCATCTGATGCACCCATTGGTTCATAAATGTGACGTGCTCCCGTTGTTTGCGTTCATAGGTATGAATCTGCTCCTGATACCGTCTGTACTGGGAGTCCAGCAGTTCAAAAAGCGCCTGCGGCAAAGGCGCCGCCTCTTTCCGCCGATTGCGTTCCGTCCAGATTTCCATCGGCTCGGACAGACGTTTGTAAAACGATTTATGCGTGACATACCGGTACAACAAGTAGCCGGAAAGCAAAAAATAGCCAAAAAAGACGCTATACAGCGCCGTTGGCAAATTCCGATACCCATCCAGCCAATAGATCAGCAGGACAAAAAACAATATGACCGTTTGCAGCAGCAGCAACGGAAGATGCTCTCGCCAAAAAAGCTTCATGCATCCTCCCTCCACGTCACGACCAAACGGTAGCCTGCTCCCCGCACCGTCTCGATTGCCCCCTCAATCCCGGCTTCCTGCAATTTTTTACGGACGCGGGCCACATTGACATTGAGCGTATTTTCATCGACAAAGTTTTGGTCATCCCACAGCTTATCCAGCAGCGCTTCCCGGCTGGTCACGCGCGGAGAGCGCTTCATCAGCAGCTCCAGCAGCAGCGCCTCTTTTTTGCTCAACTCGAGCAGGTGGCCGCCCCAATGAACCTCCATCCGCTCCGGATAGAGCACCAGCCCCTCGACCTCAACCGTGCGTTCCTCCATCTTCGGAGCGTATTCGCCGACACTGCGCCGCAGCTGGCTGCGGATTTTGGCCATCACCAGCTCGTAGTGAAACGGCTTCGTGATGTAATCGTCAGCCCCGTTTTCCAGCGCCATCACCTGATCCATCTCCCCCGTGCGTGCGGAAATAAAGATGATGGGACAGGTCGACACGCGCCGGATCTGCCTGCACCAATAATACCCGTCAAAGCTGGGAAGATTGATATCAAGCAAAACAAGGTCGGGCCGAATTTTTTGGAACAGCTCGAACACCTTTCCGAAATCATCCGCGACTACAGCATGATAACCGTATTTTTCTATATGGGATTGCAGTAATTCTGCAATTTTGGCATCATCTTCCACGACCATAATCGTACTCATCGACAACCCTCTTTCTCTAGGTTCCCTCGTTTGCCCGTTGGGACAAGCCTTTTCCTTGTCTCAGCCGGCAACGCCCCAGTCGTCTATACTCGTATAGACGAGGCAATTCGCAAAAACCATGCACGCTTGCGCAAAATTCTAGGAAATGACCGCCTTCACATGCCGGAGGTAACGGGCTCGAATCAGCAGGAAATACATCACCTGTGCGAGCAGGAAGCACGCGAGCACCGTAATCGTATGAATCGCAATCGGATAATAAATCACACTTTGCAGCGCCACAAAAGCAAAGCCGCTGTGAATCATCGCCATCACGATCGGCACGAAAAACAGCAAAAGCAGCTGCCTGGTCACAATCTGATTCAATTCCTTCTCGGTTAGCCCGATCTTGCTGATCGCCTGGTATTGGCGCTGATCATGCTCCAAATCCGTGTACAACCGGAAATAAAGGAAGCTGCCCGCCGCGATGAAAAAGACGGCTCCCACCAGTACGCCGATAAACAGCATGGCGCCCGATGCCTGTTTCATCATCGTTACTTGATAGGCGAATGACGAAAAATATTCATGCGTGTCCGGCATCGGTTCTTTATTCGTGAGCATCTCGCCGAGTTTCTCCGTTTTTTTCCAATCCACTACATTGTAGCCGATGAAGGTTTCCGCTTCAATCGGTCGAGTAATCTGTGCAAAAACCCGATCGGAAACAAGCAGGATGTTGCCCCCCAGGACATAGGACGGCAGCACCGATTTTTCGACCCGCCCGGTCGCAATCACAGAGATGCCGGATTCTTTGAACGTCACTTCCTTGTTGTATTCGTCAAATTCCTTTGCGCTATATGGGCTCGGCGGAATGAATCGCGCTTCTCGTCCGTTCAGCTTTTCCTGCGGATACCCGAGCTTCGCTGCGATCCGGTTGAAGTCGGATTCTTTCACAAGCGTCACCCGGTTTCCTGTCTGGACGCTCGTTTGGCTTTTTGTATCGGCCCGGACTTTATCAAACGGCAGATTCGCTTTTTTCAGCCCGGCTTCAATTTCGCCGGGAATCGTGACTACCCCGAGCTTCGCCGTCTCCACGATGTAATTGAACGCGAATGGTGAATTATCTTTCGCCTGCTGTTCGAGAAAGGCAGTCGAAGCCAGCGTCCCTACCGCACAGAACGCCACGGTCGATACCATTGTGACGAGGAAAAAAATGCGCGCATTGTCCTTCATCCGGTATGCCAGATCAGAGAGTGTGACCAGATTGGTCTGCTTCCAAAAAAACTTCCGGTTCCGCTTCAAAAGGCGGATGCTGAACACGCTCAGCTGCGTGAAGAAGAAATAGGTGCCCACGATTACCATCAGCACCACCGGGATGAGCCGAATCCCGATCGTATATTCGGTGGTAGTCACCGAAAGATAGTAGGCAGACACGATCAAAACCGCGGACAGGAGCGAGAGAATGACCGAAGCCTTCGGTTCTTTCTTCGGCTTCACGCTTCCTTGCAGCAGTTCGATCAACCTGCTGCCCCGCACAAAAAATGCCGTGCAAAGCGAAATGACCAAAAACAGCAGCGAAAACGAAACGGCGGTCAGCAGGATCGCTCGGACCGGCATGTAAAATGGCAGCTGATCGAGGTTCAATACGCGCACACCGATCAACAGAATCAGCTTGGAGCTGATCATGCCAGCCCCGATACCGGTCGCCATCGATGCCAAGCCGATCAGCATGTTTTCCAGAAAAACCATCCGATTCAATTGCCCTTGCGACATGCCATGCATCATCAGCACGCCGAACTCTCTTTTCCGCGATTTGAAAAAGGCACCAACGGAATAAAGAATGAAGAAAAACGAGAACACATAGATGATCCCCTCGGCGACCCGCATCCCCTCGACCACCAGATCGCGCAGCGCGGTCTGTTCGATCTGGGGATGGTACATGAACATCGCATACACGAAGAAGACCATGACGGAAAAGGCGCTGCTCAAAAAATAAGCGGCATAGGTGCGCTTGTTCCGCAGCACGTTGTTAAACGCCAACTGTCGAAAGGTCATACGCATTCCCTCCCAACAGGGACAACACATCAATGATATTCTGGAAAAACGCCTGTCGGTTCTCCCCCCGGTGAATCTCATTGTACAGCTTCCCGTCCTTGATAAAAATCACCCGATCGCAATAGCTTGCGGCAAGCGGATCATGCGTCACCATCAACATGGTTGTGCCGCTTCCCCGGTTGATTTGCTGCATTGTTTCCAGTACATCGCGCGAAGCCTTGGAGTCGAGATTTCCCGTCGGCTCATCGGCCAAGAGCAGCTTGGGAGCGTGAATCACCGCGCGGGCCATGGCCGTGCGCTGCGCTTGTCCTCCGGAGATTTCATAGGTGCGGCGGTCCAATATTTCGCTGATGCCCAGCTTTTGTGCCACCCTCGTCACTTTTTCCTCCATTTCCTTCACGTTCACACCATCCAGGGTGAGCGGCAGCACGATATTTTCGCGGATCGTAAGCGTATCGAGCAGATTGAAGTTTTGGAAGACAAAGCCGAGTTCCCTGCGGCGAAACAGCGCCAGCTCATGTTTTTTCAGCTTATGCGGGTTCTTTCCGCCGATCAGCACAGTCCCCGAGGTTGGCGAATCGATCGTCGACACCATATTGAGAAAGGTCGTTTTTCCACTCCCGGACGGTCCCATGATCCCGACGAACTCCCCTTCATCGATTGTCATTGTTATATCGGACAAGGCACGGTACGACAGCTTTCCCTCGTACACCTTGGTTACGTTTTCCACTTCCAAAATGGCCATGACGCCACTCCCCCTATTTCACCTTATCGCTCCTACTTTATTTCATTACCTTTAGCATTCCCATCGATTCTCCTTACAGGAGTATTACAGGTTTGTAAGAATCCTGCATAAGATCACATCCACCTAAAAACAATACGACTAGCCGACAGTGGAGGGATGTACTTATGATAACAAAGAACAGGGGTATGCTTCTCGGCATTCTGCTGACAATCGTTTTCCTGACGACATCGGTAATGCCTGCCCCGATCCATGCGTCCGAGGAGCCGGCACAAGGGCAAAACAAGCCGCTCAGCCGTGAACAGCTTGCATATGTACTCGGCGTTCAGGCATACATTTACGGCTATCCGCTCGTTGTCATGCAGGCGACCAAAGCGGGTTCGCTGCAGCTGGCAGCCCCGATCAATCAATTTTATTATTCCGAGAATCTGGCATCACCCGATTTCAGAGGCGTCGTCTCCCCGAATACCGATACACTCTATTTCGCCGCCTGGCTCAATTTGAGTAAATCTCCTGTCACCCTGCATGTGCCGAGCAATCCAGGCAATCGGTACTATACGGTGCAAATGCTCGATCTCTATACCAATACGTTTCAAAATGTTTCGGTCAGGTCGACCAAACAGCAAAAAAGTGACTATGTCATCGTAGGGCCTGCCTGGAAAGGATCGCTGCCTGCATCGGCCTCCACGATCAAAGCGCCAACCAACACCGTTTGGCTGATCGGCAGGGTGGGTGTGAACGGCCCTGACGATTTGGCTGATGCCGTCCGGTTGGAAAAGCAGTTCACCTTGGAGTCGCCTGGCGACGCTGCTCCCCAGAAGCCGCAAGTCTCGCTCTCACCGACACTCTATCAGGACATTTTACAAAGCCCGCTTGCCTTTTTCACCGTGATGACGGAAGCGATGAAAAAAAATCCGCCGCCGCAAGCCGATTCCGCGCTACTCGATCAATTCGCGCCGATCGGCATCGTCCCCGGCAAAGGATTGGACTTGAAAAAGTGGGATGCCCCGGCCATCGCTGGTTTAAAACGCGCCTTGAAGGACGCCCCGGCGATTATCGCGGATAGCGGACCGCTTTTCGGCGAGACGATCAACGGATGGGCTCGCGACCTTTCTATCGGAACCTATGGCGATCGATTCCTCCAGCGTGCCTACATCGCCTATTCGCTCCTCGGGGCCAATGTGCCGAGTGAAGAGATCTATGCCCGCGCTTTCGTCGACGGGAACAACGCGCAATTAAACGGAGCCAATCGCTACGTCCTCCATTTCGCTGCGAAGCAGCTGCCAAAAGTCGATGCGTTTTGGTCGGTGACTTTGTATGGCGATGATTTTTTCCTCGTTCCCAACAGTATTGACCGGTATTCCCTCGGCAGTCTAACAAAATGCTTGCGATACAATAATGACGGCTCGCTCGATTTTTACATTCAGCAAACACCGCCAAAAGGCAGCGAAAGCAACTGGCTCCCTGCTCCAAAAGGCAACTTCAATCTGATGTTGCGCATGTTTGAGCCAAAACCGGACATGCTTGACGGCCGCTATCAAATTCCTCCTGTGCGGAGGCTGGACAGCGAATAGCACAAAAAAGAAGGCTGCATGTGCTTGCCTTCTTTTTCTATGCAAAAAATAAGAGCATATCCCCGCCTGTTCGGCAAAAATATGCTCTGGTTCGTTTTTAGTAAGGTTGATAGTGGCGGAGAGAGTGGGATTCGAACCCACGCACGCCTCACGACGCCTAACGCATTTCGAGTGCGTCCCCTTATGACCACTTGGGTATCTCTCCGTATTACCTATCAGTAGAATTTAATATAGCAAAAATCATTTCAACACGCAAGAGTAAAATTTTGTATCGCTTGATTTTCCCGTCCCAATCCGCCAATATGGATTACAGTATCTAAACAAAGCGAGGAAATCGAATGAAACGTGAACGTCTTGATAAAGTCATCGCCAATATGGGGGTCGGCACACGCAAGGAAGTGAAACAGCTGGTCAAGCAACAGTTGATCACCGTCGACGATGTTGTCGCGACAGACCCCGGGATGCATATTATTCCCGATACGCAAGTCATCAAGCTGGACGGACATGTCCTCTCCTTCAAACGGTGGATCTATGTCATGATGAACAAACCTCCAGGGGTCATCTCCGCTACGGAGGATTCTCGCCACGAGACTGTCGTAGACCTGTTGCCGACCGAATGGGCCGTGAAGGTGCATCCTGTCGGCCGATTGGACATCGATACCGAAGGGCTGCTGCTTTTGACCAATGACGGCCAGCTCTCGCACAACCTGACATCGCCGAAGAAAAAGGTCGATAAAGAATACTTCGCACGCGTTGATGGCCGCGTAACCGACGAACACGTCGCCGGCTTCGCCAAAGGTGTTGAGCTGGAAGATTTCACGACGCTTCCGGCCAAGCTGGAGATTTTGTCCGCTGACGAACACCAATCGGAGACAAAAGTCACGATCATGGAAGGAAAATTCCATCAAGTGAAGCGCATGTTCGCTGCGTTCGGACTGACCGTGACGTATTTGAAACGGCTGCGCATGGGCACGCTGATCCTCGACGAATCCCTTGCCCCCGGCGAATACCGCGAGTTGACGGAAACCGAGCTGGAAAATTTGCGCGGACCCAACAAGGACTAGCCGCGTCGCGCGCGCAACGCGCGGAAAAAATCTTTCAGCAATGCCGCACACTCCTCTTGCAAAGTGCCGCTTATGACCGGAACCTGATGGTTAAACCGGGGCTCGTCCAGCAGATTCATCAGCGTCCCGGTGCACCCTGCCTTCGGATCAGGCGCGCCAAACACAACCTGCTCGATGCGGGATTGAACGATGGCTCCTGCACACATCGGGCATGGCTCCAATGTCACATACAACGTGCAGCCGAGCAGGCGCCATCCGCCAAGGCGCTCGCTCGCTTCGCGAATCGCGATCATTTCCGCATGAAGTGTCGGATCTTTTTTCGTTTCCCTGAGATTATAGCCGCTGCCGATGATTTCATCATTGCGCACGATAACAGCACCGATGGGTACTTCTCCTATCCGTGCTGCTTTTTTTGCCTCTTCAATCGCCGCTTGCATGAACCGTTCATGCTTTTGTGCTTCTGTACTCACGCTCTGCTCCCCTTTCCACCTATGACCATTGTACCCGCTATTGCTGTTGCGTAAAAACATGGTGCTGCCGCCTTTGGACAGGAAAAGACGGCTCAATCAGAGAGCCGTCCATCTCTTTTGCAGTTCCTATTCCAACGTTTTCTTCAATGTGTTCGACAACTGGTTCAATCGCTGGATTTCCTCCGCGATCTCTTTCACCTGTGCTCGCTGCTCCTCCGCATTGGCGAAAAGCTCCTGCATGCTGGCGACCGATTGTTCGGTGATGGCCGTGATGTTGGACATTTCCGCTGCGACTTCACCTGAACGTCGCTGCACTGCATGCATGCTGCTCAACACCTTCTCGACGGCGTGACGGAAGCTTTCCATCCCTTCTTTTACCTGGGCCATCGATTGCACCGTCTGCGTCGCGAATTGCTGTCCTTTGACAACGGACGACTCGCCTTCCTTCGTCTGCCGAACGGCATTTTCGCTTTTTTCGCGAAGGCCGCCCAGAATTTCGGCCACTTCCTGCGTCGCCTGCGCGCTCTGTTCAGCCAGCTTGCGCACTTCGTCCGCTACCACCGCAAAGCCTCTGCCATGCTCGCCCGCTCTTGCGGATTCAATCGCCGCATTCAGCGCGAGCAAATTGGTTTGGGCCGCGATTTGGTTGATGGCGCCAATGATTTGCTCGACTTTTTCGGCGCTTGTATTCAATTCATAGATCGTTTCCGATGCGGTGCGCACGGTTCTTACAATCTGGTTCATCTGCTCGGAAAGCTGCTCCATCATCGTAATGCCTGTGATCAGGACGCGGTTGTTTTCTTCCGACGATTCTTTCATTTGATTTGCCCGATGATTGACCTCCGTAATCTCGCGGTCGATAGACTGAATATCAAGCTCAATTTTGTTGGTCGACACCGCTTGCGACTCCATGCCGGTCGACACCTCGCGGAATGCCGTCATCATCTCATCGGTGTACTGACGGGTCTTGCCAGCCGCACCATTCACATGGCCGGACGCACGATCCAGCTTTTCGGTCACCTGCGCGACCTCTTCAAACAGCTTGCTCAATCGCTGGCCGTTTTCCTCCGCGATCTGCCGTGCCCCTTCCGCCTGCTTCAAGGAAGCTTGTCCCGACAAGCACAAATAGGTGAGGCCGATATTCATCAAAACAAGAGAAACGGCTTCCAGCAAATAATTCGCAATCGCATGCGTATCGAATACATCAATATAGCCGGAAAAGAATCCGCCTGTAATGGCCGCGAAGAAAACGACGGTGGAAGCGGTGACCAGCTTCCAATCGAGATAAGCGGCAAGCAAGCCGAGAATGATGAAGATATGATATTTCACTTCCGTCTGTTCGGTAATCAAGTCAAAGGCGATCGCATAATGGATCAAGCCAATGGCCACCAAATACCGAATCAGTTTACTTTGTTTATGGATAAAGTAGTACGGGGATACAGCAAGCGTGATAACCAGCCCTACGGAAGAAATCTTCCAAAATGAAACCTCAGGGAGAAAAAACGATAGCAAGGCGGCTATCGCCAGATGATTCCACAGGATAAAAATCATAAAGCCGTTTTTGTTCGTTAACGTATTGCGGACAAGCTGGATCATCGCACATCCCCTTTCTAGCAAGTATGAAATCGAGCTTAGCTTATTATATCATTTTTTGGCACAGAAAAGAGCAAACGCCCTTGCCGTTTAGCAAGAGCGTAAATAACCTTTTTGGATTGAATCAGCAATCAATTCTTCCACGTACATGCCCAGCGGTTCCGATACATCGCGGATAAATCGATTGCGGGCGATCACTTTGTCAGCGGTCACATTGTTCTTTTTCCATGAGGTGCCCTCTGTTACATAATTGTGAATGAGCGGCTGCAGGCGATCGATGACGGCTGCAAACCGCGCTTCAGGCGTTTCCCGTTGCTCGAATTCATCCCATAATGCGCGCAGCTCGGAAGCCTGGTCAGCAGGCAATATCGCAAAAATCCGATCGGCCGCCGCCTGCTCCCGCTCCGCTTTATCAAGGTTTCCCTTCTCGTCGTAAATGAAGGTATCGCCTGCATCGATCTCGACCAAATCGTGGATCAATACCATTTTGATCATTTTGAGCAGATCAAGGCCAGGTTCGTTGGCATGCTCATGCAAAATCATCGCGAGCATGGCGAGGTGCCAGGAATGCTCCGCATCGTTCTCCTGCCGCGAGCCATCAATGAGAACGGTCTGTCGAAACACATGCTTCAGTTTGTCGATTTCAATCAAAAAGTCGATTTGTTGCTTCAATCGCTCCATCTCTTATTCACGCTTCCTTCTGTAAACAATAGGCTCATCCGATGTCCAGCTCAAGCTCCTCGATCCGCTTTTCTTTATACTTCCGATCCTTTTGAGCATAAAACGTCTCGGCCTTCTCCACAATCGCCGAAGTGTTGTAGGACGGAATGCCAGCATGCTTTTCAAAAACACCCTTGGGCATCAGGCAATTGCCCTCCGGCCAGTACAATTGTATGTTGCCCGCGAGCACATCCGCATATTTGGCTTTTCCATAAAACGTGCCGTGCTGATTGTACACGATGATGGCATCGCCTTCTGCGATCATCAATTTGGATGCATCCCTCGGGTGCATCAGCACATGCGTCCGCTCCGCTTCGTTGAACGGATCTTTGCTGCCATATACCATGGAATTAAACTGCTTGCCTCGCCTTGTCGTCACAAAAAATTGCCCTTCCGCTTTGCGGAACTCCGGCAATGCGATAGCGAGCAGCTGCCCTTTTCCATCAGGTGTGGGACATACCCCGTCCTCGCATAAATAGGCGTTGCCCCACTGAAAAAAATCGCCTCTGTTTTTCAAATGCTGAATCCCGTCATAGGCAGGTGCTGCCTTGGCGATCTCCTCACGTATTTGGCTCGCATCGTCAAACCAGATCCGGTGCTTCTGCTCGGGTTTGACCCGGGCGGCAAGGTCAACGAAAATTTGCCATTCTGCCCGCGCTTCCGCGATCCGTGGCCCCTCGATCTCGGGTGAAAAGTAGACCATTCGCTCGGTTGACGTGGACGTCCCGCCACCCGGTTGTTCGTAGCGGGTCATTGCCGGAAGCACGATGACCGCCTCTTTGGCATCGACCAATGTCGAGGTGTTCAACATGATGTCCTGGTGAACGCGCAGCTCGATTTGTTCAAGACATTGCCGCACATGGTCAGGGTCAGGCATCGTCTCCAAAAAATTGCCGCCGGACGTGTAGAACACTTTGCATCGCCGTTCATGATCATCGGGCAGCAGCGCATTCTCCAGCGTGACGCCGACGATGTCGCCCTGCCATCTCGGCAGCGAAAAGCCCCAAAGCTTCTCCAGCCTGCGGATGTCTTTCTCTTTGCAGTCCCCACCCGGCAAGCTGAACGGGTCTGCTCCCATCTCCCCTGCCCCCTGCACGCCGGAATGGCCGCGGATCGGCATCAATCCGCAGTTTTGGCGCCCAAGAAAACCGCGCAGCAGCGCGAGATTGGCCACCTGCGAGATGTTGTCTGTCCCAAAGCGATGCTGGGTCAGGCCCATGCTCCAGACAAACACGGCGGACTTGGCTTTTGCCAGCAGCTCTGCGAACTCGCGCATCCGTGCCTGCGAAATGCCCGAGGATTTTTCGAGCGCAGCCCAGTCCTGCTGCTTCACATGCTTTTGCAGCTCTTCATACCCTTTGACATGCTCCTCTACAAACGCATGGTTCACCGCACTCCCGCGCTGCTTTTCCTCCATCTCGAACCAATGCTTCATGACGCCGTTCATAAATGCGATGTCTCCGCCTATGTTTACCTGGTAAAAATCATCGGTCAATTTGGTGCCAAACAAAGCTGATTCGGGGATTGAGGGGATCCAGTAGGAGTCCATCGAGGGCTCATGATACGGATTGATGCAGATGACTTTCGTTCCTTTTCGCTTGGCGGCATACATATACTTGGTCGAGACCGGCTGGTTGTTTGCGGCAACGCTCCCCCAGAACACCAGCACATCCGTGCCGATCCAGTCGCTATAGCTGCAGCTCGATGCAGCAATTCCCAGCGAACGCTTCAAGGCCGTTTTCGAGGGCGAATGGCAAATGCGCGAGGCATTGTCGATATGGTTGGTCCCGAGAAAACGGGCTACTTTTGCGGCAACATAATACGATTCATTCGTGATTCCCCGCGCAGTCATGTAAAAAGCCAATTGCTTGGGCGATACCCGCCTGATTTTGCCTGCGACGGCATCCAGCGCATCGTCCCAGGATAACCGGCTAAAACGGGTTTCCCCCTTCCGCCGGATCAGCGGGTACGGGATGCGCCCGAGCTTGCGCAAATCGGCGCTGCTCAACTTGCAAAGCTCTGTTATTTCGCTATGTAAAAGGTCTGGTTTGATCGGAGGCATGGTATTGAGGCGAAGGACATTAAGGCGGGTGCTGCATAAATGGGGACCGTCCAGTGTTTGATCGCGCAAGCCTGATACGCCTAACGCGCAGCCATCGCAAACACCTTGGGTCAAAATCCGGTACGCATACGGCAAATTATCCCGGTTTTCCCAAACCGCTTTCATGGTGTCAAGCGCGTGATGCGGTTTGACCTTTCCTACTCCAAATGGCAGTGGGCTCACCCACAATGACGGATCTGGTATGCGAGGCAGTTTGGTCGGACCGGAATGCACTGTTTTCCCCATAAGCTCCCCTTCCTTCTCGCCAATTTTTCGTTAGTGAATGTCCTTTTTCTTGAAGCGACCGCCTCGGACGTCGTGAATATTGCCGATCGCCAGAAACGCAGCAGGATCGATTTCTTCCACGATCGACTTCAGCTTCGCTTCCTCCAGACGAGTGATTACGCAAAAAATCACCTTTTTGTCGTCACCGCTATAGCCGCCTTCTCCGGTCAAATACGTCACTCCGCGTCCCAGCCGCGCCAAAAGAGCATCCCCGATATCGCGGAACTGTTCGCTGATAATCCAGACCGATTTGGACTCCTGGAAACCTTCGATCGTCAGGTCAATCATTTTGAAGGCAATGTAATACGCAATCAGCGAATACATGGCGTGGTCCCATTCGAACACAAAGCCCGCACTCGATAAGATAAAGATATTAAAGCCCATGACAATTTCGCCCACGGAAAACGGAACTTTTTTGTTGATCAAAATAGCCACGATTTCCGTGCCGTCGAGTGAGCCGCCGTTCCGAATGACCATTCCGACGCCGACGCCCAAAATAATGCCGCCGAACACCGCAGCAAGCAGCGGGTCATCCGTTAGACTATGTACGGGGTGCAGCAACGTCGTTCCGACCGACATCACGATTACCCCGAACAAAGTGGAAAGTGCGAATGTTTTGCCAATTTGTTTGTATCCTATGATGAGAAACGGCAAGTTCAGCAGAAACAAAAATAATCCCAAAGACCAACCGGTCACATGAGACAGGAGAATGGAGATCCCGACAACCCCTCCATCAATAATACGATTGGGAACCAGAAATATTTCCAGTCCGATTGACACGAGAGCGGCTCCGATCAGGATAAAAATCATCCGCCTCGTGATTTTTGTGAATGACGCCTTTTGGTGAGTGGTTTTGATTGTTGCTTCTGTCATTATTCCCTCCCGAAAGTTATTCAGACTTGTATATATAATTGTAACATTATTTCCGTTCACATGCTCTTGTATGAAACAGTTTTTGCAAAATCAGAACTTTCCCCCTGTTAGTCTATATATATGGGTGATACAATAAAGCAAACACTACCAATGGTGAGAAACGTGAATAATCTTGAAAAACACCTTTTACAGCTAGCTACCGGCCAACTGAAGGAACGTCTTCTCCAACACCGCCTCAAACCTTACCTGCCGATCTGGGGAGAGCTTTATTGTTCGCTGCGCGATATCCGCCGAATTTCCCTCCAGCTGTCACAACATACCGTAATTTACGAGCTTCAACCTACTGGACGGTTAGTATATAATTTCGAAACGGACAAGTTTCGGGCAGAAGTCGAGGAACTGCATTTCACGCTTTCCATGAGCATGGACGAATTGCTCGAGTCACTCCTGCAAGGCCGATTTGCCCCGAAAATGGAATAATTGTCCACACCTTCTCTTTTTCATGTAATTTTCAGGTTCGCGCTTTACGATGGACTTGTACAAATACTTGGAAAAAAGGAGCTGATTTGTCATGCTTACGGAAATGCCCATTCACCCGTTTTTGGTGCACTTCCCTATTGCCTTATTCTTGATCGGTACGGTTTTTCAACTGATTGCCTTGAAGAAAAAACAGCCGTTTGATACGGCGGCGACCTATCTTTTCCTCGTTGGTTTTCTGGGAGGTATCGCTTCCTATCTGACCGGCGACGGTGCCGAGCATTTTGTTGAACGTCACTTTAACGGCAATCTGGAAGATTTCGTCTCGCCTCACGAAACATGGGCACTTGCCTCGCTTGTTGTTTTCGGCCTTATCCTCGTGTTGAAGCTCTTGCCGTTTCTGCGCAAGTGGTCTTCGGTTCTCGTGCCGGTCGTTCTGCTTCTCGCCATTGTCGGCAGCGGTCTGATTATTGAAACGGGCCATACCGGCGGAAAGATCGTTTACAACAGCCAACTGGGAAATGCAAGCACAGCCGCATCCGATGACCATGAGGATAACGACTGATTCACGCTCGGATTGATTTGCCAAAATTTTATTCGACACATATAATAAAAGGTAGCGAAAGCAGCATGTGTGCCGCTTTCGCCCCCTGTCCCCGTAGCTCAGCAGGATAGAGCGTTAGTTTCCTAAACTATGCGTCGGAGGTTCGAGTCCTCTCGGGGACGCCTTTTCCAAGCCTTACACTTACAAGCCCTTTTCGTAGGAAAAGGGTTTTTCATTTGCGACGAACTGCCACATAAAAAGCGGCCCCCACAAGGAGCCGCTTTTTCCAACCTTATATATTCGATGCCATTTTTAATAGTGGACTCGTTTTCGTAATAACGTTCCATTCCATTCCGCGCGCCTTGAGACGTTCAAAGAACGGAACTGGATCGATCAGCTCGGATGGGATGCAGCCTTTCAGCGTCAATTTCCCTTCCGCAATCAAATCGACAGCCGCAATAGGCGGAACCCCTGTCTGCCAAACCGTTGCCTGGAATTCTGTTTTCTGGAACACTTCGTCGTGGTTCGCCATTGTGTAAACGAACATCTCCAGCTTGTGATTGCCCTGGGTTCCTTTCACAAAAGCGCCTACGCACGAATATCCATGAATTTTACCAGCCAAGTCAGCGGGCTTCGGCATGGTGGTAACAACCACATCTCGCGGTGCCACGGAAACGCCCTTGACGTTGATTTTTTCATCGTCGTCGAGGCCCAGGTAGCTCAGTACCTGCAAAGTATTCACGAAATCAGGGTGCAATGCGTACTTAAAGTCAACATATTTGCAACCTTTCGCTCGTCCAATCGTTTCACCGAGGGTAGTTGATTCCTCATGCTCTACGTTATAGGTGTCCAGCCAGCCAATTGGCTCTGGGAATTCGAACTCCTCTTTATTCGCAAAGGGAGTCGGGTAAAATTGTTCGCCATGTTCGGCGGTCCAATAGTTCGGCTTTGCCAGGCATTCGCTGATCGCCGTCTGTGGACTGAAATAGGTGCAAAAACCGTCGTAATCAACCTCGGAGTTGTCTCCGTCACGAATCGAAATCGATTCCACGGTGTCCATCTGATCCACCGCATAGCGTGCTGCGATATTGGAGAATCCGGGATCGCAGCCCAGTCCCATGATGCCCAGAATGCCGGCATCCTTGAATTTTTGATCCCAAGAGAGCTGCTCCTTCAGTCCGGCCGGACTTACAGAGGCCATGTCAATGTAGCTTGTTTTCGTGCGCAGGCATGCCTCCATCACATTGAAATTGAATTCAGGCAATCCCGCATGAAGGACCAGATCGATATCGTGTAAAATGGAAGCCACGCTATCCGTATTGCTCGCATCTACTTGGTATACCTCAATGGTGGCACTGGTAAGACCACGCAGCTCATCTGCCAACAGCTCGGCCGGGCCTGTTGCGATATCGCCCAAAACCAGCTTGTCCAGATAGTCGCTTTTCACCAATTCATCCGCACATACCTGTCCTACGCCACCTACGCCTAATACTGCTACCTTTAATTTTGAACTCAAACAGTCGTCCTCCTAAATTATTGTTTGTACCTAGACCCGAATTCGAAACAGCCATTTTTCAAAGCTAACGACGTTCTCCGATTTGCACACCCCCCACCGTACAGCTTCACGCATAGTCCTCACCTCCTTTCAGTGTTTGAATTAAGTTATTGCAACATGTATGCCAATAGATACATACGCGATTCCGCGCCAAAACATTTCTCATCTTGTCGAATTTATTTGGTAAAACGTGATGTTGATGCTCACGAGCAAACCAGTGGGCTCGCATCATTTTCCATCTATTCTCATTTTTCAGAATCATCATTATTCCTAATGAGAAACTTTCCACATTTTTTGTACAGATAAGAATTTATAAAATTCTTATCCAGTATAAGTGCAACCGCGGCTACGCCAAAAAGCTTGGCGTAGCCAGATTTTCTAATATGGTTATCAATTAGTTTACCACAGCTCTGAAGGGAAAAACAGGACATCCAGCCCAACAGCCGGATGCCCTGTGTCAATTGTTTATGAATGAGAGAACTGTTCTTCCTCTGTCGAGCCGGAAAGCGCGGTCGTGGACGAAGTTCCGCCTGTAATCACTTGCGCTACCTCATCGAAATAACCTGTTCCCACTTCACGCTGGTGTCTTGTCGCTGTATAGCCGTGAACCTCGCTTGCAAACTCTGCCTGCTGCAATTCGGAGTATGCAGCCATGCCGCGATCCTTGTAGCCACGCGCCAATTCAAACATGCTATGGTTAAGGGCATGGAAGCCTGCCAGCGTAACAAATTGGAATTTATAGCCCATTGCGCCCAATTCACTTTGGAACTTGGCGATGGTTTCATCATCCAGTTTCTTTTTCCAGTTGAACGATGGGGAGCAGTTGTACGCCAGCAATTTGCCTGGGAATTTCTCATGGATCGCTTCCGCAAAACGTCTTGCTTCCTCGATATTTGGCTCAGAGGTCTCGCACCAGATCAGATCGGCATATGGCGCATAAGCCAAACCGCGCGCAATCGCCGCATCCAACCCACCGCGCATTCTGAAGAATCCTTCGGACGTACGCTCCCCTGTCAGGAACTCCCGATCGCGCTCGTCAATATCGCTTGTAATCAGGAATGCACCATTGGCATCCGTGCGAGCAACGATCAGCGTCGGCACGCCCATCACATCGGCTGCCAGGCGAGCCGAGACCAGATTGCGAACAGCAGCTTGCGTCGGGATCAGCACTTTTCCGCCCATGTGGCCGCATTTTTTCTCGGATGCCAGCTGATCTTCAAAGTGAACGCCGGCAGCCCCTGCCTCAATCATCGATTTCATCAATTCGAATACGTTCAGCGGTCCGCCAAAGCCTGCCTCTGCGTCCGCGACAATCGGTGCGAACCAATAGGTATCATCGTTGCCTTCCGAGTGAGAGATCTGGTCAGCACGCTGCAGCGCTTGATTGATCCGCTTGACGACATGCGGAACGGAGTTAGCCGGATACAAGCTTTGGTCCGGGTACATTTGCCCCGACAGATTCGCATCGGCTGCCACTTGCCAGCCGCTCAAATAAATGGCTTTCAGCCCCGCTTTCACCTGTTGGATCGCCTGGTTCCCCGTCAGTGCGCCCAGCGCATTGATGTAATCCTCCGTATGCAGCAGATTCCACAGACGTTCGGCACCCAATCGTGCCAATGTTTGCTCAATTTGAACCGAACCGCGCAGACGAACGACGTCTTCAGCGGAATAAGGACGCTCGATCCCTTTCCAGCGATCATCTTTCCAGCTTGCCTCTACCAGTAATACATCTTCTCTTTTACTCATTTTCATGTCAGTCCTCTCCACTTTTTTTATGTTAAAAGGTGATAACCCGGGGTTGTCAGGAACTCTTCAAATTGCTTGGAAATGGCGAGTTCCTCAAACAGCTTGCTTGCTTCTTTAAATTTGCCGGAGGTGTATGCAGCCTCCCCAATCGCTTGCCTGATGATGGCCAGCTCCTCTGCGAGATACCGTCGGACGAGGTCGATCGTGACTTTGCGCCCGTCTGCCAGCACGCCTTTCGGATGGCGAATCCATTGCCAGACTTGCGCTCGGGAAATTTCGGCTGTTGCCGCATCTTCCATCAGATTGTTGATGGGGACGGCACCGAAACCCCGGAGCCATGCTTCAATATATTGAACGCCCACGCTGATATTGGTGCGCAATCCCGCTTCTGTAATCTGCCCCTCTGGAACAGCCAGAAGCTCCTCTGCAGTCACCTGGACATCGCTGCGTTTGTTGTCAATCTGGTTAGGGGTCGGCATGATTCGATTGAACACCTCCATCGCGACCGGCACCAAGCCCGGATGCGCAACCCATGTGCCATCGTGGCCATCACGCGCTTCCCGCTCTTTATCCGCCTTCACTTTGCTCATCGCTTCTTCGTTGGCTTCCGGATTGTTGCGAACAGGAATTTGCGCAGCCATCCCGCCGATCGACGGTGCATTCCGCCTGTGGCACGTCTTGATGGCAGCCTGCGTGTATGCCCGCATGAACGGTACCGTCATGGAAACGACAGCGCGATCAGGCAAAATCACATGCGGCTGGTTGCGCAGCTTTTTAATGTAGCTAAAAATATAATCCCATCGGCCGCAATTGAGCCCTGCGCTATGCTCACGCAGCTCATATAAAATTTCATCCATTTCAAAGGTTGCGAGGATGGTTTCAATCAAAACCGTCGCCTTGATGCTGCCGCGAGGGATGCCCAGTTCCTCCTGCGCGAATACGAATACGTCATTCCATAAACGCGCTTCCAGATGGCTCTCGAGCTTCGGCAAATAAAAATAAGGTCCGGACCCTTTCTCCAGCAAAACACGCGCATTATGGAAGAAGAACAGTCCAAAATCAAACAAACTGGCGGAAATCGGCTGGCCATCGATCAAGACGTGCTTCTCAATCATGTGCCATCCGCGCGGGCGAACGATCAGTGTGGCAGTCTGCTCCTTCAGCGCGTATGATTTACCTTCCGGGCTGATAAAGCTGATCGTTTTGTTTACCGCATCCCGCATATTGATTTGACCCTGGATCGTATTTTCCCAGGTTGGCGAGTTGGCGTCTTCAAAATCAGCCATGAACATTTTGGCGCCGGAGTTGAACGCATTGATCACCATCTTGCGGTCCCCGGCGGGTCCTGTAATTTCTACGCGGCGGTCTTTTAAATCGTCCGGGATCGGATCGATGGTCCAGTCACCGTTGCGAATCGCCTCTGTCTCAGGCAAAAAATCCGGCAGCTTTCCCGCATCGATCTCTTTTTGGCGCTCCACTCGTCTTGCCAGCAAGCTTTCCCGTGTCGGGGCAAACTCACGCGCAAGCTTCGTCACGAATTGCATCGCCTGTGGCGTAAGGATTTCAGCAAATTCCGGTGTAACAGTTCCCGTCACCTCAACGCCAGCCGGGAATGAATGAGCTTTTGTAACCATGGTCAAATGCTCCCCTTCACCATATGTTTCCCTCTCTGTTATGTTTCACAATCAAAATAACCAAATTATTATAGTACAGATCGGTTTTAAAAAAAGGAAAGATTCACACTCCTCTCTCCACACCCACCTATTTTTATCTTTTTTCAGTCTGTTTTTTGTTATAATACAGACTGTAGTAATACATACTTCTGTGTTGGTACTTATTATATAACAGTATTTCTTTGTTTTGCAACACAATTTGGAAAATTAATTCCCAGTCTTTTTTTCGCGTATTCCTGCTCTTACTCTTGCCCAATAAGAAACAGCCCTCCATCAAGAAGGGCTGCTGTTCTCAAAACGGTTTATTTATTGTTTTGGCGCTTTTGGCGTGATTTTTTCCAACCCGCCCATGTATCCGCGCAATACTTCCGGAATGACAATGGTTCCGTCCGCTTGCTGATAATTTTCCAAGATCGCTGCAACTGTTCGGCCGATCGCCAAGCCGGAGCCATTCAGCGTATGCACGAATTCCGGTTTGTTTTTGCTGTCACGGCGGAAACGGATGTTGGCACGGCGCGCCTGGAAATCTTCAAAGTTGGAGCACGACGAAATCTCCCGATACGTTTCCGAGCTTGGAATCCATACTTCGATGTCATATTTCTTCGCCGCATGGAAGCCCAGGTCGCCGGTGCACATGCTCATGACACGGTATGGGAGCTTGAGCAGCTGCAACACTTTTTCAGCGTTATTCACCAGTTTCTCCAGCTCATCATACGAGTCTTCCGGCTTCACGAACTTGACCAGCTCCACTTTGTTGAACTGGTGCTGGCGGATCAAGCCGCGCGTGTCACGGCCAGCAGATCCTGCCTCCGAACGGAAACATGCGCTGTAAGCCGCATAGTACAGCGGCAACTGGTTCACATCGATGATCTCATCGCGATGCATGTTCGTTACCGGCACCTCAGCGGTTGGGATCAGGAAGTAATCGACGCCTTCCAGTTTGAACAAATCCTCTTCGAATTTAGGCAGCTGCCCCGTTCCGGTCATGCTGGCGCGGTTGACCATGTACGGCGGCAAAATCTCTTCGTACCCGTGCTCGGTCACATGCAGATCAAGCATCAGGTTCATCAAAGCGCGCTCCAGACGTGCGCCCAGTCCCTTGTAGAACACAAAACGGCTTCCCGTTACTTTTGCCGCCGCTTCGAAATCGAGAATGCCGAGGTCGGCTGCCAGCTCCCAGTGAGGTTTCGGAGTGAAATCAAAGCTGCTTGGCTCGCTCCACGTGCGGAACAATACGTTATCGTCTTCACTTGTTCCGATCGGTGTGCTTTCATGCGGCAAGTTCGGCAGGGAAAGCAAAATCTCGTCGAGCTGCTCGTCGAGCTGGCGAAGCTCCTCATCCAACACCTTGATCCGATCGTTCACTTCTTTCATTTCGGCAATCAGATGGTCAGCGTTCTCTTTGTTGCGCTTCAATGCTGCGACTTGATCCGATACGGTGTTCCGTTTATTCTTCAGTGCTTCTGCTTCTTGAATGACGAGGCGTCTGCGCTCATCCGTCGATGCGAAGTGATCCAATGCGGAAATATCCTCATTACGGTGTGCGAGACGCTGCTTCACACCCTCCAGATCAGTACGCAAAATCTTTACATCCAACATCAGCGATCCCTCCATTATTACTGATAGACAAAAATAAAAACACCCATCCCCTCACGTAAGGGACGAGTGCTATCACCCGCGTTGCCACCCTTGTTGACACAAAGAGTACCGTTATTTCGGTACGCCAAGCGCCCACTTTACACGTGATAACGGTACAAATACCGGACCTAGTCTTCCTATGTCACTCCGGGATGGATTCATCTGCTCGTTGGATCGATTCGCACCTGCCATCGACTCTCTGCACCTGAACGAAAAACCTCAGATTACTACTTCCCGTCAGCGTATTAAGCGATTATATGTTCTTCCTTTATTTTTCAAATGTACTACAAAAACTATACATATGTAAAGGACAGCACAGAGAAAAAGCACCCTAAACGGATGCTTTTTCTCCACGATATTCTTTTACCATTGCCAAAAAGTATTGATGCAGGCGAATATCTTCCGTCAGCTCGGGATGAAACGATGCTGCCAGGTAGTGACCTTGGCGAGCCGCAACGATTCGATCCTCGAACTTGGACAGCACTTCACTGCCTGCTCCAACTTCCATGATATGCGGAGCGCGGATGAAAACGGCTGGATAATCGGCTGCCACGCCTGCGATCGGCAATGTTACCTCGAAGCTGTCCTTCTGGCGACCAAACGAGTTGCGGTCTACCTTCATATCCATCAAGCCAAGGTGTACATCGTCCTGACCGTTGATGCGGGTTGCCAGCACAATAGCCCCTGCACAAGTTCCGAACATCGGTTTTTTGGCTTGGCCAAATTCCCGCAGCTTCTCGATGAAGCCATACTTGTTCATCAGCTTGCCGATCGTGGTGCTTTCGCCGCCTGGAATGACCAAGCCGTCGAGTTCATCGAGTTCCTCCACTTTTTTGACTGCAACAGCGGTAGCACCCGCTTCCTCCAGCATGCGGATATGCTCGGCTACAGCCCCCTGTAAGGCAAGTACACCAATTTTCATGATTACCTCACCTTTTTACCAACCACGCTCTTGCATGCGGTCAGCTTCACGGATTTTGGAGATTTCAATGCCTGTCATCGCTGTACCCAAACCTTTGGAAACGCGAGCGATCAATTCATAATCAGTATAGTGGGTGGTTGCTTCTACAATGGCACGGGCGAATTTTTCAGGGTTTTCCGATTTGAAGATACCGGAGCCAACGAAAACGCCGTCAGAGCCAAGGTGCATCATCAATGCAGCGTCAGAAGGAGTCGCTACACCGCCCGCTGCAAAGTTAACCACTGGCAGCTTGCCGTTTTTGTGAACGTACTCAAGCAGATCGTAAGGAGCTCCCAGATTTTTTGCCTCCGCCATCAATTCTTCGTAGGACATGTTTTGAACTTTGCGAATTTGGGACTGCATGGTACGCATATGGCGAACGGCTTCCACAATGTTGCCTGTTCCCGGCTCGCCTTTTGTACGGATCATGGAGGCACCTTCTCCGATACGACGCAGCGCTTCGCCCAAATCGCGCGCTCCACAGACAAATGGAACGGTGAATTCTTTTTTGTTGATGTGGAACACTTCGTCCGCTGGTGTAAGAACTTCGCTCTCATCCAGGTAGTCAACGCCCAAAGATTCGAGGACACGTGCTTCTACGTAGTGACCAATGCGTGCTTTTGCCATAACCGGGATCGAAACCGCACCCAGTACCTCTTCCACGATGGAGAGATCCGCCATGCGTGCTACGCCGCCTGCAGCGCGAATATCGGATGGTACGCGCTCAAGCGCCATAACTGCTACCGCTCCTGCCGCTTCGGCGATTTTCGCTTGCTCAGCATTGACAACGTCCATGATGACGCCGCCTTTTTGCATTTCAGCCATACCGCGCTTTACACGAGATGTTCCTACTTCTACCATTTTTCACAAGCCTCCCACAATTATGACGATTTTTTAAGTGAATGCTGAATAAGGCTGTTCCATATTCCCCATTGTAACTGAGTCGCCTTTAAAAGGCAACCATTATACTGGGGAATTAAAACAACCTTGAGTTAGTTTTTATTCACTTTTTTTGTTGCTGGTTATTTGCCGATGATGCTGCTGAACAAGTTGCTGAAGAACGTACCGATGCTGCGGAAGAACAGTCTGATCCAGCTTGCTTCTTCCACATCGTTTGCGGCAACCAAATCAATGCCGCCCTTTTGGAAATCGGCAGGCTGCAAGTAATCAGCCTCAACCGCGTCTGCCGCCTGATACATGACTTTTCCGATGACTTGTCCTTTTTTCACCGGCGCTGTCAGATCCTGAACGGTTACTTTCGGTTTGAATTGCCCTTCTTCGCCTACTTTGGTCAATACCGTCACATCGCTTGCCGGTACAGCCGGAACATTCAGTTCAACGCCTTTTTTCACAGGAACCGATTCGAAGCCCGCTACCGGTGTGTTCGCTGCTTGCTTTTTGGTCAGCTTAAAATTGCTGAAGCCGTAATCGAACAGCTTTTTGGTTTCCGCAAAACGCTTCATCTCTGTTTCAGCACCCATTACGACGCTGATCAAACGCATGCCATCGCGCTGTGCGGTGCCTGTGAAGCAATATTTCGCCTGCTCCGTCGAACCTGTTTTCAGACCGTCTGCCCCTGGATATTCAGCAGGCAAACCTTTCAGCATCCAGTTGTAGTTGGCTTTTTTCAACTCGTTTTTTTGCCCTGGACGGAACGTCAACCGCGGAATTTGCGAATATTTCAGTGCATCCGGATAATCGCGAATCAGCGCTCGCGCCAAAATGGCTGCGTCGCGTGCGGTCATGACGTTGTCGTTGGACGTATCCGCCGGTGCGTATGGACCCAATTCGGATGCCGGCAGTCCCGACGATGTCAGGAAGTGCGTATTTTTCATGCCCAATTCTTGCGCTTTTTTGTTCATCTCTACGACGAAGTTCGGTTCGCTTCCGCCGACGGTTTCCGCCAGCAGGACGGTTGCATCATTCGCTGATACGATCGCCATCGCCTGATACAGATCGCCTACCGTAAATTCCTCGCCGCTATTCAGATAAACGCCGGAGGAATCCGATTTTTTTGCAATGTAAAAGGCGTAATCAGATACTTTTACTTTTTGGTCCCACTTGATTTTGTTTTCCTTAATGGCTTCCATTACGAGGTATTCGGTCATCATCTTGGTCATACTGGCCGGTGGCAATGGAACATCGGGGTTATTTTGATACAGGATTTTCCCTGTGGAGGCTTCCACCAAAATTGCCGATTTCACCGCTAGATCGAGGTTTGCCTGCGGTACAGCGGCACTCGCTGTCGTTGCAGTACCCGCTACCATTGTCGTGGTGAGAAATGCGACAGCAAGAACCGCTTTTCCGATTTTGTTTTTCCATCTGGACATCACTATCTATCACTCTCCCATTTCGCTTCTATGTTTACTCTTGACCGAAACCCATACCAGTTTACCACAAATGTCGGCGCCAAACGAACGCCAAACAAACAAAATCCCTTTCCAGATCATGCTGGAAAGGGTCTTGTTATACAACCGCGGCTCCGCCAAAAGCTTGTCTACCCAGGTTTTCTAATTACGAAAGGGAGTAGTTTGGCGCTTCCTTGGTAATTTGTACATCGTGCGGATGGCTTTCGCGCAAGCCAGCTCCGGTGATGCGGATGAACTGGGAATTGTTTTGCAAGTCACTGATGGTTTTCGAACCGCAGTATCCCATACCTGCACGCAGACCGCCGATCAGTTGGTACACAACATCTGCGAGAGGCCCTTTATACGGCACGCGGCCTTCGATACCTTCTGGAACAAGCTTTTGTTCGTTCTCTTGGAAATAACGGTCCTTACTGCCTGCCTTCATCGCACCGATCGAGCCCATACCGCGGTATACCTTGAAACGGCGGCCTTGGAAAATTTCGAATTCGCCCGGGCTTTCTTCCGTTCCGGCAAACAGGCTGCCGATCATGATTGCGGATGCTCCCGCTCCGATTGCTTTTGGCAAATCGCCGGAGTATTTGATACCGCCGTCCGCAATAATTGGTACGCCGTATTCGCGTGCCACGCTCGCACAATCGTAAATCGCGGTAATTTGCGGTACACCGATACCGGCAACGACACGGGTTGTACAAATCGAACCAGGTCCGATCCCTACTTTTACAACGGATGCGCCTGCTTCAATCAGATCACGCGTCGCTTCGCCAGTCGCTACGTTACCTGCAACGATCACCAGGTCCGGATACTTGGAACGGAGTTCTTTGACGGTGTTGAGCACGCCTTTGGAATGCCCGTGCGCCGTGTCGACTACCAGCACGTCTACGCCTGCCTCAACCAGTGCAGCCGCGCGCTCGAATGTGTCAGCCGATACCCCGACTGCAGCGCCGCACAGCAAACGTCCTTGCGTATCTTTTGCCGCGTTCGGATATTGAATCGCTTTCTCGATATCTTTAATGGTGATTAAGCCCTTCAGCACGTTGTCTTCGTCAACCAATGGCAGCTTTTCGATCTTATGCTGCTGCAGAATCGCTTCCGCCTGCTGAAGTGTGGTTCCAACCGGGGCAGTTACAAGGTTTTCTTTTGTCATCACTTGGGTGATAGGAGTTTCGAAATTATGGACGAAACGCATATCACGGTTGGTAATGATCCCGATCAGGTGATTGGCCTCGTCCACAATTGGAACGCCGGAAATGCGGAATTTACCCATCAACGCATCGGCATCCGCCACGGTATGGTCTGGAGTAAGCGAGAACGGGTTGGTGATTACGCCGCTCTCGGAACGTTTTACACGGTCAACCTCGCTTGCTTGCTGCTCAACCGTCATGTTTTTATGAATAATCCCGATTCCGCCCTGGCGCGCCATTGCAATCGCAAGCGCAGATTCGGTTACTGTATCCATTCCGGCACTGATCAGCGGGATGTTCAGCTTTACATTTTTGCCCAAAGTGATTGTAACATCTACATCGCGTGGAAGAACCTCCGACTTCGCTGGTACGAGTAGCACATCGTCAAACGTAAGGCCTTCTTTCGCAAACTTATTCTGCCACACAGGTTGTTTCCCCTTTCGCCCAAAAATGTTTTATCGCAAGTTTAACAAACCGCTCAATTTAATGTCAAGGAATGCTTATAATGTTCGCCTATAAAGGAAATTATACCGTTAAAGAATGTATAATCACGATAAATTAATGATATTTTCCGAAAATTCTCTGATTGTGTGGTGAATAATTTGACATTTTCCCCTTGGGATTTTCTACGTTTTTTAGAAACAGAACCTACTGCCCGTCGCTTGCTGGCATCCTCTTACCAAAAGCATGGCTTCGAGCCGTCCGATAAGCTCGCCTTTCAGCAGAGCACCCGGCTGCTGTATACGGTCAAACATGCGCGCCAGTGTTATGAAGCCGCAGCTGCAAGCGATCTCTTGATCAAACCTCTGCTGCTGTTTTACGGATGCACTCATTTATTGAAAGCTGTAATTTTGTGCAAAGATCCCACTTATCCGCAAAACAGCCGTATGCTCCAGCACGGGGTCACGACCCGGAAAGTGAAAAGGACTCCATACCACATCCTTGACGATGAAGTCCGCCCGCAAAAGGAAGGGTTATTCGCTCACGCTGCCAAGCTGCTTCGCATCCCGAATCTGCAAGAGCGCTACACCATGGGAGAGCTTTTCTCAGTATTGCCTGAATTGACGCCGACCTATGCGGAACTGGTGGGGCCGAATCATTGGGATAAAGTTACATACAACGAAGCCAACCGCTTGCTTTCTTTCCCTCGGGGCAAACGCGGTTCGCTTTTGTATTCAAGTGAAACATTCCTGGATTATTTGACGAGGCATAGTGGCGGTAACGTAGCTTTTTCCTTGCATGACGACGGCATCTCCAAAGGCTCGCCGGCAGGTACCCAGACGCATGTGCAGGTTACGCTGAAAAACGACGCTAATCTGGAAGTACATCCACTGTTTGCGAACACTCCGCAAGGCTATTATTTTTGGAATGTAGATGGTGATGACGTTCCTCCCCCACAGTGGGCTGCCCATTTTTTGCTGCTCTACCTGCTTGGTATGCTTTGCCGGTATGAAGCCGAACTATGGGGGGATTTCGTCTACTCACACTCCTACGGTGAACTCGTCCTGGTCGAGCACTTTTTCTCCGAGCATCTTGTGAGATTTCCTGTGCTGATCGGCGAGCTGATCCAAAAAGAACCTGTAAAAAACCCCCGTCTCCCGTCATGATTTACCGGGAACAAGGGGAGGGGACGTTACTGTTCCTTTTCTCTTTTCCATGCCGCTTCACTGTATGTGTTGCTTGCATCCCAAATCAGATACTGGTCGACACCCAGTGCCCGTCCAGCCTTGATTTGCGCAGCGACCTCGCGCGGGCCATAGACAATGTGGCCCTTTACCCATCGGGCTGTAAAATCTTGATACCAAGGTCGGATCGTGGCCGGATTTGCCGCGCGCTTTTGCAGCCGGGCGTCTTTTTTTTGCGCATCCTGCAATGAATGAAATATCGTCTCATATGGCTGGGCGTCGGGAACCCTCAATCCGTATGTGCCATTCGCGTAATGGGAAGGATACATCATCGGGCTCAAATAATCGACGGTCGGGCTCAGCAGGTCCCATCTTTGGCCGATCCCCATATCATCCGGGACCGATGGGACCAGCCCGAACACATCAGCGGACACGTACACGTGATAAGGCTCCAGCTCTTTTTTTGCATAGGCCAGAAAGTCTGCGATCAACTGGTGCTTTGCAATACCCGCTTGCTGATAAAAATTAACCTCCTCATCGACGCGCTTTCCGTTGTCGGGGAACCGCACATAATCGAACTGAATTTCCCGGAAGCCTTTTTTGGCCGCTTCTTTTGCAATGGCCACATTATACTCCCAAACCTCTTTCCGGTAAGGATCAATCCAGGCCACCCCCTTTTTGTCGGTCCATGTCCCCCCTGTCTTTTTTTGCATCGCCCATTCTGGCATTTTTCTGGCTAACAACGGATCTTTGAAGCAGACGACACGTGCGATCGTGTAAACATTGTTCGCCTGCAGCGTATGCATCACATCATCGAGATCCGGTATAAATTTGGTTTGGTCTGATTGGATCTCTTTGACCAGCGGAATTGCCGATTGATATGTCACTCGCCCCTCGTCTTCTTTTATATCGATGACCATCGCATTCAATTCGGTTTCATTCGCCAGCTTGAGCAACCTCGAAAATTTGCTGTTGCTGACTGTTCTGCCGGTGATATAGATGCCTTTTGCTTTGACAGGGATTTTGATTCGCTCAAGTGCAGAAGGAGAAGCGAGCACTGTATCGGGCGACCACTCTTCCGTTTTTTTGCTGGATGGATCTCCTGAAGACGTTGGTTGCTGAGAAAACGCTTCGCCTGGCACCCATCCGAGAGAACCGACAACAAGCGCTGCCAACAACGCTGTAACGTTACCTCTTGTTGGTTTTCGCATGTTCCCTCCTTCTGATTTTCCGCCATTCTCGTGTGTTTAGTATCCCGTCAC
>NZ_CM125436.1:0-10000 GCF_052072235.1 Brevibacillus fluminis | reverse complement strand
CGCTCCGATTCCCTGCACACCGCGACCGCCCCGCTTCTGACTGCGGTACGTGGAAGACGGCAGACGTTTGATGTAGCCGCTGTGGGTCAGCGTAACAACCACTTCTTCTTCCGGAATCAGATCCTCGTCCTCGATCACATCTTCTCCGATTGTAATGACCGTGCGGCGAGCATCGCCGAATTTATCCCTGATCTCACTGATTTCATCACGAACAATGGCGTAAATTTTGCCTTCATCCGCCAAAATCGCACGGTATTCCGCGATTTTAGCCAGCAGCTCCTGGTACTCGTTCTCGATTTTCTCCCGTTCCAAACCGGTCAGGCGCTGCAGACGCATATCCAGAATCGCCTGTGCCTGAATTTCGGATAAACCAAAACGCGACATCAACCCTTCGCGCGCTTCATCGGCTGTTTGCGATGCGCGGATCAAGCTGATGATTTCATCGATATGGTCCAGCGCAATGCGCAAACCTTCCAAAATGTGCGCGCGGGCTTCCGCTTGACGCAGATCGTACTCGGTCCGCTTGCGGATAATTTCACGCTGATGTTCCAAATAATAAAAAATCATATCGCGCAAATTAAGCACGCGCGGACGGTTGTTAACCAGTGCCAGCATGTTCACACCAAAGGTGCTTTGCATTTGCGTATGCTTGAACAAATTGTTCAGCACGACTTTTGGCACAACGTCGCGGCGCAGTTCGATCACGATCCGCATCCCTTTCCGGTCGGACTCATCGCGCAAATCGGTAATGCCATCGATTTTCTTTTCGCGAACCAGCTCGGCGATCTTTTCCACCAATCTCGCCTTGTTCACCTGGAACGGAATTTCCGTCACGATGATTCGCGCTTTTCCCTTGTTTTCTTCAATCAAGGTTTTGGCACGCATCGTGATCGACCCGCGACCCGTTTCATAGGCACGGCGAATCCCGCTATAGCCGAGAATTTCACCAGCTGTCGGGAAATCAGGCCCTTTAATGATTTTCATCAACTCGGCGACAGTGATGTTCGGATTATCGATCATCGCCACGACGCCATCAATAACCTCGGTCAGGTTGTGCGGCGGAATGTTGGTTGCCATACCGACGGCGATACCGCCAGAGCCGTTGACCAACAGATTCGGAAAACGGGATGGCAAAACAACCGGTTCTTCTTGCCGGCCGTCATAGTTGGGGATGAAATCAACTGTTTCTTTTTCAATATCGCGCAGCAATTCAAGCGAGAGCCTGGACATGCGCGACTCGGTATAACGCATCGCAGCAGGCGGGTCTCCGTCGACGGAACCGAAGTTCCCTTGACCCTCAACCTGCAGGTATCGCGTATTAAAATCTTGCGCCATCCGCACCATAGCCTCATAGATCGAGGAGTCACCATGTGGATGGTATTTCGCCATAACTTCCCCGACAACGTTGGCCGACTTACGGAACCCTTTGTCAGGGGTAAGTCCCATATCATGCATAGCATATAAAATCCGGCGGTGTACCGGCTTCAAGCCATCGCGAACATCAGGCAATGCCCGGCTCACGATAACGCTCATCGCATAGCTAATAAAGGACTCGCGCATTTCTTGACTTATATCAATTTTAGGAAACCGAGATGCTTCTTCAGCCATAGAGAATAAACCTCCAAATGGTTCTCACATCTAGCTATTATAACATATTCTGTTTCCCCACGTCCAAGTCTGACGAAAGAAAGAAAAAACAGGCAAATATCCCTTGTCGCTTTTGACAAGGGAAGTAGTGATTGGGCAAGGTGGGATTCTTTTATAATTTGACCAGCTTCTCCAAATCGAGTCGGCGAACAGTCGCCTTTGCATCAAGAGAAAGTTTGGCGGCAACAGCAGCAATACGCAATAATTGTTTCATGGTAACTTCCTCCCGCTTCTCGGTTATGCAACCATCATATCTCGGGGGGACAAATCGCTGCTATCGCTTTACCTTTCAATTCTCTTACAAAGCTGTAATCTTGGCGTATCTCCTGTAATTTACCACAATTTTGCTGCAATCGCCAGCAAGTCTTCTTTGGAAACCGTCGTGAACGACGTACTTACGGTATAGAGCAAATTAGCCTTCTCGTTAAAAATCTCAAGATATTTATACTCTTGCCCGGTATCTGAGGATTTTTGCACGTGGTAGATTGCTTCCTGTCCGTGCACCTGCACTTTTTCAACCGTTTCGTCTGGCCCCGCTTCAGAACTCATGTATTTGATATTCTCAAAATTATCGATGTCGATCCGAACTGCTCCTTTGTTGTTTTTGTAAGTCGCTCCTGTTCGCTGTACTTTCTTGTCTACCTTCATCTCCTTGATGATGATGTCCTGCTTTGTTCGCTCCGCCTCTTGGTAGATTTCTTCTTTCTTGTAGTCGTAATTTACCATGTGTTCCACATAGCCTTCCTGGAACACGAAGCTGCCTTGGAGTTCGGCTGGAACAGTCAGCAATGTCCCAAGCTCAGTTTGCAGGGCAGCGCGATCGCTTGAAGTAATCGGTTTTTGTATACGGGATATGATTTTTTGCGGGTTATCGCTGGCGATATACACGATCGCAGCTGTATCAGGCTTCATCGATTCGCGGATCTCACTGATTTTTTCGTTAAACGTTTTCTGATGGTTCAAACCCGGATTTTGATCCACTTTGTTGACCTGAACGACAACCTCTCCCTTGTCGTTTTTCAGTTCATATACTTTGATTGCCGCAAATGCAGAAGTCACACCGAACACAAGACATGCCGCCACGATTACTATGATTTTCTTTTTCACCTTTTCTGCCTCCCTTTGTTTCTTTCTTTCCGTTATCTTCGCTAACACTTGATCTTTAACATCAATTTTCGGAACATCTGTCTGCAAAAAAAGTCGCTCCAACTCATCTGATGACTTTGAAGGCTTCATTTTCGTCCCCCCCTTTCTGCATTTGCACGTATTTTTTGCATCTTTTCACCGCCCGTTCGTATTGCTTTCGAACGGCGGCCGGATTTTTCTGCAGGATGGCCGCAAGCTCCTCATAGGTCTTCTCTTCAACAACTCGCAAAATAATGACATTCCGTTCCTCTGCGTTCAGCTGTGACAAAGCGACATGAAGCGGTTCACTCAAATAATCGCTCGCAGTAGAGTCTTCCACGGACAATTCTTTTTGCAAAAAAGGAACCATTCGATAAAGCTTCTTTCGTTTTATGAGATTCAAGCAATGATGATAGGCAATCTTATACACCCACGCTGAAAAAGAGAGTGTTTTTGTATATTTGTCGATATGTTCGTACGCTTTGATGAATACCTCCTGTACGGCATCCTCCGCTTCTTGCCTATGTCCGAGCATATGGTAGCAATATGTAAATATCGGCTGCTGCAACGCTTCGATGACTTCCCCGAATCGTTCCAGATCGCCTGTTTTGATCTCCGCCACCAATTTCTCGATTTGCTCCTTATCCACGTTTGCTCACCTCCCTTTGTCAGGTATAACAAATGCACAACCCATTTTGTGACACCTGAGGGAAAATTTATTTTGAACCAAAAGAAAAAAGCGGCCGAATACACGACCGCTTTTTCTTACGCTGCCTCTATGAAATTACACATTAAATATCCAAATCCCGGATCGTCTTGGAATACCCTTCAATAAATTCCCGGCGCGGCTCTACTTCATCGCCCATCAAGGTTTCAAACACCATATCCGCATCCATCGCATCTTCCAAACTAACCTGCAGCAAAGTCCGAACGCTTGGGTCCATCGTGGTTTCCCACAGCTGCTCGGCATTCATCTCGCCCAGTCCTTTGTAACGCTGAATCGCAGGCTTGGGCACAGGCTTCAACGTCTCCAAAATTTGATCGCGCTGCGCATCGGTATACGCATAATGGACCTGTTTGCCTTGTTTAATTTGATAGAGTGGCGGCTGGGCAATATAGATATAGCCTTCCTCGATCAATTGACGCATGTAACGGTAGAAGAAGGTCAACAGCAAGGTGCGGATGTGCGAACCATCGACGTCGGCATCCGTCATGATGACCGTTTTGTGGTAGCGAGCTTTGGTAATATCGAAATCTTCACCGATCCCTGTGCCGATCGCGGTAATGATCATCCGGATCTCATTGTTGGACAAAATTTTATCCAAACGCGCCTTCTCAACGTTCAACACTTTTCCGCGCAGCGGCAAAATAGCCTGGAAGTGACGATCGCGGCCCATTTTTGCAGAACCACCCGCAGAGTCCCCCTCGACGATGAACAATTCAGATTCGGAAGCATCTTTGGAGGAACAGTCCGCCAGTTTACCCGGCAATGCGCTTACCTCGAGCGCATTTTTGCGGCGGGTCAGCTCGCGCGCTTTCCGCGCCGCTTCGCGTGCGCGAGCAGCCATCAGCGCTTTTTCCACAACCTTCTTGGCTACAGACGGATTTTCCTCCATGAAAGCAGAAAAACGCTCGCCAAAAATGGACTCCGTGATGCTCCGCGCTTCGGAGTTGCCCAGTTTCGTCTTCGTCTGCCCTTCAAATTGCGGCTCCGGGATTTTCACGGAAATGATCGCAGTGATTCCTTCCCGCACGTCATCGCCGGAAAGATTCTGATCTTTTTCTTTCAAAAAGTTAAACTTGCGACTGTAATCGTTAATCACGCGGGTCAGCGCAGCCTTGAAGCCGGCCTCGTGCGTTCCGCCCTCATGTGTATTGATGTTATTGGCAAACGAGTAGATGTTGCTGACATAGCTGTCATTGTATTGAATCGCAACCTCTACCATAAGGCCGTCCTTTTCGCCTTCGCAGTAGATGACCTCTTCATGCAGCTTCTCGCGGTTTTTGTTCAAATACTCAACAAACGAGATAATGCCGCCTTCAAAATAAAACTCCTCGGACCGCTCTTGGCCGGGGCGTTGGTCATGCAAAACGATGCGCAAGCCTTTGTTCAGAAATGCCAGCTCGCGGATCCGCTTTTGCAAAATCTCGTATTCATAAACGGTGGTTTCCGTAAAAATGGTCGGGTCCGGCTTGAACGTAACGATCGTTCCCGTTTCTTCCGTCTCGCCCACAACAGCAAGTTCTGCCTCTGGAACACCGATGTTAAAACGCATTTTAAAAATCTTGCCTTGCTGCTTAACTTCGACTTCCATCCATTCGGACAAGGCGTTTACAACCGAGCTACCTACACCATGTAGACCGCCTGACACTTTGTAACCGCCGCCGCCAAACTTACCGCCGGCGTGCAGCACGGTCAAAACGGTCTCAACTGTCGATTTGCCCGTTTTTTCGTGAATGCCGGTTGGAATCCCGCGGCCGTTGTCCGTTACGCTGATGACATTGTCCGGCAAAATCTTGACATGGATTTCGGTACAATACCCTGCAAGCGCCTCGTCGATCGCATTATCGACAATTTCCCAAACCAGATGATGCAAGCCACGGCTACTTGTCGAGCCGATATACATCCCCGGGCGTTTCCGTACAGCTTCCAATCCTTCTAAGACCTGTATCTGACTGGCATCGTAGCTATTTTCTTTTTCAGTTGCTTGATCCACTACTCTGTCAACTCCTCACTTTCAGTTTCTACAGAAGGGAATTGGTCCAGGCTGTTCACGAACTGAGCTCGCCGCTTTAGCGTAAGTGAAGAAATCGGCGAACAGTAAATGGCGTCTTTGGTAATGACAAAGGATTTGACCTCTTCCGCCGCCTCATCGATGACTCGTTTTTTCTTCCGCTCCTCATCGATGAATCGCTTCGTCACTTTTGACATTTTTACCGTCTGATGGTCAAGGATGGAAATCACGTCCTTAGTGCTCACAACAGTATCTCCACCAATGTGAATAAACATGCCTCAACACCTTGACTTTCTAGGAAATTTTCCCTTCTCTCACGTAATGCCGCGCAGCCTGCTGAAGCACCTGATGCTTCAATCCTTCCACACCTGTCGAGCTGACAAACGTCTGGACTTTATCCTGAATCGTTTCCAGCAGCAATGTTTGACGGTGCTCATCTAACTCTGACAATACGTCGTCCAACAACAAAACCGGGTACTCGCCGACCTCTTCCTTGATCAGCTCGATTTCAGCAAGCTTCAAAGACAATGCGGCCGTTCGCTGTTGACCCTGTGAACCGAATGTTTGTACATCTATTCCGTTTATTCGCAAGGAAAAATCATCGCGGTGGGGCCCGATCAATGTACTGCCCCGCTGTTTTTCCCTTTCCAGCATCTCTTCATAGGCTGTGTGAAGCGTATCTGCCGCCTGCTGGAGATTCATGTCAGCAGTGACGGGGGTCGTGTTCACATAGTGAAGAGTCAGTTCCTCTTTACCATCGGTGATCCCGGCATGAATACTTTTCGCCCAAGCCTCCAATTTCCCGATATACTCAAACCGTTTCTGTAGTAATTTTACCGCTAAATCAGCCAGTTGGGTATTCCAAATTGATAACATGTCAACCGAGATGTTCTTCTTGATGATCATGTCTTTCAAGAGCTGATTTTTTTGCTGGAGCACTTTGTTGTAGTTGCTCAAGTAATGGAGATAGGTGCGCGAAACCTGACCGATTTCCATATCGATGAACCGGCGGCGTTGGGCAGGTGCGCCTTTGACGATTGCCAGATCCTCCGGCGCGAACATGACCACATTCAACGCCCCGACAAACTCGCTCAGTTTTTGCTGCTCCAATCCATTGATTTTGGCCCTTTTTCCCTTCGAAGTCAATTGAATCTCTAAACGAACAGAACCGTAGCGACGTTCGATGTCGCTACGGACTGTTGCATAATCGGCATTCCATGAAATTAATTCCTTGTCTTTTGAGGTGCGGTGCGACTTCGCCAGCGCCAACAAATAGATCGATTCCAGCACGTTGGTTTTCCCTTGCGCATTATTGCCGATGAACAGCTGGATTTGACCGTCAAAAGACAAAGACAGCGATTCGTAATTGCGATAGTGGGAAAGCGTCAGATTACGTAAATGCAACGCGACACCCTCCCTCTCAACGCCGGGTTACGTGAAAGTCACCGAATCCATCGATAAAGACGGTATCGTCGGGATAAAGCTTACGGCCGCGTCTGTTTTCCAGCTCTCCGTTAACTTTAATCTCGACATCGGCCAAAAAGGCCTTGGCCATGCCCCCGGTATCAATGACGCCGGCCAGCTTCAAAAATTGCCCAAGAGGGATGTATTCAGTCTGAATTGCTACTGCTTTCGACATGGGAAAGCTCCTTTCATCAGGCAACCGTGATTGCTGGTTTTCGTTGTTTAGTAGGTGCGAACCGGCAGGATCAGGTGAAGAATCCAGTCGTGATCGGTCGGGCGGATGACAAACGGACTCATCGCCCCCGTGAAGCTCACGCGGATTTCACCGGAATCAAGCGAACGGAGCGCATCGATCATGTATTTCGCATTAAAGGAGATTTTCAATTCTTCTCCGTTTACCGATACAGGTGTCATCATTTCCGTTACTCGCCCGATTTCAGGAGCGTTGGAAGAAATTTCGACGTTGTTATCAGCCATTGTTACCAATCGTACCACATTTGATTTCCCTTCTCTGCTCAAAAGCGAGGCGCGTTCGATCGATTGCAGGAAATCTTTGCTGTGGACGACAATCTCTGTTTTGCTGCCTTGCGGGATGATGCGGCTTGTATCCGGATAGGTTCCCTCCAGCAAACGGGAGTAGAACAGAATATGGTTTGTTTTAATCAGAATCTGATTTTCCGCTACGACGATATCGACCACCGCTTGGTTATCGTCGAGAATTTTCATCAGCTCATTACAGCTTTTCCCCGGCACGACAACATTGTGAAAGTACAAGTCTTCCGCGCATTCGACAGCAGCAGAACGGCTCGCCAGGCGATGGCTGTCCGTTGCGACGAATTTCAGCTGTCCTTTTTCCAGCGACCACATGATCCCCGTCAAAATCGGACGCATTTCCGATGTGGAAACGGCGAAAGAAGTTTGGCGCAGCATGGTTTTCAGCAGATCGCTTGGAATGCTGAGGACTTTCTCCTCCTCCAGTTGCGGCAGCTGCGGGAATTCGTCGGCATTCATGCCATTGATGGTGAACTCGGCCTGTCCGGAACGGATCAGTGCAGCGAATCGGTCGTCAACAGAGATGTGGATTTCATCCCCTGCCAACTTTCGCACGATTTCCCCGAAAATGCGAGCGGTCAGCACGACACTTCCTGGTTTGTGCACCGTTACGCCCCATTCTCCCGCTTCTTCAGACGGGATTTGTACCTCAATGGATACATCGGAATCGCTCGCGGTCAACGTTAGTCCTTCATCGGTTGCTTTCAGCTTGATCCCGGTCAAAATCGGAATGGTGGTTCGAGTCGATACCGCTTTGGCAACATGGGACACCGCTGATACTAACTTATCGCGTTTGACACTTATTTGCATGGTGGACAACCTCCAGTTTGTTTGACTGCATAGAAAACTTGTACGATACGACATCATCAAAAACGTTTCGACATGCAATGGAGCCTTTTTCAGAATCGTTTCGGATTCATCAGCATGTCTGTGCTGTAACAGGTTCTAAAACAGCAGCGCGTACATATAGATATTTATTAGGTAAAAAAGATAACAGTAATAGTAGGGCATGTGAAAATGTGGATAACTCCAAAATGAACGATAAAGAGAGCCTATACACTTGTGGGTAAATTGTGCATAGGCTTTTTCATTATTCACATGGATTATCCACAATTCTAGTTGCTAGTTTTGAGTTTTTCCAACAACGTTTGAATCGTTGCCTGCAATTGAGGGTCAACGGCCAGAGATTTGGAAATTTTCTCATGGGCATGGATGACGGTCGTATGGTCGCGGCCGCCGAATTCGTCGCCAATTTTCGGCAAGGAAGCATCTGTCAGCTCACGTGAGAGATACATGGCGATTTGGCGCGGATAAGCAACCGATTTCGTGCGTTTTTTCGCTTTAAAATCTTCGAGCTTGAGGCTGAACGCCTCGCCAACTGCCCGTTGGATGTCCATGATGGTTATGATGCGAGGCTTGGAAGAAGGAATAATGTCTTTCAATGCCTCAGCAGCTAGCGTAGTATCGATATCCCGGTTGATCAGGGAAGAATAAGCGACGACACGAATAAGTGCACCTTCCAGCTCACGAATGTTGCTGTCGATATGATTTGCGATATATACCATAACCTCATTGGGAATGTCGAGATTTTCCGCTTTCGCTTTTTTGCGAAGAATGGCGATGCGCGTCTCCAGATCGGGCGGCTGGATATCGGTGATCAAGCCCCATTCAAAACGGGAGCGAAGCCGGTCTTCAAGCGTTGGGATCTCTTTTGGCGGGCGGTCGGATGAAATAATGATTTGCTTGGAAGCTTCATGCAATGCATTGAACGTATGAAAAAATTCTTCCTGCGTTTGTTCTTTCCCCGCCAGAAACTGAATATCGTCAATCAGAAGCACGTCAACACTGCGGTATTTATTGCGGAACTCTACCGTTTTGTTGTCGCGAATCGAATTAATGAACTCATTGGTGAACTTCTCGGATGAGAGGTAAACCACTTTGGCTGAAGCGTTATGCTGTATGACATAATGGCCGATGGCGTGCATCAAGTGCGTTTTGCCAAGGCCGACGCCTCCGTAAATAAACAAGGGGTTGTAGGCTTTCGCCGGTGCTTCTGCGACTGCTAGAGAGGCAGCGTGGGCGAAGCGGTTGCCGGAACCGATGACGAATGTATCAAACGTGTACTTTGGATTCAGAATACTGGGAGGCTGGTCATCAGATCCAGTCGGTTGCTGAGCTACCTTGACACGCGGTGCAGGAAAGTCTTCATTCGCGCCCGCCTCCTGGTTTTGGGGGACGACAAATTTGACTTTCATATGATTGCCCGTTGTTTCATACAATGTATCGGTTATCAGAGGGGAGTATCGCGTTTCCAGCCAGTCACGAGCAAACTCGTTCGGAGCGGCGACGATTAGAGCATCTTCCTCTAAGGTGGTTGCCTTTGTCGCTTTGAGCCATGTATCAAAACTCGGCTTGCTTAGCGTTTTTTCGATCTTTTCCAGGACTTTTCGCCAAAGTTCGGATATTTGAGCATCCAC